>NZ_CP027557.1 GCF_014854695.1 Rhodococcus rhodochrous | reverse complement strand
AGGTGTGGACAACCGGGGGAATCACCCGGTGGATGTGTGGATGGGAGGTCTGTATTCGCTCAGCGGGGCTCGTGGCCCGGGCGGTCTGCGGGGATCAGTGTGACACACGGTGCGACGCGATCCGACTCCGTGTTCGGTGAACGCGCCCGGAGAAGCTGCGCGACGACGCCCGAAGAGGCGCGGGGCAGCAGGCCGTCACCGGCCGGCACATCGTCGACGGACGGAGCGTGACGCGGGACTGCACAGGTAGTCGCGATGCGCCGTCGAAGACATGGCCAAAAGCGTACCCGAGCTGTGCCCTGGATCACATATCTTCTGGGCGAATAGTTTTCACCGAACACGTCCGGCGTGTCGCGTTGATCGCCGCTGTTCGTCGCGGTTTGATTTCGCGCCCGCGTCCGAGTAGCCTCGAACAGTCACTCATACCGAGGTGACGGGTTCGTCCTGCTCGAGTCGGGCAATACGAATCCTGCGAATTCACGTACACGTTGGACGACGGTGCTTGCCGCGCCGTCGCAGAATTATCGAGGAGTGTCGACCGTGGCCAAGGGCAAGCGGACGTTCCAGCCGAACAACCGACGCCGCGCGCGCGTTCACGGCTTCCGTCTCCGGATGCGCACCCGTGCGGGTCGCGCAATCGTTTCGGCGCGTCGCCGTAAGGGCCGCGCTTCTCTCACCGCCTGATTCCCTAACGGGAGCTCGGGGTGCTACCTGAGCCGTATCGACTGCGGCGCCACTCGGATTTCTCGGACACCGTCCGCCGAGGGCGTCGTCAGGGGCGGCGGGATCTGGTCGTTCACGTTCTCGAACGCGATCGCACCGAGTCCTTGGTGAGTGTCGGCGGTCCGCGTTTCGGACTGGTCGTGAGCAAGGCTGTCGGGCCGGCGGTGATTCGACATCGAGTCGCACGCCGGCTTCGTCATATCTGTGCAGGTCTCGTCGAGGCTCTGCCCTCCGAGACCGACATCGTGCTGCGCGCACTACCCGGCGCTGCCACCGCGGATTCCCGCGAGCTCGACAAGCAGGTGCGGTCGGGTCTCACCCGTCTCGGACTGCTCGACGCCGGTGCTCCCGCCTCGCGTGGGAGTGCTCGCGCATGAACGAGCCCGAGCGGAGGTCGTGGTGGCGGTCCCTGCGGTCCGCCCCGGCCCGGGCATTGATCTTCTGTATCGAGCTCTATCGCACCTATGTGTCGCCCACACGGATGCCGACCTGCCGATTCACTCCGACCTGTAGCGAGTACGCCGTGGAGGCGCTGCGCACGCGGGGTGTCGTCGTCGGTTCGGTCCTGGCATCGGTGAGACTGCTCAAGTGTGGCCCCTGGCACCCTGGTGGGTGGGATCCGGTACCCGAACGGAAACATCGGTCGTCCCCAGTGGGTACCTGACCGGAGCCGAGACCCGAGACCGACGCCTCTTCGTGGCGATCATGGACGACCAGAGGAGTACATAGAGCCGTGCTCGACTTCATCTATTATCCCGTGTCCTGGATCCTCTGGGTCTGGCACAAAGTCTTCGCCGCGATCCCGTTCCTGGGACCCGACAGCGGTTGGACCTGGGCACTGTCGGTGGTGTTCCTCGTGTTCACCCTCCGTGCGATTCTCTACAAGCCCTTCGTCAAGCAGGTCCGCACGACCCGCCAGATGCAGGAACTGCAGCCGCAGATCAAGGCGCTCCAGAAGAAGTACGCCAAGGACCGGCAGCGCCAAGCACTCGAGATGCAGAAGCTCCAGAAGGAGCACGGCTTCAACCCCCTGATGGGGTGCCTGCCGGTCCTCCTGCAGGTCCCGGTGTTCATCGGCCTGTTCCACGTGCTGCGCTCGTTCAACCGCACCGGCTCGGGCTTCGGTCAGCTCGGTCTCGATCCCTACGAGAACCGCGAGATCGGCAACTACGCGTTCAGCCCGGAGGACGTCCAGTCCTTCCTCGACGCGCGGCTGTTCGGTGCCCCCATCTCGGCGTGGATCACGCAGCCGATGGAATCGCTCCAGGCTTTCGCAGTCGGTGGCGCCGAACTCCCCACTCGCTGGGAGATCGCGGCCGTCGCCGTGCCGCTGATGATCATCGCCGGCGTTGCGACGCACTTCAACGCACGTGCATCCGTCGCCCGCCAGAGCGCGCAGGCCGCTGCCAACCCGCAGGCCGCGATCATGAACAAGCTGGCCCTGTACGTCTTCCCGCTCGGCGTCATCGTCGGTGGTCCGTTCCTGCCGATCGCCGTCATCATCTACTGGGTCAGCAACAACATCTGGACCTACGCACAGCAGCACCTCGTCTTCCGCCGTATCGACAAGGAGGAAGAGGAGAAGAAGGCTGCGGCTCTGGCCCGCCGGAACGAGAACGCACCGAAGCCGGGTGCTCGCCCCGACAAGTCCAAGAAGAAGGGCTCGGCCGCAGCGGCAGCGTCCGACGCCGTCGACGCCACGGTCGACGAGACCGGCGAGGTGTCGCTGCAGAAGGACGCCGCGGCCGGCGACGGCTCCCCCGCGGCTTCGAAGTCCGGTGCGTCCGCTCCCAAGCCGGGCAGCCGTCCCAAGAACTCCAAGCGCAAGCGGCGCTGACCGAAGTAGAAGAGAGCTGAACATGGCCAGTGACCTGGACAAGGTGGAAGAGGACCTCGCGGTGGCACCCGAGGAGAGCGACGCTGCGGCGGACACCGATCTCGATGACGACGACTACCTCATCGAAGAAGGCGAGATCGCCGGCGACTACCTGGAGCAGTTGCTCGACGTTCTCGATTTCGACGGCGACATCGACCTCGACGTCGAGGGCGACCGCGCAGTTGTGAGCATCGACGGTGGCAAGGATCTGACCAAGCTGGTGGGTCGCAACGGTGAAGTGCTCGACGCTCTGCAGGAGCTCACCCGCCTTGCCGTGCAGCAGGCGACCGGCGAGCGCAGCAAGCTCATGCTCGACATCGCCGGGTGGCGTGCGGGCAAGCGCGCCGAGCTCTCCTCGCTCGGCACGTCGGCCGCGAAGCGCGTGCTCGAGACCGGCAAGCGCGAAGAACTCGAGCCGATGACGCCGTTCGAGCGCAAGATCGTGCACGACGCCGTCGCGAAGATCGACGGTGTGTCCAGCGAGAGCGAGGGCGCGGAGCCGCACCGCCGTGTGGTGATCGTCAAGGATTGAGTCGGCCGTGCCGACCGAAGAGGGACTCTGCGTCGTCAGGGTCCCTCTTCGCCTTTTCGTAACTGATGCTGTGGGTCCCGATGTTGTTTCGGGTGAGCCGACAGGAAAGGATGTTTCACGTGGAACAGCACGAGGCGGAACTGTCGGCGGTCGCGCAGCGGGTATTCGGGGATCGGACCGAACTTGCCGAGCGGTACCACCATTCGTTGTCGACGGCAGGTGTCGAGCGGGGGCTCATCGGACCGCGTGAGGTGCCGCGCCTGTGGGAGCGACACATTCTCAATTGCGCCGTGGTGGGCGAACTCATCCAGGAGGGTGAGACGGTCGTCGACGTGGGCAGCGGCGCAGGTCTGCCGGGTATTCCTCTCGCACTTGCCCGCCCCGACCTCCAGGTCACGCTCGTCGAGCCGCTACTACGCCGCACCGTCTATCTGGCGGAGTTCGTCGAATCCCACGGGATCGAGAACATTCTCGTGGTCCGGGGCCGTGCCGAGCAGCCGAGCGTCCTGCAGGAGGCGGGCGGCGCAGACGTCGTGACCTCCCGTGCCGTCGCACCTCTCGCCAAGCTCGCCAAGTGGTCGCTCCCCCTCGTCCACGAGGGAGGCCGGATGCTGGCGTTGAAGGGTACGTCCGCTCGAGAAGAAATCGACCGCGATCACGACGAACTCGCCCGCCTCGGTGCCGGCAATCTCGAGGTGCTCGAGTGCGGAGGCGATCTCCTTCCGACGCCCACGATCGTCGTGAAGGCCGAGCGGATTCCGCGGCCGGCACGGCGTCGCAAGAAGCGCTGACCGAATCGCCTGGCGCGACGATCGCCCTGACACCCTCCCCTCCCCTCCCCTCCCCTGCCGGGTCGGGAGGGTGTTGTCGTTTCCGAGACATCTTTTTCGACTTGAGGAATCTACTCGAGTACTTTTCCGGTTCGAAACGGTTGATTCGGGCGTTGTCACACCAGACCCAATCACCCCAGAGAGTTTCGTCACTGTGATGATTCAGGAGTCATGGTATTTGAATATCGCTAATTACTTTCCTGCGCAATGCAATTGGCATTGCAACATGTGAATTCAGTTGTGGTGCAAAGCATTTCTGTCTGAACAGTTGCTGTCCTCGACTGCACCTCTTGCGGGTCGGCATTGTTTCACGTGAAACCGCTGAGATCCCTCATGTGCCTGTTTCACGTGAAACAACTTCGCGCGTCGTTTCACGTGAAACGTCACCCGGCCATGTCGCCGACGGAACCTAGAATGCGGATGGGATACTGAACCAACCGAGAATGCGTGCGCGTGGTCGGGAGACCGGGGACAACTCCGGGCCCGGGACTCGCATTCTCCCTTCGGCGCCTCGACCCGGTCTTCGAAGTCGCGACCGGGAAGCGACGAGGATGTAGCGTGCGAACCGAGCGGATCTACGTGTAAGGAGTGTTCTATGACGGGTGGATCTGAATCCGCTGTTTCACGTGAAACCGGAGGCGTCGAGGACGACTTCTCCCCCGTGCCCTTCGACGGTTTCTCCACTGTAGACACCCCGATCGGCGCGGCTGCTCATCGCGCCACTCAGGTTCTGCATCCGAGCGACGCCAACGCGCTGCCCAAGCCGCGCGAGCGCCGCGTCTTCACGATCGCCAACCAGAAGGGTGGGGTCGGTAAGACCACCACGGCGGTGAACATCGCCTCCGCGCTCGCCGTGCAGGGATTGTCGGTCCTCGTGGTCGACCTCGACCCGCAGGGCAACGCGAGCACCGCCCTGGGTGTGCCGCACTACTCCGGTGTGCCCTCGAGCTACGAGATCCTCCTCGGCGAGATCAACGCCGCCGAGGCCGTGCAGCAGAGCCCGCACAATGAACGTCTCTTCTGCATCCCCGCCACGATCGATCTCGCGGGTGCCGAGATCGAACTCGTCTCGATGGTCGCGCGCGAGAACCGCCTCCGGAACGCCCTCACCAAGGAGGCGCTCGGCGACCGCGAGTTCGACTACGTGATCATCGACTGCCCGCCGTCGCTCGGTCTGCTCACGGTCAACGCGCTCGTCGCGGCGAAGGAAGTCCTCATCCCCATCCAGTGCGAGTACTACGCACTCGAAGGTGTCGGGCAACTCCTGCGCAACATCGAGCTCGTCCAGTCGCATCTCAACCCCGAACTGCATGTCTCGACCGTCCTCCTGACGATGTACGACGGTCGCACCAAGCTGGCCGATCAGGTCGCCGCAGAAGTGCGTGCGCACTTCGGCAGCGCGGTGCTGCGTTCGGTCATCCCCCGCAGCGTGAAGGTTTCCGAAGCTCCCGGTTACGGGATGACGGTTCTCGACTACGATCCTGGATCGCGCGGCGCGATGAGCTACCTCGACGCGGGGCGCGAGTTGGCGGCACGCGGGGTACACGAGAATCAGGGGAACGGATGAGCGCGACACGTAAAGGCGGGCTCGGTCGAGGTCTGGCAGCACTCATCCCCACCGGCCCTCCGGTGGACGCAGAGCAGAAGCCTGCGACCGCCCCGAGTTCCACGGCCACCGCTCCCACAGCTACCGCTCCCACAGCTACCGCTCCCACGGCCACCGCTCCTACGAAGTCCGCGGCTCCGGCCGCTCCTGCGCCGGCCAAGTCCGCACCGGCCGCGGGTGCACCGTCGAAGCCGGCTTCGGGCGGGCAGTCCAAGTCGGCCACGTCGCGTCGCCCGGGCTCGTCGGTCCTGAACCTCCCGTCCTCCGGTCTGGGCACGGCAGCCGCCGACCTCATCATCGGCGACGGCCGGACGCCGACGCCCGCGTCCCCGGCGGAGCCTGTCGAAGACGAAGCGGCACGGGCGTCCGGATCGACGCCCGAGAGCGAACCCCTCCCCTCCCCCACCGGAGCGGTGTACCTCGAGATCCCGATCGGCCGGATCGAGCCCAACCCGAAGCAGCCGCGTCAGGTCTTCGACGAGGAAGCGCTCGCCGAGCTCGTCCACTCCGTCCGCGAGTTCGGGCTCATGCAGCCGGTCGTGGTCCGCCGTCTCGACGGCGACCGCTTCCAGCTCGTGATGGGTGAGCGTCGCTGGCGTGCCGTCCAGGAGGCGGGCCTCGACACGATCCCCGCGATCGTTCGCGACACCGAGGACGAATCGCTGCTGCGCGACGCGCTGCTCGAGAACATCCACCGGGTGCAGCTCAACCCCCTCGAAGAGGCAGCGGCCTATCAGCAGTTGCTCGAAGAGTTCGAGGTCACCCACGAGGAACTCGCGAGTCGGCTCGGACGGTCGCGGCCGGTCATCACGAACATGATCCGGCTGCTCAAGTTGCCGGTCGCGGTGCAACGACGCGTGGCGGCCGGAGTGCTGTCGGCCGGGCACGCGCGTGCCCTGTTGGCGCTCGAGGCCGGTGCCGACGCTCAGGAGGCACTCGCCGCACGCATCGTCGCCGAGGGCCTGTCCGTGCGGGCGACGGAAGAAGCCGTCGTGCTCGCCAACCGCAACGACACGCCCGACGCTCCGCAGCAGAAGCGTCGGAAGCCCATCCAGATGCCCGGGCTGCAGGACGTCGCGGAGCGCCTGTCGAACTCCTTCGACACGCGCGTGACCGTGAGCCTCGGCAAGCGCAAGGGCAAGATCGTGGTGGAGTTCGGTTCGGTCGACGATCTCGAACGCATCGTGAAGATGATGGAGTCTCAGACGGACCTTTCTTGACTCCTCGTCGGAGCAGGACAACAGTCTGTAGACGAAAGACGTGGAGGCGAGCTATCCCGTGTCGACTCGAGTATCACCGCTCACGCTGAGTGGGATCGAGCAGTTGCCTGCTCATGCGCGACGGTGCGTGTTCTGGGAGTTGGATCCCACCGCGGCGCCCGACGTTCAGCAGTTCGCCGACCCCGAGTTCGAGAAGGAAGCATGGCTCTCCATGGTCCTTCTCGAATGGGGGTCGTGCGGCCAGATCGCGACGATCGGCGACAAGGCCGCCGGGTGCGCGCTCTACGCTCCCCCGGGCATGGTGCCCCGCGCGCTGGCCTTCCCCACCGCACCCGTCAGCGCCGACGCGATCCTGCTGACGTCCATGCGGACGGAACCCCACGCGGTCGATCTGGACGTCGGAGCGGACCTCATCCGCGGTGTCGTCGCCGACCTCGTCCGCCGCAACGTCCGTGCCATCGAGGCCTTCGGGATTCGGCGCACCGCCGAGTCGGAGGTGAGCGATGTGCCGCACGCGACGGCCGCACTCGGATGCTCCGACACGGAGTGCATGATCGACGCCGACTTCCTCGAGGACATGGGTTTCGAGGTCGTCGCACCGCACTACCGGTACCCGCGCCTGCGTCTCGAGCTCGACCGCGACCACGAGTGGAAACTCGCCGTGGAGGCCGCACTCGACCGGCTTCTCGAGGAGTCCTCTCTCACCGTCGCGGACCTGACCGCGGGTTCGGCCGTCGGCGCTCACTGAACCGATACGTCCACCGGACACCGACGAAAAAGGACCGCCCCCGCAGACTCTGCGGGGGCGGTCCTTTTCTCGTCTACGGGCCGGTTAGCGGCTGTCGGAGATGGACAGCTCCTCGGCGAGCAACTCGGCGAAGGTGTACGTGCCGGTCGGCTGGTCGTCCTGGCCGAGCAGGTACAGCCGCTTCACCGCGATGAGGATCGCCTCGGCGATGATGTCGCGGCTGCGCGGATCGGCGAGCAGCGCGGCGTCCTGCTCGTTGGTGAGGTAACCGAGATCGATCTGCACCGTGGGCATGTTCGTCAGGCGCAGCAGGTCCCAGGTGCGGCCGTGGCTACGGCAGTCCTGCAGGTTCGTGCGGGCGACGATCTCGCGCTGGATGTAGCCGGAGAGCACTTGACCGATCATCGACTCGGAGCCGTGCGAGTTGCCGTAGTGGAAGCTCGCGATGCCGTTCGCGGCGGGGCTGCGGCTCGCGTCGCACCGCAGCGAGATCATGAGGTCGGCACCGAACGCGTTGGACGTACCCGCGCGTTCGACGTCGGTCGGATTCACGTGGTACGGCCGCGACAGGAAGGTCTCCATGCCCGTCGCCGCCATCCGGCCCTCGAGCCGGCGCGCGAGATCCCACAGGATGTCGGCCTCGGAGATCGGGCCGTGGGGGCTCGGCACGATGATGCCGTGGGTGTTGCCGCCGAGACCCGGGTCGATGACGATGCGCTTGCCGCTGAGCTGCGGACCGGAGCGGCGCACGATCTCCTCCTCGGAGATCGCGTGGGGCGACCCGCCCGACACACGCGTGCCGAGCAGTTCGAGCGAGCGCAGTGTCTCGGCACCGCAGATGCCGTCGGAGGCGAGTCCGATCTCGCGCTGGAAGGAGCACAGACCCTCGTGGGTCTTCGGACCGAAGTAGCCGTCCACGCGGTCGACGTAGAAGCCGAGATCCTGCAGACGGGTCTGCAGGGCCGCGACGTCGTCGCCGTAGAGCGGAGCGGAGAGCTGATACATCAGGGTGCGCGCACCGAGCTTGTACGACGCTTCCTTCAGGGAACGGTAGGTCGCGGGGCCTACGATCCCGTCGACGAGCAGACCGCGCTGCTGCTGGAAGGCGCGCACGGCTCCGTCGAGTTCACGATCGAAGGGGACGTCCGATCCCATCCAGTCGCCCGACTCCTCGGGCTCGTTGTGCAGGAAGCCCAGGCCGGCCAAGGTGCTCCGGATCTCGGCGACCGCCGGACCGTGGTCGCCGTGACGAAGAGGGCGCATGTATCGGGCCTTTCCGTGCTGACCGGATCGGTGCCCGGCGTGAGGGCTGGGCAGCATCGAACGGGGGTTGGATGAAGGATGTGCCCGTGAATACGGGCTCACGGGCACATCCGAGAGGTTGATCCTGGGACGGTACTACAGGACGTCCGCGAGATCCCGAAGCAACGCCGCCTTGCCCTTGGCCCCCACGATCGTCTTCGTCGGCTTGCCACCGGAGAAGAGGATCATCGTGGGAATCGACATGACCTGGTAGTCGCGTGCGGCCGACGGATTGGCGTCGATGTCGAGCTTGGCGACGGTCAGCTTGTCGCCGTGCTCGGCCGCGATCTCCTCGAGAACCGGAGCCACCATCTTGCACGGACCGCACCAGGTGGCCCAGAAGTCGACGAGGACGGGCTTCTCGGATTGCAGTACGTCCTCGACGAACGACGAGTCGGTGATGGTGACGGTGTTCTTGTCGGCCACGGATGTCTCCTGAATCTCGGGATGGAATGTGGAACGGGGTGGTGGATCAGGCCTCGGCGAGCGTGGGCGCCTCGACCTCGCGGTTCGCGACGAGCCACCGCTCCGCGTCGATGGACGCCGAGCATCCGGTGCCGGCGGCGGTGATCGCCTGGCGGTAGGTGTGGTCGACGAGGTCGCCCGCGGCGAAGACACCCGGCACGGAGGTCGCGGTGGACGGCGCCGAGACCTTCACGTAACCCTCGTCGTCGAGGTCGACCTGACCCTTGACGAGCGAGCTGCGGGGGTCGTGGCCGACGGCGACGAACAGGCCGGTGACCGGAAGGTCGCTGCGCTCGCCGGTGACGGTGTCCTCGAGGACGAGGTTGGTGACGCTGTTCTCGCCCTGCACCTCGGCGACCTTCGCGTTGGTGACGAAGCGGATCTTCTCGTTGGCACGGGCGCGCTCGAGCATGATCTTCGAGGCGCGGAACTCCTCGCGGCGGTGGATGAGGGTGACGCTGCGCGCGAAGCGCGTCAGGAAGGTCGCTTCCTCCATCGCGGAGTCGCCACCGCCGACGACGGCGATGTCCTGGTCGCGGAAGAAGAAGCCGTCGCAGGTCGCGCAGGCGGAGACGCCGCGGCCGAGAAGCTGCGACTCACCGGGCACACCGAGGTAACGCGGCTCGGCGCCCATCGCGAGGATGACGGCGTGGCTGCGGTAGGTCTCGCCGTTGGCGACGACCGTCTTGACCGCGCCCGTGAGGTCCATCTCGTCGACATCCTCGGTGCGCAGATCGGCGCCGAAACGCAGTGCCTGCTCGCGCATCTGATCCATGAGCTCCGGGCCCATGATCCCGTCCTTGAACCCCGGGAAGTTCTCGACCTCGGTGGTGGTCATGAGCTCGCCACCGAACTGCGTTCCCTCGAAGACGAGCGGTGTGAGTTCGGCGCGGGCCGCGTAGATCGCGGCGGTGTATCCGGCCGGTCCCGAACCGACGATGATGAGGTCGTGAATCGTGGGCGAGGTCGTCATGCGGCGGAGCCTTCCGGTTGGGTGATCGGGGGCGCGAGGACTGCGGGCGATCCGGCCGAAACCGGACGGCAGCCTACAGATACTGTCAACACCAGGGTAAACGGTGTTGTTCCCCTCCCGCCGTGCGTCCCGCCACAGACGCCCTGTACGGACCGGTCGGTCGCCCGGCCGGCCCGTCCCCGATGCGAACCGGAAGGGTCTCAGACCGCGCCGGGCACATCCCGCAGCGTCTCGCGGATCACACAACGCGTGCCCGTGTAGATGGTCGGCATGCACTTGTTGCAGTGGATGCACAGACCTTCGTGTGCGGTCTTCTCCTCGAACTTGCGCACGAGATACGGATCACGCAGCAGCGCGCGACCCATGGCGACGAACTCGAAGCCTTCGTCGAGCGCCGTCTCGATGGTGTCGAGCCGGTTGATGCCGCCGAGCAGGATCAGCGGGATCTTCAGTTCCTCCCGGAACTGCCGTGCCATGGGCAGGAAGAAGGCCTCCTCGAACGGGAGCTTCGGGAAGATCTTCGGCCCGTAGACCTTCAGTCCCCAGCCGACGACCTTCGGCTGCGACGCCTGGAACTCCTTCATCGGCACATCGCCGCGGAAGAAGTACATCCCGTTCAGCAGCGAGCTCCCGCCGGTGAGCTGCATGGCATGGATGGTGCCGTCGGACTCGATGAGCTTGGCCATGGGTAGCGACTCGTCGAGCCACAGACCTTGGGGCACGCCGTCGGTCATGTTGAACTTCGCGATGACGGCCACCCCCTCCCCCACTGCCGTGCGGACGGCCTCGAGCACGCGACGCGGGAAGGCGGTGCGGTTGGCGATGCTGCCGCCGTACTTGTCGGAGCGCTTGTTGAGATTCGGGCTCATGAAGGAGCTGAGCAGATAGTTGTGCCCGAGGTGGACCTCGACGGCGTCGAATCCGGCTTCGACGGCGAAGCGCGCGGCGCGTGCGTAGTCCTCGACCACCCGATCGAGCTGCTCGAGTGTCGCGCCGCGGACGAGCCCCATGGCGGGGGCGCTGATGCGAGTGGACGGCGCGAGCGTCTTCATCTTGTTGGAGATCTGGTTGGCGACGAGTCCGGCGTGGCCGATCTGCGCGGATGCCAGACCACCGGCGGCGTGCACGGCGTCGGTGAGCCGGGTCAGGCCGGGGACGGAGTCGGCGTCGAGCACGAGGGTGTCGCGGTGGACGCGGCCGTCGTGTGAGACCGAGCAGTATGCGACGGTGGTGAGGGCGGTGCCGCCGCGGGCGACCTCGGCGTGGAATTCGACGAGTTCGTCGCTGACGGCTCCCCTTGGCATGACGCCTTCGAAGGTCGCCGCCTTGACGATGCGGTTGCGGAGGGTGAGCGGCCCGAGTCGGGCCGGTTCGAACACGGTGGGTCGCGGCGAAGACATGCCCCTACTTTCGATGCCAGTGGTACCGTAATTGCGCTTCGACTATAACGCTCGTCACACTCCACGCCAGATCGATTCCCACTCGGTCCCGACATCACGGATCCCATGCCCAGCACCGCTCCGGGGCGCCCCCGCGACCCCCGAATAGACAACGACGTCCTCACCGCCACCCGCGAGATGCTCCGCTCCCACGGCTGGGACGGGCTGAGCCTGCGGGCGGTCGCCGCCCGCGCCGGCGTCGGCCGCGCCGCACTCACGCGTCGGTGGCCGACCAAGGCCCACCTGGTGCTCGACGCACTGCTCGGGTCCGCACCCGATCTGACGCCCTACGACGGCATCGATCGCAAGGGCTGGATCGAATGGGTGGTCACCGGGAGCATCGAGTTGTTCTCCCGGCCGGAGGTCCGTGCTGCGCTCCCGGGCCTCCTCGCGGCACTGCGGGACCACGACGACCTCCGCAACACGCTCTGGCGCACGTTCAGCGGACCCAGCACCGCCCTGTTCGCCGACGGCGACGGTTCGGACGTCGAGATCGACGCCAAGGCGGTGCTCGTGATGGCAGCGGGGTCGGCGTTGTTCGCCGGCCTCATCGCCGCGGAGGACGACACACCCGCGCTGCGCGCACGGATCCTGGAACTGTTGTCGACCGTGGCGTAGCGACGAACCCCGAGCGACGGAGGGTCAGCCGATCGTCTTCCGGGCCAGTGTTGCGGGATCGTTTGCGTCGCAGTCTGTTCCGACCACCAGTGCGGTGAGCGCCGGTGTGTCCGGCCCGCTCATCAGGACGAGTACGGCATCGTCGTCGGCGTACCGTACGGCGCGTGAGCCGATCGGGGATCGTCCCTCGAAACCGTTCGCGTCCAGGCATTCCCGGAGACGATCTGCTCCGCCGAGGAGACCGGGATCGGTGTCGCCGATCATCGCCCGCAAGGTGGAGGGTTCGAGCAAAGCCTCGTCCTCCGCTGCCGCGACGGGAACACCGGTCGGGTCGTCGCCACCGAAAGCCGTCCCACGCACGACCACCACGAGCATCACCGCCACTGCGGCCGCGACCGCGGCACCGGCAACCGCCCACCGGCGACGCCGTGCGATCGGGGACGGCACGGGCCGGACGTCGGACCGGTCGTCGGACCGACCCTCCGCGAGTGCGGCTCCGATACGTGCGGCGATCTCGGGCGGAATCGATTCCTTCGGTGGAGCGTCGCGCAGGGCCGACAACCGCGCCTGCGTCGCGTCGAGCCGCGCCAGATACGCGACGGCCTCGGGATCGCGGCGCACGCGCGGCCACAAGCGGGCGGCGAGCTCCTCGTCGAGCGCCCCGGCATGCAGATCGGCGAGCAACTCCGCGGAGTACGGCGGACGCATCTCGGCGGAGTTCGACGGACGCATCTCGTCCTCGTTCATGCGCGACTCTCCTCCGCGGCTCGGCATCCCTCACCAGAGTAAGACGGAGGAGGGTCACGATCGGTTCCCCTCGGAGCGAAGGTCGTCGAGAAGAACTGCGAGCCTGCTCCGCGCGCGGGCACAGCGGCTCTTCACCGTTCCCTCCGGAACACCGAGTCGTTGCGCCGCCTCCCGGACGGAGAAACCTTCCACATCCACCGCGACGACGGCCGCTCGCTGGCCGGGTGGCAGTGCGAAGAGGGCGGATTCGATGTCGAGGGCGATCTCGGTGTCGTGGATGGGATCGCGCGGGGTACGCAGGTCGTGCGAATCGTCCTCGAACAGTGGGACGGTCACGCGGACACGATTGCGGCGGATGCGATCGAGGCACGCGTTGACGACGATCGAGTGCAACCAGCTGCGGACCGCGGCGTCCTCCCGGAAACCCGATGCCCTTCGGTGCGCCGAGAGCAGTGCCTCCTGCAGCGCGTCGGCAGCGTCCTCGTTCGAGTAACTCGTCCGCCGCGCGACCTGCCACAGATGGTCGTGGTGTCGTGCCAGCAAGGCGGAGAAGGCATGCCGATCGCCTGCGACGTGTGCTGCGAGCAGTTCGGCATCCGACACCGCCCCATCGGACGCCACCCCGCCCGACACACTCCCGCCGTCGTCGACACCCCCGTCGGGCACGGCGATTTTTGCGATCCCCCCGAAAATTCGCACGCGCGGATGGTAGCCGATCCGGACGATTCCGCCCGGCTGTCCGCGGTCAGCGTGCGGCTTCGAATTCCACTTCGGAGAGGGAACTCTTGTTGCTTCCGCCGCTCGAGCTCAGATCGGTGATCCACACCAGCACGTGCGAGGTCTGGCCGTCCGCCTCGACCGGGATCGTGGTCTCGCCGGAAGCCAGTGTGCCCGAACCGATCACCTGCGTCTGATCGAGCGACGTCGACTCGGACGGTGCGCTGCGCACCTCGACGACCGTGCCGGGGGTGTCGGTGGTGACCTTCACCGCGGACAGCTCCGACGCGTCGGCGAGCGTGAACAGAAGCCCGACACCGTTCTTCAGCGACGGGAACGGATCGAAGTAGGCATCGGTGCTCCACGAGGTGGACGGATCACCGTCGATCGCCTGCGACGCGGTGGCGGGCGAATCGGGTGTGCCCTGAGGTGAGAACACCGACACGGAGGTCGCGGAGACCGGAGCGCTCGCCGCCGGTCGCGGCGGCGCGGCCTCGGCCTGCTCGTCGCCCGCCCCGTCCTCGGCGGGTGCCTCGGCGGTGGGGGTCAGGCCGAACTCCTGGCTCGTCAGCGGGGCATCGTTGGCGTCGCCTGCGAGCAGGTTCGCGATCCACCACCCGATGAGCGCGAGCAGCAGCACGGTCGTGGCACCGAGCGCGGCCAGGGCGATGAGCATCCGCTGCGAATGCTTCTTCTTCTGTTCCAGCGCTTCGGGATCCGCGAGTGCGTGCGTCTCCGCGGCGGCAGCGCGCTGCCCGATCCGCAGTGCTGGGATCATCTCGGTCTTCTGGTCGACGACCGACGCCTGGTCGAGGATGTGCTGCACGGTCGCGGCGGTCCGGATACCGCCGTCCTCGGACAGGGCACGCACCGCGACCGCCGAGATCTCGAACGGCACGTCGGGACGCAGGACGCGCGGCTCCACCGGCACACCGTCCTTGCGGTCGGGCTCCGGCATCCCGCCGACGGTGGCACCGCTGTGGTGCGGGACGGGAGCACCGCCCGGAGCCGACGGCTCGCCGAGCGGCCACCGTCCGGTGATGAGTCCGTACAGGCTCGCGCCGAGACCGCGCACGTCGGACATCGCATCGGAATCGGAGAACGTCGCGGGGAAGGCCAGCACGGCGTCGCCTGCCACACTGATGCGGATGCGATCGGGATGGTCGATCGACAGGGCACTGCCCGCACGGTGCGACGCCTCGGCCGCGGCCGCGAGCGCGCGGATCGCGCGTGCCGCACCGATCGGCGACGGCTCGGTGGTGGACATCTCCTTCAGCGACCGGCCGGGGGTCCACTCCGAGACGACGATGCCGCCCGAGCTGCCGCGCACCACGTCGAGGACGCGGGCGAGTCCGGGCGAATTGATACGACCGAGGCGCAGGGTGCGCGAGAGCACGGCCTGCGGCGAGTCGGGGCCGGTGCCGTCGGCCGCGCGCTGTTCCGCGTCGACGAAGGTCAGCGCGACCTCGCGATCGAGCTTGACGTCGAGCGCCTGCCAGAAGCGCAGGCCGCGCGCGCCACCGTGCGGGGCGAGCAGACGGTAGCGACCACCGGCGACCGAGGCACCGGCGATGAGATCGGGGCCGCGCATCGGACGGCGCGGCTGGGAGGCCGGACCTGCGACACGCACCGGCGGGAGCTGCGGGGATCCGACCGGGATGACACCCGTGTCGAGGTTCGGATCGCGCGGCGGGCGCTTGCCGTCCTTGTCGGCAGACTTCTGCCGTGCGGCGGCATCGATGGTGGACTTGCCGGCAGCGTGGTCGTCGCTCACCCTCACTCCTTCGTTGTCGACTCGTCCACTTCCGGTGTGCAGACGCGGGTCGCCGCTGGGGGCCGCGAAGAACCGTGGTCGACGGCTCCCGGACCGTACCTGCTGCTGATCAGGGTACGGGAGTTGTCCGTGCGCATTGCTGCGACCGGGGACGTCCCTGATGGCGGGCATGACCTCCGTGATGGCGTCATAAGGTCCGACGCCGTAGTCGCCGTAGTCGATACGCGGCAGGATGACGGTCTTCTCGGCATCCGATTCGGCGTAGCGCGGACGTGGGACGGGGGCGGGAACCGGTGCCGCGGCGGAGGTGGTTCCGGTCTCGGGCTCGGAGGGGGCCTCCTCGACCGGGGCGGTGCCGCGCAGTGCCGCGACCTTCCGTCGCACGGCCGCCTCGATCGCGAGGATCTCGGGCACCTTGAGCAGGTACATCCCGACCAGCGCGACGAGCACCATCAGCACACCGTTGAGCCCGACCCGCACGAGCGATCCGATGCCCCCGAAGCGGTCGGCGAGGACGTCGAGTTGCAGGAGACGGTCGGTGACGAGCACGACGACCGCCGCGGCGAGCGACGCGAGCACGACGTGCCAGACGGTGCGTCCGACGTTCGCCATCTGCAGGTTGCCGAGCGTGCGGTGCAGCAGATAGCCGCCGATGAACGCTCCGACGGCGAACGCGACACCGGTGGCCGCGCCGAGGAGCAGCACCACCTGCTCGTCGTTCGCCGCGACGACGGGCGCCAGCGCGGACAGGCCGATCTTGACGGCGGTGATGCCGAGGATGATCCAGGTGGGCGTCCAGGCCTGTTCCCGGGCGTAGAACACGCGCAGGTGGATGAGCACCAGGGCGTACGGGATGAGCGTGAACGCCGACCAGCTCACCGCCTGGCCGAGGCGTTCGGCGTTGCTGCCGCCGAAGTTGCCGTAGCCGTACAGCGCGGCGCCGACCTGCGAACCCGCGATCGTCAGGAAGGTGACGATCGGGATGAGCGAGATCATGGTCAGGCGGGTTGCGACGGACAGGTCGTCGACGACGGCCGGGGTGTCGTCCGCGGCGGCGTTGCGGCTCAGGCGCGGCATGATCGCGGTGAGCACGGTGACACCGAGGACGCCGTAGGGCAGCTGCAGCAACAGCCATGCGTTGTTGTAGATCGCCGGTCCGGCCTCGTCGGCCCCCGACGACACGCGTGTGGCGAAGACCATGCCGGCCTGGCTGATCAGCACGTACAGCACGATCGCGGCGGCCATGCCACCGAACTGCCGGAGCCGGTCGTCGAGACCCCACAGCGGCCTGAGGTTGATGCCCTCGCGGCGCAGGGCCGGTACCAGGCACATCGCCTGCGTGATGACGCCGAGCAGCACACCGATGCCGAGGACGAGCAGTTTCGGATCGCTCATCCGCACCGGATCGAGGGTGATCTCGCCCGGCATCAGGTAGTAGATCACCAGCACGGTGAGGACCACGAGGTTGTTGCACACCGGGGCCCAGGCGCCCGGCTTGAACACCTGACGGGTGTTGAGGATGCCCGTGAACAGGCCCGACAGACCGTAGAACATGATCGCGGGCAGGAGCAGGTACGACAGCGCCGTGGTCAGCGACGTCGAGACCTTGCCGGACTCGTCGAGGAAGACGTGGGTGGTCAGGACCGGGGCCGCGGCGACCGCGAGAACGGTCGCGGTGCCGAGCAGCACCAGCGCCGCGGTGAACAGTCGCCGGACGAAGGCCTCACCGCCGTCGGGGTCCTCCCGCTCGGCTCGCACCAGCACCGGGACGACGATCGAGGTCAGGACGGCGCCGAGCACCAGCTCGGAGATCATGTTGGGGATCTGGTGCGCGACGGTGAACGACGATGCGACGCTCGCACCGAGCAGGGTCAGGATGAGCAGCTGCTTGAGGAAGCCGGTGATGCGGCTGACCAGGGTCGCCACGGCGATGGAGCCGGTCGCCGCGAGCAGGCTCTGCGGCTTCCTGCGGCCGGACGCGACGCCCGTGATGTCCGGCGAGGTGGTGGGAGAGTCCGACGGTCCCGGGTTCGGGTGTGTCTCCACGTCGTCCCGTGTGGAGTTCCCGGTCATTTCTCATACCCTTCGTCGGCTGGATCCGGCTCTCCCCGGAACCGGTGCAGAAGTCGTCTGCCCGCCAGGAACAGCAGGAGTGCTCCTGCACATCCCGTGACGACGGCGAGGATCTGGCCGTACGCATTGGAACGTACCGTCACCGTCGTCGAGCTGCCGAGAGGCAGGCCGGACTCGGTGGTGAGTGCGAACTCCAACCGGAGGTTCCGCGAGTCGCTGATCTGTGCCGGCACCGTGAGAGTGCGGCTGCCGCGCGGCGGGAGCTGGGTCGGTCCGATGTCGGTGATGTCCACCGTGTCGGGTGCGTCCACCTGCAGTCGCACGGTGATGCCCACGGGCAGGTCGTTGCGCGCGGTGAGCAGCAGCGGACTCTGTTCGGACGTCAGGGTGTAGACACCGCCGGTCGAGATGACCGTCACGGCGTCGTAGATGGCGTCGACGGCCTCGCGCACCTCGGCGGCGCGGTGTTCTCCGGTCGCGTAGGCACCGTCGGCGTCGGCACCGCGACGACCGGCCAGACTCATGGCGCGCAGCAGGTCCTCGCGCAGCGGGGCGGTGAACTGCTGCGGGGTGAGCTGGGCCTGCGGGTCCTCGACCAGCGCCGTCTGGATCGCGTCGAGGCGGCCGATCTGTTCCTCGGCCTCGGACACGACCGCGGCGGAGGCTCCGTCGGTGATCGCCTGTTCGGGATAGACCAGCAGCGACGCGGTCGGGTCGTTCGCGGTGTTCGCGGCCGCATCGACGAGCGCGGTGAGCGGTCGCGGCGTGGTCAGGCCCGAGCGGACGAGCGTGGAGAGCATCGACAGCACGGAGGCGGCGTCGTCGGGCGATGCCGACCAGTTCTGCGGCGGCGCGAACAGTACCGATCGGCCCGCCGCCGGCAGTGCCGACCCGGTGACCTCGCTGACCGTCGGCACCATGGCCGGCCAGGCCAGCGCGCCGAGGGCGTCCTGCAGGCGGGCCGTCGAGGAGTCGCGGGAGAGGTCGTAGCGCGCCGAGGAGGGGACGAAGGACGGCGTCTGCGGGTCGGTACCCATCCCGGCCAATGCCGCGGACGCGGACGAGTCGAACAGGGCGGCGGTGAGGCCGGACACCCCGGAGATCCGGAAGCCGTTGCCGCCCGGCGCGGTGGACGGCGTCGACGACGTGCCCGCGAGCAGGGCGCGTCCGCCCTCGACGGCGTTGTCGGACACCAGAGCGGTCACCGGGCCGTCGGCGGCGAGCATCGACCCGGTCTTCTCGGTGAGTACGCCGGAGTCGGGCCACATCACGCCCGGGGTGGAGGTGACGCCGAGGATGGAGTCGACGATGGCCGCCGGTGATTCCAGCGCGGAGTCGGTCAGGGACGAGTCGGCGAGGTCGCCGAGCGCGGTCAGGTCGACCTGCGCGAACGGCACGGCCATCGTGCAGGTCGTCGCCGCGAGGGCACGCAACCGCTCGAGCCAGGCGACCGCGGCATCGGTGCCCGAACCGGGCCGCGCGTCGCCGGTCGGTTCGTTCGGATCCTCGACGACGAGATAGTCGCGCGTCAT
This sequence comes from Rhodococcus rhodochrous, assembly GCF_014854695.1. NCBI lineage: Bacteria > Bacillati > Actinomycetota > Actinomycetes > Mycobacteriales > Nocardiaceae > Rhodococcus > Rhodococcus rhodochrous. The sequence goes on along the minus strand of NZ_CP027557.1, from coordinate 5,440,381 downwards.
GTTCGCGACGGTCACGAGCAGATCCGGGTCGATCGCCAGGCACAATCCCTCGAGCACGCGGGGTTCGGTGCGGGCGGTGTCCTCGACGGCGCGCAGCAGACCGTCCAGCCTCCCGCCCTCGGCGAGCGAGACCGCGAGGTCGTCGTCGACCAGGCGGACCGGTTCGGTGCCGGAACCGGCCACGCCGGCGGCGAGCCTCGGCCGATCGGCCAGCGGCCACAGCATCGTGACCGCGGCGGGACGGGACACGTCGGGCGCTACGGCGGGGAACGCCTTCTCCTCGCTGTCGAGCAGGCCGTCGTCGGACGAGCGGGTCGTGCCCCGCGACCCGCCGCTGCCCGTCCCGCTTTCCTCGGTGAGCTCCGTGCCGTCGGTGACCTCGTCGCTCGCGGGAAGCGCGAGCACGGGCAGCAGGAAGCGTGCGTCGTCGAGACGGGCCGCGCCGCCGTACTCGGGGACACCGTTGACGTTCACCAGCAGCGGGTAGACGCCGGGAGTGTCGATGTCGAGCGACGGCACGAGATCGGAGCGCAGCGGCAGTTCGAGTTCGAAGTCGGCACGTTCGCCCTGCCCCAGCCGGTCGGCGACCTCCTCGAACTCACCGACCGTGTCGAATCCGGCCTGGTCGAGGGACAGCGAGGTGCGCAGCGCTGCGGAGTCGGAGACCACCGGCGCACGCTGCAGCCGCACCCAGACGTCCTCGACGTCCCGATCGCCGATGTTCGCCACCGTGCCGCGGACCGTGACGACGGACTCGCTCGTGAGGGTCACCGTCTGCGGCGTCACCTCGTCGATGCTCAGCTCGAGGAAGCGCGGCTCGTCGGGGTCGGTCTGGGCTGCGGCCGGGTTCGCCGAGGCCGTCTGGAGAAGAGTCGTCGGCAGAAGAGGCGTCACGCCTGCCGTTGTGAGGACGAGTACGAGCACGGCGAGCACCGCGGCGCCCGCCCGGGACACCACCACCGTCATCCGCGTGGGGCCCCCGGTTCGTCGGCATCGGGGAGTCGTGTGTGGTCCATCTCGGCGATGAGCTGATCGGCGATGTCGGCGAGCTTGCGTTCGTCGGCGTACGCCAGGCGGGTCCGCAGTTCGCGCAGCGGCACCCACGCCACCTCGGTGACCTCGACGTCCGCGTCGGAGAGTTCTCCGCCGAGATAACGCAGCAGATAGTGGTGCACGGTCTTGTGGACCCGGCGGCCCTCGGTGACGAACCAGTAGTCGATGCTGCCCAGCTCGGCGAGCACCGAGCTGCGCACTCCGGTCTCCTCGCGGACCTCGCGCATCGCGGTTTCCTCGGCGGTCTCACCCTGCTCGATGTGGCCCTTCGGCAACGACCACAGCAGGCGGCCCCGCCGATCGGTGCGGCCGATCAGGGCTGCGCAGAGCTTCTCGGGCGGACCACCGAGTCCGTCGACCACCAGACCTCCCGCGGAGGTCTCGCGGACGGTCCGCATGCGAGGTCCGGGCGAAGCGGACGATCCGGGCGAAGCGCCGTGCGCGGTCTTCTTTGCGCCCGCGCCACGCCGCCGCGAGCTGCGGCGGTTACGGTTGGCACGTTCGGCGGGCGACACCTCATAGATAGTAGATGGACCGAGGTCGGTCCCGGCTCAACCACACGAACGTGCTGCTCGGTAAGGTGCAAAGACGTGAACTCCCCCACCGCGGACACCGACCGTCGCACCCGGCTGCTCGCCGGAGCCGAGGCCACTCTGCGCGATCTGTCCGACATCCTCGCCCCGCTGGGGGCGCGATTCGCCGAAGCCGGACACGAGCTGTATCTCGTCGGGGGCAGCGTGCGCGACGCGGTGCTCGGTCGCCTCGGCACCGACCTCGACTTCACCACCGACGCGCGTCCGGAGGTCGTGCAGGAACTGCTGCGCGGATTCGTCGACCACCAGTGGGACACCGGCATCGACTTCGGGACGATCAGTGCGGTGAAGGGACTCGAGCAACTCGAGATCACCACCTTCCGCAGCGACGCCTACGACCGTGTCACGCGTCACCCCATCGTGAAGTACGGCACGAGTCTCGAGGACGATTTCGTGCGCCGCGACTTCACCGTCAACGCGATGGCCGTGCGGATCGGACCGGACGGTGCGGGCGAGTTCGTCGACCCGCTCGGCGGCATGGACTCCCTGCTCGCCGGCGTGCTCGACACCCCGGCCAAGCCCGAGGACTCCTTCCACGACGATCCGCTGCGCATGCTGCGCGCGGCGCGGTTCGTCTCCCAGCTCGGCTTCGCCCTCACCGAGCGCGTACACACCGCGATCGTCTCGATGGCCGACGAGATCCTGCGGATCAGCGCGGAGCGGGTGCAGGCCGAGCTCGACAAGCTGATCCTCGGCGACTATCCGATCGAGGGCATCGACACGATGGTCGAGACCGGTCTCGCGCAGCGGGTGATCCCCGAGATCCCCGCGATGAAGCTCGAGATCGACGAGCACCACCAGCACAAGGACGTGTACTGGCACTCGCTGACCGTCCTGAAGCAGGCCATCGACCTCGAGGACGGCGATCCCGATCTCGTCCTGCGGTGGGCCGCGCTGCTGCACGACATCGGCAAGCCCGACACCAAACGCAACGAGCCGCAGGGCGGCGTCAGCTTCCATCACCACGAGGTGGTCGGGGCGAAGCTCGTGCGCAAGCGCATGCGCGCGCTCAAGTACTCGAAGCAGATGATCGAGGACGTCAGCCGCCTGGTCTTCCTGCACCTGCGCTTCCACGGCTACGGCAAGGGACAGTGGACGGATTCGGCCGTGCGCCGTTACGTGCACGACGCCGGGCCGCTGCTGCCGAAACTCCACAAGCTGGTGCGCGCCGACTGCACGACCCGCAACAAGCGTCGTGCCGCCGCACTGCAGGCCACCTACGACGGTCTCGAGGAACGGATCGAGCGGATCGCCGCCGAGGAGGATCTCGCCAAGGTCCGGCCCGACCTCGACGGCAACGCGATCATGGAACTTCTGGGTATTCCCGCAGGTCCGTCGGTCGGCAAGGCGTGGAACTTCCTCAAGGAACTGCGGCTCGACCGTGGCCCACTCGAGCGCGACGAGGCCGAGGCCGCGCTGCTCGAGTGGTGGGCGCAGCAGCAGAAGGCCTGACTCCGAACGTCCGATCTCACATCGCCGTGACGGCGGCGTGAGCCAGATGTCACCGCGTGCTCACCGCGGGTGACGCGACCGCAACACCGCTTCTCCAGCATGGACACCGGCGTAGTCGAGACGGTGTCTAGGAGTTGCGGGATGCAGGACGAGATCACCACGGTGAAATCCACCTGCTCCTACTGCGGTGTGGGATGCGGGATGCTCCTCGACGTCGCCGTCGACCCGGAGACGGGCGACCGACGCGTGGTGAGGACATACGGAGACAAGGATCATCCGACCAACAGGGGTCGGTTGTGCACGAAGGGCGCGACGAGTGCCGAGATGCTCGCGGCCGGGGGCCGGCTCGATACGGCGTGGATGCGTTCCGAGCGGGCGGCCGAGGTCGCCCCGCTCCCCCTCGACGAGGCGATCGCCGAGACCGCGCGGCGCCTGAGCGACATCGTCGCGGCCCACGGCCCCGACGCGGTGGCCCTCTACGTCTCGGGACAGATGTCGCTCGAGGCCCAGTACGTCGCGACGAAACTCGCGAAGGGATATCTGCGCACCTCGCACATGGAGTCGAATTCGAGACTGTGCATGGCCGGCGCCGCGACCGGCTACAAGCAGTCGCTCGGCTCCGACGGCCCGCCCGGCTCGTACGAGGACTTCGACCACGCCGACGTCTTCTTCGTGTCGGGTTCCAACATGGCCGACTGCCATCCCATCCTGTTCCTGCGCATGATGGATCGGGTCAAGGCGGGAGCGCGGCTGATCGTCGTCGATCCGCGGCGCAGCGCGACGGCCGACAAGGCCGACCTGTTCCTGCAGATCACTCCGGGCACCGACCTGGCACTGCTCAACGGTCTGCTGCACCTGATCGTCGAGAACGGGCACGTCGACCGCGTCTTCGTCGAGGAGCACACCGACGGCTGGGACGCGATGGAGTCCTTCCTCGCCGACTACCCACCGCATGTCGTCGCCGAGGTCACCGGTCTGGCCGAGGCCGACATCCGCACCGCGGCGCAGTGGATCGGCGAGGCCGGCGAGTGGATGAGCTGCTGGACGATGGGGCTCAACCAGAGCACCCACGGCACGTGGAACACCAACGCGATCTGCAATCTGCACCTCGCGACCGGGGCGATCTCCCGCACCGGCAGCGGGCCGTTCTCCCTCACCGGCCAGCCCAACGCGATGGGTGGCCGTGAGATGGGATACATGGGACCGGGTCTGCCCGGTCAGCGCAGTGTCCTCTCCGACGACGACCGCGCGTTCGTCGAGGATCGCTGGTCGCTGCCGCGCGGCACGCTGCGTACCGAAGGTGGCGCCGGCACCGTCGACATGTTCGAGCGGATGGCCGCCGGAGAGATCAAGGCGTGCTGGATCATCTGCACCAATCCCGTCGCGTCGATCGCGAATCGGTCCACCGTTCTCGAGGCACTCGAGAAGGCCGAGCTGGTGATCGTGCAGGACGTCTACCGCGAGACCGAAACCGCTTCGTACGCAGACGTTCTTTTCCCCGCTGCCCTCTGGGCTGAATCCGAGTACGTCACCGTCGGATCCGACCGCACCGTCAACCTCCTGCAGCAGGCCGTCGACCCCGTCGGCGAGTCGCTGCCCGACTGGGAGATCATCGCGCGGGTCGCGCAGGAGATGGGTTTCGGCGACGCCTTCGACTATTCGAGTGCCCAGGAGATCTTCGAGGAGATCACCGGATTCGCGAATCCGCAGACCGGATACGACCTGCGCGGCATGACCTACGACCGACTGCGCGAAGGTCCGGTGCAGTGGCCGTGCCCGCCGGAGTCGGCCGAGACACGGCACCCCGTCCGCTATCTCAACGACGGGACGAGCCGGACCCCGGTGGCGCGCGAGGACGGTTCCCGTCCGCGACTGGCGTTCGCGACCCCCGACGGCCGCGCCCGCTTCTTCCCGCGCCCGCACATGCCTGCCGCGGAGATGCCGGACGACGACCACCCCTTCGTCCTGAACACCGGACGCGTCCAGCACCAGTGGCACACTCTCACCAAGACCGGGAAGGTCGAGAAACTCACCAAACTGAATCCCGGACCGTTCGTCGAGATCAATCCCGATGATGCGCAGCGACTGTCGATCGTCGACGGCGACCGGGTGGAGATCGCATCGCGGCGCGGCCGGGCCGTGCTGCCGGCCGTCGTCACCGACCGGGTGCTGCCCGGGAACTGCTTCGCGCCCTTCCACTGGAACGACCTCTTCGGCGACGATCTCGCCATCAACGCCGTGACGAACGACGCCGTCGACCCGGCATCCCTGCAGCCCGAATTCAAGGTCTGCGCCGTGTCGGTGGAGAAGGTCGCGGGTGCGGTCGAACCGGTGCTCGAGAGCGGTTCGGTGCTCGACCGCCTCGAGTCCGCGCTGGGACTCGAGACGATTCCCGTACCCACCTTCGACGACATCGAACGCGGTTATCTCGCAGGCCTTCTCGCCGGACTCAGGACGGCGGACATCACTGCCGCGCCGACCCTTCCGCCGACCGCGCCGTTCCCGGCCGACAAGCGGTCATGGGTCGACGGCCTGCTCGCCGGGATGTACGCGCACTCGGCCCCGGTTCCCGGCGCGACGCCCACCGAGGCGGTGCCGGACGGGCCGGCCGTCGTCGTGGCCTGGGCATCGCAGACGGGTAATGCCGAATCCTTCGCGGCGAGTTGCGCACAACGGCTCCGCGATGCCGGTCGGGCCGTGCGACTGACGGGACTGAACGAACTCGACGTCACCGCCCTGACCGACATCGACGACCTCGTGGTCGTCACGAGCACCTTCGGCGACGGCGACCCACCCGACAACGGCGGGTCGTTCTGGCGGTCGCTCGCGGCGGACACCGCACCCGAACTGCACGGAACGCGTTACGCGGTACTGGCTTTCGGTGACTCGAGTTACGACGATTTCTGCGGCTTCGGGCGCCGTGTCGACGACCGTCTGAGCACTCTCGGCGCAACCCGCCTGACCGAACGTGTCGACTGCGAACCCGGAGAGGACGAGCGCGCGCAGAGCTGGCTCGACGCGCTCGTACCGCTGTTGGGAGGCTCGACGACCCCGGTCGCATCGGCCGCGCCGGCCCCCGCGGCCCCCGCCTACACCCGCAACTCGCCGCTCGTCACGCGGATCACCCGCAACATCGCACTGAGCGGCGCGGGTTCGGCGAAGGACGTGCGCCAGTTCGGATTCGAGATCTTCGATCCCGCATTCGAATACGAGGCCGGCGACGCCCTCGGGGTGATGCCGACGAACGGCCCGGAGGCCGTCGACGAATGGTTGCAGGTCACCGCTCTCGACCCGGAGACCGCCGTCGAACTCGGCAACCGTCCCACCGTGCCGCTGCGCGAGGCCGCGACCCGGCACCTCGACATCACCCGGGTGACACCGGAACTGCTCCGGTTCGTGCAGAAGCAGAGCGGCAGTGCCGAACTCGCGAAGCTGCTGCGACCGGGAAACAAGATCGAGCTGCAGCAGTGGCTGTACGGGCGGCAGGCGATGGACGTCATCGCCGAGTACCCGTTCAAGGCGCCCTGGGACGAATGGAAGGATCTCCTCGGCCGTCTGCGTCCGCGTCTGTACTCGATCTCGTCGAGCCCGAAGACGAACCCGCGCGAGGTGCAGCTGACGGTGTCGGTGGTGCGCTACGAATTCGAGGGTCGCTCCCGGGCGGGTGTGTGCTCGTCGTTCCTCGCCGATCACAGCAAGGGCGTGGACATCCCGATCTTCGTGCAGCGCAACGAGCACTTCCGGCCACCGGCACCCGAGACCGACATGATCATGGTCGGCCCCGGTACGGGCATCGCACCGTTCCGCGGTTTTCTCCACGACCGTCGCGAGGCCGGGCACACGGGCCGCAACTGGTTGTTCTTCGGCGACCAGCGATCCGAGACCGACTATCTCTACCGCGACGAGATCGAGTCGATGCACGCCGACGGCTTCCTCACCGAACTGGGACTGGCCTTCTCGCGCGACCAGCGGCAGAAGATCTACGTGCAGGACCGGATGCGCGAGCACGGCGCACAGGTGTGGAAGTGGCTGCAGAACGGTGCCCATTTCTACGTGTGCGGCGACGCCGGACGTATGGCGAAGGACGTCGATGCAGCCCTGCGCGAGGTGGTGCAGGCGCACGGACGGCTCGACCGCGACGCCGCCGCGGCGTACGTCGAGCAGATGGCCGCCGACAAGCGATACGTTCGCGACGTCTACTGATCTGCTTGTCGGTCCGCAGATGCGGATATAACGTGTCGTTCATGACGTATCTGCGGAGACACGCGTGACCTCGCTCCGGATCCGCGACGCCGCGTCGTTGCTGGGGGTCAGCGACGACACGGTCCGTCGCTGGATCGACCAGGGGCTGCTGCGCGCCGGCAAGGACTCCGCCGGACGCAAGACCGTCGACGGTCGTGAGCTGGCGGAGTTCGCCCGCGCTCAGGCCGATGCCGGTCCCGATCCGCTCGGCGTGGGCAGTTCCGCCCGCAACCGCTTCGTCGGGCTGGTCACGCGCGTCGTCTCCGACACCGTCATGTCGCAGGTGGAGATGCAGTGCGGCCCCCACCGCATCGTCTCGCTCATGAGCACCGAGGCCGTGAACGAACTCGGTCTCGAGCCGGGCAGTGTCGGGGTGGCCGTCGTCAAGGCGACCACCGTCATCGTCGAGACACCCGGAGCGGCCGAATGAGGCGCCGGGCGCTCGCAGCGCTCGCTGCCGGTCTCACCGCTGCGGCACTGACATCGTGCGGCACCGGCGGTGGCGGCTCGGATGTCCTCACCGTCTATGCGGCGGCCTCGCTTCGGGCGCCGTTCACCGAGATCGCCGAACGATTCGAGGCGGCGAACCCCGGAGTGTCGGTGGAATTCTCGTTCGCCGGTTCGTCCGATCTCGAGACCCAACTCGAGCAGGGTGCACCGGCCGACGTCTTCGCCTCCGCCGATACCCGGACGATGGACGCCGCTGTCGGCGCCGGACTCGTTGCCGGTGAGCCGATCCCGTTCGCGACCAACACGCTCACGATCGTCACCGAACCGGGGAACCCGAAGGACATCACCTCGTTCGACGATCTCACCGGCGACGGTCTCTCGGTGGTCGTGTGCGCACCCCAGGTGCCGTGCGGGGCGGCCACCGAGCGGCTCGAGGAGACCACCGGTGTCGAACTTGCGCCGGTGTCCGAGGAGTCGTCGGTGACCGACGTGCTCGGCAAGGTCACCTCCGGTCAGGCCGACGCCGGTCTGGTCTACGTCACGGACGCGATGGGGGCCGGTGCGAAGGTCTCCGTCGTCCCCGTCCCGGAAGCCGCGAAGATCGTCAACATCTATCCCGTTGCAGCATTGTCGAATTCCTACGATGCCGATCGCGCCGATACCTTCGTGCGCTTCGTCACCGGCACGGACGGTCGTGCCGTCCTGGCCGACGCAGGATTCGGTGCACCATGACCGCGACGGGACTGCCCCGGTGGTTGTTCGCCCCCGCGGCACTCGGGTTGCTGTTCGTCGTCGTGCCCCTGGTGTCGATGCTGCTCACCGTCGACTGGACGACCTTCCCCTCGCTCGTGACATCCCCGGCGTCCCTCGACGCGCTCGTCCTGAGCCTGCGCACCTCCGCGGCCGCCACGATCCTGTGCATCCTGCTCGGCGTACCGCTCGCAATGGTGCTGGCACGCAGTAGCTTCCGGTGGATATCGGTGGTCCGCGGGTTCGTCCTGCTGCCACTCGTGCTCCCCCCGGTCGTTGGTGGCATCGCCCTGCTCTACACCTTCGGCCGTCGCGGACTGATCGGAGAGCACCTCGACGCGCTCGGGATCCACATCGCCTTCACCACCACGGCGGTCGTGCTCGCGCAGACCTTCGTCGCACTGCCTTTCCTCGTCACGAGTCTCGAAGGCGCGCTGCGCAGTGCGGGTTCACGCTACGAGGACGTTGCGGCGACACTCGGTGCGCGCCCCACGACGGTCTTCCGGCGCATCACCCTGCCCCTCGTGCTGCCCGGCCTGGTCTCCGGATCGGTACTCGCATTCGCCCGTGCCCTGGGTGAATTCGGCGCGACCCTCACCTTCGCCGGCAGCCTGCAGGGCGTGACGCGCACGCTGCCGCTCGAGATCTACCTGCAGCGGGAAACCGATCCCGACGCGGCCGTCGCGCTGTCGCTCGTGCTGATCCTGGTGGCCGTCGTGATCGTCGTGGCCGTGTACTCGCGGCGGAAGGACCGGCCGCTGTGAGCCTGACGGTGCGGGCCCGGGTCGCCGCACGCGACGTCGACGTCGATCTCGAGGTCGCGCAGGGTGAGATCGTCGCGGTGCTCGGCCCCAACGGAGCCGGCAAGTCGACGCTGCTGGGTGTGGTGTCCGGTCTGCTGCGCCCCGACGCGGGTCGCGTGGAACTCGCCGGTCGCGTCCTCACCGACACTGCGACGGGCGTCGCCGTGGCTCCGCACGACCGATCGGTGGTGCTGCTCGCCCAGCAGGCGCTGCTCTTCCCGCACCTGACGGTCGCGGGCAACGTCGAGTTCGCACCACGCAGTGCGGGTGCGGGCCGGCGTGAGGCCCGTGCGCGCGCCGACAGGTGGCTGCGGGAGGTCGATGCCGCAGAACTCGCCGATCGTCGTCCGCACGAATTATCGGGTGGACAGGCGCAGCGGGTCGCACTCGCGCGTGCCCTCGCGGCCGAACCGCACCTGCTGCTGCTCGACGAGCCGATGGCCGCGCTCGACGTCACCGCGACACCGGTGCTGCGGTCGTTGCTGCGACGCGTCCTGCGCGACAGCGGGCGCACGGCCCTGCTCGTCACCCACGACCCGCTGGACGTGCTCGCACTCGCAGATCGGGTGATCGTGATCGAGGCCGGTCGGATCGTCGAGGACGGGCCGGTACGCCGGGTGCTGACGCGACCGCGCAGCGCCTTCGCCGCCCGTATCGCGGGGACCAATCTCGTCACCGGAACCGTGCGGCAGGAGGCGCTGGAATCCGCGGGCGGTCTCGTCCACGGCCGGGTCCACGACAACTGCGTCCCGGGCAGGGCCGCCGTCGCCGTCTTCGCGCCGTCGGCGGTCGCCGTCTACACCGAAGCCCCGCACGGGAGCCCGCGCAACGCCCTGCGGGTGAGGATCGCGGAACTCGAGGCGCAGGGGTCGACGGTGCTCGTGTGGTCGGATACGGGTATCGCCGCGGAGATCACGACGGCGGCACTCACCGACCTCGACCTCCATCCGGGCGACTCCGTGTGGTTCGTCGTCAAGGCCACGGAGGTGGGGATCCACCCGGCCGCGCTGAGCGCGTGATCGTTACTGCCGCGTGTGGCGCACGACGAGCACGGCGACGAGACCGACCAGGTAGACGACCCCACCGGCGACGGCCAGTTCGGGCGTGCGTCCGTCCGGGTCGATGACGAAGGCCGCCACGACGATCGCGCCGAGGAAGGCGATGTTGAAGACGGTGTCCTGCAGTGCGAAGACCTGACCTCGGCGCGCGTCGTCGATATCGATCTGCATCGCGGCGTCGCCGGTGAGTTTGATGGTCTGACCGGCGAGGCCGAGCAGGAAGGCCGCGACGAGCAACGGTCCGGCCGACACGGTGGTGACGAACGCGAACTGCACGATCGCGGCGGCGATCAACCCGACGGTGACGGTGCGCGGCCGGCCCAGCCGCGGGATCAGGATCGGTGCGAGCACCGCTGCGAGGAGCATGCCGGCGGCGGTGCAGGCGACCGCGACACCGAATCCGGAGAATCCCGCGAGCAGGTCGGAGCCATTCTCCTCGGCACGCAGGACGAGCACCATGATGAGCGTGTCGATGCCGAACACGATGCGGTGCGCGCCGATTCCGAGCATCGCGATCGTCACACCCGGCGCTTCGAGGACGGCTCCCGCACCGGTCCGCAGACCCGCCAGAACGGTGCGGATCACGGTCCGGGGACGTATTCCCTCGGGGCCGAGCGCATTCGCGGCGAATCCCGCTGCGGCGAACGCGCCGACGAGCGAGCCGCTCACGCCGAGAAGGACGGCCGTCCCGGAACCGGTGTCGCCCGCGCCCACGAATCCGATGGTCGCGACCGCCGTGGCGGCCCCGACCGCCGAGACGCCCGAACCGACCGTCGCCAGAACGGAATTGACCGGGACGAGCCACGACTGGGCCACCACGTGTGGGAGCGAGGCCGAGACGCCTGCCAGGACGAATCTGCTCACGCCGACGGCGGCGAGCGCGAGCAGCATGAGCGGGGTCTGCGGTCCCCCGAGGAGCAACACGGCCGCGGCTGCCGCGATGAACACTCCGCGGAGCACGTTGGCCCAGACGAGGACGAGGCGTCGGTCCCACCGGTCGAGCAGGGCGCCGGCGAACGGACCGATCACCGAGTACGGCAACAGCAGCACCGCGAAGCCTGCCGCGATCGTCACCGGGTCGGTGTGACGTTCGGGGTTGAACAGGATCGCCCCGCCGAGTGCGGCCTGGAACAGTCCGTCGCCGAACTGGCTCGCGAACCGCACCCCCGTCAGTCGTACGAGACCCGGCGAGTTCCGCAGGGCGGTCGCGGTCGATCGCCACGCCCGCTGCCTGGACTGCTGCCCGGAGTCTCGCACAAGCACGACACTATCGGCTCCGCCACCATTCGACCGTGCGGGCGGCCGCCTCGTCGAGCGGGGTGGGCGACAGGCCGAGTACCTGTTCGGTGCGGGTCGAGTCCATGACGAACGGGGCATCGAACTGGTAGAGCATCTCGGCGAGTTCCTTCATGTCCCGGTTCACGTGGCCGCCGGCCCGCACCAGCCAGGACGGGATCGTCCCCACCGCGGGCGCGGGCAGGCCGGCCGCCCGCGTGAAGGCGGTGGCGATCTCACGCTGTGTCACGGCCGGTCCGGTGGGTGCGTGGATCACGGTGTTCCACACGGCCGGCTCCCCCGCCGACGCGATCATCGCCGCCGCCAGGTCGGGAACGTAGGTGAACGAATGCGGGAGGTCGGCCGAGCCGAGTACCCGCACCTTGTTGCCGGCGAGCACGGTGGGCACCATGCGTTCGCCGGCCATCGCGTTCAGTGCCCGTGGACCGAAGAAGTCCGATGCCACGACGCTCACCGTCGGGGCACGGTGGGCGGCGCGGGCGGCGAGGAGCTGCCGCCGGATGCCGCGCTTGCCGGTGTCGGCCTCGCGGGGCGAGTCCTCGGTCATGACCCGGTCGGGTTCGCTGTACGAGTAGAGGCTCTCGGGGAAGACGACGACCGTCTTCTCCGACAGGTTCGCGGCGGCGTCGAGAACGACCCGCTCGGCGATGGGGAGTTCGCGTGCCCATACGTCGGCGCGGTAGGCCGACCCGTGGACGCACATGTACACCGCGTCGGCAACTAGTCCGTCTTCGTCGACGAGTGCTGCGGCCACGGCCTCGGGATCCGTGACGTCGACACGCAGGCGTTCGATGCCCGCACCTTCCGGTCCGCTGCCCGATCGGGTCAGGACACGCACGCGATGTCCTTGTGCGGCAAGTTGTTCGGCGACGGTCCAGCCGACGGGTCCGGCTCCTGCGACCACCTGGAGATGCGACATGGTTCCTCGATTCGGAAAGAGTGAGCACTGCTCTCTGATGGCTTCGACGATCCTCCGTGCAGCCGGGATTGTCAAGAGCGGTGCTCTCGTTTGTTGACGGTGCTCTCTGTTCGACGGCAGAATGGCCCGGTGACGACACCACGGGCGCGCGCACGCGCACAGACGATGGCCGACATCCTCCGGATCGGCCGCGAGCATCTCGGCACCCACGGAGCGGCGGCGCTGTCGCTGCGTGCCGTCGCCCGCGATCTGGGCGTCGTCTCCTCCGCCGTCTACCGCTACGTTTCGAGCCGCGACGAGCTGCTCACCCTGCTCGTCGTCGACGCCTACGACGAACTCGGCGACAGTGTCGACCGTGCCGTCGACGCGGCCGACCCCTCCGACCACCGCGAACGGTTCCTCACCCTCGGCCGTGCCGTGCGCTCGTGGGCGCTGGCCGAACCGGCCCGCTACGGGCTGCTGTACGGCAGCCCGGTCCCCGGCTACGCCGCCCCCGCCGAGCGCACCACCGCACCCGGTATCCGCGTGGTCCTGCGACTGGCCCGGATCGTGGACGAGGCCCACGCCGCGGGTGTATTGGACGACACGGCCGCTGCCTCACCTCCGGAGAGCCTGGGGGAACCGCTGGGCCGGATCCGGGACGAGTTCTCCCTCACCGCCCCGGATTCCGTACTGGCACGCGGTCTCTGGGTGTGGCCGTCGTTGTTCGGGTCCGTGAGCTTCGAGGTCTTCGGGCAGTACGGCCCCGACACTTTTCCGGACCGCGAGGTCCTGTTCGAACATCATCTCGCCTTGTTGGCGCAGACCGTCGGGTTCCACCCCACGCGCCGGTGACGGCGGTGACAGAATGGCTGATGTGGCGCAGCATCAGGACGAACCCGAGGACCGCACCGCACCCTCGACACCCAGGGTGCGGGCCGGCAGCCTGCTCGTCTCCGCCACCGATCTCACCGAGCCGACCTTCCGCCGCACCGTCGTCTACATCATCGAGCACACCGATGCGGGCAGCTTCGGTGTCGTCCTGAATCGCATCAGCGACACCTCCGTCGACGCGATGCTGTCGCAATGGTCGTGGCTCGCCGCCGAACCGAAGACCCTGTTCGTCGGCGGTCCCGTCCACCGCAGTTCGGCACTGTGCCTCGGCACGCTGCGGGTGGGTGCCGACATCACCGACGTCCCCGGCATCCGCCACGTCGACGGCCGAGTGGTGATGATCGACCTCGATGCCGATCCCGGGCACATCGCCCACTACGTCGAGGGTGTGCGGATCTTCGCGGGATACGCGGGGTGGAGCGCAGGTCAGCTCGACGGCGAACTACGCAATGACGACTGGATGGTGGTTTCGGCCCTGCCCACCGATGTGCTCGCCCCCGCGCACCTCGACGTGTGGGCGAGGGTGCTGCGCCGGCAACCACTGCCGATGGCGTTGCTCGCGACCCACCCCATCGAGGTCGAACGCAACTGAGCCCCCTCGGGCGACCGGGACCGGTCAGCGGGCGTCGGCAAGAGTGTTGAGCGCGCCGGCCATCTCCTCGGCCCTCGTTGCGGTCACGGTGAATTCGTGTCCCGAGGCGGTGGTCACCACGACGGCAGGTCCGGTGCGCGTGACCAGGCCGTACCGCTTGCCACCCTTGGCCCGCAGCCCCCAGCCACCCCAGTCCTGGAACGGGCGGGTCTCGGTGACCTTCGCGCCGACGATCTCGTCGAGGTCGTATCCGAGCGCGTCGGTGGCCAGATTCGACACCCGGATCCCGTCCGCGTCGACCACCACGGTGTAGCGCAGCAGACCCAGCACGAGCAGAGCGACGGGCGCGATCAAACCCAACGGCCACCAGCTCTGCGTCGCACCGCACACGACGAGCGCGGGGATCAGGACGAGCAGCGACAGTCCCGCCGTCGTGCCCGCACCGGTGCCCACCTGCTCGACGATGGGCAGCTCGGCGCGACCGCGCGGCAGCGCCGGATCCGGAGCAGCTGTCGCTGCCTTCCGTTCCCGGCCGTCGCGCAGGAGCCGTCCCCCGAACCAGCCCACCGCGATACCCGCCCACATGCCGAGCACCGCCGGCCAACCCTCCAACGCGGCCTGCGTGGCGTCGGTCGTGTCGAGCTGCCCCGCGAGACCGGCCAGGAACAGCGCGGTGATAGTGCCGGTGACCCCGAGACCGATCGCGAGCATGTAGCGGCGCATGAGCAGTTGCGCCTGCGCGAGCGCGGCGATCGCGCAGCATCCGCCCCCGACGAGCACGATCAGCAGGGCGGCGGTCCACGCCGAGGTCATAGGCGAGCCGAACGCATCGGGTGTCGTGCCCGACCAGTGCGTGGCGATCTCCCCGGGCAATCGTGGGATCCACGAGCGGGTGAGCACGAGTACGGCCACGGCACACAGCAACGGAACGACCAGTCCGAGCAGCGCACCCACGGGGTCGACCTGACGCGTCGTCATGGGGTCAGCCTAGGGTGCGGGCCTCCACCGGCGCCGTCCTCGTTCCGCTCTCGTCGAACCATCCGTCGGGTCGCAGGTCGCCACCGAACCGGGGCATGTACTCGGTACACGCGAGTCGCGAGACGAGGCTGCGCCGACTGTTCACACCGGTCTTGGTGAAGATGTTCTTCAGGTGGTCCTGCACCGTGTACGGGCTGATGAACAATCGGCTTGCGATCTCGTTACGGGACCGTCCGGCGAGCACTTCGACGAGCACTTCCGATTCGCGTGGCGTGAGGCCGTAGGCGGCGGTCACCAGGGTGACGATCTCGGGTAGACGTGCGCGCTCGAAGGTCATGACGACGCGACCGGTCCCGTCCAAGATCGCGGCGCGCAGCACCACCCATTCGCCGTCGAGGGTGCGCAGGCGCACCGTCGCGGGGGTGGGGCGTGTCCTGCGGACCTGGCGGGCGACCACGTGTGCCGGCCCGGGCCGGCCCCGGACGGGACTGCCCCAGCCGAGCCGCTCGAACCAGACCGCCGCCGCGGCGGTCACGGAATCGAAGTCGTCGTCCGCCCCGATCACGACCACGGCCGGACCCGGACACCCATCCGCGACCTCCGAGTGTCGCACCCGCGCCGATGCGTCCCGCATCAGTGCCTGCGCCGATGCGTCCCGGATGAGTGTGGTGCGGAAGCCGTTCGCGATGTCGCCGAGCACGTCGTCGAGCATCGCGAGTTCGGCGTCGGTGAAGCCACGTCCCGGTTCGCGCATCAGCTCTCCGACACCCCAGCACCGACGATCGCCGTCCCGGAAGACCAACTGCAGCTCGTGTCCCATGCCCAGTTGCGACACGAGTTCGAGATAGCGGCGGTTTCCCTGTCCTGTCCCGTCACCGTCCGGTTCCCCGACGCGGCGTATCCCGGATGGGCGATGGAGGAGCACATAGAGACTGTCCGGATCGGGGTCCGGGCCGTACTCGATCTCGATCGACAACCTGAGGACCTCGATCGGGTCGTCGAGACCACGGGTGGTGAAGCCGGTGGGGACCACGACGGCAGGGTCGACGGGCGCCAGGCAACCACCGTCGTACGGAACGAAGGCGCCGAGTACGTCCATCACGTTCTCGCGGAACTGCGTGCCGTCCGCAGCCGCGGATACTGCGTCGTGGATGCCTGCCCTCAATCGCTGCGCAGAGCGCATATTTCGCAGTATCCCCCTCGAATGTGGGATTGAGAACACTTCGCGCGGCGACGAGGCTCCATGGACACGGGGACATTCAAACGGAAGTCGAGGTACCCGCCATGACCACCACTCACGCCACGCCGTTGTCCGCCGAGGATCTGGAGGTCGTGCATCTGATCCACTCCGCTCTACGCCGGGACACCGAACGTCTCGCCGACTTCGCGCAGAAGTGGCGGACCGCCGACCCCGGCACGCACGATGCGCTGCTCCTCGGCTGGCACGGATTCAGCACCGAACTGCACACGCACCACTCCATCGAGGACGCCTACGTCTGGCCGTTCATGCGGCCACGCCTCGCACACGATGCGGGGGCGATGGAGGTGCTCGATGCGATGGAGGCCGAACACGCCGTGATCGATCCGGCGTTGGCGGAGATCGAGGCCGTGCTCGACGACCGGGAGACGGCGACCGAGCGGCTCGGCGGTCTGCTCGACGGTCTCGTGACGTCGCTGGGTGCTCATCTCGCGCACGAGGAGCGGGACGCTTTCCCCTTGATCGAACAATCCATCACCAAGGAGGAATGGCACGACATCTCGATGCGGGCGTTCGGGCAACTGGACAAACGCGAGGTCTCCGAAATGCTGCCCTATCTCTTCGAGGGAGCGCCGAAGGACAGCGTGGCCACAGTGCTGAAGAGTCTCCCGGTACCGGTGCGGGTGCTCAACCGGTTCTGGTGGACACCGCGCTACGCACGGGAGCGCCGCTGGGCGTGAGGACTGCCGGTGGGAGGACCGTCAGGCGGTCGGCTCGCATGCCCCACGCAGGCTGCACGCGCCGCACGAGGTACCGCAGCCGGCCGTCTCCTCCGGCTTGGTCGCCGCAGCGACGCGCGCTGCGACGGATCCGCCGGCTCCGGCGGTGATCAGGGCGGCCACCACGGTGACGACGACCGCGATGATCCCGGCGACGGTGGGCAGCGTCAGCGACGCGACTCCACCGAGGGCGAGGAGCACCGCGGACCCGAGCATGCTGGGTGCGGCGACCTTGTTGGCGAGGGCGAACGCCTCGTCGTCACGCAGTGCGTCGGGGGTGCGCACACCGGCCCAGCGGTTGCGCGGGAGCTTGCCGGTCAGTGCCGCGACACCCACCGCGCCGACGACGAGAGCGAGCACGAAGAGCAGGACAGCGACGATGAGCACCCGACCAGGATACGCGGCCGGTGGTGCCACCGGTCTGCGCGGGTGCGGGCACGTTCTACCCTGGTGGGAGCACTCACACGCCCGGCCGAGTAGATAGTGATCACCGTGACCCGTCCCGAACAGACCTCCCAGCACGAACCCGGCAGCACTCCGCAGCATCGGTACACCGCCGAGCTCGCGGGGCGGATCGAGCAGCGCTGGCAGGAGCTCTGGCGCGAGCGCGGCACCTTCCACGCTCCCAATCCGGTGGGCGATCTCGCGGGCGAGGTGCCCTCCGACAAGCTGTTCGTGCAGGACATGTTCCCGTACCCCTCGGGTTCGGGCCTGCACGTGGGGCACCCGCTCGGGTACATCGCCACCGACGTGTACGCGCGCTTCAACCGCATGCAGGGCCGCAACGTGCTGCACACCCTCGGTTACGACGCCTTCGGCCTGCCGGCCGAGCAGTACGCCGTGCAGACGGGCACGCACCCGCGCACGACCACCGAGGCCAACATCGGGAACATGAAGCGGCAGCTCTCCCGGCTCGGTCTCGGGCACGACGAGCGTCGCTCGGTCGCGACGACCGACGTCGACTTCTACCGCTGGACGCAGTGGATCTTCCTGACGATCTACAACGCCTGGTACGACCGCGAGGCCGGCCGGGCACGTCGCATCTCCGAACTCGAGGCCGAATTCGCCGACGGCACGCGTCGGCTCGAGGACGGACGCGACTGGGCGTCGCTGTCGGAGGGTGAGCGCGCCGACGTCATCGACTCGTACCGCCTGGTCTACCGGTCGGATTCGCTCGTCAACTGGTGCCCGGGCCTGGGCACGGTGCTCGCCAACGAGGAGGTCACGGCCGACGGCCGCTCCGAGCGCGGCAACTTCCCGGTCTTCCGGAAGAACCTGCGCCAGTGGATGATGCGGATCACCGCCTACTCCGACCGCCTGATCGACGATCTCGAGCACCTGGACTGGACCGACAAGGTCAAGTCCATGCAGCGCAACTGGATCGGGCGCTCGCACGGCGCTCAGGTGAAGTTCGCCGTCGCCGACCACGATTCGGCGATCGAGGTGTTCACGACCCGGCCCGACACCCTGTTCGGTGCCAGCTACGTGACCCTCGCTCCCGAGCACGAACTCGTCGACCGGATCGTCGGTGCGTCCTGGCCCGAGGGTGTCGACGAGCGCTGGACCGGCGGCGCCGCCGATCCGGCTGCCGCGGTCGCGGCCTACCGCGCGTCGATCGCCGCGAAGTCCGATCTCGAGCGGCAGGAGTCGAAGGAGAAGACCGGTGTGTTCCTCGGCGCCTACGCCGTGAACCCGGTCAACGGTGAGCGACTGCCGATCTTCATCGCCGACTACGTCCTCACCGGCTACGGTACCGGCGCGATCATGGCCGTTCCCGGCCACGACCAGCGCGACTGGGAGTTCGCGACCGCCTTCGGCCTGCCCGTCCGCGAGGTCATCTCCGGCGGCGACGTCACCGCCGAGGCGTACACCGGCGACGGCGTGCTGGTGAACTCCGGCCTGCTCGACGGTCTCGACGTCGCCGAGGCGAAGAAGACGATCGTCGCGAAACTCGAAGAGGACGGCGCCGGACGCGGCACCATCCAGTACAAGCTGCGCGACTGGTTGTTCGCGCGGCAGCGGTACTGGGGCGAGCCCTTCCCGATCGTCTACGACGAGCAGGGACGCGCCCATGCGCTGCCCGAATCCGCTCTGCCCGTGGAACTTCCGGAGGTCGAGGACTACGCGCCGGTCTCGTTCGATCCGGACGATGCCGATTCCGAACCGTCCCCGCCGCTCGCGAAGGCGGTCGACTGGATGAACGTCGAGCTCGATCTCGGCGACGGCCTGAAGCGCTACACGCGCGACACCAACGTGATGCCGCAGTGGGCCGGCAGCTCGTGGTACCAGCTGCGCTACATCGACCCCACCAACTCGGAAGCCTTCTGCGACAAGGAGAACGAGGCGTACTGGACCGGCCCGCGGCCGGAACTGCACGGCCCGAACGACCCGGGTGGCGTCGATCTCTACGTCGGCGGTGTCGAGCATGCGGTGCTGCACCTGCTGTACGCGCGGTTCTGGCACAAGGTGCTCTTCGACCTCGGCTACGTCACCTCCTCGGAGCCGTACCGTCGCCTGTTCAACCAGGGCTACATCCAGGCCTACGCCTACACCGACTCGCGCGGTGTGTACGTGCCGGCCGAGGAGGTCGTCGAGCGCGACGGCACGTTCTACTGGACCGGCCCGGACGGTGAGCAGGAGGTCGCTCGCGAGTACGGGAAGATGGGCAAGTCGCTCAAGAACTCCGTCAGCCCCGACCAGATCTTCGACGAGTACGGCGCCGACACCCTGCGCGTCTACGAGATGTCGATGGGTCCGCTCGACCAGTCGCGTCCGTGGGCGACCAAGGACGTCGTCGGCGCGCACCGCTTCCTGCAGCGCGTGTGGCGTCTGGTCGTCGAGGAGGAGAGCGGCGCGCTGCGCGTCACCGACGACACCCCCGGCGACGACACGCTGCGGGCGCTCAACAAGACGGTCGCGGGTGTGTCCGACGACTTCACCCACCTGCGCGACAACACGGCGATCGCCAAGCTCATCGAGTACACGAACCACCTGACGAAGCAGTACCCGTCGGGTGCGCCGCGCAGCGCCGTCGAACCGCTCGTGCTCATGCTCGGCCCGGTCGCCCCGCACCTCGCCGAGGAGATCTGGTCGCGTCTCGGACACACCGAATCGCTTGCACACGGCCCGTTCCCGGTCGCCGACGAGAAGTGGCTCGTCGAGGACAGCGTCGAGTACCCGATCCAGGTCAACGGCAAGGTGCGCAGCCGCATCACCGTCCCCGCCGACGCCACGCCCGACGCGATCGAGGCCGCTGCGCTCGCGGACGAGAAGATCGCCGACCTGCTCGGCGGTGCCGCACCACGCAAGGTGATCGTGGTTCCCGGCAAGATGGTCAATGTCGTGAAGTAGCAACACTTCCGACGGCCGAGACCCCGGTGCACCGGATGCACCGGGGTCTCGTCGTCTGTGCTGTGCGCTCGGATTTCACCGAGAGTGCTTCTCGCTCAGGGGTTCTTGTGTTCGATCTTCTCGAACTCGGCGACCTCGCCCGCATCGTGTGCGCGCTCCTCCGCCTCCTTCGCCTCGAGCTGCTTGGCGACGGCATCCTTGAGGGAGATCTTGGCGGGCTCGGCGGCCTCCTCCTCGGCCTTGCGGATGCGCTCCTCGTCCTTCTTCTTCGCCGTCTCGGCGGCACGGCGCTTCGCGGCGGCCTCCTGATCGGCCTTCGCGGTCTCGGCGGCCTTCTTCTGCTCGGCTTCCTTCTCCGCCTGCTTCGCGCGTTCCTGCGCGCGTTCGCGGGCCTGCTGGACCTCCTTCTCGCGGTCGCGTCGTGCGGCTTCCTGCTCGGCCTCGGCCCGCTCACGCGTCCGGCGGAGTTCGGCGTCCGCCGCCCGCTTCTCGGCCGCGGCCTGAGCGTCGAGCTTCTCCGCGCGCTTCACCGCGTCGGCACGTTCGGTGGCGAGTGCCCCGCGCGTGGCGATCTCCTGGTCGTCGAGCACGCTGCCGACGATGCCGTCCAGCATGCCCAGCCCCCGCTCGTACATCAGGCGCGGCGGGGCGTCGGTGGGCAGGAACCGCAACTGCTGCTCGATCAATCCCAGCGGGAAGCGGGCGATCTTGTACTGCAGTCGCAGAACGCTCTTGGGCAGAGTGGCGAGGTTCATGGGCGCATCTCCAACTTCGATGGGGGTACAGCTCCGGTAGGGAATGTCGGTGGTGTTCGTCAGTGATCCGGCTCGTCGGTCAGCGTGCGTTCGAGGGCTTCGGCCTTGCGACGTTCCTCCTCGGCCTGGAGGCGTGCACGTTCGGCGTCGTGGGAGGCGCGTCGGTGGTCCTCGTCGGCGGCCGCGACCGCTGCGGCGGCATCCGTGACCTGCTCGTTCTCCTCACGGCGTGCCCGCTGTTCCGCGGCCGTGACCTCGCGGGCGGCGTCGGATCGCCCTCGGACGATGTTCTCCTCTTGTTCGAGCTCGGCGGCCTGTTTGCGGACCCGTGCCTCCCGCTCGGCCTGCGACTCGACGGCGTCGGTCCGCTGCTGCACGGCCTCGCGCTCCTGCTGTCCGGCCTCGCGGACGGCGTCGAGCTGCTCGACCGCCTCGTCGCTCTCGGCCTCGGCCATGTGCGAGAGGGTGTCGGCCTTCCTGGTCTGCCGGGCCTGCTCCTGCTCGAGACGGCCTTCGGTGGTGAGGGAGTCGTTGCCGGTCAGAGCGCCGGCGACCTCCTTCGCCTTGCCGAACACGGTCTGCTTCAACCCGAGGCGTGCCTTGTCGGCCGGACCAGGGCGAGCCCTGTCGGATGGGCTGTCTTCGACCACGGTCATCTCCTTCCGTACGGGACACGAAGGGGACGGCCCCATGGCTTGGGGTAGCCAGACGCGGTCGGCTTCAATCCTCGAGAGTCTCGAGAGGGCGGATGTGCGCGCCGACGAAGTCGACGACATCGCCCAGGACCTCGTCCCGGTTCGTCTCGTTGAAGATCTCGTGCCGTGCCTCGGGATAGGTCTTCGACGACGACCCGCGACCTGCCAGCGACGACCATCCGGTGGCGGTGCCGTCGAGGGGAACCAGTCGATCGTCCTCGCCGTGCAACCACAGCACGGGCACGTCGTCGATGGCACCTGCGGCGGTGATCGTGTCGATGCAGGTCTTCAGTGCCTGCACGGTGGTGCGCTTGAACGGGCCGTGCCAGACGAGCGGGTCGGCCACATAGGCGCGACCCACCTCGGGATCGCGGGAGAGGGTGGACGGATCGATGGGGGTATCGGGGATCTCCTCGGCCGTGAGCAGGGCGTCGACGGCCGCCCACCTGCCGAGGACCGGGCCGGACAGAACCACCGCGGCCAGTTCCGAGCCGTATCGCTGCGCGTACCGGGCGGCGATCATGCCGCCCATCGAGTGTCCGACGAGCACGACCGGCAGGTCGGGATGCTCGCGGCGCGCCGTGAGATCGAGCAGACGGAAGTCGTCGACCACCTTCTCGAAGTCGTCGATGAGGACGCGCTCGCCGTCGCTGAGACCGTGACCGATGTGGTCCACCGCGTAGACGGCGGCGCCGTCGGCGACGAGGCGCGCGGCCACGTACTCGTAGCGTCCGCAGTGCTCGCCGTAGCCGTGGCACAACAGCACCACGTAGCGCGGGGTCTCACCGACCCACGTGCGGGCCGCGAGGGCGCCGGCGTGTCCGTCGAGGGTGAAGGCGACAGCGTCGATCATCGGGTCTCCGATCGTTCCGGGTGATGGCGATGTCATCGTCCTCCGCCGCGGGGTCTTCCGAGTGGGAATCGCGAGTGCATCCACGGATCCGGCCCACTACCGTCGAATTGAAACGTGTTCCAGATTCGAACGAAGGAGATCTCATGGCACCGAGTCGGGACGCGATCCGCGCCACCGTCGAGAACTATGTGAAGTCCGTGGCCTCGGGCACCGTCGACGATGTCCTCGCCCTGTACGCGCCGGGCGCGACGGTCGAGGATCCGGTCGGCACGCCGGTCCGCGCCACCGAGGCCGAGATCCGCGAGTTCTACGGCGTGGTCGAACCGCTCGCGCAGACCGGTGAGCTGATCACCCTCAAGATCGCGGAGAGCAACGCCGCTTTCGTGTTCCGTCTGGTCACGCACCTGGGTGAGCAGGATCTGATCATGGAGGTCGTCGACGTGATGACCTTCGACGACGACGCGAGGATCACGAGCATGAGGGCGTTCTGGAGCCAGGAGGACATGCAGACCGTCCCCGCCTCCTGATGGACGGCCGCATCGTCGAGGTCGATGGTTTCACGTGGAACATCGACGATCGGGGCGACGGACCCGCGGTCGTCATGTGCCACGGATTCCCCGGCCTGGGGTACAGCTACCGGCACCAGTTCGCGCCGCTCGTCGACGCCGGCTACCGTGCCGTCGCCCCCGACATGCCCGGCTACGGCCGGACCGACCGGCCGCGGAAGGTCGAGGAGTACACGAACGTCGCGGTCGCCGATCGCCTCGTCCGACTGCTCGACGTCCTCGGGATCGACAGCGCGGTCGTCGTCGGTCACGACTTCGGTGCGCCCGTCGCGTGGACGACGGCGCTGCGACATCCGGATCGCGTCGCCGGTCTCGTCCTGCTCGCCGTGCCCTACTCGCCGGACCGGATGCCCGCGCGACCCAGCGAGATCTTCCGCGGTCTCGCCGACAAGCACTTCCTCCACCTCCACTACTTCCAGGAACCGGGAGTCGCGGAGGCGGAACTCGATCCGCGCCCGCGCGAATTCCTGCAGCGATTGTTCTTCGCGCTGTCGGGCGGATACCGCTATCTCGACGTGTGGTCGCATCCGTCCGAGGGACGCGGATATCTCGACGTGCTGCCCACCGCTCCCGAGCTGCCGTGGGACTGGCTCGGCGACGACGAACTCGCGTACTACGCGGCCGAGTTCGCCCGCACCGGATTCGGTGGAGGTCTGTCCTGGTACCGCGCCTACGACGCCAACTGGGAGGCGTCGCGTCCCTACGAGGGCGCGAAGGTGCAGGTACCGACGCTGTTCGTGGCGGGCGACCGGGATCCCGTCGTCGCGATGTCGGGGTCGTCGGCGCTCGAACGGATGCGTGCCTTCGTCCCCGATCTGCGCGGTGTCCACCTGCTCGAGGACGCGGGGCATTTCGTGCAGATGGAACGTCGCGACGAGGTGAACGACCTTCTCCTGCGTTTCCTCTCCGGGATCCGGATACCGACGAGAACCGTCGAACAGCACTTTCACCGGCGATCATCGACCTAGCATGGCGGCGTGGCCAGCGACACGGTTCGTGGATTCGGTCTGGCACTCGCCCTGACGGCACTGGTGGCGGGTGCCTGCTCGTCGGGCGGTTCGGTCGAGACGACGACGCCCGTGCAACTGCATGTCGCGACCGCGCAGGACGACCCGTGGACGCCGCGTCTGGTGCCGCCGCAGGTGCCGGTCGCGGTGCCGCCCCCACCCCCCGAAGTCGTCGAGGACGGCGGCGACCCGGTCACCGCCACCGCCGGGGCTCCGGCCGTTCCCGGTGATCGGCCGGCCCTCTACGGGGGCAGTCTCGACCGGCCCCTGTGCGACCGCGAAGCACTCATCCTTCATCTGGAGGAGGATCCCGCCAAGGCCGAAGCGTGGCGCGGTGTCCTCGGCGTGCCCGACATCCGCGGCTACACCGACACCCTCACGGCGGTCCTGTTGCGCGCCGACACCCGGGTGACCATGCACGAGTACCGCGACGGTGCCGCGCGGCCCGTGCAGTCGCTGCTCGAGCGCGGCACGATCGTCCTCGTCGACGAACTCGGTGTTCCGCGCGTGCGGTGCGTGCGCGGCAATCCCCTGTCCGCGCCGGTGCTCACCGGCAACGACGAACTCGAAGGCCCGAAATGGCCCGGTCTGAACGCCGAGCGGATGTTCGTCGTCCAGCCCGCCGCGACTGCCGTGCGGGAGCTGGAGGTCGTCGACATCACGACCGGCGCGATGGTCCCCGTGCCGGTGGGTGAGGCTCTGCCGAAGACCACGGCTCCGGCCGCACCGGAGACCACGGAGGAAACCCTCCCGGAGACCGAGGCACTGCAGGCACCCGTTCCCGCACCGCGGCGTGCTCCGGTGCCGGAAGCCGCGGCACCACCGCCTCCGCCCCCGGAACCGCCGCCTCCGCCTCCGCCCGCTCCGGAGCCACCGCCACCGCCGCCGGCTCCGGAACCCGCTCCGGCTCCGGCTCCGGCTCCGGCACCGGCACCTCCGCCGGCGCCGCGAGCTCCTGCGCCGCCGCCTCCGCAGATCCAGATCCAGATCCCGGGCGCTCCCCCGGTGGTGATTCCGCTGCCCTTCTGAGTCGTCGGCCGTTCCGAGCCGTCAGCTCTTTCGAGTTGTCAGCGAGGACGCAGAACGACCTCGGTGGGGTGGGCGTCGACCGGCGCCTCGACGACCTGCCGCACCGCACGCGCCACTGTGCCGGGGCTGAGGAACTGCGACGGGTCGTACTCACGACCTTCCGACGCGACGATCGCGCGCTGCATGTCGGTGTCGATCCGGCCCGGGTGGATCGAGGTGACCCGCAGCGCGGGTTCCTCCTCGCGCAGCGCGTCGCCGAACGCCCGCAGTGCGAACTTGCTCGCGGCATAGGCACCCCAGCCGGGGCGAACACGCAGACCCGCCCCCGAGTTGATGAGCACCACGTGGCCGTTCGCGGCCCGTAGGGCCGGCAGCAACACCTGCGTCAGGGCGACGACGGCGACGACGTTCGCCTCGAACGTCTCGCGCCACTGCCGGGGCTCGCTGTCGGCGATCGTGCCCAGTTCGGCGACACCGGCGTTGTGGACGAGGACGTCGAGCCGGTCGATGTCGGCGGCGGCCGCGGCGACGGCGTCGTGATCGAGCAGGTCCACGGGCCACGGTGTGGCGTCGGGCAGTTCCTCGAGGATCGCATCGAGCGACTCGCGACGTCGGCCGCCGAGGAGCAGATCGTGGGTGGGAGCGAGTTCGTGGGCGATCGCGGCGCCGAGACCGCGACCCCCTCCGGTGACGAGAGCTGTGGGGCGCATGATCACGAGCCTAGGAAGCAGACGGTGGGGCGGCCACCGCACCGTGCTCGAGACCGGCCAGGATCTCGGCGAGCCGGTCGTCCGGTGGGGTCTCCACCGCCGGGTCGCGCGGGAACCGGAGTTCGAGGAACGCCTTGGGTCGCGACAGCACGTACTCGCGCGCCAGATTCCTCAGCCGCGTGCGCAGCCGCACGTCGTTCGCGGCGCGGACTCCGGCGATGTCGATGCCCGCCCGCCGGCACAACGCCACCGCGCGCGGAAGGTGGAAGCCCTGGGTCGTGATCAGTGCCTGCCGCACGCCGTAGGTGGCCACGGCGCGCCGGGCGGTGTCGTAGGTGTCGAGACCGTACGGATCGGCGACGATCCGTTCCCGGTTCACACCCTGCTCGACGAGATACGCGATCATCGCCTCGATCTCGTCGCCCGAGGTTCCGGCCCCGTCGCCCGAGACGAGCACGGCCTGCACCCGTCCCCGTTCCATCAACGCGACCGCGACGTCGAGGCGGCTACGGAGCACCCGCATCGGACGGCCCTCGTGCACCCGCGCGCCCGGCACGATCACCACCGGGGCGGGCGGCGCGTCGTCCACCTCGTACATGAGGTCCTTCGCCTCCGACGCAACGCGGGCGGAGACGAGTGTCAGCGCGGACACCGCACCGACGACCAGTGCGGAGACCGCACCGAGGGGGGACGACGACCGGACGGATTCGAGCATGCGTCCCAGATTACGGACGCCCGGCGGCCACAATGGAGGGGTGGACCCCGTCGACGCACTCCGCGAAGTCGCCTTCTGGCTCGAACGTGAACACGCCGACACCTACCGTGTGCAGGCCTATCGACGCGCGGCGGAGGTGCTCGCCGAGGTGAGCGACCCCAAGCGGGAGGTGCTGCGGAAGACCGACTCGTGGACCGATCTGCCGGGCGTCGGGAAGAAGACCGCGACCGTCATCCGCGAGTCGTTCGACGGAGTACCCGCCTATCTCGAGCAGTTGCGCGAGGAGGCCGACCCGATCGGACGCGGCGGCCGCGATCTGCTCGAGTCCCTGCGCGGCGACCTGCACACCCACTCGAACTGGTCCGACGGCGGCAGCCCCATCGACGAGATGCACCGTGTCGCGTCGACGATGATCGGGCACGAGTACTTCGCCCTCACCGACCACTCCCCTCGCCTGAAGGTCGCGAACGGCCTCACCGCGGAGCGGCTGCGCTCGCAGCTCGCCATCGTCGCGGAGATCAACGAGAACAGCAGTGGTGCACGGATTCTCACGGGTATCGAGGTCGACATCCTCGATGACGGGTCGCTCGACCAGGACGAAGGGCTGCTCGCCGAACTCGACGTCGTCGTCGCGAGCGTGCACTCGAACCTGCGGGCCGACCGGTCGGCGATGACGAAACGCATGCTGCGCGCGGCGGCGAATCCCCACGTCGACGTCCTCGGGCACTGCACCGGCCGGCTCGTCGCCGGGGGTCGCGGAAGCCGTCCCGAGTCGAAGTTCGACGCCGAGAAGGTCTTCGCCGCGTGTCGCGACCACGACACCGCCGTCGAGATCAACTGCCGGCCCGAACGCCGCGACCCGCCGTCACGTCTCATCGACCTCGCGCTCGAGACGGACTGCTTGTTCTCCATCGACACCGATGCGCACGCACCCGGGCAGCTCGACTGGCTCGGGTACGGTTGCGAACGTGCCGTCGAGCGGGGTGTCGAACCCGAACAGGTGATCAACACCTGGGAGCTCGACGACCTGCTGGCGTGGACCGACAGGTAGGGGATGCGTGTGGAACACATCGACGTACTGATCGTGGGAGCCGGACTGTCCGGCATCGGTGCCGGTTACCGGTTGCAGACACAGTGCCCGGGTCTCGGGTACGCCATCCTCGAGAGTCGCGACGCGATCGGTGGTACGTGGGATCTGTTCCGCTATCCGGGAATCCGGTCGGACAGCGACATGTACACGCTCGGCTTCCCGTTCCGCCCGTGGCGGGGCGAGAAATCCATCGCCGACGGTCCCGACATCCTGCAGTACATCCGCGACACCGCCGCCGAATTCGGTATCGATCGTCGGATCCGATTCGGTCACAAGGTGATCGATGCTTCGTGGTCGTCGGAGGATGCCCGGTGGACGGTGCGTGCCTCGACCGGGCAGGGCACCGTCGAGGTGTCCTGTTCCTTCCTCTATCTCTGCAGCGGCTACTACAGCTACGAGTCGGGTTATCTCCCCGACATCCCCGGCCTGCAGGACTTCGCGGGCACGGTCGTGCATCCGCAGTTCTGGCCCGAGAACCTCGACTACGAGGGAAAGAAGATCGTGGTGATCGGCAGTGGCGCCACGGCCGTCACGCTCGTGCCTGCGCTCGCGGAGAAGGCCGAGCACGTGACGATGCTGCAGCGCTCCCCCACCTACGTGATGTCGCTGCCCGCGCGAGACCCGATCGCGACGCGGATTCGACGCCTGTTGCCGGACAGGGTGGCCCACCGCGCGGTGCGGACGAAGAACGTCGTGGTCAATCTCGGCTTCTACCAGTTCTGCCGGCGGTTCCCCTCGGCCGCGAAACGCGTGCTGCGCACCCTCACCGAACGTCGCCTGCGCGGCAGGATCCCGGTCGATCCCCACTTCTCACCGCGTTACGACCCGTGGGATCAGCGACTGTGCGTGGTCCCCGACTCCGACCTGTTCCGCACCCTGCGCGCCGGGAAGGCCGAGATCGTCACCGACCGGATCGACACCGTCACCGAGAAGAGCGTCCGCCTCGAGTCCGGCCGCGAACTCGAGGCCGAGATCCTGATTCCTGCAACGGGTCTGCAACTGGTTCCTGCCGGCGGAATCGAGTTCGTCGTCGACGGGGAGAAGGTCGACCTCTCGACCCGGTTCATCTACCGCGGCATGATGCTCGACGGTCTGCCCAATGCCGCGATGTGTCTCGGCTACACCAACGCGTCGTGGACCCTGCGCGCCGATCTCGCGTCCCTCTACGTGTGCCGGTTGCTGCGGTACATGCACCGCAACGGTTACCGTTCGGCGGTGCCGAGATATTCGGGCGACGGACGTACCCGTCCGCTGCTCGGTCTCGACGCCGGGTACATCCACCGCGCGGAAGGTGCTCTGCCCAAGCAGGGTTCGCGCAGTCCGTGGCTGATGCGGCAGAACTATCTCCTCGACCTGCCCACCATGCGGTTCGGGCGTATCGACGGATCGATGCAGTTCACGCCCTGACCGTCAGCGCCGGCGCGCCGCCAGGTGGACGTCGGGGAAGCGATGGTCGGCGTCGGGGCGGCTGACCGTCCGCCACACCTCGTCGAATCCGGCATCGGACAACGCCGTTGCGAGACGATCCGGGTGCCATCGCCACGCCGGCGCCACCGCGTGATCGAACTCGATCACTTCGCCGGGGGTGTCGGTGGTCTGGCCCGCGACGAGCACCACGCCGCCGGACGGAATCCTCTCCGCCCACCCGTCGAGGATCCCGGGGATCTCGGACGGCGGAACATGGATGAGGCTGCACCGCGCGATGATCGCGCTCGGAACCACTTCGCGGAGTTCGTCGGACCCGAGTCGTGCATCGTCCCGGACGAATCGCAGCGCGGAGTGTGCGCCTCGCGCGATGCGCAGCATCTCGGTGCTGGGATCGAGGCCGATCACGTCGAGTCCGCGTTCGGCGAGGTCCGCGGCCACGTATCCGGGTCCGCAGCCCACATCCAGCACGACACCCTGCACCGGGCTCTGCCGCACCATCTCGGCGAAGGCGGCGACGGTGTGGCGTTCGAGGGGCGTCAGGTACGGATCGGGGAACAGCTCGACGTACAGATCCGCGAGGGCATCGTATCCGGGCTGGGTCACTTCGGCATGGTACGACGGTGTCGCGATGAGTTCGACCCCGTTCGCAGGTCCTACCCACCACGAGGCAGTGACCACGGGAGGGGATTCATGATCATCGTCGCAGGACATCTCACCGTCGACGCCGACAGGCGTGAGTTCTATCTGGCGACCTGCAGGTCCGTCGTCGAGGCCGCCCGCAGAGCGCCGGGCTGCCTCGACTTCGCTGTCACCGCGGACCTGATCGAACCCGACCGCGTCTGCATCTACGAACGGTGGGAGTCACGGGCGCAGCTCGACGACTTCCGCGGTAGCGGACCCGGCGACGATCAGGCCCGGGAGATTCGGTCGATGGAGGTCTCCGAATACCTCGTCCCGGATGTGCTGTCGTCGAACGAGTAGTTCTCGTCGCAGATCCCGCCGGAGCTCGACAGGATCTGCGCACGCGGTCAGCGTTGCTCGAGCTTCTCGTCGGGATACCGCGCGAACCGGCCGGCGTGGCGCTCGTGCACGGGACCGTCGCTGTCCCAGGGCCATCCACCGAATCCGGTGCGGCGGTAGTCCTCGAACGCCTGCCGGACGCCCGCCTCGTCGTTGAGCACGAACGGGCCGTACGAGACGACGGGTTCGCCGATCGGGCGACCCTGCAGCATCAGGATCTGCGTGCCCTCGTCGCCGCCGGTGAGGTGCACCGGTACCGACGCGTCGACGACGACCCCGTGCCCGGACTCGATCGTCCGATCGCCGATCCGCACGGGGGAACCGTTGTACACGTACAGGACCCGCTGCGTCTGCTCACCGCGCGCGACCGGCAGTTCCCAGCGCGCACCGGACGACAGGTCGATGTTCCAGATCGCCACGTCGGTGCCGGGTCGGGACGCCCACGAATTCGGCGGGGGTGGCGGCGGAGTCGCGTCGTCGAGTTCACCGGCGATGACGCGGACGGAGGTGGTGTGCCCGTCCTCGTCCGCGACCGTCACGGTGGGGGTGTCCTCGTTCCACAGCATCGAGAAGTGCGGGTCGACGGTCTTCGACTCGGCGGGCAGGTTCAGCCAGATCTGGAACAGTTCGAGGGGATTGTCCGAATCCTCGTTCAGCAGAGGGAACATCTCGCTGTGGACAACTCCGTTGCCGGCGGTGAGCCACTGCGTGTCGCCCTCACCGAAACGCGCCGCCGCACCCACGGAATCGGAGTGGTCGACGAACCCCGAGCGGACGAAGGTGACCGTCTCGAAGCCGCGGTGCGGGTGGCCGGGGAATCCCGGGACGGTGGTGCCGTGGTACATGCTCCAGCCCGCGGGGTTGCCGAAGTCCTGGCCGAGCGGGCGGCCGTCGAGCGACGCGTCGGGTCCGAGTTCGTCGTTGCCCGCCGGATACGCGTCGACGTGGTGTGCGACGAACAGGAAGGGATCGATCGTCTGCCAGGGCATACCGAGCCGGAAGACCTGGAGTACCGGAGTAGGGGCTGCTGACGTCATGACCCGTGCAACTCCGTGCCCGTGCTCTTTGTTCCGGGCGGTGTGATGGCCTCGCTGTCGTCGAGCACGCGCGCCCCGGCAGCGAACTTCTCGATCTGGTCCCCCAGTCGGATCTGCGCGGGGACGGCCCCGCCGAGCAGGTCGCGGGCCAGGGCCGGGGAGTCACCGAGCGGCAGGTCGCTGCCGGCGATGACGACGTTGCCGTAGCGACGTCCCTTGAGCATCGCGGGGTCGGCGATGATCACGGTGTGTTCGAAGACCTCACCGATCGTCGCGGCCTCGCGTTTCGCGACGGTCAGGTCGCGGAAGTCGCCGCAATTGACGACGTAGACACCGCCGGGTGCGAGCACACGCCGGGCGTGCTGAGTGAACTGGAGGGTCGTGAGTGCGACGGGAGTGCGGTTGTAGGCGAAGACATCCCGCACGATCACGTCGCGGCTCGCGTCGGAGAGCGAGGTGAGGACCTGGCGGGCCTCCCCCACCCGGATGCGCAGCAACGGGGCGCGGGGCAGATCGAACCAGTGGCGGACGAGTTCGGCGAGGCGACCGTCGATCTCGACGACGACCTGCCGAGCGTCGGGGTAGACCGCGGCGAAGTAGCGCGCCATCGTGCACGCACCCCCACCGAGGTGCAGCACGCGCAATCTCGAGTCGCGTTCGAACCTGCTCTCGACGAGCATCGCGATCCACCGCATGTACTCGAACTCGAGCAGGGCCGGATCGCTCAGGTCGATGTGCGAACTGGGCACCCCGTTGATCTCGAGTACCCATCCGTCGGCGAGATAGCGGTCCTTGACGAGCTCGCACGTACCCGTGTCGATGTCGTACAACCCCTCGACCGGGCCGCCCGGTGCACCCGTCTTCTCCTTGCGCGGCGACGATGCGGCGCGGCCACCTCGTTGCCTGCTCATACGACGAGCCTAGTACCGGCCACCTGGTGTCCGATCAGAGGCGGAGGTCCTCCTTGCGCATCATCGAGGTGGCCACGACGCTGATCACGGAGGTGAGGACGAGATAACCGCAGGCGAGCCAGGGACCGCCGGCCACGGCGATGAGCGCGGTGAGGATCATCGGGGTGATGCCCGACGCGTAGATGCCGGAGAACTGGTAGACGACCGACAGGCCCGTGTAGCGGATCTCCGCCGGGTACAGGCTCGCGTACAACGTTCCCTGCGCGCCGTAGAACAGGGCGTGGACGATGCCGAACACGAGGATCATCGCGGCGGCGAACCAGAACAGGTTGTTCGTGCCGAACAGCGCGAAGGTCGGGAACACCGCGATGCCGTAGGCGGCGATGCCGACGGTGTAGATCTGCTTCGCGCCGAACCGGTCGACCAGCATGCCCGACACCGGGAGCAGCGCGGCCATGACCAGCGCGGCGAGGGTGACGACGAGGAGCACCGGCACCTTGGCGAAGTCGAGGTCGTTGGTGGCGTAGGTGATGGCGAAGACACCCCACGTGTTGAACGCCGCGCCCTCACCCCACCGCGACAGCAGACCGAGGACGGTGCTGCGACGCACGCCGGGCCGGAAGACGTCCACGAGCGGAGCCGACGACTTCTTCGCGAGTTCCTGCACCTCGCGGAAGGCAGGGGTCTCGTCGACCTTCAGACGCACGACGAAACCGACGGCGACGAGGACCAGGCTGAGCAGGAATGCGATCCGCCAGCCGTACGACAGGAACTGCTGCTCGTCGAAGATCACCTGCAGGGCCGCGAAGACCGCGGTGCCCAACGCGAGACCGAGCGCGAGGCCCACCTGCGGGATGCTGCCGAACAAGCCGCGCTTCTTCTCCGGGCTGTGCTCGACGGCGAGCAGGACGGCCCCGGCCCATTCACCACCGAGAGCGAAGCCCTGCAGGATGCGCAGCAGGAGCAGCAGGATCGGCGCGACCACGCCCACCTGCGCATACGTGGGCAGGATGCCCATCAGCGCGGTGGCGGCGCCCATGATGAACATCGTCAGCGCGAGGGTCTTCTTGCGTCCGATCCGGTCACCGATGTGGCCGAAGACGACACCGCCGATGGGGCGGACCACGAAACCCACGGCGAAGGTCGCGAAGGCCAGCATCGTGCCGACGAACGAACTCTGGTCGGGGAAGAACAGCTGGTTGAACACCAGGCTCGCGGCCGTCGCGTACAGGAAGAAGTCGTACCACTCGACCGTCGTACCGAGCAGACTCGCCGCGACCACGGTGCGTAGTCTCTTGCGGCGATCGAGATCGGACTCGGGTGCGGAACTGGGCTGTGACAGCGTGGTCATGGACTCGATTCCCGGTGGTGGACAGCGTGCAACCCGGCGACGCTAACCACGCCCGCCGCCTTCACGCACGGGTTCCGATCATGCTGATCGCAAATGTTGCCGGGCACCCTCCGGGGCTGTTCTCCTGGACATCACGCTTGCCTGTCGTCGACTCGAGGACTTCGTCTTGTCTCTGCATATGCACTGGTTCCTGCCTACTTACGGCGACTCGCGAAACCTCATGGCAGGAGGCCACGGCAGTTCGATGTCGGGCGATCGTCCGGCGACGCTGCGCTACCTGAACCAGATCGCCGCTGCTGCGGAGTCGAGCGGCTTCGAATCGGTCCTCACCCCCACCGGCGCGTGGTGCGAGGACGCGTGGCTGACGACGGCGATGCTCATCGACACCACCGAGACCCTCAAGTTCCTCGTCGCACTGCGCCCCGGGCTCATCAGCCCCACGCTGGCCGCGCAGATGGCCGCGACCTTCCAGTGGCAGTCGCAGGGACGCCTGCTCCTCAACGTCGTCACCGGCGGAGAGGACCACGAACAGCGCACCTTCGGCGACTTCCTCGACAAGAATCAGCGCTACGCGCGCTGCGGCGAATACCTCGACGTGATCAAGCGCCTGTGGGCGGGCGACGGCCCGGTCGACTTCGAGGGCGAATACATCCAGGTTCGGAACGCCCAACTCCAGCGCATCCCCGATCCGGTGCCGCCGCTCTTCTTCGGCGGGTCCTCTCCCGCCGCGGGCACCGTCGCGTCGCAGTTCTGCGACACCTACCTCACGTGGGGTGAGCCGCCGGCCGCCGTCGCCGACAAGATCGCGTGGATCCGCGGCCTCGCCGACATCCAGGGCCGCACTCTGGACTACGGCATCCGCCTGCACGTCATCAGCCGGGACACCTCCGAGGAGGCCTGGGCCGAGGCCGGTCGCCTGCTCTCCGCGCTCGACCCCGCGACGATCGAGAAGGCCCAGCAGAGTCTGGCCCGTTCCGGTTCCGAAGGTCAGCGACGGATGGTCGAGTTGCACGGTGGCGGCAGCGCCTACGCCGCGAGCAAGGACGCCCGCAGCCTCGAGGTCGCCCCCAACCTGTGGGCGGGTGTCGGTCTGGTCCGTGGTGGCGCGGGCACCGCGCTCGTGGGTTCCCACGAGGAGGTCGCAGACCGTATCGCCGAGTACGCCGAGATCGGTCTCGACCACTTCGTGCTGTCGGGCTACCCGCATCTCGAGGAGGCCTACCGCTTCGGTGAGGGCGTGCGCCCGATCCTCGAGCGTCGTGGCCTGCTCGCACCGGCCTCCCGTCGAGCGGGCGACCTGTCGGGTTCGACGGCCTTCCTGCCCTCGGCTCACTGACCACCATCCGTCAGCTCGACACAGCGCCGGCACGAAATGTGTCGGCGCTGTTACAGCTGCGGCCCTCGTCGTGCGGATCCGTCCGCAGCACAGAGAATGGGGCCATGCCGGACCGAGGATTCACGTCCACACAGCTCGCCGCACGCGCGGCGTACCTGTTGCGTGGGAACGACCTGGGCACCATGACGAGTGCCGCTCCCAAGCTTTATCCACACATGTGGAGTTGGGATGCGGCGTTCGTCGCCGTGGGGCTCGCGCCGCTCAGTGTCGAACGGGCGGTGGTCGAACTCGACACCCTGCTCTCGGCGCAGTGGAAGAACGGGATGATCCCGCACATCGTCTTCGCCAACGGTGTCGACGGCTACTTCCCCGGCCCGGCGCGCTGGGCGGTCTCCGAGCTGGCCGCGCACGCACCGGCGCAGGTGCAGACCTCGGGCATCACCCAGCCTCCCGTGCACGCCATCGCCGTGCAGCGCATCCTCGAGCATTCGCGACGGCACGGCCGCTCGACACGTGCTGTCGCCGAGGAGTTCCTGGATCGCCGGTGGGCGGATCTGGTGCGCTGGCACCGCTGGCTCGCGCACGCGCGCGATCTCGACGGCAACGGCCGCATCGCGCTGTACCACGGGTGGGAGTCGGGCATGGACAACTCCCCGCGCTGGGATACGGCGTACGCCAACGTCATCGCCGGTCCGGTGCCGCCCTTCCATCGCGAGGATCTCGAGCACGTCGCCGACGCCACCCAGCGACCCACCGACCGCGAATACGCGCGTTATCTGTGGTTGCTCGAGGAGATGAAGACGGCGCGCTACGAGGACGGCGTGCTCGCGAAGGCCATGAGCTTCGCGGTCGAGGACGTCTTCGTCAGCGCGGTGTTCTCGCTGTCGTGCGAGGTGCTCGCGACCATCGGTGAGGAGCATTCCCGTCCCAACGCGGATGTGCGCGAGCTGTATTCGTGGGCCGAACGGTTCCGGAAGGGCGTGATCGCCACGACCGATCCGCGGACGGGCGCGGCGAAGGATTTCGACCTGCGCAGCGGGAAGTGGGTCGCCACCGACACTCTCGCGATGTTCGCTCCGCTGCTGTGCGGTGGCCTCGACCGGCAGGCCGAGCGGGCGCTGCTGCGCACCTTCGAAGGGCCGAAGTTCTGCGGGCATCCGGATCTTCGCTATGCGGTACCGCCGTCGACGTCTCCCGTCTCGGGCGACTTCCGTCCCCGCGAGTACTGGCGCGGACCGGTGTGGCCCGTGATGACGTGGCTGTTCTCGTGGGCGTTCGCCCGTCGCGGCTGGGCCGAACGCGCGAACGTGCTTCGTGCGGAAGGACTCAGGCAGGCGAGCGACGGCACCTTCGCCGAGTACTACGAGCCGTTCACCGGCGACCCGCTCGGCAGCATGCAGCAGTCGTGGACCGCCGCAGCGGTATTGGACTGGCTCGGATGACCTGTGCGTGGTTCCGGTAGCGAGCGCCGTAGCGAGCGCCACCGGAACCACGCCCGAGGTGTCAGACCCCGATACGTCCGCCGTCGGACTTCCACGCCGCGACCACGGCGGGACGCGGCTGGGAGTCGCCGCCGTCGGGCCAGTGCGAGGCCGGCGATGCCCACGACGCGTCGTCCGTCTCCCCGGGATGCTGCACGCACACCACGACCCGGCCGTCCTGCACGATCGGCCCGCACGTCTCGGCGCCGATCGGCACGGTGAGGAACTGCTTCGTCTCACCGCGGCGCGGTCCGTCGAGGACGACGCTGAACAATCCGTCGTTGGAGCCGAGTGCATTGCCGTCGGTGGAGATCCACAGGTTGCCGTACGAATCGAAGGCCAGGTTGTCGGGGCACGAGATCGGACTGACCTGCGACTTGTCGAAGCCGCCGAAGTAGGTGTCGGCCTCGTTCGGGTCCCCGCACACGAGCAGCAGCGTCCACGTGAAGGACGTACCCGCGTGGTCGTCGTCGATCTCGAGGACCTGACCGTTCTTGTTGTTCTCGCGTGGATTCGCCTCGTCGGCCGGGGCGGCGCCGTCGACGCCGCGCTTGGTGTTGTTGGTGAGTGCGATGTAGACCTTGCCGGTGACCGGATTCGGTTCGAAGTCCTCGGGGCGATCCATCTTCGTCGCCCCCACCCGGTCGCCCGCGAGGCGGGTGAACACCGCGACCTCCTCGGCGCTCATGCCGTCGACCAGCGACTCGGCGCTGCCGTCCTCGTTCGCGCGCAGCAGCGGGATCCACTCGCCGCTGCCGCGGAACTCGCCGGACTCGGGAAGCGTTCCGGATCCGTCGATCTCGTCCGGATGGTCGCCACTGAGCTTCGCGACATAGAGCGTGCCGGCGTCGAGCAGGGTCATGTTGTGCCGCACCGCCGCTCGCGAGTTCCCGGGTTGCATCTTCCGCGACGAGACGAACTTGTACATGTAGTCGAAGCGTTCGTCGTCACCACTGTACGACACGACAGTGCCGTCGTCGGTGATGTGGACGGTGGCCGCCTCGTGCTTGAACCGTCCCAGTGCGGTGTGCTTGACGGGCACCGAATTCGGGTCCCACGGATCGATCTCGACGATCCACCCGAACCGGTTGACCTCGTTGGGTTCCGCGGCGATGTCGAAGCGCCGGTCGAATCGTTCCCACTTCCGTTCGGTTTCCGCGCCCTCGAGTCCGTACCGGGCGAGACGTTCGGCGACGACCGGGTCGGTCACACTCTCGGCGTTGGCGAAGTACTGGTTGAAGTTCTCCTCGCCCGACAGCACGGTGCCCCACGGCGTGAGCCCGCCGGCGCAGTTGTTGAACGTCCCCGCGACCCGCGTGCCCGTCGGGTCGGCGGTGGTCTTCAGCAGGTCGCTGCCCGCGGCCGGACCGGTGAGGAGGAACTCGGTGGTTCCGGTGATACGACGGTTGTACTCGCCGAATTCCGGTGTCAGGCGGCCGGTCCCGGTCTCGCCCTTCACCTGGACGACCGACAGTCCGTGACCGGCGATGCCGATGCGTACCTGTTCCTCGGTGGGGTCGTCCGCGTCGTAGTCGGCGAACATGAAGGGCTCGGTGGTGTATTCGTGATTGACGACGAGCAGGTAGGTGTCGGGTCGGCCGTCCACCGGGAGCAGACCGGCGAAGTCGTTGTTGAACCCGAACTGCTTCTCCTGCGCGGTCGCCGTCTGGTTGCCGATGTCGAAGGCCGGTGCATCGGGCAGCACCGGATCGCCCCACCGGATGACGACGTCGTTCTCGTATCCTTCCGGAACCGTCACCGCGTCATCGGTGTTCGGCGCGACCGCTGTGAAGTTCGTGCCGTCGGGCACCGGCCCGAGATCGCCTGCCGCCCCCGCGTCACTACCGGCGGCCGCGGCGGAATCGTCCGCACAGGCCGTCAGAACGCCACCGGCGCCGACGGCGAGCACGGCCATGGCACCGCCCCGCAGGACCCCGCGACGCGAGACGGCCGCGCGCACGATGTCGCCGAAATATTCACCGCGGGAGGTGTTCGGGACGGCGTGCGAACAGGCATCCCCGCACTTGTACTTGCACGTGATGTTCGAGCGCGACGATATGCCGTCGTGCGTGACGAACAAGGGCAGGACTCTACGGGCCACAACGTTCTCCTCGGAAATCGGTTCGACGCCGGAACCGTAGGAGCGTCAGGCGAGTCGGACGGAACGAGAAGGTGAACACCCGATGAGCATTCGGCGGCCGTGAGACGGCGGTCACAGAACGGGCCGAGGTCAGCCCGGAGCGATGCGGTCGAGATCCACGATCGGCCGGACCTCGGGACGGTCGTCATCGAAGAACTCGTCGTCCGGTGGCGCCTCCTCGTCGTCCTCGACCCGGCCGGGCCTGCCGTCGACGAAGGGCACCACCCGGTTCGTGATCGCCGTGTTGTATTCCGCAGGGGCCTGGATGGGATTGGCGTGTCCGGTGCGATCGAGTTTCGACACCAGCAGCGTGCCGTCGACACCGCCGGACTGGTCGATCAGGATGCGGTGGCTGTACTCGACGTCGACGACGTTGTCGGCCATGGCATTCCGTGGCCGGAGGAACGCTATGGCGGGACGGATCTTGTCGTCGCGTTCGTCGGCGAGCGCCCGCAGGTTGTCGATCGCACCGGAGGCGACGATCGCCCGGAACTGCGACTCGATCAGCCCGTTGCTCGCGGCGTCGGTGGAGAAGATCTTGTCGTTGAGCACCTCGACCGCGACGTCGCGCAACTCTTCGGTGTCGATACGGCGGTACCACCGGTCCGAAGGGAGCACGAAACGGTCCATGCGGGCGACGACCTCGACGAGCATGCGCATGCTGCGGCTCTCCCGCGCGCCGGGCAGCCAGCCGATCCAACGCAACAGGTCCTCGCCGGCGTCACGCGCGTCGGCCCGGACGGCGTGCAGGTCCAGCGGAGTGCAGTCCAGAATGACGCCGGTGACCTCGAGTGGGGTGTCCTGATACAGGTGCTGGGCGACCTCGAGAGCGATGATCCCACCCATACTGTGCCCGGTGAGCACGATGTTCTCGATCCCGGACCATGCCGCACGTTCGTGGATCAGCCGGCTGACGACGGCGGTGTCGAGACCGCTGTTGTCGTACTCGACCGCCCACACCTGCCCGAGTTCGCTCAGTGCGGGCAGTGCCGTGGCGGTCTCGGTCGCGTCGAGATTGCCCAGGCCCACGAGGTCGACGACCGCCGTGTCGCGGTCCTCCCGCGCCGCCGCGTCGTGGATCGGATGTAGTTGCGGCTGCGTGAGAGCGAGTCGCTCACGGACCGGCGCGACGTCCCACGCCCAGTACTGGGTGAACAGGGCGACGAGCGGGAGCGCCGCGACGGCCGTGCGCGCGAGGACTCGTCGGAACCGGCCGAACCGCACCCAGTGATGACCGGTGCGGGTGTCGCGGAGACGTCGCCGCCGACGACCGTCGTCCCAGTCGTCGGCGGTGCAGGGCGGTAACCATGGTGCGTTCGACATGCACCACCGATGATACTGACGATGATCAGCTGAGCCCTGTCAGCGGCGGTGCGGAGTTCTCGTCGCGCCATGCGATCGCTTCACGCAGTTCGGTGAGGTCGTAGTCGGGACCACCGACACCCACAGTGAACTGCGTGATACCGAGATCGACATAGGACGGTGCGGCCTCGGCACCGGGCCACGAGGTGGAGCGTTCGATGTCCTCGGGGCGACGACCGGTTTCGGCGCAGCGCTGCGCGAGGATCCCGGACTTCTCGGCGTGGGTCTCCAGCTCACCGAAGCTGTGCCAGATGTCGGCGTACTTCGCGACCATCGGCAGTGTCTTCTTCGGGCCGCCGCCACCGATGAGGATGGGAATGTGCCGGGTGGGCTGCGGGTTCAGCTTGCCCAGTCGGTTGACGATGCGAGGCATGTACTCGGCAAGCAGGGCGAGCCGGGAGCCCTTGGTGCCGAATTCGTAACCGTACTCGTCGTAGTCCCGCTCGAACCAGCCCGCGCCGATGCCGAGGATGAGCCGGCCGCCGCTGATGTGGTCGACGGTGCGGGCCATGTCGGCGAGCAGATCGGGGTTTCGGTACCCGCCGCCGGTGACGAGTGCGCCGATCTCCACCTGTTCGGTCTGTTCGGCCCATGCGCCGAGCATCGTCCAGCATTCGAAGTGCGCGCCGTCGGGATCGCCGTAGAGGGGGTAGAAGTGGTCCCAGTTGAACACGATGTCGGCGCCGGCATCCTCGGCGCGGAGCACGGTGTCGCGGATGACCCCGTAATCGGGTTGCTGCTGGGGCTGTAGTTGGAGTCCGATGCGAAGGGGGCGCGTCATGGGATCCACGTTAAGGCAACATCTCGTATCGTCGCCCGAGTTCCCGCAGGAAGGACTCGAGAACGAGGTCGAAGCTCTCGGCGTCGATCTCGGCCGCGTACTCACG
Source organism: Rhodococcus rhodochrous (assembly GCF_014854695.1). Lineage (NCBI taxonomy): Bacteria > Bacillati > Actinomycetota > Actinomycetes > Mycobacteriales > Nocardiaceae > Rhodococcus > Rhodococcus rhodochrous. The sequence continues at coordinate 5,399,621 of NZ_CP027557.1, read as the reverse complement.
GAGCCGATGCGCCTGCGACAGATGCGGATACCGCTCGTTGTAGGTGTCGATGTGATCGTCGAATCCGCCCGCGAACGAGGTGATCGCGGAGCCGATGACGATGTACTTGATCGAGGCACCGATCATCGTCGCGAAGCGGGGCGGCCAGCCGGCGCGGGTGAGGCCGCCGTGGATGGCGTCGGACGCCTGGAGGGAGACGGGCCGGGTACCCGGGCTCGCGGCGAGGAAGGGCACCATGTTCGGGTGCGCGGCGAGCGCGTCCCGGTAGGTGCGGGCCCAACGTCGGAGTGCTTCCTGCCAGTCGTCCTCGGCGAACCCGCTGACGTCGACCGATTCGCCGATGGCGTCGGCGATGTCGTCGAGGAGTTCCTCCTTGGTGGCGTAGTGACTGTACAGCGACGGGGCGCGAACACCCAGTTCGGCGGCGATCCGACGCATCGAGACGGCGTCGAGGCCGTGCTCGTCGACGAGTCGCAGCGTGACGTCGCGGATGAGTTCACGGCTGAGCAGCGGCGTGCGCGGGCGCGCCATCCATCGTCCTCCTTCCGGCCCGGCCTGGACGAGCTAACAATGTAAGGTTAGTTTGGAATCGCGAGAAGCGCTACGGCGCCGGCATCCCTGGAAGGCCCCTCCATGAACCTGAAGCTCACCGAGGAGGAGCGTGCGTTCCGCGACGAACTGCGCACCTTCTTCACCACCGAGATCCCCGCCGAAGTGCGTGCGAAGACCGCCTCCGGCACCCCGCTGGGCAAGGACGACTACGTCGCTGTCCAGCGCATCCTGCATTCGCGCGGCCTCGCCGTTCCCAACTGGCCCGTCGAATGGGGCGGTCAGGACTGGACGCCGATGCAGCGCAACATCTGGCTCAGCGAGCTGCAGCTCGCGTCGGTGCCCGACCCGCTGCCGTTCAACGCCTCCATGATCGGCCCGGTCATCGCGCAGTTCGGTTCGCAGGAGATGAAGGAACGCTTCCTCCCCGCCACCGCCAACCTCGACATCTGGTGGTGCCAGGGATTCTCCGAGCCCGAGGCCGGCTCCGACCTCGCGTCCCTCAAGACCCGCGCCGTCCGCGACGGTGACGACTACATCGTCAACGGGCAGAAGACGTGGACGACGCTCGCGCAGCACGCCGACTGGATCTTCTGCCTCGTCCGCACCGATCCGAACGCGAAGAAGCAGGCCGGCATCTCGATGCTGCTCTTCCCGATGGACACCCCGGGCGTCACCCGCCGTCCGATCAAGCTGATCGACGGTGGCTACGAGGTCAACGAGGTCTTCTTCGAGGACGTGCGCGTTCCCGCCGAGAACCTCGTCGGTGAGGAGAACACCGGCTGGACTCAGGCGAAGTTCCTGCTCGGCAACGAGCGCACCGGCATCGCCCGGGTCGGCGCCACCAAGGTCAAGCTCGCGCGGGCGAAGTCCCTCGCGGCCGAGACCCGCTACGGCAGCGGCTCGCTGCTCGACGACCCGATCTTCGCGGCACGCCTGGCCGAACTCGAGAACGAGCTGCTCGCTCTCGAGCTCACCCAGCTGCGCGTCGTCGCCGGCTCGGCCGACGGCAAGCCCAACCCGGCATCGTCGCTGCTCAAGATGCGCGGCTCCGAGTTGCAGCAGGCCGCGACCGAACTGCTCGTCGACATCGCCGGCCCCGATTCGCTGCCCGCCGGCGAGGCCGGTATCGACTCGCCCGACTGGGCGCAGCTGACGATGCCGACCTACCTCAACAACCGCAAGGTCACCATCTACGGCGGGTCGAACGAGGTACAGCGTTCGATCATCGCTTCCTCGATTCTCGGACTGTGAGGCCCCGGACATGAATTTCGAACTCGACACCGAACAGGACATGCTCCGCGCGACCGTCCGCGACCTGCTCTCCGGCGCGTACGACGTCGAGTCGCGCAACCGGGTGGCCGAAAGTGACCTGGGCTGGAATCGCGACGTGTGGAAGCAGCTTGCCGAACTCGGCGTGCTCGGCCTGCCCTTCACGGAGGAACACGGCGGCATGGGAGCCGGGCCCGTGGAGGTCATGGCCGTCATGACCGAGATCGGCCGCGCCCTTGCACCCGAGCCCGTGCTCGACTGCGTCTACCTGCCCGGTCGGCTCGTCGCAGAGGTCGGTACCGACGCGCAGCGCTCCGACATCCTGCCGCGGCTGTCCGAGGGCACCGTGCTCCTCGCGTTCGCGCACGACGAGCCGGGCAGCCGCTGGCCGCACACCGAGGTGGCCACCACCGCGGCGCGCGACGGCGACTCCTGGACCGTCTCCGGTCGCAAGAACCCTGTGCTGCACGGTGATTGCGCCGACACCTTCATCGTCTCCGCGAAGCTCCCGGAGGGTGGCGTCGGACTGTTCGTCGTCGACGCATCGGCCGACGGTCTGGTCCGCACGCCGTACCGCACCCACGACGAGCGTCGCGGTGCGCAGCTCGTACTTGACGACGTCGCGGCCACCCCGCTCGGTGAGGCGGCCGACGCGTCCGCCGCCATCACCGCGGCGCAGGTGCACGCACAGGCGGCACTGTGCGCCGAGGCGGTCGGTGCCCTCGACTCCTCGGTGCAGCTGACGACGGGCTATCTCAAGCAGCGCAAGCAGTTCGGTGTGCCGCTGTCGATGTTCCAGGCGCTCACCCACCGCGCGGCCGACATGTACGTGCTGTACGAGCTGGCGTCGAGCATGAGCCTGTACGCGACCATGGCCCTCGCCGACGGCATCGTCGACCCGACCATCGCCTCGCGCGCCAAGCTGCAGGTCGGCCGGTCCGCTCGGAAGATCGGCCAGGAGTCCGTGCAGATGCACGGCGGTATCGGTGTCACCGCCGAGCACTCCATCGGCCACTACCTGAGCCGCCTGACCGCGATCGAGCACACCCTCGGCACCATGGACGACCACCTGCGGGTGCTCGCCGGTGGCGTGAAGGACTACGAGCTCGTGGAGATCGCCGGAATGTGACCGATCGGGCTCACTCCCGGGGCAGCAGTGTCCCCAGCGGACCGAGATCGATGTTGAGATCCTCGGGGGTGAGCCCGAAATGGTCGCGCAGTTCGCCCATGCGCTGCTCGAGCAGCATCAGTGTCGTGCCGAGCCGTTCGATCTGCTCGTCGCTGAGATCCCCTGCATCCATGCGGTGCAGGGCCTGACGCTCCATCAGCTGCCGGAGCAGTTCGACGAGCGTGAGCACCAGCGTCACCAGACCCCGCTCCACGGATTCGGGATCGGCGTCGATACGCGACGGGAAGTTCACCGGCTCGCTCACGAACCCTCCCGGGCCCCACGCGGGACGGGGACGTCGATCCCGGGTAGCGACAGGGTACTGATCGACGAGATCAACGCGCGCAACGAGATCCGCACCAGATCGATCTCCGCGATCGACAGCGTGATGTCGCCGGTGATGACCACGCCGCCGGACAACACCCGATCCAGCAGATCGATCAGAGCGATCCGCCGTTCCTCGTCCACCGATCCGTCGGCGTACCTCACGGCGAGATCCGTTCTGCTCCGGCGAACGAGTAGGGCGGCCACGGACCACTCGTCTCGAGCTTGATCCCCTGATTCAGCGACCCGAGTTCCTCGACCTCGGAGCGGAATTCGTCCGTCCGGTCGTCATCGACGAGATACGTCCCGTTGAGCAGCATCCACTCGTGGCTGCCGCTCAGTGCCGGATCGGTCGGCGCGCTCCGGCGACCCGCGGCCGACACGCGCAGCAACCGCTCGTGGATATCGGCGGCGCGTTCGGCCGCATCGCGTTCGACACTCTCCTGTGCTGCCAGTTGCGCACGCCGGCGCAGTAGATAGGCCGTGCCCGTGCCGGAACCCGCTCCCTCCGCTTGCGCTTCGGCGGCGGCCGCGGTCAGCGCCTTGCGATCGGCGAACGCCTTGACCCCCCATTCGGTTCGACCCGTCACGAGCGCGAGTGCAGACGAGAACTGCTCCCGGTGCTCGGTGAGCAGGGCACGGACCCGCTCGTCGTCGAGGCAGACGGTCGCGAGTCGCAGGGGTACCACGGAGACGTGACGCGCCAATCCGGCGACGACCGAATCATGGGCGCGGGCCACTCTTTCCAGCCAGTCCAGGTCCTCGAGATTGCGTGCCAGCGCGGCCTCGCCGAAATCGTCCAGGGGCACCGTTCCGACCACGGCGGTCAGTCCGCCCTCCTGCACCGTGCGGACCTGCTCACCAGCGACACCGGAGGCGCCCTCGGTCTCGTGGCCGACGAGCGTCCCGTCGGTCACGGCGTACATCCAGATTCCGGTCGTGTCAGTCACGGTCCTCCTCGTCCACGATCTCCGCCGTTTCCGGCTCCAGTTCCTCCGCTCGGGCCTCGAGTGCAGCCAACCGCTCGCGCAGCTGCCGATTCTCCAGCTCGAGTTCTGCCCGGCTCGAATCGACCTCGGGTGCTCGAGCCTTGCTCGTCAACCACGGATCGCTCTCCCACCAGTCGATCCCGACGGCCTTGGCCGTCTCGAGCGATGCGATGACGAGGCGGAGCTTGATCGTGAGCAGTTCGATGTCGAGCAGATTCACCTGGATGTCGCCGGCGATGACCAAACCCTTGTCGAGGACACGCTCGAGGATGTCGCCGAGATTGGTCGACCGTCCTCCACCCCCGTAGGGCTGCGGCGACGACGTGCCGCCACCCCCACCGACCACCGTCATGACCCGGTCCTCGCACCGATGTCGCTGCTGCCGCGTCCGTAACGCCGGGTCCTCCGGTACGCAAGCAAATTCCCGTCCAGATCGACCTCCACCTCGTAGAGCGCGAGCATGTCGGCCGACGACGGAATCCGTCTGTCCTCCACGACCTCCACCTCGACGACCCATCCGTCCTCGGTGGGTTCGACGGAGGTGACCCCCTGAACCTCCTTCGAGGTCAGTTCCTTCAGATGTGTGAGAGCCGCCGATGCGGCCTCGGCCGCCGAGATCGCGGGCGGACCGGTGTCCTGCGCCACGGGATCACTCCTTTCCCTCGGCGGGGCCGGATCCACCCCGGGAGATCATCCGGTTCAGCACGGCCTGCTGCGCCTCGTCCTTCTCCTCGGGCGTCAGCTCGCCCGCCTCCGCCGCTTCCTCGATCTGCTCGAGTTCGCGCCGCACGTTGGCGGGATCGTGCAGTTGCTGTTCGACCTGCTCCTGGATGATCTCTCCGAGCCACATCACTCCCTTGACGGGAGCGAGGGGCAACGTGAGCAGGGAGGTCAGCAGACCCATCGTCAACCTCCTTCGCCGGGATCGGATTTCGCCACGAAGTCGTAGGCCGCCATCGGGCCGAGCAACGAGATCTCGACCCGGTCCTCCCATTCCCGGCCCAATTCCTGCAGGGCCTGTTCGAGTTCGTCCTGCCGCTCGAGTTCGACGAGGACGGCGATGTGCACGGCATCCTGCTCGTGCGTGGGTTGCCGCTCGTTGACCATCGGGTCGAGAGAGGACAGAGCCTCGACCGTGCGGCGCGTGTCCTCGTTCCGTTTGGCCTCGATCGTCGCGTTGATGATCTCCCCGAGCGCCATCCGGGCCTCGCGGGTCGCGTCCTCGGACTGGCCGCGGATCTGCTCCCGCAACTGCGCCGCCTCGGAGTTCTCCTCGAGGATCTCCTGCAGGATCGCCCTCTCGTCGTACCGTCCCTTCACGACGAACTGTGCGAGACCGTCGAGTTGGTCGAGGGCCGAGGCGAGTTCGTCCTCGTTCCCCTCGAGCAACTCCGCGGCCACCGCATCCCGGTCGGTGAGGACGGCACCGAATCTCAGCGGGAGCACGGGGGCGACCGCCACGGTCCCGTCGAGCAACGCGGCGTGCGCCTTGAGATCGTCCGGTGTGCCGAGAGCGCGATCGGTCGGGATCTCGCTCACCAGCGCAGCAATGCGACCGGACTTGACCACCGACACCTCGGCCGGCGGATTGCCCACCCCTTCCGCATGCTCCTCCGGTTCCACATCCGACGGGACGATGCCGTAGACATAGACCGCAGTGGTCGTGGCGGTTTCGTCGCTGTCGCCCTGCTCGGGTCGTTCGGTCTGTTCGGTCGACATCAGTCCTCACCCCTGCGTGATCGTCGAGCGGGCTGCCGCTGCTCCTGGACATCCCCGAGGAACTCGCTGACCTTCTCCCCCGCAGCCTCGAGCGCGCCCTTCGTCTTGTGCTTGGAACCGCCGGAGGTGATGTCGCCGACGAGATCCGGAAGGCCCTTCGGCTCGTTGTCGGAGATCTCGAGCCGGTTCACCGCTTCCGCGAAACGCAGATAGGTGTCGACACTGGCCACGACGACGCGGGCGTCGATGGTGAGCAGTTCGATACCGACGAGCGAGACACGCACGAACGCGTCGATGACGAGGCCCTTGTCGAGGATGGTGTCGATGACGTCGGCGAGGCCGGACGAGTTGGGACGGGCCATACCGCCCCCGCCGCCGCCCCCGCCGCCCCCTGCAGGTTGGATGGTCATGACCGGGATCCTCTCGAGCGGGACGAGCGCGTACCGGTGCTCTTCGTCGCCCGGGTCCGCTTGGCGGGCGCACGTTTCCGAGGCGGTTCGGGCTCGTCCTCTTCGTCGTCGGGTTCTTCGTCGGAGGACTCGTCCTCCTCGGTCTCGTCCTCCTCTTCGGGATACTCGTCCTCGAGATCCTCCTCATCCTCGGCCGGCTCCTCGTCCCCTTCGTCCTCCTCCCGCAGATCCTCCTCCTCGGGTGACTCCTCTTCGTATTCGTCTTCGGACGGTTCACCCTCCTCGAAATCCTCGTCCTCGTCGCGGATCTCGTCCTCGTCACCGGAGGTGTCGGTCTCCCCCTCGTCCCCCTCCTCGCCGTTCTCGCGGGCGTCCTCCTGCTCCCGCTCCTCTTCCTCCTGACGCGCGGTCTCGTCGTCCTTGACGACCTCGCTCTCACGGATCTCGCCGTGCCAGCCGACGATGTCGTCGGGATGCAGTACGGCCTCGGTCATGGCGTAGCGCCGGAAATGTTTGAGTTCCAGGCGGGACCGGCGACCGACCGCCCGCCACAGATTCGCGGTGCGCTCGAACAGGCCCCGGGGGTGGTACTCGAGGACCATGAGGATCCGGGTGAGATCGGGTGTGAGCTCGTGGAAGGTCACCGCGCCGTCGATGTAACCCTTGCCGCCCTTGGAACGCCACACGATCCGTTCGAACGGCACCTGTTCGAGGATCGTGGACTCCCAGTTCCGGCGCGACCAGAACACCTTGCCGGTCCAATTGAGCTTCTCGTCCTCGACCTGTTCGACCTGTTCGACCTTCTTCATGAACTTCGGCCAGTCGGCGAACTGGGTCCACAGGTCGTAGGCGAGGTCGATCGGCACGCCCACGTCGATGCTCTCGACGATGTTGGTGAGCTTGAGCTTCTTGCCACCCCCGCCCTTGCCTCCGCCGCCGCCGGTGACGGCCTCCTTGACGTCCTGGAACTTGTCCTTGGCGGTGTTCTTCAGATTCTCGAATCCTGAGCTCGCCGCTGCCTTCAACGGCGACTCGCCCTCGGCAAGCTTGTCGACACCGGTCAGCGCACTGGCCAGATTCCCGCCCTTGCCCTCGGAGTAATCCTGTAATCGTCCAGTTGTGCCGGTGACCCTGTCGGACAGGCTCGACAACGCGTTCTGGGCGACCGTTCCCGCGAGACCCTGCAACGACTGTTGCAACCCGCCGGTCAATCCTCCCGTGGCCTTCCCCGCCGTGTCCGTGGCGGTGCGGCCGGCCTTACCGGCGGTATCGGTCGCGGTCTTCCCGGCCTTGCCCACCGCGTCGGCGACTCCGCCCGATACATCGCTCAACCTGGCCATCGTTCTCACCGCTTCGTTCGACGTACGGGCGCACGACCGGAGGAGGAGGACGACGCAGTGCTACGCGCTGCGCGCTTGCGCGGCTTCGGAGGTGCCTCCTCCGAGTCGTCCGAGTCTTCGCTGTCGGCCGTCTTCTTGCTGCGGGAAGTCCGCGGACGGGATGTGGCCCGAGCTGCGCGGCGCCGCGGTGTGGGACGCTCGGGCTCCGGCTCCTCTTCGTCGCCCGAATCCTCCTCGTCGGAACCCTCTTCGTCCGTCTCGTCGTAATCCGGCTCCTCGTTGCGACTCCGGTTGCCGCGACGCTTGCTGCCGCGACCTTCCTGCTCGTCGCGTGGTTCGTCGTATTCGTCCTCGTATTCGGCGTCCTCGGGTTCCTCCGACCCTCCGCCGCCACCGCTCGCACGGGATTGCAGACGTTCGTTGAGGGCGTCGATCCGGTTGCTGGCCGCGGTCACGGCAGCGGCACGAGCCGCATGCATGAGTTCTCCGCGAACGGATTCGGTGATCTTGTTGATCTCGGGAGACGAGCCGAGCATCGAGGCGCTGCGCTGCAAGAGTTCCTGCGGATTGCTGGGCAGTTTGCCGGTCATTCCGGCACCGGCGAGCATCATGGCCACCCGCATCTTCTTGGTACGGCCGAGGAAATATCCGATGCCCACACCGAGGGCGACTCGTGCTCCGGGTTTCATCACCGTTCTCCTTCGTATGCCGCGCGTCGTGTGGCGTGCTCGGAAGGGGCCGGGGAAGTCTCGGTACGGTACGCAGCCGACGCGCGTCTTTGTGTGATGCAAACCACAGTACGTCACTCGAGACCGTGATTCGCATGCTTCGTCGGCATGCGGATCCCGGAGTGAACGACGGGCTCGGAAAGTACCAATCAGTATGTTATGCAGCAGGATACGATATTTGCTACAGATCTCGCCCGGCCGTCCGCGGGCATGCCAAAGAAAGGTTCTCGAGCCGGTAAGGGTTTCGGAAACCGGAGGCTATCGACGCGGATGCACCGGGGCGGCGATCCCTGTCGCCTGCAACGCGAATGCTGCTTCCGGGCCGATGATTTCGCCCACGAGGGCAAGGAAACGTTCGACGAAGGCCGGCCCGTGGGCTCCCTCGGTGGCGTCGTCGGGATCCTGCGGATCGAGATGGTGCGCGAGTTCGTGCAACACCACCATCTCGCGGAACGCCCACGCGGTGTTCGCCCGGTGCTCGGGAAGAGCGATCGTCGCGCAGTCGCGTTCGTAGTGTGCGGCTGCGTTGCCCGCACGGGCCCGCACGCGCACCGGCACGGCGGCGCGCTCCCACCGGGCGCGTACCCAGTCGAGGGCGAGCACGGCGTCGATGTAGTCCTGGACCGAGGCGATGGAGGCGAACCGTCTCTCCACCGGGAGTGTGACGTGGGAACCGGCGACCTCGACGGTCCGCAGACCGCGCTCGTCGGCGCGGTCGAGCATCTTCCGTACGATCGACTCCGCTTCGTACACAGCGGTTCTGCGGGTATCGCGCACCTTGGTCACCGTTCCAGCCTCCTCGAAGCCGACGGCAGTTCGGGTGCCGTTCCCAGTCGGGCCGCGCGTCCGGCGCGGTCGCCCGCGCGCCGGGCATCGGCCGAGCGCGCCGACGGTGCCCGGTTTCCCCGCCAACTGCCCCGTGCCTGCGACGTACTGCGGTAGAAGTCCTGGAGTTCCAGACTCTTCCCACGCAACACCAACGCCGTACCGGGCGCGGATGTTTCCACCTCGCGTTCGATCTCCTGCTTCGCCTCGGCCAGCCGGGCACCGATGCGCGCGGCGAACGCCGACTGGAAGTTCAGCCGGGCCGTCACCGCGGCAACGGGCTTGCGCACACGTGTGCGCACCCGGCGACCGCCGCGTTCCTCGACGACGGTGCGCACCGTGGTCTCGTTCCGGTAGGTGCCCTCGCGCAGATACGCGTCGGACGCCCGCACCATCTGCACGAGCAGAGAGGAATACAGCGCCTCGCACACGTCGATGTCGTCGGCGAAGCCGTAGGCGTAGATGACGGTGGAGTTCGCGGTGATGTCGCACTGCACGTCGTTGGCTCCCGCGATCGCGATGAACAACTGGGCGTAGGTGCGCAGTCCCTTCTTGCCCGTCTCGCCGATGGTGATCAGTCGCTGCACGGGAGTCGCGCGGCGTTCCTTCGCCGCCGTGTGGCTGCGCGCGACCGCCAGATCGATCGAGGAGGACGTCGCGAGCCGCTGCGCCGCGGCGAGGAAGGCGTCGGCCTCGTGAGGGTTGTCGGTGGACTCCGCCTGGCGGAGCAACCCGCCGATACGACTCAACATCTTGTCCGAACTCACCCAGCGAGCGTAGAGCCCGGCACCGACTCCGCCCACGAGACCGGGAACACGCACGAAATTCCTGCGAAACCGTCCGCGACCCACCAAGATCGTGCAGATGGACACTGCGGTCGATTTCGTCACCGATATCAACGACACGTTCTGGTACGCGGTGATCGCACTGCTCATCGGTTCGGGCCTGTACTACACGATCCGCTCCCGGTTCATCCAGATCCGGCTCCTGCCCGACATGCTGCGTTCCATCGTGGAGAAACCCGAGAGGCAACCCAACGGAGAACCGGGCCTGTCCGCCTTCCGGGCCTTCTCCGTCTCGGCCGCCTCCCGCGTGGGAACGGGCAACGTCGCCGGTGTCGCGATCGCGATCAGCCTCGGTGGTCCCGGCGCGGTGTTCTGGATGTGGGCGATGGCCTTGGTCGGTGCGGCGACCGCCTTCCTCGAGTCCACCCTCGCCCAGCTGTACAAGGTGCGCGACGAGGACGGCACCTTCCGCGGCGGCCCCGCCTACTACATGCAGTACGGGCTACGGAAACGCTGGATGGGCATGATCTTCGCGGTCATCATCACCATCACCTACGGATTCGTGTTCAACGCGGTGCAGACCAATTCGATCGTCGACGCCGTCTCGAGTTCCGTCGGCGAGAAGACCATGACCCTCCAAGTGATCGTGGGCCTGGTCGTCGCCCTCATCGTCGGCGTGGTGATCTTCGGCGGTATCCGCCGCATCTCCGGTGTCTCCCAGATCGTCGTGCCGGTCCTGGCGTTCGTCTACCTGGTCATCGGCATCATCGTCGTGGTCCTCAACATCGGCGAGGTTCCGACCATGTTCCGCCTCATCGTCGAGAACGCCTTCGGTCTCGAGGAGGTCGTCGGTGGTGGTTTCGGTGCCGCCTTCATGAACGGCATCCGCCGAGGTCTCTTCTCGAACGAGGCCGGCATGGGCTCGGCACCCAACGCCGGCGCCGCCGCCGCGGTCTCCCACCCGGTCAAGCAGGGCCTGGTCCAGAGCCTCGGCGTCTACTTCGACACCCTGCTGGTCTGCTCGATCACGGCCTTCATCATCCTGTTGTCCGAGCCCGAATTCGGCAGCGGTCTCGAGGGCGCCGCTCTGACGCAGAACGCGCTCGCGCTGCAGCTCGGCGACTGGACGGTGCACTTCCTCGCCGTGCTGATCTTCTTCCTCGCGTTCACCTCGGTGATCGGCAACTACTACTACAGCGAATCCAACATGGAGTTCCTCACCGGATCGCGCCGCATCCTGCCCTATCTGCGCTCGGCGGTCGTGCTGTGCGTCTTCCTCGGGGCGATCGGCTCGCTGCCGCTGGTGTGGGCGCTGGCCGACCTCGCCATGGGGATCATGGCCACCGTCAACCTCATCGCCCTGATCCCGCTGTCGGGTATCGCCTACGCGTTGTTCCATCACTACAGCGCGCAACGCAAGCAGGGTCGCGACCCCGTCTTCCGCGCCGGTGACGTCCCGGGCGTCCGCGGAATCCAGGTGTGGAACGACGACGACGTCACGCCGGTCGAGAGCCGATCGAGCGACGCACGGTAGATTCCCCTACCGCACGAGCGTGTACCGCTTCGGAAAGGATCTTCGAGATGGCGTCGGTGACCTTCGACAAGGCCACGTGCCTGTTCCCCGGCTCGAGTACGCCCGCGGTCGACGCGCTCGACCTCGAGATCGAGGACGGCGAGTTCCTGGTCCTGGTCGGACCGTCGGGCTGCGGCAAGTCGACCTCGCTGCGCATGCTCGCCGGTCTCGAGGAGGTGCACAGCGGGCGCATCCTCATCGGCGACCAGGACGTCACCGGGCAGGATCCGAAGGAACGCGACATCGCGATGGTGTTCCAGAACTACGCCCTCTACCCGCACATGTCGGTCGCGGAGAACATGGGCTTCGCGCTGAAGCTGGCCAAGACACCGAAGAACGAGATCCGCGAGCGGGTCGTCGAGGTCGCGAAGATGCTCGACCTCGAGCAGTTCCTCGACCGCAAGCCCAAGGCGCTGTCCGGCGGTCAGCGTCAGCGCGTCGCGATGGGCCGCGCCATCGTCCGCCAGCCGCAGGTCTTCCTCATGGACGAGCCGCTGTCGAACCTCGACGCCAAGCTCCGCGTGCAGACCCGTACGCAGATCGCGCAGCTGCAGCGCCGCCTCGGCACCACCACCGTCTACGTCACCCACGACCAGGTCGAGGCCATGACGATGGGTGACCGCGTCGCGGTGCTCGAGAAGGGCATCCTGCAGCAGTGCGCGTCGCCGCGCGTGCTCTACAACAAGCCGGCGAACGTCTTCGTCGCCGGTTTCATGGGCTCGCCCGCGATGAACCTGTTCCGCCTCCCGGTCTTCGACCGCGGCGCGATGATCGGCGACACCCACGTACCGGTGCCGCGCGACGTGGTCGGTCAGGTCACCGAGAAGGAGGTCGTGCTCGGGATCCGGCCCGAACACCTCGAGATCTCGAACGAGGGTCTGGCCATGGATGTCGACGTGGTCGAGGAGCTCGGCTCGGAGGCCTACGTCTACGGCCGGGCCGACGTCGGCGGGATCGTCCAGCAGATCGTCGCCCGCAGCGACTGGCGCAACCCTCCGCAGAAGGGCGACCGGCTGTACCTGCGCTTCGACCCCGAACACGTGCACGTCTTCGGAACGTCCGACGGGAAGCGGATCGGCTGATCATCGCTCCGGGATCGGTCTGCGGAGTCGACACTCGACCGATTCAGGATGGGCGGAATGCCGACTTTTACCGGTGCTGCGTGCCACAGTAGTGGCCGGTGTCGGTGCACCTGGGTCACCGACGTGTGTTTTCCGACCTCGAAATGGGGAGTTGTTGATGGTTCTGAATACGAAGGCGATGCGGAGGGCTGCGATCGCCGCGACGGCCGCGACCGCGCTCGTTCTCGCGGGCTGCTCGTCGGACAACGGTGGCGACGACACCTCGACCGGCGGCGAGGGTACCGCTGCTTCCGGTGAGGGCCGTGGCCCGATCACGATCGTCGAGGGGCAGGATCCCCTGAACGCGGCGCTCGAGAGCATCATCGCCGACTGGAACGCCGAGCATCCCGACGAGCAGGTGACGTTCAAGCCGCTGGCCAAGGAGGCCAACGACCAGTACGACGACATCGCCCAGCGGATGCAGGCCCGCAGCGACGAGTACGACCTCATCGCCGTGGACGTCACCAACACGGCGGAGTTCGCCGCGAACGGCTGGCTGCTCCCCCTCGAGGACGACCTGGCGATCGACACCGAGGGCCTGCTGCCCGCGACCGTCGAGTCGGGCACCTACAACGGCACCCTGTACGCCGCCCCGAAGAACACCAACGGCGCGTTCCTCTACTACCGCACCGATCTCGTCGACGAGGCCCCCGCGACCTGGGACGACCTGAAGGCCGAGTGCCCGAAGGCCGAGGAAGCGGGTATCGCCTGCTACATCGGTCAGTTCAAGAACTACGAGGGCTTGACGGTCAACGTCACCGAGATCGTCAACGCCTTCGGTGGCTCCTTCGTCGCCGAGGACGGCCTGACCCCGGCAGTCGACGACAAGACGGCCGAAGGCCTGCAGTTCATCGTCGACAACTTCGAGGACGGCATCATCCCGGCCGCCGCGCAGACCTACACCGAGGGCGAGTCGCAGACCGCTTTCGGCAACGGCGAGGCACTGTTCCTGCGCACGTGGCCCGGCTTCTACACCGACGGTGAGAGCTCATCGGTCGCCGGCAACTACGGCATCGCCGTCCTGCCCGGCGTCGACGGCCCCGGCGTCTCGACGCTCGGCGGCTACAACGTCGGCATCAGCGCGTTCTCGGATGCTCCCGCCACCGCGCGCGACTTCCTCGAGTTCATGCAGACCCGCCAGGCACAGATGTACTACGCGGAAGCGGGCGGCGCCCCGGTTCTCGCCGAGGTCTACGACGACGCCTCGATCCTCGAGCAGTACCCCTACTTCTCGACGCTGAAGGAGGCCCTCGAGGCAGCCGAGCCGCGTCCGGCGTCGCCCTACTACTCGGCCGTGTCCAAGGCGATCGCCGACAACGCCTACGCTGCGATCCGTGGCGAGAAGACCGTCCAGCAGGCGCTGGACGACACCCAGGCCGGCATCGAGACCGCCGGCAACTGATGCTCTAGGAGCAGTACATGGCTGACCCGCAGGTCGACAATCCCGCGGATCCGCCACACGCCCCCGCGGTCGGGACCGTGCCCGGTCCCGACCGCGGACGTGTCGGCGGACGTCACCGCGTGCCCGCACCTCCCGTCACGGCGGTGAAGACGCGGCGCAAGGTCCCGGTATGGATGTTCGTCGCCCCGTCGATGCTCGTCCTGGCCGTGATCATCCTGTACCCGCTCGGACGAGCGGTGTGGATGTCGCTGCACGGTGACTCGAAGCGACTCGACCCCGAGACGGGCCGGTTCGTCACCGGCGGTTTCGTAGGGATCGAGAACTACACGCGCTGGATCACCCAGACCTGCAACACCGCCACCGGTTCGATCCCGTGCCCTCCGGGCACCCTCGGCTCCCAGTTCTGGCAGTCGATCTTCAACACCTTCTTCTTCACCGTCGTCACGGTCTCGCTCGAGACGGTGATCGGTTTCGCGATGGCGGTCGTGATGGCCAAGTCGTTCCGGGGTCGCGGCCTGCTGCGCGCCTCCGTGCTCGTGCCGTGGGCGATCCCCACCGCCGTCACCGCCAAGCTGTGGTTCTTCATCTTCGCCAACGACGGTGCCGCCAACAAACTGCTCGGCACCGACTATCTGTGGACCGCCGACCCGTGGCCCGCGCGCTTCGCGATCATCGTCGCCGACGTGTGGAAGACGGCGCCGTTCATGGCGCTGCTCATCCTCGCCGGCCTGCAGATGATCCCGCAGGACGTCTACGAGGCCGCGAAGGTCGACGGCGCGAACGCCTGGCAGCGGTTCAAGATGATCACGCTGCCGCTGGTGAAGCCCGCTCTCATGGTGGCGATCCTGTTCCGCACCATGGACGCGCTGCGCATGTACGACCTGCCCGCGATCATGATGGGGTCCAATCCCGCGACGTCCACGATCTCGGTGCTCGTCGTCGACCAGATGCGGCAGGGTTCGAACTCCGCGTCCGCCCTGTCGACGATCACCTTCCTGCTCATCTTCGCCGTCGCCTTCGTGCTGGTGCGGTTCCTCGGCGCCAACGCGGTGAGTACGCAGGAGAAGCAGCGTAAGGGGGAGGTCGTATGACCGTCACCACCGAGATTCCCCGGAGCCGGCCGGAGCCCACGCCGGTGCAGACCCGCAAGGTGCCGTTCAAGCGCAGGATGAGCACCGTCGGCACCTATCTGGGTGTCGCGCTGATCGTCGTGTGGGGCCTGGCCCCCTGCTACTGGATGATCGTCACGGCCCTGCGCGACCCGTCGGAGACGTTCAGCACGACCCTGTGGCCGTCGAACCCGACCCTGCAGAACTTCGCCGACGCGCTCGACCCCGACGCCAAGGTCAACTTCTCGCGGGCGCTGCTCAACAGCGTCATCATCGCCGGCGCCACCACGGCGGTCGCGCTGCTGCTCGGCGTGTTCACCGCCTACGCGCTGTCGCGCTTCGAGTTCCGCGGCAAGTACTTCGTCACCGGCATCATCCTCGGCGCGTCGATGTTCCCGGTCGTCGCGCTCGTGACGCCGCTGTTCCAGCTGTTCACCGACATCGGCTGGATCGGCAAGTACCAGGCGCTGATCATCCCGAACATCTCGTTCGTGCTGCCGCTGACGGTCTACACGCTCACCTCGTTCTTCTCCGAACTGCCGTGGGAACTCGAGGAGGCCGCCCGCATGGACGGCGCGACGCGCGGGCAGGCGTTCCGCCTGGTCATGCTGCCGCTCGCGGCACCCGCGCTGTTCACCACGGCGATCCTCGCCTTCATCGCGACCGTCAACGAGTACCTGCTGATGTCGCAGCTGTCGAGCGAGAGCACGGCCCCGGTGACGGTCGCGATGGCACGGTTCACCGGCACCGACCCGTACGTCACCCCGTACGCGTCGATCATGGCCGGCGGCACGCTCGTCATGGTGCCGCTCGTGGTGATGGTGCTGCTCTTCCAGCGCCGCATCATCTCGGGTCTGACCGCGGGCGGCGTCAAGTCGTGAGGAAGGTTCCACGCCGGAACCGACTCGAGATGCTGCTCGGCCTGCTCACGGTGTTCACGGTGATGGCGGTGATCTCCGCGGTCGCCGAGCTGACGTCGCCGCAACCCGGCATCGTGCCGTCCCTCGTGCTGCTCGCATTCGTCGTGATGTGGGGGTTCGCGTTCCGCGCGTGGCGCCGATCCGGCTGACCTTCCCGTGACGTGAGAAGGAGCACCGTACCGGTGTTCCGGACGCGTCCCGTGGTCGTTTCCGTACCATACGGTGGGCGGGAGACCCTCCCGTCCGGATTTCCGGTACCGAGAAAGTGGAACGAGTGACGAGCCCCAAAAGGTCGACATCCTCGCGCGCCGCCGCGGCCGCAGCGAAGAAGCGCAGGGGACGCATCGTTCGCTACGCCGTACTCGTCGCGTTCGTTCTCGCCGTGCTCGTCCCGCTCGGGATCTTCGCCACCGCCTACTACTCGGCGGACGTGCCGACCCCGGCGGACATGAAGACGAACCAGCTCGCGCGCGTCTACGCGTCCGACGACGCCACCGAGATCACCCGGGTGGTCCCGCCGGAGGGCAACCGTGTCGAGGTCGGGATCGCGCAGATCCCCGAGCACGTCCGCAACGCCGTGCTGTCGGCGGAGGACCGCAACTTCTACAGCAACCCGGGTTTCTCGATCACCGGTTTCGCGCGCGCGGCCCGCGACAACGTCATGGGCAAGGACACCGCCGGCGGTGGTTCCACGATCACCCAGCAGTACGTCAAGAACGTGCTCGTCGGTTCCGATCGCACGCTCGAACGCAAGATGCGCGAGCTCGTCATCTCCACCAAGATGGCGCGGCAGTGGTCGAAGGACGAGATCCTCGAGGCGTATCTCAACACCATCTACTTCGGTCGCGGCGCCTACGGCATCGGCGCGGCGTCCCAGGCCTACTTCGGCAAGCCCGTCGAGGAGCTGTCGGTCTCCGAGGGCGCCGTCCTGGCCGGGGTGATCCGGACGCCGTCGTCGCTCGACCCCGAGTACAACCTGCCCGCCATCGAGGAACGCTGGAACTACGTGCTCGACGGCATGGTCGAGATGAAGGTCCTCGACCCGGCCGAGCGGTCGGACCAGGTGTTCCCTCCGACGGTGCCGTCGGACACCCTCGTGCTGGCCACCGAGGCGACCGGACCGGAAGGCCACATCCGTACCCAGGTGTTGCGCGAGCTGTCCGCGGCGGGGATCAGCGAACAGGCCCTCAACACCGAAGGTCTGCGCATCACCACCACCATCGACCTGAAGGCCCAGCAGGCGGCGATCGACGCGGCCCGGTCCACGCTGTCCGGCGAACCCGGAGAACTGCGCACCGCGGTGGTCTCGGTCGACCCCCGCTCCGGTGCCGTGCGCGCCTACTACGGCGGTGAGGACGGCGCCGGTTTCGACTTCGCGCAGGCCCCCGTCCAGACCGGTTCGGCGTTCAAGGTGTTCGGCCTGCTCGCCGCGCTCGACGACGGGATCGGCCTCAACGCGCGCTTCGACAGCTCCCCGCTCACGGTGGGCAACATCCGCATCGGCAACGTCGAGGGCGAGTCGTGCGGACGCTGCACGATCGCCGAGGCGCTCAAGCGGTCGCTGAACACGAGCTTCTACCGGCTCATGATGTCCATGTCGAACGGCCCGCAGAAGATCGCCGACGCCGCGCACGCAGCGGGGATCCCGCTGACGATCCCCGGGGTCGAGGGGCAGACGCTGAGCGAGAACGGTGGTCCGCCGGAGGGTGGGATCGTCCTCGGCCAGTACCAGGCACGGGTCATCGACATGGCCTCCGCCTACGCGACGATCGCCGCGTCCGGTGTCTTCCACGAGCCGTACTTCGTGCAGAAGGTCGTCACGGCCGACGGTGTCGTGCTCCTCGATCGTCCGCCGTCACCCGGCGAGCAGCGCTTCGACGCCGCGGTCGCCGACAACGCGACCCAGGCCATGATGCCGATCGCCGCCTATTCGCGCGGGCACGCGCTCGCCGGTGGGCGGCCGTCGGCGTCGAAGACCGGCACCACGCAGCTCGGCGACACCGGGTTGAACAAGGACGCCTGGATGGTCGGGTACACGCCGTCGCTGTCGACGGCCGTGTGGATGGGCACTCCCGATGCCGGGGCGATCACCAACAGCTGGGGCGGGTCGATCTACGGTTCCGGACTGCCGTCGGACATCTGGAAGGGAACGATGGACGGCGCGCTCGAGGGCACGCCCGTCGAGAGCTTCCCGTGGCCGGCGCCGATCGGTGGTCAGGCAGGTGTCCCGAAGGACGCCGGTATCGAGACCACCACCGCTCCCCCGGCGCCGACCTTCCAGCTGCCCGACCTGTCGAACCTGCCGCCGATCACGATTCCCGCGCCGCCGGTCGATCTGCCCGTCCCGGTGCCCTCGCAGATCGAGGTGTTCCCCGGCGTGACGATCCAGATCCCCGGCTTGTAGATCCGTACTCCACCCATCGAGGGAGAGGTTGTGTGCGTTTTCCCGCCCGGGGACGCACACGACCTCCCCTTCGTTGTCGAGGCGGTTCGGGTCTACGGCCCGGCCAGCACCGTCGGCAGCAGCGCGGCCGAATAATCGACGACCTCGTCGACGCTCGGTGTGCCTTCGCGGAACCGGTCGATCGCCAGCGACTCCACGAGCGCCCACCACCCCCGCAGCCGCATACGGGTGACGGGGGTGTCGTCGCAGCCCAGCGCCGCGACGACCCGCTCGACCATGGTGTCGCGCATCGAGTCGTGGATGTCGCGGATCTGGGGGTCCGAACCGACGCCGCTGTGGAAGAACGCCTGATAGTTGTCGCCGTGACGATCGATGAACGACACGAACGGGTGCAGCACCGCCCGGAGGGGATCCTGCTCGTCCGGATCGGGGTCCGCCGCGCGGAGCAACCGGCGTGACGCGGCGCCGACGACGGCGACGTAGAAGTCCTGCTTCGTGGGGAAGTAGCGGAACAGCAGACCGCGGGAGATGCCGGCGATCTCGGCGACGCGGTCGATCGACAGGGCGTGGATCGGGCGCGTCGACAGCTCCTGCAGCCCGATCGCCACGAGTTGCCGTCGACGTTCCTCGGGCGGCAGACGACGCCGTCCCTTGGACGCCTCTTGTCGCGGGGTGCTCACGCCGATAGCCTAACTGAGCATCGCTCAGTTACGACCGCCCGACCGGGCAGATTCCCGGTCGAACTCGACGGAAGGCACCCGATGGATTTCGCACAGTCCGAGCGCAGTCGCGACTATCTCGAACGCCTCCGAGCGTTCATCGCCGCCGAGGTCACGCCCGTCGAACAGCGACTGCGGGCCGAGCGACGCACCGCGGGCGAGGGACGACGCGACATCGACGCTGCCGAGAGGTGGGCCGTCTCCCCCGAATTCCGCGAGCTGCAGCGCAAGGCCCGTGCCGAGGGGCTGTGGAACCTCTTCCTGCCCGACGCCGAACTCGGTGCCGGACTGTCGAACGTCGAATACGCCCCGCTCGCCGAGGAGATGGGCCGCTCGCAGTTCGCCTCCGCAGTGTTCAACTGCGACGCCCCCGACACCGGCAACATGGAGGTCCTCTACCACTACGGCAGCGAGGCGCAGAAGGAACAGTGGCTGCGCCCGCTCCTCGACGGTGAGATCCGTTCGGCCTTCTGCATGACCGAACCCGAGGTCGCGTCGTCGGACGCGACGAACATGGCCGCGACCGCCGTGGTCGAGGGCGACGAGATCGTGCTCAACGGCCGCAAGTGGTGGAGCACCGGCGTCGGCCATCCCGACTGCAAGGTGCTCATCTTCATGGGCCTGACCGACCCGGAAGCCCACAAGCACCAGCGACATTCGATGGTCCTCGTGCCCTTCGACACCCCCGGTGTGAAGGTCGAGCGCATGCTCCCGACGATGGGCTTCTTCGACGAGCCCAGTGGCCACGGCGAGGTATCCTTCACCGACGCGCGACTGCCGCTCGATGCCGTCATCGCCGGTCCCGGACGAGGATTCGAGATCGCCCAGGGCCGGCTCGGTCCCGGCCGCATCCACCACTGCATGCGCCTCGTCGGGCTGGCCGAGCACGCCCTCGAACTCGCGTGTCGCCGCGGTCTCGAGCGCACCGCCTTCGGCAAGCCGATCATCAACCTCGGCGGCAACCGCGAACGCATCGCCGACGCCCGCATCGCGATCAATCAACTGCGGCTGCTCGTCCTGCACGCGGCCTGGCTGCTCGACACGCAGGGACTCGCCGGAGCGCGCTCGGCGGTCTCGGAGATCAAGGTCGTCGCACCGCGCGTCACCCAGCAGATCGTCGACTTCGCCATCCAGATCCACGGTGGTGGCGGGCTTTCCGACGACTTCCCCCTCGCCGGTGCGTGGACGGCCGCGCGAGCACTGCGTCTCGCCGACGGACCCGACGAGGTGCACCAGGGGCTCGTCGCCCGGTTCGAACTCGGCAAGTACGCGTGAGAGGGAGTTTCCGACGATGACCACACTTCCCGACAACGCCCGCACCGTTCGTGAGGAGGACGCCTTCGACGTCGACGCGGTCGCGGCCTGGCTCGCCGAGAACGCCGGCATCTCCGGAGTGCCGGAGGTACGCCAGTTCTCCGGCGGCGCATCCAATCTCACCTATCTGCTGCGCTATCCGGATCGCGATCTCGTGCTGCGCCGTCCGCCGGCCGGGGCGAAGCCGTCGTCGGGCCACGACATGGCACGTGAGTACCGCATCCAGTCGATGCTCGCACCGGTCTACCCCTACGTGCCCACCATGGTCGGCCTGTGCACCGATCACAGCGTGCTCGGCAGCGACTTCTACGTCATGAACCGCGTTCCCGGCACCATCCTGCGCACGAATCCACCCACGCAACTCGACCTCTCCGAAGCGGACACCCGCACCCTGTGCCTGCGCATCGTCGACCTGCTCGTCGAACTGCACGGCATCGACCCGGAGTCCGCGGGACTGTCCGAACTGGGGCGCGGATCCGGTTACGTCGCACGGCAGGTCGCGGGCTGGACGTCGCGCTACGCCAAGGCCCGCACCGACAACGTCCCCGACTTCGCCCGCGTCACCGAGTGGCTGGCGGCGCGGCAGCCGCAGGACGTCGCGCAGACCGTGATCCACGGCGACTTCCGGCTCGACAACATCGTCCTCGACGAGAACGATCCGCTGAAGCCGGTCGCGGTGCTCGACTGGGAGCTGGCCACCATCGGCGACCCCCTGATGGACCTCGGCTCGTCGCTCGCCTACTGGGTCCAGGCGGACGACGACGACATGCTGCTGCTGACGAAGCGGCAGCCGTCCGATCTCCCCGGCATGCTCACCCGGCGGGAGATCGTCGAATACTATTCCGAGCGGACCGGACTGCCGGTGGACGGCTGGGGATTCTACGAGGTGTTCGGACTGTTCCGCCTCGCCGTGATCGCCCAGCAGATCTACTACCGCTACCACCACGGCCACACCACCAACCCGGCCTTCAAGGACTTCTGGGTCGTGGTCGGCTACCTCGAATCCCGTTGCAGTGCATTGATCGATCGATACGAGAAGGAGAACCGATGAGCCGCCCGCAGCGACGGAACATCCTCATCACCGGTGCGAGTTCCGGGCTCGGTGCCGGTATGGCGCGTGAATTCGCCGCGCGAGGAAGGAATCTCGCGCTCGCTGCCCGTCGCGTCGAACGGCTCGAGGAGCTGCGGGACGAATTGCTCGCCGCGCATCCGGGCATCACCGTGAGCGTGCGCGCCCTCGACGTGAACCGGCACGACGACGTGTTCACCGTCTTCCGCGAGTTCGACGAGGAGCTCGGCGGTCTCGACCGGGTGATCGTCAACGCCGGCCTCGGCAAGGGACAACCCCTCGGTACCGGATACTTCCGCGCGAACGCCCAGACCGCGAACACCAACTTCCTCGGTGCGCTGGCGCAGAGCGAAGCGGCCCTCGAGCTCATGCGACCCCGTGGGCGCGGGCACGTCGTCCTCATCTCGTCCATGAGCGCGGTGCGGGGCATGCCGCGCAACCTGACGACCTACGCCGCGTCGAAGGCCGCCGTCGCCTCGCTCGGTGAGGGGATGCGGGCCGACCTGGCGGACACCGACATCTCGGTGAGCACGATCTTCCCCGGATACATCCGGTCGGAGATCAACGAGAAGGTGAAGAAGGTCCCGTTCATCGTCGACACCGAAACAGGTTGTCGTGCACTGGCGGCTGCGATCGAGAAGGAACCCGCCAAGGCGTACGTGCCGGGCTGGCCGTGGATTCCGCTCGGCTACGCGATGAAGGTGCTGCCGCTGTCTGTGATCCGGAAGATGGCATAGGCCGGTCCGTCACCCGCAACAGCAACGACGAAGGCCGCATCCCACGTGAGGGATGCGGCCTTTGTCGGAAATCCTGCCGGAGAACGACTTACGCGTCGGCTCCGATGATGAACGCCTCGAGCTGGGCGCGGGCGGAATCGTCGGCCATCTGGACCGGCGGGGACTTCATCAGGTATGCCGAAGCCGGGAGGATCGGGCCGCCGATGCCGCGGTCCTTGGCGATCTTCGCCGCGCGGATGGCGTCGATGATGATGCCGGCCGAGTTCGGGGAGTCCCACACCTCGAGCTTGTACTCGAGGTTCAGCGGGGCGTCACCGAAGGCGCGACCCTCGAGGCGGACGTACGCCCACTTGCGGTCGTCGAGCCACTGCACGTAGTCGGAGGGGCCGATGTGCACGTCGCGGTCGTGGACCTTGCCGGCGAGGGGGCCGTTGAGGTTCGACGTGACGGCCTGGGTCTTGGAGACCTTCTTCGACTCCAGACGCTCGCGCTCGAGCATGTTCTTGAAGTCCATGTTGCCGCCGACGTTGAGCTGGTACGTGCGGTCGAGCACGACACCGCGGTCCTCGAACAGCTTCGCCATCACGCGGTGGGTGATGGTGGCGCCGACCTGCGACTTGATGTCGTCGCCGACGATCGGGACACCGGCGTCGGTGAACTTCTGCGCCCACTCGGGGTCGGAGGCGATGAACACGGGGAGAGCGTTGACGAAGGCGACGCCCGCGTCGATGGCGCACTGCGCGTAGAACTTGTCGGCCTCTTCGGAACCCACGGGGAGGTAGGAGACGAGAACGTCGACCTGGGCATCCTCGAGCGCCTGAACCACGTCGACGGGCTCGGCGTCGGACAGCTCGATGGTCTCGGAGTAGTACTTGCCGATGCCGTCGAGCGTGTGACCGCGCTGCACGGGCACGCCGAGCGGCGGCACGTCGGCGATCTTGATGGTGTTGTTCTCGCTCGCGAGGATCGCCTCGGACAGGTCGAAGCCGACCTTCTTGGCATCCACGTCGAACGCGGCGACGAACTGGACGTCGCGCACGTGGTAGGGACCGAATTCGACGTGCATCAGGCCGGGGACGGTGGTCTCGGCGTCCGCATCCTTGTAGTACTCGACGCCCTGGACCAGGGAAGAGGCACAGTTCCCCACGCCCACAATGGCCACGCGCACCGCGGTGCTGTTCTCACCCATGGTCGGGTTCTCCTTCTTTGTTGCGTGCTGCTGACGACTGCTCGGCGGCGATGAGTTCGTTGAGCCAGCGCACTTCGCGCTCGCTGGACTCGAGGCCGAGCTGATGGAGCTGACGGGTGTAACGATCGAGTGTGCCGCTGGCCCGTCCGATCGCATCGCGGAGCGCTTCTCTGCGCTCCTCGACCTGGCGGCGCCTGCCTTCGAGAATTCGCATCCGCGCTTCGGCGGGAGTGCGACCGAAGAAGGCGAGGTGCACGCCGAATCCGTCATCGGTGTAGTTCTGCGGTCCCGTGTCGGCGACCAGCTCGGTGAAGCGTTCTCGACCCTTCGGGGTGAGCTGGTAGACGCGGCGGGCACGTCGTTTCACGGGACCGGGAGTTCCCGGATCCTCTTCGATGAGGCCGTCCGCCTGCATTCTCCGCAGAGTCGGATAGAGCGACCCGTAGGAGAAGGCGCGGAAGGCTCCGAGAAGCCCGGTCAGACGCTTGCGCAGCTCGTAGCCGTGCATGGGCGATTCGAGGAGGAGCCCGAGTATCGCCAGTTCCAGCACGGGTCACCTCCTGTTTCCGTTCGAACCAACCGATTGATACGACACGGAACTATATCGCGCCGATATATACGACGATACGCCCCACACGGTTCGTGTCACGTCCGGTTGCGGGCAGGCACCCGTCTCCGGACCCGATCGGAAATGCATCGGTGCCGCCACGACCACCCGTCTTCGATGTCCGGTGGGCCACTCCTCGCCCATCGCCGCATCGCCCGCACGTACTCTGGAAGCCGTGCGAATTCAGCGGCAGGTGGTGGACTACGCGTTGCAGCGGCGCTCGCTGCTCGCCGAGGTCTACTCGGGGCGACGCGGAGTCAGCGAGGTCTGCGACGCGAGCCCCTATCTGCTGCGGGCGGCGAAGTTTCACGGACGGGGCAGCGATGTGATGTGCCCCATCTGCCGTAAGGAGCAGTTGACCCTCGTCTCGTGGGTCTTCGGCGACAAACTCGGTCCGGTGTCCGGGTCGGCGCGCACCCCCGAAGAGTTGGTGCGTCTGGCCGCCAGCCAGGAGGAATTCTCGGTTCACGTGGTCGAGGTGTGCCGTACCTGCAGCTGGAATCACCTGGTGCAGTCGTACGTCCTGGGATCGCAACCCGCCCCCAAGAGCCCGCGTCGCCGGTCGACGGGATCGAGCCGTCGTACCGCCAGCGAGTGAAGGGGTACCGGCAACGTGCCCGTACGCTTTCTCGTGGAGTTCGCTCCTGGGTCCGACCCGCACGACCTGATCGTCGCGTCGTCCGCTGCGCACATCGTCGATCGGCTGCCGTCCGCCGGCATCGCCGATCGGCTCTTCGTGGAGCAGTGTCGAGGCCGCGGCGTGATGCGTCGCGAGAACAGTTGGAGATGAGTACGTGAGTTCCCCCGACAACGAACCCGAGGACAACAAGGCCGTCCCGCCCCAGCGCAGCGGTCCCGCAGGACCGCAGCCCGGGCAGCAACGTCCCGGTCCTCCTGCCGGTGCCGGTCAGGGACAGCCCGGTCCGGGACAGCAGCGCCCTGTCCAGGGACCGGTGCAGGGTCGTCCGTTGCCGCCGCAACCGCGCCCGCAGGGTCAGCCGGGAGCACAGGGTCAGCCGGGAGCACAGGGTCAGCCGGGTGTTCAGGGACAGCCGGGCCGACCGGGCGGACAGCCCGGTGGTCCCGCAGGTCAGCAACCGCCGCGCCCCGGCGGCCGGCCGCCGTACCCGCCCCAGGCTCCCGGTCAGGGGCAGCATCCTCAAGCCCCCGGGCAGGGGCAACGTCCTCGAGCCCCCGGCCAGGGGCAGCGCCCTCAGGGTCCCGTCCAGGGACAACGTCCCCCGGCTCCCGGTCAGGGGCAGGGACCGGCCCCCCAGCAGGGCCGGCCGGGACAGCCGTACCCGCCGCGCGGACCGGTGCCCGCCCCGGGCGCGAACCAGCCGCGCAATCCCAACCAGCCGATGCCGCCGCGTCCCGGCACGTTGCCGCCCGGCGCGGTGCCTCCCGTCCAGCGCACGCCGCAGGCCGATCCGACCGTCGCCATGCGTTCCGGAGCGGACGCGGCTGCGCAGCGTCCCGGAGCGGACGCGCCAGGTGCACAGCGTCCCGGAGCGGACGCGCCAGGTGCACAGCGTCCCGGAGCGGACGCGCCGACGCAGCGGGTCTCCGCTGCGATGGGTGCGAGCGCTGCAGCGGGTGCTGCAGTAGGTGCGAGTGCTGCGAACGATGCACCCACGACACGCGTCGCCGGCGGCCCGCCCGCAGGCGGACCTCCCACCGTTCCGCCCGGTGGCGGTTCGGGTGGCGGCGCCGGGGGTGGAAAGGGCGACGGCAAGAACAACCGCTGGCGCACGATCCGCCGGATCGGTTACGGCGTGGTCGCCGCCGGCATCCTCGTCCCGATCCTCATGTTCATGCTGGCGTACATCGTCCAGGACGTGCCGCGCCCCGGTGAGCTGCAGACGAACCAGGCCGCGACCATCTTCAACTCCGACGGCCAGGGTGTCATCACGAAGGTGATCCCGCCGGAGGGCAACCGCACCGAGGTCGAACTCGACGCGATCCCCGTGCACGTCCGCAATGCCGTGCTCGCCGCCGAGGACCGCGACTTCTACAGCAATCCCGGCTTCTCGGTCACCGGCTTCGCGCGTGCCGCCCGCGACAACGTGCTCGGCCGCGACAGCGCCGGTGGTGGTTCGACCATCACCCAGCAGTACGTGAAGGTCGCCGTCGTCGGTTCCGAGCGGACGTTGACGCGAAAGCTCAAGGAGCTGGTGCTGTCGACGAAGATGGCGAACCAGTGGGCCAAGGACGACATCCTCGCGGCCTACCTCAACACCATCTACTTCGGTCGTGGTGCCTACGGCATCGCCGCGGCGTCGAACGCGTATTTCGGCAAGCCCGTCGGTGAGCTCACCGTCGAGGAGGGCGCCGTGCTCGCGTCGTCGATCCAGTTGCCGTCGCTGCTCGATCCCGAGCAGAACCCCGAGGGTGCGGAGGCGCGCTGGAACTACGTGCTCGACGGCATGGTCTCCGCGGGCACGCTCGATGCCGCCGAACGGTCGGGTATGAAGTACCCGGCCTACGTGCCGATTGCTGAGCTCGACAACGGCGACCAGTCGTCCGGCCCCGAAGGTCTGATCAAGAACCAGGTGCTCGCCGAGCTGTCCCGCGAGGGCATCGACGAGAACCTTCTCAACACAGCCGGTCTCCAGATCACCACGACGATCGACCCCCAGGCCCAGCAGTCGGCGGTCGAGGCGGCGCAGAGCAATCTCGAGGGCGAACCCGAGGAGTTGCGTACCGCGGTGGTGTCGGTCGATCCCCGGTCCGGGGCGATCCGCGCCTACTACGGCGGTGAGAGCGGTGTCGGTTACGACTTCGCCCAGTCCGGTTTGCAGACGGGTTCGTCGTTCAAGGTGTTCGGCCTGGCCGCCAACCTCGACCAGGGCGTGCCGTTGTCGCAGACCTACGACAGCGGTCCGCTGACGGTCAACGGCATCAAGATCGGTAACGTCGAGGGTGAGTCGTGCGGGCAGTGCACCATCGCAGAAGCGCTCAAGCGGTCGTTGAACACGAGCTTCTACCGGATGATGCTCGAGATGGACAACGGCCCGCAGGCCATCGCCGACATGGCGCACAAGCTGGGTGTCGCGAAGGAGCTGCCGGGCATCGGTGAGACGCTCACCGAGCCGGGCGGCATCGGCCCCAACTACGGCATCGTGCTGGGCCAGTACCAGTCGCGCGTGCTCGACATGGCGTCGGCGTACGCCACGCTCGCGGCGTCCGGCCGTTATCACGAGCCGTATTTCGTGCAGAAGGTCGTGACGTCCGACGGCGAGGTGCTCCTCGACCGTGGCACCCCTGCCGGTGAGCAGGTCGTCGACGCGGCGGTGGCCGACAACACCACTTCCGCGATGACCCCGATCGCCGCGTACTCGAACGGCCACGCCCTGGCCGGTGGCCGTCCGTCCGCGTCGAAGACCGGTACCGCTCAGCTCGGCGACACCGGCTCCAACAAGGACGCGTGGATGGTCGGTTACACCCCGTCGTTGTCGACCGCTGTGTGGGTCGGCACCGAGGAGGGCCTGCCCCTCGAGAACAGCTGGGGCGGCATGATCTACGGCTCGGGTATCCCGTCGGACATCTGGAAGGACACGATGGACGGCGCTCTCGAGGGCACCGAGGTCGAGTCGTTCCCGAAGCCGGAACCGATCGCCGGTGTCTCCGGCGTGCCGGCGTGGACCGCGTCGACGACGGCTCCGGCCACCCGTGAGCAGACCACCACCTCGCGTGTCGTGCCGAGTCTTCCGGAGGTTCCGGAGATCACCACGCAGAACGTGGAGATCTTCCCCGGCGTCACGATTCCCGTTCCGGGTGTCGCCCCGCAGACGACCACCCAGAACGCGCCCTCCCGTCCCGGCACCGGCGGTCAGCAGGAGGAGAGCGAGGACACCGGCGGCGGAACCGGCGGCGGTGGTACCGGCGACGACTCCGACGAGGGTGGATCGCCTCCGCAGAACCGCATCCCGGGACTCGAGAGCCCCGCGATCCCGGGCGCGCAGGGAGGCGGATTCCAGGGCGCGCAGGGCGGTAGCCCCCAGGACGCGTTCGAATACGCTCCGGCCGGGTAGCCTCGCCGCGTGAGCGACGACCGGGGATCCGACGCCCGGCCTGTGGTGTCCGCTGCACCACCGGCCGAGGATCGTCGTTCCCTGGACTGGCGCGACACCCCCGGGCGTACCGACCCGACGGTGTCGCGCCTGACCGCCGTCATCGGCGGTCCGGTGGGCCGGCACGCCGTGCTCGGGCGCACCCGCTTCTTCACTCCCCTGCGGGCGATGTTGCTGCTCGCGGTCGTCTTCCTCGCCTTCGGCTGGTTCACGAAGGCGGCCTGTGTCCAGCAGGGACCCGTCGGTCCCGATGGCGCGCTCGGCCTGGACTGGAGCGGCAACCGGCAGTACGTGGCGATGTGTTATTCCGACATCGTTCCGCTCTACGGTGCCGAACGGCTCGCCGAGGGCGCCTTCCCGTACCGGACGTCGTGGGAGGAACCCGGCCCCGACGGGCAGATGCAGACCCGGTACATGGAGTATCCGGTGCTCGCGGGGCTCTACCAGTACGGCTCGATGCGCATCGCGAAGGCGTGGGACGCCACACCGTGGCTCCCCGATGCGCTGCAGGTCGCGATCTATTTCGCCGTCGTCGCACTCGGTCTCGCGCTCGCCTGGCTCGTCACGGTGTGGGCCACCGCGATGTCGGCGGGTCGCAGGATCTGGGACGCTGCACTCGTCGCGGCGTCACCGCTGGTCGTGGTGCACGCCTTCACGAACTTCGATGCCCTGGCCACGGCCTTCGCCGCCGGTGGCCTGCTGGCGTGGGCACGTCGTCGACCGGTTCTCGCCGGTGTCCTGCTCGGCCTCGGTGCCGCGACGAAGTTGTATCCCTTGCTGTTGCTCGGTCCGCTGCTGGTGCTGTGCCTGCGGACCGGCCACCTGCGGTCGTTCGCCCGCACCGCGGGAGCGGCCGCCGCGGCATGGCTGGTCGTGAATCTGCCGATCATGGTGCTGTACCCGCGCGGATGGGCGGAGTTCTTCCGGCTCAACTCCGATCGCGGAGCGGATCCGGATTCGATCTACAACGTGCTGCACTCGTTCGTGGGCTGGCCGGCCTGGTCGGCCTCGACCTTCAACGGGGTCTCGCTCGTGTTGTTCGCCGCGGCCTGCGCCGCGATCGGGTGGATCGGGCTCACCGCGCCGCGCCGCCCCCGCCTCGCGCAGCTGTGTTTCCTCCTCGTTGCGGCCTTCCTGCTCACGAACAAGGTGTGGAGTCCGCAGTATTCGCTGTGGCTCGTGCCGCTCGCCGTGCTGGCCGTGCCCCACCGGCGCGCGCTGGTCGCCTGGATGACGATCGATGCGCTGGTGTGGGTTCCGCGCATGTACTACTACCTCGGTCCCGATCGGAAGGGGCTGCCGGAGCAGTGGTTCACCGCCACGGTCTTCCTGCGCGATGTCGCCGTCGTGGCACTGTGCGCGGTCGTGCTGTGGCAGATCCGGCGTCCGGTGCGGGATCCCGTGCGGTACGGCTTCGTCGACGATCCCGTCGGTGGTGTGCTCGACCAGGCTCCCGACCGTCCGCCGCGATGGCTGCCCGCCAGGTTGCGACCTGCTCACCATCGGGTCACGAGAGAAGAATCATCCGAACGATGGATGTCGGAGACTTCGTCGGCCCCCTAGGCTCGGGAACGAGCACGAGGGGGGAGAATGGCGAGCGGCGGACGGGGATTCGGAGCGGGGACGGATGTCACCGCATCACAGTTCACGACGTGTGAGTTGGCGTGGACGGTCGCGGCCGGCGACGCCACCGCGATCCCACGGCTCCTGCGCGACCTGCATCCGCTCGTGATCGCCTACTTCCGGGCCCGTGCGAAAGCCGCCGGAGGTACCTTCGCCGACGCCGATCGTCTCGCCCTGGCCGCCTGCCGTGCCATTCTCGCCGAGCTCACCGCGCCGTCCGGAGCCGACCGGCCTTTCCTGCGGTTGGCCTACACGCTGGTCGCCGACGCGGCCGATGCCGAGTTCGCGAGCCCGCGGGCCTTCCCGCTGACCCGACTCCAGCAGGAGATTCTCATCCTGCGCACCATCGTGGGCCTCGACTCGCGGCAGACCGCGGTGGCTCTCGCCGTGGCGCCGGGGCGGGTCGGTATCGAGCAGCACGCGGCGCTGAGTTCCCTGCGCGCGGCCTGAACCTGCGTGGACGGAGTCCACATCGACGGGTAAATGGACGAACCCCGCATCTTCGGGCGTTTTGTCGCTAATATCCGATTCGTCAACTTCGTTGCTACGGGACTGTCGGGGACCTGTCGACCGCGCCTTGGAGGTTCGCCGTGCCCTGCACTTCCGACGATCCCTGACCTCACGCGCGCCGGCGCGTCACCGTGCGCGCGGCGTCACCTTCGTGCGGTGTCACCATTCGTCCAGCGTCGTCAGACCGTCCTGGAGCGCGCGTGCCAGCAGACTCGCCTTCGTCGAGGCATCTCGTCCGGCTGCCGCGTACTTGAGGCGGATCCGCTGCAGATGAGTGTTCAGCGTGCCCACCGAGATGAACAGCCGCCTCGCCGCTTCGGTCTTCGAGTCCGCTGCCAGCCAGGTGAGCAGAACTTCCTTCTCGCGGGCGCTGAGCAGAGGCCGCACGAGGCCGCCGACACGCGTGTCGTGGAACGAGGACGAACGGTGCTGAGCGTTCACGGCGAACCGCCTCTCGGCTGACGAAGAGTCTGGGGAGCCGGCGCGAATGCGCCACCTCGAATCCTCGTCGCCGTCGGTGCGAAGACCTACGCCCGCGCGTGATCCCGTACGAAATCCGTACAGCCATACATCGTTGACCTGCGGAAACGCAGATTCTTCCCGAGGGAACCGTAGATGACGGAAACAACCGTGGAGGCGGCCGATCCGACCTCCATCACCTCCCGGGCCGAGTTCGGCCGGGCCCTGACCGCCTTGCGAACCCGAGCAGGACTGTCGATCCGCGATGTCGTCGACGCGTCCGGCGCATTGCACGGCACGGTCGCCGGATGGTTCTCCGGACAGCACCTGCCGACCCGCGCCAGCGAGCCCGCCTTCCGCGCGGTGCTCGCGGCGTGCGGGGTCGCCGACGAGATCGAGGCGGACACCTGGATCGCGGCTGCGCGTCGCGCCCGGCAGGCACGGACCAAGCGCCGGGACACCGGCCCGATCCCCTATCGCGGTCTGTCCTCTTTCGAGGCGGAGGACGCCGAGTGGTTCTTCGGCCGCGACGACATCACCGAGGACGTTCTCCGCCGGATCCGCGCCGCGGTCGCCGGGCAGGGTCCGAGGGTGATCCTCGTCGTCGGTCCCTCCGGTGCGGGCAAGTCGTCTCTGCTGCGGGCCGGTGTCGCGGCCGCCGTCGGTTCCGACGAGACCGATCTCCGCGACTGGAAACCTGTCGTCCTGACCCCCGCGTCGGCAGGACCGGACAAACTCGCCGGCATTCTCGACGTCGATCACCCGACCGTTCTCGTCGTCGACCAGTTCGAGGAATTGTGGACCTCCGGGGAGGAAGAAGACCGCCACGACTTTCTCGAACACCTCGCGCAGCCGTCCGACGACATCGTCGTCGTCCTCGGGCTCCGGGCCGACTTCTACGGGCTCGCCGCTCGGGAACCGCACCTCGTACCGATCCTGGAGTCCGGGCCCGTCGTCGTCGGTCCCATGTCGGCTGCCGAACTCGAATCCGTCATCGTGCAACCGGCGGCCAAGGCGGGGGTGACCGTTCCACCGGAGCTGGTGAAGGTGCTGTTGACCGATCTCTCTCCCCGCGCGTCGCGGACGAAGGACGAGCCCGGCACACTCCCCTTGCTGTCCCACGCGTTGCTGCGGCTGTGGCAGCGGGCCGAGCGCCGGACGCTCACCGTCGCCGATTACACCGCGGTCGGCGGTATCTCCGGCGCGGTCCAGCAGACCGCCGAGGAGTTGTACTCGGAATTGACCCCCGAACAGCAGCGACTCACGCGCCGGGTGTTCCTGCGTCTCGTCAACGTCGACGACGACACCCAGACACGACGACGCACTCCCCGCAGCGAACTGGCGTTCGGGGACGTCGACGCCGTGGACGAGATCGTCGACCGTTTCGCCGACGCCCGGCTCCTGACGGTCGACGAGGATTCCGTCCAGCTGAGCCACGAAGTCCTCCTCATCGCGTGGGACCGGCTGCGCGGATGGATCGACGCCGACCGGGCGGGCCTCGCGGTCCATCGCGAACTCACCCGCGCCGCGCAGGTGTGGGAGGACAGCGACCGCGACGACACCACCCTGCTCGGCGGTGGCCGGCTCGTCCTCCACGACGACTGGAGTCGCGTCGACGACAACGCCGACGCGCTCAACGACACCGAACGGGAGTTCCTCGCCCGGAGCCTCGCGCACCGGGACGCCGAAGTCGAGACGGAGCGCCGCCGGACCAGGATGCTCCGGCGGCTCGTCGGCGCCCTCACCGTGACGGCGGTGATCGCCCTCGTACTGGTGGTCGTCGCCACCACAGCCGGAATCAGCGCGCGCACCGAACGCGCCGACGCCCAGCGCGCACGCGACGACGCGATGTCGCGCCAGATCGCGACCGTCTCGTCGCAGTTGTCGGCCACCGAACCCGCCCTTGCCGCCCAGTTCGCGCTGGCCGGCTACCGCGTCGCCGACACCGTGGAAGCGCGCTCGGCGCTGTTGGACACCACCGGTGTGCGTACCCCCGTGCGTCTGACGGGACCGGCAGGCCCCCTCCAGGCACGCAGCACACCCGACGGGAGCACTGTGGTCAGTGCCGCATCCGACGGCACGGTGCGGTTGTGGGCGGTGGGTGAGACCGGACCGTCGATCACCCCGACCGCGGAATTCGGTGCGGGGGACGGCGCCGGCGAACTCTATGCGCTCGCCGTGTCGCCGGACGGTGACTCCGTCGCGGTGGGCGGGCAGGGCGGAATCTGGCTCTGGGACATCCGCGATCGCACCTCGCCGCAGCAGCGGGCGGTGCTCGCGAACTCCGACCACACGGCATATTCCCTCGAATTCTCGCCGGACGGAAGGCAACTCGTGGCAGGGACGGGCTCCGGCACAGTGCTGCGATGGAACACGAATGCCGACGAGGTGAGAGAACTGCCCTCACTCGACCATCCGGCCGAAGGTGCTGTGTACCCGGCCTTCTCGCCCGACAACCGATGGCTCGTCGTGGCCGGCAGGCAGATGTCGCTGCGGGTGTGGGACGCGCAAACGCAGGACGCCGGCACCCGACCGGTGTTCGAGACACCGCCGGACGGCGGCACCGAACATCTTCTGTCGGTGGCGTTCTCGCCCGACGGTCGCACGGTCGCGGCCGGCACCACCGGCCGCCACGTACTGCGTTGGGACATGGCCGATCCCGCGGTACCCGTGCCCCTGGCCACCCTCGAAGGATTCACCAGCTATGTCAACACCGTCGCGTTCGCTCCGGACGGTCGTCGCCTGGTCGCGGGCAGCTCCGACAACACCGTCCGCATCTGGGCGGACGGAACGACTCCCGACGCCGCCGAATCGACCACGACACTGCCCGGTTCGAATCCCGTGACCTCGGTCGTCTTCACCGACGAGGGTCGCGCAGTGCTCACCGCGGCACTGGACGGTTCGGTGGGATGGTGGCCGGTGCCCGGCCCGGTCCTGCCCGCGGACGAAGCCGTCTACGTCACTCCCGTCGATGCGGACGGCACCCTCGTCCTCTTCGGTCAGGGACGGTCGAATGCCCTGCCGCTGTGGAACATCGCCGATCCCGGTGCGGCGGCGGAACAACCGTCCCTGAGTCCGCCCGTCGAGGACCGGTTCAGTGGTGCCGCAGCGCTGTCGAAGACCGGATCACTCGCTGCAGCGGGAACATCCGGCGGATCCGTGCACCTGTGGGATCTGACGGACCCCGCGGCGCCGCAGTTCGCCGGGACCGCCGAGGGCGTCGTCGCGGGCGTCGTCGGAGTGGTCGAGTTCGCTCCCGACCGACCCGTCGTGGCGGTAACGGCGACGGAGGACGCGAAGGTCGCGATCGTCGACGCCTCCGATCCGGTTGCTCCGCGCGTTGTCGGCACCTTCGAGGCCGACGACTATCCGTACATGCTGTCGTGGCATCCCACTGCCGACATCGTGGCCGCGGCGAGCGCCGGTGGCCTCGTCGAACTGTGGGATCTCTCCGATCCCGCCGACCCGACGCGGATCTCCGAACTCTCCGGGTTCGAGAGTCAGGCGCAGACGGTCGCGTTCGGTGGCGATGGAACGGTCCTCGCCGCCGCGAGCGCCGACCGCAGTGTGCGCCTGTGGGATGTCGCGGACCCTGCCGCCCCGCGCGAACTGGCGCGGATCACCGGGCCTGCGGACGCGGTGTATTCGCTGCACTTCTCCCCCGACGGGAATCGTCTCGCGGCCGGCGTCGGCGACGGGTCGGCGTGGATCTGGGACGTCACCCGGCCGGACTCCCCCACCACCCACGCGGTGCTCGCCGCCTACGGAAGCCGGGTCTACGACGCCACCTTCGCGCACAACGGAGCGGTGCTCGTCGGAGGCGGTCCGGACCGTTCCGTGCGGCTGTGGCAACTCGACCCCGAGACCGTCGAGGCGACACTGTGTTCCACCGTCGGCACTCCGGTGACCGAGGACGAATGGGAACGGCATCTGCCGGGTGTTCCCTTCCGGCCGCCGTGCGGCGACACGGCGTGAATCGGAAGGGACGGAAGATGTTCCGACCGAGCCGGATTC
Organism: Rhodococcus rhodochrous; assembly: GCF_014854695.1. Lineage (NCBI taxonomy): Bacteria > Bacillati > Actinomycetota > Actinomycetes > Mycobacteriales > Nocardiaceae > Rhodococcus > Rhodococcus rhodochrous. Next base: position 5,364,669 of record NZ_CP027557.1, on the reverse strand, counting down.
ATCCGATTGCAGGATACGCCCAGGCCGCGCGGTGTGGGAACGTCCCTCATGGGGGATTCAACGCATCGATCATCGGAGGAAGCATGTCTCGTATTCGCAGGTCGGGTCTGCGCGCGGTTCTGACGGCGGTCACGGTGGCGGCGGTCGCATTCGGTGCGCCCGTTGCCGCTTCGGCCGCTCCCACCGGCAGCGCCGGCAGCAACGATCTGCCGGGCAGTGTCGCCGATCTGCCCGGCAGTGTGTCCGAACTGCCCGGCAGCGTGATGGATCTGGGGGCCCGTGCGATCGATCTGGGCAGCGTGATCCTGGAGAACGGATCGTCGCTGCCGACGACACAGCAGTGCAACCAGTCGCGGCAGTCGGGAGGGGAAGGTGTCACCAGCACCTACCACGAGTTGGGTCGCAGCGGTCCCACGTCGTTCCTGCTCGACTGGGAGACCTACGACGTTCCCGACCGGATCCAGGTGTTCTACGGGGGTTCCCAGATCTACGACACCGGTCGTATCGGTGACAGCATCAACGAAGGCACCGGATCGGCAGTGGTGAACGTGCCGGCCGGGAGCGCGACCTCGGTTCTCGTCCGAGTGACCGGTGATCCCGGGACGGACTGGGACTACCTGGTCAACTGCCCGATCCTCTGACGGTCAGATCCGTAGGGCGGTGAACGGCGCGACCGGGATGTTGCGCACGACGAACCACACCGCCGTCAGGGCCAGCACGAGGTGCGGGGTCCACCGGTATCGCGTCCATCGCGGCATCGGTGTGCCCCGCACCCGGCCCCACGTCCACAGACCGAAGACCGCGGTGAGCACGGCCAGCGCGACGAGACCGAGGGCGTTGTAGTGCAACGCTGCCGGTACGTCGAGATGGACGAGTGAGTACAACATCCGTGACGAACCGCAACCGGGACACAGGATTCCGAACAGTGAATAGGTGGGGCACGGCGGGATGACCCCACCCGGCGTGGTCGGGTCGGCCCACGCCACCGCTGCGCACACCGCGACCGCACCCACGACGATCGCCATGGGGGCTGCGAGCGCGCGCCTCGTCCTCATCGCACCGTGCGCTCCTCGAGCCGGGCGCGCACCCCGGGCCATTCGTCGTCCGTGAGGGAGAACAGGGCGGTGGTCCGCCAGCTGCCGTCACGGCGCCTGCGGTGCTTGCGGAGCAGACCCTCCTCGGTGGCGCCGAGCCGGCGCAGAGCGTCGCGCGAACGGGTGTTGCGTTCGTCGGCGTGCCACGTCACGCGCACGGCCCCGAGGTCGTCGAATGCGCGCTGCAGCAGAAGCAGTTTCGACTCGCTGTTCACGTGGGTGCGCTGCACTCGCGTCGACAACCAGGTGTACCCGATCACCAATGTGCGGTGGGCCGGTTCGAGCAGGTAGTAGGACGTCGATCCCAGCACCTCACCGGTCGTCCTGTCGACGATCGCGTAGGGCAACCGGGACGGATCGGCCACCGCCTCGCGCACGAAGGTGCGCGCGTCGTCGAGGTCGCGGATCACGAGGTGCGCCCAGGCGAAAATCGTGTCGGGATCGTCGGCGGCTTCCAGCAACCCTTCGGCGTACGCGTCGGTGAGGGGCTCGAGCCGGATACGGGGACCCTCGAGGAGGGGATGTTCCGTCCAACTGTCGTTCATCACGTTCTCCCGGTCGTCGTCGGACGGCGAGCGTAGTCCGTTCGTTCCGTCTGCTGCCACGGAGTTCGGGGCGCGACGCGCAGGAAGACGAAGAACAGCACGACCAGCAGGACCGCGCGTCCCCACACTCCGATGTGGACGAGCGTGAGCGGCAGGGCCATGTCCGTTTCGCCGGCGGTCGCGGCGAACCACCGGAAGATGCCGATGCCGATGGCGAGGTCGGCGAGGAGATAAGCGGCGACGAGACCCCACGGCACGCGCAGCAGGATCAGCAGTGGCAGCAGCCACAGCGTGTACTGCGGTGAGTGCACCTTGTGGAAGAGCATGAAGCCGCACAGCATCGCGGCCCCGGTCCCGAGCCACGGATAGACGCCGTCGCGGAGGTATCGGCGCCATCCGAGCCACAGGGCGAGCGCGAACGACAGCGCGACCAGCGTCGGCGACAACTGGGCCACCAGCTCGTTGTACTGGGGAGTGTTCTCGTATTCCTGGTAGCCGCCCATCAACGGCCGCAGACCCCAGTACCAGATGGAGTTGCTGGTCCCGTCCGCTTCCCGGTTCTGCTGGAAGGCGAACGACGCCCGCCAGCCCTCGTAGCCGAGGATCGCGAAGGGCAGGTTGATCGCGGCGACCGTCGCTGCCGCCGTGCCCGCGACGGCGAGGGCGCCGGGGACGTCCCGCTTCCGGTCGGGTGAGCTCCCGCCGGTGAGGACGTAGGCGATGAGCGGCAGCACGAAGATGCCCGGATAGAGCTTGAGACAGAAGCCCACGCCCAGCAGCACGGCCGCGACCACTCCGCGAGTCCGCAGCGACCAGCGTTCGATCGTCAGCACCGCGACGGCGGCGACGGTGACCGCCACGACCGGCAGGTCCCAGTTGAGGAAGGCGTAGAGCACGAGCGGCGGCGTGAGCGACCACGTCAGCGCTGCCCACCCCGCCATCCGGGCGAGCAACCACGCGGTGATCAGTCCGAAGGGGGCGAGCAACCACGCCGACTGCAGGAGGAACTCCGCATCGGTGTGGGCACCGATCGCCCCGATCCACATGAGCACCCCGCTGAGCACGGGATATTCGACGGTGCCCCCGGTCAGCGCTCCCGACGAGGTGATGCCCCCGTCGACGAAGGGGAAGAGGTGGAGGTTGATGCCGCGGCCGATCCACAACTGCTGGATGTCGGAATAACAGACGTCCGCGTCCTTGATGTCCTCGAACCGCAGCGTGCGGCCCTCGGCGTCGAAGGTGGGGCCGGCGCACCGGGCCTTGTTCAGGTAGCCGAACCACATCATCACCGCGCACGTCAGGACGGCGACGAGCGAGACGGTCCCGGAGCTCGTGCGCATGTCCTCACCCTAGGACAAAACCCCTGCCCGCGACGGTCGGCGATTTCGCTGGTCGCCGGGCCGTCGTGTACCCTTCATGGGTTGCTGACGCAACGACCCTCCTGTCACGGAACGTCCGTGACCGTTCACAGTCCATAGGAGGTGATGAGGTCTTATGCGTCATTACGAATTGATGATCATCCTGGACCCCAGCCTGGACGAGCGCACCGTCGCTCCCTCGCTGGAGACGTTCCTCAACGTCATTCGCCAGGAAGGCGGCAAGGTCGACAAGGTCGACGTGTGGGGTAAGCGCCGTCTCGCCTACGAGATCGCCAAGAACAGCGAAGGCATCTACGCGGTGATCGACATCAGCGCGACGCCTGCTGCCGTTGCAGAGCTGGATCGCCAGCTCGGCCTGAACGAGTCGGTGCTCCGCACCAAGGTTCTGCGCCACGGCAAGTGAGCCTGTCGGCGCCGGGCCGTAGGCTCTGGCGCATCAGGACTCCCCACACTGCAGGAGGAACCACATGGCAGGCGACACCGTCATCACCGTGGTCGGCAATCTGACCGCCGACCCCGAACTGCGTTTCACCCCCGCGGGTGCTGCGGTTGCGAACTTCACCGTTGCATCCACGCCCCGCGTGTTCGACCGTCAGTCCAACGAATGGAAGGACGGCGAGGCTCTGTTCCTGCGCTGCAACATCTGGCGTGAGGCAGCGGAGAACGTGGCCGAGAGCTTGACTCGCGGCTCGCGTGTGATCGTGCAGGGCCGGCTCAAGCAGCGCAGCTACGAGACGCGTGAAGGTGAGAAGCGCACTGTCGTGGAGCTCGAGGTCGACGAGATCGGCCCCTCGCTCCGTTACGCCACGGCCAAGGTCACCAAGGCCGGTCGCGGTGGCGGAGGCTTCGGTGGTTCCTCCGGTGGATCGGGCGGTGGCCGTCCCGCTCAGAACACGAACGTCGGCGGAGACGACCCGTGGGGCGACGCCCCGCAGTCGGGCTCCTTCGGTGGTTCCGGGGACGACGAGCCTCCGTTCTGATCCGACCTCGATCGGAACATCCAAAATTACGGAGAACGACCATGCCTAAGTCGCCCGCGCGCGAGAAGGTTTTGAAGAAGAAGGTCTGCACCTTCTGCAAGGAAAAGAACGTGCAGATCGATTACAAGGACACGACGCTGCTGCGCAAGTACGTCAGCGATCGCGGCAAGATCCGCGCTCGCCGCGTCACCGGCAACTGCGTGCAGCACCAGCGCGACGTCGCTGTTGCTGTCAAGAACTCTCGTGAGGTGGCTCTGCTCCCTTACGTCTCGACGACTCGCTGAGGAAAGGGAGGGACACGATGAAGCTCATCCTTACTGCTGACGTGGACAACCTCGGTGCGCCTGGCGACACCGTTGAGGTCAAGGACGGCTACGGCCGCAACTACCTGCTGCCCCGCGGCCTGGCGATCGTCGCCACCCGTGGTGCCCAGAAGCAGGTCGAGGGCATCCGCCGTGCTCAGGAGGCTCGCGCCGTGCGTGGCCTCGAGCACGCCCAGGAGCTCAAGGCCGCCATCGAGGGCCTCGAGGACGTCTCGCTGAGCGTCAAGACCTCGAGCGACTCGGGCAAGCTGTTCGGCTCGGTCACCGCTGCCGATGTCGCCGGTGCTCTCAAGGCTGCCGGTGGCCCGGTTGTCGACAAGCGCATCGTCGAGCTGCCCAAGGCTCACATCAAGGCGACCGGTAAGCACCAGATCGTCGTGAAGCTGCACCCGGATGTCACCGCGAAGTTCACGCTGAACGTCGTGGCTGCCTGATTCCGGCCCCTCGAGGAGCCCCGCGCCTGGTCGGCGTGGGGCTCCTCGTCGTCTGTGCACAGCCTGTGGATAAACCGGGGGGTAAACCACACCGTTGTGACTCCTCGGAATGTCGTTCGGGGAACGAATGGGTGAACACGCCCGGCCCTCCGACACGCCGAAATTCTTTTTCTCCACAGGTGTGAACAGGCGTTTTTCCGCTCCTACCTGCAGTTATGGGAGATGTGAGATGTGTTGTCCCCAGGTTGTGCACATCCGGTGCACAAGGCTGTCCTCCTCTTTCCACAATTCATCCCCAACTGTGTGCACAACCCGAGTTGTGGAGGGTCATCCCGATCCCTAACGTCGGGCGCACGACTCCACACACAGGATGTCGGTAGGGGCGAGTAGAACCGGACACGAAACCCCGGGTACCGACACCGGGAGTGCGTGCAGGTATCCGCCGGAGCACGGCGCGCCGGACGGGGACATGTGGAGGAAGGCAGGCACTGCAGTGGCCGTCGTTGACGATCGTGGAAATCCCGAATATTCGGGACCTCCCGAGGAACCGAGTGGAGACTTCGGTCGACAGCCCCCTCAGGATCTCGTAGCCGAGCAGTCCGTGCTCGGCGGCATGCTGCTGAGCAAGGACGCCATCGCCGACGTCCTCGAAGTGCTGAGGCCCGGCGACTTCTACCGCCCGGCCCACCAGGCCGTGTACGACGCGATCCTCGATCTCTACAGCCGCGGCGAACCCGCCGACCCGGTCACCGTGTCGGCCGAACTCGACCGGCGCGGCGAACTCAAGCGTCTCGGCGGAGCCGCCTACCTCGTCACGCTCACCCAGACCGTCCCCACCGCGGCCAACGCCGGCTACTACGCCGAGATCGTCGCCGAGAAGGCCGTCCTGCGCCGTCTCGTCGAGGCGGGCACCCGCATCGTCCAGTACGGCTACGCCGGCGCCGACGGCCAGGACGTCGCCGAGATCGTCGACCGCGCGCAGGCCGAGGTCTTCGAGGTCGCCGAACGACGCACCACCGAAGACTTCGTGCCGCTCGAAGAGCTCCTGCAGCCCACGATGGACGAGATCGACTCCATCGCCAGCCGCGGCGGTATCTCCCTCGGCGTGCCCACCGGCTTCGCCGAACTCGACGAGCTCACCAACGGGTTGCACGCCGGCCAGATGATCATCGTCGCCGCGCGTCCCGGTGTGGGTAAGGCGCTCGCCCTCGACACTCCCCTGCCTACCCCCACCGGCTGGACCACGATGGGCGAGGTCGGTGTGGGCGACGAACTCCTCGGTGCCGACGGCCGCCCCACCCGCGTCCTCGCCGCCACCGAGGTCATGCACGGCCGTCCGTGCTTCGACGTCGTGTTCTCCGACGGCACCGTGATCGTCGCCGACGAGCAGCACCAGTGGCGCACCGGCGACGGCGCGATCCGCACCACGGGCGAACTCGCCGCCTCCGCCGACGCCGGGCACACCGTCGCGAACACCGAGGCACTGTCGTTCCCGGCAGCCGAGCTGCCCGTCTCCCCCTTCACGCTCGGTGCGTGGCTGGGCGGCCCGTCGTCCGATCCCGAACTGCACATGCGTATCGACGGCGAAGGTGGTTTCACGAGCGCCCTCGTCGCGCTCGGCGCACACATCCCTGCCGAGTACCAGCGGGCATCCGAACCGCAGCGTCGCGAACTCCTCGCGGGCCTGCTCGACGCCGGTGGAGAGATCGACGACGACGGCACCATCCGGTTCGTCGGCTCGTCCGAGCGTCTGGCGCAGGGCGTCGCCGAACTCCTGTCGGGCCTCGGTTACGCACCGGTGCTCGACGGCACCGAGATCTCCTTCTTCGCCGACGACGATGTCTTCGTCCTGCCCAGTAAGGCCGTGCGGCACAAGGAATGCCGTGCCGCAGCGTCGCGGGAGCGCCGTATCGTCGCCGTCCGCCCGGTTCCCTCGGTCCCGGTGCGGTGTGTCGAGGTCGACGGCGACCACATGTACCTCGCGGGTCGCGCGATGGTGCCCACGCACAATTCCACGCTGAGCATGGACTTCATGCGGTCGTGCTCCATCAAGCACGGCATGGCCTCGGTCATCTTCTCTCTCGAGATGGGCAAGACCGAGATCGTCATGCGTCTGCTGTCCGCGGAGGCGAAGATCAAGCTCGGCGACATGCGATCCGGACGCATGACCGACGACGACTGGACGCGTCTCGCCCGTCGCATGAGCGAGATCAGCGAGGCGCCGTTGTTCATCGACGACTCGCCGAACCTCACGATGATGGAGATCCGCGCAAAAGCGCGGCGGCTCAAGCAGAAACACGACATCCGTCTCATCGTCATCGACTACCTGCAGCTCATGTCGTCCGGCAAGAAGGTCGAGTCGCGTCAGCAGGAGGTCTCCGAATTCTCGCGTAGCCTCAAGCTTCTCGCGAAGGAACTCGAGGTTCCGGTCGTCGCGGTGTGTCAGCTCAACCGTGGTCCCGAGCAGCGCACCGACAAGCGGCCGCAGGTCTCCGACCTCCGTGAGTCGGGCTGCCTGCCGGCGTCCACGCGCATCATGCGCGCCGACACCGGTGCCGAGGTCACGCTCGGCGAGCTGCTCGAGTCGGGCGAACAGCCCCTCGTGTGGTCGCTCGACGAACGCATGCGGATGGTCGTCCGGCCGATGGTGAAGGTCTTCCCCAGCGGCCGTAAGGAAGTCTTCCGGTTGGAGCTGGCCTCGGGGCGTCGTGTCGAAGCCACCGCGAACCATCCCTTCCTCACCATCGACGGCTGGATGCCGTTGGGCGAGTTGGTTGCCGGTGAGCGTGTCGCAGTGCCACGTGCGGTGCCCGCACCCCTCGACGTGATACCCGCATCCGACGACGAGGTGGCCGCTCTCGCGGACACTGCCGTGGCCGGCCGACTCATCCCCACCCGCGCGTTCTCGCTCCCCAAGGAACAGGTCGCCGAACTCGTCTGCCACATCTGGGAAGACAGCGGTGAGGTCGCATGGGATGCAGGCGCTGCCCGCGCCGTCGTCCGCTACCGGTCGGCGGATCGTCGTCTCGCCGACGACCTCGCGCGCCTGCTCCTGCGTATCGGCGTGTTCGCGCGGATCACCGATGCCGGCGAGAGCTGGGACCTCACGGTCACCGGAGCGGAGAACCAGGCGGTCTTCCTCCACGACGTGGGCAAGCACGGAACCGCGGCGCAGTGGGTCCTGGCGCAACTGGGACCGAAGCTCGTCAAGCACAGCCCCGACACCGTCACCCCCGAGATCGAAGCCGAGCTCGGCGAACTTCTCGCCGTCGAACAGCTCGCCCCGATCGGGCCGGTCGCGTCCGCCATCCCGCGGAACACCGAGGGTGCACGCTCGCGGCTCGCCCGGGTTGCCGATGTCCTCGACACGGCCGACATCGACATGGTCGCCACCAACAACGTGTTCTGGGACGAGATCGTCTCCGTCACGAGTCTCGGCGAGCAGGACGTCTACGACGGAACAGTGCCCGGCACACACAATTTCGTCGCCGACGGCATCGCGGTGCACAACAGCCTCGAGCAGGACGCCGACATGGTCATCCTGCTGCACCGCCCCGACGCGTTCGAGCGCGACGACCCGCGTGGTGGCGAGGCCGACCTCATCGTCGGCAAGCACCGTAACGGCCCGACCGCGACCATCACCGTTGCGCACCAGCTGCACCTGTCGCGGTTCGTGGACATGGCGCGAGGCTGATACGAGTCGTCGCCCCGCCCGGCGGCCGGGGCGACAGATCGTGTCCCGAGGACGTGAACCTTCGGCGAAAGACGTTCAGCAGCAGGTAGGTGCGGCTCCTGTCGTCGAAGGCTGGTTCTGGCGCTCGTCTGCCGTGTTCGCGGTGCAGCACGCCACGTCGTCGGTCTCTCGCGGGCCGTCGAGATGCTGCGGGCTCGACCCGAAGGTCTCCGAATCGGCCAGGACGGTGTACACCTCCCACTTCTCCCCTGCCGGACCCGTCACCCACGCCTTGTCCTGCGTGGCGTAGCAACAGGTCGTGCCCATCTCCTCGTCGGCGAACAGGCCCGCTTCGGTCAATCGGGCGATCTCGGTGTGCACCTTCTCGGACGAGTCGACCTCGACCCCGAGATGGTTGATCGTGCCGCCCTTGCCCGGGTTCTCGAACAGCACCAGCTTCAACGGTGGATCGGCGATCGCGAAGTTGGCGTAGCCCGGTTCGAGCTTGGCCGGTTCGGTACCGAACAGTGTCGAGTAGAAGGCGACCGCTTCGGGCAGGTCGTCGACGTTGAGGGCGAACTGGATGCGTGACATGACAACCTCCACCTGTGTGACATATATCGAATTAACGCTCACAGGATGCTCCTATATTTCGACATATGTCAAGAAGGTGGTTAGGCTCGAATCATGCCGAAAGCTCTACCCGTGATCGATGTCCGCGCCCCGATCTGCTGTGCGCCGGTATCGGCTGCGCCGATGAGTGACGATGCCGCCCTCGAAGTCGCGTTGAGGTTGAAGGCCCTGGCCGACCCGGTGCGCATCAAGCTCATGTCGATCCTGCTCACTGCAGACGAAGGTGCGGTGTGCACATGTGATCTTGCAACCGGTGTCGATCTCGCGGAATCCACGGTGAGCCATCACCTCGGACAACTGCGCAAGGCGGGCATGGTCGAATCCGAGCGGCGCGGGATGAACGTCTATCACCGTGCCCGCTCCGAGTCCCTCGAGGCGCTCAGGGTCGTCCTGGATCCGAACTGCTGCCGCTGACGGTCGCAGACATATCCTCGAGGTGGAGAAACGGCGAGGAAGGTAGTGATGACGTTCATCAAGATGTGCGGGCTGCAGGACGAGGCGACGGTCGATCTCGCCGTCGAACTGGGCGTCGACGCGGTCGGTTTCGTCCTTGCCGAGAGTCCTCGTCGCATCTCCCCCGACCGGGCCGCGACGCTCCGCCCCCGCGTGCCGGCGGAAACACTCGCCGTCGGCGTCTACGTGAAGATGCCCCTCGACGAGATCATCGCGACGGCGCGGGCCGCGAATCTCGATCACGTCCAGGTGCACGACCTTCGGTCGACCGACGACGTGCGCGTGCTGCACGACGCTGGATTCACGGTGATCCGTGCCGTCAACACCGGAGGAGCCGAGGCGCTGTCGGAGGACTACGGGGCCGACCTGCTGCTCGTCGACGGTGCCGTCGCCGGTGCCGGGAAGACGTGGGACTGGCAGGACCGCAGTGCCCTGCCGTCCGGTCGGTGGGTCCTCGCGGGCGGGCTGAACCCCGACAATGTCGAGAGGGCGCTTGCCGCGTCCGGGGCGTGGGGTGTCGACGTCTCCAGCGGCATCGAGGCCGAACGCGGCGTCAAGGATCCCGGTCTCATGCGGGCGTTCGCGCAGGCGGTCCGGAGAAGCGCCCCGGAGTGACCCGTCCGGGGGATCCGGCGGCGTCAGTGCGTGGCGTCGGCCTTCTTCCGCCGCGGGATCAGGTGCATGATCAGCACGACGATCGCGCCCACGATCAGGCCCACCAGAGCGGATGCCACGGTCCCCGCGGTCCACGACAGCACGCCGCCGAATCCGCCGTGCACGAGCTCGCCGAACCAGTGCTCGAGATCGTGGAGACGATCGGCAGGCCAATGGAATCCGGCCTCGCCGACGTTGACGAGCAGGATGTGCCCACCGACCCACAGCATGGCGGCGATCCCGACCACGGTGAGAACGGTCATCAGCTTCGGCATCGCCGTCACGAGACCGCGACCGACGCGCTGAGCGAAGGTCGATTTCCGTTTCGCGAGCGCCAGGCCGACATCGTCCATCTTCACGATCAGGGCGACCACGCCGTAGACCAGGACGGTGATGAGGACGGCGACGACGAGGAGGACGAGCAGTCGGGTCAGGAAGGGTTCGTCCTCGACCGTGGCCAGCGAGATCACCATGATCTCGGCCGACAGGATCAGGTCGGTGCGGATCGCGCCGCCGATCATGGCCTTCTCGAACTCGGGGCCCTTCTCCGCCGCGGTGGCCTCTTCTTCGTGGTGGCCGCCGGTGAGCGCTTCGTAGACCTTCTCGGCACCCTCGTAGCAGAGGAACAGACCACCGGCGATGAGCAGATACGGCAGGGCCTGCGGGAGGAACTGACTCAGGATCATCGCGACCGGCAGGATGATCAGGAGCTTGTTGCGGATCGACCCGATCGCGATCTTGCGGATGATCGGCAGTTCGCGATCGGGGGTGAACCCGTGCACGTAGCGAGGGGTGACGGCCGTGTCGTCGACGACCACGCCCGCTGCCTTGACGCTCGCCCTGCCGGCTGCGGCGCCGATGTCGTCTATGGATGCCGCGGCTGCCTTCGCAAGTACCGCGACGTCGTCCAGAAGGGCGACGAGACCACCAGCCACGGGAACCTCCCACAGTTCGGCTGCACCGAGCCGATCGACCGACACGCGATTACGAGTCGTCTCAGAACGCTACCGGACCTGCGATGACGTGCAACGCGGTGTCCGGAGCATGTCGGGGACGACTTCGTCCACACCGGGCGCCCTACGCGGACGCCCGGCGTGACAGATCTGTGGGTACCCGATGGATGCGGTTGCCGAACTCGATCATGCCGGCGACGTCAGTTCGGCGATCAGCGCCTCGACCTTCGTCCGTATCTCGTCACGGATCGGACGCACGGCGTCGATTCCTCGTCCGGCCGGGTCGTCGAGCACCCAGTCCCGGTAGGACGTACCGGGGAACACCGGGCAGGTGTCGCCGCAGCCCATCGTGATCACGACGTCGGAGGCCTGCACGGCGTCGGCGGTGAGGATCTTCGGGTTCTCGCCGGAGATGTCGATGCCGACCTCGGCCATCGCTGCGACCGCAGCAGGGTTCACCTCGGGGGCGGGTGCGGACCCGGCGGAACGGACTGTGATGCGGTCCCCCGCGAGATGACTCAGGAACCCGGCGGCCATCTGGGACCGACCGGCATTGTGCACGCACACGAACAACACCGACGGGACCGTGGTCACGACGCACCTCCGGCGCGTGCGGCGAAACGTGTACGCAGAGCCAGAGCCACGTACACGAGTGCGACGAGGACGGGCACTTCGATGAGTGGTCCGACGACTCCAGCCAGGGCCTGCCCGGACGCGACGCCGAACGTGCCGATCGCGACGGCGATGGCGAGTTCGAAATTGTTGCCCGCGGCGGTGAAGGCGAGTGTGGTGGTGCGTTCGTAGCCGAGTCCTACTGCAGCGCCGAACAGATACCCGCTCCCCCACATGATCGCGAAGTACGCCAGCAGGGGCAGCGCGATGCGTACGACGTCGAGTGGTCGCGAGGTGATCTGTTCGCCTTGCAGCGCGAACAGGATCACGATGGTGAACAGCAGTCCGTACAGCGCCCACGGTCCGATGCGCGGCAGGAAGGTCTGCTCGTACCAGCTGCGGCCCTTGGCCTTCTCGCCGAATCGACGAGTGAGGAAACCGGCGACGAGCGGGATTCCGAGGAAGATCAGCACGGATTTCGCGATTTCCCACGGGGAGACGTCGAGACCGGTCTGCTCGAGGCCGAGCCATCCGGGCAGCACCGACAGGTAGAACCAGCCGAGAGCGGCGAACATGATCACCTGGAAGACCGAGTTGATCGCGACCAGCACGGCTGCGGCTTCCCGGTCGCCACACGCCAGGTCGTTCCAGATGATCACCATCGCGATGCAGCGCGCGAGGCCGACGATGATCAGACCGGTGCGGTATTCGGGCAGATCCGGCAGCATCAGCCACGCGAGCGCGAACATCAGTGCGGGACCGACGATCCAGTTGAGGATCAGCGACGAGATCAACAGGGTGCGGTCGCCGGTGACCGTGTCGAGACGGTCGTAGCGCACCTTCGCCAGCACCGGGTACATCATGATCAGCAGACCGAGGGCGATCGGCAGCGAGATTCCGTCGATCTCGATGAAACTCAGGGCTTCCCCGAGTCCGGGAATCATGCGGCCGAGCAGCAGGCCCACGACGATGGCGGTGCCGATCCACACGGGAAGGAAGCGGTCGAGTGTCGACATCCTGCCCATCACGGGAGTGTCCACCGCGGTGCGCTCACTCATGCGGGTACCTCGGTCGACTCGATCCCGAGCACCTCGGAGAGTTGCCGTAATGCAGCCGGAACCACCCAGTAGTACACCCACGTTCCGCGACGCTCGCACTCGAGCAGGCCTGCCTCGCGCAGAACTCTGAGATGGTGCGAGATCGTCGGTTGGGACAGATCGAACGATCCCGAGATGTCGCACACGCACGCCTCACCGCCGGCATGGCTCGCGACGAGCGACAGCAACCGCAGACGCACCGGATCGCCGAGGGCTTTGAACATCCGGGCGAGGTCGACGGCGCGATCGCCCGTCAGGGGTTGGCGCACGAGCGGAGAGCAGCAGGCGTCGTCACCCGCGAGATCTTGATTCGACACATGTCTATATTGACAGATGTCGAATCTACGGACGGATCCGGATGGTGAAGCTGCCCGGATCGGACACGGAACAATGGCGACATGGCCAACTCGCCGTCCGGTGACTCGATGCTCGACCGCGTCGTCCGCATCCTCGAGTCGTTCGACGACACCCAACCCCGCCTGACGGTCGGGAGTCTCGCCCGCAGGTCCGGCATCCCGCAGGCCACGACCTACCGGCTCGTCGGCGAGCTGGTGCAACACGGTCTGCTCACCCGGGACGACGACGGCCGGGTACGGCTCGGTCTGCGCCTGTGGGAACTCGTCGCGCGCAGTGCACCCGCACGGGATCTGCGGGAGGCGGCGCTGCCCTTCCTGCAGGACGTGCAGTCGGTGGTGCACCAGCACACCCAGCTCGCGGTCCTGCAGGACGACGAGGTCCTCGTCCTCGAGCGGCTGTCGGCGTCCGATTCGGTGGTCAACCAGGCCTCGGTCGCGCGTCGGCTCCCCGTCCACGACACGTCGCTGGGCATGTCGATGCTCGCGTTCTCACCTGCGGAGGTGCAGGAAACCTATCGGCGACGACATCCCGAGGTGGAGAAGCGGTTCGCTGCGACGACGAGGGATTTCCGTCGCGCGCTCGCGGAGGTCCGTCGACGGGGTTATGCGCGCTTCGACGGTGTGCTCGACGAGGGCACCACGGGCATCGCGGTGCCCGTCCTCGCACGGTCGGGTCATGCCATGGCGGCGCTCGGCGTGGTGGTGCCCACCGGTGCGTCCCGGCAGCAGGCCGTCGTGCCCGTCCTCATGGCCGCTGCCCGCGGAATCGCGCGCGGAGTCGGCGAGCGTCCCCCGGACTGACCCGATCGTTTTCTCATTGAACGAGAAGTCGGCGTGTGCGGTGGGTGAGGCGCACGACACTCGACGGGACGCGAATCGGATACGCGCAGCGAAGGACGAACACATGAACGCAACCCGTACGGTCGTCACCACCGAGGTCGGCATCGTCGGCGGCGGCCCGGCAGGTCTCATGCTCTCCCACCTCCTCGCGAAGGCGGGAATCGACAATATCGTCGTCGAGAAGCGTGATCACGAGACCATCCGGACCACCCACCGTGCGGGCATCCTCGAGCACGGCTCGGTGTCGCTGCTCACCGAGAGCGGAGTCGACACCCGTGTCCTGAACGAAGGGCACCGCCACGACGGCATCGATCTGCGCTTCGGAGGCGAGAGCCACCGCATCGATTTCCGGGACCTCGTGGGTGAGTCGGTGTGGTTGTATCCGCAGAACGAGGTTTTCGTCGACCTGGCCGCCTCGCGCGAACGCGACGGTGGCGATGTGCGCTACAGCGTCTGCGACACAGAGGTTCTCGACATCACCACCGACACACCCAAGATCCGGTTCACCGAATCCGACGGCACGCCGGTCGAGATCCGGTGCCGATTCCTCGTCGGAGCCGACGGATCACAGAGCATCTGCCGCAAGGCGATTCCGGGGGACGTCCGTACCGATCACTTCATCGAGTACCCCTTCGCATGGTTCGGGATCCTCACCGAGGCTCCGCCGAGTGCGCCCGAGTTGATCTATGCGCGTTCGGATCACGGATTCGCCCTCATCAGCCAGCGCAACGAGTCGGTGCAGCGGATGTACTTCCAGTGCGATCCGTCCGAGGACGCGTCGGCGTGGAGCGAGGACCGGATCTGGGACGAACTGCAGCGGCGTGTCGACGGCCCCGACGGTTTCGAACTGAAGCGCGGCCGGATCTTCGAGCAGATGGTCCTGCCCTTCCGTTCGTACGTGTGCGAACCGATGCGGCACGGAAACCTCTTCCTGGCAGGCGATGCCGGCCACACCGTTCCGCCGACCGGTGCCAAGGGACTCAACCTCGCCCTGGCCGACGTCCGGGTGCTCTTCCGCGCGCTCGACTCGTTCTTCTCCACCGGCTCGTCCGACCTGCTCGACGCCTACAGCGACACGGCGCTGCAGCGCGTGTGGAAGGCGCAGAACTTCTCGTACTGGATGACCTCGATGCTCCACACCCGTGAGGACGCAACGTCGTTCGAGAACAAGCGGGCGCTGGGTGAACTCGCCGGGGTCGTCGGTTCCCGGTACGGGCAGCAGTATCTCGCGGAGGCGTACACGGGCTGGCCCGACCGCTGATCGTCAGGGCGTGCGGGCCAGGAGTTCGTCGAGCCGATCGAGAACCCGCCTGTTGAGGAGGGTGCGGTTGCCCATCTCGCAATGCCCACCCGCACCCTCGGCGTCGGTGAACGGGATGAGAGTCACCGTGTCGCCGAGCCGATCTCCGAATGTTCCCGCACCGCGTGCGAGGGCATCGCTCTCGGCCGCCGTCACCACGACCGGGCACGAGATGCGTTCCCCGACCTCGTCGAGCGTGTACTCGTTCAGTGCCGCGAACAGTTCCCGGATGTCCGAGACTCCGTTGACCCAGAATCCGCGCGAGACGAGTTTCCAGCGCAGCGACGGATCCGCCTGCACCGCAGCCATGATCGCGTCGGCGTCCTGCGTGTGCATCGAGAGAGGATCGTCCAGGACCTCGGGGGACAGGCCGAATGCTGCCCCGAGGGCCCGGGTGCCGGCCGCGACGCTCCACTGACCGGGATCGGCGACCACCGCTGCCAGGCGATGCTCACCGGACGCTGCGCGCGGCGCGAGATACCCCCCGAGACTCCATCCGCTCAGGACGATGCGTTCGGGGTCCACGATGGGGGAGGCCGTCGCATGATCGATCACCGCGCGCACGACCACTTCCCAGTCCGGGCGCATCGGCATGTTCTGCTTGTAGAGCATCTCGCCCTGACCCGGTCCGTCGAACAGGAGACAGTGGTAGCCGCGTCGCAGTGCCGCCACCGCCGACGCGAAGAACATGTCGGTGATCGTGGCGTCGTATCCGTTGGTGAAGACGATGAGCGGCCGCACGTTGCTCTCGTGACCGGGTGCGGGGATCAGGTAGCCCGGCAACGTGGTGTCCTCGAACGGAATCCTGGCAGCCTTCACGGGTGTGTCCCCGATCGCCAGCCCGGCATCGAAGGCCGCGACCTGCTTGTCGAAGGCAGCGATCAGACGCGGGTCGACCGGGGATCCGTACAGCGGGTGATAGGCGGTCGCGTAGTAGGCGCTCGCCCGCAGGAACAACTCGCGGGCCGAGTCGTCGTGCCCGGCGGCCGCACAGGTCTCCGCTTCGGCGACGAGACGGTCCCCGGCCTCGACCCATGCCCCGTAGAAGTCCGCGTCGTCACCGTCCCCCACCTGCCGGGCCACTGCGGCGATCTCACCGAAGTCGGCACCACCGTAGGGGATGTAGGCCAATGGCCAGGTTCCGAACTCGTCGTGCAGATGATCGTGGAAGAGCAGACCCATGCCGGTGCTCCTTCGAGCCGAGGTTCGCGAATCGGGGTTCTCCCTGCACGGTGACGGCACGACGACGTCACCGCTACCGGAATCAGCGGATTTCACCCTCGATTTCGTCGAACAGGAGCTTCCGCTTCGCTCTCCTATACGGCTACGAGCCCGTCCGGTGCCTTCTTCGCCAGGCGTCCGGCGAGGGCCGCGCACACCAGGAGCTGCATCTGGTGGAACAGCATGAGCGGCAGCACGATCAGGCCGATGGGCTGGCCGGGGAAGAGCACGATCGCCATGGGAAGGCCGGTGGCCAGGGACTTCGTGGAGCCGCAGAAGAGGATCGCGACACGGTCCTGGTATTCGAAACCGAGTCCGCGTGACGAGTACCAGGTGAGTGCGAGCACGATCGCGAGCAGCACCGCGCACACACCGACGAGGGCGAGCAGGCGACCGACCGACATCATCGACCAGATGCCCTCGTTCATGCCGCGGCTGAACGCCACGTACACGACGAGCATGATCGATCCGCGGTCGACGAGCTTGAGCGGCTTGCCGTGGGCCTTCACCCAGCCACCGATCCAGCGCCGCAGGAGCTGACCTACGACGAACGGCACGAGCAACATCAGCACGATGTCGAGCACGGCCGACCCGCTGAAGGTGACGCCCTGGGTGGACATCGTCAGCGCGACCAGCAGCGGCGTCGCGAAGATTCCGATGAGACTCGAGGCGCTGGCCGAGACGATCGAACCGGGGATGTTGCCGCGCGCCACCGAGACGAGCGCGATGGCGGACTGCACCGTGGACGGCAGCAGGCACAGGTACAGGACGCCGAGATAGAGAGGGTCGCTCAGGATCGACGGCACGAGCACCTTCGCGGCCAGGCCGAGCAGTGGGAAGACGACGAAGGTCGTGGCGAGGATCGTCAGGTGCAGACGCCAGTGCTTGAGACCCTCGATGGCCTCCTGCGTGGACAGGCGCGCGCCGTACAGGAAGAACAGCAACCCGATGGCGATCTTGGCGGCCCAGTTCACGCCGTCGAGTACGACCCCGTCGGCGGGCAGCAGAGCAGCGACGGCGACGGTGGCGAGGATGGCGAGCAGGAACGGGTCGAGTCGTCCGAGCACGGGGATCTTGGAGAGCACGAATCGACCGTACGGCAGCCTGAGGCCATTACAGAAGACGGTCACCACGTTTTCTGCAATCGTGATTCATGATGAAATGGAGGTCGTGTTCGATCCGGTACACCTACGGAGCTTCCTCGCCGTCGAGCGGGAGCGCGGCTTCACCGCGGCCGCCCAGCGGCTCGGCCTGCGGCAGTCGACGGTCAGTCAGCACGTCGCGCGACTCGAGAAGGAGATCGGGCGGCGCCTGTTCGTACGCGACACGCACCACGTCGAGCTCACGGCGGACGGCGCCGATATGGTCGCCTTCGCCCGCGAGATCCTCGATCGCCACGATGCCGCCCGCAGGCACTTCTCGGAGTCACCGCTCAGCGGCCGGCTGCGTTTCGGGGTCTCCGAGGACCTGGTGCTCTACGAGCTGCCGTCGATCCTCGCCGAGTTCCGGCGCAGTCATCCCCGCGTCGATCTCGAACTCACCGTGGATCTGAGCGAGGATCTGCAGCGCCGGCTCGACGACAACGAACTCGATCTGGTCTTCGGCAAGCGCCGACCGGGCAGCCGCCACGGCGAGATGATCTTTCGCGAGCGCCTCGTCTTCCTCTCTGCCCCCGATTACGTCCTCGACCCGGACGAGCCGACACCGCTGGTGTCCTATCCATCGCCGGCCCTGACCCGCGACATCGCGCTCGAGGTCCTCCAGCGCAGCGGGCGCGGTGTGCGCGTCGCGTGCACGACCGACAGTCTCAACGGCCTGCGCGCCGCGGCGCTCGCCGGACTGGGCGTGGTGCTGCACGCCGAGCGGCTTCCACCACCCGGTCTCGTCCCGGTGCGCGATCCCCGACGATTGCTTCCCGATGCGGGTGAGATCGAGTTCGTGCTCATGGCGCGCCGTTCCGTACTCAGCGGTCCGGAGGCGGCACTGCGGGCGGCCATCCTCGCGAATGCGGATCGCGTGCGCGTGTGACGGTGTCGCGGATGGGTATTCCTGTGTCACGCCCGCTGGGGGCGGCATTTCTCCGCCGCAGGAGGAACCGTGTCCACAGACGCGATCGTGTTGCTGAAGGAAGACCACAAGGAGATCAAGAAACTCTTCCGCGACTTCCGGAAGGCCGAGGGGGAGAAGGAGAAGGGCAAGATCGTCGACAGGATCATCGAAGCCCTCACCGTGCACACCTATCTCGAGAACGAGTGCATGTACCCCGAGATACGCTCCCTGCTTCCCGATCTCGAGGACGACATCCTCGAGTCGTACGAGGAACACCACGTCGCCGATGTGCTCGTCGTCGAACTGGCCGGGATGAAGCCCGACGCAGAGCGTTTCGACGCGAAGACGACGGTCCTGATCGAGAACGTCGAGCATCACATCGACGAGGAGGAGGACGAGTGGTTCCCCAAGGTGCGCGAGGCGCTCGGCCGTAAGCAATTGCAGGACATCGGTGCTCGTATGCTCGAGATGAAGAAGGACGCCCCGCGGTCACCGGCACAGCCGTCCGCGCTGAAGAAGACGATCGACGCGGTGATCAGCTGACGGTGTGCTGCGGCCGGGCGAGGGAGGCGCCTCGTCCGGCCCGGCTCGCCCGGTAGGCGTCGCGCCGTGTCTCGACGAGCCAGCCCGGCCACGGATCGACGAATCCGGGGCAGTGGACGGTCGGATCGAAGGACGGCTGTTCCGAATCCTTCTCGGGCAGGCGGCGACTCAGCGTCAGGCGTCCCGCCGCTTCGAGAGGGCCGCGGGCGGAACCCACCAGGAGCGAGAATTCGAGCGGCACCTCGAGTGCCTGCACCGAGGTCGTCGAGGACGGATGCTGCCCGCGCGGAACGGCAGTGATCCACCGCGGCGTGGGATCGCTGTCGGTCCGATAGGCCATGAGTGTGCTGTAGCGGGCAGTCGACCACGAGCGGGCCGGCACCAACGTCACCCGGCCCGGCAGGTAGGCCGATGCGAGCAGGACGTCCCACGGGCCGGTCTTCGAGGCGAAGCGCACCGCGAGACCGAGCACGTCCGGCATCCCGTCCGGCGTGCCGATGCCTCGCGACACCCGGGCGATCACCGGGGTGGGGCGGGGGATCTGCTGCGGCCACCAGGACGACTCGAGTTCGGCCATCCCTTCGAAGGTCTCGCCGCGGGGATGGAACACGCGTGCTCCGCGCAGCGCGGATCCCACTCGGAACGGCACGGACAGCGCCGACGACAGAGCAGTCATGGGGATGGCATACCCGTCGGTCTGTCGGTTCAATCGCGTTCGTCACTCCCTACCCCGGCAGCGTCCGAGTCGGTCACGATGGAATGCATGCGTTCACCGTTGCCGGACTATCTGACCGAAGTCCTCCGAGGATGTGCCGACAGTTCGGGCACACTCGCCGACTACATCCCCGAACTGGCGAGAGCCGACCCGGACCGGTTCGCACTCACCCTCGTGACCGCCGAGGGCGCGATGTACTCCGTGGGCGACGACGACACCGAGTTCACGATCCAGTCGATCTCGAAGCCCTTCGTCTACGGTCTCGCACTGCAACAGAGAGGCTTCGACGCCGTACTCGACGTGATCGACGTCGAACCTTCCGGGGAGGCGTTCAACGAGGTCTCCCTCGAACGCAACACGGGCCGTCCGCTGAACCCGATGATCAATGCGGGTGCGCTCGCCGCACACGCCCTGGTGCTCGACGACAGGCCGGTCGAGGACTCGGTGGAGGACATCCGCTCCCTGCTGTCGTCCCTGGCCGGTCGCGACCTGGCGATCGACGAGAAGGTCGCGGCCTCGGAACTCGAGAACTCCTATCGCAATGTCGCCATCGCCAATCTTCTTCGGGGGTACGAGGTTTTCGAGGACGATCCCGACGAGATCGTCGAGGGGTACATCCGGCAGTGCTCGGTGACGGTCACGACCAAGGACCTCGCGATGATGGCCGCGACACTCGCGGCGGGCGGTGTGCAACCCGTGACGTGCGAGGAGATCTTCTCGCGCGACGTGGTGCGTCAGGTGTTGTCGGTGATGGCGACCTGTGGGATGTACGACGCGGCGGGGGACTGGCTCTCCACCGTCGGTATCCCCGCCAAGAGCGGCGTGTCCGGAGGAATCATAGGAATCCTACCGGGACAGTTGGGTATTGCGGCGTACTCACCGCGCCTCGACGAGCACGGCACCAGCGTCCAGGGCGTCGCGGCCTTCGGTCGTCTCTCCCGTGACATGAGCCTGCATCTGATGGACGCGCCGATGGTCGCGCACTCGGTGTTGCGCAGAAGACATGTCATCGGTGAGGGTGACGAGTCTCTCACTCTTCTGGAGCTGCAGGGCGACCTCCAGTTCACCAGTGCCGAGGGTCTCGTGACGGCCGTGGTCGACGATCCGGTGAAGACGAAACGCCTGGTCTTCGACCTTTCCCTCGTCCGCACGGTCCTGCCTGTGGGCCGAAGGATGTTGCTGGAGATGATCGGTCGGCTCCATCGGGACGGTGTGGAGGTCGTCGTGATCGACCCCGAAGGGCATCTGCCCGATCCCGACACCGGCTACGGCTTCCGGCCGCAGGTCCACGCCTCGTGGGAAGACCTGGAGGCGCAGAGGTGAAAGGGCATTCGGCACGAAAGTGACGTGAGGGACGGCTGTGAAACTTTCCGGCACCACGGGTGGCGTTCACGCCGAGCACTGGGCTACGGTGTCGTGCGGTGTGCCTGAGGCCGGCGGCGAAAGACGCTCGTACCCCACGAAAGAAGATCCATTCATGCCGTTCCGTGAATCCCTCGTCGTCCCCGGAACCGTCCGGGTAGGAGGATGATGGCGTTGCTCACACGTTCGCCCTATCGCTGCCCCGGAGACGGCAGTGTGATCCATCAGGCGTGCGCAGGACTGCTGACCTACTGGAAGCGTCCCGTCGAGGAGCACGTCGCCCGCACTTCGCTGGGCGACACCTATGTGCTCACTACAGGTCCTGCCACCGCACCGCCGATCGTGGTGCTCGCGGGTGGCGACCTCCCTGCGGCGGGGCTGCGTCTGCTCGCCGAGCAGTTCGGCGAGCACCACCGGGTGGTGCTCGTGGACGTCCCGGGCCTTCCCGGTGCGAGCGCGGGCAGCCGGCCCGACAGCCGGATCCACGCCGTCTACGGCCACTGGCTGGTCGAGGTGCTCGATGCGCTGGGCGTCGAGCGGGTTCCCGTGATCGGGCTCGGCTGGTCGGCATCGGTAGCTGCTGCGGTGGAGGATCCCGACCGGATCGAGAAGCTGGTGATCGCCGCCCCGCTGGGGCTCGTCCCGCGCGTCCGGTGGAACCGCGCCCTCATCCCCGGCCTGCAGTGGCGCAACGAGCCCAACCTCGAGAACACCGAGCGGTACCTCCGGGCACTCGCCGGATGCGACTACCGGCCCGACGAACAGACCCTGCGGTGGTCCTGCCGCGTCGGCGCGTATTGCACGTCGCTGACGAACATGCCCCGCATCGATCGGGCCGTGCTGCGCCGCTGGCGTGGGCGTCCGGTCGAGGTCGTCGTGGGTAGCAAGGATCCCCTCGTGCAGGTCGACGCGCTGAACAAGCTGGCAGACGACATGGGCGCGCATTTCGTGACGCTTCCCGAGGCGGGTCATCTCCTCGCGGTCGAGACGCCGGCAGCTCTGGCGTCCATGGCCGCTGCTGCATCGGTAACGGAGGGCTGAGGCCCGGGACTCGGAAGAACCGGGTCACGAAGAACTGGGTCGAAAGTGGCGATGTCGGGCTGCCCCCGACGGGCGTAGCTATCAGTCCGGCATCGCCACTTCCGGTCACCCTCCCAGTGGAACCCGAGCGGTCGGATACCCACCTGAGGGCTGCGATAATCCCCGGATTATTACGGTTTGGTCACGGGGACACCTACGACCGTACCACCTGAACGCCGAGTCGTTGCAGATGTGTGTGTCGGCGCGTCACACATCCGCGATCACGGGGCTCGGTCACATCACGCCACGGCGCTGTCGGATCACGCCACAGCGGGACTCCAGTCGACGACGACCGACCGTGCGCCGATGTATTCCAGCAGGTCGCGGACCGGTCCGCCGAAGCGGAGCTGCCGGGCGACCTCCAGCTCGTCGAGGTCGTCGTCCTCCGTGCCGACGAGGATCCCGTTGATCACGTTGCGGGCCGCGGACACGACGAGTGTCTCCTCCTCGGCCACCCGGACCGGTACATCGTTCTCGCCCGCCACCGCGCCGACCGCCACGGCCACGTAGTCCCTGTCCTCGTCCGCGTCGTGATACGCGACCAGACGGCCGTGCAGCACGGACTCGGGCAGGATGCGGTCGAGCGTCACACCCGAGGGAACGCTCTCGTCCTCGGGACGGATGCTCGGACCGGATGCGGCCGGTGTGGCCGGGGATGCCGTGGGCTGCGCGGCTGCGTACAGGGGTACACGCCGAGACGTCCAGCCGAAGTAGGTTTCGCGTTGCGCATACATCGCACCTGCGCCTCCTCGATAGGACTTCGTCTCTACCTCCAGTGTGCTCCGGGCCACCGACACGTTCTGCAGCCCCGAAGGAGGCGTTCCGAGGGGTCGTACGAGCTAGTCGCGCGAGGCCCGAACGCCGGGTGAGACGAGCAGTCGGCCGAGGACCGCGAAGAGCGCGAGGATCACCAGCGAGCAGATCCCGGCGAGGGCGGCACCGCCCACGACCAGGGCGTAGTCGCTGCGCGCGAGACCGTCCACGATGGGCCTTCCCACCCCGCCGAAGCTCACCGCGGCGGCGATGGTCGCGGTCGCGACGATCTGCACTGCGGCGGTGCGCAGGCCGACGAGGATCAGCGGCAGAGCCACCGGGAGCTGGGCCCGCAGCAGGATCTGGGACGAGGTCATCCCCATCCCGCGGGCGGCGTCGGTCAGCGCCGGGTCGACCCCGCGGATCCCTTCGTAGGAGTTCAACAGGATGGGTGGGATCGCGAGTGCCACCAGCGGCACCATCACCGGAACCAGCCCGATCCCGTACAGCACGACCAGCAACACGAGCAGGCCGTAGGTGGGAAGGGCGCGTGCGGCGTTCGCCGTGAGGGACACGAACACGCCGCCGCGGCCCGTGTGACCCGTCCACAGACCGAGCGGCAACGCGAGGAGCACGGAGATCACGAACGCGAGCAGGGTGTAGCCGAAGTGCTGGGCCAGTCGCGTCGGGATCCCGGACGCGCCCGACCAGTTCGCGGAGTCGCCGAAGTACTCGGCCAGATAGTTCAGCAGCGTCGTCATCGGCGCACCTTCGAGGTGCGGCGCATCCACGGCGTGGTGAGACGCTGGACGAGCACGAGCACCGCGTCGACGACCAGTGCCATCACGACGGTCGCGATGATGCCGATGATCGCCAGATCGAGCCGGTCGAGTTGCACCGACGCGGTGAACAATGCCCCGAAGGCACCCATGCCGATGAGCGCTCCGACGCTCACCATGCTGATGTTCGCGACGGTCGCGACGCGCAACCCCGCGACGACCGCGGGGATCGCCAGCGGCAGGTCGACGGTGAGCAACCGGCGCGGCGTCGAGAATCCCATCGCCACCGCCGACTGGCGGACACTGTCGGGCACGGCACGCAATCCGTCGACGACGTTCGGGACGAGGCCCGCCAGGGCGTAGACGGCCAGCGGAAGAATCACCGTGGTCCGGCTGATCCCGGTGAACGCGATGAGCAGGACGAAGAAGGCAAGCGACGGAATCGAGTACAGGACGCTGCAGACCGCGAGCACCGGGGCGTACACCCGCGGCCACCGCACGCACGCGAGGCCCAGCGGCAGGGCGAGGACGAGGCCGAGCAGCGACGCGCCGAGCGCCATGACGAGATGATCGCCGAGCAGTTCCCAGAACGTCCCGAGATAGCCGGGAATCCGCAGGCTCACCGCGACTTCCGCATCTCGAGCGGAGACGGGGTGCCGGCCTCTCTGTGGTTGTGCGCTGCGCGGACCGCCGCGGCCACCTCTTCGCTGCTGATCACCCCGAGCGCACGTCCGTCGTCGTCCACCGCCACGGCATGACCCGACGGTGAGAGCACGGCCGCGTCGAGCACGGCGCGCAGCGGATCCCGCCCGGGAACGAACGGCCTTCCGGCCGGCAGGAATTCCGTATCGGCACTGCCGTCGTGCCACCCCGTCGGGCGTCCGTCGTCGTCGACGACGAGAAGCCAGCCGTCGCCGACGGCGAGTTCGGCGGCATCGCGGGTGACGATCGGGTCGGTGCGCAGCGGCAGGTCGGCGGACGAGAAGAACGACATGAGCCGCACACCGCGATCGACGCCGAGGAATCCGGCGACGAAATCGTCGGCGGGGGAGGTGAGAAGCTCCTCCGGTGTCGCGTACTGGGCGAGCACCCCGCCCGGTCGCAGGACGGCCACGCGGTCGCCCAGTTTGATCGCCTCGTCGATGTCGTGGGTGACGAGCACGATCGTCTTGGCCAGCACCGATTGCAGGCGCAGGAGTTCGTCCTGCAGATCCTTGCGGACCACGGGATCGACCGCGGAGAACGGCTCGTCCATCAACAGGATCGGAGGATCGGCCGCCAGCGCGCGGGCCACACCGACACGCTGCTGCTGCCCGCCGGACAGCTGAGACGGATAGCGTTGCGCCAGTTCCTTTCCGAGTCCGACCCGGGTGAGCACGTCCATCGCGGTCGCGCGGGCCTCCTTACGGCTCGCGCCGAGCAGTCGGGGCACGGTGGCGACATTGTCGACCACCGTGCGATGGGGGAACAGTCCGGCGTGCTGGATCACGTATCCGATGCCGCGGCGCAGGATCCGGGGATCCTCGTCCCGGACGTCGCGGCCCCCGACGAGCACACGCCCGCCCGAGGGTTCGACCATCCGGTTGATCATGCGCAACGAGGTGGTCTTCCCGCAGCCCGACGGTCCGACGAACACCGTCAGGGTGCCCGTCGGGACCTCCAGCGAGAGTCCGTCGACGGCGACGGTCCCGTCGGGATATCGCTTCTCGACGTTGTCGAATATGATCACGCGGCACCGACTTCCGTCAGTTCAGATCGTTCTGCTGCAGCCACTCCTCGGCGACGACGTCGATGTCGCGGCCGTCGGTGACCACCTGTCCGACCAGGACGACGAGGGTGTCGGTGGTGAGCTTGTCGGACACGGCGTCGATCTTCGCGACGTCGTCGTCGTCGAGATCGGCGCGGTGCACCAGTGGGGTGACGTTCTGGGCTCCGAAGATCGATTCCGGGTCCTCCAGCGCCACAAATGGTTCGGTGCTCAGCGACGGATCGGTGGTGAAGATGTTCGCGGCCTGCACGGTGCCGTCCGAGAGCGCGCGGATGGTGATGGGGCCACCGGTGTCGGTGGGGACGAATTCGCGGAACTCGACCCCGTACACCTCGCGCAGACCCACGACACCCTGCCGGCGCGTCTCGAATTCCGGCGGTCCGCCGAGGGCGAGTTCGCCGGCGACCGGCGCGAGATCGGCGATGCTCACCAGGTTGTAGCGCTGCGCGGTCTCCTCGGTGACGACGAGGGCGTCCTTGTTCTCGCCGGGTGCGGAGGCCAGGATCTCGAGTCCGTCCGGAAGGGCTTCGGACAGGGCCTCATTGACGTCCTCGGTCGTCGAGGCGGTGCTGTCGGGATCGACCCGGGCGAGCAGTGCGCCGTTGTACTCCGGGACGAGTGTGATGGCACCCGAGGCGACCTGGTCGTAGTAGATCTCGCGGCTGCCGATGTTGAACTGGCGGGTGACCTCGGAGCCTGCGCTCTCGAGTGCCTGCGAGTAGATTTCCGCGAGCAGGACGTTCTCCGGGAAGTTCGCCGAACCGACGACGATCGCGCCTCCGTCCGCTGTATCCCCGGCGAGGGGATCCTCGTCTCCACCGCCGGAACAGGCGGCCAGGGCGAATGCGTACACGGCGAGAAGTGCGGTGGTGCGTGCGAAGCGTTTCACGGGTTGCTCCCTCGGATGCGGCACGGTCGGTTTTCGACTCTATCCCGGCGGATACCCACTGTGCCGGATTTGTCACGAGTGGATCACCAGTCGTCGCCGGCACGCTCCGAGGTCGCGAGGGTGAGGATGCCGCTCTCGAGGCGGTATCGGCTCATCGAGTCCAGTGCGGGGGCATAGGCGTGCACGGTCACCGCCGGGACGGGACCGTCGTTGACGACCTCGTGCACGTGCCGACCGTCGAATCGACGCGTGGCACCCGTCGACAGACGGGTGCGGGAGAGTGTCACGCGTTGCCCGGGAAGGTCTTCCGACCACGGCTGGTCGACGGTGTCCTCCCGGACCCGTCCCTGTGCCACGGCGAACGCACCGGCGCTCCCACCGTGATCGTGAATCCCGGTGCGCTGCCCGGGAAGCCAGCTCAGCAACCACACTTCGTAGTCGTCGGCAACGGCGAGCCGGGTGTACCAGCGTTCGGTCTCGTCGAAACGGACGAGCGGCCGCCAGCGGGAGACGTCCGCGGCGATGTCACGGACGATCTCGGTGAGATCGACGCGCACGGAGGTGGACAGAAGAGCAGCAGGCATCGTGGTTCCTCGAAACGGGAGCCGGACGGGGCCGAAGGGTCGTCCGGGCAGAAGAAGTGGGGTCGGGCCGGGATCAACGACAGGCGCGACAACCACAGAAACCACCGGCGATGCGGACGTAGTCCACATGTAGCCTGCGATGCCGCAGGGTCGCCGGAAGATGCATGCCGATCACTTCAGCGGCCGGATGCGGCGCTGTCAAGGTTTTCACTCGTGTGACGTTCGGAACCACCGGGCCGGATTGCGTCGCCGTACGGGCTCGTCGCGCTCGTCGCCGAACAGCAACGGTGCAGCGTACGGACGGTCCGACCCGAGCACGACGCGGTCGCGGCCGAGCCCGGCCGCCACGGCCTCGACGATCTCGGGACCGTACGACGAGGTGTCGACGAACACTCCGGCCGACGGGATCGTCGCCGGTCCGCCGCGCGCGGCCATCCGGTCGGCGTGCAGCGGAGCGAGCCCGGCGAGCATCGCGAACCCCACGCGCAGTCCGGGGAGGCGAGGGGCCCCGTACTCGTGCCAGGCGAACCACGCGGTGTGCATCTGCGCCACGTACGACACCATCGCCGGCCACCACGGCGGAGCCGACGGGTCGGCCGCGGCGGGCCCAGGATGCACGAAGAGGGGAGCGCCGACGCGGTCGAGTTCGTCGAGGAGTGGGGCGCACCGCGCGTAGCCGTCGGCATCCGCCAACTCGGTGGCGGGAAGTTGGAGGCCGACGCAGCCCGCCCCGAGCACCGCGCGCAGCGCCGCGGGATCGGGATCGTCGATCGACGCCGCCGCCCATGCCCCGAACGGGTGCGGCAGCGCGAGCACTCCCTCGTGGTAGGCGTCGAGCAGGCCGGCGGCGTCGGCCGCGGGAAGCGTTTCGATCCCCAGCGGGCTCGACAACGACACCAGCGCCAGGTCGATGCCGTCCTGCGCCGCGAGCTCGGCCCGCCGGGCGATCGAATGATCCTCGGGTCGCACCTCGTACGGGGGCTCACCGTCGAGGTACAACGTCCATCCGACGAGCCGCGGCGCACGGGTGCGTGCCCGCAATGCCGCGACGAACGGTGCCGGCCAGACGTGCTGGTGGACGTCGACGCGGGGAGCGGTCATGCCGTCAGGATGACAGACCGCCCCGCCCACTGCCTGCGTCGCCTACTGTCCCGCGCCGCGGGGGACCCATCGTTCGTGCAGCTGTCCGCGTCGGATGCCCGGACTCGTCCCGGGCGTCGCGAGAGCGGGGGTGGGTGCCGAGTGACGGCTTCCGACCGCCGGCTGCGATCCGGATGCCGGGTCGGCGTGGAACTGCTCGCCGTACTCCGAAGGGGGATCGGGCAGGCGGCGCGGCCGATCGATCCGGTACGGATCGTCGTGGTTCCTGCCGGTTCCCTTGAGCAGGCTGGTCGGCAGGTAGATGCTCGCGGTGATGCCGGCGTTGGTGGACGAGTCGAAGGTCGGACGCAGACGCACCGTGATGCCGTGACGATCGGCGAGGCGCGCGACCACGAACAGACCCATTCGCCGTGCGGCACCGGATCCGGCTTCGCCGTCCGAACCCAGCCGCATGTTGATGTCGGCGAGTTCGTCTGCGGGAATACCGATTCCGCGGTCGGCGATCTCGAGGAGGAGGCCGCCGTCGACGGCGCGGGAGAACGCGAACGCCACGGTGCTCTCGGGCGGTGAGGCGCGCAGCGAGTTGTCGAGGAGCTCGGCGATCATGTGGACGACGTCGGTGACGGCGCTGCCGACCAGATTGCCGTCCGGCGCATTTCCGATGTTCACGCGCTGGTAGTTCTCGACCTGCGAGACGGATGCGCGCAGGACGTCGACGAGCGGTGTGTCGGGGACGCGGCCGAGGCGCTGGCGGGTACCGGCGAGGACGAGCAGCGAGTCGCCCGTGCGCCGCATGCGGGCGGCGAGGTGGTCGAGCGCGAACAGGTTCTGCAGACGCGTCGGGTCGCGCTCTTCGTGTTCGAGCGAATCGATCAGCGCCAGTTGCTGTTCCACGAGCGTTTTGTTGCGGCGGGCGAGCGTTTCGAGCATCTCGTTGACCTGGCGGCGCAGCTGGGCCTGTTCGCCGGCCAGGCGTAGGGCACCTTCGTTCATGCTGTCGACGGCGCGCGCCACCTCGCCGATCTCCTCGCGGGTGTGGACGCGGATCGGATCCAGTGTGACGGATTCGATCTCGGCGCCGTCCTTGATCGCAGCGAGTGCGGCGGGCAGATCCTGTTCGGCGGTGCGCAGGGTGTCGTCGCGCAGTCGGCGCAACGGCCGGACGAGCGACATCGCGATCACGATCGCCAGGGTGAGGGCGAGCAGGAGGATGATCGCGACACCGATGGCGTTCTTGAGGGCTTCGGTGCGTGCTTCGGCCGCGAGGTCGTCGAGGGCGGTCACGGCTCGGGTCGCGGAACCGGCGACCTCCTCCTGGTAGATCATGAGGCTCTCGAAGATCGACCCGCGCAGGGCGGCGACGTTGCCCGCTTCGTTGTCGAGGTTGGCCGTGATGCTGCGGCGGTTCTCGAGCTGGGTCATCAGACCGTCGACCCGGGAGGCGTCGGCGGCCTCGTTCTCGACGAAGGTGTCGCGGAGGACGGCCAGCCGCGCGGACTCGACACCGAGGGCGTTGTTCCACATCAGCAGGGCACCGTCGGTTCCGGCGCTCAGCGCGGAGTATGCGAGGACCTGGTCGAGCAGGGACCACTGGGTGTCCCACAGGTCGAGAAGTGTCGCGCTCTCGCGCTGGACGGTGGGGTCGTCCGTGGTGGTGGTGATGGCGCGGTAGGCAGCCTGGGCGCGGCTGACGAATCCTTCGGCGCGCTCGCTGGCCACGGTCGGCGCCAGGGTTCCCGACGACGCGCTGTCGAGCAGGCTCTCGCCCTCGGCGAGCATGCGGTTGATCATCGCCGCGATCTGCGGATCGAGATCCTTGGCGTCGATGTGGTCGCGCAGCGTCGCGGCGGATTCGCGGGCGACCTGGGCACCGTTGTCGACGGGCAGTGACAGGATCGTCGCTGCGGCGGCGCCGGTGACACTGGTGGCGTAGTCGGCGAGGGTCGGCAGGATGGAGACGTTCTCGGCGGCGGCGCTGTAGGTGTCGTTCTCCTGGTAGAGGTCGTAGACGCGGAGCGAGCCGTACAGGGTCGCGGCGACGAGGGGGACGGCGACGACCGCGGTCATCCTGCGCCACAGACGCCAGTTGTCCGGCGTGTGCTGCCGGAATTTCTTCATGAGACTCACAACGTTTCGCCCCCGAACCTCTCTACCTGCCTGAGTCGGCGGCCGGCCGAAACTGGACTTCGGCAAGTAAAGAATTTCGCCTTCGAAATTCGGGCCAGGGCGAATCACGGTTCGCTGCCGTCAGGACGTGGGTCAGAGTAGGTAGTACTTCGTTGCGCTCACAAGATCGCCGTCCAAGTCCGATAGCTGGTATTCGGCCTTGCGTATACATCACGGTCGTGCGCTACGATGCCGCCGGAATTTTCCGTTCCGCCGGGTTTCGATGTCAGGGGGGCGCATGGATCTGCGACGGGTCGATCTCAACCTGCTCGTCGTCCTCGATGTCCTGCTCTCCGAACGCAATGTCACGCGGGCGGCGCGGCGACTGAACATGTCGCAGCCGGCCACGAGTACGGCTCTCGCCCGGTTGCGCAAGCAATTCGACGATCCGCTTCTGGTGAAGAGCGGCCGCACACTGCGTCCCACCGCGCGGGCGCAGGCGATCGTCGAACCGCTCCGCGAGGTGCTGCGGACCCTCGAGCGTTCGGTGCTGGCCGCACCCGGTTTCGACCCCGCGACGGATTCGCGCACCTTCACGATCATGACCGGCGACTACGCGGAGATCACCCTTCTGCGCATGCTGGTGCGGGGGAGCACCCCGGCCAATATCCGTTTCGATCTGCTGCCGTTCAACGGTGCCGGTCTCGATGCCTTCCGCCGGTTCGAGATCGACCTCGCGGTGCTGCCGGGATACGTCCTCGAATCCCCGGAGTTCGAGACCTGCCGGAGGCAGGTCGTGCTGACCGACAGATTCGTCGGGGCGGTCTGGTCCGGCCACCCGTACACCGGCACCAAGCTCACACGCGAAGTGCTCGGCCGCTACCCGCTGCTGTCCTACGCGCAGTATTCCGACGACACCAACCTCGGCCGCGCGCTGCTGCGTGCAGGAGTGGTGGCCCGGATCGGCGCAACCAGCGGCAACCTCGCGGTTCTCCCGTATGCCCTGGAGAACACCCGCATGATCACCTTCCTGCCCGAGCGCATGGCCCGGCACGTCGCCGAGGCGGCGTCCCTGCGCATCCTGGAACCGACCTTCCAGCTGCCGCCCCTGCGCGAATTCGCGGTGTGGCACGCCGAGCGCGATGCGGATCCCGCGCACGCCTGGCTCCGCGCGCAGCTCGATCCGGTCGGGCGTCGCCGCGTCGCAGCACAGGCGGGCTGACAGCGACGAACGCTGCGAACCGGCCCGTTCGACGGGTCCGATCCGCAGCGTTCGAGTGGATCCGGCGTGGGTCAGCGTCCCGATCGACGCTGGAGGATCACCGCGATGACCACGACGAGAATCGCGATCACTCCCACCGGCGCGACCCGCGTCGCGACCGATCCCTTCGCGTACTGCATGAGGTCGAGCGGTTCGGCCTCGGGCTGCGGGGGCGCGGCCGGGGAGGGAGTCGTCGACGGCGTGGGAGGCGTCGAGGTCATTGTCGGTGCCGGTGAGGCGCTCACCGGGCTGGGCGGCACCGACTCGTTCGGCCGCGCCTGCGCGGAGTCGTCGTCCCCGGCGCCGGGCCCGACGAATGCTCCACCGGCAGGCTCGTCGCCCGAACCTGCGGCGGTGAGCGGCGGGCTCGCCGGCACGGATTCGTTGGGCTGCGACTCGGCTGCCTCAGCGGTCGCCGCGGAGGAGGACGTGGAGGAGGCCGCCGCTTCGGGTCCGAGCTTCTTCGACAGGCAGTCCGCGAACTGTTCGAGGATCTTCCCACCGACATCCGAGATCATCCCTCGTCCGAACTGGGCGGGCTTGCCGGTGATCTTCATGTCGGTGTTCACGATGCCGTCGGTGCGGTCGCCGTCGCCGGTGAGGGTGACGGTGATGGTCGCGGCCACCGTGCCGTTGCCCCGGGTGTCCTTCGCATTGGCTTCGATGACCGCCCGGCGGGCGCTCTCGTCCTTCTCGACGTACACGCCGGTGCCCTTGAACGTGAGCGCCACCGGTCCGAGCTTCACCTTGACGGTCCCGGTGAACGTGTCGCCGTCGACCCCGGTGAGCGTCGCGCCCGGCATGCACGGCGCAACCTTCTCCGGATTCAGCAGGGCGGTCCACACCTCGTCGACCGGGGCGGGAACGGACAGTGTGTGTTCGAGTTGCATGAGGTCCTTTCCGAACAAGTGGTCCGGGATCTCGGTGTTCGGCGTGGAAACGCCTAGACCCCGGAGGCAGTGGTGACCGCTCGTCGGGTGAGTACCCGGGCGAGGTGGCTCCGATACTCGGCGTCGGCATTCCCGTCGGTCATGGGAGCCGTGCCGTCGGTGGCGAGCTCGGCGGCCTCGCGGATCGTCTCTGCCGTCGCGGGTTTGCCGACCAGCGATTCCTCGACGCCGCGTGCCCGGACCGGGACGGCCGCCATGTTCGTGAGCGCGATCCTCGCCCGCTCGATGGTGCCGCCGGACGCCTGCAGGGTCGCCGCGACTCCGACGATCGACCACTGCTGGGCCGCGCGATGGAACTTCTCGTAGCGCGCCGACCAGCCCGTGTGCTTGGGAATCCGGACCTCGACGAGGATCTCTCCGGGTTCGACCGCGGTCGTGAAGTAGTCCTGGAAGAAGTCGTCCGTCGCGATGGTGCGACGCCCTGACGGACCCGCCACGGTGAAGGTCGCCTCGAGCGCCACGGCCGGCGCGGCGAGATCTCCGGCCGGATCGGCGTGCACGAGCGCCCCGCCGAACGTGCCGCGGTGCCGGATCTGAGGATCGGCGACGGTCGCCGTCGCCTCGGCCAGCAACCGTGCGTGCTCCGCGACGAGCGGGTCGTGCAGCACGTCGTGGTGGGTGGTGGTCGCGCCGATCACCAGGGCGTCGCCGTCGTCGCGGATGCCCCGCAGTTCGGGGATCCTGCCGAGGTCGACGAGCACGGTCGGTGCCGCCATCCGCAGTCGCAGGACGGGCATGAGGCTCTGCCCACCGGCGATGACCTTCGCGTCCTCACCGGCCTCCGTCAACGCGGCGACCGCTTCGTCGACGCTCGAGGGGGCGACGTAGTCGAACGGAGCCGGAATCATTTCGTGCCTCCTCGGGCGTCGCGGAGCGCGTTCCAGATCCGCATCGGTGTACAGGGCATCTCGACGTCGGTGACGCCGAACGGCCGGACCGCATCGAGTACGGCATTGACGACGGCCGGGGTGGAGGCGATGGTTCCTGCCTCGCCGACACCCTTGACACCCAGCGGATTACCGGGTGCCGGGGTGTCGGTGCGATCGGTGACGAAGGGCGGCAGATCCACCGCGGTGGGCAGCAGATACTCCGCGAACGACGAACTCAGCAACGTGCCCGACTCGTCGTGCACCGCCTCCTCGTACAGGGCCTGGGCAATGCCCTGGGCGAGTCCGCCGTGCACCTGACCCTCGACGATGAGCGGGTTCACGACGTGGCCGACGTCGTCGACGCACACGTACTTGCGGATTCGCGCGTGCCCCGTCTCGGTGTCGACCTCGATCGCGCACAGGTGGGTGCCGTGCGGGAACGAGAAGTTGTCGGGATCGTAGGTCGCCTCGGAGTCGAGGTTCGGTTCGACACCGTCGGGCAGGTCGTGCGCGGCGAACACCGCGAGCGCGACGTCGGTGAGCCCGACGGACTTCGAGGTGCCCTTCACACGGAACTGTCCTGCCTCGAAATCCAGATCGTCCTCGGAACATTCGAGCAGGTGTGCGGCGATCGGCCGGGCCTTGGCGACCACCTTCTCGGCGGCCTTCACGACCGCGATGCCGCCGACGGCGAGTGAGCGGGAACCGTAGGTGTCGAGACCGCGCGGTGAACTCTGCGTGTCGCCGTGCAGGATCTCGATGTCCTCGAACGGGATTCCGAGCCGGTCGGCGACGATCTGACTCCACGCCGTTTCGTGGCCCTGACCGTGGGCGGACGAACCGGTGACGACCTCCACCTTGCCGGTCGGGAGCATGCGGATCGCGGCGTGCTCCCAGCCGCCGGCGCCGTAGGAGAGCGAACCGAGCACCCGCGACGGGGCCAGGCCGCACATCTCCGTGAACGTGGAGACCCCGAGACCGAGCTGCACCGGGTCGTTGCGCTCGCGTCGTTCGGCCTGTTCGCGTCGTAATGCGTCGTAGTCGAACAACTCTCGTGCCTTGGCGGTCGCGGCCTCGTAGTTGCCCGAGTCGTAGGTCAGACCCGCGACGGTGTCGAACGGGAACTCCTCGTGCTTGATCCAGTTCTTCTCGCGGAGCTCGAGGGGATCCATGGACAGTTCGACGGCGAGCTCGTCCATGATGCGTTCGATCGCGAAGGTGGCTTCGGGGCGTCCGGCGCCGCGGTAGGCGTCGGTGGGCACCTTGTTGGTGAACACGTTGGTGCACGCGAACCGGTACGAGTCGAACTTGTAGATGCCGTTGAACATGAATGCGCCGAGGATCGGCACACCCGGGGTGACGAGACGCAGATAGGCGCCCATGTCGGCGAGCAGTTCCACTTTCAGGCCGGTGACGGTGCCGTCGCGGCGCGCGGCGAGGGTCAGCTTCTGGACCTGGTCGCGGCCGTGGTGCGCGGCGAGCATCGACTCGCTGCGCGTCTCGGTGTACTTGACGGGCTTGTGCAGGCGACGCGCGATGAGGAGCGTGAGCACCTCCTCCGGGGTGACCTGCAGCTTGCCACCGAAACCGCCGCCCACGTCGGGGGCGATGACGCGCAGTTTGTGCTCGGGGAGACCGAGTGTCATCGCGAGCATCAGCTTCAGCACGTGTGGGACCTGGGTGGCCGACCACATGGTGATCTGCGAGGCGGTGGGGTCGACGACGACCGACCGCGGTTCCATGAAAGCGGGGATGAGCCGCTGCTGCCGGAAGGTCCGTTCGACGATCACCTCCGCGTCGCGGATCGCGTCCTCGACGTTGCCACCGCTACCGGCCTCGGCGGAGTCGAACACCCACGTCGCGCTGACGTTGGTGCCGAGATCGGGGTGGACGAGATCGCCGTCCTGCGCCGCGCTCTCGAGATCGAGCACGACCGGCAGGTCCTCGTAGTCCACATCGATCGCATCGAGGGCGTCGTGGGCCTCGTATGCGCTGCGGGCCACCACGACTGCGACGGCTTCACCCGCGAAGTGCACGGTGTCGACTGCGAGGGCCGGGGCGTTCGGGGTCTTCATGTCCTCGGTGATCGGCCACGCGCACGGCAGGCTGCCCTGCTCCTCGGCGAGGTCGGCACCCGTGTAGACGGCGACGACCCCCGGCTTGCCCCGGGCCTCGGAGACGTCGAGGCCGGTGATGCGGGCGTGCGCGACCGGGCTGCGCAGGATCGCGGCGTGCAGCATCCCGGGGAGCACGATGTTGTCGGTCCAGCGTGTGCGGCCGGTGATGAGGTGTTCGTCCTCCTTGCGGCGGCGTGCCCGGCCGAGTTCGGATTCGCCGGTTCCCTCGTCGGTGGTGGGATCCACGGTGCTCGTCATCGTCATACCTCCTGCGTGGCGGCCGGGTTCTCGCGCAGTCGCTGGGCGGCGTCACGCGCAGCGGCCACGATGTTCTGGTATCCGGTGCAGCGGCACAGATTTCCTTCGAGGCCGTGCCGGACGTCCTCGTCGCTCGGATCGGAGTTCTCGGAGAGCAGGTCGATGGTCGCCATGATCATCCCGGGCGTACAGAAGCCGCACTGCAGGGCGTGCTTCTCGCGGAACGCCTCCTGGACCGGATGCAGGCTGCCGTTCGTGGAGAGCCCTTCGACGGTGGTGACCGCGTGTCCGTCGGCCTGTACCGCGAGCATCGAGCACGACTTGACGCTGTGGTCGTCGAGCAACACGGTGCAGGCGCCGCAGTTGCTCGTGTCGCAGCCGACCACCGTGCCCACCTTCCCGAGTCGATCTCTGAGGTAGTGGACGAGAAGCAGTCGCGGTTCCACGTCGTCCGTGTACTGCGTTCCGTCTACGGTGACAGTGATGCGCATCGGTCCTCCAAGTACCTCGCGTAGCGCAGTGATACAGATCACTGACACTCTGCTGCATATCGCGCGTAGAAAGGACCCGAATCGCCGAAATCGCCTTCGTGCTCGCGTCGATCGGAGGCGGAAGCCGCCACGAGAGGAACCGCATGACCCGTCGCCTCGAGGACAAGGTCGCCTTCATCACCGGAGTCGCGCGTGGTCAGGGCCGCGCCCACGCGGTCCGGCTCGCGCAGGAGGGCGCGCAGATCGTCGGTATCGATCTCGCCGGTCCGCTGCCGGGTGTTCCCTACGATTCCCCCACGGTCGATGACCTCGACGAGACGCGCCGGCTGGTCGAGGCGGAGGGCGCGAAGGCGCATCTGGTGCAGTGCGACGTCCGCGATCTCGACGGTACGAAGGCGGTGCTCGAAGAGGGTGTCGCGCAGTTCGGCGGTCTCGACGTCGTGGTCGCCAACGCGGGGATCTGCATCCCGCAGACGTGGGACGAGATCACCCCCGAGAGCTTCCGCGACACCCTCGACATCAACGTCACCGGGGTGTGGAACACGATCACCGCGGCCGCCCCACACCTCATTGCCCGCGGCGGCGGTTCGATCGTCGTGACCAGCTCGCTCGCCGGCGTGAAGCTGCAGCCGTTCATGGTGCATTACACGACCAGCAAGCACGCCCTCGTCGGGATGGCGCGGGCCTTCGCCGCCGAACTCGGACAGCACGACATCCGGGTCAACAGCATCCATCCGGGCGCGGTGAACACGCCCATGGGATCGGGTTCGATGCGCGAACGCATCGCGCAGACGGCCGAGAGCAACCCCCGGCTCGGCGGCATGACCATGCCCTTCCTGAACAAGTACATGGCCGAGGCGGACGAGATCGCGAACATGGTCGCCTTCCTCGCGTCCGACGAGTCCGCCTTCGTCACCGCCCAGAGCTTCGCGATCGACGGTGGTGCTCAGTACTTCTGAGCGCCGATGTGCTCCTCGTGGGCATGGATCGGTCCGCGTGTCTCCGCGAGGCGGCCGCCGCCTCCACCCCAGCGCAGCGCGATGATCTCGGCGGCGATCGACACCGCCGTCTCCTCCGGGGTGCGGGCCCCGAGGTCCAGGCCGATCGGCGACGACAGGCGTGCCAGTTCCTCCTCGGTCAGTCCCGTCTCCCGCAGACGCTCCATCCGGTCGTCGTGCGTGCGGCGCGACCCCATCGCTCCCACGTAGGCCACGTCGAGCCGTAGCGCGACCTCGAGGAGCGGTACGTCGAACTTCGGGTCGTGGGTGAGCACCGTGATGACTGTGCGGGCGTCCACGCGTCCGGCCTCGGCCTCGGCGGCGAGATAGCGGTGCGGCCAGTCGACGATCACCTCGTGGGCGCCGGGGAAGCGGGCCTCGGTGGCGAACACTCCACGCGCGTCGCACACGGTCACCGTGTAACCCAGGAACGAGCCGAGCCGGGCCATCGCCGACGCGAAGTCGATCGCCCCGAACACGATCAGCCGCGGTGGGGGCTGGAAGACGTTGACGAACACCGACATCCCCTCGCCGCGACGCTCACCGTCGGTGCCGTAGTGGAGGGTGCCCGAGCGTCCCACCTCGAGCAGGCCGCGCGCGTCGTCGACGACGGCGTCGTGCATGCGGGACGAGGCGAGCCGGCCGTCGGCGCGGTCGCGCCACACGACCATCCGTCGTCCCCGTACCGCCGGGTCGGGATGGGCGGTGACGGTCGCGAGCGCGACGGGTTCGCCCGCGCGGACGGAGCCGAGCAGGTCGGTGAAGGCGGGGAAGGACGCGGCGTCGATCCGTTCGACGAAGACGTCGATGATGCCGCCGCAGGTCAGGCCGACGGAGAAGGCGTCGTCGTCGGAGACCCCGTAGCGCTGCAGCACCGGCAGCCCGCTGTCGATGACGGACCGGCCGAGTTCGTAGACGTCGCCTTCGACGCACCCACCCGAGACGCTGCCGGTGACGGTGCCGTCCTGCGCGACCAGCATCGATGCACCCGGTCCCCGGGGCGCCGAACGGAAGGTCGAGACCACGGTGCCCACCGCGACGGCCTCTCCGTCCCGGTACCGCCGGTCGAGCTCGTCCAGAATTTCACGCACGCCGAACCTCCTCGAGAAGTTCTTCCAGTGTCGCGAGGCTGTGTCCCGCGAGCAGACGATCGATGTGCGGCAGGGCCGCGGAGATACCCGACTGGATCGGTTCGTATCCGGCGCTGCCGGCGTGCGGGTTCACCCACAGCACGCGGTGCGCGAGGCGATGCAGCTGCGCCATGCGTTCCCCGAGTAGCGAGGCGTCGCCGCGCTCCCAGCCGTCGGAGAAGATCACGACCACCGCGCCGCGCGCGAAACCCCTTCGCCCCCAACGGTCCAGGAACGCACCGAGCGTGTCGCCGAGACGTGTCCCACCCGCCCAGTCGGGAACCGCACGCGAGGCCCCGGCGAGCGCGATCTGCGGGTCGCGGGCACGCAGCGCCCGCGACAGGCGGGTCAGCCGCGTGCCGAGGGAGAACACCTCGGTGGACGACGGTGCGGCACGCGTGACGACGTGCGCGAACCGCAGGAGCGCGTCGGCGTAGGGAGTCATCGAGCCGGACACGTCGATCAGCAACACCACCCGGCGCGGTCTCGTCGCCCGTGCACGATGCCGTGGTCGGACGGGTTCGCCTCCGCTCGCCAGCATGTCGCGCAGGGTGTGCCGCGGGTCCACCGGTCCGCGGCGGGAGGGCTTCGACCGCAATCCCCGACGCGTCGGCGGACGGGGCTCAAGCCGCGCGAGCAGTTCGGCGAGGTGGGCGCGTTCCGCGGTCGTCAGTTCGGCCACGTCGCGGTGCCGGAGGACGTCGGTGTCGTCCGCCGCGACCTGCAGTCGTGGCGCGTCGTCGCCGGAGTCGCCGTCGGCGCCCTCGCCGCGGGACAGCGCCGCGATCCGTGCGGTGCGGGTGCGTTGCCCGTGGGTGCGCGAGCCGGTGGGGACGGTGTCGCCGAACCAGTGGACGAAGGTCGCGTCGTAGCGGGCCGTGTCGTCCGGGGTGCGGCACAGCGTCGCGCGGCCCGCCCAGTAGACCTGGACGGGATCCCCGACGTCGACGTGTGCGAGGGCGTCGAGATAGGTAGCGGTGGCATCGAGGGCGACGGGCAGACCGGCGGCAGCGAGGGCGCGGCAGAAGCCGGCCAGCCCGACGACCGGACCGGGGGCGGTCGTCATCCGGCGCTCGAGAGGTCGAGTCCGGCGCGGGTGACCCGGTCGATGTCCTCGCGGTACTTCAGTACGGCACCGAGTGTCGCCGCAGCGGTCGCCGCGTCGAGGACGTCGCGGTCGAGGGCGATCAGTGCGCGCGCCCAGTCGAGGGATTCGGCGATCCCCGGTGGCTTCAGGAGGTCCTGTTCGCGGAGCGAGCGCACCGCGTGGGCGATCTGCTCGGCGAGCGGGTGCCCCAGACCGGGCAACCGCCGCTGCAGGATCGCGACTTCGCGTTCGAGATCGGGATGCTCCACCCAGTGGTACAGACAGCGGCGCTTGAGCGCGTCGTGCACCTCGCGGGTCCGGTTGGAGGTGAGCACCACCAGCGGTGGGACCTCCGCGCGGATCTCGCCCAGTTCGGGGATCGTCACCGCGTTCTCGTCGAGCAGCTGGAGCAGGAAGGCCTCGAACTCGTCGTCGGCGCGGTCTATCTCGTCGACGAGCAGCACGCACGGCGAGTCGGTGAGCGCCTGCAGCAACGGGCGGACGAGGAGGTAACGCTCCGTGTAGAGGGAACGCTCGGCGGTATCCGCATCGAGCACACCGTCGCTCGCTGCTTCGAGCGAGCGCAGATGGAGCAACTGCCGGGGAAAATCCCAGTCGTAGAGGGCTTGCGAGGCGTCGATGCCCTCGTGGCACTGCAACCGGACCATCGGCAGATCCAGGGCCTGAGCGAGAGCCGCTGCGAGCGAAGTCTTCCCGGTTCCGGGTTCGCCTTCGCAGAAGAGCGGCCGGCCCATACGCATCGCAAGGAAGACGACGGTCGCCAGTCCGTCGTCGGCGAGATATCCCGTGGTCTCGAGAGCAGCCGAGAGTTTCTCGGGTGAATCGATACGCGTCGCGTCGCCGGTCATGAAGCGAGCCTAGATGCTCACCCGCCTCCCGACCGGCGACTGCGACAACTATCGGCTCAACCGTCGGCGTGCGCGAGCGGCGCGAACTCGCCGGTGAACAGTGTTGCGCATCCGGGGCACAACGTCGTCGGATGGGTGGCCCAGCCGTTCATCTGGGCATAGAGCTCTGCCTGCAGCTTGCTCTGTGCGGCAGTGCGGTAGCAGTGATCGCAATGGTCGCAACGGAAGACCCACCGGCCACCGGAGAGCGGGTCGCGGTGCGGCATCATGTCCACCTCGATATCAATAACTCGGTCAATAACTCGGTATCCGCGAATCGATGTCGTGGAATGGTCGGATCGTGCCGGTTCCTCTCAGGGAACCGACTTGCCCATGACGCGGGCCCACCATCCGTCCAACGGGCTCGGATCGGGCCAGCGGATCGTGTCGTCTGCGATGTGATTAGGCCGGAATACCGTGTCCTGCTGTCCCTGTCCGATATTCGGTGAATCGTGCTGTGCATTGCGCACTGAGGTCACCCCTTATTGCTATCGGTGCGTCACTTGGCGGACGCACTCCTACGCACCTCTGAGGCGTTCTTGAATCTTAGCCCGGTTCTCCTGAACCGGCCCGGTCTTTCTGCTGTTTGCGCAGGTAGAGGAGGTCTAGGAAGTATGCGGCGGGGGAGGGGGTCTGCTGTCCAGAGTGGAGCGCAGACGGTCGTTGTCCTCCCTGAGGGCCGCGTTGTTCGCCTCGAGTTCGAGGATCCGGGCGATTCCGGCGATATTGATTCCGGAGCCCACCAGTTCGACGATCCGTTGGACGATCTCGAGATCGTTGTCGCTGTAGCGGCGCGTTCCGCCTGCCGTGCGTTCGGGGTTCAGCAGCCCTCGGCGTTCGTACAGGCGCAGGGTCTGCGGGTCGAGTCCTGACAGTTCGGCGGCCACCGAGATGCCGTAGACCCCGCGCCGGGCGCGTAACGGATCTGGCGTCATCGTTTCCTCCGGAGTCGGTGTTCTCGGGTCGCGCCGCGGTCACCCGCGGTCTTGACCGAACCTTATCACAGGGCCATAATAAATCTGTGTCTACAGACACAGATAATCAAACAGAGTGTGGCCGTCACGAACGGCCGGACAGTCGGAGGTGACAGACCGATGTTGATGCGCACCGACCCCTTCCGCGATATCGATCGCTTCACGCAGCAGGTGCTCGGCACCATGGCACGGCCCGCGGTGATGCCGCTCGATGCATGGCGAGAAGGCGACCGTTTCGTCGCCGAGTTCGACCTTCCGGGCGTCGACGCCGACTCGATCGACCTCGATGTCGAACGCAACGTGCTCACTGTGCGCGCGGAACGTCCGGAAGTCGACCGGGACAAGGAATTCGTCTCCACCGAGAGGCCGCGAGGCGTCTTCACTCGTCGGCTGTTCCTCGGTGACACTCTCGACACCGATCGGATCGAAGCACAGTATCGCGGTGGTGTTCTGCGCCTGACGATTCCGGTCGCAGAGAAGGCGAAGCCCCGCAAGATCTCCGTGATCGACGCGGAAAGCAACGGACAGGCCGCGATCGAGAAGTGAACCGCTACGACGAACCGGGTCCGGGGTGATTCCCGGGCCCGGTTCGGCTGCGTCCACTACGGTTTCAGACAGATCTTGATGGCGCCGTCCTGCTTCTTCTGGAAGATCTCGTACGCGTGCGGTGCGTCGTCGAGCGGGAGGCGGTGGGTCGCGAAGTCGTCGACCCCCAGCGGATCCTCGTCGGTCAGGAGCGGCAGGATCTCCGGGACCCAGTTCAACACGTTGGCTTGACCCATGTGGAGACGAATCTGCTTGTCGAACAGGGTGAGCATCGGCATCGGATCCGCCGCCCCGCCGTACACGCCGCTCAGCGAGACCGCACCACCACGCCGCACGACGTCGATCGCGGTGTACAGCGCGTGGAGACGGTCCACTCCGGCCTTCTCCATGAACGGCTCGGCGATCGCCGACGGCAGGAAACCGGCGGCACTCTGGGCGAGCTTCGCGACGGGTGAGCCGTGCGCCTCCATACCCACGGCGTCGATCACCGAATCGGTACCGCGCCCGTTCGTCATGTCACGGATCATGTCGCCGGGGTTGTTGTCGACCTCGCGCAGATCGACGACCTCGATGCCGCGGGAGGCCGCGCGGGCCAGTCGCTCGGGGACCATGTCCACGCCGATCACGCGGGCACCCTTGTGCGCCGCGATGCGCGCGGCCATCTCACCGATGGGGCCGAGGCCGAGCACCGTGACACTCCCACCGTCGGGGATCTCCGCGTATTCGACGGCCTGCCACGCGGTGGGCAACACGTCGGAGAGGTAGACGAAACGGTCGTCGGCCGGCCCTTCCGGGACCTTGATGTGGGTGGCGTCGGCATGGGGGACGCGCAGGTATTCGGCCTGCCCGCCGGGCACGCTGCCGTAGAGCTTCGAGTAGCCGAACAGCGCGGCACCGGTGCCCTCCTCACGGACCTGCGTGGTCTCGCACTGCGAATGCAGGCCGTGGGAACACATGAAGCACTGGCCGCAACACACCTGGAAGGGAATCACCACCCGGTCGCCGGGCTTCAGTTTCGTGACGCCGGAGCCGACCTCCTCGACGATGCCCATCGGTTCGTGACCGAGGATGTCGCCAGGAGTCATGAAGGCTCCCAACACCTCGTACAGGTGCAGGTCAGAGCCGCAGATGTTGGTGGTGGTGACGCGGATGACGGCGTCACCGGCCTCCTGGATCGTCGGATCGGGCACCGTATCGACGCTCACGTTGCGGCGCCCCTGCCATGTCACTGCCTTCATGTCGCTCCTCGGCTCCTCGGGTGCAGGAATGTCGGGTCGTACCCGGCACGTGTCCCTCGATGCCTACCCGCGCTCGGAGCGGGCAAACGCCGGACCGGAAGAGGTCGCCTGCCGCAGAAGGCAGGTTTGCGGAGTGCGGGGTTTGCGGAGTGCGGGGGAGAGGTATGTCGCCGTAGAACCGAATTCACCGCGACACACGTCTGCGGCCGCTCCACGGGAGCGCAGCCGCACAGAAGGAGGTCAGGTGACCACGTCGGACCCCGAACATCATGGAAACCAGGATCCCGACCCTGCACGTACCCCGGATCTGGAACCCGGCGGTGGCGTAGCGCCCGGATCGACGCCCCCCGATTCGGGGACGACGTCCGGGCTGTCCGCCCCGGAACCCGACACGAGGAAGCGGTTCCCCATCAGCGGGTGGCTCACGCTGCTCGCCGTCGCGGTGATCGTGATCATCTTCGTGGTCGCGATCTTCGGCATCCTGTCCTGACGGTTCGGCCGGAGCCGCGCCGCGGAGCTTCTCGTCAGCGTCCGCGACGCGGTAGCCGCACGACCTGCACGAAGAATTCGTCGATCTGCTTCACGGCACCGATGAACTGGTCGAGATCGACCGGCTTGGTGACGTACGCGTTGGCGTGCAGCTTGTAGCTGCGGAGAATGTCCTCCTCGGCCGACGAGGTCGTGAGCACCACGATCGGGATGTCGGACAGTTCCGGATCGGACTTGATCTTCGTCAGCACCTGCCGGCCGTCGTACTTCGGCAGGTTCAGATCGAGCAGGATCAGATCCGGGCGCGGCGCGCCCTCGTGGTCGCCCCGGCGGTACAGGAAGTCGAGTGCTTCCGCCCCGTCGCGGACGACGTGGAGGGCGTTGCCGATCTTGTTGTCCTCGAATGCTTCACGGGTCATCAGCTCGTCGCCGGGATCGTCCTCGACCAACAGGACGTCCACCGGTCGGGCAGGGGGATATGTCACGATCGTGCTCCTCAGGCCGTGGTCCCCTGCTTCTGCTCGACGGGGCGTGATGCGGTTCCGAGGGTGAAGCAGATTCGAGTGCCCTCGGTATGAGTATCGCCGTACTCGGTGTCGATCCAGATTCTTCCCGCGTGATACTCGACGATTTTCTTGCACAGCGCCAGTCCGATACCGGTGCCCTGGTAATCGTCGCGAGGATGCAGCCGCTGGAAGATGACGAACACCTTCTCGGCGTACTCGCTGTCGATCCCGATGCCGTTGTCGGTGACGCAGAAGTGCCACTGCGGACCGTCCGACTCGTCCTCGACTTTTTCGCACTCGATCCTGATCACCGGGGTGCGATCGGGATGTTGGAACTTGATGGCGTTGCCGACCAGGTTCTGCCACAGCATCGTCAGCAGAGTGGGGTCGCCGGTGAGCTCGGGGAGGTCGTCGGGGCGTTCGATCTGCGCCTGTGACTCCTCGATGGAGGCAGAGAGGTTGAACAACGCCTTCTCGAGCGGTCGGCCGAGGTCGACCCGGACGTAGGCGTCGTGAACGCGTCCGACCCGGGAGAAGGCGAGCAGATCGCTGATCAGCACCTGCATCCGCTTCGCGCCGTCGACGGCATACTCCACGTACTGCCGTCCCCGATCATCGAGGACGTCGCCGTACCGCTTCTCG
Organism: Rhodococcus rhodochrous; assembly: GCF_014854695.1. Taxonomy (NCBI): domain Bacteria; kingdom Bacillati; phylum Actinomycetota; class Actinomycetes; order Mycobacteriales; family Nocardiaceae; genus Rhodococcus; species Rhodococcus rhodochrous. The sequence goes on along the minus strand of NZ_CP027557.1, from coordinate 5,319,929 downwards.
AGCAACTGGCAGAAGGACGCGACCTTCCGCAGCGGTTCCTGCAGGTCGTGCGATGCGACGTAGGCGAACTGCTCGAGTTCGGTGTTCGAGCGGCGGAGTTCCTCGGCCTGGGAATCGAGATCCTCGGTCTGTTTCGCGAGCAGGGTCTGCTGCTTCCGGGAGTCCGCCAACGCGTCCGCGATACGACCGCGCATCGTCTCGACATCGAGGGCGAGTGCCCGGATGTCCTTCGGTCCCTGGGGGTAGATGTGCTGGTAGAAGTTCTCCTCCAGCGCGACCCGGCGGCTGGCCCGGCGAAGCCTTGCGAGCGGCACGGCGACGAGGTTGTGGACGAGAACCACCGTGGCGAGACCGGTGAGGATGAACGTGATCACCATCGCGATCAACACCGAATTGCGGATGGTGCGGGACTCCGCGAGTTCGTCGAGGTCCTCCGCCAGGACATCGGAGAGAGCGTTGTTCTCCTGGGCGAACATCGACCGGATCTCACCGAAGGCCAGCCGGTCCTGCTCGGCCAGGGCCGGATCGACGGGACGAGGCTCCCCGGGAACGACGGTCTCGATGATCGGCTCTGCGTACTGCGTCCGCCACTGCGCAGCGGCGGCCTCGATCGTGTCGATGTCGGCGAGCAGATCCGGATGCCCGGCGAGGAGCACGCGAAGACGATCGAGCGCGACCTGCTGGTTCTCCTGACCCGCACGGTACGGCCCGAGGAAGACGGGTTCGGTCGTGAGCGCGTACCCGCGGACCGCGGTCTGTTGATCGAGCAGAGCGGTCTGCAAGTTGAAGGCCTGCGTCATCGCCGGCTGGATCCGCTCGGTCACCTCGTCGGTGATCTGCACGGTGCGCTGGATGAAGATCCCGCCCACGATCGAACCGACGACGGCGAACACCGCGAGGAGCGCGAACGCCAACTGGAACCAGCTCTGCACGGCCAGCCGCGAGGAGATGCGCTCGATACGCGGTTCGGGAACCGAAGGATCCCTCATCGCTGCACCGTCGCTCCGACTTCGGCGGAACGCACGAAACCGATCACATCCACCCCAGCTTCCCGGTCCGTGCCCGATTCGCGCCTACGGGCGACGAATCCCGACGGCGGTGCGGTCCCGGACCTGTCGGTCTGCGAACACACGTATGGTCGGGCTGTCTGTTGAACCCGAATGCGAACTGTAGCCGACCGGTGGAGCCGTCCCGATCCGGCCACGGGCCGAAGCGGCTGCACCGAGTGCCGGAACGCGACTAGGGTCGGTCGCATGACACGACGAGTGAGTGTGTGGGGTGGCGCGTTCTGGCTCGGTCGGAAGGTTCGCGAGCAGGCGCTCGGCGCTGCCCGCGAACTGGAGGAGCTCGGGTACTCCCGGTTGTGGACGTCCGGCGGATTCCGGGACGGTTTCCCGTCCGTCTACGGGGAACTGCTCGCGGCGACGACGACGCTCGAGCTGGCGAGCGGCATCATCAGCATCTGGCACGCCGACCCGGAGACCACGGCCGCTGCGGTCGCCGATCTGGAGTCGCGGTATCCCGGTCGTTTCCTGCTGGGAGTCGGAACGAGTCACGCTCCCGTCGTCGACGCGCGGGAGAACACCAGCTACACCAAGCCCTACAGCCGGATGGTCGAGTACCTCGACGGTCTCGATGCGGCGTCGACGCCGGTGCCCACCGATCGTAGGGTCCTCGCGGCGCTCGGCCCGCGCATGCTGAAGCTGTCCGCCGAGCGCGCGGCAGGAGCCCATCCGTACTTCGTTCCGCCCGAGCACACGGCGGTCGCGCGTGAGGCCCTCGGCTCGGAGCCGTTGCTCGCGCCCGAGGTGGCCGTCGTCCTCGAAACCGACGAGACCGTCGCGCGCGGCATCGCCCGCGAGTACATGCGCGGTTATCTCGCGCTGCCGAACTACTCGAACAACCTGCGTCGTCTCGGGTACACCGACGAGGACCTCGCCGACGGTGGCAGCGACGCCTTGATGGACGTGCTCATCCCGTGGGGTGATCTCGACAGCGTCGTCGCCGGCATCGAGAAGCACTACGCCGCCGGTGCCGACGAGGTGGCCATCCAGGTGCTCACCGCGGATCCGTTCACCTTCCCGAGCGAGGGCTACCGGCAGCTCGCGTCCGCGCTGCTGAGCTGAGGCCACCGAACCCCGAGGGCGCCGCACCCCGAGGTCACCGAACCTCGAGGTCACCGGACTCCGAGACCTCCGGACCGGTGCGGCCGCTCAGATCGGCCGCACCGTGAGGATCTGGGACATCGTGCCGATCGGGCCGGTCGCATCGTGCAGCACCGTGCTCGTCAGGCCGATGCCGTCGGCGCCGAACGAGACCGACGTATCGAAGCCGACCCATTCACCGCGGGGTTCGGCGAACAGGTGCACGGTCAGATCGAGGTTGGGGAAGGCGACCGTCCTCGGATCGGCACGCACCGCCATGCCGTTGGCGATGTCGAACAGGCCGGCCGTGGCGGCGAGATCGCTGACCTTCTCGCCCTCCACGAGCGGAAGATCGGTACGCACCCAGAACGAGGCCCGTCCGGGTGCGGTCGAGACGCGACGCACCTCCACCGAGTCGATGAATCCTCCCGGCCACAGCGTCGTCGGGTCCCAGGGTTCGCAGTCCTCGGGCGACGGGATCGGCTGCAGCGTGGTGCCGGCGATCTCCGCGGTGGGGCCGGTCTGCATCAGCCACGCGCGCGCACGCACGATCGCGCGCCCGTCGTAGGCGAGTGTCGCTTCCACGAGTTCGATGGTGCGTCCGGGCCGCAGGACCTCGACGGTCGTGACGACGGGACCGACGGGCACGGTGCCGAGGATGTCGTACGACAGGCGTCCGATCGCGAGGTCGTCGTCGCGCCGCGCGTCGCGGTCGCATTCGACGACGTGGGCGATCAGCCCGAGGGCGGGCGCGATGTGCTGCTCCGCCTCGTTCCACGCCCCACCGACGTGTTCGGTGGCGCGGAAGGAGGTCGGGCCGAGTCGTTCGAAGTAGCTCATGCGGTCTCCGTTCGTGCCGGCTCTGCCGCGAGAGCCGAGGGGGTCGTGGCGAGAGCTGCCAGTGCCATGCGTCGCAGCACCGCGCGGGTGCCTTCGGGGGAACGCGGGTCGGCACTGTGCGGTGTCGAGTTGATGAGTCCGAAGGTCGCGTGCGCCATCGTGCGCGCGTCGGATTCGGGCAGTGCGGGGTCGATGCGGCGCAGGACGTCGACCCAGATCTCGACGTAGCGCCGCTGGGTCACCCTCACCTCCCGCTGCCCCTCGTCGGGGAGGGACGTGAACTCGCGGTCCTGCACGCGGATGAGATCGGGCTCGCCCAGCGCGAAGTCGAGATGGAAGTCGACCAGCCCCTCGAGGGCGTCGCGCGGGTCGGGCGTCGTCTCGGCGACCTGCGTGCCACCTGCGAGGAGGCGGCGGCTGATCTCGACGAGGATCTCGACGAGCAGGGCGTCCTTGTTGGGGAAGTGCCGATACACGGCGGGTCCGCTGATCCCCACGGCCGCACCGAGATCCTCGAGGCGGACCCCGGGGAATCCGCGTTCGGCGATCAGGTGCGCCGCGGCACGCAGGAGGTCCCGTCGGCGTTCCGCCTTGGCGAGGCTACGCCGCGTCGGGCGTCCCGATGCGGTCGAGACGTCGATCGCGGACTCGGTCATGAAAATCTCCGCTCGGTGTGGTCTGGACAACTCGGTTAATCATAACTAACCTAGATTTCAGTTAATGGCGATTAGTCGATCTACCGAGGATGGTGTGCGTGACAACCGCTGAGACGGCCTCGACAACCAGCCGCGACCAGCATGAACAGCTGGTCGGAGAGCTCCGAGACAAGCTCGCTGCCGCAGCACTGGGCGGCAGCGAGAAAGCCCGGGAGCGGCATGTCGCGCGCGGCAAGCTGCTTCCCCGCGACCGCGTCGACGAACTGCTCGACACGGGCAGCCCGTTCCTCGAACTGTCGCCCCTCGCCGCCGACGGCATGTACGACGACGAGTGCCCCGGCGCCGGCATGATCGCCGGCATCGGCCGCGTCGCCGGCCGCGAGTGCGTGATCGTCGCGAACGACGCCACCGTCAAGGGCGGCACCTACTACCCGATCACGGTCAAGAAGCATCTGCGGGCGCAGGAAGTCGCGCTGCAGAACAACCTGCCGTGCCTGTACCTCGTCGACTCCGGCGGCGCCTTCCTGCCGCGGCAGGACGAGGTCTTCCCCGACCGCGAGCATTTCGGCCGCATCTTCTACAACCAGGCCACCATGAGCGCCAAGGGGATTCCGCAGATCGCCGCGGTCATGGGCTCGTGCACCGCCGGCGGCGCCTACGTCCCCGCCATGAGCGACGAGGCCGTCATCGTCCGCAACCAGGGCACCATCTTCCTCGGTGGCCCGCCGCTGGTGAAGGCCGCGACCGGCGAGGTCGTCACCGCAGAGGAACTCGGTGGCGGCGACCTGCACTCGAAGGTCTCCGGCGTCACCGACCACCTGGCCGAGGACGACCGCGACGCGCTGCGCATCGTGCGCGACATCGTCTCCACCTTCGGTCCGCGCACCCCGCGCCCGTGGGACGTCGAACCCACCACCCCGCCCGAGGCCGACCCCACCGAGCTGTACGACGTGGTGCCCACCGACTCGCGCATCCCCTACGACGTGCACGAGGTCATCGACCGTGTGGTCGACGGATCCAGCTTCCACGAGTTCAAGGCCGAATACGGCAAAACGCTCGTCACCGGCTTCGCGCGCATCCACGGTCACCCGGTCGGCATCATCGCGAACAACGGCGTGCTCTTCGGCGAATCCGCCGTCAAGGGAGCGCATTTCATCGAACTGTGCGACAAGCGTTCGATCCCGCTGGTGTTCCTGCAGAACATCTCCGGCTTCATGGTCGGCCGCGACTACGAGGCCGGCGGCATCGCCAAGCACGGCGCGAAGATGGTCACCGCGGTCGCGTGCGCGCGGGTGCCGAAGCTGACCGTCGTCATCGGCGGCTCGTACGGCGCCGGCAACTACTCGATGTGCGGTCGCGCGTATTCGCCTCGCTTCCTGTGGATGTGGCCCAACGCCCGCATCTCCGTCATGGGTGGCGAGCAGGCCGCCTCGGTGCTGGCCACGGTGCGCTCCGACCAGCTCGACGCCTCGGGTAAGCCCTGGACGGCCGAGCAGGAGGAGGAGTTCAAGGCTCCGATCCGCGCCCAGTACGAGGAGCAGGGCAACCCCTACTACTCGACCGCGCGCCTGTGGGACGACGGCATCATCGATCCCGCAGACACCAGAAAAGTTCTCGGACTGGCACTGTCGGTGTGCGCCAACGCCCCGCTCGAGCCGGTCTCCTACGGCGTCTTCCGGATGTGAGTGCACCCATGACTGATACGACTCGGATCGACACGGTGTTGGTCGCCAACCGCGGCGAGATCGCGGTGCGCGTCATCCGCACCCTGAAGGCGATGGGCATCCGCTCGGTCGCCGTGTTCAGCGAGGCCGACCGCGACGCCCGCCACGTGCAGGAGGCCGACACCGCGGTGCTGCTCGGACCCGCGGCGGCGCGCGAGAGCTACCTGGTGATCGACAAGGTCATCGACGCGGCGCTCGCCACCGGCGCGCAGGGCATCCACCCCGGCTACGGATTCCTCTCGGAGAACTCGGCTTTCGCCGCCGCATGCGCCACCGCCGGTATCGCCTTCCTCGGCCCGTCCGCCCACGCGATCGAGACCATGGGCGACAAGATCACCGCCAAGGCCGCGGTGTCGGAGTTCGGCGTTCCCGTCGTGCCCGGCATCTCCCGGCCCGGACTGAGCGACGACGAACTGATCGCGGGCGCCGAGGAAGTCGGCTATCCCGTGCTCGTCAAGCCCTCCGCCGGTGGTGGCGGCAAGGGCATGCGCCTCGTCGAGGACCCGAAGGATCTGCCCGCCGCGCTCGAATCCGCCCGTCGCGAAGCGGCGTCGGCGTTCGGCGACGACACCCTCTTCCTCGAACGGTTCGTGCAGCGCCCCCGGCACATCGAGGTCCAGGTCCTCGCGGATGCGCACGGCAACGTCGTCCACCTCGGCGAGCGCGAGTGCAGCCTCCAGCGACGGCACCAGAAGGTCATCGAGGAAGCACCTTCGCCGCTGCTCGACGAGGCCACCCGCGCCCGCATCGGTGAGGCCGCGTGCAACACCGCGCGCAGCGTCGACTACACCGGCGCCGGCACCGTCGAGTTCATCGTCTCAGCCGACAAGCCCGACGAGTTCTTCTTCATGGAGATGAACACCCGACTGCAGGTCGAGCATCCGGTCACCGAGATGGTCACCGGCCTCGATCTCGTCGAGTGGCAGGTGCGCATCGCCGCCGGCGAGCCGCTCGGCTTCACCCAGGACGACATCACCCTCACCGGCCACGCGATCGAGGCCCGCGTCTACGCCGAGGATCCGGCCCGCGGCTTCCTCCCGACCGGCGGTGAGATCGCCGACGTCGTCGAACCCACCGGTCCCGGCGTGCGCGTCGACTCCGGCATCCGCGCCGGCACCGTGGTCGGCAGCGACTACGACCCGATGCTCGCCAAGGTCATCGCCCACGCCGACGACCGCGCCGGAGCGCTGCGACGCCTCGACCGGGCGCTCGCACAGACCGCCGTGCTCGGCGTCGTCACCAACGTCGACTTCGTGCGGTTCCTGCTCGCCGACGACGACGTCGTGGCCGGTGCGCTCGACACCGGACTCCTCGACCGCCGGGTCGGCGACTACACCGCCCCCACGACCGCCGATTCCACGCTCGTCGCCGCGGCGATCCTGCGGTGGCTCGACCGCTGGGCGGGCGACACCACCGATCCGTGGGCCGTGCCCGACGGATGGCGCGTCGGTGCCCACCGCCCCGTCACGTCGCGGCTCACCTCCGGCGACCGCACCGCACACGTGCGCCTGACCGGAACCCCGGCGGCCGGTGTCGCCGAGGTCGAGGACGGCGAGACCTACCGGTTCAGCGCCGTGCTGCACGGCTCCGATCTGGCGGTCGTGCTCGACGGCCGGCGTCACAGCTACCGCGTCGGCGAATCCGACGGTGTGGTCTGGCTTTCCGACGGCCACGGCAGCGTCGCCGTCCGCGAGGTGCGCGAGGCATCGGTGCGCGGCGACGACGCGCACGCCGGCGACGCCGACATCACCAGCCCGATGCCCGGCGCCGTCATCGCGGTGTCCGTCGCATCCGGCGACACCGTCACGGCCGGGCAGACGCTCGTCGTCGTCGAGGCCATGAAGATGGAACATTCGCTCACCGCCCCCATCGACGGCACCGTCGAACTGTTCGCGGCCGCCGGTGAGCAGGTCAAGGTCGATCAACTTCTCGCGCGGGTCACCCCGCACGCCGACACGGAAGAGGCACAGTCATGACGGAATACCTGGCCACCGGCCAACTTCCCGACGAGTACGAGCAGCTGCGCAAGACCGTCGCGGACTTCGCCCGCACGGTGGTCGCGCCGGTCGCGGCCAAGCACGATGCCGAGCATTCGTTCCCCTACGAGGTCGTGCAGGGCATGGCCGAGATGGGCCTGTTCGGCCTGCCGTTCCCCGAGGAATACGGCGGCATGGGCGGCGACTACTTCGCGCTGTGCCTCGCACTCGAGGAACTCGGCAAGGTCGACCAGTCCGTCGCCATCACCCTCGAGGCCGGTGTCTCGCTCGGTGCGATGCCGATCTACCGCTTCGGCAACGAGAAGCAGAAACAGGAGTGGCTGCCGCAGCTCGCGAGCGGTCGCAACCTCGCCGCCTTCGGTCTCACCGAGCCGGGTGCGGGCAGCGACGCCGGAGGCACGAAGACCACCGCCAAGCTCGAGAACGGCGAGTGGATCATCAACGGCAACAAGCAGTTCATCACCAACTCCGGCACCGACATCACCTCGCTGGTGACCGTCACCGCCGTCACCGGTGTGCGGGAGAACGGCAAGAAGGAGATCTCCACGATCCTCGTGCCGACCTCCACGCCGGGCTTCACCGCCGAACCCGCCTACAACAAGGTCGGCTGGAACGCCTCCGACACACATCCGCTCACCTTCGCCGACGTGCGGGTGCCCGAGGAGAACCTCCTCGGCGAGCGGGGCCGCGGCTACGCCAACTTCCTGCGCATCCTCGACGAGGGCCGCATCGCGATCGCCGCGCTGTCGACCGGCGCCGCGCAGGGCTGCGTCGACGAATCGGTGAAGTACGCCAAGGAACGCGAGGCATTCGGCAGCCCGATCGGCAACAACCAGGCCATCGCCTTCAAGATCGCCCGCATGGAGGCACGTGCGCACGCAGCACGCACCGCCTACTACGACGCCGCCGCCGCGATGCTCGCCGGCAAGCCGTTCAAGAAGCAGGCCGCGGTCGCCAAGCTCGTCGCGTCCGAGGCCGCGATGGACAACGCGCGTGACGCGACGCAGATCCACGGCGGCTACGGCTTCATGAACGAATACGCCGTGGCGCGCCACTACCGCGACAGCAAGATCCTCGAGATCGGTGAGGGCACCACCGAGGTGCAGCTCATGCTCATCGGACGGGAGCTGGGACTGTGAGCGAAACCGACACCACCGTGGAGAAGCGGATCGTCCAGCGCGGCCTGTGGTTCGAGGAATTCGAACTCGGCGCGATCTACGAGCACCGCCCCGGCCGCACGATCACCGAGGCCGACAACACGCTGTTCACGACGCAGACGATGAACACGCAGGCGCTGCACCTCGACGCCGCCTACGCCGCCGAGACCAGTTTCGGTGAGCGTCTGGTCAATTCGATGTTCACGCTCTCGACGATCGTGGGACTGTCGGTCGCCCAGCTCACGCAGGGCACGATCGTCGCGAACCTCGGATTCTCCGAGATCTCCTTCCCCAAGCCGCTCTTCCACGGCGACACGCTCTACGCCGAGACGAAGATCGTCGACAAGCGCGAGTCGAAGAGCCGGCCGGGGGAGGGCATCGTCACCCTCGAGCACACCGGTCGCAACCAGCACGGCGATGTCGTCGCCGTCGCCGTGCGCAAGACCCTCGTCCAGAAGAGGCCCACGACATGACCTGGGAACTCCCCGGCCCCGCATGGCTTTTCTGTCCCGCCGATCGCCCGGAGCGCTACGCCAAGGCCGCCGAACGTTCCGACGTGGTGATCATCGACCTCGAGGATGCCGTCGCACCGGCCGACAAGCAGGCCGCCCGTGAGGCGCTGATCGCCACGCCGCTCGACCCCGAACGCACCGTGGTGCGGGTCAACCCGGTGGGCACGGCCGACCACGAGGCCGATCTCGAGGCGCTGCGCCGCACGTCGTACACGCGGGTCATGCTGCCCAAATGCGAGAGCGGCGACGAGGTGCGCTCGCTCGCACCGCTCGAGGTGGTCGCGCTCATCGAGTCGCCCCTCGGGGTGCTCGCGGTCGAAGACATCGCCGTCGCCGAGAACACACTCGGAATGATGTGGGGTGCCGAGGATCTCGTCGCCGGACTCGGTGGCAACGCGAGCCGCCGCGCCGACGGGACGTACCGCGCGGTCGCGCAACACGCCCGGTCGGTGACCCTGCTCGCCGCGAAGGGTCACGCCCGCTGGGCGCTCGACTCGGTGTACCTGAACATCAAGGACACCGACGGTCTCCACGAGGAGGCCCTCGACGCCGTGGCGGTCGGATTCGACATCAAGGTGTCGATCCACCCGAGCCAGGTCGACGTCGTCCGCCGGGCGTACGCGCCCACCCCCGAGGAGGAGGCGTGGGCGCGACGTGTCCTCGAGGCCGCCGAATCGGAGCGCGGCGTCTTCGACTTCGAAGGGAAGATGGTCGACGCCCCGGTGCTGCGTCACGCCGAGCGCGTGCTGCAGCGCGCGTCGGCTGCCGCCTCGGCATGACCGCGCGTCACCGGGGACGGTGACGCAACAACTGAGTGAGACGGTGGGCGCTGTCGAGCAGCGCCTCACCGAGTTCGGGCACACGATCGGGCCGGAACCGGCTCTCCACGCCGGTCAGACTCAACGCCCAGGTCGGGGCGCCGCGGTGATCGAACACCGCGGCGCCCATTCCCCAACTGCCCTCGACGATCAGCGCCGGATTGACGGCGTAGCCGGCCAGCCGTGTCGCCTCGATGCGCTTCTCCAGTGCGGGTCGCGCATGGTCCGGCCCCCAGTTCTCCGTGAGATCCGCCCGCGACAGATACGCCTCGATCTCCTGGTCGGGCATGTGCGCGAGGATCGCCAGCCCCGCCGACGCCACCCCGAGCGGGAACCGGATCCCGATGTGGAGCACGTGCGAACGCAGCGGGAAGCTGCCCTCCTCCATCGCCAGACACACGGTCTCGTCGCCCCGTCGCGCGGAGAGGAAGGCGCTCTCGCCGGTCGCGCGCGCCAGATCGCGCAGCACGTCGCCCGCGAGATCGGTGATGTCGTAGCGCACCGAGGCGAGCGATCCCAGCAGGTAGAGCTCGGGTCCGAGGGCCCACCGTCCCGACGCCGGATCCCGGTCGACGAGCCCCTCGTCGGCGAGCGAGCTGAGCAGCCGATGCACCGTGGGCCGGGCGAGATCGGTGCTGCGGGCGACCTCCGAGGTCGTCACCCCTTTCGGTTCGTGCGACGAGACGGTGCGCAGCAGAGCGGCGATCCGCGTGACCAGTTGACCCCGTGCATCGGACGACATGCCTCGATTCTACGTCCACTCAGTGAACGCATATGGCGTCTCCGTTCGATGAACGACCAATTTCAGAGAGATTCGGACGGGCACTTGTGTTCGCCACCTGCAGGATCTTTAGTAGAAGCCGAGAATGTGACCGCGTTCATCCAGTGGACGTGATTCGTCCAGCGGAGCCCAGGCGGCCCCCCGGAATCCGAGAGGTGAGAGTTGGCAGCGAAAGTGTTCGAGACGGCGGCGGAGGCCGTCGCCGACATCCGTGACGGTGCGACGCTCGCGGTGGGCGGATTCGGACTGTGCGGCATTCCCGACATCCTGATCCAGGCTATCGCCGACACCGGGGCAACCGACCTCGAGGTGTTCTCCAACAACTGCGGCGTCGACGGCCACGGCCTCGGAATCCTGCTGGGCAGCAAGCGCATCCGCCGGGTCACCGCATCGTACGTCGGGGAGAACAAGGAATTCGCCCGGCAGTACCTCTCCGGCGAGCTCGAGGTGGAGCTGACCCCGCAGGGCACTCTCGCCGAGAAGCTCCGCGCCGGTGGTGCGGGCATCCCCGCCTTCTTCACCCCCGCCGGCGTCGGCACGCCCATCTCGCAGGGCGGACTGCCGTGGAAGTACAACGCCGACGGTTCGATCGCCGTGGCATCCCCTGCGAAGGAGATCCGCGAGTTCCGGGGCAAGCGGTACGTGCTCGAGGAGTCCATCACCGCCGACTTCTCGCTCGTGCACGCCCTCAAGGGCGACACCGAGGGCAACCTGGTGTTCAACAAGGCCGCGATGAACTTCAACCCGCTCGCCGCGATGGCCGGCCGCGTGTGCATCGCCCAGGTCGAGGAACTCGTCGAGCCGGGCGAGATCGATCCGGGTGAGGTGCACCTGCCGGGAATCTTCGTGAACCGGGTCGTGCACACCGGTGTCCAGGACAAGCAGATCGAGAAGCGCACCGTCAGCGCCGCGAAGGGAGCGTAGAAGATGACCACAGCTGTCGAGACACAGGGTTGGACGCGCACGCAGATGGCCGCGCGCGCCGCGCAGGAACTCTCGCCGGGGGAGTACGTCAACCTCGGTATCGGCCTGCCGACGCTGATCCCCAACTACCTACCCGAGGGTGTGCACGTGACCCTGCACAGTGAGAACGGCATCCTGGGCACCGGGCCGTACCCCACCGACGACGCGGTCGACCCGGACCTGATCAACGCCGGCAAGGAGACCGTGACGGTCAACCCCGGCGCCGCCTTCTTCGACTCGGCGCTGAGCTTCGGCATGATCCGCGGCGGCCACATCGACACCGCCGTGCTGGGCGGCATGGAGGTCTCGGCCACCGGCGATCTGGCCAACTGGATGGTGCCCGGCAAGATGGTCAAGGGCATGGGCGGGGCGATGGATCTCGTCCACGGTGCCCGCAAGGTCATCGTGCTCATGGAGCACACCGACAAGCAGGGCAACCCGAAGATCGTCTCGGAGTGCTCGCTGCCGCTCACCGGTGAGGGCGTGGTGCAGCGCATCATCACCAACCTCGCGGTGATCGATGTGACCGCCGACGGCCTCGTCCTGACCGAGTGCGCCCCGGGCGTCACCGAGGAGCAGGTGCGCGCCGCGACCGGAGCGCCGCTCACCCTTCTCTGACGACCGGCCGGTTCCGCCTGCGGAGCCACCGGAAGATCCACCGTCTCCGCGCGACCCCGGTCTCGGACTCCGTCTCGAGCCGGGGTCGCGTCGAGTTCAGGGCCGTGCGGGCCTCCTCGCGACGACGTGCCCGCTCGACCTTCCACACCTCCACCATCTCCTCGGCGTCGACCTTGTGGATCGGTACGGGCAGGCCGCTCGGGAAACGCAGGCAGTCGGCGATCCGCCGGTTGAGATCGGAGACGATGTCGCGCACCACCTTCTCGCTGGGAGCCGAGCCGACCGTGCCGGGCAGCCGCTCGATCTCGCGCCGCAACTGCAGTTCGGGCGGCAGCAGCGCCTCCGTCGACAGGCCCTCACGCGCCAGATAACTCTTCACCCACCACAGATCGTCGTCGCCGTGGTCGGGGATGGGTTTGCCGTAACCGGGCAGATCGTCGAAATCGCCCCGGTCCTGCGCCACGCGGATCTGCCGTTCGATCCACGTCTCGAACGTCAGGTCCCACCGCTTGCGCTCGGTCACACATCCAGGATGCCAGCGCGGGCGCCCGTCCCGGGTGCGGTGCGTGGTGTCCTAACCTGAGCCACGTGGAAGGACAGCGCGAGTCGCCGGTGCATGCCCGCCCGCCGGGCGACGGGGTGGACACGAACACGGTGCTCGGCAAGGTCGTCACCGTGCTGTGGGCGTTCACCGCCGACGACCACGTCCTCACCCTCGCCGAACTGGGCCGGCGTACCGGATTGCCGAAGGGGACGTTGCACCGCATCGTCACCGATCTCGTCGCCGTCCGGCTGCTCGACAAGGATCCGGCGGGATACCGCCTGAGCGGTCAGCTCTTCGAACTGGGTTTGCGCGCCTCTCTCGAGCGCGGCCTGGTCGAGGTCGCGATCCCGTTCATGGAAGACCTGTACGAGCGCACCCACGAGACCGTGCACCTCGGCGTCCCCGAAGGTGTGGAGGTCGTCTACGTCTCGAAGATCGGCGGACATCGCCCCGCCTCCACGCCGTCCCGGATCGGTGGACGGATGCCCATGTACTGCACCGGAATCGGCAAGGCCCTTCTCGCGTTCTCCCCGCCCGAGCTGCTGGCCGGTGTGGTCGAGGCCGGGTTGGCGCGCAAGACTCCCCGGACCATCACGACACCCGGCCGGCTCGGGGCGAATCTCGCGACCGTGGTCGAGCGCGGTGTGGCGTTCGAGTTCGAGGAGTCCGCGGTGGGCCTCGCCTGCGTCGCCGCTCCGATCTTCGACGCGGACGAGCGTCCCATCGCGGCGGTGAGCGTCACCGGTCCCGTCACCCGGTTCCGTCCGGAGAAGCACGAGGGCGCGGTGAAGGCCGCCGCCGCGGGCATCGCTGCCACCCACGCCCGGCGCGAAGCCATCCGCAACCTCTGAGTCTCACGTTCCACTCACCGGAACGCGCCCCTATGCGGGTACGGACCTCGCCGCCAGGATGGTCGTAATCCATCGAACGACGAGGACGTGATGACTACCAGCTCCAACACCACATCAGCGGCGGATCGCACCCGCATCGCCGGTGCGGCGGCCGACCGTCTCATCGAGGCCACACGCAGCTCCACCCCGTGCGGTCCGGTCCGCGACCTGCTCGGGGAGACCGACATCGACCTGGCGTACGCGGTGCAGCAGCAGCTCACCGACCGCCGGCTCGCCGAAGGTGCCCGCATCGTCGGACGCAAGATCGGCCTGACCTCCCCGGCGGTGCAGCAGCAGCTCGGTGTCGACCGCCCCGACTTCGGTGTCCTCTTCGACGACATGGACGTCACCGATCTCGACGAGGTGCCCAGCAAGCGCCTACTGCAGCCGAAGGCCGAGGCCGAGATCGCCTTCGTCCTCTCCGCCGACCTCGACTCGGACGATCTCGATCTCGCGACCGTCCGCGTCGCCGTGGGACATGCGGTCGCCGCTCTCGAAATCGTCGACAGCCGCGTCGCCGGCTGGGACATCAAGATCACGGATACGGTCGCGGACAACGCATCCAGCGGCCTGTACGTGCTCGGCTCGCAGACGCTCACCCTCGACGAGTTCGAGCCGATCGACGCCACCATGCGGATGTACGTCGACGACGAACTCGTCTCCGAGGGCAACGGCGCAGCCTGCCTCGGCGATCCGCTGAACGCCCTGCTGTGGCTCGCGCGCACGGCACGCGAGTTCGGCCAGCCCCTACGCGCAGGGCAGGTCGTGCTGTCGGGGGCACTCGGCCCGATGGTCCCGGCGCCGCCCGGCGTGACGGTCCGCGCCGAGATCTCCTCGCTCGGCACCGTCACTGCGCGTTTCTCTTCCGAAAGCTCCACCGCACAGGAGAACTCATGACCATCAAGGTTGCCATCATCGGGTCGGGCAACATCGGCACCGACCTGCTCATCAAGATCAAGCGACTGGCCGACGCCGAACTCGAGACCGTCGCCCTCGTCGGTATCGATCCCGAATCCGACGGTCTCGCACGGGCGAAGCGCCTCGGCATCGACGCCATCTCGAACGGTGTCGAAGGACTCGTCGAGCACCCGCGCTTCGACGAGATCGAGATCGTCTTCGACGCGACCTCGGCGAAGGCCCACGAGTACAACGAGAAGGTCCTGCGCCCGCACGGGAAGATGCTCATCGACCTGACACCGGCCGCGATCGGCCCGTACACGGTGCCGCCGGTGAACCTCACCGAGCACCTCGACGCTCCGAACGTCAACATGGTCACCTGCGGTGGCCAGGCCACCATCCCGATCGTCGCGGCCATCTCCCAGGTCACCAAGGTGCACTGGGCCGAGATCGTCGCCTCGATCTCCTCGAAGTCGGCCGGCCCCGGCACCCGCGCCAACATCGACGAGTTCACCGAGACCACCTCGCAGGCCATCGAGAAGATCGGTGGCGCCACGCGCGGCAAGGCGATCATCATCCTCAACCCGGCCGAGCCGCCGATGATCATGCGCGACACCGTGCTCGCGCTCGTCGGCGAGGACCGCAAGGACGAGATCGTCGCGTCCGTCGAGGCGATGGTCGCGAAGGTCCAGGAATACGTGCCCGGTTACGCCCTCAAGCAGGAGGTGCAGTTCACCGAGGTCACCGAGCCCATGGAGACGCTCACCGACCACACCGGCCCCCTGTGGAAGGTCGCGGTGTTCCTCGAGGTCAAGGGCGCAGCGCACTACCTGCCCGAGTACGCGGGCAATCTCGACATCATGACCTCCGCGGCGCTGCAGGTCGCACGCGCCGTGGCGGCACGCAAGAAGGATCAGGTGACGGCATGACCGCGGCAACCACTACGGCACGTGAATTCGCAAGCGACGGAACGGCGCTGTACATCCAGGACGTGACCCTGCGCGACGGCATGCACGCCATCCGTCACCGCATCACCCCCGAGAACGTCGCGGCGATCGCCGGTGCACTCGACCGTGCGGGTGTCGACGCCATCGAGGTGTCGCACGGTGACGGCCTCGCCGGTCACTCGCTGACCTACGGTCCCGGCAGCAACACCGACTGGGAGTGGCTCGAAGCCGCAGCGGGAGCCATCAATTCGGCAACCCTGACGACGCTGCTCCTGCCCGGTATCGGAACCGTCCACGAGCTGAAGCGCGCCTACGAGATCGGTGTGCGGTCGGTGCGCATCGCGACGCACTGCACCGAGGCCGACGTCTCCGCGCAGCACATCGCGGCGGCGAAGGAACTGGGCATGGACGTGTCGGGCTTCCTGATGATGTCGCACATGACTTCCGCAGACGCCCTGGCCCAGCAGGCGAAGCTCATGGAGTCCTACGGCGCCGACTGCGTGTACGTCACCGACTCGGGTGGCCGCCTCACGATGGACGGTGTCCGCGAGCGCATCCGTGCATACCGGGACGTGCTGAACGAGAGCACTCAGATCGGTATCCACGCCCACCAGAACCTGTCGCTGTCGGTGGCGAACTCCGTCGTGGCGGTCGAGGAGGGCGTGATCCGCGTCGACGCGTCGCTCGCCGGCCAGGGTGCCGGTGCGGGCAACTGCCCGATCGAACCGTTCGTCGCGGTCGCCGACCTCAAGGGCTGGAAGCACTCGTGCGACCTGTTCGGTCTGCAGGACGCCGCCGACGATCTGGTGCGCCCGCTGCAGGACCGTCCGGTGCAGGTCGACCGTGAAACCCTCACCCTCGGCTACGCCGGCGTGTACTCGAGCTTCCTGCGTCACGCCGAGACCGCAGCGAGCATCTACGGCCTCGACACCCGCGACATCCTGGTCGAGATCGGTCGTCGCGGCCTCGTCGGTGGACAGGAGGACATGATCACCGACGTCGCACTCGACCTGCGCAACCGCACAGGGAACTGATCCCCGGCCGCATCGAGCCGGAACAGCCGCGTCGGGCGCGGCACGACCCACCGGTCGTGCCGCGCCCGTGTGCATGTCTAGTCGGTCAGATCCCGGTAGTCCGGGTGCTTCTCGATGAACTTGTCGACGTACGAGCAGATCGCGACGATGCGCTTGCCGCGTTCGCGGACGTCGTCGAGGGCGTGACCGACGAGCTTGCCTCCGAGTCCCTGACCGGAGTAGCCCTTGTCGATCTCGGTGTGGTCGAAGACGAGGCGGCCGTCGTCGTCGGGGTGGTACTGCGTGTACCCGACGACGGCGTCGTCGTCGCGGACTTCGTATCTCTGCTTCTCGGCGTTGTGCACCACGGTCACGGACGAATCGCTCATGGTCTTCCTCTCACCGTCGACAAGCGGGTGTGTCCCACAGCATAGAGAACGGGCCGCGGCGCAATGCCGCGGCCCGTTCTGCGGTGCCGGGTTATTCCGGCGGTGAGATGTGCTGGGCGAGATACAGCGGTTCGCCGAGCTGCTCGATCAGGTCGAGCTGGGTTTCGAGATAGTCGATGTGTTCTTCCTCGTCGGCGAGGATGTCCTCGAAGATGTTGGCCGAGGTGATGTCGCTGACCGAGCGCATGTACTCCGACCCCTTGCGGAGGCGATCGCGGGCCTCGATCTCGACCTGCAGGTCGGATTCGAGCATCTCCTTGGCGGACTGCCCCAGACGTAGTGCGCCGAGGCGCTGGTAGTTGGGGAGTCCGTCGAGGTAGAGGATCCGATCGGTAAGCCTCTCGGCGTGACGCATCTCGTCGAACGACTCGTCGCGCGTGTGCTTCGCGAGCTTCGACCATCCGCGGTTCTCCTGCATCTTCGAATGCAGGAAATACTGGTTGATCGCCGTGAGCTCGGCGGTGAGTTGTTCGTTGAGCAACTCGATGACCTTCTTGTCGCCCTTCATGGCACCTCCCGGGGTGAACCATCAGGTTTACCGCCGGGTAGGGGCTGGCTACACGGCGGTCTCGAGTTCGATGGTCTCATTCCGCTGCCGGGCCTGCCGGATGATCGCCGAGATATTGCGTACACAATTCCCGCAGTCGGTACCGGCGCGGCACTTGGCGCTCACCTCGCGGGTACAGCGTGCTCCCGCAGCCACCTCTGCCTCGATGTGGTGGTGGGTAAGAGCGTGGCAACTGCAGACGATCATCAGAGCCACCTTTCTGCGACTGAGGGAACACTCACTTAGGTTGTCCAAACCTTACATCGGCTTAGGCTAGCCTAGCTTGTGATCGTAGTCACACAAAGAGAGGGCCGGATCCGTGTTATACCCAGGTCCGTCCCAGGGGGTGTTACCGCAGCTACTGCTGTTGCAGGTGTTGCGATACCACCTGGTTGATCCGGTGCAGACCGGGCGAGGTGAGGCCCGGGATCTGGTTCTCGATCGTGCGCACCAGCGACGAATCGTCGAGGACCTTTTCGCTCGACTGGATCAGGACGGTGCCCGCCCCGGTGAAATCGAACTGCCGTTCCTCCCCCGACTGCACGCCGAAACGCCGCGCCCCGGCCGAGACGAACCCGGTGATCCACGATTCGTCGTAGTGGTGACTGGGGGACGGGCAGTCGGCCCAGCCGACGAGTGCCTCCGGGTCGACCCTCAGGGGCGGCTCGGCGAACATCACCGGCCCGTTCGACGACGCGAGGAAACGGCCCGTACCGATGAGGGTGAGGAAACCCGGGACGATCGACTGGTTGAGCGACAGGCCCGGTTCGAAGGCCAGCAGATTGGCCTGCCGGATCGTGAGGTTGCCGTCGTCGAGGTCGTACGAGTTGATGTCGTATCCGCGGTCGCCGATGATCAGCTTCCCGAAACCCTCGGCCACGACGTAGTCGCCGAGATAGAGCGGAGCGGAGAACTGCTGGGCCACCATGTGCAGCAGGTGTCCCTGCAGTCCGTGGGTGAGCGCCGAGAACTGCACCTGGCCGTAGTACGCGATCATCGCGCCCTTCGACAGGAACCAAGGCGTCTGCAGGTCGATGCAGTAGGCATAGGGGTTGCCCGGCACGTTGTCGCTGCCGCCGAAGCTCGACGGGTTCAGAACGGTACTCACAGCTTCTCCTCCGATGCCTGCACGTAGACGATGCCCTGTCCGCTGCATTCGAGTTGCATGGCCTCCCCGCCGGTGCGACCGACGTTCCGCCAGCTCATCGACGATTTCAGTTCGGTGCGGACCGGGCCGTAGGACGCTACGAACGCCTGCGGGTCGACGACCACCGGCGTCGGGCCGCCCACCTGAAGCTCGAACACGCCCCCATGGGCGAGCAGCACCGCCGCACCCTGGCCGGTCAGTTGCGTGGTGAACATGCCGGTGCCGGTCATCGCGCCGGTGGCGGCGCCGCGTAGCGCCCCGAACAGACCCCCGCCGCCACCGCCCCCACCGGAGGCCGCGGCCACCGAGACGACAGTGGACTGCAGACCGGTGGTGTGGGCGAGCAGGCGCGACGCCTCCACGCGTAGTTCACCGCCCGCGGACATGTCGACGATGTGCGTCTCGAGACCGCGGAAGCCGTAGTGCACGACACCGTCGCCCTGCGCGAGCATCGTGGCCTCGTGTTCACCCTGCAGCATGCGTCCCGCCATACCGGCGAGACCGCCGAGACCGGGAGCGCCTCCCGTGCCGCCGGGAACGCCGTGGGGGGAGAACCGGACGTTGCCGGTGTAGAACAGCATCGCGCCGCGGCGGGCCACGACGGAACCGGACTGCCGCAGGTCGACGCGCACGACCTTGCCGTTGATCTTCGTGAAGCTCATCTGTTCCTACCGTTCCGCCGGCTGGATGGAGACCACGCCCACGCCGTCCCACTTCAGGGAGAACGCCTCGCCGCTACCTTGACCGATGGCCGAGCGCCACGACACGTCGGTGACGAACGACTGCGTGAGCTGACCCTTCGCGCACACGAAGGCGTCGGGATCGACGACGAGGGGATACTGCGGCGACACCTCGAGATGGATGAGCGGGCCCCCGGCCGAGAGCAGCGCGACCTGCCCGGTCCCCGTCACCGTCGTGGTGAACAAACCCTGGCCGCTCATACCGCCGCGCAGACCCGCGAACGTCACGTTCGTGTTCAGGTTCCCGCTCAGTGCCAGCAGCTGCTCGGACTCGACCTGCAGGGTCTCGTTGTTCAGCTCCAGCACCGTCACGTCCTGCGCCTGATGCGCGAAGTAGACGACGCCCGTGCCGCTGCACTCCATGAGCGAGAGCCCCTCACCCGTCGCGCGCTGCCGCAGCCCGGAGAGAACACCCTCGCCACCACCGAATCCGGCGGACTTGAAGCTGACCTGCCCTTCGTACGCCACCATCGACCCCGACAGGGCCCGGACGGACGAATTGCTCAGGTGGGCTTCGATCACCCTCTTGGTCTTCACGACTAACCGCATGGCGGGAAACGATAGTCGGAAACGCCTTCGGTGGAGTGAACCCCGGGTAGCGGGGTTCACTCCACCGAAGAACGACAGAAGATCTACAGCCCCAGATCCTTGGCGATGATCGTCTTCATGACCTCGCTGGTGCCGCCGTAGATGCGGGTCACGCGGGTGTCGGCGTAGAGGCGGGCGATGGGGTACTCGGTGATGTAGCCGTAGCCACCGTGCAGCTGCAGGCACTTGTCGATGATGCGGCCGGCGGTTTCCGTCGCGAACAGCTTCGCGCGGGCGGCGTCGGGCACGGTGAGCTCACCGCGATCGTTGAGCTCGATGGCGTTGTCGACCATGATCTGCAGCGCCTGCAGCTCCGCGGAGCATTCGGCGAGCACGAACTTGGTGTTCTGGAACGCGGCGACCGGCTTGCCGAAGACCTTGCGGTCCTTGGTGTATGCGATGGCGTGCTGGATCGCCGCGGCCGCGGTGGCGGCAGCGCCGAACGCGATGGTGAGACGCTCCTGCGCGAGGTTCTGCGTCAGGTACGAGAACGCCTCGCCCTCCTTGCCGAGCAGATCGGCGACCGGCACCTTCACGTCGTCGAACGCCAGCTCGGCGGTGTCCGAGGCCTTGAGACCGATCTTGTGGAGCTTGCGCCCGACCGCGAAGCCCTCGCTCCTGGTGTCCACCACAAGAATCGACAGGCCACCGCGACGGTCCTCGGGGTTGTACGGCGAGGTGCGGGCCACGACGAGGATGCGGTCGGCGAGCGCACCGCCGGTGATGAACGTCTTCGCGCCGTTGAGGACGTAGTGGCTGCCGTCCTCCGAGAGCTTCGCGGTGGTCGCGATGTTGGCGAGGTCGGAACCGGTGCCCGGCTCGGTCATCGCGATGGCGAACATCAGCTCACCCGAGGCGAACCCGGGGAGCCAGCGCTGCTTCTGCTCCTCGGTGGCGTTCTGCATGATGTACGGCAGGATCAGGTTCGAGTGCACCGACGACGAACCGAACGACACACCGGCCGCCGACGCCTCTTCGGCGAGGATCACGTTGAACTTCAGCGACGTCTCGCCGCCTCCGCCGTACTCTTCGGGAACCTGGATACCGAGGAGCCCGAGTTCTCCCATGCGGTTGTAGAACTCGCGCGGAGGATGGCCGGACTCTTCCCACTCCGGGTAGACGGGTACGACCTCCTTCGCGATGAAGTCGCGGACGGTCTGCCGGAACGCCTCGTGATCCTCGTTGTACAGCGTGCGCTTCACGCGTTGTCCTTCCAGGGATGAATGTGATTGCGGGGGTGGACCTTACAGCGCGTAACTACGCAGCACACCCTTGCTGATGATCGTCTTCTGGATCTCGCTGGTGCCCTCACCGATGAGCAGGAAAGGAGCCTCGCGCATGAGGCGCTCGATCTCGTACTCCTTCGAGTAGCCGTAGCCGCCGTGGATGCGGAAGCTGGCCTGGGTGACCTCGGAGCAGTACTCGCTGGTGAGGTACTTGGCCATACCGGCGGCGACGTCGTTGCGCTCGCCGGAGTCCTTCAGGCGCGCGGCGTTGGCCATCATCAGGTGGGCGGCCTCGACCTTGGTGGCCATTTCCGCGAGGGAGAACGAGATCGCCTGGTGCTGGGCGATGGGCTTGCCGAAGGTGGTGCGCTGCTGGGCGTACCGGGCGGCGAGCTCGAACGCGCGGATCGCGACACCGCACGCGCGGGCCGAGACGTTGACGCGGCCGACCTCGACGCCGTCCATCATCTGGAAGAAGCCCTTGCCGGGCTCGCCGCCGAGGATCGAATCGGCCGAGGCCTTGTAGTTGTCGAAGACGAGTTCGGTGGTGTCGATGCCCTTGTACCCCATCTTGTCGATCTTGCCGGGGATGGTGACACCCGGGACGACCTCACCGAAGCCGGCGGGCTTCTCCACCAGGAAGGTGGTCAGGTTCTTGTGGGGCTTGTCGGAGCCTTCCTCCGTCTTGACCAGGGCGGCGACGAGGGTGGAGCTGCCGCCGTTGGTCAGCCACATCTTCTGGCCGTTGATGACGTAGTTGCCGTCGGCGTCGCGCTTGGCCTTGGTGCGGATGGCGGCGACGTCGGAGCCGAGTTCGGGCTCGGACATCGAGAACGCGCCGCGGACCTCACCGGTGGCCATGCGCGGCAGGTAGTACTGTTTCTGCTCCTCGGTGCCGTGCTGGCGGATCATGTACGCGACGATGAAGTGCGTGTTGATGACGCCGGAGACGCTCATCCAGCCGCGGGCGAGTTCCTCGACGCACAGCGCGTAGGTCAGCAGCGACTCGCCGAGTCCGCCGTACTCCTCGGGGATCATCAGTCCGAACAGCCCCATCTCGCGCATCTGGTCGACGATGGCCTGCGGGTAGGTGTCCGAGTGCTCGAGTTCCTGAGCGTTCGGGATGATCTCGCGGTCGACGAAGGTGCGGACCGTGTCGAGGATCTCGGACTGGAATTCCGTCAGACCGAGGGTCTGGGCGAGGCGGGTCATGCGGGCTCTTTCTGGGAGATGCGGATGGTGCCGGAAGCTGCGAGGGCGTCGACCTCGTCGTCGGTCAGCCCGAGATGTTCGGTGAGCACCTCGGCGGTGTCGTCGCCGTTGGCCGGCGCGGGGCGGACCTCGGGGTAGCAGCCGTCGAAGGACATCGGGGTGCTCGGGGCGTGGTAGCTGCCGATGCGCGGCTGGTCGAGCTTGTGGAACATCGGGTTGTCGGTCACGCGCGGGTCGGCGGCGAGTTCGGCGAAGGTGCGGTAGCGCTCGTGCAGGACCGAGGTACCACCGAGCGCCGTCTCGACCTCGTCGGCGGTGTGGCGCGAGAACCAGGCGCCGAACAGGCTGTTCAGCACGTGGCGGTGTTCGAACCGGGTGCCCTCGTCGCGGAAGTCGACGCCCAGGGCGGATTCGAGTGCGGCCACGGCCTCGGCGGTACCGGTGAGCTCGGTGAGGTCGCGGAAGTGCCGCGGCGTGAGCGCGACGAGCATGAAGCGTGCGCCGTCACTGGTGGCGAAGTCGGCGCCGTATGTGCCGTAGACGGAGTTGCCGACCTTCTCCCGGACGGGGCGGCCGAGCTGGGCCTCGGCGATGTAGCCGAGGTTGCCGACGGTCGCGAACGCAACGTCCTCGAGGGGGAGTACGACTTTCGTTCCTGCACCGGTGATCTCGCGGCGGTAGACGGCCGAGGCGACCGACAACGCGGCGTACAGGCCGCACGAGACGTCCCAGGCGGGCAGCACGTGGTTGACCGGGGTCGAGACGTTCTCGGCGCCGGTGACCTGCGGGAAACCGGCGGCGGCGTTGACGGTGTAGTCGACAGCGCCGGTGCCGTCGGCGCGGCCGAGGACCTGCACGTGGATCAGGTCGGGGCGGATCGCGGCGAGCTCGTCGTAGTCGAGCCACGAGCGACCGGCAGCGTTGGTGACCAGCACCCCCGCATCGATGATCAGGTCGCGGATCAGGTTCTGCGCGTCCGGGTTACGGAAATCCGCTGCGAACGACCGCTTGCCCTTGTTCAGGCCGGCCCAGTAGATCGACTCGTTGTCGTCGGTGACCGGCCAGCGACGGTAGTCGGCGGCGCCGCCGATCGGGTCGACACGGATCACGTCGGCGCCGAGAGCGGCCAGGGTCATGCCGCACAGGGGCGCGGCCACGAAGCTGGACACCTCGACAACGCGCACTCCCGCGAGGGGCGCAGTGGACGAGGGCAGCTCGTCGGTGGAAGCGGTGGAGTTCATGCTGCTCGCCTGTTCTCGTCGCGGTTCGTCGGGTACAGCGGTGACCCGAATCGGAGGATGCACTGTCAGCATGCCCCAGCTCTCGCGCCCGGGAACAGCACCGATCGGCTATCCCACGGTTAGCGCAGACCAATATCACCGGTGGGTACAGACCGCGAGTGGAGCGGCTTGTGAGGGGTCATAGGTTTTGGTGATCGATTCGTTCACTTCCTGCACTTTGCCAATCGTGAGCTTGCTCACGTTCAATGGCTGGGACATCAGGCTTGACATTTTTACCGGCGGTGCATTCCACGGGGATTCGTCCGTCGACTCCCATCCGAGTTCTGAAGGGACTCTCAGTGACTACAGGCGAAATCGTGCACGAAAAATTGGGTTCTCCGGGCGGACCGGCTGAAACGGGTCGCGCGCCTCTCGTGACTCCCGGCCGCGCGTGGAGCATGACCGGCCTGGTCATCTTCCTCTACGTCGTCAACTACGCCGACAAGGCCGTCCTCGGCATCATCGCCCAGCCCCTGGCGCGTGAGCTCGGCATGAGCTCCTCCCAGATCGGCCTGGTCGGATCGCTGTTCTTCGTCACATTCACCGTCGGCGGATTCTTCGCCGGGCCGCTGAACAAGTACCTGACCCTCCGCTGGGCCCTGCTGGCCCTCGGCCTGATCTGGTCGGTGGTGATGCTGCCGCTCGTCGTCAGCGCGAGCTTCGCGATGCTGGTGGTCACCCGCATGCTGCTCGGTCTCGCCGAAGGACCGAGCTCGGCCCTCATGCACACCGCCGCGTACTCGTGGCACCCGCCGGCCAAGCGTGGCCTGCCCGGCGCCTTCCTGGCCGGTTCCGCCTCCGTCGCGAAGATCGCCCTCGCCCCGGTTCTGACCTTCATCACCGTCGAGTGGGGATGGCGTGCCGCGCTGATCTCTCTGTCGATCCTCGGAGCGGTCTGGATGGGCTCCTGGCTCCTCGGCTGGAAGGAAGGCCCCTACACCACCAAGGCCGTCAAGGGCGCCGAGACCTCTGCGTCCGCTGCACAGACCGAACCGTCCGTGCCGTGGCGCAAGATCTTCCTCACCCGCACGTTCATCAGCTGCGCGATCCTGATCATGGTCGTCTACGCGCTCACCACCGTCGTCCTGACCTGGCTGCCGTCCTACTTCGAGGTCGGCCTCGGCTACAGCGCCCTGCAGGCCGGCTCGATGTTCGCCCTGCCGTCCATCATCGGTCTGTTCCTCATGATCAGCTCGGGTACGGTCACCGACCGTCTCAGCGCCAAGGGTTACCGTTCGCGGGTCGTCCGGATCATCGTGCCCGCCGTCGGCGTGCTCATCTGCGGTGCCATCCTGGTCTTCCTCCCGTCCATCGGTACGCCGGCCCTGGCCGTCGCGGTCGTCTCCATCGGCTACGGCTTCGGTGCCATCGCGTTCCCGCTGATCAACGCCGCGATCTCCGAGCTGTGCCCGCCGCAGCAGACCGCCGGCACGATGGGTGTCTTCCTCGCCCTGATGGCCGTCGGCGGCCTCGTCGCCCCCTACGGCACGGGTGTCCTCGTCGACAACGCCGCGACCGCGGCGGAGGGCTACGCAACGGCCTTCCAGGTCATCGGTGCACTCGGTGCGCTCGCTGCGATCCTGGTCCTGTTCCTGGCGAACCCGGAACGCGATCGCAAGCTCATCCGGGCCGCGGCCTGACCAGTTCGGCATAGCTTCCGCCTAACGGAAGCTTCCGCGGAAAGACTTTCCCCTACCGGCCGGGTGCATGGTCTCCTCGAATGTGAGGACCACCACCCGGCCGGTCGTCTTTTCTCCCACCACGGTTGCCCGGCAACCGTGACCCGCAACAGCAAAGGACCGATTCGCATGCGCGATGCCGTGATCGTCGACGCCGTCCGTTCCCCCATCGGACGTCGCGGTGGTGCACTGTCCGAGATCCACCCCGTCAACCTGTCCGCCCATGTGCTGACCGCACTGGCCGAGCGAACCGGACTCGATCCCGCCACGATCGACGACGTCCAGTGGGGTTGCGTGAGCCAGGTCGGCGACCAGGCCGGAATCGTCTCGCGCAGCGCCGTGTTCGCGGCCGGATGGCCGGTTACCGTTCCCGCCACCACCATCAACCGGGCATGCGGATCGAGCCAGCAGGCGGTGTCCTTCGCCGCCGCGACCGTCATCTCCGGACAGAACGACGTCGTGATCGCCGGTGGTGTCGAGTCCATGAGCCGCGTGCCCATGGGCAGCGCCAGCAAGGACGGCCAGCACTTCCCGCAGAACGTGCTCGACCGCTTCGAGGTCGGCGGCTTCAGCCAGGGCATCGGCGCCGAGATGATCGCCGAGAAGTGGGGCTTCTCCCGCACCCAGCTCGACGAGTACGCGCTGCGCTCGCACGAGCTGTCCGCGGCCGCCACCGACGCGGGCGCGTTCACCGGCCAGATCGCCCCGGTCGGCGACTTCGCCACCGACGAGGGCATCCGCCGCGGCGGCACCGTCGAGTCGCTCGCCAAGCTCAAGACCGTCTTCAAGGAGGACGGCGTGATCCACGCCGGCAACTCCTCGCAGATCTCGGACGGTGCCGGCGCCCTGCTCATCACCACCAGCGAATACGCCGCGGCCCAGGGCTGGACCCCGCTCGCACGCATCCACACCGCCGTCGTCGCTGCCGACGACCCGGTCGTCATGCTCACCGGCCCCATCCCCGCCACCGAGAAGGCCATCAAGCGTTCCGGTCTGTCCATCGACGACATCGGCGCCTTCGAGATCAACGAGGCCTTCGCACCGGTGCCGCTCGCATGGCAGGTCGAGACCGGCGCGAAGCCCGACCGCCTCAACCCGCTCGGCGGCGCGATCGGTGTCGGCCACCCGCTCGGCGGCTCCGGTGCGATCCTCATGACCCGCCTCGTGCACCACATGCGCGACAACGGCATCCGTTACGGCCTGCAGTCGATGTGCGAGGCCGGCGGCATGGCCAACGCGACCATCCTCGAACTGCTCTGATCCTGCTCATCACCCAAGCTGCTACGAATTCGAAGGAAACACCATGGAACTCAAGGGTCTGTCCGTTGCCGTCACCGGCGGAGCGTCCGGTCTCGGCCTCGCCACGGCACGTCGCGTCCTGGCTGCCGGCGGCAACGTCACCCTCATCGACCTTCCCGGCTCGAACGGTGAGGAGATCGCCAAGGAACTCGGCGACGGCGCCGTCTTCGCTCCCGGCGACGTGACCGATTCGGAGCAGTTCGCGGCAGCACTGGACGTCGCGCACGAGCGCGGCGGCCTGCGCGGTGTCGTGCACTGCGCCGGCGCCGGACGCAAGATGCGTGTCCTCGACAAGGAGGGCAAGGCCGGTTCGCTCGAGGACTTCGAGTTCGTGATCCGCCTCAACCTCATCGGCTCGTTCAACGCGCTGCGTCTCGGTGCCGAGCGCATGGCCGAACTCGACCTCATCGAGGACGAGCGTGGCGCCGTGGTCATGACGGCTTCCGTCGCGGCCTTCGAGGGCCAGATCGGACAGATCAATTACTCGGCGTCCAAGGCCGGCATCGTCGGCATGACGATCGTCGCCGCACGCGACCTCGCCAGCAAGGGCATCCGCGTCAACACCATCGCCCCCGGCATCATGGACACCCCGCTGCTCGCCCGCCTGCGCGAGGACGTCCGAAAGTCGCTCGAGGCGACCGTGCCCAACCCGTCGCGTCTCGGCCGCCCCGACGAGTTCGGTCAGTTGGCCACGAACATCCTCGAGAACGGCTACATCAACGGCGAGACCATTCGCCTCGACGGCGCCATCCGTATGGCACCGCGTTGAGCCGGGCGTCGACCATGACCTCGGCTTCCGACCTCGCACAGCGCAGGCTGTCGTACCCGGCGACGACGATGGCGGTGTGGGCACCGAGCCTCGCCGCCGTGTACGGCGACCGTCCCGCGGTGATCGACGGCGACCGGGTGCTCACCTACAACGACCTCGACGCACGCTCGGCGCAGTTCGCCGGCGTGCTCCACGAGGCCGGGGTGCGGGCCCGCGACGTGGTGCTCCTGCACCTCGGTAACTGCGTCGAGTTCCACATCGCCTACTACGGCGCGCTCCGCGTCGGAGCGGCGGTCACGCTGGTCAATCCGCTCCAGCCCGAGCCGGGCCTGCGCCGCCAGATCGAGGAGACTTCCGCGGCGGTTGCGGTCACGCAGTCCGCCCAATCGGACACGCTGCTGCGGGCCGCGGAGGGGACGAGTGTCCGGTTGATCGCCGTCGTCTCCGACGCGGCGGTCACCGCGGCGGGCGCGGTGCACTTCGCCGATGCTCTGGAGGAACGTCCCACGACATTCGAACCGGTCGTGACCGGCCCGGACGACATTGCGCACATCGCGTACACCGGTGGCACGACCGGCATTTCGAAGGGTGTTCGGGTACTGCACCGTAACGTCGTCGGCAACGTCACCCAGATGTGCGCGTGGCGGGCCGGGCATCAACTGGTCGCTGATGTCGACGGACGGATCTTACTCGAGCCGATCGACGATCTGGAGATCGCCGGCGTCGTTCCGGGCCACGGATCGACGATCGTGGTGTCCCCGCTCTTCCACGCGCACGCGCTGATCAACACGTCGTTCCTTCTCGCGTGCGGCCTGACCCAGGTGCTCGCGGGACGGTTCGACCCGGGGCGCATGCTCGAGCTGATCGAGCGGTACGAGGCCAGCTACATCACCGGCAGCCCGGCCATGTGGCACGCGCTCGCCGAACACCCCGATGTGGAGGTTCGGGATCTGTCGAGCGTGCGGGTCGTGGCGTCCGGTGCCGCGCCGATCGACCACGTGACCCTCGAGAATCTCGAGCGCGCCTTCCCCAACGCACGTATCGCGGAGGGCTACGGGCTCACCGAGGGCACCTGCGTCGTCACGGCGATGCCGCTCGTCGTCGACTCGGAGTACCGCCTCGGCAGCGTCGGCCTTCCGGTCTTCGACACCGAGCTCGAGATCCGGTCGCAGATCGATCCGGGCGTCGTCCTTCCCGAGGGGGAGCGTGGCGAACTGTGGATCCGCGGACCGCAGGTCACCGACGGATATCTCGGACACCCCGAGATCACTGCGGAGCAGTACGTCGACGGCTGGCTCGCCACCGGTGACATCGCCTACCGCGATGCCGACGGATTCGTGTACATCGCCGACCGGGCGAAGGACATGTTGATCTACAAGGGCTACAACGTGTATCCGCGTGAGCTCGAGGAGATCCTGGTGACCCACCCGAAGGTGTCCACCGCGGCGGTCGTCGGCCGGGAGGCGGGCGCGATCGGTCAGGAGCCGGTCGCCTTCGTCGTCCCCGTCGCCGGCGAGGAGCCCGACGCGGAGGAACTGAAGGCGTACGTCGCCGAACGGGTCCTGCCGTACAAGAAGATCCGTGAAGTGGTGGTGGTCGACGCACTGCCGACCTCCGCCGCGGGCAAGATCCTCAAGACCGATCTGCGATCGCGCCTGACGATCTCCTGACCCGCACACGAGAAACCCCCGGCATCGAATGCCGGGGGTTTCTTCGTATGCGATGGAAGGCGATTCGAGAGAATCGCTTCGGGCGCGGTTCCGGATGTACCCGTTCCGGAACCACGCCGCAAAGATCAGGAGTTCTTCTTCTGTTCCTGCTTGACGAGTCCGCCGCCGATGATCAGACGCTGGATCTCACTGGTGCCCTCGTACAGACGCAGCAGACGCACGTCGCGGTAGATCCGCTCGACGGCGACCTCGCGCATGTAGCCGCTGCCACCGTGGATCTGCACCGCGAGATCGGCGACCTTGCCGACCATCTCGGTGCAGAACAGCTTCGCGACCGACGGTGCGATGCGGCGGTCGGTCTCCTCCACCCACGCCTTCGCGGCGTCGCGGACGAGGGCACGGCCGGCCATCACACCGGTCTGCTGATCGGCGATCATCGCCTGCACCAACTGGAAGTTGCCGATGGGAGTGCCGCCCTGGGTCACCGCGGCCGCATAGGCCACCGATTCGTCGAGCGCCCGCTGGGCCTGGCCGACCGACAGCGCGGCGATGTGCACGCGACCACGGGCGAGCGAGACCATCGCCGCCTTGTAGCCGACGTCCTCGCTGCCGCCGACGAGAGCGGAGTTCGGCACACGCACCCCGTCGAAGTGCACGTCGGCGGTCCAGGCGCCTTCCTGGCCCATCTTCGCGTCCTTGTTGCCCACCGTCAGGCCGGGAGTGTCGGCGGGGACGAGGAAGACCGCGATGCCGGTGCCGTTCTCGTCCGCCGGACGGGTGCGGGCGAACACGACGAACAGGTTCGCCAGCGGCGCGTTGGTGATGAACCGCTTCTCGCCGGTGATCACCCAGTCGTCACCGTCGCGCACGGCCTTGGTGCGCAGACCCGACGGGTTCGAGCCGGCGCCCGGCTCGGTGAGGGCGAAGGAGGCGACGACCTCGCCGGAGGCGATGCCCTCGAGCCACTGCTTCTTCTGCTCGTCGGTGCCGAAGTTGACGAGCACCTGGCCGGCGATGCCGTTGTTGGTGCCGAACATCGAGCGCAGCGACAGGGTCGTGTAACCCAGCTCCATCGCGAGTTCCGCGTCCTGCTGCAGATTCAGGCCGAGGCCGC
Source organism: Rhodococcus rhodochrous (assembly GCF_014854695.1). NCBI lineage: Bacteria > Bacillati > Actinomycetota > Actinomycetes > Mycobacteriales > Nocardiaceae > Rhodococcus > Rhodococcus rhodochrous. Next base: position 5,289,708 of record NZ_CP027557.1, on the reverse strand, counting down.
CCCACTCCTGCGGGATGGCGTATCCGAACAGGCCCATGTCCTTCGCGGCCTGGCGGATGTCCTCGGGAATCGCATTGGTCTCGGCGATCTCCTGCTCGCGCGGCACGACCACGTTGCGCACGAACGCGCGGGTCTGCGCGAGGATCTCGCGGAAGTCGTCTTCGTCGACCTCGGGGGCCGGGATGGAGAGTGTCATGTCTACAACCTTCGTGCGGCCGCCGGGAGGTGTCCAATACGAATGGCGCCATTCCCGTATAGGCATTGTCGATGGATCGAGACCGTTCCGCGGGCCGGATCGCCGTTATATTCGGAGCATCGACTTGTCTGGGGGCCGTCCCGAGCCCCGCCGAAAGGAATCGTAGATGTCTCTGTTGGAGAACCGCACTGCCGTGATCACCGGTGGCGCTCAGGGAATCGGCTTCGCCATCGCGCAGGAGTTCGTCGACGCCGGCGCTCGCGTCGTGATCGGCGACCTCGACCTCGATGCCGCCACCGCCGCCGCCGAGAAGCTCGGTGGCCGCGACGTCGCCCGGGCCGTGCGTGCCAACGTCGTCGAGTCCGCCGACTGGGACACCCTCCTCGCCGAGGCCGTCGACGGGTTCGGTTCGCTCGACGTGGTGGTCAACAACGCCGGTATCACCCGCGACGCGACCATGCGCACGATGACCGAAGAGGACTTCGACCTGGTCATCTCGGTGCACCTCAAGGGCACCTGGCACGGCACCCGCAAGGCCGCCGCGATCATGCGTGAGGCCAAGCGTGGCGCGATCGTCAACATCTCCTCGCTGTCCGGCAAGGTCGGCATGGTCGGCCAGACCAACTACTCCGCCGCCAAGGCGGGCATCGTCGGCCTGACCAAGGCCGCCGCCAAGGAAATGGCGCACCACGGCGTCCGGGTCAACGCGATCCAGCCCGGCCTGATCCGTTCGGCGATGACCGAGGCCATGCCGCAGAAGGCGTGGGACCAGAAGATGGCCGAGATCCCCATGGGCCGCCCCGGTGAGGTCGACGAGATCGCCTCCGTCGCACTGTTCCTGGCGTCAGACATGTCCTCCTACATGACCGGCACCGTCCTCGAGGTCACCGGCGGCCGCTTCATGTGACGGTCCGCCCGTCATCTCACTCTCTTCCCGAAAGGTCATCATGCGCGAAGTAGTCATCTGCGAGCCGGTCCGTACCCCGATCGGCCGCTACGGCGGAATGTTCAAGTCCCTCACCGCAGTCGATCTCGGTGTCGCGGCACTGAAGGGTCTGCTCGAGCGCACCGGTGTTGCACCCGAACAGGTTCAGGACGTCATCCTCGGCCACTGCAACGGCAACAGCGAGGCCCCGGCCATCGGCCGCGTCGTCGCCCTCGACGCCGGTCTGCCGATCACGGTGCCCGGCATGCACATCGACCGCCGTTGTGGTTCGGGCCTGCAGGCCGTCATCCAGGCCGCTTTCCAGGTCGGTAACGGCGACCACGATCTCGTCGTCGCCGGTGGCACCGAGTCGATGAGCAACGCCGCGTTCTACTCCACCGACATCCGCTGGGGCGGCGCCCGCACCGGCGTGCAGATGCACGACGGTCTGGTCCGCGCTCGCTCGACCGCCGGTGGCCGCTTCTATCCGGTGCCCGGCGGCATGATCGAGACCGCGGAGAACCTGCGTCGCGAGTACTCGATCTCCCGCGACGAGCAGGACGAGCTCGCCCTGAACTCGCACCTGCGTGCCGTCCACGCCCAGAAGAACGGCATCCTCGCCGAGGAGATCATCCCCGTCACGGTCAGCAGCCGTAAGGGCGACGAGGTCATCGACACCGACGAGCACCCGCGCCCCGACATCAGCCTGGAGACCCTCGCCAAGCTGAAGCCGATCATGGGCAAGCAGGACCCCGAGGCCACCGTCACCGCCGGCAACGCCAGCGGCCAGAACGACGCCGCGTCCATGGCGATCGTCACCACCCCGGAGAAGGCCGCCGAGCTGGGCCTGACCCCGCTGGTGCGGTTCGTCTCGTGGGGTGTGGCGGGCGTCGAGCCCAAAGTCATGGGCATCGGTCCCGTGCCGGCCACCGAGGTCGCCCTCGCCAAGGCGGGCATCACCCTCGCCGACGTCGACCTCATCGAACTCAACGAGGCGTTCGCCGCGCAGGCCCTCGCCGTGACCCGCGAGTGGAAGTTCGGCAAGGCCGACTTCGAGCGCACCAACGTCCACGGCTCCGGCATCTCGCTCGGCCACCCGGTCGGCGCGACCGGCGGACGCATGCTCGCCACCCTCGCCCGCGAGCTGCACCGTCGCGAGGCCCGCTACGGCCTCGAGACCATGTGCATCGGCGGCGGCCAGGGTCTGGCAGCGATCTTCGAGCGCGTCGCGTAAGCAGACAGCTCCCGGGTTCGGGGAGGTTGTGTCCGGTTCTTCGAAAAACCTGGACACAACCTCCCCGAACTTCTTTCGTCGCAGATGACCGGCCTGGGGATGACGTCGGGTTGTCCACAACCGGGCCCCGATGCGGCGTCCGGACGGGAGTCGCGCCCGGCATGCTCGGCGCGTGATCGACTTCGACGAACCGTTCTCGGGGCGTGCGGCACTCGTAGCCGGCCTCGTCACGCGGCATCGGCTCGCACGCGACTTCGTCCACCTCCACCGCGACGTCTACATCCGACGAGGGATACCGGCGACCCCGCTGCTGCGCGCGAAGGCGGCATGGTTGTGGTCGCAGAGCCGTGGCGTCCTCGCGGGAGTCTCTGCCGCTGCCGTGCACGGCACTCGGTGGCTCGACCCTGATGCGGCGGCCGAACTCGTCCGCTCCGATCACGTCCGGTCGGTGCCGGGAATCTCGGTCCGACGCGCGCCGAAGCTCGACACCTGCGTGGTCGGCGGGATGGTCGCGACCACACCTGCGCAGACCGCCTTCGATCTCGCCCGACGAATGCCGCTCGACCGGGCCGTCGAAACGATCGACGCGCTCTGCAACGCGACCGGCCTGAAGGTTCGTGAGATCGAGGAACTCGCGACGAGGAGCAAGGGGGCACACGGTATCGGTGCCGTGCCGCGGGTACTTGCCCTCGTCGACGGTGGAGCTGCGTCACCACCCGAGACCCATACGCGTCTGCTTCTCGTCCGTGCCGGTCTCCCACCGCCGGAGACCCAGATCGAGATCTTCGACGGCGACGAGTTCGTGGCGCGAGCCGACATGGGATGGAAGCGGTGGCGGGTGCTCGTGGAGTACGACGGCGTGCAGCACTGGACCGACCCCACTCAGCGGACCCGCGACATCGACCGGTACGCGGTGCTGCCCGAACTGGGGTGGACGGTCATCAGGGTCGGTGCCGACCTCCTCTACCGGCGCCCCGAAGTCTTCGTCGAACGGGTGCGGCGTGCTCTGGGAGCGGCCGGTGCGCCCGTCTGAGCCGAACTTCGGGGAGGTTGTGTGCGTGCATTTCGAAAAACGCGACCACAACCTCCCCGAAGTTCCGGCGGGCGCCGCTATTCGGTGCGGAGGAGGTAGAAGCGGAAGAAGCCGAAGTCCTCGATGGGGAGCACGTCGACCTCGGTGAAACCGGCGTCGAGGGCGTAGCGGCGCAGGGTCGCGGGACGCATGACGGTGCCTGTCCCGGCGCTCGGTGTGTGGCTCATGCCGTCGGGGAGGCAGATGGTGAGGCTGTAGCCGTACATGAGCCGTTCGACGTCGTCGCCGGGTGCGGTGAAGGTGTCGGCGACCGCTTCGTCCATGACGATCATGAACCCGCCGGGTGCGAGCGAACGTCGCACGGCAGCCAGTACCTCGACCGGTTGCGGCATGTCGTGGACGCATTCGAACGCGAAGGCCGCGTGGAAGTTTCCGCCGGGCAGTTCGGACGCGTCGCACTGCGTGAACGTGACGCGTTGCGCCACATCGGCATTCTCCGCGAGGTTCGACCGGGCCATCTCGACCGACGGGGCATCGATGTCGAAGCCCTGCACCTTCGCCTCCGGATAGGTGCGTGCGATCGTGATCGTCGACCATCCTCCGCCGCAGCCGATGTCGGCGATCTGCGCGCCCGGTTGTCCGAGCACCCGGTCGACCTCCGGTACCGACCGCAGGGCATCGGGCAGGGCCTTCTCGAACAGCGGCCTGTTCGCGTCGGCCTGCGACTCGCACACGTCGCGGCCGAACTGACTCCAGCTCACTCCGCCGCCGTTGCGGTAGGCCTCGAGCAGGCCGGGTAGTTGCATGGTCGCGCCGACGATCATCCGGGCGAGCGGCGCCATGTACGCCAGGTTGCGTGGATCGGTGAGCACTTCGCGACCGGCCGACGACAGAGCGAAGCGCGGGGGATCGCCGTCGTCGACGTCGAGCAGACCGGTCACGGCCTGCTGCTCGAGCCACTCACGGGTGTACCGCGGGTGCGTGCCGGTGCGTTCGGCCAGTTCGTCGGCCGTCGCAGGCCCGTCGTCGGCGAGGCTTCGGTACCAGCCGAGCCGGTCGCCGATCAGGATCATGAGGGTGTCCATGGTGCCGAGGACGGAATCGAGGACGCGCTGCGCGTAGGTGTCGACGGAGTCGAGGTGGACGGGGGAGGAGGTCGAAGTGGACATACGGATCATCTCCCGAGGACGGAAGTGGACGTCGTACCCACCTATGGTCGCGCCCGGACCTCCGGATGTCACCGTCCCGACGAACTCACTCGACCGGGGCTGTCTCCTCGGACGACCGTACGAAGTCGACGAAGGCGCGTCCCGCTCTCGACAGTGAAACCGGGTCGAACACCAGTCCGTACGACTGCGCGAAGGCCGGCTCGCACGGACGGACCACCGCGATGTCCTGGACCGACTCGGCGAGGGACCGTTCGACGAACGACCCGCCGAGCCCCGCGAGCACCATCGGCAGGCGGGCCTCGCGATGATCGGTGAGCACGGAGATGGGACGGCGCACCTCGGCCTGTCGCATCGCGTAGTCGATCGCGTCGCTCACCGATCCCATTCCCCGGGGAACGAACACCATCGGGATGTCGGGGAGTTCGGCCAAGGACAGCGGCCCGGGTGGCAGGTCGGTGCCGGGGGGATAGGCGAGCCAGTATTCGGTCTGTCCGAGTTCGATGATCTCGAGACCCACCTCGTCCTCGACGGGCAGGTGGGTGACGACGAACTCGCAGTGTCCGTCGTGGATGACCGACGCGGTGAACTCCTCCGCACGCAGATCACCGAGGCGCGCGGTGACCTTGGGATGGAGGCGGCGGAACTCGGAGACCAGGTCGACGATCGGGCCGGTCGCGAGAGCGGGGAAGACCATCAGATCCAGTCGGCCCGTCACCTCGGTCGTCGACACGGTGAGCAGCTCCTCGACCGCGTTCACATCGCGGAGGATCTGCCGGCTCGGGCCGATCAGCGCCTTGCCCGCCGCGGTGAGCACCATGCCGCGCCCGATGCGGTGGAACAGTTGCACGCCCAGCTCGCGCTCGAGGCTGCGCAGTGCCTGGGAGACGGTGGGCTGGGCGACGCCGAGCTCGGCGGCCGCGCCGTTGATGCCGTCGTTCTCCACGACGGCGAGGAAGTATTCGACCTGACGGAACTCCATGTCGTCACGCTTCCCAGGAGGTGCCGGTGGTGGTCGCCACGAATGCGGCGGCAGCGGGGGACAGATCGCCGGGGCGCATCACCAACCCGACGGGACGCCGGAACGGCGGGTCCAGCGGCCGGATGACCGCACCGGGGATCTGCTTCTCGGCGACGCGACGCGGAACGACCGTCCCGGCGGTGCCGCGCTCGACGAACTGCCACAGGGCGGCCTGGTTGGCGCAGTCGACGACGACGTTCTGCTCGCCGAGCAGTTCACCGGTCCGCGCGGCGCTTGCCCGGGAGCCGAGGTCGAGGACCAGCGGGAAGTCGCGGACCTGGGCCCGGGTGACCGGGTCGGGCACGTCGGCGGCGAGGTCGGGATGCAGGGCGAGCACCATCTCCTGCTCGAGGACGGGGACGGTGATCATGCCGGCGTGCTCGACCGACAGGTCGGTGATGCCGATCTCCGCCTCGCCGCGGCGCAGCGCCGCGTGGACCCCGGGAGGCCCTTCGGCGTCGTTCACCCGCACGGTCAGGTTGGGGTAGCGCTGACGGAAGCGCTGGACGAACTCGATGACGGGGTGGATCGAGAACGTCGCGAAGGTGACGATCTCGACGCGACCGGCCTCGAGGTCGCGCACCGCCGCGACCTTCTGTTTCGCCCGCTCGACGTCGGCCAGGATGCGGCGCGCGGCGACCTCGAGGACACGACCGTCCTCGGTGAGGGTGAGCCGTCGGCCGGTGCGGTCGAACAGGGTCGTGCCGAGCCGTCGTTCGAGGGTGCGGATGGCCTGCGATAACGATGGCTGCGAAATATAGAGTGCCTGAGCAGCTTTCGTGATTCCGCCGTGGTCGACGACGGCCACGAAATAGGTCACGAGGTGCAGGTCCACCCGATTATCGTAGGTGACGCCCCGAATCGTCCCGCACGTAACCGTCAGGAAGGGGTGTCGACCGGGCGCGGTACCTGCCATCCGCCGGTGAACGACGGCTCGCGTTTCTCGACGAAGGCGCGCATCGCGTCGGGCGCGTCGGTGGCGTGATTGACCGCCTGCGAACGCGCCTCGTTCTCGAGTGCCTCGCGGAGCGTGAGCGACGAACCCTGCTCGAGCATCCGCGCCGACATGCTCACCGCGACCGGTGGGGCGGCGGCCAGTCGCGCGGCCAGTTCGGCGGCGCGACCGGCGAGGGCGTCGGGCTCGACGAGCTCGGTCACCAGCCCGAGGCCGTACGCTTCCTCGGCGCTCACGATGTCGGCGAGCATGACCAGACGCTTCGCCTGGTGCAATCCGACGAGGCGCGGCAGGATCCACGATCCGCCGAAGTCGACCGACAGTCCGCGCCGCGCGAAGATCTGGCTGAACTTCGCCGTCCGGGAGGCGACGACCACGTCGCACAGCAGCGCCATGTTCCATCCGGCGCCCACCGCATACCCCTCGACCTGCGCGACCAGCGGTTTGGAGAACTCGGCGACGGCGAGCGCCGTCGCGTTGATCTCCCGCATGCGGTCGAGGGGATGGGTGGAGTCGCGCCGTTCCATGTCGGCGCCGGTGCAGAAGTCGCCACCGGCGCCGGTGAGGATCACTGCGCGGACGGAGTCGTCGTGCTGGAGCGCACCGAACGTCTCACGCAACGATCGCCATGCATCGAGCGTCATCGCGTTCTTGCGCTCCGGTCGACTCAGCGTGATCGTGGCGACCGAGCCGTCCTGCGCGACCAGCACGTCCGACATTCCTACTCGCCCTTCCAGACCGGTGCGCGCTTCTCGGCGAACGCCCGAGCGCCTTCCTTGGCGTCGGCCGACGCGAAGACCGGGTCGATGAACTTGCGCTGCGCGACGAAGGCATCGGGGTCGGTGTAGTTGGCGGCCATCGCGACGACCTGCTTGGTGGCCTTGACGGCGAGGGGGCCGTTCACCGCGACGCGGGCGGCGAGTTCCTTTGCCACGGTGAGTGCCTCACCGGGCTCGGTGACGCGGTTGACCAGACCGTGCTGGTGGGCGACCTCGGCGGTGAGCGGGTCACCGGTGATGGCCAGCTCCATCGCGAGCGGGTAGGGCAGGATCTTCGGCAGGCGCAGCAGGCCACCGGCCGCCGCGGCGAGTCCGCGCTTGACCTCGGGGATACCGAACTTCGCTTCGCGCGACGCGACGATCAGGTCGGCGGACAGGGCGAGTTCGCATCCACCGGCCAGAGCCCAGCCCTCGACGGCGGCGATGAGCGGCTTGCTCGGCGGTGCCTCGGTGATGCCACCGAATCCCCGACCGGGGATCGACGGCTTCTCACCGCGCGCGAACGCCTTCAGGTCCATTCCGGCGCAGAACGTTCCGCCGGCGCCGGTGAGGATGCCGATGGTCAGGTCGGGACGTGCCTCGAACTCGTCGATGGCCGCGGCCAGCGCCTCCGAGACCTCGAGGTTCACGGCGTTCTTGGCCTCGGGGCGGTTGAGGGTGAACACCGCGACGCCGTCGGCGAATTCGGTGAGGACAACGCTCATGTCAGTTTTCCTTCGTATCGGTCGGAGCGGAGAGAGTCCAGCGGGCGGGAGTTCCGCCGTCGGAACGGATGTCGCCTCGATCGGCGAGAACGATGAGATGGGCCTGGGTCTCGCGGACGGCGAGGCGCTGCAGCCGGGGATCCATCGCGTCGATGGGGCGCGACCAGGTGACGCGGGTCGTGATCTCCCAGGCCGTCGATTCGGGCCGGACGGCGACGGCTTCGCGGATCTCGTCGAGACGGACCTCGTGGTGGTCCATGAGTTGGCGTGCACGCTCGGTGATTCCGCGGAAGCGGTACTCGTGAGCCGGTAGTACCTCGCAGTCCGGCAGGGCCGTCGTCGCGTGCAGCGACAACAGGTAGCGGTGCAGTGGGTCGCCCAGTTCGCCGGGGCCCGAGGAGATGTTGGGGCTGATGCGCGGGAGCATGTGGTCGCCGCTGAACAGCAGGTCGCGGTCGCGGTCGACGAACGCAAGATGTCCGGGTGTGTGGCCGGGTGTCCACACCGCTTCGATGTTCCATCCGGGGAGATCGAGTCGATCACCGTGGGCGAGAACTACATCGGCGCTCTCGCCTTCGGGGAAGCGCACGAGTTCGAAGCGGGCGGCTTCGACCACCTCGGACGGTGCGCCGAGCCCGGTGAGGTCCACGCGCCATGCTTCCTTGTCGGCGGCGACATCCTCCGGGGTGAAGTGCCCGAGGGCGGTGGCGTCGGCGGCGTGCATCGCGATGACGGCGCCGGTCGTCTCCTTCAGGCGGGGTGCCAGACCGAAATGGTCGGGATGCAGGTGGGTGATCGCCGCGTAGCGCACGTCGGTGATGTGGTGGCCGGTCGCGGCGACACCGGCGACGAGGGTGTCCCACGACTCCTCGGTGTCCATACCGAGGTCGATCAGAGCGAGACCGTCGTCGAGTGCGAGCGCGTACGAGAGTACGTACCGCAGCGGGTTCTTCGGCATCGGGACCGGGATCGACCACAGTCCCGGACGCACTTCCTCGACGGGCGGCAGTACTCCGGCGGCCCATGCTTCACGCTGGACGGCGCCGAGGTCCTCGGTGACGATCATGGCGTCGTTCCCTCCTGCACGGGAGCGAACTCGTTACGCAGTGTGCGCTTGAGGATCTTTCCGCTCGCGTTGCGGGGCAGTTCGTCGACGAAGTGGATGTGCCGGGGCTTCTTGTAGGACGCGAGTCGCTCCACCGTGAATTGGAGGAGTTCGTCCTCGGTCGGGCGGGATGCGCCCGGCGCGACCCGCACGACGGCGGTGACGGCCTCACCCCAACGGTCGTCGGGCACACCGACGACGGCGACCTCCGCGACGGCGGGGTGTTCGGACAGGACGGATTCGACCTCGATCGGGTAGACGTTCTCGCCACCCGAGATGATCATGTCTTTCACGCGGTCGGTGACGAACAGGTAGCCGTCGGAGTCGATGTGTCCGGCGTCGCCGGTGCGCAGGAAACCGTCGGCCGTGAACAGGGCCGCGTTCTCGGCGTCGCGACGCCAGTAGCCCGACGTGTTGTTGCGCGACCGGCAGACGATCTCGCCGGTCTGACCGTCGGGAAGCGGTTCACCTGTAGCGATGTCGCGGATCTCGACCTCGACACCGGGGAGCGGGCTGCCGGCCGAACGCAGCAGGTACGAGCGGGATCCGTGCGGGTCGTGGTCGTCGGCACGCAGGGCCGTGAGGGCACCCATCGTCTCGGTCATGCCGTAACGCTGGACGAAGCGGCAGCCGAGGGTGTCCATGGCGCGGGCGAGCTGGGTGGGCGTGATGGGGGAGGCGCCGTAGGCCACCAGGCGCAGCGTCGACAGGTCGTAGTCCGACAGGTCGGGCATCTCCACGAGCATGTTGATCACCGACGGCACGAGGAATGCGTGGGTGATGCCGTGCTCGGAGATGGCTGCCGCCACAAGGTTCGGGCGCATCTCGCCGAGCAGCACCAGGTGCAGACCCGCCGACAGGGTCGTGCTCATCCAGCCGGCGCCGGCGATATGGAACAGGGGCAGCGCGTCGAGGGACACCGAGTCCTCGGTGAACTCGTACAGCGCGAAGTTCTGCGGTTCGTTGAACAGGTTGTGATGTGTCGCCACAACACCTTTGGGACGACCGGTGGTGCCCGAGGTGTAGAGCTGCAGCACCTCGGTCCGTGGGTCGTCGCCGAAGCCGGGATCGATGTCGTCACCGGAGGCGACGAAGTCGTCCCACGAGCGTGCGCCGGGAACGGTGGAGGCGTCGCCGACCACGACGATCTGTGCGTCGGGCAGGACCGCGGTGGCAGCACGGGCGGATGCGGCGAACTCGTCCTCGACGATCAGGACGTCGAGCTGCGCGTCGTCGGCGATGTCGGCGATCTCGTCCGGATTCAGGCGCCAGTTGAGCGGGGTGAAGACGAGCCCGGCCTTGGCGCAGCCGACGAACGAGGCCGCGCCGGGCAGGCCCATGCGCAGCAGCGCACCGATGCGCATGGACGTCGCCGGAACGGTCGCGAGTGCCGAGGCGACGCGGTTGGTGAGCGCGTCGAACTCGGAGTAGGTGAGGGTCGTTCCGCCGGAGCTGACCGCCGCACGATCCGGATGCTCGACTGCCAGCTGCCGGATTCGGTTGGGAAGGTGCAACTCGCTCACATCACGCTCCTGATCGACACGGCCGACGCGCGGACATGCCGTCCACGCCGGTCCAGTCGATCACGACCGTGACTGCTGCCACAAAGACCTGCAGCCGTACGAAACGTTAGGACAAACCTATGGGCGCACACCGAGACCGACGTCGTGTGCGAAATCCCCGACGAATCTCGCACACGACGTCGGTCTCGATGCGGTCGATCAGTCGATCCGGAGTTCGCCCATCCGGGCCCACTCGGTGCCCGGGATCTCCGTGTTGAGGATGCGCGGGGTCTCGCTCAGCGCCGGCCGCATCGCGTCGAGTCCCTTGCGGAAGTGATCGGACTTCACGTGCTCGGTTCCGGCATCTCCGTCGCGGAACGCCTCGACGAGAACGAATTCGGACGGATCGTCCACGCTGCGGGACCAGTCGAACCACAGGTTCCCCGGTTCGCCCCGGGTTGCTTCGGTGAACTCCGCGGTGGTCTCGAGCCAGCTGTCCTGGTACTCGGGCTTCACCTTGAAACGGACCACGATGAAGATCATCTCGCCTCCGGTCAGTAGATGTTCGAGGGACGGATCATGCCTTCGGCGAGGTCGCCGAAGCCCGGCGCGGGGATCGCCCCGGGATTACCCATGACCTCCTCGACCACGGCGGTCTCGGTGGTGATGAGCAGGGCCGCGATCGACGCCGCGCTCTCGAAGGCCGCCCGGGTGACCTTGAACGGGTCGATCACGCCCTCGTCGAACATATCGCCGTACTCACCGGTGAGGGCATTGAATCCGTGACCGAGCGGCAGACCCTCGACGACCTCGGCGACCTGGTCGCCGTCGAAGCCCGCATTGATCGCGATGCGGCGCATCGGTTCGGCGAGCGCCCGCCGCACCACGTCGCGTCCGACCGCTTCGTCGCCCGGAAGGTCGAGGTCGGCCAGTGCCCGGTGTGCCTGCCCGAGCGCCGTGCCGCCACCGGCGACGACACCTTCCTCGAGAGCCGCGCGGGTCGCGGCGAGTGCGTCCTCGACCCGCAGCATCCGCTCCTTGAGTTCGACGCTGGTCGCGCCACCGACCTTGATGACCGCGACACTGCCGGTCAGCCGTGCCAGCCGCAGTTGCAGCGCGTCCTGATCGGCGTCGATGCGGGCGCGCCGCAGCTGGGTCTCGAGCTGCGCGATGCGGGCCTGCACGAGATTCGGATCGCCGTGACCCCCGACGATCGTCGTGTCGTTCTCGGTGACCGTGATGCGATCGCACGAGCCCAGGTGCTCACGCGTGACCTCGGACAGTTCGATACCGGTGTCCTTGGCGACGACGTGACCGCCGAGCGCCACCGCGAGATCCTCGAGTTCGGCGACCCGCCGGTGCCCGAAGCCCGGGGCGCGCACGACGACGGACTGCATCGTCTTGTGCATGTTGCCGCCGACGAGCAGGTGCAGCGCCGGTCCGTCGACGTCCTCCGCCAGCACCACCAGCGGCCGGTCGGCGCGCTTGGCCGCCTCGATGCTCGGCATGATGTCCTGCACCTGGCTGATCTTCTTGTTGGTGAGCAGCACCAACGGGTTCTCGTGGACCGACTCCATGCGCTCGGGGTCGGTGACCATGTAGCCGGAGATGTAGCCGTGGTCGAACTCGATGCCGTCGACGACGTCCACCGACATGCCGAGCGTGTCGGACTCTTCGGTGGTGACGATGCCGGAGCGTCCCACATGCGCGACGGCGTCGGCGATGACCTCACCGATCGCGTCGTCGTCGCTGGCGGCGAGGGTCGCGATGCGGGCGAGATCCTGCCGGTCGCGGATCTGCACGGCGTGGGCCCGCACGGCGTCGACGACGACGGGCACGGTGCGTTCGATGCCGCGACGCACACGCATCGGGTTGGCGCCCGCCTCGACCGCCCGGAGCCCTTCGCGGACCATGGCCTGCGCGAGCACGGTGGCGGTGGTAGTGCCGTCGCCGACCGTCCCGTTGGTCTTCATCGCGACTTCCTTGACCAGCTGCGCCCCCATGTTCGCGAAGGGGTCGCGCAGCTGGATCTCCCGGGCGATGGTGACGCCGTCGTTGGTGATGGTCGGCGGGCCGGTGAGCTTCTCCAGGACGGCGTTGCGTCCCTTGGGGCCGAGCGTCACCTTCACCGCGTCGGCGAGCGCGTTGACGCCGTATTCGAGCAGGGTGCGGGCTTCCTGTTCGAACCGCAGATCCTTGGCCATGGCGGTTTCCTTTCGTCGATGCGGTTCGGGATCAGGGAACGAGGATCGCGCGACCGCGGACGCGACCGGCATCGAGATCGTCGATGGCCTGCTGGAACTGGTCGAGCGGGTACTTCGTGGTGTGGAGCGTGACCTTGCCCTGCGCGGCAAGGACCATCAGGTCCTGCAGGTCGTTGTAGGAGCCGACGAGATTGCCGATGAAGTTGATCTCCGTCGAGACGATGTCGATGGTGGGGACGTCGATGTTCTCGCCGTAGCCGACGACGTAGTAGTTGCCGGCGCGTCGCAGCATCGCCACGCCTTCCTTGGTGGCGCCGCCTTCGCCGACGAAGTCCACGACGGCCTCGGCTCCGTTGCCGCCGGTGAGATCGAGGACCTGCTGTATGTGGGTGCCGTCGGCGACGATCGCGTGGTCGGCGCCGATCTCGGCGGCGAGTTCCACGGCGTCGGGATTGCGGTCGACGACGACGAGTGTGGCCGCCGAGATCGCCTTCAGCACCTGGATGCCGATGTGGCCGAGACCGCCCGCGCCGATCATCACGCAGGTGTCGCCCGGGTGAAGAAGCTTGGCTGCCTTGGCGACTGCGTGGTAGGCCGTCAGGCCCGCATCGGCGAGAGCAGCGACGTCCGCGGGTTCGAGTGAATCGTCGATACGGACGACGCTGCGGGAGGTCGTCTTCAGGTATTCGGCGTAGCCACCGTGGGTGTCGATACCGGGGAAGGCGTTGTTCTCGCAGTGCACGTCGTCGCCGGAGCGGCACGCGCGGCACTGACCGCACGTGATGAGCGGGTGCAGGATCACCTTGTCGCCCACCGCGACGTTCGTGACCGCATTCCCCACGGCGTGCACCCATCCGGCGTTCTCGTGGCCGATCGTGTACGGCAGTTCGACGCCGCTCTTCTCCGCCCACTGTCCTTCGAGGATGTGGATGTCGGTGCGGCACACCCCGGCACCGCCGATGCGGACGATCACGTCGAGGGGACCTTCGATCTTCGGTTCCGGCACCTCGGTGAGCTGCAGTTTCGTGTGGTAACCCACGACCTGGACGGCCTTCATGACACCCTCCTGACTGGAACGGACGAGGTGGATCTGGCGTCGACGATCCGCGGGCCGGCGGTCCCGTCGTCGTCGGCGTAGCGGGTGGCGAGCAGTCCCCGGCAGAAGTGGGAGTTGCCCTCCATGGAGATGCGCACGGACTTCGCGAACCGCAGTCGCATCGGAATCTTCTCGGCCGGAATCGTTCTGCCGTCGTCGTCGACGAAGACCCGTCCCGCAGGACACAGCGTCAGGCCGAGCGCCAGGCGTCGCCGGATCAGGGCCGACCGGTACCGGCCGGGCGGGATGTCGCTCAGGGTGAGCGACGGCAGGTCGTCGAGAGTGAGCTCGGTGGTGCGGAGCAGCGCCTCGACGCAGCGTTCGAGCGCCGCGAGATGGGCCTTGCGCAGGAAGGTGTGCCGCAGATCCTCGAGGCTGTCGACGGCCTCGACCCCGAAGGTGCCGCGGTAGCCGGCGTTCGCCGCCAATCCGGTGTTGATCTTGTGGCTGTCGTGGTGGTCGTCGAGCAGCACCCGCACCTGCCCGATCCCTTCGACGGCCTCGAGCACGTCCTGCGCGTCCGAGGCCATCAGGTACGCGAAGTTGGGTGAGCAGAAGGCCGTGGGAAGACGCAAGTGGACGGTGACGCCCTCGTCGTCGAGGACCACCGACCGGACGAACCCGAGATCGGTGATGGGCTCGTCCAGTTCGGGGTCGGTGACGTCCGACAACGCCCGCAGGACGTCGTCGGCCGTCACCGGTCCGACCGTCATGACGACACCGCTTCCTGCGCTCCCGCGGCGACCTCGACCCCTTCCTGTCCGGCCGGTTCGGGAAGCCGCAACTCCGCGGGCACATCGATGTCGTACAGCGCCGCCGCGTTGAGTCCGAGGATCTTCTTCTTCTGGTCGGTGGTCAGCGGTGCGTATTCGGTCATGTCCTCGGGGATCTGGAAGTCCACGAACTTCTCGATCAGCCAGCGTGGTGTCCACAGCGCGTAGTCGCTCGAGAACAGGATCTTGTCCTCGCCGATCCAGTACATCAGCTCGCCGATGATCTGCGCGAAATAGCGCGGGCGGGTGTGGATGAACGGGATCGCCACGGCCAGACCGCCGTACACGTTGGATTCCTGCGTCGCGATCCAGCAGAAGTCCTCGAGGCGGGGCAGTCCGACGTGCTCGACGACGAACCGCAGGTCGGTGTAGTCGGTGGCAACCTTGTCGATGTCGGCGACATCGAAGGCATCACGGTCGAGCGGCCTGATGGTCGGGCCCTTGTGCACGTGGATGTTCTTGATGCCCAGCTCGATACATTCCTCGAGATAACGGCGCGACCACTTGTCGTCGAGCTTGTATCCGCGGGAGTCGCCGAACCATTCGGCCGTGTAGAGCTTGACGCCCTGCAGGTTCATGCTTTCCGCGTCGCGCCGCAACTGTTCGAGGCCGGCCTCCTCGTGACGCGGATCGTAGGCGTGGTTGTAGGTGAGCTTGCCCGGATGCTTGCGGGTGAGGGCGAGGCACTCCTCGGTCTGCCCGAAGCCGGTCTTGTAGAACTCGCTCAGCAGCGTCGCCTGGAAGATCGCGTGGTCGACGTAGCCGTCGACGAACAGGTCCTTCATGAACCTCTCGCTGCCGTAGTAGGCGTAGGTGTCGAAGTCCCACACCTCCTCCTGCGGGCTGAGGTTCCTGTGGTAGTCGTAGAAGCAGTCGATGAACTGCTGGCCGTGGATGTTCTTCAGGTTGGAAGCCCGTGCGTCCCAGATGTGTACGTGAGCGTCGACGATGAAGTAGTTCTCGTCGTTCTTGGAATACATGTCGTACCTCGATTCCTAGGGCGCGGTGAGGTCGAAGCCGATGTACTCGGCGGCGTCCTCGGGGCTGGCGAACAACATGGTCCTGTCGTCGAGATGCACCATGCGTCCGTAGTGGGTCGAGCTGATCTCCTCGAAGATCGATCCGTCGAACTCGCTGCCGAGGGCCTCGGTGAGCTCGTCGTAGTCGAACTCGAGCAACCTGGTGCCGTCGACGCGGATCATCGACGGGTACTCCGTCAGTTCCACTCCCTCCTTCGCACCCATGACGTCGGCGACGACGCGGCCGATCGGAGTGTTCATGAGCGTCACTCCGCACTTGTTGGAGAATTCGGTGGAGGATCCGAAATTCATGCTCACTGGTCCAACTCCTTCGGTGCTTCCAGGCCGATCTCCTCGAGCAGGGACCGGAACTTGGACTGGGCGGTTTCGAGGCTCGAGGCGAAGGTGATCGCCTTGTCGGACGGCTGCGACCAGATCGGCTGCAACGCCCGTGCCGCGTCGATGCACCGCGGCACCCACGTGCTCATCCACGACGAGAACAGTTCCTTGTTGGATTCACCGAATTCCTCGTCGCGCGTGAGCATTCGGTACAGAGCCCGGGTGTACGAGAGGTCGCGGTCGTAGTCGTGTTCACCGGTGCCGACGATCGTCGGGGTGATGTAGTCGCCGTTGCGGGCGGCGATCTGCATGATCAGCTCGGTCCGGAAGAGCGATCCCACCAGCTGCTCGAAGACGATGTTGGTGGCGAAGAGCAGTTCGCACCAGTCGCCCACCGCCGTCAGGCGTTCGACCACTTCGCGGGTGGGCTGCCATTCGGGGGCGGACTGCCAGACCTCCTTGTGGGCCGATCCGTCGAACGGCACACCGGATTCGGAGAGGTCGAGATTGAACAGCGCCAGGTCCTGCGCGAACCGCAGCTTGTGTGCCGCGTTGACCGCCACCGCGGTGTTGATCATGTTGGTCGGTCCCGACCGCTGGATCGACGTGAACACGTGCAGACCGAGACCGTTCTCGGCGTGCATCCACGCACCGAGGTTCCGGGCGATGAACGTGAGCCAGGGGGTGTTCCACACCTCGTACGCGCGTGCCCGCTTCGCGTTCTTCAGGCACAGGTCCACCTGCCGGACGACCGCCGCGTTGTTGCGGTAGATCGACTGGTCCCACTCCTCGTTCGGATCCCGGAACTGGTGCCAGTCCGATGATTTCGCGACCGTCCATTCCTTCGGGTAGCCTCCGGGGCCGTTGCCGAATCCGTAGATCCAGCCCTGGCTCAGGTGCCGCTCGGGGTCGGGTTGCACGTCGACGGTGACGTCCTCGTAGGTCGTCGCCCGCAGCTTCGCCGGCTTGTAGTAGTTGTAGGTGCGGCTCTTCGAACTCGGGAACTCCAGTGCGCCGGCCTCGGCATCGGTGAACTCGATGCGCGGGAAACTGCGCCTCTGGGGCTCTGCAGTGGCGGTCATCTGTGGATTCTCCTGTCGCTGGGACGAAGTGGGGAGCTTCGATCACTCGAAGGTCGGGCTGGTGAACTTGTCGTAGAAGATCTGGTCCTTCGGGACGTTCCTGCTCTCGAGAAGCTCGAGGGTGGCGTCCACCATCGGGGGCGGGCCGCACAGATACGTCTCGCACCGGTGGAGTTCGGTCTCGTGCGCACCGACCACGTCCGGAACCATGCCCGTCTCCACCCCGGTGAGATCGTCGGGAAGGCAGTCCGCGCTCTCCGACAAGCATGGCACGAAGACGAAGTCCCGTAAGCTTTTCGAGAATTCTCGTATCTCGCCGAGGTAGAACAGGTCGGCGGCGGTGCGGGCACCGTAGTAGAAGCGCACCGGGCGCGGATCGGAGGTCTCGCTCATGTGCCGCAACAGCGACAGGATGGGCGCCATCCCGGCCCCGCCACCGATGCAGACGATCGGCAGCACGTGACCGTCCTTGAGCGTCGACGATCCGTACGGACCCGTCAGTGCCAGTTCGTCCCCCACGTGCAGACCGTCGTCGAGCAGGCCCGAGAAGACACCGCCGGGATACTTCTTGATGAGGAACTGCACCCGATCGGTGGTCGCCGGGGTGGTGGCCATGGAGAACGACCGGTGATCCTCGGTTCCGGGGATGGTGATATCGGCGTACTGGCCGGCCTTGAACTCGAAGACCTCCGGTTCGATCGGCCGGACCTCGAGCGCGACGATGTCCCGGGTAACCGGTTCGATCGAGACCACCTCGGTCCGGACGTTCTGGATCGGCACGCCGCCGAGCAATTCGTCCTCGTCGAAGTTGAGCAGTTCGATGGTGCAGTCGCTGAACGAATGCGAACGGCAGAGCAGGACGTATCCCTCCTCGACCTCGGCGTCGTTGCAGGCGAAGGTGGAGTAGCGGTCCATCTGGATGTCGCCGTCGAGGACGTAGGACTTGCAGGCCGAGCATTGCCCCTCACGACATCCGTGCATCAGGTGGATGCCCTGCCGGAAGGCCGCGTCGAGGATCTTCTCGTCCTCGGCGACGTCCATTTCGATGTCGACGGGTTCGAAGTGGATGCGGTGGGTGTCGGCCACTGGAACCTCCTGTACTTCGGTAGGGGGACCCGGCCGGCGCGGATGCAGGGGGTGTGACCGCGCCGGCCGGACCGGGGTGTGTCAGAGCGGAGTGGCACCGGCGCGGTACTCCGCGACGTGCGCTTCCCGTTCCGCGTCCGACATCTGGTTCAGCAGCACGTTCGGGCTCTGGAAGGTGTTGCCCCGCACGTCGTCCAGGGTCCACATCTTCTTCGGGTCGAGATCGAGGTGCGGCTGGCCGATGAGGGTCTTCCCGTCGTCGCGGACGTAACCGAGGTCCTGGACGATGTCGGCGAGATCCTTGTCGTGGTGCAGCGTCTCCCATTCACGGAAACCGGTGAGACGACCCATGTTCGGGGTCTCGCGGCCCTCGTACTCGCCGCGGAAGGCGACCGCGTCGGTCCAGTAGCACGGCTCCGAGCAGTAGGTGCGCCACTGGTCGTCGACCTTCTCGACCACCATGTCCTCGCGGACGAGGCACGGCACCATGCACGTCCAGCACCGGTGGGGGTACTGGTATCCCACATCCTCGAAGGCGATCGGCTTGTTGCGTCCGGGATGGGCGAGACGGTTGTAGTTCTCCCACCACTTGCCGAACTTCGAGTACCAGCCGGGATACTTCTCCTCGAACCATTCGAAGTCGGCGTCGGTCATCGCGTCGATCCGCCAGTAGTTCACCGGCCAGCCGGTCGCGAAGAACCGTGCCACCTCGTGCACGTAGCTCTTCTCGGTGATGCGCTTCCACGCCTCCTCGACGGGATCGTGCGGGATGGTGAGCCCGTACTTCTCGAGCGGGAGCAGGTAGCTGCGGTAGTAGTCGTCGTAGATCCACCGTCGCCACATCTCGGCGTAGGATTCGCGGTCCTTCCGGCGGTCCTTCGTGCCGTACTCGATGAAGGTGCCGATCGCGGCGTCGACGACGCAGTGGTTGTTCCACCACGCGTACCGCAGGTCGCGTTCGAGGAGCGGGCGGTTGCGTTCGTCGGCGAGGGCCATCAGCAGGATCGAGTAGCCGTTGGAGATGTGCCGGGACTCGTCCGACTGCACGGAGTGGAAGACCGTGGGCAGCAGGTAGTCGCCGTTTGCGGCGGCCTCGTCGGGCATCGCGACGAAAAGCGTGTTGGTGAAGGCGGTCTCGGCGACCACCGTCAGGTAGATGTTCGCGGCGGTGATGGCGTCGCCGGTGATGAATCCTTCACCGAACTGCCGGCCGATGGTGCCCGCGTAGTTGTTCGCGAACGCCTTCTCCGTGATGTCGAAGCCGGCCGGGTCGATGTAGTTGTTCATGTACAGCTTCTTGAGGTTCATTTGAATCGTCGAGTGACGAACCTCGTCGATCATCTGCACCGCGAGCCCGTTGTGGATCTCGGGATTGGGCACGGCGTCGATGGCCATGGGCATCGCGCGGGCCGCGGAAATCTCGGGGAACGGGATGATCGACAGGAACAACTTCTGCCATTCGAGCCAGCGTTGCTGGACCTGACGGAACATGTTGCCGCGGATGGCGCCGTCCATGGCGCCGTAGACGCGGTTGTCCTTCTCCTCCTCCATCGGGAAGTACGACCGCATGATCTGCTTGAGCGGATCCTTCTTCGGGGCCTTCTCGAAGGTGTAGTCGGTGCCGAAGCGGGTCGCGGGTGTCGCGAAGGTGGGTTCCCACGACAGTTCGGTGATCTTCGCATGCGCCTTGGTGAGGCTCTGCCTGCTCAATGTGTGCCTCCTGGATCGGGAGCCGGCTGGCGCCGGCCGTCGGGAGATCGGGGGTGATGTCGATACAACCCCGGAAGAAACACACAATCTGTCTCATTCTGAGACGTGGATCACAGTTTGAAGCGTTAAAGTTGCGTTCGAAACATTCGGAAGAGCGACCCGCGCGACCGACAATCGGGAGATCGACGGTGAGTGCAGACAGACCGGGTGCTGCGTCGAAACGCGCAGCATCCCGAGACGGAGCCGGAGGTAGTGCGATCGCACCGGGCGATATCGGTCGGATGAGGCACTGGCTGCGCGTGTCGTGGTTGCGATCGGCGCAGGCGAACGTCGACGCCGACCAGCCGGGCGCCGACTACGTCGACCCGGACACGGTGGACACCGTGCTCACCCGCGCTGCGGCGCCGGTGCTGGATGCGATGGCCCAGGAGATCGACAGCGAACCCGTCTCGCTCATCCTCACCGACGCCTCCGGAACCGTGCTGCGCCGGCACCTCGGAGACCCCGGTCTCGCCGCTGCGCTCGACAGCGTCCATCTCGCCCCCGGGTTCCGGTACGCCGAGACGAGCGTCGGCACGAACGGCATCGGCACCTCCCTCGAGGTGGGCGCACCCCTGCTCATCCGCGGCGACGAGCACTACAACGGACGTCTACGCCGGTTCTCGTGTGCGGGCGCTCCGGTGACCCATCCGGTGACCGGGGCGGTGCTCGGCGCCGTGGACCTGACCACCCTGGCGGAGAACACCAATGCGCTGCTGCTGTCGTTCGCGAAGATGGTCGCGCAGCGGATCCGGGAACAGATCCTCGAGGAAGCCGGCGAGCTCGACCGGGCGCTGCTGCGCGACTACCACCTCGCCTGCCAGCATTCGGGCCGGCCGGTCATCGCGATCGGTGACGAAGTGCTCATGATGAACGACCTCACGCAGCGCGTGTTCGATTCGCGTGACCAGGCGGCCATCATCGACCGCACCCGCGACTCGCGGGGCAGGTCCGAACCGTTCACGCTCCTCGCCGACCTGCCGAGCGGCGTCACCGCACGGTTGTCCTACCGGCCCACCTTCGTCGACGACAGGCTCGCAGGCGGGATCGTGCACATCAAGGAACAGGTGAGCCGCGGGCGGGCACGGACGGCCGGTCGCGGTGGCGCTCCGGTTCTGCGATCCGTCGTCGGTACGAGCGCCACGTGGACGCGCGCCGTCGAGGAGGTGTTCGACGCCTGCGCGCGGACCGAGTGGATCGTCGTCGACGGCGAGCCGGGCTCCGGAAGGTCGGCCCTGGTCCGTGCGGTGCACGAATACGCCAGGAGCGGGCGCCTTCTCGTCTCGGCGGATGCGTCGACGGTGAGCGTCGACGAGCTCCTCGAGCGGATCGCGGCGGCGGTGGACGAGGGAGCGGATCTGCTGATCCGCCGCGTCGACGGACTCGACGGCGACACCCTCGATGCGGTGAGCGATTTCCTGCTCGATGCGGCGTCGAACTCCATTGCGGACGATTCCTGGGTGACGGTCACGATGGATTCGACCGACGGCCTGCCCGATACGCATCCGCTGTTGCGGTTGTTCCCCAAGACCGTGCCGGTGCCCCCGTTGCGTCACCACGTCGACGATCTGCCCGAACTGTCCCGCTTCCTGCTCGATTCGATGGGTGCCGAGAACCTGACGTTGTCCCGCGCCGCGGCGAACCAGCTCGCGCGACTGTCGTGGCAGGGCAACGTGACACATCTTCGAACGGTGCTCGAGGACATCTTCAGGCGCCGACGGTCCGGCACGATCGAGCTCGACGATCTGCCCGCGGAGTGCCGGTCGGCCACCCGCCGGCGCCTGACGAGAATCGAATCGCTCGAACGCGACGCGGTGGTCGACGCCCTCGCGCTCCACAACGGCGACAAGGCCGCCGCGGCACATGCTCTGGGGATGTCGCGCGCGACGATCTACCGCAAGATCCGCGAGTACGGAATCGAATTCGGCCGCGCTTCGAAACGGGAGCGGACGACACGTCGACGACGTTCCGACAGCCGCTCGTAGGACGCCCGCCACGCCCATTCGACCGGACCCTGACGGAATCGGCCGAGCCACCACCGGGATCCGACCACCATCACCGCTCCCACCGCAACGTACACCGCAATCGTGAACGGGACCCGCATGTCGGCGTCCACGGCCTTCGCCAGGCCGAATCCCCAGTCGTAACAGAGCACCGACGCGACGATGTTCTGCAGGATGTAGCAACTCAGCGCGGTCCGCCCGATGCGTTCACAGGCGGTACCGACCGTGCCGGTCGTGGACCTGCCGATGTAGAAATGGGCGATCCACGCCAGCAGGCCGAGCGCGACGAACGGTGCGATGCCGTAGCGCGCTGCGAATACACCTGCGGCACCACCGAACAGACCTGCGGCGAGATCGAGAGGCGCCGCGATCGCGCCGACCACCATCAGCCGTCGGCGCAGCACCGCACCTCTGCTGTCGAACAGACCGGTCGAATACAGTGCGGCACCGGTCAGGAACAGCGCGACCGTCATCGGGATCACGAAGATCACCTCGGCGCGGAACGCAGCGGCGTTGTCCACGCGGAAGACGACCATGTCCCACCAGGTGGCGGTGGTCAACTCGGGGGTCTCCGGATTCGGCGGTGAACCGGCGAGCGCCACGACGAGCGCGGTCACGGCCAGCGCGTGCACAGCGACGGCCGCACCCGCGACCCACAACCGCACACGACCGGAGGAGATCACGAGCCCGCACACGAGCATGGACGTCAGTGCATATCCCATGAGGATGTCGAACTCGGCGACGAGCAGGTAGTGCACGAGCCCGTCGACGAGGAGCAGGGCGGCGCGTACCCGGTAGCCGCCGGGCCACGGCCGCCCCGCTCGCTGTGCGGAGGCCGCCTGCACGGCCAGGCCGATCCCGAACATCAGCGTGAGTAGCCCGAGGAACTTCCCCTGTGTGAGCTGCATGAGGATGCGTTGCGGCCACGGATCGGTGCCGACCGAGGCGAGATAGCCGACGATGCCGGCGGGATCGGTGAAGATCCAGACATTGGCGGCGAAGGTGCCGAGGATGGCGATTCCCCGGGCCACGTCGAGGGCGAGGATGCGTCGCTGTCGCGTCGTCGGATCGGTGACCGTCATGGTCCTCACCATGCGACGCGGAGGGTGCGGTGCGCGTCGGCCGACCGGGGGATGGCGGGTCCTCCATGCGGGTGACCCGGCGCTCGGTGGTCTCCCCGAGAGCATGGAGCGGCGAGGTGGAACAGAGCAAGAACTGTCGGGTCCCGTGGGCCTCGGTGATGTGAGCATGGAGTCATGCACGAAACCCCCACCGAACTCGCCGAACTCCAGGTGCTCCTCGACACGTCGCTGTCCCGGTCCACATCCCATCTGAGGTCGATCGTCGACGCGTCGCGGACCCTCACGGCCGAGCAGCTCGTCGAGGTGCTCACGGGCATGTGCGTCCTCTCGCTGGCGACGGTCACCGCCGGCGGTGAACCGCGCATCAGCGGTGTGGACGGACACTTCCTGCACGGCAAGTGGTACTTCGGCACGGCCCCCAACGCCGCCAAGGCCCGGCATCTCGCCGCACGTCCCGCAGTCAGCGCGGCGCACATACGCGGGGAGGACCTCGGCGTGTTCACGCACGGTCACGTGGAGATTCTCAACCCGTGCGGCGGTGAGCCGGCCGACGACTGGCCCGAACTGCTCGCCTACCTTCAGTCGTTCTACGGCGGGGACGCGTTCGACTGGGACGAGGAGGTGGTCTACTACCGCCTGGATCCGCATTGGATGACCGTGTACGCGCCTGATGTCACGGCGCTCGTCGACCGGCGCTGACCCCGTCGTCCGAGGATTGGATCACTCCAGGAGCGAGCTCCCACCCAGCGCGCCGCGCAGATGCTCGGTCTCGGTGGGCAGGCTGTCGGGAACGAACGTCCACCGGCCGCCCGTCCACGGATCGGCCAGCTCCCCGTCGACGGGGAGCTTCTGCGCCTCGTCCCACAGCATCTCCGCGACCTGATCGTCCGATGGATCGCCCGCGAGGACGACCGAGACCCGACCGGCACTGCCGGTACGCACGATCCGGACGATCTCGATCAGGTCGTCGTGGTCGTAGCCGTAGGGGAGCCCGGCGAGGACCAGCAACACGGGTGAGGCGGTCTCCGCGTCGACCTGCCGGGCGAGCGCGTCGAGGTCCGCCGCGTCGGCCAGCCCTCGGAGTTTGGCGGAGACCTGTGACCGGTCGTGGACGGGTGGTCCGGCAAGTCGGGCTGCGGTGAGGGGTTCGAGTGCGGGCAGCGTCCGCCCTGGATCGACGAGGTGCAACAGGGTGCCGGGCCGGGCCGTGAGCAGCCGCACGACCACGGACGACACGACGGGACCGAGTTCGGCCGGATCACCGTCGATCCACAACGGTCGCGTGAGCGGCGCCGGCAGACACAGGGGGATGCGCAGTGGACCCAGATCGGGCGCCGTCACCTCACCCACCCGCACGCCGTCGCTCGGCAGGTGCAGGTGCATCCAGGCCGGGGAGATCCACGATGCGAGTGCGGGCGGCAACGTCGCGTCGACGGTGAGCAGCTCGGCGGCGAGCACCGCACTGTCGTCGCGGTAGCGGGCCTCGGCGACACCGACGAGCTCGTCGTAGCGCTGCTGCGCACGTGCCCGGGCACGGTCGGCCTCGGGCTCCATGCGCCGGGCGGGATCGGCCACGGCTGCCGAGAGTTCGTCGTCGAAGCGGTGCTGGGCGAACTCCACACTCGACGTGTACGCGGCGGCCGACCGGGCGGCGTCCTCGAAGATCCGCCACAACACCTCGAGGGGTGAGAGGCCGATGACGGGATCGGCCCCGGGAGCGGCCACCTTCTCCGCATCGGAGGGTGACTCGACATCCACTCCGTGCGCGGTGAACATCTCGGCGAGTCCACCGGCGTATCCCTGGCCGAGGGCGCGGATCTTCCATTCGTCGTGACGACGGTAGATCTCCCAGCACAGCAGCGCCGTCTCGGTACCGACCGCCGGTTCCACGTGAAACGACGCGAGGACGGTGCCCGCCGCGTCGGACAACGAGGTCGACACCGCTGCGGGTCGCTCGCAGCCGACCGCGCACAGCACGCGTGCACCGGGACGGACCGAGTCGACGTCGACGACGATCACCTCGCCCTCGAGTCGAATGCCGGGCGTGCCGGGCTGGTTGTAGAACACGACGTCGTCGGAGGACGCCACCTGCAGGCCGTCGTCCACGACGAACGCGAACACGTCGAGCGGGACGGATGCGGTCGCCGTGAAACGGGCCGTGCGGGTCGGCAGCGGGGCGTTGCGCCCCGCTGTGAAGAGCTCGCCCACCGGTCAGACGGCCAGGAACCGGCCCAATTGCGGCGCAGCCTCACCGGGATGCTTCGCCTGCATGCCCTCGCCGATGGCCTGCAGCTTCCATTCGCTGCCCTGGCGGTAGACCTTCGCCATGACCATGCCCGTGAACGGCATGCCACCCTGCAGCGTGTAGCGGGCCAGCTCGGTGTCGATCGTGCCGTCGATGAGACGGCAGAACGCATTCTTCACTTGCTCGAAGGTGTGGCCCTTGTAGGAGGTGACGATGAACATCACCGTCGTGACATGGGCGGGGACCCGCGTGAGGTCGACGAGCATCACCTCGTCGTCGCCCTCACCGGCACCGGTGAGGTTGTCGCCCTGGTGCTGGACCGAACCGTCCTTCGACTGCAGCTGGCCGTAGTACACGACGTCGGCGATCTGGTTGTCGGCGAACATCACGGCCGAGGCGTCGAGGTCGATGTCGGCGGAGCGGTTGCCGAACAGGCCGCGCTTCTCCACCGGATCCCAGCCGAGCCCCATGCGCAGGAAGGTCAACGCGACGCCGCCGTCCTTGCGGAGGGTGACCTTCTGGCCCTTCACCAGGCTCACCGGGCGGTTCTTCGTGAGGCTGACCTCCGCGGGCTGTGCCGGAGCCGTCGGTTGTGCCGGAGGTGCCGGCTGCGCCGGATATGCCGGAGGTGGGGTCAGCTGCACCGGCGGAGGCGGAGTCTGCTGAACGGGCGGAGCCTGAGCGGGCGTGGGAGCGACAGGCTGCGGTGCGGCAGCAGGTTGGGCCGGTGCGTCGTCGACGCTGACGCCGTGATCGGTCACCAGCGCCGCGAATCCGCCCGCATATCCCTGGCCCACGGCGCGGACCTTCCACGCGCCCTGGCGCCGGTACAACTCCAGCGCGATCACGATGGATTCGGTGCTCAGTCCGTCGATCCGGTACTCGTACAACACCGTTCCCGCACTGTCGGACACGCGCGCGGTGGGCGGTGCGAACCGACCGAAGTTGCTCGACGCATCGTCGAGGGTGATCACAGCGCGTACCTGATCGATGTCGGCGGGAACCTGCGCGAGCGACACGGCGAGCGATGCTGCCTGTCCGGGCGCGCCGGATACGAGACGCACACCCGGCCCGGTGGGCTGGTTGAAGAACACGAAGTCGGCGTCGGAGCGCACCTTGCCGTCGGCCTTGACGAGCAGTGCGGACAGATCGGCGGGCGTGGTCAGCTCGAGCGAGACGACGACGTCGGACGCGGTGAGCGGTCCGTTCTGACCCTTGGAGAGCGGAGTCGACAAGAGATGTGTCCTCACTGTGTTCGGTGACCGGGCACCTTCTACTCTACGAAGCGACCGGAAGACGAGCGGATCGGGCGAACCAGGTGAGAATCTCCTCCCCGGCGGTGACGCCCGCGGCGGCGGTCACCGAGACGGTCGGGTGGCGCCAGTCCATCAGTTCGAGTTCGCCGTGGCGAGGCCGGATCGCGGCGTCGGCGGCCTTCAGCATCTCCGCATCGAGCGCACCGTCCCCCGCGGCGAAGACGGGGGCATCCTCGGCGAGCACCCCGCGGTCGCGGAGCCGCCGGTGCACCTCGGCCACCGCGCGGCTCTTGCACACGCTGTTCGGCATCGTGTAGATCTTCCGGCCCTGCTGCGAGGCGTTCCAGCCGCGCGTCGAACACCACTCGTGCCAGTCGTCGAGGAATCCCACCGGTTGCGCTGCGACGTCGACGACGAGATAGCAGAACAACTCGTCGGCGATGCGGAACTTCGACACCCAGTCCTCGGAGATGCGGCGACGCAGTTCGGTCGTCACCTCGTCGAGGCTCGCGCCCCCATCGCGTACCGCTGCTTCCACGGTCCTGCGCCAGTGCGGGTCGAGATGCCCGTCCTCGATGATCGACCCACCGTTGCTCGCGATGGCATACCGCCACGGACCGCCGGGGAGGTCGATGCGGCGGAACTGTTCGGGTGTGCGCGTGGTCGTCGGCACCATCGCGACCTCGTCGGCGAGCGTCCGAAGCTGTTGTGCAGCAGTGTCGGTGACGTACGACAGCGGTGCGCCCTCGTAGTACTCGACGCACAGCAGAGCCTGCGTGTCGAACTGGTCGCCGGTCATCGCGGCGCGCGAATAGATGAGGGTGCGGTCGAGGTCGGTGGCGACCAGGGCGGGCGCAGTGCTGGTCACGGCAGGTCCTTGATCAGGCCCATGCAGGAGTAGGCCAGGTCGGGAACCTCCTCGACGGGAACGTCGCGGGCGGCCGCGAGCATCCGGATGTGGGCGTGCTCGTCGGCGGTGATGTCGCGTACCAGAACCTTCCAGGGAACGCGGCGTAGCAACACACGGGTGGTCTCTCCGACACCGGGTTTGACGAAGTTGACGCTCGAGATGCCGTACTGCGCCCGCACCCGCTCGACGGACTCCCAGCCGGCCCAGGTAGGGGTGCGGTCGGATTCGAGCACTGTCTGCGCAGCCGATGCGACGTCGCCGCACGTGTCGAACTCTGCGGTGACGGCGTCCAGCAGATGGTTCGACACGTCGTCCGCGGCCAGCTCGGCGTAGAACTTGGCGCCGTGGAACTCTCCGGGGCCGATCAGGCTGTCGTTGAGGACCGTCCGCGAGACCAGTCCGGAGACGGTGGAGTTCAGGCAGGCCGAGGCGATGAGGAAGTCGTCGCGCGTGCCGTAGGTGCGGACGCAGTGGCCGGGGTCGGCGAGTACCGCGAGATCGTCGGACAGGACGGGACCGCCTCGCGCGGTGTATTCGGCGAGCGCAGCGGACAGTTCACGCGCGATCGCGCCCTTACCCGTCCAGCCGTCGACGAAGACGATCGACGCGGGATCGTGCCGCGCGGTGATGTGATCGAGGGCGGCGGAGTCGATTCCGCGGCCCCGGACGATCGACACGGCGTAGTGCGGCAGCGTCAACCCGTGGTGGTGCAGCGCCCACCGGCGGATCAGGATGCCGATCGGGGTGCCCGCCCGCGCAAGCGACACGAGGGTCAGGTCGGTTCCGCGTTCGGAGAGAAGCAGTTCGGTGACCGTGCCCACCGCGTGCGCCAACCGGCCCGCTGTGCCGGCCAGTGCCTTGTCGAACAGTTCGCGGTAGGCGGCGTCGGGCTGGTACTCGATCGGCAGGGACTCCGCGTAGTGCGCGAGACCCGCCTGGATCCGTGCCTCACGTTCGGCGATGTCGCCCTCGAGGTCGGCGTGGGAGAGGTCCTTGAGCAGCCACGTCACCTCGTCGGGCGCGTAGGAGCCGAACTCGGGTCCGGTCAGTGGCACGGTCATACGGTCTCCCTGTGGGTGCGCAGCACCGTCGGATCGGTGGCGGGCACGATCACGACGAGGACGTCCTCGCCGGCAGCTGTGAGCACGTCGAGAACGCCTCCCGGTGCGCGCAGACGGTCGGTGTCGGCGGGCGAATCGATGACGAGGATCAGCTCGGCGCGGACCTCGGTCGGCGTGGGCCACTGCGCGTTGTAGAGGAAACGCGGCACCTCGTTCTCGAACTCGCTGTCGATGTGTTCGGGGGCGGTGAAACGGAATCCGCGGCGCAACGGATATCCGTCGACGTCCATCACGTGGACGGGGGAGCGGGTCGTGGTCTGGAACCGGGCGGGGGTGCCGCGTTCGACGAGCGCCTCCGCGAGTCGCAGCGGCAGGTACATCAGTTCCTCGTGTCCGACGACGACGGCGGGACGCCGGGCATCGCGCACCTCCGCGATCGCGTCGGCGAGTGTCGACAACGCCGCGTCGAAGGCCGCCGCGTCGGCCCGCAGCATCCCGTGCCGCCCACCGTCGGGCACGTGGGACGGCCACGCCGCGTGGAGGAACCGGACGTCGCCGCGTCGATCGCCCACCGGATTGAGGAGAGGGTCGGGCAATGCCGCGACCCGCGCGACGAGATCGTCGGGGACGACGGATCGTCCGGCGGCCAGGCTCACGTGCTCGATGGTCGTGCCGAGTTCCGCCGCGACCTCCGCAGTCCGGCGGCGATCCTGCTCCGACCGCATGTCGACGAGGGAGGCGAGCACGTAACGATCACGCGGATGATCGCGGTGCAGCGCGCGGATGGCGTCGAGGGCCGTTGCACCCGTGGAGATCTCGTCGTCGACGAGGACGAGCGGCGCAGCGTTGGCGAACAGTGCGCCGGAGGTCGGCTGGAGCAGGTGGAAGGTCGCGTGCGAGTGCCCCTCCTCGAATCCGGTGAGCACCTCCGCTCCGGGAACCTGGCGTCGCGTCGAGTGCAGGTAGCATGCGGCGTCGAGGGCGTCGGCCACGCAGTGACCGAGACCCGTTGCGGTTTCGGCGAATCCCATGACGACAGCGTCGGATGTTGCATCGCCGAGGAGATCGGCGACGAGCCGGCCGAGCCGGTGACCGGCACCGCGCACCGCGGCCGGCTCGGTGGGGATGTGCTTACCGAGAACCGTGGAGACGAGCAGGTGCGCGCGTCGTGGATTGCGTCGCAGCCCCGGTCGGACGAGTTCGGGAACGGTGTAACCGCACGGCGACTCCACATGTTCGAGAGCGAATCCGAGCTCTGCGGTGGCCCAAGGAATATCGAGAATATCGGTCATCGGTCCACCAGCGCCGTCAGCAGGTCGACGAAGGTGATCCCCTTACGGGTGACACCGAACACCGACGCGCGCAACAGGGTCTGCTCGGCCCACGTGCGGTGGGGTCGCCGTTCGTTCATCTTGTTGCCGTATCCCGAGGCCTGCACACCGCCGGTGTCGCGATCGAGGATGTCGGTCGCATCGTGGAACTCCTCGTGGGTCACGGCCGACAAGGCATGTACCGCAGCGACATGCGACGGATGGATGACGGTCTTGCCCTGGATACCGTTGGCGCGGTCGAGGGCGATCTCGCGCAGCAGACCGTCGAGATCGCGGCTGACGAGCTGCTGACGGAACAGCACGGCGTCCTGCTCCTCGAAGGGCGTCGAGCGCAGCATCGGGCGGAACATGCGTTCGTGATCGGCGAAGTACTCCCAGACGGGCCCGGTGATGACGAAACCCGTTCCGTCGGTACGCCCGAGGTGGTTGACGATGTCGGCGATCACGTCGACGACGACGCGGACGTCGTAGATCGTCAGGTCGCGGTCGCGCCGGATACCGAAGGTCGCGCACATGTCGGTCGCACCGATCCGGACGGCGAGGACACGGTGGCGATGTTCGGCGAGGATGCCGGAGATCGCACGCAATTCGCCGTCGCGGGTCTCGCGGTGGACGACCTCGGCCGACTCGATGACGGGCATCGCGTAGAGGTGACGGCCGAGCAGATCCGACGCCGCGGCCACCGCCTCGAGGAAGGCGGGCCCGGTGTGTGCGGTGAACTTGGGCACCACGAATCCGGTCAGCACGGCCTTGCCGGCGCCGAGCATCGACGCGATCCGTCCGACGCCGTCGGCTGTGCGGACACGGACGAACAACATCATCGGCGACGGTCCGTGTTCGGCGAGCGCATCGAGCGTCGCGACGGCGTTCTGCAGGCCCTGCTCGACCTCGTCGTCGGCGACGGCGTCCTCGAGGTCGAGGACCATCGACGTCACACCCTCGGTCGCACGCTTCGAGATGGTCGCGACGAGATCGCCGCGCGTCGCGGGTACGTAGAGCGTGGCGCCGAGAGCGGTCGCCAGGCGGTCGCGATCGTCGCTGTGCCCGAACGGCTCGGGACGGTGCAGGAACAACTCCTCCATCGTCGCGCCGTCGAGATGCCGAAAGTGCTGCATGGCGCGCACTTCGGTAAGCGTGGCCCCCCTCATGCGTTCTCGGTCCGTCCTCTCATCCGATCGACCACTCCTGCGATGAAGGTAGACACCGCATCCAAATCTCTGACGTAGGCCCAGTAGTCGGGGTGCACACCGGTGAGTGCGTCGACGGCCCTGTCGATCCGGCTCAACTGCGAGTCGAGAACGGAACCCCATTCTGCGGTGAGACCGCGTTGCACGGCCAGGTGTTGTGCGTCACGGAGGCGGAACCGCACCTCGTCGACCTTGGCCCCCGGATTCTGCCGGACGGAACGCAGCGTAGCGAGTCGTGCGGTCACGGCGTCGACGAGTTCTTCGGCGCGCGACAGTTCGGCGCGGATCGCCGCGACCAGCTCGAGGGCTTCCTCGGGGCGGCCGTCCTTCGCCGCCGCCCGTGCGCGTCCGAGCTGGTCCTCGGCGCGAGCGAGCAGTTCGGCGGCCTGTTTCTCGTTCCCGGACAGGTCGGCGGAGCTGGCCGCATTGAACTCGCGCAGCAGCGCGGAGAAGGCCGGGGCGAGACCGTCCGTGCGGGTCCGGACCGCTCCGATCCTGGTGGTCACCGAAGCGAGGGTGCGAGCGGCCTCGTCGCGGCGCCCCGGTGCTGCGGCGAGGGCGTCGAGCAGAGCGGTGGTCGCCTCTTCGACTCGGAGGGCCGCCGTGCGGGTCGCGCCTACGCCGTGCGCCGCATCGAGGCTGTTCAGGGCCTTCTCGAGCGCTTCGGTGGCGGATCGAACCGACGGATAGTTCGCAAAGGCAACAAAATCCGGGGTCTGTGTCGCGGCGAGGGTGTTGCGCGCTTCGGTACGCATCCGGTGCGCCAACTCGGGCACCGTGTTCGCCACGGCCGTCATGTGCTCGAGGTGCCCCCGGTTGTTTCCGAAGAATTCATCAAGTGTTCGTGTTGCTTCGGTTATCTGCCGCAGCGCCTGCTCGTAGGCCGGAGCAGGTGCGAGCGGTTGTTCCGGATCCGTCACTGCCAGTTGGAGATACGTCTCACCGGCGCGATAACACGCCTGACGGATGGGATCCCACTGACGCAGCAGGTGCCGTTCGGGTTCGAGCTCGTACGACGCGGCCACACCGGCCTCGATGACGGACTGGCGCTTGTCCATGTCGAGGAACGCCGCGACCATCGCATCGTGTGCACGACGAGCCGCGGGATCTTCCGTGTTTCCCCCGCCGAACAGGCGGCGCGTCCATCGGGTCGCCACAGAACCGAATGGTACTGGGCGCACGTCCACCGGGCCGATCCGTCACCTTTCCGCCGGTCGGAACCGTGGTTCGTGCGGGTCACGGAAGTGAGGCGCGGGACCGGGCATAGTGGATATGGGCGTACCCCACGGCAACAACTAGTGTGGGGAGAAACGCACACCGGGCGTGCCCTATACCGGTACGTCGACCGTTGGAACGATCGAAAGGACCCCGCATGGGCGTCAGCTTGACCAAGGGCGGAAACGTCTCCCTCACCAAGGAAGCTCCGAACCTGACGGCAGTGGCCGTCGGCCTGGGCTGGGACGTTCGCACCACCACCGGCACCGACTTCGACCTCGATGCCAGCGCCATCGCCACCGGGGCCGACAAGAAGGTCGTCTCCGACCAGCACTTCGTCTTCTTCAACAACCTCAAGTCGCCCGACGGTGCCATCGAGCACGCCGGCGACAACCGCACGGGTGAGGGCGAAGGCGACGACGAGGTCATCAACGTCGACCTCGCCGCCACCCCGGCGAACATCGAGAGCATCTTCTTCCCGGTCTCGATCTACGATGCCGATTCCCGCAGCCAGTCGTTCGGCCAGGTCCGCAACGCGTACATCCGCGTCGTCGACCGCGCGAACGGCAACGAACTCGCTCGTTACGACCTGTCCGAGGACGCCTCGACCGAGACCGCCATGGTCTTCGGCGAGCTGTACCGCAACGGTGCGGAGTGGAAGTTCCGCGCCATCGGCCAGGGTTACGCGTCCGGTCTCGCGGGTATCGCCCGCGATTACGGCGTCAACGTCTAGTTCGTTTCTTCCGGGTTCCGGCTTCGGTCGCAGTACCGAAGCCGGAACCTCCGTGCAGTAACCACCCTGCAACGCCCTGATTCCGATTAGAAAGGCCACGCTTCGTGGTTCTGCGAATATTCGGTGCATCCTTCGCGGTCACCGTCGTCTCCCTCGTGGTCGCCTTCCTCTACGGCGGCCCGCAAGCTCTGTTCCTCTGCGTGATCCTCGGCATCCTCGAAGTCTCGCTGTCGTTCGACAACGCGGTCATCAACGCGACCGTGCTGCGGCGGATGAGCGAGTTCTGGCAGAAGATCTTCCTCACCATCGGCATCCTCATCGCCGTCTTCGGTATGCGTCTGGTGTTCCCCCTCGCGATCGTGTGGGTGGCGTCCGGACTCGGACCGATCGAGGCGTTGAATCTGGCGCTCAATCCGCCGGCCGACGGAGCTGCCTACTTCCCGGACGGCAGCCCCAGCTACGAGACCCTCATCACCGACGCGCATCCGCAGATCGCGGCGTTCGGCGGCATGTTCCTGCTGATGCTCTTCCTGCACTTCATCCTCGAAGAGCGCGAGATCAAGTGGCTGGAATGGCTCGAACGTCCCCTCGCCAAGGCCGGCAAGCTCGAACAGCTCGAGGTCGTCGTCGCCACCGCGCTGCTGCTCATCACGGCCACCGTCATCGCACCCGAGGACAAGGTCTCGACCGTCATGATCGCCGGCGCGCTCGGCATGATCACCTACATCGCGGTCAACGGGCTCGGCGAGATGTTCCACATCCCCGAGGAAGGCGAAGAGCCCAGCGGCGGACCGAGCGGCCTCGCGAAGGCCACCGGTAAGGCCGGCTTCTTCCTGTTCCTCTACCTCGAGGTGCTCGACGCGTCGTTCTCGTTCGACGGTGTCATCGGCGCCTTCGCCATCACGTCCGACCCGATCATCATCGCCCTGGGCCTCGGCTTCATCGGCGCGATGTTCGTCCGCTCGATCACCATCTTCCTGGTGCGCAAGGGCACGCTGTCCGACTACGTGTACCTCGAGCACGGTGCTCACTGGGCCATCGGTGCGCTGGCACTGATCCTGCTGTACTCGATCGGCACCCACGTCCCCGAGGTCATCACCGGCCTCGTCGGTGTCGCCCTGATCGGTGCGGCATTCGCCTCGAGCATCTACCGCAACCGCAAGATCGCGGCGAGGGAAGGCGAAGATGCTGTGAAGACCAGCATCCCCTGATCCTCGACAGTTCGAACCACATGCCGATGGGAGCCCTCGATCCGACACCTCGGATCGGGGGCTCCCATCGCTTTCCCATCCCGTGCGCAACCGCGCGCAGCAACTCCGACGAAAGGCTCGACATGGCCATCGACTACAACAAGAAGCCCGAGCAGAACGCCGGCGGCGTCAACCTGAGCAAGATCAACCTCACCAAGGAATCGCCCACCGTGAGCCTGTCGAAGGCCGGGTCCGGGCAGGGCGTCACGCGGGTGAACCTCAACTGGTCGCGCGGTGAGCAGAAGAAGGGCTTCCTCGCCAAGCTCACCGGCGCGAGCGGTGGTGTGGACCTCGACCTCGGTTGCCTCTTCGAACTCGCCGACGGATCGAAAGGTGTCATCCAGGCGCTCGGCAACAGCTTCGGCGCGCTGAACACCCCGCCGTACATCCACCTCGACGGTGACGACCGCACCGGCTCGAACACCGGCGGCGAGAACATGTCCGTCAACCTCGAACGCCCCGAACTGTTCAAGCGTGTGCTGATCTTCGCGATGATCTACGAGGGCGCGCCGAACTGGGCTGCCGTGGACGGCGTCGTCACCCTGACCCCGCCGTCGGGGCCGCAGATCGAGGTGCGTCTGGACTCGCCGAACAACGGCGCGCGGATCTGCGCGATCGCGATGCTGCAGAACACCGGGCAGGGCATCACCGTCGAGCGTCTCGTGCAGTACATCGACGGCAGCCAGTCCGACCTCGACCGCGCGTTCGGGTGGGGCATGCAGTGGCAGGCGGGGCGTAAGTAGGCCTACCCCAGAAGTCGTCCCGGCCCGGGTGGCCGGTCACGGAGATCCCGTCGGCGCGTGCCGGCGGGATCTCGGTGGTTCCGACCCCGCTCAGCGGGGTCGAAGACACCGAGGTGTGTGCGTCCGGTTCTCTCGGGCGGGATGTCGATTGTCGAACCGGAATGTCAGTTTCGGTGGAGAGCGAGGACCGGAATGGTGCGCACCCCGCGGGTCTTCTCCTCGTACTCGGCGAAGCCGGTGTAGCGGCGAGCCTGTTCGGCATAGATACGGTCGCGTTCGGCGCCGGTGATCTCTTCTACCGTGACTTCGAAGGTCTCGGTGCCGATCTCGACCTCCGCTCGACCGGCGGTGGTGAGGTTGTAGTACCAGGCCGGGTGGGAAGGTGCACCCCCTTTGCTCGCGAAGACGTACACGGTCCCTGCGGGCGTGCTCGACCGACGGCTCACCGCGAGGGAGATCGACCACGCCACCCGGGTGTCCGCGCAGTCGGTGTGCTCCGAAATGCAGCCGGATCAGGACGAACCCGGCCTGGAGTCGACCGGGGTGAGCGACAGGTGCAGGTGCGCCAGGCGACGCACCATCAGGTTGGGGACGTAGACGGGTTCGGTGCCGTCGAGCGAGATGGTGGAGGTCGCGGCGAGCAGTGCGCGTACGGCTTGGGTGGTTTCTTTGCGGGCAAGGTGGGCGCCGAGGCAGAAGTGGATGCCGCGGCCGAAGCTGTGGTGCAGTTTCGGCTGGACACGGTCGAGGTCGACCTGGTCGGGGCGGTCGAAGATGCGTGGATCGCGGTTGGAGGCGCCCCACATCAACATCAGTCGTGCGCCTGGTTCGAGGCGGACACCGGCGAGGCGGGTGGGGGCGGTGGTGACGCGGAAATGGCCGCGGAACGGACTCTCGATGCGCACGGCTTCCTCGACCAGCGCACCGATCCGGTCGGGTTCGGCGCGCAGGGTGGCTTGCAGTTGCGGGTCGTCGGCCAGCAGCCGTACCGCGGTGCCGAGCAGGCTCGTGGTCGATTCCGCGCCCGCGGTGACCAGCTGCACCAGCAGCATCGCTCCCTGATCACGGGTCAGGGTTCCCGCCGCGACCGCCGCGGCGACGCTGCCCAATACCCCCGCGTCCGCGTCCGGGCCGGCCTGGTCGAGGCACTCGCCCAGATAGCCGGCGAATTCGAGCACCGCGAGCGCGGCCTGCCCCGCGCGTTCGGGACTGGCGACACCGGACACCAAGTCGATCGCAGCGTCCGACCAGGCTGCGAGGCGCTGATGGTCCTTGCGCGGGAGCCCGATCAGCTCACCGATCACCTGCACCGGGACCCGGTGGGCGACCGTGGTCATCCAGTCACCGCCGCCGGAAGCAACCAGCCCGGCGACCGCCGGAGCGACCGCAGCATCGATCAGCTCGGTCGTCTCGGCCACCGCCCGCGGGCTGAACCGCGACATCACCAGCGCCCGCTGCGCCGTATGCGCGGGCGGATCCGCGGTCGCCAGCACATCCACCCCGGCCCCGGCCTCGGCCACCGACACGGTCGCTGACCCCGACGCCGCCGACAACACCGCGACCAGATTGCTCGAATAGGTGTGCGGATCGGCCAGCACGGTGCGGATCGCATCGAACCCGAGCACCACATACACCTGCTGATCAGCCAGAAAATGCACATCCCCGGCGTTACGCAATCGCTCGAACAGCGGATAGGGGTCCTGCAATGCCTCGGCAGAGAACACATCGGCAGAGAACACATCGGCAGTGGTCATCGGCGGCACCGTCCTTTCGCACGTTGTATAACGTGTTATACAACGTGTTCCGGTCTTGCGATACCCTCCAGTGGTGGTCGATGACACTGCTTCCCTGCTGCGTGAGTCCCGTGACTCGTTGCGCGTGATTCGCGATTTCGGGCCCGCCGAACGCGCGCGCCGCGCCGAGATCGCCGCGGCCGCCCGCATGATGGCCTCCCAGCACGGCTACAAGGGCGTCACGATCCGCGAGGTCGCGGCCCAGGCCGGTACCACTCCGGTCACCGTCTACCGCTACTTCGGGTCCAAAGACGGCCTGATCCAGTACCTCATGGCGGACTGGGCCCTGGGCACCCTCGAGCGCCTCGCCCGATTACCGGTCGATCCCGGCGCCGAGTCCGCCGACCGGATTGCTGCTGCGTTCTCCCAATTCATCGACTGGGCCGCCGAAGACCGCAATCTGCTGCAAGCCGGGATGAACTCTGTGCACTCCGGCGACGGACCCGGCATCAGGGTCTGGCGCCCCCTGTTCACCGAATTGGTCCGCGCCGCCCTCGCCGACCCCGACTGGACCGACGACCACGATCGAGCCTTGGTCCTCGGTCACGTCCTGACCACCTGCTTGCTCGACCTGACGACCGATCCTGCCAACATCACCGACATCCGCCATACGATCACCCGCGCAGCACGACTGCTCTTCACCACCTCGCTTCCGAACGGTTCGAACTGTCGCCCGTAGCTCGGTACCGGATGGCGCACCGCTGCACACTGGGCACCGATACCGCGATGGGAATGAAGTGGCAGACGGGTCGCCAGTAGCGATCACTCTCGGTGCGTATCGGGATCCGATGACTCGGCCGAAGCCGGAAGCTCACGCGAGGAGCGGCGTGACCTCGGCCTCGAACCGTTCGAGCTGCTCCGTTCCGGCGGAGACCGACAGCTCGTTCGAAACCTCCTTGCGGGTACTGCCGGACAGCGCCCGCACCCGTAGGGCCAGGTGTGCGATGCCTGCGGCGGCGAACGCCCGGACGCGTTCGGCGACCTGCTCGGGTGTACCCACCAGGTGGATGCCGTCGTAATCCTCGTCCGGACGGACCGGGCGGTCGCGAAGGTCGAGTTCGCACAGCGTGGTGTACCGGCGCGAGAGATGTTCGCGCCCATACTCCACCGCGTATTCCTCGATGCGCGTGATCGCTTCCCGCGCTGCCTCCGGGCTCAGGTTCGTGCCGTGGAAGCCGTCGCCGTGGCTCGCGACGCGGCGCAACCCGCGCGAGGTGCGACCTGCCAGCAGGATAGGGATCTCCTTCGTGGGACGTGGTTCGAAGAACAGTGGACCGAACGAGTAGAACTCACCGCTGAATCCGTCCGAAGGGTCGCTCCAGCAGGTCCGCAGAATGTCGATGAACTCCGCGGTTGCCGAGCCACGCCGACGGAACCTCTCACCCGCACCGAGAGCCTGGAACTCGTTCTCCTGCCAGCCGGTACCGATACCGGCCACCACACGTCCCGGAGCGAGTAGATCGAGCGACGCCCAGGACTTGGCCACCACCACCGGATTACGGTTGGCCAGCACCAGGACGGACGTGCCGAGTTCGACCCGCTCGGTGGCGCCGGCCACCAGCGACAGCGCGATCAGCGGATCCACGGCCGGCGTGTCGAACCCGACGGGGAAACGCCGATCCGGGTGATCGTGTTCGGTGGTCGGGGTGAAGACGACGTGGTCGCTGGCCCACACCGCGTCGAATCCGAGTCGCTCGGCGGTCGTTCCCGTCGTCAGGATCGCGTCGCGCGACGCGAGTGGGCTGAGATTGGGAAGCTTCACCCCGAAGGTGATCGATCCCACCGTCACGGCGTGACCAGCTCGACGATCTCGTCCAGGCGGGAACTGGTCGCCACGTTGTCGGTGGGAACGTACTCGGCCGGACGCGACACTCCGGTGGTCACCGATTCGACGACCGGCACCGCGAGATCACCCACCGCGATCGCCTGTCCGGAATCGGAGAGGAGGAACTCGACGAACAACCGGGCCGCGTTCGGATTGGGGGCGGTGCCGCTGATGGAGGCAAGCATCGCGAAGCCGGTGGTGTTGTCCGGGACGACGACCTCGACGGGCGCCCCCGCCTTCTGCACCGTCGACACCGTGCTCAGCGGAGCAGGCACGAATGCGCCCACCTCGCCCGCCGCGACCTGCTGAATGGCGTTGCTGACCGAATCACCCATGGAGTAGTTCTGGGTCTGCTGGAGTTCGGTGAAGAACTCCTCGCCGAAGGTGTCGAGCCAGAAGTTGTAGACACCGGCGGTGGCGACGCTGTTCTGCGGTGCAGCGACCAGCAATCCGCGTGCGATGGCGTCACCGGTGATCAGGTCCTCCCACGAAGTCGGAGGGGTCCCTGTGACCAGGTCGGTGTTGTAGGCGATGCCCCACGGCTGCTCCAGCACCGGCACGGTGTACTCGGTCTGCTCGGCCGCATCGACCCGTTCCAGATTGGGGATCTGCGCGGGATCCAGCGGTGCCAGCCACCCCTTCTCGGCGACGTCTCCGGCGAACACCGGGTCGGGTTGCCACAGGACGTCGGCGCCGAGCGATCCGGCTTCGGATTCGGCGGCGAACCGGGCGTTGAGGTCGGCGCTCGCTTGGCGGACGACCTGCACGGTGATGGAGTACTCGTCTTCGAACGCGTCGGCCAGGCTCTGGGTGAGCTCGGCGTTGTAGGCGCTGTAGACGACCACGCTGCCTTCCTCCTGCGCTGCCTCGACGATCGCGTCGAAGGAGTCCATCGCTTCGGTGGGGCCCTCCCCTGTGCTCTCACCGCAGGCAGCGAGAAGCAGGGCGATGGTGCTGAGGGCGCCGACGAGGTGGAGTCGGCGTCGGATCGATGAAGGCATGGGACTGTACCTCTCTGAGATGTGGGCCGCGTGGAGTTATCGGCGGCGGCCGAGGAACCGGGCGAGCGACAGGGCGGTGAGCACGAACAGCACCGAGATCAGGCTGAGAATGCCTGCGAGCGCTGCGAGTTGAGCGTGATCGCCGCCTTCGTAGAGGTCGACGAGCGTCGAACCGACGACGGGATTACGGGACCCGGCCAGGATTGCGGCAGCGTTGACATCCCCGATGATGTGGACGAAGAACAGGATCCCGGCGGAGACGAGCCCGGGCGCCATCAGCGGCAGCGTCACCCAACGCAGAGTGCGGCCTTCCCCGTGGCCGGAGGTGTACGAGGCATCCATCAGGTCGTTGCCGACCCGGGACAACGCGTCGGACGATTGCAACACGGCCTGGTAGAGGTACACCGCGATGAAAGCGATCAGCAGCAGCCAGCGAGTGTTCCCGAGCCGGAAGGGGTCACCGGCGAAGGCGAGGACGAATGCGACGGCCAGAACGATGTGCGACATGTTGCCGGGCAGTTTGAGGACGCCGTCGGCCACCCGCGCCTGCCACGCCGTACTGCGGTGCAGGTACAGCGCAGCGAAAACAGCTGCGAGAACACCGATGACGCTACCCACCACGCCGAGCCACAGGCTGTTGCGCAGCGCTTCGCCGGCGGGCCCGCTGCTCGCGAGGAGAGCGCGATAGTTGTGCAGGCCGAGTTCGTCCCACTTCACGTCCGGGGTCCAGTAACGCTGCAGCGAGACGAACAGGATCGCAGACAACGGCACCACCGACATCATCAGCAGGTAGCCGAGCATGCCGATGCGAGCGACCGGACGCCACCGGCCGAGTGTCACGACAGCATCGGACTGTCCACGCGACGAGATCCGCGCGAAGTTGCTGCTGCGGGCACTGCGGGACTGGAGAATCCAGACGACACCGATCACCACGAGCATCGCAAGGCCGAGCAGCAGGGCAGTGCGCGTGTCGGGTGGATAGGAGAACTTCATCGCCTGCACGATGCGGGTGGACACCACGTCGATACCGGATCTGGTGCCGAGGATGCTCGGAACCGAATAGATTCCGAGACCGACGACCGTCACGAGGAAGACCGCGGACAGCGCGGCCGGTTTGACGGCGGGCAGCGTCACCGTGACGAAGGTCCGGAGCGGAGACGAACCCGCCATGCGGGCGGCCTCTTCCAGCGCCGGGTCGAGGGAACGAAGCGATGCCGCCAGCGGCAGGTAGGCGTACGGAACCATGTAGGCCGTGTACGCGAGAATCACTCCGTACCAGCTGAAGACGTCGAACGGACCGTCCTCGAGTTGGATACCGAGAACGGACAGGCCGTCGCGGATGAGTACGTTGGCGAACCCGCTGTTCGGCGACAGCAGAAAGGTCCACGCGATCGATCCGGCGATCGGCGGCACCAGCAGCGAGGCGATGGGCAGGAGTTCGCCGACGATACCGAATCGCGCATCGGTGCGTTCGTTCAACCATGCGAGCATTCCACCGACGACCAGGGCCAGCGGGCCCGCGGTGAACAGAATGATCGCGGTGTTGACGATCGCCGATCGCGTCCGGGGGTCGGTGAAGACGCGTTCGAACTCGTCGAAGCCGATCACGTCGCCGTCGAGTACGAAGGTCCGCCAGATCATGATGACCAGCGGATACAGCAACAGGGCGCACAGCACGAGAGTGACCGCGGCGGTGATCGCGTGCAATGGCCGGTGCCGAACCTGCTGTGCCCAGCGGGCATACCGCTGCGGTGCGGTCGTCTCGGGTTCCGTCCCGGATAGGGGAGCGGGACGATCTGCAACCGGCGACGGGGCGCTCACCGGTCGTCCTGTCCGACAGCCGGACTCAGTTCGGTGCCGTCCATGAGCCAGCAATTTCCGGCGTCGAAGTCGATCCACACGGTGGAACCGAGTTCGGGGGCGGGGGTGTCACTCGGACGCCACACCTCGATCGAGGCGCCGTCCAGGTCGATCTGGATCCGCACCTGAGCGCCCCCGAAGACGACTGAACGCACAGTGCCGGAATGGACGTTGGTCCCGGCGGCCGGGGCGGTGTCCGTGATCCGGATCGCCTCGGGCCGAACGACCCCGAGCACGTGTGCGCCGACGGGGAATTCGCGGCTCGACATGCCGACCATCGGTCCGATCGCGGACTTGAACTCGATGGTCTCGCCGGAGACCTGCGTGACGGGCCCGTCGAACTCGTTGGTCCGGCCGACGAAGTTGGCGACGTAACGGTTGGCCGGTCGCAGGTAGACCTCGCGCGGTGGCGCGAGCTGCTCGACCACGCCGTCCCGGAGCGTGGCGATGCGATGCCCGAGTTCCATCGCCTCGGTCTGATCGTGGGTGACGTACAGGGCGGCGAAGCCGAGTTCCTGCTGCATCTCCAGCAGGTCGCCGCGAAGCTGGTCGCGCACCTTGGCATCGACGTTCGACAGGGGTTCGTCGAAGAGGACGAGGTCGTTGCCGGCCACCAGCGCCCGGGCCAGTGCGACCCGCTGTTGCTGACCGCCGCTGAGCTGACCCGGATACTGCTGCGCCAGATGTCCGACGCCGACCAGTTCGAGCATCTGCGCGACGCGCTCGGCGACGGCGGCGGTGCCGAGACGACGCCGACGCAGGGGATAGGCGACGTTCTTGAACACCGTCAGGTGGGGCCACAGCGCGTAGCTCTGGAAGACGACGCTGACCGAGCGCCGCTCGGGCGGGGTGAGAATGCCGCGGGCGGAGGAGAATACCGTTTTTCCGCCGATCTCGATCTCGCCGCTGTCGGGTTGTTCGAGCCCCGCGACGCAGCGCAACAGGGTGGTCTTGCCGCACCCGCTCGGGCCGAGCAGCACCACGAACTCACCGGCACGAACCTCGAGTGAGATGTCGTCGACCGGCGTGATCGTGGCACCGTCCCTGCGCTGGAAACTCTTTCGGAGAGTGCGTATCTCCACCACGGCCGAATCTGCGGACGTTGTCGTGTCCATCGCCTCGAGCACCTCGCTTCGGCGTCGCCTGATCTGTTGATCTGCAATCTATTCAGCGAGGTGTTCGAGGGGGAATGGCGAAATGCCGTCCAATGGGATCGCGGTGTGATGTGCACCGCAAACCGTCACGCCGAGTCGTCGACCGCCGCTCCGGACGCGATCAGTTTCTCCGGATCCGTTACGCCCCAGGCTTCGAGGACTGCCCGGGTGTCCCGCCCCGGTGAGCCCGCCGGACGGACCGCGGACGGGCGGGTACGGGAGAACCGCGGTGCCGGTGCACCTTGCACGACGCCGTCGATGTCCAGGTACACCTCCCGTGCGATGTTGTGCGGGTCGTGGGGTGCTTCGAGCAGGGACAACACCGGTGCACCGCATGCGTCGACGCTCTCGAAGACCTTCGTCCATTCGTCGCGGGTGCGTTCGGCGAAGCGCTTCGCGAAGGCTTCGCGGATTACCGGCCAGTTCGCACGGTCGGTGCGGTCGGGTAGCCCGGTGAGTTCGAGAGCGTCGAGAAGCTGCGCGTAGAACTGGGCTTCGACGGCGCCGACCGCGAACCAGCGTCCGTCGGAGGTTTCGTAGACGTCGTAGTAGGGAGCACCGGAGTCGAGAGTGTTCACGCCTCGCTCGTCGCGCCAGTAGTCGTCGGCGATGAAGCCGTACTGCATCGCCATCAGCGCTGCGACTCCGTCGACGATCGCGGCGTCGACCACCTGTCCGAGGCCGGAGTTCGTTCGCTCGAACAGGGCGGTGACGACGCCGTACGCCAGCAGCATTCCGCCGCCGCCGAAGTCGCCGATGCTGTTGAGCGGGATCTGTGGTGGTCCATCTGCTCGGCCGACGGCGTGCAGTGCCCCGGTGCGTGCGATGTAGTCGATGTCGTGTCCGGCGGTGTGGGCCAGCGGTCCGCTCTGTCCCCATCCGGTCATCCGGCCGAAGATCAGCCGGGGGTTGCGGTCGAGGCAGACGTCCGGCCCGAAGCCCAGTCGTTCGGCCACTCCCGGCCGGTAGCCTTCGAGCAGGACATCGGCCCGGTCGACGAGGTCGAGCAGGGCGGTCACGCCCTCCGGTTTCTTCAGGTCCAGCACGATGTGGCTGCGGTTGCGGTTGAGCACGTCGGTGTGCGGGCGGTGCGGTTGCCGGCCGGGCCGGTCCACGCGGACGACCTCGGCCCCGAGATCGGCGAGCATCATCGCTGCGAACGGGGCGGGTCCGAGACCGGCGAGTTCGACGACCCGCACGCCGCTGAGCGGACCGGACATCACAGTGCTCCTGCCGTGGCGGTGGACATCTCGGTCAGTTCGGCGATCAACTGTC
Organism: Rhodococcus rhodochrous; assembly: GCF_014854695.1. Taxonomy (NCBI): domain Bacteria; kingdom Bacillati; phylum Actinomycetota; class Actinomycetes; order Mycobacteriales; family Nocardiaceae; genus Rhodococcus; species Rhodococcus rhodochrous. The sequence continues at coordinate 5,245,816 of NZ_CP027557.1, read as the reverse complement.
GCCGGACGACCTTGCCGGTCGGGGTCCGCGGCAGGTCGTCGACGAAGACGACGTCATCCGGGGTGCGGGATCCGCGCACCTGCTTGCGTGCCCAGCTGCGCACCTCGTCGGCACCGAGGTCGCTGCCGGGGGTGCGGATCACCGCGGCGACGATGCGTTCGCCCCACTCGTCGTCGGGCAGGCCCACCACGGCGACCTCGGAGACCTCCGGGTGCGTGAGGACGGCATCCTCGACTTCTGCGGGTGCGATGTTCTCGCCCCCGCGGATGATCGTGTCGTCGGCTCGTCCTTCGATGAACAGGTACCCGGCCTCGTCGAGGCGAGCCCGGTCGTTGGTGGGGAACCAGCCTTCGTCGTCGAGCACGGAGCCCTGTTCCAGGTAGTGACCGGACACCTGGGCACCGCGGACCCAGAGCAGACCGGTGTCGCCGGGGGCGGTGGCGTTTCCGTTCTCGTCCCGGATCAGGACTTCGATTCCGGGCACGGGACGTCCGACCGAGGTCAGCCGTGCCCGGGCGGACGGGTCGTCGTCGGCCATCGCGGCGCGGTGATCGTCGGGTCCGAGAAGCGCGATCGTCGAACTGGTTTCGGTCAGGCCGTAGGCGTTGACGAAACCGGTGTCGGGGAAGGCGGTCAGCGCGCGCTCGAGGACGGGCAGCGGCATCCGGGCCCCGCCGTAGGCGACGGAACGAAGGTCGGGGGTGTCGGCGGGGGCTCCGTCGAGGTGTTCGACGATACGCGCGAGCATGGTCGGGACGACCATGGCGCTGGTGATCCGTTCGGTGCGGACCAGGTCGAGCCATCCGGCGGGGGAGAAGTCGGCCAGGTAGACCATGCGCCGGCCCGCATAGACGTTCGTGAGGATCGTTCCCATACCGGCGATGTGGTACGGGGGAGTGCTCACGAGGGCGGCGTCGGTCGCCTCGGCGCTGCCGAGATCGACGGTCTGCAGCACGTAGGAGACCAGGTTGGAGTGCTTGAGCAGCACGCCCTTGGGGGCCGAGGTGGTTCCGCTGGTGAAGAGGACGACAGCGACGGCATCCTCGTCGACTTCCGCGGGGGCGGCCGAAGGTTCGGTGGCGGCGAGCCGGGATTCGAACTCGTCGACGGACATCGCGGTGATGCTACTCCCGGCGAAGGTGGGCAGATAGTCGTTGTCGGCGACGACCACGGGGCGTTCGAGTCGTCCGACGAGGGCGAGGAGCTGGTCGCCGGGGAGTCGGTAGTTGAGGGGGGCGATCGGTATTCCCGCCCAGGCGGCGGAGAAGGTCAGGACAGGCAGGATCGGCCCGTTGATCCCGAGGAAGACCACGGTGCCTGCATCGAGGTCGGTGAGCACGCGGCTGCCGTGCGCGGCTTTCTCGCCCAGTTCGAGGTAGGTGGTACCGCCGTACCACGAGCCGAGGGCGTTGCGGTCGGGATGGCTGGCGTTGGCCATGTCCAGGATCGTCGTCAGATTCATGCTCGGGCCTCCGGATGGGTCGGGTAAGGCGCATGGAGAAGAGGTTCTATCTAAACATAGACATGTTTGGAGGTTTTGTGTACGTTTGTTTTCAGCCGTCGAGCGGGACGGCATGAATTTGCTTGTGGCGCTCAGCCACCCGTACCGATGAGGACCGCGCGCTATGGCCTGGGATTTCTCGACCGATCCGGATTTCGAAGAGAAGCTCGCTTGGATGCGAGAGTTCGTCGACAAGGAAATCCTTCCCCTCGAGACGCTCGGTGAGCGTTTCCGCGGCCGCGAAGGGCGAGCCGACTACCTCCGCCTGATCCAGCCGCTCAAGCAGCAGGTCAAGGATCAGGGCCTGTTCGCCGCCCACCTGCCGCCGTCGCTGGGCGGTGCCGGCTTCGGCCAGGTCAAACTCGGCCTCATGCACGAGATCCTCGGCCGGTCCCACCTCGCTCCGCACATCTTCGGCAACAACGCCCCCGACTCCGGAAACACGGAACTGCTGGCCCTCGGAGCCACCGAACAGCAGCGCAAGGACTACCTCGAGCCCCTGCTGGCCGGCGAGCTGACCTCCTGCTACTCGATGACCGAACCCGGAGCCGGCGCCGACCCCAAACTGATGGCGGCCACCGCCCACCTCGACGGCGACGAGTGGGTGATCAACGGCCACAAGTGGTTCATCACCAATGCGGCGCTGGCGGACTTCCACATCGTGATGGTCCGGACCGAGTTCGGCGAGGACATCCGTCCGCACAAGGCATTCTCGATGATCCTGGTGCCCGCGGGCACGGCAGGCGTGGACGTCGTCCGCAACATCCCGACCATGGCCGAGCCGGACGTCCGCGACGACGACTACGGCGGACACGCCGAGGTGATCTACCGCGACGTCCGAGTCCCCCGCGAAAACCTGATCGGTGAACGCGGTGGCGGATTCGCCCTGGCCCAGGGCCGCCTCGGACCCGGCCGGATCCACCACGCGATGCGTTGGCTGGGCCAGAGCCAGCGGGCCTTCGACATGCTGTGCGAGCGTGCGGTGAGCCGCACGGCCCACGGCTCGCTGCTCAGCGACAAGCAGATGATCCAGGACTGGGTCGCAGAATCGTATGCGGCGATGCAGGCGGCGCGTCTGCTCACCCTGCAGGCGGCCTGGCGGATGGATCGCCTCCACGACGAGGGCCGGCCCTACAGCGATGCCCGCCTCGACATCGGATTGATCAAGTTCTGGGGCGGCCGGGTGCTCTACGACGTCCTCGACCGGGCGATCCAGATCCACGGCGCTCTGGGCTACTCGTCCGACCTGCCCCTCGAATACATGTACCGCCGCGCCCGCGCAGCCCGCCTGTACGACGGCCCGGACGAGGTGCACAAGGTCACCGTGGCCCGGCTGCTGATGCGCGAGTACGAGCCGCGCGAGGTTCCCAGCGAGCACGTGCCCACCCGCCGTGCCGACGCCGAGAAGAATTTCACGGACCTCCTGGAACAGGTCGCGCTCAACGCGTGAGACGTTGGGTGGGCACCCAGGAAATTCGAGGCGAGGAGTGGACCCATGAAACACGCGACCGGAGTCGAAGGTGAGCGCGTGCAGCGGGGCAACCGGACGTTGCTCAAGCCGCTGCCGCCTCGCATGCGTCCGCTCAAACTCGCCGAGGTGCTCGCCCGCGAGATCGTCGAGGCGATGATCGAGGACGGCGTCGAGCCGGGAGATGTGCTGCCCTCCGAGGTCACGATGATGGCGAACTACGGCGTCGCCCGGACCACCCTGCGCGAAGCGCTGAGGCTGCTCGAGGCGCAGGGACTCGTGGTCGTGAAGCAGGGCCGGGGCGGCGGGCCGGTGATGGCCGCGGTGGACGCCTCGGACCTGGGCCGCACGTCGGCACTGTATTACCGGCTTGCCGGGGCGACCTACCGCGAACTCGCCGAGTCGAAGGTCGCCCTGGAACCGTGGCTCGCCGACCTCGCCGCCCGACGCTCCGATCCCGAGCAGGCGCGAAACCAGCTCTTCGCCACCTTCGGTGAGGGTGAGACCGAGATCGACGACGCCGTTCGGCCCCGCGGAATCTGGCGCGCCACACCTCAGTTCCACGAGACGGTCTACGCGCTGAGCGGCAACCTCGTGCTCAGCACGTCGGCAAGTGCCATGTCGGCGATCTTCCGGGAACAGGTGCTCGCGGCGATCGACCTGTCTCCGAAACACGACGACTTCTTCGATGCGCACCGTCAGATCGCGGCGGCGATCATCGAGGGCCGTCCCGAGGACGCTCATCGGTTGTCGCACGAGCACCAACAGGACATCAACGACTACTGCGAGGAGCGGATCCCCGAACTCCTCGACCGGGTCATCGAATGGCGCTGACCGCACCGTTGCGGCGGGCAGCGAGGTGAAAGGACTGGAGTGGATACGGAACTCGACCTGGCGATGCTGGTGCTGCGGATCGCGCTGGGCGGCATGCTCATCGTGCACGGCGCCAACAAGATCTTCGGTAGCGGAGGGCTGACCGGCACGGCGGGATGGTTCGAATCCCTCGGCCTGCGTCCGGGTCGCCTGCACGCCGCGCTCGCCGCCTACACCGAGATCGGCGCGGGCGCACTGCTTCTGCTCGGGCTCCTCACGCCGGTCGCGTCGGCCGCATTCATCGGCCTGATGCTGGTCGCGGCACTCACCGACCATCGTGGCAAGGGTTATTTCGTCTTCAAGGGCGGCTGGGAGTACACCCTGCTGGTGGGCATGGTGGCCGTCGTGCCGGCGCTCGTCGGTCCGGGTCGCTGGTCGCTCGATCACGCGATCGGATTCGAGTTCTTCGGACTCGGCTGGGCCGGTCTCTCGGTTGCGGTGGGGGTGCTCGCGGCAGCGGGACTGATGGCCGTGTTCTACAGGCCGCGGGCCACGGTGTCCTGACAGTTCGATCCGGCACCGCAGGACCGGCGATTCGCGGCGCCTCGACGAGAAGAAAGGTTTTGAGCGACAGGGCCGTTCGGAGAACGTCTGTACGGCTCCCGGAAATGCGGCACGGTGCCGTCGTGCCGCGACGAGGACCACACGGAAGGCACGCTATGACTGCGCAACTCGAAACCGGAATTCAGCGGGGTTTCCGCGAGGCGATGGCCTCGGTGGCAACACCGGTGTCGGTGGTGACCACCACATGGGAGGACGAGCACTACGGAGCGACCGTGAGTGCGTTCTCGTCGCTCTCGATGGACCCTCCCATGGTCCTGGTCTCCCTCGACCACCGCTCGACCCTGCTCACCGCGATCCGGTCCGCGAACCGGTTCGGTGTCAACATTCTCTCGGCCGCCCAGGCCCCGACCGCTCTGCGGTTCGCATCCAGTCGTGGTGTCGGAAAGTTCGACGGCATCGGCTGGCAGGCGGACTCCGGTCTTCCTCGGCTCGAGGGCTCGGTCGGGTGGCTGGCCTGCGATGTCGTCGATCTGGTGGAAGGTGGCGACCACATCATCGCTCTCGGGCGAGTGGTGTCGGTCCAGACCTGCGAGGGGTCCCCGTTGGTCTATCACCGTCGGGTTTTCGGCACCCATGCGTCGCTGGAAGCATGACAAATTTTCCGGACGACAAAAGTTTCCGGCCGCAATAGTTGTCAATGAGAATGAATTGTGGTGTGCTTCTCATATGACCTCAGTCACAACCCGCGAGATTCGTGCCCGCGAGGCAGCAGTAGCAGGAGTGCTCGATGCATGGGTGCGCGCCGCTCGCGCCTTCGCGGCTGCCGGCGTGTATCCCGTGGATACGGGGATTCCGGGCGTTCGTCTCGAGCGCCCTGCCTACACCATGCTCCGAGAGCTGGACCAGCACGGACCGCGTCGCCTCGGAGATCTGGCCATGGCCAGCAATCTCGGTGTCTCGCACGCCAGTCGGCTCGTCGAGGGCCTCGTTCGTGACGGGCTGGTCGAACGCACCGTCCCGGCCGACGATCGCCGCGTGACGATTCTGGCGGCCACCCCTTCGGGTAAACAGGCCGCGCGCCGGATCGAACAACAGTTTCACGGCTTGATCACTGCTCGGCTGGGGGACTTCCTCGATCAGGAGGTTCTCGACTTCGCGATGTTGTTCCAGCGCTTCGCCGACGAACTCGTCGAATGGTCCGACGCGATGACGCGAGGTGGATAGCCCATATCGTGCGCTGCGGTCGAATCGGCCGCATAAGAGACCGGGTGACGTCGGAGGCGGCGCCCCGACCCTGCGTGATCTCCGAAAGTCCTGGTAGTCAACGTTTTTCATCCGAAATCGACTTGACGCAGATCACATTCCAAATATTCTATGCATAGATCAAAGCAATGATGATGTTTGTCTAGGAGTGGCCATGACCGTCCTGCAGAACACCCCCGAAGACTTCGAGATCGAGACCGCTCCACGCCGCGGGAGCGGGCACCGCTCGGTGCTCGGACGCGCGGCGGTGGTGATCGATGCATTCGACGACGGCCGCGCGCTCTCCCTCGACGACCTGACCGTGCGCACCGGCCTGCCGCGCTCCACCGTCTATCGACTCGCCGAGCAACTGCGCGAGGTCGGATGGATCGAGCGAGTAGCCGCCGGATACCGAATCGGGTTGCGCCTCTTCGAGGTCGGCGGTCTGGCCGCCGATGCCTCCCGACTGCGCGCCCAGGCCGGAACCTGGCTCTTCCAGGCACAGCAGCAGTGTGCGCAAACCGTGCATCTGGGCATCCTGGACGGCGACGAGGTCGTCTACATCGACAAGGTGGGCCCCGCTCGGAGCGAGGTTCCGACCCGCATCGGCGGCCGGTTGCCCGCCCACCGCACGGCCATCGGGCGCGCCCTCCTCTCGGCACAGCCGGAAAGCGCCTGGAAGCGAATCCTCGTCGATATCGCGACCATTCCCACCCGCCCCGGTGCGCCGAGCCTGACATCGATCCTGGAGACCGCGCGGCGCACCGGCATCGCAACCGACTTCGGTGATTCCATCAGCGGACTGTCGTGTGTCGCCGCGCCGATCCTCTCCTCGTCGGGCGTCGTCGGTGCCGTGTCGATCACCGGGCCGGCCACCACCAATCGCGCGACACTCCAAGCACATGCACGCGTGGTCAAGCAGACGGCAGAAGCCATCGCCACACGCTTGGTTCCTGCTGCCCCGAAGGGGCGCGGCGGCGTCCGCCGAGCAGGAGATCTGCACGAGCAGACTCATGCGAAGTTGGCCGATTACATGCGTGCGTTGTGAGCCCGTCTCTCGGAGACATCGGAAATCGTTGTCTCACGACCACCGGGTTCGTCGTCGAATGACGCTCCCGACAAGTTCGACAACTGTTTCTCCCCCTCGATCGGAGGTTGCCACCATGGCCTGTCCTTCCCAACCTGTCCGCACCGGCCTGGACCCCCAGCTGGCCGCGGCTTTCAGCGGGCACCCTCACCTGCTCGAAGACTGCCGTATCGAGATCAACGAAGATCAGATGTGGGTCCTGTTCCCCGAGTCCGACTTCGTCGTGCGAACTCGGCCGGTGGAAGGCTCCGATCATGCCGTCCGGTTGAAGTTCTCGGTTGCCGTACGTGCTCCCGAACCTTCGCTGGAGACATGGTGGGACAAATGGTCGGTAACGACCGACCGCGACAATCAGGTCGCGGTGGTCCGGCGCGAGATCCTTGCCGGCCGACGGGAGATCCTGCAGATGCTCGAGGACCGTTTCGACGTTCGCTCGTCCGTAGCCGATTCGGTGAGCATAGGCGACTGACTGTTCCCCCGGGTGGCAGGTGATCCGGCCACCCGGGGAGAATCGATCAGACGTGATGGCACGCTACGTAGTGCCCCTCGTTCACCTCGCGGAGGAGCGGCTCCTCCGCGGCACAGCGCTCGGTCGCCAGCGGACAACGCGTGCGGAAGCGGCAGCCGGACGGCGGATCCAGCGGCGACGGAAGGTCGCCTTCGATCACCGGCGTGGCCTCGGTCTCCTCACGATGGATATCCGGATCCGGAATGGAAGCCAGCAGCAGACGCGTATATGGATGCCGCGCTTGATGTTCCATGTTCCGGCTGGGTGCGATCTCGCACACCTTGCCCAGATACATCACCATGACCCGGTCGCTGATGTTCTTGACCACGGCCATGTTGTGGGCGATGAAGATCATCGTCAGGTCGAACTCGGCCTTCGTCTGCTCGAGCAGATTGAGGATCTGCGCCTGCACCGAGACATCGAGACTCGACACCGGCTCGTCGCAGATGAGCAACTTCGGCTCGAGCATCATCGCTCGCGCGATACACACCCGTTGGCACTGACCACCCGACAACTCTCCGGGCAGTCGCTCCCACACCATGTCCGGATCGAGACCGACCGCCCAGAGCAGCTCCCGACCACGCTTCTCGAGTGCTTCCTTGTCCTGCCGGCCCCACATGCGAGGCCCCTCGGTCACCAGATGTTTGACCTTGCGGCGCGGATTCAGCGACGAAATGGGATCCTGCATGATCATCTGCATCTTCGCGCGGATCCGGCGCAGCGCAGAGGCACTGAGCGAAGACAACTCTGTCCCGTCGATCCGGACATTGCCGGACTTCGGAGCCGGTAGCTGCATCACGGCCCGACCTGCCGTCGACTTCCCGCACCCGGATTCGCCGACGATCCCGAGGGTTTCCCCCGGCAGGAGATCGAAGCTGATGTCCGAGACCGCGTAGACCGTCTGATGACGGCCGGCCGGGAATTCGACGACCAGATTCTCGACGGAGAGGACGGGCTCGTCGTTCGTGCGCAGGTGCGCGACTCCACTACCTGCCATCAGATTGCCTCCATTTCCAGCACGCGATCATCGAGTGTTTCCAGGCGGGGCATACCGAGATCGGTTGCAGGTCGACCGTCCAAAGGAAAATGACAGGCCACCTCGTGGGGATGGGGGGCTCCGACGGTATCCGAGGACGGAACGAGATGGGGGACCGTCTCCCGGCACTGTTGCCGACTGTACTTGCACCGCGACGCGAACGCGCAGCCCTGGGGCGGGGCGGTCATGTCGGGCAGTCCGCCCTCGATCGATTCGAGCCGGGTGTGCGGGTCCTGCTCGATGCGGGGGACCGCGGCGAGCAGTGCCTCGGTGTACGGGTGCCGGGGCGAGGTGAACAACTGCCGCGTGGGCGCGGTCTCGACGATCCGGCCCGCGTACATCACCGCAACCCGATCGGTCTGCCCTGCCACGACTCCGAGGTCGTGGCTGATGAGGATCCCCGCCATACCGGTCTCGGTGCGGAGTGCATCGAGCAGCTCGAGGATCTGTTTCTGGACCGTCACGTCGAGTGCGGTGGTGGGTTCGTCGGCGATGACCAACTTGGGATCGCAGGCCAGGGCCATCGCGATCACGACACGCTGACGCATACCACCGGACAGTTCGTGGGGGTATTGGTCGATGCGCCGGGTCGGCTCGGGAATGCGGACCTTGCGCAGCATCTCGATGGCCCGTTCACGCGCCTGGGCCTTGTCCAGGCCCAGGTGGGCGCGCAGGGATTCGGTGATGTGCGTGCCGATCTTCTTGAACGGGTTGAGGGCGGACATCGGGTCCTGGAAGACCATCGCGACGTCCTTGCCCCACACCTGCTGCTGTTCCTTGCGGGTCAGCTTCTGCATGTCCCGGCCCTCGAAGAGCACGGTGCCGGTCACGGTGGTCTTCCCGCCGTGCGAGACGAGCCCCATGATCGTCTGGCCCAGAACGGATTTTCCGGAGCCCGATTCACCGACCAACCCCAGGGTCTCACCCGGTTCCAGACTGAGCGACACGTTCTCGACGGCTCTGAGCCGGCCTCGCTTGGTACGGAACCGTGTGGATACCTCGCTCACCGTCAACAGCGGTTCGTTGCGGGTCACAGTTTCACCTCCCGAGTACCGCCGGTGCGCTTCTGCGCCTTCTCACCGACGAGGTTGAACGAGAACACTGTCAGGAACAGGAACAATCCGGGCACCCAGACGATGTGCGGATACTGCTCGAATACGGTGCCCTGACCTTCGGCGATCATGTTGCCCCAGGTGGGGGTGGGGGGCTGGATGCCCAGGCCGAGGAAGCTCAGCGAGGCTTCCGCGACGATCATCGCGGAGATCAGGACCATGCCCATCGAAGCCAGCGGAAGGACGACGTTGGGGGCGATCTCTCGGACCATCACCCGCAACCGGGTGGCACCCATCGCGCGTGCTGCCAGAACGAACTCTCGTTGCGAGAACACCAGCGTATTGGCTCGTGCAATGCGGGCCATGCTGGGAATCGCGAGGATGGCGAGCGCGAACGAGATGTTGCGCAGGTTCGTCTCGAGGACCGACGCAAGGGCGATGAGCAGGATCAACGAGGGAACCGCGAGGAGCGAGTTGGTGAGCACACCGACGATCCGATCGATCCACCCACCGAAGTACCCGGCGAGCACACCGATCGCGCCGCCGACGATCATGCCGATCAGCACCGCGGAGATGGCGACCACCAGCGAGTACCGGGCCCCGTAGACCGATCGGGCCAACAGGTCGAGACCGAAATTGTTGGTGCCCAGCGGGTGGTCGGAGAACAGGCTCGGCTGCGCGTAGCTCGGCGAGGTCAGCGTCTTGGCGGTGTCCTCGTGCTCGGCCAGGGGCAGGAGCGGGGCCAGCAGCGCGGCTGCGGCCAACACGGCCAGCCAGGTGCAGGACAGGATGAAGGTGAGATCGAAGTCGGGGCCGAAGCGTGCCAGTCCCAGCCGCCGCACGCCCGTGTACAGCAACACGAGGGCGGCCAGGAAGATCAGCACGCGAACCGGGACGATGAGCAACGGCGCCGCGGCGAGGCCCGCAGCGAGCGCGCCCACGACCGTCAGGACCGAGCCGACACGATAGAGCCGGCGCAGTTCCTCTCGGTCGGTCGGGTTCACTGCGGTCTCCGACGTCGTCTCCTCGGCGAGGGGACCGGTGTCCGTCGGGTTCTCGATGATGGTCGTCTCAGACATGGGCACGCCGACTCCTTGGGTCGAGGTATCCGTAGGAGAGGTCGATGACCGCGTTCGCGATGACGTAGATCGCCGCGATCACGAGGACGGCTCCCTGCACCATCGGAATGTCACCCTGCTGCGCCGCCCGGACGATGAGCGAGCCCATCCCCGGCAGGGAGAACAGGGTCTCGACGATCACGGTGCTGCCGATCATCGAGCCGATCACGACGCCGATCATGGTGATGAGGGAGAAGGACGACGGCCGCAGAGCATCGCTGAAGAGCAGCCGGGCGTTCGACATCCCCTTCGCCTTCGCCACGAGGATGAAGTTCTCCTTGAGCGTGGTCACGAGGTCGCTACGGAGGATACGGGTGAACATCGCCAGTTCGAGCAGGCTGATGGTCAGGGCCGGCAGGAAGGCGTGGTACAGATTCTGGCCGAGGTCCTCGGAGATGCGCACCCACTGCGAACGTGGGAACCAGCCCAGATAGTTGACCATCACCATGATGAGCAGGAGCCCGGCGAGAAAGCTGGGGACCGACAGGATGCCGAACGTGCCGGCGCTGATCATGCGGTCGATCCAGCCGCCCTGGTGCCGGGCAGAGTACATCGCGAGTGGAATCGACACCGCGATGGCGATGACGAGGCCCATCAGAGCCAGCTGGAAGCTGACCGGCAGTGCCAGGCCGATGCTCTCGGTGACCTCACCCTGAGGCGGGACCATCGACTGCCCCAGGTCGCCCTGCAGCGCCCCGGACAGCCAGCCCCAGTACCTCGTCAGGAAGGGGTCGTCGAGACCCATCTCCGCGCGAACCCGGGCGTACTCCTCCGGGGCACGCCCTTCGCCGAGAACAGCAACCGATGGGTCGCCGGGGATGAGCGAGACGAGGGCGAACGTGCCGAGACTGACGATGAAGAGCACGACGACCAGTTCGATCACCTTGTCGATCACTGTTCGTGCCACCGCGTCACCGCCTCCTTCCTATTTTCGTGAACGATCGATCTCCGACGTGGCCGGACCTGTGCCGGAAGACGATGACGGAAGCGAACTGCACCGGACCGTGTCCTGCCGGGGTGGTGAAGAGCATCTTCGGCGGATCACATACTCACCCTCCTGGGATGCGCATCGATGCGGGATCGAGGGAGAGCGGCTCGCGAACCGATTGCCGGCCACCACCCGACCGGGTGCGACTCGAATGTAGCCTCCGCCACATCCGAAGCCGTGAGCGCTGGTCCCATTGAATGGCATCGAGTTGCCGGTGCGACAGAACGGCGTCGTGAGACCGCCTGCCGATGGTGGGAATGGACCCGTCGGTCTGTATCTGCGGCGTAGAGAAGCGAGCTCTTCGCGGCCCCGCGCCGGCCGAATCGCGAGGCGACCTCCCGGCCGCCGGACCCGAGAGCCTGGTGTCGACGGGCATGGCCGATTCTCGGACGAATGGCCCAAGCGCGAACCATCGAACGGTGAAACCGCTGATCAAAGGCTCGATCATCGGCCATTCGGCACACCGGCAGGGCAGTGTTCGGGAGCTGCGCCGTCCGGTGTCCCGGCCGGCCTCGGGCTCGTCGAGCGCGCGCGTCCGATGGCGCGGCACCGAGGGGCGAGGCTACGGGTGTGGATGTCGCGCCGGGCGCCGGAGCTGTTCCGGGTCTCTCCGACGGCTCTGCCGCAGGGGCTCCCGGAGGTCCCCGAACCGGGATGTCGGGTCTTGTCCGAAGGGGCGATGCTGCGGTACGGATTGGCGAGATCACGGGCGTGACCACACGCGTGGCCGAAACATACGGGCCGTCCCCCTACGGTCGGTAGGGAGACGCACTTGCAGCCTCGGCCGTAATGTGCGGTCCGTCAACGGCATTCCGTATATCGGAAAAACGCTTTTTTATCGAAAGATCTTGTGGCACAGCTGAGATGCAGCATACAGTCCGCAACGCAGCGGGTCGGGCGACGCCGTCGGTGTGGGGACCGATCCTCTCTCTAGGAGGTTGTTCATGAGCAGGTTCTCGAGAAGGTTCGGTCGAATACTGGCGACGGTTGCGGTCGGTACCGTGGCGCTCACCGGGTGCGCGAGCAACGGCGGATCGGACGAAGCGTCGGCAAGTTCCTCATCGGAAAGGGAGGTGGTCCACGGCGTCATCGGCGACCAGGGTGACGGCGGGCCGCCGGTGAAGGGCGGAACTCTCACCTTTGCGTCGCTCGCGCCGGTGACCAACCTCGATCCGACGCTGACCCAGGCCACCGGCCCGACCGGCGGAACCGAGATGGCCGCCGTCTACGACGTCCTGATGCGGTACGACATCGAATCGGAACAGTTCGAGCCGCACCTCGCCGAGTCGATGGAAGAAAGCGACGATCGACTGACGTGGACGATGACGCTGCGTGAAGGCGTCACGTTCAGCGACGGAACTCCGCTCGATGCCGCCGCGGTCGTCGCCAGCATCGACCGCTACAACACCCGGCGCGGTGCGCACTCACAGCTCTACCAGGAGATCGTGACGAGTACGACCGCTGCGGATCCGACGACCGTGGTGTTCAGCCTGGACCGCCCATGGTCCACCTTCCCGGCCCTGCTGTCGTACGGCCACGGGATGGTCGTCGCGCCGTCGTCCCAGCAGGGCGACACGTTCACCCCCATCGGTGCAGGGCCGTTCACGGTGGTCGGCCTGCAACCACAGCAGGAGCTGCAACTGAAGGCACGCCCCGACTACTGGGGCGGAGAGCCGAACCTCGACGGCCTGAAGTTCGTCGCCATCGCCGGCGACCAGCCCAAGATCGAAGCGCTCCGGACCAACGGCATCAACATGGCCTACCTGGGCAACGCAGAGGCCGTCGAAGCAGCGATGGCGGAGTTCCCGGGATATGCCGAGCCGGTCAACCTCAAGCTTCTCGGCCAGATCAATGCCGCTCCGGGACGTCCGGGTGAGGACCCGCGCGTCCGTCAGGCCATCGCCTTCGCCGTCGATCCCGAGGTGATCGACCAACGAGTCCGCGAAGGCAAGGGCATGCCCGGAACCGACATGTTCCAGCCGTGGTCCACATGGCACGGCGACGTCGACGGCATCACCCCCTCTCCCGAGCGGGCCACCGAACTGTTGAACGAGGCGAAGGCCGACGGCTACGACGGCAAGATCACGTTCCTCAGCGTCAACAATCCCGACTCCCAGGAGCTGGCGCTGGCGGTGCAGGCCCAGCTCAATGCTGTCGGCTTCGATACCGCGGTCGAGTACGCCAGCAGCTCGACCGACCTGGTCAAGCGCCGCTTCGTGGACAAGGATTTCGATCTGAGCTTCGGTGGCTTCAGCATGTCGGACGTGGACCCGGAGATCCGGCTCTACGGTGCGCTCCACAGCGCATCGACCAACAACATCCTCGCGTACAACAGCCCGCAGATGGACGAACTGCTCAACGAGGTGCTGTCGGCTCCCGACGAGGAAACCAAGCGCACTGCCATCGGTAAGGTCCAGGAGCTCATGAATGTCGACCAGCCGATGCCGCTGTGGGGCGCGGGCATCAACTTCGTGGCCTGGACACCGAACGTGTACGGCGTCACCCCGTTGAACGACTCGATCATGTTGTTCGACAAGGCGTTCCTGAAGAACTGAACCCCGCCCGAGAGGGCTCCGAACCTGGCGACGAGGCAGTCCCGGTCACTTCCGTGGCCGGGACTGCCTCGTTCCGTCGAAATCCCCGAACTTCGATTTCACGAGATGGGACGGAGCTAGTGAAACCGCACCGTCGCCGCTGATACAACTCATGCATACCGATACACACCATCTCCACGAACCGAGAAAGGGGGGGCGAGATTCATGGTGGGACAACTCGATTCATCCGTGTCACACTCGAACCCCTCGGGCCGCGGCTGGCCGCGCGTCGTCGACTTCTCCACCCACTTCAGTGGTCCGATGGCGAGCCGGGCACTGGTCCACTTCGGCGCCGACGTGGTCAAGGTCGAAAATCCGCGGGGCGGCGACGGCAACCGGCAGGTCGGCAATCCCTTCGCGGGAACATCCGACGTGCATCACGCACTCAACGCCGGCACGCGCAGCATCGCACTCGACCGGCGCTCCGCTACCTGGCCGACCGCCGTGGCGGCCCTGGCCCGGTGGGCCGACGTGGTGATCGTCGGTGCCCGACCCGAAGATGCCCGCAAGCGGGGCGTGGACGCCGAGACGCTGCTGGCTGCCAATCCCGAGCTCGTGTACTGCTCTGTGACGGGATACGGCGACGACGGTCCCTGGGCCGCGATGCCGGCCCACGGCCTCCAGCCCGACGTCATGGCCGGACTGGTCGAGGTCGAATGGCACGACGGGATGCCCCGTGTGCCCGCGTCGTACCAGGCACACGGCACCGCTCTCGCAGGCATCTGGGCGGCCCTGGGCATCCAGGCAGCCCTGCTCCGGCGCCTACGTGGCGCATCCGGTCAGGTCGTCACCGTTTCCATCTGGGAGGCGGCGCTGTCCTGGATGTGGCGCGAGGCGCAGGCCGGCCTGAACGACCTGCCGTCGCGCCCCTCCTTCCAGGCGATGGGTTCGCGCTACCGGATGTACCCCTGTGGCGACGGACGGGTCCTGCTCATCTGCCCCATCGAACGCAAGTACTGGGAACGCTTCGTCGACATCGTGGGCCTGCCCGAGTCCTACCGGACCGTCGGTTCGTGGGAACGCGGAGCCGACTACGGTGCCGGTCGCGACGACGAAACAGCCGTGATCGCAGCTGCTCTGGGTGCCCGCCCCGCGCACGTCTGGGAGAAGATGTTCACCGAGGCGGGAGTTCCCGCCGCGATGGTCCGCACCGTCCGCGAAGCGGTCGCCACCGATCATGCTCATCATCTCGGAGTGAGCGTTCCGGTGTCGCTGCCCGACGCGACGTACACCGTTCCGTTGACTCCGGTGGCGGTCGTTCCCGTGGACGGCGATCATCCCGGAAGCGAGGAGATGGCCGCACGCCGTCGACAGCGCGGAGCGGGCCTCACTGCGGCTCCGGAACTCGGAGCCGACACCGTCGATGTCCTCATCGACCTCGGACTACACGACCTGGCAACGGAACTCGCGGCCTCACATATCTGACGAGCCAACCGGTTCCGCAATCAATGAAGGAAGAAGGAAGGTCAATGCGCAAATTGTTCAGCGTCGACGATCATATCGTCGAACCGCGCGACACCTGGACTTCGCGGGTACCCGCGCGGTTCAAGGACCGCGCCCCACGTGTTCTCGAGGACGAGAACGGTGCCGAGTACTGGATGTACGAGGACACTCGCCACACCTACCTGGGTCTCAACGCCGTTGCGGGCAAGCCGCAGGAGGAGTGGGGCCGGGAGCCGATGCGATTCGAGGACATGATCCCGGGTTGCTACGACGCGGCTGCTCGTAAGACGGACTTCGAGCGGGCCGGCATCATGTCGAGCCTGAGCTTCCCGACCCTTCCGCGCTTCGGTGGTGCCCTGTTCATCAACTTCCAGGACAAGGAACTCGCAGACTACTGCGTGAAGGCCTGGAACGACTTCATGTACGACTGGCACCTCGTCGCACCCGAGATGTATGTGCCGATGGCGATCATCCAGCTCTGGGACATCGAAGCTGCCGTCAAGGAGATCAAGCGCAACCTCGAGCGCGGCTTCCGGGCGATCACCATCCCCGAGGAGACCAGCAACCTCGGCCTGCCGTCCTACTACTCGGACTACTGGAACCCGATCTGGGAAATCTGCGAATCCGAAGGCATTCCTGTCTGCATGCACATCGCGTCCAGTGGCTGGAAGGCGTACCGCCCGCCGGAGTCCTCGGCGGCGCTCGAGATCGCACTGAGCATGACGCAGACCATCACCCACGCTGTCGGCATGATGTACGGCCCGGTGGCTCGTAAGTACCCGAAGATCAAGCTCGTGTACTCCGAGGGTGGAATCGGCTGGGTGCCGGTCACTCTCGAGCGTGCCGATCGCCAGTACGGTCTTCACAAGTACTGGGGCGACCTGGACCAGAGCCTGACGCCGTCGCAGATCTGCAAGCGCAACATGTGGTTCTGCATGATCGACGAGCCGTACGGCCTGGCCAACCGCCACGAGATCGGTCTCGACAAGATCTTCTGGGAGTGCGACTACCCGCACGCCAACTGCATCTGGGACGAAACTCAGCCGAAGGTGGAGGAACTCTTCGCGGACATCCCCGACGACGAAGCGGAGATGATCCTCTACAAGAACGCCGAGAAGATGTTCAACTGGAAGGTCCCGGAAATCCCGGAATGGGCTCGCGAAGCCCATATTCCGACCTTGGTTTCGAAGTAAGAGGGGAGTACTCACATGCCCGGGCCGCTCGACGGACTGCTCGTCATCGATGCTTCATGGGGGATGCCCTCCTCCATAACCTCGCTGCTGTTGGCTGACTATGGCGCGCATGTCGTGAAGGTCGAGCGGCCGGGCGGTGGTATCGACGCCACCGCCCCGGAACGCAAGATGTGGGATCGCGGCAAGTGGAGCATCGTGCTCGATCCCGAAAACCCCGACGACGCCGAGACTCTGCGGCAACTGCTGCGCCGCGCAGATGTCTTCATCGAGTCCTACGGTGTCGCACGGAGCAAGGAGCTCGGCCTCGACTACGAGGACCTTCGTGTCCTCAACCCGAGGTTGCTCCACCTGTCCACCACGGCATACGGCCGGTCCGGGCCGTGGCAGGACCGGCCCGGTTACGAAGCGCTGGTCGCCGCCCGGATGGGATTCATGGCCGAGCAGCCCGGGCACCGGAAGGGTCCGATCTTCCTGGGGCACCCCAGTATCGGGTACACCACCGGATTCCTCGGAGCGATCGGCATTCTCGCCGGCCTGCGCGCCCGTCGCGTGACCGGACGAGGACAACGCGTCGACGTCTCCATCCTCGACGGTGTGCTCGGGCAGGCACCGATGAACTGGTGGTTCACCTCGAAGGACGAGTCCTACCTCGACACCGAGGAAAAAGGCCACTTCGGTCATCGCCGCGTGCTCATCGACCTGTTCGAGTGCGGTGACGGCGAGTACCTCATGATCCACACCGGCGGCAACGGAGCCTTCAAGGCCGCCATGGAGGTACTGGGGGTGGGTGAGCACTTCCAGACGGTGACCGGCAAGGTCGAGATGGCGGTGCCGCTGAACGAAGAGGAGTTCCGGATCGCCCGGCAGGAGGTGCCGCAGATCTGGAAGACACGTCCTCGCGACGAATGGCTCGAGTTGCTGCGCGCTCGTGACGTGGCGGTCGTCCCCGTGCTGCGTCCCGGCGAGATCCTCGAACACGAGCAGGTGCGGCACGCCGGCCTCGTCATGGACATGCCCGACGACGAACACGGAACACTGCGGCAGGTCGCGCCGGTGATCAAGTTCTCGACCGCCGCCCCCGAACTTCCCGAACCCGCCCCGGCGGTCGGGCAGCACCAGGAGAAATTGTCCGAGCTGCTCGGTCTCGAACCGAAGGCGGCCGAGTCGGGCCGAGACCTCGATCATCCGCTGACGGGCCTGCGCATCCTCGATCTCAGCCAGTTCATGGCTGCTGCCTACGGCGCGAAGTATCTGTCGGATCTGGGCGCGGACGTCATCAAGATCGAACCGCCCATCGGCGATACGATGCGCTCGCTGCCCGACCCGTTCGAGGCCTGCCAGCGAGGCAAGCGCGCCATCGTCCTCGACCTCACGACCGAGGAAGGCAAGAGTCACTTCCTGCGTCTGCTCGACACCGCCGACGTCGTCGTCCACAACCAGCGTCCCGGCAAGGCCGAGAAGCTCGGCGTCGATTACGAGACACTGCGCAAGATCAAGCCCGACCTCATCTACTGCTACCAGCCCGGCTGGGGCGCCGACGGACCGTGGGCGATGGAAAAGAGCTTCGCCCCGCTGCTCTCGGCACTGACCGGACTGATGTACGTTGCCTCCGGAGCCGGCAACAAGCCCGTGCGCCGGGCGCGAGCGAGCGAGGACTACTACGGCGGATTCCTGGGAGCCACCGGCATCCTGATGGCCCTCGAACACCGCGCCCGCACCGGAGAAGGCCAGTTCATCCTGGCCCCGCAGTTGCACGCCAGCCTCTTCGCGGTCAGCGAGCACATGACCGACGGCGATCACAAGCCGTTGGATACGGCTCGTCTCGACGCACACCAGCTGGGGCTCTCGCCGACCTACCGGCTCTTCGAGACGAGCGACGGCTGGGTCTGCGTCGCAGCGGTCGGGCAGCGCGCGCAGGATCGCCTGCGCGACGCACTGCGCTCGGTGGGCGCCGATACCGGCGGCCCGAACGGCGAAGAAGCACTCGGTGCGGCCCTGGAGACCCACCTGTCCGGTTTGGACACGACCTCCGCGACCGAATGGCTCGACTCGCATAGTATTGCCAACGAAGTGGCGCGGGACACACCCTATATGCCGGAATTCTTCTGGCAGGAATGGGCGGTGGAATCGGGTCACGTCTTCGAACACCTAGAGCACGCGGACTGGGGTTACATCAGGGAAGTGGGCTTGACCGTGAGGTTGTCCGAGACGCCCGGTCGGAAGACCGGCCCCGGACCCACCCTCGGACAGCACACCGCAGAGGTACTCGACTCTCTGCAGGCCTGACTCCCACCCTGGTCGCGCATGCGATCAGAGGAGAGAGATGCCTGCCGAAGAGGCGAACAAGCCCACCACGCGGAAGCCGGTACGCAGCGAATCGAGTCCCGTACCCTCCCTGCGCCGCCCGCAGAAGATGTCGGAGTACACCGCGCGTCAGGTGGTGGCCGACATCGTGGAGTCGGGTCTCGGCGCCGGCGACCGGCTTCCCGCGGTGGCTTCCATGGCCGAGCACTACGGGGTGGGATACGCCTCGGTTCGCGAAGCTCTGCGCATGCTCGAATCGATCGGATTGATCAAGGTCCGGCCCGGACCCAACGGTGGACCGGTCGTCAACGATCGCGACGGCGCGGAGTTCAGCTCGGTCATCCGCCTCTACTGCCAGATCATGGGCGTCACCTACCGCCACATCATCGGCGCGCGGCAGGCACTCGAGCCGATACTGGTGCGCGAGCTGGCAACCGACAGCGCCCCGGAAGTCCGCCGGGCTCTGCTCGACATCACGAGCCGAAACCCGGAACCCGGGGCCATCTTTCGTGCGCAAGCACACGGATTCCACGACCTGATCGCCAGTTACTCGGTGGCGAACCCGGTGCTGAGCCTGTTCGCACGCGCTGTCTGCCAGATCTATCGGGAATTCATCCGCGCGGAAGGCCCCAGTACGGAACCGGCGGATCGTCCCGAGATCCTCGCCGAGCATCGGGCCATCGCGGAGGCCGTGGCCGCCGGCGACGGAACGCGTGCCGAGGAACTGATGGTCAAGCACATGGCCGATCTCGCCGAGTACGTCGAGACGCACTACGCGATGGCTCTCGACTCCGTCATCGAATGGGTCTGACCCGCGACCTTCCATTGCTGCATAACCGAATTCGGTGACCGGGAAGATCTCGGAACTCCTGTGAACCGGATCTCATCCAATGGCACTTTCCCCTCCTGCAACCTTCCCTCCTGCGCCTAGGGTCCAACTATCGCGCAGCCCGGAACAGAGGAGGAAAGATGCCAAGACGAGGCGACCCGCATCCAGGTTCAGGAGTCGGTCACGAGGCTGCGGTAACCACCGTGCTGGAGGCCGTAGAAGGCATGCTTCCCGGGATCGGCGAGCGTACCGCTCAGGCCGATGCCGAGCGTCGTCTCCCGGACGCCACGGTGAAGGAGATCGCGAACAGCGGTGTGATGCGTCTGCTGCAGCCCAAGGCATTCGGTGGATACGAAGCAAGCCCGGTAGCGTTCTACGAAGCAGTGCTTGCGATTGCCGAGCGTTGCGGTTCCACCGCATGGGTGACCGGCGTTGTCGGTGTACACAACTGGCAGCTCGGCCTTTACGACGAGAAGCTCCAGCAGGAAATCTGGGGAGAGAACCAGGACACCTGGACCAGTTCGTCCTACATGCCCGGTGGCAAATTGACGCGAGTGCCCGGCGGATTCGAGCTCACGGGTCGATGGAGCTTCTCCTCGGGTAGCGACCATTGCCAGTGGGCCATCCTCGGAGCTCTCGAGATGCAGGAGGACGGCCCGCCGACCACCTACAACGTGGTGGTGCCGCGAACCGACTACGTCGTCGAGGATGTCTGGCACACAGTGGGTCTGCGTGGCACCGGCAGTAACGACATCGTCATCGACGGTGCCTTCGTCCCGGATTACCGGGCACTGACCAAGACGCAGGTCTACACCAACGATGCACCGGGACGCGCGCTCAACACCTCACCGCTGTTCGGCATGCCGTTCACGACACTGTTTCCCAGTGCAATCACCAGCCCCGTCATCGGTATGGCGAAGGGCCTCATCGACCTCGCGCTGGAGTACCAGGGCACTCGTGTCAGCCGGGCACACGGCAAGATGCTCGACGCCGACCCTTACTCGGTGGCCGCTCTCGGTGGAGCCGCGAGCATCGTCGATGCGTGCCGGCGGCAGTTGCTCGGCAACATCGGTGACATCTACGAGACGTTGATGGCGGGTGGAACCCCTACAACCGACCAGCGTTCCACGGCACGCCGGGATCAAGTGCTCGGCACCGTTCGGTGTGTTGCCGCCATCGACGACATCTACGACCGCCAGGGTGCCGCGGTGATCCGCGAAGACCACCCTATGGCCCGTTTCTGGCGGGACGCGCACACGGCCAAGCATCACACCATCAATACGAACGAACGAACCCTGCACAGCTGGGCGCACAACGCCATGGGGCTGGGCCCGAGCGAATCGATCGTCTGAGCAAGAAGGACAAGTCATGAGCACCAAGAAGAACTACACCATCGTTTCGGCCGACACCCATGCCGGCGCAGATCTGTGGGAATACAAGCAGTACCTCGCCTCGAGCTGGCACGAAGAGTTCGACGAGTGGGCCAAGGCATACTCGAGCCCCTGGGACGACCTGGTCAACGACACCGCCGCCCGCAACTGGGACAGTGAACTTCGCCGCAAGCAGATGGAAGAGGACGGCGTCGTCGGCGAGGTGATCTTCCCGAACACCATCCCGCCCTTCTTCCCGTCGATCGTCAACGTGGTGCCGCTGCCCACCACGCAGGAGCAGTACGACCGCCGCTGGGCCGGCATCCAGGCGCACAACCGCTGGCTCGTCGACTTCTGCAAGGAGCTCCCGGTCCAGCGTCGCGGCATGATCCAGGTGTTCCCGCACCAGGTCGAGGACGCGGTCAAGGAGATCTACTGGGCGGCCGAGACCGGCGTCATCGGTGGCGTGGTCATCCCCGCCAGCCCGCCGAACCACCCGACCGTCCTTCCGCACTACACCGGCCACTACGACCCGGTCTGGCGCGCAGTCGAGGAGACCGGTCTCGTCGTCGGCACCCACTCCGGTTCCGGTGAGCCCGAGTACCCGGAGGACCCGGCCACGTCGGCCGTCATGCTCTACGAGTTCGGTCTGTTCACCAACCGCACTCT
This sequence comes from Rhodococcus rhodochrous, assembly GCF_014854695.1. Lineage (NCBI taxonomy): Bacteria > Bacillati > Actinomycetota > Actinomycetes > Mycobacteriales > Nocardiaceae > Rhodococcus > Rhodococcus rhodochrous. Next base: position 5,224,037 of record NZ_CP027557.1, on the reverse strand, counting down.
CTCGCACATGCTCATCGGCGGTGTCTTCGAGAAGTTCCCGAACCTGAAGTTCTCGATGACCGAGCAGGGCGTCAAGTGGGTCCTCGAGACGCTGCACAAGCTCGAGGTGCAGTTCTCCGCAGTCTCCGATCGGCCGTGGTTGGAGATGTTCGTCAAGCAGGCGTTCGACAAGCTGACGCTGCGCCCGAGCGAGTACTTCGCCCGCAACTGCTTCGTCGGTGCCAGCACCATCCGACCCGGCGAGGTTCAGCCGGCCCTCGGCCTCGGTCCCGGAAACGTGATGTGGGGCAGCGACTACCCGCACCGTGAGGGAACCGCGCCTTACACCCGCGAGCACCTCCGTGTCGCGCTGGCCGACGTGGAAGAGGCAGACGCCCGCCGTCTGCTCGGCGAGACCTGCGCCAACCTCTACGGGTTCGATCTCGCTGCGCTCGACAAGATCGCCGAGCGGGTCGGTCCCAGTGTCGAGGAACTGAGGGTTCCGCTGGCCTCCGAGGACTACCCGCGTGACTGCGAGTGGTTCCAGGACGCCATGCAGACCCTCGCGCGGTGACAAGGAAATATCGATGACGATCCACTCGCTCGGCTATCTCCGTCTCACTTCGGTCGACGTCGACGCGTGGACTCGCTTCGGGACCGACGTCCTGGGGATGACCGCGCAACGGTCTCCCCAGGGCGGGGTCGCCTTCCGGATGGACGAGCACGCTGCTCGCCTGGAGATCGTTCCCGGAGATGCGAGCGCTGTCGCCGGTATCGGTTTCGAAGTGGAAAACCGCGGGGTGCTCGACCTTCTCGCCGCCGATCTGACGAGCCGCGGATTCGAGGTCCGGAGCGGGACCTCCGCGGAATGCGACGCCCGCAGAGTGCGTGATGTGCGGCTGGTGAAGGACCCGTTCGGAATGCCGCTCGAGCTGTACAGTGGGCCCTCGCTGGTGCACGATCCGCTCGAAACCCGTCATGTGCGCGAGTTCGTCACCGGTGATCTCGGAATGGGCCACGTCGTCTTCGGCGGCCCCGAGGCCGATGACGCCTTGACGTTCTACCGGGACGTTCTCGGCTTCGTCGACCGCAACACCATGCGTGCGATGGGGCCGGATGGTAGACGGGGTGACGAGCGGATCACCTTCCTCGGCTGCAACCGTCGCCATCACACGGTGGCGCTGATGAAACGGCCGGCGCCCGCGCAGTTGATCCACTTCATGGTGGAGGTCGGTTCGATCGACGACGTCGGCCGTGCGTACGACCGCGCACTCGACTCCGGTATCCCGCAGCGCCTTTCGTTGGGCCGGCACAGCAACGACGGGATGGTCTCGTTCTATTCGACGACCCCCGATGGTTTCACCGTCGAGGTCGGATGCGAAGGGCGCCTGATCGAACCCGGGACACCGACCTACGAAACCACTGCCACCAGCTACTGGGGGCACAGAAAGGTAAGTGCATGACATCGTCGCTCGAGTGCGATGTCCTCGTGGTCGGCGGCGGTGCGGGCGCACTCACAGGCGCTCTCACCGCCGCGACCCTCGGACTCGACGTGATTCTCGCGGAGAAGACCGAGTACCTCGGCGGTACAGCCGCTTACGCCGGAGCCGGATTGTGGTTACCACTGAACAAGGTTTCCGCCGCGGCCTTCGCAGATAGCCGGGAGGAAGTCGATGCGTATGTCGCCGCGACAACCGATGACACCGGTTTCGCCGACCTGCGCGAAGCGTATCTCGATGCCGCGCCGGAGATGATCGACTTCCTCCTGCAGGATCGCTCTCTGGATTTCTACTGGCGAGCCTTCCCCGACTATTACCCCGACGCCCCGGGGTACAAGCCGCAAGGACGCGCAATCTTCCCGAAGCCGCTACCTGCCTTCGCGTTGAGTGGTGTGATGCGGATGATCCGACCGGAACTTCCGCTGATCCGCGGTGGCCACAAGATCGGCAAGACGGTCGAAGGGGGACGTGTCCTGCTGGGCCGCCTCATCCAGGCTTGTATGCGTGCCGGTGTTCGGATCGAACTCGAGTCGCCCTTGCTCGAGCTCGAAACCCGGGAGGGCACGGTCGTCGGTGCACGCCTGGGCGGACGCGACGGTGACATGCGCGTACGTGCGCGTGCCGGGGTTCTGTTGGCAGCGGGCGGTTTCGACCATGACATCGAGATGCGTAAGCGCGAGGGGCATCCGGTCGAGCCGGGATGGCAGATGGGCGCTCCGGGCAGTACCGGTGAAGTTCTCGCCGAGGCCCGACGTATCGGTGCCGGGGCCGAGTTGCTGCACGAAGCCTGGTGGACACCGGCCTTTCACACTCCGCTCGGTCCGTCCTTCCGTGTCCGGGAACGTGGACACCCTGGCTCGATCGTCGTCAATCAGGACGGACGTCGCTTCTGCAATGAATCGCTACCCTACGACCGGATCGGGCGGGCGTTTCGCGCCGGCGTGCTCGACGGCACCTTGACACTGCCCGCCTGGTTCATTGTCGATCAGTCGTACGTGGACCGTTACGGTCTCAATGGTGTGCCGCCCCGTGCGCCGGTTCCGGAAGAGTGGCTTGCGGGTGGCTTCGCGTATCGCGAAGACACGCTCGAAAAGCTCGCAAGTTCCTTGGGGATACCCGCGGACAATTTCGTCGAGACCGTGGAGCGGTTCAACAAATTCGCCGAAACCGGTGTCGACGAGGAGTTCGGTCGCGGCGACAATGCGTTCGATGCGTTCTTCGGCGATCCCGACGTGTACCCGAACCCTGCACTCTCACCACTGGAAAAGGGTCCGTTCTACGCCTTACCGATGGTGCTCAGCGATCTGGGTACCAAAGGCGGGCTACGCGCCGACCCGCATGCTCGCGTACTCGACGAATCGGGCGAGCCGATCACGGGTCTGTACGCCGCCGGAAACATCATGGCGTCGTGGACGGGTTCCTGCTATCCGGGTCCCGGCGCCCCGATCGGTTCGTCCATGGTCTTCGGCTATCTCGCGGCCCGACACATGGTGAACAGGATGGCGGCATGAACCGGACCGGACTGCCGTCGCCCGACACCGCGGGATTCTCGAGTGAAGACCAGGATCCGCGTCTGGCCGACTGGGATCGGCTCGCCGACTGGCTCCGCGAGCGTGGTATCGGGCCGGACGAGGACAGTCGCGTCGAAGTACTCGCCGGCGGCACCCAGAACATCCTCATCCGTTACTCCCATGCGGGTCGCGACCTCGTCCTTCGTCGCCCACCGCTGCATCTGCGCAAGAGCAGCAATTCGGTGCTGCTGCGAGAGATCGAGATCCTCCGGGCGCTGAACGGCACCGACGTTCCCCATGCCGGCCTGGTCGCCGCATGTACCGACGACAATGTCACCGGATGGGTCTTCTACGTCATGGACATGGTCGACGGGTTCAATCCGGCCGTCGTCGTTCCTCCACGTTTCGCCGATTCCCGTGATCTCAGGCGCGATCTCGCCTTCCATGCGATGGACGTGCTCGCGACGATGGGCAATCTGGACCACCGGAGTGTGGGCCTCGAAGAGTTCGGTAAACCGGAAGGATTTCTGGAACGCCAGGTGCCTCGATGGTTGCGGGAACTCGAGTCGTTCAGCGCACTGGACGGTTACGAGGGTGTCGAACTCCCGGGACTCGACCGCATCGTGACCTGGCTCGGGGAGAACCGGCCCGCATTCTTCCGACCCGGCATCATGCACGGGGACTACCACCTCGCCAATCTCATCTTCTCCGAGGACGATGCACGTGTCCTGGCCGTGGTGGACTGGGAGATGGCAACCATCGGCGATCCACTACTCGACCTGGGCCGATTCCTCGCGACCTGGCCGTCGGCCGAGGAACCCATCGGGACCGCCGGCCCCATCTACCGGACCGAAGGTCTGCCCCTGGCCGACGAACTCGTGGACAGGTACCGGGCCACCAGCACTCTCGACGTGAGCGCGGTGGACTGGTACATCGTGCTCGCCTGCTTCAAGATCGGCGTCATCCTCGAAGGAACCCACGCTCGTTCGTGCGCGGGACTGGCCGACCCGGCCGTCGGCGCCCGACTCCACCGGATGAGCCAAGCCCTGTTCCGCCGCGCAGAAAGAATCGTCTCGTGACCACGACCTCCTCACCCGTACAGACCGACCCGTTGTTCGACGTTCGCGACAAGGCGGTGCTGATCACCGGGGGCAGCCGCGGCCTGGGCCTGCAGATGGCACACGCCTTCGCGGCACGGGGCGCGAACGTGATCGTGGCCAGCCGCAAGATCGAGGCCTGTGAGGAAACCGCGGCGGAACTGCGCAACACCTACGGCGTCGACGCCGGTGCCTATGCCTGCAACGTGAGCGACTGGTCGCAATGCGACGACCTGATGGACGCGGTGCACGAGCGGTACGGCCAACTCGATGTGCTGGTCAACAATGCCGGGCTCTCGCCGTTGTATCCGAGCCTCGACAAGGTCGAGGCGGCGCTGTTCGACAAGGTGATCGGCGTCAACCTGCGAGGCCCGTTCCGGCTCTCGGTGCTGGCCGGGACCAGGATGGCCGAAGGCCGCGGTGGTTCGATCATCAACATCACCTCCACCCAGTCGATCAAGCCGCGTCCGCACGCTCTTCCGTATGCGGCTGCGAAGGCAGGACTGAACGCGATCACCGAAGGCCTCGCCCATGCCTTCGGCCCGGAGGTTCGGGTCAACGCGATCCTGTGCGGCCCGTTCCTGACCGAGGTATCCGAGGCATGGGACATGGAGGAATTCGAAGAACGCGCACAGCGGACCATGGCACTGCAACGCGGCGGCCGGCCGGAGGAGATCATCGGCGCAGCACTGTATTACGCCAGCGACGCATCGAGCTTCGCCACGGGAGCAGTGATGCGTCTCGACGGCGGCTACGTCTGACCGAAGGACACGGTGTCCGGGGGATGCGGTCGGTAGCAGAATCCGGTCCCATCCCCCGGCACAGACCTCTGTCGGCATGGCCTTTCGACTCTTAGGTTTCCTCACATGGGAACGCACACTGCGGAATTGATCGTTCAGCGGAACGTCGAAGTGCCGATGCGAGACGGCACGATCCTGCGAGCCGATCTCTATCGACCCGCCGGCGAAGGACCCTTCCCGACGCTGCTGCAGCGCACGCCGTACAGCAAGGACTTCAACCCCGGCCTGTGGGTCGTGCTCGACCCGATCAAAGCCGCTTCCGCCGGTTTCGCAGTCGTGGTGCAGGACGTCCGGGGACGCGGGCGCTCCGACGGCGACTTCTACCCCTTCACCGCCGAAGCCCAGGACGGTGAAGACGCGGTGGCGTGGGTGCGAGCGCAACCCTGGTGCAACGGTGCCATCGGCATGTACGGCAGTTCGTACATGGCCGCGGCCGCCTGGCAGGCTGCCAAGCGATCCCCCGAAGGACTGATGGCACTGGCACCCTTCCAGGCCAGCAGCGACTACTTCGAGGGACGCAGCTACCGCGGCGGCGCCTTCGAACTCGGCGCGCTGCTGGGTGTTTCGCTCAACGCGCTGGGCGGAGGAATCGCTCACCGGATGATCAAGCGTGGCGAGCTGCGCCCGTCCGCAGCGCGGGAGGCCCGCGAAGCGGTCAACGACCTGGCACCCTGGGCCCGGACCGCACCGATCGAGAAGTTGCGCGAGACGGTCCTGGGAGACATCGCGCCGTTCTTCTTCGACTGGGCCGCCGCCGACGATCCCACCTCCGAGGTCTGGACCTCGCTCTCGGTGGAATCGTCGTACCCGAACGTCTCCGTACCGGTCCTTCACCTGAGCTCCTGGTACGACCAGGCGCACGTGGGGACGCTCCGCAACTTCGAGGGAATGACGAGCCGAGCCCCCGAATCCGTACGCGACCAGCAGTTCCTGCTGATGGGCCCGTGGGCGCACCGCGTTCCCCGAGGAAGCACGCTCGGCCAGTTGAAAATCGGCGATCTCTACTTCGGGACGAGCGCGATGTTCGACATGGACAACCTCCAGATCGGATTCTTCCGCAGCGCTCTGGCAGGCGAACCCGCGACATGGCCGTACCCCGAGCGGGTCCGGTTGTTCATGATGGGTGAGAACGCTTGGCGCAACTACTCGCAGTGGCCCCCGGCAGAGGCGCAGACGCGTCGCCTGCATCTCGTCGGCAACGGTACCGCCGCCCGACAGGACGGGACGCTGTCGTGGGATGCACCCGAGCGGGAAGTCGCCGACAGCTGGCAGCACGATCCCACCGACCCCGTGCCCACCTCCGGTGGCGCCCACATGACCCCGGAGGCGGTCTGCCCGGCCGGACCGATCGAACAGACCGAGGTGCAGCAGAGGGACGACGTGCTCGTATTCACCGGCCCCGAACTGACCGAGGACCTCGACGTCATCGGCTGGGTCGACGCCGAACTGTGGGTGGACGGCAGCGCGGTCGATGCCGACTACTCGATCACCGTCAGCGACGTCCACCCGGACGGTCGCAGTTACAACGTCTGCGACGGCTACCTGCACGTTCGGGCAGGTGCAGCCACGGCAGAGGCTCCGATACGGATCAGCCTCGGCGCGACCGCCCAGCGGTTCCGGGCCGGGCACCGCATCCGGGTGCACATCGCCGGTAGCTCCTCGCCACGTCACCCCATCGTCGGGGGGATCGACGGCGCCGTGCGCACCCAGACCGTTCGTTGCGGGGGAGTTGCGGCCTCGGCGGTGCTGCTTCCCATCGTCGACGCAGCCCCTACTGCTTCCTGAACTTCCCGCCCACCTCGATAGGAGACCAGATGCTGGACACGGTAGACATCACCCGCGAGGGAACCCGGCGCACCTTCGACGGCCCCACCCCGCTGAGCTACCACATCGCCGGCGAGGGTGAAGCCTTCGTCATGCTGCACGGCTCGGGCCCCGGTGTCTCGGGGTGGGGCAACTTCGGTGCGAACCTGCCCTTGTTCTCGCAACACTTCCGGACGATCATTCCCGACCAGCCCGGCTTCGGCGCGAGCCCTCGTCCCGAGATGGACCGCCCCTACCATCGGATTTCGTCGGATGCTATCGCGGCCCTGCTCGACGAACTGGGAATCGAGAAGGCGCACGTCCTCGGTAACTCGATGGGCGGCAGCGTCGCAGCGCGTTTCGCTCTCGACCATCCCGACCGTCTCGGCAAGCTCGTTCTGATGGGCCCGGGCGGCGTCGGCGCGGCGATCCTGTCGCCGTCCCCGCCGGAGGGGCTCGGCCGCCTCGTCGAATTCGCCCAGGACCCCACCCGCGAGAAGTTGGTGGCGTGGATGAAGACGATGGTCAGCGACAAGGCGTTCATCACCGAGGAACTGATCGAGGAACGCTGGCGCAACGCCACCGAACCCGGCGCCATCGAATGGCTGCGCCTGTTCTTCTCGCACGTCGGCGGCAAGAGCAAGCGCCCCACCGAAGAGATCCCGTTGTGGGCGCAGGTGCCGAAGATCGCTGCGCCGACGCTGATCACCTGGGGTCGCGACGACCGCGTGACCCCGCTCGAGATGGCGTGGCTTCCGTTGCGTCAGATGCGCGAAGTGGAACTGCACGTCTTCTCGGGCTGCGGTCACTGGGCGATGACGGAGAAGCGCGAGCAGTTCGAGCGCGTGGTCATGGAGTTCCTGACCCGCCCAGTCGCCACGTCCGTGGCGTGAAACGGAGGTAGATGATGCAAGTTCGATCCGGCCAGCGCTACGTCAGCGCGGTATGTGCAACGTCGATCGTGGTGGTCAAGGGACCGTCCTCCGATATCGACCTGAAATGCGGTGGCACGGCGATGGTGGCCGCCGGCACCGACGTGGACTCGCGTCCGGGCCCCGCCGCAGGCTACGACCAGGGCACGATCATCGGGAAGCGGTACTGGGACGAGGAGACCGGCCTGGAGGTCGTGTGCACCTCGGCGGGACCGGGCTCTCTGAGTCTCGGGGATCGGGTTCTGCCCGAACGTCCCCCGCAGCCGCTGCCTTCGTCCGACTGACCCGACCACGAGGAGTCCGGTGAACGACTTCGCAGCTCTGAAGGCATCCGAGATCACCGAGTGGGACCGGCAGGTCGACGTCATCGTCGTCGGATGCGGTGCCGCCGGTGTCTCGGCTGCGATCGAGGCCCGCGTCTCGGGGGCCGAGGTTCTCGCCCTGGAAGCCGCCGGTGAACCCGGCGGCACCTCGGCGATGTCCGGCGGCCTGATCTATCTCGGCGGTGGCACAGCCCTGCAACAGGCCTGCGGATTCGAGGACTCGCCCGAGGAGATGGCCCGTTTCCTCATGGCGGCCTGCGGGCCGCACGCCGACGAGGAGAAGGTGCGGATCTACTGCGAAGGCAGTGTGGCGCACTACGACTGGCTCGTCGACTGCGGTGTGCCGTTCAAGCCGTCCTTCTGGTCGGCTCCCACTGCCGAACCGTGGAACGACGACGGCCTGATGTTCTCCGGAGGCGAGGACGCCGCGCCCTTCGCCGGCCTCGCGAAACCGGCACCTCGCGGTCACTGCCCTGCTGCGCCGTCGGCGTCGCGGCACGGCAGCGCCGGAGGCTTCCTGTTGATGGAGGTGCTCGCGCGTCGCGCCACCGAACTCGGTGTCGAGCAGAGCAACAACACCCGGGTGCGACGGCTCGTCGTCGACGACGACGGAGCGGTGGTGGGGGTCCTCGCCCGCCGGTTCGGTAAGGACCTGTTGCTGGCGGCCCGTCGCGGGGTCGTTCTCACCGCCGGTGGGTTCATCTACGACGAACGGTTGCTCGCCGATCACGCGCCCGCGCTGGTCGGCACCGACAAGCTGGGCGTGGAGGACAACGACGGATCGGTTCTCCGCGCGGCCATGGCAGTGGGCGCGGCGACGGTGCGCATGGACGCCGGTGAAGCCGCGTTCTCGGTACCGCCGGCTCTGGTCAAACCGGGCGTACTCGTCAACGCTTCGGGGCAGCGCTTCATCAACGAGGACGCCTATCTCGGCCGCGTCGGACAGCACGGACTGTTCCGTCAGGACGGACGGGTGTGGTTGATCCTCGACGAGGAGATCTTCGACGCCGCAGAGGAATTCCGCGGTCCTGTCCAACCCGGATTCGTCGCCGAAACCATCGAGGAACTCGCCGAGGAAACAGGTCTGCCGGCCGGCGCCCTCGCCGACACCGTGGCCGCCTACAACCGCGCCGCCGAAACCGGGCACGACGAACGCTTCGGAAAGTCGCCGCGTTGGCTCGCGCCCCTGCGATCACCGTTCGCGGCGATCGACGCGAGCGGACGATTCCGCACCTTCACGCTCGGCGGATTGAAGACCACCCCGGACGGGACGGTGCTCGACCACGACGGTGCGCCCGTGCCCGGGCTCTACGCGGCCGGTCGCATCACGTCGGGTATCCCGGCCACCGGATATGTCAGTGGTGCATCGCTGGGCGACTGCACCTTCTTCGGACGACGCGCCGGGGCATCCGCCGCCCTTGCGCAACCACGGATTTCGGCGAAGGAGACCGTCTCGTGCGCAACCGACTGATCGACGATGCCGCGACCCATCCGTGGCAGGAGGTGTTCGACGTCGTCGTCGTAGGAAGTGGTGCGGCGGGTCTGGTCGCGGCCACCATGGCCGCCGACGGAGGCGCCTCCGTGCTGCTGCTCGAGAAGAGTGCCCGTTTGGGGGGAACCACCGCGCTGTCGGGAGGAGCGGCGTGGATCCCGGCCAACGGTCACGTCGGCGAATTGGGCGGTACCGACTCCCGGGCCGATGCCCTCGCCTACATCAAGGCCCTGGCCGGTGACGACGTGCCGGACCCGGAACTGATCGACGTCTTCGTCGATACGGCACCGCAGATGCTGGACTATCTGGAGCAGCACACGCCACTGAAGATGGCGGCGATCCCGGGCTTTCCCGACTACTACCTGCACCTCGAGGAGATACCGGGACGAACGTCGGGTGGCCGCGCGGTCGAGGCACTGCCGTTTCCCGTTCGGGACGAGCTGCCCGACCATGCCGATGCTCTACCGGTGCGGTCCACCCTGAACATCCTGGGGGAGAGAACGACTCACGCCGAGGAACGCACTCGGCAGGACCCCGACGAACTGGCCGCGGAGATCGCGCGGCGCACGGCCGCCGACGTGCGCGTCAAGGGCGTCGCACTGGTGGCACGACTGCTGCGGGGACTTCTGGATCGCGGGGTGGTCGTCCGCGCCTCCAGCCCTGTCGACGGATTGATCATCGCGGGGGACGACGTGGTCGGCGTGCGATCCTGCGGCGTCGACCTCGGTGCGCGGCAGGCTGTCGTCCTGGCCAGCGGCGGTTTCGAGTGGGATTCCGAATCGGTGCGCGGCTTCATCGGATACGACGTCGTGCCCGTCAGTGCATCCACCAACACCGGCGACGGACTGAAAATGGTGCTCGAGGCCGGCGCGTCGGTGGCGAACATGCGGTCGTATTTCGGCACGGTCGTCGCATACGACCCGGCGCTGACCGAGGCGGGCGAACCGGTTGCCCAGGCGGGCCTGCCGATCCGCACCCATGCGGCCTCGCTGATCGTCGATACTCGCGGTGAGCGGTTCGTGAACGAACACACCCGCTACAACGACTTTCCGAAGGTCTTCGGCAATCACGACACGCGAGGGCCCGGGCTCCCCAATCTCGGTGCCTCGTGGCTGATCTTCGATTCCACTGCCCGTTCCCGGATCGCGGTGCTGTCCGCGGCCCCCGGTGGGCCCGACCCGGACTGGCTGCACCCTTCGAGCGATCTCGACGCACTCGCGCAGCGGATCGGCGTCGACGCCACAGCCTTGACGGCAACGGTCGCGGAGTACAACGACTTCGCGAAGCACGGGATGGACCCGACGTTCGGCCGGCGCGCCCTGGCCCCGGTCGATACGGCGCCCTACTACGCGCTCCGCCTTCATCCAGGAACACTCACCACCACCGGTGGTCCTCGAATCAGCTCGTGTGGCGAAGTACTTCGACACGAGGGTGTCCCGATTCCGGGACTGTTCGCTGCAGGAACCGTGGCAGCCGGTGTCTTCGGACACCTCTACCCGTCCGGTGGTTCTCCGATCGCTGTAGCAATGACCTTCGGATTTCTTGCCGGCCGAAGTGCCGCGGCAGCATCGAGACGTTGGGGTGCCTGAGAGCGAAGTCGTGACGTCCGAGGAAGGGAACGGATCTGAAATGCGTGTTGCGCACAGGGTTGCTGCACTGGCGTCGTCATCGACCGTCGAGTTGGCAGACAGGATCCGCACTATGCGTGCGTCCGGCACCGACATCATCGATCTCACTGGGGGAGAGCCGGATTTCGACACTCCCGCGGCGGTGGTCGATGAAGCTGTCCGAGCTCTGCGCGACGGATTCACCCACTACACGTCGAGCAGCGGTGTACCCGAACTCAGGGCCGCGATCGCCGACAAACTGCGCACCGACAACGGGGTGATCGTCGATCCCGAGTTCGGAATCTGTGTGACCCCCTCCGCGAAACACGCTCTGTTCGCTGCGATCATGACCGTTCTCGATCCTGGAGACGAACTGATGATCATGACACCGGGGTGGGTGAGCTACGAGTCCATGGTGTCCTTGGCCGGCGGCTCGATTGCGAAGGTCCCGTTGGAAGCGCGCGACGGTGCCTTCCGCGTGACCCAGGGAGCGCTGGAGGCGGCGGTCAACTCCCGAACTCGGGCAATCCTGGTGAACACGCCGAACAACCCGACCGGGAACGTGTTGACTGTCCGAGAAGTCGAGACGATCGCCGAATTCGCCGAAAGACACGACCTCTTCATCATCTCCGACGAGATCTACGAGAAAGTCATCTACTCCGGCTACCGTCACCGCAGTCTCGCAGCGCATCCGAAGGCGGGAGCCCGCACATTCACTGTGAACGGATTCTCCAAGGGGTACGCCATGACCGGGTGGAGACTCGGGTATGTCGCCGGACCCTCTTTCGCCATACAGCAACTGCTGAAAGTTCACCAACACACCGTGTCGTGTGCAAGTTCCTTCGTTCAGCGTGGAGGGCTGGCTGCCCTTACCGAAACAGAAGAAGCCGTCACTGACATGACTCGTGAATACGAACGGCGCCGCAACCTTGTAGTGCACGGTCTCAACAGGATTCCCGGAATTCGATGCGCCCTGCCGGAAGGGGCATTCTACGCATTTCCTTCCGTCGAAGAGCTCGGCGTGGGAACCGGTGTCGACACGGCTTCCTGGCTGCTGGAGGAGGCTCAGGTCGCTGTAACGCCGGGGGAGGTCTTCGGTCCGGGAGGTGAGGGCCGCGTTCGATTGTCCTTCGCGGCCTCCTACGATGTTCTGGCCGAAGCGCTGCGCCGAATCGAGACCGTGTGCCGCTACCGGCCGGCAGCGGGGTACGTCACCCCATCAACGATCACCACTTCCCTCACGACCGGCGAGTACACGGTTTGACTTCAGACATCGGGGTTCCCCTCCGTGGGGATCCGTATCGGGTCTGAGGAGTGTTGTCCCGTCAGCCGCTTCCCGCACCGACCCGGCCGCAAGTCCAGACGTGGTCGGTAGCCCATCAGGACTGGTTGCCCCGCACGGCACGTTCGGTCGAGTACGCCCGGATCGCCGTCACGCCGATGTGTCGGCCGGCTCCGACACCGGTTCGCTGTGGCAACCGGTGTTGTCGACCGTGCTCTTGGCCCGGTGACATTCGGAGGAGGGAATTTCGGGGTGAAGGCTTCGGGTGAAGAACCAGGTGGATTTGCCGGTTTTGTACGCTCGGTAAACGACCACACTTTCATCCCCTCGCAAGGTGTGGTCGCGCTGTAGCTCACTCCCCCTCGGGCTACGGCACCGGACTTGTCATCTGGTGAAGGTGGCAGGTTTCAGGGTGTTCAGCTCACCCCTCGGAGCGGCACCCTCCTTGTGCCCGGATCCTTTGGCTCCGGGCACAAGGATCCCGGGAACGATCATGCACGCCCTCGGCGTGCGGAATCGCGATCGTCTCTTGCGTCCCAATCCGGGGACATCAGTCGGGTGGCAAGCCCGCGGTCTGTACCGCCGCAGGGATGTCGATGCCGGGTGGAAACGAAGAAGGATCGGGTGGGTTCGGTCGCCTCTCGGCGAAAGGTGCAGCACGGTTCCAGCCGAACGGAAATCCGTGAAGGCAACTGGGTTGAGCCCGGGGGACACGAAGACGCCCCCGATCCGCTCAGCACACCACGACCCGAAGACGAGGTATTCCCGGGGTCGAGCGGTGGCGGACGGAGCAGGGTGACCTGCAGAAATCATTCGGATTCCGGGATGTTGAACCGAGTCATCCCCCTGCGTGCTGTGCGTGCACGCATTGCACGCCCAGCACGCACGAGGTCGAGAAGATCGACTGGCTCCCGAAGAAGGGTGCACGGGGTGCATCGAGTCTCGTGATGCGGGCGAGTTCGAGGACCTGCATGGTGGTCAACCCCTGCTCGGGGGGGAGATCCGAAACGCACGGTCTCGCCGGTCGTCAGACGTGCCCGCACCCGCACCTGCATCGGATCGGAGGCGAGCGCGAGAGTCAACCGGGGATGACATCGAAGCCGCGCCCGGCGTACTTGATGCGTTCGAGTCGGCCACCGCCGGTGCCGGGAACCAGGAGATCCACCGACAGGGGAGTGTCGTCCCCGGAGGGCGCCTCGTAGTGGTTGCCGGTCACCAACCGATAGCCACGGGCGAGCAGCGCGGTGTGGAAGGTGGCATCGGCCGCGGCGAGGATCTCCACCTCGGTCACATCACTCATGGGGCGGCCTTCTGTTGGGCCACGGCGAGCACATGATCGGCCGCTTCGGCGGCGTCGGCGCCGCCGGTGCGCCACAGCGTCGGGTCGGCCGGGACCTGCACGGCCAGGGTGTGCTCGGCCGCGGTGGCGGGACTGAAGCCGGCGGCGCTCAGGTCGACGAACCGATCGGTATAGAGCAGCGCCCGGGTCGGCAACCTTCACGGGGCGTACACATTGGCCTCCGCATCACCACTGACCAACAACGAAATACCTTGTTGGGTGCAGAATTCCGGTGCCTCGGTTCCGGTCCATGGTCGAAGTCTGCCAGGCGGAATTGCCGGGATCCCTACACTGGGTCGCAGTGTCACACCATCACGCACAGTGGTCCAGAACCCGGGTTCTCCGACCCCAGAGGATTCCTGCGGGGTAGCAACTCGCACGTGCCCAGCGGGCTTGACGGCCTCTCGACGTGGAGTCCTTCAAGTCACAGGATGGCGCTGATGAACACGGTCATCTTCGCGCAGTTCCGCCATTGCGATAATCATGGATAACCGCGATTGTCCATCATATTGGTTGTTGAGAAGTCGATATACGCGTGCTTGAAGTTGCTAGTTGATATAACGAGATCTTATCCGTCGGGGTGCTTTCGATCGCTTGATCCACAAGTGATTACGATGTCGCCGTCGACGCCTCCGTCCCACCCGGCGTCGTCACCGCTTCCGCGGTCATCAGCCGCGTGATCTCCTCCCGGTCCGCCTGCGACGGCAGTCCCCATCCGTCTCGATAGCCGTACATCTCGCGTAGGGTGACCGCGTGCCGGTTGCCGTCGGCGATCTCGATGTCGTCGACGGTGATCAGGCCCGGATGCACGACCCCGGTCGCTTGCGCGATCTTGAACACATCGCGCCGTAGGGCTCCGATGTAGTCGGCGACGCGGTCGGCCTTGGACGGGACGTCGAGTCCTCGGGTGAGCCAGCGGTTCTGTGTGGCGACGCCGGTGGGGCAGCGGTCGGTGTGGCATTTCTGTGCCTGGATGCATCCGATCGAGAACATCGGTTCGCGTGCGACGTTGACCATGTCGCAGCCGAGTGCCATCGCGACCACCGCGTTGTCGGGTAGACCGAGTTTGCCGGCGCCGATGAAGGTGACGTCGTCGGTCAGACCGGCTTCGGCGAACGTCGCGTAGACCCGCGCGAAGCCGCTGCGGAACGGTAGGGAGACCGCGTCGGCGAACACCAATGGTGCTGCGCCGGTTCCGCCTTCGCCGCCGTCGATGGTGACGAAGTCGACGCCGCGATCGGTCTCGCTCATCCGCCGAGTGAGTTCGTCCCAGAAGGTCGTGTCGCCGACGGCGGACTTGATCCCGACGGGAAGGCCCGTCTCGGCGGCGAGCAGTTCGACCCAGTCGAGCAGACTGTCGATGTCGTGGAACTCCGTGTGCCGGGACGGGCTCACACAATCCTTGCCGACGGGGATTCCGCGGACCTCGGCGATCTCCGGCGTGACCTTGGCTCCGGGGAGTAGTCCGCCCAGTCCGGGCTTGGCGCCCTGGCTGAGTTTGATCTCCAGAGCACGGATGGGTGCCGATTCGACGACCCGCTTCAGCCGTGCGAGGTCGAAGTGGCCGTCCTCGTCGCGGCACCCGAAGTAGCCGGTGCCGATCTGGAAGATCAACTCTCCGCCGTTGCGGTGGTAGTTCGTCAAACCACCTTCGCCGGTGTTCTGCAGGCACCCGGCCGCGCCGGCACCTCGGTTGAGTGCCTCCACGGCGGCACCGGACAGCGAGCCGAAGCTCATCGCGGAGATGTTGACGAACGATCCGGGACGGAAGGCACGGGCACGCCCGCGCGCGGCGCCGAGGACCTTCGCGGACGGAATGGAGACCTTCTCACCACCGTGAGGAGCGGCCGACGGCGGCAGGTCCGAGAAGGTGCGGTGCTTGATGATCGTGTACCCGTCGGTGTACTCGATGTCGTTGTCGCTGCCGAAACCGAAGGTGTTTGTGACGTTCTTCGACGACGCGTAGATCCACCTGCGCTGGTCGCGATTGAACGGACGTTCCTCGTCGTTGTTCGTCGTGATGTACTGCCGCAGTTCGGGGCCCAACGACTCCAGGACGTAACGCGCATGCCCGAGAATTGGGAAGTTCCGCAGCAGCGAATGTCGTTTCTGCACAAGATCGTAGGCACCGACGGCGGCCGCCGCAGCGGCCGGGATACCGAGCGTTTTCGACCATCCCATTCTCCGAGGGTACGTCCGATCAGCGGTCTCGGAGCGGGAACCGATCCGGGTTTGGCCGAGTGGACATCACGGGTACCCGCCGCGCAGAACTGTGCTCGGTGAGAGGTGAGCGAATGCAGAAGAGCGACCTGCAGTCCGACTACGACGAGGCCCACCTCGAGGTCGGAGACCGCAAGAAGGCTGCCGCCGGCGTCACCGGCGTTGCCGTGGCGATGAAGCGATCCCTCGAACAGATGGGACTGGTGCGTTCGGCCGAGACGCTGCTCGAGCTGAACCAGACCGAAGGGTTCGACTGCCCGAGCTGTGCGTGGCCCGACCCGGACCCCGGGCATCGCAAGATCGCCGAGTTCTGCGAGAACGGTGCCAAGGCCGTCGCCGAGGAGGGCACCAAGCGACGCGCCGACCCCGAGTTCTTCGCCAGGTACAGCATCGCCGAGCTCGCTGCCCACAGTGAACTGTGGCTCGGCAAGCAGGGCCGCATCACGCATCCGATGGTCAAGAGGCCCGGTGCCACGCACTACACCCCGATCGAATGGGAGGAGGCCTTCTCCCTCATCGGCGAGCAGCTGAAGTCGCTGGACAGTCCCGATCAGGCCACCTTCTACACCTCCGGGCGTGCGTCGAACGAGGCCGCTTTCGTGTACCAGCTGTTCGCGCGGGCGTTCGGGACCAACAACCTGCCCGATTGCTCCAACATGTGCCACGAGTCCACGAGCATCGCGCTGCAGGAATCGATCGGCATCGGCAAGGCCAGCGTGACGCTCGACGACGTGCACAACGCCGAGCTGATCATTCTGCAGGGACAGAACCCCGGCACCAACCATCCGCGCATGCTCACCGCACTGGAAGAGGCCAAGCAGAACGGCGCGAAGATCCTGACGATCAACCCGCTGCGCGAGGCGGGCCTGGTCAACTTCCGTAACCCGCAGACGCCGCGCGGCGTGCTCGGGCGGGGAACGGATCTGTCCGACCTGCATCTGTCGATCAAGGTCAACGGGGACCTCGCGCTGCTGCAGGCGTTCGGGTCGCTGCTCGTCGAATGGGACGCGCTCGACCACGACTTCGTGCAGCAGTACACCCAGGGATTCGAAGAATGGGTCGAACATGTCCGGGACATCGACTGGGACGAGGTGGTCGCCGCGACCGGCCTGTCGCGACAGCAGATCACCGAAGCCGCTCAGATGCTGCGACGCTCGCAGGCAACGGTCTTCTGCTGGGCCATGGGTATCACCCAGCACCGCAACGCCGTCGCGACCATCAAGGAGATCTGCAATCTCGCGTTCGCGCAGGGTAACATCGGCAAGCGCGGTGCCGGGCTCATGCCTGTGCGCGGACATTCGAACGTCCAGGGCGACCGCACGATGGGGATCTGGGAACGCGCGCCGCAGAGCTTCCTCGACGCGATCGAGGAGGAGTTCGGTTTCGATCCGCCTCGCGAGAACGGTTACGACACCGTCGATTCGATCAAGGCGATGCGCGACGGCAAGGTGCGGTTCTTCCTCGGCCTCGGTGGCAACTTCGTGCAGGCGGCGCCGGACACAGGCGTCACCGCCGAGGCGATAGCCGGAATCGACATGACGGTGCACATCTCGACGAAACCCAACCGTTCCCATCTGGTCTGCGGTAGAACGGCATTGATTCTTCCGACGCTCGGGCGCACCGACAAGGACGTCCAGGCATCCGGACCGCAGTTCGTGTCGGTCGAGGACACGACGTGCGCGGTCCACGCCTCCCGAGGGCCGTTGAAACCGCCCAGCGAACAGGTGCGTTCGGAGGTCGCGATCATCACGGGCATCGCCGAGGCCACGATCGGTGACCGCTACGGGATCGACTGGAAGGCGATGCGCGACGACTACGCGAACATCCGATCGCGCATCTCCCGCGTCGTCCCGGGTTGTGAAGGCTACGAGGTCAACGTCCGGCGTCCGGGAGGATTCATCCTGCCGCACCCTCCCCGAGATACCAGGTCCTTCGATACCGATTCGGGCAAGGCGGAATTCGCGGTTTCGCCGGTGGAGGTGGTTCAGGTACCGCCGGGTCATCTTCTGCTGCAGACGATGCGCAGCCACGACCAGTTCAACACCACCATCTACGGCCTCAGCGACCGCTATCGCGGGATCGCGGGCGGCCGCCGTGTGGTGTTCATGCACCGGGACGACATCGCCGCACTGGGTTTCGACGACGGAGACTTCGTCGACCTGTTCACACGATGGGACGGCGACGACCGTGACCGTTGCGCCAAGAGGTTCCGGATCGTCGAATACGACCTGCCACGGGGCAGCGCTGCCGCCTACTACCCGGAGACCAACCCTCTCGTCCCGCTCGATTCGACTGCGCTGAAGAGCAACTGCCCCACCTACAAGTCGATCGTGATCTCCCTGGCACCCGCTGGACGCGACGAGTGCCCGGACGCGCTCGGAACCGCGCCCGTGGGGTCGGACTGGTCGCACAAGACGACCCCGGAGCCGAAGCACCTGTCCTGATCGACGGTCAGGACGTCTCGAATGCTCCTTCACGCAGCAGTGTTTCGGCCGTGATGAAGGCTGCGGCGCGACGTGTGACGGTGGGTGGTGCCGGTGGGTTGCCGTTCCACTGGTCGAACAGCGTGCTCAGGCTCAGCGCGATGCGTTCCGGCGACTCCCACTGGCGCCACGCATCGAAGTCTCTCGTGCGCACGAGTTTCCGTGCTGTCTCGAGCGGGGTGAGTCCGGCCCGGTGATGGTCGCGGGCGGCGTCGCCCAGCCACAGCCAGTAGTCGTGCAGTGCTCGGATCTCCGTCGCGCCGCAGGTCGGTCCGTGGCCGGGTACGTACACCACGGCGTCCCAGTCGAGCAGCCGATCGAGCGCCGACAGCCAGTTGTCGAGCGGGCCGTGCCACAGGATCGGTGTCGACCCGATGAACAGCAGGTCGCCGGTGAAGACGACCCCGGCGTCGGCCACGCGGACGACGAGGTCGCCGGCCGTGTGGCACGGTCCGAGTTGCTCGAGTTCGATCGTGCGACCGCCGATGTCCAGGGAGGTGGCGGTCGCGAAGGTCGTGTCGGGCATCCGCGGGGTGCGGCGCGGGAATCGGGCACCGCCGCGCACCCGCGCCATATAGGCACCGGCCGCACCGATGGGACCGGGGACGCGCCGGATCAGGGAGCCCGTGGCGGCCAGCACGGTGAGGGCGCGCGGTGGAAGATCCTCGCGCATCCCGTCCAGTGCGGCGGCGCTGGTGGTGATCCGCGCGTCGGGCGGCAGCGTGTCGTTGCCCCACCAGTGGTCGCCGTCGCTGTGGGTGTTCACCGCGTCGGTGATCGGAGCATCCGCGACCAGCGGTGCCTGCGCCTCGGCGATGCGCTGAGCCCATGCGACGTCCCATGCGGTGTCGACGACCAACGACGCCGTTCCCGGCGCGACGACCAACCCGGTATTGGCTTCACCCCAGCCGCCGGGTGTGCGCACGAACGCCCAGACCCCGTCGCCGACCTGCTGCAATCCACTCATGTCGACCTCCCGGCCCGCCACCCTACCGAGGTGTCCGTTTCGTGCGCCTTCGGCTCGGGTAGCCGACGATCAACCGTCTTCTACAGGAGCCGACAGACATGAGACTCAGTACCGTCCTCGCGACCGCCGCTGCCACCACGACCACCGCGATCGTCGGGTCGATCGCCTCCCAGGACACGAACTCCCGGTGGTACCGCAAGTTGCGCAAGCCCGGTTTCCAGCCTCCGGCCGCGGCGTTCCCGATCGTCTGGACGGCGCTGTATGCCGATATCGCTGTCACCTCGGCCGTCGCGATCGACGAGTACACCGATGCCGACGACTATGTGGGTCGTCGCAACTACATCGCGGCTCTGGCCACGAATCTCGTGCTCAACGCGTCGTGGTCGTGGGTGTTCTTCAAGTGGCATCGGTTGATGCCGGCCACCGTGGTGGCCGCACTGCTCGCCGCGAGTACCGCGGATCTGACGCGCCGGACGGCCGAGGCGAATCCGACTGCGGGGGCTGCGCTGGCTCCGTACTCGGCGTGGACGGCGTTCGCCACGCTGCTGACCGGGCGGATCACACAGCTCAATCGCTGATCCGCCGATGTCGCGGACGGTAATGAGACAGTTCTTCCCAATGTGTCTCATCTGTGCGACCGTCGGTATATGACCGTTGCAACGGGGGCGTCGGAACAACAAGCGCAGGAACTCGGGGCGTCACCGTGGGACTCCCAGCACCGGGAGTTCGACTACGACCTGGACGACGTCGAGGGCGCGATCCCCGAGGGCCTGCGGGGCGCGCTCTACCGGATCGGGCCCGGCCGTCTCGACGTCGACGGTCATCCCCTGAGTCATATCTTCGACGGTGACGGCATGGTCTCCCGCATCGACATCGGGCCGGAGGGGGTCCACTACCGGAATCGGTACGTGCGGACGAAGAGCTTCGCGAGGACGAACGAGACACGTCGTCCGGCAAAAGGATTCAGTACACAGAGGATCGGCGGGTCGCTCGCCAACGCGCTGAGGTTCCCTGAGAATCTCGCGAACACGAGTGTGTTGTTGCACGACGACGTGCTCTACGCCCTCTGGGAAGGGGGACGACCGCACCGGCTCGACGCCGAGACCCTGCAGACCTACGGACCCGAATCCTTCGGTGGCGCGTTGAAACGGCTCGGAGCGTTCTCTGCGCATCCGAAGACCGTCCCCGCGACGGGCGAGGTGTTCAACTTCGGGCTCGACTTCTTCCCGCGACCGATGATCCGCTGCTATCGACTCGATCGCGGCCGTCGCCTCCACGGACTCGCGACCGTCCCGATCCCGAAACTCGGATTCGTCCACGACTTCGCGTTGACCGAACGGCACCTGGTGTTCGTGCTCGGGCCGTTGGTGGTCCGGAATCCGATCCCGGTCGCCCTGGGTCTGCGTCCCTTCGACGATGCGTTGTCCTATCGACCGGAACTCGGCACCACCATCGTCCTGGTCCCGCGCGACGGCGGCAGGCCGACCACCGTCGAACACGATGCGCTGTTCCATTTCCACGTCACCAATGCCCATGAAGACGGGGACCGCACTGTCGTCGAACTCGTCGCACACGATCCCGCCGATGGCTGGGGAGGGTGGAACAGGCACCTGCGCAACTATCGCGAGTCCGCCGGGCCGGCCTTCGGGGGCACCCTCACCCGGCTGTCCGTCGACCGGCGGACCCGCCACGTCACCACCATCGAACTCGACGATCACGGATGTGAGTTCCCCCAGCTCGACCAGCGGTTCGCTACCACCGAGCATCGCTACAGCTACACGGCGTCGGCATCGGTCCCGGGAGGCGATCCCGACTCGGTCACCACGATCGATCATCGCGCCGGAGCCGTGAGCCGATACACGGCCGCCGCCGGCGACACCGTCTGCGAACCGCTCTTCGCGCCGGGCGGCGACGCCGAGGGCGACGGCTGGTTGCTGACACTCGAGCACCGGCCCGCGCGCAGGACCAGCAGACTCGTCGTCCTGCGCGCCGATCGACCGGGCGACGGGCCGGTCGCGGCGGTGAACCTGCAGCACCACGTGCCGATGACCTTCCACGGTGCCTTCCGGCCGGAGCCCGGTCATCGGCGGTAGACCGGCGGAACGACGGAACCGGCATGGGTGATGATGGAAGGCATGTTGGAAACACCCGTCGTCATCGGTATCGGATCGATCTGCGTGGGGTTCGTCTTCTTCATGCTCGCCGCGACGGGCACGCGATCGCGCTGGGACAAGAAGATCACCATCACGCTCTTCGTCATCGCTATCGTCTTCATGACGATCATCCCGGTCATCGGGGCGGTGGGGTTCGCGGCCTGACACTTCGCGACGTCGCGGTGGAAGTGCTCGCACACCGCCGATCACCGTGGGAGTATCCACCGCAGGAAACCGAACAGGGAGGTCGCGGTGGGTGGCGTCAGCGGTGAATTGAAAAACGAACTGACGAAGCGTCTTTCGTCGGTACTCGACGGAAGTTGGACGCTGCGGCGCATCGAACGTCTCACCGGTGGTGCGAGCCGCGAGACGTGGGCGATCACCGCGGCGTCGGCCACCGGCGACACCCGGGAGTTGATCCTGCGCCGCGACCCGCCGGGACGCGAGGACGCGCGCAGGATCGCCATGGAAGCGGCGTCCTTCGACGAGGCCGCCCGCGTCGGCGTGCCCGTGCCCGACGTGATCGACCGCAGCGGCGACGAACCGCACCCCGGGATCGGCGCCTACCTCGTGATGTCGAAGGTGCCCGGCGAAGCACTCCCACAGAAGTTGTTGCGCGACGAGAATCTGGCCGAGGCCCGCGCCGCACTGCCCTACGAACTCGGACGCATCCTCGCCCGGATCCACCGCATGGACATCGAGGCCGTACCGAACCTGCCGGAACACGACCCGCTGACCTCCCTGTTCGACGAGTACCTCACCAACGGCGACCCCGTGCCGGCGCTCGAGGCCGCGTTCGCGTGGCTCACCCGCAACCGTCCACCGGCGACCGGGAAAGCGTTCGTACACGGCGACTTCCGC
Source organism: Rhodococcus rhodochrous (assembly GCF_014854695.1). Lineage (NCBI taxonomy): Bacteria > Bacillati > Actinomycetota > Actinomycetes > Mycobacteriales > Nocardiaceae > Rhodococcus > Rhodococcus rhodochrous. Next base: position 5,201,689 of record NZ_CP027557.1, on the reverse strand, counting down.
AACGGGAACCTCCTCGTCGACGCAGAGGGCGTGCGTGGGGTGCTCGACTGGGAACTGGCGCACGTCGGGGACCCGATGGAGGACCTCGGGTGGCTGTGCACCCGGACGTGGCGTTTCGGCTCGCCGCACCCGGTCGGCGGGTTCGGCTCCCGCGACGACCTGTTCCGCGGGTACGCCGACGAATCGGGGGAGAGTCCCGACCCCGAGGTCGTCCACTGGTGGGAGGTCTACGGCTCGCTGCGGTGGGCGGTGATCTGCCGGATGCAGGCCGCCGCAGCGGCGACGGGAGGAGACAACACCCTCGAACTGCTCGCCATCGGACGGCGCGTCGCCGAGTGCGAACACGACCTGCTGGACCTGCTCGGCGTCGCTCCCCACGAGGAGACGGAGACTCCTCCCGCCACTCCACCCTTCCTCGGGGCGCCGCCCGTCGAGGAGTTGCTCGAGGCGGTCCGCGAGTTCGTCCTGGAAGTCGGGGCGGGCGCCGACGCGAAGACCCGTTACCGCAGCCGGGTGGCGGCGCACGTCCTCGGCATCGCCGCGCGGGAGGCCACCCTCGCCCCTGGGGTGCGGGAAACCTACCGGGTGCGACTCGCCGGGCTCGGCTACCGCTCCGAAGCCGAACTCGCCCTCGGTGTGCGTGCAGGACGAGATCACCTCGACGACCCGCAGGTCGCCGAGGTGATCAGGGGGTTGGCCGCGAACCGGCTGAAGGTCGCGAACCCGAAATATCGCTGACGGATCAGTGCGTGGCGGCGACCTCCGCGCCGATGCCGGTCTCGGCACGCACGAGCATCTCCGCGAACTTCTCGTCCTCGAGGCGGCCTCGTCCCCGACGCTTCTCGCCGACGATCGACCCGATCACACACGCCGCGATACCGAGCGGCATGGTGACGATCACCGGGAGCTGGATGGTCAGGGGAGCGGGCCCGCTGCCCATCCACAGGGCCTCGGTGAACATCAGGCTCACGACGGTCGAGACGAGACCGGTGAGCACACCCCAGACCGCGCCTGTGGCATTGAACCGTCGCCAGTTCAGGCTCAGCACGAGGGCGGGCAGATGCGCGCTGCCGGCCACCATGAACGCCATGCCCATGAAGAAGGTGATGTTCGTGTCGTCACCGATGAGCATGGCCAGACCGATGGCGAGGACGCTGAAGGATACGGCTCCGTACCGCGCGATGCGGGCCTGGGCCTGGTCCTCCCGAGCCTGCTCGTCCGCGTCGAGATTCTCGATCGGTTCCTTCCGCGTGACCGCCGGCCACACATCGCGGGCGAAGGTACCGGCAGCGGAGATCACGACACCGGCGACCACTGCGACGATGGACGCGAAGGCGACCGCGGCGACGAGTGCGAGCGCGATGGAACCACCGACCGTGCCGGCGCCGCCACCGAGTTCGGTGACGAGCACGGGTGCCGCGAGGTTGCCACCGGGCCCGACGAGGTCGGTGCCGTTCGGTCCGAGCACGGCCGCGGCGCCGAAGCCCATCACGATGACGATCAGGTAGAACAGGCTGCACAGCGCGACGGTCCAGCCGAGCGAGCGACGGGCCGTCGTGGCCTCGGGGACGGTGAAGAACCGGATGAGGATGTGTGCCATCCCGGCAGTGCCCAGGGCGAACGCGAGCGCGTAGGAGACGAGGTTGATCGCGCTGGTCTGGCCGAAGATCAACCCGGGCGACAGGATCGCGTCGCCCGCGACGGCGTTGTCGGTCGCGGCGTCGAGGACCTTCGGGAATGCGAACCCGAACTGCGCCAGGATGCCGAAGCACACGATGATCGCGAGCACCGACAGGATCGTCGACTTGATGACCTGCACCCAGGTGGTGGCGAGCATGCCGCCCACGAAGACGTAGATGCCCATGAGTGATCCGGCGACCACCACCGACAGCCAGAACGGGATGCCCGAGACGGATTCGAGGAGCACACCCGCGGCGACGAGCTGGGCGAGCAGCACGAAGGTGCCGGTGGCGATCGTGCTCAGCGCGACCGCGACCCGCACGTTCCGCGAGTCGGTTCGGAAGACGAGAACGTCGGCGAGGGTGTACTTGCCGAGATTGCGCATCTTCTCCGCGAGGAGGAACAGCACCGGCAGGAACGAGATGACGGACGTGAACAGGATGACGGTGCCGTCGACACCCTTGGAGAAGATCAGGCCGGTGGTGCCGAGGAAGCTGCCGGCGGAGATGAATTCACCTGCGATGGCGAATCCGTTCTGCCAGCTCGAGATCGAGCGGCCCGCGGCGAAGAATCCGTCGGCGCTCTTCGCGCGGCGGGAGGCAGCGAAGGTCACCCACAGGGTCAGTGAGATGACGGCGCTGCAGATCGCGATGGCGAGATAATCGGCGTCACCGGTCATGATGCGACCTCCTCGGATGCGGGACGGTTCCGTTCGACGGCTGCGACGGCGTCGTCGACGGCGGGGCCGATGTAGGTGCGGGAGAGGCGGAAGTACGCCCAGACCAGCACCCAGGTTCCGACGAACTGGGAGAACACCACCCACAGCGACAGCGGGATGCCGAGGACGACGGTGGTTCCCAATCGGTCGGGGAACCCGATGAAGGCGACGAGGAAGGACGTGAACAGCACGACGGTGACGCCGCCGAGCGTGTTGGTCACCCGGGCACGTCGGCGACGCAGTTCCGCGATCTCGGGAAGGTGGAGCATCCGCGTCCAGACGAATTCGTCCGTCGAGGATGCAGGAACGGTGCCGTGCGCGGTGTCGGTCATGCCCGTACCGCCGCACCGCGGGCGCTGTCGAGCGCGAAGAGGTTCTCGTCCCAGCCGGCCTCGAGCGGGCCGAAGAAGTGGAAGCGCACTTGCTTGACCTTGTAGAGCCAACGGCCGTCGATCTTGACGACCTGGTCGTTGTAGCGACCGGCGGCGATCGCGGGTGCACCGTCGGTGACGCACGGCTGCCACAGGAACGAGCGCACCGTGGCACGGTCACCGTCGAGGTCGATCTCGAGGTTCGTGATGAAGTGCCAGAAGGAGGTCAGGCCGCCGTCGGCGAGTCCCGCGAAGAAGGTGCGCATCTCCTCCTTTCCTCGAGGGTGGGACAGGCCGTCGAACTCGCCGTCGTCGGTGAACAGCTCCATGAGCGCGTCCCAGTTGCCGTCGTCGAGATGGCGGCAGTACTGCGCGTCGAGCTTCCGGATCGCTTCGAGGTCTTCGAGGCGGGTGATGCGGTCGAGCAGGGACGACTCGGGGTGGGGACTGGACACAGCAGATCCTCCGTTGTGCGTGGTTATTAACAACCGTTCATGTGATGTGGACCATAACAACGGTGCGCATCGTCGTCAACGGGAGGGTTCTTGCTGGTCCGTGCGATGTGTGCCTACTGTGCAGGGATGAACAGCCGGTCGAACGGTGCGTCCTCGTCCATTCGGGAACGGATTCTCGAGACCGCGCTCGACGAGTTCTACGAGTGCGGATTCCACGGGGCGACGATGCGCAATATCGCCAACGCCGCAGGTTGCAGCGCTGCCAACGTCTACAACCACTTCGAGAACAAGTCGGAACTGCTCGTGGAAATTCTCCGCCGTGCGAGCGACGAGCAGTTCACGGCGACCCGCAACGCCCTGCGCAAGGTCGGTGACGATCCGGCCGAACGGTGGCGCGCGGCGGTCGCAGCCCACGCTCTGTACACCGCGCGGAATCCGCGGGCGTGTCTGGTGGCGAATTCTGAACTGCGTTATCTCGGTCCGCTCGACCGCAAGCGCGTGGTGGGCTCGCGCGACGCGCAGGAGCAACTCTTCGTCGACATCGCGGAAGACGGTGTAGCGCAGGCGATTTTCACGATCGAGCGGGTGCATCAGGGGGTCACGGCGGTGCTCACGATGTGCGCCGGCATCCCCCTCTGGTTCCGGGAGAGCGGCCCCCTCTCGGCGCAGGAGGTCGCCGATGATTTCGCTGGATACGCGCTCAATCTGGTCGGATATTCGCGCTGAACCGTTGACGGGTCATGGGTGCCGTGCTGTACTGGGTGAACAAGCGTTAATGACCTACTCCGGTCCATCGAAGGAGTGCACCTCCCATGACCCACCGCCCCTCGCAGCCGCGCACCGATTCCCCGCGCTATCTCACCGAGGAACGCCTCGCGATCCGCGACCTCGCCCGCGACTTCGCGATGACGAAGGTGCTGCCCGTCGCCAACGAACTCGACCCGGTCCAGGGCACCATCCCCGACTCCCTCAAGAAGGAGATGGCCGAGACCGGCTTCTTCGGGATCATGATCCCCGAGGAACACGGCGGCCTCGGGCTCGGCGTCTTCGAGTACTGCCTCGTGGCCGAGGAACTGTCGCGGGCATGGATGAGCGTGTCGGGTCTGCTCGCCCGCGGCAACGGCATGGGCGGCGGCTTCACCCCCGAACAGGAGGCGGCACTGCTGCCCAAGGTCGCCCGCGGTGAATACCTCGGCGCGTACGCCCTGTCCGAGGCCGAGGCCGGATCCGACGTCGCGAACATCTCGTGCCGTGCCGTGCGTGACGGCGACGAGTGGGTCGTCAACGGCACCAAGATGTGGTGCACCTATGCCGACGAGGCCGATTACCTCGTGCTCTTCGCCCGCACCGATCCGAACAAGGACCCGGCCAAGCCACACCGCGGGATCAGCGCCTTCCTCGTCGAGAAGGAACGCGGCGTCTTCCCCGAGGGCATCTCGGGCACCAAGGTCCGCAAGATCGGCTACTTCGGGTGGAGCACCTGGGAGTTGTCTTTCGACAACTTCCGCATCCCGGCCGACAAGATGCTCGGCGAGGAGGGCAAGGGCTTCTATCTCGCCGTCTCCGGTCTCGAGGTGGGGCGCGCCCATACCGCCGCCCGCGCCATCGGTCTCGCCCGCGCCGCACTCGAGGATTCGATCGAGTACGTGCACACCCGCCGTCAGTTCGGCCGTCCCATCGGTGATTTCCAGCATCTGAGGTTCAAGATCGCGAAGATGGCCGCCGACATCGAGGCTGCACGTCAGCTGATGTACTCGGTCGCCACCGACATCGACACCGGCCGGCGGTGCTCGCTCGAGGCGTCGATGTGCAAGCTCGTTGCCACCGAGATGGCCGAGCAGGTCACCAGCGAGGCCGTGCAGATCCACGGCGGCGCCGGCTACACCACCGACTTCCAGGTCGAACGCCATTGGCGCGACGCGCGTCTGACGAAGATCTTCGAAGGCACCAGCGAGATCCAGATGCGCATCATCTCCGACGAACTCCTGGGAAGGCCCGAGCAGGCATGAGCGCACACACCGTCACCCGCCCGCTCACCGTCGGGGACCGCACCTCCTCGGAACCCCGCACCGTGGCCGATGTCCTGACCGGCTCCGGTGCGGTGGCACCGCCGAACTCACCCGTCCTCGGTGCCCTGGCCGTCGCCTCGCTCGTCCCGCCCGTTCCCGGTGGCGTCCCGACCGGATTCGACTGGAACGCACACGATCCGGTCTCCGTCTCGGACGTCGTGTCTGCGGATACCGTGATCACCCGCGTATCCGGACGGACCGCGCGCCGCTACATCCGGCTCGTGGACGGGACCGGCACGGTGCGTGAATCCGGCACCGAGACATGGACCTTCGACGACGAACAGCCGGCGGTTCCCGAACTGGACTTCTGCGCACCGGCCTGGGGAGCGCTGCTCACCGAGAGCCTCTCGGAAGACCGGGAATTCACTTCGTCGCTGTCCACCTGGGACGGCACCATCGGATTGCGCAGCGGCGAGACCGAACTGCACCTGCGTATCTACAAGGGGCGCATCGTCGACGTCACCCGGCGCACCCCGCACGGCGCGACGTTCACCTTCGTCGCACCCGACCACGCCTGGGCCGATCTCGTCCTGTCCGAGGAGAACGACTTCATGCGCCGCGCCATCCGCGGCGAATTCTCCTCCACCGGAGACGGATACGAGTACCTGCGCCTGACAAAGCCGCTCAACACGATCATCGGGCACGCCCGTGCCCTCGCCCGAAAGGCCCGCTCATGATCGAGGCCCGCTACCTGGAGATCGGCGGAGCGCTCGGCTTCGTCGAGATCGTCACTCCCGACGCACGATCCGGCAACGCGCTCGACGCGACCGACCTGCCCACCGTCCTGTGCATCCACACCGCCGGCCAGAGCGGCGTGCAGTGGCGCCACGTGGCCCGTGATCTCGCCGACCGCGGCTACCGGGTGATCGTCCCCGACCTGCCCGGCCACGGACGTTCCGAACCCGCACCCGGGGGCCCCGTCACAAGCCTGATCACCTACGGCGACTGGTTGTGCGAGGTGCTCGACGCGCTCGGGATCGACCGGCCGTTCGTCATGGGCTGTTCGATCGGGGGCAAGCTCACCCTCGAACTCGCGACCCGCCCGGACCGTCCGCTGTCCGGGGCCGTCGCGATGGAAGCCGAACCCGGCCCGGGCCGCGTCAACGTCGCCGGTCTGCGCCGTGAACTCGAGGACGTCGCCGGACCGTCGCGCTCCGAGCGCACCTATCTGGGAACCCTTGCATCCGTGGGGCGCTCGGTTCCGGAGGCGAAGGCGCACACGATCGCGCTCATGCACAAGCGGGAGGACCCGGAGATCTCGTCGTCCGATCTGATCGGCTGGGGAACCCACGACGTGCGCGACCGCCTCGACCGCCTGACCGCACCGATCCACCTCGTCGCCGGCGTCGACGACCCGTGGATCGACCCCGACGCCGTGGCCCGGGCCGCAGAGACCATCAACGACGCACTTCCCGGACGCGCCCGCTTCACGGCATTGGCCGGCATCGGGCACTATCCGATGGAGGAGATCGACGACTTCGCCGCGCTCGCCGACACCTGGATCGGTGAGCTGCGCCGGGTCGCTGTTCCCGAGGAGGCAGCGCTGTGACCACCACCCGCACCGACACCCTGCCCGCACTGCTCGACGGCCTCGTCGCCGCGAATGCGGACGCCCCGATCGCCTACGACATCGTCGACGACGTGGCGGTGGCCCGCAGCCGCGAAGAGTTCCGCGACCGGGTCGAGGCCGTGCGCAGTGAACTCGACGGAATCGGCCTGCGCGCCGGCCAGTGCATCGCGGTGATGTTGCCGAACTGGTCCGACGCACTCGTGTGGCAGTTCGCAGCCTCCGCGCTCGGCGCCCATGTCATCGGTGTCAACACCCGCTACAACACCCGCGAGGTCGCGCACATCCTCACTGCTGCGCGACCTGCCGTCGTGGCCGTGCCGGCCGCCTTCCACGGACTCGACCTGTTCGGCCGGCTCACCGAGGCCGCGGCGTCCGTCCCCGACGTGGCCACCCCGGTGGTCGCGGTGGTGCCCGGACCGGCGAACGCGTCGGCGTCCCCGGCCGACTTCGACCTCGGCGGCGGCGCGTGGACGGCCGGCAGCGGCGACACGCGTGGCGCGAGTGCACCCGGGACACCCGACACCGCGACACTCACCCCGGCGGGAATCGACGACGATCCCGAGGACCGGATCGCAGTGGCGTTCACGACGTCCGGTTCCACCGGTGTGCCCAAACTCGCCGCGCACCGCGGCAACGCGGTCGTCCGTCACGGACGCGCCGATGCCGCGATCATGAAGATCGTCGAGGGCGACGTGGCGCTGTGCGTGCTCCCCGTTTCGGGCGTCTTCGGTTTCAGTACCGCGATGGCCGCGCTCGCCGGTGGGGGAGCGCTGCTCATGGAGACGGTCTTCGATCCGGGCGCGGTCCTGCGCCGGATGCGGGAGGTCGGGGTCACGCACGCGGTGGGCGCCGACGACCTGTTCGGCCGTCTCTACGACGCCTGGCACGATGGCGAACGCGTCGACCTGTCGGCACTGCGCTGGGTCGGTATCGCCGACTTCCTCGGCCGCTCCCACGAGATCGCCCGATGGCTGCGCGACGAATTCGGCACCCACACCTCCGGTGTGTTCGGTTCGTCGGAGGTGTTCGCTCTCGCGATGCTGTGGAATGCCGACGATCCGGAATCGGTGCGTTGGAACGGTGGCGGCCGCGCGGTCGACACGGCGATCGAACTGCGGGTCGCCGACCCCTACGACGATCGGGTCCTCCCGGCCGGTGAGCAGGGCGAACTGCAGTTCCGCGGCCCGAACGTCGTCGACGCTTATCTCGGGAACCCCGACGCCGCCGCGCGCGCGTTCACGGCCGACGGCTGGTTCCGCAGCGGCGACCTCGCCGTCGACCTCGGCGACGGAGGCTTCCGCTACATCTGCCGGATGGGCGACGTCCTGCGCCTGCGCGGCTTCCTCGTCGACCCCGCCGAGATCGAGACTCGTCTGGCGGAGCATCCCGGCGTGGCCACGGCCAAGGTCGTCGGTATCACCGGCGACGGCGGCTACACCGAGGCGATCGGTTTCGTCGTCCCCACCGACGACGCACCCGCGGACACGACCTCGGGGACCCTTCGGGCCTGGTGCCGCGAGACCCTCGCGGCCTTCAAGGTGCCCACGGCGATCCACGTCATCGAACGGATGCCCACCACTGTCGGTGGCAACGGATCGAAGATCCGCGCCGTGGAACTGCGCGAGTGGGCCGGCGAGTGGGCGGGTTCCGAACGCGACTTCCGAAACACCTGACCAACCCCGCGACGCACCCGATGCGCCCGGCCGGCTCAGTTGCCGGCCGGGCGCTCGTGCGTCGGCGGTGCGTGATCGGGGGCGACCTCCGCCGCGATCCTGCGGAACAGGGCGTCTGCCTCGTTCACGTATCCGCCGGTGTCGTCGAAGGCCTCCGGTTCGTAGGTCACGGCGAGTGCGATCGCCACCTCCTGCTCGGGCAGATACGCCTCGACGGCGGAGTAACCACCGAACATCGGGTTCTGCATCAGCCAGTCCCCGGTGATCACCACACCGAGCCCGTAGGTGTACGCCTCCGACTGCTCGAAGCAGGTCGAACAGTCGGGCTGCGCATGGGTGCGACCGCGCAGATCGGTCGAGACCATGGCCGCATACGACTCTTCCGACAGTAGTTCACCGGTGCCGATCGCCACGGCGGTGTCGTGCAGGTCGAAGATGGTGCTGGTCTGCACGGCTCCGGAGGTGATGGTCCACGACGGGTTCCAGAAGGTGCTCTCTTCGTAGAAGGGGGTGCCCGCGGGAACACCCAGGAACTCGCGCCGTTCGGAGGAGAAGGCGTGCAGTACCGGGTCGGGCATCGCGGCCGTCTGCGAGGCCGCGGTGCCGTCCAATCCCAGGGGTTCGAGCACTCGTTCCCGAACGAGTTCGTCCATCGGCCGGCCGGTGATCTCCTCGAGCGCCGAGCCCAGGATCACGTAGTTGGTGTGGGCGTAGTTCCAGTTGGTGCCGGGCTCGTAGAGCAACGGTTTCGACGTCGCGTACGCGAGGAGTTCGTCCGGGGTCCACGCGCGGAACGGATCCGCGTAGCTCGCGTCGGCGAACTCGTCGTTGCCGAGCACGTAATCCGGATAACCCGACGTCATCTGCGCCAGCTGACCGAGGGTGACGCGGTCGGCGTGCGCGAGATCGGGCAGCCACTGCGACACCCTGTCGTCGAGACCCACCACGCCCTCGTCGACGAGTTGCAGCAGCACGGTCGCGACGTACGAGATGGCGACGGCACCGTTGCGGAAGTGCATGTCGGTGGTCGCCGGAACACCCGTCATCGACTCTCCGAAGGCACGGGTGACGATCTCCTCGCCGCCTTGCGAGACCCGCACGAGGACGGCGCGCAGGTGCCGGTCGGCCATGGCTTCGTCGACGATCTGCACGATCGCGTCGGTCCCGGCGCTGTTCGTCGGCTGTGCCTGGGCGGTCGGATCGTCACCCGATGGCGAACAGGCGCACAGGATTCCGACGGCACAGATCAGCGCCGGAGCCTTTCGTCCGATCAGCATGCCGAAAGTGTGACAGCTCCGCGCAGGCGGAAACAGCCGATTCGTTCAATTGCGACATTTCACGGCGACACTGCCTCTGGTGAGGATCGACAGCGAGGCGGCGACCGCGCACAGGGTCGCTCCGGCCCACCACGCGTAGGTGTAGGTTCCGAGGCTGTCGCGGATGACCCCGGCTCCGAAAGCGGCCGCCGCGGCACCGATCTGGTGGGAGGCGAACACCCAGCCGAACACGATGGTTCCGCGGTCGCCGAAGATCCGGCGGCACAGCATCGCGGTCGGCGGCACGGTGGCGACCCAGTCCAGACCGTAGACCACGACGAACAGGATCATGCTGGGGTGCACGGACTCCTGCAACAGCCAGGGCAGCAGGAGCAGACCCACGCCGCGGAAGGTGTAGTAGAAGGCCAGCAGCTTGCGGGGGTCGAACTTGTCGGTCAGCCATCCGGAGGCGATGGTGCCGACGATGTCGAAGATCCCCACGGCGGCCATGAGGCTCGCTGCGGTGGTCGTGGGCATGCCGTGGTCGTGGGCCGACGGGATGAAGTGGATGCCGACGAGTCCGTTGGTGGTGGCCCCGCAGATGGCGAAGGCGATCGCCAGCGCCCAGAACGCCCGGTGACGCACCGCGAAGGCCAGCCCTTCGAGAGCGCGGGTGACGGCACCGCCGGTCGCTCGCGTCGGCGCCAGGTAGGTCTCGGGGTCGGCACCGTAGGGCAGGACACCGCGCTCGTCGGGATGATCGCGGATCACCGCCCACACCAGCGGGACGACGACAATCGCCGCCGCGGCGATCACGAGCGATGCCTGCCGCCACCCGACGTTCTCCGCGAGCGCGGCGACGGGAGGCAGGATCACCAGTTGGCCGGTCGCGGAACCCGCAGTGAGGATGCCCATCACCAGCCCGCGACGCTCGACGAACCATCGGTCGGCGATGGTCGCCGCCAGGACCAGGGCCATCGACCCCGTGCCGGTACCGATGAGCAGTCCCCAGAACACGAGCAACTGCCACGAGGCGGTCATGGCGACACTGCCGGCAGCACCGAGCGCCACCAGGAACAACGCCGACGAGATCACCCGGCGCATGCCGAACCGGTCCATCAGGGCGGCGGCGAACGGTGCGACGAGTCCGAACAGGACGAGGTTGATGCTCACCGCGAGCGACATGACGCTCGTCGACCAGCCGAACTCGTCGTGCAGCGGCACCATGAGCGCGCCGGGTGCCGCCCGGAAGCCTGCGGCGCCGAACAACGCGAGGAAGGCCACCGCGGCGACCCACCATGCCGGGTGGATCCGGGCCGGGCGGCGGTCGCTGCGCTGGGCCGGGCGCACACTCATCACGAATTCACTTTCTTCGAGAAAGCAACAGGATGAGCAGACGATACCCAGCAGCTCGTCGCGGGAGGCGAGCGGTCAGTTGCCCGAGCTCCCCGGCGTCCGGTAACTCGCGTCGCGGCGCGCGGCCTCGTCGACCTGTTCGGGGGTGAGCAGGGCGATCGGCGTGGAGCGCGCGGCACCGGAGGCGATCGTGCGGAGCTCGAGTGTCGCGGCCGCGATCTCGTCGGGCACCTCGCCGAGCACGTACAGATCGTGACCACCGAGCGCGAAGTGCACCGAATCGACCGTCCCGCCCACACTTTCGACCATCCGGACGATGGCGTCGCGTCGGGACGTACCACCGTCCGTGAGCAGCCCGCGTGCGCCGTCCGCGGTGTAGTTCACCTGCCAGAGATATCGCGGCATGATCGTCTCCTTTCGAGGATCCCGACCTCCATGGTCGGTCCATCCCGCGTCACCGGGGACGGTTTCGCCGGGAATCGCGGCCTAGGCTCGATATCGAGACCCTGTCCGCCGCATCGAAAGGGAGTGCCGTGCCGAAACGACCCGTACCCGAGGCCGTCGCCGAATTCCTCGCCCAGCCCAATTACGCCACGATCAGCTCACTGCGCCCGGACGGTCATCCGGTGTCCGTTCCGACCTGGTACGTCTTCGAGGACGGCCGCATCCTCGTCAACATGGATTCGACCCGCAAGCGCCTCGAATACCTGCGGAACGATCCGCGGGTGAGCCTGTCGGCGATGGATCCGCAGGACTGGGTCACGCACGTGAGCCTCCAGGGGCGGGTCGTCGAACTCGCCGACGATCCGTCCCTGGAGGACATCGATCGGATCGCTCGCCACTACACGGGCAAGCCGTACCACGCGCGCGACGGCAAGCGCGTCAACGCGTGGATCGAGATCGACCGCTGGCACGCGTGGGGTCGTCTGCGCAACGCCTGAGATCGATCGGGGAGAAGGCCGGCTGTCAGATGACGCCGGCCTTCTTCGCCGCGCTGCGTGCCTGGAACGCCAGGATGACGAGCAGCACGCCGAACAGGATCGCGTAGATGCCGAGCAGGACGATCAGGCTCAGGATGCCCTCGCCGGGGAAGATCAGCAGCACGATGCCGAACAGGACGGCGACGACGCCCGCGAGCACCGACCACACCCATCCGGACTCGGGGACCTTCCGGAAGCGGACACCACCGACGATGCCGGTGATGCCGAACAGGATGGCGTAGAACGCGATCACGTACAGCAGTGCGAGTGCGGTGATGCCGGGCCAGAACAGCGCGACGAGACCGGCGAGGACGGAGACGACGCCCATGGCGAGCCACCAACCCCAGCCCTCGGGCTTGTCGCGGATCGATTGAACGACCAGCACGATGCCGTCGATGATCGCGTAGGCCGCGAAGACGACCACCAGCGCCCACACGGTGATGCCGGGCCAGACGAGCGCGACGACACCGAAGAGGACCGCGAGGATGCCGCGCAGCAGCACCACCCACCAGATCTGCTTCAGCAGTGATCGGAACGGATCGTTGGAAGAAACCGAGCTCGTGGACATGACGGCTCCTGGCGTGTGATGTGATCTTGTAGCCCCGAGGATAAGCGCGGTTGTGCTGCTTCGCGTGCCGAATCGAAGCCGAGGTTACGCTCGGAAACGTGGCCGGGGCGAGGATCGGGATATCGGGATGGCGCTATCCGGGCTGGCGCGGAGACTTCTATCCGGAAGGACTCGTCCAGCGCCGGGAACTCGAATACGCCGCCCAGCGGTTCGGGTCGATCGAGATCAACGGCTCGTTCTACTCGCTGCAGCGCCCGAGCAGTTATCTCGCGTGGCGGGACGCCGCACCCGACGACTTCGTCTATGCCGTCAAGGGCGGGCGGTTCGTCACCCACATGAAGCGGCTCGCGGGTGTCGACGACGCCCTCGCCAATTTCTTCGCCTCCGGCGTACTCGCGCTCGGCCCGAAACTCGGTCCGGTGCTGTGGCAGCTCCCGCCGACCCTCGGTTTCGAGGAGGACAGGTTCGCGGACTTCTTCGACCGGTTGCCCCGCACGACGACGGCCGCCGGCGAACTCGCCCGCCGGCACACCGACAAACTCGCCGACGACCGGGTGTGGGTGGAGGTGGATGCCGAGCGTCCGCTGCGGCACGCCGTCGAGGTGCGGCACCCCGACCTCGCGAGCCCGGAGGCCGTGGAGTTGCTGCGCGCGCACGATATCGGGCTCGTCGTCGCCGACACGGCCGGCAGGTTCCCGTTCCTCACCGACGTCACGAGCGATTTCGTCTACGTGCGGATGCACGGCGACAAGGAGTTGTACGCGAGCGGGTACACCCCCGAGGTCCTCGACGTGTGGGCCGAGCGGATCCGCCGGTGGCTCGGCGACGGCAGGGACGTCTACGTGTACTTCGACAACGACATGAAAGGCTGTGCACCGCACGACGCGCTCGCGTTGCAGGAACGCCTGTGACCCGGGCGTCCGGAGGAAGGACAGGAGATCGCTGTGTGGCCCGACCACTGGCCGAGAACGCCGCGCGAGATCGCGACGGCCACCGCCGATGCGCTCGCCGCTGCCCGCAGCGAGTCGGCCGAGCCCTTCGACGAGGCGGTTGCGGTGCTCGTCGACCTGCCCTACGAGCAGGTCACGGCCGTGCACGCGGGCATGGTCCGGGAGTTGCTCGAGGAACTGCATCCCGACGGCCTCGCCGGTGAGGACGTGCAGGCCGTGCTCGAACGCTCCGTCCGCTCCGGTCTGCGATGGTTGCCGTCGCTCGAACCCGAGGCCGTCGTCGCCGTGCTCACGGGTGCGCTCGGCGTGTCCGATCCCGACGCCGAACGCCCGAGGATCCGCCCCGAGCAGTATCTGGCCGCGGGCCTGCTCGTCGTCGCCGATCTCGTCGCTGCGCGCCGCGTGGCTCCCGAAGCGTATCTGCGTCGCGCCGTGAGCGAGATCGAACGGGCCGAGACGCAGGAGATGCCCTGAGCTCTTCCGGGGGTCAGGCCGGATAGTGGTTCTCGACGTTGCGGACGACCTTGCGCAACAGATCGGACAGGACCTGCACCTCGTCGTCGTCGAGCCCGTCGAGCATCTGCCGCTCGCGCGCCAGGCGTCGCGGGAATTCCTTCTCGACGAGTGCGCGCCCGTCGTCGGTGAGGGTGAGCAGCACGACGCGGCCGTCGCGTTCGAGTCGTTTGCGTTCGACGAGACCGAGTTTGGCGAGTCGCTCGGTGTGCTTCGTGGTCGACGCGCCGGAGATGCCCGTGATCGAGGTGACCTCGCTGGCGCGTAACGGATGGTCGCTGCGGGCGAGCGCGCTGAGGACCTCGAATTCGCTGCGGCTGATGCCGCTCGCTTCGAGTTCCCGATCGAAGTAGGTGAGCGCGAGCGAGCCGATGCGGGTGATGCGGCCGATCACGTCGATGGGGCGGAGGTCGAGGTCGGGGTAGTGAGCGGTCCATCCGAGACGTACGCGATCGACGTAATCGGGCTGGGGTGTCTCGGAGGGCATGTGGCAAGTCTAACGGTATCGGACGAACAATTTCATAGATATTTTATTAGTAAAGTAATACGGTGGACGGATGCTCGACCGCCGACTCGACGACCGTCCCCAGCTCCGTCACACCCGGGGAGCGCTCGCGCATCCGCTCTCGACGAGCGCGTGGAAGGACGCCCTCGAAGTGCGGCGTGGCGACCCGACCGTGGCCGTGGCGCTGCGCGTGGGATTCGCGACGATGCTCGCTCTCGTCGGCGGCGGTCTGCTCGGTTACGGACAGGTCGCCGGCTTCGCCGCTCTCGGCGCACTCACCAGTGCCTTCCTGCGATACGAGCCGTATCCGCGTCTCGCGGTGCGCCTTCCGTGGGTAGGTCTCGGCATCGCCGGTTACACCGCCTTCGGGGCTGCACTCGGCGCGATGGGCGCCCCACTGTGGGTGCAGATCGTCGCGCTCTCGGTGGGCTCGGCCGTCGCGTACTGGGTGTTCACGGCCTTCTCGCTCATGGGCCCCGGCCCGGTGATCCTCATCTTCGCCGCCGCCGGCGCCGCCGGTTTCTCCGACGGATGGGGTGACGCGGGCCTGGTCACCGTCGCGGCGACCATCGGTGCGCTGCTCGGATATGTCATCGCGATGCTGCCCGCGCTCTCCCATCCCCATACGCCCGCTCGCCTCGCGGTCGCGCGCGCCCTCGCGGCGGTCTCCGCCGTCGAAATCCGCGGTGCGGACGCCGTTCCCGCCGCGAGACAGAGCATCCGGAAGGCGCGCGAGACCGTCGCACTGAACACCCCGCGACGTTCGGACGCCCATGTCCACGAACTGGTCGCCCTGCTCGACGCGGCCGAGACGGTTCTCGACAGCAGATCGCACGACACCTCCCGCGCACGCCGCGACGACTTCGCCCGGTTCGAGAAGGAACTTCGGAAGGCGCGGCGCGACATCGAGATTCCGCGTGTCGATGCCGAGGGTCGGCCGGTGCTGCCGACGCCGCCCGGCTTCGTCCGCGAAGGATGCAGTCGTCTGCTCGACCGTCTCGTGCTGATCGGAGCGGCCCGGATCTTCGTGGCGTCGTTGCTCGCCGCGTCGTTCGCAGCACTGATCGGGCTCGACCATCCGCTGTGGGCTGCGATGGGTGCCATGGCGGCGCTGCAGGGATTGAACTACCGCAACACCGTTCAGCGCGGCATCCAGCGTCTGATCGGCAATGTCGGCGGCGCACTGATCGCTGCCGTGCTGCTCGCGCTCGACCTGGGCTACTGGCCGGTGGTCGCGGCCGCCGTGCTGTTCCAGACGCTCACCGAACTCACGGTGACCCGGAACTACGGGCTCGCCTCGGTCGGGGTGACGACGATGGCGTTGCTGCTCACCGGCCTCGGGCAGCACGCGGGTCCGGGTCTCGCCGCCAACCGGGTCGCCGACACCGTCATCGGCGTGGTCGTGGGCGTGATCGTCGCTGCGGTGACCATCCGACGCGACGACCGGCACCATCTCGTCGCGTGACGAGGCGGCACCGGTCGTCGGTGGCGTTCATGGCCCGCCGCGGAAGGCGGCGGGGTGATGCTCAGGAGTGAGCGGCTTCGAACCGCTCGAGGATGTGCCGCGGGATCCGGCCGCGCGAGCTGACGTCGTAGCCCTTGTTACGGGCCCAGTGTCGGATCGCGGCCAGTTGCTCCGGCGACCGGGTGGGCGGAATCACCTTGTGGGTCCCCGCCGTCCGTGTGCGGGCCTTTGTCACCGTCTGCTTCGGCGTGATGGTGCGGGTGCTCGATGCGGGCTTCTCAGGTGCCTTCTCGTGCAGCCACGGGCGGAGTACCGCCAGGAACTTGTCTGCGTTCGCCGGCCGCAGGTCGATTTCGTACTCGTCGTCGTCGACCGTGATGCGGAACGACTGCGCCAGGCCGTCCATGATCGGTTGGCCGTCGATATCGTCGAAATATTGGACGCGCACTTTCTGTGCCACGTTTATCTCCTTGTCCCCGAACTGTGCGCTGTCGACGCTAGTTCTTACTCGGGGGTAGGTTCAAGTCGCGAATGTACGATCCCACCCGCTCGACGAAATGATCGAAGAACTCTGCCGGACGGGTGCCCGCCACGATATCCGCGTTCGGCGTCCTTTGCCACATACCGGACAGATCGGCGACCGTCGTGCCCCGGGTGAGCCGTCCGTCGAGCTCGACGTCGACCGTCGCGGGCCGGGAGGTGTAGGGAACCGTGCCCAGCGTGACCGCCGCGGCGAACGGGTCGTGCACGTGCGCGAGGAAGCCCAGGCCCTGGTCACGATGAAATTCCATGTAGAACCGCAGTGCATCGGAGATGTGGCGGACGAGAGGGACATCGGCCGTCGACCGCGTACCGCGCGGAGCATCCGGGGAGAGTTCCCCGGAGCGGGGCACACCGACGACGTCCCCGATCCGCGCGACATGCTCGGGATGCATCTCGATCGACTCCGTGACATCGAGCGGGCACACGATCGGCCGCCGGTCCGGAGGCGCGATCGAGAACGCGTCGAACACGACCTTGGCGGCCTCCGGATCCACCGCGACGTTCCATTCCGAGGTCGGCGTCGTATTACCGGGATGGTGGAAACACCCACCCATGATCACGAGGCGACGCAACCGCGACGGCAGTTCCGGATCGATGCGCAGGGCGAGGGCGAGGTTGGTGAGCGGACCGGTGACGAGCCCGGTGAGCTCTCCCGGGTGCTCGCGGGTGAGATCGACCCACGCCTGCGCGGCCGATCGCGACGACCGCGATCGCGACGCAGCGGGAAGCTCTGCGTACCCGATCCCCTGTGGACCGTGGGTGTCCTCGGTGGTCATCAGCGGCGCGACCAGCGGAACCTGCGATCCGGCAGCCACTTCGATATCGGACCGGCCGCACACCTCGAGCCACGACAGCGTGTTGGCGGTGACCTGGTCCACCGGCACGTTCCCCGCCGTGCACAGGGCGGCGACGATCTCGGCTTCCGGACTCGCGACGAGATAGAGCAGGGCGAGAGCGTCGTCGATGCCGGTGTCGACGTCGACGATCAGGCGGGTACGGGCGGCCGGAACATCGGGTTCGTGTACGTGCACGATCCCATCTTGGGGCATCCCGATGAGCGCGCCGCGGCCGGTGCTGGGAGAATTCCCGAATGCACGAGCGCAAGAACCGCGGTTACTTCACCGAGGACGACGGTGTCTACCTGCCCACGAAGTACGCGACCAGCCCGTGGTCGGACACGATGCTCAACGGGCCGTGTGTGAGCGGTCTGGTCGCACGCGAGCTCGAGATCCACCATGCCGTCGAGGGTTTCGTCCCGTCCCGGTTCACGCTCGATCTCTTCAGGCCGGTCCGCAACGAGCCGATCACCTTCATCACCACCCGGGTTCGCGACGGCAACCGCATCCGCGTCGCGGACGCGAACCTGATGCAGGGTGGCGAGGTGTCGGCGCGCGCGACGCTCACCTTCCTCCGCAAGTCGGCCCCGCCGCCCGGATCGGTATGGCTGCGTGGCGAGTCCCCGACGCCCCCTCCCGGTTCCCTGGAGACGCAGCCCGGACCGCTCGAGTACTCGTCCTGGTACGGCAGTGACGGTCCGGGGTGGACGCGGGTGCGGTCGGAGCACCAGAACTCCGATCGCAAGCGGCTGTGGTCGCGGCAGCTGCCGATCATCGTCGGTGAGGAACTGTCGCCGTTCGTCAACACCGCGACCGTCGGTGAGGGCACGTCGTTCGTGACCAACTGGTCGGACAAGGGTGTCGGCTACATCAATTCCGATGTCACCCTGGCGCTGTCCCGCCTGCCGGAGGGGCCGGAGGTCGGTATCGAGGCCGACAACCACATCAGCAGCGAGGGCATCGCGGTCGGGACGGCGGTGTTGTTCGACCGCCTCGGGGCGTTCGGCACCGGTGTGGTCACCGCGCTCGCGAATGCGCATCGGCAGGTCGATTTCGGCTGACCCGAACAGGAGTGATGTCATGCGTGTACGGCGGATCGTCGACCTGACCCACGTCGTCTCCCCGGACATCCAGGTCTATCCCGGAGATCCGGCACCGACCTTCACGCCGCACGCCACCGTCGAGGCCGACGGTTTCGACCTGATGCGCATCGACATGGGATCGCAGACCGGCACCCACGTCGACGCGCCGCGACACGTGCGCAGCGGTGGCGCCGCGATCGATGCGGTGCCACCGGAGAACTTCGTCGGACGCGGGGTGGTGCTCGACGTGCGCGCCCGCGTCGACGCCGGTGCGCTCGTCACCCCCGATATGTGGGGTGAGCCCGCGATCGGCTCCGGCGATATCGCGCTCGTCCTCACCGGCTGGTCGCAGTATTTCGGCACCGAACGCTATTTCGAGCACCCGGCCCTGAGCGTCGAGGCCTGCCGGTGGTTGCTCGACCGCGGCGTCCGCGCAATCGGAATCGACGCGCCGAGCGTGGATCCCACGGCCGACGAGACGCTCGCGGCGCACCACGTGCTCGCCGACGCGGGCGCGATCATCTGCGAGAACCTGCGTAACCTCGAAGCGGTCGACTTCCCGGATCCGCTCGTCTCGCTGTTGCCGATCCCGTTCGCCGGCATCGACGGCGCACCGGTGCGGGCCGTCGCCATGCAGATCGAGAACTGAACGGCGGCAACGGGTCCGGTCAGTCGAGGATGTCGCGCACCTCGACGTCCTCGCGTCCGCCGACGACGAGTTCGCGCGCGGCGGCCATGTGCTTCTGCCAGTGCGTGAAGGCGCCTTCGCCGTCCCGGGCGCGCAGCAGCCGGATGAGCTTGCGCTGCGAGCGGACGAACACCTTGTAGTGGTCCTCGTACTTCTCCGCGTCGCGCTGCATGCTCTCGCGCGTGACGTTCATGGTGTGCCGCTCGTAGATCTCGTGCAGCATGCCCGCGATGAGCGACAGTGACGAGTTGCCGGCGAGCTGGACCATCCGCAGATGGAACATCGCCGCGGCCTGGCCGAAGGTGCCGTCGGCGAAGGACGACGGAATCGTCTCGTCCACCAGACGTTCGAGTTCGTCGAAGGCCTCTTCGCTGCCGTTCTCCGCGAGCAGTCGCGCAGCGGCGGGCTCGACGGCCTCACGTGCGACGTAGACATCCGCGACGGTCGCGCCGGCGAGTTCGAGCAGCAGGGACGCCGGTCGCGCTACCACCTCGGGGCCCGGCACGCAGATCCGTGCGCCCGAGCGCGAACCGCGTCGCACCTCGACGAGCCGTTCGGCCTCGAGGACGCGAACCGCCTCGCGCAACGTCGGCCGGCTCACCGAGAAGTGCTCCATGAGCGACGCCTCGTGGGGCAGGTGGTCGCCGTCCTTCAGCTCACCGTCGACGATCATGCGGCGGAGCTTCCGGGCGACGAGTTCTGCGGTCTTGGGGGTGCGAATGGCCCGGCCACCGCCCGCGCGAGTGTCGAATCCGACTCCCGAACGCGCGTCGAATCCGGTCGCCAACACTTCGTCGGTCACGGGAACGGCCTCCTGCTCCGAGATCACTTCGACTACTTGGTGAAAGTTCCGGCCTCATCGTACTCACAGGTAACCGGTCGCCGTGGGTCGAGGCGGCGAGTCCACGACTATTGCTGATGCTCACATAGTGAACTATGTTACCTATGTATCGCCCGGCGGGCCTCGGACAGGAGCATCCATGCTGAACACGCGGTTCACAGCGGAATTCGGAATCGAACACCCGATCGTCCAGGGCGGCATGATGTGGGTCGGCCGCGCCGAACTCGCCGCGGCCGTCTCCGAAGGCGGCGGGCTCGGGATCATCACCGCACTGACCCAGCCCACCCCGGAAGACCTGGTCACGGAGATCGAGCGGTGCCGCGCACTGACCGACAAGCCGTTCGGCGTCAACCTCACCCTCACGTTGTCGATCAATCAGCCTCCCTACGCCGAGTACCGGCAGGCGATCATCGACTCCGGCGTGACGATCGTCGAGACCGCGGGCTCCGATCCGACCAAGCATGTCGAGCATCTGAAAGAGCACGGCATCAAGATCATTCACAAGTGCACGAGCGTGCGGCACGCCCTCAAAGCTCAGCGGATCGGCGCTGATGCGGTGAGTATCGACGGTTTCGAGGCGGCCGGTCATCCTGGCGAGGACGACGTCCCCGGGCTCGTCCTGATCCCCGCCTGCGCCGACGCCCTCGACATCCCGTTCATCGCGTCGGGTGGGTTCGCCGACGGTCGCGGACTCGCCGCCGCTCTCACCCTCGGTGCCGACGGCATCAACATGGGCACCCGCTTCATGTGCACGCAGGAGAGTCCCATCCACGAACGCATCAAGCAGCAGATCGTCGACGCGAGCGAACTCGACACCCAGCTCATTTTCCGGCAACTGCGCAACACCATGCGGACCGCGCGGAACTCGGTGAGCGAGGAGGTCGTGGACATTCTCGGCAAGGGCGGGCGGTTCAAGGACGTCAAGGACCTCGTCGCCGGATCGCGGGGACGCACCGTCTACGAGGACGGAGACCCGGAGGCCGGCATCTGGACGGTGGGGCAGTCGCAGGGTCTCATCCGCGACATCCCGCCGGCCGGTGAGCTCGTGCAGCGGATCGCCGCCGAGGCCGAGGCGAAGCTGCGCTCCCTGACCGCAGACATCGTCGTCGACTCCGTTCCCGTCCCCTGAGGAGAAACCGATGACACGACAGGCCGAGACCGCCGAGGACGTGCGGGAGGACGACGCGCCGGTGCTCGTCGAACGCGACGGTGCCGTCACGATCCTCACCCTCAACCGTCCCGACCGCCGCAACGCGATCAACCGCGCCATGCGGAAGGCGCTGAAGAAGGAACTGTGGCGCGCCGACGCCGACGACGAGGTGAACGTCGTCGTCCTCACGGGTGCGGGCACGTCCTTCAGTGCGGGTGTGGATCTGCCCGAGGCGTTGTCGGGTCCGCCTCCCGCCGCCGAAGGGCCCACCCCGACACACGTGCTCCGTGGCATCTCGAAACCGGTCATCGCGGCGGTCAACGGCCCCTGCTACACGGGCGGTTACGAACTCGCCGTGAACTGTTCGTTCATCATCGCCTCCGAACGCGCCGAGTTCGCCGACACCCACGCGCAGATCGGTCTGCTCAACGGCTGGGGCGGTAGTGCCGTCTTGCCGCGGATGATCGGTCTACCCGCCGCGATCCAGTTCATCCTGTCCGGGGAGCCCATCGACGGCGCGACCGCCGCGCGCATCGGCCTCGCGAACGAGGTTGTTCCGCACGACGAACTCCTGGACCGCAGCGTGGCCGTCGCGCAACGGATCGCCGGGGGGCATCCCGGTGCGATCCGGCGGATGCTCCGGTTGCTCAAGGAGGGTGCGGGCACGTCGCTCGCGCACGCCCTCGCCCTCGAATCCGAAGCGGCGGCCACCTATCGCGCGGACGGCGCGGACATCGGTGCCCGATACGCGAAGCGCCGCGCGCAGTCCGACTGAGCAACAGCCGGATTCCGACAACCGACTGAGCCGCAGTCGGGTTCCGGCACCTACAGCACCATCACCCGGGAGGTGACGTGGAGGAAGGCAAGCCCACGGTGACGCTCGAGTCCGACGCTCGTAGCGACTGGCGTCCCCGACTGTCCGCTCTGCTCGACGACTTCCGGCGGCGCTCCCGTCCCGAGACGTCCCGCGCACGGTTCGAGGCCGCGATCGCGTGGCAGTCCGAACTCGTCGACCATTCTCTGGCGGCGCCGGGCTGGCCCGAAGAGGTCGGCGGTATGGCACTCTCGCTCGAGGATCAACTCGACTACTACCGCGCGATCACCGATGCCGGTGCACCCAAGCATCCGTGCCCGCTGTCGTTCATCGTCGCGCCCACGATTATCGTCCACGGCACCGCCGAACAGAAGAAACGTTTCCTCGAGCCGCTGCTGCGCGCGGAAGAGTTCTGGTGCCAAGGATTTTCCGAGCCCGGCGCCGGCAGCGACCTCGCGTCGCTGTCCACGCGTGCGGTCCGCGACGGCGACGTCTACCGGGTGACGGGCAGCAAGATCTGGACGACGATGGCCGACCACGCCGACTGGATCTTCACGCTCGTGCGCACCGGTCCGTCCGGACGGAGCACGTCGGGCATCACCTACCTGCTCATTCCGATGAACTCGCCCGGCATCGAGGTGCGACCCCTGCGCGACGCCGCGGGTGGGCACCACTTCGCCCAGGTCTTCTTCGACGACGTCGAGGTGCCGGTCGACAACCGGGTGGGGGAGGAGGGGCAGGGCTGGTCGATCATGCGGACCTCGCTCGGACACGAGCGCGCCACCGCCTTCCTCGCCGACGAGTTCCGCTACCGCTCGACCGTCGACAAGGTCTTCCACCTGGCCGTCGGCCACGGTTATGCGCACGATCCGCTGATCCGGCAGGAACTCGCCACCGTCGAGACCGGGGTGCGTCAGATCGCCGCGAACAGCGCACGCGCGCTGGATGCCGTTCTCGCAGGACGCGATCCGGGTGGGGTGGCGTCGGTCAACCGGTTGGTGAAGGCCGAGTTCGAGCAACACATGCACCGGCTCGCGCTGCGATTGACCGGCTCGGCCGCAGTTCTCGGCACCCGTTCGGAAGGTGTGGTGGAGAAGGGGCGCTGGACGTACGGATATCTCATGTCCCGCGCCGCGACCATCGGTGCCGGAACCTCCGAGATCCAACGCAATACGATCGCAGAGAACGTTCTCGGTCTGCCTTCGCACCGGGGGGAGGGCACCCGCGCACCGGCCGTGGTGCCGGGGCGCCCCCTCACGCCCCCACCGGAGGACGAGGCGAATCTACGGGAGGCTCTGCGCGACATCCTGTCCGCCCGCGTCGATACCGTCTCGCTGCTCGTGGGCGTCGACTCCGCAGGCGAACACGACGCCGGATTGTGGTCCACGCTCGTGGAATTCGGTCTTCCGGGTCTGTCGTCTCCCGAGCATCTCGGTGGTGACGGCAGGTCGCTGCGGATGCTCTGCGCGGCGGTCGAGGAGGTGGCCTTCCATCTCGGACCGGTCGCCCTCGTCCCCACCGCGATCGCATTGGAGGTCCTCGTCGCGGCCGGCGCCGAGGAGGACGCGCGACGGATCATCGGTGGTTCACCTGCAGCGTTCGTCGTGCCCGTCGGAGATCGTGGGTGGGACACCGCCGATCTCCCCGTCCTCCGGGACGGCAGGCTGACCGGCCGCGTGGAACGGGTCGCGGGTGCACCCGTCGCCGAGGTACTCGTCGTCCTCGCGACGGACGATGCGACGGGCGAACACGTCCTGCTCACCCTCGACCGGGCCGATGCATCCGTCACCGTGCAGACGTCGCTCGATCCGACCGGGACCGTGGGGATCGTCTCCTTCGAGGACGCCGCGGCGACCGTGCTCGTATCGGGGGTGGACGCCGATGCCGCACTCGAATCGTCCTTCCGTGTCGCGGAACTGCTGGTCGCTGCTGATGCGGTGGGTGTCGCGAACCGGGCTCTGGCGATGGCGGTGGACTGGGCGGGCCAACGTGAACAGTTCGGCCGTCCCATCGGTTCGTATCAGGCGATCTCGCATCGCTGCGCCGACATGCTCGTCGCAGCCGAGGGCGCGCGGGGACTGGTGCTGGCGGCCGCCGATCGTTCACCGCAGGAACCCGAGGAGGCCGCGGCGGTGCACCTGGCGACCGCGGCGGCGCTGCGGTCCGCTGTATCCAACGCCGAGGGTTGCATCCAGATCCACGGCGGAATCGGCTTCACGTGGGAACATCCCGCCCACTTGCTGCTCCGTCGCGCGGTCGCCGACGAGGCGCGTATCGCCCGCCCGGAGGTGCTGCGGGACCGCGCGGTGGGAGAGGTGCTGGCGCGGTCGAGCCGAGCGGGCGGATCGACGGGGTGACGGACGAAGCAGCGGACCCGGTGCAGGATGCCGGGTCCGCTGCTTTCGGCGATCTAGTTGGCGATGTGCTCGCGAGGTAGGCCCAGCAACCGCTCGGCGATGACGTTGCGGTTGATCTCCGACGTGCCGCCGGCAATCGTCATCGCACGGCCCAGCAGGTAGTAGTGGGTCCACACCGGTTCATCCCCGAGGAACGCTGCGGGACCGGCGATGTGCATCGCGAGTTCGCCCACGTGCTGGGTGTGTTCGGCGATGAGCATCTTCGTCACGCTGCCCTCCGGACCGAAATCGCCACCGGCGACGGCCCGCACGACCTGCCTCAGATTGAGGACCGCGAAAGCCTGTTCGCGGGCGATCAGTGACGCGATCCGGCGCGTGACCGAGACGTCGCCGGGCGCGTGCTTCGCGGCGAGGTCGAGCAGCGCGAACGCCGAATAGGTCTCGTCGGTCTTGCCACCGCCGATCGAGACGCGTTCGTTCCCGAGCGTCGCGCGGGCCACGGTCCAGCCGTTGTCGACGGCACCCACCACGTCCTCGTCCGGGACGAAGACGTCCTCGAAGAACACCTCGTTGAAGGCGGAGTCGCCGCTGATCTCGCGCAGCGGGCGGACGGTCACGCCAGGCGCGGTGAGGTCGATGACCATCGTGGTGATGCCCTTGTGCTTCGGCACGTCGCGGTTGGTGCGGATGGTCGCGAGACCGCGCGTCGAATTCTGCGCGTTCGACGTCCACACCTTCTGGCCGGTGACGCGCCACCCGCCGTCGACCTTCATCCCGCGCGTCGACACGGCAGCCGCGTCGGAACCGGCACCGGGCTCGGAGAACAACTGGCACCAGACCTGCTCACCGAGCAGACCGGGACGGATCCACCGTTCGATCTGCTCCGGCGTGCCGTGCTGGGTGAGGGTGAGCAGGATCCACGCGCCGATACCGAGACCGTGCGGTTCGACGTCGGTGAACTCCTCGTCGATCACGAGCTGCTCCACCGGGGAGGCCCCACGGCCGAACGGCGGCGGCCAGTGCGGCATGAGGTAGCCGGAGTCGACGAGCAGTGCACGTCGCTCGGATTCGGCGGTCGCGGTGTACTTCGCGACGAAGTCGCGGGCGGCGACGCGGTGGTCCTCAGCCTCGGGAGGAAGGTCGACGGCATAGTGACGGCGCAGCCCGGAGGTTCCCGATTCGGCGAGCGAGTCGAGCGCGGCGGTCGGTTCGCCGAACAGGACCCGCAGGGCGTGGGCACGGCGCAGGAACAGATGGCAGTCGTGCTCCCACGTGAAACCGATACCGCCGTGGATCTGGATGCTCTTCTGGGCATTGGCGATGTACGAGTCGAACGCGATGACCCGTGCGACGTCGAGTGCGAGTCGCGCCTGCTCACCGTCGGCCCCGGCGCGTGCTGCGTCCCAGGCCACGCCGGTCGCGAGTTCGCTCGTTGCGAGCATGTCGGCGAGATGGTGCTTGATCGCCTGGAACGAACCGATCGGGCGGCCGAACTGTTCGCGCACCTTCGCGTAGGCCAGGGCGGCCTCGAGGGTCGCGCGGGCGCCGCCGGATGCTTCCGCTGCGGCCAGTGTGCGGGCGACGTGGTTCGCGTGGGGACCGGCGCCCGGGACGACGGCCAGGACGGGTGTCTCGCGGAGGGCGACCTTCGCCGTCTTGGAGGTGGGGTCGAGGTCGCCGGTGGGCGTCACCGACACCGAGGCGTGGCCGGGATCGACGAGAACGAGGTCGTCACCTGCGACGAGGGCGAGGAGCGTGGCGCCCGCACCACCCACGACGAGGTCGACGTCACCGCTGATCGTGTCGCCGCTCGTCAGGGATCCGGACAGGCCGAGACCGGGGAGCACCGAGCCGTCCGCGAACTTCGGGAGCCAGGTGGAGCGCAGTTCGTCGTTGCCCTTCGCGGCGAGCGCGGCGGAGACGGCGACACTCGCGAGGTAGGGGACGGGGACGACGAGCCGCCCGAGTTCCTCGGCCACCACCGCCACCTCGGGCAGGCCGGCGTCCGATCCTCCGAATTCACCGGGAAGGTGCAGGCCGAGCCATCCGAGGTCGGCGAGTTGCTTCCACAGCTTTCCGGTATCGGCGGTCGGGTCGTCGGTGACCTGCCGGGCGAGGCTGCCGGCGTCGTGGCCGCCGAGGAACGATCGGACGGCCTCTGCAACGGCGCGGTGATCGTCGGTCAGGGGAAGGGGCATGGGAGGTCTCCTCGGCCGTGCACGGGTCGGTTCACTTGTAGCACTATCTAAACTATGTGACGCACGCTACTTTGGGAAGCCACAGCGCAGTACCGCTCGATCGGAGGAATCGTGAAACTCGAAGTAGGTCGATCCTGGGCCAGCACCGTCGACGGCACCGCGGTGGTCGTCGTCCGAGCGCCCGGCGACGAGGTCGCACTCACCTGCGGAGGCGCCGAGATGGTGCCGGGAAAGAAGGGAACCGGCGACGGCGCGGCCATCGACGACGCGCATCACGGCCCCACCGCGCTGGGGAAGCGGTACACCGACGCCGAGGGCACGGTGGAACTGCTGTGCACCACACCCGGCACCGGCGCTCTCGCCGTCGACGGCGTTCCGCTGTCGTTGAAGACGGCGAAGCCGCTTCCGGCCTCCGACTGACCCGAGACTCGACCACCGAATCACAACTGCACCAGGGGCTTCCATGAACCTCACGATGTTGCTCGATATGGCCGCGGACGGGCTCGAGGACCGCATCGTGGTGGGGCGCCGCGGCGGCGGCATCTCCGCCCGGCGCCTGCGCGATCTGTCCGTCGCCGGAGCCGCCGTGATCCGCGAGGCGGGCGCCGATGCCCTCGTCTACCGCGCGGTCAACGGCCCCGCCTTCCCTGTGGCCCTGTTCGCTGCGGCGCGCGCGGGCGTCCCGCTCGTACCGATCAACTATCGGCTCGGCGCGGAGCAGGGTGCGGCGTTGCTGTCCCACCATCCCGACGCCCTGGTGATCGCGGACGACGCCGGCGACGCACCGGGTGTGCTCTCTCCCGCGACCTGGCTCGACCGGCTCGACCGGCTCGGACGGTCGGAGGTCGTGGAAGCCGACGATCCGGACCCGGACGCACCCGCCGTGGTGATCTACACCTCCGGCACCACGTCGGCGCCGAAAGGTGTTCTGCTGCATCACCACAACCTCGTGTCGTATGTGCTCGGATCCGTCGAGTTCGCGTCGGCCGAGGGCACCGACGCCGCGCTGGTGAGCGTCCCGCCCTATCACATCGCCGCGGTGGCGAACGTCCTCACGAATCTCTACGCAGGTCGCCGGACGGTGGTGCTCGAGCAGTTCACCGCCGCCGAATGGCTCGACACCGTTCGTGGGGAGGGCATCACCAATGCTCTCGTCGTCCCCACGATGCTCGCGCGCATCCTCGATTCCGGTGCCGACACCTCGGTGCCGACGTTGCGCTCCCTGGCCAGTGGTGGTGCGCCGATGCCCCGCCGAGTGGTCGAACGAGCCCTCGAGACCTGGCCGCAGGTCGACTTCGTCAACGCCTACGGACTCACCGAGACCAGCTCGACGATCACCGTCCTCGGCCCCGACGACCACCGGGCGGCGATGACCGGCACCGACGAGCGGATCCGCGCCCGCCTCGGATCGGTGGGCCGGCCGGTCCCCGGCATCGACCTCGAGATCCGCGACGCCGACGACCGCGTCGTCGAAGCCGGCGTGCCCGGACGCATCTGGGTTCGCGGAGAACAGGTCTCGGCCGAATACGCGGGAGTCGGCAAGCTCGTCGACGACCGCGGATTCTTCGACACACGTGACACCGGATTCGTCGACGAGGACGGCTATCTGTTCATCGGTGGGCGCAGCGACGACACCATCATCCGCGGTGCCGAGAACATCGCCCCGGCCGAGATCGAGGACGTGATCCTGCGTCATCCCGCCGTCACCGACACCGCGGTCGTGGGGGTACCCGACGACGAATGGGGACAACGCATCGAGGCCGTGGTGGTGTTGCGCCCCGACGAGTCGGTCGATGCGGAGGAGCTGCGCGCGTTCGTGCGGGAGACGCTGCGCGGGTCGAAGACGCCCGACCGCATCGTCTATTGGGACGAGCTGCCGCGCACGGAGACGGGAAAGCTGGTGCGCCGGCATGTCGTCGAACGTCTGGCCGGCGACGGAGTGTCCGGCCGGGCATGAGGTTCGCCAGGTCTTTACATGTATAACTAGGTTGCCCTACTGTGGGTGACACGGGCCGCTCGCGTCGAGCGTCGTCCCCTATACGGAGGTAGTCGATGACCACGTCGGAGAAGACCGAGAAGCCTTCGGAGATCTACACCTTCCGCGATGAAGACATTGCACGGGCGAGAGATCTCGTCGGCGTCTACCACGCCATGACGCAGCGGGAGCAGTACACACGCGCCTCACCCGACATCATGCGGAACTTCGCGCGTAGCTACGGCGACGACAATCCGCTGTTCACCGACGAGGAATACGGTGCCGCGACCCGGTGGGGAGGCCAGATCGCGCCCCCGATGGTCAACATCGCCGTCCGCAAGGAACTGCTGGCAGATCCCGTGCCCCGAGAGCAGCGCCGACCCTCCTTCCGAGGGATCCACGTGTTCGTCTCCGGCACCACGACCCACTGGTACCGGCCGGTCCTCGACGGCGACACCCTGTACGGTTTCCACGGCACCGAGAAGGTCGAGGAGAAGCAATCCGAGTTCGCCGGGCGTTCGCTCATCATCACCGGCCTCCAGGTGCAGTTCAACCAGCGCGCCGAGGTGGTCCAGACCCAGCGGGTCATCACCATCCACACCGAGCGCCACGAGTCGAAGAAGCGCAAGAAGTACGACTCGATCGAACCGGCCTCCTACACCCCCGACGACATCGCGAGGATCGACGAGATCTACGCGCAGGAGCAGGTGCGCGGCACGAACACCCGTTACTGGGAGGACGTCGAGGTCGGGGAGAGTCTCGGCACGATGGCCAAGGGGCCGTTGACCACCACCGACATGGTCGTCTTCCACTCCGGCGGATACGGTTTCGCCCCGTACACCCCGTGCGCGAGCCGCCTCGCCTACAAGAACCGCCAACGCATCGCGCCGTTCTACATCCCGAACGAGCAGGGCGTGCCCGACGTCGCGCAGCGGATCCATTGGGACAGCGGCTACGCCCGCTCCATCGGCCTGCCGGCCGCCTACGACTACGGCATGATGCGCGACTGCTGGCTGAGCCACTATCTCACCGACTGGATGGGCGACGACGCCTGGCTCGAATCGATGTCGAGTCAGATGCGCAAGTTCAACTACCTCGGCGACACCCACACCTTCACCGGTGAGGTCGTCGGCAAGCGCACCGAGGGCGGGCGTCATCTCGTCGACGTGGAGTTGCGTGGCACCAGCCAGCGCGGTGAGGTCACCTGCCCCGCCACCGCCACCATCGCACTCCCGTCGCGCGTCGGCGGCGCGGTCGCGCTGCCCGCCGCTCCCGCCGAGTTCGAACAGCTCGCAGCGCGGATGCTCGAACGCGACGCCGAGCTGCGCCGCGAGCGGCGGGCAGGAAACGGGGCGGCGTCGTGAAAGGCCACCCGTCCCTGCCGGCAGCGGGGCAGGATGAGGCGACGCGCAACGAGCGGCTCGAGGAGGACCTGTGGATCTGACCGGTACGACCACGGTGATCGCCGAGCTGAAGGACCACGTCCTGACCATCACGCTCGATCGCCCCGACAAGCTCAACTCCTTCACCGACACGATGCGCGCCGAGTTCCGGGAGTTGTGGCACTACGCCTCCGAGACCGACGACGTGCACGTCGTCGTCCTCCGGGCCAACGGTGAGCGCGCGTTCAGCACCGGCGTCGATGTCCACGAGGGGACCTTCCTGTCCGACAACGTCTTCAGCCGTCGCGATCCCGGTGTCGACCTGTCGCCCAAACAGAACAACTGTTGGAAACCGCTCGTGTGCGCGGTCCACGGCATGGTCGCCGGCGGCGCGCTCTACTGGCTCAACGAGGCCGACATCATCGTCGCGAGCGAGGACGCCCAGTTCTTCGATCCGCACGTCTCCTACGGCATGGTCGCCGCACTCGAACCGATCGGCCTCGCACACCGCATCCCCATCGGTGAGGTGCTGCGCATGGTGCTGCTCGGTCTCGACGAACGCATGTCCGCGAAGAGGGCCTACGAGATCGGCTTCGTCAGCGAGATCGTCGCCCGGGACGCGCTGTGGGATCGCGCGCAGCAGCTCGCCGAACGGATCGCCGCCAAACCGCCGGCCGCGATCCAGGGCAGCATTCGCGCGATCTGGGAGTCCAAGGACCGCACACGATCACACGCTCTCGCCGCCGGGATGATGTACACCGATCTCGGCAATCCCATCGGCCTGGCTCAGGTCGATCGGTCCCAGGTCCCCACGCGCGACTACGAGGTGCGCTGACATGGACTACGGACTGACACCCGAACTCGAGCAGTTCCGCAAAGAGGTACGCGAGTTCGTCGAGACCCACAAACCCGACGTGCCGGTGAAGGCGGGTGTGCGCAGCGCCGACGACGCCGACGAACTCGCGGTGCTGAAGGAATGGACCCGCACACTCTTCGAAGCCGGGTACATCGGTGCCGACTGGCCGGAGCGCTACGGCGGTGCCGGGGCAGCACACTCACCGGAGAAGGACGTCGTCGTCGGGGAGGAGCTGGCACGCGGCCGGGCTCCGGCCGCGGTGCAAGGAGCCGGACTGCTGGTCGCACATGCGCTGATCGACTTCGGCACGGAGGAACAGCGCGAGAAGTATCTGCCCGGTATCCGATCGGGCGAACTCGTCTTCTGCCAGCTGTTCAGCGAGCCGGGTTCCGGCAGCGACCTCGCGTCCCTGCGCACGAAGGCAGTGCCGGCCGACGGCGGGTTCACCGTCACCGGCCAGAAGGTGTGGACGACCAACGGACACTGGGCCGACTACGGTTACCTCCTGGCCCGGACGAATCCCGACGCACCGAAACACCGTGGTATCAGCGCGTTCCTGCTCGACATGCGGTCGCCGGGCGTCGACGTGCGGCCGCTGCGGGAGATGACCGGAACCTCGGATTTCAACGAGATCTTCCTCGACGACGTTCCCGTCGGGTCCGACGCGCTCATCGGCGACCTCGACAACGGCTGGCTGATCGCGAATTCGAGTCTCGCCCACGAACGCAGCGCCGTGGCGTCGGCAGCAGTGCGCCTGCAGCAGGACGTCGACGCGCTGAAGGAACTCGCACGCAGGACGATCCGGTACGGACGTCCCGCGATCGAGGACGGTGCGGTGCAGGAACGGATCGGCGAACTCCAGGCGTCCGTCGAAGCATTGTCGGCACTGGTGTACGCGAACATCGGCCGCTGGTCGCGGGGCACCGAACGCCCCCACGACGCCGCCATGGCCAAGCTGATGTTCAGCGAGATCGGCGTCGAGACCGCACGATTCGCTCTGGAACTCGCAGGTGAGGACGGCATCCTCGTCGAGGGCGACCCGCAGGTCGTCGACGGGGGCCGGTGGCAGGACGAATTCCTGTACGCCCGCGCGTACACCATCGCCGGCGGCACCTCGGAGATCATGCGCAACATGATCGCCGAGAGAGGGCTCGGTCTTCCGCGCTGAGGCGCGCTCCCGGCCGGATCGCCGGCCGGCACTACGAACACCTTCGGGTCGACCGAAGAGGAGGCTCCGCGATGACGGGCATCAGAGAGGCGTTGACCCTGCTGTGGTCGACCCCCGACAGTGCGAACATGGTGCAGGAGGACAAGACCTGGCACACGTGGGCGCAGGTGCGTGACACGGCCGAGCGAATCGACGCGGAGCTCGAACGACTCGGGTGCGGGCCACGCAGCCGGATCGGCGTCGTGCTGATCAACCGCACCGAATCGATCGCGTCCCTGATCGCGATTCTGCGACACGACCGGGTGCTGCTCACCCTCAACCCGGCCCAGCCGTCGCGGCGGATCGTCGAGGACGCGGTCGGGGCCCACCCGGATGTGATCCTCGCACCGCGCGAGTACTGGGCCGACGAGGAGTTCGCCGCACCCATCGCCGCAGCGGGCATCGTCGGTGTCGCCGTGGACGGTTCGGACGTCTCACGCGTGTTCGGCGACGCTCCCGTCCCGCCCCGCCCGGACGAGCAGGACCCGGTCGCCGTCGAGATGTTCACCTCCGGTACCACCGGCCCGCCGAAGCGGGTTCCACTGACCTGGCGCCAACTCGAGGCCGCCCTCGAGGCCGTGCACGGGCACACCGGCAAGGGGAGAGGCGATCACGAACCCTTCACCGGCCCCGTGGCGTTGATCTCCTTGTCGATGGTGCACATCGGCGGATTGTGGGGCGTGATCCAGTCGCTGTCGGAAGCACGCCCGATCGTGCTGATGCCCCGTTTCACCGTCGAGGGCTGGGTCGACGCGGTCTACGAGCACCGGATGATCGTCGCGGGTCTCCCGCCGGCGGCCATGCGGTCGGTGCTCAACGCCGACGTGCCGAAGGAGAAGCTCGCGACCCTCCGGGCCATCACCGCAGGCACCACCTTCGTCAGCCCGGAACTGGCCGACGAGTTCACCGACCGGTACGGCATTCCCATCATGATCATGTACGGGGCAACGGAATTCGGTGGTGCCGTAGCGGGGTGGACGAAGCCCCTCATCAAGCAGTGGTGGGAACACAAACGTGGCAGCGTCGGCCGGCCCTTCCCGGGGGTGCGGATGCGCACGGTCGACGAGAACGGCGCGGTGCTGCCCGAGGGGAGCACCGGTCGCCTCGAGGTGAGTTCACCGCAGACCGGCACGGGTGTCGGCGACTGGGTGCGCACCAGCGATCTCGCGCATCTCGACGAGGACGGTTTCCTCTACATCGACGGCCGGGCCGACGACGCGATCGTCCGTGGTGGTTTCAAAATCCAGCCCGAAACCGTCTGCAACGCACTGCGGGCCCACCCGTCGATTCTCGATGCGTCGGTCTTCGGCCGTCCCGACGAGCGGCTCGGACACGTACCGGTCGCCGTGATCGAAACCGTCCAGGGTGCAGAGGATGTCGACGTCGACGAACTGAAGACCTTCCTGCGCACCCGGTTGACGGCCTACGAGATCCCGGTGGAGATCCACAGGGTCGATGCCCTGCCCCGCAGTGTGTCGCTCAAGGTCGACCGTCGTCGGCTGCTGGAGATGGTGGACGAGATCGAATCGTCCCGCGCCCGATAGTGCACAGGAAAGGGGGCGGGATCCGGATGGATCCCGCCCCCTTTTTTTCGGTGTCTCAGGCGACGGCGAGTCGACGGCGGTGGTACGACACCGAACCGTCGAGCAGTTCGTCGACCTTGATGCGGCGGAGCAGCAGGTGCACGTCGTGTTCCCACGTGAAACCGATCCCGCCGTGGACCTGCAGAGCCGTCTGGGCGGTGGTGGACGCTCCGGAGCATGCGAACGCGACCGCGGCGGACACCGCCCGAGCGCGTGCTACGGGATCGTCCCCGTCGAGTGCGACGGCGGCGGCCCAGAGTGTCGCGCGGGAGGCCTCGGTCGTCGTCGCCATGTTCGCGCAGTGGTGCTTCACGGCCTGGAAGCTGCCGATCACCGTGCCGAACTGTGTTCTGCTACCGACGTAGTCGATGCTCAGGTCGACGAGACGCGCAGCGGCACCGAGAGCATCGACCGCTCGGAAGGTCGCAAGACGGTCGTGGGTGAAGGCCGCGATGCCGGTCGGCAGGGAGAACCACGAATCCTGCGGAAGCGTGACGTCGAGGTCGGCGACGGCCCACGAGCGTGTGAGGTCGAGCGCGTCGAGCGGTCGCACGGTGAGCGTCTCCACGGGCACGACCGCCGCGATCTCCGCGCCGGTGTCGGTGACCGCGACCAGCAGGATGTCGTGCGCATCGATCAGGCCGGTGATCGGTGCCGTCGTACCGCTCAGAACCAGTGCGTCCCCGTCGAATCGTGCCTGCAGGCCGGACTTCTCGGGTGACGACAGGGCGGGCAGCACGACGCGCTCACCGCTCTCCGCCGCTGCGGCCGCGGGATGACCGATCGTCTCGAGAAGACTTGCCGCGACTGCCAGTTCAGCGACGGGAAGCGCGCTGCCGGCCCGTCCGTGTTCCTCGACGAGCACGGCCAGATCGACGTGGGTGCCGCCCGTCTCGGTGGTGAGCAGCCCGATCGAGCCCGAGTGCGCGAGGTGGCGGAGTCCGTCGGTAGGGAGGTGCGCGGGTCCGTCGTCGATGCCCGGTCTGCGCGCGGTGATCGGGTCGTTCTTGGTGAGCCACGCGCGCTCGCTCTCGCCGAGGGCCACCTGTTCGTCGCTCAACGCGAAGTCCATGACGCTCCTTCGATGTGGTCGTCAACGTAGTTAACCATGTGTGCCGAAGTTTGTGGACCCCTCGGAACTGCTCGCGATATCGGAAGAGTTTTCGACGAAGCCTGGCCGACACATCGTTATACAGGTAATACTTGTCGCCGATGTCCACGAGGGAGTGACCGATGACGATGCCGTCGATGAACCCGACCGATCTCGCCGCCGCCTTCGGCGACAAGCCCGCGATCGTCATGGTCGAGGACGGTGCAACACTCACCTACCGCGAACTCGAATCCGCGTCCAACCGCATCGCCCACCTGTTCCGGCAGCGCGGCCTGCGGGCCGGCGACCACATCGCGATCCTCATGGAGAACTGCCTCGACGTCTTCCCCGTGGTGTGGGCGGCGCAGCGCACCGGCCTGCTCTACACGCCCGTCAACTGGCACCTGTCCGACGACGAGGCCGCCTACGTGGTCGAGAACTGCGGTGCGCGTGTGCTCGTGCACTCGGAACGTCTCGACCGCCTCGGAGCGGTCGTCGGCGGCGGCAACCCCGTCCTCGGGGCGCGGTTCACCACCGGTGACAGCTCGCCGAGCGGCGCCGAGATCCTCGCCGACGTTGTTTCGGCCCTGCCCGATACACCCGTCGACGACGAACTCGAGGGGTACTACATGCTGTACTCGTCGGGCACCACGGGACGTCCGAAGGGAATCCTGCCCGCGCTCACCGGCGCCCCGTTCGGCACGGGCCTGGCCATCGACTCGACGATGCGCGACGCCTTCGGATTCGGTCCGCACTCCGTCTACCTCAGCCCCGGACCGCTCTACCACGCGGCACCGCTCGGCTGGACGATGGGAACCGTCCGCAACGGGGGCACGGCGCTGGTGATGGAGACCTTCGACGCCGAACGCACACTCGACGCCATCGAGCGGTACGGCGTCACCCATGCCCAGTTCGTCCCGACGATGTTCGTGCGGTTGCTCAAGCTCCCCGAACCGACCCGCACGCGCTACGACGTGTCGAGCCTGCGTGTCGTGGTCCACGCGGCGGCGCCGTGCCCGGTCGAGGTCAAGGAACGCATGATCGAGTGGTTCGGGCCGAAGATCCTCGAGTTCTATGCGGGCAGCGAAGGCAACGGTTTCTTCATGATCACGACACCGGAATGGCTCGAGCACCGCGGTTCCGTCGGCCGTCCGACCCTGGGTCAGGTGCACATCTGCGACGAGTCCGGCCGCGAACTCGGGCCCGGCGAGATCGGCCAGGTGTGGATCGGCGACGGCCTGGACTTCGAGTACCACGGTGATCCGGCGAAGACCGCCGCCGCCTACAACGACAAGGGCTGGACGACCCTCGGCGATCTGGGGCACGTCGACGAGGACGGTTACCTGTACCTCTCGGCGCGGCGCGCCGATCTGATCCTGTCCGGCGGCGTCAACATCTACCCCGTCGAGGCCGAGGACGTGCTGACGGTGCACCCAGCCGTCCTCGACGTCGCCGTCGTCGGCCTGCCCGACGAGGAGATGGGCCAACGCGTCCACGCCGTCATCACACCCGTGGACGGCGTGCGGGCGGACGACGCCCTCGCGGCCGAACTCGTCGAGTACACCCGCGAACGCCTCGCGCACTTCAAGGTGCCGCGCACGATCGAGTTCGGCGAGGTTCCGCGACTGCCCAGCGGCAAGATCCTGCGCCGGGCCCTGCTCGCCCGCTACGACGAGGTGTCGCCGGCGCCCTGACGATTCAGGACAGCTGGGTCACCACGATCCGTGTGACGCCGTAGAAGGCGGTACCCGCTGTGACGATCGCGAACAGCGCGATCCACACCGCGGCCGGGAGCCGGGTGAGCCAGCGCAACTGGTCGGCATCCGAACCCCGGCCGCGACCACGCGAATGGGTGCGGGCGAGTTCGAGGACCGGGCGGGTCGCGCCGAGGAGCAGCACCCAGGTGATCAGGTATGCCGCGGTGTACCGAACCACCGGATCACCGAGATAGGCGGCCGCGCCGACGAGCGCTCCCGCGATCACCACGGAGACGAAGCCGTACAGATTGCGGATCAGCAGCAACAGGACGGCGAGCGCGGCGAGGATCGACCACAGGACCGCGGCGGGCCGGTCCAGCGTCAACAGCGTCGCCGCGGCGAAACCGAGCACGGCCGGGCCGGTGTACCCCGCGAAGGTCGTCGCGACCATGCCGGGACCGCGCGGATTGCCGGACGACACCATCACCCCCGAGGTGTCGCTGTGCAGGCGGATACCCGACAGTTTGCGGCCCACGAGCGCTGCGACCAGCGCGTGCGACCCCTCGTGCGCCTGCGTGATGACATGGCGGGTCTTCAACCACAGCGGACGGACGGTCACGAGCACGAGCGCGACGATCGCCGTCCCGACGACGACCATCGTCGGTGCGGGCTCGTCGACGGTCGACACGGCCTGCCACGCGGAGGACACGACCTCCGTGAACGAGGTGGACACAGATCACCTTCCTTCGGGCCGGACACGGGTGGCTCCGAGTCCGGCAGGGCCGGGCGTAGAGACCACTGCCCCGGCGATAGCCTGATGAGCATGCCCGACCGTCGCTCCCTCGAGATCCGCGCGGGTATCGCGGACTCCTGGGCCGTCGGTCTCGGACTGATTCCGCTGGGGCTCGCGTTCGGGGTGGTGCTCACCCAGGGCGGGTTCGACTGGTGGTGGGCACCGATCTTCTCCACCGTCATCTACGCGGGGTCGATGGAGTTCCTCGCGATCGGTCTCATCGCGGCGGTCACCCCGCTCGCGTCGGTCGCGGCGGCGACGTTGCTCGTGAACTTCCGGCACGTCTTCTACGGCCTGTCGTTCCCCCTGCACCGCATCCGCAGCAGGCTCGGGCGTCTCTACGGCGTGTACGCGCTCACCGACGAGTCGTACGCGATCGTCGCGCCCAAGGCACGTGAGCAGCTGACGGGAACCCGCATCCTCACGGTCCAGGTGCTGTGCCAACTGATGTGGGTGGTGTCGGGCACGGTCGGCGCGCTGATCGGCGCGGTGCTCCCGGAGGGACTCGCCGGGCTCGAGTTCGCGCTCACGGCGCTGTTCGCGGTCCTCGCCATCGATGCCTTCCGCGCCAACCGCGACGTGCCGGCACCGGTGATCGCGCTGGTCTGCGGTCTCGTTGCGTTGCTGGTCGCGAAGGAGCAGATGCTCGTCGTCGGCCTCGGGCTGTTCGTGGTGTGCCTGTTCGTGCGGTTCGTCTACCGGAACAAGGTGGCCCGTGCCTGAGTCGGTGCCCGGCGCCGCGTACGTCCTCGGCGCCCTGGCGGTGATGTTCGTCGTGACGGTCGCGCTGCGCGCGGCGCCGTTCCTCGCGTTGTCGGCACTGAAGAACTCCGCCTTCGTCGACTTCCTCGGCCGCACGATGCCCGCGGGGGTCATGGTCATCCTCGTGATGTACACGCTGCGCGATGTGGGGCAGTCGACCTGGCTCCCGGCGACCGCCGGTCTCGCGGGCACGATCGCCGTGCACCTGTGGCGACGGAACGCCGCGCTGAGCACCGTCGTCGGGACGGGCCTCTACCTGTTCGCGTCGGCGTTCTGGACCTGAGCGGTCTCGGCACTCTCGCCGGATTCCAGGACGGCCTCCTGTGCATCCACCGGGCGGGCCTCCATAGGAGCCTCGGCCCCGGGGCGGCGGCTGCGCGCGGCGATCATCGCGGCGACGAAGACCGCGATCGCGGCCAGGCACTGCGAGGTGCCGAGCACTTCGAGGAGCAACTGCTCGACCCAACCGCCGGAGGACGCCTCACGCAGCAGGTGGTTGGGTCCGATGAGGAAGACGACGGTCGCGGGCACCAGCACGGGCCACCAGCGGCGGTAGGCCGGCGCGACCAGCAGCGGCACGAGGAACAGCGCGTACACCCAATGGTGGGTGACGGCGATCGGAGCGGCGAGCAGCGACGCCAGGCCCACCAGGGCCACCGCGACCACGGGTTCGTCGGCACGCAGGAAG
This sequence comes from Rhodococcus rhodochrous, assembly GCF_014854695.1. NCBI lineage: Bacteria > Bacillati > Actinomycetota > Actinomycetes > Mycobacteriales > Nocardiaceae > Rhodococcus > Rhodococcus rhodochrous. The sequence goes on along the minus strand of NZ_CP027557.1, from coordinate 5,163,018 downwards.
CGGTACGCGGCCCACGCGGTACCGGCCACGACGACCAGGGCACCGGCCAGCCACAGCGCCTTGGCGGTGCCGTCGGAGAAGTCGAAACGGGCGATGAGACCGGTGAGCGCCTGGTTGCGGAAGAACGACGGGTCGCCGGCGCGGTCGGTCGCGAAGAACTCCGTGGTCCAGAAGTAGACGGTCGAATCGGGGCGCAGCCAGTAGCCGAACGCGACGGTCGCGGCGAAGGCGCCCAGCGCACGGAATGCCGACGGCCAGTCGCGGCGCAGCAGGAAGATCAGGCCGAAGGCGGCCGGGGTCACCTTGATGGCGGCGGCCAGCGCGATGCCGACACCGCGGAAGCGCTTCGGGATCACGCCGAGCAGGTCGGCAACCACCAGTGCCATGAGCACGATGTTGATCTGGCCGAACGTGAAGTTGGAGCGGAACGGCTCGAGCCACAGCACCGGTCCGAGCGACGCGGCCGCGATCAGACTCGGCTGCGACATGTCGAGTCGCTGATAGACGACCTTCAGCACCCACCACACGAGAGCGATGAGCCCGATCGTCCACAACACCTGCAGGGCGGTGCTGCCCACCAACGCCATCGGGGCGAAGAGGAACGCCGCGAAGGGTGGGTAGATGAACCGGAAACCGGAATGGCTGAAGAACCCCTCGGTGTACAGCGGGGTGTGGTGCAGGAAGGCCCAGCCGGCGTCGCGGAAGACGTCGAGATCCATGAGGTACTCGTTCACCGCGTCGCGCAGGTATCCGGCGACTGCCAGGGCCGAGACCGTCAGCCCGATGGCGATCAACAAGGATCGAACAGGTCGGGTACGGACTTCGGTCAACAGCACGGGCGGTACCTCCCGATCGGAAACAGGTGCGTCGCCACGTTACACAATCGTTGTCTTCGGGATCAGGCGACGAGAATATCGTCTCCCCAACCGTTTTGACGGAGATTTCCGTTTCGTGCACTTGTGGAGTGAGGCGGATCACGTTGCGCAAATGTCTCGATCCGGTGGATGTGAGGAAAGTATTCGGCTTTCTAGCAGTAACGCTAGAAAGCCGAATACTCAGGTAGCGGAGTCAGGCGACACCGCTGATCTCGTTCGGGGTGTGCGGCAGTTCGGCCGTACGGATCTCACCTGAGGCCACGTCCACCGCGTACAGGGAATCGGTGGCGGGATCGGTGACGAACGCCGTTCCGCCCTGCACCTCGAGTGCGGGTCGAGGTGCCTGCCACTCCTCGGGCTCGGTCCACGGCTCGAGCACCTCGATCCGCCGGAGGATCTCGCCGGACTCGGGATCGATCACGTGGAGGTTGCCGTCGGTGCCGAGAACGAGCGCTTCACCCGCCGGTCCGCGGCCGAGGGAACGGAAGGTGTAACTCGTGCCGAGGTCGACGAGGCGCACCGACGCCGTGCGGGTGTCCACGAGCGCGACGCGCTCGGGACGCTCGAGTTCGGCGTCGGGATCGGTCTTGTAGTCGCCGAGGACGACGGGCGAATCCTCGCTGCCGGCCTGGTTCCCGATCCGGCCGTAGGGGTCGGGCACCGACGCCTTCGTGAACCTTCCGTCGCGGAAGATCGCCATGCCGTCCTCGCATCCGAAGGCGACGACCCCGTCGGCCGCGACCGTCTCACCGTGCACGCCCGGGCACTGTTCGGTGCGCGTGATCTCGGTGCCGTTCTCGTCGAGCAGTGCCACACCGGTCCGCTCCTCGGAATCGCCGAGGGTAACGAGCATGCCGCCGTCGGGCATCGGAACGGCCACGCCGTGGTGGGCCTCGGGGAGTGTGCGGCTGTCGAGATGCGGCAGGTCGGTCGTCGAGGCGAGGTCGGCGGGGTCGAACACGTCGATGCGTCCGGTGCCGTCGTCGAACAGGGCGGTGACCCCGGCGTGCGGCACGACGTGCCCGGGCTTCTCGGCGGCGAACGTCAGGTCGGTGAGGGCGGGTGCGCCGGCGTAGTGGTGACCGTGGTCGCCGTGGGCCTCCGTCCAGCTGCCGGTGTCGAGGGCGCGGAATCCGCCCTCGGTGGAGATCAGCACGTGGCGTCCGTCGCCGGCGGGGGAGAGACGGTTGAAGCCGTCGAGTGCGAAGTCGTCGACGACGGTGAGTTCTTCTTCGTCGACGACGAGGACGCCACCGTCGTAGGTCAGGGCGAGGCGCGGCTGTGCCGTCGCCACTTCGGAAGTAGCGGCGGTGGTGGTCGTCGTCTCGATGGTGTCGGCCGCAGTGGTGTCGGCTTCGGTGGTGCCGCCGCATGCGGCGGCGAAGGTTGCAGCGACGACGGTGAAGGCGGCGCCACCGTAGCGGGAGAGCGTTGTCATGGGGAAAGGAATAGCCCCTAACGAAAATGAATGTCAAAGTCTGAAATGCGCATGCGTGCATGCCGCTCCGGGCCGCCGAGGTTGCAGTTGTTGTCGACAATTCGCCGAAAAGTCGACAACAACTGCGGTTTCGGGCTCGGACATACGCGAATACGGCTGTCTACGACACGCACTAGATGAGCTCAGAATCCGATGAGCTCGCCGTTAGCATCGACGGATGGATCCTGTCCGCAACCCGTACGCCCCGGGCGCGGGACAGCGCCCGCCCGAGCTCGCCGGCCGCGAGAAGCAACTCACCGCGTTCGAGGTGGTCCTCGAACGGATCGCCCGGGAACGACCCGAACGCAGCGTCGTCCTCACCGGACTCCGCGGTGTCGGCAAGACCGTCCTTCTCAACCATCTGCGCTCCGCCGCCATCGCGAAGAGCTGGGGCACCGGCAAGATCGAGGCCCGTCCCGATCAAGGACTGCGACGCCCGCTGTCGTCCGCGCTGCACATGGCGGTCCGCGAGATCGCCGCCGCGCATCCGGATCCGGAATCGGTCGAGTATTTCCTCGGCGTGCTCAAGTCGTTCGCGCTGCGGGCCACCGCCGACAAGGGAATGCGCGAACGCTGGCAGCCCGGCATCGACGCCCCGGCCGTGAAAGGGCGGGCCGATTCGGGCGACATCGAGATCGACCTCGTCGAACTGCTCGTCGACGCAGCAGGACTCGCGCGCGACGTGGGCGTGGGCATCGCGCTGTTCATCGACGAGATGCAGGACCTCGGACCCGACGACGTCTCGGCGATCTGCGGTGCCTGCCACGAGCTGAGCCAGGACGCCGCGCCGCTCATCGTCGTCGGGGCCGGTCTGCCGCACCTGCCCGCCGTGCTGTCGGCATCGAAGTCCTACTCCGAGCGGCTGTTCACCTACCATCGCATCGACCGACTCGACCGTGCGGCAGCGGATCTCGCTCTCATCGCGCCCGCGGCACGAGAGGACGTCGAGTTCACGCAGGACGCCCTCGACCTGCTGTACGAAACCGCCGACGGCTACCCGTATTTCGTGCAGGCCTACGGCAAGGCGACCTGGGACGTCGCGGCGGATTCGCCGATCACCGTCGACGACGTGCGGGTCGCGGCACCCACGGCGGAAGAGGAACTCGCCGTCGGCTTCTTCGGCTCCCGCTACGAACGGGCGACTCCCGCCGAACGCGAATACATGCGGGCGATGGCGGATCTGTCGGGCGACGACGGGCCGGTCGCGACCTCGAAGATCGCCGTCGAACTCGGACGGAAGCCTGCCTCCCTGTCACCCGCGCGCGACGGATTGATCAAGAAGGGCCTGATCTACTCCGCCGAGCGCGGGTTCATCGGGTTCACCGTTCCGCACTTCGGGCGCTATCTGCGCGCCCAGAACGACTGACCCAGCCGGAGCCACCGAGAGTTCAGTCGACCCACTCGACGGTCTCGTCGAGCGACGCGCGATCGGTGCGACACGCGTTGGCCGGGTGCGCCTCGTCGGCGTAGCCGAACGAGATGGCGCAGACGATGTCGCGGTCGTCGCCGATGTTCAGTTCGTGTCGCAGCGCGGTGGCCGTCATCGCGACGGCGGCCTGCGGGACGGCAGCGATGCCGAGCGATTCGGCGGCGAGCAGCAAGGTCGAGACGTAACCGCCGCAGTCGACGGCGCCGTACACGCCGAGGGCCTTGTCGGAGGTGATGATCGCGACGTGGGGTGCGCCGAAGAAGCGGTAGTTCTCGAGCATCTGCTCGGTGCGGCGCTGGTAGTCGTCGCGCGCGATGCCCAGCGCGTTGTACAGGGCGTAGCCGGCGCCACGGCGACGTTCGGCGTAAGCACCGCGGTATTCGGCCGGTCCCGGGATGTCGGGGTCCATGTTCCCCGAGGTGGCTTGCGCGTAGACGGCGTCGCGCAGGCGGTCGGTGGCGTCGCCGCTGACGATGTGCACCTGCCAGGGCTGCGAGTTGCACCAGGACGCGGTGCGCTGACCCATCCGCAGCATGCGTTCGATGTCCTCGCGCGGGACCTGCTTCGTCAGGAACGCGCGGCAGCTGAAACGGGTGTCGAGCAGGGACGACAGCGTGTCGGCGGCAGAAGTCATGCCACCACGATGGCACATCACTTCACCGAGCGTTCGTTCAGTCGGTCGCGAGCACACGACAGGTGAGTATTCAGCTCTCTACGATTCTCCCGAGAAAACTGTAGAGAAGGTCAGACGATGTCCTTCTCGTCGCCGGGAGTGACGCGCCGCAATCCCCGATAGGCGTCGGTGGGGGTGCTCTTCCCGGTCACCACGGCGGCGACCTCGGCAGCGATCGGCATCTCCACCCCGTACTCGCGGGCGAGTTCCATGACCGTCGGCGCGGTCTTCACCCCTTCGGCGACCTGCCCCAGCGCCTCGACGGCCTCATCGATGCTGAGCCCGCGCGCCAGCGCCTCACCGACTCGGCGATTCCGCGACGACGGGCTCGTGCACGTCGCGATGAGATCGCCCATCCCCGTGAGGCCCGCGAACGTCCGCGGATCCGCGCCCATGGCCTCGCCGAGGCGCGTCATCTCCGCCAGCCCGCGGGAAAGGACCATCGCGCGGGTGTTGTCGCCGACGCTGAGCCCCTCGGCCATGCCGGCCGCGATCGCCACAATGTTCTTGAGGATCCCGCCCAGTTCGCAGCCCAGAACGTCGGTGTTGCGATAGACGCGGAACAACGACGTGGCGAACAGCGGTTGCAGCGCCGCGCTCACGGCTTCGTCCTGCATCGCGACCACCGACGCGGCGGCCATGCCGTCGGCGATCTCCCCGGCGATGTTCGGACCCGCGAGCAACCCGACGGGGTGCCCCGGAAGGCATTCGGCGATCACCTCGGTGGGCCGGAGGCGGGTGCCCGGTTCGAGACCCTTCACGAGCGAGACGACCGGGACCCACGCGCGGATCTCGTCGACGACCTGCTCGAGTGTCTTGCGCACCGCGTGCGACGGCACACCGACCACCAGGACGTCGGCCTCGCGCGCGGCTTCTTCGAGATCGGAGGTCGCGCGCAGGCTCTGCGGTAGCGGACGTTCGCCGAGATAACGACGGTTGCGGTGCTCGGTGTCGATCTCGCGCGCGATGTCGTCGTTGCGGGCCCACAACGTCGTCGGGGTATTGCGTGCGGCCAACGACGCGATCGTGGTTCCCCACGATCCCGATCCGAGAACGACGACGCGAACCGCACGAGCCATCGGTGACCTTTCGTCCGTACGAGCAGGTATCGACAGAGTGTCAGTTTTCCGGTCCCGGCGGGTCCGATTTGTGGTCCCGGGATCCGCACGGGGCGGGTGTGCTGTGGAAGCGCACGACGACAGGATCGAGGCGGCGCATCGTGGCACGATCGGACCCGTGCCCGGTAAACCCGTCACCGATCAGCGCCTGCGCGACCTCGCGTTGCTGCGACGCGTCCGCGACCGCATCGACCGCGAGTACGCCCAGCCCCTCGACGTCGAGGCCCTCGCCCGCGGCGTGAACATGTCGGCCGGCCACCTCAGCCGCCAGTTCCGGCTCGCGTACGGCGAGTCGCCCTACTCGTATCTCATGACCCGGCGCATCGAACGGGCCATGACGCTGCTGCGACGCGGCGACCTCACCGTCACCGAGGTGTGCTTCGAGGTGGGCTGTTCGTCGCTCGGCACCTTCAGTACCCGGTTCACGGAACTCGTCGGCGTGCCCCCGAGCGTGTACCGCAAGCAGGCGGCCGAGGAGACGAACGGCATCCCGTCGTGCGTGGCGAAGAATGTCACCAGACCGATCAGGAATCGAGAAGCGCGGACGGGTCCGCCGGTCATACCGTGATCGGCATGGACATCACCATTCACCAGACATTCCTTCCGCACACCGATCCCGAGGCGTCCCTCGCGTTCTACCGCGACACCCTCGGCTTCGAGGTCCTCAACGACGTCGGCTACGCCGGGAAGCGCTGGATCACCCTCGGCCGCAGCGACACTCCCGGTACGTCCCTGGTGTTGTACCCGCCGGACGCCGACCCCGGCATCACGGAGGAGGAGAACGCCACCATCGCCGAGATGATGGCCAAGGGCACCTTCGCGTCGATCATCCTGGCGACGAAGGATCTCGACGGCGCGTTCGAGCAACTGCAGGCCGGCGACACCGAGATCGTCCAGGAACCCACCGACCAGCCGTACGGCGTCCGCGACTGCGCCCTCCGCGACCCCGCGGGCAACATGGTCCGCATCCAGCAATTGCGCTGACCGATCCCACGATCGGCCTTACTCTCCGATCGTCGCATCCGTTCCGCCCGCATCCATACGACCACTGGAGTCTTCGAACATGACCTCGACGAAGGACACACCGGCACACGCAGCGCACGTCGCCGACAACCACGACGCGATCCGGGTCCACGGAGCGCGCGTGAACAACCTCCGCGACATCAGTGTGGAGATCCCCAAGCGGCGGTTGACGGTGTTCACCGGTGTGTCCGGCTCGGGCAAGAGTTCGCTGGTGTTCAGCACGATCGCCGCCGAGTCGCAGCGTCTGATCAACGAGACGTACAGCGCGTTCGTGCAGGGATTCATGCCGACCCTGGCCCGCCCGGACGTCGACGTGCTCGACGGCATCACCGCGGCGATCATCGTCGGCCAGGAACGGATGGGATCGAATCCGCGCTCGACGGTGGGCACCGCCACCGATGCCAATGCGATGCTCCGCATCCTGTTCAGCCGGGTTGCGGAGCCGCACATCGGTCCGCCCAACGCCTACTCGTTCAACGTGCCGTCGGTGCGGGCCAGCGGTGCGGTGACGGTGGACAGGGGCGCGGGGAAGACCCAGGCCGAGAAGGTGACCTTCAACCGGCTCGGGGGCATGTGCCCGCGATGTGAGGGCAAGGGGTCGGTCTCCGATTTCGACCTGACCGTGCTCTACGACGACGGTCTCTCGCTCAACGAGGGTGCCCTGAAGATCCCCGGTTACAGCATGGACGGCTGGTACGGCCGGATCTACCGCGGGTGCGGCTTCTTCGATCCCGACAAGCCGATCGCGAAGTTCACCAAGCGGCAACTCCACGACCTGCTCTACAAGGAACCCACCAAGGTCAAGGTCGAGGGCGTCAACGTCACCTTCGAGGGTTTGATCCCGAAGATCCAGAAGTCGTTCCTGGCCAAGGATCTCGACGCGATGCAACCGCACATCCGTGCGTTCGTCGAGAAGGCCGTCGTCTTCTCCACATGCCCGGACTGTGAAGGGACGCGTCTCGCCCCCGAGGCGCGGTCGTCGAAGATCGACGGCAGGAGCATCGCGGACGTGTGCGCGATGCAGATCAGCGATCTCGCCGAATGGGTGCGCGGACTGGATCTTCCGCAGGTCGCTCCGCTGCTGAAGAACCTTCGTCATCTGCTCGACTCCTTCGCGGACATCGGGCTGGGATATCTGTCGCTGGACCGCCCCACCGGCACCCTGTCCGGTGGAGAATCGCAGCGCATCAAGATGATCCGCCATCTCGGATCGTCGCTGACCGATATCACGTACGTCTTCGACGAACCGACGATCGGCATGCACCCGCACGACATCGCGCGGATGAACAACCTGCTGCTGCAACTGCGCGACAAGGGCAACACCGTGCTCGTCGTCGAACACAAACCCGAGGCCATCGCGATTGCCGACCACATCGTCGATCTCGGCCCGCGCGCCGGCACCGAGGGCGGACAGGTGGTCTTCGAGGGCACCGTCGACGAACTGCGGCGTGCCGACACCCTCACCGGTCGCCACCTCGACGACCGGGCGTCGCTGAAACCGACGGTGCGCACCCCGAACGGCGCCCTGGAGGTCCGCGGCGCCGACACGCACAACCTGCAGAACGTCGACGTCGACATCCCGCTCGGCGTGCTCGTCGTGGTGACCGGCGTGGCCGGGTCGGGCAAGAGTTCGCTGATCCACGGTTCGGTGGCCGACCGCGACGGCGCGGTCACGATCGACCAGAGCCCCATCAAGGGTTCGCGTCGCAGCAACCCCGCGACCTACACGGGTCTGCTCGAACCCATCCGCAAGGCGTTCGCGAAGGCCAACGGTGTCAAGCCGGCCCTGTTCAGTTCCAACTCCGAGGGCGCCTGCCCGACCTGCAACGGTGCCGGTGTCGTCTACACCGACCTCGGGGTGATGGCCACCGTCGAATCGGTCTGCGAGGACTGCGAGGGCAAGCGCTTCCAGGCCGCGGTGCTCGAGTACACCCTGGCGGGGAAGAACATCGCCGAGGTGCTCGGCATGTCCGTCGCCCAGGCTCAGGAGTACTTCGCCGACGGTGAGGCGCGCACCCCGGCGGCGTCGAAGATCCTGCAGCGACTGTCCGACGTCGGCCTCGGGTATCTGCGGCTCGGCCAGCCCCTGACCACGCTCTCGGGTGGTGAGCGGCAGCGTCTCAAGCTCGCCACCGCGATGGCCGAGAAGGGGGAGACCTACATCCTCGACGAACCCACCACGGGCCTGCACCTCGCCGACGTCGAACAGCTGCTCGGTCTGCTCGACCGGCTCGTCGAGTCCGGCAAGTCGGTGATCGTCATCGAACACCACCAGGCCGTGATGGCCCACGCCGACTGGATCATCGACCTCGGTCCCGGCGCAGGCCACGACGGCGGACGCATCGTCTTCGAGGGCACCCCCAGCGAACTGGTGGAGCAGCGGTCGACGCTCACCGGCGAGCACCTCGCCGAGTACGTCGGGGTCGGGATCAGCGGCTGAAGTCCGGACGCTCCATCAGCCACGACACGGCCACACCCGCGACGAGCCCCCAGAACGCCGCGCCGATGTTCCAGACGGTGATGTTCGAGGCGGTGACCACGAACGCGACGAGCGCACCCATGGTGTGCTTGCTCGCGAACCCGGCCACGAAGGCGCCCTGCAACGCTTTGAGCATCGCCAGGCCGCCGAGGGTCGCGACGAACGAGACGGGTGCGGCGATCATCCACCGGACGAACAGCGGTGCGAACAGTCCGAAGACGATCGCCAGCGTCCCGCACGTGATCGCCGCGGTGTACTGACGGGACCGTTCGCCCGACGACACGAGCAGCGCGTTGGTCGGTCCGGTCAGACAGGTCGACACCGCGCCGACGCACGCGGCAGGGAAGGACCACAGTCCGCACGCGATCGCCGAGACGTTGACGGGCGGGTTGTGCCCGGCCGAGCGCAACACCGCGATGCCCTGCCCGTTCTGCACGACCAGCACGGTGATCGCGAGCGGCACGACGAGTTCGAGGATCGCCGACCACGTGAACTGCGGCGCGGTGAACACCGGTGCGGCGAAGACCGCGCTGTCGGTCCCGGACGGTGAGAACCGGCCCGACAGCGCGACCGCGCCCACCCCGGCGAGCAGAGCGCCGAGGATCGGAGGCATCCACTTACCGAGGACCGCAACGGAACTGAGCAGGAGGAAGACGATCACCATCGGTGCGGCGATGGCGACGTCGGAACCGAGCGCCGAAACCAGATCGATGCCGAACTTCAGGAACACTCCCGCGACCATCGCCATGACGATGGGCATCGGCAACGCTTCCATCACTCGGCGTACCAGTCCCGACGCCCCCAGCACCGTCACGAGGGCCGCTGTCACGAAGAACGCGCCGACCACCTCCGCCCAGCTCAGATGGGTGAGCGACCCGCCGACCAGCACGGTGCCGGGGATGGTCCAGAAGAACCCGAGCGGTTGCCGGTAGGCGACGCTCATCACGATGGTGAGCAGCCCGTTGAGGACGAACACCCCGAAGATCCACGACGCCAACTGCGGTGCGCTCAGCCCGCCCGCGGCGCCGGCGGCGAGGATCACCGCGACCGGTCCGGTGCACGAGAAGATGAGCCCGATCAAGCCGTTCGCGGCGTATCGTGGGCCGAGATCCCGGAGTATCCCGCGCGGTCCGACGACGGGACGCACGGGGCGTTCGAACAGATCGGTCTCGTCGGTGGGGCGATCGTCCACGGCGGTCAATGGTCAACCTCGATCCTGTTGTCGGAACTTCGCGGCGAGCTCGCTGCGCGAGCGGATGCCGAATTTCGAGTACACGCGGGTCAGGTGGTACTGCACGGTCTTGACGGACAGGAACAGCTCACCGGCGACTTCCTTGTTGGTGCGGCCCGAGGCGACGAGTGTGGCCACGGCGCGTTCCTGTGGAGTGAGGGTCGTGAAATCCGAACGCGGGGTCTCGGTCTCGCCGTTGCCGGTGCGAAGACCACCGGCCTTGAGTTCCCGGTCGCAACGTTCGACGTACGAGACGGCACCGAGCGACGAGTACAGTTCGCGGGCGGTGCGGATCACCGCGTCGGCGTCGCGGCGACGCCCCGCGCGGCGCATCGTCTGGCCGTACGCGAAGTTGATGCGCGCACGGTCGTAGGGCAGTGGCAGCGTGTCGATCTCGTCGAGCGCCCGTTCGAACGCATCGCGGGCGGCGTCGATGTCGCCGCGGGCACCGAGGATCCGGCCGCGCACGTAACCGAGGCGCGCCTTGGCGGACCGATGACCGCGTTCGGCGGCGAGTTCCTCGTGCCGCCGCAGGAATTCGTCGGCCTCGTCCACGCGCCCGGTGATCACGAGTGCGTTGCCGTAGAGATCCGGCCACGGCCAGTGACCGGGTTCGTCGACCGCTCCCCGCTCGCGCAGGGTGACGATCGGTTGCAGATAACGCAGCACGCTCGTGTAGTCGGATACCACTTCGGCGCACTGCGCCAGGCAGAGACAGGCCGGTACGAGCATGAGCGAATAGTCGTTGTTCCCGGCGCGGGCACGATGGGCGTGTTCACGTGCGGCGGTCCAGTTCCCACGCAGCGCCTGGACCTGGGCGCCGGTCCAGTGGACGAGCGGCCGGAGCAGATCGAGTTGAGTCGCATCGAGTTGCGCCGCCGCGCGGTCGACGGTGCGCAGCGCGTCGGACCACGCACCGAGTGCGAATTGTGTTCGCGCGAGCCACGCCTGCGCCCACAGCGAGATACGCAGTGACCCGCCGCGGAAGGTGGTGGGTTCGGCCGCCTCGAGTTCGGTCCGTGCGAGATCGGGCCGGTCGAGCACCAACGCGAGCCACCCCTCCGCCATGCGGATGCGCTGACTCTGTGCCCCGAGCCGAATACCTTCGGACAGAGCAGAATACGATTCTACGGCGTCATCGACGCGACCGGTCATCGCCAGTCCGAGTCCGCGGATGGCCCGCGACTCGACGACGGGCGGAGCCGTCTCGGGAAGGGTGTCCGCCGCGCGATCGGCCCACAGGACGAGATCGTCGCCGCGCAGCCTCGCCAGCGAGTGCAGCACCATACGCTGGGAGATCGTCGCGGCGAGTTCGGGTTCGGAATTCGGATCGTCGAGCATCGACCACGCTTCGCTGAGCAGGTGATGCGCTTCCGCGGCTCGCCCCCTTTGGATGGCGAGATAGCCCAGTACGGCGTTGCGCATCGGCCCGCTCGGCACACTTTCGATCTCGGGGACGAACGTCTGTGCCTGGGGCAGATCCGCCGCACCGGTCAGCGCGTCGACACCGCGGATCATCCTGCGGGTCCGCAATTCTCGGTCGAGAGTGATGCGGCTCGCGGTGATGAGCGCTTCGGCCGCCTGGGACCAGGCGCCGTCGGCGGCGCACTGTCGGGCGTAGGCGTCGAGGTCGGCGGCGAGTTCCTCGTTGCCGGTCGGTGTCGCGGACACCAGGTGGAACAACCGGGCGCCCTCGTCGTCGACGAGCGAAGCGGCGCGCTCGTGCAGGCTGTGCCAGCGCGCCGGGCCGATCTCGTCGGCCACGGCGGCGCGGGTCATGGGATCGGGGAACGACAGCGACACCACGCCCCGTTGCTCACGCATCGTGAGCAAGCCGAGCCGGTGGGCCTCGTCGAGCGGTCCGGTCGTATCACCGACCTCGGCGAGTTCGGCGACGAGCGCGAGCGATTCGGTGGCTCCCCGCGTCGCGGCGGTGTCCAGGACGGCGACCGCTTCGACGAGGGCGCGCGTGTCCGGTGAGCATCGGGCGAGGATGCGACTCACCTTCCCCGCATGTTGTCTCGGTGCAGGGAAACGTGCCTGCCAGCGGTGCCATTCGTCGCGGGGGATCTCGTCGAGGAGCTGCAGGATCGAGCGGGCGTTACCGAGAGTGTGTTCCTGCAGGCGACGTGCCGTCCACGCGGACAGATCGACGCCGATGCGATGCAGCGCGAGTTGCGCGACATCCGGTGGCGCCAAAGCGCCGACGTGGAGGGTGTCCACACGGTGGCTGTTCGAGAGGAGGTCTGCGGTCGCCGGAGCGACGTCGTCGGGAAGCACGTCGGGCACGATCCAGATCATGAGCAGGGGACGTCCGTGCGCTCGCCTCAGCGACGACGACAGCGACTGCAGCGACTCGACATCCGCGTAGTGCGCGTCGTCGACGACGATCACCGTCACGTCGTCGATCCGGTCGAGGAGCGTGCGTGCCGCCTCCACCGGGTCGCCGGCCGTGACGGTCTCACCGAGCAGCTGTTCGAGCACGGACCAGGGATGGTCGGCCTCCCAGCGTGCCCCGGTGGCGTCGTGGACGACGAGGTCGTCGTGGCGAGCGACGAAATACGAGACGAGGGAGGATTTTCCGACGCCGGATGCCCCCTCGACGAGGACCAGCGAGGGAACACCCGCGCGGGCTTCGTCGAGGAGGCGTTCGAGTTGCATCAACTCGGAGTTCCGGCCGATCAGCACACTGTTGTCCGTCACACATCCACGGTAGTCGGCGCGGGGCGGTCGGAACTGCGGACCGGCGAGACGGTGCCGGCCGGACGGGGCACGAACCAGGTGACCAGACCGCCGGCGAGTGCGATACCTGCGAAGATGTAGAAGTTCACGTTGTTCGCGAAGCCTGCACCGATGAGCAGACCGCCGATGACCGGGCCGACGATGCCGCCCAGGCGACCGAAGCCGGCGCACCATGCGACACCTGCGGCGCGAGCCGGGGTGTCGTAGTAGTTGGACACGAACCCGTAGATGAGCACCTGGGTGCCGATCGTGCCGGTACCGGCGATCGCGACGGCGGTGAGCAGCACCGGCAGCGGGAAACCGAGGGTCAGCAGCACCAGGGCGACGGCCGCGAGGAAGAAGGTGGTGACGATGACGGACTGCGGTCCGCGGCCGTCGGCGACCTTCGACGCGAGCAGGCCGCCGATGATGGCGCCGCCGTTGAGGACGAGCAGGAAGGCGAGCGAGCCGTTGGCGTTGTAGCCGGCGTCGGCCATGATCTTCGGCAGCCAGGTGTTGAGGCCGTAGGTGAGCAGCAGACCGGCGAAGCTCATCATGCCGAGCAGTCCCGTACCGAGGGCGTACTTGCGGGTCGCGAGTGCCGCGAAACCGATCTTCTCGGTGGAGGCGACAGGTGCTGCGGACGGCAGCGGGAAACCGAACTTCTCGCACACCTGCTGCGCCTCGTCGGAGCGTCCCCGCGACTGCAGCCAGGCCGGCGACTCGGGAAGCTTCATCAGTGCCAGTGGAAGCAGGATGACGAGGGGCAACGCGCCGATGAGGAACAGTCCGCGCCAGCCGATGGCGTCGCGCAGCAGGATCGCGAGCAGCGAAGCCATCACACCGCCGGCGGGGACACCGCTGTAGACGATGGCGTTGAACAGGTTGCGCTTGCCGGGCGGAGCGAACTCGGCGACCACGGCTCCGGCGGTGGCGACGAGACCGCCGACGCCGATGCCGGTGAAGAAGCGGAGCGCGCCGAACATCGTGATGCTCGTGGAGAAGGCCGCCGCACCCATGCCGACGGAGAACCAGACGATGTTGATCAACATCATCTTGCGCCGGCCGACGCGGTCACCGAACGCTCCGGTCAGCAGTGCACCGACCATGACGCCGATGAGGGCGTAGGAGCCGAGGGCACCACCCTGCTGGGCGGAGATCTCCCCGAGCTGGGTCGGATCGGCCATCAGGGTGGGAAGGACGGTGCCGTACACGACGAGGTCGTAGCCGTCGAAGATGATCGCGAGGGTGGCGAGCGCGACGATCCAGACGACGCTGCGCCGATGTTGTGGACTGGCCCAGGTCTGCGTGGCATGGGTCATGAGCTGCTCCGGTCTGTGAGGGGAGTCACAAGCTGATTCGGGGAGAAAAGTGGCCTCACCGGAGGGACTGGCGCCTCCGGTGAGGCCGAGCGAGGGGCGGTCAGCCCAGATCGCCTCCGGCGACGGGGAGAACCGTGCCGGTGATGTAGGAGGCCTCCTCGGAGGCCAGGAAACAGATCGCGGCGGCCTGCTCGTCGAGCGTGCCGTACCGCTTGAGCAGGGAGGAATCGACGGTCTGGTCCACGATCTGCTGGTACCAGGCCTTCTCCTGCTCGGACTGCGGCGACGGACCGCGCGCGATCCGCCGCTCGGGAGCGACGGTGCCACCCGGTGCGGTCGCCACCACGCGGACCCCGTAGGGGGCGAGTTCGAGAGCCAACGACGCGGTGATCGCGTTGACCCCACCCTTCGCCGCCGAATACGGCACGCGGTTGACGCCGCGGGTCGCGACCGACGAGACGTTCACGATCGTGCCGGCGCGTCGCTCGATCAGATGGGGAGCGGCGGCGCGGCACGTCCACAGGGTGGGGAACAGCGACCGCCGGATCTCCTTCTCGATCTCCTCCGGCGCATAGTGCTCGTACGGCTTGGCCCAGATCGTGCCGCCGACGACGTTGATCAGCACATCGATGCGGCCGGTGGTGCGGACGGCGTGGGAGATCGCCTCCTCCGCGCCCTCGAAGGTCTCGAGATCCGCCGTCACCGAATGCGCCTTGCCGCCGGCCTCGCGCAGCTGCTCGGCCACCTCGTGGACGAGGTCCGCGCGGTCGACGAGCACGACCTCACCGCCCTCGGCGGCGATGCGGGTCGCCACCGTGAGACCGATGCCCTGCGCGGCGCCGGTGATCGTCAGGCACCGGCCGTCGAACCGGCCCGGGAAGATCTTCGTCTCGGTCATGAAGAGGCACCTGCCGGGGCGCCGCTGGCGATGGCGCGGCGCATCGTCTCCTTGGCGTGCTGCGAGTGGACGACGATCAGGTCGCGCGCGGCGGCCTTGTCGCCCTTCTCGAACGCCTCGACGATCTTCATGTGCTCGTCGACGATGTGCTCCTCGACCCACTGCGCGTCGCGCAGAACCTGCTTCATCAGCCGGGTCACCTCGAGCTTGTTGTAGGCCTCGAGCAGGACCGGGTTGGTGCAGCAACGGAAGAGGAACTCGTGGAAGGCCGCGTTGGTGTCGGTGAACGCCGCGGCGTCGGTGAAGTGATCACCCTCCACCGAGGCGCCGGACGCCTCGGCCAGGATGCGGAACTCGACGAGTTGCTCGGGGGTGAGCCGGCCGATCGTCAGTTCGACGACGCCGAGTTCGAGAGCCATACGGGCATCGAACTGTTCGTCGGACTCGGCGACGGGCGGATGCTCCTCACCGATTTCGTAGTTGCCGGGCTCGGGGTTCTCGAGCACCACCGGACGGCCGGTCTCGGCGGCAGCCTTCTCGGCAGCGGCCTTCTCCGCGTCCGTCGCCACCGGGGCGGTTGCCCCGCCCGGGGTCGCGGACGTGTTGAACTTCTCGAAGTAGAAGTTCGTCGGATTGATGCCGTTGTCCGACAGGTGGTTACGAACTGCCTCCACCATCGGCGGCGGACCGCACAGGTAGATGTCGACATCGCCGTCGTTGAGATGCGACGGCTCGAACAGGCCCGTCACGTATCCCTTGTTGGGAGCGGACGACGACTCGTCGGCCACGCAATAGTCGAACGTGAAGTTCGGAAGCTTCTTCGTGTACTCCTCGAGCTTGTCGAGTTCGACGAGGTCGTGATCGAAGGTGACGCCATAGATCAGGTGCACCGGATGGTCGGAGCCGTCGGCCTCGATCTTCGACAGGATCGACAGCAGCGGCGCCAGGCCGGTGCCGCCGGCGAGCAGCAGCGACGGGCGCTTGCGCTCGCGCAGGAAGAAACTGCCGAACGGGCCGGTGAACTCGAGGGTGTCGCCGACCTGCGCGCGGTCGCGCAGGTACTCGGACATCAGACCGCCCTCGGTGATCTTCACCAGGAACGCGAGCGAATTCTCGTTCGGACCGGTGCTGAACGAGTACGAGCGGGTCGCGGGCTTGCCGGTGCCGTCGTCGCTGCCGGGCACGCCGATGTTGACGTACTGCCCGGGCAGGAACACCAGATCGTCGCGGTTGTCGATCTCGACGGTGAACCCGACGACGCTCTCGGAGAAGCGGCGCAGATCCGTGATGGTCGCGGTGTACGACGCAGCCGCGGTCTTCGCGACATCGGAGGTGCTCGCGATCTGCACCACCAAATCGGATTCCGGCATCATCTGGCACGGCAGGCAGTAACCCTGCTCGGCCTCTTCGTCGGTGAGAGCGTCCTCGATGTAGTCGCCGCCGTCGTAGCTGCCCGATTCGCAGAAGGCCTTGCAGGTTCCGCACGCACCGTCACGGCAGTCGAGCGGAATGTTGATGCGTGCCTTGTACGAGGCGTCGGCGACGGTCTCGTTCGGGTTGACCTTGATGAAGCGGGTGACCCCGTCCTCGAAGCTCAATGCCACCTGGTAAGCCATGGCACGTGCCTCCTTTCGTGATCGGGGTGGAACTAGACGACGTAGACGTCGACGATGTGGTGGATGTAGTCGTTCTTCAGGACGATCTTCTTCTTCTTGATCACCGGCTGTGCGCCCGAGACGTCGAGGGTGAGGAAGGTGGTCCCGAAGTAGGTGTCGGTGGTGTTGTAGCGGAAGTACAACGAGAACCAGTTGTGCCGCAGGTCGATCTCGGTGCCACGACGCTCGAGGATCTCGACGTTCGTGATGTTGTGTCCCGTGCGGGGTTCGGGCAACGAGGTCGCCGACGAACGGTCGGTCCGGATGCGGAACACCCGGTCCTCGAGGCCACCACGGTTCGGGTAGTAGATCAGCGAGATCTCGGTCTGCGGGTTCTCGGTGAGAGCACCGGCGTCGTCCCAGGCCGGCATCCAGTACTCGGCGTCGGGGTGGTAGCACTCGAGCCACTGCTCGAACTCGCGGTCGTCGAGCAACCGGGCCTCGCGGTAGAGGAACTGTTCGATGTCGGTCTGCGTGAATTCGCGTACAGCAGTCATGATTCCGGGTCCTCTCAGAGCGCGGACGGGTCGGCGGCGGAGCTCTCGGCGGCGATGGCCTCGCGCATCGTTTCGAGCCAGTAGCCGTGCTGGATCGGGTACAGGCCTTCGTCCTCGGTCTTGACACCGCTCGACAGCACCTTCGTCATCCCGAGATCCTTCGCGACCTCGTCGGGTCCGTTGAGGATGTGGGTCGCGCCACGGCTCATGTCGTTCCAGGGTGCGGCGGTCGCGAGGTAGGTCTTCTGGCAGGAGCGGAACTCCTCGAGATCGTCCGGGGTGGCCATGCCGGTCGCGTTGAAGAAGTCCTCGTACTGACGGATCCGGTTGGCGCGGGACTCGGGGCTCTCACCCTTCGGCGCGATGCAGTAGATCGTCACCTCGGTCTTGTCCACGGAGATCGGACGGAAGTGCCGGATCTGCGAAGAGAACTGGTCCATGATGTACACGTTCGGGTACAGGCACAGGTTGCGCGACGCCCCGACCATGAACTCGGCCTTCTTCTCGCCGAACTCCTTCGCCAGCTCGTCCTTGCGCGGGTACAGCGGACGGTCCTCGGGGTTGCCCCACCACATCCACAGCAGCAGATGACCGTGGTCGAACGAGTAGTAGCCGCCGCCCTGCTTGCCCCAGGTGCCGGCGTCCATCGCCTTGGTCTCGTTGCTGGACTCACCGGCGGTGCGACGCGCGGTGGTCGCCGCGTAGTTCCAGTGGGTGGCCGAGACGTGGTAGCCGTCGGCGCCGTTCTCCGCCTGCAGCTTCCAGTTGCCGTCGTAGGTATAGGTGGACGAACCGCGCAGCACCTCGAGGCCCTCGGGCGACTGGTCGACCAGCATGTCGATCATCTTCGTGGTGTCGCCGAGGTGATCCTCGAGCGACTTGACGTCGGGATTCAGGCTGCCGAACAGGAAACCGCGGTAGCTCTCGAAACGAGCAACCTTCCGCAGGTCGTGGCTGCCGTCGGTGTTGAACTGCTCGGGGTAGCCGGCGTCGCGGGGATCCTTGACCTTCAGCAGCTTTCCGTTGTTGCGGAACGTCCAGCCGTGGAACGGGCACGTGAAGGTGGTGCGGTTGTCGGTCTTGCGACGGCACAGCATCGCACCGCGGTGGCTGCACGCGTTGATCAGGCAGTGCAGCTCGCCTTCCTTGTCGCGGCTGATGACGACGGGCTGGCGGCCGATGTACGTGGTGAAGTAGTCACCGACGTTCGGGACCTGGCTCTCGTGGGCGAGGTACACCCAGTTGCCCTCGAAGATGTGCTTCATCTCGAGTTCGAAGATCTCCTCGTCGGTGAAGACGTCGCGGCGGATCTGGTACCGCCCGGTGCTCGGGTCTTCGACGAGTGCGCCGTCGAGGCGAGTGCGCACGTGCTCCACGATGTCGGTCATGGGATCCTCCAGGTATCGGCTTCGTTCCCGGGACGGACGGGGCGGTGTCCGACGCGGCCGAGCCTGTACTGAAGATTCGTGGTGACCGGGTTTCCGGTCCGGCTCGACGCGATGTGTCCGGCGATATCTCCACGATGACAGCCTGTGGCTACGGTCACACCAGGCAAATGCCTAGGGATACCTAGGACCCCTGGGTGGGGGGGTCGAAAGGCCCTCGGGGCCGGGAGGCGGAAAGACCCTTCGACACGGCCGTACCGCTCGAGCGCATCGCGGTGCCGGAGCAGCGCGGGCGCACGAGCGGTACGGGGTGAGGGTATTCAGCCGGCCGGGGTGAACCTTTCACGCCGGATGCGCCGCGGCGACATGCGGCGACGTTTGAACGCCTTCACCGATGCCTCGACGAACGCCTCCGATCCGCAGATGTAACCGGTGAACTCCTTCGCGGACGCGACGTCCTCGAGGAAGGCGTCGGTGACGTAGCCCTCGTGGTCTCCGCCGCTCTCCCTGCTCACGCAGGTGATGTAGCGGAAGCCGGGATGGCGGGTCTCCAGTTCGCGGAGGAAGTCGACGTCGTACAGGTCCGCGCAGGTACGGACCCCGTGGTAGAGCAGGATCTGCCGGTCGGGGACGAGGGAGAGCGCCTGCCGGACGATGGCCTCGAGAGGGGCGAGGCCCGTCCCACCGCCGAGCAGGGCGATCGGGCCGGTGCCGTCCGGATCGAAGGTGAAGTCGCCGTACGGACCGGTGACGGCCACGCGTTCACCCACCTCGATGCGCTCGAAGACCCATTCGCTCGCGACTCCACCGGGTTGCCGGCGGATGTGCAGTTCGAGCTGCTTGGCCTCGGAGGGCGGATTCGCGAGCGAGTACTGCCGTCGGATCTCGGTTCCGGGAACCGTCACCTCCACGTACTGCCCGGCCGAGAACTCGAGTGGTTCGTCGGCGGTGAGCAACACTTTGCGCGTGTCGGCAGCGATGTCGCGCACCTCGGCGACCGTGGCGACGACGTCGCGCAGCACATGCGTGCCGGCGGATTCCTCCGTTGCGGGGGTCTCGAAGACGACGTCGCCGCGAGGGGTGGCCTGGCATGCGAGGACGAATCCGGCCGCGAGTTCGTCGGCGGTGAGCGTCTCCTCCGGCGAGTTCCGATGATCGAGTTCGCCGTCGAGGACCTTGATCTTGCAGGTGCCGCAGGTGCCCTGGTTGCAGGAGTTGGGCATCCAGTTGCCGTTGCGCAGGAACGCTTCCAGCACCGTCCGGCCGGGTTCGCAGGGAACGACACCGGTGCCCGCGGTCAGTGTGTACGGCATGGTCAGATCTCCCACCGGGCGTGCAGGGTCTTCGGGCCGCGGAAACCCCAACCCCAGAATTCGACGTCCTCGGAGGTGTCCCGCTCGAGATTGGGGATGGTCTCGAGCAGTTCTTCGAGACCGATGCGGCTCACGTTGTTCGCGAAGTAGATTCCCGCGCAGGCATGCTTGCCGGCACCGAAGGCGAGGTGGGGGAGTGGCGGGCGGGTCAGGTCGTAGCGGCTGGGGGCGTCGAACACGTCGATGTCGTGGTTCGCCGACCCGTAGGACAGCATCACCACCGAACCCTCGCTGATCTCGATTCCCGACACGACGGTGTCGCGCTTGGCGATACGTGCGGTGCCGGACCAGATCGGGGAGGTCCAGCGCATCCCTTCGGCGATCGCGCGGGGGATGAGTCCCGGTTCGTCCACCACGGCTTCGAACTGTTCGGGGCGGGTGAACAGGCCTGCCAGGGTGGAACTCATGGCATGTCCCGGTTCCTGCATGGCACCGAGGAGGAAGACGTACAGCGTCGGGTAGATGTAGTCGCGATCCCGCGTCTGTCCCTCGGGCATCCCGTCGTGCAGCCAGTGCGAGATGGCGCTGTCGTCGGGATGCTCGATCCAGTGGTCGATCAGCGGATCGACGACGGAGCGGATCTCGTCCTTGGCGCGGTCGCCCTCGTCGAAACGTTCCTGGCTCAGGAAGTTTCCGTCCTCGTCCATCGCTGCGTTGGTGAACGAATCCGACAACTTGTGGAACCATTCGCGCAGTTTGTCCGAACTGACATCCTTCAGTCCGAGCAGGTCCCCGAGCGACCGCACGCTCACGGGCTCGCAGAACTGGGCCACGAGATCGGCCCTGCCGTCGGCTTCGAACGCCTCGACGTAGCGTCGTGCGATCGGGCGGACGAGATCTTCGATCCAGCGGTCCACTTCGGCGGGCTGGAGGGCGGGTTCGACCATCGACCGCAGGTCGCGGTGGATGTCACCGTTGACGCCGATGATCGCGGGATGACCGAAGGTGCGGCCACCGGCGGGGGTGATGATGCCGTCGAAGTCGTCGCCGGCCGCGACCGCACGACACGCCTCGGTCGTGGACGCCACGTAGGCGCCGAGGACGGGCACGAAGGCGATCGGAGCTTCGGCGCGCAAGCGTTCGTAGACCGGGTACGGATTGCGCTCGAGTTCTTCCATGGTGATCTCGTCGAGCCACGAAAGGGTGCTGGTCATCGATGTACCTCCGGGTCGGGAGCCGTCCGGCGACGGCCGGACCTTTGTTGACGTGGCCAGGACCATACGAGTCCGCCGACCGGCCGGTCGATGCACATTGCGCGGTCCCTGGACGAATCACGCGACTATGTGATCCAGGTCTCGGAAGCGGTTAGTCTCGAAGGCGTGAGTGTGCCCGAGATCGAGGACTGGGACGACGCCTCGCGCGTCGTGGCGGACGTGTACTTCCCGCACCGGCTGACGGACCTCGGAAAGGTGGATCGTCCTGAGCTCGAACTGGTCTCGGTCGATCTCGGAAGCGTCACGATCGGCCGGATGAGCTGGGGAGCGGAGGTCGCGATCGAATGCGACTATCCCGGTGCCTACGAGGTGAACATTCCGCTGAGCGGGCGGCTCGAATCGCAGGGGCGCTCGGGCACTGTCGTCTCCGAACCCGGCTCGGCGACGGTCTTCCGCGCGGACACCCCGTCGCTCATCACGAGGTGGGGTGCCGAATGTTCGGTCCTCGGAATCAAGTTCGATCGAGATCATCTCGAACGCGAAGCGGACCGCATTCTCGGTGGTCCGTTGCGGTCGCGCCTCGAACTCCCGGACCGCCTCGATCTGCGCGGCTCGGCGCAGGAATGGCACCGTCTCGTGGCATCGCTGAGCGAGCAGCTCGCCGGGCCGACCCGGCTGCTCACGAATCCTCTCGTGTCGGCCCAGCTCGGCGGTGCGGTCACCGCGGCGTTCGTCCTGGCGGTCGCGCCGGTCGACGAAGTGTCACCGGCACCCCGCCCGGGCATGGTTCGGCGGGTGTTGAACGCTCTGCAGGAGGATCCGGGTCGCGTCTGGACGGCAGCCGACATGGCGGAGATCGCCGGGACGAGTGTGCGCAGGTTGCAGGAGGCATTCTCCGAGTACGTGGGCAGCAGTCCGTCCGCGTGCCTGCGCGACATCCGGCTCGATCGCGCCCACGCGGATCTCGCTGCCGGGGGAACAACGGTGGCAGATGTAGCTTTTCGGTGGGGTTTCAGCCATCCGGGACGTTTCGCCGCCGCCTTCCGGAAGCGGTACGGCGTCACCCCCACGGAGGTCCTGAGGGGTTGAGCGCATGCGGACACGGACGCACGCAGGCGGGTGACGACCACGTGGTCGTCACCCGCCTGCGTGCGTCCTCCCCGAACTGCTCAACCGAACCAGAGGATCGGGGTGGGCCGATCGAACGACAACTCGGGGAAGTCGTCGTCCGCGACCGGCGTCCGCAGCCGCCGCTCGACGTAGTCCAGGCCGTTGCTGCGCATGTACTCGATGCAGGACACCGTGTACCCGACGGGGTCCGTGCGCGTACCGACGATGGGGCGGAACAGGTTCGGGAATCCGTGCACCGTCAGGGCATCGCGCTCGAGCGCGGCGCCGTCTCGGCCCTGCAGTGTGAGACCGCCGTGTCCGTCGACGACGAACTTCGCTCGGCCGACGACGGTGCCGCCGATGAGGATCTCCCACCGATGGTCGATGTCGTCGTAGCGGACGGCGCTCGCGGTGCCGATCTCGTGGACCGCCAGCCGTAGTTCGTCGCGCAACCGGGCCGAGACCCGCTGGGAGGCGAAGGAGCGTCCGAGGACCACTGCGTCGAATTCCGGTGCAGGGGGATGGGACACGGAGTTCGAAGCGGTCGTGGTCATCTCGGACGCTCCTTCGCGGTGGGTGGATGTTTGGGGCCGCGCGCGGGCGGGCAGGGGAACGGAGATCATCCGCCCGCGCGCGGAGTGCGGGTTTCTACTTGTAGAACGCGCTGACGTCGGCGTTGCCGATCAGGTCGGGCACGGTCCAGCCGTCGAGGTCGTATTCGCTCATGAACTGCTCCGCGAAGCCCTTCATGGAGGCGACGTCGCCACGGCTCTCGGCCGCGAACAGCAGCTCGGCCTTGACGTTCTCGTGGTTGCCGGCATAGTTCCGTTCGTACAGTTCGTGGCGGCCACCGAACTCGGAGCCGATCGAATCCCACAGTGCCTTCATGACCTTCACGCGGTCGACCGCCTGGATGCCGTCGGAGCCGCGGACATACTTGTCGAGGTAAGGACGCACGTCCGGGTTCTTGAAGTCGGCGGCGGAGGAGGGCAGGTAGATCAGGCCCGAGGCGACGTCCTGCTCGATGATCTCCTTGATGCGCGGGTAGCCCTGCATCGCGAACATGCGGTAGGTGAGGCCGTATTCGAGCTTGGGGATTACGGTGCCGTCGATCCACGGCTCCGGGTTGTTCACCATGGAGTCGGTGAGCGACCAGAACAGGTTGCGCCAGCCGATGACCTCACCGACACGGGTCTGCACGCCCCGGAATCCACCGGCGCCGGTGGCGTCGAGGGCCTTCATGAGCAGACCGGCGATGAAGTCGAGCTTGACCGCGAGTCGCGTGCAGCCCTGGAGGGTGAAGCGCTGGAGGAAGCCGGAACCACCGAGGAAGTTGTTGATCTTCTCGACGTCCCCGTACATGAAGACGTTCTCCCAGGGCACGAGTACCTTGTCGAAGATGAAGATCGCGTCGTTCTCGTCCATCCGCGACGACAGCGGGTAGTCGAACGGCGAGCCGACGATGTTCGCGTTCTGCGAGTAGGAGGCGCGCGAGATGAGCTTGATGCCGGGTGCGTCCATTGGCACCGTGCAGATCAGCGCGAATTCCTTCTTCTTGATCGGCAGACCGTAGTGGGCGATGAAGTTGTAGTTCGTGATGGCCGAGCCGGTCGCGACGACCTTGGCGCCGGAGACGATGAGGCCGGCGTCGGTCTCCTTCTCGACCTTCATGAACACGTCGCCGACCTGGTCCGGCGGCAGCTGGCGGTCGACCGGCGGGTTGATGATCGCATGGTTCCAGTACAGGACCTTCTCCTGCGATTCGCGGTACCAGCGCTTCGCGTTGTCCTGGAAGGGCGAGTAGAACTCGTCGTTCGCGCCGAGCGTGCCGAGGAAGGACGCCTTGTAGTCGGGGCTGCGGCCCATCCAGCCGTAGGTCAGTCGCGCCCAGGTGGCGATGGCGTCGCGGTCGGCCCGCAGGTCGTCCGCGGACTTCGGGGTCCGGAAGAACGGCATGGTCACGCCGCCGTTGCCGGTGTCGGTCGGGGTGGTGAGGGTGTTGACGTGCTCGCCGGTGTGCAGGGCGTCGTAGAGACGCGCGGTCATCCGGATCGAGTTGCGGAAGGCCGGATGGTTGGTGAAGTCCTTGACGCGCTCACCGTGCAGGTAGATCTCGCGGCCATCGTCGATGGAGGCGATGTACTCGTCGCCCGTCATGGGCTTCGATGCGAAGTTCTGCTGCTTGTTGGCCGGGGAGTCAGCGGCGACGTTCACCTTCGAACGGTCGAGGGTGTCGGTGGGCCGGGGCTCGGTGGTGGTCATGGAATGTCTCCTTGTCCGGTGGGAGTGAAGTTTCAGGCGTGGGTGGCGAGTGCGTGGAACGGCACGAAACGGGTCTGGGAGTCGAACCAGCCGCTGTGCGGGTCGTCCAGGCAGCCGTTCCACGCAGTCGACGTGCTCGGCGCACCGAGATCGTGGAAAGTGCTGCGGTAGAACAGGAGCGGGTCGACCGTCTCGTCGAAGGTGGCGTCGACGATCTCGCCGATGTAGATGATGTGGTCGCCGCCGTCGTATTCGCGCCAGGGCGTGCACGACAGTGTCGCGGCGGTGCCGGCGAGGATCGGGGCGGTGGGGCCCTGCTCCCAGACCGGCTCGGGCGACTGGGGGCGTCCCGCGAAGTGCAGTGCGGTGTCGAGCTGGTTTGCGGCGAGGATGTTGACCGCGAACGGCGCGTCGGACAGGAACCGGCAGGCCTTGGACGTGCGGGTCAGGGTGACCTGGCACAGGCGGGGCTCGAGCGAGACGGCGGTGAAGGCGGTGACGGTCGCGCCGTGGGGCTCTCCGTCGCTGTTCGCGCAGGTGATGACGGTGACGCCGCTCGCGAACTGTCCGAAGATGTTGCGGAGTGTGCGCTGATCCATGTCTGCGTCCTCCTGTCCGGTGCGTGGTGATGGACTTCGATTCGATGTGACACAGACCATATGGACGTCGAGAAGCTTGTGCGATCCGGTGAGCGCGGTCACTATCCACCTAGCGCGACGAGTGGGCCGAAGGGCCCTGTTTGCCTGGGGCTGTGTTCCGCATCACACTGGATCGCACGCGCTCGAATCACACGGATGCGCAGGTCGGGACGCCGACGACGAGCTGGAAACGAAGGTGAGGGGCCGATGGCAATGGAGCCGACTCCGGGGCCGGTCGAATGGGAAGAGGTGGAAGAGGTCGTTTCGAATGCCTATTTCGAGCACGACCTGACGCCGCTCGACGACGTCGCGCCCTCGCTCCGGCTCCGCACGCTGCCGCTCGGGCCGATCCGTCTCGCGCGCATCGGCTGGGGAGCGGCGGTGTCGATCCGAAGCGAGCATCCCGGGGCGTACGCGGTGAACATTCCGCTCTCCGGTCGGATCGCCGCCGGAAACGGCGTGGTGTCGGAGGTCGGTCACGCCGCCGTCTTCCGTCCCGACATCGCAGCTCCGGAGCAGAAGTGGACGAACGACTGCGAGATCGTCGGGATCAAGCTCGAGCGCGACTATCTGCAGCGCGAGATGTCGCGCATCCTCGCCCGTCCCGATCTGCAGCTTCCGAGCCGGGTGGATCTGACGACCCCGGCGGGGGAGAGTTGGATGACGCTGTTGCGTTCGATTGTGGAACAGCTCAAAGCGGACGAATCACTGTGGCGGAATCCGCTTGTCGCGGAGCAACTGTCGGGCGCTCTGACCACCTCGTTCATCCTCGCGGTCATGCCGGAGGATGCGGATCCGACCGGAGGTGCGCGTCCGCGCATCATCAAGCGCGTCCTCGATCGGCTGCACGAGGATCCCGCCTCGGCGTGGACCACCGCCGAGATGGCGGAGGTGGCCGGTGTCAGCGTGCGGCGCCTACAGGAGGGATTCCGTGAGTATCTCGGGGTGTGTCCGCGGGACTATCTGCTCGACCTGCGCCTCGAGCGCATCCACGAGGAACTCGCGGTGGGTGACGCGGCAGAACTGTCGGTCACCGATGTGGCGCTCAAATGGGGCATCACCCATACCGGCCGGTTCGCGGCGGCCTACAAGCGCAAGTACGGGGTCGCGCCGTCGGCGACCTTGCGTGGATGAGGTGGGCCGCTCTCAGTGGTGGCGGTAGCCGAGTTCGCTGCTGAGCCGCTCTGCGCAGTCCACCACCCGTTTCGCAGTGAGATCGCGGAACGAGTCGAGAGTGTGCCGGCCGGTCGACGTCGAACATGCGAGCACTCCGACCGCGTGGCCCGTGGGGTCGAAGACGGGTGCGGCGATCGTGATGAGCCCTTCTTCGAGTTCTGCGGCGGTGATCGCGTATCCCCGACTGCGTACCTGGGCGAGCTCGGCGCGCAGGTCGGCCGGGTTGTCGATCGTCGCGCTCGTGAGTCGCTCGAAGTGTGTCCGGTCGAGTACGTGATCCACCTGTTCGCGCGGTGACCAGGCCAGGAGTGCCCGGCCCATCGAGGTGGCGTAGGCGGGGACGCGGGTGCCCACGGACACGTTGATGCTCATGATCCTGCGGACCGGAACGCGCGCCGCGTAGACCACCTCGGTGCCGTCGAGCACGCCGAGCGACGCCGATTCGTTGGCGTATTCCGCGATCTCGACGAGTTTGGGGAGCGCCGAGTCCACGAGGGTATGGGACGCGGTGTAGTGCTGACCGATGCTGAGCACGCGCGGGGTGAGCGACCATCGTGTCCCGCGTGAGGTGACGTAGCCGAGCCTCTGCAGTGTCAGCAGGATGCGTCGAACTGCCGGTCGAGACAGCTCGGTCTTGGCTGCGAGTTCGGCGAGTGAGGGATTGGGGTCCTCGTCGTCGAAAGCGTGCAATACCGCAAAACCGCGTTCGATGCTCTGGATGAAGTCCCGTTCGCTGCTAGGACCATTACCTAGGTCGATGCTCGACATCCCGCCTCCTACCTGCGCACTCGCCTATGGTGCCCGATCCGGTGTTGACAAGCCGTGTGACACCACGCACAGTATGTGGTGTACGCACTGCGATACACAAGTACGCACAGCGTACCGACCGGTGATCACCGCAGCCCCCGTGTCGCACCGGCCCCGCACTTTCCGATAGTTCAGCCCTTCACGAGGAGAGCCATGACCACCATGGAGAACCCCACCGCTCACGGGTCCGGCAATGCTGCGACCGACAAGTTCAAGTCCGAGCGGGTCACGTCCGATACCTCGGTCGAGCGCGCGTCGGCGATCTACAAAGACCTGCTCGAAGCGCTCGCCGGCATCGTCGACAAGCACCAGGTGACCTACGACGAGTACCGCGTGCTCAAGCAGTGGCTCATCGACGTGGGCGAGTACGGCGAGTGGCCGTTGTGGCTGGACGTCTTCCTCGAGCACGAGATCGAGAAGGTGCACTACAACCGCAAGGGCTTCACCGGCACCAAGGGCTCCATCGAAGGCCCCTACTACGTCCCGGACAGCCCCAAGCTCCCGTCGAAGTGCACGATGCCGATGCGCGAGAAGGACAAGGTCGCACCGCCGCTGATCTTCAAGGGCCAGGTCACCGACCTCGAGGGCAACGGTCTGCCCGGCGCCACCGTCGAGCTGTGGCACGCGGACGAAGAGGGCTACTACTCGCAGTTCGCCCCCGGCATCCCCGAGTGGAACCTGCGCGGCACCGTCGAGGTGGACGAGAACGGCAACTTCGAGATCACCACGCTCAAGCCGGCTCCCTACCAGATCCCGTCCGACGGCCCGACCGGCTGGTTCATCAAGTCCTACGGCGGGCACCCGTGGCGTCCCGCCCACCTGCACCTGATGGTGAAGGCCCCCGGCAAGCGCGCCATCACCACCCAGCTGTACTTCCAGGGCGGCGAGTGGGTCGAGGACGATGTCGCAACGGCCGTCAAGCCCGAGCTCATTCTGGACCCGCAGCCCAACGCCGACGGCATCGCCGAAGTGACCTACAACTTCGTGCTCGACCCGGAAGCGTGATCCGGACCGCGGATGCGGCCTGATCAACCCGAATGAGAGTGCGGTTCGCATCGTGAATGCCGGTGTCCCTCTGGGGCACCGGCATTCATGCTGAATGCGCGGCGGCCTACCCCCTGTCACACCCCGATCCGATTGTGAGCAATTCCGATGTCCGACCCCGATCTGAAGATCGCCTCCGTCACCACGACGATCATCGACGTACCGCTGATCCGACCCCACAAGTTCGCCACCACCACCGCGGAAGCGCAGCCGATCCTGCTCGTCGCGGTGACCACCGAAGGCGGCGTCACCGGTTACGGTGAGGGCGTCGTGCCGGGCGGACCGTGGTGGGGCGGCGAATCGGTCGAGACGATGCAGCAGATCGTCGACCGCTACATCGGGCCCTACATCATCGGGCGTGGAGTCGACGAGATCAGCGGCGTCATGGTCGATATCGAGCGCATCGTCGCCAACGCGCGATTCGCGAAGGCCGCCGTCGACGTAGCGATGCACGACGCATGGGGACGCGCGCTGGGTGTGCCGGTCGCTTCGCTGCTCGGCGGCGCCTTCCGGACCGGCGTCGACGTGCGGTGGGCGCTCGGCGCCGCGCCCCTCGAAGAGATCGTCGAGGAGGTCACCCACAAGCGTGAGCAGCGCCTGAACTACTCCTTCAAGCTCAAAATGGGTGCGCTCGACCCGGTAGTCGACACCGATCGTGTCGTCAAGATCGTCGAGGCGTTCGGCGGCGAGGTCGGATTCAGCATCGACGTCAACGCCCGCTGGGACCGCTTCACCGCGCTGCGCCACGTCCCGCAGCTCGTCGACGGCGGTGTCGAACTCATCGAACAGCCCACTCCCGCAGATCAACTCGACGTGCTCGCCGAGATCAACCGACGCGTCTCGGCGCCGGTGATGGCCGACGAGTCCGTGCAGACCCCGCACGACGCGTACGAGGTGGCCAAGCTGGGCGCCGCCGACGTCGTCGCGCTCAAGACCACCAAGTGCGGCGGACTGCAGCGCAGCAAGCAGGTCGTCGCCGTCGCGAAGGCAGCCGGCCTGCGGTGCCACGGCGCAACCTCCATCGAAGGTCCCATCGGGACCGCCGCGTCCATCCACTTCGCGTGCGCCGAACCGGGGATCGACTACGGCACCGAACTGTTCGGTCCGCAGCTGTTCGCCGTCGAACTGCTGCAGAAGCCGCTCGACTACTCCGAGGGGCAGGTGCACCTGCCCGAGGGGCCGGGACTCGGCGTCGAACTCGACATGGACGTCGTGAAGAAGTACGCGCGTTCCTGATCCGCGCTCTCGTCAGAACAGAAGAAGGAGAAACATCATGGCACTGTTCCACGTTCGGATGGATGTCGACATCCCCCGCGATCTCGACCCCGACGTGCGCGCCGAGACCGTCGCGAAGGAGAAGGCCTACAGCCAGGATCTCCAGCGCCAGGGCAAGTGGCGGGAGATCTGGCGGATCGTCGGCCAGTACAGCAACATCTCGATCTTCGACGTCGAGTCGGCCGACGAACTGCACGAGATCCTGTGGAACCTGCCGCTGTTCCCCTACATGAACATCGAGGTCATGCCGTTGACGAAGCACGGCTCCGACATCAAGTGACCCTCGGCGCCGGCGCGTGGCTCATACTCGGGATATGAGCCTGCCGCTGCGCGACGTCTACGCCGAGCCGACCCTCGCCGACCTGATGCCGTCGGTGCTCTCGTCCGCGGGGGTCGCCGGTGAGACCAACCGACTCGATCTCACCCCCGTCGATCACACCGTCGTCCTGCTCGTCGACGGAATGGGGTGGGAACTGCTGCAGCGCAACGCGAAAGCAGCTCCGTATCTGACGCAGGCGCCGGGGAGCCCGATGCGTGCCGGCTTCCCGACGACCACGGCCGTCAGCCTCGCCTCCCTCGGGACGGGACTGCCCTCCGGCCTCCACGGCATCACCGGCTACCAGTCGTACGTCGACGAGATCGAGGCCCCGGTCAACTGGCTCCGCTGGACCCTCGCCGGAACCGCGATCGACCAGCGCGACGATCTTGTCCCCGAGACCGTGCAGCCCCACCCGACGGTGTTCGAACGCGGCCGCGAGGCGGGCCTGACCGTCACCACCGTCGTGCCGAAGGCCTTCGAGGGCAGCGGCCTCACCCGGGCCGTGCTGCGCGGCGGCAACTTCGTCGGGGTCTCCGCCTACGGCGATCTGCTCGCCCAGGTCGTCGCCGCGGTGAGCGCCGGCGACCGCAGTCTCGTCTACTGCTACATCGGCGAGGTCGACACCCTCGGGCACGTCTACGGGCCGGAGTCCGCGGCATGGCTCGCGCAACTCACGGTGGTCGATCGTTTCGTCGAGCAACTCGCCGACGCGCTGCCGGCCGGCACCCGCCTGCTCGTCACCGCCGATCACGGCATGGTCGACGCCTCGCGCGGTCGCCGCATCGACTTCGACCACACCCCCGGTCTCGGTGAGGACGTCACCGTCATCGCCGGGGAACCGCGGTGCCGCCACATCTACACCGACCACGTCGACCGGGTCCTCGAACGCTGGCGCAACGAACTCGGCGACCACGCGTGGGTCGGCACCCGCGACGACGCGTTCGCGGCGTGCCTGTTCGGATCCGATCCCGATCCGGCGCTGACCAAGCGGATCGGCGACATCGTGGCCGTCGGACGCGGCGAATCGACGGTGATCCGCAGCGACGGCGAGCAGGTCATGTCGAACCTTCCCGGGCAGCACGGGGCGTTGACCGACGAGGAACTGCTCGTGCCGCTGCTGCGGATCGGGTGACGCGTTCGAGGTCCGGGGCCGCCGGGTGTCGGAACTCTCGATGCCCGAAACATATCGGTCACATAGTGTGTGCACATGCGTACCGATGCGGTGACCTGGCACGACCGCAGCAGCAGGGTCGCGCTGATCCTCCTGTGGGTGGTCCGGATCCTCTTCAAGCCGATTCTGAGTCTCTGGCCGAGCAACGACTTCGGCATCGCCGTGCTCGGCCGGCTGTCGTGGGTGGTCGACAGGATCACGCCCACGCCGCGCGCCGTGCATGTCACGCCGACCGAACTCGGCGGAGTGCCCGGTGAGCGGATCATCTCCCCGAAGCCGGTCGACGACCCGCTCGACGACGCCACCATCCTCTACTTCCACGGCGGAGGCTTCATCTTCTGCGGCCCGTCCACCCACCGTCAGCTGTGCGTGCAGCTCGCGCTCGACTCCGGCGCCCCGGTGTACTCGATGGACTACCGGCAGGTGCCCGCCGTGCCGATCGCAGGTTCGGTGCAGGACGCGATGAACGCGTACACGGCTCTGCTCGAGGTGGCCGACGACCCGACCCGCATCGTCGTCGGAGGCGACTCGGCCGGCGGTTATCTCGCGGCGAAGGTCGCCGAACTCGCCGCGCGTCGCGGCATCCAGCGACCGGCCGCGGTGATCGGCTACTCGCCGCTGCTCAACCTCGACCTCGACAAGCACGACCCGAAGTACATGGCGAGGGACGCCTACCTGCCCATCAAGGCACTCGGGAAGATCAGTCCGCGCTGGTTCGCCGGCGAGGAGGCGATCGAGGGCGAGAGGAACCCCGTCGACGCCGATCCGGCGCTGTTCCCTCCGATGTTCATGTGTGCCGCCGAATACGAGCTGACCAGGCCGGACGTGGAGATCATGACCGAGCGACTCGCGTCGGCGGGACGCACCGTGGAGACACATCTGTGGCGCGGGCAGATCCACGCGTGGCCGGTCCTGGCCCGCGCGATCCCCGAGGCCATGGAACTGATCGGGCTCAGCACCCGGTTCGCGCGACGCGCGATCGTCGCCGTGGACGACGCCGCCTGAGCGCTCACAGGTTGGTGTCGGGCGGCTCCGGGCTCTCGGGCAGTCCGGCGCCGTGGCCGTCCCCGTCGCGCGGCGGACAGTTTCCGCCGACGGCGTAGGACGTCATCGACAGCGATCCGTATTCGACACCGTCGACGAGGGTCGCCGGTTGCTCCCCGGACTCGGCGGCCAGACCCGCGACATACAGCAACGGCAGGAAATGGTCGGGGGTCGGCACCGCGTGCCGGAAATCGGGGTGCTCACCCAGCGCCGCGGCGTCACCGGGACGGTCGCGCAGGACGGCGAAAGCGTCCTCGTCGAATCGATGTGCCCAATCGAACCCCGCGGCCGGGCGTCGCGGATCCATCGCGCCGAGATTGTGGACGACGTTGCCGCTCGCGACGATCAACACCCCGCGGTCGCGGAGTCCGGCGAGACGGGCCCCGAGTTCGACGTGGTAATCGAGCGACTTGTAGGCGTTGAGACTGAGCTGGACCACCGGGACATCCGCCTCCGGGAAGGCGTGGGTGAGCACCGACCAGGTCCCATGGTCGATACCCCACGAGTCGACGTCGGCACCCACCCACGTCGGATGGACGAGATCGGCGATCTCCTCCGCCAGTTCCGGAGCACCCGGCGCCGGATACTCGACGTCGAACAACTCCTGCGGGAACCCGAAGAAGTCGTGGATCGTGCGCGGCGACCGCATCGCAGTCACCGCGGTGGCATTGATGAACCAGTGGGCGGAGATCGCCAGGATCGCGCGGGGCGTCGGCACGGATCGCCCGAACGCCGCCCAGGCCTGCGTGTACCGATTCGATTCGAGCGCGTTGAGCGGACTGCCGTGGCCGACGAACGCGACCGGCATGCGTGACGACATCACTCCTCCTCTCAGCTGTCGAGCCGGACCTTCAACCAACCCGTCAGATCGTCGAGCACACGGTCCTTCTCCGGCTCGTTGAACACCTCGTGGTACAGCCCGTCGTACAACTTCAGCGTCAGATCCTTCGAACCCGCGTGGTCGGCGATGAGCTGTGCCCCGGCCGGATCGGCGAGAGCGTCGGCGGTTCCGTGCATGATCAACAGCGGCAGCGTCAGATTCGGGAGGCGCCGCTCGAGGCTCTGCTCGTTGAGCACCAGCACCCGCGCGAGCCCGGCGGGCACGAGACCGTGGTGCACGAGCGGATCGGCGTCGTACGCCGCGACCACCGCGGGATCGCGCGAGACCGCCTTGCTGTCGAGCTTCTGCACCGGCACACCCGGCAGGAAACGCCCGATCAGCTTGCCGATCTCCACGACCGGCTTCGGTGTGCCCGACGTGACGATCACCGCCGGCCCCGACAACACGAGCGCGTCGAGCCGGTCCTGATGGTCGAGCGCGTAGGCCAGAGCGATCGCGCCGCCCATCGAGTGACCGAGCATGAAGACCGGCAGACCGGGATGCGCATGGGTCGCCAGATCGATCAGGCTGTCGAGGTCGTCGGTGAACTCGCGCATCTCCTGGGCGCGCACACGCTTGCCGCCCGACCGTCCGTGACCGCGATGGTCGGGGGAGTACACGACGAGACCGAGATCGGTGAGCCGCGCGACGACGTGGTCGTAGCGACGCGCATGCTCACCCAGTCCGTGGCTGAGGATCAGCACGCCGGTGGGAGCCTCCGGCGACCACACGTCGTACACGATCGGGATCGCGCCGACGCCGGTGAACGACGATTCGGTGTGCTCCATGAGCGCCTCCTGCGGCCTCGTCGACAGCTGTTCCTCGCATCCTCGCACGAGTACCGGTCCGCGGAGGCACTCCGCGATCGCAGCCGGAAATTCGATTGACGGTGGTCGGGCGCTCGGTACCCTGGAGATCATGATCCAGGCGCTCTACTTCCACTGACGACACCCACTCCGCGACTCGGGACGTACTCCGAGGTCGCGGTTCGAGCCGTACCCGAATGCGGCCGAGTGTCCGGCCGTTCGTCAGCGAGCGCATCCTCCCACCCGTGATCCGGGGACGAGTGCGCCTCCGCACGGAGGAAACCACATGACCATCAGCATCACCCTGCCCCGGCGCTCCCGCGCCCAACTCGGCGCCGTCGACGTCCACCTCGCCCGTGACGGCCATCCCGTCCTGCGCGGCGTCGACCTCGCGGTCACACCGGGGTCCCGGCTCGGCGTCGTCGGAGAGAACGGACGCGGCAAATCCACACTGCTGCACGTCCTCGCCGGCCGCCTCGAACCGGACTCGGGGACCGTGCGTCGGTTCGGCTCGTTCGGCATCGCCGAGCAGGAGATGACCGTCGCGCAGGGGCGCACCGTCGGCGATCTCGTCGACATCGAGCTGGCCCACGTCCGCGCGGCTCTGCGGGCGCTCGACGAGAGCACCGCAGCGCTCGCCGACGAGCGTCCGGGCGCCGCCGACGCGTACGCCGACGCCCTGGAGATCGCCGAGCAACTCGACGCGTGGGATGCCGACCGTCGCGTCGACACCGCCCTCGAAGCGCTCGGCGCCGTCACCGACCGTTCGCGATCGCTGGCGGAGATGTCGGTCGGGCAGCGCTACCGCGTGCGCCTGGCCGCACTGCTCGGCGCCGAACACGACTTCCTGCTGCTCGACGAGCCGACCAACCATCTCGACGCGTCGGGACTCGACTATCTCACCGAACGCCTGCAGCAGACCCGCAGCGGCGTGATCCTCGTCAGCCACGACCGCGCCCTGCTGACCGATGTCGCCACGTCGATCCTCGACCTGAACCCGAGCCGCGACGGTCGTCCGCGCCTGTACGGCGGGGGATATGCCGGCTTCCGGACGGGACGCGAGGCCGAATACGCCCGCTGGGTCAGCGAATACGCCCGGGAGCAGGCCGAGCGGGCCCGGCTGGAGTCCGATCTCGAATCCGCGCAGGATCGGCTCGTCACCGGCTGGCGGCCGGAGAAGGGCACCGGCAAGCACCAGCGTGCCACCCGTGCGCCGGCGCTCGTGCAGTCGGTGCACCGCCGTCAGGAAGCGCTGGACGACCACGCGGTGGCGGTACCGGTACCGCCGCTGCAGTTCTCGATGCCGGCGCTCGGTGCAGAGGCCGACGGGATCGACCCGGACACACCGTTGGTGCGCGTCGAGGACGTCATGGTGCGCGGCCGGCTCGACCGTCCGGTCAGCCTGGCCGTCCTCGCCGGTTCGCGACTCGTCATCACCGGACCCAACGGCGCCGGCAAGTCGACGCTGCTCGCAGTGCTGGCCGGTGAGGTCGAACCGACGTCGGGGACCCGTGAGAGCGATCCCGTCGTGCGGATCGGGCGGCTCGCCCAGGAATCGCCGGCACCGTCGGCGGCGCGGGTGCAACAGGTCTACGACGCGCACGTCGGCGAACTGATCGTCGCCGGACTCGTCCCCGACCAGGGAGCCGTCGATCTCGACGAACTCGGACTGTTCACCGAACGCGACCTCGGCAAGCGGGTCCGTGACCTGTCGATGGGACAGCAACGACGCCTCGACCTGGCGATGGTGCTCGCCGCGCGACCGCACGTGCTGCTGCTCGACGAGCCCACCAACCACCTGTCGATCACGCTGGTCGACGAACTGACCGACGCCCTGGGGGCGACCGACGCCGCGGTCGCCGTGGCCACCCACGACCGGCAGATGCGACGCGACATCGCCCACTGGCCGCACCTGGCGCTGGGGCTCGCCCCGAAGGAATGCACCCGGAAAGGACCGAAGACATGAGCGTCCGGGTGCCGCGGAGTTGTTCACCGCAGGGACCACCGCAGCGACGCGCGAAGTGGTCATCGGAGCGCGGAATTGCGCGCTCTGATGACCACTTCGCGCTCTGATTCCTGGCCGTCGGTCAGCTCCGCGACTCTGTGGAGACGGCGGCGGGCACCGGCTCGGACGAGGCGTCCGCCGAGCGTGCCGGGCGCAGCGCGAACAGTGCCACCGCGGCGAACACGACCACTCCGGCCACTCCGAAGTAGAGCTGTTCGGGCGTCCATCCCGCATCGAGGAGCACACCGGCCGCGGTCGGTGCGAGGATGGCACCCGCTCGGCCGATACCGATGGCGGAACCGACGCCGGTGGCCCGCACCTGCGGTCCGTAGAGGGACGGCGCGAGGGTGTACAGACCGGCGATGCACCCGTTGATGAGTCCGCCGATCAGGATGCCGAGCGCGAACGCCAGCATCAGGGTCGAGATCGACATGATGAAGACGGTCATGGTCGCGGCGGCGGCGATGGTGAAGGTGAGCAGGACCGATCGGGTGGCCCATCGGCTGGCGAACACTCCGAAGAGCACCGACCCGACGGTGCCGCCGAGGGTGAGCATCATGCCCGCCGTGGCGCTCTGGTCTTTCGTGAGACCGGCGGTCTCGAGCAGCGACGGCGTCCACGAGTTGACGAAGTAGAAGCCGAACATGGTGGCGAAGAAAGCCGCCCAGAGCAGCACCGTCGAGCGGGTGTTGCTTCCGGAGAACAGGTCCGAGATCCGTCCTGCCCGCGGTGCCGCCTTGTCGCCGGAGCGGGTGAGCTCGGAGACGGGGCTCTGGCCGATGCGTCGCGCGATGCTGTTGACCCGGTCGAGATCGCCTGAGCGTCCCCGGCTGGTGAGGAAATCGAGGGATTCGGGCAGCAGCACGACGAGGAGAGCGAGCACCAGGCCGGTGAGGACGGCGCCGGTGACGAAGACTGCGCGCCAACCGTATTCGCTCTGCAGACCGACGGCGGCCATACCACCGATCGTGGCACCCACGCCGTATCCGGCGGTGTAGATGCTGATGGCCAGACCACGCCAGCGGGCCGACGAGTATTCGCTCGCGATGACGGTGGTGCAGGCGAGGACGCCGCCGATGCCGAGTCCGGTGATGACCCGCCAGATGCCGAGTTCCCACGCCGATCCGGCGCTCGCGGACAGGCCCATGCCGGCGGTGGCGAGCGCGACGGACATCAGGATCAGGGGCCGTCGGCCGATCCGGTCGGCCATCGGGGCGAGAGCGAGAGCACCGACGGCCATGCCGATCAGACCCGCGCTGAGCAGCACGCCGAGTTCCGATCCGCCGAGGCCGAAGTCGCTGCCGATGCTCTTGGCGGTGAACGCCAGGGCCATGACGTCGAACCCGTCGAGGATGTTCAGCACGACGCACAGGGCGACGACCATCCATTGGTAGGGATGCATCGGCGAGGCGTCGATGCGTGCGCGAAGATCCATCGTGTTTCCTCGTGGTGTGAAATGCGCGGTGGTCAGGGAAGGTCGAGCGTGACGACACCCGTCGTCGAACGGGACGACGCCGAATCGCGCACCACGCGGGACACGCAGGCGCACATCCGACGCGAGGAGCGCTTCTGCTCCTCGCTGAAGAAGACATCGCGGTGGTCGACGCGACCGTCGAGCGAGGAGACGGAGACCTCGCACAGGCCGCATTCGCCCTTGCGGCAGTCGAACATCATGTCGACACCGGCACGCCGGAGGGCGTCGAGCATCGATTCGTCGGAACCGACGGTGGTGGTGACGTCGAGTTCGGGCACGGTGACCGTGAACTCCTCGGCGTCGAACCATCCACTGTTGCCGAAGGTCTCGTAGCGGAGATTCGGCATCGGCCGGTCGCGGTCGTGCCACCGGCGCCGCACGGCATCCATGAGGCGGATCGGACCGCACATGTACAGCTCGGTGCCGTGATCGACGCCGTCGACGAGCGCGGCGACGTCCAATCCCGTTCCCTCGTCGTCGATGTGGACGTCGAGACGGTCGCCGTGGAGGGCTTCGAGTTCGGGCAGGAAGGCCATCGCGGAGCGACTGCGACCGACATACACGAAGCGGTAGTCGGCACCGAGGCGGCGGAGCACGGCCCCCATCGCGCGGACCGCGGTGATGCCGATGCCACCGGCGAGCAGGACATATCGCGGTGCGCCGACCCGCAGCGGGAAGTTCTGGAGAGGCTCGGTGATCTCGAGTTCGTCGCCGGGGCGCAGCGAGTGCATGTACTCGGAACCACCGCGCGAGGTGGGGGAGCGGTGGACGCCGAGTATGAGGCGACCGTCCGGACCACCCGCGGCGAGGGAGTACGAACGCGTGTCGCCCGAGGGGAGACGCACGTCGATGTGGGCGCCGGGTTCGACGCGGTGGGCGGTGTCGGCCACGAGGGTGATCTCGGCGATCGAATCGGCGGCCCGCTCGACACCCACGACTCGGGCCCGCTGCCAACGGATCTGGTTGTTGCTCATGTCAGTGGGCTCCCTCGGGAACGGCGGTGGCCGAGGTGAGGTTCCGCTCCGCTTCGACCATGCGCTGGATCAGGCGTCGCACCCACATGCCGCCGGCGTCGATGTTGAGGTTGTAGAACTCGTGATCCGGGTTCGCCTCGATGGCCTTCTGCTGCGCGGTGAGCATCGCCTCGTCCTCACCGAACACGCCGTGCACGCCGTCGCGCAGCTGCGTGGTGATGAGCTGGCTGTCGAGACGGTAGTTGCGCATGAACGCCCAGAAATACAGGGCAGTGCGCTCGTCGACGGGCGAGATGGTGTTCATGACGAAGCCGTTGACGCCCTGGCTGCGGTCGCCCTCGGGGGCACCGGTTCCGGCCTTGGCCACACCGACATCGATGCGGATCGTGGACGGTGCCTGGAACTCGATGATCTGCCAGCGGTCGACCTTGCCCTCGAAGCCGGGGAACTTGTCGCGCATGTTCTTCAGCCAGAACGGCGGTGCGTCGATGTCGTGCATCCAGCGGGTGACCGTGACGGTGCGGTCGTCGTGGGTGACGACGAAGTCGGACTCGCTCAGTTCGTCCTGGCCGATGGACGACGAGTGTACGAACTCCTCGTGGGTGAGGTCCATGAGGTTGTCGAGGACGAGCTGGTAGTTGGCCTGCACGTCGATCGTGCGTCCGTCGCCCGCCCAGTCGGGGGAGTCCATCTGGAACATGTCCGGGACGAGATCGGGATCGGCCTGCGTCGGATCGCCCGGCCAGACCCACACGAAACGGTGCCGCTCGACGACGGGATAGGACGCCACCATCGCGGACGGATTGATCGTCTGCTGGGCGGGCATGTGCGTGCAGCGACCTGCGGAGTTGTACTGCAGACCGTGGTAGGGGCACTGGATGCCCTCGCTACCGATGAGCTTGCCCATCGACAGCGGCGCGAGGCGGTGCCAGCAGGCGTCGGCGAGGGCGACGGGACGGCCTTCTTCGGTGCGGTAGAGGGCCATCGGTTTGCCGGCGATGGTGCGGGCGAGGATCTCGCGTCGACCCACCTCGTGATCCCAGGCGACGACGTACCAAGCGTCGAGCGGGTAGGCCATGTTCTTCGCGGTCGCCCCGGTGGGGCCGAGATCGGTCATGTCGGATCCTCCGAACACTGAAGGTGAAATAACTATCTACATAGATAGTTGGTGAGCTGGGGCACAGACTATCTATCGATATAGTTATTCGCAAGGGTGGAATACTCGCCCGGGGAAAGGTGGTGGTCCATGAGCCTGCGATACGCGCTGCTCGCATTGCTCACCGCCGAGCCTCTGACCGGCTACGACGCGGCGAAACGGTTCGGCGGGTCGGTCGGGCACGTCTGGCATGCACCCGACTCGCAGATCTACCCCGAACTACGCCGGATGGAGCGCGAGGGCCTCGTCGAGGGCGAACAGGTGCGCTGGGGTCCCAACAGCACCAAGACCCGGTACTCGATCACCGAGGAGGGCATCCGGGCCTTCCGCGAGTGGATGTCCACCCCGCTGGACTACGCCCCGGTGCGCGACGCCGCCCACATGCGCGCGGCCTACTTCGAATGGGCCGACCCGCGCAGTGCTCGCGAGTGCCTGCAACGGCACATCGACCACTACACCGAACAGATCGCCCAGTGGACCACGGTGCGCGACGCGATCCTCGACCTCAGCAACGCGACCATCGCGAGACGCGTGCAGAAGTATCCGGCCGAGGACCACGAGCGGATCATCGCGTTCAAGGCGTTCGCGTACGACGGTCTCATCGGCCGGGGCGAGGCCGAGATCGCGTGGGCACGCCAGGGCCTCGAACTCCTCGACAAGCTGTCGCCGCGTAACTGAGTCGCCCGGGACCGCAGCGACGCGCGAACTGGTCAGCGGAGCGCGGAATTGCGCGCACCGATGACCGTTTCGCGCTCCGACGTCGGTGGTCTGATCACGGCGTGCTGTCCGTCGGCGGCACGATCGAATGCGCGAGCGCCCGCATGAGGAACTCGAGTTCGGGATTGGGCGTCGCGTTGCTCCGCACCACCCCGCACACCGGCACCTGCAGCCGGTGGTGGATCTCGCGCATGAATTTCAGCCCCTTGCGGGGTGTGTCGGCCGCGGTGCCGGCGTAGAGCACGGTCCACGCCCTCGGGTTGGTGAGCACCTCGAGAGTCGCGGTGTGGTCGCTCGCGATCGGAGGCCCGAGGCGCACGCGACGACCGACCTCGACGAAGGCGTCCTCGACCACGCGGTGCAACAACACCTGGTTGCCGCGCGGCGGCAGCAGCAGCGGGTAGTGGGCGAGGTCGCCGAGATCGACGGTGGAGAAAGCCGACAGCGGGTGCTCGCTCGACGTGACGATGACGAGCTCTTCGATGCCGAGACGGATCGCCTCGAGCCCCGGGCGGTCGACGTCGCCGCGGATGAGCGCGAGATCGGCATCCCCGGACGCGACGGCGTTGACGCGGTCGGTGAAGTCCTTGATGACGAACTCCACGTCGATCTTGGGGTGACGCTCGCGGACGCTC
Organism: Rhodococcus rhodochrous; assembly: GCF_014854695.1. Lineage (NCBI taxonomy): Bacteria > Bacillati > Actinomycetota > Actinomycetes > Mycobacteriales > Nocardiaceae > Rhodococcus > Rhodococcus rhodochrous. The sequence continues at coordinate 5,122,215 of NZ_CP027557.1, read as the reverse complement.
GAGATGGCGTCGAGGCTCTGCGACGCGAAGCTCATGTTCGCCGTGATGCGGATGCTCTCCCGCGGTTCGTGGCCCACTTCCAGGGCCTTCGCTTCGAGACTGAGCACTTCGGCGGCGATCGGCATCAGGCGTTGGCCGGCCGAGGTGAGCTTGACCGAGCGGGTCGTACGGTCGAACAGGGTGGTGCCCAGTTCGTGCTCGAGCTTCGCGATCTGATGGCTGATCGCCGACTGCGAGATGAAGCAGCGCTGGGCGGCACGGGAGAAGCTGCCCTCCTCGCCGACGGCGAAGAAGTAGCGCAACTGACGGAAATCCATGTCTCCTCCGGGGAACGTGCCATCTGCATTTATGAGCGAAACAGATAACAGTTTTTCGAATATCCCAGGTTAGTGGAGAACAAGGGTCCTTCGTACCTACCTTGGGAGTCATACATCAACGGAGATGACAAGTACGTGGAGGTTTACGGCAGCATGGACGATGCGGACACAGTGACCCTGGTCGATCGGACGGATGTAGTCATCGTGGGTTCCGGCTTCGGAGCATTGGCCACCGCCAAGAAGCTCGCCAAGGCCGGCACGCCCTTCGTTCTCATCTCGGAGACCACCGAGCATCTTTTCCAGCCTCTGCTCTACCAGGTTGCGACCGGTGTCCTCTCGCCCGGTGAGATCGCCCCCTCCGTGCGTGCGATCCTGGCCGAGTACCCCAATGCCGACGTCCGCCTGGGCCGCGTCGTCGACGTGCTCCCCGAGGAGAACACGGTCGTCTACGAGGCCGGCGGCCAGCGTCTCCGCCTCGGCTTCAAGTACCTCGTCGCCGCGACCGGCGCGCGCCAGGCGTATTTCGGACGCGACGAGTTCGCCGACCTGACGTACGCGCTGAAGACGGTCGAGGACGCCGAGAAGCTGCGTCGCCAGATCGTGCGGTGCTTCGAGGAAGCACACGTCACCACCGATGCGGAGCGCCGGAAGAATCTGCTCAGCTTCATCGTCGTGGGTGCCGGCCCGACGGGCGTCGAGCTCGCGGGACAGATCAAGGAACTCGCGCAGCGCTACTTCGCCGAGAACATCGGCAACATCCGCGCCGACGACGTCACCGTCACGCTCGTCGAGGGCGCCGACAAGGTGCTGCCCCCGTTCGGCGGCAAGCTCAGCGAGTACTCCAAGGAGTCGCTCGAGAAGAGCGGCGTCGACGTCGTCCTCGGGACGATGGTCACCGACATCGACGAGCACGGTGCCATGCTCACCACGCCCACGACCGAGGAGACCCGCCGCCTCACCGCGGAGACCATCATCTGGTCGGCCGGAATCCAGGCCAACGACTTCGCCGACGTGCTCGCCGAGCGCACCGGCTGCGAGACGGTCCGCGGCGGACGCCTGCTCGTCGACCCCGACTTCACCGTCGGCCGCAGCGACAACATCTTCGCCATCGGCGACATGGTCACCCTCGACAACCTGCCGGCGCAGTCGCCGTTCGCCATGCAGGGTGGCCGCCACGTCGCGAAGATGATCACCGGCAAGGTCGCGATGGGCACCCCGTTCCAGTACAAGGACAAGGGCAGCATGGCGATCATCAACCGGTTCCGCGCCATCACGCGGGTCGGGAAGATCGAGCTCACCGGCTTCATCGCCTGGGTGCTGTGGCTCGCCGTCCACCTCGTCTACCTGGTCGGATTCCGCAACCGGTACATCGCGGTCATGTCCTGGTGCGGTTCCTTCCTCGGACACCGTCGCCCGCACTTCTACTACGCGCAGGACACCGTCCCGGTGCCCGCTGTGGAGAAGGAGTCGGCAGCGAAGGACGAGCCGGAGAGCGACAAGGAACCCGTGCGGACGTCCGCATAACTACAGACCCCCGAAAGGCTCCGACCGCCCGGTCGGGGCCTTTCGTCGTTCGCGCGCCGAACCGGGATCGACGCGGCATGTTGCGGTAGCGAGTCCCGATTCACCGCGCGCACTGCTGCGACCGGCGGGTGAAAGCCGGGGTGATTTCCGGGATGTCCTGCAAGCCAGAGACGTTCGAGTGGTGTAGATCCGCCGACCTGCGGCTAGCGTGTGCAGCGCATCCCGAGGAGTGACCCATGAACGATGACAGCGGCCCCCGCGTCGCGACGACACGCGTCGGCTGCGATGTCGTCACCGTCCGCGACATCGCGTCGAGCATCGACCGGTTCGGCGACCGCTACCTGCAGCGCGTGTTCACCCCGCACGAGCTGGAGATGTGCACCGGATCGGGTCGCGCCCAACGCCTCGCGGCACGCTTCGCCGCGAAGGAGGCCGTCATGAAGGTCCTGCGTCCGCGTGAGCACGCAGTTCCCTGGCGGGCCATCGAGATCCGCCGCGCGGACTGGGGCGGATGCACTGTCGTACTGGCCGGTAACGCGGCCACCCTGGCGCGAGATGAACAGGTGACCGACATTCAGGTCTCGATTTCCCACGAGCTCGAATACGCCATCGCGACGGTCGTGGCGACCCGCGTCGACGAAGCAGAAACTGGCGAACATCCATGACGGAACAGGTGATCCGCAAGGTCCTCGGTGAGCACGCGAAGCTGTCGGTCGACAGCACGGCGCTCGATCCCGCCGCCGACCTCTACGAGCTCGGCCTGACATCGCACGCCAGCGTGAACGTGATGCTCGCCCTCGAGGACGCCTTCGACGTCGAATTCCCCGACGAACTGCTGCGCAAGAGCACCTTCGCGAGCGTCGGCGCCATCAGGTCGGCGTTGACGGAACTGGGCGTCGCGTGACGTCCCCGTCCGCGCCCCTCACCGTCGCGGAGCATGCCGGGCTGTCGCTGCTCGCCCGTGCCGAACTCGTCGGACGCGAGAGCGCCGGCCCCGCGGCCGCCGAGGTGGATCGTGAAGGACGCTTTCCGCACGAGGCCGTCGACGCGCTGCGCGCCCACAAGCTGCTGAACTGCGCCGTCCCTGTCGATCAGGGCGGGGAGGGAGCGTCCCTCGGTGAGCTGTGCGCCGTCGCCCGCATCCTCGGCCGGTACTGCGCCTCCACCGCGATGATCTTCGCAATGCACCAGACGCAGATCCTGTCGCTGGTGCATCACTCCACCCCGGGTGTGGCGGCCTTCGTCGCCGAAGCGGTGGCGAATGACTACCTGATCGCTTCGGCGACCACCGAACTCGGCACCGGCGGCGACGTGCGCAGCAGCGTCTGCGCCGTGGCCCGCGACGGCGACACCGTCACCCTGACGAAGAACGCACCGGTCATCTCGTACGGCGAATACGCCGACGCGATCCTGGTGACCGCGCGTCGCACCGCCGACAGCCCGCCCAGCGACCAGGTGCTCGTCGTATGCCGACGCGACGACGTGAACCTCGAACCCACCGGCAGCTGGGACACCCTCGGACTCCGCGGCACCTGCAGTCCCGGATTCGTCCTCACTGCCACGACGTCCGCCGATCTCGTCGTCGGCACGGCCTACGCCGAGATCTCGTCGCGCACCATGCTTCCCGTCTCGCACAGTGTGTGGTCGGCGGTGTGGCTCGGAATCGCCGACGCGGCGATGGAGAAGGCCCGCTCGTTCGTGCGGTCGGCGGCCCGCCGCAGCCCGGGGGTCACCCCGCCCGGTGCGCTGCGACTCGCCGAAGCAGCCGCCGTGCACCAGCAGTTCTCCGATCTCGTCGCCGGGTCCGCCGCCCGGTTCGACGCAGCCGCGTCGGCGCAGGAGGAATCGATGTCGAGCATGGGTTTCTCGCTCGCCATGAACAACCTCAAGGTCACCGCGTCCACGCTCGTCGTGGATCTGGTGAACCGCGCGATGCTCATCTGCGGGATCGCCGGATACCGCGAGGATTCGCAGTACTCGCTCGGCCGCCACCTGCGCGACGCGCACGGCGCCGCCGTGATGGTCAACAACGACCGCATCATGAACAACTCGGCCCAGTTGTCGATCGCCTACCGGGGGACGCTGTGACAAGTACAGCCATTACCAGCGCCGCAACCGACGAGCTGTCCGAACTCGAGCGCGCCCGCCTCGACTTCCAGCAGCAGCTGCTCGAGGCCGAACTGCTCGTGGAGACCGGTGTTCCCGGCCTCTACGGACGCTCGGGTGTCTTCGAGGACATCGTCGACGGCATCGACCGCGTGGTGGTCGCGGCGGGTCCGGGCCGGGCGGCCACGCGCCTGCGTTTCCCTCCGGTCTTTCCGCGGACGAGCTTCGAGCGCACCGACTACATCGCCTCCTTCCCGCACCTGACCGGAGCGGTGAACACCTTCGCGGGCAGCAACGCCGAGCACGCCGAACTGCTCGCCGCGCGGTCGCGGGGAGAGGCGTGGGATCCGTGGCTCGAACCCGCCGACACCGTGCTCGTCTCCGCCGCATGTCATCCCGCTTACTCGCGGTACACCGGCACGCTGCGCGAGGGTGGCGAACTGCTCGACGTCCTCGGTTACTGCTTCCGGCACGAACCTGCCGTCGACCCCGCTCGCATGCAGGCCTTCCGCATGCACGAGTTCGTGCGCATCGGCACCGAGAACGATGCTGCGCAGCATCGTGATTCCTGGGTGGAGCGAGGACTCGAGGTGCTCGGCTCTCTGGGTCTCGACGCGACCGCCGTGCCCGCCAACGATCCTTTCTTCGGACGGGCCGGGCGCATGCTGGCCGTCAACCAGCGCACCGAGAACCTCAAGACCGAGCTGACCGTCCGGCTCTACGGCGACCTCGACGACGGCACCGCCGTGGTCTCGTGCAACTGCCATCGCGAGCACTTCGGCGAGACCTTCGAGATCCGCACCGCCGACGGCGAAGTCGCGCACAGCGCGTGCGTCGGATTCGGCATGGAGCGGATCGCCCTGGCACTGCTGCGGACCCACGGGCTCGACGTCGACCGCTGGCCCGCTTCGGTACGCGACAGGCTGTTCCCGTGAGCGATCGGCTCATCGACGTCCGCGTCGACGGGTACTCACCGCACTTCGTGCACGCTGCCGACCGGATCTGGACCGAGACCAACTGCTATGTCGACCTGTGGGTCGAGGTGCTGCATTCGCTCGGCCACGATCCGGTCCCCGCGGCCGCGTGCGCGTTCTCGGCGCGGTTCGACGGCGCCCAGTGGACCTTCCTCAAGTTCCGTCCCGAGGACCTGTTGGCGCTGTACGGGATCGACGTCGCGGAGATGAACGTCTGGCGCCGTCCGGTGGATCACCTCGAGGACAACGCCGCCGCCGGTCTGTTGTCGACGATCGAGGTGGACGCCTTCTGGCTGCCCGACACCGAGGGCACCGGATACCGGGAGAGTCGTTCGAAGACGACGATCGTGCCCAACGTCATCGACCGCGACACCGAGACGCTCGAGTACTTCCACAACAGCGGCTATCACGTCCTCACCGGTGAGGACTTCCGCGGAGTGTTCGGCCTCGACGAACCGGTGCCCACCTGGCCTCCCTATCTCGAACAGGTGCGCCTCGACGCGGCCCAACCGCAGCGTGATGCCTTCGACACGATGGTGTTCCGGCATCTGCGCATGCGTGCGGACTCGAATCCGGTGCGCGAACTCGGGAAGCGGGTGCTCGCCGACATCGACTCGATCCGCACCGGCGGGATGGACGTCTTCCATCCGTGGACGTTCGGGGTGCTCCGCCAGTGCGGTGCCACGGCCGAACTCGCCGCGGACGTGAGCGTCTACATGGACCGTCGCGGATATCCCGGTGCGGCCGCCGCAGCCGACGGATTCCGCGCGGTCGCCGAGGGTGCCAAGAGCGTGCAGTTCCGGATGGCGCGTGCGGCACGTGGCCGCAGCGTCGATCCCGGCGACCAGTTGACGGCGATGGCCGACGCCTGGGAGGACGCCATGGCGACCGTCGTCCGCGCCGCCGGGGTGCGGTGACGGGACTCGACTCGTATGGATCTCCTGCACGATGCGCGATGGCGGTGTCTCCCTATCGCTCCTGGGTCGGTCGAGCATCCCGGCGACCTTCCGGAGGACGATTGTTGGTTGCCGGTCCGCATACCCGGGACGGCGGCAGGCGCGATTCGGGAGACCGACGGAGTCGCGGCGGCCCGGGCGTCGTCACCCGACAGCGACGACTGGTGGTTCGTCACCGACGTCGAGGTGTCCGGCGACGGACCGTGGCATCTGACCTTCGACGGGCTCGCGACCCTCGCGGAGGTATGGGTCGACGGGACATGCGTCGCGACGTCGGAATCGATGTTCGCGCCGCTGACCGTCGTCCTCGACCGCCTGCCGTCGACTACGCGGATCGCGATCCGGTGTGCCTCGCTCGAGGCTGCACTCCGCAAGCGTCGGCCGCGCGGACGGTGGCGCTCGTCGCTCGTATCGGCCCAGGGATTGCGGTGGTTCCGCACCACGATGCTCGGGCGCGCCCCGGTCTACGCGGGAGCTCCGGCACCGGTCGGACCGTGGCGCCCTGTTCGTCTCGTCGATTCCGGCGAACCCGTCGTGCTGGGACGCGGGATACGAACGCGTGTACGCGGATCCGACGGGATCGTCGACGTCGATCTCGTGCTGGCAGGAGCCGTCGTCTCCGAGGTCGCTGTGGAGATCGGCGGGGCGGCGGCGCACGCCCGGCCCGAATACGGGCCCGACGGGACAGCGCGCGTGCGGATGCAGGTGACGCTCCCCGAGGTGCAGCGGTGGTGGCCGCATACCTACGGCGACCCGAACCTGTACGCGGCACACATCCTCTTGGACGGGCATCGGATGGAACCGGGCACTATCGGTTTCCGATCGGTGGAGCAAATTTCGGGCGACGGATTCGGCCTGCGGATCAACGACGTCGACATCTTCTGCCGCGGACTGGTGTGGACACCGACCGACCCGATCACCTTGAACGACTCGGCCGGAACCCGGCGCATCCTCGAACGCTGCGTGTCGGCGGGCGTGGACACGATCCGCATCCCCGGCACGATGGTCTACGAGGACGACGAGTTCTACTCGGCGTGTGCCGAACTGGGCATCATGGTGTGGCAGGACGTCATGCTCGCCACGACCGATCCACCCGACGACCCGCACTTCCGCTCGCTGCTCGAGGACGAGGTCCGTGCACTGGCGCGCCGATGGGGCGGAAACCCGGCACCCGTCGTGATGTGCGGAGGCAGCGAGACCGAGCAGCAACCGGCCATGCTCGGTCTGACGGAGACATCCATCCCGGCACTCGACGACTGGTTGCCTGCGATCGTCGACCGCGAGTTACCGGGCACGGTGTGGGTGTCGTCGTCACCGTCCGCACCCCCGGGTAGCGACGCACTGTCGATCGCGGTGGGTTCGGGTGTGGCGCACTACTTCGGTGTCGGGGGTTACCGTCGTCCTCTCGCCGATGTGCGCGCTGCCGGCGTGCGCTTCGCCGCCGAATGCCTCGCTTTCTCGATTCCACCCTCCGACACGGCGATCGAGACTGCGTTCGGCAGTGTGAATGTCGCCGGTCACCATCCGCGGTGGAAGTCGGTTGTGCCGCGCGACAACGGCGCGTCGTGGGACTTCGAGGACGTACGAGACCACTATGTGCGCACGCTCTTCGGGGTCGACCCCGCCGAGGTGCGGTGGTCCGACCCCGCGCGGTATCTCGCGCTCGGGCGGGCGGCGATCTGCGAAGCGTTCACCGAGGTGCTGCAGTACTGGCGACGGTCCGGATCAGGATGTCGCGGTGCCCTGATCCTGTCCGCCCGCGACCTGCAGCCGGGTGCCGGATGGGGCGTGCTCGACGCCGACGGGAACCCGAAGGCTCCGTGGTGGGTGCTGGCCCGGGTGTTCGCGCCCGTCACCGTCCTCCTCACCGACGACGGCCTCGACGGCCTGCGTGTGGACGCCATCAACGACACCGCCGACGTTCTCGACGTCACGCTGCAGTTGCAGGCCCACACCCCCTCGGGTGCGGTACCGGTGGACGTGTCCGTGCCGCTGCATCTCGCCCCGCACGAGACCCGGGTGACCTCGTGGGCATCGGTGACGGGCGGTTTCACCGATGTCAATTTTGCGTATCGATTCGGGCCGCGCACTTTCGACGCGGCGACCGCCCGGTTGGTGGATCACGCCGGTGCGGTGCTGGCGGAGTCGGTGCATCTCGTGGGTGGTCCGGCACGGCCCGTCGAGCGCGGAATCGGTCTCACGGCGACCGCTCGACCCGTCCCCGATGGGTGGAGCGTGGAGGTGCGGACCGAGGGTGCGGCGCAGTACGTGCACCTCGACGTCACCGGCGGTGACCTGCAGGATTCCTGGTTCCACCTGCCTCCCGGAGGTTCTCGCACGATCACCGTGCGGGCCTGTGATCCGGCCGCGACGCCGATCGGTCGGGTGGGGGCATTGAACTCGGCCACGAGCGTGCCGATCCGGGTGCTTCCCGCCTCCGACGGCCACGAGGTCGAGGGGTAGCTTCCCGAGGCTCCCGGCGGGGCGGTGTGTGGCGCGCCGAAATCGACAGGTGCATATCGGGCATCGACGGGGTATATGTATCTCCCAAGGGGTCGCTCACCCGATTTGCACCTTCTGTACGGTGCCGGTGGCACCTCTCCCCGCCTTCCGAGAGGAGATCGACATGGCGATCCGCTCCACGTCGCAGATGGGTGCCTCGCGCACCGCTTCGTCCACTCGCCGTCCTGCCCGGACAGAGCAGGACGGACCGTCCTTCACCGAGGTCATCCACTCGCAGCTGTTCTCGAACTACCAGGTGCCTCGCGGACAGGTACAGCGCAGCGCCTGACCGAGAGACTCTCCGGCCTGACATCGTGCCTGCCGGAGTGCCCGCGCGCAGCGTTCAGGACATCTGCGCGTGCGGCACACTGTCGGCATGAGTGAAGCCACGACGAGTCAGAGCACCCGCATCGTTCTTGCGTCGCGTCCGGAGGGGGCGCCCACTGCCGACAACTTCCGTTTCGAGACGGTGGATCTGCCGGAGGTCGGCGACGGCCAGATCCACCTGCGCGTCGTCTACCTGTCCCTCGACCCGTACATGCGCGGTCGGATGAGCACCGCGAAGTCGTATGCCGCGCACGTCGAACTCGGGGACGTGATGGTCGCCGGAACGGTGGGCCAGGTCGTCGAATCGCGGTACGACGGTCTCGAGCCGGGCGACTACGTCCTGGCCGGAGCCGGCTGGCAGTCGCACGCCGTCCTCGACGGCTCCACCGTACGCAAGCTCGATCCGCAGGCCGCGCCGATCTCCACCGCGGTGGGCGTGCTCGGAATGCCCGGATTCACAGCCTATTCCGGGCTCCTGAAGATCGGACAGCCCAAGGAGGGAGAGACCGTCGTCGTCGCTGCCGCCACCGGGCCGGTGGGATCGGCCGTGGGGCAGATCGCGAAGCTGAAGGGCGCCCGCGCGGTCGGCATCGCCGGCGGACCGGAGAAGTGCCGCGCACTGATCGAGGAGTTCGGTTTCGACGCGGCGATCGACCACCGCGACCCGAACTTCCCCGACCAGCTGGCGGAGGCGGTGCCCGACGGCATCGACGTGTACTTCGAGAACGTCGGCGGTCCCGTCCAGGAAGCGGTGTGGCCGTTGCTCAACACCTATGCGCGGATCCCGGTGTGCGGGCTGGTCGCGCAGTACAACGGTGCGGATCTGAACCGCACGGACCGTCTTCCGGGACTGTTCAATTCGATCCTCACCAAGAGCCTCACGATCCGCGGTTTCATCCAGAGCGAGTTCGTGAAGGAGATGTACGGCGACTTCCTGCGTGAGGCCTCGGCATGGGTCCGCGACGGAAAGCTCGCGTACCGCGAGGACATCGTCGACGGACTCGAGAACGCCCCGGAGGCGTTCATCGGCATGCTCGAAGGAAAGAACTTCGGCAAGATGCTCGTGCGGGTCGCGCCGGAGTGACGGACACCGGTCCGCCCTCCGGCGCCGGCCGCGTCAGCGTCGGGGGATTCCGGTGGACCACAAGGCCCACAGGATGAGCACCGGCTGGAAGAACAAGCGGATCAGGCGCTTACGGTCGGTATCGAGACCGAAGGCGCTGCGCTTGCCGAGATACTGGGCGATGTTGCCCGGGAAGACGGCGGCGAAGAACAGTGCGGCCAGGCGGCCGACACGGACGCGGTCCCGGTTCGCCACGGCGAGTCCGGCGCCGAGCATGATCTCGACACCGCCGGATGCCATGACCACGCCGTCCTTGTCCATCGGCACCCAATCGGGCACCTGGGCCTGGAAGTCCTTGCGGGCCCAGAAGAGATGGCTCAGCCCGGCGAAGACGAGTGAGGCGGCCAGCAGATAACGCGCGAGGGTCCGGGCTCGTGTCGTGGGCGGAGCAGGGGCTTCGGTCGGTGGAGTTATCTGTACATCGCTCATGATCACGAGCGTACGGACTGTACGGTGCTCGCGACGGGGATCGCGTCGCGAGCACCGTAGGTCACATCAGGCGATGCGTTCGAACGGCGTCGGTCGCCGTCAGGCGATGCGCTCGAACGCCGTCGGTCGCCGTCAGGCGATGCGCTCGAACACAGCGGCGAGCCCCTGGCCGCCGCCGATGCACATCGTCTCGAGTCCGTAGCGACCCTCACGGCGGTCGAGTTCGCGCAGCAGGGTGGCGAGGATGCGTCCGCCGGTCGCGCCCACCGGGTGTCCGAGCGAGATGCCGGAGCCGTTGGGGTTCAGGCGCTGGTCGTCGGCTTCGATGCCCCACGAGCGGGTGACCGCGAGGGCCTGGGCGGCGAACGCCTCGTTGAGTTCGATGACGTCCATGTCGGCGAGGGTCAGTCCGAGGCGGCCGAGGGCCTTCTCGCTGGCGGGCACCGGGCCGATGCCCATGGTGCGTGGGGGCACACCGGCCACCGCCCAGCTTGCGAGGCGGGCGAGCGGACGCAGACCCAGCGCGGCGGCCTTCTCGGCGGTGGTGACGATCGCGAGGGCGGCACCGTCGTTCTGGCCGCTGGCGTTGCCGGCGGTGACGGTCGACTCGGGATCGACCTTGCCGCGGATCGGGCGCAGCTTGGCGAGGGTCTCCATCGAGGTGTCGGCGCGGGGGTGCTCGTCGGTGTCGACGACGAGCGGATCGCCCTTGCGCTGCGGCACGGTGACGGGCACGATCTCCTGCGCGAACACACCGTTCTTCTGGGCGGCGACGGCGCGCTGGTGCGACTGCACGGCCAGGGCGTCCTGGTCCTCGCGGCTGATGGAGAACTCGGCGCGCAGGTTCTCGGCGGTCTCGATCATGCCGCCGGGCACGGGGAAGTCACGGCCACCGGCGGTGACGCGGGCCCGGGCCAGACGATCGGACAGGGCGACGGCTTCGCCCTTGACGCCCCAGCGCATGCCGGTGGCGTAGAACTCGGCCTGGCTCATCGACTCGGCACCGCCGGCGAGGATCAGGTCGCTCGCGCCGGTCTGCACCTGCATGACGGCCTGCACGATCGCCTGCAGACCCGAGCCGCAGCGGCGGTCGACCTGCAGGCCCGGAACGTCCACGCCGAGACCGGCGTTGAGGGCGGCGACGCGGCCGAGGGCGGGGGCCTCACCGTTGGGGGAGGCCTGGCCGAGGAAGACGTCGTCGATGTCGGAACCGGTGATGCCGGTGCGTGCGACGAGTTCGCGGATGACGGTGGCCGCGAGATCCTCGGGTGCGATGTCCTTCAGGACACCGCCGAACCTGCCCACCGGGGTGCGCAGGGGTTCGCAGATCACTACGTCGGTCATGATGTACCTCGATCGGGGTTGTTCACTGGTGGGTCTGGGTGCGGGCGAGATCCGTGGAGATCGCTCCGGCGGTGGCGAGCAACGCCGGGACGAGCTCGTCGTGCACGGTTTCCATCCGGTAGCGGGCCGCGTGGGTCGACAGGTTCACCGACGCCACAACGGTTCCCGACGCGTCGCGGATGGGTGCGGCGAGCGAGCGCAGGCCCTCTTCGAGCTCCTGGTCGACGATGCAGTATCCGTTGCGTCGCACCGTGGCGATCTCGGCACGCAGTTCCTCGGCGGTGGTGACGGTGTTGCCGGTGATGGGCGCGAACTCGGCGTGTGCGAGGTAGGCGTCGAGTTCGTCGTCGTCGAGGCCGGCGAGCAACACGCGTCCCATGGAGGTCGCGTACGCGGGGAAGCGGGTGCCGAGGGTGATGGTGACGGTCATGATGCGGCTGACGGGAACTCGCGCGACGTAGACGACGTCGGTGCCGTCGAGCATCGAGACCGAGGTCGATTCCTTGACCTTCTCGGCGAGCGCTTCGAGGTGCGGTCGTGCGACCTCCGGCAGCGTCAATGCCGACAGGTAGCTGTAGCCGAGTTCGAGCACCCGTGGGGTGAGCCAGAACTGGGATCCGTCGGTGCGGACGTAACCGAGTTCGATGAGCGTCAACAGGAATCGACGCGCGGTGGCGCGGGTGAGACCGGTCGCGCGGGCGACGTCGGAGAGCGTCTGCCGCGGGGCGTGCGCACCGAAGGCCTTGATGACCGAGAGGCCACGCGCCAGCGATTGTACGTAATCGGGTGACGCCCCAGGGTTCTCGCGAACGACCTCGGGAGCGGTGAGGTCGGGAGTGCTCACGAGCCCGCGCCTCCCTCGGTGTCGGCGAGTGCCTGCTTGCCGAGCGCGAACGCCCGGTTGCTGTTGGGGACACCCGCGTAGACCGCGGTGTGCAGGAAGACCTCGACGAGATCGTCGGGATCGATCCCGGCGCGCAGGGCGGCACGGATGTGCATGTCGAGTTCGTGCTCGTTGCCGACCGCGGTGAGGATCGCGAGGGTCAGCAGCCGGCGGGTGCGGTGGTCCAGACCCGGGCGTGCCCAGATGTCGCCCCACGCAGTGCGGGTGATGAAATCCTGGAAGGGTCGGGTGAATTCGGTGGCCGACTCGATGGACCGGTCGACGTGCGCGTCGCCGAGGACGGAACGACGCACCCGCAGGCCCTCTTCGAACACCGCGGTGCGGTGCGCGGCGGACGGCGTGGCGCGCGACGAGATGTGTTCGCGGATCAGCTTCGTGACCCGTCCCGCCTGTTCCACATTGGCGAGGTGTGCGCCGGGGGAGAGGACGTGGAAGTCCGAGTCGGCGATCCCGTCGGCCAGCTGCTGCATCGTCGACGGCGGGGTGGCCGGATCCTGCTCACCGGCGATCACCAGCGTGGGCGCGACGATCCGGGCGAGGTCGGGACGGCCGTCCCAGGTCGCCAGTGCCTCGCAGCACGCGGCGTAGCCCTCGTCTGTGGTGCCCTTCACCATCTCGACGTGGCGGGCGACGAGCTCCGGATCGTGTTCGGCCAGTTCGGGAGTGAACCACCGCGAGACGATCGAATCGGCGATGGAGGCCAAGCCGTCGTTGCGGACGGATGCTGCCCGGTCGTACCAGGGCTGGGCGGGCTGGAAGGCCGGCGAGGTGCACAGCAGTGTCAGCGTGTGTACGCGCTCGGGGTGATGCGCGGCGAGCCATTGTCCGACGGCACCGCCGAGCGACAGGCCGACGTAGTGCACAGCGTCGAGTCCGAGTGAGTCGAGCAGGGCGACGACGTCACCGGCGAGCTCCTCGATCGTGTAGGGACCGGACGGGGCAGGGGACGCGCCGTGCCCGCGATGATCGGCCGCGACGATGTTCCAGTCGGTCGCCAGGGCGTGGATCTGCGGTCCCCACATCGACAGGTCCGAACCCAGCGAACCGAGGAACAGGACGGTCGGCTTCGTGGGGTCGCCGTACTGTTCGTAGTTGAGCGTGACGGTCATCGGGCATCTCCTGTGGTTCGGTTCGTGCTGTCGTGACGGGCGAGAACGCGGTCGACGATGTCTGCGGCATGGCCGAGATAGCGCGTGGGATCGAGAAGTTCGCGCACGTCCTGCGGGTCGAGATGGTCGGTGATGGCGGGATCCTCGTCGAGCGACCTGCCGGCGACCGCCGCATCGGTGACGATCGAGCGTGCGTCGTCGGTGTGTTCGGCGAGTGCGGCCGTGACCTTTTCGGCGAGGATCGCTCCGCCGGTGAGGGCGAGATTGCGGTCGAGCGCGTCGGTGTGGACGTGCAGGCCGTTCAGGCTCGTCGAGAGCTGGTGCGCGGCACCGCCGGTGAGGCGCAGGATGTCGGCGAGCGTCTCCCATTCGGCGTGCCAGGCGCCGGCGGCGCGCTGGAACTCGTGGTCGGTCGACGACAGGATCGTCGAGACGAGACCGGGAACGCGCCGGGCGGCGGCACGCGCGGTGATCGCCGCGACGGGATTGCGCTTGTGCGGCATGGCCGACGACCCGCCGGGCGCATCCTCGCTCACCTCACCGAATTCGGTGCTCGCCATGAGTACGACGTCGGTGGCGGGCTTCGCGACCGCGCCTGCGGCGACACCGAGTGCGCTCGCGAGGGTCGTGACGGGGGTGCGGGCGGTGTGCCACGGGGCGACGGGACGCACGAGTCCGAGTAAATCGGCGACGGTGTCGGCGAACGCGAAACCGTCGGGATGGACGGCGGCGAGCGTGCCGGCGGCCCCGCCGTACTGGGCGGGCAGGGTGGACAGGACGCGGTCGAGTTCGACGACGGCGTCGTCGAGGGACAGGAGCCAGCCGGCTGCGAGTGCACCGAAGGTGGTGGGCAGCGCCTGCTGACCGAGCGTGCGCGCGACCATCGGTGTCTCGCGATGGGTGGCGGCGAGACGGGCTGCGCCGTCGGCCGCGGAGCGCAGGTTTGCCAGGGCGATTCCTCCGGCGCGGCGGGCGAGCAGCATCAGCGCGGTGTCGAGCACGTCCTGGCTGGTCGCGCCGACGTGCACGGCCCGCGCGGGGGCGTCGGCGCGCTCGCGCAACAGGGAGACCAGAGGGATGACGGCGTTGCCGCCCGCCGCGGAGCGTCGACCCAGGTCGGCGGGATCGAGTTCCTCGGCGAGGGAAGCCGCGGCTGCCGCGACGGCGTCGGCGTGGGTGTTCTCGACGCGGCCGAGTGCGGCGGCCGCTCGGGTCAGTGCGACCTCTACGTCGAGCAGGGCACCGATCCACGCGCGATCCGACAGGGCGACGCCGAGTTCGTCCGCGCCGAAGACGGGATCGAACAGCGGGCCCCGATATCCGACGCCGGGGGATGAGGGGGACACGGACCTCCGATCCGAAACGTTCGCTATGTGGACGGATGGACGCTATGCGAACAGGCTAGTGCGGCAGTTCTGCGCTCGCAACGATCCTACGCGGATTTGTTCGCATTGCGGACGGGAGTTCACATGACGTACACCTGAGGGTATCGTGGCACACATGGACAAAGTCGTTGCCTCCGCCGCCGAGGCCGTAGCCGACATCCCCGACGGCGTCACGATCGCCGTCGGAGGGTTCGGCCTGGTCGGCATCCCCGAGATCCTCATCAACGCGTTGCTCGAACAGGGCGCCACCGACCTCGAGACCGTCAGCAACAACTGCGGTACCGACGGCTTCGGGCTCGGCCTGCTGCTCGAGAAGGGCCGCATCCGGCGCACCATCTCGTCGTACGTCGGCTCCAACAAGGAGTTCGCACGCCAGTACCTCGCCGGCGAACTCGAAGTCGAGCTCACCCCGCAGGGCACGCTCGCCGAGCGCCTGCGCGCCGGTGGCGCGGGCATCCCCGCCTTCTTCACCCCGGCCGGCGTCGGCACGGCCGTCGAGGAGGGTGGACTTCCGCTGCGCTACGACGGTCACGGCGGCATCGCCCTCGCGTCGCAGCCGAAGGAGACCCGAGAGTTCGACGGCGAGACCTACGTGCTCGAACGCGGCATCGTCGCCGACTACGCACTCGTACACGCCTGGAAGGGCGACCGCCACGGCAACCTCGTCTACCGCGCGAGCGCCCGCAACTTCAACCCGCCGGCCGCCGCCTCGGGTCGCATCACGATCGCGCAGGTCGAGCACCTCGTCGAACCCGGCGAACTCGACCCCAACGAAATCCACACGCCAGGCATCCACGTGCAGCGTGTCGTACACGTCGGCCCCGTCGAGGTCGGCATCGAGAACCGGACGGTGCGCTCATGACACAGGCAACGAAGAAGGGGCTGACCCGCGAGGAGATGGCGGCACGCGTCGCCAAGGAACTCGAGGACGGCCAGTACGTCAACCTCGGAATCGGCATGCCCACCCTCGTGCCGAACTACCTCGAGCCCGGCGTCGAGGTCATCCTGCACTCCGAGAACGGTGTGCTCGGCGTCGGCCCGTACCCGACCGAGGACGAACTCGACCCCGAGCTCATCAACGCCGGCAAGGAGACCATCACCGCGATTCCCGGTGCGTCGTACTTCGACTCGGCGCAGTCGTTCGGCATGATCCGCGGCGGCCAGATCGACGTCGCCGTCCTCGGCGCGATGCAGGTCTCCGCCAAGGGCGACATCGCCAACTGGATGGTGCCCGGCGCGATGGTCAAGGGCATGGGTGGCGCGATGGACCTCGTCCACGGCGCCAAGCGCGTCATCGTGATGATGGATCACGTCACCAAGAAGGGTGATCCGAAGATCCTCGAGGAGTGCGCGCTGCCGCTCACCGGTCGTGGATGCGTGCAGCGCATCATCACCGACCTCGCGGTCATCGACGTCACCGAAGAGGGATTGAAGCTCGTCGAGACGGCGCCCGGTGTGACCACCGAGGACGTCGTCGCAGCGACGGCAGCGAAGCTGATCGTCTGATCGGATATCGACGACGGGGTCGTGCGCGAGGAGATCTCGCGTACGGCCCCGTTCTCGTTCCTCAGTCGTAGTCGTCGTTGTCGGCCGTGAGCTCCGGGGCGTCGGGCTCCGGTTCCTCCCCACCCACCTCCGGGATCAGTTCGTAGCGATGCCCGAACGACTCGGCGAGCGCCTGCAGGATCGCCACCACCGGCACGGACACCAGCGCCCCCACCGGGCCGAACAGTGTGGCACCGACGATCACCGAACCGAACGCCACCGCCGGGTGGATCGACACCGTGCGGGCCGTGATGCGCGGGTGGAGCACATAGTTCTCGATCTGCTGATAGACCGTGCCGAAGGCGATCACCCACACGCCGTCGAGCGGATGCTGCACCGCGGCGATGAGCGCGGGGAGCCCGATCGCCAGATAGGTACCGAGGGTCGGGATGAACTGCGAGACCACCCCGGTCCAGATCGCGAGGGGCAGCCAGTACGGAACCCCGATGATGAGGAAGAAGATTCCGGTGAAGATCGACGCGGCGGCGGCGAGGATCAATCGGGAGACGACGTAGCCGCCGGCCTTCTCCACCGAGGTCTCCCACACGTTCGCGATCAGCTGCTGCTGCCGGGCCGGGAACCAGCTCGCGATCGTCCGGCGCATCTTCGGCCCTTCGGCCGACATGTAGAAGACGAACAGCAGCATCGTCAGGATCTGGAACAGGGCACCGACCAGAGTGCTGAGGACACCGAGGACACCGGGCGTGAAGCGTTGCGCGAGATCGCGAAGCGTATCGGGAGTGATCTTGAGCAGCTCGTCCCCGGTTTTGAAGTTCGTGTCGAAGGTGCGGTTCGCCCAGTCGGTGATGCGCGTGAGCGCGTCCGGCAGTGTGGTGAGCAACTGAGCGATCTGTTCGAACAGGAGCGTGCCGAACACCGCGAAGAACCCGACGGTGAGCATGATCAGGGAGAACAGCACGAGGCCGGTCCCGGCCCCGCGACGCATCCCGAACCGCTCGAGGCGGTCGACGATCGGTTCGATGGTGATGCTGAACAACCACGCCAGGAACAGCAGGCCGAGGAAGCCCTTCAGGTTGTGGAAGAGCCAACCCGACATCTGATAGAAGGCGACGGCCAGCAGAACACCGACGATCGTGGGCCGGAGCCAGCGGGGAGTTCGTGGACGATCGGCGACGGTTGCGCGCTTGGTCATCACACCCTCCGCTCTGCAGAGACTCTGTGGCGAAATGTACTCGGTGGGCGCTGCCGGGGGGAGCGGTACCGAGACCGAGGGGCAGACACAAAAGAACCGGCCCGGACTCGTGTGAGTCCGGGCCGGTCAGTGGTAGCGGGGACAGGATTCGAACCTGCGACCTCTGGGTTATGAGCCCAGCGAGCTACCGAGCTGCTCCACCCCGCGTTGCATGTCCAACCATACACGACTTCCGAGGGTGCTCTGACCACCCCTCCCCCGGGCCACCCAATCGGAGAGGAGGTTGTGTGCGACTTTCGCGAATTCGACGCACACAACCTCCCCCTCGATTCGACTCCGAAGCCTCCCTTCCGGTTCGCCGATCTCGATCAGCGGGACCTGCGGAGTGTGCCGCGTCACAGGCCCATAGTTTCGGTCCGTAACCAGGTCGCCGTGTCACGGCTGCCTCGAAACCGGTCCGCACGAACAATTTCGAGAGAGGGGCGGCATGCCTGCTGTGTCGAGGAGGTCGCCGATCCGTGCATTGGGTGCAGTGATCGGGACCTGTGCGGTGCTGCTCACCGCATGCGGGTCGACCGCCACCGAGAACTCCGGAGTCGGTGATCCTGCGCTTCCGCTGCACTACGCCACCGTCTTCGGCGTCTCGTCGTTCGATCCGCACAAGACGCGGATCACGAGCGACGCCACCATGCTCAACATGGTCTACGACCGCCTCGTCCACCGTGACGCAGCCGGCCAACCGATCCCAGGGCTCGCCGAGTCGTGGGAAATCGACGAGACCACGCTGACACTCCACCTGCGTGACGGGCTGGCTTTCTCCAGTGGCGCCGCCCTCGGCGCCGATGCTGTGGTCGCCAACCTCCGACGTGCTCTCGAGCCCGACTCGATCACGGCACCCATGCTGGCCGGCGTGGTCGGGGTCGACGCAACGGACGACCGCACGGTCGTGCTGACCTTCGACGGTCCGGGCGCGCAGTACGTGCTGGCGTTGTCCGACCTTGCTGGGATGATCGTCGACCCGGACGCATTCGGAAGTCCGGAGAAGGACACCCAACTCGCGCTCACACCCGCCGGTGCAGGGCGCTACGTCCTCGCGGAGTCCCGACCGGGTGCCGAGTACGAGTTCACCGCCAGAGCTGATTATTGGGACCCCGACGCGATCGGCACCGAAACCTTCGTCTGGACCGTGATGACCGATCCGCAGGCGCGTCTGAGCGCCGTGTCGGCAGGGGACATCGATGTCGCAATCACCACGCCGTTGACGATCGACGCAGCCGAACAGCAGGGTCTTCGGGTGGAGACAGCACTTCGGCTCGACCACATGGCGCTCAACTTCAACCGGAACCGCAGCGAGTTCGGCAACCTCGACGTGCGCAAAGCCATCGCTCACGCGATCGACCGCCAGGCCATCGCGGACACAGCGATGGAGGGTCACGCCGAAGCGGCCACGCAGAATTTTCCGGAGGACTACTTCGCGTACGACCCGGATCTCGCCGACGACTATCCGTACGATCCCGACCGGGCACGACAGTTGCTGTCCGATGCGGGGCTGCCGGAAGGATTCTCGTTCACGGCCATCCTGCTGAATCTGCCCGAGAACGTGCAGGTGGCGCAGATTGTGCAACAACAACTTGCACAGGTCGGCATCGAGATGAAACTCGAACCGTTGCCCCCGTCGGATGCGTCACCGACCTTCTATCGAGGGGACGCCGACGCATTCCTCACGACCTTCACCGGTCGTTCCGATCCGGCGTTGTTGCTGTCCGCGCTCTACGGTGAGAATTCGCCTCAGAACCCCTCCCGTACCACTGCGCCGGGCTTCCAGGAGGCGCTCGACTCCGCCAACCGCGAGACCGACCTGCAGACCCGTGGGGACAAGCTCGGAGAGGTCTCGAAAACCGCCATGGACAACGTCCTCACCGTGCCCTTGGTCTTCTTCGAACTCGGATCGACGCTCTCCGACCAGGTCGTCGGATACGAGACGAACCTGTTGATCGACGAATGGCGTGGCGTCGGTATCGCTTCCTCCTGACCGGCCGCCCACCCCAGAAACGAAGGAATCCCATGTCTCGTAGATCGCTGGCCTCGGTCGTTGCTGCCTTCGCGA
Source organism: Rhodococcus rhodochrous (assembly GCF_014854695.1). NCBI lineage: Bacteria > Bacillati > Actinomycetota > Actinomycetes > Mycobacteriales > Nocardiaceae > Rhodococcus > Rhodococcus rhodochrous. The sequence continues at coordinate 5,102,410 of NZ_CP027557.1, read as the reverse complement.
CCGCACTGCTTCTCGCCGGCTGCGGAACGTCGGCAGCAACCGACGCCACCGCAGAGATCGACCCGCAGGCGACCCTGCGTTATGCCACGACGTATGGCGCGTCGTCGTTCGATCCCCACAAGACCCGGATCACCAGTGACTCGACGATGCTGAACCTCGTCTACGACCGACTGGTACATCGCGATCGAAATGCGGATCCGGTGCCCGGGCTCGCTGAATCCTGGGAGTTCTCCGAGGACGGCTCCACTCTGACGTTGAACTTGCGTCAGGACGTGACCTTCGCGGACGGAACCCCGCTCGACGCACCTGCAGTGGTGGCAAACCTGCGCCGCGCACTGGAGCCCGACTCGATCACGGCCGCGATGCTCGCAGGCGTCGAGTCTGTGGAGGCGGTCGACGCACACACCGTAGCGCTCCGCCTGAACGGTCCGGGCGGGCAACTCGTTCTCACGTTGTCGGACCTTCCGGGAATGATCGTCAACCCCAATGCTTTCGGAACTCCCGACAAGGACGCCGCACTCGTACTCGACCCCGCGGGCGCCGGCCGGTACACCGTGGTCCAGTCCCAGCCGGGTGCCCAGTACCGCTTCGCCGCCCGCGACGACTACTGGGATCGGGAAGCGGTACAAGCCGCGGAATTCGAGTGGGTCGTCATGACCGATCCGCAGACCCGCGTGAACGCGGTCGCCTCCGACCAGCTCGACGCCGCCATGGCGACACCGATGTCGCTCGACCCTGCCGAACAACAGGGCCTGCAGACGCACGTGCAGACGAGCCTCAACAACTACGTGCTCAACCTGAACCGCACTCGCAGCGAGTTCGGCAAACTCGAAGTACGACAGGCGCTGGCCCACGCAGTGGACCGGGAGTCGGTCGTGGAGACGGCGCTCGAGGGGCACGGTGAACCCGCGAGCCAGAACTTCCCGGCAGGCTACTTCGCCCACAACGAGGCCCTCGACGGTCAATACGCCTTCGATCCCGACAAAGCGAAGCAGCTGCTCGACGAAGCAGGTGTGCCGGACGGATTCGCCTTCGTAGCAGGTGTTTCCAATCTTCCCGAGAACCAGATGATCGGGCAGATCCTGCAGGAGCAGCTGGCGCGCGTCGGTATCACCATGGAGATCCGGTCCATGACGCCGACTGACCTCAACCCCGCGTTCAATCGCGGTGAGCTCGATGCCATTCTCACCACGCTCGTCGGCCGCGCGGACCCCTCGCTACTGCTGACCTCCTTCTACGGTCAGGATTCGCCCCAGAATCCTTCCCGTGACGCGATTCCGGGATTCCGGGAAGCCATGGAAGCGGCCAACCGCGCCACCGACCCCGAGGAGCGCTCGGTGCTGCTCGGCGAGGTGAACGCCGTGGTGATGAATTACGCGGCAATGCTGCCGATCGCCTTCGCCGAACTCGGTGCCGTCGCATCGGATCGGCTCTCGGGTTACGAGCCCAATCGGGTGGTCGACGAGTGGCGTGGTGTCGGAGTGGCCGCCCCGTGACGTACGGCGCGACGGACAGCCTCGCGACCGTGATCGCACACGGATCGTGAATCGAAGGAGCACAGAATGTTTCGACTCATCGGACAGCGGCTGCTGGCGGTCGTCCCGTTGCTGATGATCGCCACGGCCATCACCTTCGGTCTGATCTTCCTGATTCCCGGCGATCCGGCACACCGGATCGCCGGAGAGTCGGCGACACCTCAGCAGATCGAGACGGTCCGTGAGGAGCTCGGCCTCGACCAACCGGTCCTTGTGCAGTACTTCGACTTCCTGTTCGGACTGGTGCGTGGCGATCTCGGTACGAGTTTCACGTACCAGGCCCCAGTGTTGGAGATGATCGTCGATCGTCTGCCGGTGACGTTCTCGTTGGCGATGGTGGCCGTGGTCGTGGCACTTCTCGTGGGTATTCCGGCAGGAATCATCGGAGGAAGCAGGCCCGGAAGTTGGCAGGACCGTGCCACCGGCGTGGGGTCGACACTCGGCGTCGCTACACCCAACTTCGTCCTGGGTCTGCTCCTCGTGCTCGTCTTCTCCCTGACCCTGCGAGCCCTCCCGGCCACCGGATACACCCCGCTCGCAAAGGGGTTGTGGCCGTGGCTCAGCCACCTGCTGTTGCCGGCGATCGCCCTGGGGTTGGCCGCGGCCGCCGAGATCGCACGCCAATTGCGTAGTTCCATGATCGAAGTGATGCAGCAGGACTACGTTCGTACTGCCACAGCGAAGGGACTGAGCCGGCGCAGTGTCCTGTGGAAGCACGCTCTGAAGAACGCTTTCATCCCGACGGCGACCGTCCTGGGCATGCAGATCGCCTTCCTGCTCGGCGGTACGGCCGTCATCGAGTCCGTCTTCGGTCTCAAGGGTCTCGGAGATTTCGCGGTGCAATCGGTGCTCTCCGGAGACCTGCCCGCCATTCAAGGAGTCGTGATCTTCGGTGTGTTCGCCACTGTGATCATGAGTCTGCTCGTCGACATCTCCTACGGCTACCTCAATCCGAGAACAAGGAGCGCCGCATGAGCGACATCACCGTCTCGACGAAGCCGGCAGGCGACACGATCGTAGCCGTCGGCGAATCCCCACGTCACAGGTTCCTTCGCCGATTCCGGAACCGTCCGGGAGCCGTGGTCGCTGCCGTCTTTCTCGTCCTCATCGCGGTTCTCGGACTACTTGCGCCTCTGATTGCTCCGCACGACCCGATCGTGCAGGAGCTGACCGCACGCCGACTGCCTCCACTGTCCGACGGATATCTGCTCGGCACCGACAATCTGGGTCGTGACACGCTGTCCCGGTTGCTCTACGGTGCGCGTGTCGCAGTCTCGGCGGCGCTCATCTCGGTGTCGGTCGGACTGCTCATCGGTGTCGTGCCTGCCCTGATCGCCGGGTTCCTCGGCGGCTGGTGGGACACGATCCTCTCGCGGGTCGCCGATGCCTTTCTCAGCTTCCCCCCGTTGCTGCTCGCGATGGCCATCGTCGGCGTGATGGGCACCAACCTCACCAACGCGATGATCGCGATCGGAATTGTGTTCGGTCCCAGATTCTTCCGCGTGGTACGCGGGGCTGTGATCGGAGTACGTGAGAGCACCTTCATCGAGGCCTCCCGCAGTATCGGCACTCCGACCGCGCGGATCGTGCGCATGCATGTACTCCCGCACACGCTGTCCCCTTTGATCGTCCAGATCAGCCTGGCGTGCGGGTTCGCGTTGCTCGCCGAGTCGTCGCTCAGTTTTCTCGGGTTGGGTGTCCAGCCGCCCGAGGCGAGTTGGGGTCGCATGCTCGCAGAAGGGCGCGAAGCGTGGAACTACACGGCCTGGCCGGTGGTGATTCCGGCCCTGGTGATCATCCTGGCCGTTCTGGCCTGCAACACCCTCGGTGACGGCATCCGTGACTCGGTGGGCCGCGAGAACCGGAGTGAACGATGACCGAACCATTGCTGCGCGTCGACGGCCTCGGCGTCGAATTTGCGACCGGCTCCGGCTGGACATCGGTCCTGCAGGACGTCTCCTTCGATGTGGCGGCCGGCGAACTCGTCGGGCTCGTCGGTGAATCCGGCTCCGGCAAATCTGTCACCTGTTCGTCCGTCCTACGACTGTTGCCGGCGAATCAGTCCCGCATCGTCTCCGGAGGTATCCGGTTCCGCGGACGTGATCTGCTGACGATGCCGGAACGCGAACTCGCGGACGTACGCGGCAACGACATCGCGATGATCTTCCAGGAACCGATGACGAGTCTGAACCCGGTCTTCACGGTCGGGGACCAGATCTCCGAAGTGGTGCGGCGACACCGAGGCGTGAACCGGAAGGTGGCACTGGCGCGCGCCGTAGAGGTGCTCGACCTCGTCGGTATCCCGAATGCGACCCGCCGAGTGCGTCAGTACCCGCACGAGTTCTCGGGCGGTATGCGTCAGAGGGTCATGATCGCGATGGCGCTCGCGTGTGAACCGTCCCTCCTCATCGCGGACGAACCCACAACGGCACTCGACGTCACCATCCAGGCTCAGGTGCTCGATCTGATCAGGGACATGGCAGAACGGTTCGAGATGGGCGTGCTGTTCGTGACACACGATCTCGGGGTGGTGGCCGATCTGTGCACCGAGGTGGTGGTCATGTATGCCGGACAGGTGGTGGAGAAGGCCCGCACCGAAGAACTGTTCGCGACTCCGAAGCACCCGTACACACAAGGTCTGCTGCGGTCGGTCCCGACCATCGACGGTCGCAGCGATCTGCACACCATCCCCGGTGCTCCGCCCGCACCCGGATCGATGCCGAGGGGGTGCCGCTTCGGACCGCGCTGTGCGCATCGCCGCGACGAATGCGATGCCGTGATACCGCTCCACGTGCTGGAGAACGAGCGCATGTCTCGCTGTGCACGGGTGACCGATCTGATGCTGGAGGGAAACCGATGACCGTCGAACTCACCGCCGTCGAGACGAAGCAACCATTGCTGACGGTGCGTGGGCTGCGCGTGGAGTTCCCCGTCGGTCGCCGAACGGCGCGCCGGAAGCAGGTAGTACGCGCCGTGGATGGGGTCGATTTCGACATCTTCCCTGGTGAAACGTTCGCCTTGGTCGGTGAGTCGGGTTCGGGCAAGTCGACGACGGCCCGTGGAATCCTGCGGCTCGTCGATGTCGCTCAGGGATCCGTCGTGCTCGACGGTGTAGACGTGACCGCACTGAGCAGAAGTGAACTCCGCACCGCCAGACGCCATATGCAGATGGTCTTCCAGGATCCCTATTCCTCGTTGGATCCCTCGCACACGGTCGGGGATGCGATCGCCGAGCCCCTGCAGGTACATACCGATCTCTCCGATGACGACCGACGCCGCAAGGTCGGTCGGCTGCTCGAGCAGGTCGGTTTGCGCGCGGAGCACGCCGATCGGTATCCCTACGAGTTCTCCGGTGGACAGCGCCAGCGCATCGCCATCGCGCGTGCCATCGCCGTGGAACCGAAGTTGGTGATCGCGGACGAGGCCGTCAGCGCGCTCGACGTCTCGACGCAGAATCAGGTCATCGCGCTGCTCGAACAGCTCTCCGCGGAACTGGGCATCGCCTACCTGTTCATAGCGCACGATCTGGCGGTGGTGCGTCACATCGCCCACACCACGGCCGTGATGTATCTCGGGCGAATCGTCGAATGGGGACCGACGGAACGTCTGTTCACCGAACCGGCGCATCCGTACACGCAAGCATTGCTGTCCGCGGTCCCCGTCCCGGACCCGGCACGGCAACGCCGCCGAGAGCGCATTCGCCTGAGTGGAGAACTGCCCGATCCGGCGAACCCGCCGACAGGGTGCGCCTTCAGCACCCGTTGCCCACTGGTCATGCCGGTGTGCCGGGAGAGTCGACCGGCTGTCACCGAAGTGGCAGGAGGGGGACAGGTCGCCTGCCACGTGCACCCATCAGAACAACGGCCCGCCTCCGAAGATGTCCCGGTGTGAATCGGGTTGGTTGCCTTCGACGTCCACGATGCCGTAGTCGAGTGCGGTCTCGGCGGTGATGAGGGTGCGGCCGCTGCGCGCGTTCACCTCGGGGTCGGCTGCGAGCGCGACGATCACCCGTCCGATGAACTCCGGTGTCTCGGCGTTGGCCAACGAGAAGCCCTCGAAGTTGTCGATGCCTCGGGCGAGCATGGCTTCGTTCTTCACCAGTCCCGGCCACAGCGACAGGGTGGTCATCCCGGTGCCCCTGAGTTCGACGGCCATGTCGGCGGCCATCTTGTCCAGGCCGGCCTTCGAGATGCCGTACAGCACCGAATGCAGGTACCCGCGGGTGCCGAACGACGAGATGTTGACGATCATCCCGTTGTTGCGTGGCACCATCAGCTGCGCGGCCTCGACGGAGGCGACGTAGTGCGCGCGGAGACCGACGCCGATCAGTCTGTCCCAGTCGCCGATCGGGCGTTTCCAGAACGGTTCGGAGAAACCTGCGAACCCCGGCGGTGACGCCCACACGTTGTTGACGAGCAGGTCGAGGCGGGAGTCCTGCTCGTCGGCGATCCGGCCGAACAGTTCGTGAATCTGTGCGTCGTCGCGGTGGTCGCACTGCACGGCGATACCTCGTCCGCCGCGTTCGGTGACCTCCGCCGCGGTGTGGTCGAGCGGTCCGTCGACACCGACGGGACCGCGCGCGGTGACGTAGACGGTCCAGCCGTCGGAGCCGAGCGCGCACGCGATGCCCTTGCCCACGCTGCGACTCGCGCCGGTGACCAGCGCAACCTTGGCTTCTGCCATCACTGCACCACTTCCACGTCGTCGGTGAGAGCCCGCTGGATCGACCACAGCACCTTCACGTGGCAGCGGGAGATCTTCCATTCGCCGTTCTCGACCACGTAGTCGTCGTCGTAGTCGAGCGCGGTGACCCGTTCGGTGCGCGTACGCAGATCCACCTGCCGGAACCGCAGCGTCCAGGCGCCGGTCGCGGTGTCGGGCCCGGTCAGGTGAATGCTCGGATGCATGCCGTGATGCATGTCGAGCACGACGTAGCGGTCGTCGACCCGTTCGAGAGCGATCCGGGAGTAGATGTCGACCAGGGCGTCGGCGTCGTCGAAGCTACCCAGCGCCGGTCCGTAGTAGATGTCGGCGCCCTGCGCGACGAAGCACCTGCGCATCGCGTCCGGGTCCTTGGCATCGCACGCCCGGAAGTAGCGATGCTTGAGCATCCTGATCTCTTCGAGAGCTTCGAGCCGGGCCAACCGTTGTTCGACGGTGTCCATCAGGGTGCCTTCCGGTCGGGGACGAACGGTGTCCCGGACCCTAGCCTGCAACCATGGGACCAGAAGGGCGATACTCCCACTCACCGGGCGGGCGCACGCGTCTCAGCCCTTCAACTTCCATTCCGCGAGATCGACTGCGGTGGAGATCGCTTCGAGCAGCACGGCCATGCGTTCGGCCGGACCCGGCGCGGCGAGAACCGCATAGCGGTCCGCTTCCCCCATCGGCACGTACCGGGCGAGCGCGAACAGTCGCGCCCCCGGATCCTCCGGTAGTTCGGTGGTGGCGGGAGGCAGCGGGGCCCGGCCGCCCGTGAGACGGTCGAGCACCCCGTACAACCGGCCCATCGGTCCGGTGATCTCGGCGAAATCCACCGGTCCCGAATCGGTGTCGGGCCAGGGCTCCACCTCCGCGAGGGGATAGGGGTCGTCGGGCAGCCATCGGGTGACGCGAATGCGTTCCTCTGCAATGCATTCGAGTTCGCGACGACCCGCACCGACCTCGGTGTCGACCATGATCCGCGCGATGGTGCCGACGTCGTGTCGTTGCTCGCCTCCGCCCACTTCGTGTCCTCGGGCGATGAGGACGACCCCGAAGAGAGGGCCGTCCGGTGATGCCGTGCAGTCCTGGACGAGCTGCTGATATCTCGGCTCGAAGATGCGCAACGGAAGGTCGGATCCGGGAAGCAGTGCGGTGCCGAGCGGGAACATGGGCAGTATCGGCATCAGGGCATCCTCAGGCGCGGGGTCGGGGGAGCGGGGATCGGTTCGTCGCGAGCGATCTCGGTGAGCAGATGATCGGCCCAACTCGCGAGGCCGTCGATGTCGAGGCGGTAGGGCGGTTCGTCCTCGTAGTGCCGCACCCGCGCCTGTCCTTGCTTCAGCAGCGACGCCGCGCCGGTGGGGTTGCCCCGGAGCAGGTGGGTCAGCCCCACGGCGAGCTGGGCGAGGCCCTGCCAGAGGGGACGTTCCTCGGGTGGTGCCTTCTTCCACATCGCCTCGAAGACCTCGTGGGCGTGGAACGGAAAACCGTGGTCGAGGAGGCGCTGACCTTCGGCGATGGTCTCCTCGACATCCAGATCGATGTCTTCGGGAACACGTTCGACGCCTTCTTCGCCCGGCGGCAACGGACGCCCCAGGGCGTCGCGCGGACGCGCGTTCTGCGGCCTGCCGTCGGGTGTGCGGTCCCGGTCCGTCATGTCGCCAGCCTAGACGAACGACAGGTTCGGGAAGGGATCACTGCCGTCGCAGGACGCCGCTCCGATCCTCGTGCGGCGACTTGCGCAGCCGGGACAGCTGCGCCGACAGTTCCCGGACGAATGCGTCGACGGTGCCCGGCGCGACGCGGAGGTCGGGGCCGGGGAGGAAGAGGTACCGGCCGTCGCCCACGACGTCGAACCAGCCGATGTCGGCGACGGGCGCGTACCCCGGATTCGAGTACCGCAGGATGCGGATGCTGCCGGTGGCCGAGCGTTCGCGACGCAGCAACCGGCGCAACGACTCTGCGTGCGTGCCACCCGCCGGACGACGGACAGCGCCGAATTCGGACGGCTCGAGCACATCCCGGCTCGGCGCGGTGCGTGCCGGTTCGCGGCCCGCTGCCATGACCGGCAGGTGTCCGACGATCGCACCTGCGAGATCGGTGGTCGTGGTGATGCGGATGTCGCCCGCGCCGGGAGCCTGATGGGCAAGGACGGCCTGCTCGTCGGTCGCGGCCGCGCGGACGAAGACTTCGCAGGTCGGGTCGGTGGAGCGGCCGTAGACCTCCACCGCGACCTCCCCGGTCAGCAGGATCCGCATCGCGTCGTCGAGGGCAGGGTCGGGAGTCTCGTGCAGCCACGCGCGAGCGGCCTGCAGGTTCGCGGCGTGCTCGTCCTCCCACATCGCCGAGGTGCGATAGCGCAGAGGGAAGGGGAACTCGTCGCCACCCGCAGCGGTCCACGACGCCAGGAATCGATCGGGTGTCAGATACCGGTCCACAGCGCTCAGGCCCCCAGAACCGGCGGAGCGGTGTCGGGCAACGACCCGATCAGTTCGTTCCCGTTCTCCCCGGTGACGAGATAACCGGCCGCGCGTTTGTCCTGCTCGTCGCCGCGGGAGGAGGCGGGTGCCATGCCGGGCATCATGCCGAACGGGCGCACACCGGCACCGCGAGTCGCGGCGGCACCGGGCCGGCCGGCAGCACCGCCGGTGGGTGCGGCTCCCGCGACGAGCGGAGCGGGACCCGCCGTGGGCGATGCGCCACCGGCCGACCCGACGCCACCGGCGCCCGGTAGGCCACCTCCGACACCTGCGCCCGCTCCGGAGGAAGGTGAGCCATACGACTGACCGGTCGGGCTTCCCGGGGCGCCGCTCGCTGCTGGGGAGGTGGATGCAGGAGTGGTCGCCGCAGGATCGTTAGAGCCCGCCTTACCTGCCGAATCCGAACCTTCCGGCCGGCCGTCCATGCTTTCGCCGGGCGTCGAAGCGTCCGTACGGTTCTCCGCTTCCGTGGCGGTCTGCCCAGCCGGACGTTCTCCGTCCCCGCCTGGGATTGCCGTCGGGTCGCCGGCGGTCCGGGCGCCGCCGACACCCGGTGTGCCGTAGCCCTGAGGAACGAATGTCTCGGTGGCACGGCTCGTGGTGGCGGCATACGGGGAGGGCAGGACCGGAACCGCCGTGCCGGAATCGCGGTAGTACGGCTTGTAGAGGGCTTCCATCACCCGCACGGCCTGGGCGCGAACGGCCTCTTCCTGCCGGGCGGCGGCAGCACCCGCGACGGGATCGAGCGCGTACAGGACCGACGACGTGTTCACCGTGGGTGGAGGCACGGACGCTCGCACCCGCTCGCCGACGTCGGCGGCGATGCGGAGTTTCTCGGACGTCGCGCGTGCAGCATCGGACAACTGTTGGGCGGATTCGCCGAATCGCACCGTCGCGTCCATCGCGGCCTCGGCCGCCGGACCCTCCCAGTGCTGGCCGATGAGTTTGCGGATCATCAGCGTTCCCCACGCGACGGTGAGGCTGAAACCCTTTCCGAGTTCGGCCCATTCGGTGGCCAGGGTGGTCATCGCGACGGGATTGATGCTCTGGGCGAGCCGGTGGATGTCGGCATGCTCCATGCCGTGGAAGTTCTCGAACGCTGCGATGTATTCGGGATCGACTCCCGCGTCGATGCGCGCGGCGAGCGTGTCGTAGTTGGACTGCCGGCGGGAGACGGAATCGGGGACCGGGGCGTCGACCCCGAGCGACACCAGTAGTCGGTCGACGACGTTGTCATTCGTGGACATGGACGACAGCTCCCCCTCGATGCTCTCGCGTCTCGAGGAGCCGACGGCGGCGCAATATCCCCCTGCCCACGTAGATCCCCCCGATCAGATGGTGGCGACGATGCTAACGCACGGCACCGACCAGACGCAGGGCAAGATCGGCATACAGGTCGCTGATCGTCGCGGCGTCGTCGTAGCGGCCCGAGGGATACCAGCGACAGACGTCGACGCAGAGCGACATCAGGGCGAGAGTGACACCTTCGGCGTCCGGAAGGGTGAACTCGCCCGAGACGTGGCCGGCGTCCACGACACCCCGCACGACCTGCGTGATCTGCCGTCGTAGTCCGACGATCGTGCGGTAGTGGTCGCGGTCGAGCGCGGCCAGTTCGTACTGGATCACGCGGCTCCACCGGTGGTTCTCCGCTTGCCAGGCGGCGAAGCGTCCGATGACGGAGGCGAGCCGGTCGGACGGTTCGGAATCGGGGCGGTCGGCGTTCTCGACAACCTGCAGGGCGAGGGCGTGGCCCTCGTAGGCGATGGCGAAGAGCAGCTCTTCCTTGGACGCGTAGTGCGGATACATCGCGGCGGGACTCATGCCGAGTCGCGCAGTGATCCGGCGCGTCGTGGTGCCGCCGTAGCCGTGTTCCGCGAACTCCTCTATCGCGGCCGTGCGGATGCGAGCAGCGGCCTTGGATCCGCCGACGACGTCGTCCCATGTATCACTCACGAGGGCACTTCCGTTCTGTCCGGTTGTGTTGACAAGTCCGCTACGGCATCGCACGATAAGCGAGCGCTTAGAAATAAGCCAGTGCTTATCGACTTGGTAACGGTGGGTGCGGCGCGGGGTTCTCTCCGTGCTGCAACGCCTGCGGCCGCATAGGATCCGCCGAAGAGAGGAATAGGGCCAGGCTCTGAAAGGCAGTGCTGTCCAATCAAATTGGATACAGGCTGTTTGGTGGATGAGAAGACGGTCGGCTATACAGTTCCTGTAGGCCCCGTCACAGCGAGGAGATGACGTATGTCCGTGCTCGACCGCTTCCGTCTCGACGGCCGCGTTGCCATCGTCACCGGTGCCTCTTCGGGCCTCGGTGTCGCATTCGCCCGAGGGCTGGCCGAAGCAGGAGCCGACGTCGTGCTCGCCGCACGCCGCGTCGACCGCCTCGAGAAGACCGCCGAGCTGGTCCGGGAGGCCGGACGGCAGGCCGTCACGGTCGAGACCGACATCGCGGATCCCGAACAGGCGCAGCGCATGGTCGACCGGGCGGTCGAGCAACTCGGCCGGGTGGACATCCTCATCAACAATGCCGGTATCGGCACCGCCGTCCCCGCCACCAAGGAGACCCCCGAGCAGTTCCGTCAGGTCATCGACATCAACCTGAACGGATCCTATTGGGCGGCACAGGCCGTCGGCCGTGTGATGCAACCCGGTAGCTCGATCGTCAACATCTCGTCGGTCCTCGGTCTCACCACGGCCGGCCTGCCGCAGGCCGCGTACTCGGCCAGCAAGGCGGGCGTCATCGGCCTCACGCGCGACCTGGCCCAGCAGTGGGGAGCGCGCAAGGGAATCCGCGTCAACGCCATCGCACCCGGCTTCTTCCACACGGAGATGACGGACGAGTACCAGCCCGGCTACCTCGACTCGATGAAGCAGCGAATCATCCTCGGCCGGACCGGGGATGCCGAGGAGATCGCGGCCACCGCGGTCTGGCTGGCGTCCGACGCCGCCGCCTACGTCACCGGTCAGACAATCGCCGTGGACGGCGGACTCACCATCACCTGACGGCACCACCCATCCCCCTACGGAGGAACGCTATGAGCACACAGCCCCGCACTGCCCTCGTCACCGGAGCCGCACGCGGCATCGGCGCAGCCGTCGCCAAGCGGCTCGCCGGCGACGGCTACCAGGTCGCCGTCCTCGACCTCGACGAATCCGCCTGCAAGGACACCGTTTCGGCCATCGAGTCCGCCGGCGGCAAGGCGCTCGCCGTGGGCGCCGATGTCTCCGACGAGAAGTCCGTCGCCGCTGCCGTCGAGAAGGTCGCCACCGAGCTCGGCGAACCCACCGTACTGATCAACAACGCCGGCATCACCCGCGACAACCTGCTGTTCAAGATGACGGTCGAGGACTGGGACGCCGTCATGAACGTGCACCTGCGCGGCGCCTTCCTCATGACGCGTGCCGTCCAGAGCTACATGGTCGACGCCAAGTTCGGCCGCATCGTCAACCTCTCCAGCACGTCGGCTCTCGGCAACCGTGGCCAGGTCAACTACTCCGCTGCCAAGGCCGGCATGCAGGGCTTCACGAAGACCCTCGCGATCGAGCTGGGCAAGTTCGGCGTCACTGCCAACGCCATCGCGCCGGGCTTCATCGCCACCGAGATGACCGCCGCGACCGCCGAGCGTCTCGGCCTGTCGTTCGACGACTTCAAGTCGAACATCGCGTCCAACATCCCGGTCGGCCGTATCGGCGAGGTCGACGACATCGCCCACACCGCATCGTTCCTCGCGTCCGAGGGTGCGGGCTTCGTGTCCGGTCAGGTCATCTACGTGGCCGGTGGCCCGAAGGCCTGATCCTCTTCCATACGTCCGCGGCGCCGCATCCCATCCGGGACTGCGGCGCCGCGGTCGTTCTCAGTGGATCGAACCGAACGGTCCGACCGTGTCGGTCGCCCCGGTTAACCTCTCCGCATGAGTGAGAAGGTCAAGGGACCCGAGTCGTATTTTCCGTCGATCGAGCAGAAGTACGGACGCCCGATCGAGGAGTGGAAGAACATGATCCGCGCGTCGGATCTCGCCAAGCACATGGAGCTCGTGAACTGGCTGAAGCAGGAACACAGGATGGGCCACGGGCACGCCAACGCTCTCGTCGCGCACACTCTGAAGGAACAGAAGCCCGAGTGACGAGAGCGTCCGGCTACGCCAACCGTGGGGGTGCGGTGCGGTAGGTCGCGGGGGTTGCGCTGAGCCGGATCGGGTTGGCGATCTGACGAAGCGGAGCGTCCCGGTCGGGATCGTCGATCGACACCACCGGTGAGAGGCCGAGTCGTTCGGCGAGCGCGACCGCGTCGGCGATGTCGTTGAGCGGACCGCACGGCACCCGCGCCGCGGTCAGAGCGTCGAACCACGCGTCGGCGGTGTCCGTCGACAGCAGTTCGTCGATGATCTTCGTCAGCTCCTCCCGGTTCGCGACGCGGGCGGTGTTCGTAGTGAACCGGTCGTCGGTGGCGAGTTCCGGAGCGCCGAGAACCTCGGCCAGCGAAGCGAATTGACGGTCGTTGCCCACGGCGAGGACGAACGGCCGGTCGGCCGTGTGGAACACCTCGTAGGGCGCGATGCTCGGATGACGATTGCCCATCGCCTTCGGCACCACACCTGCCGCGACGTAGCCCGACGACTGGTTCGCCAACGCCGACAACAGGGACGACAACAGGTTCACCTCGACGCGCTGGCCCTCACCGGTGCGGTCGCGGTGCCGCAGCGCGGCGAGGATGCCGAGCGCAGCGTGCATTCCGGTGATGACGTCGACCACGGCGACGCCGACCTTGGTGGGTGTCGCCGGGTCGGGCCCGGTGATGCTCATCAGACCGCCGACGGCCTGGATGAGCAGGTCGTAGCCGGGCAGATTGTTGTGCCCACCGAAGCCGGTGATCGAGGTGTAGACGATGCCGGGGTTGAGTTCCCGGGCCTGCTCGTATCCGAGCCCGAGCCGTGTCATCGTGCCGGGCAGGAAGTTCTCGACGACGACATCGGCGCGGGCGACGAGATCGCGTGCCTGCCCGAGTCCTTCGTCGGTGGTCAGGTCGATGGCCACCGACTTCTTGTTGCGGTTGACGCCGAGGAAGTAGGTCGACTCGTCGCCGACCCAGGGCGGGCCCCAGTGCCGGGTGTCGTCCCCGAAGCCGGGTCGTTCGATCTTGACGACCTCCGCCCCGAGGTCGGCGAGCAGCATGGTGGCGTAGGGGCCGGCGAGCACGCGACCGAAGTCGGCGATCACCAGCCCCTCGAGCGCACTGGGAAGGGTGGTCACCGGAAAGCCGCCTCGCCGGTCAGCGCCTTGCCGATGGTCAGCTGGTGGACCTCGGAGGTGCCCTCGTAGGTCAGCACCGATTCGAGGTTGTTGGCGTGGCGGATGACGGGGTACTCGAGCGTGATGCCGTTGGCGCCGAGGATGGTCCGGCACTCGCGGGCAATCGCGATGGCCTCGCGCACGTTGTTGAGCTTGCCGAGGCTGACCTGCTCCGGGGCGATCTCGCCGCGGTCCTTGATGCGGCCGAGGTGGTAGGCGAGCAGGTGACCCTTGCCGACCTCGAGCGCCATGTCGGCGATCTTGGCCTGGGTGAGCTGGTAGCCGGCGAGCGGCTTGTCGAACACCTCGCGGGACTGCGAGTACTCGATGGCGGTCTCGAGGCAGTCGCGGGCGGCGCCGATGGCACCGAAGACGATGCCGAAGCGGGCCTCACCAAGGGAGGTCAGCGGTCCGCGCAGACCCTTGGCCTTCGGCATCATCGCCGAGGCGGGCAGACGCACGCCGTCGAGGACGAGCTCCGAGGTGACCGAGGCGCGCAGCGACAGCTTGGAGTGGATCTCCGGGGCGGAGAAACCGGGGGTGTCGGTGGGGACGACGAAGCCGCGGATGCCCTTGGCGCCTTCTTCGAGGTCGGTCTGCGCCCAGACGACGGCGACGTCGGCGATCGAGCCGTTGGTGATCCACATCTTGGTGCCGTTGAGGATCCAGTCGTCGCCGTCGCGCTTGGCGTTGGTGCGCATCCCGGCGGGGTTGGAGCCGAAGTCGGGCTCGGTCAGGCCGAAGCAGCCGATGGCCTCGCCGGCGGCCATGTGGGGGAGCCATTCCTGCTTCTGCTCTTCGCTGCCCCAGTGGTGGATGGAGAACATCGCCAGCGAGCCCTGCACGGACACGAGGCTGCGGATGCCGGAGTCGACGGCCTCGAGTTCGAGGCAGGCCAGGCCGTAGGCGGTGGCGCTCATGCCGGCGCAGCCGTAGCCGTCGAGGTGCATGCCGAGCACGCCCAGCTGTCCGAGTTCCTTGGCGAGCTCGCGCGCCGGGAGCTTCGCTTCCTCGAACCACTGGGCCACGTGCGGGCGGATGCGCTCGTTGCCGAACTTGCGGACGGTGTCGCGGATGTCGATCTCCTCCTGCTCGAGCAGGGAGTCGAGGGCGAACAGCTGGGTGAGCGACTGAGCGTGGGACATGGCCTTCTCCGGTGGTCGAGGAAACGTTTGTCAGAACGATTGCGAGAACGTTTGCACGATCGATTGCATGGCCTACGCTAAAGGCATGCTCCGGGCGCGTCAACCCGGAACACGAACTCGATGCCGTACAAGCAGGAGAGCCGCATGCCCCGTCCCGACCGCGCCCCGACGCTCAAGGAGATCGCCGAGCGCGCCGGTGTCCACGTCTCGACGGCATCCCGGGTGCTGCGCCAGCCCGAACCGGTCGACGGCTGGTCGGACTCGGCACTGCGGGTGCGGGAGGTCGCGGCCGAACTGGGATATCGCCCCAATCTGTGGGCAGCGAGCCTGCGGACCCGCAAGACCACGACCCTCGGTGTCGTCATGCCGCGACTCACCGACGGCGTGGTCGCCACGACCTACCAGGGCATCGAGGAAGCCGCCACGAAAGCGGGCTACTCGGTGCTGCTGTCGAGCCCACCCGACGATCTCGAGGCGCAACGTCGCGCCATCGCGCTGCTCGTGGGCCGGCAGGTCGACGGTCTGCTGCTGAGCAGCATGCACCTGCCGGGCCGCCCGTTCGTCGAGTCGCTGGCGCTCGGATCGCTGCCCATCCTCGCGGTCACCCGGCACGCCGACGCCGGGTTGCCGTTCGTAGTGGGCGACGACTACCGAGGAGGAGTGCTGGCCGCCCGGCACCTGCTCGACCGCGGCTACGACGACCTGGCGATCATCGCCGGCCCCGACCACGCCAGCACTGCCCGCGACCGGCGCGACGGCTTCGTCGACACCCTGAAGGAAGCGTCGGTGGCCCTGCCGCCCGAGCGGATCGTGCGGTCGAGCTTCGACGTCGCCGGGGGTGTCGAGGCCGCGCGTGCGCTGCTGGATCGCCCCGACCGGCCCCGCGCGATCTTCGCGGTCAGCGACACCATTGCCATCGGCATCCTCGGTGTCGCCCGCGACCTGGGTCTGTCCATCCCCGGCGATCTCGCCGTCGTCGGTTACAACGACATCCCTGTCGTCGCGCAGCTGCCGGTTCCGCTCACCACCGTGCGATCGCCCGCGCACGATATCGGGGTGACGGCCATCGAGCGTCTGCTCGAACTCGTGCGCACCGGGGAGACGGAATCGACGAAGCTGCCCGTCGAACTCGTCGCGCGCGGATCGAGCTGAGCGACCTCACCCGTTGCCGTTGCCGTTGCCGCGGCCGCTGTTGCCATTGTTGCCGTTGCCGCGACCGTTGTTCCCGTTGCCGTTGTTCCCATTTCCATCACCGCCGTTGCCGTTGCCATTCCCGTTGTTGTTGCCGGGTCCGCTGTTCCCACGGGACTCGGATTCGGACCTCGTGGGCCCGGCATCCGCCGGCGGTGCGACAGGAACGGTCTCCGGAGCGGGTACGACGGGCGGAACCACGGGGGTTTCGTCCGCTGTGCGAGCCGGGACGACCGTGGATTCGGGAGTCACAGGGAGCTCGGTGGTGGCCGGTACCCGTTCGGGCGTCGCTGCGGACGTGCCCGGCGTCCGGGTCTCCGGTGTGGCCGCCGGCGGGGAGTCGCCCCGCCCGAATCCGAGCGCGAGACCGCCCACGGCGAGCGCTCCGACCAGCGTCAGACCCGCCGCGACAAGAACTCCACGGGAACGGTCCGTGCCTACGGTGGTCGTCGGGTCGACAGCCATACCTGCCGGCAGCCGGGTCGTCGCAGTGCGGTATCCGTCGGAGTTCTGCAATGCCGAGAGCATCTCGTGCGCACTGCGGAACCGGTCGGAAGGCTCTCGTGCCATGGCCCGCTCGATCACTGCGACGAGCCCAGGATGGGCGTCCGGTCGGAGTTCGGTGAGCGGCTGCGGCCGGTCGTGCGTGATGGCCCGTGCCAGCGCGAGGATGTTGTCCTCGGCGAACGGCCTCCGCCCGCACAGGGACTCGTAGCCGACGATCCCGACCGCGTACAGATCGTCCGTAACGGACGCGGGGTGTCCGGTGATGCGGTCCGGGCTCAGATAGGCGACGGTCCCCACGAGTTCACCGGTGCGGGTGAGGTCGTCGCCGACGCTCTTCGCGATACCGAAGTCGGCGACCTTGATCTCACCGTTCTCCGCGACGAGCACGTTCGCCGGTTTGATGTCCCGGTGAAGGATCCCCGCACCGTGCGCGGCGACGAGTGCCTCGAGAATTCCGGCGAGCACCGTGCGCACCCGATCGTCGGGTAGGGGTCCGCGGGCGATGTCGTCGGCGAGGGTCCGCCCGGGAAGCCGTTCCATAACGATGTAGGGACGTCCGTCGTGTTCACCCGTGTCGTACACGGCGACGATGCGAGGGTGGTTCAGGGCCGCGGCGGCCCGGGCCTCGACTTCGAAACGACGTCGTACGTCCGGTCTGCTACCCACCTCCCGTCCGAGCAGTTTGACGGCGACGGGCCGGTGGAGGCGGGTGTCCCAACCGTCGTGGATCTCGCCGCTGCCGCCCACGCCGAGCAGACCGCTCAGCTCGTAGCGGCCGTCGAGAACTTTGTGGACGGTCACAGGTCGACGGTAGCCGTTCGAAGGGGGGAGTAAACAAAATGCGCTGGTGGGAGGACGGGCATCCGGGCTTCATCCGTGATCTTCACCCGATGCTCGTAACGCGTTTGTAATTCGTGCCGATCTCATGCCCGGGAGAACCACGCTGCCGGAGGGTCTGGATGAAGACGATTGTGCGAGCCGGGATCGTCGCCGGCATGGCAGCTGCATCGATGGTGTGGCCGGTGTCCGCGATGAGCGACCCGGGTAGCGAGCAGGGCATCCGATACGTCGCGCTCGGCGACTCGCGTGCCGCCGGACCCTACCTCGACGCAGCGGCGATGCTCAGCGGATGTGCCCGCGCGGATGCGGGATATCCGAACCTCGTCGCGGGTTCGCTGCAGACCGTCAGTATCGTCAACGTCGCGTGTTCGGGAGCACGCACCGAGCACATCACGTCCGTCCCGCAGCAGACGTCGACCGGATCGGTCCCGCCGCAGATCGATTCGCTCACTCCGGACACGAATCTCGTCACGCTGAGCATCGGCGGCAACGATGTCGGCTGGGCGGGGCTCGTCTCGGCCTGCTACACCGAGCTTCCGGGCGGCGACGCGCACTGCCGCACCGATCCGGGCACCACGTCGCGCATGGACGCCGCCCTGAGCGCGCTCGGACCGAAGGTCACCGCGACACTCACAGCCGTCCAGCAACGCGCACCGCGCGCACGGGTCCTGCTGGTCGGGCACGGTGGCGTCTTCGGCAACCGGGGTTGCTGGCCCAACATCCCCACCAGCGATGCCGACGCCTCCTTCGTGACGAACTTCTTCGTGCGGATGAACCGAGTGCTCGCCCGGTCCGCCGGCGAGGCCGGTGCCGAGTTCGTCGACGTCATGGCCGGATCGGAAGGACACGACGCGTGTGCGCCCTCCGAGCAGCGCTTCTACGAAGGACGGCAGTCGCTGTCGCTGGCGAAGGCGCTGCATCCCACCGCCGCGGGGATGCGGCACATGGCGCAGCGGGTGACGAACGTCTGGTACCAGCGGGGCTAGAAACCGACGACCAGCGGCGTTTCGTCGCGACACTCGCCGGACACGACGGCGAAAAAGTGGAATGCTGCACTCCACTGCGTGCTCACATCCGTCGAACCGGTCCTGCGCGGGAGGCCTCGATGACGATCTACCGACAACAGCTCGGCGGAACCGGTTACGAGTTCGACGGCCTCGTCGACCTGCTCGGCAAAGCATCCCCGCGCCGCTCGGGCGATGAACTCGCGGGCTGCGCGGCCACCTCGGATGCCGAACGCGCCGCGGCACAGCTGACTCTCGCCGACCTCCCGCTGACCGCCTTCCTCACCGAGGCGGTCGTCCCGTACGAGACCGACGAGGTCACCAGGCTGATCGTCGACACCCACGACGCGACGGCCTTCGCGCCGGTCTCGCACATGACCGTCGGGGAACTGCGCGACCACCTCCTGGAGGTCGCGGCCCGACCGGACTCCGCCGACGTGCTCGCAGCACTCGCGCCGGGACTCACCCCGGAGATGGTCGCGGCGACCAGCAAGATCATGCGCAACCAGGACCTCATCGCGGTCTCCCGTGCCGCGACCGTGACCAGTGCGTTCCGCACGACCATCGGATTGCCCGGCCGGCTCGCGACACGCCTGCAACCGAACCATCCCGTCGACGATCCGCGTGGGGTCGCCGCGTCCGTCCTCGACGGTCTGCTGATGGGATGCGGCGACGCGGTGGTCGGCATCAATCCGGCGAGCGACTCACCGCACGCCGTGTCCGACCTGCTGCACCTGCTCGACGAGATCCGGCAGCGATTCGAGATCCCCACGCAATCGTGCGTGCTCACCCACGTCACCACCACCATCGATCTGATCGAGAAGGACGCACCCGTCGACCTGGTGTTCCAGTCCGTCGCGGGCACCGAGGGTGCCAACCGCAGCTTCGGGGTGGACCTCGCAGTGCTGCGGGAGGGCAACGAGGCCGGCAGGTCGCTGCGACGGGGGACCGTCGGCAGCAACGTCATGTACTTCGAGACCGGGCAGGGCTCGGCGTTGTCATCGGGAACCCATGTCGGAACCGGAGGCAGACCGGTGGATCAGCAGACGCTCGAAGCGCGTGCGTATGCCGTTGCGCGCAAGTTCCATCCGCTGCTCGTCAACACGGTCGTGGGATTCATCGGACCGGAATACCTGTACGACGGCAAGCAGATCATCCGTGCGGGTCTCGAAGACCAGTTCTGCGGCAAACTTCTCGGCCTGCCGATGGGTGTGGACGTCTGCTACACCAACCATGCCGAGGCCGACCAGGACGACATGGACACCCTGCTGACCCTGTTGGCCGTTGCCGGAACAGCTTTCGTCATCACCGTGCCCGGCGCCGACGACGTGATGCTCGGCTACCAGTCGCTGTCGTTCCACGACGTGCTGTACGTGCGGGAGGCCGCCGATCTGCGGCCGGCACCGGAATTCGAGGACTGGCTACGCAGGCAGGGCATGGCGGACGACGTCGGTCGCATCCTGCCGGTGGACATCGGCACGTCCCCGCTGCGCGCGCTCGGAGGTGCCCTGTGAGCGACCTGTGGGATGAACTGCGTCGGCACACCCAGGCCCGGATCGGACTGGGCCGTACCGGGAACAGCATCCCGACACGCCGTCATCTGGAATTCGTGACGGCCCATGCCGAGGCGCGCGACGCCGTGCACGTCCCGCTCGACGTGCCCGCGATGGTGCGGCGGACGAAAGAACTCGGACTCGGTGATCCGCTCGTCGTGGAAAGCGCAGCGCAGGATCGCAGTACGTATCTGCGGCGCCCCGACCTCGGCCGGCAACTCGCCGAGGGAACCGCGCTGCCACGAACGGACGCCGACCTCGGCATCGCGCTGTGCGACGGGTTGTCGTCCACTGCTCTCGACGCCCACGGACCCGATCTGCTCGCGGCGATCGTCGCTGCCCTGCCGGGGCTGACGGTGGCGCCGCCGGTCATCGCGACGCAGGCGCGTGTCGCGCTGGGAGACCATATCGGTGAACGACTCGGCGTCACGACGATGCTCGTGATCATCGGCGAACGCCCCGGCCTCTCGGTGGCCGACAGCGTCGGCGTGTACCTGACGCACCACCCGAGGCCGGGACGCAGTGACGCCGAACGCAACTGCGTGTCGAACATCCACCCGCCCGGCGGGATGACCTACGACCACGCGGCGCGCGTCGTCGCGGCCCTCGTGAACGGCGCGCGACAGTTGGGTGCGTCGGGGGTCGCGTTGAAGGACACCTCGCGGGACCCCGCACTCACCGACCCCGACAACGGAGCGGGAATCGGTCATCGGAGCGCGCAATAACGCGCATCTGTGACCATTTCGCGCTCCGCTGTCCGCGGTCGAGGGTGGTGATTACCGGAGGAAGTGCGCGTACTCCCCGCGCCGCGCCGCTTTCAGGGTCGTGTTGAGCACCAGCCGGGTCTGGAGCCGGATGTAGTCGTCGAGGGTGTAGATGGCTCCGAAGTGCCAGTGCTTGAGCGCCCACCCGTGGGCGAGGAGCAAGATGTCGAACACCATCAGATCGACGTCGATGGGCTCCATGATTCCGGCGGCGATGCCGTCGTCGAGGGCGGAGCGCAGCGGCGCCGACGTCTCGACCTCCAGTTCCTTGATCCGGGCGCGACCTGCAGCGTCGAGCGTGCGGCTCTCCCGGTAGGTGAGGACGGTGGCATCGAGGTTCTCGTCGACGATCTCGATGTAGCGGCGGATGCCGGCGGCGAGCCGTTCGACCGGGTCGTCGCCGGCGGCCTCCATCGCAGGTTCGATCTGGTCGCGGAAGGTGTCGAGGATCGAGACGATGGTGGCGAGGAGGATTTCCTCCTTGCCGCCGAAGTACTTGTAGATCAGTCCGACGCTGACACCGGCCTCGTCGGCCAGCGCCTGCATCGACATCTGGTGGAAACCGGTGCGCTGCATGACCTGCACGGCGGCGTCGAGGACCTGCTTGCGGCGGGAACTGGTACGAACTGCCCGCACGGCCTCTTCCACGGGAAGTGCATCGTGGTCGGTGGTCATAGGGGCTCCTCGTCGCTTTTCGGTCCGATTCACAGTACCGAGTGCTCAGCGGTGTGAATCGTGCAGCTGGGACGGTCGTCAGATCCCGAGATCCTTCGCGACGATCGTCTTCATGATCTCGGTGGTTCCGCCGTAGATCGTCTGGATGCGGGCGTCGACGAAAGCGCGTGCGACGCCGTATTCGCGCATGTAGCCGTAGCCGCCGTGCAGTTGCAGGCACCGGTCGGCGACACGCACCTGCAGTTCGGTGGCCCACCACTTCAGACGGGCGGCGCGGGCGGCGGTGAGCTGCCCGGCGACGTGCTCGGCGATGCAGTCGTCGAGGTAGGTGCGGGCGATGTCGAGCTCGGTGGCCAGCTCGGCGAGCACGAACTGGGTGTTCTGGAAGCTCGACACCGGCTTCCCGAACGCCTTCCGCTCGCGGACGTAGTCGAGGGTCTGCGCGAGGACGCCCTCGGCGGCGGCGACCGCACCGATGGACAGCGACAACCGTTCCTGCGGGAGGTTGTGCACCAGTTGGTAGAAGCCGCGGCCTTCGTCGCCGAGACGGTTCGCGACCGGCACCCGCATGTCGGTGAACGTCAGCTCGCTGGTGTCCTGGGCGTGCAGACCGATCTTCTCGAGATTGCGTCCGCGGGAGAAGCCGGGGGTGTCGGCCTCGACGACCAGCAGCGTCAATCCCTTGTGCGGGTCGTCGGAGGTGCGGGTCGCGACGACGAACAGGTCGCCGTTCTGACCGTTGGAGATGAACGTCTTGGCTCCGTTGACGACGTAGTGATCGCCGTCGCGCACCGCGGAGGTGCGGATACCGGTGAGGTCGCTGCCGGTGCCGGGTTCGGTCATGGCGATGCCCAGCACGGTCTCGCCACTGACGACGCCGGGCAGCCACCGTGCCTTCTGTTCGTCGGTGGTCAACTCGGTCAGGTAGGGCAGCACCACGTCGTTCTGCAGGGAGAACGCGATACCGGCCGCGGCGTTGCCCGCTCGGTTGACCTCCTCGATGAGGATGGCGTTGTAGCGGAAGTCGTCGACGCCGGGACCGCCGTACTTCTCGTCGACGGAGAAGGCGAGCAGTCCGAGCTTACCGGCTTCGGTGAACAACGACCGGTCGAGGCAGCTCGCGTGCTCCCAGTCCTCGTGCACGGGTGTGATCTTGTCGCGGACGAAGTCGCGAGCGACCTCCCGGAACTGCTGGTGCTCGGTCTCGTATTCGAGGCGTGCGTTCATCGTGTGATCCTCGAGTCGGTGGGTGCGGTGAACAACCCTGCGGCGAATTCGTCGGCTGCTGTTCGGGTTGCCTTGTAGTGCAGTTTCTTTCCGGTGGCCGAGACCGGCAGTGACTCGACGAAGCGATATGCCCGCGGTCGCTTGAAGGTCGACAGCAGCGGGTGATCGCGACAATGCGCGTCGAGGACGTCCGCCGTGACGTCCGGGCTGCCGGCGACGATGTACGCGACGACGATGCGTCCCCACCGGTCGTCGGGTACGCCGACGACGAGGCAGTCGGACACACCCGGATGCGAGTTGAGCGCTTCCTCGACCTGCACCGGATGGACGTTCTCACCACCGCAGACGAGCATGTCGTCCTTGCGTCCGACGATGGTGACGAACTCTCCGGCGTCCCACGTGGCGAGGTCGCCGATGTGCAGCCACCCGTTGTTGAACTTGGCCTTCTCCTGGTCGGGGGAGTCGAAGTAGGCGTTCGAACCCTTGGGGGAGCGGACGATCACTTCTCCGACCTCTTCGTCGTCCTTGGCGACGACGTCGTCGTGGTGGGCGAGTCGGTCCTCGTAGATGTGGACCACGCGCACGTCGTCGTCGGTGCAGGCCCGACCCGCGGTGCCGGCATGTTCGGGCAGATCGGTGGGGCGCAGAAAGGTGTTCCAGAACCCTTCGGTGCTGCCGTAGCCGTTGAAGATCCGCGGGTTGAGGACCTGCTGGTATCGCAGTGCCGCTTCGCGTTCGAGCGGCGCACCCATTGTGACGATTCCGCGCAGCGACGACAGGTCGCGCGGACGGGCCTCCTGTGCGGCGGCGAGCATCGCGAGGTTGGTGGGTGCTCCGATGAGGAAGGTGAGGCCGTGCTCGGCGACGAGGTCGAGGACGCGGTCGGCGTCGAAGGTGCGCAGCGGCACCACTTCTCCGCCGATGTAGAAGACCGGATTGGGCCCTCCGGAGTACAGGCCGCCGCGGTGGAACCACGGCGTCATGTTGAGCGTCTTGTCCTCAGGGCTGAGCGGGAAATGCATGATGACGTCGTGCGCGCTGAAGATCTCGATCATGCTGTTGAGCGGCACACCCTTCGGCATACCGGTGGTGCCCGAGGTGTAGAGGCGAGTGGTCTCGTCCCACACCGTCCGGTGCAGCGGCGGGAGCGCGACCCGATCGGCCGCCAGGTGCCGGTACCGCACAACGGTGGCGCCGGGAACGGAGACCGGATCGCCGGCGCCCACCGCGACGATCACCTTCGGTGTGTGCGCCGAGCGTTCCAGCGCCTCCGTCACCATGGGAGTGAGCTCGGTGTCGTAGACGAAGACCGTGGGTGCGGACTTGTCGAGGATGAACGATGTTTCGCCGGAGGCGAGCCGGAAGTTGATCGGCGAACCCACCGCGCCGACGGCCTGGGTGGCGAGATACAGTTCGGCGAACTCGACGCTGTTGAACAGCTGATAGGCGACGACATCCCCTGCCTGCACACCCGCATCGGCCAGACCCGTGGCGACTCGGTCGACGCGCTCGCCGAGTTCGGCGTAGGTCAGCCGAGTTCCCGTGTCGGGATCGGTGATGGCAACGCGGTTCCCGTACCGTCCCAGGTTGCGCCGGAAGCCGTTGAGATACGTGAAGTCGTTCTCGAAGTACTCCCGGTAGGCCCGGGCGTTGTACGACGCGCTCATGATTCGATCTCCCCTGAGGATGTCGGTCAGCCGGCCATGGTGAGGCCGCCGCTGACGCTGATCACCTGGCCCGTGATGAACGATGCGGACTCGGATGCGAAGAACAGGACGGGCGCGGCGACCTCTTCGGGTCGTGCGAGCCGCCGGAACGGAATGGCCTTGATAAGAGCAGCTTTGAGCTTCTCTTCCTGGGCCTGGAACAGCGGGGTGTCGGTGGGGCCGGGGCACACGCAGTTGACGTTGATGTTGTGCCGGGCCATCTCGCGGGCGAGCGATTTGGTGAGGGCGATGACGCCGCCCTTCGCTCCCGCGTAGATGGATTCGCCGGAGCTGCCGACGCGACCTGCATCGCTGGCGAGGTTGATCACGCGACCGCCGTTTCCGGCGTCGATGATGCCGGGCAGGAAAGCGCTGCAGATGTTCACCGGGCCGAGATAATTGATCGCGACGACCTTCTGGGCGAACTCCGGTGTGGCGTTCAGGAACTGGTCGGTGCGGTCCCAGCCGGCGGCGTTGACGATCACGTTGGGCACGCCCACCTCGGCATGGGTGCGGTCGCGGAGCTCGTCGACCTGGGCGCGGTCGGAGATGTCGACCGGCAGTGCCGTGATCAGCTGGGGGTACTCCTTGGCGGTGGCTTCGGCGGCTGCGAGGTCGAGGTCGGCGGCGACGACGCGATCACCCTGCGCGGCGAAACCGAGAGCGATGGCCTTGCCGATTCCGGATCCGGCGCCGGTGACCAGTGCGATGTTGCTCATGGGATGTCCTTACGGGTCTGGGGAACTCGGGTCAGGCCTTGACGTACTTCGCGAAGTCGGCAGGACGCTTCTCCGCGAACGCCTTCGCTCCTTCGAGTCCTTCGTCGGACTTGCCGAACAGGTCGAGTGCCGACATCGCGAGGTTGCTCAGGCCGGCCTGGTGGTCGGTGTCGGCGTTGAAGGACTGCTTGAGGAACTTGATGGCCGTGGGGCTCTTCTCGGCGATCTCGGCGGCGACGGCCTTGGCCTCGTCGAGCAGCTTGTCCTGTGGGACAACCCAGTTGACGAGCCCCCAGCGCTCGGCTGTGGCGGCATCGTACTGGCGGCACAGGTACCAGATCTCTCGTGCACGCTTCTCGCCGACGACACGGGCGAGGAAGGCCGAACCGAAACCGGCGTCGAACGAGCCCACCTTGGGTCCGGCCTGGCCGAATCGGGCGTTCTCCGACGCGATCGTGAGGTCGCACAGCACGTGCAGGACGTGCCCGCCGCCGACGGCGACACCGTTGACGGCGGCGATGACCGGCTTGGGGATGTCGCGGATGAGCTTGTGGAGGTAGCCGATCTCGAACATGCCGCTCTCGGTGGGGCCGTAGTCGCCGGTCTCGGCGCGCTGCTTGACGTCGCCGCCGGTGCAGAAGGCCTTCTCGCCGGCGCCGGTGAGGATGATGGCCGAGACGCGGCTGTCGGCCCAGGCCGAGCGGAACGCCTTGATCAGTTCTTCGACGGTCTTGCCTCGGAAGGCGTTGTATCGCTCGGGTCGGTTGATCGTGATGATCCCGGCTGCGCCGTCGATCTCGTAGGTGATGTCTTCGAAGTCGGTCATGGGATCCCCTTCATCGCTGCAGGTAGAAGCCTGATCGAATAGTCATTCCCTGCGAGTGAATGACTATTCATTTCTCATGAAGCTACATTCACGATTGGGGTGTGTCAACCGTCACATGGAGACGCGACCTACTTGGGTGGATCTGACCTCGGATTTCGGGGGTGAACCCACCGAAATCGACATCCGTGCGTCGTAACGACGCCGGGTGGTACTCCGACACCAGTTCAGAAGGGCACAGCGCGTGTGCGGTCGAGAAAGTAGCGGCACACGGGCCCCGGTGTCGGGTTGAAGGAGAAACATGAAGTTCGTCGTCCCCTACCTGCGCGTCGTAGCGGGGATGTTCGCCGCCATCACGCTGTGGCTGGCGATCGTGGAAGTGCTCAACGGCAACCTGGCCGACGCGATCCTGTTCCTGGCATTCGCGGCCGGCCTGGGGTATCTCGCGATCGGCAAGCCCCTGCGCGACCGCCGCAGGCGCATCAAGGCCGAGCAGGACGCGATCGCCGCACGTGCCGAAGCCGGCCACCGCGCGTTTCTCGCGGGGGATGTGCACGCCGCGATGGCACCGCCGCCCGAGCCGCCGAAGCCCCCGAGGATCCGCCGCGGAGTGGTCATCGCCGCTGCCGTCGCCGGACTGTTCGTCCTCATGGGAATCATCAGCGACATCTCGGACGGGCTGGACTCACCCACGAAAGACGACGTGAGTACCACGCCTCGCGCTGCCGCACCGACGACCACCACGCCGTACACGACGTCGGCCGCCACCACGGCGCGGACCGTCGCTCCGGAAGCCACTCCCGCGACGAGGATCTCCACCACGCAGGTCGCGGCGGTCGCGTCCACCGCGGTGATGCCGAATGTCGTGTGCATGGATCTCCAAGCGGCACAGGACACCATCCAGGCCGCCGGCGTGTTCTACTCCACGAGCGTCGACGCGACCGGTCAGGGACGCGCGCAAGTATGGGACAGGAACTGGGTCGTCGTCGACCAGACTCCCTCGGTGGGAGCATCGATCGGTGAAGGCGACCCAGTGCTGTCCGTTCTGAAAGAGGACGAATTCAGCGGGTGTTAGGCCATCGGCTGCTCCGTGCGGGAGAGATCCTCGATGGTCTTCGACGAATGTCGGCCGCCCCTCGGGAATCCCACCGATCCCGGCCGTAGGGCCTCGACCCGAAGACCGGCCATCGCGGCCTTCAATCCGAGATCCTTGATGGTCGAGGCGATTCGACCGGCATACGCCTGTTCCTTCGGGGTGTCGTCCCGTTCGTGGAACTGGACGACGCCGACATGTCGGCCCAGGCTCACACCGACGCCGTTGAAGCCGAAATCGAGATTCGCGGGCTCCTCTCCGGCGATACGGCTGAGAACTGTGTCGGCCGCAGCCAGGCCGGTGGGCAGGGCGGACTGGCATGCCATCCGCACCGGCTCTCCCGACGGCGCCGCGCAGTCACCGGCGGCGATCACGCGATCGTCGTCGATGCTGGTCAGCGTTTCGTCGGTGAGGATCCGGCCGAGTGCATCCGTCCTGAAGCCGCTCGTCCGAGCCAGTTCGGGAACGCCGAATCCTGCGGTCCACACGGTGATCGCACTCTCGAGGACGGTGTCGTCGTCGAGCGTGAAGCCGTCGGGTCCGACGCGGGTGACCCGCGCGTTCTCGATGATCTCGACCTGCAGGTCCGCGAGCCGTTCGTAGGTTGCGGCACGAGCCTTCTCGGACAGCATCGGACCGATGATGCCGCTGCACACGAGGCGCACGCGACGTCCCTGTTCGGCCAGCTCGCCGGCTGTTTCGAGCCCGGTGAGACCGGCACCGACGACTGTGATGACGGCCTCGGGTTCGAGGCTGCTCAGCGCGTACTGCAGGCGTTCGGCATGCTCGAATTCGGCCACCGGAAAAGCGAATTCCTCAACGCCGGGAACGGTGGACCGTCTCGTGGCGGTACTTCCGACGGCGTAGACGAGGTAGTCGTAGTCGACCGTTCCGCCGGATGCGAGATGGACGGTGCGCGTGCCGGGTTCGATGCGGGTCACGGTATCGACCAGAAGGTCGACTCCCTTCGCCAGAAGTTTGCGGTAGTCACCGGACGCATGGTGATTGCCGACCGCGAACTGGTGCAACCGGGTTCGCTGGACGAAGTGCGGCCGGGGATTGATGACGGTGACCGCAGCCTTCCTGCTCATGCGGTTGGCGGCGACCGTTCCGGCGTATCCACCGCCGATGACGACGACACGGGGGCGGGTGTTGAACATAGCTTCTCCGATCCGTTCGTTGGCTCTGTGGGGAGCCCTCGTCATCTAGGACCGGACAGCCACGTCGTTTGTGACATGCCGCGCCGAACAATCGGGAGGATTCAGGGTCGTTGCAGGTCGCGGAGCTTCTGGGCGAGCACCCGCACATCGGCCACTGGCCCCAGGTGGGCGAGCTTGTCCGGGTTGATCATCACCCGGACCGCGCCGATCTTCCCGTCCGTGACGTCGAACGTCATGACCTGCACGATGGCACCGTCGGCGTCCCGCACGATCAGGCCGGGGAGCCTGTTGACCTCGCGGGATTCGAGCGACATTCCGAGCTGGCCCATGGGCGAGACGAACGAGGCCAGCAACCGCATGACCTTCTCGCCGCCGACCACGACCCTGCGGATGGCGGGTGCCTTGCCACCGCTGTCGGCGACGAGTTGCACATCGGCGGCCAGTAGGTCGCGCAGGGCGTCGACGTCACCGTCTTGGAACGCCGTGAGGAATCGAGCGGTGAGCTGTTCGTGCGCCTGCGGATCGGTGTCGAACCGCGCCGAACCTTGATCGAGGTGGCGCCGTGCCCGCACCGCGAGCTGCCGGCACGCCGCTTCGGAGCGGTCGACGATCTCGGCGATCTCGGAGAAGCCGAATCCGAATGCCTCGCGCAACACGAAGACGGCGCGTTCGAGCGGACTGAGGCGTTCGAGCAGCACGAGCGCTGCCGTCGAGATCGATTCCCGCAGTTCGGCCGAGCGCGCCGGATCGTCGTAGGGCTCCTCGAGTATCGGTTCCGGCAGCCACTCGCCCACATATCGTTCGCGCCGTGCCCGCGCCGATTCGAGCATGTTGATCGATACCCGGGTGACGACGGTGGACAGGAATGCTCGGCCTGAATCCGGTTCGGCGCCGGAGGTTTCGTATCGCACCCAGGTCTCCTGGACCGCGTCCTCGGCTTCGGTCACGCTGCCGAGGATGCGGTAGGCGATGGCGAACAACAGTGGACGCAGGTTCTCGAACTCTTCGACGCCGCTCACGTCGGCCCCTCCCGTAGACCCGTGCTTCGATCACAGCACTCCATCCGGGTTCACGCAACGAGGATGAATTCGATCAGGAACGAAGCGGGCGCCCTGCGGGCGGCTGCCCTCGACCGATCGGAGACCCTTCGGGTCCCTGAGTCGTCGTCCCCTTCCCCAAGGCTGCCCGGTCGCCATGCCCCGATAGACCGTCTCGGCCAGCACGGATAGCCCCACGTCGCGAAGGACGTGCGGCTCGCACTGGACCCGGTCGTTCGTGTCGACCCGCACGATCGGGTGCTCCACCACCAGCTGTGGAGACGAGGGATACTGGTGCCCAGTCGGTTTCGAGACAGGGAACGGCCCCGGCTCGCAGCGTCGGCGCGCTGACGTCGGACTGTGGGAGACGAGCGACGAGCTGCGTCGACGCGCCTCGGCTACCGGAACGGCCCTCGCGCGCGACGATGTAGGTGAAACGTCTCGAGCCCTCCGATCACGATGGATCGGAGGGCTGGGAAGTCAGGACGTCGGATGTGAACCCGGGGGAGCGGGTATGTGTCGGCCGGCGCGGACGAATGCGCTCGCGGCTCGTTGCTGGAGTACGCCTCTCGAAGGCGTGTGGATAGACTTCACCATACGGTGCATGACAGGTTCCTTCTGTCGTGTGCCCAGACCCCGGTCCGGTGTTGGCGCACCTGCCGGGGTCGACCTGTATTCAGGTCGGTGCAGGGATGGTCGCACGGGTGTGCGAAGTCGTCAACTCGAACACACGTTCTGCCCGTGCCTTCCCTGGGATCATGGGAAGCGTAGCGATTAATCCGAATAGCGCTTCTTGCAACGGTTGTCGCGCTTGTTCGTGGATAGACCAGTGGTTCGGATGTAAAACCGATTGTCAGCCGTCATCGAATCCGGCGCGGCATATGGTGAGACTTCTTCGCGTCGAGCCCCAACTTCCCACACGTGCGCGTCGAGATGGCACAGTGCGGCACGGCCGACATCCGGGAAGAAGGGGACTCGCGTGGGAGCTGTGCGACGCACGGTGGTGGCGACCGCAGTCGCGGCCACAGCCGCGGTAGGTGTATCGACGGGGCAGGCAGCCGCGACTCCTGCAATCGACACCGTTGTGAACGGTGCACTGTCCGTCACCCCGCTGTGCCAGGGAACCATCGACGCGCTGATCATCGCGTGCACCGAACTCGAGAAGCTGACACCGCACTTCCCGCTGATGCTCGACCTGAACCCGAGGGGTACGCATCTCGTCGTGCTCGGAGCCGGACTCACTGAGGACGGCAAGATCCGGCCGGTGCTCGAAGAACGGCTCGAGGCAGCTCTCCGTGCAGCGCAACGCTACCCGGAATCTCCGATCGTCGTCACCGGTGGCGTGCCGCGCAACGGCGTCACCGAAGCGCAGGCCATGAAGGACTGGCTGGTCGTGCGAGGCATTACGCCCGAACGCATCACCGAGGAATCGCAGTCGACCTCTACCGTCGAGAACGCACGCTTCACCAATGATGTCCTGCTCGAACGGCGAGCCACGGGCGCTGTGCTCGTGACGAACCGCGACCACCTCGAACGCGCGATGATCAACTTCCGGCAGGCGGTCGACGCGCGCATTCCGGTCGCAGGCATCGTCGCAGCGTGAGCGCCGGAAGTATCAGTTCAGAGCGTTCGCCTTCCGCGTCAGTACCTGACTGATCTCCGAAGCATTCTTCGCCAGTTCGAAGTTGACCCACCCGGCCACTTCCCACAGGGGTGAAGGTTCGGGCATGAGTCCGACGATCGTCGTCTCGATGTCGGCAGTTTCGAGAAGTGCGGCCCATTCGGTGCGAAGAGCCTGGATGCGGTCGGTCGAGCCGGACCACTCGTAGGCGTCCGGCCCGACCGCAATTCCCCCACTGCAGACCTCCACTGTGTTCGTCCACCACCACTCGATGTGCCAGAGGAGCCACGCGATCGTGGGCTCGGGGAGAGCCTCGGCCGTCTCGTCCGGCCAGTCGGCGACGAGACGACCGTCGACCCATCGAACGCCCACGCAGTTCGACGACGGTTCCCAGTGCACGGCAGCCTCGTCGATCCGCGGCAGGACGTGTTGTTCCGTGAAGAGCCAAACCAGGTCGAGTTGCTTCAACAGCGTGCGCGTGGCGAGTGGCAGGGTGTCCGAGGGCATGCACGCAATCATCGCGGACATAGCGGACACATGCTCGATGTCGACACCGTGTATCTGTCCCCGGAAGTGTGCAAACGTTGCTGTGCAGTTATCCGCCTTTACGCGGCCGGTGTCGCCACTCCCAGCGACAGCGCGCCGAAGAACTTCGGTGTCTTCTCCTCGTAGAAGGTGTCGAGTTCGCGGATCTCGAACCCCGCCCCGCGGATGAGGTCGGCGATCCGTCGTGTCAGATGGCAGCCACCCGCGACGCGCTTCTGGATCGGTTCGAGCCGGTGCTGCCACCGCCGGACGTTCTCGTCCGGGGCGAGTCCGTGTTCGACGAAGTGCAGGGTGCCGCCCGGTGCAAGGACGCGCCGTACCTCGCGCAGAGCCGCGTCGGCATCGGGGATGGTGCACAGCGTCCACGTCGACAGTGCGCTGTCGAAGGTGTTGTCCTCGAACGGGAGTGACTGACCGTCCAGGCCGGATCGTTCGATGTGCACGGGGGAACCGTCGATGCGCGGACGTGCGAGCTTCCATCCGAGGTCCGCGGGTTCGACGGCGCTGACCGACTCGACGGTGGTGGGGTAGTAGGGAACGTTGAGACCGGATCCGAATCCGATCTCGACGACGCGGCCGCTGAGGCCGGCGCACACTCGTTTGCGGTTCGCTTCGGTGAACGACGGTGCACAGGCGATGTTCACCAGTCGCGGTACGACGTGATCGTTGTAGAGGCCCATGGCAGTCCCTTCGCCTCGTGGCGTCTCGATCTGCTCGATCCATCATGACACCTGGCCGGCCGAACGGAACCCCTCGTTCCTGCCGCACCGAACGCGCTGTTAAGTTACCTTTACATGTAAAGCGTGCTTTACGGTGAAGGGAGCGGTGATGGATAGCGGAGGTGCCGGATCGGCGGTGGGGCGGAGCAAGTGGGGCAAGGTGCGGGTCGGTTCGCGGTGGATCGGCGCGGTACCGCCGGCGATCGCCCTCGGAATCCTGGCCACAGCCGTCCTGGGAGCGGTGGTGGCCGCCCTGGGGTTGGTGCCCGACTATCCCGTGGCCGCCGGTGTGGCGGTCGCGCTGGCGACCGCACCCTCACTGTCGGCGCTGGCGTGGGTGCTTCTCGTGGATCGGTCGACCCTCGAAGGTGCCGCGGACCGGCCCGAGGATTCGGTCGAGGCGTCCTGGTACGAGAAAGCCGCCTCGGGCGCTTTCACCGACATCCTTCTCGTCACGGGGCTGGGATGTACTGCTCTGGCGTTCGCTCCGATCGAGGTCGAGGGTCTGCACGCGCTGATGGCGGTCATTCTCGTGGCCTTCGCGTCGTTCGGTGTGCGCTACGCCGTGCAGCGTCGGAAGGGCTGAGGGTGCGCAACTCGCTCGCGGCCCTGCGCGCGGAGAACGGATGGTCGCAGCAGCGGCTCGCCGACGAACTCGGGGTCTCGCGCCAGACGATCATCTCGATCGAGAAGGGACGATTCGACCCGTCGCTTCCACTGGCGTTCCGCATCGCGCGTCTGTTCGGGCGTCGCATCGAGGACATCTTCGTACCCGACGAGGAATAACGGAGTGGCAGAGCGGATTCCCCGACAGAACCCGCTCGGCCACTTGCCCGATCACTTGAGCGTACTACCGGCGTCAACCGTGAGCGTGAGTCCGGTGACGTAACGGGACTCGTCGGACGCCAGGAACAGAACGGCATTACTGATGTCTTCCGGCTCCACCCACCCCACGGGCAGGACGTGCATGAATTGCGTGGCCGCCTTCATGTCCTCCGGACCCGGGTTCTCGAGGTCGGGACGGAACATCTTCATGGCACCCTCGTTCATGAACATCGGTGTGTTCACGTTGGTGGGGTGCACGGTGTTGACCCGGATGGAGTGCTGCCCCAGTTCGACGGCGAAGGTACGCATCATGCCGACCACACCGTGCTTCGCGGAGATGTACGGACCCATGGTGGGGTAGGCCTTCAGTCCCCCGACCGAACTCGTGAGGACGATCGATCCACCGTTTCCGCCCGCAATCATGTGCGGCACTCCGGCTTTGATCGACTTCCACACACCCGACAGGTTGATGTCGAGCATCTCCTGCCAATCGAACTCGTCGGTCTCGTGCAGCATCGCTCCACCGGTGCCGATTCCGGCGTTGGCGACGATGATGTCGAGACGGCCCAGTTGTTCGACGCCGTTGTCGACGGCGGCCTTCACCGCGTCGAAGTCGCGGACGTCGGCCTCGGCCGTGACGATCCGTCGGTTGAGACTCTTGACGGCTTCGACCGTTTCGGCCATGTCCTCCGGGGTGGACGGTTCGATCTGCGCGTTCTCCCGGATCGGGCCGCAGATGTCGAGTGCGATGATGTCGGCACCCTCCTGCGCCAGCCGGATGGCGTGACTGCGTCCCTGTCCGCGTGCGGCTCCGGTGATGAACGCGACCTTGCCTTCGACTCTTCCTGCCATTGAACACCTCTCACTTCGTGCACCGTCCAGTCGGGCGATGCAGAGCCATGGGATTGCCGGGTTACTGCGTGCTGCGGGTGAACTCGATGTGCAGCTCGACGAGTCCGCGCAACAGGAACGTGGGTTCGTAGGCGAACGAGTGGTCGCCGGCCGGTCCGTGTGCCTGCTCGCTGAGGCGGATGTCTTCCATCCGATCGAGCAGACGGTTGAGGGTGACGTGCCCTTCGATGCGCGCGAGCGGGGCGCCGGCACAGGTGTGCAGGCCGCGGCCGAATGCGATGTGATCGTGCGAGTTCTTCCGATCGAGCCGGAACTCGTTCGGCTCCTCGAACTTACGCGGATCACGGTTCGCGGCGGCGAGACTCAGCATCACGACCGACCCGGCCGGTACCTCGACGTCGCCGATGGTCGTGGTCTTGCGGGCGAGTCGGAAGTCCACCTTCGTGGGACTGTCGAAGCGTAGCGATTCCTCCATGAACGGTTTGATGAGACTGCGGTCCTCGCGCAGGATCTTCTGGTACTCGGGGCGTTCGCAGAGCACCCGCAGCGACGAACTGAGGAGTTTCGTCACCGTTTCCTGGCCGGCGGCGAAGAGGAATGTCGCAGGTCGGACGACCTCGAGGAGTTCGGGTATCGAACCGTCCGGATAGGTCGCGGCAGCCAGACCGCTGAGGATGTCGTTGCGGGGTTCGCGACGACGGTCGGCGAGATACTTCTCGAAGCGTCCGTCGAGGAATTCGAGGGGGTTGATCCCGACGGGCTCGTGGTCGAGCGCGCCGACCCGCGTGCCGGGCCGTTCACCGGCGCCGAGTACCCACCGGAACTCCTCGCGGTCCTCCTCCGGAACGCCGAGCAGGTCGGTGATCGCCATGGTGGCGAAGGGCTTTGCATAGTCGCCGAGGAACTCGCATCGGCCCTCGCCGATGAATTCGTCGATGACGTCGTCGGCCAGTCCCCAGAGGTACTCCTCGTTCTCCTTCAGTCGTTTCGGGGTGAGGAGTCGTCCGAGCAGTGACCGGGCGCGCGTGTGGTCGGGTGGGTCCATCGTCACCATGTGCTCGAAGATCGGGAACTGGTGACGGTGGGCTTCGATCTGTTCGGTGATGTCGTCGCCTTCGGGTTCGAAGGGCAACGGCGGGAACGGACCTCCGATCGAGTTGACCGCCGACAGTGCCTCGCTGTTCTTGAACCCCTCGACCACCTCCTGATAGCCGGTGACCACCACGACTCCGTGGTGAGGTTCCCGATACACCGGATTGTGACTGCGCACGTGGTCGAAGTACTCGAACGGACTCTGGGCGATCTCTCCGTCGGTGAAGTAGTCGGAGGATGCAAGGTCGGTCATCGGATCACTGACCTTTCGGGGAGGAGGGGAGGTTCTCGACGATGCCGATGGCCTGCCGAGGGCAGGCGCTGGCGGCGGAATGGGCCTTGGGCCAGAGGCTTTCCGGAGGGTTCTCGTCGCAGGTCGCGATGTCGTCGTCGGGGAGATCGAAGATCTCGGGTGCGATCTCGATGCACAACGCGTGTGCTTCGCACAGGTCTCGATCGATGTGCAGACGCTTCGGTGATCCCGTCATCGGCGCTCCAGGAGGGGATGTGGGTTCGAACGGGGACGGTGTGGCCGGGCTGGGTGACCGCCACCGGGGTAGGGTGTAACCGTGTTACCTAGGTCACGATAACGTGGTTACCGTCTGACGGCAAGGATGTTTTCACGATGGGTGTTATCGCTATCCCGAATGGGCCGGACGAGGCGCGATCACGCCTGCTCGAGACCGTGATCGAACTCCTGGAGGAAGGTGGCTACGACGCCGTCCAGCTGCGCGAGGTCGCGCGCCGGACGCGCATGTCGCTGTCCACCGTCTACAAACGGTTCGCGACACGCGAGGAACTGATCCTCGCCGCCATCGAGCACTGGATGAAGGAGAACCACGCCGGTCTCGTCGAGCAGCCGCGCGCGCCGGGTGAGCGCTTGCATCCGGCGATGATGCGCGTCATCCGAGCCATCTTCGAACCGTGGGAGAAGAACCCCGCGATGCTCCTCGCCTACTTCAGGGTGAGAACGGCACCCGGTTGGGAAGGTCTGCACATGCGAGGCTTCGACGAAGTGATTCCCGTCGGAATGGCCGTTCTGGAGGATGTCGACCCGGTCTTCGTCGAGGAGTCGATGTCGATCCTGTCGAGCGTCGTTTTCGGACTCGTCGGCCGCTGCCTCGAAGGGCAGATCGAACTCGCCGAGATCATGCCGACGATCGATCGCGCGGTGTACTGGCTGACCACGGGGTACGAGGCCACGCAACGCCAGGGCGCCTGACTGCGGACTCGTACCCCTGTCGTCTTCTTGACCGGCATCCAAGACGCCTTTATCGTCATCGTGACGCCTTCTTGAATGGCGTCCAAGAAATGTGGTGGAGAAGCGGGGAGGGCGCACGTCATGGAAATCGGTGGGTCTGCCGAGCGGCACGAGGCCGTAGCGGTGCAGCGGCGCGAGGTCTCGTTCGTCTCCGGCCGGGACGAGTGCGCGGCATGGCTGTACACCGCACCCGATCTGAACGGTCCGCGCCCGATGGTGATCATGGGGCACGGGCTCGGGGCGGTGCGGGAGATGCGCTTGGATGCCTACGCGGAACGGTTCGCCGCCGCGGGGTGGTCGGTGCTGGTGTTCGACTACCGTCATCTCGGGGCCAGCGGCGGGGCGCCGCGCCAGATCCTCGACATCGGCCGGCAACGCGCCGATTGGCGCGCCGCCCTGGCCTTCGTGCGCACACTCCCGGAGGTCGATGTCAACCGGATTGCTTTGTGGGGCAGCTCATTCGGTGGAGGGCATGTCCTTCAGGTCGCCTCCGAGGACACCCGTATCGCGGCGATCGTGGCGCAGTGTCCCTTCACCGACGGTCCGGCGTCGTTGCGCGCGCGGATACGGACCGGCCCGCTGAGCGTGGTGGCACTGACAGTGGCGGGCATCCTCGACACGGTCGGGTCGTGGTTCGGTGCGAAGCCGATTTTGTTGCCGATGGCGGGGACGTCCTGGATGCCCGCGTTCGTGGCCTCGCCCGACGCCCTCGCCGGCGCTTCCGCACTCCTGCCTGCGGGGACCCGGCTCTCGCGGCGCACCAGCACGGTGTTGACACGGCTTCCGTCGGTGCGGGCTCAGCTGTCGAAGAACATCGAGCTGACGGAGATCGACGGTAAGGAAGAACCCGAGACCGGAGCCGGCCGCGACAGCATCTGGGGTGTACTGCGCGGTCCGAACGGCGAATTCGAGGCTGCCAACGCCCTCGCTGCCCGGTTGGCACTGCGTCTTCCGCTCGATCGACCCGGTCGCGCGCTGGCTCGTTTCAGCACTCCGACGTTGCTGTGTGTCTGCGACAACGACGCGGCCGCGCCCGCGAAGACCACGAAGCGTCACGCACAGGGCCTGGCGCACGTGCAGGTTCAGAGCTACGTGTGCGACCACTTCGACATCTACGTCGGTGAACACTTCGAACGTGCTGTGTGTGACCAAATCTCTTTCCTGGAAAGGCAATTCGGCCACACCGCACAGTAGGTCGCTCCGAGTTCGCGGACGAAGGCCGGGGGCTCAGCCGGTGGCTGCGGCACGACTGCGAGCGCCGTTGAGCAACGTCTCGATCACCGCGCGCCGCTGAGCCTGATCCGTCGGGTGCATCAGCAAGCCCTCGACCACGAAAACGCCGATCGCTACCAGCGGATCGACTTCGTCTGCGGGCACACCGAGCTCGATCAGCTCTGCCCGGAACAACCCTTCGGCCAGCGTGTGGAACTGTTCGTGCCATTGCTGAACGGACGCGGACTTCTCGGCGCGTGTGTGCACCGTACTCACCAACCGCCCCAGCTGTTCCAATTCTTCGACCAACCACAAGAGTCGATCGGCCAGCCCCGAGCCCAGCATCTTGCTGTAGGAGGCCATCGAGTCGGCCAGAACCGCATCCAGGACCGCGATCAATATCGAGTCCTTGTCCTGGAAGTACCAGTACAGCGTGTTCGACACGACTCCGGCGTCACGGGCGATCCGCGTCATCGATGCCGCGTCGTATCCTTCCTCGACGAACAACCGCCGGGCGGCTGCCACGATCTCTGCGCGTTTCTCTTCCCGATCCTGCGGACGTCTGTTGCGAGGCATCTCCAGTCCTGACCTAGTTCCCGCCCCGATGCTATCTTGGCCGACCCCCAAGAGCGGGTTTCGGTCGACCGTTCGGAACGAGGTCCGTAGTCGTCTCGAACAGATGATGCGGCAGGCGAGTTCGAGCAGCCCCTCGGTACAGATCGGTTCGTACTTCGGGTCACTCGACTTCGGCGAGTCCGTACTCGGGTCGTCCGGCAGGCCGGTACGCGGTGATGGCGATACCGGAGGAGGTGGTGCGCGATTCGACGAGATCGAACTTCGTGTCGCGACCCCCGGTGGGGAACAGTCGCCGCCCCTGACCGAGGACGACCGGGAACGTGATGAGGCGGTACTCGTCCACGAGGTCGTGTTCGAAGAGGGTGTGGACCAGACGGATGCTGCCGTGCACCTGCAGTTCGCGTCCCGGCTGCTTCTTCAGTTCCGCGACCGCAGTGGGCACGTCGCCGTCGAGGACGGTCGTGTTCTGCCACTCGGGGTCGGTGAGCGTCGTGGAGGCGACGTACTTCGGGAGGGTGTTGAGTGCACGGGCGACCGGATCGTCGGGATCGGTCGAGTTCGGCCACGACGCAGCGAAGACGTCGTAGGTCTTCCGGCCCAGCAGGAACGCATCGACCTTCGAGAACACCTCGTCGATGAACGTGCCGGTGCCCTCGTCGAACAGCGGCACCACCCAACCGCCGCGTTCGAAGCCGTCGCTCCGGTCCTCATCGGGGCCGCCCGGTCCCTGGGCCACACCGTCGGCCGATACGAAGGTTGTCACCGTGAGCTTCATCGTCGTCCCCTTTCGAAGGTTGTCGCCGAATACAGACCCGGGAAGCGCGGAGAACTCATCGCTTGCATCCCTCCGCCACGGAAGGTATCTCTGGACGCAGCGTCGCGTGTCGATGACGGACTGCGTCAGGCATGGAGGCGCGGGACCACAAGGAGTTCTCCTTGAGTATTGCGTTCAACCACACCATCGTCGCGGCCGACGACAAGCAGCATTCGGCCTACTTCCTCACCACCCTGTTCGGGCTGCCCGACCCGGTGCCCGCCGGGCACTTCCTCGCCGTCGAACTCGCCAACGGCGTCACCCTCGATTTCGCCGAACCGCCACCGGACGTGGAGTATCCGCCGCAGCACTACGCATTCCTGGTGTCGGAGGACGAATTCGACGAGATCTATGCCCGGATCCTCGAGCAGAAGATCGAACACTGGGCCGACCCCCGGCAGTCGGCGCACGGCATCAACAGGAACGACGGGGGTCGAGGAACCTACTTCCTCGACCCCGCCGGTCACTTCATGGAGATAATCACGCGTCCCTACGGTTGGCGCCCCTGAACCGTCTCCGCTCGAGCCGTCTCGGCCGCAGCGCGTCGCCGTGCCAGCACCGTGCAGGTACCGGCGATCGCTGCGGTCAACGCGCCGGTCGCGAGCAGCTGCGTGCGGGCAGCGGCGTCGAACAGGGCGAGCACCGCGATACCGGCGAGCAGACCGAGTGTCGCGTACGACAGGTACGGAAAGCCCCACATCTTCAGCGGCAGTGCATCCTCGGTGCCGTTGCGGCGTGCGCGACGACGGAGCACGAGGTGCGAGACCGCGACGAACGTCCACAGCACCAGGATCGTGGAGCCGACGGCGTTGAGCAGCAACGGCAGCACCCGGTCGGGGTAGAGATAGTTCAATCCGACCGTGACGAAGCCGAAGGCCACCGAGGCGAGCACCGCATTACGGGGAACGCCGTTGGACGACAGTCGCCCGAAGACGGGATGTGCGGATCCGCGGTGCGACAGCGAGAAGATCATCCGGGAAGCGCTGAACAGCATCGCGTTGAGCGAGGAGAGCAGTGCGACCACGACGATCACGGTCATCACCGCGGCGGCGCCCGGGACGGCCCCGGCCTGCAGCACGGCGACGAACGGACCGGTCGCGAGATCCTCGGAGGTCCACGGCAGGATCGTCACCATCACGAGCACCGACCCGATGTAGAACACGAGGATGCGCCACACCAGGGTGCGCACCGCGCGGCCCACGTTGCGCCGGGGATCGGCGGTCTCCGCGGCGGCGATCGCGATGATCTCGGTGCCACCGAAGGCGAAGACCACGATGAGCAGGCCGGCGGCGATACCCGCGATGCCGGTGGGAGCGAACCCGCCGTGCGCCGTGAGGTTGGAGAAGCCGGTCGTCTCGAAGGTGGGCATCCACCCGGCGATCATTGCGACACCGATCACCAGGAAGCCGAGGATCGCGGCGATCTTGATTGCGGCAAACCAGAATTCGACCTCACCGAAGCGGCGCACGCCGACGAGGTTCACGCCCGTCAGCACGACCATGTAGAACAGCGCGGACGCCCACTGGGGGATGCCGGGCAGCGCCACCGCGGTGATCGCGGCGGCACCGGTGGCCTCCGCGGCGATCACGATGATCACCTGCACCCAGTACAGCCAGCCAATTGTGCGCCCCGCGACAGGACCCAGCGCGTTCTCGGTGTGCTCCGAGAACGCACCGCTGGCCGGGTTGGCCGCGGCCATCTCACCCATCATGCGCATCACGAACACGACGAGAACGGCCGCCACCAGGAACGAGATCAGGATCGCCGGGCCGGCAACGGCGATACCCGCCCCCGACCCGACGAACAGACCGGCCCCGATGGCGCCGCCGAGGCTCATCATGACGAGCTGGCGGGGCCGCATGGCGCGATGCAGACCGGCGGTGTTCTGGGCGCCGGTCGTCGTCCCTGCGGTGCCCTGGGCGCCGGTCGTCGTCGCCGTAGCCAGGGTGTCAGTCATCGATGCGCTCCCCGGCCGGGACAAGCTGGTCCAGTGCGATCTCGAAGGCGGTCGCGGCGAGCCCGGTGAGCTCGGTCGACCGGTCGTGGCAGCGGCGCAGTGCCGTCTCGATGGTGGTGGACACATCGCCGAAGATCGCGGCGTCGGAGACCTCCACGTCGCCCTCCATGAGCTGGGCGAAGGCCCGGGCCATGCCGCAGTTGGCGATGAAGTCGGGGATCACGGCGACGGACTTGTCGGCGTGCTCGTAGGTGGGGCCGTAGAAGATCTCGTCGTCGGCGAACGGGACGTTGGCGCCGGAGGCGATCGACTCGAGTCCCGCGGCGACCATGCGGTCGACCTGCTCGCGGGTGACGAGGCGGCTCGCGGCGCAGGGCAGGAAGATCTCGGCTCCGAGATCCCAGATGCGGGCGTTCACCTCGTCGAAAGGGATCATGCGGTCGCTGCGCAGGGCGTTGCCGTCGCGCTCGAGCAGCAGGGTGCGGACCTCGTCGAAGGACAGACCCTCGGGTGCGAGGATGCCACCGTCGCGGTCGATGATGCCCACGATCGAGGCGCCGGCCTGGGCGAGATAGTAGGCAGCGGCAGCTCCGACGTTGCCCCAGCCCTGCACCACGACGCGCTTGCCGGCGAGGTCGGTGCCCCGGTAGACGAGCTGATGGTGGCGGACCGACTCGGCGACGCCGTAACCGGTGATCAGATCGGCGACAGTGTATTTCGTGCTGGTGGCGGGGGTGAACCGCGCGTCCTCGACGACCTTCGCGACGCCGAGTCGTAGCTGGCCCACCCGCTGGATGCGCTGGCGCTCGTCCTTGCCGAAGTGTCCGTTGACGACACCTTCCTGCGGGTGCCACAGGCCGTTGGACTCGGTGAGCGGAACGACCTCGTTCATCTCGTCGACGTTGAGGTCGCCGCCGGTGCCGTAGTAGGCGCGCAGCAGGGGCGTGACGGCCGCGAACCAGCGGCGCAGCACGCCTTCCTTGCGGGGGTCGGAGGGATCGAAATCGATGCCGGACTTGGCACCGCCGATCGCGGGTCCGGAGACGGTGAACTTGATCTCCATGGTCTTCGCCAGCGACTCGACCTCGCGTCGGTCCAGGCCGCGGCGCATGCGGGTGCCGCCGCCGGCCGCGCCGCCCCGCAGCGAGTTGATGACGACCCAGCCCCGGGCGGTGGTCTCGGTGTCGTGCCACTCGAAGACGATCTCGGGGGCTTTTTCTTCGAATCGCGTCAGCAGGTTCTTCATGGCGAAAGACTGTGACGGCAGTAACAAATGCTGCGCAACTGTGCTTCGGCGAACTGTGCAGCGTGCGGAGGGTTCGGATCCCGAAGCGCTTTTTTCTGTGCAATCCGGCTAGCGGGGGACGGATTGTGGACGTGATCGGCTCAGCGGCGGTAGGCCGGTGCCTTCGCGGATCGTTCCGGCTCGAGGGTGCGGAGCAGCGGCATCGCCCGGTAGTGCACCACTTCCGACAACACCATCACGCTCGTCGACCGCGCGACGATCGAGGAGCGGTTCAGTTCGATGAGGGTCTGCTGGAGGCCGAGATGCGATTCGGCCCCGATCCGGCACAGCACATCGCCCGCGCCGGTGGTAGCGAACGCTTCGAGCACGCCGGGGATGCGCTCGAGGACCTCGGTGACGTCTTCGAGCGCGCCCTGCACGATCTCCATCGTCACGAACGCCTGCACGTCGAAACCTGCTGCGGCGAGGTTGATCCGGGGTTCGTAACCGGCGATCACCCCGGTGTCCTCGAGGCGTCGCAGGCGGGCCGAGACGGTGGCACGCGCGACCTTCAGCCGACGGGACAGTTCGAGCGCGCCGATCTTCGGGTCGGCGTGCAGGGCCTCGAGGAGAGCGAAATCCAATTCGTCCAGTTGCACGGGCTCGCGCATCGCGGTTCCTTCCCATCGAGCGCCGAAAACTAGCCCGATTGTATAGGTGAACGCGCGGATTCCGGCGAATTCCAGTCAGTCGGACCAGTTGCCGAAGGCGACGTTGCGTCGCACCTACGGGTGGGTTTCTCCTGGTGACACACGACACAACGACTGTGCCGCAGTGAGCGGCAGGAGGTTGCAGCGATGACTCTGGAATACACCCTGACCGACAGCGAACGACTCGCTCAGCTCGACGCCGAGGAACTCCGGCGCCTGGTCGGTCTCGTGGAGTACGACAGCGAACGGGACCCCTTCCCCGTCAGCGGCTGGGACGCCGTGGTGTGGGTGGTCGGAAACGCCACGCAGACGGCGCACTACTACCAGTCCGCCTACGGCATGGAACTCATCGCCTATTCCGGACCCACCACCGGCAACCGCGACCACCACGCCTACGTACTGCGCAGCGGCGCCGTGCGATTCGTGATCAAGGGTGCGGTGGATCCGGACAGCCCGTTGATCGAGCACCACCGCCTCCACGGTGACGGCGTGGTCGACATCGCCCTGCAGGTCCCGGATGTCGACAAGTGCATCGAGCACGCCCGGAAGCAGGGGGCGACCGTCCTCGAGGAGCCCTACGAGATCAGCGACGAGAACGGTGTCGTCCGCATCGGCGCCATCGCGACCTACGGCGACACGCGGCACACGCTCGTCGACCGGTCGCGCTACAACGGCCCGTACCTGCCCGGCTACGTCGAACGCACCTCGACCTACCGCAAGCGTGAGGGTGCGCCCAAGCGCATTTTCCAGGCGCTCGACCACGTCGTCGGCAACGTCGAACTCGGACGCATGGACGAGTGGGTCGACTTCTACAACCGCGTCATGGGTTTCACGAACATGGCGGAGTTCATCGGCGACGACATCGCGACCGACTACTCGGCGCTCATGAGCAAGGTGGTGTGCAACGGCAACCACCGCGTGAAGTTCCCGCTCAACGAGCCCGCGATCGCGAAGAAGCGTTCGCAGATCGACGAGTACCTCGACTTCTACCGCGGACCGGGCGCACAGCATCTCGCCCTGGCGACCAACGACATCCTCACCGCGGTCGACCGGCTGCGTGAGGAAGGCGTCGAGTTCCTCGCGACCCCCGACGCGTACTACGACGATCCGGAGCTGCG
Organism: Rhodococcus rhodochrous; assembly: GCF_014854695.1. Lineage (NCBI taxonomy): Bacteria > Bacillati > Actinomycetota > Actinomycetes > Mycobacteriales > Nocardiaceae > Rhodococcus > Rhodococcus rhodochrous. The sequence continues at coordinate 5,058,427 of NZ_CP027557.1, read as the reverse complement.
CGCCCGTATCGGTGAGGTCCGGGTGCCGATCGAGGAGCTGAAGAAGCGGGGCATCCTGGTCGACCGCGACGAGGACGGCTACCTGCTGCAGATCTTCACCAAGCCTGTCGGCGACCGCCCGACCGTGTTCTTCGAGCTGATCGAGCGCCACGGCTCGCTCGGCTTCGGCAAGGGCAACTTCAAGGCGCTGTTCGAGGCGATCGAGCGGGAGCAGGCCGCGCGCGGCAACTTCTGAGTCCGGTCCTAGACGAGCTGACCGAGCCGCGTGCGCAACGCGTGTTCGGTCTGCCGGATCGCCGTTCCCACAATGGGTTCGATGAGCATGCCGAGTGTGCGGCCGGCGATCCCGCCGGGCAGCCGGTAGCCGAAGTCGACGTCGAGCCGCGTCGCGTCGCCGAGGTCCGTGAAGGTCCACGACGACGCGGCGCGGAATCCGGCGATCGAGTCGAGGACGATCACGCGATTGCGTTCCCACTCGACGACTTCCACGCGCGAGTCGAGATCCTTGGGGCCGATCCGCATCGTCGAGTCGTAGACGGCACCGAGACCGGAGACCTGTTCGCCCACGGGTTGGAAGCGGGCCACTCCGAACATCCAGTCGGGGACGTTGCGGTAGTCGTCGACGTAGGAGAACGCGAGGTCGACGGGGATGTCTGCGACGGCGCTGTGGCGGACGTGAATCATGGCTGGAGCCCTTCACGAGAAGTTGTCTGTTACTCAATGTAGCGGGTAACGGGCCGCTCCGGAAGAGATTCGAACCCGTTGCTCTAACGTCCGATAAGTGTTTGAATGCCGTGACGCACGTCACACACACTTTCGGCTCAGGAGGCTCGGGTGAAGACGAAGGCAGCAGTCGTCAAGGGAATCAACCAGCCGTGGGAGATCGAGGAGATCGATCTCGGCGATCCCGTCGCAGGTGAGGTGCAGATCCGCCTCGCGGCCTCGGGTCTGTGCCATTCCGACGAGCATCTGCGCTCGGGGGCGACACCGCTTCCGTCCTTCCCGGTCCTCGGTGGTCACGAGGGCGCGGGTGTGGTCACCAAGGTGGGCCCGGGAGTACGGGGTCTCGAGGAGGGCGACCACGTCGTCCTCGCGTTCATCCCCGCTTGTGGCCGCTGTCGGGCCTGCGCCAAAGGCATGCAGAACATCTGCGACGAGGGTGCCGGCCTGCTCACCGGCCAGGCGATCTCCGACAAGACCTACCGCGCGACGCTGAACGGCGACCCTGTGCTGCAGATGTGCCTGCTCGGCACGTTCGCGCCGTACGTCACGGTCAACGAGGCGTCGGTCATCAAGATCGAGAAGGACATCCCGCTCGAGAAAGCGGCACTGCTCGGCTGCGGTGTCGCGACCGGCTGGGGTTCGGCCACCGAAATCGGCGGCACCAAGCTCGGCGACACCGTGGTCGTCATCGGTGTCGGCGGTGTCGGCATCAACTCCGTCCAGGGCGCGGCACACGCCGGGGCGCGGTTCGTCGTCGCGATCGACCCGGTCGAGTTCAAGCGGCAGAAGGCCAAGGAGTTCGGCGCGACGCACGTCTTCGCGTCGATCGAGGAGGCCGCACCGGTGATCGGCGAGATCACCTGGGGCCAGATGGCCAACGTCACCGTCATCACCGTCGGTGAGATCACCGGCGACATCATCGGTCCCGCACTCGGTCTCACCGCCAAGGGCGGACAGGTCGTGGTCGTCGGCATGGGTCACGCCACCGATTCGCAGGTGACGATGAGCCTGTTCGAACTGACGCTGCTGCAGAAGCGCCTGCAAGGGGCCATCTTCGGTGGCACCGGCCCGCGCTCGCAGATCCCCAAGCTGCTCGAGCTGTATCGCAACGGGCAGCTCGACCTCGACAACCTCGTCACCAAGACCTACAAGCTCGAGGACATCAACGAGGGCTACGCCGACATGCATGCCGGCAAGAACCTCCGCGGCCTCGTCCTCTACGGCGAGGACGATTACTGATCCTGCGAGCGGCTTTCGATCCTGCGAGCGCCGACGTCGCCGGAACCGTCCCTTACGGTGTTGAGCATGGACACGCGTGAGGATTCGGTTTCCGGCGACGTCGGCTCTTGGCGGGACTACGGCCCGACCGACCTGCCCAAGCCGCTCGTCGCTGCGCTCGAGGCGTTCGCCGAACGCGGCTACGACGGCACGTCCATTCGTGAGGTCGCGTCGCGGTCCGGCCTGTCGGTGCCGGGGCTGTATCACCACTACCCATCGAAGCAGGCGCTGCTGGTCTCTCTCACGACCACCGTGCTGCACGACCTGCTCGCCCGCAGCCGGCAGGCGATCGCCGAAGCCGGACCCACCCCTTCCGAGAAGTTCGACGCCGTCGTCGAGTCGTTGCTGCGCTTCCACATGTTCCGCCGCGACCAGGCGTTCGTGGCGTCGACCGAGATGCGCAGCATGGAACCCGAGGCACGCCGCGCGTTCGTCGCCCTGCGCGACGACCAGCAACGCATGATCGACGAGATCGTCGAGGCCGGTGTCTCCGACGGCACGTTCTCCACGCCCTATCCGAAGGATGCCAGTCGTGCGGTGACGACGATGTGCGTCGCGGTGGCGAGCTGGTACCGGCCGGACGGTTCGCTGTCGCCCGACGAGATCGTGCACCGCTACCTGCAGGTCGCGCGGAACGCGGTCGGAGCGAAGTAGTCGAGCACCCCTTCCGGGCTTGACCCGGTGGCGGGGATATGCCACCGTGAACTCGACCGAGCGATCGATCGGTCGGTACGGAAGGAGCTCAGCATGGCGGTCGACCTGTCCTACTCGGATCACGTCCGGGACCTCATCGCGCGGACCGAGCAGTTCATCCGCGACGAGGTGCTTCCCGTCGAGGACGCCCACGGTGGCGACATCACCGCGGCCGGTGGCGACGCGATCCGGGCGGATCTGCAGAAGGCCGCCAAGGCTGCCGGTGTCTTCGCTCCGCACGCGCCCGTCGAATACGGCGGCCACGGCCTGAACATGTCCGACCGCGCCCCGGTCTTCGAGGCCGCGGGCTACTCGCTCTTCGGCCCCACCGCGCTCAACATCGCCGCCCCCGACGAGGGCAACGTGCACATGCTCGCGCACATCGCCAGCGACGAGCAGAAGCAGCAGTTCCTCGCGCCCCTCGCCGCCGGCGACGTGCGCTCGGCCTTCGCGATGACCGAGCCTGCCCCCGGTGCCGGCGCCGATCCCAACGCGCTGAACACACGCGCCGAGAAGGTCTCCGGTGGCTGGAAGATCAACGGCCGCAAGCACTTCATCACCGGCGCCGACGGTGCCGGATTCTTCATCATCATGGCCCGCACCTCGGGTGAGCCCGGTCAGCGTGGCGGCGCCACGATGTTCCTCGCACCCGCCGACACCGCGGGCCTGAAGGTCGGCCGCCACATCAACACCCTCGACCGCTCCATGATCGGCGGTCACTGCGAGGTCGACTTCGAGGATCTGTTCGTCCCCGACTCCGCCGTGCTCGGCGAGGTCGACCAGGGCTTCGCCTACGCGCAGGTGCGCCTCGGCCCCGCCCGCATGACGCACGTGATGCGCTGGCTCGGTGCCGCCCGCCGCGGTCACGACACCGCCGTCCGTTACGTCGCGGAGCGTGAAGGCTTCGGCTCCCGCCTCGGCGATCTCGGCATGATCCAGAAGATGATCGCCGACAACGAGATCGACATCGCCGCGACCCGCGCGCTGCTCGTGCAGGCGTGCTGGGAACTCGACCAGGGTTCGCACGCCTCGAACGCCACGTCGATCGCCAAGACCTTCGCCGCCGAGGCGATCTTCCGCATCGTCGACCGCTCCGCTCAGATGTGCGGTGGTCTCGGTGTCTCCGAAGACCTTCCGATCGCCCGTCTCACTCGCGAGGTCCGCCCGTTCCGCGTGTACGACGGCCCCTCCGAGGTGCACCGCTGGGCCATCGCCAAGCGTGCCGTCGGAGCCGTCCGCAAGGCAGCCCGCGAGGCCGCGAAATGACCGCCGTGCACGAGGGACTCGACCTCGCCGTTCTCGAGCGCTTCCTCGCCGATTCCGGTGTGACCGTTCACGGTGAACTTCGGGCGGAGCTCATCTCGGGCGGCAAGTCCAATCTCACCTATGGGTTGCGAGACGAGAAGTCCCACTGGGTGCTGCGTCGCCCTCCGACCACGGGTCTGACGCCGTCGGCGCACGACGTCGCCCGCGAGTTCCGCATCACGTCGGCGCTGAAGGGCACCGGTGTGCCGGTCGCGCCCACCGTCGTCCAGTGCGAGGACGATTCGGTGATGGGTGCGCCGTTCACCGTCGTCGAGTTCGTCGACGGACGTGTGGTGCGCAGCAAGGCCGACCTCGATGCGCTCGGTGACGACGAGATCGACCGCTGCGTCGGTGAACTCGTGCGCATCATCGCCGAACTGCACAACGTCGACTTCGAGGCCGTCGGTCTCGGGGGACTGGGCCGGCCGGACGGCTACGTGACCCGGCAGGTGAAGCTGTGGGCGAGCCAGTGGGGCCGGGTGAAGACCCGCGAACTGCCGGATCTCGAACGGCTGCACGCCGCGCTCGCCGAGTCGATTCCGGAGTCGCCCGCTCCGTCGATCGTCCACGGCGACTACCGCATCGACAACACCATCCTGGACCCGACCGACCCGGCACGCGTCGTCGCCGTAGTGGACTGGGAACTGTCCACCCTCGGCGACCCGCTCACCGATCTCGCCATGATGTGCGTGTACCGGCATCCGGCGCTCGACGACATCCTGGGCTTCCCGGCGGCATGGTCGAGCGAACGACTGCCGGCGGCGGACGATCTGGTGCAGCGCTACGCCACGGCGTCGGGTCGCGACATCGCCAACTGGAACTTCTACATGGGTCTGGCCTACCTCAAGCTCGCCGTCATCGCCGAGGGCATCAACCACCGGTGGCGTGCCGGAGCGACGATCGGCGACGGTTTCGACCGTGCCGGTGAAGCCGTGCCGGACCTGGTGGCAGCAGGACTCGCAGCATTGAAGGGAGCCCACGCGTGACCAGCGCGCTCGTGACCGGAGCCTCGAGAGGTATCGGCCTCGGTATCGCAACCCGTCTCGCCGAGCGCGGCTACGCACTGACGATCAGCGCCCGCGGCGCGGAACGTCTCGAGAGCGTCGCCGAGCGGCTGCGGGAGGCGGGTGCCAAGGAGGTACGCGCCGTCGCAGCCGATCTCGCCGATCCGGAAGCCACCGCCCGCGTCGTGGAGACGCATCGCGAGGCGTTCGGGTCGATGAAGGCCCTGATCCTCAATGCCGGTGTCGGCACGGCAGGTCCGATCGCCGAGTTCCCGGCCCGGCGGTTCGACAAGACGGTCGCCGTGAACCTCAACGCTCCGTTCGCGCTCATCCAGGCGTCGCTGCCGTTGCTGCGCGCCGAGGCTGAGAACGATCCGGCCCGCGGATCGAAGATCGTTGCGCTCTCGTCGATCACAGGTGTCTATGCCGAGGCCGGTCTCGCCGCCTACGGTGCGACGAAGGCCGCGTTGATCTCGCTGGTGGAGACGCTCAACGCCGAGGAGTCCGGCAACGGCATCTCGGCGTCGGCGCTCGCACCCGCCTACGTCGACACCGACATGTCCGACTGGATCAAGGACAAGATCCCGGCCGAGTCCATGATCGAGGTGAACGACGTCGTCGAGATCGTCGACGCGCTGCTCAAACTGTCGTCGCGGGCCGTGGTGCCCAAGCTCGTGCTCAGCCGCGCGGGCGCAGGTCTCTACACCGCCTGATGCTCTACACGGACTGACGTTCGGAGTCGGTCGACCGCAATCGCAGGTCGACCGGCTGCCCGTCGGACGGGAACGGCAACGACGTGAAGTCCAGCGGGGCCACGTAGCCGGCGTCGACGTGCCACTCGAAGCGCAGCAGCAACTGGTGGACGATCGCTTTGACCTCGACCCCGGCGAAATGCATGCCGAGGCATTTGTGCACGCCCCCGCCGAACGGCTCCCACGCGTAGCGGTGCACCTTGTCCTCGCGTCGATGCTCCGCGAAGCGTTCCGGATCGAAACGTTCGGGCTCCGGCCAGTACTCCGCCATGTGGTGCGTGAAGTGCGGTGCCACGGAGGCATACGTGCCGGCCGGCACGAAATGTCCCCGGACCTCGGTGTCGCGCACGGCCCGTCGCGCCAGGACCGGGACCGGGGAGACCAGCCGGAGGCATTCCTTCATCACCAGATCGAGGCTGCCGAGCGCGTCGAGATCGGCGTGACTCGGGGCGGCGGTGCCCAGCGCGAGAGACTCGCCCCGGCATCGGTCCTGCCACTGCGGGTGTTGCCCGAGATATTGCATCATCGTGGAGATCGTGATGGTCGACGTGTCGTGCGCGGCCATCAGCAGGAAGATCATGTGATCGACGATCTCGTCGTCGCTGAACCGTTGGCCCGCTTCGGATTCGATGTGGCACAACACGGAGAAGAGGTCGTCCGTCTCCCGCGACCGTCGTGCCGGTAGATAGTGCCGGAAGAAGTCTTCGAGCACCCGGCGTCCGTCGAGTCCGCGCTTCCATCTGGTGCCGGGGACGGGATACCGGACGATCGAGGTCGCGGCCTGCACACAGTCGATGAAAGCCTTCTTCACCGCTTCGATCTCGGCCGGTGTGGAGTCCTCGGCGCCGCCCATGAAGATGTCGGTGGCAAGGTCGAGGGTGAGTGTCTTCAGTGCGGTGTAGGCACGGAATCCGTCGGTGGGAACCCATTTGTCGAGTTTCTCGGTGATCGACGGATTCATGGCCTCGACGGTCTTCTCGAGGCGTGACCGGGTGAATGCCTGCTGCATGATGCGGCGGTGCCGGAGATGTTCCTCCGAGTCGAGGAGCATGAGGCCACCGTGGAAGAACGGCCCGATCAGTGCCGACCAGCCGTCGCCGTTGGCGAAGGCCCGGTCCTTGTTCTGCAGCACCTCCTGGCAGGCGTCGGGTCCGAGGACCGAGATCCAGCGTCGGCCGGCCGCCGAGAAGCAGGACACCTCGCCGTAACGGTCCCAGTGCTTCTGCATCATCGCGAGGGGATCGCGGATGTATTCGAGGACGTGCCCGATACCGGGTATTCCCGATCGTCCCGGGACCGGGCGCAGATGGGAGTGGGCGGGGGGAGCCGCCAGGATCCGGGTCACGACGAACCTCCAGTTCTGCGGATATCTGACAGGGAGCCCTGTCAGATTAGGGTGTAGTCTGCGTCACATCTATCCGGTCTGTCAAGATCGGTCCCATGACTTCCCCCGCGCCCCGCCGCTACGCCGGTCTGAGCGGCGAACAGCGTGTCGCCCTGCGCCGCGAAGCCCTGCTCGAGGCAGGACTGGAACTGTTCGCGGCCTCGGGGAAGAGCGGCGCCACCATGACCGCCATCTGCGCACACGCCAAGCTGACGGAGCGGTACTTCTACGAGAGCTTCGGCAGCAGGGACGATCTGCTGCGGCAGGTCCTCGACAAGATCGCCGACGAGGTGCGCGAAGCCGTACTCGCCGCGCTCCGCACCGGCACGGGCACACTCGAAGACCTCGTGCGGAATGCCATCGCGTCGTTCGTCGCGATCCTCACCGACGACCCGCGTAAAGGCCGGGTCTCGCTCATCGAGTCCGCCGGCTTCGAACCCTTGCGCACCCACAGGCGAGCGTCGCTACGCAGTTTCGCCCAGATGGTCGCCGACGAAGCGACCCGAATGTACGGTGACCGGGCATGGCCGCCCGAGCGCGGTGAGATCAACGGATTGCTGTTCGTCGGCGGTCTGGCCGAACTGGTCACGGCGTGGTTGAACGACGAGCTCGCCATCTCGCCCGACGAGATCGTCGACGCGGCAACACACCAGTTCCTCTCGACGGCCCACCGGTAGAGCCTGCCGCGGTGCGGTCGGTCGTCGCGACCGCGGTGCAGTCAGTCGTCGCGACCGCGGTGCGGTCAGTCGTCCCGACCGCGGTGCGGTCAGTCGTCCCGACCGCAGTGCGGTCAGTCATCACCGTTGATCTCTTTCTCCTCCCCGCGTCGGCGCAGGAAGTTGAAGCCGGGCACACCGACGATCGCCTGTCGGACGTCCTTCGCGACGAGGAGCAGTTCGTGGATCTCGGGGGAGACGGTGTCGAGCGTCGCCATGATGGGCAGCACGGCGTCGACCCGCTCGGTGATCTCGGGGAGTCGGTCGATGAGCCTGATCGCGGCGCGCAGTTCCTCGGGTGAGAACTCCTCGACGAACTGGGTGGCCAGGGGAGCGGCTCGTTCGGCGAGGGGCTTGTAGGTCTCGAGCAGTTCCCCGGCGGCGTCGGAGCTGCGGCCTGCGGATTCGACGACGATCCGCGCGTCTGCCGCGACCACCGTCGCATCGCGCACGACCCCGCCCGTCGAGTCGATGATCTCCGTGGCGCGCGTGACCGCATCGGCGGCTTCCTCCACCACACCGATGGTCGAGGCGATCACCTGGGTCGCTTGCGCGACGGCCACCGACGCTCCCTCGACGATGTCGGTGGCGTCGGTGACCACACTGTCGATGCGGCGGATCAGCGATTCGACCGAGCCGATGAGCGATTCGGCCTCGCCGAGCAGTCCTTCCACCCGCGCCGGGAGCGACAGCGCGAACTCGGCGGTCTCGCGGGTGCGTCCGAGCACGGTCCGGGTGACGTCGACGATGGAACCGGCGACCGAGAGTCCGAGCGCGGGCACAGGCAGCGAGATCATGTCGTCATAGTGCAGTACGTCCGATCGTCGTGATCACGGACCTCACATTTTCGGCGTCCCGTTCGTCTACCCGGTACAGAGCACACACCGGATGGAAGGATCGAGGCCGTGACCGCATTGCGCACCCACACCGTCATCGACACACCGATCGGCGAGCTGACGTTGGTGAACACCGACGGCGTCCTGAGCGGCGTGTACATGGCCGAGCATCACCCCGCGCCCGACCGCGCCGGTTTCGGCGAGCAGGTCACCGAGGGGTTCGACGAAGTGATCACCCAGTTCGGCGAATACTTCGCGGGTCGCCGCACCCGGTTCACCGTCCCCATCGCTCCCGTCGGAACCCCGTTCCAACGCGAGGTGTGGCAGGCGCTGACGACGATCGAGTACGGCACCACGCGCACCTACTCGGAGATCGCACTCGCTCTCGGCCGGCCCACCGCGGTACGGGCGGTCGCTGCGGCCAATGCCCGTAACCCGCTCTGCATCATCGTCCCGTGCCATCGCGTCATCGGTAGCAGCGGCAAGCTCACCGGTTACGCCGGTGGTCTCGAGCGCAAACGCTTCCTGCTCGACCAGGAGGCGCGGGTGCTGAGTTCCGCCGAGCCCGGTGTCGCCGGCGATACCCATGTCCCTGCCTGATCACCTACCGCGGGCGAGCCTGCCTCCTTTCGACGAGGTGGTCACCCGTCACGGCGCGACGGTCCTCCGGGTCTGTCGCGCACTGCTCGGAGCCGTCGACGCCGACGACGCCTGGTCCGAGACCTTCCTCGCGGCGTTGCGCGCCTACCCTGAACTGCCACCGGGCAGCAACATCGAAGCGTGGCTCGTCACCATCGCGCACCGCAAGGCCGTCGACATCCACCGTGTGCGCGGGCGGACGCCGGTGCCCACCGAGAACCTTCCCGAACCCGCGTCGGCCACGGGAAACCCCGGTGAGGGCGACGACGAACTGTGGAGCGCGGTCGCCGAACTTCCCTTCACGCAGCGTGCGGCGCTGGTCTACCACTACGTCGGAGGCCTGCCCTACGCGGAGATCGGCACGATCCTCGGCAACAGCCCGGCCGCGGCACGTCGCGCGGCGGCCGACGGTCGGGCGGCGTTGCGTCGTCGGATCGAACACGGAACAGGATGTCGCTCATGAACTTTCCACAACCCTCGGTCGGATCGGCCGATCTCGCGTGGTTGCGGGAGAAGCTCGTACTCGACGCCGAGGCGGCCGGGTTGCTCGATGTCGCGTTCCGCGTCGTCGACACCCCCGTCGGTCCGCTCCTGCTGGCCACCACCACCGTCGGGCTCGTGCGGGTCGCCTACGTCGCCGGCGGATCCGACGCCGTGCTCGACGAACTCTCCCGCCGGATCAGCCCGCGCGTTCTCGACGCGCCGGGTCGGCTCGACCCGGTGGTCCGGCAGCTCGACGAGTACTTCGCCGGTACGAGGACACATTTCGACGTTCCGCTCGATCTGCGTCTCGCCGACGGATTCCGGCGCGAGGTGATCACGCGACTGCCCGAGATCGAATACGGGCGCACGGCGAGCTACGCGGAGATCGCCGCCGCGGCCGGGAGCCCGCGGGCGGTACGGGCGGTCGGAACGGCGTGCGCGAAGAACCCGCTGCCCGTGGTGGTGCCGTGCCATCGGGTGGTACGCAGCGACGGCAGCATGGGGCAGTACGTCGGGGGAGTCGAGGCGAAGAGGGCACTGCTGCAACTCGAGTCGGTCGCGTGATCACCACCCTCAGGTTCCCGGTGGCCGAACCCGTTGCGGTGGGTCCGATGCTGGCGTCGCTGCGAAGCCACACCGTCCCCGGCTACGAACACCATGACAGCGCCACCGGCACTCATCACCGCGCGATTCGCACGACCGGCGGAGCCGCGCACGTCGCTGTCCGCTTCGACGACCCGGCGACACCCGACGGCGGGAGAGGCGGGGACGTGCGACATCTCGAGGTTCACGTCGAGACCGCAGGTCGTGCGGATGTCGAGGAGGTCGGCGAGACGATCCGCCAGTGGCTCGATCTCGGCGTCGACCCGTCCGTCGTCGATGCGGCATTCGAGTCCGATCCCGTGCTCGGACCTCTCGTGCAGACCCATCCCGGTCTGCGCGTGGTCGGTACCACCGACTGGTTCGCCACCGCCGTGTCCACGGTGCTCGGGCAGCAGGTGAGTGTCGCTGCGGCATGCACATTCTCAGGACGTCTCGTTGCGGCCTTCGGCGACGACGCACCCGGTGGGCTGCGGTGCTTCCCTGGGCCGCACCGACTCGCGACGGTCGAGCAGAGCGACCTGCGTGCCGTCATCGGCACGACGCAGTCACGTGCCCGCACCGTCTCCGAACTGGCCCGGGCCGCGGCCGGCGGGGTGGCGCCGGAGCAACCCTCGTTCGCGGCAGATCTTCTCGCGCTCCCCGGGATCGGTCCGTGGACCGTCGACTATCTCGCTCTACGACTCGGCGATCGCGATGCGTATCCGTCCGGCGACCTCGTTCTCCGACGAGCCCTGCAGGTGGAGAGCGCACGCGAAGCCGCCGAGCGCGCCGAACGATGGCGGCCGTGGCGGGCGTACGCCGTCATGCATCTGTGGACACACGCCACCTACTCACCGCCCGCATCCTCGGCGTAGACGCTGCGCACGGCGGTGTCCATCGGGAAACGAACCTGCGTGTCGCCGAACATCAGGCGCGTCGCCGCCTCGACGGAGGCGGTGATGTGCGACGACGCGAGTTCCGGATTGCCGGTGTGCACCACCACCTCGTCGTGCTGGAAGAACACGAGATCGCCGGCTGTCGGGTCGGGATCGGTGGTCAGCCGCCGTCGCAGTTCCGCAAGCACGCACAGCGCCCACTCGGCCGCGGTGGCCTGCACGACGAAGTTCCGCGTGAACCGCCCGCGTGCATGCGCATCACCGTGCGAATGGAATCCCTCCGGAGCGGGTGGGCACGCACGGCCCAGCCACGAATGCACCACCTCGCCACGTTCACCCGCACGGGCGGCACGTTCGACGAAGTCGACGGCGGTCGGGAAGCTGCGTCGCAGCACCGTCAGCAGGGCACGCGCGTCGCCGGACGTGGCCCCGTAGAGGACGCCGAGCACCGCGACCTTCGCCTTCGCGCGGTCGCCGCCGAAGGACGCCGCGGCGACCGGGGCGTACAGATCGTCCGAACCGGCAGCCGCGACCATGCGTCGATCGCCCGACATCGCCGCCAGGATGCGCGGTTCGAGCTGGCCCGCGTCGGCGACGACGAACGACCGGCCCGGGTCGGCGATCACGCTCGATCGCAGCGCCTTGGGGATCTGCAGAGCGCCACCGCCGCGACTCGCCCATCGGCCCGACACGACGGCGCCGGGAACGTAGACCGGGCGGAACCGGTTGTCGCGGACCCAGGTGTCGAGCCAGTGCCAGCCGTTCGTGCTGTACAACTTCGACAGCTCACGGTGCCGCAACAACAGAGGCACCGCGGGATGGTCGATCCGCTGCAGCACATACTTGCGGGTCGACTCGACGGTGATGCCCTCGCGGCGGAACGCCTCGAGCACCTCGCTGTGCGAGGCGGGATTCACGGGGCGGCCGAAGGCGGCGCTGATCTCCTCGACCACTTCGGCGATGCGGCTCGGCAGGTCGTAGCCGGTCGGGCGCGGCCCGAGGGTGTCCTCGAGGAGGCGACGATGCGCCTGCGCCGAGAACGGCAACCCGTCGAAACCCATCTCGGCCGCTGCGAGCGTGCCGGCCGATTCGGCGGCGGTGAGCAGCTCGAGGCGAGCGTCGCCGGAGATGCGGCGACGCTGATCAGCGAACTGCGCGACCACCGCCTCGACGTCGATCGCGGGAGCGGCGTCGAAGAGACCGGGTCGCTCGTCGACCGGTTCCTCCGCAGTGGGTGAGGGCAGGCCCTCCCGTACGGCAAGGATGGCGCCGGTGGTGGCGAGATCGTGGCATCGCTGCACCCGAACCCCCGCGCGGAGCAGCTCGGGATAGACCGTTGCCGTCGAGGTCCACACCCAGCGTGGTCGCGATTCGGCTTCGATCGCTGCGACTGCATCCGCGAATTCGGGGTACTCACGTACCGGACCGAGCGGCGCACCGGATGCGTCGACCTCGACGATGCTTGCACCGCGACGGCCCCGGCCGTCCGCAGGATGAGGAACGACGACCGTGCGCACCCATACAGTGTGCTCCATCACGGCGGCAGACTCCGACGCGCGGTAACCCCTCGATTCACCCTTGAAATCACCCGTATCGAGAGCGACCCGCGCGAGGACCGCCACTACCGTGGTGAGGGAGGGACTCCGCCGCTACCCCCGACGCGCGGCGGGGTCCCCCATTTCGTTCGCGGGCCAGTCGCTTTCGCCCGAATGCTCGGAGCTGCCGGAGGATCCGTCCGTATCCTCACGATCGTCCTCACCGGCGTCCACGCTGTCGTCCGAGCGAACCGTGTCGGCCGCGACCGTCGAACCCCGATCGTGCTGTCGCGACGGTCGCCACGGCAGACGCACGGGTGCGTCCGCGGCCCGATGGAAACCGACGCGGTCGTAGATCCACGTCACCAGGGCGCCGACGACGAGACCGAACACGAGTCCGACGATCGTCATCGTCACGCCGTGACCGAGCCCGGCGTCGGGTCGTCCGTCGAAGTAGAGGATGGACCGTACCGCGAGGTAGATCTGGTGCATGGGCTCGAAGGTCGACAACCACTCGAACATCCGCGGGGTGGCCTCGATCGGGATGGTGCCGCCGGACGACGGCAGGCCGAGCACGATGAACACGATCAGGTTCACCAGCAGACCCGCTGCACCGAAGATCGACATCACCGCGAGGGACGTGATGCCCACCGCGGAGATCGCGAGCGCCCCGTATTCCCAGAGCAGCAACGCGCGCGGTGCCGGCATGCCGAGTGCGGTGGAAATCCACAGGTACAACGCCGAGACGATCAACGACATGACCACCGTGATGCCCCACTTGAGTGCCAGCACCTGCATGCGTGACATCCGGGTGGTCTCCCTCGCGATATAGAGGGGGCCGTATTCGGTGGGCACGAAACCGAGGGCACTGTCGACGACCGCGTTGATGATCGTGGCGCCTGTGAAGCCGGCCAGGATCAGCAGCAGGGTGTAGAAGAAGGCGGACAGACCCGCGCCCGTCCCGTCGGGCAGCGGCTTGTGCTCGACGGTGAGTGCATCGATCGGTTGGGCCAGGACGAGGCTGGAGGCGCCGGACAGTTGCAGGTCGGGTGCCGACTCGGCGAGCGTCGCGGTGACGGTTTCGGTGAGCTGCTGACCGACCGTGTCGTTCACCTGGGTCAGCGCGCGGTCGCCGATCGTCGTGACGATGCCCGTCGCGAACGCGCCCGTCCGGGGGTTCGTGTACAGGGTGATGATCGGTTTCTCGATGTCGCCGGGAACCACCGAGGCCTGCGCGAGGATCGAGATGCGTTTGGTGAAGTCGCTGGGGATGACGATCGCGCCGTACAGGCTGCCGTCGTCGAGTCCCTGGTTGGCGGCCGAGATCCCCATCCGTTGCAGATCGATCTCCTCGGGATCGATGCCGTCGAGGATGCCCTCGGTGATCTGGTCGCCGAAGTTCTGTCGCTCGTCCGATCCGGGCAGCACATCGCCGACGTCCTGATTGACGATGGCCATCGGGAACTGTCTCAGGTTCTCGCTCGGATCGAGGAGTGCGCCGAGATAGAAGTACGCCAAGGCACTCATCACCGCCGCGACGACAGCGAAGGGCGCGAGCCAGAAGCGGGGGCTGCGCAGGGTGCCGTGGTGCGGATCGATAGTCGACTGGGTTGAACTCACCTATCGATTGTGCACACAGGTGTGTGCTGTCGGAGGTCTCGAGTGCTCGAGTACACGCGGAGCGGGCCGGCGTGATCCGGCACTCCGAGGTCGTCACTCGCCATCGATCACCGGAGCAAGTCGCCGAGGGTCGACGCCGCAGAGAGAACGGCCGCCGCGAGGCGGGTTTCGTCGGTGGCGTCGAAGACCGAGACGCCTATCGCCGCCTGGGTGCTCCCGGGACGGGTCGGCACCGCTGCCGAGATTCCGATGGTGGTCGATACGACCTCGCCGGCAGAGACCGCATAGCCCGTCTGCCGCGCTCGGGTCACTTCCGGGCGTTCGTCGGGGCGTGACGGCATGGATCCGAGGATCGCCAGACCGGCCGAGCCTCGATCCAGCGGATGGACCTGGCCCGGGCGGAAGGCGATGTGGACATCGGAGCGACGGGGTTCGATCACCATGATCGCGCGCACCATGGTGTCGGACTCGCGGACGACGAGGTGGGCGGTGGCCTCGACGCTGTCGGCGAGGTCCTCGAGGATCGGGCGGGCCAGAGTTCGTAGGTCCTGCTCGACGGATTCGGCCAGTGTCACCAGGCCGGTGCCCAGCGAGATGCGCTTGTGGTCGTCGCGGCGGCACAGTCGGTGCGCCTCGAGTGTCCGGACGAGTCGGTGGGCGACCGTGCGGTGTACGTCGAGGCTCTCGGCGATCTCGCTGACCGACAGGCCGTGAGGGTTCTGCGCGAGCAGTTCCAGGATCTCGAGACCGTTGTGGAGCGTCTTGGACATGCCAGCATCCGGCTCGATCCGCGGCAGATCCAGATCCCCCGTTTGTGCAGGTACATCCCGCATTTGTGTCATGACCCCCGTTACCTCCCTTGACGTCTGTGAACTGTAACACCTAACATTTCCGTTAATCGCACACTGAGTGCGATTATCGCACACACGGATGGTTTTCGTACGACATGACACGGACCGACTACGTGGACGCGGCGGTTCTCGCCCACATCCACCAGCTCTACGGCCGGCAGAGCCACCTCATCGACGAGGGGTCTGCGCGCGAGTGGGCCGAGACGTTCACCGCCGAGGGCAAGTTCTGCTCGCCCAGCTACCCCGCCCCCGTGGCAGGAACCGACGACCTCGCGGCTTTCGCCGAGCGTTTCCACGCCGGCGCGCAGGCTGCAGGGGAAGTGCACCGGCACGTCGTCACGAATCTGGCCACCTACCGCGTCGACGACGACACCCTTCGTGTGCGGGCCTATCTGCAGATCGTGGCCACCGTTCGTGGCGGCGAATCCAGGCTCGTCCGGTTCACCACCATCGACGACCGCGTCGTGCGCACCGGCGGCGAATGGCGCATAGCCCGCCGCGTCGTCTCCCGCGACGACAGCTGACCGTCGCATCTCTTTCCTATTCGTTCCACATTTTCGGAGGAATCACCCATGACCGTCGACGCCCAGAACCCGGGCCGTACCGTCACCACCCAGATCGTCGCCCTCTACCCGGAGATGGCCGGCAAGGTTGCCGTCGTCACCGGCGCGGCCCGCGGCATGGGTGCCCAGTTCGCGCGCGGTCTGGCCACGCGCGGCGTGCACGTGGTCGGCGGCGACATCAACGACGTGCAGATGAAGGAGACCGCGGAGCAGATCAACACCGATCTCGCCGTCGAAGCCCTCGTCGAGACACCCGGCACGATGATCGGAGCACGTGTCGACGTGACCGATCCGGCGGAGCACGAGGCGCTCGCGCAGGTCGCGCTGCAGGAGTTCGGTCGCATCGACTTCTGGATCAACAACGCCGGCATCTTCCCGTTCGCCCTCGCCGAGGAGATCTCGAAGGACCAGATCGCGGCGACCCTGGACGTCAACGTCGAAGGCGTGCTCTTCGGTTCGCAGGCCGCGGCGCGGCACATGGAGCCCGGTAGCGCGATCGTGAACATGTCGTCGGTCTCGGCGCTGCGTGTACGCAAGGGTCGCGGTGCGTACTGCGCCTCCAAGGCCGCCGTAGCCCATCTGACCGAATCGCTGGCAGTCGAGTTCGGCGACAAGGGAATCCGCGTCAACTCGATCGCTCCGGGTTACATCGACACCGAGATGACCCGGTGGGTCCAGGAGGACCCGGCCGCACTGAAGCACGCGCTCGACGTCGTCCCGCTGCACCGGCTCGGTGCCCCCGAAGAGGTCTTCGGACCGTTGCTGTTCCTGCTCTCCGACAGCGCCCGCTACGTCACCGGACATTCGATCGCCGTCGACGGTGGATCCCGTCATGTCTGACAGCGTCGTCGAATCCGTGTCGTACCCCTCGGTCGTACTCGTCACGGGCGCGGCCGGGGGAATGGGTGCCAACCATGCCCGCGTGCTCGCTGCGCGGGGAACGCATGTGTGCCTTGCGGATATCCACGACCCGTCCGAGGTCGTCGAACAGATCGAGGCGGCCGGTGGTTCCGCATCGGCGCACACGCTCGACGTGTCCGACGCCGCGGCATGGCAGCGAGTCGTCGACGAGATTCGTTCCCAGCGAGGTGAGCTCGGCGGACTCGTCAACAACGCCGGCATCTCTCGACGTCTCGAATTCATGGACACCCCGGACGACGTCTGGGAGAAGACCATGCGGATCAACCTGTTCGGCCCGTTCTACGGGATGAAGGCGGTGGCTCCGCTCATGCGCGACAGCGGTGGCGGCTCGATCGTCAACATCTCATCGATCTCGGGGCAGATCGGCTACTTCTCTCCGGCCTATTCGTCGAGCAAGTGGGGCCTGCGGGGCCTGTCCAAGTCGGCGGCAGGGAACTTCGCGCGCTGGGGTATCCGCGTCAATTCGGTTCACCCCGGCCTCGTGGGCACGGCCCTGCTCGGTGGCGCCGACGCATTCGTCGGTGCCGCATTGAACAGCGTTCCGGCCGGCCGGATGGCCACCGTCGACGAGATCACCGACGCTGTGCTCTTCCTGCTGTCGGATCGTTCGAGCTACATGACCGGCAGCGAAGTGACCGTCGACGGCGGCATGACGTCCAACGGCCTCTATCACCGCATCATCGCGGAGACGGGAGATCAACTCTCATGAACGACGACATCATCGACGTCGTGGTGATCGGTGGTGGCGGTGCCGGTCTCGCGGCCGCAGTGTCCGCTGCCGAATCCGGCGCGAGCGTCCTGCTGTTCGAATCCGAAACCGAACTGGGTGGGTCGACGCAACTCTCCGCGGGACTGTTCACCGCGGCAGGCACCAGTGTGCAGCGCGGACTCGGTATCGAGGACTCCGCCGAGAAGTTCTTCCAGCACTACATGGATCTGAACCACTGGGTACTCACACCCGGGTTGGTCCGTGCATTCTGCGAGAATGCGGGTCCCACCCTCGAGTGGCTGATCGGTCTCGGTGTGGAGATCCCCGCCCGGGAATCGTCGAACGCGCACATGCCCGGTCTGTGCCAGGCCGGCGTCGAAGACGTGTGGCGCGGGCACGTGCCGAAGGACCAGGGCTACGGACTCGTGCAGACCCTCGACCGTGCACGTCGCGTACACGGTGTGGAAGCCGTGCTCGGCACCCGGGTCCAGCGACTGCTCGTCGAGGACGGACGTGTGGTCGGTGTCGTCGCCGATGACATCGAGGTCCGTGCCCATGCCGTAGTGGTCGCGTCCGGTGGCTTCGCGCAGAACCGCGACCTGCTCGAGCAGTACTACCCGTATCCGCTCGGAGCAGGCGAGTCGCTCTTCGTCGTTGCCGCCCCGGGGAGCCGTGGCGACCACTTCCGCTTCGGCGAACAGGTCGACTCGGCCATCGCCGGCAAGGGCTGGGGGCTGACCATGCCCACCGCCCACTTCCAGCGTTACCACCACTGGCAGGCAGGCTTCCCGCCCAAGTCGCGGGTCTATGTGAACAAGTCCGGTCGGCGGTTCATGGACGAGGACGCCTCGTACGCGGTCTCCGGTGGTCTCATGGATCGTCAGGACGGGCCGGTGTGGGCGATCTTCGACGAGAAGGCACGCACCGGGCTGCCCGCCGGTTACACCGACTGGGACGCCGACCGGATCGCAGAGGGAGCCGACGCCGGTCGTACCCTGCGTGCCGACAGCCTCCCCGAACTCGCCGACCTCATCGGCGTACCGGTCGATGCGTTGGTCACCACGATCGATCGTTGGAACACCCAGCTGCCCAACGGGATCGATCCCGACTTCCTGCGGCACCGCACCCTCGCCAACAAGGGATCGACCTCGAACCCCGACCCCATCGCGGAGGGACCGTTCTACGCGGCACGTATGCTGCCCGCCGAACTGGTCTGCACCCACGCCGGGCTCGAGATCAACCCGAATGCGGAAGTTCTCGACACCATCGGGAACGTCGTACCCGGCCTGTACGCGGCCGGAGAAGCAGGCGCCGGCATTCTCGGCCTCCGCTATGTGGGCGGCGGCAACGCCGTCGCCAACGCATTGACCATGGGCCGCATCGCAGGCCTCAACGCGGCCCGGTCGGCTGCATCCGGCGCCGCTCCACGCACCGCACTCGGCGTTGCCGGCGGGTAGCGCCTCCTCCACTCACATTCGAAAAGGACACGAACATGCTCGGATCGGACGCGGTATCCCCCGCAGTGAGTCCACCCCAGGTCGGCACTCCGCAGCCGAAGCAGTCGACGACGAAGGTCATTCGTGCTGCCGTCGTGGGCACCATTGTCGAGTACTACGACTTCGGTATCTACGGCTACATGGCGACGATGGTCGCCACCCTGTTTTTCGTCTCCGAAGACGAGACAGCTGCTCTGCTGGGAACGTTTGCGGCCTTTGCCGTGGCGTTCTTCCTCCGGGTGCCCGGCGGCATCTTCTTCGGGCACATCGGTGACAAGTACGGCCGGAAGAACGCACTGTCGTGGACGATCCTGCTCATGGTCGTGGCGACCGCGGCCATGGGACTGATGCCCACCTACGCCACTCTGGGCGTGTGGGCGACGGTTCTGCTCGTGCTCGCCCGCTGCCTGCAGGGCTTCGCGGCCGGCGGTGAACTCGGCGGCGCAAACGCATTCGTCTCCGAATCCGCACCGGCACGCTGGCGCGCGACGCAGACGTCCATGGTCAACTCGGGTACCTACCTGGGGTCGTTGGTGGCGTCTCTCGTTGCGCTCGGCATCACGTCCACCTTCTCGGAGGAGCAGATCCTCGAATGGGCATGGCGCATCCCGTTCCTGCTCAGCGTGGTCATCGGTGTCGTCGGCATCTGGATCCGTAACCATCTCGAGGACACCCCGCAGTTCGAGGAACTCGAGGAAAAGGGTGAGACGAAGAAGCTGCCCATCGCGGAGCTGCTGAAGACGTCGGGCGGAAGCGTCGTCAAGATCATCCTGCTCGGTGCGCTCATCATCGGTGGCTACTACATCGCCTCCGTGTATGCCGCGACCTACCTCCAGACCACGGGTGGGCTGTCGTCCTCCGTCGCGTTCCTGTCGACCTGCCTCGCTCTCGTACTCGGTGTGATCACGCTGCCCATCGCCGGTTATCTCGCCGACAAGTACGGGCGCAAGCCGGTGCTGTTCGCCGGTAGTGCTGCATCCGCGATCGTCGGTGTTCCGATGTTCATGCTGATGTCCGGCGGCACCGTCTGGCAGGCCGTCGTCGGCCAGTCCGTGCTGTTCATCTGCGTGTCGGTGGTCAACGGTGCCTCCTTCGTCACCTATGTCGAGATGCTCAAGGCGTCCGTGCGATACAGCGGTATCGCTCTCGGGAACAACGTGACGAACATGTGCCTCGGTGGCACCGCACCGTTCATCGCGACGTGGCTGATCGACATCACCGGGAACTCGCTGGCACCGGCGGGGTACTTCGTGTTCTGTGCGCTGCTCACCCTCGGTGCGGTCTTCTTCATCGAGGAGACGAAGGGCATCGAACTCCGCACCGACTAGTCCTGTGGTGCAGCCGGAATTGTCGGAACCCGTCGGGGGCCGACAATTCCGGCATTCCCATATCCGGACCGCGTGGTCCGTGTTTCGATGTCCGGGAGGCACGGGTCCTCGAGACACGGGGTGGAGGGGAACGATGGCGAACGGATTTCGACGGGTACTGCGAGCCGGAGCGGTCGCCGCAGTGACAGGAGGGATCGTCCTCAGCGGCGCCGGCATCGCGGCGGCGCAGGACGAGTGGCCGGTCCAGCAACCGAACAGCCCGATCTCCGTGTCGGATGTGGACCCCGCCAACTGGCTCACGCCGGACGAACTCGCCTACTGGAACCCGCTGGTGAACGAGCCGCGGCTCACCTCGCCCTTCGGCACGAACACCCGCATCGTGTGCCAGGGCTTCCACGGCGTGACGACCGATTGCTGGCAGGCCGACCTCGAAGGCCGTCCACACAAGCTTCAGCGTCTGCCCGCGAACCTGCCCAACGTGACGGGGTCGAGTGCACCCGGCGGAGGCGTCGGGCACTTCGTGTATCCGCTCTTCTGATCCGCACGGGGCGTCAGCGGTCGTCCCGCGAGCTCGGCGCGCCCGTGCTCTCGAGATAGAGGAGCACCGCCCGTACCCGCCGACTACGGTCGGCCTCGCGCGGCAGATCGAGCTTCACGAAGATCGAATTGACGTGCTTCTCGACGGCGCTGACCGACATGGTCAGACGATCGGCGATGCCGGTGTTCGTCAAACCCTGCGCGAGGGCCTCGAGCACCTCGCGCTCGCGTTCGGTGAGGGCGGCGATGGGGTCGGTGCGGCGGGTGTTCGCGAACAGTTGCCGCACCACCTCGGGATCGAAGGCCGTCCCGCCCGCGGCCACACGTTCCAGATCGGTGAGGAACGCCCCCACGTCCGACACGCGATCCTTGAGCAGATAGCCCACGCCACCCCAGCCGTTCGTGAGCAGGCCGGTCGCGTTCCGGTGCTCGACGTACTGCGACAGCACGAGCACAGCGACCTGCGGGTGCTCCTCCTTGATGCGCCGCGCCGCGTCGATGCCCTCCGTCGAGTAGGTCGGGGGCATACGCACGTCGAGCAACACGAGGTCGGGCACCTCGCGCTCGACGACGTGGTGCAACTCGACGGCGTTGCCCACACCGGCAACCACCTCGTGGCCTTCGTCCGCGAGCAACCGCGACAGGCCCTCGCGAAGAAGCGTCGAGTCCTCGGCTATTACGATGCGCACGGGATCCTCGCTTCCACGACGGTCGGCCCTCCGCGGGGGCTGTGTACGGAGAACTGCCCGTCCAGCGCGGCGACGCGACGCGCGAGACCCGTCAGCCCGGAGCCCGTCATCTCGGCCCCGCCGCATCCGTCGTCGACGACCGTGACCGTGACGACGCGATCGTCCGCCGCGACGGTCACCGACACGCTGTCGGCGCCGGAGTGCTTCGTCGCGTTCGTGACCCCTTCCGCGGCAACGTAGTACGCGGCTGCCGCGACATCGTGCGGTGGTTCCGGATCGATCGACTGATCCAGGTCGACGGGGAGGAAGGTGTGCGCGGACAACCCTTCCAGTGCCGCGGCGAGTCCGTGTTCGTCGAGCGCGGCCGGGTAGATCCGCCACGCCACGTCGCGCAGTTCGGTGAGCAATGCCTGTGCCTGGGCGACGGCGTTGTCGAGGTCGGCGACGAGATTTCCGCCGCCGCGTTCGGCGGTGCGACGCGCGCGACCGACGTCGAGTGCGAGCGCGACGGCCCGCTGCTGGACGTCGTCGTGCAGGGCGCGTTCGATCCGCCGGCGTTCGTCGTCGATGGCGGTGACGACGTCGGCGCGGGTGCGCTGCAGGTCGCGGAGGCGATGCTGCGTGGCATCGTCGCCGAGCAGCCGCAGGGCTGTGCGGACGTCCCATTGGCCCACGATCATCGCCATCCGGACGGAGAGATAGATCATCACGGCGGCGACGAGGAGTGAGACGAGACCGTCGGCGACGGAGATGCGACCGCCGGCCAGCAGGACGACTGCCCAGCCCCCGTAGCCGGTCGCAATGAGCAGGACGAGCAGGACGACGAGGCCGACGAGCGGACCGTAGGCCAGTCGGACGAGGAAGTATCCGGTCGGCTCGCGATCCGGGAGATCACGGACCGCCTCGGCGTCGAACCATCGCACGAGACGAGTGCGGTCGCGTTCGGCCGCGCGACCCGGTCCGTCGGTGGTACGGCGGGTCGATGCCGCCGCACCGATCACCGCGGTGACGATCCCGAGCAGGAGCCCGACGACGGCGCGGACCGAGGTCCCGAGTGAGCGCCGAAGGTGATCGATCACGGACCGACCCTAACGGGTGCGAATCGATCGGACACGGCGGACGACGAACACCGCCACTGCTGCGACCACCGCGACGATCACGAGTTTCTGCAGCACATCGGCATACGGTTCGACGACTCCCCAGTTCTCACCGAGGAGGTATCCGGCAAGTACGAAGATCGAGTTCCACAGGGCGCTACCGAGGGCGGTCAGGACGACGAAGCGGCCGACGGGCATGGCCTCCACCCCTGCGGGGACCGAGATCACGCTCCGCACGAGCGGCACCATCCGGCCGAGGAGCACCGACTTCTCACCGTGCCGGGTGAACCATTCTTCGCCGCGCCGCAGATCGGAGGTGTTCACCAGTGGGAGTCGCTCGACCACGGCATACATCCGCCGACGGCCGAAGGCGCGCCCGGCGAGGTAGAGCAGCAGTGCGCCGACGAGGGAGCCGAGGGTGGTCCACACGACGGCCGAGACGAGGGAGATCTCCCCGCGGGAGGCCGCGAAGCCGGCGAGGGGAAGGATTACCTCGCTCGGGATCGGCGGGAAGAGGTTCTCCGCGGCGACCGCGAGACCGGCGCCGGGTGCTCCGAGCATCTCCATCAGCTGCAACGAGAGGCCTGCGAGGCCGTCGAGTTCATCGGTGGGTGACTGCGGGAGGGTCTGTGCGAAGTTCATGCCCGGAACGCTAGGAACAACGAACGCGCAGTTCGCTGCGGTTTTCCGCCGACTTCACGGCATTCGGGGTGCGGTTTCCCGCAGTCCCGCCGATCTCCGGGTGATCCACCGGATAGTAAATGGATGAATTATCCCGGATCTGCGGTACTGTGACCGCATGTCCGGACCCCGCGACCTCGACTACTGGTCCTTCGTCGAACTCGCGCAGGAGCGTCTGAACAGCAAGTTCGGCGAACATCACCGCAGCGCGACCGAAGTCCTGCTCACGCTCAACCGGGCCTCGGACATCGTCACCTACGACCTCGAAGCCGCCGTTCACCGTCCGCGCGGTCGGTCGTGGTCGGCCTATCGGCTCATGTTCGTCATCTGGCTCGCGGGTCCGATCGAGCCGAACGTTGCCGCGCGGCTCACCGGAATGAGCCGCGCCGCGGTGTCGAACCTCGCGAAACCGCTGGTCGAAGCGGGAATCTTGGAGAAGACGCCGGTCAGCCACGACGCGCGTTCGGTGCAGCTGTCGCTCACCGAAGCGGGGGAGAAGGAGATCCGCGACAGCTTCCGCGCGCAGAACGAGCGCGAGGAGGCCTGGGTGGAGGTGCTCACCCCCACCGAGCAGCAGATTCTCGTGATGCTCCTGAACAAGCTGATCACCAACCGCAGCCAGTTCGACGTGCGCGGACGCAACTGACGCAGCCTCGTGACCTCTCTGTGGTTGCGCTCACGCCCTTCGTTTAGTTAACGTATTTACTACTTCCAGGCGAGCGACCTTCCCTCGCACGCCCGAGATCCGCGAGGAGTCAGATCATGGCGTTCTACCGACAGCTCGGCGTCATCCCGCCGAAGCGTCACACCCAGCACCGTGACGAGAACGGCAACCTCTACTACGAAGAGCTCATGGGCGAGGAGGGCTTCTCGTCCGACTCGGCGCTGCTCTACCACCGGTACATCCCCTCGGCGATCGTCGACGCCACCGAGTGGAAGCTGCCCGATCAGACCACCACGCCGAATCACCCGCTCAAGCCGCGGCACCTGAAGCTGCACGATCTGTTCCCCGAGACGATCTGGGCCGAGACGGACGTCGTGACCGGTCGTCGCCTGGTCCTGGGCAACGCCGACGTCCGTATCTCGTACGTCGTGTCGTCCAAGCCCTCGCCGCTGTACCGCAACGTCGTCGGCGACGAGATGGTCTACGTCGAGTCCGGTGAGGCCACCGTCGAGACGGTCTTCGGCTCGCTCGCGGCAAAGGCCGGCGACTACGTGCTGCTGCCGATGGCCACCACCCACCGCTGGGTGCCCAAGGGCGACGCACCGCTGCGCGCCTACACCATCGAGGCCAACAGTCACATCGTCCCGCCGAAGCGTTACCTGTCGAAGTTCGGGCAGTTCCTCGAGCACGCGCCGTTCTGCGAGCGCGACCTGCACGGCCCGACCGAACTGATGCAGGTCGAGGAGGAGAACGTCGAGGTGCTCGTCAAGCACCGCACCTCGCACGGCGTCGTCGGCACCCGCTACCTGATGCCGCACCACCCCTTCGACGTGGTCGGCTGGGACGGCTGCCTGTACCCCTACACCTTCTCGATCCACGACTACGAGCCGATCACCGGCCGTGTCCACCAGCCGCCGCCGGCGCACCAGGCGTTCGAGGGCAACAACTTCGTCATCTGCAACTTCGTGCCCCGCAAGGTGGACTACCACCCGCTGGCCGTGCCGGTGCCGTACTACCACTCGAATGTCGACTCCGACGAGGTCATGTTCTACTGCGGTGGCGACTACGAGGCCCGTAAGGGATCGGGTATCGGCCAGGGTTCGATCTCGGTGCACCCCGGTGGTCACGCGCACGGCCCGCAGCCGGGTGCCTACGAGCGCAGCATCGGTGTGGAGTTCTTCGACGAACTCGCCGTCATGGTCGATACCTTCCGCCCCCTCGAACTCGGTGAGGGTGCGCTCGCGTGCGAGGACGCCGCCTACGCCGGCAGCTGGAACCGCAATGCAGGAGCGACGAAATGACTTTCGGACCTCTCCTGACCGGACTGTGCGACGACGCGGCGCTGTTCCCTCCGGGCAACGCCCCGCTGCCCGTCGCCGTCCCCGCCCACGCCGGACACCGCTCGTCCGCGCACGCACCCCTCGTCGGAGCGTTCGTCTTCCCGGCCGGTCGCCTCGGTGAACTCGCGGATCACCTCACGCAGCACCCGTATCCCGGCGAGCTGGCCCTGAGCCTGACCGCACCGACCGGCACCGCCGCCGTCCGACCTGCACTCGAGCAGGTCGACGCGATGGACTCGGTGTCCGTGGTGGCGCTCGAGATCGCGGTCCCCGCAGAACAATCCGTCGACGAACTGTTCGCGGCACTCGCCGAGATCTCCGTGGGCCGCCCGGATGTCGATGTCTTCGTGGAGGTTCCGCGCGACGAGCGTCGCGCCGAGATCCTCGCCCGTATGGTCGGCACGCCCTACGCGGCCAAGTTCCGCACCGGTGGCGTCGTCGCGGAGGCGTATCCCGACGAAGCCGAACTCGCCGCAGCTGTCGGCACGGTCGTCACCACGGGTGTGCCGTTCAAAGCGACCGCCGGTCTGCACCACGCGGTGCGCAACACCGACCCGAAGACGGGCTTCGAGCAGCACGGGTTCGTGAACCTGCTGGCCGCAGTGGACGCGGTGCTGTCCGGAGCCGACACCGACGAGGTCGCCTCCGTGCTCGCCGAACGCGACGGGGCAGTGCTCTCCGCCCGCCTCGGCGCCCTCTCCGACGACCGGGCCGCAGAGGTCCGGCGCCGTTTCCTGTCGTACGGCACCTGCAGCATCGCCGAACCGCTCGAGGATCTGCTCGGCCTCGGTCTGGTGCCCTCGACCGTTTCCCCGATCACCGAAGGAACGAACGCATGACCACCATCGCCATTCCGGAGGGTTCGCTCTTCGGTCTCGACAACCTGCCGTACGGCATCTTCTCCACGGCCGACAGCGAACCCCGCGTCGGTGTCCGCGTCGGAGATTCGGTCCTCGACCTGAGCCGTGTCTTCGAGGACGACGTCGTCTTCGCCGAGCCGTCACTCAACGCGTTCATGGCCCAGGGCCGCGCCCGGTGGGACGAAGTCCGCGCTGCGATCAAGGAACTCGTCGCCGGTGATGTCGCCGACGAGGCCGTCTTCGCCGTCACCGACGTGACGATGCACCTGCCGATCGAGGTGGCCGACTACGTCGACTTCTATGCGTCGGAGAACCACGCGTCGAACCTCGGCCGGTTGTTCCGCCCGCAGAACCCCGACCCGCTGATGCCGAACTGGAAGCACCTGCCCGTCGGCTACCACGGCCGGTCGAGCACCGTCGTGACCTCGGGCGTCGACATCGTGCGGCCGTGCGGGCAGCGCAAGGGCCCCAACGATCCTGCGCCGGTCTTCGGTCCGTCGATCCGCCTCGACATCGAGGCCGAGATGGGCTTCATCGTCGGTGTCGGCTCCCCGATGGGTTCGCAGATCACCCCCGACGAGTTCGCCGACCACTGCTTCGGTGCCGTCATCCTCAACGACTGGTCGGCCCGCGACATCCAGGCATGGGAGTACGTGCCGCTGGGCCCGAACCTCGGCAAGTCCTTCGCGACGTCGATCTCGCCGTGGGTCGTTCCGCTCGCCGCGCTCGAGGCGGCCCGCATCGACACCCCGGTGCAGGACCCGGAACCACTGCCGTACCTGAAGGGCACCGAGAAGTGGGGCCTGGACATCGATCTCGAGGTCGAGTGGAACGGGCACGTCGTGTCGCGCCCGCCGTACGCGCAGATGTACTGGTCGCCGGCGCAGATGCTCGCCCACACCTCCGTCAATGGCGCCGCGACCCGCACCGGTGATCTGTTCGGCTCCGGCACCATCTCGGGCCCGGAGAAGGACCAGCGCGGTGCCTTCATCGAACTCACCTGGGGCGGAGCAGAACCCGTACAGGTCGGCGACGAGACCCGCACTTTCATCGAGGACGGCGACGAGATCGCCATCACGGCCACCGCGCCCGGCCCGAACGGGACCCGCATCGGCTTCGGTGAGGTCCGCACCCGCATTCTTCCCGCGATCGGGGAATAGAGGAAGCAGGTCCGTGCGTCAGCCGGAGCGCCACCGGCCGGACCGATCGGCGATGTCCGGAACCCACGAGGTTCCGGGCATCGCCGTTTTCCGGGGTCGGTCAGTCGACCGAAAGAATGTCGCCCACAGAGCAATCCAGTACACGGCACAGGGCGGTGAGGGTCGAGAAGCGGATCGCGCGGGCGCGTCCGTTCTTGAGTACAGACAGGTTCACCACGCTGACGCCGACCTTGTCGGCCAATTCGGTGAGGGTCATGCCCCGATCGGCCAGCAGCTCGTCGAGATGACACCGGACGGCATGCTCGGTTTCCGGAGGCATCAGACGAGTCCTTCGTTGTCGCGCGCCATGCGGTTCCCGATCCGCAGCACCACACCCACGGCCGAGATCACCATGCAGAAGACGTAGGCGTACCAGAACTCCGGCCCGAGGGGCGCGTTCGAGAGGACCTCGTTCATGTCCACGTCCCGGATCAGCATGTTGGTACCCAGGGTGCGGGGGATCGTGGGGACGAAGATGGTCGCGATCGCCACGATCGAGGTGATCCACACGAGCCGGATGACACCCCGGTCGAACAACCGGCCCCGAGCGAATCGCACGACGATCCCGCTCAGCAGGGCCAGGGCTGCGAGATAGCCGAGGGTCTGCAACGCCTCTCCGGCGCGGAGGAAGCCGACACTGACGGGCGAGAGGGCATCGGTCGGAACGTCGATCACCGTTGTCGAGGCGGTCTGCAGGTCGACGTCGGTCGGGCTGGACAGCACCGGCGCCGCTGCCGCGTCGTCGAACGTGACCCGCGCGGTCACGATGCCGTCGCCGAGCGAGCGCACGAGGTCGCGGACGTAGGTGAAGAGCACGATCAACGAGGTCAGCGCGAAGACCGTGAGGGACGCCCACAGATCGGTGCGGTCCTTCTTCGACGTCTCGGTGGGGGAGAGCGTGTCGGGTTCGGCGCCCGGGCCCTGGGGGCGGTCGGTGTCGTGGGTGGAATTCATGGTCGTCTCCGAACTCGCAGGACGGCGGGGTTATCGATTGTCGATACCATCGATAATCGTTATACATATCGACAAACGATATGTCCAGAGGCGACGGGCTCCCGCCGGTCCTGGTCGGAGCGGATCAGGGCAGGCGACGCTCGATCGCGTCCCGCGCTGCCAGTGCCTTCGCGCCGTAGTCGGGGAAGAGGTCGGGCGTCAGTCGCGAGGCCGGGCCCGAGATGCTGAAGCAACCGCGCACGGCGCCACCGCGCCCACGCAGCGCGACGGCGACGGCGGCGATGCCGTCGTGCAGACCCTGTTCGGTCACGGCGTACCCGCGGGCGCGGATCTCGGCGATCTCCTCGCGCAGCGCCGCCGGGTCGGTGACGGTGTGCTCGGTCAGCGAGGGAAGCTCGGTGGCGAGGAAGTCCTCGATCCGCGCGTCGGGCAGCGACGCGAGATAGGCCTTGCCGGTGGACGCGGCGTGCAGGGGCAGGCGCGTACCGAGCGCCAGGAAGGCGCGGAGTTGATGGGCGCTGTCGAGCCGCTCGATCAGGACCAGTTCGTTCCCGTCCGGCACGGCGAGATGGATCGTCTCACCCGTCTCCGCCTGCAGGCGGTTCAGTTCGGGCAGTGCGACCTCGCGCAGGTCGTCGCCGGACGACATCGCACTGCCCAGGCTGAACGCGCGGCCGGTGATGACCCACTGCCCGGCGTTCGCCGTCGAGGGCCGCAGCCAGCCGGCTTCGGCGAGGGTCCTGAGGCACCGCTGCACGGTGCTCTTGGGGACGTCGAGGCGCTTGCTCAACTCCGAGAGCCCGACCGGTTGCGTGGTCGCGACCTCCTCGAACACGCGGAGTGCGGTGAGAACGCTGTTCATCGGAACCTTTCGCGCGTCGTTGACGGCAGGCGTCACGGGTTATAGGTTGAGCCGGACCGCATCGTAGCACGGCGGTCCGCAATGTGGACCAAACGCTGCGCGACACCGTCCGGCAGGACGTCGAGAAGGGACCCACCGATGACCACCACCACGCCCGTGCCGTTGCTGACCTCGCTCACCGAGTCCGGAGCAGGTGGCGACGACCGCAACGCCGTCCGCGTCGGAGACGTCTCGCTCACCCGATCCGAACTGATCGCGGCCGCCGCCGCGGTGGCCGACGAGGTCGCCGGTTCCTCACGGGTCGCCATCGACGCCACCGCGAGCATCGAGACGGTGATCGCCACGACCGGATGCCTCATGGCCGGTGTGGCCGCGGTGCCCGTGCCGCCGGATTCCGGCCCGGCCGAGCGCGCGCACATCCTGAAGGACTCGGGTGCGCAGGTATGGCTCGGCACTGCCCCCGACGACGTCATCCTGCCTGCGATCCCGGTCGACGCGAGCGCGCGTTCGTCGTCCTCGCACGCCGAGGCCGATCCGGGTAGCGCTGCGATGATCATGTACACCTCGGGAACCACCGGTGCCCCCAAGGGAGTCGTGCTCTCGCGGTCCGCCGTGGCGGCCGGTCTCGACGGTCTCGCCGAGGCGTGGAACTGGACGTCCGACGACACACTCGTCCACGGACTTCCGCTGTTCCACGTCCACGGACTCATCCTCGGTGTCGTCGGCGCGCTCCGGCAGGGCTCGCCACTCGTGCACACCGTGCGACCCAAGCCCGAAGCCTATGCGGCAGCCGGTGGTTCGCTGTACTTCGGTGTTCCCACCGTGTGGTCGCGGGTCGTCGCCGATGAATCGTCCGCTCGCGCACTGTCGTCCGCGCGACTCCTGGTGTCGGGCAGTGCACCCCTGCCCGTGCCTGTCTTCGAGCGCATGCTCGCCCTCACCGGCTCCGCGCCGATCGAGCGGTACGGGATGAGCGAAACGATCATCACGATCAGCACCCGCCACGACGGTGAGCGCCGGCCCGGCTGGGTGGGTCTGCCGATCGCCGGGGTCTCCACGCGCCTGCGTGACCAGGCCGGCAACCTCGTGGCGCACGACGGCGAAACCCTCGGCCGGCTGGAGGTTTCCGGTGCGACGCTGTTCGACGGCTACCTGAACAATCCCGAGAAGACCGCGGAGTCGATGACCGAGGACGGCTGGTTCAGGACCGGCGACATCGCCGTGATCGACGACCAGGGCTTCCACCGCATCGTCGGCCGCGAATCGGTCGACATGATCAAGTCCGGCGGCTACCGGATCGGCGCCGGCGAGGTGGAGCATGCGCTGCTGAACCATCCGGGCGTGCAGGAGGCCGCGGTGGTGGGTGTGCCGGACGACGATCTCGGACAGCGGATCGTGGCCTACGTCGTCGGGGATCTCCGTGATCCGAGCGAGCTCTCGGACTTCGTTGCGCAGACCCTCTCGATCCACAAGCGTCCCCGCGAGATCCGTACCGTCGACGCTCTTCCGCGCAACGCCATGGGCAAGGTGCAGAAGAAGATCCTCGTCGAGGATTACCTCGCCGGGAAGTGACCGGTTTACCCGATCCCGACTTCGTCGCCGACGGTGATGTCGCCGGGAGTCAGGACGGTCGCGTAGACACCGATGCACGGCATCGGCTTGCCCTCCGGCACATTGGGCACCTGATGCGCGTGCGTCACCTCACGCAGCATGTCGCGCCGCGCGGGAACCTCCTGATGGGGGAGCGTCACCATGACGCACCGCGCGGTGCGCTTGTGCGGTTCGAGGACCACCGAGCCCACCGACACCCGTCGGCCGATCCATTCGTCCTCCACGAAACCGGTCGTGTCCGGAGTGTCGACGACCAGCTGCGGCCGGAACCGGCGCAACGCCACATCGGTGGGGTCGCCGGTGCCGAGCGCCTCCACCGCGGATCGGGAGACGAGATGCAGCGGCGCCTCGTCGTAGGTGCGGTCGCGCGGTTCGAGCCGCACGTCGTGACCGACCAGCTTCGACAGCAGGTCGTCGACCTCGGGATCGTCGCCGCGCACCACCGTGCCGTCGGCCAGCGTCAGTTCGAGTGCCGCCGGATCGCGGGGGTCGTCGTCGCTCAGAAGTCGCGCCGAGCAGGTCAGCAGCAGCCCGTAGCGGCGGAAACGTTTCGCACTCGCGATGTTTCCGGATTCGGCGTCGACCAGCGCCCACAGGTGATCACCGCGCAGGCCGTCCGCTTCGATCGCTGCGGCGTCGATCCGTTCGCCCCCGAACGACTTCACCGGATAACGCCACAACTGATCGATACGCACGACTCGCGAGCATACGGGGACCGGAGCGGCCGCGGGGCGGGCCCGATCCGTCGGTCCGAAACACGCCCGGGTATGACCTGAACCACAGTGTGGCTAGGGTGACGGTCATGACGGAGAACACGACACGACGATGGGGCCTGACCGTCCCGCTCGACGGCATCCCCCTGCCCGACCAGCGACGCATCATCGAGGAGCTCCCAGACCTCGGATACACGGACGTGTGGTCGTCCGAGGCCGGCGCCGCCGATGCGTTCACCCCGCTCACCCTGGCGAGCGTGTGGGCTCCCAGCCTGCGCCTGGGTACCGCGATCGTCCCCGTCTACACCCGCGGTCCCGCGACGCTGGCCATGTCCGCCGCGAGTCTCGCCGCGGCCGCACCCGGCCGCTTCGTGCTCGGGGTGGGCACCTCCTCCGACGTCATCGTGGAGAAGTGGAACGGCATCCCCTTCGAAGAACCGTTCAAGCGCGCCCGCGACACCCTGCGGTTCCTGCGTGCGGCCCTGTCGGGGGAGAAGGTCTCCGAGAAGTACGACACCTTCGCGGTCGACGGCTTCCGGGCCGGCGTCGTACCCGACCCGACGCCGCCGGTGCTGCTGGCGGCGCTACGGCCGGGCATGCTGCGTCTGGCCGGACGTGAGGCCGACGGGGCCATCATCAACTGGCTGTCCGCCGACGACGTCCGCACCGTGGCGCCCTACGTCCACGAGGGCGGCGAGAACAAGGAGATCGTCGCGCGGATCTTCGTGCTCCCCGGCTTCGACACCGAGACCGCCCGCGCCATCGGCCGACGCATGATCGCCGCCTACATGAACGTCCCCGTCTACCGGGCCTTCCACGAATTCCTCGGCCGTTCGGACGATTTCGCCGGCATGTGGAAGGCATGGGCGGAAGGCGACCGCAAGGCCGCCCTCGAAGCGATCCCGGACCACGTGGTGGACGCCCTCGTGATCCACGGCGAACCCGAGGCATGCCGCGAGCACGTGGAGCGCTACGTCGAGGCGGGCGTGACCACCCCGGCCATCGCCCTGGTGCCCTCGGGCGATC
Organism: Rhodococcus rhodochrous; assembly: GCF_014854695.1. Classification (NCBI taxonomy): domain Bacteria; kingdom Bacillati; phylum Actinomycetota; class Actinomycetes; order Mycobacteriales; family Nocardiaceae; genus Rhodococcus; species Rhodococcus rhodochrous. Next base: position 5,025,880 of record NZ_CP027557.1, on the reverse strand, counting down.
CCGCGCCGATGATCCGGGCGCTCGCTCCGCGCTGACGACCGGACGTCACGATTCGATGTCGGCGGTTAACGGCACCCGAGGGTGACGCGACAACTCCTGCAGATGCGCTGTGCAGGAGGCGAGATGGCCGAGCCGACATCGAGTCCGGACCCGAACACGATCACTCGTGTGACCGTCGTCGCCGACGACGGAGTGCCGTTGGCCGCCACGATGACCGGACCACGGGATGCGGATCTGACCCTCGTGTGCCTGCACGGGCACTGCCAGGACGCCGCGAGCTGGGATGCCGTCTGCGAATCGGTGGACATGCCGGGTCTGCGCATCGTCCGCTACGACCAGCGAGGACACGGTCGTTCCGGGACCGGCGACGCCACCGCGTGCACGGTCTCCGGGATGTCGGACGATCTCGATGCGGTGCTCCGGACCCTCGCGCCGGACGGACCGGTGGTGCTGGTGGGATATTCGATGGGCGGCATGGTCGCGCTGTCCTACGCCCGCCGTCACCCCGATGCAGTCGGCGGCCGCATCGTGGGTGCGGGTCTGATCGCCACCGCCGCATCGGGACTCGCGGACGGCGGTATCGGACGCTATCTACGCCATCCCGCCGCCTCCATCGTGCACCGGGCGGTGTCGCGCGTACCTCGCGTGATGGAACTGTCGAAGCGCGCCGGAGGCCGCGTGTGCACGGTCGCCGCCCGCAGGCGCACGGAGGAATCGTGGTTGCGGGTGGTCGGGTCGGCGCTGTCGAACGAGACGTCGGTCGTCACCTGGTCGCGGCTGCTGGCCGACTTCGCGGTGCTCGACGAGTCCGCCGCCCTCGATGTGCTCGCGAGAGTGCCGGTGGTCGTCGCGGCGGGCACGGAGGACGTCTTCGTGCCCTTGTCGTTGTCGGAGGCGATGGCGGCGCGACTGCCGCACGCGAACCTCGTGCGGTTCGTCGGTGCCGGTCACCGGGTTCTCGCCGACCGTCCCGAGGAGGTCGCTCGCGCGCTGTCGGATCTGCTCGGGCAGGTCCGCGCCCTGGAACCTGTCGGCCTGGAACCTGTCGGCCTGGAACCCGTCGGCCTGGACCCCGTCGGCCTCGCTCAGCGTGAGCCGACGAGGGTCGCTTCCTGATCGGCGAGCAGTTTCCGGGGGACGAGCGCGAGCACGAGCAGCGCCACGGCGACCGCAAAGCATGCGACGAACCCGATGTGAGGTGCGGCGAGCGAGATGACGAAGGGCACCGCGAAGCCCAGATAGATCAGGCAGTAGAAGACGGCGACGGTCTGTGCCAGCTCGTCCGGCGGAGCGATGTGCTCGACGGTGACGAGACCGGAGACGAGCAGCATGCCGTACCCCCCGCCGAGGAGGACGGCGGTGACGAGGACGGCGAGCACCGATACCGGGCCGTCGCCGAGCACCGCGACGCCGGCGGTCACGAAGCCGAGCACCCCCAGGCCCACCCCGGTCCACACGCCGCGATCCTCACCGTGCCGGGTGATGCGTCGGGCCACGGGCTGGATCAACGCACCGGTGAGCAGGGTCAGGGCGGCGACCACACCGGTGAACGCGACGGCCACGCTGTCCACCCGATCCGAGACGATCGGCGGCATCGTCGCGAACGAGACGGTCGCGCATCCGAAGACCCACGGAGCCCACGGCACGACACCCCACCGGAAACGCGGGGACGACAGGGTGGACAGGCGCCACGAGCCCTGCACGGTGCGGGGCCGGTGCGCGTCGGGGACGGCCCACACCAGCACCACCGCGACCACCATCAGAGCGATGTGCACGAGATAGGGCAGGCGGTCGGGAGTGGGGAGCCACTGCGCGATGAGACCGGCGAACAGGGCACCGCTGCCGAATCCCGCCGACAGTGAGACGGCGGCCCGGCGCGCTCCCACACCCGGACCCTCACTCAGTTCCTTCATCCACGCGGTGCCGGCTCCGAACGCCATCCCGGATGCCAATCCGGCGAGGACCCGGCCGAGATACAGCAGCGCGGGGATGTCGGCGCCGAGAAGCAGGACGATCGACGACACGATGCTCACCGGGATCATCGCCCGGATCACCGGACGACGCCCGATCCGGTCGGCCACGCGCCCGAAGTAGAGCAGGGCGGGAATCAACCCGAGGATGTAGGAGCCGAGCATGGCGGTGAACGAGTCGCTGCCGAGTCCCAGGTGGTCGCGGTAGACGAGCTGCATCGGGGCGAACTGATTGGCGCCCCAGCTCACCGCGAACACGGCGAACGCGAGACGAGCCCAGGACGGAATCATTCCCCGATCCTCTCAGGCCAGTTCCGGCGGGAAAGTATCAACTCTTCACACCGCGGCGACCGGCTTCCTGTGGAGTGTGGACGTAGGAGGGGACCGGAGCCGGCCATAGCGTTCTCGTCGAACGCAGACCAAGGAGGGCCAGTGGCGGTAGACGGTCGATCCCCGACGCTCGACACCGAGCGCACCGGCACGTGGACCGGCGCCGATGCGCGGTCGATCGCCGCCGTGGTCCGCAATCGCGAGGTCACCGCCCGCCGGGTCGTCGAGGACCACCTCGCACTGATCGCCGAGCAGAACACGCGCCTCAACGCGATCGTCACCGTCGCGGCGGAGAGTGCCCTCGCCGAGGCCGACGCTCTCGACCAGCGCCTCGACCGCGGCGAGGTGGCCGGACCGCTCGCCGGGGTGCCGTTCACCGTCAAGGACCTCATCGCCACCGCCGGCGTGCGCACGACGGCCGCCTCGAGGGCGCTGGCCGACAACGTCCCCGTCGTCGACGCACCGGCCGTCGCCGCGATGAAGGCGGCCGGCGCGATCCTCGTCGGCAAGACCAACACACCCGAATTCGGAACCTCCGGGCTCACCGACAGCGAGATGTTCGGACCGGCCGTGAACCCACTCGGCAGCCTCGAGTCGCCGCGCTCACCCGGCGGATCCAGCGGCGGCGAAGCCGCGTCCATCGCGTCGGGCATGAGCGTCCTCGGGCTGGGCACCGACTTCGGCGGGTCCGTGCGCTGGCCCGCACACTGCACCGGCCTGTGCTCCATCCGCCCCACCGTCGGCCGGGTGTCCGCGGACGGTCAGTACCCGGGGGTGCTCGTCGGCGATCACGTGCGGGCCAATCCCACGACGGTGCACGGCGCGCTGCAGACCGTCGGACCCATGGCGCGGAACCTCGACGACCTCGTCCTCGCCCTGCGCGTGATCTCCGAACCGCACGTCGCGTGGACCGATCCGGCGACCGTCGACGTCGACGCTCTGACGATCACCTGGGCGGACGGGGACGGCACCGTCCCCGTCGTCGACGAGATCGTGGACGTCGTCCGGGAGAGCGCGCGGCGCCTCGGTGCGCATCCGTACTGCGGGTCGGCGCTGGTCGAGGGGAACGAGCTGTTCGGGCGATTGCGGGCCACCCAGACCCACACCGACATCGACGCGCTGGCGAGTCCCGACCGGTTCGGCGCCGTCATCCGCGACCTGCTGTCCACGGTCGGTCGCGCCGAGCACCGGGAGGTGGAAGGCCTCTGGGCGTGGCGCACCGCGCTGATCCATCGTCTGCTCGCCGAGATGGGCGACGTGCTGGTGCTGCCGGTCGCGTCCATCGGGGCGCCTCCGCTCGGCGACGATCGTTTCGCTGTCGGCGACCGGCTGCTCACCTGGCAGGAGGCGCTGGCGAGCTGCCGCACGATCAGCGTCACCGGCTTCCCGTCCGTCGTCGTCCCTGTCGGGCGGACGAGCGACGGCATGCCCATCGGCGTGCAGATCGTCGCGCGCCCCTTCCACGACCACGTCGCGCTGGCCGTCGCCGCGCGTCTGTGACACACCGGTAAGGAGGCCGCTGTGCGGGACATTCTCGACGAGCTGTCGCGATGGTTCGACGACGGTGAGACCTTCGCGCTCGCGACCGTCGTTCGCACGTGGAAGTCGTCGCCGCGCGAACCCGGCGCCGCGATGGCCGTCTCGCAGTCGGGTGAAGTGGTGGGCAGTGTCTCGGGAGGGTGCATCGAAGGCGCCCTGTACGACATCGCGGGTGACGTGCTCGCCGACGGGCGCGCACGGACCGAGGTCTTCCGCGTCACCGACGACGACGCCTTCGGCGTGGGCCTCACCTGCGGCGGCACCATCGAGGTGTTCGTGCAGCGGGTGGATGCCGCAACCTATCCCGAGTTCACCGAGGTGGCACGGCGGATCGGGGCGGGAGAGCCGGTCGCCGTCGTCACCGACCGCGAGTCCGCCGGCCATCGTGTGGTCACCCTCGACGGGGACGACGGCACCGATCCCGAAGCCGAGGTGCGCCTGCGCCTGTCCTACGGCGATTCGGAGGTCTACGTCGACGAGGTGTGCGGGCAGATCGTGGAGATCTTCGCGCCGCGACCGCGGATGTACGTCTTCGGCGCCATCGACTTCGCGTCCGCCCTGTGCACGCTGGGGAAGTTCGCCGGTTATCGCGTGACGGTGATCGACGCCCGGCCCGTCTTCGCGACGCCCGCCCGGTTCCCCGACGCCGACGAGATCGTGGTGGCGTGGCCGCACATCTTCCTCGAGTCGGCGCCGATCGACCCCACCACGGTCGTCGCGGTCCTCACCCACGACGAGAAGTTCGACATCCCGCTGCTCGAACGCGCCCTCCGCTGCGAGGCCGGATACATCGGGGCGATGGGCAGTCGCTCCACGCACGAGCGCCGCGTCGCCCTGTTGCGCGAGGCCGGTCTGTCGGCCGACGAACTGGGACGACTGCACTCGCCGATCGGACTCGACCTCGGGGCGCGTACCCCGGAGGAGACGGCCGTGTCGATCCTTGCCGAGATCCTCGTGAGCACGCGCGGTGCCACCGGGCGCAGCCTTGCGACACTGCGCGGACCCATCCACCGGGTGCCGGCGGGACGCGCTGCCCGACCTGCGGATTGTCCGCCTGCGATTGACGGTGTTGCGGCAGCCCTCTAATGTCACGTGTCTCCCATGCGGGGGTGAACGACTGGCAGGTGGACGGGTAGTGCTGTGACGGTGCGCAAGGCTGAGAAACCGGGGCCCAGCGCATCCGAACCGGGACGCAGCGCAGCCGATCCGGAGGACAGCGCAGCGGTCGTATTCGAACCGTGCCCGCTCGCAGACGTCGTCTCCTCGGGTCTCCTCGTCGCACCGACGGTGCTTGCCGGTGACGTCTCCACGGCGCGACCTGTCACCGGGGTCGCGGTGATGATGCTCCCCGAGATCGGTCCCTGGCTGCGTCCGGGGCTGCTGCTCGTCACCTCCACCACCGTGCTCGCGCGACTCGCCGTGCCGATCACCGACTTCCTGGCGCGGCTGGACCGGAGCGAGGTCTCGGCACTCGTGGTCCGGCTCGACACCGGACATCCCCTGCCACAGGGCCTCACGGACGACGTTCCCCTCCCGGTGCTGACGACGCCGGAGGAGGTCGTCGCGGATCATCGGCTCGCGCGGGGTCTCCGCGACATGGCCGTCGCTCAGGTGGAAGCGGTCTTCGAGGCGGATCACCTCCGTCGCGGCCTCCTCGAGATCGTCATGGCGGGCGGTGGGCACAGGGCGCTCGCCGAAGGCATCTCGCGCCGGCTCGGCGGGGCGGTCCTCATCACCACCCCGGACGGACGCCAGACCTACCGGGCCGGGAGGGAATCCGACTTCGCGTGGCTGTCCTCGACGGCGGCCGTCGACCCGACTGGCCGGGTGCGCACCGATTCGATCGAGGGCGGTCTCGGTCTGCACCGCTTCGGCGACGAGTACGTGGCGATCGCCGCGATCTCCGCCAACGGCATCGACCACGGTCGGCTCGTATTCTTCTGTCCTGCACGTGATCTCTCCGCCCCGGATCTGTATCTCGTGGAGCAGGCGGCGACGGTGTGTGCGCTCGTCGTCAGTCGTGAGCTCGCGGTGTCCGCGGTCGAGGAGAAGCACCGGGCCAACTTCGTCCGGGACCTGTTGCGCGGCCGCGCCGGTGAACCCGAACAGGTGATCGTGCACGCGCAGATGTTCGGCTGGAATCTCGACCGCCCGGTGGTGGTGGTCGCCGTCGAACCCGATCGCGTGGACGACGATTCCTCGGCGGCACCGGCGCGACTGCCCGTCGTGGAACGGCAGGCCCGCGCGTTCGCGGGTGCGCTGGCCGGGCGCGATTCCGGAGCGTCCGTCACAGCTCTGGCGACCGAGACCGTCGTACTCATGGGTGAGGGCAGCGACACGATGACCCTCGTGCACGAACTCGTCGCCCTGGTGCGCGGAGCCGGCGGGGGAGGGCGTCGGCCGTTCGGTGTGGGGGTTTCGCGTGCGTCGTCGTCCACCGACGACCTGCCGGCGCTCTACGCGCAGGCGCGCACGGCACTCGAAGTGGGACGCAAGATCTCCGGTCCGTGGGCGGTGACCCATTTCGACGATCTGGGTGTGTACCGGTTGCTGAGCCTCGTCGAGGACACCGAGGAACTCGAGTCGTTCGCGCGCGAGACGCTCAAGGAACTGACCGACGGCACGGCCGAGGCGCAGGACATGTGCCGTACCCTCGAGGTGCTCCTCGCCACCAACATCAACATCGCAGAAGCCGCGCGCCAGTTACATTTTCATTACAACACTCTGCGCTATCGTGTGGCGAAACTGGAAAAGATCCTCGGTCCCTTCACTGAACAGCCCGAACTGCGGTTGGACCTTTCGCTCGCGCTCAAGATCATCGCGATGCGCGGAATCGATTCCTGACGATCAACCACCGATCTTGCCAATTTCGGAGGGTCGCTCATGGCAGATTCCTCCCACGCCGGGCCGGAGCTGCTCCGTTAGCGTTTGCGGCTACCGAAGTACACGTGTGATCGGCAACACAGGCGTAACAATCCACGTGAACTCTATCGGCACCCACACTCTGCTGAAAGGTCCGATATGCCCATCTGGACAGTGCACGGAGACGGCAAGAACATAGAACCGGGTCAGGTCGTGGCGCCGATGGAGCGCCTGAGTTGGGGCCGCACGATCGGTCTGGGCGGCCAGCACGTGGTGTCGATGTTCGGCGCCACGTTCGTCTTCCCGATCATCATGGGTCTCAACCCGCAACTCGCAGTGATGCTCTCGGGCTTCTGCACCCTCTTCTTCCTCGCCGTCGTGAAGGGCCGGATCCCCAGCTATCTGGGAACCTCCGCGGCCTTCGTCGGCGGCATCGCCGCGATCTACGCCCAGGGCGGCTCGCCGTCGGAGGTCACCGGCGCGATCATGGTCTCCGGGCTCGTGCTCGCCGCGATCGGTGTGGTGATCCACTTCCTCGGCGGCTCGCTGGTCTTCAAGATCCTGCCGCCGGTCGTCACCGGCGCGGTGGTCATGCTCATCGGCTTCAACCTGGCGCCGGTCGTGGCCGGCACCTACTGGCCACAGGACCAATGGGTCGCACTGACGGTGATGATCGCGCTGATCGTGGGTAGCGTCGTGCTGCGCGGATTCCTCGGTCGCGTCGCCATCTTCCTGGCACTGCTGTTCGGCTACGCACTGTCCTGGGTTCTCGACCGCATCAGCGGACCGATCACCTCCTACGACGCCGGCGCCGACGCCGTCACCGAACACTTCCGCGTGAACTGGGAAGGCGTTGCGTCCGCTCCGTGGTTCGGTCTGCCGCCGTTCACGGACGAAGCCGCCGGTGTCGTCGGCATCCACGCCCCGTCGTTCAGCCTCACCTTCATCGTGCTCGTCCTGCCCGGCGTCATCGCCCTGATCGCCGAGAACGCCGGACACGTCAAGGCGGTCGCCGAGATCACCAAGACCGACCTCGACCCCATGATGGGACGCGCACTGGCCGGTGACGGTCTCGCCACGGCCCTCGCCACCGGTGTCGGCGGTTCCCCGACGACGACCTACGCGGAGAACATCGGCGTCATGGCCGCGACCCGCGTGTACTCGACGGCGGCCTACGCGGCAGCCGGCGTCATCGCCATGCTCCTCGGCTTCTCCCCGAAGTTCGGCGCGGTCATCTCCGCGACCCCGGGCGGCGTCCTCGGCGGTATCACCGTGGTCCTCTACGGCATCATCGGCCTGCTCGGCGCCAAGATCTGGAAGGAGAACGGTGTCGACTTCGGCGACCCGCGCAACCTCATGCCCGTCGCGGCCGGCCTGATCATCGCGATCGGCGACACCAGCCTCGAGTTCACCGATACGTTCTCGCTGAGCGGTATCGCGCTGGGCACCATCGTCGTGATCGGTCTCTATCACCTCTGCCGGGTCATCGCTCCCGAGGACATCGCACCCGAAGACCCCGATACCCCATCCGAACAGGGAGAACCGGTCCGGACGGAGCCCGATCCCGACGGCGAGAGCGGCGCGGGAAGGGTGAAGGAGTTCGCGTGACCTCTATTACATCTGACATTGTCGACCGGTGAGCTTTGTCACTTCTCCACGAAACGTCGATCGCACTATGCGGGCAGGATCTGTTCAATGAAACCGTCGCCACTCACCTATCACCGACCGCGGTCGATCGATGAAGCCTGCGAGATCCTCGCTGGGGTCGCGCACGAGGGCAAAGTGCTCGCCGGCGGCCAGTCACTGATTCCGCTGCTGTCGATGCGCCTGGCGGCACCGGCTCACCTCGTCGACATCGGCTCCATTCCGCGCCTCGATGCGATCTCCGCTTCGCCGGAACTCGGCGTCACCTTCGACGCGCTCACCACCCACGCAGCGCTCGAATCCGATCCGACGGTCGCGCAGGTCCAGCCCCTGCTGGGCCGCGCGCTCCGCCTGGTCGCACACCCGACCATCCGTAATCGCGGAACGACCGTCGGATCGATCGTCCACGCCGATCCGTCCGCGGAGATGCCGGCCGTGCTGTCGCTGCTCGGCGGAACGCTCACCGTCCGCTCGGTGCGCGGAGTCCGGCAGATCTCCGCCTCGGAGCTGTTCGCCGGCCCGCTCGAATCGACCCTCGAAGCCGACGAGATCGCGACCAGCGTGACGGTGCCGGCGGCGCGTCCGGGCACCGGCACCGCCATCGACGAGATCGCACGACGCCACGGCGACTACGCCCTCGTCGGCGTGGTCGCGCAGGTGGAGGTCGAGGACGGCGCGGTGACGTCCGCCCGGATGACCTACGTCTCCGCAGGAGAGCTCGGGCAGGTCGTCGACTACACCGACATCCTGCGCGGCGCCTCGGCGCACGACGAGCGCGACCCGCTCTGGCAGCAGGTCGCGGAGAAGGCACGCGAGACCGTCGAGACGGAGGCGGACATCCACGCCACCGACCGCTACCGGTCGCAGCTGGTGGCGGCACTGACCGGCCGTGTCGGCTTCGCGGCCGCGCAGGACGCGATCCGTGACGACACACGGGTACCGATGCACACGGGAGGAAGTCGATGACGAGTTCGATCCACAAGGGTGGTCGCGACGCCTCGCGGCGGACCGTCGCCGAACAGGTCGACGAGATGCAGGCGGAGACCGGCGAGCACCACGTCGCCGTGACCTTCGCCCTCAACGGCGTGACGCAGACGGTCGTGCTGCCCTCGCGCACGCTGGCATCGGACGCGATCCGTCATCACCTCCGCCAGACCGGCACCCACGTGGGATGCGAGCACGGTGTGTGCGGCGCGTGCACGGTGCTGCTCGACGGCAAGCCGGTGCGGTCGTGCCTCGTGCTCGCCGCGAGCCTCGAGGGCCGATCGGTGACGACGGTCGAAGGGCTCGTCGAACCGGACGGCACCCTGCATCCCGTACAGGAGGCGTTCGTCGACTGTCACGGTCTGCAATGCGGTTTCTGCACACCGGGATTCGTCACCACGATCGCCGCCTTCCTCGAGGAGAACCCGTCGCCCACCCACGAGGAGGCGACCGAGGCGATCGCGGGCAATCTGTGCCGGTGCACGGGCTATCAGAACATCCGGGCGGCCGTGTTGCGCGCCGCCGAGATCAAACGTGAACGGTCCGGAGGCTCACCGCTCGGCCCCGACAGCGAGGCGGCCCGTGCCTCGCTCGACGCCAAGGTTCGCGGCACCACCGCTCCGGTCGGAGGAAAGGCAGGACGAGCATGACCAGTGTCTCCGATTCGCCCGTCTCCAACTCCACCTCGACGAGCACGACGACCGACCTCGCTCCCGCCGACATCGGCGGTGCCACCGAGTCGGGCAAGTCGTTCGGCAAGCCCATCCCACGCGTCGAGGACAACCGGCTCGTCAGCGGCAACGGTCGCTATCTCGACGATCTCGGGCACGGCGCTCTCGCTGCGGCCTTCGTGCGGTCGCCGCACGCCCACGCTCGCATCCTCGACATCGCCGTCGACGCGGCGCTCGAACTGCCGGGCGTGCACGCCATCTACACCTACGACGATCTCGAGGCCGACTCGCCCGAGATGGCCGAGAACCTCCCGCTGCTCATCCCGCACCCCGCGATCACCGCTCCGCGCAACGGATATCCGCTCGCGAAGGACGAGGTGAACCATGTCGGTGAGGCGATCGTGATGGTCGTCGCCGACAACCGGTACATCGCCGAGGACGCCTGCGCGCTGATCGACATCACCTACGAGGCCCTTCCGGCGGTGGTCGGTGTCGACACCGCACGCAACGCCGAGCACGTCGTCCACCCGGATGTGCCCGACAACGTCGCGGCGCATCTCCAGCACGGTTTCGGCGACATCGAGGCGGAACTCGCCGCGGCACCGCACACGCTGACCCTCGACCTCGAGATCGAACGTTCGGCGTCGATGCCGATGGAGGGCAAGGGCGTCTACGCCCGCTGGGACGACGACGAGAAGGCGTTGACCTTCTGGACGTCCACCCAGACCTCGACCTCTGCCCGTGCCGCGATCGCAGCGCGATTGGGCATGGCGCACAACAAGGTCCACTGCATCGCCCCCGACGTCGGCGGCGGTTTCGGTGTGAAGATCGTCCACCCGTGGCCCGAGGAGGTCATGGTCACCTGGGCCGCGCGCAAGCTGGGGCAGGCCGGGATCTCCAACGAGGTCAAGTGGGTCGAGGACCGGCGCGAACATTTCGTCTCCAGCGCCCACGAGCGCGGGCAGATCCACGAGGTCACCGTCGGGTTCGACGACGACGGCCGGTTGCTGGCCTTCGACTTCTCGATCTGGCACGACAACGGCGCGTACCTGCCGTACGGAATCATCGTGCTGCTCAACACCTCCACGCAGGTGCTCGGCCCCTACAAGCCGCGCGCCTTCCGGGTGGACGCCTACTCGCTGTACACCAACACGGTCATCGTCACGCCCTATCGCGGCGCGGGACGGCCCCAGGGCGTGTTCGCGATGGAACGGGCGATGGACGCCATCGCCAAGCATCTCGGCAAGGATGTCCTCGAGGTCCGCGAGACCAACTTCATCCGCCCCGAGGAGATGCCCTACGACTTCCATCTGATCTTCCAGGACGGTCGCCCGCTCATCTACGACAGCGGTGACTACCAGGCCGGGATGGACAAGCTCAGGAAGCTCATCGGCTGGGACGAGTTCGCGGAGTACAAGGAACGCGCCCGCGCCGAGGGCCGTCGCGTCGGCATCGGTGTGGGAGCGTACGTCGAGGGCACGGGACCGGGCCCGTACGAGGGCGCACACGTGCTCATCGAGACCTCGGGCAAGGTCAAGGCCGCCACAGGCCTGACGACTCAGGGCCAGGGGCACCAGACCTCCTTCGCGCAGATCGTCGCGGACGATCTCGGTGTGCCGGTCTCCGACGTCGAGATCGTCACCGGCGACACCCGTCGATTCGGTTACGCGGTCGGCACGTTCGCCTCGCGCGGTGCCGTGATGTCCGGTTCCGCCTTCCATGTCGCCGCGCAGATGGTGGCGGAGAAGGCGAAGAAGATCGCCGCGGACCATCTCCACGCCGACGTCGCCGATCTCGAACTGCGCGAGGGGCACGTGTGCGTGGTGGGCACCGAACCCGGCGCCGAGGGAACCTCGATCCCGCTCGGTGTCGTGGCCGTGCTGTCGAACCCGCTCCGCTACGCCTTCGACGATGCGTCCCGCCGCGCAACGGGATTTGCGAACGCCGAGACCGACATGTCGGTGCCGCCCGTCCTCGAGGGTGAGCAGCCCGGCCTCGAGGCGACCGGCTACTATTCGCCGCCCACGTCGACGTTCGCATCGGGAATCCACGCGGCGATCGTCGAGACCGATCCTGTCACCGCCGAGATCCGGGTGCTTCGGTACGCGGTGGTGCACGACTGCGGCAACGTCATCAATCCGCGCATCGTCGAGGGCCAGGTGCAAGGCGCGGTCGCGCAGGGCATCGGCGGCGCGCTCTACGAGAAGATCGTCTACGACGAGCACGGGCAGATGCTCAACGCGTCGTACATGGACTTCCTCATGCCTTTCGTGACGGAGATGCCCGACTCCCTCGAGATGGACCACACCGTCACCCCGTCCACGCTCAATCCTCTCGGAATGAAGGGCGCCGGCGAGGCCGGTGTCATCCCCACCTCGGCGGTGATCGCCGCGGCCGTCGAGGACGCGGAGGGCATCCCGATCACCAGCATGCCGATTTCCCCCTCGGAGTTGTTCGAGCTGCGTCTGACCCACGCGGCGTCCCGAAACAAGGAGAACGAATGAGAATCGCCGGTACCGCGCAACTGCAGGCACCCCCCGACGTGGTGTACGACAGCCTGCAGGACGGCCGTGTTCTCGCGGCGACGATCCCGGGCGTGCAGTCGCTCGAGCAGATCAGCGACAACCACTACAAGCTGTCCATCACCGCCGGGGTGGCCTCCATCAAGGGCACCTACGACGGGGAAGTGGTGCTGTCGCAGCAGAATCGTCCCGAATCGTTCGTCATGACGGCGTCGGGCTCCGGTGCTCCGGGAACGGTCAAGGCGGACGTGGCGGTGCGTCTCGAAGAACGTGACGGTGGCACCGTGCTCACCTACGACGCGGACGCGGTCGTCGGCGGCATGGTCGGGGGCGTCGGGCAGCGGATGATCACCGGTGTTGCGAAGAAGATGGCCGGCGTGTTCTTCAACGGCATCGACGGTGTGATCGCCAACGGTCTGCCGGTGGCACCGAGTGCGCCCGAAGCCGCAGCCGTCGCGGGCGTGAACGGAGCCGAGGTGGCCGAGGTCGCCGAGGGTGCGGGCGTGAGGACCACCGCGCTGCCCGTGGCTGCCGCCGCAGCAGCTGCACCGGAACCGGCCGGAACGCCCTCGGCAGCAACGGTTCTGCTGTCGGCAGGAGTGGGCGCCGGTATCGCGCTGGCGGGCGTCGCCCTGGGAGCGATCCTCGCCCGACGCTGACCTTTCGTCGAATCTCCACGGCACCCCCGGGCCATCACGGCCCGGGGGTGCCGTCGTCTGCAGGTGGCAGGTGCCCGAACTCCGAACTCCAGGCGACGAGTTCGGCGAGATGTGACAAAGAAACACCGCCGCTCAGGGGGTGGAATGTCATCAGACGTCAGGTGGGACACCGGCGAGACGAACCCAGGAGGAAACATGGGATCCAGGAAGATTCGGGTCGGCATCGATACCGGCGGAACATTCACGGACGTGGTCGCGGTGGACGACGAGTCCGGCGCCATCGTCACCACGAAGACCCCGTCGACACCGCAGGATCCGGCCATCGGTTTCCTCGCCGGCATCGAGAAGGTCCTCGCGCAGCTCGGCGAGACCGGCGACGCGATCGACGCCGTCAGCCACGGCACCACCGTCGCGACGAACAAGCTCCTCGAAGGCAAGGTCGGCACCCTCGGATTCATCACCACCGAGGGCTACGAACACGTCCTCGAGATCGCCCGCCAGTCGGTCCCCGACGGCTACGGCAACTCCTACTTCTGGGTCAAGCCCGACCGCATCGTGCCGGCCGACCGCGTCCGCACCATCCGGGGCCGTCTCGCCTACGACGGCAGCGAGATCCGTCCCCTGAACGAGGACGACGTCCGCGCCGCCGCCCGCTTCTTCAAGGACCGCGAGATCCTCACCGTCGGCGTGTGCCTCATGCACTCCTACGCCAACCCCGAACACGAGCGCCGCGTCCGCGACATCCTCATGGAGGAGTACCCGGAGGCGACCGTGAGCATCTCCAGCGAGGTGCTGCGCGAGTACCGCGAGTACGAGCGGTCCATCACGACCCTCGTCGACGCCGCGGTCAAGCCCAACATCCGCAACTACGTCAGCAACATCGCGAACCGTCTGCGCGAGTTCTCCTCCGCCGAGGGCGAGCAGCGCGACATCCCGTTCTACGTGATGAAGTCCAACGGCGGCGTGCTCTCGGCCAAGGAGGTCGTGCACCAGCCGATCACCACCGTGCTCTCCGGACCCGCGGCCGGTGCCCTGGGTGCGGCCCTGATCGCAGGTGTCGCGGGTGTCGACCAGGTGCTGACCTGCGACGGTGGTGGTACTTCCACGGACGTCACCGTGGTCGTCGGCGGCGAGCCGGCCCTCACCACGGAAGGTCGCGTGGGTGTCTACCCGTCGAAGATCCCGATGATCGACGTGGTGACCGTCGGCGCCGGTGGCGGCTCCATCGCCTGGATGACCCCCGAGGGCACCCTGCGCGTCGGCCCGCAATCGACGGGCGCCGATCCCGGGCCCCTGTGCTACGGCAAGGGCGGCAACGAGCCGACCATCACCGACGCCCACGTCCTGCTCGGCCGCATCCCTCCCCACCTGCTCGGTGGTGAGATCCCGCTCGACACCGAACTCGCCCGCAAGGGCGTCGAGGAACTCGCACACCGTCTCGGCCTCGAGTTCGAGGCGTGCGCCACGGGCATCCTCGAGGTGTCGGCCTGGAACCAGGCCAACGCGCTGCGCCAGATCACCGTCAAGCGCGGTCTCGACGTCCGCGACTTCACCCTGGTGACCTTCGGCGGCTCCGGTTCGCTGTTGGCCTGCCGCCTCGTCGACATCCTCGGTCTCAAGGACGTCCTCGTGCCGCTGAACCCGGGCAACGTCTCGGCCTTCGGGCTGCTCACCGTCGACGTCCGCAACGACTACGTGCAGACGCACGTCAGCCGCCACGATCGGCTGGAGATCGAGGAGCTGCAGGCCGGACTCGACGCCCTCGCGGCCGAGGCCGAACGTGCCCTGGAGGACGAGGGATTCGGTCCCGACCAGCGGCAGTACGCCCGCTCGGCGGACCTGCGCTACTTCGGCCAGGCATTCGAGGTGCGCGTGCCGGTCGGCGACGGCCCCATCACCCAGGAACTGATGGACGAGGCGGCCGAACGCTTCCACCAGGCCCACCGCGAGCTCTACGGCTACGACTTCCGCAACGATCCCCACCAGCACGTGGAATGGGTCAACCTCCGCGTCAGCGGCATCGGACCCATCAAGCGACCGGAACTCGCCGAGATCGCCCCGGGCACGGGTGCGGACGCCGCCCTCACCGGCACCCGCGAGGCGTACTTCGACGAGTGGGTCACCACCCGCGTGTACGACCGCGCCCGCCTCGGCGCCGGCGACGAACTCGAAGGTCCCGCCGTGATCGAGGAATTCAGCTCGACCATCCCGGTCCACCCCGGATTCCGCGCTCGCATCGACTCTTTCGGCAACATCCGCCTCACCAAGACATCCGACTCGAACGGAGCCACCCGATGACTGCGACTCTCGAACCCGCCGCGGCCACGACGCGCAAGCCCTTCCGGCTGACCGACGCTTCGGGCACCGCTCCCGATCCGGTGCTCGTCGAGATCGTCGCCGGTTACCTCGCCAGCGTCGAGATGGAGGTGGAGACCTCCATCTCCCGGACCTCGCGCTCGCCGATGATCCGCGACGCCCACGACTTCCGCGCCGGCATCCACGACCGCAACCTGCGCAAGCTCACCGGTCGGTCGTACTCGGCGCTCGTGCATCCGGTGGCACGGGACTTCCCGCTCGAGACGATGAAGCCCGGGGACGTCTTCTTCCACAACGACGTCTACCTCTCCGAAGGCGGCATCGGACACCTCCCCGACCTGTGCGTCACCGTCCCGGTCTTCGCGACCCGCCCCGGCGACACCGAGCCCTCGGTGGTCGCGTTCGTGCAGGCCTTCGGCCACCACGACGACATCGGCGGTTGCTGCCCCGGTTCCATGCCCTCGGGTGCGACCACGGTGTACGAGGAGGGACTGATGGTCCCGCCGATCAAGCTGTGGGACCAGGGCGTTCCGAACGAGGCGGCGCTGCGGATCATGACCCGCAACTCCCGCATGCCCGACTCGCTCGCCGCCGACCTCGACGCCGAGTGCTCGGCGTGCCTCATGGGTGCGCGCCGGTTGTCGGAGCTGTTCGAGCGCTACGGCGTCGAGACCGTCGAGGCCTGCTTCGACGCGATCCTCGACGCGACCACGGAGACGTACCGCCGCGAGATCCTCAGCAAGATTCCGGTGGGCACGTACACCTGGGAGGACTACGCCGAGCACGACGGTGTGGACGAGCCCATGCTGCACGTGCAGCGCATCACGCTCACCAAGACCTCCCCGGAGGACGAGGGCGGTGAGCGTCTGATCCTGGACTTCAACGGCACCGGTCCGCAGGCGAAGGGCCCGATCAACCACTGCGGTGACTACGCCGACGGCAACTTCCTCATCAAGTGGCTGGCGCCGATCCTCCGCAACCTGGCCGACACCCCGGACCGCATGGCGGAGCTGGACGTCAACGAGGGCGTCGTGCCGCTGATCGAGATGAAGTTCCCGGAGCCGGGCACGCTCATCACTCCGATCTTCCCCGCTCCCACCAACGCTCGCACGTTCGTGATCCTGCGTCTGCTCGGTGTGCTCTCCGGTGTGGTCGCCAAGGCGGTCGACGGCAACATGCCCGCCGACCAGGAGACCATCCGCTACACCGGTGTGTACGGTGAGGATTTCGACGGCCACTCGTACCTCATGCGTGAGGTGCTCGGCGGCGGCTCCGGCGGCCGGCACTACGCCGACGGTGAGGACACCATCCACGTGGTGCCCGACTCGCGGAACCTGCCCACCGAGTTCACCGAGAGTCGTTTCCCGTTCATCGTCGAGAAGCTGGGTCTGGCAATCGATTCCGGTGGAGCCGGTCGCTACCGCGGTGGTCTCGGCTACGAGAAGCACATCCGCATGCTCAAGGACGCGAACTTCATGTCCATCGCAGACCGTTCGATCCTCGCGTGCTGGGGCGTCAAGGGTGGCAAGGCCGGCAAGCCGTTCTCGGTCACCCTCGATCCCGGCGGCCCGAACGAGCGCGAGTTCGACGCTCTCACCGATGCCGAGCCGATCAAGGCCGGCGAGGTCGTGCGCATCCGCACCACCGGCGGCGGTGGCTGGGGCGACCCGCTCGATCGTCCGATCGACGAGGTGGTCCGGGACGTGCTGTGGCGCAAGGTGTCCGTCGAGGGCGCCCGCGACGACTACGGCGTGATCCTGAAGGACACCTCGGCCGACGAGCCCGCCGCCGACGTCGAGGCCACCGAGGCACTGCGTGCGCAGATGCGCGCCGAGCGCGGCGAGGAGGAGCCCTTCTTCGACCGCGGTCCCGGTTACGCCCGCCTGTCAGGTGGCGCCGAGTTCGCCGAGTACGACTTCATCGGCAACTGATGTCGACGACGGCCCATCTCTCCCGCGGCACCGATCTCGCAGTGATCGGTGCCGCGGGGAAGACCGGAACGGCTGTCGTCGCGGCGCTGGACACAGCAGACACGACCCCCGTCCGCCGAGTGGTACACACCGCTCGACGGGCGGGGGATCGTGCTGTCGACCTCGAGACGGGTGCCGGGCTCGTCGACGCGCTGTCGGGCTGCCGTGGCGTCTACTTCATCGCCCCGAACATGCACCCCGACGAACCGGCACTGTTCGAGCGGTTCCTCGGGGCGGTGGCCGAGGCCGGGGTGGATCACGTCGTCTACCACTCCGTGGCTTGGCCGTACACGCCGGCGATGCCGCATCACCTCGACAAGGCACGCTGCGAGGACATCCTGCATGCTTCCGGGATGCGGTGGACCGTTCTGCAGCCCTGCGCGTACACGGAGAACTTCGCGTCCGTGCTCGACGGATCGGTCGACGCACTCGACGTCCCCTACGACCCCGACGCGCCGTTCTCGTTCGTCGCTCTGTCGGACGTCGCGGCGGTAGCGGCACGTGTCCTCGTCGAGGGTGCGGACGTCCACCACGGCGCCACCTACGAGCTCGGGGGACCGGACGCGGTGAGTGTGCGTCAGCTGTGTGCGGTCGCCGGGCGGTCGGTGAAGATCGAGCAGGTGTCCGCCCCGGTGTGGATGGGGCGCCACGGCCGCGACCTGCCCGCGGATACCCGGGAGCGTCTGGCGGCGATGTTCGACTTCTACGACGATCACGGCTTCGTCGCAGGGAGTGCCGTCACGGCGGCGCTGCTCGGTCGGGAGCCTGCCCGCGTCGCGGATCTCGTCTCGTCGATGCCGCGCCGGTAACTCGCGGGTGGTGTAGGAAAGGGAACGTGACGGATCGCTCTGCGGACGGCCCCGACGCCGTCGACACCCTGCCCCCGCCCGTGCTCATCGCTGTCGACGAGGCCAGCGGTATCGGGGTACTCACCCTCGACCGTCCGAAGCAGCGCAACCCGCTGTCGGTAGAGACGATGCGCGAGGTCATCGCCGGTCTGACGGCGCTCGCGGCCGACTCGAAGGTGATCGTGGTCCGCGCGGAAGGCCCGGTGTTCTCGGCCGGGCACGACCTGCGGCAGATGATCGGACGCACGCTCGACGAGGAACGCGCGATCTTCGAGACGTGCAACGAGATGATGCGGACGGTGCAGTCGATCCCTCAACCGGTGATCGCATCGGTGCAGGGCACGGCGCTCGCGGCGGGATGCCAGCTCGTCGCGTCGTGCGATCTGGCCGTCGCCGCTGCGGACGCCCGCTTCGGCACTCCGGGTGTGCGAATCGGGTTGTTCTGCTCGACGCCGATGGTCGCGGTCAGCCGCGCGATCGGACGCAAGCGGGCGCTGCAGATGCTGCTGACCGGCGACACCATCGACGCGCAGACCGCCGCCGACTGGGGGCTGGTGAACTACGTCGTCGAACCGGAGACGCTCGAGACCGCGACCACCGAGCTCGCCCTGAAGATCGCCACGTCGTCCCCCGCGACGATGCGGATCGGCAAGGAGGCGTTCTACCGGCAGATCGATCTGCCGCAGGAGACGGCCTATGCCGCGATGGCGGAGACGATGGCGTCGAACGCGATGATCGACGACGCGCAGGAGGGGATGACGGCCTTCCTCGAGAAGCGCGCACCGGTCTGGAAGGGCCGCTGATCCCGAGCGATCGCTAAGTCTGGACTAGTTGATTGGACGTCCTATAAAGTTCGCTGCATGACCCCCGATCCGCGTCAGAGCACCGTCGACGGCATCCTCCACCGCACCGCCGCGCGCTATCCCGTCCGCGTCGCGCTCCGCTTCGGCGACCGGCAGTTCACCTACCGGGAACTCGACGACGCCGTCACCCGCGCCGCCGCGCATCTGCTCTCGTTGGGCCTGTCCCAGGGCGACCGCGTGGCCGCCTACGGCACCAACTCCGACGGTTACGCGATCGGATATCTCGCCGCTGCCCGCGCCGGGCTGGTGCACGTGCCGATCAACTACGCGCTGCGTGGTGAGGAATTGTCGTACCTGCTCGGCCAGTCGGGGGCGAAGGCCGTGCTCGTCGACCCGGCGCTGCGGGACAACCTCGACGCCGTCCTGGCCGACGTGCCGGCCGAGACCGTCGTCCCGCTCCGCGACGCCGACGACTCCCTGGTGGCGGTTGCGCAGACCGGCGACGTGCCGACGCTCGACGTCGCGGTGGCCGACACCGACCTCGTCCAGCTCCTCTACACCTCGGGCACGACGTCGAAACCCAAGGGCGCCATGATGACCCACCGGGCGCTCACCTTCGAATACATGTCGTCGATCGAGGCGCTCGACCTGTCGGCCGGTGACGACCCGCTCGTGTGCATGCCGCTCTATCACTCCGCCGCGATGCACGTCTTCCTCATCCCGTACTTCGCGGTCGGCGCGACCGTGCGGCTGCTGCCGGCACCCGACGTCGCCGAGATCCTCCGGCTGGTGGAGGAGGAGCGCATCGGATCGCTGTTCCTCGCCCCGACCGTGTGGGTGCCGCTGACCAACCACCCCGACCTCGACACGCGCGACCTGTCGTCGCTGCGCAAGGCGCAGTACGGGGCGTCGATCATGCCGGTCACCGTCCTCGAGCGACTCCGCGGACGCTACCCCGAGCTCGGCTTCTACAACTGCTTCGGGCAGTCCGAGATCGGTCCGCTCGCCACCGTCCTCCGTCCCGAGGAGCACGACGCGCGTCCCGCCTCGTGTGGCCGGGCGGTACTGTTCGTCGAGACCCGCGTCGTCGACGCCGACGGCAACGACGTCCCCGACGGCGAACCCGGCGAGATCCTGTACCGCTCACCGCAACTGTGCCTCGGCTACTGGGAGAACCCCACCGCGACCGAGGAGGCCTTCCGCGACGGCTGGTTCCACTCCGGCGACCTCGTCACCCGCGACGCCGAAGGCTTCATCACCGTCGTCGACCGCATCAAGGACGTCATCAACACCGGCGGCATCCTCGTCGCCTCGCGTGAGGTCGAGGACGCGATCTACACGCACCCCGCCGTCGCCGAGGTCGCGGTGATCGGCACTCCGGACGAGAAGTGGATCGAAGCGGTGACCGCGGTGGTCGTCCTCAAGGACGGTCACGAACTCGACGAGCCCACCTTGATCGACCACGTCAAGCAGCGCCTTGCGCCGTTCAAGGTGCCCAAGGCCGTTCGCTTCGTCGATGTCCTGCCGCGTAACCAGAGCGGCAAGCTCCTCAAGCGCGAACTGCGCGGATCCTGACCACTCCGAACCGAACACTGCGAAAAGGAATCCGAACCCGATGCCGAAGAAGCACGTCGCCTCCTGGTACGACGACGAGGTCTCTGCCGTCTACGATCTCGCGCGCGAGTTCTTCGATCGCGAGGTCATGGGCAAGGCCGAGAAGTGGGATTCGCAGCGTCGTATCGATCGTGAGGTGTGGCTCGAGGCCGGCAAGCTCGGTCTGCTGTGCTGCTCGATCCCCGAGGAGTACGGCGGGGGCGGTGGCACCTTCGCGCACGACCTCGCGGTGTTCGACGCGCAGGGCTATTCCGGCGATCTCGCGTTCGGCAACTCCGTGCACAGCGGCATCGTCGCGCACTACATCCTCGAGTACGGCAACGAGGAGCAGAAGAAGGCGTGGCTGCCGGGCATGGCCACCGGCGAGATCCTCGGCGCCATCGGCATGACCGAACCCGGCGCGGGCTCGGATCTCAAAGCGATCAAGACCACCGCGGTGCGCGACGGCGACCACTACGTCGTCAACGGCTCGAAGACCTTCATCACCAACGGTTCCTCGGCCGACGTCATCGTCCTCGCCGTCAAGACCGACCCGAAGGCCGGCGCCAAGGGCGTGTCGCTGCTCATCGTGGATCTCCGTGACACCCCGGGCTTCTCGGTGGGACGCGTCCTCGACAAGGTCGGTCAGCACGCCGCCGACACATCCGAACTGTCGTTCGTCGACGTGCGTGTGCCCGTGACGAACCTGCTCGGCGAATCCGAAGGCCTCGGCTTCGGTCAGCTCATGGCGCAGCTCGTGCAGGAGCGACTGATCATCGGTGCGCAGGCCGCCGGCGCGATGGACCGTGCCGTCGAGGAGACTGTTCGCTACACCAAGGCGCGACAGGCCTTCGGGCACAGCCTGTTCGAGTTCCAGAACACGGCTTTCGAACTCGCCGAGTGCCAGACCATCGCCCGCACCTGCCGCATCTTCCTCGACCACTGCATCGAGCAGCACCTGAAGGGCCAACTCGACCCGTCCGACGCTGCGATGGTCAAGTACTGGCTGACCGACAAGCAGTGCGAGGTCATCGACCGGTGCGTGCAGCTGCACGGCGGCTACGGCTACATGCGCGAATACCTCATCGCGCGGATGTACGAGGATGCCCGCGTCCAGCGGATCTACGCCGGTGCCAACGAGGTCATGAAGCAGATCATCGCGCGAGCGCTGTGACTGGTCGTCTCCGGAGTGGGACATGTCGACCGGCCGTCACCCAAACGGGTGACGGCCGGTCGCGGATTCGGTGCCTATACGAGAGTGGGGACCAGCACCAGGATGATCCAGCACAGGAGGGGTGCTACGGCGACCACGATGCCGGCGTTGATCAGCAGCTGGCGGTAGAACTTGGAGCGGTCGATCTTCTGGGAGTTCGCAAGGACGAGTGCGCCGTTCGTCGAGAACGGGGACACATCCACGACCGTGGCCGAGATGGCCAGGGCTGCGACCACTCCTACTACGGGCAGTGCACCCATCTGCAGTAGGGGCAGCGCGAGAGGGATCACCGCGGCCAGCAGCGCGGTGGACGAGGCGAACGCAGAGGTGACGCCGATGACGTAGCAGAGGACGGCCGCGACCAACAGCGGGGCACCGAGGGTGATCGCCATTTCGGCGAGGTGGTCGATGGTGCCCATTTCCTCGAGAATCGAGATGTAGGTGATCATTCCGGCTACGAGCAGGACGGTGGTCCAGCTGATACCGGCAATCGCTTCGTTCTGCTTCGACAGATCGGTGAACGCCAGGATCGCTCCTGCCGCAATAGCAACGAAGCTGATCGGGAGATGGAAGACCAGCACGAGGATCAGGACCGTCGCGATCAACCCGAGCGTGAGTTTCTGGACCATGGTGATCGGTGCGGTGACCGGCGCGACAGCCGGTGCTACTTCACGCGTGAGCAGCTGGGTCCCGGCGCGAGTCCCCGAACCACCTGCAGGTGCCACATCCGGTCCTGCACTGATGCTGTCGGCCCGACGGAGAGTAGGACCACTGCTGTCGTCGGTTCCGGTGGCGGTGTACTCGAGACCGCGGACACGGGCGAGGACGGAGTATCCGACCACGGTGAGTACCGAGAGCAGGACGTTGATGCCGTAGCTGGAGAAGAAGAGCGTCCAGGGGGCGATGTGCAGGCCGCTGGATTCGACGATGTCGGTGACGAGGACTCCGGAGACCGATATCGGGGAGAACGCGCCGGCGTGTGCGCCGTTGATCGTCATGATGCCCATTACCAGCGGACTCATTCGAGTCCGGGCGGCGAACGACATGGAGGCGGGGGAGATCAGGGCGACGGCTGCGGGGCTGAAGGTGCCCAGCGCGGTCAGCACCGAAGCGGAGAAGAAGAATACCCACGGCACGATGGCCGTGCGGCCCCCGACTGCCCGAATGCAGGCATTGACCAGGAGGTCGATGGTGCCGTTCCTCTTGGCCATGCCGAAGAAGTAGGTGACACCGATGATCGTCAGGACGATCGAACTCGGGAATGCGGCCAGGATTTCCTTGTCGTCGTACCCGAGAGCGAAGGCACCGACGAGGAACGCCCCGATGAAACCGAGGATGCCGATGTTGATGGGGAAGATCGAAGCGATCACGAACATCGCGACCAAGGCGATCAGGGGAAGTATCTCGATAGAGGTCATGGCCGTTCTTTCACTTGCGGTGCGGCAGGATCGCCTGCCGGCTCGTCGGCGGTTCCGGCTGCGCGCAATGGGTGGCGGTGCTGCGGCCAGGGATTGAGGAGGCGGGGGTGGAGAGCGGTGTGCGGGAGTCGACCGGTTCGGTAGTCACTTCACCGACCCGACCTCCGGAGCCGGACATGTCCTCGTACACGAGTAGGCGGGTCGTTGTCATATCACTTCCTCTCATCGATCGTGACCCATCACACGCTAGGTCGGTGTGATCTTCAGAACAATGTCGAAAAATACGACCTGCCTTAAGTTTTTCTTATACCTGGGTTGGCGGATGTCACTCCGGCAGTTCGAGCGCTGGGACACCGGAAAGGGCATTCCAAGATCGCTACCGGCGCTCTCCTGCTGGCTTTTCGACGAGAATTCGATTTCGCTACCGACTTTTCGGTTTGCGATTGTCGGGGCCCAGATTTAAGTGCTGCTTAATGCATCTCGATTTATTCGTAATTGTGCTCCACCTGTGAGCGGCGGAGTGTTGGAGATGACTCCACTGAAGGGTTGCTCGCCTGCTCGATCAGCGCCTTCAGCGGGTGTTTCCCATTTCGGAACGAGCGAAAGGCGGCCCGACGGTGTTCACACTCCGCGGTACCTGGATGCGAGGAGGAACCAGCAAGTGCTGGCTCTTCGATGCGGTCGACGTAGACCCCCTCATCGAACAGGCGGGTGGACTCGATCCCATCCTCACTTCCGCGTTCGGGTCCGGCGATCCCCGTCAGCTCGACGGCGTCGGTGGCGGAAGCTCGACCACTTCGAAGGCCGCGATCGTCCGTCGCTCCAGCGAACCCGGCATCGATATCGAGTATCTGTTCGCGCAGGTCGCAATCGGTGACCGAAGAGTCGAGTGGGGAAGCAACTGCGGCAACTGCGCTACCGCGATCGGGTTGTACGCGCTGCAGACCGGACTCGTTGCAGTCGACGCTGCACGGACTACGGTTCGGATGCGGAATCGGAACACCGGGGCCGTTCTGACTGCGGAGATCGTGACACCCGGCGGGAAGGTCCCAGCGGAGGGAAATGCCTCCGTGCCGGGAACCAGTGCGCTCGGGGTGCCGGTGGCGTTGACGTTCACCGATCTTGCTACCACGCCTCTCCTGCCGACCGGCTCAGCGCTCGACACGATCGTTCTCGGCGGGCAACGGTATCGAGCCACCATGGTCGATGCCGGCGCACCGGCCGCGTTGTTCGCCGCCGCAGACCTGGGCCTCGCGGGGGCCGAGCAGAACGCGACGGTCGGCGATCATCTGCCCCTTCTCGTCGCATTACGACGTGAGTCGGCGCTGCGAATGGGGTTGTGCACGACCGATGAGCCTGTTTCGCATGCGATCCCGAAAGTCGGTGTCGTCGGTCCCCCGCAGGACTATTGCACCGGCACCGGGGAATACGTCGCTGCCGAGGACTACGACATCTCGGTTCGGATGGTCTCCATGATGGCCCCGCATCCGGCCATCGGGCTGACTTCGGCCGTCGCAGTGGCTGCCGCTGCAACCGTCGACGGTGGCGTGGTTGCCGACAACGCCCGGGCTCGACGGCCGGGATCCCTGCGGTTGGGCACCGCAGCGGGCGTTGTGGACGTCGACATCATCCGATCCGCCGATGGACGAGTCGAGGCGGTCTCACTGCACCGGGCTGCCCGGCGGATTGCCGCCGCGGAACTGTTCGTTACCTTGCCTGTCGCTGCGCTGAGCGGATCCGTCCGCTGACCGACTCGTCCGGGCATCTGGACAGTTGGTCCTTCCGTTGCACGATCGTCCCTACACACCCATCTCCTGTTCGAGGCGCCGCGCCGCTGCCGTGCACAGCGTGATCGCTTCCTGTGCCACCGGACTGAGCCGACGCTCCGTCAAGTGCGCCAACAGGATTCGACGCTGCGGGGACCTGGTGGTGAGCGGAATGGAACGAACATCGGGATGTGGATTGAGTACGGCGAGTCGCGGCGCGATGGCGACGCCCAATTCCACTCCCACCATTGCCTGCACCTCCCCGTAGTCGTGCGCGAAGAAACTCGTCCGCGGCGCGAACCCCCCTTCCCGACACAATCGCTCCAGGGTGTGCGCCACCGGATGGTCATCGGCACGAACCACCCATGACTCGTCCTTCAATTCGGTGATCCGGATCGACTCACGGTCGGCGAGCCGGTGCTTCTCCGACACGAGCAGTACGGTCGGGTCGTTCATCAGATGGTGGTAGGTCAGCAGCGGATCGTCGATCCGGTTCCATTCGTAGTCCCACAGCAGGGACAGTTCGATCTCACGTCGCCGTAAAGCCTCGACCAATTGCGTGAACCTGCCACTCAGCACCCGCAGGTCGATACCGGGGTGCTGGGTCTTGAACTCCTTGACCACAAGAGGGAGCAGAGACGATCCGGCCGTCGGAAATGTTCCGATGGCCAACCTTCCCGCTCGCAACCCTCGGATCTCTGCAAGTTCGGCGTCCGCTGCTTCGAGTTCGACCAGGATCCGCTCGGCGTGCTTGACCACGGACCGTCCGGCATCGGTGAGTGCGATGCCCCGTGCGTGTCGCTCGAGTAGCGGTTGCCCGGCCTCCTTCTCCAGTTTCGCGATCTGTTGCGATACCGCAGATGTGGTGTATCCCAGAGCTGTTGCTGCAGCGGTGATGGAACCGCGCCGGGCGACCTCGCACAACGTGAACATCCTGGCCGCATCGAGCACGCCGCAACACATCCTTTAGAGAAATTGAAGGGGCATCCAGATGATTGAGATTGTACTTCAATCTCGACGGTGACAGATTGAGGACAACATCCACTGCTTCCGTCGCAATCCGCCTGGCACTCCTGCCGCAGTTCCTTCCTGCACGGACCCGATGTCGAGGACAACCCATGAACATTGATCCAGCTGCTCGTGAACCGGACGAGCTTCCTCCGAGTCTCCCTCCTGCCGAACCCGACCCTGCGCCGAACCCGTCGCGTGGTCCGTTGGACGGTATCCGGGTACTCGACATCAGCACCGTCTATGCCGCTCCGATCGCTGCCATGCTCCTCGGCGACTACGGCGCGGAAGTCATCAAGATCGAACACCCCACGGGTGATCCGGCCCGCACCCACGGCGCCCAGAAGAACGGGCACGGCTTGTGGTGGAAGGTCATCTCACGCAACAAGACCTGCCTCACGTTGAATCTCGGCACGAGCGAGGGACAAGAGATCTTTCGTGACCTCGTAGTCGACGCAGACGTTCTGGTGGAGAACTTCCGTCCCGGTGTTCTCGAGAAGTGGGGTTTGGGTCCCGAACGCCTGCACACGATCAACCCGAGTTTGATCATGCTGCGAGTCACAGGCTTCGGACAGTGCGGTCCGTATTCCGAACGTCGCGCGTTCGGTACCCTCGCCGAAGCGATGAGTGGATTCGCCCACCAGACCGGACCGGAGGACGGCCCCCCGACACTGCCGCCGTTCGGGCTCGCCGACGGCGTTGCGGGCCTCTCCGGCGCGTTCGGCGTGGTCACGGCCCTGTGGCATCGACGCGCACAGGGCGCTGAGGGAAAAGGACAGGTCATCGACCTCTCGCTTCTCGAGCCTCTACTCGGGATCCTCGGACCCGGTCCCACCGCCTACGACCAACTGGGAACCATTGCCGGCCGCAACGGCAACAGATCTCCCAACAACGCGCCCCGCAACACGTACCTCACCCTGGACAACCGATGGGTCGCGATCTCTGCCAGCGCGACCTCGGTGGCAGAACGAGTCATGCGCCTGGTGGGACGCGCCGACATCGTGGAGGAAGCCTGGTTCACCTCCGCCGGTGAACGCAGCCGCCACGGAGATCTTCTCGACGACGCAGTCGCGAAATGGATTGCTGCGCGCCCGTTCGAGGAAGTTGTAGCCGAATTCGAGCGCGTCGGCGCCGCTATCGCACCCATCTACGATGTCGCTCAACTGATGAACGACCCACACGTGATCACCCGTGAGTCCATCACCACTGTCGAGGACGAAGACCTCGGTCCCATCAAGATGCAGAACCTCATGCTGCGCATGCTCGGGACGCCCGGCCGGATCAGGTTCACCGGCCGGCGTCTCGGCCAGGACAACGAGCAGTTCTACCGAGCGGCCCTCGGTCTCACTCCCGACCGACTGGCCGCCCTGACCGAGAAAGGGGTCATCTGATGGACCGCAGTTATCTGTTCGCTCCCGGCCACAATGAGAAGCTCCTGCAGAAGGTGTTCCGCGCCGGTGCAGATGCCGTCATCCTCGATCTCGAAGATGCCGTCCCTCCTACCGCAAAAGCACTGGCGCGCAAACAGGTCGCCGCTGCCCTCCCTCATCACGCGGCGTGGGTGCGCATCAATCCCGCCGGAACGGATCTCGCGATCGCCGACCTCGAAGCCGTCGCCGAGGTCGCGTACGGCATCCGCATACCCAAAGTCGAGTCGACAGACGAGATCGACTGGGTGGCGACCCGGGCGCCGGAAAAGCCGCTGATCTGTGCCATCGAAAGCGCCCGAGGAGTCGTCAACGCCTTCGCGATCGCCGATCATCCCGCCGTCACACACCTTGCGCTCGGAGGCATCGACCTGCGAAAGGATCTCGGAACCGGATCCGGGGACATTCCGTTGCAGTATGTACGGTCGCACCTCGTCGTAGCCGCCCGAGCCGCTGGTATCGCCCCGCCCATCGATAGCGTCTACCCCCACATCGACAATATCGACGGCCTCACTCGCGAAGCCGGCAGGAGTCGAGAACTCGGATTCTTCGGGAAATCGGCGGTACACCCCACGCAATTGACAGCAATTCACGCCGCCTTCGCCCCTCGCCATCATGAAATCGAATGGGCGAGAATGGTGCTTGATGCATTCGATGAGTCCGGTGGTGCTGCGGTGAGGTTGCCGGGAGGCGAGTTCGTCGATCTTCCTGTCGCCGAACGAGCGAGAGGGATCCTGCGTATGTGTCGCTAGCCCGATGGACTTCGTCCGTGATCGCGGGGCATCATGCGATCCTCGGTGGCCCATACGACCAGCACCGGTCCGGAGAACTGCGCCGCCTTCGCAGCAATCTCGAGCAGTTGTTGCTTGGGCGGAGCCGAGAGTGCGTACTTTGCCAGATCACGCCGGATGTTCCGGTCGACGGTGGCCGGGCGGAACCAGGCATCCATGACAGGTCCGGGTACCGGACGTTTGCTCATCCATCCCCAGGTGCCGGGTCCTCGTCGCCCGAATTTCGTGGCGAGCACCGCCATGAGCAGGCGCACCCCGCCGGGAATCTTGACCAGTGGCAGGAGCAGTTTCACCGGGCCGGGCGGGTAGTTGTCGAATGCCTCGCACGCGGTGAGCACCAGTCGCGAGACCCGTTCGGGATTCGACACGGCGAGGAAGACCTGGGCGCCGCCCCAATCGTTCTGGATCAACGTGACGTCACGCAGGCCGAGGGCGTCGAGGAACTCGCCGATGAGATGTCCCATGCCGACGAGGGTGAGGTCTGCCTCCGGACGCATCGGTATGCGGTGCGAGCCGAGAGGCCAGGTCGGCAGGATGCAGCGGTAGGTGCCGCGGAGTTGTTCGACGACGTGCCGCCACCCGGTTCCGTCCATCAGTAGACCGTGGATGAACACGAGAACCGGTCCGTCGCTGCCGGTGTCCTCGTACTCGATCGTTCCTGCCGAAAGCTCGATGTCGAACACGCGATCCCCCTTCGCGTCGAGTGGTCGAGATATTTCCACAACTCCGCATCGCTCGCCGACATTTCACGCATCCGGCAGACGTATTCGTCGAATAGAACTTCTTCAGCGGGGATCGCTTTCGGTGAAATCCGCCCGCAGAAACCGGGGGTGCGTCAAGATCACATGACTTCCGTTATCTGGCGACAGTAAGGACATCCGATGCGACATCGCGCCCGTGTTGCAGTGATCACCACCGTTGTTGTCCCTGCGGCTGTAGTGATCCCAGGAATAGCAGGAGCAGCGGAGGGGTGCTGCCTCCGGTCTGGGAGGTCGTCGGAGCTGGACAGTCCCTCTACGAGCAGGGGCCGGTAGCGCCGGGAACCAGCACGCAGGTCATTGCGGACGTACCCGCGGGCTCGTACGTCGCGTTGGCATCGTGCGGCAACGCCGATTCCACCGCGATGTGGGCCTCGGACTATCCCGGTATCGAAGAAATCCTCGCGCTGTTCCCGCTCACGTCCTTCGCGATCGAGCAGGGAGCCACAGTCATCACAGTTCCCGCTGAGACACCCGCCGTACCCGTACAGCAATCGCCGTCCTTCGGCAGCAGTCAATCCGAATGATGTCCTGCAGAGCGCTTTTCGCGCACTGCCGGTTGATCACGACTCGACGGCGGGTGCGTGCGGACCTACTTCACCACGGGCGACTCGTGGTGAGGTACTTCGCCATCTCCTGGCTCTGCGCGCGGTGCATGCGGCGGTGTTCCGCCCGCTCGTCACCGGACTCGTTGAGCTTGCGCTCCTCGTCGGACTCGGGCAGCACCGGCGGGACCTGCATGGGTCGACCACCGTCGTCGACCGCGACGAAGGTGAGGAAGGCGGTCGCGGCGATGCGTCGCTCACCGCTGCGCAGATCCTCGGCGGTGACCTTGACGAAGACCTCCATGGAGCTGCATCCGGTCCAGGTCACGAACGATTCGAGGCACACCGAATCGGACGGGCGGACGGGCTCGAGGAAGGCCACGGAGTCGGTCGACGCCGTCACAACCGAGGCCCGACTGTGACGGGTCGCCGAGATCGACGCGGTCATGTCGATGTCGCTCATCAACTTCCCGCCGAACAACGTGTTGTGGTCGTTGACGTCGTTGGGAAACACCCTGCTGGTCTTGACGACTCGTGATTCTCGGCAAGGTTTGGCCTGCACGCCGAAGGTCCTTTCGTAGATCGTGCTCGCGGCGGGATCTCCGCCGGATGCACCTCTACAAGCCTACGGCTGCTGCGCGGACATCGGCGCAGGCCTGGTGTGATACTCGACAATCCTCGTCAGCATGGCAGTGAGCTGTGCTCGTTCGGCCGCGTCGAGGGGAGCGAACGCCTCGTCCTGCGCCGCGGTGAGCATCCGGTCGAGATCGAACAGTCGCCGGCGCCCGCGCTGGGGGAGGGTGATGATGTTGCGTCGCCGATCGGTCGGGTCGGGTGCTCGCTCGACGAAACGCCGGTCGACGAGTGCGTCGACGGAGGAGGCGACGTCGCTGCGATCGAGCCCGCAGCGACGGGCGAGGTCGATCTGACTGGACGGTCCGTATTCCTCGAGGGCGGCCAGGATCCGGTAGTGGTGGCCTCGGGCATCGGCGGAATCGAGGCGGTCGAACACGACGCGATGCACGTGTCGCGCCGCCTGGGTCATCAGATAACTCGGGAGGTGTCCGAGCCGACCGGGGCCGGCCGCGTCGTGGGTGGCGGACATGTGACCGAGTCTACGAGGACGGGCGCGCCGGATCGAGACCCCGTCACCGCCGACGATGGTCGGTGATCGGGGTGCGAGGCCCGCGCTTCGGAACCCGCGCGTACCCACCGGACTCCACGATCAGTCGCACTGCCCGATAACGCTGCGGGCGTACGGGTTCGAGATACTCGATCATGCCGGGATCGTCGAGGGGGCGGCCGAGCAGTGCCCATCCGACCACCTTCGCGAGGTGGTAGTCGCCGACGGAGAGCGCATCGGTGTCGCCGAACGCGCGCTGGGCGACCTCCGCGGCCGTCCACACGCCCACTCCCGGAACGACCCGTAGTTTCCGTCGGGCGTCGGCGGGTGGTTCGTGGACGAGCCGTTCGAGCGAGTCGGCGACCTGCGCGCACCGCACCACGGTGCGTGCCCGGCCGGGGTCGACGTTCGCTCGATGGAACTCCCAGGACGGTACGGTCCGCCAGGTCGCTGCGGACGGCGGCACGCGCATGCCCTCCGGGGCCGGACCGGGTGCCGGATCGCCGAACCACGTGACGAGACGACGCCAGGACGCGAACGCCGCCACCCCGTGCACCCGCTGTTCGAGGACGGCCGGCACCAGGGATTCGAGCACCCGGCCGGTGCGGGTGATGCGCAGGGCGGGCATGCGTCGATGCGCCTCGACGAGCAGGGGATGCTCGGGAAGAAAGCCGGACGGGTCGTCGTCGGCGCCGAGCAGAGCCGGCAGCCGCTCGACCAGCTCGGATGCACCCGGACCCCACGCCAGGCACCGCGCGCCGTGCGGACCGTCCTGGGTGAGCCGATACGTCACGGCACCGGTGTCCATCCGGGAGGTGCGCCAGACGGCGCCTGCGACGACGCGGTGGCACGGATCCCACGGCCCGCGCTGCAGCGGGCGCAGGGTGCGCACCACGTCGACGGGCCACGGCACGCGCCCGCGGATGTCGAGGGGTGCTTCGTCCGCCACGCTCGCGATGCGACGGCCTCGCTCGTCGGACACGGTCACCGCTCTACCGTACTCTGTGCGCTGGAGCCGACTTTCGCGACTCCGTGCGCTGGAGCCGACTTTCGTGGTGTCGGAGGGTGCGGCTATGGTCGGGCGCATGATCATCGTGAGCACCGACGGATCCTGCCTTCGCAATCCCGGTGGCGCCATCGGGTGGGCGTGGGTCAATCACGAGGGGCCCAGCGCGTCGGGCGGTGAGCGTTCGGGCACGAACCAGATCGCTGAGCTCCGGGCGGTGCTCGAGGCACTGCGGGCGCATCCCGGCGCCGAGCCGATGATCATCGAATCCGATTCGCAGTACGCGATCAAGTGCGCCTCCGAGTGGCTGCCCGGATGGAAGCGCAAGGGCTGGAAGACGGCCACCGGCGCGCCGGTGAAGAACCTCGAACTCGTGCGCGCCATCGACCGCGAGCTCACCGACCGCACCGGGCCGGTGCGGTTCCGCTGGGTGCGCGGCCACGTCGGCAACCACTTCAACGAGATGGCCGACACGCTCGCCGGCCAGGCCGCCCGCGAGATCGCGGCGAAGCCCGGACCGATCGAGGTGCCCAGTACGCCTGTGGTCGCGCACAAGCCGCCGAAGCGCGCCGACGACGCCGAATTGACCTTGTTCTGAGCGGAGTTCCGCTCAGCGCGCGTAGACCGCGGTAGGTTGCCCGTTGATCGCGTGGACGGTCACGGGGGTATCGAACACGTCGGTGAGGATCTCGTCCCGCATGATCTCGTCGGACGTTCCGCTGGTGACGATCAGGCCGTCGCGCAACGCGATGATGTGATCGGAGTACGCGGCGGCGATGTTCACGTCGTGGATGACGAGCACGATCGTCTTGCCCAGTTCGTCCGCCGCCCGCCGCAGTTGACGCATCATCAGCACGGCGTGCTTCATGTCGAGGTTGTTGAGCGGCTCGTCGAGCAGCACGTACTTGGTGTCCTGTGCCAGCACCATCGCCACGAAGGTGCGCTGCCGCTGGCCGCCGGAGAGCTGATCGAGGAAGCGGTCTGCGAGGTCGGTGAGGTTGAGGAATTCCATCGCCTCGTCGACGTGCCGCACGTCTTCCGCGGTGAGTCTGCCCTGACAGTGCGGGAATCGACCGAAGCCGACCAGTTCGCGGACCGTCAGGCGTGCGGTGATGTGGTTCTCCTGCCGCAGGATCGACAGGTGCTTGGCCAGTTCCTGTGTCTTCGTGGACCGAACGTCGAGTCCGCCGACGGTGACGGTGCCGCCGGTGGGTTGCAGCAGTCGGCCGATGATCGTCATGAGCGTCGACTTGCCGGCACCGTTCGGTCCGATCAGGGAGGTGATGCCGCCCTCGCGGATCGTGCCGGAGACGGGTCCGAGGACCCGCTTGTCCTGGTACGACATCGAGACGTCGTGGAACTCGATCACAGCGTTCCCTTTCTCAGGAGCATGAACAGGAACAGGATGCCGCCGACGAATTCGATGATCACAGTCAGGAATCCGCCCGCGTAGAAGATGTGCTGCATGAAGAACTGGCCGAAGGCGAGGGTGATCACGCCGAGCAGGAACGCCATGGGCATGACGTACTGGTGCTTGTACGAACCGGCGATCTGATAGGCGAGGGTGGCGACGAGGAAGCCGAAGAAGGTCATAGGTCCGGCGAGTGCGGTCGCGAACGCCACGAGCAGCGCGATGAGGACGAGCATCAGCGTCAACTCGCGCTTGTAGGCGACACCGATGTTGGTCGCGGTGTCACGGCCGAGCAGTAGCGCATCGAGACGGTGGCGACGGCGCCACAGGATCACCCCGACGACGATGCAGATGCCGAACGCGAGGGGCAGATAGTCGCCGGGTACGGACGACAGGCGGCCCATCAGCTCGACCGAGAGCATGTCGTACTCGGTGGGGGAGAGCACTCTCTGGATGAACGTCGAGAGACTGTCGAACGCCATTCCGAGCACGACGCCGACGAGCAGCATCAGGAACAGGCTGCCGAAACGACCGGAGAACAACCAGCGGTAGAGCAGGGTCGCCAGCGCCACCATGAGCGCGGTCTGGAGGACGAGCTTCGGGATGCCTTCGGATGTCGCGATCGCGGTGGCTCCGAAGAAGAAGACCGTCAGCGTCTGCATCAGCGTGTACAGGGAATCGAACCCGATGATGGACGGCGTGAGGATGCGGTTGTCGGTGACCGTGTGGAACACGACGGTCCCCATGCCGTGCGCGAACGCCGCGACCAGCATGGCTCCCAGGACGGTGAGCCGGCGCGGGAAGGTGAAGTCGAACGAGCCGCGGATGAACAGGAACAGATAGCAGGCGACCGCTACGGCGGCGATCACGGCGACGATGGCCAGACGCACTCCCGGCGACAGGCGACGGCGCTCACCCTTGCCGGCCGGGACGGCCCGGGCGCGTACGGAATCAAGCACTGACATGACGACGCTGCCTCAGAACGAGAGTGATGAAGACGACCGCGCCGACGACGCCGAGGACGACGGACGCGGGAATCTCCATGGGGGCGACGATCGTGCGGCCGACGAGGTCGCACGCGAGAAGTAGTCCGGCGCCGATGACGGCGACCCAGGGCAGGTTCTTGTGCATGTCGTCGCCGAGCATCATCGACACGAGATTCGGGACGATCAGGCCGAGGAACGGGATGAAGCCCACCACCACGGTGGTGACGCCGGTGGCGATCGCGACGAGCATGACGCCGAGGAAGACGACCTGCTCGTACTTCAACCCCACGTTGGTGGCGAGGTCCTTACCGAGACCGGCGATGGTGAACCGGTCGGCGAGGAGATAGGCGAGGACGGCGACGGCGAGCACCGCCCACAGCGGTTCGTAGAAGCCGCGCACCACACTGCTGAAGCCACCCGAACGCCACGCCGACATC
This sequence comes from Rhodococcus rhodochrous, assembly GCF_014854695.1. NCBI lineage: Bacteria > Bacillati > Actinomycetota > Actinomycetes > Mycobacteriales > Nocardiaceae > Rhodococcus > Rhodococcus rhodochrous. The sequence goes on along the minus strand of NZ_CP027557.1, from coordinate 4,991,280 downwards.
GACTGCAGCAGGTCGAAGTTGCCGGCGAGGAAAGTGGTGATCGAGCCGACCACGGCACCGAGCATGATGCCGACGAGCGGCACGATGATCGATGACTTCAGCGCGATCCGGCGCAGGACGACGATGAAGACCATCGTTCCCGCGAACGCGAAGATCACCGAGATCACCATCTTGACCATCGGCGACGCGTCGGGAACGACGATCAATGTGGCCAGCAGGCCGAGACCGGCCCACTGTGCGGTGCCCGCGGTGGTCGGTTCGACGAACTTGTTCTGGGTGATCAATTGCATGATCACGCCCGAGATGCTCATCGCGACGGCCGCGAAGATCAGGGCGAGGGTTCGCGGCACGCGGGAGATGAAGAACATCTCGCGGGCCGCAGGGTCGTGGATCAGCGACTCGAGGGTGATGTCGTAGCCGCCGACCATCAGGGACGCCACGGTCAGTGCCAGAACGACCACCGAGATCACCGGCAGCAGCACTTTGTTCTTCGTCATGGGGGCTCGGATCCGGAGAAGGTGCGCTCACACACGCAGCCTGCCCCGGCCCGTGATCCGGGTCGGGGCAGGCTGCTGTGGAGCGTCGAACAACAGGGACTTACTGTGCCGACTGGTTCGCAGCTTCGAACGCGTCGGCGATCTGCTGGAACGCTTCGGTGTAGGACTCGATGCCCTCACGCTTGTAGAAGTCACCGTCCAGGTAGATGATCTGGTCCTTCGTGGCGAAGGTGGTGTTGGCGAACGCCTCCTGCGCGTCGATCACCGCGGCGGCCGGCTGCGGGGCTTCCTCGCCCGGCACGGCGGTGGCGGAGTCGCGGTCCAGGACGATCATCCAGTCGGGGTTCGCCTGCGCGATGGTCTCGGGAGCGAGACCGGAATCGCCGTGGACATCACCGGCGTCGCCGGCGAAGACGTCCTTCAGGTTCGCGCCCTCGAGGAGGCGGCCGATACGGCCTGCACCGTTGTCGATCTTGCCGCCCGCGACGACCGCGAGAAAGACGCTCTCACCGTTCGTGGCGTCCTGGGCAGCCTCGGTTGCAGCCTCGAGCTCGGCAACGATCGCCTCGGCCTCGGCTTCCTTCTCGAAGATCTGCCCGAGCGCGAGGGTCTGATCCTTCAGTCCCTGGATGTAGCCGCCCTCGGAATCGTCCAGCGCGGAGACGTCGACGACCGGCGCGATCTTCGACAGTTCTCCGGTGAACTCGGTGAAGCGCGAACCGCCGATGATCAGATCCGGCTCGGCCTCGCTGACCAGTTCGAGCTTCGGCTCGCGGTGCGTGCCGACATCGAGGATGGAGTCGTCCTCACGCCACTCCTCGAAGCCCGTGTTGGGGAGGAGGGTCTTCGGCAGGGCGACGGGCGTGATGCCCCAATCGCGCAGCATCTCGAACGACTTGTTGTCGAGGGCCACCACACGCTCGGGGTCCGCCGGAACTTCCATCTCACCGTTGTTGGTCTCGATGGTGACGGTCGCGCCGTTCTCGGCGTCGGCGCTGTCGGTACCGCTGTCACCGCAGGCGGTCAGGACGAGCGCCCCGGCGAGGGCCGGTGCGAGGAGCAGGCGCTTGAGATTCAGTTTCACGGGTGACTCCGAGGAAGGGTCGGACGGCGTGCTGACATGTGCCAAGACGCTCGCGGATCGGTAATTCAAGTTTCATATAGTATTGGTAAGGCAAACCTTTGTCCTGCTGGGGGTATGTGACAACGATCTCCCGGAGCGAATATCAACTACTCACGTCACCCCTGCCGAGGGTCGCCGGATAGGGTCGCGGCATGAACGAAGTCGAGTCGGTCGCACGGTTCCGGAGCACCCACGGCCTCGATCACCTGATCGACGTCCACACGCACTTCATGCCTCGCAGCGTCATGGACAAGGTCTGGGCGTACTTCGACTCCGCGGGTCCGCTCGTCGGCCGGCCGTGGCCGATCACCTACCGGCACGACGAGGAGGAACGCGTCGCGCGCCTCCGCGACTTCGGGGTGCACCGGTTCACCGCCATGCTGTACCCGCACAAGCCGGAGATGGCGGCGTGGCTCAACTCGTGGGCGGCCGACTTCGCGGCCCGGACCCCCGACTGCCTCCACACCGCCACCTTCTACCCGGAGGCCGACGCGAAGGAGTACGTCGCGTCGGCGATCGAGGCGGGCGCGCGCGTGTTCAAATCCCACATCCAGGTCGGCGACTACTCGCCGCTCGACCCGCTCCTCGACGACGTGTGGGGCCTGCTCGAGGACTCGGGCGTGCCCATCGTCGTGCACTGCGGATCGGGCCCGGCGCCCGGCACGTACACCGGTCCCGCCCCGATGCGGGAGCTCATGCGCCGGTACCCGCAGCTGACGGTGATCGTCGCGCACATGGGTCTGCCCGAGTACCGCGAGTTCCTCGACCTCGCGGAGCACTACGAGCGGGTGCATCTCGACACGACGATGGCGTTCACCGATTTCGTCGAGGAGGACACACCCTTCCCGAAGGATCAGTTGCCGCGCCTCGACACGCTGCGCCGGAAGATCCTGCTCGGCACGGATTTTCCGAACATCCCGTACGGCTATCTCCACCAGCTCGAGGTGCTCGAACGCGTCGCGCCCGACAGCGAGTGGATCCGCGCGGTGTGCCGCGACAACGCCGCCTCGCTGTTCGGGCTCGGCGAGTGACCGGTGTGCTCGCCGATCAGGCGGTGATCGAGCGTCGGATGATCTTGCCGGTCGCGTTGCGGGGGAGCAGATCCTGCGTGATCCGCCAGACGGTGGGGACCTTGTAGTAGGCCAGTCGCTCGGCGCAGAAGGCTCGCAACTCGTCCTCGGTGATCGTGCTGCCGGGTCGCAGCACGACGACGGCGGCGACCTCCTGTCCCAGATCCTCGTGGTCCACGCCGATCACGGCGCTCTCGACGACGTCGGGGTGCTCGTCGAGGCGCTGTTCGATCTCCGTGGGATAGACGTTCTCGCCACCGCGCAGGATGAGATCGGACCGCCGGCCCGTGAGCCGCAGGCGTCCGTTCTCGATCGTGCCGTAGTCGCCGGTACGCAACCATCCCTCCGGGGTGATGGCCGCGTCCGTTGCGGCCGGATCCTCCCAGTAGCCGAGCATTACGTAGGGACTGCGGACGCAGATCTCGCCCTCGGTGCCGTCGGGCACCCGTTCGCCGAACGGATCGCGGATCTCCATGCTCACCGTGATGATGGGGGAGCCGAGGGTTCCGGGGAAAGCCTCGATTTCCGGGGCCGTCGCCATGGCGATCGCGGTGCTGCACTCGGTCAGACCGTAGCTGTCCACCAGAGCCTGTCGCGCGAAGGGGAACTTCGCCTGCAGGCGTTGCTTGAACGCGGGGGAGGACGGAGCAGAAGCCAGCGCGAACGCAGTGAGCGAGCCGAGGTCGTACCTGTCGGTGTTCTCGTGCTCGAGCATGCGCGAAGCCATCGTCGGCACCGCACCCCAGTTGGTCACCCTCTCGCGCTCGATGAGCGTGAAGACCTTGTCGACGTCGAACCCGCCTTCCGTCATGACAGCGGCGCTTCCCGTTGCGAGTCGCGGCACCGCAAGGTTGTGCAGGCTCGCGATGTGGAACAACGGTGAGGTCAGGAGGTACCGGTTGTCGCTGGGCACCGAGTCGTCATAGGGGCGCTGCTGCATCGCGGCAACCAGCGCGTCGGAGTATCGGTGATAGTCGACGACGGCGAGCACGTTGCGGTGGGAGTGCAGTGCCCCCTTGGGACGCCCACTGGTACCGCTCGTGAACAGGATGACCGCGGGATCGTCCTCCTCCACGTCGGCCGACGGCAGTTCGGCGCCGGACGCGGCGGCCACGATCCGAGGCACGTCCTGCTCGGTGGTGAGCAGATCGAACCCGGAGACCTCTGCTCTCGCCAGCAACTCGGCGCGCTTGGCGTCGGCGACGATCACCTTGGGCCGAACCAGGTTCACGCCGTAGGCGATTTCGGGCGGCGTCCACCAGGAGTTGAGGCCCACTGCGATTGCGCCCAGACACTGAGCGGCCCAGAAGGTGATGATCCATTCGGGGGAATTGGCCGCGAGAAGCGCGACGCGGTCGCCCTTCTTCACGCCGTGCTCGTCGCGCAGGACGGTCGCCAGGGCGGCCACGGCATCGGCGTGCGCGCTGAACGAGAGGCGGCGATCGGCAGTCACGAGGTAGTCGCGGTCGCCCCATTTCCGGGACGCGGCGACGAGGTCGCCGATGCGGCGGTCGCGGTTGCGCATGACCTGCATCCGGTTGCCGCGCACGTCCTCTTCGACGATTTCGAATCGGCCACCGGGGCCGGTGAGCTGGGAAACGACCTGCTGCAACATCTGCTGCAGATCTGCTTGTGCTGTCAAGGATTCGCCTTTCTCGGTCCCGCACGGTTTCGTCGCGCAGCAGGGCGTAAACAGGGGGATCGAAGAACTGTTTCGGGTGACCTGGTGCATCGAATCCTAGGCGCTGTGTCCACTGTCACAGATTTGTCCCGGTGAGTGAGAGTGGTCCAGGTCTCACTCTGCGGGGTGGCTACCTTCGCGACACCCGGCCTACCGTCCGGCGCCCCGGAATTGCGCTTCGGCCCAGACCGAGACCAAGGAGTCCATCGTCGTGAAACTCAGTGCTGCCTCGAAATCGATGGCGGGTCTGTTCGCCGTCGTAGTGGCGACGTCCGCTTGTGCGTCGGACCGTGGCGCCGACCCGTCGGCGGGCGCCCTCGCTCCGGCGGCAGCCGCCGCAGCTGCGGCGGCTCCCACGGCCGAGGAATCGTTCGGAACCCTCGCATCTCCGTGCGGGCCGGGTGATGCGGCAGGAAGCACCGACCAGGGGGTCTCGGATACCGAGATCCGCATCGGATACGGCGACGACCGGGGCTACTCGAAGAGTCCCGGACTCAACAAGGAGATCGGTGACGCCGTCTCCGCGATGATCGACTGGTGCAACGCCCAGGGTGGCATCAACGGCCGCACCATCGTCGGTACCCACTACGACGCTGCGATGACGCAGGCCAACGCCGTGATGCAGAACGCGTGTGCGAGCGAGTTCATGATGGTCGGTCACGGCTTCGCCATGGACCAGACCTCCGAGCAGACCCGGGTCGCGTGCAATCTCGCCGCTGTCCCCGCCTTCACCGTGTCCCCCGACGCGGCCAACGGCCCGATGACCTACCAGGGCGTCCCGTTCCCGGTCGACTACGCGAACGGCTCCCAGTGGTTCCAGATCGCCGAGATGTACCCGGACCTGGTCGGCGAGTTCGACGTCATCGACAGCACGATGCCCACGATCATCTCGGCGAGCACCAAGATCCGGTCCATCGCCGAGGCCGCCGGCTTCACCCTGAAGAACTGCGGTGTCACGCTCAACTACGAGGGCGAGTCGAGCTACGCGCCCTTCGCCGAGAAGTTCAAGCAGTGCGGCGTCAAGGGCCTGTGGACTTCTCGCTCTCCGGTGCCGGCCGAATTCAACTTCGTGAAGGCACTCGACCAGGCCGGCATCGACCCGATCCTGCTCGGTGAGGCCACGTGGTACGGCAACGCCGCCCAGGCATGGAACGGGGAAAGCGGTCTGCTCGACAACCTCCACGCCGGCATGACCTTCCAGATGATCGAGAACGCCGATGCCGTACCGGCCGTGAAGAAGTACGTCGAGCTCGTCACCGAGCAGGGCGGCAAGACCGCGCTGCTCGGCATGCAGGCCACCTCTTCGTTCCTACTGTGGGCGACCGCTGCGGACGCCTGCGGATCGGACCTGTCCCGTCAGTGCGTCATCGATGAACTGTCCCGAATCAACGAGTGGGACGGAGGCGGACTGCACGCCGTCACAGATCCCGGGAACAACATGCCGGCGACCTGCGGGCTCGTCGTGAAGCTCACCGGCGCCGAATACACCCAGGCGTTTCCCGCGCAGGCCGGCACCTTCGAGTGCGACGACCGCTACCGCGTCGCAACCGATCCGAGCACGTGGGGCACCGAACTCGGACCCGACCGCATCGCGACGAAATACCTGAACCCGAACATCATCAGACCGACCGTCTGATCCGAGGGCCCGGTGCCGGCGAGGCGTGACACGCACTCGCCGGCACCCCGACCAGAGGTACTCGCATGGACACCTTTCTGACCTTCACGATCGTGGGGTTGGTGCTCGGATCGGTTTACGCGATCGCTGCATCGGGCCTCGTTCTCACCTACAACACGTCCGGCATCTTCAACTTCGCGCACGGTGCACAGGCGATGCTCGGGGCGTTCGCCTACTGGCAACTGCGCTACGGCTGGGGGCTGCCCACACCCGTCGCGTTGCTTCTCGTCCTCGGCGTCCTCGGCCCGATGACGGGCCTGCTGCTCTACGTCGTGATCATGCGCGGGATGCGTGACACCGCCGAGGTCACCAAGATCGTCGTCACCGTGTCGATCCTGCTCGGCATGGTCTCGGTGTCGCACTGGTTCTGGCATCCCGAGACCGCACGCACCATGACGATGTTCTTCGGCGACCAGGCGAGAATCGACCTCTTCGGCGTCACCATCCGCTACCACGAATTGATCTGTCTCGCCGCCGCAGTGCTCATCGCCGCGGGATTGCGAATCATGTTCGTGCGCACCCGCGTCGGAGTGGCGATGCGAGGTGTGGTCGACGACCCCGATCTGCTGCGCCTGAACGGGCACGACCCCGACCGGCTCGCCGCGCTGTCCTGGATGATGGGTTCGACCCTCGCGGTGCTGGCAGGTGTCCTCGTGACACCGATCAACGGTGGCACCCTCGAAGCGAACATGCTGACCCTGCTCGTCATCGACGCGTTCGCGGCGGCGATGTTCGGCCGGCTGCGCAGCATTCCGCGTACCTTCGCCGGTGCCCTGTTCCTCGGCCTGGCAGCCACATACGTGCTCGCCTACTTCCCGACCGCGTGGACGTGGACGTCGAATCTGCGGGTGTCCCTGCCGATGATCGCGCTGTTCGTGGTTCTCGTCGTACTACCGCAGGATCGGTTGCGCGGTGCCGTCACCCGTACCCGGGAGCGCTACCACGTGCCGTCGGTGCGCAAGGCGATCGCCTGGGCGGTCGCGCTCGTCGTCATCGTCTATGCCATCCGCCTGCTCATGGTGACTTCGGCGGTCACGACCCTCACGATCGGCATGACCTTCGCGATCATCGCGTTGTCGCTGACCCTGCTGACCGGATACGCGGGCGAGATGAACCTCGCGCCGGTATCTTTCGGTGCCATCACGACGATCGTGGCCTTCCACTTCGGTATCTCCGGGAGCGGACTGGCCGCCCACCTGAACCTGTGGGGCGTGGCGCTCGGTGTCGCCGTCACGGCCGTGATCGGTGGACTCATCGCGCTGCCGGCCCTGCGGTTGCGCGGCCTCTATCTCGCCCTGGCCACGATGGCGTTCGGTGTGTTCCTGTCGAACATGGTGCTGCGCGACACCACCCAGCACGAACTGTTCGGTATCAGATTCTCGCTGTTCACCGACGGCAACATCGCGATCCCGCCGTTGAAGATCGGGCCGCTGGACCTGCGGAACGAGACGACCTTCCTCATGACGGTGACGGTGATCTTCGCTGTTCTCGGCGTGGGCATCATCGCCCTGCGCAACAGCGGCTACGGGCGCCGGCTCGCCGCGATGAAGGACAGTCCCGCAGCGGCGTCGATGCTCGGCCAGAGCCTGGTGCGGCTCAAGCTCGGGGTCTTCACCCTGTCGGCGGGCATCGCCGGCCTGGGCGGGCTGTTCATGTCGAGTGCGATGGGCTCGGTGTCGAACGAGAGCTTCTCGATCATGGTGAGCCTGTCGCTGCTGATGCTCACCGTCGTGGCCGGTATCGGTTACGTCTCCGGTGCGCTGTTCGGTGGTCTGATGTCGGGTATCGGCTTCGCCGTCATCATGGTTTCGTTCTCCGACCTCGCTGCGGGACAGCCGGAACTGGCCGGAATGTGGACCTTCCTCGGTCACGTCGCCGCAGTGAGCCCCGCGCTCATCGGTATCGGCGTCGCGGCCAACCCGAGCGGGACCGTCCACCAGATGGTGGAGGGCTACCGTCACCTGAAGAACGCGAAGCCCGTGCTGGTCGGGGGAGCCGCGGTGGTCCTCGTGTCGTACCTGCTCGCGCTCGTCGGCGTGCTCGACAACTGGTGGTTCGCATCGATCACCATCGCGACGGTGTTCATGCTCCCGGTCATGGGGCAGTGGCTGATGCCCGAGGCGGTGCTCGGCGCGGAGGAAGCACAACGTCGCGCGCCGCTGGTTCCCGAGCGGGTCGGAATCGACGAGCCCTACAACGAGCAAGCACGGGACGAGATCGACCGTGAACTCGGAATCGACGAACTTCTGGCCGCACGTGCCGCCGGATCGGAGAAGGAACTGATTCCTCATGGCTGAGGCACCCATTCTGGAAACACGCGGAATCACAGTCCGATTCGGCGGACACGTCGCGGTCAAGGACGTGAGTCTCGGAATCGAACCGGGAACGGTGACGGGCCTGATCGGACCCAACGGGGCCGGGAAGACGACCCTGTTCAACACGATCACCGGCCTGCAACGGCCGACGGCAGGCAAGGTCTTCCTCGATGGTCGTGACATCACGTCGCTACCGCCCTACAAGCGGGCCCGCATGGGTATGGCGCGCACGTTCCAGCGTCTCGAGTTGTTCGTGTCGCTGTCCGTGCGCGACAACCTCCGAGTGGCCGGAGACATCCACAATGCCAACGGACGCAACAAGATCGACGTGGACGAAGAAGTCGACCGGCTCCTCGAACTGACCGGCCTGGCCGATATCGCGAGCACCGACGTCTCGGACGTACCCACCGGACGTGCCCGCGTCGTGGAGGTCGCCCGCGCGTTGATGACGTCTCCGCGCGTGCTGCTGCTCGACGAGCCCGCGTCCGGGCAGACCGAGCAGGAGACCGAGGCCTTCGCCACGCTGCTCGGTGACCTGGCGAAGGACGGCCTCGCGATATGCCTCGTCGAGCACGACATCCCGCTGGTGATGAAGATCTGTTCGCGGATCCACGTGCTCGACTACGGAGCGGTGCTGGCAAGTGGTGTTCCGGACGAGATCAAGAACGATCCGGCAGTGATCAACGCCTACATCGGCACCGAGGAGGAAGCGGTATGAGCGTCGAACCGTTGCTCGAACTATCGGGTGTCCGGGCCGGATACGGCGCGATCGAGGTGCTGCACAGCGTGGACCTCGTACTCGAACCGGGCGCGGTGGTCGCCCTGCTCGGGCCCAACGGCGGAGGTAAGACGACGACCCTGCGCGTGTGCTCGGGGATCCATCCGGTCTCGTCGGGTGAGTTCCGGCTGGCCGGCCGGGTCGTCAACGGTGTGTCCGCAGCGGAACTCGCACGTCTGGGGGTGTGCTCGATTCCCGAGGGGCGCGGCATCTTCCCCAACCTCACCGTCCGCGAGAACCTGTGGATCGGAACCGGCACCGGTGTTCCTCTCGCCGACCTCGAAGAGGTGGCGTACACGCGATTCCCCGTTCTCGGTGAGCGTCGATCGCAGCTGGCCGGTTCGATGTCCGGCGGCGAACAGCAGATGCTTGCGCTGTCGCGGGCGCTCGGTACCCATCCCACGGTGCTGTTGCTCGACGAACTGTCGATGGGCCTGGCACCGCGCATCGTCTCCCAGATCTACGAGATCGTCGGCGAACTCGCCGCCGAGGGCGTGTCGATTCTCGTAGCCGAACAGTTCGCGCGAGCGGTGCTCCCGATCGCCACCAGTGCCGCGCTGATGTTGCAGGGCCGGGTGGTGCGCACCGGCGATCCGGCCGAGATCGAAGAAGAACTTTCCACCACCTATCTAGTGCGGCGTGGGAAAAGTAGTTTTGCGGTCAGGTTTGAGATACTGCGGCATGCGAGTTGCTCCTTTGGTGTTGCATGACGGGGATCGAGACGAGCTGGCTGCGTTGGTCCGCTCCAAGGCCGTCCGTGCGGACGTGGCACGGCGAGCACGGATGATGCTGCTTGCGGCCGACGGCGAGTCCAACACGCAGATCGCGCACACGGTCGGGGTGTCGCGGCCGACGGTGACTCTGTGGCGCAGTCGGTACGAGCAGGCGGGGATCGCTGGCCTGGTCGACGTGCACCGCTCGGGTCGGCCCCGCAGTGTTGATCACGCGAAGGTCGTCGCCGCGACGCTCGCGCCGCCGCCGAAGAAGTACGGGGTCACGCATTGGAGCAGTCGATTGCTCGGGAAGCATCTCGGTATCGACAACACCACGGTGGCCGCGGCGTGGCGTGAGTACGGTGTCAAGCCTTGGCGCAGTGAAACATTCAAGTTCTCTACCGACCCGGAACTGGTCGCCAAGGTCACCGACGTCGTCGGTTTGTATCTCGCCCCGCCGGAGAACGCGATTGTGTTGTGTGTGGATGAGAAGTCGCAGATCCAGGCGCTGGACCGGACCGCGCCGATGCTGCCGATGCGGATCGGTTCGGTCGAGAAACGCACCCACGACTACGTTCGGCACGGCACGTCGACGTTGTTCGCAGCTCTCGACATCGCTACCGGCAAGGTCACCGGACTGTGTCGACCCCGGCATCGTCATCAAGAGTTCCTCACCTTTCTTCGGCATCTCGACCGGGCATATCCGGAACAAGATCTGCATTTGGTGATGGACAACTACGCCACCCACAAGAAGGCCGAAATCCGAGCCTGGCTGGCCGAACATCCTCGATTCCATGTGCATTTCACCCCGACCTCCGCGTCGTGGATGAACCTGGTCGAGGTGTGGTTCGGCATCATCGAACGGCAAGCTATTCATCGCGGCACCTTCGGCAGTGTCAAGGAACTGAACGCCAAGATCCGTGCGTTCATCACTGGCTGGAACACCCGATGCGCTCCGTTCGTGTGGACCAAGACAGCCGACCAGATCCTGGCCAAGGCTGATCGGCAAGACACTTCAACCACGGACCACTAGGAGGATGACCATGACCGCACTCGCCGACGAGCGACGTGAACAGTTCAAGAAGGACGTTGCAGCGCTGGGTCTCGACGTCCCCCGTCCGGATTCGGGAGGAAAGGCCCGCATCGTCGGCCTGGCCCTGATGGTGATCGGCGCCGTCGCGGTCTTCGTCGTCTACATTGCGTCGCTGACCCTCTCCGATACCCGTGACCTGCTGTCCTACCAGTTGCTCGCTCTTGGCTTCGTGGCTGTCACTCTGATCGGTGTGGCGGTCTATCTCGCCGCCGCGGTCACTCGTGTCCTGCGTCTGTGGCTGGTCAGGCAGTTGCTCGAGAGCAGCACGCAGGCCGAGCGGATCGCGCAGGCGCTCGCACGCAACGACTGATCGCACATACGCCGAACGCGGCGACGGCCCATCCTGAAAGGGGATGGGCCGTCGCGTCTTTCGAATCCTCAGGGGTCAGCTGCCCGCAGCCTCGAGGCCGGTGGTGATGTCGGCGAGGATGTCGTCGATGTTCTCGATGCCCACGGCGAGTCGCACGAGACCCGGGGTGACACCCGCGGCGATCTGCTCCTCGCCGGTGAGCTGCGAGTGGGTCGTCGACGCGGGGTGGATGACCAGCGAACGGACGTCGCCGATGTTCGCGACGTGGCTGTGCAGGGTCAGCGCGTTGACGAAGCGCTTGCCGGCGTCGATGCCGCCGGAGAGCTCGAACACCACGATCGCACCGGCGCCGCGCGGGGTGAGCTGCTGGGCGCGGTCGTACCACGGCGAGGACTTCAGGCCGGCGTAGGCGACGGAGGTGACCTCCGGGCGTCCCTCGAGGAACTCGGCGACCTTCTGTGCGTTCTCCACGTGCCGCTCGATGCGCAGACTCAGAGTCTCGAGACCCTGCGAGATGAGGAAGGCGTTGAACGGGGAGACCGCTGCGCCCATGTCGCGCAGCAGCTGCACGCGTGCCTTGAGTGCGTAGGCCGGAGCTCCGAGGTCGGCGAAGACGACACCGTGGTAGCTCGGGTCGGGGGTCGTGAAACCGGCGTGGCGACCCTGCGTCCAGTCGAACGTGCCGCCGTCGACGATGACACCGGCGATGGCCGTGCCGTGGCCGCCGAGGTACTTGGTGGCCGAGTGCACGACGATGTCGGCACCGTGCTCGAGCGGGCGGAGCAGGTAGGGGGTGGCGACCGTGTTGTCGACGATCAGCGGCAGCCCGTTCTCGTGGGCGACACCCGAGATGCCGGGCAGGTCGAGGATGTGGTTCTTCGGGTTGGCGATCGTCTCGCCGAAGAACGCGCGGGTGTTGTCGCGGACGGCCTCGCGCCACTGGTCGAGGTCGTCGGGATCCTGGACGAAGGTGACCTCGATGCCGAGCTTGGGCAGTGTGTAGTGGAACAGGTTGTACGTGCCGCCGTAGAGATACGGGCTCGACACGATGTGGTCGCCGGCCTGCGCCAGGTTGAGGATCGCGAAGGTCTCGGCGGCCTGTCCGGACGCGAGCAGGAGGGCGGCGACGCCACCTTCGAGGGCGGCGATGCGCTGCTCGACCGCGTCCTGCGTCGGGTTCATGATGCGGGTGTAGATGTTGCCCGGCTCGGCGAGACCGAACAGCGCCGCGGCGTGATCGGTGCTGTCGAAGGTGTAGCTGGTGGTCTGGTAGATGGGCAGTGCCCGGGCCTTCGTGTCGCCGCCGGCGGGCTGGCCCACGTGGATCTGCTTGGTCTCGAAGCTCCAGTTTGCGCTGGGATCGGTTGCTTCAGGGGTGTCGCTCATGGCTCTGCTCCGGATTCGGGATGTGTTCTGATCGTCGACGTGCTGACCTTCGGGCCCCACACACGACATCACCGTACGACGGTGTGGAGGGGGCAGGAATGGGTGCGGCGGTCAGCGGGCCCGGCACCCGCGGATACACGAAATGTGGGCACGACGGTGCGGCGACCGGCTCGCGCGCTCGTACGTCTTGCTCACGGTCCCGACAATAACCTGTCCGCACGATTCCGACCAGACTCATAGGGATTCACTCTCCCCGGGAAACTGACTCCTGAGTACCTACAGTCTGTGTGTACCCCTTCCGGTGTGACCGCTGTTACTGCTAACGTTCTGGAACAGATTCCAGTTTCGTGAGGCGCGCAGGGTCGTGGCCAGGACTTATGGAGGTGCAGTTGACCGCCGTCGACTCCGCGCTCGAGCCCGTCGGAACCTCGTCGAAGCGAGAACTTCCACCATCGATGGTCGATCGGATGACTCTCATCCTGGAGGCCTTCGACAGCCGCGGCGCCCTCACTCTCGAAGAGGTCACCTGTCGCTCAGGGTTGCCCCGTTCGACCGTGCACCGCATCCTCGACCACCTCGTGCGTCGCGACTGGATCGAGCACGCATCCTTCGGTTACTGCCTCGGCCCGCGTGCCCTCGGCCTCGGTGGCAGCGACACCGGTCACCGCCGTATCCGGGAGGCCGCTGCGCCGCATCTCCACGACCTGGCGATGCAGACCGGTGCCGTCGTCCACCTGACAGTCCTCGAGGGCAACGAGGTGCTCTACCTCGACAAGGTCGGTGGGCAGCTCGCGTCGAGCGTGCCCTCGCGGGTAGGCGGGCGGTTCCCCGCCTACGCCACCGCGGCCGGCAAGTCCATCCTCGCGTGGCTCGAACCCGAACGCATCGACGCGCTGTACGGCAAGGCGCTCGTGCCGTGCACCGAGCGCACCATCCGCGATCACGTCGCACTGCACCAGGAGCTCAACCGCATCCGCAAGCGTCGTGGCGTCGCATTCGAACGTGAGGAGGCCGCGCGGGGCATCGGATGCGTGGGTGTCGCGCTCCGCGGCGTCGACGGCCCGGTTGCCGCCCTGTCGCTGGCAGCGGACGCCCGTTCGACCCGCCTGGAGTGGGTGGCGCCGATCGTCGCCGATACCGCTCGGAAGATCACGCGCACGCTGTTCCCCGAGCAGGAGCGCGACGACAGCCTGCAGGCCGCCGAGAAGGTGGGCTGACGCCCTTCGGTTTTCGCCACGAACGGCTGTGCGCAGTTCTCGTTCGGATCCCTTCGGGGAGATCGACGAGAACTGCGCACAGTTCGTTATGGGCCCGTAGGCCGTGTCAGAGCAGGTGGACCTTCTTGTAGAGGATCTTCGACGGTCCGCCGATGAGGCCGACGTTGTCGAGGAAGGTCATCAGCTTCGCGCCGGACTTGCGCACGCGATCGTGATAGTGCTTGTTGCCCTTCGCCTCTCGCAGAGCGCGCTCGCGGTCGAGGCCTGCATTGGCGTAGACGTCGGGGTGGATCATGCTCTTGACGACGAAGAAGACCACGAGCGCGGTGTTGAAGCGCTCTATCGCCAGTCGTGCGCGGCTCGCACCGGCGAGTCGGCGTGCGACCTCCTCGCGGGCGAAGCGGATGTGGCGCGCCTCCTCGAGGACGTGGATCTTCGACACCGCGCGGGTGACAGGCTGGACCCGCTCGTCGCGCATGAAGTCGCGCTGCATCATGTCGAGGATCTCCTCGGCAGCCATGACCGATGCATAGGCGTTGGCGCCCTTGAAGAAATGGCCCCACAGGCGACCGAGCTGGTGGATGTAGCGGGCCGGACCGTAGCCCGGCATGTTCAGCCGTTCGCCGGCGCGCGCGAACATCACCGAGTGGCGGCACTCGTCGGCGACCTCGGTGAGGGCGAACTGGACGTGACGCGAATGCTTGTCGCGGTCGTAGACGTCGCGCAGAAGCATCTGCATGAGCAGGATCTCGAACCACAGGCCGACGCTCGAAACGCTCGCGGCCTCGTGCTTGGTCAGCTCGATGCGCTGTTCGTCGGTGAGCTCGTCCCACAGCGCGGTGCCGTAGAGCGTGCTCCATTCGGGGGTCATACCGAACTTGTCGTCGGGGACGGGGGCTTCCCAGTCCACCTCGACGACCGGGTCGTACGACTTGCGTGCGGACGAGGCGAGCAGTCGTCCGGCGGTTTCTTCGCGATCGGACAGTGCGACGCCGGGGATGAAGCCCTTGCTGGTCTCGCGGGTGAGCGATGCGGTCATGTCTCCACCTTTTTAGTGTGACGACTGGTAACTGTTATCCAGGTTAGCGTGATCACGCGCACAGCACAATGCCCGCGACCTGCGTCGCGGGCATCGAGAAAGAAAAGAGAGGGGCGGGCTACGAGCGCCGGGGTGCCCAGAAGACGGAAATCACCGCTCCGACCAGCAGGATCGCGGCGACTGCCCACGATGCCTGCTGCAAGCCATCGAGGAAGGCGTTCTGTGCGAGTTCGGCGAGTTGCTCGCCTTGTGGACCCGCCTGCTCGGCGACCTGTATCGCGGCGGCGAGCGAATCCTGTACGGCGGACCGGGCCGGTTCGGGGATCATCGGCGCCACCGGATCGATGCCGTGCCCGTAGGCCGCGGCCAGGACGCTGCCCGTGATCGCGACACCGATCGCCGCACCGATCTCGCGGGTCGCGTCGTTGACCGCCGACGCCACGCCCAACTGGTCCTCGGGAGTGTTGGTGACGATCGCGTGGGTCGCGGGAGCCGTACAGATACCGACGCCGACACCCGCGATGCTCAGCGCGAACGCCACCTCGACGTAGGTGGAGTCGGCGTCGAGCAGGCCCATGAGGATCAGTGCGACGCCGATCAGCGCCAAGCCGGCGCTGAGCAGGATGCGGATGCCCACCCGCGTCAGCAGCGCGGGCACGGCGAGCGACAGGCCCATGACGACGAGGAAGATCGGCGTCAGTGCCAGGGAGGCCCGCAGCGGCGAGTAGCCCAGCACGAGCTGCAGGTACTGCACGATGAGGAAGAACAGACCGAAACCCGCGAGATACTGGAACGACAACCCGGCCGCGCCCACACCGAACGCCCGCTGGCGGAACAACCGCACGTCCAGGAGCGGCGCCTTCGACCGGAGTTCGACAAGGACGAATCCGACTGCCGCCGCGAGGCCCGCGATCATCGATCCGAGCGTCAGCGCGTCCGTCCATCCACGATGCGGACCTTCCATCACCCCGAGGACGAACAGGCCCACGGCGAGGACGACGAGGGTGCCGCCCCCGAAGTCGAACGGCAACGGCTGCGTCGAGCGCGACGAGTCGATGGTGAACGACAGGGCGACCAGCAGGATCGCGATGGCGGCGGAACCCGCGAAGATCACCCGCCACGACGCGTATTCGAGCACCAGTCCCGACAGAATCATGCCGAGCACGGCACCCGATCCGGCCACACCGGCCCAGATGCCGATGACACGTGCCCGATGAGCCTCGGCGAAACCTGCAGTGATCAGCGACAACGTCGACGGCATGACCAACGCTGCGCCGACACCTGCAACTGCGCGCGCCCCGATGATCCACAACGGTGCATCGGCGACCAGCGGCAACAGCGAACCGGCGGCGAAGACGATCAGGCCGACGATCATGACGCCGCGGCGACCGAGCCGATCGCCCAGCGCGCCGGCCGGGAGGAGCAGTGCCGCCAGTGCGAGGGTGTAGCCGTCGACGATCCACGTCAGCTGGGACTGCGTCGCGCCGGTGTCGACCGCGATGTCGGGCAGGGCCGTGTTGAGCGAGGCCATCGCCGCGATGACCACGGCGACGGCCGAGCACGCGACGGCGAGCAGCCGGATCTGGGCTCGCGTCATGCGAGGAGGTGCGGTGGTGGTCGCGGTGCTGTCTGACACGGGAGCCTTCCGGAGGGAGGGGAATGCCGGGACCAGAAACGAGACTGTCGGTATCGTAACTGAACCACCGGTCTCACACATGCTTCGCTCTCAGCGACTACAACTGGAAGCGTGAGCGTCGAACCCGAAGCAGAACCCCGCCGCGACGTCGAGACCCGGCCCGCCTCACCGCGCGACGAGGATCCGCGCCGCGTGCGTTCGCGCGCCCGACTGCTCGACGCCGCCACCACCCTCCTCGCGACCGGCGGTGCCGACGCCGTGACGATCGATGCGGTCACCGCCTCTGCCGGCGTCGCGCGGGCCACCCTCTATCGGCACTTCGCGAATGGAACCGAGCTGGTCGCCGCGGCCTTCGCGCGGCTCCTCCCACCGGCGCCGCCGGTCCCGGAGGACGGCGATCTCCGCAGCCGCCTCGTCGAACTGCTCGCCGCCCAGGCACGCATCATCGAGGAGGCGCCCATCCCGTTGACGGCGATGTGCTGGATGGGACTCGGCCCGGGCCTCGGCGAACTCACGAAGGAACCGGGTCGCAGCGAGCGGCCCGAACTGCAGTCGCTGCGCGAGATCCTCGTCGACCGCTACCGGTCGTCGTTCGACCGTGTGCTCGCCACCTCCGAGGCCCGCCGCGAACTCGGCGACTTCGACTACGACCTGGCTCTGGTCCAGTTGCTCGGGCCGATCGTCTTCAACCGCCTCGCGACGCTCGCGCCCATCGACCGGCGCGCGTGCGAGCACATCGTCGACGACTTCATCGCCGCGCGCAGGGCCCGCCGGACGGACCTTTAGAGCCCCATGTCCTCGTCGCCCAGACCGTCCGCGCCCACGGCGGTCTTGTTCTTCTCCTCCCGCGGGCGACGCAGGACGTACAGCCGCGAATGCTGGAAGTCCCGCAGCCGCAGCGTGCGCACGGTCTGGAAGCGGAACTCTTCGCAGTCGGTGAGCGCGTCGGCGAGATTCTCGTCGACGAGGATCGTGCCCGGCCGCGCCGCACCGGTGAGGCGGGCCGCGATGTTGACGACCGAACCGAACAGGTCGCCGAAGCGCGGCAACGCCTGACCCCACGCCAGTCCGATCCGCAGGTCCGGATAGTCCTTCTGGGACCCGAACGAATCCTGCAGTTCGAGGGCGATGCGCGCGGCGTCGACCGGACGTTCGGCCGCGAACATCACCTCGTCGCCGACGGTCTTGATCACCCAGCCGTTGTGCCGGGCAATGACGTCGGAGACCTCCGATTCGAAGTAGTCGAGCAGCTCGCTCAGCGCGGCCGCGTCGATCTGCCGGGTCAGCCGGGTGTAGCCGACCATGTCGGCGAAGCCGACGACCAGCTCGTGCAGCTCCCCGGAATCCTGCGGGCGCGCGGCGGCCCGGGCGGTCGTGGCCACCAGGTGCCGACGCCACATGTGGCTCTGCAGGCTCACCGCGAGCTCGGTCGTGCGATCGACGATGTGGTCGACCAGCGCGCGGATCTCCTCTTCCTGCGGGGGAGTCTCCGCTTCCTCGTAGGCGGAGGCCAGTTGCGTGAAGACGTGGGTGTTGAGCAGATTCAGCTGCCATTCGGTCAGCCGTGACATCGACTGCCCGATCGACCGGGCCGCGGGCACCTCGAGGCGTTCGTCGACCGCGCCGCTCGCGATGATGGCGGCCGTCGCGCGCAGGGCCTCGACGTCGCCGTCGGTGAACATCACGACGTCGGGATCGGGATCGACGGTCAGACCGAGCGCCTGCCACAGCCGTCGCACGCGCGCAGGTG
Organism: Rhodococcus rhodochrous; assembly: GCF_014854695.1. Lineage (NCBI taxonomy): Bacteria > Bacillati > Actinomycetota > Actinomycetes > Mycobacteriales > Nocardiaceae > Rhodococcus > Rhodococcus rhodochrous. The sequence goes on along the minus strand of NZ_CP027557.1, from coordinate 4,972,997 downwards.
CGAGCCCGCACAACTCCGCCACCTCGTTCAGGGTGTAGCGAAGAGGACCACCGAGCAGCGCGTTCTCCAGCTGTGACTGGATCACGGACAGCACGTCGGTTCCTGATGCGGGTGCCGGATCGGACGGGGTCACGCATCCATCCTTACCGTGCGCGGGGCCCGTGTGCGCGGCAGGCCATGTCGAACAGGTGTGCAGGCGTGTCGTACGGATGTGCGACAGTGACCGTCATCGAAGCCCTGCCGACCCGTCGGCGAACCGAGAAAGGACGTCGCATGTCGCCCCGCAGACGCGCGGACCACCTGACGGAGGAACAACTCGGAGAGCTCGGTGCTGCTCTCGCCGAGGGGCGCCGCGCGACCGTCTACCTCGTCGAGGGCATCCCGAGTCTCGGCATCGACCCGGGGACGTCGGCGCGGGTGGTGTCGATCAGCGGCAGCACCGTGATGGTGCGGCCGAAGGGCGTCGACGACGAGTTGCCGTTCGAGACCGACGAACTGCGCGCCACCCGGGAGCCGGCCGGAACCAAGCGCGCACCGGCGAAGGCCGCGCGCACGTCCGGTAGTGCGAAGCCCGCTCCGGCGAAGGCTGCACCTGCGAAGGCTGCACCTGTGCAACCCGCGACCCCGCGGGCTACCGCATCCAAGCCTGCTACCCCGAAGCCTGCTACCCCGAAGTCCGAGAGCCCAGCGGCCGCTGCGGTTCCCCGCGCCCAGGAGAAGAAGCCCGTGACCCAGACGACCTCCGCTTCGTCCGACGCTCCCGCCTCCCGGCCGCCGGCACCGGCGAAGCCGAAGGCCCCCGCCCGCAAGGCGAAGAAGGCGCCGTCGATCACGATCACCGTCACGATCGACCCGGAGAACGAGTGGACGGTGGGGGTCGCGCACGGCACCCGCAAGGTCGGCAAGCCAGCGCCGGTCGCCCCCGACGCCGTCGAACGGGCGGTGAAGGAACTCGGTGACCCCACGGCCACCGAGGCCGTCCAGTCGGTGATCGAGGAGGCGCGTCGCGCGGCCGAGGAACGGGTCGCGCAGCTCAGCCGCGAACTCGAGGAGGCCCGTCAAGCTCTGGAAAGCTTGGGCGCAACCCGGAAATCCGGCGGAAACCTCTAGTACGCTCAGCCCGACGGCTGCCGGACGGCGCAGCGCAGGAGGGCCCCCATGTTCAGAAAACTGGTTGTTGCAATCGCGAGCGCTGTCGCGCTGGTCGGAGCAGGTTCCGGGGTGGCTGTCGCGGCGCCTCCGGTCACCCTCGGCGGCGGTTCGGGAATCACGCTCGGAGACAACGGGCAGGACATCTTCGACTGCACACTCACCACGATCGGCAACGACGCCGCCGGTCGCCTGGTGGGTCTCACCGCCGCGCACTGCGGCTCTCCGGGCATGACGGTGAAGGCCGAATACGACCTCGCTGCCGGTTCGGTGGGTCGCATCGTGTCGACCAACGAGCGGCTCGACTACGCCGTCATCGAGTTCGACCGGGGCAAGGTGGTTCCCGTCAACCGCGTCGGCGACGTGACGATCACGGGCCTCGGCGCCCCCGCGGGCTTCCCGAACATCGCCTGCAAGGAAGGTCGCACCACGGGCAACACCTGCGGCATCGTCTGGGGCGACGTGTTCGGCTCGCAGGAGACGTGGACCCAGGTGTGCGTCATCGAAGGCGACTCGGGCGCACCGCTCGTGGTGGGCACGACGCTCGTCGCGATGGTCAACGCCTACCTGCTCGCGCCGTGCGTCGGTCCCGAGGTCGGAACGAACATCGACGTGATCATGGCCGACATCAACGGTCGGGGCGGGCCGGGCGCAGGTTTCCGTCCGATCTAGCAGCACCCCCGGAGCGCGAGGGTTCACCCGACCCTCATCCGCACACCGCACCGTTCGATGCGGAACCGACCAGCTTCGTGTACTTCGCCAGTACACCTCGGGTGTAGCGCGGCGCCAGTGGCTCCCAGCCCTGTCGCCGCGTTTCCATGTCCTTCTCGTCGACCAGCACGTCGAGCAGGCCGTTCGAGACGTCGAGACGGATGCGGTCGCCGTCGCGGACGAACGCGATGGGACCGCCGTCGACGGCCTCCGGGGCGACGTGCCCGACACACAACCCGGTGGTGCCACCGGAGAACCGTCCGTCGGTGAGCAGCAGGACGTCCTTGCCGAGACCGGCGCCCTTGATCGCGCCCGTGATCGCGAGCATCTCGCGCATGCCCGGACCGCCCTTGGGACCCTCGTAGCGGATGACCACCACGTCGCCGGCGGTGATGGTGCCGTCCTCGAGCGCATCCATCGCGGCCCGTTCGCGTTCGAAGACCCGCGCCGTTCCCTCGAAGACCGACTCGTCGAAGCCCGCGGACTTCACGACCGCTCCACCGGGAGCGAGGCTGCCGCGGAGGATCGTGATGCCGCCGGTGGGATGGATGGGGTCGCTCAGGGCGCGCAGCACCTTGCCGTCGGGGTCCGGAGGAGCGATGCCGGAGAGGTTCTCCGCGACGGTCTTCCCCGTGACGGTGAGGCAGTCGCCGTGCAGCAGACCCGCGTCGAGCAGTGCCTTCATGATGACCGGGACGCCGCCGATGTGGTCGACGTCCTTCATCACGTGCCGGCCGAACGGTTTGACGTCGGCGAGGTGCGGCACCCGCGCGCCCACCCGGACGAAGTCGTCGAGGCTCAGATCCACCTGCGCCTCGTGCGCGATCGCGAGCAGGTGGAGCACGGCGTTCGTGGACCCACCGAAGGCCATGACCACCGAGATGGCGTTCTCGAATGCTTCCTTGGTGAGGATGTCGGACGCGGTGATGCCGCGCTTCAGCATTTCGACCACCGCCTGCCCGCTGCGCCGCGCGAAACCGTCGCGGCGACGATCCGTCGCGGGTGGTGACGCGCTCCCCGGCAGCGACATGCCGAGCGCTTCGGCCGAGGCGGCCATCGTGTTGGCGGTGTACATGCCGCCGCAGGCACCCTCGCCGGGGCAGATGGCGCGTTCGATCGCGTCGAGGTCGGTCTCGGACATCAGGCCGCGCGCGCACGCACCGACCGCCTCGAAGGCGTCGATGATCGTCACGTCGCGTTCGGTGCCGTCGGACAGTTTCGCGATGCCCGGCAGGATCGACCCGGCATACAGGAAGACGGCGGCGAGATCGAGGCGGGCCGCGGCCATGAGCATCCCGGGCAGGGACTTGTCGCACCCCGCGAGCAGCACGGAGCCGTCGAGTCGCTCGGCCTGCATCACCGTCTCGACGCTGTCGGCGATGACCTCCCGCGACACCAGCGAGAAGTGCATGCCCTCGTGTCCCATCGAGATCCCGTCGGACACGGAGATGGTGCCGAACTCGAGCGGATAACCGCCCGCGGCGTGTACGCCCTCCTTCACCGACCGCGCGAGGCGTTCGAGCGGGAGGTTGCAGGGCGTGATCTCGTTCCACGACGATGCCACGCCGATCTGCGGCTTGCCCCAGTCGTCGTCGCCCATACCCACCGCGCGGAGCATGCCGCGCGAGGCGGCCTTCTCCATGCCGTCGGTGACGTCGCGGCTGCGGGGCTTGATATCGGGTCGGTCCGTCATGACGTCTTCCTGGGGTCGCGGCCGGTGAGGGCGATGAGTCGGTCCTGGGGGGACGCGTCGTCGGGAACCGCGACGGGATCGGCGAACAGACCGCTCGAGGCGAGCATGTCCTTCTGCGGTTCGACGTCGGCGAGCACGGCGTCGACGAGTTCGGCGTCGAGAGTCTCGTCGGCACCGATGGCCCGGGCGAGATCCCAGGTGTGCACGGTGATGTCCGCGATCTGCTGCTTCATGTAGTCGAGACACGGGACGGTGCCGTAGGACAGGTGGACCTCCTGAGCCGGTGACGCCATCGCCCAGGCGGCGGTCGCCTGATCGGCGAAGCGTGCCCATTCGGCGGCGAGATCGTCCCCGATCGGTTCGAGTGCGGCCTTCGCGTCGTCGAGGGAACGGCCGGAGAGCAGCGGCTGGATCCAGCGCTGTTCGTCGACCATGTGCCACACCAGGTCGGTGACGTCCCACTCGGTGTCCGGGGTGGGTGCGTGCCAGTCGCGGATCTGCGCGACACGGTCGTCGAACTCGCGACGTGCGGTTCGTTGCAGGGAGAGCCAGTCGGTCGCCATGGATCTCAGCCTAGGGCGCGGGCTGCTCGGATCACGGCGATTTCAACTCCTGCGATCATGCGCGGGATGCGGGACGATCGGGAGTCGCACCGTGTCGTCGTCGAGGAGAAGTACATGCCTGTCCCCACCGTCCAGCTCGCGCCCGGTCTCGTCGTCAGCGCCCAGGGTTACGGCGCGATGTCCGTCGCCCCCGTCTACGGCGAAGTGAATCTCGACGAGGCGCTCGCGACCCTGCACCACGCCGTGGATCTGGGCATCACCTTCATCGATACCGCCAACGTCTACGGCGACGGCACCAGCGAGAAGGTGGTCGGCACGCTGCTCGCCGAGCGGCGGGACGAAGTGCAGCTGGCGACGAAGTTCGGTCTCGTCGGTGCGGTCGGCGGTAAGGGCACCGCCAACCGTCGCATCAACGGCCGCCCCGAGTACGCGAAGCAGGCCATCGACGAATCGCTCGGGCGTCTCGGCGTCGACCATGTCGACCTGTACTACCTGCACCGTGTCGATCCGGAGGTGCCGGTCGAGGAGACGGTCGGTGCCCTCGCCGAACTCGTGCAGGCCGGCAAGGTGCGGCACATCGGTTTGTCGGAGGCCACCGGCGACGAGCTGCGTCGCGCGCACGCGGTCCATCCGATCGCGGCGATCCAGTCGGAGTGGAGCATCGTCTCGCGCGACGTCGAACGGCACGTGGTGCCCACCGCCGCCGAACTCGGCATCGGCTTCGTGCCGTACTCGCCGGTGAGCCGCGGACTGCTCACCGATGCCTTCGAGCCCGATCAGGTCGCCGAGAACGACCTGCGCAAGCGCTTTCCGCGCTTCGACGCCGACGCCCTGCCGACCAACCTCGCGGTGCGCGAGGAAGTGCGGGCAGTCGCGAAGGAAACGGACGCGACGATCGCGCAGATCGCCCTGGCATGGCTGGATGCGAAGGGTCGCGAGTTCGGGTTGCCGTCGGTGTCGATCCCCGGCACCCGCTACGCGAGTCGCGTGACCGAGAACGCCGGTGCACTCGACGTGACGCTCACCGACGAGCAGGTCGCGCGGCTGGATCGGCTCGCCGACAAGGTCGCCGGTCCGCGTGCGGCCGACCCGACGTGGGTGTCGCTCGGACGTGAGTAATTAGCACCGTTAACAGACCGGCGCGTATCGTCCTTGTGACATGAGGGCATGGCTGGTCTGGGGTATCGGAGTCTTCGCCTACATCGTCGCCGTCCTCCATCGGACGGCGTTCGGTGTCTCCGGACTCGCCGCCACCGAACGCTTCGAGATCTCGCCGTCGGTGCTGTCCGGCTTCGTCGTCCTGCAGCTCATCGTCTACGCGGGGATGCAGATCCCGGCCGGTGTGCTGCTCGACAGATTCGGCTCGCGACGGATGATCGCGACCGGCGCCGTGATCCTCGCCGTCGGTCAGGCAATCCTCGCCGTCACGGAGTCGCTACCGGTCGCGTATCTGGCCCGAGTGCTGGTCGGGGTCGGTGACGCCCTGACGTTCATCTCGGTGCTGCGGCTCGTGCCGGTGTGGTTCGCGCCGCGCCGGGTGCCCGTCGTCTCGCAGCTGACGGGCATCTTCGGCCAGCTCGGTCAGGTGCTGTCGGCGGTGCCGTTCGTCCTGCTGCTCACCGGCACCGGATGGACGGCCGCCTACGGCAGTGCTGCGGCGCTCGGCCTGTTCGCATGCGTGCTGGTGTTCGCGATCGTGCGCGACACCCCGCCCGGTGAGGCGCGGGAGGCCACCGCGTCGGGGCTGCGCGAGGTGATCGGCGGGCTCGGCACGGTATGGCGGCGCCCCGGCACCAAACTCGGCTTCTTCACCCACATGGGCACGCAGTTCTCGGTGACGACCTTCGCGCTCATGTGGGGCGTGCCGTATCTGGTCTCCGCGCAGGGACTGTCACCCGCAGCGGCCGGTTCGATGCTGACCGTCTCGGTGGTCACCGCCATCTCCGCCGGGCCGATACTCGGCGTGCTGTCGGGACGCTTCCCGACCAGACGCTCGTGGCTCGTGCTCATGATCATCCTGGCCAGCGCGGTGACGTGGTCGGCGGTGCTCGCCCTCCCCGGACCCGCACCGGTATGGCTGCTCGTCGTGCTCGTCGTCGTCATCTCGGTGGGCGGCCCGGGATCGATGATCGGCTTCGACTATGCCCGTACCTTCAATCCCGGGACCGCCCTCGGCACGGCCAACGGCATCGTCAACATCGGCGGCTTTCTCGCGACACTGCTGGTCGTGCAGACGATGGGCATCGTGCTCGACCGGCTCGGCGGCTACACCTTCGACGCCTTCCGCGTCGCGTGGTTCGCGCAGTACCCGATCTGGGTGATCGCGCTCATCGGGGTGCTCGTGACCCGAGGGCGCGCCCGCCGCGAGGCCGGCATCGAAGCGCGTTCGCTGCGGGCCGTCGTGATCGATCGGCTCGGTCGCGGCAAGCGCTGACCCTCGGCCGAGGTCGTCAGCGACCCTTCCAGACCGGCTGACGTTTCTCGGCGAATGCGCGCGGTCCTTCCATCGCGTCCTCGCTCGTGAACACGACCTTCAACGCGTTGCGGTTGGCGTCCCACGCTGCGTCTCCCCAGTCGGGACTGTTGGCGGTCCGGTGGATCATCGCCTTCGATTCGCGGACGGCCACAGGGGCATTCGTTGCAATGATCTCGGCCAGTTCGAGTGCGACCTCCAAAGCGGTGCCGACAGGGGCAACCCGGTTCACCAGGCCCAGCTCCTTGCCCTGCGCGGCGGTGATGGGTTCACCGGTCAGTGCGAGTTCGAGAGCGACCTTGCGGGGGATCTGCTGCTGCATCCGGATCACACCGCCGGCGGCCGCGAACAGTCCGCGCCTGACTTCGGGCAGGCCCAACTTCGCCTCCTCGTCGACGACGGCGAGATCGCTTGCAAGGACGAGTTCGGTTCCGCCACCGAGGGCGAACCCGTTGACCGCCGCGATGGTGGGCTTGGCGCTCCAGTGCTGCACGTATCCGGCGAAGCCCCATTCGGGGTGGCCTTCGGCCGACGTATCCTCGCCCGCTGCAAGGGCCTTGAGGTCGGCACCGGCGCAGAAGGCGCGACCGGCTCCGGTGATCACGACGACTCGCACATCGTCGTCGTTGTTGGCTGCTTCCAGGTGGTTGCCGACTGCGGTGGCCAATGCACCGTTCACGGCGTTGAGGGCGCGCGGGCGGTTGAGGGTGATGAGTGCGACGTTGCCGCGCTTCTCGTACAGGGCCGCGGGTTCGGATGGGGTGGTCTGATCGGACATGGGGGCCTTTCGGATGGCTGCGGGCAGCAGCTACTTATCGATCGCTAAAGGCCTATCATGGTGTTGACGGCCGGTCAATCGATAACCGCGGGTGCGGGGAGGAGTGACGGGACGAAGAACGTCTCCAGTTTTGCCCGCAACTGCTCGAGCGAGCCCACGCCGGCGCCGATCGAACTGATGTAGTTCATCTCCAATTCCGAAATCCACTCGCACAGAAGTGTCAGGTCGACATCGGCTCGCATCTCGCCGGATTCCTGAGCTTCGAGCAGGATCGGTTCCCACAGTTCGCGGGTGAGTTCGACCGCGCGCCCGGATGTGGAGAGCAGACTGGTGGCCAGGGTGGCCTCCGCCGGGGACACCAGCCGGTGGATCATCGGGTCTCGCAGGCCGCGCCGGACGTTTCGGCAGATGCCTTCGACGATGCGTTCGCCGAAGGTCGGATACGAGCGGATCTTCTCGCGGGAGGGGGCCATGCCGATCCGGGCGCGGCGAACGATCGATTCCATGATCAAGGAATTCCGATCGGAGAAGTACCGGTAGACCGTCGCTCGCGACATGCCGGCAACGCGGGCGACGTCGGCCATCGTGGTCTTCGCGATGCCGAACTGCTCGAAGCAGGACTCGGCTGCTTCGAGGATCGCTGTACTCGCGTCGCTGGTCTCGGTGTCCCTGTTCGTTGCCACGTCAGCACCTTACTGTGCGGGCGTCATGCGACACTAGACTCTAAATGTCTCATGTGCCATATTGATGGCATGCAGCGTGAAGACAAGATCGAACTCACTCGTCGACTCATCGCGCACGTCGACAACAACACCACCGACTACGCGGACGAGATTCTCCGAGTGCCGTTTTCGGTGTTCAACGATCCCGAGCTGGCGGATCTCGAACGCGAGGCCGTCCGCCGCTTCCCGCACATCGTCGCGCACGTCGACGAGGTGAAGAACGCCGGCGACTTCATCACGACCGAGCTGATCGGCACGCCGTTGCTCGTGGTCAGGCAGCCCGACGGCAGTGTGAAGGCATTCTCGAACGTGTGCCGCCATCGCGGAGCGAAGGTCGAGTTCGAGGAGTCCGGCTGCAAGCGAATCTTCAGCTGCCCCTACCACAATTGGGCCTACGGGCGCGACGGTGCGTTACGCGGGATGCCGCATGCGGACGGCTTCGACGGTCTCGACCGTTCCCGGTACGGACTCGTCGAATTCCCCTGCGAGGTTCGCCACGGGCTCGTCTGGGTCGTACCGACCGTCGGAGCTGAGCTCGACATCGCCGAGACGCTCGGGGAGAAACACGATGCCGAGGTCACCGATACCGGCATGGGCACCTCCTACCAGGTCCGCAAGGAAACCTGGAAGCTCGACATGAACTGGAAGATCGCCGTCGACGGTGTCCAGGACTCGTACCATCTGTGCCAGTTGCACACCAAGACGGTCTGCAACTTCCTGGAGGGCAACATCACCGCTCTCGACGTCGTCGACCGCTCGTGGCGACTCGTTGTGGCGCGCAAGTCGATCACCGAGGTTCGCGACGCCGACCCGGATTCCTTCGACGTGCGCGACTATTCCCTCGCGAACTACACGATCTACCCCGGCACCATGCTGGTGACCGAGCCGAACCACTTCGAGGTCTGGACGATCGTTCCCGACGTCGACGACCCCAACGTCTCGTACTGCACCATCCGGCTGCTGTCTCCCGCAGAGCCCACCACTCCGCGCGAAGTACGGGTCCTCGAGAAGAACTGGGAACTGCTCATGGAGACACTCCACGAGGAGGATTGGTTCGTCACGAAGACGATCACCGACAACGTCGCCCACGGAAAGGTGGACGAACTCGTCTACGGCCGTAACGAACTGCCGGGACAGCTCTTCCACAGGATGATCACCCGGGATGCCGCCGCGATCGCCGAGGAACGGCGGAAGAAGGTTGGCACGTCGACATGACCGCAGCGGAATTGCACGAGTCGTCCCCCGAGCCGGGTGTTCTGCTCCTGACTTTCGACCGGCCGGCGACGCTCAACGCGATCTCGTTGCCGTTGCAGCGCCGCCTCGACGAGCGCCTCGACGAAGCGGCGCGCGACGACGACGTGCGGGCGGTGGTGATCACCGGTGCCGGTGATCGGGCCTTCTCGTCGGGCTACGACCTGGACGAACTCCGTGGGATGTCGTCCGAAGAGCAGCTCGAAGCGATGCTCGAACGCGAGGAGTTGTTGTGGCGTTATCTTCGCTTCCCGAAGCCCACGCTCGCGGCCGTCCAGGGTGCGTCGTACGGTGCGGGAACACTTCTCGCCGCGTGTTCGGACCTTCGTGTCGGAGGACCGTCGACGTCCTTCACCGTGACTGCGGCGAAGTACGGGGGCGCAAACCTGACGTGGATCCTCGACACGGTGATCGGCGCCGGCCAGACACGCGACCTACTCATGACCTCGCGTGCCGTTGCGGGCGACGAGGCGTACCGCATCGGATTGCTCACTCGTTATGCGGACAGTGGCCGCGTGCTCGACGAAGCGATGGTGGCAGCGAGACAGATCGCGGCGCAGTCACCCGAGGCGATCCGTGAGATCAAGACGCTGCTGCTCGCAGGGCAGGGAAGCGATCTGCGTAGTCGATACGATCGGGAGAATACCGTAGCGCGCACTGCGCTGCGCCCCCGGTCCATCGGCGACACGTTCGCGGGGTTCTTTTCGAACCTGCCCGGGGCCGAGCGAAAAGAGAGATCATGAGCGGTTCATCGCATTCGAGTACCTCGATCGACATCTGGAAGCCGGACTGGAACGATCCGTTCGATCCGACAGCGGAGGCCGACGACGAGTTCGCCGAACTGGTCGATGCGCTGCGGTCGGTCCAGGAAGCGTTCACCAGGTCTCGTCCGGATACTGTGTCCGCCGCCCGTATCACGCAGCAGTTGCGTTCTGTAGCAAAGGAATTGCAGTTCCTCGAAGTGGGGGAGGACGAGCAGATCCCGGGTCATCGGTGGGATCTGGCGGGACGGGGTCAAGCCTTGGCTCCGCCCCTGCACATCGACGAGGTGACGGAGACCGCCGCTCGCGGACGGGTCACGGTCGGGCGTTTCTACTCGGGGCGATATGCGATGAACGGCGGCGTCACACCGTTGATCTTCGACGAGATCATGGCTCGTCTGGCGAACGACGCGGGTCGGCTATGGGCCCGCACGGCCTATCTGAACGTGAATTTTCGTGCCCCGGCGCCCCTACACGTCGAACTGCGGGTCGAAGCGGAGTTCGAGCGTCAGGAGGGCCGCAAGCGATTCATGCGCGGATGGATGTATCACGAAGACGTGCTTGTCGCGGACGCGGACGGATTGTGGGTGGAGCTCAAACCCGAACAGACGCTGAATATTTCCGAAAGAGGAACGGTATGAGTGGTTACTCGTTGCTGGAAGGGCTGCGTGTCCTCGAAGTCGCACAGCTGGCACCGTCGTCGGTGGGCGGGCATCTCGCGGATCTCGGCGCGGAGGTCGTCAAGATCGAGGCGGGTCCGCTCGGCGACCCGGTGCGGATCGGCGGGAGCCGGGCCGTCGGTGACGAGAACGGACCCTCGTTCATGCACCTGCGGTGGAATCGCGGAAAGAAGAGTGTCGAACTCGATCTGCGAACGGAGGAGGGCAAGCGGGCCTTCCTCGAACTCGCTCGTACCTGCGATGCAGTGATCGAAGGGATGCGCGGGGGATACCTGGACTGGCTCGGAGTGGGATACGAGCAGCTGCGGGAGGTCAACCCCAGGATCGTCTTCTGCACCGTTTCGGGAATGGGTTCGGAAGGTCCGTACAGCACACTCGGGACCGGGGGGCCGACCTTCGATGCCTTTGCAGGCCTGCGTGAGGTCCGCACACCCGTGGACCCGCCGGTCGACGGCATCGCGGGCGGCACGACTCCACCGATCGCGATGTATGCCCTCGGTGCGTACGGTGCAATGGGATTGCTTTCGGCAGTACACCGTGCGGGTCGCACCGGCCAGGGCTGCCGGCTGGAAGTGGCCGGAATCGACATCGCCGCTGCGTGGATGCCCGACCTCGTCGATGCCGAACTCAACAAGGACCGATCCCTTCCGCGTCCGACGTGGTTGCCGGACGGTCGCCTGCCGGATTGGCCTCGTCTCGAGGCGTACCGGACGAAGGACGGCGAAGCGATGCTGTTCGGTGCGCACGTCGAGAAGTTCTGGCGCAACTTCTGTGTCGCGGTCGACCGAGCGGACCTGCTGGATATCGACCTCACGAGCACCGACCCGGAAGCCTCCGCACGCGCCGATCGCGTGTACCGGGAACTGCGGGAGATCTTCCTACAACGGACCCGCGACGAATGGGTATCGTTGTTCCTCGAGCACGATATCGCCGGCGGCCCCGTCAACTCGGTCGCCGACCTTCTCTCGGACCCGCATTTCCTCGCGCGTGCCGGCACCTACCGGGTCGAATATCCGGGTGTCGGTGAACTCGAATTCGTAGCGAGCCCGGTGCGTGTGGACGGCGAGAAGTTCGCGCCGGATCTGCCGCCCGTTCTCGGCTCCGACACCGAGAGTTTCCTCGAAAACATATGAACTGTAACAACTTCGAACGTTCGACGGCCTCTCCCTGCGCACCGACCGCCGGGAGGGGTTTCCGTCGTCGCACGACCGGATTGTTCCGAAAATGCAGTTGTGCCATTTACCTATGAATGTTAGATTCAAGGCACCTGCGGTGGTGGGGATCACACACCTTGTGGGGTGTGACGCACCCGCGGTGGTCGTACAGCAATACGGGGCGTTCCGTCGGATCGGGCGCCTCGGCAGGCGGACAGGTCCGGAGCGGGCCGCGCCTTTTCCGTGGTCGTGAGTGAGAGCTGGGTGCGCCGCCACGGCCGGCACGAGGAGATCACGATGAATCTGCCCGATCTGGTTCGGTACTGGGGCAAGACCCGCCCCGCTCAGCAAGCGATCGTCTTCGGCGACACCTCGCAGACATGGACCGAAGTCGATGCGATCACAGATGCATTGGCGCGAGGGCTCGCGGCACGAGGTGTGCGCAAGGGCGATCGCGTCGGCGTCATGATGCTCAATCGACCCGAACTGGCGCACGTCATTCTTGCCACCCTCAAGCTCGGCGCGATCAGCGTCCCGCTGAACTTCCGTCTGGTCGGTAAGGAACTCGCTCCGATGCTCGTCGACTCCGCCCCGCGGGTGGTCGTGGTGGAGAGCGAGCTTGCCCCGCTCCTCGAAGTTGGCGCCACGCAAACGGAGTTCGAGGTCTTCGCGATCGGCGGAACGGACCACCGCCGGTACGAGGAGCTGATCGACCCGGGGGCGGCCCCGTCCGTCGATGTCGCACCCGCCGACCCGGCGTTCATCTGTTACACCTCCGGCACCACGGGCGTGCAGAAGGGTGCGTTGATCACCCACCGTAATGCCCTCGCTCCCGGCATCGCTCAGGTCCTCGGTCACGGTATCTCCGGCAAGGACCGCGTCATGTGCTCCGCACCGCTGGTCTACACCGGTTCCGTTCTCTCGATCTTCATGCAGCTCGTGGTACTGCCCGGTTCGACGATGGTGCTGCTCCGCGAGTTCGACCCGGAGATCGCGCTCGACACCTTCGAGCGCGAGCAGATCACCGCGACCACCACTGTCCCCGTGATCTGGGAGCGCATGACGCAGCTACCCGACTTCGGTAGGCGCAAGCTGGCACAGTTCACCTTCGCCGGTGCGGGCGGCGCGCCCATCAGTCTCGATCTCCTCGACTTCTACAACAGCCGGGGGGTGCCGATGACCCAGGCCTACGGGCTGACGGAAGCGTCGGGCATGGCGTCGACCCTGAACTACGAGGACGCGCGGATCCGTCCGGGCTTCGCCGGTCTCGCGCTTGCGGGAACCGAGCTGCGGATTGCCGGGACCGACGGCGGCTTCGCCGGGCCCGACGAGGTCGGCGAGATCCTGGTACGCGGCGAGCACGTCATGCGGGAGTACTGGAACAAGCCCGAGGCTACGGCCGAGACCCTCGTCGACGGATGGCTGCGCACGGGAGACCTCGGTCTGCAGGACGGGGGCGGGTACCTCAAGGTCGTCGACCGCAGCAAGGACATGCTCATCTCCGGTGGGCTGAACGTATATCCCGCCGAGATCGAGAAGGCCCTGCACGGTATCGACGGCCTGGTCGACCTCGCGGTGATCGGAGTCGAGGACGACCGCTGGGGGGAGGTGCCGATGGTCGTCTTCCACAGTTCCCGGCCCGCGCACGAGATCGTGCACGACATCACCGCGGTCGCGAGTGAGAATCTCGCCAAGTTCAAACGGCCGATGCACGCGGTCGCGCTGGACGAACCCCTGCCCCGGACGTTCTCGGGCAAGCTCGCGAAGACGGTTCTGCGTGAGCGGTTCCAGGCGCCGCCGGCAGATGCGATCCCGGTGCCCCGGGATATGAAGACTGCCGACGAGCACTTCGCTTCCTGAGTCGGTTTCCCCGCTCCGAGAGGGCCTGCAACGTGAACAACATTCGTGATGTGGACATCGTCGAACTCATCGATAGATCTGCTCTGTCGTCTCTTCAGAAGCGTGTACTGGCCCTGTGTCTCGGTCTTGCGATCCTCGACGGTGTCGACGCACAGCTCATCGGATTCGTGATCCCTGCGATGTCCGAGGACTGGAGGATCGAACCGGCGTCGTTCGGGCTCGCACTGGCCCTGAGTACCGGCGCAATGGTCGTGGGCAGCCTGGTCTTCGGGTCTCTCGCGGACCGTTACGGCCGCCGCAGGATCATCATCGTATGCACCGTCGTCTTCTCGGTGTTCACCTTGGCCACTGCATTCGTGACGTCGATGGGAGCGTTGATCGTCCTGCGGGTGATCGCAGGTCTCGGGCTCGGCGGAGTGACACCCAACCTTGTTGCGATGGTCAGTGAATACAGTCCGGCCCGTACCCGGGCCACGATGGTGACCGTGACAGTTGCCGGCATGTCTCTCGGCGGATTCGTCGGCGGCTTTTGCGCAGCATTTCTCATTCCGAGGTTCGGATGGCAGTCGCTGTTCCTTCTCGGCGGTCTGTTGCCGTTGGTTCTCGTCGCTGTGTCGATTCGATGGTTGCCGGAATCTGTCAAGTTCCTCGTCGCCCGAGGGCAGACGGGGAAGGCGGCGGACATCATGGGGCAGATTGCGCCCGACGAGAAGGTTCCGGCAACGGCCCGGTTCGCGCAGGAACCGGCCACCGCGTCGAAGTCGTCCGTCGGTGCGCTGTTCCAAGGGGGCCGCGGCGTCGACACGGTTCTGTTGTGGGGCGTGTTCGTCATCAACTTCCTGGTCATCTACTTCCTGCTCAGTTGGATGCCGACGCTGTTCGGTGAAGGTGGGCAGAGTGCCTCGACCGCCTTGCTCGCCGCTTCCCTGTTCAATCTCGGCGGGATGACCGGTGCGCTGACCTTCGGACGAATCACCGACCGGATCGGTAACGGTTTCGTGGTGGTGATGGCCGGTTACACGCTCGGAGCAGTGTGCACAGGCCTGGTCGCGATGCTTTTGGGCAGCGGGTGGTTGCTTCTGGTAACGGTGTTCTTCGTAGGATTCGGCATGTCGGGCAGTTCCGCGGGCATCATCGCGATCGCAGCCACGGTGTACCCCGTCTCGGTCCGCGCGACCGGTGTCGGCTGGGCTATGGGTATCGGACGCATCGGTTCGATTGCCGGTCCTGCAGTCGGTGCGCTGCTCATCGCGGCGGGACTCGGTGCACGGAGCATTTTCCTTCTGACGATCGTGCCGACGCTACTGGCTGTCGTGACGCTCGGCATTATGGCGATCCGGCAGCGTCGCGCATCGGCTGCCTCCGGTCACGCGAGTTCGGTCTCTTCCCGAGTCGGCGCGTCGATCCGGTAGTTTTGTGCAGCACAGGGCTGTTCGTCGCCGAAGTCGTCGGTGACAAGCGGCCCTGTGCTGCGTTCGGCCGAGCCTGCGCGGCTCGTCTTGCGACTTTTAACTACTGCTATTAGATTAGGGGTCAGTCGGTGTCGCGGGTCACACCCCCAGGTTCGCCCCCTTCGCCGAATAGTGGATGGAGAAGACGAGTGCCGGTGAAGTTGTCCTACTGCCGCCTGTGCCCCGCCTCCTGCGGCGTGCGCGTGGAGGTCGAGGAGAATCGGATCCTCGGAATCACCGGCGACGGATTGCACCCGCTCTCGGGTGGCTACACGTGCCCGAAAGGGCGCCGCGGCGGCGACTTCCTTCACGGCGCCGACCGGCTCACCACATCCATGCGCCGCACCCCCTCGGGCGACTACGAACCGATCTCGATCGACGACGCCGTCACCGAGATCGCCGAGAAACTCACAGCGATCACCGGCGAACACGGCGCCGACGCTCTCGGACTCTTCATGGGCACCCAGCAGAACTTCGCGGCGCTGACCGGGCCGATGGCCCGCGCCTGGTTCCGCACCACCGGATCGCACAAACTCTTCTCCACGATGACGATCGACCAGTCGGCGAAGTGGATCGTCCAAGCGCGCATGGGCCAGTACCTCGGCGGACGGCAAACCTTCGATACCGCCGACGTGTGGTTGCTGGCCGGCACCAACCCGATGGTCTCCCTCAACGGTGGAGACGGCGACGGAGCGATCACCGGAAATCCCTCCGTGACGATCCGGCGTGCCCGGGAACGCGGACTGAAACTGATCGTCGTCGACCCGCGTCTCACGGAAACCGCCGCGCGAGCCGATCTCCACTTACGTCCCCGGCCCGGAACCGACGCCGCCCTGTTCGCAGGAATGCTGAATGTGATCCTCTCCGAAGGACTTCACGACCGGGAGTTCTGCGACCGATTCGTCGAACAGCTCGACGTACTCGCGGCGAGGGTGGCACCTGCGACGCCGGAACGGACGGCGGCGTCGACCGGTGTTCCTGCCGCCGACGTGATCCGCGCGGCGCGGATGTTCGCGGAAGGGCCCCGCGGAATGGCGACGACCGGAACCGGCGTGTGCATGGGACCGCACTCGAACGTCGCGGAGCACCTCGTCGCCTGCCTGAACGTCGTGTGCGGACGTTACCTTCGAGAAGGTGAGACCGTGCCCGAGCGCAACGTGCTCGCACGGAGTGTGCCGCTGAAGGCCGAAGTTCGTCCTCCCTATCGCAGCTGGGAATCGGGTTTCCGCAGTCGGATCGGCGGAGTCGGCACGATGAACGGCGAACTGCCGTCCGGAATTCTGGCCGACGAGATCCTCGAGCCGGGCCCCGACCGGATCCGGGCGCTCGTGGTGTCGGGGGGTAACCCGGCCCGGGCCCTCCCGGACCGCGAGAAGGCCGAGCGTGCCCTGCGGGAACTCGACCTGCTGGTGTGTATCGACACGAGAATGTCCAACACCGCGCGACTCGCCGACTACGTCATCGCCCCCACCATGGTGTACGAGCGCCCCGACCACACGCTGCTCATGGAGTTCTTCTTCTCCGAGCCGTTCGCGCAGTACACCCCGCGGTTGGTCGAGCCACCCCCGGGTGTCGTCGAGGACTGGGAATTCTTCTACCGGCTGACCGTCGCATCGGGGCAGCGGCCCAAGTTCGCGGGGCGGGTCCTGGATCCGGCGGTGCCCCCGACCTCCGAGGAACTACTCGAGATGTTCGCCGAGCGCGGCCGGATCCCGTTCGACGAGCTGACCTCGGCACGTCGCGGAGTACGTGCGCCACGGGTGGAGAAGATCGTCGAACCACCGAACGAGGGTGGAGCGCACCATCGTCTCGCTCTGTGCCCCGACGACGTGGCCGCGGAAATCGATGCGGCACTGCAGGAAAGGAATTCCGTCGCCGCATTTCCGCTCGCGCTGACGGTCCGCCGCGCCCGCGAGCTCATGAACTCGCTCGGACGAGACATCCCTGGTCTTGCGCGCTACGGCTACAACCCTGCCCACGTCCATCCGCGGGATCTGGAAAGGTTCGGCGTGGCCCACGGCGACATCGTGCGCGTTCGTTCGCGCCGAGGGCAGATACGGGCGGTCGTGCACGCCGATCGCACCGTGGCGCCCGGCACCGTCTCGATGACCCACTGCTGGGGCGGTTCCGACTCCGACGCGGATCCACGACTGGACGGCAGCAATGTCAACGATCTCACCGGCTACGACGACGTGCAGCACATCAACGTGATGCCGACGATGACCGCCGTGCCGGTAGCACTCGAGCGGGAGGTGGCCGGTGCCCACTGAGACCTCGGCCCGTACGGTGAAACCACGCATCTGCCCGCTCTGCGAGGCGACGTGCGGGCTGCTCTTCGAACTGGACGGACGCACCGTGACATCGGTGCGCGCGAATCCCGACGACGTGTTCAGCGCGGGACACAGCTGCGCCAAGGGAGTGGGTCTTGCTGCGCTGGAGAACGATCCGGACGTCGTACGCACTCCGCTGATACGGGACGGAGACGGCTTCCGCACGGCCTCCTGGGACGAGGCGTTCGCGGAGATCGAAAGACGGCTACCGCCGATCGTCGCGCGTGATCCGACCAGTTGCGCAGTGTATTCCGGGAATCCGGCCGCACATCACCTCGACCCGTCCCTGTACACCCTGCCGTTGATCGCGGCCATCGGAACACGGAACGTGTACTCACCGGCGAGCATCGACACGCTCCCGAAGAACTTCGTCAACACGCTGCTCTACGGCACTGGGCTGGGGATGGCGATTCCGGACATCGACCGGACGTCGTACCTGCTGATTCTGGGATCCAACCCGCTCGTGTCCAACGGCAGTACCATCACGGCGCCGGGAATCGGCAAGCGCCTGGAGGCGCTGCGCGAGCGTGGCGGCACGCTGGTCGTGGTGGACCCGGCGCGAACCCGCACCGCCGAGGTCGCCGACCTGCACCTGCCGATCCGTCCGGGTACCGACGCTCTGTTCCTGCTCGCGCTCGTCTCCGTGATCGCGGAGGAAAACCTTGCAGCACTCGGACGGTTGGCCGATCACGTGGACGGCGTGGAGGACGTGCTTCGGCTCGCAGCGCCGTTCACGCCCGAAGCGGTGGCCGACACGTGCGGTCTGGACGCCGGGCTGATCCGGCAGGTCGCACGTGATTTCGCCGCCGCTCCGGCGGCGGTGGCGCATTCCCGGATGGGTTCGTGCACCCAGGAATTCGGTTCGGTGGCGAACTGGATGGTCGAGGTTCTCAACATCGTCACGGGGAATCTCGACCGGCCCGGTGGGGCGATGTTCCCGACCCCGCCGGCAGGTGGACCCACCACGTGGCCGGCAAATCCGAAGGCGCCCCTCGTGTTCGACCGCTGGCGCTCACGTGTACGCGATATGCCGGAGGCGATGGGGGAGATCCCCGCTGTGTGCTTCGCCGAGGAGATCCTCACCCCGGGGCCCGGCCAGGTCCGGGCACTGATCACCATCTCCGGTAATCCGGCCCGGTCGGTGCCCAACAGCCGTGCCGTCGAGACGGCGCTGGCCGACCTCGAGTTCATGGTCTGCATCGACGGGTACCTCAACGAGACCACCCGCTACGCCGACGTCGTTCTCCCTCCTCCTCCGCTGACCACGCGCGGACACCACGACCTCGCGCTGACCCACTTCCAGGTCCGCAACGTGGCCCGGTATTCGGCGCCGCTGCTCGAACCCGGCCCCGGGGAGATGCCGGAATGGCAGATCCTGCTCAGGCTCACCGCGATCGTCCGTGGCGAACCGGGACGCCCCATCTCCGAACTCGACGACGAGGTGGCCGCCACCGCGATCCGCCGGGCAGCGAAACTGGCTGCGTGCGAACCCGAACACGTGGCCGCTTCGGTATCGGCACGTACCGGCCCCGAGCGACTCCTCGATCTCCGGTTACGCAGCGGCCCCTACGGCGATCGGTTCGGTGCCGTGCCCGACGGACTCACGCTCGAGCTGCTCGAACGGCACCCGGAAGGTATCGACTACGGGCCGATGCAACCGCGGATCCCGGAGGTTCTGCGCACACCGAACGGCCGGATCGACCTCGTGCCGGACCGGCTGACCGTCGATATCCCCCGCGTGCGCGCGGCCCTGGAACAGCCGGTGCCCGAACTGTTGCTGATCAACCGGCGACAACGTCGCGGCATGAACTCCTGGCTCCACAACGCGCTGCCCCAACCGGACAGCGGACAGTGCGCATTGTTCGTCAACGACGCCGACGCTCGTGAACGTGGCCTGGTGGACGGCGACACAGTACGCATCACGTCGAAGACGGGATCGATTCTCGGCGAAGTGCGTATCACCGCGGAAGTACGCCCGGGGGTCGTGAGCCTGCCACACGGCTGGGGCCACCAGGGGGACGGGCTGGGAATCACGAGGGCCGCGTCCGCCCCGGGTTCCAATGTCAATGCACTGGTAGATGATTCGGTGGTCGAACCCCTCACCGGCGCCCCGATCTTCAACGGCATACCCGTCGATGTCGAGCGAGCGGAAGCAGGCCCCCGGTGAACGCGCGCAGTGACACCTTGAAGGGCACGACGGTCGGGGTGGTCGGAGCCGGAATGATGGGGTCGGCCATCGCCTACACGTGTGCGCGGGCGGGGGCGGAAGTCGTGCTCGTCGCACGCACCCTGCAAGGCGCACGACGGGGCCGGCACTACGCAGAACGACGTGAGGCGCGTGCACTCGACTCGGGAACCACCGACGTTGCCTCGTCACGAGCTTTGCTCGATCGCATCGAGATCACCGAACGCCTCTCGGACCTCGGCCCCTCCGCGTTGGTGGTCGAAGCCGTGGCCGAGAACGTCGCCGTCAAACAGCAGGTTCTGCAGACGATCGAAGCGGTCACCGAGCCCGGCACCGTGCTCGCATCGACGACGTCGACGCTGCCGATCACGACCCTCGCGTCCACGTTGTCGCGCCCGGAGACGTTCGTCGGCATGCACTTCTTCTCGCCGGTCGACCGGATGCGGCTGGTGGAGACGATCGTCGGTACGCGCACATCCGAAAAGACCTTGTCGTCCGCTCTGGAGTATGCGCGGCTGCTCGGAAAGACACCCATCGTCGTGCGCGACAGCCGGGGGTTCTTCACGAGCCGCGTCATGGAGCGATATCTCGACGAAGCGCTGATCGCCGTCGGTGCCGGAATCGACCCGGGCCTCGTCGAAGATGCGGCGAAGGATGCGGGATATCCGGTTCCCCCGCTGCAACTTCTCGACGAGATCTCGCTGACCCTCAACCGTTCGGTGCAACGGGAGCAGCGTGCCGCCGTCGAATCGTCCGGCGGCACGTGGCGGGCCCACGAGGCGGACAGGGTGCGCGACCACATGATCGATGCTCACGACCGCGGCGGACGAGCCGCGGGCCGCGGTTTCTACGACTACGACGACGACGGCACACGGCTCGGGCTGTGGAGCGGGTTGCGCGAGGCATTCGGACCGGTGAAGGACATCCCGGTCGACGACATGCGCGACCGTCTGCTGTTCGCTCAGGTCGTCGAGGCATGCCGGTGCCTCGACGAAGGCGTCGTCACCTCCGACGCCGACGCAGACACCGGATCCGTTCTGGGCATCGGGTTTCCCGCCCATACGGGTGGGGTCGCGTCGTTCCGGCATTCGTATTCGGGTGGAGCCCGAAGTTTCGCGGATCGCGCGGGCCGACTCGCCGACCGCTACGGCGACCGCTTCCGTCTCCCGAACCAGGATCCAGCGCTTCGCGATCGATCGGAGAACTCATGACGTACGTAGTCACTCAGGCCTGCTGCAACGACGCCACGTGTGTCGCCGTGTGCCCGGTGAACTGTATCCACCCGACACCCGACGAAGCGCAGTACGCGCGCACCGAGATGCTCTATATCGATCCCGACACGTGCATCGACTGTGGAGCCTGCGCCGACGTGTGCCCGGTGGACGCGATCGTTCCCGACAGCGATCTCACTCCGGAAACGGAGATCTACAGGGATCTGAACGCGGCGTACTTCCTCGGTAATCCGTCCGTGTCCGGCCCCACCGAGGTGGCCCCGGAGCCCACCCGGGTCGTCGAACGCTCCGGGACCCTGCGGGTGGCGATCGTCGGTTCCGGCCCGTCGGCGTTCTATGCCGCGGAGGAGTTGCTGAAGAGACGCGACGTGGACGTCGAGGTGTCGATGTTCGAACGGTTGCCGGTCGCCGGTGGGCTCGTCCGCTTCGGGGTGGCCCCGGACCATCAGACCACCAAGGCAGTCGACCGCCTGTTCTCCCGCACCGGTGGCCGGGAAGGTTTCCGGGCGTTCTTCGGGGTGGAGATCGGACGGGACATCGGTATCGAGGAACTGCTCACTCACCACCATGCGGTCGTCCACGCGAGCGGAGCATCCGACGACCGGAAACTCGGAATTCCCGGGGAGGATCTGCCAGGTAGCGTCGCGGCCCGCGAATTCGTCGCCTGGTATAACGGGCATCCGGAATTCGCCGACCGCACGTTCGACCTGTCCGGTCGACGGGTGGTGGTCGTCGGCAACGGCAATGTCGCTCTGGACGTGGCACGCATCCTCGCGCGGGACCCCGACCATCTCGTACCCGGAGATCTTGCCGAGCACGCGCTGAACGCGTTGCGCAAGAGTGCCGTCGAGGAGGTGGTCGTGCTCGGCCGGCGCGGCCCCGAGCACGCCGCTTTCACGACCCCGGAACTTCTCGCGCTGGGCTCACTGCCGGAGGTCGACGTGACCGTGCACGGTGGGTACGAGACTCCCGCCGATGCGCCGATCAAGTTACGGACGCTGGCCGAGTACGCACAGCGCCCGCCGCGGCCCGGTCACCGGCGAATCGTCCTGCGCTTCCACGGCTCGCCGGTCGAGATTCTCGGGGACGGCCGAGTCGAGGGCCTGAGAATCGCGCCTTTCGCCGGAGACGGGCCCGCGGAGGATCTCGACGCGGCGATGGTCCTGCGTTCGGTGGGCTACCGGGGGAGACCTGTGCCCGGCCTGCCGTTCGACGACGAACGCGGCACGGTCCCGAACGTGGAGGGGCGCGTGATCGATCCTGCCGAGGGCCGTCCCGTGCAGGGCGCGTATGTCGCGGGGTGGATCAAACGGGGGCCGACCGGCGTGATCGGCACCAACCGATACTGCGCCGCGGAGACCGTCGAGACCATCGTCGCGGATTTTGCGCAGAACCGGCTTCGCGACCCGGCCGGCACCGCGGACGAGTTGGCGGAGGTCGTGAGGTCGCGCTGCCCGGAGGTGATCGACTTCGACGGGTGGAAGCGGATCGACAGGCACGAACGACTCGAGGGGCGTCGTCAGGGCCGCGCGCGGCACAAGTTGGTGGAGATCGACGCGATGCTGGCGGTCGCGCGGGACGCCGGCGACATTTCGGGCTTGCCTCGATAAACAACAGGCTTTAGATTTAACAGCGCGGATGTGACCTGCGCCTCACCGGTGTGGAGGTCCGCACTCGATCACCTATATCCATGGAGGCATCATGAGCGGCACCGTTGTAGACGCGCTGACCTACTGGGCCAGGTCGAAGCCCGACCTCCCCGCGATCGACTTCGCCGGTGATGTCGTGACCTACGCCGAACTGTCCACCTGGGCCGACGGCGTGGCCCACGACCTCGCGTCGCGGGGCGTGACGCGAGGCGACCGAGTCGCCCTCCTCGGCGTCAACAGTCTCGAATGGGCCGTGGCTGCGCTCGCCGCCATGAAGGTCGGGGCCATCGCCGTCGGTCTCAACCAGCGCATGCTCGCCCGTGAACTCGTCACCCTCGTGGACGATTGCGAGCCGACCGTCGTCGTCTGCGACGAAGCGCTGCTGTCCCGCCTCGAAGAAGTTCAGCAGGAGCGAAACACCTTCGCGATCGCGGTGTTCGAGAAAGACGTCCGTCCGCTCCGGGAAGGTGCTCACACACGATTCCCCACCCCGATCGTGGAGATGGGCGATCCCACCGCCATCGTGTTCACGAGCGGCACCACCGGCAACCCCAAGGGCGTGATCTTCACGCACGCGACGATCGCCGGTGAGATGCACGAGTGGCACCTCATGGAGCCCATCCAGCCGAACGGACTCCGGCCGTTGCTCGTACTGCCGTTGTTCTCCGCGGCAGGGATCATCTGGGGCATCTCGCGGGTCGTCCTGCACGGCGGAACACTGTTCCTCCAGCCCGGATTCGACCCCGTCGAAGCTCTGCGTGTTCTGAACGAGGACAAGGCCAACACTCTGACCGGCCCCCCGATTCTGTTCGAGCAGATCGCCAAGGCACCCGGTTTCACCGAATCCGATCTGAGCCACATGGTCACCGCTCATGTCGGCGGAGCCCGGGTCCCCGTCGACCTCCTCCGAAAGTGGCAGGCCCAGGGGGTGGCTCTGCGGCAGATCTACGGCCAGACCGAGATCGGCGGCTCGGCAACCGCCATGCCGCGTGACGAAGCCGCAGAACACCCCGACAAGTGCGGATACGGCGGCATCTTCACCAAGATCCGGGTCGTGGACCCGGACGGAAACAATCTCCCGCCCAACGAAACCGGCCAGATCCTGCTGCGCGGACCCGGCATGATGCCCGGATACTGGCGCAACGAAGCTGCGACGAAGGAGGCGCTCCGCGACGGCTGGCTCTACACGGGCGACCTCGGCAAGCTCGACGAGAACGGGTACCTCACCTACGTCGACAGGCTCAAGGACATGATCATCTCGGGCGGCCTGAACATCTCCCCGGCCGAAATCGAAACGGTCATCAACCGGATACCGGGCGTCGAGGAGGTCGCGGTGATCAGCGTGCCCGACGCCAAGTTCGGCGAGACGCCGGCGGCTCTGGTACGAGCGACGACCGAGATGAAGGAATCCGAGATCGTGGATTTCTGCAACGAGCAACTCGCCGACTACAAGGTGCCGCGCTACGTCGTGTTCATGGACGAGCCGCTGCCCCGCATGCCCAGTGGCAAGATCGCGAAGCGTCAACTGCGTGACGCCTTCGCGAATGTGCCGGACAACTACGAGAAGGTCAGGTGACACCGACGATGACGTCGAACAAGGTGGCTGTGGTTACGGGAGGCGGCCGAGGTATCGGCGCGGCCGTCTCGCATCAGCTCGCGGCAGACGGATTTGCTGTCGCAGTGAACTATTCACGCAGTGCCCGCGATGCCGAGGAGGTCGCGGCGAAGATCGTCGCCGACGGTGGGCAGGCAGTTGCGATCCAGGCGGACGTCTCGGTCGTCGAGGACGCCGAGCGTCTCATAGCCGACACCACCGCCCGGCTCGGGGCGCCGACGGTTCTCGTGAACAACGCCGGTATGAACAAGGCCGGCGCGGCCAGGAAGCAGTCTCCGGCGGACTTCGACGAAGTCATCGCCGTCAACCTCAACGGCGCGTTCTACTGCACGCACTTCGCCCTACCCGCAATGTACGAAGCAGGCTGGGGTCGGGTGGTGTTCGTCAACAGCCCCTCCGGTGGTCGCCGTCCGGCCCCGGGCATGAGCGCTTACGCCGCCGCCAAGGCCGGGCTGGTCGGCATGACGAAGTCGATGGCACTCGAGGTCGCACGGCGCGGAATCACCGTCAACTGTGTGATGCCGGGATTCGTAGCGACCGACATCGTCTCCAGCGGTGGGGAAGCGGGGGTCGAGGCGCTGACCAAGCACTGGCCTTCGATCCCTCCCGAGTCCATCGCGTCGACGGTGTCCTTCCTCGTCTCCGATTACGCGGCCGACGTCTCCGGTGAGGAGATCGGCGTCTGGCGTGGCGGCCCCGTCGGGGTCTGATCCCAGTTCGTAAGGCGTTCCGCACGAACGAGACCGGGGTTGTTTGCGAAAAGTAGGGAACTTTCGCAAACAACCCCGGTCTCGATGCGTGTGGATCCCGAGTGCTATGCGGAGACCGGTGTCTTGGCCTCGGTTGCCTCGGTGTCGGATGCCGTTCGGCGGCCGGCCAGAACGGTGCCCGCGAAGCCGAGCAGCGAGACCACGCAGATCAGGAGGCTGAGCCACACGGTGGTGTCGTCGAACGCCAGCGCCACGGCAATGACGGGGACGACCGCCGCGCCGATGGCGTTTCCACCCTCACGGCCCAGGCCGAGTCCGGTGTAGGCGTGCTGGGTGCGGAACAGTTCGATGACGTATGCGCCCATGGGACCGAAGATCGCCGCAACGCCGATACCGTTGCCCATCGCCATGACCAGCCAGAACATCAGCGGTGGCGTATCCATGCCCGAGAGCATGGCCATGCCGGCCCACGCGAAGACGGCGCTGTAGAGGAAGCCGAAGATGATCACCGGCTGTCGTCCGACACGGTCCGACAGCGAGCCGAAGAGCGGGATGAGGACGGCGTTGGTGAGCTGGGCGGCGATCAGGCCGACGAGCACTTCCGTGCCTCCGAAGCCGAGTTGGTTGGTGCCGAAGGTACCCATGAAGACGATGTAGAAGTAGCCGATACCGGTCTGGCCGATGGTCATCACGAGTACGGCGATCAGGGCGCCCGGCTGCTGCCGGATAACGTCGCGGATCGGCGTCTTCGTCAGTGTTTCCGTCTTCTGGGCCTTCTCGAACGCCGGGGTTTCCGGCAGCGTCCGGCGCAGCCAGAGGCCGTAGGCGAGGATGACGACGCTGAACAGGAACGGGATACGCCAGCCCCAGCTGAGGAAGCTCTCTTGCGACATCACCGCGGAGACCAGGAGCAGGGACAGCGAGCCGAGCACGCCACCGAGCGCCGCGCCCATGCCGGGCAGCGAGCCGAGCAGGCCGCGCTTCTTGGAGGGGGCGAATTCGACCGCGACCAGTGCTGCGCCGCCGTATTCGCCACTGGCGCCGATGCCTTGCAGAACACGCAGAAGCACGAGGAGAAGCGGTGCGACCCAGCCGATCTGGGCGTAGCTGGGCAGAAGTCCGACCAGGAGGGTTGCGCCGCCCATCAGCAGCATCGTGAAGACCAGGATCTTCTTACGCCCGATGCGATCTCCGAGACTTCCGAGGATGACTCCACCGATCGGGCGGACGAGGAAGCCGACGGCGAAGGTCGCTACCGCTTGGAGTGTTCCGAGGAAGGCGCTCGAGCCCGAGAAGAACACGCTTGCGAAAACCACTGATGCAGCGGACGCATAGAGGCTGAAATCGTAGTACTCGAGCAGGGTTCCGATGAAGGCTGCTCGACCTGCTCGTCGTGATTCTGCGGGGGATCGTCCGGCGGAAGCATTCGGTGGAAGGCTTGCAGCCGTGTTCGTACGTTCGGTCATGCTGAACCTCATGTGTGGGGAGGAGGTGGGCGAATGCCCGGATATTCGGTGAGGTACACCACATTAAGCTATAGACGTTAGGTTTGTCTACGTGAAGGGATGTGCCCTACGGGTGACTTCCACGTTGATCCCCGTGAGGTGTGATTGGTTGCTGAGGATGTCGTACCCGGCCTCGCCCACCGGGGAAAGTCTGTTCACGTTCGTGCCCGGATGTCGACTTGCCGTCCGAAGACTGCGTGCGGTCTTCTGACCCCATCCATGGGTCATCGCGACCACTCCGGGCTTGAGGCCCTCGTCGAATGCCAGTGTCGCGTCCACGGAACCGTAGCGATTCGAGACCCTTACTTCGTCGCCCTCGGCCAGATCGCGCCGGGTTGCATCGTCGGGATGCATCCACAGTGGATTGTCCTGATGCAAAGACTGTTTCAGGACGGAAGAATTGTGGAGCCAGCTGTTGAGCATGTAATGGGTGCGACGCGTGATCAACTTGAGTTGATCGGCGCTCTCGCCGGACAATTCGTCCAGGATGTCTTCTGCGGTGCGGTACGCACGCCGGAACACCGGAGGGCAGCAATCGATCAGGCCGTCGTCGTGTTGCACGGCGATGGTGAAGACGTGTGACGGGACGGCCTCGGGCAGGACCGCCGTCTGGCACGGTAGTTGCTTCAACCGTTCGATGCTGAGGCCGGCCTCGCGCATCGCGGCGTCCGCGTTGGCGAGCGGCGCCGGTTCCGGATCGTCGAGCAACGTCCGGACTCCCATTTCCTGCTGGATGCGGGCGAGAATCCACCAGTCGTCGCGGCGGTCGCCCTTGGGCGGTACGACGGCCGGGGTGTACTGGACGTACGGTTCCATGGCCACGCCCATGGTGTTGAGGAAATTGACATCCTCGTGCTCGAGCCAATCCGTGGCAGGAAGTACGTAGTCCGAGATCTCCCCGGTCACCGTGCGATACAGGTCGATCGTCACGATCAACTCCATGCCGGCCATCGCGGCCCGCATACGTTCTTCCCCGCTCACCGACAGCAGTGGATTGCCGGAGATCACGATCAGGGCCCGGATCGGATCCTTCTCGTTCTCGATGTACTCGGCGAGTCTGGCCGCGGGAAGGTCGCCGCTGACGGTGCGAACCTCGCCCAGGCTGCCCTCGAAGAAGGGATCCTCCCGTTTGCGCTTCGAGTTCTGTACGACGTCGCTCATACCGCGCGAGTAGATGTTTCCTCCGCGCCTCCCGAGATTGCCGGAGAACAGGCTGATCATGTTGAGCATCCAGTACGCGAGGGCGCCCTGACGTCCCTGATTGACTCCGGTCGCCATGTAGATGCCGGCGGTAGGTGCAGCGCAGAAGTCGTCGGCGACCTGCCTGATGTCGTCGGCCGCTATCCCGGTGGCCGCACTCACGTGTTCGGCGGAATATCTGCCGACGAACTCCACCAGATCGTCGATGTTCCGTGCGTGTTTCTCGACTTCGGCGCGGTCGTATCCGATGCGGAAGACGATCTCGTGGAGGATCGCGGCGAGAAAGTAGAAATCGGAATCGGGTTTGATGAGCAACACCTCGCCCGTATCCGGCCCGGACGACTCGATGCGCCGGGGATTGACGAACAGAGTCTTCCCTCCGCGCTTCTTGATCGCCCTGATCTTGGCCATGGGGTTCGAGATGTGCATCAGGGTCATGTGCGAGACGAGAGGATTGCTACCGAGGCAGAGGAAGTAATCGGTGTGCAGCAGATCGGGGATCGGATGCGCCATCGACGCTCCGTAGATCGCCTCGCTGGCCGCGTACTTGGCGGATGTGTCCTGGGTCCCCGCGCTGAACCGCATCCTCGTGTCGAAGCCACGCGCCAGCGCTGCTGCATTGGCGTAGTAGGTGCCGTTGAACGCGGAGGGGTTTCCCTGATAGACGGCGAGTGCATTGCGCCCGTGACGCTGCCGGATATCGCGCAGGCGGTCTGCGATGTCCCGTACGGCGTCGTCCCAGTCGACGGCGACGAATTCACCGACCTCCTCGCTCCGCGGGTTGACGCGCCTGAGCGGGCGGTCGAGCCGGTCCGGGTCGCGATGGATCTCGAGGAAATGCACGCCCTTGTGGCACGAGAATCCCTTGTGTATCGGATGATCCGGGTCGGTTTGCAGGTTGCCGACCGCGCCGTTCCGGACCGTGGCGACGAGTCCACACGCCGGTTCGCAGAGACGGCAGAACGTGTGGACCCGATGCTCGGTCATCGGGTCAACTGTCCTCGACCATGACACGGGTCGAAGCGGCCTGTGCTTCCGCCCGGTAGTTCGAGGGCCACTTCTTGCCCAGGGCGAGGCCCCCGTCCACTCCGAGCGTCTGGCCGGTGACGAATTCGGAATCGTCGGAGGCGAGGAAAGCTGCGGCATGGGCGAGGTCGTCGGGTTCCCCGGCCCTCGGAATGGGCTGGAACTTCGTGAGGCTCCGTCGAACGGCGTCGACACTGCGGTCGAGCGCTTCGTCCTCGAGTCCGGCGCCGTGGCCGACGATCCGTGTGGCGACACCACCGGGGATCAGCGCGTTGACGCGTATGCGGAACTCGGCGAGCTCCACCGCCGCGGTACGCGTGAGCTGGAGAACGGCAGCCTTTGCTGCGCTGTAGGGGTGGGGGCCGAAACCGGTCCGGATACCGGCAACGCTCGACACGTTGACGATGCTGCCCGAGCCCTGGTCGCGCATGACGCGAGCGGCGTGCTTCGTTCCGAGAAATGCGCTGCGTGAAAGTACCGCAAAGCCGTCCTCCCATTCCTCGAGCGATGTGTCCTCGAGGAAAGTCCAGGCGCCCACGCGGCCCGCATTGTTGATCATGCAGTCCAGTCGCCCGAACTGCTCTACGGCAAGTGCGACGGCTGCGGCCACATCGGACTCCTCGCGGACGTCGGTATGCAGGTAGACGCCTCGCCGGCCGAGTTCGGCGGCTACGTTCCGGCCCCGTTTCTCGTCGATGTCCGCGACGACGACGTGGGCTCCGCGCTGAGCGAAGACACGCGCCGTAGCCGCGCCGATACCGCTGGCGGCTCCTGTCACCACCGCAACCTTGCCTTCGAGATCGGTCATCGTCGACTCCTTCGGTCGTGGTGGATCCTTGAGCTTTTAATCTAAAGTCATTAGCCTGCGTGTGTCGAGTCCGTCACATCCGGGAGAGTCACATGGCCGATGAAACACCGATCCTGACCGAACGTCCGCGGCCGGGAATTCTCTTGATCCGGCTCAACCGCCCGAACGAGCTCAACGCGATGAACGTCGACCTCATCGAGGCACTGCACGGGGTCCTCGACGAGGTTCGAGACGACTCCACAACCCGCGCGATCGTCCTCACCGGCGAGGGTCGGGCCTTCTGCGCAGGGCTGGACCTGCGCGGATACGGAACACCCGAAGGGACGACAGAAGGGGAAGGTCGCGCCCAACTCGGCTTGAGAGTGCAGAAGCACATCGCCGGGCTGGTCGACGCATTCCGTAGTACCCGCGCCCCGATCATCGCGGCGGTCGACGGCGCGGCAGCCGGCGGCGGTATGTCGCTGGCGCTCATGGCGGATATCCGCATCGCCTCGGAAAAAGCGGTCTTCCACGCCGCATTCATTCGGCGGGGCCTGTCCAACTGCGACATCGGAATGAGTTGGCTGCTGCCCCGGATGATCGGCTTCTCCCGCGCAGCTCAGATCATGCTCACCGGCCGGTCCATCGACGCAGCCGAGGCCGAACGCATCGGGCTCGTCTCGTCCGTGGAGCCCGCCGACACCCTGCTCGATACCGCATTGGACACCGCCGAGGCGATCGCGCAGAACAGCCCGTTCGGGGTCTGGATGACCAAGGAGGTCATGTGGTCGAACCTCGAAACACCCAGTATGCGAGCAGCGATCGATCTCGAGAACCGCACCCAGATCCTGAGCTCGCTCACGCGCGACCACAAGGAGGCCGTCGTCTCGTTCCTCGAGAAGCGGCCCCCCGAATTCCGGAACCACTGACCGCCCACCCGAGGACACCGCAGGAAACGATGAGGTTCGTATGAAAGTAGGAGTTGCTGCCGGCTACTGGGGCTCCGGCCCGCCCCGGCACGTCGAGCGAATCCTCACCGAGGCAGAAGAACTCGGAGTCGACAGCTTCTGGACCGCAGAAACGTACGGGTCCGATGCGCTCACTCCGCTGGCCTGGTGGGGCGCCCGCACATCGAACATCAAGCTCGGGACATCGGTATGCCAGATCTCCGCGCGGCCGCCCACCACATTGGCGATGGCGGCCCTCACCCTCGATCATCTGAGCGGGGGACGCGTGATTCTCGGAATCGGGGCGTCCGGCCCGCAGGTCGTCGAGGGTTGGTACGGGCAGCCCTATCCGCGACCTCTCGAACGAACGCGCGAGTACATCGAGATCATGCGCAAGGTGTGGGCTCGTGAAGAGCCGGTCACCTATTCGGGACGGCATTACCAGCTGCCCGTCCAGGGCGGCACGGGTCTGGGGAAGCCGCTCAAGTCGATCGTCCACCCGCTCCGCAGCGACATTCCGATCTACATGGGAGCCGAGGGTCCGAAGAACGTGGCGCTGGCGGCGGAGATCGCCGACGGCTGGACCCCGCTGTGGTTCTCGCCCAAAAGCGACGAGTTCTACCGTGCCGCTCTCGCGGACGGATTCGCGCGAGAAGGCGCGCGGCGCACCCAGGACGATTTCGAGATCGCGAACGTGTGCTGGCTGGTCGAGAACGACGACGTGGAGAAGGCCGCCGCGCGGCTGAAACCGACGGTCGCGCTGTACGCGGGCGGTATGGGCGCGAAGGGCGCCAACTTCCACAACGATGTGTTCGTGCGGATGGGCTGGGGTGACGCCTGCGCCGAGATCCAGGAGCTCTATCTGAGTGGACGGCCCGACCTCGCAGCGCAGGCCGTGCCGACCGAGATGGTCGAGGACGTAGCCCTCGTCGGCCCCGCCGACAAGATCATCGAGGAAATCGAAACCAAGTGGAAGCCCACCTGTCTCACCACCCTCATCCTGGGTGGATGGCCGAAGCCCGAGAACAGGGAACGGATTCTGGAGGCGGTGCAATCGTGAACCTGGACCCGAGAATGCCCATTCTGGTCGGGTGTGGCCAGGTCGACGAGCGTGACGGAGGCGTGGAACCGGTCGATCTGATCGTGCGGGCAGCCCGTGTCGCGGCAGACGACGCCGGGGCGGCGAAACTGCTCGAACTCGTCAATTCGGTGCGTGTGGTCGGCCTGTTGTCGTGGCGCTACCGCGACCCGGGTGCCCTCGTCGGTGAGCGCATCGGCGCAACCGTCCGGCACACCGGATATTCCGGCAACGGTGGCAGCACCCCGCAGGTCTTCGTCAACGGTGCGGCCGAGGACATCGCGGCAGGTCGGGCCGATGTGGTGCTCATCGGTGGCGCAGAAGCCTGACGGACCCGGACGAAGATGCGGGCTCGGAAGTTGCGTCCGGACTGGACGGTTCAGGACGAGTCGGTTCCCACCGCAGAGATCATGGTCACCGATGTGCCCATGGCGGCGGAGAGCGAACGCCGCATCGGCCTCGACCGCCCTTCGTACGTCTACCCTCTCTTCGAGCAGGCGCTGCGTGTGTCGGCGGGACGTTCGCTCGCGGAGCACCAGGACTTCATCGGTGGACTGTGGGCGCGCTTCAGTGCGGTCGCGGCGAAGAATCCGAACGCGTGGGTGCAACGCGAGTACACGGCCGAGGAGATCGCGACGCCGTCACCCGACAACCGGATGATCTCGACGCCCTATACGAAGTTGCTGAACTCGAACAACATGGTCGATCAGGGTTCGGCTCTTCTGATGTGCTCGGTGGAAACGGCGACCCGTTTGGGAATTCCGCGGGAACGCTGGGTATTTCCGCATTCCGGCACCGAGTCGCACGATACCTTTGCGATCGCCGAACGGGCCGCGCTCGACCGCTCGCCGGCGATCCGCATCGCGGGCGCGAGGGCACTCGAACTCGCAGGCATCGGACTCGACCGGGTCGAGTATGTCGACGTCTACTCCTGTTTTCCGTCGGCAGTGCAGGTCGCGGCGAACGAACTCGGGCTCGCGCTCGACGATCCGGCGCGACCGCTCACCGTCACCGGTGGTCTGACCTTCGGTGGTGGCCCGTGGAACAACTATGTCGGGCATTCGATCGCGACGATGATGACGCGACTGCGCGACACCCCCGGCTCGTTCGGGCTGGTCACCGCGAACAGCGGTTATCTCACGAAGCATGCGATGGGGGTGTACTCCACCGAGCCTCCGGCCGATGGCTTCCGGCGGATGGACGTGCAGGCCGAGGTCGACTCAGAGCCGCGTACGACGGCACTGGTTTCGTACGACGGGCCGGCCACGGCGGAGTCGTGGACGGTCGTCTACAACCGCGACGGTGAACCGGAGCGCGGCTTCCTCGCCGCCCGCACTGGGACCGGAGAACGCACGCTCGCCACGACTGTTGCCGGCGACGATCTGACACGGCTCGTGGACGACGACATCGCAGGTCAACGCGTCGAAATTACGTCCGACGGTCAGTTCCGTCTCGTGTGACGTTGACGGCAGTAATCTAACGCAATAAGGTTAAGTGCAAGTGATGGGGCGCGCGAGCGGCGTCCGGCGAACGAGGAGTATGCAATGACGGTCGAGGACTTCCGTGCCCTGTACGAGCAACACGTCGGTCATGTGGCGAGCGGAGACATGAAGGCGGCACTCGCCGACATGGTCCGAGAGAACCTTCCGCAGGTCTTCGAAGGCGTGGACACTCCGCGTGAAGCACCGAAGAGCTACGCGATCAAGAATGTTCGCGCGGACGGCGACCTCATGATCGGCGAAACCGTCTACGACATGAGCGACCGTTCGATCGGGCTGCGTTCCATCTGGGAGCTGCACGACGGCCGTTGGCTGGCAGCGAGGTTGGAGAACTTCTCGCCCGAAGAGGGGGCACAGCGATGACCGCGACCGAACCCGTGTCGGCCCCGTGGGGCCCCGCCCCCGACGGACTCGACCAGCAGTACTGGGACGGCCTCGTCGCCGGCGAGTTGCGACTGCAACGGTGCACATCCTGCCGCACGTGGATCTGGGGCCCGCAGGCGATCTGCGGGCACTGCCACAGCTTCGACATCGGATGGGAGACCGTCGAACCGGCCGGCACCGTCTACAGCTGGAATCGCAGTTGGTACCCGTACATGGAGGAGTACGCGAACAACCTCCCCTACGTGACCGTGCTCGTCGAACTGCCGCACGCCGGTGGCCGCCGGGTTCTGGGAATCCTCAACGACGACATCGAAGCCGATCCCGCGATCGGCGACCGTGTGGTCGGCAGCTTCGAGCGCGTCGACGGTTCTGCCTGGCCGCTCCTGCGCTGGCGTCGCGCCGGCGCGATTTCCGAAGGAGAAGACCGATGAGGGCCGACATCATGCGCGGGGCAGCCGCCGTCGTCGGAGTCGCCGAACAGCACTACCGCCGCGGCGAGGCCCCGCACAGCGAGAAGCGCATGACCTTGGAAGTGATCCTCGAGGCCTGTGCGGATGCGGGCATCGATCCTCGTGAGATCGACGGCTTCGTCTCCTATGCGGGTGGCCCCAACGACGGCGCCATCATCGGCGGTGCCCTGTTGATCGACGAACTGCGCTGGTCGAACATGATGTGGGGTGGGGGAGGCGGCAGCGTCGCAGCCGCCATCACCAACGCGGCCGTGGCGATCGCCACCGGACAGGCCGAATGCGTCGTGGTGTACCGGGCGATGTCGCAGGAGGACACAGGCCGGCTGGGTTACGCGAAGTACCACTACGGCAGTCACTTCCTCGCGCACGGAATCGGGTCACCCGCACAGATCTGCGCGATGCGGACGCAGCGGATGCTCGAACACGGCGGTGTGCCGCGCTCGGCGATGCGGTCACTCGTCCTCGCGTCGTACCGGCATGCGCAGAACAACCCGACCGCGCAAGGATACGGACGACCCCTCGACGAGGAGACGTACGAGAACTCGCGCCTGATCGCGGAGCCCTTCCACCTGTTCGACTGCTCGCGTGAGAGCGACGGCGCCGTGGCGCTCGTGCTCGTCTCGGCGGAACGGGCCAAGTCGCTGCGTCCCGATCCGGCCTATCTGCTGGCCGGGGCGCAAGGAGCCCCGGGCGGATACTCCGAGCTGATCGACAACGATCTCGACGAGCAGTACATGAGCGCCGGGTTCGGTCCGGCCAACAACGGCAAACCAGGAGTCGCCGAAAGGCTTTGGTCGGCAGCCGGTCTCGGGCCGGACGACGTCGACGTCGTCCAGGTCTACGAGAACTTCAGCGGACCGGCCGTCGCTGCGTTGATCGACCACGGACTCTGCCCTCCCGGTGAGGCCGCGGGCACGTTCATGACCGTCGACAACCTCACGGCGCCGAGCGGGAAACTGCCGATCAACACCAGTGGCGGCAACCTCGCCGACTCGTTCATCAACGGTCTGAACCTCGCTGTCGAGGCGGTTCGGCAGATTCGCGGAACCTCGACCAACCCCGTGGTCGGCGCAAAGACCTCGCTGTTCATCGGCGGGCCCATGGCACCACTGGTCAGCTCGGTGCTGTTCGGGCACGAAGACACCCTGTAGACCCGCGGAAGGCACGGCATGGACAACAACACGAACGACCTGAAC
The DNA here is from genome assembly GCF_014854695.1 of Rhodococcus rhodochrous. Lineage (NCBI taxonomy): Bacteria > Bacillati > Actinomycetota > Actinomycetes > Mycobacteriales > Nocardiaceae > Rhodococcus > Rhodococcus rhodochrous. The sequence continues at coordinate 4,937,938 of NZ_CP027557.1, read as the reverse complement.
CGTAACGAGCTCTTCATCGGTGGCCGATGGGTGGCTCCGCAATCCGGTGCCACGACGGACGTCGTCGAGGCAGCAACCGAAAAGGTGATCGGTACCGCGGCGCTGGCGTCGGAGCCGGACATCGACGCGGCGGTGGCTGCTGCGCGCAGTGCACTTTCCGGCCCCTGGAGGGCGCTGACGAACACCGAACGCGCCGATCTCCTCGACGCCTTCGCCAAGGCCCTGAAGTCTCGTGGTCGCGAGACCGCGCAGCTCGTCAGCCGTGAGAACGGCATGCCGATCGCACTGTCGAACGGAGTGAACGGCTTCGGTCCTGCGGCAATGCTCTCCTACTATGCAGGCCTGATCCGAGACACCACCCCGGAGGACGTGCGCCCGAGCGCTTTCGGTGGTCGCACCGTCGTGCGCCGCGAACCGGTCGGTGTCGTCGCGGCCATCACGCCGTGGAACTACCCGCAGCCGCTCGCTGCGATGAAGTTGGCGCCCGCACTGGCCGCGGGATGCACCGTGGTGCTCAAGCCCGCACCCGAGACCGCCCTCGACGCGTTCGCGTTCGCCGAGGCCGCTCTGGAAGCAGGACTGCCGGCCGGGGTCGTCAATGTTGTGCCCGCAGGCCGGGAGACCAGCGCATATCTCGTGGAGCACCCGGGCGTCGACAAGGTCGCATTCACGGGATCCACCGCTGCGGGTCGCGCGATCGGTGAGGTGTGCGGACGCTTGCTTCGTCCGGTGACCCTGGAACTCGGCGGTAAGTCCGCGGCCCTCGTCACCGAACAGGCCGACCTCGACGTGTTCGCGAAAAACCTCCTCGAGGTGTCGCTCGTGAACAACGGCCAGACATGCCACGCGAGCACCCGCATCCTCGCACCGCGCTCGCGCTACGACGAGGTGGTCGAGGCGGTCACCGAGACGGTACGGGCGTTGACCGTCGGCGATCCACTCGACAAGAACACCCATGTCGGTCCGCTGGTGTCGGCCGCGCAGCGCGACCGGGTACTGGGCTACATCGAATCCGGTCGTGCCGACGGCTACCGGATCACCACCGGGGGAGGCACACCGGCTTCCCAGGCGCTCGGGTGGTTCGTCGAACCGACCGTGTTCGCCGATGTCGACAACTCGGCACGTATCGCGCAGGAGGAGATCTTCGGCCCGGTGCTCACCGTCACGCCGTACGACGGGGAGGACGAAGCGGTCGCGATCGCAAACGACTCCGAGTACGGACTCGGCGGCACGGTATGGACCACGGACGAACAGCACGGTCTCGAGCTCGCCGCACGCATCCACAGCGGAACCGTCGGAGTGAACTACTACGCGCTGGACCTCGACGCGCCGTTCGGAGGCGTCAAGTCCTCGGGTCTGGGCCGGGAACTCGGCCCGGAGGGACTGACTCCGTACTTCGCCACGAAGTCCGTCTACTTCGGAACCCGCTGATCGGTTTCGGCTCGGCCTCATCGCGAGCACACAAGGTTTGGAGTACACGATGGCACTACCTCTGCAGAATGTCCGCGTACTGGACCTGACGAACGGATTCGGTGACACCGCGACCCGATTTCTCGCCGATCTCGGTGCCGAGGTCGTGCGCATCGAACTTCCCGGCGGGTCGCCGACCCGATCGGCGGAGCCGATCCGCGGCGGAGTGAGCATCCCGTTCGCGCTGCGCAACGCGAACAAGCTGGGGGTCACCGCCGACCTGGAGGTCGACGAGGGCCGTGATCGTCTGCGCGAGCTCGCGCGGCAGGCCGACATCCTGATCGAATCCATGCCGCCCGGTTATCTGGCGTCGCGGGGTGTCGGCGCGACCGACCTGCGCCTGATCAACCCCGAGCTCGTCGCGGTCTCGGTCACGCCGTTCGGTCAGGACGGGCCGTATCGGGACTGGGCTGCACCCGAGCAGGTGCTGTACGCGCTCAGCGGGGTGTTGTCCCGCTCCGGCGAGCCGGGTGAGGCACCGCTGTTGCCGCCGAACGGTCTGGTCGACGAGTCGGTGGGTGTTCACACCGCGTGGTCGGCGTTGCTCGCCTACTACGACCGCCTGCACACCGGGCAGGGGCAGACCGTGGACATCTCCGCGTTCGAGGTCATCGTGCACGGTTTCGACCCCGGATTCGGCGTGCAGGGTTCGGCGGCTGCCGGACGCTCGGAGGACTTCCCGCGCGGGCGACCCGATGCGGCGAACTTCTATCCGGTCTACCGGTGCGCCGACGGTCAGGTACGCATCTGCCTGCTCGCCCGGCGCCAGTGGCGGGCGATGTTCGAATGGCTGGGTGAGCCGGAAGAATTCGCGGACCCGAAGTACGACACCATCCCCGCTCGCTTCGCGGCGTCGGATCGTCTCAACCCGCTGATCGACGCGCTGTTCGCCGACTACACCCGCGACCAGCTCGTGGCGGAGGGCGCTGCGCGTGGCATCCCGATCGGTGGGCTCAACACCGTCTCGGAGGTGCTGCGAACCGATCATTTCGAAGCGTCCGGGACCTTCGTCGACACGGAGATCGCGCCGGGGCTCGAGGCCCGGATCCCGTCCGGCTACGCCAAGATCAACGGTGAGCGTGCCGGTTTCCGCTTCCGTGCCCCCCGGCTCGGTGAGCACGACGACGCGGTGTTCGGATCGGCCACCGACCGATCGCGTCCGCAGCCGCCGTCGCCGTCGCGTGCCATCGGGTCGCGTCCGTTCGAGGGCTTGCGAGTTCTCGATCTGGGCGTCGTGGTGTTCGGTGCCGAACTCGGTCGCCAGTTCGCCGACAACGGTGCCGACGTCATCAAGATCGAGAATTCGGATTTTCCCGACGGACTACGGCAGTCGCGACGAAAAGGCGCTCTCGCGGCATCGGTGGCATGGGGTCACCGCAACCGCCGCAGTCTCGGGCTGAATCTCCGCAGTGCCGAAGGCATTGCGGTGTTCAAGAAACTCGCCGCACAGGCCGACGTCGTCCTGGCGAATTTCAAACCCGGCACCCTCGCCTCGATGGGCTTGTCGTACGAAGAGCTGAGGGCGATCAACCCGCGCATCGTGGTGTCGGAGAGCAGCGCGTTCGGCAGCGTCGGTCCCTGGAACACGCGTCTCGGGTACGGGCCGCTGGTCCGCGCCGCGTGCGGTGTGTCGGCTCTGTGGCGGTACTCCGATACTTCGGACGGGTTGTGTGACGGTTCGACGGTGTACCCGGACCACATCGCCGGGCAGGTCACGGCCACCACCGTCCTGGCGGTCCTGATCGATCGTCTGCGGACGGGGCAGGGCGCCGCAATCGAGGTGGCCCAGGCCGACACCGCGATCGTCCAACTCGGTAACCAGCTGGTCGCCGAACACCTCGAGCCGGGATCGATCTCGGCGCCGGGAAACTCGGATCCGTACGCAGCGCCCTCCGGTGTGTTCGCCTGCGCCGGAGACGACGAGTGGTGCGCCGTCATCGTTCAGGACGACACGCAGTGGCAGCGTCTGTGCGAGGTGCTCGATCGTTCCGATCTTGCCGGCGACCCTCGATTCGCTTCGGTTGCGGCACGTCTGGCGAACCGCGCCGAGGTGGACGCGATTCTCGCGGAGTGGCTTGCACGTCGCTCGCCGACCGAGGCCATGGAAACCTTGCAGTCCGCGGGTGTTCCGGCGGGAGCGATGGTTCGTCTGCCCGAGTTGCTCACGAACCCGCAGCTCGTCGCTCGCGAGGCATATACCGAACTCGAACACGAGTTGCTGCCGAATCCGCTGCCCACGGCCACGCGCGTCGCACGGTTCGACACGATCCCGGATTGGCCGCTGCGACCGGCACCGCTACCGGGTCAGCAGACACGTGAGATCTGCGAGACCGTGCTCGGGTTGGACGGCGCCGAGATCGACGCTCTGGTGAGCGACGGCGTGTTGCAACCGCCCGCGGACGATCCCGCTCTGTCGTCGGTCACGGCCCGCGTCTGACCTTTCACCGGAAGGTCCCCGAGTTCGTCCTCGGGGGCCTTCCGTCTCTCTACGGACCGATTCGACTTCCTTGCTACAGCAATTGCTCTGGCGGGAAGCCGAACTCGTATCGGACCGGATGCGGTCCAGGGGCGTTTCCGGTGTAACGGAGTCTTGCGTAAATCTACGTGTATTAGTTACGGTGTGATGTGTACCACGGTGCGCACCCGGTTCGGGCGATATCACCTCGGGGATGTCTCGTCGCGCTCCCGTGCGACGCCGTAGGTGTCCCTCGATCGCCTGGAAAGGGCTGGACGCAATGAGAGCGAAGACCCGATTGAACTGTCCCTGTGGTGCTCACGTCGCCGGTGTCGACGAGGATGATCTCGTGATCCGGGCTCAGGAGCACCTGCGCGAATCGCACCCTGGTATGGAGTACTCGCGCGACGAGATTCTCTTCATCTCGTACTGATCTTCGCGGTGGGCGGGGCGGATGGCGTCGACCTGCATCCCCGGGATCGCCGCCGCTATGCGATTTACAAAAAACGATTGACGTATCAAGTGTCGTGTATGTAGTGTGTGTCACATCCGCTGAACGGCAGCGGGAACGTCCAGCGATTCGGCTGTTCGCCCGGCAGGGGCGAGAAATGTTGTCGGAAAACGACATCCACCACACTTCAGATCTCTGAACCGAGGAGACTTCCATGAAACTCGAAGGCAAAGTCGCCCTGATCACCGGTGCCGGCTCCGGTCTGGGCCGCGAAGCATCGCAACTGTTCGCGGCCGAGGGCGCCAAGGTCGCCGTCGTCGATATCGACGCGGAGCGCGCCAAGGGGACGGTCGAACTGGTCGAGAAGCAGGGCGGCACCGCGATCGCGGTCACTGCGGACGTGCGGGTGGAGAAGCAGGTGATCGATGCCGTCGAGGCAACGGTCTCCGCGTTCGGGAAGCTCGACATCGCCTGGGCCAACGCGGGTATCGTCTCCCGAGGCGGTGTTCCTTCCGTCGCCGGCGGTGAGCAGGTCGAGTTCCAGGACCTGACCGATGCCGACTGGCAGGACGTCGTCGGGGTGAACCTCTCCGGTGTCTTCTACACAGCGAAGGCGGCCGTTCCGCACCTGCGTGCCAATGGTGGCGGGGTCATCCTGGCAACCTCGTCGGCAGCATCCTTCGTCGCGTACCACAGCATTGCGGCATATTCGGCGACGAAGGCCGGCGTGAACGGCATGGTGCGTGGCCTGAGCCTGGATCTGGGCAAGTACGGCATCCGGGTCAATGCCATCGCTCCGACGCACGGTATGTCGCCGAACTTCCTGGCACCGGCCGGAACTCCCGTCGTGGGGCAGTCCTACGAAGAGGTCGCCGGACCGTGGGATCCGAGCGTGTCGCCGATTCCGCTCAAGCTGAATCGCCCGCCGTCGCTGAAGGACAACGCACGCGCTGCGCTCTTCCTGGTTTCGGACGACTCCGCCTACATCAACGGCGTCACCTTGCCGACCACGGACGGTGGCACGCTCTCCCGCGTCGCGATGATGTTCCCCGAGGACGGCAACGACCCCTCGGCTCACGGCGAGGGATAGCCGTCGTGACCGACCGCGACAATACGACTCGGGTCGGCACCCGCCGCCTCGTCGTGGACCGGTCGGCGTGCGCCGGGCATGGACTGTGTTACGGACGTTCACCCCAGGTGGTGGATTGCGACGACTCCGGTTACCCGGTCCTTCTGCACGAACTACTCGAACTCGATGAGCACATCGCGGCGGCCGAGGAGGCCGTCGCGGTGTGCCCCGAGCGCGCGCTGACCCTCGAATCGGCTTGATCCTTCGAAACAATCCTCTGCGAACGGGGTGTACGGCATGACTATCACCGAGGAGCATTCGGCTCCCGTCGTCGACTTCGACATCTACGACCCTTCACTGACCCATCCGGTGGACACCGTCCAGGAAAAGGTCGCCGAGTTGGCGGCGAAGGGACCGGTGGTCTACTCCACCGCGTACGGCGGCCACTGGATCGTCACCCGCTACAAGGAAGTCCATGAAGTTCTCCGTGACCCGGAGACCTTCTCGAGCTATCCGAACAATCTCGTCAATGCCGGAGACGGCAAGTTCCTGCCTCTCGAACTCGATCCGCCGGAACACACCGCCTACCGCGTGGCACTTCAGCCGCTCTTCTCGCCGAATCGGATGAAGGCGCTCACGGAACGCATCCGCTCGGTGGTCAACGAACTCATCGACGGATTCGCCGGGAAGGGCGAGGCCGAGTTCGTCTCGGAATTCGCGCACGAGTTGCCGACGCGAGTGTTCCTGGCACTGATGGACTGGCCGCTCGAGGACGCACCGATGTTCACCGAGGCCACCGACATCGCGCTGATGGGCAAACCCGGTGCGAGCGAGGAAGAGTCGGCGAACGCGCGGGCCGAGGCCGCACAGCAGATGTTCGGGTACTTCCACAAGATCATCGGAGAGCGACGGGCGAACCCCGGCGACGACGTCACCTCGACGCTCATCCACACCGAGATCGAACTTCCGGACGGCAAGCGCCTGCTGACCGACGAAGAACTCGCCCGCATGTTCTTCCTCCTGCTCATCGCAGGTTTGCACACGGTGCAGGGGTCACTCGCGTGGGCGATCATCCATCTGGTCAATCGCCCCGACCAGCGAGCAGCGCTCATCGAGGACGAGGGACTACTGCCGAGTGCAGTGGAGGAGATCCTTCGCATCGAAGCAGCGGTGATCATGGGCCGGCGCGCCACGCGCGACGTCGAACTCGGGGGAGTCCGGATCAAGGAGGGCGACCAGATCATCGCGATGCTGTGCTCCGCAAACCGGGATTCCGAAGAGTTCGACGATCCGAACTCCCTGGATCTTGCGCGCACCCCCAATCGCCACCTGTCCTTCGGTGCCGGACCGCACCGGTGCCTGGGGTCCCATCTCGCCCGGCTCGAGTTGTCGATCGCCTTGGAAGAACTGCACCGACGGATCCCCGACTACGAACTGGTCGAGTCCGACCCGCCGATTCTGCACGCCACTCAGGTGCGTGGCTGTATCCGCCTGCCGATCAGGTTCACCCCGACCTCCTGATCGGACCTTCCTCCGGGTTCCCGACCGGCGCGTCGAGCCACCGTCAGGTGAATCTCGGCGCGCCGGTCGGCTTTCGAAGGGTATTCGCCATGACAGTCAGCAACATCCCCGCCGATCTGGTCGTCGATTTCGACGTCTACGATCCGACACTGGCCTTTCCGGTCGACGTCTTCCAGGAGAAGGCGGCCGAGCTCCGGGCGCGCGGTCCGATCGTCTGGTCCCCGCACTACGGTGGCCACTGGATCGTCACTCGCTACGACGAGATCTTCCGAATCCTTCGTGACGCCGAGACGTTCTCCAGTTACCCGAACAATCTCGTCGACGCAGGACAGGGCAAGTTCATCCCGGTCGAGATCGATCCGCCCGAGCACACCCAGTACCGCCAAGCCCTCCAACCGCTTTTCGGTCCGGCTCGGATGAAGGACCTCGAGCCGAAGATCCGTGCGATCGTCAACGAACTCATCGACGGATTCGCCGGAAAGGGCGAGGCCGAGTTCGTGGCCGAATTCGCGCATGCCCTACCCACCCGTGTGTTCCTGAGCTTGATGGGCTGGCCGCTCGAGGACGCAGAGCAGTTCTCGGAATGGACCGATATCGCCCTCCAAGGTATTCCCGGTGCAAGCGAAGAGGAATCGGCACGTGCGAGGGCCGAAGCGGCGAACAACGTGTTCGCGTATTTCGGAGATTTCGTGAATCGTGTGCGCAACGGTGGTGAGGACCCCGACAGCGTGACAGCGACGATCGTGAACACACCGCTCCACGTCGACGGCGTGGAGCGGCTCCTCGACGACGACGAACTTCGCCGCATGTTCTTTCTGCTGCTGATCGCCGGATTGCACACCGTACAGGGATCTCTGGGCTGGGCGATGGTGCATCTCGCGAACAATCCGGCACAACGACAGGCGCTCGTCGACGACCCCGGTCTGATCCCGGACGCCGTCGAGGAGATCCTGCGAATCGAAGCCGCGGTGAGTATGGGACGGCGGGCGACGCGGGACGTGGAGATCGGTGGAGTGCGCATCGAGGCGGACGATCAATTGTTGTTGCTGCTCTGCTCCGCGAATCGCGACGAGGCCGAGTTCGAGAACTCGGATGCGTTCGTGATCGATCGGGCGCCCAACAGACACCTGTCCTTCGGTGCCGGTCCGCACCGGTGCCTCGGATCGCATCTGGCACGAATCGAACTGACAGCGGCCATGGAAGAAATTCACCGGCGGATTCCCGATTATGCCCTGGTCGAGAACGATCCTCCGCTTATGCACGGCACCTCCGTGCGGGGCTGTGTGCGACTGCCGCTGACCTTCACACCCGAGTCGTGAGGTAAGGCAGAACGGCGGAGGGGTCCCGGTTCCCCGGGCCCCTCCGCCGTATCGCACGATCAGGACTTCAACAGGTCGCGATGGATGATTTCCTTCATGATCTCGTTGGTGCCCCCGTAGATCCGCTGGATGCGAGCGTCGATGAACGCCTTCGCGACGGGATACTCCATCATGTAGCCGTAGCCTCCGTGGAACTGGACGCCGGCGTCGATCACCCGCCCCTGGAGTTCGGTGGCCCACAACTTGGCCTTCGACGCGTCCACTGCGGTGAGTGTGCCCTTGTTGTACTCCCGCACACACCGGTCGATGTAGGTGCGGGAAACTTCCACCGCGGTCTGCAGTTCGGCGAGCGTGAATCCGAGACCCTGGAACTCTCCGATGCGCTTCCCGAATGCGGTGCGTTCCTTGACGTAGTCGAGGGTCCAGTCCATGACCGCTTCGGCCGACATCTGCGCAGCGATGCCGATACCGAGCCGCTCCAGGGGCAGGCTCTGCATCAGATAGCCGAAGCCCATTCCGAGTTCACCGAGCAGATTCTCCTCGGGGACCCGGACGTTCTCGAAGAAGAGTTCGGCGGTGTCCTGGGCATGGAGACCGACCTTGTCGAGTTTGCGGCCACGGGAGAATCCCGGCATTCCATCTTCGACGACGAACAGGGAGAAGCCGCGGGAGCCGGCGTCGGGGTCCGTCCTGGCGAAGACGATGACGAGGTCCGCGAGGATGCCGCTGGTGATGAAGGTCTTGGATCCGTTGAGCACCCAGTGATTTCCGTCGCGCACAGCAGAGGTCGTGATACCCCGCAGGTCGCTGCCGGCGGCGGGCTCGCTCATCGCGATCGCCCCGATCGTCTCACCCGTGACGAACCCCGGAAGCCAACGTCGCTTCTGGTCGTCGTCGGCATGCCGGAGCAGGTAGTTGAGGACGATGTCGTCGTTCGTGGAGAACCCCGACTGGAGCGCGGATGCGCCGACACGAGCGATCTCGGCCTGGATTGCGACTCGGAAGCGGTAGTCGGATTCGCCGGGCCCCCCGAACTCTTCCGGGACGCTCAGTCCGAGCAGGCCCAATTTTCCGGCTGCGAGCCAGGTTTCGCGGTCGATCAGCCGATCGACGTCCCACTTCTCGAGGTTCGGAACGACGTGCTTCTCGACGAAGCCGCGGACCGATGTGCGGAAGAGTTCGTGGTCGGGTTCGAAGAGATCGCTCTCCATGTAAGCCTCCTTGGGCGGGCGCCGGTGGGCGCCCGCCTGACGGTGTCGAGGGGTCAGTTCTCGGCGAGGAGCGACTGGATCGAGCGACGGAACACCTGGTTGGCGACCTCGTTCTGACCCAGGAGCATGTTTCCGGCGTTCGCGCTGGCCATCGCCTGCTGGGAGTTGCGCAGAATGGGGAAGTCCTCGTTGTGCAGGACCGCCACCAGGATCTCCACGTTCTTGTCCCAGATGCGGTTGTAGCGCTCCTCGGTCAGACCGCTCTCCTCGAGCACGGGCGCGACGAGGCGGATCTCCATGTGGCAGCGCTGCGGGTCGTTCCGGTCGGGTCGGAACGTGAGCAGCTGGAAGTGGTCGGGCTGCTTGAGCAAGGTGCTGTTGGGGCCGACGAGGTGGCTCTCGGTCACGTGTTCGGCGAGGCTGCGGTCGCCCGGATCCTCTTCGATCCAGCGGTCGATGGTCTTGCGGAGGTTGAGGAATCGGCAGTGATTGCCGAAGTCCTCGAACGCCATGACGTTGGTGTGGATGTGCTTGGCCGCGGTGTTCGGGTGCGCGTACTGGATGTGGTAGCCGTCGAGGAAGGCATCCTGCATGAGCTTCCAGTTGATGGGCTCGTCGAACCGCTTGATCCGCGTGGTGACCATCTTGTCGAGGCCGTAGGACCCCATGATCTCGTCCATCTCGGGACCGAGCCAGTCGGCTACGTCGATCGTGGCGTCGGCATTGTCGACGATCCACACGAATCCGTGGCGCTCCTCGGTCGGGAGCTGGACGAGGTTGCGTTCGGCGCAGTCGGCGTCGCCGAAGGTGTTCTCACGAGTGATGGTGCGCAGGGTGCCGTCGGTGTCGTAGGACCAGCGGTGGTACGGGCAGGAGAAGAGACGGCTGCGGCCCTTCTCTTCCTTCTCGACCATGGCACCGCGGTGACGACAGTGGTTGACCAGGGTCTTGACGTTTCCGTCACGCTGGCGGACGACGATGACGTTGTTGCGCGGCAGTTGGAGGGTGACGAAGTCGCCTGCGCGGGGAATCTCGGAGCCGTGGATCGCGATGGACGGCACACGGCCGAAGATGCGGTCGCGTTCGATCTTGGCGAGTTCGGGATCGGTGAACTCGGCCGGTTCGAACCACGTGACGTGTTCGTACTCGTCGGTGGTGTCGTTGCGCAGATGGTCGAGGGCGCGGCGAATGCGTTCCTCGCGGGGAATTCCGACCTCTGTCATGGCTGCCTCCGGGTTGGCTCGGATCGATTGCATTAAATCTAACTGAAGTAGATTTAAGTGTAAACCCCGGATGTCGATTCCGAGGGTGCATCGACGATTGCGGCGCGATACCGATGGGCATTAGATTTACGGGAAGCCGTCGGCAGACTAGGAGCAGAAGAATGATCTCGTATCAGTGGTGTTCCACATTGGAATCCGGCGATCGGGACGAGGTGCTCGCACTCGTCGAAGCCGCCGCGGAGTACGACGAGGAGGCTGGGTTCTCGAAGATTCGTACGGGTGATGTCGACGCGGTCGATCGCGACGGCGTGCGGGTTCTCCATCTGCCGATCAAGGCGCGGCGCGACCTGAGCGGGCGGGACGATGCGCCGCTCGTGGTCGTTGCGTATCTGCACCTCGAGGTGGATCGCGAGGGTTTGGGGACGGTCCAGTTCGTCGTGCATCCGAAGTATCGCTCCCGCGGGATCGCGACGGTGCTCGTCGAGGAGATGGGACTGGAGACGACTGCGGAAGGCGGTTGGGGAGGCACCGGGGCGACCGCGCTGCGGTGCTGGGCATTCAGCACCCACCCGGCCTCCGAGCGGCTCACGCGCCGGTTCGGGATTCCTGCCGTGAGCCGGCAGTGGACCCTCTTCCGCCACCTGTCGGGCCCGTTCCCGAGCCCGCTGGACGGGGCCGAGCCGCCCGTGGGAACGGAGATCGCCGATGCGCGCCCGCTCGACGATCCTGCGGTGTCGAAGGCCGTCGAACAGGTGCTGGGATCGGCCTCGCTCGTGCCGGCTCAGCGGGAACGTTTCGTGGACGAGGTCCGGTTGGGCAGTGGTGAGGTGCTGGTGGCGACCGACGCCTCGGGCTCACCGGTGGGATTCGTGTGGTACGACCCGGCCCTGGTCGTGCACCTCGAATTGAAGGCGGCATGGATTCGCGCACTCGTACTCTCCGCGTCGGCCCGGGAGGCGGGGTTGGGGACCGCGCTGCTGACGGGCGCGTTGGCGACGCTTCGGGAGGCGAAGGCGCAGATCGCGCTCCTTCGCATCGACCCGAGTGACGCCGGGGCCGTCCGGATGTGCCGCGTGATGGGATTCGAGCAGGAAGAGGAGCATTCGTGCTATCAGGTCGGTGAGTGGTCGGACGTACCGAGCTTCTGAGGCGCTACGCGATACGAAAAACGAATCCCGTCAGGTGTTGACCTAATGGCTGTAGGTGGCTACGGTCTGTGGTGTGGTTCACACGAGCGCGTGGACGCCCGTCCGGTACACGCGCGGTAGGTGATCGGAAACCATCTCCCGATAGGGGCATTCACATGGCGAGACTCGAAGGTGAGGTCGCTTTCATCACCAATTCCGCAGCCGGGCTCTCCAGTATCGGCCTGAACACCTTCCCGGTCGACGCCGGCTACAACATCCGCTGAACGAAGGAGCTCCGAACATGACGACCACCGAGACCACGGCTGATTCGCGTCCGACCATCGCCGACCGCGACCAGATCTTCATCGGGGGCCACTGGGTGGACTCGACCGGTGACGACTGGATCGAGGTCGTCGACTCGTTCAGCGAGGAGACCGCTGCGCGCGTACGCGCAGCAACTGCCGAAGACGTCGCGAGAGCTGTTGCCGCAGCCCGCAAATCGTTCGACGAAGGTCAGTGGGCATCGCGCTCGATGGCCGAGCGCGCCGACGTGCTCGACACGATCGCGGACCGCCTCGAACAGAGGGTGGACGAACTGACCGCCCTCGGCGTGATCGAGGTCGGGGTGCCCGTGAGCGTCAGCCGCCCCACCCAGCAGATGGTCGGTGGTCTGTTCCGCGCAGTCGCGGCTGTCGCACGGAACTTCGAGACCAGCGAGGAACGGCCCCGCGCGGACGGAGGGGTGTCCCGGATCCTCCGGGAACCCACCGGCGTCGTCGCCGCCATCATCCCGTGGAACGGGCCTCTCGGCACGGTGGCGTTCAAGGTCGCGCCGGCTCTCGCCGCCGGTTGCTCCGTCGTGCTCAAGACGGCCCCCGAAGCGCCGATCTCACCGTCGATCTTCGCCGACGTCGTCGCCGAGCTGGTCGAGGAAGGACGTATCCCCGAAGGCGTCGTGAGCGTGCTGTGCGCCGATCGGGAGGTGTCGGAAACGCTGGTGACCAACCCCGAGGTGGACCACGTGACCTTCACCGGCAGTACCGCCGCCGGTCGCCGCATCATGGCGTTGGCGAGTGAGCGCATCGCGCGGGTCTCGCTCGAGCTCGGTGGCAAGTCCGCGGCGATCATCCTCGACGACGCCGACATCAACCACGTGGTGCAGAGCCTCCCGATGGGTGGCTGCATGCAGTCCGGCCAGGCATGCATCGCGCTGACCCGCGTCCTCGTCTCCCGCAAGCGCCACGACGAGGTGGTCGAGGTACTGAAGGCCGCGTACGGTTCGCTTCCCGTCGGAAACCCCTGGGAGCCGACCAACTTCCTCGGTCCGCTCACCTCGAAGCGCCAGCAGGACCGGGTGCTCGGCTACATCGACATCGCGAAGGAGGACGGTGCGAAGGTCGTCGTCGGCGGTGGTCGTCCGGAGGGTCTGGAGAAGGGCTTCTTCGTCGCTCCCACTCTGATCGACGACGTGGCACCCGATTCGCGTATCGCGCAGGAAGAGGTCTTCGGCCCGGTCATCTCGGTGATCACCTACGAAGACGAAGAGGACGCGATCGCGATCGCCAACAACTCGATCTACGGACTTTCCGGGGCGGTGTACACGGAAAACATCGACCACGGCTTCGAGATCGCTCGCCGGATCCGTACCGGGACCATCAGCGTCAACAGCGCCACGATGGACTTCACCCTGCCGTTCGGTGGGTACAAGCAGTCCGGTCTGGGGCGTGAAGGCGGCATCGAGGGACTCGAGGAGTTCTTCGAGGTGAAGACCGTCCACATGCCGGTTCCGTGACGTCGAGTCACCGGTAGCGCAAAACAGCGACGCCCCCGCCATCGGCGGGGGCGTCACCGGTCGTATCGACCGGAAAGGCTATCGAACGGACGCAGTCGCCTGGGCGGGCTCGACGACCTCGACGGACGTGTTGCGCACCACTCCGTGGAGGAAACTCCGGATCATCTCCTCGAACAACTGGCGCGAGGTCTTCTCGTTCACTGCAAGCGCATGCGCGAGCAGCGGCTGAGACTCGGGATCGACGTTCGGGAAGATGGTGTTCTTCGTGCTCGGTTTGCGCATCGCCTCGGTGAGTACAGCGCCCAGGGTCAACCGTTCCATGCCGTCGAGGATCTGCACGTGGAGGTGCGCGGGTACACCCGAGTCGTCGAGGAACCGCGCAGTGTCCTCGTATGTTCCGATGAGCAGGTCGCGCGGTAGGTACTGAAGCAGGATCGGCGCGGCGTTGCGGTGCTTGAGAATCGATCGTCGCAGGTTCAGGCTCAACGCCACGAAGTACTCGGGCCAGTCGGGCCCCGGTTTACGGCGCGGCAGATTGCCGGCACCCGCGATCTGCCGCGCCACCGCTTCGAGAATTTCCGACTTGTCGGCGAAGTGGTGGTAGAGCGACGGTGCCCGGACACCGAGATGCTTCGCGAGCCGGGGCAGGCTGAATGCATCGAGTCCCTCGGAGTCGATGATCTCGATGGACGCCGCCACTGCGGACGCGCGACTGATGAGAGGCTTCGACGGTCGGGCCATCATTCGCTTTCGGTAGGTACGGCTGCCGGACGCATCTGTCCGATCGGTCGAACTGAATGGTATCTGTTCCGGTCTCGAGGACGGTCACACGGTTAGGGCAACCTCATTCAAGAACTCGAGCAGGCCTCGGCTCAGCACGTCGTTGTCGTCGCCCCCCACCATGTGCCCGGCGCCGCTCACATCGACGAGACGCGCGCCGGGGATGAGTTCGAGCAGGTCGCGAGCGCCTTCGTCACTGACCACATCCGATTGGGAGCCGCGGATGAGAAGGGTCGGAACGCCGACCGCGCGTGCGGCTTCCCGTGCACGTGCTTCGCGCTCGCCGGCACTCTCCGGGAGGTTGGTTCGGTGCGAGAGGAGCCGAGGGTCCCAATGCCAGTACCAACGACCGTCTCGTTCCCTCAGGTTCTTGCGCAGACCCTCGATCCGCGGGGGCCGAGTTCGGTGCGGGTTGTAGGCGATGACGGCGTCGAGCGCGTCGTGCAGAGTGTCGAATCCCGACAGCCCGGCTTCCATGAACGCCGTAATCTTGGCCAGACCTTCGGGTTCGGACTTGGGAGTGATATCGACGAGCACGAGAGCCCGTGCAAGTCCCGGATCGTCTCCCTGGGCGACGAGCGAGGCCATTCCGCCCATCGACGCTCCCGCGAGAATCGGTGATTCGCCCAGATCGTCGACGACCGCGCGAATGTCCCGCGCGTTCGCCTCGTAGCTGTAGTCCCCGTCATCCGGCCACTCACTGTCGCCGTGGCCGCGGGCGTCGATCGTGTACGCGCGCCAGCCTTGTTCCGCGAGCCTGGCCCCGGTGCGCTGCCAGGAGTGTCTCGTCTGCCCGCCGCCGTGCAGCAGTAGAACGGTGCCCTTGCGGTCGTGCGCGGGTTCCCACAGATCTGCTGCGAGCAGCACGCCGTCGCCGCGTAATTCGGTTCGCCGGCCGGAAATGGTCATGGTTCGTCGTCCTCGGTTGTCGGGGCGTGTCCGGGTCGGAGATCAGTGCCCGGAGGTGCCGCCGTCGACCGCCAGTGTCGATCCGGTGATGTAACTCGACCCTCGGCCGGCGAGGAAGACGACGGCAGCATCGATTTCGCGCTGGGTGGCGGTGCGTCCGAGCGAACTGCCACGCAGGAACTCCGCGAGCGTATCCGACGACATCTCGGAAATCATGTCGGTCTCGACGAAGCCCGGCGCGATCGCGTTGACGCGGATTCCTTTTCGCTGCGCCCACTGGTGCGACAGATCGCGGGTCAATCCGATGAGACCGGCCTTGCTGGCCGCGTAGGCGGCCTGCGGCATAACGGATTTGACCAGCCCGAGCATGCTGGCGACGTTGACGATGCTCGATCCGGGTTTCATGACGCGACCGCACGCTTGTGCCACCCAGTATGCGCCGAGCAGGTTCACGTCGAGAACGTTGCGGAAATCTTCGGGACGCTCCCGCGTCGCCGGAGCCGCGTGTGTCACCCCGGCGTTGTTGACGAGAATGTCCACCCGCCCGAACTCGTCCACCGTCGCTTCGACGAGAGCGTTGCACTGCTCGGGATCCGTCACGTCGGTGGGGGCGACGAGGCAGCGGCGACCGAGGGCTTCGACGGTGGATGCGACGGCTTCGAGGTTCTCGCGGCGGCGGGCGGCGATCACGACGTCCGCGCCGGCTTCCGCGAGCGCCCGGGCGAATCCTGCGCCCAGGCCGCTACCGGCCCCGGTGACGACTGCGACAGACCCGTCGAGTCGGAACAGGTCGAGGATCGAACCGTCGGTCCCTGCTGTATCTATCGAGGTCATCGAGTTCTCCTGTGCCTTTCGGGGGTGGATTCGCGGGTACGCCTTGCGCGCCCTAAAACTAATTACATAAGATTAGATCGTAGTTGAAGTCCAGGGAAGCGAGAACACCGATGACCGCTGACACCGATGTGGAGCAGAGCAAGATGCTGGTGATCGGCAAAGACGTGCTCGCCGACGGGGTCGTCGCGGTGCGCCTCGCCGATCCGGACGGAGGCAGGATCCCCGCCTGGGAGGCCGGATCGCACATCGACATCATCATCGACGAGTCGACCGTGCGGCAGTACTCGCTGTGCGGTGACCCGGCAGACGACACCTGTCTGACCATCGCGGTCCTCCGGGAAGAGGACGGCCGCGGCGGTTCACGGTGGGTACACGACACCCTGCAGGTCGGCGACCTCGTGAGTATCGCGGGACCTCGGAACAACTTCACGTTCGAGGCCGCAGACTCCTATCTTTTCGTCGCGGGCGGGATCGGAATCACGCCGCTGCTGCCGATGATGCGTGCTGCGCACGACGCAGGCGCGCAATGGCGCCTGCTCTACGGCGGCCGCTCCCGAGCGAGCATGGCGTTCGCCGCCGAACTCTCCGATCGGTACGAGGACAGGATCGCCCTTCGCCCCCAGGACGAGTACGGTCTGCTCGATCTTGCTTCCGCTCTCGACTCGATGCCCGACGGAACCCATGTGTACTGCTGCGGCCCCGAGCCGCTGTTGCAGGCGATCGAAGCCCTGTGCCGCGAGCGCGAAGGGCTGGTCCTGCACGTCGAAAGATTCGCAGCGAAGGCGATTCCCGTCGATGCCCTCGACGACACCTTCGAGGTCGAACTTCACAGGTCCGGTTCGACGATCACGGTCGGGGCCGACGAGACTCTGCTGGATGCGGTTCTGCGGTCCGGTGTGGACACACCGTTCTCATGCCGTGAGGGAACGTGCGGCACGTGTGAGGTCGCGGTCGTGGAGGGGGTTCCCGATCACCGCGACTCGGTCCTCACGGAGGACGAGCAAGCCGCGAACGACTGCATGATGATCTGCGTGTCTCGCAGCTGCACGAGCAGACTCACGCTGGACCTGTAGCGAACGATGGTCACCGAGCACACCGCGACGGCGAGCCCCACGCGGCAGCGATCCGCATCGCCCGCGGTGCTGATCCCCTCGATGTGTCTCGTCGTGATGATCACGGCGATCATGCAGACCGCAGTGGTGCCGTTGATGCCGGTCATCGTGGAACAACTCGATGCCGGCGTGGGTCCTGCGGGGTGGATCATCACCGCGAATCTTCTTGCCGCCACGGTGTCCACGCCCTTGCTGGGCAGACTCGCAGACCGTCGTGGACCACGAACGGTGCTCCTGGGGGTCCTGGCAGTGGTTTTCGTCGGCTCGCTGTTGTGCGTCGCGTGGGACTCGCTGCCCGTCCTCATCGCCGGTCGTGCGCTGCAAGGGGTCTCGTTCGCGTTGTTTCCGATCGGTGTGGCCGTGTTGCGCAGTGCTCTCGGATCACATCGTCTTCCGACGGCTCTGGGCATCATGTCCGGGATGATGAGCGTCGGTGGTGGCCTCGGGATGATCGCTGCGGGCCTGCTGTACACGGACGGTGACGACTATCGCGAGATCTTCTGGCTGCTCGTGGTTCTCGTCGTCCTGGCGACGGTCGTCGCGTGGTTCGTCGTTCCCCGATCTCCGGGTTCGGGATCGGGAGGAGGAACCGATTTCGGGGGAGCGGTGGGGTTGACTCTCGGTCTTTCCTGCCTTCTTCTGGCACTTGCGCAGGGTGGGGCATGGGGTTGGTTGTCCCTGCCGACGGTCGGTTGCGCGCTCTTCGGTGTGATCGTGCTGTTGCTCTGGTACCGACACGAACAACGATCCGAGGCTCCTCTGGTAGCACCGGCGCTGCTGACCGGCCGATCCGTCGCCCCGGCACATCTCGCTGCTTTTCTGGTCGGCATCGCGATGTTCGTGCAGTTCCTGGCCATTGCGATGTTCGTTCAAGCCGATCCGCACGTGGTGGGATACGGGTTCGGTGCCTCCGTTCTCGAAACGAGTCTGTTCTATCTGATGCCGGGGCAGGTCGTCGGCGTGACGGCCGCCGTGGTGAGCGGATTCCTGGTGCGGAGGTTCCGCGCCGACCGGGTCCTGGCGGTGGCGTGTGGCATCGGCGTGTGCGGATTCGGGTTCGTCATGTTCTTCCACGATCACACGTGGCAGATGATCATCGCGGTGGCGGTGTTGAACACCTTCGTCAGCGCGGCCTACGGGGCGTTGCCCGCGATGCTCGTCGACCATGTGCCGATGCAGTACACCGGTGTTGCGAACGGTATCAACGCGATTGCCAGAACCTTCGGGAGTTCGCTGGCCAGCGCTCTGGTGGGTTCGCTGCTCGCCACGGTAACCGTTGCGGGTAGCGATCTGGCATCCGCGCAGGCCTATGTCGCGGCATTCGCCGTCGGCGGTGCGACCACGCTGGCGGCCGGGCTCGTGGCCCTCAGTGCCAGATTTTGGCAAACTACAAATTTTGATTGACGTCTCATCGACTTCCTTATAGCCTGAGCCACACGCGATACGAGGACCTTCCGATTCTCTCGCGCCGAAAACTCTTTGGGAAAAACGGATTCGAGATCTCTCTCGATCAAGGAAGGCAAGGACCAAAATGGCTTCCACTGTCGGCTCGGCCCTGCACTGGTGGGCGAAGACCAAGGGTGAGCAGACCGCGATCGTCGTCGCGGGTGAAGCGCTCACCTATCGCGAGCTTCAGGACTGGTCCGGTCGCATCGCGCGCACGATCGTCGAGCGAGGCATAGCAAAGGGTGAGCGAGTCGGTGTGCTCGGCCCGAACTCGCTGACATGGCCGGTGGTCACCCTCGCGGTGTTCAAGGCCGGTGCGGTGCTCGTCCCCCTCAACCCGCGCTACAAGCCGGCAGAACTTCGCAAGGTGGCCGACGACGCAGGTCTGTCGATGGTCGTGGCGCCCGACGAATTCACTTCCCTCGTCGAGGACGCCCGGGCGCTCGGGGGGACCTTCGAGGTGCTCGCGTTTTCCGACATCGCTCCGCTCCGCGAAGGTGGACGGGACGACTTCAGGATCGACCTCGAACCCGATGAGCCCACCGCCCTGCTGTTCACCAGTGGGTCGACCGGCATGTCGAAGGGCGTCGTCTGCACGAACCGGACATTGCTGAACATCGTCTTCGAAGCCACCCTCACCGAGGAAGGCTTCCGCCCCGGATCGACCTCGTTGCTGGTGCTGCCGCTGGTCTTCACACCGGGACTCGTGTGGGGCCTGGTCATGACCACCGTTCTCGGCGGCACCCTGATAGTCGAGAAGGAACTCGAGCCGAACCGCGCTGCACGGCTTCTCGGCGAGCACAAGGTGCAGGCGATCTTCGGTGTGCCGCTCATCTTCGATGCGATCTCCAGGTCTCCGGAATTCGAGAAGGCGGATCTGTCGTCGCTTCGTACCGCCATCGTCGGCGGGGCTGCCGTCGCCCCGGCACTGCTGAAGCGCTGGGCGGACAAGGGGGTGGCGCTGCGTCAGATCTACGGCATGACCGAAGCCGGCGGTGTCGCCACGGCCACGCTCGTCGCCGAGGCGTTCGATCACCCGGATTCCTGCGGTTCGGGCTCGATCTTCACCGAAATCAAGGTCGTTCGCGACGACGGGACCGAAGCCGATCCGGGTGAGGAAGGCGAGATCCTGCTCCGCGGCCCGGGCGTGACCCCCGGCTACTGGAACGACCCGGAATCGACCTCCCTGGCTTTGCGGGACGGTTGGCTGCACAGCGGTGACCTCGGTACCCGCGACGAAGAAGGGCGCGTCAAGTTCGTCGACCGACTCAAGGACCTGATCATCACCGGTGGCATCAATATCTCGCCGGTGGAGATCGAGCGTGTGATCGGCGAGATCCCCGGTGTCCAGGAGGTCGCGGTGATCGCGGCATCCGACGACCGGTTCGGCGAAACCCCCGCAGCGATCGTGACCGTCGAAAACGGTGTCGACGAGGCAACCATCATCGAACACTGCGATCGCCTCATGACCGACTACAAGGTCCCGCGCTATGTCGTGATCCGCGACGAGCCCCTGCCTCGGCTCCCCAGTGGCAAGCTGTCGAAGACGGCGATCCGATCCGAATACAAGGACGTCGCCGACCGATACGACAAGGTCCGCTGAGCATTCGATTCGGAGGACCGGAAAGGGAGCCGCTTTGTCCGAGAACGGTACCGAGGATTCGGTAGTTCTGGAGCGTCACGGCGAGATCGCCGTGATGCGCCTGAACCGCCCCGACAGGCTCAACGCATTCACCGACGAGATGGGCGAACGGCTCATCGCGATGTTCGACGAGACGGACGCCGACGACGAGATACGCGCTGTGGTCGTCACCGGGACAGGCCGTGGTTTCTGCGCCGGTGCCGATCTCGCCGCAGGCGGAGACACCTTCGTTCTCGGTGACGACCCCGACACGGGCGGCGCACCGCCGGATCTCGGTGGACGGGTTACGCTGCGGATCTACCGTTCGCTGAAGCCGGTGATCGCCGCAATCAACGGCCCTGCCGCGGGCGTCGGTGTGACGATGACGTTGCCGGCCGACATCCGTATCGCAGCGGACACGGCGAAGTTCGGATTCGTGTTCACCCGTCGGGGACTGGTGCCGGAGGCGTGCTCGACCTGGTTCCTGCCACGGGCCGTCGGCATCTCCACGGCCGTCGAATGGACCGTCGGCGGAAAGATGGTGCCGGTCGCCGAGGCCCTGGAACGGGGACTCGTTCGGGAGGTGCTGCCCGCCGAGCAGGTCCTCGACCGCGCCATCGCGATCGCCCGTGAGCTGGTGTCGGGCACCGCGCCTGTCTCGGCTGCCCTGACCCGGCAGTTGATGTGGCAGATGCTCGGCGCATCGAGTCCGGAGGTCGCCCATCGAGCGGAGTCGATCGGCATCCACGTTCGTGGGACATCCGACGACGTGCGTGAAGGCGTCGAGGCGTTCCTGGCCAAGCGCGAACCGAAATTCCCGAACCGGATCTCGGACGGGTTGCCGGACCTGTTCGAAAGCTAGGTAACGACTGCCGGTGTTCTGTCGCTTGCGGCCCCTTCTCGGAAGACATCCGGGAAGGGGCCGCAAGCGTCGTATGACCAGCCCCGTCGGATTTGCACGCGTTGACAAGTGACGGATCTTGTAACATCGGGCGTATCGGGACCAACGAGAAGGCAGGGCTGCGGTATGGCGCGACGACGGTCGAGTGTCCTCGGCGACGACACCGAAACGGCACGCGGCAAGATTCTGGCAGCTGCCGAGGCGATGTTCCAGCGGTACGGCGTCGTCAAGACCACCATGGACGACATCGCGAAGGAAGCGGGCGTCTCGCGGCCGACGGTCTACCGCTACTTCGGCGACCGCGATTCTCTGATCATCGCGTTGATCGAGGCCCGTTCCCGCCGCCTCTTCGGCAAGGCTCGGGACTTCCTGCGTCAACGGGAGACCTTCGCCGAACAGATCGTGGACGGTTTGATCTTCCTCGTCGATCGTGGCCGCCAGGACCCGATCGTTCGGCTCATCGTCAGTCCCGAACACATGGACATGGCGACCGCTCTGGTGGGCAGCAGCGGTCTCGCCGCGCGGCTGACCTACGAGATGTGGGCCCCTCTGCTGGAGGAGGCCCGGGCGCGCGGCGAGATCCGTGAGGGACTCACCGACGAGGAGATCTGCCAGTGGATTGCGCTGGTGCAGCTCATCCTCGTCGGACGTATGGACTTCAACTCCGAGGACGACCCCGACAACCGCCGCATGCTCACCAACTTCCTGTTGCCGTGCATCGTCGACGCCGCACCGTCGCCGCGGCGAGCGCGTTCGTAGGTCTTCTCTCGTCGGCGCCGATACGGCGATGCTTCCGGTGTGCGGTTCCGCCGCTGGCGAAGTTGTTGATCTTCACCTTCTGTCGCCGGCGTACGGAGCCGTCCGGGACAGGTGCGCACTGCTGTAGTTCCGCGCTCATGCAGGTCTTTTCGGACGGAATGTGTTACCGCACCTCATTTCGATTGACCGATTGCAACGACCAGGGTTACCCAGTTGTCCCCCAAGAGCTTTCATCGGGCGACGCCGTGCGTCCAGCAACGGAACACGGAACTGGACATCGAAAGGCGCTGTACGGGATCGCATCGCGAGCGCACCGAACTGTCGGTGGCGCTGGAAGAACTCCGCCGCAGAATTTCCGACTACGCCCGCCCTGGTCGAGAACGATCCGCCGGTCCTGCACGCCGACCAGGTTCGCGGATGCATGCGGCTACCGATCACGTTCATTCCGGCGATGTGACTCCTGGCCCACCCCTCGGCACGCTCAGGTGCCGACGGGTGGTCGGAAGGTCTCGACTATAATTCGTCAATTGCAGGTAAAGACTTCGGCAGGGGAGGATGCATGGCGCGGCGTCAGAGCGTCCTCAGTGACAATGCCGAGACTGCTCGGGCCCAGATTCTCGCAGCCGCCGACAATACGGTCGAACGCTTCGGGGTGGCCAAGACCACGATAGACGACGTCGCCAGGGAAACGGGGGTTTCCCGTCCGACGATATACCGGTACTTCCGCGATCGCGACACCCTGATCACCTCGTTGATCGAGGCCAGGGCACGCAGGCTCTTCGACGACACGCACGTCTATGTCGCCGACCGCGCTTCCTTCGCAGATCAGGTCGTCGACGGTCTGTTGTACCTGGTGGACCGGGGCCGACGCGACCCGGCGATCCGATTGATCGTCAGCCCGGAACATGTCGATCGTGGCTCCGCCCTCGAGGGTAGTTCGGAGCTGGCGGCGAGACTCACGTTCGAGATGTGGGCGCCGCTGCTCGCGGCGGCGCGCGAGCGTGACGAGATCCGCGACGGCATCACGGACGCCGAGATCTGCAAGTGGATCACCCTGGTCGAACTGATCCTCGTCGGGCGCATGGACTTCGGTGACCCGCTGGGCGAGACGAATCGTGATCTGCTGACCAAACTCCTGTTGCCGGGCATCGTCGGCGACGTCGCGACCAACGTTTCCTGACACGCCTCGGGTATCTCCCGTGGCGGGTCGGTCCGATCGTGACGCGCCCCGATGCGGTGAAACAAGAGACATTGCAACAAGCTGAGTAGTTCCGCACTTCTGCCGTTGCGCGCAGCTGCGCGAACGGAACCTTTCCTCGGCCGCGGCAAGTGACTGCTGCGTGAGGAAGTTGTCGTTCCGAAAGGTGAGCCGTCATGTCTGTGGATCCGTTGTCGCTGGTCGTCACTCTCGGCGCTGCGGTAGGTGCACTCGTCCTCGGAATCGATCCTCAGGTCGAATCCGAGCAGGCCGCGGCCGTTTCACACACCGTCCAGGAGGGTTTCGGCCGACCATATCGTTACCGAGACCTCGGAACGACTGCAAGCCGAGATCGAAGCGATGCTGCCCGAAGGGTCAGCATCACCAGAAGAAGAGGTAGCCGCAAACGACGAGGTTGAAACAGTCTCGGCTGCAGAGCAAGCCGATGCGGTCGGGCCCGTGTACTCGGCTGCGGTGACACCGATGCTGTCCGCCGCGCCGTCGATTTCTCCGTTCACATCGACCGTCCCGACCGTACCGATCGGCGCGGTTGCCGTGTTCGCTCCGTGGCTGAAGAAAGCCGGCGCCATCTGCGACGGCATCACCGCGCCCGTGCTCGCCCCACTTTATTCCGTCGAGAACGGAACGCTCACCGTGGACTGCTTCGTGAGTGTTCGCACCACGAACGCGCAGGCTCCCGAGGGTATCGTCTCGACCGCGACGTACCGGCTCGGTATGGACAACCGGGACGGTTGGACGATCACCGAGATCAGCGGCGTAGGTGCGGACGCCCTGCCGGACGGTCCTCGGTAGAACCGCAGGTCACAGAGGTGGAGGACGTCGATCCTCCCGGAACTGGCAGACTCGATCCCGAAGAACATCGAGGAGGTATCGAGTGAAGACGACGGTGGACGAACCCGAACCGGGGCTACCGGCACCGGACGACGTGCAGGCACCGCTGGTCGCAGTGGAGCATCTCGCGCAGGATCTGCGACGCGCACTCATGGTGTACAAGTTCGGCATCGACGAGATGATGACGAAGATCAACATCCTGCGCGAGGAGTTCACCTACGCCCGCGAGTACAACCCGATCGAGCACGTGAAGTCGCGGTTGAAGAGCCCCGAGTCCATCCTCGCCAAGGCGGAACGGAAGGGTGCGCCCGCTTCGCTCGGCGGCATCCGCGAGGCCGTCCGCGACATCGCCGGCATCCGCATCACGTGCAGCTTCACGTCGGACGTCTACCAGATCATCGACATGATCACGAGCCAGCTCGACGTGACGGTCGTCGAGATCGAGGACTACATCGCGCGCCCGAAACCCAACGGGTACAGCAGCGTGCACGTCATCATTCAGATTCCGGTGTACATGTCCGACCGGGTCGAGCGCGTCTACGTCGAACTGCAGATCCGCACCGTCGCCATGGACTTCTGGGCGAGCCTGGAGCACAAGATCTACTACAAGCACGACCGCGAGGTTCCGGACGAACTGCGCGAGGAACTCCGCCTCGCCGCGGAGACGGCGCGCGATCTGGACCTGCGGATGGAAGCGCTGCACCGCCGCGTCCACGGCCCGAACAACGGGAACTGACCGAGGTACGCAACGCAGGGTGAAGGCTCGCAACGCGGTCAGTCACCAGCGGTGTTGCGAACCCACCATCGGTGTTGCGTACCCATCACCATTCCCACTGTTGGCGCGGAATCTTTTGCGCGATGCGTAAGCGTTCCCGCATCGGGAGGGGACGAAGGAGTTCTGGGGCCTCGGGTGTCGTGACGAGATGGCGATCGTCGGGGCACCGATGGAGACGGTCGATGAGTCCGACCAGCGCGTTGGGTTCGCTGACGAGAACGTACGCCGGCACGGTGAACGAATCCGGCTTGTCGTGCCCCATGCGAGGTGGAGTCGGTTCGTAGCCGGGTATGCAGAGACGGATGAGTGGATTGTGCGTAGACGCCCCGCGGCCCGAGACGGTGTAGACATCGGCAGCCACTTCCTGGATCTCGTCCCATCGGACGAACACGTCCGAAACGCCACGCCGCACGAGCCATGTCGTGCGGCGGCGAATACCGTCGGCATGGAGGCGGGTGAATCCCCGTGGGTGGATCACGAAGGGGAGGGCACCCACCACCGCGGTTGCACACGTCGTCCATGCGATGAACGAGCCGGAATGCGGGAGATCGTGTCTCAGAAGAAGGCTCGCGCCGTCCGCTCGGTTCGACGCACGGATCATGAAAGCACCCGATACTGTGATGCAGGAGAACACGACGGACAGCTGAACGGGTAGTATCCTCACGTAAGGAATCTCGATGCCGGGGCCGTGAACGTCGTCTCGGCACTGCCGGATCCTCGGATGCAAACCGAATCGGTGGAAGCCGGCTCGCTCGAACCCCCAGGCCGAACCGAACGCCGTCATCACCGTGAGACAGAGAGCCAGGACGATGGCTCCGAGGTCGTCCGCTCGTAGGTTGTCCACGGTCCGCTGCAGCACAAGGACTCCGACACCGGCCAGGAGCACGCCGAGGCAGAGGGATCCCGTACGAAACCGTTGCGGCCAAGCAGGTTCGGACCGTTCTCCGTACGGGTACGCCTCGATGGAATCGCTCACCGGATTCTCAATCCCTCATGGATTGTATGCAGATGAGCGATAAGGGACTCGGCGCTGTCGGAGCGTGCGGTTGCTGTCAATTGCGCGAGGTAGCGGTCGTACGCGTGGTCGATCACGAGATATCGCGTCACGGCGGTGTACTCGACGTCGTCCACTCGATAGGAACCTTGGGTGATCACCGATCGGTGCCCGCGGAAATCGGATGTGTCGTGGAATGTTTCCTTCCACTCGGGCAGTCCCCGAGCTTCCTGCCCCGCAACCTCCAGGAGTTCGTCGGTCGGCCGCCATCTCGACAGTGCGCCGTGAAGGAGGACGGCGTTGGGTGCCCACTCATCCGCGACGTGCTCGGGAGCTGCGAGAACCGTATGTGCGTGCGGAAAGACATCGCGGGGGAGTGTGATCCAGCCGTCCGGCGCCTGGAGTTCCGGTTGCGGGTGCCGCGGGTCGTCCGGGTTGCAGGGGCTCAGTTCGACTTCGTGTGCTGCAAGGTAGTCGGAGAGTCTCGTCTGAAGCGAAGCGTTCATCGAGACGCCTCCTGGTGGCGTGCCATCCGGAATCGTTCTCGCAAAGGCGGTGGTCTGAGAAGTTCGGCCGCGTCTTCCCGAGCGAGGAGTGTGCGGTCGTGTGGACGTTCATGCATTCGTCGGGCCAGGACCAGGAGTGCGTTGGGTTCTGCGATGAGCCAAGTGCAGACGATGGCGAGAGTGTGTTCTTCGTCGTGGGGGATGCGCGCTTCGGGGGGAATCCGTCCGGTCGTGTGGATGTGGATCATCGGAGTGCGGACGTCGCCGGATCCGGAACGGGTCACGATATCCGTTCCGATGATGCCTTCGATAGCGTCCCAACGCACGAACTGCACGGTGGCTTTGTTTCGTCGGAGCTTGCGAGAGCGTACGACTCTTTCGATTCCTTGCGGGTACAACCCCACTGTTGTTGGGAGCCGGAACCATACGAACACTGCCGACGCGATCAGGGCAACGACCCCACCCACGATCATGAAGATTGCAGTGGCGTGAGGGTCGCGACCGTAAGGCAACTCGGATTTGTCGGTGATGTAGATGTTCAGCGCCGCTACGGCCAGGCATCCGAGGCCGACCACGACGAGCAGGACCATGAAAATAGTTAGAGGCGTAAGTCCGCCAGGAACAACGATGCCCGTGCCATATTCCGGATGCCTGTAACTTCTGATGCGTGGCGAGTACAGGACATGTCGAATCCCGCCGAGTCTGACACAGATCACGCCCATGAGCAGCATTGCTGCTCCGTACAACAGCGAACCGATCGTGGATACCAATTCCTCGTGGCGGATATTCGCAGAACTGTCAACCAGACTCCACGTAGCGAAGACCAGAACGCATACACCCGCTATGCACCATCCGATTCGAAGACGCTGTGGCCAACAGGGCGCGTCGGAGAATCCATCGGCGCGAACCTGATTCCGGTCTTCCGGCGTGCCTTCGATTGTCACCACAACTCCTGGATCCTCTTGGATGTGTACCACGTGGCAAAGCCCCCGAATACAAGGCCGATAGCGAAGCCGGCGGCGGTGCCGACCCCCGGAACGACCGAACCGGTCGCAGCGCCGATGGCCGCGGTAGTTCCCTTCGACGCCAGGAATGCACCGACCATGCCGACAACGGTTCCGGCGCTCTCGGACACCACCGCCTCGGTGGGATCCATGCCTCCCTTGATGTCGTTGACGATCGCAGGAACGGTGCCTACTGCAGCGGCAGTCGGGTTCATTCCACGCGCGATGTTGCGTGCGACATCGTCGCCCGAGGCCACTGCCGCGTCGGTCAGGAGTTCCTTGGTAGTTCCGGACATTGCGCCGATGGTCGACGCTGCGATGGTCGATGGCCAGTCCGGCCACCAGGAGAACTCACCATCCTCCGTTTGCACGACCTTCCCCGGCACAGCGGCATCCCTGGCTGCTTCGAGCACCGCAACGGCGGCGGTGATGCGATCGGCCGTTTCCGTCGCGGCTCGCGACGCCTGTTCGAGAGCGCCGGTGACCGCGTGGGTCAGTTCCGCTGCTTCGTGTTCGAGGCGGACGCGGGCCTCGACGACGGCTTCGGCCGGCAGCATCGCCGAAAGGATGCGGATCTGGTCGGAGGGGTCGACGGTGCCGTCGTCGTGCACGGTGAACCCGGACTGTTCGGCACTGCCCACCACCGACACCAGGTGCAGGCGGGCGCCTTCGACGAGCCACGCGCCGGTGCGGTACGCCTCCGCGACCTGCAGTAGCGATTCGGCGATGGCGCTGCCCAATGAGCGTTCCCGGACCACTCGCGTGGCGGCGGCACGTGCGGCGTCACCGGACCATCGCTCGGCGAGGACATCCTGCTCGGTGAGCAGACCTTTCATGCGGTCGTCGAGTTTGTCGACGAGCACGTCGAGGTGGTCGGCGGTGACTCGCAGAGCGTCGGGATTCCAGGACCGGACGGCGGCGACCCCCGGTCTCATCCGTGCTGATCCATCGCCGAGAGTGCAGCCACGAAGTCCGCCTCTGCGACGACGTAGTCGTTCTCGACACCGTCGGTGATGGCGACGACCTCGCGCAGGCGACTGCACGCATTGCTCAGCGCCTGATCGGTGGCGGTGAAGGCTCGTGCGCACACGGCTGCGAATTCTGTTCCGGGAAGTGCTGATTGCGACACGGCATACGGTTCGCCGACGTCCCATTCGTCGATCGCGTCGGCGGTGTCCGCCACGAAGGCTGCGAATGTGCGCAGCGCTTCAGGATCTACGTGCAACGTCACGACTGCCCCCCGACAGAATCCCCCGATACGTCCGCGGGGACGATAGCAGAGGGTGTCTCCCGAGTACTCGTGGCTGAGCACGAGGTACACAACACGTGATGAAGGTTCGCAACGCCGGCAGTTACCGGCCGTGTTGCGAACCCGGAACTGTTGCTGCGTACCTCCCGGCTGTTCCCGATACGCAGACGCCCCCGCCGTTCCGAGAAGGAACGGCAGGGGCGTCCGAGTGAGGCCTACTTGTAGCTGTAGAAGCCCTCGCCGGTCTTGCGACCCAGGCGACCCGCGTCGACCATGCGACGCAGCAGTGCCGGGGGAGCGTAGTGCGGCTCGGCGAACTCGTCGTACAGCGACTGCGCGGCGTTGAGGGTGATGTCGAGGCCGACGGTGTCGATGAGGGTCAGCGGACCCATCGGGTAGCCGCAGCCACCCTTCATCGCGGCGTCGATGTCTTCCTTCGTCGCGTAGCCCGACTCGAGCATGCGCACTGCCGAGCACAGGTACGGGATGAGCAGGGCGTTGACGATGAAGCCCGCACGGTCGCCCGCGCGCACGGCCGTCTTCCCGAGGGTGTTCTTCGCGTAGTCGAACACCGTGTCGGCGGTGGCCTCGTCGGTGGTGAGCGCCGAGATGATCTCGACGAGCGGCATCACCGGCACCGGGTTGAAGAAGTGCACGCCCACGACCTTGCCGGGCCGCTGCGTCGCCTGCGCCATCTTGATGACGGGGATCGACGACGTGTTGGTGGCGAGGATGCCTTCGGGCTTCACGATCTTGTCGAGCTCGGAGAAGATCTCCACCTTGAGCGACTCGATCTCGGGGGCGGCCTCGACGACGAGGTCGCGGTCGGCGAACTCGTTCAGGTCGAGGGTGACGCGGATCCGTCCGAGGACCGCGTCGGCGTCCTCCTGCGTGATCTTGCCGGACTTGACGCCGCGTCCGATCGACTTCTCGAGACGCTCGCGCGCCGCGGCGGCGAACTCCTCGGTGGTCTCCTTGACGAGGACGTCGCTACCGGCCTTGGCGCACACCTCGGCGATACCGGCACCCATGGTGCCGCCACCGATCACGCCTACCTTTTCCACTGCCACTGCGGTAACTCCTGATCGCTGTGATGTTCCGGGGGTAACCTACGCGACCGGTGTCAGCGCAGCAGAGCGCGCGACATGACGACGCGCTGGATCTGATTGGTGCCCTCGTAGATCTGCGTGATCTTGGCGTCGCGCATCATGCGCTCGACCGGGAAGTCGGTGGTGTAGCCGGCGCCACCGAACAGCTGCACGGCGTCGGTGGTGACCTCCATGGCGACGTCCGACGCGAAGCACTTCGCGGCGGCCGAGATGAAGCCGAGGTTGGGCTCGCCGCGCTCGGCGCGAGCGGCGGAGGTGTAGACCATCAGACGTGCGGCCTCGACCTTCATCGCCATGTCGGCGAGCATGAACTGCACACCCTGGTTGTCGGAGATCGGTCGGCCGAACTGCTTGCGGTCCTTGACGTAGGCGGTCGCCGCGTCGAGGGCACCCTGGGCGAGGCCGACGGCCTGCGCACCGATGGTGGGGCGGGTGTGGTCGAGGGTCGCGAGGGCGGTCTTGAAGCCGGTGCCCGGCTCGCCGACGATGCGGTCGCCGGGGATGCGGCAGTTCTCGAAGTACAGCTCTGCGGTGGGGGAGCCCTTGATGCCGAGCTTCTTCTCCTTCGGTCCGACGACGAAGCCCTCGTCGTCCTTGTGGACCATGAAGGAGGAGATGCCGTTGGCGCCCTTCTCGGGGTCGGTGACGGCCATGACGGTGTACCAGGTGGACTTACCACCGTTGGTGATCCAGCACTTCGAGCCGTTGAGGATCCAGTCGTCGCCGTCGGCCTTGGCGCGGGTGCGCATGGAGGCGGCGTCGGAGCCGGCCTCGCGCTCGGACAGCGCGTAGGAGGCCATCGCACCGTTGACGATGTCGGGGAGGACCTTGGCCTTGAGTTCGTCGGAGCCGCGGAGGATCAGGCCCATGGTGCCGAGCTTGTTGACGGCGGGGATCAGCGAGGAGGAGCCACATACTCGGGCGACCTCTTCGATGACGATGCAGGCGGCGATCGAGTCGGCGCCCTGGCCTTCGAACTGCTCGGGCACGTGGATGGCGTTGAAGCCCGACTTGTTGAGGGCGTCGAGGGCTTCCTGGGGGAAGCGGGAGTTCTCGTCGACGTCCTTGGCGTAGGGCGCGATCTCCTTCTCGGCGAGCGCGCGGATGGCCTCGCGCAGGGCGTCGTGCTCCTCGGAGAGCTTGAACAGATCGAAGTCGGGATTGAGGGCCATGACGGCGGACTCCTAACGGCACGCGGTGCCAGATTTGCGAGCGTAGCTCCCTCGAGCATAGCGAGGCGAGGGTTCGCGACGTGACGGAATGAGTCGATTGTAACCACGGCACTCAGTGCCAGGTCAACGGTGTTGACGTGCGTCTTCGAGCTGGAGCCGAACCTGCTCGGCGATCTCGGCCGGTGTCAGATGAGCCGGATAGGTCACCACCGCGACCGCAGGCGGGGCCGGCGCGGCCTTCCCGTTCGTCGCGCCTTCGGGCACCGGAACCACCCCGTACGTGCGGCGGAGCTCGAGAAGTTCCTGCTCGAGGCGTTCGGCGGTGGCGGTCTCGTCGCCGCGGATCATCGCGCGCAGCACGAAGTTGTGCGTGGCGGTCATCGCCGCCGCGAAGCTGACGGTGCGCACCGGCTTCTCCGTGGGAACGGCGGCGCGCAGGAAGTCGGTGAACAACCGCTCGTAGCGGTAGGTGGTGACGAGTTCGCGCTCCCGCAGCGCCGGCACCCGCTGCACCACCCGATACCGCCACACCGCCAGTTCGCGCCGGTCCCGGAAGTGCCCGAAGACGAGCTTGGCCCCCTCGCAGGCCGCCGCCCACGGATCGTCGAAATCCTGCGAGAGGTATTCGGCGACCTGCTCGAGCAGCGACTCGTGATCGGCGAAGATCACGTCCTCCTTCGACCGGAACTGCCGGAAGAAGGTCCGCCGCGACACCCCTGCTGCCGCGGCGATCTGCTCGACGGTGGTCGACTCGTAGCCGAACTCCGAGAACAGGCGGATCGCCTGCGTGACGACGTGCACCCGGAACTGGGCGGGATCGGGTCCCGTCGAGTCGAGGCGACGGGTGCTGTTACCGGTACCGGATGTCATGGCGTCGAGTATCCAATGCAGTCGTGAGGGGTCGGCTCACCCCTCGGCGGCTTCGGCCGATCGCAGCTCGAACTTCAGGATCTTCCCGGTCGAGGTGCGGGGCAGCTCCAGCGGGAAGACGATGTCGCGCGGCACCTTGTAGCCGGCGAGCAGCGTGCGGGTGTAGTCGATGATCTCCTCGGCCGTGACCGATTCGCCCTTCTTCAGGATCACGAACGCCTTGGGACGCTCACCCCACTTCTCGTCCGGAACACCGACGACCGCGACGTCGAGCACCGCAGGGTGGCTGACGATCGCCTGCTCGACCTCCACCGTCGAGATGTTCTCGCCGCCGGAGATGATGATGTCCTTCGCGCGGTCCTTGAGCTGGATGTATCCGTCCGGGTACATCACGCCGAGGTCGCCGGTGTGGAACCAGCCGCCGCGGAACGCCTCCTCGGTCGCGTCCGGGTCCTTGTAGTAGCCGAGCATGACGTTGTTGCCGCGCAGCACGATCTCGCCCATGGTCTCGCCGTCGGCAGGCACGTCGTTCATGTCCTCGTCGACGACCCGCGCGGTCTCGGCCTGCAACATGCCCACGCCCTGACGGGAGAGCAGTGCGGCACGTTCGTCGGCGGGCTTGTCGTCCCAGCTGTCCTGGTACTCGCAGATCGTGTACGGGCCGTACACCTCGGTGAGTCCGTAGACGTGCACGACCGTGATGCCGATCTGCTCGAGCTGGGCGATCACCGTCGGTGACGGCGGCGCACCGGCCGTGGTGATCCGCAACGGACGGTCGAGGGGATGTGCCTGCTCGGCGTTCGCGATGGTCGAGCACACCGCGGGCGCACCGCACAGGTTGGTGACGCCGAGGTTGTCGATGGCCTCCCAGATCGCGTCGGCCCGCACCGCCCGCAGGCAGATGTGGGTGCCCGCCGCGGCGGTCACCGCCCACGGCGTGCACCAGCCGTTGCAGTGGAACATCGGCAGCGTCCACAGGTACTTGCTCTGCCCGTCGAAGCTGTTGTGGAAGGTCTCGCCCAGCGAGTTCAGGTACGCGCCCCGATGGGTGTACATCACGCCCTTGGGTTTGCCGGTCGTGCCCGAGGTGTAGTTGAGGGTGATGACGCCGAGCTCGTCGTCGACGCTCCACGGCAGCGGCGTCGCATCGAGCGAGTCGGCCTGCGCGAGGAACTCGTCGTACCGGGCGGTGGCCACCCCGCCGGGGACGTCGGGAGCCGGCACGGTGGAGTCGGGGACCTCGATGATCTCGGTGACGCCGGGAACGTTGTCGCGGACGTTTGCGACCGATCCGAGCAATTCGGAGTCGACGAACAGCAGCTTCGTCTCGGAGTGGTCGAGGATGTACTCGAGTTCCGGCCCGGCCAGGCGCGAGTTCAGCGCGACCAGCACACCGCCCGCGAGCGGAACCGCGAAATGTGCGATGAGCATCTCGGGCACGTTCGGAGTCAGGTACGCGATCTTGTCGCCCGGCTCGATGCGACTGCGCAGCACGCGCGCGAGCCGCTGCGCCTCGTCGGCGAACTCGGCGTAGGTGTATGTGCGGTCGCCGTGGATGATCGCGGTGCGATCCGGGAACACCGCCGCGGACCGTTCGAGGAAGCGCAGCGGGCTCATCTGGCTGTAGTTCGCGGCTCCGGTCGAGCCGGGACGGACGGGGGCGATGGACACGGGTACCTCCGGGGGTGGCCTACTCGGATTCCGGCGTCTTCTGTGATCGTCGCAACACCGGGCGATGTGCAGGTTACGAATCGTGGAACTGGCCCCTCTACCCTCGAAAGTGGGTGTTCGGAGGGAAGAGCAGGAGCAATCGATGGATGTCGCCGTGCCGGGTGTGCTGCGTCCCGACGATCTCGACACCCTCCGTGCCACGCTGCGCGACCTCAAGGCGACGACGGAACTGCCGGTGCTCTTCGGTGGCGCGGTGCAGGGCTCGGACGTCGTCCTGTCCGGATTCGTCGGAACCCGCGGTCGTGCCCTGCGCAATCTGGTGATCGCCGCCGAACGTGGACTCGGCGGTCGGGTGGTCGTCGAACAACGTCCCGGCGCGGTCGCCGACTATTTCACCTCCCCGCACATCACCCACCACTACGACCGGCAGGTCGCCGGGGAGGGAATCGAGTCGTTGCTCGCCGTGCCGGTGGTGGTGCGCGGACGCACCCGGGCGGCGATCTACGGCGGGCTGAGGGTCAATCGGCCTATCGGCGACGTCGTGGCGGAGAAGGTCGTGCGGTCGGCCGCGGAGCTCGCGCGGGAGATCGAAATCCGCGACGAGGTGGACCGTCGCGTGTCGCTGATCGGGAACACGCGGGCCTCGCACGGCGCCACCGTGCCTGCCGCCGTCTCCGAAGCGCTGACGGAAAGCCTCGTGGCGCTGCGGGCGATCGCGGCGCGGACCGATGATCCGTCGATCAGGGAACAGGTACGGACGGTCGAGGAGACCTTGACCCGGGCGCGCGACGGCGCATCGCAACCGCGGACGCATCTGACCGCGCGTGAGCACGACGTGCTGAGTCATGTGGCACTGGGCTGCCGCAACGCGGAGATCGCCGACAGGTTGTCGCTGAGCGTGGAGACGGTGAAGACCTATCTGCGTAACGCCATGGACAAACTCGATGTGCGCAGCCGGCACGAGGCGGTCGTCGAGGCGCGACGGCAGGGACTGCTGCCCTGATCGACCGCACTTCTGATCAGCGTCGGCGCAGTCGCCGGAAGAACTCGCGGATTGCGCTCAGCGCGCGCCGGAACTTCGTCTCGGTCGCGGGACGCTCGAGGACGTCGGTGCCCACCGGCGTGGGGAGCCGGACGGGCCAGCTGTCGTCGACGTCGACGACCTCGCGACCCAGCCCGCGCAGGTACTCGGCGAAGCTGCGTTGCCGTTCGGCGTGCCAGGCGGCCTGATCGGCCATGATGTCGAGTTCGGCGAGCTCGGGGAATCTCGCCACGAGCGCGCGGGTCAGGTGGCCGGCGGCGAGCGCGTCGGCCTCGGCCTCGTGCGGATTCGGCAGCGACACCCCGTACGCCTCGCACACCGCCTGCAGCGTGCGTCTGCCGGGACGGCTGCGGTCCATCTCCCGGTCGATGACGTACGGGTCGACGACCGTGCCGATGTCGAGCTCCGTCAGGCCGAGCCGGCGTCCTTCGGCGTCGAGAACCGTCAGGTCGTAGCTGGCGTTGAACGCGACGACGATGTGGCCGCGCGCCCACGCGTCGCTCACGGCCTGCCGGATCTGCTTGTATCCCTCGAGATAGTCGAGTCCTTCGGCGCGGGCGTGGGCGGTGGTGATGCCGTGGATCGCGGTGGTCTCCTCGGGTATCGCGATACCCGGATCGAGCAGCCACGAGCGTGTGTCGATGCGGTCGCCGTCGAAGGTCGCGACGCAGGCCGTGACGATGCGGGCGTTGCGGGGATCCCGGTCGGTGGTCTCGAGATCGAACGCGCAGATCGGTCTGTCCGGCCAGTGCGTCATGTTCTGTCCTCGCGTCCGTCGGATGATGATCTGTCGAACGCATTGTTGCGGGAGGCACCGACATGCTCTCCGTCGCGGTGGCGACGGGCATCCGCACGAGGAGGGAACCTCAGATGGTGTCGGTGCAGACCACGAAGTTGCGTTCCCGGTACACGAAGCCACCCTCGGACGTCGAGCAGTCGTTCACGTCGGAGGTGTCGAGCAGGATCTCGGTGACCTCCTCGCCCTGGACGGCGGGCTCACCGCAGTCGATGCGCTGCGGGTCCTC
Organism: Rhodococcus rhodochrous; assembly: GCF_014854695.1. NCBI lineage: Bacteria > Bacillati > Actinomycetota > Actinomycetes > Mycobacteriales > Nocardiaceae > Rhodococcus > Rhodococcus rhodochrous. Next base: position 4,902,471 of record NZ_CP027557.1, on the reverse strand, counting down.
GCCACCGAGGTCGATGCAGTCGCCCACCACCCAGTCGATGTCGAGACACAGCGCGCCGACCTCGACACCGCCGAACGACTCGTAGTAGGTCTGGTCGATGTCACCGGGGCACATGGCGGTGGCATCGACGACGTCGACGACCTTGTAATTCGAGCTCGGGCTGCCGCACACCGCGTAGTCGATGGTCGCGTCGTCGACGGTGCCGCCGAGCGCGACGCATTCGCCGGCTGCGACGTCGACGCTCAATTCGGTCGACGACGACGCCGACGGGGTCGTGGTGGGTAGGGAGAAGGACGGCGCCGTGGACGTGTCCAGGGCGTTCGCGGCGGGCACGGCCTGCCCTTCGACCTGGGTCGCGCATCCTCCGAGCACCCCTGCTGCCGCCAACGCCATCGCGGCACCGGCCGCCCCTCGGAGAATGTTCATGGTCGAAGAGCCTACGGAAGTGCTGCCGGTACCCGTACGGGGTGGAACGATGTGCCGCATGGACCTGCCTGTGGTGCCGCCGCTCGCCCCGATGCTCGCCAAGGTCTCCTCCACCGTCCCCTCCCAACCCGAGAGCGGTCCCGACGAGTGGTCCTACGAACCCAAGTGGGACGGCTTCCGGGCGATCGTCTTCCGCGACGGCGACGAGGTGGTTCTCGGCTCGCGCGGGGGCAAGGACCTCGTGCGCTACTTCCCGGAGCTCGCCGACGCCGCGCGTGCCGAACTGCCCCGCAGGTGTGTGGTCGACGGGGAGATCGTCGTCCCGCGCGAACACGACGGCCGCACCCGACTCGACTGGCAGGCGCTGTCCGAACGGATCCACCCGGCCGCCAGCCGGGTCACGATGCTCGCCGAGCAGACACCGGCCGTGTTCGTCGGCTTCGATCTGCTCGCTCTCGGCGACGAGGACCTCATGGAGACCCCGTTCGCCGAACGGCGCGCGCGGCTGCGATCCGAGATCGGCGGGGGCAAGAGCTGCCACGTCACGGTGGCCACGACCGACACCGATACCGCCCGCCGCTGGTTCGAGGAGTTCGAAGGCGCCGGCCTCGACGGTGTGATCGCCAAGCGACTCGACGGGTTCTATGTGCCCGACAAGCGGGAGATGCTCAAACTCAAGCACGCCCGCACCGCCGACTGCGTCCTCATGGGCTACCGCATGCACAAGAGCGTCGAGGGCGTCGGGTCGCTGCTGCTCGGGCTCTACCACGACGGTGAACTCGCGATGGTCGGCGGAGCCTCGGCGTTCACGCGGGAGCGACGCGAGGAACTGCTCGTCGAACTGCAACCGCTGCGACTCGGGGACGACGTCGTCGAGCAGGGCGAACCGACGCGGTGGCGTTCGGCGGTGGACCGCAGCTGGGTGCCGTTGCGTCCCGAACGTGTCGTGGAGGTCGCGTACGACCAGATGGAAGGTGTGTCGGGAGCGGGGATGCGGTTCCGGCACGCTGCGAAGTTCCTGCGGTGGCGTCCCGACCGCGACCCCGAGAGCTGCACGTTCGACCAGCTGGAGGTGCCGGTGCGCTACGACCTGTCGGATGTGCTCGACCGGACGGAGGACTGACATGGCCACGAAGCGTTCGCCCGCGGAAGAGCTGGACGTCGACGGCACGCCCGTGCGGTTGTCGAACCCCGACAAGATCTACTTCCCGCAGCTCGGCGCCGCAGGTGGCACGAAGCGGCACCTCGTGGAGTACTACCGCAGGGTCGCCACCGAGTTCGACGCACCGATCCTGACGGCCCTGCGCGACCGGCCGACGCATCTGCAGCGCTTTCCCGACGGCATCGAGGGGGAGGAGATCTATCAGAAGCGGGCACCGGTCAAGCGACCCGACCACGTGGCGACCTGCGAGATCACCTTCCCGTCGGGGCGCACCGCCGATGCGCTGCGTGTGTGTTCGGCCGCCGACGTGGTGTGGGCGGCGAATCTCGGGTGCGTGACCTTCCATCCGTGGCCGGTGCGGTGCGGCGACACCGACCGTCCCGACGAACTGCGCATCGACCTCGACCCGCAACCGGGAACCGACTTCGGCGACGCGCGGGTCGTGGCGCTGGAGGTCGTGCGCCCGCTCCTCGACGAACTGGGGCTCACCGGATATCCCAAGACGTCCGGTGGGCGGGGGCTCCATATCTATCTGCGGATCGTGCCCGAATGGGATTTCGTCGGAGTCCGTCGCGCCGGGATCGCGCTGATGCGTGAGATCGAGCGGCGCAGCGACGGGCGGGCGACGACGGCGTGGTGGAAGGAGGAGCGCGGAGAGCGGCTCTTCCTCGACTACAACCAGAACGCGCGCGACAAGACGATCGCCTCGGCCTACTCGGTCCGCCGCACCCCGATCGCGACCGTCTCGACCCCGCTGACCTGGGACGAGCTGGTCGACGCCGAACCCGACGACTTCACGATCGCCACCGTGCCGGATCTGCTGGCGAAGCGCGGCGATCCGATGGCGGATCTGGACGCGCACGCGCACTCGCTGGACGTCCTGCTCGAGATGGCGGAGCGGGACGCGGCGAACGGTCTCGGCGACCTGCCGTATCCGCCGAATCACCCGAAGATGCCGGGGGAGCCGAAACGCGTCCAACCGTCCCGCGACACCGACCGGGCGAAGGACACGTGAACCGGAACGTTCGGGGAATCGCGTCCCTGTCGTGACCTCGACTATGAGACCTCCCGAAGCGCGAGTCCATAAACTGTCCGAGAAAACAGTCGCGTGAGGTTCGGAAAGGTCGATGTCGTGATTCGCTCGTGGGCGTCCGGTCGGGTTCTCGGCGTCGGGGCAGCATTCGCTGCTGCCATCGGTGTCGGTTTCCTGCTTCCTCAGACCGCGTCCGCGGCCACGACGTGCACGGCACCGCCGGGCGCCCCGGCCGAGGTCGTACAGATCGACGGCGACGAAGCGTGCGGCGCGTCCACCGACGGCACCGCCGAGGCGTGGAGTTACGGCGAGCGGGGCGTGGGATTCGCCGATGCCCGCAGCGCCGCACAGGTGGTGGCTGCCGGATTCGACGGCGGTGTCGGCGCCGGAGAGAGCACGTCGGGCCGGCTGTTCGCGATCGGTGTGGGCGCGCAGGCCCTGGCGCTCGGTGTCCTCGAAAGTCCCGGCACGGCGGTCGTCGCTGCGGGTCCGCAGTCGCAGGCCTATGTGGGCGACGCCGACGATCCGGTGTTGTGCGAGGGCACCGCGGCGGCCGCGTTCGACCTCGAGGCCGCACGCGGGTGCGTCGTGCTGGGCGACTTCCGGTACTTCACTCCTGGCGCGCAGACGCCGCCGTCGCCCCTGCCGTAGATTCGGCGCGTCTCGCCGGGGAGCGTCGACAAACAGGCTGTACGTAACCCTTCCTTTACGTTCCGTGTCGTCGTAGCCTGTCGCACATGACGACCGGAGCAGTCTTCGAACCTGCCGGGGCGACAGCGTCGTTCGCACCGGTGCACGTTCCCGGGCAGATCGACGCCCGGCCGGGTCCGGCGGCGCCCACCGAGATGGTCGTCGATCCGCGATTCCTGCGCCTGGCCGACGCCTTCTTCTCGCTGTACAAGCGTCCCCGGGACGGCGGGGGCGCACTCACCGCCTATCTCCACGGCGAAAAGGTCCTCGACATCTGGTCCGGCTGGTCGGCCCCCGACAAGCGGTGGAGCCGCGACACCATGGCGTTGTCGTTCTCGACCGGCAAGGGCGTGGCGTCGACCGTCGTGCACCGTCTGGCCGAGCGCGGAGCGATCGACTACTTCGCGCCCGTCCCGCAGTACTGGCCGGAGTTCGCCGCGAACGGCAAGGAAGACATCACCGTCGCGGATGTCATGACCCACCGATCCGGCCTGCACCGCGTGCGCGGCCTGGTTCCCGGGACGCGCGGGATCCTCGACTACGAGGCGACCGTCGCAGCACTCGAGCAGGCGGCGCCGGATCGCCGACGTCGGCGCGGATCGGGCTACCATGCCGTCACCTACGGATGGCTCGTTGCCGAACTCGTGCAACGGGTGACCGGCCTGCCCTTCGTGGAGGTCGTGGAACGGGAGATCGCCCGGCCGCTCGGCGATCCCGATTTCTGGTACCGCGTGCCGCACGACGAACGGGGCCGCATCGCGAAGCTGTTCCCGCGACTCGCCCCGGTCGGACTGCACTGGGGTGCGAGCGCCGCGGTGCTGTCGCGACTCGAACCGACCCGCGGTCTCGCCGAAGCTGCAATGCCCGACGGCTTCGACCGGCTCGTCGGCGACCCGGCCGTGCACGACTCGGTGATGCCGGGCTGGAACGGTGTGTTCACCGCCCGCTCGCTCGCGCGTATGTACGGGGCGATCGCGGCCGGCGGGACGATCGACGGCGTGAAGTTCCTCGACGCCACCACGATCGACGAGATGTCGCGCGTGCGCGTGCGCAGCCGGGACTACGTGCTCGGTGTGCCGATGGCGTGGCGGCTCGGCTACCACCAGCCCATCTTCGCGAGCATCCAGCGCCCGCGCGGTGCTCTCGGGCACTACGGAGTGGGTGGCTCGGGGGCGTACGCCGATCTCGACACCGGATTGTCGCTCGCCTTCGTCACCAACCGGCTCGGTGCCGGCGCGATCCCGCTCGGGGACCTGCGTCTGGCGCGTCTGGGCGAACTCGCCCGGTCGCTGGCGCGTCGTGCCTGAATCTTCCTGTCATTTTCGTGGTTCCGGGGACGGGGGTCGCTCGGGGGCGGGACGATCCGAATCGGAGCATCGCCGATTCGAGGAGTTCAGCCATGAGCCATGTCTACCGGGTGATCGAGGTCGTCGGATCGTCGACGACGGGAGTCGACGACGCGATCGCGAAAGCGGTGGCGCGAGCAGCGGAGACCACGCGGCATCTCGAGTGGTTCGAGACGGTCAACATCCGGGGCCACATCGACGACGGCCGGGTGGCCCATACGCAGGTCACTCTCAAGATCGGTTTCCGCATCGAGTCGAGCACCGAAACGGACATCTGACGCGTCTCGACAGTTGGAAATACAATGATATTATTTCGAGAATGCGGTTCTCGACCGGAACTGGAACGTGTACTAGTCTGAGGCCCGTTCGTTGTCCGAGATCGGCACTGTAGGCAGGTAGAACTGTGGCTTATGTAATCACCCAGGCGTGTTGCAACGACGTCTCGTGTGTCGAGGTCTGCCCGGTCAACTGCATCCACCCGACGCCCGACGAGGCTCCCTTCGCGACGACGGAGATGCTGTACATCGATCCGGACACGTGCATCGACTGCGGGGCGTGTGTCGACGAGTGCCCGGTCGACGCGATCGCCGCCGACAACGAACTGACCCCGGCGCAGGAACCCTATCTGGAGATCAACGCCGAGTACTACCGGCGGTATCCGATCGGGCCGGACTGGCCCGAGCTGCGGACCCGTCGCAAGCTGCCCGCCGAGCTGGGCACCTTGCGGGTCGCGATCGTCGGATCCGGTCCGGCCGCGTGCTATGCCGCGATGGATCTGGTGACGCACTCGGCGGTGCAGGTCGACATCTTCGATCGCCTGCCCACCCCCTACGGGCTGGTGCGTGCCGGTGTGGCCCCCGATCACCAGAGCACCAAGGGGATCGGGGACGTCTTCCGCAGCGCCATCGGCCACAAGAACACCCAGTGCTATTTCAACGTCGAGGTCGGCACCCACATCACCCACGAGGAACTGCTCGCGCACCATCACGCGGTGATCTACGCCGTCGGCGCCGCGAGTGATCGCACACTGAACATCCCCGGGGAGGACCTCGCGGGCAGCCACGCCGCCACCGAGTTCGTCGCCTGGTACAACGGGCACCCGGATTTCGCCGACCGCACCTTCGACCTGTCGGCCGAGCGTGCGGTGATCATCGGCAACGGCAACGTCGCCTTGGACGTCGCGCGGGCGCTGGTGATGGACCCGGAGGATCTCGCGCGCACCGACATCGCCGAGCACGCGCTCGAGGCGCTGCGCACGTCGAACATCCGGGAGGTCGTGGTGGTGGGTCGGCGCGGTCCGGCGCAGGCCGCCTACACCAACCCGGAACTGCTCGCGCTCGGCTCGTTGCCGGGTGTCGATGTGGTCGTCGATCCGGTCGAGGTCGAACTCGACCCGGTCAGCCGCGCGCTGATCGACGATCCGGAGGTCGAACCCCGTCTGGCGCTGAAGGTGCGGCAGGTCGAGGGCTTCGCGCAGCGCACCCCCACCGAGGGCAACAAGCGGATCGTGCTGCGCTATCTCGCCTCGCCGGTGGAGATCTCCGGCGACGGTGTGGTCGAGTCGATCACGCTCGAACGCAACGAACTCGTCGAGGTCGACGGCCGTCTCGAGGCCCGCCCGACCGGGCAGACCGAAACCCTCGAAGCGGGATTGGTGCTGCGCTCGATCGGCTACCGCGGCACCGCGCCGGCCGGGCTGCCCTTCGATGAGCGGCGCGGGGTCATCCCGAACGAGGGCGGCCGGGTGATCGACGCCGAGACCGGGGCGCCGGTGCCCGGTGTCTACACCGCCGGCTGGATCAAGCGCGGTCCCAGCGGGGTGATCGGCACCAACAAGCAGTGCTCGGCCGAAACCGTCGAGAAGATCCTCGACGATTTCGTCGAGGGCAAGCTGCCCGAGCCGGTCGCCGATCGGGAGAAGCTCGCCACCTTGGTGGCCGAGCGGCGCCCGGAGCACATCGACTACCGGGGCTGGCTGCAGATCGACAAGCAGGAGAAGGCCCGCGGTTCGGCGGCGGGACGCTCGCGCCTGAAGTTCGTCTCGATCGAGGAGATGCTCGCAGCATCCCGTATCGAGTAATCCCTCCCGGTAGCGGGAACCCGGACCCATGGCTCAGCACACCAGCCCGGCAGTCGCTGCGTCGGGCCGATGGACCGATACCGACGGGATCCGCTACCCGTCCGGCGACACCCACGCATGGACGCCCGGCACCAACCAGACCCTGTGCGGGGTGCCGCTCTCCCGCGCCCGCCTCGATCGCTTTCCGCACGTGCCGTGGAGCGACGCGTTGTACCTGGCGGAACTGGGCGAGCACGGAGTCGTCCCGTGTCGTCGCTGCACGGCGGCCACCCGCAGCGACCGGCCGCGGTGGACCCGGAAGAACCCGCGGCCGTGAACAGTTCGACCTTGCCGCTCGGAGTGGCATTGTCGAGTACGTCGGCACCTCCCATTCGGCACCGAAACGAAATCGGACATAATTGGCTTTATGTTTCGGCAGGAAATGACATGAGGACTCCGACGGGTGATCACGTATCGGACCTGTGTCTGTCCTGCGGTCGTCCCGGCTGCACCCAGCTCCAGCACCAGTCCCTGGCGGGGGCCATCGGTGCCGGGCGCGCACTCGCCGAGGTGGCGATCCGAGCGAGCGATCCCCGCGACCAGGTCGTCGTTGTCGGAAACGCCATTGCCAACCTCCTGCTGTACGTCGCCGATGCGCACGGTGTCGCCGCGGCGCAGAAGGCCTCGGAGCACGGGCAACTCCACTTCCACGGGGACTGGATCGCAGCCGGTCGCGCCTGGGGGCCCGAAGATCCCTGACCCGCAGGGAAGATCCGCGACGGTTGTGGTGTTGAGACGACCGTGCAGGTGGCGTTGTCGTTGCTGGACCGCTCCCGGACCCGGGAGGGGCAGCCGGACGCTGCCGCATTGCGGCAGACCCTGCGTCGCGCCGAACTCGCCGAGGCAGCCGGTTACCACCGCTTCTGGGTGGCCGAACACCATGCCGTCCCGGGCATCGCGTCGGGTGCTCCGCCGCTGCTCATCGGTGCGATCGCGGATCGGACGAGCCGGATCCGGGTGGGCTCGGGTGGGGTGATGCTGCCCAATCACCAACCGATCGTCGTCGCCGAACAGTTCGCGATGCTCGAAGCGATGCACCCCGGACGAATCGATCTGGGTGTCGGTCGTTCCCTCGGATTCACCGCACCCGTGCGCGATGCGCTGCGTACCCACAAGGCCGACGCGGACGACTTCGCCGCCGACATCGAGGAACTGCGCGGCTATCTACACGGCACCGCCGAACTGACGGTGCGCCCTCGACTGTCCGAGCCACCTCCGATCTTCGTCCTCGGCACGCGGCAGGGCATGCGACTGGCAGCGCGTCTCGGGTTGCCCGTCGTCGTCGCCGGGCCTCTTCTGCGGCAGGGATCGGAACCGTTCGACCGTTATCGCGCCGACTTCCGCCCGGGCACACCCGGCGCGGAGCCCTATGTGGTCGTCGGGCTCGACATCCTCATCGCCGACACCGAAGCCGAAGCTCGGGAGTTGCAGCTTCCGGAGGCCTGGGCGATGGCCGTCTCGCGCGAAGCGGGTGCGTTCCCGCCGCTGTCCCCGGTCGAGGAGATCCGCCGGCAGCCGATGACCGAGCGTCGGCGCCGCATCGTCGACGAGACCGCAAAGGGTTCGCTGGCCGGAACCGAGGATCAGGTGGCCGAGGGGCTCGAGAAGCTGATCGCCTCCACCGGCGCGAACGAGGTGCTCAGTTCCGCCTCCACCTTCGACACCGACGCTTTGTACGACTCCGATATGCGCCTGGCCAGGATCTTCGGCCTCGGCTGAACGCCGTATCGAGGTATTGAGCGTCTCTGCATGTGCCGCTGAGCCCTTGTCCGGACCGATCACGCGGATAGGCTGGTGGTCCCGTACCTCGGTGTCGCTGTGACGGTGCCGATGCTTCTACTGTCATCGGTGCCGCCGACGAGCGCACCGACCTTTCGGAAGGTGTGCCTCATGTCCGACCTGAACCCCGACCGTCTGAGCCGCACGATGGCCGAGCTCGCGCGGTCCTTCGACGGTGCGGGTACGGATCTCGACACGACTCTGCAACGGATCACGACCGCCGCCGTGGAACTGATTCCCGGCACCGACAGCGCCGACGTCCTCGTCATCACCGGTCGCGGAAAGTTCGAATCGCACGCAGCGACGTCACAGTTGCCGCCACAGATCGATGCATTGCAGGCCCGGGTCGGGGAAGGGCCGTGCGTCGATTCCGCTGTCGACACGGTGTTCACCCGCAGTGACGATCTGGCCACCGAGTCGCGCTGGCCCATGTTCACGCCTGCAGCCGTCGAAGCCGGGGTACGCAGCGTCGTGTCGTTCCGGCTCTATACCCACGACATGCAGGCCGGAGCGCTGAACTTGTTCTCCGCCGAACCGAATGCCTTCGACGAGGCCGCGATTCACATCGGGGAGGTGCTCGCAGCCCACGCCGCGATCGCTTTCGTCTCGGGTCGTCGGCAGATGCAATTGCACTCGGCGATCGCGTCTCGGGATCTCATAGGCCAGGCCAAGGGCATGCTCATGGAACGTTTCGCCGTGGACGCCGATCGTGCCTTCGCGATGATGGTCGCCTTGTCGCAGGAATCGAATGTGCCGGTGGCGACGATCGCCGCCCGCATCGTCGAACTCGGACCCCAACCCGACTGACCTTCATGCGGTGGTTCCGTCGCTCATCCGTTCAGGTCGATCACGCGAGCGCTTCCTTGCGCGGCGGCACACAGTTTCTCCACGCCGTCCTCCGCGAGGGCGTAGATCTCACAACGACACAACGCCTTCCTGCGACTGGTGCTGACGACGGTGGCGACCGCGCGTAGAAGCGTGCCCCCGGCAGGCCGCAGGTAGTCGAGGCTCATGCCGGTCGTCACGATCGAGGGTCCGAGGGCCGTGCCTGCGGCGAACGTGAGCGCATTGTCGGCCGCATAGGCCAGAACCCCGCCGTGCGCGAAACCGAACTGCTGGAGCAGTTCCTCCCTGAGAGGTATCTCCAGTACGGCCCGGCCGCGCTCGTATTCGGTCAGACGAGCTCCGATCAGGACGCTGAACGGTTGCGATGCCAACACCTTCCGGGCATCGGCGAGGGTGCGGATCTCGGCGATCTCCTCCGACATGCACAGCAAAGGTACTCCGCTCCTCGGTTCCCGACCGTCACATCGGAGCGACCCGCGGTCACTGTGCGGAGGCGACGATCGAGCGGAACTGTTCTCGCACGGCCTCTGCGACCTCGCGGACCTCGGGGGCGACGTCGGGATCGACGACGACCACCACCGTCAGCGTGCCGGCATACGACAGTGCGGCGAAGGCGACAGCGACGTTTCCCGTGCTGACGATCAACGGCACGATCGACGTGACGGGTGCGCCGGCCACGGTGATCGTCGACGGCGGTCCCGGCAGGTCGGACAGGAAAGAATTGACCCGGCGCTGCCGGTCCACGAACCGACGGAACATCCCCGCGGCCGCGAGCGCGCGGAAGACCGGACCCAGCAGCTCGGCGGACAACCCTCGCACGTTCGTCTTCTGTAGCCGGGTGGCGCGGGAGACGGCTACCAGCCGGTCCTCCGGGGTCCCGTCCAGCGGTACCCGGACGGGCATGACACCGACGCGGTTACCCAGCTGCCCACTCGTGTCGGCGGTGCGGGCGGAGATCGGTACCGAGATCACCAGCTCGGGCGGGAACTCGCCGCGCCTGTGCAGAATCGTGCCGAGGGCACCACCGACCGCGACCAGCAGCACGTCGTCGACCGTCGCGTCCCATCGACGTCCCGCTCGGCGGACGGTGTCCAGCTTCACCTCGACGGTCCCGACCGCACGACGAACACCGGTGGGCGCGTTGAGCGAGCAGCGCGGGGCACGTCCGCCGGCACCTCGCCCGAGTTCCGCCCACGCGGCAGGAAGGCGTGCGATGGCCCGCGGTGCCCGACGGAGCATGTGCAGACGACCGATCGCGTTGTCGTAGAGAAGTTCTCGCGCACCCGGTTGCCCGGATCTGCGCTGTTCGCGCAGGGGCGATGAGCTGTCCACGCCGTCGACGAGATGTGCCAGGATCGCCAGACCACCGATCCCGTCGGCCAGGACGTGGTGCAGCACCATCACCAACGCCGTGTGCCCGTTCGGGTCCGCGATGTCGGTGACGAGAACCGCGCGCCACAACGGTCGGGATCGAGACAGCGGACGGATGACCGCGTCCACGGCGAGCGTCAGTGCGGCGTCCCTGTCGCAGGGAGCGGGGCAGCGCACCTGTGAGAAGTGGGCATCGACGTCGAAGTGGTCGTCGTCGATCCAGTAGGGACGTCCGAGCCCGAGCGCCGGCTCGATCAGGCATTGCCGCAGCCGGCGGATCCCGACGAGTCGTTCGGTGAGCACCGCCATCAGTGTCGTCGGATCACGCAGGTTCTCATCGGCGAAGAAGATCGCAGCACCGACATTCAGAGGTGCCCGTCCCACGTCCGAGACGAGTTCGGTCAGGTCGCCGGGACCGATGCGGTCGATACCGCTCGACGCCGCCACCCTTCGAGGATGGCAGACGCAGACCGGTCGTCTATTGCTTACGGCCGAGTAGGGGAGCAGTGTGAACACGGGTGGTTTCGGGTGGGGGGTCGCGCCGAAACGACCGGCGACGCCGTGTCGGCGCCGCCCTGAGGAGAGGGGTGCCGATCGTGTTTGCACGCTCCACCACAATTCATGCTCATCCGTCGTACATCGACGCCGGGATCAAGCACGTACGCGACATCGTGATGCCTGCCCTGGCAGACATCGACGGTTGCATGGGACTGTCCCTGCTGATCGACCGCGGTTCGGGCCGATGCATCGCCACCAGTTCCTGGCGGGACGGGGACGCGCTGCGCTCCAGCGAAGGCATGGCACGCATGCTCCGGGACGAGGCGGCCCGGATGTTCCACGCCACCACGGACGTGGCCAATTGGGAGATCGCGGTCATGCACCGCGACCACCATGCGACCCGCGGGTCCTGCTGCAGCGTCACCTGGGCCGACATCGATCCCGACCAGGTGGATCGCGGTGTGGACATGTGGAAGATGGCCGCGCTCCCCAGGATGGAGGAACTCGAGGGGTTCTGCAGCGCCAGCCTGATGCTCGACCGTGCCAGTGGTCGCGGGGTGACCTCGTTGACGTTCGACAGTGCCGAAGCGATGGACCGCACCAGAGCGCACCGCGACGACATCGGCTCCGAGGTGATTCGGGCGGCAGGCGCCAGGGTGCTCGATACCGGTGAATTCGAGCTCGCCATCGCACACCTGGACGTCCCGGAAATGGTGTGACCGCCGGTCCGCGGCGCGGGTGATATCCGTTCACCCGCGCCGTGGCCGTCTGCATTCGTAAGAGACCACCCGGTTCGCTGACCTGGGGAAACGCCGGGACGGCCCGCATTCGAATTGCCCGTCCGTAACCGTCCTGTATCTAATGAACGGGTACGAGCACGCCGCGCAGGGGAAATAAGGCGCGGCGCACCGCTGAACGATGGGTTGTGGAATGTTCGAAAAGCGAGCTTTGTCGAACCGTCGCCGCACGGGCCGCCGATCTGCGCGGGTCGGTGCTGCTCTTGTGGGCGCAGCCGCCGTGGCACTCGCCACCGCCGGTCCTGCGAGCGCGGCACCGTTGTGGCCCGGTGGGCCGGAGGTGCCGAGCGTCCAGGAGCTGATCGAAGGCCTCACGCCGCCCGGAGTGACGCCGCCGCAGCTTCCGCCCCAGCTCGCTCCCGAGCCGGCCGCCCCGTTCTCCGCTCCGTCCGTCAATCCGTCGAACGGGGAGACGGTGGGTGTCGCGCAGCCGATCATCATCCGCTTCAACGAGGCCGTCGGAGATCGTGCAGCCGCCGAACGCGCCATCCGGATCACCACGCAGCCGCCCGTCGACGGGCACTTCTACTGGGCGTCGAACACACAGGTCCGCTGGAAGCCGTTCGAGTTCTGGCCCGCGAACACCGCGGTGACCGTGAAGGCCGGCGACACACAGTCGTCGTTCACCATCGGCGACGCTCTGGTGACGGTCGCCGACAACAACACCAAGACCATCACCGTGACCCGCAACGGGGAGGTCGTCCGCACCATGCCGACGTCCTTCGGTAAGCCCGGCCACGACACTCCCAACGGCACGTACATCGTCGGTGAGAAGTACCGCGACATGTACATGGATTCATCGACCTACGGAGTTCCGGTCGACAGCCCCGAGGGGTACCGCACCTACGTCGAGTACGCGACGCGGATGTCCAACAGCGGCATCTTCCTCCACGCCGCTCCGTGGTCGGTCGGCGCGCAGGGCAACACCAACGTCAGCCACGGTTGCCTCAATGTGAGCACCGAGGACGGCAAGTGGTTCTACGAGAACGCCAAGAAGGGCGACCCGGTGATCGTGCAGAACACCGCCGGCGGAACCCTCAACGGCTGGGACGGTCTCGGTGACTGGAATCTCTGATTCCGTTGGGCGACTGGAATCTTCGATTCCGTTGGGCAACTGAATCGTCGGCCTTTCGGTGCTGCTAGGCAGCCACCAGTTCGTCGATCTGGTTGATGGCGGACGAGGCGCCCTCGACCGCCCCCATGTCCAGTACCTGCTGGAGCGCCTCGGCGCTCTGGTAGGTACTGACATAGGTTGCGCGCGTGCCGCCTTCGTGCTCGGCGAAGGTGAAGACGTTGTCGGAGACGGGCAGTTCCGGTTTCGGGGTGAAGTCCGGCTCTGCGAAACCGTCGAGGAACGAGAAACTCGCCGGTTCGTCGACGGCCGTGATGTCCCAGTAGCCGGCGTACTTCTCGCCATCGGGACCGGTCATGAAGTAGGTGGTACGGGTGCCGGGCTTCAGATTGTGGTCGACCACCGTCGCGGGGAAGGTCGGGGGTCCCGAGACCTTCCCCAGCTGACGGGGATCGGCGTAGACCTGCCAGATGCGGGCCACCGGGGCGGCGAACTCGGCTGTGATGGTCAGAGTCAGCTTGTCGGGGTCGTGCCGGACGTCGGTTACAGGCATTTCTCAGCCTTCCTCGAAGGATTCGGATGCGATGAGTTCGTCGATGCGCGCGATGCGTCCGCGCCAGACCTGCTCCAGCTCGGTGAGCATGGACGCCACCGACCGCACTGCCGTCACGTCACCACTGGCCAACTGTTCGCGACCGCTGCGTCGCTTCACGAGCAGGCCGGCCTTCTCCAGCACGGCGACGTGTTTCTGCACTGCAGCGAAGGACATGTCGTAGTTCGCTGCGAGAGCGGACACCGAGTGTTCCCCGGCCAGGACGCGTCGCATGATGTCGCGCCGGGTCCGGTCGGAGAGCGCGTGGAACAGGGCGTCGGCCCGGTCCTCGTCGTCTCCGCTCACATCTCCAAATGTACAACCGAATGGTTGTATGTCAAGACTTCGGAGCGATGACGAGCCGGTCGCCGTAGGCTGCGCGATGCTCCTCGTCGAGACCGTCGTCGGTGACGATGGAGGTGATCTCGTCGAGAGTCGCCACGCGGGCGAGTGCGCGCTCTCCGAACTTCGAATGATCCGTCACGACGATCGTCCTCTCGGCCGACCGGATCATCGCCCGCTTGATCGGGATCTCCAGCGTGTTGGTGTTGGTGATGCCGGCGGTGGGGTGCACGGCGTCGGCACCGAGGAACGCCCAGTCGGCGGAGTAGTCCGAGAGGAACTGCACGGCATGGTCGCCGACCAGGGTGTACACCGAACCGAGGAGCTCGCCTCCGGACACGAGAAGCCGGACGTCGGGAAATGCCGCAACATACTTCGCGATACGCAGGTCGTTCGTGAGGATCGTCAGCGACGCCTTGTGGCGCAGTGCCACGGCCACCTCGTAGGTCGTGGATCCGCTGTCGAGCACCACGCTGTCGCCGTCGGACACCATGGCGGCCGCTACCGCCGCGATCGCCGTCTTCTCCTCGCGGCGCACGTCCTTCTTGAGGGCGTACGGCACCTCGTGACCCGCGCCCTCGACCGCTCGGGCGCCCCCGTGTGTGCGCTCGACCTTCCCTTCGCGGGCGAGCGAATCGAGATCGCGACGGATCGTGGACGCATCGACGCCGAGATCGGCCGAGAGGGTCTTCGCATCGACATATCCGTCGGCGAGGATTCGGTGGAAGATCTCACGTCGCCGTGCGGTCGCGGACACGGTTGCTCCTAGGGCTCTGGGCACTCGAATTTCTGGGTACTCGGACGCCGTGGTCGGGGTCGGTGCACGACCATAACGCACGGGCGACACACCTTTGCGTGGATATTGACACTGTCTGCGCTCAGTGTGCATGATTTCGTGCAGGATTTGCGCGATTGTGCGTGATCGTTTCGCTGGCACCACGTTGTTCGGAGGTTGCACGGTAATGCTGAAGTTGGGATACAAGGCGTCGGCGGAGCAGTTCGGCCCGCGCGAGCTGGTCGAGCTGGGGGTGCTCGCCGAGGCGCACGGGATGGATTCGGCGACGGTGTCGGATCATTTCCAGCCGTGGCGGCACAACGGTGGGCACGCCCCGTTCTCGTTGGCGTGGATGACCGCCGTCGGCGAGCGCACCGAACGCCTGCAGCTCGGCACGAGTGTGCTCACGCCGACGTTCCGGTACAACCCGGCGGTGATCGCGCAGGCCTTCGCGACGATGGGGTGTCTGTATCCGGGGCGGATCTTCCTCGGTGTCGGCACCGGTGAGGCGCTCAACGAGATCGCCACCGGTTATGCGGGCCAGTGGCCGGAGTTCAAGGAACGCTTCGCCCGTCTTCGGGAGTCGGTGCGGTTGATGCGCGAGTTGTGGCGTGGGGACCGGGTGGATTTCGAGGGCGAGTACTACACGACGAAGGGGGCGTCGATCTACGACGTGCCCGAGGACGGTATTCCGGTCTATGTCGCCGCCGGTGGCCCGGTCGTGGCCCGCTATGCCGGACGCGCCGGGGACGGGTTCATCTGCACCTCGGGTAAGGGCATGGAGCTCTACACCGACAAACTCCTGCCGGCCGTGGCGGAGGGTGCCGGGAAGGCGGAGCGGGATGTGGCGCAGATCGACAAGATGATCGAGATCAAGATCTCGTACGACACCGATCCGGGCAAGGCGTTGGAGAACACCCGGTTCTGGGCACCGTTGTCGTTGACGCCGGAGCAGAAGCATTCCATCGACGATCCGATGGAGATGGAGGCGGCGGCCGATGCGTTGCCGATCGAGCAGGTCGCCAAGCGGTGGATCGTGGCGTCGGATCCGGACGAGGCGGTCGAGCAGGTCAAGGCGTATGTCGATGCGGGGTTGAATCATCTGGTGTTCCACGCGCCGGGTCATGATCAGAAGCGGTTCCTGGAACTGTTCGAACGCGACCTCGCCCCCCGCCTGCGCGCACTGGCGTGACGAAAGGCGTTGGCAGAAACATGGATACGGAAACACAGGATGTGACGACCACGGAGGCCTGGCGAGCCCTCGATGCCCACCGGGACGAGATCGCCGCGGTGTCCCTGCGGGAGTTGTTTGCGATCGAGCCGCAGCGGGCGCAGGCGTTGACCGCGCACGCCGGGGATCTGGTGGTCGACTTCAGCAAACAACGCCTCACCGGTCGCACTCTCGAATTGCTCCTCCAGCTGGCGGAGCAGACGGGTGTGGCCGCGGCCCGGGAGGCGATGCTCTCCGGTGCGCACATCAACGTCACCGAGGACCGCGCGGTGCTGCACACCGCCCTGCGCCTGCCGCGCGACGCGGCGCTGGTGGTCGACGGGGTCGATGTCGTCGCCGACGTTCATGCCGTGCTCGACCGGATGGGCGAATTCACCGACCGCCTCCGCAGCGGCGACTGGCGCGGCGCCACCGGGCAGCCGATCGCCACGGTGGTCAACATCGGCATCGGTGGTTCCGATCTGGGTCCGGCCATGGTCACCCGCGCACTACGGCGCTTCCACGACGGGCCGGCGGCGCGGTTCGTCTCCAACGTCGACCCGGCGGATCTGACCGCGGCACTGGCCGATCTGGACCCGGCCACCACCTTGTTCATCGTCGCGTCGAAGACGTTTTCCACCCTCGAAACCCTCTCCAACGCCACCGCCGCCCGCCGCTGGCTCGTCGACGCCCTCGGCGAAGACGCGGTCGCGAAACATTTCGTCGCCGTCTCGACCCATACGGAGCGGGTGGTCGAGTTCGGCATCGACCCGGCGAACATGTTCGAGTTCTGGGACTGGGTCGGTGGGCGCTATTCGGTCGGTTCGGCGATCGGGCTGGCGGTGATGTGCGCCATCGGCCGCGAGCGGTTCGGCGAGTTCCTCGCCGGCATGCACGCCATCGACACCCACTTCGCCACCGCGCAGCCGGCGCAGAACGCGCCGCTGCTGGCGGGGTTGATCGGGGTGTGGAACGCGAGCGTCCTCGGCCACCGCTCCCGGGCGGTGGTGCCGTATGCGCAGGATCTGGCGCGGTTGCCGGCCTATCTGCAGCAGCTGACCATGGAATCGAACGGCAAGTCCGTGCGCGCCGACGGCACCGCCGTCTCGTGTCCGACCGGGGAGGTGTTCTGGGGCGAACCCGGTACCAACGGTCAGCATGCCTTCTTCCAGTTGCTGCACCAGGGCACCGAGATCGTCCCCGTCGACTTCCTCGGCCTCGCCCGCTCCGGCGATGATCTACCGGCCCGCGACGGCACCACCAGCATGCAGGTGCTGTTGCTGGCGAACATGTTCGCCCAAGCCAAGGTGTTGGCCTTCGGCCGTGATGCCGACGAGGTGCGTGCCGAAGGCGTCGACGAGGCACTGGTGGCGCACAAGGTCATGCCCGGGGATCGGCCGTCGACGACGATCCTCGCCCCGGAACTGACCCCCTCGGTGGTCGGGCAGATCATCGCCTTCTACGAACACCAGACCTTCGTCCAAGGAGTGATCTGGGGGATCGATTCGTTCGACCAGTGGGGTGTCGAGCTCGGCAAGACCCAGGCCACCGCCCTGCAGACGGTGCTCGCCGGTGAGGGCACCCCCGATACCGGGGACGCGTCGACCGATCACCTGATCGAGATCTACCGCAACCTGCGCGTCGGAGGGAGGTAGGACATGCCCGCGCTGAAGTTGCTCTATCTGCCGCCTCCCGTTGCCGAGGAATGGGATTGGCAGATGGATGCGGCTTGTCGCGACGCGGACGGCTCGTTGTTCTTCCACCCGGACAACGAGCGGGGCGACGCGAGGGAGAACCGCATGGCCTCGGCCAAGAAGGTCTGCGCTCGTTGTCCGGTGCGGGAGAAGTGCCTTCAGTACGCCCTCGATTCCGGTGAACGCTACGGAATCTGGGGCGGCCTCACGGAGGACGAACGCACTCGGGTGAGGAGGGCCCACCGGCGCCGCACGAGCCGGTGACATCCGACCGTTCTCACCCGCCGGAGACGACCCGTCCGATGACCCGGGCGGCCTCCCGGAAGGCCGCCGGGTTCGGGCCGGCGAAGTTGAGACGGAGGTACTGGCCGGTGGGCTCCGCCGGAAACCATTCGTCGCCCGCCGCGACGAGCACCCCGGCAGCCTCGCAGTCGCGCGCGACGGCCTGGGCGTCGACGTCGTCCGGGAGTCTGCCCCACAGGTTGAGCCCACCGGGCGGTAATCCGTCGACATTCACATCCGGCGCAAGTTCACGAAGTTCGCTCGCGAGGAGGTTGCGGCGCGATTCGAGCTCGCGCCGAACGGCTCGCAGATGGGTCTGCCATGCCGGCTGGGTGACGACGTCGAGCGCGACCGTCTGGAGAACGCCGCTCACATAGACGGATTCGGCCTGCACGTCGGCGAGGATGCGTTCGCGAGCGGGTCCTCGCGCGACGATCGCCGCGACCCGCACCGACGGCGCGACACTCTTGGTCAGCGAGCGGACGTAGACGACGTGGCCGGAGTCGTCGCGTGCGAAGAGCGGAACGGACTCGGTCGAGATCCCGAAGTCGTGGGCCCAGTCGTCCTCGATGACGAATGCTCCCGCATCGCGCACGACGTCGAGGACCCGATCACCGGTCGACGACGACCATTGCGCCCCGCTGGGATTCGCGAAGTTCGGTTGCGCGTAGAAGGCGCGCGCCCGGGTCCGGTCGAAGGCGCGGGCCAGTTCGTCGGGATCGGGTCCGTTGGGTCCGCTGGAAACCGGGACGAGCTGCACACCCGCCTTCGTGGCCGCGAGGATCGCACCCCAATAGGTCGGTGACTCCACGACGAGGGGATTGCCGGCGCCGACGAGCGCGCGGAAGATCGACCCGAGTCCGCTCTGGCTGCCGGGGGTGATGATCACGTCCCCCGCGGACGGCGGAGCGGTGCGCGCATTCGTCGCTTCCGCCAGTTCCGCGGCGAACCACGCCTGCAGTTCGGGAAGTCCCGCCGCCGGTGTCCGTCCGACGGCGGCATCGCTGCGGGACGCGCGTGAATATGCTCCGCGGACAAGGCGTTCGGGGAGCAATGTGCGATCGGGGTAGCCGGAGTGGAGCGTGATCACGTCGTTCGGCACGGTGCGCAGGGCGGCGGAGGCACGGGGGAGCGGCGGTGCCGTTCCGAGCGCTTCCGTCTGCCAGCTGTGATCGATCGTGTTCGACGTGCGGATCTGCCGCACGAAGGTACCGACTCCGGTGCGGCTCTCCACGAGACCTCGGGTCTGGAGTGTCTTCAGTGCCTTCTGCACCGTGACGGGGCTGACGCCGTACTGCGCGACGAGCGACCTCGTCGACGGCAACCGGGCGCCGGGTGCGGCGGTGGCGACCCATCGGGTCAGTTCCGCAACGAGCTGGGAACTGCTACTGTTCGACATGAGAGCAAAGAGTAGCGCTATCGTATCCGACCGGCCAGTGCTATCGCCCGATCCTCGCGGGCTCGCCTGGGGTCTGCTCGGCGTCGCAGGTTTCTCCCTGACCGTGCCGCTCACCCGCATCGCCGTCGAAAGTGGAGCGATGTCACCGCTGTTCGTCGCCGCCGGCCGCGCGGTCGTCGCGGCGGTCCTCGCCGCTCTCGCACTTGCCCTCACGGGACAACGACTCCCGAACGGACATCAATGGCGCAGGATCGCCGTCGTCACGGGTGGAGTAGTGATCGGATTTCCGATGCTCACCTCGTACGCCCTGACCACGGCACCGGCGAACCACAGCGCGATCGTCATCGCGATCCTTCCCGCCGCGACCGCGGTGGTCGCGGTGCTGCGGGCCCACGAACGGCCGCCGATTCCGTTCTGGGTGGCTGCGGGTGCGGGGACGGTCGCCGTCATGGCCCTCGCGGGCCTGCGTGGCGGAGGTGTCGCAGGATTCGGTCGAGCCGATCTGCTGTTGCTCGGTGCGGTGGTCGCCGCGGCGTTCGGCTACGCGGAAGGCGGACTGCTGTCGCGGGAGATCGGTGCGTGGCAGACGATCTCGTGGGCGCTGGTGCTGGGGTCGCCACTGATGGTGACGCTCACCCTCGTCTCGTTCGCCGACGGACTGCCGCAGGGCGGGGTGACGCACTGGGCGTCGTTCGCGTATCTCGGTATCGTCAGCATGTTCCTCGGGTTCTTCGCGTGGTACCGAGGCCTGGCGATCGGGCCGATGGCGCGGGTCGGGCAGGTGCAACTGACCCAGCCGATCATGACGGTCGGCTGGGCCGCCTGGCTGCTGGGAGAACCGTTGACCTGGGCGGTGGTGGCGGGCGGTGCCGTCGTCGTGCTGTGTGCCGGCACCGCCGTCCGCGTCCGTCGGAACTGAACGTCAGTCCTTGTCGAGGAAGAAGTCCCAGCGCGGGTTGTCGCCGCCGCCGTACCGCGACAGGTCCGTTACCCCGGCCTCGGCCAGGACGTCGGCGTCGACGAAGCACTGCCCAGTGGTCTCCTTCGCCGGTCGCGAGAGGATCTCGACGGCGGCGTCGGCCATGATCTCCGGGCTACGGGAGGCGGCGATCAGCGCTTCACCGTCGGGGGTGTTGGCCACGGCGGAGGTTGCGATGTAGGTCTCGGGCCACAGGCAGTTCGCCGCGACGCCGGCGTCGGCGTATTCGGCCGCGAATCCCAGGGTGAGCAGCGACATTCCGTACTTCGACAGTGTGTACGAGGGGTGCACGCCGAGCCAGTGCGGGTTCATGTTGACCGGCGGGGCGATGGTGAGGATGTGCGGATTGGACGACTCCCGCAGGTGCGGTAGCGCCGCCTTGGAGAGCAGGAACGTTCCGCGGCAGTTGATCTCCTGCATCAGGTCGTACTTCTTCACCGAGAGGGATTCGGTGGGTTCGGTGGCGATGGCGCTGGCGTTGTTGACGCAGATGTCCACGCCGCCGAACCGCTCGACCGCCGTGTCGACGGCCCGCTGGACGTCGTCCTCCTTCCGGACGTCGCCCACCACCGCGACGGCCTTGCCGCCGGCGGCCTCGATGTCGGCGACGGCGGTGTGCACCGTCCCCTTCAGTTTCGGGTGGGGTTCGGCGGTCTTCGCCAGGAGCACCACGTTCGCGCCCCGACGGGCGGCGGCGACCGCGATGGCCAGTCCGATACCGCGGCTCGCGCCGGAGATGACCATGGTGCGGTCGCTGAGGGCATTCTGACTCGACATCGTTCTCCCTGGTCGCCTTCGATTGTCCAGCTCTGTTCTCCGCAATGATATTGGCATTCTCTTTTTCTGCAAGTAATGTATCCGGCGTGAACGACTTCGCAGAAACCTCGTCGGGTATACCGCTCGAGCCTGTCTACGGGCCGGGCGACCGCGCTGCCGAACCGCCGGCGCCGGGAAGCTTCCCCTTCACGCGCGGGAACTTCCCCAACGGTTATCGGGGCCGGTTGTGGACGTTTCGTCAGTACTCCGGGTTCGGTACTGCGGAGGAGTCCAACCGCCGCTACCGCTACCTGCTCGAGCAGGGCGGAACCGGACTGTCGGTCGCGCTGGACCTGCCGACCCAGTGCGGCTACGACTCCGACGACCCCGAGGTCGGTGAGGAGGTGGGCCGCGTCGGCGTCGCCGTCGACACCCTCGCCGATGCGGAAGTGCTGTTCGACGGCATCCCACTCGACAAGATCAGCACGAGCTTCACCATCAACGGCACCGCCGCGATCCTGCTCGCCTTCTACGTCGCCGCCGCGGAGAAGAAGGGGGTGCCGCGCGAAAAGCTCACCGGCACCATCCAGAACGACATCCTCAAGGAGTACGCCTCCCGCGGCACGTGGATCTGGCCACCCGAACCGTCGCTCCGTCTCATCGCCGACACCATCGAGTTCTGCGCCGCGGAAGTGCCGCGCTTCAACGCGATCTCGGTGGCCGGCGCCCACTTCCGCGATGCCGGCGCGAACGCTGTGCAGGAGATGGCATTCACCCTCGCCGACGGTGTTACCTACTGCGACACGGTGGTCGAGCGCGGACGGATGACCATCGACCAGTTCGCCCCGCAGATCTCGTTCTTCTTCTACACCCACGGCGACTTCTTCGAGGAGATCGCCAAATACCGTGCCGGCCGCCGCCGTTGGGCGACGATCGTGCGCGAGCGCTACGGCGCCACCACCGACAAGGCGTCGATGTTCCGATTCGGATGTGTCGCCGGCGGAGCGTCGCTGTATGCGCCGCAGGCGCAGAACAACCTCGTGCGCGTCGCCTACGAGGCCATGGCCTCGGTGCTCGGTGGCGTGCAGTCGATGTTCACCGCGGCCTGGGACGAACCGTTCGCCCTGCCCAGTGAGGAATCGGCGACCCTCGCGCTCCGTACGCAGCAGATTCTCGCCTACGAGACCGGCGTGACCCGCGTCGCCGACCCCCTCGGGGGCTCGTACTTCGTCGAAGCGCTCACCGACGCGACCGAGGAGCGCATCGTCGAGATCATGGCCGATCTCGAGAAGCACGGCGGCATGGTCCGCGCGATCGAGGACGGCTACCTGCAGGGCCTCATCGCCGACGAGGCCTACAAGATCCACCAGGAGATCGAGAACGGCGACCGCCCGGTGATCGGTGTGAACAAGTTCGCCTCCGACGAGCCGCAACCCGAGATCTCCACCTACGAACTCGACGCCGAAGGCCGCGAGATGCAGCTGAAGCGACTCGCGAAGGTCAAGGCCGAACGCGACCCCGACGCGGTGCGCACCACACTCGCGGCCCTGTCCCGCGCAGCGGAAGGAACCGACAACCTCATGCACGCCCTGATCGATTGCGCCAACGCGTATTGCACGGTGGGAGAGATGGTCTCCGCACTGAAGAACGTGTGGGGCGAGTTCCAGCAGCCGGTGGTGTTCTGATGACCGCCCGCATCCTCGTCGCCAAGCCCGGACTCGACGGACACGACCGCGGAGCGAAGATCGTCGCGCGTGCACTGCGCGACGCCGGTTTCGAGGTCGTCTACACCGGCATTCGCCAGAAGGTCGAGGACATCGTCTCGATCGCCGTGCAGGAGGACGTCGCGGTGGTCGGACTGAGCATCCTGTCGGGTGCCCACGTCGCCCTCACCACGAAGGTCGTCGAAGGCCTGCGCGCGGCGGACGCCGGTGACATCGACGTCATCGTCGGCGGAACGATCCCGCAGGGCGACGTGCCGAAACTGCTCGATGCCGGCGCCGCGGCGGTGTTCCCCACGAGCACACCGCTGGACGTGCTCGTCACCGAGATCCGCAAGCTCACCGGGACGTCCGAGGCGTCCTGAGCCCGGTACACACCCACATCATCGAGTTCGGGAACCTGGAGGAATCGTGCGTATCGGAGTGATGGTCGGCCCGGAACAGGGCGACACCAACCGCAAGGTCGACCGCATGCTGAAGGACGTCGAGTGGGCCGAGTCGGCCGACCTCGACACCGTGTGGGTGCCGCAGATCCCCACCGACTTCGACGCATTGACGGCCGTCGCCCTGATGGGCACGCGGACGTCGCGTATCGAGATCGGTACGGCCGTCGTGCCTCTGCAGGCGCAGCACCCGGTCCACCTGGTGCGGCAGTCGCTGTCGACGCACGCCGCGCTCGGCGGCCGCCTCGCCCTCGGTGTCGGCCCGTCGCATCACTGGATCGTGCAGGACATGCTCGGCCTGCCCTACGACAAGCCCGCGAAGTACACGCGCGACTATCTCGAGGTGCTCGACGCCGCGCGCGACCTGCCGGGTTCGATCGACGTCGAGAACGACACCTTCAAGGTCCACAATCCCCTCGACATCGCGCCGGTCGCACCGATGCCGGTGCTCGTCGCGGCGCTCGGCCCGGTGATGCTGAAGATCGCCGGCGAACTCGCCGACGGCACCGTGCTCTGGATGGCCGACGAACGCGCCATCGCCGAACACATCGCGCCGCGCATCACCAAGGCCGCGGAGGAAGCGGGTAAGCCGAAACCGCGGATCGTCGCCGGCGTACCGGTCTGCCTGTGCGCACCGTCGGAGGTCGACGTCGCCCGCGAGCGCGCCAATCGCATTCTCGCCGAGGCGGAGATCTCGCCCAACTACCAGCGGCTCCTCGAGCACGGACAGGCGAAGGACATCGGCGACATGGCGATCGTCGGCGACGAGGACGCGATCCTCGCCGGTTTCCGCCGCTACGAGGAGGCCGGCGTCACCGACTTGTCGATGCGGCTGCTGCCCATCGGCAACACCCGCGACGAGCTGGTCGCGTCGAAGTACCGCACCCGCGAGGTCGTCGCCGAACTCGTGAAGGAACTGCGGTGACGGCAGGTCCGCTCGCGGGGATCAGGATCCTCGAGGTCGGCCACATCCTCGCGGGCCCGTACGCGACGATGTTGCTGGCCGATCTCGGGGCCGAGGTGACGAAGATCGAGCCGCCCACCGGGGATCTCTCCCGCCAGGTGAGCGACGCCTACTTCGCGAGTCTCAACCGGGGCAAACGCAGTATCTGCCTCGACCTGACGACCGACGACGGCATGCGCCGCCTCGGCGAGCTTGCTGCCGAATCTCATGCGCTGCTCGTCAATCTCAAGCCGTCGGCCATCCGGAAGTTCGGCCTGACCTACGACGCGCTGCGCAGATGGAACGACAAGATCGTCTGCGTCGCGATCACGGGATACGGGCTCGACGGCGGCGACGACCCGGCCTTCGACTACGTGGTGCAGGCCCAGACCGGTGTCGCGGCGTTGACCGGCGACCCCGACGGCCCGCCCATGCTGCCCGGTTACTCGGCGGCCGACAACTCCACGGGCATGACCGCCGCGCTCGGTCTGCTCGCGCAGATCGTGTCCGGTCGCGGGGGACAGATCGACGTGTCGCTGCGCGACGTCATGCTGTCGCAGCTCAATTACCGCGCCTCGGCATATCTGAACGAGGGCACCGAGCCGCGACGCATGCCGAACGGGGCACACTCGTACTACGTTCCCGCGCAATTGTTCCCGACCGCCGAGGGCACGCTCGCGCTGTTCGTCACGCACGACGGCTTCTGGCGGATCTTCGCGGCCGAGGCCGGGATCGACGGGTTCCCGACCATGGCCGAACGCGCACAGCGACGCGACGAGGTGCTCGCGGTGGTCACCGAGGCGCTCTCGCGCGACACCGCTGCCGGCTGGGAGGCCCGTCTCCGTCCGCTCGGGGTGCCGGCGGCCGCGGTCCGTTCGCTGCCCGACGCCCTCGACGCGACTCCCGAGATGGTCGTCACCGCCGGTGACTTCCGCCTGGTGGGTAGCCCGATCCGGGTGATCGGGTACGAACCGCAGTACGGACCGCCTCCGAAGCTGGGTGAGCACACCGACGCGCCGGTGACCGTGGGACCTGCCTGATCCGACGGCGGGTTCCGTGATTCTGCGTTCCGTGATTCTGCTCCGAAGCGCCGCCTCCTCCGTAGCCTGGACGTACCACAGGCGCGGTGGGGGTGGCGATGAAACGAGCAGTCCTGGCGATGGTGTTGCTCCTGGTCGCGGCCTGTTCCGATGCCGGAGACCAGCAGCAGCCGACGAATGTCCCGGCGGTGGATGCGGAATGCGACGCCGCCGACCATCGATTCGTCGCGTCCGTCAGCGCCGACGGTCGCCATTTCGAGGATCAGTACGGAAATCCCGTCCTCGTCCGCGGCGACTCGCCGTGGTCCGGGATGGCCGACTGGTCGCCCGAACAGGCCGAGCTGTACTTCACCGACCGCGAGAGCAACGGGTTCAACGCGTCGATCATGTCGGCGATCGTCGTGCCGGTGAACGGCGGGCCGAGCTATGAAGGCGCCACCTTCGACGGTATCGAACCGTTCGTCGACGGCGACATCACGCAGTGGAACGAGGCGTACTGGTCGCGCGTCGACGACTATCTCCGGATCGCGTGCCGCCACGGGAACACGGTGTTCCTGTACCCGATGGACGGATGGAATCTCACCCACGTCTTCGCCTCGACCACACCCGAGGAAGCCTTCGAATACGGGCGGGGATTCGCGCAGCGGTACGCGGAGTTCCCGAACATCGTCTGGATGACCGGTGGGGACTACTCGCCGGAGGCGGAGGATCTCGCGGCCGGTGCCGAGTCGGACCTCGTGCTGCGCGCGATGCTCGATGGGATCCGTGATGCCGGCTCCGACGCACCGTTCACGATCCAGCTGGGCTGGGACAAGCTGCTCTCGACGGATCATCCGTTCTGGGAGCCGATCGTGGACTGGAACTTCGTCTACACCTACGCGCCGACCTATCAGGCGGTCCTGCAGGCCTACGAGCGTGCCGACGGAACCCGCGACCCGCGACCCGCACTGTTCTCGGAGGGCAACTACGAAGGCGAGAACAACCAGGAGGACACGGCGCCGACCACCGACGAGACGCTCCGACGTCAGGCGTTGTGGGCACTGACCTCCGGTTCACCCGGCGAGTTCCGGGGTTCCGACGATTGGGAGTTCCCGGACGGGTGGGAATCCCGACTGGACACCTCCGCCGTCGCGCAACTGCGGGCGATACGCGAGCTGTGGCAGTCGTGGCCGTGGTGGGAACTCGTGCCGGATGTCGACGAACCGCTCGTCGCCGCAGGTCGCGGCACCCCGTGGACGAGCGACGAGATGATCGACGTCCTCGACGACGAGTACGTCACTGCCGCCCGGACACCGGACGGTTCACTCGCCGTCGTCTATGTTCCGACGCAGCGCACGATCCGGCTCGATCCTGCTCTGGTACCGGAGTCGGCGACCCTCGAGTGGATCGACCCCGCCGACGCGACCGGGCCTCGGCAGCCGGCGACTCCCGACGAGAACGGCGACATCTCCACACCTGGGCCGAATACGGACGGAGATGAGGATTGGCTTCTCGTGATCACCGACCGACAGGCGTGAGAGTGCGGGACCGGGGGAGCGACACGGCCGGCACCACCGCGAGAAGACCGACGATGCCCGCCACCACGAAGGCGGTCGCGGTCGACGTCGAACCCAGCAGGGCTCCGAACACGACCGACCCGGCGGCCTGGCCGACGGCGAGGGCGATGAACAACGCGACCGTGCCCTCGGCTGCGCGTTCGGCGACCGACCGCACGGCCCACACGATGAGCACCCCGCTCATCGCGATGTAGCTCGCGCCGAACAGGGCGACGGACATGTAGGCGGGGACCGGTGACGTGGGGAACAGGCCCAGCAGAACGGTGGCCACGGACATGGCGGTGGTGGTGAGCGTCCACGCGACCGGCAGGTTCCAGGTCTGCACGATCCGGCCCGCGGTTGCCCCCAGTACCCCGAAGGCGCCCAGCACCATCCACGCGAGAACCGAGTAGGTCTCCCCGCCGGTGCCGTCGCTCATGACGGACCGCCCGAACGTCCAGATCGCCGCGCTCGACGCACCGGCCAGTGCTGCGGCGACGAGGGGACGGATCAGCGGGGACAGTTCGCCGATCCGTACAGGTGTGGTCTGTGAACGATCCCGTCGATCGTCGGAACGTCGGTCGGTGCGGAGGACGGCGAGAGCGACCCCGCCGGTGAGAACCGCGATGACGACCCATCCCACACGCCACTGACCTGCGGTGGCGAACACCAGAGCCCCGGCGGCGACGAGGCCCACCCCCGTTCCCGAATTGACGATCGTCTGCGCGTTCTCCTGCCGCGCGGGTGCGATATTGCGTTCCACGAGGGTCACCAGACCGGGAGTGGCGAAACCGGCCCCGGCTCCGGCGACGACCACGCTCAGCGCGAAGACGACCGTGTGCGTCGAAGCCGCCACCCCCAGCGCACCGATCGCCGCCGTGGCTCCGGCGCAGGCCACGACGAGACGTGGGCGTCCGCTCGTCCTCGACGCGACGATCGCCGCGAGACAGTACGAGAGGAAACTGCCGGCCTGGACGGCGCCGGCAACCGTCGACCCTATCCCGAACGAGTCGGTGAACTCGGGCAGGAAGAGTCCGTAGCCGAACCGCGCCAGCCCGTAGGTGGTCGCGATCAGGGCTGTGCCGGCGATGACGAGTGGATGCATCGCGTCCCCCGAACGGATCGAAGACCAGAACGATCGTTACTCTACGCCGAAACGATCGTTTCATCAGAACGAGCGTTACAGTGTGGTCATGTCCACGGCTCGTCCTGCTGCACGTACCCGTCTGCTCCGGGCCGCCGAGGAGATGCTCTTCGACCGCGGGATCAGGGCGACACCCGTCGACGATCTGCTGCGCCGGGCCGAAGCCTCCGCGGCGTCCCTGTACACGCACTTCGGCAGCAAGGAATCCCTGGTCGCCGAGGCGCTGCGGGTCCGGTTGACGGAATGGCGCGCGGTGTGGGACCGCCACGTGGTCGACGCCGACGACGACATCGGACGTCTGCTGGCGATCTTCGACGCCCTCGCTGCGTACCGCGACGATTCGGAATCACCCGCCCGCTGGTGTGCCTTCCTCGCGACAGCGACGGAGTTCGCCGAACCCACCGACGAGATCGGCGAGATGCTCGCGGCGGACAGCGACCTGCTCGCCGAGCGACTCCTGCACCTTGCGAAACCGGTGGCCGGGCCGAACGCGCAGGACCTCGCCGACGACGTGCTCACCGCCTACAACGGAACCCTCGCGGGCTTCCTGCGCGGCCGGCCGTCGTCACCGATCGAGGTGGGTCGCAGGGTGGCGCATTCGGCCGCCCTGACCTACCAGTGAAAATCCGGTTGTTCCCACCGCGTATGACGCCGTCGAAACAACCGAATCGGCATCAGACGTACTTGACCTTGATGTCCTCGCTGTCGGGCACGCCCTGGCAGGTGAGGATGTATCCGTCGGCGATCTCCTCCTCGGACAATGCGTCGTTGACGCGCATCGTCGCGCTGCCGTGGGTGATCTTGGCGATGCAGGTCGCGCAGTTGCCGGCCTCGCACGAGAACGGCGGCGCCAGGCCCGCGCGACGCGCGCTCTCGAGCAGTGTCTCACCGGCGTGCCGGGGCACGGAGACGCGCTGGTTGCCGAGCCGGATCGAGACGGTGCCCTTCACCTCCCCGCTCGGGGCGGACTCCGCCTCCTGGGCGTCCTCGGCCTTGATGGGTTCGGCTGCGCTGCCGAACCGTTCGCTGTAGATGTTGCCGGGGCCGGGGAGCGCGGCCTCGACCATGTCCATGAACGCTTCCGGACCGCACAGGTAGCTGTCGGCGCCGCCGTCGGATCCGACGAAGGCGCGCACGGCGTCGGGGGTGAGCAGCCCGCTCTCGTCGTCGAAGTGCCGCACCACCTCGAGGCGACCCGCGTACCGGTCGACGAGTTCGTCGGTGAGGCTCGCGAAGATCGCGGACGCGCGGTCGCGGTCGGCGATCAGCAGGCGCACCGGCCGGTCGGTCGTCGCGAGTGCGCTCTTGGCGAGCGACAGGATCGGCGTGATGCCGCTTCCGCCGGCGAAGCCGAGCACCGGACCGGCTGCGTCGCGGAGGATGAACGTGCCTGCGGGTCGGGTGATCTCGACCTCGTCGCCTTCCGCGATGTTGTCGTGCAACCAGTTCGAGACGGCTCCGCCGGTGACCCGCTTGACGGTGGTCATCATCTCGGTGTCGGTCTCGGGCGCGCTCGACATCGAGTACGAGCGATACAGATCGGTGCCGTCGACCTTCACCTTGAAGGTGCAGAACTGCCCTGACTTGTAGGTGAAGGGCCCGTCGAGGGGAGCGAGCACGTAGGTGCGGGCGTCGTCGGTCTCCTTCACGATCCGGGTCACGGTCGCGCGTTGAAACAAAGGTGGTCTCGCCATGGACCGTCTCCTCCTGGTATCAATGTTCTGCAAGAACGAGAGTACTATTCTCATTCAGGAGAGCAAGACCTCTCGACCGGTATTGCTGCGACGCGAGAGAGCACCATGACAGAGCCCACCGTGTTGGCCTTCGAAGACCGCGAGTGCACCCTCGCGGAACTCGATGCGCTCACCTGCGGACTCGCTCGTGTCCTGGCAGATCGCGGCGTGGGTCCCGGCGACCGCGTGGCACTCATGTCGTCCAACCGCCCCGAATTCGTCGTGGCCTACCGGGCCATCGACAGGCTCGGCGCCGTCGTCGTCCTGCTGAGCCCGGCCTGGAAAAGCGGCGAGGTCGAGCACGCCCTCCGGCTCACCGAACCGGCCTTCGCCGTCGGCGACAACCCCGTCCTCGCCGCCGCGATGCCGATGCTCCACCTCGACGACCCGATCGAACCCGATCACGGCGACCTCACCGCAACCCCCGTGGACCCCGACGCCGATGCACTGCTCGTCTTCAGTTCCGGTACGACGGGCCTGCCGAAGGCCGTGCGGCACACCCGCTCCTCGTTCGCCGCGGCCGTGGCGCACTGGCGGCAGGTCCTCGGACTCACCGCCGGCGACCGGCTCCAGATCGTCACCCCTCCCTCGCACATCCTCGGCCTGCTCAACATCGCCACCGTGCTCGACGCCGGCGGATGGATGCGGCTGCACCGGCGATTCGACCTCGACGCGATGCTGAAATCCATCGAGCGCGACCGGATCACCGTCGAGATGGCCGTCGCACCGATCGCCCTCGCGATCGCCTCGCACCCGGATCTCGAATCGTTCGACCTGTCGTCGCTGCGCTACATCATGTGGGGCGCCACACCCGTCACCGCGAGTGTCGCGGAGACCGTCACCCGGCGCACCGGCGTGACCTGGTTGCCGGCCTACGGAGCCAGCGAGGTCCCCGTCATCACCTGCAATCCGGTGGGCGACGCCCGCCTCGACAGCGTCGGCGTACCTGCGCCCGGCCTCGAACTGCGGATCGTCGAACTCGGGACCGGCCGGGAGGTCCCGGCCGGCGAGACCGGAGAGATCCAGGTGCGGTCGGCCTCGGCCATGGCCGGATACCTGCCCGACGACGCGACCGCCGGGGCGTTCTGCGACGGCTGGTACCGCACCGGCGACGTCGGATGGCTCGACGCCGACGGCCGGTTGCGGATCACCGACCGTGCCAAGGACATGATCAAGGTCAACGGATTCCAGGTCGCTCCCGCCGAGGTCGAAGCGGTGCTGCACGGCCACCCCGACATCGCCGACTGCGCCGTCTTCGGAACGAAGAACGGTGCGGCCGGCGAGACGGTCGTCGCGGCGATCGCCACCACCGCGACACTCGATCCCGACGACATCTCCACCTATGTGGCCGAACGACTCGCGTCGTACAAGCGACCGGGACGCGTGATCTTCGTGCCCGACATTCCCCGCCTGCCGTCCGGCAAGGTCTTGCGCCGACAACTCGAGGAGCGCCATGGACGTACGTCTGACCATTGAACAACAGCAGTTGCGCGACGCCGCCGCCAAACTGGCCGACGATCTGGGTGCCCGCTCGGTGTCGGATCTGGACGACGCGGCACGCCGGGCACGGCTGGAGAAGACCGTCGCCTCGACGGGCTGGCGCTCCCTGCGCTCCGACGGCGCGTCGGGAGTCGAAGTCGCCATCGTGGCAGAGGAATTCGGGCGCGGACTCGTCGACGTGCCGTTCTTCGGTCCGGTGCTCGCCGACGACCTGCACCGGCATTTCTCCGACGACCAGCCGACGCGCGCCATCGCCGTCGGTGCCGACGCCTTCGACGCGCACGGCCTCGATCGCGTCCTCGTCCTCCGGGACCGGACGGTGTCGACCGCGGCCGTCGGTGAGCCCGCGCCCGGTGCGGACCTGACCCGTTCGTTCGCGACGTTCGCCGAACCGGACGAGACGCTCGGCGAACTCTCCTCCGAGAACGCCGACCGCGCACATGCTCTCGCGCTCGTCGTCACGTGCGCCGACCTCGTCGGGGTGTCGCGGGGCGCGCAGGCGGTGGCCGTCGACTACGCGAAGATCCGTGAGCAGTACGGAAACACGATCGGGTCGTACCAGGCGGTCGCGCACATGCTGGCCGAGAGCGAAGCCCTCATCGAAGGCTCGATCAGCGTGCTGCGGCACGCGGCGTGGGCCGTCGACGAGCTGACGCCCGAGGACGCGATCCGCGCCGCGCGCATCGCCAAGATCTACACCGCGCGCGCCGCGCGCACCGTCTGCGAGACCGCCGTTCAGGTGCACGGCGGGATCGGCAACACCTGGGAGTGCATCGAGCACGTGTACCTACGGCGGGCCCTGACGTCCACCGAACTGTTCCCCGTGAGCCTGGAGGAGATCGACCTTGGACTTTCGTGACTCGCCGGAAGAAGCCGCATTCCGCGCCCGGCTGCGGACCTGGCTCGCCGATCAGGCCGGAAAGTTCCCCACCTCGGGTGACGAGTACTGGGCTCGGCAGGGCGAATGGCATCAGGCGCTCTACAGCGCAGGGTTCTTCGGTCTGTCGTGGCCGAAGAAGTACGGCGGGCAGGATCTTCCGCCCGTCTACGATGTGATCCTCGACGAGGAACTCGCCGTCGCCGGATGCCCGCCGCGCCCGAGCCTGGGATATCTCGTGGTCGGCCTCGGCCACCATGCCAGTGACGAACTGTGCGAACGGTTCCTGCCCGGCATGATCGACGGCACCGAACGGTGGTGCCAGGGATTCAGCGAACCCGGTGCCGGCTCCGACCTCGCGTCGCTCACCACCACGGCGACCCGCGACGGCGACGACTACGTCATCCACGGCCACAAGGTCTGGACGAGTTACTCCGACGTCGCCGACTGGTGCCTGCTGCTCGCCCGCACCGATCCGGATGCGCCGCGGCACCGCGGTATCTCGGCGTTCATCGTCTCGATGCACCAGGACGGCATCGAGCAGCGACCGTTGAAGATGATCAGCGGTGTCACCAAGGAGTTCGGCCAGGTGCTGTTCGACGGTGCCCGCGTGCCGGCAAGCCGCATGGTCGGGGTTCCCGGGGAGGGCTGGCGGGTCGCGATGACCGTCGTCGGCCACGAGCGCGAACCGTCCACCCTCGGATTCGCCGCCCGCTACGGCAAACTCGTGCGTCAGCTCGCCAAGCGCGTCGACGGTCCGCCTCCGCAGGATCTGGCCTGGGCGGCGGTGCAGTCGGAGATGCTGCGTCTGCACGTGCGGCGGCGACTGTCCGAGCAGCTCGACGGTGTCTCGCACGGCTCCGAGGGGTCGCTCGACAAGCTGCTCATGACGTGGGTGGACCAGTCGGTCGGACACGCGGCCCTGGCAGTCGCGGGCAGCCGCGACGAGGAACTCCTCGGCTCGTACATGTACAGCCGCGCCCAGTCCGTCATGGGCGGCACGTCGCAGATCCAGAAGAACATCATCGCTTCGCGCATCCTCGGATTGGGGGTCTGACATGTACGGCATGCCCGACGAGATCGAGGTCCGCGCCGAGGGGCCGCTGCGGATCGTCACGCTCAACCGGCCGTCGAAGTACAACGCGGTCAACGATCCGCTGCACGCGGGACTCGCCCGGCTGTGGCCGCAGCTGAGCGCCGACCGCGAGGTCCGCGCCGTGGTGCTCACCGGTGCCGGCAAGGCGTTCTCCGCCGGCGGGGATCTCGACTATCTCGCCGAACTGGGGCAGGACGCCGAACTGCGGGCGAAGACCATCGCCGACGGACGCGAGATCGTCCTGGGTATGGCGCGCTGCCGCGTGCCTGTGGTCGCTGCGGTCAACGGCCCGGCGGTGGGACTCGGGTGCAGCCTGGTCGCCCTGAGCGACGTCGTCTACATGGGGGAGGGCACCTATCTCGCCGATCCCCACGTGCAGGTCGGGCTGGTCGCGGCCGACGGTGGTCCGCTGACCTGGCCGCTGCAGATCAGCCTGCTGCACGCGAAGGAGTTCGCCTTCTTCGGGGAGCGGATCCCCGCGGAGCGGGCCCGCGAACTCGGCCTGGCGAACCATGTCGTCGCCGATCCGCTCGCCGAGGCACTCACATGCGCCAAGCGTCTCGTGGAGCAACCGCAGAAGGCTGTGGAGGCCACCAAGCGGCTGCTCAACATCCACCTCGAGCGGGCGGTGCTCGCGAGCCTCGACTACGCGATGAGTGCCGAGGAGATGACCTTCCAGAGCGACGACTTCCGTGCGAACATCGCGAGGATGACCGCAGGAAAATCGTGATCGGAGACGCCGGGTGATCGGAGAGGCCGTGTGATCGGACGGTTGCGTTCGCTGTCGAGCTTCCATCCCGATCTGCGGGCGGTGGCGCTGCTCGCTCCACGTCGTGCGGTGACCCCGCGATCGTTGCCGGTGATGCGCATGCTCACCCGCGCGATCCGGGGCACCGACCCGGACGTGTACGTCTTCGAACCGGGGGTGTCGGTCCGCTGGTTCGGTGCTCCGGACCGCGCAGGCACCGAACCCGGTGCGGCCCTGTTGTGGATCCACGGTGGCGGGTACGTCTTCGGCCGGGCCGCGCAGGACGACGCGTTGTGCCGGCGGTTCGCCGACCGGCTCGGTATCGCCGTGGCCTCGGTCGATTACCGATTGGCACCCGAGCATCCCTATCCGACTCCGCTCGAGGACTGTCTGCGCGCCTACGAGTGGTTGCGGAGCCGGCCGGAGGTCGATCCGGCGCGTATCGCGATCGGAGGTGCGAGCGCCGGGGCGGGTCTGGTTGCGGCACTGGCACTTCTGCTCCGGGACAGGGAACTGCCGGCACCGGCCTTCCAGCTGCTGGCCTATCCGATGCTGGACGACCGCACCGGCGACGGTCCCGCACACACCCGGATGTGGGATGCGTTCAGCAACCGGTTCGGCTGGGCGAGTTACCTGGGTTCGGCCGATCCGGAGGTCGTGGCGCCGGCGCGTCGCACCGATCTGTCGGGCCTGCCCCCGGCCTGGATCGGGGTGGGCACGCACGATCTGTTCCTCGACGAGGACCGCGCGTACGCGGAACGGCTACAGGCGGCGGGTGTCCCGTGTGCTCTGCACATCGTCGACGGAGCCTTCCACGGCTTCGATTCGGTGGCCTCGCGCACGGGGGTCGCGCGCGGATTCTTCGACGAACAGTGCGCCACCCTGGAAAATGCGCTCTCCCTGGAATGCTCGTAGGGTCGCTGCCGGATCCCGGCAGCGGCCCTACGGCTTCCGTGCTCCGTTCACGAACGGGGCTTGACGTACTCCGACTTCACTTCCATGATCCGCATCTTCGGGATGGGGCCGTAGCTGAGCGAGTCCGACATGTTCAGCTGCTTCGCTGCCGCCGCGGCGTGGACGTTGGCCTTGGCCGCCGCGGGATCACCCTCGAGTTCGTAGAGGGTGACCGACGGGCCGCCGTCCGCGTCGGCGGGGGACAGCCGTGTGGCACCGACGAATCCGTCGAGGGCCACCACTTCGGGGATGTGCACCTCGTCGTACCACTTGTTGAACTCTTCCAGCCGCTCGGGATGTGACGGGTACGACTCGACGAGCAAGTAGTGCTTCATGCGTGGTCCTGTCTGTGAGAAGGGTTGGTCTACTGGAGCTTCAGACCCGGACGACCCAGCCGCCGTCGATGTTGAGGGTGTGTCCGGTGACCCAGTCGCTGCCGGACGACACGAGGTACAGCAGACCGGGGATCAGTTCCTCGGGCTCACCGAACGGGAACGGGATGGCATGCTTGACCATCTCCTTGAGCTCGGGCGGCGACGCGATCGAACCGGCCTCGGTGTTGACCATGCCGGGAGCGATCGCGTTCACGCGGATACCGAACGGCGCCAACTCGCGTGACAGCGAGACCGTCATGCTCACGAGACCGAGTTTGGTGATGCCGTAGGCCTGCGCGGCCATGAACGCGCCGCTCGAGGACTGGTTCACGATCTTGCCGTAGCCGCGCTCCTTCATGTACGGCACCACGGCGCGGGTGCACAGGAGCGGGCCGGTCAGGTTGACGGCGAGGGTACGGTTCCACAGCTCGATGTCCATCGTCGTGAGGGACCCTTCGCCGACCACCTCGGCCATCAGGCCGGCATTGTTGACGAGGATGTCGACGGAGCCGAAGTGTTCGGCTGCGGCAGCTGCCATTTCGGTCGTACTGGCCTCGTCGCGGACGTCGACGCCGACGGCCAGCACGCGATGGCCGTCCGTTTCGAGCTCCTTCGCGGCGGCGGTGGCAGCCTCGAGGTTGACGTCTGCGAGCACTACTGCGGCACCCGCCTCGGCGAGACCACGGGAGTAGGCGCGGCCGATCCCACCTCCGGCGCCGGTGACGATGGCGACCTTGCCGTCCAGTTGGGGGCTGTCTGTCATTTCTTTCCTGTCGGTCGAAGCGGATGTTCCGGTCGGCTCACGAATTGGCGAGCTCGTAGCGGCGGCGGTACTCCTCCTTGGAGGTCTCGCTGATGTCCACATCGGTGGCGCGTGCCCGCAGCGCGCCGACGGTGGCCTGCTCACGCAGGGTGTGCGCGAACGGATCCCAGTCGAAGAACCGCGCGGCGTTGGCGAAGGTGATCTTGTCGATCTCTTCGTCGGTGCACCGAGCGGCGTCCAGCTCGCTCTTCAGGATCTCGGGTGAGTGCGGCCAAGTGGAATCCGAGTGCGGGTAGTCGCATTCCCACGCAATGGTGTCGATGCCGAGCCGGTGACGGTTGTTCAGTCCGCTGGGTTCGGTGATGTAGCAGGCGAGGAAGTTCTTGCGCCACACGTCGGTCGGGCTCATCCCGTCGGGAAGAAAGCTCGTTCCGGTCCAGGACTGGTTGACGATGTGCCGGTCGAGGCGGTCCAGCCACGGCGCCACCCATCCGACGCCGCCCTCACTCATAGCGACCTTGAGGTCGGGGAACTTCTTGAACGCGCCGCTGAGCATCATGTCGGTGGCCGCGATTGTCGAGATGAGCGGCGTGAGCATCAGCATGTTGTCGATGTCGAATCCCTCGGGCCGCTTGACCAGGTTGATGCCGCCTCCGATGTGCAGGGACAGCACGATGTTGTGTTCGACGCACGCCTTGAAGATCGGGTCCCAGTAGCCGGACTTGAAGTCGGGGAACCCTTCCCCGACACCGTAGGGAGTTTCGGGGATGCTGATGGAGCGACATCCCATGGCTGCGATCCGGTGAACCTCGGCAACGGATTCGTCCGCATCGAAGAAGGGGATGATGCCGATCGGTATGAACCGGCCCGGGTGTGCGTCCGGGACCTCACCGACGACCCAGTCGTTGAAAGCCCTGCACGCGGCGAGGGAGAGCTTCTTGTCGGGCAGGCTCGCCAGGTGGGTGCCGGCGAAGCCGGGGAAGGTGGCGAACAGTGTCGCGGCGAGGGTGCCGTTGGCGTCCATGTCGCGCACGCGCATATCCATGTCGTAGACGGCGGGCCGCATCTCCGCGTACCCGGTGGGGTCCATGCCCCATTCGTGCTTGGGCCACGAGACCACGGCGTTGAGGCCGGAGCTGCCGACGACGGTGCCCTGGAACTGCCAGGCCTGCACCCGGGGATTACGGGGGTGGGCGGTGAGTTTGGGAGCCTGGTCCATCAGGCTCTTGGGGAAGTGCTTCTCGAAGATGTCCGCGGGTTCGACGACGTGGTCGTCGATGCTGATCATCACCATGTCTTCGGTCTTCATGAGGATCCCTTTCCGCAGCCGGTGCCGGTTACTTCTGTGCCGTCACCGGCGCTGCGATTCCCTGCTCGTCGACGATCTTCTGGATCCGGTCGAGGGTCTCGTCGAGTCCGTCGCCGAGGCGCGGACCGGGCGTGAAGGTGGCCGGAAGCTGCCGCATGCCCTGGATGACGCCGATGGACTCGTAGTGGACCGTGCCTTCGGGGTCGCAGCGATAGTCCGGCATCCGGTCGAGTACCGCGAGCAACATCCGCTTGAACATGGTTCGCGCCAGATTGGATCCGATGCAGCGGTGCACTCCGAGTCCGAAGCTGAAGTGCCGGTTG
This sequence comes from Rhodococcus rhodochrous, assembly GCF_014854695.1. Lineage (NCBI taxonomy): Bacteria > Bacillati > Actinomycetota > Actinomycetes > Mycobacteriales > Nocardiaceae > Rhodococcus > Rhodococcus rhodochrous. The sequence continues at coordinate 4,864,800 of NZ_CP027557.1, read as the reverse complement.
CCCTTGCGTTCCAGGTCAATCTCGTTCGGATCCGTGAACAGTTCGGGATCCCGGTTCGCCATCGCCCACGACAGCCAGATGCGTTCGCCCTCCTTGAACTCGACGCCGTCGAGTTGGGTGTCGGCGGAGAACGTGCGGCCGTCCCCGGCCGACGGACAATAGAAGCGCAGGAATTCTTCTGTTGCCGAATCCAGCAGCGTGTCCCGCTCGGCGCTGAGGATTTCGCGCTGATCGGGGTTCTGCGACAGCCACTCGAGCGCGTGCGAGGTCAACGCCGTCGTCGTGTCGAAACCACCGCCGATGAGCAGGCTCAGCACACCGAGCAGTTCGAGATCGTCGGGTGTCTCCCCGTCGATGGTGGCGCGGGCGACGGCATCGACCATTCCGGGACGGGGGTTTTCCCGGATCTCGTGGAGGCTGGCGAGAAGATCCATTCCCATCAACCGGTGCAGTTCGGCGACGCGGTGGACATCGGGCGAGTCCGGCGGCGTGTACATCGCGGCGTGGACGGGCTCGCAGTAGACGTTCCACTTGGCGACCGGAATCCCGAGCATCGCGAGGGTGATGACGGCGGGAACGATGTTCACCATATCGTCGATGAAGTCGATGCTGCCGGTCTCGATCTTCTCGTCGAGGCACGCGCGGATCACCTCGTCGATGAGGGGAACCCATTTCTTCACGGCAGCGGGAGACAGATACGGATTGAGTACGCTTCGGAATTCCCGGTGTTCGGGGTCGTCCATCTCCAGGATCCCACCGCGCACGCCGGATGCCCGGACGGCCGTGGGGATCATGATGCCCTTGTAGCCGCGCCGTACTCCCTTCACGTCGTGGTCGTTCGAGATGTTCGCCGAGCGTGCGAGGGTGAATACTGCCTCGCCGCCTGCGGCGACCCAGTGACCTCCGTGCGTGTCGGACCATGCCACCGGGCATTTCGAGTGCATCTCGGTAGTGATTTCCGAGAATCGGCCCCGGTAGTCCGGTGCGTGCCTGTCGAACTGATAGACCGGTGTCCGGTGCTCGGTGTCGACGACGGCCTCGTCAGCGCTCACGGTGTTGCCCTCTCGTGCGTCCGATGGATGGTGGTGCGGTCGGGTGGTGTCACAGGACGGAGATCGCCTGTTCGGGGCAACTGCGGTAGGCCTCGCGTGCGGATTCTGCGAGGTCGGCGGGTACTTCGGTGTCGACGGCCGTGGCGTGCCCGTCGATGTCGCTCAGTTCGAAGAGCGTGGGGGCGGCCATGGCGCACAGTGTGTGTCCTTGGCAGCGGTGAGGATCGACTTCCACCTTCATGACGTTCTCCGATCGTCGGCGAATTCTGTTGTTCTGCAGTCGGTTCGGAACTGCACCGCGACTCGATTCGTGTTCCCTGTAAACATTTTCACGATCTTTGTTCCAAGAATGCCGTTCCGGTTGGTGAGAACAGTAATGTCACAGGTGTCGGCCTGCAAGAGGTGCGATCGAAGAAGTGGAGCGTGAGGACGGTGCGGATATGAGGGCATGGCAGTTCGAAGGAGCCGGGCGACCGATCTCGTTGAACGAGGTTCCGGAACCGGAACCCGGCCCGGGCGAGGTGGTGATCGACGTCGCGGCGGCCGGACTGTGTCACAGCGACCTGATGTACATGGAGGTCGGAGAGGAGACGATGCCGTTCCTGCCCATGACGCAGGGACACGAGAACGCCGGCGTCATCAGCGCACTGGGCGACGGCGTCGAGGGCTGGAGCATCGGTGACGTCGTCGGCGTCTGCTCGTCGGGCGTGCGTCCGCCGCTCGGCATGTTCTCCCACGGTGGGTTCGCCGACAAGCTGGTCGCCGATGCCCGCGATCTCGCCCGGGTGCCCGAAGGGCTGGACCTGTCGCTGGCCGCCCTCGCGACGGATGCGGGAATGACCTCGTACCACGCCATCATCAAGGTCGGTGGTGCGTCGACGGGGATGAAGGTCGGTGTGATCGGCTACGGCGGTCTGGGGCAGATCGGGACTCGTGCGGCCGTGCTGGCCGGTGCGGAGGTGCACGTGGCAGAGACGAAGGAATCGGCATGGGATCTCGCCCGGCAGGCCGGCGCGACGGATGTCGTGCGGGACGCGGCCGAATGGGCGGGCCGAGGATTCGACCTCGTGGTCGACTACGCCGGTTTCGACACCACACAGAAGGCGATCGACGCCGTCGCCCGGGGCGGCACCGTGGTGCAGGTCGGTCTGGGCCTGCCGACGTTCACCGTGAAGACGCCGACGCTCCTCGGCAGGACGCTCGTGGGTTCCCTCGGTGGGACCGTCGAGGACATCGAGGAGGTGTACGACCTGTTCGTGAGACGGGAGATCGAACCCGCATACACCGAGATCGGCTTCGAGGAGATCGGTGATGGCCTGGAACGCCTTCGTCGCAACGAGGTGACCGGACGGCTCGTCGCGCGGTCGGACCGCTGAACCGTCGAAGCGGATTCGCACCCGGAAGCACGAAGGGAGGCCCGGTGCCGGACCTCCCTTCGTGCGGCAATCTCATCCCCTCGCGGACACGAGGCTCTCCGAACGCTGCACGGTGCCGGAGATCCCGTTCGCGTCCTGCTGCGCGAGCAGCACCGCGGCGGCGCCCATCGTCTCCGGTGGTTCCACCATCTCGGGCGGGATCTCCCGTCCGCCACCGCCGGCGGTCCAGCCCTCGGTGAGGACGACCCGTGAGGGCGCGAGACAGTTGACCGCGATGTTGTCCTGCCGCAGGTCGGCCGCGAGCCCGACGTAGAGGCGTTCCACCGCGGCCTTGGACACCCAGTAGGCGTTCGAGCCGCGGTCGGTCATCGTCACGCCGCTGGTGGTCACCGCGATCATCGACCCGCCGCCGCGCTCGCGCAGATGCGGGATCGCTGCCTTGGTCACGGTGAATACGCCGGTGAGGTTGACGTCGAGGCACAACTGCCAGCGTTTCGCCGGGGTCGTCTCGATCGGCCCCATCCACAGCACCCCGGCGTTCGCGACGAGGATGTCGAGCCCGCCGAACTCGGCGACCGTCGCGGCGATCGCGGAGTCGACGGACTGTTCGTCGGTGACGTCGCACGGCACCGGTAGGGCCCGGCCGCCGGCGTCGGTGATCCGCTCGGCGACCGAGCCGATGGTGCCGGGCAGCTTGCCCTCCTGCTCGGAGCGTGCCGCGACCGCCACAGAGGCTCCCGCCTCGGCGAGAGCGACGGCGATCGCCGCGCCGATGCCACGACTGGCACCGGCGACGAACGCGACCTTCCCTGCGAGGGGGCTCACTTCGGCGGGAACCTCAGTGCACCGTCGAGGCGGATGACCTCGCCGTTGAGGTAGTCGTTCTCGACGATGGACGCGACGAGCGTCGCGTACTCGGCAGGGCGGCCCATGCGCTTGGGATGCGGGATCTGCGGGCCCCAGTACGCCTCGAGCTGGTCGCCGGCCTTGCCGTAGGCGGGGGTGAGGATCGTGCCCGGCGCGATGGTGTTGACGCGGATGCCGAGCGGCGACAGGTCGCGTGCGGCGACCAGCGTCATGCCGATGACGCCGCCCTTCGCGGCCGCGTAGGGGAGCTGCCCGATCTGCCCTTCGTAACCGGCGATGGACGCGGTGTTCACGATGACGCCGCGGGAGCCCTCGTCGTCGAAGGGGTCCTGCTTGGCGATGGCGGCGGCGGCCAGGCGCATGACGTTGAACGACGACGTCAGGTACGACTCGATGGTCTTGGTGAAGTTCTCGAGCGGCATGGCGCTGCCGTCCTTGCCGACGAGGCGTCCGCCACCGGCCGGGCCACCGTGGCAGTCGACGGAGATGCGCAGCGGCGCGAGCGAGTCCGCTTCCGCGATGGCGGCCGAGACGGATTCTTCGCTGCCGGCGTCGGTGCGCACGTACCGCACACCGAGTTCCTGCTCGAGTTCCTTGCCCTTCTCGTCGTTGACGTCGGCGACGACGACCTTCGCACCCGCCTCGTGGAGACGCCGGACGGTGGCCTGCCCGAGGCCACCCGTGCCGCCGACGACGATCGCGGAGCTTCCTGCTACCTGCATGCTGCCTCCTTCGAGATTCGAGCTCTTGAAAGTAAAGCTCTCTGTCTGTGAGAATAATGTTCTCATGAACCTAAGCATGATTCTAGAAATGGCCGCAAGCACCGGCGAGCGAGCAGTTGCGACCGTCGGGAACCGGACCCTCACCGCTGCCGGTCTCGACGCCCTCGCACGTCGTGCCGCCGCGCAGTTCCGGAATCATCCGGCGGTGCTCTACCTGGGGTCCAACCACCTCGCGTATCCGGTGGCGCTGTTCGGTTCGGCACTGGCCGGGGTTCCTTTCGTGCCGCTCAACTACCGGCTCGGCGAACAACAACTCGGTGCGCTGAAGGCCAAGCACCCCGGTGCGCTCGTACTCGAGCAGGACGACCTCGACGCCCTCGTCGACGACTCCTACGCCACAGGCGACCCCGAACCGCCACTCGAACCTCAGTGGGACGGCGACATGGTCGCCGCGATCATCTACACCAGCGGCACCACCTCGGATCCGAAGCCCGCGATCCTGCGGCACCGGCACCTGCTCGCCTACGTGCTCAACACCATGGAGTTCGGATCGGCCGCCGAGACCGACGCATCGCTTGTCTCGGTCCCGCCGTACCACATCGCCGGCCTGACCAACCTGCTGTCGAACTTCTACACCGGCCGCCGCGTGGTGTACCTGCCGGCCTTCGACCCGCAGGTCTGGCTCGAGACGGTCCGGTGCGAACGCGTCACCCACGCGATGCTCGTCCCGACCATGCTCGCCCGCATCGTGACCGCCCTCGGCGACGACACGGCCGACACCCCCACGCTGGCGAGTCTCGCCTACGGCGGGTCGCGCACGCCGCGCCCGGTCCTCGAGCATGCGCTGCGCGCCTTCCCCGACACCGGCTTCGTCAACGCCTACGGTCTCACCGAAACCGCGTCGTCCGTCGCGGTTCTCGGACCCGACGACCACCGCACCGCCTTCGACTCCACCGATCCGGCCGTCCGCGACCGCCTCGGTTCGGTGGGTCGCCCGCTCCCCGGCATCGAGATCGAGATCCGTTCCGAGGAGGGCGAACCCGTCCCGGCCGGCGAGACCGGCCTGATCTTCGTCCGCGGCGAACAGATCTCGGGCGAATACGGCAACCGCAGCGTCCTCGACGCCGAGGGATGGTTCTCCACCCGCGATCTCGGCCGGCTCGACACCGACGGATATCTGTATGTCGAGGGCCGTTCCGACGACACGATCATCCGCGGTGGCGAGAACATCGCCCCCGCCGAGATCGAGGACGTCCTGCTCGCCCATCCGGGCATCACCGAGGCCGCCGTCATCGGCGTGTCGGATACCGAATGGGGACAACGCATCGTCGCGGTCCTCGTCGGCGACGGCGATCCGGACGAGATCCGACAGTGGGTCAAGGAACGTCTGCGTTCCTCGAAGACCCCCGACAACATCGTCTTCCGGGACGAACTGCCCAAGACCGAGACCGGAAAACTCTTGCGTCGCACCCTTCTCGCCGAACTGGAGGCCACCCATGCCTGATGCCGTGATCGTTTCCGCCCTGCGCACCCCGGTCGGCACCGCCGTCAAGGGCACGCTCCGCGACACCGACGCGTTCGCCCTCGCGGAGCGCATCGTCACCGCGACCACCGAGGACCTCGACAAGAACCTGATCGACGACGTGATCCTCGGCGAGGGCCTGTACGGCGGCGGCGTGATCGCCCGGCACGCAGCCCTCACCGCCGGCCTGACCCATGTGCCCGGTCTCGCACAGAACCGGCACTGCGCAGCGAGCCTGTCGACCGTGCAGTCCGCCGCGGCGAGTATCCGCTCCGGCATGGACCGCATCGTGATCGCCGGTGGCGTCAACTCCGCGTCGACCTCGCCTCGATCGCTCATCCGGAAGGGCGAGGAGTGGGTGCCGTGGATGTCGCCCAGCCACCCCGACAGCCCCGAGGCCCCCAACCGCGACATGTCCATCACCGTCGGCTGGAACGCCGCGGTGAAGGCCGGTATCAGCCGCGAGGAAATGGACGCCTGGGCGCTGCGCTCGCACCAGGTCGCGATCCGCGCCATCGACGAGGGCCGCTTCAAGGAGGAGATCGTCCCGATCGACACCCCGCACGGCCTGTTCGACACCGACGAACACCCGCGCCGGGAGACGAGCCTCGAGAAGCTCGCGTCCCTGAAGGTGCTGCACCCGGAGATCGAGGGCTTCAGCATCACCGCCGGCAACGCCTGCGGCGGCAACGATGCGGCGGCCGCGCTGGCCATCGCGAGCAGTGATCTGGGTCTGCCCGCGCTCGGCACGGTGCTGTCGTGGGCGTCGGTGGGTGTCGACCCCGCGATCACCGGACTCGCGCCGGTCGAGGCGATCCCGAAGGCACTCCAGCGCGCCGGTCTGTCCATCGGCGACGTCGACCTCTTCGAGATCAACGAAGCGTTCGCCGCGCAGTGCGTCGCGTGCATCAAGCTGCTCGAGATCGACCCCGAGAAAGTCAACGTCAACGGCAGCGGCTGCTCCCTCGGCCATCCGGTCGCCGCGACCGGCGCCCGCATGCTCGTCACCCTCACCTACGAACTGCGCCGCCGCGGCGGTGGCATCGGTGTCGCGTCGATGTGCGCGGGTGGTGGCATGGGCTCGGCCGTCGTGATCGAGGTGCCGGCACCGTGAACCGGGATACGCCGTGAACATCGGTGAATTGATCGACGCGGCACGCGGGGGCTCCCCGCGTGCCGCGGGTCGATTGCTGACCCTCGTCGAAGGACCGCGCCGGGACGAGGTACTCGAGCTGCTCGAACCCGCCCGCGCGCGGGTCGTCGGATTCACGGGCCCGCCCGGCGCCGGCAAGTCCACCACGGTCGGGGCACTCACCACCGCCTACCGCGAACGGGGACTGCGGGTCGCGGTACTGGCCGTCGACCCGTCGTCCCCCTACAGCGGCGGCGCACTGCTCGGCGACCGCATCCGCATGGCCGCGCACGTCGGCGACGCGGGTGTGTTCGTCCGGTCGGTGGCCTCCCGCGGACATCTCGGCGGACTCGCGGCCGCCGTCCCCGCGTCGATCCGATTGCTGGCAGCCTTGGGTTACGACGTGATCCTGCTCGAATCCGTCGGGGTGGGGCAGTCGGAGATCGAGATCGCGTCGGTCGCCGAACCCACCGTCGTCATCCTCAATCCGGGTGGGGGAGATGCCGTCCAGGCCGCCAAGGCCGGACTGCTCGAGGTCGCCGATCTCGTCGTGGTCAACAAGGCCGACCGCGACGGTGCGGATCAGACGGTGCGCGATCTCCGTGGCGACGTGAAGGTCCCGATCCTCAAGCTCGTCGCCGCGACCGGCCACGGTGTCGACGACCTCGTCGACGCGATCGAGGCGCACCAGCGGGCCGACACCGCGGAACGTCGCACCGCGCGGGCCCGCAGCCAGATCCTGTCGCTGGCACACACCCTCCTGCGCAACCACTCGGAGTTGGATGCTCTGGCAGAGGCCGTCGCGGACGGTCGCGACGATCCGTACTCGGCGGCCGCACGACTCGTCGACGGTGTGGGCGCCGGGGTTTCGTCCCACTAGCGTGCTCGATCCGGTTGTTCCGACGGCGTCATGCGCGGTCGGAACAACCATTTCGGCGTAACCGGGGCCTACCCGAGCGGCGGCGTGAGTCCGCACGGCCTGTTAGCTTGCGAAGGTGCCGTATCTCGGATTGATCGTGACAGTGTTGTGGGTGGGATGCCTCGTCGACGTGATCTGCGCCGACGAGCAACGGGTCCGGCGTCTGCCCAAACTGCTCTGGGTGACGATCGTTCTCTTCCTGCCGTTGATCGGGTCGGGGCTCTGGCTGGTCCTCGGGCGACCGCAGGGGGTGGTGGACATGCTGACGTCCAGGTCCACTCCCCAGCACCCGAGTCGATTCCGCCCTGCCGTCGATCCCGAGAACGACGAGGAGTTCCAGCGGCGCTTCCGTGCGCGGGTCGAGCAGCAACGGCGGCTCGCGCAGGAGCAGCGCCGGCGGGACGAGGGCGACGAGAGCGCCGAGTGACAGCGCAGTTTCGATCTCAGGTCAGAACGGGGACCACGAGCGGGAGTTCGACCGTCGTCCGGATCCCGGACCGCGCCGCGCACACCGCCGCGATCGAGTTCACTGCACGATTGGCGGTGTAGGACGGGGAGATCTCGCTCATCCGCTCGAGCGGGATGGGGAAACGCATGTCGATGTCGAGGGGTGCGTCGCCGTCGACGGTGATGTGCCAGCCGGTGGCGTGCAGGTCCCAATCGGCATCGAGCTGATCCGTGCAGTACCAGGTGGGACGGAATCGCATCAGCTCGCGGCCGTCGCGGATGCCCGACACCGTGATGCGTTGCGCGGCCACCGTTCCCGCCTCGATCGTGCCGGCGGCGATGGTGACCGTCGAGCGTGCCGTGGCGAGTTCGCCTGTCGTTCGGATCGTGTCGAGGGTGAGGCCGAGCGCGTCGGCCAGGGCGGCCAGCGACGGTCCGAAGTTGGATTCCACGTGGGCGAGCCGGACGTCGGCGAATTCTCCTGCATCACCACCGAATCCCATGACGTCGAACAGGATTCCGGGGGAGTTCCGCTGGGAGAGGTCGGCGTACTCGTCGATGGCGAGGTGGTCCATCCTCCGCTGGATGGAGGTCAGCACGAGTGGCACAGCCTCCGTGACGAAACCGGGACTGCTGCCGGTGCTGTGGATCGACGTACCGCCGAGTGCGCACGCGGCCTCTACGGCTTCACGCACCACCGGATCCATACCCGCCGGGCGGTGGAACTCTCCACGGGTGGTGACGATGTTCGTGCCGGAGGCGAGGATTCGGCACACTTCGTCGAGGTCGAACAGCAGCGGCATGTACAGCACGCAGTCGGCCCCGAGATCGATGATCTCGTCGGCGTCGTTCGTGGCGCGCACACCGACCGGGTCGCGTCCGCACAACTCGCCCGCGTCGCGACCGGCCTTGTCGTCGCTGTGCACGTACACGCCGACGAGTTCGACGGAGGGATGGTCGATCACCGCGCGCAGCGCGCGGGTGCCGATCGTTCCGGTCGCCCACTGCACCACGCGCAGAGGGCGCGGTGACGGAGTCTCGACGACGGCGTTGTCGGGGGCGGACTGTCGTTGCATGACACCTCGATCTCGATCGGTGTTCGTGGGAAGAACCGTCAGGGCAGACGCAGCAGGGCTTCCTGGGCGAAAGAGGCGACGAGAGAACCCTTCTCGGTGAGCAGGTCGCCGCGGCCGAAGCACCGTCCGTGGGCGACGAGGGGGCTGTGCTGACGCAGCAGCAACCAGTCGTCACTGCGGAACGGGCGGTGGAACCACAGATTGTGCGAGGTGACCGCGGACGTGAAGGCCGTTCCGTTGCCGGTGTGGTCGAAGCCGTCGACGGCAAGAAGTGCGGTACCGATGAGGTTGAGGTCGGTGGCGTAGGCGGCGAGTGCCGGCGCGTACGCCTCGTCGACCTCGGGGGTGCGCATCCACATCTCGAACTCGGGTGCGGAGACTCCGCGATCCTCGAGGTCGGTCGTCGCGCGGGTCTCCCACGGGATCAACGAGAACGGGGCGCGCGTGCTCTCGTCGAACACCTGGGGTACGGACGGCACGGTCTGCACCTCGGGGCCGTCCTCGCCGGCGTGCATGGACACCGATGCCGTGGCGAGGACGCCCTTCGACTGGCGCGCGACCGCCGTCAACGTGGCGAAGGTCCGGCCCTCGTGCAGGCGGGTGATCTCGTAGCGGACGGGCTCGTCGGCGCGTCCTTCACGGGCGAAGACGGTGTGCAGGGATTTGATGCTCTTCTCGGGGCAGGTCAGCTCGGCGGCACGCACGAACTGCCCGAGCAACTGGCCCCCGAAGAGCCGGTGGTATTCGAGGTGCTGATTGCTGCCCTCGAACACCACCGACTCGGGGCGCTCCTCGTCCACGGGGGACGAGCGCAGATCGAGACAGGCGAGGAGGTCGTTCCACAACTCGGTCACGAGCCGAGTGTAAGTGAACTACTCCGATTTGAGAATGGTGTTCTCGTCAGCGGGCGGCGAATCCCTGCGAGCAGAAGTTCCAGACCTCGTCGGCCGTGATGGGACGGGTCGTGCTGTCGTCGCCTCCGCTCGACTGAGCGATGAACATCACGGTCTGCATCGTCATGGCGGCCATCCGCTTCGGGTTCAGCCCCTCGCGGAGGCTGTCCTCGGCGTCGACCTTCTCCATCAGCTCCGTGAACAGCGCGAGCATCGGGGCGTGCGCGACCTTCACCTCGGCGGGGTGGGTGAGCAGCAGCTGCGGCGCGAAGTCGGTGAACAGCGGTCGCTGGGCCGTCGGGTCGGGCCGGGACGACTCGAACAGCAGTTCCACCGCGACGCGCAATTGGTCGAGAGGGGCCTTCTCGCCGGCGGCAGCGGCACGGATCTGATCGGCAGAGCGGCTCAGAGCATCTTCGAAGAGCGCGAGCAGCAACTCGTGCTTACCGTCGAACTGCAGGTAGAAGCTGCGAAGCGACTGCTTCGAACGGTCGACGACCTCCTGGACCGTGAAGTCGGTGCTGCCCTTTTCCGTGATGATCGCCTGCGCTGCGTCGAGGAAGCGCTGTACGCGCTGTTCGGCGCGCAGTTTGGCGGTCCGGATGGAGCGCTCGACTGCGCGTTGCTTCCAGGCCGGTTCTTCGCTGGCGCCCGTCACTGCCCGGATCGCCCTGTGTCGCGTGGAGTGGACATAGGAGCACTGTACCGGAGGGTAGGGGCGCATTGCGGGACTGTCCTTCCGTTTCCCGCACCGATCAGAGACTATTACTATCTTGAAAAGAGAATGTTATTCTCATCGCAATACCAGGCTCAGTGCCAGGAAGGAGGCAAGTCGGAATGCTTTTCGAGTTCGACTCCGATCAGCAGTTGTGGCAGAAGACCGTCCGGGAAGTGACGGCGAAGGAATGCCCGTCGACACTCGTCCGCACCGTCGTCGACAACGGCGCCGATCCGGCCCCGTTGTGGAAGACCTACGTGGGCCTGGGATGGACGGAACTGGTCGAGTCCGAGGCCGCGGTGGAGCTCGCGATCGTCCTGGAGGAACTCGGCCGGGCAACCGACCCGACCCCCTTTCTCGCCACCACCACCCAATTCGCCCCGCTCGTCGCCGGCCGGAACCGGCCCGATCGTGCGGGCGCCGCCGTCTACGAGGGCATCTCCGCCGTGCGCGACGCGGATGGCTGGCTGCTCCGCGGCACCGCACACCGGGTGCTCGACGGCGACCGCGCCGACGACATCGCCGTCGTCACCGATGCAGGTGTGTTCACCGTCCGGGCCGATCAGGTGTCGGCCCGCCGTACCTCCGCTTTCGACCCGGTCCTGCACCTGGCCGACATCGTCTTCGACGACGTGCGGGCCGAAGCGGACCCGGACACCGACGTCGACGTGGAGAAGGCACGGCACGTCGCCCTCGCGGGACTCGCCGTCACCATGGTCGGTGCCTGCCGCCGTATCCTGGATCTCGCACTCGACCACGTGCGCAACCGGCAGCAGTTCGGTGTGCCGATCGGGTCGTTCCAGGCCGTCAAGCATCGCGCCGCCGACATGCACGTCGCCGTCGAACGTGCCGGCGCCCTCGCGTATTTCGCGGCACTGACGATCGCGGAGGACGACCCGCGCCGTCGCCTCGCCGCCTCCATGGCCAAAGCCGCTGCGGGAGAATGCCAGTCGACGGTCTTCCGCAGTGGTCTGCAGTTGTTCGGCGCCATGGGCTTCACCTGGGAGAACGACCTGCAGTTCGCGCTCAAGCGTGCCCGGGCGGGGGAGCACATGCTCGGATCCGCCGCGGAGCACCGCGCACTGATCGCCGAGGAGTACCGTGCAACTCTCGTTTGATTCCGACGTCGAGGAGTTCCGCGCCGAGTTCGTGGCCTTTCTCGACGAGCACCTGCCCGATCCGTCCGAGGCCACCGTCCGCGCCCGGTCGAGCGCCGACGTCCCCGAATGGGCACGCCGCTGGCAACGGGTCCAGTTCGACCACGGCTGGCTGCTGCCCGGCAATCCACCCGAGTTCGGTGGCCGCAACGCGACGATCCTGCAGCAGTACGTCCACCTCGAGGAACTGTCGAAGCGGCGGATCTACCACAGCTTCAACCCGCAAGGGCTCGGGATCATCGCGGCCTCGCTGCTGTCGTTCGGTACGGACGAACAGAAGCAACGCTGGGCGGTGCCCATCCTCCGAGCGGAGATCACCGCGGCCCTCGGGATGAGCGAGCCCGGCGCGGGATCCGACCTCGCCTCCCTGCGCACCCGGGCGGTGCGCGACGGCGACCACTTCGTCGTCAACGGCCAGAAGGTGTGGACCTCCGGTGCCCACGACGCCGACGTGCTGCTGACCTTCGTCCGTACCGATCCGGATGCGCCGAAGCACAAGGGGATCAGCGTCCTGCTCATCCCCACCGATCTGCCCGGCGTCGTCCGCAGACCGTTCCCGTCGGTCGCCGACGGCGACGACCGCGACTTCAACGAGGTGTTCTTCACCGACGTGCGTGTGCCCGCCGAGAACCTCATCGGCGAGCTGAACGGCGGCTGGTCGGTCGCGAACGGATCGCTCGGGCACGAACGCACCCTGCTGTGGCTCAGTTTCGCCGACCGGCTGCAGGATTTCGTCGAGGACTTCCGCCCCCGCACGGCGCTCGACCGCGACCGCTACGCCACACTCGTGATGGACCACCAGGCGCTGAAGTTGCTCGGTTCGGCCGCCCTCGTCCGCGAATCCCGCGGAGCGCAGGACGTTCCCGCCCTGTCGGTGCTCAAGCTCCTCGGCTCCGAGGCGGTCCAGACCGCCGCCGAACACGCCCTCGACGCTGCCGGCCCGGACGGTCTCGTCCATCCGGCGACGACATCGGCATATGTGCCGTGGAATCTCGACAACTTCTCGTCGAGCTGGTTCGAGAGGTTCGTGCGGAGCTTCGCCGGCACCATCGCGGGTGGCACGTCCGAGATCCAACGCAACATCATCGCCGAACGCGTCCTTGGCTTGCCCCGTGGCTGACAAGTACATCGGGTACGAGACCTCCGACCGGATCGCGACCATCACACTGAACCGGCCGGAGGTCGCCAACGCGCAGAACGGCGCCCTCCTGGACGAACTGGACGCCGCCTGGACCCGCGCCGGCGACGATCCCGAGGTCTCCGTGATCGTGCTCCGCGCCGAGGGCAAGCACTTCTCGGCCGGGCACGATCTCCGCAGCGGAGAACCTGTCCCCGACAAGATCACCCTCGAGATGATCTACCGCAACGAGTCCCGGCGTTATCTCGAGTATTCGCTGCGGTGGCGCAACATCCCGAAGCCGTCCATCGCCGCGGTGCAGGGCCGGTGCATCTCCGGTGGCCTCCTGCTGTGCTGGCCGTGCGATCTCATCGTCGCGGCCGACGACGCGTCGTTCTCCGATCCTGTGGTCCTCATGGGTATCGGCGGCGTCGAATATCACGGGCACACCTGGGAACTCGGCCCACGCAAGGCCAAGGAGATCCTCTTCACCGGCCGGCCGGTCACCGCGGAGGAAGCGGAGCAGACGGGCATGGTGAACCGCGTCGTGCCCCGCGCCGATCTCGACACCGAAGTACGCACGCTCGCCGAGCAGATCGCGAAGATGCATCCCTTCGGCCTGCGGCAGGCCAAGCGGGCCGTCAACCAGACTCTCGACGTGCAGGGCTTCTACGCCGCGATCCAGTCGGTCTTCGACATCCACCAGACGGGACACGGCAACGCCCTCAGCGACAGTGGGTGGCCGGTCCTGATGAATCTCGACGAGATGAAGGACAACATCCGCTAGCGCACGGGGCATTCGCTACCGCTTTCGCCATTCGCCGCGGAAATTGTTGTAGCGTATGGCGATTCCGGTAGCCGATGGACAACGCAGTTACGTGTGGGGCCGCCTCCGAATCCCGGAGGCGGCCCCGCACGCGTGTGTCTCAGACCTTACGGGTGACACCACCGTCGACGCGGATGATCGCGCCGGTGGTGAAACTCGACGCGTCGCTGGCCAGATGGAGTGCGAGTGGCGCGACCTCCTCGGGCCGGCCCATGCGACGCAACGGCACGAAGGATGCCTCCTCGCCTTCCGGCGGAGCCCATGCCTTCGACAGGTCGGTACGGAACGGACCCGGAAGGATCGAATTGACACGCACTTTCGGTGCGTAAGCCTCTGCCAGGCCCACCGTGAGGGCGTTCAGGCCGGCCTTCGCGCATGCGTAGGGGAGTTCGCGCACACTCGCCGTGAGCGACCCGGCGGTGCCGATGTTGACGATCGACCCGCCGTCGTGCTCCGCCATGTACGTGCCGGCGCGAACCGCAAGCCGGAACGGGCCCTTGAGGTTCACGCCGAAGGTCTTGTCGTACAACTCTTCGGTGATGGATTCGAGATCCTGGTAGAGCGGCGACATTCCGGCATTGTTGACGAGGATGTCGAGACGCCCGAAATGGTCGAGGGTCGTGTCGACGAGCGTGTTGCAGTCGTCCCACTGTCCGACATGGCAGGCGACGGGGAGCACCTTGCTGCCGGTGGATGCCTCGATCTCCTTCGCGGCGAGTTCGCACGCGTCGAGCTTGCGGGAGGCGACGACGACGTCGGCGCCGTGTTCGGCGAGGATCTGCGCGATGGCGCGGCCGATGCCACGCGAACCACCTGTGACGACAGCAGTTTTCCCGCTCAGATCGTGAAGAGAGTCAAGTTGTCCCATATACGGATCATGCCTCAGAACAAGGGTATTGGAAAGGGGGTTCTCTTCTGAAAGAATGAAATTCCGGACGAAGTCGAAGGAGCCTCATGACGCCCGACGAGCTGTGCGACAAGTACGCCATCACCGAACTCCTCTACCGCTATGCAACGGCGGTGGACACCAAGGACTGGAAGAAGATGGAATCGGTCTTCACCGAGGACGCCCATCTCGACTACAGCTCCGTGGGATACCAGCCCGGACCGAGGGACGAAGTGCTCGCGCAGCTGCAGAAGGCGCTGTCGTACCTGCCGATGTCGCAGCACTTCGTCACCAACGTCGAGGTCGACCTCGACGGCGACCGTGCGACGGTACGGGCGATGTTCTACAACCCCATGCAACTCCCCGGCGTCGACGGCCTGACCTATTGCGGGGGCAACTACCACCACGAGGTCGTGCGGACCTCCGAGGGCTGGAAGAGTTGCCGCCTCACCGAGGAGAGCCTGTGGTTCTCGAACCACCCCGACCCGTCGAAGAACGGGGCGCACCGATCGAGCTGATTGCAGATCTCAGGCCCGGGTAACCGACAGGCATGGACCAGTCGGAAACCCCGTTGCTCAGCGCTGTCGAGGAATACCGCCGGCTCGACCGCTACGGCTTCTCCCCGCCGGGACACCGGCAGGGCCGCGGCGTGGACGAACGCGTCGCGGAAGTGCTCGGGCGGGACTCGTTCCGTGCGGATGTCCTCGCCTCCGGTGGCCTCGACGACCGTCTGACGCGCAACGGATATCTGAGCAGAGCAGAAGAACTCATGGCCGAGGCGGTCGGAGCCGAGCAGGCCTTCTTCTCGACCTGCGGAAGCTCCTTGTCGGTCAAGGCCGCGATGATGGCCGTCGCCGGCAACGATCCGGGCGGCCTGCTGCTCGGACGCGACTCGCACAAGTCGATCGTCGCCGGCCTGATCTTCAGTGGCGTCACCCCGCGTTGGATCACCCCGCAGTGGGACGAGGAGATGCACTTCTCCCATCCACCCTCACCACAGCAGGTTCGAGAAATGTGGGACAAGTACCCCGACGCGGCCGGTGCACTGATCGTCAGCCCCAGTCCGTACGGGACGTGCGCCGACATCGCGGGCATCGCGGACGTCTGCCACGAACGCGGAAAGCCGCTCATCGTCGACGAGGCGTGGGGCGCGCATCTGCCCTTCCACGACGACCTGCCGACCTGGGCGATGGATGCCGGTGCCGATGTCTGCGTGGTGAGTGTGCACAAGATGGGTGCCGGTTTCGAGCAGGGCTCGGTGTACCACGTCCAGGGAGACCTGGTCGACGCCTCCCACCTGTCGGATTGCGCCGATCTGCTCATGACCACCAGCCCCAACGTGTTGATCTACTCGGCGATCGACGGATGGCGACGGCAGATGGTCGAGCACGGCACCGAACTGCTCGGCAGTGCGCTCGACCTGGCCCGGACTACGCGCGAACGCATCGAGAGGATCGACGGGATCTCCGTCCTCGACGACCGGCTGCTCGGCGACGAGGCCTCGCACGATCTCGACCGCCTCCAGGTGCTCATGGACCTCGACGAACTCGGCGTCTCGGGTTATCAGTGCGCCGACTGGCTGCGGGAGAACTGTCGTCTCGACGTCGGCATGAGCGACCACCGCAGGATCCTCGCCACGATGTCCATGTCCGACGACGAGGACACCGCCGATCGGCTCGTCTCCGCGCTCGAAGCACTGTCCCGGGCGGCGGAGTCCTTCGATCCGCCGCCCCGGATCGAGCTGCCGAGTCCGGACGAACTGCAGCTCGAATCGGTGATGTCTCCGCGCGACGCGTTCTTCGGCAGGACCGAGATGGTCTCCGCCGCCCGCGCCGTCGGCCGCATCGCGGCGGAACAGCTCACGCCGTACCCGCCGGGTATCCCCGCGGTCGTACCGGGTGAGCGGCTCGACCGCGCGGTCGTCGACTACCTCCACAGCGGTGTGGGTGCCGGCATGAACGTGCCCGACGCGACCGACAGCTCCCTCGACGAGTTCCGTGTGGTCGTCGAGGGCTGACGCCGAACCGGATGGACGGTCAGAGGTGCACCAGGCGCGGCGCCGAACCCTCCGCGCGGATGAGGGCACCGGCCTCGCGGGTCAGTTCCCGTGAACTGCCGAGCAGACCGTCGAGCACCAGTGCCCGTTTGATGTGTCGGTGCAGGTCGTGCTCGGCGGTGAAGCCGATACCGCCGAGGACCTGCTGGCAGTGCCGTGCCGCGATGATCGCCGCGCGACCCGCGGCGGCCTTCGCGAGCAGGGAACCGAGCTCGTCGGTGGCGGCACGCAGGGTGGCCTCCGCGCCCTCGACGGCGACGTACGTCTCCGCGAGCCGGTGCCGCACCGCCTGGAAGCCGGCGATCGGCTTGCCGAACTGCGTGCGGTCGAGAGCGTGGGTACGGGCCGAGTCGAGCATCGCTCGGCTCGTTCCGACCAGCCACCAGCCGAGCGCACGACGTGCCGCTGCGACCGGCACCGGATCACCGGATCCGACCGTCGCGATCGGCAGTTCCGCGTCGAGCGCGGTGGTGTCCCGGTCCTCGCGTGCCCACTCGATCCACTGTCGGCCGGTGTAGGGGAGGGGTACGACCCCACCGGCCTCACGACCCGCGTCGACGAGCACGACGTCGTTGATCACCGGGGCGTGCGCGCCGGTCTCGCCGAGCAGCCGGAACACCATGGGGATCGTGTCGTCGGGCATCTCGGTGAGCATGTCGTGCCAGCCCAGATCGACCAGCGCCGCGTCGAGTGTGGCACCGGTCGTGCTCTCCATGGTCTTGCGCAGTGCGTCCTCGAGCAGGCCGAGGTCCGAATCCGGCGCCGGTGCAGTGCTGTAGGTCGTCACTCCGCCCCCAGATCGAGAAGTCGGCGCGCGACGATGTTGCGTTGGATCTCGGCGGTGCCGCCGTAGATCGTCGCCGCACGGGAATACAGGAATTCGGTCCGCCATTCGGTGTCGGACAGTTCGAGTACGCCGGGAAGCAGATCCCGCGCGGTGTCGAACAACTGCTGTTCGGCGGTCGCGAGGAGGATCTTGTCGACGGAGGTCTCGGGGCCGAGCGACGCGCCCGACGCCAGTCGCTGCTGG
The DNA here is from genome assembly GCF_014854695.1 of Rhodococcus rhodochrous. Taxonomy (NCBI): domain Bacteria; kingdom Bacillati; phylum Actinomycetota; class Actinomycetes; order Mycobacteriales; family Nocardiaceae; genus Rhodococcus; species Rhodococcus rhodochrous. The sequence goes on along the minus strand of NZ_CP027557.1, from coordinate 4,847,004 downwards.
GTGGCGAGCGACCGGCACCGCACGGTGTGCAGCGCGAGGTAGGCCGCGCCGAGTTCGTCGTCGGTCGTCGAATCGGTCTCGTCCACAAGTCGATCCAACCGGGTGAACAGATAGGCGATGCGATGCCAGAAGCATGTCGACCGTTCGTGCGGAAGCAGATCCATCGCAAGCTTCCAGCCGTCGCCGGGATTGCCCAGCATACGGTCGGCCGGCACGACGACGTCGTCGAAGTACACCTCGGCGAACTCGTCGACGCCGTGCATCGTGCGCAGCGGCCGGACGGTGATGCCCGGGGTGTCCATGTCGACGAAGAAGGCGGTGATGCCCTTGTGCCCCGGCGCGGTACGGGTGAGCAGCACGCAGCGGGAGGCGAACTGGGCGAGCGACGTCCAGACCTTCTGCCCGTTGATCACCCACTCGTCGCCGCGTTGCTCGGCCCGGGTGGACAGCGACGCGAGGTCGCTGCCCGAGCCGGGCTCCGAGAAGCCCTGGCACCACTGTTCCTCACCGCGGAGCAGTTTCGGCACCATCTCCGCCGCGAGTTCGGGTCGCGCGTAGGAGATCATGGTGGGCGCGAGCACCTCGATCATCGAATAGATGCCCGGCTCGGCGAGGTCGCGGGTCGCGACCTCCTCGCCGAGCACGGCACGCAGGACGGCCTCGCCGCCGAGTCCGCCGACCTCCTCGGGCCAGCCGTAGCGCATCCAGCCCGCGTCGTAGAGTTCCCGCCGCACGCGGGCGAGTTGTTCGACCTGCGCGTCGAACGAGTGATCCGGTCCGGGGGTCAGATCGTTCTCGTCGAGCCAGGTTCGGACGGCGGTCCTGAATTCGGTGACGTTCATGCCGGTTCGAAGGCGTGGGGGATGCCGGAGTCGTGGGTTCCGCTGCGGCGGATGAAGGTCATCGCGCGGGTGCGCAGTCGCCAGCCGTCGGCCGTGCGGACGTAGGTGTCGTTGTAGTAGCCGATCCGCATGTCGTGCGTGGAATGTTCGACGAAGCACAGCGGCTGGGTGCCGGTCGCGGTGTCGCCGTCGATGTCGATGAGGGCCGTGCCCGTCATGAACAGGCCCTTCGGTGCGGCCGCGACGAGCTCGGGGAACCGGTCGAGGGGGAACGCGTCGCCGAAGGCACTGTAGGTGCCGTCGGGGGTGAACACCGAGACGACGCCTTCGACGTCGTTCTTCGTCATGTTCACCGCGTAGCGGGCGAGCAGCTGGTTGATCTCGACGAGGTCGTCGGTGATCGAACGGTCAGTTGTGGACATAGACCTTTCCGCCTTTCATCACGAACCGCACGTTCTGGGTGACGGTGATGTCTTCGGTGGGATCGCCGGGGACGGCGATGATGTCGGCGAGCAGACCTTCGGCGAGGCGACCGCGGTCGTCGACGCCGATGAGTTCTGCCGCATTGATCGTGGCGGCCTGGATCACCGCGAGGGGAGGGATTCCGCGGTCGACGAGGGCAACGATCTCGTCGGCGTTCTTGCCGTGGGGGATGGCCGGCGCGTCGGTGCCGACCGCGATCTTCACCCCGGCCTTGTATGCGGCGAGCACCGAGGTGCGTGCCTTGGGGAACATCTCGGCGGCCTTGGCCTGCAGCTCCGGCGGCGCGTGGGAGGTGTCCATCGCGTCGGCGAGACGGGTGGTGGGCACGAGCCATGTTCCGCGCTCGACCATGAGGTCGATGGTGTCGTCGTCGATGAGGAATCCGTGTTCGATGCAGTCGATTCCGGCTTCGATCGCGTGTCGCACGGCTTCGGCGCCGTGCGTGTGCGAGGCGACCTTCATCCCGCGACGATGTGCCTCGTCGACGATCGCGCGCAGCTCTTCGTCCGAATAGTGCTGGGCACCTGCGGATCCGGTCATCGACATGACGCCGCCCGAGACGCACACCTTGATGAGCTGGGCGCCGTGCTTGATCTGGTAGCGCACCGCCTTGCGGACCTCGTCGACGCCGTTGGCGATGCCCTCCTCGATCGTGAGGTCGAGGACGCCGGGCGCGAACGCCGCGAACATCGTCGGATCGAGGTGTCCGCCGGTGGGGGTGATGGCGTGACCGGCGGGGACGACGCGCGGGCCGTCCACCCAGCCCTTGTCGATGGCCGTTCCGAGGGCCACGTCGAGGAGGTATCCGCCGGTCTTGACGAACAGTCCGAGATTGCGGACGGTGGTGAATCCCGCGCGCAGGGTGCGGCGGGCGTTTCCGACGGCACGCAGCATGCGCAGGGGCGGGTCGTCCTGGACCGTCGAGTAGACGGGCTTCTCGCCGCGTCCACCCATGAGGAGGTTGACCTCCATGTCCATCAGGCCGGGCATGAGGATCAGGTCGCCGAGGTCGATGACGTCACCCTCGGGCGTGTCGCCCGAATTATCACTGTAGGTTCCGCCCACTCCGGCGATGCGTTCGCCGTCGACGCGGATGATTCCCGGGCGGACGATCTCGCCCGTGTCGACGTCGAGCAGTCCGGCTGCCTTCAGGGTCAGCATCGCTCGTCCTTTCATCGGAGAGCGACACATCATGAGAATGTCACTCTCATATCTTGATTATGAGGTTTTCACACAACCCCGGACGGCGTCAATCGACCCTCGATGGGAGAAACGAAAAAGGGCGTCGGCCCGGACCTTTCGGTCCGGACCGACGCCCGTGTTCGGTTTCGATCGTGACTCAGTCGAGCCGGATCGCCCTTTCGGGACAACCCGCTGCGGCCTCCCGCACGGATTCCTCGTGCTCGGCCGGGACCTCGGAGACGAGCGTGACCGCGTACCCGCCGTCGCTCAGGTCGAAGACCTCCGGGCAGGCGGCGAGGCAGACTCCGTGTCCGCGACAGGCGTCGTCGTCGACGAAGACCTTCACTTCGACTCACCTTCCGCCGGCGCGTACTCGAGGTGCAGCGCGAGCAGGCCGCGCAGGATGAAGGTCGGCAGGTAACCGAACTTCCGGTCGTTCTCGGGGCCGTGCACCTTCTCGGAGATCCGGATCTCGCTGGTGCGCTCGAGCAGACGCTGGATGCCCACGCGCCCCTCCGTGCGGGCGAGCGGGGCGCCGGGGCACGAGTGCACACCGCGACCGAACGCGATGTGGGTGCGGGCGTTGCGGCGGTCGATGTCGAAGTCGTTCGGATCGGAGAACTGACGCGGGTCGCGGTTGGCGGCACCGTTGACCAGCATCATGATGGTGCCGGCCGAGACGTCGACCCCGCCGATGGTGGTGGGGGTCTTCGCGAGTCGGAAGTCGCCCTTGATCGGGCTCTCGAAACGCAGCGTCTCCTCGATGAAGTTCGGGATGCGATCGGGCTCGCTGCGCAGGGTCTTCTGGAGTTCGGGCTGCTCGGCGATGATCCGCAGCGCCGAGCTCAGCAGACGCACGGTGGTCTCCTGGCCGGCGGAGAACACGTTCGCGGCGATGCGCAGGACGTCGTCGACGGGCGGCAGGGTGCCGTCGGGGAAGGTCGCGGTGGCGAGGCCCGTCAGCACGTCGTCGGTGGGGTTCGCGCGGCGGTCCTCGATGTACTGGCCGAACTTCTTGTACAGGAACTCGAGCGGGTTGAGCTTCAGTGCCTCACCCTCGGTGCTGCCGAGCGAGAAGCCCTTCTCCACCTGGATGTTCAGGCCCTCGATGAACTCCTGGTGGTCGCTCTCCGGCACGCCCAGCAGGTCGGCGATGACGAGCATCGCGAACGGCGCAGCGAAGCCGGTGATGTAGTCGCCCTCGCCCCGGGCGAGCAGGTCGTCGAGGAGCCGGTCGGCGATGCGCTCGATGAAGGCCTCGTTCTCCTTGAGGCGCTTGGGAGTGATGAGCCGCATCAGCAGGCCGCGATGGTCGGTGTGCTGCGGGGGATCCATGGTGGGGAGCTGGTCGTTCATCGGCAGCGAGGGGCGGTGCTCCTCGATGAAGTCGGTGATGTCGTCGCTCTCGGGGCAGGCCGGAAGGCCGGAGAACGGGCCGGTCACCGAGATGCACGACGAGAAGGTCTGCTCGTCGCTCAGGACCTGGATCGCCTCCTCGTAGCCGGTGACCATCATGACGTTGTGGTGGGGTTCGCGCCTGACCGGGCATCCCTCGCGCAGGGCGTCGTAATAGGGGTACGGGTCCTCGACGAGATCCGGATCGGTGAAGAAGTTCTTCGTCTCGATGTCGGTCATGTTTCCTCCCGGGGCAGGCTGTGGGCTGGTGCAGAGTTCGACCTCGCCCCGCGGCCGTCCCGCGCTCGAAGCCGTGTCTCGCCCGCACATCCAACCATGGGTCGGAAAGTCCGGCGCGAGGGGATCTTTCGTGCATATCGGACTTGTGATCGATCACGTGACGACAATCGACCAACTGTGTTCGATCTTGAAATACGGACGGCGTGGAACCGAAGAAACCACAACGCGCCCGTACTCGAACCCCGGAGGGTTCGGGTACGGGCGCGAGGTGTGCTCATCGCCGGAGTGTCCCGACGGGTGGCATCACACCACCGGTTCCTTGGTGATGGTGACCCAGGCGGCGCCACTGTCCGGCACGCGGGGCTGCTTCCAGACCTCGACGGGGAACGAGACCATCACGAGCGACTGCATCAGGTGCATGAGCGCGCGGGCATCGTCGTCGAGGTCGTCCAGATCGAACTTGTCGAGGTAGGTGATGGCGTCCTCGAGTCGGCCGAAGGCGGCGTCGTAGAACTGCTGCATCTCGGGCATGCTCGACGCCAGCCGCTTGGCGTAGCGCTCGGGCTCGGTGGCCAGAGCCCAGTCGGCATACGGTTCGAGGTCGGCGAATTCGGTGGGCAGAGTCGTCACTTCTGGTACTCCTTGACGTAATCGGCGACGGTCTTGTGGAGGTGGCGCAGGAGGATTTCCTGGTCGTTGAGTGGGAAATCGGTCACTGCGCGGGTGCCGATCATGGTCTGGGTCGCTTCGAGGGTGTTCGCGTCCTGGAGCGCGTACTCCTTGAAAGTCACCGCGGCGAGTTCCTGCGCGAGGCGGTCGCGAGCGTTCTTCGGCGGGACGAAGTACAGGCTCGTCTCGAAGATGTGCTTGTCGACGGCGGTGGGCCAGTAGGTGTAGGTGAGGTACCAGCCCGGCTTCCAGATGAGCAGCGTCATGTTCGGGAAGAACTCGAAGCTGTCCTGGCCCCAGCTGTGGAACTTGGTGGGGTTGACCGCCGGAGGCAGCTGATCCTCGGCCAGGCCCTCGATGTCCGGAACGTCCCACGGGCCGAAGAGACCCGAACGCAGGACGCGCTCGATGGGCTTGACCATGTTCGGGTCCTTGGGCGGGGCCATGCCGCCCCACGAGGAGATCATCGAGTGCGGCGACTTGATCTCGTAGTGCAGCGCCTCGTAGCCGTAGCCGGCGAGCTTCTCGGCCTCGTCCTTGACCGCCTGCTTCATGTGCAGGATCGGTGCGTGGTAGAACTCGGCGAAGGCGTCGATGAACAGTTTCCAGTTCGCGTTGATCTCAGAGCGGTAGCTGTAGACCTCGGTCATCTTGTCGAAGGGGTAGCCTTCGAGACCCTTGGCGAAGTCGCCGAGGTAGTCGACGAGCGGAGCTGCGTCGTCGTCGAGGTTGATGTAGATGAACCCTTCCCACGTCTCGCAGCGAACCGCCTTGAGTCCGAAGTCCTTCTTGTCGAGATCGAAGAACTCGCCCTCCTGCTGCACGAAGGTCAGATCGCCCTCGAGGCTGTAGCGCCAGGCGTGGTACTTGCAGGTGAACTGCTTGCAGCTACCGGCGGTCTCCTCGTTGGGGAAGTCGTTCCACACCAGCTTGTTTCCGCGGTGGCGGCACACGTTGTGGAACGCGCGGATGACGCCGTCGTTGCCCTTGACGATGACCAGCGAGGTGCCGGGCCCGGCCGACGGGATCTCCTTGGTGAAGTAGCTGCCGACGCGCGGCAGCTGCTCGACGCGACCCATGTAGAGCCACGTGCGCTTGAAGATCGCCTCGCGCTCCGCCTCGAAGAAGGCGGGATCGATGGAGTCGGTGTAGTCGACGGGTGCGGTGCCGAGTTCGGGATAGTGCTCGGTCCAGCTTCCCTCGGCCGGCTTGGTGAAGTGGGGCAAGGTTCTACCTTTCGTCTTCGAACTCGATACCGAAGGTGTTGTAGGCCATGGCCATCAGGCTGTAGCCACCCACGGTGAAGATGAGGTCCATCAGTTGTTTGGTGGTGAGATGCTCCGAGAGCGCTGTCCAGGTCTCCTCGGACATGCGCGAGGTCTCGGTCAACTCCCGAACGGAGTCGAGCAGGCGCTGCTCGAACGGATCCTCGGCCGACCCGTCGACGGCCGCGGCGATCTCGTCCGGCGTGAGGCCGGCCTCGGTGCGCGCGATCTCGATGTGGTGCTCCCGCTCGTACGAGCAGTCGTGCAGTGCGGCGACCCGCAGGATCACGAGTTCGCGCAGCCTGGCCGGGAGTGTGGATCGGAACAGAAGATGCACGCTGAAGCCGAGAAAGGCCTTGGTCAACTCCGGATGGTGGACGAGCGTCGCCATCGCGGTGCCGGCCTGCTCCGGATTCCTCATGTGCCGGGGCATAAGACCTTTCAGTGCTGCGTCGACGTCCTCGTCCCAGAGTTCCGCCGGCAGCGGGGATAGCAGTGCCACATCAACCTCCTCCCTGTTCGAGAGAATTGCATTCTCATTTCTGATCGATAGATTTCCACGTCCGCGCCGGATAGTCAACGTTCCGCGAGAAATGTCCCGTTTCTGCTGGTGGGAAGCTCGCGCGCGGAGCGGCTGTCGCTCCACGCTGCCGGTGGATGCATGAGATCTACGAGCCTCCTCCTCTTGTGGGCGGCGCGTCGCGAAGGTTGATTCTCCTCAAAAGAGAGGATAGTTTTCATCGCACGAGCCACCCGGGGTCGCGCTCGCCGTCGAGCGATCGAAAGAGAGGTACGCCGTGACCACACCCGCACCACTTCGTCCAGGAGTGCAGCTCGCCGCCGCCGAAGGCTCCACGAGGGTCGTCGTGGTCCGCGCCCCTGCGGAGAACGCACAGGAACTCACATGCGGTGGCGCCCCGATGATTCCGGCGCCGCCGGGCCGACCCGAACCGTCGGCCGGCGACGCCGTCACCGTTCTCGGCAAGCGCTACGTCGACGCGGACGACACGGTCGAGGTGCTGTGCACCTCCTCGGGGCCCGGGGAACTCGGCTACGGCGGTATCCCCATGACTCTCAAGGCCGCGAAGCCGCTTCCCGCCTCCGACTGACCGACACGAAAGGGACCCCCATGAACCTCGATGACGTGCAGCCCCGCCCGCAGGGCCGGCGGTGCCGACGATGAGCGGAATGAGTTTCGAACTCAGCGAGGATCAGGAGCTCATCCGCAAGTCGGTGGCCGAACTGACGAAGAGGTTCGACGACCAGTACTGGATGGAGAAGGACCTCGCCCACGAGTTCCCCTCGGAGTTCTACAAGGCCATGGCCGACGGTGGTTGGCTCGGTATCACCATGCCCGAGGAGTACGGCGGGCACGGATACGGCATCACCGAGGCCACCCTGTTGCTCGAGGAGGTCGCGCGTTCGGGCGGCGGCATGAACGCCGCGAGCTCGATTCACCTCAACATCTTCGGCATGCAGCCGGTCGTCAAGCACGGTTCCGACGAGCTCAAGGCCCGCACCCTGCCGCGCATCGTCAGCGGCGACCTGCACGTCTGCTTCGGTGTCACCGAGCCCGGAGCAGGCCTCGACACCTCGCGGATCACCACCTTCGCCCGGCGGGACGGCGACCACTACGTCGTCAACGGCCGCAAGGTGTGGATCTCGAAGGCGCAGGAATCCGAGAAGATCCTGCTGCTGACCCGTACCCAGCGGTACGACGAGGTGCAGAAGAAGACCGACGGCATGACGTTGTTCCTCACCGATCTCGACCGCAGCCGCGTCGACATCCGCCCGATCCGCAAGATGGGGCGCAACGCCGTCACGTCGAACGAGCTGTTCATCGACGACCTGCGGGTGCCGGTGGAGGACCGCGTGGGTGAGGAGGGGAAGGGTTTCGAGTATCTGCTCGACGGCCTCAACCCCGAGCGCATGCTCATCGCCGCCGAGGCCCTCGGCATCGGTCGCGTGGCGCTCGACAAGGCGGTCAGGTACGGCAACGAACGCGAAGTCTTCGGCCGCCCGATCGGCATGAACCAGGGAATCCAGTTCCCCCTCGCCGATTCGCTCGCCCACCTCGATGCCGCCGAACTCGTCCTGCGCAAGGCGACCTGGCTCTACGACAACGGCAAGCCGTGCGGACGGGAAGCCAACACCGCCAAATACCTCTGTGCCGATGCGGGATTCACCGCTGCCGATCGTGCGCTGCAGACGCACGGCGGCATGGGCTACTCGGAGGAGTACAACGTCTCGCGGTACTTCCGCGAAGCGCGCGTCATGCGCATTGCACCGATCAGCCAGGAGATGATCCTGAATTTCCTGAGCTCACACACTCTGGGACTGCCGAGGAGCTACTGATGGCCGTGAACAATTCTCTCTTCGATCTCACCGGGCGGTCGGCCGTGGTGACCGGCGCGGCCGGCGGTATCGGCTCGGCCGTCGCCGAAGCCCTCGCGGCCGCCGGTGCGGCCGTGCTCGTCACCGATGTGAACGGTGACGCCGCAGCCGCTGTTGCCGAACGGATCTCGGTGAACGGTGGTAAGGCCGACAGCGCCGCGCTCGACGTCCGCGACCGGGAGGCGGCCGACGCCGCGATGGCGCGTGCCGCCGGTCTGACCGAGGGCGTGCTCCACATCCTCGTCAACAACGCCGGTGTCACCGACCCGGCGATGTTCGCCGACACCACCGTCGACTCGTTCCAGCGCATCCACGACATCCACGTGCTCGGCGCCTTCAACTGCTCGCAGGCGGCACTGCCCTTCCTCGCCACCGACGGCAAGGGACGCATCATCAACGTGACCTCCTCGGCGGGCATCACCGGCACGCTCGGGCAGGTGAACTACTCCGCGGCCAAAGCGGGGATCATCGGCATCACCAAGTCGCTCGCCCGCGAGCTGGCCCGCAAGAACATCCTCGTCAACGCGCTGGCCCCGCTCGCCGCGACTCCCATGACGGAGACGATCCGCACCAACGAGAAGTTCGCCGCCAACATGCTCAATCGTATTCCGCTGCGTCGCTGGGCATCCCCGGAGGAGGTCGCCGGAGCGTTCGTCTTCCTGGCCACCGACGCGGCATCGTTCGTCACCGGGCAGGTGCTGCCGGTCGACGGTGGCATGGTGATGTGATGACCGAGACGGTGACAACAGATTCTGTGGGCTCGGACGGCCCGCTCGCGGGCGTCACCGTCGTCACCCTCGAGCAGGCCGTGTCGGCACCGATGTGCACGCGGACGCTCGCCGATTTCGGTGCGCGGGTCATCAAGATCGAGAACCCCCGCGGTGGTGACTTCGCGCGCGACTACGACGACGTCGTCGGTGGCATGGCAGCACATTTCGTATGGGCCAACCGCGGCAAGGAATCGGTGACACTCGACCTGAAGTCGGACGACGGGATCGCGGTGCTGCACCGGATCCTCGCCCGCTCCGACGTGCTGGTGTCGAATCTGGCGCCGGGCGCGACCGCGCGGCTCGGACTGTCACCCGACCGGCTCGAGGAGCTCTATCCCGAACTGATCTCGGTCGAGATCGACGGTTACGGTCCCGGTGGTCCGCTCTCGCACAAACGCGCCTACGACCTTCTGATCCAGGCGGAATCGGGGGCGTGCGCGGTCACCGGCCATCCCGGCATGCCGGCGAAACCCGGGCCGCCCGTCGCGGACATCACCACCGGCCTGTACTCGGCCGTGTCGATCCTCGCCCTGCTGTGCGGCAAGGAACGGCACCGTGGTCGCGGCGGCAGCCTGTCGAAGGTGTCGGTGAGCCTGTTCGACACGATGACCGAGCTCATGGGATACCCGCTGACCTACACGCGCTATTCCGGGGTGAACCAGCAACCGCTGGGCATGTCGTCGCCCGCCGTCTCACCGTACGGGTCGTACCGCACCGCCGACGACCAGGTCGTCGTCCTCGGCACCACCAACGACCGGGAATGGCAGCGACTCGCACGGGAGATCATCGAACGCGACGATCTGGCCGACGACGAGCGTTTCCGCTCCAATGCCGGTCGCTGCGAACATCGCGCCGTGCTCGACGAGGCGATCGCGCAGTGGTGCGCCCGGCATCCCCTCGCACACATCCAGAAGATCGCCGACGAGGCCGGTATCGGCAACTCCCGGTACAACCTGCCCAGCGACGTGATCGCACATCCCCAGCTGCAGGCCCGGGATCGCTGGCGGGAGGTCGCAACCCCCAACGGACCGATCGAGGCGCTGCTTCCCCCACCGGTCGTCGCGGGCTTCGAACTGCCCATGGGTGCGGTACCGGGGCTCGGTGAGCACACCGATGCGGTGCTGCAGGATTTCGGGATCACCCGCACCGAGATCGCGCGGCTGCGCGAGACCGGCGCGATCGGTCCCGCATACCGCGCACCGGACACGGAGGCAGCCGAATGAGCACCGATTCTCTTCTCGTCGACGACCACGACGGGGTCCGGACCCTCACGGTGAACCGGCCGCATCGCAAGAACGCGATCGACGGTCCGCTCTGGCAGGCATTGCACGACGTCCTCGTCGACACCGCCGACGACCCGGGCGTACGTGTCCTCGTCGTCACCGGCGCGGCCGGCGCGTTCTGTTCCGGCGCCGATATCGCCAATCCCGGTGTCGCACATCCCTTGCGCAAGCTGCGCAAACTGACGGACGTCGCGTTGCTGCTCCACGAACTTCCGGTTCCCACCGTCGCGAAGGTCGACGGTGTCGCCTACGGGGCCGGCTGGAACCTGGCGCTCGGATGCGATCTGGTGGTCGCGACACCGCGCTCGACCTTCTCGCAGATCTTCGCCAAGCGGGGACTGTCACCCGATCTCGGCGGCACGTGGTTGCTGCCGAGGCTCGTCGGTCTGCAGCAAGCGAAACGACTCGCGTTGCTGGCCGAGGCCATCGACGCCGACGAGGCGCACCGGCTGGGGCTGGTGACCTGGATCGAATCCGAGGGGGGCATCGACGCGTTCGTCGACGATCTCTGCGCTCGGCTGTCGGCCGGTCCGCCCGTCGCCCTGGCCCAGACCAAGGCATTGCTCAACGAAGCCGTCGACCGCGGCCTGCGGGATTCTCTCGCCGGTGAAGCGCGCGCCCAGGCGGTCAACTTCGGGACCGTCGACGCCCCCGAGGCGTTCCGTGCCTTCGCCGAGAAGCGCGAGGTCCGCTTCACCGGCCGGTGGGCACTGAACCCGGAAATACAGACTCCGGAACCACAGACTACGAGTGGAGAAGAAGTACATGCGTGAAGCAGTCATCGTCGAGGCCGTCCGCACGCCGGTCGGCAAGCGCAACGGGGGACTGGCGGGCGAGCATCCGGCGGATCTGTCGGCGCACGTCCTGCAGGCACTCGCCGAGCGCGCGGGTATCGATCCGGCGGTCGTCGACGACGTCGTGTGGGGCTGTGTCTCGCAGGTGGGAGACCAGTCGAGCAACATCGGCCGGTACTCGGTCCTCGCCGCCGGCTGGCCCGAATCGATCCCGGGTACGACGATCAACCGCGCGTGCGGGTCGAGCCAGCAGGCGCTCGACTTCGCTGCGCAGGCGGTGATGTCCGGTCAGCAGGACGTCGTCGTCGCCGGTGGTGTCGAGGTGATGAGCCGTGTGCCGCTGGGTTCGGCGCGGGCGTCGGGTCAGCCGTACGGACCGAAGGCGCTGGCCCGGTACGACGGGTTCTCGTTCAACCAGGGCATCTCTGCCGAGAAGATCGCTCAGAAGTGGGGTTTCTCCCGGACCCGTCTCGACGAGTTCTCGGTGCTCTCGCACGAGCGTGCCGCCGCTGCGCTGGACCGCGGTGCGTTCGACGCACAGATCGTCCCGGTGCCCACCGAGGCGGGCGTGGTGTCGGTGGACGAAGGGGTGCGGCGGGGATCGACCGTCGAGAAGCTGGCCGATCTGAAGCCCGCCTTCGCCGAGGACGGCGTCATCCACGCCGGTAATTCGTCGCAGATCTCCGATGGTGCGGCGGCGTTGCTCGTGACGACGCCGGAGAAGGCCCGGGAGCTCGGGCTCACTCCGCTGGTCCGGTACCGGGCCGGTGTCGTCGCCGGCGCCGATCCCGTCCTCATGCTGACCGGGCCCATCCCCGCGACGGACAAGGCCCTGGCGAAGGCCGGCATCGCACTGGGAGAAGTCGGTGTCTTCGAGGTCAACGAGGCATTCGCGTCGGTGCCGCTGGCGTGGCTCGCCGAGACGGGCGCGGATCCGGAGAAGCTGAATCCGCTCGGAGGGGCGATCGCGCTCGGTCATCCGCTCGGCGGTTCGGGTGCGGTGCTGATGACCCGGATGATCCATCACATGCGTGATCAGGGCATCCGCTTCGGTCTCCAGACGATGTGCGAGGGCGGTGGGACCGCCAACGCGACCGTCGTCGAACTCCTGTGATCCATCGCGAAACATATATCTGATGAGACCCTTGTCACACTTGGGAAAATGACCTAATGTGCGTTCAGTAGGTTGTTCTTCTTCAACGAAGTGAGGGCTGTTGTCCCAGCGTGCATACGACACTCTCCTCGCCAGAGGTGAGGATCGCAGGGAGCTGATTCTCAGCGTTGCCCAGCGGTTTCTGGCGCGGAACGGGTGGCGGAGCACGAGCCTCGCCCAGATCGCCCGGGAAGCAGGATTGACCCCGGCAGGGCTGTTGCATCACTTCGAGTCGAAGGACCAGTTGTTGCACGCGGTGCTCGACGCCCGCGACAACGACGACGACGCTCGTGTGGATCGGACGGGGGATCTCGTCGAACAGCTCAGGAAACTCCCGAAGCGTTTCGAGGAGTCGCCCGAACTGGTCGGAATGTATGCGGTGCTTCTCATCGAGAACCTGGAACCGGATGCCCCTCTGCACGATCGCCTACTCGGGCGGTATCAGGCGGCTCTCGACGCGGTCGAAGCCGGCATCCGGCGTGGACAACACGCCGGGCGATATCGAACGGATGTGGACCCAGCCGTCAAAGCGGTGGAGATCGTCGCTTTCCTGAATGGAATGGAAACCTCATGGCTGCTCGATCGTTCGCTCCCACTGACCGCAATATTCGAGGACTACATACAGTCGCTCGAGCAACAGCTCATGCCCGCCGCCACATCCTGAGACGAAGGGTCGCCGTCGTCGCGCCCAAGGTCGCCGACGCCGTCCGGTACACCGGTGGCTGGCTGTACGACCAGGTTGCGGCAGGCTGGGAAGTGGTGGTCGTCGTTCCGCAGAGTTCCGATCTGCGGCCGTTCGAGATCCTCGGCGCGACCAAGGCGGTCGACCTCGAGTCCGCTCTGAGTTCTGCACCCTACGGTCCCATGCCCGACATGGTCGCCGTCGCCGCCGATCTCTACGCGTCCGACGAGCGGATCCGCAACGGTGTGCTCGAGGCGATGTCGGACAGTCCCACCACGGTTGCGCTGTGGGGCGAGAACGTCCCCTCCGAACTCGACTCGCGCATCGTGCCGCTGCAGCACCGCCTGAGCCGCGCGGCCCAGGTCTTCAAGTCGCATGCCCTCGCCGCTGCCGCGGCACCGGCGACCGCGATCGCTGCCACCGAATCGTTCCTCACCGGAGGTGCCGACACGCTCCGTGTGCGCGGCAACCTCGTCTCCATGGCCTGAGCACCACGACGACTGCGGCCCGGTCTCCTTGCTCGGAGGCCGGGCCGCAGTCGTAGTGCCGGAAGAGAATTGCTGCGCCGGTCGATCCTTGCGCGCCGAACCGGGGTTCGCTCGGTGTGTAGGGCGCGCAAGGATCGGTTCGTCGCGCGAGGACGATCAGCGGGACATGTCGATGACGACCTTCCCGACCGCTCGTCCGTCGGCGACGTGACGAAGCGCCCGCGCGGCGTCCTCGAGCGGATAGTCCGCGCCGATGTGCGGAACCGCCGTGCCCGAGACGAGCAGGTCCACGAGTTCGGCCTCGTTCCGCCGGTACTCCTCCGGATCGAGATCCTGGAACTGGAAACCCATGATCCGGATACCCTTGACCAGAACGAGATTCAGAGGGATCCGCGGGATCGAACCGGACGCGTACCCGATGGTGACGAAACGTCCACCGCGGACCAGCGACCGGAGCGCCGGCTCCGAGAGTTCGCCACCCACCGGATCGACGACGACGTCGGCCCCCTCCGGCAACGCGTCCTTCAAGGCCGAACGCAGGTCGCTCGTGCGGTGATCGATCGTGTGCGCGGCGCCGTAGGACGACGCGACCGCGAGTTTGTCGGCCGACGAGGCGACGGCCGTGACCGAAGCGCCCAGCGCCACACCGAGTTGCACGGCCGCCAGGCCGACACCGCCTCCGGCCCCGAGGACGACCAGTCGTTCCCCGGGTTTCAGGCGCGCCACCGACCGGAGCGTGTGATAGGCCGTCCGGTGCGCCACTCCGAAGGATGCGGCGGTCCGGTCGTCGATCCCGTCCGGGGTCTTCTTCAGGGCCTTCGTGGGAGCAACCACCTCGTCGGCGAACGCTCCGACCAGCCCGGTGCCGGTGACACGATCGCCCACCGAGAATCCGTCCGCATCGTCCGCGACCTCGACGACCGTGCCCGCGTACTCGCTGCCCGGAACGAAGGGTGGAGGCACGCTGATCTGGTACCTGTTCGCCACGAGGAGGACGTCGGGGAAGTTCACTGCGGCCGCTCCCACACGCACCCGGACGTGACCGGGGGCGAGCGGGGACGACGGCCGCGACTCCATCCGAAGGGATTCGGGTTCCCCGTATTCGGTGCAGACGACCGCGCGCACGGTGCTCGTCGGTGCGGCCGCGGCAGTCACTGTCCCTGCCAGACCGGCGCCCGCTTCTCGATGAACGCGGTGGCGCCTTCCTTCGCGTCATTGCTGGTGAAGACGACCGACTGCCAGTGGGAGAGTCGCTCGCCGGCACGCTCGGGATCGGCCTGCGCGAGCCGGACGAGTTCCTTCACCGCGGACAGGCCGAGTGGGGCGTTCGCCGCGATCCGCCGGGCGTAGTCGAGTGCGGTGTCCAGGACCTGATCGGGCGCCACCACGGCATTGATCAGTCCGAGTTCGTAGCCGCGCTGTGCCGTGATCGGATCCCCCGTCAGGGTCAGCTCGAGTGCCGCCCCGACGGGGATGCGGGTGCCGATGGCGGTGCCGCCGCCGGCGGGGAAGAGACCCCGCTTCACCTCGGGCAGGCCGAACTTCGCCTCGGAGGACGCCACGATGATGTCGGCGCCGAGGAGGAGTTCGAGCCCGCCGCCCACAGCGCTGCCATTGGCGGCGCCGACGACAGGGACGGTGAGTTCGCCCTTGGACAGCCGGGCGTATCCGGCGGCTTCCTCGGAGTCGGTGCCGATGTCCTCGCCTTCCGCGAACGCCCGCAGGTCCATGCCCGCACAGAATGCCCGGTCCCCCGTGCCGGTGAGCACGATTGCCCGGATCTCCGGATCCGCCTCTGCCCGAAGGGCCGCAGCGCCGATTCCGCGGAGTACGGCTCCGTTGAGGGCATTACGCGCCTCGGGCCGATCGATGCGGAGGACGAGCACCGGTCCGTGCCGTTCCTCCACCAGCCCTTCCACGACAGTCGTCATCGCAGACCCCTTCAGCCCTTGTAATCCGTCGACTCGGCGAGATCGGCGGCCGACTTCATGAGACTGGTGATGACCGGTCCGTAGGACTGCAGCTTGGGATCGTCCCCGGCCCGCTGGAAGCCCTGTTCGAGGACGATGGCGAGCTTCCACTTGGCGAGGATCAGGTAGTAGTCGATGTCGTCGACCTGGCGGCCGGAGACCTCGGCGTAGTGCGCGAGCATCTGCGCGCGACCGGGCATCCCGGTCAGGTCGACGTAGCTGACCGCGCTGTCCTCGTTCGCGCTCGTATCCTCGGGCCAGTTCATGAGCATCCAGCCGAGGTCGAGCTTCGGATCGCCGACGGTACCCATCTCCCAGTCGACGAGCGCCGCGAGCTTCGCGGGGGCGCCGTGCTCGAACATCACGTTGGCGAACTGGTAGTCGCCGTGCATCAGACCGGGGATGTAGTCGAGCGGACGATGGGTCTCGAGCCACTTCGTCGCGACGTCCATGCCCTCGATCTCGCGGGCCTTGATCCGCTCGAAGAAG
This sequence comes from Rhodococcus rhodochrous, assembly GCF_014854695.1. NCBI lineage: Bacteria > Bacillati > Actinomycetota > Actinomycetes > Mycobacteriales > Nocardiaceae > Rhodococcus > Rhodococcus rhodochrous. The sequence continues at coordinate 4,830,905 of NZ_CP027557.1, read as the reverse complement.
CGGGTCCATCGGCTCACCTGCCGGTCGTGGAAACCGTCGGGACGTCCCAGATCCTCCAGGCCCTGTGCCTTCCAGTCCACCTTCGACAAGAGGGCGATGCCCTCGGCGAGCTGGTAGGCCAGGCCGGCGCGAGCGTCGAGATCGGTGTCGAACGGCGCGGGCCAGGTGCCGCGGTGATCCATCGGCGACCATCCGTCGACGTGACCCATGAGGTAGAAGGAGCGGCCGAGAACGGACGTGTCCTCACATGCGGCTACGGCTTTCGTGTGCGGGACGTCGGTTCCGGCCAGTCCCTGGATGATCCGCCACTCGCGCATGATCCCGCTGTCGCGGTCGACCGGCGCGCCGGTCGGAGGGATGCGGATGACGCACGTGAAGTCGTCGCGCGTGAGCTTGTAGATCTCGTTCTGTGTACCGCCGGAGAGATACTTCGCGTCGAGCGGCGCGCCCTTGCCGGGCAGGCCCTGCTCGTCCATCCATTCGGCGAGACGCTCGGTGTCGATCACAGATTCCCCACTTCGAGTTCGATGTAGTCGGCGTACTTCTTCCGGGCTTCTTCCTGCTTCTTCGGGATCCACTCCGAGGGCCACATGTCGTCGACCGGGCTGTAGTCGCGGAGGACCTGCTTGGCGACGGTGGTCTTGTGCACTTCGGTCGGCCCGTCGGCCAGGCCCATCACCGCTGCGCCGTGGATCATCTTGAAGAACGGCATCTCGTTGGTGACGCCCAGTGCACCGTGCACCTGCATGGCGCGCCACGCGATGTCGTGGAGCACGGTGGGCATGATGATCTTCGCTGTCGCTATGTCCTTGCGGACCTTCTTGTAGTCGTTGTACTTGTCGATCTTCCACGCGGTGCTGAGCACGAACAGACGGAACTGTGCGAGTTGCGCGTAGGAGTCGGCGATGTAGCCCTGCACAGCCTGCTTGTCGGAGAGGCGGCTGCCGGCCGTCTCGCGGCTGAGGGCGCGTTCGCACATCATGTCCAGGGCCTTCTGGGCCAGGCCGATGGTGCGCATCGCGTGGTGGATGCGACCGCCACCGAGTCGCACCTGCGCGGCGGCGAATGCCTGGCCTTCCTCGCCGAGGAGCGCGTCGGCGGGCACACGCACGTTGTCGTAGTGAATCAGCGCGTGGGTGCCCTCGTTCAGCGGTTCGCCGTAGAGGCCGACGTTGCGCACGATGTTCACGCCCGGTGTGTCGGTGGGGACGAGGAACATCGACGTGCCCTTGTACACGGGGACGTCGGGATCCGTCACCACCATGACGATGAGGAATTCGGCGGTGCGCGCGTTGGAGGAGAAGAACTTCCACCCGTCGATGACCCAATGGGCGCCGTCCTTGACCGCGCGGCACCGGAACTGGGCGGGATCGGCACCGCCCTGCGGTTCGGTCATCGAGTACGAGGAGAACACCTCGCCGTCGAGCAGCGGCTGCAGGTAGCGCTCCTTCTGCTCGGGGGTGCCGAAATGGGCGATGATCTCGGCGTTGCCGGTATCGGGTGCCTGGCAACCGAACACGATCGGTGCCCACGACGAGCGCCCGAGGATCTCGTTGAGCAGTGCGAGCTTCAGCTGTCCGTATCCCTGACCACCGAGTTCGGGGCCGAGATGGGTGGCCCACAGACCTTCTGCGCGAACCTTCTCCTTGAGAGGGTCGATGGCCTTGCGGCGGAGTCCGTCGAGAGGGACGAACTGTTCGTGTTCCCACACGAGGTCGAGAGGCTCGACCTCCTCGCGCACGAATGCATCGGCCCAGTCCAGCTTCTTCTGGTACTCGGGCTCGGTTTCGAAGTCCCAGGCCATTGCGCCTCCCTTCCATCGGTGAGAATATCTATCTCGATACCAAGAATCCCATTCTTACACGACCGAAGAGCAATTGGAACATCTACATCCGAAAGGCGCAGACATGAAGGCCGAAGACCTCTTCCACCTCGGGATCGTCACCGACGACCCGCGCGCCGCCCGGGACGAACTCTCGACGTTGCTCGGCTACCAGTGGGGACCGCAGGTGGGCGGAGCCGTCGACGTGACGCTGCCGGACGGCGGCCGGAGCGTCGATCTGCAGTGCTCCTATTCGGTCACCGAACCGCGGATCGAGATCGTCTCGGCGGTGCCCGACGCACCCCTGTGGGCCGCGACCTCCGGTATCCACCACCTCGGCTACTGGTCGGACGACGTCGAGTCGGACTGCCGTCTTCTCGAGAAGGAAGGATTCGTCGTCGAGGCCACCCGCGCGCTGCCGGACGGCGGTATGTTCTTCGCATTCGCCCGCAGCCGACGGGGCGTACTCGTCGAACTCGTCACCCGCACCGCCGAATCCGGACTCTCACGGTGCTGGGCGGCATCCTGATGATCCGAAAGGACTGCATGTCATGACCACCGTGGGGATCGCGACCGGAGCCGGTCGCGGAATGGGATACGCGTGCGCGCAACGCATGATCGGCACGGTCGACACCGTGCTGCTCGTCGACCTGGACGCCGACACCGTCCGCGCCACCGCCGACGAATTGAACGGTGATCGGACACGGGTCGAACCGTTCGTCCTCGACGTCACCGACGTCGACGGACTCGAACGACTGGCTGCGCGCGTGACGGAACTCGGGGCCCTGCGATCGGTCGCACATGCGGCGGGCATCTCGCCGACGATGGCCGATTGGCGACGGATCTTCGCCGTCGACCTGGTCGGGACCGCGCGGCTCGCCCGGGTGCTCCGTCCGCTCGCGACCGCGGGCACCGCGTCGGTCTACTTCGCCTCGATGGCACCGAACATCGGGCGGATGCAGCCGTCACCGGAAGAGATCGCCGTGCTCGCGGATCCGCTCGCCGAGGACTTCCTCGACCGTCTCCGGGAGGTCGTGGGGGAGGCGATCGAACATCCCGGCGTCGCCTATGCGTGGGCGAAATACGGTGTGCAGCAGTTCGCACGCGACGAAGCCGTGCGGCTCGGGGCGGTCGGTGCCCGCGCATGCTCCGTGTCGCCGGGCATCATCGATACTCCTCAGGGCCGGCAGGAGGCGGACCACAACGAGTCGATGGGCGAGATGGTACGGGCGACGCCGCTCGGCCGTACGGGCCGTGCCGAGGAACTCGCCGCCGTCGTCGCCTTCCTGTTGTCCGACGAGGCGAGTTTCGTCAACGGCACCGACGTGCTCGTCGACGGCGGTGTGGTCGCCTCGATCACCTCGGAAGCCGGACGCGCGTCAGTCCGGACGTAGACCGCGCAGGAACAGGTCCACGACGGCCCGCACGTGGGCGTCGACGTCCTCCGTCCCGCGCACGATCCCGAACGAGGCCAGGCGTGCAGGACCGCCGGATGCCATGGCCAGGAACAGTTCTGCGAGCGTGTCGGGGTCGTCGGCGACGATGCTCCCCGTCGCCGCGTGCCGGCGGAGCAGATCCGCGACCTGTTTCCTGCGGGGCCAGTAACCGGGGCCGAGGGCCTTCCGGGCGATGTCCGGATAGCGCGAGGCGTACGCGATGGCGACCTGCTGGAGCTTGATCATCGACGGGTCCAGGGCGCGCCGGACGGCGGCCTCCGCGATGGCGGTCAGTGAGTCCCCGAGATCGTCGTAGTCGGGGATCTCCGGTTCGGGTGCCGGCCAGTCGGTGCGCTGCATGGCCCAGCCGAGGACGTACCGGAAGACGTCCTCCTTGGTCGGGAAACGCGCGTACAGCGACGGTTTCGTGGTGCCGGCCGCCGCGGCGATGGCGTTCATCGTCGTGCCTTCGTAGCCGTTCTCGAGGAACAGCCGGAGGGCGGACTCGCGTACCGCGTCGTCGAGCCGGCTCGCTTCCTCCCTGGTGGGGCGTCCACCACGGCGTCGTGTGTCCTGCTCGCTGCGGGTCGGGGTCATGAGGGAAGTGTGCCAAATCGTTCCGGTTCTGGACACAAAACTTTTCCCATGGGTATGGTTGCAGCAATTCTTTATCTATACCTACCAGTCAAGTTATCGACGTTCCGCACCCAGAGGGCCGGAGGGCACCAGATGACAGAAACAACCCTGCAGAAAGACGTCGTCGCGACGCTGAACGCGTACTTCCAGCAACGACGCGACCGGGTCCCCGTGCTCGCACAGCGCGCCGCCGACCAGGGCATCGAGGAGATCCGCTCCCGCGAGGACATGATCCCTCTGCTCTTTCCCCACACCACCTACAAGAGCTATCCCGAGACGCTCATCGCCAAGGGCCGGTGGGAGCAGATGAACCGCTGGCTCGGTTCCCTGTCGAGCCGCCCGGTCGACGACGTCGACGTCTCCGGGGTCGCCGACGTCGACGACTGGATCGCCGCCCTCGAGAAGGCCGGCCACATGGTGTCGAGTTCGAGCGGGACCAGCGGCAAGGGCTCCTTCCTCAACAAGTCCCAGCGTGATCTCGAGGTCAACAAGCAGAACCTGCTCGACTGCTTCACCGCGCTCGGACTGCCGCCGGAGAAGCGCTGGCACGTCATCCCGGTCGGTCCCGAGACCGGCCAGACCCAGCACAACGGTGTCCGCGACCTGATCATCCGCGAGTTCTCCCGCCCGGACGCCCTTCCGCTTTTCGAGGGGGCGCCCGCCGAGGGCTTCCACCGTTACATGGCCACGTTGTCGGCCATGCGCCGTGAGATGGCCGACGGCACCGCCGCCCCCGACGACATCGCACGCTTCGAGGCCGAATCCGCCGAGCGCGCCGCCCAACAGGATCGGCGACTGCACCACTTCGCCGACCGGATCGTCGCGCACAAGTCCGAGGACATCCTCTTCAGTTCCCAGTTCCCGCAACTGTTCCGGCTCTGCGAGATCCTGCGGGAGAAGGGCATCCGCGACGGCGACATCACCGGCAACAACGCACTCACCAGCGGCGGCGGACTGAAGGGCACGAACCTTCCCGCCGACTACCAGGAACAGATCTACCGGCTCCTCAACATCGTGCCGGAGCGCTTCCTGCACTACTACTCGATGCAGGAACTCAACAACCGCATGTTCAAGTGCCCCGAGGAGGGCCGCTACCACGTGCCGGACGAGATCGTGCTGTTCGTCCTCACCAAGGACGGAAGCGCCCTCGCCGAACGGGAGGGCACCATCGTCGAAGGACGCGCGGCCTTCGTCGACACCACCGTCGACGGCCGGTGGGGCGGAACGATCTCCGGCGACCGGATCACCGTCGACCTCGGAACGTGCCCGTGCGGCCGGCCCGGCGAGACCGTGCTGCCGAACATCGTCCGCTACTCCGACCTCGGTGACGACGACAAGATCACCTGTGCCGGAACGATGGACGCCTACGTCCGCGGACTCTCGGGAGAGTGAGCCATGACCACCACCGCACCGGCCCGTACCCGCATCAAGGTCCCGCACTTCGTCCGCGGCGAGATCGTCTGGGGTGAGGACAGCGAATACCTTTCCCGCGACTTCGGCGTCCCCTTCGTCACCCCGAAACTCGAATACAACGGTCTGTTCGCGTCGCGCTCGGAGGTCGGGCCGGCATTCGACGTGCCGATCTCCGAGATCATCGACTTCCTCGTCGAGACCGCGCAGTACCTGACCCTGGAGAAGAACGAATACCTCCAGGAATCCCTCGAGATGACCGTCCAGGTGAGCGCCCTGCCGCGCCGCATCATCGAGAACACCTTCGCGCGGCCGGGTCAGTTCCTCACCCGGCAGGCCCTCGAATACCGGCTCGAACGCACCTTCGGCGGCCTCGACGTGCTCGACGGCTGGGCCGAGCGCACCGACCCGAACGGCAACGTCAGCCGCGTCCGCGCCTTCCCGCCGCGCCTGGTCCACATGATGGCCGGGAACTCGCCGAGCGCCGCGATGACGACAATCGCCGACGCCGCACTCACCAAGGGCGTCAACCTGTTCAAGATGCCCTCGGCCGACCCGTTCACCACCGTCGCGGTGCTGCGGACCATGGCCGACATCGCCCCCGGGCACCCGGTACTGCGGTCGATGTCCGCCGTGTACTGGCGCGGTGGTGACGAGAAGGTCGAGAACATCCTCTACCGCTCCCAGTACTTCGACAAGCTCGTCGCGTGGGGTGGTGGCTCGGCCATCGAGAACGCCGCGCGCTATGCCGGACCGGGTTTCCAGCTGATCTCCTTCGATCCCAAGGTGTCGATGTCGATCGTCGGCCGCGAGGCCTTCGAATCCGAGGAGACCCTGCGCGAGGTCGCCGAACTGGCGGCCCTCGATGCGACGATCTTCAACCAGGACGCGTGCCTGGCGGCGCGGCACATCTGCGTCGAGGGCGACGACGACCAGATCGACCGGTTCTGTGCCCTGCTGCACGAACGACTCGGCGTGGACCGTGACTTCGCGGAGGCCGTCGGACCGAAGCCCGACGCCGAGATCCGCGACGCCGTCGAGGGAATGCGCTTCCTCGAACCGGATTACAAGGTGTGGGGCAAGCCCGACGGCAGCGGCCTCGTGGTGCGCTCGCCGGAGATGGTGGACTTCCACCCGACCAACAAGACCGTCAACGTCCTGCCGATCTCGACGCTCGACGAGGCCGCCTCCTACGCCACCGTGGCCACCCAGACAGTCGGTGTCTACCCGTTCCACCGCAAGGCCGAGATCCGCGACCGGCTCGCCACCGCCGGGGTGCAGCGCATCGTCCGCCTGGGCAGCGCGCTGAAGGGCAGCATGGGCAGCCCGCACGACGGCATGTACCCGCTGCACCGCTTCGTCAACTGGGTGGTGGACGACGATGCCTGACGGAATCATGGCGCAATGCGTGCTCGGCTCGTCCGGTATCCGCGTGAGCGAACTGTGCCTCGGTGCGATGACCTTCGGCACCGAATGGGGCTTCGGCGCCGACGAGACCGAGTCCCGCGCGGTCTACGACGAATACCGCGCGGCCGGAGGCAACTTCGTCGACACCGCGAACAACTACACGAACGGGGCGAGCGAGGAGATGCTCGGCCGGTTCATCGCCTCCGAACGTGACGCGGTGGTGGTGAGCACCAAGTACACGCTCCCCACCGACCCCCGCGACGCCAACTCCGGCGGCAGCAACCGGAAGAGTCTGCGCCGGAGTGTGGAGACGAGCCTGCGACGACTCGGCACCGACTATCTCGACGTGCTCTGGGTCCACGCGTGGGATCGCTGCACGCCGGAAGCCGAAACTCTGCGTGCGCTCGACGATCTCGTACGGGCGGGCACGGTGCTGTCGATCGGGATCTCCAACACCCCGGCGTGGGTGATCTCCCGGTCGAACGCCATCGCCGAGCTGCGTGGCTGGACGTCGTTCTGTGCCCTGCAGGTCGAGTACTCCCTCCTGGCCCGTACACCCGAACGCGAACTGCTGCCGATGGCAGAGCATCTCGGACTCCCGGTGTATGCGTGGAGTCCGCTCGCGCGGGGTGCACTGGCCCGCGACCACACGGACGAATCCCTGGCCGCTCTCACCCTCCGGATGCAACGCATCGTGAAGGTGACCCGGGAGATCGCCGACGAACTCGGCACGTCCAGCGCCCGGGTGGCTCTCGCCTGGGTGCGTCGACAGGGGCTGCTGCTGTCGGTCGGTGCCCGCACGGCCCAACAGCTCCGCGACAATCTCGAAGCACTGTCCCTGCAGCTGAGCGACGACCAGCTGGCGCGGCTGGAGGAGGCCTCGGCGATCTCGGCCGGATACCCGCACGACTTCCTGGGGCAACGCCGGGCGATGTTCGAACCGGACGCCCTGCCGTCGATGGCCGGTGCTCTCCAGAGCACCGGCGGGAGGTGACGTCGTGGAGACACTCGACCATTGGATCGACGGGGCGTCGACGGCGCCGTCCGGCGGCGACTACCTCGACGTCACCGACCCCGCGACCGGACGTCCCGTCCGGCGTATCGCCCGGGGCAATGCCATCGACGTCGGTGCGGCAGTGCGCGCTGCTTCCGCAGCGGGCGCGCAGTGGCTGCGGATCCCCGCACTCGACCGCGGCCGGCTGCTCGTCGACCTTGCACGCGCGATCCGGGCCGACGCACCGAGGCTCGCCGCACTCGAGGTCAGCGAGACCGGGAAACCCGAGAAGGTCGCGCTGGCCGAGGTGGAGAACTCGGCGATCTACTTCGAGTTCTACGGCGGTCTCGTGGGCATGCCGGTGGGGGAGACCCTCGACATCGCCCCCGACCAGCACGTCTACACGGTGCGGGAACCCTACGGGGTGATCGGCGTGGTCACTCCGTGGAATCTGCCGCTCAACCAGTCGGCGCGGGCGTGCGCGCCGGCGCTCGCGGCGGGCAACACCGTGGTGCTCAAGCCGTCCGAGAACACTTCGGCGTCGAGCGTGCGCCTCGCGGAACTCGCGAGTGCGGTGGGCTTCCCACCCGGCGTCCTCGGCATCGTGCTGGGCACCGGTGGGGAGGCCGGTGCCGCTCTCGTCCACCACCCCGACGTGGCCAAGGTGGCCTTCACCGGATCGGTGCCGACGGGACGTGTCATCGGCGGGATCGCCGCCGACCGGATCGTGCCCGTCACCCTCGAGCTCGGAGGCAAGTCGGCGAACATCGTGTTCGCCGATGCGGATCTCGATGCTGCCGTGGCCGGCGCGGTGCAGGCGTTCACCGCCAACGCCGGCCAGGTGTGCTCGGCCGGGACACGATTGCTCGTGCAGCGGGAGGTGCACGACGAGGTCGTCCGCCGCGTGGTCGATCGCGTGTCGGAACTGCGTGTCGGCGTCGACATCGGTCCGATCATCACCCGGGCCCAGTTCGAGAAGGTGCAGCAGTACTTCGGGATCGCGGAGGCGGAGGGTGTGCGCCTCGAGGCGGGCGGGAAGGTCTCCGCCGTGGCCGAGGAGACCGGCGGCTTCTTCGTCGAACCCACCGTCTATACCGGGGTGGACAACTCGATGCGGATCGCGCGGGAGGAGATCTTCGGACCGGTACTCGTCGTCGTCCCCTTCGGCACCGCCGACGACGCCGTGGAGATCGCGAACGATTCCGACTACGGACTCGTCGCCGGGGTGTGGACCCGCGACGTCTCCCGCGCACTCGCCGTGAGCGGACGTCTGCGCACCGGGCAGGTGTTCGTCAACACCTGGTCCACCGGTTCCGTGCAGACCCCCTTCGGGGGATGGAAGAACAGTGGCTACGGGCGCGAGAAAGGCGTCGAGGCGCTGCACCATTACGGTCAGGTCAAATGCGTGACCGTCAAACTCGATTCGTCGCGGATGTGAAAGGCCAACGATGACAACACAGGTCGCGCTCGACGATGCCGTGCAGGCGGCGCACCGGACGGTCCTCGACTCCGGGCTCGCGGTACGTCGCGACGTTCTCGGCGACGAGTACGTCGACGCCGCGCTGTCGCGCAACGCCGGCACCGACGGTGAGGGACTGCAGGAGTACGTCAGCGAATTCGTCTGGGGCGGCGTGTGGACCCGGGACGGTCTCGAGCGCCGCGACCGGTCGCTCGTGACCATCTCGCTGCTGATCGCCCTCGGACAGCACAACGAACTCGCCACCCACGTCCGCACCGGGATCCGGAACGGATTGTCGCGGAAGGAGATCTCCGAGACGGTGGTGCACGCGACGGCGTATGTCGGATGCCCCGCGGGCATCGCCGCGATGCGCGTCGTGCAGCAGGTCCTCGTCGAGGAACTCGGCCCGCTGCAGGCCGACGAGACGACGGAGGAGGACGCATGAGCGACCGGAGTGCGCCGGTGACCCTCAGAACCGTGGGCCATATCGGTCTCGGCGCGATGGGACGCCCCATCGCCCGGAACTTCGTCCGCGGCGGCCGGAACCTGATCGTGCGCGACGCCGATCCCGCCGCTCAACAGCGGTTCGTCGACGAGCACCCCACCGCCGTCGGTGCAGGCGGTACCGAGGACTTCGCCGACTGCGACGTCGTCGTCCTCATGTTGCCCACGAGCGACATCGTCGACTCCGTCGTGCTGTCCGAGGACGGTCTGCTGCAGCACCTGCGACCGGGCTCGGTCATCGTCGACATGGGCTCGAGCGTGCCGACCCGCACGCAACGTCTCGCCGAGATCGCAGCGGAGAAGGGCGTGCGCGTCGTCGACGCCCCCGTGAGCGGTGGTGTCGCGCGCGCCGAGCAGGGCACCCTCGCCGTGATGGCCGGTGGCGACGCCACCGTGGTCGCCGGGGTGACTCCGCTGCTGCAGGAGACGGGCAGCGAGATCATCCGGGTCGGACCCGTCGGATCGGGTCATGCCGCCAAGGCACTGAACAACCTCCTCGCGGCGAACAACGTGCTCGTCGCCGCGGAGGCCCTGCTGGTGGGGAAGAAGTTCGGGATCGACCCGGCGACCCTGCTCTCGGTCTTCAACGCCGGCAGCGGCCGCAACCAGGCCACCGAGACGAAGTACGAGAAGTTCGTGCTCTCCCGCACCTTCGATTCGGGGTTCGCGGCGGCGCTGATGCGCAAGGACGTCGGGATCGCACTCGACCTCGCCCACGACCAGGGCATCAGCCCCGTGCTCGGGGAAGCGATCGGGCAGATGTGGAACGCCGCCGTCGAAGCACTGGAGCCGGGCGTGGATCAGATGGCAGTCGTGCGGCATCTCGAGCAGGTGTACGGGGTGTCGCTCGACGAGCAGTAGGGCTCGCGTCAGTGGGAGGACGATACGTCGTGAGGCACCCTCGAGGAGGGTGCCTCACCCTTTCGGGCACGGGACCGGACGTGGTTGACCGCGAGCCCGGCGAACACGATCGTGCTGCCGCACGCTGCGAGGGCGAATGCGAGCGTGATGCCACCGTCGGTCGGATGGAGGTCGGCGCCCATGTGTGCGGCGAGGACGGCGCCGGACAGGGCGCTGCCGAAGGCACCACCGACGGTGCGGAGGACCTGGTTGAAGCTGACGGCGCTGCCGAGTTCGGTGTCGGCCACGCTGCGTGCGATGAGTGCGGGCATCGCGGCGTAGGTCGTGCCCATGCCGATGCCGAACAGGAACATTCCGACGAGGATCTCCCACAGCCGGTCGTGTTCGAACCACAGCAGGAAGGCCGAGACCGTCATGACCCCGGCGCCGAGGGGGAGGAGCGTCGTCAGCCGGATGCGACGCGCGAGTGCGCGCACCACACGGTTGGCGCCGAAGCTTCCTACCGACAGCGGGAGCATGACGAAGCCGGCCCAGAACAGCGGCAGGGCGATGCCGTAGCCGGTGGAGGTCGGCGACTGCGCGATGAGGCTGCTCACCGACAACCCGATGTACATCGCGGCACCGAGGCCGATGGCGGTGCCGTTGGCGAGCAGCACGTCCTTGTTGCGGACCACCCGCAGATTCACGAGCGGATTCGGGATGCGCAGTTCGACGAATGCCCACCCGGCCAGCAGAACGGCGGCGGCGAGGAAGCAGGAGAGGGTCCATGCCGAGGACCAGCCCCAGTTCGAGCCTTCGCTGACCGCGACGAGCAGGGCCGCGAGCCCCGTACCGAGGAGGAGGGCGCCGAGGCTGTCGAACCTCGTGCGCAGACCACGCTCGTCCGGTCCGTTCGGGACGATGCGCCACACCACGATCGAGGCGGTCACGAGGAAGACGGCGGCGAATGCGAAGGCCGCGCGGAAACCGGCGGCACTGGCCAGGATGCCGGTGAGCGGGTAGCCGATTCCGAGTCCGGTGGAGACGGTGACCGACAGGCTGGAGATACCTACACGCACCGTGTCCTCCGCCAGGTATCGGCGGGCGAGGGCGATGGTCACGGGCACGATGCCGTAGGACAGTCCCTGCAGCGCTCGTCCGATGAGGAAGACGGTGAAGTTCGGGGCGCACGCCGCCAGGACGGAGCCCACCAGGATGGTCGCCAGGGACACGAGCAGCAGTCGCTTCTTGTGCGGACCGTCGCTGAGCCGCCCCATGATCGGGGTGGCGACGGCGCCGACGAGCAGGTTGATGGTGAGCATCCACTGCGCGGAGCTGACGGAGACCGACAGTTCCTCGGCGATGGTCGGCACGAGCAGCATACCCAGCGAGCTGACAATTGCACTGGTCAGTGCGGTGTAGACGAGGGCGGGTAGCAGCAGGGATCGGGCGGTGCGCTCACTCAACGGCGGCACCGCCGGTCAGTTTCCGCAGGAGTGGGACGGCGGCGCCGAGCAGGTGTTGTTCGTCGTCGGTCAGCTGCTCGGCGATGGCTTGCTCGAGCCACGCATTGCCGATCGAGCGTTCGTGGGCGAGCCGCTGCCGGCCGGCGTCGGTGAGTTCGATCCACACCCGACGCCGGTCGCGGTCGTCGGGAGTGCGAGTGATGAGCCCGAGGCTCTCGATCTCGCGGACGGCGGTGGCGATCGCCTGCGGGCTGATCTTCGCGGCGGTCGCGAGTTCCGCGGACGTGGCGCGGCCGTGCTCGGCGAGGTGGACGAGGACGTCGAGTTTGCCCGTGGAAAGCGTCTTGTGTGCGTTGAGCTGTCTCCACAGCGGCCGCAGGGATTCCCTGAGGGACTGGGCGAGGGTTCCTTCGATCGTGTCCACCCGGCCGAATATACAACCGGATTTATCAACCTGGTTGATTAACCGGGCGAATCACCCGGTGAGACCCGTCACCGGAGCACCGTGCCGCCGTCCACGTTGACCACCTGGCCGTTGATCCACGAGCCGTCGTCGGACATCAGGTAGGCGACCATGCTCGAGATGTCCGCGGCCTCGCCGAGTCGGGTGCTGCGCGTGCGCGCGAGCATGCCTGCCAGCAGTTCCGGTGCCGCTCCGTTCCGGATCTCGTCGGTGAGGATCAGTCCCGGGGTCACCGCGTTGGCCCGGATACCCTCCCGGCCCCATCGCGACGCGACGTGCCGTGCGAGCGCGTTGATGCCCGCCTTCGTCGCCGAATAGGCCGGACGTTGCGGGTCGCCGGTGAACGAGGCGATGGACGAGGTGTAGACGATCGCTCCGCCGCCGCGCTCGAGCAGCTTCGGGACGCTGTGGCGGGTGACGAGCATGTGGCCGCGCAGATTCACCGCGACCGTGCGGTCCCAGATCTCGAGGTCGATGTCGACGACGTCGGTGTCCTTCGTGACGGCACCCATGTCGCCGGCATTGATGTGGACGGCGTCGAGCCCGCCGTACGTCTCGACCGTCGTCGCGACGAGCTCCCGCACGGAGTCGTCGTCGGAGATGTCGAACTCGACCGCGACGGCCGTGCCGCCGGTCTCCGTGATGGACGCCGCGGTGCTCTGTGCACCGGCGTGGTTCAGGTCACCGACGACCACCCGGGCGCCCTCGCGGGCGAGGCGACGGGCGGAATCGGCGCCGAGACCCGTTGCGGCACCGGCGACCAGCACGATCTTGTCCTTCAGACCTTCCATGGAATGCCCTTTCGCTTCGACGGGATGCCCCGGGGTGAGCGTTTGCGTATCCCGGCGGACGGAAACTCGGTGTACACCAGGTGCATCTGTCCGCACCGGTGGGCAACCGCGGGATGCGACGGCGCGGACGGCGTCCCGTGCAGTGGAGCAGGACCACCACCCGGGACGCCTCGCCGGACCGCCTACCGGGTGTGTGCGTCGATGGCCGTGTCGAGGACCCCGAGGTCTCCTCCGAGCTCCGACACGGCGGCCCGCACCACCGCCACGTCCTTGGTGAGGAATTCGCCTACGGCACTGCGGAATTCCGACACCGATCCACGCATCGCGATGTTCCCCATGACCTTGCACGACGAACTGCCGTGGGGGAGAGCGGAGAACAGCGCCGCCTCGTCGACCCCGAGCTGCCGGCCGAGTTCGGCCGCTTCGGCGAGCAACCCGATCTCGGCCGCGAACAGGGCGTTGTTGACCAGCTTCACCTTCTGCCCGCTGCCGGGTGCGCCGACGTGCAGGACTGGATCGCCGTAGCTCTTCAGCACAGGCGTCACCGCGGCGACGGACTCGTCCGCTCCACCGAGGAACAGCGTCAGGGCACCGGCGGCGATGTCGTGCGGGCCACCGCTCACGGCGGCGTCGATCACCGCGACCCCGAACGGCTCGGCCGCGGAAGCCAGTGTCTCCACGGTGCGCGGGCTGATCGTGGTGTGGACGACGAGGGTCGAACCCTTCGGCATACGCCCCAGCACGCCGTCGTCGAGGCACACCTGGCGTACCTGCTCGTCGGTGAACACGCAGACGACGACGAGCTCGGCGTCGGTGCCGACAGCGGTGATGCCACCGACCGCGGTCGCGCCGGTCTTCTCCGCGGCCACCCGGGCGTCGTCGTGCCGCGCGAGCACGTGCACCTCGTGTCCGTCGGCCACCAGACGTTCGACCATCGGCAGCCCCATACGTCCGGCGCCGACGAAGTGCACGCGGCTCATCGCGGGTGCCCCATCCGCTCGAGGCTCGCATCGGCAGTGGTGAAGGTGATGCCCTCCACCGCCCCGGCTGCTGCGGCGAGACCCGCCACGAGGCTCACGTCCTTCTTCAGCAGCTCACCGGCGTGGCCGCCGATCCGGGCGAGGCTGCCCCCGGCGGACACGACGCGTCCGAGCGCGAAGCTGTTCGCCGAGCCGTGTGAGACGACCTCACCGAGGCGGGTGGGATCGACGCCGAGTTCCGCGCCGAGCGCCAGGGTGTTCTCGGCCAGCGCCAGGTTTGCCGTGAACAACAGGTTGTTGAGGAGCTTGGCGACCAGGCCCGCTCCGAGCTCCCCGAGGTGCACCACCGGATCGCCGTAGGTGGAGAACACCGGCCGGCACCGTTCCACGACGTCGCTCTCACCACCGACCATGACGAGCAAAGTTCCTGCAGCAGCTCCCATTCCGCCGCCGCTGACCGGGGCGTCGACGAGCGACACGCCGCGTTCGCGCGCGGCCGCGGCGAGTTCGCGGCAGGTGTCCGGATGGATCGTGCTGTGGACGGCGATGATGCCGCCCTCGTTCATGCCCTCGAGGACACCGTTCTTACCGGTGATCACCTGGCGGACGTCGTCGTCGTTCACCACGCACAGGCAGACGAGGTCGCTGACCGCGCCGAGTTCGGCGGGTGACTCCGCGTACTTCGCCGCCGTATCGGCATAGGGAGCAAGAGATTCCGGGCGTCGGGCCCAGAGCGTCGTCTCGTATCCCGACTCGACGATCCGGCGTGCCATCGGCCCGCCCTGGCTTCCGAGTCCGATGAATCCGACACGCATCACAGTGCCTCCGATCGGGGATGGGACGTCATAGGGCCGGTACCTCCTGGTATGCGATGCACTCGTCGACGAATGCGAACACCGTCCGGTGGTAGGCCGGCCCGGCGAAACCGATGCTGAGATTGTGTCCACCGCCCGGATGGAGATGCAGGGTCACGCCCGGCGCCGCCGTGAACATCGCAGCGACGTCCTCGAGCGCATGCGGATCGTTGCGCCAGACCTTCTCGTGCTCGGCGGCGGTGAAGTGCACGGGCACGCGGACCTGCGCGGCGAGGGCGGGGAAGTCGACGGTCGGCCAGCCGGCCGTCACGTCGGCCTCGTAGTCGGGTGTGCGTGCGGCGATCACGGCGCCACCGACGATGTCGGGCGGGTACAACTCGGCGGGTGTCCACAGCAGCTCGCCGACCCCGCGAGCGTTCGCGTACCGTTCGCGCGTACCGAGGATGCCGGCGGCCAGAGCATGGTGTTCGCGACCCGTGCCGGACAGCTCGATGCCGAGTACCTCGTCGTGCCGGTTCTCGACGGCCATGCGCGTCGTCAGCTCGCTTCCGACCGAGTGCCCCCACAGGAACAGGCCGGCGCCACGGGGTGCCGTGCCGAGCAGCGCGTCGACGGCGCGGTAGGCCAGGTCGACGCGACGCTCGGGGTCGCCGAGCTCGTCGCGGTGCGGCCGCGACTCGCCGTAGCCGGGACGATCCGGGGCGATCACGGTGAAACCGTACGTGACGGCCTCGCGCATCATCGACAGTTCGGGATGACCGGGACAGTCCCAGTAGGCCGCGCGGGCGGCACCGCCGTGCAGTGCCACGATCACGGCGCGCGGTTCGGGAGCCTCGGCGACCAGCGCCGACATCGGGATGCCCTCGACATCGACGACGCGGGCTACGGGTGAGACGTCTCCCGCGTCGTCGACGTGAGCCTCCTCGATCGGTGAGGACTGTGCGCGGACGGTACTCATGCGTCGCTCCGCAGCAGCATCGCGCTGCCGGGAGTGAGCCCGCCACTGCTGACCACGGCCACGCGGGCGTCGCGCACCTGGCGGTCTCCTGCCGTGCCGCGCAGCTGCGTGACCGCTTCGTGCACGAGACCCATGCCGTGAGTGCGTCCGTGCGAGAGCTGGCCGCCGTGGGTGTTGAGGGGGAGGATGCCGTCGCGTGCGATGTTCTTCCCGCCGTCGAGGAAGTCCTTCGCCTCGCCGATCCCGCAGAAGCCGAGCGCCTCGATCCACGACAGGGCGTTGAAGGTGAAGCCGTCGTAGAGCTGGGCGACGTCGACGTCGTCGGGTCGCAGCGACGTGCGGGTCCACAGGTGCGCGGCCGGGCCGAGGACCTGCGGTTCGTGGGTGAGGGTGCTCTGATCCCATTCGATGCGTTCGACGATCTGCGTTCCCACTGCCTCGACGCGAATGGCGGGCTTGGCGAGGTCGGCGACGGTGTCGACGGCCGAAACGATGACGGCGACCGCACCGTCGCACGGCACGTCGCAGTCGTAGAGACCGAAGGGAGTGGTGACGAGACGTGCCGAAAGATAGTCGTCCATCGTCATCGGGTCGCGGTAGATGGCGGTGGGATTGATCGCGGCGTTGGCCCGCTGATTCAGTGCGATCCAGCCGAGGGTTTCGCGACTCGCGCCGTAGCGATGGAAGTAGCGTTGCGCGTTCTGCGCGAGAGTGTGGGCGGCGGAGGTGCCGCCGAAAGGCACCATCCAGCTGGGCGTGCGTCCGCCGGGCGGACTGATGTCGCCGGCCTTGACGTATTCGCCGTAGGTGGATTCCCACAGCGTGCGGTAGCAGAGCACGTGGCGGGCGAGCCCGGCGGAAACCGCGAGCATCGCAGCGATCACCGACCCACTGGGGCCGGGTGTTTCGAGGCCACCGTTGAACCAGGTCGGTCGTAGGCCGAGTGCGGCTTCGACGGCACCGATACCGCCCTCGCCGAAACCGACGACGGGGCCGGCCCCGGGGTAGGTGGACAGTCCGTCGATGTCGTCGAGCGTCAACCCTGCATCGGCGACGGCACGTTCGCATGCCTGCACGGTCAGCTCGATGGGGTCGACCATCAACCTGCGACCCAGGTCGGACGCGCCGATACCGGTGATCGCGACCTTGTCCTCGAACTTGTCCTGCGTCGCGGGCGGGCGGATATGGAAGCGGATCTGTTCGGGTTCGATCTCGTCCACCGGCAGCGGGGCAGGCTCTCCCTGCTCCGCCGTCGGACGGAAGAGCGGAAGCCACACGTCGCCGTCCTGGTGGAAGACGACCTCCATGCGCATGCCCAGTACGAGCTCGTCGGGCTCGCATTCGATCGCGTTCGTCGTCAGGTGCACCCGAGGATCGTCCTCGAGTGCGACCTGCGCGATGACGAACGGCGGTTTCAGTCCTGGCAGACCGAAACGGTGGTTGACCGTGAACCCGATGAGGGTCGCGAAGCCGGAGACGACGCGCACTCCCATCTGCCGACCCCGGCAGTAACGGCAGATCGGTTGCGGAGGGTGGATGAGAGCCGAGCACGACTCGCATTCGCGGATCCGCAACCGGCCGTCTTCACCGGATTTCCAGAAGAACTTGTTCTGAGGCGTCAGCTGGGGCAGGGGACGTCCGGATCTCTTCGTCGCCCCATCCCGGTTTTCACGGTCGACCACCGTCGAGTCAGCCAATTGAGCCGTTTCCTTACTTCTGTGCCGTGATCGGAGCGGCGAGCTCCTGCTCGTCGATCTGGACCTGCAGCTTCTCCAGCGTCTCATCGAGGCCGGCGCCGAGGCGCTTGCCCGGTGTGAACGTCGCCGGGAGATGCCGCATGCCCTGGATGACGCCGATGGAGTCGTAGTGCACCGTCGTCTCCGGATCGCACTTGTAGTCGGGCATCCGGTCGAGCACGGCGAGGAGCATGCGCTTGAACACGGTACGTGCCAGGTTCGAGCCGATGCACCGGTGAACTCCCAGGCCGAAGCTGAAGTGGCGGTTACCCTTTCGCTCCATATCGATCGAGTTCGGATCGTCGAACAGTGCCGGGTCGCGGTTGGCCATCGCCCACGACAGCCACAGGCGCTCGCCTTCCTTGAACTGCGTCCCCTTGAACTCGCAGTCGGCGGAGAACGTGCGACCGTCGCCCGGCGACGGGGTGAAGTACCGCAGGAACTCCTCGGTGGCGCTGTCGAGCAGGCTGTCGCGTTCCCGGCTGAGACGTTCGCGCTCGTCGGGGTTCTGGCTCAGCCACTCGAGTGCGTGCGAGGTCAGCGCCGTGGTGGTGTCGAAGCCGCCACCGATCAGCAGGCTGAGGATGCCGAGAAGCTCCATGTCGTCGGGCTTCTCACCGAGCACCTCGACGTCGGCGATCGCGTTGATCAGGCCGGGGCGGGGCTTCTCGCGGATCTCGAACAGGTTCGTGATCAGGTCGATGCCCATGTTGCGGTGCAGTTCGCCGACGCGGGCGATGTCCGGGGAGTCCGGCGGGGTGTAGATCGCGGCGTGGACCGGCTCGCAGTACACCTCCCACTTCTTGATGGGGACACCGAGCATGGCGAGGGTGATGACGGCCGGCACGATGTTCGCGAGATCGTCGACGAAGTCGATCCGTCCGCTCTCGATCTTCTCGTCGAGGCTCGCACGCACGACCTCGTCGATGACGGGGATCCACTTCTTGATCGCTGCGGGCGAGAGGTAGGGGTTGAGCAGGGCGCGGAACTCCCGGTGCTCGGGGTCGTCCATCTCCAGGATTCCGCCGCGCACGCCGGAAGCGCGTTCGGCTGTCGGAATCATGATGCCCTTGTAGCCTTTTCGGACACCTTTGATGTCGTGGTCGTTGGAGACGTTCGGGGATCGGACGAGGTTGAACACCTCGTCGCTGCCCGCGGCGACCCAGTGGCCGCCGTGGGTGTCCGACCAGGCCATCGGGCATTTCGACTGCATCTCTTCCGTGATCGGAAGGAAGTTGTCGCGGTAGTCGGGTGCGTGCCGGTCGAACTGGTAGACCGGAGTGCGGTGGGATGTGTCGGCAACGACGTCGTCGACGCTCATGACTGTCCTCTCTGACGCTTCGATCGGGGCTGTCGAAACGTTGGTGGTCAGGAGATCTGAATGGCCTGCTCAGGGCAGGACCGGGCGGCTTCGCGCACGGCCTCCTCCAGATGGGCGGGAACGTCTTCGACGACGGCGGTGGCGTGCCCGTCGATGTCACTGAGTTCGAAGACGTCCGGTGCTGCCATGGCGCACAGGGTGTGGCCCTGGCAGCGCTCGGGGTCGACTTTCACCTTCACGATGTTCCTCCCGGTAGAGGGTGTGAGTTTGTTCGGGCTGTAAACGTCCTCGCATACGCCGGGCCCGTCCGCGACGGGACGGTCAGATATGGAAGTCGTACCACTTGAGATAGCCGCCGCCGTCGACGCGCATCTGCATGCCGGTGACGTAGCGCGACTCGTCGGAGGCGAGGAAGAGCACCATGTTGCTCGAATCCTCGGGTTCGATATACGGAATCGACATCGCCTGCTGCACACCGAAAGCGGGCTCTGCATCCTGCCGGGTGGGCTTGTCGAGGTCGGGACGGAAGGACCGGTACATCGGTTCGCTCTGCAACATGTCGGTATTGCAGTTGGTGGGGTGCAGTGTGTTGGCGCGGATACCACGCGGAGCCAGATGTGTAGCGAGGGTGTGGATGTACTGTGCCAGTGCGCGCTTGGAGAACACGTAGGCGACGCCGCCGAGGTCCTTGCCGGGCTGGTCGACCTTCGAGACGTCCATGAGTGCGGCGGTGGAGCCGGTCGCGATGATCGATGCGCCTTCGGACAGGTGCGGAAGCGCGGCCTGTACGGCGTTCATGGTGCCGACGAGATTGGTGTTGACCACGTCGGTCCACGCCTGGGTCTGTGGTTCGCCCTTCATGCCGGCGACGCCGGCCTGGGCGACGACGATGTCGAGCTTGCCGAGCTCGGCGATGCCCTGTTCCACGGCGGCGTTCATCTGCGCGGCGTCGCGCACGTCGGCCTCGATGGCGACGATGCGTCGGCCTTCCTTCTCGACCAGGCGCACCGTTTCCTCGAGGTCCTCGGGCGTCGCCATCGCGTAGCCCATGGAGTCGATGTTCTTGCAGATGTCGACCGCGATGATGTCGGCACCTTCGGAGGCGAGCTTGACCGCGTGGCTGCGGCCCTGACCGCGGGCTGCACCGGTGATGAAAGCGACCTTGCCTTCTACACGTCCCACTGGATTGTCCTTTCGGTTCGGGTTCGGCAGATGGGGATGTCTCAGGTGTTGCGCCCACCGTTGACCCCGAGGATCTGACCGGTGATGTATCCGGCTTCTTCGGAGATCAGGAAGGAACACGCGGCGGCGATGTCCTCGGGCTGCCCGACGCGGCGGACCGGGGTGCGCTGGATGTGTTCGTCGATGGTGCCGCCGAGCAGACCCTTCTCGGCGGAGCGGTGCAGCATGGGGGTCTCGACGAAGCCCGGCGGTACGGCGTTGACGGTGATGCCGGACGGACCGTATTCCAGCGCAAGTGATTTGGTGAGTCCGTTGACGCCGGCCTTGGACGAGACGTAGGCGGTCATGAACTGCTGACCCGACTGCGCGCTCGACGACGAGATGTTGACGATGCGTCCCCAGCCGGCCTCGAGCATGTCGGGCAGGGCGGCCTGCACGCAGTGGAAGACGCCGCCGAGGTTGACGTCGACAACCTTCTGCCAGGTCGCGTAGTCGATGTTGTGGAAGCGCTTGTAGAGCTCGAGACCCGCGCCGTTGACGAGAATCGTGACGGGGCCGAGCTGCTCGCGGATCCGGGTGAAGGCGTCGTCGACCTGTGCGCGGTCGGAGACGTCGACCTTGTACTCGAGCTCCTCACCGGAGGGGTTGAGATCGAGCACCGCGACCTGGTGGCCGTCCTTGCGCAGGCGTTCGGCGATTGCCTTGCCGATTCCGGAGCTTCCGCCCGTGACGACCGCTGTCTTCACTGCCACGGTTCGTCACCGACGATCGTGGTGCGGCGCATGAGGCGCTCGGACGACGGGTCGTAGGGCAGTGCCCGGTGCAGCATGCCGGTGTTGTCCCAGACGACGAGATCGCCCACGGCCCATTCGTGGGAGTAGGAGAAGCGTTCCTGGGTGGTCCAGGCGAGCAGTTCGTCGAGGAGTTCGCGGCTCTCCTCGGGGCGCATGCCGACGATGTGGTCTGCGGTGGCACCGATGACGAGGGACCGACGACCGTCGCGGCGTTCCCACACCAGCGACGATTCACGCGGCGCGAGGGCGCGCCAGCGCGCCACCTGCTCTTCGGTCGGATCGGGGTAGACGAGCCGCTGGGCGGCTTCGAAGCTGTGGACGACACGCAGGCCTTCGTACCGCTTCTTCTCGTGGTCGGGAAGATTCTCGTAGGCGGCGTAGGTGCTGGCGAATTCCGTTCCGCCACCGACCATTGCGACGTGGCGGGCGGTGAGCGTGGTGGCCTTCGCCGGCACCTCGTTGGTGGTGTCGTCGATGTGCCAGTGGAACGTGCCTTTGAGGTATTCGGCCGACGGCGTCTTGGCGGGGTCGAGCGAGACGGTGAAGATCTCCTGCCCGGGGGCGGGCATGACGACCTTGCCGAGCTTGCGGCTGAAGGCGAGCTGGGCCTCGTCGTCGAGGTGAATACCGCGAACAAGAAGTACGCCACGCCATTTGAGTGCTTCGAGCAGCTGGGCGACCACACGCTCGTCGTCGAGGCTGTCCAGGCCAGTGACTTCCACACCGAGTGACGGGCTGAGGGCTGTAGTGCTGATCACAAGAATCTCCCTTCCGGTTGCGAGAACCATACTCTCGCGCGATTGAGCGCCGCAAGACCCGGAGAATTCGCCCATGCATGCCGTCGTTACGTGGCGGAGGTCACTTTCGGGGCTATCCTGCCGCGCTGCCCCTTGCTAGAGTTCTCGAAAGTCGAACAGATTAATTCTCTGATCTGAGAATGTGATTTCCGGACGATACGAGGAGATGGGATGTCAGTGCAGGAGAACGGAGCCACCGCGGTGGCCGACACCGCGACCACCGAAGTGACGAAGCGGCTGCTGATCGACGGGAAGCTCGTCACCGCCGAGCGCACGTTCGCGTCCTACAACCCGGCGACCGGCGAACTGGTGGGACATGCTCCCGACGCAGGCGTCGAGGAAGCCGAAGCCGCCATCCGCGCAGCGCGACGCGCATTCGACACGACCACCTGGTCGACCGACGTCGAGTTCCGGATCAAGTGCCTCGATCAGCTCTACCAGGCCCTGCGCGACAACATCGAGGAACTGCGCGAACTGACGATCGCCGAGGTAGGCGCCCCGCGGATTCTCACCTACGGCAACCAGCTCGACGCGCCGATCGAGATCGTGAAGTACTACGCCGACCTGCTGCGCACCACCGAGTTCACCGAAGACCTCGGCGAGGTCGATTTCCGAGGACAGCCGCACCGTCGCTGGGTGGAGAAGGAGGCTGCCGGCGTCGTCGCCGCGATCGTCGCCTACAACTACCCGACCCAGCTGGCGATGGCGAAGCTCCCCGCGGCGCTCGCCGCAGGCTGCACGATCGTGCTCAAGGGCGCACCCGACACTCCGCTCGTCACCCAGGCTCTCGCCGAGGTCATCGCCGAGCACACCGACATCCCGGCCGGCGTCGTCAACATCATCTCGTCGTCGCAGGTCGCACCGGGCGAGCTCATGACCACCCATCCGGACGTCGACGTCGTCACCTTCACCGGTTCGACCCCCGTGGGCAAGAAGATCATGGCCGCCGCCGCCGACTCGCTCAAGAAGGTCTTCCTCGAGCTCGGAGGCAAGTCGGCCCTCATCGTGCTCGAGGACGCCGACTTCGCGACCGCCGCACAGTTCGCCGCCTTCAGCATCTGCTCGCACGCCGGACAGGGATGCGCGCTGACGACGCGTCTGCTCGTCCCCCGCGACAAGCACGACGAGATCGTCGCGCAGGTCGCCGGGATGATGCAGAACGTGCCCTACGGCGATCCGTCGAACCCGAAGATCTACATGGGCCCGGTCATCAGCGAGAAGCAACGCGAGAAGATCCACGGCATGGTCGAGCGCGCCGTGGCGGACGGCGCGACCCTCGTCACCGGTGGCGAGAAGGTCGATCCGGGCTGGTTTTACAAGCCCACCCTGCTCGCGAACGTCGACCCCGACAGCGAGATCGCACAGGAGGAGGTCTTCGGACCGGTCCTCGCCGTCATCCCGTTCGACGGCGACGACGATGCCGTGCGGATCGCCAACAACTCCAAGTACGGCCTGTCCGGTGGTGTGCTCACCGCCGACGAGGAGCGCGGCATCGCGATCGGACGCCGGATCCGCACCGGCACCTTCTCCGTCAACGGCGGCAACTACTTCAGCCCCGACGTCCCGTTCGGCGGTTACAAGCAGTCCGGCATCGGCCGTGAGATGGGCAGGGCCGGACTCGAGGAGTTCCAGCAGCTCAAGGCGTTCTCGAAGGTGGTGACGTCGTGAAGCCACTCGACGGCGTCCGCGTCGTCGAGGTCGCGATGTACGGTTTCGTTCCCTCTGCGGGTGCGGTGCTCGCGGAGTGGGGCGCCGACGTCGTCAAGATCGAGCACGCGGTGACGGGCGACCCGCAGCGGGGTCTGCGGCAGACGGGAACCCTTCGTGTCGAAGGTGATCCGAATCCGAATGTCGAGCACGCCAATCGCGGCAAGCGCAGCCTCGGCCTGGACATCTCGATTCCCGAGGGCCGTGAGGTGCTGCTCGAGCTCGTGCGCACCGCCGACGTCTTCCTCACCAGTTTCCTGCCCAAGGTGCGGACCAAGCTGCAGATCGACGTCGACGACATCCGTGCGGTCAACCCGAAGATCGTCTACGCGCGGGGGAGTGCGCTCGGCCCGCGCGGCGTCGAGTCCGGCAAGGGCGGATACGACATGACGGCCTTCTGGGCGCGCGCCGGTGTCGCCGCGACGCTCACCCCGCCCGGCATCGAGGGGATGATCGCACCTCCCGGACCCGCCTTCGGCGACACGATCTCGGGCACGAACCTCGCCGGCGGTATCGCGGCGGCGTTGTTCAAGCGTGAACGCACGGGCGAACCCTCGGTGGTCGACGTCTCGCTGCTCAGCAGCGGGGTGTGGGCGATGGGCCACACCATCGCACTGTCCGCGCATCTCGGGCAGCACATGGAAGCGCCGAAGGCCGGTGGCCACGGCGCCCCGACGAACCCGCTCTCGGGTGTCTACGGCACCGCGGACGGACGCTACATCTCGTTCGTGATGCTGCAGCCGGCGAGGTTCTGGGCCGATGTGTGCACGCACATCGACCGCACCGACCTCATCGACGATCCGCGTTTCGCGGACGCACAGTCGATCGCTGCGAACACCGTCGAGGCCGTCGAGATCCTGCGCGAGGTCATCGGCAGCCGCCCGCTCGCGGAATGGGTCCAGCGGTTCGGCACGCTCGCCGGGCCGTGGGCACCGGTCCAGGACTCGCTGCAGGTCGTGAGCGACCCGCAGGTCCGCGACAACGAATATCTGGTCAAGGCAGGGGAACTCGAGCTCGTCGCCAATCCGGTGCAGTTCGACGTGACGCCGCCGCAGACCGGACCGGCACCCGAGTTCGCCGCCCAGACCGAGGAGATCCTGCAGGAGCTCGGTCTGGACTGGGAGCGCATCATCGAGCTCAAGACAGCGGGCGCAGTCACCTAGTCGGGGGCTGCACCCGGTTCAGGGAGGGCCAATGCCTTACATCGCATCGATCGGAACGTACCTGCCGTGCTGGGGTACTCCCGACGCCAGGATCGCCGGTGACGACGAGGACGCCGTCACCCTCGCCGTCGAGGCGGGCCGCGCCGCGCTCGAAGCGGGCGGATCCGTCGAGTACGTCGTCCTCGTCGGCCGGGATCTGCCGCTGACCGAGAGCAGCAACGCCGCGGTCCTGCTCGCAGGACTCGGACTCGATCCCGAACTCGAGGTGATCGAGCGACTCGGGGGCGCGCCGGCGACGCTGGACGCCCTCGGCTCGGCGCGACCACGGACACTGGTCATCGGGGTCGACCTGAACTCGGCCGGTGCGGCGGCAGCCCTCACCTCCGATCACGGGCTGCAGGTGCGTACCGCCGCACGCGTGTCGCGCAGCCTGCCCGTACGTACGCGGAACGCCTCCGGCGACATCCACGACTACGGGGACCCGAGACTGCTCAGGAAGCGGGGATATCTCGCCTCGCTCGCGACGGCCTGGGTGGACACCCCGGCCGTCGTGGCGGGAGTCCCGGCGCAGCACGCCGCCTCGCTCGCGGCCACCCAGACCACGGATCTGCCGACGACGGGCGCGAGTTCGGCGCTCTTCGCCCTGGCCGCGATGGCGGAGTCCGGTCTCACCGGACCTCTCGTCGGAGTCGAACAGGCCAGCCTGTCGGGACTGACCGTCGCGGAGGGAACGGCCGAGGTCCGTCGCCGGGAGAGACCGGCACGGCCCGTGCTCGATTCGGCACAGACCCTGCCCGGCGAGATCCCGATCTCGCTGGCGGCCTACGAACGGGCCTTCGAAGCCAAGGTGCGATGGGAGGGTGGCCGTTTCCTCGACAGCGACCAGGTCGACTTCCCGCCGCGCTACCGGATCGACGAGGACGGCTCGCTCGACACCGAGTACACCTTCGTCGAACTGCCGCGCACCGGGACGGTCTACACCGAGGTCACCGTGCACGTGCCGGTGCCGGGTCTGCGTACGCCGTACTCACTCGTCGTCGTCGACCTCGACGGTGTCGGAGTGCGTGCGCTGGTGCGGGTCACCGGCACCGTTGCCGGCAGTGTCGACATCGGTGACCGGGGACGGTTGGTGCTCCGCCGCATCGCGGTGCGCTCGGGTGTCCCCGACTACGGATACGCCTTCGAACCCGATTCGGATCCCGTGGACGAGGAGGAAGCGGCATGAGAAAGGTCGCGATCGTCGGCGCAGGAATGACACCCTTCGCCGAACATTTCGCTCTGGGCATCCGGGACCTGCTTCCGATGGCCTTCGCCGACTGCGCGGCGAGCGTCGACAAGGGCGTGAGGAAGTCGGACATCGACGCGGCGTGGTTCGGATCGATGGGGACGACGGACGGTTTCCCGTCCGGGATCCTCGCCGACACCCTCGGGCTGCACGACGTTCCGGTGACGCGAGTCGAGAACTCCTGCGCGACCGGACACGACGCGATCCGCAACGCGGTCTACGGCATCGCATCGGGGGCGTGCGACGTCGCACTCGTGATGGGTGCCGACAAACTCCGGGAGACGGCCTCGAAGGGCATGCTCTGGGAATGGGAATCCATGACGCGCGACATGGCGTGGGATTTCCCCCTCGGTCTCGCACAGGCGGGTTTCGCGCTGCACATGCGCCGCTATCTGTACGAGTCGCCGGCCACCCGTGAACACATGGCGATGGTCGCGGTGAAGAACCACCGCAACGCGTTGAACAATCCCAAGGCGTGTCGCCGATTCGAGCTGTCGGTGGAGGAGGTTCTCGCAGCCGATACCGTGGTGACCCCCTTCGGGGTCTACGACTGCGCACCGCAGAGCGACGGTGCGGCCGCCCTGATCCTGGTGGCGGACGACGTCGTCGACCGTTACACCGACAGGCCCGTGTGGATCCGCGGCACCGGTCTGGGTTTCGACGCCGTGATGCACCAGCACAAGCGCGATCTCACCTCTTTCGCGGCGACCCGGCGCGCGGCGAAACAGGCGTTCGGCATCGCGGGCCTGTCGCCGGGGGACATCGACGTCGCCGAGATCCACGACTACTTCACCGGAATCGAGATCATCAGCTACGAGGATCTCGGATTCGCCGAACGCTTCGAGGGTTTCAAGCTGCTCGAGGCGGGAGTCACCGAGGTCGGTGGGTCGCTGCCGGTCAATCCCAGCGGCGGTCTGAACACGAAGGGGCATCCACCGGGCGCGACCGGTGTCGCGCAGTGCGTGGAGTTGTTCGAGCAGCTCCGCGGACAGGCGGTCAATCAGGTCGACGGAGCGCGAACAGGTCTCGCGCACAATGTCGGAGGGCCGACGGCCGTTGCTGCCGTGACGATCCTGGAGGGCCCGGGGACTGATCCGTAACTCCACCCGGCATCGCTGTTCGGCGAGGACCCGTGCACCTGTTCGGTGCACGGGTCCTCGCCGTGCATACGAGCCGGCCCGGCACATCTTTCCGTCTCATATCTCGAATATCTTGCAGCACTGCAAGATTGCCGTTCTGAATAATTAGAAACTCCATTCGTCTTTTCTGTAATCCATATTGCCGCGGCCGCAGACAGGCTCTAATGTGTGGGGCATCACAGGTAGTGCACTCTGCTCGTGTTCTGCGTCGCCGTGATCCACGGCCTCGGTAGTACGACGAAAGTTGAGTCGGATGTTTCTCACAGTTTCGAAGAAGGTGGGCCGCAGCCTGCTGGTGGTCCTGCTGGTGACCATCGCGGTCGTCGGCCTGCTCGGTCTCGCGCCCGGCTCCGTCGCCCAGGTCATCCTGGGGGAGAACGCAACTCCCCAGGCGGTCGCCGAACTGAACGCGAAGCTCGGCCTCGATGCGCCCTTCTGGAGCCAGTACTTCGGGTGGTTGTCCGACGCAGTCCGCGGCGATCTCGGAACCTCGCCGCTGACAGGTCAATCCGTGAGCGAGGCGATCGCAGAACGACTGCCGGTCACGCTGCAGCTCGCCGCGATGGGTCTGCTCATCGCACTGGTGGTCGCACTGGTCATGGGGGTGATCTCCGCGTCCCGCCCGGGTAGCGCCGTCGACCGCGGCATGAACGCCCTGTCGGCCGTCTTCCTCTCGGTGCCCGCCTTCATCGCCGGCCCCGTCCTGATCTACTTCCTCGCGATCAAGCTCCAGATCTTCCCGGTGATGGGCTGGTCCCGGATCGGAGAAGGTCTCGGCGACAATCTGCGCAGCGCGATGCTTCCGGCACTCGCCATCGCGCTCACCGAGATCGCGGCCTTCCACCGCCTGCTCCGTACCGACCTCATGGGCACGCTGCGCGAGGATTTCATCGCCGCGGCCCGGGCCAAGGGGATGCCCTCCTGGTACGTGATGTTCCGGCACGCACTGAGGCCCTCGTCGTTCTCCCTCATCACCGTCGCCGGCATCAACCTCGGCCGCCTCATCGGCGGCACGGTGATCGTCGAGACCCTGTTCGGCCTACCGGGTCTGGGCCAGCTCGTCGCCTCCTCCATCACCTCGCGCGACGTGATCATGGTGCAGGGGGTCGTGGCCTTCATCGCCGTCGTCTACGTGGGCATCAACACCCTCGTCGACCTCAGCTACCAAGTCGTCGACCCGCGGGTCAGGAAGGTGGTCGGAGCATGACGCAGGTCGCGCTCGAGAAGAAGGACGACGCACAGCGGGTCGAGTCGGCCGCCCAGGATCTACCGAAGGTACCCGCCGCCAAGAAGACCCGTTCGGTGCTGGTCTACCTGTCGATCGTGTGGCTGGTTCTCATCATCGGTGCCGCGATCTTCGCAAGCGTCCTTCCGATGGCGCCGTACAACATTCCGATCGGACCTCCACGGACCCCACCGAATCTCGACTCCCTCGACACTTTCCTGGGAACCGACACCCTCGGCAGGTCGATCCTGTCCCGCGTCGTCTACGGTGCGCAGGTCTCCCTCGTCATCGGCGCCGTCGCCGGTCTCGTCGGCTTCCTGATCGGATCGTTCTTCGGCATGCTCGCCGGCTACTTCGGCAAGCGCGTCGACGCCGTGATCTCGCTGCTGGCCGACGCGATGCTCGCCTTCCCGCCGCTGATCCTGCTCCTGGCCCTCGCCTCGATCCTCACCCCGAGCGTGCGGACCATCCTCTTCGGTCTCGGCCTGCTGGCGATCCCGTCGTTCATCCGCCTCGCGCGTGCGAACACCCTCGCGTGGTCGTCGCGTGAATTCGTGAGGGCGGCGAAGAACATGGGTGCCGGCAGCGGGCGGATCCTGTTCCGGGAGATCATGCCCAACGTTCTCGCGCCCCTCGCGTCGTACATGCCCATCGTGATCGCGGCGCTCATCGTCGCGGAGGGATCGTTGAGCTTCCTCGGCCTGGGCATCCCGCCGCCGCAGCCCAGCTGGGGCGGAATGATCAACGACGGCAAGGACGCCATCGCCACGTCGCCGCACCTGGTGTTCGTACCGGCACTCGTCATCTTCTTCACGGTGTTCGCCCTCAATCAGGTGGGCGACCACCTCCGCACCAAGTACGACCGCACCCTGCACGACTGAACGCCCCGAAAGCGCTCGTACTCAGAACTTCCCGATGAAAGGTCGACAATGATTCGACGTAGAAGAATGTTCGCGGCGGTCGCCGTGGCCTGTTCCGCCGTACTGGTCCTGGGGGCCTGCGGATCGAGCGGTTCCGACACCGCCTCGGCCCAGGACACCGCGGCGGCCGGCGATCCCGTGGCGGGTGGTTCCGCCACCGTCCTCCAGGCAGGTGAGCCGCGTTCGCTCGATCCGGCCGCGCTGTCCAACACGTGGGCCCATCAGCCGGTGCTGGGCAACGCTCTCTACGGCGAGCTGATCATCACGAACAACGACACCTTCGACGTCGAATACCGTATGGCGACGGACTTCTCGACCGAGGACGACGGGAAGACGTTCACGCTCGCACTGCAGCCCGACCTGAAGTTCAGCGACGGCACACCCCTCGACGCCGCAGCGGTGAAGTTCAACTGGGACCGCCTCAAGGACCCCGCGCTCGCCTCGACGACGATCCGTCAGGCGTCACAGATCGAGTCCACCGAGGTCGTCGACCCGACCACCCTGCGCGTGACGATGGTCGAGCCCAACCCGCAGTTCGCCCAGGCCATCGTGGCCGGTGCACTGAACTGGATCGCCTCGCCGGCAGCCCTCGAACAGGGACAGCAGGTGTTCGACGAGAACCCCATCGGTGCAGGGCCGTTCACGCTCGTGAACTGGACCCGTCAGGACTCGATCCGACTCGAGAAGAACGAATCGTACTGGGACGCGCCGAAGCCCTACCTCGACGAACTCACGATCCGGACGGTGGCCGACTACAACCAGCGACTGAACGCAGCCACGACGGGGGCCGCGGACCTGTCGATGGAATCGAGCTGGACCAGCCTCGAGCGTGCCGAATCTGCGGGCCTCGCCACCCAGGTGACATCGACCGGCGGTGGACAGTTCGCCGCGATGAACTTCCGCAGGGCTCCCTTCGACGATGAGCGGGCACGTCGCGCCGTGTCGCTCGCTGTCGATCTCGATGCCGCGAACACCGTGGTGTACAACGGCGAGGGCGAAATACCCCGCACCTTCTTCCCCGAGGATTCGCCTTATTACGCCGACATCCCGCTCTCCGAGACGAATACCGAGGAAGCACAGAAGCTGTTCGACGAACTCGCTGCCGAAGGCAAGCCCGTCTCGTTCACCTACCTGGCCTACCCGACAGCGGAGGCGCGCTCTCTCGGCGAAGCCATCCAGGCCCAGCTCGGAGCATTCGAGAATGTGGATATGCAGGTCGAGGTGCTCGACTACCCGACGCTCACGGCGCGGGCGGGTGCGCGCGACTTCGACATGATCATTTCCTCGGCGATCACGCAGGACCCCGACTTCCCGCTCTCGATCGCGTTCGACTCCACGTCGACCGGCAACTTCACCGGCATCAGCGATCCCGAGCTCGACGCAGCTCTCGAGCGCGGCCGGTTCGGCGCGACCGTCGAGGAACGCAAGGAAGCGTACGACGTCGTCCAGCAGCGCCTGGCCGATCAGGTGGTGGGTCTCTGGTACGTCCGGGCCACCCCGTCGGTCGCCTATTCGAAGGATCTGCAGGGTGTGCAGCTCTACACCCTCGGATCGCCGATGCCGGCCGAATTCTGGCTCAGCAACAACTAGCCGATACAGCCGACAAGACGGAAGGGACCGGCTCGCCGTGACCACTCAGCCCATTCTCGAAGTGAGAAATCTCCGTGCCTACATCGGCACGCCACGAGGCACCGTCCGCGCAGTGGACGACGTGTCGCTCGATCTGGACTCCGGACAGGCGCTGGGTATCGTCGGCGAGTCGGGCTCCGGAAAGTCGGTGATGGCCCGGGCGATCATGGGGCTCATGCCGCCCCGCTCGGGCCGGTCCGGATCGGTGACCTTCCAGGGCCGCGACCTGCTGGCCCTGACCAAGAAGGAGAAGCGCGAGATCTGGGGCAAGCAGATCGCGATGGTCTTCCAGGATCCGGGCCGGTCGCTCAACCCGGTAGTCCGGGTCGAGCGCCAGCTCACCGAGGGGATGCGGAAGCACCTCGGCGTCAGCAGGTCCGAGGCACACACCCGGGCCCTGAAGCTCCTCGAGGAGGTGGGCGTCCCCGACCCGGAACGACGCCTCCGTAACTACCCCCACGAGATGTCCGGTGGCATGCGCCAGCGCGTGATGATCGCGATCGCGCTGGCGTGCGAACCGGATCTGCTCATCGCCGACGAACCGACCACCGCCCTGGACGTGACGATCCAACGTCAGATCCTCGACCTGCTGCGGCGCGTCCAGCGCGACCGGGGCATGTCGATGATGCTCATCAGTCACGACCTCGCGGTGGTCGCCGGTCGCACCGACCGGGTGTCGGTGATGTACGCGGGGCGGCTCGCCGAGGTCGGTTCCACCCGTGAGGTGTTCGAGCAGCCGATGCACCGCTACACCCACGCCCTGCTCGGGGCGACCCCGACGATCGATCATGTGCGGCACGCACCGCTGCGGGTGATCGGCGGGTCGCTGCCCGACCCGACGTCGCCACCGGACGGTTGCCGGTTCGCGCCGCGCTGCAGCCACGCGTCGGACGAATGCCACACCACGCCGCCCCCGCTCGAATCGGTGGGCGTCGATCATCACGTTGCGTGTCTGAGCCCGGTGACCGTTCCGGTCGGGGCCGTTTCCGGAGGTGAATCCCATGGCCGGTAGTGGTGCCACCCATCTGCGCGGCGACGAGGCCCTGCTCAGCGTGCAGGACCTCGTCGTCGAGTACCCCACCGACAACGGTACGGTGCAGGCGGTTTCGAAGATCAGCTTCGACGTCCTGCCCGGTGAAACCCTCGGCATCGTCGGCGAATCCGGGTGCGGCAAGTCGACCACCGGTCGTGCGGTGCTGCGCCTGGACCGCATCACCTCGGGCCGTATCCGGTTCGGCGACGAGTGGATCGAGCAGGCGAACGAGAACCGGATGCGCTCGCTCCGGCGCGACATGCAGATGATCTTCCAGGACCCGGTCGCCTCGCTCAATCCGCGCCGGTCGGTCGCCGACATCGTCGTCGAGGGCCTGACGGTCGCGAAAACACCTGCGAAGGAACGGGCGACGACATCGGTGTCGGTCCTCGAACAGGTCGGTCTGCCCGGCGAGCGCTTCGCCGGCATGTTGCCCCGCCAGCTCTCGGGTGGCCAGGCGCAGCGCGTCGCCATCGCGCGGGCGCTCGCCCTGAATCCCCGGCTGCTCATCTGCGACGAACCGGTCTCGGCACTCGACGTGTCGGTGCAGGCCCAGATCCTCAACCTGATCGAGGAACTCAAGGCGGAGTTCGACCTCACCGTCGTGTTCATCGCCCACGATCTCGGCGTGGTGCGCACGGTGAGCGACAAGGTCATGGTCATGTACCTGGGCAAGGTCTGCGAATTCGGTGACTCCATCGAGATGTACGACGACCCGGCGCATCCCTACACGCGCGCGCTGCTCGATTCGGTGCCGCTGACCGACCCGGAGAAGGGATTCGCCGGACCACCCTTGGCCGGCGACGTGCCGTCGCCGCTCGCGCCCCCCACGGGTTGCCGGTTCCGCACCCGCTGCCCGATGGCCCAGGACCGTTGTGCCGAAGAGGAACCCGAGATGCGTGAGGTCCGTCCGGGCCAGTACGCGGCCTGCCATTTCCCACTCCCGTCCGTGACCGGACGTGATCTTCCCGAACCCGCCGCAGTCGGTGCCGGTGCGGACGCCTGACCGACAGAAGGATCATTCGATGACCGATTCTGCAGAGTTCGCCGATCGATACGGGCCGTGGGCGCTGATCCTCGGGGCATCGGAGGGGGTGGGCGCAGAGTTCGCGCGGACGTTCGCGGCGCGCGGTCTGAACGTCGTCCTGCTCTCCCGCCGGCCCGAGGCGCTCGAGGAGGTCGCCGCCGAGATCCGTTCGCGTGGCGACGTGGAGACGAGGATCCTGGCGGTCGATCTGTCCGCTCCCGACGCCATGGAGATCATCACCGAAGGTACGGCCGATCTCGAGATCGGCACCGTCGTGTACTGCGCGGGCGCAGATCCGAATTTCCGGCCTTTCCTGGACAATCCGGTCGAGACTGCCGTCGGACTCGTTCAGCGCAACTGCATCACGAACATGCGCGTCTGCCATCACTTCGCCCACGGCATGGTCGAACGAGGAAGGGGTGCGCTGATCCTCATGTCGTCCGCCGCGGGCTTGCGCGGTGGGGCGAACATGGTGGCCTACGGTGCCTCCAAGGCGTTCGACATGGTGATGGCCGAAGGTCTGTGGGCCGAGTTGAAGCCTCACGGTGTCGACGTCCTGTCCCTCGTGGTGGGCCGTACCGACACCCCGGCACTACGTCGACTCCTCTTCGCCCGCGGCGCGATCGACAGCCTCGACGCGGACGTTCCGGGCCTTGCGACACCCGCGTCCGTCGTCGCCGAGGCGCTCGACAATATGGCCGACGGGCCGACCCATCTTGTGGGTGAACAACTGCAACAGGCGTGGCGGGAGATGACATCCATGACCCGCAGTGAAGCGGTCCGGGAAGCCGCCGCCCGCCAGGCCTCCTTCGCCGCGGCAACACGTTCCTCCTGATCTTCCTTTCTCGGCCCTGCAGTACCTGTGTGCTGCAGGGCCGGTCCGTATCCGGGTCGGTGTTCGAAAGGTGACGCATGTTCGGAAAGAGATACCTCGCCAGGGGATTCGCGTCGGCCTGTGCCGGCGTTCTCCTGCTGTCCGGTTGCGGCGGTGGCGACACCGCAGACGCGAGTGAGACCACCGCGGCGGGCGATCCCGTCGCGGGCGGTGAACTCGTCGCACTCCAGCTGAGCGAGCCCCGCACCCTCGACCCGGGAGGGTTGTCCAATACCTGGGCTCACCACCCGATCGTGGGCAACGCGTTGTACGGGACGTTGATGACCAACGACCCGACGACGCTCGAGGTCGAGTACGGACTCGCCACGGGGTTCACGACCGACGACGGGGGTCGCACGTTCACCCTCACG
This sequence comes from Rhodococcus rhodochrous, assembly GCF_014854695.1. Lineage (NCBI taxonomy): Bacteria > Bacillati > Actinomycetota > Actinomycetes > Mycobacteriales > Nocardiaceae > Rhodococcus > Rhodococcus rhodochrous. The sequence continues at coordinate 4,796,721 of NZ_CP027557.1, read as the reverse complement.
TTGCGACCGGACGTGACCTTCACCGACGGAACACCTTTCGACGCGGCCGCGGTGGAGTTCAACTGGAGGCGCATCGCCGACCCGGCGACCGGCTCGAGCGGCATCCGGCAGGCCGCGCAGATCACCGGTTACGAGGTGGTCGATCCCGGAACTCTGAAGATCACACTCGCCGAACCCAATCCGCACTTCGCGCAGGGCGTGATCGCCAACGCGCTCAACTGGATCGCCTCGCCCACCGCGTTGCAGAAGGGACAGGCCGAGTTCGACGCGAATCCGGTCGGCGCCGGACCGTTCACGTTGGTGAACTGGACCCGTCAGGCCGAGATGACCTTCGAGAAGAACCCGGACTACTGGGACGCCCCGAAGCCGTATCTCGATCGGCTGGTCGTGCGCGGTGTATCGGACGGACCCCAGCGGATCAATGCTGTCACGACCGGGGCCGCGGACCTCTCGCTGGAGGCGAACTGGTCGAATCTCGCCAAGGCGGACGCCGCCGGCCTGCAGACCGTGGTGACCGAGGTCGGAGGAGGCCAGACCCTCGCCCTGAACCTCCGGCGCGCACCCTTCGACGACGAACGTGCACGACGTGCGGTGGCTCTGGCGCTCGATCTCGACGGTCTCAACAGCGTGGTCTACAACGGCGACGGTGTCGTGCCGACCTCGCTGTTCGCCGAGGGTTCACCGCTCTACACAGACGTGGAGTGGCCGACGGCGAATGCCGAGGAGGCCCAGAAGTTGTTCGACGAACTCTCGGCCGAGGGCAAGCCCGTCTCCTTCACCTTCCTGTCGTACCCGACGACCGACACGCGGACCACGGGCGAGACCATCCAGGCACAGCTGAGCGCCTTCGACAATGTCGACGTGCAGGTCGAGGTGCTCGACTACGCCCAGGTCACGGCCCGATCGAATGCCCGCGACTTCGACATGATGGTGTCCTCCGCCGCCGTGCAGGATCCCGACTACACACTGTGGACGGCATTCCACAGCAGGTCGCCGGGCAACTTCACCGGTGTTGCGGATCCCGAACTCGACGCGGCACTCGATCGGGGTCGTCTCTCGGAGTCGACGGACGAACGCAAGGACGTCTACGCGGAGGCCGAGCAGCGGATCGTCGAGCTCACTCCGGCGATCTTCTACATCGCCGCGGCGCCCTCGCTGATGGCCTCACCCGACGTGCAGGGCATCGAGATGTACACCCTCGGATCGCTTCGCCCCGAGGAGATCTGGATCGAGGACTGATGTCGGTTCGGCTCCCGGGGCACCACCTCGGGAGCCGAACCTCATGCCGATACAGAGGGCAGCGGCGCACGAGCCGTGAACAATGGAACGAGGAGACGCCGGGGTGGACGGAACATCGACGACGGGTTTCGCCGGTCGCACGATCTGGGTACTGGTGTTCGCCGGCATCGTCACCACGGTGATGTCGACCCTCGTCATCCCGCTGCTCGGTGAACTGCCCGCTCTGCTCGGGACCAGCCCGTCCAATGCGTCCTGGGTGGTTACGGTGACCCTGCTCGCGGGTGCCGTCGCGACACCCGTGACGGGACGTCTGGGCGACATGTACGGCGCCCGCCGGATGCTGCTGGTGTGCACGATCCCGCTCATCGTCGGGTCGTTCCTGTGTGCACTGTCGTCGTCGCTGGCGCCGATGCTCGTCGGCCGTGCCCTCCAGGGTGCGGGCTTCGGGATCGTGCCCCTCGGCATCAGTGCGTTGCGTTCCCTCGTGCCACCGGCGCGCCTCGGCTCGGCCATCGCCCTGATGAGTTCGTCCCTGGGGATCGGGGGAGCGCTCGGGTTGCCTCTCGCAGCGGCTGTCATCCAGTTCACGAGCTGGCGAATGCTGTTCTGGGGAGTCGGTCTTCTCAGTGTGCTCGTCGCGGTGCTCATCGCGTGGCTCGTGCGGGACACGCCCGTTCCACCGGAAACGGGCCGGTTCGACGGCTTCGGCACACTCGGTTTGTCGCTGGCGCTGGTAGCCGGATTGCTGGCGATCTCGAAAGGTGGCGACTGGGGCTGGACCAGCGCGACCGTCCTGATCCTGTTCGCCGTCTCGTTCGTCGTGTTCGTGGTGTGGGGCCGGTGGGAACTGCGGGCCGCGGCCCCGCTCGTCGATCTTCGCGTAGCGAAGGGCAACCGGGTTCTCGTCACCAACCTCGTCGCGACCCTGATCGGCTTCTCGATGTATTTCCAGGCGTTGCTGGTTCCCCAGATCCGGATGCTGCCCACGGAAACGGGATACGGGCTGGGGCAGTCGATGGTGGTCATGGGATTGTGGTGCGCACCCGCCGGACTGCTGATGATGGCGGTCTCCCCGTTGGGAGCACGGCTGACGACCATCCGTGGGCCCCGCACGACCCTGTGCACCGGATGTCTGATGATGGCAGCCGCGTATGCCTCGTCGTTGTTCCTGATGGGCTCGACCTGGGGCCTGATGGTGATCACGTGCGTCATTGCCGCGGGAATCGGGCTGGCGTACGGAGCGATCCCCACGTTGATCATGGGAGCGGTTCCACCGACACAGATCTCGTCGGCCAACAGTGTCAACACCCTGTTGCGTTCGGTGGGAGGCACAGCGTCGGCTGCGGTCGCGGGAGTCGTGCTCGCTCAGATGAGCGTCGACTTCGCAGGAACCGTGGTCCCCTCACAGAACGGATTCCTCACCGGAATGCTGATCGGCGCGGCGACCGCCCTGTTGGCGGCCGCCGCGACCATGACCATCCGTCGTGTGGACTCTGCGGACCGGGCCGATACACGACCTGCGGCATCCGCCTCCCGCCCGTGACCGGCTCCGGTCGACAGGGGACAGCGTCAACGATGCGACAGAGCGGTGGGGTGTGCTTCGTTGTCGATACCCGGGATGCCGCGTCCACGCAGCGATGCACCCGCGGTCTCCGCCACGAAGTAGAGGGCGACGAGGCCGACCGCGCAGGCGCCCATCATGTAGAAGGCCGGCATGAGGTCGTTACCGGTCCGCTCGACGAGCCATTCGTTGATCGCGGGAGCCGTACCACCGAAGATCGAGGTGGACACGTTGTACGAGATCGCGAACCCGGCGAACCGGACCTGAGTGGGGAACATCGCGGGGAAGGTCGCCGAGATCGTCGACAACTGCATCACGTACAGCAGTCCGAGCACGGTGAAGCCCAGGATGGCCCAGCCGAAGCCCACCGACATCAACATGTACATCGGCACGGCGAGAACGAACAGACCTGCCAGCGACGCCGCCCAGAGGGGCTTGCGCCCGATCCGGTCCGACAACGCCCCGGAGAACGGGATGACCGCCATCATCGCGAGCTGACCGATCAACACCAGGATCAGTGCCGAGGTGGTCGTCAGACCGATCCGATCCTCGAGATAGGTCGGCATGTAGCTCAGCAACGTGTAGTTGCAGACGTTCAGCGCGATGACCAGACCCATCATCTTGATGATCGGCCGCCAGTACCGGGTGATCAGGTCCTTGAACTCGGCGCCGACGCTGGCCTCCTCCTGGTGCGCCTCCTCGAGTTCCTTGAAGACCGGTGTCTCGTCGAGTTTCGAACGGAGGTAGAGGCCCACCAGGGCGAGCGGGCCGGCGACGAAGAACGGCAGTCGCCAGCCCCAGGTCGCCATGAAGGCGTCGGTGGACAGCAGATCGATCATCAGGACGAGGAACGCACCGACGGAGAAACCGCCCAGCGTGCCGAACTCGAGGAAGCTGCCGTAGAAACCACGCTTGCGGTCGGGGGAGTACTCGGCCATGAAGGTCGCCGCGCCGCCGTACTCACCGCCGGTGGAGAAGCCCTGGATCATGCGCAACAGCACGAGCAGCAGCGGCGCCCAGAACCCGATCGATTCGTACGAGGGGACAGCGCCGAGCAGCACCGTCGAACCACCCATCAGCAGGATGGTGAGCGCCAGGATCTGACGACGACCCAGCCGGTCGCCGAGCGGACCCCACACGAAACCGCCCAGCGGCCGCATGATGAAGGAGACTGCGAAGACGCCCAGCGTGAGCAGTGTCGCGGATTCGAGATCGCCGGGAAAGAACGAATCGGCGATGTAGGTGGCCGTGTAGGCGTAGACGCCGTAATCGAACCACTCGGTGAAATTGCCCATGGCCGACGCGCCGATGGCGCGCCGTACCGTCTCCGGCCGCTCTTCGTGAGCGTCCGGTGTCGGGTCGACGGAACCGTTCTCCACGATTGCCCCCTCCGATCGAGCTCGGTGCCTCGGCGGATACCCGAGGCGGAGGAGGACGAAACCGATTCCCGTGAAGTTCCTCGAAGCCGTGGTCAGGCGGACAGTCTGCTGAGGGGATGCGCCGACGAGACGTACCGTGCCCGGTCACGTCGGTCCGCCGCGGCGGCGAGGTCGACGGTGTCGAGCCGCTCGTCGCAGATGCGCACGAGTTGCTCGAGGATGTGTGGTTCCAACTGGTTCCACCGGTGCTTGGTCAGCAGGCCGCGGAGGCGGTGGAAGTAGTTCTCGGGGGTGATCCCGAAGGTGACCCAGATGTCCTCGTCGGGCCCACCGTTCCAGTGCCGCCACTTCACGGCGAAAGCGATCATCGCAGCTTCGTCCGACATGCCGGAACTCCTGTCTGATGGGGGATGTGTCAACGGAGTAGTTCTTTGACGACCTTGCCGGTCGCGTTGAGGGGGAGCGCGTCGATGTACTCGACGACACGCGGAACCTTGAATCCCGCCATGCGTGTGCGGCTCCAGGCGATGAGGTCCTCGGCGGGGACGGGATCGGACGAGACGACGAACGCCTTGCCCACCTGGCCGAGCCGGTCGTCGGGAATCCCGATCACGGCCACCTGGTCGACGGCCGGGTGTTCGAGCAGGAAACCTTCGATCTCGGCGGGATAGGCGTTGAAGCCGCCGACGACGAACATGTCCTTCTTGCGTCCGATGATCCGGAGGTGGCCATCGGCGTCGATCTCGCCGAGATCACCCGTGTGGAGCCACCCTTCGGCATCGACGGCTGCGGCGGTGGCCTCCGGATCGTCGAGATAACCCTGCATCACGTTGTATCCGCGGATGAGCACCTCGCTGTCGTCGGCGATGCTCACTTCCACACCGTCACAGGGTTTTCCGACGGTCGTGGCGATCTGTTCGAAGGTATCGCCGCGGCGGGAGGCCGTCGCGGTGCCGGCCTCGCTCAGACCGTATCCCGTCATGATCGTCTCGAAGGGCAGTTCGTTCCGGATCCGCCGGATCAGATCGACCGGGATGTCGGCCGATCCGGTCACGGCCGCGCGCAGCGACGACAGGTCGTGCGTCCGGTCCTGCTGCGCTGCGAGGAGCGAGTGGTAGAGCGTGGGAGGTCCGGGCAGCATGGTCACATGTTCTCGCTCGATCAGGTCGAGGACGGTGTCCGTCTCGAAGACCGGGACGGGAATCATCGTGGCGCCGCGGATGAACGACGCGACGAGACCGGCCTTGTAGCCGAACATGTGGAAGAACGGGTTGACGAGCAGATAGCGGTCGCCGCGTCGCAGATCGGCCAGATCGCACCACTCGGAGAACATCCGGAGGGTCTGCAGGTGGTTCATCATCACGCCCTTGGGGCGTCCGGTGGTGCCCGAGGTGTACATGATGTCGGCAATGTCCTCACCGGCCACCTCGCGTACGAAAGGTCTTCCGCTGTCGAGGAAACCGGAGGCGATGTCGATCCGGTGGACACCGGCCGGCACCACGTACTCCTGGTCGAGGAAGCCGTCCTGCACGAGGGTCAGCTTCGCTCCGCTGCGCCGGATGATGTCGCCCGCCTCGTCCTCGCGGTAGCGGGTGTTCACCGGGACGAGCACACCACCCGCGGTGAGCAGGCCGAAGGCCGCGACGATCCACGCGGCGGAGTTGGGGGCCCAGATCGCCACCCGATCACCCTTGCCGACACCTGCGTCGGCGAATGCCCCGGCGGCGCGGCGAATTCGATCGGTGAGATCGGTGAAGGAGATCCGGAGGTCCCCGTCGACGACCGCTTCGGCATCACCGAAGCGGTCGCCGGCGCTGAGGACCATCTCGGGGATGGTCCGCCTGCTCATACCTTCAGGAGCCTCGCGAGGTTGCCGCCCATGACCAGCTTCTGGTCCTCGAAGGGCAGGTGCTGGATGTGCTGGATGTAGGTGGTCGGCTCGGCCAGGCCCTCGGGGTGCGGGTAGTCGGAACCGAACAGCACGCGCTCGGCGCCGATGAGGGCGGTGAGCTTGCTGAAGTCCTCCTCCCAGAAGGGGCTGACGTGAATGCTGTTCTTGACCGCCTCGACCGGGTCCTTCATGCCGAAGCCCTCGGGGGCCTTCTTGAAGGTGTCGGCGAGGTTCTGCAGCAGACCGGGCAGCCAGCTCGCGCCGTTCTCGATCACCGCGATCCGCAGCTCCGGGAATCGGAGGAGTGCACCGTGGCAGACCCACGATGCGACCGCATCCTGGATCGGACGCCACTCGTTGACCATGTGGAAGGTGTTGGTGACGAACGGCAGCATCTCCTTGTCGGCGCCGTCCCACTCCGCCGTGTGGCGGGCGTAGCCGCTGTCGGAGGAGTGCTGGGTCACGAGCACGTCGAGCTCGACGACGCGCTTCCAGAAGGGATCGAACTCCGGCAGGGCGAACGAACGCGGTCCGCGGTAGCCGGGAACCGGAGCCGGGCGCACGAGGATCGCCTTCGCGCCGCGTTCGACGCACCACTCGAGTTCCTCGATGGCCTTGTCGACGATCGGCAGGCTGATCACCGGCACGGTGAAGATGCGGTCCTTGTAGTTGAAGGACCACGTCTCGTAGAGCCACTGGTTGAGTGAGTGCACGACGGCGTGGATCAGCTCCGGATCGTCACGCATGCGCTCCTCGACGAGGCTGGCGAGGGTGGGGAACATGAGCGTGCGCTCGATGCGGAGTTCGTCCATGAGCTCGAGACGGGCCGCCGGCTCGCGGAAAGCCGGGATCGACTTCATGGACTTGCCGAAGATCTCCCGACGGCTCTTGCCCTCGGGGTTGCCGTTCTTGAAGTAGTCCTCCATGGCGCCCGGTCGGGCGACGACCTCGAAGGTCGGGTTGGGGATGTACTCGCTGATCTGACCGCGGATCGCGATCTTCGTGCGGCCGTCGACCTGCACGTACTTGATCACGTCCTTGTACTTCTCCGGAAGGAACTTCGTCAGTGCCTCCTCGGTCTCGTACAGATGGTTGTCCGCATCGAACAGCTGGTACGGCAAATCGTTCGCGGTCATCAAATCCTCCTTCTCCTGTTACGAGAATACTATTCTCATGTGTGCGCAGCCGCAATATCCTGACGAACCCGGAACTTCTGGATCTTCCCGCTCGCCGTGCGCGGGAAGTCGTCGACGCAGTGCAGTTCCTCGGGCCACTTCTGCTTGGCGATGCCCGCCTGCCCGAAGTGTGCGCGGATGTCCTCGAGCGACGGCATCTCGTGCCCGGGCCGCAGGCGCAGCACGGCGGCGGCATGCTCTCCGAGGCGCTCGTCCGGCGCCGACACGACGGCGGCCTCGGCCACCGAGGGCAGGGTCAGGAGCACCTCCTCGACCTCGAGCGCGCTGATGTTCTCCCCACCGCGGATGATGAAGTCGGCCTTGCGGTCGGTGATCGTCAGGAAGCCGTCCTCGTCGACGATCGCGACGTCTCCGGTGTGGTACCAGCCGTCCTCGTCGAAGGCGCGGGCCGTGAGTTCCGGGTTCGTGTATCCCATGCACAGATCCGGTCCGCGACTGAGGATTTCGCCGTCGTCGGCGATGCGGATCTCCACTCCGGGGCACGCGTTGCCGTCGGTGAACAGACGCTTGTCCACCGGGTCGGTGACGAGCGAGCTCGTGATCGACGGGTGCTCGGTGCTGCCGTAGGCGCGGAACACCGTGATGCCGAGATCGTCGAGACGACGGGTGACGGCGGCGGGCACGGTCGACCCGCCCAGGCCGGCGTACTTCATGTACTGCAGGTGCCGGTCCGGGTCGAAGTTCGGGTGGTCGAGCAGGCTGGTGATGAAATAGGTTGCGCCTCCGCCGATCACGAGTCCGTCGCTCTCCATCAGTTCGATCGCGCGGGCCGGATCCCAGACGTCGAGCAGGTTGATGGGGGTGTGGTCGAGAATCGGGATGAGGAAGGCGTTGACCATGCCGATGAAGTGACCCACCGGCGCACCCGTGAGCTGTGAGCCGCGGTCGGCGGGATAGCGCTCGGAGAGCTGCCTCGTCTCGAAGCCGAGCGTCCGGTGCGTGTGGATCACGCCCTTAGGATCGCTCGTGGTGCCGGAAGTGAACGCCAGCAGTGCCGGCTGCGAGGGGTCGACGGGGAGCACGCCCTCGAAGGGTTCGTCGTCGAGCAGGTCGTCGAAGTCGCGTCCCACGACACCGACGACAGGGATGTCGGCGCACAGTTCGGGCCGATACTCGGTGTATCCGAACTTCTCGGCACACACGAACACCTTGGGAGCGGACTCGCGCAGGATGTATCCGAGTTCCTTGGGACCGTAGAAGTGGACGATCGGCACGACGGTCGCGCCCAGGAAGGACGAGGCCCAGAAGACGGCCGCGGCCTCCATCCAGTTGGGGAGCTGAAAGGCCACCACGTCGCCGGGGCCGACCCCGCGGCGGTGCAGGCCGGCTGCGAGGCGCCGCGCGACGTGCTCGACCTCGCTCACGGTGCCCGACCACGGTCGGATGGTCGAGTGGATGCGGAACTCGGTGTCGGGTGCGGCCTTCAGGCCGCGCGCCAGCATGTCGCCGATCGTCTCGCGAGTCCACCACCCTTCGCTCTCGTAGCGTTCGACCAGTTCGGAGGGGATCTGCCGCATCTGAAAGCTCCAGTGTCCGGGATGGCGTCACGCCGCCGTTCGTCGCGGCGCGACCGGTTCAGACCGGCCTTGGCCGGATGTGGAGATGGTATTCTCCGAAAAGTAGAATTCCAATATCAGTTCGGAGAGCAGACCATGGTGGAGCTGGAGCTCGACGACGGACTCGCCGTCGTCACCATCGATCGCCCGCACGCGCGCAACGCCATCGCCCCCGAGACGATGGACCAGCTAGAGAAGGTGCTCGACGAGGCCGGGCAGGCGCAGGCGCGTGCCCTGGTGATCCGTGGTGGTGGCGACCGCGCCTTCGTCTCCGGCGGCGACCTGAAGGAACTCGCCAAGCTCCGCACCCACGAGCAGGCCGCCGACATGGCCCGGCAGATGCGCGCCGTGTGCGACCGGATCGCAGGTTTCCCCGCGCCCGTCGTCGCCGCGCTCAACGGTCACGCACTCGGCGGTGGTGCCGAAGTGGCCGTCGCCGCCGATATCCGCATCGCCGCGGACGACATCAAGATCGGCTTCAACCAGGTGTCGCTGGCGATCATGCCCGCCTGGGGCGGAGCCGAACGGCTGGCCTCGCTGGTCGGACGCGGGCGTGCCCTCATGCTCGCCGGGACCGGCGACATCCTGCGAGCCGAGGAGGCCGAACGCATCGGCCTCGTCGACAAGGTGATCCCGCGGGAGACCTTCGACGAAGGGTGGCGCACTCTCGGCCGCGCCCTCGCCAATCCGTCCTCCGCGTCGATCAAGCATGTCGTGAACGGCGCGAGTCCGGAGGAAGCGGTCGACGCGTTCGCGCGGTTGTGGATCGCCGATGCCCACTGGGAGGCGGCCGACAAGGTGCTCTCACGAGGCAAGTAGGACAAGCCTGCTCGTTCCGAGGGCCGCGCTGATCTCCACACGTGTCCGGCGGCCGGACGTTTGGATGCCTGCCCGGCGGGAAGCCTTCATAGGTCCTGTCCCTCCGACGCCGGGAGCACCTGTGCCTGCATCGACCGCGACCGTTTCGCCCACCGACGCCGCTCGACTCCTCGGACAGGTGGCCGTGCCGTTCGTGGCGGTGGGACCGATCGCTCGTCGGCGCTGGGCGATGAAGCTGCTCGAGAAGAACCAGTCCGATGCCGGCGTGGTCCGCCTGGTCGCCGATCTACGGAAGCGGCACGGTGACGGGCCGGCGGTCGTGCCGATCCCCGGCCGCACCCTCGCGATCGTTCTGACGCCCGAGGATGTGGACCGGATCCTGCGCACCGACACGGCGTCGTTCACTGCGGCCAACAAGGAGAAGGTGGCTGCACTGAGCCCGTTCCAGCCCAACGGTGTGCTCATCTCCCGAGGGGACATTCGCGCCCAGCGACGCGCGTTCAACGAGTCGGTCCTCGAACCGGAACACGCCCTGCACCGTCTCGCGGCCGAATGGGTTCCCGTGATCGAGCAGGAGGCGCAGGACCTGCTCGAGCATGCGAGGTCGCGCGGTGAACTCGACGCTCCCGATTTCGTGAAGACCTGGTGGCGGCTCGTCCGGCGACTCGCGTTCGGCGACGCCGCCCGCGACGACGAGAGCATCACCGACCAGCTGTGGACACTGCGCTCGAACGGGAACTGGTCGTTCGCGCATCCGCTCCGGCACCGTCTGCGCGACCGCTTCACCCAGAACCTGCACCGTCATGTCACGGCGGCTCCGTCCGAGAGTCTGGCCGGGGTGGTCCGGGACCTCGCCGCGCCGGCGTCCGTCGACCCGATCGGGCAGATGCCGCACTGGTTGTTCGCGTTCGACGCCGCGGGCATGGTCGGCGCCCGAACCCTGGCGGTGTTGTCGACCCATTCCGAGCAGCGCCTGCGCGTCGAGTCGGAACTGTCGGGGACCGAGGCCGGGACACCGCAGGTCTACGAGTACCTGCGGGCCTGCGTGCTGGACACGACCCGGCTGTGGCCCACCACTCCGGTGATCCTCCGGGACTCCGTGGAGGAGACCACGTGGAGCGACGGTGCGGGTGGTGCCTCGACGATTCCCGCCGGTACGGGCTTCGTGATCCTGTCCTCGGCCTTCCACCGCGCCGACGACCTGCCGTTCGCCGACACCTTCGAACCCGAGGTCTGGCTCGACGGCCGCGCCGAGCGCTATCCCGCGCTCGTGCCGTTCAGCGCCGGACCGACGGTGTGCCCCGGGCGCAGCATCGTGCTGTTCGCGGCGAGCACCTTCCTCGCGACACTGCTCCGGTCCGCCGAGTTCACCGTGGTGTCGGATGTGAAGCCGGATCCGGCGCGTCCGTTGCCCGCGACGTTCGACAATTTCGGTCTGCGTTTCGCGGTGCGGTAGGGCCCCTTCGGCTGGGGCCGCGATACCGCCTCATTACCCCATCGGAGAGCAGTTCCCCGTTATCCGATGGCGTGACGTCACTCACTGTTTACCCTGGTTTTGCGTCCAACGCGTGAGGTCGATGGTGTCGATGTGAATCGAGTAGGGCAAATCGGGCGTCTTTTGTCCGATACCGGTCGGTTTGGAGTCAAGGCGACACGCTGAGGTCGTCAAAGGTAGAAGTACTCTGTGATGGAATCGTGACCCTTTCGTTACCGAGGGCCTGTCCCAGAGGAAACTGCTGTGATCCGAAATCCTGAATCCACCCACACCCGAGAAGCCACCGATCTGCGACGGCGCGCAACCCGCGCCGGCAGGTGGATGGCAGTCGCGGTCCTCGCGAGCGCCGTCACCGTCGGCGGAACGACGGTCGCGAACGCCGCAGGCGACCGGGTCCGCGTCGAGTCCGCCACCGCATGGACGGGCGCCGGGGAGAACCTCTCGACCGCACCGCAGGTGCTGAAGGTCGCCGGTGTCGACGCATCGCACTACACCGAGAAGCTGAACCGCGCCGCCGAGCGGGAAGCACAGCGTGTCGCCGAGGCGATCGCTGCCCAGGAGGCAGCACAGCGTGCAGAGGCCGAGCGGATCGCCCGTGAGGCCGCCGAGCAGGCCGCCCGCGAGGAGGCTGCGCGTCGCCCCGCACTCGCTTTCCCCGCTGCAGGAACGCTGACGTCCGGCTTCGGCCCGCGTTGGGGCACCAACCACAACGGTATCGACGTCGCGAACTCGATCGGCACGCCCATCGTCTCCGTCACCGACGGCGTCGTGATCGAATCCGGTCCGGCCTCGGGCTTCGGCCTGTGGGTGCGCATCGCGCAGGACGACGGCACGACCGGCGTCTACGGCCACATCGATCAGTCCCTCGTCTCGGTTGGCCAGCACGTCCGCGCCGGCGAGCAGATCGCCACGATGGGCAACCGCGGCCAGTCCACCGGACCGCACCTGCACTACGAGGTGTGGCAGCCGGGCGGCGCCAAGGTCGACCCCATCCCGTGGTTCCACGCGCGCGGCGTTCCGGTGCCGAGCTCGCACCTCGGCTGATCCGGTAGGCGACAGCCCGGGAACGAAACCTGAAAACGACCACTGCCCCGACGCATTCCGCGTCGGGGCAGTGTCGTGCGTGGAGCTACCAGATGCGCACGCGCTCCGAAGGTTCGAGATACAGCCCGTCGCCCTCGCTGACCTCGAACGCGTCGTAGAACGCGTCGATGTTGCGGATCACGCCGTTGCAGCGGAACTCCGGCGGCGAGTGCGGGTCGACGGCGAGGCGTCGTGACGCCTCTTCGTCGCGAACCTTCGTACGCCACACCTGCGCCCACCCGAAGAACACGCGCTGCAGCCCGGTCAGGCCGTCGATGACGGGCGCGGGCTTGCCGTCGAGCGCGATCTCGTAGGCCTTCAACGCGATCGACAGACCGCCGAGATCACCGATGTTCTCGCCGATCGTGAAGCTGCCGTTGACGCGCTGTCCGGGAAGGGCTTTCGGCTCGAACTCGTCGTACTGCGCGATGAGTGCGGCGGTGCGCTTGCCGAATTCCTCGCGGTCCGAATCGGTCCACCAGTTCTCCAGATTGCCGTCGCCGTCGTACTTCGCGCCCTGGTCGTCGAAACCGTGGCCGATCTCGTGCCCGATGACCGCGCCGATACCGCCGTAGTTCGCGGCGTCGTCGGCATGCAGGTCGAAGAACGGAGGCTGGAGAATCGCGGCGGGGAAGACGATCTCGTTCATCCCCGGGTTGTAGTAGGCGTTGACCGTCTGCGGCGTCATGAACCACTCGCCGCGATCGACCGGACCACCGAGCTTGCCGAGATCGCGGTCGTACTCCGCGGCGTACCCGCTGCGGTAGTTGCCCACCACGTCGTCCGCGGTGATCGTCACGGCGGAGTAGTCGCGCCAGGTGTCGGGATAGCCGACCTTGGGCGTGAACTTCTCGAGCTTGCGCAGCGCGGCCTCGCGCGTGGCCGGGCTCATCCATTCGAGGTCGGTGATGGACTGCCGGTACGCCTCGGTGAGATTGTCGACGAGCACCTGCATGCGCGTCTTCGCCTCGGCGGGGAAGTGCCGTTCGACGTAGAGCTTGCCGACGGCCTCGCCGAGCAGATCCTGCACGAGCGACACGCCGCGCTTCCAGCGGTCCCGGATCTCCTGCGTACCGGTGAGCGTGCGGCCGTAGAAGGCGAAGTTCTCGTCGACGAACGCCTCGGACAGATACGGAGCCCGCGCGCGCAGCACCCGCCACACCGCCCAGGCCTTCCAGTCGTCGAGGTCCTCGTCGGCCCACAGCGTCGCGAACGTCTCGAGGAAGCTCGGCTGACGGACGACGATCTCCGCCCACTGTTCGGTGGTCGCGCCGGTCGCGGTGAGCCATCCGGTCCAATCGAACTGCGGAAGATCGGTGAGCAGCGAGTCGAGGGTGAGCAGGTTGTAGCTCAGGTCGGCATCGCGACGCTTGACCACGTCCCAGTGCCCGGCGGCCAGCTTCGTCTCGAGCGCGACCACCTTCGCCGCGTCGTAGGGCAGGTCGGCGAGGGCGAACATCCGGCCGATGTGGGCGGTGTACCGGCCGCGGATCTCGGCGTAGCGGTCCTCGCGGTAGTACGACTCGTCGGGCAGCCCGAGCCCGCCCTGCGAGACATGCATGAGATACCGCTCGGAGTTCTTCGAATCGGTGTCGACGTAGTGCGCGAGCGCGCCCGTCACGCCGGCGCGCTGCAACCGGCCCAGCACCGCCGCGAGCGCGGCGCGGTCGGCAGCTCCCGAGACCGCCCCGAGTTCCTCGAGGATCGGATCGAGACCGGCGGCCTCGATCGTCGCGGTGTCCATGAACGAGGTGTAGAGGTCGCCGATCTTCTGGGCGTCGGTGCCCGGCTCGGCGCCGGACGCCGCGGCTTCTTCGATGATGGTCCGCACGTCGACCTCGGCCTTGTCGGCGAGCGTGCGGAAGGCTCCGTCGAGCGCGCGGTCGGCGGGGATCTCGTGTTCGGCGAGCCATCGGCCGTTCACGTGTTCGAAGAGGTCGTCCTGGGGGCGGACCCGTTCGTCGACGTGTCCGAGATCGATGCCGGAGCGAATCTCCGAGTTCTGCGCGAGGGTCATGCTCCCCATCCTTACATCGGATGGGTAGGTCGTGCAGTCACCCGCGGACCGGACCGCCGTAGAAGTGGGAGAACACCCTCGGGAGCGTTTACATACTCCTACCATCGCCCTCATGACCGAAGGTTCCACGACGGAGCCGCCCGCGGCGACCCCGTCGACACAGATGCTGGTCGATCCCCGCTTCATGCCTGTCGCGGATCTGTTCTTCCGGATGTTCTACAAGCCGGGCCAGGGCGGCGGTGCTCTCGCCTGCTACCTGCACGGCGAACCCGTCCTCGACATCTGGGCGGGCTGGGCCGCGCGCGACAAGCGGTGGACCCGCGACACCGTCGTGCTGTCGTTCTCCACCGGCAAGGGAGTGGCCAGCACGGTGGTGCACCGCCTCGCCGAGCGTGGCCTGCTCGACTACGACGCGGCCGTGGCCGAGTACTGGCCGGAGTTCGCCGCGGCCGGCAAGGAGACCATCACGCTGCGACAGCTCATGTCGCACCGCGCCGGACTGCACAGGTCGCGCGGTCTCGTGCCGGGTCGGGAGGGACTGCTCGACTCCGAGGCGGTGGCCGCCGCGCTCGCCGCCTCCCCGCCCGATCCACGACGCTTCCACGGGCCGGGTTATCACGCCGTCACCTACGGCAACCTGGTCGCCGAGGTCGCGTCGCGCGTGACCGGGGCGCCCTTCCAGGAACTCGTGCGCACCGAGATCGCCGAGCCGCTCGGCACGGACGAGTTCTGGTACCACGTGCCCGAGGACCAGCGGCACCGCATCGCCCGGGTGTTCCCCAAGGTCAACTTCCTGCCGGCACCGTGGACGACGGCGTCGGCGGTGCTGTCACACGCGCCGGGCGTACGGGGTCTCGCCGAGGCAGGCATGGCGGAGGGCTTCGACGAGCTGATGCGCAGTCCGTCCGCGCACGACGCCGTCATGCCGGGATGGAACGGTGTGTTCACCGCTCGGGCCCTGGCCCGCATGTACGCGGCGATCGCGAACGGCGGAGCGATCGACGGTGCCCGCCTGCTGAAGGAGGACACCGTCGACCAGCTGCTCGAAGTGCAGACCCGGCGACGCGACTACGTCCTCGGCATCCGGCCCAACTGGCGGCTGGGTTATCACCCCGGATGGGTCGCCCTGAGGCAGCAGCCGCTGCGGTCGGTCGGCCACTACGGCTTCGGCGGTTCGGGAGCGTTCGCCGACCCGGAGACCGGACTGTCGGTCGCGTTCGTCACCAACCGCATGGGCAACACCTTCACCACGATCTCCGACGGCCGGTTCCCGAGACTCGGCGCGGCGGCGGTGACGGCCGCGCGCCGAGCAGGGTGATCAGACGTCGACACCCACGTTGACCGCGGCGAGGACCCGGTCGCCCTGACGTGCGGTGACCGTCGTCCCCGTCGGGTCGTGGATCGAGTCGGTGTCGTTGCGGGTGTCGCGGCCGCTGTGCTCGGTGTACGGCTCGACCGTCGAGAAGATCTCGTCGGTGAGCGCGTCGTCGAAGTACAGCTGCGTGGTGAGCACCGTCGACCGATCGATGTGCACCTTCAGATGGATGTGCACGGTGCGGCCGCGGTACCAACCGGGATAGATCGTGTCGAAGAAGACGATGCCGTCGGCATTCGTCACCTGCGCGCCGCGCAGGTATGTGCCGTCGTCGGTGGTCGTGGCCTCCACGTCCCCCGAGCTGTACGAGCCGTCGGACGTCTCGCCGGAACCCGGTGCTCCGGGCATCCCGGGCGGTGGGCCCATCCCGGCGGGCGGCTGCATGCCTTCCGGGGGTGCCATCCCCTCCGGTGGACGCCCACCCGCCGGCGGAACCGGGCCACCCGGGAAGGCCGTGCCCGATTCGAAGCCCGAGTACTCGCCCCCGGCGTCGCAGTGCCAGATCTCGACGACGGCGTTCGAGACCGGAGCCGAGGACCCACCGGGATCGCAGTTCGCGAGATCCTGCACCCGCACCGCCAGCGTGAGGGGAAGGCCAGGCCGGTCCTCGACGATGTCGCGGCGGATGGAGTCGACGTCGAACCAGTACGGTCCCTGCGTCACCTCGGCGCTCATCACGCAGCTCGGTGCGTCGTCCAGCATCGCGACGAGCTGCGCGTCGATGCCGGTCGCGGTGGATGCCGTGGTGGTCGCCGCCGATGCGGTGCCGGTCGTCGCGGTGGTCGATTCGTTCGTGCCGCACGCCGCCGCAATCAGCCCGCCCAGGCCGATCGTTCCGCCGAGCGCCAACGCCCGTCGGCGGCTGACACGTCTGCGGCTCGCCTCGACGTCCTCGTTCATGATCTCTCCTCCGTGCGTTCTTGTTCCGACCATCGTGCGTCCGGACGCTCGAGGCACGGTGCGAGAAGGCTGGGAGATTCCTGCGAACCCGTTACGCGCGGGGGAACAGCTGGACGTTGGCGTGCGCGCGCACGTAGACGGTGCCATCGGCGGCGCACAGCGTCGTCTCGAAGGACGCGAGTCGCCGTCCGGCCCGCACCGCTTCGGACCGCAGTTCGATGACCGGCCCGGGGACGGCAGGCGAGCAGAGATAGTCGAGGCCGATCTCCAGCACGCGATAGTCCTGATCGATGCCGGTCAGCGTCTGCGCGGCCAGGCCGGTGACTGCCTCCGCCATCGACACGAGCACACCGCCCTGCACCGAACCGATCACGTTGGCCATCCACTCGCACGGCGACACGCGGGCCTGCACGGCACCGCGCTCGGCAGCCGTCACCTCGAGTCCGAGCAGACCGGCGAGCGGGCCCCGCGGAAGAGTCCCGGTGGAGATGCCCGTGACGATATCGAGGCCGGGCAGTTCGGCCAGGATCGCCGCATCCGACCACGGTTCCGGCTCGCCCCGCTCCGGCACGGCCTCCGACGTCTCGGCGCCGTGGTCCATCGGGGTGCGCCCGACAACGATCGAGCGGCCGACCAGGTGCGCGACGAGAACACCCTCCTCGTCGCGCACGTCGGTGCCCGACACGGCGGTGGACTCGTCGAAGAACAGGCTGCTGCCGTGACCGACGAGGGTCCCCGAGGCGGGGAAGGGGTGGGCGAGCGTCGCCGTCACGTGCGACAGCACGCCCTGCGGTCGCTCACCGGTCTCCGCGAACCGCGCGATGCCGGCGGGTGCGCCCGCGGCGACGTCGGTGAAGACGCCGATGGAAGCGAGCGTGGTCTGCCCGCGGTGGTCGAACAGGTGCGATCCGACGGACTGGGTGACCGAGACCGACGCGTCGTCGGCGACCTCGATGCCGACGCCCATGAAACGACCCGGACGGTCGACGGTGAACTGTGCGGTCTCGATTGCCATTCCTTGCTTCTACCAGGAACAGCGCAGCGGGGAGCAGTCGGGGAGCGGTTCGCCCCGGTTCGCGGTCGCCCGTCGCTTCAACTTCGGGGCGTCTCCGGACCGCGGCGACCCTCGAGTTCCCGGATCCTCTTCGACGCCTCCTCGAGCCGCTTCTTCCGTTCGGCGGCCTCCGACTTCTTGAGCTCCTCGTAGACCTTCTCGTCGTCGTCGCTGTACTTCAGGATCAACCGCGGAACGCTGAGCGTGACGATCAGCGACGGCCACACGATCCACGCGTAGCTCCAGTCGAGAGCGATCTGCAGGACGAGGAAGGTCACGAGCGTGACGCCGATGATGATCCAGTCCAGCGTCTCGACCATGCTGCCGCGTTCGCGGAGCGAGGCCAGTTCGTCCTCCGGGGACTGGGATGCCGCCGCAGGGGAGCTGTCGTGGCGGACCGCCGGCGCGGAGGAGTCGTGGATCATCCGGATGTGACCGTCGACCTGTTCGAGAGGAACACCGCCGGGCAGTCCCCGGAACGACGGGAGCAACGCCGAAAACGTTCGCGCCGAAGATATCTCCCCGGATCGTTCGTAGAACTCGACGCTGTCGAGCCGGCCCGCGGCGTAGTGTTCGCCGAGTGCGTTCAACGCGTGCATGCGTTCGGCGTCGCTGAGCAGCAGGTCGTCGTGATCGGAAGTGCCGGTCATTTCTTTTCCCGCGCTTTCGGAGTCGGTTGTCGAATCCTGGTGCATCCCCGATCCTAGAGCTGATGATCGGGCATGTCCCGGGCGAGGATGGCCGCCTGGATCCGCGATTGCAGCCCGAGTTTGTGGAGCACCCGGGCGACGTGCGTCTTCGCCGTGTTCTCACCGATCCCGAGACGGGTGGCGATCTGGCGGTTGGACAATCCCTCGCCCAGACACGCGAAGACCTCCTGTTCGCGCGCGGTGAGAGCATCGAAATCCGGCCCGTTCGTAACACCTTCCCGCCGAGCGGATTTCGAGACGAATGCGTCGATGACGGTTCGTGTGACCTGCGGTGAGAGCACGGACTCCCCGGAGTGCACCGCCCGGATCGCGTCGAGCATGGCATCCGCCGAGGCGGTCTTGAGGAGATATCCGGCCGCCCCGGCACGAAGGCTCTCGAAGACGTATTCGTCGATCTCGAAACTCGTCAGCACCAGCACCCGGGCACTCGTCTCCTCGGTGATGGTGCGGGTCGCGGCGATCCCGTCGACATGCGGCATGCGGATGTCCATGAGAACGACATCCGGGGCGAGCGCGCGGACCTGCGACACCGCGACGGCGCCGTCGGCGGCCTCGCCCACCACCTCGATGTCCTCGCTCGTGTCGAGCAGGAGCCGCAGACCCGCGCGGATGGCGCTGTGGTCGTCGGCGAGCAACACCCTGATCGTCACGTCGTCCTCCTGTTCGCGAGCGGCAGTTGCACGTATGTCCTCCATTCGTTCCCGTCGCGACCGGAGCGGGCGTGCCCGCCCACCGCGGCGGCGCGTTCGGCGATGTTGCGCAGGCCGTGCCCGGCGCCGCGGGCCGGTGACGGGTCTGGGGTGTCCGGGTCGCCGATCGGGTTCACCACCTCGATCCCGAGCCGGCCGTCGGTGTCGTCGAACCGAAGGGTCACCGGCCGTCCCGGTGCATGCTTGACCGCGTTCGTCAGGGTCTCCTGGACGATGCGGTAGGCCGTGAGATCGACCTCCGCGTCGAGGTCTGCGGGTGGATGACCGTCGATCCGGACGGAGGTGCCGGCGGCACGTGCGGAGGCGGTGAGCGGTTCGAGGTCGGCGAGGCGCCCTGCGGTGGTGATCTCGTCGTCGGTGTCGTCGCTGCGCAACAGGCGCACCATCGACTGCATCTCCTGGAGGGCGGCCACGCTGCCGGAGCGCACGGAGTCGAGCACGGTCAGTGCCCTGTCCGGGTCGGACTCGCGGAGGCGGAGCGCGGCCTCGCTCTGGATCGCGATCGACGACAGGTGCCCGGCCACGACGTCGTGCAGGTCGCGGGCCAGGCGCTGCCGCTCGGTGGTGATGGCGGCGCGACGGTCCAGTTCCGCGACCCGCGAGAGGGCCTCGGCGCGTGCCCGTTCGATGTCGGCGGCGTCCCGATGTATGCGGACGGATCGGGCCCACCAGATCGGGACGATGATCACGAGCGCGGCGATCGACACGGCCCACACGGCGATGCGCAGTTCTCCGAAGTACACGCCGAGCGCGACGGCGCCGACGACGATCGGGACAACAGGGGCGCGTTCGAGGAAGCGGCTGGTGCGTGCCGAGCCGAAGAGCGCTGCGGCGTACAGCAGGTCGCCGTATGCGATCCAGACCGGCAGCGAGGGGCCGACGACGAGGTCGACCAGTACCGGAACCGTGCCCAGCACGAGGGCGAGAAGCGGTCGCGTGCGGCGCATCGTCATCGGTGCGCACACGCAGGCGAGCAGAACGAGCCACACCCACAGCGGCTGCGGCGGGCGGTCCTCGACGAGCACACCGAGATCCAGGGCGTACAACAGCGCGCCGCCCGCGAAGTATGCGAGGGCGACGAGCAGGGAGTTGTACCGCGGGTTCACGAATCCCACTCGAATCTCGGATTCACGGTTGTCCACGGCAACGATTCGACCACAACCGGGGGATGATCAGGGTCGACGTCACCCGAAGTGATGAGGCATCTGCCGCCCATCGGGCGACGCGCGCGTGGGGATGTGCGCGCGATTCTGAGGCCATGTTCAGCCACATCGCCGCTTTCATCGTCGGATGCGAGATCGCGTTCTGGGTCGTGCTCGCGGCCGGACTGGTGTTCCGGTATCTGCTCCGGCTCGGCAGGACGGGTGCGGTGCTGCTCGCCCTGATCCCGCTGATCGACGTCGTCCTGCTCGCGGCCGTCGCCGTGGATCTGCACAACGGGGCGGAGGTCGGCTGGGTCCATCGCGTGGCGGGTATCTATCTCGGTGTGAGTGTCGCCTTCGGACCGAGCGTCGTCCGGTGGGCCGACCGGCGATTCGCCTATCACTTCGCGGGTGGTGCGAAACCGGAACCCGCTCCGAAGGAAGGGCCGGAGGCCTTCCGCAAGGAATGTGCGGACTTCGGACGATGGCTGCTCGCGGCCGGGATCAGCGCGGCCGCCGTGCTCGGGCTCGGGTCGACCGTCGCGAACGGCGAGCAGGCCTCGGCGCTGTACGGAATCTTCCCCACCCTCGCCACGATCACGGTGATCTGGCTGATCACGGGCCCGGTCTGGGTGCTCGGCAAGCAGTGACGACCACACCGCGTCGAGAAATCTCGGGGTGCGCGATGAGTTCTCGCAGGGTGGCCGGTCTGTATCGGTGACACCCACACCGCGTCCCCGCGGGACGAACCGACCACAGGAGAAACCATGTCGCGCATGCTGTTCGTCAATCTCGCCGTCGAGAACATCACCGCCACCCGCGTATTCTTCGACAAGCTCGGATTCACGTTCGACGAGTCGTTCTGCGACGAGAACGCCGCCTGCCTGAAGATCAACGACCAGACCTACGTGATGCTGCTCGAGAAGCAGATGTTCCGGATGTTCACCAACGACGACATCTGCGACACCACGAAGGCCCGTGAGGTGCTGATGTGCGTGTCGGCCGACAGTCGCGAAGGTGTCGACGCGCTCGTCGACGGCGCGATCGCGGCCGGCGGCACCGAATGGGTGACCGCCGGGGCCGAGAAGGCGAAGGAGGACATGGGCGACTACGCGTACCAGCGGGCGTTCCGCGACCTCGACAACCACGTCTGGGAGGTCATGTGGATGGACATGACCGCCGCTCAGCAGGCCGA
Organism: Rhodococcus rhodochrous; assembly: GCF_014854695.1. Taxonomy (NCBI): domain Bacteria; kingdom Bacillati; phylum Actinomycetota; class Actinomycetes; order Mycobacteriales; family Nocardiaceae; genus Rhodococcus; species Rhodococcus rhodochrous. The sequence continues at coordinate 4,775,399 of NZ_CP027557.1, read as the reverse complement.
CGTCACGGAAGCCGCGCCTGCCGAGGCGTGACCTTCGACGTCAGCGGGCTGCCGGGTCCTCCGGTAGCCCGAACCTGGCGAACAACGCCGTCGTGTCGTCGGAGAAGAAGACGGTGGCGTGCGTGACCCTACCGTCGACGATGTCGAGCACCTGCAGTTGGAAAGGGTGGTGGCGGCCGTCCTCCCCTCGCATGTACAGGCCGAAGGCCGGCTGGCCGTTGGCCACGGTGGGAAGCAGCACCTGGTCGCCGGGGCCCTTCGCGGGGCAGTTCTGCTTGATGAGGGTGACGATCGCCTCGGGGCCCTGGTACCAGCCTTCGAACGGCGGCATCTCCCAGACGGCGTCCTGGGTGAGCATCTCGACGAGCGAATCGATGTCGTACTTCTCGAAGCCGTCGACCCAGCGCTGCAGCAACGCCTTGGTCTCGGCGCTGTCGGGTTCGGCGAGGTCGTCGTCGCGGACCTGGGCGTCCTTCAGCTGCGCGCGTGCCCGCTGCAGGAGGCTGTTGACCGCCGCCGTCGACGTGTCGAGCGCGGCTGCGACCTCGGTGGCGCGCCACTGCAGGACCTCGCGGAGCAGCAGGACCGCGCGTTGGCGGGCGGACAGGTGCTGCAGGGCGGCGACGAACGCGAGGCGGACGGAATCGCGGGAGGCGGCGATGGTGGCGGGATCCGACGGATCGTCGGTGGCGTACCCGATGGGGAACGGCTCGAGCCACGGCACCTCGGGGCGGGTGACCAGATCGTCGGTGGGATCGGAACTGGGCGCGCCGAGCCCGGTGGGCAACGGCCGGCGACTGCGGCCTTCGAGCGCCGTCAGGCACACGTTGGTAGCGATCCGGTGCAGCCACGTGCGCAGTGAGGAGCGGCCGCCGAAGTTCTCGTAACCGCGCCAGGCGCGCAGATAGGTCTCCTGGACCAGATCTTCCGCATCGTGCAGCGACCCGCTCATGCGATAACAGTGGGCGAGCAGTTCGCGACGGAACGGCTCGGCGAGTTCCATGAAATCGGTCGACGTCGATGTCGAACCGGCAGATTCTTCGAGCAGTTGTTCGGTCATGAGCGCGATACCCCCGGCTGGTCGGACCCGAATCCGCTACCCGTCAGAGAGTAGTCGGGGGCACCGACAGAAGACAGATGATCGCCGGGTCTCGATCGGGGCGCCGGATGCAGGTACCGTGCACGAAGTCGCGCCGAGGTGAGCGCGTGGTGGACGGAGTGGGGACAGGTCGTGCACGAGTACACGCTGCGCGAAGGCGTATCCGGAGCGCAGGGGCACAGCAGGCCCGAGCGCAACGGGCCCGTCGGCCCCTTCGCCGACGGACTTCCACCCGGTGCCCTGGACGTCGAGCGGCCTCCGCTCGACCGGTTCGGGCCGGCCGAGCTCGGACGGGCAGTGGTCGTCGCCGCCGTCCTGATCACCTTCGTGGTGTGGGCGGTGCTGCGGTGGACCGTCCGGCCCCGGCAGCACAGCCTCGTCGAAGCGGCCGCGCACGGCACCGTCGACGCCTTCGAACATCTCGGGCCGACCTTCGTGAAGCTGGGCCAGCTCATCGCGTCGTCGCCCGGGCTGTTCCCCGCGGCTCTCGCCGACGCGTGCCTGCGCATGCTCGACGACGTGCCGACCTTCCCCTCCGAGCAGGCCCGCGCGGTGATCGAGGAGGATCTCGGACACCGCATCGACGAGACGTTCGAGTCGTTCGACGATGTGCCGCTCGCCGCGGCGTCCGTCGCCCAGGTGCACGGGTGCGTGTTGCGCGACGGCCGTCGGGCCGTGGTGAAGGTGCAGCGGCCGGGGATCGCGCACCGCATGCTCGTCGATCTGCGCGCCGCCTACATGGGCGCGAAGCTGCTGCAGCTTTTCGAGTTCTTCCGTATCGCGAACACTCCGGGGATCATCCGCGATCTCTACAACGCGACGATGACCGAGCTCAACGCGGCGGTCGAAGCGGATCGTCAGGATCGCTTCCGCCGCAACATCTCCGCGTTCGGCGACAACACCTATGTCACGGTGCCCGAGGTGTACTGGCAGTGGTGCGGTCCGCGGGTGATCTGCATGGAGCGCCTGCAGGGCAAGCCCGTCGACCGGGTGGTGCCGGGACAGGACGAGCTCGACACCTCCCTGCTCGTGCGCCGGGGGGTGAAGGTGTGGATGGAGGCGGTGCTCTGTCACGGTCCGTTCCACGGCGACGTGCACGCGGGCAATCTCTGGCTGCTCGACGACGGACGTGTCGCGCTGCTCGACTTCGGCATCGTCGGCGAACTGCCCGAGAAGTGGCGCGCGCTGCTGCGGGCGTTGTTCCGTGCCGCGTTGCTCGACGGGGACTTCACGGCGGTCGCGCAGAGTGTGCGGGCGCTCGGTGTCGCCGCCGACCTCGACGTCGACGACGCGGCGGTCGGCCGGCAGGTGGCGGAGATCTTCGGTCCGCTGCTCGGTCAGGACGTGGGGGAGTTGCGGCTCAGCGAGCTGATCGGTGCGCTCGTCTCGCTCGGACGCAAGTGGAACACGTCGACTCCCGAGGAGCTCGTGTTGTTCGGGAAGCAGCTCGGATATTTCGAGCGCTATGCGACCGCGCTGGCGCCGGGCTGGGTGCTCGGCCGTGATCCCTTCGTCTTCCGGAACATCTTCCCGGACGAGGTAGCCATAAGAATCGCCGAATCGAACGTGAGCCTCCCCGACTGAGGCACGAGCCCGTTGGGTCTTTACAGAATCCGACGCGCCCCGTAATTTGAACGATCGTTCGACCTAATTATGGTGCGAGCCACACACTGGCTACCGGAAGGACCGCGACCGCAATGGCAACTTCGCAGGACGTCGTACTGAGCACGCGCGACGGAAACGTCGTGACCTGGACGATCAACCTTCCGGAGGCGCGCAACCCGATCTCGGGTGACGACGTCGTCGACCGTCTCGTCGAGCTCGTCGAGGAGGCCAACCGCGACATCGACACCCGCGTCGTCATCCTCACCGGCGCCGGATCGGCCTTCTCCGCCGGCGGCAACGTCAAGGACATGGACGAGCGTCGCGGCATGTTCGGCGGCGCACCCCACGCCCTGCGCGAGGGTTACCGCCGCGGCATCCAGCGCCTGCCCCGGGCCATCTACCACTGCGAGGTCCCGATCATCGCCGCGGTCAACGGACCCGCCGTGGGCGCCGGCTGCGACCTCGCGATGATGTGCGACATGCGGATCGCCTCGTCGAAGGCGTTCTTCGCGGAGAGCTTCGTCAAGCTCGGCATCATCCCCGGCGACGGCGGTGCCTGGCTGCTGCCGCGCGCCGTCGGTGCCGCGCGCGCCGCCGAGATGGCCTTCACCGGCGACCGCGTCGACGCCGCGACCGCTCTCGACTGGGGCATGGTCTCGCAGGTCGTCGAACCCGAACAGCTACTCGACGCCGCGAACGCGCTCGCCGCCCGCGTCGCCGTCAACCCCCCGAACGCACTGCGCATGACGAAGAAGCTGCTGCGCGAGGGCCAGCGCGTCGATCTCGACACGCTCCTCGAACTGTCGGCCTCCCTCCAGGCGCTCTCGCACCACAGCGAGGACCACCGCGAAGCCCTCTCGGCGTTCCTCGAACGACGCACCGGCAACTTCACCGGTAACTGACCTTCCCCTCTCCTTCCCCCACACCCCGGAGGACAAGCCATGCAGCGGACGATCTTCACCGAAGAACACGATCAGTTCCGGAAGATGGTGCGCGACTTCATCGAACGTGAGGTCGCGCCGCATCGCGAGGAATGGGACGAGATGGGTCGCCCGCCCCGCGAATTCTTCCGCCGGCTGGGCGAACTCGGCATCCTGGGAATCCAGGTCCCCGAGGAGTACGGCGGAGGCGGCGAGTCCAGCTTCAAGTTCAACACGATCGTCTTCGAAGAGGTTGCGCGCGCTGGAGTCTCGTTCGGCTCCTACACGGTGCACGCCTGCCTGATCCTGCCCTACCTGCTCGAATACGCGACCGAGGAGCAGAAGCAGCGCTGGCTGCCCGGCTTCGCCGACGGCTCGATCATGACCGCGATCGCGATGACCGAGCCCGGCACCGGCTCGGACCTCGCCAACATCGCGACCTCGGCGAAGCTGTCCGAGGACGGCAAGCACTACATCATCAACGGCGCGAAGACCTTCATCACCGGCGGCGTCACCGCCGACCTCATCCTCACGGTCTGCCGCACCAGCCCGTTCGATCCCGAGAACCGCCGCGGCGGCCTGTCGATCATCGCGGTGCCCACCGACAGCGAGGGCTTCGCGGTGGGCCGCAAGCTCGACAAGATCGGCCTGCACCAGCAGGACACCGCCGAACTGTCGTACACCGACGTGAAGGTGCCGGTCGAGAACCTCCTCGGCGAGGAAGGCGCGGGCTTCGGGTACCTCACCCACAACCTGCCGCAGGAGCGTCTGAGCATCGCCCTGAACCAGGTCGGCTTCGCCGAGGCCGCCATCGCGCACGCGATCGCCTACACCAAGGAACGCAAGGTGTTCGGCAAGCCGGTCGCGTCGTTCCAGAACACCAAGTTCGTGCTCGCCGAGTGCTCGGCCGAGACCCAGGCCGCGCGTGTCTACGTCGACCACTGCCTCGAACTGCTCGACCGCAAGGAACTCACGGTCGCCGACGCGGCCCGCGCGAAGCTGTTCTGCACCGAGGTCTCCGGTCGCGTCATCGACAAGTGTCTGCAGCTGCACGGCGGCTACGGTTACATCACCGAGTACCCGATCGCCCGGCTGTACGCCGACACCCGCGTGACCCGGATCTACGGTGGCACCAGCGAGGTCATGAAGACGATCATCTCCAAGGACCTGGGGCTGTAGGGATGTACCCGGGCCGTTACGCCGCCGTCGCCCCGGACCGGCCCGCCGTGCACGAGGCCGCGACCGGACGGACGCTCACCTATCGGGAACTCGAGGACGCGTCCGTCCGGTTCGCGCACTGGCTGCGCGCACACGACGTCGGGAAGGGCGACCACATCGCGGTCGTCACCGTCAACGACGCCACGGCATTCGAATTGTACTGGGGTGCAGTTCGATCGGGCGTCTACGTCACCTTCGTCAACACGCACCTCGCTCCCGTCGAGGCCGCGTACATCGTCGACGACTGCGACGCGAAGGTGCTCGTCGTCTCGGCGCCTCTCGCCGAACTCGCCGAGGCGATCGCGCCGCTCACCCCGAAGGTGACGCACCGCGTCGCCTTCGGGGGAGAGGTGCCCGGACATCTCGTGTACGAGGAGGAGGTGGCGGGTCTTCCCGTCACCCCGATGGCCGATCAGCCGCGGGGCAGCGACATGCTGTACTCCTCCGGCACCACCGGTCGCCCCAAGGGCATCAAGCCCGCTCTCTCCGGTGCCCAGGTCGGTGACGAGCCCGGTCCTCCGCTGCTGAAGCAGGTGCGCCGCTTCGGTTTCGACGAGAACACCGTCTACCTGTCACCGGCACCGATCTACCACGCCGCGCCCTTGCGGTACGGCGTGTCGACGCAGGCACTCGGTGGCACGGTCGTGCTCATGGAGCGGTTCGACCCCGAGCACAGTCTCGCGTGCATCGAACGCTATCGCGTGACCCACAGCCAGTGGGTGCCCACGCATTTCGTGCGCCTGCTGAAACTGCCCCGCGCGGTCCGGGAGCGCTACGACCTGTCGTCGATGCGGTGCGCACTGCATTCGGCGGCGCCGTGCCCGGTCGAGGTCAAGCAGGAACTCATGCGGTGGTGGGGCGAGATCGTCTACGAGTACTATTCCGCGACCGAGGCGATCGGCAATACTCTCGTCACCCCGCAGGAATGGCTCGACAAACCTGGAACGGTCGGGAAGACCGGCGGCCCGGGCACACTCGGGCTGGCGCGGATCTGCGACGAGAACGGCAACCGGCTGCCCACGGGGGAGATCGGCACCGTCTACTTCGAGCGGGACGACTTCTCGTTCGAGTACCACAAGGATCCGGAGAAAACGGCATCCACCAGGCACCCCTTCGAGGGTAACTGGTACACGACCGGAGACATCGGATATCTCGACGAGGACGACTATCTGTTCCTCACCGGGCGCGACAAGTTCACGATCATCTCGGGTGGGGTGAACATCTACCCGCAGGAGATCGAGAACGTCCTCGCGCTGCACCCGTCGATCGCGGATGTCGCGGTGGTCGGTGTGCCGGACGCGGACCGCGGTGAACGCGTCGAAGCGTTCGTGCAGCTCGTCCCCGATGTGGACGGATCCGACGAGCTCGAGGACGACATCATCGGGTTCTGCCGGGAACGCCTCTCGCGTTTCAAGTGCCCCCGGCACGTGCGGTTCGTCGACGAACTGCCGCGCACGCCGACGGGCAAGATGGTCAAGGGCACGCTCGGCGAGCTGATCGCGCAGTACGCCGATACCGGAGCGCTGTCGTGAGAGTGCTGTCGCCGAAACAGCGCGTCTTCATCGAGGCGGGCCGGAAGGAATTCGTGCGCAACGGATACGGCTCGTCGTCGATCCGGACTATCGCGCAGGAAGCCGGCGTGAGCCTGTCCGCCCTGTACTACCACTACAAGAACAAACAGGATCTGCTGCTGGCGATCCTGCTCGACGGCGTCGACACCTACGACGCGGTCTGCGACGCCGAACTCGCCCGCGCCGGCGACGATCCGGTCGAGCAGATCCGCGCGTTCGTCAAGGGGAACGTCATCTTCCGCACGCAGTTCCCCGAGCAGGGTCGCATGATCGCGACGGAGGTGCGCAACCTCGAACCCGAGGGTGCGCGACTGTACGAGGAGCGTCGGCGCGACGGCCGGAGGCGGATCCGCGACATCATCGATCGCGGTGTCGCACAAGGCGTCTTCACCACGAAGTATCCCGACGACTGCCGTCGATCGATCCTGGCGATGGTCTCGGCGATCGCCAACTGGTACGACCCCGCTGGCCCGGACGGCCCGGACGAGATCGCCGAACGCTACGCGGACCTGTCGCTGGCGCTGCTGTGTCCCACCATCACCGGTGGAGAAGGAGATTCACGATGAGTGCACGACTCGTGCCGAGGGCGGGCACCCCCGACCCGGCACTGACGGAACTCCGTGCCGAGGTACGGGCGTTCCTGAAGGAACAGATCGACGAGGGCGTGTTCACCCCGGGCATCGACACCTGGCTGACGCGATGGAACCCCGAGTTCACGCGCGCGCTCGCCGCTCGCGGCTGGGTCGGCATGACGATCCCCGTCGAGTACGGCGGACACGGACGAACCTTCATGGAGCGCTTCGTCGTCACCGAGGAGCTGCTCGCGGTGGGCGCGCCGGTCGCCGCTCAGTGGGTCGCCGACCGTCAGGCCGCACCGTCGCTGCTCAAGTACGGCACCGAGGAGCAGAAGAAGCGGTTCCTGCCGGGCATCGCGGCCGGTGAGATCTGCTGGGCCATCGGCATGTCCGAGCCCGACTCCGGATCCGACCTCGCGAGCGTCAAGACGAAGGCCACGCAGGTGGACGGTGGGTGGCGGATCTCCGGCACCAAGCTGTGGACGTCCGGGGCGCACCACGCCGACGCCTTCTTCGGCCTCGCGCGTTCCGCACCGCTCGATCCGGCACACCGCCACGACGGGCTGAGCCAGTTCATCGTGCTGCTCGACTCCCCGGGCGTGACCATCCGCCCGATCCTGTCGATGTCCGGCGACCACCACTTCAACGAGGTGCTGCTCGACGACGTCTTCGTCCCGGACGACCTGGTGCTCGGGCAGATCGGTGCCGGCTGGGAACAGGTGACGAGCGAGCTCGGCTACGAGCGCAGCGGTCCCGAGCGTTTCCTGTCGACCTTCGGGATACTCGAATCCCTCGTGCACGGTGTGGCCGACGGCAGCGTCGAGGCGGACACCCGCATCGGAGCGACCATCGGGCGCATGGCGGGCCTGCACCGCATGTCCACCGCGGTCTCCGAGTCCCTCGAACGCGGCGAGAACGCCGAACTCGCGGCGTCGGTCGTGAAGGTGCTCGGCACGAAGACCGAGGGTGATCTGGCAGATCTCGCCGATGAGATCGCGGGATACACCGCGGCCGACAACCATCTGGCCGAGCTCGTCCGGGCAGGTGTCATGCAACGACCGGGCTTCACACTGCGCGGCGGCACGAGCGAGATCCTCCGTGGGGTCATCGCACGAGGATTGGGGATGAGATGAGCGGACAGGACGCACTGCAGTCGACGGAACTACGCGACTTCGCACAGATGCTGTCCGAGGTGTTCACCTCGGGTGACGACCATCGGATCGGTGAGGTCGTCGAACTCGATCGTGCCCTGTGGAGCACCCTCACCGAGCTCGGCCTCGATCGGCTCACCGGTTCGGAGGAGAGCGGCGGAAGCGGCGCGGGATGGTTGGAGGCCGCCCTGTTGCTCGAAGCCGCCGGCAGCGCCGCTGCTGCCGTGCCGGTCGCCGAGAACGATCTGCTCGCGGGCTGGCTCCTCGACCAGGCGGGCCTCGATGCGGCGCCGGCCGTGCGCACTGCCGCGGTGCTCGACGCCGACGGCCGCGCGCGCCACGTGCCGTGGGCCCGGTTCGCGGATTCGATCGTCGTGCTGTGGCAGTCGCCGCAGGGATGGCAGGTCGCCGAGGTCGCACACGGCGACGTCGAGATCGTCGAGGCCGTGAACCTGGCGGCGGAGCCCCGTGATCACGTGCGCGTCGACCTGTCGGCACTGTCGGGACGCGACGTTCCGGCGGGCACCGCCGACGAGTTCCGCTACCGGGGTGCGCTCGTCCGCGCACTGGCCACCGCGGGCGCGATGGATCGGATCCTCGAGCTCGTCGTCGACCACACCACCGCGCGCGTGCAGTTCGGTCGTCCGCTGGGCAAGTTCCAGGCGGTGCAGGCGCTCGTCGCCGACATCGCCACCGAGGCCTCGCTCGTGCACGCCGCCGCGGATGGCGCCGTCGATGCCGTTCTCGCCGGAGGTTTCGGTGACGCGTCGACCCGCTTCGCGATCGCAGCGGCCGCCTCGTGCGCCGGACATGCGGCCTCGGTCGTCGCCCGCAACGCGCATCAGGCGCTCGGCGCGATCGGCTTCACGATGGAACACGAGCTGCATCGGCACGCCAACCGGATCCTGTCGTGGCGCAGCGAATTCGGAACGGTCGCGTCGTGGGACTCCGAACTGCTCGCCGCGGCCGGCGAGGCCGGGGACGTGTGGGCGTTGATCACCGGCGGCCCCACCCGCTGACGGGCATTCGTCGCCGTATCAGGCGGCGGACGCGCTCCCCACGAGGCCGACTTCGGTGCGGTCGGTGACGTCGAGGTCGGGAGCGAGGATGTCGAGCAGCATGCGCACCTGACGTGTGGGTGCGACGACGTGGAAACGGCCGGGCCGGATGTGATCGGCATCGGCGAGTGTCGAGGCGACCTCGGAGTACATGAAGGTCACCTCGGACAGGTCGACGACGACGTGATCGCCCGAGTGTGCGAGGTCGCCGAGAGTGGAGGCGAACTCCGCTCGGGCGGTCATGTCGAGATCGCCCTTCGCCCGCAGGACACTGCAGCGACGGGACGGCGAGTGGACGTCGAGGCGGTAGCGCGGCGCTCGGGGGACGGTCGCTGCACCGGCTCGTGAGAGTGCCCCGGTGTCGGTGATGATCCTGCGGGTGGTGCTCGTACGTGTGCTCATTGCGGTCTCCTGTCGGCGTGGATTCGTGCCGTCCGGTGCGGGCTGGATCATGCGCAGGCGGTCGGCCTGCTGTGGGTCCCGGTGAGAACGTCGGGGTCGCGGTGAGAACTCGCCTCGGGCTTGCACAGAGCCTGTCCGACGGAGGTCGCTTCCCGACGACCCGCCCGGTAACGGAACGGTAACGTAAAGTCGCGTTTCGATAACGCATCCGTCTGAACTGCGGAGATGTCCTATGTCTCGACTCCGTCGGCCCGAGCGGACGATCGGTGCCCTGAGATGGGATGCTGGATTCATGAGCGCTGTTCCTGCCGACGCTGCCGCAGACGCGGAGGCCGCGTTCGGCGGCCTCACCGTGGAGACGGAGCTCGCCCCCATCCACCGGCTCGGCAGCGGTGCGCTGTCCGCCGTCGAACTGCAACTGCTTGGTCCGGGAGGATCATCGTTGCACGACGCCACCGCGCTGAGCGAGGCCGCCCGGGCCATGCACCAGAAGTCGCAGCTGGACCGCATCAAATGGCGCAGGGCCGGCCGGCACGTCGAGTCGGCCGTGCCGCATCTGGTCACCCTCGATCTCGATTCCCTCGACGAACTCGGCGCGCTCGATGACCGCCGGAGCCCGACGACGGTCGTGCTCATCACCGAACAGGCGCTGATCGCCGCCCCTGCCAGGACGCTGCGCACCATCGCGGCGGCGCGCACCGCCGGCATGCTCGTCGCGGTGGACGGTGTGGGAGCGCGTGCCCAGGCCCTCGCGCTGCTGCCGCTCGTCGAACCGGATGTGATCATCACGTCGCCGGCCCTGATCGCGCGTGCGGCCGACGCCTCGACGGCGAGGATCGCGCACGCCGTCGCCGCGTACACCGAATCCAGCAGCGCGGTCGTCATCGCGCAGGGTGTCGATTCGGAACTGCATCGCCGCCGCGCTCTGGGATTGGCCGCCGAATACGGAATGGGCGCGCTGTATCCGGCAGTCGGATCGACCGGGGATACCGCGCAAGCGGATTCGGATGTCGAACCGATGTCGCTGCGTCCGCGACCGGCCGCTCCGGACGACCCCGAACTCACCCCCTTCGCTCTGGCATCCGAAGGACGCAGGCGCACATGTAGTTTCAAGCGACTTCTGGTGTCGATGAGCAAGCTGCTCGAGACCAACGCGGTGGGAGCCGGACCGGAGACGATCGTGCTCGGCACCTTCCAGCGCGCCGAGCACTTCACCCCGACTTCCCGGGCACGATGGGCGCAGCTCGCCGAGCAGGTCGCCTACACCGGGGTCTACGGCGTCGGAATCGATCCCTACGTCGACTCCGCGGTACACCACGCGCCGTTGGACCCGAACGATCCGATGGTCGACGAATGGAACGTCGTCGTCCTCGGCCCGCACTTCGCGTGCGTGCTCGCCGCGCTCGACATGCACACCGACGCAGCGGATCTCGACCGAGAGTTCCACTACGTACTGTCCTACGACCGCGGCACCGTGATCCGGTGTGCCCACAGCATCCTGGCGCGCTTCGAGGGGTGAACCGCGGGGGAGCGGCTCAGGACGACGGTGGGATCTCCACGGGTACCGGTCGTGGGCGGGACAGGGTCGCGCGCGCCGCGCGGGCGACGGCCTCCCGGTCGTAGGAGACGACGTACTCGAACTCCCGCTCGCCGCCGGCCGTGCGGTGCAGGTCGAGGGCCGAGAGTGCGCACGCGAACGACTCTCCCAGGAGGATGACGTTCCACTCGTCGACGAGGGGATCGTGCGGCTCGATCGGGACGAGGTCCGGGCCCGAGGCGCTCGTGCCGAAGCCGACCGCGAAGACCGCGACGTGTGCGAGGGTGTCGGCCATCGACATCCATCGCCTGCGTGCGGCTCCCGTGAAGTGGTCGTGGTGCTGGAAGGTGCCGAGGGCGACCGTGTCGGGGCCGGCCTCCCCGGCTCGCGCCTCGAGGTCGGCGCTCATGGACACGAGCAGACCCTTGCCGCTCCACACGCGTTCCCGCCCGGCAGACAGGATACGGAAGGGCGTGGCGGTCGCATCGTCGAGCGGTGCGCTCCAGGTGGGTTCACGGAACAACCCACCGCGCGGCGAGGAAGGATCGGACTTGCCCTCCACAGTGTGTAGTGCTGCACCGCAACCGAAGCCGATGCCGTGGGCGAGGGCCGCCTCGCGATGCAGGTCGGAGTCGACGCCCTCGGCGAGAACGACGGAGTTCGTGCGCTCGCAGTGGGCCCGCAACGACAGCAGGGTCGTGGCGGCCCGCACATCGGATGCGACGAGTGCCTCGGCCGGTACGACGACCACCTCCGGTTCCACCAGGGCCAGGACCACCGTGGCGCGCGACGCCGATTCCGCGATGCGTACCGCCACGGCGAATCCGCGCTCGCGCACGGCCGCGATCCCGCGCAGGACCGTCGCGGGATCGGCGAACACCTCGCGCTCGTCGACCAGTGCGACGGCAGCGCGACCGGCCACTGACCCACGCGCGAGGTCGGTCAAGGGCATCAGGACGGGGACGCCCCGATCCGCGCCGGAGTCCGCCACGGTCGACGGCATCACGGCCGCGACGACCGTGCCGTCCACGAGGTCGTGGATCGCGCTCGCGTGCATGACGTGCCGCCTTCCCGCATCACGCGGCGGTCCGTCCGCCGGGCATCACGCGGACGCGCGCAGGCTCGCAGGATCCGGGGCATCGTCCGCTGCGGACATCCTGCCAGCCGCCACGTCGGTCACGCCGACGGGATTACCGCAGATATAGGCGGACCTTGTCGATCTCGTTGCGCAGCAGGTCGATCTCCTCGGCGGTGGGATCCTCGGTCAGCGTCAGTTCGTCGGAGATCTTCAGATCCCAGCCGGTCGCGGCGCGGACCTGGTCGACGGTGACACCGCGGTGGATGCTGGTCAGTTCGAGTTCGTCGAAGGGATCCTGCCGCGACAGCACGCCCAGGCTGGTGAACACCTTCGTCACGCCGCGGCCGCGGGGCATGATGCCGACGCCGGCCTCGCGGGCGCGCACCGGGCTCGGGGTGGTGCAGAAGTCCAGTTCGGCGGGGAACGCGCTCGGATCGTGGCGTCGCATGATCACGAACACCTCGCCGGCGTTGGGCATGATCTCGACGGCTCCGCCGCCGCCCGGCAGACGCACGGTGGGCTTGTCCCAGTCACCGATGATGCTGGTGTTGAGGCTGCCGTAGCGGTCGATCTGCGCCGCACCGAGGAAGCCGACGTCGACGTTGCCGCCTTGCAGCACGTACCCGAACAGCGATGCCATGGACACCACGGATTCGGCGCCGGAGACCACGACGGAGTCGGCGATGCCCTCGGCCATCGCCTCGGGGTGCGCGCCGCAGACCCCGGACTCGTAGATCAGCTCGACGTCGGGGTTGGAGGTGCGGGCGGCGAGGTCGACGGCGAGGGTGGGCAGACCCACCCCGGCGAAGACCCGGGCCTTGCCGGCCAGGGCCCGCGCAGCGACGGAGACGATCAGTTCGGTGGTGGAGAAGTTTTCGGTGGTGGTCACTTTCGGCTCCCGTAGTCGACGGTCCCGGAGGGGCGCGGCGCGACCTCGAGGTCGGCCCAGTACTCCTCGCCCAGTTTCTCGAGGTATTCGGCGTGATCGGCGGTGGTGAGGACCCATTCCTTCAGCCAGGTGCGCAACTGCTGGGGGTCCTTGCTGATCGCGGTCCAGCGGCGGTAGAACGCGCAGTCGCGGTCGTAGTAGCCCTGCGCGTAGGAGGGGTGCGCTCCACGCGGGCTCAGCACCACCGCGTCCACCGCGTGCGAGGGGACGAGGGTGCGGCTGGGATCGGAGCGGATGACGTCGTCGTCGACGATCTCCTCGACCACCACGATGGCCTTCTTCGCGGCGTAGACCGCTTCCTGCTGCACACCGGCGATGCCCCAGATCTGGACGTTGCCGGAGCGGTCGGCGCGCTGGGCGTGGATGATCGTCACGTCCGGGTTCAGGGGAGGCACGACGTAGACGCTGCCGCCGCCGAAGGGGTCCTCGACGAGCCGGATGTTCGGGTTGATCTTCGGCAGGTCGCTGCCGGCATACGAGCGCAGCGGGAAGAAGGGCAGCCCGGCCGCGCCGGCCTGGTAGCGGCAGACCATGCCGTAGTGGCTGTACTCCTCGACCTCGAGTGCGACGGGGTCGTGGTTCTCGATGCGCCGGCGGATCTCGTAGAGCGACCCGGCCGAGCCGCTGGCGAAGAACGAGGCGACGAGCTTCGAGACGCAGTCGGCGGCGATGAGCTGATCGGAGATGATGTCGGGGGTCATGCGGCACAACGTCAGCTCGCGCCTGCCCTGCCGGATGATCTCGTGCGCCGCCGCGAACGGGATGAGGTGCGAGAAACCCTCGAGGGCAACGGTCATGCCGTCCTCGACATAGGTGGCGATCGCCTCGCGCATGGTCATGAGTTTGTCCGGCATACCGGTCGTCCTCCGTGTGGTCGGTAATTCGGTGTCGGATGTCAGGCGCTCGCAGGCGCAATAATCGACGGGTGGAGATCCAGCAGGTGAAGGCGTTCCTGGCGGTGGCGGAGGAACTGCATTTCGGTCGGGCGGCGCAACGGCTGCACATGGCCCAGCCGCCGCTCAGCCGCACGATCCGCAGACTCGAGAAGGAACTCGGCGCCGAACTCTTCGAACGCAACACCCGCAGCGTGCGGTTGACCGAGAGCGGTCGTGCGCTCGTGGAGCCGGCCCGGAACATCCTCGACGCCTGCCGGCTCGCCGAGATGGCGGTGACCGCCGCGGGGTCGGGTCAGACCGGCAGGGTCCGTATCGGTTTCGCCGGTTCGTCCTCGCACTATCTCGTGGGCCGGTGGGCGAAGCTCGTGCGGCGCACCCATCCCGGTATCGAATTCGTGCTCGACAGTTCGGCGTACGCGAGCGAGGCGCTCAACAAGCTGGCCGCGGGCAAGCTCGACATCGGCATCGTGCGCCTGTTGTTCTTCCCGCCCGGGATCGCGTCGCGCGTCGTGGCTCGCGAGAACCTCGTCGTGGCGCTGCCCAAGGAACACCCGCTCGCCGACCGTGAGCAGGTCCGGCTCGAGGACCTCGCGAACGAGGCGTGGGTGATGCTGCCCGCCGAACCCGGATCGATGCTGCGCGAGCTGTTGCTCCGTCTCGCCCACGACGTCGGCTTCACACCCAGAATCGTTCAGAGCGCCCCGGATTCGCTGTCGCTGATCGCCCTGGTCTCGGCCGGGGTGGGATGCTCGATGACGGTCTCGTCGGTCGCGGCGAACGTCATCAACCCCGAAGTCGTGTTCGTTCCCCTCGCCGATCATCCCGAGCCGCTCGACGTGCGGCTCGTGTGGCGGGAGGACGACGACAATGCCGCGCTGCGAGAGGTTCTCCGCCTCTCCGAGGAAGCACTGCCGACTCCGGAGTGACCGGAGCCGGCCGGCGACTGCGCCGGCCGGCCCCGAGTGTGAAGGATCCGTCCTAGGCATGGACGCGATCTCGTGGGGTGTCGTCGGAGCGAGGGGTGTCCTCGGCGCCCGGCGTGCGGCGGTCGCGCTCGGCCGCCTCCGACTGCTCGAGGGCGAGTTCGTCGGCGTCGGACTTCTCGGCGACCGAGGGTGCCTTCGGGTCGTATCCGGTGCGCTTGAGCAGTGCCAGGGTGCACACGAGGGAGACCGCTGCGTAGCAGGCCGCCGCGATGGCCACACCGGTGACGTCACCGGACGAGTTGAGCAGGTACTGGGCGAGCACCGGGGTGCCACCGCCGACGATCAGCGAGCACAGCTGGTAGGCGAGCGACAGGCCCGAGTAGCGGATGTTCGCAGGGAAGGCGCGGGCGAGGATGCCGGCGATCGCGCCGTAGAACATCGAGTGCGGAATCGTCGCGAGGCACATACCGATCACGGCGACCGCGAAGGTCTCGGTGCGGATCGCGAAGAACATCGCGGGCATGAGGAACAGCTCCGGGACGATCATCAGGAGCATTGCCTTGCGCATGTCGATCTTCGACACCAGCACGGCACCGAACGGCTGCACGATGAACTGCACGACGAGGGCGATCGCGATGATCGCGAGGAAGGTGCCGCGCTCGTAACCGAGTTCGCTCGTCGCCCATGACAGAGCGAAGGTGTTCTTGAAGTAGGTCACCTGGGCGAGAGGCAGTGCGCCGGCGCCGAGCAGGACCAGGACCCAGTGCTTGCGCAGCACTTCCTTGATCGGGAGCTTGACGGTCTTCTTGCGTGCCAGAACGGCTTTCATCGCGTCCGATTCCTCGAGCTTGAGGCGGATCACCATGCCGATGACGACGAGCACGCCCGAGAGCAGGAACGGGATGCGCCAGCCCCACATCATGAACTGCGGGGTGGGCAGCGCAGCGAGGAAGAAGAACGCCATCGTCGACAGCAGGTTGCCTGCGGGCGAACCCTGCTGCGCGAACGCCGAATACAGGATTCCCTTGCCCTTCGGGGCGTTCTCGCTGGCGATGAGGACGGCGCCGCCCCATTCGCCGCCGACTGCGACGCCCTGCACGATGCGCAGGAAGACCAGCAGGACCGGCGCCCACATCCCGATCTGCGCGTAGGTCGGGAGCATGCCGATACCCACCGTCGCGATGCCCATCATGACGAGCGTGATGACGAGGGTGTTCTTGCGTCCGATGCGGTCACCGAGATGGCCGAAGATGACGCCGCCGAGCGGGCGGGCGAGGAAGCCGGCCCAGAGGGTGACGAACGCGAGGAGGGTCGCGACACCGCTCGAGAGTTCGTCCGAGAAGAAGATCTGGCCGAACACCAGCGCGGCGGCCGTGCCGTAGATGTAGAAGTCGTACCACTCGATGGTGGTGCCGATGAAGGAGGCGATGCCGGCCTTGCGGGCCTTCTTCGCGATCTCCTGATCGGTGGGTGTGGACGAACTCATGCGCCCTCCGTCTCTTACGCCCCCGACGAGGCGGGTGGAATGTGGTCTGCGTCTCATCAGAGAGTGGCAGGGCTCGGCTTTCCAGTCCAATACCCAATGGAACGCAGATCGATACCCCAGAGGTATTACCGGGGAGTCGGTGTTCGGCCTGGTAGACATACAGCGACGCCGGACGGGAACCGCGGACGCGAAAGGACACACAGGGTGACGAGCGACGGAACCAATCGGAGCGAGGGGGAGGTTTCTGCAGGCCTGCCGCTGGAGGACGTCACCGTGGTGAGCCTCGAGCAGGCGGTCGCCGCGCCCCTCGCGACGCGCCATCTCGCGGATCTCGGAGCCCGGGTCGTCAAGGTCGAACGCGTCGGCGACGGCGACTTCGCCCGCGCTTACGACAGTGCCGTGCAAGGACTGGCCGCCCACTTCGTGTGGCTCAACCGCGGCAAGGAGTCCTTCGCCGTGGACCTCAAATCGCCCGAGGGCATCGACGCGGTGAAGAAGCTGATCCGCGGCGCCGACGTCTTCCTGCAGAATCTCGCACCCGGCGCGGTGGAGCGTCTCGGACTCGGTGCCGACGAGCTGCGCGCCGACCACCCGGAACTGGTGGTGGTCAACATGTCGGGATACGGCACCGACGGGCCGATGCGCGACCGCAAGGCCTACGACATGCTCGTGCAGTCCGAGACCGGCCTGTGCTCGATCACCGGCACGCCCGAGACTGCGGTGAAGACGGGCATCCCCACCTCGGACATCGCCGCGGGCATGTACGCGCTCACCTCGATCCAGGCGGCGCTGCTGCGCCGGCACCGCACCGGCGTGGGCGCGACGATCGACGTGTCGATGTTCGACGCCACCGCCGAATGGCTCGGCTACCCGATGTACCTGCAGATGTATCAGGGACGCCAGGTGCCGCGGATGGGTCTGTCGCACACCTCGATCGCGCCGTACGACAAGTACCCCACCTCGGACGGGGAGATCCTCATCGGAGTGCAGAACGACCGGGGCTGGCGCACGCTCACCGATGTGCTCGGCATGCCCGAACTGGGCGACGATCCGCGCTTCGCCACCAATCTCGAGCGGGTGCGTCGCCGCGAGGAGGTCGATGCGCTGGTCGGGCAGGCCACCAAGCAGTTCACGAGCGCGGAGCTCGACGAGAAGCTCGCCGACGCCGGTGTGCCGGCTGCGCAGCTGCGGGATCTGCGCGGGCTCATCGAACACCCCCAGCTCGCGACGCGCGACCGCTGGCGTGAGGTGCAGACCGAGGCGGGTCCGGTGCGTGGCATCCTGCCGCCGATGAACTTCCGCGACGTCGAACTGCCCATGGGTGCGGTTCCGGGTCTCGGTCAGCACACCGACACGGTGCTCGCCGATCTCGGGCTCACCGACGAGCAGATCGCGGGTCTGAAGAAGGCCGGCATCGTCGGTTGATCCGCCCTGTCCCGTCCGCTCATCAAATGTGCGGCCATAGCGTCCGGTGCTTATAGGTATCCGAAGCGACTGGCATCGTCGATTCTGATGGATTTGTGCTGCTCAGCGATTGACGATCCCCGTCGGGTACCGAAAAATGGCCGTACAAATACTCGTTCGACGAGTGCGGGTCCGCGATGGCCCGATGGGCAAGGAGGCGGCGATGTACGGATCCGGCGACCGTGACTGGGTGGTCGCGGCGCGGTGCCGCGGGGTGGACACGTCGATGTTCTTCCCTCAGCCCGAGGACGGCCGCGGTGCGGTGCTCCGGGCCGAGCGGCAGGCGAAGGAGGTCTGTCGCTCCTGTCCGGTGATCGACGCGTGCCGAGCGCACGCCGTGCGCACCGGAGAGACGCACGGCGTGTGGGGCGGCATGAACTACGCCGAACGGCGAGCGTTCGAACGCTCGATGAAACTCGGTCGCCTCCAGTCGGCCTGACGCTGTCAGCCGACGTTGGTGACGGGGATCAGGCCACCGGTGATGGAGGCACCCGCATCGGAGATCAAGAACTCGATGACCTTCGCGATGTCGGCCGGCTTCGACCAGCGGCTCGTGTCGGCGTCGGGCATCGCGGCGCGGTTGGCCGGGGTGTCGATGACGACCGGCAGCAGCGCGTTGACGCGGATGTGATCGTCGCGGTACTCGAGCGCCATGGTCTCGACCAGGGCCGACACTGCGGCCTTGGAGGCGATGTAGGAGGCGCCGCCCGGGAAGGGGTTGAGCGTCGCGGCGGTGGAGATGCAGACGATCGATCCACCGCCGCGGCGGATCAGGTGGGGCAGCGCCGCCTGGCTGACGGAATAGGCGGTGCGCAGGTTGAGGTCGAGCTGGGAGTCGAGCACCTCGATGGGAGTCTCGTGCACTCGCGGTCCCGAGGTGAAGCCGCCGACGAGGTTGACGACGCCGAAGAGGGGAGCGTCGGGGTCGTCGCACGCCAGGTTCAGGGCGTCCTCGAGCTGTTGCTCGTCGGAGAGGTCGGCCTGGACGAGCTGGAGGTTCGGATGCGTGCCCACGCGCTCGACCTCGTCACGGACCAGCCACGGCACCACGACCCGCCATCCGGTGTCGAGGAGATGTTTCGTCACGGCGCTGCCGAGGCCGCCGGTGCCACCACTGACCAATACGGTGCGAGCCATCTGCCTGTATCCCTTTCGAGCGAGCCGTCTGCTGCGCTCCGAGCGTCCGCCGGTGCGCGAGAGGAACGATACCGTAAAACGGAAATGATGTTCTCATTTTTTCGGTGGGTGGGACGGGCGGTCCCTGAGCTGCAGCGACGGGTGGATGCGCTGCCCGCTGAACGACTTCGTACGAAGATCATGACGAACAAACGACGCAAGGGGAAGGACGGTCGATGACCGACATCGAGGCAGAATTCGTTCACATCGCAGGTCTGCGCGCCTATCTGGCCAGGCCGCTCGGCGGTGCCACCGGAGGAATGCTGTTGCTGCCCATGATCACCGGCATCGACGCCCAGGTCCGCGAGTACGCGCACGACATCGCCGGAACCGGTGTGACCGCGCTCGTCTGGGACCCCTGGCACGGACCGAGCGCCGACGACACCTCGCGCGAGGAGCTCATGGAGTTGATGCACGGTCTCGACGACGAGAAGTGCCTCGCGGAAATGGCGATCTTGCTCGACCACGCGTTCGGTGAACTACGCCTGGAGAAGGTCGGCGTGATCGGATGGTGCCTCGGCGGGCGTCTCGCCCTGATCCTCGGCGCCCGCGACACGCGCGTCGCGAACGTCGTGGCCTACCACCCGTCGATCGCGGTGCCGCCCGCCCCGAACCACACGATCGACGCCGTCGAGCAGGCCGGTCGCGTCGCGGCACCCGTCATGGTGCTGCACGCCGGCGCCGACACGATCATGAGCGCCGAGACCTTCGCGGACCTGCAGGCGACGCTGCAACAGCGCGAGACCGGCGCGACCATCACCCACGTCTACCCGGGTGCCGAACACGGCTTCTCCTCCCGCGGCCGGCACGGCAACCCCGTCAACGCCGAGGCCTACGCCGTGTCGTGGCCCCAGGCGCTGAGCTTCGTCGGGGACACCGTGAAGTCCTGACGTATTCGCTACAAAGTTGGCTTTCCGCTACGGAAATTCGCTGTAGCGGAAAGCCGATCTTGTAGCGGATGGACAGAATTTTTCGGGAGAAACGGTTGCACATGTGCGCGTGAGGGCCACGATGGAGCGCATGGCGTCGAGCGCGAAACTCGAACAGGTCGTCATCCGCATCGCCGGCGACTCCGGCGACGGCATGCAACTCGCCGGTGACAGGTTCACCGCCGAGGCGGCCGCCTTCGGCAACGACCTGGCCACACAACCCAACTTCCCCGCCGAGATCCGCGCACCTCAGGGCACTCTTCCCGGGGTCTCGAGCTTTCAGATCCAGATCGCCGACCACGACATCCTCACCGCCGGGGACCGGCCCGACGTGCTGGTCGCGATGAACCCGGCGGCCTTCAAGGCCAACGTCGGCGATCTGCCCCGAGGTGGCACCGTCATCGTCAACAGCGACGAGTTCACCAAACGGAACCTGAGCAAGGCGGGCTACGACGCCGATCCGCTGGGTACCGGCGCCGTGGAGCATCTGACCGTCCACGCCCTGCCGATGAGCACGCTCACCGCCGGAGCCGTCGAACCGGCCGGCGTCGGCAAGAAGGACGCGCAGCGCTCGAAGAACATGTTCGCGCTCGGTCTCCTGTCGTGGATGTACGGGCGGCCGATCGCGCCGGTCGAGACGTTCCTCGAGCGCAAGTTCGCGTCGAAACCCGACATCGCGCACGCCAACGTCCTAGCCCTGCGCGCCGGCTGGAACTACGGGGAGACCACCGAGACGTTCGCCACGACCTACGAGGTGGCCCGCGCGTCGCTGCCACCCGGGACGTATCGGCAGATCACCGGCAACACCGCCCTCGCCTACGGTCTCGTCGCGGCGGGTCGCGCGGCGGGGATGGACGTCTTCCTCGGCACCTACCCGATCACCCCGGCCTCCGACATCCTCCACGAACTGAGCAGGCTCGAACGCTTCGGCGTACACACCTTCCAGGCCGAGGACGAGATCGCGGGTATCGGCGCGGCGATCGGCGCGTCCTACGGCGGCGCGCTCGGCGTCACCAGCACGTCGGGCCCGGGGATAGCCCTGCAATCCGAGGCCATCGGTCTGGCGGTGATGACCGAGCTGCCGCTGATCGTCGTCGACGTCCAGCGCGGCGGACCGTCCACAGGCCTGCCGACGAAGACCGAACAGGCCGACCTCATGCAGGCGATGTTCGGCCGCAACGGCGAATCACCCGTCGCGATCGTCGCTCCGCAGTCGCCCGCCGACTGCTTCGACGCCGCGCTCGAAGCCGCGCGCATCGCGATCACCTACCGCACCCCGGTCATGCTGTTGTCCGACGGTGCGATCGCCAACGGATCCGAACCGTGGCGCATCCCCGATATCGACGACCTGCCGCGTATCGATCCGCGCTTCGCCGGGTCGCCGGGCGACGACGACCCCGGCTACCAGCCCTACGCCCGCCATGCCGACACCCTCGCGCGCGACTGGGCGATACCTGGAACCGCAGGTCGCGAGCACCGGATCGGCGGACTCGAGAAGGCCGACGGCACCGGCGACATCTCGTACCACCACACTAACCACGAGTTGATGACCCGACTGCGGGTCGCGCGGGTGGCGGGCATCGACGTCCCGGATCTCGACGTCGACGACCCCACGGGTGACGCCGAGGTACTGGTGCTCGGCTGGGGTTCGTCGTACGGGCCGATCGGCGAAGCCGTGCGCCGCGCCCGGCGGGCAGGGCATGTCGTCGCCCGTGCGCACCTCCGTCACCTGGCGCCGATGCCGAAGAACCTCGGCGACGTGCTCGGCCGCTACCGGCGCGTGCTGGTCCCCGAGATGAACCTCGGCCAGCTGTCGTTCCTGCTGCGGTCGCGGTTCGACGCCGACATCCAGCCGGTGACGAAGGTGGCGGGCATGGCCTTCCGCGCCGACGAACTCCACGACGCCATCGAGGCCGAGTTCGCCGGAACACTCGCCGACACCGAACGATCCCGGACACCGGCCGCGGTCGCCTCGTCGACGAAACTCGACCCCACAGCAGAGAGGGAACGAGCATGACCGGACTCCTCGGCCACGATCTCGGACTCCGCCCGCACACCGACGCACTCGACGGTGTGCCCCGCACGGAGGACCCGCAGAAGGCGAAGGACTTCACCTCCGACCAGGAGGTGCGGTGGTGTCCGGGCTGCGGCGACTACGTCATCCTCGCCACGGTCCGCAGCCTGCTGCCCGAATTGGGTGTCCGGCGTGAGAATCTCGTGTTCGTCTCCGGCATCGGCTGTTCGTCGCGGTTCCCCTACTATCTCGACACCTACGGTGTGCACTCGATTCACGGACGCGCTCCGACTCTCGCGACCGGTCTCGCGGTGACGCGCCCGGATCTGTCGGTGTGGGTCGTCACCGGCGACGGCGACGCCCTGTCGATCGGCGGCAACCATCTCGTCCACGCCCTGCGCCGTAACGTGAACATGCGGATCCTGTTGTTCAACAACCGCATCTACGGCCTCACCAAGGGGCAGTACTCGCCCACCTCGGAGGTCGGCAAGGTCACCAAGTCCTCACCCGGCGGGTCGGTCGACGCGCCGTTCAACACCCTCTCGCTCGCACTCGGCGCCGAAGCGTCCTTCGTCGCACGTGCGCTCGACTCCGACCGCGCCGGGCTGACGGACGTCCTGCGCGCGGCGGCGCACCATCGCGGCGCGGCCTTCGTCGAGATCCTGCAGGACTGCCCGATCTTCAACGACGGCTCGTTCGACGTGCTGCGCAAGGACGAGGCGCCGTCGCATCTGATCCCGCTGCGGCACGGCGAACCGATCATCTTCGGGGTCGACGACGAGCTGTGCGTCGTCAGAAAGGGTTTCGGCCTGCGGGTGGTGCAACGTTCCGAGGTGGATGCCGCCGACATCGTCGTGCACGACGCGCACACCGACGACCCCGAATACGCGTACGCACTGTCGCGGCTGTCGGACCAGGACCTGCGTTACGTGGTCACGGGGATCGTGCGGCAGGTCGCGCGGACGACCTACGACGACGCCGAACGCGCCAGGGTGCGGACCGCGCAGGAGGCCGGTACCGCCGACCTGCAGCAGTTGTTGCGGGGCGACAACACGTGGACCGTGCCCTGATGGCTGTATCCGCTACCGTCCTGGTCATCCGCTACGGCAATTTTGCTGTAGCGGATAGCGGAAGTTGTAGCGGATCAGGCGTGGTGGACGACGCGACCGGCGATGACGGTCGCGCGGACCGCATCTGCGGTCGGTGCTGCGAGGGCGTCGACCAGGGGGCGGTCGAGAAGGACGAGATCGGCCGGCACGCCGACCCGCACGCGACGGGAAGCACCACCGGGATCGTCGAGCGGGGCCAGATACCGGTCGAGCGCGGTCGCGGCAGGGATGCGTTCGTCCACTCCGACGACCTCACCGGTCGGGCACGTGCGGGAGACCGCGGCGGAGATCACCGCCCACGGGTCGGCGGGGCCGTAAGGGGCATCGCTGGACAGCGCGACCGGCACGTCGCCGTCGAGGAGACTCCTGCAACGGTAGAGGTCGGGCAGGTCGACGGCGGGCACGTCGCGGAGATAGGCGTCGCCGCGGTCGGTGAGGAAGCCTGGCTGGGTGACGACCTGCAGGCCCAGGCGCCTCAGGTCGTCGATCGACTCGGCCGGGATGAGGGCGCCGTGTTCGATGCGGTCGCCGGGGACGGTGCCCACCTCGGTGAGGACGGCGAGCAGGATCGCGAACGCCTCGCGACTGACGCAGTGCACCGCCACCCCGCGACCCGCATCGTGGGCGCGGCGGATCGTCGTCGCGAGGTCGTCGAGGTCGGGCAGTCCGGAGTCGGCGAGCACGATCTTGTACGGGCCGGCGGCGAACGTCTCGGAGTCGACGAAATCGAGTGGCGCACCGAGAAGCCGGATGTGTTGCGGGACGGACCCCTCGACGTGGGAAGCGTGGAGGTGTTCGAGGGTCGACGGGGTGAGGTCGGGCGTCGCGTCGGTGAGGCCGGTGATGCCGTAGGACGCCAGTTCGACGCCCACATCTGCGAGCGACGGAGGGCCGGTGTCGGGTAGCCGGTCGCGGAGCCATGTGTCGGCGCGCCATACCCGTCCTGTCGGATGTCCCTTCTCGTCGCGTTCGACACCGGGGTGATCAGCGGTCGCGAGGCCCGTGAGCCCGGCGGCAATGGAGTTCAGGAACCACACTGCGCCACTGCGATGTTGGATGCGCACGGGACGCTCGGCGTGCAACGCATCGAGCGAGATGGAATCCAGCAGACCCGCAACGTCTTCCGAATACCCGACGCCCCGGATCCATCCGTCGCCGGCCGCGCGTGCGAGTGTGCGGGCGAGTTCGTCGGCGGTGCGGACGGCAGGCGGACCACAGCGGACCGATGCGCGGTCGGCCGCGAGAGCGTGCAGGTGGATGTGGTGGTCGTGCAAGCCGGGAAGCAGTGCGCCTCCACGGCCGTCGACGACGTCCGCAGACGTGGGCACCGGCACGTCCGACCCGAGGGATGCGACGATCCCGTCACGGATGAGGACATCGGTTCCGCCGACGCCGTCGATCTCGACGTCGCGGACGACGAGGACGCTCACGACCGGATGCCCAGATCGGCGAGTACGCGCTGGGTGTCGCGTCCGGATTCGGCGACGTCACCGGAGATTTCACGCTTCTGCGGTTCGGTGACGGCGACGCCACCGTCCGCTGTCTGCAGCACCCACTGCTCGCCCTCGCGGATGGCGGGTTGCGAGATGGCCGTGGGTTCGTCGAGAGTCGCCGCGACGACAGCGGACATCGAGATGTCCCAGAGCTTTCCGCGCCCGTCGGGTGGCGCCGACATGGCCAGCGCAGCGGCGGTGAGACCCGTGAGGGGATCGGCGATCGCATCGCCGACGAAGACGGGACCCTCTGCGTCGTAGGCGATCAGGCCGGTGGAGGCCGCGATGTCGTCGCCGAAACCCACGCGGTGCGAATCCCGTCCGTGCGCGGTGATCGAGATCCACGTGGTGCCGTCGTCGACGGCCTTCGCAGCGTCGAGGCCGAAACCGGCGAGTGCCCGCGGTCGCGACGCCTCGATCACGATATCGGCCGCTGCCACCAGTTCCGCGAGTTCGCGTCGCTGCGTGTCATCGGCCGGGTCGAGCACGACGGATTCGTGCCCGCCGTGCAGCAGTCGATAGAAGTCGGCATTGCCGCGACGCGCACCGTCCGGCCGCGACGGCGTCTCGACCTTGACGACGCGCGCACCGGCGAGACCGAGCAGATGCGCGCACAGCGGCCCGGCCCACAAGGCGCTGAAGTCGACGACGAGCAACCCGTCGACCGAGCGCGGTTCCGACGGTGTCAGCGGAGCGGCGACGCCGTGGACGACGGGTCCCGCGGCGATCCCGAGCAGTTCGGCTCGCTCGGCCAGCTCCGCCCCGGTGTGTTCGACGAGCCAGTCGGCGACGGCGGGCCACGGATCGTCGGGGATCTCGTCGCCGATCAGGGCGCCGAGCAGGAGCGGGTCGTCGGGACGCGCGCACGAGACCGCCGCCCATCCGTCGATCGTCGGCAGCAGACGACACGCACCTCCGGCCGAGACTGCCCCAGCGCGACGATGACCGGTGAACGCGGCACGCTCGGACAACAAGCGCGCACCGTCGACCTCGACGACGCCCCCGGAGGCGGCGGCGATCCACGCGGAGCGCTCGCGCGCAACAGTGGCGGCACGGCCGGGAGGAAGCAGTGGGGGACCGTCGACTCTGCCGGTCAGGAAGGCGATTCCGCTGTCGGCCCAGTCGCGTACCGGGTCTGCGGCGAGGTCGGTGGCCACGACCGTGATGTTACATTTCGTGCCGGATGGGGCCTGGTGGAGTACAAGGACGGACCATATGGACACGGCACGAGCGATGCTTCTCTCTGCTGCGGATCTGGCGAACGGCGCGGTGGGAGAGCCCCTTCTCGGTGAGGGCGGTGTGGTCTCCCGGCCGATGGTCGTCGTCGATCTCGACGGAGACATTCCCCTGATCGAGCGTGCCGTCGAACAGGCCGCGCTCGCCGACCGGATTCTCGTCGGCCGCGCGACCCGTGAGATTCCCGCCGGGGTCCGGCCGTTGATCGACGCGCTCGACCTCACCTACGCGCCGGTCGCTTCGTCCCGCGGCGTGGTCGAGACACCGGACCCGGATGCGAGCATCGCCGCCTTCGCCGAGGCGGTCGCCGCGAACCAGCAGGCCGCGCTGGTGGCACGGCAGGTCGTGCGGGCCTCGGAGACGCTCGCGGTGCCGGAGGCGATCGACGTGGAGTCGCTCGGCTACTCGACGCTGCAGGGCGGACCCGAGTTCGCCGCGTGGCTTGCCGGACGCGGCCCGCGCCCGCTGCCTCCGCCCTCGGACGAACCGGTGCTGATCGCCCGCGAGGGCGACCTCCTGCACATCACCCTCAATCGGCCCGAGCGCCGCAACGCCTACGGAACGGTGCTGCGCGACGCTCTTGTGGACGCTCTGCGCCTCGCGGTCGTCGACGACAGCATCGAACGGGTGGTGCTCGACGGGGCGGGGTCGTCGTTCTGCGCCGGAGGTGATCTCGACGAGTTCGGCCGCACACCCGACATCACGCTCGCGCACTTCGTCCGCACACGTGGGGGAGCGGGTCGTCTCGTTGCGCAGCTCGCCGGTCGCATGGAGGTGCGGTTGCACGGTCACTGCATCGGTGCAGGGATCGAGATCCCGGCCTTCGCGGGCCGGGTGGTCGCGACTCCCGGCACCGTCTTCCGTCTCCCGGAGGTCTCGATGGGTCTCATCCCCGGGGCCGGGGGGACGGTCAGCATCCCGCGGCGGATCGGCCGGTGGCGGTCGCTGCACCTGTTCGTCACGGCTGCGCCCCTCGACGCCTCCCGCGCACTCGACTGGGGATTGGTGGACGAGATCCGCGACCTGTGAACAAACTGTTGACAACAACTTGTTCACACGCGATCCTGGATTCATGTCCGAGGACGGCTTCACCCCACCGAATCCGAGTCGCGAACGCGCCCATCGTGAGTACGCGGGCCTGTTCCGAATCGCCGAACGGCACGGCAGTACTCCCGAGCAACGGGCCAGGCAGTCGCACCCCGAGATGCTCGACCCGCTCGGCGCCATCCGTCTCGTCGCGGCACTGGCGGGCGGCGTGCACAGTCCCGGCCCCGACGAACCCGAGGTCGACGACGCCGACGTCATCGCCGCGCTCGGCCTCGTCCCGAAGGCGCGCGCCGAGATGGACCAACTCGAGGCGCTGATCCTCCGGATCGCGCGGGAACGCGGGATGACCTGGCAGGAGATCGCCTTCGGCCTGGGCCTGGGAAGCACCCAGGCGGCCCGGCAGCGCTACGAACGCCTCGTCAAACGGGTCGACGCATAACGACGAAACCGACGTTGTGCGCGATTTCTCAAGGGATTTCGCACACAACGTCGGTCTCGGCAGCGGTGGCCGTCAGGCCATGAGAGCGGTGAACCGCCAATCCAGCACGGGCGCCGGTTCGGCATCACCGCGGTCGCTATTCGCGGCACCGCCGCGGTGTGCGTAGACGAGCGACCGAAGGTTCAGCACGCCACCGCCCTCGGCGAGAGGCTCGGCGGATTCGACGTGCAGATCGCTGGTGAGGGTGTCGCCCTCCTGCACCGGACCGGTGTGGTCGCACGACTTCCAGCCCAGCACCGTCACGAGATTCGGCAGAGCGCGGGTCGCCTGTGAGAAGGCCAGGCCGATGGTGTGGCCGCCGTAGACGAGACGACCGGATGCGCCGACCCGCTCGTCGTGGTGCGTCGCGGCGATGTTGAGGCTCAGGCGCGCGAGTTCCGGTGCGCTCGAGACGACGTCGCCGCTGGACTGCAGCACGGCACCGGCGAGCGACTTGTCGAAGTGCTCGCCCGGCACTTTCGAGCGGTAGACATCCAGATCCCAGTCGGCGGGCGCGGACCACTGCGGTTCGTCCTGCGGTCCGATGGCCGACAGGTCGTCGGAGTGCACGACGCGGTCGGGGTCGGGATTCTCGCTCAGCGGCAGCATCGCGCAGCGGTAGAAGTCGAGGACGGTGTTGCCGTCCTGGTCGACGGTGTTCATGCGCAGCGCCGCGAGGCCGGTGGGTTTGCGTCCGGGCTTGGCCGAATTCTCCTTCAGTCCCACGACTTCGGTGGTGGTGTAGAGGGTGTCGCCGATGTGCGGGAAACGACGGAAACGCAGGCCGCGGTAGAAGAGGTTGGCCTTGACGTGGTGTGTGACGAGCGTGGACTGCCCGATCGCGATGTCGGTGACGAAGCCGGCGTGCGCGACCGGTCCGCCCGCGACGGCGGCCGAGAGGTGCTTGTCGAGCGGAAGACGCAGGCGGTCACCGAGAATGCTCTGGTGCGCGGCGGCGAGGCCGTCGGTGAGCGTCACGGCGGGGGCGGTGTCGAAGACCTGACCGACGGTCAGTTCGTCGAAATAGGGTCCGCCGACGTACGAGGTGGTCATGGCTTTCAGGCTCCGATCTTCGACAGTGTGCGACGGGCGGCGACGGCGACGGCCTCGTCGAGCATCTGGCCGTCGAGCTGGGCAGCTCCGGCGCCGCGGTTCTCGGCTTCCTCGAGTGCGGCGAGGACCTTGCGGGCGGCGTCGACCTGATCGTCGGTGGGGGTGAAGGCCGCTGCGGCAGAGGTGATCTGCGCAGGATGGATGACCCACTTGCCGTCGAATCCGAGATCGGACACCCACTGCGCCGAGTGACGGAAGGCGTCGTCGTCGGCGATGCCGAGGAACGGTCCGTCGATCGCCTGGACACCGGCGGCCCGGGCGGCGTGCAGTACGCGGTCCTGGACGTAGAGCCAGTGCTCGGGGGCGGCGGTGCGGGCGCGGCCCAGTGAGGCGCCGAGGTCGGCGTAACCGATGATCACGCCGGCCACCCGGGGACCGGCGACGATCTCGTCGATGCGCTGCACGCCGGCGGGGGTCTCGATGAGGGCCTGCACCGTGACGGTCGACTCGCTGCCGAGGATGCGGTCGGCCTCGACGAGATCGTCGGCGCTCTCGACCTTGGGAATCACGATCGAGGCGAGGGCGTCGCCGAGTGCGGCGCACGCGCGCAGGTCGTCCTCGAACCAGGGGGTGCCGCGTCCGTTGATACGAACGGAGACGGTGCGCGTGGCGCCGTGTTCGCGGACCAGGGGAGCCACGAGTTCGCGGGCGGCGTCCTTCTGGGCGGCGGTGACGGCGTCCTCGAGGTCGAGGACGACCTCGTCGGCGGCGGAGGCGAGGGCCTTACCGGCTTTGCGTTCGTCGGAACCGGGGGCGACGAGAACGGCGCGCCGGCGGAGGTGTTGCTCGGAAGACACGGGGACCTCGGGGAGTTCGGTCGGCAATGACGGCGCTAAATGTACGGCCATTGTTGGCGGTATGCCACCCCACGGAGAGGTGTGCTCATAGGAAGGTGCAGTCGTTCGTATCGTCGAAAACTTTGCAATCACGACGTCGAATGGCGGTCTTCGCGTTGACAACGTCCGAACTTGGTCCACAAAATGGCCGTACAAAGTTTCCCGGGTCCGTATGGCCCGTCCCAAGCGAAGGATGCCCCGTGACCTACCTGAACGACGAAGAGACTTTTCTGGTCAAGACCGTCCGCGACTTCATCGATCGGGAGGTCAAGCCGTCGGTGCAGGAGGTCGAGCACGCCAACGAGTACCCCGAGAAGTGGATCGAGCAGATGAAGCAGATCGGCATCTACGGGCTCGCCGTGCCCGAGGAGTACGGCGGATCGCCGGTGTCGATGCCCTGCTACGTCCAGGTCACCGAGGAACTCGCCCGCGGATGGATGTCGCTGTCGGGTGCGATGGGAGGGCACACCGTCGTCGCGAAGCTGCTCGCGTTGTTCGGTACCGAGGAGCAGAAGAGCAAGTACCTGCCCAAGCTGGCCACCGGTGAGATCCGCGCGACGATGGCGCTCACCGAGCCCGGCGGTGGCTCCGACCTGCAGGCGATGACCACCACCGCCAAGCGGGACGGCGACGAGCTGGTCATCAACGGCGCCAAGACGTGGATCACCAACGCCCGTCGGGCCGGCTTGATCGCCCTGCTGTGCAAGACCGACCCCACCGCGCAGCCGCGCCACAAGGGCATCTCCGTGGTGCTCGTCGAGCACGGCCCGGGCTTGACCGTCTCGCGCGACCTGCCCAAGCTCGGCTACAAGGGCGTCGAGTCGTGCGAGCTGAGCTTCGACAACTACCGCATCTCCGCCGACGCGATCCTCGGCGGTGAGCCCGGCAAGGGCTTCGCCCACATGATGAAGGGCCTCGAGACCGGCCGTCTGCAGGTCGCCTCCCGCGCCCTCGGTGTCGCGACCGCCGCACTCGAGGATTCGCTCGCCTACGCGCAGCAGCGCGAGAGCTTCGGTCAGCCGATCTGGAAGCACCAGTCCATCGGCAACTACCTGGCGGAGATGGCCACCAAGCTCACCGCGGCGCGGCAGCTGGCGCGTTACGCGGCGGAGAAGTACGACAGCGGCGAGCGCTGCGACATGGAGGCCGGCATGGCCAAGTTGTACTGCTCGGAGATCGCGATGGAGATCGCCCTCAACGCGGTACGCATCCACGGCGGTTACGGCTACTCCACCGAGTACGACGTCGAGCGTTACTTCCGCGACGCGCCGCTGATGATCGTCGGCGAGGGCACCAACGAGATCCAGCGCAACGTCATCGCCGGCCAGCTCGTAGCACGCGGCGGACTGTGACGACCGGCCGCTAGGATCGGTCCGTCATGGATTACAAGGTGCGGGAAACGGAACCGGCGTACGCGCAACTCGCGCGCCAGCTCCGGGAGGCCGTCGAGGCGGGACGGTACAGCGACGGCACACGGCTGCCCACGGAGGCCGAACTCGCCGAGGAGCACGGCGTGAGCCGGCAGACGGTGCGTCGCGCCTTCCAGGATCTCGTGGCCGACGGCATCGTCTACCGCGTTCCCGGCCGCGGCACCTTCGCGAACGAGTCGGGCCGGCGCTACCGGCGCCAGCTCGGCTCGATCGAGGATCTGCTCGCGTTGTCGGCCGACACGGTCATGCAGATCGTCTCGCCGCTGCGACGCGGAGTCGACATCGACGCCGCGAGCCGACTGCGTCTCGACACCGACGTGCTGTACACGGTGGTGTTCAAGCGACTGCACGACGGAATCCCGTTCGTGCTCACCACGGTTCACCTGCCCGAACCTGTCGCCGCGCACGTACTCGAGTCGCCGGAGCTCCAAGCGGGAGCGTCCAGCCGGAACACGATGATCGGGCTGCTCGAACCGCATCTCGACAGCCCGATCGTCGAAGCAGCACAGTCCATCACGGTCGCGCTCGCCACCGACCAGGTGGCGAGCGAGCTGAACTGCGAAGTGGGACATCCTCTGCTGCGCGTCGACCGGTTGTACTCGAACGACGACGGGGTGCCCACCGAGTTGTCGGTGAGTTACTTTCTGCCCGAGCATTACACCTATCGCGTCACCCTCAGGCGAGCCGGTCTCTGACCGTCGCCGCACATCGACAGGAGCAACAATGCGGGTTTTCAACGGAATCGACGAGGTCGAGAAGGCCGTCGGCGAGCACCTCGGCTACAGCGACTGGATCGAGATCGACCAGAAGCGCATCGACCTGTTCGCCGAGGCCACCGGCGATCACCAGTGGATCCACGTCGACCCCGAGCGCGCGAAGGACGGCCCGTACGGCAAGACCATCGCCCACGGTTATCTGACCCTGTCGCTGCTGCCGGTCCTCGGCACCCAGATCTTCTCCCTCGAAGGCCTGAAGATGAAGGTCAATTACGGCAGCAACAAGGTTCGTTACCCCGCGCCGGTGCCCGTCGGCTCGCGGATCCGTGCCGGCGCGGAGTTCAAGTCGCTCGAGCGCACCGCCAAGGGTGCGAACCTCGTCGTCGGATACACCATCGAGATCGAGGGTGGAGAGCGCCCGGCGCTGGTCGCCGAGACGGTCGTCGTTCTCGTCCCCTGATCGTCAGGAGATCTCGATCCGGAGGATGCGATCGTCGTCGCCGGCCGGGCTGCCGCGACCGTCTCGATTGGACGTCGTCAACCACAGTGAGCCGTCCGGCGCGGCGACGACGGTCCGCAATCTTCCGTACTCGCCGACGAAGAAGTCGGTCGCGGTGGCTGCGGTGTCCTGAACATCGATGCGCCACAGTCGTTCTCCGCGCAGGCCTGCCATCCAGAGGCTGCCGCCGAACCACGCCAGGCCCGACGGCGACGCCTGCGAGACCGGCCAGGTGAGGACCGGATCGACGAATTCGCCGGAGCCCCCGGCTCCTTCGACCACGGGCCAGCCGTAGTTCGCGCCCGCCGCCACGAGATTCAACTCGTCGACGTCGTTCTGCCCGAATTCCGACGCCCACAACCGTCCCCGGTCGTCGAACGCGAGTCCTTGTACGTTGCGGTGACCGAGCGAGTACACCGGCGATGCCGGATCGGGATTGCCGGGCGCGGGTTCGCCGTCGCCCGTGATGCGAAGGATCTTGCCGCCGAGCGAATTCGGATCCTGCGCCAGTTCGCGGCGGCCCGCCTCGCCGGTCGCGACGTACAGCATCCCGTCGGGACCGAAGATCATCCTCCCGCCGTCGTGGATCCGAGCGGCTGGGATGCCGTCGAGGATCACCTCCGGTTCGGTGAGCGTGGTGCCGTCGAAAACGGCTCGAAGTACCCGGTTGTCGCTGGCGGTGGTCACGTAGAGATAGACGAAGCGGTCGGTGTCGAAGGTCGGCGACACCGCGATCCCCAGCAATCCCGACTCGCCCTGCGCGAGGGTCTCGCCGACGCGGCCCACCTCGCGGACCTCGCCGTTGATGATCTCGACGATCCGGCCACTGTTGCGTTCGGTGACCAGCGCGGAACCGGTGGGCAGGAAGGCGATCCCCCACGGCGTGTCGAGTCCGGACGCCACGGTCCCGACCACGCGGGGCACCCCGTCCACCCTGTCCGCCCCACCGGCTCCGGACACCGCGGAGGCGGTTGCGTCCGTGACGGTCTCGGTGGTTGCCGCCCCTGCGGTGGTCGCCCCTGTGATGGTCTCGGTGTCCGGCGCGGTCGATTCGGACGCGCACGCACTCAGCGGCAGTACCACCGCTGCGGTCAGGCAGGCCAGACGTCTGCGCATCACGTCGTACATCCTCGCGCGACCACCCGCCAGGTGTCCACCACTTCACCGTTCGAGATCACGATCAGTTCGTCCGCCAGGTTCACGGCATTGCAGACGTGGTTGGGAATCACCCGCACCCTGTCGCCGAGTCGTGGGCGGGTCGACGCCTCCGGCCACTGAACCGTCGCGTGGTGCTCCGACAGTGCCGTGGTGCGTGCGTCCGGTTCCCCGAGGATGCGTCCGTACCCCGTGGCCCACGCGGCCCGGTCGGCGCCGAGCACCTTGGAACCGGCATCGAGCACGACCACCTCGTCGCGAGCGGACACGACGGTCGCCAGGGCGGTCAGCGCGATGTCGGATTCGCTCACCGCGCCGAGTTCGAGTTGCTGGGCGTCGCCGAAGACGTACACCCCGGGGCGCAGTTCGGTTGCGACCGTGGGTACTTCGAGAAGAGCAGTGGGGGAGGAGCCACCACTGATCGCGGACGGCTCGATCCCGGCTGCTCGTAGCGACTCCGCTGCGGCCGCCAGAGCGTCGGCTTCCTCCCGGGCGGCGCTGCACGGCGCGTCGGGTGCGTACGAGTGGCCGGGGAAGGTGAAGACACCGCGCACGTCGAGGCCTGCCTCACGCGCCGCCGACGCCACGGCTCCGGCCTGCTCGGGCAGCACGCCGGTGCGATGGTGGCCGCTGTCGATCTCGACGAGCACACCGATCGCGGTGCCGGCGTGCTCGACGAGTTGCCGGGCTCCGGTCGCCGAATCGATCCCGACCGTGAGGCGCACCCGGTCGGCCAGCGCACGCAACCGTGCACCGCGGGCGGCGTCGACCCACAGCGGATACGCGACGAACAGGTCGTCGAAGCCCTCTTCGATGAAGACCTCGGCCTCGGAGACGGTCGCAACCGTGAGACCTCGGGCTCCCGCGTCGAGCTGACGTCGTCCGATCTCGGAGCACTTGTGCGTCTTCGCGTGGGGTCGCAGCGACAGGCCTCGCGAGGCGGCGGACTGCGCCATCCGCGCGATGTTGCGATCGAGGATGTCGCGGTCGACGAGCAGTGCCGGAGTGGTGTCGAGATCCATGGCCGAACCGTAGACGGTCGTCCGGCTCGGCCGCATCATGACCAGTGGGACGACCGAAAGGGGGAGTCCGTGTACGGTCCGCCGTCCGACGAAGGGGAGTCCTTCCCGGAATACGCCGTGGTGCTCGGAGCCGGCGGAATCGTGGGTACCGCCTGGACGGCGGGGCTTGCGAGTGGATTACGCCGTGAGGGGACGGACCTCGGCGGCGCCGACCTGATCGTCGGCACGTCGGCCGGTGCGATCGTGGGTGCCCTGCTCGCGGCCGGAAGAGACCTCGAGCGTCTCGCGGACCCTCCGCCTCTCCTCGCGGAGGAGAATCCTCCTCCAAAACCCGACCCTGCCGGACCGGCCTCGGTCCTGGCCGTGCTGGCCGACCCCGCCCTCGACCCCGAGACCGCTCGGCGCCGTGTCGGCCGGCTTGCCTGCGACGCCGACACGGGGACCGAACAGGCGCACATCGCCCGGACGGGTTCGCTGATCGCCGTCCGTGATTGGCCGGCTCGGCGACTGCTCATCACGGCGGTGGACGTCGACACCGGTGAGCCCGTGGTGTGGTCCCGGACGAGTGGGGTGCCGTTGCCCACCGCCGTCGCGGCGAGTACCGCGATGCCGGGTGCGTACCCGCCGATCACGATCGGTGGTCGGCGGTACATGGACGGTGGTATCCGCTCAGGAACCAATGCGGACCTCGGGACCGGGGCGGATGTGCTGGTCGTCGTCGATCCGTTCGCGCACCTGTTTCCACGTGACCATCTCGAGCGGGAACTCGCCGCGGCGAGGGCACGTCGCGTCGTAACGATCGAACCGGACCGCGACGCTGTGGATGTGTTCGGTCCCGACCCGCTCGACGGCGCCAGGCGACGTCCGGCATATCGGGCGGGTGAGCGGCAGGCCGTCGAGGTTGCGGAGTGGCTCCGGCGTGCAGGCTGGTGAGCTCGACGATCGGGGTCGGGAATTTAGAGAGTGCGCGACCTCTTTTTCGTGTTACCCTCGCGCCATGAGTGGTGTGGATCACAATCATGGGGATTTCGACGTCATCGTCCGAGGGGGTCTCTGGTTCGACGGGACGGGCGCGCCCGGCGTCGTCCGCAACCTCGGCATCCGCGACGGGGTCGTCGTCACCGCGACCTCCGACAGCCTTCCCGTCGGCCCGGACACCGAGGTCGTCGACGCGCACGGCCGCTGGGTGATGCCCGGCTTCGTCGACACCCACACCCACTACGACGCCGAAGTGCTCGTGGGTCCGGGTCTGTCCGAGTCGGTGCGGCACGGCGTCACGACCGTGCTCATGGGCAACTGCTCGATCTCGACGGTGTTCGTGCCGCCGGTCGACGCTGCCGACCTGTTCAGCCGCGTCGAGGCACTTCCGCGCGAGCACGTCCTCTCGGCCCTCGAGAAGTCCAAGACCTGGAGCACGCCGCGCGAATACATCGAGGCGCTGAACAAGTTGCCGCTCGGACCGAATGTAACGGCCTTCGTGGGACATTCGGACGTCCGCGCGTCGGTGATGGGACTCGGACGCTCCACGGAGTCGGCGAACCGCCCGACCCGCGCCGAACTCGCCGACATCGACGCGCGAGTCGAGGACGCCCTCGACGCGGGCTTCCTCGGAGTGTCGACGATGACAAACCCGTGGGACAAGATGGACGGCGACCGTTACCGCTCGCGCACCCTGCCGTCGACCCACGCGTCGTGGTCGGAATTCCGCCGCCTGCACAAGATCCTGCGCCGACGCGGTCGCATCCTGCAGGCCGTGCCGAACCTCAACACCAAGTACGACGTCGCGTTCTTCGCCCTCGCCAGCACGGGCATCGGACGCAAGCCGATGAAGGCGTCGGTGCTCGCCGCGGCCGACACGAAGGCCGAACGGTGGGTCAACCGCATCTTCGGTCCGATCGCGTTCGCGGCCAACCGGATCGGCAAGGGTGCCTTCCGCTGGCAGCACCTGCCCACGACCTTCGAGGTGTACTCCGACGGCATCGACCTCGTCGTCTTCGAGGAGTTCGGATCGGGTCGTGCCGCACTGCATCTGCAGGACGAACTCGTCCGCAACGACCTGCTGCGCGACGAGGCCTACCGTCGCTGGTTCCGGCAGGACTTCGAGAAGAAGTTCTCACCCCGCGTGTGGCACCGCGACTTCGACGACACCCGGATCGTCGAATGCCCCGACGCCTCGCTCGTCGGCCGGTCGATCGGTGACGTCGCGCGCGAGAGGAAACTGCACCCGGTCGACACCTTCCTCGACCTCGTCGTCGAGCACGGCCGGAAGTTCCGGTGGCACACCGTGATCGCCAACGACCGCAGCAAGGTCGCCGACCGGCTCATCCGCACTCCCGGCGTCACCGTGGGATTCTCGGATGCCGGCGCCCACCTACGGAACATGGCCTTCTACAACTTCGCGATCTGCCTGCTGCGCCGCGTCCACGACGCCGAGAAGTCGGGCAAGCCGTTCCTCACGCTGCCCGAGGCCGTCCACAAGCTCACCGGCGAACTCGGTGACTTCTACGGAATCGACGCCGGCCACCTGCGGGTGGGCGACCGCGCCGACTTCGTCGTCGTCGATCCTGCCGGGCTGAACGCCGATGTCGACGCCTACCACGAGGCTCCGCTCGAGGAGTTCGGCGGAATCCGCCGCATGGTCGACCGCAACGATCGCGCCGTGACGGCGACGGCGGTCGCCGGCCGGGTGGTCTACCGCGAGGGTGAGTTCGTGCCCGGCTACGGACGCACCGTCGGCACCGGCCGGTTCCTGCGCGCGGGAGTGGAGGAACGTGGACCCGCGCCGATCCGCACCCCGGCGGGTGAGCCCGTCGCGTGAGCGCACCCGCAGTACGCCGCACCCAGCAGGAGCGCAGGGAGGAGACGATCGGTCGCATCCTCGACGCGACCATCACCTCCCTCGCCGAGCTCGGCTACACCGCGACGACGATCGGTGAGGTGTGCCGGCGCTCGGGGGTGTCGTCGGGTGGGGTGTTCCGGCACTTCCCGACGCGTCTCGACCTGATGATCGCGGCGGCCGATGCGGTCAGGGAACGCCAGTTCGCGAACTTCGAGGCCGGCCTCGCGGCGCTCGGTGACGAGCACGCGGACATCTCCGAGTCGCTGCGGGTGTGCCTCGAACTGCTGCGCACCGCCTGCCGAGCGCCGATGAACGCCGCCTGGTACGAACTGCTCGGCGCGGCGCGCACCGATCCGGCGCTGCGGGAGCATCTGGCGCCGATGGCCGAGCGCTACCACGCCCAGATCGTCGATTTCGGCAGGTCGCTGCCGGTCGCGGCCCGGTTCCCGTCCGACGTCTTCGACACCCTGCTGTTGTCGCTCGTGCACATGTTCGACGGCGAAGCGCTGGCGTCGACGGTGCATCCGCAGCCGGAATTCGACGTGCGACGGATCGAACTGATGGCCCGGATGTTGGCGCTCGTCACATCTGACATAAGTTCGGGTGATGAGCAATAACGGATCTGCTCCTCAGTGGTTCGTCGACGCCCTGGCCGCACCCGTCGAGACCGGGAAGGTCGAGGCAGCGGGTGCGACCATCGCCTTCCGGGCGTGGGGCGAATCCGGTCTGCCGGGCGTCGTGCTGGTCCACGGCGGCATGGCGCATTCGGGGTGGTGGGACCACATCGGCCCGCAGCTCGCCGCCGGACGTCGCGTCGTCGCGCTCGACCTGAGCGGTCACGGCGACAGCGACCACCGCGAGCACTACACCCTGGAAGCGTGGTCCGCGGAGGTTCTCGCCGCGGCCCGGGCCGGCGGTATCAGCGGTCCGCCGGTCCTCATCGGCCACAGCATGGGCGGGATCGTGTCGTTCGCAGCCTCCCATCTCCACGGCGACGAACTTGCCGGTGTGGTGATCATCGATTCGCCGATCCGCGACATGACGCCCGAGGAACTCGAGATGCGCGCGAAGGCCGTCGCGAACGCCGGACCGCCGAAGGTCTACGCCGCGGCGGAGGACGCCGTCGCACGGTTCCGCCTCGTGCCGCCGCAGGACGACGCCGAACCCTACGTGCTCGAGCACATCGCCCGCGGGTCGCTGAAGCAGGTCGACGGCGATGACGGCGACGCGGTGCCCGCTGGGGGCTGGTCGTGGAAATTCGACAATCTCCGCATGGGACGTGAGGGGCGCCGTAGCCTCGAGGTGATGAATCCCGGATGCGCCGTCGCCTACTTCCGCTGCGAACGCGGCATCATCGACGACGCGCTCTACGGGCGGATCGTCGATAATCTCGGCCCTGATGCGTTGCTGATCGATCTTCCGGCTTCCGGCCACCATCCGATGATCGATCAGCCGCTGGCCGTCGTCGCTGCAGCCCGAACGCTGCTGGGAGCCTGGGGGAGATAGCCGCATGAATCCGCTCCGACCGGTCGCTGTCCGTATCGGAGCGTTGCCGTGGCTGCCGCGGTATTCACGGCCGATCATCGCGGTGGACAAGACCATCCAACGGCTCACACGCGGCAAGGTCACCCTGCTCGCGATCGCGGGACTTCCGTCGCTCGTGCTCACCGTGAAGGGCCGCAAGACCGGGGAGCCGCGGTCCACACCGCTGCTGTGCGTGCCGCACGACGGGGGATGGCTCGTGGTGGGCTCGAACTGGGGGCACCCCAAGGCGCCGTCCTGGGCCGTCAACCTGCATGCGGCCGACCGGGCGCAGGTGCTGTACGACGGGCACGAATACGCGGTGTCGGTGCGGATCGCGGAGGGCGACGAACGCGAGCGGCTGTGGAAGGTGCTGCTGCAGACGTGGCCGAACTACGCGCTGTACGCGAAGCGCACCGACCGGGTGCTTCCCGTCTTCGTGCTGACGCCGCTCGAGTCCTGACCTCAGATCAGAGCGGACGGTCGGCTTCCTCGACGCTCACCGGCTTACGCCGTTCGCGCAGCAGGTGCCGCGCCGCCCAGTCGAGCCAGAACCCGAGGAAGCCGATCACGACGATCACGGCCATGACCTGGTCGTAGGCGAGCTGGTCGCGGGCGTTGAGGATCTGGTAGCCGAGACCGGACCGCACGCCGAGCATCTCGGCAGGCACGAGTACGACCCACGCGATACCGAGGCCGACCCGCAGACCGGTCTGCACCTGCGCGCGGATGGCCGGTAGGACGACGGTGGTGAGCAGTTCGAGACGCGTCGCGCCGAACGAGCGGGCGACCATCAGGTAGCCCTGGTCGATGCCGTGCACCCCGGCAGCCGTGTTGATGACGATCGGCCAGATCGCGGCGGCGGCGATGAGGAAGAAGACCGGCTGGTGCCCGATGCCGAACAGCGCCACGGCGATGGGCGCCCAGGACAGCGGCGAGATCATCCGTAGGAACTGCATGATGGGCATCGTCGCGCGCTCGACGAGCGGGTTGAGTCCGATCAGCAGCCCGAGCGGGATGCCGAGCGTCGCGGCGATCAGCAGACCCACCAGCAACCGCCACAGACTCGCGAGGGTGTCGGGCAGCAGCACGCCGCGTGCGAACAGATCGACGATCGCCGGGAAGACGTACTGCGGGGCGAAGTCCCGCACGAGCGAATCCGGCGCGACGAGCACCGTCGTCACGAGCCACCACAGGGCCACAGCGATGACGATGGCGACGGCCTGGGGGACGAGAGGCAACTGCCGGGCGGTGCGGGCCGTCTCCGGCGCCGTGCTGGTCGGGGCGCTCACGAAGGATCGACCTCCTCTGTGCGGGTGAGATCGGCGGGAAGGCCGAAGGCATCGGTGCCGTCGACGCGGGTGAGGGACGTGCGGACGAACCGGTCGTCGACGAGGTCGTCGTGCACGGTCGCAGGGTCGAGGCGCGAGAGGAACCGCGTGTCGCCGTCGACGACGGTGTCGTGCATCGCCTCGATCAGCGCCGCGGTGAAGGTCGGGAAGGGGAACGGCTGGTAGCCGATGCGCTGCGGTTGCCACTGCGGGTGCACCGTGCCGGCCTCGCGATCGGGATAGGTCAGCGCCTTCGTGATCGCGGGCAACGGCTGCGGCAGGTATCCGGCGGACAGCATCGCGGCCGCGGCCGGACGGTCGGCGCCGATCTGCAGCTGGGCGGAGACCACGGAGTCGGTGAGGGCCTGCACGGCGACGGGGTCGCGTTCGATCAGGTCCTCGTGCACGAGCAGGGCGCAGCACGCGTGGTCGCGCCACACATCGCCGAGGAAGCGGTGGATCCGCCCCACCCCGCGAACCTCCGCCGCGGCGTTGAACGGATCGGCGACCGTGAACGCGGCGATCGAGCCGTTCGCCAGGGCCGGGATCATGTCGGACGGACCCATGACGACGAGACCCACGGTGCGCGCGGACTTCGACGGCGCCTCCCGCACGACCGGTGTCAGTCCGTGCGCCCGCAGCAGCTGCTGCAGGGCGATGTTGTGGATCGACCACCAGAACGGGATGGCCACCGTCTGCCCGGCGAGATCGCTCAGATCGGTGATGTGCGGGGCGACCGTCAGCGCCGAGCCGTTGGTGTGGTTCCAGCCGAGGATCCGCACGGAACTGCCGAGGCTGTACCGCAACTGGACGGCCATGGGCATGAGCAGGTGCACGACGTCGACGCGTCGGCTGATGAAGGCCTCCGCCAGCGATGCCCAGCTTCGGAAGAGCACCGGCTTCGCGGAATCGACGACGCCGGTGGGATACAGACTCGACCCGTGCGCGACGAGCAGCGGCGCGGCGTCGGTGATCGGCAGGTAACCGATGCGCAACTGCCCCGTGCGGTTGGCGCGGTCGGTGGTCGCGGTGCGCGCGAGGTCGATCGTGCCGGCGATACCACCGGCAGCCGCGAGGCCGAGCGCACCGCGCATGAGGGTGCGACGGCTGAACAGGCCCGAATCGGTCATGTCGCGGACAGCGACGAATCGCGGTAGTGCGCCAGGATGGCCGGACGCAGCGCGTCGCGGTCGA
Organism: Rhodococcus rhodochrous; assembly: GCF_014854695.1. Taxonomy (NCBI): domain Bacteria; kingdom Bacillati; phylum Actinomycetota; class Actinomycetes; order Mycobacteriales; family Nocardiaceae; genus Rhodococcus; species Rhodococcus rhodochrous. Next base: position 4,734,326 of record NZ_CP027557.1, on the reverse strand, counting down.
GCGCCGACATGCCGCCGAGCGTCCATTCCTGCTGCACCACGCCCGAACTCCCGAACAGTGCGATGCGGTCGGCGAGTTCGAGCGCCTCGTCGATGTCGTGCGTGACGAGGACCGTCGTGAAACCGAGATCGCGCGCGAGTTCGCCGAGCCACGACCGCAGATCGGAACGGGTGGCCGGGTCGAGGGCGCTGAACGGCTCGTCGAGCAGCAGCAGTCGCGGACGCACCGCGACGGCGCGGATGACGGCGATACGCTGGGCCTGACCACCGGACAGCTGGTCGGGGTAGTAGCCGGCGAGCGCGGAAAGGCCGAAACGCTCGAGGAGCGAATCGGCGTAGGCGGTGTCGAACCGCTCGCGGTGCGCGGCGAAACGTCCACCGAAGGCGATGTTCTCGCGCACGGTGAGCCACGGCATCAGGAAGGGCTGCTGGAAGACCATTCCGGTGTGCGGACGGTTGTCGCCCTCGGTGTCGGGCCAGTCGACGGAACCGCGATCGAGGTGATCGAGACCCGCGACGATCCGTAGCAGCGTCGACTTGCCGCTACCGCTGCTGCCCAGCACGACGAGGAACTCGCCGGTCGCGATATCCAGGTCCACCCCCTGGAGGACCGGGCTACGGCGGCCGGCGAAACTTTTGTATCCGTTCGTTATTCGTACTGCGACAGTTCCCACCGAAGCTGTCCTTCCGACGGCGATTGAATGGGCAGGAAGGCCGCCTCCCGGAATCGGCGGTTGGTGGCGCTGGCCGTCGCGTATCCGGCGCCGCCGCGCAGCGTCGCCTCGAGGCGGGTCGCGGCGACCGCGACCACCGAACCGTCGAGACGCAGACGGATGAACTCCGCGGGAGCGATCGAGGCGGGTTCGGTGGCGAAGCGGTACAGCCGCTCGCGCAGCGACTCGTAACGCGCCGAAAGTTCTTCGTACTCACCGGTGAACTGCTCGCCGAGTCCGTGCAGACGGCCGGCCGCCTCCGTGAGCGACGCGCGTGCGATGCCGACGCAGAACGACGTCTGCAACATCATGAAGGTCGGCCGGATCGAACCGCAGAAGTTCGCGAGATCCTCGGTGAGGATGTGCGACTGCGGAATCCGCACACCGTCGAACTTCAGCGAGGTCGACGACGTGGCACCGAGCGCGAGCAGTTCGGGCGAATCCGCGATGGTGATGCCCTCGGCATCGGCGCGGACCACGGCGACGAGGCGATCGCCGTCGGCGGTGCGGGCCGGGAAGACGATCACCGAGTCGGGAAAGACGTTGGACGCCCAGTGGATCGGACCGGTGACGGTGATGCCGTCGTCGGTCCGTTCGGCGACGAGGGGCAGTTCGCCGAGACCGGCGAGATGCTTGAGGGCCGCGGCCATGGCGGTGACGCCGATCGTGCGACCGGACGCGAGGTCGTCCCGATAACGATCGCGCAGGAACTGCGGTGCGCGGTCGATGTATTCGAGCGCCATGCGCTGCGCCCACAGCGAGAAGCCGACGGTGAGCGATTCGCCGGCGACCTCGTCGATGACCGCGACCATCTCGGAGAGACACTCCCCGTCCAGCCCCTTGCGGAGCAGGCCGAGCTCACCCGTGCGGGCGATGTCGGTGCGGATGTCGGTTTCTCCGCGATCGAGAGCAGCGGCGCGATCGCGTACGAATTCTGCGATCGCCGCGCGCTGTTGCTCGCTCGCTCGGTCAATGGCCGCGGTCATCGGATGCTTATCCTTCGAGGGAGTGGAGACGGTCGATGGGCGTGCTGACGACCTCGCGGGCACGCACGACGGCGGCCTCGTCGGGGGCGTTGTAGAAGCACAGGCACTTGTCCATGTCCTCGCGGACGTAGGTGCGCAGGAAGCTCACCTCGGGGACGTCGGCGTACTTCGGCGAGTTCGCCTTCTTGCGCGCGAGGTAGGTCTCCATGTCGATCGTGTCGGGGATGTCCCATTCGACGAGGTAACCGGCCTCGGGGCGGGTGGCCTTGATCTGGTCGAGCTCGGCGCCGACGAGACGGACCTCGTTCGGGCCGACGATCTCGGCGACATCGAGGGAGGCCGACTCGAGCTGCGCGGGGCGGCACGCGTCGAACTCGGCGATCGCGAAGACGCGCGTGCCACCGGTGGTGACCTGCGATTCGATCAGTTCGCCGCCGGCAGCGACGACAGCATCGTCGAAGGCCTTGATGGCAGCCTCGGCCTGGCCTTCGGTGGGGACGAGTTCGTAGAGATACAGCGACATGGGGTCACCTTCCGGGAAAGCGGGTTGGAACTGTGACCGGTCCGGGCACGACGGGGCGCCGTTTCGTCTTCGGACGGGGCGACTACGGCATGCGGTGCACGCAGACGAGGCCGGTCAGAGAGTGGAGCGACAACACGCAGCAGTCGACACCCGCACGAGATCCACGTGCAGGCGGCGAGTCAGAAGGCTGTGTGTCACGTGCTCCACCGTACTGTGAATAGAACGGTCTGTCTATCGCGCGCTGTCCGTTACGCTGGGCACGTGCGTACGTTCGTCGAGAGTGAATCAACCGGCACTCCGAAGGGCACGGCCGGTCCGAAGGGGAAAGCCGAGGGGTCGCCGTCCAAGCCCTCACCCGCCACACGCCTGCTCGACACCGCGAGCGCGCTCTTCGCCGAGCACGGCATCCGCGCGGTGGGCATCGACCGCATCCTCGCCGAGGCCGGCGTCGCCCGCGCGAGCCTCTACTCGTCGTACGGGTCGAAGGATGCACTGGTGCTCGCCTATCTGGACGACCTCGACCGGCGCGACCGGCAGCGGTGGCACGCCGCCGTCGAACCGCTCGACGATCCGATCGCGAAGATCCTCACCTTCTTCGATCTCGCGATGCAGTCGGCGCCGAAGAAGAACTTCCGGGGATGCCAGTACGCCAACGCTGCGACGGAGTTTCCGCAGGAACCACTCGAACCGGTACTCGCGCACCGGGAATGGCTGAACTCGACGCTCGTCGAACTGCTCGGTCTCGCCGGGGTGTCCGAGTCCGAGGCGGTGGCACGGCGCGTGCAACTGATCTACGACGGTGCCCTGTCGGGCAGCAAGTTCGAGCACTCGGTCGAGCCCATCCGGTTCGGTAGGGAGATGGCTGCGGCGACCATCGAGGCGCACCTCTCCCGCTGATCCGTGCCGCCGCGGCAGCCTGCGGACTCAGCCCGCAGAGCTGCTCCGCTGCTGCGTGCGCTGCTCGGCGGTGGTCTTCGCCGGCCGCGGCACGAGAGCGCGGAAACACACGCTGGCCAGGACGAAGGTGCCGAGCGTGCCCAGCACCGCGGCCACGCCCGTCGAACCGGGGCGGTCGTCGATCGTGTAGTCGGCCAGCGCGCTGTCGGCGAGCCGGTGTTCCTCGACGTCCCGGGCCATACAGTCGCCCGTGAGATCCTCGGCGAGCGAGTCGATCTCACAGCCCCGCGTGGTGGCCACCTCGAGAGCACCGGGGGTGTCGACGGCGAGCGGCGCGACGATCCCCGCGACCACGAGCGAGGTGAACGCCAAACCGATGAACAGCGTCCCCTGAGCGCGTGGACGCGGAGGAGGGGGCGGAGACGTGGTCGCGTCGAGGGGATTGACCGGCAGTCGCGTGAGCTGGACGGATTCCGGGGAGACCCGTGCGACGGCGAGCACGACGGCGGCCGTCACCACACCCTCGACCAACCCGACGGGAACGTGCGTCGCGTAGAGGAATCCGATGTTCGACACCGGCACGGCAAAGGTGCCGCCGAGGGCGTACTCGACGACGAAACCCGTCACGGCCGCAAGGACCGAGACGAACCCACCGACGAACGAGACCAGGCCGAGCATGACGAACCGCCGCACACCGCGGTGCTCACACAGCGCACGCAGCGCCGTCGCGGTGAGGAAACCGGCGGCGATGGCGACGAGCACCATGTTGGTGACATTGGCGCCCAGCGCCGACAGGCCGCCGTCGGCGAAGACGAAGGCCTGCACCACGAGGACGATCGTCAATGCGACCGCCCCCACGAACGGGCCGAGCAGGATCGCCGCGAGTGCGCCGCCCACGACATGGCCGCTGACGTCCGGCAGCACCGGCACGTCGACCACCTGCAGGGCGAACAACAGGGCGCAGACTGCCGCCGCCGTCGGCACCGACCTCTTGTTCAGGTCGCTGCGTGCGTACCAGGCGGCGATGCTGACCCCGATCACGGCGATGACGAAGAACCACGCGGACGCGCGGTCGGCGATCAGGCCGTCGCCCATGTGCAGGGCGAGGACGTCCGTGCCGGCAAACCCACTCGAATCGACCATCTCCGATGTCCCTCTCGCCGACGGAGTGCTCTGCGGCGAAGGCTAGTACCGGCACGCTGTACGTGGAGCGTTTTCGGATGCCCAGTGGGACGAAAGGCCGGGACGGAATCGACACCTGTTCTATGTTCGGTGCATGTACGAGTGGTCCGACACAGACCTCATGTTCCGCGACGCACTTCGCGGTTTCATCGAGAAGGAAATCCGTCCGCACGTCGACAGTCTCGAGTCAGGAGAATTGCCGCCGTACGACATCATCCGGAAGTTGTACGCGACTTTCGGCATCGACGAGATGGCCCGCGAGTCACTCGAACGGGCCCTTGCGAAAGAGGAACGCGGAGAGAAGCCTTCGGGATCGTCCGGGGGTACCGGCGGTTCTCCGGGGATGGCGGCGTTGCTCAACATCGAGATCGCCGGGGTGAGTCTCGGGCTCATCGCCTCGCTGGGTGTCAGCCTGGGCCTGACGGCGGGCACGATCCGCAGCCGCGGCACCCTCGCGCAGAAGAAGCGGTGGCTGCCCGAGCTGGTGACCTTCGAGAAGGTCGGTGCGTGGGCGATCACCGAACCCGATTCGGGTTCCGATGCGTTCGGCGGGATGAAGACGACGGTGCGCCGCGACGGGGAGGACTACATCCTCAACGGCCAGAAGACCTTCATCACCAACGGTCCGTACGCCGACGTGATCATCGTGTACGCGAAGCTCGACGAAGGCGATCCCTCGGTGGATCGCCGCGACCGCAAGGTGCTCGCATTCGTGCTGGACAAGGGCATGGAGGGGCTCACCCAGAGCCCGCCCTTCAAGAAGATGGGCATGAACTCCTCGCCGACGGGCGAGTTGTTCTTCGACAACGTGCGCCTGACCCGCGACCGGCTGCTGGGGGAGACCGAGGAGGGCGGTCGCAGCGACGGCAAGGACAGCGCGCGCGAGTCCTTTGCCACCGAACGCATCGGCATCGCCTATCTGGCCCTGGGCATCATCGAGCAGTGCCTGAAACTGTGCACCGAGTACGCGAAATCGCGGAAGCTGTGGGGCAAGGAGATCGCACAGTTCCAGTTGATCCAGCTCAAGCTCGCCGAGATGGAGATCGCGCGGGTGAATGTCCGCAACATGGTCTTCAGCGCGATCGAGCGCGCGCAGGCGGGGAAGCCGGTGAGCCTGTCGGAGGCGTCGGCGATGAAGCTGTACTCGTCGCGGGCGGCGACCGAGGTGGCGATGGAGGCCGTGCAACTGTTCGGGGGAAACGGGTACATGGCGGAATATCGTGTCGAACAACTTGCACGTGATGCGAAATCGCTGATGATCTACGCGGGTAGCAACGAAATTCAAGTAACACATATCGCGAAGGGATTGCTTGCACAGTAATCCCTGCGTACGGCCGCTCGAAATTCGCAAACGGGACAATTTTCGGATGGGGGATGACAATTCCCCCGCTGTGTCGACTATTGTTCGCCATGAGAAAAGTTATGCCGGTCACCGACGAGGGGAGTGACCGGTCCGGAGGGGAATCCGAGCGGAAATCGGGGGAGCGATGTACGCGGAACGAAAGGACGGCGACAAGCCGTCGGTCACGACGGACGGCAGGAGTGCTCGCGCAGAGCGCACCCGGCAGGCCGTCATAGAGGCTCATATCGCGCTCATCAGGGCGGGAGAGCTCAAACCCACAGGGGCGCAGATCGCCTCGCGGGCCGGGGTGTCCCTGCGATCGTTGTGGGGACACTTCGGCGATCTCGAGACGTTGTTCGCCGCCACCGGTGCCGAACTGATGCGGCGCCAGGACGACGCCTACGAGCCGATCGATCCGTCGCTGCCGCTCGACGAACGGATCGACGCCTACTGCAGGCAGCGAGCGGAACTGCTCGAATACATCGCGCCGTTCGCGCGGTCGTCCGAGATCCGCGCGCCGTTCTCGCGCGAATTGCAGCGCAACCGCCTGCGCTATCTCGACCGGGCGCGATACGAGATCAGGGCGTTGTTCTCCGACCAGTTCGAGGGCGTCGACGACACCGTCCGCACCCACATCGAGAACCTGCTGGGAGTGTCGACGACCTGGCCTACCTGGGTATCGCTGCGGGACGTACTGCGCCTGTCGGTGCCCGAAGCGGTCGAGGTCATGAAGCGGTCGGTGTCGGCGCTGCTCGCGGAGGCATCCGGAGTCGGCCGGCAGCAGGCGGTTGCCCGTGCTGCGCAGGAGAAGGCCGTGGTCGCACCGCACCGGAAGGCGCAGCAGTCCCGGCCGGTGCCGGCGATGACACCGCGGGAACAGGTCGTCGTCCCGGCCTGAGCGCCCGAACCGAGTATCAGCGCGTGTCGGTCGGTTTCCGGCCGGCGCGTGCCGAGAGGAAGGTCTCGACCGCAGGTAGTGCGGCCGAGACCGTCTCGGCATGGTCCACCCCGCGCAGAATCGCGAGTCGCGCACCGGGGACGGTGCGCGACAACGCGCGGGTGTCCTCCACACGCAGGCGGTCGTCCGACCCGACGACGGCGAGCACGGGCACGTCGATGCCCGCGAGTGTCTCGTCGCCGATTCCCGGTTCCCGATCCGACCGGCGGAAATAGGCGGCGAGAGCCTGCGCGTCGTTCTTCGAAAAGGCCGAACGCGTCGCGGGATCGACCGGCGTGCGACGCCTTTCCTCCCAGGCACGGATGAAACCGTCCATGCCCTCGCGCTCGAGCACGTCGACGGTGCCGGGGAAGAACATCGCGTCCATCGCTCCCTCCTGGGGGCGTGCGCTCCCGCCGAGCAGGGTCAGACTCGCCAGCCGCTCCGGAGCGGCGACGGCGAGCGCGAGTCCTGCACGGGCGCCGAACGAATAGCCGACGTAGTGCACCCGGTCGGCTCCCGCCGCGTCCAGGACGGCGAGCAGGTCCCCGACGATCGCGTCCATCGCGTAGGCGTCCTCGTCGTGCGGGGTGTCGCTGCGGCCGTGGCCACGCAGATCGGGCATGACCAGGCGGAAATCCCCGCCGAGCGCCTTCACGTACCCGAAGGCCCGCCACACCGCCGACGACAGGGCACTGCCGTGGACCAGCAGCACGACCGGTGCCCCCTCGGGGCCTGCCGTGGTGAACCGGATCCGGGTGCCGTCGGCGGGATTCGTCGCATGGCTCATCCCAGCAGTATCGCCGAACGGTTCATCTTTCGAGTTCGACCGACCGATCCACCGCCACCTCCTCGAGGAATCGTTCGTCGTGCGAGACCACCACGAGCGCACCGCTGTAGGCGCGCAGGGCCTGGGTCAGGTGCGCGAGACCGGCCAGGTCGAGGTTGTTGGTGGGCTCGTCCAACAGCAGCAACTGCGGAGCGGGATCGGCCGCGAGCACGATCGCGAGCGCGGCCCGCAGTCGCTCCCCACCCGACAGCGCTCCCACGGCGACCTCGGCGTGACGGCCGCGGAACAGGAAGCGCGCCAGACGCGCCCGCACCTGCTGCGGAGTCAGGTGCGGCGCCCGATCCTCGGCGTTCTCCGCGACCGAACGATCGTCGTCGAAGATGTCGAGCCGCTGCGGGAGCAACGCGAAGGGAACGTGGGGTTCCGCTTCGACGATGCGGTGCAGCAGGGTCGTCTTCCCCGACCCGTTGGGCCCGCGCAGCGCGATCCGCTCCGGCCCGACGATCTCGAGCGGTGCGTCCGCCACCCGCCGACCGGGCGGAACCGCGGTCCCGGGCAGGTCGATGCGGATCTCCGGATCGTCGCGCACCGCGTCCTTCGCACGGTCCAGGTTCTCCCGTGCCGTGGTCAGATCCTCTTCGTGCTCGCGGCGGAAACGCCCGGCGGATTCCTGCGCCTGCCGTTTGCGCGCGCCCATGACGATCTTGGGTTCGCGCTTCTGTTCGTACATCTTCTGCCCGTAGCGTTGCCGCCGGGCGATCGTGACGTGCGCTGCCGCCAGTTCGCGTGCCTGGCGCCGCACGTCGTTGCGGGCATCCCGCACCGCAGCCCGTGCCGCCTCCTGTTCCTCTGCGACGATCCGCTCGTATTCGCCGAACCCGCCGCCGAACAGGCGCAACGCACCGTTGCGCAGTTCGGCGATCGCATCCGTGCGGTCGAGCAGTTCCCGGTCGTGCCCGGCGACGAGCACCGTGCCGGGGAACCGGTCGAGTGCATCCTGCAGGCGCGCGCGACCGTCGGCGTCGAGATTGTTCGTCGGCTCGTCGAGCAGCAGCACGTCCGGGTCGTCGAGCAGGCGGGCGGTGAAGGCGAGCAGCACCGTCTCCCCACCGGAGAGCTGACCGACGGTGCGATCGAAATCCCCGGCGTCGTGCAGGATCCGGTCGAGGCCGACTCGGTGCATGAGCGCGAGGGCGCGGTCCTCGATGTCCCACCGGTCGGCGACGACCTCGAAGTCCCGATCGTCGAACGATCCGGATTCGATGCGTCGCAGTGACTTCCGGATCTCTCCGATACCGAGGACGGAATCGACCGGCACCGTCGGATCGAGGGTCACGTCCTGGGGAAGGTAGGCGACCCGTCCGCGCACCGTCGACGAACCGGAGGTCGGGCGGAGTTCACCCGCGATGAGCCGCAGCAGGGTGGTCTTCCCACTTCCGTTGCGGCCCACCAGGCCGATCCGCCCGGCCGGGACGACGGCGTCGAGATCCTGCACGGCGACGGTGCCGTCCGGATGGACGTAGGAGAGTGCGGACAGCGTGATACCGGATGAAGACATGGTGGCTCCCGAAGGGTGAGGGTCGATTGCGCGAGTGCGCGGGGGACGGGACCTCTCACAGGAGCAACGGACTTCTCCGATCGACGGGTACGGGATGCGAACACCATGGTGATCCCGCACCGTCCGGTATGCAACCGAATATTTCACCCCGACTCCTACCTGCGATAACAGGCACGGGCTCGGAAGTGCAGGCATGATCGGGACCGTGCGGATCCGACTGATTGGTATGGGTGTCGCGGCAGCCACGGTGCTGTCGCTGTCGGCGTGTGCGACCGGCCCCGATCAGCCGGAGACGATCGCGGAGGAGTTCGCTGCCGCTCTCGACGCCGGCGACGTCTCCGGCGCGGCGGCGTCGACCACCGATCCGGTGGCCGCGGAGTCCGCGATCGACGCCCTCTTCGCCGGGCTCGGCCACGACGATCCCACCGTGAGTGTCGCGGGGACGGGCGACGACGACACCTTCGAGCTCGACGTGACGTGGACCTTCGGGGAGGGTCGCGACTGGTCGTACCGCACCACCGGCAGCGCGACGGAGGATCCGGAGGCCGATGCGTGGCGGGTCCGCTGGGATCCCACGGTGCTGTCGCCGGAGCTGGCGGGTGGCGCGTCGCTGGAGTACCTGACCACCGTCGGTGCCCCGCCCACGATCTTCGACCGGGCCGGGCGGCCGCTCATGGGGGAGCAGGTCGTCACCGTCGTGAACCTGGATGCGACCGCCGATCCCGCCGCGGTCGCTCCCGTGCTGGCCACGGTCGTTCCGACCATCACGGCGGAGAGCCTCGCCGAGCAGGTCGCGGCGGCCGCCGGCGGGACTGCGGGAGTGATCACGCTGCGTGAGGAGGACCTCGCGCCGATCGAGGATCGCCTCGCCGCGCTGCCCGGTGTGACGCTCGTGCCGCAGACCCGTCTGCTCACCACCGAGCGCGATCTCGCCTCGCCCGTGTGGTCCGGCCTCGCCGAACTCTGGCAGGAGGGGCAGGACGCCTCGGCGGGCTGGGTGATCCGGCGGGTCGCGGCGGACGGCACGACGAGCCAGGTCGCCGGCGAAGCGGGACCGGAGGCACCCGACCTGACCAGCACGATCGATCTCGACCTGCAGCGACGGGCCGAGGAGGTCCTCGCCGGTTTCGACACGCCCGCGGTAATCGTCGGGATCGAACCCTCGACGGGCGCGATCCGCACGATGGCCCAGAACGACGAGGCCGACGCCGAGGGGCCGATCGCCGCGACCGGCCTCTACCCGCCGGGGTCGACGTTCAAGGTGGTGACGACCGCGGCGGCGCTCGATGCCGGGCTCGCCGAACCCGACACCGTGCTGCCGTGCCCGGGCGTCGCCTCGATCGGTTCGCGCACGATCCCCAACGACGAGAACTTCGATCTCGGCCCGGTGCCGCTGCACACCGCGTTCGCGTTCTCGTGCAATACGACGATGGGGCGGCTCGCTCTGGACCTGCCGCCCGACGCCCTGCGCGCGACTGCAGAACGGTTCGGTCTCGGCATCGATTACGTCACGCCCGGTCTCGTCACGGTCACGGGTGACGTGCCGGTCGCCGACACCGATGCGGCCCGCGTGGAGGCAGCGATCGGGCAGGGGCAGGTGACGGCGTCGCCGTTCGGGATGGCGCTGGTCGCAGCCTCGGTGGCGAACGGTCGAACGCCGGTTCCGGCGATTGTCGAGGGGCAGCCGGCGACCGCGGATCGGGACGCCGAACCGATGCCCGAGAACGTGCTCGCGGCACTGCGAGAGATGATGCGCGAGACTGTGATCGAGGGTACAGCCGGCACGTTGCGCGACATTCCCGATCTGGCGGGGAAGACGGGGACGGCGGAGTACGGTGACAACGTCGGGGCGCACGGCTGGTTTATCGGATCACAGGATAATCTTGCCTTTGCGGTGTTCGTGTCGGGGGCGGACGGCTCGGCCCCTGCCGTCGAGGCGGCGGGGCGATGGCTGAGGGGGTAGGGACGCGTGGCGCAATTGTGATGTGTTCGTGCACAACGCGTGCTGGTATCTCGTGTGACTGAAGTGAAGGTTGTTACATATGAGATTTCGTGATTGGCGGGGGAAGCGGGGGCGCATCGTCGCGCTGGCCGTGTGCCTCGTCGTGGCTGTCGTCGCGCTGACGACGGTTGTGTTCTCGGATTCTCGAAGCGAGGCGCAACGCCTCGTCGACGACTTCGTCGCCGCACTCGACGAGCGTGATGCGGGCGCAGCAGCGGCCCTGACCTCCTACCCGAACGCGGCGGAGGAAACGATCTCGCAGATGTACGACGGACTGTCCGACGGCACCGTCGACTACGACGTCACCCAGCTCGTCGAACTCAACGACGACTCGGGATACTTCACGCTCTCCGCCGGATGGAATTTCGGCGAGGGCAAGGACTGGTCGTATCAGGTCACCGGTTCGGTACGGAAGCTCGCCGTCGGCTGGCGTGTGTCCTGGGACCCGGAGGTCGTCGTCCCCGACCTGTCGGGCGGACGCACCGTCCACCACGTGCGCACCGACGCCGCACCGCCGAAGATCTTCGACCGCACGGGCCGTCTCCTCATGGAGGAACAGACCATCAACGCCGTGGTGCTCGACCCGGCGGCGATGCCCGATCCCGTCGACACCACCACTCGTCTCGCGGCGGTTCTCGAGCCGGTCGCGCCCGTCATCACCGCCCAGCTGATGCAGGAGCGGATGGCGGAGAACCCCGGCAACCGGATCACGGCGGTCAAGCTCCGCGACCAGGACTACCAGTTCCTCGAGGACGGCATCGTGTCGATCCCTGGGGTCGAGGTGCTCACTACACCCACCCTGATCAGCGCGGATCGGCGGATCTCCACGCCACTGCTCGACTCGCTGCGCTCGGCGTGGCAGCTCGAACGCGACCGGACGGCGGGCTGGGCGGTCACCCTCGAGGATCCCGAGGACGGTCCGATCCAGGTGGCCGGCTTCCAGGGCCCGCCGCCCCCGGACCTGCAGGCGACCGTCGACTCCCAGGTGCAGCTCGCCGCGAAGGAAGCGGTCGTCACCGCCGGTACCCCGGCCGCGCTGGTGGCCATCCAGCCGTCGACCGGTGGCATCCTCGCCGCCGACGTCAACAACTGGGCCATGGAACTCGGTCCCGTCATCACCCACGGCCTCTACCCGGCCGGCGGCGTTCTCGATCCGGTCCGGCTGGCGGCCGGCCTCGAGCGCGGCGTCGATCCGAACGACGTGGGGTCCGACGACGTCGCCTCCACCGCCCGTCGCCTCGGCCTCGGTGTCGACTACGACGTGCCGGGCTTCGAGTTCGAGACCTCGCAGATCGGGCACAACCGCTCCGGAGTGGTCCAGTTCGCCGGATCGGACTCCGACGAGAACCTGATCACGCCGCTCGGCGCTGCGGTGCTGGCCGCCTCGGTCGCGCGGGGCAGTGCCGCTGTCCCGACGATCGTGCAGGGACAGGAGACGGTCGTCCACGACGCCCCCGAAGCGCTGCCCGGTTCGGTGATCGACGCCCTGCGCGGCATGATGATCGACAACGTGCAGAACGGTCCGGCGTCCTTCCTCCGCGGACACGCCGGTCTCGCGGGTATCGCCGCGGCGAGCGGCGAGGACCGCTGGTTCTTCGGTTACACCGGCGGCGACCTGGCCTTCGCGGTCTTCGTCGCCGATGCCGACGGCGGCGACCGCGCGATCAAGATGGCCGACACCTTCCTGCGCAAGCTCGGAGAACCACTGCTCGGGGACTGATCGGCCGGAGGTCGGTCCATGGTGTACTGATCGGCCGGAGGTCGGTCCGCGGCGTACTGATCCACCGGAGGCCGGTCCGCGGCGTACAGGTACGTTGAGCGACCGTGACCGTCCTCGATCTGGCCCTGCTCGTGGTTGCCGGATTCTTCGCGGGTGTCGTCGGGTTCGTCACCGGCCTGGCGTCGATCGTCTCGTATCCGGCGTTGCTCGCCGTCGGCCTCCCGCCGGTCGCGGCGAACGTCACCAACACCGTCGCGATGGTCGGTGTCGGTGTCGGGGCGCTGACCAATTCGGCGCGGGAGGTCGTCGACACCGGCCCCCGCGTGTGGTGGTGGACGCTCTATGCCGCGCTCGGCGGCGTGGTCGGCGCGGCTGTCCTGCTCGTCGCCCCGCCCGACTCGTTCGAGGCGATCGTTCCGGGCTTTGTCGCGCTCGCCGCTCTCGCGCTGCTGCTCCAACCACGCATCCGCACTCTGGCCGGCGGCCGCGACCTGCCGCGGGTGTTCTCCGTGGCGGTCTTCGTCGTCGCGGTCTACGGCGGATACTTCGGGGCCGGCGCGGGCGTCGTCTTCTACGCGCTGGTGCTGATCTGCACCTCCGAGCAGATCTGGCGCGCGAGCATCCTCAAGAGCTACCTGCTCGGCGTCGCCAATCTCGTCGCGGCGATCGGGTTCGCCGTCTTCGGGCCCGTGCACTGGGGAGCGGCGGCCGCGATGGCCGTCGGCGCGTTCGCCGGTGGCTACTGCGGTCCGCCGCTCGTACGGCGCATACCCCCGAACCTGCTGCGCGTGGGTGTCGCGCTCGCAGGGTTCGGGTTGGCGGTATGGCTCGCTCTCCGCTGAGTGGTGTCCCTGTGCAGCGGTATTACTGCACGCCGTGCATGAGCTTCTTGATGCGCGGCGCGAACAGTGCCAGCACGATGCCCACTGCGATCGATGCTCCGCCGATCCACAGGTAGTACGGCACCTCGTTGTTCTCGTCGTAGAACCCGGCGAGGGTGCCGGCCATGGCCGTGCCGCACGCGACGGACAGGTAGAACAACGCGACCATCTGTGTGTGGAAGTTCTTCGGCGCGAGCTTCGTCGACAGCGACAGTCCGACGGGGGACAGGAACAGCTCGGCGAAGGTGAACAGCAGCAGGATGAAGACGAGTCCGAGCAACGGAGCGCTGTTGGGGCCGCCACCGGCCATGGGGATGAAGCACAGGAAGGCGATGCCCATGATGATCGTGCCCGCGGCGAACTTGATGGGCGACGAGGGCTGACGCGGTCCGAGTTTGGTCCACACGGCGGCGAAGGCACCCGCGAACAGGATGATGAAGACCGGGTTGATCGACTGCACCCAGGACGGCGGGAACTCCCACCCGAACAGATCGCGGTCCAGGCGTGTGTCGGCGTAGACGGCGACCATCGTGAACTGCTGCTGGAAGAGCGACCAGAACACCGCGCTGGCGATGAACATCGGGATGAACGACAGCACCCGGCTGCGCTCGATCGGCGTGATCTGCTTGCTCGACAGCATGATGACGAAATAGGTGATCGTCGCGATGATGGTCAGGGCGACGACGATGTCGGACATGTTGCTCGTCGTGACGAGGCCGGTCAGCGCGGCGACCGCGATGAGGACCACGGCGACCAGACCGATCCCGGCGGCTTTCGTGCGCGTCTCGGCGGGCAGCGGGTGGGGCGGCACCTTGCCGATGTCGCCGAGATGCTTGCGGTAGATCGTGTACTGCAGCAGGCCGAGGAACATGCCGACCGCGGCGAGACCGAAGCCCCAGTGGAAGCCGTAGCGCGTCTGCAGGAAGCCGGTGAGCAGCGGGCCGACGAGCGCGCCGATGTTCACGCCCATGTAGAAGATGGAGAAACCGGCGTCGCGGCGGGTGTCCTGCTCGTCGTAGAGATCGCCGACGATCGACGTCGCCGTGGCCTTCAGACCACCGCTACCGAACGCGACCAGCACCAGGCCGACACCCACCCCGACGAAACCGGGCAGCACCGCGAGCGCGATGTGGCCGAACATGATGAGCACGGCGCTGTAGAACAGGGTCCGTTCGGAACCCAGCAATCGGTCGGCGATCCACGCCCCGAGAATCGTCGACAGGTAGACCGTGCCGCCGTAGGCGCCGACGATGGAGGTCGCGGCCCCCTGGCTGATCCCCAACCCGCCCTCGGATGCCGAGTAGTACAGGTAGTAGATCAGGATGCCCTGCATGCCGTAGAAGGAGAATCGCTCCCACATCTCGACACCGAACAGGTTGGCCAGGGGTAGTGGCTGACCGAAGAACCGATGGTCGGATCGCGACCCGGTCAGGGTAGGTGGTTCCAGCGTGGACATGATCTCCACTGTTCCACCGCACGGGGCGCGAGCGCGAAAAATTCGCGTATCCCGCGGTCGCAGATCACACTTCGGTGCGAGTGTGAGAAACGAGACCGGGAAGTCGGTGCAGGTCAGTGGGCGTCGACCCTGCGACGCTGGAGCAGTCCGACGACGACGCGCCAGCCCACCAGGAACAGGCCCAGGAAGATCGTCGCGACGATGATGAAGGCGGTCGCGGTGCCCTGACCGGTGACGGCCCGCAGCAGCATCCCCACGACGAGGGTGCTCACCCACACGAGCAGTCCGGTGGGAACGGCTGCGAAGGCGTCGAACTTGTCGCGGTAGAGCCACGCGGTGAAGAACCATCCGGCGGTGAGGCCGCCGAGGAACGGCCATGCCGTTCCTGCGAGCCCCACGAGATCGAGCACTTCGTCGTGGCTGGAACGACCGAGCACGGCGAATACGACGACGAGAACGACGTCGATCGCCAACGCCGGGGTGTACTTCTTCACGGGTCCAGAGTAGCGGCGGCGCGGGGCGCGTCGGAATCTCCGGTGCGTGCTCTCGAGCACGATTCGGGCCGGTGGAGCGGGTGGAACGCGACAGCGCCCCTGCCGGAGCAGGGGCGCTGTCGTCTGCGAGAGGGGTCAGGCCTGCAGGCCGGCCTCGATCTCGAGGGTGATGGTGATCTTGTCGCCGACGACGGCTCCGCCGCCTTCGAGCGGCATCTCGATGCTGATGCCGAAATCCTTGCGGTTGATGACGGTGGTGGCCTCGAAGCCGGCGACCGGACCCTGGCCCATGCCGGGGTTGACGCCGTTGAACTCGAGCTTCAGGTCGACCGGGCGGGTGACACCGTGGAGCGTGAAGTCGCCCGTGACGATGTAGTCGTCACCGTCGGCACGCACGTCGGTCGAGGTGAAGGTGGCGACGGGGAACTGCTCGGCGTCGAAGAAGTCGGCGGAGCGGATGTGCGCGTCGCGGTCGGCGTTCTTGGTGTTGATCGACTTGACGTCGATCTCGGCGTTCACCGATGCGGTGCCGTCCTCGGCGACGGTGATGGCGCCGGAGAAGTTCTCGAAGGTGCCGCGAACCTTGCTGACGACGAGGTGCCGGACGGTGAAGCCCACGTTCGAGTGGACGGGGTCGATAGCCCAGGTGCCGGTGGTCAGGCCGGGGAAGGTGGTGGTGGCGGTGGTCATGGTGGTCCTCCTCGATGATTAAACTTTCAACTGCTTGTCGACAACCATGCCACCGAATAGTTGCTTGCGCAACTACATTGTGATGCGCATCACGCCGGCTCGGAATTCTCGACCGGACGACGTCGCCGTTCGAGGGTGCTGCGCTCGTGTTCTGCGCGCTCGGCGATCGGATCGATCTCGTCGGGTCCGTTGCCCCGGTACATCGCGGCGACGGTGGCCCAGCCCGCCAGGGCCACGAACGCGAAGCTCACCATCCGGTACACGAAGACCGCTGCCAGCGACTGCGACGCGCTCAGTCCGGCGGCGGTGAGCGTCGCGATGAGGGTGCCGTCCACGAATCCGAGGCCGCCCGGCGCGAGCGGCACACTGCCTACGGCCTTCGCCGCCGCGAACGCGATGAACAACCCCGCCACCGACGGGGAGCCGCCGACGGCCCAGCATGCGAGTCCGAGGCACGCGACATCGGCGGCACGGTGCACGGCCGACCACGCCACAGCGGCCACACCGTCGCGACGCGCGAGTTCGACGGCCTCGAGCTGCGCGAGGGTGCGTTCGAAGACGTCGAAGCCGGTGTCCCTCGGCTTCCTCGTGATGCGGTTGACCCGATGGAGCACCCACGTGCCCGCCGCTTCGATCGACATGGGGTTCTTCGCGACGTACCGCAGGCCGAAGATCAACGCGATCGCCCCGGCGAGCGACAACACGAGCGTGACGGGGCTGATCCGGCTGCCGACCGCGAACGCACCGATCATGCCCACCGACGCCAGGGTCACGGCCGCGATGACACCGGAAACCGCGAGCTGCCACGAGGCGACCACGGGGGTCGCCCCCCACTTGCGGGTCTGCTTGTAGGTGAAGGCCGTGGAGAAGACCGGGCCTGCGGGCAGGGTCACCGCCATCGCCGTGCTGCCGTAGATCACCGACGCCGACCGCCAGTGCCCGACGCGCACCCCGCCGGCGCGGAGCAGTCGCTGTTGCACTCCCGCGAAGCCGCTGAGGGAGATCATCTGCGCCAGCACGGCCGCCGCGAACCAGCCCCAGTGCATCTCCGTGACCGCGCGCCACGAGTCGCTCATCGTCGGCCACAGGTAGATCGCCTCGACCGTCAGCAGAGCAACGAGGGCGATCGCCGACACCCACTTGATCCACCGGAACGAGCCCCGACGCGGCGTGGCGTCGGGGCATGGAGGATCGTCGTGCGGCTGCGCCACGCTGTTCACCGTAACCGACCGTCGGGTCACGAAGAGGGCGCTATGGCCGTTCCGCGTCGTTCGCGGGTGTCGCGGGACGGGCCGTCACTCGTCCGTCGAAGTGTTCGATTCGTCCGTCCCGTTCGCTTCTCCGGGGGCTCCGGGATAGCGGACGGGCCAAGCGAGATGGGTCATTCGCCGTCGGCCGCGCAGCTGCACCTCGTCGCCGAGTTCCCAGTGGCTGCGCTCCTCGTCGTCCGCGAAGTACAACGCGCTCGATGACGCGAGAACCCTGCTCGGACGCAGTTTCGCGAGCTCGGTCAGGCGCGAGGCCTCGTTGACCGGGTCGCCGATCACCGTGTACTCGAAGCGCTCCGCCGCGCCGATGTTGCCGGCCACCGCGAGTCCCGCCGACACGCCGATCCCGATATCGAGTCCGGTGATCTCGTCCAGAGCGAAACGCAGTTCGCGGGCCGCCGCGAGCGCCGCCGTGGGGGCGTCGGGCCGGTCGAGGGGAGCGCCGAAGATCACCAATGCCGCGTCGCCCATGAACTTGTTGACGAAGCCGTGATGGTGGTCGACCACCTCGACGACGACACGGAAGAACTCGTTGAGCAGTTCGACGACCTCGCTCGGCGGGCGCTCGGCGGCCGTCGCCGTCGAACCCACCATGTCGACGAACAGCACCGCGACGTAGCGCGTCTCACCACCGAGTTCGGTGCCGTACTGCAGGGCCCGGCGCGCGACGTCCTCGCCGACGTGCTGACCGAACAACTCCCGCAGACGCCGGCGTTCGTCGGACTCGGCCATCATGCGGTTGAAGCCGACCTGCAGGCGTCCGATCTCACTGCCGTCGAACACCTCGACCTGCACTCCCGAGGCGCCGCGCTGCACGCGTTCGATCGCCCAGCGCAACTGCTTGATCGGGTCGGAGATCTGCGCCGACGTCAGCAGCGACAACACGAGCGCGAGGCCGATCGACGTCACCGCGAGCGCGAGTACGGACAGGGCGAGCGCGTCGGCGTCGAAATCGGTGTTGGCGCTCAACTGCGTCACGCACAGCAGCACGATCCCGGCGACCGGCATGAGCGTGCCCAGACCCCAGGTCATGGCCAGGCGCGTACCGACGCCGGGAGCCATCGTCCGGTCGAAGTTCCCCTCGCTCAGCGCCCGCGCGGCGACCGGCCGCAGGATGCGTTCACCGAGCATGTAGGTGAAACCGAAAGTGCTGGTCGCGGCCATTGCGACGGTGAGCGAGACTGCCACCGCGAGCGACGGCATCTCCTCGGCGGTGAGGAAGACGAAGAGCACGCCGCCGAGCAGCCACAGGCCGAGATGCACGATCGCCTGTCGCAGCGGGGCGTGCAGGGCCGCCATCTGTTCGGCCCGGGTGGGTGGGCCGCCGCGGAGTTGCCACCGCACGACCGAGCGCAGCGTGATCGCCGCGGCGCCGAGGCTCACGATCCCGGCGAAGACCAGGTACACCGCGAAGACCGCGAAGTTGCGGACCCGATCCGCGATGATGGCGTCGGTCTCGGCGATCGGGATGCCGTATCGGACGAAGGCGAACACGAGCATCGCACCGAACAGGTTCGACGCACCCATGGAGACCATGTAGAGCGGCCAACGACTCCGCAAGGTGGCGGCGACAGCTCGGTACGACCTCAGCACGACTTCAAATCAAACCACTGTGCGGACGGTCACAGGATGGTGCGGTCACCGTTGGGGGCGAGGAGTGGTTGGATTCACCCGCCCCACCCATTGTGACGAAAGGTGCGAAACGTACACATGAGGCCGTCTCCGACCGGTCCGGATGCGGATGCGCCCCTGTGGCGGGCCGCCCAGGTCTTCCGGCTCGTGACCGTCGCATACGCGGTGGGATCGCAGTTCTCGACCGTCGTGAACTACACCCGTCCGGGGCTGTCGTGGTTCTTCGTCGGAGTGCTCGTGACGTGGTCGCTCGTCTCGGCGGTGCTGCTCTCCCGCGAGGCACGACTGAGGCGCACGGTCACCGTGGTGGACCAGATCCTCGCCGTCGCGTTGATGGCGGCGACCCGGCTGGTCGCCGACCACGACTGGTACAGCAACCACCAGACCATGCCCACCACGCTGTGGGTCGCCAACGCGGTGCTGTCGGCCGCGATCCTCGGCGGTCCGCTCACCGGCATCGGCTCGGCGCTGCTGATGTCCGTCGTCAGCGCGGTCGTGCGCGACCAGATCAACCTCGACCTGTGGCGGGACGCGACGGCGCCCGTGCTCGTCGCGTGCGGTGTGGCGATGGGTTTCGCCACCACCACCGCGCGCAGTGCGCACCGGCAACTCGAGCAGGCCGTGCGCGTGGCAGCCGCCACCGAAGAACGGGACCGGCTCGCCCGGCAGGTGCACGACGGCGTGCTCCAGGTGCTCGCGCTCGTGCAACGGCGCGGACTCGAGCTGGGCGGCGATGCGACGGAACTCGCCGAGCTGGCACGCGAACAGGAGACCGCGCTGCGGCAGCTGATCTCCGAACAGGACACCGACGTCGACCGCGGCGGTGAGTACGCCGACCTCACCGCCCTCGTCCGGGCCCGGGCCGGGACCGGTGCGACGGTGTCCGCGCCCGCCGACCCGATCATGATCCCGCGGGATCGAGCGGAGGAACTCGCGGCGCTCACAACGGCGGCGCTGTCGAACACGCAACTGCACGCCGGTGCCGGTGCCGCCGCCTACATCCTTCTCGAGGATCTCGGCGACGAGATCGTGCTCAGCATCCGGGACGACGGCGTCGGGATCGAACCGGGCAGACTCGACGAAGCTCGCGAACAGGGACGCATGGGGGTGTCCAAATCGATCGTCGGGCGAGCGGAATGGCTCGGTGGCGTCGCACTGCTCGACAGTGACGTAGGCGAAGGAACCGAATGGGAGATCCGGGTACCGAAGGGGGAATGAGTGGCCGAGATCAGCGCGGAAACACACGGGAACACCACGGAGGAACGCGGCACCGTCAGCGTGATGGTGGTCGACGACCACCCGATCTGGCGCAACGCCGTCGGACGTGACCTCGAGGAGGCCGGGTTCACCGTCGTCGCCGAGGCCGACGGTGTCGCGAGCGCCGCGCGTCGCGCCGCGGTCGTCCGTCCCGACGTCGTGCTCATGGACATGGCGATGCCCGACGGCACCGGCACCGAGGCGACCCGAGCGGTCCTCGAGGTCTCTCCGGACAGCCGGGTGCTGGTCTTGTCGGCGTCCTCCGAACGCGACGACGTGCTCGGCGCGATCAAGGCGGGCGCGTCCGGCTATCTCGTGAAGAGCGCCTCGGTGCACGAACTCGTCGATGCCGTTCTCGCGACCGCGCGGGGACAGGCCGTCTTCACCCCCGGCCTGGCCGGGCTCGTGCTCGGCGAGTACCGCCGGATGTCGAACGACGTCGCCGACCGGAGACCCCCACCGACGCTCACGGGCCGGGAGACCGAAGTGTTGCGTCTCGTCGCGAAAGGGTTGTCGGCGAAACAGATCGCAGCGCGACTGACGCTCAGCCACCGCACGGTGGAGAACCACGTCCAGGCGACGCTGCGCAAACTGCAGCTCGCCAACCGCGTCGAACTCACCCGCTACGTCATCGAACAGGGCCTCGAATAGCGCCCCGCACAGTGGCCCGGACGACTTCGGAGGCATACCGTTCGTCCCGTTAAGCTCGGGGGCATGGAACCGAAGGATCTGCGGGTGTCGGACGCCGAACGCGAGCACGTCGGCGAACTTCTGCAGCGGGCGGTCGGGCAGGGAATGCTCTCGCTCGGGGAGTTCACCGAACGGATGGACACCGTCCTCGCGGCCAAGACCCGAGGCGACCTGAACCAGGTGCTCGTCGACCTACCCGGTATCCAGATCCGGCCCGAGTTCCAGGAACAGAATCTGCCGGGTATGTCGCAGGCGCACTACCCCGCGCCGAGTGCGGCCGGCTACCCGGCGCCGAGTGCAGCTGCATTCCCCGCGACCGGCCAGGGCGCTCCTCTCGTGATCAAGGGCCGTGTCTCCGGCATCGAACGCAAGGGTCGCTGGCACGTGCCGCCCACCATCGTCCTCGACACCGTCGCGTCCTCCGTGACCCTCGACTTCACCGAGGCGGTGATGCAGACGCAGGTCGTGCGGATCGACGTGAGCGACTACCTCAGCTCGATCAACATCGTGCTCCCCGCCGAGGCCACGGCCGACGTCAACGGCGTCGAGAACGTCGCGTCGAGCGTGTCGTCGAAGGTGCGCGGCGGAGCGCCGTACGGGCCGCTGCACGTCGTGGTGACGGGCAAGGTCCGCGGCGGGAGTTTCAACGTCACCCATCCGCTGTCCACGCGGCTGCGGAAGTTCTTCAACGGCAGCTGACCCGGAAACACCCGAGGCGACCCGCTCTGCGGGTCGCCTCGGGTTCGTTCGGGAGATCAGTCGCGACGCTGCCGGGCGATCAGCTCGCTGACGCTGATCGAACGACCGCTGTCGGGACCGTGGCGTCCACGCCTCCGCGACTCCGCGTCGTTCTGCTCCGGCTGCGATTCGTCCGCCCGCGCTTCCGGCCGCTCGCCGGCCGGGCGGGACGGCTGCTCCGGACCACGGGACCGGGAGGGTAGAGGCGGACGGGGACCGTTCTGTGTCGGCGGCTGCATGCCCTGTGTGGGCGGCTGCTGAGTACCCGGCACGGGCGGCCGGGCAGGAGGTCGCGGTGCCTCCGATGTCGGGGGACGCTGCGAGTCCGGTGCCGAAGGTCGCTGGGGCTCTGGCGCCGAGGGTCGCTGCGTTCCGGCGGCCGAGGGGCGCGGTGCGCCGGAAGTGGGCCTCGACCGCTGGGCCGAAGACTCCCCGCCGGGCGACGTGCGGCGCAACTGGGACAACCAGTTCTCGATCGCCTGCGGATCCCGTCCACGACCGGTGCCGGGCTCGCTCGGCCGCGGAGCCTGGGCACCGGGCAGAGCCTCCGCATCGCCCGGGGCAGCGGGCGGCCGGACGAAGGACTGCGGCAATGGCGGCGGAACCTCCCCGCGCTGACGGCGGGGAAGCGGAGGCACCGACGACGGCGACGACGGGTCGGACGCACCGCGCTGTGTCGAATCGAGCGCACCGCGCTGTGTCTGATCGAGCGCACCGCGCTGCGTCGAATCGAGCGCACCGCGCTGCGTGACATCGCGCTGCGGCATCTCGGGGGCACGACGTTCGGGCTTCTCCGGGACACCCTTCTCCGGGACACCGCGCCCCGGAAGAGCCGAGCCGTTGCGCTCGTCCACCGGCGGCCGGTCCTCCGGGCGACGACGCGGCTCCGGGACCGGACGCGACGGACGCCCCGGACCCGTACCGGGCTGCACCGGACGGCTCGCCGGCATCGGACGCCCGGCTGCCGGCGGCACCCGTTCGCCGTTCCGCGGAGCAGCAGGAGGACGACCGGATGCGGGCGCGGCCGGACGGACCGAAGGACGGCCCGGGGCCTGCCGTCGCACCGGCGGCGGCGTGAGATCGCGGAGCTTGCGCTGTTCGGCGGCAGGCCTCGGCGGAGCGATCTTGGGCAACGGCTGCGTGAGGTCGGAGCCGCCCTCGAAGGCGCCTGCCGGGAAACGGTGCGCGCCCGTGGCCGCGACCGTCGCCGGACCGAACATGCCGACGGTGATGAGCTCGGGAACGTCCTCGGGCATCAGTTCGTCGGCGAGGATCGGTTCGCCCAGGCCGATCTTCTCCTGGACCCGCTTCATCCACGCCGGGGCCCACCAGCAGTCGTCGCCGAGCAGCTTCATCACGGCGGGCACGAGGAACATGCGGATGACGGTCGCGTCGATGATCAGCGCGGCGATCATGCCGAACGCGATGTACTTCATCATCACCAGCTCCGAGAACCCGAAGGCACCGGTGACGACGATGAGGATCAGCGCGGCCGCGGTGATGATGCGACCGGTGTGGGCGGTACCGATACGGATCGACTCAGTGGTGCTCGCCCCCAACGATCTCGCCTCGACCATTCTGGAGAGCAGGAACACCTCGTAGTCGGTCGACAGGCCGTACACGATCGCGATGATCAGCACGAGCACCGGCGACATGATCGGTCCCGGGGTGAAGTTGAGCAGATCGGCGCCGTTGCCGTCGATGAAGATCCAGGTGAGGATGCCCAGCGTCGAACCCAGGCCCAGGGCGCTCATCAACACGGCCTTGACCGGCAGCACGAGCGAGCCGAACGCCAGGAACATCAGCAACGTCGTCAACAGCACGACGACCACGACCATCAGCGGCAGGGTCTCGAGCAGGGCGGCGATGGAGTCCTGCTCGATCGCCGGGGTGCCGCCGACGAGCACTTCGACACCTTCGGGCCATTCGGCCGCGTGCAGGTACTCGATGGTGTCGGCGGACTCGTTGCGGTCGGTCAGACCGGCCTTGAGCACGCGGACGCCGTCCTTCGCGGGGCCGGTGATCTGGAACTTCTCGACGAGGCCGGGAGCCTCGCTGGCCGTCGTGATGATCTTGTTGAGATCGCCGCCCTCGGCACCGCGGACGACGAGCTTGACCGGCTCGGCGCGCTGGCCGGGGAACAGTTCGTCGAAGGTCTCCTGCGCGACGCGCGTGGGGTGTTCGGGCGGCAGGTAGGTCTCGTTGATGCCGCCGAACTTGATGCCGGTCAGCGGCATGATGAGCAGCAGCAGACCGATGACCGTCGGGATGGTCACCTTCATCGGGTTGACCATCACCCAGCGGCAGAGGCGGCCGAGGAAACTGTTCTCGACCTGCTCGTTCGACTGGATCTGCCCGAAGCGTTTCATGCCGAACTTGTCGATGCGCCGGCCGAGGATGCTCAGGATGGCGGGCAGGATCGTGATCGACAGCAGGGCGGCCAGCGAAACCGCCGAGATCGCGCCGTAGGCGACCGACTTGAGGAAGCCCTGCGGGAAGAGCACGAGGCCACCGAGGCTGGTGACGACCATCGTCGCCGAGAACACCACCGTGCGACCTGCGGTGATGACGGTGCGTCGCACCGCCGCCGGGGTGTCGTAGCCCTCGGCGAGTTCCTCACGGAAACGCGACACCATGAACAGGCCGTAGTCGATCGCCAGGCCGAGACCGATCAGTGAGACGACCGGTGCGACGAACGAGTTGACCTCGGTGAAGTTGGTGATCAACCGGACGATGCCGTTCGCCGCGACGATCGTGAGACCACCGGTGATCAGCGGGAGAGCGGCCGCGACCACACCGCCGAAGACGAAGAACAGCAGGATGCCGACGGCGGGGATCGCGAGGATCTCCATGCGTTTGATGTCGTTGGCCATCGTGTCGTTCAGCGCGCCGGAGATCGGCTGCAGACCGGCGAGCTGCACGTCGACGCCGTCGATGTAGAAGGCGTCCTTGACCTCGCGGAAGTTGCCGGTCAGCTCCGTGTCGTCCTCGCCGGCGATGGCGATCGACGCGATCGCGTGCTGGCGCGACGGGTCGGCCAGCGTCGGCAGCGACGGTGCGTTGTCCGTGGGCCAGTACGCACCGTTGATCTTGAGGATTTCGTCGGGGTGCTCCGCGACCAGCGAGTTCAGGCTGTCGGTGATCTTCGCGGAGAACGCGGGATCGTCGACCGTGCTGCCCTCGGGCGCCGTGTACAGCACCAGCACGTCGCCCGCGGTGTCGCGGCCGAAGGTGCCGTCGGCGAGCTTGGCGGCGGCGACGGACTCCGAACCGGGATCGTCCCAGCCGCTCTGGCTGAGGTGATCGTTCAGGCTCAGCCCGTACCCGGCGAGCGCGAGCAACCCCGCGACCATCACCGCAATGACGGTGAAGCGCGCGCGGTAGACGAGCTCTCCCCAACGGTCGAACACGTAAGTCTCCTATTCGGCGACGCTCTTGCGCCCCACCAGGAGAGCAGAAAGCGGTCGGAACGGCTGCAGCCAGGCACCCTCGTCGGGCAGCGATTCCAGGCTGACGCGGGGCAGCGGTTCGCGGAACACACCGGGAATGTCCTCGAGATCGAGGAACTCGATGATCTCGGAGGTCACCGCCCAGCTGGCGTGCTCGCGGAAACCGAGCACCTGGGTCGCGATGCCCTCCTGAGCGAGCCTCTCGAGGGGCTCACGGAACGCCTGCCCGTCGGCGGAGGCCACCATGACACCGGCGAGACCCTCCCGGTGCCTCAGCTCGATGTGGTTCAGCATGTCGGAGTCGACATCGCTGTCCTCGTCGATCTTCGGCTTGGCGAACACCGCGAAGCCCACATTACGCAGGGCCTCGACCCAGGGGCGGACGACGTCCGCGCTGCCGGGGGCGATGTTGGTGAACACCGTGGCCTCGGGTTCGAGGGTCGCGGAGTGCAGACGCGACAGTTCGGCAGTGCGCCCGAGCAGCCATCGGCCGAGAGCGTCGAAACGCGGACGGTAGGCGGCGGTGGGACGGCCGCCGAGGATCGCGCCGAGGCCCATGTCGAGGTTGGGTGCGTCCCAGACGAGCAGGACCTTACGGACCGGCTCGACGCCGTCGATCGCGGAGGAATCGGTCACGCCGGGAAGCTCTTCATGGACACTCATGCTCCGATCTTCCCCCAGACGAACTCGTTGATCGCGCTACCCACCTGGTGTGCCTTGTCCTCGAACTTGGTGACCGGGCGTTCGAGGCTGATCGGGGAGGTGCCGGTGAAGCGGGCGAGGCGTGGTTCGGCATCGCCCACCTCGGCGATGGCCTCGGCGTAATCGGCGTGGTCGGTGGCCACGTGCAGCACTCCACCAGGCTTCAACCGGTCGGCGATCAGGGCGAACGTCGGGGCCTGCAAGAGCCGGCGCTTGTGGTGGCGGGCCTTGGGCCACGGATCCGGGAAGAAGACCCGCACGCCGGTGAGCGACTCGGTGGTGAGCATCTTCTCGAGCACCTCGACGGCGTCGCCGCGCAGGATCCGCAGGTTCCGGATCGGCGCGTCGGTGTCGTAGCTGCGTTCGATGTTCTGCAGTGTCTGGGCGATGCCGGGCTTGTAGACCTCTACGGCGATGAGGTTCACCTCGGGCTCGGCCTGGGCCATGGCGACCGCGGCGGTTCCCGTTCCGGATCCGATCTCGAGGACGAGGGGCGCGGAGCGGCCGAACCATGCGTCGACGTCGAGCGGTTCGTCGCCGACCTCCTTACCGAGTTCGGGCCAACGACGGTCCCAGCACTGCTGCTGAGGGTCGGTCAGCGATCCACGGCGGGACCGGAAACTCGTCACCCTGGGGTACAGGCGGTTCCCGCGGGTCGGGCGCTCGTCGAGCGTCTCGGTGGTGTGCTGATCGGCTTCGTTCACCCGTCCATTGTCGCGTATTCCGAGAGTGTGTGGCGGGAGTGACCTGAGTGGCCACAGTGTTTTCTCAGGGAAGCATTCGTTCGGCTGCCTGTCAGCGGTCTCTCTGCGACAATCTCCGCCGACGATCGGGGGATCATGACGGGGGAGTTGTGGCACCACCTCGCCGCGCAGGTCGAACAACGGGATGCGCAGGCAGGGCGGTTGATTCGCAGGGCGCTGGCCGAGCATGCGGCCGCGCTGCGGGTGCAGGTCGCGGGGCGGCCCGGGACCGGCCGGGAGTGCGTCGAGGCGCAGGTACGCGAACTGCTGCTCCGCAGGGTCGATATCGAGGGTGGGGAAGTAGACGCGGCCGTGGCCGGAGTGGCAGTGGACACGCCGGACGGTCCCGATCCGGTCCTCGACGGTGACCTCGTCGTTTACGTCGTGCCGCGTCGTCTCGACCCGGCCGTCGCCCATCCGGCCGACCGCGCCGCGCTGGCGGCCGTCGATCCTCGTCGCCTCGTCCTCGTGGTGACGGGCGGGACGGATGACACCGAGTGCGCTCTCGTCGCGCGTGCGACGGAGGTGCCGCCGGATCAGGTGGTCGCCGTCCACGACGACGCGCGGCTCGCGGAACCGCTCGCCGCGCGTGCGGCCGTGGTCCGCCGCCTACGCGACGAGGAGCTCGCCCGGGTCGTGGCGGGTGTCCCGGCTGCACCGCAGGCGCGCGAACTCGTCGAACAGACCCTCGACCTGATCGGGCTGGGCCCGATGGAGTCCGTCGCCGCAGGACCGCAGTGACACCGCCGAGCGGACTCGTGGATCCGGCCGACGACGTCCTGCGCCGATGGAACCCGCGCGGATGGATGGGACTGCACGGGCCGGCCGCGACCGGCGTGCGGGTCGTCGGAGTGCCCGGTTCCGGCGCCGGCACGCTGGCAGCGGAGCTACGACATCTGGGCGGGCCGGACATCACGGACGAGGGCCGCGCCGTCACTCTCGTGGTGCTCGACCCGTCGGCGACGATCGGCCGCACCGAACTGGACCTCGTGCGCGCGGCGGCAGCCGAGTCGATCGAGGTCGTCTGTGCGTTGACGGGCATCGACCGCTTCCCCGACTGGCGTGCGGTGCGCGACGCCGACGTCGAGATCCTGCAGCGGCACGCGTCCTGGTTGCCGCGGGTCGTGATCCTGCCCGTGAGCGCCGCAGCCGCGCGGCGGGCACGCGAACTCGAAGACGACGCGAGCGAGGCGGTCCGGCAGACCCTGTTCACCGCGTCCGGACTCGTCGAACTGCGGGACGTCCTGGCCGCGACGGTCCGGTCGTCGCACGACCCGCGACGAGCACGAGCAGCGGTCGTCGCCGCCACCCGGCCGATGATCGAGGAGGAGATCGGGCGCCTGAGCGCGGAGGACGAGGAAGGCGACCTGCGTGCGGAGCGCTCCCGCCTCACCGCCGCAGCACCACCCGCGACCTCCGGTCCCGATCTACGCCGGCTGCAGGTGACGCTGTTGCAGGAGGTCGCGATGCGCGTGCGGGCGGCGTCCACCGCTGCGGGCGAGGTGCTCGAGACCGCGGACGCGGATGCGGTGGTCACGACGATCGACGCCCACGTCGACGACCTGTGCGCGCGGCTCACCGACGAGACGGCCAGGATCGCACCGGGCACGCCGGCGCCGGAACCCACGCGCACGGCCCGCCCACCGCAGACCGCGCGGTCGATGGAGGACACGCTGACGGTGGTCTTCGGTGCGTCGGCAGGTGCCGGTCTCGGCAGACTGCTCCTCACCCCGTTCGGGGACCTGCCGGGCTGGATGTCGCTGGTGGTCGCGATCGCGTGCGCGGTCCCGGCGGCCGGATGGCTGATACGGATCCGCAGGCGCATCGCCTACCGCGACCGGATGCGGCGGTGGATCGCCGACGAGCTCGCGACCGTACGGGCGGAACTCGACACCTGGATCCGCACCCGCATCCACGAGACGGAACTGCAGTCCACCGCGCTCGCGGTCGCCGCGCGCGACCGGCACGCGACCCGCGTGCGTGAGCGCGTCGCCGCGATCGACGTGGAGATCACCCGTCGCCGTGGCGAGCGGCGTGCCCGCATCGCCGCGTGCGAACGCGACCTGGCGGCACTCGGACACATCCCGGAACCGCAGGGTGCCGGGGTGCGTCCAACCGGATAGGAGCGATCCGGCGGGTGCCGGGTCGGAAAGGGGAGACGATGGCCGAATTCGCCGGCTCGGGTGGCGCACCCCAGCCGTTCACCGATCCGTTCGATCCGTCCGGGTTCGATCCGGCCGAGGTGGCCGCCTGGGCCGACGCGCTCGCCCCGACCACGGACCTCGACGGTGACGGCGCTGCCGAGACGGTCGTCGCCGATACCGAGCGCTGGAGGGTCGGTGGCGACTGGGGCGACGGCCTGGTGGTGGCCACCGACACCGATCTCGACGGCAGCAGCGACCGCCTGTCGGTGATCGCGGACGACGGCCGTTACGGCGTGTGGGAATACTGTCGCGAGCTCGACGGATCGGGTCGGTGGAGCCGACTGGACACAGGTAGCCTTGAATACGACGTACACCACGGAGAAGAGTCGAAGTGATTCATATCCGGCTGCGCAGCAGGGGGAGGGGACGGTATTGTGCGCAAGTTCTGAATCGTTTCTGTGAGATTTCCGACCGGCCCCGAGTGACGCCGGTCTGCATTCCGACGTTAACCTCTATGAAAAGGACATCCGGCGCCTACTTCGCCTGTTCGGCCACGGACGAAGTAGGTGGTACCCCTGCCGAGAGGGGCAAGCCCGGGTCTGCCATCGTCCGCACAGAAGAACGTGCAGGTCGGAGGTGGGATCCCGGTTCCGGGCACACCCCAGGAGAGTTTTGATGACCTCAGCGACCATTCCCGGTTTGAACGGTACCGACGACAAGCTCCCGACCCAGCATGCCGAGTTGCTTGCCTGGGTCCAGGAGATTGCCGAGCTCACCCAGCCCGATCGTGTCGTATGGGCCGACGGATCCGATGAGGAATGGGACCGTCTGACCTCTCAGCTGGTCGAGGCCGGCACCTTCACGCGTCTGAACGACGAGAAGAAGCCGAACTCGTTCCTGGCCAATTCCGATCCGTCGGACGTCGCACGCGTCGAGTCGCGCACCTTCATCTGCTCGAAGAACGAGATCGACGCGGGCCCGACCAACAACTGGGTCGACCCCGACGAGATGCGCGCCACGATGACCGAGCTGTACCGCGGCAGCATGCGCGGACGCACCCTCTTCGTCGTGCCCTTCTGCATGGGCCCGCTCGGTGCCGAGGACCCGAAGCTCGGCGTCGAGCTGACCGACTCGGAGTACGTCGTCGTCTCGATGCGCATCATGACCCGCATGGGCAGCGCGGCGCTCGAGAAGCTCGGCACCGACCGTCCGTTCGTCAAGGCGTTGCACTCCGTGGGTGCGCCGCTCGAGGCCGGTCAGCAGGATGTCCCGTGGCCGTGCAACGACACGAAGTACATCACCCACTTCCCCGAGACCCGTGAGATCTGGAGCTTCGGCTCCGGCTACGGCGGCAACGCCCTGCTCGGCAAGAAGTGCTACTCGCTGCGCATCGCGTCGGCCATGGCCCACGACGAGGGCTGGCTGGCCGAGCACATGCTGATCCTCAAGCTGATCTCGCCCGAGGACAAGGCCTACTACATCGCCGCGGCGTTCCCGTCGGCCTGTGGCAAGACCAACCTCGCGATGATCCAGCCGACCATCCCGGGCTGGCGTGCCGAGACCCTCGGTGACGACATCGCGTGGATGCGTTTCGGCAAGGACGGCCGCCTCTACGCCGTCAACCCCGAGTTCGGTTTCTTCGGTGTCGCGCCGGGCACCAGCGCCGACTCGAACCCGAACGCGATGGCGACCATCGAGGCCGGCAACACCATCTACACCAACGTCGCGAAGACCGACGACGGCGACATCTGGTGGGAGGGCATCGGCGGCGAGACCCCGGCGCACCTCACCGACTGGCTGGGCAACGACTGGACCCCCGAGTCCGGCACCAACGCCGCCCACCCGAACTCGCGCTACTGCACCCCGATGTCGCAGTGCCCGATCCTCGCCCCCGAGTGGGACGACCCGCAGGGTGTGCCGATCTCCGCGATCCTGTTCGGTGGCCGCCGCAAGACGACGGTGCCCCTCGTCAGCGAGTCCTTCGACTGGCAGCACGGCACCTTCCTCGGCGCGACCCTGTCGTCCGAGCAGACCGCCGCGGCAGAGGGCAAGGTCGGTAGCGTCCGTCGCGACCCGATGGCCATGCTGCCCTTCCTCGGCTACAACGCCGGCGACTACCTGAACCACTGGATCACGCTCGGCAAGAACGCCGACGAGGACAAGCTGCCGAAGATCTTCTACGTCAACTGGTTCCGTCGCGGCGACGACGGCCGCTTCCTGTGGCCCGGCTTCGGCGAGAACTCGCGCGTGCTCAAGTGGATCGTCGACCGCATCGAGCACAAGGCCGGCGCGCAGTCCACGCCGATCGGCTACGTGCCCAGCGCCGCCGACCTCACGCTCGACGGTCTCGATGTCGATCCCGCCGACGTCGACGAGGCCCTCAAGGTCGACGTCGAGGAGTGGAAGGCCGAGATCGACGGCATCGCCGAGTGGTTCGAGTTCCTCGGTGAGAAGGTGCCCTCGGGCATCCGCGACGAGTTCGAGGCCCTCAAGCAGCGTCTGGGCTGAGTCCGTACAGCACGACGAATGCCGCTCCCGGTTCCGGCCGGGGGCGGCATTCGCCGTCTGTGGGATACGCCGTCCGCGGGGATACGGGGGTGAAATCCGGGAAATCGTCCACAGCGGACATCTCGGTTGTGCCACGCTGACCGGTGACGTAGTTCGACGATGCACTGCAACTACTTTCCGTCGGCGAGAGGGTCGTCTCGTGCGTGGTTCGAGTCGTATCGGTCGGAAGTGTGCGGCACTGGTGGGAGCGACGGCGCTGGCCTGGGCGCTCCTGGCGGCACCCGCCACCGCACAGAACGAAGAGCAACTCCGCGGACGTGTCCTCACGTCCGCGGTTCCGTTGCCCGGCTACGAGATATCGCTGTTCGCGACGTCGGCCGACGGTCCGGCCCTGCTGGGGCGCGCGACGTCGGGACCGGCGGGTGACTTCGCGATCGGGTACACACCGCAGCCGGCGTCGTCGGTGATCTATGCGGTGGCCGGGAAACCGGGCTCTCCGGCGGTGCTGAGCGGCGTGCTGGGCGTGGGGAATTCGCCGGCGGACGTCGTTCTCGACGAGAAGACCACGGTGGCAGCGGCTTACGCGCTGGCGCAGTTCACCGAGGGCGGTAGGGTCGCCGGACCGTCGCCCGGTCTGCAGAACGCGGCACGTATGGCGCACAATCTCGTCGATCCCGTCACGGGCGACATCGCTCCGGTACTCGGAACTTCCCCGAACGGCCCCGATACCGAAGCGCTGGGCACCTTCGGTTCCCTCGCCGACATGGTCGCCAACTGCATTGCCCTGCAGCAGGTGTGCGACCAACTGG
The DNA here is from genome assembly GCF_014854695.1 of Rhodococcus rhodochrous. Taxonomy (NCBI): domain Bacteria; kingdom Bacillati; phylum Actinomycetota; class Actinomycetes; order Mycobacteriales; family Nocardiaceae; genus Rhodococcus; species Rhodococcus rhodochrous. Next base: position 4,702,216 of record NZ_CP027557.1, on the reverse strand, counting down.
TGCGGCTCGCCGGGACGCCCGGTGGGGCACCGGCTTCCGACACCTGGCAGGCCATGGTGAACACCGCCCGTCATCCCTGGCAGAACGTCGTCGAGTTGTTCGCGGTGTCGAAGGCAGGTCCGTCCCCGATCGTTCCCGACCGTGCCCTCCCCCCGAGTGCATGGACGTTGGCGCTGCGCTTCGTCGGCGACGGTGTGTCGATGGACGGCCCCGGCAACATGACCGTCGATCGCGACGGCAACATCTGGGTGACCAACAATTACGAATACGCGCCCGGCACCGACACTCCGGTGTGCGGCGCGGACAACCTCATCAGGCTCACCCCCACGGGCGAGTTCTACCCCGGATCGCCGTACACCGGTGGCGGACTGAGCGGGGCAGGGTTCGGTATCGACATCGACCGCGACGGCAACGTGTGGGTGGCCAACTTCGGATTCGCGGCTCCCGCCCCCGGCTGCCCGGACGACCGGCAACCACCGCACAACAGCCTGTCGGTGTTCACGGCGGACGGGCAGCCGATCTCACCCGACACCGGGTTCACGCAGGGAGAGATCGACTGGCCGCAGGGCCTGATCTCCCACAGCAGCGGCGACATCTGGACGGCCAACTGCGGCAACGACAGCGTCACGATCTATCCGGGCGGAAACCCGGCCGCCGCACGCAACCTCACCGACCTCGGCGTGACGAAACCCTTCGCCCTCGCCGAGGGCGCCGACGGCCGGGTGTTCGTCACCGGCAACGGCAGCGACACCGTCGTTGTGCTCGAGGCCTCCGGCACCCCGATCGTCCCGGCCATCGGCGGGGCCGGACTCGAGAAACCCCTCGGCGTGGCCGTCGATTCCGCGGGAACCGCGTGGGTCGCGAACTCGCGGGTCATCGGCATCCCCTGCCCGGATCCCGCGCTGACCCCCACTCTCGAGGGCAGCCTCACGATGATCGACGGGAATCTCACGCCGTTCCCCATCACCGGCGGCGGCCTCCGGGTGCCGTGGGGTGTGGTCGTCGACGGCAACGACAACATCTGGGTCGCGAACTTCGCCGGCCGGGCCGTCTCCCAGTTCTGCGGCAGCAGGGCAGTGGACTGCCGCCCCGGAACCACCACGGGCGCACCGATCTCCCCGGACGTCACCGGCTACGGATTCGACGGTCTCGTCCGCAACACCGGCATCACGATCGACCAGGCCGGGAACGTGTGGGTGGCCAACAACTGGAAGGAGATCCCGATCCAGACCAACCCCGGCGGTTACGAGATGGTGGCCTTCGTCGGGGCCGCCGCGCCCGTGACGCCCTGACCGTCACGCGTTCTGCGTTGCCGCCCACTCGTCGAGTCGTCGCTTCGCTTCCTCAGCGGGCACGTTCTCGACCCGCGTCATCACGGCCCACCGATGACCGAACGGATCGAGGATCGACGCGAACCGGTCGCCGGTGACGAAGGTCGACGGTTCCTCGAACACGCGGGCACCGAGGGCGACGGCCCGCGCGAACACCGCGTCGGCGTCCGCGCAGTACAGCACGTACGAATGGTCGACGTCGTTCGTTCCGCTCGGCGCGTGCAGGCCGATGCCGGGATGGGGATCGCTCAATTGCAGTCGGCCGTTGCCGAAATCGAGCTCTGCGTGCATCACCGCCCCGTCGGGGCCGTCCATCCGGTCGACGACGGTCGCTCCGAACGCGTCGCAGTAGAAGTCGATCGCGCGGGAGGCGCCGTCCACGACGAGGAAGGGGGTGAGGGAGGTGTATCCCTCGGGAATGGGGTTCACCGAATTCGTCATGGCGCCAGTGTCGGACGCCGACCGTGCGCTCGTATTGAAGAAATCCGACCGGTGAAGATCTAGGGGCGGAAGACCGCGCGCAGGCAGTCGTCCTCCTTGTTCTTGAACATCTCGTATCCGCGCACCGCGTCGGTGAGCGGAAGGTCGTGCGTCATGAGCCAACTCGGATCCAGGCGGCTCTCGAGGACGTGTTCGAACAGGGTGGGCATGTACCGCTGGCCGTGTTGCTGCGCCGTCCGCAGGGTCAGGCTCTTGTTCGTCAGCACCGCCATCGGGAACTTGTCGGTGACCCCGTAGATGCCGAGCACCGACACGACTCCGCCCTTGCCGCAGGACAGGATCGCCTCGCGCAGGGAGGTCGCGCGGTCGCTCTCCATCCGCAGCGCCTGCTTGACCTTGTCGTAGGCCTGCATGACGCCGGTGCCGTGACCCTCCATGCCCACCGCGTCGATACAGGCGTCCGGTCCGCGTCCGCCGGTGCTCTCGCGGAGCGTCTCGTAGACGCTGTCGACCTCGGTGTAGTCCACGGTTTCGGCGCCCACCTTCTTCGCGGCGCGGTCGAGGCGGTCGCGGAAACGGTCGATCACGATCACCCTGTCGGCGCCCATGATCCTCGCACTCGCCGCGGCCATGAGACCGACGGCGCCGGCGCCCCAGACCGCCACGGTGTCGCCCGGGGTGATGTCGCAGAAGTCGGCGCCCATGTAACCCGTCGGTACCGCGTCCGACAGGAACAGGGCCTGTTCGTCGCCGACACCCTCGGGGATCTGGAAGCAGTTGACGTCGCCGAAGGGCACGCGGATGTACTCGGCGTGCGAACCCTGGTACCCGCCGAACGGGTGGGTGTAGCCGTAGATTCCGCCGGTGGGATAGCCCAGCACCGGTTGCTGCATCGCGGCGTTCGGGTTGGTGGTGTCGCACACCGCGTGCAGGCCGTCGGCGCAGTACGGGCACTTCCCGCATCCGATGAACGACGGCACGACCACCCGGTCGCCGACCCGCACGGTGGTCACCTCCGGGCCGGTGTCGACGATCTCGCCCATGAACTCGTGGCCGATCACGTCGCCCTCCCGCATCCCCGGCAGATACCCGCCGAGGAAGTGCAGATCGGACCCACAGGTCGTGGTGAGGCGGACCCGCACGATCACGTCGTGCGGATTGACCAGGCCGGGATCGTCGACCGTCTCCACCGACAACTCGTTCACGCCCATCCAGCACAGGGCTCGCATCACGCGTCTCCTTCCGATTCACGGGCACTCGGACTGCCCTGCAGGGTGGGGATCTCACCGGTCTGCATGAGGGCTCGCGCACGGTAGAGCGCGGTGAAGGTCAGGGCGCCGGTGACGAGATCGGGGACGGGAACCTCGGCACGCAGGGTCATCGCGGTGCCGCCCCGGGGTGCGTCGGACACCGCGAGGACCACGCGCGGGCCCGGGGTGTCCGCGTCGTCCTCGCCGACGAAGGCGAGTCCTTCCGAGGTGACGTCGACGCGGGTGTCCCAGGTCGTCCCGCCGGGGCCCTCCCAGGTCCAGCGCAGCCGGTTCGCTTCGACCGTCTCCACCCGGACGCGGTCGCCGAAGACTCTGCTCAGATTCTCGGGATCCCGCCAGAACTGCATGACCTGCGCCCGTGGAGCCGCGACGGTCACCGTCTGCGGTTTCCGAGCGTCGACGGGCCGGTCGACGGCGCGCCGGACGAATCCGCCCACCGAGCGACCGGCGTCGTCGATCGCCCTGTTCGCGTTCTCCACGACTCGGCTTGCGTTCTGCACGACTCTGTCGAAGTCGACCACGGTGGTCTCCTTGTTCGGATGCTCGGGCCGGTGTCCGGTACTCGGTGTTCGGTGGAGTCAGGGTTTTCCGCGTTTCGGCGTCTGTTCGGCGACACCGTGCCGTAGCGGGGTGTGATCGTCCGGGGAGTGCGACGGATCGACCGGTGAACCGCTCGACGTGTGGTCGACCGGTGGGGCGTTCGTCGGATCGCCACCGGTGGGTTCCGCGCCGGAGGCGAGTTCGTCGCGCCGGGCGGTGAGCACTTCGAGATAGTTCGGCCGGTTCTGGTTCTTCTGCTCGTGCTCGATGAGGACCGTCAACTGTGCTTCGTCGAGTGCGCGGATCCTCGGCGCGAGCGTGCCCGGCGCCAGTTCGTCGTAATCGGGGACGGGAAGATCGTGATGACTCATATGGTCGGCTACCCGTGCTCGGTGGCCGGGCAAACCCGGTCGAGCCGGTCCGAAATCTCGCCGGGCACGAACCCGTCGAGGCCGATCCGAGCGAAGACACGCCGACTCGCCGGGGAATAACGACGGCGTACGGATACGTTCGTACATCGATGGGCCCGCCGAGTCGTCCGATGATGGCGAAATGGTGCAATAGACCGAGACCGCGACCCGAGCCGCCGTGTGTGGCCATGAGGAGGATCGAGCATGAGCAGGATCTACGACAACGTCACCGAGCTGGTCGGGCGGACCCCGATCGTCAAGCTCAACCGTCTGACCGAGGGGGCCGGCGCCACCGTCGCCGCGAAGCTCGAGTTCTACAACCCGGCCAACAGCGTCAAGGACCGCATCGGTGTCGCGATCATCGACGCCGCCGAGAAGTCCGGTGAGCTGAAGCCCGGCGGCACCATCGTCGAGGGCACCTCCGGCAACACCGGTATCGCGCTCGCCATGGTCGGCGCTGCGCGCGGCTACAAGGTCATCCTCACGATGCCCGAGACGATGTCGACCGAGCGTCGCGTGATGCTCCGCGCCTACGGTGCCGAGATCGTCCTCACCCCCGGCTCCGAGGGCATGAAGGGTGCCGTCGCGAAGGCCGAGGAGATCGTCGCGAACACCGAGAACGCCATCCTGGCCCGCCAGTTCGGAAACCCGGCCAACCCGGAGATCCACGAGCGCACCACCGGTGAAGAGGTCTGGAACGACACCGACGGTGCCGTGGACATCTTCGTCGCGGGCATCGGCACGGGTGGCACGCTCACCGGTGTCGGCCGCACCCTCAAGGCCCGCAAGCCCGACGTGAAGATCGTCGGTGTCGAGCCTGCCGACTCGCCGATCCTCACCGGCGGTGAGCCCGGCCCGCACAAGATCCAGGGCATCGGCGCGAACTTCGTGCCCGAGGTCCTCGACCGCGAGATCTACGACGAGATCGTCGACGTGAAGTTCGACGACGCCATCGAGGTCGCCCGTCGCCTGGGAACCGACGAGGGTATCCTCGGCGGCATCTCGGCCGGCGCCAACGTGTGGGCCGCACTCGAGATCGCGAAGCGTCCGGAGAACGCCGGCAAGCTGATCGTCGTCGTCGTTCCCGACTTCGGCGAGCGCTACATCTCCACGCCGCTGTTCGAGCACATCCGGGACTGATCGCCGTCGTGGGTATCCTGCACACTCTCCGGGAGGATCTGCAGTCGGCGCGCGGCCACGATCCGGCCGCGCGCAGCGACGCGGAGAACGCCATCGTCTATTCGGGGCTGCACGCGATCTGGTCGCACCGCATCGCGCACCGGATGTGGCAGGTGCCCGCCCTGAAGGGACCTGCGCGGATCCTCGCGCAGTTCACCCGGTTCCTCACCGGCATCGAGATCCACCCCGGCGCGACCATCGGCCGGCGCTTCTTCATCGACCACGGCATGGGCGTGGTCATCGGTGAGACGGCCGAGATCGGTGACGACGTGATGCTCTACCACGGCGTGACGCTCGGCGGCCGGTCGCTGGCGAAGGAGAAGCGTCATCCGACGCTGGGCAACCGGGTCACCGTCGGGGCGGGGGCGAAGGTCCTCGGCCCGGTGGTGATCGGGGACGACAGCGCGATCGGCGCCAACGCCGTGGTCACCCACGACGTGCCGGCGGATTCGATCGCCACTGGTATCCCCGCGACCGTCCGGTCCCGCAAGAAGCACGAACCGCTCGTGGATCCGACGACGTACATCGATCCCGCGATGTACATCTGAAGTCGCGTCCTCCCGAAACACGAAAAAGGGGAGGATATGTGCGAGTTCTCCGACGAGAACGCACATATCCTCCCCTTTTTGCGGGATCAGCCCTCGTAGCCGGGCGGGTAGAGCACGGACTTCAGTTCGCAGAACGCCTCGAGCCCTTCGGGTCCGTTCTCACGTCCGATGCCCGAGTTCTTGAACCCGCCGAACGGCGAACCGGGATCGAATGCGTACCAGTTGATTCCGTACGTGCCGGTGCGCACGCGCGACGCGATCTCGAGACCCTTCTCGACGTCGGTGGTGTACACCGAACCGGCGAGGCCGTAGTCGGAATCGTTGGCGATCTTCACGGCCTCGTCGACGCTGTCGTAGGGCAGCACGCACAGCACGGGACCGAAGATCTCCTCGCGGGCGATCGTCATCGAGTTGTCGACGTCGGCGAAGATCGTCGGCTCGACGAAGTAGCCCTTGTCGAGGTGCGCCGGACGGCCGCCGCCGATCACGACGCGGGCACCCTCCTCCTTGCCCTTGGCGATGTAGCCCTCGACGCGGTCGCGCTGCTTGGCGGAGATCAGCGGACCGATCTGCGCGGCCTCGTCGCCGGGAGGGCCGACGGGGAAGAATGCGGTTGCGCCGGCGACCTTCTCGACGACCTCGTCGTAGCGGGAGCGCGGAGCCAGGATGCGCGTCTGGCCGACGCACGCCTGACCGGTGTTGATCAGACCCGACATCACGAGCATGGCGATGGTGGAATCGAGGTCGGCGTCCTCGAGGACGATGGCCGCCGACTTGCCACCGAGTTCGAGCGAGCAGCGCTTGAGGTTGCGCGCCGCGATCTCACCGATGTGCTTGCCCACCGCGGTCGAGCCGGTGAAGGTGATCTTGTCGATGTCGGGATGGGACACGAGGTTCTCGCCGGTCTCGGCGCCGCCCGGAACCACCGACAGCACACCTTCGGGAAGGCCTGCCTCGGTGAAGATCTCGGCGATGAGGTTCACGGCCAGCGGAGCCTCGGGTGCGGGCTTGAGCACCACCGAGCATCCGGCGAGCAGAGCGGGCGCGATCTTGTTGGCGCACAGGAACAGCGGCACGTTCCACGCGATGACGGCGGCGACGACGCCGACCGGTTCGCGGGTGACGCGGGTGCGGCCGAAGGATCCGGTCCGCTCCTCGACCCAGTTGAACGAATCCGCCAGTCCGGCGTAGTAGTTCAGCGTCCCCAGGGCCGGGGTCATCTGCACCATCTGGACGGAGGGGCCCGGCTGGCCGAGTTCGGAGGCGATGACGCCGGCGATCTCGTCGTTGCGCTGCTCGATGAGCGAGATGGCCTTGGCGAGCACCTGTGCGCGTTCGGCCGGCGACGTGCGCGGCCACGGCCCGTCGTCGAAGGCGCGCCGGGCGGCGGCGACCGCGGCGTCGACGTCCTTCGGTCCCGCGACCGGCACGGAGCCGACGCGCTCCTCGGTAGCGGGGGAGAACACCTCGAGTCTCTCGTCGGTCGACGGTGCCACCCACTCGCCGCCGATGAACAACTTGTCGTAGTCGGTCATGTCGCTTCCTCACCTGGCTGTGCTCGTGTATCGGCCGTATTCGTGTGACCTCGAACACTAGAACACGTTACAACTATTGACCAGGGGGTGACCAGACCGGATGGGACGGGAAGGCTCACTCCCCGAGGTGGCAGCGACGGTGCAGGAGCCGAATCGCCTGCTCGAGCTCGGGAACGGGCCCGTCGACGACGGCATCGGGCACTACCTCGCGGATCGGCAGCGGACGGACCGGCGCCGGCGGCACACCCATCTCGCCGAGCCACCGGGCCAGTTGCTCGGAGGACGCCGCGTAGACGATCCGCCCCAGGCCCACCCAGCCGTGCGCGGCCGCGCACATCGGGCAGTGCTCACCGGAGGTGTAGACGGTGGCGGTGGCGCGCCGGTCCGGTTCGAGATGTTCGGCCGCCCACCGCGCGAGGGTGAACTCGGGATGCCGGGTGCTGTCGCCGTCGGCGACGCGGTTGCGGTCCTCGGCCAGGACCTCGCCGTCCGCGTCGACGAGCACCGACCCGAACGGCTCGTCACCTGCCGCGACCGCCTCCTCCGCGAGTTCGACGCACCGCCTCAGATGTTGCAGATCCGTGTCGTTCACCATGGATGTCTCCTTCCTCCCTCGGCTGCACAGTAGGGCGGGGGAGGAGTCGGGTGGCGCGAATCGGCGACCGTCACCACACTGGAGGGTGCCCAACGGTCAGGAGACATGTCATGGCGGAGAACAATCCGTTCGGGTTCGACCCCGAAGATCTCGACCGCGTGGTGCGGGAAGCCGGTGAGGAACTGCGGGAACTGAAGGACCGCATCTTCTCGTTCCTCGAACCGCCGGTGGCGCCGACGCGCACGCAGCCGCGGCCCGAGACCACCGGTGAGAAGGGCGACGGCGTCTGGGTCGTCTACACCACCGACGACGACGGCGTGGCCCGCGTCGACCAGGTCCATCGCACCGAACTCGACGCGCTGCGCACGCTCAAGGGCAACACCGACCCGCGACGCTCGGTGCGGTTCCTGCCCTACGGGATGAGCGTGAGCATCCTCGACCGCCCGAGCGCCACCGAAGACAGTGCCGCAGAGGAGAGTGCCACCGGCGACACGTCTCCCGACGACGCTGCGACCGGCGAGAACTGATCAGTTCTCAGCCACCGTCGTGGAACGACAAGTCAGCCGCCATCGTGGATGTACGAGGCGAGCTGGTCGCGTTCGGTCTGTAGTTCGTCGATGCGGCTCTTGACCACGTCGCCGATACTGACGATCCCGACCAGCTGAGCGTCCACCACGACCGGCAGGTGCCGGATCCGTTGTTCGGTCATGGTCTCGGCGAGACTGTCGACCGAATCGGTGGGCAGGCAGGTCGTCACCGTCCGGGACATCAGTTCGTGTGCCGGGGCGGCGAGGATCGACGGTCCGCGTTCGTGCAGGGCTCGCACGACGTCGCGTTCGGTGACGATCCCGGCGACGCTCTTGCCCTCGCACACCACCATTGCGCCGATATTGAATCGTGCGAAGTCGCCGATGAGCTCGCACACCGTGGTGCCGGGCCCGACCGTGTGCACCGCCGAGCCCTTGTTCCGCAAAATGTCAGCAATCCGCATCCGGTACCGCCGATCTGCTCGCAGAGCATCCCGGCGGCCCGTCACCGGTTTCCGCCGGGACTCCGATGTGGTCCTCAGGGTAGGCCGGAAAGCCCGGTGTGCCGGGTCAGGTTATCCAGTCGTGACCTGCGGCGACGATCGATGCGCCGGTGAGGGTGCCCAGTGCGCCGAGTTCGGCGGGGACGATCTGCAGGTCCTGTACGAACCGCAGGCGGGCGTGCCGGGCCGCCGACGCGAGCATCGGCCGCCACAGGTGCCCGCCCGATTGCGCGAAGCCCCCGCCGACGACCACCCGTCCCACATCCGCCAGTGCTGCTGCCGACGCGATGACCTGGCCCAGTGCCGTCCCGGCCCGCTCGAGTGCCGCCGCGGCGACGCCGACCCCGGCCTCGGCGTCCGCGGCCAGCGCGACACCGTCGGGGCCATCCCAGCCGTGGGCACGGGCCCAGCGCACCGCCGACGGGCCGCTCGCCACGGTCTCGATGCAGCCGACCCCTCCGCATGCGCACACCGTCGTGCCGTAGGGCGAGACGACGTGCCCGATGTGGCCGGCGTTTCCGGTGCGGCCGCGCACGATCCGGCCTCCGAGCACGAGACCGCCGCCGATACCGGTGCCGAGCACGACCCCGAGCAGGTCGGCCACGTTGCGTCCGGCGCCGAAGCGTTGTTCGGCGAGGGTCGCGGCCGGGCCGTCCATCACCAGATCGACGCGGGCGTCGGGGAACAAGGAACGCACGGCGTCGACGAGTGCGAAGCCGGAGCTCCACTCGGAGATGTTGATCGGACCGATCGTCCCGGCGTTCGTGTCGACCGGTCCTGCGGCGGCGATACCCACGGCGGTCACCGGTCCGTCGCCGATCTCCGCGACCTCCCGCAGCAGTCCCGCGCACGCGCCCCACACGTCCTTCCGGGGGACCGGTACGGATCGGGCTTCGAGCGGGGTGCCGTCGTCGGCGGCGACGGCAGCGGCGAGCTTGGTGCCGCCGACGTCCAGGGCCAATGCGGTCATGGCGACGACACTAAGCGACGGGTCAGCGTCGCCGCAGGACCAGTACCAGGTTGCTGACGAGGAACTCCCGGACGCCGGGCACGTTCACGAGCCACCACGCCCAGCTCGGGTGGTAGCGGGGGAAGGCCGCGAGCAGTTCACCGTCGGGCGTCGAACGTGCCCAGCGCAGACCGTCGCTCGCGCCCACGTCGAACAGTGACACCCCGTACCGGTTCTTCGGCTCCCGGCCGTGCTTGCGGGCGTAGCGCCGGGCCGCGTACTCGCCGCCGAAGGCGTGCCACGGACCGGTCTCGTGCCCGCCGAACGGCCCCCACCACAGGGTGTACGACAACACCATCAGTCCGCCGGGCCGCGTGACGCGCAGCATCTCGTCGGCCATCACCCACGGCGTCGCGACGTGTTCGGCGACGTTCGACGAGAAGCACACGTCCACCGAGCCGGTACGCACCGGCAGTGCCAGGCCCGAGCCGCGGATCGCACCGCCGACCTGCAGGCCGGCGGCGTGCATCTCGGACGGGTCGGGCTCGATCGGCACGTAGCGCGACCCCACCTCGGTGAACGCGTCGGCGAAGTAGCCCGGTCCGCCACCGACGTCGACGACCGTGGTGCCCGTCAGATCGGCGCCGGTCAGACCCGAGTAGAGATCGCCGATGAGGTCGACGGTGTCGCGCGCGAGACCGCCGTAGAACTTCTCGGGTGCCGTCTGCTCGAAGCGGAAGCTGCCGAGCAACCCCACGGAACGGCGCAGTGTGGCGCGGCGGGCGAACAGCCGGGTCACGTCGGTGCGGGGTCGGGTCGTCGATGGCACGTCCAGTCACTTTAGTGCGGGCCGCGCACTCGTCCCTCACCTGTCGCCGACCGGCACCCGCTACTGTGTCCCTGTCATCGTCCGAGTCACATCTGCCCGGCCGGGTGGTCGAGTCGACATACAGGGGGGTCACCGCGTGCGGGAGGTTCTGCTGCTCTGCTGGCGCGATACCGGGCATCCGCAGGGCGGTGGCAGCGAGCGGTATCTCGAGCAGGTCGGGGCGCAACTCGCGGCGCGCGGCGTCCGCGTCGTCCTGCGGACCGCTTCCTATCCCGGAGCTGCCGAGCGAGACCGGATCGACGGCATCACCGTCAGCCGCGGCGGGGGACGGCTCACCGTCTACCCGCGCGCGCTCGCCGCGATCCTCGCGGGCAGATTCGGTGTCGGCCCCCTCGCCGGTATCCGCCCCGACGCCGTCATCGACACCCAGAACGGCATCCCGTTCTTCGCCCGGCTCGTCGCCGGCGCGCCCGTCACGGTGCTCGTGCACCACTGCCATCGTGAGCAGTGGCCGGTCGCGGGCAGGCTGATGGCCAAGCTCGGCTGGTGGATCGAGTCGTCGCTGTCGCCGCGCGTACACCGCCGCAACCAGTACCTCACCGTCTCCCTTCCGTCCGCCGACGAGCTGCGCGCTCTCGGCGTCGATCGGGAGCGGATCGCGGTGGTCCGCAACGGTGTCGACGCCGTCCCCGCGGGCGTCGCGGTGGGCGGCGACGACACGCGCACGGCCCACCCGAGCGTGTGCGTGCTCTCGCGGCTGGTGCCGCACAAGCAGATCGAGGACGCCCTCGCCGCGGTCGCGACGCTGCGCGGCACCGTCCCGGGCCTGCATCTCGACGTCATCGGCGGCGGCTGGTGGGAGCAGAACCTCCGCGATGCGGCCGCCGAACTCGGCATCGGCGACGCCGTCACCTTCCACGGCCACGTCGACGAACAGCGCAAGCACGAATTGCTCTCCCGCGCCTGGGTTCACGTGATGCCCTCGCGCAAGGAGGGGTGGGGTCTCGCGGTGGTCGAGGCCGCCCAGCACGGTGTGCCCACCATCGGTTACCGCAGCTCCAAGGGACTGACCGACTCGATCATCGACGGCGTGACCGGCCTGCTCGTGGACTCACCCGCCGAACTGACCGCTGCCGTCGCCGATCTGCTCGCCGACGCCGACCGTCGTCGTCAGCTCGGCAACAAGGCTCGCATCCGCGCCGGCGAGTTCTCATGGGAGGCCACGGGAGAGGGCGTGCACGAGGTCCTGTCCGTCACGACCTTCGGGCACACCGTCTCAGGACTGTTCCCGCGCGCCGACGAGCCGTCGATGCTCGCCGACCCGCTGCCCGAGCGCGCAGCCAGCGCCGCCGGCCAGTACCAGTAGCCACACCACGTGCGCCCCGATCGCCAGGGCGCGATGGGGTGACGGGGTCGAGGTGACCCCCTCCACCCGGTACAGGCTCAGATCGTCGTCGCGATAGGCGGGTTCGAGGGCATCGAGCGTGCTCTTCGCGGCGCCCGATTCGCCCGGTGTGCCGTGCTCGACGAGCACCCAGCCCACCCCACGGGCGGCGAGCGCACTCGGATCCGCGCCGGACAACAGCAGGGTTTCGACGTCTTCCGCGCGGCGACCCTCCCCGGCGACACTGCCCTCGGCGACGATCAGGGTTCCGGTCTGCAGGACGTCGGCGCGCAGCATGCGCGGGGACGGATCGAGCACCGGCACGGGCCCGGAGAAATCGAAGACCCGGAACATGCCGGCGGGCAGCACCGCCACGTCGCCGCCGTCGGCCGTGACGATCTGCGACACCTTCTCCCAGCCCGCCGGATAGCGCGCGGGTTGCAGTTGCCCGCCCACACCCCACACCAGGTCGGGCAGCGCGACCAGCACGGCGGCGATCGCGGCCGTCGCCCACACCGGTTCGGGCGCCGCGAAGCGCCGGGCGAGGACGGTCGTGCCGGCCGCCGCGGCGAGCGCGTAGGCGGGCATCGCCCACGCGACCCACTTCTGGGTATCGCGCAGCAGTCCCGCGCCGGGCACGTTCACCATCGCCCATTCGCCGACGGCGAGTCCCGGGCCGGTCGCGGCGAGGGCGATGACGAGCACCGTGAGGACGGCGGGCACCACCACCGCGACGATCACGGGATTCCTGCGTCGCCGCCACAGCGCCGGCACCCCGCACGCCACCACCGCGAGCAGCAGCAGGGTGCCCATCAGCGCCCATGCCGTGGTGCGCGAGGTGGGGACGGCTTCGGCGTTCCAGATCCCGCCGAGCCCTGCCACCGAACCGATCGTGCCGAGCAGCGGTTCGGCCCGGGCGGCGAAGGCGCGTACGCCGGCCGGGTCCGCTTCGGTGCCGCCACCGGCGAGCGCCGTCGCGACCAGCCACGGCAACGACACCGCGACACCCAGCGCGAGTGCGCCGCCCACGCGCGGCAGCACCCGCGTCCGTCCACCCGGAGCGACGAGGACGGCGCAGGACGTCACGATCGCCAGCAGGGCACCGGTCGGGGTCAGCCCCGCAGCGGCCAGGCAGACAGCGAGCGACGCCCACCCGCCGCGTCTCCGTCGCCGGATCGCGACGGCCGCACCGATCGTCCACGGCAGCGCGGCGTACCCGGCGAGCAGACTCCAGTGCCCCTGCAGCAGCCGCTCGGCGACATAGGGATTCCAGATCGCGACCGTCGCCGCGACGAGCCGGGCGCCGGTTCCACTCGCCGGCAGCACCACCGCGACCAGCCGTGCTGCGCCCCATCCCGCGGCCCACAACGACGCGACGAGCAGCGCCGTGACCGCGACACCACCGTCGACGACGGTGCTCACCCACGCCAGCAGGGCATCCTGCGGCACCGCGCGGGCGGCGGCGTCGGACAGACCGAGGGCGGAATCGGTGAGGAACGATCGGGGAGTGCTCACCGCGTCACGGAAGAGCAGGTAGCCGGGGGAGACGAGGAACGGACCGAGCACCGCGACCGCCAGGACGAGGGACCAGACCGCCGGGAGAGCCGCCGTCGTGGACATGCGGGACGACTCCGGGCGGGACATGGCGGCAGAATACGGTGTCGTTCCGGATGGGAGGATGAGCGGATGCCGCGAACACCCCGACCCGCGTCGGAGGGCACCGAGACCATTCGTGGTTCGACGACGGGAACCGCCGTCGCCGGCATGACACTGGTGACGGTCGGCGCGATGACCGCGAACCTCGCGTCCTATCTGTTGCACCTGCCGGCGGGACGCTGGCTCGGTCCCGCCGGATACGGCGAGTTCGCGAGCCTGCTCGCCGCGCAGCTCGTCCTCGCCGTGCCGGCACTGGCGTTGCAGACGGTCGTCGCCCGGGAGGCCGTGCACGGCACCGGCGCCGCGGCGCTGCGTCGTCTCGGTTACCGCTGCGCCGTGCTCGCCTTCGTCGTCGCGATGCTCCTCGTGCCCGTCGTGGCCTGGGCGCTCGACACGAGTGTCGGGGGCGCGTTCGGGTCGCTCGTCACCGCGCCGCTGCTCGTCCTCCTCGCCGCCGAACAGGGTCTGCTGCAGGGAAGGGGCAGGTTCGCGGCGCTCAGCGCCGTCCTGGCCGCCGCCGGCGTCGCGAAGGTGGTGCCTGCCGTGGCGGTGCTCGCCGTCGGAGGCGGTCCCGGCCCCGCGCTGTTCGCCGGGGCGCTCGGCACGGGTGCGGTCGCGCTGGCCGCGAGCGTGCTCGTGGGCCGCACGTCGGGTGGAAGGACGGAACCGGTCCCGACCGCCGGCGCGGTGCTGCGTGCCTCCCAGGTGCAGCTGGCCCTCATCGCGCTCACGTCGCTCGACCTGCTGCTCGCCCGCATGCTGCTCGACCCCGATTCGGCCGGTCTGTACGCCTTGGGGGCGGTGGCGACGAAGGTCGCCTTCTGGTTGCCGCAGGCTGTCGGTGTGGTGCTCTATCCGCGGATGGCGAACCCCGCGCAGTCGGCGGCCGCGGTGCGGTCGGCGCTCACCGTCCTCGTCGCGATCGGCGCCGTGCTCGTCGCCGGCGCGGCGATCTGCGCACCGATCGTCCCGATGCTGGTCGGCGACGCCTACGGGCCGGTGCAGTCGCTGCTGTGGCTGTTCGCGTTGCAGGGCGCGTGTCTCGCCGTCCTGCAGGGCGCGCTGCTGTCGGCGATCGCCGGGGAGCGCACGCATCTCGCGCTCGTCGCGTGGGCGGGACTCGCCCTCGAGGCGGTGCTGATGTTCGCGGTGGCGTCGACCCTGCGGCAGTTCATCGCCGTCGCCGTCGGTGTGGCCGCTGCGACGGCCGCGGTGGTCGCGGTGCTCGCTCTGCGCGGTGCTGCAGCGACCCGGTCGTCCACGGACGACGCGGCGACCCCGCCCACCGATGAGTCACCCACGAACGACACCGCCCCCCACCGGGATCGGTGAGGGGCGGCTCGATTCGTCTACCGGACGATCACTCCTGCGTCGGAGGCTTCCGCAGATCGGTGCGCGGGATCTCCTGCGTCTGATCGGTCGTCCAGTCGCGCTGCTGCGCGTTCGGATCGGTCTGGCGCGGGATGACCTCGGTGCGGTCCTCGGTGTGATCGCGCTGCGCGCCGGCCGAATGCGCCGGGCCGACCGTGGTCGTGGCCGGGCCTGCCGGAGCGGGACCGCCGGTCGCGGTGGCCGGGCGACGGTTGCCGCCGCCGCGGAGGCCGAGCAGGAAGCCGACGATCAGCAGGATGACGCCGAGGATGCCGAGGATGATCGGCAGGGTGCGGCCGAACAGGGAGATGGTGTCCTGGCCGTCCTTGGCCTGCTCGATCTGGTACTCGATCGTCTCCTCGTTGAACGGGAGCGTCACGTTCAGAACGGTCACCTCGGGCTTGTCGGCCTCGCGGGCGTAGTACTGGTCCTGCTGCTCCTGGCCCTTGACGACGACGCCGGTGACCGGGTCGACCCACAGGTCGCGAGTGTTGTTGTACCAGCGGGTCATCGTGATCGGCTCGTCGCCCTCACCGACACCCCAGGTGGAGGCGGGCAGGCTGAGCTTGTAGGTCGGGACCTCGCGGTCGGCCTTCGACAGGTCGATCGGGCCGATCTCCTGATGGAAGTGGTAGACCTTCATGCCGTTGATCTCTTCCTCACCGACGAAGTCGATGGGGAAATTGTCGCGAGCGTTGATGTCGTAGTACGGGTACGACTCCTGCTGGACGTCGAACGGGAACTTGTACTGCAGTCCCTCGCGGTTGTCGATCTCCACCGGCGGCCGGTCGGCATTGACCTGGACCGTGCTCACACGATCCGGGAACTCCTCCGCCGAGACGGGCATGGACGTCTTCCGGTCGACCGTGACGCGGTCGACGATGGCGGAGACCAGACCTGTGTCCCCCTGCATGTCGAGTCGTCGCACAGTCTGACCGGACTGAAGCGTCATGATCTCGGCGTCCGAAGGATCCTCGACGGTGACGAAGCGCTGCGCGACGATCGGCACGTCGCGATCGACCTGAGCGTTGCCGGCGAGCAGCTGACGGGAGTTGAGGATGTCGCCCGTGCCCTCGGCGACCGTGGTCACCTCGAGATCGAGCGGTGTCGTCCTCAGCTTCCCGAGCGTGTACGTCGGCACGAGAATCGCGATCACCAGGAGGAAGGCCCCCAGGCCCACCAGAATCATTGCCAGTATCCGGCCGGAGCTCGAACGCTCAGCCATGCTTTCTCCTCACTCAACGGTCGTCATCGAGTACCCCCACCGGCAGCAGCAGGGCTGCACGGATCGCCTGGCATCCGGCCCGCGAACACCACGTGAGCTCAGACACTAACAGCCCGGTATGGCAATATGCGCGTCCGCTCACCGCTGGGACGGATCGGTAGTCGATCTTCGTCGCTGCCGGGATCGTCCCGTTCCGGGCGATCCTGCTCAGTCCGCCGCCCCGCGACACGGCACACTGGTGCCCGATGACCACCACCGACCGGACCCGCAGCGTGAGCGGATTCCTTCCTGCACTCGAAGGGATGCGCGGTTTCGCAGCAGTGGGTGTGTTGATCACCCACGTCGCGTTCCAGACCGGCGCAGTGCACGACCCGCTGATCGGCCGGGTGTGGGCACGGTTCGACCTCGCCGTCGCCCTGTTCTTCGCCCTGTCCGGTTTCCTGCTGTGGCGTCCGCACGCCGCGGCGGCCCGCGGGCTCGGACCGTCCCCCTCGACGACCCGCTATTTCCTCTCCCGCGCGACCCGCATCCTCCCCGCCTACTGGACCGTCGTGATCCTGGTGCTGTGGTTGCTGCCCGGTGCGGGCGGCGGCGCGACGGTGTGGTGGTCGAATCTCGCGCTCGTGCAGGTGTTCGTCCCACTCACCCTCACCGAGGGCCTCACCCAGATGTGGAGTCTGTCGGTGGAGGTGGCCTTCTACCTCGTGCTGCCGCTGCTGGCCCTGGCGGTGAGTGGGCTGCGCGGGCACGCTGCCCGCTACCGCGTCCCACTGCTGCTCTCCGTGAGCGGACTGTCGCTGCTGTGGGCGTGGGTTCCGGTGAGCACCCCCGACCACATCAATCACACCAACTGGCTGCCCGGCTACCTGCCCTGGTTCGCGGCAGGCATGATCCTCGCCGAACTCGTCACCGGACCCGAGACGTGGGTGCACCGGCTCGCGGCGCGGCGCGCGGTGATGGGAGCGATCGCCGTCGGCGCCTTCGCGGCCGCGGCCACCCCGCTTGCCGGACCGGAGACGCTCACCGACCTCGCACCCACCGAATATCTCGCCAAGATCGCCCTGGGCGCGATCATGAGCTTCGCACTGCTCGCCCCGCTGACCCTCGCGCCGCGCCGGCGGCACCGCATCCTGGCGAGCCCGGCTGCGCTGGCCGTCGGACGCTGGTCGTACGGCGTGTTCATCTGGCACCTCGCGGTGCTGTCGATCGTCTTCCCCGTCTTCGGGATCCCGGCCTTCGCGGGGCACTTCTGGTTCGTCCTGACGGTGACGGTCGTGCTGAGCCTGGCCGTCGCGTCCGTCAGCTACGCCCTCGTCGAGGAGCCGGCGCGGGCCGCCTTCCACCGCTGGGACAAGGCCCGGCGCGGCACCGCCGCCAGGCCCACTGCGACCACGCCGACGAGCGCCGCGAACTGAATCAGGAACGAGTGCCCGACATATCCGTCGGGTGATCGCCACGGCCCTGTGGACAGCAGCGCCATCGCGAGCATCGTCGCGCCGCCCGCGGTGCCCACGAGCACGCGCGACGCCAGGTCGGGTCCGCGGCGCACCGCGAGCGCACCGACCCCCACCGCGCCGGCGACCGCGACGGCGGCACCGACCCATCCCGCGAGGAGCGTCGCCGCGACCAGCACACCGGTCAGCGCGAGAGCAGACGAACCCCAGGTGCGCGGCATCGGACCCGGATCGTCGACGCGCCGCCGCGGCCACACGGCCGCCGCGAACAACGGGACGAGCAACAGCAACCCGCCGAAGATCCCGAGCCGGTACCAGCGGTCGGTCGCGAACTCGAGGGTCAGCGTCTGCTCCGGTCCGGCCGGCACGATCCAGCCCTGCTGCCAGCCGTCCACGACGACCGGCGTCGCCACGGCACCGTCCGGGGTGCGGGCGACCCAGCCGACGTTGGTGCTCTCGGGCACCACCACGAGCCGGTCCTCGTCGCCCGCCGGGACCGTCACCTCGCGCAGGTTCTCCGTCCAGCGGCCCTTGTCGAGTTCCGTCGGCTCCGCGACGGGCGCATCGGAACCGGGGACGTCGAGCCGTAGACCCGAGACGACGAAGGCCGCACCGGGATCGACGTCGATGTCGACCCGGCCCGGGTTCGTGCCGACGACGTCGGTGTCGCACAGCGTCGCGGGAACCTCCACGCCCGCCGCGAGATCGGCGACCCGCGCGGTGAGCGACGTGCGGTAGCTGCGCCCGTCGATCTCCACGACGGGTCCGCGCTCGCAGTCGACGGTCACCGTCTCGTCGTAGACGGACCCCTGTGCCCCGATCGGCCCGTCGTCGCCGAGCACCGACACCTCGGCGAGCCCGGGCGGGGTGAGTTTCGAGAAACCCAGCACGGTGCGATCGAGGGTGTCGCGCCAGCGCACCACGGTGAGTTCGATCCGGTCCGTGACGTGCGGGGTCAGGTCGACGGTCGTGTCGTCACCGTCGAGTTCGCGCACCTGCGGTCCGTTGCCGAGATTCACCGCGACCCGCGACGGCGCGACCGGCAGCGCTCCCAGCGCCGCCCTGATGTCCAATCCCGTGACGCGTTGTTCCTCGGGCAGTTCCAGCGTGAGCGACGGCCGCGGCGCACCTGCTTCGAGCGAGCTCTCCTCCGCGGTCCACGACGTCCGCGGATCACCGTCGGTGAGGGCGAACGCCGAGCCCTGCAGGTCGACAACGTCGGCGTCACCGCGCGCGACGACCCGATCCGAGCGGTCCACGAGATCCTCGAGCGCCGGCCCGGGACGCCCGCGCAGGAGCAGTTCCGGACGGACCCAGGTCTCCTGCGGCACGTCCAGGGTGCGGGTGAACACGCCGGGTTCCTCGGCGGAGGTGGCGAGCCCCCGGGCGCAGCGCACGCGGTCGTCGGTGTCGACACAGCTGCCGCGGCCGGGGAATTCCTGTCCGAGCTGCCATCCGCGCACCGCGGCGTCCTCGGCCGGGCCCGGCACCACGATGCGGCGACGGATGTCGATCGGGCGCGGTTCGTTCCGGTCGGTGAAGTCCTCGACGACCACCTCGGTGAGACCGAACTGGTTGCCGACCGTGCCGCGTGCGGTGTGCACGGACGTGATGCGGATCCACGAGGTGGTGCCCAGCGGCAGCGCGACCGTCTGTTCGCGTCCCGGTTCGTCGACGCGCACCGCCGTGCTGCCCCGGTCGGTGGACACCTCGAGCCACTTGACGGGATCGCCGAGGGCTCCGGAACTCGTCGTCAGGTGCAGCAGACCCGCTTCGATCGGCCGGTCGAGGTCGAGCTGCAGCCACTGGCCGATCGCCGATTCGAGACCGTTGCTGTGCCAGCCGGTCGTCGGATCGCCGTCGACCACCGCGGCCGGGCTGCTCGCGACCGACGTGCCGCCGAGCTGGGTGGCATCCGACGCCGCGCTCGACACGCTGATGCGGGCGCCTTCCCATTCGGCGCGGACGAGTTCGGTGTCGGGCACCGGATAGTCGGGGACGGCGTTGTGGGTGCGGCGCGGGTCGTCGGCCGCGCGGATCGTCGACGAATGATGGTCGACCTGCCCGTAATCCGTCTCGCGGTCCGTCGGGGTGTCGGTGACCGTCACCTCGTCGACGGGCAGACCCGCGCGGGCCGCGTCGGCGGCGAGGAGTGTGGGACCGACGAACTCGGGCTGCGCGGTGTTGCGGCGCAGCAGCGCTTCGGGGCCTCCCTGCACGACCGGCACGTCGGCGACGTCCACGACGTAGGGACCGACGGGCGCCGCGGCGGGTTCGGCGACGCGGTAGATCTCCACGGCCGGATAGGCAGGTCGCAGGTCGGCGTCGGTGACGAAGTCGTCGGGGTTGTCGAACACGATGTCGTCACCGAACTCGGCGACCCGCTCGATACCCGGCGAACCGTCGAGCGCGCGATGCACGAGTGCCGGTCGCGCGGCGGGGGAGGTGTCGGGGTCGAGGTCGTTGCGCACCACCAGGAAACCGATGCCCTGACCGCGCAGGGTCGCGGCGAGACCGTCGGACGGGCGGCCGTCGGCGATGTCGCGTTGCACGGCGTCGAGGGCACGGATGGCGCCGGGCGGCACGAGCGGGACGGCGTCGCGCACGGCCCACGGCGTCGACGCGAGTGCTTGCATCGGTTCGTCGCGGGTGAGCCCCCACATCTGGCTGCCGAACGGCGCGCCGGGAACGATGAGGGCGCGTTCGCCGCGCTCGCTCGTGTTGTCCTCGAGCCAGGCCGCCGCGGCGTGCCAGTGCTCGGGGACCTCGTCGTAGGCGCCGCGCGGAGCGAGCCGCCCGGTCCACGCGAGTGAGGTCGCGAGCGTCATCGCGACGAGGATCAGCGTCGTCACCGCGACCATCGGATTGCGTTCGGGATGCGCGAAGGCGTTACGGGCACGCGACCACGGCACCGATCCGGGCAGTGGCACGGCGCGCAACAGGTGCGCGATCCCGAGCACGATCGGCAGTCGCACGAGCGGTTCGAGCTTGTGGACGTTGCGCAGCGGCGCACCGGCGGTGTCGAGGAACAACCGGACCTGCTCGGCGAACGGCGAGTCGAGCCGGCCGACGTAACCGACGCCCATGCCGACGAGACCCACCACGAGGATCAGGGTGAATCGACCGCGCGCAGGCATCGACCGCATCGCGAGGCCGGCGAGACCGGCCGCGGCCAGAGCGCCGGTGACGAGGACGGCGGCCGGTTGCGTGACGAGCACGGCTCCCGCGATGCGTTCGGGGGAGACGAAGGGCGTCCAGCTGCTGGTGCCGCGCAGCACCTCGGCGAGCGACGTCCATTCGGTGGTGACACCGGACGATTCGATGAAGTCGAGGAAGGGCGGGCTGACGCGGCCGAGCAGCAGCAGCGGCACCATCCACCAGGTCACCGCGACGACGCACAGCGGCAGCCACCACAGGGTGAAGCGCCACCAGCGCCGGTTCGGGCGGTGCGCGGCCCACCACAGCGCCGCGACGAGACAGGCCGCGGCGGTCGCGACCGCGTTGATCGCGCCCATGAGCGTCACCGCCACGGCGGACTGCGCGGCGAGCCGGCGGGCCGAGCCGGGATTCGGCGTGTTCAGATACCGCACCAGCGGTAGCAGCACCCACGGCGCCAGCATCATCGGATGTGCTTCCGACGAGATGGAACCGAGCGTCGTGAGGACGCGCGGGGACAGCACGAACACCGTCGCCGCGATCAGGCGGGAGCTACGGCTCCCGATGCCGAGGGCTTCGGCGAGGCGGACGAGGCCCCAGAATCCGGCGACGAGCAGCAGCACCCACCACACCCGCTGGGTGATCCACGGGGGAATGTGCAGAAGTTGACCCGCGGCGAAGAACGAGCCGTGCGGGAAGAAGTAGCCGTACGCCTGGTTCTGCACCTGCCCGAGCGGCGCCACACTGCTCCATTGGTGAGCGGCGCGCGTGAGGAATCCGATCGGGTTCTGCGTCAGGTCGTACTTGGTGTCGGCGACGACCAGGCCCGGAACCTGGGCGAAGGACAGGATCACCGCCACCGCGGCGACTGCGTACAGCCACCGGCGGGACAGCGGTTCGGCGGACGGGAGCTCCGTCTCGCCTCGGTACGTGCGTGAACTCGAAGCGTTGCCGGCGCCGTCAGCGGCTGCCGTACTCAACCTGGTTCAGGAGGGACGAATCGGCGTTGCCACTGCGATCGATCTGAGGGCGCGAATTCTCCTGCACAGCGGCCGTCACACCGAAGACCGCCACGGCACCGAGTACGGCACCGACGACCACGCTACCCAGGCCCGGTCCCAGGAACTTCCCCATTCCGTCTCCCCATCTCCAGTGACGCAGGCAGTCATCGCCGGCCGCCACGCTGTCTATCGGTCCGCGCCAAACTATCACCCCGGAAGGCGTCGGCGGACGGTGCGAGCCTCCGAGTCGATCTTCACCGTTGCCGCGGTGCGCTACACACCCAGCACGCCGAGCAGCGTGCGTAGTTTGGCGGTGGTCTCGTCGAGTTCGGCGACGGGATCGGAATCGGCCACGATGCCGCCTCCGGCCCAGGTCACGGCGCGTCGGCCGTCGGAACTGAGCTCCGCGCACCGGATGGCGACGAACCAGTCGCCGTCGCCCTGTTCGTCGCACCAGCCCACCGCGCCGCCGTAGAAGCGCCGGTCGCCCTCGACCCGGGAGATCACGTCCAGCGCGGCCTCGGTGGGGGTGCCCGCCACGGCCGGGGTGGGGTGCAGGACGTGGGCGAGGGTGAGCGCGTCGGTGCCGGCGTCGCGGAGGGTGCCGGTGATCGGCGTGGCGAGATGCCAGACATCGGGTGTCGCGGTGAGTTCGGGCTTGTCGGGGATGTCGAGGTCGCTGCACAGCGGGGCCAGTCGGGTGCGGATCCAGTCGACGACGTAACCGTGCTCGGTGAGGTTCTTGTCCGAGGTCAGCAGGTCCTCACCGGCGCGGCGGTCCTCGTCCGGATCGGCCCGGCGTGCGGCGGTCCCGGCGAGGGGACGGCACGTGACGGTGTCGCCGCGCCGGCTCACGAGCAGTTCGGGGGTCGCCCCGACCAGCGTGTGACCCCAATAGCGTTCGCCCGCCGCGCTCAGGTCCAGCGCGTACGTCGCCGCGTCGGGATGGCGTTCGATCATGCGGGCCGCGAGAGCGAGCGGGTCGAGCGGTTCGTCGGCCTCGAGCGTGACCCGCCGGGCGGCGACGACCTTCTCCATCTCCCCGAGGGACATCTGCTCCACGAGCCGGCGCACCCGCTCGACGTGCACGCGGGGCAGCGGCAGTTCGGCGGAGATCCGCACCGGCGGCAGGTCCGACAGGTCGGGAGGGGCCTGCCACGGGCCGTCGACGAGCTCGACGTCGTCGGGCTGCGCGAGGGCCACCGGACGGTGCCGCGAGAACGGCAGTGCACCGACGACGATCGTCGCCTTACCGCTGCGGAGTGCCTGCGTGGCGGAGTGGACGTCGTCGAAGAACCGGCGGGTGCCGGTGGCGTGCACCGAGCGTTCGGCGCGCGAGAGCAGGAATCCGTCCATGGTGGATCGACAATATCCCTGCCCGCACCCGGCGCCGGTGACCCGGTACGGGGCGTCAGCGACCCGGCGGCACGATCAGGACCGGCCGGTGACTGTGCCGGAGCACGTGATCGGCCACCGACGACTGCAACAGCGACCGCAGACCGGTGGTGCCGCGGGTGCCGGTGACGATGATGTCGACGTCCAGCTCGTCGGCGGCCTCGATGATCGCCGACCACACCGCGTTGACGACCTCGACGGTGCGGCCCTCGGCGTGCAGACCTACCGAGCGTGCCATCTCGAGACCCTCGTCGTTGGTGATGCGGGCGTCGGACAGGGCGACGTCCTCGCTGTCCTCGTCGGGCACCCAGTCGGGTTGCATGACACCGGACAGGCCGGACATGCGGGCGGCCTGCCGGACCATCGGCTCCCAGGCGGTGACGACGACGGCGCGGCACGACTCGAGGAAACGACCCGCATACCGCACGGCACGCTTCGAGTTCTCGGAACCGTCGTAGGCGATGAGGATCAGATCTGCGCCCACCGCGTACCCCCTGGGTCGGATTCGGATGCTCGGGTGCACCTTAACCCGCCGGAGCGTCCCTGGGGGAGGTTCGAGCTGTGGGTCCTCGAGGTTCGTCCGCTACCGTCGGCACCATGCGGATCCGTCACACTGTCGCCGCCGTGCTCGCGGTCGCCCTCACCACCGCGGGATGCGGTTCGTCCGATTCGGGCGGCGACGACCCGGTCGAGACGACGTCGAGCCTGGCGCCCGCCTCGTCCGACACCGCGCCCGCCTCGTCCACCACCGCGACCGCCACGACCACCGAGGCGACCGCGGCCGCGACGTCGGCGACCTGCGGCGACGATCTGCTCGCCCGGCTGACGCTGCGGCAGAAGCTCGCCCAGTTGCTCAACGTCGGGGTCACCGGAGCCGTCGACGCGCAGGCCATCGTCGAATCCGAGCAGATCGGCGGCATCTTCATCGGCAGCTGGACCGACGCGTCGATGCTCACCGACGGTCTCGTGCCGCAGGTGGCCGCGCAGAGCGCATTGCCGCTCATGGTCACGATCGACGAGGAGGGCGGCCGCGTGTCGCGCGTGGGCGACCTGTTCGGACCCGATCCGTCCGCGCGGGTGACGGCGCAGACGATGACGGTCGACGAGACCTACCGGATGGCGTTCGAACGCGGACAGGAACTGAAGTCGCTGGGCATCACCGTCGACTTCGCGCCGGACGTCGACGTGAGCAGCCAGCCCGACGACTCGGTCATAGGCGACCGTTCGTTCTCCGACGATCCCGAGGTTGTCACGCAGTACGCCGGCGCCTATGCGCGGGGACTGATCGACGCCGGAATCATGCCGGTGCTCAAGCACTTCCCGGGTCACGGCTCGGCCTCCGGTGATTCGCACACCGGTGCCGTGACGACCCCGCCGATCGAGCAACTGCAGCAGAGCGATCTCGTGCCGTACCGCAGCCTGGTCTCGCCCGAGGTGGGCGTCATGCTCGGTCACCTCGACGTGCCGGGTCTGACCGGCGGCCTGCCCGCGAGCATCAGCCCGGCAGCGGTGGACCTGCTCCGCTCGGGTGCCTACGGCGGCCCCGCCTTCGGTGGCGTGATCTTCACCGACGACCTGTCGGGGATGCGCGCGATCACCGATACCTACGGCATCACCGAGGCCGTCGAGGCCGCGATGGTGGCGGGCGTGAACCAGGCACTGTGGCTGACCACCGACGAGGTGCCCGCCGTGCTCGACCATCTCGAGCAGGTCGTCGCGGAGGGCACGCTCTCGCCGGAATGGGTCGACGAGTCGGTACGGACCGTGACACGCGCGAAGGGCGCTCTGGACTGCTGAAATGTCGCAGGTTGCTTCGACCACAGGCTTCCTACCGTAGAGTAAGAAATTCATTCGAGGAGTCCGGGAGGAGTCATGGCGGGCGGAACCAAGCGACTGCCGCGTGCGGTCCGCGAGCAACAGATGCTGGACGCCGCCGTCGAAGTGTTCTCCGAGCACGGTTTCCACAACACGTCCATGGACGCCATCGCAGCGCGGGCGTCGATCTCGAAGCCGATGCTCTACCTGTACTACGGGTCGAAGGACGAGTTGTTCGCGGCGTGCATCGCCCGCGAGGGACAGCGGTTCGTCGAGGCGCTCACACCGGCGGGTGATCCCACCCTCGCCCCGCGTGAACAACTGCGGGTCGCGCTCGAGTCGTTCCTCGGCTTCGTCGACGAGCACCGGCCGTCGTGGATGGTCCTCTATCGTCAGGCGCTGTCGCAGCAGGCCTTCGCGCCCCAGGTGCAGGGCAGCCGCGACCGGCTGATCGAACTCACCGCGCATCTGCTCGAATCGAGCACGCGCGATCCGGAACCCGACACGAACTTCACGATCATGGCCGTCGCGCTCGTCGGTGCCGGTGAGGCCGTCGCCGACCGCATCGCCGGTGGTGAGATCGACGTGCAGCAGGCTGCGGATCTGCTCGAGAACCTGGCCTGGCGCGGTCTCGCGGGACGTAAGCGTTCCGACCAGATGCACTGATTCTTCTCGCCGGGAATGCTTCGGCCGCAAGGATATTCACACAAGGGTTCGGGCGGGGCGGAACGCCCCCATCGCGTCCCGTCCCGCCCGAAATCTCGGTTGTTCCCGTCCTACCGCAGCGTGGCGGTCAAGTGCGGGTACTGCTTCTTCGGATGCCGCAGTGCCAGATCCCACCCGTCGGCGACGTGCTGCGCGTACAGGCTCAGCGACGACGGCAACAGCACCGGCTTCCCGAACCGCACCGCGTAGGTCACCTTGCCGGGAATCCGCCCCTCGACTGCCGACAGGGTGGCCGCCGCGCTCCACATGCCGTGGGCGATGGTCTTCGGAAATCCGAAGGCCTTGGCACCCAGGGTCGAGACGTGGATCGGGTTGCGGTCACCGGAGACCGCCGCG
The DNA here is from genome assembly GCF_014854695.1 of Rhodococcus rhodochrous. Lineage (NCBI taxonomy): Bacteria > Bacillati > Actinomycetota > Actinomycetes > Mycobacteriales > Nocardiaceae > Rhodococcus > Rhodococcus rhodochrous. The sequence continues at coordinate 4,676,039 of NZ_CP027557.1, read as the reverse complement.
TAGCGGTCGATGACCTTCTGGTCGACCCGCAGCGTGGAGGTGGGGACCAGGGGGATCTCCTCCTCCTTCGGCTCCGGCTTGGGCTGACCCGACAGCGACGTGCGCTGCTGGTGCAGGAAGGTCGACGTCTGCCGCCACACCAGCTCGCGTCCGACGTTGACCTCGCTGACGAGATCGACGAGCAGGCCCTTACGGTGTTCGCGCATGTTCTCCGCGTGCACCGCGATGTCGAGCGGCTCGGTGACCGAGATCGGCCGGAACTGCTCGATCACGTTCTCGGCGTGCACCGAACCGACGGCGGCGAACGGAAAGCCCTTCGACACCATCAGTTTCATCACGAGCGGGAACGTGAGGACGAACGGATAGGTCAGCGGCAGGCTGTCGCCGAACCGCAACCCGCACACCTTGGTGTACTCGGCGAGATCGTCGGGATCGACCTTCAGCGACCGCAGGACCAGGACGTCGTCGGGCAGGCTGTCGCCCGAGGCGCCCACGACGGGCAGTGCCCCGAGCACGGCCCGGCTGTAGATGTCGAAGGTCGACGGCAGCGAGGGCAGTTCGATCCGTGCCATCTAGGCCCCCAGCATGGACTGGCCGCACACGCGCACGACCTGCCCGGTCACGGCGCTCGACGCGGGGTTCGCGAACCACGCGACGGTCTCGGCGACGTCGACGGTCTCGCCGCCCTGCTGCAGCGAACTCATCAGGCGGCCGGCCTCGCGGGTGGCGACCGGGATCGCGGCCGTCATAGCGGTCTCGATGAAGCCCGGAGCGACGGCGTTGACGGTGATCTTCTTGTCGGCGAGCGCCTCGCTGGTCGCCTGGACGAGGCCGATGACACCGGCCTTCGAGGCGCCGTAGTTGGTCTGGCCGCGGTTACCGGCGATACCGGCGATCGACGACACGTCGATGACCCGGCCGCCCTCCTTCAGCGCGCCCTTCTCGACGAGCACGTCGGTGATCTTCTGCGGGGCGATCAGGTTCACACCCATCACGGCGTTCCAGCGGGCGGCGTCCATGTTGACGAGCAGCTTGTCGCGGGTGATGCCGGCGTTGTGGACGATGATGTCGGCGCCGCCGTGACGCTCGAGCAGGTGCGCGGCGAGCTTCTCGCCGGCGTCGGGGGCGGTGACGTCGAGCGCGAAGGCGGTGCCGCCGACCTTGTTGGCGGTCTGGGTCAGCGCGTCGCCGGCCGCGGGGACGTCGGCGGCGACGACGGTCGCGCCGTCGCGGGCGAGGACCTCGGCGATCGTCGCGCCGATGCCGCGGGCCGCGCCGGTGACGACCGCGACCTTGCCGGCGAGCGGGCGCTCCCACGACTCGGGGGCGGTGGCGTCGCCCTCACCGATGCGGATCACCTGGGCGTCGACGAAGGCCGACTTCGCCGAGAGCAGGAAGCGCAGCGTCGACTCCACACCGGACAGGCCGGTCGCGGCCTTCGGGGAGACGTAGACGAGCTGCACGGTCGCGCCGCGACGCAGTTCCTTGCCGACGCTGCGCGTGAAGCCCTCGAGGGCGCGCTGAGCGATGCGCTCGTCGACCGATCCGGCTTCCTCGGGCGTGGTGCCGAGGACGACGACGCGGCCGCTCGGGGCGAGATTGCGCAGGGTGGGCTGGAAGAACGTGAAGAGCTGTTCGAGGCCCGCGGGGTCGGTGATGCCGGTAGCGTCGAAGACGAGTGCGCCGAACTTCGTGTCGGACGGCTCGGCGAACGTGTAGTCGCTCAGGAGGTTGCGGATCGGTTCGACCAGGCGGCCGTTGCCGCCGAGCAGGACGGGGCCGGGGAGCGGGGGCTCGCCGGGCTGGTAGCGCCGGAGCTTCTCGGGCTGTGGCAGACCGAACTGCTTGGCGAGGAACGCTCCGGGTGCGGACGAGATGAGCTGGGCGTAGAGCTTGGGTGCGCCCTTGGCTTCGGCCACGATTCCACCTTCTTCGATTCGGTCGTCGGTGCAGTGTTCGACAGCAAGCGTGTTCGACAACAAACTTACCCGTGAGTAAGAATAGTAGCCAGAAGTCGAATCCGTCCGAAACCGGGAGACACCAGTGACCACCAAAGCCCGTTCCACGCAGCAGCGCCGTGTCGCCGTTCTCGGAGGCAACCGGATCCCGTTCGCCCGGTCCGACCGCAAGTACGCCCGCGCGTCCAACCAGGACATGTTCACCGCCACCCTCGACGGTCTCGTCGGCCGCTTCAACCTGCAGGGTGAGCGCCTCGGTGCCGTCGTCGGCGGTGCGGTCCTCAAGCACGCCCGCGACTTCAACCTCGTGCGTGAAAGCGTGCTCGGCAGTGCGCTGAGCCCCTACACCCCGGCCTGGGATCTGCAGCAGGCCTGCGGCACCGGCCTGCAGTCGATCATCGCGGTCGGCGACGCCATCGCCGCCGGACGGATCGAGGCGGGTATCGGCGGTGGCGTCGATACCACCTCCGACGCTCCGATCGCCGTGAACAACCAGCTCCGCGAGTTCCTGCTCTCTCTGAACCGGGCCCGCACCACAACCGACCGGGTCAAGCTGCTCGGTAACGTCCGCCCGTCGATGCTCGGCATCGAGATCCCGCGCAACGGTGAGCCGCGCACCGGCCTGTCGATGGGTGAGCACGCCGCGATCACCGCCAAGGAGTTCGGTATCGCCCGCGAGGCGCAGGACGAGCTCGCCGTCGCGAGCCACCGCAACATGGCCGCCGCCTACGACCGCGGTTTCTTCGACGACCTCGTCACCCCGTTCCTCGGGCTGACCCGCGACGACAACCTGCGTCCCGACTCGTCGGTGGAGAAGCTGTCGACGCTGAAGCCGGTCTTCGGCACCAAGCTCGGTGACGCCACCATGACTGCCGGCAACTCGACGCCGCTCACCGACGGCGCGTCGGCCGCGCTGCTGTCGAGCGAGGAGTGGGCCGCCGAGCGCAAGCTGCCGGTGCTCGCCTACCTCGTCGACTCCGAGACCGCTGCGGTCGACTACATCCACGGCGGCGACGGGCTGCTCATGGCGCCCACCTACGCCATCCCGCGCCTGCTGCAGCGCAACGGCCTGACCCTGCAGGACTTCGACTTCTACGAGATCCACGAGGCGTTCGCCTCCGTGGTGCTCGCCACACTCCAGGCGTTCGAGTCGGAGGAGTACTGCAAGGGCAAGCTGGGCCTCGACGCCCCGCTCGGCTCGATCGACCGCAGCAAGCTCAACGTCAACGGCTCGTCGCTGGCGGCCGGCCACCCGTTCGCCGCGACCGGCGGCCGGATCGTCGCCTCGCTGGCGAAGATGCTGCACGAGAAGAAGCAGGAGACCGGCAAGCCCGTCCGCGGCCTGATCTCCATCTGCGCCGCAGGTGGACAGGGTGTGACGGCGATTCTCGAGGCCTGATCGACACCCCTCGGAAGTCGTTGAGGAAAAAAGTTCCGTTCGGTGTGTAACGCTCCGCGACGGACAGCGATAGACCCAGCGACCCCGCGCTGCTGCCTGACCCCCGACCTGGTAGCAACGCGGGGTCTTCGCATTCCGGGCGCAGCCGCCCGAAGCTGGGGCACTACCCTTGAAACCAGGTAGTCGGCGCACGAATTCGACGGCGCGCCCAGCTTTGCGAAGGGATCCGGGTGAGCGGCAGCAACGGGACCGACGAGTCCCCTCACGAGCACGACGACGCACGAACCGAGAACGTCGGTTCGACGGCGGAGTCGGCTCGTGAGGCCGAGGGTGCGTCGGCTCCTACCGAGCGTTTCGAAGCGGTCGATCCTCACCGGGAGGTCACCGAGGCGAAGGCGAGCGGTGTCACCGAGGCGAAGGCGAGCAGTGTCACCGAGGCGAAGGCGAGCAGTGTCACCGAGGCGAAGGCGGATGCCGAGGCCCCGCAGGCTCCCGCGGAGGTCCGAGCCGAGAACACGGAGCGAGTAGCTCCCACGAACACGGAGCAGGTGGCTCCCACGAACACGGAGCAGGTGGCTCCCACGAACACGGAGCAGGTGGCTCCCACGAACACGGAGCAGGTGGCTCCCACGAACACGGAGCAGGTGGCTCCCACGAACACGGAGCAGGTAGCTCCCACGAACACGGCCCAAGCGGCGCCCACCGGCGCGGATGAGGCCCCGACGGAGAACGTCCATCCCTCGGAGGCGCCCACCGCGGTCATCCCGGTCGTCGCGCCGGGGGACCGGGCACCGGGCGACGGATCGTCCGCCGCCACCGATCGTCTCCTCCGTTCGCAGGAGGAACAGAATCCGGCACAGCCCGGTCCCGAACAGGCGGGGGCTCCCGTCCCACCCACGTCGACGGCGATGCCGTCGGCCGCCCACCCACCGCAGGGTGACCAGCCGACCCAGCAGATGCAGGCGGGTCCGCCACCGCAGGGACCGCCTCCCGTCACCCCTCCGCCCACCGGCGGATCGGGAGGTTCCGGCGGCGACGGCGACGAACCGGGCAGGTCCGGGTCGAATCTGCCCCGGCGCACGATCGCGCTCGTCGTCGGTGGCGTCGTCGCACTGCTCGCAGTGTTCTACGTGGCCGATCTGGCGTTGTCGTCGGGCAAGGTGCCGCGCGGTGTCACCGTCGCGGGTGTCGAGATCGGCGGTATGTCACTCGACGCGGCCGAGGCCGAACTCACCGAGCAACTGACGCCGCGTCTCGACATGCCCGTCGACGTCACCGCCGGCGACACCCAGGGGCAGATCGTGCCGTCGGAGGCCGGAATCGGGATCGACTGGCCCGCGACGCTCGACCAGGTGGGTTCGCAGCCACTCAATCCGTTCACGCGACTCGCGTCGTTCTTCGGGAACGACGAGGTCGGCGTGGTCTCCACCCGCGACGAGGTGGCTCTCTCCGCAGCCATCGAGAAGGCCGCTGCCGCCGCCGCGCACGAACCGCGCGAGGGCAACATCGTCTTCGAGGACGGCACGCCCGTTCCGGTGACGCCGCAGCCCGGCCAGCAACTCGACGTGGCCGTCGCAGGCGACGTCTTCGCCGGGCGCTGGCCGTACGGCGACGTCGCGCTGCCTGTCGAGAGCGTCGACGTCACCGTCACCCGCGAGGGCCTCGACCGGGCGCTGGCGGAGGTCGCCGTCCCGGCCGTGGCGCAGGATCTGGTCGTCCGGGGGCTCGACGGGGCCGTCGGTGTGCTGCCGCGCGACGCGGTGGGCGCCGTCCTGTCGTTCGTGCCGGACGGTTCGGGTGGACTCCAACCGCAGTACAACACCGAGGCCGCGATCGGCATCCTCGCGCCGCAGCTCGCCCCCTCGGAGACCGAACCGAAGGATGCGCGGATCGTCCTCGACGGTGGTCGTCCGACGATCGTGCCCAGCGAGACCGGTGAGATGGTCGACTGGCCCGTCACCCTCGAGAGGTTGCCCGACCTGCTGAAGGAGGAGGGCGACCGCAGCACCGACGCGGTGTACAAGAAGGCCGAACCCGAACTCACCACCGAAGGCGCCGAGAAGCTCGGCATCAAGGAAGTGGTCTCGGAGTTCACCACCAGCGGCTTCGAATACGCCTCCGGTGTCAACATCCGGCTGGCCGCGCAGGAGATCAACGGCGCCATCGTCAAGCCGGGGGAGACCTTCTCCTTCAACGACTACACCGGTCCGCGCGGTGCGGCGCAGGGGTACATCGAGTCGGGCATCATCGAGGCCGGACGTCCCGGTAAGGCCGTGGGCGGTGGCATCAGCCAGCTCGCGACCACCCTCTACAACGCGACCTATTTCGCCGGGATGGAGGACGTCGAGCACACCGAGCACAGCTACTACATCTCCCGGTACCCGGCGGCCCGCGAGGCCACGATCTACGACGGTGCCATCGACCTGAAGTTCCGCAACCCGTTCGACACGGGCGTCCTGATCCAGACCATCGGCACGAGCTCGGACATCACGGTGCGTATCTGGGGCACCAAGACCGTCGACGTCCAGTCGATCACCGGCAACCGCACGAACTTCACCTCGCCCAACACGATCACGTTGCCCGCCGGTTCGGCCTGTATCCCGTCGAGCGGCGCGCAGGGCTTCACCGTCACCGACACCCGGATCGTCACCGACGCACGGACGGGCGCGCAGATCTCGAACGCGACCCGCACGGTCCGGTACGACCCGGTCCCGATCGTGAAGTGCATCAGCCCCGAACCGGAACCCAGTGACGAGCCCTCCGGTGGCGGCGACGACGCGACCTCCGGCGACACCGGAGCGGAAGACGCCGAGGCCGAGGACGCACCGGCGCCCGCACCCGGATCGCCTGCGGCCGAAGCGCCGGCAGCCGAGGCACCTGCAGCGGGTGGAACCGAGGAGGAGTAGCGGACGCCCTCGAAACTTCGGGGAGGTTGTGTGCGGTTCCGGTGAAGGAACACGCACACAACCTCCCCTTGTTTCGTCACTCCGGAAGCGGCACCACGTCGGGGATCTCGCCGTCGAGGATGCGGAGCTGTGCGTCGCGCAGTTGTTTCTCGCCGTGCCGCTGCAGCCACGCCTTCCCGGCAGGGAAGCGGCCGATCACATGGTGTTCGACGACGTTCACAGCTATTCGACCGACCGGATACCACGGCGGACGTAGCGGAACCTTCAGCGCGAGGACCCCGGACGGGCCGAGAAGTGTCGTCGCGAGCGACAGCCCGCGTTCGTATTCGTACCGTCGACGCAACGCCTGGAAACGCGGATACCGCGTGTGGAGCGGCAGTTCGACGAGCGACCTGGCGAGCATGTGGCTGTTCTCGTCGGCGGCGGGTGAGGACGACCCGATCTGGTACATCATCCGCAGTCCCGCGCGCTCCTCGAACCGGAGCCACTTCGGGTCGACGCCCATCAACCAGCCCACATACGCCCACAGGTGCAGGACGGCCTCGGCCTCGCGCCGGGTGTATCGCACCCCCAGGACGCGGGTGTGGAGCAGGAAGGTGATCGAGAACAGGCCCAGCGTGCCGGCCTGGTCGAACTGGTTGACCGGTAGCCCGCGGAACTCGGTGTCCCACTCGCCGTCGTGCTCGTGGTGGTAGTCGACGAAGGCGTGCATCAGCCGCACGTGCACCGACAGTTTGAATCCCTCGCCGAACCGTTCGAGACCGCCGTCGGCGACGCATCCGTTCCACCACGTCCCGGTCTCGGCGATACGTCGACGGGTGCGCTCGCCGGTGAGACGACCGGACGAGGTCAGCACCGGCAGCGGACCGGAGTTGTTGTATCCGCCGAGCAGCGAGCCGTAGGCGAGGACGTCGCCGACGTCGGATCCGACCCTGCGCAGTGTGCGGGCGCCGAGCGCGATCCTGTCGCGGTCGACCCAGTCGGGGGTGTCCTCGAGCATCTCGAAGTACTTCCGGAGCACGGGAGGGGCGTCGGGGACAGCGTCGATGCCCTCGGCGAGCGCGGTGCGGAACTGCGCGAGGGTGACGGTGCGGTCGCGCCGAATGGCCCGCACCAACTCGGCACTCGGTTCGTCGCGCTCGAGCAGCGCACGGCGCAGGGCGTCCGCTTCCTCGGGCGTGGCGTCGGGAGCGCGTCCCGCGAACGGGCGTAGGGGTGCGGTGATGCGGGCGGCCTTCTCGCGGTCGCGCATGTACCGAGTCGTGGTGGACGTGCCGGTGATGGTCACGGGCTCAGAGTGCTACTGACAACAAAGGTTGTCAATGCTGCTCCCGAAACGACGAGACCGACGTCGTGTGCGAAATCCGTCGGGAAATCGCGCACAACGTCGGTCTCGTCTATCGCGCTACCGCCGTGAGCGGTTCGATCAGAACGCCGCTTCGTCGAGCTCCATGATGTCGAGGTCGACGTCGGTGATGATCTGACGCGCGACGCTCAGCTCCGGCAGGACGTTCTTGGCGAAGAAGGACGCGGCCGCGACCTTGCCCTCGTAGAACGCCTTGTCCGAGGCATCGACGCCGGCGTCGAGTGCGGAGAGCGCGATCTCGGCGTGCTCGAGCAGCAGCCAGCCGATCATCAGGTCGCCGAACGCCTCGAGGAAGCGGACCGAACCGAGGCCGACCTTGTACAGCTCGGTGGGCTGCTCCTGCGCACCCATGAGGTACTGGGTGAGCGTGGCGACCATCGTCTGGGTCTCGCCGAGGGCGGTGGCCAGGAGCGTGCGCTCCTTCTTCAGACGCTGGTCGGCGTCGTCGCGCTCGACGAACTTCTTGATCTCACCGGCGACGTGGGCGAGCGCCACACCGCGGTCGCGGGCGATCTTCCGGAAGAAGAAGTCCTGCGCCTGGATGGCGGTGGTGCCCTCGTACAGCGAGTCGATTTTCGAGTCGCGGATGTACTGCTCGATCGGGTAGTCCTGCAGGAAGCCCGAACCGCCGAGGGTCTGGAGCGAATCCTTCAGGTACTGGTACGCCCGCTCGGAGCCGCAGCCCTTGACGACCGGCAGCAGCAGGTCGTTGATGCGGTGCGCGAGACCGGCGTCGGCGCCGGAGACCTGCTCGGCGACGGAGTCGTCCTGGTGCGCGGCGGTGTACAGGTACACGGCGCGCAGGCCCTCGGAGTAGGCCTTCTGCATCGCGAGCGAACGACGGACGTCCGGGTGGTGCATGATCGACACGCGTGGGGCGGTCTTGTCGGACATCTGGGTCAGGTCGGCGCCCTGGATGCGCTCCTTGGCGTAGTCGAGGGCGTTGAGGTAGCCGGTCGACAGGGTCGCGATGGCCTTCGTGCCGACCATCATGCGGGCGTGCTCGATGACGTCGAACATCTGCGCGATGCCGTTGTGGACCTCACCGACGAGCCAGCCCTGGGCCGGAACACCGTGGCCGCCGAAGGTGACCTCGCAGGTCGCGGAGGCCTTGAGGCCCATCTTGTGCTCGACGTTGGTGACGAAGACGCCGTTGCGCTCGCCCATCTCGTTCTTCTCGAAGTCGAAGTGGAACTTCGGGACGAAGAACAGCGACAGGCCCTTGGTGCCGGGGCCGGCACCCTCGGGGCGGGCGAGGACCAGATGGAAGATGTTCTCGAACAGGTCGTCGGAGTCGGCCGAGGTGATGAACCGCTTGACGCCCTCGATGTGCCAGGAGCCGTCGTCCTGCTTGATCGCCTTGGTGCGACCGGCGCCGACGTCGGATCCGGCGTCGGGCTCGGTGAGGACCATGGTGGCGCCCCAGCCGCGCTCGACGCAGGTGGCGGCCCACTGCTTCTGCTCGTCGGTGCCGTTGTCGTAGAGCACGCCGGCGAAGGCCGGGCCGGCCGCGTACATGAACGCCGCCGGCTGGGCGCCGAGCATCATCTCGTTGACGGCCCACAGGAGGCTGCGGGGTGCGTCGGTGCCGCCGATCTCCTCGGGGATGCCCATCGACCAGTAACCGGCGTCCCACCAGGCGCGGAACGACTTCTTGAAGGGCTCGGGAAGCGACACCGAATGGGTCTCGGGGTCGAAGACCGGCGGGTTGCGGTCGGCGTCGGCGAAGCCTTCGGCGGCCGGCCCCTCGGCCAGCGCCTTGACCTCGGCGAGGATGCCGCGCGCGGTGTCCTCGTCCAGATCGCCGAACTTGCCGGCTTCGAGGACCTTCTGAATCTTCAGGAACTCGAACAGGTTGAACTCGAGGTCGCGGAGGTTGCTCTTGTAATGGCCCATGGCGTCGGTGTCTCCCAGTGTGGTGCGGTCCAGCTGGCTTCAAGTACCGCCCAAGTTATTACTCGTCGGTAACATCTCCATGTTACTCGTCGGGCAACTAACTGCCAAGAGGTGGTTTGCTCGCCACGACGAGCGCGTCGATAGCCGTTCCCGCATCGGTTTCCCGATATCGCCGTTCGGCAATCCCGATTTCCAATCTGCCGTCGATTTCCTCGACGAGATCGGTTGGTGTGTACAGGATTTCCTTGTCCTGTGGTCCACCCACGCCCTCCTCGGGATTTATCGCGTCGTGCCCCAGGAATATGAGGATTCCTTCAGGTTTCAGTGAATTGATCGCGCGGTCGAGAAGCGCCTTCCGCTGTGGCGGAGGGAAATGCAAGAAGGCCGAGAGAATCAGGTCATATTCGCCCTCGAACGAGTCGGCCGTCACATCTGCGCGGACGTAGCGGAGCCGGTCTCGCGAACGCGACGGCGCCTGCGCCGCGATCCGGCGGGCCTTGTCGAGGGCGACCTCGGAGAAGTCGATGCCCACGACCTCCCATCCACGCGTTGCCAACCACAAGGAGTGACGACCTTCACCACACCCGAGATCCAGGGCGCGACCGTGCGGCAGCGACGCCACGTGTTCGACGATCACCGGATTGGGCGGCGCGCCCCAGATCAGTTCCGACGCCGCATACTTCTCGTTCCAGTCCTGTGCATCCATACCGCGACGCTAGTCCGCGTGCGGTGAACGAGACGGCCACTTGCGGTACGGGTCACGGAAGCGCATCGTCGGGGTAGCGCTGTGACGAAACCGTGACCTGCGATATCGTTGACCGGATGCGATGTGCCGACACGCGGTACGTCGAGGAGGAGGAGTTCGTCTGATGGGTGCACAGATCGCTGTCCCTGCCCCGCTGAGGAACAGCGCGCTGCTCGGTCTGGGTGTGCACCGCCCCGAGCGCATCGTCACCAACGACGAGATCTGCGAGCAGATCGACTCGAGCGACGAATGGATCCAGTCGCGATCCGGTATCAAGGAGCGCCGCTTCGCCGAGGAGCACCCGAAGGAATCGGTCGTCGACATGGCGACGAGCTCCGCCGAGCAGGCCCTCGCGGCCGCCGGTCTCACGGGTGCGCAGATCGACACCGTGATCGTCGCGACCTCCACCTACCCCTTCCAGACCCCGCAGGCCGCGGCTCTCGTCGCCGACCGCATCGGCACCGGCGGGGCCGCCGCCCTCGACATCGCAGCGGGCTGCGCAGGCTTCTGTTACGCCCTCGGTGTCGCCTCCGATCTCGTGCGCGCCGGTTCCGCCGAGCACGTGCTCGTCGTCGGTGTCGAGCGCATGAGCGACACCACCGAGCCCACCGATCGCTCGGTGCGCTTCATCTTCGGCGACGGTGCCGGTGCCGTCGTCGTCGGCCCGTCCGACGAGGTCGGCGTGGGCCCGACCGTCTGGGGCTCCGACGGCTCGCAGGCCAACGCGATCCGTCAGGAACCCGACTGGGTCGACTTCGCGAACAATCCCGATCAGAAGCGCCCCTGGATCATCATGGAGGGCACCGCGGTCTTCCGCTGGGCTGCCTTCGAGATGAGCAAGTTCGCCCGGCAGATCGCCGACAAGGCCGGCGTGGCCCTCGAGGACCTCGATGCCTTCGTCCCGCACCAGGCAAACCTGCGTATCAACGACGTCATCGTCAAGCAGCTCGAGCTGCCCGAGACGGTCGCGGTCGCCGACGACATCATCGAGACCGGCAACACTTCCGCCGCGTCCATCCCTCTGGCGATGGAGAAGATGCTGCGCACCGGCCAGGTCGAGGCCGGATCCACCGCGCTGCTCCTCGCGTTCGGTGCCGGCCTGTCGTACGCGGGCCAGGTCGTGAAGATGCCCCCGCTGGCGAAGTAGGAAGCGGCAGCAGTACGACTTCGTAGCAGTATCGACACATGGCGAGTACCCGTACGTCGTCCATTCCCCGCTGGGTCTGGGTCCTGTGCTTCATCGTGGTCAGCGTGGTCGTCGTCCTCCTCGAACCGGTGGGGGACGACGAGCCGGCCGGTCCCGGCGGGAGCCCGGTCGAGAACCCCTCCGAAGCGCTCGAGGCGTTGGCGGCACTGCCCGTCCGGCCCGCCGAATCGCAGAGCGGCTACGACCGCTCGCTGTTCGGTTCGGCCTGGACCGACGAGGTGACCGTCGACCTGGGGCGCAACGGCTGCGACACCCGTAACGACATCCTGCAGCGCGACCTCGTCGACGTCTCCTTCGAGCCCGGGAAGAAGCAGTGCACCGTCACCGCCGGCACGCTCCAGGACCCGTACACAGGGAAGACGATCTCCTTCCGTCGCGGGGTCGAGACCTCGGCCGCCGTGCAGATCGACCACGTCGTCGCCCTGTCCGATGCGTGGAAGAAGGGCGCCCGCCATCTGGACGATCAGCAGAAGCGGAATCTCGCGAACGATCCGCGCAACCTGATCGCCGTTGACGGCCCCACCAACCAGGGCAAGGGCGACTCCGACGCGTCGGAGTGGCTGCCGCCGAACACCGCCTTCCACTGCGAGTACGTCGTGCGGCAGATCGAGGTGAAGACGACCTACGAGCTGTGGGTCACCCAGGCGGAGCACGACGCGATGTCGCGGATCCTCTCCTCCTGCTGATACCGCTTCCTGCTGATCACGCCTCCAGCAGCGCCCGCACGATGTCGTCCTCCGACATCAGCACGTGCGCGGCTGCGGGCCCGAGCGGCACGTAGCTGTCGTGGGAGGTGACCCGCGTGATCCGGCCCTGCCACGCCTCGTCGACGAGCGCTGCGACGACCGCTTCCGCGACACCTCCGCTGCGGCGCGTCTCGTCGACCACCACCACGCGCTCGAAGCGACGGACGTGTTCGAGCAGCGCGGTCGTCGGCAGCGGCGACAACCACTGCAGGTCGAGGACGGTCGCCGCGACTCCCGCGCGACGGACGGCACGCAGACTCATCGGCACCCCGTTCCCGAAGGTCACCACCAGCACGTCGCGCCCGTCGCCGTAGGTGCACACCGATCCCGGTGGAAGCCCGGCGGTGTCGGGGACCTGCTGCCACAGTCCGTCGCCCTCGTCGTAGAGGTCGCGCCGGTGGTACAGCGCGATCGGCTCCAGGTACACGCACACCCGGCCCTCCTGACGTGCCAGCTCGACGCACGTGCGCAGCAGGGCGCCGGCAGTGGCGGGTGAGCTCGGCACGGCCAGCACGAGACCGGGGATGTCGCGCAGCACGGCGACGGAATCGTCGTTGTGGAAGTGCCCGCCGAAGCCGCGCTGGTAGGGCAGGCCCGCGATGCGCACGACCATCGGATTGCGGTACCGCCCGTCGGAGAAGAACGCCAGGCTCGCGGCCTCACCGCGCAGTTGATCCTCGGCGTTGTGCAGATAGGCCAGGTACTGGATCTCCGGGATCGGCAGCATGCCCGCGACGGCGAAACCCAGCGCGGTGCCGAGGATCGTCTGCTCGTCGAGCAGGGTGTCGAACACGCGCAGGCGTCCGAAGCGCTCCTGCAGTCCTCGGGTGACCCCGTAGACCCCGCCCTTGAGGCCGACATCCTCCCCGAACACACAGGTGTGGGGATCCTCCTCGAGGAGTTGCCCGAGCGCGCGGGTCACGGCCCCGGCGAGCGTGAGTGGTTCACCGGCCGGATGCGGATCGTCGTCGACGAGCACGAGCCCGGATTCCAGCGGCCGCATCACCTCGGCGGTGGTCGCCAGTCGTGGCGGCCGGGTCAGTGAGTCCGCGACGGAGTCGACCTCGGCTCGGATCCGCTCGTACCGGTCGAGAATCCCTGCAGCATCGAGCACTCCACGCGCGGCGAGTTCGCGGGCGGTGCCCACCAGCGGGTCCCGTTCGTGATCGGCAGCGAGATCCGATGGACTGCGGTAGGCCGACTCGACGTCGGAACCGGCATGACCGAGAAAACGCACCGCCCGCACGTGCAACAGGATCGGTGCCCGGGTCGTGCGCACCGTCTCCGCGGCATCGGTTGCGGCAGTGAGCATCTCCACCGGATCGGCGCCGTCCACCGACCGGTACTCGATCCCCGGATACGACGACAGCGACCGCTCGAGCCAGCCGGGTGGGGTGGGCACGCTGATGCCGAGCCCGTTGTCCTCGCACACCAGCAGCAACGGCAACGACAACCCGCGGTGCCGGCAGTAGGCGGCCGCGTTCAGGGCACCGACCGCCGTCGAATGGTTCGCCGAGGCGTCACCGAAACTGCACACCACCACCGAATCCCACGGCCACGCCGCGGCGAGCCCGAGTCGCTGCATCCGCGGTAACGCGAGAGCGAGCCCGACGGCCCGTGGCAGGTGCGAGGCGATCGTCGACGTCTGCGGCAGGATGTTCAGATCGGCGTTGCCGAACACCTTGTGCCGACCGGCCGAGATCGGATCGAGCGTGGACGCCGCGCATCCGGCGAGCACGTCGCGGATCGGGGTGCTGCCCTCGACGAGCGACGCGCGACCCGCGTAGAAACCGCCCGAACGGTAGTGCAGCAGAGCAGGATCCGTCACCCGCGTGCACAGGCCCAGCGCGGCGTTCGATTCGTGGCCTGCCGACGCGATGGTGTAGAAACCCTCACCGCGTCCCTGCAGGGTGCGAGCCGCGAAATCGAGGTGCCGCGACTGCACCTGGGCGTCGAAGTACCGCACCAGCAGGTCGTGGTCGACCCGCCGGTCGACCGGCAGCTCCGGCGGAGCGTGCTCCGGCAGAGCGCGCACGGCGGTGACGAAACGTTCGTCGAGTTCGTCGGCGGCGGTCACTCCTTCTTTCTACGCCCTGATCACCTCGGAAGGAGGTGGATCGGACCCCCGTCGTTCGGGAACGGCAACGACGTGAAGTTCATCGGCGCGACGTAGTCGGCCGGCACGTGCCAGCGGAAACGCAACAGCAGATGGTGCAGCACCGTCTTGATCTCGGCTCCCGAGAAGTGCATGCCCAGGCACCGATGCGCGCCACCGCCGAAGGGCGCCCATGCGTACTTGTGCACCTTGTCCTCGCGGCGCTCCGGCGAGAACCGCTCGGGATCGAAACGTTCCGGGTCGGGCCACAATTCGGGCATGTGATGGGAGAAGTGCATCCCCAGATTGAGGAGGGTCCCCTTCGGGACGAAGTGGCCGAGGATCTCGGTGTCCTTCGCCGCGCGTCGCACGACACCCGGCACCGGCGTCACGAGCCGCTGGCATTCCTTGATCACCAGATCCAGCGAGGTCGATTCGTCGAGTCGGTCGAAACTCGGCGTGGTGGTGCCGAGCGCGTCGGACTCCTCGCGGCAGCGTTGCTGCCATTCGGGGAACTGGCCGAGATACTGCATCGCCGTCGACAGTGTGATCGTCGAGGTGTCGTGCGCGGCCATCATCAGGAAGATCATGTGATTGACCACGTCGTCGTCCGAGAACCGTTCGCCTTCTTCGGATTCGACGTGGCAGAACACCGAGAAGATGTCGTCGCCGTCCCCTGCGCGACGCGCGGGGAGGTAGTGCCGGAAGAACTTCTCGAGGCGTGCCCGTCCCACGATGCCGCGACGCCACCGCGTGCCCGGCAGCGGGTAACGCACGATGGCGGTGGCCGCCTGCACACATCCGATGAAAGCCCGGTTCACCTCGTCCATCTCGCGGTCGGACGACCCTTCGGCGCCGCCCATGAAGATCTCCGTCGCGAGGCCCAGGGTCAGTTCCTTGAGTGCCGGGTACACGCGGAAGTCGTCGCGCGGCGTCCATCCGTCGAGGGTCCGTTCGATCGACGGGTGCATGCGGTCGGTGTAGAGGGACAGCCGGTCGCGGGTGAAGGCCTGCGACATGATGCGACGGTGCGCGGTGTGCTCGTCGCCGTCGAGCAGCATGAGTCCACGGTCGAAGAACGGCCCGATCAGGGCACGCCAGCCCGGTCCGTTCAGCAGCGCGCGGTCGCGGTTCTGCAGGGCCGCGCCGACGGCGTCGGGTCCGAGCAGCACCACCCAGGGCCGGCCGGCGAAGCGGAACCACGAGACCGGACCGTGCTCGTGGTACCGATGCGTATATGCCGCAATGGGATCGCGCATGTACTTCAGCGCGTAGCCGACGTAGGGGAGGCCGCTGTCGCCCGGGACGGGAGCGAGGCCTGGAGGTGGGGGAGCAAGCATCTTCGTCACGGGCGCATCTCCGGGTGGTCGGAATCTGACGCTGACTGTTGTCAGATCCAATGTAGCGTGCATCACATCTCGGTTGCGTCGATTCGTCCCACGGGACGGTTGCTGGTCGGGCGTGCGGGTGCGTGCCATGCTGGCGCCATGGACGTCGAACGCCCCAAGCTCGAAGGCACCGTCGCGGTCGGGGAGGGCCGCCGGCTCGGTTTCGCCGAGTTCGGGTCGGCCCAGGGCCGCACGGTGTTCTGGCTGCACGGCACACCGGGTGCGCGTCGCCAGGTTCCCATCGAGGCCCGCGCCTTCGCCGAACGGAACCACATCCGCCTCATCGGGATCGACCGTCCGGGGATCGGGTCGTCGACGCCGCACATCTACGAGAACGTCCTCGCCTTCAGCGACGATCTGCGCATCGTCGCCGACACCCTCGGGGTCGACCGCATGGCTATCGTCGGACTGTCCGGCGGCGGCCCCTACACCCTCGCGGCGGCCTATGCGCTGCGTGAACGGGTCGTCGCGGCCGCGGTCCTCGGCGGTGTGGCCCCGGTGGCCGGTCCCGAGGCGATCGACAGCAACCTGATGAAGCTGGGCGCCTTCGTCGCGCCGGCGCTGCAGACCGCGGGCGTCCCGATCGGTGTGGCGGTGAGCGCGGCGATCCGCGTGGTGCGCCCGTTCGCGTCGCCGATCATCGACCTGTACGGGCGGCTCTCACCCGAGGCCGACCGCCGCCTGCTCGCCCGTCCCGAGTTCAAGGCGATGTTCCTCGACGACCTGCTCAACGGCAGCCGACGTCAGATCTCCGCGCCGTTCTCCGACATCGTCGTGTTCACCCGCGACTGGGGTTTCCGCGTCTCCGACGTGAAGGTTCCCGTGCGGTGGTGGCACGGCGACACCGACCACATCATCCCGATCGAACACGGCCTGCACATGGTGGACCTGCTGCCCGACGCCCAGTTCCACCACCTGCCCGGCGAAAGTCATCTCGGGGGTCTCGGGGCGTCGGAGGAGATCCTCACTACTGTTCTGGGGTTGTGGGACCAGGACTGACCGGGAGCGAACGCCCGCTGCCGAGAGCGCTGCACCTGCGACCGTCGGCGCTGGCGGCGGTCGCCGTGGGCGGCCTGCTCGGGACGAGTGCCCGCTACGGCCTCGGCCGGTGGTTGCCCGTCGAGTCCGGGGGCTGGCCGGTCACGACCTTCGCGATCAACGTCCTCGGTGCACTGCTGCTCGGCTTCCTGCTCGAGGCACTGATCCGTATCGGCCCCGACACCTCCTGGCGGCAGGCGGCCCGGCTCGGAGTGGGTACCGGTGCGCTGGGCTCGTTCACCACCTACAGCGCGCTCGCCGTCGACACCGACCTGCTGCTGCGCGACGGGCATCCGCTCGCCGCGGCGACCTACGCGCTGGGCACCGTGCTCGTCGGCCTTCTCGCGACCGGCGTCGGTGTCGCGCTGGGCGCGTGGTTCGGGAATCGCCGAGGGGCACGGCGATGATCGCGGTGTGGGTGGCGCTGGCGGGCAGCCTCGGCGCGGTCGTCCGCTTCGTCGTCGACAGCGCTCTGCGTGCCCGTTCCGGGTCGTCCCTGCCGTGGCCGACGGTGCTGATCAACGTCACCGGTTCGCTGCTGCTGGGGATACTGGCCGGTGCGGTGCTGTTCCACGACGCCCCCACGGCGATGCTCACGATCGCGGGAGTCGGTTTCTGTGGTGGCTACACGACCTTCAGCACGACCAGCGTCGACTCCGTTCGTCTGATCGTGGCGCGCCGCTACGCCGCCGCCGCGGCGATCGCGTTCGGCACGCTCGCGACCACGCTCGTCGCGGCGGCCGCCGGGCTCGCTCTCGCCGCCGTGTGGTGATCAGAGGGCGCGGTCGATGAGGCCGAGCACCGAGCGCAGTTCCTCGGCGGCGACCTGACCGGGCGCCGAGGCGGTGCCGACCATCCCGAACGTCGCGGCCGACCCGAAGACCTGACCGGCGATCCGCGACACCACGCCGAGACCGCCCATCGACATGGTGATCAACGGGCGGTCGGCGTGATCCTCGTGCATGGTGCGGGTCGCGTCGAGCAGCGTGAGCACGTCGGTCGTCGACCGCGGCATGACGGCGATCTTGCAGATGTCGGCGCCGAGCTCCTGCATTTCGCACAGCCGCGCGACGATCTCGTCCTTCGGCGGAGTGGCGTCGAAGTCGTGGTTCGACGCCACCACCGCGACACCGCGTGCGTGCGCCGCCGCGACGATCCGCTCGACGGCGGCACGGTCGCGGCGGTACTCGACGTCCACCAGATCCACCGCGCCGCTCTCGGCGAGCGCGACCGTCAGATCGGCGTACGCCTCGTCGTCGATCGCGATCTCCCCGCCCTCGTTCGCGGTGCGGCAGGTCGCGAGCAGGGGAGTGCCCTGCAACTGCTCGGCCAGGGCGCCGGCCTGCGCGTCCACCGAGGCGACATCGTCGACGGTGTGGAAGAAGTCCACGCGCCATTCGACGACGTCGGCCCGATCGGCGACGGCCGCGATCTGTTCGCGCAGCACCTCGGGGGTGCGGCCGGTGACGGGGACGACGATCGTGGGTGCGCCTTCACCGATCACCACGTCCTTGACGCGAACCGGTGTGATCGTTCGTCCCACGTGCCGTCTCCGTTCCCTCGTCCGATGACCGGACCTATTCGATCACGGCCGCTTCGAACCGCTGTCTGCAGTGTCCGCGCCGGCCTCGGTTCCCTCGACGACCACGACGGCGTCGTCCTTCGCCGTCTTCGACGGGTCGGCGACGGCCTCGCCACGCGCGACCATGAGTGCTTCGTCGGAGAGCGGGATCTCCTTGATGAAGCACGCGAGGACGAACGCGATGAGCAGGAACGGGATGAGGTACCAGAAGACCGGTGCCAGCGAGTCGGCGTAGGCGTCGATGACACCTTCGCGGACGGGATCGGGCAGGAGTTTCATCGCTGCCGGATCGACGGTCGCGGTGGCCTGGCCGGCCTGCTCCGGCGTCGCGCCGGCCGCGGTGAAGACCTCGACGAGCTTCTCCGACAGGCGGTTGGTGAAGATCGTGCCGAAGATCGCCACACCGAGCGCCGCACCGACCTCGCGGAAGTAGTTGTTCGAGCTCGTCGCGGTGCCGATCTCGTCGGCGGGCACGGCGTTCTGCACGATCAGGATGACGACCTGCATGATCAGGCCGAGACCCAGACCGAAGGCGAACAGCATCGAGCAGATCACCCACAGCGGGGTGTCGCCCTCGAGCGTGGTCAGCCACAGCATGCCCGCCGCGGTGATCAGCGAACCCGCGATCGGATAGATCTTGTAGCGCTGGGT
The DNA here is from genome assembly GCF_014854695.1 of Rhodococcus rhodochrous. NCBI lineage: Bacteria > Bacillati > Actinomycetota > Actinomycetes > Mycobacteriales > Nocardiaceae > Rhodococcus > Rhodococcus rhodochrous. The sequence goes on along the minus strand of NZ_CP027557.1, from coordinate 4,657,062 downwards.
CTTGGTGATGGCCAGACCTGAGCCGATCGAGGTGATCATCAGACCGGCCATCATCGGCAGCAGCAACAGGCCCGAGACCGCGGCCGAGGTGCCCGACGACATCTGCAGGAAGGTCGGCATGAAGGCGATCGCGGCGAACATGCCGAGACCGAGGACGAAGCCGATGGCGGTGGCGTTGACGAAGATCGAGTTGCGGAACAGCGACAGCGGGATGATCGGGTCCTGCGCGCGCGACTCGACGAGCACGAACAGGCACACGAACACCACGAGACCCGCGCCGAACGCCCACGTCAGCGGATCGTCCCAGCCGCGGTCGGCGTCGCCGCCGAAGTCGGTGAAGAAGATCAGGCAGGTCGTGGCCAGCGACAGCGTGAGCACGCCGAGGACGTCGATCCGCTTCGTGGGCTTCTTCGACGGCAGGCGCAGTGCGATCCAGGTGATCACGAACGCGATGATCCCGACCGGGATGTTGATGTAGAAGCACCACTCCCACGTCAGATGGTCGACGAAGAAGCCGCCCAGCAACGGGCCGCCGACGGCCGACAGGCCGAAGATCGCACCGAGCGGGCCCATGTACTTACCGCGTTCGCTCGCGGGCACGATATCGGCGATGATCGCCTGCGACAGGATCATCAGACCGCCGCCGCCGAAGCCCTGGATCGCGCGGAAGACGACGAACGTCCAGAAGTCGTCGGTCATCGAGCACGCCGCGGACGCGAGGGTGAACACGCCGATCGCGATGAGGAACAGGTGCCGGCGCCCGAAGACGTCGCCGAACTTGCCGTAGATCGGCATCACGATGGTCACCGCGAGCAGGTAGGCGGTGGTGATCCACGCCTGGTGTTCGACGCCGCCGAGCTGCCCGACGATCGTGGGCATGGCGGTTGAGACGATCGTCTGGTCCAGGCTCGCGAGCATCATGCCCGCGATGAGCGCGGAGAAGATGATCCAGATCCGTCGCTGGGTGAGAACCAGTGGTTCCGAAGTGGTGGTCACGGTGTTCCTGTCGGAATAGGAATATCGAGCTGTTACGTGAAGGTGGCCTGCACAGGAGTGAGGCGATCGAGAATTGTTGCACTCGGTAACTTCTGCTGCAAGGCGATTTCCTCCCGGTCACTCGAACCAGGACCGCACGGGCGGTTTGACCCACATGATCTTCTCGTCCTCGTCGGTGCGGACCGCTGCAGGATGGTCGGGGTGCTTCTGCGCCCACGCCGTCTTCTCGTCCATCAATCTCGCGGCGAGTTCCCAGGTCTCCATCGTGCGCGGCGGATGTGCATCCGCTGCCCGTGCCAGTTTGCGTCGCGTCTCGTCGGTCATGGCGAGCAGTTCGGCTCCCGAGATGCCGCGGTTCCATGCATACCGGGCCAGGGTCACGGCCTTGTCTCGCCGGTTCTTCTCGGCGCGATCGGTGTGGGCGAAGTCGGCGTCGCTCATGCTCCGAAGGTACGCGCCGGCCCGGACAGGCTTCGCCGTCGACGAGGTGCCGGATCCGGCCACCACGACGTTGCTGTCTGCCTACCCTCGATGAGGGGGCTGAGGAGGCGTGATGACGGCCGACGAGATCCCGGACGGCACACCGGACACGGTCGTGGCCCGTGCCGCCGAACCGCCGCGGGTGCCGGTGTTCGACCCGACGCTCGGCATCGACGTTCCCCGGTCCTTCCGCGGCACTCCACCACATCGATTGGTGGCTCTCGGCGATTCCCTGCTGCAGGGCTTCCAGAGCGGCGCGATCTACAACACCGACGTCTCCGTCCCGGCGATCGTCGCCCATGAGCTCGGCGCCGACCTGCGGTACCCGCGCTTCGGCGGGCCGGGCGGACTGCCGCTGAACGTCGAAGTGCTGCTGCGCCGGATCGAGCAGCGGCACGGATCCACGCTCGAACCATGGGAACTGCCGACCGCACTGTTCACCGCGCAGGGTTTCATGGACGAGGTCGAGGACTACTGGGAACGCGGACCCGGTGCGACACCACCGCTCGTCGGATATCTCCACAACCTGTCGTGCTTCGGCTGGGATCTGCGCGACGCGCTGCAGAAGACCGCCCGCGACTGCGCCGACCGCATCGCCACACCCCGCGACGATCTCGTGCGGCAGCTCGTCGAGAACAACGGGGAGCGGGCGGCGCTGTACGTCTACCCCAACGCCGACGACCGGCGTCGCGAGATGACGCTGTTCGACGTCGCCACCGAACTCGGTGCCGAGCATGACGAGGACACCGATGCGGGCATCGAGACCCTCGTCGTTTTCCTCGGTTCCAACAATGCACTGCGGACCATCACCGAACTGCGCGTCGTGTGGAGCGGCGACGACTTCCGCGACCTCGACGCGAAACAGGCCTACACGATCTGGCGACCCGAGCATTTCGACAGCGAGTTCGCGGAGGTCGTCGCGAAGCTCCGGAACATCGGCGCGCGGCACGTGGTGCTGTGCACCGTTCCGCATGTCACCATCGCCCCCATCGCCCGGGGAATCGGGACGAAGAACGGCTCCCCGTACTTCCCCTACTACACCCGGCCGTGGGTGGACGCGCGCCGCTTCGACGCGAGCCGCGACGAACACATCACCGGTGCGCAGGCCCGCATGGTCGACGCCGCGATCGATCTGTTCGACGAGACGATCACCCAGGCGGTCGCCGATGCGCGTCGCGCGGGACTGGATTGGTATCTGCTCGACACCGCGGGCATCCTCGACCGCCTGGCCGCCCGCCGCTACGTCGACGACCTCGATGCGCGACCCGCATGGTGGCAGCCGTACCCGCTACCGCCGGCGCTCGCCGCACTCGATCCGGTGCCCGACACACGTTTCCTGTCGGCGGACGGTCACGGCGGTCGCGACAGTGGAGGGTTGTTCTCCCTCGACGGTGTGCACCCGACGACGGTCGCCTACGGGATCCTCGCGCAGGAGATCATCGACGTGATGGTGCGTGCCGGCGTCGAATTCCGATCGCCGAACGGAACGGTGCGAAACGGTCCTGTCGCCGTGGATTTCGATCGGCTGATCCGGCACGACACCCTGGTGTGCACGCCACCGCAGAACATCGATTCGACGCTGTCGATCCTGGGTTGGGTCGACGAGGTGCTCGACGTGTTCCGGGTGCAGTTGCGGTTCGGTCTGTGAGGGATCAGGTCAGGTTGACGACGTGTTCGTGAGATGCGACGGCGTCCTGCATCTTCTTCCGCGAGAGCGTTCGCGGACCGCACGCGCAGCCCGAGGGGATTTCGTCGTCCTCGAACTGGGTTGCCTCGAGGGTGTCCACGAATTCCGAATTGAGTGATGTGCCGTTGTGCGGGGTGGCTTCGCGATCGCGGTTGCCGCGTCCACCCGGGCCACTGCGGGAGACCACCACCTGTCCCTCGGAAGTCTTGTAGACCGCGGCGAGGGTGTGTCCCTTGGGGCAGCGCACCTTGACGACGGCCTTCTCGGTGCGTTGGGGGCCCAGTTCTTTCACCGCGGCGAGTGCGCGCTTGCGACGTTCGGTCGGGGGTGTCGTGGCGATATCCATTTTCCTATTCCACCTCACAGTGTCGGGGTTCACAGGGCCTTCGGCAGAACCGCTTCGGGGTTTGTTTTCAGATGATCTCGTCGGTGAGCCGGTTCGGTGTGCCGAATCGATGAGCGGTGATCGTGACGGACTGTTCGGCCAGGAACGGCAGCATTTCGATTCGTCCGGATCCGGTCACCGGATGGTCGAACACCGCAATGTCGCATCGGGCGTTCCATTCGGCGGGCGGCGCTGCACCGATCAGACGGACCCGCGCCGGGGCCACGTCGACGATCCGTTCCTCCCATTCCGCATCACTCTCCACGCGCACGCGACCGTCGAAACGTGCTGTAATCGAGCATCTTACGAGATCGACGGCGAAAGCCGAAGAGATTTCCACCGGCGCGCCCGCTCGGGCTGCGGCACCGAGTACGCGCACGAGTTCGTCGGGCCGCCCCGCCTCACCGAGGCGTACGTGTGTGCGAACGGGCCGGTACCGGAACAGGTTCCGCTCTGCCGAGAGTCCTGTGACATCGTGTGCCACAGCGAATTCCGACGTCCATGCTCGCTCGTCGTCCTCGAACGCCCGGCGCAGCGCGTCCTCGTCCCGGACGCAGGGTTCCCAGGAACCGAAGCCGAAGAGATAGTTCGGCCCGCCCGCCTTGAAGCCGGCTCCTACCGACGACTTCTTCCAACCGCCGAACGGCTGCCGTCGCACGATGGCACCGGTGATACCGCGATTCACGTACAGATTCCCGGCCTCCATCCGATCGAGCCAGCGGGCGATCTCGTCCGAATCCAGCGAGTGCAGACCCGCCGTGAGTCCGTAGTCCACCTCGTTCTGGATCGCGATCGCCTCGTCCAGATCGGCGGCGGTCATCACCCCCAGTACCGGACCGAAGAACTCGACGAGATGCGTGCGCGACCCGCGTGGCACCCCGGTGCGCACGCCGGGCGTCCACAGCCGGCCCTCCTCGTCGAGCCGTCGCGGTTCGACGAGCCACGACTCGCCGTCCTCGAGTTCGGTGAGCGCGGTGAGCAGCTTGCCCCGAGCCGGTTCGATCAACGGTCCCATACGGGTTCGCGGATCGTGCGCAGGACCGACCGGTAGCGACCGCACCGCGTCGACGAGCTGGTCGCGGAACCGACGGGAGCGCGCGACGGAGCCGACGAGGATCACGAGCGACGACGCCGAGCACTTCTGTCCGGCATGCCCGAACGCCGACTGCACGACGTCGCGCACCGCCAGATCCGGATCGGCGCTCGGCGTCACGACGATCGCGTTCTTGCCGCTCGTCTCGGCCAGCAGCCGCATCCCCGGACGCAGCGAACGGAACAGTTCGGCGGTCTCGTAGGCACCGGTGAGCACCACCCGGTCGACGCGGGGGTCGGAGACGAGCTTCGTGCCCAGCGATCGTTCGTCGGCATGGACGAGGTGCAGGACGTCGCGGGGCACGCCGGCATCCCACATCGCCTCGGCGAGCACCGACCCGCACCGCGCCGTGAGCGTCGCGGGTTTGAGGACCACCGCCGAACCGGAAGCCAGCGCCCCGAGCGTCGACCCTGCCGGGATCGCGACCGGGAAGTTCCAGGGCGGTGTGACGACCGTGAGGGTCGACGGCACGAACCGCGCACCGTCGATCGCGTCGAGCGCGCGGGCGCGCTCGGCGTAGTACCGGGCGAAGTCGATCGCTTCCGAGACCTCCGGATCGGACTGGTCGAGGGTCTTACCGCCCTCGGCCGCCATCACCTCGAGCAGATCGGCGCGACGCGCTTCGAGCACGTCGGCCACCTGTTCGAGGATCCGTGCGCGCTCGGCACCGCTGCGGGCACCCCAGGCGCGACCGGCCGCCGTCGCGTCGACCAGCATGCGCTCGAGTTGTTCCTCGGAGGAGAGGGTGTGCGCACGCACGGTGTCGATGCCGAGCTTCGACGACGGCACCCGCTCGAGGATGCGGCGACCCCACTCCCGGTTCTGCGGCAGGGACGGATCGGTGTCCGGCGTGTTCGTGAACACCTCCGGCGCCGGGATGGGCGGCTCCTGTCGGTTCTGCGTGCGGTTGGGGGAGGGGACGCCCTCGTCGAGCGCCGCCACCGACGCGCGGAACCGCTGCTCCTCGCGTTCGAACAGGGCGGGGTCGTCGGCGAGATCGAACACCGCCGACATGAAGTTCTCCTGCCCCGAACCCTCGTCGAGTCGACGCACCAGATACGAGATCGCGACGTCGAACTCGTCGGGGCGGACGACGGGCGTGTAGAGCAGCAGGCTGCCGACGTGTCGACGGATCACCTCGGCCTGGCTCTGCGCCATGCCGAGCAGCATCTCGACGTCGATCCCGTTCCGCACGTGCCGGCGACCGGCGAGCTCCCACGCGTAGGCGATGTCGAAGAGGTTGTGCCCGGCCACCCCGATCCGTACGTTCTCGATCCGCTCGGGTGTGAACGCGTAGTGCAGCAGCCGCTTGTAGTTCGTGTCGGTCTCCTGCTTGGTGTTCCACGTCGCGAGCGGCCACCCGTGCAACGACGCGTCGACTCGTTCCATCGGCAGGTTGGCACCCTTGACCACCCGGATCTTGATCGCGGCGCCGCCGCGTGCGCGTCGCGCCGCCGCCCACCGCTGCAGTTCGATCATGGCGGTCAGGGCGTCGGGTAGATACGCCTGCAGCACGATCCCGGCCTCGAGACGGAGGAACTCGGGACGGTCGAGCAGCGTCGTGAACGCCGCGACCGTCACATCCAGGTCGTGGTACTCCTCCATGTCGAGGTTGACGAATTTCGGCGTCGGTGAGGTCGCGGCGAGGCGGTACAGCGGGGTGAGCCGCTCGACGATGTCCGCGACGGTCTCGTCGAAGGCCCACGGCGAGTGTGGCGCGACGGCCGCCGAGACCTTGAGCGAGACGTAGTCGACGTCGTCGCGTGCCAGGAGTGCGAGGGTGCCCTCGAAACGGCGGCGGGCCTCGTCGTCGCCGAGGACGGCCTCTCCCAGCAGATTGAGGTTGAGCCGGATGCCGGGTCGTTGCAGTCGTGCGATGGCCCGGCCCAGCGCGGCATCGTCGGTGTCGACGACGAGGTGACCCACCATCGCCCGGAGCGCGCGCCGCGCGGCAGGGACGACGAGGTGGGGGAATCGGGGACCGATCGTGCCGCCCGCCCGCACGGCCGCGCGGAGATGGACGGGAAGGAAATCCGGTATGTTCCGGGACAATTCGGCCAGGGCGTGCGCTGCGGTCGCCGGATCCTCGGGGCGGATGACCTCGTCGACGAAGCGCACCGTGAACTCGAGTCCGTGGGGGTCCTTCAGGACGTCGGCGAGCCGGCGGGCCGCACGGTCGGGTGCGACCTCCGACGATTCCTCCACCCACCGGCGGGCCAGGGCGACAGCATCCTCGACGATCCGCACGGTGCGCCTCCGATCGACGGCGTTTCGAACCTGACGCCAATCTACCCACAGGAGCCGGTTCGCGTTTGTGGTCCGCGGTGTCGGGAATACAGCGCGAGGGGACAGTCCCGACCGATGAGGAGACGAGAGTGAACCGTCAGGCCCCGGCGTCGCGTGGCGCGGCGTCATCCGCCGAGCGCGTCGCGCAGAACGGTGTGTTCGAGAAGTTCGCCCGTGCCGGCTACGTCGGCAGTGGCATCGTGCACCTGCTCATCGGCTACCTCGCGATCCGCGTCGCGTTCGGCCGCAGCGAGCAGGAGGCATCGCAGTCCGGTGCGATGGCGGAGCTGGGCGAGCAGCCCGGCGGGAAGATCGCGTTGTGGATCGCCGTCGTCGTCTTCGTGATGATGGGCCTGTGGCGGTTCGCCGAGGCGACCTTCGGCAAGGCGTCCGAGCCGGAACAGCCCGGCACCGACATGAAGGACAAGGCGTTCGACCGTTTCAAGGCCGCCTGCGTCGGTGTCGTCTACCTCGCCTTCGCGTACACCGCGTTCGGGTTCGCCCGCGGCAGCGGCAAGTCCAGCGGTGAACAGAACGCGGGACTGACGGCGAAGCTGCTGCAGTCCGGCGGCGGCAAGTTCGTCCTCGTCGTCGCGGGACTCGTCATCCTCGGGGTGGGCGCCTACCACGTCTACAAGGGCGCGTCGAAGAACTTCGTCGACGACCTGAAGAGCCACCCGAGTACGTTCGTGAAACGCCTCGGTCTCGTCGGGTACGTCGCGAAGGGGCTCGCGCTCGGCCTCGTCGGTGTGCTGGTGATCGTCGCGGTCTTCCAGGCCGACCCACAGAAGGCAGCGGGGCTCGACGGCGCGCTGAAGACGTTGGGCTCGCAGCCTTTCGGCACGGTGCTGCTGATCCTCATGGGCCTCGGTATCGCGGTCTACGGCCTCTACAGCTTCGTCATGGCCCGCGACGCGAAGATGTGACGCTCAGTCGTCTGCGTCGTCGAACCAGAAGGACTCGGTCGCGACGTAGTGGAGGGTCGGTGGGCCGGGCAGGTCGAATTCGATCGCGCCCACCGGCCGCAGCTCCCCGTCGTTGTCCTCGCAACTGGCGGTCGCGATATTGGGCCCCGCGGCGATCCCCGTGAATTCGATGGTCTGGTAGTTCGCTCCGAAGATCTCCGCGGTTCCGGACTCGCCGGTGCCGAGCGCCGCGACGCAGATGAAGGGGTAGTCCTCGTCCGGTGGAGAGGTATAGATCAACTTCAGCAGCACGGTGTCTCCGCGGGTGCTGACGGTCCACAGTCCTCGGGTGTCGGTGTCCGCCGCTGCGCTCGCGGCGGGTGCGAAACCGGCGAGCAGTGCGAGCGGTGCGAGCAACGCGACCGTCGCACGCAGGGTCCTGCGTTGGTTCATGGGATCTCCTCGGAACGGCGTTGAGCCCCCGACACATTCATCGTCCGCACCCGATATCTGCGGGAACGGGCGAATCGGATGTTCGTGAAGAAGACGTGACGGCGACGAGATCGTCGTACTCGGTCCGTGACTCCCCGGGTCACGAAGTGCTACCACCTCGACCAACTAGTTGACAACGCAACTAGTTGGGAGCATCCTGGTTGAGAAAGCAACCACATCGGGAGGAAGGTGGATCGATGATCGCCGACGAGCAGCAGCGCTCCGAAGAATTCGAGCGTCGGCGTGCACTCATCCGCGACGCGCACCTGAAGCCCGCCGACGCGCGCCCGCAGTCGTCAGCGCGGGGACTGCACCACACCGCGCTGATCAGCAGCGACGTCGAACGGACCGTGCGCTTCTACCAGGATCTCCTCGAGTTCCCGCTGACGGAGCTGATCGAGAACCGCGACTATCCCGGCTCCTCGCACTTCTTCTTCGACATCGGCAACGGCAATCTGCTGGCCTTCTTCGACTTCCCCGGTCTCGACGTCGGTCCCTATCAGGAGGTCTTCGGCGGTCTGCACCACATCGCGATCAGCGTCGCCCTGCCCACCTGGGAACGCCTGCGCGACAAGCTGATCGACGCGGGTGTCGAGCTCGTCGAACACAGCGACGTCTCGTTGTACTTCCGCGACCCCGACGGTGTTCGTCTCGAGCTGATCGCCGACCCGCTCGGCGAGATGTACGGCTCGAAGGTGCTGTAGCGCGAAGTAAGGGGAGGTTGTGTGCGTGTCCGTCTACCGGACACGCACACAACCTCCCCTTCGTCTGTTCGCCGAACTCCTACTCCACGATCGGGAAGAGCGACTCCCCGTCCTCGGGCGCGCCGCTGACCTGACCGCGGTCGACGCGCGAATCCTCCACGATCACCCCGTCGACCTCGTCCGCGAGTTTCGAGTCTTCGGGCGCGCCGGTGGTGGCGTCGTCGACCACCTCGTCCACGTCTTCGGTCAGTTCGTCCTCCGGCGTCGCCGCGACAGGCTTGTCGAGCGGCTCGGCGGGTTCGACGTCGGGTTCCTCCTCGGCGAGACGCTGGTCGAGCGACTCGCCTTCCTGCTCTTCACGCTGGGTCGTTCCGAACTTGTCGGCTCCACTCCAGTCCTCGGGCGGATCGACGACCTCGTCGCCGTCGTCGTTCCGCACCTCGTCGGCGTCGAGGCCTTCGCTGGGGCTGAGGGTGTCGCCGGGACCGTCTTCGATGCTCATGTCGAGGAGATACCCGGCCGGTCGGGTGCGAAACCGGACGGGCGCGGACGGTCCGAGCGACGAGGATCTGCAGCGCCTGCGCGCTGTCGAGAAGCGACTCGACCAATGCTGGGACCTGCTGCGTCAACGTCGCGCGAAGGCCGAGTTCGGTGACGATCCGGACGACGCACAGCCACGGCCGGTCGACGAGGTCGAGTCCTACCGGCAGTAGGTGCTCGCCCGCGCGGCAGTCCGGCGCACGAGGTCGACGATGGCCTCGGGGCAGTCGGACTGCGGCGCGTGGCCGGCCCAGCGGAGCGGCACGAACCGTGCCCCGGGGATCAGTGGGACGTACCGCACGGTCTGCGCCGACGCGACCGTGTCGAGGACGCCCTGCGCCAGAGTGACGGGACAGTCGATCCGGTCGAGTCCCGTCGGCACATCGGTCAGGATCGCGTCCCACAGCATCGACCAGAAACCGGCCGAATCGGCGAATCCGCCCTTGACCGCCAGTGCTTCGGCGCGGGTCGTCTCCCACGGCTTCGCGCGTAGACCCGCGGTGAGTGCGGTACGGCCGAGGACGCTGCGCGACATCGGTTCGATGAGCGGCCTGCGGGCCTTGTTGAGCAGGCGCGCGGTCGTCATGAGCGCGCCCTGGTAGATACGTTCCGGCGGCAGTCCGAGTCCGGAGGGTGACAGGGCGACCACAGACAGGGCGCGGCCGCGCACGGCGAGTTCGATCGCGAGTCGTCCGCCGAGCGAGTTGCCCAGAACGTGCACCCGGTCGAGTCCGAGGGCGTCGAGTTCCGCCTCCAGGGTGTCGGTGAGCGCGCCGACGGTGGGTCGGCCGCTCTGTTCCGGCGACGAACCGTGACCGGGTAGGTCGACGTTCAGCACGTCGAAGTGCTCGGCGAGTCGCGGGACGAGGGTGGAGAAGTCGTCCATCGTGGCGCCGATGCCGTGCAGGAGGAGTAGGGGTTCACCGGATCCGGTGCGGCGGTAGCTCGGTCGTGAGTGCATCGGTTCCATTCTTCCCTGTCGGGCGGGCCGGAGTGCCCTGTCGCAAAGGTTGTGTGTTCTGTCACATTTGTGAGGAAGGAAAAGCAACGACCTGGTCGAACGGCGTGTTATAGCCCTTCCTTATCGAACTTCTAGAAACTATCGATTGGCACAATCAATAGTTCGCGGATAACGTCTGAACCGTCAACCCCATCGAGACGAGTGAGGTTCTTACATGTCGCTGATCAACAAGAAGATCAAGCCCTTCAAGGCCGAGGCTTTCAAGGACGGCGCCTTCGTGACCGTGTCCGACGAGGACATCAAGGACAAGTGGGCGATCTTCTTCTTCTACCCCGCAGACTTCACGTTCGTCTGCCCGACGGAGCTCGGCGACCTCGCGGACCACTACGAGGAGCTGCAGAAGCTCGGCGTCGAGGTCTTCTCCGTCTCGACCGACACGCACTTCACGCACAAGGCGTGGCACGGCTCGTCGGAGACCATCGGCAAGATCAAGTACGCCATGATCGGTGACCCGACCCTGCAGATCAGCACCGACTTCGAGGTCCTCCGTGAGGACCAGGGCCTCGCCGACCGCGGCACCTTCCTGGTCGACCCGGACGGCGTCGTCCAGTTCACCGAGGTCACCGCTGAGGGCATCGGCCGCAACGCCGCCGAGCTCGTCCGCAAGGTCAAGGCTGCTCAGTACGTCCGCAGCCACCCGGGCGAGGTCTGCCCGGCCAAGTGGGAAGAGGGCGACGACACCCTCGCTCCGTCGCTGGAGCTCGTCGGCAAGATCTGATTCGTCGACGGAAATTCGTTCCGGTGGCACGGGATCGAACGTCCCGTGCCACCGGGCACCGTCCGGGTCCGCTCGGCTCGAGCTGAGAAGTTCGCCGACTCCCATCTCTTCCGGTCACAGTTCTTCCACCTCTGGAGTGAATCCTCATGCTCGACGCCTCCCTTGCCGCCCAGTTGAAGTCCCTTCTCGAAAAGGTCACCCAGCCGATCGAGCTCGTGTCGTCCCTCGACGACCGGCCGAAGTCGAAGGAACTCGCCGACCTCCTCGATCAGATCGCCGGCATGTCCGATCTGGTCACCCATGTGCGCGACGGTGAAGCCACCCGTCGCCCCTCCTTCCTGATCCGCCGGGTCGGCACCGACATCGCGGTCGAGTTCGCGGGCATCCCGCTCGGCCACGAGTTCACCTCTCTCGTGCTCGCCCTGCTGCAGGTCGGCGGCCACCCCTCGAAGGAGGCCGTGGAACTGCTCGAGCAGGTGCGCGATCTCGAGGGCGACTTCCACTTCGAGACCTACTTCTCGCTGTCGTGCCAGAACTGCCCCGACGTGGTGCAGGCCCTGAACGTGATGTGCGTGACCAACTCGCGCATCAAGCACACCGCGATCGAAGGCTCGCTCTTCCAGGACGAGGTCGATGCACGCCAGGTCATGGCAGTGCCGACCGTCTTCCTCAACGGTGAGCTGTTCGGCTCCGGACGCATGAACCTCGAGCAGATCGTCGGCAAGCTCGACAGCGGCTCCGCCGAGCGCACCGCCGCCGCGATCAGCGAGAAGGATCCCTTCGACGTCCTCGTCGTCGGTGGCGGCCCCGCCGGCGCGACCGCCGCGATCTACGCTTCCCGCAAGGGAATCCGCACCGGCGTTCTCGCCGAGCGCTTCGGCGGCCAGGTGCTCGACACCATGGCCATCGAGAACTTCTCCTCCGTCCCCTACACGGAGGGCCCGAAGTTCGCGGCCGAGCTCGAGAACCACGTGCGCCAGTACGACGTCGACATCATGAACGTCCAGAAGGCCTCGAAGCTCACCCCGGCCCCCACCGAGGGTGGTCTCGTCGAGGTCGAACTCGAGAGCGGCGCCCGGTTGCTTTCGCGCAGCGTCGTTCTCGCGACCGGTGCCCGCTGGCGCGCGATGAACGTGCCGGGCGAGCAGGAGTACCGCAACAAGGGCGTCACCTACTGCCCGCACTGCGACGGCCCGCTGTTCAAGGGCAAGCGCGTCGCGGTCATCGGTGGCGGTAACTCCGGTGTCGAGGCCGCGATCGACCTCGCCGGCGTCGTCGCCCATGTGACCCTCATCGAGTTCGACTCGGTCCTGCGCGCCGACGAGGTGCTGCAGCGCAAGCTCCGCAGCCTGCCCAACGTCGACATCATCGTCAGCGCCCTCACCACCGAGGTCCTCGGCGACGGTTCGAAGGTCACCGGCCTGACCTACACCGACCGCACCACCGATGAGTCGCGCACCCTCGAGCTGGACGGCGTGTTCGTCCAGATCGGCCTGCTGCCGAACACCGAGTGGCTCTCCGGCACGGTCGAACTCAGCCCGCGTGGCGAGATCGTCGTCGACGACCACGGCCGCACCTCGGTGCCCGGCGTGTTCGCTGCCGGCGACTGCACGACCGTCCCGTACAAGCAGATCATCGTCTCCGCAGGTGCGGGTGCGACGGCCGCGCTCGGCGCGTTCGACCACCTCATCCGCACGAGCGCCCCGGCCCAGGCCGAGGAAGCGGTTGCTGCGACCGTCTAGGCGTCACTGCAGCCCCGTGGCCGTCACCCTTCCGGGTGGCGGCCACGCTGCTTTGTCGGGGGCGGTCGTTGCCGAGAATCTCGCGAAAACCGTCCACATTCTCCCCCAATTCACCCCGTGGGGGCATTGACGCACTCTTTACCCCGGCGTTTCACTGAAATACGCACGTGTGTCCCCATCGCGACGGTGTCCCAGGAGGCCGACCTATGCGCAGCACACGGAAGTCCGGCCGACGGCACAGACGCGGAGGGAGAGCCGCCACGGTGGTGGCGCTCATGGGGTTGCTCGCCCTGTGGGTCAATCCCGCGGCATCGGCGGACGACGTCACCGGCTTCTCGCTCCCGTTCTCCGGCGCACCGGGTTACGAGCATCTGGCGCCGACGCAGGTCACCGACCCGTCCCGGTTGCACGCCCCGCTCGGTCGGGAGTGGGCCGAGGACATCGCCCGTCAGATCGGGCTGAGTCCGTCGGATGCGTTGTCCGAGCAGCAGGCCCGCGACTTCACCACCGGCGGGGGAGTGGGCGGAAGCAAGGAGGCGGCCGAGATCATCCAGAGCTCCATCGACATCCTCATCAATACGACCGGCCGCCCCATGTATTCCGACGTGAACGGTGTCTCCACCCCGTCGGTCCTCGGTAGTTACGGCCTCTACGTGACGCCCGACGGCATACTGCAGAGCCCGGCCAACGCGTCGGCGCCGACACGGCAGATCAACACGCTCATCGCGCCCGGCGGGTACGTCGACACCTGGCTGCGCAACAACGACGCGACGGACACATTGGTGGCGCTGTACCGGTCGGCGTACCCGATCGAGGCGGCCTTCGGTTTTGCGGCGCAACAGATGTCCGGCGCCGCGCAGCTGGTCACCAACACGAAGGGTGACGTCGTCTCGACCGTCGGCATGTCGATGGCGCCGCCGCTGTGGATCGTGAACTTCGCTCTCATCTACGCCGTGAGTCCTTCCCTCGCGGCCGCGATGCCGGCCTACTGGGCTCCCATCCCGCCGGAGGTTGCCGAGGCCATCAAGGCGAGCCCCACTGGTCAGGTGCCCTACGCCGATTACGCGTCGTACCTCGAGTGAACTTCGGGGAGGTCGTGGTCGGGAATTTCGACGAGAGCGACCACAACCTCCCCGAAGTTACGATGTGGCATGGCTGTTGTGGTGATGGGCGTCAGTGGATGTGGCAAAACGACTTTCGCGAAGCAACTCGCGGACGCGATCGGCGGCGCCTTCATCGAGGCGGACGATTACCACAGCGACGCGTCGATCGAGAAGATGCGCTCGGGGCACGCGCTCGGCGACGAGGATCGTGAGCCGTGGTTGCGTGCGGTCGCCGCGGCCGCTGCCGACAGCGTCGAGACCCCGGTGGTCGCGTGCTCGGCACTGAAGCGGTCCTACCGCGACATCCTGCGTGCCGGCACCCCGGCCGTCTTCCTCCATCTGGATGTGCCCGTCGACGTCGTGCGGTCCAGGGTTCGCGGACGCGGCGGCCACTTCTTCTCCGAGTCGCTGGTGGCTTCCCAGTTCGAGACGCTCGAGCCGCTGGGACCCGACGAGGACGGCGTCACCCTGGACGCGACCCGCTCGCTCCCCGAACTCCTCGATACAGCCCGCTCGTACCTCGAAGGCCGCCGGTAGGACTGTCGAGGTAGGTGTTGTTGTCGAAGAACGCGAGAAAATCGACAACAACGACAGACTCGATACGACGAAGGCCCCGACCGTGCGGTCGAGGCCTTCATCCTCAGAAAGATCAGCGCTTCCTGACGTTCGCGACGATCTCAGCCTCGGCCTTGATGCTGGTCCTGGTCTTCTTCTCGGCGCGCTTTTCCTTCAGCGACTTGCCGGACTTCTTGGACATCGAACTGCGAGGCGATTTGTCGGCCATGTTGCCACCCTCAATTGGGGACCTGAACGGTCCCGATTCCCCCACAGTACGGGAAGGTCGGTCGTGATCCGCGCACGAGTCGGCGCCGGGAGCGTCCTGCGGCAGGAACGACGGGCTCGGACCCGCCCCACAACGACGAAGGCCCCGACCGCGTGTCGGGGCCTTCGTGTGGGAGCCGATGACGGGAATCGAACCCGCGTATTCAGCTTGGGAAGCTGATGTTCTACCATTGAACTACATCGGCACGCTGGGCTTTTGCCGATTCTCACCGACTCCGGCCCGAGCTTTCGGAGCAAACTGTAGCAGACTCTCCGGGTCGATCGCGGGACCCCTAGACCAGGGATCGGCCCGTCCGGATCCGCCACCGCATGTCGGCCAGCAGCACGCGGTAGGGCAGCTCCCGCACCGCGACCGGCAGCCTCTTGTTCACCACACCCAGAGCTCGCATGACGCGGTCGAAGCGACGCTGGTCGCGCGGCGTCCACGGCAGCAACATCTGCTCGCGGAACAGCTGCGGCAGGAAGCCGGCGGTGAAGAAGAGATTGAGCTTGCCGAACAGGGCCGGGACGGGCTGGGGCAGGAACTCGATCCGGGCGATCGACAGCAGGTGCTCGCGGATCGTGTCGTCGATCTTCACCTTGTGGAGGTTGTCCTCCCAGTACTGCTCGAACGCCGCCCGGTCCTTCGGCCACATGTGCTGCGGCACCTGCAGCGTCGTACCGAAGGTCGCGCCGTTCTGATAGAAGTACTCGATCGCGTCGTCGGGGATCGGCCCGTACAGCGCGCGGTGCACGTCCTCGAATCCGCGGTAGATGCACGACGCCACCCACAGCTGCAGTTCCGGATCCATCGCGTTGTACTCGACCGGGCTCGACTCGGTGGAACGGACCTGCGAGTGCGCCTTGTTGACGCCGCGACGGAACAAGCGCTTCTCGTCGTCGGTGCCGCGCGCCGCGACGGCCAGGTAGGTGAGGGTGGTGCGGGTGCGCTTGATCGGGTGGTCGAACAGCCGTCCCGACTCCACGCGGGATTCGTAGACGCCGTAGCCGACGCCGGGCCACGACAGCTGCATGATGATGTTCGCTGCTCCGGCGGCCAGGCCGAGCCCGTCCATCGTGTCGTCCAGGCCGACGGGCTTGTCGACGGTCGTCGTCATCGGAATTCCCTCCATCGTTCGAAGTGACCACGACTGTACTCAGATGCGCGCCGACGGTAAAGACCGGAGGTTGCGCGGAACGGAGACCGGACGCTGCGAAGATAGGGGTATGGCAACTGGACGGCTCTACGGTGGACGCGCAGGCGAGGAACGACAGGCCGATCGGCGAGCGCAGCTGATCGAGGCCGGTCTCGATCTCCTCGGAGCTGCCGACGGGGAAGCCACGCTGTCGGTGCGCGGTGTCTGCAAGCGCGCCGGTCTGGCATCGCGCTACTTCTACGAGAGCTTCGCCGACCGCGACGAGCTCACCGGTGCCGTCTACGACCACGTCGTCCAGCGCATCGCCGAGAGCACGCTCGCCGCTGTGACCTCGGCACCCGCCGACGACGACCGCGCGATCGTGCGGGCCTGCGTCGAGAACATCGTCCGCGAGATCGACGAGGATCCGCGGCTCGGCCGCATGCTGTTCTCCGTCAGCCAGGCCAACACGCAGCTCGCGAAGCGGCGCCTCGACTCGACCCGCATGTTCGCCGGTCTGGTCACCGCTCAGGCCGAGAACATCTACGCCATCACCCCGAGCCCCCGGCTCGATCTCGCGGCGCACTACGTCGTCGGCGGACTCGCCCAGGCGTTGACGGCCTGGCTCGACGGCACCGTGCCGCTGAGTCACGACGACGTCGTCGAGGAGTGCACCGAACTGCTGCTCACGATGTCGGCCCAACTGCGGCGCGACTCGGCCACGTAGAACCCCGCGACCGGGCGATTGTTAACCTCTACTCGTGCTGCTCTCCGATCGCGATATCCGCGCTCAGATCGCCTCCGGGCATCTGGGCATCGACCCGTTCGATCCGGAGCTCGTGCAGCCCTCGAGTGTCGACGTCAAACTCGACAGCCTGTTCCGCGTCTTCAACAACACGCGCTACACGCACATCGACCCGGCGAAGCAGCAGGACGAACTGACGTCGCTTGTGCAGGTGCCCGAGGGTGAGCCGTTCGTGCTGCATCCCGGCGAGTTCGTGCTCGGGTCGACGATGGAACGGTGCACCCTGCCGGCCGATCTCGCCGGTCGCCTCGAAGGCAAGTCGTCGCTGGGCCGGCTCGGTCTGCTCACGCACTCGACGGCCGGGTTCATCGACCCGGGCTTCGACGGGCACATCACCCTCGAGCTGTCCAACGTCGCGAACCTGCCGATCACGCTCTGGCCGGGCATGAAGATCGGTCAGCTGTGCCTGTTCCGGCTGACGAGCCCTGCCGAGCACCCCTACGGCAGCGCGAAGGTCGGGTCCAAGTACCAGGGCCAGCGCGGGCCCACGCCGTCGAAGGCGTACCTGAATTTCGTGCACAAGCACCCCGACGCGCGTCCCAGTTAGTTCTTCCCGTCCCGCGATGCTTTCCGGGACGGCAGCTGCGGGTCCACAATGATCCTCATCCGCACGGAGGAGGGGACCGTGGCGCTGCATGCGAATGACATCGACGAGGTGCTCGGGATCCTCGACGGCATCGTCGACGAGACCGCGGAGCGCGGTGATCCGCGGGGATGCTTCGCGGCCGTCTATCGGCAGAT
The DNA here is from genome assembly GCF_014854695.1 of Rhodococcus rhodochrous. Taxonomy (NCBI): domain Bacteria; kingdom Bacillati; phylum Actinomycetota; class Actinomycetes; order Mycobacteriales; family Nocardiaceae; genus Rhodococcus; species Rhodococcus rhodochrous. The sequence goes on along the minus strand of NZ_CP027557.1, from coordinate 4,639,406 downwards.
GACCGTGGCAGTGAAGGCCGGCGTCTTCGCGGACAAGGACCGCATGAACCGCATCGACACCCTGTTCGCGAACCGTTACTTCGAAGCCTACGAAGCGACCGCACCGACCAGAGCGTGGCAGATCGCGTTCGACGCCGCGAAGCACGACCGGTTGATCGTGCTGCAACACCTGCTGCTGGGGATCAACGCGCACATCAATCTCGATCTCGCCGTCGTCGTGGGTGAGAACCTGTCGGGCAGCGAACTGGACGCCTTCCGCACCGACTACGACAAGATCAACGACATCATCGCGGGGGTGATGCCGAAGGTGCGCGACGCCATCGAGTCGTTCTCGCCCCTGATCAAGATCCTCGAACCGGTCGGCGCGGTGCATCCGGTCCTCGACTTCGCCTTCGACCGCGCGCGGGAGACCGCATGGGTGTGGGCCGAGATGCTGTCGCAGATGGATGCGAACCTGCGCCCCGCCGCGATAGACGTCCTCGACCGGAACGTCGCCGTGCTCGGCAGGGTCATCGCACGCCCCGACCCGCTGACGGCGGCCCTCGTCGGCCTCGTCCACAACACCGAGAGCAAGGACATGCGCCGGATCATCCGGACGCTCGACAACCTCTGACGACCCGATGTCCCGGGTGCCTGCGTACACGGCTCCGTGGCGGTTAATCTCTGGACGTGCGCGTCGCTGCGGTCGCCACCATTTTGTTCCTCCTGCTCGCGGCCTGTGCGCAGGACACTTCGTCGCGCCCCTCGCCTCCCGAGGATCTCCCGATGGTCCGCGCCGACGGCGACCATCTCGCTCTCGACGACCGGACATGGTGGCCCGCCGGGCTCAACGCCTACCAGCTCGGCACCCGCTGGGAGGTCAACCACGGATGTGGTGCCGAGGTGGATCTCGACGAGTTCTTCGGCGCACTGGCACCGCGCTCGGTGGTGCGTTTCGACGCCTTTCAGTCCCACGCCGTGCACCGGATCGGCGGCACGCTCGACTTCACCGCGCTCGATGCCGTCTTCGACGCCGCCGAGCGGCACAGGGTGTACCTGATCCCGGTTCTCGCCCCGCAGGACAGCGAGTGCGACGCGGGCGGATACAAGCAGGCGAACTGGTACGACACCGGTTGGCGCGACCCGCTGCCGGGTCATGTGCTCGCCTTCGACGACTGGGTCGCGACGGCCGTCGAACGGTGGGGGTCGTCGTCGGTGGTGGCGATGTGGGAGTTGATCGGCGAACCCGAGACCGCGACCTGCACCGACGACGAGTGCACCCTCGAACGACGCGAGTGCCTGCCCGGCGGTGCCCGGCTGCTCCGCGATTGGATAGACGAAGCAGGCGCCATCGTCCGTGAGCACGACCCGGACCGGCTCGTCACCGTCGGGACCATCGGAGGCGACCAGTGCGGTTCGGCCGGTGACGATTTCACGACCATCGCCGGCGCCGAGCAACTCGACGTGGTGCAGTACCACGACTACGACGACGCGCAGTTCCTCGAGCAGCGGCTCGACGGGTTGTCGAAGCCGATGCTCGTCGCCGAACTCGGTGTCCGGGCCGGTTCGTGCCGTGGGGTGAACGAGCGTGCCGACATCGTCGACCGCACGCTCACGCAGTACCGCGAACTCGGGGCCGACGGCGCACTGATGTGGTCGTTCGTCCCTGATCCGCGGCCGGACGAGTGCACCTACGACATCGGCCCGGACGACCCGGTCCACTACGTCCTACGGCGCCACCACCGCTCAGGCTGAAGCACGGTCGAGTACCCGGAAGAGGCGCCAATCGGGCTGGTCGGCACCGTCGTTGGGGATCTCCAGTTCGAGCACCGCGATGTCGCTGCCGGTCTCGTAGATGGTGGGGTAACGGCGGTTGACGGCATCCGATGTTCCCCGGCCCTCGTTGGGGACGGTCAGGATGTACTCGACCCCGGAGGCGGAGGGACGGTTGAGTACGGCGGTGAAGTCGGAGTCCGAAGGGATGACGAACGTCTCGGGGCGTTCGGTGGCCGAGTAGATCGCGAACCCGTAGACCGTGTCCATCAGCACCGAGCCCGGCGGCAGGTCCATCGCGTCGAGATATTCGGCGATGCGTCGTTCGGTGGAGAACGCCGCGATCACCCGTCGCTGCTGCTCACGTACCTCGGACGGATCGTCGTTGTCCGGAAACAGGACCGTGCGCAGCGCGTGCTGTTCCTGCGACAGGGTAGGCGAGCCCATCGCGACGAACGTGACGGGCAGACTGCACACGAGGAGCACCGCACCCAACGGTGCCGCGCCGCTGCGGTCCTCCGTCCTCGGAACGGCGTGCGGTCCGGGACGTCGTGCCGTGAGCAGTCCGCGTCGCGGTGCCAGCTGCACGACCCATACCGCGAGCAGCGGGATCGCGCAGATGTAGAAGCGCAGGAACGGGAAGGTCATTCCGCGCGCATAGGACAGCGCGGCGAATCCCAGGACCGCGCCGAAGACGACGAACGGCACGAGCGGTTCGAGGTCGCGGCGCCGCCACGCGAGCACCGCCACGACCGGGATCAGCAGCGGAAGCGCCGGTCCGAGCACGACGGTCTCGGCGAGCGAGAAGGCGATCGCACCGAGTCCGCCCGACGAGCCGCCACCGCTCTGCTCGAGGATGGCGGCGTTGCCGTAGGCCGAGGTGAACTGCGCGAGCCATTCACCGGTGACGAGCCAGCTCGTCACGACGAACGCGACGAAGGCCAGTATGAGGGGAGCGGCGACGAGGATCGCGTCCATGATCGCCGGCTGCCATCCCGAGCCGGGAGCGTAGCGACGCGACCGGTACCGGACGAGCAGCGCGACGAAGACCGTCACCGCCCCACCGACGGCCAGCGCGTCGTACCGCGCGAGATACGCCAGCGCGAGGGCGATTCCGGCCAGTGCCAGGTCGTGGATGTCGTCGGTGCTGCACCAGCGGATCAGACGACGTGTGGCCCAGCACAACGCGAACAGGAACGGCGCCTCGCTCATCCCGTTCGCGCCGTAGTAGACGATCATCGGGTTCAGGGCGAACACCGCCGTCACCGTCCACACGAACCACGGCGGGCATCCGCGATCGCACGCGATGCGGTGGATCTGCACCGCAGCACCGGCCATGAACGGCGCCGACACGAGCACCGCCGTGACCGCATAGGCCGACAGCCCCGGGAACCACGCCGACAGTCCCGTGAGCGGCACCTGGACGAGTGCGGTGAGCGGCGTGAACACGAAGCCGAGGGCGGCGAGATGCGGGTCGCGGCTGAGCAGCACCGACCGTGCAGCGCTCACCCGGCTGAGCGAATCACCCTGGTAGTACTGCACGTCCAGCGCGAGCCACAGTCCCACCATCAGATGGATCAGGCAGGCGGTCCAGAACACCCACGTGCTGCGGGCCCTCACGACGACAACCCGTGGAAGGTCTTCTCCCAGTAGGAAGGATTACGGATGAGCTGGTAGGTGCCCTTGATCGCCGCGATCGACATGAGGACCCAGTAGAACGGCACGGTCAGGCACGGCCACCACAGGTTCGCGTGTCCCGTCTCGCGGCACGCCACGAAGTTCATGTACATCACGGCGACGTTGCCGAACACGAGTGAGATCAACGCGGGGAAGTAGGCGTACCAGGGGAAGATCTCCTCGATCAGTTCCGCCTGGCCGAGCAGCCACGCCAGCGTCGTCATCCAGAACACCATGTTCAGGCACGCGATGATCGGCGTGCCTGCCAGCAGGGTCGTGAACCGCAGCATCCCCGCGGTGCCGATCACCCGCCACAACCGGACGGGCCGACGCATGTGGACCAGCCAGGTCTGCAGATAGCCTTTGTACCAACGGGATCGCTGCCGCACCCAATTGATCGGATCGCTGTTCGCCTCCTCGAGCGTGGTCGAGTCGAGAACCGCTGTGGAATAACCGGATTCGGCGATCCGCACGCCGAGATCGGCATCCTCGGTGACGTTGTACGGATCCCACGCGCCGATCTCGTCGAACACCGACCGGCGGATGTGGTTCGACGTGCCTCCCAGCGGGATCGGCGAGTACGACTTCATCAGTCCGGGCAGGATGAAGTTGAACCACAGTGCGTAGTCGGCGGTGAACCAGCCGGTCAGCAGATTCTGGGTTCCGTTGTGGAAGGCCAGTTTCGCCTGCACACACGCCACGTCGTCGCCGAGACGGTCGAAGACGACGACCACCCGGCGCAGCTGCAACGGCTCGGGCAGATCCTCGGCGTCGAAGATCGTGACGATCTCACCGGTCGTGAAGTGCAGACCGTAGTTGCACGCCTTCGGTTTCGTGCGCGGGTCGGCGGCCGGGACGAGCAGGATCTCGACGCTCTCACCGAGCCCGGCCTTCTCCGCGGCCTCGATCGTGACGGTGTCGTCCTCCTCGAGCAGCAACAGTACCTGGAGCTTGTCGGCCGGATAGTCGAGCGCGGCCATCGCGGCGAGCAGGTCGCCGACCACCTCGGGTTCGTTGTAGGCGGGCACGAGCACCGTGTACGGCGGTAGCCGGTCGTCGGTGAGGGCGAGTGCTTCCTCGTCGTCGACGATGAACTGCGCGTCGCGCGCCATGCCGCGGGTGAACAGCAGCAGCCGGTCGGCGAGGGTCGCGATGTACCCGAAGGTGCACAGCACGGTGAAGACGATCAGGGTCGGTTTCGTCGCCACGACGAGCGCGAGTACGAAGGCCGCGGCGAGCGCGAATCCGAGATATTTCTGCCAAGGCACGAATGCGACCGACGCCGACGAGACGGGGCTGCGTTCGCGGAGTCCGTGCACCGCCTCGTGGAGGGCTGCGGTCCGGTAGGCGTCGAACTCCGCGGTGCTCGCGGGCGGAACATCGTGTCCGGAGCCGACGTTCACTCGCCCTGCCATTGTGCCTCCACGAGTTCGCGACCCACTTCGATCAGCATGGAACGGTCCTTGTACTCGGGTTCGGTGTCCTCGACGGTGCCGTTGCCGCGCAGCAACACCCGCAGCAGCGTGCGGACGTTGGCGACGGAGTTCGGCTCGGGCTGCGGGAACGGCGCATCGAGTTCGTGGTTGTCCACCGTCAACAGGCTCACCCGCTGGGCGACGGTGTCGCTGCGGGTCCACACGAAGCTGAGCAGGCTCCACGTCAGGAGCAGGTTGTCGTCGACGACGGTGAAGTACTCGGCGGTCACCCCGCGCCCCAGGTCGACGTACTCCTTGGGGCTCACGCGCGACCTGCCGAGTTCGTACATCGACTCGGTGGGGTAGACCGCGAATGCGTTCGGGCTGCGCACCTGCAGGGTCTGCACCGCGACGGTGCGCGGACGCAGCAGACGGTCCCAATCGGGATTCGGTTCCTCCGCACGGATCATCTGGCGGCGCAGCACCGATCCCTGTCGGAAGTAGGCGCGGGGCCAGTCGTAGTCGGCGGACGACAACTGCACCCACCCGGCCGGGACGATCTGCGTGGCGGTGCCCGAATAGGGCGGCCCTTCCGACACGGGGGTCAGCCGCTGGTCGGGCAGTGGCACGAGCGCCGCGAGCAGCGCGGCCACCACAATGCACAGGGCTCCTCGCGCGGCTTGGGGAATCGACACCGGATTCGGTGGCAGCGTGCGCGGGGCGAGCCCGCGGTAGGTCCACAGATAGGCTCCCGCCCCGACGATCACCGTCGCGATCACCGTCGGCACGTACTGGGACACGGCGATGGGCGCGTCCGGCCATCGCTGGTCGATCAGGATGAGCACCATCAGGCCGGTCACGAATGTCGCGGAGCCGTAGAAGAATCCGCGGGCCCGGGTGCGCCGCGTCGCGAGTCCGATGGCTGTGGCGGCGAGGACGAGCGTGACCTGTCCCGCGGCAAGCTTCGTACCCCCGAACTCGACGAGCACGATCCGGTAGAGCACGGGTGAGCTCAGGAAGAGCATCGCCCAGGCCTGCCAGTACGCCGAGGTCACGCGCAGACCGAACATCGCCACGCACGCCCCGCACACGAACACCCACGCGGCGAGCACGTCGAGATGCATCACCTGATAGTTCGTCGCGTAGCGCGGCATCAGCAGTCCCTTGATCGCGAGCGCGATCAGCAGCAGGAGCACCGATGTGATGATGTCGGTCTGCCGGTCGTGGATCGGCAGTTCGTTCTTCCGCTGCCGCGTGATGCCGATCGCGACGATCGCAACGAGCGGCGGCACGATGAGGACGTAGCCGCCGGTGGTACCCGTGCGGATCTCGTCGATCAACTGCAGCCAGGTGGAGTGGAAGGCGATCAGGGTCGCAGCGACGATCACGATCCACCGATTGGTGGTGTGCAGCATCGAGTTCGTGAAGAACCGCTCGGTGAACGACGGTTGCTCCACTGTCGCGGTCATGGTGTTCACCGCGACTGCGGACGGCGCCGGGTACGCGACCACACCGCGGCGCCCGCCGCGCCGACGACGAGCAGGACGACACCCGCGACGACCACCGCGGTCACTGTGCTGTCCGATCCCGATGACGGTGCGTCGAGATCGTCGTCCTGGGGCCGGGGATCGATGAGCGAGATCGGATCGCGGTCGGGAGCGGTGAACAGCACGTTGCCCTCGAGTTCGAACCAGCGATCGGGCTCGGCGGAGAGCCAGTCGAGCGTCCGATCGAGTTCCTCGGGAGCAGCGGTCGACGTGGCGACCAGCACGGTGCGTCCGTCGTCCCGCACGACCTGCAGCGAGGCGAAGTTCACCTCGGTGCCGAAGGTGAGGCTGGTGCTCTCGCCCTCGGCGTTGCGGACCTCGAACCGGCGGTCCTCGGTGCGGACGAGCGGCAGCTGCGACTGCAGACCTTCGGGGAGGAGACCGTTCGCGTCCACGATCACTGCCGGTCCCGACGAGGCGAGTGCGTCGTCGATCGTCACCCATTCGGGGTCGAGCGGACGGCTGGTGAGTGACTGGAGTCCGGCGACGAGTTCGACGGCGCGGGAGACGTCGACGAGGCTGCGATCGGAGGTCGCGACGTCGACCCTCGGCATCAGAGTCTGGGGCAGCGACGGGAAGCCGGCGGGGAGTGGCGGATCCGCGAGCGTGCTGAAGACACGACTGTCACCGTCGATACGGAGGGTGACGGGTTGCTGGAGACCGCACGGCTCCTGGGCACCGGTGGTACGGAGTTCGACGCTGATGTCGGTGAGCCGCCCGAGGGCCGAGTTCGGAACCGTGACGACACGGTCGATGACACCGCTCGCGTCGGCCGCCCACGAATCGAGCGTGACGTCGCCGGCGGAGACGGTGATCGACCCGCCCTGGATGGCGGGGAGCGGGGTGTAGGAGCCCTGCAGGTCGATGCTCACATCGCGCACCGGCCGCCCGAATTCGGTCTGGTCGAGGAAGAGGTGCACGTCGGCGATCCCGAGGCCGCTCGTCTCTAGGTCGGACACCCGCAGGTCGTACAGGGTGGCCGAGTCGGACGGGAGGATGGGCCGGGTCTCGAACGCGCCGACGGCGACGTCGGAGCCGACGGCGAAGCCGGACAGGGCGCTGGTGATCAGGCGCCCCTGGTCGAGGAGCGTCTCCGCGTCGCCGCGGATGTACAGGGCGGGCGGCCCGTCGGGCACCGGCACGACCTCCGCACCCGTCTGGTCGCCCTCGCTGACGACGATCTGCCGGACGAACGGGGTGTCGGCTGCCGGGGGTACGCCGTTCGCCGGGAGTTCACGTACGTCCACGGGCACCTGCCGCCCGGAATACCGGGCGCCCACGGTCGCTGCGAGGTCGAGGACGACGCTCGCTTCGGCGTCCGTGGGATCCTCGGCCAGGTACAACTCGAGGCGGTCGAGGACCGGCGGGAGGTAGTCGGCGACCGCCTGCGGCGCCGCGGGTGTGCCCGCGTACCGGACCACACCGTCGCGCAGACGTACCGAACCCAGCGTCCAGTCGTCGGGGCAGATGTTGTCGACGGCGACCAGGTGCAGATCGAGCGAGATCACCGAGGCGTCGTTCTCGACCTTCGCGCCGGCGAGCGGGATCGACAGCGGCACGATATCGCCACCGGGCGGCAGTTCCACGCGTGTGAGCAGACGCCCGTCCGAGGTGACGTCGATCCATCCCCGCGCGACGTTCGTGGGCAGTTCGGCGGTGGTGTCGAGGAACGCGGGGGTATTTCCGGCAGGGACCGGAAAAGTGAGCGTGACGACATCGGAATTGCCGCGGAATTCGATGTTCGGCCCGAGTCCGAGATTGCGGGTCGGGAATGCGACCTCGCCCGGAGGCGTCGGTTCCGTCGACTCGAGATCCTGCGCTGCGGCGGTAATCGGGTTCGCACACAACGTCATCGAGGTGGCAAGAGCCAGCAGGAGGGTGCGACGGGAACGGCGACCGGTTCGGAGGTATGTCACTCGAGCAGCGTATTGCGTCCGATCACGAGAATATTGCAGACGCGGCGACAATTCGGTGTGATGTTGCGCTGTTGTAACGGAACGCGGACCGGCCTCGATTATGGCCGATGACCCCGAGTCGGGCGAACCAGGAGGGTAGGTGCCGAGAAGGTCGTGCCGATGCTTGTCGGCGGGCCACGGTGAACGCGTTGTGGGCGACGGGCGTCACATTGTGAGGCGTCCTCGAGTATTGCTTTTGCAACCATGTTGTGATCTCCGATGTTTGGTGTTCTCGGCGGATTCGCGCACACTGTGAGCCATGTGGGTGTGGATCGCATCGGCGCTGGCGGCGTGGTTGGGCCTCTCGGCTCTCGGCGCGCTCGCGGTCGGTCGGTTCCTGTTCGTCTCGGAAAGGGAGGAGCAACTTGTCGAGATGCAACGGGAGCAGCGTGATTCTGCGAACCCTCCCGTCGCTTCCTGACACGCCGGACGTCCGCCTGCGCGATACTCGCGAGTAACAATTTCTCGTGTCTAGACTCGGTTCCGCGTCGTCCTCCTGTCCCCCCATGTGAGGACGGCCGCACGGGTCGGTTACCCCCCATCACCGGTCCGTGCAGAAGCCCCGGCCGATCCACCACCACGATTGCCGGGGCTTCATCCATCTCCGGCGGAGATATCCTGTCGCTCATGACCGAGCAGGCTCCGCGCGTCGCGATCACCTACTGCACACAGTGCAAATGGTTGCTGCGCGCCGGATGGATGGCGCAGGAATTGCTGAACACCTTCGGTACCGCGCTCGGCGAGGTTGCGCTCGTTCCCGGCACCGGTGGGGTGTTCCGCATCGTCGTCGACGACACGGTCGTGTGGGACCGCAAGGAGGACAAGGGTTTTCCCGAGATCGCCACACTCAAGCAGCGGGTGCGCGATCTCGTGGAGCCGGATCGTGATCTCGGGCATGTGGATCGGGTCGCCCGGGCCGACTCCCCACCTCGTCGCGACAGCAACGACATCTAGCGGTAACGTTCTCGCATATGTGCCCGCGTTCTACGCGCGTCGGGCACGGTCGACGGCGTGCCGTTCACGAAAGCGGTCGCCGACATCGAAATACGGGGAGGAAAATCGATGAATTCTGTTGCGAAGAAGGCTGCCGTCGCGGCCTCGGGTGCCGCACTGCTGGCCCTGGTCGTTCCGGGCGTCTCGTCGGCTGCGGGTCCGAGCGTCTCGGCGAAGGCGGAGAACGGCGCCATCGTCGTCGACTTCGATCTGACGCGTGCCGACGTCGACCGCGGCGTCACCTGCGTCACCTACGTCCTGAAGCCGGGCACCGTCGACACGGCCGATCCGTCGGGCCGCATCGACGCGCAGCCCGCCGGCACGAGCTTCTCGGTGACCAACACCAGCACCTCGAGCGCGCTGTACATCAAGGACGGCGCACCCTCGCAGGCCGGTCCGGAGTCGATCACCGACGGCACCTACAACGTCTTCTGGGGCTGCCAGGACGCCTCGGGTGCGCAGTACGAGAACATCTTCGACGCGTCCGGTCGCCCCTTCACAGGTGGCATCTCCGTGACGGTCGGCGGCGGCGAGTCCGCACCGCAGGGCGAGGCGGCTCCGCAGGCACAGTCCGCGCCGCAGGCCGAGTCCGCGCCCGCACCGCAGGGCGAGGCCGCGCCCCAGGCCGATAATGTTCCGCCGGCCCCCCAGTCGCAGCCGGAGCCGGTCGACCCGCTCCAGTTCGTGATCAAGTTCCTGCGCGACCTGATCGGCGCCTACCTCTGATCGGCGTCCAGGACCCGATCCGCACGTGACGACATCGGCGGCACCCACAAGTGGGTGCCGCCGATGCCGTTTCTGCACCGATTCGGTAGATGTGGTCCGGGTAGATGGGTCCGGAGGATTCCTGCGGCAGGGTAAGGAGCCACTGACGTCCGGAGGTCCTTGGTCCGAGGGTGACGGCGCACGTACTCCCGGCGTCGAGGTGGTCGGTCGAGAAGCATGGCTACCCGGAGCAGAACGGTTACGGCGAACCTCCGGGGACGTCGCGCTGCCGGCCAGGTTCTCGCCCGAGTTGAAGCTTCGCGCCGACAGGCTATAGTGATGACGGTCACTCCAGGGGATGGGTGTGGCCTGCGCAGCCGAGCACATCGGCGTTACGACGAGGGAAAAAATTTGTCTATCTGCATTGCCGGCACCCCGCAGCACAGCACCGCGACGCCGGGAAGCACCGAATGGATCAAGGCTCATCTCGCCCGCATGGACGACAGCGCGAGCTCTGTATCGTCCTCCGAGGACGTCGCCGTAGAGAGCGTCGTCGACGCGCGTCGTTAGGCTCCTCCCGAGGACTGCAACGAGGATCAGCCGGGTACACGTGCCGTGAACCGGGCGACGGAGGGAGCGAGACATGAGGGAGTTGTTCCGAGGACAGCTCGACGACCTGGTCGGACGCCTCGGTGAGCTTGCAGCGGTTGCCGCCGAAGGGCTCGACCTGGCCACTCGCGCCCTGTTCGACACCGATCTCGACGCAGCCCAGGCCGCCCTCGATCTCGACGCACGGATCGCCGAACTCGACACCGACTGTTCCGAGCGGGCGGTGCGGATCCTCGCCCTGCAGGGGCCCGTGGCCGCCGACCTGCGGTTGGTGTTCTCCGCGGTTCGTATCACGAGCGATCTCACCAGGATGGGCGAACTGAGCTTGCACATTGCGCGGGTCGTACGGCGTCGCCATCCCGAGTCGCTGGTGTCCGATCTCCTGCGCGACGATCTTCGCCGGATGGCCGATCTCGCAGCGCAGATCGTCGCGATCCTGCGCGACGCGTTCACGGACTTCGACCTCGAGACGATCAAGGGCACGCACGCCATCGAGACCGAACTCGATGCGGTGCACTCGCGACTGCTCTCCCTGCTCGAGAGCCCCGAATGGGACGGCGACATCCGGACCGCGGTCGACACCGCCCTGCTCGCGCGTTTCTACGGGCGTTTCGGCGACCAGGCCGTCGACGTCGCGGATCGGTTGATCTTCTTCGTCACCGGCCAGCGACCGGCCGCCTGACTTCGGCGCGCGGAGCGCCGCGAACCGTGCGATTCTCATCCACATGACCAGCGACGAGCGCCTCTCGGTCGGCGGTCCTGGGGTGCCCGGGTTCGACGACCTCGACTTCGACGCCCTGTCGGCGCGGTCCGGTGCCAAATGGGCACGGGTGGCCGCCGACGGGCTGGCCCCCGCCTGGGTCGCCGACATGGATTTCCCGGTCGCACCGCCGATCGCGCGTGCGCTGCACGAGCTGGTCGACCGTAGCGATCTCGGCTATCCCGACTGGTTGCACGGCACGCCGCTGCGCGAGGAGTTCGCGCTGCGCATGCGCACGCGTTACAGCTGGGAACCCGATCCCGGTGCGGTCCGCGAGCAGACGGATCTCATCCAGGCGTTGCAGCTCGTGCTGCACCTGAGCACCACGCGCGGCGATGCGGTGGCGATCCAGACACCGAACTACCCGCCGTTCCTCGCGTCGCTGCGACGGATGGGTCTGCAGCAGATCGACTTTCCGTTCGTCGACCGGGGCGACGGGTGGGTGCTCGACTTCGATGCGTTCGAGCCGTTGGTGGCGCGGCGTCGTCCGCGGGTGCTGGTGCTCGTCAACCCGCACAATCCCACCGGTCGGGTGCTCACGCGTGAGGAACTCGAACGGATCGCCGATCTCGCCGAACGGTTCGACATGCTCGTCGTCAGCGACGAGATCCATGCCGAGCTGATCTACGAACCGCACCGGCACATCCCGTTCGCCTCGCTCGGGCCGGAGGCCGCTGCCCGCACGGTGACGCTGACCTCGGCCAGCAAAGCGTTCAACCTCGCAGGGATGCGGTGCGCGGTGGTGCACTACGGTTCCGAGACCCTGCTGAAGCGCCGGGACGCGGAACCGTTCGACCTGTACGGGACGGTCTCGGTTCCAGGAGTCGTTGCGACGCTCGCCGCGTGGCGCGAGGGCGACGCGTGGCAGCGCGACCTGCTGCAGGTCCTCGACCGGAATCGCCGACGGGTGGACGAGGTGCTGCGTGAACGGATCCCGGCCCTACGGCATCACCTGCCACAGGGCACCTACCTGACCTGGTTGAACACCGGGCCGCTCGACATCGACGATCCGGTGTCGGCCGTCCGCGATCGGGGACGCGTCCTTGCCGATGGTGGGGTGCGGTTCGGGTCGGGGGCACGCAACTTCCTGCGCATCAACTTCGCGACGTCGGGGCCGATCCTCGATCGGATCCTCGACGGCGTCACCGACGCGCTCGGTGCCTGATCATCAGCACAGCTCGTCCCCAGCCCGCGACCGCACCACCGATGGACTCTGCGCACCGCGGATCTCGCAGCCGACCTCGTCCGTTCCCTGCGCCTGGCGGCGCGCAATGCCCTCACATCGAGTCGCTGCTGATCAGAGGCAACCGGGAGTGACCGCGGCCGTATGCAACACGTCCCAGGCCGGTTTGGGTGTCCCGTCGTGCGCGAGGACCCCGAAGTTCTGCTCGCGATCGGTCACCTCGGTGCCCCGGTCGAGGAGGCTGTAGACGAACAGCTTGTCGATGAATCCCAACGCGCGCTGCTCGGTGATCCCGTCGCGCAGGATGTCGGCCTGCTCCGTGGGTCCCACCGCGTCGGTATCCGTGCCCGTCGGTGCCCCGAACTCCGTTGCCCAGATGGGCTTGTCGGAGTCACCCCGTTCGACCATGAGGGTGCGCATCTCGCGCATGCGGTAGAAAGAGTTCCAGTCGGACGTCGACGCATCGGACGGCAGAGCGGGATAACTGTAGGGATGCATGCCCACCACGTCGAAGGCCGGCGACACGCCCTGGTCGTACAGCTCGGCGAGAAAGGTCGTCGGGGCGATGTCCGATCCGTTGTCGGTGCCGGGGGACAGGCCGCCGGTGATCACCACCGCCCCGGGGTCGACGTTGCGGATCGCGTCCGACGCTGCCACGAGCAGGTCGGCGTACGCGCCGACGTCGGGTTGCGGGGCGAAGAAGGCCGTCAGGTTCGGCCCGTTCCAGATCTCCCAGTGCGTGACACTGTCCGAGTAGCGATCGGCGACGTCGCCTGCGAAGCGACCGAATTCGCCGGGGTCGGCGGGCATCCCGTGCGGATCATCGGGGTCGGCCTCCGACGTCCGCGCCCAGTGCGGAGTGTGGGTGAGCAGGCCCAGCACTTGCAGGTCGTGTGCGTCGGCCGCGGCGACGACCCGGTCGGTGCCCCTCCAGTCGAAGCGGCCGCGCGCGGGTTCGATGATCGACCAGTCCATGTCGAACCGGATCCATCCGGCGCCGCTGTCGGCGACCGTCGACATGTACGCGTCGAGGTCGTCGGCGTCCAGGGAGTCGAGACCCGCTCCCGTCGCGACCCCGAGACTGTCGGCGGTCAGATCTGTTCGGCAGTCGCGTGCCTCAGTGCTCTGGGTACACGACAGAGCGAACACACCGACAAGGGTGAGAACGGCGCGGAGCGGCATGGACCGCGACACGCGACGCGGCATCGACCGCGAAAGGGACACTGCAACCTCAACGGGACTTGACGAGACCGGTGAGGCCGAGCTCGTCGGTGATGGGTAGGACATGGGTTCCGGCCAGAACACAGACAGCCGAGAGAGAGCAGCGGTGACGGGCCAGGGAAGATCGTAGCGTTCCGCGAAGAGCGAGATTCACACAGCCACCGCAGCACCCAGCATCACGATCGCTACGGTCTGGGCGCAGAGGAACAGACCCCCGATTCGGACGCTCGGGGCCGCCGGTCGGCCATGGGGTCGGTCGGCGAATGTCTACCGACGCGCAGACATGTCAGATTCTCAGACCCGTGGTGCGGTAGGCCTCGCGCGTGAGTTCGGCGGTGCGCGTCCATGTCGAGGTCGCGGCGACCTCGCGTCCTCGGGTGCGCAGCGCCTCCGAGGTGTCGCGGTCGTGGACGACGACGCGCAGGGCCGCGGTCCACGACGTCACGGTGTGTTCGGTGACGAGCAGGGCTCCGTCGTCGACGACGTCGGACAGCGCACCGACGGCGCTTGTCACCACCGCCCCGCCACACGCCATCGCCTCGAGCGGCGGCAACCCGAAACCCTCGTAGCGCGAGGCGTAGGCGACAGCGATGGCCGCAGCGTACAGCGCGGGGAGGTGCGCAGTGGGAACGTAACCGAGACCGATCGAACCGGCCGGTGCGTAGGGGCCGGTGGATCCGGTTCCGGCCAGCACCAGTGGGACGTCGAGGATGCGGCACGCGTCGGCGACGAGCGCGACGTCCTTGCGGGGTTCGACGGTGCCGACCTGCAGGACGAACCGTTCGGGCAGCCGGTAGGTCCTGCAGATGTTGCGCACCTCCTCGGGAGTGGGAGGTTTCGCCCACGCCGCGGGGGCGAGCGGGGTGACCACGGCCTCGCGGCCGCACAGCGCGTGGAGACGTTCAGCGGTGAAGTTCGAGACCGCGACGAGTATGTCGGCCCGTCGCATGGCATCCCGCAACAGTGCACGCTTACCGGCGGCGAAGTGCTTGCCGAACGTCCACGGGGTGTCGAAGACGGCGACATCGTGGAACGTCGAGACAGTGACACCGGAACACAGGACGGGCAGGTCGACGTCGAGGCTGTGGAACAGGTCGACCCCGCGGACGGGCGCCTTGGCGTACAGGACCCGCCGCACCCCGTCGGCGACCGGCCGCACCTGCGGAGCCACGCGAGGGGGCAGTTCGCCGGTGGCGTCGCACTGCACCGTCGCGCGCAGCGCCGCGGCGGGAAGCAGCGGGTCGAGCGCGGTCAGCAGCTCGCGGACGTAGGTCCGGACTCCGCTGCCGGACGGGCGGAGTGCGAGGGCGCCGAATCCGATGCGGTGAGCGAGCTTCGGTGAGTTGACCAGTGTTGCGTCAGTGCGCATCCGACAGTTCCTAACAGTAACCAGAAATAGAAGTCGAGGGGAAAGCTCTCGAAACAGGTCGCCACCGTGCGTGCGGAGCGGTCGGCGGGAAGGTGGACGTGGCCGAGGCGTGGGGAGGCGGGGTCGCCGAACCACGACGCGTGTCGCACATCCACTCCGTGACCTCCACTGTCGAGGGTGAAAGAGAGGGTGATTTCCCTACCCCATCTCGGACCTTCAATCTTCTTGCCGTTCGGACGCATTCGTATCGAATGATCGTGCCGACCCGTTACCTCTCGGCACCGGCGGGGTCATAAAGTACCCTCCCGATCGACTCGGGTTCTCGGAGGGATGGCTGTGCCCGAATCCTGGTGCACGAATGGATCGCGCGTGACGGAGATTCGGAGAAGGTACTCGACGAATTGGTCCGCACCTGCAGGATCTGCTCATCGTCGTGAAGACGGTGCGGGCGGTGCTCGCCAGCGACGGTGCCTACCGAGCCGACCGCGCTGACCCGACCGCGGTGCGGGGTTTCGTGGCAGGGGAGCGGGGAACTCTCCGAATTCGTCCTGGAGTATCGGCAGGAGGAGGAGAAGGTGAGCACGTCCGTCCGAAGTTTCCATCCTGATCCCGACGACATCCCGCTGATCACCTCACTCGACCAGCTCGCCGATCTGGCGACGGATCCGCTGCTCTACCTGCGGTACTCGAAGGGGCCGGCGGCGGACGCCGAGGACGGACCGAGCCGCGACCACGAGGCGAACGTGACCCTGCCGGGGCTCTCGGCCACCACGCTCTCTCCCGAGCCGTGGTGGCGACGGCCCGTCAAGGACTGGGTCGCCCGTCGCGTCTGCAAGTACTCGGAGCTCGCCGAGGAGGACGGACGGTTCGCGTGGCTTCTGACCGGCAGGATGGTCGGGCGCGGTCCCGACCACGAGCCGCTGCTCGTCGACGTCCGGCCTCATGCCCGCCTGAGCAGGGGTGTGCTCGACGAGGCGAAGAAGTGGTACGACGAGCACTTCGACGTCGGCAACGATTCACGCAGGAGTACTTGAACACCGTTCGCGCAGAACGCAGGAAGCCCACCCCGCCACGTCGCGGGGTGGGCTTCCGTTGTGATTCCGTCAGACCGGATCGCCGTCGTCAGACCAGATCACGCGGGATCCGTCGCTGCCAGCTCTCCGAGTGGACCCGTCGATCTCCGTGATCGTCGTCGAGTTCGAAGGCGTCGAGCTCGGCGTTGATCACGAACTCCTCCGGGGTGGACGTGAGGATCGTGCGGGTACGGACCTCGGTGCGCCAGTCGTCCCGCTCGTAGCGGCGCAGGGTCTGCGTCTCGCCGCGCACCGAGTTGGGATCGTTGCCCCCGAAACTGAACCACTCCTGGGTGCGACGCCGGATGACCGTGCCGGTCTCGTCGATCCGGAACGACCCCTGGTCGTCGAGGATGTCGAGGGTCGACACCCCGGTCGCGAGGTCGCGGGTGGTCCGCCAGTGGTGCTCGCCCGGCTGCAGCCGGGTGATGCCGAGTTCCGGGGCGGCCTCCGGTTCGCCGAACTCGCGCAGGTGCGCGTCCTCCGGTCGGGGCGGGCGCACCGGCAGATGCAGACCGCCACCGGTGTACACCGTCACCTCGGCGGGTGTCGGCGACGGCCACGCCAGCGGGAAGTAGGAGGTGGACAGCGACAACCGCAGACGGTGCCCCGCCGGGAACACGTGGGCCATGCCGTTGAGCTCGATCCGGATGCGGTAGCGCTGCCCCGGCTCGAGGGCTTCCGGCTTCTCGCTGCTGTCGCGGTGCGTGAGATTCAACAGCCCATAGGTCACGCGTGTCGCCTCACCGTTGGGCGCGACGTCGGACAACCGGGCGGCGAGCATCGCCACCGGTCTGTCGGACGAGACCTCGAGCTCCAGCTCGGGACGGCCGAGAACCTCCGTCGTGGTGTCGAGCGCTTCGGTCTCGAAGACGAGCGCACCGCCGTCCTCCTCGCGCTGGTCCGACGGTAGGTCGGGAGTCGCGGCGTAGGACGCCCACTTGCCGGCGAACATGCCGACACTCAGCGGGGACTGGAGGGCCAGTGGCCGTTCGTCGACGGTGAGGGTGCCGTCCTCGTCGGGGTGCAGCGCGTACCGGTCGAAGGTGTAGCGGCGGTTCTCGATGTTCGGCGACGGCCACGACGGTTCGGCCACCCAGCGGCCCGGACGCTCCGTGTAGGACGGGTTCGGTTCGATGGAGTCCTGCATCCAGGCGCGGACCATCGGTTCGTCCATCAGCCCGGTGTCGATGCCCTTGAGCCAGTGGTCCCACCACCGCACGACTTCCTGCAGGAAGCCGATCTCCGGGCCGGGGACCCCGAGATGCGGGTACTTGTGGCCCCACGGTCCGATCAGTCCCTTGCGGGGGACGTCGAGATGTTCCATCAGCCGGAAGATGGCGTTGGTGTAACCGTCGGCCCAGCCACCCACGGCGAGGACCGGGCACTGCACGGAGGAATAGTCCTCGTTGACGGAGGCGCGTTTCCAGTAGTCGTCCCGGTGCTGGTGTTCGAGCCACTTCTCGATCCACAGCCCGCTGCCCTCGAGACGCTCGTGCCACATCTCGCGCCAGCGGTCGCCGACGATGGCGGGATCGGGAGGCAGGCTGTTGAAGGCGAACATCACCGTCGCCTCGGAGAGGTTGTCGGACAACAGGCAACCACCCATGTAGTGCATGTTGTCGACGTAGAGGTCCTCGGTGGCCGAGGCACTGACGATGGCTTTCAATGCCGGTGGTCGGCGCGCCGCGACCTGCAGGCTGTTGAAGCCGCCCCACGAGATGCCCATCATGCCGACCGAACCGTCACACCACGGCTGGGCGGCCAGCCATTCGATGACCTCGCAGGCGTCGTCGTGCTCGTCGGCGAGGTACTCGTCGCGCAACACCCCGTCGGAGTCGCCGCTGCCGCGCATGTCCACTCGCACGCAGGCGTAGCCGTGGCCGGCCATGTAGGGATGGTTCAGCGCGTCCCGCCCGCGCGTGGAATCCCGCTTGCGGTACGGAATGTATTCCAGCACAGCGGGTACCGGATTCGCTTCGGCGTCGACGGGCAGCCAGATCCGCGCCGCGAGCCGTACACCGTCGCGCATCGGGATGAAGACGTTCTCGATGACACGGACCTCGTGGGGGAGGTCTGTGGTCGTGCGCATGTAGTGCTCCTCCTAGTCCTTGTGCGCCGGATCGAAGGCGAACGGAAGTGCCTCGAGTCCCTCGTGATAGCGCTGCTCGAGCTGTTCGACACTGTCGGCGCCGATGTACATCGTGCCCAGTTCGTAGCGGTAGGCGTCCTGGTTGGGCAGATCGGCGAGCCGGTCACCGGGAGCGACGTCGATGCACACCAGAGCGCCGGGGATCCGTTCGCGGAGACGGGCGATGTCGGCTTCCGAGGGCACCGAGGTGACGATGCCGTCCTCGTAGTGCGGGATGATGCACTTCGCTGCGACGGCGTATTCACCCTGCCGGTGCGGCATCCGGGGCTGCCGGCCGAGGGCGATGTCGATGGCCACCTCGTGGTTGGAGCTGCCGTCGACCTTGGCGAACAATTCGCTGTGCGACTGGGAGATCCGGGTGTTGACCTCGATCAGCCAGAGCTTGTCGTTCTCCTCGTCCCACATGAACTCGGAGTTGAAGCAGCCGTTGTCGAAGCCGACGTGGCGCAGGTACCGCTCGGTGATGTCGATCATGCGTGCCTGCACCTCCTCGGGCACGGTGCTCGCCGGGTAATCGAGACGTTCGAAGCTGTGCCCGGCAGTGTCCTTGCGCATGTCGAAGACACCGTGGACGTTGAACTGTCCCTGGAACATCGTGCCTTCCGGAGCCGCCTGAGTACCGGTGACGACCTGCTCGGCGAGACAGGTAGTGCCCGAGCTCTTCCCGATCTCGTCCGGGAGATCGACACGGCGCAGAACTTCGTCGAAGGCGTTACCCACGAGCCCGATCTTCTCGCGGATCTCGACGAGAGCGTCGGCGAACTCCTGCTCGTTGTGGATCTCGAACCCGAGCTGCGACGAATGCGACTTCACGGGTTTGACCCAGAACGGGAAGTCGAGCTCGATGCTGTCGAGGGCGTTGTCGTCGAAGGGGTCGAACGAGTTGAACTGCGGGACGCACTCGGGAACGGATTCCTTCTGCGCAAGACGGCTCCAGTACTTGTGTTCGGTGGCCACGATACTGCGCAGCGACGGCGAGGGGATGTTCCGTTCGGCGGCGAGGATCGGGGCGAGCACGCTGGTGGGGAAGTCCCAGTGAGCGATGATCCCGTCCACGCTGCCGGGGAAGTCGTCGAGCTCGCGCCGGCAGGCGTCGAGAAGATCGTCGAACACGTATTCGTCGGGCTCCACCAGGGTTTCGTAGTCGAGGAGGCCGTGGAAGCTCAGCTGGTCGGCGCCGCGTACGGTCTCCAGTTCCTTGCGCTGGATGTCGGTGAGTCCGAGGACGAAGATGTTGGTGCTCATGGATGAAGCCTTCCCGCTCCCTTGCGTCACAAAACAAACCGATAACGAAACAAACCGCGGGGAAGGTGCTTTCACGCGCAACCGCCCCGGCTCGCGGGGAGCCGGGGCGGTTGCATCGGAAGGAAAGATCAGGGGTTGTCGGGGTCGAGGGCGTCCTTCATCTTACCCATGAGGCCCTTCTCCGTTCCCAATGCGGCAGAACGGGGCTTGCCCTGCGATCCGTCGTATGTCGCGTACAGCTTCGGGTCCGGCGGCGGGGCGCTCGCCACATCGCCCAGCGGGACCGGGTCGGCGAGGAACGACATGGGTGTCGTGCCGTCGGGGCCGGTACCGTGCGCCCAGCGGCCCTGATCGGCGGCCGCACCGTCGGACAGGTGCCACAGGCTCGACGCGTGCTCGGAATGCTCCTCGTCGAACAATGCGTTCGGTGCGATCGGGCTGGGCTCGATCCCGTCGGCCTTCAGTTCCTCGATGGCCGCGAGCCACAGGTTCTGGTGGTAGGTGTCGCGGGCGAGGTTGAACCGGAGCATGTCCTTGACACCCGGATCGTCCGTCATGTTGTACAGACGCGCGGTCTGCACCCTGCCCTGCGCTTCGGCGGCGACATTGGCATGGAAGTCGGCGAGGAGGTTACCGCTGGCCACGATGAAGCGCCCGTTCCAGGGCACACCGTTGCTGTCGGAAAGAGTGGGGCCGCCACCGGAGATGATGGCCTGCTGCGGATCCATGCCGCCGAGTACGGCTGCGACCACGGGGTCGGCGGCGGCGTTCTTGGTCGACTCCGTGGCGGGTGCGCCTTCGAGGAGACGCGCCACCATAGTGGCGATCATTTCGACGTGCCCGATCTCCTCGGTGGCGACGTCCATGATCATGTCCTTGTACTTCCCGG
The DNA here is from genome assembly GCF_014854695.1 of Rhodococcus rhodochrous. Classification (NCBI taxonomy): domain Bacteria; kingdom Bacillati; phylum Actinomycetota; class Actinomycetes; order Mycobacteriales; family Nocardiaceae; genus Rhodococcus; species Rhodococcus rhodochrous. The sequence continues at coordinate 4,618,861 of NZ_CP027557.1, read as the reverse complement.
GCATTCGACAGTTCCAGCCCTGGAACAGGTACTGCATGGTCACGGTCATCTCACCGTACGCGCCGCCGATCAGTTCCTGGAGCTTGCGGGCGTAGACGGGATCGGGCTTCTCCGGCTTGACGTCGAACTGCAGATGGTCTGTGTGACGAAACATGTTGCTCCCTCGAATGCCGATTATCGTGCGGAGACGCGTCCCGCGTGAAGACGCGCCCGTGAAGACACCTCGTGGCGCCCGGTCTCGACGCCGCCTCGGTTGGCCCGTGGTGCTACGTGCGACTACCCGTGCTTCTGCAGCTCAAACGCCCTATGGATATCCACCGTTTGTCACCGGTTCTGTGTCAACGTGGAGAGATGGAGAACAGGCGTCCTCGGAGACCGCGGGGGACGGTTTGGCCTAACTGACCTTCGATCCACCACCGGGTGACGAGTTCACCTTCGCGCTCGACGTGCGGATCCGTGCCGGGAGGCAATGGGACGAATCGGGCTTCGTCTCGGTGATGGACGACGAGAAATCGTCAGTGACAATCTATTTCGATACCTGGTTGGTGCCCTGATGGAAATCGTGATCCGTGCGCTCGTCCTGTTCCTACGCTCAGGTATTGCGTCCGGTCAGTGCGTCGCGCAGTCGGTCCACCATGCCGACCCCCGGTCCGATGGTCTTGTGGAACAGTTCGGAATGCGGCGCGGACGGATGCGGTCGGGTCGGGGCCAGTTTCTTGGCGGCCTGTACCTTGGTGCCGACCTCCACGAGGGTGTCGTGCCCGAGATGTGTCCTCAACGCCGGGAACTGTTCGGATTCTTCGTCGTTCGCGTGGTGGCGCAGAAGATCCTGCAACTTCTTCACCAACGTCGTGAACTCCGCACTCGATGCTTCCGCGTCCTCGAGTTGCTTCATCACCTGCACGATCTCGTCGTGCTCCTCCTTGTCGTGTTCGACGGCTTCCGTGCCCCCGGGGAGGTGCTTCTCCATCTCCGGATAGACGAACATCTCCTCGGCGACCGAGTGCCTCATCACCTCGGCGATCGCCGCATCGGTGAGATCGCGGCGCTCCTCCGCGTCGAGTGTGGTCTCCGCTCGGCCCAGAAGTTCGAGCATCTCCCGGTGGTCCTCGGTGAGGATGGTGACGACATCCGTGCCGCCGGAATTCGGGCCCTCGTAGGCTGTTTCGGTCATCGGGATCTCCTTCGGATCGTCAGGAATGTCCGGTATCGCCGGTCTCGTCCGGTTCGTCCTCGCCCTCCGCTTGGTCGGGCTGTTGCGGAGCCTTGGAGAGGAGATTGTCGGGATCGGCGTCAGGATCTTCGGCTGCGTCGTACGGATCGGCAGAACCGTCTGTGCTGCTCATGTATGAAGGAGTTCACCGGTGCCGACATCGGCAAACACAGGAAGATCGACAGATACGCGGGAGGCGAGCGCCGTGGACGAGCCCCGATCGATGCGAGCATGGCGAGTGGTGGAGCCCGGCCCCGTCGCCGGTCACCCTTTGCGGTTCGAATCCGTCCCGCTTCCGGAGACGGGACCGAACGATCTGCTGGTGCGTGTGCTGGTGTGCGGTGTGTGCCGCACCGACCTGCATGTCGCCGAGGGCGATCTCCCCGTCCACCGGGCGGGTGTCGTCCCGGGGCACGAGGTGGTCGGTGTGGTCCATCGGGTGGGGGAGGCGGTCGAGGGGTTCGCCGCCGGCGACCGCGTCGGCGTGGCCTGGCTGCAGTCGACTTGTGGGCAGTGCCGCTACTGTCGCCGTGGCGACGAGAACCTCTGTCCGAATTCGAGATACACCGGTTGGGACGAGGACGGCGGGTACGCCGAGTTCGTCGCCGTACCGGCGGCATACGCCCTCCCGCTGCCCGACGGATACGACGACGTCGAACTCGCTCCGCTTCTCTGCGCCGGCATCATCGGCTACCGCGCGCTGAAGCGCGCCTCGGTCCCCGACGGCGGCAGGCTCGGCATCTACGGCTTCGGCGGCAGCGCCCACATCGCGGCGCAGGTCGCCCTGGCGCAAGGTGCCGAGGTGCACGTCATGACGAGGAGTGAGGACGCGCGGAATCTCGCCCGCGAACTCGGGGCCGCGTCGGTGCAGGGCGCCGCGGACGCACCGCCGGTGCCCCTCGATGCCGCCATCCTCTTCGCGCCCGTCGGCGACCTCGTGCCGCCCGCACTCGAAGCGCTCGACCGCGGCGGCGTCCTCTCGATCGCGGGCATCCACCTGACCGACGTACCGCAGCTGAACTATCAGCGGCACCTGTTCCACGAGCGTGAGATCCGGTCGGTGACCGCCAATACCCGTAAGGATTCCCGGGAGTTTCTCGCATTCGCCGGGCAGCACCGCATCAGGGTCGCGACGATGCGCTACGGGTTGGACGAAGCCGACCGCGCGCTGGCGGATCTTGCCGGCGACCGCGTGCGCGGTGCTGCCGTCCTCGTCCCCTGAGGGGCCGGATCGATACGGTTCTTCCCGCCCGAGATCGCCAAGTCGGGACTTTCTACCCTACGGCAACATCCCGCCCGGGGCGACGATAATGGTGTCGGACCCAGGAGGGCCCCTCGGACTTCTCACCCACGAGGAGATGAGGACAATGTCGACATCATCGGCTCATTCTGCAATGCACACCCATCCCGACATCGTCGAGATGCGCGAACGTTACGACCGGATGGGTGAACAGCCCACAGCTCAGGTCACCGACGGATTGATGATGGTTGCCGGTCTGTACGCGGCGGCATCCGCCTGGATCATCGGATTCGCCGATCAGACGGCACTCGCCACCACCAATCTGATCTGCGGCCTCGCGGTCGCACTGCTCGCCCTGGCACTCGGTTCGGCCTACGGCCGCACCCACGGCCTGGCGTTCGTCGCGCCGTTGCTCGGTCTGTGGCTGTTCGTGTCGCCGTGGCTGGTCAGCGGCGTCGACACCAGTACGTCCATGATCTGGTCCCACGTCATCGTGGGTGCGATCGTGTTCGTCCTGGGCGTGGCCACGGCGGCGATGGGAACCGGTCTGATGGACCGTTCGCGCTGACCGGTTCGGCGGCGTAGCCCGGACGGTGCTGCCGGCTGCAGGTCTGAACCGGCAGCACCTCACCGGGTGCGGCGTCCGGACGCCGCTTCCGGCTACCGAGGGATTTACCCTCCCGGCGGCGATGGCAACCCGGTCCACCCCTCAGCGGGTTCGTGAACCGGGGGGAGAGGTGGAACCGCCTGCGTCCGCCGCGGGCGATGATTCTGAGCACCGTGCACACTTCATGTGTGTGCGGTGCATCACATTTGAGCGAAATGATGCGCTCGAAAATCTTTTGTTGACGAGTTCGCCTAGTTCAATCAACCATTGCTGTACCAAATGACGCGATCGAAGCGGCGCAGACACAATCGGACGCCGCGACGAAGGACGGGTGGTACGCAATGACCGAGACCGTAATCCGCGAAAGCGAACGACTTCCCTACGACCTCGACGACCGATATCGCTCGGGCTCCGGCACCGTGCTGCTCACCGGCGTCCAGGCCATCGCCCGCCTGTTCGTCGAACAGCAGGTACGGGCCATGCGGGACGGTCGCCGAGTCGCGACCTTCGTCTCCGGATACCAGGGCAGCCCCCTCGGTGGTCTCGACAAGATGCTCCACGGCATGCCGAAGGTCCTCGCCGAGCACGACATCACCTTCGTGCCCGGATTCAACGAGGAGCTCGCCGCCACTGCTGTGTGGGGCAGCCAGGGGCAGCTCGGCGCCGGCACACCGACCCACGACGGCGTCGTCGGCGTCTGGTACGGCAAGGGCCCCGGCCTCGACCGCGCCACCGACGCACTGCGTCACGCCAACATGTACGGGGTGAACCCGAACGGTGGCGTGTTGCTCATGGTGGGCGACGACCCCGCGTCGAAATCCTCGACCGTGCCCGCCGTCAGCGAGCGGTCCCTCGCCGCCCTCGGCATCCCGGTCCTGTTCCCGCGCAACGCCGCCGAGATCGTCACGATGGGCCTGCACGGCGTCGCGCTGTCGCGCGCCTCGGGCTGCCTCGTCGCCCTCAAGATCGTCGCGGACGTCGCCGACGGCGCCTGGTCCGTCGACGGCTCCATCTCCGACCTGCCCATCACGGTCCCCGAGATCGAATGGGAAGGACGGCCGTTCGTCTACAAGCAGCGCCCCATGGCCGCGCCCGGCGACAGCGTCATCGCCGAGGCCGACCTCTACGGGCCGCGCTGGAAGATCGTCCAGGAATACGGCCGCCTCAACGGCCTCGACGTGATCGAGGTCGACCCGCCGCAGGCCCGTGTCGGCCTCGCCGCCACCGGCACCACCTTCGACGCCCTGCGCCAGGCGTTGCTCGACCTCGGCGTCGACGACGCCGCGCTGCACCGCGCCGGCATCCGCCTGCTCCGCATCGGCATGCCGTACCCCATCGGCCCCGAGATCGTCCGCGAATTCGCCCGCGGCCTCGACGAACTGATCGTGGTCGAGGACAAGACCGCCTTCGTCGAGACCCAGATCCGCGAGATCCTCTACGGCACCGCGAACGCCCCGCAGATCGTCGGCAAGAAGGACGCCGACGGCCGCCCGCTCGTGCCCGTCGACGGTGAGCTCACCGCCGGTCGCCTGCGCGGCCCGCTGCGTCGCGTGCTGCGCGGCCACGTCGAACTCGGCCCCGCACCCCTGCCGCAGTTGTCGCTCGAGGTGCTGTCGACCCAGCGCACCCCCTACTTCTGCAGCGGCTGCCCGCACAACCGCTCCACCGCTCTGCCGGAGGGGTCGATCGGCGGCGGCGGTATCGGCTGCCACACCCTCGTCACCCTCTCGGGCCGCAAGGACAGCGCCGTCACCGGCCTGACCCAGATGGGCGGCGAAGGTGCGCAGTGGATCGGCCAGGCGCCGTTCACCGACATCGGCCACATGTTCCAGAACCTCGGCGACGGAACCTATTTCCACTCCGGCCAGCTCGCCGTGCAGGCGTGCGTCGCCGCCGGTGTGAACATCACCTTCAAGCTGCTCTACAACGACGTCGTCGCGATGACCGGCGCGCAGGACGCCGAAGGCGCCCTGAAGATCCCGGCGCTGACCCACAAGCTCACCACCGAGGGCGTCCGCAAGATCATCATCTGCTCCGACGAGCCGAAGCGTCTGCGCAAGCGCACCCTCGCGCGCGGCACCGAGGTCTGGCACCGCGACCGGCTCGACGAGGCACAGAAGCTGCTGCGCGAGATCGAGGGCGTCACCGTGCTCATCTACGACCAGCACTGCGCCGCCGATGCACGCCGTCAGCGCAAGCGCGGCACCCTGCCCGCCCGCACCACCCGCGTCGTCATCAACGAAGCGGTGTGCGAGGGCTGCGGCGACTGCGGCGTCAAGAGCAATTGCCTGTCGGTGCAGCCGGTCGAGACCGAGTTCGGTTCGAAGACCCGCATCGACCAGACCTCCTGCAACACCGACTACTCGTGCCTCGACGGCGACTGCCCGTCCTTCGTGACCGTCGAGACGTCGCCCGAGAAGCCGAAGCGGCGCAAGGCTCCGACCCCGCCCCGCATCCCGGACGCCGCCATCGACACCCCCAAGGGAACCCGCAACATCTTCCTCGCGGGCATCGGCGGCACCGGCATCGTCACCGTCAACCAGGTGCTCGCCACCGCAGCCCTGCGCGCCGGATTCGAGGTCGAGTCGCTCGACCAGATCGGCATGAGCCAGAAGGCCGGTCCGGTGGTCTCCCACCTGCGCTTCGCCGCCGACGGACTCGAGCCCGGCAACCGCGTCGGCCCGGGCGGTGCCACCGCTCTGCTCGCGCTCGACCTGCTCACCGCGACCGAGCCGAAGAACCTCGCCTACGCGAACCGTGAGGAGACCGTGGCGGTCGCGTCGACGAGCCGCGTCCCCACCGGCGACATGGTCTACGACCGCTCGGTCCGGCACCCCGACGAGCAGGACCTGCTCGCCCGCCTCGACACCGCGACCCGCACGACCGTCTCCTTCGACGCCCTCGCCGCAGCCCAGGCGCTGTTCGGTGAGACCTCGGCCGCGAACTTCCTCGTCGTGGGCGCCGCCCATCAACTCGGTGGACTCGAGATCCCCGCCGAGGCCATCGAGGAGGCCATCGAGATCAACGGTGTGGCCGTCGCGACCAACATCGCCGCCTTCCGGTGGGGCCGGGTGGCCGTCGCGGATCCCGCGGCCTTCGCCGCCGCGACCGAACCGGCCCGCCCGGAGCGTGCCGCCACCGTCGCGCCGGAGCGTCTGTTCGCCGGCACCACCTTCACCGGTGAGGTCGAGCGACTCGTGCGCATCCGCGCCGCGTCGCTGATCGACTTCCAGAGCGAAGCGCTCGCCGCCCGCTACATCGGGCAGGTGCAGGCAGCCTGGGAAGCCGAGCGTCGCGTCACGAACCGCACGGACTTCAGCGAGGCCGTCGCCCGTGGGCTGTTCAAGTTCACCGCCTACAAGGACGAGTACGAGGTCGCCCGCATGCTCGTCGACCCGGCCTTCCTCGACGAGGTGCAGGGCCAGGTCCCCGGTGGGCGCAAGCTCACCTACCGCCTGCACCCGCCGGCGCTGCGTGCACTCGGCCGCGAGAAGAAGGTCGGCTTCGGACCGAAATCGCATGTCGCGCTGAAGGCTCTGGCCAAGGCGAAGCGTCTGCGCGGCACGAAGCTCGATCCCTTCGGCTACGCCCACGTCCGCCGCGTCGAGCGTGCTCTGCTCGCCCACTACACCGCAACGATCCAGCGGCTCGCCGCCGACCTGCACGTCGACTCCTACGACCGCGCCGTCGAGATCGCGGCTCTGCCCGACATGGTGCGCGGCTACGAGGACGTCAAGCTCCGCTCCGTGGAGCAGTACCGGGCCCGCCTCGCCGAGCTCGGCGTCGACACCGACTTCTGACGCACGAACATCGTCTGCTGCAAAGGAACCCACCGATGACCACTTCTGCCCTCGACCTCCCCGAGTTCACCACGTCCGACGGCGTGTTCGGCCGCTCCGCCCGCCTGACCGACCGTCCCCACGAGCAGGTCGTCTTCCACCACGACGCGGCCACCGGGCTGCGCGCGATCGTCGCGATCCACTCCACCGCACTCGGTCCTGCCCTGGGCGGCACCCGCTTCTATCCCTATGCGGACGAGATGTCGGCGCTCGAGGACGTGCTGCGACTGTCGTGGGGTATGACCTACAAGGCCGCGGTGTCGGGCGTGGACCTCGGGGGCGGCAAGGCCGTCATCATCGGGGATCCGAAGACGGACAAGACCGACGAACTGCTCGCCGCCTACGGACGATTCGTCGAGTCGCTCGGTGGTCGCTACATCACCGCCGCCGACGTGGGAACCCGCGCGGAGGACCTCGACGTGGTGGGCCGGCACACCGCCCATGCCGTGGGACGCACCGTCGCTGCCGGCGGATCCGGCGACAGCTCACCGCTGACCGCACTCGGTGTCTTCCAGGCCATGCGCGCCGGAGCGCAGACGGTCTGGGGCCAAACGACTCTCGCGGGTCGTACGGTCGGCGTCGAGGGGCTCGGCAAGGTCGGATACGAACTCGTGAAGTTGCTCGTCGCAGACGGTGCCGAGGTGATCGTCTCCGACGTGAACCCCGCTGCGATCGCCCGCGTGGTCGACGAGTTCCCGGCGCAGGTCACCGACAACGTCGTTGCCTCGTCCGCCGACGTCTACGCCCCGTGCGCGCTCGGTGGCACGCTGACCTCGACCACCGCTGCCCACCTCGACGCACGTCTCGTGTGCGGTGCGGCCAACAACCAGCTCGCGCAGCCCGAGGTGGAGGGACTGCTGGGTAAGCGCGGAATCGTCTGGGTGCCCGACTATGTCGCGAACGCGGGCGGACTGATCCAGGTCGCCGGTGAGGTCGACGGATCCGCCGCCGAGGTCGTCCGCGAGCGGGTGGAGTCGATCTTCGACCGCACCGCCGAGATCTTCGACGTCTCCGGCACTCTCGGCGTCACGCCGGGCGCCGCCGCCAACCGCATCGCCGAGCGGCGCATCGATACTGCCTGATCCGCACAGAGAACTGATCCGCACAGGGGAACAAAGGGGAGGCACCGCGAGGTGCCTCCCCTTCTCGTGCTGTCAGGATTGCCCGGGCGACGACGAACGGCCGTGCCCCGCATCGCGGGTGATGTGCTCGACGAGCGGCTGCGTCCGGTACTCGATCGGCGTAGTGAGCGCGAGCGTCGTGGTGGTGTGCGCGACGCCCTCGATGGCGTGGATCCGCTCGAGGACCAGCAGGAGGTCCTCCTGGGACTGCGCGGCCATCCGGATCAGGAGGTCCTCCCGGCCCGTCGTCGCGTGTACTTCCAATACCTCGGGGAATCGCCCCAATTGGGCGATCACGTGTCCCATCCGCGCCTGGACGAGTTCGGCGCCGATGAACGCCTGCAGCGGCACGCCCAGCTTCGGCAGGTCGACGACCGGTCGGTATCCGGTGACGGCACCGGACTCCTCGAGTTTCCTGATGCGCGACTGCACGGTGTTGCGGGCGACACCGAGCTTCGCCGACAGATCGACGATTCCTGCCCGGGGGTTGCGAGTGAGCTCTCCGAGGAGAGCTGCGTCGAGCCGGTCGAGATTGAACACGATGACACCCTTTCCGTTGTGATGCGCGTCACCACTCGAGCATAATGCTCAGCCGAACAGAAAGATATTGACACTTCACGAGCCAGTGCCATGATTGCTGCATCAAATGCTCACGCAAACACGGCTTGCTGCAACGTAATGCGCGCGAAGTGAGCGACATGCCTACCCCTCGCCCGGACCGGGCGTGGCGGGCGCCGCAATCACCCCGAGGAGCACACAATGCCCGGAGTCGGCATCTGGCGGACCAAATCCGTCGAACAGTCGATCGCGGATACCGATGAACCCGGTTCGCGGCTACGACGAGAACTGACCGCCAAGGATCTGACCGTGTTCGGCGTCGCCGTCGTGGTCGGAGCCGGAATCTTCACCCTCACCGCCCGCACCGCCGGCAATCTCGCCGGACCGTCCATCTCGCTGGCGTTCGTCCTCGCCGCGATCGCGTGCGGTCTCGCCGCACTGTGTTACGCGGAGTTCGCCTCCGCGGTACCGGTCGCCGGCAGCGCGTACACCTTCTCCTATGCCACCTTCGGTGAATTCGTCGCCTGGATCATCGGATGGGATCTGATCCTCGAGTTCGCCCTCGCCTCCGCGGTCGTCGCCAAGGGATGGTCGATGTATCTCGGGGGCATGTTCGGCGGAGACGCGTCGATCGACCTCGGACCGATCACGGTGGACTGGGGATCGCTGCTCATCGTCGGTGCCATCACGATCATCCTCGCGATCGGCACCAAGGTCTCGTCGCGGGTCTCCGCGGTCGTCACCGCCATCAAGGTCGCGGTGGTCCTGCTCGTCATCGTCGTCGGCATCTTCTACATCGACAAGTCCAACTACTCGCCGTACGTCCCGCAGCCCGAGGAAGCGGAGAGCACCGCGTCCGGTCTGCACCAGTCGCTGTTCTCGGCGCTCACCGGCGCGGGCGGCAGCACCTACGGCTGGTACGGCCTCCTCGCCGCGGCGAGCCTGGTCTTCTTCGCCTTCATCGGCTTCGACGTCGTCGCCACCACCGCCGAGGAGACCAAGAACCCCCAGAAGGCACTGCCCCGAGGCATCTTCGGTTCGCTGGCGATCGTCACCGTCCTCTACGTCGGCGTCACCCTCGTGCTCACCGGCATGGTGAAGTACACCGACCTGCGCACCGGCAGCGAGCTGGTCGGTGACGGCAGCGCGACGCTGGCCACGGCCTTCGAGGCCCACGGCATCACCTGGGCGCAGATGGCCATCAACATCGGCGGTCTCGCCGGCCTCACCACCGTCGTGATGGTGATGATGCTCGGCCAGACCCGCGTGCTGTTCGCGATGTCCCGTGACGGACTCGTCACCCGCAAGCTCGCCGTCACGAACCACAAGGGTGTGCCCGTGCGCATCACCCTGATGGTCGGTGGTGTCGTGGCCGTCCTCGCCGCGGTGTTCCCCATGGGTGTGCTCGAGGAGATGGTCAACATCGGCACCCTGTTCGCCTTCGTCCTCGTCTGCGTCGGCGTGATGGTGCTCCGTCGCACCCGCCCCGACCTGCCCCGCGGATTCCGGGTGCCGCTCGTGCCGCTGGTCCCGATCCTCGCGGTCCTCGCCTGCGGCTGGCTCATGCTCAACCTCTCGGTCGAGACGTGGATTCGATTCACCGTCTGGATGGTCCTGGGCGTGGCGATCTACTTCGTCTACGGCCGCCGCAAGTCGGTGCTCGGACAGCGCCTGAAGCTCGAGGCCGCGCAGCAGGAAGCTGCGAAGCACGAAGCGAAGGAACCCGAACCGGTATAGATCGATCGTCCACGAGCCCGCCCGCACCGAATCGGTGCGGGCGGGCTCGTGTGTTCCGGCGGTTGCGGGTACCCGATCGGAAGGAGACCGGACACCGTCCGGTCGCGATGCCGGAAGAGGAGGAGAGTCATGGCCACCTGCGACACGTGCGGCAACGACTACGACAAGACCTTCACCCTCACGCGTGGGGATGTCTCGGGCACCTTCGACAGTTTCGAGTGTGCGATCACCGCGATGGCACCGCAGTGCGCCCACTGCCACTGCCGCATCCTCGGGCACGGCGTGGAGTCGGCGGATGCCGTCTACTGCTGCGCACACTGTGCTCGTCAGGCGGGGCACACGGAACTGACAGATCGCGCCTGAGGAAAGTGTACGAAGCGCGCGAAAGTTGCAGAACAGACTCTGCGACTCGACCTTCGGTGAATTCCGGGAAAGATCTATGCACGCAAGTGAGCAGATTGCTCTATGCTGTGAACAGCGCCGCAGAGACGAAGGTCACAGGGTTGCCCGGCGTTTCGTCCCAACACAGGACGAATCGGACGAGGGGACCCGATTACCATTCGATCTGCCCCTGTCGTCGGGGAGGCAGACAGGGAAGGGCCCCGCCAGCGAATCGAGGGGAGGAGCCGGCGGGGCCTCGCGCTGTATCTCCTGTGTCGGGGAGGACTCTAGGGAGACACGGCCACCTACGCCGTGGCCGCTTTGGAGCTTAGGTGACGTCTGGGCACTCGTCCAGGGTCGATACTGAAACGAGACCTGAGAAATCTTCTCGGACCCGAACCGGAACGTTCATCCTGCTTTGCGACGGATGGGACCGGTTTCGGTATCGCTCTGCGCAGGAAAGACGGGGGTCGGCATCGCTCGGGACCCGTCCGGATGCCGGCGGTACGACGGCGACCGCTGCGAACGCCGACGACGTCGTCGGTTCCGCGTCGCCCAGAGCCCCCAGGCGGCAATGCACACACCCACTCCCGAGAGCAGATCGGCTTCGGTCAACCCGTGGTTCGGGGTCACCGAGTACAGCACGCGCCCCTCGAGAGGCCCGTTCATCAGCACCCAGAGTCCGGAGGCCACGAGCGCGGCCGCGCTCGACAGCAGATGAGGGCGTGAAAGACACCAGGTCGACGCGGCGAACAACGAGCACATCGCGACGAGCGAGTAGAACACGGCATTCTGCACGGTCGACTCCTCTCGCTCCTGCCGGATATCGATCAACTGTACTGGCGGAGGAGTCGGGCCCACCGAGTCGCAAGTCGTGACTCTCGCAACAGGGGTATCAGCTCAGGCGTTGAGGGTGACCGTCGTCAGGGCGAGTACCTGATCGTCGGCTCCGGCGTCCACGAGGCGGACGTCGACGACCGCGTGGTCCTTCGTCTCACGGACCACTGTGACGTGCGACCGTGCCGGCCCCACCTTCACCTGCGACAGGTAGTGGGCCTGGATGTCGGTGGCCACGAAACCCGGGAGGACGGTGTGCGCCGCGTGCTCGGCGAGCAGTGCCTGGGCGCCACCCTGGATGGTGCCGATCATGTTGGCCACGAACGGAGTGAGGTCGAGCTCGAGTACGCCGGTCTGTGCGTCGAGGGTGCGCATTGCCAGGCGGGAGTAGATCGATCCTTCGACGTGCTCGCTGGGATACTCGCGGATGGCGCCCACCCACTCGCCGGGGTTGTAGTGGTCCGAGCCGGCCGCTGCGGCGCGGGGGAGTCGAGCGAAGGTGACGAGGCCACGTCCTGCCGGGCGCAGCGCGCCGTCGTCGAGGGCGGTGACGAGCTCACCCATGTCGGTGATGCCGCACCCGTCGAAGATCTCCGCGGCGACGTGCACGGTCTTCTTGCCGATGCGCACCAGGTGGGTATCGACGACGACCGGCCCTTCGGTGAGGGGTTCGGCCGTGTGGATGGACAGGTCCTGCGTCGCCGTCCAGTCGGGGCTGCACGCGGCGAGAGCGGGGGTGGACGTGACGATGTCGACCACGGTGGTGAGCATCCCGAGTGCTGCGGCGCCGGCGTCGTTGCGCAGCTTGTCGTGCAGGTCGACGCGCATGACGGCGCGTTCCTTGCTCACCTGGAGCGACGTCAGGCCGAAGTCGGCGGTGAAGGTGTGCTGACTCATGGTCACCGACGGCCCCTGGCTTGCGGAAATGCTATTCTCGCTCATGAGAGTGATATTGCCATCATGCGAGCGACGACGGAAGAGTTGCCTCGTCCCGAGGTTCACAACGCGCAGGTGAGGCTCGCAACCCTGGTGGTCGACCATGGGCGTTGTGAGCCTCACTTTTCGGTTGTGAGCTTATTCGGGCCTCGGGGGCTCCGCGAACGAGTCGCGCTGCTGCACCATCCACACCGGCGCGATGAAGATGCCTTCTGCTTCCACGCAGATCCCCTCCGAGTCGGCGATATGCCCGACGACGAACGCCTTGCGCCCTTCGACACGGTCGAGTTTCGCCTCCACGCGCAGAGCGCCGAGAGGGGTGCGCTTGCGATAGCGGATGGTGAGCGTGCCCGTCATCCCCGGATATCCCGAGATGCGCGCGGCGTCGCCGAGGATCTGGTCGAGAAGCAGCGCGGAGACCCCGCCGTGCACGTGCCCGGCCGGCCCCTCGTAGACGGGACCGAGGTGGATCTCCGTCCACACGCGTCCGTCGTCGTCCTCGTGGATGTCGCCGATCGGGGCGATGGCGTTGCGCAGGCCTATTGCGGCGTTTCCCCAGTTACGGAATCGGCCCGAATCGTTGAACCGGGTGCCGTACGGGCCGTCCTCCCGGTCGCGTTCGAGGATCTCGCGCGCGGCCGAGAGATGTTCCCGCGCCCGCGCGACGTCGTCGGCATCCACACGGGTCTGCAGTGCGAGCTGGATCAGCTCGCGCACGTCCTCGGTGAGCGGACCGTAGGTGGCCCTCTGCTGATCGATTTCCTCGTCGGACAGTCCGTCGTTGACGTAGAGCTCGAGGATGGAATCGGTCATCGGGGTTCTCCGGATCGTGAGCGTGGTGAAGGACAGCAGTCGACCGCGCGCACGGTGAAGGAGTCAAGTTCTGCTGCCGCTGCACGGGATCATCGCAAAATCCGTAAAACGGACCGTTCTGTACGAAAACGTGTGAACCGCCATACGGGCGGGAATCAATGAGAGAACCCCGTCGGCTTAACGAGGGGAGGGGCCGACGGGGTCCGTCCGTGCCGTGTCAAAGGGGAGGAGACGCGGCACGCTTTGTTGCGAGGAGCAACAACGACTCCACGCTACCCACGATTCTTTCATCTGCCAACGTTGCCGACGGGTGATCGACGGGGTGAATTCGCTCTATCTGCACCCGTGGCGAGCGGGGTAATACAAGCGTACCGTTCGCTTCTGCGTGCGCGGGTATGCGCCGGACAGGAGTCGATGGTCGTGGCCGTAACCATCCACAAGGGCCGTGACAACGTCACCAAACGGATGTTGCTGGGAAGGCCGCTGCGCAGCGACACCCTCGGCCACACTCTGTTGCCGAAACGCGTAGCCCTGCCGGTGTTCGCGTCCGACGCCCTGTCGTCCGTCGCCTATGCACCGGAGGAAATCTTCCTCGTGCTGTCGGTGGCGGGCCTGTCCGCCTACGCGTTCTCCGGTTGGATCGGTCTCGCCGTCGCCGTCGTCCTGGTCGTCGTGGTCGCGAGCTATCGGCAGAACGTGCATGCCTACCCGTCCGGGGGTGGCGACTACGAGGTAGCGACGAAGAACCTCGGAGCGATGGCCGGCCTGACGGTGGGCAGCGCGCTCATCGTCGACTACGTGCTGACCGTCGCCGTGTCGATCTCGTCGGCGGCCCAGAACATCGGGTCGGCGATCCCCTTCGTCGAACACCACAAGGTGCTGTTCGCGATCGTCGCGATCACTCTCCTCACCGCGGTCAATCTGCGGGGACTCCGCGAAGCGGGCACAGCTTTCGCCATCCCCACCTACGCATTCATGTTCTGCATCGGGGTGATGCTCGTCTGGGGTTTCGTGCGTCTCGTCGTGTTCGACGCCCCGCTGCGCGCCGAGTCGTCGCACTACGAACTGGCCGCCGAACAATCACACCTGGCCGGACTGGCCTTCGCGTTTCTTCTCGCCCGCGCGTTCTCGTCGGGATGCGCGGCCCTGACGGGAGTGGAGGCCATCAGCAACGGGGTGCCGGCCTTCCGGAAACCGAAATCGCACAACGCCGCCACCACGCTGCTGATGCTGGGTGCCATCGCGATCACGCTGCTGATGGGCATCATCGTCCTCGCCGAGCGGCTGGGCGTCGTCGTCGCCGCCGACCCCGCGACGCAAGTGCTCGGGGCGCCGGAGGGATACCATCAGAAGACGCTGGTCGCGCAGGTCGCCGAGACGGTCTTCACCGGCTTCCCCCTCGGCTTCTACCTCGTCACCGCCGTGACCGCGTTGATCCTCGTCCTCGCCGCCAACACCGCATTCAACGGTTTCCCGGTCCTTGCGTCGATACTCGCGCAGGACAAGCACCTGCCGACGCAACTGCGCACCCGAGGCGACAGGCTGGCGTTCAGTAACGGCATCGTCTTCCTGGCCCTCGCGGCGATCGTGCTCGTCTGGGTGTTCGACGCCGAGGTCACCCATCTCATCCAGCTCTACATCGTCGGGGTGTTCGTCTCCTTCACGTTGAGCCAGACCGGCATGGTGCGTCATTGGACCCGCCTGTTGGTCACCGAAACCGACCCACGTCACCGCCGGAGAATGCAGCGCTCGCGCGTCGTCAACGGTATGGGTCTGGTGATGACGGGGACCGTCCTGGTCATCGTGCTCGTCACGAAATTCGTTGCCGGTGCGTGGATCGCGATCCTCGCCATGGTGGCCGTCTTCGTGACGATGCGGGCCGTGAACCACCATTACCGACGCGTGGCCGTCGAACTCGACGCCGGCAACTGGGACGGCCTGCTGCCCAGCCGCACGTATTCGATCGTGCTCGTGGCCAAACTGCATCACCCGACTCGTCGCGCGCTCGCGTACGCCTCGGCCACCCATCCCGACACCCTCGAGGCGATCACCGTCGACGTCGACGAGGAGGACACCCGTGCTCTCGTGCGCGAATGGGAGGCCAGCGACATCACGATTCCGCTGAAGGTGCTGGAGTCGCCGTATCGGGAGATCACGCGACCCGTGCTCGACTACGTCAGGCGGGTGCGTGGCAATTCACCGCGTGATGTGGTCACCGTCTTCATCCCCGAATACGTCGTGGGGCACTGGTGGGAGAACCTGCTCCACAATCAGAGCGCACTGAGGCTCAAGAGTCGCCTGTTGTTCCAGCCCGGGGTGATGGTGACGAGTGTGCCGTGGCGGTTGCACTCGTCGGATTCGAGTTAGGCGAGCGCGGAGTCCGATTCCCGATCCGGATCGCTCTCGAAGAACGACGTCACGGTGTCGACGGTGAAGCGGTGACGCAGACGGCACGCCGAGTTCTGGTTCGCGAACAGGCCCGGGATGCGGAAGGCATCCTCACGCGCGACGGTGTGCGTCCACTGCACCGGCACGATCCACTCGCGGTGGTCCTCGTGCGGGTCCGTGCCCTCGCTCTCGTGGATGTACGGCGCCTTCAGATCGAGGCTGCGGAACGGCACCGGGCGGCCGTCGACGACGAGCGTCGCCTCGTCGGCCGGAGCAGCCGGGCCGGTCACGACGCCGATGCCCACGTATCCGCTCTTCGGGATGTAGACGAAGACGTGGCCACCGACGGGCAACTCCTGCAAGGAATCCGAATACCAGCGGCCACCGCCGGCGGCGACGAAGCCGTAACGGCGGCCGTCGTCCCAATTCCGTGACGGGCTGCGCTCGCCGAAGTTCACGTACCAATCCCGGCCGTTCCATTCGGACTCGGGACGATTCGACCCGGACGATTCCGCCACGCACACTCCTTCGTCGGGAACACCTCGTTCCACGGTAGGCGCGCGGCACCGTCGGTGTGACCAGTACCGGTCGCGGATGGTCAGTGCCAGTTGCCCTGCCTCCCGAGGGTCTCGACGGGAGTCGCACCGGGCCGGGTCCACTGCGGCACCGGGCGGCTCGTCTCGCCCCATGTCGCGTTGCCGTCGGCGTCGGCGCGCCAGAACCAGCACGGGTCGTTCCCCTCCGGCCACCCCTCGGGTTTGTCCTCCCACCTCTCGCCGCGCCCGTACGGGGTCATGTCGAGCAGGCCGGCCGAGCTGTTGGCGCGTTCGGTGCCGCGACCCGTCGTGGAATAGGTGAGGAAGGTCCGGTCTCCGTCCCGGAGATAGGAGGTGAGATAGCCCATCGCTCCGCCCACGGGTTCGTCGAGGTCGCGCACCGAATACCAGGGCTGCGTGTAGCCCATGAACTCGACGAACGCTGCCACCTCCTCCCACGGGCCGGTGGTGACGAACGCGAGCGACACGCCGCGAGCATTGAGGTAGACGGCGTCGCGGACGTGCCAGGCCGTGGTGGTGCACCCCTCGCACTGCCCCTGCGGGGGTGCGCCGTCGTACCACATGTGCTTGTAGACGACGAGTTCGTTGCGACCCTGGAAGAGGTCGAGGAAGGGGACCGGGCCGTCGGGCCCGACCACCTCGACCGTTCCGTCGAACTCCACCATCGGGAGTCGTCGGCGCGCCGCGGCGATGGCGTCGCCTTCCTTGGTGTGGGCTTTCTCGCGAACGAGGAGTTCGTCGCGCGCGGCCTGCCAGGTCGCGAGGTCGACCACGGGTGGACGGCCGGAGTGCGGTTCGGTCATGGTGACCTCCGGAAAGCGGGAACCGCGACGCGCGCGGGAGCGGATCGGACGGATTACACGCGGCTCGGTTGGAGCACGTCGCGGAGCACGGCGGCGAAAGCTTCAGGATCGCCGGGCATACCCTCTGAGGCGCCCATGAAGCCACCGTGATCGCCGGGGAACAGCGTCGGAGTCGTGCCGAGCCGCTCGGCGAGCGCTGCCGAGGCGCGGCCGCACAGTTGGCGTACCGACTCGCGACCACCTGCGACGACGATGTGCGTGGACGCGTTCGCCAGAGCATCGAGATCGGGGTGGTAACCCGTGCACGACATCCAGTTCTGGCCCAGCAGCACGTCGTCGCGGGTCCCGTCGTCCTCGGTGGGCAGGCCGAAGTCGGACGGGTTCGGAGCGGGCCGGTCGAGATAATCGGAGGTCAGCTCACCTTCGTAGCCGACCAGGGCGATGAACTTGGCCATGGCCGGTCCGAGGCCGCTGCGCTGATAGGTATCGCGGATGTCGTCGCGCACCGCCTCGGCCCCGATGCGATCGGGCAGCAGTTCGACGATCGGCGGTTCGTGCGCGACCAGCGTGCGCACCTGCTCCGGATAGCGCGAGACGAGTTCGAGCGCGTTGACTGCGCCGCCGCTGCTGGCGAAGACGTCGACGGGACCGAGATCGAGTTCGACGAGGATCCGGTGCAGATCGTCGGCGTGCAGGGCGGGGGTGGACTGCATCGACGTGTCGGTGCGTGTGCCGCGGCCTGTGCCGCGCGGGTCGTAGGTGATCACCGTCCGGTCGTCGAGGTAGGAGACGAGGCTGGTGAAGCCGCTCGCGTCCATCGGGGATCCGGCGAGCAGCAGCGGGGTGGTGTCGCCGGGGACGGTGCGGATGTCGTAGACGAGAGTCGCGCCGGGGACGTCGATCGAGTGGGTGACGAATTCGGGCATGTCGGCTCCTTCTGGGTCGGTGACCATACCGACCCGCGCCGCCCGAGAAATTCATCGCACAGAAAATTCATCGCACATACGACCGCGTCCGCACCCATCACGGATGCGGACGCGGCGTGCGCCGGCTCAGTGGGCGATGCCCGGTTTCGCAGGCAGTCCGCCGAGGAGCGCAAGAGACCCAAAGTGCATATGTGTTCCTCCTGTCGTTCGGTTATCCGGACTGCGTCCGCACCGGGACGCTGAGCCAGGAGTACCCACCGCCTCGGCGCGAAACACTGCCGCGGATCGAAAATCCACTTCGTTATGTTTTCGTGCCCTCGGGGAGTTTTCGCGCGGTCGGACCCGGCCGGGTCTGCGATTCGCTCGGCCGTAGCGGACCGTGGCCGTGGGCGCATTGCACGACCGCTTCGACCGGAGCGCCGCAGTCGCGGTGTTCGATGAGCAGCGACGGACCCTCAGGGTCGGCGCAATACTTGTCCCCCCATTGGAGCAGGGCGACGAGGATCGGGTAGAGATCGCGGCCCTTGTCGGTGAGCCGGTACTCGTTGCGCGTGCGGCGGCCTTCCTCGCGGTAGGGGACGGTGTCGAGGATTCCGGCGTCTACGAGGGTGCGCAGCCGGGCCGACAGCACGGGGTCGGAGATGCCGGTGTGCCGACGCATCTGCTCGAAACGTCGCACGCCGTTGAACACTTCGCGGAGAACGATCATCGTCCATTTCTCGCCGATGACGTCCATCGTGCGCTGGACCGAGCAGTTGTCGGTGCTGTAGTCGAGCCACTGCATGCCAACAGGGTAGCTGACTTAATCCTTGACAGTCAGACCTCCGCGGTGGCTAACTGTGGTTATCGAAGTCAGCGTGAACGAGGAGTTGTCATGACCGGAACTACCGAGGCCCGTCCGACCATCGAGGACTACGGGCAGAAGCCGCCGAGCCGCTTCGTCGAGGCGAGCGGCTTCGTCGTCGAGGAAGCCACCGGAACGAAGGTCACCGGATACGTCGACCTGGGCCCCGACCACCACACCCCGTGGGGAGTCGTGCACGGTGGGCTCTACGCGACCATCGTCGAAACTGCCGGCAGCATCGGCGCAAGCGCTGCGGTACTCGAGCGCGGTCAGTTCGCCGTCGGCGTCAACAACTCGACCGACTTCCTGCGCTCGACGACAGGATGCCGCGCGTCGGTCACGGCAGAACCGTTGCAGCAGGGCAGGACTCAGCAGCTGTGGCTGGTGATCATCACCGACACCGCGACCGGCAAGGTCCTTGCTCGCGGTCAGCTGCGACTGCAGAACGTTCCGTTGCCGGAGTAATTGTTTGCGCGCATCGGTGTCGGGAATCCGTATCCATGGCAAGCATGGAACCTTTTCTCCCGATCAAGAACACCGGCTCGAACGAGATCGACGCGGCCGATCCCGGTCAGGGCGCGCCGGCTACAGATCCCGGACCCGTCCCGGGTGAGGACGTCGATCCCGAGATGGCGAAACGGGAGAAAGAGGAATTGGAGAAGCGAATGTCCGGGAAGCGTCACGAGGACACGGTTTTCCGGACTCCTGAGGTGGATCCGTCCGAATAGATCGAACCGCGCCCGCACGCAGGGGGTGTGCGGGCGCGGAGTCGATCCGGGCGGATATCAGAGAATGATGCCGAGGCCCGCGAGCAGACCGAGGACCGGGGTCAGAAGGCCGGCGACGGCAGCACCGACGGTGGCGGCGAGAGAACCGAGCAGCATAGGAATACCTCCGTGTTGATGTGAATGGACCCGCCCGCGAACGGGCGAGAGAAGTAAAAAATCCGCAGGGATAAGTTCACTTCCGTCCCATACTTCGCGAAGGTCTCAGAGCCTGTTACCTCCCGTCACTAGTTGTTATCCTTCCGTGATAAATCTGTCCGATTAACCCGAAATGTCCTTTAATTACGACCGTTTCAGGACTTGGGATTCACGGCGTTTTGGGACTTTCCACGTTCGATCACCTCGGCCCGCCTCTCGGCGACCCGTGCCGGGGAGAACTCCCGCATCCACGCTTCCGAGGTCTGCTGCTCCACACGTAGAGCGGGTTCGACGACGTGCTCCTCGGCCCGGCGGTACGACGCGAGCAGCGCCCGCACACCCGGCTGGTCGTTGCCGGCGATCGTCCGGGCGAGCTCCAGCGCCGTGTCGAGCAGTTCGTCGTGCGCGACGACCTGTGTCACCAGTCCCGCCCGCAACGCTTCCTCGGCTCCGACGAAGTTGCCCGACAGACTCATGCGACGCGCGAAGCCCGGACCCACCGCCGCGGGCAGGCGCTGGGTGAGTCCCCACCCCGGCAGGACACCGACGCGCGCGTGGGTGTCGGCGAAGCGGGCGCGCTCGGACGCGATGAGGAAGTCGCACGCGAGCGCCATTTCGAGACCGCCGGTGATGGCGGCACCGTTGACCGCACCGATGATCGGCTTGGAGATGGGCTTCCATGGATGACCGACAGGGAGGTCGGCGCCGGAGACCAGCGACAGGTTGCCTCCGCTCTCCCCGAGTTCCTGCAGGTCGAGTCCGGCGCAGAAGGCCGGGTCGGTGCCGGTGAGGACCACGACGTTCGTCTCGTCGTCCACCTCCGCGGCGGCGATCTCGGTGCGCAGGGCATCGATGAGCGCCGAGCTCAGCGCATTCCGCGCCTCCGGGCGGTTGAAGGTGAGGATGCGGACGGAATCGCGCTGCTCGACGAGCAGGATCTCTTCGGAAGTCATGGGCCGACAGTATCCGTAACTTCGGTGGATCCGACCCCGCTCAGCGGGGCTGGATCCACTGAAGCTGTGCCTGGGTGCGTTCCTCGATCCACGAGCGCATCGAGTCGACGCTCTCCTGCAGCGCCGCGGCGGTGAGTCCGTCGGAGGTCGGCACCGACGCCGCCACCTCGTCGAGGACCTCGAGCGCCAGACCGTTGCCGTAGATCTGCTCGGACAGCTCCTGATACGCCTGGCGGTAGATCTCCGTGAAGGCGTCGGAGTCGAGGAAACGGGTCTTCAAGGTATTGCCGCCGCCTGGGCCGCGACCTTCACCGTCGCCTCCCGGCATTCCGGGTGGCATGCCCTGAGGCATCCCCTCGGGTGGCGCGCCGCCCGGCATGCCCTGTGGGGGACCACCCGGCCCTGTGCCGCCCATCATGGAGATGGTGTCGTCGGGGCCGGCGGTCGTGTCGCCCTGCATGGCCATGTTCAGATCCCACGAGACCACCGACAGTTTCTTCGTGTCGAGGTCGTACCAGAGGTAGTAGTTCTGACCGGGCCCGGCCATGTCGTCGAAGTTGACGAGCAGGTTCTGGGTCGCGACGTACCGGGCGAAGGACTCGACGTCGACCCAGTCGGCGAGGTGCGCGTCGAACTCGGCGTCGTCGGCGGAGTCCATCCACTTCAGGAAGCTGATGATCGGTTGCAGCGTCCCGGAATCGGCGGCATTGATCTCCTCGAACTGGTCGGCGTAGTCGGACTGGTCGTCGCCGACGTACTCGAACCGCGACGACGCATCGGCCTTGTAGAGATAGCCGGGGGAGTCGAACAGCGAGTTGGCGTACTGCTCGTCGGGATGCTCGAGCACCAGTCGCGTCGCGGTGGCGCTGTCGTTGACCGAGTACACCGTGTACGCGTACCGCTGGGTCGGCTGATCGGTCTCGGCGGTGAGCGACAACGCCATCGCCTCGTTGATCACAGGCGATCCGGGCCGCACCGACAGTTCGGTCATGCCCTGATACGCGCGACCGTCGACGTACTTGTCGAAGCGGATCAGCAAGGGCAGCGAGGTCGGATCTTCCGGGTCCACCTGAGCCATGCCTTCCATCCCGGGTGGGCCTTGCGCCGGATCGAAACCGTCGGGCAACTCGAAGCCTTCGGGCAGTTCGAATCCTTCCGGGGGCCCGAAGCCGTCCGGTCCTTCACCGTTCTCGCCCTGCAGGCCACGCAGGGTCGAGTTGCCCTTCAGGCGCACACCGACGTCGTCGATGCGGGTGCCGTCGATGATCACATCGGCGACCACCCACTCCTTGTCGCCGTCCTTCTCGTATGCGGAGATCATATCGTCGTACTCGGCGTCGCCGATCTCGATCGACAACTCGTGTGTGATGGAGGTGTCGAACAAATCGACTGTGCCGGATACGTTCTCGGTGATCTCCGAGGAGATGATCGTCGGGTCGCCGGTGATGTAGGGCCGCACGCGTGTCGCCCCGAAGGCCGTGGCCACGATCGCGACGAACGCGATGAACGCCACCGGCAGTTTCCAGTGCCGACGCAGCGAGGTCGGTATCCGGTGTCGCAGCCGGCGCCGCGGTGTCGGTGCCGTCATCACAGGTCGGTCTGGTCGTATCCGGTCAGGACGCTCACCCGCTGGCCGGCATTGACGGCGCTCAGTGCGGCGATCAGATCGTTCGAGCTCGTGCCCTTCTTCAGCTGCGCCGTGTAGTACAGCTCCACCAGGGCGCCGGCGCGGACGGATTCGGTGGACACCAGCTCGTATTCACTGCAGTGCTTGATGAGAACGTCCTCGACGGTGCTGGTGTAGGCGGGCTCCGGCGGCACCTGCACCTTGACCACCTGACGCTGCACGTCGAGCTTGAACCAGTTGAACTTGTTCATGATGAGCAGCACGAGGCAGATCGCGACGGTCGCCGCGATGGCGAGCACGTAGAAGCGGGTACCGGTGGTCATGCCGATGGCCATCACCAGGAAGATGAACCCGACATCACGGGTTTCCTTGATGGCATTACGGAATCGCACCACCGACAACGCGCCGACGAGAGCGAACGCCCGGGCGATGTTCGATCCGACCACCAGCATGATGAGCGCGATGACCATGCCGACCAGCACCAGTGTCTGCACGTAGGACTGGCTGTAGGAGACGTTCTTGTGCGTGTAGCGGTAGACCCACGCGATCACACTCGACAGCACGAACGACAACGCCAGCGACACCACGATGTCGAAGGTCGTGAACGTGCCACTGAGATCCTGGAAATCGAAATTCATATCCGTCCTTGTTTCGGAAAAGGGAAAGTCAGCGAACCGGAATCGGCTCGGTGGAAAGAAGATCTGCCGGTACCCGCGCATCGAAGCCGTCCGGCAGCACCAGTTCCGGTGCGCCGAAACGGGACCGGGGTGCGAGCCCGAACGCCTCGACCGACTGGCAGTACTTCGATACCCGGATCACCGACATGTCCAGCCGCGCCGTCAGATCCGTCGCCCAGTAGGGCACCCGCTCGTTGGCCTTGAGCTCCACGATGGCCAGCTTCGGCGGGATGATGAAGCGGTTCTCGGCGCCGGACGCGAAGTGGAAGTCGCGGTCGCGGCCGTGCACCTTGTGGTCGATCGTCACGCGCAGGCCGAGGTCGGCGTCGCGTCCGACGAACGCCTCGCGCAGATAGCCGGTGGTCACGATCGGTCGCAGATCCAGATTCCCCACGAGGCCGGAGACCTCGTTGACGAACGGCCGCTGCGAGTCGTCGCACTCGATGTCCTCACGTCCGTTCAGCCATCGCAGGGCGACGCAGTAGGGGAGGGCGGTGCGACGCTTCTGGGTCACCCGGTTGACGCGTTGCTTGATCTCGACCTGCACGGGAGTGTCGTCGGTACACGCGGCCGGATCTCCGTACAGCCGCATGCGCACCTTGCGGCGGAACTTCAGGCCCTCGATCTTCTCCCAGTAGAACCGCAGATCCGGGGTGTCGTAGTAGAGCGACGTCACCGGATACCCGCCGTGCGGGGAGTGCGGATCGGTGTCCATCCGGGCGGCGAGCTCGCGCCGCAGCTCGGGCACCTTCATCTCGTCGACGAAGTACTTGATCTCGTACCGGTTGAACGCGTGCAGTTTGCTCGCGGTCTGCTGGAAGCCGTTGTTCACCCCGACAGCACACACCCGTCACCTCGAGGAGCCTTGGAGGTTTCCTGGCAGTTCGCTGGCAATCGGGAGACTCACATGAAACTGCCAGGCTTCCTCGAGCGGGGCGTCAGCCTCACCCGCGACAATCGATGCGTGACCGACCGGATTCCCGAAGCGCGAGTGCTCGTCGTCGACGACGAGCCCAGCATCGTCGAACTGCTGTCCGTGAGCCTGAAGTTCCAGGGCTTCGAGGTGGAGACCGCGAGCAACGGCGCCGAAGGACTCGACAAGGCGCGTCGCTTCCGGCCCGACGCGGTGATCCTCGACGTGATGATGCCCGGCATGGACGGCATGGGCATGCTGCGTCGCCTGCGCGCCGACGGCATCGACGCGCCCGTTCTGTTCCTCACCGCGAAGGACGCCGTGGAGGACAAGGTCGCGGGGTTGACGCTCGGTGCCGACGACTACGTCACCAAACCGTTCAGCCTCGAAGAGGTCATCGCCCGGCTGCGCACGATCCTGCGTCGCGCCGGCAAGGTGTCCGAGGCCGAACGTAGCTCGCGCATCACCTTCGCCGACCTCGAACTCGACGAGGACACCCACGAGGTCTTCAAGGCCGGCAAACCCGTGTCGCTGTCGCCCACCGAGTTCACGTTGCTGCGGTACTTGATGCTCAACGCCGGGACGGTGCTGAGCAAGCCCCGCATCCTCGAACACGTGTGGAACTACGACTTCGGCGGTGAGGTCGGGGTGGTCGAGTCGTACGTGTCGTATCTGCGACGCAAGGTCGACACCGGCGATGTTCCCCTCATCCACACCGTGCGCGGCGTCGGCTATGTGATGCGGGAACCCCGCACATGAACCGCCTACGGGCGCTGCCACTCCGTTGGACGCTGGTGGCCGCCCTGGTGCTCCTGGCGGGCATCGGTCTGCTCGCGTCGGGTGTCGCGGTCACGTCGGCTCTGCAGAACTCCCTGCTCTCGCGTGTCGACCGGGACCTCGAGGAGGCCGCACGCACCTGGGCGCGACCCGACCGGCCACCACCGACGCCCCCGCTGGACGCCCCCAACTCCCGGCGACCACCGAGCCCCTTCTACGTGCAGGCCGTCGACGCCGACGGCCGGGTGCTGTTCGTCGTCAACGACGAGTCGACCGCCCCCGACGTGTCGGACGACCCGACGGGCAGGCCGGTCACCGTCGGATCCGCGGGCGACGACGGTCCGCACTGGCGGGTGATGAGCACCGAGAATGCGTCGGGTGTGGTGACGACGGTCGGCATGAGCCTCGCCGAGACCGAGGAGACGGCGGACAGGCTCGTGGTGTTGCAGACGGTGATCGGTGCTGTCGTGCTGGTCGCGCTGGCGGTGGCCGGGGGCGTCGTTGTGCGTATGAGTCTGCGTCCGTTGGACGAGGTCGAGCGCACCGCTGCAGCGATCGCCGAAGGCGACCTCAGCGAGCGGGTACCCGAGGGCGATCCCCGTACCGAGATCGGCCGGTTGTCGGTGACCTTCAACGCGATGCTCGGCAGGATCGAATCGGCATTCGCAGCGACCGCGGCATCCGAGGAGTCGGCGAGACGCTCGGAGGAGAAGATGCGTCGCTTCGTCGCCGACGCCGGCCACGAACTCCGCACCCCGCTCACCACCATCCGTGGCTTCGCCGAGCTGTACCGGCAGGGCGCGAGCACCGACACGGGCATGCTCATGGAACGCATCGAACGCGAAGCCCGGCGTATGGGCCTGCTCGTCGAGGACCTGCTGATGCTCGCACGACTCGACGAACAACGCCCGCTCGACCGTTCCCCGGTGGACCTGCTCGCGGTCGCCGCCGACGCGGTGCACAACGCGCGTGCCGTCGCGCCCGAACGAACCATCACCCTCGACATCATCGACGGCCCGGGAACTCCTGAGGTTCTCGGCGACGACGCCCGTCTGCGTCAGGTGCTGAGCAATCTCGTCACCAACGCGTTGACCCACACCCCACCCGACGCCGACGTCACGGTGCGCGTGGGCACCGCGGACACCGATGCTGTCTTGGAAGTCGCCGACACCGGCCCCGGCCTCGACCCCGACGACCGCGAGCGCGTCTTCGAACGCTTCTACCGCGCCGACGCCTCCCGCACCCGCGCATCAGGGGGGAGCGGGCTGGGCCTGTCGATCGTCGCCGCGCTGGTCGCAGCGCACGGCGGGAAGGTGGAGGTGGAGTCGGAACAGGGTGTCGGCTCGACGTTCCGCGTCCGCATCCCCCGCCTACTCCCACGTTGACGCAGTCGCCGGGAGATCGGTGGAAGAGCGATTGTCCCGCTGGGCTGAAAAGCTGTGTCGCCGCCCACATCGCGGTTCCTACTCTCGACTCATCCGAGGAAGGGAACCGGAAACAATGCAGTCGCTCGCCTGTCACACCTGTGACGCTCGCGTGCTCGTCGCGAAGTACAGCCCCGCTCATACCAGTATCCAGTGGTCCGACGAGGCCAGGCAGGCATGCCGCGAGATCGCGGCCGCCGCCGCGTGCGGTCCCGGTGCCTACGTGATGCGCTGTGAGGCACTCGACCGCACGGTGGACGAGGCGGTGTCCGACGGGGTGATCCGGACCGGCCACCGAGTCGACCCCGCCATCGCTCCTCTCGCTTCCACGGAGGCAGTCACCTCAGCCCGGTGACCGCCGTTCGCCTTCACCCCTTGCCAGCCCAGGAGAAACCATGACCGTCCCCCAGGAGCGGATCGAGATCCGCAACATCGATCCCGGTACCAACCCCACCCGCTTCGCGCGCGGATGGCACTGCATCGGCCTCGCCAAGAACTTCCGTGACGGAAAGCCGCATCAGGTCAAGGTGTTCGGCACCGACCTGGTGGTCTTCGCCGACACGGCAGGAAAGCTGCACGTGCTCGACGCCTTCTGCCGGCACATGGGCGGCAACCTCGCGCGCGGCGAGATCAAGGGCGACACCATCGCGTGCCCGTTCCACGACTGGCGCTGGAACGGCCAGGGTCGTTGCGAAGCGGTGCCGTACGCGCGCCGCACGCCGAAGCTCGGCCGTACCAAGGCGTGGACGACGATGGAGCGCAACGGCGTTCTGTTCGTCTGGCACTGCCCGCAGGGTAGTGAGCCCACTCCCGAGCTCGCGATCCCCGAGATCGAGGGCTACGAGGACGGGCAGTGGAGCGACTGGACGTGGACGACCATCCACGTCGAGGGATCGCACTGCCGTGAGATCGTCGACAACGTCGTCGATATGGCGCACTTCTTCTACGTGCACTTCCAGATGCCCGAGTACTTCAAGAACGTCTTCGACGGGCACATCGCCGGCCAGCACATGCGCTCCTACGGGCGCGACGACATCAAGACCGGTGTGCAGATGGATCTGCCGGAGGCGCAGACGATCTCGGACGCCTTCTACTACGGTCCGTCCTTCATGCTCGATACGATCTACACGGTCTCCGAGGGCACGACCATCGAGTCGAAGCTGATCAACTGCCACTACCCGGTCACGAACAACTCGTTCGTGCTGCAGTTCGGCACGATCGTCAAGAAGATCGAGGGCATGTCCGAGGAGCAGGCCGCCGAGATGGCGAAGATGTTCACCGACGGTCTCGAGGAGCAGTTCGCCCAGGACATCGAGATCTGGAAGCACAAGTCCCGCATCGAGAATCCGCTCCTCACGGAGGAGGACGGCCCGGTCTACCAGCTGCGTCGCTGGTACAACCAGTTCTACGTCGACCTCGAGGACGTCACGCCGGACATGACGCAGCGTTTCGAGTTCGAGGTGGACACCTCCCGTGCGCTCGAGTCGTGGCACAAGGAGGTCGAGGAGAACCTCAGCGGTTCGGCGGAGTGATCCGATGATCCGTCCCGCCGTACGCGGCGGGGCGGATCATGTGTCGCGTCGGCGGAAGCCGTCGACGAACAACGACACGATGGTGCGCGAGAGATCGGCGAGGGTGCGGTTCGGTCCGGGCCGGTACCAGCGGGAGGCATGCCAGACCGCGTCGTAGATCAGTTCCCGGAACGCTTCGGGATCGATGTCGGTGCGGAAGACCCCTTCCGCGATGCCGTCCCGGATGGCCTCGCGCCATGCGACTTCCATGGCGTCGGCAGAGGAGACCATGTCGGCCTCGACGACGCGCTCGCGCATGTACTCGCCTTCGCGTCGCCAGATGGAGGTCGCGCCGTGATAGTCCTCGGAGGTCTCCAGCGCGATCTGTGTGAAGGCCTCGAGTCGCTCGACCGGCGGTAGCGACCGGGCGAGCACCTCGCGGCACCGTTCGTTGAGGTCGGTGATGTACTCGCGGATGAGCTCGGTGACGATCGCTTCCTTGGACGGGAAGTAGTGGTAGAGCGCTCCGGAGTAGACACCGACCGCATCGGCGATCTCGCGGATGGTGGTGGCGGTGACACCCTTGCGGGCGAAGATCTCCGCCGACCTGTCGAGTATCTGTCTCTTACGCTCCTGCGGGTCCACCGTCGTCCTCTCGTAAGGCCTGGGTGAGGCCTGTTCCCGACCGTATTCTGCCACATTCATTGATCAACCGATCAATGGAGTCCCGTCCCGACGTCTTCAGGAGTATGCATGGCCGTGACCCGCATGGACCCGATCGTTCCCACCACCCCCCTCGCGGGTGGCACCGCCCTCGTGACCGGCGCCGGCCAGGGCATCGGGCGAGGGATCGCACTTGCGCTCGCCGCAGCCGGCGCCTCGGTGGCCGTCGTGGGGCGCACCGCGGAGACGATCGGTGCCACCGCGGTCGAGATCGAAGCTCGGGGCGGCCGTGCGGTGCCGTACGTGTGCGACGTGACCGACGCGGCGGCCGTGGAGGCGACCGTCGCGGACGTGGTGAAGGAGTTCGGTGGCCTGAACATTCTGGTGAACAACGCGCAATCACCCGCTCCGGGAACGTTGCTCGAACTCGACGAGGCCGTGTACCGCGACGGGATGGAGTCCGGCCCGACCGCCACCTGGCGGATGATGCGGGCGTGCCACCCGCACCTGCGCGGCGGTGGTTCGATCGTCAATCTCGGATCGGCGGCCGGTATCCGGTGGAACCCCTCGGGCACGGGTGGATACGCCGCCGCGAAGGAAGCGATCCGGGTTCTCACCCGCACCGCCGCCTGTGAGTGGGCGGCGGACGGGATCCGCGTCAATTCGATTCTTCCGCTCGCCGATTCGGTGGCCATGCAGGAGTGGGCGGAACGCGAGCCGGACGAAGCTGCCGCATACGCGAGTTCGATCCCGCTCGGTCGACTCGGTGATCCCGAGACCGATATCGGGCCCGCGGTCGTCTTCCTGTGCAGCGAGGCGGCCCGCTACATCACGGGCCATTCGCTTCCGGTGGACGGAGGTCAGGCGCTGGTGCGCTGAGCCATCGGCCGGCCGAGGTGTGGCTGAGAATCGGCCGGGGACAGGGAACGCCAGACGGCCCGCGCCGCGAGCCGGACCGGGGTGGCCAGGCTGACGGTGTCGACGATGTCGACGGGTCCGGTCACGGACAGCGCTCCGACGCACATCTGCCCGTTTCCGATCGGCGCCGCCACGCATGCGATACCCGGCAACGATTCCCCGCACTCGTGCGCGACGTGGCGTTCGCGGATACGTGCGATCTCGTTGCGGGAGAGCAAATTCTCAGCCCTCGGAGCAGTGGCGTACGTGCATCCGGTCGCAGGATAGGCGGCGTGCATCCGGGTGTGGGCCAGAAGGGCCTTTCCGAGTGCGGTGCGATGCGCCGGCTGCCGTCCGCCGATGCGCGAGGGGAGTGCGACAGGTCCGCGGCCGACCTTGTCGACGTAGCGCACATCGCCACCTTCGAGAACCGCCAGGTGTACGACGAGACCTGTCGCCGAATGCAGGTCGTGCAGGACGGGATGGGCCGCTCGGTGCAGGCGGTCGTGGTTCCTCGCCAGCGCGCCCCACTCGAGCGGTGTGCGTCCGAGCGCGTAGGTCTTGCCGCGCTTGCTCACCCAGCCGTGCTCGGCGAGCTGGGTGAGCAGCCGGTGGGTGGACGAGCGGGGCAGGCCCGTGCGCGTCGACAGTTCGGAGAGGGTGAGGCGATCGCCGGTGTGGAACTCGTCCAGGAGCCCGGCCACGCGGGCGATGAAGGCGTTGGAGAAGTCGTCGGTGTGTGTCATGGCATCCTCACGATGTGCCGGAACCGTCCGTTGATCGATTGATCAACGGGGCTGTGGACAGGGCGTGGTGTCACGCGGTCAGGGTCGCTTCCAGGTGGTCGGCTGCCCGACGCAGCCGCCGGGTCGCGTCTTCGCCGAGCGCCTCGACGGGGCCGGCAAGTGAGAGTGCGGCGATCTCCCCGTCCCCTGCGGCGAACGCGGCGACGGCGTGCCGGAAGCATTCACCGCCGTACACGACACCACCGGCGAGCGTGTATCCGTCGGGGCCGCTCAGGGCAGGATGGTGCCCGTCGCGTCGGGCGAGCAGCGCCAGGCCGGCGACGGTGTCCTCGGCGGGACGCCGCTGGCCCGCCCAGGTGGTGTCGGTGAACTGCGCGCCGCTCACCTTCTCCAGGTAGATGACCTGGTCGTCGTCGAGAACGGTCAGGTGGACGGCGAGACCGGTCTCTCGGTGCAGGTCGTACATCGAGCGGAGGGCGGCGCTGTGGATCCGGTCGTGTGCCTGCGCGAGGGCGCCGAGCTCGACGATCTTCGGGCCGAGGTGATAGGTGGTGCCGCTGCGACGCATCCATCCGACCCGCACGAGCTGGAGAAGCATGCGATGGGCCGACGAGCGGGGGAAGCCCGTTCGTCGGCACAGTTCGGTGAGGGTCAGTCCGTCCGTGTCGCGGAACGGTTCGAGCAGAAGGCCGACGCGGTCCATGACGGACGAGGGGGTGGGGAGGACTTCGGACATGGTCTTCTCCGTGGCGTGTCGTTGATTGATCGACCGATCAATGAGTATCTACGACTGTAGCGCCACTCGGAGCTCTGCGGAAGAACGAATTTCAAGACCGACGAAAAATGCACCGCGACCGGAAGTCGCGGTGCATTCGTCGGACAGGCCCGTGGGATGTCAGGCAGTGGGAGGCAGGAACGCCTTCAGCGGCTCGGATCCCGACTGGTCGTGACCCCAGTACGCATCCGCCGTGATCTCCTCGGACGTGTAGTGACGCTCGTCGACGAGCATGCCTTCGGTACCGAACTCGAGATCCCAGCCGCCGGGTGCGCGGACGTAGAACGAGATCATCTTGTCGTTGGTGTGCCGGCCGAGCGTCGACGAGATCGAGAAGTCGAGCTTGTTCACCCGATCGAGGGCCTGGCCGACCGCGTCGAGGGTGTCGACCTCGGTCATCAGGTGCACCAGGCCGGGCTCCTCGTTCGGCGGAGCCGGGCACAGCGCGAGGCTGTGGTGGCGTTCGTTGATACCGAGGAAGCGGACCCGCACGAGGCCGTCCTCGTCGAGACGGATCGAGCCGCGCGGCAGGAAACCGAGAACCTGCGTGTAGAACTCGTACGTCTCGGCAAAGTTCGCCGTCGGCAGCACGACGTGACCCAGGCCGAGGCCGCCGGTCACCCAGCGTCCGCCGAACCGCGTCACGACCGGGCTGTGGTCGAGAACCGGCCCGAAGAACACTTCGAGGCGGGTTCCGGCCGGATCCTCGAACGCGATGGCGCCCTCGGCGTCGATGTAGGTCGCTTCCTTGTGCGAGAGCACCTCGACGGTGCGTCCCGACTTCTCGACGGCCTCGCGCACTCGCTGGAGCGCGAACTCGTCACGCACCTCCCAGCCCACGGCCAGGGCCTTGTCGGAATCGCCGGGCAGCACCTGGATGCGGGAGCGGCGCTCGTCGATGCGGGCGTAGAAGCCGTCGGCCTCGGGGCCGGTTCCCTCGGCCATGCCGAGCCCGTCGAGGAGCAGGGCGCGCCAACGCGGCACGTCCTGCGTCTGGATGCGGAGGTAGCCGAGACCTCTCAGTTCAGTCATGTCATCGTCCTCGAAAGTGAAGGGGGGAATCAGATCATCGCGCGGTAGGGACCCTGCGGGTCGCCACCGAGCTGCGTCAGGGCTGCGGAGTGGTAGATCAGGCCGGGCACATGGATGGCGTGCGTCAGGCCGACGTGTGCGTCGCGCCAGAAACGCTGCATCGGCGTCTTCAGGTGCACCGCGGCACCGCCGGCACGCGCGAAGATCTCGTCCATCGCCCGCACGGCCCGCCACGCGGCCGAGATCTGGGTGCGACGTCCGATGGCGCGCTCCTCGAAGCTGATCTCCTCACCGCGGTCCGTCTTGTCCCAGAAGCGGTCGACGGTCTCGAGCAGCGCGAGCCGCGACGCGGAGATCTCGGCGGCCGCCTCGCTGATCGCGAACAGGACGTACGGGTCCTCCTTGATCGGAATGCCCGAAACCTGGACGCGCTCCTTCTGAGCTGCGACGTAGCAGGCGAGGGCACCTTCGGTCATGCCGATCAGCGACGCGGTGATGCCCAGCGGGAAGATGTACGAGAAGGGGAACTTGTACAGCGTCTCGTCACGACCCGCGTGGCGCCAGCCGTTGCCGCTGAGCACGATGTCGGCGTCGATCGTGCGGTGCTCGGGGATGAAGGCGTCCTTGATGATCAGGTCCTTCGAACCCGTGCCGCGCAGGCCGATGACGTTCCAGCTGTCCTGGTCGATCTCGTAATCGGAGCGGGGAAGCACGACGTGCAGCACCTTGCCGGTACGGTTGCCGTCCTTGTCGCCGACGGCGGCACCGATCATGATCCAGCCGCAGTGGTCGGTGCCGGACGAGAACGACCAGCGGCCGTTGAGGATGTATCCGCCGTCGACGGGCACCGCGACACCCATCGGTGCGTACGGCGAGGCCATCCACATGTCGTTGTCCTCGCCCCAGATCTCCTCCTGGGCCTTGGGGTCGAAGAAAGCGAGCTCCCACGGATGAACGCCGACGATGCCGGCGACCCAGCCCGTCGCGCCGTCGAGTGCACCGAGCGCCATGATGGTCTCGGCCGCCTCACGCGGGTGGCCTTCGAAACCGCCGTACTCTTTCGGCTGGAAGGTGCGGATGATGCCGGAGTCACGCAGGCGCTTCGCGGTGGTGTCGGTGAGGCGCATGAGCTTGTCGCCCTCGACACCCTCGGCGCGGATCTCGTCCGCGTGCTGCATGATCCTGTCCAATACCTGACCCATGACGGTGACTCTTCCTGGGATCGGCTGCTGTGAGCCGGGACTGTGTGGGAGGGGGTGCTCCGCGTAACGGAGCGACCTGCGCTGTGCAGGTGTGGCGTATCGAACAGTCCCAGCCCGTGATGTGATCGCGCACCGATGTTTCCGTTGAACGGGACATCCGGGCAACACGGATGGGGTCCGCCCCCTTCGGCGGGCCGGCTGTTGTTCCGATCAGCGGGACGTTGCAGGAGATTGCGTCCGAGGGCCGGTAGACAGGCCGGTGACCGCCTGCTCCGGAAGGATCGCCATGACCGAGACCACGGCCCGCCCGATCAGTGATCTGTCTGCGGCCGAACAGCTTCTCGCCATCCACGAGATCCAGCAGGTCTTCGCAGCTCGGCTGCGGGTGATGGACACCAAGCAGTGGGAGCTGTACCCCACTCTGCACACCGAGGACGTGGTGAGCGAGACGTGGGGTGGACTCCCCAGCGACAAGCAGCCCCGCACCGGTGAAGAAGCCGGTCGTGTGGTGGGTCGCGAGGCACTCACCCGCGCCATCAGCAACTTCCTCGACGGACCGGTGTCGATCACCTCCGCACACCACGGTCACTGCCCGGAGATCGTCCTCGAATCCGCCACCACGGCCCGCGGCATCTGGGCGATGGAGGACCAGCTGTGGTGGGACAACGACGGCGTCGAGGAGTCGCTGCACGGGTGGGGTCACTACCACGAGGAATACCGCAGGGTCGACGGTGTCTGGCTGATCTCCTACCGCAAACTCACCCGCCTGCGTGAGGTGCACACGCCGGGCTTCTTCAGTTTCCTGAAGGGCCTCTGAACGACGCCCGTCAGGGATGGATTCTTCGGCGACAGCGTTTTCGGCGTGAAGGACTCGCTCGTCAAGGAGTTTGCGCAGCAGTCGCCGGGCACGCCGACGCCGGACGGACGCGATCTGGGGGACCGCTCCTGGGCGAAGGCCCGGTTCGACATCGTGCTCGCGCCCGGGGGCGTCTGACCCCCACAGGTTGACGCGGTGAAACGAGGTTCGCCCCTGCAACAGGCCGGGCGAACCCCGTTTCACCGCGTCAAGATGCGGTGGCTTCGGTTGGTGAGCCCACCTCCCGTGCGAGTCGCATGATCTCTCCGCCAACTACGTGCGGACTCTTGATGTTTCGTGAACTCGCAGTAACAGTATTCGCTGCTGCGGCTCTGGCGGCCGGGTTCGTCGGACTCTGAATCCTGAACGGGAGCGTTACGTAAAAGTGATTGTAATCACTTTCTGTTTTTCGGACGCTCGGGGCTACACGCAGGTAGATGCGCTCGAAGCCCAAGAGATTCAACCGAACACAGGACACAACCCCACGATCGTCTCGGACGATGGGTCTGGATTTCCCGGCTGATCTGCGACAAGACTAAGTTCTGTCTCGGGGAGGAGACGCCACTTATGGGGAGGACTGCGGGATGACGACGGTCGATGATCGAGGGGTCGACCCGTTCGACGCTCCGCGGGGTGCACAGAACCGTGCCCCCGCGGACGCGTCGCCCGGCACCGGCGTCAATCGGTGGAAGTGGCAGGACGCCTACGTCAAGCGGCCCTACGTCACGGACGCGCTTGCCGTGGTGCTGTCCGTCTTGCTGGCGCAGTGGGTGCGGTTCGGATCCGAGGAACTCTTGCTGGCCGGGGAGGGCGCAGCACTCGAGTACTCGTTGACGTCCGCGACCATCATCGTCGCGTGGTTGGGCGCACTGAGCCTGTTCCGCACGCGGTCGCGTCGAGTGATCGGTGCCGGCTACGACGAGTATCAGCGAGTCATTTCGGCGACGCTCGCCATGTTCGGCACCATCGCCATCATCGCGCTCATCGCCAACCAGCAGATCGCGCGCGGGTTCCTTGCCATTGCGTTGCCGGTCGGCCTCGCCGGCTTGCTGCTCACTCGGTGGGTGTGGCGGAAGGTGATCGCGCGCAAGCGTGCTCGGGGTGAGTTCCAGACGTCGGTGCTGGTGGTCGGTGGTGCGCGGGCGGTGCGGCACATGGCGAGCACCTTCTCCCGGAAGGACGGGGAGGGTTACCGCGTCGTGGGGTCTGTGTGCCGCGTTATTCGGGTGCGGCCGGGGATGTGATCGATGTCGACGGCCGGGAGATCACCATCTACGGCGACGAGCATTCGGTGGTCGAGGCGCTCAAGTTGTCGGGGGCGGACACGGTGGTGGTCACCGCCACCGAGACCCTGGGCAGCGATGGTTTGCACGATCTGGTCTGGGAGCTCGAGCCGCTCGACACCGACCTGGTGGTCGCCACGGGTGTGGTCGATGTAGCCGGTCCGCGGATCGAGATGCGCCCGGTGGCCGGTCTGCCGTTGATCCATGTGGAGAAGCCGAGCTATCACGGGGCGAAGCGGTCGGGGAAGCGGATCTTCGATCTGGTCTTCGCCGGCGCGGCGCTGGTGGCGTTGGCGCCGGTGTTCGCGGTGGTCGCGCTGTTGATCAAGCTCGAGGATCGGGGTCCGGTCTTCTACAAGGCCGAGCGCATCGGTATCGATGGCACGCCGTTCGGGATGATCAAGTTCCGGTCGATGGTCGCCAACGCCGACAAGATGGTCGACACCCTGTTGGCGCAGAACGAGGGTGCGGGTCCGTTGTTCAAGATGAAGGACGACCCCCGCGTCACCCGTATCGGCAAGATCATGCGCCGGTTCAGCATCGACGAACTCCCGCAGTTCCTCAACGTCATTCGCGGGGAGATGAGTGTGGTGGGTCCGCGTCCGCCGTTGCGGCGTGAGGTGGAGGCCTACGACGGTCGGGTCAAGCGTCGCCTGCTGGTGCGTCCGGGTGTGACCGGGCTCTGGCAGGTCAGTGGCCGGTCGGATCTGTCGTGGGACGAGTCGGTGCGCCT
This sequence comes from Rhodococcus rhodochrous, assembly GCF_014854695.1. Taxonomy (NCBI): domain Bacteria; kingdom Bacillati; phylum Actinomycetota; class Actinomycetes; order Mycobacteriales; family Nocardiaceae; genus Rhodococcus; species Rhodococcus rhodochrous. Next base: position 4,583,069 of record NZ_CP027557.1, on the reverse strand, counting down.
GGACCTGTCGTATGTGGAGAACTGGTCGATGGTCTCGGATGTGTTGATCATCGGTAAGACCGTCAAGGCAGTGCTCGCCAGCGACGGCGCCTACTGAGCAAGCGCGAAGAGAACGGCCTCGGAGTTCGACTCCGGGGCCGTTCTCGTATGGGACCGTCCGAACCGCCATGCGTCCACGCATATGCCGATACCGTGGGACGAAACAGTCCGGAGGTAGCCGCATGTGCACAGCCGCCAACTACACCGCCAAGGACCACTATTTCGGCCGGAATCTCGACCTCGAATACTCCTACCGGGAAGCGGTGACGGTCACGCCGCGGAACTTCCCGTTCGAGTTCCGTAAGGTGCCGCCACTGAAGACGCATCACGCCATGATCGGCATGGCGACGGTAGCCGAGGGTTATCCGCTCTACTACGACGCGACCAACGAGAAGGGCTTGAGCATGGCGGGGCTGAATTTCCCCGACAATGCCGACTACAAGCCCGTTTCGGAGGACGGGACGAACGTCGCGTCGTTCGAGTTCATCCCCTGGGTGCTCGGACAGTTCGAGACCGTCGCGCAGGTGCGGGACGCGCTTGCGGACGTGCGCATCGTCGACATTGCGTTCAGTGAGGAGTTCCCGCCGTCCCCGCTGCACTGGATCATTTCCGACCGGGACGAGTCCATTACCGTCGAATCCGTCGCCGAGGGCTTGAAGGTCCACGACAACCCGATCCAGGTCCTCACGAACAATCCGACCTTCGACATCCAGTTGTTCAACATCAACAACTACATGAGTCTGTCGGTCGATCCACCCGAGCCGCGCTTCTCGAAGGAGATCCCCTTCGATACCTACAGTCGCGGCCTCGGTGCTGTGGGGTTGCCGGGAGACCTGTCGTCGATGTCGCGTTTCGTCAAGGCCGCCTTCACCAAGGTGAATTCGGTATCGGGCGACTCGGAGTCCGAGGCGATCAGCCAGTTCTTCCACATCCTCGGTTCCGTGGAACAGCAGCGGGGATGTGTTCGGCTCGAGGACAAGTACGAGATCACCATCTACTCGTCGTGCTGTAACACCCACAGGGGCATCTACTACTACCGCACCTACGAGAACAGTCAGATCACCGGTGTGGACATGCACAAAGAGGATCTCGACGGGAGCGAACTGGCGTCGTATCCGCTGGTGAAGAGCCAGCAGGTCCTCATGCAGAACTGACCGCAGCTCGATCGGAACGGCCTCGGGGTTTCGACTCCGGGGCCGTTCTCGATCTCCGACACCCAATCGTGATTTGACTTTCCGCTGTGATGACCCGCACAGTATGTACGCACAGCGTTCACTACGTACGCCGTGCGTACAGAATCTCTCGTTCCCTTGGAAGGAACCTTCGGTGTCACGACGCTCATTCGAATTCGGCCGGATCCGCACGGCGGCAGTAGTGGTGTCGGGTGTTCTCGCGCTCGCACTCACGGGCTGCAGCTCCGGTGAATCTGCAGCTCAGGAGACACCCGCAGCCCAGGAAACGACGGCGTCGGATGGTTCGCCCACGGACTCCGCTCACCCGGCCTCCGAAGCTCCCGCCGAGGGCGAGATGCGTGTGACGCTGCTCGGCACGGGCAGCCCGGTGCCGAGCACCGAGCGTTACGGCATGTCCACGCTGGTCCAGGCCAACGGCTTGAACCTCGTCTTCGATGCAGGACGCGGAGCCACGGTGCGCCTCACGCAGGCCGGCGTGCCGGTCGGTCAGGTCGATGCCGTCTTCCTCACCCACTTCCACTCCGACCACATCAACGGTCTGTCCGACCTCTGGATGAGCAGCTACGTCCCGGCGCTCGGTGGCCGCGAGGGAGCCTTCCAGCTCTACGGACCCGTCGGCGTCCGGAACATCGGCGACGGAATGCAGAGCACCTACCGCAACGACATCGATGTGCGCGTCGCGGACAAGGAAGTGGATCCCGCGACCACGCCGATCGAATCGCACGAGTTCGCGGAAGACGGCGTCGTCTTCGACCAGGACGGCGTCACCGTCACCATGTTCACCGTGGAGCACGATCCGGTCGGTGCCATCCAGCCGGCGGTCGGATATCGCGTCGACTATGCGGGCAAGTCGGTGCTCATCAGCGGCGACACCGTGCCCACCGAGAACGTTCTGAAGTTCGGCGAAGGCGTCGACGTGCTGGTGCACGAGGTCGCCGACTTCGAGGATCCGTCTGCGCTGCCCAGCGTGTACGCGCACCATACGAACCCGCAGCAGGCAGGCGACATCTTCGAGCAGACCCAGCCGAAGATGGCCGTGTACAGCCACATCGTCAACGGCATCCCCGGCCGCGTCCCCGGGATCTCCGAGGAGACGCTCGTCGAACGCACCCGGGAGAACTACGACGGCCCGCTGACCGTCGGCACCGACCTGATGACCTTCCTCATCACCGGCGACGAGGTGCGCGTCGACAGCTGATCGACAGCGCGGCCCGAACCCCGCCGGCACCGTCGGCGGGGTTTCGGCGTGGGGCATCCGGGGTCATCTGGTGGATGTACCGCGTTTCCGACGAGGAGGACCCGACATGGCGGCCAGCGTCTCCGATCGATTCGACATCGAGGCCACACCCGAGCAGGTGATGCGCGCCCTGAAGGATGTCGAGCGCATTCCCGAGTGGTCGTCGGCGCACAAGAGCGTCGAGGTGCTCACCCGGGATGACGACGGCCGGCCGCTCCGGATCCGCATGACCCTGTCGCTGCTCGGCTTCTCCGACACCCAGACCATCGAGCATTCGTGGACGGAGAGTTCGACGTCGTGGACGCTCGTCGACAGCGCGATGCAGCGCAGCCAGGACGGGGAGTACGCCCTCGAACAGATCGCGCGCGGCACCCGGGTGCACATCACCATGTCGCTCGAACCGAAGGTTCCGGTTCCCGGCTTCGTGCTCAAGCGCGGGCAGAAGCACGCGGTCGAGGCGGTCCGGAAGGGGCTGACCGAGTTCGTCCTGTCCAATTACGCCTGACTCGCCGTCGGCAGTTCCAGAGTGAACCGGGCTCCGCAGCCCGGTCCCTCACTGTGCGCGTGGATGCGACCGTCGTGGGCTTCGACGAGTGCCCGCGCGATCGTCAGGCCGATGCCGCTGCCGCCGTGATTCCGGTCGCGGGCGGTGTCCGCGCGGTAGAACCGGTCGAAGAGGTGGTCGAGGTGGTCGGGCGCGATACCGGCGCCCGTGTCGGTCACGGTGATCTCCGTTCGGCCGCGGCCCAGGATGCGCGTGGCGACGGTGACGTTTCCTCCTGCCGGTGTGTGCCGTAGGGCGTTGTCCAGCAGGTTCGCCAGCACCTGTCCGAGCCGGTCGGGATCGACCGTCACCGGCGCGGATTCGACGACCTCGGCCTGCAACGTCACGCCTTTGCCGTCGTACTGCTCGCGCACCGCGTCGACCGCCGTGGCGACGAGGGTGCCGGTGGTCGTGGGCACCCGATGGATGCGGGTGAGGTGCTCTTCCGCCCGGGAGACGGCGGTGATGTCCTGTGCCAGGCGGTTCAGCCGGTGAGTGGCGGCTCGCAGAATCTGCCGGGTGTCGTCGTCGAGAGTGCGGACGCCGTCCTCGAGTGCTTCCAGATAGGAATCGAGTGTGGCGATGGGTGTGCGCATTTCGTGCCCGAGGTCGGCGAGCATTCTGCGCCTTGTGATTTCGGTGGCTTCGAGGCGTCGTGCCAGCTCGTTGAAACTGGTTGCCAGTTCGTCGAATTCGTGGCCGAGCTCGGGGCTGGGGACGCGGGTGTCGTAACGACCTCCGGCGATCTGCGCGGTGGAGGTGGTCACCGTGTCGAGCGAACGCTGGATCCGTCGCGCGATGTACCAACTGACCGCCGAGGCCAACAGCACCGCGATCGCGACCGCCAGACCCCACGCGAGGACGATGGCCCAGGTGAAGGCTTCTTCGACGTGGGCGGCCTGGCTCGAATCGTGATCGATGCCCGCTTGTCCGAGATGGTCGTGGAAGATCCCGGGAGCGAGAGCGGACGCGACCAGCCATGCGCTGACGGCACATCCGACGACGACGGCGACGAGCGCGAGGAACAGGCGGGTGCCGAAGCTCGTCGCGGTGGGGGAGCGGGACGTCATCGTCCTGTACCCATCCGGTAGCCGACGCCGCGGACGGTGCGCACGAAACGTCCCTGGTTCGCATCGTCGCCGAGTTTGCGGCGCAGATGGCCGATGTGCACGTCCACGAGGTGGTCGTCGCCGACCCAGTTCTGTCCCCACACGGCCGCGATGAGCTGCGCCCGGGTGAATACGACTCCTGGGTCCTGCGCCAGGGCAGCGAGGATGTCGAACTCGGTGCGGGTGAGCGCGACCGGTGTGCCGCGCACGGCGACCTCCCGTCCGTCGACGTCGATGGAGAGATCGCCGAACACGCGGTCCTGCCGGCCCGTAGAGGCTGAGATCCGTGCAGTGGTCCGGGGACGACGCAGCATGGCCTGGATGCGGGCCATCAGTTCGCGCGGGCTGAACGGTTTCGTGAGGTAGTCGTCGGCTCCGACGGACAGACCGATCAGGGTGTCGACTTCCTCGGTGCGCGCGGTGAGCATCACGACGTACGCGTCGGAGAAGGTGCGCAGCTGCCGGCACACCTCGACACCGTCGAGTCCGGGGAGGCCGAGGTCGAGCACCAGGATGTCGGGGTCGACCTGCCGCGCGAGGGTCACGGCCTCGGATCCGTCGCCGGTGATCGTCACGTCGAAGCCGTCGCGTTCGAGATACGAACCCACGAGCTTTGCCAACGACTCCTCGTCCTCGACGACCATGGCTCGCATCCGGCCGGTCGAGCTCGGGGCGGGTGCGGATCCGCCGGATGGTCCCGTTGGGCGAACAGAGGAAGGCATGGCATCCATCATCACCACCCGCCGTGGTGCTGACGATGTGCCCGCACTTCTTGAGCAAATCTTCATGAGATCTCCACCGGAACCCGGGAGCGCACACGCGAGGGTGGATGCCATGAACAAGAAGGCTCTGGCCGCCGGTGCGATCGCGCTGGCAGTGGCATTCACGACGTCTGCGTGCAGTGATTCCAGTGGTAACGAAGCAACCACGGCGACCGCCACTTCGGCCCCGACATCCGCCGAGGCGAACTCCGCGCGGTTCGACCAGGACGATGTGATGTTCTCGCGCATGATGATCCCGCACCATGCGCAGGCCATCGAGATGAGCGACATGCTGCTGGCAAAGGACGGCATCCCGGAGCCGGTGAGGGCGCTGGCCGAGCAGATCAAGGCAGAGCAACAACCCGAGATCGAGCAGTTCGAGGCGTGGCTCGACGAGTGGGGCATGCCGCCCATGCACAGGGAGGACACTCCCCGGATGGACAGACTCGACATGCCCGGCATGCCGCACATGGACGACATGCCGCACATGGACGACATGCCGCACATGGACGGGATGATGAGCGAGCAGGACATGCAGGCACTGTCCGACGCGCAGGGTGTCGACGCGGCCCGCCTGTATCTGGAGCAGATGATCGTCCACCACGAGGGAGCGATCGAGATGGCGCAGGACGAGATCGAGGACGGGCAGTACCCCGAGACCGTCGAGCTGGCCCGCACCATCGCCGACACCCAGCAGAAGGAAATCGACACGATGCGTCAGTTGTTGACCACTCTGTAGCCGATCCGCGTCGCGGGTTCGTCCCGCCGGCCGAGTCAGGAGCTGTCGATGTCCCAGCAGGTGCACGAACACACCCACGAGCACGCCGGCCACGATCGTCACGCGGGGCACGGCGCGCACGGCGAGATGTTCCGGCGACGGTTCTGGGTCAGCCTGATCCTGTCGGTACCGGTCGTCGTCTTCAGCCACATGGTCGCCGAACTCTTCGGTTATCACCTTCCGGATGTTCCGGGCGTCGAGTGGATCCCACCGGTGCTGGGCACCGTCATCTTCTTCTATGGCGGCGTGCCGTTCCTGACCGGCGGCTGGGCCGAACTACGTTCCCGCCAACCGGGGATGATGCTGCTCATCGCCATGGCGATCACGGTCGCCTTCGTCGCGTCGTGGGCCACGACTCTCGAGGTCGGCGGTTTCGACCTGGACTTCTGGTGGGAACTGGCGCTGCTGATCGTCATCATGCTGCTCGGCCACTGGCTCGAGATGCGGGCGCTGGGTTCGGCCTCCGGGGCACTCGAAGCGCTGGCCGCGATGCTGCCCGACACCGCCGAGAAGGTCACCGACGACGGTGTGGTCGAGGTGCCGCTGCACGACGTGGCTCTCGATGACGTGGTGCTCGTGCGCGCGGGCGCACGTGTGCCCGCCGACGGCACGGTCATCGACGGCACCGCCGAGGTCGACGAGTCGATGGTCACCGGCGAATCCAAGACGGTCACCCGCGACGTCGGCGCCACGGTGGTCGCGGGCACCGTCGCCACCGACAGCGCGTTGCGGGTGCGGATCACGGCGGTGGGGGAGGACACGGCGTTGGCCGGTATCCAGCGCATGGTCGCCGATGCCCAGGCGTCCTCGTCCCGCGCGCAGGCCTTGGCGGATCGTGCCGCGGCCTTCCTCTTCTACTTCGCCGCGATCGCGGGTGCTCTCACCTTCCTCGTGTGGACGTTGCTCGGCAATCTCGACGAAGCGGTGGTCCGTACTGTCACCGTTCTCGTCATCGCGTGCCCTCACGCGTTAGGTTTGGCGATCCCGCTGGTGATCGCCATCTCGACCGAACGTGCGGCTCGGGCGGGTGTGCTCGTCAAGGATCGGTTGGCGCTCGAACGCATGCGCACCGTCGACGCGGTGTTGTTCGACAAGACCGGCACCCTCACGCAGGGCAGGCACGAGGTCACCGGTGTCGTCGCGACGGCGGGAACGGACGAGGATCATCTGCTCGCCCTGGCAGCAGCGGTCGAAGCTGACAGCGAGCACCCGGTCGCGCGAGCCATCGTCGCCGCCGCCCATGCCCGCGTGCCGTCCGCCGAGCGAATGGCAGTGACGGACTTCCGCTCGTTGCCCGGCCGCGGCGTGCGAGGACTCGTCGATGGAGTGGAGGTGACGATCGGCGGACCGTCCATGCTGAGCTCCCTGCAACTGTCGGTGCCCGACGACGTCGCCGCCGTCACCGACGGATGGGTACGACGTGGCGCATCGGTGCTGCACGTCGCCTCCGACGGGCGGGTACTCGGGGCAGTGGCGCTCGAGGACACCGTGCGCGACGAATCCCGCCAGGCCGTCGACGCGCTGCATGTGCGCGGCGTGACGGTCGCGATGATCACCGGTGATGCCCAGCAGGTGGCCGACGCGGTGGCCGCCGATCTGGGCATCGACGAAGTGTTCGCCGAAGTGTTGCCGGAGAACAAGGATGCGAAGGTCGCCGAATTGCAGGAGCGCGGGCACACCGTCGCGATGGTCGGCGACGGCGTCAACGACGCGCCTGCCCTCGCACGGGCCGACGTCGGTATCGCGATCGGAGCCGGCACGGACGTCGCGATCGAGTCGGCCGGCGTCGTCCTCGCCGCGAACGATCCGCGAGCGGTGTTGTCGATCGTCGAACTCTCGCACGCGAGCTATCGCAAGATGTGGCAGAACCTGCTGTGGGCAACCGGATACAACGTCGTCGCCGTTCCGCTGGCAGCCGGGGTGCTCGCTTTCGCCGGTGTTGCGATCTCCCCGGCCGTGGCTGCGGTGCTCATGTCGGCGTCGACGATCGTCGTCGCGCTCAACGCCCAGACGCTCCGGCGCCTCGATCTCGGCCCCGAGCACGCTACCCACGGATGAGTTTCTCGATAACTTCCCTTTTGTTGTCGCGCGCACGCAACAGTTCTGTGAGACGATCTCAATCGCATAACGTATCGGGGCTGCTACGGAGGACGCGGCTTCGATATACGGGGTTGTCGACGTCCGAGTGCAGGGAGGTGCTCGAGCTTCGAAGCGTCTCGGGGAGGAGACACACTATGAGGGTTCTTCCGTCATGACCACAGTTCGTCAAACGAACGACGATGCTGCACATGACCTCTCACATATCGACACCAGTGCCGGTGTGCCGGACCGCAATAGAATGTCCCCCACCTGGGGCTGGCGGAAGTCCTACGCCAACACTCTGTTCGTCACCGACAGTCTGGTCATCGCACTAGCAGTCGCGCTCACGCACGTGACACGTTTCGGGCAGGACTCGCTCGCCGCCATAGACGCCCTCACGGTACTGGGTTACACGCTCATTCCCGTCGCCTGGACTGTTTTTCTTGCCCTCTTCGGTACCCGGTCCAGGGGTGTCATCGGCACAGGATTCAAGGAATATCAGCGCGTCATCTCGGCAACGCTCTATTTCTTCGGTTTGGTCGCCGTCCTTGCGCTCGTCTTCCGGATAGACCTCGCGCGCGATTTTCTCGCCGTCGCTCTGCCCGTTGGTCTCGCGGGTCTGCTGTTCTTGAGGTGGGTCTGGCGACGGATAGTCGCACGTCGGCGTCGAACAGGTGAGCTCACGACGTCGGTGCTCGTGGTGGGCGGCGCACGCGCAGTGCGCCAGATGGTCAGCACGTTCCAGCGACACAGTGGTGAGAAGTATCGCGTCGTGGGTGTGTGCGTGCCGCGCTATTCCGGTGTGCCGGGCGAGAGCATCGATGTAGACGGACGGCAGATCCCGATCCACGGCGACGAGAACACCGTCGTCACAGCGTTGCGTGCCTCAGGTGCCGACACCGTCGCGGTGACCGCCACCGAGACCCTCGGGCACGAAGGCATCCGAGACCTGCTGTGGCAGCTCGAACCCAAGCGTGCCGATCTGGTGGTGGCGACCGGCGTCGTCGACGTCGCTGGCCCGCGCATCGAGATGCGCCCGGTGGCCGGATTGCCGCTGATCCATGTGGAGAAGCCGAGCTATCACGGTGCCAAGCGTAGCGGGAAGCGTCTGTTCGACCTCGCGTTCTCGCTCGCCGCGCTGTTGTGCCTGGCACCGGTCTTCGCTGTCGTTGCGCTGCTCATCAAACTTGAGGATGGCGGCCCGATCTTCTACAGGTCCGAGCGCATCGGCCTCGACGGAACTCCGTTCGGAATGATCAAGTTCCGCTCGATGGTGCAGAACGACGACAAGCTGGTCGACCAATTGCTCGATCAGAACGAGGGCGCCGGCCTGCTCTCCAAGATGAAGGAGGATCCGCGCGTCACCCGTGTGGGTCGGGTCCTGCGTCGGTTCAGCATCGACGAGCTGCCGCAGTTCATCAACGTCGTGCGCGGGGAGATGAGCGTGGTGGGTCCGCGCCCGCCGCTACGTCGCGAGGTAGAGAGCTACGACGGCCGGGTCAAGCGTCGTCTGCTGGTGCGCCCCGGTGTGACGGGCCTCTGGCAGGTCAGTGGCCGCTCGGACCTGTCGTGGGACGAGTCGGTGCGTCTGGACCTGTCGTACGTGGAGAACTGGTCCATGGTCTCCGACGTGCTGATCATCATGAAGACCGTGAAGGCGGTCGTCGCCAGCGAAGGCGCGTACTGATCTTCGGGCGAAACAGTCCTCGCCCCAAGATCAACTTCGCGGTAGTGTCTCAGGCTGTCGCCGTCCCCTGCACGGTGACATCGAACCCCGCCGGAAGGTTACTCGCATGGCCTTCCGGCGGGGCTTCTGTTGTCTGTGGGCATACTTCCGCTCGTCCGGGGTAGGTCTACGTCTCGAGCGGCAGGGTGAATTCATCGGGTGATATCCGGCTCGTCAGGCTACGAAACTCGGAGTGGGACCGTTGTCCAACTCGTGCAGTGGATTGTGTTCTTGCTCCTCGGTTGGGTCGTCGTGTCGATCGCCGTGGCCGTGATCTTCGGGCGAATCATTCGGGCTCGTGACCAGCCCGAGGTCCCGCCACCGTTTCCCGAAGACGGTGATACGCGATGGGAGGACGCCGGTTGAGCCGGTGATAGCTGCCTCGACGGTCTTCGGGCATCCGGGGGCGTTTGCGAGGCGGGTCCCGCGGGAAGTCGACTGTCAAAGAGATCTGCGCAGTTCGACGACTCCACCGATGTACAGGACGGTATTTCATGCCTGAGGAAGACGTACACACCACTAAGACCGATCAACTGAAGTTTCAGGATCCGACCACTCGCTACCCGTCCATCTCACCGCCGAAGCAGGATCAGCCCGAGCCGGGACTCGATGCCGACATGGTGCCCAAGGCCGACATCGGCGAGTTCTCGTACCGAGGGACCGGCAGGCTCGAAGGACGTAAGGCACTGATCACCGGTGGTGACTCGGGCATCGGCGCTGCTACTGCCATCGCATTCGCGCGGGAGGGTGCCGACGTCGCGATCTCGTACCTGCCGGATGAGGAACCCGACGCAAAGAACGTCGCCCGCATCATCAGCGAGAGCGGCCGTAAGGCGATCACGCTTCCCGGTGATCTGACGGATGCCTCGTTCTGCACGGATGTCGTCAACCAGGCGGTCGAACAGCTCGGCGGGTTGGACATCCTGGTCAACAATGCGGGCAAGCAGATCGCGGTCGAGGGACTCGACGACCTGCCCGACGATCAGCTCGAGCAGACCTTCCAAGTGAACATCCTCGCGATGTTCCGCACCACGCGCGCGGCGTTGAAGCACCTGCAACCGGGCTCGACGATCATCAACACCACATCGATCGTGGCGTACCAGCCGTCGCCGGCGTTGATCGACTACTCGTCGACGAAGGCCGCGATCAACAACTTCACGAAGAACATGGCGACCCAGCTGGCGGAGAAGGGCATCCGCGTGAATGCGGTTGCGCCCGGACCGATCTGGACGCCCTTGCAGCCCTCGGACGGTCAGCCGAAGGAAGAGCTGCCCGAGTTCGGGCAGAACACCCCACTCGGACGTGCGGGACAGCCGACCGAGTTGGCACCCGCCTACGTGTTCCTGGCGTCGCCGGAATCGAGCTACGTGGTGGGAGCGACGATTCACGTCAACGGTGGGATGCCGTCGCCGTAGAACGAGCCGTAATGAACGAGTCGTGCGCGCCAGTGAATCTCCACTGGCGCGCACAATTCGTTCTGGAGTTTCAGACTGCGCTGGATACAGCGTGCCGGTAAGTGCTTCCCCGGGCTGCCGAGATCGGCACGACAGAAGCAACGTCGGCCGAGGTTTCCGCCAGCGCGGCGAGGATCTGCTCGGGACCGGCGCATGTGCTTGCGCACGTGATCCCTCGAGCGCGGAGCTTCTGCAGGGTGAGTGCTTCGGCGGCGGTGCAGTAGCCGTCGAGGATGTCCTCGGTGAGGATCGCGTAGTCCACTTCGCCTTCGAAAGCGGTGGTGGTCTCGATCCCTGCGAGGTCGAGGCGCTCCTGCAGTTCTGTCCACCTGTCGAGTGCGACGGTGCTGGAAGGGGTGCCGAGGAAAAGTACCCGTGCCGGTCGGTCCGAAAGCGATGATGTCGTCACAGGCTGCTCCAGGGTGCGAGTAGGTCAGGTGAAACCGAATTGCCACTCCCGGTAGGGAGTTACACCTTCACCTGCGAAATGTGTTGTTTCACACTGTGTACAGGACCTGTTCACCCTCCGCTACCCGGGCAACTATCAGGAAACACGAATGTGACAGAAGTGGTTACGATTCCGCCCAGGCGTTGGGGACTTTCGTCCCGAAATTCTGCTCCAAACACGCGAAAGCGACAATCGCCCTCGTTGGGTGTTCGGATCCTCTTGGGTCGGCTACGACCTACGGGAAGGCCCGAGCACGACCGCGCCCGGACCGATCCCGAGCGGTAGCGCAGCGAGAACCTCGATCACCGACCAAGCAGTGATCGCAGACGTGCGTCCACTCGACGCCGGGTCGATCGCGTTCTCGAAAGTCAACTCGTACCGGCCGAGCGGTGACTCCCACTCGACGACGTGCCGCGTGCTCGCAGCGGCGGGGTCGGCAATGACCACCACCTCGACCCGATCGAGCCCGAGCGTCGCGAGGGCGAGAGCCACCGACGAGTTCGAGGTTCGCGGAAAGGTCAGCGCAGCCTTTCGGGCAGATCCTCTGAAAACGGTGCGTTCTGCCTCCAAACGTTCTTCGATGCCGAGCGCACCGGGTCGTTTGATCGTGGTGTGGGTCAGGCGTGCACCGCGGGTTCCTGCACGTGTCGCTGCGGCCAGAACATCGAAGCCGCCGATCGCGCCCGTCGGGAGCAATACACGTCCTGGTCCGGAGCCGAACGATTCCACATCGAAGCCGCGCTCGGCCAAGACGCCGCACGAACAGACGATGGCGTCCTTACCGCGTTTCACCACCTCGGGTACCAGGGTCCGAGCGGCGTCGACCGTGGCAGCTTCGACCACGATGTCGGCAGCGTCGAACGCAGCAGCGGCTTCCTCCGGGCTGCTTCGTGAGTTCAACACGGCCGTGAGGCTTACGTCCGGCACCGAGCCGGCGTGCAGAGCGTCGATCACCGTCTGTCCAATCGTGCCAGCCCCGACTACGCACACTGCGAGCGGACGACGCTCAACTCCCTCGGGTACCAGTTGCCTCACGTCCTTTGCGACTGCAGCCGTCGCGCCTGTGAACTATGGGCTCATGGTACCGGGCGGCGGGAAAGGGGGCAGGCGTCGGTGACATCATCTTCATCGCGCGTGCCATGACGACCACCAGGTAGATGCAGCCGCCGCGAGTGCTCCGAACACGATGAGTCGGAACACATATCTGCCTGCACCCGGCAACTCGAGGTCGGTCTCCGCGAAGACCGCGTTCACCGTGTTCCACATGAAAGCACCACTCAAGTTGCCGAACACCTTGGACACGGCGACGATCGCGGCGACCAAGGCGATGCCCCATGTGGCCATGTTGTGGGACAACCGTGTGTCGATCGCGACGAACAGGTATCCGAAGGCGCCCCAGGCCGTGAACATCAGGAGGTCCACGGTCAGCGTCACCGTCGGATTCATGAGGAACACGCTAAGAACGAGCGAAACAACTGCTGCCAACGTAGATGCCGATGACGATGGGAGCGTCGTTCTTTCGCGCCACCTGCACCAGCGGGTGAGAACTGAGCAGCTCGCCTCGAACGCCGGCCGTCATTGCCGCTTTCACCTTGTTCGTCATCCGGATCCCCTTGTTGTGTACCCGATGCGGGCAAGCATAAGGAGCCGAAGACCGGTGAGGAATCCGTCGATCGAACTACGCAGGGACTGATCCTGTCATGCCGCCGACGGCATCGCCTCCTGCCTACGAGTGTGGCGCGTATGCAATGTCGCGCGACGACATGGACAGCGCACTGCACGCCCGAACTCATCGTCAGGTAGCCAGCCGTACTCATCACATTGGCCACACCGCGGTGGGAGTTCGGGGCGCGGCGGTTGCGGTGCTTGCCAAAGGGGGATCCACGCCGCCGCGGAACGAGCTGGATCCCATGGCCGATGACGATCGAGCGCGGCACGGACGAGCGCTTCTACGCCGTGAAGGGCTATCGATTGCTCGGCGATTGCGCATTTCGGGGGAGTCAAGGTGTCGAACCGTGCGGTGAGGCCGGCCCGGCGGCACGCCGTGGGCAATCGGTCGATGGGAGATAACTGCTGCCGTTCGCGTGCCGCTTCGCGGATGCGATTCGTCGCGTCGCGGAGAGCAGCAGGTTCTTCTTTTGGTTCAAGGACGGTTCGGGTGACCGGGGCGTCACCCCGCTCGGTCGTTCCTGTCACCCCGGTGAGTGTCGTCTTGTCACCTCGTTCGGAGCTGCGGGGCGGCGGAATGTCGCCCCGCTTCATCGACAGGTTGTAGAGGACGGGACGGCGATCTTCGCGAGGAATCTTGGCCGCAACTCGCTCCTGGTCGCCATGCGAGATGAGCCCGAGGGAAACGAGTGCCTTCAGACAACGCTGCACCTGACGCTCGCTGATGCGCGCGTAGCCGGCGAGCTTTCTTACGGATGGATATGTCTCCGCGCCGTGACGGGACGCATGATTGGCGAGGCCGAGCAAGACCACTGTCAGAGCCGGCGCCGACGGCATGCCGGGCGGGATGGGTGACGGAATGTCTGCCTGTTCGAGTGCCCAGGTGATCGCTTCGATGCTCACGACAACACCTGCGCATAGGTATGATGACGCATGTTCGACTCCTCCATAGTCGGACATCCGGCCCGTCGCGATGCCCGTCGCGGCGGGCCATCTGTTGTGAGTTGTTCGCACAACCGTTCGATTTCGATTAATCATCCTGGCACTGGTGCAGGAATGCGTCAACAGTTGGAATCTTGGATGCCCTACCTCCGGTGTCCGGTGTCCGGTGAACGGGGTTCCGGGGTAACGATCACAGGGTGATTCCCTGGGTGAAACTAGAAAAGTGATGTAACGGAATAATCGGACTTTGCGAAGATGCAGTGTCAGTGCACATTCGACTAGGGGTTCCCATGAGCGAGCGTCTGCCAGTCGACCAGACGGCCGATACAATCCAGTTCCAGCGCATCGACGACGCAACCGGGCGTCATCAAACCAACGTGTCGCCTGCCCGGGACCGCAGCGGCGACAGCAACAACCAACTGCATTCGTCAAACGGTCATTCATCTTCAAGGCGGCTCGTCTTCACGGAACGCAGGGGGCCCGATCTCTGGTTGATTGCCGCCATCGTGGGCCTGATCAGTGCTTTGGCGATCTTCGCGGGCGGATTGGTAGTCAATCAAGCGCGCGATCCGGGTCCTACATACCAATCGGTCTACTCCCCGGAAAATAGCCTTGGGGGGTCGCAGAAGTAGCACGGCGTCTCGCCCCAGCGGCCAGCGAACATCGCTCCGGGCAGCTTGTTTGAGCTTGTCCAGAGCCGTACTCCCGTCGTAGCTGATCGGCACACCATGCCGATAGATTCGGGACATGAGCTAGCGTTGGAGGGGTGACGGTTATATGTAAAGGGATGGGACGGCGAGGGCAGAGCGCGTGATGATTTTGATCCTGCGCGGAAAGCTCGATGCCTGCATAGGGGATGGGTGTCTACGTGCCGCCCGCAGGCACCGCGCTTCAAGTGCGCGGTAATTTGTGAATCAAACTGGGTAGATCGATGTTGCGACGCTTCGTTTTTTTCACCACGACGTTGACAACTATCCGACGCTGCATCGCCGGGACTATATTAGTCATGTTTATCGCCGGATTGGTTTTGTTCGTCGGCTCATTGAAATTCATTGTTTGGCCTCGTATGGATTCCCCCCACGAGGCGGATGCAATCGCAGTCGTCGCAGGGGCGCACGATGGTCGCGAACAGTATGCGCTTAACTTGGCGAAAGCCGGTCTCGCTGATGTGGTCTTATTATCGAATCCGTACGGTCCTGATGACTCATTGATGAACGATTTCTGCGGAGCCGCGCAGGACGTGAGAATCCTATGCTTTGATCCGGCTCCCTCGACGACTCGAGGCGAAGCGACTGCAATCGCGACCACTGCGAAATCTGAAGGCTGGAAAACAATCATGGTGGTTACATATAGGCCGCACGTCAGCCGGGTTCGATACGAGATGGCGAAGCGTTTCGATGGTGAGGTTACTGTCGTAGCTGTTCCTCGATCAATACCGGAATCTCGGTGGCCGTACGCTTATTTGAGAGAGATGGGCGGATTCACCAAAACCGTCCTCGATTCTGCCCAGTCGTTCAGCGAGCAGGTGAGATCCGCCGCCACGAGACTTCTACCAAATCTGTGAGCGCCCGTCTCGTACAATGACTCAGCGCGAGAATACCCCGTACGGTACCTCGGATCCTCCGATGCAAGAGTCGATGATGCAGAGTTCCATGCGCTGCACGCGATCTAAAAGCCTACTGTATGGGGAGATTAGGCTTAACGACGTGACACCGCCGTAGTTTGAATGCAGACCACGGTACTGCGCATCATGGCGTCCTTCTACTGCTGGCCTAGCAGCTTCTACTTGCAGGGTTCGGACGTAGAAATCCATGCCGAGGGCTGCACCGGCGACGTTCGAAAGCGAGGCAATAACAACGCTTGAAAGCCAGGCCGCTCGGACAGACCAGAGGGTGCTCACAGCGGAGGGTTGGCACTGATCCGTCGACTATTGCGGACGGGCGTCACGACGATATGTGGAACGGGGATCTGCGGTCAGCAAGGTCACCGTCAACCGGTCAGTGGTCCCGGATCAACAACCGGGGTGCGAATGCGAACCGGCTCGGCTTCGTCCACGCCCTTCGGAGAGGTCTCCCGGTTGTGAAGGTGTGTCGTAGCAGCTGCACTTCACGACGGGAGACCTTCGCTGTTCACCGACCCGTTACCGCGTGTCATCGCAATCGTTCAAGCATCTACCGCTCGCCACGTCGCCAGGAGTCCGAATCGGGGCGATTGGTCCAATTGGGCCGGACTCGCGCCCTCTTCAGCTATCGATGCCACATGAGAATGAACGATGACACGTCCATGGCCAAGTGAATGGACACTTGTCCTCAGTGGTTGACGCGAGAAGGTAGCGGGAGTGATTTACGTCACATGTAAGGATTTGTCACTGCTGATGTTACCGGCCGGTAGAAGTCTATGAGGTGCGTTATAAGGTTGTGACCTGGGGTTATCTAGCGCCGTCGCGTCCTCCGGTTAAGTACGTCGCTGCGCTGGTAGAAAGCATGTCGCTACTAGTGTTGCGTCCGAGATGCGCACGGGGCGCTTATGTCTGATTATGGAAGGGTCTCGACGCCCTCATCCGACTGCGGATGCACCAGAACGTCTGGGAGGAATGTTCGGTGTAACGAAACCGCAGCGCGACCGAAGGGTTGAGGGGAAGAGGGTAGATCGCCCTCGCACGTCTCGGGGAGGGGACGGACTATGTCTTTTTTCGTGGCGCGTGGCCGGCGGTTAGTCGCTCATGCTCACCTCTGTGTAGGACGGCACCGCTGCTGCACTCAAGGTGTCGGTTTACGGCAACCTGACGATTTGAAGTGCTGCGACTTTGGATGTACAAGGTCATCGACACCGTGAAAGCAAGAATTTTGATTCTTGCAATTAGACCTTGTACTTATCGGAGATCGTAATATGAAAAAATCGCCATACGTAACCCCAGTCGGTGTGGAGAAAATTGCAGTTCCTCGCTGGACCTACTCGCCATGGCTGCTCGTTGATGCACTGGTTTGGGCACCAGCGCTTGTCCTCAGTCTGTGGCTCCGATTCGATTTCGACGCTGCACGTACGGCAACTGCAGTAGACAGTAGCCGATTTCTCTTCTCCCTCTTGGCTATAGCCGTAGTGCAGATCCTAGTGGGGTGGACAGTCGGCCTGTATCGCGGTTGGTACATAAGAAACAGTCCAATCGAGATCGCCGCCATAGGTATTGCAGTACTTAGTGGAGGCTGTGCTGGCTTCGTGATGACCGTCCTATGGGGCGCGTCTGATGAGCTACCTCGATCGGCTCTTCCAATCGCGGCCGCATTCCTGTTCCTGGCGGTCCTTTGGCTCCGGTACATGGCCCGGCTAAAGCGTCTATTCGGTGCTGGACAAAGCGAAAGCGCGGAACCCGTGCTGGTGTTCGGGGCAGGGGAGGCCGGGCACAGTCTCATCCGCCAGATCCGCCGCAGTCATGACAGTCCTTACCGAGTCGTCGCGGTGCTCGATGACGATCCTCTCAAGCAACGTATGCGGATCAACGGAGTCAAAGTAGTAGGCACGCGTGACGGTATCGCCGCCGCAGCCGACAGATTCGGCACGGCGACACTTCTGATTGCTGTGCCGAGTCTCGATCCCAACGAACTGCGGATGATTAGGGACAGTGCGGAGGAAATCGGTCTGCACGTCCTTGTTCTCCCCCCGCTGGACAAGATGATGCACGGCCGGGTCCATGTAGACGAGCTCCGCGAGATCAACGTTCATGATCTTCTGGGGCGAAAGCCGATACAGCTCGATCTCAAAGTGATTGCTGGATCGTTGAACGGCCAACGTGTTCTGGTGACTGGCGCCGGCGGATCGATCGGGTCGGAGCTTTGCCGCCAACTCAACGCATTTCGGCCTTCGGAACTGATCATGCTCGATCGCGACGAATCCGCATTGCACGCTGTTCAGTTGTCAATCGAGGGTAAGTCAATGCTGGACGGCGACAACACAGTGCTGATGGATATTCGAGACAGGTCAGCTCTTGAGAAGCTCTTCTTGAAGCGTCGGCCTGACATCGTAATTCATGCCGCCGCCCTGAAGCATCTTCCACTTCTCGAAAAGTATCCTCTCGAAGCGTTCAAGACGAATGTCGTTGGAACGCACAATGTTATCGAGGCGGCGCTGAAATCAGGTGTTAGTACGTTCGTGAACGTTTCGACCGATAAAGCGGCTAATCCTATTTCTGTCCTGGGCGAGTCGAAGCGTGTTACAGAAAGACTCACGGCAGCAGCAGCTCGACGATCATTCGGTCGATACGTATCGGTCCGCTTCGGCAACGTCCTGGGATCTCGCGGGTCGGTGCTCACCGCTTTCGAGAAACAGATCAAGGCTGGGGGACCTGTGACCGTCACCCATCCTGACGTGACCCGATTTTTCATGACGATCCCAGAAGCATGCCAATTAGTTCTGCAAGCGGCTGCTGTGGCCGAATCTGGCGAGACTATGGTGCTCGACATGGGCGAGCCATTGAGCATCGACGAGGTCGCTAGAACCTTGATCGCACAATCGGGTAATCCGGACATCGAGGTCGTCTATACCGGTCTTCGTGACGGGGAGAAGCTGGCCGAAGAGCTCTTCGATTCTCGCGAGAATGCAACTCAGGGGGACCGCCACCCGTTGTTGTCCGAAGTGCGTGTTCCTCCACTCGAATTCGATGACGTCGACATCAGGAGCATTGCCACTCACGCTACAGCCCAGGAGTGGTTACTGATCGCTGCGAATCCTGATGGAAAGTCGGCGCGACCCGATGTGAATCATGAACTCGCGACGGAGGATCAGCTTCGTCTTGTGCAGCAGTAGAAAGCAGGGATATAACGTGCCGAGCGCTTATGACGGAAAGACAGTCCTGGTGACAGGGGGGACAGGGTCATTCGGGCGGACCGTGATTCGCAGAGCATTGGGCACCGATGTTGCGGAAGTACGTGTCTTCAGCCGTGACGAAGCAAAGCAGGACGAGATGCGCCATTCCGTTGGAGATGGTCGTGTTCGTTACTACATCGGTGATGTTCGGAACCGAGACTCGGTCCGTCAGGCACTCAGTGGTGTCGACTATGTGTTCCATGCTGCCGCGCTGAAGCAAGTGCCCAGTTGCGAATTCTTCCCTATGGAAGCGGTGCGGACCAATGTGGAAGGCAGTCGGAACGTCATCGACTGTGCGGAAGAGAACGGTGTCAAGTCCCTCGTCTGCCTCAGTACCGATAAGGCCGTCTACCCAGTGAACGCGATGGGGATGTCCAAGGCGCTCATGGAGAAGTTGGCGCGTGCACATGCTCGCGCCTGCACGAACCCCGAAACAATAGTTTCGTCCGTGCGCTACGGCAACGTAATGTATTCGCGAGGGTCGGTTATACCTCTCTTCGTGAGGAAAATCTTTGCCGGTGAGGCGCTTCCGATCACCAAACGGTCGATGACGCGTTTCATGATGACGCTCCAGGAATCCGTGGACCTCGTCGAGTACTGCTTCGAGCATGCCGAGCAGGGCGACATTTTCATCCAGAAGGCACCCGCGTGCACTATCGAGGAGCTTGCTCTCGCATTGTGTCGCGTTTTCGGCGTGGAGCCCGTGATCCAGGATATCGGTATCAGACATGGAGAGAAACTCCACGAAACGCTCGCCACGCGTGAGGAACTCGCGATTGCCTTCGATCACGGCAAGTACTTGCGACTACCGGTAGATGCGCGGGAACTGCAGTACGACACGTACGTGGACAGGGGCATGAACGCGATTCAGAAGTCCCAGGATTTTGATTCGGATAACGTCACAAGGATGACTTCTGAAGAGTTATCGTCCAAGCTTCTCGATGTGCCGGAGGTGTGCCGCGCTTTAGTCGAATTCGGCCGTGACGTCGATGCGCTTCGGGAGGAGTTCTCCGTAGCGACCCCGGTTGGTGCCCTGTGAAGGTGGGTATTACAGGCGCCGCCGGTTTTCTCGGGACACACCTCCAGTTGGCAATCAAGGCATACCGCCCTGAGTGGGATATCTCGACGATCACTCGTCGTGAGACCTCATCGGACCTATTGCTCGATGATGCATTGGCCGGTGTAGACGTAGTTTTTCATCTGGCAGGAGTGAACCGCGCTGCCGACGACCAGGTCGAGCAAGGAAACGTGGAACTTGCGCGTTTGTTGAGCGATTCTCTTGATCGCGTCCGCTCTACTGCCGATATCGTCTACGCAAACTCGATCCAAGCGGACCTCGATAATCCTTATGGTAGAGGGAAGGCAGCAGCGGCCGCAGTGCTTCGAAAAAGCGCAGAGGGGCGAGGCAGTCAATTTTTTGATGTCCGCTTTCCGAATCTGTTCGGCGAGGGCGGACGTCCTTATTACAACTCGTTCGTGGCGACCTTCGTGGCAAAGGTCGTCGCAGGTGAGGATCCGGTTGTGGAGAACGACCGCACGATCCGGCTCGTACATGCGCAGGATGCAGCCGAGCACCTCATCGGTCTTCTCGGGGACTCTCCCGAAGTGCACCCACTTGAGGGGTTCGATGTACGGATCTCGGACGTGGCCGAGATCCTGGCAGCTCAATATGCGGTGTATCGCTACGGAGTGTTTCCGGACCTCTCGTCGGCCTTCGAGATGCGTCTGTTCAACACCTTGAGCGCGGCGTTATTTCCAGACCATCTACCGATCCCTCTTGCACAGCACAGCGACTCACGCGGAACCTTCGTGGAGATCACGCGCAGCCTAGGTGGTGCGAGTCAGTCTTCGTTCTCTACGACAAAGCCAGGTATCCGGCGTGGAGATCACTTCCATCTGCGCAAGGCCGAACGCTTCGTGGTCGTGAAGGGCAATGGACTTATGCGGCTACGCCACATGGTCACCGATCGCGTCGTCGAGTACCCAGTGACCGGTGACAATCCCGTGGTCGTGGACATGCCCACCGGTTGGACACATTCGATCGAGAATATCGGCGAGGAAGAGATGATTACGCTGTTCTGGATCAGCGAACCCTATGACCCTACTGATCCCGACACGTTCCCCGCGAAGGTGTCCGATGAGCCTGTGCGCATGCGGGAGATGGATGGGAGCAGCCAATGAAGGTCATGACTATCGTCGGTACTCGTCCGGAGATTATTCGCTTGTCTGCGACGATGAAACTCCTCGACCGCACCGTGAACCACGTGTTGGTCCACACCGGACAGAATTACGACTACACGCTCAACGGTGTCTTCTTCGACGAAATGGGACTACGGGCTCCCGACCACTTCCTCAACGTTGACACGTCTTCCCTCGGATCAGCTCTCGGCGGGATCCTGATCGGCGCAGAGAAGGTGATCCAAGAGGAGCGACCGGATGCGGTGCTCGTTCTCGGCGATACGAATTCGTGCATTGCTGCTTTGATGGCGCGTCGACTCAAAGTGCCGGTGTACCACATGGAAGCCGGCAACCGGTGCTTCGATCAGAACGTTCCGGAGGAGACGAACCGCAAGCTCGTCGACCATGTGAGTGATTTCAACCTGGTGTACACGGAGCACGCGCGCAGAAACCTCCTGAGAGAGGGTTTGGAACCGCGGCGCATCCTCAAGACGGGCTCACCGATGCGAGAAGTGCTGACCGATGCGCGGCCGGGGATCGAAGCCAGCACAGTCCTTTCGAGTCGCGGTCTCAAAGAGAATGGTTACGTGGTCGTGAGCGCTCACCGGGAGGAGAACGTCGACCTGCCTGCCCGACTGAATCAGCTGTTGGATTGCCTCGATGCCGTTCGAAAGTACACCGGTCTCCCGATCATTTTCAGCACGCATCCACGTACCCGGAAACGCCTAGAGGCCCTGGGCCGCGTCGTAGATGGCGTGGACTATTCTGAACCTCTCGGATTCTTTGATTACCTCCGGCTCCAGCGGGACGCTTATGTTGTCCTGTCAGACAGTGGCACCATCAGTGAGGAATCAAGTCTGCTCGCGTTTCCGGCGATCACGTTACGCGACTCGATCGAACGTCCGGAGGCTCTGGATTCCGGGCATATCGTCATGACCGGGTTGAACCCTGATGACTGCGTGGATGCCGTGCGCTTTGTGACCGAAAGTTCACGGATGGAGCGAATGTCCCCCGCCTATCCGGAAGACTACGAGATCAGTGATTGCTCGCGGCGCGCGGTATCTTTCATTCTTTCTACCGCGCATAGAAGCCACCAATGGGCTGGTATAAGGGTATGAGAAAAGGAGCAAGGAGCGCGAAAGTGTTCCACCGCCGGAACGCACGTGCAGATTTCGCACGGACCGCACCCCCACGTGTCGGATATGTCACTCAGTGGTATCCGCCTGAGCCTGCGGGGGTTGCGGCAAGTGTCGCGCAGAGCTTAAATAAGCGTGGTTTCGAATTGCGCGTTTACACCGGCATACCGCATTACCCGTCGGGTAAGGTTACTTCGGGTTATCGTGCATGGAAACCAACGGCTGAGGTCAGCAATGGAATCGCGGTCCACCATTACCCCGAATTCCCGTATCGTGGCCGTGGCGTTCTCGGACGTTTTGTCGGATATGCATCTTTTGCATTGGCGTCAACAGTAGGAGCAATGCGGCATCTTCGCCACGACGACGTTCTGCTTGTGTATTCCTCACCTGCGACAACGGCCTTTCCGGCCCTCGTCGCCCGACTCGTATTCGGCACGCCGTTTGTCCTTCACGTTCAAGACATTTGGCCGGACTCCGTTCTGAATTCCGGCTTCATCGAAAAGTCACTGATCGCGAAGGTCATCAATCTAGCGCTGACTAGGTTCGTCAACCTGACATATTGGGCGGCCGACCACATCGTCACAATCTGCCCTGGAGCGAAGGAAATGCTTGTCGCCAGAGGCGTGCCGCCGGAGAAGATTTCGACGATCTACAACTGGCTGGATGACACCATTACGCCGAGCTCTCTGGTGGGAGATGCTGAAGAGCAACGCCGAAATCTGCACCGTCAGTTCGATATTCCTACTGGGGCAACCATATATCTTTATGCAGGAAACTTCGGTCCTGCGCAGAATCTTGAGGCACTAGTTGAGGGGTTCGACAGCGCTGGTCTCGGCGAAGGTCACCATCTTGTCCTAGTAGGAGATGGCGTGTCCAAAGAGAACGTGCAGAGCATGGCTGCCTCGCTTGCGCAAGTTCACGTATACCCGCGGGTGGATAGTGAAACCGCAGCTGCGATGACGCTGGCTGCAGACGTGTCGATCGTCAGCCTTGCGAGCGACCCCTTGTTCGAGGCGACATTCCCAAGCAAATTGCAAACCATAACCAGATTGGGACGTCCTATTCTTGGCGTTCTCGCGGGTGATGGGGCGAATTTTGTTCAGAATTGGAAGCTCGGCCACGTTGCTGAGCCTGATGATGTCCAGTCCATTGCCCAAGCGTTCAAATCGTTTTCGATAGCCGACGCAGAAGAGTTGACAGCGATGGCCCGTTCGTCGTTGGAGGCGAGCGAGACCGAACTGTCCGAAGAGTCAGGGGGGGCCAAACTCGCCGACCTTCTCCGCTCCGCAGTTGTTCCTGAGAAGGAGATCCAAGCATGAACGCCAGTAAGCCGAAGAAGGTCGTCGTGATCGGACAAGGCTACGTCGGTCTTCCCGTTGCCGTTCGGGCGGCCGAGGTTGGCTACGAGGTCGTCGGTATCGATATCGATCCGCGTCGTGTCGAGTCGTTGCAGGCCGGGAAGAGCTATGTCGAAGACGTGTCTTCCGAACGCCTCCGCCGTGTGCTCGAGTCGCAGAATTACCGACCCAGCAGTTCGTACGAAGCAGCTGAGGGATTCGACTACGCGGTGGTAAGTGTTCCTACGCCTCTGCGAGAAACATTGCCCGACCTCACTTTCATCGAACTTTCGGCACGCGATCTTATGGTGCACGTCAGTCCTGGCTGTACTGTGATTCTCGAATCGACGACCTATCCTGGCACGACCGAAGAGCTCATGGTACCGATTCTCGAAGAGGGGTCCGGGCTTCGTGCCGGCGAGGACTTTTTCGTTGGTTACTCGCCCGAACGTATCGACCCGGGAAATCCTTCGTACGGGTTTGTAGAGACTCCGAAAGTCGTATCTGGAATCAACGACGAATCCCTCCAGCGTGTGAACGAGTTCTTCGGTTCACTCATCGAAACGACGGTCCCCGTGTCGGGGACACGTGAGGCCGAGTTGACTAAGCTTCTCGAGAACACGTTCCGTCACGTCAATATCGCACTCGTCAACGAACTCGCCGTATTTGCGCACCAGCTCGGAATCGATATCTGGGAAGCAATTGACGCAGCTGCGTCGAAACCCTTTGGATTTATGCGGTTTACGCCTGGCCCGGGTGTCGGCGGCCATTGCTTGCCTGTTGACCCCTCGTATCTTTCCTGGCAGGTGCGCAGACGTCTGGGGCAAAATTTCCGATTCGTGGAGTTGGCCAACGACGTGAACGATCAGATGCCGAGCTACGTGGTGCAGCGTGCGACTGATCTACTCAATGACGCGTGCAAGTCGGTGCGTGGAGCATCCATTCTGCTGGTCGGGCTCTCGTACAAGAAGGGAACGGGTGACGTACGGGAGTCTCCTGCGTTGAAAGTTGCTTCGTTGCTACTCGAGCGCGGTGCCAATGTCGCCGGAGTCGATCCCTTCGTCGATGAAGCGAGGTGGCCCGAAGGCGTCACTCGAACCGGTCTGAGTGAGTCCAGTGCACGCGGGTGGGATCTAGCGATAGTCATCACGGATCACGACGAACTGGACCTGGAGATATTGACACAGAGAGGCTACCCGGTCCTTGACACGCGTAATGTCGTCGTTGGACCCAGCGTGGTGAAGTTGTGAGAACCTCGGTCGGCGATTCCACTGTGATCGACTTTGCCGGCGGCACGGTCGGCGGTGCCGGTCGATTCCGCGGGCAGTACCTCGCACTCGAGGAACACGGCAAGCTTCCTCCTAATGTTCCCATTGGGTTCGACGAGTATGTGACACCCTCGTGGTTGGTGCGACGAGAACTCGTAGCACGTGGTGCCGCGAAGGTTGTAGCTGCGAACAATGTAGGCACCCTGACGGCGGGTAAGGAGAGATGGACTCTTCTTCGTAACGCCAACCACTTCTTGAGCGACGAGGAATGGGCGGCGAGCCGACAGCATTTCTCCCCCAAGTTCCGTGCGCAGATCCCGATTGTTCGAGCTGCGCTACTCCGATCCGACCTGCTGGTCGTACCCTCCCAGTCGATGGCTGAACGTGTGCTGCGCGTGCACCCGAAACTGCATGATCGTGTAGTCGTTCGATTCCATCCGCTCCTGCAGCCACCTAGGAGACGACCCACCGGTGAAGGACGCAAAGTCATCTTGTGTCCGGTTGTTCCTTCCCCGTACAAAGACCTGGATACACACCTCACTGCCATAGCTCGCGCGCTCTCGGGTCGCGAAGACATCGAAGTTGTGATGACCATGTCACCAGCGGATGCCCCGCCGAAACTGCGCGAAAGGAAGTTGTTCAGATTCTGCGGCGTCCTGCCACGCGAGGACCTGGAGGAGATCTACAGCACCTGCGCGGCGGTGTATTACCCGACGTTGGTGGAGTCGTTCGGCTACCCGTTGGCTGAAGCGCGAGCCGCCGGCATACCTGTCATAGCTCAAGACATCGCCCACAATCGCGATATTGCGGGAGGAGCACTCTTCGGATTCCAATACGCGGATGACGAGAGCCTCGCGGACGCCGTAGATCGTGCGCTTGATACCGATCTCATTGCAGACCCCGCACCGTTCGATCCTGAAAGTTATTTCAAATGGTTGCTGGACTAGACCTCGCGGTCGAACTTGTAACAGGCTCGGCCGCTTCGGTGCTCGACCCAGGTGCCCCCGACATTTACTTCACGAGTGCGTACGGTGCGGCTGCTCAACACTCCGAGCGCGGAGAGTGGTGCCTGGTATACGGGGCGGATGGTCGATGGCAGATCCCCCTGATCTTGCGTCCTGTGCTTTCCGGAGGAGTGGACGCGGTCTCTCCATACGGTTACTCCGGGGCGTACGCTCACCCCGACCTGTCGGTTTCTGAAGTCACCAGCCTCTGGGACAGAACTCTCGAAGTACTTCGGGAAGAAGGCGTCATTTCACTGTTTTTGCGCCGCTCTCCGTTGGTGAACCAAGCGCCGCTACCTGCCCTATCCGTTCTAGTCGTCGAGGCGCACCCGACCTACTTCATAGATACGGACGACGTGGACACCTTGTGGAAGAGAATGGAGGGCCGTGCACGGACTGCAATCCGCAAGGCGAACCGCACCGGGATGTCCGTCGATATTCGTTCTGTTTCTCTCGAGGATCTACAGGCCGGCTCTGCGTTCAGAACGATTTACGCGCAGACAATGGCAAAAGTAAACGCTCGCCGCTACTACTTGTTTGACGACGAGTACTACCGCATTCTTCACGAAAAGCTGGAGAGTTCTCTGCTCATCGCGACAGTTCGCAGTGGAGAAGGAGAGATCCAGGCGGCTTCGTTGTTCATGGCACACCATGGCGTTCTCCATTACCACCTTTCGGGATCGTCCCGTGACGGCACACGTGCCGGAGCGACCAGTCTCCTTCTGTGGAAGCTGCTGGAACACGCCGCGCATACCGGAGCGCGGGGCGTCTTCTTGGGTGGGGGTGTACAGCCTGGAGACGGCTTGGAACGGTTCAAGCGCGGATTCGGCGGAGACCAACGGAACTACACTGCGGCTGGCGTGATCGTCGACGACGCTGCGTACGAGAATGCCGTAGCGGCATCGGCTCGCAGGCAGGGAGTCACCGTTTCCCAATTGCAGGACCTGCGTTTCTTCCCTGCGTACCGCAAGGAGGTCAAGTGATGTCGAACTCTCCCAAGACGTTCTATCAGCGGCGAGGCAAGCGAATCTTCGACGCGTGCGCCAGCGCCGCTCTTCTCGTCCTTACAGCTCCTATTCACGCATTGTGTGTACTTGCCGTCAAGGTGGACTCGCCGGGTCCAGTGTATTTTCATCAGACGCGGGTTGGGCGTCATGGGCAAGAATTCAGATTGCATAAATTGCGTACGATGCTCGTCGGGACGGAAGAACTGATGAAGAATTATCCTACCAGCGACAGGATCACGCGCAGTGGGAAGATGCTACGTCGGTTGAGTCTGGATGAAATACCGCAACTATGGAATATTTTTCGCGGAGAAATGAGTTTTGTCGGGCCTCGTCCTACAATTCCCGATCAAGCCGTGCGCTATACTGATTTTCAGCGCCGACGTCTTAACGTGACACCAGGTCTCACAGGCCTCGCGCAGATCCGCTACCGAAACAATGCCACCTGGAGCGTACGTATAAAGTCGGATGTCGAGTACACCGAGAAGATCCGTTTCCTCACCGATCTCGGACTAATACTGCGAACAGTGCCTGCCGCGTTTAAGGGTAGCGGACAGCTAACAGATCAAACCAGTGCACAGGTAGATGACCTCGGACAAGGGTCGACAGTATGATCGGCCAGGAGAGCGCCGATGCTCGAACGTGAGATCGGCTCTGAATTCGAGCCCGTCAGTGACGCCTTCATTGGTCGTCCCACGTCCCCTCCGTGGGTGCACGATTCAGAACCGGCGTATCTCTCGGCGGGTCGCCAGGCGCTGACGGCGGTGGCACGGAAGCTGGCAGCAGACGGTTGGACATCGCTATACATGCCGCTCCATCATTGCCGGACCATGGCAGTTCCTTTCGAGAGATGCGGCATGCGTATCGAGTATGTAGATGTCGACGAGTCGATGATCATGTCTGCCGGAGCGCTCGAGAGCACCATCGATCGCCTTGGCGTTGCGCCGGTCCTGCATTCCGAAACATTCGGCGCAAGGACGCCGCCCGCTCTTGAAAAAATACTGAACTCAATCGAACAATCGGGCACCCCTGTAATCGCCGACGAAACGCATTCGATTCTTCAATCGCGGCCGAGTTCGTTCACATACAGGATCGCTAGCTTGCGGAAACTGCTGCCATTGCCTGACGGAGCGTACGTATTCGGTCTTGATTACATGCAGCCCGACCGCGAGCAGGGAGGGCTGTCCGAGGTCGTCGGTCTACGGCTCACCGCCGCGGAACAGAAGGCTGCATACCTTCGGGGCGATCGAAATGACAAAGCATTTCTAGACATTTACGCGCGGGCCGAGAATATACTCGACGAGTTCTCTGACATTCTGCCGATGAGTAGGCAGTCTGAAGTACTTTTGGCTTCCCTCGATTACGAATCGTTGTCCCGCCGTAGAGAATCGAATGCCACGTATCTCGCTGCAGGACTCGACGACATTTCCTCGATCCGAATTGTTAACCGAGAGGCCGTCACGACCGCGCCGCCATACTTAGTGGTTTCTTCCGACCGCGTTCTGGAATTGAGGACGCATCTGACCGCTCAAGGTGTGTACTGCCCGATCCATTGGCCGCCTCCAAAGGAGTCCGAATTGAGGAGGCGATGGAAGTCCCCGGTCCTTTCGATGCCGATTGACCATAGGTACAACCACCGCGATATGCAGCGAATTATAGATTTGATAGTCGAGTTTGAGAGGGGGCGCCGTGTTTCACGGTAAGTATGTAAATATACGGCCGATCGAACTAGGTGATCAAGAATTTATCGTGCGTATGAATGCGGATCCTGAAGTGCGTTCGGGGGTTGGTGGATGGGAGTTCCCGAAATCGATCCACGAGCAGAAGCGGTGGTTCGAGTCCGGCTCTAGCGGCGGGACCACACAGCGGTGGATCGTCGAGAGCGCCGATGGAGTTCCGATCGGACTTGTCGGATTGTGGAACATCAACTGGCATGATCGAAACGCTGAAGTGGGTATCAAAATCGCTTCCGGTGTGTACCGCGGGAAAGGGTACGGAACGGATATACTTCTGAGCACGTGCACATACGCGTTTCACGAGGTCGGACTGAATCGTCTGTATGCGTCCATTCGAGCTGACAATAGAGCGTCGCTCAAGATTTTTACGACTCACGCCGGCTGGTCTGTGGAAGGGCGGTGGCGACACCATGTATGGCGGCAAGGAGCGTACGTCGATGTCGTGCACGTTGGTGTTCTCGCTTCAGAGTTCATAAATCATCCGTATTGGAAAGACTACTGCAAGCTCATTTCAGAAGGTCGAGTTGACGCGGACGGGGAAGGATCTGACGTTCGGTGAGAAAGCAGATGCTCTCGATTCTTTCCGGGAAAGCGAGGTTTGACCTCCTGAGGGAAGAAAATCGGCGATACCGAACCACCCAGGATCGGCTGGATATCGAAAAATTTCAAACGGAGCGCTTTAACAAGATATGGACTTACTGTATTCGTGAGGTCCCCTTCTATAGCTTCTGGCAGGACACGCACGGGTTGCCGGACAAGCTGTCCTCAATTCACGAACTCGAGTTCTTCCCTCCGCTCACCAAAACCGACTTACGCAAGCACAAGGACTTGGTTGCGCTGACAAAGGGAATCGTCGACTATTACACAACCGGTGGCAGCAGTGGGGAGCCGATCCGTATTCCTCGGGGTGCCGGTGAAGCCGATCGGATCTACGCCGGCATTTTTGCAGGACGCGGATGGAATGGCATTGAGCCGGGGGACACGTACGTACATATCTGGGGTCACGCGCATCTTTTAGGCAAGGGGCGAAGAGCGTTACTCGCCAAGTTCTCGCGTGACGTCAAGGACTGGGTTGCGGGCGGTACGCGCCTAAACGCTTACGTTCAGGACGTCAACGTTGCGGTGGAGTATTTGGAAATTATCGCGCGAAAGCGCCCCAAGTATCTCATAGGTTATACATCGTCGCTCGTCTGGCTCGCCGACAGCGCTCGTAAGCTAGGGATTGACAACTCTGCCTTTCCTGGTATCGAGGCAGCGATTGTAACAGGGGAAAGTGTTACGGACCGAGATATCGAAGTAATCGAGTCCGTGCTCGCCCGACATGTAATTATCGAGTATGGTGCGGCCGAGACGGGGGTGATTGCATATTCTCGTGGCAGCGACTCACAGCTCCACGTGCTGTGGCAAAATAACGTGGTGACAGCTGATAGCGCCTCTGAAGCGCAAGTTACGACGATTTATCCCCGGATATTCCCCGTGATTAAATATCGTTTGGGTGATGTTTTGGATACCCTCGGTACCGATAAAAATCTCCTTCAGATCGAGGGGGTCGCAGGACGTGAGGGCGACGTGCTGGAGTTGGCGAACGTGGACGGCGGAGTGGCACGGCTTCAGGTACGGGTATTCCGCCAGATTTTATTGAGAGTGCCAGAGGTATTGCAGGTCCAGTTCGTAGTTGAGCCGAGAGGTGGACTCCGCGTGCTTCTCCGCACCACCAGTCCCGTCGATTTGGAGTCTATTCGCAGTTATACTTTGTCTGAATTGCAGAAAGTTGCGGGAAGTATTGACGGAAGCGCGATTATTCTTGAATATTCGGACAAAATATTCAAAACCTTAGCAGGAAAATTCAGCGCGATTGTTTCGTACGAGGAGTGGAGTCGTGGTTAGCATTCAGAGCGGTCCACTCGTTGTCGCATTTAAGAGAGCATCGATTGTCTAAGCGTCGATACGCAGCCATCGGCCTGGTGGATCAGGTTCTCTCTAGCGCGAGCAACTCCTTGATCCTAATAGCGATTGCAAGGATATTCACTCCTGCGGAGTTCGGCACCTTCGCTGTGTGGTTTGCAGTTGTAGTAGGTTTGATGTCGACGTTACGAGGCTTACTCGGCACACCCCTTTCGCTGTTACAGGATCCCCAGCAGATCCGCGCGGAAGCCAGTTACGGAGTCGTTGTTGCATTTCTTGCTGGCTCGCTTTTGACCGCTGCACTCGTGGTTACGTCCTTGTTGACGGAAAGTCGTTATCTGATAATCCTCGCAGTCGCGGTGCCGATCGCTTTGATGCAAGATTGCCTGCGATTTGCCGCGATGTCGAAAATGCGTGCATCAAGCGCGCTTATATCAGACTTGTTGTGGTTCTTATTCTCCGCAGGCGCGTTGACTGCAACAGTCATACGGTCCGATGTATCGATCGAGGGCATTATTCTTCTTTGGGCACTCGGGGCGATATGTGGTCTCGCTTACCTCCTCTTCGTCCTCGGTGTGCGACCACGGTTCATTGGACTGGCCGGTTGGATTTCGTCGGGGTGGCGGACACGGGTCAGTTTCGCTGTTGACTATGGCGTCGCCGCAGTAAGTTCAGTCGTCTACATCTCAGTCATTTCTGTGATCATGGGAACAGTAGCGGCTGGCGCTCTTAGGGGCGCCGGAACGATCATGGGCCCGCTGAGCATCGTCTTTGGATCATTGCCCATGGTGTTGGTTCCGATTCTCGTGCGATCCGGAATGACGAGCCGGGCCACGGTCCGAAGGTACAGTTTTCTCGGTCTGGGGCTGGCACTGGTGGCGCTAAGTGTTGGCGTTCTTGGTTACTTGCTGCCCGGATGGGTAGGTACGCAGATCCTGGGGGAGACCTGGGTCGACACCCGAATGATATTGATTCTCGTCGGTATCGAGTACATGGCACAAGCCTTGAGTGCGGTAGCAAGGGCCCTGCTACGCGCGCAAGGTGCCGCGTCTGAGTTACTGAAGATCAGATTCGTATTTACGACGGCGATGCTTATTTCTGGCTTCACCCTGGCATGGACCGGGGACATCCGGTATGTCGCGTCCGGTATGGCGGCGGTCGCATGGATAAGTGCGATATACGCCATATATCTGACTTGGAGGGTTATGCACAAGAACGGATCTTCCCAAATCGCTTGGGCGCGTTTACGGTGGCCGCACACAGCAACGGCCGACTATGGTCGCCGTGTGCTGCTGGCTCCTCTGATATGGATGTTGCTTGGGCTTCTCGCAAACATCCCTAACGTGGTTTTTTACGGTTCCGACACATCGCAGGTTCTGATTTCGGCCGTCGGTATCGCGCATTGTTGTTACGGGTTCGTTCAAAATGGCGGTAACCGTATTTCTGTACCGGGCGTTTTCTTGTTCGGTTCCGGTTTATTTGTGTTTTTTCCGGGCGTCTATATGTATTATTTCGACCCCTTCAGTCACGGTCCGTTGGCTGCGATCTCAGCATTGAACATTGCGTATCTTATACAGGTAATCCTGTACCACTACGTTTGGAATAGGGGTGCGCGGACCCAGAGCATAGTCGAGAAAGACCCCGTTCGTTACACCGACCTTAGCTGGGGGGCCTGGGTCGGTGTGACTCTCGCGACTGTCGGCGTAATTGGATCTCTTGCGGGTGTAAGTCTGGCTGGTTTCTCTAACGCGGCCGCATTCTCGGGAATAATTCTTTTCTGCGTATCTGCATACCGAACGCCGAGGCGATCGTACAGTTGGATTTTGTATGTCTTTGTGGGAATTTTGTTCCTTGCGTACTCATCGTTTGTCTTCACCGGATTCGGAAGATTACAATTGGGAACCTTGGGCATAGCGATTGCCATGACGGTGTCCCATCGCTGGAGTCGACGTGGAGTGAAGATCGGAATCTTGCTCGCTGCGGCCCCGGTCCTTCTCTATTTGGCCCAATCTCGGGTTGAGTTCACCGCAAGGCTGAACCCGAACCAATCGGCAGATGCGGATGGATTCTCTTCCGTTGTTGGTCCCTTCGCTCGATTTGCGGAATCCCTGCATATCTATTCGACTGGCGGGTTGCCTGAGTTGGGCGGACTCCCGTACTTTGCATCCCTTGTCGCCCTGGTTCCGCGGAGTATTTGGCCAGAAAAGCCAGAGGGGTTCGGCGCGATGCTTGCTCAGTTTTTTCGTCCCGAGTTGAATGGCACAGGCCACTCCGAGGCAGCATTACACTACGGTGAATGGCTATTCTCATTCGGTCTCCTCAGCATGATGTACCTTGCGGTCGCTGTGGGGTTTGCAGTGTGGGCCTTGGACCGGTTAATGGTGAAGTTCACTTCAGCGTCACTTTGGGACCGACGTGGCATACTGACTGTCTCCGGGATCGTGATATTGGCCTCTGGAATACTCGACTTCGTATGGGGTGGCAGCTTCACCTTTGTGGCGCGAATCGGTCCACGGCTGGTGGTACTTCTCGTTCTGTGGCTAATCTTCGTCTCTGGTCCCGGCCGGCGATCCGTGCCAGATATTGAGACTGGCCGGCGCAAGGACAACGGTGGCCGTATTGAAGTCCACCGCCCCGCCTCGGGTAACCAATCTGACCATTGTCGGGCAGGGCACCGTCTGATATCGAACGTATGACTCCAGAATTTGGGTGACTTCAGAATTTGGGCGCGAAAATACTTGGGCGATTCGCTTGATGCTCCTCAATGATAACTTCGAAAATTCTTTTATTAGATGGAGAATAATATGACGGAACGCATTCTGATGTCATCACCCGACGTGGGCGAGCTTGAGGAGAAGGCCTTGCTTGAGGCTTTCCGGTCTGGGTGGATAGCACCATTAGGACCCCACGTCGATGCGTTCGAGGCGCGCGTTGCCGAACGAGTGGGACGTGACTTTGCGGTTGCGCTCTCTTCGGGCACCGCGGCCCTGCACCTCGCGCTTCTGACTAATGCCATAGGGGTAGGTGATGTCGTGATGTGCTCGACAATGACCTTTGCAGCCACTGCGAATGCGATCATGTATACCGGGGCTCGTCCCGTATTTGTGGATGTGGATGAGACCGGGAACATGAATCCGGAAATTCTGCGGGAAGCAGTTACGTGCGAGCTTTCTCGAGGTAGCTCGGTAGCGGCAATTGTGCCGGTCGATCTCCTCGGGAAGATCGCTGACTACGAATCGATCGAGGCGGTCGCTCAGGAGTACGAAATACCGGTTATTGCTGACGCGGCGGAATCGTTCGGAGCGTGGCGGTGCGGTCGTCCTGCTGGCTCCTTCGGTGATCACGCGATCGTGTCGTTCAATGGAAACAAGATCATGACGACCTCGGGCGGCGGGATGCTCTTGACGGATAGCGAGGACGTGGCGAGTCGAGCGCGTTACCTTGCGACACAGGCGAGGAAACCTGTGGTGCACTACGAGCACGAGGATGTGGGGTTCAACTATCGTCTTTCGAACCTGCTCGCGGGGCTCGGTCTGGCGCAACTCGACCGTTTGGACGAAATGATCGGGCGGAGGGTGGCGTTGCGACGTAGGTACCGTGAATTTTTCCAAGGTGTAGAGGGCGTTGAGGTATTCGGAGGAGACGACGGCGCTACTCCGGGGCCGGGAGCGGCCGCCGGTACGAAGGACAACTGTTGGTTGACGTCGATATACGTAGAGCCAACTAGCGCAGGTTGGTGCGCGCGAGACCTGATGAATTTCCTGGACTCGGAAAACGTCGAATCCAGGCCGCTTTGGAAGCCGATGCATATGCAACCGGTGTATAAGGATGCCGATTCGTATCTGGATGGGATGTCCGAACGACTGTTCGAGAACGGTCTTTCGCTGCCTAGCGGGTCCGCTCTGGCAGGACCCCAAATTGCCCGAGTGTTTGCCAGCCTTGAACGCTTCCTTACCAACGTTCGGTCACGGTGACGGCATAGTCAATGGAAAAGAGCGCTCTTCTCGGTGATTGATACGGCGAGGCGCTCGGGGCCCGAGGTCGCCCCATGGCGTGTCGATGGTGACCTCGGGCCGGAAAGGGTTTCAATATCGTGGGCGACGTGTTAACGGCACCTGAATTTTGACCCCTTTCCGGCATCTGAAAATCGTAAGGCCCGGGGACATCCCTGACACAGTGTTGTCAGGACACCGCTGACACTACCGATTCCGGTTCCTCGACACGAATCTTGCGCGGCCGCCCGCGCTTGCTGCCGTTGCGGTGATAGGTCCCGACGGGCCCGAGCGTCAGTTCCCACAGCAGCCGACCCGACTCGGTATGCGTGACGATGACCGTGTCGCCGAACTCGGCGACGGTGACCTGCTGCCCGATGTAGGCCTGTCCGATACCGAGCTTGCGTTTGCGGTAGCTGACCGAGCCGGCCTTCGATACCCGCAGGATCCGTGGTCCGCTCTTGCGACGTCGGGGCCGTACATCTCCCGCGGCGACTTTCGGTACCGCCTGAGTTAGTGATGAGGCTCAGCGAAGGTGCTCACTTGTGCTCGTCGAAAGTGCCCACTCGCGGGCGGGTTCACTGTAGCGGTTGTCGGGTGCCGGTGGTGGCTTGACGGAGCTTTTCCGACCGGGCGTGGTGGTCACGCAGCCGGTAGGAATCCCCGTCGAGGTTGAGTACCACCGACCGATGCAGGAGCCGGTCGAGCATCGCGGCGGCGACGGTCGTATCGCCGAGGACCTCACCCCACTCTCCGACACCCCGGTTGGTGGTGATGATGATCGAGGTCTTCAGATAGCGTTGCGCGACAACCTGAAACAACGCGGATGCGGCCTCGCCGGGCAGGGGTAGATAGCCGAGTTCGTCGATCACCAGCAGCGTCGGGCCGGCGTAGAACCGCATCGTCGTCGCCCACCGGCCTTCGATCGCAGCGCGGTGACAGCGGGCGGCCAGATCGGCGGCGGTGGTGAAGTAGGTGCGATAGCCGGCATGCGCGGCTGCTCGCGCCAAACCCACCGACAGGTGGGTCTTTCCGACCCCCGGTGGGCCGATGAGCAGGACGTTCGTCGCGGTTTCGAGGAACCGGCAGGTACCCAGTTCGGTGATCAGTGCCCGGTCGAGTCCGGGGGCGGCGTCGTAGTCGAAGTCCTCGAGACAGGCCGGGGTGGGCAGGCACGCGAACCGCAACCGCCCGGCGAGGCGGCGGGCTTCGGTGGCCTCGACCTCGATCGACAGCAGCTGTTCGAGGGCCGCGGTCATCGACAGTCCGTCCTTCTGGGCTCGGTCGAGCACCGACGGCAGCGCTTCGGCGGCATCGTGCAGCTTCAAGGTCGCCAGGTGACCGCGTAGCCGCTGATAGAGACTCGCCGTGTTGGTGGGCGTGGTGGCGTCGGGGGTGCTCATGCCAGAGTGTTCCTTCCGCGGGCGGCGCGCTCGTAGGCGGCCAGGTCGACAACCGTCGATCGCGGTGTCGTCGATGACAACTGACGGTCAGTGGTGTCGGTGCGCAATGCTGCTGCTGCAGTGAGGGCGTCGGGTCCGGGTGGGATGCGTTCCTTGCGGCGGTGTGGCCGGCCTCCGGCCATGGCGGCGGACATCGCGGTCTGGTCGAGGGCATGGACATGGCCGTGATCGCGCACGAGAGCGCCGGCCCCGTCCGGAGCGAGGCGGTGGCGGGCGACGGTGATGTGTGATGCGGTGACGATGTCGATCACCTCGTCACCGAGCCGCCGGGTGACGGTGACCTGCGCTGCGGCCAGTTCCGGGGGCACCGAGTAACGGTTGCCTCGGTAGGCCACCAGCGCCTGCCGTGACACGGTGCGGGTCTCGGTGACCGTCACCGGATACGGAACCGATGGCGGCGGTGTCAGGGGTTCGGTCGCGGCGATCGCCGCCACCGTCGATTTTCCTTCGGGGGCGCTCCGGGATCGGGTGTCGGTGCGCAGTGTCAAGGGACATGAGAGCGTCCCTGTAGGCGGACAGGTCATGTCCCTGCGCGCGGACAGCTGATCTCCCTGTCGGCGGTCAGCCGATCTCCCGCACCAGGTCAGGTCAACGGCATCACCCCGCGTCCGGCGGTGGCGTCCTGCAGCCGCAGTGAGGTGCCCTCGGTGATCACGACATGCGCATGGTGCAGCAATCGGTCGACGGCGGCGGTGGCTAGGGTCTTCGGCATGATCGTGTCGAAGCCGGACGGGTGGAGGTTGCTGGTCACCACCACGCTGCGCCGCTCATAGGCAGCGTCGACGAGACGGTAGAACGCCTCGGCAGCAGCCTGCCCCGACGGCAGCATGCCGATATCGTCGACGACGATCATCTCGGCGCGAGTGATGCGGGTGATGGTCTTGGTGATCGATCCGTCCACCGCAGCCCGCCCGATCGCGGCGGTCAACGATTCGAGACTGAACCAGGACACCCGCATCCCCGCGTCGATGACCGCATGCGCGAGTGCCTCGACGAAGTGGGTCTTGCCGGTTCCCGACGGCCCGCTGACCGCAAGATTCTCGGCACGCCCCACCCACTCCAACGTGGCCAGAGCGTGCTGGGTGGGTAGCGGGATCGACGAATCCGTCTCGCGCCAGGAGGAAAACGTCTTGCCCGCGGGAAGCCCTGCAGTTTTTCGGCGCATCGCCTTCGTCGCCTCATCCCGACCGCGGACCTCCTCGTCGAGAAGAACCTTGAGGACCTCGGTGGGATCCCATCGCTGCGCTTTGGCGGTGGCCAGCACCTCCGGTGCGGCGGCGCGGAGATACGGTAGCCGCATCCGTTTGAGGACGGCGATGAGATCGTCGGGTAGTGGTGGTGCAGAGGCGTTCATGACCCGACTCCGGTTCCGGCGGCACCGAATCCCGCCCAGGCCGCGGTGCCGGGTTGGACCGAATGAGCCTCGTCGGCGACGACGAGCCCGGTCTC
Source organism: Rhodococcus rhodochrous (assembly GCF_014854695.1). Lineage (NCBI taxonomy): Bacteria > Bacillati > Actinomycetota > Actinomycetes > Mycobacteriales > Nocardiaceae > Rhodococcus > Rhodococcus rhodochrous. The sequence continues at coordinate 4,545,759 of NZ_CP027557.1, read as the reverse complement.
GGCTGCGGTGGCGGTGTGATGCGCGACGATCGCCGGCAGATCACCGTCGGCGAAGCGGCCGGCCTCGGCCGCGACCGCCAACGCGGCATCGACGGCGGCGGCGCCGACAAATGCGGCCAACTCGACCGCGCCGGTCATCTTCGCCCGGATCCGGACCGTCCCGGCCGCCGACGCGGCGATCAACCAGGTGTGCGCACCGGGGCCGAGGTCGAGGAACCGGGCCTCGGCCGCGGAGCGAGCCTTCGGGACCGGCGGCTTCGGTGACCCGTCCGGATCCTGCGGATGATCGGGATAATGCGCCGGGTCGATCTGCGGGTTGCCCGGTGTCGAAAGCAGATGCCGGACAACCTCACTCAAACCCCGTCTGTTCTCAGCCCAGTCCGGAACCCGGGGCAGGGCATCGAGATCGGCCACGACGACCAGTTCGGTGCCGGCAACGCGCACCCACACTTCGGAGCCGACCAACCCGGGCGGGGTCGAATACCGCACTGACCCGAAGCGGATCGTCTGGTCGGTGCCGACACTGCGGGTGGTGCCCAGTGCCAGGGTGTGCGGGCTGGCCGGCAGGGTGTGCAGGCGGGCGCGTTCCTCGGCCACCGCCTCGGTGGGGATGCGGGCGCTTTCGCGGTGCCGACGGCCGTTGACGGTGGCGCAGAACCGCTCGCAGGCCGCCTCGAGTTCGACGAACGACACATAGTCCGGCAGCAGATTCGCGTCAGTGGGCACCAGATCGGCCTTGGCGATCTTGACGGTTGCTTCGCTGCCGCCCTTCGATTCCGGATCGTAAGGGATGCAGGTGTGCACGGTCATGCCGTAGTGGCGGGCGGTCTCGACGATCTGCGGATGCCGCACCGGGATTCCGGCGATGTGATCGATGCTCACGGTGCGCGGATTGTCGGTCAACGCGTAGGTCGGGACTCCGCCGAAGCGACGCACCGTGGCGTCGAGACACGCGATCAACGTCGGCAACGTCTGATCCCAGACCGGGATCACCACCCGGTAGCGGGACCATGCCAACCAGGCGCAGAACAACAAGGTCGAGCGTAGAACCCCGCCCGGGCCAGGAACTTTCGGGCCGTCGCCCCAGTCGAACTGCATCCACAACCCGGGCTCGGTGATCCACGGTCGATAGGTGCGGCGATGGCCGGCCTGCCATGCTGCTTTCACATCTGCGACGGCGCGTCGGGTGGTGCGTTCGGTGCCGTCGAAACCGAGATCGACGAGGCGTTCGTGGACGATGTCGGCGCGGACCTTGCCTTTACTGCGCTCGACCCATTCTTCGATCTTGGGCATGTAGTCGTCGATGATGCGTGGCCGTCGCGACGGGCCGGTCAGCGGCATACCGGCGTCTCGGGCGGCGACGTAGCGTCGGACGGTTTTCGGATCGACCCCGGCCAGCTGCGCTGCGGAGTGCGCGTTGCCGGTGGTGTCGTAGGCCTCGAGAATTTCCATGATGTCCCTGTCAGACTTCTTCATGCGTCCCTCCGGTGGGAGTTGCTCGTAGGTGGTCGAAGACCTCGAGCAAAACCCCGGAGGGGCGTCTGTGTCAGGACCGACACACCGCCGGCCCCCGTGTCCATCGGAAGGGAGATCAGCTGTCCGTCAGCAGGGACGAACCTGTCCGCCTATAGGGAGATTGGCATGTCCGCTTGCACGCAGGCGGCAGAATTCGTTCAACCTCGTCTGCGCCTGCTCGACGGTGACCTCGTCCGGCAGTGTTCGCCACCATCTCTGCGCCGCAGTCAGATTCGCTTTCTCGACGACGCCTTTGCGGTTCCCGGCCCGAGGCGGGCAGATCGCAACCGAGACGCCGTAGTGTTTGGCCGCGCCGGCGAACGAGGCGGTGACCTTCCCGCTGTCGGGGTGACAGACCGTGGACATTCGATCGAACCGCCAGGTACGGGTCAGGCCGCCGAGTTCGCGGACGATGCGGTCGAGACCGTCGATCAGATGCGGTTGGGTCATCGCCGGGGCGAGGACCCCACGCCACCGCCCGGAATGCGCCAGCGATCCGACCAGCAGATATGCGGTCTTGCCCCACGCCCAGGAGACGGGCGGGTCCGGCAGCTCGAGCCAGTCCCATTGGGTTTCCGCCCCCGCCGGATGTTCGATGACCGCGTTGGGGCGGTCGGTCGCGCACGCGCAGGCTTGGCAGACGGGCCGGAGCTTGCGTTGCCGGATCTGGCGGGTCAGCGTCTGATACGAGGCGGTGTAGCCGAGGTTTTCGAGTTCGTCGCACAAGGTCCGCGCCCACAGGTGCGGATCCTCGGTCAGACGAGCGGTGACGTAGTCGACGAACGGCTCGAACGGATCCTCACCAGCGGGTTTACGGACCCCTGGGGTGGTGGTGCCGTTCAGATAGTTGCGGATCGTGCGCCGGTTTCGGCCGGTATGCCGGGCGATCGCCGAGATCGTCCAGCCTCGTTTGTGCAGTGCGTGGATCTCCACGTCTTCCTCCCATGTCAACATGAGAAAGCGGGTCTCCTTCGGGGTGCTGGTGCGTGGTCAGAGACCACCAGCATCGAAGGAGACCCGCCCTCATCGGCGGAGCCACACGGGTGAGCACTTTCGGTGAGCAGGACTGAGCAGGATCAAGGAGCGCCATCATTAGGACATTACTGGCCGGTATAACCCCTCCTGAGTTAGGACATTACTGGCCGGTATAACCCCTGACGAGGCTTTCACCTGCGCATTCACTCCGTCGCCGAAGCGGATCGGGACACTAAGCAGGTAGGTTCGGACAGTGGCATTCGTGCGGAAGGTGCGTACCGCATCCGGGGCGGTGGCGGTGCAGGTCGTGCGCAAACACCGCGGCCGGCACGAGATCCTCGCCCACGTCGGGTCCGCGCACACCGACGTCGAGCTGGGCATTCTGCTCGAACGAGCCCGCCAGCTCCTGCACGGCGATCAAGGCATGCTCGACCTGGATGTGCCGACGCCCGTCGAGCAGATCGCCGACGTGGCCGACTGGCGGACCGGTCGACTACCCGGCCCGACCACGAGCAAGGGCGGCGAGCTCGCCGGCGCGGGACGAACCGTGCGCACCAGCGCCCGGTTGCTCTACGACGTGCTCGCCTTCGTCTACAACCGGCTCGGCTTCGACGTCCTCGACGATGCGGTGTTCCAGGATCTGGTCATCGCCCGGATCGTGGAACCGACCTCGAAGATCGATGCGCTGCGCGTTCTCGAAGATCTCGGTTCGAATCCGGTGTCGTACAAAACGATTCGGCGTCACCTTGCGCAGATCATCACCGGTGACTACCGCGATCGGATCGCCCGCCGCTGTTTCGAGTATGCCGCCGAAACCGGCGGGTTGGGGTTGTTGCTGTTCGATGTGACCACCTTGTACTTCGAAGCGGAGAAGGAAGACGACCTGCGCAAGGTCGGCTACAGCAAGGAGCGCCGGGTCGATCCGCAGATCGTGGTCGGGCTGCTCGTCGACCGCACCGGGTTCCCACTGGAGATCGGCTGTTTCGAAGGCAACAAGGCCGAAACCCACACCCTGGTCCCGATCGTGCGTCAGTTCCAGGCCCGCCACGACATCGAGGGTGTGGAGATGGTCATCGCCGCCGACGCCGGCATGCTGTCGGCGGCGAATCTGACTGCTCTGGATGAGGCGGGCCTGAAGTTCATCGTCGGTTCCCGGGTGACGAAGGCACCCGCTGATCTGACGTCCCATTTCCATTGGCACGGTGATGTATTCACCGACGGGCAGATCATCGATACCGTCACACCCCGGCACGCCCGCAGCGTGGTCAACACCGTGAAACGGCGCGCCGAACCGGTCTGGGATCCGGGACGGCATCCCAGCTCGTGGCGGGCGATCTGGCAGTACACCCGCAAACGTGCCGTCCGCGACAACCAGACATTGAACGCGCAGGAAGCGCGGGCGCGGGCGGTGGTCGAGGGCACGACGAAGGCCAAGGCCACCCGCTTCGTCAAGACCACCACCGCAGGTCAGCGACTCGACGACGCCGCGCTGGCACGAGCTCGATCGCTGGTGGGCTTGAAGGGATATGTCACCAACATTCCCGTCACGCGCATGGAACCGGGCGAGGTGATCGGCAAGTACCACGACCTATGGCATGTCGAGCAGTCGTTTCGCATGTCGAAAACCGATCTGCGGGCCCGGCCGATGTTCCACCGCACCCGCGACGCCATCGAAGCGCACCTGACCATCGTGTTCGCCGCCCTGGCTGTGGCCCGCTGCGCCCAGGACCAGACCGGTGTGGCGATCGCGAGACTGGTCAAGCAACTGCGGCCGCTACGGACCTCCACCATCGCCATCAACGGTGCCGTCCAGGACTTTCCGCCGCAGATCCCGGCTGCCGAGCTGGAGACTCTCACCCGTCTCGGGTTCGAATTGGGACACTAAGCCAAATGTCCTAACTCAGACATCCCATGGCGTATCTGTGTCAAGCCGCGGTTTGCGTCGTGACTTGGGGCCACGCGGTGTTCTCGTCGTAGACCGTGCCGGTCTTCACACATCCGTGGAGAATCCCGACGAGCCGGTTACCGAGCTGACGCAGCGCGGCATGATGGCCGACCTCCCGGGCTCGCAGCGCGTCGTAATAGGCACGAGCGCCCGGTGAGGTGTTCATCGAGCAGAACGCCCACTGGTGACACGCATCGGCCAGGTGCTTGTTGCGGGCGTAACGCGCTGACACCGTCTTCCTCTTTCCCGATGCTCGGGTTATCGGGGATGTCCCGGCGTAGTTCTTGCGGGCCTTGGCATTACGGTATCGGTGCGGATCGTCGCCGAATTCTGCGAGCACCCGGGCGCCCAGCACGTCCCCGAGTCCGGGACAGCTGCGGACGATGTCAGCGGCCGGGTGCCGACGAAAACTGTGCTTCACCTCCTGCTCGAGCTCGTCGATCTGCACGTTCAGGTGCTCGAGCATGCGGGCTTGTCCGACGACGACGATCGCGTAGGCATTTTCGATCTCAGCGGGTTGCCGCAGCGCCGGTGCCCGCAGCGCATCGCGGATGCGGGTGGCCTTGGCGGTGCGGTCCCCGCGCCGGTGTGCCCGGGCGAGTTCCGCGGTGATCTGCCCGGTGGTCAGTCGTGCTGCGCGATCCGGATCGGGGGCTTTCTGCAGCAATGCCAGGGTGTCCGGGGCAGCGAGGTTGTCGAATGCGGTCAATGCGGCCGGGAAGTACTCGCGTAGCGCCGACCGCATCCGCTGCAGGTGTCGGGTCCGATCCCAGATCAGGCCTTGGTGGGCGCGGGTGAGCAGTTTCAGGGCTTCGACCTGTGTGGAGTCCCCGGCGATTTGGCGGTGATGGTCCCGGTCCACCCGGATGATCTCGGCGAGGACATGGGCATCGCCGGCGTCGGACTTGGCTCCCGAGGTGCCGTGCCGCTCTCGGTACCGTGCTGCCGACATCGGATTGATCACATACACCTGGTATCCGCAGGCCAGCAGTGCCGACACCCATACTCCACGATCGGTTTCGATCCCGACGACGACCGCACCATCGGTGGGGACATCGGTCCCGATACCGTCGGGGTCGGTATCGAGATGTTCGGCTATCACCTCGTGCAGTCGGGCCAACCCCTCGACGCCTTCCGGTAGCCGCATCCGTGCCAGGCGGCGACCGGTGTCGTCTTCGACCTCGATGTCGTGATGTCCTTCTGCCCAGTCATCGCCGATGAACAACATGGCGCGAACCTCCGAACAGGCTGCTATTTAATATTTTTCGGTCGGCAGCGGAGGAAAGCAGTCGGCGACCTAATGGCTCGAGTACTCACCGACACGCACAGCGGCGGGGTACGTCATCCCATCAGCGATCACCACTTCCCTCACGACCGGCGGGTACACGGTCTGACTTCAGACATCGGGGTTCCCTCGATGGGAGTCCGTGTCGGGTCAGAGGAGTGTTGTCCCGTCGGCCGCTACCTTCACCGACCTTTCCACAGTCGGGACGTGGTCGGTAGCTCCCATTAGGTCCGATACCGAGCTTGCGTTTGCGGTAGCTGACCGAGCCGGCCTTCGATACCCGCAGGATCCGTGGTCCGCTCTTGCGACGTCGGGGCCGTACATCTCCCGCGGCGACTTTCGGTACCGCCTGATACGCCTCGGCGGGAGTGCGTTGGTCGAGGCTGCGGCGTGGTCGCTCGTGGTTGTACTGCCAGCGGAACGCATCGCACAGCTGCTGCAACTCCTCGACGGTGTGTGCGGGACCGTGGTCGGCGTAGAACTCCTTGAAGGTGCGGTGGTAGCGCTCGAGCTTGCCGCAGGTCTGTGGATGCCTTGGCCGCGAAGACAACTGGGCTATCCCCAAGGCGGCGAGCCGCCCTTGGAAGTACACGGGCTTGTGTCCCTTGCCGGACTTGAACTGCAGACCGTTGTCGCTGATCAGCTGTCGTGGTGCGCCGTGCTCGTCGATCGCGGTTTCCATCGCCCGCCATGCCGCGTGGGCGGTGAATCTGCGGGCTGCGGTTGCGCCGATCGCGTAGCGGGCGTGGTCGTTGAGGATGTCGACGATCCAGGCCTTCGAGCCGTCGGCGAGTACGACTTGGGTGCCGTCGATCTGCCACAGATCGTTCGGTGCGTAGCGCTCGAACCACCGCCACGTCCGGGGTGTCCTCTGCGTTTGCGGTGTCACCAGGCCGTGGCGTTTCAGGATCCGGTGGATCGTGGAGATCGCCGGCGGCCGCACCATCCCGGCTCGGACGAGTCGAGTGTGGATGGTGCGGGCGCCCCATCTCGGGTTGTGGGTGCGCATCTCCACGATCCGTGCCTCGACCTCCGGATCGGTCTGGTTCGGTGAACTGTGCGGACGGCGCGACCGAGGCTGCAGCGCGGTGACGCCGTCGGCATCGAGGCGTCGGCGATAGTCGTAGAACGACTGTCGGGAGACGCCGTAGCGGCGGCAGGTTTCGGCGACGGTGATGCCGTCGCGCAGTGGGGTCAGCAGGATCTCCAGCCATCGTTCGTTCACGGTCATCGCTCGCACCCTCGGAAGGGTGTCAGGGATGTCCCGCGCACGATCTGTCAGCTATGTGTCCGGGCCTTACAAGCCAGGATCGGTGGTCAGGGGGTCAAGATTGAGATGCCATACCGTGGTCAGTTTTCACGTGCCGTCGACACGACGCGCCGGGCCGCTGACTATTTGCCGCATACCGTTGTCCATGGCCATGAGAAAGTCCCCACTGGTGGCCGAGTAACGGTCCCCACCGGTGGCCAGATGAAAGTCCCCGCCTCGTGTTCGTCGTGATTCCCACCGGAACACCAGGCCTGAGCGGTGAAGGTGAAGGTGCCACCCAGTCACCTGTCACCGCCCAGGGAGTTCCATTGAAGTCTGCGAAGGACCGCATGGACATCATTTCCGCCTACCGCGAGGTCGGCACCTACCGAGGCGCCGCCGAGATGTGCGGCACCACCCACAAAACCGTCCGCCGTGTCATCGAACGATTCGAAGCCGGCGACACCCCACCCCCACGACAACCCCGCCCCCGCAACTACGACACCGTCACCGAGATCGTCGCAGAACGCATCGCCTCGTCCCGAGGCAGAATCTGAAGCCAAACGCCTGCTCCCCATCGCCGCGGCCGCCGGATACACCGGCTCGGACCGCAACTTCCGCCGCCTCGTCGCCGACGAGAAAACCAAGTGGCGCAAAAACAATCACCGCGGTCGCCGCCCCGCCGTGTGGACACCGGGTGAATACCTGGTCATCGACTGGGCCACCCTCGGTGCCGGCCTGCACCTGTTCTGCGCGGTGCTGGCGTATTCACGGTGGCGGTTCGTCGCCTTCGCCACCGACGAACGCGCCGCCACCACCTTGACGCTGATCGCCGAGGCCCTCGCCGCGATCGGCGGGGTGCCCACCAAGGTCCTGGCCGACTTCGATGGCCTGCCTCAAAGGCGCAGTCGTGGCGAACGTGGTGGTCCCGACCCCGGACTACGTGCGGATGGCCACCCACTACGGGTTCCGTCCCGACTTCTGCCACGCCGCCGACCCCGAATCGAAGGGCGTCGTCGAACACCTCGTCGGCTACGCCCAACGCGACCTGGTCGTCCCGCTGCTCACCGACGCCGACCTGTCCGGCCGACCGGTGGACCTGGCCGCCGCGAACGCCGCCGCGAAGGCCTGGTGCATCGAGGTCAACACCCGGGTGCACACCGAGATCGACGCGGTCCCCGCCCAGCGCCTGCGCGAGGAACAGGCCGTGCTCGGGCCGCTGCCGTCGCTGCGACTGCAGATCGGGCCGCCACCGGTGACCCGCAAGGTCGACAAGCTCTCCTGCATCCGCTTCGGCTCGGCCCGCTATTCGGTGCCGACCCGCCTGATCGGGGCCACCGTCACCGTCACCGCCGGCGAGGGGCGACTGCTGATCGCCGACCCCGCCACAGGGGAGGTCGCTGCCGATCACGCGCTCACCGCCCCGGGCACCGCGTCGATCCTCGACGAGCACTACCCGACCCCACGACAGGCTCCCAGTCGTGGTCCGCGACCGAAAACCGAAGTCGAGAAACGATTCTGCGCACTCGGTCCGGTCGCCGAACAGTTCCTCGTCGGTGCCGCCGCGGCCGCCAACACCCGCCTGCCCGCCGAACTCGCGGTGCTCCTGGACCTGCAGGCCGCGCACGGCACCGATGCCCTGCTCGCCGCCCTGACCCGGGCGGTGGCGTTCCGGCGGTTCCGCGCCGACGACGTCCGTTCCATCCTCGACGCCGGCGCCGGGGTTCCCAACCCCGCCCCGGCGGTGAGGCGCTGGTGCTGGACCTGCCGACCGCCCCGACCCGATCTCTCGACGCCTACGCCGTCACCCGAGAGGAGACCGCACGATGAGCAGTTCGAGCACCGCCGTTCCGCCGGCGGTCGCGGCGTTGCCCGCCGACCTCGACGCCGGTCTGCGCCGACTCAAACTCGCCACCGTCCGCCGCACCGCCGCCGAGGTCCTGCAGACCGCCAAGACCCAACGCTGGACTCCGGAGGAGGTGCTGCGCACCCTGATCGAAGCGGAGTTGGCCGCCCGCGACGCCTCCAACATCGCCGCCCGACTCAAAGCGGCCGCGTTCCCCGTCGCCAAGACCCTCGACAGTTTTATCGTCGCCGAGTCCTCCATCCCACAAGCCACATTCGACTACCTGATCGGTTTGGAATGGGTTCGTTCCCACGCCAATCTGGCGCTGGTCGGCCCGCCGGGTACCGGAAAATCCCACACCCTGATCGGGTTGGGGATCGCGGCCGTGCACGCCGGGCACAAGGTCCGCTATTTCACCGCCGCCGACCTCGTCGAAGCCCTCTACCGCGGCCTGGCCGACAACACCGTCGGCAAGACCATCGACACGCTGTTGCGGGCAGATCTGATCATCGTCGACGAGGTCGGGTTCGCGCCGCTGGACGACACCGGCACCCAGTTGCTGTTCCGACTCGTCGCCGGCGCCTACGAACGCCGATCCCTGGCGGTCGCCTCGCACTGGCCGTTCGAGCAGTGGGGCCGGTTCCTGCCCGAACACACCACCGCCGCCGGCATCCTCGACCGGCTCTTGCACCACGCCACCGTCGTGCTCACCGACGGTGAGTCCTACCGGATGCGCCAAGCCCGACACGAACGAGGTGAACGCCCCTGACCCCAACCCCGAACACCCACGAGGCGGGGACTTCCACCTGGCCAAGAGCGGGGACACCACGATGGCCGTTGACAACCGTTTTCAAAGCGACTCGATCAGGCGCCCCCGAAACTTACCAGCCTAAATGGGCGACTTCGAGGGCCAATCTGGAAGCCAACGAACGGGCATAGGTTGCAGTTAAGTGATTGTCGTCGCGCCATACTAGGACGCCGCCGATGACGGGCGCACACCGATCCGCGGGGCAGATCGCATCCAGAAGGTCAATCAAGGTCGCAGAACTGGCTGCCGCTACCGTTTCCTGGGTTCTATCGCGGCGGAGGATCGCTTCTTCCCGCGGAAGCGCGCATCGGGATAGCGTGGTCCGGTTGGCATCAACACACTCCGCAATATTGACCGGGAACGAGGGAGTATCTCGCAGGATGACGATTTTCGATCCTGAATCCCTGATCTTGCGCAGCGTCGATATAGCCCCATCCGTAAGCGCTGCCTGACCATTCTTCGAGAATTGGGCGTAATTGCTGTATGAGACGAAGAGGACATCTGGTTTCAAGACGTATTGTAGCTCGGTCAATGCGTTATCGTGCCATTCGGCGCACTGCCAGTAGTCCGATTTATCCGAGTAAGTTAGTGGTGCGTCGAGGAACGGACAGGCGCTTTTCGTGCCCACCCGGAGGCTCCATCCTCGATCTTTGGCAACCTCCTGAAGTGCAGGCATCCACTGGCCGGCGTGGGAATCCCCGACGAGTGCGACCTTGACCCCACCTTCACGGAGTCCATATTCGCATGTAGAAAACGTCGTCTCCTCACGTAAGGCGTGACAACCGTCTTTGAACATTGGCGGTACGTCGGTGCTGGCGCGGTTTGGGTCGGGCAGAATGCTCTCGCTGTGGTCGATTGGGGCACCCACGGATGACGGCTCACTCGAATCTCTCAGCACCTCGGCGCCCAGTGGTTGCTCCATTCTGAGCACCCTGGAATCGGACGCAACTTGAGGGATGTAGGCAGTCGACGACGAGATCTCGGGTGGACGTCCCACGTTCAAGGCTAGTGACATTGCCATTATCGCTGCCGTTGCCATGCTGCCGAAACCGACAAGGTATGAGTTCGAATTCGACCTGGCTATCCATTCCGAATGTCGCACAGGGTTTTCTACGTATTTGTACGAAGCCCATGCTGGGAGGAAAGATACGGCTACAAGAGCAAGCCCTTCCGGAACAGTGAGTGAACGAGTCCCGTGTGTGAGTGTATGTCCGCCTATGACGATCAGAGGCCAATGCCATAGGTATAACGAGTAAGACAGTCCGCCGATCCAAATCATTGGCCTCACGGTAAGTAGCCTCTTAGGGCCGAGGTTGCCTGCAGTCGGAGTAAAGGCGATCAATAGAGCGGTGCCAAATGTAGGAATCAGTGCCACGGCGCCTGGGAACGGGACCGAGGACGTGAGCAGTATTGAGGTCGCCCCAACTGCTAGTAGACCTGTCCACGCCATCAGCGCCGAAAGAAAAGCTGGGACCCTCTCGAGGCAAGTAATCGAAACCGCCACCAATCCGCCCACCGCGAGTTCCCAAAGCCTTGTAGTAGTAACAAAGTAGGCCTCGTTGGGGTTAGTCTGAGTGAGGTAGATGGACCAAACGAGCGAAGCGATGAATGTAACGCTCAGCAGACTGACGACAAGCGGTCGCACGGATGCCATTCTTCGGGCTACGAGTGGCCCGACTACGGCGAGTAGCAGTGGCCACGCAAGGTAATACTGTTCTTCGACGGAGAGCGACCAAAAATGCTGCACCGGGCTCGGCGATATACCTTGCTGGAGATAATCGACCGATGACTCGGCCAATCTCCAGTTGGAGACGTAGAAACCCGCAGCCAGGATGTCGAGTCCAATATCATACAGTCTTGACGATGGCAGGAACAGCCACGAGCCCACGGCAGTAGCTACGAGAACCAGTGCGCTAGCTGGTAGTAGCCGCTTGATTCTGCGGCGGACGAATTTCGCGAATGCAACACTTTTTCTGGACGACAACTCGCGGTAGAGGATTCCTGTCATCAAGAATCCTGATATCACGAAAAATATGTCCACACCAACGAAGCCGCCCGGAATTTGAGTTAATCCCGCGTGCCATGCCAGTACCAAGAGTACGGCAATGGCACGAAGACCCTCGATGTCTCCACGATAGTGAGGTGTAGCAGTTGATTTCGGAGTGCTTCCCCGCCATCGTGCAGTGCTTGTGGGCATTCATCCCCCTGATCGATGCAACCGTGCGTGATGTGGCCGTTAGCGACCGGGACCACTTGTAGTGCCACGTTGGCCTACATCACGTGTCCGCATAATCATCGGGAACTTCTGAAAAGTGTTACATGCTCAGGCGGCCGAGGCGCATGATGGCAAGACGAGTCCGGCCGAGATCCTCGGATACGTCAGCGCAGCCATAGCAATGAAGCAGACGCCCTAGACTTATCCCGCCGCTGGCGGATCGTCCGCGCCCTCCTCGTTCGGGGTGTTTGCCGGTGTAAGAGGCTACTTTCGGTTAGAAGGCGACTGGGTTCCATGACGTGGTAAGACCGGCCGGATCACTCCACAGTTACCGACTTCGCAAGGTTTCTGGGCTTGTCGACGTTGTACCCGCGCGCTTGTGCTACCTCGGCAGCGAAGATCTGCAACGGGATCGTCGACAGCAACGGCTGAAGTAACCCGGAGGTGGACGGGATTTCGATGAGGTGATCAGCGAACGGAGCCACGGTCTCATCTCCCTCGCTTGCGATCACAATCGTCCGGGCACCCCTCGCCTGTACCTCTCGGATATTGCTCAAGATCTTCGAATGCAGGATTGGGTGGGTCTTGGGAGAAGGGACCATGACAATGATCGGTAAGTCTTCTTCTACCAAGGCGATCGGACCGTGCTTCAGCTCTCCTGCCGCGAATCCCTCCGCATGCATATATGCAAGTTCCTTAAGTTTGAGCGCGCCTTCGAGCGCTACCGGATAACCGACGTGGCGACCGAGGAACAGAATCGTGGACGATTCCGAATAGCGTTGTGCAAGCTCGCGAACGGATTCGACGGACTCGAGCAACCGCGAGATCAGTTCGGGCACGGCCTCGAGATCAGCGAATTCCCGAGCAATGTCTCCGGGCGACTTGGTGCCCCGGGCCTGAGCCAGGGCGAGACCGACCAGGTAGTTCGCAGTGACTTGAGCAAGGAACGCCTTCGTGGAAGCGACACCGATCTCCGGTCCGGCATGGGTATACAGCACGGCATCTGCTTCACGCGGGATTTGAGAACCATTGGTGTTGCACACCGCGAGGACACGTGCTTTCTGCGCTTTCGCGTGCCGGACCGCTTCAAGAGTGTCGGCCGTCTCGCCGGATTGGGAGATCGCCAGGACGAGGGTCGAGGAGTCAAGGACCGAATCTCGGTAGCGGAACTCACTCGCAAGTTCTACCTCGACGGGGAGCCGTGTCCAGTGCTCTATTGCGTACTTTGCCAGTAGTCCGGAGTGGTATGCACTACCGCAAGCGACCACGAAGACCTTATCGACCTCACGTAAATCCTGCTCTGCGAGACGCTGCTCATCCAGAACCACTCGACCGTCGATGAAATGTCCGCGCAAGGTATCCGATACGGCGCGAGGCTGTTCGGCGATCTCCTTCAACATGAAGTAGGGGAAGCCGCCCTTCTCTGCAGCTTCGAGATCCCAGTCGATAACGAACGGGCGAGCCACGCTGGGTGTTCCGTCGAAGTTCAAGACCTCGAAACCGTCGGTACGAGCGACGACGGCCGTGTCTTGGTCCAATTCGACTGCATTACGTGTGTGTTCGATAAATGCTGCAACATCCGAAGCGATGAAGGTTTCGCCTTCTCCGACACCAACTACGAGAGGTGTGGAACGTCGCGCGGCAACCACTGTGTCTGGGTGATCGGCATGTGTGAATACCAGTGTGAAGGCACCGACGAGGCCGCGGACTACCGACAGCACCGATTCGACGAAATTGCCCGCCGTTTCCGGGCACGAGAAGTACGCCCTCGATACGAGATGAGCGGTAACTTCGGTATCGGTTTCGGACTTGAGTTCAACCCCTGCCGCGAGCAACTCCTCTCGTAGAGCAGCGAAGTTCTCAATGATCCCGTTATGGACCACTGCGATCTTGCCGGTCTCATCGAGGTGGGGATGGGCGTTGCGATCCGATGGGCTGCCGTGGGTGGCCCACCGGGTGTGGCCAATGACTGTTGACCCCTGAAATTCCCCGCTGCCGCGTACGGCGATGGCCGCTTCGAGGTTGGCCAATTCGCCGGCTTTGCGCTCGATGATGAGATTGCCTGTTCCGTCGGCAATAGCCACGCCAGCGGAGTCGTACCCCCTATATTCCATACGCCGAAGCGCTTCGACGCCAACTTGTAGGCCTCCACGGCTCCCGACGTATCCGATGATTCCACACATAACTCGAATCATACAGTGTGCGTGTGCAATTCGCGCATCGGAAAGCTGTGACAAGAAAACGGCACAAGGGTAGTCCCGCCGAGTTCGAACCGAATTGACGGGATGTTTGTCGTTGCGCTAATCCGCGATCCTATTTTGCAGCATCAATCCGCGCGCAATCGGTACCGACCGTGACGCCTACGCCATCGCGTCCGGAATCGGCTTAACTCCTCCCCTATAAGCCGATGGTCCCTCAGTGATTCTGAATCATCCTTCGCAGTTGGGTACGTCGACGACCACCTCGGGATCATCCACAAGTGGCTGCACGGGTACCCGGGCTACGCCAGGTGCTGTGGGCTCAGACAATTCAAACACGACCTCCGCAGTTTCGCTGGGCGGGATGCGGAACTGCAGCGAGAAGACAGGGTGGCCCCGTTCTTGCCCCCGCGATGCAAATATGGAGGTTCCGTTGACGGTTACTTTTTCGAGTTCTGCACCGTGCGTTGCGAGTAGCGATAGGTCCGTCAGGTTTTCTCCCGGCTGCACGTTCAGTGACGATGAGTATGCGCCCGCTACGTAACGCGGCAAGTCTCCGTTGGGTGCACTGTTGTTAAGTGAAACGCGCACAATGGACGACCTGGTCTCGCCCACGCAGGCTCCGGCGGTGTAGTGGATCGCGCGTTTGAGATAGTAGTCCATCTTGTTTCCGGCAAGGTTGTTCACTACCACCCCTGCGTAAGGAGCTTCGTCGTCCGGGACAATGTGTCCGAGCTTCGTGGTTTCGAGGACTGCCTGTTCGTCTGCGTGCGAACTCCAGACTGCCAGACGACCTTCACTCGCGGCGCGGGCCAAAGCCGAAAGAAGGCCGGCGGGATTTTGAACCTCGGAGGTCATTCTTGCGGCGACCGTCTGCGCAACGGTCTGCAGGTACCGTTTGCGAGCCGTGTTGTCGCCAGCGAAACGCGTATACGCAGTCGACTCGGTCAGTTCGACGACGTTGGTGGCAGTGATCTTCTCGCCGTCGGGCAATGTCACAGGACCGATCGCGCCCAGCACGTAGCTCAGGGCGACTGGATCGGTTGCAATGACGCCGTCGACGTTGTCACCGGATTCCTGGCGCCAGATGGACTGCCAGATTTGGGCTGCATAGGGAAAGTGTGGGCTGACGTTGCTGTTTCCGAAGAACGTGGTTGGCCGGCTGTGACCGTAACGCTGAGTGAAGTCGCGCCCAAGGTCGATTGGCTCGTACTCGCCCTCGAGCAGATTCTGAGTAGTGGTCAGATCATCGATCTCAATCGCACCGGCATTCGCCCTGATCGTCCCGTATCCACCGAGCAGTCCGCCGGTGCCGCGCGCTTCCGCGTTGGTTTGGAAGCCGACGAAATAGCTACGGGGGCCGTCTGCCCCGAGCATCGCCGGTCCGATCTTCGCTGCCATCGACGTATTGCTCAATAGCCCTGTCAACTCGGAGACTTGGTTCTGCAGGTCGACGCGGGCATTGTCGATCAGCCCGATATAGGTACTGTCGACGCTTTGGGCCCGAGCGTTCAGATCGGCGGCGGCAGCAGCGGTCGATTCCAGGAGTGGGGCTGCATCCCGAAGGGCTGCAAGATTAATGCGTGCGCCGTCGAGGATCAATTGATTGGGTGAGACTGCGTTACCTGCATCGACCGCTGGCAGAAGAACCCTATCTGTGATATCGCTCACAATGGTGGTCATCTGGCGGACAGAATTGAATGGACTGCCGAGCAGTGGGACGGCGCTGACCATTCGCCACGGCGCCGAATCGACTGACCTTTGGGCGTTCTGAGCATAACGATCCGCGTCCCCGGCGACGGTTTGGGCCCTGTCGATATCACCTGCGAGGAGTGCGTCTTTCGCTTGCGTCGCGAAGTTCTGCGCCTTCTCCAGGTTCGACTTCGCCTGCAGGCCTTCGTAAGCCAGCAAGCCGATGAATCCAAAAACGACGAGTGCTCCTACGCCGCAGCCGATCTGCACGCGCCGACGCTTCCTGCGCTGTGCTGCGATCTCCTCGTCGGACAGTCGCCTGCGCACCTTGCGCCGATGCTCCTCGGATCGATCTGACTCGCCGGTAATATCGCTCACGCCGCTTGTGCCCCCTTCGTGGTTTCCGCTCGAGACGATAACCTGATCCGACCTGGTCGACCGTTCAAGTGGTGGGTGACCGTGACTGTAAGTAAACTTCTGCGCGGTGATCGTGGCCGCAGAGTTGGGAGGCTCTGTCCATGATCGCATGACAGGGGAGGGTTCTGCACTTCCCGTGTCCTGAATTGTGTCGGGAGGGCGAGGGGAGCGTGGTGCATCTACTTCCGCTGTCCCCTAGTCAGCGGGGTTTATGGTTCGCGCAGCAACTGAATCCGGACATGCCATTCACCACGGCTCAGTACGTCGAGTTTCAAGGTGATCTTGACGTGGACCTAGCCCGAGATGCCTGCGAGCAAGCTGCGCGCGACGTCGAATCGGGCACGTTGGTGCTGGTCGAGCAGGACGGCAAGCCGTTCCAGCAGGTGGTCCTCGATATCGAGGACGCTCCTGGCTATCTCGATCTACGGTCCGAGAAGGATCCGGAAGCTGCAGCTCATCGTTGGATGGCGGAGCAGTTCACGAAGCCTCTCGATCTGCTGAACGACCGGCTCATCGCCACCACCGTGCTGCGCATCGCGGACGACCGCTATTTCCTGTCGAGCTACGTCCACCACATCGCGCTCGACGGGCAGGGTGCGGTCAATATGCTCAACCGCGCCGCCGAGTTGTATTCGGCGTGGGTATCCGGCTCCGACGCACCGCCGCTCAAGGCGATGCCGCTTGCCGACATTCTCGATGTCGAGGCCGCCTATGTGGGCTCGAAGCGTCAGGACACCGACCGTCAGCACTGGCTCGAGCGTCTCGCCGACCTGCCCGAACCCGTGTCGTTCGTCGATCACGAGGCACCTCTCGGGGTGCCGGCGCGTCGGGCGAACTCCCAACTCGACGCCCACACCGCGGCTGCGGTCTCGGCCCTCGCTCATGACGCGAACTCCACCGACGTTCCGATCGTCCTCGCGGCGTTCGGCGCGTTCCTCGCCCGGACGACGGGTGTGGTCGACGTCGTGCTCAGCCTGCCGGTCTCCGCCCGCACCACCGCCGCGCTGCGTCGGTCCGCTGGTGTTCTCGCCAATGTCGTGCCGTTGCGCCTGTGCGTGGATCCGGCGACCACACCTGCCGAACTTATCCGCGACGTGCAGGTGGAATTGAGCAGCACCCTGCGCCACCAGCGGTACCGGTATGAAGACATGCTCGCGGATCTGCGCAGCCTCGGCCGCTCCCGCGACGAGGCGGCGAGCCCGTTCGGCCCTACCGTCAACTTGATGATGTTCCATCCCGAGATCGCGTTCGGCGACGTGACGGGGGAGTACCACCATCAGTCCAGCGGCCCGATCGACGATCTGGCCGTGAACGTCTACCCGGGCGTTGCCGGCCGCACGATGCGCGTCGACTTCGAGGCCAACCCCAATCTCTACAGCGACGAGCACCTCTCGTCGCTGCACAGCCGTTTCCGCGGATTCCTGAAGGAGTTCGTGCAGAACGCGGGCGTCGCAGTGGGCGATCTAGCCCTCGCCGACCCGGTCGAACTCGACGGCCTGGCTCCCGCCCGCGGACGCACCGCGCCCGAGCCGGAACTGCTGCCCGACGTCCTTACCCGCCACGCCGCGAGCGACACCGTCGCCGTCGTGGACGGACACGACAGCATCACCTACCACGAACTCGACGCTCGCTCCGATGCGCTCGCTCATGCGCTGGTCGCGGCGGGTGCCGGACCCGAAGAGCGCGTCGCGGTGCTGCTGCCTCGCTCGATCGATTCGGTGGTCGCGCTGTGGGCCGTCGCCAAGACCGGCGCCGCCTACACTCCGCTCGACCCCGAACTTCCCGCCCGTCGCCTCGAGCAGGTGCTGCGCGATATGCGGATCGCCGTCGCTCATGACCACCCGGCATTGCTCGAGCACGTCACCCGCATCGCGCCGCCTGCCGACGGCTCCGCTGAGACCTTCACCGCCGAGCATCGCCTGCGGCCGCTGCACGTCGACAACACGGCGTGGGTCGTCCACACCTCCGGTTCCACCGGCACCCCGAAGGCCGTCGCGGTGGGGCACGGCGGTGTGTCGGCGCTCGTGTCGACGCTGCGCGATTGCTACCGCGCCGATGAGACGTCGCGGGTGCTGCACCTCGCGTCGCCGTCCTTTGACGCGTCGCTGCAGGAGCTGCTCCTCGCCTTCGACGCCGCCGCAACCCTGGTGATCTGCCCGCCCGACGCCGTCGGCGGACCGGCGCTGGCAACCCTGCTGCGCAGCGAAGCCGTCACCCACGCGATCACCGCACCGGCGATCCTCGCCGTCACCCCCGACGACGGCCTGCCCGACCTGCAGGTTCTCGACGCCGGGGGCGAAGCACTGCCGCAGGCCGTGGCCGATCGCTGGTCCACCGGCCGCACGATGCTCAACGCCTACGGGCCCACCGAGACCACGATCCTCGCGACCCTCAGCGATCCGCTGCAACCCGGCGCGGGCGTGCCGATCGGCCGGCCGATCGACGGCATGACCGCCGTCGTCCTCGACGTCCGTCTGCATCCCGTGCCCGCCGGCGTGATCGGCGAGCTGTATCTCGGGGGACCGGGCGTCGCGCGCGGCTACCTCGGCGCACCGGCCCTCACCGCCGAACGCTTCGTCGCCTCACCGTTCGGTGGGCGCATGTACCGCACGGGCGACCGCGCCCGCTGGACCACCGACGGTCACCTCGAATTCCTCGGCCGCGCTGACCAGCAGGTGAAGATCCGCGGCTACCGCATCGAACTCGGTGAGATCGAAGCCGCGCTCGTCTCCTTCGACGAGGTGCAGGCCGCGACCGTCACCGTCCACGGCGAGCACATCGCCGCCTACGTCGTGGGCGACGTCGACCCCGCCGACCTCACTGTCCGTCTCGCCGACGAACTGCCCACCTATCTGCGTCCGTCGTCGATCACCGTGCTCGAGGCGCTGCCCCTTACGCCGGGCGGCAAGGTCGACCGGCGCGCGCTGCCCGCACCCGAGCGTGCCGTGGCCGTCGGATCACGACCGCCCAACGGCCCAACCGAGAAGATCGTCGCGGAGCTGTTCGCCGAACTCACCGGCATCGACGACATCGGAGCCGACGACGACTTCTTCGCGCTCGGCGGCCACTCACTCGGCGCCGCGCAGCTCGCCGCCCGTCTCGGGGCCGCACTGGGCCGCGACGTGCAGCTGCGCGACGTGTTCGCCCACCCGACCGTCGCCAGCCTTGCGGCCGCCGCGGCGAAACGACCCGAATCGGAATCGCGACCTGTCGCCACTCCCGACATCGGACCGTCGCCGCTCGCTCCCGCGCAGCGCCGACTGTTCCTGCTCGCCCGCGCGCACGGCGACCCGGCCGCCTACCATCTGCCGTTCGCGTTGCACCTCGACGGCGCCCTCGACCTGCCGGCTCTGCAGGCCGCGGTGGTGGACGTCCTCGACCGGCACGAAACCCTCCGCACGCTGTTCCGCCTAGAGCTCGACGGCCCGGTGCAGGACGTGCTGCCGCTCGAGCGCGCCGTCGCCGGTCTCGCGCTCGAACCGGAAACCACCGAGGGCGACGTCGAAGCGCTCATCACCGAGTGGGCGGCCGAACCGTTCGACCTCACCGCGCAGATCCCGTTCCGGATCCGCCTGCTGCGACTCGCCGACGACAAGCACGTGCTCGCCGTCGTCGCCCACCACATCGCGCTCGACGGTGCGTCGTTCGTGCCGCTCACCGCCGACGTCGCCACCGCCTACCTCGCCCGCACGACCGGGGAGGCGCCCGCGTGGACGCCGCTGCCGCTGCACTACCGGCACTACGCGCAGTGGCACCTCGATCGCCTCGGCGATCCGACAGCGCCCGACACTCGCGCCGGTCGCGAGATCGACTACTGGACACGCACACTCGACGGTCTCGCCGACGCCGCGCCGCTGCCCACCGACCGTCCTCGCAATGGTGGCTTCGGTCCCGCCGCGGCCGTGGACTTCACGGTGCCGGCCGAGCAGGTCGCGGCACTGCGGTCCGTCGCCGCCGCGCACGACGCCACCACTTTCATGGCCGTGCACGCCGCCGTCGCCGTGTGGCTCGCCGCCTGGACCTCCGGGCACGACATCGCCATCGGCACCGGAACGGCCGGTCGCGACCACCCCGACCTCGACGCGCTCGTCGGCATGTTCGTCGGCACCGTCACCCTGCGAACGAATGTCGACCCGGCACAGCCGTTCACGTCGCTGCTCGCGCAGGCCCGCGACACCGACCTCGACGCCTTCGCGCACGCCACCGTGCCGTTCGACTACGTCGTCGACGCCCTCGGCTTCTCGCCCTTCCACGTGATGCTCGCCTACGACAACGTGGACGTGCCCGATCTCGAACTGCCCGGCCTCACCGTGCGGCCGCAGGAGATCGCCTCGTCGCAGGCACGATTCGACCTCGAGATCTCGCTGCGCGAACTGCGCGACGGATCGCTCACCGGCCGTCTCGTCTACGACACGAAGCTGTTCGACGACGACACCATCGCCCGCTGGGTGACCCGCCTGAGCGGAGTGCTCGAGCAGGTCGCGCAGCATCCGTCGCTGCCCGTCGGCGACCTCGACCTCGGCACCCTCTCCGTCGAACCGGCCGAGCCCGGCCCGGAGGCGACCTTCGCCGAGATCATCGACCGATCGCCGGCCTGCGTCGCCGAACCCGGTGGACAGGCCGCCGAGATCCGCACCGCGGCACGCCCGCTCGCGTGGACGCTGATCGAGCGTGGCATCGGCACGGAAGACCGTGTGGCCGTCGTGCTCTCGCGGTCGACGCGTTCGGTGCTCGCCGCCGCGGCAGTCGCGCTGAGCGGCGCGGCCTTCGTGCCTGTCGACCCCAGCCAGCCCGCTGCGCGCATCGCCCAGCTGCTCGGCGCATCCGGTGCGCGGTACGCGATCGTCGACGGCGACGTCGCGCTGCCCGACGGCGTCGAGCCGATTGCCTTCACCGTCGAGGGCGACACCCGCCCGATCGCCGACGCCGATCGTGTGCGGCCGCTGCACCTCGACAACACCGCCTACGTCGTCTACACCTCCGGCTCCACCGGCCGGCCCAAGGGCGTGGTGGTCTCGCACCGCGGACTCGGCCCGCTCGCCCAGTCGTTCGTCGAACGCTTCGACCTGCCCACCATCTCGGACACCGCAACCGACGCACGGGTGCTGCACTTCGCCACCCCCGCCTTCGACGGCGCGGTGCTCGAATACGTCCTGGCGCTCACCTCCGGCGGCACGCTGGTGGTCGCGCCCGCCGACCTGTTCGGTGGCGACGAGCTCGTGGAACTGCTTCGCACCGAAGGCATCACCCACTGGTTCTCGACGCCCTCGGTACCCACCCAACTCGACCCCACCGGACTCGGCGCCCTGCGCACCATCGCGATCGGCGGCGAGGCATGGCCGGTCGAGACCGCCGAACGCTGGGCACCCGGACGCACCCTGCTCAATGTCTACGGCCCCACCGAGACGACGGTGCTCGCCACGTCGAGCGAACCCTTCGCACCCGGCGACCGGCTCACCATCGGCACCGGCCTCGTCGGCGTCACCGCGGTGGTGCTGAGCGAACGCCTGCGGCCCGTGCCCGAGGGGGTGACCGGCGAGCTGTATCTCGGGGGACAAGGCGTCGCCCGCGGATACCTCGACGCACCCGCACTCACCGCCGACCGATTCGTCGCCAACCCGTTCGGCACCGGACGTCTCTACCGCACAGGCGACCTCGTGCGCTGGACGGGACATGACGACGACCGTGCCCTCGAATTCGTCGGCCGCAGCGACCACCAGGTCAAGATCCGTGGCTTCCGCATCGAACTCGGAGAGATCGACGCGACCCTGCAGACCCACCCGGGCATCGGCACCGCCGTGACCGTCGTGCGCGGCGACACCCTCGCCACCTACGTGCACAGCCGCAACGGCCGCCTCGACCCGCACGAGATCCGCGAATGGGCCGCCGAGCGTCTGCCCCGGCACATGGTGCCCGCGACCGTCACCGTGCTCGACGCGTTCCCGCTCACCAGCACCGGCAAGATCGACCGCGCCGCGCTGCCCGAGCCGGAGGTCACCGCGACCCGCACTGACGGATATCGCAGCGCCACCGAAGAACTCGTCGCCGGTGTCGTCGCCGACCTGCTCGACCTGCCGAGCGTCGCCGGATCCGACGACTTCTTCGCCGTCGGCGGCAACTCGCTGCTCGCGACCCAGCTCGCCGCGCGTCTGCGGGGAGTCGCGGGTCGCCGGGTGGGTGTGCGCGACATCTTCGAGCACCCCACCGTCGCCGAACTCGCGAACCTGCTCGTCGAGGAACCCACCGGCGAGCATCTGCCGCTCGTGCACGTCGATGACGACAGCGACGCGCCGCTCGCACCGGCGCAGCAGCGCATGTGGCTGCTCAATCGGTTCGACGTGGCCGACGGCATCGACGGCGGCGACCACATCGCCTTCGCGCTCGACCTCGACGCCGACACCGATCTCGACGCCGTGCGCGCGGCCGCCGCCACCGTGCTGGCCCGCCACGACTCGCTGCGCACGGTCTTCCCCGACAGCCCGTCGGGCCCGCGCCAGCACGTGCTGCCGTCGGTGACGCTCGACTTCGAGCCCGTCGACGCCGGCACCGACCTCGGCGGGGAGCTGACCGAATTCGCCCGCGCGCGTTTCGATCTCACCGTCGATCCGCCCATCCGCACCCGGCTGTGCCGGACGGACTCCGGATATGTCCTCGCTGTGGTGATCGACCACATCGCCGCCGACGGCCTGTCGCTGCTGCCGCTCGGCCGCGACGCCGTCGCCGCCTACCGCGCCCACCGCGACGGGGAGACGCCGGACCTGCCGGCCCCGGCGGTCACCTACCGCGACTACGCGCGCTGGCACCGCGCCGTGCTCGGCGACGAGAACGACCCCGACAGCCTCGCGGCCCGGCAGCTCGCCTACTGGAAGCAGACCTTCGACGACGCGTCGCCGCTGCTTGCGTTGCCCACCGACCGTCCCCGCACCGCGGCGACCACAGGTACCGCGGGTCGCGCGAGCTTCGCGATCCCCGCCGAACTGCACGCCGCGATCGACAAACTCGCCCGCGCCCACGACGTCACGCCGTTCATGGTGATGCACGCGGCGCTCGCGACGCTGCTGTCGGCGCTCGCCGCCACCGACGACGTCACCATCGGCACGCCGGTCTCCGGCCGCAGCGACGCCGCGGTCGACGATGTGGTGGGCATGTTCGTCGGCACCGTGCCGCTGCGATTGCGGGTGCATCCGCGCCGCACCTTCGCCGACCTGCTCGCCGATACCCGTCGCGCCGACCTCGACGCCTTCGCTCACGCCGACGTGCCGTTCGATCGGATCGTCGACGCCGTGGGGGCCGGCACCGATGCCCACCACCCGTTGTTCCAGGTCATCCTGGCGTACGAGTCGTTCTCGCTCGACGAGTTCACGCTGCCCGGCAGCTCCACGACCATCCGCGAGATCCCGGTGGGCACCGCGCGCGTCGACCTCGAGCTGACCGTCCGCGAACGTCGTTCCGAGACCGGTGTGCCGGCCGGTTTGGAGACGATCCTTACGTACGCGGACGAACTTTTGGATTCGCACACGATTGTGCAGTGGCAGTCGTGGTTCGTGCGTATCCTCGACTCCGTTACCGCCGACCCGGCTGTGCCGGTCGGCGGTATCGAGTTGTGCGACGCCGACCTCACCCCCGTCGGCGTCGCACAACAACTACCGGCAGAGTCGCTGCCCGAGCTGGTCGCGCAGCGCGTGGCCGACGATCCTGCGGCCGTCGCCGTGGTGGGGGACGGGTACTCCCTCAGCTACGGCGCGCTGTGGTCGCGCTCGGGCGCGCTCGCCAAACTCCTCCGCGAACGCGGCGTCACCGCCGAGGACGTCGTCGCCGTCGCACTGCCGCGCACCCCCGACCTCGTCGTCGCGATCCTCGCCGTCTCCCGCGCCGGCGGCATCTACCTGCCCGTCGACGTCACGCATCCCGCCACGCGCCTGCAGGCACTGTTCGACGACGCACAGCCCTCGCTGGTCGTCACCGACAGCGACCTCACCGACATCCGGGTTCCTGCGGTGCGACTCGACGCCCCGGAGGTCGCCGGCCGCCTCGACGACGGCGCACTCTTCGACTTCCCGCTCGTCGCGGATCTCGGCGCCTACATCGTCTACACCTCCGGCTCCACCGGAACCCCCAAGGGCGTGCAGGTGACGCACCGCAACGTGCTGTCGCTGCTCGCAGCGACCGTCGACGAGTTCGGGCTACGCGCCGACGACGTGTGGACGCTGTTCCACTCGCCGGCCTTCGACTTCTCCGTGTGGGAGATGTGGGCACCGCTCGCCACCGGCGCTTCTGTCGTGGTGGTCGACCACCTCACCGTGCGCGACCCGGCCGCCTTCGTGGACGTGCTCACCAGCAACCGGGTGACGGTGCTCAACCAGACCCCCACGGCCTTCTACCAGCTCGCCGCCACCGATCACGCACCGCTCGAGGACCTGCGGCTGCTGATCTTCGGCGGCGAAGCCCTCGACCCCGCGCGGGTGCGCCCGTGGGTCGAACATCATCCGCATGTGCGGGCGGTCAACATGTTCGGCATCACCGAGACCACCGTGCACGTCACCTTCGGCGACGCCACCGCGACCGGCATCGGTGCACCGCTGCCCGGTCTCGCCGTGGACGTGCTCGACTCCTCGCTGCGACCCGCACTGCCCGGCGCGATCGGCGAACTGTATGTGCGCGGAGAACAACTCGCGCGCGGCTACCGCGGACGCCCCGGCCAGACCGCGACGCGTTTCGTCGCCGCTCCCGGTGGCGCCCGCCGCTACCGCACCGGCGATCTCGGCCGCCGCGACACCAGCGGTGCGCTGCACTATCTCGGTCGCGCCGACCAGCAGATCGAACTGCGCGGCTACCGCATCGAGCCCGGCGAGATCGAAGCCGCCCTGCTGCGCAGCGAAGGTGTGCGTCAGGCCGTCGTGCTGCTGCGCGACGACCGGCTCGTCGCCTATCTCGTCGGCGGCGACGCCACCGCCGCCCTGCGCGACCTGCGCCGCAGCCTGCCCGACTACCTCGTGCCGTCGGCCACCGTGGTCCTCGACGCGCTGCCGCTCACCGCCAACGGCAAACTCGACCGCGCCGCGTTGCCCACCCCCGACGTCACCGCCGGTGGGGGAGCGGCACCGCACGGACCGGTCGAGGAACTCGTCGCGGACGTGTGCGCCGAACTGCTCGGCATCGCCCCCGGCACCCTCGGCGCCGACGACGACTTCTTCCACCTCGGCGGCAACTCGCTGCTCGCCACGCGCCTCGCCGGTCGCCTCTCGGACGTGCTCGACACCGACGTCACCGTGCGCGACGTGTTCGAGAATCGCACCGTCGCAGCGCTCGCCGCCTTCGTGGACGAGAACGGTGAGACTCGCTCGCGCCGTACACCTCTCGTCGCCGATCCGGACGCACCCGCTCCGCTGTCGGCGGCGCAGCAGCGCCTGTGGTTCATCAACCGCTTCGACCCGGCGTCCCCGAGCTACAACCTGCCCTTCGCGGTGCGGCTCGACGGGAACCTCGACGTCGACGCCCTCGCCGCCGCCGTGACCGATGTGCTCGAACGGCACCGCACCCTGCGCACCGTCTACCCCGCCGCCGACGAGTACACCGCGCTGCCTGCCGCGCGCCCCGATCTCGACCCGGTGGCCGTGCCCGAAGACGCCCTCGACGAGTTCGTCCGCGACTACGCCACCGCCGGCTTCGATCTCACCGTCGAACCCCCGGCCCGCATGCGGCTGTACCGGACGGCACCCGACCGGCACGTGCTGCTCGTCGTCCTGCACCACATCGCCGCCGACGGCTGGTCGCTCACGCCGCTGCTGCGCGACATCGCCGTCGCCTACGACGCCCGCCTCACCGGCGCGACCCCCGAGCTGCCGGAACTGCCCGTCCAGTACACGGACTACGCGCGGTGGCAGCGCAGCGTCGCCGACGAGCAGATCCCGTACTGGCTGAGCGAACTCGCCGACCTGCCCGACGAGGTGACCCTCCCCGGTGACCGACCGCGACCCGCACAGCCCACCGGACACGGCGCCGCCCATACCGTCTCGCTCGACGCCGACCTCGTCCGCGGACTGCACACGCTGGCCCGTGAGGGTCGCGCGACGGTGTTCATGGTGCTGCACGCCGCCCTCGCGGCCCTGCTCGCGCGGCACGGTGCCGGTCGCGACATCCCCATCGGCACCGCCGTCTCCGGTCGCGGCGACCCGCAGCTCGACGACGTCGTCGGCATGTTCGCCGGCACCCTCGTGCTGCGCACCGACGTCGACCCCGACGCCACCTTCACCGACCTGCTCACGCAGGTGCACCGCCGCGACCTCGCCGCCTACAGCAACCCGGACGCACCGTTCGAGACGCTCGTCGAGAAGCTGCAGCCCGCCCGCAGCGAAGCGCGGCACCCGCTGTTCCAGATCGCGTTGTCGCAGGCACGACCCGTCGCATCGACCTTCGCGCTGCCCGGCCTCAACGTCACCGCCGCGCCCATCGACACCGAAACGGTCAACGTCGACGTGCAGGTCACCGTCACCGAACAGCAGGACGGCATCGACCTCGAATTCTTCTACAGCACAGACCTGTACGACGCCGACACCGTCGCCGCCTATGCCGAGCGCCTGCGCACGATCCTGAGCGCGGCCGTCGCGGATCCGGATGTGCGGGTCGGGGAGATCGCCCTGCACGACGACGCCGACCTGCCCACCGTCGGCGCTGTGCCGGGCGCACCCCGGTCGCTGCGCCAGTGGCTCGCGCAGGGCGCGGCTGCCGGCGGCGAGGAACTCGCGATCGTCGACGACGACCGCGAACTGTCGTATCCCGAACTGCTCTACTATTCCGACGCTCTCGCCGCGCGCCTCCAGCTCGCCGGGGTGCGCCCGGGCGATCCGGTCGCGTGTGCCTACCCCCGCTCGCTCGAATCGGTGCTCGCCGTGTGGGGCATCATCGGCGCCGGCGCCGCACCGATGCTCGTCGACCCCACCGCCCCCACCGCGCGCCTGGCCGAGATGCTCGCCGACGTGCGTGTGGGAGTCGGTGAAGCGCCGACACTTCCGGCGACCGTGCGGTGGCTCGAGGTGACTTCCGACGACGAGGAACCGCTTGCCGACGTCGTCGATCCCGCACCCGACGCCCCCGCCTACTTCGTCTTCACCTCCGGCACCACCGGACACCCCAAGGCCGTCACCGTCACCCAGCGCGCCGCGAGCGCGTTCGCCGAGGACATCGGCGAATACCTCGCTGCCTTCCCGGGCGATCGGGTCCTGCACGTCGCGGCACCGTCGTTCGACGCCGCGATGCTCGAGATGCTCACCGCCGGCATCTCCGGCGCGACGCTCGTGGTGGCCGACGCCGACAGCTACGGTGGCGCTGCCCTCGGCGACCTGCTCGACAGCGCCGCGATCACGCACGCGGTGATGACGCCGTCGACGCTCGCGACCGTGCCGGTGCGCGACCTGCCGGCCCTGCGCACGCTCGTGCTCGGCGGCGACCGGCTCACCCGCGAGATCGTCGATCGTTGGGGAGACGGGCGCACTCTCGTCAACAGCTACGGCCCGGCCGAGGCCACGATGTTCGTCACCAACTCGCAGCCCCTGCGACCGGGCGACGACATCGTCATCGGCACTCCCGTCCGCGGCGTCACCGTCGAGGTTCTCGACGAGCGGCTGCGTCCCGTGCCCGCCGGTGTGGTCGGCGAACTGTACGTCTCGGGACCGCGACTGGCCTCGGGCTATCGCGGCGCCGCTGCGCGAACCGCCTCGCGGTTCGTCGCCGGACCCGACGGCCGCCGCTACCGTACCGGCGACCTCGTGCGCTGGACCCGCGCCGGTGCCCTCGAATTCGTCGGCCGCAGCGACAACCAGATCAAGCTGCGCGGTGTGCGCATCGAGCCCGGCGAGATCGACACCGCCCTCGCCGCACTCGACGGCGTCGACCGCGCCGTGACCCTCGTGCGCAGCGGCCGCCTCATCTCCTATGTCACCGGCGAGAACCTCGACGGCAGTAATTTGGACGACGCAGACCTGCGAGCCCAGCTGCGCACCGTCCTGCCCGCGCACCTCGTGCCCACCGCGATCGTGCCGCTGGCCGCGATCCCGCTCACCTCCCACGGCAAGGTCGACGCCGCCGCCCTGCCCGAACCCGCCGCCGGCGAAGGCAGCGAACCGCGCACCGAGACCGAAGCGCTCGTCGCCCGCATCATCGGCGACGTCCTCGGCGACGGCACCGCGGTGGGACGCACCGACGACTTCTTCGCCGTCGGCGGCAACTCGCTGCTCGCCACCGTCCTCGTCGGGCGCCTGCGCGACGAGACCGGCACCGAGGTGCCGCTGCGCACCGTCTTCGCGAACCCCACCGTCGACGCGCTCGCCGCCGCCCTCGACGCCGGTGGTTTCGACACCGGCGCCGGCCCCGTCGCCGTGTCGCCGCGACCGGCACGGATCCCGCTCAGCCGCGCCCAGCGCCGCCTGTGGGGTCTGAGTTCGATTGCCCCCGATGCGTACCGGTTGCGCAGCGAGGTCAACCTGAGCGGACCGCTCGACCTCGGAGCACTGCAGGCCGCGCTCGGCGACATCGCGCTGCGCCACGAGATCCTGCGCACCGACTACCTCGTCGACGGCGACGGGGTGTACCAGGAGATCCACGAGGCGCCGCGCAGCGACCGGTGGCGCGTGCGACTCGAACGCACCGGCCCCGACCAGCACGTGCTGCACCTCGACGTCGACCACTCGATCGCCGACGGCACGTCGCTGCGGCCGCTGCTGCGCGACCTCACCATCGCCTACCTCGCCCGCGTGAACGGCACGGCACCGCAGTGGGAACCGCTGCCCCTGCAGTACGCCGACTACGCCCTGTGGGAAGCCGAACGCGGCATCCCCGAGCGCGACCTCGAACACTGGCGGCGCGCCCTCGACGGACTGGCCGTCACCGAACTGCCCGCCGACGCCACCGGAACCGACACCGGTGCGCGCAGCGTGGACTTCACGGTGCCCGCCGATGTGCGCGACGCGCTCGCCGAACTCGCCCGCGCACACGGCGCCACCGAGTTCATGGTGCTGCACGCCGCGCTGTCGGTGCTGCTCGCACGACTCGGCGGCAGCGACGACATCGCCGTCGCCGCTGTGGTTGGCGGACGCCGCTGGGCGCAGCTCGAAGACCTCGTCGGTCCGTTCCTCGACACCCTCGTGCTGCGCGCCCGCGTGGCTCCGGACATGTCGTTCGCCGGACTGCTCGGCCAGGTCCGCGACTTCGACGTCGCCGCCTTCGACCACGTCGCCGTGCCCTACGAGCAGCTGCTGTCGGAGCGGCAGAGCGGCGCACCGCAGGTCGCGCTGGCGCTGCAGGACTTCGGCATCGACCCGATCAGCCTCGGGGAGCTCACCGTCGAGGCCCGCGAAGTCCTCGACGACACACCGAAGTTCGACCTGCAGTTCACGCTCGCCCCGCGCCCCGACGGCTACACCGGCACGCTCGTGTTCGACGCCGCCCGCTTCGCCGGCCGCACCGCCGAACTGCTCGTCACCCGGTTCGTCGCGCTGCTCGGCACCCTGGCGAGCGCACCCGACAGTGTTGTCGGCGGACTGACGGTCGACACCCCGGCCGCTGCCCTCGACGGTGGCGAACCGGCCCCGACTCGCACCCTCGCCGAGATGCTGCGCGCCACCGCCGCCGCGCATCCCGACCGCGAGGCCCTGCGCGGCGACGGCGAATCGCTCACCTACCGCGAACTCGACGAGCAGTCCGACGCCCTCGCCGACGAACTGCGGGCCGACGGCGCGCGGGACGGCCGGATCGTGCGCATCGACGCGCCGCGCAGTGTCGACTACATCCGCACCTTGTGGGCCATCACCAAGACCGGTGCGGCCTTTACACATTCTCGGCAGGCGGGGGAGACATGCCTGCCCGGCACCGCCTACGTCGTGTCCACCTCCGGGTCCACCGGCACCCCGAAGCGGGTCGCGGTGACGCACCGCGGACTCGCCCCGCTCGCCGCCGAAGTGGCCGAGCGTTACCGGGTCGAGCCCGGAGACCGCGTGCTGCACGGCTATTCACCCGAGTTCGACGCGGCACTGCTCGAACTGCTGCTCGCGCACACCACCGGCGCGACGCTCGTCGTCGCACCCCCGGACGTCTACGCCGGGCAGGACCTGCACCGCTACCTCGCCGAACAGCGCATCACCCACTACCTGTCGACCCCCACGGTGCTCGGCACCCTCGATCCCGAGGGACTGCCCGACCTGAAGGTCGTCGCCTCGGGTGGCGAATCCCTGTCGCCGTCGCTCGCGGCGCGCTGGGCCGACGGCCGCGTGATGCTCGACGCGTACGGGCCGACCGAGGCCACGATCGTCGCGACCCTCGTCGACATCGAACCCGGCACCCGCCCGAGCATCGGCAAGCCCGTGCCCGGCACCGTCGCTCATGTGCTCGACGCGCGCCTGCGTCCCGTGCCGGCCGGAGCCGTCGGCGAGCTGTACCTCGCGGGTGAGGGCCTCGCCGCCGGATATCTCGACGATCCGGCCCGCACCGCCGAACGCTTCGTCGCCGCCCCCGGCGGTGCACGCATGTACCGCACGGGTGATCGCGTCCACCGCCGCGTCGACGACACCCTCGGCTATCTCGGCCGCACCGACCGCCAGCTCAAGGTGCGCGGCGTGCGCATCGAACCCGGCGAACTCGAAGCGACGCTGCTGGCCCAGCCCGGCATACGGCAGGCCGCGGTGGTCGCGGTGAGTGGCACGCTCGTCGCGTTCGCGGCCGGACCGGATCTGTCGGCCGACGACATCACTGCGCGAGTCGCGCTCGTCGTGCCGCCGCACCGCATGCCGACCCGTGTGCACGCGCTCGACCAGCTGCCGCTCACGGCCAACGGCAAGCTCGACGTCGCCGCGCTCGAACTGCACGACGCCGCCGCACTCGACGACGACGCAGCCCTCGACCGGCCGCTCACCGACGCCGAGGATCTCGTCGTCACCGTCGCCGAGGACGTGCTCGGCGCCCGCCCCGCCGCGCACCGCGGGTTCTTCACCGCCGGCGGCGACTCGCTGTCGGCCGTCGTCTTCGCTGCGCGACTGAGCGAGGCGTTCGGCACCGACGTGCCGGTGCGCGAGGTGCTCGCCGCGCCGACCCTGGCCGCGCTCGCCGCCCGGATCGAATCCGGTGACGACCAGCGCGTCGCGCTGCGGCACTACGACGACGACACCCCGGCACCGATCGCCCCCGCGCAACGTCGCCTCGGCATCGTCGCGCGCGCCGAGACCGGCACCGCCGGATATCTCGTGCCGGTCGTGCTCACGCTGAGCGGCGACCTCGACGTCGACGCCCTCACCGCCGCAGTGAGCGACGTCGTCGACCGCCACCGCGTGCTGCGCACCGCCTTCACCGACGACGTGCAGGTGCCCGTCGACCCGCCGGTGCTCGAACACTCCGCGCCGGAGGACGTCGCCGCGGCCGTGACCGCCACGATCACCATGCCCTTCGACATCACGACGCAGGCCCCGATGCGGGTCCGGTTGTTCGACGTCGAACCCGGCCGCTGGGTGCTCGCTGCCGCCGTGCACCACATCGCGTTCGACGGTGCGTCCGTCGGTCCGCTGCTCACCGATCTCGCCGTCGCCTACGCCACGCGTCGCGGGGGAGAGGCACCGGTCTTCGAGTCGCTGCCCGTCACCTACGGCGACTACGCGCGCTGGCAGCACGAACTGCTCGGCGACACCATGGATCCGAGTTCGCTCGCTGCCCGCCAACTCGACTACTGGGCAACCACACTCGCCGGCCTGCCCGACAGCCCGCTGCCACTGCCCGCCGACCGGCCGCGCCCCGCGCAGCCGACCCACCGTGGCGCGCAGATCGTCTCCAAGCTCGACGCCGAGACCCACCGTCGCCTCCGGGACGTTGCGCGCAGCCACGACGTCACCGTGTTCATGCTCGTCCACGCGGTGCTCGCCGCGATGCTCGCGCGTCGCAGCGGACGCACCGACATCGCCGTCGGCACCGCGATCGCGGGTCGCACCGATGCGCGCCTCGACCGGCTCGTCGGCATGTTCGTCGGCACCGTCGTGCTGCGCACCGCCGTCGACCCGTCGCGGCCGTTCACCGACCTGCTGCGCGACGTGCGGGCCACCGACCTCGGCGCGCTCGCGCACGCCGACGTGCCGTTCGACGAGGTCGTCGCCCGCCTGGCACCGCGGCGCGACCCGTCGTACAGCCCGCTCTTCCAGGTGCTGCTCACGCACCGCGTCGAGGCCGGCGAGGTGCTGCCGCAACTGCCGGACGTGCAGATCGCCGAGACCGACGCCGGGGAACCGGCCGCGCAGTTCGACGTGGTCGTCGAACTCGTCGAGCGTGAGGCCGGACTCGACCTGCGCCTCGTCTATGCGACGGATCTGTTCGACGACACCACCGGCGACGCGATGCTCACCGACCTCGTCGCGATGCTCGCCGCGGCGCTCGCCGAACCCGACCGCGCCGTCGGTGATCTCGCCGTGCCGGTGCCCGCGCCGCTGTCGGCTCCGGCCGTCGCACCGCGCACGCTGCTCGAGATCCTGGAGACTTCCGTCGAGCAGCATCGCGGACGCATCGCGGTGCGCTCCGGCACCGTCGCGTGGACGTACGGCGGACTCGACGCCCGCGCCGACGAGATCGCCTCCGTGCTCGCCTCCCACGGCGTGCGACGCGGCGACCTCGTCGCGATCGCCGTGCCGCGCAGCGAGTACTGGCCGCTCGCCGTCTGGGCGATCACGAAACTCGGTGCGGCATGGGTGTCCGTCGACCTCACCCAGCCCGACGCGCGCAGCGCCGCGATCCTCGCCGACTCCGGCGCCCGCATCGGCCTGACCGTCGGCTACCGCGAACTCGGCCACGTGACGTGGCTCGACCTCACCGCCGACCGCAGCATCGACTTCGACGCCGTCGAACCCCCACGTCCCGCAGTGACATCCGACGACCTCGCCTACACGATCTACACGTCCGGCACCACGGGCACCCCGAAGGGCGTCGACGTCACCCACCGCGGACTCGCGGCGCTGCTCGACGTGCAGACCGGCCTGCTCGATCTCGGCCCGGAATCGCGCGTACTGCAGGTCGCCTCGCACACCTTCGACGCCGCGATCTTCGAACTGCTCTCCGCCCACGCACACGGCGGTGCCCTCGTGATCGCCCCCGACCACACCTTCGCCGGGGAACCCCTGCAGGAGCTGATCGTCGACGAGCGCGTCACGCACCTCAACCTCACACCCACCGTGCTCGGCACCCTCGACCCCGAGGCGCTCGGGCCGACGACGATCGTCGCTGCGGGTGAGACCCTGCCCGGTGCGCTGGTGGGCCGCTGGTCGCGGCACCGGATCGTCAACGGCTACGGACCCACCGAATTCACCGTCGCCGTCTCGTATTCCGTCCCGCTCACCAGCGACGAGAAGCCGAGCATCGGCACACCGGTCGCGGGAGCAACCGCCTACGTGCTCGATTCGCGCCTGCACCCCGTGTCACGCGGCACCGTCGGCGAGCTCTACGTGACCGGCGACAGCACCGTCCGCGGCTACCGCTACGAATCTGGACTCACCGCAACCCGATTCGTCGCGAATCCGTTCGACGACGGCGGGTCGCGGCTGTACCGCACGGGCGATCTGGTTCGGATCCTGCCGGACGGGGTACTGGACTACGTGTCCCGCATCGACGACCAGGTGAAGATCCACGGCATCCGCATCGAACCCGCCGAG
Organism: Rhodococcus rhodochrous; assembly: GCF_014854695.1. Lineage (NCBI taxonomy): Bacteria > Bacillati > Actinomycetota > Actinomycetes > Mycobacteriales > Nocardiaceae > Rhodococcus > Rhodococcus rhodochrous. Next base: position 4,511,945 of record NZ_CP027557.1, on the reverse strand, counting down.
GTCGACGCCGCGTTGCTGAACCGTCCGGGAGTCGCGGCGGCCGTGACCGTCCCGCATCCCGGACGCGACGGCGACACCGTTCTCGTCTCCTATATCCAGCCCGAGACCGGCACCGCACCCGACGTGTCCGCGCTGCGTCGCGCGCTCGTCGCCGACCTGCCGCGTCACCTGCGGCCGGTGAGCATCACCGTCGTCGACGCGCTGCCGCTGATGGCGTCCGGCAAGGTCGACCGCGCGGCGCTGCCCGCCCCCGACGCCGCCGTCGACGAACCGTATGTGGCGCCGCAGGGACGCATCGCGCAGGCCGTCGCCGCGGTGTTCGCCCGCCACCTCGACCTGCCGGTCGACGAGATCTCCGCCGACCGCGGCTTCTTCGATCTCGGTGGCAGTTCCATCGCCGCCGTCACCGTCGCCGGCGAACTGCGCGACGCGCTCGGCGCCGACGTTCCCATCGAGTGGCTGTTCACCAGCCCGGATCTCGCGTCGCTCGCCGACCGCATCGAACACGGCCGCAGCGACAATGAGCGCGACCCGCTCGGCAGCCTCGTCGAGATCGCCGGTCGCGGTGACGAGAAACCGCCGCTGTTCTGCGTGCACCCCATCAGCGGGCTCGCATGGATGTACGCCGGGTTCGCGCAGCATCTCGACGGCCGCACCCTCTACGGTCTGCAGGCAACGGGCTTCGACGACATTCCGGAGAGTATCGGCGAACTCGCCGCGCGGTATGTGGCCGAAATCCGTAAGGTGAGGGCCGATGGTCCCTACCACCTGCTGGGCTGGTCGGTGGGCGGCACCATCGCACACGAGATGGCCGTGCAACTACGCGAGCACGGAGAGCAGGTCGGTGCGGTAGTGCTGCTCGACACGCTCACGCCCGAGACTGTGCCTGCCGAACCCCACCCGACGGCAGAGAACGTACCCGACATCGCCGGGTTGCCCGAAGAACTCGTCGCCGAAGTCCGGCGCCGCACCGACGCCGCTGCACAGGCCGTCGAAGATGCGGTGCGCCGGCACACCCTCGGCGAATACGACGGCGACATCGACCTGGTGGTCGCCGCACCCGATCTCGACCGGCACCCAGATATCGCCGCCACCTGGCAGCGGTATGTGCGCGGTCTCGTCGTCGAACATCCGGTGCCGTTCACGCACTCGGAACTGGCCGATCCGGACGCGGTGCGTGCGATCGGCCCGGTGCTCGACAGCGTGCTCGAGCGCCACGACGACCCCCACACCGCGCCCGCCGGGTGCGCACGCAGTGTTACCGCAACGAGGGAGACGCCCTGATGGAAGTACATGATTACCTGCGAATTCTGCAGGCGAGGTGGAAGATCGTCGCCGTCACGACGGTGGTGGCGGTGCTTGCCGCTCTCGGCGCCTCCCTGCTGACCACGCCGCAGTACGAAGCCAAGACACGCCTGTTCGTGTCGACCTCGTCGGGCGCGTCGGTGCAGGAGATCTATCAGGGCAACCTGTTCTCCCAGCAGCGAGTCACTTCCTACACCGAACTGCTCGAGGGCACCACCCTTGCGCAGCGCACCCTCGACAAGCTCGGGCTGAGCGACCTGTCGGCCGTCGATCTCGCCGGCAAGGTCACGGCCTCGTCGACTCCCGACACGGTGCTCATCGACACCGCCGTCACCGACGAGTCGCCCGAGCGCGCCCGCGACCTCGCCAACGCGCTGTCCGACGAATTCGTCGTCATGGCCCGCGAACTGGAGACCCCCGAGAACGGTGGCCTGCCCACCGCTCGCGTGGTGGTCGAGCAGTACGCGGCCACGCCGTCGTCGCCGGTGACGCCGAAGACCACGCAGAACGTCGCGCTGGGTCTGGCCATCGGTGTGCTCCTTGGCCTCGCCCTCGCGGTGCTGCGTGACCGCCTCGACAACACCATCAAGGACCGCAACGCCGTCGAGGATCTCGCCGGCACCGGTGTGGTGGGTGTGATTCCTTTTGAGAAGGCACGGCACGAGGACCCGGCGATCGTGTTCGGAGAAGCCAACAGCGGCGACGCCGAGGCCTACCGCGAGATGCGGACCAACCTACAGTTCCTCGAGGTCGACAACCCGCCGCGCGCGATCGTCGTCACCAGCTCGCTGCCCAGTGAGGGCAAGACCACCACGGCCGTCAACCTGGCTCTGGTGCTTGCCGAGGCCGGCCATTCCGTGGTGCTCGTCGAAGCCGATCTGCGCCGCCCGCGTGTGACGAAGTACCTCGACACGCTCGGCGACGCCGGCCTGTCGAACGTGCTCGCTCACACGGCCGCGCTCGAGGACGTGCTCCAGCCCACCCGCTTCGACGGCATGTGGGTGCTCGCCGCCGGTGGTCTGCCGCCCAACCCGTCCGAGCTGCTCGGTTCCGCGCATGCGCGGGAGGTCATCGAGGACCTGCGGTCGCGCTTCGACTACGTCATCATCGACGCGCCGCCGCTGCTGCCCGTCACCGACGCGACGATCCTCACGAACATCGCCGACGGTGCGCTGCTCATCGCGCGCTACGGCAAGACCACCCGCGAGCAGTTCGCGCGGGCCGTCGGCAACCTGCGTGCGGTCAACGCGCCCGTGCTCGGCACGATCCTGGCGCTGACCCCAACCAAGGGACGCGGCACGGCCTACGAGTACCGCTACTACTACAGCTCCGACAAGGACGCTGCCACGCCGGCTGCCGCCCAGACGAGCACGCCGGCGACACAGCGTGTCGGAGCGCCGGCACCGACTGCACCGGCCGCCCAGCCGGCTCCGCAGGCACAGGCTCCGCAGGCGCAGGCACCCGTCGAGGGACCGGCCCGGCCGCAGAACGGTCACCGGCACGTCGAGCCGCCGGCCACGCAGGCCTATCCGGCGCCGAGCAACGACGCCTACCACTACCGCGCTGCGGAGCAGTTCCCGCCGGCACCGCAGCCGGCATCGGAGCGGTACGGCAGCGAGCCCTACCGGGCGCCGCAGGCGTATTCCGCCGCCGAGCCGCTGTCGCGGCCCGTGGTGCACGCACCGCGGCGCCCGGTGAACGACTCAGGCTCGGAGAGCGGCGAGGAGAGGTAGCAACAGATCGGCGATCTCGGACCCGACCGTGACGAACGTCTCCTCGTCACGGCCGATCGGGTCGACGATGTCCTCCGGCCCGGGCGCAGACATCTGCGCCCGGGCCGTCGTCAGTTCTGCGACGGTCCGCGCACCGGTGGCGTTCTGCAGCCTGGCGGCCTCGCGCAGCGTGAACGTCACGCGCATCCTGCGCGGTGCGAGCTGGACGACCTTGGCGCGGTGCCGCTCGCTCATCGTGATGATCATGTCGGAGTCCTCCGCGATCTGCGGGGTGATCCGACGCGCGGCGAATCCGTCCGGATCGCCTCCGAGCTGCTGCAACACCAGTGCTGCGGTGGGTTCCATGCCGTAGCCGACCATCGCCCGGGTGCCAGCGCTGTGCGCCGAGAGGTCGTCGCGACCGGCCTCGGCCGCGTAGGCGGTGGTCAGCCTTTCTGCGGTGGGTGATCGGCAGATGTTTCCGGTACACACATAGAGAATCCGCATTCGGCGATCCTATGGGAGACGCCTCCCGGACGCTCAGGAGACATCTGTGGAGTGCTCGGTCCCGGTGTACGTCATCCGAACGGCCCTCGTGACCGATCGGTAACGTTCTGTACCATCGTCGGTGATTTCGGGCGCCGGGGGAAGCTGACGCGGCTGGCGCATCCAACGTCGAAGGCGGCTGATGAGTTCTGTTCTCGGTGTGACCGTGGGGGAGAGCGCCGTTCGGGTGGTGCGGCCCGTGGATCGAACGACCCCGACGGCGGGGTTCCAGTTCCAGGTGGTCGAAACCGGTAAGGACGATCCGGCGCGGTTGGCGGCAGGCACCCTCGGGGTGCTCTTCCAGACCGGTGTCGCGGGCGATCCGGTCGAGCGGGTCGGACTGGTCTACCGCGACCAGGCACAGGCCGAACGCCTGCGTGCGGCGATGACCGTCGAACACATCGACCGCTACCTGCTCGTCTCCGAACCCGAGGCCGCCGTCACCTATCTGCAGGCCACGGGCGAACTCGGGAGCAACACCGCCGTCTTCTACGACCTCGGCGACGCCGGGCTCACCGTCACCGTCGTCGACCTCGTCTCCCGCGAGGTGCTCGCCGAACGCACCGACAGCATCGGCGGCCGCGTCTTCGACAACGTGATCCGCGACCACCAGCTCGACACCAACGGTGTGTGGCGCCCCGACGACCCCGCCACCGACGACGAACTGTCGGCCCAGTGCCGCGAGGCCAAGGAGAAGCTCTCGCAGAGCGAGACCGTGGCCGTGCCGGGCGCGGCGGGAGTCGTGCTCATGTCACGCGAGACCTTCGACCCGCTCATCGCGCAGTGCGTCGAGTCGTCGGCGCAGTTCGTGCACCAGGTGATCTCCCGTGCCGGTCGCAACCCCGAGGCCGTGGTCCTGCTCGGCGGCGGTGCGCACATCCCGCTCGTGCAGGAGGTGCTGCGCTCATGGCTCGGACTGCCGCTGGTGGTGCCGCACGAGCCCGAACTCGTGCTCGCCAAGGGCGGGGCGATGGCCGCCGCGAAACCGGCCACCTCGCAGCCCGTGAGCGCCCTCACCCGCATCGTGCCGGGCCGTCCCTCGTCGACCAGTGCCGAGACCGAACAGATCCCGGTCGTCGCCGCTGCGGCCCCCGCGCAGACGACCGCAGCCGCCGCGTCCGGTCCGGAGTCCGCCGACGCGAAGAAGCCGTGGTGGTCGACGTTGGCCGGTCGCGGCCCGTCGGTCAGCGGTAAACAGATCTCCGGCGCCGGTATCGCGGGCACGGCCCTCGCGGTCGTCGCGGTCATCGGGGTGGCGCTGAGCACCGGCTTCACGAGTTCGTCGACCGACGAGACGAGCCCCACCCAGTCGTACACCCCCCCGACGACCGGTGCGCCGCGGCAGAACCCCGCGCCGGCGGTGGCGCCTACGCAGGTCACCACGACTACCACCACGGTCGAGCCGGAGCCGGCTCCGACGACCTATTCGCCGCGCCCGGTCCCCCCGGCCCCCGAACCTCCACCCGCTCCGGTTCCGACCATCCCGGGTTTGGGGGTGCCGGTCCCGACGCTGCCGCCGCTGCCGACGATCGAGCTGCCCCCGCTGCCGCAGATCCGGCTTCCCTGACGTCACGCGCCGCCGACCCGTCGGCGGTCACGCACAGCGTCACGCGCGTCGCGCGTGCCGGCCACCCGTCTGCTGTCCGGGCGCGTCGGTGCGCGCGAGCACGGCGGCGATCGCCGTGGTGAGCGGCACCGACAACGTCAGCGCGATACCGCCGACGCATGCGCGGACCACCTCGATGGCCACGGCGTCGCCGGTGATCACATCGGTGATCGACCGCCCGGCCACCGAGAACAGCAGCAGTAGCGGCAGCGCGCCGCCCGCGTAGGCGAGGACGAGCGTGTAGACGGTGCTGGCGATGTGGTCGCGGCCCACACGCATCGCCGCCGAGAAGATCTCCCGGCGCGACGACTCGGGATCGAGCCCGGCGAGTTCGAATGCCGACGACGCCTGCGTGATGGTGACGTCGTTGAGCACACCGAGCGAGCCGATGATGAATCCGGCCAGCAGCAGGCCCGAGATCGACACGTGCCCGATGTACAGCTGCACGTCGGTGTTCTGTTCCTCCGACAGACCGGTCAGGTGCGTCATCCGGATCGCGACGTAGGACAGCAGGGCTGCCACGACCATCGAGGCGAGTGTGCCGAGCAACGCCGAACTGGTCCTCAGATTCACGCCGTGCGCCAGATACAGCACCGCGTAGAGGATGAGCGCACCGCCGACGAGCGCGACCGGCACGGCGGGTTTGCCGTCCAGGAGCGCCGGGAGCATGAACACCACCAGCACACCGAACGCGACGCCCAGGCCGATCAGGGCCCGCAGACCGCGCCAGCGGGCGATCGCGACCACCACGACGGCGAACGCCGCGACCACCAGGGCGAGCGGGAAGCCGCGGGCGTAGTCGTAGAAGGAGTACTGGGTGGCACCCGCGGGATCGGTCTGGCGGACGAGGCGGATCTCGTCGCCGGCCTGCAGTTCGGGCTGACCCGGGCCGGGGATCACCTCGAGGAGGGTCCGGGCGCCGTCGTCGGGACCGGATTCGATGGCGACGATGCTGCGTTCGCAGTCGAAGGTGTTGCTCGAGGGAGGGGACGGCTCACCGGTGAAGACGCGCCCGAAGGACGGGCTGCCGCACGGTCCGGTGTTCTGTTCGACGACCGTCCCGGCCTCGGTGACGACTGCGCCACCGCCGCTGGTCTGGAAGGGGGCGGGGATGTCCACGGAACGGCTGCTCGGCCACAGCAGGGCTGTGCCGAAGAGCACCAGGAGACCGATCGCGGCCAGTAGGCCGACGACGATCTTCGCGGCGATGGGGCCGAGCGGGATGGGACTTTCGGCCTGCCCGTGGCCGTGACCGTGTCCGTGGCTGAAATGGCCGTGTCCGTGATTCACTCGGACAGGCTAGCCAAGAAGCGAGGAGATTTGGGCTGGTGGTGGCGGGGAGCAGGGGGGGTGTCCCCGCCACCGTCACCTGATCTCGCACAGGGGGGATGGCGATCGATCAGGGAGCCCGGCACATTGCGTAGTGCTTAGTGCCATAAGACAAATTACTGGTTCCGGCCCCGGCTTGGGGAGGGGTTGGCGTGTGGCGATGGTCACGAACCCGACAAACTGTCCGTTCGGGTAGGTAGCGCGTGCCTCCAAACAGGGACTTTGGTCCCGAAAACCGCAAAGTAACTGTTCGGTAACGATGATCTTCCCGAGGTCGGAGCCGCCCTCCTACTGCTTGTAGGAGGACAGGAAGTTGCCGATCCGCTCGATCGCCACCGCCAGATCGCGTGCCCACGGCAGCGTGACGATCCGCAGATGGTCGTGGTTCGGCCAGTTGAAGCCCGTGCCCTGGGTGACGAGGATGCGCTCCTGCAGCAGCAGATCCTGCACGAGCTTCTCGTCGTCGTGGATGTCGTAGACCTCCGGATCCAGACGCGGGAAGGCGTACAGCGCACCGCGTGGCTTCACGCAGCTCACGCCCGGGATGGCGTTGAGCCGTTCCCAGGCGACATCGCGCTGCTCGAGCAGGCGCCCACCGGGCAGGACGAGATCCTCGATGCTCTGATAGCCACCGAGCGCCACCTGGATCGCGTGCTGGGCCGGCACGTTGGGGCACAGGCGCGTCGAGGCGAGCAGATCGATGCCTTCCAGGAAGCCTGCCGCGTGCTCCTTCGGGCCGGTGATGACCATCCAGCCCGACCGGTAGCCGGCGACGCGGTACGCCTTCGACAGGCCGTTGTAGGTCAGGCAGAGCAGGTCGGGGGCCAGCGAGGCGAGGGAGATGTGCTTGGCGTCGTCGTAGAGGATCTTGTCGTAGATCTCGTCGGCGAGCAGCAGCAGCTGGTGCTTGCGCGCGAGGCGCACGATCCCCTCGAGCACCTCCTGCGAGTACACGGCGCCCGTCGGGTTGTTCGGGTTGATCACCACGATCGCCTTGGTGCGCTCGGTGATCCGGGACTCGATGTCGTCGAGGTCCGGGTTCCAATCGTTGGTCTCGTCGCACAAGTAGTGCACCGGGGTGCCACCGGCCAGCGAGGTCATCGCCGTCCACAACGGGTAGTCGGGTGCCGGGATGAGCACCTCGTCGCCGTCGTCGAGCAGGGCCTGCATCGTGATGGTGATGAGCTCGGAGACGCCGTTGCCCAGGTAGACGTCGTTGATGTCGAACTTCGGGAAGCGCGGCACGAGCTCGTAGCGCGTGACGATCGCGCGACGGGCGGAGGCGATGCCCTTGGACTCCGAGTAGCCCTGCGCGTGCGGCAGCGCCGCGATCATGTCCTGCACGATCGTGTCGGGCGCCTCGAACCCGAACGGCGCGGGGTTGCCGATGTTGAGCTTGAGGATGCGATGCCCCTCGGCTTCGAGCCGCGCGGCGTGGGCGTGCACCGGCCCGCGGATCTCGTAGAGCACGTTCTGGAGCTTCGACGACTGCTCGAGCCGACGGCTGATGTGATGGTGAAGTTGGCCTTGCTCCTCGGTAGTCACGGGTTACATGGTGCCACCGTGCTGCAACACGATTTCATCCGCGTTTTCTCGGTTGCGGTAACGACTCGGGAAACAAGGCGCGACGAATGTCCGGATCAATGCGATGATCGAGGTCCATCTAGGCCGCACGTCGGGGTGACGTGGGGGAATGCAAGGAGCAAGTGGTATGGCGCAGGGCACTGTCAAGTGGTTCAACGCGGAAAAGGGCTTCGGCTTCATCGAGCAGGATGGTGGGGGAGCAGACGTTTTCGTCCATTACTCCGAGATCCAGGGGTCGGGCTTCAAGACCCTGGACGAGGGGGCACGAGTCGAGTTCGAGATCGGTCAGGGGCAGAAGGGCCCGCAGGCTCAGGGCGTGCGCATCATCTAGATCGCACCCTTTCGAGAATTCCGCGTTCGACGGCGTCGCACTTCCGGTGCGGCGCCGTCGTCGTGTGCTCTCCACCACAACAGGGGCGTATGGACCTACCTGTCGGTAAGTACGACTTGTAAGGTATATCCGAGTCGTGGGGTAACAGTTTGTTTTCTCCGGTGCGGGGGGATTCGTACCGGACGGTTTTTCCTTCGTGGGGGAATGGGTGTTTGTGGATTCGGCTACTCCTCGCAGTGCGACACACGATCGATGGACCGACCCCAAGAAGCGCCTCTGGCTGTACGGACTCGTCGTCCCCCTGAGCCCGTTCATCGCCTACGTCCTCGTCGAATATCTGCACCTCGGCGTCTTCTGGGCCACCGGTGCACTGGTCATCGCCATCATCTGCCCGCTGGTCGACGCGTTCGCGAAACTCGACACGAGCAATCCGCCCGAGAGCATGATGCGGACGCTCGAGAACGACCGGTACTACCGCTACTGCACCTATCTCTATCTCCCGCTGCAATACGCGGGCCTGGCCTTCGGGTGCTGGATGTGGGTGTCGCAGCCCATGGGCGGCGCCGAACGATTCGCGATGGCCGCCACGCTCGGCATCGTCGGCGGGGTCGGCATCAATGCGGCGCACGAACTCGGCCACAAACGCACCACCCTCGAGCGGCGTCTCGCGAAGATCGCCCTCGCCCAGTCGTTCTACGGCCACTTCTACGTCGAACACAATCGTGGACACCACGCGCGCGTCGCGACCCCGGAGGACCCGGCCACCGCCCGCATGGGGGAGAGTTACTGGCGGTTCCTGCCCCGCTCGGTGTTCGGCAGTCTCCGCTCAGCGATCCGCTACGAGAAGGGCCGGCTCGAGCGTCGCGGTACGTCGTTCTGGAACGTGCGGCACAACGACATCCTCAACGCATGGGCGCTGAGCGTCGTTCTCTACGCCGTGCTCATCGCGGTGTTCGGCTGGTCGATCGCTCCGTGGCTCGTCGTCCAGGCCGTCATGGCGATCATGTTCCTCGAGGGCGCCAACTATCTCGAGCACTACGGTCTGCTGCGCGAGAAGCGACCGGACGGCGGCTACGAACGGGTGCAACCCCAGCACAGCTGGAACAGCAACCACGTGTGTTCCAACCTGTTCCTCTACAACCTGCAGCGGCACAGCGACCACCACGCCAATCCCCTACGCCGTTACCAGACCCTGCGGTCGATGCCGCAGGCGCCGCAGCTGCCGGCCGGTTACGCGGTATTGATCATCCTGGCGCTGTTCCCGCCCCTGTGGCGGCGGATAATGGACCCGCGACTGCTCGAGCACTACGGGCACGATCTGTCGCGAATCAACATTCGGCCTGAGAAACGAACGGCGATTCAGGCACGATACGGTGGTGGAAATTAGGCGCCGTGTCGGGGAGACAGCGCCGTTTCTGTGATGCGCACACCCGTGCGGATCGTGCGCGCCCGGGGAGATAAGTGGAACAGCAGTATGTGCCTGCATCGTCGCAGGTACGGGAGGACGGCGACGGTTTCCCGCTCTCGTCGGCACAGCGCGGAATCTGGTTCGCCCAGCATCTGCTCGGCGACATTCCACTGACCATCGCCCAGTACGTCGACGTCCGTGGCGACTTCGATCCCGAGATCTTCGCCGACGCCGGCGCCGCCACCGCCCGCGAACTCGGCACCGGCATGCTCCGCATCTTCGAGGTCGACGGCCACCCTCGTCAGGTCATCGACCACACCCTCGAGGACCGCGCCACCATCCTCGACCTGCGCGACGAGGACGATCCCGAGGCGGCGGCCCTCGCCTGGATGCGAGCCGAGTACCGCACGCCCCTCGACATGCTCGAAGACCGTTTGATCGTGTGCGCGGTCCTGCGCATCGCCGACGACCGCCATTTCGTCTACACCCGGATCCACCACATCGCCCTCGACGGCTATGGGGCGACGACCTTCGACACCCGCACCGCCGAGCGCTACAGCGCCGCGGTGCAGCACCGCGAGCCCGCCCGCTTCGACGTGAGCCCGCTGCCGGAGATCGTCGAAGACGAACAGCGCTACCGCGACTCGGCCCGATTCGTCAGCGACCGCGACTACTGGGCCGACCGCATCCGCGACCTGCCGCACCCCATCAGCCTCGCCGGTCGCGCCGCGCCCGTCGGCCCGCACCCGGTCCGGTTCAGCGCGCCGCTGCCCGAGCGGGTCGAGTCCGCGGTCGACCGGATGATCGCCGAGCGCGAGAAGACCACGACCTTCGCGACCGTGGTCGCCGCAGCGTTCGCGGCCTTCCTCGCTCGCGTCACCGGCGAGACCGACGTGGTGCTCAGCCTCCCGGTCTCGGCCCGCACCACCGTCCGCCTGCGTCGTTCCGGCGGCATGGTCTCCAACGTCGTCCCGATCCGCGTGGCCGTCGAACCGGACGGCAGCCGCGACGATCTGATCGACCGGATGCAGCTCGAATTCACCGGGGCACTGCGTCACCAGCGGTACCGGCACGAGGACATGCGCCGCGACACCGGCTACGGCAGCGCTGACCGCGGATTCTTCGGACCCGCGGTCAACATCATGATGTTCGACCACGAGATCCGCTACGGCGATTCGGTCGGCCGCCGGCACGTGCTGAGCACCGGACCGGTCGACGACCTCTCGCTCAACATCTACCCGAGCGCACCCGGGCAGCCCGCCCACATCGACCTCGAGGCCAACCCCCACCTGTACACGGTCGACGAACTGCGCTCGCACCACACACGATTCGTCGAGTATCTCGGCGAGTTCGCCGACTCCGACCGCACCATCGGCACGCTGCCCGTCCTGCACGACGACGAATACGAGCGCCTCGTGCCGTATCGCGGACTGCCCGCGCAGCCCGTGCGCCTGTTCGCCGACTTCCTCGCCGACGGCGTGCGCCGCAATCCCGACGGTGTCGCGATCATCGACGGCGATCGGCAGGTCACCTACCGCGAACTCGACGACCTCTCGAACCGGCTCGCCGCACAGCTCGTCGAGGCCGGGGCTGCACCCGAGACCTTCGTGGCGCTGAGCATGGACCGCGGCGCCGACGCGCTGATCGCGGTGTGGGCAGTGGCGAAGACCGGCGCGGCCTTCGTCCCGATCGACCCGGCGCTCCCGGCCGACCGGATCACCTACATGGTGGGTGATTCCGGTGCGCAGCTCGGGCTTACCGTGCGCAGCCGGATCGCGGAGCTGCCGTCCGGACCCCGCTGGATCGCCGTGGACGATCCGATCCCCTCAGGCGTCGACATCGAGACGGTGCGCTCGCGGGCCGTGCCGGAGAACCCGGCGTACATGATCTACACCTCGGGCTCCACCGGCACCCCGAAGGGCGTGGTCGTCACCCATCTCGGGCTCGCGACCTTCGCCGCCGACGCCCGCCCCGAACTCGCGCTCGGCACGAGCTCGCGGATGCTCCGCTTCTCGTCGGCGAGTTTCGACGCGTCGATCTTCGAGATGCTGCAGGCCTTCAGCGCCGGTGCCGCCATGGTCGTGGCGCTGCCGCACGTCCTCGGCGGCGACGAGCTCGTCGACGTCCTGCGCACCCACCGGGTCACGCACATCGTCTCGGCGCCCACCGTCCTCAACACCGTCGACCCCGCGGGCCTGCCGGATCTCGAGGCCGTCGTCGTCGGCGGCGACGTGTGCACCGCCGACCTCGTCGAACGTTTCGCTCCCACCTGCCGGTTCACCAACAGTTACGGGCCCACCGAGACCACCATCGTCGTCACCGCCGGCGACCCCTTGGCCCCCGGCGACCCGATCACCATCGGCCGTCCCCTCGACGGGGTCGTCGCCGTCGTGCTCGACCGTCGCCTGCGGCCGGTGCCCGTCGGCTTCGTCGGCGAGCTGTATCTCGGCGGACCTGCACTGGCGCGTGGTTACCATCGCCGTCCCGGGCAGACCGCGGATCGGTTCGTGGCCAACCCTTTCGAACCCGGCACGCGCCTGTACCGCACCGGCGACGAGGTGCGGTGGACACCCGATCACCAGCTCGACTTCGTGGGCCGCTCCGACTTCCAGGTGAAGATCCGCGGCTTCCGCATCGAACTGGGCGAGATCGACAACGCCCTGCTCGACCAGGACGGCGTCGACTTCGCGACGACCGTCGTGCACGACAGCGGCAGCTCCGTCGTGCCCGTGTCGTACGTACGTATGGAATCCGGCGCGGCCTTCGATATGCAGGCGTTGCTCGACGGCGTCGCCCGCGTCCTCCCGTCGCACATGGTGCCCGCCGCCGTCGTCGAACTCACCGAGATCCCGGTGACCCCCGCCGGCAAACTCGACCGCGCCGCCCTCCCAGCACCGCAGTTCGCCACCGCCGAGTTCCGTGCCCCCGAAACCGAATCCGAACGCCTCCTCGCCGAGATCGCCACCGGACTGCTCGACGTCGAGCGCATCGGCGTCGACGACTCGCTGTTCGCCCTCGGCGCCGACAGCATCGTCGCGATGCAGTTCGCCGCCCGCGCCAAGGCCGCCGGACTGCACATCACCGCCCGGCAGATCTTCGAACACAAGACCATCGCGGCCCTCGCGCGGGTCGCGACCGCCGTCCCCACCGCACTCGTCCTCGACGAACTGCCCGGCGGAGGCGTGGGCGACATCCCGATCACGCCCATCGTGCACGAGATGCTCGGGCGCGGAGACTATTCCACCTTCGCGCAGGCCGTCCTCGTCTCCACTCCCGCAGATCTGACCTACGACGACCTGCGGACCGCGCTCGCCGCCGTCGTCGCCCGGCACGACATCCTGCGCTCCACACTGCGCGACGGGCAGTGGCGCACGCACGCCGCACTGCCGGACCTCGACGCGTGGATCACCCGCGTCCCGGTCGCCGACACCGCCTCGGCGGATGCCTATGTCGACGACGAATGCGACGCTGCCGCGCACGATCTCGATCCCGAATCGGGTCTCGTGCTGCGCGCCGTGTGGTTCGACGTCGCCGAACCGGGCGAGCAGGGCCGGTTGCTGCTCGTCGCGCACCACCTGGTGGTCGACGGCGTGTCGTGGCGGGTGCTGTTGCCCGATCTCGGTCAGGCGTGGATGCAGGTCGCGGCAGGACAAACGCCGTCGCTTCCCGAGGTGGGCACCTCCTACCGTCGCTGGGCGCACGCCCTGCACGACACCGCCCGCGACCACGCGGGCGAGCTCGACCACTGGAACGAAACCCTCGGTGGTGCAGCACCACTCGCCGGAGTCGCACCGCTCGACCCGGAGATCGACACCCTCGCGACTACCGCGACCGTCCGCATCGATCTCGACCCGAGCGTGACCGACGCGGTGCTCACCCGACTGCCCGAGCTGTACGGCAGCGGTACCGCCGACGGACTGCTCACCGCCCTCGCGCTCGCCGCCGCCCAGGACGGGCAGCGCGCGCTGCTGCTCACCCTCGAAGGGCACGGCCGCGACCTCGACGCCACCGGCACCGTCGACCTGGCCCGCACCGTCGGCTGGTTCACCAGTGCGTATCCCGTGCGTCTCGACCTCGCCGACGACCTCGATCTCACCGACGCGTCCGCCGGAGGACGTGCGAGCGCCTCCGCGGTCAAGGCCGTCAAGGAACGACTCGCTGCCGTCCCGAACAGCGGTGTCGGATACGGCATCCTGCGACACCTCGACCCGCAGACGTCGCCGGTCCTCGCCGACCTGCCTACCGCGCAGGTGTCGTTCAACTATCTCGGCCGCCTCACCTCCGGTCACATCGCCGACGAGATCCGCGAGATCGGCTGGGTGCCGCTCGACCTCGCCCTCGACCCCAACCGCACGTCGCAGATGGCCGCGTCGGTCGCCGTCGACATCAACGCGATGGTCGTCGACGGTCCCGACGGTGCGCACCTCACCGCGTCGTTCACCTATGTGCCGCGGGTGATCTCCGCCGAGACGGTCGGCGCGCTCGCCGAGCGGTGGAAGGACGCACTCGTCGGCCTCGCCGCGCACACGCAGCGACCCGACGCCGGCGGTCTCACCCCATCCGACGTGCCGCTCGTGCACACCCACCAGCAGCAGATCGAGCAGTGGGAGAACCGCTTCGGGCGACTCACCGACATCTGGCCGCTCTCGCCGCTGCAGACCGGTCTGGCCTTCCACGCCGCGCTGTCCGTCGACGCGGTCGACGTCTACACCGCACAACTGCGCCTCGATCTCGCCGGAGAGGTCGATGCCGGTCGCTGGCAGGCGGCCTTCGCGTCGCTGCTCGCACGGCACGCCGCTCTGCGGACCGCCTTCGTGCACGACGACACCGGAACCCCGGTCCAGCTCGTTCTGGATCAGGCCGAGATGGCTTGGCGCGAAGTCGATCTCACCGGATCGGCCGACCCACACAGCGACCTGCAGGCGCTCCTCGACACCGAACGCTTCGCCCGCTTCGATCTTGCGCATCCGCCGCTGCTGCGCGCCGTCCTCGTCCGGCTCCCCGAGCAGCGCGCCGTCCTCGCGCTCACCAACCACCACATCGTGCTCGACGGCTGGTCGATGCCGCTGCTCGTGCGCGAACTCCTCGTCGGCTACGCCGCCGGCGGACAGGCGGCACCGCCCACTCCCGCGTCCTACCGCGACTACCTGGCCTGGCTCGACCGGCAGGACACCGACCGCGCCCTCGACGCATGGGCGGAGGCCTTCGCCGACCTCGACGAACCCACGCTGGTCGCGCCCGGGGCCACCGACGCCGTCGACGACGCGCCCGTCCAGATCGACATCGACCTCGACGCCGACGACATCGACGCTCTCGGACAGCTGTCGCGCCGCACCGGCGCGACCCTCAACACCATCGTCCAGACCGCGTGGGGCCTGCTGCTCGCCCGGCACTGGGGTGCCCGCGACGCCGTGTTCGGCGCGACCGTCTCCGGCCGGCCCGCCGACCTGCCCGATGTCGAGAACATGCTCGGCCTGTTCATCAACACCCTGCCCGTGCGGGTGCGGATCGACGACACCGAAACGGTCGCCGACCTCGTGCTGCGGCTGCAGGGCGAGCAGACCGCCTTGCTCGACCAGCAGTTCGTCGGCCTCGGCGCCATCCAGGACCGCATCGGCACAGGCACCCTCTTCGACACGCTGACCGTCTTCGAGTCGTATCCCGTCGACCGCGCCGGATTCGACGAGACCACCGACATCGCCGGCATGCGCGTCACCGATGTCGACGCCCGCGACGCCACGCACTACCCGCTCTCGCTCATGGCGCTGCTCGAACCGCACCTGCGACTGAGCCTGCGCTACCGCACCGACGTCTTCGATGCCGCGACCGTCGCCGAACTCGCCCGGCGTTTCACGCAGATCCTGACGTTCGTCGCCGAGCGTCCCGACGAGGCCGTCGGCGCCGTCGACGTGTTCCTGCCCGGCGAACGCGAGCGGGTCCTCGACTCCTGGAACCACACCGCGCACCCGGTGCCCGCCGGGGACGTCGTCGCGCTGTTCGAACAGCAGGTCGCGCGGACGCCCGATGCGCCGGCCGTCGTCGTCGACGGGTCGGTGTCGACCTACGCCGAGTTCGCGTCCGATGTGCATCGTCTCGCCCGCCGGCTCCTGGCGGAGGGTGTCGCTGCGGAAACGCGTGTCGCCGTGGCCGTTCCGCGCTCCTACGACCAGCTGGTCGCGATCTACGCCGTGCTCGCCGCCGGTGGAGCGTACGTGCCGGTCGATCCCGACCAGCCGGCCCAGCGCACCGCCCACGTCCTCACCACCGCCGCACCGCAGCTCGTGCTCGCGACCGACGAGACCCGCGACAGCCTGCCCGCCGACCTGCGCGTGCTCGACGTGTCCGACGTCGACGGATACTGCGGCGACCCACTGACCGACGACGAACGACCCGCCCTCCGCCCCGGCAACCTCGCCTACGTGCTCTTCACCTCCGGTTCGACGGGCCGGCCCAAGGGTGTCGCGGTGACGCACGGCGCCCTGCACAACCAGCTCGCCTGGATGCGCGCGGCTTTCGCACCGGACGCCGACGACACCGTGCTCTACAAGACGCCCTTCACCTTCGACGCGTCGGTGTGGGAGTTGTTCCTGCCGCTGCAGAGCGGGTCGCGGTTGGTGATCGCCGACCGCGACGGGCACGCAGACCCCGCCTACCTCGCGTCCGTCGTCCACCGCGAACGCGTCACCATCGCGCAGTTCGTGCCGTCGGTGCTCGACCTGTTCGTCGCCGAGGCACAGCACACCGGGATCGACGCCTCGTCGCTGCGCGCAGTGTTCTCCGGCGGTGAAGCACTCCGGGCCACGACTGCCGCCCGCGTCCGCGAGGTGCTCGGCGCCGAGGTCCACAACCTCTACGGCCCGACGGAGACGACGGTGCAGGTCGCGCATCGCACCGCGATGGTGCAGGTCGCGTATCGCACCGCGATGGTGCAGGTCGCGCACGGCACCGCACGTCGTGACGATGCCGAGCAGGTGCCGCTCGGCCGGCCCGTGTGGAACACCCGTTTCCTCGTCCTCGACGCCGCGCTGCGTCCGGTCCCCGTCGGGGTGCCGGGTGAGCTGTACGTGGTGGGCTCGCAGGTCGCGCGGGGCTACCAGGCCGGTCCCGCCGCCACCGCCGACTGCTTCGTCGCGAACGCCTTCGGGAACTCCGGCGATCGGATGTACCGCACCGGCGACCGCGTCCGGTGGAACCGCGACGGCGAACTCGAATATCTCGGCCGCACCGACTTCCAGGTCAAACTCAACGGTCAGCGCGTCGAACTCGGCGAGATCGAGAGCGCGCTGCTCGCGCATCCCGGCATCACGCAGGCCGTCGTCACGCTGCGCACCGGCCGGCACGGCGACTATCTCGCCGCCTACGCCGTCGCCACCGGTGAGCGGCCGGACGAGAACGCGGTCCTCGCGACTGTCGCCGATCGCGTACCCCGGCACATGGTGCCGTCGGTGCTCGTACTGCTCGACGACCTGCCCGTCACCGCGCACGGCAAGATCGACCGGGGGGCTCTGCCCGAACCGGACGTCGACGCCTCCGCCGCCTACATCGCGCCGCGGACCGACACCGAGGCCGCCGTCGCCCGCATCATGGGCGAGTTGCTCGAAGTCGAGCAGGTCGGTGCGTCGTCGAACTTCTTCCAGCTCGGCGGGAATTCGCTCGGCGCAACCCGATTGATCGCCCGCGTCAACGAGACGTTCGACGCCGCCATCGGGATCCGCGCGCTGTTCGACGATCCCACCGTCGAAGGCCTCGCCGCCGCCGTCGACCGTGCCCGCGGCACCGGTGCCGTCGCGACCGTTCCCGTGGCCGGTCCGCGCCCCGACCGGATTCCGTTGTCGCCGGCGCAGACCCGCATGTGGTTCGTCAACCGGTTCGACCCCGGTTCCGGCGCCTACAACGTCGGCGCCGCGCTGCGGTTGCGCGGCGACCTCGACCTCGACGCCCTGCGCGCGGCGGTCGTCGACATCCTCGAACGGCACGAGACGCTCCGGACGATCTACCCGGACTCCGATGCCGGGCCGTACCAGAACATCCTCTCCGTCGACGACGCGCTGCGGGATCGTCCCGTGCTCGTCGCCGGCACCGAGAAGGTCGCGGAAACCGATCTCTCCGAACGCATCCGGAAGCTGACCGCACGCGGATTCGACATCACCGTCGAACCGCCCCTCGAGCTGACGCTGCTCGAGTGCGCCGACGGCAGCCACGTCGTCGTGATGGTGGTGCACCACATCGCCATCGACGGCTGGTCCACGCAGGTCCTCGCCACCGACCTCGTGCTCGCCTACTCCGCGCGCGCCGCGGGCGGAGCACCGCTCTGGGAGCCGCTGCCGCTGCAGTACGCCGACTACGCGCTGTGGATGCGCGAGCTGCTCGGCGCACCGGGCGACCCCACCGAGACCGCCGCGCGCGAACTCGACCACTGGACCACGACACTCGCCGGCGCACCGGCGCTGCTCGAACTGCCCACCGACCGGCCGCGACCCGCGAGCTCGTCGTTCCGGGGCGCGGCGGTGCCGTTCACCGTCGATCCCGACACCGTCCGCCGTCTCGACGCCTACGCGCAAGCCCACGGCGTGAGCCGGTTCATGGTGCTGCACGCCGCGCTCGTCGTGCTGCTCGCCCGTCTCGGAGCGACCGACGACGTGTCCGTGGGCACGCCGGTCGCCGGTCGTGGCGATCGCCGCCTCGACAACCTCATCGGCATGTTCGTCAACACCCTCGTGCTGCGAACCTCGGTCGACCCGGCCGCCGGCTTCGACGACATCGTCGCCACCGTCCGCGACGTCGACCTCGACGCCTTCGCCCACGTCCAGGTGCCGTTCGAGCAGGTCGTCGAGGCCGTCGACCCGGTGCGGTCGCAGAACAGCGCACCGCTGTTCCAGGTCGCACTGTCGGTCGAGGAAGCGCATCCCAGCGATCTCGAACTGCCCGGGCTGCGGGTCGAACCGATCGTGCCCGACTTCGGCATCGCCAAGTTCGACCTCGAATTCACGCTCCGCGACGACCACGGTGCCCTGGCCGGCACCCTCACCTACGCCACCGACCTGTTCGATGCGTCCACCGCCGCCCGCACCGCCGAGCGCTGGAACCGCATGCTGGCACAGCTGCTCGACGACCCGCGCAGCCCCGTCGGCGACCTGCCGTATCTCGACGCCGACGAGACCGCCCGGGCACTCGACGCCGCGCGTCCGGAATCGATCCGCATCCGGACGCTGCCGGAGATCCTTGCGGCCGGTGTCGCCGCGTCGCCGAACGGTGTTGCCGCCGTGGACGAGACGCGACAGCTCACCTACCGCGGACTCGACGAACGTTCCAACGCCCTGGCTCATGTCCTCCTCGCCGAGGGAGCCGGACCGGAAACCGTGGTGGCCCTGGCCTTCGAGCGGACCATCGAGTCGCTGGTCGCGCTGTGGGCGGTCGCGAAGACCGGCGCGGCGTTCGTGCCGATCGACGTGAAGCTGCCCGTCGATCGCGTCGGTTTCATGCTCTCGGACTCGGGTGCCGCCTTCGGCCTGACCATGAGCGAGATCGCTCCGGCAATCGACTTCCGCTGGTTCGAGCTGAATTCCGACGATTTTGCCGACCGGTGCGCCGAGGTGTCGACCGACGCACTCGACGTCGACGTCGCACCCGACATCGCGGCGTACATGATCTACACGTCCGGTTCGACCGGCACCCCGAAGGGCGTCGTGGTCACGCACCGCGGCCTCAACGCCTTCACCGCCGAGTGCCGCACCGAACTCGGACTCACCGCGCAGTCGCGGGTACTACGGTTCTCGTCGGCGAGCTTCGACGCGTCGGTCTTCGAGATGCTCGCCGCCTTCGGTGCCGGAGCCACGATGGTGGTCGCGCCGCCCGAGATCGTCGCCGGTGCCGATCTCGACGCGTTCCTGCTGCGCCACAACGTCACCCACGTGCTCACCGCACCGGCCGCGCTCGGTGGTGTCGACCCGGCGAGGCTGCCGGAACTCGAGGCCGTCGTGGTCGGCGGCGACGTGTGCCCGCCCGAACTCGTCGAGCGGTTCGCCCCGCGCTGCCGGTTCTTCAACAGCTACGGCCCCACCGAGACCACGATCGTCATCACGATGACCGATCCGCTGGTCGCGGGCGGTGCCATCACCATCGGCCGACCCATCCGAGGTGCCGGTGCCGTCGTGCTCGACGCACGCCTGCAGCCCGTGCCCGACGGTGTCCTGGGTGAGCTGTATCTGGCCGGCCAGGCGCTGGCCCGCGGCTACCACGACCGGCCCGGGATGACGGCCTCGCGGTTCGTCGCGAACCCGTTCACCGGTGGCCTCATGTACCGCACGGGCGACCTCGTGCGCCGGCGCGCGTCGGGCGAACTCGAGTTCGTCGGCCGCAGCGACGCGCAGGTCAAGCTGCGTGGTCTGCGTATCGAACTCGGCGAGATCGAGGCG
The DNA here is from genome assembly GCF_014854695.1 of Rhodococcus rhodochrous. Taxonomy (NCBI): domain Bacteria; kingdom Bacillati; phylum Actinomycetota; class Actinomycetes; order Mycobacteriales; family Nocardiaceae; genus Rhodococcus; species Rhodococcus rhodochrous. The sequence continues at coordinate 4,491,709 of NZ_CP027557.1, read as the reverse complement.
GTGCTGAGCCGTCAGGACACCGTCGCGCACGCCGTCGTGGACGTCTACCGCGACGCCCACACCGGCGAACGGCTCGTCGGCTACGTCGTGCCCCGCGACGGCGCCGAGGTCGACGCCGATGCGCTGCGCAGCGCCGTCGCCGACGTCCTGCCGTCCTACATGGTGCCCTCGCAGATCGTGCCGATCGAGACGGTGCCCGTTACGGTCAACGGCAAGCTCGACCGCAAGGCCCTGCCCGCGCCCGACCCGGTCACCCGCGAGTTCCGTGCCCCCACCAACCCCGTCGAGGAGACGGTGGCCGAGATCGTCGCCGAACTGCTCGGCGTCGACCGCGTGGGCCTCGACGACGACTTCTTCGCGCTCGGCGGCAACTCGCTCATCGCGACCCGGCTCGTGGCCCGGATCGGGGAGGCGCTCGGCACCACGGTGCCGGTGCGCGCGGTGTTCGAGGGCTCGACCGTGCAGGCGCTCGCCGAAACCGCGGGCTCGCACATCGGTACGGGGGAGCGGCTGCCGCTCGTGCCGCAGGAACGCCCCGCACGGGTGCCGCTGTCGTACGCGCAGCAGCGCATGTGGTTCCTCAACCGTTTCGACCCGACGTCCCCGCTCTACAACATCCCGCTCGCGGTGCGCCTGCACGGCGACCTCGACATCGACGCCCTCACCGCCGCCGTCCGCGACGTGCTCGACCGGCACGAAGCACTGCGCACGGTGTTCCCGGAACACGAGGACGGACCGTCGCAGCACGTGCTCGCCACCGGCGACGTGCCGCTCGACCTCACCCCGATCGACACACCCGACACCGACGCCCTGCACACCGCGATCGCCGGAGTGGTGGGACGCGGCTTCGACGTCACCCGCGAGGTCCCCATCCGCGGCGCGCTGTTCCGGGAGAACGACCGCACCCACGTGCTCGTGGTGGTCGTCCACCACATCAGCGCCGACGGTGCGTCGACCGTGCCGCTGGCACGCGACGTCCTCGTCGCCTACTCCGCGCGCCTCGACGACGCACAGCCCGCCTGGGAACCGCTGCCGGTGCAGTACGCCGACTTCGCGCTGTGGCAGCGCACCGTGCTCGGCGACCCGCAGGATCCGCAGGCCCCGATCGCGCAGCAACTCGACTACTGGACCTCGGTCCTCGCCGACACCCCGGCCGTGCTCGAACTGCCCGCCGACCGGCCGCGACCCGCGGCGGCGTCCTATCGAGGTGCCAACACCGGCTTCCGGATCGCCCCCGAGGTCCTCGCCCGCATCGACCGGCTCGCCCATGCCCACGGCGTGACCCGCTTCATGGTTCTGCACGCCGCCCTCGCCGTGCTGCTCGCGCGTCTCGGCAACACCGAGGACGTGTCGGTGGGCACGCCGGTCGCCGGTCGCGGTGATCGTGCCCTCGACGACCTCGTCGGCATGTTCGTCAACACCCTCGTCCTGCGCACCCGCATCGATCCCGCGGCGTCGTTCGCGGAGTTCCTCGAGCAGGTCCGCACTATCGATCTCGCGGCCTTCTCGCATGCCGACGTGCCGTTCGACCAGGTGGTCGAAGCCGTCGATCCGGTGCGTTCGCAGAGTCACTCGCCGCTCTTCCAGGTCGCGCTGTCGCTGCAGAACCAGGGCATCGGCGAACTCGAACTGCCCGGGCTGCGGGTCGAACCGCTCGAGGCGAATCTCGGCATCGCCAAGTTCGACATCGACATCGCGCTGCGCGAGGACGAAACCGGCGGGCTGGCCGCCGAACTCACCTACGCGACCGACCTGTTCGACGAGACGACCGCCGTCGATCTCGCCGCGCGGTGGGTGCAATTGCTCGACGCGAGTACGGCCGACCCGACGGCTGCCGTCGGCGACATCGCACTGCTGTCGGACGCCGAGACCGATCGGGCACTGTCGTACTCGGTGCCGGCACCTCTGCCGCAGAGGACCTTCCCGCAGATCCTCGCGGCCGGTGTCGCCGCGAACCCGAACGGTGTCGCGGTGGTGGACGGCGACCGGCAGCTCACTTACACCGAACTCGACCACGCCTCCAACCGTCTCGCGCACAAGCTGATCGACCACGGTGCCGGACCGGAAACGGTGGTGACACTGTCGTTCCCGCGCAGCCTGGACGCCGTCGTCGCCCTGTGGGCCGTGGTCAAGACCGGCGCGGCGTTCGTGCCCGTCGATCCCGCGCTCCCGGCAGCGCGTATCGCATACCTGCTCACCGACTCCCGCGCGATCCTCGGACTCGGCGACGGACCGTCGCATGTTCCGTGGCTGAGCGTCGACGCCGACGATTACTCTTCTGCGCCGGTGACTTCCGCGGTGCGTGCGGACTCGGCGGCGTACATGATCTACACGTCCGGCTCGACCGGCACGCCGAAGGGTGTCGTCGTCACCCACGGCGGCCTCAATGCCTTCACCGCCGACCATCGGCCCGAACTCGGGATCGACACCGGCTCGCGGATGCTGCGGTTCTCGTCGTCGAGCTTCGACGCGTCGGTGTTCGAGCAGATCTCGGCGTTCTCCGCCGGCGCCACCGTGGTGGTCGTCCCGCCGCACATCGTCGCCGGCACCGAACTGACCGACCTGCTGCGCCGCGAACGCATCACGCACATCATCACCGCGCCCGCCGCGCTCGGCACCGTCACCCCCGACGACCTGCCCGACCTCGAATCCGTGGTGATCGGCGGCGACGTGTGCCCGCCGGAACTCGTCAAGAAGTTCGGTCCCGTCTGCCGTTTCGTCAACAGCTACGGTCCCACCGAGACCACCATCATCATCACCGAGACCGCGCCACTCACCCCGGGCGACCGCATCACCATCGGCGCGCCCATCGAAGGTGCCGGTGCCGTCGTCCTCGACACGCGTCTGCATCCCGTGCCCGACGGCGTCATCGGCGAGCTGTACCTGTCGGGTGCCGGGCTCGCGCGCGGCTACAACGCGCAGCCGGGACTGACGGCCGCGCGGTTCGTCGCGAACCCGTTCACCGGTGGGCTCATGTACCGCACCGGTGACCTCGTGCGCCGCACCGCGACCGGCGAACTCGACTTCGTCGGCCGCAGCGACGCGCAGGTGCAGGTCCGCGGCCTGCGCATCGAACTCGGCGAGATCGAAGCGGCACTGAGCCGCGCCGACGAGGTGGCCCAGGCCGTCGTCGTCCTGCACACCGACGCGCGTACCGGCGAACGCCTCATCGGTTACGTCGTTCCCACGACCGGCGCCACGGCCGACCCGCACGCATTGCGGGACCGACTCGCCGACGAATTGCCCTCGTACATGGTGCCCGCGCAGATCCTCGTCCTCGACGCGCTGCCCATCACCGCCAACGGCAAGCTCGACCGGAAGGCACTGCCCGTCCCCGGTTTCGAGGCGCGCGCCTTCCGCGCACCCGAGACACCGGTGGAGCAGACAGTCGCGTCCGTCTATGCCGACCTGCTCGGCGTCGACCGCGTGGGCCTCGACGACGACTTCTTCGCGCTCGGCGGCAACTCGCTCAACGCGACGCAGCTGGTCGCGCGGCTCGGTGCCGCCCTGCACACCACCGTGCCCGTGCGTACGGTGTTCGACGCTCCCACGGTCGCCGCGCTCGCCGCCGCCGTCGCACGCACTGCCGGTTCCGGTGGTCGTCCCGACCTCGTCGCCGTCGACCGACCCGACCGCATCCCGCTGTCGCTCCAGCAGCAGCGCATGTGGTTCTTCAACCGCTTCGACCCCGGCTCGGCCGCCTTCAACATCCCGATGGTGCTGCGCCTGAGCGGCGACCTCGACGTGCCTGCGCTGCAGGCCGCGCTGCTCGACGTCCTCGACCGTCACGAAGCGCTGCGCACCGTCTTCCCCGACAGCGACACCGGTCCGTCGCAGGTGATCGTGCCTGCCGGCGAGGCCGCCTCCGATCTCGGACCGCAGGACGTCGCGGCCGACGAGATCACCGCGGTCCTCACCGATGTCGTCACGCGCGGTTTCGATCTCACCGTCGACGTACCCGTGCGTGCCCGGCTGTTCCATCTCGCCGACGACGAGCACGTCCTCGCCGTCGTCGCCCACCACATCGCCAGTGACGGCGGGTCGCAGGCACCGCTGTCGCGCGACGTCGTCACCGCCTATCTCGCGCGTCGCGAAGGTGCCGAGCCCGGCTGGTCGCCGCTGCGCGTGCAGTACGCCGACTACGCGCTCTGGCAGCAGAAACTTCTCGGCAGCGAGGACGACCCGCAGTCGCTGCTCGCCCGCCAGCTCGCGTACTGGACCGACACCCTCGCAGACCTGCCCGACCTGGTGGAACTGCCCACCGACCGGCCGCGTCCGCCCGTGCAGTCGTCGCGGGGCGCGACCGTCCCCATCGCTCTCGACGCCGAGCTCGCCGACCGCGTCGAACAGTTCACCCGCGAACGCGGCATCACCCTCTTCATGCTCGCCCACGCGGCCGTCGCGGTGCTGCTGGCCCGCTGGTCGGGGAGCAGCGACATCCCGATCGGCACCCAGATCGCCGGTCGCGGCGAGGAAGCCCTCGACGACCTCGTCGGCATGTTCGGCAACACCCTCGTGCTGCGCACCCGCATCGACGCCGGCGCCACCTTCGCCGAGATCCTCGACCAGGTGCGCGACGTCGACCTCGCAGCCTTCTCGCACCCTGACGTGCCGGTCGAGCGCCTCGTCGAACTGTTCGACCCGGTCCGCTCCACGGCCTACTCGGCGCTGTTCCAGACCCTGCTCGTGGTGCACAACTTCACGCGCTCGGAGATCGACCTGCCCGGGCTGCGGTTGAGCACTGTCGAGCCCGGCGCGACCGGCGCCAAGCTCGACCTCGAGATCCACCTCGGGGAGACCTTCGACGCCGACGGCCGACGCCTCGGCATCGACGGCTCGATCACCTACGCCACCGACCTGTTCACCGAACACACCATCGCGCAGGCCGCGCAGCGCCTCGTCGCTCTCGTCGACGCCGCGGTGAGTGCGCCACAGGTCGCGGTCGGCGACATCGACCTGCGCGGCGACGACGAGATCCGTCTGCTCGCCGACATCAATGCGACCGATGCGGGGGCCGTCGACGAGACCCTGCTCGCCCGCTTCGGCGAGCAGGTCGCCCGCACCCCGGACGCGCCGGCACTGATCTTCGAGGACACGACACTGACGTACGCGCAGTTCGCGTCGCGGGTGAACCGTCTCGCGCGGCACCTCGTCGGAGTCGGAGTGGGCCCCGAGAGCCTCGTCGGCGTGTACGCCGGCCGGTCGATCGAGATGATGGTCGCGATCTACGCGATCCTGCAGGCCGGGGGAGCGTACGTTCCGCTCGACCCCGAACATCCCGCCGACCGTACCGAGTACGTGCTCGACCTCGCGCGGCCCGTCGTCGTGCTCACCACCGCAGTCGATCGGGGTTCGTTGCCCGCCGCGGCACCGGTGCTGGAGATCGATGCGCCGTCGAACGTCTCCGACGCGCCGCTCACCGACGCCGACCGCGTCGCACCGCTGCGACCCGACAACACCGCCTACGTCATCTTCACGTCCGGCTCCACCGGACGTCCGAAGGGTGTTGCGGTGAGCCATCTTTCGGTCGCGAACCAGATCGCGTGGATGCGCGAGCGATACGACCTCGGCGCCGGTGACGCCGCGCTCCACAAGACACCGATCACGTTCGACGCGTCGGTGTGGGAGCTGTTCTACCCCCTGCAGGTCGGGGCACGCCTCGTCGTCGCAGTTCCGGGTGGTCACCGCGACCCCGCCTATCTGGCACGGGTGTCGCGTGAGGAGCGCGTGAGCATCCTCGAGTTCGTCCCGTCGATGCTCGCGGTGTTCCTCGCCGATCCGGCACTGCAGCTTCCCGAGTCGCTGCGCTACCTGTCCGTCGGTGGCGAAGCCCTGCCGGCCGATCTCGCTGCCGACTTCGCCGCACGATCGTCAGCGGCGCTCGACAACACCTACGGACCCACCGAAAACACCGTCACCACAACGGTTCTGCGGGTCGAGGCCGAGTATGCGGGCAGCGTCCCGATCGGCCGGCCGATCCGCAACACCACCGTGCAGGTGCTCGACGCGCGGCTGCGTCCGGCGCCGGTCGGGGTGCCCGGTGAGCTCTACCTCGGGGGAGTGCAAGTCGCACGCGGCTACCACGCTCGCCCCGACCTCACCGCCGAACGGTTCGTCGCCGCACCCGACGGTGAACGTCTCTACCGCACCGGCGATCTCGTCCGGATCCTGCCGAGTGGGGAGCTGGACTTCCTGGGCCGCACCGATTTCCAGGTGAAGGTCCGCGGTCTGCGCATCGAACTCGGTGAGATCGAGAGTGCCCTGACCGCGCTGCCCGAGATCGCGCAGGCCGTGATGGTCGTGCACGACGGCGACCACGGTCAGCAACTCGTCGGCTACGTCGTTCCGTCCTCGGGCGCAAGTGTCGACGTCGAGGCGGCGCGTACGGCGGTCGGCCGGTCGCTGCCGCGCTACATGGTGCCCGACGTGCTCATGGTGCTCGACGCGTTGCCGCTCAACGCATCAGGCAAGCTCGACCGTCGCGCTCTGCCCGAGCCCGTCGCCGCGGTGCGGGAGTTCCGTCCTCCGGTCACCGCCACGGAACGGGCGGTCGCGGCCGCGATCGCCGAGGTGCTCGACGTGGAGCGGGTCGGTCTCGACGACGACTTCTTCGCCCTCGGCGGCAACTCGCTGATCGCGACCCGTGTCATCGCCCGCATCGGTGCGGCGCTCGGCGCGGACATCCCGCTGCGCACGCTGTTCGAACATCCCACCGTCGACGCGCTCGCTGCCGCGGTGGCCGAGCACGGTGGGCAGGCCGCACGACCTGCACTGGTCGCGGGGGAGCGGCCCGAGCAGGTGCCGCTGTCGCTCGCCCAACAGCGGATGTGGTTCCTCAACCGCTTCGATCCCGACTCGGCGGCCTACAACCTGCCGATGGCCATCCGCCTGTCGGGCTCGGTCGACGTCGACCTGCTGCGGATCGCGGTCGCCCACGTCGTCGAGCGACACGAATCGCTGCGGACTGTCTACCCCGACACTCCCGACGGGCCGGTGCAGGTCGTGCTGCCGGCCGCCGAGGCTGCCCCGGACATCGAGGTGCACACCGTCACCGGTGGGGACGACGCCCTGCTCGCGGCGGTTGCTCCGTTCGCGACCGGTCGTTTCGACGTCACCACCGAGGTGCCGTTGCGGATCGGGCTCTTCGAACTCGGCGCGGACGACTACGTCCTCGCGATGGTCGTCCACCACATCTCCGGCGACGGCTTCTCGATCGCCCCGATGGTGCGCGACCTGCTCGTCGCCTACACCTCGGCTCTCACCGGTTCCGAGCCCGAGTGGGCGCCGCTGCCGGTGCAGTACGCCGACTACGCGCTGTGGCAGCGTCGTGTGCTCGGGTCCGAGGACGATCCCGACTCGCTGGTGTCGCAGCAACTCGACTACTGGCGCGGTTCCCTCGCCGGGCTGCCCGACCAGCTGTCGCTGCCGACCGACCGCCGGCGACCCGCCGTGCAGTCCTACGAGGGCGGACGCGTCGAGATCCGCATCGACGCCGACCTCCACGCCTCGCTCGTCGACCTCGCGCAGACCCGTCACGCCACGCTGTTCATGGCCGTGCACGCGGCCCTGTCGGTGCTGCTCGCGCGACTGTCCGACAGCGACGACATCGCCGTCGGCACGCCCATCGCGGGTCGTGGCGAGCGCGAACTCGACGACCTGATCGGCATGTTCGTCAACACCCTCGTGCTGCGCACCCGGGTGTCCGGCAGTGTCACCTTCGACGACCTGCTCGCTATCGTCCGCGAATCCGACCTGCGCGCCTTCGCGCACGCAGACGTGCCGTTCGAGCGGCTCGTCGAGGTGCTCAACCCGCAGCGCTCCACCGCGCGGCACCCGCTGTTCCAGGTCGGTTTCTCGTTCCAGAACTTCGAACAGGGCACCCTCGCGCTGCCCGGACTCGACGTCGCCCTCGTCGACCTCGAACACGACACCTCGCAATTCGACCTGCACTGGATCGTCCAGGACCGCTACGACGAGGCAGGCACACCCACCGGCATCGTCGGCTATCTCACCTACGCGTCGGCCCTGTTCGACGAGTCGACCGCCCGCGTGTTCGTCGATCGGTTCGTCCGATTGCTCGACAGAATCGTCGCCGAACCCGGCCGTCCCGTCGGGGATCTCGACATCCTCGACACCGTCGAGCGCACGCGAATCCTGCACGAGTGGAACGACACTCGGTGCGACGTTCCCACCGGGACGCTGGTGTCGCTGTTCGACGCGCAGGTCGCGGCCCGACCGGACGCCGTCGCGCTCGATCACGAAGGCGGCACCCTCACCTACCGCGAGTTCGACAAGCGGATCAACCGCCTCGCCCGTCACCTGATCGGCCTCGGCGTAGGCCCCGAAACGGCCGTTGCGCTGGGAATGCGTCGCTCCGTCGAGTTGCTCATCGGCATGTACGCCGTCGCGAAGGCCGGCGGCGCGTACGTCCCGCTCGACCCCGACCACCCGCGCGAGCGAATCGACTACATCCTGTCGGTCGCCGACCCCGTGTGCGTGCTGACCGGTCGCGACGACGACTTCGATGCCGGCGGTCGCGCCGTGGTGCACGTCGACGCACCCGAACTCGATGCGCTCGACGACAGCCCGGTGCGCGACACCGAACGTCGCCTTCCGCTCGACCCACAGGACCCCGCCTACGTCATCTTCACCTCGGGTTCCACCGGGCGGCCCAAGGGTGTCGCGGTCCCGCACACGGCGATCGTCAACCAGCTGCTGTGGAAGACGGAGCATTTCGGACTGTCCTCCGACGACGCTGCGCTGCTCAAGACAGCCGCGACGTTCGACCTGTCGGTGTGGGAATTCTGGTCGGCACTCGTCTCCGGTGGTCGACTCGTCATCGCTGCACCCGACGGTCATCGCGACCCGGTTTATCTCGACGCGGTCATGCGGCAGAAGGCTGTGACGACCCTGCACGTCGTGCCGTCGATGCTCGAGGCACTGCTCGACACGGCGGGCGGTGCGCTGAGCCAGTCGGTGCGGCGCGTGCTTGCGATCGGTGAGGCGCTGCCCCCCGCGCTCGCGCAGCGATTCCGGTCGCTCCACCCTGACGTCGACCTGGCCAACCTGTACGGGCCGACCGAGGCCGCAGTCTCCGTGACAGCGCACGCGGTGACCGGCGACGACACCGACTCGGTGCCGATCGGCCGCCCGGAATGGAACACGCGCGTCCACGTCCTCGACGGTCGCCTCCGTCCCGTGCCGGTGGGTGTGACGGGCGAGCTGTATCTCGCGGGTGCCCAGCTCGCACGCGGCTACGCCGGACGCCCCGACCTCACCGCCGACCGGTTCGTCGCCGACCCGTTCGGCTCCGGCGAGCGTCTCTACCGCACCGGCGACGTCGTCGCCTGGAACGAGGACGGCACCCTCGACTACCGCGGCCGCGCCGACTTCCAGGTCAAACTCCGCGGCTTCCGCATCGAACTCGGCGAGATCGACACCGCCCTGCGGGAACAGTCGGGCGTGGCGCAGGCCGTGACGGTCGTGCACAGTGACCCGCATACCGGCGACCGGATCGTCGCTTACCTCACCGGTGACGAGTCTCTCCACGCGCACACGGTGAAGGACGCACTCGCGCAGAGCCTTCCGAGTTACATGGTGCCGTCGGTCGTCATGATCCTCGACGCGTTGCCGCTCAACGCGAACGGCAAAATCGATCGCAAGGCGCTGCCCGCGCCCGAGGTCGCGACCCGCGCGTACCGCGCGCCGTCCACCCCGATCGAGGAGATCGTCGCCGGCATCTACCGGGACCTGCTCGGCGTCGACCGTGTCGGTGCGGACGACGACTTCTTCGAACTCGGCGGCAACTCGCTGATCGCCACCCAGGTCATCGCGCGACTCGCTACCGCACTCGACGCGCGTGTCCCGCTGCGTGTGCTGTTCGAGGCACCCACCGTGGCAGCACTGGCCGTGCGGGCCGAGGAACACGCCGGCTCCGGTGGCCGCCCGGCACTGCAGGCGCAGCCGCGACCCGACTCGGTGCCGCTGTCGCTCGCGCAGCAGCGGATGTGGTTCCTCAACCGCCTCGACCCCGACTCCGCCGCGTACAACATCCCGGTCGCCATCCGCCTCACCGGCTCGCTGGACCTGACGGCCCTCGCGGATGCCGTCGCGGATCTGTTCGCGCGCCACGAGATCCTGCGCACCGTCTACCCGGAAGCCGACGGTGTCGGGCACCAGGTCGTGCTGCCCGTCTCCCGGGTGCGCCCGGACGTCACACCGGTGCCGATCGACGAGGCCGACATCCTGCCCACCGTCGTGGAATTCGTGAACGCCGGATTCGACGTCACCTCGGAGGTACCGGTCCGCACCCGCCTCTACCGGGTCGGCGACGACGAGTACGTGCTCGTCTTCGTCGTGCACCACGTTGCCGGGGACGGCTTCTCGATGGGACCGCTGACCCGTGACGTGATGGTCGCCTACGACGCGCGTCGCCGCGGTGAGGCGCCGTCGTGGTCGCCGCTCGCCGTCCAATATGCGGATTACGCCCTGTGGCAACGTGACCTGCTCGGATCCGAAGACGATCCGGACAGTCTCGTCGCACGCGAACTGGCCTACTGGACCGAACGACTCGGGGACCTGCCCGAGCCGCTCGAACTGCCGCTCGACCATCCGCGTCCGCCGGTCGCCACCAACCGCGGGGCGCGCCACACCTTCGAGATCGACGCCACCACAGTCGGTGCGCTGCAACGCCTCGCACGCGAACACAACGCGACGACCTTCATGGTCGTGCACGCCGCGCTCGCCGTCCTGCTCGCGAAACTCGCCGGTACGCGCGACGTCACCATCGGCACGCCCGTCGCGGGTCGCGGGGAGGCCGAACTCGACGACCTCATCGGCATGTTCGTCAACACCCTCGTGCTGCGCAACGACATCGACCCGTCGCTGCCGTTCACCGAGCTGCTCGCACAGGTGCGCGACACCGACCTGGGCGCCTTCGGCAACGCGGACGTGCCGTTCGAGCGGCTCGTCGAGGTGCTCGATCCCGTCAGGTCCGCCGCACGGACCCCGTTGTTCCAGGTCATGCTCTCGTTCGAGAACATCGGTCCCGCCCGCTTCGAACTCCCGGACCTCGTCCTGTCGGCGCTCGACACCGACGTGCACACCGCCCGGTTCGACCTCGAGGTCACACTCTCCGAACTACCCGACGACGGTGGTTTCGGCGGCACGATCACCTACGCGGCCGATCTGTTCGACGAGACGACGGCCGCTTCGATCGCCACTCGCTTCACCCGTCTGTTGTCGACACTCGCAACGGATCCGCGGGTCGCTGTGGGCGACGTCGATGTGCTCGAACTTGCGGAGCGCGAGCGGCTCCTCGGATACGGCAGCGGAATCGCAGTTCCTTCGACCGGTGAGACCGTTCCGGATCTTCTCGCTGCTCGGGCGCAGATGTCGCCCGGCGCTGTTGCGGTCTCCGACGAGCAGGACACGCTCGATCGGGCGGAGTTCGAGCGACGCGTGAGCAGACTGGCTCGCAGACTGATCTCGTCGGGTGTGGGTCCGGAGGTGCGTGTCGCGGTTGCGATGGACCGCTCCCTCGACATGGTGGTGAGCATCGTGGCGGTGCTCGTCGCAGGTGGCGCCTACGTTCCGATCGATCCTGAACAGCCGGTCGATCGCATCGCGTACGTGCTCGACGTCGCCGATCCGCAGGTCGTGCTGAGCCGATCGGACCGCCGCATCGCCACCGAGCGGACGACGATCGTCGTCGACACCGACGCGTCCTCCGAGTTCGACGATCGACCGCTGTCGGCGGACGAGCGTCTCGGTGTGCTGCGTCCCGACAACGCTGCCTATGTGCTGTTCACCTCGGGTTCGACCGGCAGGCCGAAGGGCGTGACGGTCTCGCACGGAGCTGTGGTGAACCAGCTCCGCTGGATGCAGTCGCGGTTCGAGTTGAACACATCCGATTCGGTGCTGCTGAAGACTCCCGTGACGTTCGACGCGTCGGTGTGGGAGTTGTTGCTGCCCTTGGTCACCGGCAGTCGAATGGTGATCGCCTCCGCCGACGGGCATCGCGATCCGCATTATCTGGCGCGGATGGTGACCGAGTCGGGTGTCACGGTAGCGCAGTTCGTGCCGACCGTGCTCGAGGCCGTGCTCGACGAGATCGACGGTGCTTCCCCGTCGTCGGTGCGACTGGTGTTCGCCGGTGGCGAGGCGCTGGCCGCCTCCACAGCCGAGCGGGTACGAACCGTGCTCGGTGCGGAGGTCCACAATCTGTACGGGCCGACCGAGGTCACCGTGCAGGCGACGCATCGCAGTGCGGACGCCGTGGACGGTGTGTACGTGCCGATCGGCGGTCCGGTGTGGAACACCGCGGCGCTGGTGCTGGACGGGCGTTTGCGCTCGGTTCCGGTCGGTGTGGTCGGTGAGCTGTATCTGTCCGGCGTCCAGGTGGCGCGTGGATATGCCGGTCGTGCGGGATTGTCGGCGGAGCGTTTCGTGGCGAATCCGTTCGGCGGGTCGGGGGAGCGGTTGTATCGCACGGGTGACCTCGTTCGATGGACGCGCGATGGAGAGCTCGAGTATGTGGGTCGTAACGATCTGCAGGTGAAGGTGCGTGGTCAGCGCATCGAGCTCGGTGAGATCGAAGCGGTGCTGCGGGCGCAGTCCGAGGTGGCTGCCGGTGCGGTGGCGGTGGTGTCGGATCAGCTGGTCGGTTACGTCGTACCGGCCGGGGAGCCGGATCTGCAGGGGCTGCGATCGGCTCTCGGCGAGGCACTACCGGGTTACATGGTGCCGTCGCAGTTCGTCGTGGTCGAGGCGTTGCCATTGCTGCCGAACGGCAAGCTGGATCGACGGGCGTTGCCCGAGCCGACCGTCGAAGAGCGTGAGTTCCGAGCTCCGGGCACCGATACCGAACAGACTGTCGCGTCGGTCTTCGCCGAGGTACTCGGTGTTGAGCGGGTCGGCCTGGACGACGACTTCTTCGCCCTCGGTGGCAACTCACTCGTGGCTACGCAGGTGGTGTCCCGCCTCGGTGCCGCCCTCGGAGTACGCGTGCCGTTGCGCGCGCTGTTCGATGCGCCGACCGTCGAGGATCTCGCCGCGCGCCTCGAGGAAGAATCCGGTGCCGGGATTGCCGTTCCTCTGATCGCACAGGAACGGCCGGACGTGGTGCCACTGTCGTTGGCACAACAGCGCATGTGGTTCCTGAACCGCCTCGACCCCGACTCGGCGGTGAACAACATTCCCGCGGCGATCCGGCTCAGTGGCATTCTCGACGTCGAGGCGCTGAAGGCCGCAATCAAGGATCTGATCGTGCGGCACGAGATCCTGCGGACGGTGTATCCGGAGATCGACGGTGTCGGTCACCAGGTCGTGCTCGACGTCGACGGGTCGACCCCTGCCCTGACCATCGTGGAGACCACCGAGACGGACCTGTTCGGCGAGGTCGCGAACTTCATGGGTTCCGGTTTCGACGTGACGGCAGCACCGCCCCTCCGGCTCGAACTTCTCCGGTTGTCCGAGACCGAGCACGTGCTCGTTGTCGTGGTGCATCACCTTGCGGCGGACGGGTTCTCGATGGGCCCGTTGGCACGGGACGTCATGCTCGCCTATGCCGCACGCGCCGCGGGTGAGATACCGGCCTGGACGCCGCTCGAAGTGCAGTACGCGGACTACGCACTGTGGCAACGTCGGGTACTCGGATCCGAGGACGATCCCGACTCGTTGATCTCGCGCCAGTTGTCGTTCTGGACCGAGGCGCTCACCGATGCACCGGACGTGTTGGATCTCCCGACCGATCGTCCGCGGCCTGCAGTCACGTCCTACCGGGGCGCCACGCATCGGTTCGAGTTGAGCGACGCGGTCCGAGCGGGCATCGACGAGGTGGCACGCGAACGCGGCCTCACCCCGTTCATGGTGGTGCACGGGGCGTTGGCAGTGGTGCTGGCGCGGTGGTCGGGCAGCGACGACATCGCGATCGGCACGCCGGTGGCGGGTCGTGGTGAGCGTGCCCTCGACGATCTGATCGGCATGTTCGTCAACACGTTGGTGTTGCGCACGCAGGTCGACACGTCCGAGTCGTTCGTGGATCTGCTCGGCCGGGTGCGCGAGGTCGACCTCGGCGCATTCGGTCACGCGGATGTGCCGTTCGAGCGTCTCGTCGAAGTCCTCGATCCGGTGCGGTCGACAGCGTGGAATCCGTTGTTCCAGGTAATGCTCACCCTGCAGAACTTCGAGCCGACGAGTTTCGAGTTGCCGGGTCTGTCGTTGTCTGCGGTCGACGCCGACGCCGACGCCCAATGGGCGAAGTTCGATCTGCAGGTGACGCTGTCGCCACAGGCGGACCGCTCCGGTCTCGATGCCGAGATCACGTATGCGACCGACCTGTTCGACCACTCCACGATCGTCACCCTCGCCGGGTGCCTCGAACGGATGTTGTCGGCCGTCGTACTCGACCCGACCCCTGCCGTCGGTGATATCGACATGTTCGGTGCAGACGAGCTCGAACGTGTGCTGGTCCTCGGTCACGGATCCCCGACGTCGGTGGATGAGGTGACCGTTCCCGATCTGATCGCAGCCCAGGTCGTTCAGTCTCCGGACGCTGCAGCGGTATCGGACGGCTCCACGACGTGGACCTACCGGAAGTTCGAAGAACGGATCGGTCGCCTTGCCCGACATTTGATCTCACTCGGTGTGGGTCCTGAGGTGCGGGTCGCGGTGGCGATGGATCGTTCGCTCGATTTGGTGCTGAGCGTCTGTGCTGTCCTCGCGGCCGGCGGTGCCTACGTGCCGGTCGATCCCGAACAGCCGGATGAGCGGATCCGATACGTCCTCGACACTGCCGCCGTCTCGATGGTCCTGGGGTCGTCCGGCATCGAGGTACTCGCCGGACGCCCGGTCACGGCGGTCGACACACTCGACCTCGCCGAATATGCCTCCGGACCGGTTTCGGACAGTGAACGTCGTGCGCCGCTGCGGGCACAGAACACGGCGTACGTGCTGTTCACCTCGGGCTCCACGGGCCGGCCCAAGGGCGTCGCGGTGACACACGCGTCCGTGGTCAACCAGCTCGCCTGGATGCAGGATCGGTTCGGCATCGGTCCCTCGGATTCGGTGCTGCTCAAGACACCTGCGACATTCGACGCGTCGGTGTGGGAACTTCTGCTGCCTTCGACATGCGGAGCCCGGTTGGTGGTCGCGTCGCCCGACGGACACCGCGACCCCGCCTATCTCGCAGCAGCACTCGTGGACTTCGATATCACTATCGCGCAGTTCGTGCCGACCGTGCTCGATGCCGTGCTCGACGAGACGACCGACCCGACACCGGCATTGCGAGCCGTGTTCGCGGGTGGTGAAGCGCTGTCGTCGGCCACTGCCGAACGCGCACGGTCCACCTTCGGCGCGGACGTGCACAATCTGTACGGTCCGACCGAGGTGACGATCCAGGCGACGCACCGTGAAAACTGCGGCGATGATGCCGGCATCGTGCCCATCGGTAGACCCGTATGGAACACCCACGCTCGTGTGCTGGATGCGCGTCTGCGTCCCGTCCCCGTAGGCGTGACGGGTGAGCTGTATCTGTCGGGCACGCAGGTCGCACGAGGATATGCGGGACGTTCGGGGCTCACAGCCGAGCGTTTCGTGGCCGACCCCTTCGACGATCGCGGCGAGAGGCTGTACCGCACCGGCGACCTCGCGCAATGGAATCGCGACGGCGAACTCGAATACATCGGCCGAAACGACCTGCAGGTCAAGCTCCGTGGTCAGCGCATCGAGATCGGTGAGATCGAAGCGGTGCTGCGGAGCCTGGACCATGTTGCGGCCGCGGCGGTCGACGTGCGGTCGGATCAGCTGGTCGGTTACATCGCTCCCGCAGGGGACATCGATCCCGCGCACCTTCGCGGAGTGCTCGGCGAACTATTGCCGTCATACATGGTGCCGACACAGTTCGTCGTGCTGGATTCGTTGCCTCTCAATGCGTCCGGAAAGCTGGATCGGAAGGCGCTACCGGCTCCGGAGCTCGAGGAGCGGAAGTTCCGTGCTCCGGTCACGGAAACCCAATGTGCTGTCGCATCGGTGTTCGCAGATGTACTCGGTGTCGAGCAGGTCGGCCTGGACGACGACTTCTTCGCCCTCGGAGGCAACTCCCTCGTGGCGACCCAGGTCGTGTCCCGTCTCGGAGCGGCTCTCGACGCGCGGGTCCCCTTGCGTTCGTTGTTCGATGCGCCGACCGTTGAAACTCTCGCTGCGAACCTCGAAGCGCGGGCCGGTGCCGATGCTGTGGTTCCGCTGGTGGCGCAAGAACGTCCCGATCAGATTCCGCTCTCGCTCGCTCAGCAGCGGATGTGGTTCCTGAACCGGTTGGAACCCGACTCCGCGGTGAACAACATTCCTGCTGTGATCCGGTTGTCGGGCGCACTCGATGTCGATGTGTTGCGGGCTGCGGTAGCGGACCTGATCGAGCGGCACGAGATCCTGCGGACCGTGTATCCGGAGGCCGACGGTGTCGGTCACCAGGTCGTGCTCGGTGTCGGAGAAGCCGGTGTCGAGTTGGAGGTCGTGAAGGTCTCCGAGGGCGAGGTGTACGACCGCGTCGTCGCGTCTGTGAGTACGGGGTTCGATGTGACGGTGGCACCGCCGCTGCGGATCGAGTTGCTGCAGGTTTCCGAGATCGAGCATGTGTTGGTCGTGGTGGTGCACCATATTGCGGCGGACGGTTTTTCGATGGGGCCGTTGGCGCGGGACGTCATGCTCGCCTATGCGGCGCGCTCGAACGATGAGTTCCCGGCATGGGAGCCCCTCGAGGTGCAGTACGCGGACTACGCGATCTGGCAACGCCGAGTACTCGGATCCGAAGACGATCCGAAGTCCCTGATTTCGCAGCAGTTGTCGTACTGGACGGACACGCTGGCGGGACTGCCCGACGAACTACCGCTGCCGTTCGATCGCCCGCGCCCGCCGGTCGCTTCGTACCGCGGTGGCCGGCACACGCTGACGATCGAAGGTTCGGTGCGTGCGGGTATCGACGAACTCGCCCAGGATCGTGGCCTCACCCCGTTCATGGTGGTGCACGGTGCACTGGCCGTCCTGCTCGCACGACTGTCGGGCACCGACGACATCGCGATCGGCACGCCGGTGGCGGGTCGCGGTGAACGCGCCCTCGACGACCTGATCGGCATGTTCGTGAACACCTTGGTGCTGCGCACACGGGTCGACAGTGGTGAGTCCTTCGCCGAACTGCTCGATCGCGTGCGCGACGTCGACCTGGGCGCCTTCGGTCACGCGGAAGCACCGTTCGAGCGGCTCGTCGAGGTGCTCGACCCCGCGCGCTCGGCCGCGCGCAATCCGCTGTTCCAGGTGATGCTCGTCTTCCAGAACTTCGAGCAGACGAGCTTCGAACTGCCCGGACTGTCACTGTCCGCACTCGAAGCCGACGCGCAACTCGCCAAGTTCGATCTGCAGGTGACCGTCGTCGAGCAGCCCGAAGGTGGATGGCTCGTCGAATTCGGCTATGCCACGGATCTATTCGATGCAGCGACCGTCGAATCGATCGCCGAGCGATTCCGGCGCGTGCTGGCGGCAGCCGGCGACGAATCCGTGGTGGTCGGAGACATCGAACTCCTCTCCTCGGAAGAGAAGTCCCGACTGCTCACACACGCGACAGAAGATCGAAGCATCGACGGCGAGACGGTACTCGACCTGTTCGACCGTCAGGTCCTGCACACACCCGATGCCACGGCCCTCATGTGCCACGAGGGAGCGCTCACGTACCGCGAGTTCGATGCGCGGATCAACCGACTCGCCCGTGAGCTGATTGCTCGCGGTGTCGGACCCGACACGTTGGTCGGCCTCGCCGTACCGCGCTCGGTGGACGTGCTCGTGGGGATGTACGCGATCCTCCGAGCCGGTGGCGCATATGTCCCGATCGATCCGGAGCACCCGGCCGACCGCATCGCGTACCTGCTAGACGTCGCGGACCCGATCCTCGTGCTCACCACTCGCCGGGACGCGAACGCACTGCCGGACTCCGCACCCGTGGTGTGCCTCGACGAACTCGACGTCTCGCAGTTGAGCGATCTGCCGATCGGTGACAGGGAACGTCGTGCCCCTCTCCGGGCTCGGAACACCGCGTACGTGATCTTCACGTCGGGCTCGACCGGACGTCCGAAGGGCGTCGCCGTCACCCACGAATCGATGCTCAACCAGATCGACTGGATCAGCGAGCGTTTCGACATCGGTGCCGAGGACGTCGTCCTGCTCAAGACACCGTTCACGTTCGACGTGTCGGTGTGGGAGTTGTTCGGCCCTCCGAGCAGGGGAGCGCAACTAGTCATTGCTGCTCCCGACGGACACCGCGACCCCGCATATCTTGCATCGGTCATCGACGAACACGCGGTGTCGATGGTGTCGTTCGTGCCGTCGATGCTCGATGTGTTCGTGGCCGAGCTTTCTGAAGGATCGTGCGCTTCGCTGCGTGCGGTGCTCGTCGCCGGCGAGGCACTTCCCGCCCGGACGGTCACCCGCTTGCGCTCGGCGCTTCCTGGTGCGGCCGTCCACAACCTGTACGGACCGACGGAATTCACCGTCCACGCCACCGAGATCGAACTCTCCGGTGACGAGACGATCGTTCCGATCGGTGCACCGGTGCAGAATTCTCAGGTCTACGTGCTCGATAACCGGCTGAGGATGGTTCCTCCGGGGGTCCCGGGAGAGCTGTATCTGTCCGGTGTCCAGATCGCTCGGGGCTACGTCCAGCGTCCGGATCTGACAGCGGAACGGTTCGTCGCGAATCCCTTCACCGAGGGCGCGCGCCTGTATCGCACGGGAGACGTCGTGCGCTGGAATGCATCCGGCATGCTCGAGTACATCGGACGCAGCGACTTCCAGGTCAAGCTGCGCGGTCTGCGCATCGAACTCGGTGAGATCGAGGCGGTACTGCGGGACGATCCGCGTGTGTCGTCGGCTGCTGTCGTGGTGACGCACGATCGTCTGGTCGCGTACCTGACCGCTTCGCAGGAAAACCTGGATACGGACGAACTGCGCCGGTCCGCGTCCGATCGTCTGCCCGCGTACATGGTGCCGGACGTGATGATGGTGCTCGACGCACTGCCGCTCAACGCCTCCGGCAAGCTCGATCGTCGGGCGCTGCCCGAACCGGTGCTCGAGGCACGTGAGTTCCGGACTCCGGTCACCGATGTCGAGCAGGCCGTTGCGTCGGTGTTCGCCGAAGTGCTCGGTGTCGAACAGGTCGGTCTCGACGACGACTTCTTCGCTCTCGGTGGTAATTCCTTGGTCGCGACCCGTGTGGTTGCACGCCTGGGACAGACACTGGATTCGCGTGTGCCACTGCGCATGCTGTTCGACGCGCCGACCGTTGCGGCGCTCGCGGCGCGCCTCGAAGAGGCGGCCGGTACCGGTACTGCTGTTCCGCTGGTCGCGCAGGAGCGACCGGATGTGGTGCCGTTGTCGTTGGCGCAGCAGCGGATGTGGTTCCTGAACCGGTTCGATCCGGAGTCGGCAGTGAACAACATCCCGGCCGTGATCCGGTTGTCGGGTGCTCTCGACGTCGAGGCGTTGCGGGCTGCGGTGGCGGACCTGGTCGAGCGGCACGAGATCCTGCGGACGGTGTATCCGGAGATCGACGGTGCGGGGCGCCAGGTGGTCCTCGGTGCCGAGGACGTGGGTGTGGGACTCGATGTGGTGCGCGTTTCCGAAGCGGAGGTGTTCGAGCGGGTCGTAGCGTCGGTCAGCACCGGGTTCGATGTGACGGTGGCGCCGCCGCTGCGGATCGAATTGCTTCAGGTGTCGGAGACCGAGCATGTGCTGGTCGTGGTGGTGCACCACATCGCGGCGGACGGTTTCTCGATGGGACCGCTGTCTCGCGATGTGATGGTGGCGTATGCGGCCCGGTCGGCCGGGGAGATCCCAGCGTGGCAGCCGCTCGAGGTTCAGTACGCGGACTACGCGATCTGGCAACGGCGCGTGCTCGGCTCCGAAAGCGATCCGTCCTCGGTCGCGACTGCCCAGGCCGAGTATTGGCGCACGACACTGGCGGACCTGCCGGAGGTCTCTGCCCTGCCGACCGACCGCCCCAGGCCGGCCGTCGCCTCGACGCGCGGCGCCGAATACCGCTTCGGCTGGTCGCAAGAACAGCAGGAGGCACTCGAACGACTCGCCACCGAGCACGGCGTCACCCCGTTCATGGTGGTCCACTCGGTGCTCTCGGTACTCCTGGCACGCACGTCCGGAACCGACGACATTGTCGTCGGTACTCCGGTCGCAGGGCGTGGTGCTGCCGAACTCGACGACCTCATCGGAATGTTCGTCAACACCCTCGTGCTCCGGACCGTCATCGACGAGGGAGAGACGTTCGCCGACCTCCTCGGCCGGGTCAAGGACGTCGACCTCGGTGCCTTCGCACACGCCGACCTTCCGTTCGAACGGCTCGTCGAGATCATCGACCCCGTCCGCTCGCAGGCATGGCATCCGTTGTTCCAGGTGGCGTTGTTCTTCCAGAACATGACATCGAGTTCCATCGAACTCGACAACCTGGCGATCGAGCCCGTCGACGTCGACGTCACGACGACGAAGTTCGATCTCCAGTTCACCGTGACCACAGGCGAGGACGGCGGCTCCGCTGTCGCGATCGATTACGCGGTGGACCTGTTCGACGAGGCAACCGTCCGAACCCTCGCGGAACGCTTCCTCCGCATTCTCGATGCTGCGACCGTCGCTCCGGACACCGCGGTCGGCGACCTGCCGGTGCTCAGCGCACAGGAACAGCAGCGCATGGTCGTCGAACCGAACCGGACCGAACGTCACATCGACCATCACCTGCTGCTCGACGGGTTCGAGGCGCGGGTTGCGGCCTCCCCCCACGCCGTGGCGCTGGTCCTCGAAGGTGAGGAACTCACCTACGCCGAATTCGACGCGCGCGTCGACACCGTCGCCAAGCGCTTGGTCGCTCTCGGTGTCGTCCCTGAGACACGGGTCGCGTTGGCCATGCGCCGTTCCGTCGAGCTGGTGGTCGGCATGTACGCGGTGCTGCGGGCCGGCGGCGCCTACGTGCCGGTCGATCCAGACCATCCACTCGACCGCGTCGCCTACATCCTCGACGCCGCCGATCCCCTCGTGGTGCTCACGACGCACCGCGACGACTTCACGGCGACAGGTGACAGGCTCGTTCTGCACCTCGACGATCTCGACGACACGGGTCGGTTCGGCAAGTCGTTCGATCGACCGGCCGTGCGCCCCGAGAACAGCGCGTACGTGATCTTCACGTCGGGTTCCACCGGTAAGCCGAAGGGCGTAACGGTGTCGCACCGCGCAATTGCCAACCAGATGGCGTGGATGGAGCACGAGTACGCCTTCGACGAATCGGACGTGTACCTGCAGAAGACCGCCACCACCTTCGACGTCTCGTTGTGGGGCTTCTTCCTGCCGCTCCGAGCCGGCGCAACGCTGGTCGTGGCGACGCCGGACGGTCACCGCGATCCCGAGTACCTCGCGTGCACCATTCGGGACCGGGGAGTGACGATCACCGACTTCGTCCCGTCGATGCTGTCGGTCTTCGTATCGTCAGTCGAAGCACGGGATGTGGCGACACTCCGGGATGTGTTCGTCATCGGTGAGGCGTTGCCCGCTGCGACCGCGAAGGCATTCGCCGAGATCAGCCCCGCAGGACTCCACAACCTGTACGGACCGACCGAGGCTGCCGTCTCGATCACGTACCGGCGGGCCGAGCCCGGTGACGACGGCAGCGTCCCGATCGGACTTCCTCAGTGGAATTCCCAGGTGTACGTGCTGGATTCGCGTCTACGTCCGGTACCCACCGGCGTCCCGGGCGAGCTGTATCTCGCAGGTGACCAGTTGGCACGCGGATATCACGGCCGCGTCGATCTCACCTCGGATCGCTTCGTCGCCAACCCGTTCGTGCCCGGCGAGCGTATGTATCGCACCGGCGACCTGGTGTACTGGACCGCGCGTGGTGAACTCGACTACCTCGGCCGCACGGACTTCCAGGTCAAGTTCCGCGGGCAACGGATCGAACTCGGCGAGATCGAAGCAGTACTGCTCGATCATGATTCGGTCATCAACGCTGTTGTGCTGGTGGTCTCCGGCGCAACCGGCGACCAACTCGTCGCCTACGTCGTGCCGGCCACCGGGACGGATGTGACAGCGGATGCTCTGAAGGAGCATGCGGAGACGGCCTTGCCGACATACATGATTCCGGGCGCCTTCATGGTCCTGGCGGAGTTCCCGCTCAACGCGTCGGGCAAGCTCGACCGGAAGGCGTTGCCCACTCCCGTCTTCGAGACGAAGGCGTTCCGCGCTCCGGCGACCGTCACCGAACAGACGGTGGCGCAGGTGTTCGGTGAGGTCCTCGGAATCGAGAAGATCGGAGCGGACGACGACTTCTTCGCACTCGGCGGCAACTCGTTGATCGCAACCCAGGTCGTCTCGCGTGTCAGCGCTGTCGTGGATGCCCGGGTGCCGGTACGAACGCTGTTCGAGGCTTCAACGGTCGAGGAGTTCGCCCGGGCCATCGAGACCCACGCCGGGACCGGAGGAATTGCACCGCTGGTGCCTCAGTCGCGGCCCGAACGGATTCCGCTCTCCCTCGCGCAGCAGCGGATGTGGTTCCTGAACCGGTTCGATCCGCAGTCGGCAGTGAACAACATACCGGTGGTCATCCGCCTGACCGGCGCACTCGATGTCGGGGCGCTGTCGCACGCCATCGGTGACGTCGTCGCCCGACACGAGATCCTGCGGACCTACTATCCGGATATCGACGGCGTCGGCGTCCAGGTGGTCGTGCCTACGGCCGAGGCGGAGTTGGATCTCGTCGCGGAACCCGTCGACGAGCAAGACGTGCTCGCCACCGTTTCGGAGTACGTGACCGGCGGTTTCGACGTCGCAGTCGCACCCCCCGTGCGCGTTCGGCTCCTTCGGATGTCGGAGACCGAGCATGTGCTCGTCGTGGTGGTGCATCACATTGCTGCGGACGGTTTCTCGATGGGACCGTTGGCGCGGGACGTCATGATCGCGTACGCCGCGCGGTCGGCGGGTGAGGCTCCGTCCTGGCAACCTCTCGAAGTGCAGTACGCCGATTACGCGCTGTGGCAACGACAGGTGCTGGGTTCCGAGGACGACCCCGAATCCCTCATCGCACGGCAGGTCGCGTACTGGACCGAGCAGTTGGCCGGGACACCCGATGTTCTCGACCTTCCCGCGGATCGGCCGCGCCCGGCGGTGGCATCGAATCTCGGCGCTACACACCACTTTGTTCTCGGATCCGACGTGGTATCCGGAATCGATTCCCTGGCAGCATCGCTCGGACTGACCCGATTCATGGTGGTGCACGGTGCACTCGCCGTGTTGTTGGCTCGGTTGTCCGGCACGGATGACATCGTGATCGGCACGCCGGTGGCGGGTCGTGGTGAGCGTGCCCTGGATGATCTGATCGGCATGTTCGTCAACACGTTGGTGTTGCGCACGCAGATCGATTCCTCCGAGTCGTTCGGAGACCTTCTCGGTCGGGTGCGTGAAGTGGATCTGGGTGCGTTCGGTCACGCGGACGTGCCGTTCGAGCGGTTGGTCGAGGTGCTCGATCCGGTTCGGTCGACCGCGTGGAATCCGTTGTTCCAGGTGATGTTGACGATGCAGAACATGGCGCCGACTCGGTTCGAGCTGCCGGGTCTGTCGCTGTCCGCGGTGGATGCCGATGTGTCGTTGGCGAAGTTCGATCTGCAGGTGACGGTGTCCGAGCAGTTCGACGACCGCGGTGAGACTGTGGGTATGGCGGTCGCGCTGACGTATGCGACCGACCTCTTCGACGAGGCGACGGTGGTCGGCTTCGCGAAGCGATTCGAGCGGGTGCTGTCCGGTGCGGTCGAGGACTCGTCGAAGCCGATCGGCGACATCCCGTTCGTGACCGTGGACGAGAGCGCAGAACTCGTCTCTGCATGGGCTGTGCCCGGCGTCGAACGCGATACGTCGTCGACGCTCCCTGCGCTGTTCGCTCGGGTTGTCCGGAACTGGCCGGCCAACACGGCCACCGTCGCGGGTGATGCGGTGTTGGATTATGCGGAGCTGTCCGCTCGGTCGAACAAGTTGGCACGCAGATTGATCGAATCCGGCGTAGGGCCGGGCTCACTCGTAGCGGTCGCGCTTCCCCGGGACGAATCACTCGTTGTGGCGATTCTCGCGGTTGTCACGGCGGGAGCTGCGTATCTGCCCGTCGACGTCACTTCACCGAAGGAGCGCCTCGCATACATTCTCGCGGACGGCGACCCCACCGTCGTTCTGACGTCGTCGGACGAAGACGAACAGCTTCCCCGAGTCGAAGGCGTGAAGATTCTCCATGTCGATCGGTTGGAGCTCGACGAGTTCTCGTCCGCGCCGGTTACCGATATGGACCGGTTGGCGCCGTTGCGGTCATCGAACCTGGCGTACGTGATCTACACGTCCGGGTCCACCGGACGACCCAAGGGAGTTGCGGTCACCCATCGCAACGTCGTCGAACTCATGTCCAATGCGCAGGCGAAGTTCGGATTCGACGAGTCCGACGTATGGACGATGTTCCATTCGTACGCGTTCGACTTCTCTGTTTGGGAGTTGTGGGGTCCCTTGCTGTTCGGTGGGACGCTGGTGGTGGTCGATTACCTGACATCACGGTCACCGGATGAATTCCGGGCACTGGTTGCGCGGCACGGTGTAACTGTCCTCAACCAGACACCGTCGGCCTTCTACCAGTTCGATGAGGCTGACCGTGCCGCGACGTCTGCAGACGACCTCCGACTCCGGTATGTGATCTTCGGTGGCGAAGCGCTGGACCTCGGGAAGCTCACGGGGTGGTACGACCGACACTCGGATGATATGCCGCAGTTGGTCAACATGTACGGCATCACCGAAACCACGGTGCATGTGTCGTTCCTGGCACTGACCGAAGAGATGTCCCAGCAGGCTCGTTCGAGTGTTATCGGTCGTCCCTTGCCAGGATTGCGTACATATGTGCTCGATGAACGACTGCATCCGGTCCCGGTAGGCGTGCGGGGTGAGATCTACGTTGCCGGAGAACAGCTCTCGCAGGGATACCTCGGTCGGCCGTCCCTCAGTGCCTCGCGGTTCGTTGCGGATCCGTTCGGCGAAGGTCGGATGTACCGCACCGGAGACCTGGCCAAGTGGAACCGTTCGGGTCTGCTCGAGTACGCGGGCCGTTCCGACTTCCAGGTCCAACTCCGTGGATTCCGTATCGAACTCGGCGAGATCGAGGCTGCTCTCGTCTCCTGTGACGGTGTGGCGCACGCAGTTACAGTCGTGCGTGCCGGTACCTGGGGAGATGAACGACTTGTCGCGTACGTGGTCCCACAAGCCGGTGCGATCATCGATCCGATGGAGATCAGAGAGACCGTCGGCAATTTCCTGACGGCATACATGGTTCCGGACATCGTGATGGTTCTCGACGAACTGCCGTTGACGTCGAACGGCAAGCTGGATCGTCGCGCACTGCCGGAACCGACCGTCGTGGCTCGCGAGTTCCGGGCTCCGGTCACCGACGTCGAGCAGGCCGTTGCGTCGGTGTTCGCCGAGGTGCTCGGAGTCGAACGGGTGGGTCTCGACGACGACTTCTTCGCGCTCGGTGGTAATTCCCTGGTCGCGACCCGGGTCGTCGCACGTCTGGGAGAAGCGCTCGGCATGCGCGTCTCGCTGCGTACCTTGTTCGACGCGCCAATCGTGGAACAGTTCGCTGCGCTGGTCGCTCAGGAGATCGGCAACGATGCTCGGGTTCCGCTGGTGGCGCAGGAACGGCCCGAGGTGGTGCCGTTGTCGTTGGCGCAGCAGAGAATGTGGTTCCTGAACCGGTTCGATCCGGAGTCGGCAGTGAACAACATTCCCGCTGTGATCCGGTTGTCGGGTGCTCTCGATGTCGAGGCGTTGCGGGCTGCGGTGTCGGATCTGGTCGAGCGGCACGAGATCCTGCGGACCGTGTACCCGGAGGTCGACGGTGCGGGTCGTCAAGTGGTCCTCGGCCTCGACGACGCAGGTATCGAACTGAAGGTCGTGGAGGTCTCCGAGACCGAGGTCTTCGATAGGGTCGTCGCCGCGGTGAGTACCGGTTTCGATGTGACGGTCGCGCCGCCGTTGCGGATCGAGTTGCTGCAACTCTCGGAGACCGAGCATGTGCTGGCCGTGGTGGTGCACCACATCGCGGCGGACGGCTTCTCGATGGGTCCGTTGTCTCGCGATGTGATGGTGGCCTATGCCGCCCGGTCTGCGGGTGAGATGCCGTCATGGGAGCCGTTGGAGGTGCAGTACGCGGACTACGCGCTCTGGCAACGTCGGGTACTGGGATCCGTCTCCGATTCGGGATCTTTGATCTCGCGACAGTTGTCGTACTGGACGGAACAGTTGGCGGATCTTCCTGATGTACTTGCGTTGCCGGCGGACCGGCCACGTCCGGCAGTAGCCTCGAATCGGGGTGCGACGCACGAGTTCGTTCTCGACCCGTCATTCCTGATCGGCATCGATGCGTTGACCGCAGAACACGGGGTCACCCGTTTCATGGTGGTGCACGCAGCCCTGGCGGTGTTGTTGGCTCGGTTGTCGGGCACGGATGACATTGCGATCGGTACGCCGGTGGCGGGTCGTGGTGAGCGTGCCCTCGATGACTTGATCGGTATGTTCGTCAACACGCTCGTGCTGCGGACACAGATCGACACGTCCGAGTCGTTCACGGATCTGCTCGGGCGTGTGCGTGAAGTGGATCTGGGTGCCTTCGGCAACGCTGATGTGCCGTTCGAGCGTCTGGTGGAGGTGCTGGACCCGGTTCGGTCGACCGCGTGGAATCCGTTGTTCCAGGTGATGTTGACGATGCAGAACATGGCGCCGACTCGGTTCGAGTTGCCGGGTCTGTCGTTGTCGGCGATCGATGCGGATGTGTCGTTGGCGAAGTTCGACCTACAGGTCACCGTTTCGGAGCGGTTCGACGACCGCGGTGAGACTGTGGGTATGGCGGTCGCGCTGACGTATGCGACGGACCTGTTCGACGAGGCGACAGTGGTCGGTTTCGCCGATCGATTCCAGCAGGTGCTGGCGGCATTTTCGAACGACCCGGACACGAGCGTGGGTGACATCGACATCGTGGCTGCCCAGGAGCGAGAAGGCGTTCTGGCTCTCGGTCGAGGACGTGAAGTATCACTGGTCGACGGTGTGCTTCCTGCTCTGCTCGAGTCGCAGGCGGAGCGGACGCCGGATGCTGTGGCGGTGTCGGTCGGGGACGACGAACTCACCTATGCGCAGTTCGCGGATCGCGTAGGCAGTTTGGCCCGGTACCTGATCTCGGTGGGTGTGGGCCCAGAGGTGCGGGTCGCGGTGGCGATGGACCGCTCGCTCGACATGGTGCTCGCGACCCATGCGGTACTCGCGGCGGGTGGCGCCTATGTGCCGATCGACCCGGAGCAGCCGGACGATCGCATCGAATACGTGCTCGAGTCGTCCGACCCCCTGATTGTGCTGACGTCCTCGGACATCCGCATACAGGGCGAGCGTCAGGTCCTCGCCGTCGATGCTCTCGACCTCTCGGGATATGCCGGCGGAACGATCCGCGGTGACGAGCGACGTGCAGCATTGCGACCGGAGAACGCGGCGTACGTGCTGTTCACTTCGGGTTCGACGGGCCGCCCCAAGGGCGTGGTGGTTTCGCACGGCGCTGTGGTCAACCAGTTGTTGTGGATGCGGGAGCAGTTCGAGCTGAACACATCGGACTCGGTGCTCCTCAAGACAGCCGCTACGTTCGACGCGTCGGTGTGGGAATTGTTGCTGCCCTTGGTCACCGGTAGCCGGATGGTGATTGCCTCCGCGGACGGGCATCGCGACCCCGAGTATTTGGCGCGGATGCTGACCGAGTCGGGTGTCACCGTGGCGCAGTTCGTGCCGACGGTGCTCGATGCGGTGCTCGACGAGATCGACGGTGCTTCCTCGTCGTCGGTGCGGTTGGTGTTTGCCGGTGGTGAGGCGCTGGCCGCGTCGACCGCGGAACGAGTGCGATCGGTGTTGGGTGCGGAGGTCCACAATCTGTACGGGCCGACCGAGGTGACGGTTCAGGCGACGCATCGCAGTGCGGACGCCGTGGACGGTCTGTACGTGCCGATCGGCGGTCCGGTGTGGAACACCGCGGCGCTGGTGTTGGACGATCGCCTGCGGCCGGTCCCGGTCGGTGTGGTGGGCGAACTGTATCTGTCGGGTGTCCAGGTGGCGCGCGGTTATGCGGGACGTGCGGGATTGTCGGCGGAGCGTTTCGTGGCGAATCCGTTCGGTGGGTCGGGGGAGCGGTTGTATCGCACGGGTGATCTCGTGCGCTGGAACCGTGCCGGCGACCTGGACTATGTCGGTCGTAACGATCTGCAGGTGAAGGTGCGTGGTCAGCGCATCGAGCTCGGGGAGATCGAAGCGGTGCTGCGGGTGCAGTCCGGGGTGGCTGCCGGTGCGGTGGCGGTGGTGTCGGACCGACTAGTCGGGTACGTCGTGCCGACCGGAACCCTCGATATCCAGTCGCTGCGGGCATCTGTCGGTGAGTCGTTGCCGGCTTACATGGTGCCGTCCCAATTCGTCGTCCTCGAGTCGTTGCCGTTGTTGCCGAACGGCAAGCTGGACCGACGGGCACTGCCCGAACCGGTGCTCGAGGCACGTGAATTCCGGGCGCCTTCGTCCTCCGTGGAACAGGCGGTGGCCGCGGTGTTCGCCGAGGTGCTCGGT
This sequence comes from Rhodococcus rhodochrous, assembly GCF_014854695.1. Taxonomy (NCBI): domain Bacteria; kingdom Bacillati; phylum Actinomycetota; class Actinomycetes; order Mycobacteriales; family Nocardiaceae; genus Rhodococcus; species Rhodococcus rhodochrous. The sequence goes on along the minus strand of NZ_CP027557.1, from coordinate 4,462,999 downwards.
GTCGAGCAGGTCGGCCTGGACGACGACTTCTTCGGACTCGGCGGCAATTCCCTGGTGGCAACCCGGGTGGTCGCGCGTCTGGGAGAAGCGCTCGGCACGCGTGTTTCGTTGCGCTCATTATTCGACGCACCCGTCGTGGAACAGTTCGCTGCGCTGGTCGCTCGGGAGGTCGATACTGGCAATGCCGTTCCGTTGGTCGCGCAAGGGCGGCCCGAGGTGGTGCCGTTGTCGTTGGCGCAGCAGCGGATGTGGTTCCTGAACCGGTTCGATCCGGAGTCGGCGGTGAACAACATCCCGGCGGTGATCCGGTTGTCGGGCGTGCTCGATGTCGAGGCGTTGCGGGCTGCGGTGGTGGATCTGGTGGAGCGGCACGAGATCTTGCGGACGGTGTATCCGGAGGTCGACGGTGCGGGGCGTCAGATCGTGCTCGACGTCGAGGACGCCGGAGTCGCGCTCGAGGTGGTGCGCGTTTCCGAGGCGGAGGTGTTCGATCGGGTCGTCACATCGGTGAGTACCGGATTCGACGTGACGGTGGCGCCGCCGCTGCGGATCGAATTGCTGCAGCTCTCGGAGACCGAGCATGTGCTGGCCGTGGTGGTGCACCACATCGCGGCGGACGGTTTCTCGATGGGACCGCTGTCTCGCGATGTGTTGGTGGCGTACGCGGCCCGTGCTGCGGGGGAGATCCCGGCATGGGAGCCGCTCGAGGTTCAGTACGCGGACTACGCTCTCTGGCAACGTCGGGTCCTCGGATCCGTCTCCGATTCGGGATCTTTGATCTCGCGACAGTTGTCGTACTGGACGGAACAACTGGCAGATCTTCCTGATGTACTTGCGCTTCCGACGGACCGACCACGTCCGGCGGTGGCCTCGAACCGGGGTGCGACGCAAGAGTTCGTGCTCGACCGGGCATCTCTGGCCGGTCTCGACGCACTGACTGCCGAACACGGGGTCACCCGTTTCATGGTGGTGCATGCAGCCCTGGCAGTGCTGTTGGCTCGGTTGGCTGGCACGGGTGACATCGCGATCGGTACGCCGGTGGCGGGTCGTGGTGAGCGTGCTCTGGACGATCTGATCGGCATGTTCGTCAACACGCTCGTGCTGCGTACGCAGATCGATTCCTCCGAGTCGTTCACGGATCTGCTCGGGCGTGTGCGTGAGGTCGACCTGGGTGCGTTCGGGCATGCGGACGTGCCGTTCGAGCAGCTGGTCGAGGTGCTGGACCCGGTTCGGTCGACCGCGTGGAATCCGTTGTTCCAGGTGATGTTGACGATGCAGAACATGGCGCCGACGCAATTCGAGTTGCCGGGTCTGTCGTTGTCGGCGATCGACGCGGATGTGTCGTTGGCGAAGTTCGACCTGCAGGTCACGGTGTCGGAGCGGCTCGACGAGCAGGGTTCGTCTGCGGGAATGGCGGTCGCGCTGACCTATGCGACCGATCTGTTCGACGAGGCGACAATGGTCGGCTTTGCGAAGCGATTCGAGCGTGTGCTGTCCGGTGCGGTCGAGGACCCGTCGAAGCCGGTCGGAGACGTCGACCTCTCTCTCGTCGGCGAGCACGAACGGCTTGTCTCGCTCGGTCACGGGGACGCGGTGCCGGTGAGCGGAGTCCTTTCGGATCTGATTGCTGCGCAGTCCGAACGGACACCCGGTGCGGTGGCGGTATCCGTCGGCGGAGATGAAATCACTTATGCGGAGTTCCGGGGCCTGGTGAGCAAGCTTGCCCGGCACCTCATCTCTGCCGGAGTGGGTCCCGAAGTGCGTGTCGCCGTGGCGATGGACCGTTCGCTCGACATGGTGCTCGCCATTCATGCGGTGCTCGCGGCAGGCGGCGCATACGTGCCGATCGATCCGGAGCAACCGGACGACCGAATCGAGTACGTGCTGGACACGGCCGATCCGCTGCTGGTGTTGACCGCCTCGGGTGGAAACCATCGATGGGGCCGTTCGGTGGTGACCCTCGATGGACTCGACCTCTCCGGATACGCGCCCGGGCAGATCGAGAACCGTGAGCGTCTCTCGCCGCTTCGGTCTGCCAATGCTGCCTACGTGCTGTTCACGTCGGGTTCGGCCGGTCGGCCCAAGGGTGTGACGGTGTCGCACGGCGCTGTGGTGAACCAGTTGTTGTGGATGCAGGACACTTTCGCGCTGACGTCATCCGATGTGGTCCTGCTCAAGACCCCGGCGACGTTCGATGCATCGGTGTGGGAATTGCTGTGGCCGTTCACTTCCGGTGCTCGCATGGTGATTGCGAGTGCAGACGGTCATCGCGATCCGGCATATCTCGCCGGCGTCATGTCCGATGAGGGTGTCACGGTGGCACAGTTCGTGCCGACGGTGCTCGATGCCGTACTCGACGAGATCGACGGTTCATCGTCCTCGTCGGTGCGGTTGGTGTTCGCCGGTGGTGAGGCGCTCGCCACGTCCACAGCCGAACGGGTGCGAACCGTGCTCGGTGCGGAGGCGCACAACTTGTACGGGCCGACCGAGGTCACCGTTCAGGCGACGCATCGCAGCGCGGACACCGTGGACGGTTCGTACATCCCGATCGGCCGGCCTGTGTGGAACACCGATGCCTGGGTCCTCGACACGCGACTGACGCCGGTGCCGGTCGGTGTCGTCGGTGAGTTGTATCTGTCCGGTGCCCAGCTTGCGCGCGGCTATGCGGCCCGCCCGCAGTTGACGTCCGATCGGTTCGTGGCGAATCCGTTCGGCGGGTCGGGGGAGCGGTTGTACCGCACCGGCGACCTGGTCCGGTGGACGCGCGATGGAGAGCTCGAGTACGTCGGTCGAAACGATCTGCAAGTGAAGGTGCGTGGTCAACGCATCGAGCTCGGTGAAATCGAAGCAGCGCTGCGCGCGCAGTCCAGGGTGGCTGCGGGTGCAGTAGCCGTCGTCTCCGATCAGTTGGTCGGGTACGTGGTGTCGTCCGGAGACCTCGACGTTCGGGTCGTGCGGTCCGCAATGGGTGAGGTTCTGCCGGGCTACATGGTGCCGTCACAGATTGTCGTGCTCGAGGCGTTGCCGTTGTTGCCGAACGGCAAGCTGGACAGGCGGGCGCTTCCGGATCCGGTTGTCGAGGAGCGCGAGTTCCGGAACCCGATCACCGATCTCGAACAGGCTGTCGCTGCAGTGTTCGCCGAGGTGCTCGGTGTCGAGCAGGTGGGTCTTGACGACGACTTCTTCGGACTCGGCGGCAATTCGCTGATGGCCACCAAACTCGTCTCCCGGTTGAATGCGGAGCTCCCGACGCGAGTACCTCTGCAGTGGTTGTTCCGGGAACCCGGTGTCGAAGGACTCGCGGCACTCATCGATCGTGAAAGTGCCGGTGACGTCGAAGAATCCGTGGCTCCGGTCCTGCCGATCCGGACGCAGGGCGCGGGTACGCCGCTGTTCTTCGTCCACCCGATCGTCGGATTGTCGTGGTGCTACACCGCTCTCGCACGTCAGCTCGATCACGACGCGCCCGTCTACGGTCTGCAGACCCCGGCCGTCACGGAGGACGACTTCGAACCCGCCACCCTCGATGAACTCGCGGCGCGTTACGTCGACGAATTGCGGACCGTGCAGCCCGAAGGGCCGTACCGGTTGTTCGGCTGGTCGCTCGGCGGCGTGATCGCCCACGCGATGGCTGTGCGTCTGCAAGCGGAGGGACAGCAGGTCGACACGTTGGTGATGCTCGACAGCTTCGCCGGCAACGGTGCACGGACCGGCGAGTCGAGCGATGTGTCGATGAGAGAGCTGCTCGCCGGATTCGGAATCGACGACGCGGCCGCAGCCGGTGCCGAGGACGTCGACGACCTCGTCGCGTCCGTCGCCTCACTCACCGGCAACACCGAGGACGACACGAGACGCGTGGTGACCAGGCTGGTCGCGGCGGCACAGCGGAACTCCGAGCTAATGGCGGAACATCGACCGGGGACGTACGACGGCGACATCGTCTACTTCACCGCCGCAGCCGACGACCCGACCGGAACCCGAGGCGCGTCCGGCTGGGACGCGGCCGTGACGGGTGCCGTCGACAACCATCAGGTGCCGGCGACGCACTGGCAGATGACCTCACCCGACGCGCTCGACGTCATCGTGCCAGTGCTCGACGCGGTGCTCTCCGCGCGGGAGAGCTGAGGTGCCGTCAGTCGACGCAGCCGGTGGGCGCCGGAACGGTCTCGTCGAGGGTGGAGAGCACGAGCTCCGCGGTGAGCCGGTCGGCAAGCATCTGCAGGTGCGTGGTCTTCGCGGAGGCACACACGTCCTGCAGCACGATGTCGGTGACGTTCGGGTCCTCGCCCAGGCCGCTCGTGTACGGCTGCACCACGTCGTCGTGGGCGGTGAGGATGTTCGTGTACTCCACCGGCTCGACGAAACGGCCGGTCGCGGCGAGATCCTCGAGGAACTGCGAACCGGGAAGCATGTCGGCGCAGGCGGGGCACGTCGCGTACTCGAAGTCGCGCATCACACCGTCGCTGGTGACGATGGTCGTCCCGTCCCACAGGGGAGCGAGCGACACGAGCCGGTCGACCTTGTCGGCGCCGCCGTCACCGATCCACTTCGCCGCGACCAACGTGCCCTGCGAATGGCCGACGATGTCGACCTTCTCGGCTCCGGTCTGCGCGAGCACCTCGTCGACGAATGCGGAGAGCTGATGTGTGCTCGGCTCGAGCGGCGCCATCCCACCCAGAGCGCTGACGGGCCACGGACCGGGGAACGCGCCGAACGTCGGAGCGAAGACGCAGTAGCCGGCGTTGGCGAGCAGAGGCGAGAACGTCTGCCACGCGACCTGCCGGTTGCCGCTGGTGTTGTGGACCAGCACAACAGGATTGGGCTTGTCGGCGGTCGGGCGACAATTCGGGTCGTTCGAGCCGGGAGCCGAACCACCCGGATTCTCGAGCTCCAGAGCCACCGTGTCGGGAAGTTCGTACGGAACGGGCAGCGTGGCGGGCGAGGCGGCCGCCACGCCGGATCCGAGAAGACCCGCGGCGAGAACGGTCAGCAGGAGCGATCGGCCAAACACGGGTCATCCTTCGAACAGTGACGATTATCGGCAAGTGCACTGCGGCCCTATAAGGTGTTCCGGGGGCTGCGCAGGGGAACGGAATCGGAGTATATCTATGCGGCGGATATCCGCGTTGGCGGTCGTGACGACCGTCGTGGCGTCGACCTGGGGACTCGGAGCGTCGACGGCGTCCGCAGAACCCGATGAGGCCCGGCTCGTGAGCACCACGGTCGTCGACGACCAGCAGCTCGACATCGAGGTCTACTCGCCGTCCATGGACGAGAACATCGAGCTGCGGATCCTGCGCCCCACCGACACCGACACTCCCGGCCCCACGCTGTACGTGCTGAGCGGCGTCGACGGCGGGTCGTACAACAACAGCTGGATGGACCAGTCCGACATCGTCGACTTCTTCTCCGACAAGCACGTCAACGTCGTCATCCCGAAGGGCGGCGAGTCGAGCTACTACACCGACTGGAAGCACGACGACCCGAACCTCGGCCGCTACAAGTGGGCCACCTTCCTCACGGAGGAACTGCCGCCCGTCATCGACGGCACCTACGCGACCACCGGCACCAACGGTCTGATCGGTTTCTCGATGTCGGGTACGTCGTCGCTCAATCTCGCCATCGCTGCACCGGATCTGTACGACGCGGTGGGCAGCTTCAGCGGCTGCGCACGCACGAGCGACCCCCTCGGCCAAGCCTTCGTCACCACGACCGTCGTCAACTTCTTCGGCAACCCGCTCAACATGTGGGGGCCGTTCGACGACCCCACCTGGGTCGCCAACGATCCGTACGTCAACGCCGAGAAACTCCGCGGCACCACTCTGTACCTGTCGTCGCGCACCGGCCTGCCCGGCCGCTACGACAATCTCGAATCCGAGTGGATCAAAGACGAGGAAGACCTCGCCGACGTGGTCATCAAGGGCGGACTCATCGAAGCCGCCGCGGCCGACTGCACCCGGCGCATGGCGACGCGCCTCGACGAACTGGGCATCCCCGCCACCATCGACATCCACGACGACGGCACCCACAACTGGGGCTACTGGCAGGACGACCTGCACAACTCGTGGCCCGTCCTCGGCCCCGCGATCGGCGCCTCCTGACGAGTTCTCCACAGGCGGTCGGTTCATCCACAGACCCGGCCGATTCGTCCTCGTAGGCACCTGCGGGCCCGGGGCGACAGGCGATGCTGGGCGTCATGGGGGAGTTGATCCTGCGGCGCGAGGCACATGCGCGCGGCGTCACCGATGCGGAGATCCGACGTCTGGTGCGGAACGGAACGTGGACTCGGCTCGCGTCGGGAGTCTTCGTCCAGTCCGACCAGTATGCGGGGGCCGACGATCACGCTCGACATGCTCTGCGGGCACGGGCGTTCATCGCGAATGCCGGACCAGCCTCGGCGCTGAGCCACGTATCGGCCGCGGTACTGCACGGGCTCGACGTCTGGCAGATCCCACTCGACGATGTGCACCTCACCCGCAACGCGCCGAGTGGAGCGCGGAGGACACCCGGCCGCGTCATGCACGCCGCGCTCTTCCGTGAGGCGGACGTCGTGGATCGGAGGGGAGCGCGGGTGCTGTCGGTCGCACGGACGATCACGGATGTGGCCGCAACGGTGCCGGTGGAGCAGGCCGTCGTACTTGCCGACAGTGCGCTGCGAGCAGGGCTGGTTGCCCCCGTCGATCTGACCCGTGCCGTGGAACGGATGGGGAGCCATCCCCGTATCGCGCACGCGCGTCGTGCCGTGCAGCTGTCGAGCGGGTGCAGCGACAGCGCCGGCGAGTCGCGGAGCAGGGTCCTGTTCGTCCGTGAGCAGATCCCGTTGCCGCTCACACAGGTGGACGTCTTCTCCGCCGACGGCAGGTGGCTCGCTCGCGTCGACTTCCTGTGGCCGGAGCACGGTGTGATCGGCGAGTTCGACGGTCGGATCAAGTACCGCCGCGACGGGGTCGCGACCACCGCCGCCGAGGACGTGGTCTACCGCGAGAAGCTGCGGGAGGACGCACTGCGTCACGCGGGGTGGACGGTGGTGCGGTGGACGTGGCAGGACCTCGGGACCCGCGGCGCCGTCGCAACGAAGGTGCGGGAGGCGTTCGCACGGGCGGCGCGGGGGAGCGGGCCGACGGGGAGGTACGCAACAAAGAAGTGAGGCTCGCAACGCCAGCAGTCACTGCCAGCGTTGCGAGCCTCAACCTCGCGTTGCGTACCTACTTGCGGCCAGGTGCCTTCGCGCCGGGCTTGAAGCCGAGCGCGCCCGGCTTCGCCTTCGGTGCCTCGACCTCCGGCTTCGCCGGGGTCGCGGGCGTCTCGGGCTCCGCAGGAGCCTCGGCGACCGGCTCGGGTTCCGGCGTCGGCTCCGCCTTCGCCGGCGCAGCAGCAGGAGCGGCAGGCGCAGCCTTCTTCGCACCCGGTCCCTTCAGACCGCTCTTGAGCTGCAGTCCGCCCGGCTTCGCCTTCGGGAGCGCCGACTCCTTCGGCTGCTCCGCAGGGGCTTCCGTCGCGGGAGCCTCCGCAGCAGGTGCTTCCTCGGCCGGAGCCGCGGGCGCAGAGTTCGCTGCCGGAGCCGCCTTCTTGGCGCCGGGGCCCTTCAGGCCGCTCTTGAGCTGGAGGCCACCCGGCTTCGCCTTCGGCACCGCAGGTGCCTCGGCTGCGGGAGCTTCCGACGACGACTCGGCAGGGGCAGCAGGTGCGGCCGGCTTCGCGGCACCCGGGGCCTTCGCACCCGGAGCCTTGAGGCCGCCCTTCATCTGCAGTCCACCGGGCTTGGCCTTCGGCGCTGCCGGTGCCTCGGCCGCAGGAGCAGCAGAAGCCTCGGACGACGCGGCAGGTGCAGCCGGAGCCGCAGCCTTCTTCGCGCCCGGACCCTTCAGGCCACCCTTCATCTGCAGTCCGCCCGGCTTCGCCTTCGGAGCTGCGGAAGCCTCGGCTGCCTCGGAAGCAGGAGCCTTCGCACCACCGGGAGCCTTCGGTCCGCCCGGAGCCTTGAGACCGCCCTTCATCTGCAGCCCGCCGGCCTTCGGGGCACCGGTGGTCTTCGGAGCAGCCGGCGCTGCCGCTGCCACCTCGACCTCCTCGACGCGCTCCTTCTCGACCTCTTCCGCGGTCTCCTCGACCTCGACCGGCGTCTTCGGCTGCTGGACGACCTTGAGGTTGTCGCTGAGCTTGGCAGCCTCGACACGAGAGATGGACTCGAGCATGAGCTGCGCGACGTCGATGACCTCGACGCCCTCGCCCTTGCCCTCTTCCTGACGCGCCGTCACACCGTCGGTGAGCATGACGCGGCAGAACGGGCAGCCCGTCGCGATCTTGGCGGGATTCGTGGTGAGCGCTTCGTCGACACGGTCGATGTTGATGCGCTTACCGATCTTCTCCTCCATCCACATGCGGGCACCACCGGCACCACAGCACATGGACCGCTCGCCGTGACGCGGCATCTCGACGAGCTTCGCGCCCGACGCCGCCATCAGCTCGCGCGGAGCGTTGTAGACCTTGTTGTGCCGTCCGAGGAAGCACGGATCGTGGTAGGTCACGTCCTGGCCGACGGCCTTGACCTGGACCAGCTTCTTCGCCCGCACGAGACGGTTGAGCAGCTGCGTGTGGTGGACGACCTCGTAGCTGCCACCCACCTGCGGGTACTCGTTGTTCAGCGCGTTGAAGCAGTGCGCACAGGTCACGACGATCTTGCGCTTGCTCTGCTCGACGCCCTCGAACACACCGTTGAGGACCTCGATGTTCTGCTGCGCCAGCTGCTGGAACAGGAACTCGTTGCCCGCGCGGCGAGCGGAGTCGCCGGTGCAGGTCTCCTCGGCACCGAGGACCATGAACTTCACGCCGGCGGTCGCGAGGAGCTCGGCGACGGCCTTCGTGGTCTTCTTGGCGCGGTCCTCGTAGGCACCGGCACAGCCGACCCAGAAGAGGTACTCGTAGCCGTCGAAGCTGTCGGCATCCTGGCCGAAGACCGGGATGTCGAACTCCATCTCGTTGATCCAGTTGAGACGGTCCTTGGCGTTCTGGCCCCAGGGGTTGCCCTTGTTCTCGAGGTTCTTGAACAGACCCGCGAGCTCGGACGGGAAGTCCGACTCGATGAGCACCTGGTAGCGACGCATGTCGATGATGTGGTCGACGTGCTCGATGTCCACCGGGCACTGCTCGACGCACGCACCACAGTTGGTGCACGACCACAGGGTTTCGGTGTCGATGACGGGAGCGAGCTCGCCTGCTTCCAGCAGTCCCTCGGTCTCGCCGACGAGCTTGCGACCCGACTCCTCGCGAGCCGACGTCGGGATCTTCGCCAGCTTGGCCTCATCCGGGTTGCCCTCGGCGTCGACCAGGCCGACCTCGTCGCCACCGAGATCGGTGCGACCACCGGCGAGCAGGTAGGGAGCCTTGGCGTAACCGTGGTCGCGCAGCGACGTGATGAGCAGCTTCGGCGACAGCGGCTTACCGGTGTTCCAGGCGGGGCACTGCGACTGGCAACGACCGCACTCGGTGCAGGTCGTGAAGTCCAGCCAACCCTTCCACGTGAAGTCCTCGATGCGGCCGGCACCGAAGGTGTCCTTGTCCGGATCGGCGTCTTCCATGTCGACGGGCTTGCCGCCGGACATCATCTGACGTGCGGCACCGAGAGCGGGACCGCCGTCGTCCTCACGCTTGAAGTAGATGTTGAAGAAGGCCGAGAAGCGGTGCCATGCGACACCCCAGGTGATGTTGCGGCCGACGATGTAGAGCCACACCATGCCCGACATGAGCTTGATGAACGCGAAGACCGACACGAGTTCGGGGCTCTCCGGAAGGATCCGAGCGACCTGCATCGTGAAGAAGTCGGTGTAGGCGTTGTGGTGGTGGTAGGTGGCGATCTTGCCGGCCTTCACCAGGATCATGCCCAGGCCCTCGAGCAGCACGACCGCTTCGACGAAGTAGGCGGCCTTGAAGTTCGAGCCGCTGAAGCGCGACATCCGACCGGGCTGACGCGGATGGTTGCGCTGGCGGATGTAGATCAGCGTCAGGATGCCGATCACCGTGCCGAGGCCGAGGATCTCGTCGATGAAGTGATAGACGACGGTGTCACCGATGAGGGGCCAGTGGAACTCCGGATCGAACGTCTGGCCGTAGGCCTCGAACCAGACGATCGCGCCGAGCATGAAGCCGACCATCACCAGCCAGTGCGCCCAGCCGACGGTCCGGAACTTGACCATCTTCGTGTGCGCGAGGAATTCGACGACCATCTGCTTGAAGCGCGGGAAGAACGGCCGCCAGCGGTCCGGGGCCGGCTGGCCGACCCGGATCGTGTTGACCATCTTCAGTGCGCCGCTGATGAACGCGAACCAACACACGAGGCTCAGCAGCACGCCGATCGTGCCCAACGTAATCGTCAGGGCATTCATACGTGGCCTTTCGTGTCGGGGGCGGCGTCGTGCCGCCTGGTATGAGTCACCGCATCGTAACGCAAGCAAAGTTACCCACCGGTAACTTGTTCTGAACTGGAGTTACCCGCCAGTAGCAAAATCTGCGTCGAATCGGAGACCGTGTGCCCGGACACGCTAGAGGCCAAACGTGATACCGCCGTCACGCAGGATGTCCTAACTTGCCCGAAACGAGGCGTGTGTCACACGGAGGTCATGACACGTTCTACCGGCCACAATGCGGTGTCCATTCGGACAAAGGGGTATAACACTCCGGATGTGATGTCGGTTATGATTCGCCCGGTACATGGGGTTCGCATGTGGGCTGTACGCGTCGGGGGACGTAGAACTCCAGGTCAATACAGCAGAATGGGGGCGTCTTAACAGGCGTGCGCCATGTCACAGAACGGAAAAAGATGAAGCTGAAGAAGCTTGCCGCTGTGGCGACGATGACGATCGCCGCCATGGGCATCACCGCCGGTACCTCGTATGCGGCGCCCGCTGCGCAGGACGAGATCAACTACGAGTCCAAGGTCGAGGGCGACTCGGTGGTCACCGTCATCGACGCCGGCGAGTTCCAGGTCTCCGGGGACGGCGAGAGCGTCGAGCTCCAGGACAACGCCGGCAACACTGTCCTCAGCCTGCCGCTGGCCATTCAGCTCGGCGATCTGCAGCTCCCCTTCGAGCGTCAGATCAGCGAGGACGGCAAGACCCTCACGCTGACCCCGGTCACCGACCTGTCGAAGGCCACCCCCGTCGCCCCCGAGGACAAGGTCGGCGCGAGCCTCACGCCGGTCGCCCTGAAGCTGACCGATGTTGCTTCGCCGGACGAGAACCTGAAGGCTCAGCAGAATTTCGCGTCGCAGCTGGGTATCGCGACCGCGGTCGGCGGCCTGGCCGGAACCATCATCGGAGCCGTGGTGGGCGGTCTCGGCCTGCTCGGTGGCCCCGTGGGTCTTGCTTCCATTCCTCTGGGCGCAACGGTCGGTGGCATCATCGGCACCATCGTCGCGGGTGGTCCCACGCTCGCGATCGCGGGCATCGGCCTGATCCAGACGCTGGCTGCGCCTCCGGGCACCACGGTCTACGCCAACTGATTCCAGTCGGGTAGGCATTCGAACTCGAACGGCCGCCGTAAGGACATGCTCCTTGCGGCGGCCGTTCTGTTTCCGCTCTGGAGCCTCACCGGAAAAGGCCCTGTCCAAGAAAGATCGGACAGGGTCTCCAGCTCGAACCGGACCTAGGCGGAGCCGAGCAGCAGCCGGCTGCCGTAGGTGAGGATGTCCCAGATGTAACCGAAGATGTCGAAGCTGGTCATCAAGAGTTCAGTGCTCAAGTGAAGTCCTTTCAGGGGATGGCGCTACCGGCCAGGGTGCGAGGATCGTAACCTACGCTAAACGGACATTGGGAAGCCAGGTCCCGGAGGTGGTTAGGTTCACCTAGGAAATGCAGCTCGCGGGCGCTTTCCGAAGCGGATTCAGGGGCATTTCCGAGGGCCCCTGGAGGCATCCTCCGAACGCCCGACGAAGGGCTGTTCCACCGCCTTCTGCCGCCGGTCGTTGTGGTGCAGGAGAACCGCCCCGAACCTGCGCCGACCGGCACGGCCGTACGCCCCTCCGAACGCCCCCACGAACGACGAAGGTCCGCTCCCCGTAGGGAACGGACCTTCGTGACGTTCTGGTCGATTACCAGGTGCGGACCTTCAGGCCCGGGTTCTCCGCCAGGACCGTCTTGATCGGCGTGGCGAACAGCTCGGGGCTCTCACCGAGCAGGCCGCTGACGAACCCGGCGATCTCGCACATGCCGTACTGGCCGACGTTCGAGGCACTGGAGATGCCGAGGGCGAGGGTGCCGGTGACGAGGGTGCCACCGCTGTCGCCCTGCAGGGCACACAGGTTGGTGGAGAAGCCGTTCTCGAGCACGCGGTGGCCGATCTCGACGTTCTGGCCGGTGGCGGTCACGACGCCGCAGCTGTAGCCGGTGCGCAGGCCCGACTTGCAGACCGGGGCGCCGACGACGGGATCCGCGATACCCGTGATGGGCAGCGGAGCGGCGAACGGAACGCGCACGCCGTTGTTCTCGAAGCGACCCGCGGCATCGGAGGTGGGGCGGATCAGCGCGTAGTCGCTGCCGTCGAGCACCGTCTTCTCGAACGAGCCGAGGTGCTGGCCGAGGTTGTCGCCGATGAGCTGGTGGACCTGGGAGGCCCACCGAGTGCCGGCCTGCGCGCGGTTGGGGTCGCAGTGGCCGGCGGTGATGTTCACGGGCTGTCCGCTGCCGTCCTCGCCGTTGAAGCCGAGCGAGCAGCGCAGGCCCTCACCGGCGCCGAGCGCGGCGTAGGCGTCGCCACCGAAGAGGGCGTCGGGGGCGTCGAGGCCACCGGCGATGGGCTGCAGGTCGGTCGCGCCCTCCGGCGTCAGCTCGGCGGGAGCGAACAGCACGCGCACCCCGTCGAGGAAGTCGGGGAGCTCGACACCGGACACGTTGTCGGTGCGCACGACGACGTCGTTGTTCACCACGTCGATGGCGATACCGCGGATGACGTCGGCGACGGCGGGCGGCTGGGTCTCGAGCCAGTCGCCCAGCGCGCCGAGCTGATCTTCGAGGGCGTCCTCGCTGCGCTCGGTCTCGGCGACGGTGAATCCGGCATCCTCGGCGGCCTTGCGGGCCTCCTCGAAGCCGTCACCCTCGGTGAGGCCGACCGTGGCGGTGCCCTGGTCGTCCAGCCACACACCGGCGAAGACGGCTTCGAACTGCTCCCGTGCCTTCTCGGCGAACGCGGCGAGATCCTGGCTGCGCTGCGCATCGGCGAGGAAGCGCTCGGCATCGATGTTCAGGTCGCGCTGCAACGCCTCGACGAGCTCGGCCGGCAGAGACGACGTCTGCGCGGGTTCGGTCTCGGGTTCGGCCTGCGCGATGGCAACGGCAGGACCGAGGAGCAGCAGTGCGGCCGAACCGATGACGGCCGTCCGACGTGCGAAGGTGCGTCGCATGGATACCTTTCTCGTTCCTTCACGCATGCACGCGCGAAGGCGCCGTTCCCCCGCGGATCGGCGTCCGTCCGATCCTAAGGGGTGAGCGAGGAAGTACATAGGTACTTCTCGGTTACGGATGAGACTCGTGTGACTGTTGTGACGAACGGACCGGACGGTTCCGGCCGTTATGCCGGGTTCGCCGCAGTACGGACCCGGGTGCCGGTGGCGTTCTCGATCTCCTGGATCGGAATGCCGAGGCTGGAGGTGCCACCGTTGGGCGCGAGTACCAGGTTCGCCTCGACGCAGTTCGGTGCGCCGGCGCTGTTCGATCCGCTGATCACGCCGAGGGCGAGGGTGCCGGTGACGATGGCGCCACCGCTGTCACCCGCGAGGGTGCAGGCGGAGGTCGCGAAGCCGCGGATGGTGCTCGAGAAGCCCGAGTCGTAGGTCAGCTGGGTCTCGATGCGATCGGCGACGACGAGGCCGCACGTGAACGACGAGGATTGGCCCGACTTGCAGACGGGCGCGCCGACGACCGGAACGGCCGTGCCGGTGACCGTGAGGGTCGAACCGTTGCCGCCGCGGACCGACGGGCGGTCGAGGCCGGCCTCGACGCCGGCCTCGTCGAGAGAGACGATGCCGTAGTCGAGGGTGCTGTCGGTGCCCACCGTGGACTCGGTGAACTTGCCGATCCGCACGCTCTCGTCGATGTTCGCGCGGTTGGGCAGGTAGACCGTCGAACCACCGTCGGCACGGGCGACCGCGTCGCAGTGACCGGCGGTGAGGTTGACGGCGTTACCGTCGGCGTCGACACCGTTGAAGCCGAACGAGCAGATGCCGATGCGCTCGATGGGCGTGGCGCGGACGTCGCCGTCGGCGGTGATGTAGGTGTCGCCACCCATCGGGGCCGGATCGTTCGGCGGCATGCCCGGCGACAGCTGGACCTGCACGTTCGCGACCAGCGACGGCAGGTTCAGTGCGCGCCCGATGGGCGAGTTCACGATGTCGAGGACGATCTGGTTGTTGAGCACATCGATCGACGCGGAGTTGATCTGCGACGACACCTCGCGCGGGAGTCCCGCCACCCAGCGGTTCAGTTCGGCGAGGGCCTGCTCGAGTCCGTCGGCCGAGACCGGCGCGACCGTGGCGTGGAAGCCGTCCTGCGCAGCGCGCTCGGCGGCCTCGCGATTCGTGACGGCGATGACCGGCTTGCCGTCCTCGCCGAGCCAGGCACCGGCGAACTCGGAGGGGTGCTCGGAGCGGAAGTCGCGGGCGTAGTCGCCGAGCTCCTGCGCGCGGGCGGCACGATCGAGGTACTCCTCGGGGGACAGACCCAGGTCGCGCTGGATCGCCTCGACGAGTTCGGCGGGAAGTTCAGCGGAAGGCAACTGTTCGGCGGGCGCGGCACTCGCTGTGGCGCTCAAGGGCACTGCCAGCAGAACCGCGGAGGCCGCTGCGACTGCGACGCGGCGGGTGGTGGAACGGACTGCGGCGCGCGACGCCGACGAGAGACGCATGGAGGCCTTTCATGTGTGCTCGATGTGCTCTTGAACAGGTGCTTCGTGGAATCGGCGAGCCGACCCGCGGGACAGCCTACGGGACGGCCCGGCGACCGCCGATAGTGCCGTAGGTCACCACCCGGATACCTGCTCTGTCTAGTTGCCGGTCTCAGCGTCGGTGGGCTCCACGGTCGGCGTCTGCGTCGACGTCGGTTCCTCGGAGGGCTCGGGATCGGTCGTGTCGGTTGCCGGCGGCGTCGTCGTGGTGGCGCTACCACCGCCTCCGCCGCTGCCTCCGCTACCGCGTCCGCCACCCGAGGAATCATCGGGCTGGTTCCGCCGCGACCAGCCGGTGCTCGACGTGGTCGAGGACGTGTCGGACGTGCTCGAGGTGGTCGAGCCGGGCGACGACGACGAAGAAGAGGACTGTTCGCTCGTGCCGGTGGTGGGATCGACCCAGGTCTGTTGCACGACCGGCGGAGCCACCGGGACCGTCTGCTCGGCGGTGGCCGGCTCGGTCGATTCCTCGGTGGTGGTCTCCTCGGTGCTGCGGGGAGCCGGTGTGGGGCGCGCCTTCGAGGTCGTCGTGGTCGTGGGTGCGGTCGGGGTCTCGGCGACCTGCGTGCCCGCGGTGGCCGTCGGGGAGTCCCGCAGCCCGAACACCAACGCGCCGATGCCTACGAGCAGCGCGATCGCCGCAGCCGCCGCGATGGCCGTGACCTTCGACGAGCGACCCGAGGGCTTCTCGTCGGCGACTTCTCCGGCCGCGACGGCGGCGACCGTCGCCTTCGACGTGTTCGCTGCGGGCGTCGCGACGGCAGCGGGCGTGGCACCCGGAGGGGGAGTCGCCGTGATCTTCGAGATCACCGCGGTGATCTCGGGGTCGAGTTCGCTGCGTCGCGGTTCGGCGAGCTTGGCGGTGGGCAGGATCTGCGTCGAGCCGAGGAGGTCGACCGAGCCGGCGGCCGCCGCGAGAGCGGCGCCACGCACCATCGTCTGGTGCGGCTCGGGCGCCAGGGCGCACCGCACGCCGAGTCCGGTCTTCACCGACTGTGCGACGAGCTGCGCCGCGCTCGGGTCGACCGCTTCGTCGATCGTGACGACGATGGCGTCGAGGTTGCTCACGAGCCAGCCGAACGCGCCGAGCGCCGACGAGAGCTGCGCGGCGACCGACGGAGCGTCGTCCTCGGGGAATCGGAAGGCCTTACCCGCCGCGACTCCCGAGCGCACGAGCGTGACGGTCGAGCCCTGCGGGTCGATGTGGTAGACCGCGACGAGCCGCCCGGTCTGGTGCGCGACCTGCGATTCGAACCATGCCGCGGCGGCCTCGGCGTCGGAGACGAGCGAGACATGACGCAACCCGACGTAGTCGAGGGCGTTGCGCAGTACCGCGACCGTCGAGCTCGGCCAGTCGGTGGGGTACGTCGCCACTGCGGTGTACGGGGTGTCGCCGATGAGAGAGGCTGCGTCGGCGAGGAGGCATTCCATGGCCGTGGCGACGAGGTCTTCGGCGCGGGAGAGCGAACCGTCGTTGGCGCGGACACCACCGGAGTGGCCGAGACGATCGACGAAGCCTGTGAAGGAACTGGTGTGCCCGTCGACGACGTCGTGGTCGCCCAGTGTCGCGGTGCCGTCGGAGTGCAGGTGGACGGCGGTGAACCGCTCGATCGGTGCGGGGTCCGGCCGTCCCGGCGTCGGTGAGGTGACCGCAACCGACGACACGGTGGTCCCCACCCTCAGGCCTACGCCTACGGACATGCCGGCTTGCCTCCATTCCGGTCGGAGTGTGTGTGACGGGGTACATCTGCGCCGTGCCCCATGGCCCGGAGCAGTGACAGGAGCTCCGAGCGGGAACCGGCACCGAGTCGGCGCCGGATACGGGCGACATGATGTTCCACGGTCTTCGCGGAAATGTACAGGTGGTTTCCTACCTCTCGGTAGGTGAGGCCCGAAACAACCAGGTCGGCCACCTGCGCCTCGCGCTCCGACAGTGCACCCGGCTTCTCCCGTGCACCGAGGGGGGATTCGTCCGGACCGCCCGGGGGAGCGTCGGGGGCGATGTCCACCGGGGCGCGACCGGCCGGACCGTCCTGCCGGATCGTCCGCGCGACCTGCAGTAATCCGGTGGCGACGGTGGTGTCGTCCGTCCGCAGCGCTGCTTCTCCCGCGAGCTTCGCGCCGTCCCACGGAAGACCCACGGACGCGAGGGACTCGGCCGCCTCGCGGATGCGCACCGCGTCGACCTCACCGCGCAGCACCGAGAGCCATGCGTGCCCGGCCCGCGCGAGCACCGCGGCGTACGCGGTGGTCTCCGCGGCCAGGGCCAGCGCGCGGGCGTGCGGGACGAGGTCGGCCGGACGGTCCGCGGCGATCGCGGCCTGCACCCCGTACCAGTGCAGCGCCGCACCCCACAGCGGTGGCTCACCGAGGGTGGTGAGCAGTGCGCGGGCAGCGGCGACGAGATGCGCGACCCGCGCGGACTCTCCGAGTCGGACGGCGGCCAGCCACAGTTCCCCCAGGGGCAGCAGCCCGAACAGGTCGACGGAATACTCCGCCACCACCGACTGCGCGGCCTGCCACCGCACCGTCAACGCTCCGAGGTCGGCGTTCCGTCGCGCCAACCCGACCTGCAGGGCATGAAAGAAGAGGAGGTCGCGCTGCCCGGTCACCTCGGGAGCGACGGCCTCGGCGGTGGCCGCGGCGGCTGCGAGATCACCCCCGAGCATCTCGGTCCACGCCACCAGGATGCGATTGCGCACGGTGGGCGTCTCCGGACGGTCGAGGATCGCGCGTGCGTGCCGGAGTTCACCCGAGTGCAGACACAGCAGTGCGGCGACGGCGTCGACCGTGTCGGGCCAGGCGCGCAGCGACCCGTCGGAGCCGAGGCTCGTCAGGGCGCGGGCGAGGCGGTTCATTGCGATCCGGCCGTCGCCGCCGACGGATTCGCGCAGGCCCTGCTCGAGCAGTCGCGCGGCGGAGGCCGACGAGGTCGGCGCACCCGATGTGGCGGCATCGCGGAGATGTTCTGCGGCCGAGGGGCGACCGGCGGCGAGCAGCACGGTGGCGGCGAGGGGAGCGTCAGTACCGACCCGGTCGGGGCCGAGCCATTCGAACAGGTCGGCACTGCGGTCGAGCATGCCACGATGTGCGGCGATGCTCGCGGAGATCCGGGTGGCGGCGCGCAGGTCGTCGACGTCCGCGGTGTCGGCGCGGTCGAGCAACCGGTCGGTGATCTGTTCGGCTCGCTCGAGATCCCCTGCTGCGAAGGCGACTTCGGCTCGTCGCACCGCAAGGGTCGCTGGATCGGCTCCCGCGGGTACGGCGGCGTCGAGGAGTTCGGCGGCTTCGCGCGGTGCCGCGTCGGCCGCGAAGGCGACGAGCCGATCGGCGAGGTGCGGGTCGGTGAGACCGATCGTCGCGAGACCGCGGGCGAGATGCGGCGTCAGCGTTCCGGCATCGATGCGGGTCGCGAGGAGACGACGCGCGACGGCGAACAGGTTGTGCCTCCCCAGGACGCCGGCGGGCACACCGCTCGCCCCGGTGGTGAGGCTCGCGGCATCCGTGCCGAGCAGGCCACTCGCACGAGCGGCATCGACGAGGTCGAGGGCACGCTCGACAGGGATGTCGAGTACGGCGGCGAGTTCGCCGGGATCGAGCGCGGCACCGAGATCGACGAGCGCCAGGGACGCGGTGAGATCGAGATCCGCGAGGAGCTGCCGACGGATCGCCTCCTCGACGACCCGCCGGACATCACCCTCCGTCCGCACGGCCTCGAAGGCGGTGTCGACGAGATGCGGTACGCCGCCCGTGAGGCGGTGCAGGGCACGGATCTGGGGCGGTGCGAGCCGGAGCTCGAACGACGCCGCGCGACCGGCGATCTCACGAGGCGTCCACGAACCCAGTTCCACCACCGTCCCGTGTCCCGCGAACGCTGCTGTCAGCGAACGCATCTCGGCTCGGTGCGGTCGGGCTTCGGTGGCCACGACGATCCCCGTCGGTGCATCCCGGATGTGGTCGACGAGCTCCTGCAGTTCCGCGGCGGTCATGCGGTGTGCGTCGTCGACGATGCGGGCATCGGCGAGATCGGTGCGGAGCGAAGCGAGTACGGCGGACTTCCCGGTTCCGGTGCCGCCGACGAGCAACAGTCGCGGGGAAGCGGCCACGGTCAGGGCGCGCGTGACCTCCCGGGGGATCGGGCGTCGGGGAGGAGCGGGAGCGGACGTCATCGGATCGGTCAGCGCTCGGTTCCGAGCAGTCCGCCGACGACCTGCCCCGTGCCGTCGAGGACACCACCGACCACGTTGCCGGTGCCGTCGAGCACCCGGCCCACGCCGTTGCCGACACCCTCGACGACCGCGCCCGCACCTTGGCCTGCACCCGACAGGGCGTCGCCGACGCCGCTGCCACCCGTGCTCGGCGCGGTCGGTTGCGGGGCCGGCTGAGGAGCGGGCGCCGGGGCCGGGGCGGGAGCGGGTTGCGGTGCCGGCTGGGGTGCCTGCGTGGTCTCCCCGGGTGTCGCCGGCGCAGGTGCGGTCGGGTCCGGTGCAGGTACAGCGCCGGTGGGTGCGGCACCGGAAGCGGGCGTCGCGGCGGCCGGGACAGCGGTCACGGTCCCGTCCGGACCTTGCACCCGGACCGGGACGACGGTTCCCGACTCGGACGGCTGCGCGCCGGTCGTGCCGGGGACGGCCGTACCGGGGACGCTCTCGGTGGTCGTCGGGTTCCCGGCCACGACTTCGCTCGACGGACGTACCTCCGAACCGGGCGTCTCGGCCTCCGACGACAGGGTGCCGATCGCCAGTCCGCCACCGGCGAGGACGACGACGGCAGCGACAGCGGCACCCACCAGCGTGAACGAACGGGCACGGGCGCGTGCAGGGGTGCCGGTCGCGGTGTCGACGACCGCCGGCCGGTGCGCGGCAGCGACCGGCTGCGCCTCCGCGGCGGACACCACCGGCAGCGCGACGGTCTCGGGCTCGTCGTCGACGGCAGGTGCAGGAGGCGCCACCGGGGCAGCCACAGTTGCGGCACCTGCCTCGGCCGCTGCGAGCGCGGCTCCGTGCGCGGCGGTGAAGGCCGGTCGCGCCGACGAGACGATCGGCAGACCCAGCTCCGACGAGATCAGTTCGGCGACGAGCGGGGTGGACGAGCCACCACCGATCAACAGCACGCGTCCGATGTCCGAACGATCGAGCCCGGCCCCGCGGATCGCGTCCTGCACCACGGCGAGTGACGCCTCGAGCGGTTCCCGGGCGAGTTCCTCGAACTCGCTGCGCACCAGACGCAGGTCGCGGTGCAGGCCGGGCAGCGCGACCGGCACCACCGTCTCGGTGTCGCTGGACAGCGCTTCCTTCGCCGCGCGGCACCGGGAGCGGAAGTCGGCGAGTGCCGTGACGGTCTCGGAATCGAACGGATCGAGGCCGGCTGCGTCCTCACCGAGCGTTCCCAGCAGATAGGTGGTGACGAGGTGGTCGAGGTGATCGCCGGAGACGTCGTCGCTGCTCAGCGGTCGGCCCAGCAGCGTCGGGTGGGCGCCGCCCTGCACGACGGCGACGTCGAGGCAGCGCGCACCGAGGTCGTAGACCACCGTCACGTCGTCGCCCAGCGGCCCGTGGATGGCGTCGAGCCAGCGCACCGCCGCGATCGGTTCGGGGATCGTCCGTGCGGTCACTTCGGCGCGGACGAGTGCCGCCTGCAGGGCCTCGACGGTGTGCGCCGACCACGCGGCGGGATGCGCCAGCATCGTCGGCACATCGGAGGTACCGGTGCGGTACTGCAGGCAGGCCACGGTCGACGCGACGAGATCCTCACCGAGGTAGGTGGAGCCGTCGTCGGCGAGGATGCCGACCGGATCGCCGACCCGGGCCGCATAGCCGGAGAACACCTGCGTGCCGGGGATCGGGGCACCGGCGCCGAGGACGGGGGCCCCGCCCTCGGGGAGGTGGAGTTCGGTAGGAATCGACAGAACGCTGGGATCGCCGGATCGGGGCTGGTCGAGCACGGTGAGGGCCACCGAGTTGGCCGCCCCGATCGTGACGCCGAGTCCTGAGTACATGCACGCTCCCGGGTTCTGGGCGGACATCGGTCCGCGTTCTCGTTCCATCGTTCGGTCTCGATGAGCCTGTCGTTCCCACCCCGTGACCTGTTAGCTCCCACACCGCCCACCTGCCCGATCGTGGGGACGATCCCCTAACGGCCCCGATGCCCCCGCACCCCGATCCCCTAACGGGCGACGGCAGACAGGGGGCCGCACCCCCTGTGCCCATGACCCGCGGATTCGTAGCGTCGTTCCCAGATCCCGACGACTCAGGAGACACGTGATGGCCACCAACGCCGTACTCGACTTCATCCTCGGCCTGTTCCGCGACGAGAAGGAACTCGCCCGGTACTGCAGCAACCCCGAGGCCGTCCTCGCCGAAGCCGGACTGGACGACGTGTGCCACGCCGACATCGTCGCCGTCGCCCCGCTCGTTGCGGACAGCGGTCTGTTCGCCGGGACCGCCGCCGAACTGACCGCAGCGCTGAACGGTGCGGCGAACGTCGGAGCGTCGATCGCCGGTACCGCCGCGGCCGGCCTCGGCGGAGCGGCAGGTCTCGGTGGAGCAGTGGGCCTGGGTGGCGCTGCCGGCCTGGGCCTCGGTGTGGGTGCAGGCCTCGGTGGGGGCCTGGGTCTCGGTGGCGGACTGAACCTCGGCGGGAGTGTCGGCGCGCAGACCGGGATCGTCGCCGACCTCGGTGCGCAGCTCGGAGCGGCACTCGAAGCCGGTGGCGAGCTCGGTGCTTCCCTGGGTGCTGCGCTCGGTGGTGCACTCGGCGCGGGTCTCGAACTCGGTGGAGACCTCGCCGTCGGGGGTGCTCTGGATGTCGGTGGTGCGCTGGCCGGGGCGCTCGAAGGCGGTCTGGGCCTGGGCGTCGGTGCCGCCGCCGATCTCGCCGCCGCGATCGACGCTGCCGTCGAGGCATCGGGCGGTCTCGGCGCCGACCTCGCGACCACCCTCGAAGGAGCCCTGGGTATCGGCGGGACGCTCGGCGCCGACATCGGGCTCGCTCTCGGTGGCCTGCTGGAATCGGCCGTCGATGCCGGTGGTGCTTTCTCGACCGAGCTCACCGCGGCCCTCGACGGCGGTGCCGAACTGGGGGTCGCGCTCGGCACGACGCTCGATGGCGTTCTCGGCGTGGGCACGGAACTGACCGGCGCGCTCGGCACGAGCCTGGGCGGCGTCCTCGGGGGTGTGGTCGATCTCGGGGCCGGACTGGGAACCGACCTTTCCGCCGGTCTCGACGCCGGCGTGGGCGCGACCCTCGGGCTCGGTGCGTCCCTCTCGGCCCTGCTCGGAGCGGGTGGCGGAGCTGCGGCCGATCTCGGTGCCGCGCTCGGGACCGTCATCGAGAGCAGCGCGCAGGGAGGCTTGCTCGGCGGCGTCGACCTCGACGCGGTCCTCTCGGGTGGTGGCGAGATCGACGCGGAGGCCGGAACGGGCATCGAACTCGGCACGCTGGTCGGCGGGGTGCTCGGCGGCGCGCTGGGCCTCGAGACCACCGCGACCACCGAACTGTCGTCGGCGTTGAACGTCGCCATCGGATCCACCACGGGTATCGGCGCGACCGTCGATTCGACCGTGCAGGTGGGGACGAGCCTCGGAACGGATCTGTCGTCCGTCCTCGGCTCGACCTTCGCGACCGGCGGTTCGGCCGGCGCCGAACTCGGTCTGCAGCTCGGCAGCGCACTCGAGACTGCCGCAGGGTCGGTGCCCGTCGATGCGGGTGCCGATCTCGGCACGCAGCTCGCGACGACGATCGGCGGCAGCCTCGATGCCGGTGCCGAAGCCACCGGTCAGTTGGGTTATGCCCTCGACGGTGCGCTGGACGCGGCGGCGGAACTCGGGGCCGGAGTGAACGTGGGAGCGGACCTCGGCGCGGCGATCGACTCGGGGATCGGCGCGGCCGGTGGACTGGGAACGTCGGTCGACCTGGGTGCAGCCACCGACTTCGAAAGCGCGCTGGATCTCGGTGGTGCAGCAGACCTGGGCGCTGCCGCCGACCTCGGTGTCTCCGGCGGTCTGGAGAGCGCAGCCGACCTCGGTGCCGAACTGTCCACGCAGGTCGATACGGCCCTGTCGGGCGGTGCGGAGAGCTGGGCGTCGGTCGGTGAGGACGTCTTCGGCTCCGCCTCGGGAGCTGCGGGACTCTTCGGCGAGGGCGTCCTCACCGCGACCTCCGGTCTCGGCGGCGGCCTGTTCGCCGGCACCGGTGGCGACTCTTCGCTCGGTGTCGCCGACTCCACCGACCTCGACGGACTGCTGCCCTGACCGCAGCGGTGCGGGCTCCGGGACATAATGGCCGGAGCCCGCACCGATGGAAGGCGAGTCGACGCAGCCCATGCAGCATTCACCGGATACGCAGCATTCATCCGATCCCTCGAGACGCCGAGCGCTTCTCGACCTGATCGACTCCGCGATCGCGCGTTCCCGCAGCGCCGGGCGCAACGATCTCATCGACCGGCTGACGGCCGCCCGCACGAAGGTCTCCGACCCGCGACTGCGGGTGGTCGTCGTCGGCGGACTGAACCAGGGCAAGAGCCGCTTCGTGAACGCACTGCTCGGCCTCGAGGTGTGTTCTGTCGGCGACGACGAGACCACCGCGGTCCCCACGCTCGTGCAGCACGGGCAGGAGCCGTCCGCCGAACTCGTCCCGACCGGCTCGGCGCCGCGCATCGCCGTCCCCTTCGACGACCTGCAGCAGGTCGCGCCGCGCAGTGCCGGCCGGGACGTCGAACGGCTCGAGGTGAGCGTGCCGAGCCCACTGCTCGCCGACGGACTCGTGTTCGTCGACACCCCGGGCGTGGGCGGACACGGAAACCCGCACACCGCAGCCACATTGACCCTCCTCGCCACTGCGGACGCGGTCTTCGTCGTCTCGGACGCGAGCCAGGAGTTCACCGCACCGGAGATGTCGTTCCTGCGACAGGTGCAGACGTTGTGCCCGGCGTCGGCGGTGCTCGTCACCAAGACCGACGTGTATCCGCATTGGCGTGCGATCGTCGACGCCGACCGCGAACACCTGCAACGAGCCGGACTCGACCTGCCGCTGCTGCCCGTCTCGTCTCTGCTGCGCGAGTACGCCCTGCGCACCGAAGACGCCTCGCTGCAGCAGGAATCCGGCTTCGACGCGATCTACGACTTCCTGCGCGACCAGGTGGTCGCGCGCAACGCCGACTCGGCGCGACTGTCGGTCGCACACGACGTGAAGACCGTCGTCGACCATCTCGCACTCGGACGCGAGAGCGAACTCGCCGCCCTGCGCGACCCCGAATCGGGAAACGCCGCGATCGAGGACCTGCACCGGGCGCGTGCTGCGACCGAGGCGTTGCGGACGCGGGCGGCGCGGTGGCAGATCACGCTGTCGGACGGTATCGCCGATCTCGCGGCCGACATCGACCACGACCTGCGCGACCGGTTGCGCACGGTGACCCGCGATGCCGAAGCGTCCGTGGACGACTGCGATCCGGGCAAGGAATGGCCGCGGCTGGGGCAGTGGCTTGCCGAGCAGGTCGCCGAATCCGTCGGCGACAACTTCGTGTGGGCGCACGAACGCGCCGAGATCCTCGCCGGCAGGGTCGCAGAGCACTTCGCGCTCGACGACGCGTCCCTGCCCTCGCTGCATCTCGGCGACCTGTCGAAGCTGCTCGATCCCGTCGAGAACCTGTCCGATCTCGAATCCGGCCGGATCGGTATCGGTCAGAAGGTGCTCGTCGGCATGAAAGGCTCCTACGGTGGCGTGCTGATGTTCGGTCTCGTCACCACCCTGATGGGGATGGCGCTGGTGAACCCGATCTCGGTGGGAGCCGGAGTCGTCCTGGGCACCAAGGCGTATCGCGACGACAAGCAGGTCCGGCTCGCCAAGCGCCGCGCCGACGCGAAGAACGCGATCCGCGCCTTCACCGACGACGTGAGCTTCCAGGTCGGTAAGGAATCGAAGGACCGACTTCGCCTCATCCAGCGTCAGCTGCGCGATCACTTCACCGAGATCGCTGAACAGACACTGCGTTCGCTCGACGAGTCGCTCGAAGCGACCCGTCAGGCCGCGACCGTGCAGGAACAGGAACGCCGCCGTCGGATCGGTGAACTCGACACGCAGGTCGCGGAACTGAGCCGATTGCGCGAGCGCGCCGCGGAACTCGCGGGAGTGTCGGCGTGACCCCGGCTCTCGCGCGCGCCCGGGACCTGCTCGACCGGGCCCGCGCGTCGTACGGCGGGAACCCGGCCGTCGCGGACCGGCTCGACCACTGCGCCGCACGACTCGATCAGCCGTTGCGGGTCGCGCTCGCCGGATCGCTCAAGGCCGGCAAGTCGACTCTGCTCAATGCGCTTGTGGGACAAGATATCGCGCCCACCGACGCGACGGAGTGCACGCGTGTCGTGACGTGGTACCGCAACGGCCCGGTGCCGTCGGTGAACGCCTGGTACGACGGGGACCGCCGCATGCCGGTGCCGGTGCAGCGTCCCGACGGGCGTCTGACCTTCGACCTCGGCGAACTCACCGCCGACCACGTCGACTTCATCGACGTCGAATGGCCGGCCAGCGCGCTGGCACAGACCACCATCATCGACACCCCGGGCACGTCGTCGCTGTCGCAGGACGTGTCGGCGCGGACCCTGGCGCTGCTCACCCCGGAGGAATCGGCCTCCGGGGCCGACGCCGTCGTCTACCTGATGCGTTCGCTCGGTGCCGCCGACGTCGAGTTCCTCGAACGGATCGGCCGGCACGTCGGCGGGGGATCGGGTCCGCTCGGCATCGTCGGGGTGGTGTCGCGTGCCGACGAGGTCGGTGCCGGTCGTGCCGACGCGATGATGTCGGCGAAGCAGGTCGCGGCGAGGTTCACCGACGAACTCGAACGCACCGGACTGTGCCAGGCGGTCGTGCCGGTCGCCGGGTTGCTCGCCCTCGCCGCACGGACCCTGCGGCAGAACGAGTTCGCAGCCTTCGAGGCGCTCGCACAGGTGCCGGCGGAACAACTGCAGGTCGCGATGCTGTCGGCCGACCGTTTCGCACGGCCCGACGTCGACCTGCCCGTCGACCCCGGGATGCGGACGCGTCTCGTCGACCGGTTCGGTCTGTTCGGCATCCGCACCGCGGTGCTGCTCGTGCAGCTCGGCGCGCGCGATTCACCCTCCCTCGCCGCGGAACTCGTCGCGCGCAGCGGGCTCGACGAGCTGCGTCAGGTCATCGACGTGCAGTTCGGTCAGCGTGCCGATCAGCTCAAGACCCATTCGGCGCTGCTGGCGCTCGAGCGGGTGCTGCACGCGTGCGGCGACCACGAGTTGCTGGGAGCCGTGCGGCGCGAACTGGCCGACGACCACGGTTTCGCCGAACTCCGCCTGCTGGGCAGACTGCGGTCGTCGTCGGTGTCGCTGCCCGACGAGGAGGTCCAGGTTCTGCATCGTGTGATCGGTGGGTCCGGGATCGGCGCCACCCGGCGCCTCGGTCTCGCCGACGACGCGTCGCCCGCAGAGATCCGTGCGGCGGCCGTCGATGCGGTGCGGCACTGGCGATCCCGCGCAGAGCATCCGCTGCTCGATCCGTTCACCGCGAAGGCCGCAGCGGTGGCGGCGCGCAGTGCGGAGGGGCTGGTCGCGGGAGCCGGCCGGTAGACGAGTTGTAGCCGGACGATCGGCTTGCACCTCACGTAACGTGAGGTCATAGCGTCGATCGTGCCGGTACACGGAGTGCCGGTGGAAGTGGGTGGACGATGCAGCAGACACGTTCCGGACAGCAATGGAAGGTGGGGCGTCTCGCAGCGGAGACGGGCCTGACCGTGCGGACCCTGCATCACTACGACGACATAGGCCTCGTGCGGCCGTCGGGCCGGACGGCGTCGGGTCACCGGTTGTACGAGGAGCCGGACGTCGAGAGGCTGTACCAGGTGCTGGTGTTGCGTCAGCTCGGGCTGTCGCTGGACGCGATCGCCACGGTCACCGACGGTGACACCTCGCTGTCGGAGATCCTCGATGCGCACCGTGCCTACCTGGACGATCAGCTCGCGGCAACCCGCACGCTGCGCGCCCAGGTCGAGATGCTCTCCCGCACGGTCCGAACGTCGCCGGATGCATCGGTCGCCGACTTCCTTCAGGTGATCCGAGGAGTGATCGAAGTGGACGACGTCTTCGAGAAGTATTTCGACAAGGGACAGATCGCAGACCTCGCGGAACGACGCGCAAGGCTGGGCGACGACGTCATCACGGCGGCGGAGGCGTCGTGGCAGGAGCTCATCCCACGTGTCGACGCTGCACTGAGTGCGGGGATGGATCCGGCTTCTCCCGAGGCCCAGGAGATGGCACGGCAATGGATGGGTCTGCTCGAGCAGTTCCACGGCGGCGACGAGGGCCTACGCGACAGCCTCTACCGCATGCACGAGGACAACGCGCAGCAGATCGAGCAGGAGTTCTGCGGGCCGAGTCGTGAACAGATCGAGTTCATCACGAAGGCGAACGAGGCGCGGGGGATGTGATCCGGCGGATCCCGGCCGCGCTCCGCGTCATTCGAGGCGGCCGGGTACCGGATAGCTGCGCAGCGACAGGCCGATCTGGCCGGAGACGATCAGGTCGTCGATCGTCTGCTGCAGTTTGTGGCAGGTGGGGATCCAGGCGCGGCCCTCCTGGGCGGTGCGGGCCTGCGCGAACTCGGGGCAGACGCTGTCGGCGTCGTCGAGCCACTGGATGCTGGTGTGTGCCTCGCTGTACTTCTCGACGAGGACGCGATTGCTGCAGTGGTTGCAGGTGACGCTTTCCATGATCGGACCTCCTGGGGGCTGTGACAGCGACGCTAGTTGCGGCGCCCGGTCGAGTCTCCCGTTCTCCCACCGAACGGGAGACCATGTTCCGCTCAGTGGACGGAAGACCGCGCGCTGCACCCGCATCTACCTGGGCTGTTAGGCTTCGATCATGCCCGAGACCGAGCCTGTCGCCGATGCTTCCGACGACAGCTACCCGTCGTTGCCCGCCACGAGTTGGGCCGTTCTGGGCATGCTCACCTTCGGTGAGGGACTCACCGGCTACGACCTGAAGAAGTGGGCGGACTGGAGCATCGGCTTCTTCTACTGGAGTCCGTCCGTCAGCCAGATCTACGCCGAACTCAAGAAGCTCGAGGCGGCGGGACTGGCAGAGTCGGAGATGGTGTCCGAGCCGGGGGAGCGTGGCCGCCGGGTCTACCGCATCACCGAACGCGGCACCCGTGCCGTGCGGAACTGGTCGCGGGCGGCGCCCGTCGAGCAGCCGGTCCTCAAGCACGGTCTCATGCTGCGACTGTGGATGGGGCATCTCAACGAGCCCGACGAACTGAAGAAGCTCGTCCGGTCGCACATCGAGAACATGGAGTCCATGCGGGAGCGGGCGAAGCTGCACGGCGATCACGCCAACCGCGAACCGGCATGGGCGTTCTCCCGGATGAGCCTGGTCTGGTCCGAACGCTACTTCCAGGCCGAGATCGATCTGGCGAAGCAGGTCCTGGCCGACATCGACGAGGCGGCCGAGACCTTCTCGTCCGTCCAGGACCGCGACGAACTGGGCAATCCCGTTCCGCAGGTCGCCGGGTCCTGGCGCGACGTGGAGGACTTCGTGCTGGGGCTCGAACGGCGCGAGCGCAGCTGAGTCGGCGCCGCTCAGGCGTACTGCAGGCGGGGCTGTGCCGCCGCTGCGGAGAGGCCCTGGTGGCGCGGCCGCGGCACGACCGGCGCAGTGCGGGGGCGTCCGGTGAGAGATCGGTGGATCGCGTTCGCCGCCATACGGACCGGGGCGGCGTGGCGGTGGTCGAACTTGAGGTGGCTGGTCGGCCCGCAGATGGACAGGGCGGCGACGACATCGCCGACGGGGCCGATCGGGACGGCGATGATGCCGATCCCGCCGGAGATCCGGGCCACCTCGTACGCCACGCCCGTCTCGCGGACCTTGCGCAGTTCGGGGGTGAGATCGGCGAGGTCGTCGGTGCTGTGCGGGGTGTAGGCGAGCAGGGCCTTGCCGATCGCGGAATTGCGTGCGGGATAGCGACTGCCGACGCGGGTGGGCAGCTCGGTGGCGAGCCGGCCACCGACCTTGTCGAGGTAGAGCACGTCGGGTCCGTCGAGTACGCCGAGGTGCACGACGTATCCGGTGGCGCGGTGCAGGTCGTGCAGGATCGGGGCGGCGGCGCTGTGCAGGCGGTTCTGGTGGACGGCGATCGAACCGAGCTCCATCAAACGGGTGCCGAGTTCGTAGTCGCGGCCCTCGCGGCGCAACCACCGCATCTCGACGAGTCGTTCGAGCATCCGATGAGCGGACGAGCGGGGCAGCCCGGTTCGCCTGACGACCTGGGCGAGCGTGAGCCGTCCGGGGCCGTCGAAGGCGTCCAGGACGAGCGAGATCCGTTCGAGAATTGCGGTGGGGGTGGAGTCTGCAGTCGCGGGTGCGGTCACCGATATCTCCCTCGATCAGGGGCGAGAATCGCCACGAAACCCAACTGACGTGGGTCTTTCTATTAGGAATAGTGACATATGCGCGCGGATTTGTGAAGTGGATCACCGAGATTGCATGCCGAAGAGGGGGAACTCGCTGTCCTGGTGGACGGAGTTCCCCCTCTTCGGGGAGCGATCTGCAGTTGGCCGGAAGTGCGGAGCTGCGGTGCTACATGGCGGCGAGCGGCTCGCTGCCGGACCAGTCGTGGCCCCAGTAGCTGTCGGCGGTGATCTCCTCGGACGTGTAGAAGGTCTCGTCCACGAGCTGCCCGTCCGTACCGAACTCGATGTCCCAACCGCCGGGAGCGCGGACGTAGAACGACACCATCTTGTCGTTGGTGTGGCGGCCCAGCGTCGACGACACCGAGAAACCGTCCTTGACGACTCGGTCGAGAGCCTGGCCGACCGCGTCGAGGGTGTCGACCTCGACCATGAGGTGGATCAGCCCCGGGGCGCCACCGTGCGGAGCCGGGATCAGCGCGAGGCTGTGATGGCGCTGGTTGACGCCCAGGAAGCGCAGGCGCATCGGCCCGAACTCCGGCGGTGCCGGCAACCGGAAGGCACCGCGCGGCAGGAAGCCGAGGACCTCGGTGTAGAAGTCGAAGGTGCCGTTGATGTCGGTGACCGGCAGGACGACGTGGCCGAGTCCCTGCGCGCCCGTCACGAACCTCGCCCCGAACGGCGTGACCACCGGGCTGTGGTCGAGCACCGGGCCGTGGAAGACCTCGAGGGTCGCGCCGCTCGGGTCCTGGAAGGTGATGACCTCCTCCACCCGGCGCAGGTCGGCTTCCTCGACCGACAGCGGCTTGACGGCCACCCCGGCCGCCTCGACGGCTGCCTGGACGCGTGCCAGGGCCGCGCGGTCGCGGACCTCCCAGCCGATCGTGACGACCCTGTCGTCCTCGCCCGGCACCACCACGATGCGCGCGCTGCGCTCGTCCATGCGCAGGTACAGCGCGTTCTCCTCCGGCCCGGACCCCTGGGCGAAGCCGAGGACCTCGAAGGCGAACTTCCGCCAGCGCTCCATGTCGTTCGTCTGGATCCTCACGTATCCCAGACCGCGGATGTCGGTGCCGAAACTGCCGACGTCGGGCTTGCTCATACTGTTGTCTCCGTTGTCGATTCGGATGTGTGGAAGGTCAGATCATCGCCCGCAGCGGACCCTGCGGGTCCACGCCGAGGCCGCTCAGCGTCGCCGCGTGGTAGACCGTGCCCGGGACGTGGATCGCGTGGTGCAGACCGGCGTGCGCGTCGCGCCAGAACCGCTGCATCGGCTTGTCCATCCGCAAGGCGTTACCGCCGCACCGGGCGTAGACCTGGTCGACGGCCGTGACGGCCTGCCAGGCGGCGTTCACCTGGGTCTCGCGGCCGAGGGCACGCTGCTCGAAGGTCGGCGTCCTCCCGGAGTCGACGATGTCCCACATGCGATCGACGTTGGCGAGCAACGAATCCCGCGCCGACCGCAGTTTCGCCGTGGCCTCACCGATCGCGAACAGGGTGTAGGGATCGTCCTTGACGGCCGTGCCCTGGGGGTTGATGCGCTCGCGCTGGTACTCGTTGGCGTGGTGCAGCAGGCCCTCGCAGATGCCGATGGTGGCCGAGGTGATCCCGAGCGGGAACATGTTCGACCACGGCATCAGGTACAGCGACTCGGTGCGGCCGTACTTGCGGACGGCGGTGCCGTCGATGACCTCGTCGCAGTCCATGACGCGGTAGTCCGGCACGAACGCGTCCTCGACGACGACGTCCTTCGACCCCGTCCCGCGCAGACCCACGACGTCCCACGAGTCGTCAATGATCCGGTAGTCGGACCGCGGGATGATCACGTGCAGCATGCGCGGCGGCATCTGCACGCTGCCGTCCGGATTGCACGCCATCGCGCCGAGGAACGCCCAGTCGCAGTGGTCGGTACCCGAAGAGAACGACCACCTGCCGGAGAACTTGTAGCCGCCGTCGACCGGCACACACATGCCGCCCGGCATGTACGGCGACGCGAGCCACGTGTCCTGGTCCTCGCCCCAGACCTCCTGCTGGACCCTGGGATCGGCGAACGCGAGCTGCCAGGGATGCACGCCCACGATGCCGTGGACCCAGCCGGCCGAAGGATTGAGCGACGCCATCCGCATGACCGTCTCGGCGAACTCGCGTGGATGCGACTCGAAACCGCCGTGCTCCTTGGGCTGCAGCATGCGGATGGAGCCGGACTCCTTCATGCGCTTGACGGTCGCGTCGGCGACCTTGCCGATTCGTTCGGCCTCGACACCTTCGACGAAGATGTCGTCGGCCGCGGCCTCGATGCCGGCCAGGACTTCGTAGCTCATGATCGTGTTCCTTCTGGTGGGGTGGGGGATGCGACGAGGGGCCTCTAGGGGGTCGCGGTCGAGTCTTCGGCCTGCTTCGCGAGGTTCTCCGCGACCTCCTTCTGCCAGCTCGCGACCGCCCGGGTGGTGTCGATCTCGAACTCGAAGCGCTTGGTCATGTCCTCGGTGATGTCCTCGACATCGACGTAGAACTGCTGGTACCAGCGACGCAGCTGGTAGACCGGGCCGTCCTCCTCGGACAGCAGCGGATTGTCGATGGGTGCCTTGTTCTTCCAGATCTCGACGTCCTGCTCGAAACCGAGCTGCACACCCTCGGCGAACTGTGCGGCCATCCCGGCGGCCATCTCGTCCGACACACCCGGGAGCTTCTTGACGATCGCGCCGTACTGCAGCACGAACTCGTTGTTGCTCACCGGGTAGTGGCAGTTGATGAGCACCGTCTCGATGGTCTGGCCGTTGGCATCGGATTCGAGCCAGTCGATCATGTACGACGGGCCGAAATAGGTCGCTTCCGAACGCAGTTCGGCGTTGGGGTCGTCGTAGTTGGTGCCGCTGATGACGTCCTCGCGACCGGTCGAGTGCATGTACTGCGTGGCGGTGTGGCCCTCGAAGACGTTCTTGAAGTAGCGCGGGAACGAGTAGTGGATGTAGAAGAAGTGCGCCATGTCGACGACGTTGTCGACGATCTCGCGGCAGTGCGAACCCTTGATACGCAGGCTCTTCCAGCTCCAGTCCGTCCACTCGTCGGTGCCGTAGCCGGCGATCTCCGGGATGGTGACGTCCTCCGGCGGCGGATTGCCCTGCGGGTCGTTCCACACGTACAGCTGGCCGTTGCGCTCGAGGGTCGTCCAGGCGCGGGTCTTTGCGATCGGCGGGACACGCCGGGCGTAGGGGATGTCGGTGCACTTGCCCTTGCCGTTCCAGCGCCAGTCGTGGAACGGGCACGCGATCGAGTCGCCCTTGACCTCGCCGCGGCTCAGGTCGCCACCCATGTGCCGGCAGTAGGCGTCGAGGACGTTGAGCTGCCCCTTGCTGTCGGCGAACACGACCAGCTTGGTGCCGAAGGCCTCGATGGAGTGCGGCTTGCCGTCCTGGAAGTCGCGGAGCAGGCCGAGGCAGTGCCAGCCACGGGCGAAGCGGGTGGGAGCGGCCGCGGCCTGGATCTCGCGGATCTCGACGTCGTCGTCCGGTGTGGAGCGTGCGGTGTCGATGGACATGAATTCCTCCGTGCCGTCAGTGGTGGAGAGACTTGTGATGCGCCTCATGGAACTCGTCGGCCACTCGCCGCGTGAAGCGTGTCTCCCGCTGGATGGAACGCGACAAATCGGTGGGGAGGACGCCTCCCGTCACACGGGAGAAGACCTCCCGGATCGGCGTCGCCGGTCGTTAGCGTCGCGGCACATCACGGCGAAAGGAACGTTCATGGCACGGATGACCGGGAAGGTCGCGCTGATCACGGGCGCCGCAGGTGGGCTGGGGCGCGCATGCGCGACGCGGCTGGCGGAGGAGGGTGCCGACATCGTCGCGCTGGATCTGCCGGGTGGTCGCACGGAGGCCGAACTGGACGAAACCGCTCGCCTCGTCCGCGCGACGGGCCGCCGGATCGTCACCGGAACAGCGGACGTCCGCGACTTCGACGCGGTGGTCGCAGCGGTGCGGGCCGGAGTGTCCGAGCTCGGCCCGCTCGACGTCGTCGTCGCGAACGCCGGCATCAGCGACAATCCGGGCCCGTCCTGGGAGATCGACGACGAGATCTGGAACCGGTCGATCGACGTCAACCTCACCGGAACGTGGCACACCGTCAAAGCCGGTGTCGCCGAACTCGATCCCGCCGGTGGTTCGGTGATCATCGTCAGCTCGACCGCCGCGATCAAGGCCGTACCGGGAGCGTCGCACTACTCGGCGGCGAAGCACGCGGTCACGGGTCTGGCCAAGACCCTGGCGAACGAACTCGGACCGCGGGCGATCCGCGTCAACACCGTTCATCCGGGTGCGGCGGCGACACCGATGACGCTCAACCCCGCGACCTTCGCGCGGTTGCGTCCCGATCTCGAGGCGCCCACCGCCGACGACGCCGCGGAGGTGCTGTCGACGAAGACGCTGTTGCGCGTGCCGTGGGTCGAACCGGCCGACGTGAGCAATGCGGTGTTGTTCCTCGCATCCGACGAATCCCGTTACGTCACCGGCCTGCAGATGGTCGTCGACGGCGGCCTGACCCAGAAGGTGGCGTGATGAGCGGACGTCTGGACGGGAAGGTCGCGCTGATCACCGGCGCGGCGCGGGGGATGGGCCGCGCCCAGGCGGTGCGGTTCGCGCAGGAGGGCGCCGACATCGTCGCCGTCGACGTGTGCGCCCCGGTGGACCACGCGACCACCCCCGGCGCGTCACCTGCCGATCTCGCGGAGACCGTGCGACTGGTGGAATCGGTCGGCCGGAAGATCTGTGCCTTCGAGGTGGACGTGCGCGACCAGCCGTCGCTCGACGACGCGGTGGCGCAAGGGGTCGCCGCGCTCGGCCGGCTCGACGTCGTGTGCGCGACGGCGGGCATCAGCTCGTCGGGCCGGGCGACGGAGATGGACTCCGAACGCTGGCAGACCATGCTCGACGTCAACCTCACCGGCGTGTGGCGCACGTGCAAGGCCGCGATCCCGCACATCGTGACCGGTGGTCGCGGAGGTTCGATCGTGCTCGTCAGTTCGATCGCCGGTCTGCGCGGGCTCGTGAGCGTCGGGCACTACACCGCCGCCAAGCACGGTGTGGTGGGGCTGATGAAGTCGCTCGCCAACGAACTCGCCCCGCATCGGGTGCGGGTCAACACGATCCACCCCGCCAACACCCGGACCACGATGGTGGAGAACCCGGCCACGATGCGCACCTTCTGCCCGGGTGTCGAGAACCCGACGCGGGAGCAGTTCGAGGCGGCCCTGCAGTCGATGCACCTGCTCCCCGTGCCGTTGATCGAACCCGAGGACATCGCGAACGCGAGCCTGTTCCTCGCATCCGAGGAGTCCCGCTACATCACCGGTGTCACCCTGCCCGTCGACGCCGGTCACTGCATCAAGTAAGCACTGGGCCGGACCACCACCGGTTGCGCCCGGACGAATTGCTCGACGGGCGCAACCGGTCGGTCCTTTGTCCTACCGTCCGGGGTCGCGGCCCTCGAGGATCGCGAACCCCTTGTACCCGGATTCGGCGACCTCCGTGATGATCTCGCGGTAGACGCCGAAGCCACCGAGGAAGGGCATGAACACGCGGGGCCGCCCCGGGATGTTCGCGCCGAGGTACCAGGAGTTCGCGGAGTTCAGCAGCGACGCCTCGGCCCGGTTGCGGCATTCCTCCACCCAGTCGGCGACGGCCTCCGGCGTGCCCTCGATACCGGCGGCGCCGCGCGCATCGAGATAGGCGATCGCGTCGGCGACCCAGTCGACGTGGAGTTCGGAGTGCAACACCATGTTCGCGAGGACCGACGGACTGCCGGGACCGGTGAGGTTGAAGAAGTTGGGGAAGCCGTCGATGCCGAGTCCGAGATAGGTCTGCGGGCCGGCCGCCCACTTCTCCTTCAGGGTGCGGCCACCGCGGCCGACGATCTCGAGCTTGTCGAGCGAACCGGTCATGGCGTCGAAGCCGGTCGCGAGGACGATCACGTCGAGGTCGTAGTGCGCGCCGGTGGTGACGATGCCGGTCTCGTCCATACCGACGAGCGGCGTGCTGCGCAGGTCGACGAGTTCGACGTTGTCACGGTTGTACGTCTCGTAGTACCCGCTGTCGGTGACGATGCGCTTGGCGCCGATCGCGTGGTCCTTGGGGATCAGCAGCTCGGCGACCGCGGGATCGTCGACGACCGCGCGGATCTTCTCCTCCCAGAACGCACGGGCGGTGTCGTTGGCGGCGGGATCGGTGAGCTGATCGGGGAACGCCTTGGAATAAAGGACGCCGCCGAGCTTCCAGCGTTCCTCGTAGACGGCGCGTCGTTCGTCCTCGGAGACCTCGAGTGCCGACTTCGGGTGCGGCCGGTGCGGAGAGCCGCCGCCGGATTCCCGTGACAGCCGGCGCCGTTCGGCGTAGTTCGCCTTCTGCTCGGCGCGGGTGGCGTCGTCGAGCGGCACGTTGCCGGCGGGGATGCTGTAGTTCGCCGAGCGCTGGAAGACGAACAGCCGCTCGGCCTGCTCGGCGATGATCGGGATCGACTGGATGCCCGACGATCCGGTGCCGATCACGCCGACGCGCTTGCCGGTGAGATCGACGCCGTCGTGGGGCCAGCGGGCCGTGTGGACGATGTCGCCGGTGAAGCGGTCGAGGCCGTCGAATGCCGGGGTGTTCGCGTTCGACAGCGGCCCGGCGGCCACGACGAGGAAGCGGGCCGAGACCTCGTCACCGCGATCGGTGCGCACGGTCCAGCGCAGGGCGTCCTCGTCGAGGACCGCGGAGGTGACGCGGGTGTCGAACCGGATGTCGCGGCGCAGGTCGAAGCGGTCGGCGACGTGCTCGAGATAGGCGAGGATCTCGGGCTGGGTGGCGTACTTCTCGCTCCAGTTCCACTCCTGCTCGAGTTCGGGGGAGAAGGAATAGGAGTAGTCGATCGACTCGACGTCGCAGCGCGCGCCGGGGTAGCGGTTCCAGTACCAGACCCCGCCCACCCCCGACGCGGC
This sequence comes from Rhodococcus rhodochrous, assembly GCF_014854695.1. Lineage (NCBI taxonomy): Bacteria > Bacillati > Actinomycetota > Actinomycetes > Mycobacteriales > Nocardiaceae > Rhodococcus > Rhodococcus rhodochrous. The sequence continues at coordinate 4,426,670 of NZ_CP027557.1, read as the reverse complement.
CTCGAACGCGCGGACCGTCAGGCCCTGGCTGCGGAATCGGTGGATCGCGTAGAGGCCGGCGATGCCGGCCCCGACCACGACGACGTCGTACGAGGTGGCATCGGGTGCGGTGACGACGGATCGGAAATGCTGTCCGTTCAACTTGGAGTCCTTCCACGAGCGCGAACGGTCCGGTCCCGGAACGGACACGGAGGTTCATGAAGTGGCCTCACGCTAGGGCTGCGGGAACGGGCGGGGCACCGGTCTCTCCCGCCCAGCGGGTCGTTTCCGCGGACGCGGTGGAGCGAGCGGAACAGCGTGACCCCGATGTCTACGTGATCTGCGTCACGCTCGGAACAAAAGTCCACTACCTGCCGTTGGACGAGTCAGGCAACTTGAGCGCATGAGACTCAACTTCACTTGACGGCGTGGACCGCTCGGGTGCAGGCTTGAGTCGACCGCGCTCACCTGAGTCGAACGGGCTCAGGTCGGGCATGGAACGTTTTCGCGGCGCGCACGCGTCGCGGCTGGAACATTGGAGGAAAATTATGGCTCGTGCGGTCGGCATCGACCTCGGAACCACCAACTCGGTCGTTTCCGTTCTGGAAGGCGGCGAGCCCGTTGTGGTCGCCAACGCCGAGGGGTCCCGCACCACCCCGTCCGTCGTCGCATTCGCGAAGAACGGTGAGGTTCTGGTGGGCCAGCCCGCCAAGAACCAGGCGGTCACCAACGTCGACCGCACCATCCGTTCGGTCAAGCGCCACATCGGCACGGACTGGACCGTGGCCATCGACGACAAGAAGTACACGCCGCAGGAGATCAGCGCCCGCACGCTGATGAAGCTCAAGCGCGACGCCGAGGCCTACCTCGGTGAGGACATCACCGACGCGGTCATCACCGTCCCGGCGTACTTCAACGACGCCCAGCGTCAGGCCACGAAGGAAGCCGGCACCATCGCCGGCCTCAACGTCCTGCGCATCGTCAACGAGCCCACCGCGGCTGCCCTCGCCTACGGCCTCGACAAGGGCGAGAAGGAGCAGACCATCCTGGTCTTCGACCTCGGTGGCGGCACCTTCGACGTCTCCCTCCTCGAGATCGGTGACGGTGTCGTCGAGGTCCGCGCGACCTCCGGCGACAACCACCTCGGTGGCGACGACTGGGACGAGCGCGTCGTCAACTGGCTCGTCGAGAAGTTCAAGGGCCAGCACGGCGTCGACCTGACCAAGGACAAGATGGCCCTGCAGCGTCTGCGCGAGGCTGCCGAGAAGGCCAAGATCGAGCTGTCGTCCTCGCAGTCGACCTCGATCAACCTGCCCTACATCACCGTCGACGCGGACAAGAACCCGCTGTTCCTCGACGAGCAGCTCACCCGCTCGGAGTTCCAGAAGATCACCGGCGACCTCCTCGAGCGCACCCGCGCTCCGTTCCAGCAGGTCGTCAAGGACGCCGGCATCTCCGTCGGCGACATCGACCACGTCGTGCTGGTCGGCGGCTCGACCCGTATGCCCGCCGTCACCGACCTGGTGCGCGAGCTCACCGGTGGCCGCGAGCCCAACAAGGGTGTGAACCCCGACGAGGTCGTCGCCGTGGGTGCAGCCCTGCAGGCCGGCGTCCTCAAGGGCGAGGTCAAGGACGTGCTGCTGCTCGACGTCACCCCGCTGTCGCTGGGTATCGAGACCAAGGGCGGCGTGATGACCAAGCTCATCGAGCGCAACACCACGATCCCCACCAAGCGGTCGGAGACCTTCACCACCGCCGACGACAACCAGCCGTCGGTGCAGATCCAGGTCTTCCAGGGCGAGCGTGAGATCGCGGCGCACAACAAGCTGCTCGGCTCGTTCGAGCTCGGCGGCATCGCCCCGGCTCCGCGCGGTGTCCCGCAGATCGAGGTGACCTTCGACATCGACGCCAACGGCATCGTCCACGTCACCGCCCGCGACAAGGGCACCGGCAAGGAGAACACGATCAGGATCCAGGAGGGCTCCGGCCTCTCCCAGGAGGAGATCGACCGGATGGTCAAGGACGCCGAGGCCCACGCCGAGGAGGACCGCAAGCGTCGCGAGGAGGCCGAGGTCCGCAACCAGGCCGAGTCGCTCGTGCACCAGACCGAGAAGTTCATCAAGGAGAACGAGGACAAGGTCCCGGCCGACGTCAAGGAGAAGGTCGAGGCTGCCATCAAGGAAGCCAACGACGCCCTCGCCGGCTCCGACATCAACGCGGTCAAGGCCGCCGTCGAGAAGCTCGCGACCGAGTCGCAGGCCCTCGGCCAGGCCATCTACGAGGCGCAGGGCGCCGAGGGTGCCGCTGCCGGTGACGGCGCGGCCGCAGGTGCCGACGACGTCGTCGACGCCGAGGTCGTCGACGAGCCGAACGATTCGGAGAAGAAGTGAGTGCCGACAAGCCCGAGCAGGAACCGGTGACCGTCACCGACAAGCGACGGATCGACCCCGAGACCTTCGAGGTGCGCGACCCCGCCGAGGAGCCGCGCGCCGAGGAGGGCGAGGTGATCGAGTCGGTTCCTGCGGAGGGTGAGGCCGAGAAGGCCGAGCAGACCGAAGAGCAGTCGCAGGAGGCGAAGGAACTCGCCGAGCGCACCGCCGACCTGCAGCGCGTGAGCGCGGAGTACGCGAACTACCGTCGCCGCGCCGAGGCGCAGCGCACGGCGATCGCGGAGGAGGCCAAGGCCTCCGTCGCGGCGAAGTTCCTCGACGTCCTCGACGACCTCGACCGGGCCCGCGCCCACGGCGACCTGGAGACGGGCCCGCTGAAGGCGCTCTCCGGCAAGCTGACCGGTGTGTTCGACAGTGTCGGACTCGTCGCGTTCGGCGAGGAAGGCGACGCCTTCGATCCCGAGCTGCACGAGGCCGTCCAGATGGAAGGCGACGGTCACCACCCGGTGCTCGGAGCGGTGCTCCGCAAGGGTTACCGCTTCGGCGACCGCATCCTGCGGCACGCGATGGTGACGGTCACCGACGGCGATCCGGCGGACACGCCGGGTGACGCGCCGTCGGCGGAGCCGGGCACAGAGTAAGAACAAGAAAACGCGAGAGGAGGAGACGCCCGGTGAGCCAGCGGGAGTGGATCGAGAAGGACTTCTACAAGGACCTGGGCGTCTCCCCCGACGCAACGCAGGACGAGATCAAGAAGGCCTACCGGAAACTGGCGCGGGACCTGCATCCCGACGCCAACCCCGGTGATACCAAGGCCGAGGAACGTTTCAAGGCCGTCAGCGAGGCCAACGCCGTCCTGTCGGATCCCGCCAAGCGCAAGGAATACGACGAGACCCGGCGCCTGTTCGCCTCCGGCGGCATGCCGGGCGGCTTCCGTCCCGGCGCCGGCGGATTCTCCGGTGGGACCGGAGCGACCTTCGACATCGGCGACCTGTTCGGCGGCGGCGGCGACGGTGGGCTCGGCGACCTCTTCGGTGGCCTGTTCAACCGCGCCGGTGGCGGCACTGCTTCCACCGCCGGCCGTTCGCGTCCACGTCGCGGCTCCGATGTCGAGACCGAGACGACGCTCGACTTCCGCGACGCCGTCCAGGGCGTCACGGTTCCCCTGCGGATGACCAGCCCGGCGCCGTGCACCACCTGCCACGGCAGCGGTGCCCAGCCGGGAACGAGCCCGCGGGTCTGCCCGAACTGCAACGGAAGCGGTGTGGTCTCCCGTAACCAGGGCGCGTTCGGATTCTCGGAACCGTGCGACGACTGCCGGGGCAGCGGATCGATCATCGACAACCCCTGCAGCGACTGCCGCGGTACCGGTGTGCAGAACCGCACCCGCACCATCACCGTGCGGGTCCCCGCAGGCATCAAGGACGGCTCGCGTATCCGCCTCGCCGGTCAGGGTGAGGCCGGTCTGCGCGGCGCCCCGTCCGGCGACCTGTTCGTGACGGTGCACGTGCGCCCCGACCGCGTGTTCGGACGTGAGGGCGACGATCTGACCCTCGTGCTGCCCGTCAGCTACGGCGAACTCGTCCTCGGCGGCACCGTCTCGGTGCCGACCCTCGACGGCCGCGTCGGACTGAAGATCCCGCCGGGAACGGTCGACGGCCGGGTCCTGCGGGTCCGCGGACGCGGCGTCCCCAAGCGCGGGGGCGGCGCCGGTGATCTTCTCGTCACGGTGAAGGTCGCGATCCCGCAGAATCTCGACGAGAAGGCGACCGAAGCGCTGCACAACTATCTTCGTGCAGAAGAGGCAAGCGGTTTCGATCCTCGAGAGGGATGGGCAGGTGCGTGATGAGCGAGACGAGAATGCCACGGGATCTGTCACCGGACCCCGATGCGCGCGTCTACGTCATCTCGGTGGCAGCAGAACTCGCCGGGATGCATGCGCAGACGCTGCGTAACTACGACCGGCTCGGACTCGTCACCCCGCACCGCACCAGCGGTGGCGGCCGCCGGTACTCGCCGCGCGACGTCGAACTGCTGCGCGAAGTGCAGCGCCTCTCCCAGGACGAAGGTGTCAACCTCGCCGGGATCAAGCGGATCATAGAGCTGACCAACCAGGTCGAGGCGCTGCAGCAGCGCGTCGCCGAACTCAACGCAGAGGTCGCCCAGTTGCGTTCGACGCGCGGCGATCTGGTGCCGATTCCGCGCAGCAACGCCCTCGTGGTGTGGAAGCCGCGCAACAGACGAGACTGACCGCACCGCGGTCGAGCGGGACTGATCCGCCGGAACGGTCGAGAACGAAAATCTCCCGCCCAGCGAGACGATCGCCCTGTGCGGACCCGAGGTCTGCCTAGTGTGGCGTGTTCCACACGAACGGTCGACGGAAGGCAACAGTCATGGCGGAGTGGGCGGAAGAATGCGACGTCCTCGTGGTGGGGTCGGGAGCCGGAGGGTGCTGCGGTGCGTACACCGCTGCACGCGAAGGGCTGTCGGTGATCCTCGTCGAGGCGTCCGAGTACTTCGGCGGCACCACGGCGTACTCCGGGGGCGGCGGCGTCTGGTTCCCCACCAACGCGGTCCTGCAGCGCGCCGGTGACGACGACACCCTCGAGGACGCACTGACCTACTACCACGCGGTCGTCGGCGACCGCACCCCGCGCGAGCTGCAGGAGGCCTACGTCCGCGGCGGCGCCCCGCTGATCGACTATCTCGAGTCCGACGACGACCTCGAATTCATGGTCTACCCGTGGCCCGACTACTTCGGCAAGGCGCCCAAGGCCCGTGCCCAGGGACGTCACATCGTCCCGTCGCCGCTGCCCATCGCCGCCGATCCCGAACTCAACGAGTCGATCCGCGGCCCGCTCGGCCGCGAACGCAACGGCGAACCCCTGCCCGACATGCTCATCGGCGGTCGCGCGCTCGTCGGACGATTCCTCATCGCCCTGCGCAAGTACCCGAACGTGGAGCTGTACCGGAACACTCCGCTCGAGGAACTGATCGTCGAAGACGGTGTGGTGGTGGGCGCGATCGTCGAGAACAACGGTGAGCGACGGACGATCCGCGCGCGCAAGGGCGTCGTCCTCGCCGCCGGCGGTTTCGATCAGAACGACGAGATGCGCAGCAAGTACGGCGTTCCGGGCGCCGCACGGGATTCCATGGGTCCGTGGTCGAATCTGGGCAAGGCACACCAGGCGGGTATCGCCGTGGGCGCCGATGTGGACCTGATGGGTGAGGCCTGGTGGTCGCCGGGTCTGACCCATCCGGACGGACGTTCGGCGTTCGCGCTGTGCTTCACCGGGGGCATCTTCGTCGACCAGGACGGTGCGCGGTTCACCAACGAGTACGCGCCCTACGACCGTCTGGGCCGCGACGTCATCGCCCGCATGGAGCGCGGCGAGATGACGTTGCCGTTCTGGATGATCTACGACGACCGGAGCGGTGAGGTCCCGCCGGTCGGGGCGACGAACGTGCCTCTCGTCGAGACCGAGAAGTACGTCGACGCGGGACTGTGGAAGACCGCCGACACCCTCGAGGAACTCGCCGAGCAGATCGGTGTGCCCGCCGAAGCCCTGAAGGCGACCGTTGCGCGGTGGAACGAGTTGGCCGTGAAGGGAGTCGACGAGGACTTCGGTCGCGGGGACGAACCTTACGATCTCGCCTTCACCGGCGGTGGTTCCGCGCTGGTCCCCATCGAACAGGGACCCTTCCACGCGGCGCAGTTCGGCATCTCCGACCTCGGCACCAAGGGCGGTCTGCGGACCGACACCGTCGGGCGCGTGCTCGACAGCGAGGGCGCTCCGATCCCCGGCCTGTACGCGGCGGGCAACACGATGGCCGCACCGAGCGGCACCGTCTACCCCGGCGGCGGTAATCCGATCGGCACGAGCGCGCTGTTCGCGCACCTGTCCGTGATGGACGCGGCCACCCGCTGACACACGAACGAACCGGGCCCGGGAGGATACGCAGGTATCCCTTCGGGCCCGGTTCGTCGTCTCAGGGCCGGGTGACGACGAAGTTCGCTGTCATGAACGGATATCCGTCCTCCACCATCGCCGCGACCGCGAAGCCGTGTCGGTTGACACCCTCGATGTGGGTGCCGTCGCCGTTCGCGACGCCGGTGCCGTAGTTGTTGGCCATGAGCGCCACGGTCGCGTCGCCGGGCATCGTGTAGTCGATCTGGATGCCGAACCCGCGCCGGTCGGCGCTGCTCGCCGAGACCGTCTCGGTGGAACGGGCCGGGACCACCGCGGCCGGCTCGTCCACCCATCTGCCGTAGGGGTTCTCGGTCGACGTGAGCACCATCGGTGCGTCGGTGTCGTTGCGGATCGTCACCGAGATGGTGGGCCCGTCGGTGGGAAGGGAATCGGCTGTCGCGGCGGCCGGTGCAGTGATCGCCGCTGCGGCGGTCAGCACTGCCGCTGCGACAGCGCGGGTGCGGTACTTCATCGTGCTCCTGGCGGTTGACGACTCGTGGTTCTCAGCCGTGCCTGGCCGGCCGCCAAAGTGTACCCGTCGGTAGCCCGATCCGTCGGTCTTCGGCGATCAGGCCGGGACGAGGTCGCTGACCTGCGCAACAAGCTCGAGCGAGCGCAGCCACGCGTCGCGTCCGGGAGCCGACGACACGACGATCAGCTCGTCGGCCTGCGCGCGCTCGGTGAACCGGTCGAGGTAGTCGCGCACCTCCTGCGGCGTGCCCACGGCGGTGTACCGGAGCATCTCGAGCACCTGCATGCCGGCGGGAGAGTCGAGCAGCATGTCGATCTCCTCCTCGCTGAACGTGCGCCCGCGTCCGACCATCTGGACGACCCGGGCCCGCTTGGTCGCCTCGAACAGCGACTGCGCTTCTTCGGTGGTGTCGGCGGCGATCACGCCGACACCCGCGATGACGTGCGGCTCCGGGTGGTCGGGGGAGGGCTGGAACTCGCGGCGGTACAGCCGCACCGCGTCCTCGAGGGCCTGCGGCGCGAAGTGCGACGCGAAGGCGTACGGAAGACCGAGCAGGGCAGCGAGTTTCGCGCCGAACAACGACGAGCCCAGGATGTACAGCGGAACGTCGGTGCCCTTACCGGGGATCGCGTCGACTCCCGGGATCCGCGACTCGCCCTTCAGATAGGCCTGCAGTTCGAGGACGTCCTGCGGGAAGCTGTCGGCCGACGTCGGGTCGCGGCGCAGCGCCCGCATGGTCTTCTGGTCGCTGCCGGGGGCGCGGCCGAGACCGAGGTCGATGCGACCGGGATGCAGGGTGGCGAGGGTGCCGAACTGTTCGGCGATGGTCAGCGGAGAGTGGTTCGGCAGCATGATGCCGCCGGCGCCGAGACGGATCGACGAGGTGTGCGCGGCCACGTGCGCGATGAGCACGCTCGTCGCCGACGAGGCGATCGTCGGCATGTTGTGGTGTTCGGCGTACCAGATTCGCCGGTAACCCCACTGCTCGGCGAGCTGGGCCATCTTCACGCTGGCGTCGAAGCTCTCACGGGCGGTCTCACCCTTGCCGATGTGTGCGAGGTCGAGGATGGAGAGGGGAACGGTCACCGGTAATCCTTCGCGTCGGGGCCCGGTATCGGCCGCCGGGCACACCTTCGGAGCAACCTCGACCGGTGACCGTCTATTCCCTCACCCGTCGTTCCGCATCGCCGACGTTCGGTGTCACCGCCGTTCGAAACCGCCGTAGGTGCCCTGGAAGAACAGCAGCGGACCGCGGGAGTGCAGCGACGTCAGCCCCGTGACCCGGGCGAGCACGATCGTGTGGTCGCCGGCCTCGTACTCGGTCTCCACGGTCGCCTCGACCCGCGCGAGGGCTCCCTCGAGCGCCGGAGCGCCGTTGTCGCCCGGCTCCCAGCGCACCCCGCGGAACTTGTTGCCGCCGCTCACCGCGAACGCACCGCACAGGGTGCGCTGGCTCTCGGACAGGACGTTGACGGCCAGGTTGCCGACCTCCCGGATCCTCGGCCAGGTCGTCGACGTGCGGGCGGGACAGAACGAGATGAGCGGCGGGTCCAGCGAGACCGACACGAACGACTGGCATGCGAATCCCAGCGGTTCGTCGCCGTCGAGCGCGGTGATCACCGTGACACCCGTGCAGAAGTTGCCCATCACGTCGCGGATCCGCCGAGGATCCAGCACCGCGTGTTCCGCTGTCATCGAGAAGCTCCTATCGGTCGGTTCGTTCCAGTGTCCGTCACCTGTGGTGCGGCGTGCGAACCGTGTCCCGCCGATCGGTCAGCGAACACGCATGTCGCTCGGTGCCCAGACTGCGCGCATGCTGGTGATGCGTCCCTCGTCGTCGAACGTCATCACGTCGATGGGTTCGATCTCGTAGGTCTGCTCGCCCGCCTTCGTGACCACGCGGAAGTGGAAGGCCGCGGTCGACCCGGCGATCCGGAGCGTGAGCAGCTCGGTGGTGTTCTCGGTCGCCTCGACACCCTTGTAGAACTCGGTGATCGCTGCCCGGCCCACGCGAGGCTCGCTGCCGGCAGGATCCTCGAGGGTGGCGTCGTCGGCGTAGAGGGCGGCGATGTCGGCGGCCACGCCGGCGGCGACGGCATCGAGATAGGCGTGCACGGTGGTGCGGATGCGCTGCGTGCGGGCGTCTGCTTCGGACACGGTCATAGCTGTTCCTCGGATCTGATGATGGTCAAGGGGCGACTTCGTCGACGTTATTCGCGTCGTGGTGGATATGGGGTCGCGCTCCCGCGCAGCGGGAGATCCGCGGCGTTCCCGAACGCCTCCCCGTACAGCTCCGTGAGAGCCTCGAGCTGCTCGCAGTAGTGGTCGGCCGACTCGGCGGTCACGCCGGCGCCGATGATCGTCGCACCTGCCGACACGGCGCGATCGAGCCTCCTTCTCGTCCGGTCCGGGTCGCCGATCGGATCCAGACCCGCAGCCGGCAGCACGACCTCGAATCCGGACTGCACCTGTCGCTCGGCGAGCATCGCTTGCACGTCGTCGAACGACAGGCCGAAAGGAACCCAGCCGTCTGCCAGTTCGCACGCCCGTCGCAAGGAGCGTGGTGTGCGCCCGCCGATCCACAGCGGCACCCGCGGTTGTACCGCGTTCGGTTCCACGACCATGTCGGAGAACTCGAAATACTTTCCGCGATAGGACGGTACGCGCTCGGAGAGTGCGGCACGCAGCGCTGCCAGGGAATCGTCCGCCCGCTCACCACGATCGGTGAAGGGGGCATCGAGCAGATCGAACTCCTCTCGTAGCGTGCCGACGCCGAGGCCCAATATCAGCCGACCTGCGCTGACGGTATCGAGAGTGCCGTAGCGCTTCGCGATCTCCAACGGATGGTGATAGCCGAGCACCAGTACCTGCGTGGCGAGCCGGATCCGTTCGGTCCGTCCCGCCAGGTAGCCGAGTGTCGCCGACGGATCCCAGTACGTTCCGCCACGGACTTCGGCCACAGGCACCGGCACGGCCACGTGTTCGCTGCAGGTGAGGTGATGAAATCCCAAACGGTCGGCGGTCACCGCGATCCGTGCCAGTTCGTCGATCCCGGCGGTTGCTTCCCATTCGTTGCACGCACCCGGAAGTCGCGTGACGATCGGACTGGTGATTCCGATCCGCACCTTCGGATCTCGGTTCGGCACAGGGGCCATGACAGGACACTCCTTCGCAACGTCGTCTCCGGGCAGTCTGCGCGCGGCGGGCGCAGGACGCACGAACCGTCCCGGTCTCCGGACTCAGCCGATACGACGGGCGGCGTGTTCGCCGGCGATGCGGCCGAACACGAACGCATCGGCAATGTGGAAACCGCCGTCCTTGGCCCAACTGAATGTCGAGCTCACCGTGCCTGCGGCATAGAGTCCCTCGATGACCGTGCCGTCCGTGGCGAGGACACGGGCGTGTTCGTCACGACGAGGCCCACCGTTGGTCCACGCCAGCATCGGTCCGCTGCGGTAGGCGTAGAAGGGGGGGTCGAGAAGTGGCACCAGCGTGGCGGTGGAACGCCCGAAGCGCTCGTCCACCCCCGCAGCGCATGCAGCGTTGTACTCCGAGATGCTTTCTGCGAGAGCATCTGCGGGCAGTCCTGTCACCACGGCAAGCTCTTCCAGCGTGTCGCCGCGTCGTATCCAGCCGGCTTCGATCTCCGTCATGTTGTCGGAGCTCCACCGATAACCGTTCATCAACACGTTCCATCCGACCGGGAGGATGTCGGCCGAGCCGCTGATCGGACCGGCCGACCTCGTCTTCTCGTCGAACACGACCCACATGGGGCGATGCGGATGCAGAACGTACCGCCCGTCGATCAGCGCCTGTCCGTGCCCCGACGGGACGAACTCGTCCACGAATCGGCGGCCCGTGTCGTCGACCCAGATCACGCCACGCGAATGAACGAACATCGCGAAGTAGCCGTGGCGGGAGGCCGGGTCGGTGATGCCGTTGACCGCCATCATGTTGTCCATGTGCCACAGATCCGCCCCGACCTCCTGTGCCATACGGAGGCCGTCACCGGTCGCGGCCGTGCTTCCCCACACCGGCACGTCCTCGAGTCCGAGGTGAGTGCGTACCAGTTCGGGGTCGCCTTCGAAGCCACCGGTGGCGAGCACGACGCCGCGCCCGGCGTCGATCCGTTCACCGCCGGCGGTGACGACGCCGGTCACCGAACCTGTGAGCGCGTCGGTCGTCAGGCGCGCAACGGGCGTCTCGTACCGCACGTCGATGCCGCGATCGTGCAACGCCTTCTCCAGGACCGCGAAGAGTCGACCCTGGCCGAGTGTCCCCTCGACACAACGCAATCCTCCGTAGCAGTCGCTCCCGGGCAGCTCGGGATACTCCGCTCCGGCCGCGTTGAAGTGACCGTGCGGCCCCACCTCGACACCGAGCGATTCGACCCATGCGGACACCTCTCGGGTTCCGTGGGACCACGCTCGGACGACGGGCTCGGGCAGGGGCCGATCGTCGCCGCACAGCGCGCGCAGATACACAGCAGCGCGTTCGGGATCGTCGTGATGGAACCAGCCGCCGCCCGACACCCGCGTGTTCCCGCCGGCCTCGCCGGGACCGGTCTTCTCCAGTACGACCACTCGGGCACCCGCGTCGTGGGCGGCCAGAGCGGCGGCGCAACCGGCGGCACCCATCCCGACCACCACCACGTCCGCGTGTTCGATCTCGTCGTGTTCCACCTGGGATCCGGGTTCTCGGGACATTGCTGCCTCCCTCGGCATCTACGAGCGAACCGGGTTGCGCGCTCGCGGACAAACTACGAGGAGTTTCACGGCTCCGGGACGGTCATGGTCTGCTCACCGGGAGGGTTTCCGGGATCAGGCGATCGGAGCGAACCGTGCGGCGACCAGGGCGCCGACCTCCGTCATCGCGGCCCTGGCCCGTGCCAGTGCGTGGGTCTGCATGAAGAATCCGTGCCCGACCCCCGGATAGCGGATGACGGCCGTCGGCACCCCCGCTTCCTGCAGGCGTCGTCCGTAGTCCTCCACACCGTCCCGGAGGGGATCGGCATAACCGCAGATCACCACCGCAGGAGGGAGCCCGCTCAGATCGGTCGCCAGCACCGGGGTTCCGTACTCGTCGTCCTCTGCCGGATCATCGCCCAGATACAGCGATTTCATCCAGTCGATGTCCTCGGCCCTGAGAAAGGGACTGTCGCCGAAGCGGCGCATGGACGGTCGATCACATCGGCGCTCGAGACCGGGGTACACCAGTACCTGCTGAGCGATCCGGGGCCCGCCTTCGTTGCGGGCCCGGAGAGCTGTGGCCGCGGCCAACCCGCCGCCGGCGCTGTCGCCGCCCACCCCGATACGGTCCGGATCCAGACCCAGATCGTGAGCGTTGTCGTGTGCCCATCGGAGTGCTGCCCAGGCTTCGTCGTGGGCCACGGGATATCGGTGTTCGGGGGCGAGTCGGTAGTCGACGTTGATCACCACGGCCCGCGTCGATTCGGCGACCTCGCGCGCGAGCCGGTCGAACGAATCGAGGGTGCCCATGATCATGCCGCCGCCGTGGAACCAGACCAGTGCGGGTGCGTGTCGATCCGGCACCGAACGAGGGCGGTAGATGCGCACGGGAACGGTGCCGTGGGGTCCGGTGAGTTCCCTGGACTGCACGGAGCGCATGTCGGGGCCGGCGGGCCGGACGATCGACTCGAGGGAGTGGCGGGCTGCTTCGACCCCGGTGTCCCGCAAGGAACCGACGCCTCGCGCGCGGATCGCCTCGACCAGCTTCCTCACGTCGGGGTCGTAGACGTCGTCGGGTGCGGACGTGGCACCGTGCGCGGTGGTCATGATGTCGCTTCCTCCGGGTCTCCGGTCACCGTCGATCGGTGACCGTCGGGTGTGGACTGCTCCTCATCCTCGTGGCCGGGTCCGTCCGAGCGAAGGCTTCGTCCCACTGAAGTGACGTATTTCGGTCGACCGCTGGCCGGGAGATCGGGTTCCGGACCCGTCGCCCCCGGTCTTAGCGTGGCCGGACGCACCACATCGAGGAGACCCACATGTCATTGCATCCTGAAGTCGAGTCCATGCTGAAAGCCCTGGATGCGGGCTTTCCGGATGTCACCACGGTTCCGCCCCCGGAACTCCGTGACCTGATCCGCAGTCGTCGTGCACCTCTTCAGCACCTGCCCGCCATGCGGGACGTCCACGACATCACCATCGACGGGCCCGGTGGAGACCTCGCGCTCCGTGTCTATCGGCCCGAGAGTTCCGAGGACGCGATTCCGGTGGTGGTCTTCGCCCACGGTGGTGGCTTCGTGTTCTGCGATCTCGACAGTCACGACGAGTTCTGCCGTTCGATGGCGGAGGGCGTCGGCGTCGTCGTCGTGTCCGTCGACTACCGACTCGCACCGGAACATCGTGCGCCGGCAGCGCACGAGGACATGTACGCGGCACTCGAATGGGCGGCCGGCAACATCACGACGTACGGGGGAGATCCCACGCGCATCGTGCTCGCAGGTGACAGTGCCGGGGGGAACCTCGCCGCGACCGTCGCCCTCGCAGCGCGCGACGGTGGGGGGCCTGCAGTGTTCGGCCAGGCGCTGTTCTATCCGGTCATCGACGACGACTTCGACACGGAGTCGTACCGGAAGTACGGGTCGGGGTACTACAACACCACCAAGGCGATGAAGTGGTACTGGGAGCAGTACGCCCCGGACGGCAGGGACGATCCTCGGGTGATCCCGACACGGACCGAATCGCTTGCAGGACTGCCGCAGGCTGTCGTGATCACCGCCGAACTCGATCCACCGTGCTCGTCCGGTGACGATTACGCGCAACGACTCGCGGACGCCGGTGTGGAAGTACGGCATCGACGATTCGACGGTCTCTTCCACGGATTCCTGACGTTCCCGTCGCTGTCGCTGACGGAGCCTGCACGGCAGGAGATCTGGAAGATGATGCGCTCGCTGTTCGAGTGACCGCACCCTGCTGAAGACGAGTCCTCGGACCATCACCGATGGTCCGAGGACGTCGTCGTTCTCACTCGATGGCGATGTCGTCGACGGCGCAGAAGGTATGGCACACCCGTTCGCGGACAATCACTTCCGGACACTCCGGGTCGAACCAGCGGTCGACGATACTCCAGTGGACCGGATGATTCAGGTACTGGCCCATGAGAGCGTCGTGATCGGTGAACTCCTGCTCCCACACGTGCGTCCATTCGGTACGGCCCACCGAATCCGCTACCCGGCTCAGGCGCCAGGCGACGATCGAGGGGATGTACCCCGGCATCTTCAACAGGTCACCTTCGAACTCCTCGACGGCTTCGACCGAGGCGTCGGGATCGACCCGCACCAGAAGCGCCCGGTAGACCGTGTGCGGCTCGTCCGGGCGTCTGTGCGCCGAGGCGGTCGGATAACCGACTCCGTCCACATACATCGCGGGAGGTGTACGGAGGGTGACGTCGAAATCGCCGATGTGGCGAGCGGCGATCTCTGCGGAGGGAAAACGGAGGTGCACAAGGACATTGCCGCCGTTGATCACGCCGGGGAGGGTGGGAGCCACGAAGTGTCCGACCGTGTCGAGTTCCTTGGCGGTGATCCGAACGGTGTCGACGTATTCGGCGCAGCCCGCAATGCTTGCGGACTCGTCGAAGTGCACGACTCTGACCACGTTAAACATCGGCAAGTCCTTCGATGTCGGCGGCCTGGGCGGCCATCGTCCGCGAGCGCTCGGTGATGTACTGATCCATATCCGACCACCACCGTCCGAGTTCGGGGTCTCGTCGTCCCTGTCGGGTCATGTTCCACCACGACTTCACGCCGTCGACCGACCACATGATGGTGACCACGTTGGTTTCGTCGTCGGACCAGAGCGGAGGACTGACGAGGATCCGGTCGAGCGTCATTCCTCGTCCACGTCCCCCCGGTACGTATTCGGCGATGTATCTGTCGACGAACGTACGTGCACATCCCGGTTTCGTGATCACACGGTCGACCACGAAGATATTCTCCTCTGTCATATCGAGAACCTACGGTCGTAGGGAAGTTCCAGGACGACCGTATCCCGCTTCGCGGGAGGGTTTTCCCGGAGGAACGAACGGGCCCACACCGGGTGCGCTTTCAGACTGCGGCGCCGGACATGTCGGCGTCGTCCCGGCCGTCGCTCACAGGCGAGTCGACGGCAGGCGCCTGTTGCGGCCGGCCGATGAACAAACAGATCGCCGCCACGATCAGCGAGCACAACACGAACCAGCCGACCGCCAGGTCGAGCGACGCCGATGTCGGCATGGTGGTGTCCGGCACGGTCCACAGCGAGAGCATGACCGACACGATCGCAACGCTGATGGCGGAGAACGCCTGTCGGGCTGTGGCCAGCACTCCGGTCGTGACGCTGGTGACGTCCTCCGGCACGGATTCGATGACGATCTTCGGGTAGCCGGTGTAGGCGAACGCTGTTGCCACTGCGGCAACGACGAAGACGGCGATCATGACGGGCAGCGACTTGTGACCCACGAGAATCAGGAGGTTGGCCACGGCGAACAGGACGGCTCCGATGAAGAACGCGGTCCGGCCACCCCAGCGCCCTGCGACCACCCCCGCTATCGGAGACGCCGCGAATCCGACGATGGCGCCGATGCCGCCGATGAGACCTGCCACGGTTGCCGACACACCGAGTCCGACGGGCATGGAGGTCGGAGCCTGCAGGATCATGGGAGTGACGATCTGGACGGCTCCGACCGGGCCGAGAGCCAGCACCGCCACGGCGATCAGATTCAGCGTCATCCGCTTGGTCGCGAGCGCCCGGAGATTCACGAGGGGCTCTGCCAGACGCAACTCCCACACGGTCCACACACTCAGGACGACGAGCCCCCCGATGATGAGGGCGAGTACGCCGAAACTACCCCAACCCCAGGTCGGTCCCTGGGTGATGCCGTAGAGGAGGGCCACCAGGCCCGGGGTCAGCAGCGCAGCACCCAGATAGTCGAACCGGGGGAGGTCCGTGCGCGTGTGGGTGCCGGGTAGGGCGAACGCTGCGACCACGGACGCCACGACGGCGAGCACGGCGGCGAAGACGAAGATCATGTGCCAGTCGGCCACATCGAGCAGTACTCCCGCGACGAAATAGCCACCCGATCCGGCCAGCAGGGCCGCGCCGCTGATGTATCCCACAGCGAGGGCCACCTTGCTCGGCGGGAGTGCTTCTCGTGCAAGTCCGTAGCAGAGCGGCAGGATCGCGCCGGCGGCGCCCTGCACACCTCGGCCGAGGATGATCGCGCCCATCGAATCGCCGAAGACGCTGATGACGGAGCCGAGTGTCGACACCATCATCGCGATGATCAGGACCTTCTTGCGGCCGTACATGTCGCCGAGGCGGCCACCCACGAGCGCTGTCGTCGCGGCGACGAGCATGTAGGCGGTCACCGCCCATCCGGTCGTCGAGGCCGGTGCATCGAAGATCTCGCCGAACCGTGGCAGGGCGATGAAGATCATCCCGGCTTCGAAGGCACTCACGCATTCCGCCAGGACCAGGGCAGCGATGACGAAGGTCGTGGACCTGGTCACCACTGCGCTGTCGCGGCGATCATCGGCGGGCGGGGTCGAGGGATCGGACATCCGTTGTCCTCCTGAGACGAGGGTGGTTTCACCGCCCGATGCGGTGAAACGTTCGTTCTTCGTCGGTTCACGCCGATCGAACCGATTCGGGACGAGTGTCGGCGGCACCGCCGTGGATGCGGCGCCCATCGACCGCTGAGCGGGAGACTTCGTCCCATTTGCGCCGGAAGAGTGGGACCGTGCGGCCGAGTGCCCTTCCGCTACTTCGAGGAGAACACGATGTCCGACGATTCCGTGCGTCCCGTACCCGAATCCGAGATCTCGACGTGGGATCTCTCCGCAGACGTCGTTGTCGCCGGCTACGGAATTGCCGGTGTCAGTGCTGCTGTCGAGGCTGCGCGTGCCGGCGCCGACGTCCTCGTCCTCGAGCGGTCCGGCGGCTGGGGCGGCGCAGCATCGATGGCAGGTGGATTCATCTACCTCGGCGGCGGAACACCGTTGCAGAAGGCGTGCGGCTTCGACGACACGGTCGAGAACATGAAGGCATTCATGAAGGCTGCGCTGGGCCCCGCCGTGGACGAAGCAAAGGTCGACGCGTACTGCGAGGGCAGTGTCGACCACTACAACTGGCTGGTCGAAGCCGGGGTTCCGTTCAAGGAGGAGTTCTGGGGCGAGCCCGGCTGGGAGCCGGCGCACGACGAAGGGCTGATGTACTCCGGAGGCGAGAACGCAGCACCGTTCGCGGGCGTGATTCCTCCGGCTCCGCGTGGACATCTACCGAAGATGGACAACAAGAAGACCGGTGAGCGCGGGGGCGGGTACATGTTGATGAAGCCCCTCGCCGAGACAGCCGAGAAGCTGGGTGTGAAAGCAGAGTACGACATTCGGATCCGGACGGTGGTCGTGAACGACGACGGTCGGGTCGTGGGTGTGGTCGCGCGCAGGTACGGCACGACGATCACCATCCGCGCCCACCGCGGTGTCGTGCTCGCAATGGGGAGCTTCGCATTCGACGAGGAGATGGTGCGCGATCACGTGCCGGCCCTCCTCGGGCGGCCCGGATCCGCGATCGACGCTCACGACGGTCGGGCGATCCGGATCGGACAAGCGCTCGGTGCTGCGACGGCGCACATGGATGCTGCCGAGGTCGCCGTCCACACGTCACCTCAGCTCATGGTGCGCGGAATCATCGTCAACGCGCACGGACAGCGGTTCATCACGGAAGACACCTATCCGGGGCGGATCGGGCAGGCGATGCTCTTCCATCAGAACAACGAAGCCTTCCTGATCCTCGATCAACGCGCGTACGACGAGGTGCTGGGAGGAGCGTCGGCCGGTCCGCAACCGACATGGGTATGTGAAACGGCCGCAGAGCTCGAGGCGGAGATGGGTCTCCCCGCCGGAACGCTGACCTCCACGCTGAGTGTCTACAACATGCATGCCGAGGACGGATCCGACCCGTTGTTCTCCAAGAACGAGAAATGGGTGCGGCCGATCGGAACGCCGATCGCCGCATTCGACCTGAGGGGTATGACGAGCGGGTTCCCCCTGGGCGGATTGAAGACGGACACGGACTCCCGCGTGCTGCACATCTCGGGAGAGCCGATACCGGGTCTCTTCGCGGCCGGGCGGTGCACCGCAGGCGTCTGTGCCGGCGGTTACGCGAGTGGTGCCAGCCTCGGCGACGGCAGCTTCTTCGGCCGTCGGGCAGGTGCCGCCGCTGCACGTGGGTAGAAGGCAGGCGATCTCGACGGGAAACCCTCCCGCTCTTCGGAATCCGCCCGAATCGATGTGATCGAAAGTGCTTACTGTCACGCGGATCACCGTTCCGCCGGGGCTGATGCCGCGGCAGAGAGGAGCCCCAATGACCACCCTCGAGCGTCATCCGATGATTCCCGTGGCGCCACCGTCCGTGATCGAGAACTTCTACACACCGGAGGAGATCGAGACGATCTTCTCCGTGATCCGGAAGAACGGCCCGTGGCGTCTCATCCTTGCTCATCATTTCTCGTCCACCGAGGAGTATCTCGCGATCTCCGGTGGGAAGGATCGTAAAGCGGACGCGACATTGTCGGACTTCGTCGCACCGGTGTTCCGGGGATTCCTCGGCAACGACGGCGTGGTCTTCTATCCCGAACTACACGACATCTACTTCGGGCGTAAGCTTCTCGACACCGCACGGTCGCTCCACGGAGCGAAGTACGGCATGGTGCACGACCTGCTCTTCAACCTGTGCGGGCCCTCGCACAGCTACGATCCGGGACACTTCGACACTGCTGTGTTCCGCGGCATGGGCTTGTTCAACACGCCGATCTGGCTGTTGGCGATCATGTCGAAATCCGGCCTCTTCGACTCGTGGGAGGTCAAGTCGGCCCAGGTCCTCACGTATTTCAACCGGTCCGATATCGACGGGGGTTTCACGTACTGGCCGGACGGACCGGACGAGGACCCTGCTCGGATCGCGGCCCCGTTCTGGAACACCGCATTCCTCACGGACAACTCCCGGATGTACCACCGCAGAGAATCCAACGGGGCAAGGGATCAGCGTGACTATCCCGAGTTGGACATGACCACCCGATTGCACGCCGTCGGGGACGCGGAGTGGTCGGTCCGCAACGGAGACGAGGAGATCCGCCGTTTCGGCGAGGCCGACATGCGGCTGCTCGTCCACTACACGGCTCTGCTGTTCGACGACATCGACGACGTCCGCCGCTACCAGGACCATACCGACGACCTGACCCCCGACAAGGTCTTCGGCATCCTGATCGACGACATGCGTGCCAAGGGTCATGCCGTCGACGAGCCGGGCGATCCGATGAACGACATGGCGTTCGTGGCGGCATTGACCGAGTTCTACAAGATGGCACCCGGCCGCTATCCGGCGGAAGCTCCTCTCGAAGTGCGATGAGAGCTCGCTCTCCCGTGTCCTGCCCGCGCTGGACACGGGAGAGTGGCGCCGAGGCATGTGTTCGTTGCCGAGTCGCCGTGCCGGCAGCGTGGATGCACCCTGGCTCGGGTGGTCGGCTGTCTACAACTTCTGGGTGATCTCGATGAGGTGTCCCTCGGGATCCTTGACGAAGGCGACGGCGAACCCGAGGTCGGACATCTTCTCGATCGGTGTGTCGACGGTCCCGCCGGCCTCCTCGACCGCACGCACGGTGGCGGCCACGTCGGCCACGTCGAAGCCGAGCACGGCCTCTCCCGCCGGGGGAGTGGCTCGTTCGACGTACCGCCACACGATCAGCGACGAGTCGTCGCCCCGGCCGCTGGTGAGAATGACCTCCTCCACGGCGTCCTTCCCTCGCCCCACGGTGAGTCGGTTCTTCTCCCTCATGCCGAAAACTGCTGTATAGAAAGCTGCTTCGGTCTCGATGTCGTCGACGAATATCTTCGTGAAAGCGAAACGCGTGGGCTTGCTCATGGATCTCCTTGTCGGACCGGTCCCGGTGATGAAGCAGAAGTTGCACGCGACGAGCGGGGCGAGGAACTCCCGAGTGGAGAATGACGGCAGACGTCGGCAACAGAACTCGCATCTCCCGCTGAACGGACCGCCCGGATGCTCCTCCCGTTGAACGGGAGACCACCGTCCACCGACCTCGAGCGTGCGCACATAATTCAGCGCCCACGTCGGGGGTGATGCAGATCACTGGGCGAGAAGTAATGTGTCCGGCATCTCGTCCGGTCGGACATCACCATCCTCTGAAGGAGTCCGCGTTATGAATTCGAGCGGTCGGAATCGACAGTTCCGGACGGTTGCGGGAACGAGCGCATTGCTGCTCGCCGGAATGTTCGGCCTCGCAGCATGTGCAAGCGACGAACCGCAGGACGACACAGCGGCGGCGGTCTCGTCCACCTCCGCCCTGCCGAGCGACCCGGCGACCGGCGAACCGGTGAAGATCGGCTTCGTCTCGACCGAAGGGGGTGCCGCTGTATCGCTGCCGGAGATGCGTGAGGGAGCCGAGGCCGCGGTCGAGTACCTCAACAACAACGGTGGCGGACTCGCGGGCCGGCCGGTCGAACTCGTCGTCTGCAAGCAGCAGGAGGAGCCCACGTCGGCGACGGCCTGCGCGAACCAGTTCGTCGAACAGCAGGTGGCGGCCGTGCTGTCGCCCGGTACATCGATGGGCCCGGCGATCGTTCCGATCGTCATCGGTGCAGGTATCCCGTACGTCACGCTCAACGGTGTCGCACCGATCGAACTGACCTCACCCGAGGTTGCATCGTTGTCCGCAGGCCTTCCCGGAACACTGACCGCGGCCGCGACGGCAGCGCAGCAGGAAGGGATGTCGACGTTCACGATGTTCGCCAGTGACGGCGGTGGAATCGCGGCGATGATCGACCAGATGGGCAAGCCCATCTTCGAGGGATTCGGAGTTCGGCTGGACGTGGTTCCGGTCGCTCTGGGCATTCCGGATCCGACCCCCGTGGTGACAGCCGGGCTGGCGGACAACCCCGATGGGGTCAGCTTCATCGGCGACGCCGCCACCTGCACTTCGGTGCTGAAGGCCGTGCAGACGACAGCGCCGACCGTGAAGAAGGTGCTGATCCCGACCTGCCTGGACGAGAACGTGGTCAAGGCGATCGGTATCGACAACGTCAAGGGCAACATCGGAATCACCGCGACCGATGCGCTGTCGGACCGGCCGGACACCGTACTGTTCCGGTCGATTCTCGCCGAGTACGCCCCTGACCTGTCCCCGACGGGATACGGCTCGACCGGCTACCAGACCGTGATGGCTCTTGCCGGCGCAACGGACGGCATCACCGGGGAGGTCGACGCGGCATCCATCCGTGAGGCACTTCGGACCAGTGAGAACGTCGAGATGCCCGCCGGCGGAGGAATCACCTTCACCTGCAACGGAACCGCATTCCCGATGATGCCGTCGATCTGCTCGTCGCAGATGCTGATCGGTGAGATCGACGATCAGGGTATTCCCGTCGACCTCACGGTCACGGGCTGACGGACCGGCCGAATCCCACAAGGACACGACATGACCGACCATCTCGCCTATCTCGTACTGGGTCTCGGCAACGGAGCCGTGTACGCAGCCATCGGGCTGGCACTCGTGATGACGTTCAAGAGTTCCGGCGTCGTCAACTTCGCCACCGGTGCCGTGGCCCTCTACACCGCCTACACGTATGCGTTGTTGCGTACGGGTGAGCTGATGGTCCCGATTCCGGGGCTGCCCCGAACGGTCGATCTCGGTGGACCACTCGGGGTCGCCCCGGCGATGGCCCTGTCGCTCGTGATCGCGGCGCTGCTCGGCCTGATCTTCTATGCTCTGATCTTCCGGCCGCTCCGTGACGCACCGGTGATCGCCAAGGCCGTGGCGTCCATCGGTCTGATGATCGTGCTGCAGGCATTGATCGCCCTGCGTGTGGGGACCGAGATCGTGGCTGTGGAACCGATCTTCGCTCTGGACAGCATCGCCATCGGCGCCCGGCAGGCGCCGACCGACCGGATCTGGCTGGCTGCCACGATCATCGCGATAGCTGTGGTGGCCACACTGGTGTTCCGGTTCAGTCGCTTCGGAATCGCGACGGAGGCGGCGGCCGAGTCGGAGAAGGGTGCCTACCTGACGGGTCTTTCACCGGATCGGATCGCGTTCAGCAACTGGGCGCTGTCGTCCGTGGTGGCCGGCCTCGGTGGCATCCTCATAGCGCCGATCGTGGCCCTGAATCCCGTTGCGTACTCGATGTTCATCGTTCCCGCCCTCGCGGCGACCCTCGTCGGGAACTTCCGGTCGATCTGGCTGACCGTGGTTGCAGGAATCGTGATCGGGGCGCTGCAAGCGGAGACCACGAACCTGCAGGCCACCTTCGACTGGTTCCCGCGAGCAGGTGCGGCGGAGGCCATCCCGCTGTTGCTGATCCTCGTCTTCCTCGTCTTCAAAGGACGGCCGCTGCCCGATCGCGGCAGTGTCGTCCGCCAAAGGCTCGGTCACGCGCCTCGTCCCGAGCGGATCCTCGCTCCCGCGCTCGTGGCCGTCGCGATCGCCGTCGTCGCGCTGCTCGTCACCGGGGGCAGTTATCGCGCCGCGATCATCAGCAGCATCATCTTCGCCGTGATCGCACTGTCCCAGGTGGTGGTCACCGGCTATACCGGGCAGGTGTCGCTGGCGCAGCTCACGCTCGCAGGAGTGGGTGCCTACTCGATCAGTGTCCTCAACACGCATCTCGGGATCCCGTTCCCGTTCGCGCCGCTGGTCGGTGCGCTGTTCGCGATGGTGATCGGTATCGTGATCGGGCTGCCGGCCCTCCGGGTGCGCGGTCTGCCCCTCACGGTGGTCACGCTGGCGCTGGCGGTCTTCCTGGAAGCGTTCTGGTTCCGCAACCCGCAACTCAACGGCGGTGTCGCAGGTGCTCCCGTCGACAGCCCTCGGTTGTTCGGATTCGATCTGGGGATCGGTGCGGGGGAGGGCTATCCACGACTCGCCTTCGCCCTGATGTGCCTGGCGGTGCTCGTCGCAGCGGCGCTCGGGGTGGCATGGCTACGGCGCAGCCGTCTGGGGACCGACATGCTCGCGGTCCGGGCGAACGAGCGGTCTGCCGCGGCATCCGGAATCGACGTCCCCCGAACGAAGTTGGCGGCATTCGCCATCGGCGCCTTTCTTGCCGGACTCGCCGGATCGCTCATGGCGTATCAACAGACGTTGGCGACACCGGAACCCTTCACGGTGTTCCTCGGAATCACCCTGTTCGCGATCATGTACATCGCCGGCATCACGTCGATCACGGGTGCAGTGCTGGCCGGGATCATTGCGCCCGGCGGACTGCTGTTCCTGCTCGTCGACCGGTTCCTGCACATCGGTGACTACTACGCGGTGATCAGCGGAATTCTGCTCATCGTCACGATCATGGTCAATCCGGACGGTATCGCCGGGAAGCTGCCACGGATCCCCTGGCCGTCGAGGCGGAGGACGTCCCTCGACGGAACAGCGGACGCCAGCGAGGTCGAACCGGTGGCCGCGCAGGTGCCGGCGTCGAAGACGGGTGGCCCGCTCCTGTCCGTGCAGAACCTCGATGTGAAATACGGTGCGGTGCACGCGGTGTCCGGGGTCTCCTTCGATGTCCGCGCCGGAGAGATCGTCGGGCTCATCGGGCCGAACGGTGCGGGAAAGACCACCGTCATCGACGCCGTCACCGGCTTCGCTCCGGCGACCGGTGCCATCGTCCTGGACGGGGAGGACGTCAGCGATCTGCGGCCCTACCGCCTCAGCAGGAGAGGGCTCGGCCGCAGTTTCCAGGACGTCGAACTGTACGACGACCTGTCGGTCGTCGAGAACGTGACCGTCGGTGCGGCGAGAGGACACGAGTCCTCCGCGGTAGCGGTTTCGGAGCGGGTGCGCAGGGTCCTCGACACGGTGGGTCTCGGGGATGTCGCGGATGCCGAGGTGTCGACCCTGTCCCAAGGCAGGCGTCAGTTGGTGTCGGTGGCCCGCGTGCTGGTCTCGTCGCCGAAAGTGGCGCTGCTCGACGAACCGGCCGCAGGCCTCGACAGCTCCGAGAGCCGCTGGCTCGGCGACCGGCTCCGCGCCGCTCGCGACGCCGGTACGTCGATCCTGCTCGTCGATCACGACATGGAACTCGTCCTCACGATCTGCGACCGCGTCGTCGTCCTGGATCTGGGGCGGGTGATCGCATGCGGTACACCGGAGGAAGTCCGGGCCGACGAAGCTGTGATCAGCGCGTATCTGGGCCTGCCGCCTGCTCCGGCGGAGACCGGGCACGACACGGTTCCCGCATCTGCGGCCGCACCGGCCCTCGATCCCCAGGAGGCGCTCTCGTGAGCGGACTGACGATTCGAAAACTCTCGACGGGCTACCTACCGCAGCGTCCCTGCGTCCGGGACGTCGACCTACGCGTGGAGAAGGGAACGATCACCTGCCTGCTCGGACCGAACGGAGCCGGCAAGACCACGCTCTTGCTCTCCCTCGCCGGGTTGCTACCCCGGTTCGGTGGCGACGTGGTCGTGGACGGACTCGATGTGGTTCCGGGCCGGCCGCGTGATGCCGTGCGTTCGGGAATGGTCCTCGTCCCCGACGACCGGGCACTCTTCCGAGAACTGAGCACGACCGACAATGTCCGGCTCGCGGTACACGATCGCCGTCGCCGTTCCGGCGCCGTCGACGAGATGCTCGAATACTTTCCCGCATTGGAGAAGCGGCTCCGTGTCGCCGCGGGTCGCCTGTCGGGTGGCGAGCAGCAGATGCTGGCGATCGCCCGGGCGATCCTCCAGCGGCCCAAGGTTCTGCTGATCGACGAACTGAGTATGGGCCTGGCCCCCGTGATCGTCGACGAGATCCTTTCGGTGCTACGGCGGTTGGTGGAGGAGCGGGAGATGTCCGTGCTCCTCGTCGAACAGCATGTGCGCCTTGCGCTCGATGTCGCCGACCGTGCCGCCGTACTGGTGCACGGGTCGGTGGTGCTGTCGGAGGACGCGGCATCGCTCGCTGCCGATCCCGGCCGGATCGAACACGCCTATCTGGGGTCCGTGCAGCACAACGACTCCGTGGAACACACCGGCTCCGTGCAGCACAACGGCAAGGAGAGCCGGGCCACCGCGGACACGTGATCCGAGGACGAACCACATTCGGTCTCCCGCTGTGCGGTCGGCTCCGAACATCCGAGGACGTCTGCCCGGTAGACGAAGAGACGGGTGGTGTCGCGCGGTGCGCCACCGGACAGGGAGAGGTGTCGCATGCGGTTGGACGGGAAGGTCGTCGTCGTCACGGGAGCCGGAAACGGTATCGGACGGCAGACAGCGTTGACGTTGCTCGAACGGGGAGCCCGGGTCGCGCTCGTCGATCTGAAAGAGGAGTGGTTGCGCGAGACGCAGGCACTCACCGGTGACCGGAACGCGAAGGTCTCGCTGCACGTCGTGGACGTCACGGATCGGGTGGCGGTGGATGCGTTGCCCGCAGCCGTCCTCGCCGAACATGGACGGATAGACGGTCTCGTCAACGTTGCCGGCGTCATCCACCGGTTCGTCCCGGTCCTCGAACTCGAACGGAGCGAGATCGAACGCGTTCTGCAGGTCAATCTCTGGGGCGTGGTCAACATGTGCCTGGCATTCGTGCCCGAGCTCCGGCAGCGCCCGGAGGCCTCGCTGGTGAACATCGCCAGTCTGGCCGGTCTCGTCCCGTTCGCAGGCCAGACGGTCTACGGCGCCTCCAAGGGAGCGGTCAAACAGTTCAGCGAGGGTCTGTACCAGGAACTCTCGGATACCGGCGTGGTGGTCACGACCGTTTTCCCGGGCAACATCAGTACGAATCTCAGCGGCAACTCGGGCGTGAAGATGATCGATGCGGGTGGTCGCAAGGTGCGTGCCACGACACCCGAGCGGACAGCGGAGCTGATCGTCTCCGGAATGGAGAAGGGCAGCTTCCGCGTGGTCATCGGCCAGGACGCGAACATCCTCGATCGGCTCGTCCGCCTTGTGCCCCGGTGGACGACGAATCTCGTCGCCGGGCAGATGAAGAGCGTGCTCGGCACGCCCGCGAAAGGAAGCTGACCGCTCAGCGGGATGCACCCCGTATGCGGGATTTTCCGGGACCTAATGTCCCTCGTGAACGTAGTTGTGACGTAGTTCACGGCCCTCTCCCGGGTCGTCCTCGTCGCGTTGGCAGAACCACCGTGGACATCTGCGCCCGGTCCCTCTCACTGGAAGGCACGACATGACCAACGTAGTTGCCGACACCGCCGCCGCTGTC
This sequence comes from Rhodococcus rhodochrous, assembly GCF_014854695.1. Lineage (NCBI taxonomy): Bacteria > Bacillati > Actinomycetota > Actinomycetes > Mycobacteriales > Nocardiaceae > Rhodococcus > Rhodococcus rhodochrous. The sequence continues at coordinate 4,400,643 of NZ_CP027557.1, read as the reverse complement.
GCAGAGGCGAAGGCGCGCATCGTCGAACCCCGCAAGATCGCGAGCGGGTTCTCGTGGCCCGAGTGCCCGCGCTGGCACGACGGCGCCCTCTGGTTCACCGACATGTACACCTCGACACTGAAAACCCTCGACGCCGACGGCAACGCGACGGTCGTCGTGGACGCGTCGGGCCGTCGTGCAGGGACCGACGTTCCGATCCACCTCGGCGGTTTCGGATGGCTCCCGGACGGCCGGCTGATCGTCACCTCCATGCGTGAGAAGCTCGTCCTCGTCCACGGCGGGAAGGGGCCCGACGACCTCGAGGTACTCGCCGATGTCTCCGCACTCGCGCCGGCCCCCATCAACGACATGGTCGTCGACGCGGAGGGCCGCGCATACGTCACCCAGCTCGGATTCGACCTGTTCGCCGGTGCCGAGCCGGTGGCGTCCCCGATCATCGTCGTCGAGCCCGACGGGACCGTGTCCACGGCCGATGAGGTCGGACCGCTCATGTGCGCCAACGGCATTACCATCAGCGCGGACGGAACGAAGGTCTACACCGCAGAGGTGACGGCGCAGAGACTGACGGTCATCGACCGCGCCGCCGATGGATCACTGTCCAATCCTCGTCCGTTCGCCGCCTGCCCGTTCCTTCCCGACGGAATCGGACTCGACACCGAGGGCGGCGTGTGGGCGGCGATGCCCGGCAGCGGTTACGTGGCCCGCTTCACCGAGGACGGCATGACGGACGCCGTTCCGGTCCCGCTCGAGAACGGCGTCGCCTCGGCCTGCCTGCTCGGTGGCCCCGACCGCACCACGCTCTACATGACCGTCGGTGTCGAGGTCTTCGACTTCGAGAAGTCCGCTCGGGAAGCACTGGGAACCATCTGGGCAGCAGACGTTTCCGTGAGCGGCGGCGACACCCGTCCCTGACTCCGACACTTCCCACCACATCCGAGGACACATCATGACATTGGATTTCAACGACCGCGTGGTCGTCATCACCGGAGCAGGTCGCGGAATCGGCCGCGCCCACGCCGAACTGCTGGCCGCGCGTGGTGCCGCAGTGGTGGTCGGTGACCTGGGTGCCACCATCGACGGCTCCGGCGTCGACGGCGACGACCCGGCAGCGGAGGTCGCCGCGGTGATCACCGCGGCGGGTGGACGTGCCGTGGCATGTGCGGCCGACGTCTCGACGGAGGAAGGCGCCAACGCCCTCGTCGACATCGCCCTGGCGGAATTCGGCCGGCTCGACGCCGTCATCAACAACGCGGGCATCGTGCGTACCGCACCGTTCGACGAAGTTCCCTACGAGGAGTACCAACGTCATCTCGACGTCCACTATTTCGGTGCGCTCCGGCTGTGCCGTGCGGCCTGGCCGCACCTGCTGAAGTCGCCTGCCGGTCGCGTGGTCAACACCATTTCCCAAGCGATGCTCGGTAATCCGGACATGTCGCACTACGGCGGATCGAAGGGCGCACTGTTCGGCCTCACCCGGAACCTGGCGGTCGAAGGTCTCGCCTCGGGGGTGAAGGTCAACGCCATCGCTCCCGGCGCCGGCACCCGGATGGCCGAGGCGTCTGCGGACACCCTGTCGCCCGAGGTGATGGAGTACATGCGCACCCAGTTGCGCCCCGAGCATGTCGCTCCGGTCGCTGCATACCTGGTCCACCCGGACTGCACCGTCACCGGTGAGGTGTTCAACGTCGCCGGCGGCATCGTCAACCGTCTCGCTCTGGTCAACACGGTGGGCATCCACGACCCCGATCTTACGGTCGACACGGTGGCCGAGCGGTTCGAGGAGATCATGGCGATCACCGCCGACGCTGCGCCGCAGGTCGTCGCCCCCGCCGAGGTTCCCGCTTCGTCCTGAGCGGAATCTCCCGACATCGGTTCAGCCCCAGGAGAATTACAGTGAGCTCAACGGAAACGTCCACGACTCCCACCGGCCGGGTGGTCGACACCTCCTACCCGTTCGCGGCCGTCCCTCCGCAGGATGCCGTCCAGCGGTACGTCGCCATCTCGGCCGAGCGGCCCATGACGAAGATGACGATGCCGATCGGCGGTGACGTCTGGGTCATCCACCGGAACGCTGCAGCCCGCGACATGCTCAGCGATCCCCGCTTCGTTCGGAAGCCCTTCCGGACCGGTGAGCGGGCCGTGCCCTACTTCGTGGAGTTCCCGGACTTCCTGAAGTCGACGATCCAGTTCGAGGATCCGCCGCACCACACCAAACTTCGCAAACTCGTACAGAAGTCCATCTCCCCGAAGCGCGTGCGCGCCATGCGGGAATCTGCGGTCGAGTTCGCGAACGAGCTCATCGACGAGATGGTGGACAAGGGTGCGCCGGCGAATCTGGTCAGCGACTACGCCGTGGCGTTGCCGATCCAGATGCTGTCCAACCTGCTGGGCGTTCCGCCGGAGGATCGTCCGAAGTTCCAGAAGTGGAGCGCTGCCACGCTCGCGGTGGCGAACATGCCCGAGGACGAGGTCGTGCAGAACATGACCGAACTCTTCATGTACCTGAGTGCTCTGATCGAGGATCGGCGCAAGAATCCCCGGGAGGACCTCCTCAGCGATCTGGCCAATGCGCCGGACAAGGACGATTCGCTCACCGACGGGGAGATCCTTCCCATCGCGATGATCCTCATCGTGGCAGGCTTCGACAACACGGCGAATTTCATCTGCTCCGGTGTCCTGTCGCTCCTGAAGAACCCAGACCAGCTGGCGGTCCTCCTCGAGGATGTCGACGCCGTGGCACCCACTGCGGTCGAGGAGATCCTCCGCAACGGCCGTATGTCCATCTACGACACCGTTGCAGGAGGCGGGGGGCTCGTTCCGTTCGTCGCCACCGAGGACGTGGAGATCGACGGCCAGGTCATTGCCGAGGGGGAGGCCGTGCTGGTGGATCCCGCTTCGGTCAATCACGACGCGGTCGCAGTCTCGGACCCCGGTACCTTCGACGTACGTCGAAAGGACAACCCGCACCTGACGTTGAGTTACGGCCTGCACCACTGCCTCGGAGCACCACTGGCGCGGATGGAGATGCAGGTCGCGATCACCGAGTTGTTCAAGCGGCTCCCGGGCCTCAGGCTCGCTGGTGAGGCAGTGGTGGACAACGACAACCTCACACAGCCCATCGTCGATCTCCCCGTCACCTGGTAGGGACCCGACATGCCCAAGGTGTTCTATGTCCAACCGGACGGGACGGAACGCGTGATCGACGGTGTGCCCGGCGATTCCGTGATGTCGACAGCCGTCCGCAACGGTGTGTCCGGGATCGTCGGACAGTGCGGCGGTTCGCTGTCGTGCGCGACCTGTCATGTCTACCTCGCCGAAGAGGACCGGCATCATTTCGATGCTCCTTCGGAGGACGAGGACGACATGCTGGACTGCACCGCGAGTGATCGTGAGGACTCGTCACGACTGTCGTGCCAGTTGATTCTCCGCGAGGGGGTCGACCTGCACGTGACGATCCCCGATGAACAGGCGTGAGATGACCGGAGATCCGACCGGCACCGGCGCACCACCACGCAGTGTGGCGGTCGTCGGTGCCTCGCACGCGGCGGTGCACCTGGCCGATCGGCTCAGGTCCGGCGGGTACACCGGACCTCTGACGTTGATCGGCGACGAGACGCATCCGCCCTACCACAGGCCGCCCTTGTCGAAGGCATGGCTGAAGGGGGAGTCGACGCCGGACCGGCTGATGCTACGTGCGTCAGATCACTACTCGGACAACGAGATCGAAGTGTTGCTGGGTACAACCGTCCGCAGGGTCGAACGTGACGCCGACGGCGTCACGCTGCACCTGGAGCGCTCCGACGGGTCCGTCGGGACGCGCGCCTTCGATCGGCTCGTGCTCGCCACCGGCGCTCGGGCACGACGATTGGCGATTCCCGGTTCCGACCACCGGGATGTCCTGGTGTTGCGTGGACTCGACCATGCACACCGACTGGCGGAACGTGTCACTGCCGGACCGGTGGTGGTCATCGGCGGTGGTTTCGTCGGACTCGAGGTCGCCGCCACACTCCGGGGACTGGGTGTCGCTGTCACGGTCGTCGAGGCGGGCCGGCAGCTGATGGGTCGTGCTGTCGGAGCAGGAACGGCCGAGTTCCTGCTCGCGGCGCACCGGGAGATGGGCGTGGACGTCGTCCTCGATGCGAAACCCGTCGAGATCCCACTCGACGGTGATCGGGTACGTGCGGTCCGTCTCGACGACGGTCGCGAGATCGCCGCAGCGACGGTCCTCGTAGGGGTCGGTGCGGAACCGCGCACCGAACTCGCAGAACAACTCGGCCTCGCCTGCGATCGTGGCGTCCTGGTCGACGAGCGTTGTGTGACCTCGGACGGGAGAATCCTCGCCATCGGTGATTGCACCGTGCAGACGACGGGTGAGGGAACCCGGGTACGTCTCGAATCCGTCGACAACGCCACCGAGCAGGCGAACGTGGCAGCTGCGACGTTGCTCGGAAGTGAGGCAGTCGAACGGCCCGTGCCGTGGTTCTGGTCCGACCAGGGGCCGTGGAAACTGCAGATCGCCGGAATGATCGGCGGGCACACGGAGGTGCTGGTCCGTACCGATCCGAGCAAGCCTCGGCGCCGCGTCGCACTCTATTTCGAGGACGACCGCCTGCTCGCCGCCGAATGCGTCAACGCGCCCGCCGACTTCGTCGCACTGCGGTCCGCGCTCGCACGTGGGCACCGGCCGTCCCGGGAACTGCTCTCGGACGAGACGGTTCCGTTGAAGAAGCTGTTGGGGGCCGTTCGAACGGCATGAGGTGACCCGATCGGCCGGCCCGGCGTGATTGCCCCGGGCCGGCCGTCACCCGTGGGGTGCCGAGTCACGAACCTCCGCGAGCGGTGTTCCGCAGAAGCATGCTCGTGCCGGCTTCACCGCCGCGGCGATGCTCGTTCATCAGGCCGATCAGACGCTCGTTGTCGTGGTCGGCGAGCGCGTCGATCATCGCATCGTGTTCCGCGATCACACGTCGGCGCACTTCGGCATCGAAGAGATACGCCGCGTGATACGGCATCGCGAGTCGCCACAATCGGCGGATCTCCGAGACGACCAGACCGAGCGGCGAGCGGTCGAACATGGCGAAGTGGAAGTCCTGGTTCGCCAGGCGCATCTCCAGCAGGTCTCCACGTTCTGCCGCCTCGGCGACGCGCTCGCCCAGCCTGCGGACCTCGGCGAGCGCGTCGGCATCCAGGGCGGGGAGGGAGGCAAGAACCTCCCGTTCGAGGGCATCGCGCATCAGGTAGATCTGGTCGAACTCGGACTGCTCGAGCCGGACGACGGTGTACCCGGCGTTGCGGCGATGTTCGATGAGCCCCTGCGAGGCGAGTTGGCGTAGTCCTTCCCGGATCGGGAGCCGGCTGACTCCTAGTCGTTCCGCCATCTGCTCCTGACGGACCGGTTGGCCGGGGAGCAGATCACCGGTGACGATCATCCGCTCGATCTCGGTGGCGACCCAGTCGGCGCCGCGAACGGTTGCCGGGGGACCGGGCTCGGTGACGTCGTCACCGGTCCGCATCGCTCGTGGGCTCACCTCGGTCCTCTCCTGCGTCGTCCTTCCGGGTCGTCCCCGCATGCGTCGTTCGTGAACGGCCCAGCGCGCCGGTGGCCCGTAGAGCGGCGACAGTGTCTGCGCTGTATCCCATCGAACACAGCACCGCTTCGGTGTCGGTTCCGAGCGGAACCGCCGTCCTGGGTGTCCGTGTGGCCGTCCGCCCGAGCTTTATCGGCACACCCAGGCCACGATAGTCGACGGTGTCGAGGAAGAGCCCGCGGTGAACGGTCTGGGGCGCAGTGAGGGCCTGGTCGACGGTGTTGACCGGGCTGGCCGCGACACCGGCGCGTTCGAGTTCGACCGCGAGATCGTCTCGTCGCCATCCGGCGACGAGACCGCCGAGCAGGGTCGCGAGTTCGTCGCGATTCTGCGACCGCACGCCGTTGGAGACGAATCGCGGGTCGTCGGCGAGATCCGGCCTGCCCAGGACGGTCACCAGGGAGCGGAACTGCCGGTCGTTGGCGGCACTGATGAAGAAGTCACCGTCGAGGGCAGCGAAGACCTGATACGGCACGACCGTCGGGTGGTAGTCGCCGGTGCGCTGGGGCACCTTCCCGCTCGAGACCCAGTTCGATGCGTGGGGGTGCAGCAGCGAGATCACCGAGTCGAGCAGGGTGATGTCCACGAGTTGACCGCGGCCGCTGCTGTCCCGCTCCCTCAGCGCGAGCAGGATGCCGCTGACCGCCATGTGGGACGCGACGATGTCGACGATCGGAACTCCGACACGCAAGGGATTGCCGTCGGGATAGCCGTTGACGCTCATCAGGCCACCGAAGGACTGCAGCACCGCGTCGTATCCGGGTAGTCCGCCCATCGGCCCGTCCACACCGAACCCGGTCACCCTGCAGTAGACGAGCCGGCGATTCTCCTCGGCGAGCACGGTCTCGTAGTCGAACCCCCAACGAGCCATGGTGCCGGCCTTGAAGTTCTCGATCACCACGTCGGCGCCACGCAGCAGATGCGACAGTACTTCGCGGCCCGCGTCGGTCCGGAGATCGAGACAGATGTTGTCCTTGCTGTGGTTGAGACCCGCGTAGTACGCACTGCTCTCGCCGGAATCGTCGAAAGGTGGTCCCCATCCGCGTGTCTCGTCGCCGGACGGTGCCTCCACCTTGATCACCTCGGCGCCGTGGTCGGCGAGGGTCTGGGCCGTGTACGGCCCGGCGAGGACCCTGCTGAGGTCGAGTACCCGGAGTCCGGCGAGCGCGCCGACTCCGGTGCTGCGATCGGCCGCCCGCCACGCGGCACGACCGTCGATCGCGGAATCGGCCGTCGATGTGGGCGTGTGACCGGGGGAGGTGGAGACGTTCATGCCGGGCTCCTGTACGCCGTCGATGCGCTGTCGTGCTCTGTTCGTGTTCCGGTGACGACGTCCCAGACGTCGATGCCGTCGTCGAGGATCCGGCTCGCGAGGTCCTCCGCCCAGAGTTGCTCGGAGCCGAATCGGTCGCGCCCGCTCCACAACGCGGTGGTGAAGCGGCCGAGGTGGTGTTCGGAGGTCGTGCCGATGGCACCGTGGATCTGATGGCCGGCGGCAGCGACGGAGTGCGCGGACATCGCGGTCACCACTTTCGCGGCTGCTGTCGTGAGCGGGCCGATCTCCGGGTCGTCGTGCGTGGCGATCGCGGAGTCGACGGCGATCTCCATCATCGTGGTCCGGGCGGCGAGCTGTGCCAGCTGTTGCTGGACGGCCTGGAATTTCGCGATCGGGCGCCCGAACTGGAGGCGCTCGGATGCATAGCGAACGGTGTGGTCCCGTACTGCCGTAGCTGCAGCCGCCGTCGCGGCCGCGTAGGCGAGAGCGCCACGGTGCCGGAACTCGGTGAGGGGAACCGGTGAACTTCCGTGGAAGACGACCGGTGCGTCCCGGAAGACGATGTCGGCGTAGGAAACACCGGTCAGGTCGGTTTCTGCCGAGACGTCGGCGCCGTTTCCGGACATCGACACGACGGCGACCGAGGAACCGTCCGCGCCGTTCTCCGGAGGGAGGATCACGACGAGGGTGTCCGCGTCGGCCGCGTAGGGGACATCCGTCACCGTGCCGTCGAACAGGAGGGTGTCGCCCCGGCGGTGGATCGAGCATCGCTCGTCACCTCGTGCCGCGGTCGCGATCTCCGCGGTCAACTCGTGTCCGGCTGTGGCGGCGAGCCAGGCTGCGAGGATGCCGTGCTCGACGAGGGGCACCACTGCGCCGTGCCGCGCTGCGGTCGTCACGACTGCGAGTGCGTCGCCGAGTGTCGCGCCACCCCCACCGGCGGCTTCCGGTACGCCGACGGTGACGAAGCCGCCGTCCACGAGCTGCGTCCAGAGCGCACCGTGCATGCCGTCCGCAGGCGTGGCCGGATCGACCCCCACGTGCTCGATGATCGCCGCGGTGGTCTCCGCCAGCTCGGTGGTGAACTCGCTCATCGAACCCCCGATCCGCGCGCGATGATCCCGCGCAGGATCTCGTTGGTGCCACCCCTGAGGGTGAACACGGGTGTGTGCAGAACACTGTGGGCCAGCATGCGCGCCAGCGGATCGGCTCCGTCGCGCCGGGCGACGAGGTTGCTCGAAGCCCGCACGGCTTCGACCAGATCGCCCTCGAAGGTCGACCCGAGATCCTTCACCATCGCTGCGAGGATGTCGGGCCTGCGGCCGGCCGTGAGCTCGGCCGCGACCCGCAAGGACATCCGGCGCAGAGCCCACGCCCTGGCTGTGAGAGTGCCCAGGGTCTGTCTCTGTGCGGGAGTCGCCCCGTTTTCCGCGAGGTGGGCCGCCCATGCGCGCAGCAGGGGCATCGTGCTCAGATAGCGCTCGGGACCGGATCGCTCGAACGCGAGTTCACCCATGACCTGGGTCCAGCCGTTTCCGCGCTTGCCGAGGAGGGCCGATGCCGGCACCTGCGCGCCGTGGAAGACGACCTCGTTGAAATGTGCCTGTCCGTCGATGCTCCGCAGGGGACGGATCTCGATGTCGGGGTGGGGGAGGTCGACGACGAACTGGGACAGGCCGCTGTGGCGGTCGCCCGGTTGTCCGTCGGTGCGGGCGAGCAGCACCATCGCGTGCGCGAGGTGGGCTCCGGTGGTCCAGACCTTGGTGCCGGTGATCGTCCACGAATTGCCGTTGTCGACGGCGCGGGTACGCACCGAAGCCAGATCCGAGCCTGCGTCGGGTTCGCTCATACCGATGGCGAAGAAGGCTCGGCCCGAGGCGATCTCCGGAAGGTACCGCTGCTTCTGCTCTTCCGATCCGTTGGCGAGGATGCTCGGTGCCATCTGGCGGTCGGCGATCCAGTGCGCCGCGACGGGGGCGCCGTGCGCGAGCATCTCCTCGCTGACGACGAAGCGTTCGAGCGGACTGCGTCCGTGCCCGCCGTACTCCGTGGGGACCGTCATGCCGAGCCAGCCTCGTCCGGCCACACGAGCGCTGAAGTCGGGGTCGAACCCGGTCATCCAGCTGTCCGTGTCGGGAACGAACCGGCCCGGGGTGATCTCCTGGGACAAGAAGGCCCGTACCTCGGCGCGGAGGTGCCCGAGCCCGGAGTCGATGTCCTCGAGGTGCTCGGTTCCGGTGGCGGTCACGAGCGGCCCGGTCCTCGCGACGACCACGATGCGTGGCCCTTCCGGGCCATCGACCACATCTGCACGCCGCGTTCGATCTCCAGCGCCGATTCCCAGCTCACGGCGGGTGGGCCGAGTTCGAGGCGCGCGCTCGTCATGATGCGTCGCGTCAGTTCGGGATCGGCGGCGGCCGTGCGGGTGAGCTGCTCGACGGTCGCCGGTATGTCCTCGGCGGCCACAGCGATGTAGGCGAGTCCTCGTGCCACGGCGTCGGATCCGCTCAGGGACTGTCCGCACGCTGCGAGGGCGATCGCGCCGGACCAACCCATCGCACGTCCCAGCAGGGAGATGTGGCCGCCACCCGGATGGATGTTCCGAGCGGAGAAGCCGCTGTCGAGGACGGTCTCGGGTGTCACCACCATGATGTCGGCGGCCATGGCGAGGTTCAGACCTGCCCCGACAGCGCCACCGGTCACCACGGCGACGGTCGGTACCGGGAGCGACCCGATGCGTACGAAGGCGTTGTAGACCGCCGACGTGCGTTGTACCGCTTCGGGAGAAGCGGGATCGGTGGATGAGGATGCGAGGTCGCGAGTGTCGGCGCCGCTGCAGAAATAGCTTCCGTTCGCGTCGACGACCACGGCACCGATGGTCGTATCCCGTTCGACGCGGTCGCAGAACGCCGAGATCTCGGCTGCCATGTCCAGGGTGATCGCGTTCTTGCGACGAGGATTGTTCAAGGTGATGCGGGCGAGACCGTCTGCGACGGAACAGAGAATCGGCTCCGTCGGGCCGCCGCCCAGCTCAGGATCGGATGAGATCTGGGTCATGCGGAGACCGTAACAGATGCGTAGCGATTATTGGATCCAATATCTGTTGACAATAAATGGTTCTCTGTTGTGCACTGGCTCACATCACGATTCGTCGAATCATGTTCGACGGGAAGGAGTACCTGTGTTCAGTCTTGCCGGACGCATCGCGCTCGTCAGCGGTGCCGGTCAGAGCGTCGGTGAGGGAATCGCGAAGGTCCTTGCGCGGCAGGGGGCCTCGGTCATCGTCAACGATCTGTTCCCGGACCGCGCCGAGAAGGTCGCCGCGGCGATCGTCGAGGAGGGGAACACGGCGGTCGCATCGGCCTTCGACGTCACCGACTACGACGCCACGCTCGAATGCGTACGGGCGGCGGAGGAGACACTCGGCGGACACGTCGACATCGTCGTCAACAATGCGGGCATCGCGGAAGGACGCGTCATCAAACCGTTCCGCGAGTTGTCGCCCGAGGAATGGCGCGCTCCGATCGATCTCAACATCTACGGCGCGATGAACTGCATCAAGGTCGCCCTCGACGGGATGTGCGAGGCCGGCTGGGGACGGGTCGTCCAGATCTCGTCGGGTTCTGCACGCACGGGTCAGAACATCAATCAATCGATGTACGCAACGGGTAAGAGCGGAATCGAAGGGTTCATCCGGCACCTGGCGGCCGAGACCGGGCAGTACGGCGTGACGGCGAACATCGTGGCACTGGGGCATCAGAAGAACCTCGAGGAGAAGATGAGTGCGGAGATGATCGAGCAGATCCTCCGGACGATCCCGATCGGCCGCCTGGGCGATCCCATCGAGGTCGGCGCATTCTGCGCCTACCTGGCCTCGAACGAGGCGGGCGGAATCACCGGTCAGACACTGGACTTCAACGGTGGGTCCCAGACGCGATGACCGTGCAGGAGTCGGGTGCGCCGACGTTGCTCTCGCTCACTGCGCTGAGAGTCGCCGACCTGGAAAGATCTGCCGAGTTCTACACCCGGGGATGCGGATTCGCGCACGACAAGGATCTGGACACCCCTACATTCCGCGCGTCGATCGTCCGGGCCGGTGCCGCGGGCCTCGAACTCGTCGTGCCGACCGGCATCGAGGGGGAGACCCCACACGAACACGGCAACATGTTCGTCAAGATCGTGCTGAACACCGACGACGTCAGGGAGAGGATGGCCCACGCATGTAGGCACGGTGGCGTCGAGGAGACACCGGCAACGGAACTCGAGGCCTACGGGATGGTGATCGGCACGGTTCGCGACCCGGACGGCTATCTCGTGGAGTTCGTGCAGCGAGGCTGATCCGTACCCTCGGCCCTCGCCATACTCTCGACATCACAGCGGTGGGCGCGGAACACATGTGTTCCGCGCCCACCGCCGTCGGCTAGTGCGTCGAAAGATCCGACGCGACACAGCGCTGCCAGATGTCGCCGGCCAGAACACGTAGCGGCCCGATCATCTTGTGGTGATCCAGCACGCTGACGGGGGCGCACACGGACAGCCCGGCGAGATTCCCGTACATGTGATCGGGCGGACCGATCGACACCCCGACACAGGCTATGCCGGGGAACGCCTCGGCGCGGTCGAACGCGGCGCCACGATCACGCACCTGGGCGAGCTCGTCCTCGAAGCGGCTCCGTGCGGAAGGTGCTGTCCCGGAGGCAATCCGGTCACGGTCCGGACGGTGCTGCGACGAGACCGCCGAGTACGCCATGATGACCTTGCCGAGGGCGGTCGAGTGGGCCGGCACGCGTTGGCCGACGGCCGTCGGGGTCGAGCCCGATGTGCGTCCGTTCACCTTGGCCAGGTAGACGGTGTCGCCGCGGTCCACAACCCCCAATTGCACCGTGAACCCCGAGCGATGCGCGAAGGCATGCATCAGGGGACGCGCATGATGCAGGAGCCGGTTCTGATTGAGCGCGGCCTGACCCAATTCGTACGCCTTCACCCCGAACTCGTACGTCTGCTCGGGTGACCTCGCCAACCAGCCCGCGTTGGCGAGTTGTTCCAGAAGGCGGTGCGCCGACGAGCGGGGGAGCCCGGTGCGGGCCGTGACCTTGGCCAGCGTCATCGGGCCCGTGCTCAAGGCCTCCAGGACCAGGGAAATCCGGTCCACGACGGACACGGGCAGACCATCGGTGCGTGACGTACTCACATTCTCCTCCTGAACACCCCCCAGGTGTGATGGGCGTCACCATATCCGCGAAGCGCCACGTACGGCAACCATGGAACCGACCGTGCCAGGTGGATCCCTGTGACCGAAACTGCCCTCCCGCTCTTCGGGAGACGGACATCACATCGACGTCCGGGTTCTCGATCCTGGTCCCTGGTGCGACGGGCGAGTCGTCGCGATCAGTCGATCAGGAGGCATCGTGGGTTCCACAGACACCGAAGATCAGGTCCGAACCATCGATGTAGGCACGCCGCCGGAGCGCTACGCGCGAGGATGGCACTGCTTGGGGCTCGTACGCGATTTCGCGGACGGCAAGCCCCATCAGGTCGACGCGTTCGGGACCTCGCTCGTGGTGTTCGCCGGTGAGGACGGAAAGCTCAACGTTCTGGACGCCTACTGCAGGCACATGGGTGGAAATCTGGCGCAGGGAGCCGTGAAGGGCAACACCATCGCCTGTCCGTTCCACGACTGGCGCTGGCGCGGTGACGGGAAGTGCGCCGAGATCCCCTATGCGCGTCGTGTTCCACCGCTCGCCCGCACGCGGACGTGGCCGGTGGCGGAGGTGAGCGGTCAGCTCTTCGTCTGGCACGACCCGCAGGGCAGCAAGCCGCCGGCGGAGCTCGCCGTTCCGGAGGTTCCCACCTACGGCGATCCCGGGTGGACCGACTGGGTGTGGAACTCGATCGAGGTGACCGGATCCCACTGTCGCGAGATCGTGGACAACGTCGTCGACATGGCGCACTTCTTCTACGTCCACTACGGAATGCCGACCTACTTCCGAAACGTGTTCGAAGGTCATACCGCCACCCAGGTCATGTGGTCCCTGCCCCGGGCGGATGCCGTAGGCGTCAGCCAGACCACCAATTACAGTGCCGAGAGCAGATCCGATGCCACGTATTACGGTCCCTCGTACATGATCGACAAGCTGTGGAGCGCCGGCCGTGATCCCGAGTCGCCGCCGAACATCTACCTGATCAACTGCCACTACCCCATCTTTCCGACCTCCTTCCGCCTGCAGTACGGCGTGATGGTGGAAAGGCCCGAGGGAGTGCCCCCGGAGCAGGCGGAACAGATCGCCCAGGCCGTCGCCCAGGGCGTCGCGATCGGATTCGAGCAGGACGTCGAGATCTGGAAGAACAAGTCGCGGATCGACAACCCCCTGCTGTGCGAGGAGGACGGTCCCGTCTACCAACTGCGGCGGTGGTACGAACAGTTCTACGTCGACGTCGAGGACATCCGACCCGAGATGGTCAACCGGTTCGAGTACGAGATCGACACCACGCGCGCCCTGACGAGCTGGCAGGCCGAAGTCGACGAGAACGTCGCTGCCGGACGTAGTGCCTTCGCCCCGAACCTCACCCGGGCTCGTGAGGCAGCCTCCGCCGAATCGGGATCCTGACCCCGCAATTCCGCATCATCACATACCTCCTGGAGAAACCATGAGTTACGAAGTGCTCGACAACATCGTCGCGATGGCCGACGAGATCCGAGCGGGGGCCGACGACTCCGACCGGCTCGGTCGGCTGACGGACGACATGGCCGCCGGCCTCCGGCAGTCCGGGATCATCCGGTTGCTGCAGCGGAAGAAGTACAACGGGTACGAAGCACATCCTCGGGAGTTCGCCGAGACGGTGATGAAGACGGCGAGCATCTACGGTTCCGCGGGATGGGTCGGCGGGATCGTCGGCGTCCATCCGTGGCAGCTCGCTTTCGCCGACCCCAAGGTGCAGGACGAAGTGCTGGGCACGAATTCCGATACCTGGCAGGCATCCCCGTACATGCCCGGGGGCGTCGCGGTTCCCGTCGACGGCGGGTACAGGTTGAACGGGCGGTGGCAGTTCTCGTCGGGAACCGACCACTGCGAGTGGATCTTCCTCGGCGCGTTGGTGGGTGGTGAGGACGGCGCACCGGTCATGCCCCCCGTCGGCCTGCACGTGATCCTTCCGCGTTCCGACTACGAGATCATCGACGATTCCTGGGATGTCGTCGGTCTGCGGGGTACCGGCAGCAAGGATATCGTCGTCAAGGACGCGTTCATTCCCGAGTACCGGGTGATGAACGGCGGAGCGGTGATCGACGGGACCGCGGCCAAGGAGTACGGCGTCACCGAGACCCTCTACCGGATGCCGTGGTCGACGATGTTCCCGCTCGGTATCACCTCCGCCACCATCGGGATCTGCGAGGGCGTACTCGCGGCGGGTGTCGACTATCAGCGCGGGCGCGTGGGTGCGGCAGGGACTGCCATCAAGGACGATCCGTACGTCCTGCACGCCCTCGGCGAGGCCGCTGCCGAGATCGACGCGGCCCGGCAGCAACTCCTGGCGAACGTCGACCGGATCTGGGATCTCGTCGATGCCGGCAAGGAGGTCGACTTCGAGACCCGGGCGACGTCGCGCCGCAACCAGGTGCGCTCGGCATGGCGTGCCGTCCGCGCCGCGGACGAAGTCTTCGACCGGTGCGGCGGAAACGCCCTCCGCGTCGACAACCCCTTGCAGCGCTTCTGGCGGGATGCGCACGCCGGCCTGCACCACGCCATCCACGTCACCAGCACCACCTATCACGCGTCGGCCATGGCCTCCCTCGGAATCGACGTTCCGGACGGACCCCTCCGCGTGATGATCTGACACCCCTTGCGCACTCGAAAGGAATTCTGTGACTGAGATCAAGAGCCTCGGCTACGTTCGCGTCCAGGCCACCGACATGGCGCGTTGGCGCGAGCTCGGGTTCGATGTGCTCGGCTTCGCGCCGGGCACCGGTCCGGAGGACGACGCACTGCACTTCCGCATGGACGAACGTCCGGCTCGGATCACCGTCGAACCGGGCGACACCGACCGCGTGACCGCGGTCGGCTGGGAAGTCAGGGACGGTACCGCCCTCCGGGCTCTCGCGGACCGACTGACCACCGCGGGATACGAATTCGAGGCCATGCCTTTCGAGATGTGCGAGCGGCGGCGCGTCGAAGGTGGCCTGATCATGAAGGATCCGGGTGGCACCCCGCTCGAGTTCTTCTTCGGGCCGGCTCTCGACCACAGTCCCGTCGTCACACGCTACGGACAGAAGTTCGTGACGGGACCACAGGGCCTCGGGCACGTCGTCATGCCCACCACCGCCTTCGACGAATCGTTCCATTTCTACGTGGACGTGCTCGAATTTCTTCCGCGAGGGGCGTTCCGGTTGCCGACTCCTCCCGGTATGGACCCGATGCGGATCCGGTTCCTCGGTGTCAACCAGCGCCATCACAGTCTGGCCCTCATGCCCAGCCCCGAGGATCGGGACCCGGGCCTCGTCCACGTGATGGTGGAGGTCGATTCGCTCGATGCAGTCGGCCGTGCCCTCGATCAGGTGACCGCCCGGGACTTCCCGGTATCGTCCACGCTGGGTCGCCACACCAACGACAAGATGGTGTCCTTCTACGTCCAGGTCCCCGGCGGATGGGACATCGAATACGGCACCGAGGGCATGCTCGTCGACGAGACCTATTACACGGCCGAGGAGATCACCGCCGACAGCTACTGGGGTCACGAATGGCTGTGGGCCAAGCAATTGCAGGAGGCGACCGAATGATTCCCGTGACCACCTCGAGTGACGTGGACGCGGTCGTGATCGGCGCGGGCATATCCGGGCTGTACGCCGTGTACAAGCTCCGGAAGCGCGGGATGACCGTCCACGGTTTCGAATCCGCTGCAGGAGTGGGAGGAACCTGGTTCCACAACCGCTATCCGGGTGCCCGCTGCGATGTCGAGAGTATCGACTACTCGTACTCCTTCGACGAGGAACTGCAGCAGGAATGGACGTGGACCGAGCGGTTCGCCACGCAGGAGGAGATCCTGGCGTATCTCGAACACGTGGCGGACCGGCACGACCTGCGAAGCGCCTTCGAGTTCCTCACCCGGGTGGTGTCGACCGTGTACGACGAGGAGTCTGCGCTGTGGACCATCACCACCGACACCGGTCGATCGGTCAGGGCGCGATTCTGCATCATGGCCACCGGGGTGCTGTCGGCGACGAACCGACCCGACATTCCCGGTTGCGACACGTTCGCGGGCGAGTCCTACCACACCGGTGAATGGCCCCACGAGCCCGTCGAATTCACCGGTAAGCGCGTCGGCGTGATCGGAACGGGTTCGTCGGGCATCCAGTCGATTCCTGTGATCGCGAAGGAAGCGGACCACGTCTTCGTATTCCAGCGGACCCCCAACTACTCGATCCCGGCCGGCAACCGGCCGCTGACCGCCGAGCAGATCGCCGAAGTCAAGGCGACGTATCCGGAGCGTCGGCGACTGGCACGGATGAGCGGCGGAGGCACACCGTTCACGCCGTACCCGAAGGGCGCGATGGAGGTCGACGAGGCCGAGCGTCGCAGGGTGTACGACGAGTGGTGGCAGCGTGGAGGTTACCTCTTCGCGAAGGCGTTCCCCGATCAGATGATGGACCGCCGGGCGAACGACACGGCCCGCGAATACGTCGAGGCGAAGATCCGGGAGATGGTCGAGGACCCGGAGATCGCGAACCAGTTGATCCCGAACGACCACCCCATCGGCACGAAGCGCATCGTCACCGACGACGGGTACTTCGAGACGTTCAACCGCGACAACGTGACGTTGGTGAACCTGCGCACCACTCCGATCGTCGAGATCACCGAGAGCGGTGTGCGCACGAGCGAGGATCACCATGCGCTGGACATGATCGTCTTCGCGACCGGATTCGATGCGATGACGGGTGCGCTTGCCCGGATCGACATCCGAGGCCGCGGCGGGCGCACCCTCCGTGAGGAGTGGTCCGCAGGACCGCGAACCTATCTGGGGCTCGCGTCCCACGGGTTCCCCAACATGTTCTTCATGGTGGGTGCGGGCAGCCCGAGTGTGCTGGCGAACATGGTGCTCATGGCGGAGCAACAGGTGGACTGGATCTCCGACTGCCTCGACCATCTCGACGAGCACGATGCCGCCTCGATCGAACCGACCGAACGGGCCGTCGAGGAATGGGTCGCCGAGTGCAACGAGAAAGCCGCCGGCACCCTGTTCCCCTCGGCGAACTCCTGGTACATGGGCGCCAACATTCCCGGCAAACCACGGGTGTTCATGCCGTACATCGGCGGATTCGCGAACTACGGCAACATCTGTGCCGAGATCGCGGCAGCCGGTTACAAGGGATTCGAGATCGTCCGGCGAGCGGCGATCGAGACACCCACCGAACTCGCGTCGAAGAAGGGCTGATGATGACCGAGACGATCTCCCTCGGCTCGGGTGCCGAGGACGTGGAGGACCGCGAAGGCCGGCTGCATGCCGCCATCGACGTATGCGATCCGGCACCGCTACTCATGTCCCTGGTCCACGCCACCGGCGACACCACTCTGCTCGACGAGTTCGCGCCACGCCTGACGATCGGCGAGCCGGGAAACCACTACCGCACCGGGACGCGTCCGACGACGCCGCCGGGGCAGTACCCGGACGACGTGGTCGCAGATATCCGGGCGCGTGCCCACGAACTGCTCACGCCGGATGCCGAGGACCGGCTGGGTGTACCCGAGCCGGAGCTGTTCCTCCGGATGGCGACGGTCGCGACCTCGGAGCGTGTCGACGAGGAGTTCGTTCCGATCCTCCGGGAACAAGCGGGCTTCGTCCTTTCCGAACGCTGCGTCCCGGTCACACGGAAACCGGCGCCGGAATTCTCCGTGATCGTGATCGGTGCCGGCATCGTCGGCATCAATGCCGCGATCAAGCTCGGTGAGGCCGGCTTCACCTACCGTGTGTTCGAAGCCCGTGACGAGATCGGCGGAACCTGGTCGCGCAACACCTATCCCGGCGCCGCCGTCGATACACCCAGCCACTACTACTCGTATTCGTTCGAGCTGAACCCCGGGTGGTCCAAGTACTACCCGACGGGTACCGAATACCAGAAGTACCTGAAGGGGGTCGTCGACACCTACGGAATTGCGGAGAACATCTCCTTCCGTACGCGGGTGCAGTCCGCGCGGTGGCTCGACGATCAGCACGTATGGGAGGTGACCGTCGAATCCGTCGACGGAACCCGCGAGGTGCACCGCGCCAAGGCCGTCGTGACAGCGCTCGGGATGCTCAACTCACCGAACATCCCGGACGTCGACGGTATGGACACCTTCCGCGGCACCGTCGTGCACACCGCCGAGTGGGACGAGAACCTCGACCTCACCGGCAAGCGCGTCGTCGTTCTGGGCACCGGATGCACGTCCGTCCAGGTGGTCGCGAGCATCGTCGACCGAGTCGAATCGCTCGACGTCGTGGTGAGGTCGCCGCACTGGATCGTCCCGGAGAAGGCCGTCGTGAACGAGGTTCCGGACGGCGAGAAGTGGGCGTTGGCGCATCTTCCTCGGTACCACGAGTGGTTCCGGTTGCGCTCCTACTGGTTCGCATCGGACAACCTCTACGTGATGCCGCGCATCGACCCCGAATGGGCGAAGACGCACTTCTCGGCCTCACCGGCGAACGAGATGGTGCTGCAGACGGCACTGAACCACCTGCACGCCAACTTCCCCGACCGTCCGGATCTCGTCGAGAAACTGACACCCGACTTCCGTCCCTACAGCAAGCGGATCGTCAAGGATCCGGGCTTCTACGCGGCGCTCACCCGTGATCACGTGACCTTGCACCGCGCGTCGTTCCGGGAGGTGACACCGGAAGGCGTGGTCACGACCGAGGGCGAGTTCGTACCCGCCGACGTCATCGTTCTCGCAACGGGTTTCAAGCTGGAGTTCACGACTTCGATCGACATCGTGGGGACAGGAGGACGCACCCTCGCCGAGCAGTGGAAGGGCGGTGACGACCCGCGGGCGTATCTGGGCATCCAGGTGTCCGGTTTCCCGAACCTCTTCGTCACCGCGGGTCCGAACTCCGCGCCCAACCACGGTGCCGGCCACAACATCCTCAGCGAGGAGCACGTCCACTACATCGTCGAGTGTCTGCAGTACCTCGTGGAGAACGGGCACGACGCGATGGATGTGCGGCAGGATGTGCTCGACGAGTACAACCGCAGGGTGGACGAGGCGCTGGACAAGACCGTGTGGGTGCATCCCGGTGCCGAGACCAACGGCTACTACCGGAACAGCGAAGGACGCGCCGTCGTACCGTGCCCGTGGCGGCTCGTCGACTACTGGACCCTGCTCCGCGAACCGCATCCCGACCACTTCGAGTTCATCGACCCCGCGCGCGTGGGCGGAAAGGGAACTTCGGCATGACGATGCAGGCACTGTCGTGCGAGAAGTGCGGAGTCGGTGTGCTCGTCGAGAAGTTCAGCCCTGCCCACACCTCGATCCAGTGGGAATCCGATACGTCGGAGTGCCCGCTCATCTCGCGGAGCGGTTCGGCTCCCGGTGATCACGGCCGGGAGTGCAGCGCGCTGCGCGACAGCATCGACCGTGCGGTCGCGCAGCGCGTGCTGACCGAATCGCGCATCGAACTGCCTGTCGGGCAGAAGCTGCCCCGATTGCACTGAGAGCGACGACGGGCCCCGCAGCAGAACCGTGCTGCGGGGCCCGTCTGCTGCTGTCAGGAGAGGGATTCGACGACCAGCGGGCACCGCGTTCCCGTGAAGATGCTGGCCGCGCATCGATTGCAGTGGATGCACAGCGACCGGGTGTCCCTGTCCCGCTGGATCTGCGCGATCAGGTCCGGTTCGCGCAGCAGTGCCCGGGCCATCGCGACGAACTCGAAACCCTCGCGCATCGCGACCTGCATTCCGTCGAGATCGGTGATGCCGCCGAGCAGCACGAGCGGCAGGTCGAGTTCGTCGCGGAACTGACGGGCGTACTCGAGGAAGTACAGCGGCTCGTACGAATAATGCTGGAAGACGAAGTTGCCGAACATCTTCATCCCGAGTTGCAGGATCGGAATCTGTGTCTCGGCCATCTCCCGCAGCGGTACGTCTCCGCGGAACAGATACATGGGGTTGAGCAGCGACGAACCGCCGGTGAGTTCGAGTGCGTCGAGGTGACCGTCGGATTCGAGCATCTTCGCGAACGGCAGGGATTCGTCGAGCCAGAGTCCGCCAGGCACCCCGTCGGCCATGTTCATCTTGGCCAGCACGGCGATCTCACCGTCCGCCGCCTCCGCAACGGCGGCGACGATACGGCGGGCGAACTCGGCACGGTTCGTCAGGGAGCCGCCCCAACGGTCCTTGCGGCGGTTCACCTTCGGGCTCAGGAACGAACTGGCGAGGTAGTTGTGTCCGAGATGGACCTCGACCGCGTCGAATCCGACTTCCCGGGCGTATCGTGTCGCTTCACCGTGCGCGGCGATGATCCGTCGGATGTCGTCCTCGCTCGCCTTCCGGTCGATGCTCATCGACAGGGGATTCGGGCGCGCGGAGGGCGCCAGCGAGGGGAGACCGTTCGATCGCGAGTTGGCCACGGGGCCGGCATGGCCGATCTGGGCGGACACCTTCGCACCGGTGGCGTGCACGGCATCGGTGAGCCGTCGGAGACCGTCGAGGGCCTCCGGGCGCCAGTAGATCTGATCCTTCTCGGTGCGCCCTTCGGGTGCCACCGCCAGGTAGGCAACGGTGGTCATCCCGACGCCTCCTTCACCGACCCTGACATGGAAGTCGACGAGGCGGTCGCTGACCAGGGCGTTCGGGCTGGCGCCCTCGAATGTTGCGGACTTGATGATTCTGTTGCGCAGGGTGATCGGTCCGAGGCGCGCAGGCGCCAGCGGATCGACCGTGGGCGCGGTAGCAGATTCGGGGTCGACTGTCGTCATGGTGATCTCCGTATTCTCGGGCTGTGAGAGGAATTCCAGGCGGAGAGTGCTGATTCAGGCGGGACGTGCAGAGGAGCGGGGGACGATGTCCATCCAGCGCAGCATCGCGTCGACGGCGTCGGCAGGATCCCCGTGGGCACCCTCTTCCGCCCACTCCGTCAACGCCGCGAACGCCGCGGCCTGGTATGCGGTCGCCAACGCGCGCGCGATCGCTGCCGGGACTTCGGGGACGCGTCGGCCGATGTAATCGGCCAGTTCGGTGATCCACGGCCGGTACGCCTCCGACGACATCGCGGCGAGTTCGGGTGTGCCCGCGATGAGGCGGAGCCAATCGCGTCCGACGCGCTGGATGTGCGGACGGTGCGAGATCGATTCGACGATCGCCGTGCGTACGGCATCGGTCAGTGGAGCGGTCTCGGGTGCGACGGAGAGAGATGCGCGCAGCCGTTCGGTCGCGGGAGCCACACCGATCCAGGCGATCGCGGACTTGACGGAGAAGTGCCTGATGAGGGTGCGGGCACTGATCCCGGTCGCTTCGGCGAGGTCGTTCCAGCTGGTGTCGGCATATCCCTGTCGGGACCAGAGGCGGAAAGCAGCCTCGGCGATCGCTTCGGTATCGATGACCGATGGTCGGCCACGCCTGCGTCCACCCGCCGATTCGGTGGATGCTTTCGGCGGATCGGAGGATTCCTGACGCACATTCCGAGAACACCATTTTTGTCCTACTCTGTCAAATATCTTTCACCGAGAAACGGTGCGTGAGAACGAAGGAGACGACGTGGGCGTCTATGTGGTGACAGGATCTGCATCGGGCATGGGGCGCGCCGTCGCAGAACAACTTCGCGCCGCCGGGCACACCGTCATCGGTGTCGATATCGGAGAGGCGGAGGTTGTCGCGGACCTGTCGACACCGCAGGGCAGGAAGGGCGCCGTCGAGAAGGTGCTCGAGGCCGCCGAGGGCCGGCTGGACGGCGCCGTGCTCGCTGCGGGTCTCGGGCCGGCGCCCGGCCCGGAACGCCCCCGGCTCATCGCGGAGGTCAACTACTTCGGGGTCGTCGACCTCCTGATGGGTTGGCGTGCGGCCCTCGAAGCAGCGGGCAACGCCAGGGTGGTTGTGTTCTCGAGCAATTCGACGACCACCACGCCCGCTGTACCGGGTCGGACGGTCAAGGCTTTTCTGCGAGGGGACGCGGACAAGGCGGTGCGATCGGTCCGGCTGTTCGGCAAGGTCGCGCCTGCAATCATCTACGCGGCGTCGAAGATCGCCGTCAGCAGATGGGTTCGCCGCACCGCCGTGCAGCCGGAGTGGGCGGGTGCCGGTATCCGGCTGAACGCTCTGGCGCCGGGAGCGATCATGACACCGCTGCTGGAGAAGCAGTTGTCCACTCCTTCCGAAGCGAAGGCGATCCGCTCGTTCCCCGTACCGGTCGGTGGCTTCGGTGATGCCGGACAGCTTGCTGCATGGGCGGTCTTCATGCTGTCGGACGCTGCGGATTTCCTGTGCGGCAGCGTGGTGTTCGTCGATGGTGGTTCCGACGCGTACTTCCGTGCCGACGACTGGCCCCGGTCGGTTCCGATTCGCGGGCTTCCGTCCTATCTGCTCCGGTTCCGCAGATCGGGGAAGTAGTCGGAGTGACCTCCCGCACAACGGGAGGGAACGGTCCGCCCGTACGGGCTGCGGCATAGCTTCGGAGTGGTTCGACGAGAAGTCCGAGCACACAGACGAACAGGCAGCAGGAACCGACATGACACAACGACTGACCGGACGTACCGCTCTCGTGACCGGAAGCAGCCGGGGGATCGGCCGGGCGATCGCGCGACGTCTCGCATCCGAAGGTGCCACCGTAGTGGTCACGGCTCGTTCCATGTCCCCGTCCCGATCGCTCCGGGACGGGCAGGAGCACGTACTCGAGGGCACTCTGGAAGAGACGGTGCAGCTGATCGAACAGGCCGGTGGTCGCGCAGTGCCGATCGCGGCGGATCTCGAGGACCGCGACCAGCGCGCGGGACTGATCGACGCAGCGGCGGACGCCGTCGGAGGGCTCGACATCCTGGTCAACAATGCGGGATTCGCCGATTACTCGTCGATCGAGAAGATGAGCGAAGAAACGTTCGACAGGACTCTGGAGCACTACCTGAAGGCTCCCTTCCTCCTCTCGCAGGCCGCCATCCCTCACATGCGCAAGTCCGGTGCGGGGTGGATCGTCAACATCGGCTCGTCCACCGGTGTGAGCCCGATCCGCCCGTTCCGCGAGTACAACAAGACCTCCGGTGACGTGATCTATGCGTCGGCGAAAGCTGCTCTGCACCGGTTCACCCAAGGCCTCGCCGCGGAACTCGTCGACGACAACATCGCCGTCAATGCGGTCGGGCCGTCCACGGCGATCATGACCCCGGGCGCTGCCGCACTGCTGCCCGAGGGGTACGAGACGGAACCACCGGAATACCTGGCGCAGACCGTCCTGGAGATGTGCACCTTGCCCGCCGCCGAACGTACCGGTCTGGTGGGCTTCAGTCTGCATTTCCCGTGGTCTCAGGGGATCCCGGTGAAGAGCCTCGACGGCAAGGACGAACTGCCTCGCCGCGAGCCGCCTGCCTGGTGCAATCCCAACATCGCCGACGACGGACTGAGGGCGTGAGCATGCAGACGAGCAGTGCGCGGGAACGGTTCTCCCGGGGCGTGGCCGTGGTGACCGGCGCCGCCGCCGGTATCGGTGAAGGTCTGGTACGGCATCTCTCGTCACTGGGAATGACGGTCGTCGTCTCGGATATCGACGGCGGTCGAGCGGCGAAGGTCGTCGACGAGATCGTCGCCGCAGGGGGCAAGGCGGAACCGTATGCCGTCGACGTCGCCGACCCCGACGCTGTCGAGACGATGGCGAGCGAGGTCTTCGAGCGTCACGGCAGCGTCGAACTCCTGGTGAACAATGCCGGCGTCGAGTCGGCCGGCCTGCTGTGGGAGATCGACCGCGAGCGGTGGCAACGGCTGATGCAGATCAACGTCGATGGTGTCTTCTATTGCTTGCGATCGTTCGTCCCGCGGATGATCGCAGCGGGAACTCCGTCGTGCATCGCCAATCTGTCGTCGGTCGGTGGACTGAATGCCGTTGCGGTGCAATCCCCGTACATCGTGAGCAAGCATGCGGTGCTCGCGATGACGGAGTGTCTGCACCAGGACCTGGCCATCGTCGGTGCACCGATCCAGGTGAGTGCCGTGATCCCGCATTCGATCCGGAGCGAGATCTTCCTGTCGGCGCAGCGTGAGGCACCCACGGACAACCCGACGGCGAACGCGGTGTTCGCGGCCATGCAACGCGACAACGTCGAGAAAGGGCTCGATCCGCTCGTCGCTGCCGAGCACATGGTCGAGCAGATCGCGCGCGGCGAGTTCTGGATCCACTCGGATGACGACCTGTGCATCGCCGCAGTACATCGGCGTGCGCACCAGCTTCTCGATCTCGCGCCGCCGGCCGACCCACAGGCGATGCTCACACGAATGGGTATCGCCGCCGGACGCGACCGGTGACAGAGCTTCCGGATTCCCCGACCATCCGTCCCGACTTCCAGGAGAGTTCCATGAACGAGTCGACCGTGGATCCGGGCACCGTCAGCGCCCTCGTCGCGGCCTGGTGGTTCCATTACGACGAATGGAATCCCATCGAACTTCGGGCGCTCATGGCCGACGACATCGCCTTCAGTTGCGCGAGCGACACGGGTGAGACCGACTACGAGGACTTCATCCGCGTCGACGTGCGTGGCGCCGCCAATGTGATGGCATGGAAGGACGACCACCGGCGCAACAGTCCTTATCCGCTGCGTCACAACGGCACCAATGTGTTCGTCACCGGCGTCGCGGACGGAGAGGTCGAGTTCTCGTCCTACATCTTCGTCACCAAGATCGTCGACGGTAGGCCGTTCAACGTATCGAGTGGCATCGTGCGCGGCAGCATCCGGGCCACCGAAGCGGGACCGGTCTTCAGTGCTGTCCACGTCGTCCTCGATACCCAGGACTCGGTGAGATACGCCGATCACTTCGCAGAGGTGTCCGCGCGAGTTCTCTGATCCGAACGGCCGCCGCCGCGATCGGAACCGTCCCGGCCCGTACGAGACGTCGACGAAACGAGAACATATGCCGCTCTCACCGGAAGCACAGCGGGTGGTCGATGCATCTGCAACACGCATGGCAAGACCCATGCACGAGACGCCTGTGGAGGATCTGCGTGCCGCTCTCGCTGCACACGCGATTCCGGCAACGACACCCATTCATCATCGACAGGACAGCGTCGTTCCCTCTGCCGGTGGTGGCGTTCCCGTGCGCATCTACCGGCCGTCCGACGACCCGGGGTTGCCGGTGGTGCAGTGGATGCACAGTGGAGGATTCGCCGTCGGAAATCTCGATCAGAACGAGGAGTACCTGCGGAAGCTGAGCAACGCATCCCGGTGCGTCATCGTCTCCGTGGACTACCGGCTGGCGCCGGAACACCCCTGTCCGGCGGCGCTCGACGATTGTCGGAGTGTTTGGGAATGGATCACCTCTGCGCCCGATGAACTTCGGTCCGTCGACGTGACGCGAGCAGTGATCGCAGGCGAGAGTGCCGGTGGCACTCTGACCTTCGCGTTGGCCCAGCAACTCCACGAGACCGGCCTTCCATGTCCGCTCGCGCAGATCTCCCTGTACGGGACTGCGGTGATGGAGGTGACCAATCCCGAGTACGCCACGGCACTGCTGTCCCCGGAGGATTGTCACTGGTTCTGGGACATGTACGTGCCGGATCCCACCGACCGGCGTTCTGTGCAGGCATCTCCGGGCCTCGCCGGCGACCTGGTCGGCCTGCCGCCCGCCTTCGTCGCCACCGCCGAAGTGGACCCCACGCGCGACGGCACCGAGGAGTACGCGCGGCGTATGCAGGAATCCGGTGTGCCGGTCGAACTACGGCGGTACGACGGGATGATGCACGGTTTCGCGACCATGACAGCCGTGCTACCTGCTGCGGAGGAGTTGTTCCACGAGATCGTCGCCTACCTCTCCGGTGTCTTCGCCTCGCCGGAATGATCGGACGGCCGGAGACCGATCGTCCGTCCTCGCGTTCTCCCGGTGATCGGGATCACGCATGTTACGACTCCCGGAGCTGCCATACCGTCCGGAAGACAACGATGTGAAGGAGACAGTCGATGGCCAAGACCCCTGTACCGGCCGTGACCACAGCCCGCGACACGACCGTGGACCTGCTCGTGATCGGGTCCGGTACCGGCATGGCCGCCGCGCTCACCGCGCACGAGGCGGGCCTGTCCGCCCTCATCGTGGAGAAATCGGCCTACGTCGGCGGATCGACCGCCCGTTCCGGCGGTGCGTTCTGGGTGCCGGCCAATCCGGTACTCGACGCGGCGGGAAGCGGCGACACCATCGAGCGCGGCCACACCTACGTGCGGACGGTCGTCGACGGCACGGCGCCGGTCGAGCGGGGCGAGGCCTTCGTCGACAACGGTGTCGCCACCGTCGAAATGCTCCAGCGCACCACCCCCATGAAGCTGTTCTGGGCAGAGGGCTACTCCGACTATCACCCCGAACTGGCGGGTGGTTCGGCGGTCGGCCGCAGCTGCGAGTGCCTGCCCCTGGACCTGTCGGTCCTCGGTGAGGAGCGCGGTCGACTGCGTCCCGGCCTCATGGAGGCGAGCCTGCCGATGCCCACCACCGGTGCCGACTACAAGTGGATGAACCTCATGCTGCGCGTGCCGCACAAGGGTTTTCCGCGCATCTTCAAGCGGCTCGCCCAGGGTGTCGCCGGTCTCGCCGTCAAGCGTGAATACGTCGCCGGTGGACAGGCGATCGCCGCCGGACTGTTCGCGGGTGTGCTGAAGGCCGGTGTGCCGGTGTGGACCGAGACGTCGCTGGTGCGTCTGCTCACCGACGGCGACCGTGTCACCGGTGCCGTCGTAGCGCAGAACGGACGTGAGGTGACGGTGACCGCGCGTCGCGGGGTGGTGCTCGCCGCCGGCGGGTTCGACCACGACATGGAGATGCGCCGTAAGTTCCAGTCCGAGCGTCTGCTCGACCACGAGAGCCTCGGGGCGGAGACCAACACCGGCGATGCGATCAAGGCGGCCCAGGAGGTCGGTGCCGATCTCGCCCTCATGGACCAGGCCTGGTGGTTCCCCGCCGTCGCGCCGACCCGCCCGGGCAAGCCGCCGATGGTCATGCTCGCCGAGCGATCGCTGCCCGGCTCGTTCATCGTCGACCAGACGGGACGCCGGTTCACGAACGAGTCGTCCGACTACATGTCGTTCGGACGGCTGGTGCTCGAACGCGAGCGTGCCGGCGATCCGATCGAGTCGATGTGGATCGTCTTCGACCAGAAGTACCGCAACAGTTACGTCTTCGCGGCCGGGGTGTTCCCGCGCCAGCCGCTCCCGGAGGCCTGGTACAAGGCGGGCATCGCTCACCGCGGCACCACCGCTGCGGAACTCGCGGCGTCGATGGGCGTGCCGGTGGACGCCTTCGCCGCGACGTTCGGCAAGTTCAACGAGGACGCGGCGGCGGGAACGGATTCCGAGTTCGGACGTGGCGGCAGTGCCTACGACCGCTACTACGGTGACCCGACCGTCCAGCCGAACCCGAACCTGCGACCCCTGACGCACGGTCCGCTCTACGCGGTGAAGATGACGCTGAGCGATCTCGGCACGTGCGGTGGCGTGCGCGCCGACGAACGGGCGCGGGTCCTCCGCGAGGACGGCAGCCCCATCGCCGGTCTCTACGCCATCGGCAACACCGCGGCCAACGCGTTCGGCCACCGCTATCCCGGTGCCGGCGCCACCATCGGGCAGGGCCTGGTCTTCGGGTACATCGCGGCACGCGACGCAGCATCGTCGGACGCACCGGTCGCCTGAGTGGACGATCCGAGAGGTAGGGAGGGCATGTGACGATCACGAACGGGAACGTCCGTTCCCTCCCTACCGTGCTGTCCCTCTGGGGAGCCGGGCCACACCTCGAAGACGGCCCGGTGGACGAAGTGGACGTCGTGTTCTTTGCGCCACCCACCACCGACGCGCTGACCTGCCGGGCCCGCGACAACCGTGACGAGGTGTCCGGCCGGCTCGACCGGACACTCGGATACGTCGATGAGATCGGGCGGGTCGTCGCCGAGGTCTTCGTGTCCGGATCGGCGCGTCCGGGCGGTGAGCACGGTGTGCCCACCCCGTACGCCGACGAACTGCTGCATTCGGTTGTCGAACGGTTCGACCTCGCCGATGTGCGGCGGCTCCGGATGCGCTTCTACGAGCACTCCGCGGGTCCCGGATCACCGACCTGGTCGGTGACCGTGTTGCAGCGTTACCGCACCGATCACGAGAACGTCGAGGACGTCGCGCTCGTCGGCACGGACTCGTCCCGGTCGGTCGTCGCCCGTGCCTGGGTGACCGCGGCCGCTTCGTAGAGCGCCGGCCGGTGCGCCGGGGCACTCAGTACGGGTCGTAGCGGATGTTCTCGACCGGGGTACCGGTCTCGATCAGCCGCTGAGCGGTGGTGCGCACCATGGCCGCCGGGCCGCACACGAGCACCTGGTGGTCGCCGAACGCACCGTAGGACGTGACGACCTCGTCGACGCTGCCCTCGAGCAGTTCGTCGGGGTCGGGTCCGAACTCGTCGATGCGCGGGGCGATGCGGTCGAACCAGGGGTCGGGGATGTCGGGGATCTCGAGGGTCTCCACGACCGGCACCACCGTCAGCCACGGCAGCGCCTCCGACAGGAGCATGAGCATGTCGGCGGCGTACAGGTCGCGCGGGTTGCGGGCGCCCGTGAACAGGAAGGTGCGGGGCGGATCCGGGCGACGCGCCGTGTCGAGGATCAACGACCGCAGCGGCGCGAGGCCCGTGCCGCCGGCCACCATGATGACGATGCGGCCCGTGTCGTCGATGTGGAGGTCGCCGCCGCGGGCGGCGCCGATCTGCCACACGTCGCCCGGTTGGGTGTCGACGACGATCGCGCCGCTCACCCAGCCACCCGGGACCGTGCGCACGTGGAACTCGAGCTTGCCGTCCAGCGACGGTGGCAGCGCGGGGGAGAGGCGACGCGGCAGCGTGGGACGTTGCGGCACGGCCACGTCGACGTACTGTCCGGGGCGGAAATCGACGATCGCGTCGTCGCATTCGAGACGCACGACGGCGAGGTCGTGCCGGAGCCGATGATGTTCGACGACGGTTGCGGTGACTGCCGTTTCGGTCTCGCTCGGTGACGGCGTGGCCGACTGCATGCGTGATCCCCCGGTGGTGTGCTGTGACGTGCCCAAGACTCTAGGCGAGAAATCGGCGAAAAGGCAGAGTGGAACGTGTTTCAGTTTTTGGCTTCGAGCGGTTATCGTGACGAACGGCAGGTGATGGTCACCACAGCGGAGAACGCCGACCGGTGACGTCACACAACGGACCGTCACAGCACACCGGAAGGACGACCATGCCCGAGGAGTACGCCGACCTCTACCGCCCCGCATTCACGCCCGATCTCCTCATCACCGCGCTCGACCGCAGCGCCGACCGGCCCGCCCTGCACCTCGGTGACGTCGTCCTCACCGGAGCCGAGATGCGCGCCGCCATCAGCCGGTTCCAGCAGGCGCTCGCGTCCGTCGGGGTCGGGCAGGGATCGGCGGTGGCGATGCTGTCCAAGAACCGGCCCGAGGTACTCATCTCGATGGGTGCCACGATGGTCGCCGGCTGCCGCAACACGGCCCTGAACCCGATGGGCTCGCTCTCCGACCACCAGTACATCTCGACCGACGCCGAGATCGAGACCTTGATCTTCGATCCCCGGCACTTCGAGGAACGCGCCGCGGAGCTGCGCGAGCAGGTACCGACCCTGAAGAACCTGTTCTCCCTCGGCCCGTCCTCGGTGGGTACCGACATCCTCGCCCTGTCCGAGCAGTTCACCGAGCAGCGGCTCGTGTCCGCACCTGTCGACATCGAGGACACCTCATCCATCGTCTACACCGGCGGCACCACCGGGAAACCGAAGGGTGTCATGGGCTCGTTCCGATCGGGAGCGGCCCTGAACCAGATCCAGATGGCCGAGTGGCAGTGGCCCGAGCAGCCACGCTTCCTCGTGTGCACCCCGCTCTCGCACGCCGGGGCGGCGTTCTTCGTCCCCACGCTCCTGCGCGGCGGATGCCTCTACGTGCTGCCCCATTTCGATCCCGCGCTCGTGCTCGAAACGATCGAGAAGCACCGCATCAACGCGACCATGCTCGTGCCGACGATGATCTACATGCTGCTCGACCATCCCGATTTCGACGGCCGCGACCTGTCGAGCCTCGAGACCCTGTTCTACGGCGCGTCGGCCATGTCGCCGTCCCGCCTACGCGAAGGAATCGAGCGGCTCGGTCCGGTCTTCTTCCAGTTCTACGGTCAGTCCGAATGCGGCATGACCATCTCGGTGCTGCGCAAGGAGGAACACCTCCCCGACGATCCGAGCCGCCTCGCGTCGTGCGGGCGCCCCGTGCCGTGGCTCGACGTCCGCCTGCTCGACGACGACTTGAACGAGGTGCCGCAGGGTGAACTCGGCGAGATCTGTGTGCGCGGCCCGCTCGTGATGAAGGGCTATCTGAACAAGCCGGAGGAGACCGCCGAGGCGCTGCGCGGCGGATGGCTGCACACCGGCGACGTCGCGCGTGCCGACAAGAACGGCTTCATGACGATCGTCGATCGTAAGAAGGACATGATCGTCACCGGCGGCTTCAACGTCTTCCCCCGCGAGATCGAGGACGTCATCTCCTCGCATCCCGCGGTCGCGTCCGTGGCCGTCGTCGGGGTGCCGGACACCAAGTGGGGTGAGGCCGTCAAGGCATGCGTCGTGCTGCGTGAGGGCCAGTCGGTGCCGGCCGAAGAACTGATCGAGAAGGTGCGTGCCGCAAAGGGCTCGGTGCACGCCCCCAAGTCGGTCGACTTCCTCGACGCGCTGCCGCTGACGCCGCTGGGCAAGCTCGACAAGAAGACGCTGCGGGCGTCCTATCGCTGACCCTGCATTCGTGACAGCCGCTCCCGGCAATCGACCGTGATTGCCGGGAGCGGCTGTGTATCACAAGGATCCGCGGATCCGGAGGTGCCGGTCTCCGGCCTCACCACTGGTGCGCGACGTCCAGCACCACCCGGGAACCGCTACCGGGACCGTCGAGGGTGAACACCCGGAACGGCAGCCGGGCCCGTACCCCGACCCCGAGGGTGGTCTGGCCTTCGAAACTGTTGGCCCACGCCACCTGCCGCAGAGTCCGGTACCCGCTCACGTCGACGACCTCGCGCCGGTTCGCCGGTACGTAGTAGGCGGGAGCGAGGACGACCACCTGGAGGTAGGCGCCTCCGCGCAGCGGGACCTCGAACCCCGATCCGTCCTCGTGGACGGCGGGGACGTAGCCGACGCGGTAGCCCGCGGCCGGTCCGGCGAGATCGACGACGATCCGGTCGAAGCACTCGTGCCGTCCCGCCCGCACGGCGGTGAACGGTGAGGTGACCATCGTCGGGTTCACCTTGTCCAGCGAACCCCAGTGGATGCCGCAATAGGGCGTTGCGGCCGACGCGGTCGGGCCCGTCAGCCCGATCCCCGCGATGACGACGATCATCGCGAGCCACACGTGAATCCTGCTCATGTCCGTTCCTCTGTGTGTGGCTGATGATGGATCATCGCGAGGAGTGTGATCTGCGTTACATCGAGCTTCGTCGTTCTGCTGCTGCGGCGGAGTTCGTGCTGTGTCCTCGCGGAGGTCTGCCCGAAAGGTCGTGCGCGCTTTCGGGAACGAGCGCGTAGGGGCTGCGTCGGTACCCGCGCGACCGTACGAGTACCGGTCAGGTGCAGCCGGTCTTTCACTGCCCGGGCCGTGCTGACATACTCCCTCGCATGGTGAACGGGGACGCCCAGCGGGTCGAGGTGCGGTTGGCAGTCGAATATCCGGGCTCGGGAGCGACGAGCACGCTCGGAGACGGTTCGATGCGACCGATCGATCCCATCCCCCCGATCTGCCCGCGTCACGGAGAGCCCGAGACCGGACGTGTCCGGGTGACGGTCGCGGCCGACGCGTCGGAGCCCCGCCAGGGATCGAACCGGTTCGGTTCGGCGCTCGAGGCCGCCTACACGGTGCAGGTCGCCGCGGTGGACTGGCCCGTGTGCGCTCGCTGCGTCGCAGTCCGCACGCGCTGGCAGATCGCCGCCGCCGCGACCTGCACGGTCCTCGGCGTCATCTTCCTCGCGCTGGTGTTCGCGCTCGTACAGGGCGCTCCCAAGATCTACGGTCTCGCGCTGCTCAGCGTCTTCGGTCTGTCGTTCCTCCCGATCTACG
Source organism: Rhodococcus rhodochrous (assembly GCF_014854695.1). Taxonomy (NCBI): domain Bacteria; kingdom Bacillati; phylum Actinomycetota; class Actinomycetes; order Mycobacteriales; family Nocardiaceae; genus Rhodococcus; species Rhodococcus rhodochrous. The sequence continues at coordinate 4,368,528 of NZ_CP027557.1, read as the reverse complement.
TCGCCCTGCGGGTGCTCGAACCGAAACGGGCGTCGCTGGGAATGTCGGTGGCGGAGGACGGTTCGGAACTCGTCATCTCGCAGGCGCATCCCGAGTTCGCGCGGGCGGTCGCGGCGCAGCGGATGTAGTCGCCGGCGCGGAACCTCTCGCAGCACGGAAGCTGCGCAAGCAGATCAGAGCGGGTCGAAGCTGATGTTCTGACGCGGCGTTCCCGCTGCCGACAGTGCGTACAGCGTCGTGCGGATCATCGACGGCGACCCGGCGATCTGGATCTGACGGTCGGCCCACGTGCCGAACTGCCCGGCGACCTTACCGAGCTTGCCGTACATCGGCCGGTTGAGGCCGGTGGGCGGTTCCTTCACGGGAACCGGGTGCCACCAAGGGTTCTCCTTCTCCTCGAGCACCGGCACGATGGTCAGCCACGGGTTGGTCGTGGCGATCTGCCACAGTGTCTCGAGGTCGTACAGGTCGCACGGATACTTGCCGCCGTAGAACAGGTGGACGCGCGGGTTGTCGCCGCGCATCGCCATCTCCATGATCTGGGCGCGCATCGGTGCGAGGCCGGTGCCGGACGCGATCATCAGCACGTCCTGGCCGCTCTCACGGTCGACGTGCAGGCCGCCGAGCGGTGGGCCGATCGTCCATCGGTCGCCGACGGCGGTCTCGCCGACGAGCGCGGGGCTCACCCATCCGGTGGAGACCCGTCGGACATGGAATTCGATCTGCCCGTACGGATTCGGGGGGATCGCGGCGGACAGGTAGCGCCACATGTGCGGGCGCTGCGGGATCTGCACGCTCATGTACTGGCCCGCGTAGTAGGGGATCGGGCTGTCGGCCTCGAGCCGGATGATCGCCAGATCGGGGAGCACGCGTTCGTGGCCGACGACGGTGGCGCCCCACGAGGCGGGCAGGTCGTCGGTGGCCGCGGCGGTCGCCATCGTCTCGACGACCCCGTCGACGACCTCGGCCCATGTGCGTTCGAGCGCGGCCGTCCACAGGATCAGGGGAGTGCATTCGCGGACCGCGGCGAGCAGTGCGTTGCCCGCGACGCGGTAGTGCAGCGGCTCGACCCCGTACTTCCGGTGGTCGCGCGCGAGCTGGGCGAGGAACCTGTCGACGGTGCCCGGCTCGTGGAGGCGGGCGACGACCCAGCCGACCGCGGTCGCGAAACGCTGCCGCATCGACTCCATGCCGGCGGGGAACAGTGAGCGGATGCCGGTGGACTCGCTCCACATGGCGGTGTAGAACGCCGTCGCGAACCGTTCGGCTCCGGTGGGGGTGGCGATGATCGACGCGAAGCTGAGCTGAACCCGGGCGATGGCGAAAGCCTCCACGCCATCCTCCCTGTATCCGTGCTGCGCGAACGCCGCCACTGTAGTCGGTTGCAGGGCGCCCGGCCACTGACCGCCGGGTCCGTCACAACCTGCGAGCGGTTTGTGATCAGAGTCACTACACTCAGGAAAGTTGAGTGGAACAAACTCAACTTACGATCCGTTGAAGAATTCGACATCACCGAGACCTGCCCGATGCAGGGAATCGGCTGCAGAATCGACATGGGGCACTCGCCTGCGCGTGGAGTGCACCGAGAAAGAAAGGGGCGCGCAGTGGACTCGTTCAATCCGACGACCAAGACCCAGGCCGCACTCACCGCCGCACTTCAGTCGGCGTCCGCTGCGGGCAACCCGGAGATCCGTCCGGCACACCTGCTCGTGGCACTGCTCGACCAGACCGACGGCATCGCCGGCCCGCTGCTCGAAGCGGTGGGCGTCGACCCGGCCGCGGTCCGCAGGGAAGCCGAGGACCTCGTCCGTCGCCTTCCGCAGACCAGTGGTGCGACCACCACGCCACAGCTCGGGCGTGAGGCGATTGCGGCCATGACCGCGGCGCAGAAACTCGCCACCGAACTCACCGACGAATTCGTCTCCACCGAGCATGTCCTCGTCGGCCTCGCCGGTGGCGACTCCGACGTCGCGAAGCTCCTCGCCGGGCACGGCGCGACGCCGGCCGCCCTGCGCGACGCCTTCACGACCGTCCGCGGCAACCGCCGCGTGACCTCCGCCGATCCCGAGGCCAGCTATCAGGCCCTGGAGAAGTACTCCACCGATCTGACGGCGCGGGCGCGCGAAGGCAAGCTCGACCCGGTCATCGGTCGCGACAACGAGATCCGCCGTGTCGTCCAGGTGCTCTCCCGCAGGACCAAGAACAACCCGGTCCTCATCGGTGAGCCGGGTGTCGGCAAGACCGCCATCGTCGAGGGCCTCGCTCAGCGCATCGTCGCCGGGGACGTCCCCGAGTCGCTGCGCGGCAAGACCGTCATCTCCCTCGACCTCGGCTCGATGGTCGCGGGCGCGAAGTACCGCGGCGAGTTCGAGGAACGCCTCAAGGCCGTGCTCGACGAGATCAAGGAATCGGCCGGGCAGATCATCACCTTCATCGACGAGCTCCACACCATCGTCGGTGCCGGCGCGACCGGCGAGTCGGCGATGGACGCCGGCAACATGATCAAGCCGATGCTCGCCCGCGGTGAGCTGCGGCTGGTCGGTGCCACAACCCTCGACGAGTACCGCAAGTACATCGAGAAGGACGCGGCCCTCGAACGCCGCTTCCAGCAGGTTCTGGTGGGGGAGCCGAGTGTCGAGGACACCGTCGGCATCCTGCGCGGCCTCAAGGAGCGCTACGAGGTGCACCACGGCGTGCGCATCACCGACTCCGCGCTCGTCGCGGCGGCGACGCTGTCCGACCGGTACATCACCTCGCGCTTCCTGCCCGACAAGGCCATCGACCTCGTCGACGAGGCGGCCTCGCGCCTGCGGATGGAGATCGACTCGCGTCCCGAGGAGATCGACACCGTCGAACGCATCGTCCGTCGCCTCGAGATCGAGGAGATGGCGTTGCAGAAGGAGAGCGACGAAGCCTCGAAGGAACGCCTCGAGAAGCTGCGCGCCGAACTCGCCGACGAGCGGGAGAAGCTCAACCAGCTCACCACGCGCTGGCAGAACGAGAAGACCGCGATCGACTCCGTGCGGGAGATCAAGGAACAGCTCGAATCCCTGCGCGGTGAGGAGGAACGCGCCGAACGCGACGGCGACCTCGGCAAGGCCGCCGAGCTGCGCTACGGCCGCATCCCCGAGCTGGAGAAGAAGCTCGAGGCGGCAGCCGCCGCGTCGGGTACCACCGCCGGTGGCGACCTGATGCTCAAGGAGGAGGTCGGCCCGGACGACGTCGCCGACGTCGTCGCGGCATGGACCGGCATCCCCGCCGGCCGCATGCTCGAGGGCGAGACCGCCAAGTTGCTGCGAATGGAGGACGAACTGCGCAAGCGGGTCGTCGGCCAGGACGTCGCGGTGCAGGCCGTCTCCGACGCGGTGCGTCGTGCACGTGCCGGTGTCGCCGACCCGAACCGTCCGACGGGGTCCTTCCTGTTCCTCGGCCCGACCGGTGTCGGCAAGACGGAGCTGGCGAAGGCGCTCGCCGACTTCCTGTTCGACGACGAACGCGCCATGGTGCGGATCGACATGTCCGAGTACAGCGAGAAGCACTCGGTGGCACGCCTCGTCGGTGCGCCTCCGGGCTACGTCGGCTACGAGGCCGGCGGTCAGCTGACCGAGGCCGTGCGGCGCCGCCCCTACACGGTGGTGCTGTTCGACGAGGTCGAGAAGGCCCACCCGGACGTCTTCGACACGCTGCTGCAGGTGCTCGACGACGGTCGTCTCACCGACGGCCAGGGACGCACGGTCGACTTCCGCAACACCATCCTGATCCTCACGTCGAACCTCGGCGCGGGTGGCGATCGGGAGCACATCATGGCGGCGGTGCGGGCGGCGTTCAAACCGGAGTTCATCAACCGGCTCGACGACGTCGTGATCTTCGACCCGCTCTCGGAGGAGCAGCTCGAGAAGATCGTCGACATCCAGCTCGACCAGTTCGCCGACCGCATGTCGGCACGGCGACTGACGTTGGACGTCTCGAACACCGCGCGGTTCTGGCTGGCGGTACGCGGCTACGACCCGCAGTACGGTGCACGTCCGTTGCGCCGCCTGATCCAGCAGGCGGTCGGCGACCAGCTCGCCAAGAAGCTGCTCGCCGGTGAGATCAAGGACGGAGACACCGTCCACGTGGGCGTCAGCGAGGACGGCGACCACCTCGTGATCAGCGCCTGACGGCACCGGTGCGCGGCCTCGGTGGCAGGAGCCGCCGGGGCCGCGCGCGCCTACTCTGGAAGGCGTTATGACGAATCCCCAGGATCCGCGCACCCCGCAGGAACGGGCCTACGCACTCGACGAGTCGTCGAACGGGACGGACGACGACGCGACCCGCGTGCTGCACACCGACGACCCGACCGAGGCGTACGGGCGGCCGGTCACCCACCCGACGGTCGCGTACACCCGCTACGAGCAGTGGGGCGCGCAGGGGAGCGAGTACCAGCCCACCCATGCCTATCCCTCCCCCCAGGGTCCTCCGTCGCAACAGCCGTATCCGCCTCGGCCGGGCTACCCGCCTCCGCACGGCTATCAGCCCACACAGGTGCTCCCCGGATACGACCCCGGTAACCCGCAGACGGCGATGAACCCGGGACCGGGAACGCCGGGGCACGGAATCCCCGGGCAGCCACCCACGGGTCCGGTGCCCGGCGCGGATGCCGGGAAGCCGCGCGGCCCGCGCTGGGGACTGATCGCGCTCGCCGCGGTGGTCCTCATCGCGCTCGGCGGCACCATCGGGTTCCTGCTCAGCCGGCCCGACGACTCCACCTCGCGGGTCGCGTCGGATCGCGCCCCGGCCACCGTCGCGCCCCCGCCGACGGCGACTCTCCCGCCGGCACCCGAACCGACCACACCGGGACTGCCGCTCGACCGGATCCCGGGCGGACTCGGCGAGGTCATGGGCGACGCGGGCGCGGTCGTGGGCACGATCACCGCCAACGACGGCGGCAGCATCACCCTCGGCGTCATCGGTGGTTCGACGGTCACCGTCGTCCTCACCCCCGACACCGAGATCATCACCCTGACCGGCAATACCGCCGACAGCCTCGAGGTCGGAGCGACCGCCGTGGCGACCGGCAGTGCCGTCGAGCAGGGACGGATGACCGCTGAGACCGTCGTCAGCGCGTCCCTCCCATCCTTCGGTGGTTCGGGCCGCTGACCCGCTAGGCTGACTCGACGATGACTGTCATGTGGTTCTCTCTGGCCGCGGTCGCACTGCTGGGTGCGGTCGCGCTGCTCTACGTCGACCGGACGCGGCGAGAGCAGTCGGGTCGTATCCGGGAGATCTGGGCCAAGGCGCAGGGCTACAAGTACACCTCCGCCGAGGACCACCTGCCGTCCACCTGGCACCGCGCGGCGCTCGCCAAGCAGGAATATCTCGGCGCGATCGACATCGTCCGCGGGGTTCGCCGCGGCGAGGAGTTCGTCCTGTTCGACATCGAGGAGACCGCGACGATCATCGCGGTCCGGCGCAAGGTCGGCTCCGACGTCGACATCGATCTGCGGCTCAAGTCGACGCCGCCGCCGAAGGACCCCGACATGAACCTGCTCGGTTCGATCGGCCCGCGCATCGTCTTCGCCACCGACCTCGAGATCGCGCGACGCGTGTGCGACCAGCGGATGGTCGCGTTCACCGAGTCCATCCCCGACCACGTGCAGATGCTGTGGAGCGAAGGCGAGTGGACGCTCGGCTCGATCCCCGTCGGCAGCTCCGGACGCGAATGGGACTCGGCCATCGAGACCGTCGCGCGTTTGTCGGGCATCCTCCACGTGCTGCCGCCCGTCGTCGAACCCGAGGAACTCGACCGGGGTTCGCAGGATCCGGGTCGGCCCTCCGCTCGCCACTGAGCGAGGATTTCCGAGAGGTGGTCGCGCACGCTGCGTGTCGTTAGTGTGACGGCCATGACTTCCGCCCGCCCCGTCGCGCTCGTGACCGGCCCCACCTCGGGAATCGGTGCGGGTTTCGCCCGCACACTCGCGAGTCGCGGTTACGACCTCGTGCTCGTCGCCCGCACCCGTCCCGCCCTCGACGAACTCGCCGCCGAGCTGAAGCAGAAGTTCGGGGCGGCATCGGAGATCATCGTCGCCGACCTGGCGGCCGCCGACGGTCGCGATCTCGTCGTCGAGCGCCTCGGTCGCGGTGTCGACATGCTCGTCAACAACGCCGGATTCGGCACGACCGGCGAGTTCTGGACCGCCGATCCGGCCCTGCTGCAGGCGCAGCTCGACGTCAACGTCACCTCGGTTGTCGCGTTCACCCGCGCCGCGCTCCCGTCGATGATCGAGGCGGGCAGGGGCGACATCGTCAACGTCGCGAGCGTGGCCGGTCTGCTGCCCGGGCGCGGCTCCACCTACTCCGGCAGCAAGGCCTATGTCGTGTCGTTCACCGAAGGGCTGGCCGGTGGTCTCGCCGGCACGGGCGTGCGGGTGCAGGCACTGTGCCCCGGCTTCGTGCGCACCGAATTCCATCGGCGCGCCGGGATCGACATGTCGTCCACCCCGAACCTGATGTGGCTCGAGGTCGACGAGGTGGTGCGCACCTCGCTCGCCGACCTCGACAAGGGCAAGGTCCGCAGCATCCCCGGGCTGCAGTACAAGGTGCTCGCCACGGCGGGACGACTGGTGCCGCAGAACCTCGTGCGGAAGCTGACCAACACCTTCGGCAACGGTCGCGGCCGCACCTGATCGGCTGCCGCCGCGACAGCGCCCGATCGCCACGGACGAACTGACGGCGGGCGTTGCCAGATCACGGTACGGATACACCGCGCAGGACACGCCGGGTGCAGTCTTCGACGCGATTCGTGCGCTCGGTACATTTCTGCGCGTGACGTCTGTGGCTGTGGTGCTCTGTGTTGCTGTCGTGGTTGCGGTGGTGCTCTGGTTGCGCGCAGGCGTGCGCCGTCTTCGGACGTTGCAGCAACGCCAGCGGGAGAGCCTGCGTCTGCTCCTCCACGAACTCGACGACCGCTACGATCTCGTGCCCGCGCTCATCGCGGCGTCGGCCGGTGCCGGTGTCGAACGTGAGCGCATCCGGCCCGTCGTCGGCGCCCGGTCGCTCGCCATCGGCATGCGCGACCAGCGTCTCGGGCTCACCGAACGCGCCGGCGCCGAGAACGCGCTGTCCGCGACGCTCCACGAGCTGATCGGTGGACTCGAAGGGGTCAACCACTGGCCGTTCATCCGGGTTGCCCGGGAACTGCAGACCCGCGAGCAGCGCATCGCCGGCGCCGTCCGCGTGCACAACGACCTCGGCGGCGCCCTGAACACCGCGGTCGGCCGATTCCCCACCTCGCTGTTCGCGAAGCTCGCGGCCGTCGGACCGGTCGTGCTGTTCGAGGCGCCCGCGCCCGTCGCCGCATCCGAACCGGCGCGGAAGCCCGAGACCGTCGAGGCGGAGATCGTCGAGAGCGACGTCCGGCCGGAGTCCGAGGCGACCTCCGACACCGTCGCTGCCTGACCTGCGACCCGCAGCGACTAGGCTCGTTCCCCGACACGAGCGCGACCGCACCGGCGTCGCGCCGCCGAACGACGGGTGAGGACGCAATGAGTGACCGCGACGAACTGGCAGCACTGGTACGCGAGCTGGCGGTGGTACACGGCCGCGTGACCCTGTCGTCCGGTAAGGAAGCCGACTACTACGTCGACCTGCGCCGCGCGACCCTGCACCACAAGGCCGGCCCGCTCATCGGCAAGCTCCTGCGCGAACTCGTCTCCGACTGGGACTTCGACGCCGTCGGTGGCCTGACCATGGGTGCCGACCCCGTCGCTCTCGCCGTCATGCACGCCCCCGGCCGGCCCATCGACGCCTTCGTCGTCCGCAAGGCCGCCAAGGCCCACGGCATGCAGCGGCAGATCGAGGGACCGGACGTCACCGGCAAGCGTGTGCTCGTCGTCGAGGACACCACCACCACCGGCAACTCGCCCCTCACCGCCGTCAAGGCGCTGCGCGAGGCCGGCGCGATCGTCGTGGGTGTCGCGACCGTCGTCGACCGCGCGACCGGCGCCGACGAGGTCATCGCCGCCGAGGGCGTCGAGTACCGTTCCCTGCTCGGCCTCGCCGACCTGGGTCTGGACGACAAGTAGCCGCGTGGGGGCGCGGGTCCGGCAGACCGTCACGCATCTCGCCGACGGCCGGGAATTGATCTACTTCGACGACACCGAGCCGTTCGTCTCCGGTGCCGCGACCCGCGACCTCCACGACCGCCGCGACCTGCCGCCTGTTGCGGCGACCTCCGAGATGCGCCGCGACCCGCTGACGGGGGAGTGGGTCACCTTCGCGGCGCACCGCATGGAGCGCACCTTCCTGCCGTCGGCCGTCGACTGCCCGCTGTGTCCGAGCAGGGCCGATGCGTGCACCGAGATCCCGGCCGACGACTACGACGTCGTCGTGTTCGAGAACCGTTTCCCGTCGCTCGGGGCGCCCCCATCCGACGAGGATCTCGTCGACGACGACGGTCTGTGGCCGCGACGACCGGCGACCGGCCGCTGCGAGGTCGTCGCGTTCACCCCCGACCACGACGCCCGGTTCGCCGACCTCTCCGTGTCCCGGGCGCGCACCGTCATCGATGCGCTCGCCGCCCGCGCCGCCGAGTTGTCGCAGCTGCCGGACGTCGAGCAGGTCTTCTGTTTCGAGAACCGCGGTGTGGAAATCGGTGTGACACTGCAGCATCCGCACGGACAGATCTACGCCTACCCGTTCGTCCCACCACGCTCGCAGGCCTTGCTCGACCGCGCCCGCGAGCATCGCCGGCGGACCGGGAGGTCGCTGCAGGGCGACATCCTCGACGCCGAACGACGCGCCGGCACCAGGCTCGTGCTCTCCGGCGACGCGTGGTCGGCCTACGTTCCCGCCGCGGCACGCTGGCCCGTCGAGGTGCACCTCGTCCCGCACCGCGACATCCCCGGTCTCGCCGCCCTCGACGAGCACGAACGCGACGAACTCGCCCGCATCCAGCGCGACCTGCTCGGCCGCGTCGACCGGTTCTTCCCCGGAGTCGACCGCGCCCCCTACATCGCCGCCTGGCACCAGGCACCGGTCGGTGCACCTCATGGGGACGTGCGACTGTTCTGCCAGATCTTCTCGTTGCGCCGCGCCCCGGACAAGCTGAAATATCTCGCCGGGTCCGAATCCGCGATGGGCGCGTGGATCAGCGACACCACCCCCGAACGGATCGCCGAACGCCTGCGTGAGGTGGCGCCATGACACTCGCAGCGACCGCCCGCGCACTGTTCACAGCCGAGTTCGGCACCGAACCCGAGGGCTGTTGGTGCGCCCCCGGGCGCGTCAATCTCATCGGCGAGCACGTCGACTACGCCGGGGGTCTGTGCCTGCCGATGGCGATCCCGCAGGTCACGATCGTCGCGGTGCGTCGGCGCTCCGATCACGTGCTGCGCGTGCGCAGTTCCGGTTTCGACAGCGTCGACCTCGATCTGCGCGACCGGCACGTCGACGGTTGGGCCGCCTACGTCGCAGGCGTGATCTGGACGCTCGACCCGCCGGGATTCACCGGCGCGGACATCGCGGTCGCGTCGGACGTGCCCGTCGGGGCAGGGCTCTCGTCGTCCGCAGCGCTCGAGACGTCGATCGCGGTAGCGCTCGCCGACCTGTGCGGCCTGCCCCTCGACGACGACGGCCGTGACCGGCTCGCCGCGGCGTGTGTGCGCGCGGAGAACGACTACGCCGGCGCCCCTACCGGCGGACTCGACCAGCGGATCGCCCTCCACGCACGTCCCGGCCACGCGCTGCTCCTCGACTTCGCCGACGGCAGCAGCGAACACATCCCGTTCGACGCGGAAGCCCGCGGGCTGACCGTGCTGGTCGTCGACACCGGCACCGGACACGAGCTCGCCGACGGGCAGTACGGACAGCGCCGCCGTGAGGTCGAGGACGCCACCCGCATCCTCGGCGTGGAGAGCTTGCGCGACGCCTCCTCGGCGGACCCGATCGACGATCCCGTCCTGCGTCGGCGCGCCCGGCACGTGATCGACGAGATCGCCCGCGTTCAGGAGGCTGCGGAGTTGTTGCGGGCAGGGCAGATCCGGGATCTCGGACCGTTGCTCGACGCGTCGCACCGCTCGTTGCGCGACGACTTCGAGGTCAGCTGCCTCGAACTCGACACCGCCGTCGACGCGGCCGTCGCTGCCGGTGCGCTCGGCGCCCGGATGGTGGGTGGCGGTTTCGGCGGGTCGGCGATCGCGCTGTGCGAGGACGACCGCGTCGACTCGGTGCGGAAGGCCGTCGCCGACGCCGCTGCACGTCGCGACCTGCCGGCGCCGACCTTCCTGCGCGCCACGGCGTCCGGCGGTGCGCGCCGCTGCTGAAGCTTGCGGGCTGATCGATGCAGCCGGGTACTGTGCGCGCATGGGTTGGTTCAGTCGCAAGAGATGGGGCGTCGAGCACGCGGTGTTCGCGGCGGCGTCGGCCGCCACCGTCGTCGGGGGAGTGGCGGGGAACGAGAAGCTGCAGCAGATCGCCAAACCACTCATCGCACCGGCGCTCGCCGTGCGGGTGCTGCGCCGCTCCCGCGACACCGATCGCGCCGACACCGCCCTGCTGGTCGCGGGTCTCGCAGCCGCCACCCTCGGTGACATCGCGATGATCCGCTCCGACGAGGACCGCCGGATCCTGAGCGGTGCAGCCTGTTTCGGCGTCATGCAGACCGCCTACTCGAGCATCCTCGTCCGGCGCGGTGCGCGGGTCTCGACGCCGGTCGCGGTGCAACGTGCCGGCGCTCTCGCCGGTGCGGCCGGTCTGCTCGCCGCCCGCAACCGCTCGGTGGCCGCGCCGCTGACCGGATACGGCGCCCTGCTCGCCACCACCGCGACCCTCGCCGGAGACCCTGCCCTCGCGCCCGGTGCGCGCGTGCGCGCGGGTCTGCCCGTGCCGGGTTCCGACCGGCGCAGTCGGCTCGGTCTCGGCGGCCTGATCTTCACGCTGTCCGACGGATCGATCGTCGTGCGCCGCACCCTGCTGAAGGACGAGAAGACGCGCGCGGCAGCGGAAGGATTCGTGCTGGCCACCTACGTCGTGGCCCAGCTGCTGCTCGTGGAAGGGCTTCTCGCTCTCACGAGCCGGGACAGTCAAGGATAGAGGACGATCCGGTCGCGGTCGAGCGGGTCCACCCAGATGCTCACGACCTCGCCGGGCGCGTAGCGCTGCAGGTTGCGACGGTCGACCTCGTAGACGACCGTGCCGCGATAGGACTCCGAGCCGGGCACCGTGAGCTCGAGATCGAGCCGGGTCAGCTGACCGGTCGAGGTCAGATCGAGCGGGGTCGCGGAACGGATGATCGCCCATCCCTCGTAACCCTCGCGTTCGATGCGGCGCATGACCTTCGAACTCCGACCCGCGAGCGCCAAGGACAGGCCGAGCACGGTGCCGTACAGACAGACGAGGAAGACCACCTGGAAGCCCTCGGTGCCCGGTTCGGAGATCGGCAGGAACAGGTTCAGCCACAACGCGAGAACGACGACATATCCCGCGGTGACGAATCCGACAGTAGCGACGATACGACGATTCACAGCTCCTCCGGTTCCAGCCTATCCCCGCTCGGCCCCGTCGGCTTCCGCCCGTGATTAGGGTGATGCCATGTCCGCTCCCAACGTGGTGATCACCGGCGCCGCCGCCGGTATCGGTCGCTCCACCGCCCTGCTCTTCGCCCGTCACGGTTACCGCGTCGGTGCCTTCGACATCGACACCGTGGGGCTCGCGAGCCTCGCCGAGGAGGGCGCCTCGATCGCCGCAGGGCGGATCGTCACCGGTGCCCTCGACGTCACCGACACCTCCGCGTGGACCCGCGCCCTCGAGGACTTCTGCACCGACGGTCGGCTCGACGTCCTCGTCAACAACGCCGGGCTGCTGTCGTCCGGGCCGTTCGAGGACATCCCGGCGAGTCGGCACCGCCAGCTCGTCGACGTCAACGTCACCGGTGTCGTCCTCGGCTGCCACGCGGCCTTCCCGTATCTCCGCGACACCCCCGGCGCGCACATCGTGAACATGTGCTCGGCGTCGGCGCTCTACGGACAACCCGAGCTCGCCACCTACAGCGCCACCAAGTTCGCGGTGCGCGGTCTGACCGAAGCACTCGAACTCGAGTGGGCACGCCACGACATCAAGGTGCAGGCGCTGTGGCCGCTGTTCGTCGACACGAACATGGTCGACGGGATGGACATCGGCTCGCGACGCTCACTGGGCGTGAACCTCGGCGCCGACGACGTCGCCCGCGCGGTGTTCGACGCGACCCGCCCCACGCGGCGCTCGGGACGGGTGCACAGGCCCGTGGGCCGGCAGGCGACCGTGCTCGCCACACTCGCCCAGGTGTCGCCCGGATGGATGAATCGCCTGGTCAACCGGCGCCTGACCGGCCACTGACACCGCTCGATAGAGTGACACCCGCACGTCGTCGGGAAGGGTGTTGCGTGAGAATTCGGATGTGGCCGGTCGCAGTCGTCGCGGGTGCGGCACTGTTCGTCGCAGGATGCGGGGGCTCCGCGGACGGGCCGGAGGCCGACTCCGGAGCGACGTCGACGACGACCTCGGCGGCTGCCTCGACGACCTCGCCCACGACGGTCGCTCCGAGCACCACCGAGGAGACGACCCCGTCGACGACCGAACCGGCTCCCGAGCCGGAGACCTCCCCGGAGGAACCCGCTCCGCTCGCGCAGGTCGAGTACCAGCGCAACGAGTCGTACTACTTCAGCAGCCCCGACGGCACCTTCGAATGCGGCATCGTCCGGCTGCCCACCCGCACCGAGGCGGGCTGCGAGGGACCGACCGATCCGATCCCGCCGCGCCCCGAGGACTGCATGGTCAACTGGGGACTCGGCATCCGCGTGCAGGACTCCGGCGAAGGCGAGTTCGTGTGCTCGGGCGGACCGGTCTACCTCTCACCCGACGGAGCGAGCCCCGTCCTGCCGCCGGGATCGTCGCTGTCGCAGCTCGGCTACACGTGCGCCACCACCGCAGCCGACGTGACCTGCACCAACGATGCCACCGGCCACGGTTTCCGCGTCGCAGCAGGTTCGAACGAGACGTTCTGACGGTGACCGACACGCATTCCGAACCGGCCGTCGAGGACGCGGCGGGCCCCACCGAGTGGGGTGAGCACCCGCACGGCGTCGGACCGTGGATCGAGGAGTTCGGCACCGAGCCGCCCATCGACCCGCGCTACGACCCCGAGTTGCTCGCCCACGGCGACCGGCGCAACGTCGTCGACGCCTACCGCTACTGGACCCGCGAGGCGATCGTCGCGGACATCGACCGTCGCCGGCACCCGCTGCACGTCGCCATCGAGAACTTCGCCCACGACGCGAACATCGGAACTGTCGTCCGCACCGCCAATGCGTTCGCCGTGGGCACCGTGCACATCGTCGGACGACGCCGGTGGAACCGGCGCGGAGCGATGGTCACCGACCGCTACCAGCACCTGCTCCACCACTCGGATGTCGACGCGCTCGTCGCGTGGGCGGCCGAACAGGACCTCGAGATCGTCGCGGTGGACAACACCCCCGGCTCGGTCCGGCTGGAGACGGCGACCCTGCCGCGCCGCTGCCTGCTGCTGTTCGGGCAGGAGGGCCCCGGCGTCACCGAAGCAGCCCGCAACGTCGCCTCGATGACGGTCTCCATCGCCCAGTTCGGCTCCACACGGTCGATCAACGCGGGTGTCGCCGCGGGCATCGCGATGCACGCGTGGATCCGGCAGCACGCCGATTTCTCGGACGCCTGGTAACACCTGCCCCGCATTCCGGGATGAAAGTCGCGCGGACCGTCGTCGGGGCGGCCGCCGGTCGGGCAGTGTGGAGGGTGATGAACACCGCAGCAGGACAGCGTTCGGACGGAGTCGAGGCCGCCCGGTGGTCGGAACGGGCCGACGCCGCAGAGGGTGCCATCGTGTCGCGGCACATCCGTCGTCTCTGGGCCCTCCCCGGCACCGCGCTCGGGGTGGTCGGCTGGCCCGCCGTCCGACGTGAGCGGCTGTTCTTCTCCTGGCACTACTGGTGGCAGGCGCACCTGATCGACACCGCCGTCGACGCCGCCGAGCGCGACGCCACCCCGCGTCGCCGGCGCCGTGTCGTGCGGCTTGCGCGCACCCACCGCATCCGCAATCTCACCGGCTGGACCAACAACTACTACGACGACATGGCGTGGCTCGGCCTGTCGCTCGAACGGGCCGAACGGCATCTCTACGTCGACCACCGGGGCGCGATCGCGACCCTCGTCGACGAGCTCGTCGACGCGTGGCAACCCGAGCGCGGGGGCGGCATCCCGTGGCGTCGGCGGGACAACTTCTTCAACGCCCCCGCGAACGGTCCGGCGGCGCTGCTGCTCGCCCGCACCGGCAAGGTCTACCGCGCCGAGGAGATGGCCGACTGGATCCACGACGTGCTGCTCGACCCCGAGACGGGTCTCGTCCTGGACGGCATCCGCGACGGCGTGCACGAACGCGCGATCTACAGCTACTGCCAGGGGGTGACGCTCGGCCTCGAGACCGAACTCGCCCTGCAGCTCGACGACCCCCGGCACCGCCGCAGGGTCCACGCGCTCGTCACCGCGGTCGACGATCATCTCACCGAACGCAGCGTCGTCACCGGCGGGGGAGGCGGCGACGGGGGACTGTTCAACGGGATCCTGGCCCGCTACCTCGCGATGGTCGCCACGACACTGCCCGTCGTCGACGGCGACGACATCCGCGCCCGCAACGCCGCGGCACGCATCGTGCTGGCGTCGGCGGAGGCCGCCTGGGAGAACCGACTGCAGGTCGAGGAGCTGCCGGTCTTCGGCCGCGACTGGTCGCGGCAGGCGCGGCTGCCCGGTCTGGGCACGTCGGTCGCGCGGTTCGCGGGCGGCACCGTCCGCGAGTCGGCCGTCGCCGAACGCGACATGTCGGTGCAGCTCGGCGGGTGGATGCTCATGGAAGCTGCCTACGCCGTCACCGCGTCGCGGTCATGAAACGGAAGAAGGTGGATTCCGACCCGTTCGTTCGACGGGCGGAATCCACCTTCTGCGGTGTGAGGACCGTTCCTACTTGCTGTCGATGCGGTTGATCGGCATCGTCGCGGCCTCGGTCTCGGCGGCCGGCGCCTCACCGTTCTTGGCCCGACGCGAGCTGAGCACGCGCTTGCCGACCTCGGTGATGATCGGGATGACCGAGACGAACACGATGCCCAGGAAGATGATGTCGATGTTGTCGGCGATGAAGCTGATCTGTCCCAGCAGGTAGCCGAGCAGCGTCACGCCGGCGCCCCACACGATGCCGCCGATGATGTTGTAGGTGATGAACACGCGGTAGGGCATCTTCGCGGCGCCCGCGACGAGCGGGGCGTAGGTGCGCACGATCGGCACGAAACGTGCCAGGAAGATCATCGCGGGTCCGTGTCGCAGGAAGAAGCGGTGCGCTTCGTCGATGTAGGCCTGCTTGAAGAGCTTCGAATCCGGCTTGAACAGCCTGGTTCCGCCCTTCGCTCCGATGAGATAGCCGACCTGGTCGCCGAGGACCGCGGCGATCGGAATCGTCACCATCAGCACCCACAAAGGGGCGAACGGTTCGACCTCCGCCGACTTGGCGGCCGCGATCAGGCCCGCGGTGAACAGCAGCGAGTCGCCGGGCAGCAGCGGGAACAGCAGACCGGATTCGATGAACACCACGAGCAGCAGCCCGATGAGCATCCAGGTACCGAACGAATTGAGTAGATTGACAGGATCCAGAAACCCCGGTAGCAGGGCCAGATTGGTCACGGACTCCGAGGCTTCGAGCACAGTCACGCGATCCAGGGTACCGGCGGCGTCCACCTCTCCCCGAATCCCGACACCGACCCGGACGGCCCGAGTATCGAGGAGGCGTGTCACTTGACATACTGCAAGGACAACCGGGCACCCACCACACCCCGGTGGGATGCCGATCGACTCTCATCTGGAGGACAGCCGCTGTGCCTATCGCGACTCCCGAGGTCTACGCCGAGATGATCGCCCGCGCCAAGGAGCATTCCTTCGCGTTCCCGGCCATCAACTGCACCTCGTCCGAAACGATCAACGCCGCCATCAAGGGCTTCGCGGACGCCGGCAGCGACGGCATCATCCAGTTCTCGACCGGTGGCGCCGAGTTCGGCTCGGGCCTGGGTGTGAAGGACATGGTCACCGGTGCCGTCGCGCTCGCCGAGTTCGCCCACGTCGTCGCCGAGAAGTACGACGTGACGATCGCTCTGCACACCGACCATTGCCCGAAGGACAAGCTCGACGGCTTCGTCCGCCCGCTCATCGCGATCTCGCAGGAGCGTGTGAACAACGGACAGAACCCGCTGTTCCAGTCGCACATGTGGGACGGCTCGGCCATCCCGATCGACGAGAACCTCGAGATCGCGCAGGAGCTCCTCGCTGCCGCCAAGGCCGCGAAGATCATCCTCGAGATCGAGATCGGCGTCGTCGGCGGTGAAGAGGACGGCGTCGAGAACGCCATCAACGACAAGCTCTACACCACGGTCGAGGACTTCGAGAAGACCGTCGACGCGCTCGGCGCCGGCGACAAGGGCCAGTACCTGCTCGCTGCGACCTTCGGCAACGTCCACGGCGTCTACAAGCCGGGCAACGTCAAGCTCAAGCCGTCCGTCCTCGCCGAAGGTCAGGCCGTCGCGTCGAAGAAGCTGGGCCTTCCGGAGGGTTCGAAGCCGTTCGACCTCGTCTTCCACGGCGGCTCGGGCTCGCTGAAGTCGGAGATCGACGAGGCGCTGAGCTACGGCGTCGTGAAGATGAACGTCGACACCGACACGCAGTACGCGTTCACCCGCCCCATCGCGGCACACATGTTCACCAATTACGACGGTGTGCTCAAGATCGACGGTGAGGTCGGCAACAAGAAGACCTACGACCCGCGCAGCTACCTCAAGAAGGCCGAGGCGTCCATGACGCAGCGTGTCATCGAGGCCTGCAACGACCTCAAGTCGGCGGGACGCTCGGTCTCGGCCAAGTAGGCCCCACCGATAGACGAAGGGCGCCGACGTTGCTGTCGGCGCCCTTCGTCGTCCCTACGGTGTGCAGAAATCGTCGCGACACGCGGAGGGCGAACGACGACTTCTGCGCACTCGTCGCCGGCATTGTTCCGTTATTCGCTGCAGACCTTCCACTGCTCGCCGTCGAGCGTGAGGTCGAAGGTGCGGTCGGTGACATCGCCGGGATCGTTCACCGTGTGCGCGGTGACCTGCGCGATGGCGGTGCCCTCGGTGATCTGGATGCGGTCGACGCTCGTCACCACCGGGATCTCGCCCTGTTCGACGGCGAGCCGGTGGATGTCGCGGAAGTTCTCCGGATCGACCGTCTCGTAGAAGTCGGAGAGCGCTCCGCAGGTCGACTCCCGCAGGGTCGTGAGGTCGCCCGATTCGAGTGCTCCGACGAAGGTGTCGATGCTCGAACGGATCCGGCTCTCGGGGGAGTTGTCGGCACGGTCCTTCAGGAACACGATCACCCCGGCCGCGACGATCGCCACGACCACCAGCACGGCCGCTGCTCCCGCAACGATCAGCCAGCGTCCGCGACTCTTGTCGCGGGCCGGCGGGATGCGCGTGGGCGTGGGCTGGACGGCGACGCGGACGGGCTCGGGCTGAACCGTCGGTTCCTCACCGCGCGGAGCGATGCGCTGCGGCGGCGCCTTCGGCACGTGGCTGCGGACCGGGATCTGCACCGTGGGCGCATCGGCGGCGGAGGTGGCATCGGACGCGGGCTCGGATTCGGGGTCCGGGCGGGACTCGGCGGTCTCGGGTTCGGCGACTGGAAGCGCCACGGTCTCGTCCGTCGCGACGTTCTCGTCTGCAGCCTGTTCCGGCTCGTCGCTGCTCGCGTCCTCACCCGAGGACGCCGCATCGGTGGTCGGCTCCTCCGGTTCCTCGGAGACCTGCTCCGCTTCCTCGGAGACCTGCTCAGCCGGCTCGAGGGCGGGTTCGTTCTCCGTACTCTCGTCCGGTGTTCCGACAGAAGGGGTCGTCGAAGTCTGCTCGGGTGACTCTTCGTTCTTCGGGTCCGACAACGTGCTGCACCTCGCTCGACGGCCTGCGGTTACCCGGGGACTCTATCGAGCCTTCGTCACGGAAGGGCACAATGACCCCATGACGTCTTTCGGTGATCTTCTCGGACCGCAGCCCACCCTTCTCCCCGGCGACGACGACGCGGAGTCGGCCCTGCTGAACAACGAGGACCCGGCGAAGGTCGCAGCCGACCATCCCACCGCCTCGATCGCATGGGCGTATCTCGCCGAGGCCGCACTCGACCGTGGCGAGACGATCCAGGCCTACGCCTACGCACGCACCGGATACCACCGCGGCCTCGACCAGCTGCGCCGCAACGGCTGGAAGGGCTTCGGTCCCGTGCCCTACAGCCACGAACCCAACCGCGGTTTCCTGCGCTGCGTCGCCGTGCTCGCCCGGGCAGCCCGGACCATCGGTGAGTCGGACGAGCACGCCCGCTGCCTGGACCTGCTCGAGGACTGCGACCCGCGGGCAGCGGAAGAACTCGGCGTCGAATAGACGCCCCGTACATGTCTGTGTCGAACAGACTGTCCGCGGCGACCCGGCGCCGACCCACCCGTCAGGGAGCTCGTAATCGCCTGACCGACTCGTTCGAACGGCTGCGCTCATCGGCGCTGCCGATCGTGCAGTGCGCGCTGGCGGCGGGTCTGGCGTGGTGGGTCGCGAAGGACCTGGTCGGGCACCAGCAGCCCTTCTTCGCGCCCATCGCGGCAGTCGTCTCCCTCGGGCTCGGTCTCGGCGCCCGGTTGCGGCGTTCCGTCGAACTCGTCTGCGGTGTGACGGTGGGGATCGGCGTGGGCGACCTGCTCGTCTCGCTGATCGGCAGCGGACCGTGGCAGATCGCACTGGTCGTGATCATGGCGATGGGTACCGCTGTGGCGCTCGACAGCGGCCCGATCTTCTCGATGCAGGCGGGTAATTCCGCGGTGCTCGTCGCCACCCTTCTGCCGCCCGGCGGCACGGGGGGTGTCGACCGTATGGTCGACGCTCTCATCGGCGGGCTCACGGGGATTGCAGTGGTTGCGCTCATTCCCACGCATCCCGTGCGGCGGGCGCGCCGCAACGCCGCCGAGATCCTCGCCACCGCGAGCGAGGTATTGCGCAAGGTGGAGTCCGGTCTCGTGGAGAACAATGCGAAACCGATCGAGGAAGCGCTGCGACAGGCCCGCGCCACCCAGCCCGCGATCGACGCGATGCGGTCCAACCTCAAGGGCGGCAGAGAGATCAGCCGAGTCTCGCCGCTGTACTGGAACAGCCGCAAGCGTCTCGCGGTCCTGACGGCTGCCGCCGACCCGATCGATCACGCGATGCGCAACATCCGCGTGCTCGCGCGACGTTCCCTGACTCTCGTCCGCGACGACGAGATCCTCGACTCGCGACTGGTGCACCGTTTCGTCGAGGTAGCCGACGCGGTGGACGTCCTTCGCGAGATGGTTCTGGCCGAGCCGGGGGAGCAGCCCGACCAGGCCGAGGCCGCGCGTGTCCTGCGCAGCATCGCCAAGAAGATGGATCCCGAACTCATCGCCGGGGCAGGAGTGTCGGCGACGGTGGTGTTCGCGCAGATGAGGTCGCTGATCGTCGACCTGCTGCGGACCGCCGGACTCAAGCGGATCACCGCGATCGCGACTCTTCCTCCCACCGTCGAACATCCGGCCTACGACCCGGACGAATAAGTCCCTCCGATCTCGCCGGGCACGTAGCCGTTGAACATATGCACATTCGTGCATACGATGGCCCGAGGTTCGGAGAGGGAGTTCGATGGGTTCGGGTCACGGGCACTCACACGGCGTCGGCCACGGTCACGGTCAGGGCGCCGGTCCCACGCGCGCCGTCATCCGGCGCATGGCCTTCGCGCTGGGCATCCTCGGAGCGTTCTTCGTCCTCGAGGCTCTCGTCGGTCTCCTGATCGGCTCCCTCGCCCTGCTCGCCGACGCGGGCCACATGCTCACCGACGTCGTCGGGGTGTCCATGGGCATGGTCGCCCTCATCCTCGCCCGGCGAGGGAGCAGCGCGGCGTCGCGCACCTTCGGCTGGCACCGCGCCGAGGTCCTCACCGCGATGGTCAACGCGGTGCTGCTGCTCGGCGTCGCCGGCTGGGTGTTCTACGAGGCAATCGACCGCATCGGCGACGCCCCCGAACTTCCCGGCCTGCCCATGATCGTCACCGCCCTCGCGGGACTGGCCGCCAACATCGTCGTGATGCTCATGCTGCGGGCCGACGCGAAGGACAGCATCGCGGTGCGCGGCGCCTACATGGAGGTGCTCGCCGACGCCGTCGGATCCGTCGGCGTCCTCATCGCGGGCGCACTCGTCATGATCTTCGGCTGGAGCCTGGCCGACGTCGTCGTCGGTGTGCTCATCTCCCTGTGGGTCGTACCGCGCGCCCTGCGACTGGCCGCGGAGTCGCTGCGCATCCTCACGCAGACCTCGCCCGCACATCTCGACGTCGACCTCCTGCGCACCGACCTGCTCGCGCTGCCCGGCGTGTGCGGCGTGCACGACCTGCACGTGTGGACGCTGACCACCGGCATGGATGTGGCGACCGTGCATCTCGTCAGCGACCACGACCCGCAGTGGATCCTCGACTCGGCGCGCACCGCGCTGTCGTCGCACGGGCTCGAGCACGCCACCGTCCAGGTGGAGTCGACGGTCGACGGCAAGCAGTGCGAGAAGGACGTCACCTGGTAGCTCGCCGCGCGAACCGGTTCGGCCGCAACGTCCACCGACCCGGCCCGCCGTAGAGCCGGACGACGTCCAGCGGTCCCACGTCGACCCTCCGGAACGACGACGCCGGAGCGTCGAGAGCGCACACCGTCGCGGCCCGCACGACCGCCGGGTGCGTCACCACCCCGACACGTTCGTAGCTGTCGTCCTGGGCGGCCAGCCAGGTGCCGATCCGACGGATGAGGTCTTCGACGGACTCGCCGCCGTGCGGTGCCGAAGCCGGCTCGGTCAGCCACATCGCCAGGTCGCTCTCGGGCAGCTCGTCCAACCCCGCCCCGCACCACCTGCCGTAGTCGAGCTCGCGCAGAGCGGAGTCGATCTCGGCGGGGACGCCGAAGGCGTGGACCGTGTCGACCGCGCGTCGCTCGGGCGCACACACCCACCGGTCGACGACCGGCACCGCGACGCGTCCGAGTTCGCGGCGGCCTCGTTCGGAGATCGACTCGTCGCACGGAAATCGGGCCTGTTCCGTCGCACGCGTGGAAGCGTGTGCGACGAAGAACAATCGGGTCACGGCAGGTACGTCCTCTCCGCTTGACATCGCAGACCGCACGGTGCGAAGGTGCGTCGGTAAAGATGTGCCGAGGTGTAGGCAATCCGGTGGGAAACCGGAGCGGTCGCGCCACTGTAACCGGAGATCTCGAAATCTCCGGAAGCCAGAAAACTCCCGCGGCACATGACGGAATCGAATGGGACGCGAAATCCCAGGAGGATTGTCATGGCTGTTGTCCATACCCCCGACGAGTCGCTCGGCTCCGCCGCACTCGCAGTCGCTCTCGCTGCAGTGATCGTCGCGGCATTTCTCGTTCTCTACCTGGTCGGATTCGATCAGGGCGCGATCTCGCGCACCGGCATGTTCATGCACGAACTGATGCACGACGGCCGGCACCTCCTCGGTCTTCCGTGCCATTGAGAACGGGGACCACGATGCCCGGAACCTACCTCCACCTGCTGCTGAGGGGCCTGCTCGCCGGACTCGTCGCGGGTCTGCTCGCCGGCGGTGTCGCCTTCGTCGTCGGCGAACCCCACATCGAATCCGCGATCGCGCTCGAAGAAGCTGCCGGCGAAGCGCATTCGCACGATCACGACCACGCTGCGACCACCGGGGAATCCCACGGTCACAGTCACGGCGAGGATGCGCTCGTCGACCGTACCGGTCAGAAGGCCGGACTGTTCCTCGCGACGACCCTCGCGGGTCTCGCGCTCGGCGCCCTCTACGCGTCGGTGTTGCACTTCGCGCGTCGCCTCACCGACATGCCGGGCTGGAAGCTCGGATTGTTCGGGGCGGCCGGAGCGTGGCTCGCCGTCGAGGCCGTCCCGTTCGTGAAGTATCCGGCGAATCCGCCGGCCGTCGGTGATCCCGAGACGATCGATCAACGCACTTTGCTGTGGCTCGCCTCGGTCGCTCTCGGACTCGTCGCGATCGCCGTGGCCGTCGCGGTGGCGAAGGCGCTGGCCGCCCAGGACCTGCACACCGTCCGCATCGCAGGCCCAGCGGTCGCCTTCCTCGTCGTGGTGGGTCTCGGATATCTCGCCTTGCCGAGAATCGACGAGGTGGGGGAGGGCTTCCCCGCGACGCTGCTGTGGGAGTTCCGGGTCGCGTCGTTCACCGTGCAGCTCACCCTGTGGGCGGCGCTCGGTGTGGTCTTCGCCTACCTCACCGAACGCGCCTCCCGTCGCGTGACGATCCCGGCCTGACGACATGGGTTCGGGTCTGCTCGTCGCCGGAACGACCTCGGATGCAGGGAAATCCGTGGTCGTCACCGGGATCTGCCGATCCTTGGCGCGGCGCGGCCTGAAGGTCGCGCCGTTCAAGGCGCAGAACATGTCGAACAACTCGATGGTGACGAGCGAGGGCGCGGAGATCGGGCGCGCCCAGTGGATCCAGGCGGTGGCCGCCCGTGCGATCCCCGAGGCCGCGATGAACCCGGTGCTGCTCAAACCCGGCAGCGACCGGCGCAGCCACGTCGTGGTTCTCGGGCGCCCCGCCGGATCGCTGGAGGCGGGTGAGTTCGCCGGTGGGCGACAGCATCTCGCCGACGCGGCGTTCGGCGCCTTCGACGACCTCCGTCGCCGGTTCGACGTGGTGGTGTGCGAAGGTGCCGGAAGCGCGGCCGAGATCAATCTGCGCGACCACGACTACGTGAACATGGGCCTGGCGCAACACGGTTCGATGCCGACCGTCGTCGTCGGCGACATCGACCGCGGTGGCGTGTTCGCCTCGATGTACGGGACGCTGGCCCTGCTCGACGCCGCGGATCAGCAGTTGATCCGCGGCTTCGTGATCAACAAGTTCCGCGGCGACGTCTCGCTCCTGAAACCCGGACTCGACTCGTTCGAACGGGTCACCGGCCGCCCGGTGCTCGGCGTGCTGCCGTGGCAACGCGAGCTGTGGCTCGACTCCGAGGATTCGCTCGCCCTCACCTCCCGCCCCGCGCACGACGGTGACGGCGCACTGAGCATCGCCGTCGTGATGCTGCCGCGGGTCAGCAACTTCACCGATGTCGACGCGTTGTGCCTCGAACCGGACGTGCGGGTCCGCTTCGTCGACGACCCGCGAGCGCTCGCCGGTGCCGACGTCGTGATCGTGCCCGGAACACGCGCCACACTCGCGGATCTCGCGTGGCTGCGCTCGCGAGGACTCGACACCGCGATCGTCGACCACGCCCGCCGGGATGGACCGGTCCTCGGTATCTGCGGCGGATTCCAGATGCTCGGCACGCACATCGACGACCCGCACGGTGTCGAAGGTGTGCCCGGTGCGAGCGCGACGGGTCTCGGATTACTCCCCGTCCGAACCGAATTCGCACACGAGAAGGTTCTCCGATTACCGAGGGGCACGGCGTTGGAGGCGGCCGCCTCCGGCTACGAGATCCACCACGGACGCGTCACCGTCGACGGTGGCACCGACTTCCTCGGTGGCACCCGTGTGGGCTCGATGTTCGGCACCATGTGGCACGGCGCCCTCGAAGGGGACGCGGTGCGCCGGGCATGGTTGCGCGAGGTCGCTGCGGCAGTGGGCCGCGAGATCCGCACCGGGGAAGTGAGTTTCCCGGCAGCACGCGAGGCCCGCATCGAGGCGCTCGCGGACCTCGTCGACGAACATCTCGACATGGACGCTCTGCTCGCCATGCTCTCCGACGAGCGAACCCTGCCCGTGCTGAGGGGAACCCTTCGGTGACGGTCCTCATCCTCGGTGGGACAGGGGAAGCCCGTTCCCTCGCCGTGACATTGGACGGCACGGACATCGCGTTCGAATCCTCCCTGGCAGGCCGGGTCCGCAATCCCCGCCTGCCCGTCGGTCCGGTGCGCATCGGAGGGTTCGGTGGCGCGGACGGTCTCGCCCGGTACCTGACCGAGCGCGGTATCCGAGCCGTCGTCGACGCCACCCATCCGTTCGCCGCGGGCATCAGCGCGAACGCCGCGACGGCATGCACCGCCGCGCACGTTCCGCTGGTGCGCCTGCAACGACCCGGTTGGCACGACGAGCACGGCCTGTGGACGTGGGTCGACGACCACGACGGTGCCGCGCACGTCGCCGCGACCAGCCGGAGGATCTTCCTCAGCACCGGACGGCAGACCCTCGACCGCTTCGTCGGGCCGCTCGCCGCGCACGACGTGCTCGTCCGCGTCGTCGACCCGCTGACGACCGAGTTGCCACCGGGCTGGTCGGTGCTGCTCGGACGCGGCCCCTACACAGCGACTGACGAACGGAAACTGCTGCTCGACAACGGGATCGACACCCTCGTGACGAAGGATTCGGGTGGCTCGCTCACCCGCGGCAAACTCGACGCCGCCGACGAACTGGGCGTGCGCGTGATCGTCGTGCGCCGCCCGCCCGCACCCCGCGGTGTCGCCACGGTGGAGACCGTGGCGGCAGCGCGGGAATGGATCCTCCGGAGCGCGGAGGTCAGACCTGCGGACCTTCGGAACGCAGATCGTCGACCTTCTTCATCGCCTCGCGCAGTTCCCGGAGCCACTGCTCCGAGTGCTGCCCCACGAGCCTGACGGTCCATTTCAGCGCATCCGAACGGGACCGCGCGACACCCGCGTCGACGAGGGTGTCGAGCACCTTCCGTTCGGGTTGACGCAGTCGCGTCATGACCGGGACGGCGAGGTGGGTGAACAGGTCGGTCCGGTCGCCGACCTTCACGCCCCAGGCCACCTTGCGGCCGTAGCGGGCCTCGGCCTCGTCGGCGATGCGCATCCGGTCGGCGCGCGTGGTCTCGCGGAATCGAGCGATGCGTCCGTCGATCTCGGTGTCGCTCGTGCCGTCGGGCACCCCGAGGGGTCCGACGACGAAGATTTCCTCTCTGTCGATCTCGATGTCGGGCGGTCCGGTGAACCAATCGTCGGGGAGCCTGCCGGCGAACCACTCGGCGGCATCGCTCGCGTCGGGGACGTCGGCCTGTTGCCAGCCGCCCGGTCGTCCGAATCCGTGGATGTGTGAATGTCGCATGATGTCCTCCTCGGGACGCGACCTGGTGCGTGTCGCACCGATCAACCTGTGCGTGTTGCACTGATTACAGTGTTGCACTGCACGCGTGACGCGCGCCACTGTCGATCGGTGAACGGTGCGGTCAGCGACCGTCCCGGGGAGTCAGAACTCCGGAGGTGACCGGCGGAGCGCTGCGCAGGGGAGCGGTGGAGAGCACGACCGGCAGCCACACCGCGGTGGATGCCATCACCGCGCCCCAGCACAGATACAGGCCGACGTGCGGTGCGTGAGAGGTGTGGGCGACCATTCCGGCCTGCGACCAGACCGCGAACAATCCCACCATCGACGCCGCGCCCGAACCGAGCATTGCGATCGTCGCGGCACCCCACCTCCGTCGGAGCAATGCGACGAGCGGTACGAGTATGCCGAACACCACCACGAAGACATCGAAGACGCGGAGGGGGAGCGTGGCGGCCTCGGAATCCCAGCGCACAAGGGCCGTCAGGGACGTCACGGAGGTGGCCTGGGGAAGCAGCAGGCCCACGACCAGCAGCGCGACGCACCCCGCCAGGATCCGGACCCGCGAGCGGCCGACGACCACCTCACCGGCGACGCGGTGTTCGATGCGATCGAGATCGTGACGGAATTCCGCCAGGTCGTCCATGGTGCACCCCCGGAGCGCGGCGACGCTTCGGTCCCAGTATGCGACGCGGGCCACATCGGTGGGCGGGTTCTGCAACTCCGTTTCGGGACGGCACGATCGGGCATGCTCCTGGGCGTGAGCCGATACGACGCGTACATCTTCGACGTGCAGGGCACGCTGATGGACTTCTACACCCCGGTCACCCGGGCGGTGGCTGATGCGCTCGGCTCCGATGCCGATCCGGCGACCGTGGGTGACCTGGTGCGGGCCTGGAGGAGCGACTACTACGAACGCATCCTCCGTCTCGACCAGTCGGTGGAGAAGTGGTATCGCGTGCAGGACTCCTACGTCGACGGACTCGGCGACGTGTGCGGGCAGTTCGGGATCGACCTTCCCGAGGACGTGCGCGTCGAGACGGCGCGGGCCTGGCAGCGCCTCGAGGCGTGGCCGGACGTGCGGCCCGGGCTGAAGGAACTCCGTTCGCAGGCAGTGGTGGCGACACTGTCCAACACGGACATGGCCACGATGATCACGCTCTTCCGCGACCAGCAGCTCGAGGCCGACGCCATCCTCACGGCCGAACTGTTCGGCGCCTTCAAACCCGAACGTTTCCTGTACGAGCGCACCTGCCGGTATCTGGGGGTCGATCCCTCCCGGGCCGCGATGGTCGCGTCGCATCCCTACGATCTGCGGGCCGCCCGCGAGGTCGGACTGAACACGGTCTTCGTGTACCGGCCGCTCGAGAACGGCCGGGTCGAGGACGCGGTCGACGACACCGAGGGGGAGTTCGACCATCGCATCGAGGACCTGCGGGACATTCCGTGACAGGTTGTCGACCGTGGACACCGACGTGCTGTCGGAGCTGGTACGTATCGGCTACCACCACATGACCACGGTCGAACACACACTCTGAGACGGCCGGACCCGAGCGTCAGTCGAGCATGAGGTGCCGGGCGGCGATCACCGCGTCCTTCCCGGAGTTCACACCGAGCTTCCGGTACAGCGACCGCAATTGCGTCTTCACCGTGTTCACGCTGACGAATTCGGCCTTCGCGATGGTGCGTGCCGAGCGACCCGCGATCAACCCGTCGAGGACCGCACGTTCGCGCGGCGTCAGTCGCACCACCGGTTTCGACTTCGGATAGGTGGCCGTGTCGAGCGCCGTCGGCTCCGAGGCGGTCGGCAGGGCGACTCCCAGCGAGCCGAGATGACGCGCCATCAACGGCGAGACCATGGTGAACGGTCGCAACAGTCCGGTCTGCTGCGACAGCGCGATCGCCCGGTCGAGGTGAGGACGGGCCTCGCTGTCACGTCCGAGCGCGCACGCGGCAGCGGCACCGAGCACGGCCAGTTCCATCGCCTGGCGGGGCGTGCAGATCGGATCGGTCCCGTAGTGGTGCACGAGCGCTTCGCTGCCGGCCGGATCGCCCGTCAGCAGACGCATGCGGGCATGGACGGGCGCGGTGAACAGGTGGGTGGAATCGGCGACGAGATTCCGCGCCCGGTCGAAATCGCCCAGCGCGAGTTCGAGATCGGCGCGTATCGCGTTGACGAGCACCGCGTTGTACCCCGCGTGGAGCTCCGGGTGCTTCCGGATCTCTGCCTTGATGCGCCGCAGCCCGTCCATCGGAGTGTGGGTGAGCAGCGCGAGGGAGCCCTGTGCGTAGAGGGCGAGGGCCCAGAACTCGTTCGGGGCCGTGGACGCCTCGATGTCGACGAGGATGTCGAGCGCCACGTCGGTTTCGAGTCGGTCGATCGCGAGCAGTGCCGCCGCGATCTGCTCGGCTGTGTGCGCGAGTCGTGCGCTGTCGCGGTGGTGCCGGCGAGGCGTCCGATCGGTGGAGAGCGCCGCGCGTGCCTCCGGCCCTTCTCCGCGTAGGGCGTGCATGAGCCCGAGTACGGCGGCGGCGTCTTCGCCGACGGGTGTCCCGGCCCCGGCGGAACGGGCGCGGCGCAGCATGCCCATCGCTTCGTGCGGACGCACCGCGAAGAAATAGGTCAGCCCGGCCTGGAAACAGAAGGTGGCGTCGGAGACGACCGTCGTTTCGGGTGCCGTCGACGAGGACGCCGCTCTCGACGCGAGCTCGTCGCAGATCGACGCCGCCTCGGCGAACCGTCCCTCCCTCCGTAGGGCGACGACCTGCCCGAGCTTCGCAGCGCCGTCCGATCCGCGATCGGGGCTCCCTGGTACCACGAGGTAGGTCCTCGTCGGTTCTGCCGGCAGGTCGTTCACGGCCCGTCGCAACAACGACCGACGGACGGCGTCCGGGTACACCCGGGCCGAGTTCCCGGGCACGGGTTCGACCAGGCCGAGGGATTCGAGGGTGGTGAGAAAGGTCGGGGCGTCCACGCCCGACTCTGCGAGGGACGCGCAGGTCAGCGAGTCGGTCATCGCCGACATCAGAACCGGTCGGAGCAGGTGTGCGAGGAGTGGTTCGTTCTTGATCGTCCGCGCTGTCACCGAGTCGGTCACCGCGTCCACGAGGCGCTCGAGCTCGGTCGCTCCGGGGAGCGGTGCGGAGCACAGGGCTGCGGGGAGACGGCCGATCACGGCCGGTAGCCCTCCGGTGCGGTGAACGATCCGCTCCACGACCCACCGCTCCTGCGGAACACCGGCATCACGCAGGTACGCGGCTGTTTCATCGACGGTGAAGGCGAGGTCGGCGGAGGTGAGGATCCTCGTGTCGGAGGGCATGTCCGCACCGGCGGAACTCGTGGTGCGCGTCGCGACGACGATGCGCAGGGTCGGTTCGTCGGCGAGCAGGGTGCCGATGCCCTCGGCGACGTCCTCGTCGAGTCGCGTGCCGTCGAGGACGAGGGTGACGGGTGTGTCCGCGGTCGACAGGGCGGTGCGGAGGGCGTCGAATCCCCGGCTCGTGCGCGAGGCTTCGGTGTCGATGCAACGGCGTACGGAATCGAATATCCGCGCCCAATAACGGTCGGCGGCAGAATCCGCCGTGGACGGACCGACGTACGCAATGACGCGACGAGGTTCGGGATCGGTCATGAGCCATGTCCGCAGAAGTGTCGTCTTCCCCGAGAATCGGTGGCCGCGGAGGATCACCAGACGTGGGGCATCGGACAATTCCGAGAACAGGCGACCGCGACAGTAAGGAAAAATCTCGACACCTCCACGTCGGCTTCCCCCTGCTCAACGGTTCCGTACTTCTTTTTCCGATGTACGAATCGCACGAACAGTAACCGGAGTTACGTATTCGGACAGAATGAACACGGATTCACCCCGAAATTTCACCTTCGGAACGGAATTGTCCGTCGAGGTGGCGAAATGCCGAGCAGATTATCGACGACGTGCGACCGCGACGGCGACAGCCGTCGCCACGGCTCCGAGTCCGACCTTCGAGGCGAGTCGCGCGGTCCGGCCGATATCTTCCGGGACCGGCGTGGGTCCGTCGCCGAGCGTGCCGCGATCCTCGACCACCCCGTGATAGACGTTCGTGCCGCCGAGCCGGATCCCGAGAGCACCGGCGAACGCCGCCTCGACCGGACCGGCATTCGGGCTCGGATGCTTACGCGCGTCCCGGTGCCACGCCCGGACCGCGCCCCGGCCGTCGTCACCGAGTGCGACAGCCAACAGGGCGGTGAGGCGAGCGGGGACGAGATTGAGCAGGTCGTCGAACCGGGCCGAGGCCCAGCCGAACCGTTCGAGTCGCGGCGTGCGGTGACCTACGCGCGCGTCGAGGGTGTTCGCGGCCCGGTAGCCGAGCAGACCGGCCGGACCGAGGACCGCACCCCACCACAGCGGGGCGACGACGGCGTCGGAGGTGTTCTCGGCGACCGATTCGATGGTGGCGCGCGCGATCCCGTTCTCGTCGAGCTGCGACGGGTCGCGGCCCACCAGGTGGGTCACCTGTTGCCGCGCCGCGGCGAGATCGCCGTCGCGGAGCTGGGCGTCGATCGTCCGGGCCTCGAATCCGAGGGAACGACCACCGAGCACGGTCCAGGTGGCCAGCGCCGTGACGGTCACCGACAGCACCGGACGATCGCGGGTCGCGCGGTCGGCGACGTATCCCAACGCGCCGGCGGAGCCGACCAGTAGTGAGGTGAACACCACCCCGGCGACGCGGTGGTCGGCGTACAGCCGGCCCTCGGCGGCGCGCGCCAACTTCCCGAAGCCGCTCACGGGATGCCACCGCTGTGGGTCGCCGAAGAATTGGTCGGCGGCGTAGCCGAGCACCAGTCCGAGTGCCCTCTGCTTCACAGGATCGTTCTCCACGTCTCGACGAGCGCCGCCGTGGTCGCCGCGTCGCGCACCGCGATCCGCACCCAGTCGTCACCGAGACCGGGAAAGGTGTCGCCGCGACGCAGTGCGAAACCCTTCTCCCGCAATCGATCCCGAGTTCCTTCGGGAACGGACGCCAGCACGAACGGGGCCGTCGAGGGGGAGACCAGGCGGATCCCGAGGTCGGTGAGGGCGTCGACGAGAACCTCCCTGTCAGCGGCGATCTCCCGCGCGATCACGTCGGTCTCGCGTACTGCATCGTCGGATGCGCACGCGATCATCGCGGCCGCTGCGGGAGTGGACACCGACCAGGGCGGCTGCTGCGCGGCGAGATCCACGAGCACCGCGGCGTCGCCGACCACGTATCCCGCGCGCAGGCCCGGGATCGCCCACGTCTTGGTGAGCGACCGCAGCACCACGAGTCCCGGAACGAACTCTCCCGTCAACGATTCGGTTTCGCCGGGAACGGCGTCCATGAACGCCTCGTCGACCACGACCACCCGCCCCGGTCGGGTCAGTGCCAGAAGCGTGTCCGCCGAGTGCAGGACCGAGGTGGGATTGGTCGGATTGCCGACGATCACCAGGTCGGCATCCTCCGGGACCGCACCCGGATCGAGGACGAACCCGTCGTCGCGGCGCAACACGACTCGCGTGACGCGATGCCCGGCGGCCAGCAGTGCCGCCTCCGGTTCGGTGAACTGCGGGTGCACCACCACCGGCTTCCGCCATGCCCGCGCCCGGGCGATCAACGTGAACGCCTCGGCACCCCCCGCCGTCGGAAGGACCTCGTCGTTGCTGCGGCCGTGACGATCGGCGAGGGCGGCGCGTGCATCGCTCGGGTCGGGATACCGGGCGAGAGCGTCCAGCGAGGCACGCAGGGCGTCGTCGAGCCATACCGGTCGCGGTCGGCGCGAGACGTTGACGGCGAGGTCGACCAGCCCCTCGGTCGCGTCGCGGTCGCCGTGATGGTGCAGGTCGGGTTCGTGTGTTCGACGACGTGCCGGTGCCGAGGTGGGTTCGGGTGCGGGCTCCGCCGCCCGTGCGGCGTCCGTGAAACGTCGTGCGAGATCGGGATGTCCGGCCCAGTGCGTGTGCAGGTACGACGCGTGCACCGTGGCGGTCGCGACGCCGTCCGGCCGGCCGTCGAGCAGCCACGCGGGAGACGAGCCGGGATCGATCGCGGTGCGGTGGAATTCGTGGCCGGTGACGCGGGTGCCGGCGGGGGCGAGCAGGGTGTCCTGCGGTGCGATCGCGGTGCGGTAGCCGAGGGTCAGGCGCGGCGTCATCCGTGCCGAGGTGTCGAGGGCGCCGACCATCTCGTGCCCGTCGACCTCCCGCCCCAGATAGAGCAGACCGGCGCACTCGGCGACGGTCGGAACCCCCGCCGCGATCGCGGCGCGCAGGTGCGTGCGCAGGGGGAGGTTCGCGGCGAGGTCGGTGGCGTGCACCTCGGGGAACCCGCCGCCGAGATAGATCCCCGCGGTGCCGGCAGGCAGCCGTTCGTCGCGCAGGGGATCGAACGACACCGGTCGGCATCCGTGTGCGCGCAGGAGTTCCTCGGTCTCGGTGTAGCGGAAGGTGAAGGCACGACCTCCGGCGACAGCGATCACCGGTCCGTCCGCGGTGGATGTGCCCGGTGACCACGGCGTTGCCGACAGGTCGGGTGCTGCCGAGGCGATACCGAGGATCTCGGTGAGGTCGATGCGCTCGGCGATCCGCGCGGCGAGCCGATCCACCTGTGCGGTCGCCTCGTCGCGTTCCTCGGCGGGCACCAGGCCGAGATGGCGCGACGGAACGGTGATGCCGTCGTCGCGACCGAGCACGCCGATCACCGGGATGCCGGTCGGTTCGAGTGCGCGGATCACCTCGTCCGAATGTCGCTGCGATCCGGCCTTGTTCAGGATCACGCCGGCGATCCGCGTGCCGCGGTCGTAGGACGCCATGCCGTGCACGATCGCCGCGATCGACCGGGAGGCGTGCGAGACGTCGACGACGAGGATCACCGGTGCGGACAGCAGGGCCGCGGTGTGGGCGGTGGACGCGTATCCGTCGGTGCCGATCATCCCGTCGTACAACCCCATGACACCTTCGATCACGGCGATGTCCGCGCCGGCGGCGCCGTGCAGGAAGAGGGGAGCGACGAGGTCCTCGCCGACGAGATGCGGGTCGAGGTTGCGGCCGGGTCGGCCGGTGGCGAGGGAGTGGTAGCCGGGATCGATGTAGTCGGGACCGATCTTGTGGCCCGACACGACATGGCCGGCGCGGCGCAGCGCCGCCATGAGACCCGTGGCGACGGTGGTCTTCCCGTGCCCGGATGCCGGTGCGGCGACGACTACACGTGGAACTCTCACCACTCGATCCCTCGCTGGCCCTTCTGACCCGCATCCATCGGATGCTTGACCTTCGTCATCTCCGTCACCAGGTCGGCGACCTCGACGAGCTTCGGGTGCGCCCGCCGCCCCGTGATCATGACGTGCTGGCGTCCCGGCCGAGAGGTCAGCGTATCGACGACCTCGTCGATGTCGACCCACCCCCAGGCGATCGGATAGGTGAACTCGTCCAGCACGTACAGGCCGTGCTGCTCCGCGGCGAGGCGTCGCTGGATCTCGCGCCATCCGGCGCGGGCGTCGGCGGCGTGGTCCTCCTCGGTGCCCTCCTTGCGCGACCACGACCAGCCGGATCCCATCTTGTGCCACTCGATCGGCCCGCCGGTGCCGCGCTCGTCGTGCAGGTCGGCGAGGGTCTCGAAGGCGGTCTGCTCGCCGAGGCGCCACTTGGCGGACTTGACGAACTGGAAGACGGCGACCGACCAGCCCTGGTTCCAGCCCCGCAGCGCGAGACCGAATGCGGCCGTGGACTTCCCTTTTCCGTCACCGGTGTTGACCATCAGCAGCGGCCGGTTGCGGCGCTGGCGGGTCGTGAGACCGTCGTCGGGTACGACGGTGGGCTGTCCCTTCGGCATCAGGCGGCCCTCTCCCGAACGATTCCCGCGAGGGCGTCGGCATCGACCTCACCGACGGGCACGTATTCGGCGCCGAGGCGTTCGGCGAGACGGGCCGCGAGACCCATCCGGAACCGTCCCGTCTCGGAATCCACCACCACCGAGGAGATTCCCTGTGCAGCAATGACGTCTGCGGCGTCGAGCGAACGCTGCACAGCGTCCCGCCCGGCGGTGGCACGACCGTCGGTGACCACGACGAGCAGGGCACGCCGACGTGGATCCCGGAGCGAATGGCGTCGAACGGTTTCGGCCGCTTCGATCAGACCTTCGGCCAGCGGGGTCCGCCCACCGGCGGGGAGTTCTCGTAGTCGTGCGGCGGCCACGTCCACCGAATTCGTCGGCGGGAGTGCGAGGGTCGCGCCCGTGCCGCGGAAGGTCACGAGGCCGACGATGTCGCGACGGCGGTAGGCGTCGAGCAGCAGCGACAGGACGGCGGTCTTGACCTGCACCATCCGGTTGCGTGCGGCCATCGACCCGGAGGCGTCGACACAGAGCAGGACGAGATTGGTCTCGCGGCCTTCGATGATCTTGCGGCGCAGCTGCAGACCCTGATCGGTGAGGATGGTCGCGCGGATCGTGGCGGGAAGGTGAACCGGACCGGTGTCGCCGCGGCGACTGCCCACTGTGCGGCCGATCGTGGTGACCGCCCGCGACCGACGGCCGGCCGCCCCGCGCCCGACCCGATCGACGGAGAACACCCTGGCGCGAAACGGATCCGATGCCGACGCCAGGGTGGTGGACAACCTGTCGCCCGAGCCGGAGGACGTCTCCGCTGCCGAGTCGTCGGGTGCGCTTTCGCCGCCACCGGGATCGTCGTCGGGGCCGGGATCGGGGTCGTCTCCGCCGAGCAGGTCGTCGAGCAGGTCGTCGCTGCTGGTGGGGGCGTCGAACGGGTTGCGGCGCCGACGGTGCGGAAGCGCGAGCCGGGCTGCTGCCGCGATGTCCTCGCGTGTCACCTCGAGGCGGCCGTGCCAGGCGGCGTGTGCGATCGCTGTGCGGGCGGTGACCAGGTCGGCGCGCATGCCGTCCACGTCGAACGCCGCGCACACCTCGGCGATCGAGACCAGCGCATCGTCGCTCAGCACGACCTGCGGGACGAGTTCGCGTGCGGAGACGACGCGGCGCGACCACTCGGCATCCCGATCCGCCCACCGCGCGGTGAAACCGGCCGGATCGGCGTCGAAGGCCATCCGCCGCCGCACGATCTCGGCGCGCACGTGCGGGTCGCGGGGCGCGGCCACGTCCACCGCGAGACCGAAGCGGTCGAGCAGCTGCGGGCGAAGCTCGCCCTCCTCGGGATTCATCGTCCCGACCAGCACGAATCGGGAGGCGTGCTCGACGGAGACCCCGTCGCGTTCGACGGTCGAGCGACCCATCGCCGCGGCGTCGAGCAGTAGGTCGACCAGGTGGTCGTGCAGGAGGTTGACCTCGTCGACGTACAGCACGCCGCGGTGGGCCAATGCCAGGAGGCCGGGTTCGTATTCCGCCGTGCGGTCGGCCAGTGCCTTGCCGAGATGCAGCGAGCCGGTGACGCGATCCTCGGCCGCGCCGACAGGCAGTTCCACCAGCCGCACCGGACGGACATGCGCGCCCGCATCGGCAGGGTGAGGGCCGTCCGGACAGGACGTGTCGGGTGCGGCCGGATCACACGAGAACCGGCACTCGTCCACGACGGTGATCTGCGGCAACAGCGCGGCGTGGGCACGCACGGTCGTCGATTTCGCGGTGCCCTTCTCGCCGCGCACGAGCACACCGCCGATCGACGGCGACACCGCACACAGGGTCAGGGCCAGCGCGAGGTCGTCCGAACCGACCACCGCACCGAACGGATACACATGCACTTCGACCTCCACAGGCTCCCGCTGGGATGTTCTTCGCGGCAAGCTGTTCGAAGGCCGGTATTCGGACTTCCCGGTCGGACGCCGTGCGATCGCCTTCCCGGACCGGACGGTCCAGTGGCTGCGCGGGTGCGCATGATCGACGACTCCCGGGTCACCGCAGCGGGCCTGTGCCGGATTCTCACCGGCTTCCCGATTATCCCCGTGAGGGGCACCTTCGATTGCCTTGCCGCGGCCGAGTCTAGGCCATGGCGCGTGGGCTATGGTTCACCGCCATGGGACCGATGCGACAGACGACAGGCATCACCGTTGTCGGAATCGGGGCGGACGGATGGGCGGGCGTGCCGTCGGCCGTCCGGGAACGGATATTCGCAGCCGAGGTCCTGCTGGGCGGCCGGCGCCACCTCGATCTGGTGCCCGCCTGCGCAGCGGTGCGCGAAGAGTGGCCGTCGCCGCTCCTGTCCGGGCTCGACGACCTCCTCGACCGGCACGCCGGCAAGGACGTCGTCGCGCTGGCATCCGGTGATCCGCTGGTCTCCGGGATCGGTACCACCCTGATCCGGCGTCTCGGAGGCGACGCCGTGGAGGTGATCCCGGCGGTCTCGTCGGCGGCACTCGCCCGTGCGCGCATGGGCTGGTCCGCGGAGGAGTGCGAGACGGTCACCGTCGTGGGTCGCGAGATCGATGCTCTGCGCAGAGTTCTGACGCGCGGACGCAAACTCGTCGTCCTCGTCGACGGTGCACGTGTCGCGGATGTTGCGACGCTCCTGGTGGCCGCCGGTTTCGGGAACTCACGGGTCGCGGTGTTGTCGCATCTCGGTGCTGCGGACGAGTCCCGGATCGATGCGAAGGCGGCCCATCTGACCGATACGGGCGTCCGGTCTCTGAGTCTGATGTGCGTCGAGGTCGACGGACCCGCCGGGTTGTCGGTGCTGCCCGGTCTCGACGACTCCCTGTTCGAACACGACGGACAGCTCAGCAAGCGGACCGTGCGTGTCGCGGCGGTGTGCGCACTCGCGCCACGACCGGGGGAGTTGCTGTGGGACGTCGGTGCGGGAGCCGGGTCCGTCGGAATCGAATGGGCGCGAACCGATCCGCGCTGTCGTACTCTCGCGATCGAGAAGGACGAGAGGCGCGCCGGCGCAATCGAGCGCAATGCTGCCGCGTTGGGTGTGCCGTCGGCGGTGCGGGTCGTCCGTGGTGCCGCCCCCGCCGCGCTCGACGGACTCCCGGTGCCCGACGCGATCTTCGTCGGCGGGGGAGGAAGTCGTGAGGGTGTGCTCGACACGTGCTGGGACGCATTGCCTCCCGGCGGTCGGCTCGTCGCGCATGCAGTGACGCTGGAGACCGAGGCCGGCCTCGTGCTGTGGTGGAAGACGCACGGCGGTGAACTCACCCGTCTGTCCGTCGAACACGCAGATCCCATAGGAACATTCACCGGCTGGCGTGCGCAGCGACCGGTCGTGCAGTGGAGCGCAGTGAAAGGCGAACGATGACCGTCCATTTCGTCGGATCCGGACCCGGAGCGGCCGACCTGCTCACGCTGCGAGCGGTGAACCTGCTGCGCGAGGTCCCGGTCGTGCTGTACGCCGGTACCTATCTCGATGCCGAGACCCTCTCGCACTGCCGTGACGACGCCGAACTGGTCGACACACAACACCTGGACCTCGACGAGATCACCGCCCATCTCGTCGACGCGCACCGGCGCGGCCTCGACGCCGTGCGACTGTGCTCCGGCGACCCGTCGCTGTACTCGGCGCTCACCGAACAGACGCGACGACTCGACGCCGCAGGCGTGCCCTGGGACGTCACGCCCGGTGTGCCCGCCTACGCCGCGGCGGCCGCGGCACTCGGCACCGAACTGACCGTTCCCGAACTCGTGCAGACGGTCGTGCTGACCCGCACGCAGGCCCGGTCGACGGCGATGCCCGACACCGAGGCTCTGACGCGGGTCGCGGGGATCCGGGCGAGTCTCGTCCTGCACCTGGCGATCACCCGCATCCGTGTCCTGGCCGAAGAACTCACTGCCGAATACGGCGCCGATTGTCCCGTCGCGGTGGTCGCGTTCGCATCGCGGCCGAACCAGGTCGTGCTGCGCGGCACCCTCGCCGACATCGCCGACGGTGTGGAAGCCGCGGAGCTGAAGCACACCGCGGTCATCGTCGTCGGACACGCTCTCGGCGTGCGTGAGCGGCCGGATGTGGCCTGCTCGCATCTCTACGACCCCGCCCGCGAGCGCCCCGGTCTCGGATAACTCCATCTTCGCCCGCCGTACCGGGATTCGCCCCGGTTGCAGCAGGGGCGAACCCCGGTACGGCGCGCGAACCTGTTGACAACCCGGGGGTGAACGCCGTTCACTCGATGCGGGGTGAACGGTGTTCACCCCGCAGGGTGGCAACGGAGATGGGGACATGGGACGAACGACACCGGCGTCGGGCACGACGATCACGACGCTGCTGAGCCTGGCGGGTCTCGTCGCGGCTCTGCAGACCACGCTGGTCATTCCGCTGCTTCCGGACTTCCCCGAGATCCTCGACGTCTCCGCCGGCGCCGCGACGTGGCTGGTGACCATCACGCTGCTGACCGGAGCGGTGGCGACCCCTATCGTCTCGCGGTCGGCCGACATGTTCGGCAAGCGCCGAATGATGGTGCTGTCGCTGGCGATGATGGTCGTGGGGTCGCTGATCGCCGCGCTCGGCGGGAGCTACATCGCCGTCCTCGTCGGCCGTGCGCTGCAGGGCTTCTCCTCGGCGCTCATCCCGGTGGCCATGGCCGTGCTGCGCGACCTGCTGCCACGGGAGAAGGTCGCGGGCGCAGTGGCACTGACCAGCGCCACGATGGGCATCGGAGGCGCCCTGGGTCTACCGGCAGCGGGCATTCTCTACGACACCCTGGGGTGGGCCTCGGTCTTCTACGTCTCGGCGGCTGCCGGTGTGCTCCTGCTGGTCGGCATCCTCGTCACGGTTCCGGCGGGCGCCTCGGGCACCCGGGGCCGCTTCGACCTCGTCGGCGCGGTGCTGTTGTCGCTCGCACTCGTG
This sequence comes from Rhodococcus rhodochrous, assembly GCF_014854695.1. Taxonomy (NCBI): domain Bacteria; kingdom Bacillati; phylum Actinomycetota; class Actinomycetes; order Mycobacteriales; family Nocardiaceae; genus Rhodococcus; species Rhodococcus rhodochrous. The sequence goes on along the minus strand of NZ_CP027557.1, from coordinate 4,330,616 downwards.
GCGCTGCTGCTCGGGATCTCGAAGGGACCGGTCTGGGGATGGTCGAGTCCGCAGACCCTCGTGAGCCTCGGGGCGGCCGCCGTCGTCCTCGCGATCTGGGTCCCGTACGAACTGCGCGTTCCCGTCCCCATGGTGGATCTGCGCGTCTCGTCGCGTCGGCCTGTTCTGCTCACCAACATCGCCGGACTCTTCGTCGGCTTCGCGGCGTACGCGAACACCCTCTCCACGACGCAGCAACTGCAACTTCCGGAGATCACCGGCTTCGGATTCGGTCTCAGTGCGGCGACCGCGGGTCTGTGCATGGTTCCGGGTGGACTCACGATGCTCGTCGTCTCCCCGCTGTCGGCCCGCATGACCGCACGATTCGGCGGCCGCACCACTCTCCTGGCCGCGGGACTGCTCATGACCGTGGCCTACGGATTCCGCATGATCTTCGACGACACCGTCGCACTCATCGTCATCGGTAGCGTCCTCGTCAGCATCGGCAACGCGATGGCCTTCGCGACCATGCCGGCGCTGATCATGGCGGTCGTCCCGCTCACGGAGACCGCAGCGGCCAACGGCGTCAACAGCCTGCTCCGTACGATCGGATCGTCGGGCATGAGCGCGGTGGTCGCGGCACTGGTCGCCGGGCTCACCATGGAGGCGGCCGGGACGGTCTTCCCGGCCCACAGTGCCTTCGTGGCGATGTTCGGGATCGCCGGCGCCGCGACGTTCTCCGCTAGCCTGGCAGCCATGTTCCTTCCGAGGCACCGACCGTCGACGACGCGCGTCGCGGGCGCATCCGTGGAGGCGAAGGCCTAGGTGACCGAGCGAACCACCCGCGACGTCATCCTCGACGCCGCACGGCCGCTGTTCGCCGAGCGCGGCTTCAACGGCACCACGATCAGGGACGTCGCCGAAGCGGCCGGTGTCTCACCGGCTCTCGTGATGAAACTGACCGGCAGCAAGGCCGAACTCTTCCAGGCGGCCGCCCCGGACTCGCCCGGACTCGCCGAGGCCACCCGTCACGACGAGCCGGTCGGGTACCGGATGGTGCGTGCGGTCGTCGAACGACGGGATTCGGACGATTACGACTTCTGGGCGATGGCACCCTTCCTGATCCGTGAGGCAGCGGATCCTGCTGTGGTCCGCGCGCGGACGAACGAGCGGGTCGTCGCCCGGATCGCGGCACTGATCGGGGACGAATCCGCGGGGCTGGTGCGCTCGCAGATGGTCGTCACCCTCCTGCTGGGACTGGCGGGCAGCCTGAGGACGTTCGAGTTGCTGTCGCCCGACGAGATGCCCGGCGAGACCCTGATCGAGACCTACGGCCGGCTCGTCCAGTCGGTCGTCGACGATCCCGAACTCTGACCGTCCACCGATCGTTTCGTCCACACCGCACCGGTCGGTGTCACGGAGGTACCCGCAGCACCGACGATGAGCAGGCACTTCATGTCGATACCCGCCGGATCCAGCTTCTCGAGCGTCGTGACCTCGAGCGACTCACCGGACCGTCCCACATCGCGCCCGATCACGACGACGGTGTCGGCCGGACGATGCCTCAGCAGAACAGTTTTCGCATCCGCGACCTGCGTCGTCCGAGACCGCGACGCCGGGTTGTAGATGCCCAGGACGAGATCGGCCTCGGACACCGCGGCCAACCGCTTCTCGATCACGTCCCACGGCTTGAGGCGATCGGACAGGCTCATCACCGCGAAGTCGCCGCCGATCGGGGCGCCGGCACGCGCCGCGACGGCCTGCACCGCGGAGACGCCCGGCAGGACGCGGATCGGCACCGACGCGTAGGTGTCGTCCTGGGCGGCCTCGAACACCGCGGACGCCATCCCGAACACCCCGGCGTCGCCACCGGAGACCACCGCGACCTTCTCGCCCGACAGCGCGAGGTCGAGAGCGAATCGCGCGCGGTCGACCTCGACGGTGTTGCCACTCGAATGACGGTGCAGGCCGGGACGTACCGGGACGCGATCGACATACGGTCCGTATCCGACGACGTGATCGACCTTCGCGAGTGCGTCGGCGGCCTCGGCGGTCAGCCACTTCTCGTCCGCGGGACCCAACCCGACGACGAACAGTTCGTTCGCCTCCGGATGTGTCACCTCGGCCGCTACGGAGGGCCGTGATCGGTCGGCGACGGCGCGATTCCTCGGCGAGCGGTCACCGGCCGTGAGGATCACCGAGAAGTACGGCACCGCGTCGGCGTCGACCTCGGTGACCGGCAGGATGCGTTGCCGATCCATCGACGCGCGTTCGACATAGACGGCGTCGTCGAGGCGACCGGACTGGGCGAGAGCTTCCCGGACGGCGGGAAACGTCCTGCCCAGCTTCATGATCGCCGCGCCGTCGGTGTCGGCGAGCCGCCGTGCGAGTTCCGGGGCGGGCAACGTGCCGGGCAGGATGGTGAGGACATCGGTGCGGCGCACCATCGGTTCGGCGGCCGCAGCAGATGCGGCGGACACCGACGTCACCCCCGGCACCACTTCCGTCGGGTATCGCGGAGCGAGGCGGTCGTGCAGGTACATGTACGAGCCGTAGAACAGGGGGTCGCCTTCGCAGAGCACGACGACGGTGCGTCCCGCGTCGAGGTGGACGGCGAGCCGGGCGGCGGACTCGTCGTAGAAATCGGCGATCGCACCGTCGTAGCCGCCCGGGTGATCGGTGGTGCCCGTCGTCACCGGGTACACGAGCAGTTCCTCGATCACCCCGTCCGGGATCAGGTCGGCGGCGATCGACCGGGCGATGGAGCGGCCGTGCGTGCCGGAATAGTAGGCGAGCACGTCGGCCTCGGCGATCAGCCGCGCGGCCTTGCGTGTGATGAGTTCGGGATCACCGGGACCGAGGCCCACGCCGTAGAACCTGCCTGGCATCGTGTCGCTCATTCCTTCTCCTGGGCAAGTGCATTGATCGCGGACGACGCCATCGCCGACCCGCCGCGGCGCCCCCGCACCACCAGATGGGGGATCTGCAGCGGATGGTCGAGCAGCGCCTCCTTCGACTCCGCGGCGCCGATGAACCCGACGGGAACACCGACGATCGCGGCCGGTCGCGGGGCGCCGTCGTCGAGCATCTCGAGCAGATGGAACAGGGCCGTCGGGGCATTGCCTATCGCGACGACGGAGCCTTCGAGGCGGTCGGCCCACAACGACACCGCCGCTGCGGAACGGGTCGTGCCCCACCGCTCGGCGAGTTCGGGGACACGTGGGTCGGCGAGCAGGCACACCACGTCGTTGCCCGCGGGCAGGCGCGTACGGGTGACCCCGGAGGCCACCATGTTCGCGTCGGTGAGGATCGGAGCACCTGCGTTCAGAGCAGTGCGGGCGGACGGAACAAGATCGGAGTGGATCACGAGATCTCGTGCCAGATCGGTCTGCCCGCTTGCATGGATCATCCGGACCGCGACCTTCTCCGCACTCGCAGGAATCGCGGACAGCTCCGACTCGGCGCGGATCGTCGCGAACGACCGGACGTAGATCTCGGCGCCGTCGGTGACGTAGTCGTACCGACGCGGGGGAGGTCGAAGGGTCACGGGGTGCTCCTGGCGAAAACGAGGCGGTGAGGCGAGTGCGGTGCGCCGCAGGCGCGTTCGCATCCGGCGACGTGAATTCGGGAATCGGTGGTATCTCCGGCGACGATCCGGCGAGCCAGCGCTCGGGTGTCACCTCCGGCGAGGCTACACCCGGGCGCTCCCGTGCACGCGGTCACCCGCTGCCACGGTGAATCGGGGATCGTCTCGAAACCGGTCTCGCGCAGCGCGACGAGATTCGATCCGGACGGAAGTATCAGGCCGCGCCAGGGCGTGACGACCACACCGCTATCGGGCAATGCAGCGACCATGGTGGGGGTGAGAATCCCCAGCGGCACCATCACCGACACCGCGTCGCCGATCGTGCCGTACGGCATGGTGAAGACCGGTGGCCGCGGAGCGGAAACGGTACCGCCGAGTTCCGCTCCCGCACGCGGAAGTTGACGCACGTGCCACACCGACTCGCGAATCTCGACGAAGCGGCGGGCCCGGCGCAGGAGCGTCTCCGGGACCTGCGTGAGCCGTACCGTAGGGCCGGCGAGTCCACCCACGACGATCCGCGCGGTCCCGTCGTCGAGCGCGACGGCGGTGAGATCGCACCGCAGCGCCGCGATGTCGCCACGGCCGTCGTCGAGGCCGAACAGGAACCGGCCGGGCAGGTCGGCGAGGACCGGATCGGCGCACAGTCCGGCGTCGAGTTCGCGGACGAGAGGCCGGACGTCGGTGAGTCCACCGGCGAGTCCCGTCAGCGGCGAGGCGACGATGTTCCGCACCCGTTCGTGGCTCGCCGACGGCAGCAGTCCGGCCGCCGTGACGACTTCGGCCAGTCCGGCGGGGACGGCACCGCACTCGTCGAGTCCGATGCCTCTGAGCTGCAGGTTTCCCCGCGACGTGAGGTGCACGTCGCCATCGGCGTAGGCGATGGCCGCGTCCGACAGTGCTCGGAGCGCCCCGTCGGGTACCTGCCCTCCGGGCACGCGAAGCCGCACCAGCGCGCCGTCCGCCGCGACATGCGGGCGAAGGATTCCGGGGCACCGATCGGGAGGGCGAGAGGGTGGCAGAGCATCCACGGACGCACATGGTTGCACACCTTTCCGGACAGGTGCGCTACTCTCGGTTTGCCGTGGTGCTCGGGAAGCCGGTGGGAAACCGGCGCGGCCCTCGCCACTGTGAGCGGATAGTTGCTCGCCCTCGTCCGTACCGGTCCGCCGGTTCGGAGGCCACTGGAGGAATCCGGGAAGGTCGGCGGAGCAGCGACGACCCGTCAGCCAGGAGACCGGCCACGGCACGTGAGGTCCACGAGGGTTTTGGAGACTGAACATGGCTGTACGCCTGTGTTTTCGGGTTGCGTCGTGACGCGCCTGACTTTGTTGTCGACGTCCGACACCGACCTGCTGTCGGCGCGGTCGAGCGGTGCCGACTGGGTGCTCGGCAACCCGTCGCGCCTCGACGTGTCCACCGAACTGCCCGCTCTGCTCGACGGATCCGACCTGGTCGTGGTGCGGATCCTGGGTTCCGCCCGCAGCTGGCGATCGGGGCTCGACACCGTGCTCGCCGCGGGTGTCCCGGTGATCGTCCTCGGCGGCGAACAGACCCCGGACGCCGAGCTCATGGAGCATTCGACGGTGCCGATCGGCATCGCTGCCGAAGCGCATCGCTATCTCGCACACGGCGGCCCGGCCAATCTCGGGCAGCTCCACGCCTTTCTGAACGACACCGTGTTGCTCGGTGGTGACGGTTTCGAACCGCCCGCCGAGCTGCCCGAATGGGGTGTGCTCGACCGTCCCGAATCGTCCGGCGGCGCGCGGTTGCCGCGCGTCGGCGTGTTGTTCTACCGAGCCCACCACACCAGCGGAAACGTCCAGTTCGCACACGACCTCGCCGACGCGATCGACGCGACCGGCACGGCTCGTGGCGTCGTGATCCACTGCGCGTCGCTGCGCGGTGCGCTCGACGACCTGCTCGCCGAACTCGGCACCCTCGACGCGCTGGTCGTGACGGTGCTGGCGGCCGGTGGCACCCGACCCGCCACCGTGAGCGCGGGAGGTGAGGACGAGGCGTGGGACGTCGGAGCGCTCGCCGCGCTCGACATCCCGATCCTGCAGGCCCTGTGCCTGACGTGGAGTCGCGGCGACTGGGCGGAATCGGACGACGGTGTGTCACCGCTCGATTCGGCCACGCAGATCGCCGTCCCCGAATTCGACGGGCGCATCATCACGGTGCCGTTCTCGTTCAAGGAACTCGACGCCGACGGCCTGCCCCGCTACGTCACCGACCCGGAACGGTGTCGACGTGTCGCCGGTATCGCGGTGTCGCACGCACGATTACGGCATGTACCTCCGGCACAGCGCCGGATCGCAGTCATGTTGTCCGCCTATCCGACCAAGCATTCCCGTGTCGGCAATGCCGTCGGCCTCGACACGCCGGTGTCGGCGATCCGGATGCTGCGCGCGCTGCGCGATGCCGGATACGACCTGGGAGACGGCTTCCCCGGCATGGACGTCGAGGACGACACCGAGGCCGGAAACGCCCTCATCCACGCCCTGATCGATGCCGGCGGGCAGGACGAGGAATGGCTCACCGCCGAGCAACTCGCCGGAAATCCGGTGCGGGTGAGCACCTCCGACTACCTTCGGTGGACCGACGGTCTACCGGCCGAGCTCACCGACGCCATGATCGAAGCGTGGGGACCGGCACCGGGACGGTTGTTCGTCGACGGTGACGCCATCGTGCTGGCGACCCTGCAAGCCGGCAACGTGGTGCTTATGATCCAGCCGCCCCGCGGATTCGGCGAGAATCCGGTGGCGATCTACCACGATCCCGACATGGCACCCTCGCACCACTACCTCGCCGCCTACAAGTGGGTCGAGCACGGCTTCGGTGCCGACGCCGTGGTGCATCTCGGCAAACACGGGTCGATGGAGTGGCTGCCGGGCAAGAACGCGGGTCTGTCCGCCGCCTGCGCGACCGACGCCGCGATCGGTAACCTGCCGCTGATCTACCCGTTCCTCGTCAACGATCCGGGCGAAGGGGCGCAGGCCAAACGCCGAGCGCACGCGACGATCGTCGACCACCTCATCCCGCCCATGGCGCGCGCCGAATCCTACGGCGACATCGCTCGTCTCGAACAGCTGCTCGACGAGTACTCGAACATCGCCGCGATGGATCCGGCGAAACTGCCCGCGATCCGGGCGCAGATCTGGACGCTCATCCAGGCGGCGAAGCTGGACCACGATCTCGGACTCGACGACCGCCCGCACGACGCCGAATTCGACGACTTCCTGTTGCACGTCGACGGATGGTTGTGCGAGGTCAAGGACGCGCAGATCCGCGACGGCCTGCACGTCCTCGGCGACGCGCCGACCGGCGAGGCGCGAGTGAATCTCGTGTTGTCGATACTGCGGGCCGCGCAGGTGTGGGGCGGCAGGAGCAACGCCGTCCCGGGTCTGCGCACCGCACTCGGGCTGAAGTCCGATGCTCCGTCGAAGGAGGTCGACGCCGTCGAGAGCGTCGCGCGGTCGCTCGTGCAGGCCATGGAGGACGACGGCTGGAACGCCGGGTCATCTGCACGCATCGTCGAAACCGTGCTCGGCCATCCTGATTCCGAGGTCGCGAGGGTGCTCACCTTCGCTGCCGACGAAGTGGTTCCCCGCCTCGCGGGCACGAGAGCCGAACTCGACGCGGTGCTGCACGCACTCGATGGTGGATACGTCCCGGCCGGTCCGTCCGGCTCGCCCTTGCGCGGCCTGGTCAACGTGCTGCCGACCGGGCGCAACTTCTACACCGTCGACCCGAAAGCCGTCCCGAGCCGGCTCGCCTACGACACCGGTGTCGCGTTGGCGGACAATCTGATCGGGCGGTATCTCGCCGACACGGGGGAGTACCCGCAGTCGGTCGGCCTGTCGGTGTGGGGGACCTCGGCGATGCGCACCGCCGGCGACGACATCGCCGAAGTGCTCGCACTCATCGGTGTGCGGCCGGAATGGGACGCCGAGTCGCGTCGGGTGCGCGAACTGACCGTGATCCCGCTCGAGGAACTCGGCCGGCCCCGCATCGACGTCACGGTCCGGATCTCCGGCTTCTTCCGGGACGCGTTCCCACACGTCATCGGGATGCTCGACGACGCGATCCGCATGGTCGCCGCCCTCGACGAACCCGACGAGCAGAACTACGTGCGAGCCCACGCTCGGCGGGACGAAGCCGAACACGGCGACGCCGACCGTGCGGTACGGCGCATCTTCGGATCGAAGCCCGGCTCGTACGGTGCCGGCATCCTGCAACTCATCGACTCAGGCAACTGGCGTACCGACGCCGATCTTGCCGAGGTCTACACGGCCTGGGGCGGATTCGCCTACGGGCGTGGGCTGCACGGTGTTCCGGCCGCCGACGACATGCGTGCGAACTATCGACGGATCGCGGTGGCGGCGAAGAACACCGACACCCGCGAACACGACATCGCCGACTCCGACGACTACTTCCAGTACCACGGCGGCATGGTCGCAACGGTGCGGGCGCTGACGGGCACCGACCCGAAGGCATACATCGGCGATTCCACCACCCCCGATGCGGTGCGCACCCGCTCACTGGCGGAGGAGACCGCACGGGTCTTCCGCGCTCGGGTCGTCAACCCGCGGTGGATCGGTGCGATGCGCCGGCACGGCTACAAGGGCGCATTCGAACTCGCCGCGACCGTCGACTACCTGTTCGGCTACGACGCCACCGCCGGTGTGGTCGAGGACTGGATGTACGAGTCGCTCGCACAGAACTATGCGCTCGACCCGGAGAACCAGCAGTTCCTCCGCGAAGCGAATCCGTGGGCGCTGCGCGGGATCGTCGAACGGCTCACCGAGGCGGCCGATCGCGGGCTGTGGTCCGAACCGGATCCCGAGACGATGAACAGACTGCAGCAGGCCTATCTCGACGTCGAGGGCGATCTCGAGGACCGGGGGTGAGGGTTCGGCTCATCGGGATCGGCCCCGGGGGACCGGACGATCTCACGGTGGCGGCGGTGCGCGCCCTCGAGAGCGTCGACGTCTTCCTCGTGCCCGACAAGAAGCGGGGCGTGGACGATCTCGTGGCGGTCCGCGAAGAGATCCTGCGCCGTCACACTTCCGGCTCCTATCGGATGGTCGTGGTGCCCGACCCGCCCCGCGACCGGAACCCGGAGCGCTACGGAGACGAGGTGCGCGACTGGCACGCCGCCCGCGCCGAGGCATACGAGACCGTTCTGCTCGAACAGGTTCGGGAGGACGAGACGGTCGGCTTCCTGGTCTGGGGGGATCCGAGCCTGTACGACAGCACGATCCGCGTCGTCGAACGCATCCTCGAACGCGGGAGGGTGTGGTTCGACTACGACGTCGTTCCCGGTATCAGCAGCGTGCAACTGCTCGCGGCCCGACATCGTCTCGTGCTCAACACCATCGGTGGGCCGATCACCGTGACGACCGGTCGTCGGTTGCTTCGGGACGTCGCAGCGGGTGCGTCGAACATCGTGGTGATGCTCGACAGCGGCCTTGCCTGCGCCGACCTCGACGGGACATGGAGCATGTGGTGGGGCGCGAATCTGGGAACCGACGACGAAGAACTCGTCGCGGGCAAGCTGGCCGAGGTGCTTCCCGCGATCCGTGAGGCCCGTGTCCGGGCCAAGCAGGCCCGCGGCTGGGTGATGGACACCTATTTACTGCGGCGAGGGTGAGTTCCGTTCGTCCGGAACCGTTCCCCGCGCATACCAGGCGCGGGCGTCGAGCGAGAACGGTCCGGACGGAAGAGCAGCCCGGCAGGCATCACGCACTGCGACGCGGTGCCTTTCGGCCATCGAGACCAGGTGCCGACCGGCCGGTCCCACACCGAACGTGAAGGGTTCCCAGAAGTCGGAGAAATCGGCGTAATCGGCGCGCGCGGACAGGGCGCCGCCGACCACCTCGTGCAGACCCGCCCGCCGAAACCGCTCGGCGATGTCGCCTTCGCTGGTACCGGGCAGTGTCCTCTCACCCGGAGTGCCGGGCTCGACCGTTCCCACTGCGGTCCAGAAGACGCGGAGCATCGTCATCCCGCCGGCGGTGGTGTCCCACATGCACGCGGCGACGGTGCCGCCCGGACGGGTCACCCGCACCATCTCCCGCACACCCAGTTCGGGATCGTTCATGAATCCGAGAACCAACGATGCCAGGGTGACGTCGAACGTTCCGTCCGGCCACGGCAGGTTCTCGGCCACCCCGACGCGGACGTCGATCTCCGGTGCGATCTGCCGGCACGCCGCCGCGAACTGGGTAGCGGGATCGATCGCTGCGACGTTCGCTGCACCGACCCGGGCGACCAGTTCACGGGTGAGCCCACCCGGTCCGCATCCCACGTCGCAGACCCGATGCCCGCCCCTCACCCCACCCGCGTCCGCCAGGGCGGGCGCGAGCGTCGCTGCGTAGCGGCCCATGAAGCGGTTGTACTGTTCGGCCGGTCCGGCGAACTGCATGTACTCAACCTATCGGCCCGATCGGTGGCCTCGTGGCCGTTCACATCGTCCGGATCGGGTCACTTCTCGTCGTCGTCCGAACGCTCGACCACCTCGGGGGCGTTCTCCCGGGTCGCCATACCGCCGTTGCGACCGTGATCGACCGGACCCGGCGGGTCCTTGCGCACCTCGTCGTCCTTCTTCTTCGACGTCGTCACTTCTACCTCCGTACGCTGGGCCGACTCGTGTCCGGGCGGATACCCGCAGACGTGCACGCGCACACTTCGGGTGGCGTCGGGTCGCCGGACCGGATTGACTGGACCCAACGACACGAGGAGGCAGCATGCAGATCCGTGACAGGGTTTTCGTCGTCACCGGTGGAGGCAACGGAATCGGACGCGACGTCGTCCTCGAACTCCTCGTGCGTGGGGCGCGGGTCGCGGCGGTCGACCTCCGCGCCGAGGCTCTCGACGGCACCCGTGCCCTGGCGGTCGCGTACGACGACCGTCTGACCACCCACACGGTCGACGTTTCCGATCGCGCCGCCGTCGAAGCCCTGGTGGGCGAGGTGACCGCAGCACACGGGCGGGTCGACGGGGTCGCCAACGTCGCCGGCATCATCCAGAAGTTCGTCCCGTTCGCAGACCTGCCGTACGACGAGATGAACAAGGTGCTCGACGTCAACTACTGGGGCGTCGTCCATATGTGCAAGGCGTTCCTCCCCGAGCTGCTGAGCCGTCCCGAGGCGAGCCTGCTCAACGTGTCGAGCATGGGTGCCTTCGTGCCGGTGCCGGGCCAGTCGGTCTACGGCGCGAGCAAGGCGGCGGTCAAGCTGCTCACCGAGGGCCTGTACGCCGAACTGCGCACGACGAAGGTCGCGGTGACGCTGGTGTTCCCCGGCGCCGTCCGCACCGGCATCGCCGAGAACTCCGGTGCCGCGATCCCGGGACGCAACACCGATGCCTCCGTCAGGATCACCTCGTCCGCCGAGGCCGCACACAGGATCGCCGACGCGATCGAGAAGGGCACCTTCCGGGTGTGCATCGGCAAGGACGCGATGATGCTCGACCTGCTCGCCCGGCTCGTGCCGCGTCGCAGCATCGAGTTCCTGGCGAAGAAGATGGGCTCGCTCGTCGAGCGCTGACCTACCGTCGACCGGTCCGCAGCGGATGCGGCCGGGGCGGGACGTCCGTGGGCGACCGGCTCAGCACGATCGGCAACCACTGCGACGTCATCACGATCATCACCAGCCATTCGGCGATCAACGCCACGGTCGGATGATGCGGTGCGTTCGTGATCATCCCCGCCTGCGACCAGTACGCCAACAGCCCGAAGAACGACGACAGCCCCGAGCCGAGCATCGCGAGCGACGCCAGCTTCCACCGTCGCAGCCACAACGCCAGCGTCGAGATCACCACCCCGAACACCAGGGCCAGGACCGCGAAGATCCGCAGCGGCACCGCTACGGGCGCGGTGTCGCCGAACCAACTGCCGAAGACCGTCCACGACCATGCCGACGACGTCTGTGGAAGCAACATGCACACCGTCAGGACGACGACGCAGATCGCCAGGACCCGTCCGCGGCGACCGGCGTCGAACTCCCCGGCGACCTTCTTCTCGATCCGGGCGAAGTCGTTCCGATAGGCCGACAGGTCTGCGCTCGTACCGTCCGCGCTCATGCCTCGACCTCTCCGTTCCGACACATGGGTGGCCATTATGCGCCGGAGGCCGATGTGACCTCGCTCATGTCGTCCACCTGCAATGATGCTCCGGCACCCCCGTCGGGGCGGGTGCCGGTGTGGCGCCGCGGTGCACCGGGTACCGCCCCTTACGAACCCGATCGAGGGAGGGCGAGAATGCCGGACCAGGACCAGTACCGCATGCAGCACCCGGGGGAGCAGCACCCGGTTCCACCGCTCGAGGAGCAACCGGAGATCGCCTACCCCGGCGCGACCGCCGATCTGCTCTCCGCCCCGGACCACGGGGAGGCGACGTACCGGGGGAGCGGACGACTCGAAGGTCGTCGCGCCCTGATCACCGGCGGTGATTCCGGTATCGGACGGGCGGTCGCGGTCGCCTTCGCGCGGGAGGGTGCCGACGTCGTCCTGGCCTATCTCGACGAGGAGGACGAGGACGGCAAGCGGACCGCCGAACTCGTCGAGCAGGCGGGACGCCGCGCGGTGCGCATGCCCGGCGACATCCGAGTGGAGGAGTTCTGCCGGCGATTGATCGACACGACGGTGTCCGAACTCGGCGGCATCGACATCCTCGTCAACAACGCCGCCTATCAGCATCTCGAACCCGGCGGCATCGGCGACATCTCCACCGAGCAGTTCGACCGCGTGATGAAGACGAACCTCTACGCCCTGTTCTGGCTGTCGAAGTACGCGGTCGCCGCGATGGCGCCGGGTTCGACGATCGTCAACACCACCTCGATCCAGGCGGTGAGCCCGTCGCCGGGTCTGCTCGACTACGCAACCACGAAGGCCGGCATCGTCGACTTCACCAAGGGCCTCGCCTCCGACGTGGCGGGCAAGGGCATCCGCGTCAATGCGGTTGCACCCGGCCCGATCTGGACACCCCTCATTCCCGCGACCATGCCGAAGGACGCGTACGAGCAGTTCGGCAAGGACACCCCGCTCGGTCGCCCCGGCCAACCCGCCGAACTCGCCCCGGCCTACGTCTTCCTCGCCTCCCAGGAGTCGAGCTACATCACCGGGGAGACCATCGCCGTCACCGGCGGGGTCCCGTTCACCTGAGGATCAGAGCGCGAAATGGTCATCGGAGCGCGTAACAACGCGTACCGATGACCATTTCGCGCTCCGGAGTTCACGAGGACTGCATGTCGAGCAGTTCCGACACCGTCACGAAACGGTAGTCTTCGGCGCGCATGCGACGACGAGGGTTCTTCGGCCGGATGCCATTCGGATATGGTGCCTCATCCGGTGTCGATGGGTGGCGGACGCCCGGTTGCGCGGTTCCGGGACCGACGTCGGGTCTTGTACTGTTCGTAGCGACGTAGGGAACAACGGTGCGAATCCGTGGCTGTCCCGCAACTGTCACCGAGGAGTGATCCCCCAACAGCATGGTCACGGCCCATACGGGTTGGAAGGCCGGGGGCGAGCGTCGATCCGGGAGCCAGGACACCTGCGTCGCCGAAGCAGGACCCACGAGGATGGACATGAACAATTCGATATTCACCGCCCGTACGAGGCGGTATTCGGTGGTGCGCGTCGGCGTCGCATTGATGGCGGCGGCGCTGACCGTGTCGGGATGCTCGTCGAACGACGAACAATCGACTCCGCCCGAGCCGGACACAGCCGCGTCGGCGTACCCGCTCACCATCGAGAACTGCGGCAGGACGCTCACCGTCGACGCGCCACCACAGCGGGCGGTGTCCCTGAATCAGGGGTCCACCGAGATCCTGCTGTCGCTCGGTCTCGCCGACCGCATGGTCGGCACCGCGACCTGGACCGATCCCGTTCGGGAGAACCTCGCCGACGAGAACGCGAAGGTTCCGCGTCTGGCCGACAACAAGCCGTCCTTCGAGATCGTGCTCGACACGGAACCGGATTTCGTCTCGGCGTCCTTCGGCGGCACACTCGGCGCCGGTGGGGTTGCCGAACCTTCACAGTTCGAACAACTCGGGGTGCCTGCCTACCTCTCGCCCACCGATTGCGACGGCAAGGACGACAACAGCGTCAACGCCGACGGCAACCGCACCGAACCGCTGACCATGGGCGCGGTGTACAAGGAGATCCGCGACCTCGCCGCGATCTTCGACGTACGTGAGCGCGGTGAGGAGTTCGTCGCCGAACTCGAACAGCGATACGGAAGCGTGTCGGGGCAGGTGAACGCGGCCGGCGTGTCGCTCGCCTACTGGTTCGCCGACATCGAGACACCCTATGTGGCGGGTTGCTGCGGGTCGTCGGGAATCATCACCGATTCGGTCGGAGCGAAGAACGTCTTCGACGACACCACCAACGAGTGGCCCCAGGTGAGCTGGGAATCGATTCTCGACCGCAACCCGACCGCACTCGTGCTGGCCGACCTGAGTCGCCGGAGCGTCACCGGGGACGCTCTGGACAGCAAAATCGAGTTCCTGGAATCGAATCCGGTCACCCAGCGCCTGAGCGCGGTGCAGAACCGGCGGTACATCGTGGTCAACGGCGCCGACCTGAATCCGTCCATCCGCACGGTCGACGGCATCGAGAAGGTCGCCGACGCCCTGCGCGAGTGGAATCTCGACAGCTGATGGTGACGTCCACTGCCCGGCGACCCTCGAAGGGGCGCCGGGCTCCGGTGGCCGGTGTCGTGGTGGTCGCGGGGCTGATCGTTCTCGCACTGTCGATCGCCGTGACCGTCACGATCGGCCCGGCGGAGTTGTCCGTCGTCGACGTGTACGCGGTGATCTTCGACCGTCTCGGCCTGGCCGACAGTTCCGTCACCGCGATTCGGGAAGGGATCGTGTGGGAACTGCGTCTCCCGCGCACCTTGCTCGCCGCGGTGTGCGGTGCCGGACTCGCGGTGTGTGGCGTGATCATGCAGTCGTTGTTACGTAATCCGTTGGCGGATCCCTTCGTGCTCGGCATCTCCTCGGGCGCCTCGACCGGCGCGGTGATGATCGCAGTGCTGGGCATCGGCGGAGGTGCCGTGTCGTTGTCGGGCGGAGCCTTTCTCGGGGCACTCGTCTCCTTCGCACTCGTGCTGCTGCTGGCGACCGGGGCAGGGGGCGGGACCTCCCGTGTGGTGCTGGCCGGAGTGGCAGGAACACAACTGTTCTCGGCGCTGACATCGTTCATCGTCATCTCCTCCGCCGACGCGGAACGCACTCGGGGAGTGTTGTTCTGGCTACTCGGTTCCCTGAGCGGAGCAACCTGGACCGACGTCGTGCTCTGCGGAGCGGTCTGCGCCGCCGGAATCGTGGTGTGCCTGGTGAAGGCGTCGTCGCTGGACGCCTTCACATTCGGGTCGTCGACCGCCGCGACCCTCGGGATCGCGGTCGGACGTACCCGTCTGCTGTTCCTCATGGTGACGGCGTTGATCACCGCCGTCCTGGTCAGTGCAGCAGGGGCGATCGGGTTCGTCGGGCTGGTGCTGCCCCATGCGGCCCGTTTCCTGGTCGGTCCACGCCACAGCCGTCTGGTCCCGGTCACCGCCGTCGTCGGGGCGGTCTTCATGGTGTGGGTCGATGCGGTCGCCCGCACCGTCTTCGCACCGCAAGAGGTTCCCGTCGGTGTGGTGACCGCACTGATCGGCGTGCCGGCCTTCGCACTGATCCTCTTCCGTACGAGGAGTACTCCGTGACACTGTCCGCAAAGTCGCTGCGGTGGAGCCGCGGCGGACATCTCGTCGTCGACGACGTGACGATCGATCCTGTACCCGGAGAGACGATCGGGCTTCTCGGACCGAACGGCTCGGGCAAGTCGTCGTTGCTCCGCCTGCTGGCCGGAGTCGATCGTCCGGACTCGGGTGCGGTGACGCTCGATGGCACCGATATCCACAGCCTCGGACGTCGCGTCCTGGCGCGCCGGGTCGCAATGGTCGCGCAGCACGCACACACCGAGGTCGACATCCGGGTACGGGATGTCGTGCGGCTGGGAAGAATTCCGCACGCCGATGTCCTCGGGCGCGACGACGGGGGAGACGCCGCCATCGCACATGCGCTCGAGGTGACCGGGATGACCGAACACGCCGACCGGTTGTGGCGAGCGATGTCGGGTGGTGAACGTCAGCGCGCACAGATCGCCCGAGCTCTGGCGCAGGAACCCGAAGAACTGTTGCTCGACGAACCGACCAACCACCTCGACATCCAACACCAGCTCGACATCCTCGAACGGGTCGTAGCGTTGCCGGTGACGACCTACGTCGCGCTGCACGATCTCAATCTCGCGGCGATGTTCTGTGATCGAGTGGTGGTGCTCGAGAAGGGGCGGGTCGTTGCTCACGGCGCTCCGGCCGAGGCGCTGACGGAACAGATGATCCGACAGGTATACGGAGTGCGTGCCGCGGTCTCCTACGAAGGGGGGACACCCGTCATCCGTTACCACCGGATTCGCGCCTCGTCCTACACGTAGCAGGATTGCCGTGCGACATGGTCACGAGTGACGGAAGCCCTTGCCGGTGCGGTCCCGCGGATCGGGTTCCAGCCCCAGAAACTCCGCGCGGATGCGGTCCCACGCCTCGAGGTGTTCCCAGACCGGTTCATCGGTCAGCTGCTGGGCGTTGGTGAGGAACGGGGTGGGCAGCATGATCGTGAGCATCTGCTCGTCCCGCCCGTTGAACATGCGCAGACCCCAGGAGGTGACGGTGTCGTCCTTGCCGATCCTGCGATACAGCTCTGCTCGGCCACAGCGGCGGATCCGGCCCATTTCGGGGCCGCTCGCGGTGTGTTCGCCGATGCACAGATGGAAATGCCACCGGCCGAAATCGACGGTGACGTACCCGTCGTACATCCCGATCTTCCTCGGCGCGTTCGGGGCCGCGACCTCCAGTGCCGAGCCCTCGATGAGCAGGCCGAACCACATGTCGTCCCAGTAGTTTTCGAACAGCAACGTCACCAGCCGCAGCAGGCTGTCCTCGTCGGTGGGCAACGGCCAGCGCTGTTCACGCCCACCGTCCTCGGTGGTGATGATCTCGGGGTCGAACACGACGGTCACGGAATCTCCTTCGGTATGTGTCGGGGTGGCGCGGGGAAGACGCAGTCGCTGCACACACCGCCGGACGGTGTCCGGTAGTACAAGCAGCAACTGCGCCGGCGACCGGTGGATCGGTCGATGGTGTGAACGAGTCGCGGATCCTGCAGCAGTGCGTCGACGAGCGGCCGGGCTTCGTCGCCGATGACTCGTCGGGCACCGATCAGTGCGGAGGCGGTGTTGCCCCACAGAGCGCCCGGCGCCACGAGATCACGCCACGCGTCGATCAGCGGTTCGATCTGGGTGTCGAGCACTTCCGTTGCAGGGTCGCTTCCGAATTCGGGGGTGACGATGTGCAACTGCAGACCGGAATCGTCGCGCCACAGCAACTCGTCGGGATCGAGCCGAACGCAGCGACCGGAGGTGATGACGGTACCGACCGCGACCGACCACAGTCGCGCGACGAAACCGAAGAACAAGGTGGACGCCGCGACCCGCGGCTCTGCGGTGTTCATGCGTTCCGACATCGCACGGACCAGCGCATCGCGAGTCGCGGCATCTCGTAGTTCGGAGGTCGGGCGCCAGCCCGCGTCCACCGGTCCGGTACCGACACGGAAGTACGGGCTCCACGCGGTGATTCGCTCGAGCACCCCGCGCGCGCCGGATACTGCTGGGTCAGACACTGCTGTCCTCCGGTTTCAGATCGAACACCATCGTGCGCGAATCGAACCGCATCCGCCCCCGATCGAATGCCGCCCCGATCCGTCCGGACTCGGCCAGCGCCGCCGGCGTATCGCACGTCAAGGTCCGGTCGGTGCCCAGCAGCCACATCCTGTCGGCTACGCGCAAGGCGAGTTCGAGTTCGTGCGTGGACATCACCACAGCCAAGTTCTGTTCCCGAGCGAGACGCCCGAGGACGTCCACCAGTTCGACCCGCGACGGAACGTCGAGGAAGGAGGTGGGTTCGTCCAGGACGAGCAGCGACGGATCCTGAGCCAGGGCACGGGCGGTGAGAGAACGTTGCCGTTGACCGTCGGACAGTTCGGAGAACTGCCGGGATGCGAGGCGGGTCGCGCCGACCGCCTCGAGCGCCTCGTCCACCGCGGCCAGATCTTCGGGCGACAGCCGTGCGCTGGCGGGCAGGTGCGGTGTGCGGCCGAGCGCGACCAGTTCGCGCACCGTGAGCAGGCCGGGGTCGATGCGCTCGGTGAGCACCACCGAGATGCGGGTGGCGAGGTCGGCGGGCTTCACCGTCGCCACGTCCTCACCGTCGATGAGCACCCGACCGCGCAGCGCCGGTTGCAGGCCGCACAACGTCCGGAGCAACGTCGACTTTCCTGCACCGTTCGGCCCGACGAGGGCGGTGAGTTCGCCGCGTCGGGCCACTGCCGAGAGACCGGACGCCACCTCGGTGACCGTTCCGCGTCGCAGTGCCCGACGCCGGGTGTAACCGATCGTGAGGTCGTGCAGTTCCACACCCGGGGTCACGGTGCTACTCGGGATCACAGTGCTGCTCCCCGTGCTATTCGGGGTCACAGTGCTGCTCCCAGTGCTCCGCGTCGGCTGCGGATGAGAACGGCGATCACGACGGGAGCGCCGACGATGGCGGTGACGGCGTTGAGGGGGAACACCGTGTCGGTACTGGGCATCTGGCTCACGATCCCGCAGACGAGGGCGAGTACGGCTCCGAGCAACGCGACACCGGGAAGCAGTATGCGATGGTCCGAGGTGCCGAAGGCCATGCGGGCCAGATGCGGGACGATCAATCCGAGAAATCCGATCGGGCCGCAGAACGCGGTGGTGGCCCCGGCCAGGAGAGCGGCCGACACCACGGTGGTGAGGCGGACGACGCGAATATCGATGCCCATGGACCGGGCGTAGCCCTCACCGAGCAGCAGCGCATTGAGCGCGCGCACGGTGAGCAGTGCGACGGCGATCCCGCCGAGCACGACAGGGACGAGCAACTTCAGATCCGACCACGTCGTGGCCGTGAAGCTCCCGAGTCCCCACACCAGGAACTGCTGGCTGCGCTGCGGGTCCGAATACACCAGCAGTACCGAGACGACGGCTGTGGTCGCCGATCCGAGCATCACTCCGATGAGCAACAGGGTCACGGCCGACCGCACCCACCGCGACAGCAATACGATCAGCAGGAGAACCGCAGCCGCCCCCAGCGCCGCGGCGAGCACCACACCCGCACGCCCGAGACCCGCCAGGCCTGCGGTGAAGCCACTCGCTCCGCCGCCGCCGATCACCACGACGATCGCCACGCCGAGACTCGCGCCGGAACTGGCACCGAGGATGAACGGGTCCGCCAGAGCGTTCCGGAACAGCGTCTGCATCTGCAGACCCGCGATCCCCAGCGCCGCCCCGACCGCGATCGCGGTGATCGTTCGCGGTAGCCGCAGGTCACGAACCACCATGCTCCAGCGCGGATCCGATGCTTCCTGGCCGAACAGGACCCGGAGGGTCTCGCCGAGCGGCACCGTCACCGAACCCAGTGTCACCGACAGAATCGTTGCCGCCGCCAGTCCCACGATCAGCGCCGTGAACACGAGCGAGACCCGTCCGGTCCCCGGCGGCGAATCGGGCGCGGACTCGGTCGCGGCAGGGGACGCCCCGAACACGGCGGTCATGCCGGTAGCTGCTGGTAGAACGTGAACTCGTGGTCGGGCAACAGGTCGGGATGCAGAATTGCCACGAGGTCCGAGAGGATCAGATCGGGTCGCAAGACGCCCCGCTCGTAGAAGTCGTTGCCCCCGTGGGGGCCGAGAGCCTTGTTCCCGTTCCATACCCGGCCGGTGCCGACAGCGGCCAGCGAGCGGTACCGTTCGTCGTCGGCGAGTGCGTCACCGATCGACGTCCAGTTGTTCACCACGAGCCAGGTCGGCGCATCGGATGCTTCGGCGACCACAGCCTCGAAGTCGAGGGGAAGCGAGCCGGCGGTGGTCACGTCCTGCCACGGCCACTGCGCACCGGCGTCGCTGAACAACCGGCCCATGAAGCTGCCGCCGGAGGACATGTACCACGTGCCCTGTGCCATCCCACCCAGCAGAACGGGAGCCGGTTCCACGTCGGAGGCTTTCGCCGCCACATCGAGATAACGGTTCCGGATATCGTCGTAGACCTGTGCCGCCTCTTTCTCCTTGCCGGTCAGCGCGGCCATCACCTTGATCCACTCTGCGCGTCCCAGCGGAGATGCCTCGAGCCACTCGGCATTGGCGACCACGCCGATTCCGGCCTCCCGCAGCTGGGCGTAGGCGGGATCGTCGGTGCCGCCGGTCATGAGAACGTCGGGTGCAGCGAGCACCACGGCTTCGGTGTCGATGTTGCCGCCCGCGGCATACTCGGCGACGGCGCCCGATTCGATGCGTTCGATCACGGCGGGGTCGGAGACATAGGAGCCGTTCGAGACGCCGCTGAGAACGTCGAGCGCATCGAGTTCGGTCACCAGTGGCAGGTGGGTGGTCGAACCCGAATACAAGCTCGTGATCGGCACCTGAATCTGCTGGGCCGCGGCCAGCTCGCCCGACAGCTCCGGAGCAGGTGCACCGCACTTGACCAGCACGTACGACTCCGGTGGTGCCGCGGAGAACGGTTCGTTCACGGTGAGAACCTGGTAGCTCTTCTCGTAGGTGATCGAGAAGTTCTCGGCGTCGACGATCTCGGACTTGTCGGGGAAATAGTCGACCGAGGGGTCGAAGTCGGTGATACACCCGTCCGAGGCGTCGTTCTCGGTATCGGATGCGGTCGTCGAACACCCGGCGAGCAGAAGACTCGCCGAGGTCAGCGCGACCAGGAGCTTCGGGAAGGCTGCGCGTACACGCATGGCGATCACGCCCTCTCTCGGGGAAGTCCGCCCCGGGCAAGGAGGTACGGCGACGGGAGTATCTGGCTCCCGGAGATCGCTCTCCGGTCACAGTGGCGGGACCGCGCCGGAATCGCACCGGCTTCCTCTGGCGTCGTCGTAATGACGGTGCCGAAATTAGCACACGCCGTGATACCAGTTCACGGTCGAGTGCGTGCCCATCGCCGCTCCCGGGTGTCGAAAGCGGCGAGACCGAGACGCTCGAACTCGTCGAGCCACCCCCGCATCGGCCACCAGCCCCAACGTTGGTGGAACAGCGCGGCGTTGGTGAGGATGTCGTCGAGATGCTCGACCGGTGGGCTCGATACCGGGTGGTACTGGTGGAAGGCGTGGGCGCCGCCGACCCAGGCCATCGGGACTCCGGCGCGCGCGGCCTTCTGCCCGAAATCGGTGTCCTCGCCGCCGTATCCGCTGTAGGCGGTGCAGAACCCGCCGATGCGGTCCCACACGAGCGACCGGGCCGCGAACGACAGCGACCAGAACAACTCGTGCCTGTCGTCCAGCACGATCTCACCCGAGGAGGGGAAGGGACGTGCCGGATGCGGATCGATCGAGTCGCCCAACCGGTCGAGATCGTAGCCGCCGGTGTCCGGTTCGGACAGATAGGTGACCGGACCGTTGAGCAGCGCAGCCGGGTGCCGGCCGGCCGCCTCGGCATACCGTTCGATGAGGTCGGGAGCGGGGATGCAGTCGACGTCGAGGAAGACGAGCAGATCCGACGACGCCCTCCGCGCACCCAGATTCCGCGCCTCCCCGACCGGCAGTTTCGCGGAGTCGACGTCCATCTCCACCACCCACGCAGACGATCCCGCAGCGGCGACCACCTCCGCGACCTCCGGATCGCCCATTGCGACGACGATGTGCTCGTCGGGTGTCCGGGTGCTGCGGGCGAGGCCGTCGAGTTGCCGTCGCAGATGCGTGCCGCGACCCGCGGCGACGGTGACGACCGAGACCGTCATGACCTCTCCGCAAGTTCGTCCACAATCGCCGCCGCGCGCCCCGCGGCACCGTCCACCTGCCAGCGTTTCCATTCGACGGGGTCGAGGCCGCGTGCTCGCTCGATCAGTTCGGGCCAGCGGTCCGGGTCGGGCCACCCGTCGAGACCCACCGCGAGTCCGGCCTTGTCCAGAGCCGTTGCGGTGGAGTGCTGTTCGTCGAACGGTCGGGGCTCGGCGATGACGACTGCCGGTCGCGCGGCGGCCGCGATGTCGGCGACGGTGTTCTGGCCCGCGTGCCCGATCACGACGTCGGCGCCGGTGAGGACGGGCCACGGGTCGTCGATCCACGGGCCGCCCGCGACACCGAGACCCTCCCATTCGTATTGGGGAAGGCGCGACGAGAACCGGTGCAGGTCGTCGACGGTGATCGACGATCCGCCGCTGCCGCTCATGACGAGGACCCTCGGCTTCTCGCCGGCCACAGGGGTGGGGGACGGGCGACCGTCGAAACGGCTGATGCCGCCGACGTACGAGGTTGGATACCGGCGCAGCCAGCGCGGGTCGTAGACCTCCTGCGACCACGGTGCGACGAGATGGTCGGCGACGCTGTAGGCCAACGTGTGCGCGGTGTCGGTGCGGTCACCCGGCATCGCGAGCACCACCACGGGGATGCCGTACAACCGGGCGAGGAGCGTCACCTCCACCGACACGTCCACCACCAGTAGGCTCGGGCGCGTCGCGGCGATCCACGATCCCAGTGCGTGCATGCGCTCGCGGAGACCGTCGTCGTGGGCGGGTACCCAATGGAGGACGTCGTGGGCCGTCGGGTTCTGCGCGGTGTCGATGGCGAGGTCGTCGCGGGGGAGAAGCACCACGTCGTCGAAGGCGTCGGCGGCGGTGCCGAGCGGCACCGACGACAATGCTGTCACCGGCGTCCGCAGATGCGCGCAGATGCTGCTCGCACGGGTGCGGTGTCCGTGCCCGTGGTGATGGATGTAGTAGCCGATCATGCCGCTCCCGCGAGTTCCCGATACAGCGAGACGTACGCGTCGACCATCGTGCGTTCCGAACAGCGTTCCTCCGCGCGGCCCCGGGCGGAGGAACGGGACAGGCCGGCCGCGCGGGGTATCGCCGCGGCCAGGCCGTCGATGTCGTCCGGCGCGACCAGGCATCCGCTGCTCTCGTCGACGACCTCCGGGATGCCGCCGCGCGCGAAGGCCACCACGGGTGTCCCGCACGCGAGGGACTCGGCGACGACGAGCCCGTACGGTTCGTCCCATTGCGGGGTGATGAGTGCTGCTGCCGAACGTCCCACCGCGGCAGCGAGATCCGGCTGGGAGAGGTGACCGAGATAGATCACGTCGGGACCGAGGAACGGTTCGACGTGTTCCGCGAAGTACCTGCGGTTGCTGATCGGGCCCGCGATCCGCAGCCGGTAACCGGCTCGGCGCGCGGCCTCGATCGCGAGATGCGCGCCCTTCTCCGGTACGAGGCGGCCGAACCAGATCAGGTCCTCGCCACCCGAACCGACCGGCCACGCTCCGAGATCGACACCGTTGGGCACGACCGCCACCGGACCGGGCGTGGCATGTTCCCAGGCCGTCGCGGTGTGCCGGCTGACCGCGACGAATGTGCCCGGGCACTCACCCGGCGTCGCCATCGCCGACTCGAGCCACGGTGTCGGCGGCGTGTGCAGCGTGCAGAGCAACGGAGTGCGCAACATGCGGGCCATCGCGATCGGCAGGTAGTGCAGGCTGTGGTTGTGCACGACGTCGAAGGCAGCGGCGGACGGTCCGGCGAGATCGAGCATCAGCGACAGGTAGGCGTGGTGGTCGCCGAGGAAGCCGTTCGCCGGGGGCATCGACACATCGCTGCGTGCGAGTTCGCCGGCCTCGAAGGACGGCACCTCGAAGAACGAGGCCGGAAGGTCCGGATCGGATCCCGGTGCGGCGAAGAGCGTCACCTCGTGGCCGTCCTTGCCGAGCGCGTGGGCGAGATGCCACACGTGTGCTTCGAGTCCGCCGGCGAAGGGCTGGCGGATCGGATACCGGTTCGACGCGATGAGCGCGATGCGCAACGGCGTCATGATCCGCTCCGGCCGCTCATCGCACGCAGGTAGATGTCACGATGGGCGCGGGCCAGCGCGCGACGCTCGTCCATACGTTGCGACCAGTCGGCTCGCGGAAGATCCCTGCTCTCGTACAGTTCTCGCACACACCGGTCGAGCGAGTCGGCGTCGAAGGTGTCCTCGTCGTAGGTGTACACACCGCACCGGCGTTGCTCACCGTAGAAGCCGCAACTCGGCGCGACCACCGCGGTGCCGAGGTCGAAACACGCCTCGAGCCAACCCGAATGGGTTCCGAAACGGTAGGGCAGCACCGACACCGACAGATCCGAGAGGTACTGCCACAGTTCGTCGTCGGAGAAGTACGGATGCACCCGCACGTCCACCCGGGGTTGCTCGCCGTACTGCAGGATGCGGGAACCGGCTTCCGGGTTGTACCAGTACGCATTGTCGGGATCGAAGATCTCGTCGTGCACGTTGATCTGCAACACCGCATCGGGAAGCGAGCGCACGGTCTCGGCCAGCGTGTCGAGCACCGGGAACAGATCCATGTTCGCGCGCAGGCTCTTCGCGTGGACTCCCACGACGAACGGACTCTCGTCGCGACGCGGTCGCTCGAGCCAGTGCTGTTCGACGACGTGCGGATGCGGCAGGACCGTCGCCTCCCGTCCCCAGCGCAGACGGATCCGCTCGGCAGCGCCCGGCGTGAGGGTGATCAGTTCGTCCGCCGCCGGGATCAGCACGTCGAGTTGCTTGTGGTGTTCACCGGGCGTGGGATGGTGCGGGTTCCGCAGGTCGTGCACCGTGTACACGAGAGGCTTGTCGTGCTCGGCGAGGTCGGCGACGACGTCCTGCAGTTGCTCCGCGCCGATCGCGTCGAAACCGAAATGGATGTGGAAGACGTCGAATTCCTCGTGGTGGTCGCTCACCCAGCCCGGTTCGAGCATCAACGGTGGCCACCAGCCGCCGGGCACCTTGCGGCCGTCGGCGGGAACCGGATCCGTCAACCGGATCACGTCGTCGCCCTCCGGGCACGCGAGGTGCCTCACGTAGACGTGCGACGCAGGAACCGACGCGACTCGAATCACCACAGCCGACCCTCTTCTCACTCACGCGACATCCGGCGTACACACCGAAAGGCCGGGAACGCCGTCCCCGGCCATCGTCCGGTGCACTGCGACTACCCCTGCGGGACGGCCTTCACACGTCCCTGCCCGACTCGTCCGGTCTTCACTAGGGTGGCGGTAGGCAACGATCATCGAGCGAGAGGATTCGGTATGGGTGTGAGCTTGGCCAAGGGCGGCAACGTTTCGCTGTCGAAGGAGGCTCCGAACCTGACGGCGGTGACGGTGGGTCTCGGCTGGGACGTGCGCGCGACGACCGGCGCGGACTTCGATCTCGACGCCAGCGCTCTGCTGACGAGCGAGAACGGCAAGGTCCTGTCCGACCAGCATTTCGTCTTCTACAACAACCTGCGTTCGCCGGACGGCTCCGTCGAGCACACCGGCGACAACCTCACCGGTGAGGGAGAGGGCGACGACGAGAGCGTGAACGTCGACCTCGTCGCCGTTCCCGCGGAGGTCAAGTCGATCGTCTTCCCGGTGTCGATCCACGACGCCGACGCGCGCGGCCAGTCGTTCGGTCAGGTACGCAACGCGTTCATCCGCGTCGTCGACCGCGCCGACGGCCGGGAACTCGCCCGGTACGACCTCACCGAGGATGCGTCCACCGAGACCGCGATGGTCTTCGGTGAGCTGTACCGCCACGGTGGCGAGTGGAAGTTCCGCGCCATCGGCCAGGGCTACGCCTCGGGCCTGGCGGGCATCGCGCGGGACTACGGGGTCAACGTCGGCTGAAAATGGATCTCAGCGGACGAGCTTCCACTTCTTGTCGTGCCGGTAGAAGGTCGACCGCTTGAGAGCCCGGGGGTTCGCGACCCCGTCGCGGGTGACGACCGCGGCGGGGGAACCCAACTGCATGGCCCGGCCCGTCAGCCACTTGTAGCCGCCGAACCAGCGCGGCCGGTCGATCGCGGCCCGCAGACCGGGCATCGCCGGCGTGGGTTCGACACGGATGCCGGGCACCGTGCCGGAGAACAGGCGGGTGTCGTCGACGTAGGCCTCCCCGACGAGCGCATCGCCGTTCTCACCGCACAGCAGCGCACGGCCGACGAGGGCGATACCGGCGTCGTCGCGGATGAGCGGCAACGGCTTCGCGACCCCCTGGAGGGCGACGGTGGCGGCCTTCGACCCCGTCCGCAGCCCGTACGCCTCCGTGGCCGGCGTTCGTGTCTCCGGGACGTACGCGACCTCCAGGTCGAGACGTTCGGTGCGCATCAGCCGGGTGACGGTCGCGGCGAAGGCCGCGTCGTTGCCTACGAGGACCAGACGAGGGTCCTCCACCGACTCGAGATGCGCGAAGACGTCCTCGAAGTCGTCCTTCTCGGGGAGGGCAGGCGCAGACAGTGCGGTCACGGGGGTCAGCGCCAACGGCAATGGCACGTCACCGCATCTGAGCACTACCGGGGTCAACGGGTCTCCTCGAGGGGTCGGGTTCGTCGGGCTCTCGGCTGCGTCCACTGTAATGGGAAGCCGGTGGGGGAGGGCGGCGGCGACCCGCCACCGCGCGCCGCAGCTCCGGGCGCTTGGGCAGTCCCGTCATTCGCGCTCGTCGGAGGGTGGACTACACTGTGGTCCCGGCTGCTGCCCGGTTGGGCAGGACCCTGCAGGCGAGACCGCCCGCACGTAGACACCTGCCTGAGGAGAGCGCGACATGCCGGCAATCGTCCTGATCGGAGCCCAGTGGGGCGACGAGGGCAAGGGCAAAGCTACCGATCTACTCGGCGGACGTCTGCAGTGGGTCGTGCGCTACCAGGGCGGCAACAACGCCGGTCACACGGTCGTGCTGCCCAACGGCGACAAGTTCGCCCTGCACCTGATCCCGTCGGGCATCCTGACGCCCGGCGTCAACAACGTTATCGGCAACGGTGTCGTGGTGGATCCGGGTGTGCTGCTCACCGAGCTCGAAGGCCTCGAGAAGCGCGACGTCGACACGTCCCGTCTGCTGCTCTCGGCCGATGCGCACCTGATCATGCCGTACCACGTGGCCATCGACAAGGTCACCGAGCGCTTCCTCGGCAAGAAGAAGATCGGCACCACCGGACGCGGTATCGGCCCCTGCTACCAGGACAAGATCGCCCGCGTGGGCGTGCGGGTCGCCGACGTGCTCGACGAGAAGATCCTCACCCAGAAGGTCGAGGCCGCACTGGAATTCAAGAACCAGGTGCTCGTCAAGATCTACAACCGCAAGGCGCTCGACCCGCAGCAGGTGGTCGACGAGGTCCTCACCCAGGCCGAGGGTTTCAAGCACCGCATCACCGACACGCGCCTCGAACTGAACAAGGCGCTCGAGCGCGGCGACACGATCCTCCTCGAGGGGTCGCAGGGCACGCTGCTCGACGTCGACCACGGCACCTATCCGTACGTGACGTCGTCCAACCCCACCGCCGGCGGTGCCGCTGTCGGTTCGGGTATCGGCCCGGCGAAGATCTCGACGGTGCTGGGCATCCTCAAGGCCTACACCACCCGCGTCGGCTCGGGTCCGTTCCCGACCGAGTTGTTCGACGACCACGGTGCCTACCTCGCCAAGCAGGGTGGAGAGGTCGGTGTCACCACCGGCCGCGCCCGCCGCACGGGCTGGTTCGACGCCGTCATCGCCCGCTACGCGACCCGCGTCAACGGCATCACCGACTACTTCCTCACCAAGCTCGACGTGCTGTCGGGTCTCGACACCGTGCCGATCTGCGTCGGCTACGAGGTCGACGGTGTGCGTATCGACGAGATGCCGATGACGCAGACGGACGTGCACCACGCCAAGCCGATCTACGAGGAGATGCCGGGCTGGTGGGAGGACATCACCCACGCCCGCACCTTCGAGGAGCTGCCGAAGAACGCGCAGAACTACGTGCTGCGTCTCGAGGAGCTCTCGGGCGCCTACATCTCCTGCATCGGTGTCGGACCGGGCCGCGACGAGACGATCGTCCGCCGCGACGTCATCCGCTGACGGGGTAGCCTCCGGTCCGCTCCGATTCGTCGTCGGACGGGCACCGATCCCTCACTGCATGTTCACCGACGGTTCGCACGGACTGTGCACGCTCGTCCCGCACAGTCCGTCGGACCCCCGGGGAGAACCATGTACGTGTCCCGTCGAACCCTGCTACGCACTGTCGCGCTCGGAGCCCTCGCGGCTCCGGTGGCGGCGTGCTCGTCGGGACGTTCCGTTGCAACGCCGAGCCTGGTTCGTGAGCGGCCGATCCTCACCCACGGTGTGGCCACCGGCGACGTGCGGGCCGACGGGGCGCTCGTGTGGGCGCGCTCGGATCGGCCGGCGCGGCTCGTCGTGGAGACGGCGGCCACCGAATCCTTCACCGATCCCGTCCGGCACGTGGGTGGACTGCTCACACCCGAGACCGACGGAACCGGCCGGCTGCGGCTGACGGGACTGCCGGCCGGCGAGCAGGTGCACTACCGTGTCGTCCTCGAAGGCGAGGACGGCGCCACGTCCGAGCCGGTGACGGGTCTGTTCCGCACCGCCCCGACCGCTCCCGGCGACATCAGGCTGCAGTGGTCCGGCGACACCGCCGGCCAGGGCTTCGGCATCAACCCCGACATCGGTGGGATGACGATCTTCGACACGATGGCCCGTCGCGACCCGCACCTGTTCGTGCATTCCGGCGACGTCGTGTACGCCGACAATCCGCTGAAGGAGACCGTCGAGCTGCCGGACGGTCGGATCTGGCGCAACGTCGTCACCGAGGCCAAGAGCGCCATGGCGCAGACCCTCGACGAGTACCGCGGCCAGTACGCCTACAACCTCATGGACGAGAACTACCGGCGGTTCAACTCCTCCGTCGCGCAGATCGTGCAGTGGGACGACCATGAGACCGTCAACAACTGGTACGCGGGTGAGATCCTGGATCTCGAGCAGTACACCGAGAAGAGGGTGGACGTCCTGGCGGAACGGGCTTTCCGTGCCTTCCACGAGTGGCTCCCGCTCGATCCGGCGGAGGCCGTCGACGGACGCATCCACCGGGTCGTGCGGTACGGACCGCTGCTCGACGTCTTCGTACTCGACATGCGGACCTACAAGGACGCCAACGGTACCAACGTCGGCGCGGCGGGGCAGGTGCTCGGCAGCGCGCAGACGCAGTGGCTCGTCGACGAACTCACCCGTTCGACCGCCACCTGGAAGATCATCGCCGCCGACCTGCCGATCGGTCTGGTGGTACCCGACGGTGACACGGCCTTCGAAGGAATCGCGAATGGGGACAACGGCGCTCCGTCGGGTAGGGAATCGGAGATCGCGCAGGTCCTGTCGGCCGTCAAGGCGCGCAGGATCACCGGCACCGTGTGGCTGACCGCCGATGTGCACTACACGGCCGCACATCACTATTCGCCGGACCGCGCTTCGTTCACCGACTTCGACGAGTTCTGGGAGTTCGTCTCGGGACCGCTCAACGCCGGTGCTTTCGGACCCAACGAACTGGACGGGACGTTCGGGCCCGAGGCCGTCTTCGTGCACGCGCCCCCGGCGGCGAACACCTCGCCGATGGACGGATATCAGCACTTCGGGGAGGTGTTCATCGACGGCGCGACGAGGCAGATGCGGGTCGAGTTGCTCGACTCGCGCGGGACGGTCCTGTTCCGTCAGGTGCTCGATCCACCGTCCTGATCCCGCCCGCGCGGCGCGGGGCATACTGGATCGGTGATCACTCGAGCGATCGGAGCCGGTTCGCTCGTCCGCGACCTCGGCAACTGGCAGGATTCCGGGCAGTCGCATTCCCGTCGCTCCGCTCGCCCCGATCCCCGCCCTGCCTACCGGGCGCTCGCGGACAGCATCCGCCTGCTCGTGCACGACGGTCGCGTTCCACTCGGGGTCGCCCTGCCCAGCGAGCGGGAACTCGCCGCCGCGCTGTCGGTGAGCCGCACCACTGTCGCCTCCGCCTACGCGGCGCTGCGGGAAGAGGGCTATCTGCGCAGCCGCCAGGGCGCCCGCAGCACGGTCGCCGTGCCTGCTCGCCGGGGCTCCGAGAACACCGGGTTCCGGATGCCGATCGGTCCGGCGATCGATCTGAGCAATGCCTCGCTGCCCGCGCCGGCAGCGGAGATCGAGGCGGCGTATGCGGCGGCGCTGCGGTCGATGTCGACCTATCTCGACTCGCACGGCATGGAACCGATCGGGGTGTCGGTGCTGCGCGAGGTCATCGCCCGTCGCTACCGCGAGCGTGGACTGCCCACCTCGCCCGACCAGATCATGGTCACCTCCGGGGCGCAGCACGCGATGCGCCTGCTGCTCGGTGTGCTCGACGACCCCGGCGACCGGGTGGTCGTCGACCACCCCACCTATCCCAATGCGCTCGAAGCGATCCGCCGCTACGGCGCCCGCCCGGTGCCGGTTCCGGTGCGCCCGGAGAACGGCCCGCACGGCGGCTGGGATCTCGACGGTGTGGCCAGCGCCGTCCGACAGACCGCGGCGCGCACCGCCTTCCTCGTCCCCGACTTCCACAATCCCACGGGCCTGTGCCTCGACGAGGACGGCCGCGCCGAACTGGCCCGCATCATGCGCGACACGCGGACCACGCTCGTCGTCGACGAGTCGATGGTCGATCTCTGGCTCGACGCCCCGCCGCCGCCTCCCGTCGCAGCCATGCCTGCCGGCGCGTCGGTGGTGACGGTCGGCTCGACGGCGAAATCGCTGTGGGGTGGCCTGCGGGTGGGATGGATACGCGCCGACCGCGACACGATCGTCCGGCTGGCCGGAGCGCGGACCGCAGTCGACCTGGGCACGCCCGTCATGGAACAGCTCGCGGCCGCGCATCTGCTCTCCGACGTCGACGAACTGCTCGAACGTCGCCGCGCCGCGTTGAGGGAACGGCGTCGTGCGCTGTGCGACGCCTTGGATCGGCGGTTGCCCGACTGGGAGTACACGCCGGGTCAGGGCGGGATGTCGCTGTGGGCGAGGATGCCCGAACCGGTGTCGACCTCGCTGGCTGCGGCCGCGCCGTCCCACGGTGTGCTGCTCTCCGCCGGTCCGCGCTTCGGTGTGCAGGGCGCGTTCGAGCACTTCGTGCGCCTGCCGTACACGCAGGACGTCGAGGTCCTCGACGATGCCGTCGAGGCCATGGCCGCCGCCTACGACCAGGTGGCCTCCGGGCGCACACCCGACGAGGCGCGGCTCGTCGTCTGATTCTGTCCGTCAGGACATCTCGATGAGCTCGCGCAGCGCCGCCGACACCTCGCGGGGACGCTCGAGGGGGCCGCAGTGCCCGCTGTCGAAGGTGCGCAGTTCGAGCAGGTTCGGCAGGCGCTCGGCGATCCACTCCGATCGGCCCGGCGGTGAGATTCGGTCGTGGCTGCCCGCGATCACCAGGGTGGGCGCGGTGATCGCGGAGGGGTCGACGGTGTCGATCATGTTCACCAGCAGCCGGCCGTAGCCGCCGCGACCGCGTGCCGAGGTGTGGCCGAGCATGCGGTCGACGTCCGCGGTGATCGTCGCGGCCGCACCCGTCCCGACGGCGACGCGGGAGAGCAGGTGCCTGCGCAGCGGCATCCGCTGGGGGAGCGGCATCCGTGCCAGCGGGACGACGGTCTGCGCGACGCGGCGCCGCACCTTCGTCAGGCTCTGCGGTCCGCGCAGGAACTGCACGTTGTCGAAGATTTCGCCGGGTGTGGTGTTGACCAGGCCCGCGGCCGACACCCGTGCGTCGACGTCGCGCGGATACCGCTCGGCCCAGGCCATCACGGCGATGCCGCCCATGGAGTGCCCGGCGACCACGACGGGCCGGCCGTCGGGTGCGGCCGCGTCCAGCACGGCGTGGAGATCGTCGGCGAGATGGTCCATCGTGTACGCCCGGGCAGGGGCGGCCTGGCTGCGTCCGTGACCGCGGTGATCGAAGGCGACCACCCGGTAGTCGTCGCTCAGATCACGAATCTGGTTGCGCCAGAATCCGAGTTCGCACAGAATGCCGTGCGTCAGGACGATCGTCGGAGCGTCGGCGGGCCCGTAGGCCTCGGTGTGGATGCGGGTGCCGTCCTTGCTGCGGACGTCGAGCACCTCCGGGACACGCCCCGGGACCGCGGTACGCGCTCGTGCTCGTGCCGTGGCCGCCGATCGATGGATCGCGGCTCCCACCCCGTCACTCATGACGGTGTTGATAGCACACCGATCCCGGCGCGATCGGTGGCTTTCCCGCAGATGGGACGGGCCCGGAACCGTATCGGTGGAACACCGTTACGATCCCGGGCCCGGAACGGGGGGATCAGACCCAGAGGGTGTCGATGTCGGTGGCCTCGGCCGCCGGACCGACCGGCTCGCCGGCAGGGGTGCGGGAGAAGCGCGGCGCCGGTGCGTGCTGCACGACGCCGTCGATCTCGATCAGCGACCCGCGTGCGACGAGATGCTCGTTCTTCTCCGCCTCGGCCCAGGTGAGGACCGGGGAGACGCAGGCATCGGTACCGAGGAAGATCTCGGTCCACTCGTCGCGGGTCTTCGACAGGAACTTGTCGGTGAAGATCTTCTTCATCTCCGCCCAGCGGGAGGTATCGAGCTGGTGCGGCAGGTCGGCCGGATCGAGCTCGAGGCCCTGCAGCAGCAGCGCGTAGAACTGCGGCTCGATGGACCCGACGGCCATGTACTTGCCGTCCTTGGTCTCGTAGACCTCGTAGAACGGGGCGCCGGTATCGAGCATGTTGACGCCGCGCTCGTCCGACCACGCGCCGCGACCGCGGAACGCCCACATCATGTGCGAGAGAGCGAGGGCGCCGTCGACCATCGCCGCGTCCACGACCTGGCCCTTTCCGGAGGTCTGACGCTCGACGAGGGCGGACAGGATGCCGAACACGAGGAACATCGACCCGCCACCGAAGTCGCCGACCATGTTCAGCGGCGGCACCGGACGCTCACCCTGGCGGCCGATGGCGTGCAGGACGCCGGTCAACGAGATGTAGTTGATGTCGTGGCCGGCCGCGTTGGCGAGCGGGCCCTCCTGGCCCCAGCCGGTCATGCGGCCGTAGACGATGCGCGGGTTGCGCTCGAGGACCACATCCGGCCCGAGGCCGAGCCGTTCGGTGACGCCGGGACGGAAGCCCTCGATGAGGACGTCGGCGCGCTCGAGCAGGGTCAGGACCTTCTCGATGTCGGCGGGATCCTTGAGGTTGGCCTCGACGATGCGACGGTTGCGCTGAATCGGATCGCGCTGTCCCTCCTGCGGGATCTCGCCGGGGCGCTGCACGATGACGACATCGGCGCCGAGATCGGCGAGCAGCGTCGCGGCGTGCGGGCCGGGACCGAGACCCTTGAACTCGACGACGCGGACACCCGCGAGCGGACCCTTCTTCTCAACAGCTTCAGCGGACACTCGACGAACCTCACTCCGATACGTAGGGACTGTCGAAACGGAGAGTACCTTAGCGAGCGTTCAGAATATGGTTCCGGTCACGCGGAGCGGATCACTCCTCGTACAGGTCCGCCTCGCTCAGTCCGGTCGCCTCGAAGGCCTCCGCGAGATCGGTGTGCCGGACGACGGTGACCACCTGGTCGTCGACCACCCGGAAGGCGATCGCCTCCTCACGAGGACCCGGATCGGACGCCCAGGTCGCCGTCTCCTCGACCACCACGACGCCCCGGTGGACGAACATGCGGCCCGGCTGCAGCGTGACGCCCGCCGTCGTCGCCCACTCGCGCAGCTCGTCGAGTCCTTGGTCGGGATCGTCGTCGGGGGTGGGCAGCACGATGTCGTCGCTCGACAACTGCACGAGGGTGTCGATGTCGTTGCTGTTCACGGCGTCGTGCCAGGCCAGGACCGTGGCGATCTCCGAGGTGCTCATGATCGAGAGCCTAGTCGCCGGAACGCGGAGGTGGGGGCGTGAATCCGCCGAATCCGCTGTCGCGCTCGGGCGCTCCGGCGCACAGTGGACGTATGACGATCACCGGCCAACTCGTGAGCTTCATCCCGAGCACCGACCTCGACGTCTCGGAGATGTTCTACGTCGACACCCTGCGCTTTCGGAAGCTCTCCCGCGACCCCTTCGCACTCGTCCTCGACGGAGGCGACGGTGCGCCGATCCGGGTGACCCTCGTGCAGTCACGCGAGGAGACCGGCTACACCGTGCTGGGCTGGCGGGTATCCGATCTGGACGGCATCGTCGAACGACTGCGCGAGCACGGGGTGGAGTTCGTGCGCTACAACGGCATGGATCAGGACGACCACGATGCGTGGACCGCGCCCGACGGCATGCGGGTCGCGTGGTTCCGCGACCCGCACGGCAACGTTCTGTCGTTGCTCGAACACCGCACCTGACGCGGCCTCACCTCCCGAAGGCACCCCACAGGAAGCCTGCGAACAACACCGCGAAGCCACCCATCTCACCGACGATCAGTGCGGCCATCGCCAGGCCCGTCCCACGCACAGGATGCGCGAACTGATTCGTGGTGTCGCGCAGCGCGCCGTGCACGACATAGCTCGCGATCGCGCCGACGAAGAACACCACGATCACCGCGGCCGCGGCGAGGTTCACCGCGGTGGGCCACGCGCTGAACTCGACGAACACCGCGACCAGCAGCGTCGCGAAGGAGTACATCAGCGCCGACCGGTGGGCGATGTCGACGTACGGGTGCGCGAGGTGGTCGTCGGACGTCGCCATCTGCCGGTACTTCCACACGCCGAGACCGAGCGCGAGGAGGAAGACCGCACCCGCGGCCGTCAATGTCAGTTCGGTGTCGACTCCCAGGACCATCGCGCCAGTATGGACGCATCACCTCAGCTGCAGCCGCTGGTGTTCCCACAGGACGGACACGCGTGGCACGACCCGGCCCGCTGCATCTTCACTCCGCACTGCATGCAGTACGGCGCGTCCGGATTCGACGGCGACGGAGCTGCGAGACCACCCGGGGAGGACGTGCTCGCACTGCTCGTGTTGTGAGGCGCGGGCGTCGGTGGATCGGGCTCACGCACCGGCGGCGTGCTCGTGTACGGCGTAAGCGTCGGGGTGTCGGGCACCGAACGTTCGGCGACGGTGAGGATGCCCAGCTCCGCTCGCTCGTCGGGCTCGAGATAGTCGACCGCGAGTCGCCGGAAGATGTAGTCGAGGATCGACGTGGCGATCCGCAGATCCGGATCGTCGGTGATCCCGGCCGGTTCGAAGCGTGTACTCGTGAAGGCCCGGACGAAGGTGCGCAACGGAACCCCGTACTGCAGACCGTAACTGACCGACATCGAGAAGGCATCCATGATGCCGGCCAATGTCGAGCCCTGCTTCGACACGCGCAGGAACATCTCGCCGGGACGCCCGTCGTCGTACTCGCCGATCGTGAAGAAGCCCTTGCAGTCGGCCACCCGGAACTCGAACGTCCGCGAATTACGGGTGCGCGGGAGCCGCTCACGACGAGGCGCCGCGGCCGGAACTGCCGCTTCTGCGACGGCAGGACGCGACGACGTCGACAACGGTTGTCCCAGTTTGCAGTTGTCACGGTAGATCGCGAGCGCCTTCACACCGAGACGCCACGCGTCGACGTACATGTCGGCGATGTCGTCGACGGTCGCGGACTCGGGCAGGTTCACCGTCTTGGAGATCGCACCCGACAGGAAGGGCTGTACCGCGGCCATCATCGCGACGTGGCCGCGCGGCGAGATGACGTTGTCGCCCATGGAGGTCGCGAACACCGGTGCGTGCTCGTCGCGCACGTGTGGCGCACCGGCGAGATCGTGGTGCAGATCGAGGTGCGCCACGATGTCGGCGACCTCCGACGGGCCGTAACCCAGACGCGACAGTGCGCGCGGCACACTGCGATTGACGATCGTGAGGCTGCCGCCGCCGACGAGCTTCTTGGTCTTCACCAACGCCAGATCCGGTTCGATCCCGGTGGTGTCGCAATCCATCGCGAGCCCGATCGTGCCGGTCGGCGCGAGCACACTGACCTGGCTGTTGCGCACACCGTGGGCGGTGCCGTCGGCCACCGCGCGGTCCCACGCCTGTCGTGCCGCATCGAGCACGTCGGCCGGCGCGAGGTCGGCGTCGATGTCGTCGAGCGCACCGCGATGCTTGCCCAGCACGTCGAGCATCGGCGCGCGGTTCTCGTCGAACCCGTCGAACGGTCCGAGACGCCGTGCCATGTCCGCCGACACGGCGTAGGCGTGACCGGTCATCAGGGCGGTGATCGCCGCAGCCGTCGCGCGTCCGGCCTCGCTGTCGTAGGGCAGACCCGAAGCCATGAGCAGCGCACCGAGATTGGCGTAACCGAGCCCGAGCTGCCGGAACCGCCGCGACGTCTCACCGATCCGCTCGGTGGGGTAGTCGGCGCGGCCGACGAGGATCTCCTGCGCGGTGAGCATCACCGCCACGGCGTGACGGAAACCGTCGACGTCGAAGGTGCCGTCCTCGCGCAGGAAGGTGAGCAGATTCAGGCTCGCGAGGTTGCAGGCCGAATCGTCGAGATGCATGTACTCCGAGCAGGGGTTCGACGCGTTGATCCGGCCGGTCGCCGAGGCGGTGTGCCAGGTATTGATCGTCGTGTCGTACTGGATGCCCGGGTCGGCGCACTCCCAGGTGGCGGCGGCGATGCGCTGCAACAACTCTCGCGCGCGGACCGTCCGGACCGTCTCGCCGGTCGTCACGGTACGCAGCGGCCACTCGGCGTCGGCCACCACCGCGTGCATGAACTCGTCGGTCACGCGCACCGAGTTGTTCGCGTTCTGGTACTGCACCGAATGGATGTCGGTGCCGTCGAGACCCATGTCGAAACCGGCCTCGGCGAGCACCCGCGCCTTGCGCTCCTCGATCGCCTTGCAGTCGACGAACTCCTCGATGTCGGGATGGTCGACGTCGAGGATCACCATCTTCGCGGCCCGCCGGGTCTTGCCGCCGGACTTGATGGTGCCGGCCGACGCGTCGGCGCCGCGCATGAAGCTCACCGGACCCGACGCGCTTCCGCCACCGGTCAGCGGTTCGGCCGACGAGCGGATCCGGGAGAGGTTCACCCCGGCACCCGACCCGCCCTTGAAGATCACCGCTTCCTGCCGGTACCACTCGAGGATCGAGTCGATGCTGTCGTCGACCGACAGGATGAAACACGCGCTGGCCTGCTGCGGAGTGTTCGGCACCCCGATGTTGAACCAGACGGGACTGTTGAACGAGGCCCGCTGGTGGATCAGCAGATAGGTCAGCTCGGCGGCGAACGCCTCCGGATCGTCGAGATGACCGTCGGTGTGCCCCCACGCCGTGATCGTGTCGACGATGCGCGCGATCACGTCGCGCAGCGAGTGCTCACGATCGGGATGCCCGAGCTGCCCGCGGAAGTACTTCTGCGTGACGATGTCGGTGGCGTTCTGCGACCAGAAGGCGGGGAACTCCACGTCCGTCTGTTCGAAGACGACACGTCCGGTGCCGTGATGGACGATTCGCGCGTCGCGTCGCTGCCACTCCACCGTCTCGGCGGGATCGACACCGGGCGTCGTGAAGTACCGGACGTCGCCGCGCACCGCGGGCGATGCGGCGTCCGATGCACTCTTCGGGCTGCTGTGAGGCCTGGTACTGCTCATCGCGTCCTCCCGGGGGCGTGGACCGGTGGCACATATAGTCCCACCATGCTGCCACTGCGTCCCGGTACTCCGCTGTCTTCCGTCCGCTCGACCCGCCCGGTGGCGCCGTGAGTGCCGGCGGCGAACTGCTCGTCGGGCTGGCGATCCTCGTGGGCCTGCTCGGGATCGTGCTGCCGATCCTGCCCGGCGTCCTGCTGATCTTCGGCGCGATCGCCGTGTGGGCGTTCCTCACGGGAGGCACCACCGCATGGATCGTGCTGGGCGTGGCGACGGTGGCGCTGCTGGTCACCGGCATCGTGAAGTACACCTGGCCCGGCAAGCGACTGCAGCAGGCCGGGGTGCCGAACCGCTCGTTGATCCTCGCCGGCCTGCTCGGCATCGTCGGATTCTTCGTCGTCCCCGTCGTCGGGCTGTTCCTGGGCTTCCTGCTCGGCATGTACCTGTCGGAGGTGCAGCGGCACCGCACCCACCGCGACGCGTGGGTCTCGACGGTCGCGGCGACCAAGGCGGTCGCGTTGTCGATCCTCGTCGAACTGTTCGGTGGGCTCGTCGCGGCGTCGGTATGGCTGGGCGCCGTCCTGTTCACCTGAGCGCACCCGGAAAGCCGAGCAGACCCGGAATGTGAGGAGGGACCCATCCGTGCGGATGGATCCCTCCTCGTTCGTACAGGTCAGGCGCTGATCACCTCGGACGCGGATCAGGCCTTGTGCGGCTCGCTGGCGCGGAACATGTCCTCGCGCTCGACGACCTTGACGCGTTCGCGGCCCTCGGCCTCACCGAGGCTGCGCTCGTGCGCGTCGAGGCGGTACCAGCCCTGCCAGGTGGTGTACGGCAGCTGCTTGTCCTCGAGGAATTTCACGATCGCGTCCTCGGACGGATCCTCGGGGGTGTTCAGACGACCGGCGGCCCGGTCCTCGAGCAGATTCGCGACGGTCTCGTTCGCATCGCCCTTGGTGTGACCGATCAGGCCCACGGGACCGCGCTTGATCCAGCCGGTGACGTAGGTGTGCGGCATGAACCGGTCCGGGCCCTCGGCGGTCTCGTCGGCGAGCACCCGCCCGGCCTCGTTCGGCACGGTGCCGGCCTGCTCGTCGAAGGGCAGCTTGGCGATGTTCTGCGACAGGTAACCGACCGCGCGGTAGACCGCCTGGACCTCCCAGTCGTTGAACTTGCCGGTGCCGCGCACGTTGCCGGTGCCGTCGAGCTCGGTGCGCTCGGTGCGCAGACCGACGACCTTGCCGTCCTCACCGAGGATCTCGTGCGGGGACTCGAAGAAGTGCAGGAACAGCTTGTGCGGGCGGTTGCCCACATCGCGGATCGCCCAGTCCTGCAGGGTGTTGGCGACCATGTCGACCTGCTTGGAGTTACGGCGCGCCTGCTCGGAGCCCTCGTCGTAGTCGATGTCCTCCGGGTCGACGATGACCTCGATGGTCGGGGAGTGGTCGAGTTCGCGCAGCTCGAGCGGGGTGAACTTGGCCTGCGCCGGACCGCGGCGCCCGAAGACGTGCACCTCGACGGCCTTGTTGTTCTTCAGGCCCTCGTAGACGTTCGGCGGGATCTCCGTCGGCAGCAGCTCGTCGCCGGTCTTGGCGAGCACCCGGGCGACGTCGAGAGCGACATTGCCGACACCGAGGACGGCGACCTTCTCTGCCTCGAGCGGCCAGCTGCGCGGCACGTCGGGGTGCCCGTCGTACCAGGACACGAAGTCGGCGGCACCGTAGCTGCCGTCGAGGTCGATGCCGGGGATGTTCAGCGCGCGGTCCGCGTTCGCGCCGGTCGAGAAGATCACCGCATCGTAGAAACGCTGCAGGTCGTCGAGGTTGAAGTCGCTGCCGTAGTCGAGATTGCCGAGCAAGCGGATCTGCGGCTTGTCGAGCACCTTGTGCAGGGCGGTGATGATGCCCTTGATGCGCGGATGGTCGGGCGCGACACCGTAGCGGATCAGACCGAACGGCGCCGGCATGCGCTCGAACAGGTCGATGCTGACCCCGGGATCCTGCGCAGTGTCGGACTTCATGAGTGCGTCGGCGGCGTAGATACCGGCAGGGCCGGCACCGACGATCGCGACGCGAAGGGGACGAGTCTGATCGGTCATCAGGGGATCAACTACCTCTTCGGTGTGCGGACGGACATATCCAGCTTAAATTAAGGCTGCCCTCAGTGGGCTCGGCGCAGGTCGCGCGGGGATGACGGCGAAGGAGGATGAATCGAGCCGTCGAGCGAATCGCTTCAGCGACAACACATGTGGGCACCCATACGACACAGGTCGACGGCGAGGCGTCGAACGAGCTGCGTGGTGGCCATGCCACAATTCCTACCTCGAGAGGGTTTTTAGGGCAAATGCGGCCGTGACGGGCCGCGACCTCGCGCCCATTAGGATCGGGCGCATGGCCAAGCGCGGAGCCCCCGAACCCGAACCCGATCCCGGCCCGGATCCCGACGGTCCCACCAGTAGCAGCATAGGGCCTTTCCTCGGAGCCCTCGCCGTCCTGGTGGTTCTCGTCCTCGTCGTCTTCGGTGCACAGCTCTTCTCCCCGGCGGGCGACGACCTCACCGAGGACGAGATGGTCCGTCGTGCCGTCACCGACTACGTCTCCGCGCACAACGAGAACGACGGACCGATCCTCGACCGGCTGCGCTGCAGCGATCTGCCCGCCGAAGAAGCGCCGCTCGCGGACGTCGAGGGACGGGTGGAGCTGCAGGCCACGCAGAACATTGCCGTGGACGGCGATCGGGCCACCGTCGACGTCCGGACCGGCCTCGACGGGGAGACGCAAACCGAGACGTGGCAGGTCGTCCGCATCGACGACGTGTGGCGGATCTGCCGGTTCTGACGCGTCGCCGTGCGTATACGACGCGGTGCCCGCGTGTACGTCACAGCCCGACCTGTGAAAACATGTCCGGGTGAGCTACGCAGGTGATATAACGCCGCAGCAGGCATGGGACCTGCTGCAAGGTGATCCGGATGCCGTGCTCGTCGATGTGCGTACCGAAGCCGAGTGGAAATACGTCGGGGTCCCCGAGACCTCGTCGCTCGGTCGCCGGACCGTGTTCGTCGAGTGGGTTCGTTACCCCGACGGCGCCCCCAACCCGAGCTTCGTCGAGGACCTGAGGGCAGCGGGTATCGGCGGCGGACCGGTGATCTTCCTGTGTCGCTCGGGGCAGCGCTCCATCGGAGCGGCCACGGCCGCCACCGCTGCGGGCCTGACCCCCGCCTACAACGTTCTCGAAGGATTCGAAGGCGCTCTCGACGGCGAAGGCCATCGCGGTGCCGAGGGCTGGCGGGCCGCGGGCCTGCCGTGGAGGCAGTCGTGAGTTCCATCCCCCAGGGCGGCGCGTTCGACAAGGCACTGCCCGACACCGTTCGCCCCGCCACGCTCGGCGTGCGCGGCGGCCTGCTCCGATCCGGTTTCGAGGAGACCTCCGAGGCGCTCTACCTCAACTCCGGGTTCGTCTACGAGTCGGCCGAGGCCGCCGAAGCCGCCTTCACCGGCGACGTCGACCACTTCGTCTACTCCCGCTACGGCAATCCCACGGTGAAGATGTTCGAGGAGCGCTTGCGCCTGCTCGACGGTGCCGGGGGTGCCTACGCCACCGCGTCCGGCATGTCCGCGGTGTTCACCGCGCTCGCCGCGCTGCTCGGCAAGGGCGACCGCCTCGTCGCGGCACGCAGCCTCTTCGGTTCGTGCTTCGTCGTGTGCAACGAGATCCTGCCCCGCTGGGGTGTCGAGACGGTGTTCGTCGACGGCGAGGATCTCGACCAGTGGGAGAAGGCGCTGTCGGTGCCCACCACGGCGGTCTTCTTCGAGACCCCGTCGAACCCGATGCAGACCCTCGTCGACGTGCGACGCGTCTCCGAGATGGCGCACGCGGCGGGCGCGAAGGTGGTGCTGGACAACGTCTTCGCCACCCCGCTGCTGCAGCGCAGCATCGATCTCGGTGCCGACATCGTCGTCTACTCGGGCACCAAGCACATCG
This sequence comes from Rhodococcus rhodochrous, assembly GCF_014854695.1. Classification (NCBI taxonomy): domain Bacteria; kingdom Bacillati; phylum Actinomycetota; class Actinomycetes; order Mycobacteriales; family Nocardiaceae; genus Rhodococcus; species Rhodococcus rhodochrous. Next base: position 4,289,567 of record NZ_CP027557.1, on the reverse strand, counting down.
ACGGCCAAGGCCGCGTGCTCGGCGGAGCGATCCTCGGTCCCGAGGACTACATCGACGGGCCCGTGCAGCAGCTCATCCGCCACACCGGGCCGTCGTTGAGCCCGTTCAACGCGTGGACGCTGCTCAAGGGCCTCGAGACCATGCCGGTGCGGTTGCGCGCCTCCGTCGATTCGGCGCTGCGCATCGCGCAGTTCCTCGAAACGCAGGATGCCGTGCGCTGGGTCAAGTACCCGTATCTCGAATCGCACCCGCAGTACGAACTCGCGAAGTCGCAGATGAGCGGCGGCGGCACGATCATCACGTTCGAGCTCGACGCCCCCGAGGGCGAGGGCAAGAAGCGTGCCTTCGAGCTGCTGAACAAGCTGCGCATCGTCGACATCTCCAACAATCTCGGCGACTCCAAGTCGCTCATCACCCACCCGGCGACCACCACCCACCGGGCGATGGGACCGGAGGGCCGGGCCGCGATCGGTCTGTCCGACGGTGTGGTGCGACTGTCCGTGGGCCTCGAGGATCCCGAGGACCTGCTCGAGGATCTCCAGCAGGCGCTGTCCTGACCTGGGACGCCGTGAGCTACGCTGCGGGTGTCCTGCCGATCCGGTAGGGCACCCGCTGCGTTTTCGGTGAAGCCGGTGAGAATCCGGCGCTGTCCCGCAACTGTGAGCCCGACTTCCGGGTGAGCCAGGTCAGCCGGCGCGGAGGGTCCGTACGTACTGGTCCTCGGACGAAGGACGGTGACGTGCCGCAACCGCACCGTTGCAGCCGTACTGTTTTCGTCCTCCGAACAACGGAGGATGGCTGTGCCCCTCGACAATCACCGACGGCTGCTCGCCGCCGGACTGACCGCCTTCGCGCTCCTCGCCGCAGGATGCTCGAGCAGCGACGATTCGTCACCGTCCGGTGACACCGACACCACCTCCGCGGACGTCCCCCAGGCCATCGTGTCGTTGAGCCCCACCAGCACGGAGATGCTCTACGCCGTCGGTGCCGGTGATCAGGTCGTCGCGGTCGACGACCGGTCCGATTACCCGACCGACGCGCCGGTCACCGACCTGTCGGGGTACACCCCCAACGTCGAGGCGATCCTCGGATACGAACCCGACCTCGTCGTCGCCAATGCCGACACCGCCGATCTCGTCGCCGGGCTCGAGCAGGCCGGCGTCGAGACGCTGATCCTTCCCGCGGCCGAGAACCTGGACGACACCTACGCCCAGATCGAGCAACTGGGAGCCGTGACCGGACACGTCGGCGACGCCGCCGAGCTCGTCGCGCAGATGAAGACGGACATCGACGAGATCCTTGCCGGCCTCCCCGAACGGGAGACCCCGCTGAGCTACTACCACGAGCTCGACAACACCTTCTACACCGTCACCGACGACACCTACATCGGCGAGATCTACTCGATGCTGGGGCTGACCTCGATCGCGACCGGCGGCGACGGCTACCCGCAGCTGTCCGCCGAGTACGTCCTCGAACAGAACCCCGACGTGATCTTCCTGGCCGACGGCCAGTGCTGCGGCGTCACACCCGAGGTCGTCGCGGAGCGTGCCGGATGGGGCGAACTCACCGCTGTCCGGGACGGCCGCGTCTACGTCCTCGACGAGGACATCGCCAGTCGCTGGGGGCCGCGCGTCGTGGACCTGATGCGTGAGGTCGCCCGGATCGTCGGCACCATCCCCGCGGCCCAGCCCACGCCTTGATCTCCCTGTCGCGAGGCCATACCCGCGCACTGCCACCCGGTGGTGCGCGGGTACTGCCGCGCAACGTGCTCGTGCTGACCGGCGCGGTGCTCGCCCTGTTCGCCGCGATGCTGGTCGGGATCCTCGTCGGACCCGCCGGTCTCACCCCGGGCGGGGTGCTGCTCGACATCGCCGACCGCCTGCCGCTCGTCGACGTCGACTCCGGCTTGAGCACGCGTCAGCAGGCGATCCTGTGGAACATCCGGATGCCGCGCGTCGTGCTCGGGGTGCTGGTCGGGGCGATGCTGGCCATCGCCGGTGCGGCCTACCAGGGAGTTTTCCGCAATCCGCTCGCCGACCCCTATCTCCTCGGGGTCTCCAGCGGCGCCGGTCTCGGTGCCACCCTCGCCATCGTCGTGGGCGGCGCCGCCGGCTTCGCAGGCGTTCCGATCGCGGCTTTCGCCGGGGGACTACTCGCCGTCGGCGCGACGTACTCGCTCGGCCGCACCGTCGGTGGCAGCCGCTCGGAAGTCGTCATCATTCTCGCCGGTGTCGCCGTCGCGGCCTTCGCCAACGCGATCCAGACGTTCTTCATGCAGCTGCACGACGACACGCTTCGGCAGGTGTACTCGTGGATGCTCGGCCGCCTGTCCACCGACGGCTGGTCCGACGTCGTCGTGGTCCTGCCCTACGTCGTGGTCACCGTCGCGATCATCGCGCTGCATCGGCGCACACTCGATGTCATGGCGGTCGGCGACGTCGAAGCCGCGAGCCTCGGGATCAATCCGGCGCGCGTGCGGCTGCTGCTCGTGTGCGTCGCGACGCTCGGAACCGCCGCAGTGGTCTCGGCCAGCGGACTCATCGGGTTCGTCGGCATCGTCGTTCCCCATGCGGTCCGGCTGCTCGTCGGACCGGGTCACCGTCTCCTGCTGCCGCTGTCACTGCTGGTGGGTGCGTCCTTCCTCGTCCTCGCGGACGTCCTGGCCCGCACCGTCATGTCGCCCGCCGAACTGCCGATCGGTGTCGTCACCGCGGCGATCGGGGCGCCCTTCTTCCTCGTCGTGCTCAGGCGGAGCCGAGGTGTCCGATGAAAAGCGATGTTCTCACCACCCCGACCACGACGGTCTCGTGCCGTCAGCTCAGCGCCGAACGCGGCGGCGTCGAGGTGCTGCACGGGGTCGACCTGAACGTCACCGCGGGATCCTGGGTGTCGCTGGTCGGACCCAACGGATCGGGCAAGACCACTCTTCTCCACGTCCTCGCCGGTCTCGTGCCGGCCACCGGTCACCTGCAGGTCGCCGACATCGCGCCGGGGCGCGCCGGACGCCGGGACATGGCACGCGCGGTCGCGCTGATGCCGCAACGCCCGGTGGTGCCGGAAGGCGTCACCGTCCGGGAACTGATCCACCTCGGCCGCACCCCGCACATCCCGCGCTTCGGTTCCGAGACCGCACACGACCGCGAGGTGGTGGACCGCGTCGTCGAACGACTCGAGCTCGAAGCGTTCGCCCCGCGCCTCGCGACCGAACTGTCCGGCGGTGAGCTGCAGCGCGTCGTGCTCGCGCGCGCTCTCGCCCAGCAACCGCGGGTGCTGCTTCTCGACGAACCCACGAGCGCACTCGACATCGGGCACCAGCAGCAGGTACTCGAACTCGTCGACTCGATGCGCACCGAAGGCGACCTCACCGTCATCGCCGCGATGCACGATCTGACCTCCGCCGCGCAGTACGGGGAACGACTCGTGCTCCTCGATCGCGGACACGTCGTCGCCGACGGAGCCCCCGATGACGTGCTCACCGCCGACCGCATCGCACAGGTCTACGGTGCCCGCGTCGAGATCCTCGACCGTCCGGCGGGTCGCGCCGTACTCCCGCTCCGCGACAGTACGAAGGACTGCTGATGGAGGTCGTACTCCTGGGGGCCGGCGCGGCGGACGGGTGGCCGAATCCGTTCTGCACGTGTGCATCCTGCGCGGACGCCGCGCGTCGCGGTGAGATCCGCGGGCAGACCGCGGCACTCGTCGACGACGTGCTCATGCTCGACTGTGGACCCGAGGCGCCCCGGGCGGCCGTGCGACACGGCAGGTCGCTGGCGAAGGTGCGCCACATTCTCCTGACCCACGCCCATGCCGATCATCTCGGTCCGCAGGCACTGCTGTTCCGAGCGTGGGTCGCCGCCGGCGTGGAACTCGACGTGATCGGTTCCGCCGATGCGCTCGACACCTGCCGGCCGTGGGTGGGTCCGGACGACCCGGTGCGCTTCGTGCCGGTCGAGGCGGGGGACTCGCTCACCGTCGGCGAGTACTCGGTGCGTGTTCTTCCCGCACGGCACAAGGTGTTCCGTGACGGAGATGCGGTGCTGTACGACGTGACGGGTCCCGGCGGGTCGCGGTTGTTGTGGGCGTGCGACACCGGGATGTGGCCCACCGAGTGGTTCGAGACCCTGCGTGACGCCCGGTTCGACGCGGTCTTCCTGGAAGAGACCTTCGGCGACCGTTCCGAACTGTCCGAAGGCCACCTCGGTCTGCCCGAGTTCGGCGCGATGGTGGATGGTCTGCGCGGGGCCGGTGCCGTCACCGAGAACACCGACGTGGTCGCGGTGCATCTGGGGCACCACAATCCGCCCATCGACGATCTGCGGAATCGTCTGCAGCAGTTGAATGCTCGTCCGGGTCGTGACGGTGAGGTGATCCACGTGGGTGAAGAGCCGCCGGTCGTGCCGCATCGGACATTGGTGCTCGGGGGAGTGCGGTCGGGCAAGTCGCGGCACGCCGAGGAACTGCTCGCGTCGTATCCGTCCGTCACCTACGTCGCCACCGGCGGGACGCGTGAAGGTGACGCCGAATGGGCGGAACGTGTTGCGCTGCACCGGGAGAGACGACCGGACTCGTGGTCGACGATCGAGACATCGGATGTGGCGAAGGTACTGAGGGATGCGGACGAACCTCTGCTCGTCGACTGTCTCGGAACCTGGCTCACTGCACGACTCGACCTTCACGACGTGTGGAATACGGGAGATCCCGCTGCGGTCCATGCCGACATCGAGGATCTCCTCGATGCGTGGCGACAGGCCCGGGTTCCCGTGGTCGCCGTCAGCAATGAGGTGGGCAGCGGTGTGGTGCCGGCGAGCGCGTCGGGGCGGTTGTTTCGGGACCTGCTGGGTCGGCTCAATGCGCGGGTCGCCGAGGCCGGTGAGTCGGCGATTCTTGTAGTGGCGGGAATTCCCATTTCTCTGAAGTCGAATTGATTTCTGTTCTTTCTCGTTACACATAATTTCAGTGATGGAATTATTGTCTTCAATGTCCGCTTGAGGACTTTTTGCTGCCACCGTGTAGCGATCCCCTGAAGTGGACGGTTGTCCAGCTTCATAGGGGTGAAATCACGGGTGAAGTTTCAATTACTACACGTGAACTGCGTAAACAGTAAAGACGACCGTCCAGGATGATCCGAATCACACAGCTTGAAATCCCCTACTTGTCAGTAACATACTTCCGGGTAAGTCCGATGCAACGGGCGGAAAACAAACCAGCAATAACCCGCAGAACCCCACTCGATCGAAATTCGATATTCGGTCGTGCGGTAGCCCCATGCCTGATTCGGGAAGGGTCGAGGGGCCGGGGCGACAAGCGACACGAGTGGGCACGCAGATTGCCCAGAGGAGTGAGTCATGACGATCGACAACGCCGACAACAAGGCACAGAAGCGTCGCAAGGTTCGTGCGATCCTGGCCTCCGGCCTCGTTCTCGGCGTGGGTGCGGCAGTGACCCTCGCTACGTGGAACGACTCGGTGTGGGGTAACGCAGAGTTCGGCACGGGTGCCAATACGTGGAACGTGCAGGGTGACTTCGGCGGTGGCTTCAACGAGTACATCGAGAATCCCGGTGGGTCGATGATCTTCACGCCCGGATTCGACAACCTGGCTCCGGGGCAGACCGTCGCATCCGTGGTGGGGCTGAGGGAGACCGGAAGCAACCTCGACGCAATCGTGTCTCTGCAGAGGGCGACCGATCCGGCCGGTGCAGCCGACGGCGTCTCCAAGAGCAACCTCGACGAGACGCTCCTGTTGAAGGTCACCGATATGGGGGCGACCAAGGGGGCATGCACGGACACGCAGCAGACCGGTGCCGTGCTCACCTCCGCCGGCGCGACCGTCTCGAACGGAACCTTCGCAAATCTGACCGTACCGAAGGGCACGGAGCGGTGGCTCTGCTTCGCCGTGACCCTTCCGAACAACCTCAATCCCAGCACTCTGAGCAAGAGCGTCTCGGCGGCATGGGAATTCCAGGCTGTCAGCGCTGAGCCTGTGGCCACCCCGTAGTCCCTATCTGCGCCCCGCGTCGCCCGGCGGCCTGTCGGGCGACACATACCCCTGGAAGCTTCGAGGAAGAGTGGTCAACTCGTGGTGCACACATTGCCGAAAAAGAATGGATCTCGCCGATCCCTCGGTTCGCGGATCGAGAATTCGCTTCTCAATCTGCTCGCCGCAGGAGGAGTGTTGTGCATCGGCCTGGTGATCGCCGCGTTCTTCTTCAACATCTCGTTGATCCTGTTCAAGACCGGTTCGATGTCACCGACCATTCCGCAGGGCTCGATGTCGGTAGTGCAGCGCATCTCGGCCGACGAGATCCGAGTGGGTGATGTCGTCACAGTCGATCGCGAAGAGGGCGAGCTCCCCGTCACTCACCGGGTGATCGCTGTATACCCTCAACGCCCCGGTGAAGCGCTCATCGAGATGCAGGGTGACGCCAACCCCAATCCTGATCCGGGCCCCTACCGTGTGACCGAGGTACGGAAGGTGCTGTGGTCGCTGCCCGGCGCGGCGTCGGTGATCGTCTGGTTCTCGGATCCCCTGATTCTCGGCGGGCTGACCCTGGGTGCGGCGGCCCTGGTTCTGTGGGCTTTCTGGCCGCGACGGGACGAGTTCGACGAGGAGAAAGACCGAGAATGACGAACTCCCAGAGGCTTCGACTTCTTATGGTTGTGGTGGGCATGCTGTCCGTCGTGTCCGTCACGCTGTTCAACAACGGGTTCGTCGGTCCGACCCTGGCTTCGTGGAACGATCGTGTGCTCAGCAGCATACGTTTCGGTCTCGGGGACGGTGCTCTCGTTCCCCAGGGCTATGCGCGTGCCCAGACGGCTTCCGTGTCCGGTCTGTATCCGAGGGACTATGCGGCAGGGGAACTCGCTACCCGAACCGTTACAAAGGATCTGAGCAATAGAGGGACAGAACAGCTGTCCCTGTCGAATCTTCCTTTCAACCGTTCGGGTACGGTCCTGCCGGAGTTGTGGATCGGCAACGGTCTTTCCGGGCCTCCGGTTCGTGGATGCGCTTCCTATGGTGCCTATCCGGATCGTTCTTGTGCAGGCGTGTCTGACGGAACTCTTCTCGGCGAGGCTCGAGCCGGTGCTACAGATGTCCGTCTAGGGAGTTGGCAGGGTAATGCGGATAACCGCTTGTTCATTTCATCCGTCGACACGAGTGTCACATGTCGCGCCGGCAACCCGTACGGACTCAACGCGGCGGCACCCTCGGTGTCCGGTCTGAGTATTGCGAACCGGAGCATCGGTCCCGGGCACGATGCCTATCCACCGGCTTCGGGTAGGAAGGATTTCGACGTTCGTCTTTTACTGAGTGACATCCGTTTGCGCGGTACGTGGGAAGTCACCGCATCCACGAACGCGACCCGGGCTGTGTCCTCGATTCGTCTCACCCTCTCGGAATATTTGTCATCCTTGAGCAGCACTCCTGTCTGGACGGTGTCGCTGAATCTGGCACACTCCGAATGCGGTGTCGGAACGAATACACCGACCGTCTCACCGTGGTCCACACTCTCTGCCCTTCGCACGTTGCTGATGCCGATCGAGGCTCCTCCCTCCACGGACGGCTGCGCGACGGAACCGGTGGAGGAAGCTGCGCCCCGAGACCACGAACTCGATCCCGAAGTCGAGGAACCGGCCGGCGAGTTCCAGGCCGAACTCGGTGATCGAGAGAATGAACCGGTGTGCACCCTGACACCGATCGAATCCTTGATCGATGAGGGCATCGTCGGCGAGGCGGATCTTCTGCCCGAAACGGAGGCGACCGACAGGATCCATACGGACGGCGACGACCGCGCCACCGACGCCGACGACTCGCAGTCCGTGACTCCCGATGCCGCGAAATCGACGGATTCATCGGCCTCCGAGGTTGAGGGTTCCGCGTCCGAACCGACCGAGGGGCCGGAAGTCGGGGATGCAGCACCTCCCGCCGAGGAAGTCGTGTCCTTGGATGGCGACAAGTCGCCCATCGCATCCGATGCCACCGGAGTACGGAATGACAGCGACCAACCAGATGACACCGAGTCGTCCGGCGCACCTGTCTCGAAGCCATCTGTCCCCATTGTGAATCCTCCGGTCGAGGAAACGGCGATCCCGACCCCTGTATCGTCCGGACCGACCTCGCCTATGATGGTCCGGCAGTATTCGGAGTTCCCGATCGTCACTCCGGGGGGCGCGCATCTCGCCACCGTCACCATCAAGGACGTCACTCACACCGCTGGATGCGGAGTCGCAGTGCGTCTGCAGGTCACGGTCTCGGGCGACCTCGAGAACCCTCTGTCCGGCCTGCGCTCTCGCGACTTCCGGGAGGTCCTCGCCGACGGGGGAACCGCACCCGTCACCTCCGCAGGTAGTGAGTGCGACACCGGTGCGTCGTTGCCGTCGACCTTCGAACCGGGTGAGACGTATTCGGGATGGGTCGAATTCGGCGTCGCCAACGGTGGTACGTCCGTGATGCTGCGCCCGAGTGGAACCGCGGGGTGGATCTTCGACCTTCCTGCGATGCAGTCCGCTGCGACTTCGGTGGCCCCCGTGGCGCCGAGCACGGCTGTCACGGAGCCGGACGCAACCGAGGAAGAAGTGGTGGTCACAATGCCGGAGACGACCCAGGCCGAATCGGCCTCCGGCGAATAGCCCGTCAGGCGAGCAGTCGGTACAGGCCGATCAACCCGACCACGACGATCACCGCACGCAGCGCCACCGGCGACAGGCGTCGGCCGTAGTGGGAGCCGAGATAGCCACCGATCAAAGAGCCCACGGCGATCAGTGCGGCCACGGTCCAGTCGATCCGGTCGAACGCCACCAGGATGTACGCGCATGCGGCCACGACGTTCACGACCAGCGACAGGAGGTTCTTCGCCGCGTTCTGTCGCTGGATGTGGTCGTGCAGCAACGCTCCGAACAGGCCCATGAGCAGAATGCCCTGTGCCGCCGTGAAGTAGCCGCCGTAGATGCCGACGGCGAAGGTGCCGACGACGAGCAGTGTCATCCGCACCGGTCCGAGCCGGCCGTCCGCGTCGCCTCCCGTCCTGCGCGCCACCCAGGCTTGGATCTTCGGCTGGAACACGACGAGGGTGAGGGCGAGGAGGAGCAGGATCGGCACGACCGTCTCGAAGACGGTCTCCGGTAGGTGGAGCAGAAGCCACGCTCCGACCAGTGCCCCGCAGAACGACGCGGGGATCTGCCATCGCAACCGTTCCCATTGCCCGCGCAGTTCGCGCCGATACCCCCAGGTGCCCGACACGCCTCCCGCGACGAGGCCGATCGCGTTGGACATCGTCGCGGTCACCGGGGGTACACCGAACGCGACGAGCGTCGGGAAGGTGATGAGGGTGCCGGATCCGACGAGGGAGTTGATCGCTCCGGCGCCGAGCCCGGCCAATGCGACGAGGAAGAGTTCGAGCGGGGTCACCGAGGCGAGTCTACGGCGTGCCGAAACCGACCTTGTTGTCGATGTCGGGGCACCACGTCGACAACTACGTCGGTCTCGACGAGGGCCGGTATTTCCGCCACGGTGAGAGAAAGCCTGTCCGCGACGCGCCGCACTCCGTAGCTCGAGCCGCGACCATCCAGAGCGGTGGCATGCCGAGCGCAACGACGGCCTGCGGCAGCCGCTCGGCTGGCTGAGCCTGACCGCGCTGCACTGGCTCGACGAGACTCCCACCTCCTTCGACGAAGCGCCGGGCCCGTGGCACGTCGACGGCGAATCGGTGTTCCACGAATTCGACGGGGAGACAACCACCTACGAGCCGGTCGAGGGGGCGCCCGGTCTCGAAGCGGAGTTCGATCGCGGCTTCGTCGAGATCATCAAGCGCACCGGACGATTCGGGATCCGTATCCACGATCGCACGGCACCGGCGCTCGCGTCGTTCACCGGCGTCCCGGCCTACGAACCCGACCCGTCCTGGGTACTGACCGGCCGTTTCGAAGCATTCGACGAACAGCAGGTCGTGACGACGGGCGCAGTCGTCGACGGGCTCGAACACCACCACCCGGCGGCGGGTGCGATCCGGTTCGAATACGACGGTGCCGAACACGAACTCGTCACCTTCGGGGAAGCCGGTGGTCCGCTGCGGATCCTGTTCACCGACGCGACGAGCGGGGTGACGACCTATCCGGCCGCACGGATCCTGCAGGTCGAGGCGACGGCCGAGGACGGGACCGTCACGCTCGACTTCACCCGCGCCGCGAACCTGCCGTGCGCGTTCACCGACGCGGCGACATGCCCGATCGCTCCGCCGCAGAACCGCCTTCCGTTCGCCGTCGAAGCCGGTGAACGCACTCCGCGTGTCGGGGAGTCGTCGTGAACGCGGTGAATCCGGTCCCGCTGTCCGTGCTGGACCTCTCGCCGGTCAGCGAGGGATCCTCGGTGCCGGAGGCACTGCGCAACACCCTCGACCTGGCGCGCCACGTCGAAGCGTGGGGATACAAAAGGTACTGGGTCGCCGAGCACCACTTCGTCGCCGTCGCGTCGTCGGCACCCGACGTGCTCATCGGCGCGATCGCCGCCGCGACCCGCACCATCCGTGTCGGTGCCGCCGCGGTTCAGCTCGGACACAACACAGCGATCGGCGTCGTCGAATCCTTCGGCACCCTCGACGCCCTGTACCCAGGGCGCATCGATCTCGGTCTCGGCAGGTCGGGGCAGCGACGAGCGGAAGCATTGGCGGGGGCGGCTCCCGAACCCGCTCCGCGGGCGACGGAGATCCGCGACGGACTGATCATCCCGCCGCCGTTCTCGCCGGCGAAGCTGCTGTCGTCGTCCCGGTTGGCCGCGAGCTTCGGCATCCTGCAGCAACCCGGTGCGCAGTCGCCGGACTTCGCGCAGCAGGTCGAGGACATCCTCGCCTTCCTGGACGGCACCTACACAGCACCGGACGGAACGGAGCTGCATGCCAGTCCGGGAGAAGGCGCCGATCTCGAACTGTGGGTGTTCGGTTCGAGTGCCGGACCCTCGGCGGAACTCGCGGGTCGCCTGGGGTTGCCGTTCGGCGCGAACTACCACGTCAGCCCGGGCACGACCGTCGAAGCGGTCGAGGCGTACCGGGCGGCGTTCCGTCCGTCGTCGATCCTGAGGAAGCCCTACGTGGTGGTCTCGGCCGACGCGGTGGTCGCCGACGACGACGCCACCGCACGCGAACTGGCGTCGACCTACGGGCACTGGACGCACAGCATCCGCTCGGGCCAGGGCGCGATCCCGTACCCGAACCCGGACACCACCCCGCCTCTGGCCGACGAGGAACGGGCCCTCGTCGACGACCGCATCGTCACCCAGTTCGTGGGGTCGCCGAGTACGGTGGCGGAGCGACTCGACACCCTCCGCCGAGTGACGGACGCCGACGAACTCGTCGTCACCTCGGTCACCCACGGCCACGAGGACCGCCTGCGTTCCTATGAATTCCTGGCCCGCGAATGGGGATTGGCGCGGGTCCGCGCCGCGTGATCGTTCGTCGAGACCGGTGTTGTTGTCGATAACTCGCGAGAAATCGACAACAACACCGGTCTCGTTTCGGGGCGCCTGGGGATAACGTCGAAAGTTCTCCACAGACGGCGGATTCGGGGTACCGGAGGGACCGGAGACCGGGCACGCTCGCGCTCATGGTCGACTTCCACGAACCGTTCGCCGGCACCGATGCGCTGGCGGCCGGATCGGTGACGCGGTACCGACTTCGGCACCACTTCGTGAAGCTGCATCGCAATGTGTACGTTGCTCCGGGAGTCGAAGCGACCGCACTTCTACGCGCGAAGGCAGCCTGGCTGTGGGCGGGAGGTAGAGGGGTACTGGCCGGACCGTCCGCAGCCGCCGTGCACGGGACGCGCTGGCTCGACGCGTCGTTGCCCGCGGAGATCGTGCGGCCCGGGAAGCTGCACTCGACGCCGGGCATCAGCGTTCGCAGCGTCGACGACATCGAATCCTGCGTCGTCGGCGGAATGACGGTGACGACACCGGCCCGAACGGCCTTCGACCTCGCGCGCGGTGCAGACCTCGATCGGTGCGTCGAAATGGTGGACGCACTCTGCAATGCGACCGGAACGAAGGTCCACGAGATCGAAGCGGTGGTCGCTCGGAACAAGGGCGCTAGGCACCTCGCGTCCGTCCGGAAGGTTCTCGAACTCGTCGACGGAGGTGCCGCGTCACCACCGGAGACGCACACGCGGTTGCTGATCGTCCGATCCGGTCTGCCCGTGCCGGAGACGCAGATCGAGATCTACGACGGTGGGCGGTTCGTGGCACGCGCGGACATGGGCTGGAAGCAGTGGAGGGTCCTCGTCGAGTACGACGGCGCGCAGCACTGGACCGATCGGGTGCAGCGCACCATCGATATCGACCGTTACGCGCTGCTGTCGGAGCTGGGCTGGACCGTGGTGCGTGTCGGCGCCGACCTGCTGTACCGACGACCCCAGGTCCTCGTCGAAAGGGTGCGACGCGCGTTGCACCGCGCCGGTGCCCTCGGGTGACTCGTCGAGACCGGTGTTGTGCGCGATTTTTCCGTGAGTTTCGAACACAACGTCGGTCTCGACCGACGACGAGCGTCCGGTGGGCATACTCGGGGACATCGGAAACGCGAACGGTCGGAGGAATCTGTGGCTCAGAGTTTGAAGTTGGGGTACAAGGCGTCGGCGGAGCAGTTCGGCCCGCGCGAGCTGGTGGAGTTGGGTGTGCTCGCCGAGGCGCACGGGATGGATTCGGCGACGGTGTCGGATCATTTCCAGCCGTGGCGGCACAACGGTGGGCATGCGCCGTTCTCGTTGGCGTGGATGACCGCCGTCGGCGAGCGCACCGAACGCCTGCAGCTGGGCACGAGCGTGCTCACGCCGACGTTCCGGTACAACCCGGCGGTGATCGCGCAGGCCTTCGCGACGATGGGGTGTCTGTATCCGGGGCGGATCTTCCTCGGTGTCGGCACCGGTGAGGCGCTCAACGAGATCGCCACCGGTTATGCGGGCCAGTGGCCGGAGTTCAAGGAACGCTTCGCCCGTCTTCGGGAGTCGGTGCGGTTGATGCGCGAGTTGTGGCGCGGGGACCGGGTGGATTTCGAGGGCGAGTACTACACGACGAAGGGGGCGTCGATCTACGACGTGCCCGAGGACGGTATTCCGGTCTATGTCGCCGCCGGTGGCCCGGTCGTGGCCCGCTATGCCGGACGCGCCGGGGACGGGTTCATCTGCACCTCGGGTAAGGGCATGGAGCTCTACACCGACAAACTCCTGCCGGCCGTGGCGGAGGGTGCCGGGAAGGCGGAGCGGGATGTGGCGCAGATCGACAAGATGATCGAGATCAAGATCTCGTACGACACCGATCCGGGCAAGGCGTTGGAGAACACCCGGTTCTGGGCACCGTTGTCGCTGACGCCGGAGCAGAAGCATTCCATCGACGATCCGATGGAGATGGAGGCGGCGGCGGATGCGTTGCCGATCGAGCAGGTCGCCAAGCGGTGGATCGTGGCGTCGGATCCGGACGAGGCGGTCGAGCAGGTCAAGGCGTATGTCGATGCGGGGTTGAATCATCTGGTGTTCCACGCGCCGGGTCATGATCAGAAGCGGTTCCTGGAACTGTTCGAGCGCGACCTCGCGCCGAGGCTGCGCGCACTCGGTTGATACCGACCTCGAATGGTGCCGCCTCTCTCCACGGAGGAGCGGCACCGTGTTCGTGTCGCCGGTTTTCGGGCCACGTGTGCGGGGACACCGGACCGAGCAAAGTTTGCGGTTAGGGTGGAATCCATGAGTGCTGCTGCAGGGTCCGTCTCGAGCATCTACATCGCAGCTCCGGAAGGGGACACCGGGAAATCGACCGTCGCCCTGGGGGTGCTGCAGACGCTGTGCGCATCCACCGCCCGCGTCGGTGTCTTCCGGCCCATCGCGCGCTCCGACAGCGACATCGACTACATCCTCGAACTGTTGCTCGAACACACCACCGTCGACCTCGCCTACGAGGACTGCATCGGCGTCACCTACGACGACGTCCACGACGACCCGGACACCGCGCTCAGCGACATCGTCGGCAAGTACCACGCGGTGGCCGACCGCTGCGACGCCGTCGTCATCGTCGGCAGCGACTACACCGAGATCGCCAACCCCAGCGAGTTGTCGTACAACGCCCGCATCGCGGCGAACCTCGACGCCCCGGTGCTGCTCGTCCTGCGCGGTTCCCGCCGCACGCCCGCCGAGATCGCCCAGCTCGCCGGGGTGTGTGCGAACGAGCTCGCGGGGCAGCACGCGCATCTCGGTGCGGTCGTGGTGAACCGCTGCGACCCCGACGCACTCGACGAGATCGCACAGGCACTCGGCGACCGCACCGAACCGGTGTGGACCCTCCCGGAGGTACCCGCGCTGGTCGCGCCGACGATGGCCGAGCTGCAGACCGCGATCGGAGGCGAGCTCTACAGCGGCGACCCCGACCTGCTGCAGCGGGAAGCGCTGCGGATCATGGTCGGTGGCATGACCGCCGAACGGATTCTGGAGCGCCTCACCGACGGCATCGTCGTGATCGCTCCCGCCGACCGCTCCGATGTCATCCTCGCACTGGTCAACGCCAATGCCGCCGAAGGGTTCCCGACGCTCGCCGGCATCATCATGAACGGCGGTCTGCTGCCGCATCCGATGATCGCGGAGCTCGTTGCGGCTCTGAAACCGTCGCTGCCGATCCTCACCACCGACCTCGGCACCTTCGATACAGCCTCGGCCGCCGACCGCACCCGCGGCCGCATGGCCCTCGGTGCGCAGCGCAAGATCGACACGGCTCTCGCGCTCATGGAACGGCACGTCGACGCGCACTCCCTGCTCGACCGGCTGCGACTGCCGCGACCGTCCGTGACCACCCCGCAGATGTTCGAATACCAGCTCATCGACCGGGCGCGGGCCCAGCAGCGCCACATCGTGCTGCCCGAGGGCGAGGACGATCGCGTCCTCAGAGCTGCCGGGCGTGTGCTCCAGCGCGGCATCGCGAAGCTCACGATCCTCGGCGACGAGGCAGCCGTCCGCCAGCGGGCGTCGGAACTCGGGGTGGACCTGTCGGAAGCGCAGATCCTCGACCCGCGCACCTCCGAGCACGCCGACCGTTTCGCGGAGGAGTACGCGCGGCTGCGTGCCCACAAGGGCATGACCGTCGATCGTGCACGCGAGATCATGCGCGACATCTCGTATTTCGGTACGATGATGGTGCATCTGGGCCTGGCCGACGGCATGGTGTCGGGCGCGGCGCACACCACCGCTCACACGATCCGTCCCGCCCTCGAGATCATCAAGACCGAACCGGGTGTCTCCACGGTGTCGAGCATCTTCCTGATGTGCCTCGCCGACCGCGTGCTCGCCTACGGTGACTGCGCCGTCGTCCCCGACCCGACCGCAGATCAGCTCGCCGACATCGCGATCTCGTCCGCCGCGACCGCCGCCCGGTTCGGTATCGATCCCCGGGTCGCGATGCTGTCGTACTCCACCGGCGAATCCGGTTCGGGCGCCGACGTCGACAAGGTCCGCTCGGCCACGACGTTCGTGCGGGAGCGGCGAGCCGACCTGCTCGTGGAGGGGCCGATCCAGTACGACGCGGCGATCGAACCGACGGTCGCGAGCGCGAAGCTCCCCGACTCCGACGTCGCCGGTCGCGCCACGGTGTTCATCTTCCCGGACCTGAACACCGGCAACAACACCTACAAGGCCGTGCAGCGCAGCGCCGGTGCCGTCGCCGTCGGGCCGGTCCTGCAGGGCCTGAACAAGCCGGTCAACGACCTCTCGCGAGGCGCCCTGATCCAGGACATCGTCAACACCATCGCCATCACCGCGATCCAGGCGCAGGAGGAAGACGCGTGAGCAGCCCGAACCCGGCCACCGCAGGCACCGTACTGGTCCTCAACTCCGGATCGTCGTCGATCAAGTTCCAGCTGATCGAGCCGGCGAGCGGAAAGTCCCTGGCGCACGGACTGATCGAGCGGATCGGGGAGCCGGAGGGCCGGATCGTCTTCCACCACACGACGGGTGTGGACGAACGCAACGACGCCATCGCCGACCACCGGACGGGTCTGCGTGCGGTGCTCGAGATGCTCGAAGGGCTGGGCCGTCCGCTGCACGAGGTGGGCATCGTCGCCGTCGGACACCGACTCGTGCACGGCGGCAAGGTCTTCTACGAACCCACCCTGATCGACGACGATGTGGTCCGCGCTGTCGACGAACTGTCGATTCTTGCGCCCCTCCACAATCCGGCGAACGTCGTAGGAATGGAGGTCGCGCGGGAGGAACTTCCCGACATCCCCCACGTGGGTGTCTTCGACACCGCCTTCTTCCACGGTCTTCCGCCGCACGCGGCGACCTACGCGATCGACCGCGACATCGCGCACAAGCACGACATCCGGCGGTACGGATTCCACGGTACTTCACACGAATACGTGTCGGGGCGTGCCGCGGAGTTCCTCGGACGCGACATCGCGGACCTGAATCTGGTTGTGCTCCATCTGGGTAACGGTGCGTCGGCGTCGGCGGTCGCAGGTGGGAGCCCGATCGACACCTCGATGGGACTGACTCCGCTCGAGGGTCTCGTCATGGGCACGCGCAGCGGAGACATCGATCCGGGTGTCGTCATGCACCTCAGCCGGGCGGCCGGGTTGAAGGTCGACGCCATCGACGACCTGCTCAACCGGCATTCGGGCCTGAAGGGGTTGTCGGGTGTCAACGACTTCCGGGCCCTGCTGAAGCTCGTCGGCGAGGGCGACGAGGACGCGCGACTCGCGTACGAGGTCTACGTGCATCGCATCCGGAAGTACGTGGGCGCCTACACCTTCGAACTCGGCGGCGTCGACGCGATCGTGTTCACCGGTGGGGTGGGGGAGAACAACGTCGACGTCCGGCGCGACAGCCTCTCCGGCCTCGACCGGCTCGGCATCGTCGTCGACGACGCGCGCAACACTGCCGACGACGACGGGGAACGCCGGATCTCGGCCGACTCGTCGCAGGTGGAGGTGCTCGTGATCCCCACGAACGAGGAACTCGCCATCGCCCGCGCGGCCGTGCAGTTCGCCCGGCGCTGACTTCTGATCAGGTCAAACTACACGTGCCTGATCTTCGATCAGGTCAAACTACGCGGCCGGATCGCGTTCGCGAGGTCGACGAGGGTGTAACGGTGGGTGCGGGAGGGGGCGTTGCGCGCCAATTGCCGCAGCGCCGCCTCAGTGCCCAGGCGCAGTCCCTTCTCGGTGAACGGTACGTCGAGGATGCGGTCGTACTCGCGACTCGACGCCCGGCCGCTGCGCACCCATTCCAGCGCGGTCCCGAGGACGAGAGCGCGCATCTGCAGGGCGCGACCCTCGTCGGGAGGCAGCGACGCGATCCGGTGCGCGGCCTCCCGAAGATCCGCCTCGGAGATCTCCTCGACGCGGCCGCCTCGTAACAGGACCAGGGCGGCGGTCATGGTCGCTGCACTGTGGTGCCGGGAGGTCGTGGGGACCTCGTCGAGCACGTCGACGGCGGCACGGATCTCGTCGTGGGCGGTGAGCTGGCGTGCCAACCCGAAGGCCGCGCTGACGACGGCATGATCGGTGCGCCACACGACCCGGTAGGACTGCTCGCAGAAGCGTCGCCACGCGTCGGGGTCGTCGCTCTCCCAATGCTGCAGCGTCAGTTCGGCGGTGGCCCCGAGTGCGATCTTCGGGGCGATCTCGCCCGGAAGAGCCTGCAGCACCTTGTCGAATCGGGCGAACGCTGCCTCGTAGTCGTCCTGCAGCAGTTCGGCGATGCCGGCGTACCAGTCCATGCGCCAGTCGTCGCCGAACTCGCGCTCGAGGCGGGTGAGGATCTCCACCGCGCTGTCGACCTGCCCGAGATCGAGATGGGCGCGGACCTCGGCGAGGGTGATCTCCTTGGAGAACGACACATCGGATGCCCCGACGACCCGGCCGACCCCGTTCTCGCGCGCGTGCCGGAGCGAGTCGAGGGTCTGCTGCGGTTCGCTGTGCACCGCCGCGGCGAGGAGCGCGGCACTCGGATCGTTGGGGTCGAGCAGCGGGACGGGCAGCGCCGCCGCGACATCCTGACCCCGCAGTTTGGGGTCGCGCTCGATCCCGTCGGCGTACACGTCGGTGGGGACGAGCGCCTCGTCGGTGCCGAAGGTCGTGCGGGGCGGGCTGAACAGCCGGGACAGTCCGGGATGTTCGGTGCCGAGTTTCTTCGACAGGATCTCGCGCAGCACACCGGTGAGCTGTCCCTGCAGTTCGTCGGCGGACGAGAAGCGCTGCTGCGGATCGGGGTTCGTGGCCCGCAGGAGCAGGCGGTGGAAGGAGTCGAACTCGTCGAGCAGGGGAGCCTGCTCGGGGGTGGGCAGACCGTCGCGGTACCGGCCCTTGTCCGACGGCATGTCGAGGGTGAGGACCGCGAGTGTGCGTCCGACCGTATAGATGTCGCTCGCGACCGTCGGCCCGGTCCGGACGATCTCGGGTGCCTGATATCCCGGCGTCCCGTACAGATAGCCGTATCCCTCGATCGCGGAGACGGCACCGAGGTCGATGAGTTCGATCTGCTCGTCGGTGACCATGATGTTCTCGGGCTTGAGGTCGTTGTAGACCAGTCCGATGTCGTGCAGATACTGCAGTGCCGGAAGCACTTCGAGCATGTACCCGATGGCCTGCTCGACCGGGATGCGGTTCGGTGGAGGATAGTTGTCGAGCACGGTACGCAGGGTGTGACCACCCAGGTACTCCATGACGATGTACCCCATCGGGGTGCCGTCGGGTGAGGGGTGCTCGACGAAGTTGTAGATCTGCACGATGCTCGGATGGCTGACCTCGGCCAGGAACTGGCGTTCGGCCACCGCGACCGCCTGCGCCTCGGCGTCGCCACCCTGCAGCAGGCCCTTCAACACCACCCAGCGGTCGCTCACGTTGCGGTCGATCGCGAGATAGATCCACCCGAGTCCGCCGTGTGCGAGACAACCCTGCACCTCGTACTGCCCGGCGACGAGATCCCCGCGGTGCAAGGCCGGAGTGAACTGGAAATGTGTTCCGCACTGGGGACAATCGCCTTCGGTGGGGCCCGGCCCCGACGGAGTGCTGCGTCCCACCGGTTGTCCGCACTTCGAGCAGAACCTCTTGCCCTCGGAGACGTGGGGATCGCGGAGGACGGCGTCGACCGGATCCTTCGTGGTGGGGACCGGCACGTCGACGAGGCCGGCGATGCGGCGACGCTGGGTGCCGCGCGGCCGGACGCGACGGCTCGACGAGCGCTGGGAGGACGAGCCGGACCAGATCGACGAGCGCTGGGTGGATTCGGGCCGCGTGGTGGGGACGGGGCCGCGTTCGGTGGCAGGTCCGGCATCCCCGGTGGCCCGGGCGGTGGCCGGTCCCGAGTCGCTCGTCGACGGCTCGGTCGCGGGCCCGGAATCCGCCGCACGCCTGGTGGCGGGCCCGGAGTTCACTGCCCGTTCCGTGGCGGGCCCGGAGTTCACTGCCCGTTCGGTGGCGGGGCCGGAATCGACCGACGGGGTATCGGCCGGTTCGGGTTCGTCGGACATGGCCGTCACTCCCGGTAGTTCGGTGTCGGGGGTGACGGAGTGGGACCGAGCACCCGCAGGTACTTCTCGTACAGCGCCGTCCACGTCCCGTCGGAACGGATCCTTTCGAGGGTGGCGTTGACGAACCGTACGAGCTCGTCGCTGCCCAGCCGGATTCCGATTCCGTACGGCTCCGATCCCAGGGAGGGGCCGACGAGTTCGAGATAGGGGTCCTGCGAGGCGAGTCCGGCGAGGATCGTGTCGTCGGTGCTCACGGCGTCGACCTGCTGTTGTTGGAGAACGACGAGGCAGTCGGCCCACGACGGCACGGTGAGGATCGACGCCGACGGCTGCACCTCCCGCATCCGGAGCAGCGAGGTCGTGCCCTCGACGATGCACACGCGCCGGCCGGCGAGATCGGCGGCGGAGCGGATGTCGGATCCCCGGACGACGAGCACACGCTGCTGGGCCCGGAAGTACTCGGTGGAGAAGTCGACCTTCTCGCGACGGGCGCACGTGATGCTCATGGTCTTCGCGACGATGTCGACGGTGGAGTCCTGCAGCGCCTTCTCACGCTCGGCCGACGACAGGATGCGGTAGTCGACGAGAGCGGGATCGCCCAGGAGGTCGCGGGCGATCTCGCGCGCGATGTCGACGTCGAAACCGGTGATGCGCCCGGTCGCGGTGTCGCGGTAGCTCATGAGGTTGCTGCCGGTGTCGAGACCGACGATCAGCCGGCCGCGCGTGCGGATCCGATCGATCGCAGGCCCGGTGGCATCCGGGTCCGGGGGGAGGGATGCGGTGGGATCGCCGCAGTCGGGGGCGGGCGGTGTGGCCACCGAGGACTCGAGCATCCGCGCGTTCTCAGGGAGCGGGAGGGAGGTCGTCGTCCCCTGGAGGCCGGGGGCGCGCGGTGGGGGATCGGTCGCGCACCCGCCGGCGAGTGCGGCGACGACGCACAGGCTCGCAACGAGAACGCGCTTTCTCACTGGTACTCCTTCAACCGGGGCCGGAGGCCGACCCACACGCCGACCAGCGCCACCGTCAGCAGCACCACGGACATCGGTGCGAGGCCGGCGAGGGTGCGGGAGGCGCGGAACTCGTTGTCGCGCAGTTCGGTGCGGGTGTCGTCGATTCCTTCCGTCAGAGCGGCATCGAGAGCGACGAACCGCGCGGTGGACTCACCGGGACCTGCGCCGACCGCGAGGACCGAGGCCGCTGCGTAGTCGCCGCGGACGAGGGCGTCGACCATGCGTGCATGCGAGTTGATCCAGGCCTCGTGCGCCGACCGGGCGGTCTCCACCGCCTCGGCGCCGGCCTCGAGGGCGGAATCGCGAGCGTACTCGTCGAGGATGTCGCCGAGTCGCGACATGTTGGTCCCGAAGGTGTCGTCGTACGCGCCGGTCGTGTCGCGCCGGGCGATCAGCAGGGTCTCGGCGGTACGCGACTGCTGGGCGAGGATCCGTCCCTCGGTGAGATCGGCGAGCGGTGCCGCACCGCGCTCGATGGCGCGTTCGGTGGCACTCGACGAGGCCAGGCCGGCGACGAGCAACCAGCACAGCAGCGCACCGGTCGCGCCGATCGCGACGAGGATTCCGGGATTGAGGGTGCGACGAGAGCGGCGGCTCACGACGACGTGCGCCACGCACAGGGCGGCGACCGTGACGAGGAGCAACCCGATCGCGAGCCAGGGTGGTCGCACCGCGTCGCGCTGGGTGTCCTCGACGGCGGCGACGCCGCGCGTGTGCAGTTCCTGCGCAGCGGGGAGCAGTTCGGTCTGCATCAGGTGCGACGCCTCGCCGAGATATGCGGCGCCGACCGGATGCCCGGTGCGGTTGTTGGTGCGAGCCGTCTCGATGAGGCCCGTGTAGACGGGCAGCAGTCGCCCGATCTCCGTCAGATTGTGTGCGGTCTCGCGGTCGGCGTCGGTCAGTCCGGTCGCTGCGATGACGAGATATTCCGCGGCTTCGTCGGTCGCCTGGATGTAGCGACTGCGCACCGCCTCCGGTTCGAGTCCGCCCGAGATGAAGCCCGTCACGGCGGCGGCGTCGGCCACCGACAGCGCGCTGTAGAGATTCTGGGCCGCGCTGGCCAGCGGCTCGATGGACGCGAGGAGACGATCGTGGGTGGCCTGCCTGCCGGACACCATCGTTGCGGAGACCGCTGCCGAGGCGACGAGCAGCACGGTGAGCACCACCCCCAGGACCACCAACCGGACCGGCGTGGATCGCAGCAGGGCACGGGCGTCGTCGAACCGGGCGTCCGGAGTGTCCGTATCGGCGTCGTCGCGGATGTGGCTCTCGACAGGAGCGAAGGGAGGGGTGATCCGTACGTCCACCGGGCACTCCCTTCCTCGTGTCGAGCGGTCTGAGGGGAGCATATAAGCAGCCCGGCGGTATTGTTGCCGTCCACGGACGGCGGGGATCCGGTACCGGGCACAGGCCCGGACGAGGGCGGGTCGGAGAGGCGGACGCAATGCGTGGAGACGGTGACGGCTGGGCGGTCGGACCGGACGGTGAGAAGCGCTGGGGACGACACGGTGCCGCAGGTCTGCTGCTGCGCGCTCCGCTCGCGGACGGTCGCCCCGCGGTTCTCCTGCAGCATCGGGCGGCATGGTCGCACCAGGGTGGCACCTGGGCACTTCCCGGCGGAGCCCGCGACTCGCACGAGAGCACCGTCGACGCCGCCGTGCGGGAGGCCCACGAGGAGGCCGGCATCGATGTCGCGGCCGTGACGGTGCGCGCCGAACGTGTCACCTCCGGTCTCGCGGGCGGATGGACCTACACCACCGTCGTCGCCGACGCCACCGAAACGCTCGTGACCAGCCTCAACCAGGAGAGCACCGAACTGCGCTGGGTGCCCGAACCGGAGGTTGAGGCGATGGCGCTGCACAGCGGCTTCGCCGAGGCGTGGCCGTCGCTGCGCACCTCACCGGTACGCATGCTGCTCGACACCGCGAACGTGCTCGGTGCGAGCGGCCCCACCGGATGGTGGCGCGACCGCCCCGGCGCCACGAGCGCCCTGCTCGCCGACCTCGCCGCGGTCCTGCCCCGCACGGTCGAATTTCCCGACGGGACGTTCGGTTGGGTCCCCCGCGTCGAAGCGGTCCTCGAAGGGCATGCCCGCGACGCGACGATCGACGACGTCCGGATCCCGGTGCACAGCGCGGACGGCAGCGGCGACGACGAACTGGCCCGGCTGGCCTCCACCGCGACGGCCGTGGTGGATCCGGGGGTGACGGTCGTGGTCACCGCGGATCGCGGCCTGCGCGCACGGTTGCCCGAGGGCACGATCGCGATGTCGCCCTCGGCCGTGCTGGGCTGGCTGTAACGCCTCAAGCCGGCAAGTGCGGTCTTACCCGCCTTTCAGGCCGGCGTGCGGTCTTCCGCCGCCTTTCAGGCCGGCAGTGCGGCCTTCAGTGCTGCCGCGGCTGCGCGCGGATCGGAGGCCTTCGTGATCGCCCGGACCACCGCGACCCGCGTGGCCCCGGCGTCGAGCACCTCGGGGAGCCGCTCGAGATCGATGCCGCCGATCGCGAACCACGGTCGTGCCGGCTGCGACTGCGCGACCTCGCGCGTCACCTCCAGCCCCGCCGCGGTCCGTCCCGGCTTGGTCGGGGTGTCCCACACCGGCCCGGACGCGAAGTAGTCGACGCCCTCCTCGATGTCGGCGAGCGCGGCCTGCGCCCGACTCGACGTCGAGCGGCCGATGACGATCTCGTCGCCGAGGATCTGCCGCGCGTGCCGCACCGGTAGATCGCCCTGACCGAGATGCAGGATGTCGGCGCCCGACGCGAGCGCGATGTCGGCGCGGTCGTTCACGGCGAGGAGCGCACCGTGGCGTGCACACGCCTCGCCGATGATCTCGAGGGCGGCGAGTTCCTCGCGTGCCTCGAGGCGTCCGAACTTCTTCTCGCCGGCCGAGTCCTTGTCGCGCAACTGGACGATGTCGACCCCACCGGCGAGGGCCTCCTCGACGAACCGTGCGAGGTCGCCGGTGTCCCGGCGAGCGTCGGTGCACAGGTACAACCGGGCGGTCGCGAGGCGGCCGCGCGGGTCGGGATGGTTGCCGCGATAGGTGGTCACGACCAAGACGGTAGCCTCTAGGCAGAAAGTGTGACGACACGGGAGTCCCGAGGTTCGCGGGGCTGAGAGGGGGCCTGCCGGCCCCGACCGTTATGACCTGACCCGGATCATGCCGGCGCAGGGAGTGAGGTGGACCAATGGCAACTGTGGCCGTCGTGGGTGGCGGAGTGATCGGGCTGTCGATCGCATGGCGCGCAGCCCGCTCGGGGCACATCGTGACCGTGCACGACCCGAATCCCGGTAGCGGCGCCTCGTGGGTGGCCGGCGGGATGCTGGCCCCGCTGTCCGAGGGTTGGCCCGGTGAGGATCACGTGCTGTCCCTGGGTGCGGCCTCGCTCGACCGCTGGCCCGGATTCGCGGAGGCACTGCGCGCGGAGACCGGCGTCGACGTGTTCACCGCCGAGGCATCGCTGACCGTCGCGCTCGACGCGGCGGACGCCGCCGACCTGCGGACCGTCGCCGAGTGGGTCGGGGAGCGGGGGCACGAGATGCGTCTGCTCTCCCGTGCGGAGATCCGGGAGTTCGAGCCGTCGCTCGGCCCGAAGGTGCGTCTCGGACTGCTCGCGCCCACCGAGTCGTCGGTCGACAACCGCGCGCTCGTCGACGCCCTGCGCGTCGCGGCCACCGGGGCCGGGGTGCGTTTCTCCGACGCCGCCGTCCACGACCTCGCCGACCTGCCCGACGATCAGGTGGTGCTCGCCGCCGGCTCGGCGTCGGCGCGACTGTGGCCGGGGCTTCCGGTCCGTCCGGTCAAGGGCGAGATCCTGCGCCTGCGGGTGCGGCCGGGCGCGACCCCGCCGCCGCAGCGCACCGTGCGCGCGAGTGTCCACGGCCGCCCCGCCTATCTGGTGCCCCGCCACGACGGTCTCGTCGTGGGCGCGACGCAGTACGAGGCGTCCGACACGCAGGTCACGGTGGCCGGGGTGCGCGATCTGATCGCCGACGCCGAGCGGATCTTCCCGGCGCTCGGCGAGTACGAACTGTTCGAGGCGAGTGCGGGCCTGCGTCCGATGACCCCCGACAACCTGCCGCTGATCGGCCGGCTCTCCGATCGTGTCGTCGCCGCGACCGGCCACGGCCGCAACGGTGTGCTGCTCACGCCGCTCACCGTCGACGCGGTGCTCGCCGAACTCGGTGGGCGGTCGCTGGCCGACGCGCAATACGCCTGTCCTGGACGAATTACGGAAGCGAGTGTGGGATGACGAACGTGTCCGTGGGCATCACCGTCAACGGTGAGGACAAGTACTACGACGCGGCCCCGACCGTGTCGCAGCTGCTGAACGAGCTCGGTCTGCCCGAGAAGGGCATCGCGGTCGCCGTCGACGGTGTGGTGTGCCCGCGCGGCCGCTGGTCGGAGCCGGTCACGCGCGGAGCGAGCATCGAGATCCTCACGGCGGTCCAGGGTGGCTGACACACACGATCCCGGCGCCGACCTGCCGCAGCTGACCATCGCCGGCCGCACCTTCGGGTCGCGGCTGATCACCGGCACCGGTGGCGCGGCGAACCTGGCCGTGCTCGAGGAGGCGCTCGTCGCGTCGGGCACCGAGCTGACCACCGTCGCGATGCGCCGCGTCGACGCGGCCTCCGGAACCGGTGTCCTCGACCTGTTGCGCCGCCTCGGCATCGAACCGCTGCCGAACACCGCCGGGTGCCGCGGCGCGAAGGAGGCCGTGCTGACCGCGCAGCTCGGGCGGGAGGCGCTGGAGACCGACTGGGTGAAGCTCGAGGTCATCGCCGACGAACGGACGTTGCTGCCCGACGCCATCGAACTCGTCTCCGCGGCCGAACAACTCGTCGACGACGGCTTCGTCGTCCTGCCGTACACGACCGACGATCCCGTCCTCGCGCGACGCCTCGAGGACGTCGGTTGTGCTGCGGTGATGCCGCTCGGCTCGCCGATCGGGACCGGCCTCGGTATCTCGAACCCGCACCACATCGAGATGATCGTCGAGGCTGCGGGTGTGCCGGTGATCCTCGACGCGGGAATCGGAACCGCCTCCGACGCGGCGCTCGCGATGGAACTCGGTTGCGACGCCGTGCTGCTCGCGACCGCCGTCACCCGCGCGAAGGATCCGGCGCTGATGGCGTCGGCCATGCAGCACGCGGTCGAAGCAGGATTCCGTGCCCGGCACGCCGGCCGGATCCCGAAACGCTTCTGGGCCCAGGCATCTTCGCCGATGGAGCCGTGACCGCTACGGGAAACCCCTGAGCACCTTCGTGTTCAGGGGTTTTCCGATTATCGCGCGACGGGATACCGATCGGTATGTACGATCCCCGGGCATGACAATTGCACACCGAATCCTTTCCGCCGCGGCTGCCGGGCTCATGGGTGTCGCCGTCGCCGTCACGGCACCGGGCGTGGCAGGCGCCCAGGAGCCGTGCCAGCTGAGCCGGTCGAACACCGGACCGAGGACGTGCGAGATGACGCAGCTGGCCACGCCTCCCGTGCTGACACTGGGCGACGGCATCTGCGCCGGCATCGTGCGCGCGGGTGGAACCGCCTTCGACGGCCCGCTCGACGAGTCCTACGCGATCTACTCGGTGGCGGGCGCCACCCACGGGATCGAACTGCGGATCACGCAGGGCTACTCGCTTCTCGGCGAGTGGACGCCGAGCATCCTGAACTGCGACGTCACCGTCGCTTTCGACTGGCACAATCTCGACACCGGTGCCCGCGGTACGGAGACCCGCTTCGTGCCGGCCTTCCACACGAGCACCCGGCCGTTGTTCATGCACGTGTTCCCCGGACCGGGCCGCGTCGCCCTGACGATGCGTACCGAGCGACCGAGCATCCCGGTCACCACGGAGGTCTTCGTCCCCTGACGCACCGCGTGCGGCTCCGGGGTGTGTGATCGGATGCGCTCGCCGGAGCCGCACGTAGGGTGGTGCGCATGATCGAAGTGACCGGCTTGACCAAGACCTTCGGGTCCACGACCGCGGTCGACGACCTGACGTTCACGGTCCGTCCCGGCATCGTCACCGGCTTTCTCGGCCCCAACGGCGCGGGGAAGTCCACCACGATGCGCATGATCCTGGGGCTGGACCGGCCGACCTCGGGAACCGCACTGATCGAAGGGAAGCCGTACAGCGAGCTGACACGGCCGCTCACCACTGTCGGGGCGTTGCTCGACGCGAAGTGGGTGCATCCCAACCGGTCGGCGCGGTCGCATCTCGCGTGGCTGGCCGCGTCGAACGGTCTGCCCGCCTCGCGCGTCGACGAAGTGCTGCGCCAGGTGGGTCTGACGGAGGTTGCGGGCAAGCGCGCCGGCGGCTTCTCGCTCGGCATGTCGCAGCGACTCGGTCTCGCCGCCGCACTGCTCGGCAACCCGCGCGTGCTGCTGTTCGACGAACCGGTCAACGGCCTCGACCCCGAGGGCATCGTGTGGATCCGGCGGTTCATGCAGGCGCTCGCCGCGGAAGGCCGCACGGTGCTCGTGTCCAGCCACCTGCTCTCGGAGATGGCGCAGACTGCCGAACATCTCATCGTCATCGGCCGTGGACGGCTCATCGCCGACACCTCGGTGAAGGCGTTCGTCGACCGCGCCTCCGACTCGTTCGTCGTCGTGCGCAGCCCGCAGCTCGACGAGCTGCGCATCGCGCTCACCGAGCGCGGACACACCGTGCGGGAGGACGACGGTGCCCTGCACGTCTCGGGCGCTCCGGCCGCGGAGATCGGCGAACTCGCCGCGACCCGGTCGATCGTGCTGCACGAACTCGCGGGACGCAACGCGTCACTCGAGGAAGCGTTCATGAAACTCACCGGTGGCGAGGTCGAATACCACGGATCCGGAGTCGACGACGTCATGAAGGGTGGACTGTGATGAGTACGGCGCTCGACACACTGCGGGCCGAACGGATCAAGCTCACGTCGGTGCAGTCTCCGCTGTGGTGCACCGTCGTCATCGTCGCCCTCGGCCTGGGTCTGGCCGCGATCCTCGGGTCGGTCTCCCGCGCATCGGCCGGGATGGACGACGAACTGGGACGGTTCTATCCGACCGTGGACGTCGCGGTCAGCGGCGTCACCGGCTTCGGCGTGCTGGTGCTCATGATCCTCGCGGCCCTGTCGGTCACCAGCGAGTACCGCTTCGGGGTCATCCGCACGACCTTCCAGGCCACCCCGAACCGCACCCTGCTCCTGACGATGAAGGCGCTGCTCATCGGCGTGCTGGGCGCGGTGCTGACACTCGCGGTCTCGTTCGGTGCCTTCTACCTCGCGAAGGCGCTGGCCGGGCCCGACGCGGGTCGCGAACTCGTCCTCAGCGGCGACACGGCGTGGCGCGCGGTCTACGGCACCGCGATCTACGCGTTCCTGTGCGTCTTCCTCGCGATCGGTGTGGGCACGCTGCTGCGGCAGTCGGCCGGCACGATCGCGCTGCTGATGCTGTGGCCGCTGCTGCTCGAGTCGTTGTTCGCGTTGTTCGGTTCGGTGGGGCGCGAGATCCAGCCGTTCCTGCCGTTCGCGAACGCGAACAATTTCCTGGGCATCGGGCAGGGCATCGAATTCCATTGGGGTCCATGGGGTTCGCTCGTGTACTTCGCGGCCTTCTCGTTCCTGGTGTTCGCGGCCTCGCTCGTGGTGGTCAACCGCCGCGACGCCTGAGGTTCCGCCTCGGCACGCCCGAGGTACTGCTTCGACGCACTGTGCCGCACGGTTTCCCCGTGCGGCGCAGTGCTTTTTTGTACGCTCGGTCGATGGCGCGGGCGCAGACGAGATACGGCATGCGGGGAGCGGCGCTGATCGCCGCCGGTGTACTGCTGACGGCGGGATGCTCGGAGGCGGAGGTGGAGGCGCCGCCCGTCGACCCGACGGCGCTCGCCGACGCCGTGCAGCTCGATGCCGTCATGACGCACCTGACGGAACTCGAACGGATCGCCGGTGAGAACGACGGAAACCGTTCGCTCGGGACCCCCGGCTACGACGCGAGCGTCGACTACGTCGCCGGAGCCCTGCGCGACGCCGGATTCGACGTGCAGACACCGGAGTTCGACACGACCCTGTTCGCCGTCGAGAACGAGCAGCTCACCGTCGACGGGGAGCCGATGGGCGTGAGCGCACTCGGCATGTCGCCGTCGACGGGACCGGAGGGGCTCACCGCGCGTGTCGTGCGCATCGCCCCCGACGACACCCCCGGTTGCGAGGCCACCGACTACGACGGCATCGACGCGACCGGCGCGGTGGTGATCGTCGATCGCGGCGTGTGCACCTTCGCCGTCAAGGAGCAGGTCGCCGCCGAACGGGGAGCGGCCGCGCTGCTCGTCGCCAACAACGAGGACGGCCCGCTCGCGGCCGCCGGTCTCGGGGCGGAATCGAACCCCCGCATCCCGGTCGGTGGGGTGGCCGGGGCCGACGCCGAGCGTCTGTCCGCCGCGACCACCGTGACGGTGACACTCCAGACTCGCACCGAGGACCGGAAGTCGCGCAACGTGATCGCGCAGACGCGCACCGGTTCGACCGACGACGTGGTCGTCGTCGGCGCGCACCTCGACAGCGTCCCCGAAGGACCGGGGATCAACGACAACGGAACCGGCGTCGCCGCCGTCCTCGAGACCGCGCTGCAACTCGGCAGCGAGCCGGGCGTGACCAACGCCGTGCGGTTCGCGTTCTGGGGCGCCGAGGAGGTCGGACTGGTCGGCTCCACGAGGTACGTCGAGTCGCTGTCCGACGAGGAACGACTCGACATCGCCCTCTATCTGAACTTCGACATGCTCGGCTCGCCCAACGCCGGATATCTGGTGTTCGACGGCGACGACTCCGACGCCGTCGGTGAAGGACCCGGACCGGAGGGCTCGGCGGGTATCGAACGGACCTTCGCGCAGTTCTTCGACGAACGCGGAATCGAGGTCGGCGGAACGGATTTCGACGGCCGCTCCGATTACGGTCCGTTCGTCGCCTTCGGCATCCCCGCGGGCGGGGTGTTCACCGGCGCCGACGACGTCAAGACCCCCGAACAGGCCGACCTGTGGGGTGGCACCGCCGACCAGCCCTTCGACCCGAACTACCACACCCCCGAGGACACCCTGGCCGGCATCGACCGAGACGCGTTCGCCGCGGCGGCCGCCGCCGTCGCCTACGGCACGGCCGTCTACGCGAATTCGATCGACGGACCCGACGGGGTGCCCACCGGCGACCAGCGGGCCGAGGTGCGCGCCGAGTTCACCGAGTGAGAGCGGGCGCGGTCAGCGCTCGTGCAGGCGCCACAACGGGTTGACCGGGCCGTGGCCGTGACCGAGGTCGTAGGACCACTCGAGGCACTTCGTGATCCATTCCTTCGCGAACTCGACGGCCTCGGGCACCGACCGGCCGTGCGCGAGGGCCGACGCGATCGCAGCCGCGAGCGTGTCGCCGCCGCCGTGGTCGTTGCCGGTCTCGATGCGCGGCGTGCTGAACTCGAGGAAACGGTCGCCGTCGAACAGCAGGTCGGTGCTCTTCTCCGAGCTGCGCAGGTGACCGCCCTTGACGATCACCCACTGGGCGCCGAGCGCATGGAGCGCTTCGGCGGCGCGCCGTGCCGACGCGTCGTCGACGACGTCGATGCTCGTGATCAGCCGTACCTCGTCGAGATTCGGGGTGACGACGGTGGCGAGGGGGATGAGCACCCCGCGGATGGCGTCGAGGGCGTCGGAGTGCAACAGCGGGTCGCCGTGCATCGAGGCGCAGACCGGGTCGACGACGAGCGGCACCTCCATGTCGCGGCCGATGCCCACCTCGGAGCACACCTGCGCGACGGCCTCGATGATCTGCGTGGAGGCGAGCATGCCCGTCTTCGCTGCGGACACCCCGATGTCCTCGACCACGCACCGCACCTGGTCGGCCACGGTCTCGGCGGGGATCTCGTGGAACCCGCGGACGCCGACGGAGTTCTGGACGGTCACGGCGGCCACCGCGACGCATGCGTGCACACCGCACATCGCCATCGTGCGGGAGTCGGCCTGGATGCCGGCTCCGCCTCCGGAGTCGGTGCCGGCGATGGTGAGGGCTCGAACCGGGGTCTCGCCTCGAGGCGACAGGGGCAGAAGGTCCACGCGGACACCCTACCGAGGGTGTGTTCGATCACGGCCGGGCGGCGCTGAGGCGGGTGCACTTTGCGAAACACGACAGCGTTGCCGCCGGTGGCCGCCTCGTTGCTCTATAGTGGCATAGGTCACAGTTCGATCACGCAACACCCCCATTGGAGGCGCTCATGAACACGAGTTCGCCGGACCTCGCCGTGTCGGACAACGCCGACCAGAACCGGTTCGAACTGCGCCTCAACGGCGATCTCGTCGGCATCCTGGGGTACTACGACTTCGAACGCGCTCCGGCGCCGAACCCGCCGGTCGTCGACTTCATGCACACCGTGATCGTCGAGGATTTCGGCCATCGGGGTCTCGCGGCCGTCCTCGTCGGTGGTTCGCTCGATCTCGCGCGCAGCCGAGGTTGGCGGGTGCGGCCGGTGTGCACCTATGTGCAGCGGTTCCTGTCGTCGCACGAGAACTACCGCGACGTCGTCGTGGCTCTCGAGCCGCCGCGCACGGAACCCAAGCGCACGGAAGCTCAGCGCACGGAACCCCAGCGCAAGGAGAATCGGCGCAGGCAACCGCAGCGCAAGGTGCCCGCCCGCAAGGCCTGATGCCTGCGCGGGCGGTTCACCCGGCCAGGAATCCGCTCAGCGATCGAATCCGCTCAGAGGTCGAGGTCGACGATGACCGGTGCGTGGTCGCTCGCGCCCTTGCCCTTGCGTTCGTTGCGGTCGATCTCGGCGCCCGTCACCCGTGCCGCGAAGGCCGGTGATCCGAGGACGAAGTCGATCCGCATGCCCTGCTTCTTGGGGAAGCGCAGCTGGGTGTAGTCCCAGTAGGTGTACACCCCGGGGCCGGGCGCGTACGGACGGACGACGTCGGTGTAGCCGACCTCGGCGAACGCGTGGAAGGCGTCGCGCTCGGGCTGCGAAGTGTGCGTCTTGCCCTCGAAGAAGGCCGGATCCCACACGTCGTCGTCGGTGGGGGCGACGTTCCAGTCGCCGACCAGCGCGATGGGCTGCTCGGGCGCTGCGGTGGCCCACGCGTGCGCGTCGGCGCGCAACTTGGCGAGCCAGTCGAGCTTGTAGGTGTAGTGCGGGTCGTTCAGATCGCGGCCGTTGGGGACGTACAGGCTCCACACGCGCACACCCGCGCACGTCGCGCCGATCGCCCGCGCTTCGAGCGCCGGATCGACCTCCGGGTCCTTGGAGAAACCGGGCTGGTCCTCGAAGCCGATCTGCACGTCGTCGAGGCCCACGCGCGACGCGATGGCCACACCGTTCCACTGGCTCAGTCCGACGTGCGCGACGCGGTAGCCGAGTTCCTCGAAGCGTTCGTACGGGAACTGCTCGTCCTTGCACTTGGTTTCCTGCATCGCGAGCACATCCGTGTCGGTTCGCTGCAACCAGTCGAGGATGCGGTCGGTACGGGCACGGACGGAGTTCACATTCCAGGTAGCAAGGCGCACACGCCCACTGTAGGCGACCTATCCGACGGGTTCGGAGGCGTACCGGTAGCGGTGGTGGTCGACGAAGCCGAGTTCGCGATACAGGGCGCGCGCCGCGGTGTTCGACTCCTCGACCTGCAGATATGCGTGGGTCGCGCCTTGCTCGCGTGCCCAGCGCAGCAGGGCGCCGCACACGAGTGTGCCGAGTCCGCGACGCCGGTGTTCGGGAGCGACCTCGACGGTCGACAGACCCACCCAGCGGCGTCCGTCCGGCGCGTCGGTGATCGCCGCGCGGCAGATCGCGAGGGGCGGCTGCCCGGGTGCTCCGATGCGGCCGAACCCGAGGATCCCCGCGGCCACCGAGCCGAGCACGTCCTGCGCGAGCAGCGGGTCGGCGTCGGCGCGGTGGAGCGACATCCAGTCGGCGTCCGGCCGGTCGGTGATCGTGACGGGGGTGGGCTCCGGCGGCAAGGGGACGTTCGCGAGGTCGGCGCCCATCACGAGTACCGGCTCCGAGGTCGGCCACCCCTCGGGGACCCGGGCGAGGCGATCGGGTACCAGCAGTCGCAGCGGCAGTCCGCGCGCCGCGAACCATTCGCGGAGCCGGGCGCGGACGGCCGGATCGGCGGGGTCGGCCACGGTGCCGCGTTCACCCAGCGGCGTCGCCGAATTGGCGCGCCGGGTGAAACCGTGCCCGGCGCGCACGAGCCAGCCGTCCACCCAGGCCGATTCGAGACCGGGCCACCCCGCGGCGGCGGCGTGCTCGAGCGCGCGGATCTCCGAGACGCGGATCGGCCGCGCCGCGATCGGCTTGAGCGCGACGACCGAGGTGGGGGACACCTGGACGACACGACCGTCGGCGGTGCGCACCGAGACCACCGGTTCGACGGAGACGAGTTCACCGATGACGTCGGTCATCGGGTGGCTGTAGCCGGCGGGCAGGCGGTACCGCAGCACCACCCGGGTGCCGAGGGGTACGGAGGGGGCCGGACGGTCGGTCGTCATCGACGGTTCGCCGGTCGCCTCGTCAGTCGTCCTCGTCGTCGTGGCCGAACGGGTCCTCCACCGAACCGGGGAGCCAGGTCAGACCCGGGACACCCCAGCCGGCACGCTTGATGGTCTTCTTCGCGGCGCGGGCGTTGCGCCCGATCAGGACGTCGACGTACAGGAAGCCGTCGAGGTGCCCGACCTCGTGCTGCAGCATGCGAGCGAAGAATCCGTGGCCCTCGATCTCGACGGGCTCACCGTTCTCGTCGGTACCGGTGACCTTCGCCCAGTCGGCGCGACCGGTGGGGAAGTTCTCGCCGGGCACGGACAGGCAGCCCTCGAGATCGTCCTCGGGGTCGGGCATCGTCTCGGGGATTTCCGAGGTCTCGAGGATCGGGTTGACGACGACGCCACGCCGGCGCGCGACCTTGCCGGACTCGTCGCGGTCGGGGCAGTCGTAGACGAACAGCCGCTTGTCGACACCGACCTGGTTGGCGGCGAGGCCGACGCCGTTGGCCGCGTCCATCGTCTCGAACATGTCGGCGATCAGCTGAGCGAGTTCGGCGGGTGACTCGGTCACCGGCCGGGTCGGGTTGTGCAGGACGGGGTCGCCGACGATGACGATGGGAAGAATGGCCATGGTGACACAGGATAATGGGATCGACTCGCGGCGTTCTCGAACCGGTATGTGTCCCCACCCCGTGATTGAATGACTTCCGCCGAGACGCAAGGACTCTTCGTCACGGTGTGATCCAGCCAGTCGAGGAGGGAAATGGACGGCGCAGCAGCGCACGGCAACGACCGGTCCGATCTCGTGTCCCCGCAGGGCGACGGCGCATCCGCGCAGGAGCCCACCGGCGACGAGGCGAACGGCCTGAGCCGTCGCGATCTCGACATCCTGGCGTTCGAACGGCAGTGGTGGAAGTACGCCGGTGCCAAGGAGGACGCCATCAAGGAACTCTTCGGTCTCTCCGCCACCCGCTACTACCAGGTGCTCAATGCTCTGGTGGATCGTCCCGAGGCGCTCGCCGCCGATCCGATGCTGGTCAAGCGGCTGCGGCGGTTGCGTGCGAGCCGTCAGAAGGCCCGCGCGGCCCGCCGGCTCGGTTTCGACACCCGCTAGACGGGCGGCTTCCGGGCCGGATACTGCAATGTCGACACGCGCGGCCGGTCGGCAGCGCTGCGTGTGCTCGGGCAACTATGGTCGAGGTCGTGAGCAGAACCCCCGAGATCCCCAGCCGCGCGCCCGCACCCTCGGGACCGCCTCTGCGTGCGTTCGCGATGGTCCTGATCTCCCTGGGCATCCTGTTCGCAGGTCTGGGTTTCGCTTCGCTCGGTGATTCCGACGACGAACCCGCTCCCACGGCGGCACCCACCACGACGACCGCCGCAGCGCCGAGCGCACCGTCGCCGCGCTCGGCCGCGGTGCCCAACGTGCCCGCGCCCGCTGCCGCGAACGGGGGCACGTCCGCCGCCGGAACCGGCGCGACCACCACCGCGGCCGCGTCCTCGGTTCCCTCCCTGCCCGTGGCGAGCGGAACCTCCTTCGCCTCCGACACCTCGGCCGCCGCGACGGCACCGGTCCGCGTGTTCAACAACTCCGAGATCGCGGGCCTGGCCGCGCAGACCGCCACCTACCTCGAGGACGAGGGCTTCACCATCACCGAAACCGGCAACTACAGCGAGGGCCTACTGCCGCAGACCTCGGTGTTCTACGGGACGTCGCCCGGCGAGCAGCAGACCGCGACGGCCGTCGCGGAGTCGCTCGGGGTCACCGCGCAACCGCGCTTCGAGGGCATCCGCAATGCCGCCCCCGGAGTGATCGTCATCGTCACTTCGCCGTAGCGCCGGAACCGTGTCGGTCCGCCACCGGGTGGGTGCCGGAGACGCCCGGTTATGATCGGGTGACTTTTCGGCACTTCGAAGGAGCGGTTTGATGGTCTCCAGTTCCACCCGTCGCATGTCCTGGCGTGCTCTGGCCCCGATCGTCGCGATCGCCGCGGTGGGCCTGACTGCGTGCTCGAACAGCGAGGAGGCGAGCACCGAGCCGGGGACGACGCCGCCGGTGTGGACGGGATCCGCCGCACCCGCTTCCGAGGCCCACGGCGACGACCACGGCACCGAGGGCGGCAGCGAGTCGCACGCCGGTGGCTCCGCCACCGCTGCTGCGCTCACCGCCGAGCTCACCACGGTCGACGGCGAGTCGGCCGGCACCGTGTCGTTTGCCGAGAACGGTGGCAACGTCGAGGTGACCGTCGACGTCGAGGGTCTCGAGCCCGGCTACCACGGTGTCCACATCCACGAGTTCGGCCGTTGCGAGGCCGAGTCCACCGCTCCTGACGGTGGCGAGCCCGGAGCGTTCCTGTCCGCCGGCGCCCACCTGCAGGCCGGCGGCAACACCTCCGTCCCGGAGAGCGGCGACCTGGTTTCGCTCGTCGTCCGTGAGGACGGTACCGCCACCGCCACCGTCACCACCTCGGCCTTCGGCCTCGAGGACCTCGAGGGTGAGGACGGCACTTCGGTGGTCGTGCACCAGGACAACCTCGGCGCACGCCTCGCGTGCGGCGTCATCGAGTGACCGGAGTCCGAATCTCCTGAGACTCGATCTCGCAGGTAATTCCCGACACAGGGCCCCGCAGACGGACATCCGTCGGCGGGGCCCTGTGGTTGGATCGAGACGTGGCAGTCGCGTTTCCGGGATCACCCCGTCCCACGATCGGCGTGGAATGGGAGATCGCTCTGGTGGACAAGACCACCCGCGATCTCTCGAACAGCGCGGCGGTCGTCTTCGACAGGGTGAAGGAGATCGCGGGGGAGACCCCGCGGTTGACCAAGGAGTTCCTGCGCAACACCGTCGAACTCGTCACCGGCGTCCACGACACGGTCGCCGAGGCGGTCGACGACCTGTCCGAGTCGCTGTCGCTGCTGCGACGTGCCGCCGACCCGAACGGCGTGGACCTGATGTGCGCCGGTACCCACCCGTTCGCGCAGTGGACCGACCAGACCGTCACGCCTTCCCCGGACTACGACGAGATGATCAACCGCACCCGCTGGTGGGGACGGCAGATGCTCATCTGGGGAGTGCACGTCCATGTGGGGATCTCTTCGGCGGAGAAGGTCATCCCGATCCTCAACGCCATGCTCGTGAAGTATCCCCACATGCTCGCGTTGTCGGCCTCGTCGCCGATCTGGGCGGGCTACGACACGGGCTACGCGAGCAACCGCGCGCTGATGTTCCAGCAGTTGCCGACCGCCGGTCTGCCCTATCACTTCGCCGACTGGCCGCAGTACGCGGAGTTCATCGCCGACCAGCTCAAGTCCGGAGTCATCAGCCACCCCGGGGGCATGCACTGGGACATCCGGCCGGCGCCGAAATGGGGCACCCTCGAGGTCCGGGTCTTCGACGGCATCACCAACCGCGCAGAACTGGCCGCCCTCGTCGCGTTCGTGCATTCGCTCGTCGTCTACTTCGACGAATGTCTCGAACGGGGCGAGGAACTGCCCGTGCTGCAGCCGTGGCACGTCAAGGAGAACAAGTGGCGTGCGGCGCGCTACGGACTCGACGCGGAGGTCATCCTCGACCCGGTGTGCACCGAGCGGCTGGTCACCGACGACCTGAACGATCTGCTCGAGCAGATCATGCCCACCGCGGTGCGGCTCGGCTGCGCCGACGAACTCGCGCGGGTCGCGGACATCCCGGTGCGGGGAGCGTCCTATCAGCGTCAGCGGCGGCTCGCGGAACGGACGGACGGCGATCTCGTCGCGGTAGTGGACTCGCTCGTGCAGGAACTGAAGGAGTGATCGGCCGAGGACGTCCCGGCCGTCAGGCCCTCATCGGTTGTCAGGCACCGCCGGGAGCGTCCTCGTCGAGCAGACCGTCGCGACCGAGCTGCTCCCGGTAGGCGACGCGGCCGACCCGGTGGGCGATCACGGGGGCGGTGAGCACCATGAACATGCCCGCCAGGGCCATCATCCAGATGTCGACCGAACTACGCAGGATGATCATGGAACCGCCCAGCACGAACAACAGACCCACCACCTGGGGCTTCGTGGCAGGGTGCATGCGCGACAGGGTGTCGCGGAAACGCACCACGCCGATCGCGGCGGTCAGCGAGATGACCGCCCCGATGAGGATCAGGATGTGGGCGAAGGTGTCGATGATCGTCGTCATCCTTCGTCACGCACCCGGAATCGAGCCACGGACACCGATCCGATGAAGCCGACCAGGGCCAGCGCCACGGTGGCGGGCAGCACCGATGTGTCGCGTGTGTACACCGCCCAGATCGCGATGCCGCAGATGCCGAGCGCGAGCAGGGCATCCACGCCGACGAGCCGGTCGAGGGAGTTGGGACCCGCGATCACGCGGTAGGTGATCAGGACCGCGGAGACGAACAACAGTGCCCCCGCGATCGCCAGTGTCACGGTCACGTCAGTTCCTCCGTTCCGCTGCGCCAGGGGCTGGCCTGCCATTCCGACTCGCGTTCGAACGTCCGGATGAGAAGGCGCTCGATGAGGCGGGCGGAACGGTAGAAGTCGGCCACGGCCTTGTCGGTACTCACGTCGAGGACGTGCACGTACATGATCCGCCGCACCTGGTCGATCTCGAGCACCATGGTGCCCGGGATGTTGTTCATGATGTCCGTCCACAGTGTCAGCACCAGGTCGGACTTGATGGTGAGCCGGCAGCGCAGCACGCCGGTGACCGGCGGCGGGGACGGCCGGATCGCGAGCCACGCCACGTTGATCGTCGAGCGGATGGTCTCGCCGAAGATCACCGCGCCGAGTCGCATCGCAGACCACACGTGCAGGCGACCTTCGACGGGCACACGCGGCAGCGGCAGCACGAACATGACGACGAGCGAGACGGCCATGCCGCCGAGAATGTTGGCGATGCTGAAGGTGCCCCACAGCAGCACCCACACCAGGGTCGTCCATCCCAGAACGAACAATCGCAGGACATTGGCACGTTTCATCATTCCTGCTCACCCCCCAGCACGGCCTCGATGTACACCGTGCGGTCGCGCAGGTTCTCCGCGGCACGGTTGCTGATGTCGAGCAGGGGACCGGCGAAGACCGTCAACGACACACCGATCGCGACGAGCCAGACCGTGGGGACGAGCATCGCCGCCGGCATCCGGCCGACGTCCGGGCGTTCCTCGAAGGAGATGTCGGTGGCGGATTCGTCGATCAGCGCCGAGGGGCCGATGTCGGCGAGGTCGCCTTCGGGGGCGTCGGCGCGTGCCCGCCAGAATGCCTTCGTCCAGATACGCGCCACGACGTACAGCGTCAGGAGGCTGGTCAGGACACCACCGGCGACGAGGACCCAGGCGAGGACCGAACCGTCCTCCGCGCCGGCCTGCAGCAGGGCGACCTTGCCGATGAACCCGGAGAACGGCGGGATACCGCCCAGGTTGAGCGCCGGGATGAGGAACAGGACCGCCAGCAGCGGGGACATGAGCGCGAGGCTGCCGAGGCGTCGCAGCGAGGCCGACCCGGCCTGGCGTTCGATGAGACCCACCACGAGGAAGAGGGTGGTCTGCACGAGGATGTGGTGGCCGACGTAGTAGACGGCGCCCGCGAGACCGGTCTGCGACGACAGCGCGACGCCGAAGATCATGTAGCCGATGTGGCTGACGAGCGTGAACGACAGCAGACGCTTGATGTCGTTCTGCGCGATCGCGCCGAGGATGCCGATGATCATCGTGAGCAGACCTGCGACGAGCAGGACGTCGTCGAGTTCGCCGCCCGGGAACAGCAGGGTGTGCGCCCGGATGATCGCGTACACACCGACCTTGGTCAGCAGGCCGGCGAAGACGGCCGTGACCGGCGCGGGCGCGGTGGGGTAGGAGTCGGGAAGCCACGACGACAGCGGGAAGACCGCGGCCTTGATACCGAAGGCCACGAGCAGCACACCGAAGATCGCGGCCCGGGTGCCCGGTGAGATCTCGTCCATCCGCAGTGCCATCTGGGCGAGGTTCAAGGTGCCCGTGGCGGCGTAGGCGAAGGCGATGCCCACGAGGAAGACCAGCGAGGACACCATCGAGACCATGACGTACGAGACGCCCGCGCGGACGCGGTCGGCGCTCGCGCCCAGGGTCAGCAGGACGAACGAGGCGGCGAGGAGCACCTCGAAGCCGACGAAGAGGTTGAACAGGTCGCCTGCGAGGAAGGCGATGTTGACGCCCGCGGTGAGCGCGAGATAGGTCGGCAGGAAGATCGAGACGGGCTGCTGCTCGTTGCCGTCGTGGATACCCTGACCGACCGCGTACAGCATCACCGACAGCAGCACGATCGCCGAGACGACCAGCATCAACGCCGACAATCGGTCGACGACCAGCGAGATGCCGATCGGCGCCTCCCACCCACCGATCTGCAGTACCGCGATGCCGTCGGCGTCTGCGTAGTACAGCAGCGCCACACACACGACGAGCGAGGCGACCAGCGCGAAGACGGTGATCCACCGCTGAACGCGCGGACGGCGGCCGACGATCAGGGTCGCGGCTGCGGCGAGCAACGGGATGAGGACGGGGAGGGGAACGAGGTTCGCGACGCTCAGGTTCATCGGCGATCCTCCTTCCCGTTCTTCTCGTCGTCTCCGGTCCGCTCGCCCTCGGCAGGGTCGGGGGCCTCGGGGTCGGGATCGTCCGCACGGACGGCCTCGTCGACCTCACCGGCACGGACGGCCTCGTCGGCGTCCTCGGCACTACCGGGCTCGTCCGTCCCGCCCTGGTTCTGCGTGTAGGCCGAGTCGGTCGGGTCGTCGAAGTCGCCGTCGTGCAGATCCTCGTACGCCTCGAGGTCCTCGATGTTCTTGAGCTGGTCGAGCGGGATCGGGTTGCCCGCGGCGTCGAAGGCATCGCCGCTCTTGCTCGGGATACCGGTGAGCGGGTCGTCGGAGCGGTCTCGTGACGGCAGGTCGGCGAGACTGCGCCGCTGCGACACGAGGGTGTCCTCGGGGTCGTTCTCGATCTCGTCCCGTGCGCGGTAGGTGTAGGAGCGGTAGGTCAGTGCCAGCACGAACGCCGCCACACCCATCGTGATGACGATCGCGGTGAGGATCATCGCCTGCGCGAGGGGATCGGCCATGTCCGGCTCGACGTCGCTCTCCACACCGACGATGGGTGCATGACCTGCGGGACCGCCGAGGGTCAGCAGCAACAGGTTGATGCCGTTGCCGGCCAGCAGCAGCCCCAGCAGCATCTTGATGATGCTGCGTTCGAGCAACAGGTACACACCGGCCGCGACGAGCACGCCGACGACGGCGAGGAGCGTGATGTTCGCGGTCATCGGCCCTCACCCACGGTCTCGGCGTCGAGGCGAGCACCGAGGCTGCGCAGCACGTCCAGGATCAGGCCGACCACGATGAGGTACACACCGAGGTCGAAGAACAGTGCGGTCACGAGCTTGATGTCGCCGAGCAGCGGCAGCGTGAGCTCGAGGGTCGCCGACGACAGGGCCGGGGCG
Organism: Rhodococcus rhodochrous; assembly: GCF_014854695.1. Classification (NCBI taxonomy): domain Bacteria; kingdom Bacillati; phylum Actinomycetota; class Actinomycetes; order Mycobacteriales; family Nocardiaceae; genus Rhodococcus; species Rhodococcus rhodochrous. Next base: position 4,249,119 of record NZ_CP027557.1, on the reverse strand, counting down.
CCGAGGAACATCGACACCAGTGCGGTGCCCGCGGCGAAGGTGAGTCCGAGGCCGAGGATCTTGCCGGCGTCGATGGGAACCGCCTCTCCGAGCTCGTAGCGTCCGCCGGCCAGGTACCTCAACACCAGCGCGAGACCGGCGACGAGACCGCCCGCGAAGCCGCCACCGGGCGCATTGTGCCCGGAGAAGAAGAAGTACACCGACAGGATCATCATGGTGGGGAAGACCAGCCGGGTGGTGACCTCGAGGACCAGCGAGCGGTAGCGCGGATCGATGAGATCGCCGCCGAGCAGCCAGGTCGTCTCGTTGCTGGCGGAGACCGCGTCGAGCTGCGCCGCGGGTGCGTCCGCCACACGTGGGGCGGTGCCGAAGCGGCGGGTGCGGAAGACCAGGCTGGCCACGCCGGTCGCAGCGACCAGCAGTACCGAGATCTCGCCCATCGTGTCCCAGGCGCGGATGTCGACGAGCAGGACGTTGACGATGTTCTTGCCGTCACCGCCGTAGTAGGCGGCGTCGGGCAGCAGCAGCGAGATCGGATCGGTGGTGCGTGCCGCGACGGCGTAGGCGCCGATCCCGACGACCACCGCGCCCACGGCGATGCCGAGCATCGCGCGGGCGAACTTGCTGCCCATCACCGCGGCCGGGTCGGTCTCGGCGGGCAGCTTGCGCAGGACCAGCACGAACATCACGAGGGTGACGGTCTCGACGAGGAACTGGGTGAGCGCGAGGTCGGGAGCTCCCTGGAGGGCGAACAGCACACCGAGCCCGTAACCCGTCACGCCCACGACCAGCACACCGCCGAGGCGATTGCGCAGGACCGTCGCGGTGACCGCGGCGGCCATCATGATGAGCCCCACCCCGAGCTGCCAGATCGAGTCCCATGCGCGCGTCGACGGCATCGTGCTCAGCCCGAAGAAGAACATCAGCACCGTCGGGAGCGCCACCAGGGTGATGAGGATCGTCGCCTGGGTCAGGGGGAGCGAACCGCGCTGCAGAAAACCGGTCAGGCGCAGGGACAGGGTGTCCATGCCCTGGAGGGTCGCGTCGTACATCCGGTCGGCGTTGCCGAGCGGCGGGTGCTCGAAGCGCAGGCGCGCGATGGTGCGGTGCGCGAGGAACAGGGCCGTGCCGCCCACGATCACCACGCCGGTCAGAGCGAGCGGCAGAGTGAATCCGTGCCACAACGCCAGGTGGTAGGGCTTGTCGAGTTCGGTGGGCAGCTCGTCGGCGTAGGGGGCGATCAGGTGATCGATCCACGAGCTCGCGAAGCCCGCGGCGAGACCGGCGAACGCGAGAACGCTCGGGGCGGTGAGCAGCAGCGGGCCGGGCGCGTGCAGGTTCTGCACCGCGGGGCTCGGACGTTTGAGCTGCTTGCGACCGAACGCACCCCAGATGAACCGGATGCTGTACGCGAGGGTGAGGATCGACCCCACCACGATGCCCGCGGTCGTGGCGATCCGCGCCCACTCGGGCAGCACCTCGGCCACCAGCGACGACTCGAGTGCTGCTTCCTTCGCGACGAACCCGATGAACGGCGGCAGACCGGCCATGCTCGCCGCCGCGAGTATCGCGATCACCATCAGATAGGGCGCGGCGGAGCCGAGGTGCGCGAGCTTGCGAATGTCGCGGGTGCCCGTGGAGTGGTCGATGATGCCGACCACCATGAACAGGCATGCCTTGAACAGGGCGTGGGCGATCACCATCGCCAGGCCCGCCAGGGCTGCTTCCCGGCTGCCCGTGCCCACCAGCGCTGTGAGGAAACCGAGCTGACTGACGGTGCCGAAGGCCAGGATGAGTTTGAGGTCGAAGGCTCGGAACGCTCGCCAGCCGGCGAGGATCATCGACGCGAGACCGAGACCGATGACGATCGGCCGCCACGCGGCGCTGTCCGCGAAGCCGGGGGCGAGCCGGGCCACGAGATAGATGCCGGCCTTGACCATCGCCGCGGCGTGGAGATATCCGGACACCGGGGTGGGGGCGGCCATCGCACCGGGCAGCCAGAAGTGCAGCGGGACCACGGCGGACTTCGACAGTGCGCCGACGAGCACGAGCACCACGGCGACACCGGCGAGCCAGCCGTGGGGTGCCGCCGCGACGACGTCGGACAGGTTGTAGCTGCCGACCATCTCGCCGAGGATGATGATGCCGACCAGCATCGCCAGACCACCGGCCGTGGTGACGAGCAGGGCCTGGGTGGCGGCACGCCGACTCGAGGCGCGTTCGGCGTAATGCCCGACGAGCAGGAACGACAGGACGGTCGTCAGTTCCCAGAAGATGTAGAGCAGCAACATGTTGTCGCTGACCACCAGACCGAACATGGCGCCCGCGAAGGCGACCATCTCGGCGGCGAACACGCCCAGGCGGGGCTCGTCGTCCTCGAAATAGCGCGAGCAGTAGAGCAGGATCAACGAGCCGATGCCCAGGACGAGCACGCACATGATCGCCGCAAGCGTGTCGAAGCGCAGGTCGAAATTCATCGACAGCGTCGAGGCCCACGCGATCTGTAGTTTCTGATCGGTTCCCCAGTTGGTGACGACCCAGCCGAGACTTGTGAGGGGCACCAGCGCGAGCGGCAGGAATGCATTTCTCCCCATGACTCTGACCAGAAACGGCGCCAGAAGAGCAGCGACCGCATGGGCAACGAGTATGGCGATCAAAAGGCACTCCGTCGGGGTCGGGCCTGTCGGCGGGGTGAAACAGACTGCGGGCCGTGGGACTCGCTGTCGTCACAGCGGACGGCACACCGCCGAAACGGGGATCGCCCCGACATGCACGCCGCTCGCCGTCATCGGGCAAAACGGATTGTGCCTATCCTAACGGTTGTCTTCGCACGCTTGCGAATCGGGGAGGTGAGAGCGCTAACGCACCTGCCACGCACAGATCACGGCGACGGCGAACAGTGCGAGCGCCGACCACTGCGCGTCCGCCGGGAGCATCCACACCGCCCCGACGACGGCCGTCGCCGGCACCGGCAGCGCCAGGCCGAGAGCCGCGACGGACGCCGATCCCGGCAACGATGCCCCGAGCGCGAGACCGGTGCCCAATGCGACGAGCGCGACCCGCACCGCGAGAGGGATGCCCTCGCCGATCTCCGCCGGCCACCACACCGTCGCCGCCGAGATCGATGCGGCGAGCACCAACCCGGGAAGCGCGTACGGCATGTACGGGGAGAGCCGCACCCCGGCGACCACGGCGGCCACCGCGACGAGCAGCACCCACCACGGCACGGTCGCCGACTGCATACCCGACCACAACTCGACGAGGACCGGGTACGCCGCGGCCACGGCTCCGGTGACCGCGAGGACGAACCGGTCGTCGCCGGGCGGGACGAGGCGCGCGACGATCTCGGCGCCGACGACCGCGACCGCGAGCGCCCCACCGGCGACCAGCCACAGGAGCACACCCGTGTCGCTCGCGCGGGAACCCACGAACTCGCCCAGCAGTCGGTAGCCCACCGAGAGCACCACCGCGGCGGTCACCATGATCGCGAGCAACCGCGGATCGGCCCGCTGCACGCGCATCCCGGCGGGCACCGTCAGCGCGGCGGCGACCGTTGCCACGAGTGCGAAGGCCAGCACCCACTGGGGAACCGTCCAGCGCACGGCCGCGACGGGGACCTCGGAACCGACGGCCGCGGCGGTGAGGAAGGCCGCCCAGCCACCGGCGATCAGGGCCCACTGGCCGGTCGCCGAACCCCACGAGCCCGCGGTCGCCGCCCCGAGCAGCACACCGGTGATCGCGGCGATCATCCATCCGACGACCGTCAGGCTGTCGGCCGAGATGCCGGCGGGAACGAGATAGCGGATCGAACCGAGGACCACGATAGAGGCGGCGGCCAGCATCCAGGCGGTACGTCGGGAGCCGGTCCGCTGCAGTCCGGCCGCCGAGAGAACGGCGAGCGCGGCGGTGACCACGGGCGCCCATTCGCTGCGCGCACCCTCAGGAAGGACGGATTCGCCCGCGGCCGGGACGAGGATCGCGACCCCGGCGGCGAGGAAGGCCGCGAGGACGGCTGCCGGTCCGGCGACGCGGACCGCGGTGGTCACGGCCATCTCAACGGCCCTCCGCGTAGGCCTGCAGATGAGCGACCTGCGCGGGATCGAGCGAGGGCCGCACCTTCTCCCGGGCCACCGCGACGTCCTCCGCGGTCACCACGGCGGCGTCGACGTTCCGCCGCATCGCCGCGAGCGCGGCCTCGCGCAGCAGCGCCGAGCAGTCCGCGGCCGAGTAGCCGTCGAGTCCGGCGGCCAGCTCGTCGAGGTCGACGTCGTCGTCGAGCGGTACCGATCGACCCGCGGTCTTCAGGATCGCGGCCCGGGCCTCGGCGTCCGGCGGCGGCACGAACACGAGACGTTCGAGCCGGCCGGGACGCAGCAGTGCCGGATCGATGAGGTCGGGCCGGTTCGTCGCTCCCACCACCACGACGTCGCGCAGCGGCTCGACACCGTCGAGTTCGGTGAGCAGCGACGCAACCACCCGGTCGGACACCCCGGAATCGGAGCTCTGCCCGCGGCGCGGTGCGAGCGCATCGATCTCGTCGAGGAACACCAGCGCCGGTGCCGAGTTGCGGGCACGCTCGAACAACTCGCGCACCGCCTTCTCCGACGCACCGACCCACTTGTCCATCAGCTCGGCGCCCTTGACGGCGTGGACGCTCAGGCGCCCCGTGCCGGCGAGAGCGCGGACGAGATAGGTCTTGCCGCAACCGGGCGGGCCGTACAGCAGCACCCCGCGCGGCGGGTCGACGCCGAGACGCTCGAACGAATCGGGATGCTGCAGCGGCCACAGGACGGCTTCGGTGAGGGCCTGCTTCGTCTCGACCATGTCGCCGACGTCGTCGAGGCTCACGCTGCCGATCGCCAGCTCCTCGGAGCCCGACCGCGACAGCGGACGGATCACCTCGAGCGCGCCGACCAGGTCGTCCTGGACGAGCGAGGGTTCGTCGTCGTCGCGGTTCGCCCGCGACGCCGCGCGCAGTGCCGCCTCGCGACACAGCGCCGCGAGGTCGGCGACGACGAAACCGGGGGTGCGACCCGCGACGGCGGCGAGGTCGAGACCGGTGGACGGCACCGAGCGCAGCAGCACGTCGAGCAGGGCCCGGCGGGTCGCGCCGTCGGGCAGCGGCAGGGACAGTTCGCGGTCGCAGATCTCCGGGGCGCGCAACCGGGAGTCGACGTCGTCGGGATGCGCGGTGGTCGCGATCAGCACCGCGCCCTCGGTGTCGACCACCCGTCGCAGCTCGTCGAGGATCAACGTCGCGACGGGTTCGGTGTCGGCGGGCAGCACGGCATCGACGTCGGTGAGCAGCAGGACGCCACCGCCGCGCACCGCTTCGGCCGCCGCGGAGATCCGGCGCAACCGTTCGTCGGCGGCGAGTGCACCCACGCCCGGCCCGTCGACCTCCACCAGACGCCGGTCCGCAACCACCGAGCGCACGAAGGTCGCCTTACCGACGCCCGCGGGGCCGGTGACGAGCACCCCGAGATGCGGCGACGCGCCGAGGGTGCGCAGCAGTTCGGGTTCGTCGAGCGAGAGGGTGAGCCATTCGGAGAGCTTCGCGACCTGGGGCTGCACACCCACGAGATCCTCGACCGGTGGTGCCGGAGGCATGGCGGGGGCCGAGTCGGGCGGGGCGGTCGCGGGGGAGGAGGCGACGAAGCCCGACGAGACGAATCCGGAGGCGGACGGCACGGAAGACGGCAGCGCACCCGGGCCACCACCCCACACGACGGCGGTGTTCGGCTGCACGCTCACCGGTCCGGCCGGATCGACCGACGAGACGGTGAGCAGTTCGGTGGTCCACGCGATCGCGAACGTCCGCGACAGCGCCCGCGTCGTCTCGGCGTTGCTCGTGCCCGGTCCGAGATCGCGGGGGAGCAGGGACACCGCGTCGCCGACGGTGAGGACCTTCCCGAGCAGCGCCTGACGCAGGGTGGTCTCCGGGATCGACTGCCGCGCGAGCGTGGAGCCGGTGACCGTTACCGTGCGCGCGCCGTAGACCGTCACGGGCGCGACGACGACCGTCGCGTCCTCCTTCAGGCCCGTGTTCGACAGCACCACGTCGTCGAGCAGGATCGTGCCGGTCGGGGTGCCGGCCGGGGCGAGACCCGCCACGACCGCGGTGCGACGCGCTCCCACCAGCGCGACCGCGTCCCATTCCCGTAGGCCCAGCGCGGCCAGCGCCTCGGGGTGCAGACGCACGACACCGCGCCGCGAGTCGGCGGCGGAGGTGTTGAGCCGGACGGTGAGTGAGAGTTGTGGGGTCGTCACCCCGCCGAGCCTAGAACGTGACTAGCGTCCTCGCGGGACGTGCATGTCATCGCCCTCGCGGACGGCGCAGCCCGAGTCGCGCCTGAGATCTCGCCGATGTGGCGACACGCCGGGCCGCGACACGACGCGGACGCTGCGCGCGGTTGCGGGCACGCAATGCGCGCCGCTCCGAGGGCTTGATGTCCCAGGTCTCGGGCCGGGCCGCGACCCAGCGCCGCGAACGCACCGCGAAGGGGATGTGCGCGAGGTAGACCGCGACCAGCACGAGCATGAGGATGAACGGATAGGTGACCAGCGCGGCCGCCGCCACCGCGACCAGCACCAGCAGCACCACGGCGAGTCGCGCGGGCACGGACGCCGACTTCATCGCGAAGGTCGGGATGCGGCTGATCGCGAGCCCGGCCGTCCCGAGGATCCACACCGCGACCAGCCCGTAGGCGGTCCACCAGCCGTCGCCCCACTGGATGTGGGCGGCGACGGGTGCGAGCGCGATGAGGGCGGCCGCCGGTGCGGGCACACCGACGAAGTACTCGCGTGCGTAGGCGGGGACGCTGTCGTCCTCGAGCAGGGTGTTGAAGCGCGCGAGTCGCAGCACGAGGCTCACCGCGTAGAGCAGGGCGACGATCCAGCCGAAGGGGCTGCCGTCGAGCAACGTCACGTACAGCACGAGCGCGGGGGCGACACCGAACGCGACGGCGTCCGACAGCGAGTCGAGTTCGGCGCCGATCTTGCTGGTCGCGTCGAGCATGCGGGCGATGCGGCCGTCGAGCGAGTCGAGGACGGCCGCGGCGCCGATCATGCCGAGCGCGGTGCCGAGTTGTCCGTCGAGCGCGAACTTCACCGCCGACAGTCCGGCGGAGAACGCCAGGATCGTGATGACGCTCGGCAGCAGGCGGACGACGTTGGGCCGATTGCGGGACCGCCCGGTCGCGACCGCACGCGAACCCTGCGTGTGCGGACTCACGACACCGTGGGCAGCTGAGCGAGGACGGTCTCGGCACCGATGGTGCGTTGACCGCGTTCGACCAGCAGGGTGCTCCCGACCGGCAGGTAGGTGTCGACCCGGGATCCGAAGCGGATCAGGCCGTAGGTGTCGCCGATCGGCAGGGTGTCGCCGATCTGCGCGTCGTTGACGATGCGCCGTGCGAGCAGCCCGGCGATCTGGACGACGGCGACCTCGGCGCCGTCGCGCGTCTCGATCAGCATGCTGGTGCGCTCGTTGACCTCGCTCGCGTCGGCGAGATCGGCGGAGAGGAACTTGCCCGGGGTGTGGACCACCGAGCGGACGGTGCCGCCGACGGGGCTGCGCTGCACGTGCACGTCGAGGACGGACAGGAAGATGCTGACCCGAGGGCGCTCCTCGCTGCCGAGCCCGAGTTCGGCGGGCGGCACGGCGTGGTCGACGAGAGCGATCTCACCGTCGGCGGGAGCGACGACCACCCCGGCGCGGTTCGGCGGCACGCGGTGCGGGTGCCGGAAGAAGGTGGCGCACGCCAGTGCCGATGCGAGACCGGCGCGGCGCAGCCAGGGCTTGCGGCGGCCGAGGGTGGCCACGGCGAGCGGAGCTGCGACGAAGGGGATGCCGCCCGGATGCATGGGCGGTACGACATGCCTGACCAGGTCGACCATGTGGGCTACCCCGCTGGTGGGGGGTGTTCCGGCGGGCGTCGGCTTACGTGCCACGGGCTCCTCTTATCGCTGGCGATCGGTGATCCGGGACCGCAGTGGACCCGCCCGTCGCGCGGGCGGGTCCTGTCGGTCCACAGGCACTCCAGCGTACGTGAGCGGAGGAGGGAAGGTCAGACCCGCGCGCCCGCCTCGATCTCGTTCTTGAGGCGGGCGAGAGTCGCGTTCATCCCCATCGTCAGTTCGTCGTCGAACGCCTCGGTGCCGCCGAGAACATACTTGACCAGGGTCTGCGATACCTTGCTCGTCCCGGTGGGCGCCTCGCGCCGCTGGGTGACCCGCGTGCCGGTGGCGGTGGGTTCGAGGGTGAACGACCAGATGGACCGGTTCTCGTTGATCCGGAAGCTCAGGCGACGGCCGGGTTCGAAGTCGATCACCTTCGACGTCGTGGGCCACACCAGCAGGCCCTTCTTGTTGATGTTGATCGTGGTGGTGCCGGCAGACACCGGCCCACCGCGCACGATCATCCGACGGCACTGCGGACTCCACTCGCCCATCCGCTTCAGATCGGACACCACGCGCCACACCTGCTCGGGGGAGGCGGTGATCTCGATCGTGGCCTCGAGGGTCTTCGACACGTGTACTCCTGTGCTCGGGGGACCGGGTCTTCTCGGGGGCCGGGTCCCGTGTATCTGATACCTGAGGTAACAGGATCGTCGTCGATCCTAACGGACGCTGTGAGTGCGGTCACGTCCTGGTCGGGTCGGCTCCGGTCAGCCGCATGAACGCCCCGAGTTCGATCAGGCCGTCCGGGGTCGACGGGAGGTGATCGGTCAGGGCGCCGGACCGGACGATCACCGCCGACCACTTGCCGCGTGAGAGGGCCACGTTCGACCGGTTGCGGGACAACAGGAACGACATGCCCCGCGGCACGTCCTCGACGGCGGAGGCCGTCATCGACACGAACACCATCGCCGCCTGGCGGCCCTGGAACTTGTCGACGGTGCCCACCTGGACGCGGTGCAGACCTGCGGCGGCGAGATCCTGCCGCAGGCGGGTGACCTGAGCGTTGTACGGCGCGACCACCAGGACGTCCTCCTCGCCGAGGGGCCGCGACGGGGAGCCGGCGTCGTCCGTCCACGCCGAGCCGAGCACGGCCGCGACGGCGCGCACGATCTCGGCGCTCTCCTCGGGCGAGCAGGTCGCGTTGCCCTCGTGCGCGACCTCCACGAGCCGGACGCCGGGCGGGACGCCGTCGAGCGCGCGACGCGTGGTGATCTCGGACTTCGACCGCAGGCGTCCCTCGTAGGACAGCTCGGACACCCGCGCGCACAGATCCGGGTGCATCCGCCAGGTCACCGGAAGGAAGTAGCCACGATCGGCGGGCAACGCCCCGTGCCCTTCGGCGAGCCATCCGAGGGCGGACTCGTCCACGGGCTCGGGGTGGGTGCCCTGCGAGACCTGCGGCAGTTGGCGGGGATCGCCGAGCAGCAGCAGATTCGACGCCGCCGTGGCCACGGCGATGGTGTTGGCGAGGCAGAACTGACCGGCCTCGTCGACCACCAGCAGGTCGAGGCTGCCGGGCTCGATGCAGTTCGGATTCGTGAAGTCCCAGGCCGTTCCACCCACCACGTAACCGGTGGTGGAGGTACCGATATGGGCCGCAAGGGTCTTCGCGTCCGGGAAGGCGGTCCACGTCGGTTCGGGGCTCTGGCATTTCGCCTTGGCGACCCGTTCCGGCGACACTCCCGCGGCGACGATGCCGGCCAGCATGTTCTCGACCACCGAATGCGACTGCGCGACCACGCCGACCCGCCAACCGTGCTCGTTCACGAGCGCCGCCACCACCCGGGCCCCGGTGTACGTCTTGCCGGTGCCGGGTGGTCCCTGCACCGCCAGGTACGAATTCTCCAGGGTGAGAACGGCCGTGACGATCGTGCCGGCCGCGTCGTCGCCGAGCGCCGGCAGCGCGGCACCGGAGCGCAGTCGGGGCGGGACGCGGCGCAGCACGTCCACGGCCGCGGTCGACGGCAGAGCCGGCAACTCGTCGCACATCGCCTCGGCGGCGGAGGCGATGGCCGCTTCGATGTTCTTCGACGAGATCGGCGCGCCGGGTGTGACGGCGATCGGCAGCACGGAGTACTCCTCGTCCGTCCGCAGCGATTCGTCCACGACGAGCACGTCGGGATGGTCCGTCCCCGTGGTGCGTTCGACGACCACGCCGCGCGACCACGCGCGCGTCCCGGTGCCGCCGTCGGGCAGTCCGTCCGGTCCCGGAGCGTCGTACAACAGGAAGACGTCCTGGCCGTCGCGCAACGTACTGCCCGGCTCGAACTCGCCCGCGAGGCGCAGCCGGCGCCGGAGCAGTCGCTGGCGGGGCGTGGCCTTGTGCCAGTCGGTCTCGAGCGTGCACGTCGCCGCGACCAGCGTGTCGCGGGCGTCCGCCCACTCGTCCGGAGCCGTGGACAGACGGTCGAAGTGCCCCCACCAGAATGGTTTCCGTTCGCGCCGGTGATAGCCCATGGCCGCGGCGACGAGTGCGGCCGCCTGCTGTTCCGGGGTGCGGTCACCCGCCAGTGCACCGCCGACGTAGTCGAGGAGTTTCGTCTCGACGGGGTGCGCCTCCGCGTCGGGAGCGGCCTCGTCGTGGGTCGTCTCGGTGGGGGAGATGCCGTGGTCGCGGGCGTGGGTGAGCAGCCAGTCGCGCAGACGCAGGGTGGAGATGCAGTCGGCCTCGTTGTAGGAGGCGATCGACGCGAGTTCGCGGTCCGCCTCCTCGAGGTGCCCGGCGTCGCGCAGTGCGCAGTAGTCGGCGTACGCGACGATCGAGGCGCCCGCGTCCACGACATCGCCGTCGCGCGCCTCGTCGACGTCGGTGTAGAGCGGTTCGAGCTTCTTCAGCCCGTACGCCCGGGCGCCCACCCGGATCGAGTTGCGCACCACGGGATACAGGTCGACGAGCACACCCTCGCGCAGCAGGTCGTCGACGATCTCCTCGCCGACGCCGTAGCGACCGGCCAACCGCAGCAGCGCCGTCTTCTCGTACGGGGCGTAGTGGTAGACGTGCATCCTCGGGTGGCGACGCCGGCGGTCGGTGACGTAGTCGAGGAAGTCCAGCAGCGCCTGCCGTTCCTGTTCGCGGTCGTGTGCCCAGAAGGGCCGGAAGACCGGTGCGTCGGCCGGTCCCTCCACGACGCCGAACAGGTACTCGAGTCCCCACTCGGAACTGCCGCCCTCGGACCACAGCGGGTCGCCTTCGAAGTCGAAGAAGATGTCGCCCTCGTCGGGCGCGGGCAGGATGCCGAGCGGGGTGGCGTCGTAGACCTCCGCGTAGGGACTGCCCCGTCTCTCCTCCTCGAGCTGCGCCCGTGCCTGCGCGCGCAGGACCTCGAAGGTGCGGCGGGCCATCCCGTCGACGGGTGCCGCGCATGCGGCGAGGTCGTCGATGGTCGACACGCCCGCCTCGATCAGCCGCAGCCGCTGGGTACTGCGCATCCCCGCGACCAGCAGCAGGTCGCGGTGACGTTCCAGTTCCGGGGTGCAGTCGTCGCAGCGACCGCAGGCGGTGTGCCCACCCGCTCCCCACCGCACCGGCTCGGGGGCAGCGCGGTGCGACGCCAGAAGGGTTTCGAGACAGGCGCGTCGGTGCCGGTAGACCGGCAGGATCTCCGCCAGTGGGTAGGAGGCGATCGAGCCGTCCCCGAGGACGAGATGCGCGTGCGAAGAGACTGCCGTCCCGGTGCGCGCGAGTGCGTCTGCGTAGGCGGCGAGCTGCAGCAGGGCCTCGACCTTCGCGTGCCGGGAGAGTTTGCTGTCGTAGACGGCGTAGCCGTCATCTTCGAGGACGAGGAAATCGGAGAAGCCGATCATGCCGAGCGGATCGGGGGCGGCGTCCGAGGAGCCGGTGTCGAAGAAAGCGCCCTGATAGACGACGGGCGCGCCGGCCCGGACGGCGTCGAGGGTGGCCTGCGCCGCCTCGGTGAGCGCCTGCGCGGTGTACTCGGGCCGGGCGATCTCGACGACCTTCTCGGCACCCACCTGCGCGCGGAACCGGTCGAGGACGCGCTGCTCGTGACGACCGCCGAGCGCCGCGACGCGGTCGAGCATCGCATCGGGTTCGGTGTCGGGGCGCGGGAGGCGACCGAGCGTCGAGTCGAGGTTGCGGAGCAGTGCGAACTCGCACGAGGCGGCGCGGGTGAGATCTCCGGCGCCGAAGACCAGCCTGTCGTCGAGAAGAAACATCGGCAGCTCCGTCTCCGGCGTGCGGGATGCCCGGGCTGGGCACGGCTGGTCCCGACTATCGCAGACCGGTCGGACCCATCGGACTGTTGTGTTCGCACTCGGCGGGTGAGAACATCTCTCTCATCAAAGAGAATAAAATTCTTGACGAGGATTCGTGCAGGTAGGAGGCCTGATGACTGGAAACGGCACGCTGCGCACGCGCGGCGCCGGGATCTCGATGACGAAGGAGGAGATCGATCTCTTCCTCTCCGCCGAGCGGACGTGCCGCGTCGCCACGATCGGCGGTGACGGAAGCCCGCACGTCGCTCCGTTGTGGTTCGTCTGGGACGGCGCCTTCCTGTGGCTCAACTCCGTCGTCCGCAGCCGCCGCTGGACCGACCTGCAGAAGGATCCGCGCATCGCGGTCGTCGTCGATGGTGGGGAGCAGTTCACGGATCTGCGCGGCGTGGAGGTGCGCGGAACCGCGGTGAGCGTCGGTGACGTGCCGCGCGGTTCCCGCCCCGAGGTCGTGGCGCGCACCGTCGAGGACGAACTGCTGCGCGGCGTCGAACTGTCCTTCGCCCGCAAGTACGCCGGTCGCGACGAGTTCACGACGGACGGCCGTCACGCGTGGCTGCGGGTCACTCCGCGCAGCGTGCGCAGCTGGGACTTCGGGAAGATCCGCCGGTCGCGCTGATTTCGACGAACCACCGACCTCGACGAACGGAGCTCCCATGAACATCGTCTCGGCGCGCCACGCGCTCGTCACCGGAGGTGCGAGCGGCATCGGCCGCGGTATCGCCGACGCCCTGGCCCGCCGCGGAGTGGCCGTGACGATCGCGGACATCGACGATGCGGCAATCGAATCCACGCTCGCCGGCCGGACGGGAGTCTTCCGGCTCTTCCGCGGAGCCGTCCTCGACGTACGCGACCGGGAGGGCTGGCGCAGCGTCAAGCAGGAGGCGGAGGACGCCTTCGGCCCGGTCGACATCCTCGTCAACAACGCCGGGATCGGTTTCAACGGAATGGATTTCGCCGACCTCGATCCTCAGGTCTTCGACACGGTCATCGACATCGACGTCACCGGGGTGTTCAATGGCGTCTCGACCTTCGCGGGTGACCTGCGGACACGCGGGCGTGGGCACATCGTCAACACCGCCTCGGTCATGGGACTGACCGCGGGTGTGCCGGGCCGCGGTGTGTACAGCGCAGCGAAGGCCGCCGTCGTCGCGATGTCCGAAGCGCTACGCGCCGAACTCGCCCCGCACGGTGTCGGGGTGTCGGTCCTGTGCCCGGGGCTGGTGCGTTCGGGACTCGACGACAGCACCGCCCGGCTCGGCGGCGAGGTCCGGCGCGTGGACCACATCAAGGGCGGGAACGCCGGTATGGCACCGGGGACGGCGGGGGAGATCGTCGTCCGCGGCATCTCGATCGACGCCCCCTACATCCTCACGCACCCGCACTATCTCGGGAACATCAGTACCAGGTACGACTCGATCGCTCGCAGTGCGGATTCAGTCCACGCCGGTGCATGACGGCACGCCGGTGGACGACGGCCGCGCGGCGCATGTGTTCGCGGTGCAGTCGCGGGGCGTTACGGATGTGGTCGTCGGCCCCGCGGCGGTCCGGACCGCCTTCGAGTCCGAGTGCGGTGCGTCCCGCCAGGACGAGACCCCAGGGAACGATGACCCAGATCGGCCAGAAGTAGATCAGTGAGGCCGTTCCGAGCGAGACCAGGGCCCACACCGCGAGATTGATCGATCCCACGGTGGCCCAGGCTCCCCACTCGATGCGCTGGTGGAGCGGCAGGCGCAGACGTGGGAACGGTTTGCCGGCCGGCGGGGACGGGGTGGGAACGGGTGTCGACGGCAGGTCGGTGAGAACGGCGCCGGCGTCGTCCTGCGTCACGGCGCGGTAGACCCGGGCCACACGCTCGTCGAACTCGCCGATCGTCAACCGTCCGGCGGTGAGATGGCGCCCGAGCTCCTCCACGATCGTTTCACGCTCGGCATCGGAGATGCGCAGCGGCAATGTCGCAGTACCGGGGCCGGTGGTGGATGTGTGTTCCATGGTGCCCTCCGGGATCTTCCACAATGGAATGTCACCTGATTCCAGGGTGGATATGCCACAGTGGAATGTCAAGTCTTTTCCGTACCCGAATCGCGAAAGGAACCGGCAATGACCGGACGACCGCTCAACGCCACCGCCGCGTCACTGCTCGGATTCCTCCACGAAGGCCCCAAAACGGGCTGGGACCTGGTGTCCACCGCACAGACGCGCATCGGCAAGTTCTGGTCGCTGACGACGAGCCAGGTCTACCGGGAACTGGCCGCGATGGAACGGCGGGGACTGATCGAGGCAGGGGAGAAGGGCCCGCGCGACCGCAAGCCCTACGTGCTGACCGAGGCCGGACGCACGGCCTTCGCCGAATGGATCGACCGCGAACCGGGCGACGAGAACATCCGCCACCCCCTGCTGCTGACCGTCGCCTTCGGCGATCACCTCCCGCCCGAGCGCCTCACCGAGATGCTTGCCGACCATCGCCGCAGACACGAGGAGCAGCTCGCCGCCTACGAACAGCAGGCGGCGGCCGACATCCTTCCGCCGCACGCCGCGGCGACCCTCGATTTCGGCATCCTCTACGAACGGGCCGTCCTCGAATGGTTCGACCGCGTGCGCGACCGTCTCGAACCCGGGCCGGTCAGCGCAGCGGATCGAACGACCTGAGCAACGGATCCGGCTCGCCGGTCATCGACCCGGCGAGCAGCCGTCCGGTGAGGGGACCGAGCGCCACACCCCACATCCCGTGCCCGCCGGCGACGTGGACCCGCTCCGAACGGGTGCGGCCGATCAGCGGGAGCCCGTCCGCCGTGCACGGCCGCGAGCCCACCCACTCCTCGCTGCGCCCGTCCCAGTCGACATCGCGCAACAGCGGACGGGTCGCGTCGACGATCGCCCGGATGCGTCGCGGGTCGAGCGGGGCGTCGGGGCTGCGGAACTCCATCATTCCCGCGACCCGGAAACGGTCCTGGAGGGGTGTGCACGCCACCCGCTGGGCAGGGAAGTAGACCGGGTTCTTCGGCAGGCTCGGCGGTCGCACGCTGAAGCTGTAGCCGCGACCGGCCTGGACCTGCGTGCGCACACCGAACGGCCGGGCGAGCGACCCGAGCCACGCTCCGTTCGCGAGCACCACCGCATCCGCCGACCGCGAGTCCCCACCGGCCACGACGACATCCACCCCGCGACCGGTGTCGCGCACCTCCTCGACGTCGACGTCGGTGACGATCTCCGCACCCCGGGCGCGGACCGCGTGCGCCAGCGCGGCGACGAACCGCGGCGGATCGATGAACCGCTGCCCCCGGATCCGGAGACCCACCCGCACCGAGTCCCCGAGCAGCGGTTCGAGCGAATGCAGTGTGTCGGTGTCGAGCAGGTCGAAGTCGATCTCGCTGCCGGCCGCACGCGCGTGTTCGAACTCCTCGACCAGCAGCCGACGGTCGTCGTCCGAGGTGAACGCCGCGAGGAACGGATCGGCGACCCGCGTCGGCTCGGTGACGATCGTGTCGCCCGACCCGCGGGCGAGATCGTCGTAGGCATCGAGGGCGAGGCGGTTGGCGCGCGCGAAGACCTCCATCGACGACGTCCACTGCCGCCTCGTGCAGTGCCGGGCGAAGTCGGCGAGGAAGCGCAGCAACCGCAGATCCGTCGTGGGCGGCACGTACACCGGCGACGACGGCCGGAACATCGAGCGCACGCCGTAACGCAGCACCCCCGGCTCGGGTAGCGGCAGGGTCAGTGCCGGCGCGAGCCATCCGGCGTTGCCCCACGAGGCGTCACCCGCCACGCCGACTCGATCGAGCACCGTGACCTCGATGCCTCGATCCTGCAGAAACCACGCGGTGGACAGACCCACGATGCCCGCACCGACGACCACCGTCCGACGAACCGTCATCGCAACCTCCTGTGAACGACGAAGCCTGCACCTTCCATCATGGACCTGGAAGCGCAAGCGGGCCGGACTCGCGGACGGCTTACTATTTCCGGGGAAGTTCTGCTTGTGGAAAGGGAACCCGGAATGAGTACGAACGTCGAACAGCGTGAATTCCAGGCCGAGACGCGGCAGTTGCTGGATCTGATGATCCACTCGATCTACTCGAACAAGGACACCTTCCTGCGCGAGTTGATCTCCAACGCGTCGGACGCCCTGGACAAGCTCCGGCTGGAGTCGTTCCGAAACAAGGATCTCGACGTCGACACCTCCGACCTGCACGTCGAGCTCGAGGTGGACAAGGATGCGCGCACCCTGACCGTGCGCGACAACGGCATCGGCATGAACCGCGACGAGGTCGTCGATCTCATCGGCACCCTCGCGAAGTCCGGCACCGGCGAACTCCGGCAGAAGCTGCGCGAGGCCAAGGACGCCGCCGCTTCCGAGGAGTTGATCGGCCAGTTCGGTATCGGCTTCTATTCGTCGTTCATGGTCGCCGACAAGGTCACGCTCGTCACCCGCAAGGCCGGGGAGAAGACCGGTACGCGCTGGGAGTCCAGCGGCGAATCCACCTACACGATCGCCGAGGTCGACGACGCGCCCCAGGGCACCTCGGTGATCCTGCATCTCAAGCCCGAGGATGCCGAGGACCACCTGTTCGATTACACCTCGCAGTGGAAGCTCGAGGAGATCGTCAAGAAGTACTCGGATTTCATCGCGTGGCCGATCCGCATGGAGGTCTCGCGCACCACGAAGTCGGAGGACGGCACCGACGAGGTGACCTTCGAGACCAAGACCCTCAACTCGCAGAAGGCGTTGTGGGCGCGCTCGAAGGACGAGGTCTCCGAGGACGAGTACAAGGACTTCTACAAGCACATCGCCCATGCCTGGGACGAGCCGCTCGAGATCATCCCGCTCAAGGCCGAGGGCACCTTCGAATACCAGGCGCTGCTGTTCATCCCGGAGCACGCGCCCTTCGACCTGTTCGCCCGCGAACGGCGCACCGGCGTGCAGTTGTACGTCAAGCGCGTGTTCATCATGGACGACTGCGAGGATCTCGTCCCCGAGTACCTGCGTTTCGTCAAGGGTGTGGTCGACGCACAGGACCTGTCGCTCAACGTCTCTCGTGAGATTCTGCAGCAGGACCGGCAAATCCGGGCCATCCGTCGCCGCCTGACGAAGAAGGTCCTCGCGACCGTCAAGGACATGGCCGCGAAGGAACCCGAGAAGTACACGAAGTTCTGGCGCGAGTTCGGCCGGGTCGTCAAGGAAGGCCTGATCTCCGACACCGACAACCGCGACACGCTGCTGGCGATCTCGTCGTTCGACTCGACGGCGAGCGAGGAGGAGCAGACCACGCTCGCCGGTTACGTCGAGCGTATGAAGGACGGCCAGGACGCGATCTACTACCTGACCGGCGAGTCGCGCCAGCTGCTCGAGAGCTCCCCGCACATGGAGGCGTTCCGCGACAAGGGCATCGAGGTGCTGCTCCTGACCGACCCCGTCGACGAGATGTGGGTGACCTCCGTTCCGGAGTTCGAGGGCAAGCGCTTCCAGTCGATCGCCAAGGGCGACGTCGACCTCGGTACCGAGGACGAGAAGAAGGCCGCCGAAGCCGAACGCGAGGAGAAGGAGAAGGAGTTCGGCGACCTGCTGTCGTGGATGAAGGAGACCCTCGACGAGCAGGTCAAGGACGTGCGGCTCTCGTCGCGCCTGACGTCCTCCCCGGCGTGCATCGTCGGCGACACCTTCAGCATGTCGCCCGCGCTCGAGCGGATGTACAAGGCGTCCGGTCAGCCGGTGCCGCGGGTCAAGAGGATCCTCGAACTCAACCCCGGTCACCCGCTCGTGTCGGGTCTGCGCACGGCCCGGGAACAGCGTCCGGACGATGCCTCGCTCGCCGACGTCGCCGAGCTGCTCCACGGCATGGCGCTGATCGCCGAGGGTGGCGAGGTGGAGGATCCGGCGCGGTTCACCCGCCTGCTCGCCGAACGTCTCGCCGGAAGCGTGTGAGCCGAGCCTGTCGCCGTGGGCACGCACGCGGATAGGCTCGATGCATGACGCGTGTGGACGGGGTGTTGTTCGATATCGAGGGCGTGCTCGTCACCGAGTGGCAGCCCGTCCCGGGCGCGGCGGACGTCCTGGCACGACTGCGTGCCGACGGCGTCCGTCGCGCCTTCCTCACCAACACCACCTCCCGGACGTGCGCCGAGATCGCGCAGCGGCTCACCGATCTCGGGATGGAGGTCTCGCCGGACGAGATCGTCACCGCGGTGTCCCTCACCGTCGACCACGTTCGGCAGACCTATCCGGGTCTGCGCTGCTGGGTCCTCAACGAGGGCGACATCGCCGCCGATCTCGACGGTCTCGTGCTGGACGAGGACGATCCGGAAGTGGTGATCCTCGGTGGCGCGGGGGATGCCTTCACGCACCGGGCGATGAGTCGCGTCGCCGAACTGATGCTCGAGGACGTCCCGGTGGTCGCGATGCACCGGGCTCTCGCGTGGCAGGCCGCCGACGGGTTGCGCATCGACACCGGGGTCTACCTGGCCGGACTCGAGGAGCTCACCGGCCGGTCGGTGGTGGCGGTGGGCAAGCCGTCGCTGCGCGGCTTCCTCGTCGCGTCGGAGCGGATGGGTGTCGAACCGGATCGGATGGTGGTCGTCGGCGACGACATCGCTGGCGAGGTCGTCCCGGGGCAACGCCTCGGTATGACGGGAATCCTGGTGCGTACCGGAAAGTTTCGGCAATCCGTCCTGGACCTGGCGGTCGATCGTCCCGACCACGTCATCGACTCCGTCGCCGATCTCCCGGGGCTCCTCGACAGTCTGTGACACGTGGTCTCGCGTGAGACGCATGTGATCGGTACCCTACCGCCGGGGCGCCGGCCCCCCGTTCGCGCGGGGCGCTCGTTCCCCAGTTCGCGCAGACGCAGCCTTTCGCGAAGAGGCACTCCAGTGCAGAGGAGCCCGTTCTTGTCCATTCGTTCCTTCCGATCCGTTCTCACCGCGCGCCGTTCGTTCCGGGCCGGTGTGCTCGTCGCCGTCGGTGTGGCCTCGGCTGCGCTGTTCGGTGGGGGTACCGCCGCAGCGGCGCCGGTGACCTGTGTGTCGCCTCCTTCTGCCAACGACATCCTGGTGTCCGATACCGCCAGCTGCGGTGCCACCGCCGAGGACGCCTTCGCTCGCGCGTATGCGGCCGACAGCGGCACCGCGGTGTCGGTCGCCGAGTCGGCCGGTGCCGCCGAAGCCCACGCGACGGGCTTCGGCACGGCGCTCAGTGCAGCCCGTGACGGCGGCCGTTCGTTCGCCTACGCGCTCGGCGGCGGACTGAGCCACTCGTGGGCGCAGGGTCCGGCGACGACCCTGTCGGTGGCCGGCTACGGGTCGGGCGCCACGGCCGACACCACCGGCGTCACGTGCGTCGGAGCCCAGTCGTTCGCGGTCAACACCGCGACGGGGCAGTGGTGCGCCGTGGGGGTCGGTTCGACGCCGCGCTGAGCGAGCGCCGCACCGATGATCCGGACGACCGTGTAGTCGGTCTTCGCGGATTTCGTGACGGGGGTGGCAGGCGCCGGTAATCTTGCACTCGCCACCCCCGAGTGCTAAGAATGCACTTAGCACTCGCAACACGTGAGTGCCAGGTCGGTAGGGTGAGACCGGGTTTTCGACACCCCTGGTCGTCCGTCGCGGGCACTGCTTCCGGCCGAAGGCGTACATGGAGCGATCCGACGAGCGATCGCTCCGGTGTCACCCCCATACCCGGAGGATCACTTCGCAATGGCCAAGATCATCGCGTTCGACGAAGAGGCCCGTCGCGGCCTCGAGCGGGGCCTCAACAGCCTCGCCGACGCAGTCAAGGTGACGTTGGGCCCCAAGGGTCGCAACGTCGTTCTCGAGAAGAAGTGGGGCGCCCCCACGATCACCAACGATGGTGTGTCCATCGCCAAGGAGATCGAGCTCGAGGATCCGTACGAGAAGATCGGCGCCGAGCTGGTCAAGGAAGTTGCCAAGAAGACCGACGACGTCGCGGGTGACGGCACCACCACCGCTACCGTGCTCGCCCAGGCGCTCGTCCGTGAGGGTCTGCGCAACGTTGCTGCGGGCGCCAACCCCCTCGGCCTGAAGCGCGGCATCGAGAAGGCCGTCGAGGCCGTCACCGCCAAGCTGCTCGACACCGCCAAGGAGGTCGAGACCAAGGAGCAGATCGCCGCCACCGCAGGCATCTCCGCCGGCGACCCCGCGATCGGTGAGCTCATCGCCGAGG
Source organism: Rhodococcus rhodochrous (assembly GCF_014854695.1). Taxonomy (NCBI): domain Bacteria; kingdom Bacillati; phylum Actinomycetota; class Actinomycetes; order Mycobacteriales; family Nocardiaceae; genus Rhodococcus; species Rhodococcus rhodochrous. The sequence goes on along the minus strand of NZ_CP027557.1, from coordinate 4,228,748 downwards.
CCATCGACAAGGTGGGCAAGGAAGGCGTCATCACCGTCGAGGAGTCCAACACCTTCGGCCTCCAGCTCGAGCTGACCGAGGGCATGCGCTTCGACAAGGGCTACATCTCCCTCTACTTCGCCACCGACGCAGAGCGTCAGGAGGCCGTGCTCGAGGATCCCTACATCCTGCTCGTCAGCTCCAAGATCTCCACGGTCAAGGACCTGCTGCCGCTGCTCGAGAAGGTCATCCAGTCGGGCAAGCCGCTGCTGATCATCGCCGAGGACGTCGAGGGTGAGGCTCTGTCCACCCTGGTCCTCAACAAGATCCGCGGCACCTTCAAGTCGGTTGCCGTCAAGGCTCCGGGCTTCGGTGACCGCCGCAAGGCCCAGCTCGCCGACATCGCCATCCTCACCGGTGGCGAGGTCGTCAGCGAAGAGGTCGGCCTCTCCCTCGAGACCGCCGGCATCGAGCTGCTCGGCCAGGCCCGCAAGGTCGTCGTCACCAAGGACGAGACCACCATCGTCGAGGGCGCGGGCGATCCCGACGCCATCGCCGGTCGCGTCAACCAGATCCGCGCCGAGATCGAGGCGTCGGATTCGGACTACGACCGTGAGAAGCTGCAGGAGCGCCTCGCGAAGCTGGCCGGCGGCGTCGCCGTCATCAAGGCCGGTGCCGCGACCGAGGTCGAGCTCAAGGAGCGCAAGCACCGCATCGAGGACGCCGTCCGCAACGCGAAGGCTGCCGTCGAAGAGGGCATCGTCGCCGGTGGTGGCGTGGCCCTGCTGCAGGCCGCTCCGGTTCTCGACGACCTCAAGCTCGAGGGCGACGAGGCCACGGGTGCCAACATCGTCAAGGTCGCTCTCGAGGCGCCGCTGAAGCAGATCGCCTTCAACGCCGGCCTCGAGCCCGGCGTCGTCGCCGAAAAGGTCCGCAACCTCGAGGCCGGCCACGGCCTCAACGCTGCGACCGGCGACTACGAGGACCTGCTCGAAGCGGGCATCAACGACCCGGTCAAGGTCACCCGCTCGGCGCTGCAGAACGCTGCGTCGATCGCGGCTCTGTTCCTGACGACCGAGGCCGTCGTCGCCGACAAGCCGGAGAAGGCCGCCGCTCCCGCGGGCGACCCGACCGGCGGCATGGGCGGCATGGACTTCTGATCCGCCCCTGCGGACGGAGAGGACTTCTGATCCGCCCCTGCGGGCGGAGAGGACTTCCGATCCGCCGCTGAGCCACACGAGGCCCGATCCCACTCCGGTGGGGTCGGGCCTCGTGCTCTTCCCCGATCGTTCCGGCCTCCCGTACCGAACGATCACATATTCGTTACGAAACGCGCTCCGCGGACGATGAATGTCACGAAAGTGTCACTTCATGCGGTTCCGGAGGTTCGTACCGATCCGCAACCGGTCCGAGGTGCGCAGACAGACGGATCGACGAGGGGAAGAGAATATGCGGTCGTCCTGGTTACGGCGGGTACTGCTCACGGTGGCGATGGGAACGTCGATGGTCCTCGCGGCTCCCGGAGGTGCTCTCGCGCAGCCGGTGGAAGCCGACGATCAGCGACCGGTGGGGGAGCTGACCTCTGTCGAGCGCGAGAGCGACCGCACCGTCATCGCCAACGTCTACTCGCCGTCGATGGACAAGGTGATCCCCCTCCGGGTCCGGACGCCCGCCGACGCGAGCGAACCGCGCCCCACCCTCTACCTGCTCAACGGCTCGGGAGGCGGGCAGGGAATCGCCACCTGGGAGAAGCAGACCGACGTCGAGAACTTCTTCTCGGACAAGAACATCAACGTCGTCACGCCGCTCCTCGGCGGCTACAGCTACTACACCGATTGGCGCAACGACGATCCCGCGCTCGGCCGCAACATGTGGACGACCTTCCTGACGCACGAACTCCCGCCGGTCATCGACAGGGAGTTCGGGACGTCGGGACGCAACGCGATTGCGGGTCTGTCGATGTCGGGGACGTCGGTGCTCGGCCTCGCCACGACGGCCCCCGAGCTGTACGAGGCGGTCGGGGCATACAGCGGATGCGCCGAGACGAGCACGCCGCTGGGGCAGTCCTACGTGCAGGCCGTCGTACGCGTCAAGGGTGGCGACCCCGAGAACATGTGGGGCCCGGTCGGTGATCCGGCCTGGATCGAGAACGATCCCTACCTCCAGGCCGAGAAGCTCCGCGGTATCGACCTGTACATCTCGTCGGGTTCGGGTCTGCCCGGGCAGTACGAGCGGCTCGGATCGCGGTCGGTGAACAACGACCCGATCGGGCTCGTCGGGCAGGTGGTCGTCGGCGGCAGCATCGAGGCGGCGGTCCACCACTGCACCCGGCGGATGGCCCAGCGACTCGAGGAGTTGGACATCCCCGCCCGGATCGACCTGCGTCCGGCGGGTACGCACTCCTGGGACTACTGGGAGGACGATCTGCGCAACTCGTGGCCGCTTCTGTCGCAGGCGGTCGGACTGTAGAGGTCCCGGACGATCCACCGGAAATGCCCGATTCGATCCCGGTCGAATCGGGCATCTTCTTTCGGTCGTTATTCGACCGATGGATCGGTCGATTCGCCGTAATCGGTCGGCGAACGGGATGAATCGGGTCGAACGGAAATGTCGAATTCAAACAGAAATAATTGGGTACGGACGTTCCGTTTTCTTTCCTTGACGCTGTGAGCTGGGCATATGTGAGCTCTTCCCAGCTTCTCTGCAAGTGTGAATGTCATCACATCCGATTTGCGTATTCTCGGGTCGCGCAGGCACGTCGAATGTGTTGAGAATTGAGGCGAGCCCGACGGAATTCCGATCGGAATTCCGGGTAGGCGAAAAGCAATCGGACGAGACCCGTCCGGTATGTGATCGGACGAAGGAGATTCACATGGACGTCATCGAACTCATCGGCTCTGCCCTCGAACTGCTCGGCGGCACCGAACTGCTCGGCACCCTGCTCGAGACCGGCAGTGCCGTTCTCGGCCTCGGCCAGTAGTTCCTGCTGAGCTGAACAGCTGTGCCGCTGCCTCGCAGCGGAATACGACACCCCCGGCGGATCTCCGCCGGGGGTGTCGTCGTCTCGGCCGACCCCGTGACCCGGATCAGTTCTCGGGGATCAGCATCCACAGGGCGAGGTAGAGCAACACGGCGGTGCCGCCCGTGACGAAGGCTGCGAGGACTGCGCCTGCACGCACGAGGTTGAGGTCGACGTTGAAGTACTCGGCCAGTCCGGCGCACACACCACCGAGCATGCGCTGGGACGAGGAGCGGGTGAAGGGACGGGGGGCCTGGTTCTCGAAGTTCATGTATTCATCCTGTCGCCGTAACGGTCTCGGCACATCCGGGAACGGCCCGGATCTTCACCCTGATCTTCGTCTCGGGGTCGGTCGGACGAGCCGGCCCGGACAACGCTGAAATCATGCTGAGGGCAATGCTCGGCGGCCGGGACGCGAGGAGGCAGACTCGACCGTCGGTATTGCCGATCAGAAGGAGATCTCCCACCATGACCGACGTCGTCCTGGACGAACAGCTCGCCGCACTGCGCCGCAGGTACGGCACCCGGGCCGCCGAGCAGGTGGCCGGCCGCGGTGGTTCCGGCGCGTGGAACGACGTCATCGCTCTCCAGCTGGCGCATCGCTCCGTGCGAAAGTTCCTTCCCGAGGCCGTCTCCGAGGACGATCTGCGCGCGATCGTGGCCGCGGCCTCCTCCGCCGCGAGCTCGAGCAACCTGCAGTTGTGGAGCGTCGTGGCCGTCACCGACCGCGACCGGCTCGCCCGGATCGCGACTCTCGCCGGCAACCAGCCGGCGGTGCGTGACGCTCCACTGCTGCTCGTGTGGGTGGCCGACCTCGCCCGCGCGGCGCGGGTCGCCGAGCAGCACGACAAGGACCTCGTCAACGTCGACTACGTGGAGTCCGCGCTGCTCGGGGTGGTCGATGCCGCGCTCGCCGCACAGAATGCGGTGCTCGCCGCGGAATCGCTCGGTCTCGGCACCGTCTACATCGGGGCCATCCGCAACCATCCGCGTGACGTGGCCGCAGAACTGGCTCTGCCCGACCACAGTTTCGCTGTGGTCGGGCTGGTGGTGGGCCGTCCCGATCCCGAGGTGGAGTCGGAGGTCAAGCCGCGCTTGGGTCAGGATGTGGTGCTGCATCGCGAGCAGTACTCGACCGAGGAGCGGGATGCCGGCCTCGCCGTATACGAGGAGGAGATCTCCGGCTTCTACCGCGATCAGGGTCTGGCGGAGAGCTGGGTCGAACGTGTACTCGGGCGCTTCGCGTCGCCCGGCGCGCTCGGGAGCAGGGAACAGATGCGGGAAGCTCTGCGGGAGCGCGGTTTCGGTCTGGACTGACCGCAGGGAGTCGTCAGCGGCACACGACCGTCAGGCCGACCCCGCGCCACACCTGACGTTCGACACGATCGAAGTCGTTGTCGTCACTGTCGTATTCGTACTCGACCTCGGTCCGGTATCCCCGGTCGCGCTGAGCGGTCACGGTGCAGTCGCCGCCGGCGGAACCGGACCGGTTGACGATCGAGTACGGCACACCCTCCGCGGCGAGCACGGCGACCGCGGCCTGCTCGCTCATGCCGACCACACCGGGCGCGGGTTGTGCTGCGGCAGTTCCTGTTCCGAGCAGTACTGCGGTGGTGCCGAGCGACAGGACGGCTGCGGTCGCGAGATGGGAGCGGGTGGCAAGAGTACGCATGGGTTCCTCCGAAGGGGTGCTGGACCGGACATTTCGATCGTCCGCCGCGACCCGGCCCGAGCACATCCGGGCACGACCCCCATCCCGACCCTGAATTCCGGACTCGGGATGGCAGGGACACTGGGGAAACCGGCACCCGCCGCGTCCGGATCGGCCTAGTCTGGGCCGGTGGAGACCGTACCGATCCAGCTTCCCGGGGGCACCACGGCCCCGGTGCGCCTCTTCGCGGGACCCGACCACGAGCACGAGACACGTCGCGACGCCTCCCGCGTCGTCGTGGTGATCGTGCCGGGGCTCGGCATCCCGGCCGGTTACTACGAGCCGTTCGCGCAGGCGATCACCGAGCACGGATTCGACGCGGCGATCTGTGAACTGGCCGGCCAGGGCGACAGCCGTCCGAGGCCCGGACCCGACAGCACCTACGGCTACCACGAGATCGTCGCGACGCACTTCCCCGCTGTCTTCGAGGTGGTGCGGGAGCGCTTCCCCGACTCGACGCCGTACCTGCTCGGCCACTCCATGGGCGGCCAACTCGGGGTGCTCTACGCCGCACGCATCCGCGGCCGACTCGGCGGACTGATCCTCGTCGCCTCGGGCACGCCCTACTACCGCCACCACGCGGGCATCCGCGGACCGGGACTGTGGCTCGGGTCGACGGCGATGTCGCTGACCGCCGCGGTGGCCGGTTTCTGGCCCGGCGACCGCATCGACGTCGCCGGTTTCGGCCGGCAGTCGCGCGTGCTGATCTCCGACTGGGCGCGACTGGCCCGCACCGGCCGGTTCGAACCGGCCGGTGCGGACATCGACTACGAGGAACGGGTCGGGCGTCTCACGCTGCCCGTCCTGTCGATCACGATCGAAGACGACGACCTCACCCCGGTCGCGTCGGCGCAGCACCTGCTCGAGAAGCTGCCCTCCGCCGACGTCGCCCGGTGGCACAACCCGCGGGCACTGGGCCACAACGGATGGATCCGCGACAACGACGACACCGTAGCGACGATCGTGGCCTGGCTACGCGACCGCTGATCCTGCGCGGGCAGCAGCGGCGAGCCGGACGTGCGCGTTGGGGGAGCCGTATCCGGTGTAGCCGCCGCGCCGTTCGAGGAGTTCGACCTGGAAACCGCCCTGCACCGGGAGTGTGTAGGCGTGCAGGAATTCGCCGCCGTCGTCGTTGCGGTCGTAGAGCAGTCCGTTGTCCTGCAGGACGGTGAGCAGGTCGGGGTCGAGCACGAACCGCGCGTCGAGATCGGCGTAGTAGTTCGCGGGCGGCCGGAGGAACTCCACGCCGCGCGCACGTGCGTGCCGTACCGCGTCGACGACGTCGGCCGTGGCGAAGGCCAGCTGGGTCACGCCGTGCGGCTGTGGCGCAGCACCGGTCTCGGAGACGTTCAGCGCGACCCGCAGGTCACCCTTCTCCGCGCGCAGTGCGCGGATGCGCAGGCGGCCCTGCGGCTGGATGTACTCCTCGGGGTCCTCCGGCCGCAGTCCGAACAGAGTGCGGAAGAACGACAGCTCCTGGTTCAGATCGTCCGCCGCGACCGTCACGTCGACGTGGTCGAGACCGAGCCACCCCTCGTCGGCCACGGAAGTGCCCGCGGCATCGTCGGACACGAAGTCGTTGTGCCAGTCGTCGGGCTGCCCCGGCTCGGCGCTGACGAAGACGTGCAGTCCGGAGGGGGAGGTGATGCCCGGCAGGCCTGCTTCGCCCTCCCCTCGGGTGCGGTCGACCGCGGGCCACAGCAGGCTCGCGGCGCGTTCGGCCACCGCGGCGACGTCGGGGGCGACGAGACCCAGCGCGGTCGCGGCGGGGCCCGGCGCGGGCTCCTCGTTGAGGACGATGTTCGCGCCGCCGTTGCGCCACCACACGACGGGCTTGCTGCGGTGCCGGCCGGCGACGTGGAATCCGAGTCCGGTGAGCAGTGCCGGGTAATCGGAGCGGTCGGGGTCGGCGAATTCGACGAACGCCGCGTCGGTCCGCGCCGGAAGCGGCGGTGCGACCGTCACCTTCTCGCGTGCGGGTCCGGTGACCCGCGTACCGAGCCGGTCCTCGAGGAACAGCAGCGACCGCATCGCGTCGCGCGCGGTCACATGCGGATCCGCTTCGCGCACCACGTCGCTGAAGACCTCGAGCGAGAGCGGCCCGTCGTAGCCGGCGTCGAGCACGGCCGCGACCACCCCGGAGACGTCGAGCATGCCTTGCCCCGGGAAGCACCGGAAGTGGCGGCTCCATTCGAGGACGTTCATGTCGAGCACCGGGGCGTCGGCGACCTGCAGGAAGCCGATGCGTTCGCCGGGGATACCGGCCAGGGCGCGTCCGTCATCGCCGCGTGCGAGCATGTGGAAGGTGTCCACGGCCAGCGTCACGGCCGGGTGGTCGGCGCGTTCGACGAGATTCCACGCCTGCCCGACCCGGTTGACGTGACGTCCCCAGGCGAGGGCCTCGTAGGCGAAGGTGACCCCGTGCGAGGCGGCGAGATCACCGACGGCGCGCAACTGTTCGGCGGACAGTCCCGGATCGTCGATCGCGGTCGGCAGCGCGTTCGAGCACGCCAGGAAGGTCGTCGCGCCGAGCTCGTTCATCACCTCGAGCTTGCGGCGGACACGGTGCAGGACGTCGGGGAACCGCCGCGGGTCGACGCCCTCGATGTCGCGGATCGGCTGGAACAGGTCGATCGACAGACCGAGATCGGCGCAGCGCCTCGCCACCTCGGCGGGTGACAGCGGCGACGCGATCAGGTCGTTGTCGAAGATCTCGATCCCGTCGAATCCTGCAGCGGCGATCGCGTCGAGTTTGTCGGCGAGAACACCGGAGAGCGAGACGGTGGCGATTCCGCGGCGCATCAGCTGGTCAGCTCCTCGAAGTGTCGGACCATTCGTTCGGCGTCGGGTTCGACGCCCGTGAAGTACTCGAAGGCACCCACGGCCTGGAAGACGGCCATGCCGCCACCGGGTACCACGCGGCATCCGCGGGAGCGGGCGAGGTGGATCAGTTCGGTCTCGAGCGGGAAGTACACGACGTCGGAGACCCACAGGTCCTCGCGGACGAGCTCGGCGGGGACGGGCAGCCCGGGGTGGCCGGTCATGCCTGTGGGGGTCGCGTTGACCAGACCCTGCGCCGAGGCCAGCGCCCCGGCGAGATCGGTGGTCGCGCGGACCCGGTCGTCGCCGAAGCGCTTGGCCAGGCGGGTCGCGCAGGCCTGCGCCTTCTCGACGTCGACGTCGACGATGGACACGTGCGCGGAGCCCTGTTCGAGCAGCGCATACCCGACGGCCGAACCGGCACCGCCGGCCCCGACCAGCACGGCGCGGTCGGAGACGGCCTCGGGCAGCCGGCGGCGGAACGCACGTCCCCAGCCGGACCAGTCGGTATTGCGGCCGAGTGCGCGACCGTCGCGGAACACCACGGTGTTGACCGCGCCGAGATCGTGGGCGTCGTCGGACAACTCGTCGAGCAGGGGGATGACGACCTGCTTGAAGGGGTGCGTGATGTTGAGCCCGTCGAAGCCGAAACGCTGTGCCCAGTCGAGCATCTCGGCCAGGTTCTCGGCGCCGTAGCCGAGACGTTCGGCGTCGACGAGGCGGTAGGTCAGGTTCAGTCCCGAGGCGAAGCCTTCCCGTTCCTGCATGGCGGGGGTGAGCGAACCGCCGATCCCGGCGCCGAACAGGCCCAGCAGGAAGGACGTACGTGCGGGCGCTGCGGTGGTCATCGGGAGCTTTCCTTCTTCTCGGTATCGAGTGCGAGCGCGGCCAGGTGACGGACGGCGAAGTCGTATCCGTCGGGGCCGCATCCGGCGATCACGGCCTTCGCGACGGGAGCGACGAACGAGTGGTGCCGGAACTCCTCGCGGGCGTGGACGTTGGTCAGGTGCACTTCCACGATCGGTGCCGCGACGGTCACCAGCGCGTCGTGCAGTGCGACCGAGGTGTGCGTGTAGGCCGCGGCGTTGACCACGAAACCGGCCGCCGATTCGCGGAGTTCGTGGACGGCGTCGATGAGGGCGCCCTCGTGGTTGCTCTGCCGGAAGTCGATGTCGAAGCCCAGGTCGTCGGCGGTGCGGCGGCACGACTTCTCGATGTCCGCCAGCGTCGCGGTGCCGTAGAGATGAGGTTCACGCGTGCCGAGCAGGTTGAGATTGGGTCCGTTGAGGACGGCGATCGTCGGACGAACACTCACGATGCCGCTCCGGCGGGGACCGGCGCGGTGTTCCGATCGTGGGGGAGCAGGCCGATCTCACGGGTGGGGATCTTGTGGGTTCCGGACGGTCCGGTGGCCACCGCGATCAGCGAGATGGCGACGGCGCCGACGCAGAACAGGGCCACGCGGTACCAGTTGTCGGCGTTGCCGTCCATGAGCGACCCGGCGATGGCCGGGGTGAAGCCGGCGAGCGCGAAGCCGAACTGGGTGCCGATCGCCATGCCCGACAGGCGGACGCTGGTGGGGAAGTACTCGGCGTAGGTGGCGGGCCACACCGCGTTCGGCATGCTGTAGATCACGCCGGCGAGCAGGATGCCGGTGACGAGCACGAGCGGCACGTCGCCCCGGGAGATCGACCACAGGAAGGCCGTCACCATGACGGCGCTGCCGATCAGGCCGGTGACGAAGACCGGCTTGCGGCCGATGCGGTCGGACAGCAGGGCCCACATGGGGATGGTGCCCACGGCGATGATGTTGGCGACGATCGCCAGCCACAGCATCGTGGTGTCGCTGATGCCGATGCCGTACTCGTCGGCCGTGGCGAAGTTGAGGGCGAACACCTGGAAGGCCGTGTTGACCATGGCGATGAAGGCTGCGAAGAAGACGCGCAGGACGCCGGTCCAGTGGTGGCGGAAGAGCACGGCGAGCGGTGCCTTGGGTGCCTCGTCGTGCGCCTTCTCGGCGTGGAACTCGGGCGTCTCGTCGAGGCTGCGGCGGATGAGGAAACCGACCAGCACGATCACGGCGCTGATCCAGAAGGGCACACGCCAGCCCCACGACTGCAGCTGCTCCTCGGACAGGAGAGCGATCACGGGCAGGAACATCAGCGGTGCGAGCACCTGCCCGCCCTGCGTGCCGCTCAGCGTCCAGCTGGTGAAGAAGCCGCGTCTGTCGTCGGGGGCGTGTTCGAACGACATGGAATTCGCGCCGGCCTGCTCACCCGCGGCCGACAGGCCCTGGAGCAGTCGCAGAGTGACCAGCAGGATCGGCGCGAGCATGCCGACCTGCCCGTAGGTCGGCAGGCAGCCGATGAGGAAGGTCGAGACACCCATGAGCAGCAGCGTGCCCACGAGGATCAGTTTGCGGCCGAAACGGTCGCCGATGTGCCCCATCAGGATGGAACCGAAGGGGCGGGCGACGTAGGCGACGCCGAAGGTTGCGAGCGACGCGACGGTCGCGACCGCCTGGTTGCCCTCCGGAAAGAAGATCTTCGGGAAGACGAGCGCGGCGGCGGTGCCGTAGATCGCAAGGTCGTAGTACTCCAGTGCGCTGCCGCTCCACGCGGCGAGGGCCGCCTTGCGGGGCGTGCGCTGCACGGTGGTGTTTTCAGTCATCGGATGCCTCGGGGGTGGGTCTTCAGTATCGGATACAGGGACGGTAGGGGTGTGGCGCAGCCCACGGCAATCGTTTGCCATTTTTTGCCATACTGTCCGTATGTCGGCCTCCCCGCGTTCCCGGAAACGCGCCACCATCACCGATGTGGCCCGCGAGGCAGGGGTCGCGGCGTCGACGGTCTCGCGGACCTTCACCAACCCCGGTCGTGTCAACGTCGCCACCCGCGACCACATCCTCGAAGTCGCCGACCGGCTCGGCTATGCACCCAACCCCGCCGCCCGCGCCCTCGAATCGGGACGCACCAACACGTTGGCGCTGCTCGTCCCCGACATCACCAACCCCTTCTTCTCGGGCGTGATCAAAGGGGCCGAACGTGCCGCCGTCGCCTCCGGCCGGACCCTCGTCCTCGCCGACACCCAGGAGAGCGCGACCACCGAAGCGCACATCATCCGGCGGCTGGGGCCGGCCGTCGACGGTTTCGTCCTGGCGGCCGCCCGCATGCCCGACGACGAACTGCGGCGCGTCGCCGAACTCGACGCCGTGACCCTGGTGAATCGCGCGATCCGCGGAATCTCCTGCGTCGTCGCCGATTACGAGACGGGAACGCGGCAGATCGTCGACCACCTCGCGTCGCTCGGGCACCGCTCGTTGCTGTTCCTCGGCGGTCCGCCCGAGTCGTGGTCGGGAGCGCGACGCTGGGCCGGTCTGCAGGCCGCGGCGCAGGCCCACGGCATCGCGGTGCGTCGCTTCGGCCCCTACTCGCCGACGCTCGGTGGCGGTGCCGCCGCGGCCGACGCCGCCGTGGCCGCCGGTGCCACCGCGGTGGTGTGCCACAACGACATGCTCGCCATCGGCGTGCTGCGCCGGATGCGGGAACGCGGGGTGTCCGTGCCGGAGCACGTGAGTGTGGTCGGCTTCGACAACATCTTCGGCTCCGACCTGTGCCAGCCGTCGCTCACCACGCTCGCCGAACGCACCGAGGACGCCGGGGCGCGCGCCATCGAGATGCTCGCCCGGCAGGCCTACGAGCGGGTCGCGGTGGCCGACGAACTCGTACTCCCGACGCAGCTCGTCGTCCGCGAGTCCACCGGACCGGCGAGATGAGGGAGGTTGTGTGCGTGTTTCTCGACGAAAACGCACACGACCTCCCCGAAGTTCACCGGTTCGCGAGCTTGTCGGCCAGGAAGGTGAACGTCAGCGCCGACTTGAACGCTGCCTGGGCGTTGTCCGCCGCGCCGCCGTGGCCGCCCTCGATGTTCTCGTAGTACCGGACCTCGTGACCCTGCTCCTCGAGCCGCGCCACCATCTTCCGCGCATGGCCGGGATGCACCCGGTCGTCGCGCGTCGACGTGGTGACGAGGATCGGCGGATAGTCGGCGTCCGGGTCGGTGTTCTGGTACGGCGAGTACTTCGACAGGAACTCCCACTCCGCGGGGTTGTCGGGGTCGCCGTACTCGGCCATCCACGACGCACCGGCGAGCAGCAGGTGGTAGCGCTTCATGTCGAGCAGCGGCACCTGGCACACGATCGCCCCGAACAGTTCGGGATAGCGGGTGAGCATCACGCCCATGAGCAGACCGCCGTTGCTGCCGCCCTGGGTGCCGAGCTGCTCGGCCGTGGTGATCCCACGGGCGACGAGATCCTTCGCGACCGCGGCGAAGTCCTCGAAGACCTTGTGCCGGTTCTCCTTCAGGGCCTGCGTGTGCCAGGTGGGTCCGTACTCGCCGCCACCACGGATGTTCGCGATGACGTAGGTGTAGCCCTTCCCGAGCCATGCCCGCCCGACGCCGCCGCTGTAGGCGGGCACCATCGAGTTCTCGAATCCGCCGTATCCGTACAGCAGTGTGGGCGACGGGGTTCCGGTGTTGCTGCCGACCACGAAATAGGGCACCTGCGTGCCGTCGTCGGACGTCGCGAAGAACTGCTCGACGGTGATGCCCTCGGCGTCGAAGAACGACGGGGCCTGCTTGATCGCCTCCACCGGGCCGCCGACCGTCCCCGACAGCAGGGTCGCGGGGATCGTGAAACCGCTGGAGTTGAGGAAGAAGTCGTCGCTGTTGAGCGGATCGACGTCGATGATCGAAGTCGACGTGGCATCGGGGATGCCGGGCAGCTCCTCGTCCGACCAGCCGTCCTCACCCGGCGTGAGCACCCGCACGCGGGTCTGCACATCGCGCAGTGTGACGACGAGCAGGTGATTCTGCGTCCACGCGTACTGCTCGAGCGAGGTGTGCTCGTCCGGGGCGAACAGCACCGTCACCTCGCGCGACCCGGCGAGGAAGGCCGGATAGTTCGCGGCGAGCAGGGTGCCGGCGGGATGGCCGAGCCATTCGGAGCGGGTGCGCACGAGCAGGTGATCGCGGTACACGCTCACCCGTGCGTCGTCGGGAACGTCGAGCTCGACGAGTTCGCCGTCCGCGGTGAGTTCGAAACGCTGCGCCCGGTAGAAGTCGATCGCGCGGTCGACGAAGCTGCGTTCGTAGCCGGGAGTGTTGTCGTACCAGGCGGAGACGGCGACATCGGTGCGCTCACCTTCGAAGACCGTCTCGGCCTCCTCGATCGGAGTGCCGCGCCGCCACTTCTTCGCGAGTCGCGGATAACCCGAGTCCGTGAGCGATCCGTCGCCGAAATCGCTTCCCACATAGACGGTGTCGGCGTCGATCCACCCGATGTCCGTTTTCGCCTCGGGCAGTTCGAAACTGTCCGGGCCCGAGACGAATCGACGCTCGACGAGGTCGAACTCGCGGATCACGCTCGCGTCGGCACCACCGCGCGACAGGCTGATGAGCGCGCGGGTCTGATCGGGCCGCAGCACCTGGGCACCCGACCACACCCAGTTCTCGCCCTCCTCCTCGGCGACGGCGTCGAGGTCGACGAGGACGTCCCATTCGGGTTCGTCGCGCAGGTACTGCTCCATCGTCGTGCGACGCCACAGACCGCGCACGTGCTCGGCGTCCCGCCAGTAGTTGTAGAGGTACTCACCCCGCCGACGCGCATAGGGGATGCGGGCGTCGGTGTCGAGGATCTCGCGGATGCGGGATTCGAGGTCGGTGAAGTTCTCGGTGCGGGTGTACTCCTCGACCGTTCGGTCGTTCCGGGCACGCACCCAGTCGAGTTGTTCCTCGCCGGTGACGTCCTCGAGCCACAGGTACGGATCGGTCGTGTCGTCGCTCATGATCCATTCATACCCGCCCCGCACGTACCTCGGGCGGCAGGCAGACTGTGACCTCGTGCAGATCCATCCGTCGGACGCGCGCCGGGAATGGCTCGGCGACCGCATCCCGGGCGACCTGTTCGCCCTCTACTGTTTCGACGCCCCCGCGACTCCGGTCGCCGACGTGCTCGACGAACTGCGGTCGCGGGCCACGGTGATGGGGGAGCTGCAGGTACGGATGGTCGAGGTACCCGCGGGCCTCGACTATCCCTACTGGGCAGCGCACACCCCTGCAGAAGACCGGTTCGTCGTCCACGGATCCGGCAGCTACGAACAGATGCTCGACACGCTGTCCGAGCTCGTCGCGACCCGCGTCGACGTCACCGTCTCGCCGTGGCGACTGCACGTCTTCCCGCAGGTCACGGGTGCTCCACGCGGGGACGGTCCCGCGCTCGTCGTCGTCCTGCAGATGTCGCACGCCTTCGCCGACGGGGTGCGCACCTCGGCGCTCGCCCGCGACCTGCTGTCGGGCACCGCGACTCCCACGACACCGCCGCGTGCCCCTTCGCCCGTCGGGATGCTCGCTCGAGCCGTCCTGCGGCTGCCGTTCTCGATCCCGCGGGTGATCGCCGACGGACGACGGGCCGTGGAGGCGCAGCGTCGGCTGGCCGATCCGTCGGTCCCGCAACCGACACCGGGGAGGCCGCTGGTCGCCGTGAACACTGCGCCCGGACCGCGCCGGACGGTGCGCACACTCGTGTTCGACGCAGCGGACCTGCGCCGCGTCGGTACGGTCACCGTCGGCGCGCTCACCGCGATCGGCGCTGCCCTGTCGGAATTCCTCGGCGTCGACGAACTGTCCGCAGAGGTGCCGGTCGCGGTGGCGCCGGGCACGGCCCGCAACAGCTACCGCAATGTCGGCGTCGACCTGCACTGCGCGATCCGCGACCCGCACGAGCGTGCCGCGGCGATCGCCGCGGACCTGGCGTTGCAGCGGATCCGCGCGCGGCACCCCGCCATGGCGATCCGGGCCCGCACCGACGACCACGTCCCGGCGCCGCTGCTGCGATTCGGTACCGACCGCCTCGATCTGTCCGCCGTCCCACCCACCGTCACGGGCAACACCGTCGTGTCGAGCGTCGACCGCGGGCCGGCAGACCTCGAACTCGGCGGTGGACGGGTGCGGTTCACCTCCGGCTTCCCCGGCCTGTCACCCGTGCAGGCACTCACCCACGGCGTGCACGGGATCGGCGACACCGTGACCCTGTCGGTGACGACCTCCCCGGACGTCCTCGACGCGGCAGGTCTCGCTCGGTACGTCGCCCTGCTGCACGAGGCGGTCGCCTCGCTGTAACGTGCCCCGAATCCAACGATGGAGGGGCACATGGCGGTATATGCGGTGACGGGTGCCGCGTCGGGAATGGGTCGGGCGAGCGCGGAGCGGTTGCGGGCCGCCGGGCACACGGTGATCGGCATCGACCTGAAGGACACCGAGGTCACGGCGGACCTGTCCACCCCGGAGGGCCGTTCCCACGCCGTCCGGGCCACGCTCGAGCTGGCAGGCAGCCGTCTCGACGGTGCCGTGCTCGCCGCGGGCCTGGGCCCCACCCCCGGCAAGGAGAAGATCATCGCCCAGGTCAACGTGCGCGGCGTGATCGACCTGCTCGTCGGCTGGCGAGCGGCTCTGGCCGCCTCCGCGAACAGCAAGGTGGTGGTGTTCGGGTCCAATTCGACGACCACGACTCCCGGCGTGCCGAACTCGGCGGTGAAGGCCTTCCTCGCCGGCGACCTGGACAAGGGCGTCGCGCGCACCACGCGCATCCCGCAGGCGGGTCCGCCGTTCACCTACGCGGCGTCGAAGATCGCCGTGACCCGATGGGCGCGACGCGCCGCGGTCACCCCCCAGTGGGCGGGTGCCGGCATCCGCCTCAACATCCTCGCGCCCGGAGCGATCTCCACCCCGCTGCTCGACGCGCAACTCGAGAGCCCGCTCAAGAAGGCGGTGGAGAGCTTCCCCGTTCCGCTCGGGGGCTTCGGGAAGCCCGAGGAGATCGCGCAGTGGGTCGAATTCATGCTGTCGCCGGCAGCGGACTTCATGACGGGCAGCGTCGTGGTGGTCGACGGCGGGACCGAGGCGTACTTCCGTCCCGACGACTGGCCGGTGCGGGTCCCGTTCCGGTCGATCCCGCGTTACCTGCTCGGTATGCGCAGGTTCGGGCGCCGCAAGTGAGGGTCCGCGCAGTGCGGACCCTCACCGGGCTCCCGTATCAGGCGAAGCAGTCGCCGAATCCGTAGATCGCGTCGAACGCGCTGGTGGGCAATACATCCACTGCGTTCACGCGGTAGGACGGGTACGAGTTCTGCATCAGGTCGCGCACGAACCGCAGGACGTGGATCGCGTCGACGGCGTCGACGGTGATCGTGAGCTGGGCGCGACCGTTGTCGCTGCGCCCCACCGCCCCGTGGTGCGGGACGATCGGTTCGATGAGGTCGACCGTCTCGTCGTCGGTCAGGCGATCGAGGTCGGCGTCGAGTTCGATCATCGCGTTGTATTCCATGTGTGTTCTCCCGTGTCGAACACCCGAGCGGCCTCGCGCCGCGCGGGTAGGCCTCGACGGGAAACACGCACGG
Organism: Rhodococcus rhodochrous; assembly: GCF_014854695.1. Lineage (NCBI taxonomy): Bacteria > Bacillati > Actinomycetota > Actinomycetes > Mycobacteriales > Nocardiaceae > Rhodococcus > Rhodococcus rhodochrous. Next base: position 4,212,763 of record NZ_CP027557.1, on the reverse strand, counting down.
CGACATCATGCCCGACCCGGACGACCCTCGCCATCATCCGATCGGGGGACATCCGATAGCGACGGTCGGAGGATGTGCGCGACCGGTACTCCGCGCGACGCTCGATGCATGCCGATCGTCGAAGTGAACAATCTGCACAAGTCCTACGGAGGTCGCGCCGTCGTGGACGGCGTGAGCTTCGAAGTCCACGAAGGTGAGATATTCGGGATCCTCGGCCCGAACGGGGCCGGGAAGACGACCTCCGTCGAACACATCTCGGGTCTTCGAAAACCCGACGAGGGCACCGTCCGCGTCGCCGGCCTCGACCCGGTCCGCGACCACCGGGCCGTCACCGAACTGCTCGGCACGCAGCTGCAGCAGAGCGAGCTGCAACCGAAACTGACCGTGCGCGAGGCGCTCCGGCTGTACGCGGCCTTCTACGCCCGGCCCGCGGACGGTGATGCGCTTGCCGAACGCCTCGGCCTGGGCCGCATGCTCGACACCCGGTTCACGAAACTGTCCGGGGGCCAGAAACAGCGGTTGTTCATCGCACTGGCACTCATCGGTTCACCGCGCGTCGTCGTCCTCGACGAGCTCACCACCGGACTCGACCCGCGTGGACGCCGTGACACCTGGGAACTGATCGAGGAAGTGCGCGATTCCGGCGTCACCGTCCTGCTCGTCACCCATTTCATGGAAGAGGCGCAGCGCCTCTGCGACCGTGTCGCGGTCTTCGATTCCGGGCGCATCCGTGCACTGGGGACCCCGGCCCAGCTGATCGGGCAATCGTCCGCAGCGATCGTCGTCTCGTTCCACCCGTCCGGTCCGCTCGACCAGGCGCTCCTCGAGGCCCTGCCCGGCGTCGTCTCCGTGCACACCACCCGGGAGCGGGTGGCCGTCGAAGGCAGCGAGGAGTCGATCCACGCGGTACTCGCCCTGTTGGGACGCCTCGGCGTCACGGCCGAACGCCTCCGCATCGCCGAAGCGACCCTCGACGATGCCTACCTCGATCTCACCGACAGCAGGAGCACGTCATGACCGACCCGACCGTCCGCACCCGGCTCGTCGAGACATCGACGACGAGCGCCCCGGCGCTGTCCGCCTCGACCGCCGTTCTGCGTACCGAGGCACGATTGTTCACACGGGAACCCGGGGCGCTCTTCTGGATCCTCGTCTTCCCCACGCTGTTGCTCGTGATCCTCGGCATGATTCCCGGTTTCCGGGAACCGGATCCGGAGTTCGGTGGTCTGCGGGTGATCGATCTGTACGTCCCCGTGGCGATCCTTGTGGCGATGATCGTGGCCGGTGTCCAGACGATGCCCGCGGTGCTGTCGTCGTATCGCGAACGGGGCATCCTCCGCAGGCTCGCCGTGACCCCGGCGAATCCGTCGCACCTGCTGACCGCACAGATCGTGGTGCACGCGATCGCGGTCCTGGCGTCGGTGGTCCTCGCGCTGATCGTCGGTCGGGCGGCCTTCGGAGTCGCCTTCCCCGCCCAGCCCTGGGGATACGCATTCGCGGTACTCGTCACTCTCGCTGCGGCACTGAGCGCGGGAGCGACACTGGCTGCGGTGGCACCGTCGGTGCGGATCGCCCAGACGCTGGGCACGATCGTGTTCTTCCCGCTGATGTTCAGTGCGGGCGTGTGGCTTCCGGTGCAGGCGATGCCCGAGCTGCTGCGGAGGATCGTGGAGCTGACACCCTTCGGTGCCGCAGCGCAACTGCTCGACGAGACCGCCGCGGGCGACTGGCCGAATCTCGGTGGGATCGCGGTCGTGGTGTGCTGGACCGTCGTCCTGACCGGCGTGGCGATCCGGTGGTTCCGTTGGCAGTGACCGCGTCGACCGTCATCCTGGAAGCCATGACGGATTCGACGACCACCGACGATCCGTGGCAACGGACCTACAGATGGGCGCCGGTGGGGATGCTCGCCACCGGCACCGTCCTGTCCGTCGGCACCGCGACGTTGTTGATGAGTTCCGCCGAGCGGTACACGGCAGCGGTGCTCACCGCGGTGGCGGTGGGTCTGGAACTGTGGCGGGGCCGTCGCCGTCGGTCGATGCCGGAGGGCGACGCGGTCTACTACCTCCTCCGGTCCGCCTTGGCGTTCGTCCTGAGCTGGCTCAACCCGTTCTTTGCGATCTACGCGGCCTCCGGTTACTTCGATGCCCACGCGATGCTGCCGGACCGCTGGATCCGGTTCGGGCTGCTCGTCACCGCCGTGACGGTGGCGGGTTCGCAGGCGGGCGGTCTGCCACCGGAGGACACGACCATGTGGATCGCGTTCGGGCTCCTCGTCGTGCTCAACGCGTCGATCTCCATGCTGATGATGAGGCTCGCCGAACGCGACGAGCAACGCAGTCTCGAACGGCTGGCTGCGATCGCCGAACTCGAACGCACCAACGTGCAACTCGAGAACGCGCTGTCCGAGAACGAGGCTCTGCACGCGCAGCTGCTGGTCCACGCCCGGGAAGCGGGGATCGACGACGAGCGTCGCCGACTCGCCGCGGAGATCCACGACACCCTCGCCCAAGGCCTGGCCGGGATCGTCACGCAGCTGCAGGCCGCGCAGGACACCACCGACCCGGAGGCGGCGCGGCGCCACGTCGAGAGGGCGACGGACCTCGCCCGACGCAGCCTCGGCGACGCCCGTCGTTCGGTGCGCAATCTCGCTCCCGAGGTACTCGAACACCGCACGCTCGACGACGCGCTCGCCCACGAGGTGGCGAAATGGTCCACCGAACACGGAATCCGAGCCGATCTCACGGTCACGGGTTCCTCGGAACCGCTGCACGACGACATCGGGGTGACGTTGTTCCGGATCACCCAGGAGGCGCTCGCGAACGTCGCGAAGCATTCCTCGGCGTGCCGCGCGGGTGTCACGGTGTCGTACATGGACGACGAGGTGAGTGTGGACATCCGGGACGACGGGTGCGGGTTCGACCCGACCGTGAACGCGGGCGACGGATTCGGGTTGCGGGGCATGCAATCCCGTGCCGACCGGATCGCCGGTGTCGTGGACGTCGAGTCCGAACCGGGAGTGGGGACCGCAGTCTCGGTGCGGGTGCCGCTGATCAGGGTGGGGAGGGTGTCGTGAGGGGAGGGGGCGAGATCACCGTGCTGATCGTCGACGATCACCCCGTCGTGCGGGACGGCCTGCGCGGGATGTTCTCGGCCTCCCCGGAATTCGACGTGGTCGGGGAGGCCGCCTCCGGTCCGGAGGCCGTGGCGCTCACGCTCGAACTCGATCCCGATGTGGTGCTCATGGACCTGCGGATGCCGGGAGGCGGGGGAGTGCAGGCGATCACCGAGCTCGTCACACGAGGTGCGCGCAGTCACGTCCTGGTGCTGACGACCTACGACACGGATGCCGACACCGTTCCCGCGATCGAGGCCGGCGCGACCGGCTACCTGCTCAAGGACGCTCTGCGCGACGACCTGTTCGCCGGGGTGCGGGCCGCGGCGGAGGGGCGGGCGGTGTTGTCGCCGGTGGTCGCGTCGCGGTTGATGAACCGCATGCGGACACCCACCGTCCCGCAGACGCTCAGCGCCCGGGAGCGTGAGGTGCTGGCGCTCGTCGCGAAGGGCACCTCGAACCGGGCCATCGCCCAGGAACTGTTCGTCAGCGAGGCGACCGTGAAGACCCACCTGGCCCACGTCTTCGCGAAGCTCGAGGTGAAGGACAGGGCAGCGGCGGTCGCAGCCGCCTACGACCGGGGGATCCTGGGTTAGCCGAACGCCGTGCGCCGATACACGGCCGATCACCGGATCCGGTAGCTACCGGCCGGTAACCGGACCATCGGCAGACACCGGAATCGGGCGGGACTACCCTGTATATCCGTGACCTCACACTATGACGTCGTTGTCCTCGGAGCCGGTCCCGGTGGGTACGTCGCTGCTATCCGCGCGGCACAGCTGGGACTGAGCACCGCCATCATCGAGCAGAAGTACTGGGGTGGTGTCTGCCTGAACGTCGGCTGCATCCCCTCGAAGGCGCTTCTCCGCAACGCCGAGCTGGCACATCTCTTCAACAAAGAGGCCAAGACCTTCGGCATCTCGGGAGACGTGTCCTTCGACTTCGGTGCCGCCTACGACCGCAGCCGCAAGGTCGCGGACGGGCGCACCAAGGGCGTGCACTTCCTCATGAAGAAGAACAAGATCACCGAATACGACGGTAAGGGCTCGTTTGTCGACGCCAAGACCATCGAGGTGGCCCTCACCAAGGGCGGCACCGAACAGGTGACCTTCGACAACGTCATCATCGCCACCGGTTCCGTCACCAAGCTGCTGCCGGGCACCGAGCTCAGTGACAACGTCGTCACCTACGAGGAGCAGATCCTCACCCGCGATCTTCCCGAATCCATCGTCATCGTCGGTGCCGGTGCCATCGGCATGGAGTTCGGCTACGTCCTGAAGAACTACGGGGTCGACGTCACCATCGTCGAGTTCCTCGACCGCGCACTGCCCAACGAGGACGCCGACGTCTCCAAGGAGATCGCCAAGGCGTACAAGAAGCTCGGCATCACCATCAAGACCGGTGCCGCCGTGCAGAAGATCTCGGACGACGGCTCGAAGGTGACCGTCGAGATCAAGGACAACAAGTCCGGCAACGTCGAGACCGTCACGGTCGACAAGGTGCTGCAGTCGGTCGGCTTCGCGCCGCGCGTCGAGGGCTACGGCCTCGAGAACACCGGCGTCGAGCTCACCGACCGCGGTGCCATCGCGATCGACGAGCGCATGCGCACCAACGTCAAGGGCATCTACGCCATCGGCGATGTCACCGCGAAGCTGCAGCTCGCGCACGTCGCGGAGGCGCAGGCCGTGGTCGCGGCCGAGACCATCGGCGGTGCCGAGACCCTCGAACTCGGCGACTACCGCATGATGCCGCGCGCGACCTTCTGCCAGCCGCAGGTCGCCTCCTTCGGTCTCACCGAGGAGCAGGCGAAGGCCGAGGGCTACGACGTGAAGGTCGCGACCTTCCCGTTCACCGCCAACGGCAAGGCGCACGGTCTGGGCGATCCCAACGGCTTCGTCAAGCTCATCGCCGACAAGACCCACGGTGAGCTCATCGGCGGCCACCTCATCGGCCCCGACGTCTCGGAGCTGCTGCCCGAGCTGACCCTGGCCCAGAAGTGGGACCTCACGGTCAACGAGCTCGCGCGCAACGTCCACACGCACCCCACTCTCAGCGAGGCGCTGCAGGAGGCCATTCACGGTCTCGCAGGACACATGATCAACTTCTGAGGATGCGGGGCCGACCCGAGGCCCCGCGTTCACCCTTCTTCCGTGTGGGCGGATCCCCGCTCGGATGTACCGGCTCAGCCCGTGACGACCCGACCGTCGTCGCGGGCTGACGTCGTTCCGCCCTTCTCCGGGCGCAGCACCAGCTGAACGAGACAGTTACCGTCCTGCGGGTCGGGCCGGACGTCGACGGCGTAGCGGCTGCGCAGCAGGTCGGCGTGGTCGTCGAGGACGCGCTGGATCAATCCGCGCTGGATGCCGCGCACCACTTCGGGATTCGTGCGGGCGATCTCCGCGAGCGGGCACGTGCACAGCGTGAGGCTGTGGGTGCCGAAGGCGTTCGTCGCGCTCTGCGTCTCGAAACCCAACTGCTGCAGAGCGCCGATGACGAGCGTGCCGGCGTCGACGGTCGGTGCGGGTGCCAAGGCGAGCATGCCCGCCCAGTCCGAGCCCACCTCGAACGCCTTGTCCTCGCGCTCGCTCGGGGTGCCCCCGATCCGCGCGGCGAGCAGCGCGACGAGATCGGTGTAGGACGGTTCCTTCACCGCGACGTAGCCGAGGCGAGGGCGCCCGACCCGCTCGGCCGGAAGTTGCCGGGTGCGGACGAGACCTTCTTCCTCGAGGCCTGCGAGATGGAAGCGGACGGTCGTGACGTGCAGGTCGAGCGTGGCGGCGAGGTGATGGGCGTCGACCGGGCCCGAGGACTCCCGCAACAGTCCGAGAATCCGCTCGCGTTGCTTCACCCGCCGTGCCAAGTCCGCTCTCCCGTCGCGCCCGCGGTGACTCTCAGGTGAGGGTCACCTTATTAAAAGGAGGAAAATCCTCTATAGTCGGCGCCATGGAGGCGACGACCGACTCACCGTCCACGTTACGGCCGTCACGGAAGAGCCTCGGAACCGTGGCCACCCTTGCCCTCGCGAGAAGGAGTGCAGAACATGGCGGACAAGCATGCGTCGGAAGACGCTCTGCCCCTTTCGGATAGGGACACCGCCCACCTGCCGGGACACTGGCTGCTCGCCCGCTTGGGCAAGCGTGTGCTGCGGCCCGGCGGCAAGGAACTGACGGCACGCGTGCTCGCCGACGCGCGATTGCACGGCGCGGACGTCGTCGAGTTCGCGCCCGGCCTCGGCCGGACGGCGCAGGAGATCCTCGCGTACTCGCCCGGCAGCTACATCGGCGTCGAATCCGACGAGACGGCAGCCGAACTGACGCGCAAGGCCATCGCCGGTGGCGGCAGGGTGGTCAGCGGCGAGGCGTCGAAGACCGGACTCGACGACGAGGTCGCCGACGTCGTGGTCGGCGAGGCGATGCTCACCATGCAGACCGACAGACACAAGGTGGAGATCGTGCAGGAGGCCCGCCGGGTGCTCCGGGCAGGCGGCCGGTACGCCATCCACGAACTTGCGATCGAACCCGACGAGGTCGACGACGAGGTCGAGACCGAGATCCGCAAGTCGCTCGCGCGCTCGATCAAGGTCAACGCCCGCCCACTCACGGTGGCGGAATGGCGGAGCCTGTTCGAGAAGAACGGATTCGAGGTCGAGAAGATCGGTTTCGCCCCCATGGCGCTGCTCGAACCCAAGCGCATCCTCGCCGACGAGGGCCTGCCCGGCACGTTGAAGTTCGTCCGCAACGTCCTTCGCGACTCCGACGCCCGCAGGCGGGTGCTCCGGATGCGGTCGACGTTCACGAAGTACAAGAAGCATCTGGTCGCGATCGAAATCGTCGCCACGAAGAAGGAAGCGTGATGAGTACACAGCAGGTCGAGGGCAAGCTCACCCGTATCGAGGGGCTCGCGGAGCTCAACGCGGGTGAGGGGAGCGGGCCGCGCATCGAGAAGCTCGCGGCGGTCACCGGTGCCACCGTGGTACGTCTGTCCTTCCTCGCCGGGCAGACGATGGACGACCACAAGGCCGGCGCTCCGATCCTCGTGCAGGCCGTCACCGGGGACATCTCGTTCAGCACCGCCGACGAGACCGTGTCGCTCGTGCCGGGTACCGCCGTCCACGTCGATGCCGGCATCGTGCACCGTCTCGTCGCGAACGCCGATTCCGTGGTGCAGCTGACGATCCTGCGCTGAGCTGTCACCGATCCCACATCGGCGACGAATGCGCACGTGAGGTGTGCGCGCCCGCGTAGTGTTGCGCCATGGCGGAACGCGGCGCTCGCCCACACGTGCACCCGGTTCGGAGATGGTTGCTGCGCACGGTGCGGCACCTGTTCACACCTCTGCGGCCCGACGACTATCTCGAGATGATCAACCCGCTCTGGACGACCCGCGAACTGCGCGGCCGTGTGGAGCGGGTCGTCCCCGAGGGTGGCGACGCCGCATCGGTGCTCATCCGTCCGGCCTACGAGTGGCGCGGACACGAGCCGGGCCAGTACGTGCGGCTCGGGGTGATCATCGACGGGGTCTACCACTGGCGGGCGTACTCGCTCACCTCCGATCCCGATCCGGTCGACGGGCTCATCAGCGTCACACCCAAACTCGTCGAGAACGGCGTGGTCTCGCCGTACCTGGTCCGCAAACTCGAGCCCGGCGACATCGTCCGCCTCGGTGAGGTCGAGGGCGTGTTCACCCTGCCCGACCCGCTGCCCGCGAAAATGCTGTTCATCAGCGCGGGCAGCGGGATCACGCCGATCATGAGCATGCTGCGCAGCCTCGACCACCGCGACCGCATCGACGACGTCGTCGTCGTGCATTCCGCCCACACCGAGGACGAGGTGATCTTCGGCTCGACCCTGCGCGACCTCGACGATCGGCATCCCGGACTGCGTCTCGAGCTGTGGCTCAGCGGCGACCGCGGCCGCATCACCCCCGCCGACCTGGACGATCTGTGCCCCGACTGGCGCGAACGCGACGCCTTCTGCTCGGGTCCGCGCGACCTGCTCGACGCCCTCGAAGAACACTGGGACGAACACGGTGATCCCGAAAGATTCCACCTCGAACGTTTCCAGCCGATCATCGGTGGGAATGCCGGGAGCGGCGAGGGCGGCACCATCCACTTCCTCGACAGCGAGAAAGAGGTGGAGTGCGACGGGGGAACACCCATCCTGGTCGCAGGCGAGAACGCCGGCCTGAAGTTGCCGTACGGCTGCCGTATCGGCATCTGCCACACGTGTGTCGGAACGCTGAAATCCGGGCAACTCCGGGACCTGCGGACCGACGAGGTGAGCGAGCCCACCGGGGCTGCGGTGCGTACCTGCATCCACACCGCGGAGGGCGACATCGAAATAGAACTGTGAAGCAACCGGCTTCGAAGCAGGGGGCGTCGTGACGAGAAGCATCGACAGGACCGATACCGGGACGCGGGAACCACAGAGCCCGCTCGCGCATCTGAGCGACGACGATCTCGAGCAGATCGCCAAGGAATTCGACGCCATCCACGACGAGGTGTACTCGAGTCTCGGCGACAAGGACCGGCAGTACATCAAGAACGTCATCGCCGCGCAGCGTCAGCTGGTCGTCGCGGGGCGGGTATTGCTCTTCGCGTCGTCGTACAAGCCCGCATGGGTGGCCGGGACGGCCTGTCTCGGAGTGGCGAAGATCCTCGAGAACATGGAGATCGGCCACAACGTCATGCACGGCCAGTGGGACTGGATGAACGATCCGGACATCCACTCGTCGGTGTGGGACTGGGACACCGCCTCCACCGCGGAAGCGTGGAAGCACTCGCACAACTACATCCACCACACGTTCACGAACATCCGCGGTCTCGACAAGGATCTCGGCTACGAGATCATGCGGATCGACCCGCACCAGAAGTGGCACCCCGTCTATCTGGCGCAACCTCTCTACAACGCGCTGCTCACCGTGCTCTTCGAATGGGGTGTGGCGCTGCACGACCTCGATCTCGAGGCGTTGTGGGCCGGCGAGAAGTCGACCGGTCAGGTGATCGAGGAGCTGAAGGGCATCTTCGGCAAGGCCCGCGCGCAGTTCGTCAAGGACTACGTCGGCTGGCCGCTGGTGAGCGCCGCGCTGTTCGGTCTCGCGCAGGTCGCGCTGCAGGGCCGGTTGCCCCAGCCGAAGACCTCGCGTCTGGGTCGACGACTGCGAGCGATGAGCAAGGGGCCGATGGGCAAGGGCCGGTCCGGAAAGTTCCGGACCGCAGCCCATCTCGCCGACCGGTATCTGCCCGGCGTCGAGAAGACCTTCCTCGCGACGGTTCTCGCCGACATCACGGCCAATATCATCCGCAACGTGTGGGCGCACGCGATCATCTTCTGCGGGCACTTCCCCGACCAGACCTACACCTTCTCGAAGAAGGAGGTCGAGAACGAGTCGCGCGGAGGATGGTACGTGCGGCAGCTCGTCGGCGCCGCGAACATCGAAGGCACCCCGCTGTTCCACATCCTCAGCGGCAATCTCGGATACCAGGTGGAGCACCACCTGTTCCCCGACATGCCGAGCACCCGTTACGCGGAGGTCGCGCCGAAGGTCAAGGACATCTGCGAGCGCTACGAACTGCCCTACAACTCGGGCAGACTGGGCAAGCAATGGTTCATGGTGCACCGCACCATCGCCCGGCTCGCGTTCCCGGGCGGCAAGCCCCGTCCGAAGCCCGGACCGTATCGTCGTTCGCAGGACCCCACCGGCGGTCTCGTTCCCAGTGAGGCCGCACGGTTCCGCGACCGCCTGCCGGCGGACCATCCCGACGCCGGACCGGAACACGAGGGCGGCGGCGTGAAGGTCGATCCGCCACCCCGCTGATCACTCCGGAGCCTCGGAGTCAGGACGCCCGGTAGGCCTTCCAGCCGCCGAACTCGGTGATGTCCACCGCGTCGGCGGCTGCGTCCTGCGTGCACCCGAAGCCGACGACCCACCGTCCGTCCGCCAGTTCGACACTCGTCAACGTCATCGGGGCGGGCAGCGCAGCGAGGAACCGGCCCAGACCGGCCTCCGACAACCGGAACAGCTCACCGACGATCGCGGCGCCCTCGCCCGGTGCGTGACGCACCAGTCCCGGCTTCGGCGGCGTCGTGTTCAACGCGGCGAGGCGGTACGCGTCGGAGGTGTACACCTCCTCGACGAAACGCGCCCCGAGTTCCTCGAGCTGGAAGTGCAGCGGCTGACCGCTCAGGTGTGCTCCGAAGACCGCAAGTTCGACGCCGGACTCGACGACGCGCGGCGCATCCACACCGTTCAGCGCGGCCGCGACGTCCACGGCTACCTGGTCGCCGAAGGCCGGGACCACGACCATGACCCCGAACGGCTCGCCGGCCGCCGTGGGCGCGCCCGGAACGGCCACCGCCGCCATGTCCAGCAGGTTGCAGAAGTTCGTGTAGGTGCCCATCCGACGATTGATGGCGACCGGATCGGCCTGCACTGCGGCGATCGTCGGATGTTCCGTCGTCGTCGGGAGCAGCAACCCGTCGAACCCGGCGAGCAGTTCACTCGCGAACGCCTTCACGTGGGTGAGGGTGTCGAGGTCCTCGACGAGTTCGTAGGCGGCGGGCTTCTTCGCCCCGGCGACGATCGCGGCGACGGTGGGATCTGCGCCCGACGGTGCGGTCGACAGGAACTCGCCGACGGCCGCGTAACGCTGGGCCACGACGGCACCGTCGTACAGGAGCAGGGCCGCGTCGAGCAGCGGTGAGACATCCACTTCCGCGATCTCGATGCCGGACTCGCGTGCCGCGGCCACCGTGCGGGTGAAGGCGTCGCGGTATTCCTCGCACAGCGCCTCGAGGTCCTCGGCGCGCGGCACCGCGACGCGCAGGGTGTTCGGCGCGGCGAGTCGCACATCCGCGGGCCAGGTCCGGCTACGCGGGTCGCGGGGTTCGGGTCCGGCCATGATTCGGACGGCGGTCGCCGCCAGGTCCAGCGACGTGGCGAAGACCGTGAGGCAGTCGTAGTCGACGCAGGCCGGGACCACACCGTGCGCCGGGATCACGCCGAGAGTGGCCTTGATGCCGACGATCCCGTGTAGCGCGGCGGGGACGCGTCCCGAACCGGCCGTGTCGGTGCCCAGTCCGATGTCGGCGATGCCGAGCGCCACCGCGGCTGCCGAACCGGAACTCGAACCGCCCGAGACCTTCTCGGGATTCCACGCGCACCGCACCGCCCCGTAGGGGCTGCGGGTGCCGACGAGGCCGGTGGCGAACTGGTCGAGATTGGTCTTGCCCAGCACGACGGCGCCGGCGGCGACCAGACGCTCGACACCCGAAGCGGTTTCCTCCGGGACGTACGCGAACTCGGGACATGCCGCGGTGGTGGGGATTCCTGCGACGTCCACGTTGTCCTTGACCGCCACGACCAGACCGGCGAGAGGAAGCGACTCACCGGCGGCGACCCGCGCGTCCACGGCGGCGGCGTCGGCGAGGAGATCGTCGGCGCTGCGCAGCGTGATCCACACCTCGGGTCGGTCCACCTCGTCGATGCGGCCCAGTGCGGCACGAACGCGATCGGTGGCGGACACCCTCACCGAGGGGGCGGGCGCCGTGAATCCGACACCCGGGTTGTCGAGGGTACTGCCGATGCTCATCAGACTGCTCCGATCACGAGAAGGGGGGTCCCGGGTGCAACCTTCGTGCCCGGGCTCACGAGAACTTTCAGGACCGTGCCGGTGGTCTTCGACGGCACGGGCATCTCGAGCTTCATCGCCTCGAGGATCACCGCGGTGTCCCCGGCGGCGACGGTGTCGCCCTCGGCGACCTCCACGCGCCACACGTTGCCGACCATCGGCGCCTCGACGACGACGGCGCCGGGCGGCATCCCGTCGAGGGGGTCACCGACGGTGGACACCTCGATCGGTTCGCTGTCGACGCGGTCGAACTCTCCGGCCTCGAGCCAGGCCTGCTTCTCCGAGTCGAACGCGCGGGACTGCGCGGCATGGAAGGCGTCGATGGAGTCGACGTTGTCCTCGAGGAAACGCAGGTGGTCGGCGAGAGCGAAGATGCCGTCGGAGATGTCGGCGTCGAACCGGCCCGCCTTCGCCGCGGCCCGGTGCTCGAGCAACTGCTCGGGCGTCACCGCCTCCCAGACGATGCGGTCGAAGAACCGGAACAACCACGGCTTTTCCTCCTCGAACGGCCCCGTCTGCCGGTAGCCCGACCAGATGGGTATCGTCCGTCCGACCAGCTGGTATCCACCGGGCGATTCCATGCCGTAGACGCACAGGTACTTGCCGCCGATGCCCACCGCGTCGGACGGCGTCCACGTGCGGGCCGGGTTGTATTTCGTCGTGACCAGCCGGTGCCGCGGATCGAGCGGAACGGCCAGGGGCGCACCGAGATAGACGTCGCCGAGACCGAGGACCAGATATTCGGCGTCGAAGACGGTGTCGCGGACCTGCTCGACCGAGTCGAAACCGTTGATGCGCCGGATGAACTCGGTGTTCGACGGGAGCCAGGGCGCCTCGTCGCGCACCCCGCTGCGGTAGCGCGAGATGGCCTCCGCGATGGACGGGTCGTCGAACGACAGCGGCAAGCGGACGGTGCGGCTCGGCACCACCAGATCGCGCGTCGCGGGCAGTTCCGTCTCGAGATCCTGCAGCACCCCGAGCAGGCGGTACTGCGGCAGCACGCCGGGATCGAAGTGGATGTGCAGCGAACGCACCCCGGGTGTGACGTCGACGATGCCGGGCAGACGCGTGGCGGCCAGCGCCTCCGACAGTGCGTGCACCCGCATACGCAGACCGAGATCGAGCACCATATCGCCGTATTCGACGAGGATGTTGTCGTCGCCGCCGCGCAGGTACACGACCTCGGGATGGTCCAGGAACGGCTCGATGCGACCGAGGCGCCCACCATCGGGTGCGCTCTGCCGGGCGACCGGCGGGAGGTCGGCGCCGCGGGCCGCACTGTTGCGCAGTTCGACGGCCCCCTCGTCGGTGACCGGCACGAACCGCAGCGAGTCGCCGGGGCGGATCTGGCCGAGCTTCCAGCGGTGGCCGGAGACCACGGTGAGCGGGCACGCGAAACCACCGAGACTCGGACCGTCCGGGCCGAGCAGGATCGGGGTGTCGCCGGAGACGTTGAGCGCGCCGACGCTGTACGGATTGTCGTGCAGGTTCGACGGGTGCAGACCGGCGTCGCCACCGTCGGTGCGCGACCAGGTGGGCTTCGGGCCGTCGAGCCGGATGCCGGTGCGGTTGGCGTGCGTCTGCACCGTCCACGTCGCGTCGTAGAACTGCTGCAGGTCGTCGGCGGTGAAGTAGGCCGGGGCCGGCTGCGGGCCCTCGGTCACCGCGAGATGCCAGGTGTGTCCGAAGGCGGGGCGGATCCCGGTGGGGACCGCCGCCGGATCGGTGAGTGTCTCGCCGGACGCGAGACCGAGCACGTCGCCGGTCGCGAGCGCCCTGCCGGTCGGCCCACCGAAGCCGCCGAGCGTGAACGTCGATGCGCTGCCGTGATAGAGCGGCACGTCGAGTCCGCCGCGGACCGCGACATAGGTGCGCAGACCGGCGTCGACGGGGGCGGCGACCTCGAGAACGGAGCCGGCCGGGACCTCGACGGGCTCCCACATCGGCACCGGCACACCGTCGACGGTGACCTCGGTGGGGGCGCCCGTGACACACACGATCGTCGGATCGGAGAACTCGAGGCGCGGGCCGAGCAGGGTGCATTCGAGACCGGGTGCGCCCTCGGGGTTGCCGACGGCGACGTTCGCGGCGCGGAAGGAGAGATCGTCCATCGGGCCGGACGGCGGAATCCCGACCTCCCACAGTCCGATCCGCCCCGGGAAGTCCTGGACGGTCGTCATCGTGCCGGCGCGCAGCACGTCGATGCGACGTCCGGCAGGGTGGATGTCCGCCAGCGTCGTGGTGACATGCTCCGCGTCGAGAACCGTTGCCTCGGAGCAGATCCTGCGCAACTGTGACAGGTTCGTCTGCACGCCGTGGATCCGGGTGTCGTCGAGTGCCTCCGCCAACCCGGCGAATGCTGTACGCCGCGACTCGCCGCGCACGATCACCTTCGCGAGCATCGGGTCGTAGAAGGTGCCGACCTCGGTGCCCGTGTCCACCCACGTCTCGATGCGGGTGTGGGCGGGGAACTCGACGTGGGTGAGCAGACCCGCGCTCGGCCGGTGATCGCGTCCCGGATCCTCGGCGTACACACGGGCTTCCACGGCGTGCGCGGTGATCTCGGGTCCGGAATCGGGCACGCCGTCGAGCATGCTGTCGTCGCCGCGCGCGAGACGCAGCATCCACTCGACGAGGTCGACGCCCGTGACCTCCTCGGTGACCGGATGCTCGACCTGCAGTCGGGTGTTCATCTCGAGGAAGGACACCTCGCCGCGGTCGACGTCGTAGACGAATTCGACCGTGCCCGCCGATCGGTACCGCACCGACGACGCGAGAGCGCGTGAGCACGAGAGCATCTGCTCGACGATGTGGTCGGGGAGGTTCGGCGCGGGCGCTTCCTCGACGACCTTCTGGTTCCGGCGCTGCAACGAGCAGTCGCGGGTGCCGAGGCTGATCGTCCGGCCGTGCCCGTCGCCGAAGACCTGCACCTCCACGTGCCGGGCGCGGGGGACGAACCGTTCGAGGAAGACACCGGAGGACGAGAAGTTCGCCGTGGCGAGCCGGATGACGCGTTCGTACGCCCCACGCAGGTCGTCGGCGCTGTGGCAGGCCTGCATCCCGATACCGCCGCCCCCGCCGACGGCCTTGAGCATCACGGGATAGCCGATGTCCTCGGCCGCGGCGAGCGCGTCGTCGAGCGAATCGAGCAGGCCGCTACCGGGGACGAGGGGCGCGCCCACCGCACGGGCGGCCTCACGGGCGGTGTGCTTGTCGCCGAAGACGCGCAGCTGGTCGGGGGTCGGCCCGACGAAGGCGATTCCGGCCGCTTCGCAGGCAGCGGCAAATTCGGCGTTCTCCGAGAGGAACCCGTAGCCGGGGTGGATCGCTCCCGCACCGGTGGCCAGGGCCGCCTCGACGACGAGATCGGCCCGCAGGTAGGACTCGGCTGCGGGAGCCGGGCCGAGCCGGACCGCGATGTCGGCGAGTTCGACATGTGCGGCCGCTGCGTCGGCGTCCGAGTAGACCGCAACAGTCTTCAGACCCAGCTTGTGCGCGGACCGCATGATGCGGCACGCGATCTCGCCGCGGTTGGCGACCAGCAGGGTGTCGAAGGCGAAGGTCGAGGGGACCGACGCTTCTGTATACGTCTTTGTGGACATGGCTGTATACGCTATGGACCAGCAATGACGCCGCTGTGACGTTGTGTAACAGCCTTGTTAGGGATCGCGCCGCCGGCCGGATGCCGGCCGGTGCGGACGGATCAGAAGTCGCGTTCGATCCGCAGCACCCCGATGGTCGTGGCGAGAGCGTCGTACTGCGTGACCAGCAGGCAGAACTCGATAAGCCTGCGGTCGTCGTAGAACTGCACGAGCGACGCCCACGTCTCGTCGGACAGATTCTTCGTCGCCATGAGTTCGTCGACGGCGAGCAGAAGTGCGCGATGCCTCGCCTGCCAGCCGGGAGCATCGGGTCCGGCGACGATACGCTCGCGCACCTCGTCGGTGATGCCGGCACGGCGACCCAGGCGGGTGTGGTGGTCGAATTCGTAACCGCACTCGCGCAGATGCGCGACGCGCAGGATGACCATCTCCGATTCGAACCGGCCGAGACGGCCGAACGGCATGAGCATGCCGGCGTAGTGCAACCACCCGCGGAACAGTCGTCCGGTGCGGCCGAGGGTGCTGAACAGGTGGGCATCAGAGGTGCCGCCGGCGGCGGACAGGGCCTTCCATGTCACCCAGTTGATCGGGCCGAGTTCCTTGAAACGTCCGGGCGGGATGCGGGGTGTCATGAGCGCCAGTGTGCCGCACCGGACCCGTCCGGTCACGTGACACGACCGGAAGTCAGTCTCGGACGGCGCGGGCCATCCGGGCGAAGGCGCGTGCCTCCTCGGCCCGGCGCACGACCACCGATCGCGAAGTGTCGATGTGGGCGAGCAGCAGATCGTGGGCGTCGTCGAGCTTGTCGGCGAGGACCAGCTCGGCGACCTCGATGTGCTCGTCGACGGTCGCGACGATGCGGTCGGGGGTCAGATAGTCGAACATCCGCACCGGGCGCACCTTCGCGTTCACCGAGGCCAGCGCGTCGCACAGCGCACGGTTGCCGGAGGCGGCGAGCAGCGTCATGTGAAAGCGCTCGTCGAGCGTGACGAACCCGGCGTCGGGTTCGGGCGGCTCCTCGCGGATCTCGTACCAGCGGTCGAGTTCGGGACCGAGGACGTCGGGATCGTGCCGCACCGACTCGCCGTCGAGCGCGCGTCGGATCCCGCGCAGCTCCAAGGTGGTCCGCAGCTCGTACAGGTCGGCGAGGTCGTCGAAGCGCGGACGGTAGGGGTACAGTCCCTGGTCGCGGCGTTCGACGAGTCCGTCGGAGACCAGTCGGGCGAGGGCCTCGCGCACCGGCGTGCGCGACACCCCGTACTGCTCGGCGAGGCGTTCTTCACTGAGTCGTTCGTCGGGGGAGGGGGTCCCGGACATCAGACGATCGCGCAGGGCCTTGTAGACCCTCTCGCGCCGTGTGTCGGCGGCCATCAGATCGCCATCGCCGCACGGACGGTGGAGGCGGCGTCGACACCACCGTCACCCGTCGAGGTGATGCGCCCGGATTCGAGGACGTAGTAGTGCAGGGCGTTGTCGAGGGCGAAACCGATGTGCTGTTCGACGAGCAGCACCCCGAGGTCGCCGCTGCGGCCGAGTTCGACGATGGTGTTCTCGATCTCGGCGACCACCGACGGCTGGATGCCCTCGGTGGGCTCGTCGAGGATGAGCATGCGCGGCTCGGTGATCAGGGCGCGGGCGATGGCGAGCTGCTGGCGCTGACCACCGGAGAGCAGGCCGGCCCGCCGGTCCAGCAGCGGGACGAGGGCGGGGAACAGATCGAGCATGTCGGCGACCAGCTGCCGGCCGTTGCGTCGCGTGTCGGCGACGACCTGCAGGTTCTCACGGCAGGTGAGCTGCCCGAAGGACTGCTGCCCCTGTGGGACGTAGGCCAGACCGCGGGCGACCCGCGCGGACGGTCGCAGCGACGTGATGTCCTCACCGTCGAAGAGGATCTTCCCCTTCGTGACGGGCAGCAGGCCGACGGCGGCGCGCAGTAGCGTGGTCTTGCCGGCGCCGTTGTGGCCCATGACCGCGACGGTCTTCCCGGTCGGGACGGTGAGGGAGATGCCGTGCAGGATCTCGGTGCGACCGTAACCGGCGCGGACGTCGACGAGTTCGAGCATCATGCCTCCTGGGGAGCGGTGGCGGTCCCGAGGTAGACCTCCTGGACCTGCGGGTCGTTCTGGACCTGGTCGACGGTGCCGTCGGCGATGACCTTGCCGCGGGCGAGGACGGTGACAGAGGTGGCGAAGGCGCGCATGAAGTCCATGTCGTGCTCCACGACGACCACCGTGCGCTGCGCACCGATGCGGCGCAGCAGCTGCCCGGTCTCCTCGCGTTCGTCGTGGCTCATGCCGGCGACGGGTTCGTCGAGGAGCAGCACGTCGGCGTTCTGCACGAGCAGCATGCCGATCTCGAGCCACTGCTTCTGCCCGTGGGCGAGGATGCCCGCGGGGGTGTCGCGGTGGGTGGTCAGGCCGATCGTCTCGAGCGCTTCCTCGATCTCGGGCAGCACGTCCCTGCGGCGACGCAACAACTGCCACGGGGAGCGGCCCGCCCCGGCGGCGATGTCGAGGTTCTGCAGGACCGACAGCTCCTCGAAGACCGAGGCGGTCTGGAAGGTACGGCCCACGCCGAGGCGCGCGATCTTGTGGGTCTTCTTGCCGAGCAGTTCGACGCCCGACTTGGTGATCGAGCCGGTTGCCGGGACCAGGCCGGTGACGGCGTCGACGAGGGTCGTCTTGCCGGCGCCGTTGGGGCCGATGAGGAACCGCAGGTCGCCCTGGAGGAGGGTGAGGTCGACGCCGTCGACGGCGGTGAAGCCGTCGAAGGTGACACGCAGGTCGCGGATCTCGAGGTAGTCGCTGCTCATTCCGGCGTTGCCGCCGTAGACGGGTTTGCTCATCGCACGGGCTCCATCTCGGGAAGGTCGGCGGGCTCGGGTTCGGCCGGCGGTGTGGGTTCCGCCGGGGTGGCGCGGCGGCGCCGGCGGAGCAGGGTGATCACCCCGGCGAGGCCGGCGGGGAAGAAGCCGACGACGACGATGAACAGCAGGCCCTGCGCGTAGGTCCAGGCAGAGGGGAAGTTCTCCGACAGGGTGGTCTGTGCCCACGCCACGCCCACCGCGCCGAGGACCGGGCCGAGCAGCGTGGTGCGTCCGCCGATGGCGACACCGATGAGGAACGCGATGGACGGGACGATGCCGACGTCGGCGGGGGAGATGATGCCGACGATGGGCACGAACATCGCACCGGCGATGCCGGCGAAGAAGGCGGCGACGGTGTAGGCGGCCACCTTGATCAGGGCGGGGTCGTAGCCCAGGAAGCGGACCCGCTCCTCCTGGTCGCGGACCGCGACGAGCAGTTCGCCGTAGCGGGACTGCATGAGCTGGCGGGTCGCGGCGACGACGAGCAGCAGGATCGCGGCGACGATGAAGAACAGCATCCGCTTGTTGACCGGATCGGACAGGTCGTAGCCGAAGAAGGTGCGGAAACGGTTGAGACCGTTGGACCCTCCGGTGGACTGCTGGCCGACGAGGAGGATCGCGAAGGCCGCGGCCAGTGCCTGGGAGAGGATGGCGAAGTAGGCGCCCTTGACGCGGCGGGCGAACACACCGAAGCCGAGCAGGGCGGCGATCAGGGCCGGCACGATCAGGATCGCCAGCAGCGTGACGGCGGGGGAGGCGAACGGCACCCAGTAGGCGGGTAGTTCGCGGATGCCCGCGATCTGCATGAAGTCGGGGACCGTGTCGCCGCGGAGTTCGGCGTCGGAGATCTTCAGGTGCATCGCCATGATGTAGGCGCCGAGGCCGAAGAAGACACCCTGGCCGAGGGTGAGCATGCCACCGCGACCCCAGGCCAGGCCGATGCCGACGGCGACGATCGCGAAGCACAGGAACTTGCCGAGCAGGCCGAGACGGAAATCGGAGAGGACGGCGGGGGCGAGACCGAACAGGACGATCGCGGCGATCGCGAATCCGCTTGCTGTGCGTACGGGTCCGGGTTTCGTGAAGTTGCGGACCGGGAATGTCGACGACATCAGACCAGGCTCCTCGTCTTGACGGCGAACAGGCCCTGCGGACGGACCTGCAGGAAGATCACGATGAGCACGAACACGATGACCTTCGCGATCGACGCGGTCGTGGAGTACTCGATGAACGAATTGAGCAGGCCCAGTGCGACGGCCGCGAGCACCGCGCCTTCGATGCGGCCGAGACCGCCGATGACGACCACGAGGAAGGCGTCGATGAGGTAGGACTGGCCGATCGTCGGGCTGGTCGAGCCGATGAGTGTCAGGGCCACACCGGCGAGGCCGGCGAGTCCGGAGCCGAGGAAGAAGGTCGTGATGTCGGTGCGGCGCGACGAGATGCCCACCGTCTCGGCGAGATCGCGGTTCTGCACGACGGCGCGGATCCGTCGTCCCATCGGCGTGTACTTCATCGACGCGATCAGGGCGACCACGCAGACCACGGCGAGGGCGAGGATGAACAGGCGGGTCTTCGGGACGACGGCCCCGAAGATCTCCACGCCGCCGGAGAGCCAGGACGGTGCGACGACGTTGACGGCGGGAGCGCCGAAGATGTCGCGGGCGGCCTGCTGGAGCAGCAGGCCCACACCGAAGGTGACCAGCAGGGTGTCGAGCGGGCGGTGGTACATGCGGCGGATGAGGGTGACCTCGAGGATCACGCCCATCACGCCGCCCACCAGGAAACCGACGAGGAGGGAGACGAACAGGGACACCCCGGCCGACGAGATCACCTGCTGTACGACGAACGCCGTGTAGCTGCCGGCCATGATGAATTCGCCGTGGGCCATGTTGATCACGCCCATCTGGCCGAACGTCAGCGACAGCCCCAGCGCTGCCAGCAACAGGATCGATCCGATACTCAATCCTGTGAAGAGCTGCCCTACAAGGACATCCATGTCGTCTCCCTCTTCGGCTTCCGCGCTCAGTTACCGGACAGGCCCGACGCCCAGTCGTAGGACTCGAGGTACGGGTCGGGCTCGATGGCGCCGTCGGACTCCCAGATGGTGTAGATCAGGCCGTCGCCACGGATCTCACCGATGCGGGCGGTCTTGGTGATGTGGTGGTTGTCGCCGTCGATGGTCACGGTGCCCTCGGGGGCGTCGAAGGTCACGCCGTCGGCGGCTTCGATGACGTC
The DNA here is from genome assembly GCF_014854695.1 of Rhodococcus rhodochrous. NCBI lineage: Bacteria > Bacillati > Actinomycetota > Actinomycetes > Mycobacteriales > Nocardiaceae > Rhodococcus > Rhodococcus rhodochrous. Next base: position 4,192,316 of record NZ_CP027557.1, on the reverse strand, counting down.
GTCGACCTCGAAGGACTCGGCCTTCTCGACGGTGTTCTTCCACAGGTAGACCGAGGTGTAGGCGGCTTCCATGGGATCGGAGGTCGGCTTGTTCGCGCCGTACTTCGCCTTGTACGCCTCGACGAAGGAGGTGTTCTCGGGGGAGTCGACGGTCTGGTAGTAGTTCCACGCGGTGAGCTGGCCCTCGATGTTCTGTGCACCGATGCCACCCACTTCCTCCTCGGCGATGGACACCGACACGACCGGCATATCCTTCGCGTTGAGGCCGGCGTTGGTGTACTCGCGGAAGAATGCGACGTTGGAGTCGCCGTTGAGGGTGTTGAACACCGCGTCGGCGTCGGCGGTGCGCACCTTGTTGACGATGGTGGAGAAGTCGGTGGAGCCGAGCGGGGTGTAGTCCTCGCCCTTGATCTCGATGCCGTTGGCCTCGGCGTACGCCTTGATGATGCGGTTGGCGGTCTGCGGGAAGACGTAGTCGCTACCGACGAGGTAGAGCGACTTCACGCCCTGTTCCTTCAGGTAGTCCAGGGCGGGCACGATCTGCTGGTTGGTGGTCGCGCCGGTGTAGAAGATGTTCGACGACGACTCGAGGCCCTCGTACTGGACGGGGTAGTACAGCAGCGCGTTGCGGTCCTCGAAGACCGGCAGCATCGCCTTGCGGCTCGACGACGTCCAGCCGCCGAACACCGCTGCGACGCAGTCGGATCCGATGAGCTTCTCGGCCTTCTCCGCGAACACCGTCGGCTCGGATGCGCCGTCCTCGGAGACGATCTCGATCTGTTTGCCGAGCACACCGCCGTCGGAGTTGATCTCCTCGACGGCCAGCGCGATCGAGTCGCGGACGGTGACCTCGGAGATGGCCATCGTGCCCGACAGGGAGTTGAGCGAGCCGACCTTGATGGTGTCGCCCGAGGTGTCGACGCACGACGCAGCACCGGAGGCGGTCGTGCTGCCCTCGTCACCCGCGCGGCTTCCGCAGGCGGACAGCACGAGTCCGACTGCGACGAGTGCTGCGGGGGCCGCGATGGCGCGGGTGGCGAGCCTGGACCTGACAACAGACATGTAGAGCCCTTCCTTCGAAGGTGTGGCCGGAGAGGACCCCGGTGTATCCGGGAGGCGTATACAGCGCTGTATCCGTGAGGCCACAGTAGAAGGGAGTTGTTGCGCGGGAATATCTTCCGGTCACGGTCTCGTGACACAGATTTCGCGGGTGTTACAAAGTGCGCACAAGCAGCAGCTACGGACTTCGCCATCCGCTACGGCAATTTGCGGTAGCGGATAGCTGAAGGTGTAGCGAACTGTTTGTCCACAGGGGCCGGGATCATCCACAGGCGACGCGAATACCGGTGTTCGCACCGGATCTGCGTCACGACGATCGGGCACGGTGGTCCGCATGCGACCGACGCCTTTCCTGCGGACCACCGCTCTCGCCTCCGGGATGACCGACTCCGAAATCCGTCGTGCAGTACGCGCCGGCGAACTCGAGCGACTCGAACCCGGCATCTACCTCCACAGCGACGACTCCCTCGACGAACTCGATCGCTATCGCGTGCGCGTGCGATCCGTCGGGGCAGTGCTCGCGCCCGGCACAGTGGTCAGCCACGAGTCTGCCGCAGTCCTGTACGGGCTCGCCCTGTGGAAGCCCGATCTCACGCGGGTCCACGTCACTCGCGACAGATCGGGTGGCGGTCGGAGGGACGCGAACCGTCACCTGCACGTCGCCCCTCTTCGTCCTCACGATCTGTCGGAGGTCGCGGGCATACCGTGCACCTCGCTCGCCCGGACCGTCGTGGACCTCGCCTGCACACTCGACTTCGACGAAGCAGTGATCGCCGGTGATTGCGCTGCGGCTCTCGATGCGGAGTTCGGCTCCGCGCTGCTGTGCTGTCTCGACGAGTCCGGGCCGCGTCGAGGTATCGCTGCCGCGCGACGCGTGGCTGCATTTCTCGACGGTCGCAGCGAGAGTCCGGGGGAGTCGTTGAGTCGCATCCGGATGCATCAGGCCGGCATGCCCGCACCGACGCTCCAGAAGGAGATACGAACACCCGACGGGCAGTTCGTCGCCCGGGTCGACTTCCTCTGGGAGGACGAAGGAGTCGTCGGTGAGTTCGACGGGATGGGCAAGTACGACGAGGGAGGTGTCGAGGCCCTGCGGAACGAGAAGCGACGGGAGGACGCCTTGCGCGACCTCGGCTTCGAAGTGGTCAGGTGGACGTGGCCCGAACTGTTCCGGTTCGACGTCGTCCGCGCTCGCTTCGACCGTGCCGTCGTCCGTGCGCGGCGGTAACCGCTACCTTCTCGGCCATCCGCTACAGCGAATCGCGGTAGCTGATGGCAAAACCTGTAGCTGATGCGTCAGGCGGGGTCGAGGACCGAGCCCATCACGCGCTCGACTGCGATCTCGATGACGACGCGGCGGGGGTTGGGGCGGGGTTCGCGGTAGCGGGCGGCGTAGCGACGCTCGCCCTCGCGGACGTCGGCCGGCTCGCGGGTCACGCGGGCCGGGCCCTCGAGGGTGAGCCAGCGACCGCCGTCGACCTGGCTGACGACGGCGTAACCCCCGCGTTCGACGTTGAGGGTCTTCTGGGAGCCCTCGAAGGTGATGACGCGGGCGAGGCCGGCCTCGCCGTCCCACGTGAACCCGACGGCGACGACGTGCGGCGAGCCGTCCTTGCGAAGGGTCGTGAGCGTCGCGAGGTGGTACTCGGACAGGAACTCGAGTGCCTTCGCGCCTATCGCGTCGGGGGTGCGTGCCATGCGACGAGCCTACCGACGCTCAACGCACCAGATACGGCGAGACCGACGAGCGGTGCTCGTTGATGTCGATCTCCTTGCCCAGCGGCGGGAAGGCACGCTGCGGGCAGTTCATGCGCTCGCACACGCGGCAACCCGAGCCGATCGGCGTGCCGGGGTTGGACTCGTCGAGGTCGAGACCGTCGGCGTAGACGAGGCGATGCGCGTGCCGCAGTTCGCAGCCGAGACCGATCGCGAAGGTCTTCGACGGCTGACCGTAGCGTGCGGCGCGACGCTCGACCGTGCGCGCGACCCACAGATAGCGACGACCGTCGGGCATCTGTGCGATCTGCGTCATGATCTTGCCGGGATAGGCGAAGGTCTCGTAGACGTTCCACAGCGGGCACGTGCCGCCACTGGTGGAGAAGTGGAAACCGGTGGCGGACTGTCGCTTCGACATGTTCCCCGCGCGGTCGACGCGCACGAACGAGAACGGGACGCCCCGCAGCTTCGGACGTTGCAGAGTCGACAAACGGTGCGCGATCGTCTCGTAGCTGACGCCGTAGAAGGCCGACAGACGCTCGACGTCGTAGCGGAAGTCCTCGGCGATCTCGTGGAACTGTGTGTACGGCAGGATCAGTGCGGCCGCCCAGTAGTTGGCGAGCCCGAGCCGGGCCAACGCCCGCGAGGCGTCGCTCGTGAACGAACCCTCCGCAACGAGGCGGTCGATGAGCTCCCCGCACTCCAGGTACGCGAGTTCGATGGCCAGCTTGAAGACCTGCTGCCCACCGGACAGCTGCGGCGCGACTTCGAGGACACGGGTCTCGGGGTCGTAGCGGTGCAGGATGTTCTCGCCCAGATCGATGCGCTTGACGATCTGCACGTCGTGGACCGTCGCCATGCGGCGGGCGATCTCGCCGCCGACGTCGCCGCGGTGGAACCGGATGCGATCGGCCAGCTCCTCTGCCGCGGTGTCGAGATCGTGCAGGTAGTTCTGCCGCTGGTAGAAGTAGTCGCGCACCTCTTCGTGCGGCATGGTGATCGCCCCGCTGCCGCTGCCGTCGCTGTACCTCTCCTCGGTCGCGACGGCGAGCTGCGCGGTGGTGTTGCGGAAGCGCCGATGGAGATTGACCATTGCGCGCGCCAGAGTGGGATGGGCTGCGACCATCTCGGCGATCTCCTGCGCGTCGGCCTCGATGCCCATCTCCTGATCGAGCGCGACCTCCCGCATCTCCGCGATCAGACGGGTGTCGTCCTGCGAGGAGAAGAAGGTGGCGTCCACCCCGAAGACCTCGCTGATGCGCAGCAGGACGGGCACGGTCAGGGGCCGGACGTCGTGCTCGATCTGGTTGAGATAACTTGCCGAGATCTCGAGGGTCTTGGCGAGCGCAGCCTGGCTGAGTCCTCGCTCGGTGCGTAGCTGCCGCAACCGGGCGCCTACATAGGTCTTGGCCATTCGCCCAGGGTAGAACTGCCTCGCAGCCTTCGCAAGGTGGCGTTCGCAGCGTGTTAATCGACGGGCACCGGTGGAGCCTCGAGACCGAACCACGAGCCCGGCGCGAACGCTTCGAAGTGGATCGACCCCGGGGACAGGCCCGACGCGACGAGATCGGAGCGGATCGCACGCATGAACGGGATCGGACCGCACACGTAGGTGCGGGCGTCGCCCGGAATCGTCAGCCCGGACAGGGGAGTTCGCCCGTCGCTGCGGATCTCGTCGTACTCGGTGTAGCGCACGTGCAGCCGGGCGTCCGGCAACGAGTCGACCAGGATGCCGATCTCGGTCCGGTGCGGTTGCTCGTAAGGGGTGCGGTCGATGTGGACGACGTCGACGCTCCGGCCGTCGCCTCGGGACTGCATGTCGCGCAGCGCCGCGACGGTCATCGTCACGCCCACGCCCGCCGAGACGAGCAGCAGCGGTTCGCTGCCCCGATCGACCACGACGCTGCCGAAGGGCGGCGACACGAGGAGGTGATCGCCGACGCGCAGGCCGTCGCAGAGCACGGGGGAGACGAGTCCGCCCGGCACGCGCTTGACGGTGACGGCCCACTCGCCGCTCACCCTGCCGGGGAACACGGTGTACTGGCGGATCTGCTCGGAGCCGTCGGACAGCGCGACCCGCACCGAGATGTACTGGCCGGGAAGGAAGGCCGGCAGCGGTTCACCGTCGATGGAACGGAGGTGGAGGGTGGCCGCGTGCGCGCCGTCGTACTCGTGCTCGGTGACGACCACGCGACGCCAGATGTCGCCGGGCGCCACACCGGCCCGCCGGTACAGCTCCGTCTCCTGCTCGACGAGCGAGTTCGCCATCAGCGTGTACACCTCGTGCCAGGCCACGGCGACCTGCGGTGTGACGGCGTCACCGAGGACCTCGGCGATCGCGGCGAACAGGTGCGTCCGCACGATCCCGTAGTGCGCTGCCTGCACACCGAGGGACGCGTGCTTGGCGGCGATCCGCTCCATGATGGGGTCGATGTCGGTCGGTGCATGGGTGACCAGCAGTGATGCGAAGGCGGCGACCGAGTCGGCGAGTGCCCGTTGCTGGGTCCCGTTCGCCTGGTTGGTGCGGTTGAAGGTGTCCCGCAGCGACGGGACGGCCCGGAAGAGCCGGTTGTAGAAGACACGTGAGATCGTGCCGATCTCGGCGCCGACCACCGGCAGGGTCGCTTCGACGATCGACCGCGACGTACTCGAGAGAATGTCGACTCCTCGTGTTCGGGGGGCTGTTCGGCGGGGCCCGACACACGAAGGCACTACGACGCGCCGGCCCCGATCCGGCCCGAGACATGTTACGGGTGGGATTCGAGAGGTCAATGGGGATCACAGCGGGCGGTCGGCTCCTGTGAAGGCAGTCACAGGCAGGTGTCCGATCCGTCCCGCACTGGGTGATTCGGCGGGGTGGGGTGTTTCGGCGCGGGGGCCGGGTGGTAGCGGCAAAAGCCGAGGTAGTTGCTACTCGCGGGTAATAAACCTGTGTCCGATTCGGGTAGTTGGACCGACCATCGATTAGCAATCTTCGCAATGCCTGCAACGAAAATAGCCGAGATTGGCATTAGCAACAGGTAGACGGGCTTTTTGGTCTGTGTCATTGTCGTTCTTGTACATCCGAACGGCACGCAAAGGATGTGAAGTCGTACACGCGTACTGCTTCATCCCGAGCGGGGCAGATCTAGAGAGTGGAGATTTGATGTCGACCACCGGCACCCCGAGGACTGCAGAAGAGATCCAGAAGGATTGGGACACCAATCCGCGCTGGAAGGGGATCACCCGCAACTACACCGCCGAGCAGGTCGCCAAGCTGCAGGGCAATGTCGTCGAGGAGGCCACCCTCGCCCGCCGCGGTTCCGAGATCCTGTGGGACCTCGTCAACAACGAGGACTACATCAACTCGCTGGGCGCCCTCACCGGTAACCAGGCGGTCCAGCAGGTCCGCGCCGGCCTGAAGGCCATCTACCTCTCCGGTTGGCAGGTCGCAGGCGACGCCAACCTGTCCGGCCACACCTACCCGGACCAGTCGCTGTACCCGGCGAACTCGGTTCCGCAGGTCGTCCGCCGCATCAACAACGCGCTGCTGCGCGCCGACGAGATCGCCAAGGTCGAGGGCGACACCTCCGTCGACAACTGGCTCGCTCCGATCGTCGCCGACGGTGAGGCCGGCTTCGGTGGTGCCCTCAACGTCTACGAGCTGCAGAAGGCCATGATCGCGGCCGGCGTCGCCGGTTCGCACTGGGAGGACCAGCTCGCGTCGGAGAAGAAGTGCGGCCACCTCGGTGGCAAGGTGCTCATCCCCACGCAGCAGCACATCCGCACCCTGACCTCGGCTCGCCTCGCGGCCGACGTCGCGGACGTTCCGACCGTGGTCATCGCCCGCACCGACGCCGAGGCCGCGACCCTCATCACCTCCGATGTCGACGAGCGCGACCGCCCGTTCATCACCGGTGAGCGCACCGCCGAGGGCTTCTACCACGTCAAGAACGGCATCGAGCCCTGCATCGCCCGTGCGAAGGCCTACGCTCCGTACTCCGACCTCATCTGGATGGAGACCGGTGTTCCGGACCTCGAGGTCGCCAAGAAGTTCGCCGAGGGCGTCCGCAGCGAGTTCCCGGACCAGCTGCTGGCCTACAACTGCTCGCCGTCCTTCAACTGGAAGGCTCACCTGGACGACGCGACCATCGCGAAGTTCCAGAAGGAGCTCGGCGCGATGGGCTTCAAGTTCCAGTTCATCACCCTCGCCGGCTTCCACTCGCTCAACTACGGCATGTTCGACCTGGCCCACGGCTACGCCCGCGAGGGCATGACGGCCTTCGTCGACCTGCAGGAGCGCGAGTTCAAGGCGGCCAAGGAGCGCGGCTTCACCGCTATCAAGCACCAGCGTGAGGTCGGTGCCGGCTACTTCGACACCATCGCCACCACCGTCGATCCCAACACCTCCACGGCTGCCCTGAAGGGCTCCACCGAGGAAGGCCAGTTCCACTAGGAACAAGCGCCACCCCGAGGTCCACCACCCCGCGGCGGGATCCACAGGTCCCCATGTCCTGCCGCGGGGTGCGTGCGTATCCGGAGCAGTTCGAAACGCGCGTACCCGATGGGTCCGCACCTGTACTTCCGGCCTCGGCCACGACCCCCACAACGAGAAGGAGCTGACGTGACCAGCGAAAAGATTCAGCGCGTCGGCGTGATCGGCGCCGGCATCATGGGCGCAGGTATCGCCGAGGTGTGCGCACGCGCTCATGTCGACGTACTGGTGTTCGAGCAGACCCGCGAACTCGCGGCCGCCGGACGCGCCCGCATCCTCCGGTCGCTGGACCGGGGTGTGAGCAGCGGAAAGATCACCGAGCGTGAGCGTGAGCAGGCCGCATGGCGTCTGCGCTTCACCTCCGATCTCGGTGACTTCGCCGATCGGCAGCTCGTCGTGGAGGCCGTCGTCGAGGACGAGAAGCTCAAGAGCGAGATCTTCGCCGAGCTCGACAAGATCGTCACCGATCCCAACGCGGTGCTCGCCTCGAACACCTCGTCGATCCCGATCATGAAGCTCGGTATCGCGACCGGTGCCCCCGAACGTGTCATCGGCATGCACTTCTTCAACCCCGTGCCGGTGCTCCCGCTCGTCGAGCTCGTCACCACTCTGAAGACCAGCCCCACCGTCTCCGAGCGCGCCGAGGCCTTCGCCGCCGACGTACTGGGCAAGCAGGTCGTGCGGTCCTCCGATCGCGCAGGTTTCATTGCCAACGCACTGCTGGTGCCGTACCTGCTCTCGGCGATCCGGATGGTCGAGTCCGGCTTCGCCACCAAGGAGGACATCGACAAGACGATGGTCCTGGGCTGCGCCCACCCGATGGGTCCGCTCGCCCTGACCGACCTCGTCGGTCTGGACACCGTCAAGTCGATCGCCGACTCCATGTACGAGGAGTTCAAGGAGCCCCTGTACTCGGCCCCGCCGCTGCTGCAGCGCATGGTCGAGGCGGGACTCGTCGGCAAGAAGTCGGGCGCCGGCTTCTACGAGTACGCCGACAACGGCCGCACGGTCAAGAAGGCCGGCTAGCCAGGTAGCACCACCGCACACGGCGCCCGTGCCCGGCGACAGTGTTCCAAGCACTGGTCACCGGTGCACGGGCGCGGTGTGCATGAGGGAAAGGTCGACGCCGACATGGCAACTCTCGCCGACGGATACGGATCGAGCATCCTCGGGTACCCGCGCATCGGACCCCGCCGCGAGCTCAAGTTCGCCCTCGAGGCCTACTGGCACGGTGAGGGCACGCGCGACGAACTCGTCGCGGTCGCTCGCGAGCTCCAGGAGAACACCTGGCGCGAGCTCGCAGCCACGGGTCTGACCCAGGTACCCGGCAACACGTTCTCCTACTACGACCACGTCCTGGACAACGCCCTGTTGTTCGGAGCGCTGCCCGACCGGTTCCGTCCGCTGGTCGACGAGCTCGACCCGCTCGATCTGTACTTCACGCTGTGCCGTGGACGCGAGGACTTCCCGCCGCTCGAGCTGGTGCGCTGGTTCGGCAGCAACTACCACTACCGCCAGCCCGAACTCGACGAGAACACCGTCTTCGAGTTGAACTCGGCGGCCGTGCTCGACGAGTTCGAGCGTGCGAAGGCCGAGGGCGTCGAGCTGCGTCCGGTGGTGCTCGGCCCGGCCTCGCTGCTGCTGCTGTCGAAGGTCGCGCCGACGTCGACGAAGGAGGGTTTCCGCACCCTCGACCTGCTCGACGCGCTGCTCCCCGAGTACGAGAAGCTCTTCGAGCAGCTCGCCCGCGCCGGCGCGACCTGCGTGCAGCTCGACGAGCCGTCCTTCACCGAGGACCGCAGCGAGGAGGAGCTCGCAGCCCTCGCGCGTGCCTACGACGTGCTCTCCCACGCTCCGCTGCGGCCGCGTCTGCTCGTGACCGGCCCGTACGGGCATCTCGGTGAGGCGCTGCCGATCCTGGCCGCGTCGAAGATCGAGGCGATCGGCCTGGACCTGGTCGACGGCCGCATCAGCGCGGACGAACTGGCCGCCGTGCCCGGACTGAAGCGCAAGCGCATCTACGCCGGTGTCGTCGACGGCCGCAACGTGTGGAAGGTCGACCGCCACCGCACGCTCGAGTACCTGAAGTCCATCGCCGCGGTCGCACCGGATCTCGTCGTGTCGACCTCGTCCTCGCTGTTGCACGTGCCCTACGACGTGCTCGTCGAGTACGACATCCCCGGCGACGTCGCCGATCGTCTCGCGTTCGCGAAGCAGAAGGTGGGGGAGGTGGTCTCCCTCGCCAAGGCGCTCACCACCGGAGCCGAGGAGCGGTGGCGCAAGCCGCCCGTGTCGGTGCACTTCAAGCAGAAGCACACCGTCCGTGCACGTCTGAACGCGGTCACTCCCGCTCATCGGGTGCGCGCGCCGTACGAGGAGCGCCGCGTCGCGCAGCAGAAGCGCCTGGATCTGCCGCCGGTGCCGACGGCGACGCTGGGGTCGTTCCCTCAGACCGCGGAGATCCGCAGGGCACGAGCAGAACTCGGTCGCGGCCGGATGTCGTACGACGAGTACGTCAAGCGGATCCAGGAGGAGATCGAGTCCACCATCCGTCTGCAGGAGGACATCGGTCTCGACGTCCTCGTCCACGGCGAACACGAACGCAACGACATGGTGCAGTACTTCGCCGAGCTGATGGAGGGCTTCGCCACCACGCACTTCGGCTGGGTGCAGGCCTACGGTTCACGTTGCACGCGACCGCCTATCCTCTACGGCGACATCGTGCGTCCGAAGCCGATGACGGTCGAGTGGATCTCGTTCGCACAGTCGCTGACCGACAAGCCGGTCAAGGGCATGCTCACCGGTCCGGTGACGATGCTGGCGCGTTCCTACGTGCGTCAGGATCAGCCGCTCCACGAGACGGCCGACCAGCTCGCACTGGCCATCCGCGACGAGATCGCCGATCTCGAGCGGGCGGGCATCGCGATCATCCAGGTCGACGAACCGGCCATCCGCGAACTGCTGCCGCTGCGCCAGGACGGGCGTGCCGAATACCTCGACTGGGCCGTCGACGCCTTCCGTCTCGCCACCGGTGGTGCGAAGCCGGAGACGCAGATCCACACGCACCTGACCTATTCGGGTCAGGCCTCGGTGGTCGACGCGATCGAGCGGCTCGACGCCGACGTCACGGCGATCGTGGCGACGCGCTCGATCCGCTGGGTGCTCGAAGCGATCAAGGACCGCGCGCTGTCCCACGGTGTCGGCCCCGGTGTCTACGAGTCGCGGTCGGCCCGGATCCCGGACATCGACGAGCTCGACGAGTTGCTCACCGAAGCGGCGGAATCGGTGGAACTCGACCGGTTGTGGGCCAATCCGGACGGCGGTCTCAAGACCCGTCACCACTGGCAGCTCGAACCGTCGCTGCGCAATCTCGTCGCTGCGGCGCGGCGCTTGCGCCGCCGGGCGGCCCAGCAGTCCGATCAGGCCGGATAGCCGAACCGTATCGACGACGTGCCCCCGCGGGAGTCCCCCGCGGGTGCACGTCGTCGTGAGGCGGAGTAGTTGTGGAGGAATGACGTCCACCACCGGTACGACCACCGTCGCCGCCTACGCCGCCACCGCGCCCGACGCGCCCCTGTCGAAGACCACCGTCGAACGACGTGCGCTCGGTCCGCTCGACGTACTCATCGCCATCGAGTTCGCCGGCATCTGCCATTCCGACATCCACACCGCCCGGAACGAATGGGGCGGGACCAAGTACCCGATCGTGCCGGGTCACGAGATCGTCGGCACCGTCGCCGCCGTCGGTTCCGATGTCACGGAACACGCCGTCGGAGACCGGGTCGGCGTGGGCTGCTTCGTGAACTCCTGTGGCGAATGTGATCCCTGCCGAACAGGATTCGAACAGCACTGCACCAATCGGGTGACGGGGACCTACAACTCCGTCGACCGCGACGGCACCGTCACCCAGGGCGGCTACTCCACGCACATCGTCGTCACAGAACACTTCGTCCTGAGGATTCCCGACGGACTCGACCCGGCCGCCGCGGCACCTCTGCTGTGCGCGGGAATCACCCTGTACTCGCCGCTGAAGCGGTGGAATGCGGGACCGGGCAGCAAGGTCGCGATCATCGGCATGGGCGGTCTCGGACACGTCGGTGTGAAGATCGCTGCAGCGATGGGCGCGGAGGTGACCGTGCTGGGCCACTCGCTGTCGAAGCGGGACGACGGCCTGCGTTTCGGGGCGGTCGACTACCGATCGACCGAGGACGAGTCGACGTTCAAGGAGCTGCGCGGAAAGTTCGACCTGATCCTCAACACCGTCTCGGTCAACCTCGACCTCGACCGCTACCTGTCGTTGCTGCGGCTGCACGGCACCCTCGTCGGCCTCGGCCTGCCCGAGAAGCCGCTGTCGGTGCGGGCGTTCTCGCTCGCGATGAACGATCGTGCGATGGCCGGATCGAATGTCGGCGGCATCCCCGACACGCAGGAGATGCTCGACTTCTGCGCAGAGCACGGCATCGGGGCGGAGATCGAGCTGATCTCCGCGGACCGTATCAACGAAGCATACGACCGTGTGGTCGCCAGTGACGTGCGCTACCGGTTCGTGATCGACGCCTCGACGTTCTGAGCGTGTCGACGTCCCGGGTACGAGTACCCGGGACGTCGACTCCTCAGAAGTTGTCGCCGAGCTGCTCGCGGAGCTGCGCGAGGGTCTTCGTGAGCAGACGCGACACGTGCATCTGCGAGACACCCACGCGCTCGGCGATCTGCGTCTGCGTCATGTTGCCGAAGAAGCGCAGCAGGACGACCGTGCGTTCACGGGCCGGAAGGGCCTCGAGCAGCGGTCGCAGCGCCTCGTGGTTCTCGACCTCGTCGAGCGCGGTGTCGTAGTCGCCGAGGGTGTCGGCGAGGGTGAGCCCGTCGTCGCCGGACGGGGACGACCGGTCGACCGACACCGTCTGGTAGGCGTTGCCGGCCACGAGACCCTGCAGCACCTCCTCCTGATCGATGCCGAGTTCCTCGGCGAGCTCGGAGGCGGTGGGCGCGCGTCCGAGGCGCTGGGAGAGCTCGGAGGTGGCCTTGCTCAGGGACAGATGCAGTTCCTTCATGCGCCTCGGCACACGAACGGCCCAGCCGGCGTCGCGGAAGTGCCGGCGCACCTCACCCATGATCGTGGGGACCGCGAAGGAGACGAAATCCGAGCCGCGTTCGGGGTCGAACCGGTCGACCGCGTTGACCAGGCCCAGACGCGCCACCTGCAGCAGGTCCTCGAAGGCCTCACCACGGCCGTCGAAGCGTCGGGCGATGTGCTCGGCGAGCGGAAGACACCGCTCGACCACTTCGTCGCGGATGCGGACACGACCGGGGTCGTCCTCCTCGAGGGCGAGGAGCGTTCTCAGCGTTTCGGTGACGTCGGCATACTCGTCGCTCGACCTACCCGTGTTGCGCGTCACCGATCGGCGCTGCCTTCGGCGATGGACATGTCTATCGTGGCGCGCGAGTCGTCGCTGGTCACCGAGATGGACTCGGTCAGCGAGTTGAGCACGTGCCATCCGAAGGATCGCGGCTGCCCGATCGCGGATGCGTCGTTCGTCGGGGCAGACAGGCTGATGTGCAGCAGCGGAAGGGCCGCCCGGAAGGAGCAGGCCAGAACCGCGTCCTCGGGAGCGCCCATGATCAGCCGTGTGGCCGCTTCGTCGACGGCGAGCTTCACGTCCGCCACGGTATCGAGGTCGAAGTCGTGCTGCAGCGCGATCGCAGCGGCTACCGCTCGGAGCACTGCGAGCTGATCGGGATGGGCCTCTACTCGGAGTTCGACTACCGGGGGATTGTGGTCGCGTGCCGATTCGATCGACGCGGATTTTGCCATGAGCCTGATGTCTCCAGTACGGGGAGTGGGGGTACGAGCGGGTCGTGTCTGTCTGGTCGTCGGAGAGATTACCCAGATACCGCGAATTCAATCCATCCGCCGTGACCTGGGCGGGGGTTGGCAACACGCCCGGAATGCACGTTCGACGTGTTGAGTGCCGATGGCCGGTGGACTACTGTTGGGGACAGGTTGAGCACACAGCCGAGAACACGGAAGCGCCATCCCTTGCGGGAGGGTTCCGATCGGTCACCGGTTGTGCCTGTCTCGTCGGTCGCGCTTCCTGCAATTTTCGATGTTGGGAAGTGCTATGACCGTTCCTCAGCGAATTGCCGCACAGGTCGATTCCGCCCCTTCCACGTGGTCGGCTCAGCCGATCAGGTCCGACATTCCCGCACAGCGGGTCGTCGGGGCGGAGTTCAGTGCTCAGAAGATCGAACCGGACCTCGTCTGGATCGACGTACGAGGTGAGATCGACATCCGTAACGCACACGCTCTGCACGCGTTCACCCACCGGCAGCTCGAAGAATCCATCCGTATGGTCGTCGATCTCGGAGCAGTCGAATTCTTCGGTGCGGCGGGGTTGTCGGTCTTCGACGATCTCGACGAACGGGCGCGTGCCCTGAATGTCCGCTGGGCCTTGCTGAGTGGGCGGCCGGTGGAACGGCTGCTCCGGGTCGCCGATGCGGCCATCGCCGCCAAGGCCTGCAAGACACGTGAAGCAGCGCTCGCTGCCGTCGCTCCTATGACCTGAGGGACTCGGGGAGAGCCGACTACGCGGCGTGGCACGCAATCCGCTACGCCCCTCCATACCGTTGCCGTTCGGGATACCCGGGCGGCAACGGTTCGTTCGGGGCCACCTCCGATACACCGATCGGCCCGACCTGCCCGTTTCGTCACTTCGAGCCGGGGGAACCCGCTGGTGAACCCGAGGAGGTCGAGATGAGCACGAACGACTGGATTCTGCTGGTGATAGCGGTGGTCGTCGCGTTGGTGGTGCTGGCCGTGCTGGTGTGGACGCTTCGCAACCGGCGTGCCGAGCGACGGCGTGCCGAAGCCGAACGTCTGCGTCGCAGCGTCGAAGAGAACAGGCCCGGTGTCGAACAACGGACCGCGTCGGCAGAACGCACCGAAGCGGAGGCCCGCCGCGTCGCGGCGGAAGCCGAAGCCAAGGCAGCCGAGGCCGAGCGGCTGCGTGCTCGCTCCGAGGACGAACGCCGTACCGCCGAAGCGGCCCGCGCCGAACTCGACGAGCGTCGTCGCCGTGCGGAGGAACTGGATCCCCGTTCCGCAGAGCGTGCCGATCGCGGTGACCACCGCGGGGAATCGGCTCCGGGAACGGCAGGTTCGCCGACGTCGAACTCGGTGCCCGGCGGCGAGGGCCGGATCGGCGATGCCGGCGGGGCGGGTGCGCACCGGAACGATCAGGACTTCCGTCGCTGATCGTTCCGGCGCATGTGCCGAGTTCGACAGGCGCTACTGCACACCGGTCCGTGCGGTCCGGTGTGCAGTACGCCGAACCGGCACACACCGCTCGTAGGCGCGAAGGGTGTCCTCCGCCACGCGATCCCAGGTGTACCGGGCGAGCACGCGGTCGCGTCCGGCGATCCCGAAGGTGGCGCGTGTCGTCGCATCGGAGAGGAGCCGGCGCGCGGCTGCCGCGACGGCCTCGGGGGAACGGGTAGGCACGAGAAGACCGGTGGCGTCGTCGAGCACGGTATCGAGCATTCCTCCGGAAGCGGTCGCGATCACCGGGCGACCACACGACATCGCCTGCAGGGCGAGCATCCCCGACGGATCGTGCCAGGGAGTCGAGACCACGGCGTCGGCGGACAGAAGCAGACCGGGCATCTCGTCCCGACCGACATCGCGTCGGATCCGAACGCGTCCCTGCACACCGCGTACGCGCGCGAGCTTCACGAGACGGGACTTCTCCTGCTCGTCGGATCGACGCGACAGGTACGGGGGAGCGGGATGCGCAGCGATGACGAGTTCGGTATCGGGAATGCCCGCCAGCGCTTCGATGGCGATGTCGAACCCGGAGCCCGGCTCGAGAGGGCCGGCTGCGAGCAGACGATGCTTGCGGGTCCTCGTGGTGTCGGGAGCGGCGGCGGTGCTGTAGTGCGCGGCGTCCACTCCGCTCGGCACGACTGTGGTCCGCGTGCGGGGGAGGCCCATGCGCGCCAGTTCGAACACCTCATCGGAACTCGTCGCGATCATGCGCGTCGCGCCCCGGGCGATGAGTCGCTCCAAGCGGATTCGGTCGCGCGCGGATGCGTCCATCGCCGTCTTCTCCCGGATGCGGTGCTCGACCGTGCCGAGGGAGTGAAAGGTCTGAACCGTGGGAATACCCAGCGAACGGGTGGCGAGCTGGGTGGCCAGACCCGACAGCCAGTAGTGGGCGTGGGTGATGTCCGGTGGCCGCTGACGCCACTCCCGATCCAGAAAGCTCCCGAATTCCCCCATTGCCGAGGCGGTTTCGTCGGGGCGCAGCGGGGACGGCGGTCCTGCCGGTACCTGCACCACCTCGTATCCGCCGGGGGTGGAGATCCGGTCGGGGCCGTCGCGGTCCTCGCGGCGGGTGTAGACCACCACCTCGTGGCCGGCCCCGGCGAGGGCGGAGGACAGTTCGGCCAGGTGGACGTGCAGTCCTTGCGGCGGCGCACCTGCGTGCGCGCCGTAACCGAGCAGGGGATTCACTTGTCCGGCAACCATCGCGATCTTCACCACAGCGGTATTCCCGTGTGTGGTGGGGGATAAACCGGTCACGTCGTGCCGGTACGAACCGAAATACGCTGCTGTCCCGCCTGTTCGTTCGTGTGGGGCCGGTGGCTCCGGCCGCTCCGGGCCGGGACAACCGGGCGCCGGATCAGATGATGGCGCGGGCCGAGACGGTGGCGTAGACGACCATCAGCACCAGCAGTACCCATCCTGCACCCTGCCAGATCGGCCAGCGACCGCCGCGCTTCCAGGTGCGGTAGGCCGTCAGCAGTGCGCCGAGTCCGCCGAGCAGGAGTACGAGTGTGGGTCCGAAGACCAGGATCTGGCGGGCGGGATCGGTGCACACCGCGAATGCGGCGTCGCTGCAGTCCTGTCCGGAATTCGTGCCCCAGAGGATGGCGACGCCCATCACCACGAGAGCGGCGACGATCACGCCCCCTGCGTACATCGTGGCCTTACGGGCCGTGCGGGGGTCGTTCCAACGTTTCTCCACATCCTGGGTCATGGCTCTCCTCACGTCGAAGGGCGCGCGCAGCGACCGCGCGGTGCCGGGCGCGACTCCACCTTCGGGTACCCCCGAGCAGGTCGCTCAATCGAGATGTGCGGTGGGTCGCTCGGCCGGGATCATGTACGCCAGCATGAGAACACCCCTGGCCTGTTCGATGACGGCGCGGGCGTCCGCCAAGGACGACATCGCGGCGTCGACCGCTGCCCGCAGGTCCTCTTCGAGGGCATCGGTCAGGTCGAGATAGAACCCCGACGTGCCGAGAACCGTGCCGTCGTCGTCCACGATGCGATCGCCGATCACGACGACATGCCTGACCGTGCCCCGGTTCGTAGCCGTGCATCCGGCCGACGGAAGCCGACCATTCCCACGAGTCGTCGGGCAGCAGATACCGGAAAACTGCCGACGTGCCGGGAGACGTCGTCGGCGAGGAGCCGGCTCAACACTTCATCCGGGGGGCGAATCGGTCATAAGAATGATTATGCCGCTACTCCCACACGATGTTTCAGACCCCGGAGGTACGGATGAGAGATGTTGCGTCCGTTACGACCGGATCATGTTCCTCGGTGCGTTTGTTCGGTTTCCGTCTCGGGTACTGCTACCCGGCCGGACGGTCCGGCGTGTGGGACGGATCGAGGTGAGATCGTGCGATTGTTGAGTCTCGTGGTCCTGGTCTGGTTGATCATCGGTGCGGTGGCGGCCGGTCAGCGCGGCTACTTCAGCGACTCCGACCAGAACTGCAGCAGTCTCGCGACGGTGGCGGTCACGGTGGTGGCCGGGCCGCTCAACTATGCGGGCATCAATCCCGAGATCGAGTGCGAGGTGCCGCAGCCGAGTCAGTAGGTCTGCATTCCTTCGGGTCTGCAGCTCGTCGAGGTTCAGGGCACGCGGGTCCCTTCCCGGTAAGTGTTGGAGAGGGACCCGCGGTCCGGCTTTCGGTGGCCCGACTTTCGGTGGCCTAGCTTTCGGAGGCCGCGACGTGCGCACCCGAGGTGGCCCGCAGGTCCTCGAGGAAGGTACGCGACCAGCGGGCGACGTCGTGCTCCATGACGTGCGCGTGCATGGTCTTCATTCGCCTCTTCCGTTCGGTGGGGTCCTCCTCGATCGCCTCTACGATCGCGCGCTTGACGCCTTCGAGATCGTGCGGGTTGACGAGGAGGGCGCGACGGAGTTCCGCTGCCGCCCCGGCGAATTCGCTGAGCACCAGTGAACCGCTGCCGTCGCCGTGGCAGGCGACGTACTCCTTGGCGACGAGGTTCATGCCGTCGCGCAGGGGAGTGACCAGCATGACGTCGGCGCCGGCGTACATCGCGAGGAGTTCGTCGCGGTCGACCGAGGCGTGGAGGTAGTGGACGACGGGCGAACCGAGGCGGGCGAACTCGCCGTTGATCCGGCCGACTTCGCGCTCCACCTGGTCGCGGAGTTGTGCGTACGCCGTCAACCGCTCGCGACTCGGCGTGGCCAACTGCACCATCACGACCTTCTCTGGATCGAGGGTGCCTTCGGCGAACAGCTCGTACAGAGCCTCGAGGCGTACGTCGATTCCCTTGGTGTAGTCGAGACGGTCGACGCCGAGCAGCATGACCTCCGGATCGCCCAGATCCCTGCGGATCTCGGCAGCGCGCTCTCGAATGTCCTTGTCTCCGGAACGTTCCCGGAGCTGCGCGGCGTCGATGGAGATCGGGTAGGCGTCGACGCGGACCTGCCGGTCGCCGAGATCGATGGTGCCACCGGACGAGGTCCCGCGCGGTGCCGGAAGTCCGAAGAGCCGGTTGGCGAGGTAGACGAAGTTCTGTGCCCCACCGGGGAGATGGAAACCGACGAGATCGGCGCCGAGCAGACCGTCGACGATCGCCTTCCGCCACGGCAACTGCAGGAACAGCTCGGTGGGCGGGAAGGGGATGTGGAGGAAGAAGCCGATGGTGACGTCGGGCCGGAGCTCGCGCAGCATCCGGGGAACGAGCTGGAGCTGGTAGTCGTGCACCCACACCGTCGCCCCGGGGGCGGCGGCGCGCGCCGCGGCCTCGGCGAATCGCTTGTTGACCGCGCGGTAGGTACGCCACCAGCGGCGATCGAAGGTGGGTGGGATGAGCGCGTCGTGATAGAGCGGCCACAGGGTGTCGTTCGAGAAACCCTCGTAGTACTCCTCGACCTCCTGGGCGGACAACTCCACCGGATACAGCGAGAGTCCGTCCTCCTCGAAGGGTTCGACCGTCACGTCGGGAGTGCCGGGCCAACCGACCCAGGCACCGCCGCTTGACCTCAGGACGGTCTCCATGGCGGTCACCAGACCGCCGGGGCTGCGTCGCCAGACCGGCGGACCGCCGTCGGTCGGCGTCTCCAGATCCACCGGCAAACGGTTGGCGACCACGACGAAATCGTCGGAGTTCGTTTCGTTCATAATCCCGCCTTCTTGAAACTGCCTCACGGCGAACCAATCCCAAATGTTCGAAATCGACTACTTCTTGTTATCAAGGCGGGTAGGTGGCCGCAAACCGCGAGCGCTGCTGTGGGCCGTCGACCAGCGGTTCTTCGGAGATCAGCTTTCGCTCGGGACGGGAGCGGCCGGGTTGTCGAACATTTCGTCGATGCGCTTCTTGATTTCCGCGGTACTGAATCGCACGCCCTGGGGGAGGGCCGCGGAGGGAGAGGTGGTGGCGCCGGTAACGGGGCTCTGCTCGAGCATCGTCGAGGTCCTTTCGACAAGCAGGTGGGGACGGACCGAGACCTCTGCGGTCGCGGTCGGTGAGGGAAAGAGGATCGGCCGGCGTGGTGCGCGGCCCGAGGAACTCAGCTCGCGGGGTTCGCGGCGAAGAGGTCGACGAGTGCCTTGCAGAATGCCGGCAGGTCGCCGGGATTGCGGCTCGAGACGAGGTTGCGATCGACGACCACCTCCTGATCGACGACATTTCCGCCGGCGTTGCGGATATCGGTACGAACGCTCGGGTACGACGTGAGGGTGCGGTCGCGCACCACGTCGGCCTCGACGAGTGTCCACGGCCCGTGACAGATCACCCCGACCGGACGCCCGGAGGTGACGAACTCCCGCACGAACGACACGGCCTTGTCGTCCTGGCGCAGCTGATCGGGATTCGTGGTTCCACCGGGAAGCACCAGGCCGTCGAAGTCGCCGGGGGCTACCTCCGAGACGAGGTGATCGACGGTGTACTTCCCTGCGGCGTTGACGTCCTTCTCCATGGCCTGGATCTCGCCCTGCTCGATCGAGACGAGTCGGACGGTGGCGCCCTCGTCCTCGAGAGCTTTACGCGGCTCGACGAGCTCGACCTCCTCGACTCCGTTCGTCGCGAGAATTGCGACGGTCAGTCCGGACAGTCGTGCCCCATCGGCGGAATTCATGTTCGTGTGTCCTTTCTCGGCTGCTGTCAGAACTACCCGGCTCGGGTGGGCGTGAAACGCGGGCTCTCACGCCTTCTTCCACCCGCGGCGTCACCTGGGGGAGAGGTTGCCGGTAGCGGGGCCCTCCAGCAGAGCGCCGTCGGCGGCGAATCGGGAGCCGTGCAGCGGGCAGTCCCACGACGACTCCGCGTCGTTCCACCGCAGGATTCCGCCGAGGTGCGGGCAGACCGCGCTCACGCGGTGCGTCCGGCCGTCGACCGTGGACACGCCGACGGGACGTCCGCAACTGCGTACCACCCGTCCCTGTCCTTCTTCCGGCTCCGATCCGGAGGACGTCGCGGCCTGCAGCCAGCCCTTGGCCATGTGCAATGCGACGGTGGCATTGAGCTTGGCTGCGGTGGGAGTGCCGGTCACCAGTTCGGTGCGCCAGGCCGCCATGGCGGGCGCCCACGCCTCGACCTCGGGATCCGGCGACTCCGAGAACCGGGACGCGATGATGTGGGCCGCCGCGACCCCGCCGGTCATGCCCCACTTGCCGAAGCCGGTCGCCACCCAGATCCGGTCGGCGCCGGGCAGGACGGGCCCGACCTCGGGGAGGCTGTCCATGTTCGTGTAGTCCTGCGCCGACCAGCGGTACAGCTCGTGGGCGCCGGGGAACGTCCGCTGAGTCCACCGCAGCAGGTCGTCGTACGCGGAACGGGTCGAATCGTGCCGGCCGACGACGTGCCCGTTGCCGCCGACGAGCAGCAGCCGGTCCGCCGACGAGGACGTTCCCACCGCGGAGGCGGTGCGGAGCGATCGGGTGGGACTGTCGGCGGACAGGAACATCCCCTCCGGAGGCCCACCGGGCACCTCGACGGCGATGGAGTACGAGCGATCGGGTTCCAGACGGGCGAAGAACGCGCCACGGTCGAGGATGGGGATGCCGGTCGCGAGTACCACGCGATCTGCACGGATGTCGCCGTCGTCGGTGCGGACGATGCATCCTGTGTCCTCGGTGTCCACGGTCTTCACGCGACGCCCGACGAACACCTCGGCGCCGACCGTGCGTGCCCGGTCGACCGCCGTGAACAGGATGGGCATGGGATCGACCTGCACCTGGTCGGGGATGGTGACCGCCGCGGCCACGCCGAAGGGCAGCGGGATCTCGCCGACCCGTTCGGCCGGCAGTCCGGCGGCGCGGCAGTGGTGGTACTCCGCGTCGATCATGCTCACGTTCGACGGGTCCTGCGCGTAGGTATAGGCGTCCGCACGATCGAAGTCGAGTCCGTGCTGCGTGCAGAAGTCGACCACCCACCGTTGCGCCGCGAGGGTGCCGTCGACGTATCCCTGACGGATCGCCCCGGAATGTCTGCGGCCGATCTGCGACAGGCGCGTGCCCTGCAGGACGCTCACTTTGCCGGTGGTGTTTCCGGTGGTCACGGCCCCGATGTCCCGGGCTTCGACCACCGCGACGCGCAGTCCCCGTTCGGCGAGGAGCAGGGCGGTCACGGTGCCCGTGATCCCGGCACCGACGACCACGACGTCGTAGCGCTCCCGGCGGGCCGTCCAGTCGTCGTACAGCGCAGTCGGCGCAGTCCGGTCGGACATCGCGGTCCGTGAAGCGCGATCCCGCCAGAGGGACACCGTGGTCTCGGTAGGCATACGCGCTGGTTACCCTCCCCGACCGGGTCGGTAAACGGGTCCTGTAAGAGGGCGTAGCACCCGACTTTTCCGGTTCGTTGCCCGAAACCGGGTGTTTCGATTCCGGACAAGCGTGGGTAAACCGCAGTACCACGCCTCGTAAGACGAAAGAAATCAACCGGTTTCGTGGGGTGATCCACGGGAGGTTCCAGTGCTGTCTTCGGAGATCGACGACTTCGGTGGATGTGAGGGCGTCAGCCGCACCCACCGAGGCGGTAGCGTGCGCTCCCGAGTCGTTCGGGGCGCGGTGCGTGCACTCGCGAAGCCGGTCGTCGGGGCATGGATGGCCCGGCCGGACCTCGCGTGGCCACTGTCGGTCGTCGACGGCGCTGCGTCCCTGCTCCCCAAGCCCTCCGGGGCGCAGTACGTGGACGTCGACCTGGGCACGTGCAGTGCCGAGTGGATCCGCGCGGAAGGGCGATCGACCAAGCGCGCGGTGCTGTATCTCCACGGCGGCGCTTTCCTGATGTGCGGACTGAACACTCACCGTTCGCTCGCCGTGAGCCTGTCGGATCGCGCCGACGGCGCGGTTCTCAGCGTCGACTACCGGATGCTGCCGAACGCTCCCATCGCGCACGCGGTGGACGACGCGGTACGCGGCTACGAGTGGTTGTGCGAGAAGGGCTATCGCGGAGAGGACATCGTCATCGCAGGCGACTCTGCCGGTGGATACCTGTCGTTCATGACGGCCCTGGCCATCGCGGAATCCGACCTGCCCCGACCGGCTGGAATCGTCGCGCTGTCGCCGCTGGTCGACCTCGATTCGGATCGTCGCGCCGAACACGACATGCAGGCGGCCTGCCCCATGTTCCCCGGATCGGCGGTGCAGTCGCTCGTGCGCTATATCGAGGGCACTCATACCCGCCTGACCGTCGACGGGGAGCCCGGACCACTGATGTGCCCGCTGGACAACGACCTCAGTGTGCTGCCCCCGGTGATGATCCACGCCGGTCACGACGAATTGCTGCGCAGCGACGCCGAATCCATGGCTCGGGCCGTGCGGGAGGCCGGCGTGAGCTGCGACCTCCACTTGTGGCGACACCAGGTGCATGCGTTCCCGATCTTCGCCGACAGTCTTCCCGAGAGTCGGCGCGCGCTTGCCGAGGCCGGCAGGTTCGTGCAGTCCGTGACGGACACGGCCGGTCGTACGGAACGGTCCGTCGTGACGCCGATTCCCGGCTTCGTCTCGAATTCCGCAGTGGCCTGAGAGCCGCAGTGGCCTGAGAACCGCAGTGGCCTGAGAATCGCAGAGCCTGAGTCTTTTTGACGGTCGGGACCGCTCGGTCACGGCGTCCGTGACCGAGCGGGATCCGAGCCTACTGCTGCGAACTGTCCGAGTGGGCGAACTCCAGAGTGCCGAGATCGGCCTCCGCCACCTCGAAAGGCATCGTCAGCACGGTCGCGGTCGCCCACCCCTGACACACGAGAACGGCGTCGCTGTCGTTGGATTCGTCGAGTTCGACCGCCCGGAAGGTGATCGGCAGGGCGCGGGAGATGTCGCCGTCGTCCTCGACCTCCCCGATCTCCGCCTGGACGGCACCGAACTCCGCCAGCGGGGCGCTGCGCAATCCGCGCAACTCGTGGACGGGTATGTCGGGGATGTTGACGTTGAGAACCGCACCCGGACGGCTGTGTTCGATCGCCCAGTCGAGAGCGCGACGTGCCACCAGTTCGGCGGTCTCCCATTGCGAGGGAGCGGTGCCGTTGAGCGAGAACGCAACTGCGCGAGCGCCGTGGCTGGCAGCGGTCAGCGCCGCACCGACCGTGCCCGAGTGCAGGATCGCGTGACCGGTGTTGGGACCCAGGTTGATTCCGGACAGCACGATGTCCGGTGCCGTCCCGAACGCGCCGTACGAGGCGAGGAAGGTGATCAGCGCCGGAGAGGCTTCCACCGCATAGGATTCCACCTCGGGCAGGTCGTCGAGCGGGCGACGGCTCAGCAGGAGCTTTCCTTCGTCCTGGAGAGCGGTCAGCGATGCACTCGCACCGCTGCGCTCGACATGGGGCGCCGCGACCTGCACGTCGAGACCTGCTTCGACGGCGATCCGGGCGAGCAGCGCCAGACCGGGGCTGTCGATGCCGTCGTCGTTGACGATCAGTGCTCTCATGAACGCTTCCCCTTCAACTTCCGGACCTCCACCTTCTCGGCCATCTTCTCGACCGCGGCTCGATGTCCCGTCGCCAGCCCGCGACGCGTGACGTTGACCGCGCCTGCTGCGGCGCCGAGACGCAGCGCGTCCTCGAACTTCGCGCCCGCGGCATAGACCGACGCGATACCCGCTGTCATCGAATCACCGGCGCCGTGATGGTCCACCGTCTGCACCGAGGGCGCCTCCACCTCCCAGATGGTCCCGTTGTCCAGTGCGATCGCCGGATCACCGGCCCGCGAGATCACCACCGACGCGGCACCTTCGTCGTGGAGACGGTGCATGGCCTCGACGAGATCGTCGAGGTCCTCGGACTTCGCGCGACCGTCCTCGATGAGATCCTCGTGGCTCACCTTCAGTACGGTCACCCCGCCTTCGAGGGCCGCACCGAGGGTGGGGCCGGACAAATCGGCGACGACCGGGATGCCGAGGGCGCCCAGATCCGAGCACAGTCGCGTGTACACCTCGGTCGGCACGGCGTCGTCGCAGTGCGGTCCACCCAGCATCGCGACCTTCGCGCACATCGCGGACGCCAGCGACGCGCTGAACAGATCATCGGTTTCGTGCCGGGTGAGCGTGGGCGGATCGATCTCCACGATCTCCCTCCGTTCGCCCTCGCGACGGTCGTGGATGTAGGAACCGTTGGGCGACGCGGTCTCCACGGCGTGCACCGTCACGCCTTCGCGGTTCATCATGTCGACGAGGATCGTGCCGGACTCGCCGCCGAACGGTCCGCACAGGTGCACGTCCATTCCCAGGGTCGATGCCATGCGGCCGATCCAGAATCCCTGCCCGCCGGGGTGGACGTGCAATTCGGTGCTTCCGTCGGGTGCCTTCTCGAGTGTCACCGTGAGGAGCGGGGACGGTGCGAAGACGAAGGCGTACGGGTTCGAGGAGGGGGTGTTCTCGGCTTCCATGCCCGCCGGGATACCCCCTCCGAACAGCGATGACACCCGACGTCGTGTGACACCTACGGTGGCGGGGTATGCGTCTGCCGCAAGCGAGCTGTCGTCCAGGGGATGAGGAGCGGGCATGGCCAGGATCGCGACGATCGAGACTTCGGTGGCGCCGGCACGAGTGTGGGAGATCCTCGCCGACGGCTGGCGGTACGCAGCGTGGGTGGTGGGGGCGTCCCGCATCCGGGCCGTCGACCCGGCCTGGCCGCAACGGGACACCCGGATCCATCATTCGGTGGGTCTGTGGCCTCTCCTGCTCGACGACCACACCGAGGTCCGCGAGGTGGTGCCCGAACGGCAACTGGTGCTGCGCGCACGTGCCTGGCTGTTCGGCAAGGCGGAGATCGCGATCTCGCTCGAACCCACCCACGACGGCGGCACCCGCATCACGATGGCCGAACACGTCGTCGAAGGGCCGTACGCCCTCGTCCCCGATCGTGTACAGGAGGAAATGGTGTTGCCACGGAACCAGGAATGCCTGAGACGGCTGGTGCTGCTCGCCGAAGGCGCCACCGAATGAGCGACGCGACGGTCGATGCGGTCGTCATCGGTGCCGGACCCAACGGTCTGACCGCTGCCGCGGTGCTCGCCGACGCCGGATGGGACGTCCTCGTGCTGGAGGAGCAACCCGAACCCGGCGGAGCGGTGCGCAGCGCAGAACTCCACCCGGGATACTGCGCCGATCTGTTCAGCGCGTTCTATCCGCTCGGTGTCGCCTCACCGGCCTTCCAGGCCCTCGATCTCGCGTCGCACGGCCTCCGCTGGGCGCGTTCCCCGAAGGCCTTCGGTCACCCGCTCGGCCCCGACGACGAGGACGCGATCGTCGTCTCTCCGGATCCGACCGACACGGCGGCCGACCTCGAGCGTCGCTGCGTCGGTGACGGGGAAGCGTGGCTGGCGCTGTTCGACCAGTGGAAGCAGGTACGCGGCGCGCTGCTCGAACTGCTCCTCGGCCCGTTCCCGCCCGTCCGGGGTTCCGTGGACCTGCTGCGCACGATGAAGACGGGAGATCTGCTGCGCTACGCGCGCATGCTCGCGCTGCCCGTCACCCGGATGTCGTCCGAGTTGTTCGGCGGTTCGGCGGCGCGGCTGTTGCTTCTGGGCAACGCCATGCATGCCGACACACCGCCCGAGGCGCCCGGTAGCGGCGTCATGGGCTACATGCTCACGATGCTCGCGCAGGACGTCGGATTCCCCGCGCCGGTCGGCGGCGCGGGAGCGCTCACCGACGCACTGGTCCGTCGCGGCGCCTCGGCAGGTGCCCAGTTGCGGTGCGACTCGCCGGTCGTCGGTGTGGAGGTGCAGGGCGGGAAGGTCGCCGCAGTCCGGACCGCCGGCGGCGAGCGGGTGAAGGTGCGACGCGCCGTCCTCGCCGACACCTCGGCCCCGGCCCTGTACACGCGGCTCCTCCCGGCCGACGCCGTCGGGTCGCGGGTACTCGACGACCTGCGCAAGTTCGAATGGGACACCCCGGTCGTGAAGGTGAACTACGCGCTCGACGGCCGCGTGCCGTGGCGTTCGCCCTCGTTGAGCGGGGCCGGCACGGTGCACGTCGGTGCCGATACGGACGCGATGATCCGGTGGTCGGCCGATCTGTCCACCGGGGTCGTCCCCGAGTCGCCCTTCCTGCTCTTCGGACAGATGACGACGACCGACGCGACGCGATCGCCCGAGGGAACCGAAAGTTGCTGGGCCTACACACATCTGCCGCGGGGCATCACCGACGACGCGTCCGCCGACCACCTCGCCGAACGCGTCGACGCGCAACTCGAGGCCTACGCACCGGGTTTCGGTGCGCGCGTGGTCGGCCGGCACGTCCAGCGACCCGGCGACCTCGAGGCGGCCGACGCGAATCTCGTAGGCGGAGCCGTCAACGGTGGAACCGCGCAGGTCCACCAGCAGTTGTTCCTGCGGCCCACTCCCGGTTTCGGCGGACCGCGAACCCCGGTCGAAGGGGTGTATCTCGCCAGCTCGGGTGCGCATCCGGGCGGGGGAGTCCACGGCATGGGCGGCTGGAACGCCGCTCACGCCGCACTCGCGGACGACAAACGCACCGCTCCGGTGACCCGACGCGTGCGAAATGCCGCTCGCCGGGTGCTGTTCTCGTGACAGCCGGGCCTCCCTCGCGGAACGGTGGCGTGTTTCACACGGAAGTCGCGCGGGTATCCGCCCGCGAACGGACGGATCCGGGTTTTCGGCCCGGGGTGGTGGAGATGCCGTCGAACTCGAGATACCGAGGTGGTGTGACGTGACAGCTTCCCTGGCGCTGGACGGATCGGATTCGCCGCGGGTATGGCGTCTTCCGGGGGTGTACCGCCCCCAGGAGGATTCGTATCTGCTCGCAGGCGCGCTTGCGGACGCAGGCGGTACGAAGGGTGCGAAGGTACTCGACTTCTGCACGGGGACAGGATTTCTGGCGGTGAACGCCGCCATGCTCGGTGCTTCCTCGGTGACGGCCTTCGACATCAACCCGCGAGCGGTGTTCAGTGCCCGCGTCAACGCGTGGTCGCGCCGGCTGCCGATCCGTCCCCGGCAGGGAGGCCTGGACGCGGCGTTGCGCCACGGTCCGTTCGACATCGTGTTGTCGAATCCGCCGTACGTTCCGTGCGACGGGGAGAACCGCGACCCGCGTTGGGATGCCGGCGCCGACGGTCGCTGCGTGCTCGATCCGTTGTGCGACAGCCTGCCCACCCTGCTCACGCCCGGCGGATTCGCGCTGATCGTGCACTCCGAGTTCACCGGTGTGGAGGCGACACTGTCCCGGCTGCGCGACGCGGATCTCAAGGCATCCGTCGTGGCCCGCAGCCGTATTCCCTTCGGACCGGTCCTTCGCAGCCGCACGGACTATCTGTACTCGTCGCAGCTGGCGGAGCCGGGGGCACTGACCGAGGAGGTGGTCGTCGTTCGCGCCGATCGCCCCCGCACGAGGAGTTGAGAACGTGAGCAGGGCACCGAAGATCACGCAGCTCACCGCCGACGGGGAGTGCGAAGCACGGGTCGTGCGGCAGGTGAGGGGTGGTCCGACCCTCGTCGAGGGCCCGGTGCGGATCGTCGAGGACGACGGCGCCGAGACGGTCTCGGACCGTTTCGTGGTGGCCGTGTGCCGGTGTCACCGCAGCGCCCTGTACCCCCTCTGCGACACCAGCCATCGCGCCCTCCGTACGCCGAAGGCGGCGGCGCGCACCGACACCTAGTCACCGGACAAACCTGCCGGTCCGGGCCGGTCCCTGCACAGGGGCCGGCCCGGACGTCGTTCCGGAACCGGTCGACCGGCCGGCCTGTCTATCGGGACAGGGTCGTAGGGATCCGGAAACGACGAATCCCGGGTGCCGTGAGCACCCGGGATCCGCGGTTCTGCCTCGTGCCGGACGTCTCCTTCCGGCACGGACGATCGACAGGGGGTCAGTACCAGTGCGCGCGTCCGCCGATCGCCCGGCCCGTCGCACCCAGGATCGCAAGGATCACGCCGATCACCAGAAGTATCACTCCGAGTGTGGTGAGGATCGAGATACCCGTGAAGAACCCCACCACCAACAGAATCAGACCCAGAATGATCATTGTCGCCACCTCAGATGTCATGACCGAAACCTGGAAGCCTCGGTGCCCGGCGATCGAATAACCGGGTTGGTCCGTTTCCAAACGTTTGTGACTCGCCGAATCCGGACAAATTCTTCCATGCAGGTCACGGGACGTCCGGCGCGCCCGGATGTTTGAATTCCACCGTGCCTCGGGTATCCGCCTTCCGACACACCCGAGAGCATTCTGGAGGAAGAATATGTCGAACTCGAGCTACACGGTTCCCGGTCTGAGCGATGCCGACGGCTCGCGCACCGCGCAGATTCTCCAGGAGCGCCTGAGTGCCTACAACGACTTGCACCTCACGCTGAAGCACATCCACTGGAACGTCGTCGGCCCGAACTTCATCGGCGTCCACGAGATGATCGATCCGCAGGTCGAACTCGTGCGCGGATACGCGGACGAGGTCGCCGAGCGTATCGCCGCGCTCGGTGCGTCGCCCAAGGGCACGCCGGGCGCCATCGAGAAGAACCGCACGTGGGACGACTACTCGGTCGGCCGCGACACCGCGCAGGCGCACCTCGCCGCGCTGGACCTCGTCTACGACGGCATCATCACCGACAACCGCAAGGCGATCGACGAGGTCGGCAAGCTCGACCCGATCACCGAGGACGTCCTGATCGGCCAGACCGGCCAGCTGGAGAAGTTCCAGTGGTTCGTCCGCGCCCACCTCGAGAACGCTGCCGGTACTCTCCCGAACGCCGATGCGCAGACGGAGAAGGACGCAGCGGAATCGGCCCGCTGACCGGGACACTCGGACGATACCGACGATGCCGATGGCTTCCACATCCCGAACCGGTCTGCCACGACGCATCGTCGTCACCGGAGCGAGCGGAAATGTCGGCACGGCGCTCCTGCGCCGGCTGGCCGCTCATCCCGCACAACTCGATATCGTCGCGATCGCGCGCCGGATTCCCCCGGCGCGCGATCCGTATGCGGTGGCGAAGTGGTGCGCCGTGGACCTCGCGGCTCCCGACGCCGCCCGCATCCTGACTCCGATCTTCGCGGAGGTCGACGCCGTCGTGCATCTGGCCTGGGGATTCCAGCCCTCGCACCGTCGCGACTATCTCCGGCGGGTGGCGGTGGACGGCACCCGCGCCGTCATGACGGCCGCCGCCGACGCCGGTGTCGCACACGTGATCCACATGTCCTCCGCCGCCGTGTACTCCGACGGCGCCTACGGTCGGGAGGTCGACGAGTCGTGGGCCCGCGAAGGCGTGCCCACCTGTGTGTACAGCGTCGACAAGGTTGCGGCGGAGACATTCCTCGACGACTTCGAGTCCGGCACGAACGTGCCCGTCCTCACCCGTTTCCGCCCGGGATTCATCGGGCAACTCGTCTCCGGCTCCGGTCTCGAACGCTACGTGCTGCCCGAGTTCGTGCCCGCCGGCATCACGAACCATCTGCCGTTGATCCCGATCGATCACGGGCTCGCCATCCCCGCCGTGCACTCCGACGATGTAGCGGACGCGCTGGTCGCAGCGCTCGAGCGACGGGTGCCCGGTCCGTTCAACCTGGGAGCACCGACCCCGGTGGGAGCGCGGGACTTCGCCGCTCCGTTCGACTGCCCGACGATTCCCGTGCCGCGATGGGGTCTGTCGGCGCTCGCCGAAGCGACCTGGCGCCTACGGTTGCAACCGGTGCAGGGCGGCTGGATCGACCTGGCCTACACCTGCCCGATGCTCGACTGCAGCAGGGCCCGCGAGGAACTCGGATGGTCGCCGAAGTACGACGGTCCCGAGGTATGGTCCGAGACGGTGCGCGGCATGCGCAGCGCAACGGGCACCGACAGCCCCGTCCTCTCTCCGCGCAGCGCGCGCGAACGACTCGCCGCGCTCGTCGAACGTGGACCCATCGGCCGGCGGATCCCGCCGTAATACTCTCGGCCGCAACGCTCTCCTGCGCAGAGCCATCCGCCGCCCTCCGCCGTCCCTGCTGGGTCGTGGAGGGCTGGTTCGTGGAGGGCTGGTTTCATGGAGGGCCGGATGCGGTATCCACCACCATGACGAAACCATCGAATCGAGCTCACGCTCCCACCACTGCGTCCCGAGCTTCGGGCTGGGTCGGATACGCCTGCATCCTCGCGGGGATCGCTGTCGTCGCTCTCGTCCTCTACGCGGCGGGCGACGGATTCGAGGGATGGGTGATCGTCGGAGCCATCGCTGCGGCCGTGCTCATCGTCGTCGGCGTGGTGATGTCCGCGCTCAACCTCCGTCGACGCCGCCTCCGCGGGTCCGGCGGTACCCCCACGCACGAACCCGGCCTCATCGACTGAGCCGGGACCCCGGCGCCGACGAGGGAGCCCCGGGACGCACTGTCCCGGGGCTCCCCTCGCTGTCTCGTACCCGAGCGTCAGGCCGGTGCCTCCGCCGACGCGAGGAGCGAGCTGCGACCGGCGGCCCAGCTGCCCAGCAGATGGCTTCCGAGCCGGCCCTCGAGGAACTCGATGGCCTGCGCACCGAACGAGATGTCCTGCGCCCGAGCCGGATCCTGTTCGACCATGTAACCCACCACGTCGTGCCGCAGGACGAGCTCGTGGACAGCGTCGGCCTCGATGTGCTCGGAGTAGAAGAGGACGCACGCGTCGTCGGCGCCCAGACGCTCGAGAGCCTCGACCATGCGGCCGGCGCTGGGAGCGGTGGTGATCTCGGCCGCGGCGAACATCCCGACCAGCATCGGCGTATACGCGCGGTGCAGACCGCACAACGACATGAAGTTCACCGTTGCAAGGGTGACGGCGGGAACGACGTCGAGATAGCCCAGATAGTCGTCCTTCAGGCCGGCGGCGAGCAACAGGTCGGCGAACAACCGCGAGTGCATGCGCTCGGCCCGACCTCCGCCGTACTCGTCGAACTCGACAGCGACCAGCGCCGCCTTGGCGCGACCGGACAGTCGCGGGATCGCGAGGGCGTGCGGGTCCGCTTCCTTGAGGTGGTAGATCGAGCGATGGACGAAGAACTCGCGCATCATCTCCCACGTGCCGTTCGCGGCGAGCTCGTGGGAGACACCCCACGAGTCGTCCGGCTCGCGGCACAGGTCCTCGAGGACACCCTGCGGATCGTCGGAAGCCGGGACGTCGGCGCGCAGCCGATCGAGGAAGATGCGCTCGAGACGCGCCCGGACCCCGAGCGGGCCCGGTGCCCATTCCCAGGCGGGATCGACGCCCGCGAACCCCCGGTAGTGGAGCTCGTAGAGAACGGCCAGAGCGAGTTGGACGTCCTCGCCGTAGGCATCCGCGCCGTCGGTCGCGACGTCCCACACGGCATCGTCCACCGGGCCGCCGAGTCGCTCGACGATCTCGGCGGAGATGGGGCCGCGGGGCGTGGGAAGCGGAGCGTCGTGCACGTCGCACATCCGGGTCTCATGAGCCATATGCCGGGGTTACCCTCTCGGAGCAGTACAGAAACGACCCGTCGGTCGGTGCAGAAGCGACCCCTCGGTCGGTGCGGACCGGGGAAAAGGGCGTGAATATCGGTGCAGCCTGTGGGTATCCGGCGGCCATGAGCGAGGACCGCGAACGAGAACCACACACCATCGACTATCCGGGTGAGACCGACGAGATGGCCGAGCGCCCCACCGACGAGATGCGCGATTACGTCGGCCGCGGGTTGCTGTCCGGCCGCAAGGCCCTCGTCACGGGCGGTGACTCCGGCATCGGACGGGCGGTCGCCGTCGCCTTCGCGAAGGAAGGTGCCGACGTCGCGATCGCGTACCTCGAGGAACACCGCGACGCCGAACACACCGCCGACCTCGTGCGACGCGAGGGCCGCACATGTCACGTGATCGCGGGCGACCTCGGCGACGCGCAGCACTGCCGGGCAGTGGTGGCCGAGACGGTCGAACAACTCGGTGGCCTCGACATCCTCGTCAACAATGCCGGCACCCAGCAGCCCGTCGACGATTTCGCCGAGTTGAGCGAGGAGCAGTGGCGCCACACCTTCGCCGTGAACATCGACAGCTTCTTCCACGTGACGAAGGTGGCCCTGCCGCACCTGACGCCGGGCGGTTCCGTCATCAACACCGCATCGGTCAACGGTCTGCGCGGCAACAAGACGCTCATCGACTACTCGGCGACCAAGGGCGCGGTGATCGCCCTGACCTACTCACTCGCGCAGGCGCTGCAGGACAGGCAGATCCGCGTGAACTGCGTGGCGCCCGGACCGGTGTGGACCCCGTTGATCCCGGCGACCATGGACGCAGAGAAGGTCTCCGAGTTCGGACAGCAGGCGCCCTTCGGCCGCGCCGCGCAACCCGACGAGATCGCCCCGTCCTACGTCTTCTTCGCATCGGAGACGATGTCCTCGTACTACAGCGGTGAAGTGCTCGCCCCGCTCGGCGGCGAGACCATGCCCGGCTGACCGGGTGAGCCAGGAGAGCAAGAACGGTCGGGCGGCGGCCGGGGTCTGCGCGCGACACTGAATGCATGACCTTCGGCCGTGACCGACTCCGGGAACTGCTCGACGCCGTTCTCGACGAGAACAACGCGACCCTCGGACGGATGGCGCAGCACGCCTACGCGTCGCAGTGGCACTTCAGCCGCACCTTCGCGGTGGGCACCGGCGAGTCGCCGGTAGCGTTGCGGCGCCGGGTCATGCTCGAACGCGCCGCCTGGCAACTGCGTCACGGCAGTTCGGTCACCGATGCCGCGTTCGCCGCGGGCTACGACAGCGTCGAAGGGTTCGCCCGCGCCTTCGCCCGCGCCTACGGATATCCACCCAGCGCGGCCGCCCGGGTGCTCGGCACCGGCGGCGGTGGCAACCGGGCGCCCGCGCCCGTCGATCATTGGGCGCCCGCGCCCGCCGATCATTGGGCGCCCGCGCCCGTCGATCACTGGTTGCCCGCCCCCAACGGCGTTCACTTCCATCCGCCCACCAATCTCTGGGTCGAGGAGGACGGGCGACGGCCCACCGCGCCCGCCTACCCGGCCGCCGAGGTCCTCGCGCAGATGGTGCAGCACGATCTCGCGGACACCCGCTATCTCCTCGAGCGCGCCACCGAACTCGACGACGACGAGCGCGACCGGATCAGGTTCCCCGGACTGGTGGTTCTCGCATGGGACGGTCCCGAGGAATCCGTCTCACGTGTGCTCGGCAACCTGGTACGCGCCAAGGAGATGTGGCTGGCCTCGATGGTGGGCGCCGACCACCCCGAGGATGCGGACGACGGAATCGACTCTCTGACGGCGCGTTTCGAGGACATCGCTCCGCGCTGGGTGGAGACGATCCGCGACATCCATCGCCGTGGCGCCTGGGGTGACGTGCTCATCGACGCCCTGTGCGACCCTCCCGAGAGCTTCGTCCTCGGAGGAGTGGTCGCCCACGTCCTCACCTTCGCCGCACACCGCCGTCAACTCGCGCGGCACATGATGCGGGCGGCCGGCCTCGACGTCGATCACGGAGATCCACTCGACTGGAACAGGAGCAACTCATGACCCGGATGATCTACTACACCGCAAGCACACTGGACGGCTTCCTCGCCACCGAGGATCATTCGCTCGACTGGCTGCTCACCCGGGAGTCCGGCGACGGCGGGCCGTTCGACTACGAGAAGTTCATCGCCGGTATCGGCGCCATCGCCATGGGATCGTCCACCTACCGCTGGGTGCTCGACCATGCAGGCGAGGACAAGTGGGAGTACGACCTGCCCTGCTGGGTGTTCACGCATCGCGACGACCTGCCCGTCGCCCGGGCAGGCGACGAACCCGGCGACATCCGCTTCACGCAGAAGGACGTCCGTCAGGTCTACGACGAGATGGCCGAGGCCGCGAACGGCCGCGACCTGTGGATGGTGGGCGGCGGTGATCTCGCCGGACAGTTCGCCGAGCGCGGTCTGCTCGACGAGCTCGTCGTCTCGTTCGCACCGGTGACCATCGGTTCCGGCCGTCCACTGCTCCCGCGACACGTGGAGATGCGCCTCACCGAGCTCGGGCAGAGCGGAGAGTTCGCCGTCGTCCGCTACGAAGTGCTGAAGGACGCCACCGGCCGGTTGTGATGTGCATCACCTGCAGGTACCGTCGGCATCGAGAGGGACACACCTCGTCCGAGGAGGCCGGTCGTGAAACTCAATCTGTTCGTAGCCTGGAGCGCCTATGCGCTCGCACTCACCTCGGTCCTGATGATCGCGCTGACGATCGTCGCCGTAGGGTACGGATTCACGGGCTGGGCGATGGTCGCGGCAGTCGCGGCAGTCGTCGCGCTCGGAGCGGCATTCGGCATGGTCGCCGGAACCGTGCGTCGAGACCACAGACGGCACTACGACACCCCGCACCTGTTCTGAGGGTGGTATCCGACGCGAGTCGGTGACATCACGACTCTGCGAGTCGGTGACATCACGACTCTGCGAGTCGGTGACATCACGACTCTGCGAGTCGGTGACATCACGACTCTGCGAGTCGGTGACATCACGACTCTGCGAGTCGGTGACATCACGACTCTGCGAGTCGGCGCTTCTCCGTTTCGATGTCGAAAGTCGGCTCCGGCCAATCGAGGTCGAGGCGTTCGAACGCGTCGATGAGCAGTTCCGTCACCGCGAGGCGGCCGTACCACTTGCGGTCGCACGGTACGACGTACCAGGGCGCCTCGTCGGTGCTGGTCCGATCGAGCATGTCCTGATAGGCCTGCTGGTACTGCGGCCACAGGGCGCGCTCCGAGACATCGCTCGGGTCGTACTTCCAGTGCTTGTCGCGGCGCTCGAGGCGCTCGGCGAGGCGCTTCTTCTGCTCGTCCAACGAGACGAACATGGCGACCTTCACGATGGTCGTGCCCTCGCGGACGACTTCGCTCTCGAACCGGTTGATCTCGTCGTAGCGTCCGCGCCAGACACTCTCCGGCACCAGTGATCTCACCCGCGCGACCAGCACATCCTCGTAGTGCGACCGGTCGAAGACACCGAGCTGGCCGTTGCGGGGGAGGGCCTTGTTGATCCGCCACAGGAAATGGTGCCGCTTCTCCTCCTCCGTGGGCACCCCGAAGGCCGTGTGGTCGACGCCCTGCGGGTCGACGTGGCCGATGACGTGACGCACCATGCCGCCCTTCCCGGCGGTGTCCATGCCCTGCAGAATCAGCAACACCGAGCGGGTGCCGCCGGTCCGCCCCTCGGCGAACAGCATTTCCTGCAGGTCGGAGAGCACGGCACCACGTTCGGCGAGCAGACGTTCGCCGAGCGCCTTGTCGCCGTCGAATCCCGGAGTG
The DNA here is from genome assembly GCF_014854695.1 of Rhodococcus rhodochrous. Taxonomy (NCBI): domain Bacteria; kingdom Bacillati; phylum Actinomycetota; class Actinomycetes; order Mycobacteriales; family Nocardiaceae; genus Rhodococcus; species Rhodococcus rhodochrous. The sequence continues at coordinate 4,157,123 of NZ_CP027557.1, read as the reverse complement.
CCGTTCGTGTCGATGTCGGCGACGCGGGTCTCGGGCGTCGCCCGTAGGGCTTCGACGATCGATGCGGGCCGGAAGACGTCGTCCTTCGTCATCCCGCCAGCGTGTCACACGCAGTCGTGATCGGGCGTGTGCCACACGCAGTCGTGATCGGGCGTGTGCCACACGCGGTGGCGATCGGGCGTGTGCCACACGCGGTGGCGATCGGGCGTGTGCCACACGCAGTGGCGATCAGGCGGGATCGACACCGTCGGTCTCGGTCGGCAGAGGGTAGGGCGGACGCGAGACGCCGTCGACCATGTGGCTGCCCCACAGGTCGACCTCCGAGATGCGGGCAGTCGCGGCCTCGGGGGCGTCGGGCACCGTAATCGTCACGGTGGTGCCGGGAGCGGGCGAGGCGTCGGTGCCGAGGGTCTCGGCGAGTCTGCGGAGCCGGCCGCGCCACACGTGCCGGCCGAGCAGAGGGTCGAACCGGCCGGAGATCTCGACGTCGACGGCGACCGTGCGGTCGCCCACGGTGACCTCGGCGGGACCGCGGTAGCCGGGGTCGTCCTCGTCGTGCAGGTCGTCGGCGTGGTCGCTCATGCCCGCACTATACGTGCAACTTCGAGTAACGGTAAAGGTGTCGGTCAGCAGGTGGCCGACGACTCCGGCAGGAGCGGATGCGGCTGCGACTTGAAGCGCACCGGGGATCCGGCGACTGCGGCGATGCCGGTCATGCCGCCCCAGATCATCATCGTCAGGTAGTCGATGAGGTCCTCGGTGGTCATCGACTTGTTCGAGATCCACCAGTGCGTCGCGAGCTGAATGCCACCGACGATCCCGTACGCCCACGGCACGGCACCGCCCGAATCCATCTCGAACAACCGCAGCCGTTCCCCGAGGACGGTAGCGACGAGCTCGGCGATCATCCGCTCCGAATCGGCCACCACGTCGCGTCCCGCCGACGCGCTGTTGCTCATCACGTACAGATAGACCTCGGGATCGTCGGCGACGGTCTCGACGTAGGCGGTGATCGCCTCCCGGGTGAGCTCGTACTCGTCGAGATCCTCCGCGACCGCCGCGTAGATCCGGGGAGCGAGGACCGTCTCGACGTACCGCAGCATCGTCGCGGTCGTCAGGTCGCTCTTGTCGGTGAAGTAGCGGTAGAGCACCGTCTTCGACACGCCGATCTCGGCGGCGATCTCGTCCATACCGATCTCGTGGCCGCGCGAGCGGATCGCGTTGATGGTGCCGTCCACGAGCTCTTCCCGGCGGGCGATCTTGTGCTCGTGCCAGCGCCGTTTGCGGCCGTCCTGCTTCACGGGCGGGGCGGCCTCGCTCGAGGTCGGGTTCGAAGTCGTCTGCGGTCTGCTGGACACTGTGTGGCACATCCGTTCGGTTTCGATCGTCGGCTCAGTCTACGATCCGGCCTCCCGTCCTTCAGAACTCGAGGGCGATCCGTCCGCCGAGTGCCGACTTTCGGCACAATCGATCGGGTGCAGCTCCTGACGACCGACGACGAGATCAAACGCCGAGAACTCCGCCGTATGAAGGCGGTCGCGACCGGCTTCCTCGTCGCCGCCGCGATCATCTATCTCTTCTGCCGCTGGCAGGAAACCCGCGGCGCCGGTGCATGGGTGGGTTACGTGCGCGCGGCCTCCGAGGCCGGCATGGTCGGCGCGCTCGCCGACTGGTTCGCCGTGACCGCCCTGTTCCGGCACCCACTGCGGATACCGATCCCGCACACGGCGATCATCAAGCGGAAGAAGGACCAGCTCGGCGCCAACCTGAGCTCGTTCGTCGGCAACAACTTCCTCGCACCGGAGGTGGTGTCGGCCAAGGTCGAGTCGGCGCAGATCCCGTTGCGGGTCGGTACCTGGCTCGCCGAACCTGAGAACGCCCAGCGCGTGGCCAAGGAGACGTCGACGGTCCTGCGCGGTGTGGTCGGAATCCTGCGGGAGGACGACATCCAGCAGATCATCGACCACACCATCGTCAAGCGGATCGCCGAACCGGAATGGGGACCGCCCATCGGGCGTGTCCTCACCGAACTCCTCGCCGAGAACCGCCACCTGCCGCTCGTCGACATGCTCGCCGAACGCGCGCACCAGTGGGCGCTCGGGAGCCAGGAGACCATCGACCGCGTGATCAGCCGCGACTCGCCGTCGTGGTCGCCGAAGTTCGTCGACCTGCTGCTCGGCGAGAAGATCCACCGCGAACTCGTGGAGTTCACGTGGAAGGTGCGGTCGAATCCCGACCACGAGGTGCGCCTCGCGGTCAACAAGTTCCTCGCCGACTATGCCCGCGACCTGCAGAACGATCCCGTGACCATTGCCAAGGCGGAGAAGGTCAAGGCCGAGATCATGGGCCGCGACGAGATCACCGGCCTTGCCGCGGCGACCTGGCGGACGGCCAAGCGGATGATCCTCGACTCGGTGGACGACCCGAACAGCACCCTGCGCACGAAGATCGCGGAGAACGTCATGGCGTTCGGCATCCGGGTGCGTGAGGACGCCGAGCTGCGCACCAAGATCGACGGCTGGCTGCTCGACGCGGTGCGCTTCGTCGCGTCCAACTACGCCGACGAGATCACCTCCGTCATCCGCGAGACCGTCGAGCGCTGGGACGCCGAGGAGGCCAGCCGCAAGATCGAGCTCGCCGTGGGGCGCGACCTGCAGTTCATCCGCATCAACGGCACGGTGGTCGGTTCGCTCGCCGGGTTGACGATCTACACGGTGTCGGAGTTGCTGTTCGCGTGACGACGGTCACGTGCTAGCAGAGTGCTTGCTGTAGCTAGCACTTGTCCGTAGAGTGGTCGGTGTGTCCACGGAACCAGATCCGATCGAGGGCTCGGACACGCCGGACGACAGCGCCGGACCGGGGGATATCGCCGCCCGGGTGGTCAACAACGCCGCCCAGGACATCGGCGCCTTCATCCGGTCGCAGCGCGAGGCCGCACAGGTCTCGCTCCGGCAGTTGTCGCAACTGGCCGGTGTCAGCAACCCGTACCTGAGCCAGATCGAACGGGGCCTGCGCAAGCCGTCCGCGGAAGTGCTCGCCCAGATCGCCAAGGGGTTGCGGCTCTCGGCCGAGGTTCTCTACGTACGAGCGGGGATCCTCGAGCATCGAGCGGAGAGCGCCGTGCGCGATGCGGTGCTCGTCGACACCGTTCTCACCGAGCGGCAGAAGCAGGTCCTGCTCGACATCTACGACTCGTTCTGCCGGGAGAACCAGCAGAACACCGGCGATGCCCGGCCCGACCACCCGACAGACTTCGACGAGGAGAAATCTTCATGACCGATCCCACCAGCATCCGTACCTCCCTCTACGCCGCGGTCGGTGCCGGCGACGCCGTCGTCCAGGCCGTCGCCGACCTCGTGGCCCAGGCGCGCCGACGTGCGGAGACCAACCGCAACGAGGTGGCCGAGCGGGTCGAGACCGCCCGCGACCGCTTCGCGACCCTGCCCGCCGATCTCACCGAGACCGTCGAGTCCCTCCGCGAGCGTCTCGCCGAACTCCCGGCCGAGCTGCCCGAGGAGATCGCGGACCTGCGCGAGCGTTTCAGTGCCGAGGAGCTGCGTAAGGTCGCCGAGGCGTACCTGAAGGTCGCCTCCGACCTCTACACCGCTCTCGCCGAGCGCGGTGAGGAGACCATCGAGCGTCTGCGTTCCCAGCCGGCCCTCGAGGACGGCCTCGGTCGCGCCGAAGCCGTACTCGGCGACGCCGCCGACCTCACCGAGGAAGCACTCGGGACGGTGGCCCGCCGGACCCGCGAGGTCGGTGAGCAGGCCGCGAAGCTCGCGGGTCGCGCAGCCGGCCGCATCTCCGAGGCGAGCGATGAGGTGAGCGAGGCCGTGTCCGACGCCGGCGACAAGGCTGCCGAGCGCGTCGTCGAGCTCGGTGAGCGTGCCGAGGCGACGGGCTCCGAGACCGCCGGACGGGTCGAGTCGGCCCGCGGCGAGGTCCGCGAGGCGGCCGACAAGGCTGCGGAGAAGGTCGAGTCGGTGGCCACCCCGGTCGAGCCGGTCGAGGTCACCCCGGCCAAGGCTCCGGCCAAGAAGGCTCCGGCCAAGACCCCCGCGAAGATGCCGGCCAAGACGGTTGCCGAGACGCCCGCCGCGAAGGCTCCGGCCAAGGCCGCTGCCAAGACTCCGGCGAAGACTCCGGCCAAGAAGGCCCCTGCCAAGAAGGCAGCGCCGCGCAAGACCAGCGGTTCCTGACCTGCAGCGATCGATCGGCCCTCGTGCAAACTCGCACGGGGGCCGATTCTCGTAGACTGGGGTGGTGACGAATGTCGATTCACTTGCCGGTCTGATCATCCTCGCGCTGCAGATCATCGCCATCGCCGGGGCGGGATTCGCGTTGTTCCACGTCGTGCGCCAGCCCGCCGAGGCGTTTCCGGCCGTCGACAAGCTGACCAAGCCGGTCTGGCTCGGCATCCTCGTGGCCGCGCTGCTCGTCCTCGTCGTCTTCGGCGCGGTGGGTCTGCTCGGGATCATCGCGGTTGTCGCGGTGTGCGTGTACCTCGTGGACGTCCGCCCGCGGGTCGAGGAGGTTCAACGCCGTCGGTGGTGACTGCGGAGCCCGAGCTTCGCGGTGGTGACTGCGGAGCCCGAACTTCGCGGTGGTGATCAGGGAGGTCCGTCGTCCTCGGTGGTAGGGCGGGTGGGCCTCCCTTTCGCTTGACAAGTGTGATCCAGATAATGACACTTCGGGTAACGGATAATTTCCGAGACGAGGTGGTCGACGATGACGCTCCTGCGAAAGCACGACAGCCTGCCGGGTGAACATTCCACGGATCACCGGCAGGAAACCGCGCAGCGCCTGCTCGATTCGTCGGCACGGCTCTCCTACGATCCCGGGCTCGAGATCGACTGGGACGCGCCGCTCGTGGACGGCAAGTACGGCATGACCCCGGAATGGTGCAGTCTCTACGGCACCGACCTGTGGGAACGCATGTCGGAGGACCAGCGCATCACCCTCACCAAGCATGAGGCCGCGAGCATCGCCGGCACCGGGATCTGGTTCGAGATGATCCTCATGCAGATGCTCGTCCGCGATCTCTACCGGCACGATCCGGCGACCCCCTACGTGCAGTTCGGGCTCACCGAGATCGCCGACGAATGCCGACACTCGATCATGTTCGCGCGGTCGGCGCAGCGATACGGTATCCCCTCGTACCGGCCCAAGCGCTGGATCCGGGAGACCGGCCGGTTGTTCAAGGCCGTCGCGCGCGGCGCCCTCGCCTACGGCGGCACCCTGTTCGCCGAGGAGATCCTCGACATGATGCAGCGCGACTTCATGCGCGACGAGCGGGTGCAGCCCATCACCCGGACGGTGAGCCACGTCCACGTCGTGGAGGAATCGCGGCACATCCGCTACGCCCGCGAGGAGACCCGCAGGCGCTCGGCCCGGCTCGGTCGTCTCGAGCGGGCATGGATCCGGATCCACCTCGGGGTGAGCGCGTACTTCGTCGTCACCAGCCTCGTGAACGACCAGGTCTACGCCGCGGCCGGACTCGACATCGCCGAAGCGAAGAAAGTCGCGCGGAAGAACAGGCACTACCACGACAAGCTCCGTCAGGGCACTCGCCGCACGGTCGAGTTCCTCGACGAGGTGGGGCTGATCGGCGGTCCGTCCACTCTGCTTCTGCGCCGCGCGCACGTCCTGTGACGCGGCGCTCCTCCACCGAATCGACAGGAGAATCCCACCCGTGAGAAAGCCGTCCCCGACCGCGTCGATCGTCGCGGGTTCGATCGTCCTCGCTGCCGCGGCCACCACTGCCGTGCTCGTCCGGCGGCGTCGTCGGACGGTCGTCCGTACCGAGGACGTCGCGCCGCACGAGTTGCTGCGCGAACCGGAACTCGAACCCGAGATCCTCGATGTCCGCGCAGAGGACGGTGCCCGGCTGAACGTGCTCGCCTACGGCGACGCGGACGCTCCCGTGCTGGTGTTCTGTCACGGCTGGACGTGCAACGCCGCGTACTGGACCCCGCAGATCAACGCGTTCGCGGAGAACTACCGGGTGGTGGTCTACGACCAGCGCGGGCACGGCGACAGCGAGGCCGGGGCGCGACCGCTGGGAGCCGACGTGCTCGCCGACGATCTCCAGACGGTCCTCGACGCCGTGGTCCGGCCCGGTTCGAAGGCCGTGCTCACCGGTCACAGCATGGGCGGGATGAGCATCATCGCGTGGGCCGAGAAGTACCCGGAGAACGTCGACCGCACGGTCGGGGGCGTGCTGCTCGCGAGCACCGGCACCGACCGGCTGGTCGCGGACTCGGCGATCGTGCCACTGCCGCAACGCTTCCCGCGGGTGCCGGTGCCCGTCGCAAGCCGGCTCATGGGTGCGACGGTTCCGCTGGCGGCGTCCCCGGTGACGACGCGGGCCCTGCGTTACGTGGCCCTCTCGCCCGGCGCGAGCGCCGCGGAGGTGCAGTTCTGCGAGAAGATCGTGCTCGGCTGCCCGCCGCGCACGCGGGGCGGCTGGGGCAGGGCCCTGAGTGCCCTCGACATCCGTGAGGGCCTGCGCAATCTCACCGTGCCGACGACGGTGCTGGTCGGGACCGCCGACCGTCTCACCCCGCCCGTCCACGCCCGGCGTCTCGCCGAGGAACTCGACCGTGCGGGCAACCTCGAACGTCTCGTGGTGCTCGACGGCATCGGCCACATGAGCTCGGTCGAAGCGATCGACCGGTTCGACGAGGAGCTCGCGCACCTCGTCGAACGAGCCGGTGTGCCCGTCGGCTGAGTCGATCACTCGCACACACGAAAGACCGGTCCATCCGCTCGCGGATGGACCGGTTCCGGGTCCGGGGTCTACCGCTGGGGATCTACCGGAAGACGACGGTCTTGCTGTCGTGCACCAGCACCCGATCCTCGAGATGCCAGCGCAGACCGCGGGAGAGGACCAGCTTCTCGACGTCACGGCCCTGACGGACCATGTCGCTCACGCTGTCGCTGTGACTGACACGGATGACGTCCTGTTCGATGATCGGGCCCGCGTCGAGTTCGGCGGTGACGTAGTGGCAGGTCGCGCCGATGAGCTTCACGCCGCGCGTGAAGGCCTGGTGGTAGGGCCGTGCGCCGATGAACGACGGCAGGAAGCTGTGGTGGATGTTGATCGCGCGGCCGGCCCAGTGCTCGCACAGATCCTCCGGGAGCACCTGCATGAACCGGGCGAGGACCACCGCGTGAGGGTCGTGGGCGTCGACGAGCTTGCGGACCTGCTCGAAGGCCGGTCCGCGCTCGGCGGGATCCTTCGGGAACGACACGTAATGGAAGGTGATGCCGTGTCGCTGCGCGACCGGTTCGAGATCGCGATGGTTGCCGATGACCGCGCAGATCTCGGCGTCGAGTTCCCCTGCGGCGACCCGTCCGAGGATGTCGTGCAGGCAGTGCCCTTCCTTGCTGACGAGCAGTACGACGCGCTTGCGCTTGCCGGTGTCGGAGAGTGTCCATTCGGTCTGAGGGCCGATGTCGGCGGCGACACTCGCGAACTTCTCGCGCAGCTCGTCGAGGCCGAACGGGATCGACGACGCCCGAACGGCCTGCCGGGTGAAGAACCAACCGGTGTCCTGATCGGCGTGATAGGCCGCCTCGACGATCGAACCACCGACCTCCGCGAGGAAGGTCGCGATGCGGGCGACGATCCCGGTGGTGTCCGGGCAGCCCAGGGTCAGAACGTAACGTCGATCGTCGGCGGATGAGGCGAGCGTCATGCCCCGATTGTCTCAGGTGACATACGGCGTCCTACTTCCGGTCGGCCCTGCTCCTGGTAGACCCTGCCGCCGGTCGTCAGCCCGAGACCGGAGGACGCCGGACCGTGCCCGTGGCGACGAGGGTGGTCGCGTCGATCGTGTGCAGTCCGCGAGCGGTGACCTCCTCGGCGATCTGCTGCCGCACCGACGCCACCTGCCCGGAGTCGAGCCCGGTCAGCGCCGCACGCAGACCGGTGCCCGTCACCAGCGACCAACACAACTCGTCCGTCGCCGGAAGGAGATTCGACAGCGTGCGCACCTCCACGGAATCGGTTCCGGCGTCCGCGAGCCACGTCTCGAGTGTGTCCGGCGTGTCGATCCGGTGCAGCGGTGTGCGGTCGCGCAGGGCACCGCGCTCGCGCAGTTCGGGGGAGTAGCGCGACGCGACGTCGAACACGATCGACGAGAACTCCTCCATCGCGCCGCGTCGCCAGACCGTCACGCCGGCGCGTCCGCCCTGCCGCACGAGCGAGACCAGACGCCAGAAGGTGCGGTCCATGTCCGGGAGGAAGAACACCCCGTAGGAGATCGACAGCACGTCGTAGCCGGCCTCGGGTACGTCCGACGGCGCCTCCCACTGCGAGGCGTCCGCACAGACGAATTCGATGTTCTTCAGGCCGCGGCGTTCCGCGGTCAGGCGGCCGTGTTCGAGCATCTCGTCGGCGACGTCGACGCCGTGGACGAGACCTTCGGGTCCGACGGCTGCGGCGGCGGGAAGCGCGGACGATCCCGTTCCGCAACACGCGTCGAGCACCGCCTCGCCGGGGGCGACGCCGAGCTGGAAGACCAGCGCCTGCCCGGCCGGTCCCCACACCGTCGGGGTCAGCTCGTCGAAATCCCCGCTCGCCGCGTCGAAGGTGCGTGCGGTCTCGGCGGAATCGGCCCAGGGGTTCCCGGGATCGTCGTTCATGCCTGCTCCTCGAGGGTGTAGAACGGCTCGGCGTACCGGAAGGTGCCCCGCAGCTCGGGGTCGTGTGCCGTGAGCGCCCGTGCCTGGAAGTGGGACGCCCACTCCTCGACGTCGGGGGAGATCCCGAGTTCGGCGGCGGGCACGAAACCGAAGCGGGGGTAGTAGTCGGGATGTCCGAGCAGGAGCACGATCGACTCGTCCAGGGCGTCCGCCGCACCGAGCACGGCGTGCATGAGAGCGGCGCCCACTCCGGAGCGCTGGGAATCGGGACGGACACCGAGCGGACCGAGGCCCAGGGCAGGGATGGTGCCGACGTGACCCCGGGTGGCGACGACATGGCCGACGATCGCGCCCGAGGCGTCCTCGGCCACGAGCGACAACGACGGCAGCCATGCATCACTCGCCCGCAACGACGTGACCAGGCCGGGTTCGACCGGCTCGCGACCTTCCGGGGCGAACGGCGCGAAGGCGGCGCGATGCACGTCGGCGATCGCACGGACGTCGGCGGGGAGCTCTCGACGGATCAGCACGCGATCATTGTCGTGGCCGAAGCGGCGCTGCGGTATCGATTTATCGCCGTCTGCTGTTCCTCCGGACCACCACGACGGCCACGACTGCAACGAGAAGCGCGATCACCAGGATTTCCATGGGAATCGGCTACCCGGCACGGGGCGACGCATGCCGAGCACGGCCGTCGGATCTCGCCGTGTGGAAAGCTGCAGTCATGTCCGGAACCACGTTGACCCGCGCGCAGGTCGCGTCGATGATCGACCACACCCTCCTCAAGCCCGAAGCGTCCTCGCAGGACGTGCGGGCCCTCGTCGACGAAGCCGTCGAACTCGGCGTGTACGCGGTGTGCGTGTCGCCATCGATGCTGCCCCTGCGGGCCGAGGGGGTCACGGTCGCGACGGTCGTCGGTTTCCCTTCCGGCAAGCACCATTCGCTCATCAAGGGCGCCGAGGCGCGACTCGCCGTGGACGAGGGGGCGCGCGAGATCGACATGGTGATCGACGTGGGCGCAGCGGTGGCCGGCGACTACAACGCCGTCCTCGCCGACATCCTCACCGTGCGTGAATCGATCGGTTTCGACCCCGTCCTCAAGGTCATCATCGAATCCGCCGTGCTCTCCGACGAGGCCATCGTCGAGGTGTGCCGCGCCGCGGAGAAGGCCGGTGCGAACTTCGTGAAGACCTCCACCGGTTTCCACCCCGCGGGTGGTGCCACGACCCACGCGGTCGCGCTCATTGCGGAGACGGTGGGCGGCAAGCTCGGCATCAAGGCGAGCGGCGGCATCCGCACCGCCGAGGACGCGGTCGCAATGATCGAGGCCGGAGCGACGCGCCTCGGACTGTCCGGCAGCCGCGCGGTGCTGGACGGGCTGCAGAGCTGACGACAGCTCTCGAGGGGCTGCAGAGCTGACGACAGCTCTCGAGGGTCTCTCTTCGGTTACGACAGGAGGCCGCAGCTGCCCTCCTGCTGTTGCTGCTGCTGTCCCTGCGGGGCCTCCGGCAACACGAAGCGGCCCCCCTCGAGGCGGAGGTCGATGCCGCTGTCGGTGACGTTCACCTCGGTGGCCTGCATACCCAGCGGGTACTGCTGCAGACCCGAGGTCAGGATCTCCACGACGCCGTCGACGAGGGCCGTCGGGAGCCCGATGCCGAGGATCGTCGCGTCGGTCGTCTCGACCGTCACCACACCGCCGTTCACCACCGGTCGCGCAGTGAACTCCGCGAGGCCCTGGCCGCCGACGGTGAACGTCAGGGTGCCCGCGTTCTCGTCGGCCGTGACATCGGTGACGAGGCCACCGACCGACTGGCTCTGCACGGTCGCGAGGATCCCGGAGGTGGGCCACGAGACGTCGGCACTCGAGCTGCCGATGGTGCCGGCACCCTCGGCGGAGTCGCGCAGGTCGACGTCCTTGACCTCGGCGTGCACCTGCATCTGCTGGGCCGGACCGAAGGCGGTGTCGTCGCTGTCGAGGGCGACCGAGGGAACCTGTCGGTCGAGCAGCTGGAGCAGCACCGGCTTCCAGCTCAGGTCGACGTCGACTCCCGTGCCGAGCTCGCTCTCGAAGGACTGGGCGAGGCAGGTCGTCGCGCGGTTGCGGACGTAGACCTCCGCGCCCACCAGGACTGCGACCAGCGCCGCGACGAGAACGACGGCGATCGTGACGGTGCGGTTGCGCTTCCGTTGCGTCATGGTCGCCGATTCTTCCGGACGACGCTGAGGATCGACTGAGCACACGGCCACAGGATGAGGAAAATATGTGAGGTGTACCACATTCGTCGGCTACGCTGGGCGCCATGACAGGGTGGACGGATTCAGGTTACGACGCAACCGGGCGGGCCGATGCCGACGACTCGCTGCGGCGCCTCGCCGCCACGCAAGCCGGGTTCTTCACCGCACGCCAGGCCGTCGGTCACGGGATAGCAGCTCACGACTTCGCGGAACGCATCGAGGCGGGACTGTGGATCCGCGTCGAGACCGAACTGTTCCGCCTCAGCGACAGCCCACGGACGAAGTTCGACGAATTCGCCCAGTGGTGCACCTGGTACGAGGGGGAGGCGGTCGTCTCGCACCAGAGCGCCGCCGACCTGCACGGCATGGGCCACCTGCAGCCGCGCTTCCTGCACCTGTCCACCCCCGACCAGCGCACCGTGCCGAGCAACCGGCTCGCGCTGCATCACCGGACGCTGGCGGAGGAGGACTGCGAGGTCGTCGGGGCCTTCCGGATCACCACACCCGCCCGTACCGCGGTCGACCTCGCGGCCGGTGGCGTGTCCCAGGAAGTGCTCGACGAACTCGTCGGCGACGCGATCGCGCTCGGCCGGGTCGACTCCGACCGGCTGCACGCCGCGGTGGCGAACCAGCCGGCCGCCGTGGCCGACCGGATCGAGCTGGCACTCCTCGCCGCGGGCTGAACGACCGGGACGAGCTCGGGTGGACGGTCTCAGACCGCCACGAGCTCGGACACGACAGGTGCACCGGCGGGTGCGACCGCGTCCCAGGGCACCGTCAGTACACAGTCGCGCAGACGACGGCGGGGCTGGGACACCGGGAAGCCCTGATCCCGCAGCAACTCGAGCGTCGCCTTCCATCGGATCCGCGGCCCGAACGCCGCGTGCGGAGCGCTCGTCGCCCACGCCCGGTCGGCCGCGCGGAGCAGCGCGTGGATCGGCTCGCCCGGGACGTTCCGGTGGATCAGCGCCTTCGGCAGCCGTTCGGCGACGTCGGACGGTCTCTCCACGTGGAACGGGCTCCACGCCAGGGTCAGCGAACGGGGACCGTGCTCGTCGAGGAGCACCCAGGCGCAGCGCCGGCCCAGCTCGTCGCACGTGCCGTCGATGAGCAGGCCGCCGGGAGCGAGGCCGGAACGCAGGTGCGCCCACGCCGGTTCGACCGCCTCCTCCGGATACTGCCGGAGCACGTTGAAGGCCCGGACCAGGGTCGGGCGCAGGCCCGCGAGCTCGAAGCCGCCCCGGGCGAACTCGACACCGTCGCGGCCCGGGACCACACGGTCCGGATCGATCTCGAGACCGACCACGCGCAGATCGCTGCGGACCCGACGCAGGCGCGCGGCGAGTTCGAGGGTCGTCACCGGCATGGCGCCGTAACCCAGATCGACCACCAGCGGGTCGGTGGCGTGCGTCAACGCCCTCGTGATGTGGGGGTCGTGCATCGCCCAGCGGTCGCTGCGGCGCAGCCTGTTGATGCCGGTGGTGCCGCGCGTGACGACACCGACGGGTCCTCGATTCCGCACGCGCTACCGACCGGCGAGCCAGTCGGCGGTGATGGCCGCTTCGGTGCGGAACACGTCGACGAGATTGGTGAGGATGAGTTCTTCGAGCTTGCCGCCGACGAACGGGATGTGCACCTTGGCCTCGGAGGTGGTGCGGAGCGTGGCGCCGTGGTCGTCGGCGAAGAGCTCCATCGTGCCCGTGAGGCTGCCCGGACCGCCGGGGATCGACGCCTGGTAGGTGCCGGTCGCGCCGTCGGTGAACGGCCCGTAGTTCTCCTTGCGCGTGATGACCATGTCCTTCTTGATCACCGTGCGGGCGATCTCCGGCAGGTCGGAACGCGGCAGGACGTGGTGCAACACCAGCGCGATGCCCGATCCGGAGACCGTGAACTCGCGGACGTGGTTCTCCGAGTACTTGCGCATCTCGGTCATCCGCGCTTCCCAGTGGGCGGGGTCGGCGAGAGCCTCGTACACCCGCTCCGGTGGATGAGGGAAGCGGGCGGAGTAGTCGATACGCCGTGCCACGACCGGCCAGGTTACCGCGCCGGGCGGCCTGCCCGGAAATCGCGACCGTCCACGGGGGAGCCCCGCGGGGGTGCGATCAGGCCGAGTGAGCCCCGTTCAACCACTGTTCGGTGAAGGTGCGCTCCGCGTCGAAGAGCTCGACGAGCTGCTCGACGATCATCCCCTCGATCTTGGAACCGAGGAACGGGATCTTCACCTCGACGGTGCCCTCGATGACGACGGACGAGCCCGCTCCGTCGGTGATGAGTGTCATCCCGCCGGTGACCTCGCCGGGCATACCGTCGACGTGGGCCGAGAACCTGCCCTCGGCGCGACCGTCGGCGAACGCGCCCCACGATTCGTGACGCCGGATGACGAGATCGCCCGGGCGGAGGCTCGTGACCATGCTCGGCAGGTGCTCGGCCGGGATGGCCTGGTGGAGGTCGAGTTCGATCGTGCCGTCGCCGGTGTCGGCGCGTTCGACCGCCGCGCCCGGGCCCCCGACCTCACGCAGCCGGGTCTGCCAGTACTGCGGATCGACGAACGCCGCGTGGACCGCAGCAGGCGGGGACGAGTAGTTCGCAGTGTGGTCGATAGGGCTGCCCATACGGGGCACGCTACCGTTTGCTAGTGCTTGATCCACGTACCAGGGCCCGGCTCGTCGAAACGGGAGCCACGGTGTCCGAGCAGGTGTCGCTGTCGGAATTCACGACCCTCCGGCTCGGCGGCCCTGCCCGGTATCTCGTCGAATGCACGTCCACCGCGTCGTTGATCGAGGTCGTGCGCCTGCTCGACGAGCAGGAAGTGCCGCTGCTGCTCCTCGCGGGCGGCTCCAACCTCGTCATCGGCGACGAGGGTTTCGACGGCGTCGTGGTGCGTGTCGCGACCACCGGTGTCGACCTCCGCGACGACCACGTCCGGGTGGACGCGGGAGCCGGGTGGGACGCCGTCGTCGCGGCCACCGTGGAGGCCGGCCTCGGCGGACTCGAATGCCTGTCGGGCATCCCGGGCTCCGCGGGAGCGACGCCGGTGCAGAACGTCGGGGCGTACGGCGTCGAGGTGGGCTCGATCCTGCGCCGCGTCCGCCTGCTCGACCGCGCAACCGGACAGGACTCGTGGGTCGGCCCCGAGGCGCTCGGTCTCGGCTACCGGACCAGCATCCTCAAGCACACCGACGCGGCGGTCGTCCTCGAGGTGGAACTGGACGTGCGGAGCGACGGTTCGTCCGCGCCCCTCGCATACCGGGAGCTCGCGGTCGCGCTGGGCGCGGAGGAGGGCGAACGCCGGCCGGCGGCGCAGGTCCGCGAGCACGTGCTCGCGCTCCGCCGCAGCAAAGGCATGGTGCTCGACGCCGACGACCACGACACGTGGAGCGCCGGATCGTTCTTCACGAACCCCGTCGTCCCCGACGACCGGTTGCCGCAGGTGCTCGCGGCCATCGCGGCGAAGGTGGGGGAGGACGTGCGCATCCCGCAGTTCCCTGCGGACGGTGGCACCAAGCTGTCGGCCGGATGGCTCATCGAGCGGGCCGGTTTCGCGAAGGGTTTCCCCGCCGCCGACGCACCGGCACGGTTGTCGACGAAGCACACGCTGGCGCTCACCAACAGGGGAGCGGCATCGGCCGCGGATCTCGTGGCGCTGGCGCGGACGGTGCGCGACGGCGTCGAGGACGCCTTCGGGGTGCGGCTGCATCCCGAACCCGTCACCGTGAACTGCGTGATCTGACGGACGGCCCGGCCCGTCACCAGCGGTTGCGGACCTCCTCCGCGAAGCCGAGCAGGTTCTCGATCTCGAGCCGGGTGCCGTCGTCGAGCACGACGCTGCCGGTGAACCGTCCGAAGACCTGGTGCTGCGTGGACCGCACGAGCAGGGCGTTCACGTCGGCCGCGCGGTCGAGAATCGGTTCGAACTCCATCTCGAACCGCTCGTCGTTGCTGGTGAACCGCCACGGGGCCCCGTCGTAGGTGCCGCGGGGCAGATGGAAGTGCACGCGGTCGAGCTTGTGCGCCACACCGTCGTGGAAGAGCATGTTCTCGCTCGCCGCGGTGGTGTCGCCGAAGCCGTGGCCGATGTTGAACCCGAATCGCACACCCTCGTGGATCCCCGAGGCCGACCCCCAGTACCAGGTGTTGTCGTAGGTCCACACCCCTCGACCCCAGTCGAACACCCCGAAGGCGGTGGCGGGATCGAAGACCAGCTCCCGCCCATCCACGGTGACCGTGCCCTGCGCGGGCAGGCAGTTGATCTTCTGGTTGTAGTAGAAGGCCTTCGGTGCGCGGGGAAAGGGTGTCGCGATCACCATCCGATCGTCGGACGGCTGTGTGAGCACGAGTTCTCCGGACAGTCCGCGCCCGCCGCCGAAACGGGGATGGTCGACGACCAGCCGCCGGGCCGTTCCTTCGTGGTGGTACTCGATGCGGAGTCCGCCGTGGTGGACGACGACATCGCCGCCGTCGGCGGTGCGCGGCAGGCGCATCCGGCCGAGCGGGAAGGGGACGAGGGCGTTCTCGGTGGTCTCGGAGCGACCCGCGAGGTCGAGCACGCTGACTCCGAGGAGCCCGACGTAACCGTTGTCGGCGACGGTCAGCGCGATCCCGAACGGTCCGTCCTCGCTGTCGGCCAGGACGCAGTAGTAGTCCCACTCCTTGATGCGGAACCGTGACGCTGCGACCCGCTGCCGGTCGTAGGTGCGGACCTCGGAGGTGCTCCAGCCGGCTTCGGCGAGCCTCCCGTCGTCGTCGAGCAACGGTCCGGGCGCGAGGCGTCGTTGGCGCATATCCCGTGACAGTACCGACGGTGGTGGGCGCGACCGCCTCGCCGCGCCCACCACCGCGGTCGGTCAGTCGGTGACGCGGTGGAACCGGCCGGCATTGGCCTGATCGCGCGGCTTGACGATGATCTGGTCGAGGTTGACATGCGACGGACGCGACGCGACGAAGCCGATGATGTCGGCGATGTCCTGGGCGACCAGCGGGGTGATGCCCTCGTACACCTTGTCGGCCCGATCCTTGTCGCCCTCGAAGCGCACCAGCGAGAACTCGGTCTCGACCGCGCCCGGCGCGATCTCGGTGAGACGGACCGGCCGGCCGAGCAGTTCGCCGCGCAGTGTGCGGTGCAGCACGGCCTGCGCGTGCTTGGCCGAGGTGTAACCGGCGCCGTTGTCGTAGGCCTCGAAGGCCGCGACCGAGGTGATGGTGACGATCAGGCCGTCGCCCGAGGCGATGAGCTTGGGGATGAGCGCCTTGGTGATGCGCATGGTGCCGATGACGTTGGTCTCCCACATCCAGCGCCAGTCGTCCTCGACGGCCTCGGCCACGGGCGCGAGGCCCTTGGCGCCACCGGCATTGTTGACCAGCACGTCGACCCGCGGCAGCACCGTGGTGAAGGCCTCGACCGAATCCTCGTCGGTGACGTCGAGCTCGAGCGCGGTACCGCCGATCTCGTCGGCGAGCTTCTGCAGGCGGTCGAGTCGGCGTGCGCCCACCACGACGTGGAAGCCCTGTGCGGCAAGCGTGCGGGCGGTCGCCTCGCCGATTCCGGAGGAAGCTCCGGTGACGACGGCGACGCGGGAATCGGGAGAGATACTCATGGGGCAATCGTAGTGTCGGGCACCGGATGCCGCCGCACGTCCCGGCCTGCGAAGTCCTCTCCGTGCGGCTACCCTGCGGCGTATGACCACCATCCGCGGTCGATACAGTTCGGGCGAACAGACCCGGATCCGGCTCGTCGAAGCCGCCGAGCGGCTCTTCGCCCGCCGTGGATACGACGGGGTCACCCTCGCCGACATCCGCAAGGCCGCCGGACAGCACAACTCGTCGGTGGTCGGTTATTACTTCGGCACCAAGGAGGGGCTGCTCGAGGCGGTCTTCTCCCACCGGTTGCCCGCCCTGAACTCCCAACGGGAAGCGCTCCTCGCCGAGATGCTGCGGACGCGGGAGACTCTCTCGGTACGCGACCTGCTGTGGGTGATCATCCGCCCCCTGGCCGGCACGCTCGGCCGCAACAACCACTACGTCGCCTTCCTCGACCGGCTGTCGAACCACGACCGGTTCGCCGAGTGCTTCCGCGTCACCGGACCGACGGGAACCGAGAGCGGCCGCCGGTCCGACACCGCGCTACGGACCCTCCTCGGGCCGTTGCCCGACGACATCGCCGGGCAGCGTCTGCGGCTGGTCTACTCCGGCACCGTCGGTGCGCTGGCGCGGTGTCACCGTGCAGGCGAATCACCCACCACGGCAGAACTCGCGGCGCTCGTCGACGCGTGGGAGGCGTTGCTGCTCGCCCCGGTGTCGGCGGAGACCGCGCACGCACGCGGGGACGTGCAGGAAGGTTTCCCACCGGATCGGTGAGGATTGGACACGACGCGGTTCGGGCGATAGTTTGATCGACATGTCAGTCGGCCACACCTCCGCACCGCGGGTCACCTATGTGACCGCCGCGCTGGGATCACGGCTGCCTCTGGCGCGCGAACTCTGTTGTCGCTGCTGCGGAAAGTAACTCCGCACCGATCCCGCCCTCGTCGTGCGGGTCCGTCTCCGATCGTGTTCTCCACGTCGGGTCTCGGTGCGTCGATCGTCTCCCGCCCGTTCTCCGGTCATCACGTCCGGATCAGCAGCCAAGGATCAGCGCCGTGTCGGTTCCCACTCTCTCGCCGTCCGTTTCCCTTCCCTCGCGGTCGTCCGCGCCTCGTCGCGCCACCGGTTCCGCCGTCCGTGGATCCACGCGTGCGACGGTCGTCCGTCCCCGCACCTCCCGTGTGTCGAGCCCGGTCAGGATCGTTCCGCCGGACCTGCGTATCGCCGACGGCACCGGGGCGTCGGTCTTCCGTGTCGCCGCCAATCGCGGCCCCGTCTCGCGCGACGTGATCGCGAAGGTCACCGGGGCGAGCATCGCCACCGTCAACCGCCAGGTGTCGGCCCTGCTCTCGGCAGGTCTGCTGCGTGAGCGCGCCGACCTGACCGAACCCGGCGCCGTCGGCCGGCCGCGTGTTCCCGTCGAGGTCGACCACGAGCGGTACCTGACGGTCGGCATCCACATCGGTGCCGTCACCACCGGTATCGTCGCCAGTGACCTGCGCGGTCGCATCATCGGCGCCGTCGAGGTCCCCACGCCCACCGGCGACCAGGACGCCGCGCTCGCGTCGATCACCGCGAGCGCCAAGGCCTTTGCCGGACGGTGGCACCGCCGCACCCCGTTGTGGGTCGGCGTCGCACTCGGCGGACGGGTGGACTCGAACACCGCCGTCGTGACGCACCCGCGACTCGGCTGGGTCGACGCCCGTGTCGGCGCGATCGTCGGTGGCGGTATGGGGCTTCCGGTCTCGGTGGCCGCGCACGTCGAGGCGATGGCCGCCTCCGAGCTGCTCCTCACTCCCGATCGCGACGCCCCCGAGGCCAAGGGCACCGGCCTGTACTTCTACGTTCGGGAGACGGCCGGTGTGGCAATCACTTTCGACGGCAAGGTGCACACCCCTGCCGGCGGTCCGGGTTCGGTGACGCATTTCCCCACCGGTTCGTCGGCCCGGTGCTCGTGCGGTGGCACGGGTTGCCTCGAAGCGACGGTGAGCGATCGGGCGGTCGTGCAGCGCGCGGTGGCCGAGGGCATCTTCGCCGACGGCGACGACACCATTCAGTCGCTCTACCGCCTCGCGCGGGACGGTTCCGAGGTCGCTCACGGTCTGCTCGTCGAGCGGGCCACCGTGCTCGGCCGCACCGTCGGAATGCTGCGCGACCTGTTCAATCCCGACCGCGTGATTCTCGGCGGACAGGCCTTCACCGAGTACCCGGCCGCGGTTCCGCACGTCGCCCGCGCGTTCGCCGCGTCGACCACCCTGCCGCGCAAGGACATCCGCATCACCGGCTTCGGCAACCGGGTGCAGGCCCACGCTGCGGGTGTCGTCTCGCTCAGCTCGTTGTTCTCGGATCCCATCGCGGCGATGAAGCGCACCGAACTCTGAGCGATCCCGTCGGATTCACACGCTCGGTGGGGCGTCCGTCGCATCCGCAGCGGCGCCCCGCCGGTCGAGTTCCGCCCGGGCCCGGTCCAGCCCGCCGTGTTCGAGTGCGGCCGAGTGCGATTCGTCGGCCCACACCAGTTTCCCGCGTTCGTGGACCGTCACGGTCATGCGACCGCCGAGATGCTCGATCGAACCGGCGACGTTCCGTCGTTCCGCGGGCAGGGGGACCGGCAGGACGTGCGCCGCTCCGAGGGGTGAGCTTCCCGAGATCTCCACGCTCCAACGGGCATTGCGACCACGCAGGTTCCAGCTCTCGTCGGTGACCGTCGCCCGGACCGGGGATGTGACGGGATTGCCCAGCCGCACGATGCGCCCGTCCGGTAGTGCGACGACGACCGCCGTGACCTCCGTGCGCAGTGGACCCGAATGCACCTGCCCGCCGGCGAACGCCACACACGCCTGCAGGTCGGCGAATCCCTGTGCCTGACCCCACCACCACGACTCGGGGAAACCGCCCTTGCCCCAGTTCTTCTCGCCGTAGACCTGGGCTCCGGTCAGATCCCACTTCTCGTCGCCGAGAATCGCGTGCCCTTCCACCCGGCCGCCGAGCAGCCAGGAATGCCAGTACTGGTTGAGGCCGGGGACGGAATGGAACACACTCGACGCGCCGAAGCGGCGTCGCGGCCAGGACCGCAGATCCGACAACCGGATGTCGAGACGGGCGTCGTCGCCGAGATCCATCCACACGCGTTCGCTGTCGCCGCAGAAGACGTCGCCGGCCGACGCGCCGAGCCGATCGGGATCGGCAGCGGCCACCGGATGCGCGGCGGTGCGCAGGAAACCCCCGGGATGGGCGGCCAGGCCGAGGGTCGCCCAGTGCGAGCCGGGCCCTCCCGAGTCGTCCGCACGGTTGACCCCGCACAGGGCGATGACGACGCGGCCGGTTCCGGGCTGGGTGAAGCGCCAGAAGTAACCCTCCATCGCGACGCCGTGCGCGGCGAGCGGATTCCCGAAGGGCAGATCCGCTCCCGACGCGCGGTAACGGGTCCACAGACTCCTCGGTGAGAGTTCCTTCGGTGAGAGCCGCCCGTGTCGTTCGTGCACCGCCATGCCCGCTCCGTTCCGTAGATCCGTCCTGTCCGTTCCCCGGATGTACCCAGCATGGCCGTTCCCGTCACGGAACGTGCGGAATCGGGCGGCGACGTCCGGAGGCCGGGAGGTACCTGCACCTCGCGTGGTCGGTCGGCCATAACGTTGACCGGACCGGATCGGACCGAAGAGAACGCGAGAAGTACGTGACAGGAGAGAAGGGCGGCTCGTACCGCGAGTTGTTCGCAGCGCCGGGTGCAGCCGCGTTCTGCCTGGCGGGATTCGTGGCGCGCCTGCCGATCGCGATGGTCGGGATCGGCATCGTCACGATGTTCTCCCAGCTCGAGGGGAACTACGCGGTCGGCGGCGCACTGTCCGCGGTGTTCGCGCTGTCGTACGCCGTGCTCACCCCGATCGTCTCCCGCGCGGTCGACCGGTACGGCCAGCGACGGGTCCTGCCCACGGCCGCGGCCGTCAGTGCGGTCGCCACCCTCGCGATGCTCGCCGGCGTCCGGTTCGAGGTGCCCACGATATGGCTGTTCGTCTGCGGGATCCCGGCAGGACTCATGCCCACGATCGGCGCGATGGTGCGGGCGCGGTGGACGCAGCTCTACGGCGGCACTCCACGACTGCGCACCGCCTTCGCGCTCGAAGCGGTGGTCGACGAGGTGTGCTTCATCGTCGGCCCCGTCCTGTCGGTGGGCCTGAGCGTGGCGGTCTTCCCCGAGGCCGGCCCGCTGCTCGGCGCGGTCCTGCTGCTCGTCGGGACCCTCGCCCTCGCGGCGCTGCGCAGCACGGAGCCTCCCGTGCAACCGCACACCGACGACCGTGCGCGGACGAACATCCTGCGCATGCCCGTCCTCCTGTCGATCGTCGTGGTGATGGTCGCGATGGGTGTGGTCTTCGGGGTGATCGATGTCGCGGCCGTCGCGTTCACGGCCGAACAGAACTCTCCGGGATCGGCCACCTTCGCGCTCGCACTGTTCGCGACGGGTTCGGCGATGAGCGGCCTGATCTTCGGTAGCCGGGTGGGATCGAGTGCTCCGACCCGCCAGTTGTTCGCCGCCACCGGCATTCTCGCCGTCCTGCTGTGCCCGTTGCTGCTCGCCGGTTCGGTGCCGATGCTCACGGTGCTGTACTTCGTTGCCGGATGCGCGATCTCGCCCATCATGATCGTGGCGACGTCGCTGACGCAGCAGATCGTGCCGCCCGACCGGCTCACCGAGAGCATCACGTGGACGGTTGCGGGTCTCGGCGTCGGTGTCGCCGGGGGGTCGGCGCTGGTGGGACAGGTCATCGACCGGACCGACGCCGGCACCGGATATCTCGTGGCGGTCGCCGCGGGCATCCTCGCGGTCACCTGTGCCGGCGGGATCCATGTGCGGGCACGGTTAGAGTGACGCGCATGGCAGTTCGTGAAGTGGCCGGTATCGACGGCACCTCCCTCGTCTATCGCGCATTCGGCTCCGAGACGGCACCGGTTCTGGTGTTGCTCCACGGGTGGGCGCAGTCGTCGCGGTGCTGGGGCGACGGGGTTCTCGACGCGCTCGCCCGCGACTTCCGGGTGGTCGCCGTCGACCTGCGCGGACACGGTTATTCGCAGGCTCCCGAGACCGGATACGCCGATCGCGGCCTGTGGGCCGGCGACCTCGCCGCGGTGCTCGCCGCCGAGAACGTCTCCGAGACGAACCCGGCGGTGCTGCTCGGCTGGTCGTACGGCGGCCTGGTGATCTGCGACTATCTCGCCGAACACGGCGCGGGAGCCGTCGCGGGCCTGGTCCTCGTGGGTGCCATCACGAGCATCGGCCGTGGCGAGAAGGGCGGACGCGTCGGTGCCTCGATGCGTGCCGCGATCCCCGCCGC
Organism: Rhodococcus rhodochrous; assembly: GCF_014854695.1. Taxonomy (NCBI): domain Bacteria; kingdom Bacillati; phylum Actinomycetota; class Actinomycetes; order Mycobacteriales; family Nocardiaceae; genus Rhodococcus; species Rhodococcus rhodochrous. The sequence continues at coordinate 4,135,323 of NZ_CP027557.1, read as the reverse complement.
GATGTCGGAGGACCCGAAGGAAGCGGTGCGCGCGCTCGGCTCCTTCGGCAACGCCCTCACCGGTCCTGTCGTCGAGGGCAGCGCTCTCCTCGAAGGCAAGGGCGCGGTGTCGCAGGCATTGTTCGGTGCGAGCCTGTCCACCCCGCCGCGCGTCCGTGCGGCGCTGTTCGACCGGGCGGTCGGCAACGACGACCTGCTCGCCGGCCTGGACGTGCCGGTTCTCCTCCTGCACGGCGACGCCGACTCGGTCGTCGACGTCTCCGCGGCGCACCACGCGGCGTCGCTGTTGCGTCGCGCCACGACCTCGATCTGGGAGGGCGTCGACCACGGTCCGTTCGTCGAGGATCCCCACCGGTTCGTGTCGGAGGTCGGAGAGTTCGCTCGCGCCGCGACGACGGAGGCGGCGACACGCGAAGATCGGCAGCAGGGCAGTATGGAGGGGTGACGTCCCAGCCCAGCCGCCCGCACCGCGTGGCCGTGATCTCGGTCCACACTTCGCCGCTGGCGCAGCCCGGAACCGGGGACGCAGGCGGTATGAACGTGTACGTCCTGCAGACCGCCGTCGAGCTCGCGCGTCGCGGCGTCGAAGTCGAGATCTTCACCCGCGCGACCTCGTCGGCCGATCCGGCCGTCCAGCAGGCCGCGCCCGGGGTGCTCGTCCGCAACATCGAGGCCGGTCCGTTCGAAGGACTCGACAAACACGACCTGCCGACGCAGCTGTGTGCCTTCGCCGCCGGCGTGCTGCGCGAGGAAGCACGGCACCCGCAGGGCTACTACGACCTGGTGCACTCGCACTACTGGTTGTCGGGGCAGGTCGGCTGGCTCGCCCGCGACCGCTGGGGTGTGCCGCTCGTGCACACCGCCCACACTCTCGCCGCGGTGAAGAACGCGTCGCTCGCCGAGGGCGACACCCCCGAACCCGCAGCGCGGCAGATCGGGGAACAGCAGGTCGTCGCGGAGTCCGACCGCCTGGTGGCCAACACCGCCGACGAAGCGGGGCAGCTCGAACGCATCTACGGTGCCGATCCCGCGAAGATCGACGTCGTCGCACCGGGCGCCGACCTGAACCGCTACCGGCCCGGCGACCGCGCGGCCGCCCGCGCCGAGCTCGGACTCGATCCGCGCGAGACCGTCGTGGCGTTCGTGGGCCGTATCCAGCCGCTCAAGGCCCCCGACGTACTGCTCGAGGCCGCTGCGCGGGCACTCGCCGACGACCCCGGTATGCCGCTGCGGGTGCTCGTGGTGGGAGGTCCCTCGGGAACGGGTCTCGAGCGCCCCGACGCGCTCATCGAACTCGCGTCCGCACTGGGTATCGCATCGCGGGTCACCTTCCTCCCGCCGCAGCCGCCGGACCGCCTCGTCCAGGTCTACCGGGCTGCGGATCTCGTTGCGGTGCCGAGCTATTCGGAGTCGTTCGGTCTCGTCGCGATCGAGGCGCAGGCCTGCGGCACGCCCGTGCTGGCCGCGAACGTCGGTGGTCTCGGCGTCGCCGTGCGCGACGGGGAGACCGGCGTGCTCGTCGACGGGCACCGCATCGACGACTGGGCGACGGCGTTGCGGTCGCTCGTCGGCGATTCGGATCGTCTCGCCCGATTCGCGGCGACCGCGCCCGTGCATGCGGAGTCCTTCTCGTGGGAACACACCGCGGAAGGACTGCTCGACAGTTACCGACGGGCCGGGATGCGTCGCAACCGCGCCTTCGGTACCGGCGAGCACTCGCTGCGACGGCAGCGTGGAGTGTGGAAGTTGCGACGGACGAGGGGAGTCACGGCATGAGCGACCGGCTCATCGAACTGATCGAATCGACGCTGCGCGATCGCGAGCTCGAGTTCTCCGTCAAGGAGGGCGGGCACTTCGTCGTCGAGCTCCCGGGCGAGAAGAAGCTGAAGACGACCACCCTGCTCAGCGTCGGACAGCACGGTGTGCGGGTCGAGGCGTTCGTGTGCCGCAAGCCGGACGAGAACTTCGAATCGGTATACCGCTACCTGTTGCGCCGCAACCGTCGCCTCTACGGCGTGGCGTACACGCTCGACAAGGTCGGCGACATCTATCTGGTGGGCCGCATCGCCGCGCACGCGGTGACCCCCGAGGAGATCGACGCGGTCCTCGGGCAGGTCCTCGAGGCGGCGGACCACGACTTCAACATCATCCTCGGTATCGGGTTCATCACGTCCATCAAGCGCGAATGGGAGTGGCGGGTCTCGCGCGGCGAACCGTTGCGCAATCTCGAGCCGTTCCGTCACCTCATCGAGGAGGAGACCGGCACGCCGTTCGAGCCCGATGTGGACGACGACGAAACCGAGGATCGGCGCGAAGCGAACGGGTGACGGCGTTGCCGGACACCGTTATCTCGCCGTGAACATGTCCGGTTGGAGAGGTCTGCACGGCCGTACGGTGTGACCATCCCCACAATCGAAATCCGCTGGAAACGTCCGGGAAACGGTGCGTTCCCGCGACGCGACCTGGGGTTTTGTCGATCGCCGGTCCGGTTTCTCGCACAGGCGTACCGGAAAATCGACCCGTGACCTCGCCGTGATGAACCCTTACCGTCGATGTAGGCCCGATACCGACGGGCGTTACACACCGGCCCCGCAGCCGCTCGTTCCACCCCCGCGGGATTGTCGGATCCACAACCTGCCGAGGGGTGGAGCGAGAGAGCGACCGGGCGTGCGCCAGCACCGCACCGTGTTGCCGGCACCGACCGTCCAGCCCACATGTGGCGGACCCATTGCGTCGGGGGCCTCGCAAGCAGCCGGAAAGGATTCATCCACATGGCAAAGTTCACGATCAAGCGCGCCCTGGGCACCCTCGCTGCCTCCACTGCACTCGTTGCGACCCCGTTCGCTCTGGGTGCCGGTACCGCCAACGCCGCATCCGGTAACTGGGATGCCGTCGCGCAGTGCGAGAGCGGTGGAAACTGGGCGATCAACACCGGTAACGGCTACTACGGCGGTCTGCAGTTCTCGCAGAGCACCTGGGAGGCCTACGGTGGCTCGGGAACCGCGAACAACGCCTCCCGCGAGGAGCAGATCCGCGTCGCCGAGAACGTCCTCGCCGGACAGGGCGTCGGTGCATGGCCGGTCTGCGGTCAGTACCTCTGACCGCAGCGCCCTCGGGCGTAGCGAGCGCAGCTCACACGACATCGTGAGTGCAGCTCCAGTAGCTTCCGAACCCCGCGTGCGACCCGTCGCACGCGGGGTTCGTGCTCTCCGGCAGGCGAATCGCGCCGGGAACGGTATCCTCGCAATCCTCACACAGCGGGTGTGATGGGCTTCACAGCCGCTGCGGTAGTGTGAACTCGACCGAAAGTCGGCACGGCGTGCCGGCAGAATGCTCGGAGGATGAGTAATGAGTTTCCGCAGTCCCTTTCCCGACGTCGACATCCCGGCATCGAGTGTCTACGACTTCCTGTTCGGTTCGCTCGACGAGTCCGAGCTCGATCGACCCGCGCTGATCGACGGCGCGTCCGGCACCGTGACGGACTACCGCACGCTCGTGGCCCACATCGACGCCGTCGCCGGAGCGCTGGCCGCCCGGGGTATCGGTGTGGGGAAGGTCGTCGGGCTGCTCGCACCCAACGTGCCGGCCTTCGCCTCGGTCTTCCACGGCATCCTGAGGTCCGGTGCCACCGCGACCACGATCAACGCCCTCTACACGGCCGGGGAGATCTCGAAGCAGCTCGACGACTCGGGGGCCGTCGCACTGTTCACGGTGTCCCCGTTCCTGCCGCAGGCGAAGGAGGCCGCCGAGGCCGCCGGGATCCCCGATGAGCTGCTCTTCGTGCTCGACGGCGCCGAGGGCCATCCGTCCCTGCGCGACGTACTCACCGAGGGTTCACCGGCTCCCGCCGTCGAGTTCGATCCGGCCACCCACCTTGCGGTACTGCCGTACTCCTCGGGCACGACCGGCCGGCCCAAGGGCGTGATGCTCACGCACCGCAACCTCGTCGCGAACGTCTGCCAGATCACCCCGCGGATGGGTATCGCCGCCGACGACCGTGTGCTCGCACTGCTGCCGTTCTTCCACATCTACGGCATGACGGTGCTGCTGAACGCCGCGCTGTACAACCGCGCGTCGCTGGTGACGATGCCGAAGTTCGACCTCGTCGACTTCCTCACCTACATCTCGGAACACAAGTGCACGTACGTGTTCATCGCGCCGCCGGTCGCGGTCGCGCTCGCCAAGCACCCCCTCGTCGACCAGTACGACCTGTCGAGCGTGCACACGGTCTTCTCCGGTGCCGCACCGCTCGACAAGGAACTCGCCGGATCGGTCGCGAAGCGCTTGGGCTGCAACGTCCGGCAGGGCTACGGCATGTCGGAGATGTCGCCCGTGTCGCATGCAATTCCCTTCGAGGACAATGAGACCGAACTCGATTCGGTGGGTCCGACGATCGCGAACATGGAATGCAAGATCGTCGATCCCGCGACCGGCGAGGAAGTCGAATATCCCACCGGCGACGGTGTTTCGGCGCCCGGCGAACTGTGGTGCAAGGGGCCGAACGTCATGGTCGGTTATCTCGGCAATCCCGAGGCCACGGCCGACACCCTCGACGAGGACGGCTTCCTCCACACCGGCGACATCGCCACGGTCGACGGGAAGGGTGCCGTCCGGATCGTCGACAGGCTCAAGGAACTCATCAAGTACAAGGGTTACCAGGTGCCGCCGGCCGAGCTCGAGGCTCTGCTGCTCACGCACCCGCAGATCGCCGACGCCGCGGTGATCGGCGTCCGTGACGACGAGGGCGAGGAGGTCCCGAAGGCCTTCGTCGTCCGGCAGCCGGATTCGACGATCGACGAGGACGAGGTCATCGAGTTCGTGGCCGCGCGGGTCGCGCCGCACAAGAAGGTCCGCCAGGTCGAGTTCATCGACACGGTGCCGAAATCCTCTGCGGGCAAGATCCTTCGGAAGGATCTGCGTGCCCTGAACGCCTGAGACTCGCGGAGGTCGTGGTTCCGGTGCCGTCGCATCGGAGCCGCGCCCTTCGCCGTACCGTCAGGCCAGCATGTGCGGTTGCCCTGCCCGGTACCGGTCGGCGTCGATGCGCCGCAACGGTTCCAGTTCGGGCGGTTCGTGCAGCTTGTACAGTGCCGGCGGTGCGGCGGGGGAGCCGGCCGTCTGCAGCAACGCACCCACTGCTGCCCGCGCCGATTCGTTCGCGCCCTCCATCGTGGCGAGGTCGATGTCGTTGCGGACGTAGTCGCCCGCGAGGAACAGGTTCGGGATCGCGGTGTGTGCCTCGGGCCGGTTCGCGAGCGACCCGGCGGTGTTGATGAGCAGCGGGGTGTCGTTGGTGATGCCGCCGGCTCCCCACCTCACGCCGGGATCGAGGAACCACGAGACGATGTCGTTCTCGTCGATCGCGCCCGTCCCGTCCTCGAGGCAGGCCGACATCTGCGCCCACACCTCGCGGGCGATCTCCTCGGGCGTGCACTGCTTGGCGGTTCTGCCGTAGAGGATGCCGGGGGTGTCCCAGTCGGCGATGTCCACCGACAGGCAGTCGTGCGCCGAACCGTCGCCGTACCGTCGGGCGAAGTCGCCGCGCCAGAACTGGGCCTGGCTGATCGACGTGAGCGCCCACGGCGAACCGAGATAGGCGACGTGGCCCGGCGTGATGGGGGTGGGCCGGCGCAGGAAGTACTGGATGCCGACCATCCAGTCGGTGACCAGAGCGTTCATCCGTTCGAGGCCGGGATCGACCGCGAGGATCTCGGGCGACCACAGCGAGACGGCGCGTTCGGCCGGCATGGCCGCGACGAACCAGTCGGCCTCGGCGCGGGCCCGGTTGCCCGACCCGTCGACGACCCGTGCACCGGTGATCCGTCCGCCGGAGATCTCCAGAGCCTCGGCCGCCCAGCCCATCTCGAACTTCACCCCGAGGTCGCGCAGGAGCTGCGCCCACGGATCGATCCACGCCTCGTTCGTCGGTGCCGACAGCAGGCGGTCGAGATGTCCGTACTGCGGCACGGTGCCCATCGCGTTCCACACGAAGGCCTGGCCCATGATGCCGATGGTGCGGGTCGAGACCGTCTGCGGCCGTGCCGCGACGAGCTGTCGCGTCAGTGCGGAGACGAGGATCTCGCGGTACCCCTTCGACTTGCCGTCGGCCTCGAGGGTCTGCGCCCACGTCTCGTGTTCCCACTGGTCGTTGCGACGTTCGAGACTGCTGGTGAGGAACATGACGAGTTTGCGCATGAAGACAGCGAGTTCGTGTGGCGGGATCGAACCGCCGAGGGAGAAGGCCGCCGTCAGGCTCTCCTGCAGACTCAGCGGGTCGTAGATGTCGAAGCGCAGCGGTGCGATGGAGGCCGGGGCGGTGAGGTCGGGCGCGCCGGGGATCGCCATCCGGAAGCCGTGTCCCGCAACGAGGTTGTCGAACACACCGTTCGGGTTTCCGGGGAACGGGATCCGTCGCATCGTGTCGGGGATGTGCTGGTAGAAGCCGGGGAAGAAGCGGAAGCCGTGTTCACCGGGCAGATCGAGGCGGCCGCCTGCCGCGGTGCCGGGGGAAGGGATGCTGCGCGCCTTGCCGCCGAGCGCGGTCGGCTCGAAGACGGTGACCTCGAAGCCGCGCTCGATCAACTCGTGTGCGGCGGCCAGTCCGGCCATCCCGCCGCCGAGGATCGCGACCCGGCGTCCCCCGGAGTGCACCGCCGGCGCGCGGCGGCTCGGCTGTGCGCTCGCCGTGGCCGGCAGGGCTGCGGCGGCCCCGAGGGCCCCGAGAGCGGTGAGGACGGTGCGGCGGGACATACGTCCGTCGGGCTGCGGACCCCCATATGACTGCCGACCCCCGTGTGACTGCCGACCCCCGTGTGACATCGAACCCCCGTGTGTGTCGGTGATGACGAACTGTCGTGCGCGGCGCCGACTCCCGTGTTCTTGGCAACACGCGTTGTCAGATATAGCCCACGAAGGGGGGCGCCCGTGGCGAAATCGCCATCCGTGCATGTCAGGATTGGGTCATGACTATCGGAACACTTGTTCTGCTCCGCCACGGCGAGAGCGAATGGAATGCGATGAACCTGTTCACCGGCTGGGTGGACGTGCATCTGACCGACAAGGGGATCGCCGAGGGCAAGCGGGCCGGTGCCCTCCTCGCCGAGCACAACGTGCTTCCCGACGTCTCCTACACCTCCCTGCTGCGCCGCGCGATCAGCACCGCCAACTTCGCGCTCGACGCCGCCGACCGGCACTGGATCCCCGTCATCCGCGACTGGCGTCTCAACGAGCGCCACTACGGCGCGCTCCAGGGCAAGAACAAGTCCGAGATCAAGGACGAGTTCGGCGAGGAGCAGTTCATGCTGTGGCGTCGCAGCTACGACACCCCGCCGCCGCCGATCGAGCCGGGTTCGAAGTACAGCCAGGACACCGATCCGCGCTACGCCGACGTCGACGAGGTCCCCCTGACGGAGTGCCTGAAGGACGTCGTCGCCCGCTTCATCCCGTACTGGGAGTCGACGATCTCCAAGGATCTGCTCGCGGGCAAGACGGTGCTGGTCACCGCGCACGGCAACTCGCTGCGCGCGCTCGTCAAGCATCTCGACGGGATCTCCGACGACGACATCGCCGGACTCAACATCCCGACGGGCATCCCGCTGCGCTACGACCTCGACGAGAACCTGCGCCCGCTGAACCCGGGTGGCACCTATCTCGACCCCGAGGCCGCAGCTGCCGGTGCGGCAGCGGTCGCGAACCAGGGCGCCAAGTAGCAGCTCCACGGAAGCGAGACCCGACCCCGTTGCCGTTCGGTGACGGGGTCGGTTCGTTCGTGCAGGTCCGTCGCGGAGTGGTCGGTTCTGGGCGAACAAAGGGTGAACAACACTCCAACACCCGAAAAATGGGGTGTGACGTGCGGGAAATGCCGTCGACCCGCTGTCCGGTGGGGTACCGGTGTCATTACGATTCGAAGTGTGAGTGTTACGCAGGCCGTGTTGCTGGCCGTGGTCGCAGCGGTCCTCGGCGGGATCGTCACCGTCGCCGTCGGGAGGCTGGTGCAGCGCCGGGCCCACGGTAGCGACGAAACCGACCTCACGATGTTCGACGTGCTCGACCGGGTCGTGCACGGGGCGTCGACCGGTATCGCGGTGGTCGACAAGTTCCACGACGTCGTCCTGTCGAACCCGCGCGCCGAGGAACTCGGCCTCGTCCGCAACCGGCAGATCGACGACCGGGCCTGGGTGGCCGCCTGCCAGGTGCTCGAGACGAGGAAGTCGATCGAACTCGACCTGGGCGCGAAGGCATTGCTCGGCCGCGAGCCCGTCGCGGTGCGCTGCACCGTCCGGCCGCTGCTCGACCAGGACCCGCGCTTCGTCGTGCTCTACGCCTTCGACGACTCCGAACACGTCCGCATGGAGGCCACCCGGCGCGATTTCGTGGCCAACATCAGCCACGAACTGAAGACCCCCGTCGGCGCGATGGCGTTGCTCGCGGAGGCGCTGCTCGAATCCGTCGACGATCCCGAGACCGTCCGTCACTTCGGCGAACGGGTCCAACGCGAGGCGACGCGCCTCGGCAACATGGTGACCGAACTGATCGCCCTCTCCAAGCTCCAGGGCGCCGAGAAACTGCCCGATCTCGAGGTCGTGGACGTCGACGCCGTCGTCGACGAGGCCCTCGACCGCACGCGCCTGACCGCCGAGAACGCCTCGATCACCATCAGCACCGACCGGCCGAGCGGCCTCGAGATCCTCGGCGACCGGACGCTGCTCGTCAGCGCCCTCACCAACCTCATCGAGAACGCGATCGCCTACTCGCCGGCCGGCTCACCGGTGACGATCAGCAGGTCGCTGCGCGACGGGAAGGTCGCGATGGCCGTCACCGACCGGGGGATCGGTATCGCCAAGGAGGACCAGGAACGGGTCTTCGAGCGCTTCTTCCGCGTCGACAAGGCCCGGTCGCGGGCCACCGGAGGCACCGGCCTCGGGCTGGCCATCGTCAAGCACGTCGCCGCGAACCATCACGGCGAGATCACCCTGTGGAGCAAGCCCGGTACCGGCTCCACCTTCACCCTTCTCGTCCCGGCCCACGTCGAGGACGCCGAGGACGACGAGAACCACACCGCCGACCGCACCGAGAAGGTGGTCGGATCGTGACGCAGACCCCACCCGGGCTCCCGGGCGGACGGATATCGAGAAACAGACGGAGGACCAGCTCGTGACGCGTGTGCTGATCGTCGAGGACGAGGAATCGTTGGCGGATCCGCTCGCCTTCCTGCTGCGGAAGGAGGGGTTCGAGACGACTATCGCCGGCGACGGCCCCTCGGCCCTCGCCGAGTTCGACCGGGAGGGCGCCGACATCGTCCTGCTCGATCTGATGCTCCCCGGGATGAGCGGCACCGACGTGTGCAAGCAGTTGCGGACCCGCTCGGGTGTGCCGGTCATCATGGTCACCGCTCGCGACAGCGAGATCGACAAGGTCGTCGGGCTCGAACTCGGCGCCGACGACTACGTCACCAAGCCGTACTCGGCGCGCGAACTCATCGCCCGCATCCGCGCGGTCCTGCGACGCGGGGCCGACACCGAGAGCGAGGTAGCGGCGGACGACGGACTACTCGAGGCCGGGCCCGTGCGGATGGACGTCGACCGTCACGTCGTGCACGTCAACGGTGAGCCGGTTGCCATGCCGCTCAAGGAATTCGACCTGCTCGAATATCTCCTGCGGAACTCCGGGCGGGTGCTCACCCGCGGACAGCTCATCGACCGGGTGTGGGGCGCCGACTACGTCGGCGACACCAAGACCCTCGACGTCCACGTCAAGCGTCTGCGCTCGAAGATCGAGGAGGATCCTGCCAAGCCACGTCACCTCGTGACGGTGCGCGGCCTGGGTTACAAGCTCGAGGCCTGATCGGAACCGGCACCGGAGCCCGCCTGTGCTGCCGACGTCGCGGGATGGATCGCGATCAGCCCCAGCCCCTGGCGTCGCCGGCACAGGCGCGCGAGCTCGTCGTAGGCCGCCGCACCGAGGAGTTCGGTGAGCTCGGGGGCGTACGACTGCCAGACCGGACGCTCGCCGACGTGCGCGTCGGGAGAGCCGGAGCAGTACCAGTCGAGGTCGTGGCCACCCTCACCCCAGCCGCGCCGGTCGTACTCGGTGATGACCGTGCGCAGGATCTCGGTGCCGTCGGGACGCTCGACCCAGTCCTGGGTGCGCCGGATCGGGAGCTGCCAGCACACGTCGGGCTTCATCTCGAGCGGTTCGATGCCGCGTCGCAACGCCATGGTGTGGAGGGCGCAGCCCTGGCCGCCCTCGAATCCGGGACGGTTCAGGAAGATGCACGCACCCTTGTAGCGGCGGGTGCGCAGGGCGGGCTCGTCGTCGATCTCGTCCTCTTCGAGGTAGCCCTTCTTGCCCAGGCCCTTGTCCATGAACTGCCAATCGGCCGGCGTGAGGTGTTTCACTGCCTTCGCCAGCTTCTTGCGATCGTCGTCGTCGGACAGGAACGCACCGTGCGAGCAGCACCCGTCGTCGGGTCGCTCGGCGATGATGCCCTGGCACGCCGGAGTGCCGAACACGCAGGTCCACCGCGAGAGCAGCCATGTCATGTCTGCAGCGATGACGTGTTCGTCGTTGTCGGGGTCGGTGAACTCCACCCATTCCCGAGGAAAGTCGAGAGGGACTTCGGGGGCCGGGTCGAGTTTGTGTGGGGCATGGGACATACCTGCTGTCACAGGTCCCGACGGTAGACCCAGTACCGTATTGATGTGCGCTTAGGGGTACTCGACGTCGGAAGCAACACCGTTCACCTGTTGGTGGTGGACGCCCATCGTGGTGGGCACCCCACGCCGATGAGTTCGACGAAGGCCACGTTGAGGCTGTCCGAGAACATGGACGACAACGGCGACATCACCTCCAAGGGGGCCGAGCGGCTCGTCGAGACCACCGCCGAATTCGCCAGCATCGCCCGCACCTCGGGATGCGGTGAGCTCATGGCGTTCGCGACGTCCGCGGTGCGCGACGCCGGCAACTCCGAGGCCGTCCTCGAGCGGGTGCGCCGGGAGGCCGGGGTGTCGCTGGACGTGCTCTCCGGCGAGGACGAGGCGCGGCTGACCTTCCTGGCCGTGCGCCGGTGGTACGGCTGGAGCGCCGGGAACATCCTCGACCTCGACATCGGCGGTGGTTCGCTCGAGCTCACCTTCGGCGGCGACGAGGACCCCGAGATCGCCTACTCGCTCCAGCTCGGTGCGGGACGGCTCACCCGTGACTGGTTCCGTGAGGACCCGCCCGGCAAGCGCCGGATCTCGGCGCTGCGCGACTGGCTCGACGCCGAACTCGCCGAGCCGGCGAAGGTCATACGCAACGCGGGCGACCCCGACCTGTGTGTGGGGACCTCCAAGACCTTCCGGACTCTCGCCCGCCTGACCGGCGCGGCCCCCTCGTCCGCCGGCCTGCGGGTACAACGGACCCTGACGGCCAGCGGCCTGCGCCAGCTCATCGCCTTCATCTCCCGGATGACCATGGCGGACCGGGCAGAACTCGAAGGTGTCAGCTCGGACCGGTCCGAGCAACTCGTCGCCGGCGCCCTCGTCGCGGAGGCCAGCATGCGTGCCCTCGGAGTGGAGACGCTGCAGATCTGCCCGTGGGCGTTGCGCGAAGGCCTGATTCTTCGGAAGCTCGATACGGATATGGGTGGCGAACTGGTGGTGGCAACCGGATGAGCGAGAATCGCAGCAACGACACGGGGCAGATCTCCGTGGCCGAGCTGTTGGCGCGTAACGGCCAGAAGGTGGGAACGCGGGCCGGGGGACGACGCCGACGAGGCGCGAGCGGCGGCATCTCCGTCGCCGAACTGACGGGCGAGATCCCGATCACGCGCGCGGCCGACGACCGCGCAGACAGCAAGGGCGAGCGACACACCGCCGCCGACGCGGAAAGTGCTGCCGGACAGTCGGATTCGGCTTCCTCTGCCGCGGCTACCGATGTGAGGACCCCGCCGAAGGTCGTCCCGGCGCCGCGCAAGGCCGAGACCCCGAACAGCGAGACACCGAAGCTCGAGACGCCGAAGACGGCGACTTTCGCGCTGTCCGACATCGAGAAGACCACCGTGACCCCGCGGGTCGCCGTCGAGACGAAGACGCCCCCGCCGAAGGCCGGAACGGGCACGCCTGCCGTCACGAAGGCGCCGTCCGTCCCGAAGACGCCCGCCGCGAAGACACCGCCCGCCGCGAAGACACCGCCGGGCCCGGCCTCGAAGGCGCCCGCATCGACGGACGCAGTGTCGAAGGCGCCCGCATCGACGGATGCAGTGTCGAAGGCGGGTGCAACGTCCAAGGCGGCTGCGTCGACGGAGACAGCGTCCAAGGCGGCCGCGGCGGCTCCACCCAAGATCGAGTCGCCGACCGAGGTCATCCGCCCCGAGGCGCTTCCGCGGCGTGCGCGGGCGCATCTCGGAGCGGTCGCGACGGGCTCGCCGTCCGGTGAGGGAGCGGCGGTCGCCGACAAGAAGTCCGAGAAGGCGAGCGCCCCTGCGGTGTCGGTGCGCAAGGCCGACGTCGCCGAACCTCGACTGCTGTCCGGCCCGGCCAGCGACCTGCAGGGCACCGGTTCCGACGCCGACGACTCCACCGACACCATCGGTGCTGCGGATGCCGCGTCCGACGCTTCCGAGGGATCGGCATCGTCGCGGTCGCGGAAGTCCCGCGGCAAGGGCGGGAAGGCGACGTCCGACGCCGCCGACGACTCGGCACGGAAGAGTGCGGACGACGAGTCCACCGATGCAGAGCAGGGCAGTGGCCTCAAGCAGTGGGCGTTGCTGATCGGCGAGAGCGTCGCCGCGATCGTCGCGGGCGGATTGCTCTTCAAGGGCTTCGAGCGGTTGTGGGACCTCATGCCGTGGGTCGCCTTCGCACTCGCGCTGCTGGTGATCGTGGGCCTGGTCGCGCTGGTGCGTGTCCTGCGGCGCACCGACGACATCACGAGTCAGCTCATCGCGCTCGCGGTGGGAGCATTCGTGGCCTTCGGGCCGCTGTTGTTCCTGCTGCCCGGGTGAGCCGATGCCGACCGCGCAGGGAATCCGGGTAGGGCTGTCCACCGCTTCGGTCTATCCGGAGAACACCGAAGCGGCGTTCCGCTTCGCGGCCGATCTCGGTTTCGACGGGGTCGAGCTGATGGTGTGGGCCGAACCGGTGAGCCAGGACCCCACCTCGGTGGAGCGCCTGGTCCGCGAGTACGGCGTGCCGGTGCTCGCCGTACACGTGCCGTGCCTGCTGATCTCGCAGCGCGTGTGGGGATCCGATCCCGCCGCCAAACTCGACCGTTCGGTGCGTGTCGCCGAGATCCTCGGTGCGGAGACCGTCGTGGTCCATCCGCCCTTCCGGTGGCAGCGTCGCTATGCGGAGGGATTCTCCGACCAGGTCGCGGCGCTCGAGGCCGACAGCCACGTGGTGGTCGCGGTCGAGAACATGTACCCGATGAGGGCCGACGTCGTCTTCGGCGGTCGTGATCGCGGCGCCGAACGTCTGCGCCGACGCGGTCCCGGCCGCGCGGTCTCGGCCTACAGTCCGTCACTCGACCCCACCGACACCGGTTTCGCGCACTACACGCTCGACCTGTCGCACACCGCGACCGCGGGGGCCGACGCCCTCGCGCTCGCGGATCGGATGGGGGAGGGGCTCGCCCACCTCCATCTCGCCGACGGCCGGGGTTCCTCGCTCGACGAACACCTCGTCCCGGGAACGGGCACGCAGCCGTGTGCGGACGTGTGCCGCCGGCTCGCCGCGAGCGACTTCGGCGGTCACGTGGTGCTCGAGATCAGCACCCAGAGCGCACGGACGCGTGCGGAGCGCGCCGGGATGCTGGCGCGTTCGCTGGCCTTCGCGCGCACGCACCTGGATCGCTCGGCGACGCGCGCGATCACCGCCGGCCCCGAGAGTCCCCGGCACACGGACATCGCGCGCGTCCCCGCCTCAGAGGGCAGCGATTCCGGCGGCGAGCACGGCGACACCTGAGATCAGCACGCCCGCGGTGAGGGAGACGGCGCCGAGCCGGACCGCCGCGAACATCCGGCCGGGCCGCGTCGGATCGGGCCCGAGAACCGACAGGAAGAAGCCTGCCGGGATCAGGATCGCGGCGACGAGCACGGCGATGGCGCCGGCCGCCGACCAACCGGGTGATGCGCCCACGACGTGCGTGAGAACGGCGATGAGCAGCCCCAGCGTGACGAGTACTCCCGCGTGGGCGTGACCGGCACGGAAGAACGTCTTCTGCAGGTCGTTGGTGGGTACGCCGCCCGCGGCGACGCGTAGCAGGAAGGTGCCTCCGAAGGCGATGCCTGCGACGGTGAGCACGGTGCTCCCGAGAACGATGGTCACGATCGGATGCATGAGGGCCTCCTCGGCCGGTACTCCGTGACTGACGGTTCCACTGTCCGTTGCTGGATAGCTTCACTATCCAATACTGGATAGTTGTAGTATCCGGTGTCAAGGGACGGAGGTGATCGGTGCGTATCTCGGAACTCGCCGAGCGTTGCGGCATACCGCTGCCGACGGTGAAGTACTACCTGCGCGAGGGGTTGCTCATGCCGGGCGTGGCGACGAGCGTCACCTCGGCGACCTACGACGACCGGCACGTGCGGCGCCTGGGCCTGGTCCGGGCACTTGCCGCGCAGGGTCTGCCTCTCGAGAAGATCAAGACCGTCGTGGATCTCGTCGACAACCCCCGCGACGACCTGTTCGTCGAACTCGGCCACGCCATCGCCGCGCTGCCGCCCTACGTCGAGGACTCGGCCGGTCTCGACTATCCCCGCGCCCGCCGCGTGCTCGAGCACCTCGGCCAGATCTACGACCCCCGGTTCGCGGCCGTGGCGCAACTCGAACACGCGCTCACGGCACTCGAAGCCGCCGGCCTGCGGATGGACGACCGCCGGATCGACGCCTACGGCCGTCACGTCCGCGCCATCGCCGAACTCGACCTCGAACTGCTGCCGACGCACTCCCGGGAGGCCACCGTGGAAGCGGCCGTGCTCGGGACGGCTCTGTACGAACCGGTCCTCACGGCCATGCGCCGACTGGCCCATCAGCATCTCGCCGCCCGCATGTTCGGGTCCGGTGAACTCCCCACCACCGGCGCCGATCCGGCCCCGAACGACGACCAGGAGCAGCAGTGACCCCCACCGACCAGCCCTTCCTCGACCTGACCTCGGTCACCCGAGTGCCGGGGGAGCACCCGGATGGCACCGATGCCTGGCAGGCGCACATCGATCCGGTGTGGACCATCGGACCCAAGGTGCACGGCGGATGCATGCTCGCGGTCTGCGCGTCCGCGGCGCGCAGGTCGGTGCTCGACGCCGGCGTCGACCCGCTCACCCAGCCGCTCGCCGTGAGTGCCTCGTTCGTCGCCGCGCCCGACCCCGGTGACGTCGAACTCACCACCCTCCTGCGCAAGCAGGGCAAGCAGATCACCCTTGTGGACGTCGAACTGTCCCAGGCCGGACGTGTGGCGGTGCGGGCGAGTGTCACCCTCGGTACGCCGGACTCCGAGGAGCCCTTCCACACGGTGCCGCACCGCGCGACCACCATGCCCGTCGACCCGCCGGCCGAGTCGGTGCTCGTCACCCCCGAGCACCCCATGGGGCAGATCGTGAAGTTCGCCGCCACCTCCCGGCTCCGGATCGACGCCTCGACCGCGCGTTTCCTCGACGGGCAGCAGGGTGAACCGCTCGTGTCGATGTGGACGCGGCCGTCGCCGGGCGACGAGGCCGACGTCGGCACCTCGGTGCTGTTCGCGCTCATGTGCGGCGACGTGTCGGCTCCCGTCGCGATGAACCTCGGCCGATTCGGCTGGGCGCCGACGGTGCAGCTCACCGCCTATCTGCGGCGGGTTCCGGCTCCGGGATGGCTGCGGGTCATCGCGGAGAGCAGCGTGCTCGGCAACACCTGGTTCGAGGAGGACCACACCGTCGTCGACTCGACCGGCCAGGTGGTCGTGCAATCGCGTCAGCTGGCCATGATGCCGCGCTGATGCGCCGGAGCGCGGCAGGTTCCGACAGGCGGTGACCGTGGTGTAGGCCGCACGGGCGGTCGTGGCAGGCTGTCCCCATGACGAGAATCGCAGTGATCGGTGGCGGCAGGATCGGCGAGGCGCTGGTCTCGGGTCTGCTGAAGAACGGCTTCGCGACCAAGGATCTCGTGGTCGCCGAGAAGTTCGAGGAACGGCGTGAGGAACTGTCCCGGGCCTACTCGATCCGGGTCACCGACAGCACCGCCGACGCCGCGGAAGGCGCCGACGTGGTGGTCGTGGCCGTCAAGCCCAACGACGTGGACGTCGTCGTCACCGCTCTCGCGGCGGTCGACGCCGGGAACGACGACGAGCAGATCCTGGTGTCGCTGGCCGCGGGCATCCCGACGGTCCGCTACGAGACCAAGCTCCCGGCCGGCTTCCCCGTCGTGCGCGTGATGCCGAACACCCCGATGCTCGTCGGGGAGGGCGCGAGCGTGCTGTCCGCCGGTCGGTACGTCAAGCAGCAGCATCTCGACACGGTCCGCGAGATCCTCGCGAGCGTGGGAACGGTCTCGGTGGTCCCGGAATCGCAGATCGACGCGGTCACCGCGGTCTCCGGATCCGGCCCCGCCTACTTCTTCCTCGTCGCGGAGGCGATGATCGACGCGGGTGTCTCGCTCGGCCTGACGCGGGCGGTGGCCACCGATCTGGTGGTGCAGACGATGACCGGCTCGGCCGCGATGCTCGCGCGTTCGGGGGACAACGCTGCCGACCTGCGCGCCGCGGTCACCTCGCCGGGTGGCACCACGGCGGCCGCGATCCGCGAACTCGAGCGTGGAGGCCTGCGTACGGCCTTCTACGAGGCGCTCGACGCCGCGAAGCGCCGCTCCGCGCAACTCGGGGCGGCATCGGATCAGCCGTCGCCCGCGGCCCGCGAGGGGCTCTCCGGGACGGCCTGACAGGGCATCCACCCGAGGCTCTCGCAGGTGTCCCTGCGGAACGCCGACAGGTGTCACTGCGGAACGCTCACAGACGTCCCTGCGGAACGCTGACAGACGTCACTGCGGGGCGTAGCGTGGCGACGAACAGCCGCCCGCCGGAAATTCCCCGGCTGCATCGTCGCACAGGAACCATTCGTCACGCTAAGCTCGAATCAGCACGTGCGTGTCTGTTCCGCCGGAGGGGAAGCCGGCGGCGCGGGCGTGCCGGAGGTGTGTAATGGTTTCAGGAAACACGCCGTCGAAGGGTCAACCTCAAGACGGACAGTCGGTTCTCGCCGGTACCCAGTTCCTGACGGTTGCCGAAGTGGCAGCTCTCATGCGGGTGTCGAAGATGACCGTGTACAGGCTGGTGCACAGTGGCGAACTACCCGCAGTGCGCGTGGGACGCTCGTTCCGCGTGCATGCGAAGGCCGTCCACGACTACCTCGAGACGTCGTACTTCGACGTCGGATAGAGGTCGGACAGGGACGATCGGCGCGTCGTCGGGGGACGACGGTACGACGAACGGATCCGGTGCGCGAGGGAAGTCGCGTTCCGGGGCGGACCTCGGTTTCACGCCGGGTGGGCCGCCCCGGTAGGATTGCTTGTCGTCGTACCGGCCAGCCGGTGTCGTGAGGCGCTGTTACTCGTCGCCACGAGGCCCAGCGTCGACATACATCAGGCGTACGTCACCGGCGTGCGCAGGAACGCTACAAGGAACGTGAGGGATGCCCACATGGGATCTGTGATCAAGAAGCGCCGTAAGCGCATGTCGAAGAAGAAGCACCGCAAGCTGCTCCGCCGCACCCGAGTGCAGCGTCGTAAACTCGGCAAGTAAGCCCTGCGCCTGTCCGATGCCCGTCACCTTCCATGGTGGCGGGCATCGTTCGTCTGCGCATCCCCACACCCGAAAGTTCACCCGCGAGTCGTGCGATGGCAGCGAAGTGGCCGTATTGTGGGACGGCATACCGCGTCGGGGCGAATGTGACCGATGACGCGTGTGGTGCAGCAGGGGGTTTCACGAGTGGTTTCGCAGGGGCACGAAGTGGCACGTCCACGAGCCGTGCTGGTCACCGGAGCGAGTCGGTTCCTGGGTGGTTTCCTCGTCACCAGGCTCGCCCAGAATCCGGACATCGAGCGGGTGATCGGCGTCGACACCCAGTCGCCGTCGAAGGACATGCTCCGACGCATGGGCCGGGCCGAATTCGTGCTCGCCGACATCCGCAACCCTCTCATCGGCAAGATCATCCGCAACATGGACGTCGACACCGTCGTCCACGCGTCCGCCGTCACGAAGGCCCCGAAGTCCGGGAGCCGCACGGCGATGAAGGACATGAACGTCCTCGGCGCGATGCAACTGTTCGCGGTGTGCCAGAAGGCGCCCTCGGTGCGCAGGATCGTGCTGCGCTCGTCGTCCGTCGTCTACGGCTCGAGTGCCAAGGACCCCGCGAAGTTCACGGAGGAGATGAGCGCCCGCCGCCGGCCCACGGGCGCTTTCGCCCGCGACATGATGGAAGTCGAGGGGTATCTGCGCGGCGTCGCCCGGCGGCGCACCGACCTCGCGACCACCATCCTCCGGCTCGCCCCCACCGTGGGGACCCGGCTGCCCGGCTCGGTGTCGAGTTATCTCACCTCCCCGCTCGTCCCCAACGTGCTCGGCCGCGACGCGCGACTGCAGTTGCTGCACGAGGAGGACGCGCTCGGTGCGCTCGAACACGCGGTCGTCGCCGGACCGCCCGGGACGTACAACATCGCCGGTGAAGGGATCGTCATGATGACCCAGGCAGTACGCCGGGCCGGGGGCATGACGGTGCCGATGCCCTATGCGCTGTTCCGCACGGTCGGGCACGCACTCATGGGTTCGGTGATGAACTCCTTCACCAAGGAAGAACTCGACTATTTCCATTTCGGATGCGGACTCGACACCACGCGCATGCGCAACGAGTTCGGATTCGAACCACGCTGGACCACGAGAGAAGCGCTCGACGATTTCGCCCGGGGCCTCGCCCTCACCCGCATCGTGAAGACCGAATGGGTGGACAAGGCCGAGTCGATGGCGCTCTCCGTGCTCGGAGAGACGAGGGAGACGCGATGACGGAGGTCGCGAAGGTCATCCCGTTGCACGCCGGCAACCGCCGTCCCGGCGAACGGGTCACACGCACACCCCATCCGTCGATGGGGCCACCGCCCACCCCCGAGCAGATGAGCCGCACCGACCGGTTCCTCGACGACCTGCGCGGCACCCTCGCGCACCAGGTCACCGCCACCGCCGAGTTCGTCCGCCGCCGGATGACCGGCGACTACGAGGTCGACGACTTCGGTTTCGACCCGCACTTCACCGAGAACGTCGTCCTGCCGGTGCTGCGACCCCTGTTCGACAAATGGTTCCGCGTCGAGGTCCGCGGCGTGGAGAACATCCCCGCCGAGGGCAGCGCACTCGTCGTCGCCAACCACGCCGGCACGCTCCCCGTCGACGCACTGATGACCTCCGTCGCCGTGCACGACCATGCGGATCGTCACCTGCGGATGCTCGCCGCCGACCTCGCCTTCGGTCTGCCCGTGGTGGGGACGGTGACCCGCAAGGCGGGCCACACCCTCGCGTGCCATCCCGACGCCGAACGACTCCTCCGCCAGGACCAGGTGGTCGCGGTCTTCCCCGAGGGCTACAAGGGCCTCGGCAAACCGTTCAAGGAGCGCTACAAACTGCAGCGGTTCGGCCGCGGCGGTTTCGTGTCGGCGGCTCTGCGCACCCAGGCGCCCATCGTGCCGTGCTCGATCGTCGGCTCCGAGGAGATCTACCCGAACATCGCCGACCTCACCTCGCTCGCGCGCCTGCTCGGACTGCCCTACTTCCCGATCACCCCGCTGTTCCCGGCGCTCGGCCCGCTCGGGATCGTGCCGTTGCCGTCGAAGTGGTACATCGAGTTCGGCACCCCCATCGTCACCGACGTGTACGACGACGCCTCGGCGGAGGATCCGATGGTGTTGTTCGAGGTCACCGACCACGTGCGCGAGACGATCCAGCAGACCCTCTACAAGCTGCTCACACGCAGGCGGAACGTCTTCCTCGGCTGAGCACCTCGAAAATCGAGCCGCTCGGTCGCGGCTGTACTGTCAGGCCGCTCGATCGCGACTGTACTGTCAGGCCGCTCGGTCGCGGCGGCGACCCACGAGGACCGCGACGGCACCACCCGCGGCACCCAGACCGAGCGCCGTCGGCACCCCGACCTTCGCGGCCTTGCGCGCCGTCCGGAAGTCGCGGATCTCCCACCCGCGTGTGCGGGCGACCTGCCGTAGATCCGGATCGGGATTGATCGCGACGGCCGTGCCGACCACCGAGAGCATCGGCACGTCGTTGTGGCTGTCCGAATAGGCCGTACACCGCTTGAGATTCAGACCCTCGCGGATCGCGAGGGCCCGCACTGCGTGCGCCTTGCCGAGACCGTGCAGGATGTCGCCGACGAGGCGGCCGGTGAAGACGCCGTCCTCCGACTCGGCGACGGTGCCGAGCGCACCGGTGAGGCCGAGGCGTTCGGCGATGACGTCGGCCAGTTCGACCGGCGTCGCGGTCACGAGCCACACCTGCTGGCCCGCGTCGAGGTGCCTCTGCGCGAGCGCGCGGGTGCCCGGCCAGATCTTGTCGGCGATGATGTCGTCGTAGATCTGCTCGCCGAGCCGGCGCAGTTCTTCGGTGGAGCGGCCCTGCACGAACGACAGCGCCTTGTCGCGACCGGACGCGACGTCGTTCATGTTCTCCTTGCCCGTCAGGCGGAACTTGACCTGCTGCCAGGCGAACTCGAACAGGTCGGACTTGTCGAAGTAGTCCCGGGCGACGAGGCCGCGGGCGAAGTGGATGATCGACGCGCCCTGCACCATCGTGTTGTCGACATCGAAGAACGCCGCCGCGGTCAGATCACGCGGGACGGGAGCGGTGTCGGGGGAGGGCTCGGGCTCGACGCGTGATTCCTGCAACGCGAGGGCGGCATCGGCGCTCGCCTCACCTGCGAGATTGGCGCGGACCTCTTCCTCGCTGGGCCCGAACTTGCGAGAGAAGAGCCGACGTCCGGGACGGATGATGCGCGCCCACGTCTCACCCATGCCCCATCCGTAGGGAAACGAACGTCCTGGCACTCGCACCTCCGGTGTCGTAACGGGCGGGGCTGTCGAAACGGGCGGGCTCCGTGTGACCCCAGCGCTCCGGGCGCCGCCCACACGACGACCGCATGCACGGGCGACCCGCGCCAAGCCTAGCCCGCGATACCGCCCCTCACCGGGAGGCCGTCGCCCCCGTGACCGGGTGTGACGTTCATCTCGACAGGCCGTGCCGCACAGTGGAGGCATGAGTGAGCAATCGTCATCGGCAACGAGCGGCTCTGCGAGCCGTCATCACCTGACCCTTCTCGTGCGCGCCGGGTGCGGTGCGTGCGGTCCGGCGCGCGAGCAGCTCGAGGCGCTCGCGGAGGAGCTCGGCGTCGAGGTCACCTGCATCGACGTGGATGTCGCTGCCGCAACCGATCCCGATCTGCGGGCCGAATTCGGGGACCGTCTGCCCGTCGTTCTGCTCGACGGACGCGAGCACAGCTACTGGGAGGTCGACGAGCCGCGACTGCGCGCAGATCTCGCTCGCTGAGTCGGCAGGTCCTCGTCGTACAGCAGGTGGGAAGCACATTCGGGGTGCTTCGAGCAACTTTGTGCATGGCTTCACAAGCGGTTACCGTGGTGTGAACGAATTCCCGGATCACCGTGAGGCCAGGCGTGTATCCACCGGCCGGACGAGGAGCCACGTACCGTGACGCAGTTGCACCCACCGCAGGGCGAGGACGCTCGCGGCACCGCCGAGTCCGGCGAGGGTGCCACTCCCACCCCTCCGGTCCGCGATATCCCACAGGCTACTGTGACGCGTCTCGCGACCTACCTCCGGGTCCTCGGTGCGTTCGCCGAAGCGGGCACGCTCATCGTCTCCAGTGAGGAACTCGCGGCCGCCGCCGGGGTCGGTTCGGCGAAACTGCGCAAGGATCTGTCCTTCCTCGGACCCAACGGAGTGCGCGGCGTCGGCTACGACGTCCTGCGCCTCCAGTCCCGCATCGAAGCAGCGCTCGGACTCGACCGGGGCCATCGCGTCGTGCTCGTCGGAGTGGGCAGTCTCGGACGCGCCCTCGCCCGATATCCCGGCTTCGACCGCCGCGGTTTCACGATGGCCGGCCTCTTCGATTCCGATCCCGACGTGGTGGGCACACGTGTGGGCGATCTCGTCGTGCGTCACGTCGACGATCTCGAGAACGGAGCCCGTGAACTCGGCGCGACCATCGGTGTCGTCGCCACCCCCGACGAGGCAGCGCAGCAGGTGTGCGATCGGCTCGTGCTCGCAGGAGTGCGCAGCATCCTGAGCTTCGCTCCCGTCGAACTCGATGTCCCCGACCACGTCGAGATCCGACGCGTCGATCTGTCCGTCGAGATGCAGGTCCTGTCCTTCAACAGCACGCGTAACGGGGAGACCCCCCGCGCCGCGACGGCTGACGTTCGTCCTGCTGCCGGCGACGTACGCCCCGCCGGCATCCCGCGGGTGTCCACCCGAAGCTCTGCTCGGCATACCACAACAGGAAAGGCGGGTCCGATGGGCTCGGCCGCGACCAGAAACGGATCGGTGATCGCACCGTGAGTGTTCTCCTCGTCGGGATATCGCATAGGAGCGCACCGGTCCCGGTGCTCGAGAAGGTGGCGGTCACGGACACCGACCGCCCCAAGCTCACCGACAAGATGCTGGCGTCGGACAAGATCTCCGAAGCGATGATCGTCTCCACCTGCAACCGGGTGGAGATCTACGCGGTGGTCGACGCCTTCCACGGCGCACTCGCCGCGGTCAGCGAACTGCTCGCCGAGCACTCGGGTCTGCCCGTCACCGAACTGCACAAGCACGCCTACGTCCGGTACAGCGAGGCCGCTGCCGAACACCTCTTCTCCGTCGCCAGCGGACTCGACTCGATGGTCGTGGGGGAGCAGCAGATCCTCGGCCAGATCCGCACCGCCTACGCCGCCGCCGACGCCCAGCAGGCCGCCGGCCGCACCCTGCACGAACTCGCCCAGCAGGCGCTGCGCGTCGGCAAGCGGGTGCACACGGAGACCGGCATCGACGCCGCCGGTGCGTCCGTCGTGTCGGTCGCGCTCGACAAGGCCGCGAACTTCCTCGGAGGCGACCTCCGTGGCCGCACCGCCGCGGTGATCGGTGCCGGCGCCATGGGCGGCCTCGCCGTCGCGCATCTCGTCCGGGCCGAGGTCGGCTCGATCGTCGTCGCCAACCGCACCCGCGACCGCGCCGAGCGACTCGCCGAGACCGCACGGGCCGCCGGTGTCGACGCCGAGGTCGTCGGATTCGACGATCTCGCGACCGCGCTGAGCCGCGCCGACGTCGCCGTCACCTGCACCGGAGCGGTGGGGGCCGTCGTCACCCTCGCCGACGCGCACCGCGCACTCGCGCAGCCCGGCCGCGGCGAACGCCCCCTCGCGATCTGCGATCTCGGTCTGCCGCGCGACGTCGACACCGCCGTGGCCGGTCTTCCCGGCGTGCAGGTCTTCGACATGGAGTCGCTGCAGCGCGATCCGTCGGCCGGCGCCGCCGCGACCGACGCGGAGGCCGCCCGCAAGATCGTCGCCGCCGAACTGTCGCAGTACCTCACCGCGCAGCGACTCGCCGAGGTCACCCCCACCGTGACGGCACTGCGTCAGCGCGCCGCCGAGGTGGTCGAGGGCGAACTGATGCGCCTCGAATCGCGACTGCCCGATCTCGACGACGGTCAGCGCGGCGAGGTCGCTCGCACCGTGCGCCGGGTCGTCGACAAGCTCCTCCACGCACCGACGGTGCGCGTCAAGCAACTCGCGTCGACGCCGGGAGGCGACCAGTACGCCGAGGCTCTGCGCGAACTCTTCGAGCTGAGCCCGGGTTCGGCCGAAGCGGTCGCGACACCCACCAAGGATTTGGAACTGAGCACGCTGACCGATCCCACCCTCTCGGGGGATCTGTCCGCCGCACTGGATCCCGCTGTCACCACCGAACTCCAGGCCTCACGAAAGGACGGCACCGCATGAGCACCGAAGCCGCATCGGTTTCCCGCGACGACGTTGCTCGGCAGGATCGTCCCCTGCGGATCGGTACCCGCGGCAGCGTGCTCGCCACGACCCAGGCCGGTACCGTGCGCGACGCACTCATCGCCGCCGGTCGCCCGGCAGAGCTCGTCATCATCACCACGAAAGGCGACGTGACGCCCGGCCCGGTGCAGCGCATCGGTGTCGGCGTGTTCACAGCCGAGCTGCGCGAGGCGCTGCTCGCAGGTGAGGTCGACGTCGCCGTGCACTCCTACAAGGACCTGCCGACCTTCCAGGATCCGCGCCTCGTCGTCGCGGCCGTCCCCGAGCGGGAGGACCCGCGCGACGCGCTCGTCGCCCGCGACGGACTCGTCCTCGGCGAGCTGCCGCCCGGCTCGAAGGTCGGTACCTCGGCGCCGCGCCGGCGGGCACAACTCGCCGCGCTCGGTCTGGGACTGCAGATCGAACCGCTGCGCGGCAACATCGACACCCGCATCGGCAAGGTCGACTCCGGCGAACTCGACGCGATCGTCATCGCGCGTGCCGGACTGTCGCGCATCGGACGCCTGGACCGCGTCACCGAGTCCCTCGAACCGGTGCAGATGCTGCCCGCGCCGTCGCAGGGTGCGCTCGCCGTCGAGTGCCGGTCGGACGATCCCGAGATGATCGAGCTGCTCGCCGGACTCGACCATGCGCCGAGCCGCGCCGCCGTCGTCGCGGAGCGCTCGTTGCTCGCCGAACTCGAAGCCGGATGCACCGCACCGGTGGGGGCGATCGCCGAGGTCGTCGAATCGCTCGACGACGACGGCCGGGTGATCGAGGAACTGTCGGTGCGCGGATGCGCCGCCGCCCTGGACGGATCGGATGTGCTGCGAGCGAGCGCGGTGGGGGCGCCGGAGAAGGCCGAGGAACTCGGTCGCCGTATCGCCCGCGAACTGCTCGACCTCGGTGCGCGCGAGCTCATGGTCGAGCACGGCGTCGTCCCCGAGACGAGACCTGCCGATGATTGACCCAGCCGTCACCGTCACCCGATTTGCCCTTACCGCTGATTTGACCGCACTGGAGAATGACCGATGAGCCGAGTCCGTAAGCACAACCCCGGGCGCATCCTGTTCGTGGGATCGGGTCCGGGCGATCCTGCGCTGCTCACCGTGCGCGCGCGTGACGTGCTGGCGGGCGCCACGATCGCCTTCACCGACCCCGATGTCGACAAGGGTGTCGTGGCCCTCGTCGGTGTCGACCACGGCACCGACCCGGAGACCGGTGAGCCCGTCGCCGAGGTCCGTCCCGCGCTCGGCGAGCCCGCCGAGGTCGCCAAGACGCTCGTCGCCGAGGCGAAGGCCGGACGCGACGTGGTGCGCCTCGTCGCCGGCGACCCGCTCACCACCGACTCGGTGATCGCCGAGGTCAACGCCGTCGCCCGCACCCAGGTGGTCTTCGAGGTCCTGCCGGGCCTGCCCGCCGGGTCGTCGGTGCCGAGCTACGCCGGTATGGCGCTCGGCTCGTGCCACACCGAGGTCGACGTGCGCGGAGAGGTCGACTGGGCCGCGCTCGCCGCAGCCCCCGGCCCCCTCGTCCTCCACGCGACCTCCGGTCACCTCGCCGAGACCGCCAG
Source organism: Rhodococcus rhodochrous (assembly GCF_014854695.1). Classification (NCBI taxonomy): domain Bacteria; kingdom Bacillati; phylum Actinomycetota; class Actinomycetes; order Mycobacteriales; family Nocardiaceae; genus Rhodococcus; species Rhodococcus rhodochrous. The sequence goes on along the minus strand of NZ_CP027557.1, from coordinate 4,109,715 downwards.
CGCGCTCGTCGAGCACGGCCTGGCGCCGCAGACCCCCGCCGCGATCACCGTGCGCGGCACCACCCGTCAGCAGCGCACCGTCGAGGCCACCCTCGCGACCCTGAACGATGCGGGTTCCGAGCTCGTCGGGCCGCTCGTCGTCACCGTCGGCAAGGTCGTCTCGCACCGCAACAAGATGTCGTGGTGGGAGTCGCGCGCCCTGTACGGCTGGACCGTGCTCGTGCCCCGCACCAAGGATCAGGCCGGCGAGATGAGCGAGCGGCTCGTCACCCACGGCGCGATCCCGATGGAGGTGCCGACCATCGCGGTCGAGCCGCCGCGCAGCCCCGCGCAGATGGAACGTGCGGTCAAGGGCCTGGTCGACGGCCGGTACCAGTGGGTGGTGTTCACCTCCACCAACGCGGTGCGTGCGGTGTGGGAGAAGTTCGAGGCGTTCGGTCTCGACGCGCGCGCGTTCTCCGGCGTCAAGATCGCGTGCGTCGGTGAGGCCACCGCCGCGAAGGTGCGCTCGTTCGGCATCATCCCCGAGCTCGTGCCCAGCGGCGAACAGTCCAGCCTCGGCCTGCTCGCCGAGTTCGCCCCGTACGACGACGTCTTCGACCCGGTCAACCGGGTGCTGCTGCCGCGCGCCGACATCGCCACCGAGACCCTCGCCGAGGGCCTGCGCGAGCGCGGCTGGGAGATCGACGACGTCACCGCCTACCGCACCGTGCGTGCCGCTCCGCCGCCGGCCGCGACCCGCGAGATGATCAAGACCGGTGGCTTCGACGCGGTGTGCTTCACCTCGTCGTCGACCGTCCGCAATCTCGTCGGTATCGCCGGCAAGCCCCACGCCCGCACGATCGTCGCGTGCATCGGCCCGAAGACGGCCGAGACGGCGATCGAGTTCGGCCTGCGGGTGGACGTGCAGCCCGAGACCGCGCAGATCGGGCCCCTGGTCGACGCGCTCGCCGAGCACGCGGCCCGGCTCCGCGCGGAAGGCGCACTGCCTCCGCCGCGGAAGAAGTCCCGCGCCCGCCGCTGATCTCTCGTGATCCGATGATCCGTGCGCGGTCCCGGTAGTCGCCACTACCGGGGCCGCGCACGACCCGTATGGAAGGTGTTCTCCCCATGTTTCCCGACATCCGTCCCCGCCGGCTGCGCAGCACACCCGCCATCCGACGGCTCGTGGCAGAAACCTCCCTCGAACCCCGCCACCTCGTGCTCCCCATGTTCGTGGCCGACGGCCTCGACGAGCCGCGCGAAATCGCGTCGATGCCCGGGGTGTACCAGCACACCGCCGATTCGCTGCGCAAGGCCGCGGCCGAGGCCGTGTCCGCCGGTGTCGGCGGCCTGATGCTCTTCGGTGTGCCCCGCCCCGAGGACAAGGACGCCCGCGGTTCCGCGGCGAGCGATCCCGACGGTGTGCTCAACCGCGCGCTGCGGTCGCTGCGCAGCGAACTCGGCGACTCCACGGTGATCATGGCCGACACCTGCCTCGACGAGTTCACCGATCACGGCCACTGCGGTGTGCTCACCGACACCGGCGTCGTCGATAACGACGCGACCCTCGAGCGTTACGCCGAGATGGCCGTCGCGCAGGCCGAGGCCGGGGCGCACCTGCTCGGCCCGAGCGGCATGATGGACGGCCAGATCGGTTTCATCCGGTCCGCGCTCGACGAGGCGGGGCACACCGAGGTCGGTCAGCTCGCCTACTCCGCGAAGTACGCCTCGGCGTTCTACGGTCCCTTCCGCGACGCCGTCGGCTCGTCCCTCGAGGGAGATCGCCGCACCTACCAGCAGGATCCGGCGAACCGTCGCGAGTCGCTGCACGAGGTGGATCTCGACCTCGCCGAGGGCGCCGACATGGTGATGGTCAAGCCGGCGATGTCGTATCTCGACGTGCTGCGCGAGGTCGCCGACCGCTCGCCCGTCCCGGTGGCCGCCTACCAGATCTCGGGGGAGTACTCGATGATCACCGCGGCCGCGCAGAAGGGCTGGATCGATCGCGATGCGGCGATCCTCGAATCGCTGGTCGGCATCCGGCGAGCCGGTGCGGACGTCGTCCTCACCTACTGGGCCGCCGAGGTCGCGGGTCGCCTGTCATGAGCTTCCCCGCGCCTCCTGTCGGGCCCGGCCCCGCGGCGAATCGTCCCGTTCCCGGAGACGTCACGACGGCCTACCAATTGTGGTGCGGGGTACTCGCTCTCGCCGTCGTGAGTTTGGCGGCAAGTCTCGCCGACCTGCTGAACCGACGCGACGAACTGCTCGATCTCATGACCACGATGGCCGCCGATCAGGCCGTCGAGGGTGTCAGCACGGAGCAACTCGAGTCGGCGGTACCGGTGCTGGTGGCGCTGACCGCCGGCATCGGCCTGGTGATCGTCGGACTGCTGTATCTGGTGGTCAGGCAGCTGTTGAAGGCCAAGAACTGGGCCCGGATGCTGCTGACCCTGCTCGGGGTGTTCATGTCGCTGTCGACGCTGCCCACCGTCTTCGGTGTGGGCGTCGGGGAGGGCGGGGCGGGCTGGATACTCGGTGTGGTGGGCATTCTGCAAGCCGTCGCGACCGTCGGAGCGATCGTGCTGATGCACCGGCGGGATGCCAATCGCTTCTTCCTGCGACTGCCGGAAGAATAGACGTACCACTCGGTTTCGTCCGGCGCGACGGAAGAGTACGGTGGGCTCACCATGTGGGCCGCAAGGCCCTTCCCGTCGAGCGAAAAGGACGTCATGCAGGTGGAACCGCGGCCCTATGGGCGCCGTCGCGAATTGGTGTTGATCGCTCTCATCGCCCTCCTCGGCCTGGTGACCACCGTGCTACTGGTGATCCCCGGCGCGTTCGCCGCTTGACCGACCCGACGGTCCCCGATCCGGCGATCCCTGATCCGATGGGCACCGATCCGATGGGTACCGACCCGGCCGGGCCGCTGTTCCACGAACCCGGAGCGCGCCGGCGCACGGTCGCCATCGGCCCGCTGGTCTGCGTCGTGGCCCTCGTCGTCGAACTGCTCACCGGCCCTGTCGTGCACTGGGTCGCGCTGCCGATCATCGCGATCGTGCTCGCCGGTTTCTCCTACGTGATGGTCGTGGCTGCTCGTCGGCACGTCAGCGTCGAGCTCACCTCCACGGTCCTGCGGCAGGGCACCGAGGAACTGCCGGTCGCCGAGATCGAGGCGGTGCTGCCGCCGCCACCGGACGACCGGCGCGATCCGGAACGCTGGGAGACCGCCCGGAGCCTCGGCGAGCTGGCGGATGTGCCGCGCGGCCGCAAACCCGTCGGACTGCGGCTCATCGGAGGAACGTTCGTGCGGGCGTGGGCGAAGGACGCCGACGAGCTGCGAGCACGGCTCGGCGAGCTCGTCGGCGACCCCGGTCAGACCGCGACGTCCTGAGGCGGGACGACCGCTCCCTCACGTTCGAGCATGGCCGAGCCGAGCAGGTAGTCGGGCACACCCAGCCCGTCCACGAGAGTCAGCGCGTGCGGACGCAGGCTGCGGCACCGCTCGTTGATCCCGCGCGTGACGGCCTTGGCGCGTTCGACCGACAGCAGGCGGTGCTCCATGAACCACGCCTTGTCCTCGTCGATGATCGTCAGCGCGTAGAGATCGCACAGCTCCGACAGCAGGTCGCGGGCGGTTTCGTCCTTGCAGTCCTCGATCGCGGCGACGAACGCCTCGAGCACGACCCGGTCGATGTGCGCGCGGGCGGCGTGCAGAACGTGGTCCTGCACGAAGTTGAAGGCGTCGAACGGGTTGTCCTCGCGCTTCATCGCGGCCTGCAGGCGCCGGGCCGCAGTGGACAGCAGGTACTGCTCCCGGTCCTCGAACATCGTCACCTGGGTGCCGCGGTCGAAGAGGCTGCCGTCCTCCTCGTTGTCCTGGCGGGTGTCGACGATCGTCTGGATGATCTGCTGCGCTGCGGTGCGCTTCTTGACGATGTCGGAGATGGTGGTCGCGGCGAAGCGCATCCACTCCACCGGGCTCATGCCCTGCACCTCGTCGGCGTAGGCCGTGAGCAGTTCCTTCGCGACCAGCTGGGTCAGGACGTGGTTGTCGCCCTCGAAGGTCGTGAACACGTCGACGTCCGCGCGCAGCGCCGTCAGCCGGTTCTCGGCCATGTAGCCGGCACCACCGCACGCCTCGCGGCACTCCTGGATCGCTCGCGACGCGTGCCAGGTGTTGGCGACCTTGAGACCGGCCGCGCGGCCCTCGAGTTCGCGCTGTTCCTGCGCGTCGAGTTCCTGCAACGACGTCGACTGCAGCCGGTGCATCGTGGTGAGCAGCTCGTTCTGGGCGAAACCGAGCGCGTACGAGCGGGCGATCAGCGGGAGCAGGCGCCGCTGGTGGACGAGATAGTCCATGATCGGCACCTCGCCGTCGCGTCCGGGGGCGTCGAACTGGCGACGCTTCTCGGCGTAGCGAGTGGCGATGCTCAGCGCGACCCGCGCCGCCGCACCCGCCGAGCCGCCGACGGTGATGCGCCCGCGGACCAGTGTGCCGAGCATCGTGAAGAACCGTCGGCTCGGGTTGTCGATGTCCGAGGCGTAGGTGCCGTCCGGTTCGACGTCCGCGTACTTGTTGAGCAGGTTCTCCCGGGGGATGCGCACCTGGTCGAAGACGATGCGGCCGTTGTCGACACCCGGCAGGCCGCCCTTGTAACCGCAGTCGGAGGTCGTCACACCCGGCAGGTCGTTGCCGCTCTCGTCGCGGATCGGGACGACGAAACAGTGCACGCCGTGCGTCTCGCCCTGCGTGACGAGCTGCGCGAAGACGGCCGCGAACCGGGCGTGCTGCGCCGCGCCCCCGATGTAGTCCTTGCGGGACGACGGGGTGGGGGAGTGGATCACGAACTCCTGGGTGTCCGGATCGTAGGTCGCCGTGGTCTCGAGCGACTGCACGTCGCTGCCGTGACCCGTCTCGGTCATCGCGAAGCAACCCAGCACGTCGAGATCGATGAGCCGCTTGACGTACTTTTCGTGATGCCGCTCGGTGCCGAGGTTCTCGACGGCACCGCCGAACAGGCCCCACTGCACGCCGGCCTTGACCATGAGCGACAGGTCGGACATCGCGAGCATCTCGATGGAGGCGACCGCACCGCCCGCGTCGCCTGTGCCACCGGACTCGACGGAGAAACCCGACGCGGCGTAGCCGTGCTCGGCGAGGATGCGCATCTGCTCGAGCGTGATGGCGCGGGCCTTGTCGGTCTCGGGAGTGTAGTGCGGCGCGAACTTCTCGTGCGCGAGATCCTTGCGGGCGCGTTCGCGGGCTTCGTGCCACGCACCGTCGAGTGCGATGCGCAGGTGTTCGGCTGTCGTCGGCATGCCTCAGACGATAGGTGCGACAAGTCACTCACGGTGTCCCTTTTTCCTGGTAAGGGAGAAAAAACACAGGAGGTTTGGGGACCGCTGTTTTTGGCAAATCTCGCGAAACTACGGACACTGGAAGTCGTGACTGCGACCCCCGATGCTTCGTCCACCCACGACACTCGATCCGCCGCACTCTTCCACCGGGCATCGAAGGTGACACCGGGGGGCGTCAACTCTCCGGTCCGCGCGTTCGGATCGGTCGGCGGCAATCCTCCTTTCTTCGCATCGGGATCGGGTCCGCTGCTCACCGACGTCGACGGAAAAACCTACGTCGACCTGGTGTGTTCCTGGGGTCCGATGATTCTCGGGCACGCGCATCCGGCGGTCGTCGAGGCCGTCCGATCCACCGCCGTGGCGGGTCTGTCGTTCGGTGCCCCCACCGAGGGTGAGGTCGAACTCGCGGAGGAGATCGTCGCCCGCATCGCGCCGGTGGAGCAGGTCCGGCTCGTCAACTCCGGCACCGAGGCGACGATGAGCGCCGTCCGTCTCGCGCGCGGATTCACCGGACGGTCGAAGATCGTGAAGTTCGCGGGCTGTTATCACGGTCACGTCGACGCGCTGCTCGCCGACGCCGGTTCCGGCGTCGCCACCTTCGGTCTGCCCACCTCGCCCGGCGTCACGGGCGCCCAGGCGGGCGACACCATCGTCGTCCCCTACAACGGCCTCGCCGCCGTGCGTGCCGCCTTCGAGGCGAACCCCGGCGAGATCGCTGCGGTCATCACCGAGGCCGCCGCCGGCAACATGGGCACCGTCCCCCCGGTGCCCGGCTTCAACGAGGGCCTGCGCGACCTCACCCGTGAGCACGGCGCGCTGCTGATCATGGACGAGGTGATGACCGGCTTCCGCGCGAGCGCGACCGGCTGGCACGGCATCGACGGGGTCTCCGGAGACCTGATGACCTTCGGCAAGGTCATGAGCGGTGGTCTGCCCGCCGCGGCCTTCGGTGGTCGCGCCGACGTCATGGCCCATCTCGCCCCGAGCGGACCGGTCTACCAGGCCGGCACCCTGTCCGGTAATCCCGTCGCCGTCGCCGCCGGCCTCGCGAGCCTGCGTGCCGCCGACGCCGAGGTCTACGCCGCACTGGACCGCAACGCCGAGACCCTCGGGCGTCTGCTCGGCGATGCACTCGCCGCCGAAGGGGTGCCGCACCGCGTCCAGAACGCCGGCACGCTGCTGAGCGTCTTCTTCACCGCCGAGCCGGTGACGAACTACGAGCAGGCCAAGGCCGCGCAGACCTGGCGCTTCCCGGCCTTCTTCCACGCGCTGCTCGAGCGCGGCGTCTACGCGCCCCCGAGCGCCTTCGAGACGTGGTTCGTCTCGTCCGCGCTCGACGACGACGCGTTCTCGAGGATCGCCGACGCGCTGCCGCACGCCGCTCGCGCGGCCGCCGCGGCGACCGCGCCGTAACACCGCTCTTCTGCCTGCCCAGCCCGACCCGCCCCTCCCACACCCCTCGAGGAACATCGACGTGACCGACGCCGCCCCGTCCGAGACCCGCACGATCGTGCACGTGCTCCGCCACGGAGAGGTCCACAACCCCTCCGGAATCCTCTACGGTCGCCTGTCCGGCTTCAAGCTGTCGGTGACCGGTGAGGCCCAGGCACGGGCGGTCGCGGCGTCACTCGCCGACCACGACATCGCTCACGTGGTCGCGTCCCCGCTCGAACGGGCCCAGCAGACGGCCGCTCCGATCGCGGAGAAGCACGGGCTGCAGATCCGCACCGACGAGAACCTCATCGAGGCGGCCAACGACTTCGAGGGCCTGAAGGTCTCGGTCGGTGACGGTGCGCTCAGCCGCCCGCGCCACTGGTGGAAACTGCGCGATCCGTTCACCCCCTCCTGGGGCGAGCCCTACCTGCAGATCGCCCACCGCATGCTCGCCGCCGTCAACGCGGCCCGCGTGGCCGCAGTGGGACGGGAAGCGGTGTGCGTGAGCCACCAGCTCCCGGTGTGGACGCTGCGCCGCTTCCTCGAGGGCGAGCGACTGTGGCACGACCCGCGTCGCCGCCAGTGCAGCCTCGCCTCGCTGACCTCCCTGGTCTACGAGGGCGACACCCTCGTCGACCTGGTCTACTCCGAGCCGGCCGGCGCCTCCGACCCGAACGTCCACGGCGCATGAGAAAGGTGTTCCGGGCGACGGTCGCCGCGATCTGCGGTGCCGTCCTTCTCACCTCCTGCGCCACCGGGGACGACGCCGTCGCCACCGGGGGAACGTTCGACTTCGTCTCGCCCGGCGGGCAGACCCGCATCTTCTACGACCCCCCGGCCGACCGGGGCACCCTCGGTGAACTCACCGGCGAGGACCTCATGAACGAGGGCGAGACCATCTCCCTCGACGACTACGAGGGCCAGGTCGTCGTGCTCAACGTATGGGGCCAGTGGTGCGCCCCCTGCCGCAGCGAAGCCGACGATCTCGAAGAGGTCTACGAGGCCACCAAGGACCTCGGTGTGCAGTTCCTCGGCATCAACGTCCGCGACAACCAACGCGACAAGGCCCAGGACTTCGTCACCGACCAGCAGATCGGCTACCCGTCGATCTACGACCCGCCGATGCGTTCGCTGCTCGCCCTCGGCCGGAACTACCCGACCTCGGTCGTGCCGACGACGGTCGTCCTCGACCGGGAGCACCGCGTGGCTGCGGTCTATCTGACCGAACTGCTCGCCGACGACCTGCAACCGGTCGTCGAGCGGGTCGCGGCGGAACCGGATTCGGAGCAGTAACAGTGATCCTTGCGTCGGGTGTCGGGGAGACCTTCCAGAACGCGGCCCTCTCGGGTCCGCTGCTGCTGGCGATGGGTGCGTGCCTGCTCGCCGGTCTCGTCTCCTTCGCATCGCCGTGCGTCGTGCCGCTCGTTCCCGGCTATCTGTCCTATCTCGCCGGAGTGGTGGGAGCCGAGGCCCCCGCCGTCACCGCCGAGCAGGCCGGTGCCCGCACCACGACCGTCCGCAGCGACGGCCGCCTCCGGGTGGCCGGTGCCGCCGGGCTGTTCGTCCTCGGATTCACCGTCGTGTTCGTCCTCGCGACGGCCTCGGTGTTCGGGGCGATCTCCGCGCTCGCCGTGAACCGAGAACTGCTCATGCGGATCGGCGGTGTCGTCACCATCGTGATGGGCCTGGTCTTCATCGGTCTCATCCCGGCCCTGCAGCGCGACACGCGTCCGGCGCCCCGGCGCATCTCGAACCTCGCGGGAGCCCCGCTGCTCGGCGCGGTCTTCGCGCTCGGGTGGACCCCGTGCCTCGGCCCCACCCTCGCCGGCGTCATCTCGCTCGCGGCGGGCACCGAGGGCACCACCGCGGCACGCGGGGTGACGCTGATCGTCGCCTACTGCCTCGGCCTCGGGTTGCCGTTCGTCGTGCTCGCGCTCGGTTCGGCGCGGGCGCTGCGCGGGGTGGGCTGGTTGCGCACCCACGCGCGGACCGTGCAAATCGTCGGTGGCCTGATGCTCATGGCCGTCGGCATCGCTCTCGTCACCGGTGCGTGGGACCTGTTCGTGTCCTGGGTCCGTGACTCGTTCATCTCGGAAGTGACTCTGCCCGTATGACCGCGACACACACCCCGACCCCCGCACCGCAGCCGTCGCCTCCGCCGCGACAGGGCGCGCTCGGACGTGCCACGGCCTTCGTGCGGAACACCTGGCGCGGCCTGACGTCGATGCGGACCGCACTGGTCCTGCTGTTCCTGCTCGCGCTCGCCGCGATCCCGGGCGCACTCCTGCCGCAGCGCAGCCTCAACACCCAGAAGGTCGAGGAGTACATCGCGGCCCGCCCGACGCTCGGACCGATCATGGACCGGTTCGAACTGTTCGACGTCTTCGGCAGCTTCTGGTTCACCGCCGTCTACGTGCTGCTGTTCGTCTCGCTGGTCGGCTGCATCCTGCCGCGCTGCGTCGAGCACTTCCACGCCCTGCGCACCCCGCCGGTCCCCGCGCCGCGCAACCTGCAGCGCCTGCCGCACCACACGCAGACGACCGTGGCCGAGGCCCCCGCCGACGCCCTCGACCGCATCCAGAAGGAGCTGCGCGGGTGGAAGGTCGTGCGCCGCGAGGGCGGTGCCCGCGGGCGTGACGGCGAGGTGACCCTGTCCGCCGAGAAGGGTTATCTGCGTGAGGCCGGCAACCTGGTCTTCCACATCTCTCTCGTGGGGCTGCTCGTCGCCGTCGCCGCCGGCAAGCTCTTCGGTTACGAGGGACAGCGCATCCTCGTCGCGAACGGCGAGGAGTTCTGCACCACCTCGCCCGCCTCCTTCGACTCGTTCCGCGCCGGCAGCACGCTCGACGGCACCGGCCTGAACCCCATGTGCGTGCGGGTGAACACCTTCGTCGCCGACTATCTCGACAACGGTCAGGCCGAGATGTTCACCTCCGACATCGAGTACCAGTACGGCGACGACCTCGTCACGAACACCTGGCGCGACGCGCAGTTGAAGGTCAACCATCCACTGCGGGTCGGTAGCGATCGCGTGTATCTGCAGGGTCACGGTTACGCCCCGACCTTCACGGTCACCTGGCCGAACGGCGAGACCCGCACCGAGACGTTGCAGTGGGCACCCGACGATGCGACGACCTTCCTCAGCAGCGGCGCCATGCGCTTCGACCCGCCCGGCGGCATGTACCCCGACGCCGACGAGCGCCGGAAGAACCAGATCGCGCTCGAGGGACTGTTCGCGCCGACGGCGTCCTTCCACGGCACGCTGCTCACATCGATCTTCCCGTCGATGATGGACCCCGCCGTCGCCATCGACGTCTACAAGGGCGACTCCGGTCTCGACACCGGCAGCCCACAGTCGCTGTTCTCGCTCAACAAGGAACTGATCAACCAGGGCCGCCTCGTGAAGCAGGACCGCGTGAACCTGCGTCCGGGGGAGAGCGTGACGCTCGCCGACGGCACCGAGGTGCGGTTCGACAAGGCCACCGACTTCGTCAACCTGCAGGTCTCGCACGACCCGGCGCAGCAGTGGGTGCTCGTCGCGGCGATCGCGATGATGGCCGGTCTGCTCGTGTCGCTGCTGGTCAAGCGACGCAGAGTGTGGGCGCGTGCGTACCCGAGCGGTACAGTGAACGACGGTGAACGACGAACCGTAGTAGAACTCGGTGGTCTCGCACGGACCGATCAGGCCGGATGGGGAGACGAGTTCGACCGACTGGTCGAGCGTCTTCTCGGTGACGATGCACCCTCCGCCCCGGCGGCACAGGAGAAGAAGAACTGATGACAGAGAACGACACCCTGGCGCGGTACAGCGACTGGGCCTTCGAATCGGCGTTCGCGGTGCTCGTGCTGGCGCTGGTGCTGCTCGTCGCCGAATATGCGACCCACCGCGCCGACGTCGTGGCCGAGCGGGAACGCGAACTCGTCGCCGCCGGCCGCCGAGCGGCCTCCGGCACCGTCGACCGCACCGCCGGCCCGGGTCGTGTCGAGGAGGCGCCGAAGCGCGCCCTGTCGCAGCGCCTCGGCAACATGGGCCGCGCGCTCGTCGTCGTGGTCGCCGGACTGCAGGTCGCCTCGATCGTGCTGCGTGGCCTGGCCACCGAGCGGTTCCCCCTCGGCAACATGTACGAGTTCGTCGCGATGGCGTGCGCCGCCGCCGTGGTCTTCGGCCTGATCGTCCTGCGCAAGCCGGCCTACCGGACCATGTGGGTGTACCTGCTGGTCCCCGTCCTGATCCTCATGTTCCTCGCGGCGACCGTGCTCTATGCCGACGCCGCTCCCGTGGTTCCCGCACTGCGCTCGTTCTGGCTGCCGATCCACGTGACGATCATCAGCGTCGGCAGTGGCATCTTCCTCGTCTCGGGTGTCGCGAGCCTGCTGTTCCTGCTGCGCATCCGCTTCCCCAAGGGTGAGGAGCGCAGCGGCGTCTTCGCGGCGCTCGCCGAGCGTCTGCCCGACGCCCAGACCCTCGACCGGCTCGCCTACCGCACCACGATCATCGGTTTCCCGCTGTTCGGTGCCGGCATCATCCTCGGTGCCATCTGGGCCGAGGCGGCCTGGGGACGCTTCTGGGGTTGGGATCCCAAGGAGACGGTCTCGTTCATCACGTGGGTCGTCTACGCCGCCTACCTGCACGCACGTGCGACCTCCGGTTGGCGCAACACCCGCGCGGCCTGGATCAACATCGCCGGTTTCGTCGCGATGCTGTTCAACCTGTTCATCATCAACATGGTCGTCTCGGGCCTGCACTCGTACGCCGGGCTCAACTGAGGCTGCTATCGTCGCGCCGTCGTCCGTGACAGTCGACGGGGGGAACGCGGTGGATGGGGCCGGTAACGGTTCGTCGGGGCTCGACGGACACGCATTGGACGCGACGGCGCTGGACTCGTCGCTACTGGTACGCCCGGTCGCCGCGCCGCCGCGGAAGGGCTGGCGGCGGGTCGTCTACCGGGCGACGGGTGGTCGGGTCCACGTGGGGGAGAGTTCCCGGCAGCAGCGCAAGGAGGAAACGGCCGAGCGGGTGCGTGCACCGCTGCACGGCTGCCACCGGATCGCCCTGCTGAGTCTCAAGGGCGGGGTGGGCAAGACGACCACCACGGTCACGCTCGGCTCGACCTTCGCGGAGCTGCGTGGCGATCGGATCGTCGCGGTCGACGCGAATCCGGACCGCGGGACGTTGAGTCAGAAGGTGGCCGAACAGACGCCGGCCACGGTGCGCACGCTGCTGCGCGATCAGAAGCTTCTCGAGACCTACGCGGACGTGCGCGCCTACACCTCGCAGAACACGCATCGTCTCGAGGTACTCGCCTCGGACACCGATCCGGCGGTCTCGGAGGCCTTCAGCGCCGACGACTACGAACGGACGCTGGGTCTGCTCGAACGGTTCTACAGCATCGTGCTCACCGATTGCGGGACCGGGCTCATGCACTCCGCTATGAGCGCGATCCTCGAGAACGCCGACACGCTGGTCGTCATCAGTTCCGGTTCGGTCGACGGCGCCCGCAGCGCGTCGGCCACGCTCGACTGGCTCGACGCGCACGGCTATCGCGAACTCGTCGAGCGGTCGGTGGCCGTCGTCAACGCGGTGCGGCCGAGGTCGGGCAAGGTCGATCTCGACCTCGTGGTGCGGCACTTCGAACAGCGGTGCCGCGCGGTCCACGTCCTACCCTTCGACCCCCACCTCGAAGAGGGGGCGGAGATCGATCTGGACCGATTGCAGTCGGGTACGCGGCGCGCCCTGCTCGGACTCGCCGCCGATATCGCCGACGGTTTCGCCGCGCGGTGACAGACCGCTCGGCGTGACGCGCACGGTCAGTCGCCCTGCTCCTGATCGGACTCGCCGGTGCCGTCGCCACTGCGGCGGCGGTGCACCTCGCGATCGACCTTCCACAGGAAGTCGGGATCGTCGTCCGGACCCATCACGCGGCTCGGCGGACGAGATGTGGGACCGTACGCCTTCCACAGCAGGACGGCGAGTGTCACCGCACCGATGAGTGCCAACAGATAGAGCACGTTGCACCTCCTGACCGTGGCGGTGCCGGACGAGGACGTGCCCTCGCCGTGCACCTCCGGGCCGCGGCGACCGCAGACCGGTTCGTCCACATTCTAGGTGGGCGGAACCCGGTCCGGCACGTGGGCTCCGCGGGTGGTCGGCCGGGGTCCGGCAGGTGCACGCCGGAAGTGCGGATTCTGCTGTCTCGGATCAGCGCGTCGCTTCGGTCGTGAGGGAGCGGAGAAGCGCCAGGACCTCGGACTCACGGAAGCGGCGATGGCCACCGGGGGTCCGCAGCGAGCCCAATCGGCCGGCGTGGGCCCACCGGGTGACGGTCTTGGGATCCACATGGAACAGTGCCGCCACCTGGCCCGGGGTCAGCAGGGATTCCTTCGCGCCGTTGAAAGTGGGTGCGCTCATTGCGAATGTCCTCCCGGTTGTCGTGATCGTGTTGTTCGACGCGATCGAGTTGTTCGATCGGGATGTCCAAGCCCATGGTGGCACCGATACCCCTGGTTGCTCGAACGGTCTACGGTTGGTAAAGCGGAAGTAATAGACAAAACGGACGGATGTCCGACTTCCGGAAATCGTCGCGGGGCTCGTCGTCCGGGCCGCCGGTTAACCTGGAGTGGTGAACGACGAACGCCGGAACGAACCCTCGGATACCCCCTCCCAGCGCACTCCACACCCTCACGGTGAGGGCGCCACGGCCGCCGGCGGTCAGGCGGGGACCGGGTCCCTGATCCGGGACGTCGCGTTGTACTCGGTGGCGCGACTCGCCCTCGTGGTCGTGCTCACCCTGCTCATTCTCTACGTTCCTCGGGCATTCGGGGTGGAAATCCCCCTCCTCGTCGCGGCCCTGTTCGCCGTGCTCATCGCCCTGCCCGTCTCGCTCGTGCTCTTCGCGTCGCTGCGGCGTCGCGTCAACGAGGGCATCGCCGCGGTCGACGAGCGTCGACGCACCGAACGCGCCGACCTCGAGAAGCGCATGCGCGGCGAGAACGGGCGGTGACGGCGACCGGCGCGGTCGTCGACCGCAGTGCACCCCGGGACTGGGTCGACAACGCGGTCCGGCTCATCGAGGCCGACGCCCAGCGCAGCGCCGACACCCACCTGCTCCGCTACCCGCTCCCCGCGGATTGGGGCATCGACCTGTACTTGAAGGACGAGTCGACGCACATCACGGGCAGCCTCAAGCACCGTCTCGCGCGCTCGCTGTTCCTCTACGCCCTGTGCAACGGCTGGATCCGTGAAGGGACCCCGATCATCGAGGCGTCCTCCGGGTCCACCGCGGTCAGTGAGGCGTACTTCGCGCGACTCCTCGGCCTCGACTTCGTGGCCGTCGTACCGCGCCGCACCTCGCCGGCGAAGGTCGCGCTCATCGAGGCCCAGGGCGGCCGGTGCCATTACATCGACCGCCCACCCGAGATCTACACCGAGGCGCAGCGGCTCGCCGACGAGCTCGGCGGCTGCTTCATGGACCAGTTCACGAACGCCGAGCGGGTCACCGACTGGCGGGGCAACAACAACATCGCCGAGAGCATCTACTCGCAGATGCGTCTCGAGCGTCATCCCGTGCCGGAGTGGATCGTCGTCGGCGCCGGGACCGGCGGCACGAGCGCGACCCTCGGCCGCTACATCCGCTATCGCCGTCACCGGACGCGGCTGGCCGTCGTCGACCCGGAGAACTCGGCGTTCTTCGGCGGGTTCGAGACGGGATCGGCCGACTACGCGACCGGCATGCCCTCGCGCATCGAGGGGATCGGGCGTCCGCGCGTCGAGCCGTCCTTCGTGCCCGAGGTCGTCGACCGGATGGTGCGGGTGCCCGACGCGGCGTCCATCGCCGCCATGCGGCACGCGAGTACCGCGCTCGGACGTCAGGTGGGCGGCTCGACCGGCACGAACCTCTGGGGAGCCTTCGGCCTGATCGCCGAGATGCTCGCGGAGGGCCGGGAGGGCAGCGTCGTGACGCTGCTGTGCGATGGCGGCGAGCGCTACGCCGACACCTATTTCTCCGACGAGTGGGTCGCTGCGGAGGGGATGGACCTCGCTGGGCCGCTCGCGGTCCTGGAGAAGTTCGCGACCACCGGCGGCTGGCCCCGGTAGAGCCTTCACCTGCGCAGATTCCGTTTCTGTCAATTTTCGTTGACGCGCCCTCGGTGTCAACCTATATTGACAACATGAGTGAAGCCACCACCCTCGCCGCTGCCGCCGCGAGCTCCGATCCCGCAGTAGGCCTGCGCGCCGTGCGTGCCCTGCGCCGGTTGCTGGAACGACTCGAGGAGGTCCAGGTCGCGAATGCCCGCGAGCGGGGTTGGTCCTGGCAGGCCATCGCCGACGAACTCGGCGTCAGCCGCCAGGCGGTCCATCAGAAGCACAATCGGAAGCGCAGGTGATCGTCATGTTCGAACGATTCGCCGACGGTGCCAGATCTGCCGTCGTCGCAGCGCAACAGGAGGCGATCCGGGTGCGCGATCCCCGGATCGAGGCATCGCACCTGCTCATCGGGGCCGCTGTCGCCGCGGATGAACCGCTGCGGGTCCTGCTCGCGGAGGAAGGTCTCACGGTCGACGGGCTCCGCTCCGACCGGGCCGCCCGCACCGCCGACGCCCCGCTCGGTGACGAGGACGCCGCGGCGCTCGAAGCGATCGGGATCGATCTCGACGAGGTCCGGAGCCGTCTCGAAGCCGCCTTCGGCAAGGGGGTGCTCGACGGGAAGAGCACCGATCGGCGGGGCATCGCGAACCGCCTCGGTCACATCCCGTTCGACCGGGCAGCGAAGAAATCGCTCGAGCTCGCGCTGCGGGAGGCGGTCGCACGCCGCGAACGGGTCATCCGCCCCGAGCACATCCTGCTCGGACTGCTGCGCAGCGACGACCCGGCGACCGGAGCCCTCGTGGAAGCACACGTGCCGCGCGAGCAGCTCCGTCAGCGCCTGAACGGCCACCTCGACGCCGCAGCCTGATCCTTCGGGCGGCTACCGGGTCGGCTGTGCGGGAGCGACGGCGAGTGGGCGCCCGGCGACGAGCGGGACGACCGCCGCCGCGACGAGCAGCAGCGTGCCGGCCGCGATCGTCGCGAACGGCCACCACTGACGATCCGACGTGGCCACGGCTTCCGCTGCCTGCGTGTCCGGAGCAGCCGGCGCGGTGCGCGGCAGCGCTTCGGTGGCCGACCGGACGTTGTCGGCGATGCCACTCACGACATCGGCCACCGGCCCGACGCCGTCGACCAGCTGTCCGGTGCCGTCCGTCAGGGCCCGGCCACCGTCGTCGAGGAGAACGAGGCCGTCGCGGAGCTGTCGCGAGCCGTCGGCGGCCTGCGCCATGCCCGCGACGAACTGCGCGTTCGGATCGGTGAGTTCGTAGGCGAGCTGCCGTGCACCGTCGCGCAACTGCCCGAGCTGATCGAGGGTGTCCGGCCCGAGGCCCTGCGTGTCGAGGGTCTCGACGAGTCCGCGCAACTGGCCGGCCGCGCCCTGCGAGACCGGATCCGCGGACGCGCCGAGCGTGTCGGCGACGGCCGTGAGCCGCGCCGTGACGTCGCCCTGCATCTCCCCGAAACCGGAGAGACGGTCGACCACCTCGTCGACGCCACCGCTCACCTGGCGAGCACCGTCGCCGAGCATGTCGACACCGCCGTCGAGTTGCCCGAGGCCGTCGGCGAGCTGCTCCCCACCGTCACGGGCCTGCCGGAGGCCGTCCGAGAGCTGGTGGGCACCGTCGTCGAGCTGGGTGCTGCCCTCCGTCAGCTGCCCGACCCCGCCGTCGAGCACCGACAGCGGCAGTCCGGCCCGCTGCAGATTGCTCCGCGCCTCGTCGACGCCGTCCGCCGAGGGACTCGGCTCTTCCGCGACGGTTGCGACCGTCGTCTCGGGGCGGTCGAGCCAGGCGAAGACCGAACCCGTGCCCACGAGGAGCAGTCCGGCTACAGCGAGAAACAGGGGGAGAAGACGTGAACGCACGCCGGCCGACGCTACCGTCCGTCGCTGAGAGGCCCCTGAGGGGGAGGGGCGACATCGGAGGAGTCCGATTTGCCCGTTACGAGACCGGGTTCCGTGTGCCACAGTGGCACCATGATTTCTCTGATACTGCGGTTGATCATCAACGCGGTCGGTCTGTGGCTCGCGGTCGAGCTCGTCGACGGAATCGACTTCACCGATCCTGCGGGCACCTCCGACACGACCCGCAAGGTCATCTCGCTCGTCGTGCTGGCCGCCATCTTCACCGTCGTCAACGCACTCGTGAAGCCGCTGGTGAAGCTGCTGTCGCTGCCGTTGGTGATCCTCACCCTCGGGCTGTTCCTGCTCGTCGTCAACGCGCTGATGCTCATGCTCACCGCGTGGCTGAGCGGCTTCACCGAGTACGGCCTCACGATCGACGGTTTCTGGGCGGCGCTGTGGGGCGGCGTGATCATCGCGATCGTCAACTTCGTCCTCGGCCTGGTCGTCCCGGACCGCGACTGAGCCCGTCCGCCCGCGACCGGTTCCGCCGCGCCCGCGTCATGGTCAGCCGAAGGCCAGCGCGGGCGCGGTGGCCACCGCCCACACGAGCATCGCGACACCCGAATCGCTGAGCGCCGGGATCAGCGCGAGCCCGAGGGCACCGGCCCGCACCGGCTTGTGCGCGCGGACCGCGAACGGTGCGGCGAGGAAACCGGCGAGCGCCCACGGCGTCGCCGCGACCAGCACGAGCGACATCACGAACGGCACCACGACCAGCACCAGGTGCAGCGTGCGGGTACTCGGGTCGCCCAGTTTGACCGCCAGAGTCCGCTTGCCGGTCTCCGCGTCGGTCGCGATGTCGCGGAGATTGTTCGTCACCAGCACGGCCGTCGAGATCGAGCCGACGGCGACCGCGCAGGCCAGACCCACCCAGTCGACGCGACCGGCCTGCACGAACTGGGTGCCGAGCACCGCGACCAGCCCGAAGAAGACGAAGACGCCGATCTCCCCGAAGCCGCTGTAGCCGTACGGATTCTTCCCGCCGGTGTAGTACCAGGCCCCGGCGATGCAGACCGCGCCGACGAGCACGAGCCACCAGGCGGTCGTGACGGCGAGGGCGAGTCCCGCGACGGCCGCGATGCCGAAGCACACGAACGCCGCGCGCTTGACGGCGCCGGGGCTCGCAGCCCCCGAACCGACCAGCCGCATCGGGCCGACCCGCTCGTCGTCGGTGCCGCGGATGCCGTCGGAGTAGTCGTTGGCGAAGTTCACGCCGATGATCAGGCCCAGCGCGACGACCAGTGCCAGCAGCGCCTTCCACCACACGGCCTCACCGAGCCACGCCGCAGCGCCCGTGCCTGCCAGGACGGGTGCGATCGCGTTGGGGAGGGTGCGCGGACGAGCGCCTTCGAGCCATTGACCAGCCGTTGCCATGGATCGATCTTCGCACCCGGGGCTGCCCGCCGCGTCGTGCGCACCCGTCAGGAGAAGCGCGAGACGAGGGCGCGGCGATCCACCTTGCCCGGCCCACGCAGCGGCAACGCGTCGACGACCTGCAGCTCACGCGGCGCAGCAGTGGGATCGAGCGTGGCCTCGACGTGGTCGCGGAGTTCGGCGAGCGTCGGCGTCGCACCGGGGACGGGCACGACGACCGCCGCGACGCGCTGACCGAGCCGGGCGTCGGGCAGACCCACCACCGCGACCTCCCGAACGGCCGGGTGCTCGACGAGTACGGCCTCGACCACCTGCGGGACCACGGTGAGTCCACCGGTCGAGATGGCCTCGTCGAGCCGTCCCAGGATGCGCAGGATCCCGTCGTCGAGCGTGCCCGCGTCGTCGGTGCGGAACCAGCCGGGTTCGGCGAAGGCGGGATGCTCGGGCAGGTTGCGGTAGCCCGAGGCGAGCGTGGCGCCGCCGAGCCACACTCGCGAGTCGCCGTCGACGCGCACGTGTACCCCGTCGAGCGGCACGCCGTCGTAGACGCAGCCGCCGCAGGTCTCGCTCATGCCGTAGGTGCGCACGACGGTGATGCCGCTCGCGCGGGCGCGGTCGAGGACCGGCACGGGAGTCGCGGCCCCACCGAGCAGGATCGCGTCGAGGCGGGCGAGCGCCGCGGTGGCGTCGGGATGATCGAGGGCCTTGATCAGCTGGGTGGGGACCATCGAGCTGTACCGGCGGGGGCCCGGCATGGCGTCCACCGCCGCCGGCAGATCCGCGGGGTCGAAACCGGCGGACACGTCGACGACGACGGGCTCGGTTCCGGAGAGCAGGCTGCGCAGCAGGACCTGCATGCCCGCGATGTGATGGGCGGGCAGGGTGAGCAGCCACGAGCCCGTCCCGCCCAGCCGGGTGTGGGTGGCATCGCCGCTCGCGCGCAGCGCCTGCGCGGAGAGCAGGGCGCCCTTGGGGGTCCCGGTCGTGCCGGAGGTCGCGACCACCAGTCCCACACCGTCCACGACGGGTTCGCCGGGGCTCAGGGCGCTGGTGAGCCGGAGCGTCTCCCGCTCGTCCCCGGCGGGGACGGGGAGCAGTGCCGGTCCGTCACCGTCGAGCATGCGCTGCAGGGCGGGCAGCACGGAGCGGACGGCGGACCCGGCGGGGACGGGAAGAAGCGCGAGTGTGGTCACAGATCGTATTGTGTCGTGTCCCATCCGCCCGCCTCGAGCTGGCGGCGGACCCGGTCCACGTCGTCGGGCGACGGCATGTTGTTGGTGATCTTGCTGATCAGGACCGCGATGTCGATGCGGTTGATCGAGAGGTCACCGTCCTCGATCAGAGTGTCGGCGACCTGGGCGACCTCCTCGTCGGACAGGCGCCGCGCGAGAAGTGCGAAAAGGGGTACGTAGTCCTGTTCCGGCACCCCTTCGGGGTAACCGGCACGGAGCCACTCGACGATGGAAGCGAGAAACGGCGGGAGGGCCACCCGTCACTCCGATCAGAAGATGTCGATGCCGAACGTTCCGGCGAGGAAATCGGACGCCAGCAGGAGAATTCCCGCCAGGATCGCGCAGGCGACCACGGCGAAGCACAGCACCGCGGCGGTCCGTGCCACCGGATTCGGTGTGCCGTCGCTGCCGCGACCGGTGTCGAGTGCGCGGACTCCGAGGGCGAACAGGGAGGGCAGGCCGGCGCCGAGCAGCAGGCCCACGAGAACGACCTGCCACAGGGAGTCGAGGGTGTGCGTCAACAGGTTCACGAGCGTCCTTCCCCGCCGACCGTTTCGGAGGCACCCGGTGCCGGGGCGAGCTTGTCGTCCCAGTCGGCGGTGACGTTGGAGGCGTCGACGGGCTGCCGGCGCGAGCGCAGCCACATGAGCAGGGCCAGGGCGCACAGGATCGCGAACACGACGAGCACGCCGGACATGCCGCCGATGAGGTGGGCGAGCGCCCAGCAGATCGCTCCGACGACCGCGGCACACGGCAGGGTGATGACCCACGCGACGACCATCCGTCGTGCCACCGACCAGCGCACCTCGGCGCCCTTGGTGCCCAGGCCCGTGCCGAGGATCGATCCCGTGGCGACGTGCGTGGTCGACAGCGGCAGACCGAAATGGCTCGAGGTGAGGATGATGGCGGCCGACGACGACTCGGCGGCCAGGCCCTGCGGCGGGGCGATCTCGACGAGGCCCTTGCCCAGCGTGCGGATGATGCGCCAGCCACCGAGATAGGTGCCGAGGGCGATCGCGACGGCACAGGCGACCTTCACCCAGAACGGCATTTCGGTGTCGGCGGTGATGGTGCCGTGGGCGACGAGGGCCAGGAAGATCACGCCCATGGTCTTCTGTGCGTCGTTGGTGCCGTGGGCGAGCGACATCAGGGATGCGGTGCCGATCTGGCCCATCCGGAAGCCGCGATCGCGGTGCTCGGTGGAGACGGACCGGGTCAGGCGGTGCATCGACCAGATGCCCACCGTGGACACCAGCGCCGCGATGACGGGCGCGAGCACGGCGGGAAGCAGGACCTTGCCCAGCACTCCGTCCCACACGACGCCCTGGACGCCGATCGACGCGAGCGCCGCGCCGACCAGGCCACCGAACAGGGCATGCGACGAACTGGACGGCAGGCCGAACAGCCAGGTTGCGATGTTCCAGAGGATCGCTCCGACCAAGCCGGCGAAGACGATGAGCAACAGATCGGTACCGCCGACGGTGTCGAGGTCGACGACACCCTTCGCGACGGTGGCGGCGACTTCCACGGACAGGAAGGCGCCGACGAGGTTGAGGGTCGCGGACAAAGTGACCGCGGTCTTGGGTTTGAGGGCGCCGGTGGCGATGGATGTCGCCATGGCATTGCCGGTGTCGTGGAAGCCGTTGGTGAAATCGAATGCGAGGGCAGTGACGACCACCACCAGGAGCACGACGAACTCTGCGGTCACGTCTGTCGATTGTGGGGTAGCGGGCAGGTGAATGTACAGCGACGGGGGTGTGAATTCTGCGTCTCGCCGTGACGCCCGACCGGTTCTTTCGGACTCCGACCATGAGCGGAGTGCAGAGCAGACCGCGCGGCTTGTGTGCAAGATCACCGGCGCCGCGCGACTGCCTCCGGCCGTGCCCGGGTATCTCCGTTCGTCAACGGAGGTCGCGCCGCAAGGGATGGTCCTCGGGGATCTGCACCAGGACGATCGGAATCCCGTCGGGATCGGCGATCCACAGCTCGTGCAGTCCCCACGGCTCCTGCTTCGCGCCCCGGACGATGCGCACGCCCTTCAGCGCCAGTTCGGCCTCGGCGTCGTAGACGTCGCGCACCTGGAGCCACAGGGCGCCGTGGAACACCTCGTCGCTGTCGTCGGATCGGCCGTGCGCGGCGATCTCGATGAGCGACTGCCCCGCGAAGAAGACGGTTCCGCCGGGATACTCGCGGGCGATCGCCAGTCCCAGCGTCGAGCCGTAGAACTCGAGGGCGGCCTCGTGGTCGCGCGGACGGAGGATGGTGCGGCTGCTGAGGATCTCCACCGTCACTGCTCCTCGGCCGGGCAGGCCTCGTGATGGCGGCGGCCGTGTGTGCGCCGCGATTCCTTCATCTCGGCTTCGAAAAGGTGACGTCGGCCCTGCACGAGTTCGTCGCGCACCTGCTTCTCGAAAGTGCGGAAGTCCGACCAGTAGCCGTCGTCGAATTCCTCGACGAGTTGGAAGGTCCAGCGACCCTCGGCGATGTTGCGTCCGATGATCTCGGTGCCGAGACGCTCGGCGATCTCGTCGTGCCCGGCCTCGCGGAACAACTCCTCGGCGTCGCCGGTGAGCAGATCGGCGCGACCCATCAGCTGATGGAAGGCATAGAGATGGCCCCGCGCCTGCTCGACGGTCTCGAGAGCCTCGGACAATTTGCCGGTCGCTTTCACAGTGGCGTCGGAGACGCCTTCCGGGCGGGTGTGGGCGGTTCGCGGACTCTGGCGATCGGTCATGTCCCACAGTGTGCCCGAGAGCACACGGTTCGACCGTAACTGGACATATGTGTTTGACGAAGCTTCCGGTGGGACATTACTGACGGCAACGGTGCCCATGACAGCGCCGGCCTGCCACAGCGGGTCCGATGCAGCCGTGACCCGCGGCTGCGCGGCACCGCCGACAACGAGTGAGGAGAACTGCCATGGCGACCGACTACGACGCTCCCCGCACCACCGACATCCTGGGCGGCGGTGGCACTGCCCTGGACGAGCTGGACATCAAGCCCATCGCGGCCGCCGACACCGACGAGGGCGAGATCCTCGAGACCCTCGACCTGCCCGGCGCCGACCTCTCGGCACTGTCCGCGGAGGAGCTCTCGGTCCAGGTCCTGCCGAAGCAGTCGGACGAGTTCACCTGCATGGGCTGCTTCCTCGTCCAGCACCACAGCCGTCGCGCGACGGGCGACGGCGAGCAGGCCTACTGCCGCGACTGCGTCTGACCTTCCGTCCGACGACCCTCCTTGCGCGGCGAACCGGGCCTTGCACCTGCTGTAGCAGGGGCGAAGCCCGGTTCGCCGCGTCAGGATCAGTAGTAGTGCGGGTAGGGCGACCAGTCGGGCTCGCGCTTCTCGAGGAAGGCGTCGCGACCCTCGATCGCTTCGTCGGTCATGTAGGCCAGACGCGTGGCCTCGCCCGCGAACAACTGCTGACCGACGAGGCCGTCGTCCTGCAGGTTGAAGGCGTACTTGAGCATGCGCTGCGCCTGCGGCGACTTGCCGTTGATCTTCTGCGCCCACTCCAGCGCGACGTTCTCGAGCTCGTCGTGGTCGACGACCTTGTTCACCGCACCCATGTGGTGCATCTCCTCGGCCGTGTAGGTGTCGCCGAGGAAGAAGATCTCCCGCGCGAACTTCTGGCCGACCATCTTGGCCAGGTAGGCGCTGCCGTAGCCGCCGTCGAAGCTGCCCACGTCGGCGTCGGTCTGCTTGAAGCGGGCGTGCTCGCGGGAGGCGAGCGTCAGGTCGCACGTGACGTGCAGGCTGTGCCCGCCACCGGCGGCCCAGCCGTTGACCAGAGCGATGACGACCTTCGGCATGAACCGGATCAGCCGCTGGACCTCGAGGATGTGCAGCCGGCCGGCGCGGGCCTTGTCGACGGTGTCGGCGGTCTCGCCGCTCGCGTACTGGTAGCCGCTGCGGCCACGGATCCGCTGGTCGCCGCCGGAGCAGAACGCCCATCCGCCGTCCTTCGGGCTCGGACCGTTGCCCGTGAGCAGCACGACGCCGACGTCGGAGGTGGTCCGCGCATGGTCGAGCACGCGGTAGAGCTCGTCGACGGTGTGCGGACGGAAGGCGTTGCGCACCTCGGGACGATCGAACGCGACGCGGACCGTGCCCTGCGTGACGTGTCGGTGATAGGTGATGTCGGTGAGGTTCTCGAACCCGGGTACCGGGCGCCACAATTCTGGATCGAAGGTCACCTCGTCACCATAAAGGGCCGGGCATCGCGGCGACGTGCGCTGCCGCCCGATAACGTGCACAACCATGAGCGAGCAGACCGATCCCCGCGACGACTACGAACACCACGGCGGATTCCCGGTCTACGAACCGGTGAAGGCGGGGCCGAACTACGGTCGCTTCGTCGAGACCTTCCGGCGTCTGCAGGATCTGATGGTCTCCACGAACCCGCCGGACGAGGTCGTCGACCGAGCGATCGAGCAGACCGAGGCACTCGTCGACCTGCTCGCCGAGCACGCCGTGCCCGAGGGCCGCTCGCCCGCCGGATTCAACGTCGACCTGCCCGGACGCGGCAGCGCGCTGCTGCTGCCGTGGACGATCGAGAAGTACGGACCGGACGGTGTCCGTGAGCGCGGCGTCTTCCGTCGCTACCACCTCGGAGGCAACGGGGCCGCGCACGGCGGCACGCTGCCGCTGCTGTTCGACGACCTGTTCGGCATGGTCATCCACGCCAACGGCCGGCCGATCGCCCGCACCGCCTATCTTCACGTCAACTATCGCAGGATCACCCCGATCGAGACCGAACTCGTCGTCGACGGCTGGGTCGAGCGGGTGGACGGACGCAAGGCCTTCTGCAAGGCCGAACTGCGCGATGTCGACGGCAACCTCCTCGCCGACTGCGAGGCACTGATGGTCCAGTTGCTGCCGGGCCAACCGTGATCTCCCTGCCCCTCCCGTCCTCGCTGCCCCTCCCGTCCGCGGACGAATTGCTCGACGGGGCAGTCGTTATCTCGCTGCCCATGCGCGTCCGGTTCCGCGGCATCACCGAACGCGAGGTGCTGTTGCTGCGCGGACCCGCAGGGTGGGGTGAGTTCGGGCCGTTCCCCGAATACGGCGACGACGAGGCGGCGCACTGGTTGCAGTCGGCGATCGAAGCGGCCTGGCAGGGGCATCCGGCCCCGCGCCGCGCCCGGATCGCGGTCAACGCGACCGTGCCCGCCATCGGCCCGGAGCGCGTCCCCGAGGTCCTCGCCCGGTTCCCCGGCGCGCGCACCGCGAAGGTGAAGGTCGCCGAACCGGGCCAGGATCTCGCGCAGGATGTCGCTCGTGTCCGGGCCGTGCGCGAACACGTGCCCAATGTCCGGATCGACGCGAACGGAGGCTGGAGCGTGGCCGAGGCGGTCCGCGCGCTCACGGCACTCACGGCCGACGGTCCGCTCGAATACGCCGAGCAGCCGTGCGCGACCGTCCCCGAACTCGTCGAGGTTCGCCGCCGCCTGCCCGGGGTGCGCATCGCGGCGGACGAGAGCATCCGCCGCGCCGAGGATCCCCTGCGGGTCGTGCGGGCCGGGGGAGCGGACGTCGCCGTCGTGAAGGTCGCACCGCTCGGCGGGGTCCGACGCCTCGTCGCGCTCGCCGACGAACTCGCCGGGCACGGCGTCGAGGTGGTCGTCTCGAGCGCTCTCGACTCCGCGGTGGGGATCGCCACCGGTCTCGCGGCGGCCGCGGCCCTACCCGACCTCCCGTACGCCTGCGGCCTGGGCACGGGCGGCTTCTTCGAGGCCGACGTCGCGCCGGCTCTGCACATGTCCGACGGAGCGCTCGATGTCGTTGCGGTCGAGCCCGAACCCGGGCGGCTCGATGCGCTGCGGGCCGAACCCGACCGAGTCGAGTGGTGGTGCGAGCGGGTGCGTCGGTGCCGTACGGTGCTGGCCGGACGCGGACTGTGATGAGGCGGAATCGTCGTATATCGTTCCCCGCGTCCCAACGGTCACAAGTGTCACATCTACGGAGGCAGTGAAAGTGGTTGCAGCTCTGGGCGATGCCCTCCTCGGCGCCGACAAGTTCCCGGCGGTCAAGGCAGACGTCGAAGCCCTGATCGATGCTGAGGTGTCGGACAAGAAGGGTGCGTCCGGTCTCGCCCTCAAGGGTGGCTACGCAGCAGTGAAGAAGGTCGGCCCGGGCATCGTGCCGGGTGCCGTCGAAGGTCTGCTGCCCGAATTCGTCGAGAAGCTCCAGCCGTTCTGGGTGGAGTACGCAGGCAACGGTTCGTTCGCGGACTTCCTGGTCGCCCGCGGCGAGGTCGTCGCCGACGCTCTCCTCGGCGTGACCGACGAGCGCATCGCCGGCACGTCGAAGTCCGGCGTCAAGAAGGTCTACGACTCGCTGCGCCCCTCGGCCAAGAAGCACGTCGTCGAGGCCCTGCCGCGCCTGGGTGATCTCATCCAGAAGCACGCCGGCTGAGCCGACACCAGCGACATCCGGACGTCGCGGTCCCGAACCGGTTCGCCGGTCGGTACCGCGACGTTCGTCGTTCCGGGGAAGTTCGGGCCGTCAGTAGACGGGCTCGCCGTACTTCCAGTAGCCGATGAAGGTCACCGCCGACCGGTCCCAGCCGCACTCGCGCACGAGATGACGGCGCACACCGGTCGCGAGCAACGACTCGCCCGCGACGAACGCGTGGGCGGAATCCGACGACGGGGTCGACTCCCGCACCTCGTCGGCGACGAGACTGCCCGGAACCGCCTCGCCATCCGTCCTGATCACCGGATGCACCCGTACGTTCTCGCCCGTCCGCAGGGCCTGGGCGGTGAGGTCGTCGGGGTGCGGAACCTCGACGAAGACCTCCACGGCCGCGAGCGGGTCGAGAGCAAGAATCGAGTCGAGAATGCCCGCCACGGCGGGCACCGCGCTCTCGTCGCCGACGAGCAGCCACGACCGTGCCTCGTCGAGAGGCAGGTTGCTGATGCCCTCGTCGAGGATGCCGATCTCGTCACCGGGCTGCGCCCGCTCCGCCCACGCCGAGGCCGGGCCCAGATCACCGTGCGACGCGAAATCGATCTCGATCTCGGAGGTCGGGCCGAACAGCGCGGTGCCCGCAGGTCGCACGCGGCGGAACGTGTAGTTCCGCAGCACCGGACGCCGATCCTCGGGTAGCTCCTGGTATTCGGGCCACCAACGGTCGTCGGTCGCACCGGGGAGGGTCAGTTCCCGCTGCTCCGGGGTGGGGAAGAACATGCGGAACCAGTGGTCGAAGCCCATCGGTGCGATCGAGTCGACGTCGTCGCCGCCCACGGTGATGCGCACGAAGGTCGGGCTGATCCGTTCGGCGGCGAGTACCTGCGCGCGCACCATCCGCCGCGACTCGGGCTTGAGATAGGGATTGCGCCGTGCGGTTCCGGTGCTCTTCGCCATACGGCCCTCCGAGGTTGCTCGGATGCCACCACTGACGACGTGCAGCATCCCGACGATCGTTCAGCGGAGCCTAACCTGTGTCCTCACCCAGGAGTGCCGGGCCGGTGCAGTCTCCGCACCGCGGGCGTCAGTCCCCATTCCGTCCGTCCCAACCGGCTCACCGCGCCGAGCGCCGCGAAGTCGGGGGCACCGTCCTCCGCCAGCACCTCCGAATCGACGGTCACGGCGAGGACGTCGCCCATCACGACGAACGAGTCGCCGATCTCGATCACACGGTGCAACCGGCACTCGATCGAGGCGGGTGCCTCCGCGACCCGCGGGGGCCGCACCCGCTCGCTCGGCTCGGCGTGCAGACCCACCTCGGTGAACTCGTCGATGTCATGCGGGAACGCCGCCGACGAGGCGTTGACCTTCTCCATCAACGACACGGTCGCGATGTTGATCACGAACTCGCCCGTCTGCTCGATGTTCCGCAGACTGTCCTTCCGGCCCACGGACGTGAACTGCACGACCGGCGGGGCCGTACTCGCCACCGTGAAGAAGCTGTACGGAGCGAGATTGAACACACCGTCCTCGGCCTCGGTGGACACCCACGCGATCGGTCTCGGCACGATTGTCGCGGTGAGAAGGCGGTAGAAGCGGCCGGGACTCGACTCGTCGGGATCGAAGACTGTGCGCACGGCCTCCATTCTGACCGCACCTCTACCCGGCCACATTTCCGGCGCAATTACCCTGGACTCCGTGAATCCGTCCACTGCCCAGGCCACTGCTGTCGTCGACGAACTCGCCCGGGGCGGTGTTCGGGACGTCGTGCTGTGCCCGGGCTCGCGCAACGCGCCGCTCGCCTTCGCGCTCCAGGCCGCCGACAGCGCAGGACGTCTGCGCCTGCACATGCGTATCGACGAGCGCACCGCCGGATTCCTCGCGATCGGCCTGGCCCTCGCCTCGGGGCGTCCCGTCCCGGTCGTCATGACCTCCGGTACCGCCGTGGCCAACCTCGCGCCGGCCGTGCTCGAGGCGAACTATGCTCGCGTCCCGTTGGTCGTGCTCAGCGCCAATCGCCCCTACGAACTGCTCGGATCCGGTGCGAACCAGACCGTCGAACAACTCGGGTTGTTCGGCAGCCAGGTGCGCGCCACCATCAGCCTCGGCCTCGCCGAAGGCATCGAACAGAACAGCCAGTGGCGTTCGGCGGTCTCCCGGGTTCTCGCCGCCGCCCGCGGGACCCGATCGGGCAACGCAGGCCCGGTCCACTTCGACATCCCGCTGCGCGAACCGCTCGTGCCCGAGCTCGACGCGAAGGGCCCGGTGCCCGAGGGCCGTCCCGACGGCAAGGCCTGGACCACCACGGTGCACGCCACCCTCGACGTCCCGCTCGAGATCGACCTGACCCCCGACACGATCGTCGTCTCCGGTCACGGTTCCGCCCACCGCCCCGAGCTGTCCGGGCTGCCGACCGTCGCCGAACCCACCGCACCGTTGCACGGCATCCCGGTGCATCCGATGGCGCTGCCGCACCTGAAGCCGCGCCAGGCGATCATCACCGGACGACCCACCCTGCACCGCCCGGTGTCGAACCTGCTCGCCGACCCCGCCGTCACCGTGTACGCGCTGACCACCGGCCCGCGCTGGCCCGACGTCTCGGGCAACGTCATCGCGACCGGCACCCGCGCCATGGTGTCGGGAACACCCGACGAGGCGTGGCTCGAACGATGCCGCCAGCTGTCGGCGCACACCGACAAGGCCGTGCGCGCCCAGCTCGACGGGCACCCGAAGGCCACCGGACTGCACGTCGCCGCGGTGGTCACGGATTCGCTGAAGCCCGGCGACCAGCTGCTGCTCGGGGCGTCGAACCCGGTGCGCGACGCGGCGCTCGTGAGCTACCCGAAGCCCGACGTGAAGGTGCTGTCCAACCGCGGTGTCGCCGGGATCGACGGTACGGTCTCCACCGCCGTCGGTGCCGCACTCGCCTACGAGCAGGGACGGACCGTCGCGCTGCTCGGCGACCTGACCTTCCTGCACGACGCATCGGGCCTGCTCATCGGGCCGTCGGAGCCGCGGCCGCAGAACCTCACCATCGTCGTCGCGAACGACGACGGCGGCGGAATCTTCGAACTGCTCGAACAGGGCGACCCGCAGTACGCAGGTGTCTTCGAGCGTGTTTTCGGCACCCCGCACGGCATGGACCTCGCGGCACTGTGCGCGGCCTACCGCGTTCCGCACGAGCGGGTGGATCTGCAGGGACTCGCGCTCGTCCTTGCGGACGACGCTGCGCCGCCCGCGGGCATCCGTGTGGTCGAGGTCACCACGGATCGGGCCGGGCTGCGCGAACTGCACGCGGCGGTGCGAGCGCAGCTGTGAGCGGACCCGAGCGCGCGCGGCGCGCGGTTGTCATCGTCGCGGCGGCGATCTCCGCCCTCGCGGTGATCCTGTTCCTCGGCGCCCTCCGCAACGACCTCACCATCCGCTCCGACACGGGCACGGCCGTCGCCGAGGTGCTCTCGGCCGGCTCCCTGCGGTCCGCCGTGAGTTTCGTCACTCCCGATGGTGTGACGCACAATCCCGAGCTCGGTGTTCTGTATCCGACGGGGTTGACCGCCGGGCAGCGGATCGCCGTGGAGTACGCCCGGAGTGATCCCGATCTCGTTCGTGTGACCGGTCGCGACGCCCGCGTCGCCCTGATCCCCACCGGGTCGGTGATCGTCGTCACATGGCTGATCGCCACGCCGGTGCTGATGTGGCTGCGGCGGAGGGCGACCGCCGCACCCGCTGTCGCTCCCGACGTGAAGGATCGACAGCTGCAGATGTGACGAACGAAACGTTCGTCGCGACTTCGTCCCTCGGTCACCGGGCTCGCACCTGCTCGACTCGCAGGCTCGCCACGCTGTCGGCGTGCGAGTAGCCATCGTCGCGGAATCCTTCCTCCCGAACGTCAACGGCGTCACCAACTCGGTGCTCCGCGTCCTCGAGCACCTCGACCGCACCGGACACGACGCGCTGGTCGTCGCACCCGACACGATCGCAGGCCGGCCACCCGCTCCGTCCGACCATCGCGGGACACCCGTCCACCGTGTACCGGCGGTGCGCGTACCGAGGATCAGCTCCCTCCCGGTGGGCGTGCCAGGACCGGAACTCCTTCCGGTGCTGCGCACCTTCGCGCCGGACGTGGTGCACCTCGCGTCCCCGTTCGTGCTCGGTGCCGGCGGTCTCGCCGCCGCGGGACGCCTCGACGTTCCGACGGTCGCGATCTATCAGACGGACGTGGCCGGATTCGCCTCCAGCTACGGGCTCGGCCTCGCGGCGCGTGCGTCCTGGCGGTGGACTCGTCGCCTGCACCGCGGCTGCGATCTCACCCTCGCCCCCTCGACCGCCGCCGTGGACGACCTCGTGGCCCACGGCATCCCGCGCGTGCGGCGCTGGTCGCGGGGCGTCGACACCGACCGCTTCGCGCCGTCCCGGCGGGACGAGGACCTGCGCGCCCGCTGGTCGCCGGACGGCCGCCCGATCGTCGGTTTCGTGGGACGCCTCGCGCCCGAGAAGCACGTCGAGCGGCTCGCGATCCTCGCCCACGACCCGCGGCTGCAGCTCGTCGTCGTCGGCGACGGTCCCGAACGGTCGCGGCTCGAACGACAGTTGCCGTCGGCCGTGTTCACCGGGCAGCTCGGGGGAGAGGAACTGGCCCGCGCCCACGCGAGCCTCGACGTCTTCGTCCATCCCGGTGAACACGAGACCTTCTGCCAGGCCGTGCAGGAAGCCCTGGCGAGCGGGATCCCGGCGATCGTGCCGGACGCGGGCGGACCACGCGATCTCGTCGCCCACTGCCGCAACGGTTACCGCCTGCCGGTGGACCGCTTCGTCGAACTGCTGCCCCGAGCCGTCGATGCTCTGCTCGCTCCCGGGGTCCGGGACGAGTTCGGGGGTGCGGCACGCCGTGGAGTGCTCGGACGCACCTGGCCCGTGCTGTGCGACGAGTTGCTCGCCCATTACCGGCGGGTGCAGGGACTGCCCGCGCACGCGCTCCGCCGCGCCGCGTGAGCGCCGGCGTCCACTAGGGGAGCGGGTAACGTTTCGGCCGTGGCAACAACTCACGGATCGCGCGCGTCGCTCGACAAGGACCCGCGTGAGGTCGCGTCCATGTTCGACGGGGTCGCTGCACGCTACGACCTGACCAACACCGTCCTGTCGTTCGGGCAGGACCGCGGGTGGCGTCGCGCGACCCGTGCGGCTCTCGACCTGAAGCCGGGCGAGCGGGTGCTCGACCTGGCCGCCGGCACCGGGGTCTCCACCGTCGAACTCGGGCGGTCCGGCGCGTGGGTCGTCGCCACCGATTTCTCCAAGGGCATGTTGCACGCCGGTGAGTTCCGCAACGTCCCGATGGTCGCGGGCGACGCGATGAAACTGCCGTTCGCCGACGCGGTCTTCGACGCCGCGACCATCTCCTTCGGCCTGCGCAACGTCGCCGACCCGGACGAGGGACTGCGCGAGATCGCCCGGGTGGTCAAGCCGGGTGGACGCCTCGTGGTGTGCGAATTCTCCACGCCGGTGCGGGAACCGCTGCGCACCGTCTACATGGAGTACCTGATGCGGACGTTGCCGCGGGTCGCGCGGGCGGTCAGCAGCAATCCCGACGCCTACGTCTACCTCGCCGAATCGATCCGGGCCTGGCCCGATCAGGAACAGCTCGCCCGGCGCATCGAGGCCGCGGGCTGGAGCGACGTGAAGTGGCGCAATCTCACCGGGGGAATCACCGCCCTGCACCGCGCGGTACGCAAGTAGCCGCAGTAGTCGCGCGGCACTCAGGCGAAGAGCGGTTGCCGATCCCAGCGCATCGAGAGATGACCGCTCGTCCGCCACACCCGGGCCACGAGGTCGGCGTCCTCGTCGGTGACGAGATTGCCCATCACCCGCACCGCGACCGACATCATCGTCCGCGACCGCATCGCGATCGGGCCGGTCGCCGGCAGGAACTTCGGGATCGTGAGCAGGCTCGCGAGGCGACGCGCGGTGGAGAACGCGCGGCCGTAGTGGGAGCGCAGCGTCGTCGGCCACAGGTCGGTGAGGTCGTCGGAGTCGAGCAGCCCGGCGATCAGCCGACCACCTTCGAGTCCGTAGTCGATGCCCTCGCCGTTGAGCGGATTGACGCACGCCGCGGCGTCGCCGATCAGCGCCCAGTTCCTGCCCGCGACCCCCGACACGGCTCCGCCCATGGGCAGCAGCGCCGACGCCACGCGCGTCACCTCGCCGAGCTCCCATTCGGTGCGGCGTTGCCGCGCGTAGAGGTCGATGAGCGGTCGCAGCGATCCGCTCGCGGGTCGCGAGGCGGTCGCGAGGGTTCCCACTCCCAGGTTCACCTCGCCGGTGCCGAGCGGGAACACCCAGCCGTAGCCCGGCTGGACGGCGCCCGCGTCGTCGCGCAGTTCGAGGTGCGAGGTGATCCACGGATCGTCGCTGCGCGGGGAGGTGGCGTAGGCCCGCGCGGCCACGCCGTAGGTGGTGTCGCGGTGCCAGCGACGACCGAGCACCTTACCGAGGGGAGAGCGCACCCCGTCCGCGACGATCAGCATGCGGCACCGAACGGTCCGCGGTCCGTCGGCGGTGCGGAAGATCACGGCCGAGACCCGGTCGCCCTCGCGTTCGACGTCGACGGCCTTCGTTCCGTCCACGGCGCGGGCACCCGAGTCGAGCGCGACCTGCCGGATCCGGGCGTCGAGTTCGGTGCGCGGCACGGCACTGCCCACGACCGGGAACGACGAGTCGGGCCAGGGGAGTTCGAAGCGGCCACCGAAGCCCTCGAGACGCAGACCGCGGTTTACGGTGCGGGTGCGCAGCCAGTCGCCGAGGCCGAGTTCGTCGAGTTCGGCGACGGCGCGTGGGGTCAGTCCGTCACCGCAGGTCTTGTCGCGAGGGAAGGTCGCGGCATCGACGAGCAACACCTCACGGCCGGCGCGGGCAGCCCACGCTGCGGCGGCGGAACCGGCTGGACCGGCACCGACGACGAGAACATCGGTACTGTCGGGAACGCAGGACTGGGATTGCCGCGGATCTCGCGCGGAGTGTTCGGCCACCACCGCTCCATCTTCTCAGGCCGCGATCGGCCGCCTCGACGAGGTGGATCGGCGAACGAACGGCTAGGTTCACTACGGTGAAGTCGAGGCGACAGAACAGGATGGGTACGTCATCGTGAGCACTGAGGGGGCGGCTCGGACCGCCGGTTCGGCCGATGCGGCGCCGAGCACCGTCGTGGCCGGTGTGGAACTCGGCGATCCGGTCCTCGCCGCGACAGTCGGGGACGGCCTCGCGAGCGTCGAGAAACTCCTGGTCGAGGAACTGTCCGACGGTGAGGACTTCCTGACGGAGGCCGCGCTGCACCTGGCGAAGGCGGGTGGCAAGCGATTCCGGCCGCTGTTCACGATCCTCACCGCGCAGCTCGGGCCGAAACCCACCGATCCCGCCGTGGTGACGGCGGCGACCGTCGTCGAGCTCGTGCACCTCGCGACGCTCTACCACGACGACGTGATGGACGAGGCGACGATGCGTCGCGGTGCCCCGAGCGCCAACGTGCGCTGGGGCAACAGCGTCGCGATCCTCGCCGGCGACTATCTGTTCGCGCACGCCTCACGGCTGGTGTCGACCCTGGGTCCGTCGGCCGTGCAGATCATCGCGGAGACGTTCGCCGAGTTGGTCACCGGTCAGATGCGCGAGACCATCGGTGCGCGCACCAACGACGACCCGGTCGAGCACTACCTACGGGTGATCTGGGAGAAGACCGGTTCGCTGATCGCCGCCAGCGGGCGCTTCGGCGGAACGTTCTCGGGTGCCGATTCCGAGCACGTCGAGCGGCTCGAACGGCTCGGCGACGCCGTCGGCACCGCCTTCCAGATCGTCGACGACATCATCGACATCGCGTCCGACACCACGGAGTCGGGCAAAACCCCCGGAACCGATCTCCGCGAGGGTGTGTACACCCTGCCGGTGCTCTACGCGCTGCGGGAGACCGGACCGGAGGCGGATCGCCTGCGCGAACTGCTCGTCGGTCCCATCGAGGACGAAGCACACGTCGCCGAGGCGCTCGAACTGCTCGTCCGCTCGCCGGGGATGGATGCGGCGAAGGCGACTCTCGCGACCTACGCCGCCCGCGCCCACGCCGAACTCGATGCCCTGCCGCAGGGCCCGGCGAACGAGGCGCTGCGTCGCCTCGTGGACTTCACCGTCGCCCGCGTCGGCTGACGGACCGTCGTGTCGTCCCGCCCCGATCGGGGCGGGAACCGCGCCGTGCGCTCGTTCGTTGGACGAACGAGTGGGGAATCGTGGTGCGGAAGGGGTGCGACGTGCACGGATACTCGAACCGTCTCAAGACGGCCGGTCTGTTGATCGGAATGTCCGCGCTGATCGTGTTCGTCGGAGCGTTGTTCGGCAATTCGACGATCCTGCTGATATCGATCGTGCTCGCCGTCGGCATGAA
Source organism: Rhodococcus rhodochrous (assembly GCF_014854695.1). NCBI lineage: Bacteria > Bacillati > Actinomycetota > Actinomycetes > Mycobacteriales > Nocardiaceae > Rhodococcus > Rhodococcus rhodochrous. The sequence goes on along the minus strand of NZ_CP027557.1, from coordinate 4,075,513 downwards.
CGGTTACGCGTACTTCAACAGCGACAAGCTCGCCCTGCGAGCGATGCACGCCCAGCCGGTCACGGAGGTGCAGGCACCGGCGATGTACCGGATCGTGCGTGAGCTCGCGACCGCGGCGCACCAGCCCATGCCGCGGCTCTACATCAGCCCCACCAACGCCCCCAACGCCTTCGCCACGGGACGTAACCCGCGCAACGCCGCCGTGTGCTGCACGACGGGCATCCTGGAGATCCTGAACGAACGGGAACTGCGCGCGGTGCTCGGCCACGAACTCGCGCACGTCTACAACCGCGACATCCTCATCTCGTCGGTCGCCGGCGCGATGGCCGCCGTCATCTCGGGTCTGGCGAACTTCGCGTTCTTCGCGTCGGCCTTCGGCAACCGGGAGGGTGGCGCGAATCCACTGGCGCTGCTGCTGGTTTCCCTGCTCGGCCCCATCGCGGCATCGGTCGTCAAGCTCGCCGTGTCGAGGTCGCGGGAGTACCAGGCCGACCAGTCCGGTGCCGAGCTCACCGGCGATCCGCTGGCCCTCGCGTCGGCACTGCGCAAGCTCGCTCTCGGCACGCAGGCCGCGCCGCTGCCGCCCGAACCGAAGCTCGCGGCCCAGTCGCACCTGATGATCGCCAACCCGTTCCGGGCGGGCGACAAGATGAGCCGGTTGTTCTCGACGCATCCGCCGATGGCCGACCGCATCGAACGACTCGAGCGCATGGCCGGGATCCGCTGACGGACGGCACCCCACAGACGACACCTCAGACGACTCCGCCCGCGACGAAGGTCGCGGGCGGAGTCGTAGGGAGGGCTTCGTCGGCCGCGGCCGACGAACTAGCGGTAGTTGACGAACTGCAGGGCGATGTCGAGGTCGGCGTTCTTGAGCAGCGAGATGACGGCCTGCAGGTCATCGCGCTTCTTGCTGCTCACACGCAGCTCCTCGCCCTGGATCTGCGCCTTGACGCCCTTCGGGCCCTCGTCACGGATGAGCTTGGAGATCTTCTTGGCATTCTCCTGGCTGATGCCCTGCACCAGCGTGCCGGTGATCTTGTAGACCTTGCCGGACTGGGTCGGCTCACCGGCGTCGAAGGACTTGAGCGACAGGTCGCGGCGGATCAGCTTCTCCTTGAAGACCTCCAGCGCGGCGAGCGCGCGGTCCTCGGTCTCGGCCGAGATCGTGATGGCTTCGTCGCCCGACCACTCGATGTGCGCCCCGGTGTTCCGGAAATCGAAGCGGTTGGCGATCTCCTTCGCCGCCTGGTTCAGCGCGTTGTCCACTTCCTGGCGGTCGACCTTGCTCACCACATCGAACGACGAATCAGCCACGTCTCACTCCACTTCCGGGTTGGTCTGTAAGGGTTCTGTCCACCCGACGCTATCGGGTCGCGCGGGGCTGTGACCACTCGGTTTGCGTTTCGGGGGGGTATGCGTTGTATTCTTCCAAACGCATCGAGGACGCGGTCCCGATCGCACCCGGCAGGTTGCCCGAGCGGCCAATGGGAGCGGACTGTAAATCCGTCGGCTTACGCCTACGTAGGTTCGAATCCTACACCTGCCACCGGAACGGCCCCGGTTCTTCGGAACCGGGGCCGTTCTGCATTCCGGGGCCCTTACGGTGCGGGCTCCGGAGTGTGGGTCCTGCTCTCCCCGAGGTTCCGGGCGGCTCGGCACGCCGTGCCGTTCCGCCTCGCGCCCGGTGCCCGCCGCCGGCCCGCCGCGCACGTACGTGTGGGCACGGGTGCGTGCCGGTGTGCAGCGCTCGGAGGGGAGCGGCGTTTATGGGCCTCTACCAGCGGATTTTGCACCAGGACCGAGTGTGTGTAATCTTTTGGAGGCCGCAGCGAGCAGAGATGCTCCGGAGGCCACGCCCCCTTAGCTCAGTCGGCAGAGCGTTTCCATGGTAAGGAAAAGGTCGACGGTTCGATTCCGTCAGGGGGCTCGCTGGATTGAGGTGCCGCCTTCGTAGCGACACTCGGCACCGAGGCGGTGTAGCTCAGTTGGTAGAGCAAACGACTCATAATCGTTGCGTCGCCGGTTCAAGTCCGGTCACCGCTACCAAAAGTTCATTGATCCACCCTGATCGATACTGATCGGATTGACGCGAAAGAAGGCATCCCGTGGCCTCCTCTACTGACGTTCGGCCGAAGATCACCTTGGCCTGCGAGGTGTGCAAGCACCGCAACTACATCACGAAGAAGAACCGTCGCAACGACCCCGACCGGCTCGAACTGAAGAAGTTCTGCCCGAACTGCGGTACGCACCAGTCGCACCGCGAGTCCAAGTAGCCGGTCGGAACGACGTCGACGCGTAAGGTCTCCGCAATACCGACCGTGCCAGTTGGCGTCGTCGGAATTGCGGAGGTTTTGCGTATGACGAACGTACTCGAGAACCAGGAATCGGTGGACGCGACCGAACAGGCCGGGATCCCGTTCGATGCCGCCGCGCACGCCAAGTCCATGGTCGGTCACCACTACCGGGTGGACGACTACTACGAGGTCGGTCGCGAGAAGATCCGCGAGTACGCCCGTGCCGTGCGCGATTCGCATCCGGCCCATCACGACGACGACGCAGCCCGCGGGCTGGGATACGACGGAGTGATCGCGCCGTTGACCTTCGTCTCGATCGTCGGCATGATCGCGCAGCGCAAGCTGTTCGAAGAGGTCGTCACCGGTTACGACCTGAGCCAGATCATGCAGACCGACCAGCGGATGGTCTACCACCGCCCGATCCAGGCCGGCGACAGGCTGTTCTGCGACGTCTACCTCGACGACTTCCGCCAGGCGGCCGGCAGCGACATCATCACCACCAAGAACGTGATCACGGATCAGTACGACAATCTCGTGCTCACCTCGTGGACGACGCTCGTCGCCCGTTCCGGTGGCGAGGTCGACGACAACATCGCGCACGCGGTCAAGGATGTGGTGATGCACAGTGACACCGGTGATGCACAGTGACACTCCGTAGTTTCGCGGATGTCGCGGTAGGGGACGAGCTTCCGTCGAAGGTCGTCACGCTCACGCGCGGAAATCTGGTCAACTATGCAGGTGTGTCGGGTGATCCCAACCCGATCCACTGGAGCGACAAGGTGGCCGAACTGGCCGGCTTGCGCGACGTCGTCGGGCACGGCATGCTCTCGATGGGCATCGCGGCCGGCTTCGTCACGGAGTGGCTGGGAGACCCCGGCGCGGTGACCGAATACAACGTTCGGTTCACCAGTCCGGTATATGTGGAGGCCGACAAGGCCGCCGAGATCGAGTTCACCGGCAAGATCAAGTCGGTGGACGCGGAGAGCAAGACAGCAGTGGTCGCTATCGTGGCGAAGTCCGACGGTCGTAAGATCTTCGGTCGCGCCACGGCAACGGTCCGTTTGGCCTGACGGCCGAGCGGATTGGGTTTGTCCCGGGGCAATGCAGTACACTTAGGCTTCTGGGATCGCATAGCAGCGCGCTGCTCTACGAAGGCCGTAACGGCCCGACGGGGTAGCGCGCGTGTCATGTGGTCGCAGATGGGTCGGTTCCGGACACTCGCTTCGTACGAGTGTGGATGTCCGACCAGAGGGGCGTAGCTCAATTGGCAGAGCAGCGGTCTCCAAAACCGCAGGTTGCAGGTTCAAGTCCTGTCGCCCCTGCCCCCGGACTGCCAGCGACCGAGAGGAACGATGTGAGCGAGGAGCGCGGTCAGCGCCACAGCGGCACCGCAGGGAACATCCCCGGCGACGCTGGAACGGCTACCGGCGCGACCCCCGACGGTTCCTCCGCGGCTGCTCGGCCGACCGGCAAGCGGGCCACCCGTCGTGGTGCAGCCGATTCCTCGGCATCCACGACGAGCGCGGTGTCCATGAAGAAGACGTCGCGTTCGGCCACGGCCGTGAGCGATCGTCCCGCCGCGAAGTCCGAGAACATCTTCAAGCGACTCGTGCGCTTCTTCCGTGAGGTCGTCGCCGAGCTCCGCAAGGTGATCTGGCCCAACCGCAAGCAGTTGACCACCTACACACTCGTGGTCCTTGCGTTCGTGACCGTCATGACGGCGTTCATCTTCGGATTGGATCTGGCGTTCGTACAGGGCGTCAGCTGGTTGTTCGGTTAGCGCCTGTCCGCGCGAGACGAAAAATGTGATCGACGAGAGGAAAGTGCCCGGTGAGCACCCCCGAGAACGACTCGTACGAGGCTTCGGCCGAGGAGCACGTTTCGGACGAGGCCTTGGTTGACGACGTGACGGCCGAGTCGGCGGATGCGGACACCGAGGTCTCCGAGTCCGACGCTGCTGTCGAGTCCGGCACCGATGCCGAGGTCGAGGTCTCCGACGCAGCGGAGGGCACCGACGCCGCCGCCGAAGAGGACGAGGTCGACCCGGCCGAGGCCCTCGAGAAGCAGCTGCGGCGCGAGCCCGGCGACTGGTACGTCGTGCACTCCTACGCCGGCTACGAGAACAAGGTCAAGACCAACCTCGAGACTCGCGTCCAGAACCTCGACCTCGCCGATTACATCTTCCAGGTCGAGGTGCCGACCGAAGAGGTCACCGAGATCAAGAACGGTCAGCGCAAGCAGGTCAACCGCAAGGTCCTGCCCGGCTACATCCTCGTCCGGATGGAACTCAACGACGAGTCGTGGGGCGCCGTCCGGAACACGCCCGGCGTGACCGGCTTCGTCGGAGCCACGTCGCGTCCGTCGCCGCTGACGATCAAGGAGGTCGTGAAGTTCCTCCTCCCGCAGCAGGCGAAGAAGAAGCCGGCGGCCGGTGCTCCGACCGCAGGCGAGCAGGCTCCCGCCGCCGCTGCGAAGCCCGCCATCGAGGTGGACTTCGAGGTCGGCGAGTCCGTCACCGTGATGGACGGCCCGTTCGCGACGCTGCCCGCCTCCATCAGCGAGGTCAACGCCGAGCAGCAGAAGCTCAAGGTCCTGGTGTCGATCTTCGGCCGTGAGACTCCCGTGGAGTTGTCGTTCAACCAGGTGTCGAAGATCTGACGATCCCCAGGATCCGACGGCGCCGGCATCCGGCGCGCACAAGCTTGCAGTAGCAGTACGCAAGAACCACACCGAGCAAGAAACTAGGAATAGAGATGCCCCCCAAGAAGAAGAAGATCGCCGGGCTCATCAAGCTCCAGATCCAGGCCGGCCAGGCCAACCCGGCTCCGCCGGTCGGCCCCGCGCTGGGTCAGCACGGCGTCAACATCATGGAGTTCTGCAAGGCGTACAACGCGGCGACCGAGTCGCAGCGTGGCAACGTCGTGCCGGTCGAGATCACGGTCTACGAGGACCGCTCGTTCGACTTCAAGCTGAAGACCCCGCCGGCCGCGAAGCTCCTGCTCAAGGCCGCAGGCGTGCAGAAGGGCTCCGGCGAGCCGCACAAGACCAAGGTCGCCAAGGTGACCATGGATCAGGTGCGCGAGATCGCCAAGACCAAGCAGGAAGACCTGAACGCCAACGACATCGAGGCTGCCGCGAAGATCATCGCCGGCACCGCTCGGTCGATGGGCATCACGGTCGAGGGCTGAGCCCCTCGCTGTTCCGGGGCTCCGTCCCCGGGCCTGCAGTAGCACTCGTGGGAGGGCCGGCCAGGCCCGCTACCACGCCCGAACCATTCACCTGCCGGTGAGAAGTTAGGAAAGAACATGGCAAAGCGCAGCAAGGCATACCTCGCCGCGGCCGAGAAGATCGACTCGGACAACCTGTACAGCCCCCTCGCAGCTGCGAAGCTCGCGAAGGAGACCACCTCGAAGAACTACGACGCCACCGTCGAGGTCGCGATGCGACTCGGTGTGGATCCCCGCAAGGCGGACCAGATGGTGCGCGGCACGGTCAACCTGCCGCACGGCACGGGTAAGACCGCTCGCGTCATCGTCTTCGCGGTGGGCGAGAAGGCTGCCGAGGCCGAGGCCGCAGGTGCCGACGTCGTGGGCGCCGAGGATCTGATCGAGCGCATCCAGGGCGGCTGGCTGGACTTCGACGCCGCGATCGCGACCCCCGACCAGATGGCGAAGGTCGGTCGTATCGCCCGCGTCCTCGGTCCCCGTGGTCTGATGCCGAACCCGAAGACGGGCACGGTCACCCCGGACGTCGCGAAGGCCGTCACCGACATCAAGGGTGGCAAGATCAGCTTCCGCGTCGACAAGAACGCCAACCTGCACTTCGTGATCGGCAAGGCCTCGTTCGACGAGACCAAGCTGGTCGAGAACTACGCTGCTGCTCTGGACGAGGTGCTCCGCGCCAAGCCGTCCAGCGCGAAGGGCCGCTACATCAAGAAGGTCACGATCGCTACGACCACCGGCCCGGGCATCCCGGTGGACCCGCAGCGCACCCGCAACCTCCTCGAGACCGCGGAGTAATTCGCACTGCACGCAATGGATTTGCGTCCTGAGGCGGCCGGTACAGCATCGCTGTGCCGGCCGTTTTGCATTTCGCGGACATCGTCCGCTACAGTGGTCGGGTAGTTCGGCGTGCGCCGATCTTCACCCCGATCATGTTCTACCCAAGACCGTTGGTCACCGAATCCGCGTGCGGATCGGTTGAAGGTCCGGAGTTGTCCGGCGGCCCACGCAGGAGGACGAGGTTAGGGGAGATGTGAACCGCGATGTGCCTTCCGGGTGCATTCGAGTTCCTCCTCCTTGTACGCCCCGTGTGCCCTGCGCCGGGGCGTTCGTCGTTTTCCGGTCCCGGCGGTCGTCCGGTGGGGCGTCCCACTCGGGACACCGGGAAAACGACTGTTACTGAGAGGAGGCGAAGTATGGCAAAGCCCGAGAAGGTTTCCGCAGTTGCGGAGATCACCGAGCAGTTCAAGACCTCCACCGCTGCCGTGATCACGGAATACCGTGGTCTGTCGGTGGGAAGTCTGACCGAGCTGCGTCGCGCTCTCGGAGAGGGTGCCACCTACTCCGTCGCCAAGAACACCCTGGTCAAGCGTGCCGCCGCTGAGGCGGGCGTCGAGGGTCTCGACGACCTGTTCGTCGGTCCGACCGCCATCGCGTTCGTCAAGGGCGAAGCGGTGGACGCTGCGAAGGCTCTGAAGAACTTCGCGAAGGACAACAAGGCTCTCGTCATCAAGGGCGGCTACATGGACGGCGCTGCGCTGTCCGTGGAGCAGGTCAACCAGATCGCGGACCTCGAGTCCCGCGAGGTGCTGTTGGCCAAGCTCGCCGGCGCGATGAAGGGCAACTTGGCAAAGGCCGCAGGCCTGTTCAACGCCCCCGCTTCTCAGGTGGCCCGCCTCGCGGCCGCTCTGCAGGAGAAGAAGGCGGGCGAAGAAGCCGCTTGACGCTGATCCGCATCACTGCGAATCTGCATCACCGCGAAAGATACATCCACGCGTGCTCCGGCACGCACCATCCCATCCGGTCGCGGATCAGCGACATGGGACTTATCAGGAAGGACCGCCACCATGGCGAAGCTCACCACCGAAGAGCTGCTCGACGCGTTCAAGGAACTGACCCTGCTCGAGCTCTCGGAGTTCGTTAAGGCATTCGAGGAGACCTTCGAGGTCACCGCTGCTGCTCCGGTTGCCGTCGCTGCCGCCGGTGCTCCGGCCGCTGCTGCCGAGGCCGAGTCCGAGCAGGACGAGTTCGACGTCATCCTCGAGGGTGCCGGCGAGAAGAAGATCCAGGTCATCAAGGTCGTTCGCGAGATCGTCTCCGGCCTGGGCCTGAAGGAAGCCAAGGACCTCGTCGAGGGTGCTCCGAAGCCGATCCTCGAGAAGGTCGCCAAGGACGCTGCCGACGCTGCCAAGGCCAAGCTCGAAGAGGCCGGCGCCAAGGTCACCGTCAAGTAAGACGGTTTCCGACCTTCCCCGTCGAGCGTTCCGACGCTCTCCGGGACGGTTCCGCAGAAGGGCCGTTTCCGCGAATTCACTTCGCGGAAACGGCCCTTCTGCATATCGTGGAAAAAGAACTCCGAGCTATATGTCCGGTATATCCGAACTGCATTCCACCCGGTGTTCACGCAGGTCACACCGTAAGTCGAGATATGTAGAACCCCCTGTACGAGATCCTTACTCATGAGTAGGATCGCTAGTCACAGGTACCACTATCCATGCGATAGAGTGGCCCAACCCACACGGGGGCGACGGTATCGGACAGCGGAGGTAATCGTGGGAGTCGAGGTTTCCGTCGAGGGGCTGACCAAGTCCTTCGGCTCGCAACGTATCTGGCAGGACGTGACGTTGACGTTGCCGGCCGGTGAGGTCAGTGCGTTGCTCGGTCCGTCGGGTACCGGTAAGTCGGTGTTCCTCAAGTCGTTGATCGGTCTGCTGCGCCCGGAGGAGGGCTCGATCGTCATCGACGGCACCGATATTCTGCAGTGCTCGAGCAAGGAGCTCTACGAGATCCGCAAGTTGTTCGGGGTGCTGTTCCAGGACGGTGCGTTGTTCGGGTCGATGAACCTCTACGACAATGTCGCCTTCCCGTTGCGCGAGCACACCCGCAAGTCCGAGTCGGAGATCCGGCAGATCGTGATGAGCAAGCTCGAGCTCGTCGGTCTGCTCGGCGCCGAGGACAAGCTGCCCGGGGAGATCTCCGGGGGGATGCGCAAGCGCGCCGGGCTGGCGCGGGCGTTGGTGCTCGATCCGGAGATCATCCTGGTGGACGAGCCGGATTCGGGTCTCGATCCGGTGCGCACGACCTATATTTCGCAGACGTTGGTCGATATCAATGCGGAGATCGATGCGACGATCCTGATCGTGTCGCACAACATCAATCTGGCGCGCACGGTGCCGGACAATATCGGGATGTTGTTCCGTCGGCAGTTGGTGATGTTCGGTCCGCGGGAGGTGTTGTTGACTTCGGATGAGCCGGTGGTCAAGCAGTTCCTCAACGGCACGATGATCGGTCCGATCGGGATGTCGGAGGAGAAGGACGAGGCGACGATGGCGCACGAGCAGGCGCTCGTCGAGGCGGGTCATCATGCCGGTGGTGTCGATGATGTCGAGGGGATCGTGCCGCAGATGCAGGCCACGCCGGGGATGCCGGAGCGGCAGGCGGTGGCGCGTCGGCAGGAGCGGGTGCGCTCGATCCTGCACACTCTGCCCCCGGCCGCCCAGAGCGCCATCCTCGAGTCGCTCGATCACAACGGCGCTCCCCACACCGCCCGGGGCTACGCCGACGACGACACCCAGATCATTCCCGCCTACACCGGAGAGGGATACGAGCAGCAGGCTCAGCAGTAACAACAGCCGCAGCAGTGGTACAGCGTCAGTAGTGGTACAGCCGCAGGCTGGAGAAGTAGGAGACTAGATGGGGGCGGGCAGCTCGCTCGTGCGGCCGGTTCACGGCGCACTCACCCAGGCCGGCAACATCGTCGAACTGTTCGTCGACGTCGTGCGGAACACCTTCCGCCGACCGTTCCAGTTCCGGGAATTCATCGAACAGGCGTGGTTCATCGCGAGCGTCACGATTCTTCCGACGGCGCTCGTCGCGATCCCGTTCGGCGCCGTCGTGTCGCTGCAGACCGGCTCGCTGATCAAGCAGCTCGGCGCCGAATCGTTCACCGGCGCCGCGAGCGTCCTGGCGGTCATCCAGCAGGGCAGTCCGATCGTGACGGCCCTGCTGATCGCCGGTGCCGCCGGTTCCGCGGTCACCGCCGACCTCGGATCGCGGACGATCCGCGAGGAGATCGACGCGATGGAAGTGCTGGGCATCAATCCCATCCAGCGCCTCGTCGTCCCGCGAGTACTGGCGATGGTGCTCGTCGCGCTCCTGCTCAACGGTCTCGTCTCCGTGATCGGCATCGCCGGCGGCTACTTCTTCAACGTGGTGCTGCAGGGCGGTACCCCCGGCGCCTACCTCGCCTCCTTCTCCGCCCTCGCGCAGCTACCCGACCTCTACGTCGCCGAACTCAAGGCTGCGATCTTCGGGTTGATCGCCGGTGTCGTCGCGTCCTACAAGGGGCTGCACCCCGGTGCGGGCCCGAAGGGTGTGGGGGAGGCCGTGAACCAGACCGTCGTCATCACGTTCCTGCTGCTCTTCTTCGCGAACCTGATCCTGACGATGGTGTACCTGCAGATCGTTCCTGCGAAGGGATCCTGACCAGATGACAGTCTCCAGAGGCCGCGGAGATCTCGTTCTTCTCCGGGGTCGCCGAGCGGTGCGCGCACCGCTGAACGTGCTCGACCGCGCGGGGGACCAGATGTCCTTCTACGCGCGTGCCGTCGCGTGGACCCCGCGAACCCTCACCCACTACCGCAAGGAAGTCCTGCGGTTGCTCGCCGAGGTCACCTTCGGCAGCGGTGCACTCGCCGTGATCGGTGGCACCATCGGCGTCATCGCGATGATGTCCGGCTTCACCGGCGTCGTCGTGGGTCTGCAGGGTTACGCCGCGCTCGAGCAGCTCGGCTCGTCGGTGCTCACCGGCTTCCTCTCGGCCTACGTCAACACCCGTGAACTGGCCCCGATCGTCGCGGCGCTCGCGTTGTCGGCGACCGTGGGTTGTGGCTTCACAGCACAGCTCGGTGCCATGAGGATCAGCGAGGAGATCGACGCCCTCGAGGTGATGGCCGTGCCGTCGCTGCCGTTCCTGGTGACCTCCCGGATGATCGCCGGCTTCGTCGCCGTGATCCCGCTGTACATCATCGGTCTCCTCGCGGCCTATCTCGCGACCCGCACGATCAGCACGCTGTTCAACGGCCAGTCGAGCGGCTCGTACGATCACTACTTCTATCTGTTCCTCCCACCGGAGGACGTGTTGTATTCGTTCGCGAAAGTGCTGGTCTTCGCGTTCGTGGTCATCCTCATCCACTGCTACTACGGTTTCCACGCCAGCGGCGGTCCCGCCGGCGTCGGGGTGGCCGTGGGCCGCGCGGTGCGTACCGCGATCGTGACGATCGCGATCCTCGACTTCTTCCTCAGCCTCGCGATCTGGGGCACGACGACCACGGTGAGGGTGGCCGGATGAGTGACACGACCACTTCGCCCTTGCGTCGCCGCACCCTGGGACTGATCTTCTTCGTGGTGCTGGCGCTGTTCCTGTACGTCACGATCGCGATGTACAACAAGACGTTCACGAAGGTCGTGAAGGTCGACCTCCGCACCGACAGCATCGGCAACGCCCTGCCGCTCAACGCCGACGTCAAGGCACGCGGTGTGCTCGTCGGCGAGGTCCGCGGAACGAGCGCGGACGGCGGCGATGTCACCGCGCATCTCGCTCTCGACCCCGACAAGGCCGAACTGATCCCGGTCAACGCCACCGCACAGCTGCTGCCGAAGACCCTCTTCGGTGAGCGCTACGTCTCGCTGATCATCCCCGACGATCCGGGCCGTCCCGTCACGAACGGCGATGTGCTGGTGCAGGACACGAGCGAGCGCACCGTCGAACTCGGTGACGTGCTCGACGGGCTGCTCCCGCTCCTCGAGGCCGTCCCGCCGCAGGACCTCGCCAACACGCTCGGCGCCCTGGCCCAGGGGCTGAGCGGACGTGGCGAGAAGCTGGGGCAGACGGTCGACGACCTCGAACAGATCTTCCGCGAGGTGAACGTCGAACTGCCCACGCTGCAGGAGGATCTGCGCGGACTCGCCGACTTCTCGCAGACCTACTCCGAGGCCGCACCGGATCTCGTCGAGGCGCTGAACAATCTGCGCACGACGGGTGGCACGGTCGTCGAACAGCAGAACCAGATCCGCACGCTGCTCGCGAGCGCGACGGGAGCGTCGTCGCAGACGGCCGATTTCATCGAGCAGAACTCGAACTCGATCATCACGCTGTCCGCCGATTCGAAGGAGGCGCTGCAGCTGCTCGCCCGTTACTCGCCGTCCTTCCCGTGCACCTTCGAGGGATTCGCCGACGCGAAACCGGCCGCCGTCGACCTGCTCGCGGCCGACGATCCGTTCCCGGGTGTGCGCGCGAACATCCAGTTCACGAACCCGAAGGGCCGCTACCTGCCGAACCAGGACGAGCCGCGTCTGCTCGACGATCGCGGACCGGCCTGCTACGGCGACGTGACCGCGCCCGGCCGCAACTTCCCGCAGTATCCGGGCGGTTCGGTCAACGACGGTTCGTATCAGGTGCCGTCGCGTAATCCCGGTCCCGAGACCATCGATTTCTTCCCTGCCCCGGCAGGATCCGGCGTCCCCGACGATGTCGGTGAGATCATCGGCACCTCGGACGGCGGCGCGACTCCCGTCTCGTACGCCGGCTCGCGTCTGGAACAGGACACGCTCGATGTGATCTACGGACAGGCCACCGGTGTCGACCCCGAGGAGGTCCCGTCCTGGACCACCCGGCTCGGCGCTCCGGCGATCCGCGGTACGGAGGTGAGCTTCCAGTGAGAGGTCTGGCAGCACCCCTGATCAAACTCATCGTGTTCGCCGTGGTCACCGTCATCGCGACCGGTGTCCTCGCCGCGACCATCGCCAGTGTCGGCGGTGGGGGAGGAACGAAGTTCCACGCGATCTTCTCCGACGTCACCTCGCTCAACAAGGGCGACGACATCCGCATCGCGGGTGTCCGCGTGGGGCAGGTCGAGGAGATCTCCGTCTTCGACGAACGGCAGGCGCGGGTCACCTTCTCGCTCGAGGAACGCGACTGGCTCCCGGCCGGTGCCACCGCGACCATCCGGTTCCGCAATCTCGTCGGCCAGCGCTACATCGCGCTCGGTCAGGGTGAGGGCGCCCAGGGCGAGAAGATCACGGGTGGCGACACGATCCCGATCGAGCGCACGAAGCCGGCGGTGAATCTCACGACGCTCTTCGACGGCTTCCGGCCGTTGTTCCAGACGCTTAGCGCCGACGACGTCAACAAGCTCTCGTTCCAGATCATCCAGGTCTTCCAGGGGGAGGCCGGAACGATCGACGATCTGGTGCGCAGCACCGCGTCGCTGACCAACACCATCGCCGACAAGGATCGCGTGATCGGTGCGGTGATCGACAACCTCAACACCGTCCTGGCCACGATCGACCAGCGCGACGAGCAGCTCGATTCGCTGCTGGTCAACACGCAGGCACTCGTCAGCGGGTTGTCGGCCGACCGGGCGACCGTCGGTTCGGCGGTGGCGTCGATGGCGGGACTGACCGACGCGGTCTCCGACGTCCTCGAGCCCACCCGCCCGTCGATCGCGCAGTCGATCACAGCGCTCGAACAGGTCACCTCGAATCTCAACGCGAACCGCGACGAGGTCGACCGCGTCCTCGAGACGTTGCCGGTCAAGCTCGACAAGCTCGGGCGCGTGGCCAGCTACGGTTCGTGGTTCCAGTTCTACCTGTGCGGTATCGACATCGTCGCAGGTCCCGGTTCGGTCCCGTATCTGAATCTGCCGACGGGGCTGCCCACCGTGAACCAACCCATCTACACGAATGCGGCGAAGCGTTGCTCGCAGGAGGGGATGCAGGAGTTGCAGGGACGATGAGCAAACGTCGCAGTCCGGCCGCCGCCGGTGCCCTGGGCATCGTCGTGGTGCTGCTGGGGACACTGTCCGCCTTCTTCCTCGACGAACTGCCCATCATCGGGGCGGGCGCGACCTACAAGGCCGAGTTCAGCGAGGCCGCAGGTCTCAAACCCACCAACGAGGTGCGTATCGCCGGCGTGAAGGTCGGCAAGGTCACCGGGGTCGACCTCGATGGCGATCGCGTGATCGTCTCGTTCAAGGTCCAGGACGCCTGGGTCGGGAACGACACGGCGGCCTCCATCCAGATCAAGACGATCCTCGGGCAGAAGTATCTGGCACTCGAGCCGCGGGGTACGGAGGTGCTCGACCCGGACGACCGGATCCCGCTCGACCGGACGGTCGCGCCGTACGACGTGATCGAGGCGTTCTCGTCTGCGGCCACGACCCTCGGCGAGATCGATTCCGAGCAGCTCGCGACCGGCTTCCAGACCCTGTCGGAGGCTTTCTCGGAGACACCCGACGACATCCGGGCCTCGCTCGACGGCATCAGTCGCCTGTCCGAGACCGTCGCGAGTCGTGACCAGGAGCTGAAGAAACTCCTCGACGCGACCGGCAACGTATCGAAGGTGCTCGCCGACCGCAACGCCGAGTTCAACCGGTTGCTCTCCGACGGTGCGCTGCTCGTCGCGGAACTGAACAACCGGCAGGAGGCGATCTCCCAGTTGCTCGACGGCACCAAGCGGTTGTCGGCGGAGCTCTCCGGGCTCGTCGAGGAGAACCGCGAGACCATCGGTCCCGCCCTGCAGCAGTTGCGCGGCGTCGTCGACGTCCTCCAGGAGAACAACGACAACCTCGATCGGGCCATGGAGCTGTACGAGCCGTTCGTGCGTGTCTACACCAACGTCGTCGGCAACGGCCGGTGGTTCGACCAGGTCGTCGTGAACCTGACCCCGCCGGGCCTGCCGGAGATCCCCGGTTACCGCGAACCCGGTCGCCGCCTGGAAGGGGGCAACTGATGGCACACGCCGAGAACGGCGAGTCCCGCAGCAATCGCGGGCGCATCGCGCTGATCGCGGCCGTCGTGGCGGTCGCGGTGGCCCTGGCCGGAGTGGGCTGGTGGTTGTTCACCCGACTGGGCACCACCGAGATCACCGCCTACTTCGACAAGGCCGTCGGCATCTACGAGGGTTCCGACGTGCGGGTGCTCGGCGTCGAGGTGGGGAAGGTTACCTCCGTCGAACCGCAGGGCGACCTGGTCAAGGTCGGTCTGCGGGTGAACCGCGGCGTCGACATTCCTGCCGACGCCCGCGCCGTGCAGATCACCCCCTCGGTCGTCGCCGATCGTTACGTGCAGCTCACCCCCGCCTACACCGGTGGCGACACGATGAGCAGCGGTGCGGTGATCGACCGCGAGCGCACCGCCACCCCGGTGGAGGTCGACGAGCTCTACGCGAGCATCGACGAACTCTCCCGCGCGCTCGGTCCCGACGGCGCGAACCGCGAGGGCGCGCTGACCGATTTCGTCGAGGTCGGTGCGGAGAACCTCGCCGGCAACGGTGAGGCCCTCGGGCAGAGCATCGAGAACCTGTCGGCCGCCGCGCGCACGCTCGACCAGTCGCGCGACGACCTCTACGGCACGATCGAGAATCTGCAGCTGTTCGTCAGTGCTCTCGCGGCCAACGACGAGCAGGTGCGCCAGTTCAACGCGCAACTGTCGGACCTGTCGGGATTCCTGGCGGGGGAGCGGCAGAACCTCGGTGAGGCGCTGAACACGCTGTCGGTCACGCTCGGCGACGTCGCGACGTTCGTGCGCGACAACCAGGCGGCGGTGAAGGACAACGTCGACGCACTCGTGCCGATCACGGAGACGCTGGCGAACCGCCGGCAGGAACTCGTGGATTCGCTGACGCTGCTACCGCTCGCGGTGAGCAACCTCGTCAACTCGTACGACGCCGAAGCGGGTGTGCTTGCATCGCGGCTCGTGCTGCCCGACCTGCAGGATCCTGCGGGAGCAGTGTGCAAGCTCATCGATCTCGGCAATCTCGTGCCCGGCGACGAGCGTTTCGAGCAGCTCGGCCGGCAGATGCAGCCGCTGATCGACCGGTGCCGCGATGTCGCCACGCAGATCACCGAGGACCAGCGGTCCCCGGATCTGATCCTGCCGTTCGGTGTCCTGAGCGGCGAGAACATCCAGCGGCAGGTCACTCCGGGCACGGTGCCCGGCGTGGTCTCGCCCCGGCTCGACCTCCAGGGAGGAGATCGGTGAGCGGCGCGAAGAGGATGGGCCGCACAGGTGTCTTCGGAGCGGCCGCGTGCGTGGTCGCGGTGACGGTCACGGGGTGCGGAGGTCTGTCCGACGTCCCGTTGCCCGGCGGCGCCGATGTGGGTAGCGATCCGATCCGTCTGTCCATCCAGTTCGACGACGTGCTCGACCTGGTTCCGCAGTCGAGCGTGAAGGTCGACGGTGTGCCGGTCGGGCGCGTCGAATCGATTTCGGTCGCATCCGATTTCGGATGGACCGCCGACGTCGGCATCGTGCTCGACTCGAGTGTCGACCTGCCGGCGAACGCGCTCGCGAGCGTCGAACAGTCGAGTCTGCTCGGTGAGAAGTTCGTGCAGCTCACGCCTCCGGAGGACGAGCCCCCGACTGGTCGGCTCGCCGACGGCGACGTGATCCCGCTCGACCGCACCCGGCACGCCACCGAACTCGAACCGGTGCTCGGCGCGCTGTCGCTGCTGCTCAACGGTGGCGGTGTCGGCCAGCTCGCGCCGATCGTCAGCGAGTTGTCGACGGCCTTCGACGGCCGCGAGGGAACCACGCGCAGCCTCATCGAGCAGGCCGAGACCCTGATCACCGGTCTCGAACAGCAACGCGACGACATCACCCGGGCGCTCGACGGACTCGACGAGCTCACGGTGCGGGTCGCGGAGCAGAACGACAAGATCGCCGCCGTGCTCGACGAACTGCCGGTCGCAACCGAGGTGCTCGAGCAGCAGCGGCCGCAGCTGACGCAGCTGCTCGGCCAGCTCGACCGGCTCGGCACCGCAGGTGTCGACGTCCTCGATCAGTCCAAGGAGGATCTGATCGCCGACCTCCTGGCGCTGCGCCCGACCCTCCAGGCACTCGCGGCGTCGGGCGACGACCTCGTCGAGGCGCTCGCCTTCGTGCCCACGGTGCCGTTCCCGGACGGTGTCGAAAAGGTCGCGCTGGGCAACTCGGTGAACCTCTTCCTCGTCGTCGACCTGCAGATCGGCAACGCGCTGGCCGCGCTCGGTGTGGGTCAGGGCGACCCGGTCTACCGCCAGCCGAAGTTCGGCAATCCGAAGCCGCTCGTCGACCCGTCCAACCCGTACTACGACGGGAACGGACCTGCCCCGGGCTGGCCCACCGTGTCGTTGCTGCCGGTGCTTCCCACTCCGCGTCTGCCCGGTGTGACCCTGCCCGAAGGGGTGACGCTGCCCGAAGGGGTGTCGCTGCCCGACGGCATCGAGATCCCGGGGGTCACCGAGGCCGGCGCGGACACGGACACGGACACCGGCACCGGCACCGGCACCGAGGGCGACGATGCCCCGCCGCCGGGGCCGCTGGAAGGTTTGCTGAATCAGCTCGGACTCGGGGGTGGGCAGTGAGATCGCGCCTTGTGAAAGTGCAGCTCGCGCTGTTCGTGGTCATCGCGCTGCTCGGCATCGTGTTCGTCGGTGCCCGGTATGTGCGGCTCGACAACCTCATGGGCTTCGGCCAGTACACCGTCGACGCGCGGTTCCCCACCGGCGGCGGCATCTTCCCGAACGCCGAGGTCACCTACCGCGGTGTGCCGGTGGGCCGCGTCGGGCCGATGACCCTCACGGACGACGGCATCAATGTCGAGTTGCGCCTCGACAACGGTGGCCCGCAGATCCCGGCGTCGGCGCGACCGGTCGTGGCGAACCGGTCGGCGATCGGTGAGCAGTACGTCGATCTGCAGCCACCGAACGACGAGGGTCCCTATCTCGAACAGGGCTCCGTCATCGAGGGCACCGAGGACGATCTGCCCACGCCGGTCGAAGACCTGCTGTTGAGCACGAACGACCTCGTGTACTCGGTTCCGCTCGAGCCGCTGCGCACCGTCGTCACCGAGCTCGGCGCGGCCTTCGACGGCCGCGGCGACGACCTGCAGGTGCTCGTCGACGCGCTCGCCGGTCTCAGCGAGAAGGGCACCGAATACCTGCCGCAGACCGTCACGCTCATCCGCGACAGCCTCACGGTGCTCGACACGCAGTCCGACCAGTCGTCGGCGATCCAGCAGTTCAGCTCGGATCTGGATCTGGTGACCGCGCAGCTTCGCGACAGCGACCCCGATCTGCGGCGCCTGATCGACACCGGCACCGATGCGAGCGACCAGCTCTCCCAGCTGATCGAGGGCTCCGGCCCGGGCCTGACCACCGACCTCGCCAATCTCGCGGCGGTGGCGGAAGCGGCAGCCCCGCAGTCGATCGCTCTGCAGCCGCTGCTGGCCTTCCTTCCCGCCGTCGCGGGCAGTGCGAGTACGGTCGCTCCGGGCGACGGCGCGGTGCGTCAGGGCATCGTGCTCGAGACCAACAATCCGCCTTCGTGCACCATCGGGTACGAGGGGACGCAGGAGATCCTCGCGCAGATGCGCGCGCAGGATCCGAACTTCGACGAGACCCAGCAGGACTTCCCGTTCAACACGAACGCCTCGTGCGAGGTGCCGCAGGGCAGTGTCACCGGCGTACGCAGCGCGAAC
The DNA here is from genome assembly GCF_014854695.1 of Rhodococcus rhodochrous. Taxonomy (NCBI): domain Bacteria; kingdom Bacillati; phylum Actinomycetota; class Actinomycetes; order Mycobacteriales; family Nocardiaceae; genus Rhodococcus; species Rhodococcus rhodochrous. The sequence continues at coordinate 4,057,475 of NZ_CP027557.1, read as the reverse complement.
CGCATCGTCTTCGCCGATCCGAACACGATCCAGCCCTGGGATTTCAAGCCGAAGAAGGACCCCGACAAGCTCAACCTGAATCCGATCGCGACGCAGCTCGCGCCGTTGCTCGGAGTCACCCCGAAGTGAGCAGTTAGTAGGTTTGTGGAGTGAGTGCACCAATTTCCTCCGACGCTCCGCCCACCCCACCTCCCTCCGCCGACGGCAACTCGTCCGCGGACGGGCGGGGACCGGGCGGGGCACGCAGGGCGGCCCTCGCCGTCGTCTCGGTGCTCGCCGTCGTCGCCCTCGCGGCGGCGGTGTGGTTCGGCTACGGCTGGGGGCGTGCGCTCCTGGTGGACCGCTCGGCTGCCGAGGCGCGCGACGCCGCGCTCTCGGGAGCCATGCAGGCGGCCGTCAACCTGAACAGCGTCGACGCGAACGACGTCGACCTGTCGATCGAGAACATGCGATCGTCGATCACCGGCGACGCCCTGCGCAACGATCTCGCGGCGACCGAGGAGGACATCCGGGCCCGGGTCGCGGAGACCGGCACCAGCATGTCGGCCGAGGTGCTGTTCGGAACGCTCACCGAACTCAACACCGACGACGATCTGGGCAAGGCGCTCGTCGTCCTGGCCGTGCGCACCCAGACCCCCGAGTACTTCGTGACCAACAAGGTCCCGGTGCTCGTGTCGCTGCGCAAGGACGGCGACGTGTGGAAGGCCGAGACCATCGAACCGCTCGCCTCCGTCGAGATGGAGTCGGGACCGGTCCCCGGTGCGCCGGCCTCCGATCCCGGCGCGCAGCCCGCGCCCGGAGATTCCGGGGCGCCCGCGCCCGGAGATTCCGGGGCGCCCGAGCCGGGAGATACCGGGGCGCCCGCGCCGGGAGATACCGGGGCGCCCGCGCCGGGAGATACCGGGGCGCCCGCGCCGGGAGATACCGGGGCGCCCGCGCCCGAGGGCGAGGCGGGTCCGTGATGTTCGGCAAGTCGACGAAGGAGAACGTGTAGTGCCCCCGCAGCGACGGAAGACCGGCCCCAGTGGGCCCCCGCGCCGTCGGCCGAAGGTCGCCGGCACGTCCCGACCGCCTCGGATGACTCCGGCAGAGGATGAACGCCCGACCCGGGCAGAGGACGAACGCCCGACCCGGGCAGAGGACGAACGCCCGACCCGGGCAGAGGACGAACGCCCGACCCGGGCAGAGGACGAACGCCCGACCCGGGCAGGGGAAAAGCCTGCCGAGGAAACTTCTGCCGAGCAGTCGCGACCCTCCGAGGTGACGCTCGACAAGCAGGACGAGAAGCAGGAGAAGCCGGCCCCGGCGGCCGGCGACGGAACTCCCGCAGAGCACCCGACGGAGTCTCCGGCCGAGCCGGTGGATCCGCCCGAGCCTCCCGCCGGTGACGACGGCGGGTCGCGCGCCTCCGGTGGATGGCGCCCGGTGATCGTCGTCGGTGCGGTGGCGGTGGTGCTCGCGGTGATCGCCGCGGTCGCCGCCTTCCGTCCCGGCGCCGAGGTCTCGAACATCGCGTGGGTCGACACCGCGGAGACGCGCGAGGTCACCGAGGCCGCGAAGGTCGCGATCGAGACCATGCACGGCTACGACTACCGCACCATCGACGAGGACTTCGGCCGGATCCGGGAGTTGCTGACCCCGGAGCGGCTCGAGGAGTTCGACTCGACTGCGGACGTCACCAAGAAGGCCGCGATCGACACCCGCACGGTCACCGAGGTGATGGTCGAGCACATCGGCGCGACGATGCTCGACGACACCCGCGCCGAGGTCGCCGCCTACATCAACGTCAGCGCCACCGGCGACGGGATCGCCCAGGGGAGCGCGGCCGCACCGCTGTTGGTGAGGATGGAGAAGTCGGACGGACGATGGCTGGTCTCGGAGATCCGCGACCGGTGACGACGGCTGCGGATCGCCCCCTCACCGGGAGCGTCCGCGGCCGCGACGCGCAGATCGTTCCGGACTCGCAGTCTTGACGCAGGCGACGCGAGGGGTCACTCTATCGGTACGCCTGTTCGACTGAAGGCTTCCTCGTGAGCCGCTCGAGGTCGTTTGCCAGGTTTCTTTGAGGCACCCCTGTGGACATTTCGCCTACTCAGGTGTAGGTTAGTTCTTTGCGCTGGCTGCCTCCTGTTCACCTTCTGATCGTCGAGTCGGAATTCGCCCTTTCGGGCGAGACCGTTTCGGTGCGTCGGTGGGGTTCTCGTTCGGGTTGCGACCAGCGAAAACGCCCCACATGAAGAAGCAGGTACAGCGGCGGTCGCACCGGTTGGAGCGGCCCGCGTGAGGTGCTGGAAGGACGCATCTTGGCAGTCTCTAGCCAGACCAAGGCAGTAGCCGGAATCCCCGGAGCCCCGACGAGGGTGTCGTTCGCGAAGATTCGCGAACCCCTCGAAGTTCCCGGGCTCCTCGATCTACAGACCGATTCCTTCGAATGGTTGATCGGCTCGGAGCGCTGGCGCGCGAAGGCTGCCGAGCGCGGCGACGGTCACGTCGTCGGTGGCCTGGAGGAGATCCTCGACGAGCTCTCGCCGATCGAGGATTTCTCGGGTTCGATGTCCCTGTCCTTCTCCGATCCTCGTTTCGACGAGGTCAAGGCCTCCGTCGAGGAGTGCAAGGACAAGGACATGACGTACGCGGCTCCGCTGTTCGTCACTGCCGAGTTCATCAACAACAACACCGGTGAGATCAAGAGCCAGACGGTCTTCATGGGTGATTTCCCGATGATGACCGACAAGGGCACCTTCATCATCAACGGCACCGAGCGTGTCGTGGTGTCCCAGCTCGTCCGTTCGCCGGGCGTGTACTTCGACAGGAATGTCGACAAGAGCACCGAGAAGGACCTGCACAGCGTCAAGGTCATCCCGGGCCGCGGTGCCTGGCTCGAGTTCGACGTCGACAAGCGCGACACCGTCGGTGTGCGTATCGACCGCAAGCGCCGTCAGCCGGTCACCGTGCTGCTCAAGGCGCTGGGATGGTCCACCGAGCAGATCGTCGAGCGTTTCGGGTTCTCCGAGATCATGATGTCGACGCTCGAGAAGGACAACACGGCGGGCACCGACGAGGCGCTCCTCGACATCTACCGCAAGCTCCGTCCGGGCGAGCCGCCGACCAAGGAGAGCGCGCAGACCCTGCTGGAGAACCTCTTCTTCAAGGACAAGCGCTACGACCTGGCGCGCGTGGGTCGTTACAAGATCAACAAGAAGCTCGGCCTGAACACGGGTCAGCCGATCGAGGCGTCCACCCTCACCGAGGAAGACATCGTCGCCACGATCGAGTACCTCGTGCGTCTGCACGCGGGCGAGAACAAGATGACCGTCCCCGGCGGCGTCGAGGTTCCCGTCGAGGTCGACGACATCGACCACTTCGGCAACCGTCGTCTGCGCACGGTCGGTGAGCTCATCCAGAACCAGATCCGCGTGGGCCTGTCCCGCATGGAGCGCGTGGTCCGTGAGCGCATGACCACCCAGGACGTCGAGGCGATCACGCCGCAGACCCTGATCAACATCCGTCCGGTCGTGGCCGCGATCAAGGAGTTCTTCGGAACCTCCCAGCTCTCGCAGTTCATGGACCAGAACAACCCGCTGTCGGGCCTGACGCACAAGCGTCGTCTGTCGGCGCTGGGCCCCGGCGGTCTGTCGCGTGAGCGCGCCGGCCTCGAGGTCCGCGACGTCCACCCGTCGCACTACGGCCGCATGTGCCCGATCGAGACCCCGGAAGGCCCGAACATCGGCCTGATCGGTTCGCTGTCGGTGTACGCGCGGGTCAACCCGTTCGGCTTCATCGAGACGCCCTACCGCAAGGTCGTCGATGGTGTCGTCACCGACGAGGTCGAGTACCTCACGGCCGACGAGGAGGACCGCTACCTCATCGCGCAGGCCAACTCGCCGATCGGTTCCGACAACCGCTTCTCGGACGAGCGTGTCCTCGTCCGTAAGAAGGGTGCGGAGATCGAGTACGTCGGCGCCGACCAGGTCGAGTACATGGACGTCTCGCCGCGCCAGATGGTGTCGGTCGCGACCGCGATGATCCCGTTCCTCGAGCACGACGACGCCAACCGTGCCCTCATGGGCGCGAACATGCAGCGTCAGGCCGTCCCGCTGGTGCGTAGCGAGTCGCCGATCGTCGGCACCGGCATGGAGCTGCGTGCCGCCGTCGACGCCGGCGACGTCATCGTCACCGAGAAGAGCGGCGTGATCGAAGAGGTCTCCGCCGACTTCATCACCGTCATGGCCGACGACGGAACCCGCAAGACCTACCGTCTGCGCAAGTTCGACCGTTCGAACCAGGGCACCTGCTCGAACCAGCGTCCGATCGTGGACGAGGGACAGCGCGTCGAGTCCGGCCAGGTCCTCGCCGACGGCCCCTGCACCGAGAACGGTGAGATGGCGCTCGGCAAGAACCTGCTCGTGGCGATCATGCCGTGGGAGGGCCACAACTACGAGGACGCGATCATCCTGTCGCAGCGCCTCGTGGAGGAGGACGTGCTCACCTCGATCCACATCGAGGAGCACGAGATCGACGCCCGCGACACCAAGCTCGGTGCCGAGGAGATCACCCGCGACATCCCGAACGTCTCCGACGAGGTCCTCGCCGACCTCGACGAGCGTGGCATCGTCCGCATCGGTGCCGAGGTCCGCGACGGCGACATCCTCGTCGGCAAGGTCACGCCGAAGGGCGAGACCGAGCTGACCCCCGAGGAGCGCCTGCTCCGCGCGATCTTCGGTGAGAAGGCGCGCGAGGTCCGCGACACCTCGCTGAAGGTGCCCCACGGTGAGAACGGCAAGGTCATCGGTGTTCGCGTGTTCTCGCGCGAGGACGACGACGATCTGCCTCCGGGTGTCAACGAGCTCGTCCGCGTGTACGTGGCGCAGAAGCGCAAGATCCAGGACGGCGACAAGCTCGCCGGCCGCCACGGCAACAAGGGCGTCATCGGCAAGATCCTCCCGCAGGAGGACATGCCGTTCCTGCCCGACGGCACCCCGGTCGACATCATCCTGAACACCCACGGTGTTCCGCGTCGTATGAACATCGGCCAGGTCCTCGAGACGCACCTGGGCTGGATCGGCAAGGCCGGCTGGCAGATCCAGGTGGCCGACGACGGCAGCCGTCCCGAGTGGGCACAGAACCTCTCCGAGGAGATGCTCGCCGCCGAGCCCGACACCAACATCGCCACGCCGGTGTTCGACGGTGCCCGCGAGGAGGAGCTGACGGGTCTGCTGTCCTCGACGCTGCCGAACCGCGACGGCGAGGTCATGGTCGGCCCCGACGGCAAGGCGACGCTGTTCGACGGTCGCTCCGGCGAGCCGTTCCCGTACCCGGTGTCGGTCGGCTACATGTACATCATCAAGCTGCACCACCTGGTCGACGACAAGATCCACGCGCGTTCGACCGGTCCGTACTCGATGATCACGCAGCAGCCGCTCGGTGGTAAGGCGCAGTTCGGTGGTCAGCGCTTCGGTGAGATGGAGTGCTGGGCGATGCAGGCCTACGGCGCCGCCTACACCCTCCAGGAGCTGCTCACGATCAAGTCCGACGACGTGGTCGGTCGCGTCAAGGTCTACGAGGCGATCGTCAAGGGCGAGAACATCCCCGAGCCGGGTATCCCCGAGTCGTTCAAGGTGCTCCTCAAGGAACTCCAGTCGCTGTGCCTGAACGTGGAGGTCCTCTCCAGCGACGGCGCGGCCATCGCGATGGCCGACGGCGACGACGAGGACCTCGAGCGGGCGGCCGCCAACCTGGGCATCAACCTTTCCCGCAACGAGTCGGCCACGGTCGACGACCTCGCGAACTAGGAGCCGAGCCGATGCGGTACGCACCCCGACACCACCGGGCGCGTACCGCGTCGGGCCCCGGCAGCGATAGCGACAACTAGCAGCAATACAACCCGCACAGGGGAAAGGAAGTTACGTGCTCGACGTCAACTTCTTCGATGAACTCCGGATCGGCCTGGCCACCGCCGAGGACATCCGTAACTGGTCGTACGGCGAGGTCAAGAAGCCCGAGACAATCAACTACCGCACGCTCAAGCCCGAGAAGGACGGCTTGTTCTGCGAGAAGATCTTCGGTCCCACCCGGGACTGGGAGTGCTACTGCGGCAAGTACAAGCGTGTCCGCTTCAAGGGCATCATCTGCGAGCGCTGCGGCGTCGAGGTGACCCGCGCCAAGGTCCGCCGTGAGCGCATGGGCCACATCGAGCTCGCCGCTCCGGTGACGCACATCTGGTACTTCAAGGGTGTGCCGAGCCGTCTCGGCTACCTGCTCGACCTCGCGCCGAAGGATCTCGAGAAGATCATCTACTTCGCCGCGTACGTCATCACGTCGGTCGACGACGAGCTGCGCCACAACGAGCTCTCCACTCTCGAAGCCGAGATGGAGGTCGAGAAGAAGTCGGTCGCCGACCAGCGCGACGCCGACCTCGAGGCCCGTGCGCAGAAGCTCGAAGCCGACCTCGCCGAACTCGAGGCCGAGGGCGCCAAGTCCGACGTCCGCCGCAAGGTCAAGGACGGCGGCGAGCGCGAGATGCGTCAGCTCCGCGACCGTGCGCAGCGCGAGCTCGACCGTCTCGACGAGATCTGGACGACCTTCACGAAGCTGAAGCCGAAGGATCTGATCGTCGACGAGATGATCTACCGCGAGCTCCAGGACCGCTACGGCGAGTACTTCACCGGTGCCATGGGTGCCGAGGCGATCCAGAAGCTCATCGAGAACTTCGACATCGACGCCGAGGCCGAGTCGCTGCGCGAGACCATCCGCAGCGGCAAGGGCCAGAAGAAGCTCCGTGCTCTCAAGCGCCTGAAGGTCGTGGCGGCGTTCCAGCAGTCCGGCAACTCGCCCATGGGCATGGTGCTCGACGCCGTGCCGGTGATCCCGCCGGAACTGCGTCCGATGGTGCAGCTCGACGGTGGCCGCTTCGCGACCTCCGACCTCAACGACCTGTACCGCCGCGTCATCAACCGCAACAACCGCCTCAAGCGACTGATCGACCTCGGTGCCCCCGAGATCATCGTCAACAACGAGAAGCGGATGCTGCAGGAGTCGGTCGACGCCCTGTTCGACAACGGCCGTCGTGGCCGGCCGGTCACCGGTCCCGGTAACCGTCCGCTCAAGTCGCTGTCCGATCTGCTCAAGGGCAAGCAGGGCCGCTTCCGTCAGAACCTGCTCGGTAAGCGCGTCGACTACTCGGGCCGTTCGGTCATCGTCGTCGGTCCGCAGCTCAAGCTGCACCAGTGCGGTCTGCCGAAGCTCATGGCGCTCGAGCTGTTCAAGCCGTTCGTGATGAAGCGTCTCGTCGACCTCAACCACGCGCAGAACATCAAGTCCGCCAAGCGCATGGTCGAGCGTCAGCGCCCGCAGGTGTGGGACGTCCTCGAAGAGGTCATCAATGAGCACCCGGTTCTGCTGAACCGTGCTCCCACGCTGCACCGCCTCGGTATCCAGGCGTTCGAGCCGCAGCTCGTCGAGGGCAAGGCCATCCAGCTGCACCCCCTCGTGTGTGAGGCCTTCAACGCCGACTTCGACGGCGACCAGATGGCCGTGCACCTCCCGCTGTCCGCGGAGGCGCAGGCCGAGGCCCGCATCCTGATGCTGTCGTCGAACAACATCCTGTCGCCGGCATCGGGCCGCCCGCTCGCCATGCCGCGTCTGGACATGGTGACGGGTCTGTTCCACCTGACCCGTCTGGTCGAGGACGCCCCCGGCGCCTACAAGGCCGCGACCGCCGACGAGCCCGAGCAGGGCGTCTACTCGTCGCCGGCCGAGGCCCAGATGGCGGTGGACCGCGGCGTGCTGTCGGTTCAGGCTCCGATCAAGGTGCGCCTGACCCAGCTGCGTCCGCCGCGCGACGTCGAGAACGAGCTGTTCCCGGAGGGCTGGAAGTTCGGTCAGCCGTGGACCACGCAGACCACTCTCGGTCGCGTGCTGTTCAACGAGCTGCTGCCGGCGAACTACGCGTTCGTCAACGACATCATGCCGAAGAAGCGCCAGGCCGCGATCATCAACGACCTGGCCGAGCGGTACCCGATGATCGTCGTCGCGCAGACCGTCGACAAGCTCAAGGACGCCGGCTTCTACTGGGCCACGCGTTCGGGTGTCACCATCTCGATGGCGGACGTGCTCGTTCCGCCGGAGAAGAAGGACATCCTCGAGCGGTACGAGACGCAGGCCGACGCCATCCAGCGGCAGTACGACCGAGGAAAGCTCTCGGAGGACGAGCGTCGCGATTCGCTCGTCAAGCTGTGGCAGGAAGCGACCGAAGAGGTCGGTCAGGTCATGGAGGCGCACTACCCGGACGACAACCCGATCCCCACGATCGTCAAGTCCGGTGCTGCGGGCAACATGACCCAGATCCGATCGCTCGCGGGCATGAAGGGTCTGGTGACGAACCCGAAGGGCGAGTTCATCCCGCGCCCGATCAAGTCCTCCTTCCGTGAGGGCCTGACCGTCGCCGAGTACTTCATCAACACGCACGGTGCGCGTAAGGGTCTGGCCGACACCGCTCTCCGTACCGCCGACTCGGGTTACCTGACCCGTCGTCTGGTCGACGTCTCGCAGGACGTCATCGTCCGCGAGGTCGACTGCGGCACGCCGCGCGGCATCGAGATGACCATCGCCGAGCTCGCACGCGACGCGACCGGTCAGCCGACCGGTGAGCTCGTGCGCGACGCTCACATCGAGACCAGCACCTACGCCCGTACGCTGGCGACGGACGCGGTCGACGCGAACGGCAACGTCGTCGTCGAGCGTGGTTCCGACCTGGGCGACCCGGCGATCGAGGCGCTGCTCGAGGCCGGTATCCAGAAGGTCAAGGTCCGCTCGGTCCTGACCTGCGACACCGGCACCGGCGTGTGCGCGACCTGCTACGGACGCTCGATGGCGACGGGCAAGCTCGTCGACATCGGCGAGGCCGTCGGTATCGTCGCCGCCCAGTCGATCGGTGAGCCCGGTACGCAGCTGACGATGCGTACCTTCCACCAGGGTGGCGTCGGTGAGGACATCACCGGTGGTCTGCCCCGCGTCCAGGAGCTGTTCGAGGCCCGCGTCCCCAAGGGCAAGGCCCCGATCGCCGACGTCTCCGGCCGCATCCGTCTCGAGGACGACGATCGTTTCTACAAGATCACGATCATCCCCGACGACGGTGGCGAGGAGGTCGTGTACGACAAGCTGTCCAAGCGTCAGCGTCTGCACGTCATCCGCAAGGCCGACGGCACCGAGGGCGTGCTCGCGGACGGCGACCACGTGGAGGTCGGTCAGCAGCTCCTCGAGGGCTCTGCCGATCCGCACGAGGTGCTGCGCGTGATGGGCCCGCGTCAGGTTCAGGTGCACCTGGTCCACGAGGTCCAGGAGGTCTACCGGAGCCAGGGCGTGTCGATCCACGACAAGCACATCGAGGTCATCGTGCGCCAGATGCTGCGTCGCGTGACGATCATCGACTCGGGCTCGACGGAGTTCCTGCCCGGTTCGCTCGTCGAGCGCAGCGAGTTCGAGGCTGCGAACCGTCGTGTGGTCCAGGAGGGTGGCGAGCCGGCTGCCGGCCGTCCGGTCCTCATGGGCATCACGAAGGCGTCGCTGGCCACCGACTCGTGGCTGTCGGCGGCGTCCTTCCAGGAGACCACTCGCGTGCTCACCGACGCGGCGATCAACTGCCGCTCGGACAAGCTGATCGGTCTCAAGGAGAACGTGATCATCGGCAAGCTGATCCCCGCCGGTACCGGTATCAACAAGTACCGGAACATCGAGGTTCAGCCGACCGAGGAGGCCCGCGCGGCCGCGTACGCCATCCCGGCGTACGACGACCAGTACTACTCGCCGGACGGCTTCGGCCAGAACACCGGCGCTGCAGTGCCGCTGGATGACTACGGTTACTCCAACGACTACCGGTAGTTCGCTGCCGTAGTAGACGACGAAGGTCCCGCCCTCTTCTCTTCGGGGGCGGGGCCTTCGTCATGTGTGGGGGGCCGTCATTGCTTCGGTGCGAGCATCTCGCGGTGGGCGGGGGTGCCGTCGAGGTTGGCATTGATGCGTTCGGCGGTCCGCCATCCCTCGGGGGTGCGGACCCAGCGCCAGGTGTTGGCGGAGACTCGCGCGACCCGGAAGAGGTCGTTCTCGGCGTCCCACCGGATGTTGAGCGCGTAGCTTCTGCCGGTCGCCTCGTCGCCGTCGATCTCGATGTGCGGAACCGTCAGGACGTGCCCGCATCCGTTCTCGATGAGGCTGCGGTGGCCGGGTCCGTGCACCATGGCGGCGATCTCGGCGGGACCCTCCATCCGTCGTTGGGGGACGGCGTCGAAGAGTCCGTCCTCGGTCCACAGCGCGGCAGCGGCGTCGCCGGAACCGCTGTCGACGGCGGGTCCGTACTGGGCGACGAGCTGCATGATCTCGATCCGGTCCTCGAGCAGGCGGACACGTTCGGTCAGCTGTTCGACGGTCGCGGCGAGTCGTTCGACATCGGTCACGGCATCTCCTGATGATTCGGAAAGGTCATTCTCATGCAGGAGAATGCCATACCGAGAGGTGCCGCGGCGGTTGCGCTCGGGGTGGGTCAGCGTGGGATGTGGAAGTCCACGAGTTCGGCCGTGCCTCGCGACAGTTCGGACCAGGATCCGCTCACCGTGAGGACCGCGATCGCGGAGGTGGGGAACTTCTCGGCCACCTGATGGGCAGCGTCGGTGCTGTGATCCGTGATGAGCCCGAGGACGGTCGCGGAGAGGGTCGGCTCGTGCCCGACGACGAGCAGGGTCTGCACGTCGTCGGCCGTTCCCCGGATCTCGGCGACCAGGGATTCCGGATCGGCGTGGTACAGGCTGTCGCGGTACTCGACGGGAGCCTCGACCGCCGCCTCGGCGAGTGTCTTGCGCGTCCGGGTCGCGGTGGAGCACAGAACGGCGTCCACCTCGGGCAGGTTCGCCCGGATCCAGCGACCGGCGAGTCCGGCCTCGCGGCGTCCGCGGGGAGAGAGGGGACGCTCGTGATCGTCCACGTCGTCCGGGTACGCGGACTTGCCGTGGCGCAGCAAGATCAGGGTACGGGTCATGGGGTCCACCGTAGAGCGTCCGGTTCCCGGCCGATCCACGCGACCGCGCGAGTGTGATCCTCGACCGTGAACCAGACCGTCAGTCCGTCCTCTCGCAAGGTCGTCCGCAGTGTGAGGGTCTCACCGGCGGCGACGGGGTGCAGGTGTTCGATCACCGCCCGGTACGGCGCGTCCGGGACGTCCGGCCGGAGGGGCAGGAGCTCCTCGAGGCCGTGCCAGTAGACGGCATTGTTGACGTGCCCGAACGGATCGAGGTCGGTGGCGCGCAGAGGGAAGACCCGTTCGTCGTCGGCCGCGTCGGGTGCGCGACCGGGCAGCCACGCCGTCCACTTCAGGCGCGTGTCGTGCGCATAGCGGGCCATGTGCTCGAACAGGCCGTCGCTGATCCGGGTGGGGGCTCCGGTGGTGGGGCCGATGTCGATCCAGAACGCCGCGGTCTCGATCAGTGGGCCGTTCGGGGCGTCGTCGGGATCGTCGAGGCGGACCCGCACGTTCGCCCATCGTGTCGACAGGGCGTCGCACCAGCGTCGCAGCCGGAGCGTGCGGCCGTACTCGGCGGGGCGGTGCACGTCGACGATCGTGCGCCGGACGATCCAGAGCGGGTCGGTCTCGGACGCGCCGACGGCGGCGAGGTTGTCGGTGCCGATGTCCTGGAGATAGCGGGCGATGCCGTCGAGTCGCAGTCGCTTGCCGGTGTCGACGTCGCCGGTGCGGACGGTGCGCTCGGTGGAGAAGGGGTCCGCCTCCTCGGGCAGTTCCGTCAGCGGTCGTGTCCGAGGCAGGTCGGTGCTCGGCGTCGACGTGGCCATGTGTCCCCCCGGTTCGGATGTCCGATCGTGCGATTCTCGCAGCTTCGGTGGGTGGGTCGCAGGTTCTCTTGCGAACCCGCGGTGGCAGCCGCTACAGTCGAATTAACTGTTACGGATCGTTACATGAAAATCGCGGACGCTCCGCCCGGCTGCCGAGGACTCTTCCCATGGCCTATGTGATCACCCAGACCTGCTGCAACGACGCGAGCTGCGTCGCGGTCTGCCCCGTGAACTGCATCCACCCCTCGCCGGACGAGCCCGAGTTCGCCACCGCCGAGATGCTGCACATCGATCCGAAGACCTGCATCGACTGCGGCGCCTGCGCCGACGCGTGCCCGGTCGAGGCGATCCTGCCCGAGGACAAGCTCGATCCCTCCCAGAAGCGGTTCGCCGAGATCAACGCGGCCTGGTACGAGGATCACCCGGCGCCGGAGGGGTGGCAGCCCCTCGTGCCCGTCCCGGCGCCTCCGCGCGATCGCGGAACGCTGCGGGTCGCCATCGTCGGCGCCGGCCCCGCGGCCTGCTACGCCGCCCAGGAACTGCTCGAACGGTCCGACGTCGAGGTCGAGATGTTCGACCGGCTCCCGACTCCCTTCGGCCTCGTGCGCGCCGGTGTCGCCCCCGACCATCCGGGGACCAAGGCGGTCACGGAATCGTTCGAATGGTCGTTCCGGCGCGAGGAGTTCGCCCTGCACCTCGCCACCGAGATCGGACGCGACATCACTCACGCCGAACTGCTCGAGCATCACCACGCCGTGATCTATGCGACCGGTGCGTCGTCCGACCGCCGACTCGGGATCGCGGGCGAGGACCTGCCCGGCAGCCACGCCGCCACCGAGTTCGTCGCCTGGTACAACGGCCACCCCGACTACGCCGACCGCACCTTCGATCTGTCCGGCGAACGCGCCGTCATCGTCGGCAACGGCAACGTCGCCCTCGATGTCGCGCGGATCCTCACCATGGACGTCGACGAACTGGCGCGCACCGACATCGCCGACCACGCTTTGAAGGCGCTGCGGGAGAGCAACATCCGCGAGGTCGTCCTGCTCGGCCGACGCGGCCCGGCGCAGGCCGCGTACAGCAATCCGGAGTTCCTCGCACTCGGCGACCTCACCGGGGTCGACGTCGTCGTCGACGACGCCGACCTCGAACTCGATCCGGTGAGCGCCCGGGCCGTGGAGGAGGACGCCGCGACCGCGCTGCGTGTCCGTCTCGCCCGTGAGTACGCCGGACGGCCCGTCCGTCCCGGGCACCGCCGCATCGTCTTCCGGTACCTCGCCGCGCCGAGTGAACTGCTCGGCGACGACCACGTGACCGGCGTGCGGATCGAACGCACCGAACTCGTCGACGACGGTGGCCGCCTCACCGCCCGCCCCACCGGCCGGTTCGAGGACTCACCCGCCACGCTCGTACTCCGGTCGATCGGCTATCGCGGCGTTCCGCTTCCGGGTGTGCCCTTCGACGACGTCCGCGGGGTCGTTCCCAACACCGGCGGTCGTGTGGGCGCCGGCGTCTACGTCACCGGGTGGGCCAAGCGCGGGCCGAGCGGCGTCATCGGCACCAACAAGGGATGCGCGAAGGAGACCGTCGCGGCGCTGCTGGCCGACTTCGACTCCGGTGCACTCGCCGCTCCCCGCGGAGACCGCCGGGCGCTGAACCGGTTGCTCACACAGCGCAGGCCCGATCGAGTGGACCTGCACGGCTGGAAGACCATCGACGCCGCCGAGCGGCAGGCCGGACGAGCCCAGGGCCGGCCCCGCGTCAAGATCACCGATCGCGAGACCCTCGTCGAACTCGGTCGTCGCCGACGCCGTCTTCCGCTGCTCGCCTCGTTGCGCCGCTGACCGAGCTGCGGGTGACGCAGGTCGCGGCCCGCCCGGGCGTTCGTCGATAGGCTCGGGAGAACCGAATCCCGACCCGAACGGACATGTGCATGAGCAGCGACAATCTCGACCGCACGGCGCTCACACGCCGCACTCTCATCGGCGGCGCCGGTGTGGTGGCGGCCGGCGCGGCCCTCACGGCCTGCGGATCGTCCGGCGACACCGGCGAGGCGCGATCGGCGGTGCCCGCACCGACCACGACGGCGCCTCCCGGACCCGACGCGGAGGTCGTCGCCGCCGTCGCGGACGTGCCGGTCGGCGGGGGCGTCATGCTCGAATCGAAGAGGCTCGTCGTCACTCAGCCCGCAGAGGGCGACTTCCGCGCGTTCATCGCGATCTGCACCCATCAGGGCTGCAATCTCAGCGGTGTCGAGGGTGAGCGCATCATCTGCCCGTGCCACGGCAGCCGGTACGACCTCGACGGCGCCCCGGTCGAAGGACCTGCGAAGCGGCCGCTGAAGACCCGTCCCGTGGCGGCGCGCGGGTCCGATCTCGTCGTGGGCTGATCGGTCCGGGATAGAGTCCGCTCCGTGGAGACCAGCGGAGGCTGGCGCCCGAAGGCGCTGCGTGACGGTACGGACCCGGACCCTCGTTTCACGCTGGCCAACGAGCGCACCTTCCTGGCGTGGGTGCGGACCGCGCTCGGCGTCATCGCCGCGGCGGTCGCGCTGGAGACCTTCGCGGGCGGCATCGTGTCGGAGGGGCTCCGCACGGTGCTGGCGTGTGCGTTGCTCGGATTCGCCGCCGTGCTCACGGTGTTCGCGCTGATCCGCTGGCACCGCGTCGAGCACGCGATGCGCACCGGACGCGCACTCCCGGTGCCGTGGGTGGCCTACTTCCTCGCCCTGGCCCTGGGGGTCTCGGGGGTCGTGCTCGCCGTCGCGATCGCCCGGTGAGACGAGCGGCATCGTGAGCGGGGACGATCTGCGGCACGGCGACGCAGGTCTGCAGCCCGAACGGACGAGTCTGGCGTGGCTGCGCACCGCCTCGGTGCTCGGTGCGGTGGTGCTCGGATTCATGCGGTTCGTGCCCGGCCCGGGTGCCGTGGTCGCGACGATCGGCCTGATCTGCCTCGTGCCCGTGCTCGCGGTGCTGCTCGCCTCCCGGATCGGTCACCGCGCGCGGGTGCGCGGTCTGGTCGCGGGTCGCGCGCCCTATTTCTGGTGGCGCAACGTCTCGGTCTCCGCCACGGTCGTGGTGCTCGCGATCTCGTCGGCCGTACTGATCGTCACTGCCCGCTGATCGTCACCGCCCGCTGATCCTCACTGCCCGCCGATACTCACTGCCCGCCGAGTGACGACACGCCGATCAGCGCTATCGCGGCGACCCAGACGGTCGCCGCTGCCGCGAGTGCGATCGGGCGCCATCCGACGCCGCGGAGGACTTCCCGGCGCACCCCGGCGCCCAGGGCGAACATGGCGACGGTCAGCAACGCGCGCTGCACCGTCCCCGTAGTCTCCACCACGATCGGATCGAGCAGTCCGGTCGAGCGCAGTGCGACGCACGCGAGGAAGCCGAGCAGGAAGACCGGCACGATCGGGGGAGTGCGCTCGTCTCGGCGACCGTCACCGCGCCGTCGGGCGATCACCCCGACGATCGCCACGACCGGGGCCAGCAGTGCCACCCGCGCGAGCTTGACCGTCACCGCCGCGGCGAGCACCCCACCGGCGGTGGCTTCGAGGGCGGTGCCGGTCGCGACCACCTGGGCGACCTCGTGGATCGCCGCACCCGCCCACAGACCGGCGGTCCCGGGAGTCAGCCCGAGCATGCCCGCGGCGAGCGGAACGAGCGGGATCATCGCGGTGCCGAAGACGACCACCAATGCGACGGTGGTGACGAGTTCGCGTTTGCGCGAATCGATCACACCGTCGACCGCCGCCGCGGCCGCAGCTCCGCAGATCGAGAAACCGCACGCGATGAGCAGGCGCTGGGTCCAGCCCACCCCGAGCCACCGGCCGAAGGCGAGCGACCCGCAGATGCCCGCGACGACGACGGCCGCCGCGACGACCGCTGTGCCCCACCCGAGGCCGACGAGATCGGAGACCGCGAGTTGCACGCCGAGCAGGGCGACGCCCACTCGGAGGAGACGCTTCGCCGCCATACCCAGGCCCGGCTCCAGAACCTCGACCACCGGGGCGGGCAGACCGACGTTCGCCACGACCACACCCAGGACGATCGCGACGAGCAGCGGACTCGCCCCGGGGATCAGGTGCGTCGTTCCCAACGCGACGACCGCGCCTGCCGCGGCCACCAGGAGCCCCGGGACGACGGTGGGCCGGGATGCGGGCGCGTGGACGGTGAGCATGCCTCGACTCTTCCGTCGCAGCGGTGTCCGCACCAGCCGCCGATCGGACATGAGGTCATATCGAATGGATATGAGTAGCGGGTACGGCATATCGTTCGTGCATGACCAACTGGCCGGATCTCGTCGCTCTGGAACTGCTCGTCGGGGTCGACGACCGGGGTGGGCTCGGCGCCGCGGCCCGCGCGGCCGGTCTCGCCCAACCCAACGCGACCCGCATGCTGCGCCGGCTCGAACGGCAACTCGGCGCGGTCCTCGTGCGGCGGGGCCGGACGGGTTCGGTGCTCACCCCGGAGGGCACGGTGGTCGCGCACTGGGCGCGGGAGGTCCTGGCCGATGCGGAACGCCTCCTCGACGCCGCTGCAGCACTGCGTGTCGAGCAGCAACCCGAACTGGTGGTCGCGGCGTCGATGACGGTCGCCGAACACCTCATCCCGCGGTGGCTCGGCGCCTTCCGCACGCTCCGCGACGACGTCCAGATCCAGTTGCAGGTCCACAACTCGATGCGGGTGTGTGATGTCGTCGCCGAGGGCGGATGCGACGTCGGGTTCGTCGAGGGGCCGACGGTTCCGGAGGGACTGCACAGTGTCGCGGTGGCACGCGACCGCTTGGTCGTGGTCGTCCCGCCGCAGCATCCCTGGGCGCGGCGGCGGCGCCCGCTCACCGTGGCCGAACTCGCGGCGACACCACTGGTCGTCCGTGAGGAGGGGTCCGGTACCCGCCGCACCCTCGACCTCGCGTTGCAGGAGTACGACCGGGCCGCACCGCTGCTCGAACTCGGGAGCGGAGCCGCGGTCCGCACGAGCGTGCTCGGGGGCACGGGCCCGGCGGTGCTGAGCACCCTCGCGGTGGAGGAGTACCTGGAGTCCGGTCGGCTCGTCGCGGTCGCGGTGGACGGACTCGACCTACAGCGTGTGCTCCGCGCGGTCTGGAGGCCGCCGCGGGCGTTGTCCGGTCCGGCGGGGGAGTTGGTCCGACTGATCACCCGTACCCGCTGACCGGTCCTACGTCCGGCGCCGGGTCACGCGCGCGAGTGCTGCAACGCACCGGCCCCGGCGACCACCACGAGTGCGATACCCGCGAGGGCGAGAGGTTCGACGACCTGCCCCAGCACCAGAGCTCCGGCGAGCGCTGCGGCGGCGGGCTCGAGCGCGATGAGGATCGCGAACACCTTCTTCGGCAGGTCGCGCAGGGCACGGATCTCGAGGGTGTACGGGATCGCCGACGACAGCAGCGCCACGGCGAGTCCTGCGAGCACGAGGTCGGGCCGGAGGAGTTCGGTGCCGGCCGTCGCCGCGCCGAACGGCAGGACGACGACGGCCGCGATCGTCGTGGCCCCGGCCAGCCCTGCAGACCCGGGCAGGGTCGTCGCCATACGTGAGCCGGCGACGATGTACCAGGCCCACCCCGATGCGGCGACCAGCGCGAAGGCGACTCCGAGCGGATCGAGACCGGTGGACAACCCGGCACCGTCGCCGACGCCGAGCAGGACCACCCCGCTCAGCGCGAGCACCACCCACAGAGCGTCGCGCACACGTCGGGACAGGATCGCGGCCAGCCCGAGAGGGCCGAGGAATTCGATGGTGACGGTCGCGGCGAGCGGCAGTCGCGTCAACGCCCCGTAGAACGCCGTGTTCATCAGCGCGAGACTCGCGCCCAGTGTCACCACCGCCCGCCACTGTGCCGGTGTCCACGTCCGCGGCCGGGGCCGGGTGAACGCGCAGAGGATCACGGCCGCGAACAGCAGGCGCAGGGTCACCGTGCCGAGGGCGCCCGCCCGGTCGAACAGCGTCGCGGCGAAGGCCGCCCCGAACTGCATCGACAGCACCGCGGTGAGGACCGCGACGACAGGCCCGACGGTGTGCGTGCGGGAATCGTCGGCCATCCCGTCAGTCTGTCCGACGGGCCCGGACGACGCCTGCCGCAAAAACAATCACCAGTGCTTGATTTTGGGGCTGTGACGTGTGACGCTTGCCGCATGTCCGATCTGCGCACCGTGCTCGACGATCTCCGCGCGGAGGGCGACGATCTCGACGCTCTCGTCGCGAACCTGCCCGATGGGAGTTGGGCACTGCCCACCCCGGCGGAGGGCTGGACCATCGCTCACCAGATCGGTCACCTGCTGTGGACCGACCGGGCGGCGCTCACCGCCGTGCGCGACCCGGACGCCTTCGTGAAGATGGTCGAAGCGGCATTCGGCGACCCGCTGGGATTCGTCGACGTCGGTGCCGAGGAACAGGCGGGGCGGCCGCCCGCGGAGTTGCTCGCCGACTGGCGTGACACCCGACGCGAACTCGCCGACGCGCTCGCCGAGCTCCCGCGCGGTACGAAGATCCTGTGGTTCGGGCCGCCGATGTCCCCGGCGTCGATGGCAACCGCCCGGCTCATGGAGACCTGGGCGCACGGGGGAGACGTCGCAGACGCCCTCGGCGTCACCCGCACGCCCACCGCGCGCCTGAAGAACATCGCGCACCTGGGTGTGCGGACGCGCGACTTCGCGTACGTCATCCGCGACCGGAAGCCTCCGGCCGAGCCGTTCCGTGTGGTGCTCACCGCCCCCGGCGGGGACAGCTGGGAATGGGGTCCGGAGGACGCGGCGCAGTCGGTCACCGGCCCGGCCCTCGACTTCTGCCTGCTCGTCACCCAGCGCATCCACCGCGACGACACCGCCCTCGTCACCGACGGCCCGGACGCGGAGGAATGGCTCGGCCTCGCGCAGGCCTTCGCCGGTGCCCCCGGCGCCGGGCGCGAGCCCGGCGCGCCCGCCTCCTGAGACCACCCGCCCCACAGTCGAGACACCTCCGGCCGAGACTTCTTCGGCCCGAACACCATCGGAGACATCGTGAGCATGTGGACCACCCCCGAGCGCCTCGCCCTGCGCGAGACCGTCACCGGTTTCGTGAAGCGCGAGATCCTGCCCCGCCTCGACGACTGGGAGCGCGCCGGCGAACTGCCCCGCGAACTGCACGTCGAGGCCGCGAAGATCGGCCTGCTCGGCGCGGGATTCCCCGAGGAGGTCGGTGGCTCCGGCGGTGACGGTGCCGACACGCTCACCGTGTGTGAGGCGTTCCACGAGGCGGGTGCCTCGGGCGGTGCGTTCGCGTCGCTGTTCACGTGCGGCATCGCGCTGCCGCACCTCATCGCGGCCGGTGATCCCGATCAGATCGACCGGTGGGTACGGCCCACTCTCGCAGGCGAACTCATCGGGTCCCTCGCGATCACCGAACCGGGCGGAGGATCGGACGTCGGCCATCTGACCACCACTGCGGTGCGCGACGGCGACCACTACGTCGTCAACGGCGCGAAGACCTACATCACCTCGGGATGCCGCGCCGACTTCGTGGTCACCGCCGTCCGCACCGGAGGTCCCGGCGCCGGGGGAGTCTCGCTGCTCGTGATCGAGAAGGGCACACCGGGTTTCACCGTCTCCCGCAAGCTCGACAAGATGGGCTGGCGCGCGTCGGACACCGCCGAGTTGTCCTTCGCCGACGTCCGCGTACCGGTCACCAACCTCGTCGGCACGGAGAACACCGGATTTTGGCAGATCGCACAGGGTTTCGTCTCCGAGCGGATCGCCCTCGCCGCCCAGGCCTATTCGGGTGCGCAGCGGTGCCTGGACCTGACGGTCGCGTGGTGCCGCGACCGCGAGACCTTCGGCCGGCCACTGATCACCCGCCAGGCCGTGCAGCGCACGCTGTCCGAGATGGCGCGTCGCATCGACGTCGCGCGCGTCTACACCCGCCACGTCACCGAGCGCGCCGTGGCGGGGGAGACCGACCTGATCGCCGAGGTGTGTTTCGCGAAGAACACCGCGGTCGAGGCCGGCGAGTGGGTCGCCAACCAAGCGGTCCAGTTGTTCGGCGGCCTCGGGTACATGGCCGAATCCGAGGTCGAACGGCAGTACCGCGACATGCGCATCCTCGGCATCGGCGGTGGCACCACCGAGATCCTCACCGAACTCGCAGCCAAGCGGCTGGGTTACGGCGTCCGACCCACCTGATCCTTCACGCGACCGTCCACGGCCGCGCGTCCTCTCACCCGACCCGGAAGGCATCCTCGTGAGCATCATCGAGACCGAAGAACAGAAGGAACTGCGCGCTGCGGTAGCGGCTCTGGCCGAGCGCTACAACTACGTCGACTACGTACTTCCCAAGTCGCGCGCGCACCAGCCGCTCACCGAATTGTGGGCGGAGGCGGCCAAGCTCGGCTTCCTCGGCGTGAACCTTCCGGAGCAATACGGAGGCGGCGGCGCCGGCATCTACGAACTCGCGCTGGTGCAGGAGGAACTCTCCGCGAAGGGCGCCGGGCTGCTGCTCGTCGTGGTCTCGCCGGCCATCTGCGGCACGATCATCTCCAAGTACGGCACCGACGCCCAGAAGCAGGAATGGCTGCCCGGGCTCGCCGACGGCTCCCGCATCATGGCCTTCGGCATCACCGAGGCCGATGCCGGATCCAACTCGCACAACATCACCACGATCGCGCGCCGTGACGGTGACGACTGGATCCTCTCCGGCAGCAAGGTGTACATCTCCGGTGTCGACCAGGCCGACGCCGTGCTCGTCGTCTCCCGCACCGAGGACGCGAAGACCGGCAAGCTCCGTCCGGCCCTGTTCATCGTGCCGACCGACGCTCCGGGCTTCACGAAGACGCCCATGGAGATGGACATCCTCGAGCCGGACTACCAGTTCTCCCTGTTCTTCGACGACGTCCGGCTTCCCGCCGACGCACTCGTCGGTGAGCCGGAGGCCGCGCTCATGCAGCTGTTCGCCGGACTGAACCCCGAGCGGATCATGGGCGCGGCGATGGCGGTGGGTATGGGCCGGTACGCCCTCGACGCCGCGGTGCGCTACGCCAACGAGCGGACCGTCTGGAAACAGCCCATCGGTGCGCACCAGGGCATCGCGCACCCGCTGGCGCAGCGCAAGATCGAGCTCGAACTCGCCAAGCTCATGATGCAGAAGGCCGCCGTCCTCTACGACAGCGGCGACGACTTCGGGGCCGCCGAGGCCGCGAACATGGCCAAGTACGCCGCGGGTGAGGCCGCGATCGCCTCGCTGGACCAGGCGATCCAGACCCACGGCGGTGCCGGTCTCACCCGGGAGTACGGCCTCGCGGCGATGCTCGGCGCCGCGCGCATCGCACGCGTGGCGCCGGTCAGCCGGGAGATGATCCTCAACTTCGTGGCCCAACACTCGCTGGGCCTGCCGAAGTCGTACTAGGCCGACGCTTCGGTGTTCGATGCTTCCGAGTCGGACACTTCCGGGTTCGATACCTCGGACCCGGAGGTTCCGACGTTCGGCGGGAAGGAATCCGGCGGGAAGAGGCCCTTGGCTTCCTCCGCCGGAAGCAGGGTGCCCAGTAGGTAAGCGAGGGACCACCGCAACGAGCTCACGTCCTGCAGCGGCACGGTCTGCTGGTAGCCCACGAGCGTGTACAGGGCCAGTCGCGCGAACCGCTCGGCCTGTTCCCTCGAACCGAGGTACCGGGCCACCGCTTCGGCCACCACCGCGTACCGCAGGTCGTCGACCTTGCTCTGCACCTCGTAGACGCCGGAGTCGCTGTGCGACCAACCGCGGATCGCGGACTCGGCGGAGTGGGGGAGGCTGCACGCGAATTCGACGAGCAACCGGAGCCGCCGGGTCATCGAACCCTCGAGGCGCGCCGCGGCGGCGAGCTGGAGCGTCTGGCTCTCGAGCCAGTGCTGGAGGAATTCGGTCTTGAACTGCGCCCAGCTCTCGAAATAGTTGTAGAACGAGCCGGTCGTCACCTCGAGGTGACTGCACAACCGTGCCTGCTTGAGTCCGGCATGGTCGTTGGTGGCCAGGATGGCCAGCGCGGCGTCGAAGTAGTCCTCGCGCCTGACGATGGTCGCCACGTGGTGCTCCCCCTTTCACCCCGACCTGTTATACGAGTGTACGGATGATGAGCTTTGCGTACGGTCTCGGGGTCGCACGAATACCCGCACGGCGGAAGATCAGTCGTGACGGAACGGTCGTGACCAGGGGGTCGTGACAGGACAGCCAGGAACAGGAGTCCCGATGGCGCGAGAACCGAAGCAGGACCGCAGCCGCGCCACGCGGCGGCGACTGCTCGAGGCGACGATCGACTGCCTCGTCGAATCCGGTTGGGCTGCAACCACAGTGAGTGTGGTCGCCGAGCGGGCAGGAGTGTCGCGCGGGGCCACCCAGCATCACTTCCCGACCCGGGAGGATCTCATCACCGCATCGCTCGAGTTCATGTTCGACAGTCGCATCGAACGGGTCCGCACCGAGCCGTTCGACGTGCCCGAGGGCGTCGGCCGCACGGAGGCGGTGGTCGAGCGCATCGTCGACCAGTGCACCGGCAACATGTTCAAGGCCGCCCTGCAGGTGTGGACGGCCGCGGCGGCCGATCCGGCTCTGCGCGAGATGCTCCTGCCGCTCGAGGAGAAGTTCGGGCGTGTCTCGCACGCCGTGGCCGTCGAGCAGCTCGGTGCCGACGACACCGACCCGGTCGTGCACCGGACGGTGCAGGCGACCCTGGATCTCGCGCGCGGCCTCGGCCTGGCCGACGTGCTGACGGACGACTCGGCCCGCCGGCGGGAGATCGTCCGGCACTGGGCCGCGCAGCTCGACGAGGTGCTCCGGGAGTCCTCGGGTCGTCGCACACAGGCGGGCCCGGCTCGGTAGTCTTCCCGCCATGCCTCTCCCGCGCATCGGAAGGACGGCGGCTGCCGTGGCGACGGCCGGTCTCATGGGTCTCGGTGCGGCGGCGTGCGGGAACTCCGACGACGCCGGACAGGTCGAGACCTCGCCGACCGCGTCCGTCACCGACCCCGGCCCGCTGTTCGACGAGTGCGGCGCGATGTCCGACGACGAGGTGGCGGCGGCCTTCGGTCTCGGCAGTTTCACGACGGTGACGCGCAACTCGGTGGGCTGCGAGTGGGAGATCTACGTCGGCGGCCCCAGTGTGAGCTTCTCGTGGTACCGGGGAAGTCCCATCGGTCGCGAACGCGCCGGCTCCGATCTCATCGGCAGGCCCGCCGCCGACGTCGAGATCGGGGGACGGTCCGGCTTCATGGGGTCCTATCAGAACGACCTGGGGCAGACGACGCTGTGCGAGATCGGCGTGGAGTTCGGCGGCGACTTCGTCCACTGGTCGGTCTCGTACTCGAACCTCACGCCCGTCGCCGACGCCTGCGTCGTCGCTCGCGGCCTGGCCACCACGAGTGTGGAAAGGGTGCAGAAGTGAACGCCCGCCGCTGGTGCGCCGCATTCGCGACCGTCCTCACGACGGGTGCTCTGCTCACCGGATGTACCCGCACCATCGAGGGGCGGGCCGTCCCGGAGGGGATCGGCGGCGGCACGGGCGCCGAGTTCACCCGGCTGCTCACCGAGTGCGATGCCGTCGCCGACGAGAAGATCGCCGAGGCCGTGGGCGCGGACTACGTCTATCGCGGATTCTTCGGTGCGATCTGCCGCTGGGACGGTGAGGGACCCACGGGAGTAGTGAAGGTCACCTTCAACTGGTTCGAGACCGGTTCCCTCGACCACGAACGCGCCGCCGCCGAGGGACTCGGTTACGAGATCGAGAACACGACCATCGAGGGCCGGCGGGCACTGCAGATGCGCCGACCCGGCGATCCGCTGTCGTGCGGGGTCAGTTCCGGGGCGTCGACGACCGGCATCTTCGGCTGGTGGGTGCAGTACACCTCCGGGGGAGCGGACCCGTGTGAAGCTGCTGCTACGTTGGCCCGGCTCACACTGAACCTCAGCAGTTGACGGTGTGTGCGGATCCTCGGGAGGGTGCGCGCTCCTCACTTTGACCTCATGCGCGCACGCCGGGTATCGTTGTGGGTCGTGTCCGGCATGCCCGGGCCGGTCTGTGTGCCTATGCGAGGTAGTGCCGTGCGCGCGGTCTGTGGATATCTGCAGGAGCGAGCCCCCGGCTGCCTGTGTGGGGGTACGCGACACACCCGACCTCGTGTGCACACGAGGGGCGAGTGCGGGGCAGCAGCTTTCTTGCCCCAACCGATGGATCCCTAATTTCAGAACAGCCGAGGTTGCTCGAAGTGAGCAGCTTCAGACAACGAAGAAAGCCGGTTAATGCCAACCATCAATCAGCTGGTCCGCAAGGGCCGCCGCGACAAGGCCGCCAAGGTCAAGAGCGCGGCGCTCAAGGGCAGCCCCCAGCGTCGCGGTGTGTGCACTCGCGTGTACACCACCACCCCGAAGAAGCCGAACTCGGCTCTCCGTAAGGTCGCCCGTGTGCGCCTGACCTCCCAGGTCGAGGTCACCGCCTACATCCCCGGTGAGGGCCACAACCTCCAGGAGCACTCGATGGTGCTCGTGCGTGGCGGTCGTGTGAAGGACCTCCCGGGTGTGCGCTACAAGATCATCCGCGGCTCGCTCGACACCCAGGGTGTCAAGAACCGCAAGCAGGCCCGCAGCCGCTACGGAGCGAAGAAGGAGAAGGGCTGATGCCACGTAAGGGTCCCGCTCCCAAGCGTCCGCTGATCGCCGATCCGGTCTACGGTTCGCCGCTGGTCACCCAGCTGGTCAACAAGATCCTGCTGGACGGCAAGAAGTCCACCGCCGAGCGCATCGTGTACCAGGCGCTCGAGCAGGCTCGCGAGAAGACCGGTACCGATCCGGTCGTCACCCTCAAGCGCGCGCTCGACAACGTCAAGCCCGCCCTCGAGGTCCGCAGCCGTCGCGTCGGTGGTGCCACCTACCAGGTGCCGGTCGAGGTTCGCCCCGGTCGTTCCACCACGCTCGCGCTGCGCTGGCTGGTGACGTTCTCGCGTCAGCGTCGCGAGAAGACCATGGTCGAGCGGCTCGCCAACGAGCTCCTCGACGCGAGCAACGGCCTCGGCGCCTCCGTGAAGCGCCGCGAGGACACGCACAAGATGGCTGAAGCCAACAAGGCGTTCGCGCACTACCGCTGGTGAGTCGTCGCCGACCGGGAGATGCCGTCATCACGGACCTCCCGGTCGGCTGCTCGCACAACTGTGTCGGTCCCGTAAAGGCCGGCTGACAACACAAGAACATGTGGTCCGCACCCAAGGACCGACACGAGCTACGAGCGGGGTTACCTGTGGCACAGGAAGTGCTGACCGACCTGAACAAGGTCCGCAACATCGGCATCATGGCGCACATCGATGCCGGCAAGACCACCACCACCGAGCGCATCCTCTTCTACACCGGTGTCAACTACAAGATCGGTGAGACGCACGACGGTGCCTCGACCACCGACTGGATGGAGCAGGAGAAGGAGCGTGGTATCACCATCACCTCCGCTGCTGTGACCTGCTTCTGGAACAAGAACCAGATCAACATCATCGACACCCCCGGCCACGTCGACTTCACGGTCGAGGTCGAGCGGTCGCTGCGCGTCCTCGACGGCGCAGTCGCCGTGTTCGACGGCAAGGAGGGCGTCGAGCCCCAGTCCGAGCAGGTCTGGCGCCAGGCTGCCAAGTACGACGTTCCGCGCATCTGCTTCGTCAACAAGATGGACAAGATGGGCGCGGACTTCTACTTCACCGTGCAGACGATCATCGATCGCCTGGGCGCGAAGCCGCTGGTCCTCCAGCTCCCCATCGGTGCCGAGGATGCCTTCGACGGCGTCGTCGACCTCGTCGAGATGAAGGCGCTCACCTGGCGTGGCACCACCGACATCGGCACCGAGGCCACGGTCGAGGAGATCCCGGCCGACCTCGCCGACAAGGCTGCCGAGTACCGCGAGAAGCTGCTCGAGACGGTCGCCGAGTCCGACGAAGAGCTCATGGAGAAGTACTTCGGCGGCGAGGAACTCACCGTCGCCGAGATCAAGGCGGCCATCCGCAAGATGACCGTCAACTCCGAGCTCTACCCGGTGCTGTGCGGCTCCGCCTTCAAGAACAAGGGCATCCAGCCCATGCTCGACGCGGTCATCGACTACCTGCCGAACCCGCTCGACATCGGCGACGTCATCGGCCATCAGGTCGGGAACGAAGAAGAGGAGCTGCGTCGTAAGCCCTCGAAGGAGGAGCCCTTCTCTGCTCTCGCCTTCAAGATCGCTGCGCACCCCTTCTTCGGCAAGCTGACCTTCGTCCGCGTGTACTCCGGCCGGATCGACTCGGGCACCCAGGTGCTCAACTCGACCAAGGGCAAGAAGGAGCGCGTCGGCAAGCTGTTCCAGATGCACGCCAACAAGGAGAACCCGGTCGACGAGGCGGTCGCGGGCCACATCTACGCGATGATCGGCCTGAAGGACACCACGACCGGCGACACCCTGTGCGCGCAGGACGCCCCGATCGTCCTCGAGTCGATGACCTTCCCGGACCCGGTCATCCAGGTCTCCATCGAGCCGAAGTCGAAGGCCGACCAGGAGAAGCTGTCGACGGCCATCCAGAAGCTCGCCGAAGAGGACCCGACCTTCTCGGTCGAGCTCGACGACGAGACCGGCCAGACCGTCATCGGCGGTATGGGCGAGCTCCACCTCGACATCCTCGTCGACCGCATGAAGCGCGAGTTCAAGGTCGAGGCCAACGTCGGCAAGCCGCAGGTCGCGTACCGCGAGACGATCACCAAGCCGGTCGAGAAGCTCGAGTTCACGCACAAGAAGCAGACCGGTGGCTCGGGCCAGTTCGCAAAGGTCATCATCGGCCTCTCGCCGTTCGTCGGCGAGGACGGCGCGACCTACGAGTTCGAGAACAAGGTCACCGGCGGTCGCATCCCCCGCGAGTACATCCCGTCGGTCGACGCGGGTGCTCAGGACGCCATGCAGTACGGCGTGCTCGCCGGCTACCCGCTGGTGAACCTGAAGGTCACCCTCATCGACGGTGCGTACCACGACGTCGACTCGTCCGAAATGGCGTTCAAGATCGCCGGCTCGCAGGCACTGAAGGAAGCGGCCCGCAAGGCCGCCCCGGTGATCCTCGAGCCCCTCATGGCGGTCGAGGTCACCACGCCCGAGGACTACATGGGTGAAGTGATCGGCGACCTGAACTCCCGCCGTGGCCAGATCCAGGCCATGGAGGAACGCAGTGGTGCCCGTGTCGTGAAGGCGCTGGTTCCGCTCTCGGAGATGTTCGGTTACATCGGCGATCTGCGGTCGAAGACCCAGGGTCGTGCGAACTTCTCCATGGTGTTCGATTCCTACGCAGAGGTTCCCTCGAACGTCGCGAAGGAAATCATCGCCAAGGCGACCGGCGAGTAGCCTCCGGGTTATCCCTCGGTCACCTGCACGACCAAGTAATACAAACCGCACTGCTGCATACAGCAAGCAACAACAGTCCAGGAGGACATCCA
Organism: Rhodococcus rhodochrous; assembly: GCF_014854695.1. Lineage (NCBI taxonomy): Bacteria > Bacillati > Actinomycetota > Actinomycetes > Mycobacteriales > Nocardiaceae > Rhodococcus > Rhodococcus rhodochrous. The sequence goes on along the minus strand of NZ_CP027557.1, from coordinate 4,030,182 downwards.
GTGGCGAAGGCGAAGTTCGAGCGGACCAAGCCGCACGTGAACATCGGCACCATCGGTCACGTCGACCACGGCAAGACCACCACCACGGCTGCGATCACCAAGGTGCTTGCCGACAAGTTCCCCGACCTGAACGAGAGCTTCGCTTTCGATCAGATCGACAAGGCACCTGAGGAGAAGGCTCGTGGTATCACGATCAACATCTCCCACGTCGAGTACCAGACCGACAAGCGCCACTACGCGCACGTCGACGCCCCGGGTCACGCGGACTACATCAAGAACATGATCACCGGTGCCGCCCAGATGGACGGCGCGATCCTGGTCGTGGCCGCCACCGACGGCCCGATGCCCCAGACGCGTGAGCACGTGCTGCTCGCCCGCCAGGTCGGCGTTCCCTACATCCTCGTCGCCCTGAACAAGGCCGACATGGTCGACGACGAGGAAATCCTCGAGCTCGTCGAGATGGAGGTGCGCGAGCTCCTCGCTTCGCAGGAGTTCGACGAGAACGCTCCGGTCGTCCCGATCTCCGCTCTCAAGGCTCTCGAGGGTGACGAGAAGTGGGTCCAGTCGATCGTCGACCTCATGCAGGCCGTCGACGACTCCATCCCGGACCCGGTCCGTGAGACCGACAAGCCGTTCCTCATGCCCGTCGAGGACGTCTTCACCATCACGGGTCGTGGCACCGTCGTCACCGGCCGTATCGAGCGTGGCGTGATCAACGTCAACGAAGAGGTCGAGATCGTCGGCATCCGCCCCGAGTCGACCAAGACCACGGTCACCGGCATCGAGATGTTCCGCAAGCTGCTCGACCAGGGCCAGGCCGGCGACAACGTCGGTCTCCTCGTCCGCGGCATCAAGCGCGAGGACGTCGAGCGCGGCCAGGTCGTCGTCAAGCCGGGCACCACGACTCCCCACACGGAGTTCGAGGGCCAGGCCTACATCCTCAACAAGGAGGAGGGCGGCCGCCACACGCCGTTCTTCAACAACTACCGTCCGCAGTTCTACTTCCGTACCACGGACGTGACGGGCGTTGTTACCCTCCCCGAGGGCACCGAGATGGTCATGCCCGGTGACAACACCGAGATGTCCGTCAAGCTGATCCAGCCGGTCGCCATGGACGAGGGCCTCCGCTTCGCGATCCGCGAGGGTGGCCGCACCGTCGGCGCCGGTCGCGTCACGAAGATCATCAAGTGAGCTAGTCCTCACTGACGCTCGAACGGCGTCCACCCTCCGGGGTGGGCGCCGTTCGGCGTTTCTGCTCCGGCGTGGACGCCGTTCGGCGTTTCGGGGTCACAGGCGATCAGCCGACGATCTCCTTCAGCCGGTTCGCCACGGGGGTCACCGGTTCTTCCCCGTCTGCCGTCGGGATGTCGCTGTTCACCGCGGCGACGACCACGGCCCGGCGTTCGGGCAGGTATCCCACGTAGGTGTTGAAACCGGGGAGCTCGCCCGTGTGGCCGAGCCAGCCGTTCTCGATACCGAGCCCGAGGCCGTAGGCGCGGGTGTCGGTCGCACCGGGGACGTCGAACAGGAACGAATCGAGGCGGAGCTGCTGCATCTCGGGGGAAAGGACGCCCTCGCCCGTCCCGAGGGCCGTGCCCCACAGTTCGAGATCGTCGACGGTGGAGATCACCGCGCCGGCAGACCATCCCCACGACGGGTTCCATCCGGTCGCATCGGCCGTCTGCCCGTCCGGCTGTCCCTGTTCGGTGATCCCGTACAGGTGCGGTGACGCGATGGCCGCGTCGGTGGGCATGACGGTGTCGGCCATGCCCAGGGGCTCGAAGACATTCGCCCGGAAGTACTCGTGCAGGCTCTGCCCGGAAACCTGCTCGACGACCAGCCCGAGCGCGATCGTGTTGGTGTTGGAGTACTCGAACTGCTCCCCGGGAGCGAAGTTCGGTGCGTCACCGCGTACGTAGTCGAGGAGTTCGTCCGGGGTCCACGGTGCCTCCGGATCGTCGAAGAGTTGCTGCTGGAACTCCTCGTCGAAGGTGTAGCTGGGGATACCGCTCACCATCGAGGCCAGCTGCCCCAGGGTGGCGACGTCGCCGTTCGGCAGGCCCGGCACGTAGCGACCGATCGGATCCTCCAGCGACAGGCGGTCGTCCTCCGCCAGTTGCAGCAGAGCGGTGATCGTCATCGTCTTCGTGATGCTGCCGATGCGGGTGTGGTCGTCGGGGCCGGGCTCCTCCGATCGACCCGCACCGATCGTGCCGGACGAACCGGTCCACTCGTAGTCCGGGGTGACCACGCGCGCAACGACTCCAGGGAACCCGACGTCCTCGCGGACGCGGTCGAGCACGTCCTGGAATTCGTCGGCGGGCGCCGCGCCGGTGGCGGCCGAATCGGAGGTTGTCGATTCGGACGTTGTGGCGGGCGGTGATTCGCCCGAGGTGTCGTTGCCGCAGGCGGCCACGACGGTGAGGATCACGGCGGACAACACGATCGGTAGTCGACGCACGGCACTCTCCCCGGTCGGGACGACGGTGTGAAGACGGCAGTCATCAGTATGTGCCGCTCTGCAGGACGTCGGGTCTGTTTTCGACCCGAAGTGAATCCAGCGTCGTGTATCAGGCGCTCTCGATCGCGGCGAGGAGCATCCGCGCCGTCACCGCGATCATCCGCGTCCGATCGGATCTCCGGGGCCGCAGGAGAGCGATCCGCGAGCACAGGCTCGCTGTCGCTCCCATCACGATGAACACGAGATCGTCGAGTGCTGCGTCGTCGAGATCCGGTCGCAGCCGCGCCGGAATGATGCGTCCCAGCGGCCGCAGCGGACCTTCGACCTCGGCCCACGCGAGCCCGAACTCGATCTCCTCCGAGGTGTACGACACCCGGAGTACCGCGGCGTGTTTCTCGAACGCGGCGGTGAGACTTTCCACGACCGTCACCATGGCCTCCTCCGGCTCCTGGTCCATCGCCCGCCCGATGGCGGTGGACAGTGAGGTGGTGATCGCGTGGACGGCGGTCATGCGGAGTTCGTCGAGCACGGCGTCGACGTCGGGGAAGTACCGGTAGACCGTCCCGATGCTCACATGGGCGTGCTCGGCGAGTGCTGTGGTGCTGATCCGCGCGGTGGGGCTGCGCTCGAGCAACTCGTACGCAGAGGTGAGGAGCAACTTACGAGTGTCGTGACTCCGCTGTTGCACAGGACGTTTCCGAGGGGTTCTGCCTGTGGTTCTGTTGCTGCGCGGGGAGCTCATGAAAAGTGAATAGTAAGTGAGGATTCCTCGTGTTTCCATGGATGCATGGAGCGACGTATCCCACGTGATCTCGTCAACGCCGACCTTGCTGTGCGCCGATACGCAGATCTCGGCGAGCGCTGGCTCGACGGCATGTGGCAGGCCGACCCGCCGGCCGACGCCGTGGTGAACGACGACTTCGGTCCGACCTCCGCGACCGACGCCGTGCGCGTCGCACTCGCCGACGGTGTCGACGCGGTCCCCGACGCACCCGAATCCCTGCGAGAGCTGTTCGCCTTCCTCGACGACGAACCCGCCTGGGTCGACCACGACCGCATCGACAACGCCGCCGACGCGCTCGTGCGGCACACCCCGATCCTCGGCATGGTGCTCGGTGCCGCGTCGCTGCTGCGCGGTGCCGGAAACTTCATCGCCGGAAAGCCTCTCGCGCTCACAGGCCGCTATGTGAGTCAGCCGGCCGTGCGGTCGGTCGAGGTCGGGGAGTGGCTGCGGCACGTCCTCACTCGCGGCGGAATGCGCCGCGACGGAGGCGGATTCGCGTTCACGGTGCGGGTGCGCCTGATCCACGCCCACGTGCGCAAGGGCATCCTCGCGAGCGGAGTGTGGGACGAGGACGCCTGGGGAGTGCCGATCCCGCAGTCGTACATGGCGCTGACGATGGCCGAGTTCGGGCACATCGCGGTCGAGGCGATGCAGATCCTCGGGGTGCGCTTCACCGATCGCGAACTCGACGACATCTACCACCTGTGGCGATATGTCGGGCACGTGATCGGGATGGGCGAGGAACTGGGCCTGCGCACCGAACGCGACCACATCGCGGTCGAGGACCTCTACCGGCTCACCTCGCCCGGCCCCAGCGACGAGGACCGGGAGTTCGTCACCGCGTTGACCGAGCAATATCTCGTCCCGGAGCTGGCGAACCTGCTGCCGGGCACCGCGCCGATCCGGACGACGGTCGCCCGCACGGTGATGCACTCGCTGCAGCGGGTGTTCATCGGTGACGCCGACGCCGACGCCCTGCACATCCCCGACAGCCCGCTCAAGCACGTCCTCGGGCGCGTCGGGCCGCTGCTCGCGCTCGTCAACCGCGTCCAGGAACTCCGCTATCCGGACCTCGAACGCACCACACAGCGGGCGTACAAGGTGCGCGATGTGGCGATGGACCGGATGCGCGTGGACTACCGCGTCGAGCACGACCTCGTGGACGCGGCCCGAAGCTGAGCCGCCCCGGGCCGGATGGGCTCCGGACCCCCGGGGGGGCTCAGTGGACGTCCACGGCCGGGTCGAGATGCACGAGGACCTGCGTCGCCACGTGCGCCCCACCGAGAGCCCGCGCGACCCGCTGGGCGGCGTCCTCCGCCGCTTCCGTCAGTTCGGTGACGTCGATGGTCGGGTCGGCGTGCACCACCACCGAGAGCGTCGGCAGGTGGCGTTCGACGACCGCACGCCCGCGCACGGCCCGCACACCGGGCAGGGCGGCGAGTTCCGCTGCGACACCGTCGGCGACGGGACCGAGTTCGACACCGAGGGTGGCGTCGGTGACCTGGTCGTAGAGCTGCACGGTCGACGTGCGCCGGCGCGACAGGTTGACGGCGAGCAACGCGATGCCGAGCACGAGTCCGCCCGCGAAGACCGACCACAGGGCAGGTGTCCACCACGACTGGTCCGGGACGTCGGTCACGCGGGGACGGTCGAGACGCGAGAGTTGCTCTCGGGCCAGGGGAACCTGCCACACCCACGCGAGGGCGAACGCGCCGGCACCGGCGAGGGCGAGGCCCGCCAGGAAGGTGACGAGCCGATTCGCCAGCACGGTACGGAGTTTCACCGAGCCACCTCCACCACGAGTTCGACGGGGTCGGCGAGCGCCGCGAGGTTCGGGGCGACCGCGCCGCGCACGGAAGCGGTGATCTCGTCGATCGGTGTCTCGTCCTCGATCGAGATGCGCACCAGGGCACGGCGACGGTCGACGACCGTGCGGGCCGTGCGCACGCCGGTGAGCGCGGACGCGTGGGCGCTGCACATGCGTGCGACGTCCGTGCGCCGCATCCACACCGTGGGCACCGGCCCCGCGACCTGCAGCGGCACATGCGTCCGGCGGCGGGGTTTGAGGGCGACGACGATCAGGACGATCCCGAGGACGAGGCAGACGCCCGCGACGGGTGCGAGCCAGGTGTGCCAGTGCAGGCGGCCGAACCACTCGAAGGAGTTGCGCAGCCACGGGGCACCGCCGTACGTCCCGTTGACGATGAGCAGTTCCCGGGCGGCGACGAACGACAGGGCGAGCGCCGCGATCGCCACGATCGCGGCGGCGGGTGCGGCCGCAGGCGGCGCCAGCGGCGGCAGAGGAGCGACGGTGGGGATGTCGGGATGCGGAGTGGTCCGCGCCGCGACGATGTCGGATTCCAGGTACTCGACGGGTGGCTGCGCCTCGTCGGTCTCGCCCTCCTCGACGAGCGCGGTCGCGACGATGAGCACGTTGAGTTCGCTGATGCGCATGCCCGTCAGGTCGTGCAGTTGACGTTCGACCGCGTCGTGGACCCGGCGGGTGAGCATCGCCGCGTCGTACGGCCATTCGGCGGCGATGTAGAGATTCACCGCGACGGCCTTCGCGCCGGTGGTGACGTCGGCCCGGGGCAGGTCGCGGCCGGTGAGACGCAGGATGCCACCTCCGCTGTGCCGCACCACACCGGGAACGCCGAGCGCGGCGGCCGCGGCGATGCGTTCGATCGCACGGTCCTTGACGACGAGGCTGCCGCGTTCGCCCGGGGGAACGACCCCGGTCCCGGTGTCGTCGGATGTCCCGACGTCGGACGCGGTGGGGTCAGCCACGGCCCCGACTCCTCAGCAGGGCGCCGAGGTCGAGGTGGCCGTCGCGATGGGCGCCGATCGCGGCACCGAGCGCGCCGAGCAGCACGGCGAACAGCAGACCGCTGAACCCGCCGATGATGCCGGCGAGGGCCAGGAGCAGCCCCGCGAGGAGTCCGACGACGGTGTTGCTGACGGGTGTGTGGTTCACGATGGGGCTCCTTCTCGTTCACCGGCGTGGACGTCTTCGATCGTCACCTGGACGGGCACGTCCACCAGCGGGGACACCCGGACGCGGACGGCGTCGGCGACGGCCGGGAGATCGGCGGGGATCCGCACGACGATGTGCACGGCGCACAGCTGATCGGTCAGCCGCACACCTTCGACCCGTCGGCCGGGCAGATACGTGGCGACCTCCCCGAATGCGCCGCGGTGCAGACCCACGACGCCGGGAACGGACAGCGCGGCGTCCGCGACCAGGTCGGCCGCGTTCGCCTGCGCTGCGGATCCGGGGTTCACTGCACGCGGGGTTTGGCGTCGTCGGTGAGGGCCGCGGCCTCTTCGTGGAGCATGACATCGAAGACCGTGATGTTGACCTCGGTGACCTCGAGTCCCGTCATGCGCTCGACCGCGGCGATGACGTTGTGCCGGATGGCGACGGCGAGTTCGTGCAGCGCAACGCCGTATTCGGCGACGATGCCGATGTCGATCGCGGCCTGACGCTCACCGACCTCGACGGCGACACCCTGTCCGTGGTTGATGCGCGCACCGGGGATGCGGTCGCGCAGTGCGCCCACGACGCGGGCGGTGCCGGCGCCCACCTCGATGACGCCGCTGATCTCGCGGGTCGCGAGCCCCGCGATCTTGGCCACCACCGCGTCCGCGATGATCGTGCGGCCCTGCGGGTCGGCGGGTCCGGTGGAGGTTCCGGCGCCGAACTGTATGCGGCTGATACCTGCGCCGCTGTCGCTGGTCATGAGGGCTCCCAGGTAGGTGTACCGGTCGTGGTCCGTGCTCGATCCTGTGCTGGATCCCATTGTCCTCACGGTGCCTCGAACTCTAACGGCCGACGTAGGTCTGTCGCCCGCCGTCGCCGTTTGGTAAGAACGTGGGACGCAGGGTGGGATGCATCACTACCGCGCGGCACGCGCATGCGTGTCACAGACGAAGCGAAGGATGGGCCGAGGGTGTCGAACGAGCGGGAGACCGAGAGTACGCCGGAGCGCGTCGTCGTCGTGGGCGCCGGCCTGGCGGCGGTACGTACCGCCGAGGAGCTGCGCCGCGCCGGATACGAGGGCGAACTCGTGCTCGTCGGCGACGAGACGCACCTGCCCTACGACCGCCCGCCCCTGTCGAAGGAGGTCCTGCGAGGCGATCGCGACGACACGACCCTCCGGCCGAGCGAGTTCTTCGGTGAGAACCGCATCGAACTGATGCTCGGTGCCGCGGCCCGCTCTGTCGACACCGCGTCGCGCACCCTCACGCTCAGCGACGGCACCGAACTCGGCTACGACGAACTCGTCGTCGCCACGGGTCTGCGGCCCCGCCGCATCCCCGGTCTGCCGGATCTTGCCGGAGTCCACGTCCTGCGGTCGCTCGAGGACAGCCGCGCGCTGCGCGAGGCGATCGTTCCGGGTGCCCGCGCCCTCGTCGTCGGCGCCGGTTTCATCGGGTGCGAGGTCGCGGCGAGCCTGCGGGCGCGCGAGGTCGAGGTCGTGCTGGTCGAACCGCAGCCCACTCCGCTCGCGTCGGTGCTCGGTGCCGAGGTCGGTGCTCTTGTCACCCGCCTGCACACCGCCGAGGGTGTCGACGTGCGTGCCGGCGTCGGATTGTCGGAGATCCGCGGCGACGAACGTGTCACCTCCGCCGTCCTCGGCGACGGCAGCGAGATCGACGTCGACCTCGTGGTGCTGGGCATCGGTTCGACCCCGGCCACCGAGTGGCTCGAGGGATCGGGTGTCGAGGTCGAGAACGGTGTCGTGTGCGACGGCACGGGCCGCACCTCCACCCCGCACGTGTGGGCGGTCGGCGACGTCGCGTCCTGGCAGGTACCGGCCGGTGGGCGCAGGCGCATCGAGCATTGGACGAACGCCGGCGAGCAGGCATCCGTCCTCGCGAAGACCATCATGGGTGTCGAGGCCGGGGCGGCCGCGCAGGTGCCCTACTTCTGGAGCGACCAGTACGACATCAAGATCCAGGGCCTCGGTGCGGTCACCGCCGACGACACGGTGCACGTCGTACGCGACGACGGCCGCAAGTTCCTCGCGTACTACGAGCGCGACGGCAGGCTCGTCGGCGCTGTGGGCGGCGGCCTGCCCGCGCTGGTCATGAAGTCGCGCGCGAAGATCGCCGCGGGCGCCCCGATCGACGAGCTGCTCACCGCGGCGGTCTAGGGGAGTGGTGCTGCGCGCCGCACCGACCGCCGTCGGGCCGGCCGCGCGCGACCCGCTAGATTCGTAGGGTGATCGTTGCGCTCATCGACTCGGGTCTCGGGCTCTTGCCGACGTCCGCGTGGCTGCGACGGTTGCGTCCCGAGCTCGACCTCATGTTGTCGACGGATCCCGACGGCGCCCCGTGGGGCCCGAAGTCTCCGGACTGGGTGATCGACCGGGTCGTCACCACCGCCCGTCGCGCCGTCGATCGCGGCGCCGAGGTGGTCGTGCTCCCGTGCAACACCGCATCGGTGACCGCCCTCGAACACGTCCGGGCCGATCTCGGTCCGTCGGTGCCCGTGGTGGGCACGGTCCCCGCCGTCAAGCCCGCGGCCGCCGCGTGCGATTCGGTGGCGATCTGGGCCACCGCGGCGACCACCGCGAGCAGGTACCAGGCGAATCTGATCGAACAGTTCGCGAACGGGTCCGAGGTCGTCGGCGTGGCGTGTCACGGACTTGCCGACGCGATCGATGCGGGTGATCGGGTGGCCGTCGCCGCAGCGGTCGCCTCCGCGGCCGAGCGCACCCCTCGGGACGTCCAGGGTGTGGTTCTCGGCTGCACCCACTACCCGCTGGTCGCCGACACCATCACCGAACACCTGCCGGCCGGAGTGCGCCTGTTCGACAGCGCCGAGGCCGTCGCACGGCAGACGCTGCGCCGGATCGATGCGCTCGGGCGACCCGCCTCGGGGTCGGGCCGTGTCGAGGTCTTCCGCAGCGGTGTGCCCGGAGAGTTGCCGTCGGCCGCGACGGTCTTCGCGGCCGGTCGCGCCCTGCTCGCGGCGCCCGGCGACATGCGGGACGAGGACGTCGAGGACGCGACCTCCCTCTGAGTGTCCGAGCGCCCTGTGGGCGGCCGGAGGAATACTTCGCCGAGCGAAGTATGTTGGTGAAGGGGTGTTCACCGATTCGCGCGGGGGCGCATCGTTCGTGTCCGCGTGGGACACGCCGTTCGTTTCCCGCGTGGAACACGCCGATCACCTTATGGAGGTTCGATGACTGCTCCCGTACAGCCCCGCGGCCGCATCCGCTCGTTCGGTTTCGCCGTGGTCGGCCTGGGAGCGTTCACCCTCACCGCGTCGTCGTCGGCACCGTCACCGCTGTACCCCGTCTACCAGCAGATGTGGGGATTCTCCGCGGCGATGCTCACGGTGGTGTTCGCGGTCTACGTGCTCGCACTGCTCGCGGCGCTCGTGACGGTGGGGTCGCTGTCCGACCACGTCGGGCGCAGACCCGTGATCGTGACGGCCCTGCTGTTGCTCGCGGCGAGCATGATGGTCTTCATCGCCTCCCCGGGGGTGGGGTGGCTGATCGTCGCGCGGATCCTGCAGGGTCTCGCGGTGGGCGCGGCGACGAGCGCGCTGGCGGCGGCCGTGATCGAGATGCAGCCGAACAGGCACATCGGTCCGCTGATCAACACCGCGGCGCCGTCGCTCGGCCTCGCGCTCGGTGCGGCGGGAGCCGGCGTACTCGTACAGTTCGCGCCGTTCCCGACGGTCCTGAGTTATGCGGTCGTCGGCGTTCTCGCCGTCGTGCTGGCGATCGCGCTGATCTTCGTACCGGAGACGTCGCCGTCGGTGGGTTTCCCGTCGCGACGCGACGCCCTGCGCAGCCTGGTGCCGAGCGCGTCGGTGCCGCGTGAGGTCCGGGGCCGCTATCTGCTCATCCTGCCCAGTCTGATGTCGGCGTGGGCGCTCGGCGGGCTGTACATGTCGCTGGGGCCGTCGATCGTCGACTCGGTGTTCGGCATCGACAACCGGCTCGCCGCGGGTCTGGCGATCGGCACGCTGTTCACGGCGGGAACGGTCGCGGCGACCACCACGGCCCGCCGCGACCCCCATCGCATCGTGATCCTCGGGGCCGTGTTGCTCGCGACGGGACTGGCCGCGGTGATCACCGCGCTCCTCACGGGATGGGTCGCGGTGTACTACGCGGGTACCGCGGTCGCCGGCTTCGGCTGGGGTTCGACCTTCGTCGCGGCCATGGGCGTGGTCGGCTCCCTCGGCCGACCCCACGAGCGCGGCCGGATCTTCGCGACGACCTTCGTCGTCTGCTACTTCGCGTTCTCGGTGCCCGCGATGGCCGCCGGGGTGGCGGCCGGATCGTTCGGCCTGATGTCCACCGCCGTCGGCTACGGCGTGATCGTCGCCGTGCTGGCGCTCGTGGCCGGGGTCGGCGTGCTCGTGCGCAAGCCGAAACCCGACTCCGCCGGGATGCGGGAAGTGCCCGTCCCCGCACGTTCGTAGGGGCCGGGCACTTCCGCAGAGAGAGTGAGCAGCGGGGCGTGAGTCCGCCGGATCAGAACTCGATCTTGAGGTGGTCGGTCACCGGCCGCGCCTGGCAACCGAGGATGTAGCCCGCCTCGATGTCCTCGGGGTCGAGCACGTCGCAGTTCTCCATCTCGACCTTGCCCTCGAGCACGGTGCACGCGCACGATCCGCATTCGCCCTCCTGGCACGAATACGGCACGTCGATGCCCTTCGCGAGCATGATGTCGACGAGGGTCTGCTTGCGCGGCCACGACAGCTTGTGGACCTCGCCGTCGAGCTCGACCTCGACGGTCGCGGCGTCGGCGGCGTCCTCGTCACTGACCTCGACCGGCGCCTGGTCGGCGAACGGGTCGCCCGACAGCGAGTTGAAGACCTCGGCGTGCACGCGGGCGCGGGGCATGCCCACGATGTTCAGTGCCTGGTGGACCGTGTCCATGAACGGTCCGGGACCGCACATGAACGCCTCGTACGACTCGTAGGGCGTTGCGATCGCAGCGAGCTGGTCGGCGGTGGGCAGACCCTGGACGGACTCGAGCCAGTGCACGACGGTCAGGCGCGTCGGGTACTTCTCCGCGAGAGCCCGCAGCTCCTCGGCGAAGATGACGGACTTCTCGTCGCGGTTGGCGTAGACCAGCACCACCTTGCCGCCGCCCTGGGTGAGCGCGGACTTGAGGATCGAGATCACCGGGGTGATGCCGCTGCCGGCGCCGAACAGCAGGAAGTCGTGGTCGAGCGACTTCGGGGTGAAGACACCCGCGGGCGGCAGCACCTCGATGGTCTGTCCGGCCGCGATGTTGTCGCACAGCCAGTTGGATCCGTAACCGTCGGCGGTGCGCTTGACGGTGACCTTGGGGGCGTCGTCGGTGAACGGGGAGCTCGCGAGCGAGTAGCAGCGGGCCACGGAGCCCGTCCGGTCGCTCGGGATGCGCAGGGTGAGGAACTGGCCCGGCCGGTAGGCGAATTTGTCGCGCAGCTCGTCCGGGACGGCGAACACGATCGACCGCGTGTCGGCGGTCTCCTCGACGACGGCGGACACGGTGAGGATCACCGAGCGTGAGCCGTGGGGCACCTCGACAGTCGTCATGGGTGGGTCTCGTCCTCTCCTGCAAAGATGGCCGCGCACGACCGAATCTAGAACGTGTTCTAATTAAGGTTACCAGCGCGCATGGGATGAGGAAAACGGTACCGGCACTGCTCGGGCGGGTGCGGCGCCCACCCGGTCAGCGGGAGGTGCCCTACCCGAACGGACGGTGACCCCCACGGCGACCGGACGGTTTCGGCCGCTACGTCTTTCACGCCTCGCAGCTCTGGTCGATGGTGAATCGCGGATGAGGTCCACATCACACTCCCGATCCGCTCCACCCCCTCTGCGAGGAGATACACCATGGCAATCGAGCTCAATCAGATCTGGGACTTCCCGATCAAGGAATTCCATCCCTTCCCCCGCGCGCTGATGGGTGTCGGCGCCCACGACATCCTCGGCGTCGAGGCGAAGAACCTCGGCTTCAAACGCGCCCTGCTGATGACCACCGGCCTGCGCGGATCGGGGATCATCGAGGAGCTCATCGGCAAGATCGAGTACCAGGGCGTCGAGGTCGTCCTCTACGACAAGGTCGAGTCCAACCCCAAGGACTACAACGTTATGGAGGCCGCGGCGCTCTACCAGAAGGAGAAGTGCGACTCGATCATCTCCGTCGGTGGCGGATCGAGCCACGACGCCGCGAAGGGCGCCCGCGTCGTGATCGCCCACGACGGCCGCAACATCAACGAGTTCGAGGGCTTCGCGAAGTCCACCAACAAGGAGAATCCGCCGCACATCGCCGTCTCCACGACCGCCGGCACCGGCTCCGAGACGTCCTGGGCCTACGTCATCACCGACACCTCCGACATGGACCACCCACACAAGTGGGTCGGCTTCGACGAGGCCACGATCGTCACCCTCGCGATCGACGACCCGCTGCTCTACTACAGCTGCCCCCAGCACTTCACCGCCTACTGCGGCTTCGACGTCCTCGCCCACGGCTCCGAGCCGTACGTCTCCCGGCTTGACTTCGCCCCGTCGCTCGGCAACGCCCTGTACTCGATCGAGCTCGTCGCGAAGCACCTGCGTGAAGCGGTCTTCGAGCCGCGCAACCTCAAGGCCCGCGAAGGCATGATGAACGCCCAGTACATCGCCGCGCAGGCCTTCAACTCCGGCGGCCTCGGCATCGTGCACTCCATCTCGCACGCCGTCTCGGCCTTCTTCGACAGCCACCACGGCCTCAACAACGCCATCGCCCTGCCGCGCGTGTGGGAGTACAACCTGCCCTCCCGCTACGAGCACTACGCCCGCATCGCCACCGCGATGGGCGTGGACACCCGCAACATGACCACCGTCCAGGCCGCCGACGCGGCGGTCGAAGCGGCGATCCGTCTCGCGAAGGACGTCGGCATCCCCGACAACTTCGGTCAGGTGCGCACCGACTCGTACGAGAAGAACCAGATGAACACCAAGAAGTACGCGGGTCGCGGAGACACGATCCGCGGCGACGAGAAGACCGTGCGCGCCATCTCCGAGCACATCCAGGACGACTGGTGCACCCCGGGCAATCCCCGCGAGGTCACCGTCGACTCGATGATCCCGGTCGTCGACCACTGCATCAACCGGTCCTACTGAGAACCCGCGCTCCCGGGGCGTCCCCTGCGCCCCGGGAGCGCCCTGCTCCGCTGCGACCACGCCACAGAAGGAGACCCCGGATGACCCCGTTCGCCTCGGGCGCCGAGTTGAAGGATGCGCTGCGCCGGCACGACTACATCGCCGACGACGAGTTCGCGACCGTCGTGCACCTCGCCACCGCACTCGAGCGGCCCCTGCTGCTCGAAGGCCCCGCCGGGGTCGGCAAGACCGAACTGGCCAAGGCACTCGCCGCGGTCGGCGACCGGAAACTGGTTCGACTGCAGTGCTACGAAGGGCTCGACGACAGCCGCGCCCTCTACGAGTGGGACTACGCCAAACAGCTGCTGCACGTGCAGATGCTGCGCGACCGCATCGGCGAACTGCTCGCCGGTCACGCCGACCTCGCGGACGCGTCGACGTTTCTCGCGCAGCAGGACTTCGGGCTGTACTCGGAGACCTTCCTGTCGGTCCGTCCGCTGCTCGAGGCCGTGCTCTCGGAGGAGCCGGTGGTCCTGCTCGTCGACGAGGTGGACCGCACCGAGGAGTCCATGGAGGCGCTGTTGCTCGAGGTGCTCGCCGAACGGCAGGTGACGATCCCCGAGGTCGGCACGTTCACGGCCCGGTCCACACCGTGGGTGATCCTGACCTCCAACGACACTCGCGAGTTGTCGCCCGCGCTCAAGCGTCGCTGCCTGCACTACCACGTCGGATACCCGACACCCGAGCGTGAACGCGAGATCGTCACCGCGCGGGTGCCGGACGTGCGCCCCGGAACGGCCCACCAGATCGTCGACCTGTCCCGGAGCCTGCGCGACCTGCCGCTGCGCAAGAGGCCCTCGATCTCGGAGGTCATCGACGCCGCGCGTGCGGCGACGGTGATGGGGCACGACGCCGACGACCCCGATTCGCTGGGCGGCATGCGCGACGTGCTGTTGGCGACGCTGCTCAAGTACACCGGCGACGTCGACCTCGCGAAGACCCGGCTCGGCGGTGCGGCACCGGCAACCGCGGTGTCCGAACCGATCGCGTCCGAAGCGAGTGCGCCCGAAGCTGTTCCGGTGCGTGAACGCGTGACGGTCGCATCACGCCCGGCGAACACCACGACCGCCGTCTTCCGGGGACGCGGTGGTGGCGGTCGCGACGCCGCCGGCAGCGGACTGCGGGGGTGACCCCGCGATGCACGCATCCCGGGTCACACGGGTGACCGCGCTCGACGAGCGTCGCCCCCGCTACGTGCTCGACGTGGTAGCGGCGGTGTTCGGCCTGCTCCTGCGACGCCACGGTGTCGCGGCGTCACCGGCGGAGAGCATCGAGGTGCGCCGGGTGCTCGACCTGGTCCCCGTCCGTGAACGGGATTCACTGCGCTCGTGCCTGCGGGCGGTGTGCGTCAAGTACCCGCACGAGCGGGCCGGTTTCGAGCGCGCCTTCGACGAGTTGTTCGGTGCGGTCGACGCCGCCGTCGCCGCGAGCGGCGGCGGCCCCGCCCGGGCGCAGTTCGCCGAATCCCTACCGGCGGCACTCGAGATCGGCGACGACCCGAGCATCGCGCGCTACGCCGAGTACAACGACCGCGCAGCCGAGGTCGGCGACCACTTCGACACCCCGGAGGCCCGCAAGGGGTTCAACCCGCACAAGGACGACGACGATGTGTCGATGACGTCGTCCGACGCCGATCTGTCGGTGGACACGGGTGCGGACTCGGGCCGTCGCGGCGTCACCTACACCATCGACGTCGAGAATGCGGCGACCACGACGGTGGGTGATCTGTCCGGTGAACCCGGGGCCGCGGTCGTCGGATCGCTGTCGTGGGACGACCCGGCGTCGATCCTCGCGTGGCTCGACGCCTACGACCCGCACCGCACGTACGGGGGAGAGGTCCTCGACGAACCTCTCTCCGCCTCACAACTCGCGCGACTCGTGGACGCGGTCGAGGCATTCGTGGCTTCGCTCGCCGCCGCGGTGCCGGGCGCCGAGGGCGTCGAGGCACCCGAATCGCACGACGCCGCCGGCATCGATCGTGCCGAGATCGAACTCGCGTGCCACGAGGTGCTGCGCCGCATGCGCGGACCGGTCCGGCCCCATCCTCGTGAGCGGACCCGCGGACGGCTCGACATGCGCAGGACCGCCCGAGCGGGGATGCGGACCGACGGGGTGCCGTTCCGGCTCGTCGTCCGCGCGCCCCGCCCCGACCGGGTGCGACTGCTCGTCCTCGCCGACGTCTCGTTGTCGGTCCGTCCGATCACCGCGTTCACGCTCCGGCTCGCCCAGGCGATGCACGGGCGGGCGCACCGGTGCCGGGTGATCGCCTTCGTCGATCGTCCGGTGGACGTGACGACACAGTTGCTCGCCGCCGGCGGTGACGGTGCCCTGGCCGCCGTACTCGCCCATCCCGCAGTCGATCTCGAAGCGAGCAGCGACTACGGCCGGACGTTCGACGAACTGCTCACCGAGCACTCCGGATCGATCGACGGCCGGACATCGGTGCTGGTCGTGGGGGACGGGCGCTGCAACGGCCTGCCCCCGCGCACCGACCGGCTCGAGGAACTCCGTCGCCGCGTGCACCGCCTCGCGTGGATCACGCCCGAACCCGAGCGGTACTGGACACAGGCGACCTGCGCGATGCCCGACTACGCCGAACTGTGCGACGAGGTGGTCGTCGCCCGCGACGGCGCGCAACTGCTCGCGCGCGCCGCCGAACTCGGCCACGCCCTGCGGTGAACGGCGCTCACCGTTTCGTGGACCCGGCCAACAGCTCCTCGAGTCGTTCGAAGCCCTCGGTCAGGCCGGTCTCCATACCCGATTCCGCCATGCCGTCGCGGGCCTCCTGGCTCGGGTACACGGAATGGCCGACCAGCCTGCAGCGGCCGTTCCCGAGGTCGACGAAGGTGAGCGTCTCGAGGCTCACCACGTCCGGGAACCCGAGATATTCGAAGGTCTGGACGATGAGCTCGTTCTCGCGGACGGTGTGGAAGACACCCGCGAAGCGGTAGCTGCCGCTGTCGTCGGAGTGTTCGTAGCGGTACGAACCGCCGGTGCGGAGGTCGTACTCCTCGATCTTCATCTCCAGGCCGCGCGGGCCGAGCCACTGTGCGACGAGATCGGGGTCCTTGTGGGCGCGGAAGACGTCCTCGACGGGAAAGTCGAACTCCCGCTCGTAATCGATGAAGGGGACGCCCTCCGGGATCGAGAGGGTGACTGCGTTGCTGCTCATGATGGTCCTCCAAGGATCGGGGTGGGCTACACACGCTGTGTGGATCGGGGTGGGCTACGCACCCCGTGGCCGATCGGGGGCCGCTTCCCGGGCCAGCACGGCGTCGAGACCGCGGAACTGCTGCTCCTTCACCAGCCGGTAGCGGTCGATCCAGGAGGTCAGCATCTCCAGCCGTGCGGGGTTCAAGTGGACGGGCCGGCGCTGGGCGTCGCGCGTGCGCGTGACGAGCCCTGCGTGTTCGAGCACCCGAATGTGTTTCGAGATCGCCTGTGTGGTGATCGCGAAGGGTTCCGCGAGTTCGGTGACCGTGGCCGGGCCCCGGCTGAGCCGGGCGACGATGCGGCGGCGGACCGGATCGGCCAGGGCGGTGAACGCCAGGTCGAGCGCGGTGTCGTCCGTGTCGTCGTACACGATCGCCTCCGTTTATGAACCTTCCGGTTTATCAACCATCCGGTTGAATAAAGGATGCTCCCCGGACGACGACCGTGTCAAGGGGTTCGGAGCGCGGACGCGAACCGATCGCGGTCGAATTCCCGACGGGCACTCACGCGCCCGGCTACGGTCGGTGAATGGTCCTGCCCTCGAGAGCCCGGTCCGGTGTCCGCGCGGCCTTCGCCGCGGCCGTCTCGATCACCCTCCTCGGCGCGTGTACGTCCGCGTCGGGCGATTCGGAAGCGGGCGATATGGAGTCGGGCGGTACGGTTGACGTGCAGGAGACCGCGGCAGCCGCGACCTGCACCGCCGAACCCAACGGCACCCCGATCACCGATACGCAGCCGGCGACGGAGACCGGGGATCGCGACATCTCCACGAACCCCGAGATCGCGACCGGTTACCGCGCCGGCATGACCGCGGTGACCACCTCCTCCTTCGCCGTGTCGACGGCCAATCCCGCATCCACCGAAGCGGCATGCGAGGTCCTGCGCGACGGTGGGACCGCGGCCGACGCACTCGTCGCCGCCCAGATGGTCCTCGGTCTCGTCGAACCCCAGTCGTCGGGTATCGGCGGCGGAGCGTTCCTGGTGTACTACGACGCCGAGTCCGGTGAGATGAAGGCATACGACGGCCGCGAGACGGCACCGATGTCCGCGACCGAGAACTATCTGCGCTGGATCAGCGACACCGATCGCGCCGAACCCCGCCCCGACGCGCGTGCGAGCGGCCGCTCGATCGGCGTGCCCGGCGTCGTGCGGATGCTCGGAACCGTCCACGCGGAGCACGGGAGTGCCGCCTGGGGCGAATTGTTCCGCCCCGCCATCGATCTCGCCGATCAAGGCATCGTGATCAGCGACCGTCTGGCACAGTCGATCGCCGATTCCGCCGAGCAGCTCGCCGTCGACGACGAGGCCCGCGCCTACTTCCTGCAGGCCGACGGCTCGCCCAAGCCCGAAGGTGAGATCCTCACGAATCCGGCGATGTCCAAGACACTCTCGGCGATCGCCACCGACGGCGCCGACGCCTTCTACACCGGTGACATCGCGGCCGGCATCGTCGAGTCCACCGGCACCGATTCCGGCGGGCGTACACCCGGAACGATGACCCTCGAGGATCTCGCCGTCTACGAGGCGAAGGAACGGCAACCGCTGTGCACGCCCTACCGCGAGTACGAGATCTGCGGGATGCCCAACCCGTCCTCGGGTGGCATGGCGGTCGCGGCGACGCTCGGCATCCTCGAGAACTTCGACCTCGCGTCACTGCCACCGTCCGACGTCGACGCGGACGGTGGCGTCCCCGACGCGGACGCGGTGCACCTGATCTCCGAGGCCGAACGACTCGCCTACGCCGATCGCGACAAGTACGTCGCCGATGCCGATTTCGTGCCCCTGCCGGGTGGCTCGCTGGAGACCCTGGTGAACCCGGACTACCTGTCCGAACGCGCAGGGCTGATCGACCCCGGCAAGAGCATGGGCAAGGCGCAGCCCGGCGACTTCGGTCCGGTCCCGCTCGGCATGCCGCCGCAGAGCCCCGAGCACGGCACCAGCCACATCTCGGTCGCGGACAGCTACGGCAACGTCGCATCCATGACGACCACCATCGAGTCGGCCTTCGGCTCGTTCCACATGACCGACGGCTTCCTCCTCAACAACCAGCTCACCGACTTCTCGGCCGAACCGGTCGACGAAGACGGACTGCCCGTCGCCAACCGCGTCGAACCCGGCAAGCGGCCGCGCAGCTCGATGGCCCCGACGCTCGTCTTCGATCGCACCCCCGACGGCGGTCGCGGCGACATCCGGATGGTGGTCGGGTCGCCGGGCGGCTCGGTGATCATCCAGTTCGTCGTCAAGACACTCGTGAACACCCTCGACTGGGGACTCGACCCGCAGCAGGCCGTCTCGGCCGTGTCGTTCGGCGCCGCGAACACCCCCGTCACCGGGGTCGGCGGCGAACATCCAGCGATCGACGGTGCCGACGACGGAGCGAACGATCCACTCGTGCAGCAGCTCCGCGACATGGGCCACGAGGTGTCCGTCGCCCCGCAGTCCAGTGGACTGAGCGCGCTGCTGCGTCAGGGGGAGGGATGGGTCGGTGGCGCCGACCCCCGCCGCGAGGGCGCCGTGATGGGCGACACCGGCGGGCAGTGACGGAGTCGGCGCCGAGCGCTGATCGACGCCCGTGACCTACCCTGTCGGATAGGTGCCGACCTCCCCATCGGTCCGGTGCGTCCCGTGCCCGCTCCGCCCGACAACCCGTGCACCGTAAGCTGGATCACACAGGTGCGCGGATCGTGCGGATCGTCAGGAGTGAACAGTGGCCGTCGTCATGCCGGGACACCAGAACACCACCCATCCCCGTGCTTCCGCGACCCCTCGGGACGACCACCCCGCTTCGGGGCCGGCCCTGGTCAAGTTCCACGCTCCCGAGATCGTCTTCGGGGAGGGCTCGCTCGTCGAAGCGGCCCACGCCGCCGTCCGGCTCGGCGGTGTCCGCCCCATGCTCGTCACCGACCCGGGGCTGATCGAGGCCGGGTGGGTCGACGAACTCCTGCAGCACCTGCGTGATCAGGGGATCGACGCCACCGTGTGGGCCGGTCTCACCCCCAATCCCAAGGACCACGAGGTCGCGGCCGGCCACGAGCTGTACCGGTCGCGGGGTTGCGACGTCCTCGTCGCGCTGGGCGGTGGCTCCGTGATCGACGCTGCGAAGGGCGTCGCGATCCTCGCCGCCAACGGCGGCAACATCCTCGACTACGAGGGCGTCGACCGTGCGCCGTTGCCCATCCCGCCGATGGTCATGGTGCCGTCGACGTCCGGGACGGGAGCCGACGTCTCCCAGTTCTGCGTGGTCACCGACACCGCGCGCGGCAGCAAGATCACCATCATCGGCCGGTCGCTCGTCCCCGACCTCACGGTGATCGATCCGCGACTGCTCACCACCATGCCCGCCGACCTCAACGCCGCCACCGGACTCGACGCCCTCACCCACGGCATCGAGGCGTTCGTCTCCCGCGCCCACAACCCCCTCACCGACCATCACGCACTGCGGGCGGTCGGCATGGTCACCGGAACGCTCGTGCGCACGATCGACGACCCGACCTACATGCCCGCTCGCGCCACTATGGCCCAGGCCAGTCTCGAGGCCGGACTCGCGTTCACCAACGCGATCCTCGGTGCCGCCCACGCGATGAGCCATCAGGTCGGCGGTCTGCTCGACCTGCCGCACGGGGTCATCAACGGCGTGCTCCTGCCGCACGTCATCCGGTTCAACGGTGCCGACGATCCCGAGCCGTTCGTCCAGGTCGCCGCGACCCTCGGTCTGGAGGAGGCGCGCGGTGCCGCGCCCGAGGCCGTCGAGGCCGTCGCGTCGCGCATCGACGCGCTCGCCCGCCAGGTGGGCGTGCCGCGTGGACTGCGCCAACTCGGTGTGCGGGAGGAAGACCTGCCGCGACTAGCCGAGGGAGCACTGCGCGACGCGTGCATGTCGACGAATCCGCGCACCGCGACCCGCGACCAGATGATCGAGTTGTTCCGGACGGCGCTGTGAGTGCTCCCGACCTGTCGGCATTGACCGGACTCCGCTCCGGGAAGTCGACCTTCTATCCGCAGTACCGCGGCGCTGCCGAACGACTCGAACGCGTCGTCCACGCCCTCGAACTGATCTCCCGGGCACTGGTGCGTACGGTCGAGGGGCCGGAGACGCTCATCTGCGCCGTCGCCGAAGCCGCCCGTGCGCACCTGAGCGCGACGTGGGTTGCCTTCGCCCTCGCCGACGGTGTCCTGCCCGATGCCGGGCCGCGCAGGCTCGTGCTCGGCCCCGACGCCACTCCCTTCCTCGTCGACAACGTCGAGGGTCCGCCCCTGCCCGACGAGGTCGTGGCCCTGCTCGACGCCGTGCGTACCGGTGCCGTCGAACGTCGCGAGCTGGTCGAGAACCACCACGTGTTCGTGCCCATCGTCCTCGACGGGGGAGTCGCCGGTGCCATCGCCGCGTGGACGCCGGACCACCGCGTCCTCGACACCACCGACCGCGCCGTCCTGTCGATCCTCGCCAGCCAGACCGCGGTCGCGCTGCAGAACTCGGCGCTCTACCAACGCGGACAACTCCTGCTCGAACGCGCCGAGCAGGCCTACCGCGAAGCGAACCGCTCCGCCGCCGATCTGCAGGCGCGCAACGAGGAACTCGAAGCGACCCTGAAAAAACTCGCTCTCACGCAACGGCAGCTGGGCGTCGCCCACCGGAACCAGGCCCTCGACGAGGAACGCCACCGCATCGCGCGCGAACTCCACGACAGCGTCACGCAGGCCGTGCTCTCGGCGGGCATGCAGATCGAGGTGTGCCGCAGCGACATCCCCGACGCCGAACGCAGCGAACGACTCGACCTCGCCAAGGAACTCACCCGCGGTGCCGTCGAGCAGTTGCGGTCGGCGATCTACGCGCTGAACCGGCCGTCCGATTCCGAACGGATGTCGTTGCCGGAGATGCTCGAACAGCTCAGCGTGGCCCACATGCCGGGCGAACTCGAGGTCAAGACGAGGATGGGTGGCACACCGGTCGAGTTGAGCGGCGAGGCCGAGCACGCCCTGCTCCGGATCGCCGGCGAAGCGCTGTTCAACGCGGCGGTGCACGCCAACGCGAGTCGCGTGGTGCTGCGGCTGAGTTACGGACGCGATGCGGTCCTGCTGTCGGTGGCCGACGACGGCGACGGCGACCCGGCGCGTCTGCGGGTGATGCTGCGACTCGCCGCCAACGATCTCGACGGGCGCCATCGCGGTCTCGCGAACATGCAGGCCCGCGCCCGCGAACTCGGCGGCACCCTCGAGGTGCGTCGTTCCCGGTTCGGTGGAGTGCGGATCGCGGCCCGTATCCCGTTGCAGGACAATGCTGTAGCTCAACAGGTGGGAGAACCGTCATGACCGTCACACCACCGCAGGCGACCCCGCGGGCGCGGCCCGGCACGGTGCGCATCGCACTCGTCGACGACCACGCGATCCTCCGCCAGGGACTCCGCTCGATCCTCGACCGCGAACCGGACCTCGAAGTGGTGGGGGAGGCCTCGACGGACGCGGAGGCGCTCGCACTCGTCGACCGCATGCGCCCCGACATCGTGCTGCTCGATCTCAAGCTCTCGGCCGGATCGGACTTCGAGGGACTGGGATTGTGCGGTCGGTTGTCCTCGGCGCATCCGGGTATCGGCCTGCTCGTCCTCACCACCTTCCTCGACGAACAGCTCGTCGTGCGGGCCGTGCACGCCGGCGCGCGCGGCTACGTCGTCAAGGACGTCGACACCACCGAGCTGGTGCGCGCCATCCGCGCGGTTTCCCGCGGCGAGAGCGCCTTCGACTCGCGCAGCGCCGCGGCGGTCGTGCGTTCGCTCAACGGGCAGGGTGCGCCCGCCGAACAGTTGACCGGCCGCGAACTCGAGGTGCTGAAGCTTCTCGCCGCCGGCATGTCGAACGTGAAGATCGGTGAGCAGCTGTTCATCTCGGCCACCACCGTGAAGTTCCACGTCAGCAACATCATGCGCAAACTCGGGGTGAGCCGCCGGGCCGAGGCGGTCTACGCCGCGAGCAAGCAGGGGTTGATCTGACCCCCGCTCTCCCGACACTCAGCTGCGCTCGGTGAGCCTGCTGCTGTAGGCCGCACCCCAGTCGTCGAGCCACGCGACGGCCGGCTCGAGGGTCCGGCCGAGTTCGGTCAGTTCGTACTCCACCCGCGGCGGCACCTCGGCGAAGACCGTGCGCGACACGATACCGTCGGCCTCCAGTTCGCGGAGTTGCCGGGTGAGCACCCGCGCGCTGACGGGACCGACCCGCCGGCCCAGTTCGCCGAACCGGCAGGGCCCGTCGATCAGGTTCTTGACGATCGTGAGCTTCCACGCGCCCCCGAGAACCGCCACGGCGATCTCCACCGGGCACACCAGCATCGCCGTCTCCACGGCCTTCCGTGTCATCGAAACCCTTGTGTCATCGAAACCCCTGGTCATCGCCGATCGTTACCTTTCGGTCCGTATGTGATCGCAAAGTGCGTACTTCCCATACCGTTCCCGTCCCCAGACTATGGAGACATGACCGAGAAGAACAGTGCAGAAAAGGACAGTGTCGAGAAGGACAGTGCCGAGAAGGACAGCGTCGAGAAGGGCAGCGTCGAGAAGGGCAGCGTTCTGTGGGTGCACGCCCATCCGGACGACGCCTCACTGGGGCACGCCCTCGTCCGCTCGGGGGCGGCACGACTACGCGAATCGGGCACGCACGTCGCGATCTCGGATCTCTACGCGATGAACTGGAATCCGGTGCTCTCCGACGCCGACTTCGGTGCGGCGCCGGGGAGAACGTTGTCGGAGCGGCAGAAGAACGCCACGGCGACCGGGCTCCTCGCCGACGACATCCGCCGCGAACAGGACGCGCTGCGCGCCGCCGACCATCTCGTGGTGTCGTTCCCACTGTGGTGGTACGGCACGCCGGCGATCTTGAAGGGATGGTTCGACCGCGTGTTCACCAACGGTTTCGCGTTCGGTGTCCGCGACGAGCACGGGCGCGTCCGCAAATACGGCGACGGGGGACTGGCGGGCAGAACGATGCTCGCCGTCGTCACGGCGGGCGATCGGGCCGCAGCGCTCGGACCGCGCGGAATCAGCGGGTCGATCGATCACGTGCTGTGGCAGCTCCTGCACGGCACGGGCTTCTACACCGGAATGCGGGTACTCCGACCGCATCTCGTCGCGAGCGCCGACCGACTCGACGAGGAGGACTTCCTGCGCGAGGAGCATCGGTTGCACAATCGTCTCGACGGCTTGTCGTCGGAATCCGGGATCCCGTACAGGCCGCTGCGCGGAGGAGAGTACGACCGCGAACACGTGCTGGTCGACCACGTCTGCCCGGGCGAGTACGGACCCGACGTCCACACCGCGTCAGCGTCCGGTCGGAGCAGGCGAGTGAAGCGGCACGAGTACCGACAGTGCGCCGGTGTACAGGATCAGGCGCAGTAGCGGTCCGCCTCGAAGAAGCTGCCGGGTGATCTCCCGGACCCGTCGGCCCTCGTCCTCACCCGGCGGCGCGGCGAGCACGATCGCGGGACCTGTCCCGGGCCGGACCGCGGTGACGAGCAGGCACTCCTCGACGGTGGTGAGTACCGGAATGTCGTTCGCGCCGTCGGTCTTTCCGATCGCCACGGCGTCGTAGTCGGAGTCGTCCGCGTCGTCGTGGTAGACGAGCAGTCGCACGTCCGGTCGCTCGGGGAGCGGCCGACAGTCCGTTACCACTCCGGACGACGATGACATCTCCCGGTCCGCGGCGCGGCGGGGGAGGACGACGCGACGGGTCGTCCAGCCGAAGTGGCTCTCGACGATCTGGTCCATCGCGCCACCTCCTTCCGTCCACACCGGGTATTCGTCGCCGGACGGGAATCGGATGGGCGGGCAGGCGGATGGCCCGGGTGGATCACCCGATGACGAGCCAACCGCCGTGGTGTTCGAACACCTCGAAGGGACGCCCGGTGCTGCGCCCGAGTTCCTCGAGCGCAGGCAGGTCGAAGGTGCGCACGTGTCCGTGGCAGGCCGTGGCCTCGTCCTCGAACGGCACCGCGACCACCACCCGCTCCCGGGCGATCCGCAGCGCCTCGGCGAGGATCGTGGCACCGAGGGCGTCGTCGACGTGCTCGAGCAGGTGGATCGCGGTGACGGTGTCGGCGCTGCCGTCGGGGACCGGGACGTTCGCCGCGTCGCACACGAGCGTGTCGACGTGCAGTCCGAGCCGCGGTGCGACCGCATCGAGCAGGCGCATCGTGCCGGGCAGGATGTCGGTGGCGGTGACGGCGGTGCCGGCGGCCGCGAGTCGCAGCGGCAGGAAACCGAAACACGACCCCAGGTCGAGCACGCTCCCACGGACGAGTTCGGCCGCGCGATCGTGGATGGGCGCGAAATCGGCTGTACCGTCGAGCAGTTCGCCGAGAGAGTTGCGGTAGTAGGTGACCCACGAGTCGAGGGCACCCGGCACCGTGGAACGGACGAGTCCCACCATAGTCAGTTCGAACTCGTCCTGGCCGAACTCGGCGTCCTGGATCGAGGCGGTCACCTCGGCGACGAGGCGCTCGCTGATCTGCTCGGCCGTGAGGGAATGCGTGACGTGGAGCCGGTCGTCCTCGCGCCGGACGTTCAGCGGTCCGGCGGGTACGCGTTCGACCGTCACGTGGTCGTGTGTCCACCGGCCCGGGCTGCAGGGAGCGAGCGAATCGAGCAGGGTCATTGTTTCGCAACCTTTTTCGGAGGTGTGGCAGGGGGAGGCGTGGCAGGGGGCGGCGTGGAAGGGGAGTGCGGGTCACTGTAGTAGTCGAGACCGGCCGTCAGTGTCCCCATCCCGGTGGCCAGTAATTCGTGCAGGTCCGATCCGGGTTCGTCGAGCCACGCCTCGTAGGCGGAGATCGCGACACCGAGCAGCAGATAGCCGACGGTGCGGGGGATGTGGTCGTCGGGATCGGCCCCGATGCGACGGGCGACGAACTCGGCGACGACACGTCTCCAGCCCTGGTACATCACCGACGAATAGCCCTGCAGTGCGGGCGTGTGCAGGATGAGCCCCATCCGCGCGCGGTGTCGTTCGGTCTCGCTGTCGGGGAAGGTGTTGAAGTCGTGCAGGGCGGTGGTGAGCGCTGCCGAGAGCGGGACGTCCTCGGGGATCGTTTCGAGGCTCGCGCGCATGCCGGCGAGGTGTTCGTCGAAGTTTCCCCAGGCCACCTCGTTCTTCGACGGGAAGTAGCGGAAGAAGGTGCGTCGGGCAATGCCGGCCGCCTCGGCGATGTCGTCGATGCTCGTCTCGTCGAAGCCCGCCTCCATGAACAGTTCGATGCCGATTGCGGCGAGTTCCTCCTTCGAGGTGGACGGGCGGCGACCTATCCGAGCGGACGGTTTCCCGCGGCTACGCGTCATTCTTCCTCCCGGAGGCGTGACATTCTGCACTCGATGCCATTACAGTGGTGAACCGGCTCACAGCGCAAGTCCGCTGTGACGACCGACTCCGATCCAGGAGAAGAAACCGAGGAGGAAACATGTCCGATCGTGACAACGCCGTGATCGAATCCGATCTGATCGAGGAGTCCCTCGTCGAAGAGGTCTCCATCGACGGCATGTGCGGCGTGTACTGACATGACCGCGCCCGGAGCCACCGACGTGTCCCCCGTAGCAATGGACACCGAGATGTTCGATCCGGGTGCCGGCTGGCGGCTCCACCCGCAGGTAGCGCTTCGCCCCGAGCCGTTCGGGGCGTTGCTCTACCACTTCGGCACCCGCAAGTTGTCGTTCCTGAAGAACACCGTCATCGTCGACGTCGTCCGATCCCTCGGCGACCACGGTTCGGTGCGAGAAGCGTTGCGAGCGCACGGGATCGACGAGAACGCCGAGCGGCCCTACGTGCGTGCCCTGGGCACCCTGGCCGATTCGCACATGATCGTTCCTGCCTGACGTCTGTAAGGACCAGCCCATGACCTCGCTGCTCGAACCGCCCACCACCTCCGCCCCACCGAAGGTCGGTCGCCTCGTCGACCAGTTCGAGAAGGGCCTCGACGCCCCGATCTGCCTGACCTGGGAGCTCACCTACGCCTGCAACCTCTCGTGTGTGCACTGCCTGTCCTCGTCTGGCAAGCGCGACCCGCGCGAACTGTCGACCGAACAGTGCAAGGCGATCATCGACGAGCTGCAGCGCATGCAGGTCTTCTACGTCAACATCGGTGGCGGCGAACCCACCGTGCGATCGGACTTCTGGGAACTCGTCGATTACGCCACCGAACATCAGGTGGGCGTGAAGTTCTCGACCAACGGTGTGCGCATCGACAAGAAGGTCGCCGCCCGGCTGGCCGCTTCCGACTACGTCGACGTGCAGATCTCCCTCGACGGTGCCACCGCCGAGGTCAACGACGCCGTGCGTGGGCCGGGTTCGTTCGCGATGGCCGTGCGCGCGCTGGAGAACCTGTCCGAGGCGGGTTTTCGCGACGCGAAGATCTCCGTCGTCGTCACCCGCCAGAACGTCGACCAGCTCGACGAGTTCAAGGCTCTCGCAGACCGCTACGGCGCGACCCTGCGCATCACGCGACTGCGCCCGTCCGGCCGCGCCGTGGACGTGTGGGACGACCTGCATCCCACCCACGAGCAGCAGCGGCAGCTCTACGACTGGCTCGTCGCCCACGGCGAGGGCGTGCTCACCGGCGACTCGTTCTTCCACCTGTCCGCCTTCGGCGGCGAGGGCGGTGGCTCGCTGCCCGGACTGAATCTGTGTGGTGCGGGACGCGTGGTGTGTCTGATCGACCCGGTCGGCGACGTCTACGCGTGCCCGTTCGCGATCCACGAGAACTTCCACGCCGGAAACATCCTGACCGACGGTGGTTTCGCGTCGGTGTGGAAGAACTCCGAGCTGTTTCGCGAACTGCGCGAACCGCAGTCCGCCGGTGCGTGCGCGTCGTGCAACTTCTTCGACGCGTGCCGCGGCGGTTGCATGGCCGCGAAGTTCTTCACCGGCCTGCCGATGGACGGCCCCGATCCCGAATGCGTGCAGGGCTACGGACAGTCCGCGCTCGAGGCCGAACGCACCGTGCCGCAGTCGAGCGTCGACCACTCGCGTACCGGCAAGCGCGCCGAACGGCGCACCCCGGCCGCACCGGTACCGCTGACCCTGCTCACCAAGCCCCCCGCCAAGTTCTGCGACGAGAATCCGCTCGCAGGGCTCTAGATCTTCGAGGAGACGACCGACGATGGCCAAGCCTTCCTGGTTGAAGAATCCGTGGGCCCAGGACCCGTGGTTCGAGACCGTCGCAATCGCACAGCAGCGCGCCCGCAAACGCCTGCCCAAGTCCGTCTACGGCGCGCTCGTCGCCGGGTCCGAGGCCGGCATCACGGTCGACGACAACACCACCGCCTTCCGCGAACTCGGATTCGCCCCGCACGTCGCGGGGCTGTCCGACAAGCGGGAGATGGCCACGACCATCATGGGACAGGATGTGTCCCTGCCCGTGATGATCTCGCCGACCGGCGTGCAGGCCGTACACCCCGACGGTGAGGTCGCCGTGGCCCGCGCCGCCGCCGCCCGCGGCACCGCGATGGGTCTGTCGTCGTTCGCGAGCAAATCCATCGAAGAAGTCGCGGCGGTCAACGACAAGACCTTCTTCCAGATGTACTGGGTGGGCAGCCGCGACACGCTGATCCAGCGCATGGAACGTGCCCGCGCCGCCGGTGCGAAGGGCCTGATCATGACCCTGGACTGGTCGTTCTCCAACGGTCGCGACTGGGGTAGTCCCGCCATCCCGGAGCGGATGAACCTCGAGGCGATGGTCAAGTTCGCCCCCGAGGGCATCACCCGCCCCAAGTGGCTTCTCGAATGGGCGAAGACCGGCGGTGTGCCGGATCTGACCACCCCCAACCTCACGCCGCCGGAGGGTCAGGCCCCGACCTTCTTCGGTGCCTACGGTGAGTGGATGACCACGCCCCTGCCCACCTGGGAGGACGTCGCGTGGCTGCGCGAGCAGTGGGGTGACGCACCGTTCATGCTCAAGGGCGTCATGCGCGTCGACGACGCCAAGCGCGCCGTCGACGCCGGGGTCACCGCCATCTCGGTGTCCAACCACGGCGGCAACAACCTCGACGGCACCCCGGCGCCGATCCGGGCGCTGCCGGCGATCGCCGAGGCGGTGGGCAAGGACGTCGAGGTGCTGCTCGACGGTGGTATCCGCCGCGGCAGCGATGTCGTCAAGGCGATCGCGCTCGGCGCCAGGGCCGTGCTCATCGGTCGCGCGTACCTGTGGGGTCTGGCCGCGAACGGTCAGGCCGGTGTGGAGAACGTCCTCGACATCCTGTCCGGCGGAATCGGTTCCGCACTGATGGGTCTGGGCAAGAACTCGATCCACGAGCTCACCCCCGACGATGTGTTCGTGCCGGACGGTTTCCGCCGCGACCTCGGCATCTGACCGAACCGACGACATGGGCCCCGCGCTCACCGAACCGATCACCCTCGCCGGACGCACCGCTCCGTCGAGGGTGATCTTCGGTCCGCACGTCACGAATCTCGGTGACGGCCGGTCGTTCTCGGACCGTCACGTCGCGTACTACGCGCGACGTGCACGGGGTGGGTGCGGGATCGTCGTCACGGAAACGGCCTCGGTACACCCCTCCGACCATCCCTACGAACGCGCGCCGCTGGCCGAGCGCTGCGGGGACGGTTACCGGCGGATCGTCGAGGCCTGCCGTCCGCACGGGACACTCGTGCTCGCAGGCCTCGGCCATCGCGGCCTCCAGGGTTCGAGCGCGTGGACCCGCGCACCGCTGTGGGCACCCTCGCGCGTGCCGGACCCGGTGACACGCGAACTGCCCGCCGAGGCGACCGAGCGTGAGATCGCCGAGCTCGTCGAGTCCTTCGCCCGCGTCGCCGTCGTCGCCGTGGACTCCGATCTCGATGGAGTGGAACTCGACGCGGGACCGACCTCGCTGCTGCGGCAGTTCCTCTCCGGGCTGACCAATCACCGCGACGACACCTACGGCACCGACCGTGTGCGGCTGCTCCGCGAAGTGATCGCCGCCGTTCGCACGCGGATCGGTGCGGATCGCATCCTCGCCCTGAGACTCTCGTGCGACGAGAACGCGCCGTGGGCGGGCATCACTCCCGACATCGCCGCCGGATACGTCCGCGCGATCGCACCGTCGATCGATCTGCTCACGGTGGTGCGCGGCGGATTGTTCTCACCCGAGTCGTATCGGCCCGCCGCGCATATCTCTGCCGGATTCAACGACGAACTGTGCAACCGCATCCGGGAGGCGGTCGCCGGATCGGTTCCGATCGCTCTGCAGGGCAGCGTCGCCGACCTCGGACACGCGCAGCGGGCACTCTCCGACGGCACGTGCGACCTGGTCGAGATGACCCGCGCACAGATCGCCGACCCCGGCCTCGTCGTCGCCGCCCGTCGCGGTCGTCGGCCGCGTCCCTGCGTGCGCTGCAACCAGGCGTGCCTCGTCGACGATTTCCACAACCCGATCGTGGGGTGCATCGCGAACCCGGAGGCCGGCGCCGAGACACGGGACTCTCCCCGACCGGTGACCTCCGCACGCGACGTACTCGTGGTGGGTGCCGGACCGGCCGGCCTGGAAGCAGCCCGCGTGGCAGCGACGCGCGGTCACCGTGTCGTCCTGGTCGAGGCGGACGAGCGGGTCGGTGGGACGATCGCCGCCGTCTCGCGCGGTGGCCGGCCAGACTTCGCTGCGCTCGTCGACTGGCTCGAACAGCAATGCCTGGAGTCCGGCGTCGACATCCGTACCGGCACGGAAGTGAGTGCTGCCGACATCGAGGGTGCGCTCGCCGCGGGTACGGAGGTCGTGCAGGCCACCGGCGGGCTTCCACGTCCACCCTCTTTTCAGGTGACCGCGCCCGAGCGGTACGCGACCGCCGCGGAGGTGCTGTCGGGGATTCGGCCGCCTGCGTCCCGGATGGTCGTGTGGGATCCGATGGGTGGTCCGGTGGCGAGGACCGTCGTCGACCGTCTCGTGGAGCGCGGCGTGGAGGTCCACTACGCGACGGGTGATCCGGTCGCCGGATCACGACTCGCGCCGACGGGCGACCTCGTCGCCTTCGACGTCCGCATGCAGCGGGCGGGCGTGGCGAGACATCTCGGATGCCGGATCGGTTCCGTCGATGCCGACGGAGTCGTCGTTGTCGACCGGGTGTCCGGGGAAACCACGCCGGTCGCGGACGCGGTCCTGGTCGACTGCGCACCCCTGCTACCGCACGAAGTGTCCGAACAGTCGGGATCGTGGTCGATCGGCGACCGCGCGGCCCCGAGGACCGTGCGCGAGGCCGTCCGAGAGGGATACCGGGTCGCCACGGCACTGTAACGTGGGGCACACTGAAACGTGTTCTGATCTGGGTCGACGGGAAGGGCTGACATGGGAGATTTCGACGGCAAAGTCGTCTTCATCACCGGGATCGCACGCGGACAGGGCCGCAACCACGCCATCCGCTTCGCGCGCGAGGGTGCGTCCGTCATCGGCGTCGACATCGCGGCCCCGGTCTCGGAGTACGTGACCTACGAGCAGGCCACCGAGGACGACTTCCACGAAACGGTTCGGCTCGTGGAGGAGGCCGGCGGGAAGATCCTTGCGCGCGTCGCGGACGTGCGCGACAGCGCGGCGCTGAAGGCCGTCGTCGACGAGGGCGTCGCCCAGTTCGGACGGCTCGACGTGGTGGTCGCCAATGCCGGCATCTGCAGCTGGAACCGCTTCTGGGAGATGCCCGACGACCAGTTCGAAGAGCTGATCGACATCAATCTCACCGGTGTCTTCAAGACCCTCAAGGCAGCCGCCCCCGCGATGATCGAGGCCGGCAACGGCGGATCCGTCATCGTCGTCAGCTCGGTGGCGGGACTCAAGGCGATGCCCGGTCAGATCAACTACGCGGCAGCGAAATTCGGTCTCGTCGGTATCACGCAGGCGGCGGCGAAGGAACTCGGCCCGTACCGGATCCGGGTCAACTCCATCCACCCCTACGGCGTGAACACCCCGATGGGCACCGACGTCAGCGTCCTGAAGCTGTTCGAGAAGAACCCCTCGTGGGGACCGAACTTCGTCCCCATCCTCACCGAGAAGCCCGCCGCCGACCCCGACGACATCTCGGAGACCGTGTTGTTCCTCGCGAGCGATCGGGCCTCCACGATCACCGGCAGCCAGATGGCCGTCGACCAGGGAAACTCGAAGGTCTGACCGTGACGCGCACGGGGGCCGGCACCGTTCCGCACGCGTCGTTGCGGATCGGTCCGGTCACCCTGCGCAACCGCATCGTCTTCCCGGCGCACCTGACCAACTTCTCGGTCGACGGCACCGTCACCGACCGGCACATCGCGTACTACGAAGCCAGAGCACGCGGTGGCGCGTCGATGATCGTCACCGAGGAGCACACCGTGCACCCCTCGGACCGGCCCTACGAGAAGCTGATCCGGGGCTGGGACCAGGACGTCCTCGCCGGTTACCGACGCCTCACCGACGCCGTGCACCGGTACGGCACGCGGATCCTCGCGCAGCTCAACCACAACGGCGCGCAGGGGACCTCGATGTACACGGGGCAACCGTTGTGGGCACCGAGCCCCGAACCCGACCCGCTCTTCCGCGAGGTCCCGCGCGCGATGACGGAATCCGACATCACCGAACTCGTCGCGGGCTACGCCGACGTCGCCCGCCGCTGCGCCGAGGGCGGCCTCGACGGTGTCGAGATCCAGTGCTCCCAGGCATCCGTCCTGCGCGCTTTTCTCGCACCCGCGACGAACCGTCGCACCGACCGCTACGGCGGGGATCTCGCCGGGCGGGCCCGTCTGCTGCTCGAGGTCGTGTCCGCCGTGAGGCTCGCCGTCGGGCGCGACCGCGTCGTGGGGGTGCGACTGACGGGTCACGACGGCACCGACGGCGGTGTCGGCATCGACGATGCCGTGCAGGTCGCGCGGATGCTCGAAGCGAGCGGCGACGTCGACTACCTCAACACGTCCGTGGGCGTCGCAACCGAGACGTTGCATCTGGTCGAAGCCCCGATGTCCACCCCGCACGGTTACTCGCTGTTCGTCCCCGACGCGATCCGGGCCGCAGTGTCGCTGCCCGTCGTCGGGGTCGGGCGCTTCACCCGACCCGAACAGGTCGGTGCCGCGCTCGCCGACGGAGTGTGCGATCTGGTCGGCGCCGTGCGCGCGCAGATCGCCGACCCGGAGTTCGCGAACAAGATCCTCTCCGGACGCGACGACGAGATACGGCCGTGCATCGGCTGCAATCAGGAGTGCATCGGCAGGGTCGGACTCAACCGTCCCATCGCATGCGCGGTCAATCCTCACGCCGGATACGAATCCGACGGCCCTGCCGAGGCTGCCGTACCGCAGCGGGTCGTCGTGGTCGGTGGCGGACCCGCCGGTCTCCGGACGGCGGCAACGGCTGCCGGACAGGGACATTCGGTCACTCTGTTCGAACGGAACCGGTGCACGGGTGGCCAGATCCGTGAGGCGGCCGCCGCGCCGCACCGTGCCGAACTGCTCGGCGCGGTGACGCACCTCGACGCCGAATGTCGCCGCAGGGAAGTGGACATCCGCACCGGTGTGACCGCCGATGCCGCGACGCTGCACGCGCTCGCGCCCGACGTCGTGGTCGTCGCGACGGGTGCGCGCCCACACCGGCCCGCCTGGGCGGGTTCGTCGGCGCGGGTGAGCGACGTGCGCGACGTGCTCACCGGTAGCGCCGCACCCTCCGGCCGCGTCCTCGTCGTCGACGATCTCGGTTTCCATCAGGCGACCTCGGTCGCCGAACTGTTGGCGGACCGCGGATGCGCGGTGACGGTGTGCACGCCGGGGATGCTCGTGGGTCAGGACCTCGGCCTGACGCTCGAGCTCGACGGCTGGTTGCGCCGTGCCCACGACAAGCGGATCGAACGACTCACCGGCGTCGCCGTCGGCGGTGTCGTGGACCTGCCGGACGGCGCCGAGGTCACCTTGGTCCACCACGCGACCGGCGAGCAGACGACGCTCACCGTGGACGCGGTCGTCGTCGCCACCCATCAGGAACCCGTCGACGAACTGTGGCGGGAACTCACCGTACCGGGCACGAGAGTGATCCGCGTGGGCGACGCGGTGACGCCACGCCGCCTGCACGCCGCGATCGTCGAGGGGGAGCGGGCCGCCAGGAACCTGGCTCCTACGTCTCCAGCCCGCGGCGCATGACGATCCGCGGCCAGCGGTCGAGGCCGTGTCTCCGTTCCTCCGCGCGGATCCGGGTGAGTGCGGGGGAGAGTGCATCGGCCGCGACCGTCCGGAAGCCGAGACGCGCGTAGTACGGGGCGTTCCACGGCACGTCGCGGTAGGTGGTCAGCGACAGCGATCCGAAACCGGCGTCCCGCGCCCACCCCGCGACGTGGTCGATCAGCATGCGACCGATCCCGCGACGCGCGTGATCGGGATGCACCGACACCTGCTCGATGTGGACGCCGTCGTCGACGATGTCGGCCGCCAGATACGCGACCGCTCGTCCGTGCTCGTCGAACCACGCCCAGCAGCGACCCGCGTCCCGGTGGGCGCGCAGTTCCTCGACGGACGGAGGATCGTCGTCGGCGACGAACGCCATTCCGATCTCGGCGAAGGGTTTGCCCGCAGCGCGTTCGATCTCCTGCAGCACCGGCAGGTCGTCGTCGGTCGCCAGACGGATCGGGGGCAGTTCCTTGCAGTAGTACATGGCGGTCGGTGATTCCGCGTAGAGCCCGAAGCGCTCGTTCATCGGTACGTACCCGGCCTTCGCGTACAACGCGATCGCCTCGGGTTGCTCGCTGCCCGTCTCGAGGATCATGCGACGGCGACCGGCATCGGTCGCCGTCCGCTCCAGCGCACCCAGCACCCGTTCGGCCACACCGCGACGCCGCATGCTCGCCCGCACGTACATTCGCTTGATCTCGGCATCACCGTCGCGCACCCCTCGATGCGAATGCTCCGGTGCACGCCAGCCGCCGATCCCGGCCGGAATCCCGTCGGCCACCGCCAGGAGGAACACCCCGCTCGGTGGCTCGAATTCGTGCGGCGACAGTTCGGTGTCGTCGGGTCCGCCGTACCTCCGCACGTATTCGAGCTGGACTTCGCCGATGAGGTCCTGCACGTCCGGGTCGTCCAGCGGACGAGGTTCGATCAGCACCGGGAAAGCGTACCGATCGGATCTCGGCGTCCGGCGGACCTACCGGGACCTCCGGGTTTCGTGCACGCCCGCGAAACCCTTAGCATCGGAGCGGTGATGCGGGAGCTCGCCGACGCCTGTTGGACGGACATCGAACCCGACCGGGTGACGGTGGCCGTCCCGATCGGTGCGCTCGAACAACACGGCCCACATCTTCCCCTCGACACCGACACCCGGATCGCGACTGCTGTCGCTGCCGAGCTGCCCGAGGTGGTCCTCGCCCCGCCGCTGCCCTACGGAGCGAGCGGGGAACACGAAGGTTTCGCCGGCACCGTCTCGATCGGAGCCGAGGTGACGAAGGCGCTGCTCGTCGAATACGGCAGGTCGGTGTGCCGGTGGGCGAAGCGGGTCGTCTTCGTCAACGGGCACGGCGGCAACGCCTATCCGCTGATCGAGGCGGTGAGTCTCCTGCGATACGAAGGCCGCGATGCTGCCTGGCTTCCGTGCGCGGTGCCCGGATCCGACGCCCATGCCGGTGTCACCGAGACGAGTCTGCTGCTGCACCTGGCACCCGGGACGGTCGACATGACACGGGCTGCGGTCGGGGCGACGGAACCGATCGGAGCACTGATGCCACGACTGCGCGAAGCCGGTATCGTCTCGGTGTCCGCGAACGGAGTGCTGGGAGACCCCACCGAGGCCACCGCAGAACTCGGCGCGCGCCTGTTCGCGAGTCTGGTCGAGCGGGCGAGTGCACAGGTCGCCCGGTGGCAGCCGGGAACGGAAGGAAGGCTTCGGTGAGTCGGGCTATCACTCCACAGGCGACGTCTCCGGAGGCGGCGCAGCCCCGGGCGACCCGGCTCCCCGACGGTTTCGGTGTGCGCATCGACGCACGGGTGCGCAGCTTCGCCGGAGGGCGTGTCCTCGTCGGAGGATCGCCCACGCGCATGCTCACACTCGCGCCCGCCGCCGTAGCGATGATCGACGAGGACTTCGTCGAGGTCGTCGACGCGCAGAGCGCCGCGGTCGCGCGCCGTCTGCTGGACTCGGGCATCGGGAACCCCCGGCCGACGAAGCTGCCGCCGAGTTCCGCCGTCACCGTCGTCGTCCCCGTCAAGGACAATCCTTCCGGCCTCGCCCGTCTGCTCGCCGCCGTCGAAGGGCACGAGGTCGTGGTCGTCGACGACGGTTCCGAGAAGCCGGTCGAGGCGCCGGAACGCGGTCGTGTCCGGGTGATCCGGCACGAGACCTCCCGTGGGCCCGCAGCGGCCCGGAACACCGGATTGCAGCAGGTGACAACGGAATTCGTCGCCTTCCTCGATTCCGATGTGGTACCACAACTCGGCTGGCTCGAACGATCGCTGGGGCACTTCACCGATCCCGCGGTCGCACTCGTCGCGCCGCGCATCGTGGCCCTCGAACCCGACAGCAGCGCGCTCGCGAAGTACGAGCACGCACGCTCGTCGCTCGACCTCGGCAGCCGGGAATCCGCCGTGGTCGCGGGTGGTCCTGTCTCGTACGTGCCGAGCGCGGCGCTGCTCGTCCGTCGCGACGCGCTCGTCGCCTGCGGTGGTTTCGACGAGGCGCTGCACGTGGCCGAGGACGTCGATCTGTGCCGGCGACTGCAGACCTCGGGGTGGCGGTTGCGGTACGAGCCCATCTCGCGGGTCGCGCACGACCATCGCACCCGCTTCCGGACGTGGTTGACGCGCAAGGCATTCTACGGAACCGGTGCGGCCCCGCTCGCCGAGCGGCATCCGGGTTCCGTCCCACCGATGGTGATGTCGATCTGGACGCTCCTCGCGTGCGTCGCGATCGCGAGCTTCACCCGCGTGGGGGTGATGGCAGCGGTGCTGACCCAGGTGGTCACCTTCGTGCGGTTGCGGCGGATGTTCTCCGAACTCGACCGGCCCGACCGCATCGCCGCGCTGCTCACGGCCCAGGGATTCGCCGGTGGTCTGTGGCAGGTGGCGTCGGCGGTGTGCCGGCACTACTGGCCGGTCACGGTCGTCGCAGCGGTGTTCTCCCGCAAGGTTCGTCGGGCCGTGCTGGCTTGCGCTGTGGCCGAAGGTATCTGGGACTGGAAGACGCACCGCGAGAGCGGCGGGCTCGATCCCGTCCGGTACCTGCTCTACAAGCGCCTCGACGACCTCGCGTACGGCGCGGGGTTGTGGAAGGGCGCGCTCGACGCCCGCGCGGCGGCCGCGCTCGTACCCGACATCCGGAAGTGACATGATCCCGGCGCACGCCGATGTGGTGATCGTCGGCGGTGGAAGCTGCGGCTGCGTTCTCGCCGCCGGGCTCAGCGACGATCCGGACCGCACCGTGCTGCTGCTCGAGGAGGGCGCGGCGTTCGGATCGGCGTCCGCTGTTCCACGCGAGATCTGTGACGCTGCCGTCCTCCCGGTGGGTCCGGAGAGCCCGTGGGCGGCGGACTTCCCCGCACGGTTGACCCCGGACGTCGAGGCGACCGTGACGCGGGGCCGGGGGCTCGGCGGTTCCGGCGCGGTCAACGGCGCCTACTTCGTGCGTGCGCGGCCGGACGACTTCGCGTCGTGGCCCGCCTCGTGGTCGTACGAGGAGGTGCTGCCGTACTTCCGGGCCGTCGAGACCGACGCGGATATCCCCGGCGACCTGCACGGAAGTTCCGGCCCGATACCGGTCGCCCGGGTGCCGCGCGAACGGATGCATCCGCTCTCGCGTGCCTTCGTCGACGCCGCCGAAGGTGCGGGATTCACACCGGTCGCCGACCTCAACGCTCCAGGACCCGACGGGGTGGGTGCGGTTCCGTCGAACGTGCGTGACGGCACGAGGGTGGGTCCGTTCCTCGCGTACCTCGCGCCCGTCCTGGACCGGCCGAATCCGACGGTCGCCGGCGGGGTGTCCGCGACCCGCATCGTGATGGCGGGCGGTCGCGCGGTGGGCGTCGAGATCGCCGGACCCGACGGACCACGCACGATCTCGGCCGGACACGTGATCGTCGCCGCGGGCGCGGTGAGGTCCCCCCAGCTGCTGATGCTCTCCGGCATCGGACCGGCCGACGAACTGCGCCGGCTCGGCATCGATCCGCTGCACGACCTTCCCGGGGTGGGCTGCGACTTCTCCGACCACCCGGAGTTCACCGTCCCCTACCGGTTCCGCCCGGGTCTCCCGTCGCACACGGTGCTGCTCGAGACGGTCCTGCACACCGAGAACCTCGAACTGCGCCCGTACACCGCGGCATTCGGTGCGGCGATCCCCGGCAGTGGTGTCGCCGATCCGGTGCTCGGCGTCGTCCTGACGCGCCCACGCAGTCGCGGACGCATCGTGCTCGACGAACGCGACCCGCGACGTCCACCTCTGCTCGACTATCGATACCTGACCGACGCGGCCGACCGGCGAGCTCTGGAAGAGGGTGTCCGGCTCGCCGCCGACCTCCTCGCCGCGACCACCGGCGTCGTCGAGGCCGGCAGCGTGGACGCGCGTGGTGGCAGGCTCGGAACGTCGCTGCACCTGTCCGGAACGTGCCGGATGGGCGACGACGAGCACGCCGTGGTCGACGAGTGGTGCCGCGTGCGCGGGATCGATGGGTTGAGCGTCGTCGACACCTCGGTGTTTCCGCAGGTCCCGAGCCGTGGACCGCACGCCACCGCGGTGATGCTCGCCCACCGGGTCGCCGCGACCGCGAGGGATGCCCTGCCGCACACGGTGTGATCCCGACTACAGTGTCGGGGGAGGAGGCGCCGGTACATGACGGATCGTGGAATCGCGACGACCAACCCGTGGGTGGCACTCGACCCGGGAGCGGACGTGGCCGCGCACGCACGTGCGGTGCTGCGCGCGCACGGCACATTCGTCTCCGCGCGCGGCAAGGATCGGCTCGACGGGGTGCGCTCGGTGGTCCGCGACTCGTGGAGCCGGAGCCTGCAACGCGGCATCGATCCCGACGTCGTCGAACAACCCGCACTGCTCTCCGGGCACGAACTCGAGGAGTACCGCGCCGGCCACCCCATGTCGCTGATCCGCCCGGTGGTGCGCAAGCTCCTCGTCGAGGACGCCGCCGACAGCGGACTGTTGGTCGCCGTCACCGACGGTCAGGGACGGCTGCTGTGGGTCGAGGGCGACCACGCCGCGCGCGACCGCGCCCTGTCGATGAGCTTCGTCGAAGGTGCCGACTGGAGCGAGGACCGCGTCGGCACGAACGCTCCGGGAACGGCTCTCGCCGTGGATCATTCGGTGCAGATCTTCGGCGCCGAGCATTTCAACCGCACGGTGCACGAATGGAGTTGTTCGGCCGCTCCCGTGCACGACCCCACCAGCGGCCGGGTCCTCGGTGCCATCGACATCACCGGTGGTCACCGCGTCGCCGCGCCCGAGGTCCTGCAACTCGTTCGCGCGACGGTCGCGGCGGCGGAGGCCGAACTGCGGTTGCATGCCCTGAGCGGCCGCCCGCTGTTCCCCTCGGCGACGCCGCGCATCGAGACGATCGGCGCCGGGCGGCCCGCCCTGCACCGCGGAGGCGAACGCGTCGGCCTGTCCCGTCGGCACGCCGAGATCCTGCTGATCCTCGCCGATCACCCCGAGGGCCTGAGCTCCGACCGGCTCGCGGTGCTGCTCGACGAGAACGAACTCGACTCGGTGACGATCCGCGCCGAGATGTCGCGCCTGCGCAAGGTGCTCGGGGCCGAACACCTCGGCTCGCGGCCCTACCGGCTGCTCACCACGCTCGACACCGATGTCGCGGACGTGCGTCGCGCACTCGACCGCGGCGACGTGGCCTCGGCGGTCCGCCTCTGTACCGGGGAGATCCTGCCCGGATCGATGGCGCCGGGCATCGAGGAGATCCGCGACGAACTCCGCTCGGGCGTGCGGGCGGCGCTGTTGCGCTGCGGCGAGGAGCATCTGCTCGCGCAATGGACCTCGTCCGTCCACGGCCGCGAGGACATCACCGCCTGGGCGGCCTACCGGGCATCGATCGATCCTCGGTCGCCCCGCTTCGCGCAGGTCGATGCCACATTGACCCGATTGG
Organism: Rhodococcus rhodochrous; assembly: GCF_014854695.1. Taxonomy (NCBI): domain Bacteria; kingdom Bacillati; phylum Actinomycetota; class Actinomycetes; order Mycobacteriales; family Nocardiaceae; genus Rhodococcus; species Rhodococcus rhodochrous. The sequence goes on along the minus strand of NZ_CP027557.1, from coordinate 3,990,512 downwards.
ACAGGCAGCTCGCAACGTAGTTGCAACCCTCGCGTTCGTAGTGTTCCGGATCACATACCGACCGCTCGACGCTGCAGGAGATGCACATGACCGTGTACGCCCGTCCCGGTTCGCCCGACGCCCTCATGTCCTTCCGGTCCCGGTACGACAACTGGATCGGCGGCCAGTGGGTGCCTCCGGTGAAGGGGGAGTACTTCGAGAACGTCACCCCCGTCACCGGCCAGGTGTTCACCGAGGTCGCTCGCGGCACCGAGGAGGACATCGAACTCGCGCTCGACGCAGCCCACGCCGCCGCACCGGCCTGGGGGAAGACCTCGCCCGCCGAACGCGCGGTGATCCTCAACAAGATCGCCGACCGCATCGAGGAGAACCTCGAGTCGATCGCCCTCGCCGAGTCGTGGGACAACGGCAAGCCCATCCGCGAGACCCTCAACGCCGACATCCCGCTCGCGATCGACCACTTCCGCTACTTCGCGGGAGCCATTCGCGCGCAGGAGGGTTCGATCTCCGAGATCAACTCCGAGACGGTCGCCTACCACTTCCACGAGCCGCTCGGCGTCGTCGGCCAGATCATCCCGTGGAACTTCCCGATCCTCATGGCCGTGTGGAAGCTCGCGCCGGCCCTGGCCGCCGGCAACGCGGTGGTCCTCAAGCCCGCCGAGCAGACCCCGGCGTCCATCCTGCACCTGATCTCGATCATCGGCGACCTGCTGCCGCCCGGCGTGGTCAACATCGTCAACGGTTTCGGTGTGGAGGCGGGTAAGCCCCTCGCGTCGAGCCCGCGCATCCGCAAGATCGCGTTCACCGGTGAGACCACCACCGGCCGGCTGATCATGCAGTACGCCTCGCAGAACCTGATCCCGGTCACCCTCGAACTCGGTGGCAAGAGCCCGAACATCTTCTTCTCCGACGTGCTGTCGGCGAACGACGACTACCAGGACAAGGCGCTCGAAGGCTTCACGATGTTCGCCCTCAACCAGGGTGAGGTGTGCACGTGCCCGTCGCGTGCGCTGATCCAGCAGGACATCTTCGACGACTTCCTCTCGCTCGCCGCGGTCCGCACCAAGGCCGTCCGCCAGGGCGATCCGCTCGACACCGACACGATGATCGGCGCTCAGGCCTCGAACGACCAGCTCGAGAAGATCCTGTCGTACATCGAGATCGGCAAGAGCGAGGGTGCCAAGGTCATCACCGGTGGTGAGCGCGCCGATCTCGGCGGCGACCTCTCGGGCGGCTACTACGTGCAGCCGACGATCTTCCAGGGCGACAACAAGATGCGCATCTTCCAGGAGGAGATCTTCGGCCCGGTCGTGTCCGTGACGTCCTTCTCCGATTTCGACGACGCGATCTCGATCGCCAACGACACCCTCTACGGTCTCGGTGCCGGTGTGTGGTCCCGTGACGGTGGTGTCGCCTACCGTGCCGGTCGCGCCATTCAGGCCGGCCGGGTGTGGACGAACACCTACCACCAGTACCCCGCGCACGCGGCCTTCGGTGGTTACAAGCAGTCCGGCATCGGCCGCGAGAACCACCACATGATGCTCGACCACTACCAGCAGACGAAGAACCTCCTGGTGTCCTACGCTCCCAAGGCACAGGGCTTCTTCTGATCCGAACTTCGGCGCCTGTCACGTCCGCACGACGTGGCAGGCGCCGTTGCCATACGTTCGGAACATCGTGCACCCCAACGGAAAGGCAGGACTGTGACCGTCCCGCGAATCGTGGCGACCGTCGATGCCGTCGCCCTGCTGCGCCGCCTCGCGCAGCGCAACGGACCGCTCATGATGCACCAGTCCGGCGGATGCTGTGACGGCTCCGCGCCGATGTGTTATCCCGAGGGCGATTTCGTCGTCGGCGACCGCGACGTGCTCCTCGGAGTCCTCGACCTGCGTCTCGGGGCAGGGGAGACCCGCTCCGATCCGCCGGTCGGCGCCGACGCCGTGCCGGTGTGGATCTCCGGTTCGCAGTTCGAGGCGTGGAAGCACACCTGTCTCGTCCTCGACGTGGTGCCCGGGCGCGGCTCCGGGTTCAGTCTCGAAAGTCCGGAGGGGGTGCGTTTCCTCAGCAGGGGGCGCGCGTTCACTCCCGACGAACTGGCCCTCCTGGAAGCCGACCGGCCGCTCACCGGGCGGGACCGGGAGGCAGGAGTGGAGGCCGCCGTGTCCGATGTGCCCACCGTGGTCGCCGAGGCCGCCGATGCGTGCCCGGTGCCCGGCCTGTCCCCGTGATCCCCTCTGCGTGATCCCATCGGGAGGAGGGTGACTCACCTGCCGGTTGCCGGTGTGCGTCAGAATCGGGACGGAATCCGTCCGGATTCCGGACGACGACGTGGGCGCCCGGCGGGTGCGACGAGGAGTGGGCATGGCCTTCGCAGGCAACGTGGACGAACTGGCACTGCTGCAGACGGTGCGTCTGAAGAAGCAGGTCACGGCCGAGGTGATCGCCGCGCACCTCGGGGTGTCGGTGTCGGCCGGTCAGGCCGCGGTGGCCGCGCTCCTCGAGCAGGGCAAGGCGTCGGAGAACGACGGCGGCATCAGCCTCACCGACAAGGGCACCTCCGAGCTGAACGATCAGCTCGATGCCGAACGGGTTTCCATCGACGAGGATTCGATCTCGGAACTCTACGACCAGTTCCTCCCGCTCGACGAGGAGCTGAACACGCTTCTCGAGGACGCGGACGCCGACGGATTCGTCGACGGCCTCATCGGCCTCGACCGCCGGGCACAGAGTCTGTTCGACGACGTGTCGGCGTTCGTGCCGCGCCTGTCGCGCTACCAGGACCTGTTCGCCGAGGCCCTGGAGAAGATCAAGGGCGGCTCGCTGGCGTGGGCCACGGCCGCCAACATCGACTCCTACGCCTCCGTGTGGGGCGAGATGCGCCAGGAGATCGCGGGCGCCGCCGGCCGCTGACAACTTCGTTCGTTCGGCACACTATGTGATGCCGGTCACCCGCACCCCCCTTTCGGGGGTGGCGAGGGGGTGACCGGCATCACTACGTTTCGTTCATCCGCCGAGGCGATCACGCCCGCGGTTCGAACGGACAACGGAGGACTCACGTGACCAGTGTGTCGACCCCGGGGGCTGCCGAACCCCCCGTCGCCGGACCGGTGGGACGTTCGCGTCCCGATCCATCCACACCCCGCCACGCGGGACCCTCGAAGGAAGGGCCCGGTATCCGGCGCGTCGCCGTCGCCAGCTGCATGGGCACGACGATCGAGTTCTACGACTTCTTCATCTACGGCACCGCCGCAGCGCTCGTCTTCCCGACGGTCTTCTTCCCCGCACTCGGATCGACCGCGGGTACCGTCGCCTCCTTCGCGACCTTCGCCGTCGCCTTCATCGCCCGCCCCGTGGGCGCAATGCTGTTCGGGCACTTCGGCGACCGCATCGGACGCAAGAAGACGCTGATCTCCACGCTGCTGCTGATGGGTATCTCCACCCTGCTCATCGGCCTTCTACCCGGCGCCGAGACCATCGGTGTCGCCGCCCCGATCATCCTCGTGCTGTTGCGATTCGCCCAGGGCTTCGCAGTGGGCGGTGAGTGGGCCGGCGCGACCCTGCTCACCGCCGAATACGCGCCACCGGGCCAACGCGGTCTGTACGCGATGTTCCCGCAGCTCGGTCCCGCCATCGCCTTCGCCCTGTCGAGCGGCACCTTCCTGTTCACCGGTCTCGCCCTCGGCGACACCAACGACGCCTTCCTGAACTACGGTTGGCGGATCCCGTTCCTGCTCAGCATCGTTCTCGTCGGCATCGGCCTCTACATGCGCCTCGCCATCGAAGAGACTCCTGTCTTTCGTGCGGAGCAGGAAGCCCGCCGTAGTGCCCCGGCCGCCGAGGTCGAGGCCCCGCGCCGGCTGCCCTTCCTCGACGCGTTGCGCTACCAGGCCAAGGAGATCTTCCTCGCCGGCGGTGCGCTGGCCATCATGTTCGCCTTCTTCTACATGGGCACGGCCTACCTGACCAGCTACGCGACGTCCAAGCTGGGATTCGACCGGCCGTTCGTCCTGATGGTGGGCATCGCCTCGTCGCTCGTCTTCGGTCTCGCGATCGTGCTGTCCGCGCTGTATTCCGACCGCTTCGGTCGCAAGAAGGTCATCATGGTCTCGTGCGCCTTCTCCGTGGTCTGGGCACTGGTGTTGTTCCCGCTCCTCGACACCGGCTCACCGATCGCGTTCGTGCTCGGGATGATGATCACCCTCGCGATCTTCGGTATCGCCTACGGACCGTGCGGAGCACTGCTGCCCGAGATGTTCGCGACCCGCTACCGCTACACCGGTGCCGGTCTGGGCTACAACTTCGCCGGTGTCCTCGGCGGCGCCATCCCGCCGATGATCGCCGCACCGCTCGCCGCCTCCTACGGCGGTATCGCGATCGGGATCATGCTGGCCGCGATCGGCCTCGTGAGCCTGGTCTGCACCGCCGCGCTCGTGGAGACCCGCGACCGGGCTCTCTGATCCGCAGTAGGCGGATCCGTCGCGCACCGATCCACACCCGGTGGATCCGTTCCACCCCGATCCACCCCCGGTGGCGGTCGTCCGGCAGCAGCCCGACGACCGCCACCACAGCCGTATCCCCGTCTCGTGAAGGAGAATGCGATGTCCGGCCTCGACGTCGACCGTCTGCCCAGCTACGCCCAGGGTGCCTGGGACGTCCCGCTGCTCGGCGACACCATCGGCGACAACCTCGACCGCACCGCCGCCCGCTTCGGCGACCGTGAGGCGCTCGTCGATTCCGCCGCCGGAAAGCGCTGGAGCTACAGCGAATTCGTCGCGGACGTCGACACGCTCGCGCTCGGTATGCTGCGGGCGGGCATCACCAAGGGCGACCGCGTCGGCATCTGGGCACCCAACTGCTGGCAGTGGGTGCTCGTGCAGTACGCGACCGCGAAGATCGGAGCGATCCTCGTCAACATCAACCCCGCCTACCGCTCGCACGAGCTGCAGTACGTCCTCGAGCAGGCCGGTGTGCGGATGCTGGTGTCCGCCCCGACGTTCAAGACCTCCGACTACGCGCAGATGATCGAGACCGTGCGGCCCAACTGTCCCGACCTCGAGGACGTCGTCCTGCTCGACTCGCCGCGGTGGGACGAACTCGTCGACTCCGGCCGCGCCGCGCTCACCGAGGACCGGGCACCGCTCGACGCGGCCCAGGCCTCGTTGTCGCCCGACGATCCGATCAACATCCAGTACACCTCGGGCACCACCGGTTTCCCCAAGGGCGCCACCCTCAGTCACCACAACGTGCTCAACAACGGTTTCTTCGTCGGCGAGCTGTGCCACTACACCGAACGCGACCGGGTCTGCATCCCCGTCCCGCTGTACCACTGCTTCGGGATGACGATGGGCAATCTCGCGTGCACGAGTCACGGCGCGACCATCGTGCTGCCGGCGCCGGGCTTCGATCCCGCCGCGACGCTGAGCGCCGTCGCCGAGGAGAAGTGCACGTCGCTGTACGGCGTGCCGACGATGTTCATCGCCGAACTGGCCGACCCGGGATTCGACAACTACGACCTGTCGAGCCTGCGCACCGGCATCATGGCGGGATCACCGTGCCCGGTGGAGGTGATGAAGCAGGTCATCGACCGGATGGGCATGAGCGAGGTCTCCATCTGCTACGGCATGACCGAGACCTCCCCGGTCTCGACGCAGACCCGCAGCGACGACAGCATCGAGCGGCGCGTGAGCACCGTCGGTCGTGTCGGCCCGCATCTCGAGGTCAAGATCGTCGACCCCGTCACCGGACTGACGGTGCCGCGCGGCGAACCCGGCGAACTGTGCACCCGCGGTTACTCGGTGATGCTCGGCTACTGGGATCAGCCCGACAAGACCGCCGAGGCGATCGACGCGGCCCGATGGATGCACACCGGCGACATCGGCGTCATGGACGAGGACGGGTACGTCTCGGTGACGGGCCGGATCAAGGACATGGTCATCCGGGGTGGGGAGAACATCTACCCCCGCGAGATCGAGGAATTCCTCTACACCCACCCGGACATCCTCGACGCCCAGGTGGTCGGCGTGCCCGACACGAAGTACGGCGAGGAACTGATGGCGTGGATCCGGATGCGCGAAGGCGCGGAGCCGCTCGACGCCGAGTCGCTCCGGGCGTTCTGCACCGGGAAACTCGCCCACTACAAGATCCCGCGTTACGTGCACGTGGTCGACGAGTTCCCGATGACGGTGACCGGAAAGGTCCGCAAGGTGGAGATGCGCGAGCAGGCGATCGCGCTGCTCGCGGCGGCCGGAGCAGACGGGGGCCGGTGAGATCCCGGCCTGCCGGAGAAGGAAATTCACCCGGAAGGGACGTCGATTCGGCCTCCGCGTGCGCTGTTCATGATCGACACTGAGGAGGTACATGGTCGTCGAGGTTGCGCCGCCCGCAGGTGCGGCGCCGAACAGAGAGGCTCACCATGGGACAAATCATCGGCACCATCATCTTCGGCGCAGTCATCGGCATCCTCGCCCGGTTGGTGATCCCGGGTAAGCAGGCGATGGGCATGATCATCACGATCATCATCGGCATCATCGGCGCGCTGATCGGCTACTGGATCTGGGGGATGATCTCGTCCGAAGGCAACGAGGACACCTCCGGCATCGACTGGATCCGCTGGATCATCTCCATTGCCGTCGCGGTGGTTCTCACTCTCATCTACACCTCTGCGACGCGCGAGAGGAGATAGCCGAGAGCCCGTCGCGCGGGGCTCCGCCCGGACGACCGGGAGGTGGTGCACGGCGATCGGCCGTGCACCACCTCCTGTCGGGCCCGAGCGGGGCCTTCGGGCGTGTTCGGATACGGTCCCGGACCGGAGGTGAACTGTGGTGGAACCGCAATGGACGCCGACAGACGTCGATATCGAGCAGGCGAACGTCACCGGGTTCACCCGGTTCGTCGAGGAGAGACACGGACTCGACCTGCCCGACTACCGGGCGTTGTGGCAGTGGTCCGTCGACGAACCCGGTGATTTCTGGCAGGCCGTGTGGGACGCCTTCGACGTCGTCTCCCACACCGATCCCGGCCCGGCTCTGGCCGACGCCGCCATGCCCGGCGCCGTGTGGTTCCCGGGCGCGAGACTGAACTTCGCCGAGTACGTCTTCCGGGAGCGTCCCCCGGACGAGGCCGCCGTCGTCCATCTCGACGAGGAGGGACACCGGCGCGAGATCGGCTGGGCCGAACTCGAACGCCGCACGGCCGCGCTCGCCGCGACCCTCCGAGCGCACGGGGTGGGGGAGGGCGACCGTGTCGTCGGTTACCTACCGAACATCCCCGAAGCGATCGTCGCCCTGCTCGCCACGGCGAGCATCGGGGCCGTCTGGGCGGGTTGCGGACAGGACTACGCCGTGCCCGCGGCGATCGACCGTCTGGGCCGAATCGAACCGCGGGCACTCGTCACGGCGACCGGGTACCGCTACGCAGGACGGCGGCACGACCGCGTCGACGAGGTGAATCGCCTCCGCGCCGCGATGCCCGGCCTCGCCCTGACCGTCGTCGTGTCGGACGGCGGAACGTCCTTCGACACGGCCGGCGAGCCGCCATCGGACACGGCCGGACGGAACGGGACCGTCCTGGACTGGCAGGACGCCGTCTCCGGCGACGCCGACCTCGACCCCCTGCCCGTCGCTTTCGACCACCCGCTGTGGGTGGTCTTCTCCTCGGGCACCACCGGCCCGCCGAAGGGCCTCGTGCACGGCCACGGCGGTGTGCTGCTCGAGCACCTCAAGGCGTTGTCGCTGCACCTCGACCTCCGTCCCGGCGACCGCTTCCTCTGGTACACCAGCCCCAGCTGGATGATGTGGAACTTCCTGCTCTCGGGGCTGCTCGTGGGGTGCACCGTCGTCACCTACGACGGCGCCCCGTCCCATCCCGAGGTCGATCGCCTGTGGCGGATCGCGGCCGACGAGAACGTCACGGTACTCGGGACGAGCCCCGGATACGTGCTGGCCTGCATCAAGGCCGGTGTCGTTCCGCAGGACGACCACGATCTGTCGGCCCTCCGAGGCGTCGGAGTCACCGGGTCGACGCTGCCCGCCTCCTCGTCGTCGTGGCTGACGCACAACGCGGGGGATCACGTGCAGGTGATGTCCATCTCCGGCGGGACCGATGTCGTCACGGCCTTCGTCGGGGCCGTCCCCACCGTGCCGGTGTGGCCGGGGGAGATCTCGGTGCCCTGCCTCGGTGTGGCGGTCGACGCCTTCGACGAGGCGGGCCGACCGGTGCGCGGAGAGGTCGGCGAACTCGTCGTGACCGCTCCCATGCCGTCCATGCCGGTGCGGTTCTGGAACGACCCGGACGGTAGTCGTTACCGCGACTCCTATTTCTCCGTCTATCCGGGCGTGTGGCGGCACGGCGACTGGATCACGATCACCGAGCGCGGCACATTCGAGATGCACGGCCGGTCCGACTCCACGCTCAACCGTCACGGCGTGCGGATGGGCAGTGCCGACATCTACCAGGCCGTGGAGACCCTCCCCGAGATCGTCGAGTCGCTCGTGCTCGGCATCGAACGACCCGACGGCACGTACCGCATGCCGCTGTTCGTCGTCCTCGCCGAGGGCGCCACGCTCACCGACGACCTGAAGGAACGGATCCGTGCGGCCGTGCGCGAGCACGCCTCGCCCCGGCACGTGCCCGACGAGATCGTCGCCGCGCCCGGGGTGCCGCACACCCGCACCGGTAAGAAGCTCGAGGTTCCCCTCAAACGGATCCTGCAGGGAGCCGATCCCGCCAGGGCGGTGGACCGCACCGCGATCGACGACCCGGACCTGCTCGATTGGTACCGCAGCCAGGCGTGATCCCGGGCACTCGCTGAGTGTCGCCTTACTGGACAGCCCACGCCCGGAATGGTCGGATTGCGCCCATGGACATCGCCATCAAGATCTTCCTCATCCTGCACTTCATCGGCCTCGCGGGCATCATCGGTTCGTGGCTCGCGGTCATCAAGGAACCGCGCGTCGTCGCCGGCATGCTGCACGGCGCCATCCTGCAGGTCGTGACGGGTCTGGCCCTGGTCGGTCTCCGGGAGGCGCAGGACGTCGTCGAGGTGAACCACATGAAGATCGGCATCAAGCTGCTGGTCGCCCTCGCCGTGCTCGTCGTCGCGTTCATCGGCCTGAAGAAGGAGAAGCAGAATCCCGGCTCGACCGCGACCCTCGCCCATGTCGCCGGTGGTCTGGGCATTCTCAATGTGATCATCGCCGTAGCGTGGACGTGACCGTCGGCACTCGGTGACAGTCGGTCGGCGCCCGGGCGGGCACCCTGTAGATTGGGGCCGATGCGTATGTCATGGGCTCCGGTGATGACCGGCGGGTAACCTGCTTCGGGCGCCTCGGCCGACAGGCTGGGGATCCGTTGCTGCGTCCGGTCCTGCGGAGAGTTCTACCGCCCGACCACGCCGTAACGATCCTCACCTGCTCAGCAGATAAACCGAGAGGGTTGTGCGCTGCGCAAGCTACCGCCGATGGGGGATTGCGCGACGGTGAGAGAAAGGTTGGGGATTGGACTCGCTGGGTAACGGCGGATCGGAAGCGGGGAACTCGCGGGGCGTCGTGCCGCCCGGTGCCTTTCCGCTCTCGCCGGCACAGCTGGGAATGTGGTTCGCCCAGCACGTCGACCCGACGGTGCCCGCCAACATCGCTCAGTACGTCGAACTCGAGGGCGACCTCGACCTCGACCTGCTGCACGCCGCGAGCGTCCGCGCCGCCCGCGAGATGGGATCGGGTTTCCTCCGGTTCATCGAGGTCGACGCCCAGCCCTACCAGCTCGTCGATCCCACCCTCGACGACTCCGTCGGCTACGAGGACCTGCGGGGCGAACCCGACCCCCGTCAGGCCGCCCTCGACTGGATGCGCGACGACCGCAGCCGCCCCGTCGACGTCCTCCGCGACCGGCTGATCTCCGCGACGGTCCTGCGCATCGGTGACCGTCGTTACTTCTGGTACAACCGCGTCCACCATCTCGCGCTCGACGGTTTCGCCGCCGCGACCTTCATGACCCGCATCGCCGAGCTCTACACGGCGTCGGTCGACGACGTCGAACCGTCCCCGAGCCTCGCGTCCGATCTGCGCAAGGTCTACGACGTCGAGATGGAGTACCGCGGATCGAAGCGGTTCGCCGACGACCGCGAGTACTGGGCGCAGCAGATCGAGGGCATCGAGGAGCCCACGAGCCTCGCCGGCCGCACCGCGGCGCCCGCGCCGGTCAGCCGCATCGACAGCGCGGCGTTGTCGGACGGGACCGAACGCCGTGTCGAGCAGCTGTCCGAGCGGGAGAACACGAGCCTCGCGACCGCCGTCATCGCGGCGTTCGCGGCCTACGTCGCCCAGATGACCGGGCAGACCGACGTCGTCCTGAGCCTGCCCGTCGCGGCTCGCACGACCGCCCTGTTGCGCCGCTCCGGCAGCATGGTCTCGAACGTCGTCCCGCTCCGGCTGAGCGTGACCGACGAGACCACCGTGCACGACCTCATCGCGGCGTCGGGTGCTGCCGTCTCGGGCGCGCTGCGCCACCAGCGCTACCGGCACGAGGACATCGTCCGCGACCGCGCCGCGACCTCCGCGGGTGGAGCACAGTCCACCTTCTTCGGGCCGTGGGTCAACATCATGCTGTTCGACAACGAGGTCCGACTCGGCGACATGGTGGGACGGATCAACATCCTGTCGACCGGTCTGATCGAGGATCTCGGCGTCAATGTCTACACCAGCGGCGACAACACCCACATCGACTTCGAGTCGAACCCGAATCTCTACGGACCCGATCGGGCCGCCTCCGACCACGCGCGGTTCGTCGAGTTCTTCGACCGCTTCGTCGGTTCGGCTTCCGACCGGCCCGTCTGGGACATCCCGCTCGCCGGCGGCACCGAACTCGACCGGGTCGTCCGTGACTGGAACCGCACCGACCATCCCGTGCATCGCCGTGACCTGCTCGCGGAGTTCCACGACCGGGTCGCGACCTCCCCCGAGGCAACCGCGCTGGTCTTCGAAGGCGAATCGCTGACCTACGCCGAATTCGCCGCGCGGGTGAACAGCCTCGCCCGGGCACTGGTCGGTCTCGGTGTCGGTCCCGAGTCCCTCGTCGGCCTGTCGATCCGACGCTCGCTCGAGCTCGTCGTCGGCATGTACGCGATCGTCGAGGCGGGTGGCGCCTGGGTGCCGATCGACCCCGACCACCCGGCCGATCGCACCGCCTACATCCTCGAGACCGCCCGCCCCGCGGCGGTGCTCACCACGGCACGCGACGACGTGACGCTGCCCGAAGGCATCCCCACGATCGACGTCGACACCTTCGACCACTCGCGGTTCGGCACGACGCCGCTCACCGACGCCGAACGACGCGGACCGATCCTGCCGGACACGACCGCCTACGTCATCTTCACCTCCGGTTCGACGGGCCGACCGAAGGGCGTGGCCGTGAGCCACGTGGCGATCGACAACCAGATCCAGTGGATGAACGACCAGTACGGTCTGACCTCCACCGACGTGTACCTGCAGAAGACCGCGACGACCTTCGACGTGTCGCTGTGGGGCTTCTTCATGCCCCTGCGCGTCGGCGCGACCCTCGTGATCGCGACACCCGACGGACACCGCGACCCGGTCTACGTGGCGAACAAGATAGCCGAGCACGGCGTCACGATCACCGACTTCGTGCCGTCGATGCTCACCGTCTTCGTCGCGAACGCGCCTGCGGGAACGTGTGATTCGCTGCGCCACGTCTTCGTCATCGGTGAGGCCCTGCCGTCCGAGACCGCCGCGGACTTCGCGCGGATGTGCCCGGCCGGGCTCCACAACCTGTACGGCCCCACCGAAGCGGCGGTCTCCATCACCTACCACCGGGCAGCTCCCGGCGACGTGCACAGCGTCCCGATCGGCGTCCCGCAGTGGAACAGCCGCGCATACGTCCTCGACCGGCGGCTGCGTCCGGTGCCGGTGGGCCGCCCCGGCGAGCTGTACCTCGCCGGAATCCAGCTCGCGCGCGGGTATCTCGACCGTCCCGACCTGACCTCCGACCGTTTCCTCGCCGATCCCTTCGGGGCGCCCGGCGAGCGGATGTACCGCACCGGCGACCTGGTGCGGTGGGAGACCGCCGCCGACGGCACGGGTCTGCTCGAATACATCGGCCGCACCGACTTCCAGGTCAAGTTCCGCGGCCAGCGCATCGAACTCGGCGAGATCGAAGCGGTGCTCCTCGCGCACCCCGCGGTCTCGCAGGCCGTCGTGCTCGTGGTGGCGACCCCCACCGGCGACCAGCTCGTGGGGTACGTCGTCGCGGCTCCCGGCCGCACCATCGACACCTCCGATCTCGCCGACCACGCCGGCCGGTCGCTGCCGTCGTACATGGTTCCGGCGTCGCTCATGGTGCTCGACGCGCTGCCGCTCAACACGAGCGGCAAGCTCGACCGGAAGGCGTTGCCGGAGCCGGTCTTCAGCAGCACCCGCATCTTCCGTGAGCCGCGCACTCCCGCCGAGCGTGCCGTCGCCGAAGCGTTCGGCGAGGTCCTCGGTGTCGAACGTGTCGGTCTCGACGACGACTTCTTCGAACTCGGCGGCAACTCCCTCGTCGCCACTCAGGTGGTCTCCCGCATCGGAGCCGCGCTCGACACCCAGGTGCCCGTGCGCGTGCTGTTCGAGGCGTCCACCGTCGTGGGTCTCGCGACCCGGCTCGCCAAGCAGATCGGTACCGGCGCGCGGTCCCCGCTCGTCGCTCGGCCGCGACCCGACGTGCTGCCGTTGTCGACTGCGCAGCAAAGACTGTGGTTCCTGAATCGGTTCGACCCTTCGAGTGCGTTGTACAACCTGCCGTTCGCAATCCGGATGCAGGGGCCTTTCGACGAAGTCGCGCTCCACGCGGCACTGTACGACTTGATTTCCCGCCACGAAATTCTGCGTACTCTCTTCGTCGATGTCGACGGATCCCCGCAGCAGCGTGTACTTTCTCCGGACGAGATCGACCTGGAGTCGAAGCCGCGAGATGTAGCAGCCTCCGCGCTCGAGGCGGAGATGGCATCGCTCGCGTCTAGAGGATTCGACCTCACGCTCGAGGTACCGATCCGAACATCCGTCCTGAGGACTGCGCCGAACGAGCACGTATTGATCATCGTGCTCCACCACATCGCCGCCGACGGTGCATCCTTCGAGCCCCTTGGACGAGACCTCCTGGCTGCCTACGGTGCGAGGAGCGGCGCTGCAGAGCCCGACCTCCCCCGCCTCTCTCTGCAGTACGCCGACTACACCCTGTGGCACTGGGAACTCCTCGGATCCGAGAACGACCCGGCATCAGTCGCAAGTCGCGAACTGGCGTTCTGGGAGCGGACTCTTTCCGATCTGCCCGAACAACTCGACCTTCCGTTCGATCGGAGTCGGCCGGAGACGCCTACGAACCGGGGTGCACGCCTCTCGTTCGATCTCGGGCCCGACCTGGTACAGGGCGTACGCTCACTGGCGCGTGGCCACGGTGTGACGCCGTTCATGGTCCTGCATGCTGCCTTTGCCGTACTTCTGTGTCGGCTCTCAGGAACCCGCGACATCGCGATCGGGACTCCGGTTTCCGGCCGGGACGACGAGCAACTCGATGACTTGATCGGCATGTTCGTCAACACACTCGTTCTTCGCTCGGATGTCGACGATCGCAGTACCTTCGAGGATTTGCTACTCCACGTTCGGGATGTGGACAGTGCAGCATATGCACATGCGAATCTCCCGTTCGAACGGCTGGTCGACCTTCTGAGTCCGACACGCTCTGCGGCGCGCCACCCGTTGTTCCAGGTTGTCCTTGCGGTGGATCTCACACCGGAGATACCCACGGCTCGTCTCGGCGAAATAGATGTTGATGCAACCGAGATCGAGATCGGGACAGCCAAGTTCGACCTGCAATTGACCGTGCCGGACGTTCATCACAGCAATACCGGATCCACCCATCGCGCTGTCTTCGAGTACGCGGTAGATCTGTTCGACGAAGCCACGATTGCCGGATTCGCGAAGCAGTTCCTGCGCATCCTTCGAGCGGTCGTGGACAACCCGTCGGTCGTGGTCGGTGATGTCGAGATTCTCGATGATGTCGAGCGGGAGTTGGTTGTCTCGCGGTGGAATTCGTTGGGTGCTGATGTGGCGCCGGCGGATGTGACGTTGGTGGATCTGTTCGAGCGGCAGGTCTCGGGGCGTGGCGATGCGGTGGCGGTGCGGTTCGGTGACGAGCAGTTGTCCTATCGTGAACTCGGTGCGCGGGTGCACCGCCTGGCACGTCATCTCATCGATGTCGGTGCCGGACCGGAGGATCTGGTCGCGGTCGCGATGCCGCGCTCGCTCGATCTGATCGTGGCGCTGTTGGCGGTGCTCGAGGCCGGTGCCGGTTATCTGCCGATCGACCCGAACTCGCCGGCCGACCGGATCGAGTTCCTGGTCTCGGACGCGACGCCGGTCGCGGTCGTGACCACTTCGGGCGTCGAGGTGGCGTTCCCTGTCTCGGTGCCGGTCGTCGAGATCGACCGTCTGGATTTGTCGGAGGTCGACGACGCACCGATTCTCGACGCGGAGCGTCGTGCCCCGCTGACGTCGACGAATCTGGCGTACGTGATCTACACGTCGGGGTCGACCGGGCGTCCGAAGGGTGTGCTGATCCCGCATCGCAATGTGGTGCGGCTGATGGTCAACACCGAATCGGTGTACGGCTTCGACTCGTCGGATGTGTGGACGATGTTCCACAGCTATGCCTTCGACTTCTCGGTGTGGGAGCTGTGGGGGCCGCTGCTCTACGGCGGAACCCTCGTGGTCGTCGACTACTTCACGTCGCGTTCGCCGGAAGCCTTCCGCGAGTTGCTGATCCGCGAGCGGGTCACCGTGCTCAACCAGACCCCGTCGGCGTTCTACCAGCTGGTCGAGGCCGATCGGGTGGCGGCCGACGAGGCACAGTTGTCGCTGCGGTACGTGATCTTCGGTGGTGAGGCACTCGAGCCACGGCGTCTGGCCGGGTGGTTCGAGCGTCACGGGGATGCGGGGCGAGCGCAGCGACGGGGGATCGGCACAGCTCCTCGCCTGGTGAACATGTACGGCATCACGGAGACGACCGTGCACGTGTCGTACCGGGAGATCGGTGCCGAGCTGGCGCAGGGCGCGTCCGCGAGTGTGGTCGGTGTGCCGATCGCGGGTCTGCGGGTGTACGTGCTCGACCGGCGGCTCAAGCCGGTGCCGGTGGGTGTGGCCGGCGAGATGTACGTCGGCGGAGGCCAGTTGGCGCGGGGTTACCTGCGCCGTCCGGAGTTGTCGGCGGCACGTTTCGTCGCCGATCCGTTCTCGTCCGACGGTGCGTTGCTGTACCGGACGGGTGACGTCGCACGCTGGGTCGTCTCGGGTGATCTCGAATATCTCGGGCGCGCCGACGACCAGGTGAAGATCCGTGGTTTCCGCATCGAGCTCGGTGAGGTCGAGGCTGCGGTGCTCGCGCAGGACGAGGTCGCGCACGCGGCGGTGATCGTACGCGAGGACACCCCGGGGGCGGCGCGGATCGTCGCCTATGTGGTTGCGCATGAGGGTATGTCGATCGACACCGAGGCGCTGCGCAGCGGTGTCGCGGTGGTTCTGCCGGAGTACATGGTGCCTTCGGCGTTCGTGGTGATCGATGCGATCCCGCTGACGGTCAACGGCAAGCTCGATCGGCGGGCGTTGCCCGAGCCGGTGTTCGAGACGCGTGGTTTCCGCGCGCCGAGCACCCCGATCGAGGAGATCGTGGCGGGTGTGTTCGCCGATGTGCTTGGTGTCGACCGGATCGGTGCCGATGACGATTTCTTCGCGCTCGGTGGCAACTCGCTGATCGCGACGCAGGTGGTTTCCCGGCTCGGTGCCGCGCTCGATGCGCAGGTGCCGGTGCGGGCGTTGTTCGAGGCGTCCACCGTCGCCTCGCTTGCAGTGAGGGTCGAGCAGGAGTCCGGTCGCGGCGCTCGGGTGCCGCTCACGGCCCGGACCCGGCCGGAGTCGATCCCGCTGTCGCTGGCGCAGCAGCGGATGTGGTTCCTCAACCAGTTCGATTCACAGTCGGCCACCTATAACCTTCCGATGGCCCTGAGGCTCACAGGCGAGCTGGACGTTGCGGCTCTACAGGTGTCGATCATGGATGTGATCGATCGGCACGAATCGTTGCGCACCGTCTACCCCGATTCCTCGGACGGCCCGCATCAGGTGATTCGTGCTGCGGCGGAGGTTGTCCCGGATTTGACTCCCACACGGATCGCTCACAACGAATTGCCATGGGCGGTTCGCCGTCTGGCCTCGACGGGGCTGGATGTGACGTCGGATGTACCGATACGGGCCGAGTTGTTCGAACTCGGGGACGACGAGCACGTCCTGGCGTTGGTCGTGAACCATATCTCGGCCGACGGCTGGTCCACGGGCCCGATGGCGCGCGACATCATGGTTGCCTACACCGCCCGCACCGAGTGGGAGGCGCCTTCATGGGCGCCTCTACCGGTGCAGTACGCCGACTACACGTTGTGGCAGCGCGACGTCCTCGGCTCCGAGGACGATCCGCAGTCCTTGATCTCCCGACAGCTCGACTACTGGCGCCGTGCCCTCGCCGGCATGCCCGACCAGCTGGATCTGCCGGCCGACCGTCCGCGACCGGCGATGCAGTCGTACTCCGGTGCGACCGTAGACTTCTCGATCGATCCGGAGTTGCACCGCGAGCTCGTGACGCTCGCGCGCATCCGCAATGCGTCGCTGTTCATGGTGGTACACGCGGCCCTGAGCGTCCTGCTCGCGCGGATGTCCGGTCAGGACGACATCGCGATCGGTACACCCGTCGCAGGTCGCGGGGAGCAGGCACTCGACGATCTGATCGGCATGTTCGTCAACACGCTCGTGCTGCGTACGGCGGTCGATTCGGGCACGCCGTTCACTGCGCATCTCGCACGGGCGCGCGACGCGGCGCTCGGTGCTTTCGGCCACGCCGACGTGCCGTTCGAACGGCTCGTCGAGGTGCTCAACCCGGCCCGCTCCACCGCCCGACACCCGCTGTTCCAGGTGCTGCTCTCGTTCGAGAACCTTCGGGCTGGGCACGTCGAACTACGTGGACTCACGCTCGACGTGCTCGACATCGACACTGCGGTCGCCAAGTTCGATCTCCAGCTCACCCTCACCGAGGACTTCGCGGAGGACGGCACGCCCGACGGTCTGGGTGCGTCGTTCAGCTATGCGACCGACCTGTTCGATCGCGCGACGGTGCGCAGATTCGCCGATCGCTTCGTCCGCATCCTCGAGGCAGTGGTGCGCGAGCCGGAGGTCGTCGTCGGCGACATCGACCTGCTCGACGCCGACGAGCGTCTCGCGGTCCTCGAATCGTGGAACGACACCGCGCACGAGATGGAACCGGCCACTCTCGTCGACCTGTTCGACACCCGCGTGGCGAGAGATCCCGACGCCGTGGCTGTGGCCTTCGAGGGCGAGCATCTGACCTACGCGGACTTCGACGCACGCGTGAACCGCCTTGCCCGCCATCTGATCTCGCAGGGTGTCGGGCCGGAGTCGACCGTCGGGCTCGCCGTACGTCGCTCCCTCGACCTCCTCGTCGGCATGTACGCGATCGTCAAAGCCGGCGGCGCCTACCTGCCGCTCGACCCCGATCAGCCCGCCGACCGCAACGCGTACATCCTCGACACGGCGGCGCCGGTCGCGGTGCTGACCACCACCCGCGACGCCTTCGGGTCGACCGCGGCCGCGCACACGATCGAGATCGACACGCTCGATGTGTCCGACCTGCCGTCCGGCCCGATCACCGACGCCGATCGCATCGCCACGCTCACGCCGGCGAACACCGCCTACGTCATCTTCACGTCCGGTTCGACGGGACGACCCAAGGGCGTCGCGGTGCCGCACGGCGCGATCGTCAACCGCCTGCTGTGGATGCAGGACGAGTACGGCCTCACCCGCGACGACGCGGTGCTGCAGAAGACGCCGTTCACCTTCGACGTGTCGGTGTGGGAGTTCTTCTGGCCCCTGCAGATCGGTGCGCGACTCGAGATCGCACTTCCCGACGGTCATCGGGACCCGGCCTATCTCGCCCGGGTCATGGCCGACCGCGGCGTCACGGTCGCGCACTTCGTGCCGTCCATGCTCGCGGTCTTCGTCGCCGAGAACGCCGCGGCTTCGGCCTCGTCGTTGCGAATGGTCTTCGCCTCGGGTGAGGCCCTGCCCGCCTCGGTCGCCGCACGCCTGCGGTCGATCCTGCCGGGCGCTCGCCTGCACAACCTGTACGGCCCCACCGAGGCGGCCGTCGACGTGACCTACCACGAGGTCACCGCGGCCGACGCGGTGTCGGTGCCGATCGGCATCCCGGTCTGGAACACCGGCGTCCACGTCCTCGACGGCCGACTGCATCCGGTGCCGGTCGGTGTCGCGGGTGAGCTCTACCTGTCGGGTGTCCAGCTGGCGCGCGGTTACGTGGCGCGGCCGGACCTGACGGCGGAACGCTTCGTCGCTTCGCCGTACGGGGCTGGAGAGAGGCTCTACCGCACGGGCGATCTCGTGCGGTGGGTCGCCCGGGAGGCCTCCGACGCACGCACGGCGCGTGCCGAACTCGAATACATCGGCCGCACCGACTTCCAGGTCAAGCTGCGCGGTCTGCGCATCGAACTCGGCGAGATCGAGACGGCCTTACTCGATCTCGCCGATATCGACCAAGCTGTGGTGCTCGTACGCACCGACGGGAACGCCGGGGAGCAACTTGTCGCCTACCTCGTGCCGGTCGCGGGTACGACGGTGGATACCGCTGTGGTGTCACGGAGCCTGGGGGCTCGTCTTCCCGCCTATATGGTTCCGACTGCATACGTGGTGCTCGATACACTTCCGCTGGGAGTGTCGGGCAAGCTCGACCGCAAGGCGCTTCCGGCCCCTGTTGTCGAGACCAAGGAGTTCCGCGCCCCCACGACATCCATCGAGCACACCGTCGCCGCGGTCTTCGCCGATCTGCTCGGTCTGGAACGAGTCGGTCTCGACGACGACTTCTTCGCGCTCGGTGGCAACTCTCTGATCGCGACGCAGGCGGTCTCGCGGCTCGGCGAATCCCTCGGTGGACGTGTGCCGTTGCGCGAGATCTTCGAAGCGTCCACAGTCGAGGCTCTCGCAGCGACTATCGAGAAGAACGCCTCCGAAGCGCACCGGATTCCGTTGCTCGCTGGACCGCGACCCGAGCGGGTGCCGCTGTCGCTGGCGCAGCAACGGATGTGGTTCCTGAACCGATTCGACCCGGAGTCGGCGGTCAACAACATTCCCGTCGCAGTGCACCTCACCGGCATCCTGGACGTGACGGCACTCGAAACCGCCCTGCGTGACGTGATCGCACGGCACGAGTCGCTGCGCACCGTTTATCCGGACGTCGACGGTTACGGCTACCAGAAGATACTTCCGGTGTCAGAGGTTCCGGTCACGCTGACCGTCACCGCGATCGAGGCGGATCGCCTGCCCGCGGAACTGAGGGTAGTTGCGGCAACGAGTTTCGATGTCGTTCAGGATGTACCGATGGTGGTTCGGCTCTTCCGGACCGGTCCTGAATCGCATGTCCTTGTCGCAGTTCTGCACCATATTGCTGCGGACGGGTTCTCGATGATTCCGCTCACCCGGGACATCATGACTGCATATGCCGCGAGATCGAAAGGTGACGCTCCGGCGTGGCCTCCGCTCGAGGTGCAGTATGCCGACTACTCGCTGTGGCAGCGTGAGGTCCTCGGTTCGGAGGATGACCCCGAGTCGCTCTTCACGCAACAAGTGCGTTATTGGACGGAAGTTCTCGAAGATCTACCCGACAGCCTTCCGCTCCCCACGGACCGTCCCCGAAGCGAACGTTCGTCCGAGACGGGTGCGACGTACAGTTTCACCGTCGATGCCCGCATCCGGTCAGGAATCGACGAGTTGGCGCGCGAGACCGGTACGACCGCTTTCATGGTGATCCATGCAGCTCTCGCAGTGTTGCTGTCCCGCCTTTCCTCCACTGAAGACATCGCGATCGGCACGCCGATCGCGGGTCGCGGTGCGACTGCGCTCGACGACTTGGTCGGCATGTTCGTCAACACGCTCGTGTTGCGTACCCGTACGGATCCGTCGGTTCCCTTCGACGAATTTCTCACCCAGGTGAGAAATGTGGACCTCGGTGCCTTCGGGCACACGGAGCTTCCGTTCGAGCGTCTGGTGGATGTGCTCGCTCCCGTCCGCACGCAGGCTCACACCCCGTTGTTCCAGGTCATGCTCGCTTTCCAGAATGTCGGCGATGCAGAGTTGGAGCTGCCAGGCCTGAGTGCTCAACCTGTTCCTCTCGAGAACCAGATCGCCAAGTTCGATCTGTTGTTCACAGCACTCGAATCGTTCTCCGGGCAGCACGACGAGACCGGTACTCAATTCGAGATCACTTATTCCGTCGACCTGTTCGACGCTGACTCCATTGAGAAACTGGCACGCCAGTTCGTGTCCCTCCTGAGCGGAGTGGTCGCGAAGCCTCAGATGCCGATCGGTGATGTCGAGATTCTCGATGATGTCGAGCGGGAGTTGGTTGTCTCGCGGTGGAATTCGTTGGGTGCTGATGTGGCGCCGGCGGATGTGACGTTGGTGGATCTGTTCGAGCGGCAGGTCTCGGGGCGTGGCGATGCGGTGGCGGTGCGGTTCGGTGACGAGCAGTTGTCCTATCGTGAACTCGGTGCGCGGGTGCACCGCCTGGCACGTCATCTCATCGATGTCGGTGCCGGACCGGAGGATCTGGTCGCGGTCGCGATGCCGCGCTCGCTCGATCTGATCGTGGCGCTGTTGGCGGTGCTCGAGGCCGGTGCCGGTTATCTGCCGATCGACCCGAACTCGCCGGCCGACCGGATCGAGTTCCTGGTCTCGGACGCGACGCCGGTCGCGGTCGTGACCACTTCGGGCGTCGAGGTGGCGTTCCCTGTCTCGGTGCCGGTCGTCGAGATCGACCGTCTGGATTTGTCGGAGGTCGACGACGCACCGATTCTCGACGCGGAGCGTCGTGCCCCGCTGACGTCGACGAATCTGGCGTACGTGATCTACACGTCGGGGTCGACCGGGCGTCCGAAGGGTGTGCTGATCCCGCATCGCAATGTGGTGCGGCTGATGGTCAACACCGAATCGGTGTACGGCTTCGACTCGTCGGATGTGTGGACGATGTTCCACAGCTATGCCTTCGACTTCTCGGTGTGGGAGCTGTGGGGGCCGCTGCTCTACGGCGGAACCCTCGTGGTCGTCGACTACTTCACGTCGCGTTCGCCGGAAGCCTTCCGCGAGTTGCTGATCCGCGAGCGGGTCACCGTGCTCAACCAGACCCCGTCGGCGTTCTACCAGCTGGTCGAGGCCGATCGGGTGGCGGCCGACGAGGCACAGTTGTCGCTGCGGTACGTGATCTTCGGTGGTGAGGCACTCGAGCCACGGCGTCTGGCCGGGTGGTTCGAGCGTCACGGCGACACTTCTCCGCGGTTGGTGAACATGTACGGCATCACGGAGACGACCGTGCACGTGTCGTACCGGGAGATCGGTGCCGAGCTGGCGCAGGGCGCGTCCGCGAGTGTGGTCGGTGTGCCGATTGCGGGTCTGCGGGTGTACGTGCTCGACCGGCGGCTCAAGCCGGTGCCGGTGGGTGTGGCCGGTGAGATGTACGTCGGCGGAGGTCAGTTGGCGCGGGGTTACCTGCGCCGTCCGGAGTTGTCGGCGGCACGTTTCGTCGCCGATCCGTTCTCGTCCGATGGTGCGTTGCTGTACCGGACGGGTGACGTCGCACGCTGGGTCGTCTCGGGTGATCTCGAATATCTCGGGCGCGCCGACGACCAGGTGAAGATCCGTGGTTTCCGCATCGAGCTCGGTGAGGTCGAGGCTGCGGTGCTCGCGCAGGACGAGGTCGCGCACGCGGCGGTGATCGTACGCGAGGACACTCCGGGGGCGGCGCGGATCGTCGCTTATGTGGTTGCGCATGAGGGTATGTCGATCGATACCGAGGCGCTGCGCAGCGGTGTCGCGGTGGTTCTGCCGGAGTACATGGTGCCTTCGGCGTTCGTGGTGATCGATGCGATCCCGCTGACGGTCAACGGCAAGCTCGATCGGCGGGCGTTGCCCGAGCCGGTGTTCGAGACGCGTGGTTTCCGCGCGCCGAGCACCCCGATCGAGGAGATCGTGGCGGGTGTGTTCGCCGATGTGCTTGGTGTCGACCGGATCGGTGCCGATGACGATTTCTTCGCGCTCGGTGGCAACTCGCTGATCGCGACGCAGGTGGTTTCCCGGCTCGGTGCCGCGCTCGATGCGCAGGTGCCGGTGCGGGCGTTGTTCGAGGCGTCCACCGTCGCGGAACTCGCGACACGGGTCGAGCAGGAGTCCGGTCGCGGCGCTCGGGTGCCGCTCACGGCCCGGACCCGGCCGGAGTCGATCCCGCTGTCGCTGGCGCAGCAGCGGATGTGGTTCCTCAACCGGTTCGATCCGGCCTCCGCGGCGAACAACATCCCCGTCGGTGTTCGCCTCACCGGGGACCTCGACGTCGACGCGCTGCGCGCCGCGCTCGGCGACGTCGTCGAGCGGCACGAGTCGCTGCGGACGGTCTACCCGGACATCGACGGCGTCGGCCACCAGTCGGTGCAGCCGCCCTACGCGGTGGAGCTGCCCGTCGAGCGGGTCGCCGAGAGCAGCCTGTTCGAGCGGGCGGAGCAGCTCACCTCGGCTGGCTTCGACGTCACGAGCGAGGTGCCGCTGCGGGTCGTGCTGTTCTCGCTCGGCGCACGCGAGCACGTGCTGTTCCTCGTGGTCCACCACATCGCATCCGATGGTTTCTCGCTGCGGCCGCTTGCGCGCGACATCATGGTCGCCTACGCGAACCGTTCGCGCGGGGAGGCCCCGAACTGGGCGCCGCTCGAGGTGCAGTACGCCGATTACGCGTTGTGGCAGCGCGACGTCCTCGGCTCCGAGGACGATCCGCGTTCGGTGCTCTCGCGCCAGGTGGAGTACTGGACCGCGCAGCTGGCGGACCTTCCCGACCAGCTCGACCTGCCGTCGGATCGTGCTCGCCCCGAGGTCGCGTCGAACACCGGACGCACCAGCCGGTTCCGTATCGAACCCGAGCTGCACTCGGCGCTGGAAAACCTTGCCCGGGAGCGGAACACGTCCCTGTTCATGGTCGTGCACGCGGCGCTGGCGGTGCTGCTGGCGCGACTGTCCGACAGCGAGGACATCGCGATCGGCACCCCGATCGCGGGTCGCGGCGCGGCCGCCCTCGACGACCTCGTCGGCATGTTCGTCAACACGCTCGTGCTGCGTGTCGGTGTGCGCAACGACATCCGGTTCCAGGACCTCCTCGCCGAGGTGCGCGACACCGACCTCGACGCCTTCGCGAACGCCGACGTCCCGTTCGAGCGGCTCGTGGAGATCCTCGACCCGCAGCGCTCGCAGGCGCGTCACCCGCTGTTCCAGGTGGCCCTGACCTTCCAGAACACCGGCCGGGTCGAGTTCGACCTCGACGGCGTCACCGCCGCGGCGGTCGACTACGAGGCGCCCACCGCCAAGTTCGACCTGCAGTTCACCTTCGCCGAGACCGTCGGCGAGGACGGTTCGGCGGCCGGTATGGACTTCGCCGTCACCTACGCGACCGACCTGTTCGACGACCTGCGGGTCGCGGCGTTCGCGGAGCAGCTCCTGCGCATCCTGCGCGGGGTGGCCGAGGATCCGGCGGCGGTGGTCGGCGACATCGAGATCGTCGACGACTTCGAACGCGAACTGGTCGTCTCGCGTTGGAACTCGCTGGGCGACGACGTCGCACCGGCCGGCACGACACTCGTCGACATGTTCGAGGCGCGCGTCGTCGAACGCGGCGATGCGGTGGCGGTGCGGTTCGGTGACGAGCAGTTGTCCTATCGTGAACTCGGTGCGCGGGTGCACCGCCTGGCACGTCATCTCATCGATGTCGGTGCCGGACCGGAGGATCTGGTCGCGGTCGCGATGCCGCGCTCGCTCGATCTGATCGTGGCGCTGTTGGCGGTGCTCGAGGCCGGTGCCGGTTATCTGCCGATCGACCCGAACTCGCCGGCCGACCGGATCGAGTTCCTGGTCTCGGACGCGACGCCGGTCGCGGTCGTGACCACTTCGGGCGTCGAGGTGGCGTTCCCTGTCTCGGTGCCGGTCGTCGAGATCGACCGTCTGGATTTGTCGGAGGTCGACGACGCACCGATTCTCGACGCGGAGCGTCGTGCCCCGCTGACGTCGACGAATCTGGCGTACGTGATCTACACGTCGGGGTCGACCGGGCGTCCGAAGGGTGTGCTGATCCCGCATCGCAATGTGGTGCGGCTGATGGTCAACACCGAATCGGTGTACGGCTTCGACTCGTCGGATGTGTGGACGATGTTCCACAGCTATGCCTTCGACTTCTCGGTGTGGGAGCTGTGGGGGCCGCTGCTCTACGGCGGAACCCTCGTGGTCGTCGACTACTTCACGTCGCGTTCGCCGGAAGCCTTCCGCGAGTTGCTGATCCGCGAGCGGGTCACCGTGCTCAACCAGACCCCGTCGGCGTTCTACCAGCTGGTCGAGGCCGATCGGGTGGCGGCCGACGAGGCACAGTTGTCGCTGCGGTACGTGATCTTCGGTGGTGAGGCACTCGAGCCACGGCGTCTGGCCGGGTGGTTCGAGCGTCACGGGGATGCGGGGCGAGCGCAGCGACGGGGGATCGGCACAGCTCCTCGCCTGGTGAACATGTACGGCATCACGGAGACGACCGTGCACGTGTCGTACCGGGAGATCGGTGCCGAGCTGGCGCAGGGCGCGTCCGCGAGTGTG
Source organism: Rhodococcus rhodochrous (assembly GCF_014854695.1). Lineage (NCBI taxonomy): Bacteria > Bacillati > Actinomycetota > Actinomycetes > Mycobacteriales > Nocardiaceae > Rhodococcus > Rhodococcus rhodochrous. The sequence goes on along the minus strand of NZ_CP027557.1, from coordinate 3,965,730 downwards.
GTCGGTGTGCCGATCGCGGGTCTGCGGGTGTACGTGCTCGACCGGCGGCTCAAGCCGGTGCCGGTGGGTGTGGCCGGCGAGATGTACGTCGGCGGAGGCCAGTTGGCGCGGGGTTACCTGCGCCGTCCGGAGTTGTCGGCGGCACGTTTCGTCGCCGATCCGTTCTCGTCCGACGGTGCGTTGCTGTACCGGACGGGTGACGTCGCACGCTGGGTCGTCTCGGGTGATCTCGAATATCTCGGGCGCGCCGACGACCAGGTGAAGATCCGTGGTTTCCGCATCGAGCTCGGTGAGGTCGAGGCTGCGGTGCTCGCGCAGGACGAGGTCGCGCACGCGGCGGTGATCGTACGCGAGGACACTCCGGGGGCGGCGCGGATCGTCGCTTATGTGGTTGCGCATGAGGGTATGTCGATCGATACCGAGGCGCTGCGCAGCGGTGTCGCGGTGGTTCTGCCGGAGTACATGGTGCCTTCGGCGTTCGTGGTGATCGATGCGATCCCGCTGACGGTCAACGGCAAGCTCGATCGGCGGGCGTTGCCCGAGCCGGTGTTCGAGACGCGTGGTTTCCGCGCGCCGAGCACCCCGATCGAGGAGATCGTGGCGGGTGTGTTCGCCGATGTGCTTGGTGTCGACCGGATCGGTGCCGATGACGATTTCTTCGCGCTCGGTGGCAACTCGCTGATCGCGACGCAGGTGGTTTCCCGGCTCGGTGCCGCGCTCGATGCGCAGGTGCCGGTGCGGGCGTTGTTCGAGGCGTCCACCGTCGCGGAACTCGCGACACGGGTCGAGCAGGAGTCCGGTCGCGGCGCTCGGGTGCCGCTCACGGCCCGGACCCGGCCGGAGTCGATCCCGCTGTCGCTGGCGCAGCAGCGGATGTGGTTCCTCAACCGGTTCGATCCCGACTCGACGGCCTACAACATCCCGTTCGCGTTGCGGATGACGGGCGCACTGGACGTCGACGCCTTGCGTGCCGCGGTCGCAGACCTCGTCGCACGGCACGAGTCCCTGCGCACCGTCTACCCCGAGACCGAATCCGGTCCGGTGCAGCGCATCCTGCCTGCCTCTCAGGTTCGGCCCGAGCTCGAACCGGTGGACGTCACCGCCGCCGGTCTCGAACCGCGGATGCGGGAGATCGCCGCGGCCGGCTTCGACGTCACCGTCGACGTGCCGGTGCGGATGCATCTGCTTCGCGTCGCCGACGACGATCACGTCCTCGTCACCGTGGTCCACCACATCAGCGCCGACGGCTCGTCGATGGTGCCGCTGGTCCGCGATGTGATGACGGCCTACGCCGCCCGGTCCGCGGACAGCGATCCGGCGTGGGCGCCGCTCGAGGTGCAGTACGCCGACTTCGCGCTGTGGCAGCGGGAGGTCCTCGGCTCCGAGGACGATCCGGAGTCCACCGCCGCCGAGCAGCTCGGCTACTGGCGCACTGCGCTCGCCGACCTGCCCGACCAGCTCGACCTGCCGCTCGACCGTCCGCGGCCCGCGCAGCAGAGTTTCCGCGGCGACCGCGTGGAGTTCACCATCGGCGCCGATCTGCACCGGGAGCTGCGCGACCTGGCGCGCAACCGGAACGCGACCGTGTTCATGGCCGTGCACGCGGCCTTCGCGGCGTTGCTCGCGCGCCTGTCCGGCTCGACGGACATCGCGGTGGGCACCCCCATCGCAGGTCGCACCGAGCAGGCCACCGAGGACATCATCGGCATGTTCGTCAACACGCTGGTGCTCCGGCTGGAGGTCGACGGTGGTGCGTCCTTCGACGAACTGCTGTCCGCGGCACGGGAAACCGATCTGCAGGCCTTCGCGCACGCGGACGTGCCGTTCGAACGTCTCGTCGAGGTCCTGAACCCCGCCCGCTCGACGGCCCGGCACCCGCTGTTCCAGGTCGGCTTCTCGTTCCAGAACCAGAGCCGCTCCGAACTCGCCCTGCCCGGTCTCGACATCGAACCGATCGATCTCGAGGGCGGCACCGCCCAGTTCGACATGCACCTGATCGTCGCCGACAGCTACGGCGACGAAGGCGCGCCGCAGGGCATCGACGCGATCCTCACCTACGCGACGGATCTGTTCGACCGCGAGACCGCGGAAGCCGTCGCGGCCCGGTTCGAGCAGCTGCTCGAAGCGCTCGTCGAGTCGCCGGCACTGCCCGTCGGCGATCACGCGTTGCTCCTGCCGCAGGAGCGCGACGCGGTGCTCGGCGCATGGAACGACACCGCTCACGGAATCGACACCGGGGCGACCCTCGTCGGTCTGTTCGACGAGCAGGTCTCCGCACACCGCGACGACGTCGCGCTCGTGTACGAGGGCCGGCAGTGGACCTACGGCGAGTTCGATTCGTCTGTCAACCGTCTCGCCCGGCACCTGCTGGGTCTCGGTGTGGGACCGGAGGATCGGGTCGCGCTGGCGATCCGTCGTTCGCCCGAGCTGCTCGTGGGCATGTACGCGATCGCGAAGACCGGCGCGGCCTACGTGCCGGTCGACCCGGACCAGCCCGCCGAGCGCAACACCTACATCCTCGACACGGCCGCTCCCGTCGCGATCGTCACGACGAGTGGCGATCGGGTCGAGCACGGCACCGCGCCGGTCGTCGAACTCGACCGTCTCGACCTCGCCGGGCTTCCGGACGACCCGATCACCGACGGCGACCGGCCCGCTCCGCTGCGGCAGGGCAACACGGCGTACGTGATCTTCACGTCGGGTTCGACCGGACGCCCCAAGGGTGTCGCGGTCTCCCACGCCGCGATCGTCAACCAGTTGCTGTGGAAGCGTGAGCATTTCGGCATCGGGTCCGACGACGCGGTGCTGCTCAAGACCGTCGCGACGTTCGACCTGTCGGTGTGGGAGTTCTGGTCGGCGCTCACTTCCGGTGCCCGCCTGGTGATCGCCACCGCCGACGGACACCGCGATCCCGACTACCTGCTCACGCTGCTGCGCGACGAGCAGGTGACCACGCTGCACACCGTTCCGTCCATGCTGTCGATGCTGATGACGGTCGCGGCCGGTCCGGTGGCGCCGTCGCTGCGGCGGATACTCGCGATCGGTGAGGCGCTGCCCGCGGCGGTGGCCCAGCAGTTCCGCGCGGACAACACTGCGACGCTGTACAACCTCTACGGGCCGACAGAGGCTGCGGTCTCGGTGACCGTCCACGAGGTCGACGACGCCGACCGCACCGTCGTCCCGATCGGTGTGCCCGAGTGGAACACGGCCGTCTACGTCCTCGACGACCGGTTGCGGCCGGTGGCTCCGGGCGTCGCCGGCGAGCTGTACCTCGCGGGTGCCCAGCTCGCGCGGGGCTACCACGACCGTCCCGATCTCACCGCGGACCGGTTCGTCGCCGACCCGTACGGGCGCGGACGCATGTACCGCACGGGCGACATCGTCCGGTGGAACCGTGCCGGTCGCCTCGAATACCTCGACCGGGCCGACTTCCAGGTCAAGGTGCGCGGTTACCGCATCGAACTCGGCGAGGTCGAGACCGTCCTGCGCGAGCTGCCCGACGTGAAGGACGTCGCCGTCCTGGTGCGCAACACCGCCCACCTCGGCGACCGTCTCGTCGCCTACGTCGTGCCGGCCACCGACGCGTTCGACTCCGGTGCGACACGGACGGCGCTCGCGGAGCGACTACCGTCGTACATGGTGCCGTCGGTCTTCGTCGAACTCGACGCGCTGCCGCTGAACACCAACGGCAAGCTCGACCGGCGGGCCCTGCCCAACCCCGAACTCGACGCGGGGCAGTTCCGCGCCCCGACCGATCCCGTCGAGGAGATCGTGGCCGCGACCGTCGCCGAACTGCTCGGTGTCGAGCGGGCCGGTCTCGACGACGACTTCTTCGAACTCGGTGGCAACTCGCTGCTCGCGACGCAGCTCGCCGCCCGGCTCGGTGCCGCACTCGACACCCGCGTGCCGGTCCGGACCGTCTTCGAATCGTCCACGGTGGCCGCGCTCGCCGCCCGCATCCGCCCGTCGGTGGGCGAGGGTGCCCGTCCGGCGCTCACGACCGTCCCGCGCCCAGAGCAGGTGCCGCTCTCGCTCGCACAGCAGCGCATGTGGACCCTGAACCGGGTCGATCCCGAATCGGGTGTCTACAACATCCCCGTCGCCGTGCGCCTGACCGGTGCGCTCGACGTGGACGCCCTGCGCGCAGCGGTCGCCGACCTGTTCGCCCGGCACGAGGTGCTGCGCACCGTCTACCCGGACAGCGGGGACGGTCCGGTGCAGGTCGTGTTGCCGGTCGCGCAGGCCGTGCCCGAGCTCGCCCCGGTGGACGTGACCACCGACGAGCTCGTCGACCGCCTCACCGAGGTCCTCGGCAGCGGATTCGACGTGACGGCATCGGTCCCGCCGGTGCGGGTCGCGCTGCTACGTCTCGCCGCGGACGAGCACGTCCTCGCGGTCGTGGCGCACCACATCAGCGCCGACGGGTACTCGATGCGTCCGCTCGTGCGCGACGTGATGACCGCCTATCTCGCGCACGCCGCGGGGGAGACCCCGGGCTGGGAACCGCTCGAGGTCCAGTACGCCGACTACACGCTGTGGCAGCAGAGCATCCTCGGCTCCGAGGACGATCCCGAGAGCGAGCTGTCGCGTCAGCTCGACTACTGGGCCGACGAACTCTCCGGTGTCCCGGAGGTTCTCGCCCTGCCCACGGATCGTCCGCGTCCCGCCCGCCAGTCCACCGTCGGTGAGTCGTTCACCTTCACGATCGGTGAGGAACTCGCGCAGCGCATCGAGAAGACCGCCCGCGAGCACAACGCGACGGTCTTCATGACGATGCACGCCGCCTTCGCGGTGTTGCTCGCCCGACTGTCGGGCAGCGAGGACATCGCGGTGGGTACACCGACCGCCGGTCGTGGGGAGGAAGCACTCGACGACCTCGTCGGCATGTTCGTCAACACCCTCGTGCTCCGCACCCGGGTGGCCGGCTCGGCGACCTTCGCGGAGCTGCTCGCACAGGCCAAGGAGAAGGACCTCGCGGCGTTCGGCAACGCCGACGTGCCGTTCGAGCGGGTCGTCGAACGTCTCGGTGTGCGACGCAACAGCGCGTACACCCCGCTGTTCCAGGCGATGCTCACCTTCCAGAACATCGACACGGGCACCTTCGCCCTGCCGGGGCTCGAGGTGGCCGCGCTCGAGACGGGCGCCGACCAGGCGAAGTTCGACCTGCAGTGCACGGTGGTCGAACGGTTCTCCGAGTCGGGAGCGCTGACCGCGCTCGATGTGACCTTCACCTACGCCACGGCACTGTTCGACGCCGCGACGGTCGAGGCCTTCGGCGATCGCTTCGTCCGGATCCTCGAGGCCGTCAGCGCCGACCCGCAGGTCGTCCTCCGGTCGATCGATATCCGCACGGATGCCGAGCGGGCGCGGGCGGTCCGGCCGAAGAAGGCGCGCACCGTCGCCGATCTGCCGGCACTCGTGGCGGCAGCGGCCGCCGTGGCCCCGGACACCGTCGCCTTCCGGCACGGTGAGCGCGAGGTCACACTCGGCGAGTTCGCCCAGCGTCTGGACACCATGGCCACCACGACCGGCGGTGCGCTCACCGCCGAAGCGCTCGTGTCGGTGGTTTTGAACGGCCTCGTACCGGGGATGCTGCCTCAACTCGGCGCCGACGGTCTCGCACAGTTGGTGCGCGATGTGATCGCTGTCGCGGAAGGCGCCGATGCCGATGCGGTGGGAGACGCGGATTAGTCCTGTGTCGGTCACTTCGGGATAATGGAAGATCGGCTGTCGTTCGACTGCCCGGCCAGTACGGTGCCGGGTGGCAGCGGGGGGCGGTGTCGCGTGCACAGCGTGATGCCGAGCGCAGGTTATTTCAGGAGGCTGACGTAGATGACGGGTGACATGGCGGGCAAGCCGGCGCTGGCGATCGAGGACCTTCCCCGGTTGCTCGCCGCCGTCGCGGAGATCGAACCCGACCGCGTCGCCCTCACCGACGGTGACACCCGAATCGGCTACGCGCGCCTGCGCGACGAGATCGCCACGCTCGACACCGCCATGGGCGGTGCGCTCGGTTTCGACGCGCTGTTCCCGGTCGTCCTGTCGAACATCGCGCCCGCTCTGCTGGGTGCTCCGGGTCTCGCGGGCGTGGTCGACGCCCTGCTGGCCGACGCCGTCGAGGTGCTCGGCGACGATGCGGCAGCACCGGTCACGGTCGATCCCGACACACTCGTAGCGCGTTTCGACGCCCAGGTGGCGCGGACCCCCGATGCGGTCGCACTCGAGTTCGACGGGCAGGCCCTGACCTACCGCGAATTCGACGCCGGCGCCAACCGTCTCGCACGTCACCTCATCGGTCTCGGTGTGGGCCCCGACGCACGTGTCGGTCTCGCTGTCCGCCGATCGTTCGACCTGCTGCTCGGCATGTACGCAATCGTCAAGGCCGGCGGCGCCTACGTGCCGCTCGACCCCGACCACCCGGCCGACCGCCTCGCCTACGTCCTCGAGATCGCCGAGCCGATCGCCGTCGTCACCACCGAACGCGACGCCGTAGATCTCCCCGGTTCCGTCCCTGCCCTGACGATCGACACCCTCGACCTGTCCGAGATATCGGACGAGCCGATCACTCCGGAGGAGCGCGGTGGCGCGCTCACGGCCGATCACCTCGCCTATGTCATCTTCACGTCGGGTTCGACGGGACGACCCAAGGGCGTCGCCGTCGAGCACCGGGCGATCGTCGCGAACATCGACTGGCGTCAGGCCGAGTACGGCATGCGCGCCGACGACGTGGTGCTGCAGAAGACGCCGTTCACCTTCGACGTGTCGGTCTGGGAGTTCTTCTGGCCCCTGCAGGTGGGCGCCCGCCTCACGATCGCCGTGCCCGACGGGCACCGCGACCCGGCCTACCTCGCGCAGACGATGATCGAACGCGGCGTGACGATCGCGCACTTCGTGCCGTCGATGCTCGCCGTCTACCTCACCGAGCCCACCGCCGCGTCGGTGAGCACACTCCGCTACGTCTTCGCGTCCGGTGAGGCGCTGCCCCCGCAGACCGTCGCCCGCTTCTACGAGATCTCCTCGGCGCGTCTGCACAACCTCTACGGTCCCACCGAGGCCGCGGTCGACGTCACCTATTTCGCGACCTCCGCCGACGACACCGTCGTGCCGATCGGTGCCGCCGTGGCCGACACCGGTCTCTACGTCCTCGACGAGGGTCTGCGCCCCGTCCCGGACGGTGTCGAGGGCGAGCTCTACCTCGCGGGCGTCCAGCTCGCGCGCGGCTATCTCCGTCGCCCCGATCTGACCTCCGATCGCTTCGTCGCCGACCCGTTCGGCGAGCCCGGCGACCGCATGTACCGCACCGGAGACCTCGTGAAGACGAACGAGGACGGGCAGATCGAGTACATCGGCCGCACCGACTTCCAGGTGAAGCTGCGCGGTCTGCGCATCGAACTCGGCGAGATCGAATCGGCGCTGCTCGACCACCCGGGTGTGCGGCAGTCGGTCGTCGTCGTACACTCCGACCCCGCGCTCGGCGACCACCTCGTCGCCTATCTCGTCACCGACGGTCGCGACATCGAACGGTCCGAGCTCGCCGACGCCGTGCGCCGGCGCCTGCCCGACTACATGGTGCCGTCGCTGTTCGTCGAACTCGACGAGTTCCCGCTCGGCGGCAGCGGCAAGCTCGACCGGAAGGCCTTGCCCGCACCGGATTTCAGCTCCCTGCAGCGCGAATACCGCGCGCCGTCGACGGCGACCGAGCACGCCGTCGTCGCCGCTTTCGAGCAGGTCCTCGGCATCGAGCAGCTCGGTGTCGACGACGACTTCTTCGAACTCGGCGGCAACTCCCTGAGCGCGACGCGGGTCGTCGCGCGGCTCAGCGCCGATCACAAGGTCCGCATCGACGTCCGCGAGTTCTTCGACGCCCCGACGGCGGCCGAACTCGCCTCGCTCGTCGACGCCGCCATGGCCTCGGGTGGCGACGGACGCGCACCGCTGGTCCCGCAGGTGCGTCCGGAACTGGTGCCGTTGTCGCTCGCGCAGCAGCGGATGTGGTTCCTCAACCGCTTCGAGCCCGAATCGGCAGTCAACAACATCCCCGTGGCGATCCGCCTGTCGGGGGCACTCGACGCGGCGGCCCTGCAAGCCGCGGTGACCGACGTGCTCGGCCGGCACGAGTCGCTGCGGATGATCTACCCGGACGTCGACGGTGTGGGCTACCAGCAGGTGCTGCCGGTGGACGAGGTGGTGCCCGACCTGACGCCGGTCCCGGTGGCCGAGTCCGATCTGATCGCCCGGGCCACCGAGATCGTCGGCACCGGCTTCGACGTGACGACGCAGGTCCCCTTCCGGGCCAGGCTGTTCGCCGTCACCGAGACCGGGACCGCGGCCGAGCACGTGCTGGTGCTGGTCGTGCACCACATCGCCTCCGACGGTTTCTCGATGGGTCCGCTGACCCGCGACGTCGTGACGGCCTACGCCGCACGCGTCTCGGGCGACGCCCCGCAGTGGGAACCGCTCGCGGTGCAGTACGCCGACTTCGCCATCTGGCAGCGGGAGGTGCTCGGCTCGGAGGACGATCCGGAGTCGATCATCTCCTCGCAGGTCGCGTTCTGGCGGGAGACCCTCGCGGGTCTGCCCGAGCAGCTCGATCTGCCGGCCGACCGTCCGCGACCGGCCGTCGCGAGCTACCGCGGTGCCTCGCACCGGTTCGTCCTGGACTCCGAACTCCGTTCCGCCGTCCGCGATCTCGCCCGGCGCACCTCCACCACCGAGTTCATGGTCGTGCACGCGGCACTGGCGGTGCTGCTGGCGCGTCTGTCGGGCACCGACGACATCGCGATCGGCACTCCGGTGGCCGGTCGTGGCGACGCGGCGCTCGACGATCTGGTGGGCATGTTCGTCAACACCCTCGTGCTGCGCACCCGGGTGGAGGGCGGCGAGTCGTTCGAACAGGTGCTCGGACAGGTGCGCGGCGCCGACCTCGAAGCGTTCGGGCAGGCCGACCTGCCGTTCGAGCGGCTCGTCGAGATCATCGACCCCGAACGGTCGACGGCACGGCACCCACTGTTCCAGGTGCTCCTCGCGTTCCAGAACCTCGACGCAGACTCCCTCGAACTGCCCGGCCTGACCGTCTCGGCGCTCGACGTCGACGCGGCACTCGCGAAGTTCGACCTGCAGGTCACCGTCTCGGACGACGCCACCGCCGAGGGCTATCTCGTCGACCTCACCTATGCCACCGATCTGTTCGACGCCCGGACGATGGAGTCCTTCGCCGAGCGCCTGACCCGGATCCTCACCGCGGTCGTGACCGAACCCGCACTCCCGGTCGGTGATGTCGCGCTGCTCGACGATGCCGAGCGCACCGATGTGCTCGCCACGTGGAACGCCACCGAGCACGCACTCGGCGACGCCGGGACCCTCGTCGATCTGTTCGCCGAGCAGGTACGGCGGTCGCCGGATGCGGTCGCGGTGGAGTTCGAGGGCGAGTCGCTGACCTACGGCGAGTTCTCCGAGCGTGTGAACCGTCTTGCACGACACCTGATCTCGATGGGTGTCGGGCCGGAGTCCTCGGTGGGTCTGGCGATGCGCCGCTCGCTGGATCTGCTCGTCGGTATGTACGCGGTCGTCACGGCCGGTGGTGCCTACGTGCCGATCGATCCGGATCAGCCCGAGGATCGCAACGGTTACATCCTCGACACGGCCGCGCCCGTGGTGGTGCTGACCACCGAGCGCGACGGATTCTCCGTGCCGGTCACGGCATCGGTGCCGTCGCTCGCGATCGACACCCTCGACCTGTCCGCGACACCGGCCGAGCCGGTCACCGACGCCGACCGCGTCGCGCCGTTGCGGCCGTCGAACACCGCGTACTCGATCTTCACCTCCGGTTCGACGGGACGCCCGAAGGGTGTGGCGGTCGCCCATGCCTCGGTCGTCAACCAGATCCGGTGGATCACCACCGAATACGGGATCGGCCCCGACGATGTGGTGCTGCAGAAGACCCCGTTCACCTTCGACGTGTCGGTGTGGGAACTCTTCGGCACCCTCGCCGTCGGTGCGCGCATGGTGATCGCGGTCCCGGACGGGCACCGCGACCCCGCCTATCTCGGCACCGTCATCCGCGAGCGCGCGGTGACGGCGACCTCCTTCGTCCCGTCGATGCTCGCGGTGTTCGCCGCGTCGGTGTCGTCCGACGAGTGCGCGTCGCTGCGCACCGTGCTCGTCGCCGGTGAGGCCTTCCCGCTGTCGGTGGCCGAGCAGTTCTCCCGGAGCAGCGACGCCGAGCTCCACAACCTCTACGGCCCCACCGAGGCCACGGTGCACGCCACCGCCCGCCCGGTCGCAGGAACGACGGGTGGTTCCGTCGCGATGGGTGCTCCGGTGTGGAACACCCGCGCCTACGTGCTCGACTCGCGACTGTCGCCGGTTCCCGCCGGTGTCGTGGGTGAGCTGTATCTCGCGGGTGTGCAGGTGGCGCGCGGTTACGTCGGCCGCCCCGATCTGACCGCCGAGCGTTTCGTCGCCTCGCCCTTCGGCGAGGGTGAGCGTCTGTACCGCACGGGCGACCTCGTGCGCTGGAGCAACGACCGCAGCGGAGATCTCGAGTATCTCGGCCGCACCGACTTCCAGGTCAAGCTCCGCGGTCTGCGTATCGAGTTGGGAGAGATCGAGACCGCGCTGCTCGACCACACCGGGGTGTCGCAGGCCGCCGCGCAGGTGCGCCGCGATCAGCTCGTCGCCTACGTGGTTCCGGCCCCGAACACGACCTTCGACCGCGACGGCGCGCAGGCCGCGCTGGGCGCGGTGCTCCCGGCCTACATGGTGCCGTCGCAGTTCGTGGTCCTCGACGAGATGCCGCTCGGCAGTTCGGGCAAGGTCGACCGGAAGGCGCTGCCCGACCCGGTCTTCGAGGCTCGCGGCTTCCGTGCACCCACGACCCCGGTCGAGGAGGTCGTCGCCGGCGTGTTCGCCGACGTCCTCGGTGTCGACCGTGTCGGGCTCGACGACGACTTCTTCGCTCTCGGTGGCAACTCGCTCATCGCGACGCAGGTCGTCGCGCGCCTCGGTTCCGAACTGGGAACCGTTGTGCCCGTTCGTGTCCTGTTCGAGGCGCCCGGCGTGGCCGCCCTCGCCGCCCGCGTCGAGCAGAGCGAGGCCCAGGGTCGCACGCCGCTCGTCGCACAGGAACGTCCCGAGCGGGTCCCGCTGTCGCTCGCGCAGCAGCGGATGTGGTTCCTCAACCGCTTCGAACCGGAATCGGCCGTCAACAACATCCCCGGCGCGATCCGGTTGACCGGCGCCCTGGACGTCGAGGCGCTGCGCTCCGCGGTGGTCGACGTGCTCGGCCGGCACGAGTCGTTGCGGACGATCTACCCGGACGTCGACGGTGTGGGCTACCAGCAGGTGCTGCCGGTGTCCGAGGTCGAACCCGACCTCACGCCGGTCGACGTCACCGAGACGCAGCTGGTGCAGAGCATCACCGATCTCGTCTCGTCCGGCTTCGATGTCTCCACCCAGGCACCCTTCCGGGCGCAGCTGTTCGCGGTGTCGGCGACCGAACACGTGCTCGCGCTCGTCGTGCACCACATCGCCGCCGACGGCTTCTCGATGGGCCCGCTCACCCGCGACATCGTCTCCGCCTACGCGGCCCGCGCCGCCGGCGGAGAACCGGGCTGGGAACCGCTGCCGGTCCAGTACGCCGACTTCGCGATCTGGCAGCGGGAGGTGCTCGGCTCGGAGGACGATCCGGAGTCGGTCATCTCCTCGCAGGTCGGTTTCTGGCGGGACACGCTCGAGGGTCTGCCCGAGCAGCTCGACCTGCCGGCCGACCGCCCGCGCCCCGCCGTCGCCACCAACCGGGGTGCCCTGCACGAGTTCACCATCGACGAGACGCTGCACGACCGCATCGTCACGCTCGCCCGCGAACACAACGCGACCCCGTTCATGGTGGTGCACGCCGCGCTCGCGGTGTTGCTGGCGCGTCTGTCGGGCACCGACGACATCGCGATCGGCACTCCGGTGGCCGGTCGTGGCGACGCGGCGCTCGACGATCTGGTGGGCATGTTCGTCAACACCCTCGTGCTGCGCACCCGGGTGGAGGGCGGCGAGTCGTTCGAGCAGGTGCTCGGCCGGGTGCGCGGCGCCGACCTCGAGGCGTTCGGCCACGCCGACCTGCCGTTCGAACGACTCGTGGAGGTGCTCAACCCCGAGCGCTCCACCGCACGTCACCCGCTGTTCCAGGTGATGCTGTCGTTCCAGAACCTCGAGACCGGCACGCTCGAACTTCCGCGGCTGACTGTCGAAGCCGTCGACCTCGACATCGCGACCGCCAAGTTCGACCTCCAGTTCGTCGTCACCGAGACGCCGACCGCGACCGGTGCGGCCGAGTACTCGGTGGGCCTGACCTACGCCACCGATCTGTTCGACACCCGCACCGTCGAGCGTGTCGCCGAGCGCTTCGTCCGTCTCCTCGATGCGGTCACCGGCGATCTCTCCGTCGCGATCGGTGATGTCGACCTGCTCGACGACGCCGAACGCGTGCAGGTCCTCGAGCAGTGGAACGACACCGACCGCGCGCTCGACGACACCTCGACCCTCGTCGATCTGTTCGCCGAGCAGGTCCGGCGGTCGCCGGATGCGCCGGCGGTGGAGTTCGAGGGCGAGTCGCTGACCTATGGCGAGTTCTCCGAACGCGTGAACCGTCTTGCGCGGCACCTGATCTCGCTCGGCGTCGGCCCCGACGCGCGGGTGGGTCTGGCGATGCGCCGCTCGCTGGATCTGCTCGTGGGTATGTACGCGGTCGTCACGGCCGGTGGTGCCTACGTGCCGATCGATCCGGATCAGCCCGACGATCGCAACGGGTACATCCTCGACACGGCCGCGCCCGTGGTGGTGCTGAGCACCGAGCGCGACGGATTCCGCGTACCGGGGGAGAGGTCCGTCCCGAGCCTGCTCGTCGACACCCTCGACCTGTCCGCGACGGCGTCCGAGCCGGTCACCGACGTCGAGCGGACGTCTCCGCTGCGGGCGTCGAACACCGCCTACGTCATCTTCACGTCCGGGTCCACCGGGCGCCCGAAGGGTGTGGCGGTGCCGCACGGCGCGATCGTCAACCGCCTGCGCTGGATGCAGCACGAATACCCGCTCACCGGCGCCGACGTGGTGCTGCAGAAGACCCCCTTCACCTTCGACGTGTCGGTGTGGGAGTTCTTCTGGCCCTTGCAGATCGGTGCCCGACTGGTGGTCGCCGTGCCCGACGGTCACCGCGACCCGCGGTACCTGGCCTCGGTGATCGAGCGGCGCGGCGTGACCGTCGTGCACTTCGTGCCGTCGATGCTCGCGGTGTTCGTCGCCGAGGCATCGGCCGACGACCTCACCTCGCTCCGTCACGTCTTCGCCTCCGGTGAGGCACTGCCGCCCGCACTGGCCGCACGCACGCGGGCACTGCTGTCCGACGCCGGCCTGCACAACCTCTACGGCCCCACCGAGGCAGCCGTGGACGTGACCTACCACGAGGCCACCGACGCCGACACGGTCTCCGTGCCGATCGGCGCCCCCGTGTGGAACACCCGCGTCTACGTCCTCGACGAGCGTCTCGCGCCCGTGCCCGTGGGGGTCGCGGGAGAGCTCTATCTCGCGGGAGCTCAGCTCGCCCGCGGGTACATGCAGCGCCCCGACCTCACGGCCGAACGCTTCGTCGCCTCGCCGTTCTGCGACGGTGAGCGGCTGTACCGCACCGGCGACCTCGTGCGCTGGACGGAGGGCGCCGGCGAGCTCGACTACATCGGCCGCACCGACTTCCAGGTCAAGCTCCGCGGTCTGCGCATCGAACTCGGCGAGATCGAGACCGCGCTGCTCGTCCTCGACGAGGTCGACCAGGCCGTCGTGCTCGTCCGTCAGGACCAGCTCGTCGCCTACGTCGTCCCGCAGGCCGGTGCGACCTTCGATCAGGTGGCGGCCGGTGCGGCACTGTCCGCGCAGTTGCCGGCCTATATGGTGCCCGCCACCTACGTGCTCCTCGACGCCATGCCGCTCGGTGCGTCCGGCAAGCTCGACCGCAAGGCACTGCCCGACCCGGTCTTCGAGGTCAAGGAGTTCCGCGCTCCCACCACCTCCACCGAGCAGGTCGTGGCGTCGATCTACTCCGAGGTCCTCGGTGTCGACCGCGTCGGCCTCGACGACGACTTCTTCGCGCTGGGCGGCAACTCGCTCATCGCCACCCAGGTGGTCTCCCGCATCGGTGCCGCGCTGAACGCCACCGTTCCGCTGCGCTTGCTGTTCGAGGCCTCCACCGTGGAAGAGCTTGCAGCACGCCTCGAACGCGGGGTCTCCGGCGGTCCGCGCCGGCCCCTCGTCGCCACCGAACGACCTGATCGGGTTCCGCTGTCGCTCGCGCAGCAGCGCTACTGGTTCCTCAACCAGTTCGACACGGCGTCCTCCGCGGTCGACAACATCCCGATCGCCGTGCGGCTCGTCGGCACCCTCGATGTCGAGGCGCTCCGCGCGGCAGCACGCGACGTCATCGCGCGACACGAATCGCTCCGCACCATCTACCCGGACTCGCCGGAGGGCCCGCACCAGGTGGTGCTCCCGCTCGACGGTGCGCTGCCCGAACTCGTCGTGCGCGAGGTCGCGGAGGCCGAACTCGAACCCGAGATCGTCGCCTTCATGTCGACGACCTTCGACGTGACCTCCGAGGTGCCAGTCGCGGTGCGCATCTTCCGCGTCAGCGACGACGAGCACATCCTCGCGCTGGTCGTGCACCATGTGTCGGCCGACGGTGCGTCGGTCGGCCCGCTCACCCGCGACCTGATGACGGCCTATGCAGCGCGCTCCCACGGGGACGCCCCGGCATGGGAACCGCTGCCCGTGCAGTACGCCGACTACGCGCTGTGGCAGCGCGAGGTGCTCGGCAGCGAGGACGATCCGGAATCGCTGGCCGCCAAGCAGGTCGAGTACTGGAAGCAGGCCCTCGCCGGCCTGCCCGACCAACTCGACCTCCCGTCCGACCGCCCGCGTCCGCCGAGTCAGAGCTTCCGCGGCGAATCGTTGCAGTTCACGATCTCACCTGAACTGCACCGCGGCCTGCAGGAACTCGCGCGATCGAAGAACGCGACGCTGTTCATGGTCGTCAACGCGGCCTTCGCGACCTTGCTGGCACGGCTCTCGGGCACCCGCGACATCGCGATCGGCACCCCGATCGCCGGTCGTGGCGAGCGCGAGCTCGACGACCTGATCGGCATGTTCGTCAACACGCTGGTCTTCCGCAGCGACGTCGACCCGGCACAGTCCTTCGAACGACTCCTCGAAGGCACCCGCGAGACCGATCTCGGTGCCTTCGCGAACGCCGACGTGCCGTTCGAACGCCTGGTGGAAGTGCTGAACCCCGTGCGCTCGACCGCCCGCAACCCGCTCTTCCAGGTGGGTCTGTCGTTCCAGAACCTGGCGCGTACCCAGCTCGAACTGCCCGGTCTGACGGTGAGCTCCACCGATTTCGAGTTGCAGCTTGCGAAGACCGACCTGCAGCTCACGGTGTTCGACCACTACGACGACGACGGTGCACCTGACGTCATCGACGCCACCTTCACGTACGCGACCGATCTGTTCGACGAGTCGACGGTCGAGGGCTTCGCGCAGCGTTTCGTGCGGGTCGTCGAGGCGATCGTCGCCGACCCGACCACGACCGTCGGCGACATCGACATGCTCGACGGATCCGAACGGGTCGAGATCCTCGAGTCGTGGAACGCCACAGACCGTGCGGTCGAGCAGGCGTCGACGCTCGTGGATCTGTTCGGCGAGCAGGTCTTGCGGGTGCCGGATGCGACGGCGTTGGTGTTCGAGGGTGAGTCGCTGACCTATGCGGAGTTCGATGCGCGTGTGAATCGTCTTGCGCGCAGGTTGATCTCGGAGGGTGTGGGTCCGGAGTCGACGGTGGCGTTGGCGATGCGTCGCTCGGTCGAGTTGCTGGTCGGTATGTATGCGGTGGTCAAGGCCGGTGGCGTGTATGTGCCGGTGGATCCGGATCAGCCGGACGATCGCAATGCGTACATTCTCGACACGGCTGCTCCGGTGGTGATCCTGTCCACCGAACGCGACGAGTTCACGGCACCGGGGGAGAAGTCTGTCCCCATCCTGCTGCTCGACAGCCTGGATCTGTCCGAGCTGTCCGCGGCGCCGGTGACCGATACCGAGCGGATTGCGCCGTTGCGTGCGTCGAACACGGCGTATGTGATCTTCACGTCGGGTTCGACGGGCCGGCCGAAGGGTGTGGCGGTGCCGCATGCGGCGATCGTCAACCAGTTGCTGTGGAAGCGTGAGCATTTCGGTCTCGGTGTCGATGATGCGGTGTTGTTGAAGACGGTGGCGACGTTCGACCTGTCGGTGTGGGAGTTCTGGTCGGCTCTCGTGTCCGGTGGGCGTGTGGTCGTCGCGTCGGCGGACGGTCATCGTGATCCGGCCTATCTGAACCGGTTGCTGACCGAGCAGGCGGTGACGACGCTGCACGTGGTGCCGTCGATGCTCGAAGCGTTGATGGTCGATGCGGGCGGCACCCTCACGCCGTCCCTGCGACAGGTGTTGGCGATCGGTGAGGCCCTCCCGCCGGCGACCGCGAAGCGGTTCGTCGAGCACAACGCCGCCCGGTTGGTGAACCTGTACGGCCCGACCGAGGCTGCGGTGTCGGTCACCGCCGGTGATGTCACCGATACCTCGGGTGCGTCGGTGCCGATCGGTGTGCCCGAGTGGAACACCCGTATCTACGTGCTCGACGAGCGGTTGCATCCGGTTCCGGCCGGTGTTGCCGGTGAGCTCTACCTCGCGGGCACACAGTTGGCGCGTGGTTATTTCGGGCGCCCGGATCTGAGCGCGGAGCGGTTCGTCGCCTCGCCGTTCGGTGACGGGGAGCGTCTGTATCGCACGGGTGATCTGGTGCGGTGGACCCGTGACGGTCAGTTGGATTACCTGTCGCGCACGGATTTCCAGGTGAAGGTGCGTGGTTTCCGTATCGAGCTCGGTGAGGTCGAATCGGCTCTGCGGGCGATGGATGTGCTGCGTGATGTCGCGGTGATCGCCCGTGAGGACGAGCGGGTCGGCACCCAGTTGGTCGCCTACGTCGTGCCAGCCGAGGACAACACCCTCGACGTGGCGACGGTCAGGAGCGACCTGGCGACGCAGGTGCCGTCGTACATGGTGCCGTCGGCGTTCGTGACGCTCGATGCGCTGCCGCTGAACGTCAACGGCAAGCTCGACCGCAGGGCGCTGCCCGAGCCGGTCTTCGAGACCCGCGAGTTCCGGACCCCCGTCACGCCGGCCGAGCAGGCCGTCGCCGCGGTCTTCGCCGAGGTGCTCGGCGTCGAACGGGTCGGCCTCGACGACGACTTCTTCGAACTCGGCGGCAACTCGCTGCTCGCCACCCAGGTGGCCTCCCGCCTCGGAGCCGCGCTCGGTGCGAAGGTTCCGGTGCGCGCCCTCTTCGAGAACACCACCGTCGCATCGCTCGCCGGTGCGGTCGAGTCGCAGCGCGGCGACGACCGCCGGCCTCTCGAAGCCGTCGAGCGGCCCGCACGGATCCCGCTGTCGCTCGCGCAGCAGCGCATGTGGTTCCTCAACCGCTTCGACACCGAATCGTCGGCCTACAACGTGCCGATCGCGATCCGGCTCACCGGCGATCTCGACGTCGAGGCGCTGCAGGCCGCCGTCGGCGACGTCGTGGCTCGTCACGAATCGCTGCGCACCTTCTACCCGGAGACCGAGGACGGTCCCGTCCAGGTCATCGTTCCCGCCGCGCAGGCGGTTCCCGACCTCACCCCCGTGGACGTGCCGGAGGCGGACATCGTCGCCGCCGTCCAGGAACTCGCGGCGACGATCTTCGACGTCACCACCGCCGTGCCGCTGAACGCGCGACTGTTCCGGGTCCGCGAATCCGACTACGTCCTCGCCTTCGTGGTCCACCACATCTCCGCCGACGGTTCGTCGATGGGTCCGCTCACACGCGACCTCATGACGGCCTACGTCGCGCGGTCGCAGGGCGACGCCCCGGCGTGGGAGCCGTTGTCGGTGCAGTACGCCGATTTCGCCATCTGGCAGCGCGAGGTGCTCGGCGACGAGGACGATCCCGAATCGCTGGCCGCCAAGCAGGTCGAGTACTGGAAGCAGGCCCTCGCCGGCCTGCCCGACCAGCTCGATCTCCCGAGCGACCGGCCTCGTCCCGCGGTCCAGTCGTTCCGGGGCGGCCGCGTCGACTTCACGGTCGAGGCCGAACTCCACCGGCGCCTCGCCGACCTCGGCCGGCGCACGAACACCACGATGTTCATGGTGCTGCACACCGCACTCGCGGTGTTCCTCGCACGCATGTCCTCGAGCGACGACATCGCGATCGGCACGCCGATGGCCGGTCGTGGCGAGCGCGAGCTCGACGACCTGATCGGCATGTTCGTCAACACGCTGGTGTTCCGGACCCACGTCGATTCGGACGCGTCGTTCACCGAACTGCTGGGACGGACCCGTGAGGCCGACCTCGGCGCGTTCGCGAACGCCGACGTGCCGTTCGAGCGGCTCGTCGAGGTGCTCAACCCCGCACGGTCCACGGCACGGCACCCGCTGTTCCAGGTGGGTCTGTCGTTCCAGAACCTCGCGCAGGCCGCACTCGAACTCCCCGGTCTCACCATCTCCGGTCTCGACACCGACATGGAGATCTCGCAGTTCGACCTGCACCTGATCGTCACCGACCGCTACAGCGACGACGGCACGCCCACGGGCATCACCGGCTACTTCACCTACGCGACCGATCTGTTCGACGAATCGACGGTCGCGGAGTTCGCCGCCCGGTTCATCCGCGTGCTCGACGCCGTGGTCGACGACCCGGCCCTGCCGGTCGGCGATCTGCCCCTCCTCGACACCGTGGAAACCACGCGAGTGCTCGAGGCGTGGAACGACACCGTGCAGCCCACCGCCTCGGCGACCCTGGTGGATCTGTTCGACGAGCAGGTCTTGCGGGTGCCGGATGCGACGGCGTTGGTGTTCGAGGGTGAGTCGCTGACCTATGCCGAGTTCGGTACGCGTGTCAATCGTCTTGCGCGCAGGTTGATTTCGGAGGGTGTGGGTCCGGAGTCGACGGTGGCGTTGGCGATGCGTCGCTCGGTCGAGTTGCTGGTCGGTATGTATGCGGTGGTCAAGGCCGGTGGCGTGTACGTTCCGGTGGATCCGGATCAGCCGGACGAGCGCAACGCCTACATCCTCGACACCGCTGCTCCCGTGGTGATCCTGTCGACCGAACACGACGAATTCACGGCGCCGGGGGAGAAGTCTGTCTCCACCCTGTTCCTCGACAGCCTGGATCTGTCCGAGCTGTCCGCGGCGCCGGTGACCGATACCGAGCGCATCGCGCCGCTGCGTGCGTCGAACACGGCGTACGTGATCTTCACGTCGGGTTCGACGGGCCGGCCGAAGGGTGTGGCGGTGCCGCATGCGGCGATCGTCAACCAGTTGCTGTGGAAGCGTGAGCATTTCGAGCTCGGTACCGATGATGCGGTGTTGTTGAAGACGGTGGCGACCTTCGACCTGTCGGTGTGGGAGTTCTGGTCGGCTCTGGTGTCCGGTGGGCGTGTGGTCATCGCGTCGGCCGACGGTCATCGCGATCCGGCCTATCTGAACCGGTTGCTGACGGAGCAGTCGGTCACGACGCTGCACGTGGTGCCGTCGATGCTCGAAGCATTGATGGTCGACGCCGACGGAGTGCTGGCCCCCTCGCTGCGCCACATCCTCGCCATCGGCGAAGCGCTGCCGCCGGCGACCGCCCAGCGGTTCCTGACCCACAACCGGGCGCGGCTCGTGAACCTGTACGGCCCGACCGAGGCCGCGGTGTCCGTCACCGCCGGTGATGTCACCGATACCTCGGGGGCGTCGGTGCCGATCGGTGTGCCCGAGTGGAACACCCGTGTCTACGTGCTCGACGAGCGTTTGCATCCGGTGCCGGCCGGTGTCGCCGGTGAGCTCTACCTCGCGGGCACACAGTTGGCGCGCGGTTACTTCGGGCGCCCGGATCTGAGCGCGGAGCGGTTCGTCGCCTCGCCGTTCGGTGACGGAGCACGCTTGTACCGCACGGGTGACCTGGTGCGGTGGACCCGCGAGGGGCAGTTGGATTACCTGTCGCGCACCGACTTCCAGGTGAAGGTGCGTGGTTTCCGCATCGAGCTCGGCGAGATCGAATCTGCCCTGCGTGCGATGGATGTGCTGCGTGACGTCGCGGTCATCGCCCGGGAGGACGAGCGGGTCGGCACCCAATTGGTCGCCTACGTCGTGCCCGCGGACGGTGCGCAGGCGGACATCGAGTCGATCAGGTCCGCGCTCGGCACCCGGGTGCCGTCGTACATGGTGCCCTCGGCGTTCGTGATGCTCGACGCGCTGCCGCTGAACGTCAACGGCAAGCTCGACCGCAGGGCCCTGCCCGAACCGGTCTTCGAGACCCGCGAATTCCGCGCTCCGAGCACCCCGGTCGAGGAGATCGTCGCCGGCGTGTTCGCCGACGTCCTCGGCCTCACCCGAGTGGGTGTGGACGACGACTTCTTCGAACTCGGCGGCAACTCGCTGCTCGCCACCCAGGTCGTCTCGCGGATCGGCGCGGCACTCGACACCCGCGTCCCCGTGCGCGTGCTGTTCGAGGCCCCCAGTGTCGCGGCGCTCGCCGTCGCGGCCGAGCAGCACACCGGTGCGGCGGCACGTCCGCCGCTGGTGCCGCAGCCGCGGCCCGAGCGTGTGCCGCTGTCGCTCGCGCAACAGCGCATGTGGTTCCTCAACCGCTTCGACACCGAGTCGTCGGTCAACAACATCCCGGTCGCGGTCCGCCTGACCGGGGCACTCGACCTCGGTGCGCTGCAGGTAGCGGTCCAGGATCTGCTCGCCCGGCACGAGGTGCTCCGCACCATCTATCCCGAGATCGACGGGCAGCCCTACCAGCTGATCCTCCCGGTCGCGGAGGCCGCACCCGACATCGACGTCGAATCGGCCACCGAGGACGACCTGCTGCAGAAGGTGACGGCGGTCGTCTCCCGCGGGTTCGACGTCACCACCGAGATCCCGCTGCGCGCACGACTGTTCGAGCTCTCCGAGCGCGAACACGTGCTGGTCTTCGTCGTCCACCACATCAGCGCCGACGGCTGGTCCATCTCGCCGCTGACCCGCGACGTCATGACGGCCTACATGTCCCGCGCCGAGGGCGAGGCTCCCGGCTGGGCACCGCTGCCCGTGCAGTACGCCGACTTCGCGATCTGGCAGCGCGACGTGCTCGGCGACGAGGACGATGCCGCGAGTCTGCTCGCGGCGCAGGCCGACTTCTGGAAGCACACCCTCGCCGGACTCCCGGACGAGCTGAACCTGCCGATGGACCGGCCGCGTCCCGCGGTGCAGTCCTTCGCCGGCGGCAAGGTCGACTTCCTCCTCGACGCCGACACGCACCGCGGTCTCGCGGCGCTCGCGCGGCGGACCGGCACGACGATGTTCATGGTCGTGCACACCGCGCTCGCGGTGTTCCTCGCGCGGATGGCCGACACCGACGACGTCGCGATCGGCACCCCCATCGCGGGTCGCGGTGAGGCCGAGGTCGACGACCTGATCGGCATGTTCGTCAACACGCTCGTGCTGCGCAGCCGGGTGGACACGGGTGAGGGCTTCTCCGACCTGCTCGCACGGGTGCGCGAGGCCGACCTCGAGGCGTTCGCCCATGCCGACATTCCGTTCGAGCGGCTCGTGGAGATCCTCAACCCCGAGCGGTCGACGGCACGCCACCCGCTGTTCCAGGTGGTCCTGTCGTTCGAGAACCTGCCCGAGACCGCCCTGGAACTGCCCGAGCTCACCGTCTCCGGCGTCCCGTTCGAGGTCGACACCGCGAAGTTCGACCTGGGCCTGACCCTGCGCGAACACATCGACGGATCCGGCGCGCCCGCCGGCCTGTCCGCCGAGTTCTCGTATGCCAGTGCGCTCTTCGACGAGAGCACGGTCCAGCGTTTCGCCGAACGGTTCACGCGACTGGTCGGCGGCATCCTCACGGACGACCGCGCACCGGTCGGCGACCTGCCGCTGCTCGCCGACGACGAGTTCGCGCAGCTCACGGCGATGCGCGGACACGACGTCATCACCGAACCGAGCACCCTCGCCGAGTTCCTCACGCGCGGCGTCGCGATGGATCCCGACGCCGTCGCGGTGCGGTACGAAGGACGGTCGATCACCTACCGCGAACTCGACGAGACCTCGTCGAAGCTCGCGCGGGTGCTGATCGATCGCGGCATCGGCCCGGAGAACTTCGTGGCCGTGTCGTTCCCGCGCTCGTACGACATGACGGTCACCGTCATGGCCGTGGCCAAGTCCGGTGCGGCGCACGTCCCCGTCGACCCGACCTATCCGGCCGACCGCGTGCGCTACATGCTCGACGACTCCGGGGCCACCCTGGGCATCACGTCGTCCGAGTTCGTCGGCGGACTGCCCGACGACGCGGAATGGCTGCTGCTCGACGACCCGGCGTTCGCCGCGGACGTCGAATCCCGCTCCGCCGCACCGATCACCGACGCCGACCGGGTACGCCCGATCCGGGCCCACCACCCCGCCTACCTGATCTACACCTCGGGGTCGACCGGCAAGCCCAAGGGCGTCGTCGTCACGCACACGGGTCTGGCGGGCCTGAAGGACATGGTCACCGATCTGTACGGGGTGACCTCCGAATCGCGGTTCCTGCAGATCTGCTCGCCGAGCTTCGACCCGTCGGTGCTCGAGTGGATGGCGGCCTTCGCATTCGGCGCGACGCTCGTGATCGTGCCCGCCAGGATCATCGGCGGTCCGGATCTCGCCGAGCTGCTGAAGACCGAGCGCGTGACGCACACGATCATCACGCCGGCGGTGCTCGGCACGATGGACTCCACGGGCATCGACAGCTTCGAAGTGCTCTCCGTCGGTGGCGACGTGACGACGCCGGAACTGCTGGCCGAATGGTCGCAGCGCACCACCTACGTCAACGCGTACGGCCCGACCGAGGCGACCATCGTGTCGACCTTCGGCGAGATGGAACCCGGACGTCCGATCACCATCGGCGAACCCATCGTGGGCATGACGGCCCTCGTGCTCGACTCGCGTCTGCGTCCCGTGGCCGCCGGTATGGCGGGTGAGCTCTACGTGGCCGGCCGGGCACTCGCCCGCGGATACCACCGCCGCAACGCGCTGACCGCCGAGCGGTTCGTCCCCAACCCCTACGGCGAACCCGGCGACCGCATGTACCGCACCGGCGACGTCGTCCGGTGGCGGCCCGTCGAGGACCGGCTCGAGATCGAGTTCGTCGGCCGCAGCGACTTCCAGGTCAAGGTGCGCGGTTTCCGCATCGAACTCGGGGAGATCGACGCCGTCCTCAGTGCACACGAGTCGGTGAACTGGG
Source organism: Rhodococcus rhodochrous (assembly GCF_014854695.1). Classification (NCBI taxonomy): domain Bacteria; kingdom Bacillati; phylum Actinomycetota; class Actinomycetes; order Mycobacteriales; family Nocardiaceae; genus Rhodococcus; species Rhodococcus rhodochrous. Next base: position 3,942,377 of record NZ_CP027557.1, on the reverse strand, counting down.
CGACGACGGTGGGGCGGTCCACCCCATCCGGCGCGACCGTCCTCGTGTCCTACGTGCTGCCCGTCCGCGGCCGCACGATCGACACCGCACAGGTGACGGAGTTCGTGGCGCGCTCGCTGCCGCCGCACATGGTGCCGTCGGCGATCGTGGTGCTCGACGAGGTGCCGCTGACGCCGGTGGGCAAGCTCGATCGTGATGCTCTGCCGGAGCCGGTGATCGAGGAGCGCGAGTACCGGGCTGCGGAGAGCGAGGTCGAGCAGATCATTGCGGAGGTGTTCGCGGAGGTTCTGCATCTGGACAAGGTGAGTGTCGACGAGTCGTTCTTCGCGCTCGGTGGCGACAGCATCGTGTCGATCCAGTTGGTGTCGCGGGCGAAGGCGCGGGGCGTGGTCTTCACGCCGCGCGACGTCTTCGAGCGTCGTTCGGTGGCGGGCCTCGCCGAGGTCGCCACCCGCGCCGACGAGACGCAGGCGAAGCGACTCGAGGAACTCCCCGGCGGCGGTGTCGGCGACGTGCCGCTCACCCCGATCATGCGCGAGGTCCTCGGCTGGCCCGGCGGCTTCGACCGCTTCTCGCAGACCGTCGCCGTAACCCTCCCGGCCGACATCGACCGGGACGTGCTGACCCGCACCATCGGTGCGGTCGTCGACCACCACGACGCGCTGCGCTCGATCCTCGAACGCGATGCCGACGGAGAGGTGACCCTGCGGGTCCGCTCCGCGAGCACCGTGGACCCGGACGCCCTGCTGTCGCGGGTCGAGGTCGCGGCCGACGTCGACGACGCCGAGCTCACCGAGATCGCCTCCCGCGAACTCGATTCGGCGCTCGGAGCACTCGACCCGTTCGCCGGTTCGGTGCTGCGATTCGTGTGGTTCGACTTCGGCTCGGCCGAACGTCGCGGCGTGCTCCTCGTCGTCGCCCACCACCTGGTGATGGACGGCGTGTCGTGGCGCATCCTGCTGCCGGATCTCGGTCTGGCCTGGGGGCAGATCGTCTCCGGTGAGCAGCCGCGGCTCGAGGCCGTCGGGACGTCGTTGCGCCGCTGGGCCCACGGCCTCGTGGATGCCGCGGCACAGCGCCGGTCGGAACTGCCGCTGTGGGAACGGATCCTCGAGGGACCGGACCCGCTGCTCGGCGAGCGTCCCTTCGACCCCGCCGTCGACGTCACCTCCACCGTCGAACGCATCGAGATGAATCTCGACGCCGCGCAGACCGATGCACTGCTCACCACGGTGCCGGCCCTGTTCCGCGGCGGTGTCGCCGACGGTCTGGTGGCCGCGCTCGGACTGGCACTCGTGAGCTGGCGCCGCGACTGCGGCATCGAATCCTCCTCCGCCCTCGTGAAGTTCGAGGGTCACGGCCGTGAGGAATCCGTGGTGCCGGGCGCCGACCTGTCCCGGACGGTCGGCTGGTTCACCAGCGCCTACCCGGTGCGGGTCGACCTCGCCAGTGTGGACGTCGACGACGCCTTCGCCGGTGGAGCCGCGATGGGTGCGGCGGTCAAGGCCGTCAAGGAACAGCTGCTGGCCATTCCGGACAAGGGCATGGGCTTCGGTCTGCTGCGCTACCTCGATCCGGAATCGTCGGCACGACTCGCCGCCGTCGCACGCTCACCGCAGATCAGCTTCAACTACCTCGGTCGCGTGTCCTCCGCGGACGTGCCGGAGGAACTCGCCGAGATCGGCTGGGCCCCGACCGACGCGCTGGGACGCGTCGACGCCGCTCTCGACGCCGACATGCCCGCGAGCGCGGCGATCGACATCAACGCGATCGTCAACGACGGCGCGGACGGCCCGCAGCTCGGCGCGAACATCGCCTTCCCGGCGGGTCTGCTCGACCGCGAGGACGTCGACGAGTTCGTGCAGCATTGGCGGGCCGCCCTCGCGGCGCTCGTCACCCACGCCGCCGACCCCGCCGCCGGTGGGCTCACACCCTCCGACGTGCCGCTCGTGTCGGTCACGCAGGCCGATCTCGACCGCTGGCACGTGCGCTACCCGTCGCTGGCGGACGTGTGGCCGCTGTCGCCGCTGCAGTCCGGTCTGCTCTTCCACGCGTTGATGACCGGCGAGGACGACGTCGACGTCTACACGATGCAGGCCGTCCTCGATCTCGAGGGAGAGGTGGATCCCGAGCGGCTCCACCGCGCCGCGCAGGCACTGCTCGACCGGCACGCCAACCTGCGGACGGTCTTCGTGACCGACGCCGACGGCGACTCGGTGCAGCTCGTCCTCGACGACGTGCAGGTGCCGTGGCGCACCGTCGACCTGTCCGCCGAGGTCGCCGCGGACGGCGTCACCGCCACGGTGCCGTTCTGGAAGGACGAGGAGGCACGCCGCTTCGTCATGGACACCGGACCGCTCATGCGGTTCGTCCTCGTGCACCTCGGCGACGGCCGCTACCAGCTCGGCGTGACCACCCACCACGTGCTGGTCGACGGCTGGTCGATGCCACTGCTCATGCAGGACCTCATGGCCCTGTACGCGACGAGGGGAGAGGTGTCCCTGCTGCCGCGGGTGCGCTCGTACCGCTCCTTCCTCGAATGGGTCACCGCCCGCGACCGCGAATCCTCGCGTGAGGCGTGGGCGCAGACCTTCGCAGGCTTCGAGGAGCCGACGCTGCTCGCTCCGCAGACCCCGCGCCATCCCGGACTCCAGGGCGACGACCGGGTCAAGGTCGAACTCGACGCCGAGCGACTGGCCGCCGTCAGCGGCGCCGCCGCGCGCCTCGGCGTCACGGTGAACACGCTCGTGCAGGCCGCCTGGGGCGTGCTGCTCGGCCGCCTCACCGGTGCCGAGGACGTCGTCTTCGGCGCCACGGTCTCGGGTCGCCCCGCCGACCTGCCCGGTGTGGAGTCGATGGTCGGCCTGTTCATCAACACGCTGCCCGTGCGGGTCGCCTTCGATCCGGACGAGCCCGTCTCGGCGTTCCTCGAACGCCTGCAGGGCGAGCAGGCCGCACTGCTAGGCCACCACCATCTCGGACTCACCGAGATCCAGCGGGCGACGAGTCCGTCGGTCGCCTTCGACACGCTCACGGTGTTCGAGTCGTACCCGCTCGACGAGGAGGCCCTCGCCGAGCAGTCCGCCTCCATCGACGGCATGGCCGTCACGGGTGTAGGCACCCACGACGCGACCCACTACCCGCTGAGCCTGTTCGTGCACCTGCGGTCCGCGCTCGAGGTCGAATTGCGTTACCAGCGAGCACTGTTCGACCGCGACCAGGTCGAGACGCTCGTCGAGCGTTTCGTCCGCGCACTCGAGGCGATGGCGCAGCAACCGGAGATGCCGGTCGGCGACATCGCGCTGCTCGGTTCCGAGGAACTCGACCGGATCCTCCACGCGTGGAACGACTCCGATCACGACCTCGACGGGACCGCGCTGCTGACCACGCGTTTCGACGCGCAGGTGGCACGCACCCCGGATGCGGTCGCCCTCTCCTACGAGGGCGAGGAACTGACCTACGCCGAGTTCGACGCGCGGGTCAACCGTCTCGCCCGGCACCTGATCGGCCGCGGCGTGGGACCGGAGTCGCTGGTCGGCCTCGCCGTCCGCCGCTCGACGGAACTGCTCGTGGGCATGTACGCGATCGTGCGGGCCGGCGGCGCCTGGGTGCCGATCGACCCGGATCATCCGGCCGACCGCATCCGCCACATCCTCGACACCGCGGACCCGGTGTGCATCGTGACCACGGCGCGCGACGAGTTCGAGATCCCGTCGGGCATCGCCGTCGACGCGGTGGAGATCGACCGTCTCGACCTCGCGGACGTGCCGGCGACACCGATCCGCGACGAGGACCGGCTCTCGCCGCTGCGTCCCGACAACACCGCCTACGCGATCTTCACCTCCGGTTCCACCGGACGGCCGAAGGGCGTGGCCGTGACGCACCGCGCGATCGTCAACCAGACGGAGTGGATGCTGCACGAATTCGAGATGACCTCGGAGGACGTGTACTTCCAGAAGACCGCGACGACCTTCGACGTGTCGCTGTGGGGCTTCTTCATGCCGCTGAGCATGGGCGCGAAACTCGTGATCGCCACCCCCGACGGTCACCGCGACCCGGCCTACCTGTCGGAGGTCATCGCCCGCGAGAAGGTGACCATCACCGACTTCGTGCCGTCGATGCTCACCGTCTTCGCCGCGCACGCCGACGCCGCCTCGTGCAGCACGCTGCGCGACATCTTCGTCATCGGTGAGGCCCTGCCGCCCGAGACGGTCGACGGTGTGCGCCGGATCAGCTCCGCGGACATCGACAACCTCTACGGACCGACCGAGGCCGCGGTCTCGGCCACCTACTGGCAGGCGCCCGCCGAGGGACCGGTCGACGTCGTGCCGATCGGTGTGCCCGAGTGGAACGTCCGCGCATACGTGCTCGACGGTCGTCTGCGGCCGGTGCCGGTGGGTGTCCCGGGTGAGCTCTACCTCGCGGGTGTCCAGCTCGCGCGCGGCTACGTCCGGCGACCCGATCTCACCTCCGACCGGTTCGTCGCCACCCCGTTCGGTGCACCGGGCGACCGGATGTACCGCACCGGCGACCTGGTGACGTGGAACGGCGACGGCGAGCTCGAGTACATCGGCCGCACCGACTTCCAGGTGAAGTTCCGCGGTCAGCGCATCGAGCTCGGCGAGATCGAGACCGCCCTGCTGGCACACGAATCGGTCAATCAGGCCGCGGTCGTCGTGACCCAGACCCAGACCGGTGACCAGCTCGCCGGCTACGTCGTGCCGGTGCCGGGCCACGAGATCGACAGCGGTGCGCTGATCGAGTTCGTCTCCGGCTCCCTGCCGTCGTACATGGTGCCCGCCGCCGTGGTGGTGCTCGACGAGTTCCCGCTCAACACCTCGGGCAAGCTCGACCGCAAGGCGCTGCCCGCGCCGACCTTCGAGGTGCGCGAGTTCCGCGCACCGCGCACGCCGGTCGAGGAGATCGTGGCAGGCACCTTCGCCGACGTGCTCGGCGTCGACCGCGTGGGTCTCGACGACGACTTCTTCGCGCTCGGCGGCAACTCGCTGATCGCCACGCAGCTCGTCGCCCGTCTCGGATCTGCGCTCGACGTCCGGGTCCCCGTGCGGGCCCTGTTCGAGGCCTCGACCGTCGAGGCGCTCGCCGCGCACGCCGAACGGCAGGCCGGTACGACCGGGCGTGCCCCGCTCGTGCCGCAGCCGCGCACCGACCGCATCCCGCTGTCGCTCGCGCAGCAGCGCATGTGGTTCCTCAACCGCTTCGACAACTCGTCGGCCGCCGACAACCTGCCGGTCGCCGTGCGGCTCACCGGTGCGCTCGACGTGGAGGCCCTGCAGGCGGCGGTCCGCGACATGCTCGACCGTCACGAGGTGCTGCGCACGATCTACCCCGAGGACGACGGGCGTCCCTACCAGCTCGTCCTGCCCACGGCAGATGCGGCACCGCAGGTCGTCGCCGAGGACGTCGACCCGGCGGACGTGCCGGATCGGATCCGCGAGATCGTCACCACCGGTTTCGACGTCACCGCGGAGTTGCCGCTGCGGGTGGCGCTGCTGCGGCTGAGCGAGACCGACCACGTGCTGGTCTTCGTCGTCCACCACATCAGTGCCGACGGCTGGTCGATGGCTCCGCTGACCCGGGACGTCATGACCGCCTATCTCTCCCGTGCACACGGGGAGGAACCGGGCTGGACGCCGCTGCCGGTGCAGTACGCCGACTTCGCGGTGTGGCAGCGCCAGGTGCTCGGCTCCGAGGACGATCCCGAGAGCGTGCTGTCCGCCCAGGCGGCGTACTGGCAGGACGCCCTCGCCGCACTTCCGGACGAGCTGAACCTGCCGATGGACCGTCCGCGCCCGCCGGTGCAGTCGTTCGCCGGCGGTACGGTCGGACTCACGATCGACGCGCAGACGCACCGCGCCGTCGCCGAACTCGCACGCCGGACCGGCACGACGATGTTCATGGTGATGCACACCGCGCTCGCGGTGTTCCTCGCCCGCATGGCGGACACCGACGACGTCGCGATCGGTACCCCGATCGCGGGCCGTGGTGAGCACGAACTCGACGACATGATCGGCATGTTCGTCAACACGCTCGTGCTGCGCAGCCGGGTGGACGGCGGGGAGAGCTTCACCGAGCTGCTCGCCCGGGTCCGGGAGACCGACCTCGAGGCGTTCGCCCACGCGGACATCCCGTTCGAGCGGCTCGTGGAGATCCTCGCGCCGGAGCGGTCGACCGCCCGCCACCCGCTGTTCCAGGTGGCGCTGTCGTTCGAGAACCTGCCGTCGGCCGGTCTCGAACTCCCGGGCCTGACGGTCTCGGGGGTTCCCTTCGACGTCGACACCGCGAAGTTCGACCTGTCCCTGACGCTGCGCGAGCAGTACGACGAGACGGGCGAGCCCGCCGGCATCGGAGCCGAGTTCTCCTACGCGACGGCCCTGTTCGATCGGCGGACCGTCGAAGAGTTCGCGCGCAGGTTCTCGATGCTGCTCACCGGTGCGTTGGACGATCCGCAGTCGCCCGTCGGCGACCTGGCGATCCTCGACGCGGACGAGTTCGACCGGCTCACCCACGTCCACGGCGACCGTGTCAGTGCCGGGGGAAGCCTCACCGACATCCTCACGACCGGTGTCGCGATGGACCCTGACGCCGTGGCGGTGCGCTACGAGGGTCGCTCGATCACCTACCGGGAGCTCGACGAGACCTCGTCGCGACTGGCACGCCTGCTCATCGAGCGTGGTGTCGGACCGGAGAACATCGTCGCGGTCGCGTACCCGCGGTCGTACGAGATGGTGCTGAGCGTGTGGGCGATCGCGAAGACCGGCGCCGCACACCTGCCGGTCGACCCGACCTATCCGGCCGACCGCGTGCGTTACATGCTGTCCGATTCCGGTGCGGCACTGGGCATCACAGGCGGCACGCACATCGACGGCCTGCCGGACGAGGCCGACTGGCTCGTGCTCGACTCGGCGGAGACCGCCGCCGCACTCGAGGCACGGTCGGCCGATCCGATCACCGACGCCGAGCGACTGCGCCCGATCCGGCTCGACCAGCCGGCCTACGTGATCTACACGTCGGGTTCGACCGGTCGACCGAAGGGTGTCGTCGTCACGCACACCGGACTCGGGGGAGTGGTCGACACCGCGGTGGATCTCTACCACCTGCGGACCGGCCACCGCTTCCTGCACATCTGCTCGCCGAGCTTCGACCCGTCGGTGCTCGAGTGGATGGCGGCGTTCTCCAGCGGCGCCACGCTGGTGATCGTGCCCGCCGGGATCATCGGGGGGCCGGATCTCGCCGAACTGCTGAAGACCGAACGCGTGACCCACACGATCATCACGCCCGCGGTGCTCGGCACGATGGATCCGACCGGCATCGACAGCCTCGAGGTGGTCTCCGTCGGCGGCGACGTCACCACGCCCGAACTGCTCGCGCGGTGGGCGCCGGGACGGAAGTACTTCAACGGCTACGGCCCGACCGAGACGACGATCATCTCGTCCTTCGGCAAGCTGCAGCCGGGACGGCCGATCACCATCGGCAATCCCACGCACGGGGTCTCCGCGCTCGTCCTCGACGCCCGGCTCCAGCCGGTGCCCGAGGGTGTCGCCGGTGAGCTGTACATGGCCGGTGGTGCGCTCGCACGCGGCTACCACGGTCGCAGCGGCCTGACCTCGGAGCGCTTCGTCGCCAACCCGTACAGCGCCGACGGCTCCCGCATGTACCGCACCGGCGACGTGGTGCGCTGGCGCTCGATCGACGGTGGCCCCGTCGAACTCGAGTTCGTCGGCCGCAGCGATTTCCAGGTCAAGGTGCGCGGTTTCCGCATCGAACTCGGCGAGATCGACGCGGCGCTGACCGAGCACGAGACGGTGGACTTCGCGGCGACCCTGGGTCGCACGACCGGCTCGGGCGCCACCGTGCTGGTGTCGTACGTGCTGCCCGTCCGCGGCCGCACGGTCGACACCGCGGAGCTGACGGAGTTCGTGGCGCGGTCGTTGCCGCCGCACATGGTGCCGTCGGCGATCGTGGTGCTCGACGAGGTGCCGCTGACCCCGGTGGGCAAGCTCGACCGTGATGCTCTGCCGGAGCCGGTGATCGAGGAGCGCGAGTACCGCGCTGCGGAGAGCGAGATCGAGCAGATCATCGCGGAGGTCTTCGCGGAGGTCCTGCATCTGGACAAGGTGAGTGTCGACGAGTCGTTCTTCGCGCTCGGTGGCGACAGCATCGTGTCGATCCAGTTGGTGTCGCGGGCGAAGGCGCGTGGTGTGGTGTTCACTCCGCGCGACGTCTTCGAGCGTCGGTCGGTGGCGGGCCTCGCCGAGGTCGCCACGCGGGCGGAGAGTTCCGGCCCCATCCGCCTGGCCGAGCTGCCCGGCGGCGGTGTCGGCGAGGTGCCCCTCACCCCGATCATGCGCGACGTGCTCGGCTGGCCCGGCGGCTTCGACCGGTTCTCGCAGCTCGTGTCCGTCACACTGCCGCAGGGCATCGACCGGGACGTGTTGACCCGCACCATCGGTGCGGTGATCGACCACCACGACGCGCTGCGCTCGATCCTCGAACGGGGTGCCGACGGCACGCACGTCCTGCGGGTGCGCGCGGCCGGCACGGTCGAACCCGGCGCGATCCTCGACCGTGTCGAACTGTCCCCGGACGTCGACGACGCCGGGCTGACGGAGATCGCCAACCGGGAGATCGATGCGGCCCTCGGCCGTCTCGATCCGTCGAGCGGTTCCGTGATCCGCTTTCTGTGGTTCGATTTCGGCGACACGCGCCCGGGCATCCTCACGGTCGTCGCCCACCACCTCGTGGTGGACGGCGTGTCGTGGCGCATCCTGCTGCCGGACCTCGGTCTGGCCTGGGGACAGATCGTCTCCGGTCAGGAACCGCAGCTCGAGGCGGTCGGGACGTCGCTGCGTCGCTGGGCCCACGGCCTCGTCGAGGCGGCTCCGTCGCGGCGGAGCGAACTGCCGCTGTGGGAACGGATCCTCGAGGGACCGGACCCGGACCTGGGTGCCCGCCCGTTCGATCCCGCCGTCGACACCATGGCGACGGTGCAGCGACTCGAGATCTCCGTCCCGGCAGCCGACACCGATGCGTTGCTGACGTCGGTGCCGTCCCTGTTCCGAGGCGGTGTCGCCGACGGTCTGGTGGCCGCGCTCGGACTGGCGATGGTGCGCTGGCGCCGCGACCGTGGCGTCGAGTCCTCGTCCGCCCTCGTGAAGTTCGAGGGTCACGGTCGTGAGGAGGCAGTGGTGCCGGGCGCCGACCTGTCCCGGACGGTCGGCTGGTTCACCAGCGCCTACCCGGTGCGGGTCGACCTCGCCGGAGTGGACGTCGACGACGCCTTCGCCGGCGGTGCCGCGATGGGTTCGGCGGTCAAGGCCGTCAAGGAGCAGCTGCTCGGGATCCCGGACAAGGGCATGGGCTTCGGTCTGCTGCGCTACCTCGATCCGGAATCGTCGGCGCGCCTTGCCGAGATCCACCGCTCGCCGCAGGTCAGCTTCAACTACCTCGGCCGGGTGTCCTCGGCGGACGTGCCGGAGGGGCTCGCCGAGATCGGCTGGGCGCCCACCGACGCGCTGGGCAAGCTCGACGTGACCCAGGACGCCGACATGCCGGCCAATGCGAGCGTGGACATCAACGCCGTCGTTTCCGACGGTGCGGACGGCCCGCAACTCGGCGCGAACATCGCGTTCCCGGCGGGTCTGCTCGACCGCGACGACGTCGACGAACTCGCGCAGCACTGGCTCGAGGCGTTGAGCGCCCTCGCGCGGCACGCCGCCTCGCCGGCCGCAGGTGGCCTGACCCCGTCCGATCTGCCGCTGGTCGACATCGACCAGAAGGAGATCGAGACGTGGGAGCAGCGCTACCCGTCGCTGGCGGACGTGTGGCCGCTGTCGCCGCTGCAGACCGGTCTGCTCTTCCACGCATCGATGACGATCGATGACCACGTCGACGTCTACACGATGCAGGCGGTCCTCGACCTCGAGGGTGCGGTGGATCCCGACCGCCTGCGGGACGCGGGACAGGCACTGCTCGACCGGTACCCGAACCTCCGCACGGCATTCGTCACCGACGACGAGGGGCAGTCGCTGCAGCTCGTGCTCGACGAGGTCGAACTGCCGTGGCGGACGGTCGATCTCACCGATCGCGCGGACGACGTCCGAGAGGCCGAACTCGCGGACGTGCTCGCCGACGAGCAGGCCCGGCGTTTCGATATGGAGACGGCACCGCTCATGCGGTTCCTGCTCGTGAGGTCCGGGGCGGATCGCTACCACCTGGCGGTGACGAGCCACCACATCCTCCTCGACGGCTGGTCGATGCCGCTGCTCATGCAGGACCTCATGGCCCTGTACGTGCTGCGCGGAGACCGCACGGTGCTGCCGCGCGTGCGTTCCTACCGGAATTTCCTCGCTTGGCTCGCCGAGCAGGACCACGCCGCCTCGCTCGACGCGTGGGCGCAGACCCTCCAGGGGCTCTCCGAGCCGACGGTGATCGCACCGGTCCAGCGCGACCCCGACAACGAGGCCATCTCGAAGGTCTCCGTCCTGGTCGACACCGATCACACCGCCCGGCTGACCGCGCTGGCCACCGAGCTCGGTGTCACGGTGAACACGCTCGTGCAGGCCGCCTGGGGTGTGCTGCTCGGCCGCATCACCGGCAACCCGGACATCGTGTTCGGCGCCACGGTCTCGGGCCGCCCCGCCGACCTGCCCGGCGTCGAGTCGATGGTCGGCCTGTTCATCAACACCCTGCCGGTGCGCGTGCGGGTCGATCCGCACGAGTCGGTGGCGCGCTTGCTGCAGCGTCTGCAGTCCGAACAGGCGGGTCTGCTCGACCACCACTACGTCGGGCTGTCCGAGATCGAGCAGCGGGTCGGGAGCCCGATCGGCTTCGACTCGTTGCTGGTGTTCGAGTCGTACCCGATCGACCGCGAGGCGCTGTCCGACGCGGCGGGGTCGATCGACGGTATGACGATCACCGGGGTCGGGGTGAAGGACGCCACGCACTACCCGATCACCCTCATGACGGTTGCCGACACTCGGATCGACCTGACCTTCAAGTACCTGGAGCGGTTCTTCACCGAGCCGGAGATCAGGAACATCTCGGAGCGGCTGGTGCGCGTGCTCGACGCGTTCGCCACCGATCCGGAGTCTGCGGTCGGCGACATCGACCTCGTCGACGCGGAGGAACTCGCCCGCATCGTCGCCGAGTCCGGACCGTCCACCGCGGCGGTGGACACCGGCGCGCGGACGCTGGCCACCGTCTTCGCCGAGGTGGTCGAGGAGGACCCGGCGGCGCCGGCGCTCTCGCTCCCCGCCGATCCGGAGGTCGGAGGTGAGGGAACGGAGATCGCCTACCGGGAACTCGACGCACGGTCCTCCCGCCTGGCCCGGCTGCTCATCGGCCGGGGACTCGGCACCGGAGACGTGGTCGCGATCGCGATCCCGCGCTCGGTGGAGTCCGTGGTCGCCCAGTGGGCGGTGGCCAAGACCGGTGCCGCGATCGCGCCGGTCGATCCCACCCGCTCCGACGGGCAGCTGCCCGCCGGAGCCGGTCTGGGACTGACGGTCGCCGGTACCGCCATGAACGGTGCGGACGGCTGGCTGGTCGTCGACGAACCCGGTGTGCGGGACGAGCTGGCGGCCCAGCCGGCGGATCCGGTGACCTATGCCGACCGGTTGCGTCCGGTCGGCTCGGCGGACCCGGCGCTCGTGCTGTCGTCGCGGACGTTCACGAACGCCGAGCTGGTCGAGCGGATCGGGACGCTGCGGGATCGGTACGAGCTGACCTACGAGTCGCGCAGCCTCGCGGTGGGCGGCGTCGACATCGAGGCGGTGGCGCTCGAACCGCTGGTCGTCTCGGCGACCGGTGCCGTCGTCGTGGTCGTGCCCGAGGGCGCGTCGTCGGGTACGGCACTGGACAGCGTGCTCTACAACGAGTGGGTCACCCACGTGCACCTGCCCGAGGCGTCGCTGAGCACGCTCGAACCCGGTTCGCTCGAGGACCTCGCGGTCGTCGTCGTGGTGGACGACGCACCCGACGGGTTGCTCGAGGAGTGGGGCGCGGCACACCGCCTGTACCGGCTCTCCGACCTGGACTGACGACGTGGTGGGGTCGCTTCGGCGGCCCCGCCACCTCGGCGGATGAGTGCAGGCGGGGTGCGCCGGTAACGTCGGGAGTGGTCGGAGAGATGAACCCCATGGGGTTACTGCCGAGTAAGTTCGCCCGTATCCGGCGGGTGACTATGCTTGCTCGGTTCGCAGACGCGACCATTGGGATCGAAAGCGAAGGGTATGGGCTTTTTCATGCGTTCACGACACGACGGCAGCTCGAACGGGGCCTCTCCGGTGAACGCATCCTCTTCGTCCGATTTCCCGTCGGAGACGCAGCCCCGCGAGACGCAGGCCGACGGTGCCCGCAGCCGGGCACCGCGTCCCGAACGTGCACCGCGTCCCGAGCGCGCGTCCCGTCCCGAGCGTGCACCCAGGCCCGAACGCACGCCCCGCCCCGAACGTGGTGCCCGCCCCGAGCGCGCTGCGCGCCCGGCCCGCGGCGAGCGCGCGCGTGGTCGTCGTGGTGTGTTGTTGCCGCAGTTGTTGGTGTCGGCGGTGGAGTCGGCCGGTGATGCGGTGGCGGTGGTGGAGGGTTCTCGGTCGTTGTCGTATCGGGAGCTCGATGCGGTGTCGTCGCGGTGGGCGCGGTGGTTGATCGGTCGTGGGGTGGGGCCGGGGGATGCGGTGGTGGTGGCGGTGCCGCGGTCGCTCGAGTCGGTGGTGGTGTTGTGGGCGGTGGCGAAGTCGGGGGCGACGTTCGTGCCGGTGGATCCGGGTTATCCGGCCGAGCGGGTGCAGTTCATGGTGGCCGATTCGGGTGCGGTGTTGGCGTTGACGGTGGCGTCGGTGGCGCAGGTGGTGGCTGAGGCGGCGGGGTCGGTGCCGGTGGTGGCGGTCGACGAGGTGTCGGTGGCTGCGCAGGTGGGGCAGTTGTCGTCGCGTCCGGTGTCGTATGCGGATCGGGTGCGTTCGCTCGAGCTGTCGGATGCGGCGTGGATGATCTATACCTCGGGGTCGACGGGGCGGCCGAAGGGTGTGGTGGTCTCGCATGCCGGTGTCGGTGGGGTGGTGTCGGCCGAGCGTGAGCATTTCGGGGTCGATGCTTCGTCGCGGGTGTTGCATGTGTGTTCGCCGAGTTTCGATGTGTCGTTGCTCGAGTTGGGGGTGGGGTTCTCGGCGGGGGCGACGGTGGTGGTGGCGCCGGCGGGGGTCGGTGGTGGTCCGGATCTGGCGGATGTGATTGCGTCGCAGTCGGTGTCGCATGTGTTCATGACGCCGGGTGCGTTGGGGTCGATGGATCCTGCGGGCTTGGACGATCTGCGTGTGGTGGTGGTGGCGGGGGAGTCGTTCACCCCGGATCTGGTGCGGCGGTGGTCGGTGCCGGGTCGGCGGCGGTTCTTCAATGCCTATGGTCCGACGGAGACGACGATTCTGGCGACCTCGTCGGCGGAGTTGGTGTCCGATGCGCCGGTGGTGATCGGGTCGGCGATCGCGGGGGTGGGGGCGTTCGTGCTCGATGAGCGGTTGCGTCCGGTGCCCGAGGGTGTGGTCGGTGAGTTGTATGTGGCCGGGGCGCAGGTGGCGCGGGGTTATCACGGTCGGTTCGGGTTGACCGCGGCGCGGTTCGTGGCCGATCCGTTCACGCCGGGTGGTCGGATGTACCGGACGGGGGATCTGGTGCGTCGCGGCGGCGATGGGGTGTTCGAGTATGTGGGGCGTAGTGATTTCCAGGTCAAGATCCGGGGGTTCCGGATCGAGCTGGGGGAGATCGATGCGGTGTTGTCGTCGGTGCCGGGGGTCGGTTTCGCGGTGACGGTGGGGGCGGCGTTGGCGTCGGGGGAGTCGGCGTTGGTGTCGTATGTGGTGCCCGAGGCGGGGGTGGTGCTCGATCCGGCGCAGGTGCGGGCGTCGGTGGGGGAGGTGTTGCCCGGTTATATGGTGCCGTCGTCGGTGACGGTGCTCGACGAGGTGCCGCTGACACCGGTGGGGAAGGTGGATCGGGCGGCGTTGCCGGCGCCGGTGTTCGAGGTGGCCGAGTATCGGGCTCCGCGGTCGGCGGTCGAGGTGGCCGTGGCCGAGGAGGTTGCGCAGGTTCTGGGGGTCGAGCGGGTCGGGTTGGATGATTCGTTCGTCGATCTCGGTGGTAATTCGTTGGCGGCGACGCGGTTGGTGGCGCGGTTGTCGGCGCGGTTGGGGTATCGGGTGGCGGTGCCGGTGGTGTTCGAGGCGTCGTCGGTGCAGGAGTTGGCGGCCCGTGTCGATATCGATGCGGCCGGTGCCGGTGCCGGTGCGGGGGCGGCGCGGTTGGTGGCGCGGCGGCGTCCGGATCGGGTGCCGTTGTCGTTGGCGCAGCAACGCATGTGGTTCCTCAACCGGCTCGAACCGCATTCCGCCGTGAACAATATCCCTGTGGCCATTCGTCTTTCGGGACGTCTGGACGTCGATGCGCTGCAGGCAGCAGTCTCCGACGTGGTGGAACGTCACGAATCGCTCCGCACCGTCTACCCCGAGATCGACGGTGTCGGCTACCAGCAGGTGCTGCCCGCCGCGGACGCGGTCGTCGAGGTCCGTCCCGAGACCGTCGGGGCCGACGAGGTCCCGGCCCGGGTCGCCGAAGCGGTCACTACCGGCTTCGATGTGACGCAACAGGTTCCGATCCGAGTGCGTCTGTTCGCCGTGGCCCCGGACGAGCACGTGCTCGTCGTCGTGGTGCACCACATCTCCGCCGACGGCTACTCGATGGGGCCGCTGACCCGCGACGTGGTGACGGCCTACGCCGCGCGTGTCGCGGGCGGGGAACCCGGATGGGCACCGCTCGAGGTGCAGTACGCGGACTACACACTCTGGCAGCGCGAGGTCCTCGGCGAGGAGTCCGACCCCGAGTCGCTCATGGCGCGCGAGACGGACTTCTGGACGCGGACCCTCGCGGATCTGCCCGAAGAGGCGACGCTGCCGTCCGATCGTCCCCGGCCGGCCGTCGCGAGCTATCGGGGTGCCTCGCACCGCCTCACCCTCGACGAGCGGGTCCGCGCAGCGATCGCCGATCTCGCCCGCCGCAGCGGCGCAACGGAATTCATGGTCGTCCACGCCGCGCTCGCCGTGCTTCTCGCCCGGCTCGGCGGTAACGACGACATCACCATCGGTACTCCCGTCGCCGGCCGTGGCGACGCCGCGCTCGACGATCTGGTGGGCATGTTCGTCAACACCCTGGTGCTGCGTACACCCGTCGAACCCGATGCGTCCTTCGGCGACTTCCTCGATTCGGTGCGCACGGCCGACCTCGAGGCGTTCACCCATGCCGACGTGCCGTTCGAGCGGCTCGTCGAGGTGCTCGATCCGCCACGTTCGCAGGCGCGTCACCCGCTCTTCCAGGTGATGCTCACCTTCCAGAACATGCCGGTCTCGCAGCTTGAACTGCCCGAGCTCACCGTCTCCGGTATCGACTTCGACGCGCAGGTCGCCAAGTTCGACCTGCAGGTGACCGTCGCGGACGTCGTCGACGCCGCCGGCGATCCCTCCGGTCTCGTGGTGGAGTTCAACTACGCCACCGAACTGTTCGACCCGCAGACCGTCGCCGGTGTCGCAGAACGATTCTCGCGGATCCTCGAGGCGGTCACCACCGATCCGCGCGTCGCGGTCGGCGACGTTCCGCTCGTCACCGACGACGAGCTCGACCGCATCCTCACCGAGTGGAACACACTCGGCGAGTCCGTCCCGATCGTCGAACCGGCCACGCTGGCTGCACGTTTCGACGCCGCCGTCCGCGTGCACGCCGCGAATGCCGCGGTGACCCACGGCGAGACGACCCTCACGTACGCCGAGCTCGGTGCCCGCGCGAACCGGATCGCACGCCGGCTCGTCGCCGCAGGCGTCGGGCCGGGAACTCTCGTCGCGGTGGCCCTGCCGAGGACCGAGGACCTCGTGGTCGCCCTCACCGCGGTCGTGCTCTCCGGCGGCGCCTACCTGCCGATCGACACCGCACATCCGCAGGATCGTGTGCGATACATCCTCGACCAGGCCCAGCCCCGCGTGATCCTCACCTCCGATGCGCTCGGAGACGAGTCCGGAGCGGACGCGTTGCGCGGCAGCGGAATCGACATGCTCGACGTCGCCGCCGCACAGAACGACGACTCGGTCTCGGCCGATCCGCTCACCGACGACGACCGGATCGCATCGCCCCAGCCGGACGATCTCGCGTACGTCATCTTCACCTCCGGTTCCACCGGTCGCCCCAAGGGCGTCGCCGTCACGCACCGGAACGTGCTGACCCTCTTCGCCAACGCCGAACCCCGCTTCGGCTTCGGCCCGGACGACGTGTGGACGCTGTTCCACTCCTACGCCTTCGACTTCTCGGTGTGGGAGCTGTGGGGACCGCTGCTGTACGGGGGCCGCCTCGTCGTCGTCGACTACCTCACCTCCCGGTCACCCGAGCTGTTCGCGCAGCTCGTGCGCCGCGAGGGCGTCACGGTGCTCAACCAGACGCCATCGGCGTTCTACCAGTTCGACGAGGCCGATCGCACTCTCGCGGCCGACACCGCACCGCTCGCGCTGCGCTACGTCGTCTTCGGCGGCGAGGCCCTCGACCCGGCCCGGCTCGCGGGCTGGTTCGATCGTCACCCCGCCGGCCCACAACTGGTGAACATGTACGGCATCACCGAGACCACGGTGCACGTGTCGTACCAGCCCATCGACCGCGCCCTCGCGAAGGCCGGTGCCGCCAGCGCGATCGGACGCTCGCTTCCCGGACTGGACGCCTACGTCCTCGACCGGCGCTTGCATCCCGTGCCCGCCGGCGTGCCGGGCGAGCTGTACATCTCCGGCGACCAGCTATCCCGCGGATATCTCGGACGTCCCGACCTGACGGTCGCGCGCTTCGTCGCGAACCCCTTCGGTCGAGGTCGCCTCTACCGCACCGGCGACATCGCGCGGTGGAACGGTGAAGGCATCCTCGAATACGCGGGTCGCAGCGACTCGCAGGTCCAGCTCCGCGGCTTCCGCATCGAACTGGGCGAGATCGAGTCGCAGCTGCTGCAGGCTCCGGGTGTCGCACAGGCCGTCGCCATGGTCCGGGACGACGGACTCGGCGAACGTCTCGTCGGTTACGTCGTCGCCCGCACCGGTGAGACCGTCGACGCGGCCGCGGTGCGCGCGCACGCGTCCGAATTCCTCACGGGGTACATGGTTCCCGATGTGGTGACCGTGCTCGACGAACTCCCGCTCACGGTGAACGGCAAGCTCGACCGTCGCGCTCTCCCCGTGCCCCGCATCGACATCGACGCCGATCGTTTCCGCGAACCCGCCACCGAATCCGAACGGATCGTCGCGCAGGTCTGGAGCGAGGTACTGGGCATCGAACGCGTCGGCGCCGACGACTCGTTCTTCGACCTCGGCGGTAACTCCCTCGTCGCGACGCGGGTCGTCGCGCGCATCAACGAGGCGACCGGAGCGAGCCTGGCCATCCGGGAACTGTTCGAGGATCCCACCGTCGCGGGTCTGGCGGCGCGCGTCGACGCCGGCGGGTCCGATCGGGCCGTGCCGGAGCTCGTCGCACGGCCGCGTCCCGATCGCATCCCGCTCTCGCTCGCACAGCAGCGCATGTGGGTGCTCAACCAGCTCGATCCCGGCTCGGCTGCCTACAACATCCCGCTCGCGATCCGGCTGCGTGGGGAACTCGACACCGAGACCTTCGCCGCGGCCGTCCGCGACGTCGTCCAACGGCACGAGACGCTTCGGACGATGTACCCCCAGGACGAGGACGGACCATTCCAGCGGATCCTCAGCGCCGATGTCGTCGAGCAACTGTCCGTCGTCGAAGCCGCGTCCGAGCGGGAGGCACTCGAAGCTGTCACCGATGTAGCAGCCCGCGGATTCGACGTGGCCGCCGAGGTGCCGGTGCGCGGTCGGCTCGTCTCGCTGGGCCCGGACGACCATGTTCTGGTTCTCGTGGTGCACCACATCTCCGCCGACGGCGCCTCGCTCCCGCCGCTCGCCCGTGACCTCGTGACTGCATACCTCGCACGAACGGCGGGGGACACACCCTTCGGGGCGCCGCTCGAAGTGCAGTACGCGGACTTCGCGTTGTGGCAGCAGGAAGTTTTCGGCGACGCTGATGCCCCTGATTCCCCGGCGGGAGCCCAGCTTCATTACTGGCGGCGACAACTGGCCGGAGTACCGGATCAGCTCGACCTCCCCACCGACCGACCGCGTCCTGTCCAAGCAAGCGGCGGGAGCGCAACGACCACGATCGAGGTGTCCGCGCAGACCCGCACTTGCCTCGACGAACTCGCGTCCGAGCACCGAGCCTCGCTGTTCATGGTCGTCCACACGGCTCTCGCGGTGCTCCTTGCCCGGTTGAGCAACTCCCGCGACGTTGTGGTCGGCACCCCGGTGGCCGGGCGCGGGGCACGCGCCCTCGACGACGTGGTCGGCATGTTCGTCAACACCCTGGCGCTTCGCACGGATGTAGACCCCGCAGGTCGCTTTGCCGCGCTGCTCGACTCCGTACGGACCGGCGATCTCGAGGCGTTCGCGAACGCCGACGTTCCCTTCGAACGCGTCGTGGACGAACTCGGCATCACGCGATCCTCCGCCCGGCACCCGGTCTTCCAGACGGTCCTGTCCTTCCAGAACATCGAGCCTCCTCGTATGGCGTTGCCCGGCCTCACGGTCGAAGCGCTTGGAACCGGTGAACTGTCGGCCAAATTCGACCTGCAGGTGACGGTGGAACCGCGCGACGACGTCACCGGTGAGCGGGGTGGAATGGCCATCGCCTTCACATATGCCACCGATCTGTTCGACGGTGAGACGGTCGCGGGGTTCGCTCGTCGTTTCGTCACGATCCTGGATGCCGTGGCTGCGGATCCGGCATCGGTCGTCGGCGACATCGAGATCCGCACCGCCGATGAGATCGCTGCGGTCACCGATGTCGTCTCCACCTCGGCCTCGGTACCGCTGGCGGACGCTGATGTGACCATCGAACAGGAGCTGCGGGTAGCGGTCGAGTCCGATCCGGATGCTCCCGCGGTGGTGATCGGGGAAACCGAAATATCCTATGCCGACGTGGATCGTCGGTCGTCCCAGTGGGCGAGGCACCTGGTGGCACTCGGAGCCGGACCAGGTACGACCGTAGCGGTGGATCTGATGGTCGGTCTCGAACTGGTGCTCGCTGTCTGGGCTGTCGCCAAGACCGGGGCAACACTCGAGACAGACGCGTCACCACACTCCGGCTGGGTTCTCACGACTTCGCAGAACAACCTGGAGGGGGCAGTGACCGCAATACGGATGGATGATGCGGCGCTCCTGACAACGGTGTCCGCGCTTCCGGGACGGTCCATCGCCTACACCGAGCGTACGTCGGTACTCGGTGCAGAGAATCCGTCCCTGCGGTTGAGGGGTAGCGAACTGACCCAGGGGCGGGCAGTTGCGGTACTGCGTCGAGGCAACCACGACGCGGGCCTCACCTACGACGCACGTGTCCTCGTGGCAGGTGAGAATGCCGACGCGGCGACGGTGTACGCGGTGCTTGCTGCCGCTCTTGCGGGTGCAGTCCTGATCATCCCTCGGTCGGCGGACGATCTGGGGCGCGCAGCGCACGACGAGTGGGCTACCCATGCCTTCGTCCCCTCCACCGACATTGCAGCGCTGTCCGGATGCGAGGATCTCGAGTTCGTCTCGGTGACCGACGGCATAGAGTCGAAGATCCCGGTCTCGCTCGATGGGGTGATCTGCTCGACGACAGATCCGTGGCGCCGGTGATCACGAGCAGCCCGGCACCGTGATACACGTCCGACCGGCAGGTTCCTCGGGTTACCGATACGATCGCACCTCGTGATCCCCTATCTGCGCAGGCTTCTCACAGATCGCTTCACACCGGGCCGTGAAGGTATCCGGACATTCTGGTGGCGGCGAATGGGCCTCCTCACCGATCGTCCGAACTTCGGTGACGAACTGACACCCGGAATCGTCCACGAGATCTCAGGCGAGACCTGCACATGGGCCCACCCCAAGAGGAGTGAGTTGATCGGGGCGGGTTCGATCCTGGAGATGGTGCAGACTACAGGTGCGCCGAAGGGACTAAAGGTGTGGGGCTCGGGCTTCATGACCGCGCCGACCCGACGGAACTTCGACAACCCGGACTTCGACTTCTACGCGGTCCGGGGGAAGCTCACCTTGAAGCGCATCAGCCCGACCCGTGAGGTCGTGCTCGGAGACCCCGGCCTCCTGGCCGGCCGGATATATCCGCGAGCGGAAGTCATTCCCGGTCGCATCGGACTCGTGTACCACTACATCGATCAGAAAGATCCCGTCGTGCAGGCGCTCGCGCGCGAAGGACGCGTCACCCTTATCGATCCGTCCAGGGAACCTGCCGACGTTGCTGCCGACATCACCTCATGCGAGCTCGTCTTCTCGAGCAGCCTCCACGGCCTGATCGTTGCCGATTCGTTCGGTGTCCCGAACGGCTGGATCGCTCTCAGCGGGCGGATCGGGGGCGGCCGATACAAGTTCGAGGACTACTACTCGGCCTTCGACGCGGAAGCGGTGCTGCACGACGCGGAAATCGTCTGGGACACGGCTGCGATCAGGAGACTGGAAAGCAGATACCGTCCTGTACCCGATCTCGATCGGCTGCAGGACGACCTGATCGGAGCCTTTCCGTACTTATAGGGGATTGTTTCCGGTGTTCGTCCGTTCCGCCGGTGTTCGTCCGTTCCGCCGGTGGTCGGACGATGCGGGCCGTCCGTCTAGGAGATCGGATGTCGTTCGCCGATGGGGAGCGCACGAGAGCGCTTGCGGTGCCCCTGGGAACGCGAAACATATGCATGAGCCCTGTAGAGGGGCAGGAAGCCCACATGGACGAAGATGTTCGCAACGAGTAGTAGCCGTAGCCCCAGATAGTCGTATCCATGCCGCGAGAAGGTCCGCTTCGTGGCCTGCGTGTACTGGAGGTAGTCCTTCACACTGCTGTTCCCTCGTCTACCCGAGACCAACAGGCACATATGGGCCGACTGTCCGAGTCGGAACCCCCCCTTGAGGAGGCAGAGAGAGAGGTCTACGTCCTCGTGGACATCCTTCGACGTGTCCGTACTGTCGTATACGGCCAGCCATGCGCGTCGTCGCACCGCCATGTTCGCACCGGACAGCATGACGACCGGGCGCGTGCCGCGAGAGCGCCAGCGACGGGATACTCCGTCGGAGATCTTCCGTTTCAGACCGGAGGCCGGTGATTCGTACAGATACGACACTCCTGTTACAGCATCGTATTCGGGCTCACGCTCAAAGAATTCGTGGATTGCACGGGCCCACGAGTCGCCTACGAGAGTATCGGCATCAACGCGCGCAATAATGTCCGAAGTCGATGTTGCGAACCCCGCATTTCGGGCATGAACCACGCCTGCGACCGGCTCGTCGATTACGACAAATTTATCGAAACGGTCAGTAAAACGCATTGCAATATCCCGTGTTCGATCGGTCGAATTGTTGTCGACCACTACGACCTCATCGATCCACTCCCGGTTGCGTGCCAGGGTGGCGAGGCATTCACCGATGTAATTTTCCTCGTTGTAGGCCGGCACGACGACGGATAGGCTCGCGCGATTCATATTTCTTCACAGTACCGAGAGCGGCCACTACCCGCCGGTTATATGAGCGGCACGTGTCGTAGATCTCATTGTTACCCTCCGGCCTCGGGAAAGTGTGAATTACCTGGCCGAACGCCGGGGAAGTCCTGCATATGGCGTGGCCGACCGGTAACTTTGCTGTGACCGAGGGCCGTCGGGGACCTCGGGTCGGGAGGAGTTTGTCACGTGACCCATGCGGGATCCGAACGAAAGGTGCAGGCGTTCGGAAGGGGAGGGGCGCCGGGCTCACGCAGTGTTCGACCGTCGGGTGCGGTTCGATCAGGGCGACGTGTCGGTCGTCGTGGTGTGTTGTTGCCGCAGTTGTTGGTGTCGGCGGTGGAGTCGGCCGGTGATGCGGTGGCGGTGGTGGAGGGTTCTCGGTCGTTGTCGTATCGGGAGCTCGATGCGGTGTCGTCGCGGTGGGCGCGGTGGTTGATCGGTCGTGGGGTGGGGCCGGGGGATGCGGTGGTGGTGGCGGTGCCGCGGTCGCTCGAGTCGGTGGTGGTGTTGTGGGCGGTGGCGAAGTCGGGGGCGACGTTCGTGCCGGTGGATCCGGGTTATCCGGCCGAGCGGGTGCAGTTCATGGTGGCCGATTCGGGTGCGGTGTTGGCGTTGACGGTGGCGTCGGTGGCGCAGGTGGTGGCTGAGGCGGCGGGGTCGGTGCCGGTGGTGGCGGTCGACGAGGTGTCGGTGGCTGCGCAGGTGGGGCAGTTGTCGTCGCGTCCGGTGTCGTATGCGGATCGGGTGCGTTCGCTCGAGCTGTCGGATGCGGCGTGGATGATCTATACCTCGGGGTCGACGGGGCGGCCGAAGGGTGTGGTGGTCTCGCATGCCGGTGTCGGTGGGGTGGTGTCGGCCGAGCGTGAGCATTTCGGGGTCGATGCTTCGTCGCGGGTGTTGCATGTGTGTTCGCCGAGTTTCGATGTGTCGTTGCTCGAGTTGGGGGTGGGGTTCTCGGCGGGGGCGACGGTGGTGGTGGCGCCGGCGGGGGTCGGTGGTGGTCCGGATCTGGCGGATGTGATTGCGTCGCAGTCGGTGTCGCATGTGTTCATGACGCCGGGTGCGTTGGGGTCGATGGATCCTGCGGGCTTGGACGATCTGCGTGTGGTGGTGGTGGCGGGGGAGTCGTTCACCCCGGATCTGGTGCGGCGGTGGTCGGTGCCGGGTCGGCGGCGGTTCTTCAATGCCTATGGTCCGACGGAGACGACGATTCTGGCGACCTCGTCGGCGGAGTTGGTGTCCGATGCGCCGGTGGTGATCGGGTCGGCGATCGCGGGGGTGGGGGCGTTCGTGCTCGATGAGCGGTTGCGTCCGGTGCCCGAGGGTGTGGTCGGTGAGTTGTATGTGGCCGGGGCGCAGGTGGCGCGGGGTTATCACGGTCGGTTCGGGTTGACCGCGGCGCGGTTCGTGGCCGATCCGTTCACGCCGGGTGGTCGGATGTACCGGACGGGGGATCTGGTGCGTCGCGGCGGCGATGGGGTGTTCGAGTATGTGGGGCGTAGTGATTTCCAGGTCAAGATCCGGGGGTTCCGGATCGAGCTGGGGGAGATCGATGCGGTGTTGTCGTCGGTGCCGGGGGTCGGTTTCGCGGTGACGGTGGGGGCGGCGTTGGCGTCGGGGGAGTCGGCGTTGGTGTCGTATGTGGTGCCCGAGGCGGGGGTGGTGCTCGATCCGGCGCAGGTGCGGGCGTCGGTGGGGGAGGTGTTGCCCGGTTATATGGTGCCGTCGTCGGTGACGGTGCTCGACGAGGTGCCGCTGACACCGGTGGGGAAGGTGGATCGGGCGGCGTTGCCGGCGCCGGTGTTCGAGGTGGCCGAGTATCGGGCTCCGCGGTCGGCGGTCGAGGTGGCCGTGGCCGAGGAGGTTGCGCAGGTTCTGGGGGTCGAGCGGGTCGGGTTGGATGATTCGTTCGTCGATCTCGGTGGTAATTCGTTGGCGGCGACGCGGTTGGTGGCGCGGTTGTCGGCGCGGTTGGGGTATCGGGTGGCGGTGCCGGTGGTGTTCGAGGCGTCGTCGGTGCAGGAGTTGGCGGCCCGTGTCGATATCGATGCGGCCGGTGCCGGTGCCGGTGCCGGTGCCGGTGCGGGGGCGGCGCGGTTGGTGGCGCGGCGGCGTCCGGATCGGGTGCCGTTGTCGTTGGCGCAGCAACGCATGTGGTTCCTCGGACGATTCGATTCTTCTGCGGCATACAATATTCCGATCGTCGTCCGGCTTACCGGAGATCTCGATGCCGAGGCGATGCAGGCGGCGGTGCGCGATCTCGTCGCTCGGCACGAATCGCTCCGCACCGTCTATCCCGAGATCGACGGTGTCCCGGTGCAGGAGGTCCTTCCGGTCGAGGCGTTCCTGCCGGAGCTCCTGCCGGTCGAGGTCGAACTCGACGCCCTGCAGTCCGAGGTCGACGCAGTCCTCTCGACCCGGTTCGACGTCACCCGTGAGGTTCCGGTTCTGGCCCGACTGCTGCGGTGCAGCGGCAGTGTCGAAAGCGGCCGTGACGCAACGGAACACGTGCTCGTCGTGGTCGTCCACCACATCGCCGCCGACGGAGCGTCGCTCGCGCCGCTGACCCGCGACCTCGCCGCCTTCTATGCCGCCCGCGCGACCGGGACCACGGCGGAGTTGCCGCCGCTGGCCGTCCAGTACGCGGATTACGCACTGTGGCAACGGGATGCGCTCGGTGATGCATCCGACCCGGAATCGGTCGCCGCGCGGCAACTCGACTACTGGCGGCGCGCCCTCGACGGGTTGCCCGACCAGCTCGATCTGCCCACCGACCGTCCCCGGCCGACCGTGCAGTCGCACCGCGGGGGCAGTGTCGACGTCGAGGTCGACGCCCACGTCCACGAGCAGTTGCGCGAACTCGCCGCGCGTCACGGTGCGACCCCGTTCATGGTCGCCCAGGCCGCCTTCGCGGTGATGCTCGCCCGGCTGTCGGCGACGCGCGACATCGCGATCGGCACCCCCGTCGCCGGGCGCACCGATCCGCTGCTCGACGACCTCATCGGCATGTTCGTCAACACCCTCGTCTTCCGGACCGTCGTGGACCCCGCCGAATCCTTCGACGAACTCCTCGACCGCAGTCGCGCGACGGTGCTGGAGGCCTTCGACCACGCCGACCTGCCGTTCGAGCGGCTCGTCGAGGCGCTCGATCCAGCCCGCTCTTTGGCCCGGCACCCGCTCTTCCAGGTGGGCCTGTCGTTCCAGAACCTCGCACCGTCCCGGCTCGACCTTCCCGGCCTGTCCGTCGAGAGTCTGGTCCCCGACACCCGTATCTCGCAGTTCGACCTGCATCTGCTCGTCGGCGAACGCGTCGACCAAGACGGGCGGTGCGGCGGGTTGACGGGTCGGCTCACGTACGCGGCCGACCTGTTCGACGAGGAGACCGCCCGCTCGTTCTCGTCCATGTTCACGCGCGTGCTCGCCGCACTCGTGGACTGCCCGTCACGTCCCGTCGGCGATGCCGACATGATCGGAGAGGACGAGCGGGCCCGGCTGCTCGACATCGGCAGGGGAGAGCACTGCAGTCCGGACGCATCCGTCCTTCCCGATCCGTTCCGGGCGCACGCCGATCGTCGCCCCGATGCGATCGCCCTCGTCCACGAGGGAACGTCGGTGTCCTACAGGGAATTCGACGAGCGTGTGAACCGGTGTGCGCGTGCGCTGATCGCGGCCGGTGTCGGCCCCGAGACCCGGGTCGGCCTCATGATCGGACAATCCGTCGAGCTGGTCGTCGCGATGTACGCGGTATCCGTCGCCGGCGGAGCCTACGTTCCGCTCGACCCCTCCCTGCCGCCCGGGCGCATCGCGCAGATCGTCGCGGCCGCCGAACCCGCCGTCGTCGTGCGTGCGGGTGGGGCGTCCGCGGACGTCGATCTCGACGGTGCTGCGGTGATCGAGGTCGACGATCCCACCCACGCGAGACTGTCTGCGGCGCCGGTGACCGATGCCGAGCGGCTCGCCCCGCTGCGACCGGAGAACATCGCGTACGTCCTGTTCACCTCCGGTTCGACGGGGGTCCCCAAGGGTGTTGCGGTCACCCATCGTGCGGTCACCAATCAGATGCGTTGGCTGCGGGAGCGGTTCGACCTCGGACCCGACGACGTGTCGGTCCTGCACACCCCGGCGACCTTCGACCTGTCGGTCTGGGAGTTCTGGGGCTGGTCGACGTGCGGTGGCCGGCTGGTGATCGCCGACCGGGGACGCCACCCCGACCCTCGCGTCATGATCGCCCTGCTCGAACGCGAACGGGTCACCACCTTCCACGGGGTCCCGACGATGCTCGGCATGCTCCTGTCGGGGGTCGAGGACCGACTCCCGTCGACGCTTCGGCGTGTGCTGTCCATCGGCGAGTCCCTGCCCGCCGCGACCGCGCGGGAGTTCGCGGCCCGCAGCGACGCCGAACTGGTGAATCTCTACGGGCCGACGGAAGCGGCCGTCTCGGTGACCGATCACCCGGTGACCGACGCCGACGTCCACGGCGTGCCGATCGGGACACCGGTGTGGAACACGGGCGTCCACGTGCTCGATGACCGTCTCGGTGCGGTCCCGCTCGGCGCGGTCGGGGAGTTGTACCTGTCCGGCGAGCAACTCGCGCGCGGCTACGTCGCGCGGGCAGGTGAGACCGCCGGCCGGTTCGTCGCCGACCCCTTCGGCAGCGGAGGGCGTCTCTACCGGACCGGGGACCTGGTGCGCTGGGTGACGACCGCACGCGGACCCGAACTCGATTACGTCGGTCGTCGGGATCTCCAGGTGAAGATCCGTGGGTTCCGGATCGAGCTCGGTGAGATCGAGGACGCACTCCGGGCATGCCCCGGCGTCGCTGCCGCGGCGGCAACGGTGCAGCAGGACGCACATCGTGGCGACCGCGTGGTGGCCTTCGTGGTCACCTCGGACGGCACCGCACCGGACACCGCCGCCCTGCGGACCTCACTCGGCGAACGGTTACCGAACTACATGGTCCCGGCCGACATCCGCGCGATCGACTGCCTGCCGAAGGGGAGCACCGGCAAACTCGACCGGAACGCCCTCCCACTCGTCCCGGCCGCGCCGGCCGAGCACCGTCCGCCCGCCACCGCCGTCGAATCCGCCGTTGCGAAGGTGTTCGGGAAGGTCCTCGGCATCGAGTCGGTCGGACGTGACGACGACTTCTTCCGCTCGGGCGGTACCTCGTTGGTCGCGGTCCGGGCGGTCAGCGAACTCGCGGCGGCGCTGGAGCGTCCCGTGCCTCTCGAGTGGCTGTTCGCCTACCCCGTCGTCGCCGAGCTGGCGGAACGAATCGAACGTAGCGAGCGCGAGGGTGAGGAGTCGGCGTCCACGGCGTTCGACGTCGTGTTCCCCCTGCGCACGGGACCCGCCACCGGTGAGCCGGTCTTCTTCGTCCACCCCGTCGTCGGCCTCGCCTGGGGATTCTCGCGGCTCGCCGAGTTCGTCGAGGCCGGTCGTCCGGTCTACGGACTGCAGTCTCCCGCGCTGTCGGGCACCGAGGAGCTTCCCGGATCGATCCGGGAGTGGGCGGCCCTGTACGTGGACGAGATCCGGCGCGCACATCCCGACGGTCCCTACCACCTCGTGGGGTGGTCGATGGGCGGAGTGATCGCGCACGAGATGGCCGTGCAACTGCAACGACGCGGGAGCTCCGTCGGCTCCCTCGTCCTGCTCGACGCGCACGTCCCGGCCCCGCTGCCGGAGTCCGTCGATCCGCAGTCGGTGGCCCTCGCGGCGCTGAGCGGTCTCGACAACGGCGACCGCGCGACGCCGCATGTCGGGGATATCACATCGATTCTCGAGCGTGTCGAACACGGTGGCGACGTCTTCCCGTCCGTCGAGTTGTTCCTCGCCGGTATCGGCCACTCGTTCGACGTCCTCGAACGGCATCTGCCGGAACGCTTCGACGGCGACCTGCTCTTCGTGGGGTCGCGGAGTTCGTCGTCGCCGGAAGACGATTCCCGGCGGGACTGGACCGAGTTCGTCACCGGACGGGTACATCGCCACGACATCGACGTGTCCCACTGGGCGATGACGGGAGAGCATGCGTGTCGCACCGTCGGACCGCTCCTCGCCGCCTGGTGCAACCGCCGCGTATGTCCGAATTGTGAAGCCTACGAGCGCGACTCGACACTCCGTGTCGGCGATTGAAGTGGCAGCGTCTGTACTACTGTGCAAAACTCGTGTAGTTCGGCGAACGTGATCCGGCTGTCGGGGGCCTGATCACGTCGATGCGCTAGGACGCGTGCCTGTTTCGGCGTGCGTTGATCAGCCGTACCGTCCCCCGGCGCGAAGCGGGGAGTGGTATGACGACGAATGCGATGGACTTCGACTCGGCCCACTCGGACGAGGGATCCGTTTCCGGGATCCGCACGTCGAGCAGGCCTCGGAGATTGCGCCGCAGCGCACCGACCGCATCGTTGCCCCATCTGCTTGCCGTCGCCGTCGAACGGAATCCGGACGGTATCGCCGTCGTCTCCGAATCCGGCGCTCTCACCTACCGCGAACTCGACGCAGCATCGTCACGCCTTGCACGTCTTCTGATCTCGCGCGGAATCGGTCCCGAGGACCGCGTGGCGCCGTTCCTCACGCGCTCGCTCGAATCCGTCCTCGCGACATGGGCGGTGGCGAAGACCGGCGCGGCGTTCGTGCCCGTCGACCCCACCTATCCCGCCGATCGCATCGCCTACATGCTGGACGATTCGGGGGCCGGGCTCGTCCTGACCACCGAGGAACACGCCGGCACGCTGCCCGGTGAGGTACCCGCACTCGTGCTCGACACGGCCGAGGTGCGCGACGAATCGGCCGGGATGTCCTCGGAGCCCGTCTTCTTCGACGAGCGACGCGGTGTCGTCCGTGCGGAGAACGCGGCGTACGTCATCTACACCTCCGGCTCCACCGGTCGCCCCAAGGGCGTCGTGGTGACGCATTCGGGGCTCGCCAACTTCTGCGCCGAACAGGTGGAGCGCTACGGACTCTCGTCGCAGTCGCGCACATTGCATTTCGCGTCACCGAGTTTCGACGCCTCCGTGCTGGAACTCCTGCTGGCGGTGGGTGCGTCGTCGACGATGGTCGTCGCCCCGCTGACCGTCTTCGGCGGGTCGGAGTTCGCGGATGTCGTGCGGAAGCACGGGGTCACACACGCATTCGTCACACCCGCTGCGCTGGCCTCGGTGGACCCGGCCGGTCTCGAGGTACTCGGCACCGTCGCGGTGGGCGGCGAGGCGTGCCCGCCCGAACTCGTGACGCGATGGGCGCCGGGCCGCCGCTTCCACAACGTCTACGGACCCACCGAGACGACCATCGTCTCGAACATCTCCGAACCCCTCACCCCGGGCGACCGGGTGACGATCGGACCTCCGATCGGCAATGTCACGGAGACCGTGCTCGATTCGCGACTCCACCTCGTCCCCGTCGGTGTCGCGGGCGAACTCTACACAGCAGGGCCGGGGGTGGCCCGCGGGTATCTCGGTCGCCCAGGGCTCACCGCAGCGCGATTCGTCGCAGCGCCGGGAGGTGCGCGGATGTACCGCACCGGCGACGTCGTGCGCGGACCCGAGACGCCCTCGTCGGGCATCGTCTACGTGGGCCGTAACGACTTCCAGGTCAAGGTCCGCGGATTCCGCATCGAACTCGGGGAGATCGACGCCGCACTCGCGTCGCACCCAGGGGTCGACTTCGCCCTCACCGTCGGCCGCGAGACCCCTGCCGGCGAGACCCAACTCGTCTCCTACGTGCACGGCACCGACGACCCGCTCGATCCGGGCAGCCTCGTCGAACACGTCGCCGGCGTGCTCCCGACGTACATGGTCCCCGCCGCGGTCGTGCCCCTCGACCGCATCCCGCTGACCCCCTCCGGCAAGGTCGACCGCGCGGCGCTTCCCGAGGTGGGAACGACCGTCGCCGAATTCCGCGCTCCCGTCACCGCTTCCGAGAAGGCCGTCGCCGATGTCTTCGCCGATGTCCTCGGTGTGGACCGGGTCGGACTCGACGACGACTTCTTCGATCTCGGCGGCAACTCGCTCCTCGCGACGTCCGTCGTCGGCCGCCTCCGCGCGCGTCTCGGCGTCACAGTCCGCGCGGCCGCGCTGTTCGACGAGCCGACCGTCGCGGCACTCGCCCGGCACCTCGACGCGGCCGGCTCCGATCGCGCGGTACCGCTCGTCGCCGGCCCGCGACCCGCACACCTGCCGCTGTCCTACGCGCAGCAGCGCATGTGGTTCCTCAACCGCCTCGATCCCGAATCCGCCCTGTACAACATCCCTCTCGCGGTGCGTCTGACCGGTGGGCTCGACGTCGACGCGATGCGCGCGGCGTTCGCCGACCTCGTCGAGCGTCACGAGACCCTCCGTACCGTCTACCCCGAGATCGACGGTGTGGGTGAGCAGCGCATCCTCGAACCGGGAGCACGCGTCGTCGACGTTCCGGTCGAGCAGGTGCCCGCCGGCGAGTTGCCGGAGCATCTCGCGCGCGTCGCGGGCCGCGGATTCGACGTCACGGCCGAGGTTCCGGTGCGTGCGCACCTGTTCGCGACCGCACCCGACGAGCACGTGCTCGTCCTCGTCCTGCACCACATCGCCGGCGACGGCACCTCGCTCGCGCCGCTCGTGCGCGACCTCGTCACCGCGTACACCGCACGTGTCGGTGGGCACGCGCCCGACTGGGTGCCCCTGCCGGTGCAGTACGCCGACTACACGCTGTGGCAACGGGAGGTCCTCGGCACCGACGACGACCCCGAATCGATCGCGGGCCGTCAGCTCGCGTACTGGACGGGCGCGCTCGCCGGTGTCCCCGAGCATCTCGATCTCGCCACCGACCACGTGCGACCTGCGATCCTCGGCGCGGGCGGCGGTGCCGTGCGCGTCGAACTCGAGGACGACGTCCACGAGGCGATCACCGGCCTCGCCCGCCGGGCGGGAACCACCCCGTTCATGGTCGTGCACGCCGCACTCGCCGCACTCCTCGCACGCCTGTCGAACACCCACGACGTCGTGATCGGGACCCCCGTCGCCGGGCGTTCGGCGCCCGAACTCGACGGTGTCGTGGGCATGTTCGTCAACATGCTCGCGCTGCGCACCGAGGTCGATCTCGGCGGCACCTTCGCCGATCTGCTCGAGCAGGCCCGCACCGTCGACATCGATGCCTTCGACCACGCCGACATCCCGTTCGAACGGCTCGTCGAGGTGCTCGACCCCGTTCGGTCGCCGTCCCGGCACCCCCTCTTCCAGGTCGGGTTGTCGTACCACAACTTCACCATCGACACGCTCGAGCTGCCGGGCCTGCGTGTGGAGGCGCTCGACGCGTCGTCCTCGTCGGTCCGCTTCGACCTGCACGTGACGATCGTCGACAAGGGCATCGACGGCGGACCGGGTGGATTCGACATCGAATTCGGTTACGCCACCGACCTGTTCGAGGAAGCCTCGATCCGGCGCATGGTCAACCGCTACCTGCGCATCCTGCGCTCCGTCGCCGAGGACGCCGACGTCGTCGTCGGCGACATCGACCTGCACGAGCCCGACCAGCTCGCCGCGATGCTCGAAGCCTGGGAGGCCGAGCAGATCGCGGTGGGCCCCGGCCGGACCCTCGCCGACCTGTTCGACGATCAGGCCCGCACGACGCCCACGGCATGCGCGCTCGTCGACGCGAACGGCGAACTCACCTACGGGGACTTCGCCGACCGGGTCCGACGCCTCGCGCGGATGCTGATCGAACACGGCGTCGGTCCCGAGACGGTCGTCGCGCTCCCGATCCGACGTTCGATCGACCTCGTCGTCGCGATGTACGCGGTCGTCGAGGCCGGCGGCGCGTATCTGCCGCTCGACCCCGACCACCCGCGCGAACGCGTCGAGTACATCCTCGGATCCGCCGACCCCGCCTGCATCCTCACCACGAGCCGCGACCGCCTCGACCTGCCCGGCGACCGGCCGACCATCGAGGTCGACACCGTCGACCTCGCCGCCTACAGCGGCAAGGAGATCCGCAACGCCGACCGTCTCGCCCCGCTGCGCGCGACCAACGCCGCCTACGTGATCTACACGTCCGGGTCGACGGGACGGCCGAAGGGCGTCGTCGTGCCGCACGAGGCGATCGTCAACCAGCTCGTCTGGAAGCGGAAGGAATACCGCCTCGGTGTGGGCGACGCCGTCCTGCTCAAGACCGCAGCGACCTTCGACCTGTCTGTGTGGGAGTTCTGGTCGTCGCTGACCTCCGGCGCGAAACTCGTCGTCGCCGCACCCGACGGCCACCGCGATCCGGCCTACCTCAACGACCTGATCCGCCGCGAGCACGTGACGACCCTGCACGTCGTGCCCTCGATGCTCGACGCGCTGCTCGACGACGCCGACGGAGAACTGCCCGACTCGCTGCGACGAGTGCTCGCGATCGGTGAGGTGCTTCCCGTCGACACGGCCGAACGCACCCTCGAACGGTCGCACACCGACCTCGTCAACCTGTACGGGCCGACGGAGGCGGCGGTCTCGGTGACCGCGCACCGCGTCACCGAGACGGGGGAGAGCTCGGTTCCGATCGGCGGCCCGATCCCCAACACGCAGGTCTTCGTCCTCGACGAGCGGCTGCACCCGGTGCCCCCGGGAGTGGCCGGGGAGCTCTACCTCGCCGGAACCCAGCTCGCGCGCGGCTACTCCGGCCGTCCGGAGCTGACCGCCGAGCGGTTCGTCGCCAACCCCTTCGGCGACCCCGGCACACGCCTGTACCGGACCGGCGACCTCGTGCGCTGGCGGTTCGACGACGATCAGCTGTCGGGCACGCTCGAATACCTCGATCGCGCCGACTTCCAGGTGAAGGTGCGCGGCTTCCGCATCGAGCTCGGGGAGATCGAATCCGCGCTGCGGGCACTGTCGCAGATCCGCGACGCGGTGGTGACGGTGCAGCACGGCGACCGGATCGTCGCCTTCGTCGTCCCCACCGGCGGAGCCCCCGACATCACCGCGATCCGCGGCGCGCTGGCGCGGACGCTGCCGTCCTACATGGTCCCGCAGGGCTTCGTGATCCTCGACGCCCTCCCGCTCAACGTCAACGGCAAGGTCGACCGCAAGGCCCTCCCGGAGGCGGAGGTCGTCACGGCGCCCTACCGCGCCCCGCGCACCGGCACGGAGGCGACGGTCGCGTCGGTCTACGCCGAAGTGCTCGGCAGCGACGACCCGGTCGGTCTCGACGACGACTTCTTCGGCATCGGCGGCAACTCGCTCAGCGCGGTCAAGGTCGCCGCGCGCCTGCGCGACCGGCTCGACGCCCACGTCGAGCTGCCGTGGTTGTTCCTGCACCCGGGTGTGGAGGAACTCGCCGCCCGGATCGACTCGCACAGCACGTCCGAGACGGACACGCTCGGGAGTGCCGGTCTCGACCCGCTGCTGCCGCTGCGTTCCGGTGGGGGCGGTGCACCGGTGTTCTGCATCCACCCCGTCACCGGCCTCGCGTGGGGCTTCGCCGGCCTCGTGCCGTACCTCGGCGACCGTCCCGTCTACGGTCTGCAGTCGCCCGCTCTCGGCGAGGCGGGCGACCTGCCCGGCGACATCGACGCCTGGGCGGACGAGTACGTCCGGCTCATCCGGCAGGCGCACCCGCACGGCCCCTACCATCTCGTCGGATGGTCCATGGGCGGCATCCTGGCCCACGCCGTCGCGGTCCGGCTGCGACGGGCGGGGGAGCAGGTCCCGACCCTCGCGATCCTCGACGCCTACCCCGAGACCGGGGCCGCGCGGGCCGACGCGCAGCGCACCGCGGCCACCGCCCCGACGGTCGCGAACGTACTCGGCATCCCGGCCGAGGGCCCGGCTGCGGAGATCCCCCTCACCGAGCTCACCGCCGAGAGCGCGCAGCAGGTGGTGCAGGCTCTGCCGGCGCCGTTCGACAGCCTCTCCCCGGAACGGATCACCCGGATCGTCGAGGGCGTCCGGCACTCGTACTCGGTCCTCGCGACGCATCGTCCCGAGGTCTACGACGGTGACCTGACGGTCTTCGTCGCCGAGAGCGATCGTCCGATGTCCTCCACCGAGGCCTGGTATCCCTACGTGAACGGGCTGGTGACCACACGTGAGGTGCCGGTCTCCCATTGGGACATGGCCACCAGGAAGGCGTGGGCGGTCATCGGACCCG
Organism: Rhodococcus rhodochrous; assembly: GCF_014854695.1. Classification (NCBI taxonomy): domain Bacteria; kingdom Bacillati; phylum Actinomycetota; class Actinomycetes; order Mycobacteriales; family Nocardiaceae; genus Rhodococcus; species Rhodococcus rhodochrous. Next base: position 3,908,647 of record NZ_CP027557.1, on the reverse strand, counting down.
CCATCGGTCGCCGTCTCGACGAGAGGCGCTGACCGGCCACAACTCGACATCCCGCCACGGTGGGGCGGCCCGCGCCGGGTCGTCCCACCGTGGCGTGCGCGCCCACGGCCGTAACATGGCTCTTCGGCCACCGATGCTCTAATGGGCACATGACTGCCCGGTAACAACCGGGTGGCCGCGGCCGGAACGGGACGTACGAGGGATCGGGACCAGTGGTGAGTGAAGCCTTGCGTAAGGTCGGCGAGCAGGGGGCCGAGGGGAACGGTGGAGCCTCCGGCGGTGCTCGTATCGAAGCCTCCGGTGATGCCCGACCTGCGGCAGCCGAGCGGCGGCGGCCACGCAGGCGTCCCGAGCGTCGCGGAGCCAGGGCCGCGCTGCTTCCTCAGCTGATCGCGGCGGCGGTCGAACGCGACCCCTCCGCGACGGCAGTGGTGGAGGACGACCGTTCGCTCACCTACGCCGAGCTCGACGAGGCGTCCTCGCGACTCGCGCGGTACCTGATCGGCCTCGGTGTCGGTCCCGAGGACGTCGTCGCGCTCGCGATCGCCCGGTCGATCGACTCGGTGCTCGCCACCTGGGCGGTCGCGAAGACCGGTGCCGCCTTCGTGCCCGTCGACCCGAACTATCCCGCCGACCGGGTCGAGCACATGACGGTCGACTCCGGCGCGGCGCTCGGCCTGACCCTCGCCGAGAACGAGCCCGCCCTGCCCTCCACGACCCGGTGGATCGCACTCGACGACCCCGCGATCGCGCAGCAACTCGCGGCTCTTCCGTCCGAGCCCGTCTCGTTCGACGAACGGGTCCGGACCCTGCGGGTCGAGAACACGGCCTACATCATCTACACCTCGGGGTCGACCGGACGGCCGAAGGGCGTCGTCGTGACCCATTCGGGTCTGGGGAACTTCTGCACCGAGCAGGTGGAGCGGTACGCCCTGACCTCCGACTCACGCACGCTGCACTTCGCGTCCCCGAGCTTCGACGCTTCAATCCTCGAACTGCTGCTGGCGATCGGCGCGTCGTCGACGATGGTGATCGCCCCGACCTTCGTGTACGGCGGCGAGGAGTTCGCCGAACTCGTTGTGCGACAGCAGGTCACCCACGCCTTCGTCACGCCGGCCGCGCTGGCCTCGGTCGACCCGACGGGCCTGGACGTGCTCGACTGCATCGTCGTCGGCGGTGAGGCGTGCCCTCCGGACCTGGTGGAGCGGTGGGCGTCGGGACGGCGGTTCTTCAACGGCTACGGTCCGACCGAGACGACCATCATGACCAACATCTCGGACCCGCTGGTTCCGGGTGAGCAGATCACGATCGGTGCGCCCATCCGCAACACCACCGCGCACGTGCTGGACACACGACTGCACGCCGTTCCGGCCGGGGTGACGGGTGAGCTCTACCTGTCGGGTCCGGGCGTGGCCCGCGGATACCACCGCCGACCGGAGCTGACCGCTGCCCGGTTCGTCGCGGCCCCCGGCGGCACGCGCATGTACCGTTCCGGCGACCTCGTCCGCGGACCTCGGGACGCCGCATCACCCATCGTCTACATCGGCCGGAACGACTTCCAGGTCAAGGTTCGCGGCTTCCGCATCGAACTCGGCGAGATCGACGCCGTGCTGGCCTCCTCGCCGGCAGTGGACTTCGCAGCGACGCTCGCGCGGACGGGCCCGTCCGGGCAGGCACAGCTGGTCGCGTACGTGCACGCGGCCCCCGGCGCGACCGTCGACCTGCAGGAACTGTCGGCCCTCGCCGCCGAGCGGCTCCCTGCCCACATGGTGCCTTCGGCGATCGTGCCGATCGACGAGATCCCGCTCTCGCCCACCGGCAAGCTCGACCGCGATGCACTGCCCGATCCGGGGCCGATCGTCACCGAGTTCCGGGCCCCGGAAACCGGCACCGAGATCGCCATCGCCGCGGTGTTCGCCGACGTGCTGGGACTCGATTCCACGCGGGTCGGCCTCGACGACGACTTCTTCGATCTCGGCGGCAACTCGCTGGTCGCCACGCGGGTGGCGGCGCGGCTGAGCGAACGCCTCGGCGTGCGGGTGCCCGCCCGTCTGCTCTTCGAGGGTTCGACGGTCGCGCAGCTCGCGGCGCTGGTCGAACCCCTCACCGGTGACGACCGGATCCCCCTCGTGGCCGGGCCGCGCCCCGAGACGATCCCCCTCTCCCTCGCGCAGCAGCGCATGTGGTTCCTGAGCCGGTTCGACACCGCCTCGGCCGCGAACAACATCCCCGTCGCGCTGCGGCTGCGCGGGACACTCGACACCGATGCGCTCGGCGCCGCGGTCGCCGACCTCGTCGAACGCCACGAGACGCTCCGCACCGTCTACCCGGACAACGACGGTGTGGGCAGCCAGCTGATCCTGCCCGCCTCGCAGGCGACACCGGCGCTGCGTGCCGAGGACGTCACGGAGACCGAGGTGCACGACCGCGTGGTGCGCGCGGTGACGACCGGCTTCGACGTCACCGCCGAGGTACCGCTGCGCCTCGAACTGCTGCGCATCTCGCGCGACGGCGTCGAGGCCGCGTCCGTGGAGGACGAACACGTCCTGATCATCGTCGTCCACCACATCGCCGCCGACGGCACCTCCATCGAGCCGTTCGTGCGCGACCTGGTCACCGCCTATCTCGCCCGCACGTCGGGCTCGGCGCCCGGTTGGGAACCGCTGGCCGTGCAGTACGCGGACTACACGCTGTGGCAGCGGGCCGTCCTCGGCGACGAGGACGATCCGGAATCGACGGTCTCGAAGGAGATCGCCTACTGGACTTCCGTTCTCGCCGATCTGCCGGATCGTCTCGAACTGCCCACCGACCGGCCCCGTCCGGTCGAGGCGTCGGGTCGCGGTGCCACCGTCGAGTTCGAGATCGAGCCGGCTCTGCACGAGGCCGTCGTCGAACTCGGCCGGGCCGCGGGATGTTCGCCGTTCATGGTCGTCCACGCCGCTTTCGCCGTTCTCCTGTCCCGGATCTCGGGTGCGAGCGACATCGCGATCGGCACTCCCGTCGCGGGCCGCGGCGAGCAGGCGCTCGACGATCTGATCGGCATGTTCGTCAACACGCTCGTGCTGCGGACCACCGTCACTGCCGAGCGGACGTTCGCCGACGTCCTGCGCGAGGTCCGCGCCTCGGACATCGACGCGTTCGCCCACGCCGACCTGCCCTTCGAGCGGCTCGTGGAGGTCCTCGACCCCGTTCGTTCGGCCGGTCACCATCCGCTCTTCCAGGTGGCCCTGTTCTTCCAGAACATGGAGCAGCCCGAACTCGCCCTGCCCGGACTGGATGTCGAGCCGGTGGATCTCGGTGGCAGCATCGCCAAGTTCGACCTGCAACTCACCGTCGGACCGCGGGAGGTCGAGGGACGCCCGGCCGGTATGGGTGCCCAGTTCACCTACGCCACCGATCTTTTCGACGAGACGACGGTGCGGTCGCTCGCCGCCCGCCTCGTGACGGTTCTCGAAGCGCTCACCGGCGACGTCGACACGGTCGTCGGCGACGTCGACCTGCTGGCCGCGCCGGAGCGGCAGACGCTCACCGTCGAGGTGAACGCCACCGAACGTCCGGTCACCCCGCAGACCCTGCTCTCGCGTTACCGCACGCAGGTCGCCTCGACTCCGGACGCCACCGCGGTCGTCTTCGGCGACGACGCGCTCACCTATGCGGCGTTCGACGCGCGGGTCAACCGACTCGCCCGTCACCTGATCTCGGTCGGTGTCGGACCCGAATCGCTCGTTGCACTGGGCATCCGGCGTTCGATCGATCTCGTCGTCGCCATGTACGCGGTCGTCACGGCGGGTGGCGCCTACGTGCCGCTCGACCCCGATCACCCGGCCGACCGGATCGGCCACATCCTCGACACCGCACGACCGGTGTGCGTACTGAGCACCACCGCCGACGCCGGGGACCTTCCCGCCGGTGTCGACACGATCGTCGTCGACGACCCGGCTCTGTCCGACCATCCGGCCGAGCCCGTGCGCGAGGACGAACTGCGAGGCACCGTCCAGGCCGCCTCGCCGGCCTACGTCATCTTCACGTCCGGATCCACCGGACGCCCGAAGGGTGTGTCCGTCCCGCACGAGGCGATCGTCAACCAGCTCGAGTGGATGGCCGCGGAGTACGACATCTCGGCCGACGACGTGTACCTGCAGAAGACCGCCACGACCTTCGACGTGTCGCTGTGGGGCTACTTCCTGCCGCTGTGCACCGGCGGAACGCTCGTCGTCGCGACCCACGACGGTCACCGCGACCCGGCCTACGTGGCCGACGCGATCGTCCGGTACGGCGTCACGCTCACGGACTTCGTCCCGTCCATGCTCACCGTCTTCGCCGCCCACGCCCCGGCGGGCAGCTGCGCCGGCCTGCGCCACGTCTTCGTCATCGGCGAGGCCCTGCCGCCGGAGACCGTGACGGCCTTCCGGCGTCTCGGTGACGCGGCGGTCCACAACCTCTACGGCCCCACCGAGGCCGCGGTCTCGGCGACCTACTGGCCCGCCGAGGACGGCGACCATTCCGTGCCGATCGGTGTTCCCGAAGCGAACGTGCAGGTGTACGTGCTGGATTCGCGTCTGCGTCCCACCCCCGTGGGAACGCCGGGCGAGCTGTATCTCGGCGGCGTGCAACTCGCGCGCGGCTACGAGAAGCGCCCCGACCTCACGTCCGACCGGTTCGTCGCGAGCCCCCTCGGGGTGCGGGGAAGCAGGATGTACCGCACCGGCGACCTCGTGCGGTGGCGCCGCACCGCCGACGGTGCCCTCGTCCTGGACTATCTCGGACGCACCGACTTCCAGGTCAAGTTCCGCGGTCAGCGCATCGAACTCGGCGAGATCGAGACGGCGCTGCTCGGCTGCGCCGAGGTGAGCCAGGCCGTCGCGCTCGTCGTGCCGACACCGACCGGTGAGCAGCTGGTCGCCTACGTCGTGCCGGCACCCGAGCACACCGTCGACAAGGCGGTGCTGCTCGACGCGGTGCGCAGCGTCCTGCCGTCGTACATGGTGCCGTCGGCGATCGTCGTGCTCGACGCGTTCCCGCTCAACACCAGCGGCAAGCTCGATCGCAAGGCCCTGCCCGAACCCGTCTTCGAGCTCCGCGAATTCCGCGCTCCCCGCACCCCGATCGAGGAGATCGTCGCGAACGTCTACGCCGACGTCCTCGGCGTCGATCGGGTCGGACGCGACGACCACTTCTTCGACCTCGGCGGCAACTCGCTCGTCGCCACCCAGGTCGCCGCGCGGCTCGGTGCCGCCCTCGGCACGCGCGTCGCGGTGCGGTCGCTCTTCGAACATCCCGTGGTCGAATCTCTCGCCGCCCACATCGAGTCGTCGGCGGCCGGCGCCGCAGCCGTCCCGCTCACGGCACGCCCCCGGCCCGACCAGGTGCCGCTCTCGCTGGCACAGCAGCGGATGTGGTTCCTCAACCGGTTCGAACCGGACTCGGCGGTGAACAACCTGCCGCTCGTGATCCGGCTGCGCGGATCGCTGGATCTCGACGCCCTGCGCGGTGCGGTCGGCGACGTGGTGCTGCGGCACGAATCCCTGCGGACCGTCTACCCGGAGACCGACGGCATCGCCCACCAGGTCGTCCTCCCGGCGGCATCCGTCGTTCCCGACATCGAGCCGTCCGAGGTCGATCCCACCGACATCCTGGACGAGGTCGCCGTGATTCTCGACGCCGGTTTCGACGTCACGGCGGAGGTCCCGCTGCGGATCCGGCTGCTGCGTGTCGCCGCCGACGACCACGTGCTCGTCGTGGTGCTCCACCACATCAGCGGCGACGGCTTCTCGATGGGCCCGCTCGCCCGCGACGTCATGGTCGCCTACGGTGCCAGAACCCAAGGGCTGCAGCCGAACTGGTCGCCGCTTCCGGTCCAGTACGCCGACTACACCCTGTGGCAGCGGGAGGTGCTCGGCTCCGAGGGCGATCCGGAGTCGCCGATCGCCCGCCAGCTCGCCTACTGGCGCCACGCCCTGAAGGGCATCCCGGAGCAGATCGACCTGCCCGCCGACCGTCCGCGGCCGGCCGTCGCCTCGGGCCGGGGTGCGAACACCGCCGTGGAGATCGACGCGCGGACGCACGCGGCACTCGACCGCCTCGCGCGGGAGCGCGGCGCGTCGCTGTTCATGGTCTTCCACAGCGCCCTGGCGGCCCTCCTCGCTCGGCTGTCGGGCACCGAGGACGTCGTGATCGGCGCCCCCATCGCCGGACGCGGTGAGCAGCTGCTCGACGACATGATCGGCATGTTCGTCAACACGCTCGTACTGCGGAGCGAGGTGCGCCCCGCCGACACCTTCGCCGATCTCCTCGGACGGGTGCGCGAGAGCGACCTCGGCGCGTTCGGGCACGCCGACCTGCCGTTCGAGCGCCTCGTGGAGGTCCTCGACCCGGAACGATCGCAGGCACGCCACCCGTTGTTCCAGGTCGCCCTGACCTTCCAGAATCTCGGGCAGTCCCGCTTCGAACTGCCGGGCCTGGCCGTCGAAGGCTTCGACGTCCCGGTCGCCCACGCCAAGTTCGACCTGCAGGTCACCGTCGTCGAGAGGTTCGACGCCGACGGCACTCCCGGCGGCCTCGACGTCGTGCTGACCTACGCCGTCGACCTGTTCGACGACGCGACCATGCGCCTCTTCGGCGAGCGTCTCGGCCGGATGCTCGCGGCGGTGGCGACGGATCCCGAGTCCGTGATCGGCGACGTCCCACTGCTCGACCCGGCGGAACGCACCGAGGTGCTCGAGGCGTGGAACGAGCCCGGCACCCGAGTCCCCGACGTCACGCTCGTGGACCGCTTCCGCGAGGCCGCCGAGGCACATCCGGATTCGGTCGCCGTGACCTTCGGCGACCGGCAGCTCACCTACGCCGAACTGTCCGCGCGGGTCAACCGCCTGGCGCGCGAACTCGTCGACCGCGGTGTCCGACCCGACACCCTCGTCGGAGTCGCGTTGCCGCGCACGGAGGAACTCGTCGTCGCGCTGCTCGCGGTGCAGCAGGCCGGCGGTGGCTATCTGCCGATCGACCTCACCTACCCGGCCGAGCGTCTGACCTTCATGCTCGAGGACGCGGCGCCGGTGTGTGTGCTCGTGGCGGGGGAGCCGGATGCGCTGCCCGCCACCGACGTCCCGGTGATCGACCTCGAACGGCTCGACCTGTCGACGCGGTCGGCCGATCCGCTCTCCGACGACGAGCGCGCGGCACCGCTGCGCAGCGACAACCTCGCCTACGTCATCTACACCTCCGGTTCCACAGGCCGGCCCAAGGGCGTGCAGATCCCGCACCGCACGGTGCTCGAACTGTTCGAGAACACCGCGCCCGCCTTCGGATTCGACGCCGACGACGTGTGGACCCTGTTCCACTCCTACGCCTTCGACTTCTCCGTGTGGGAACTGTGGGGTCCGCTGCTCCACGGTGGTCGCCTCGTGGTCGTCGACTACCACACCTCCCGGTCCCCGGAGGACTTCCACGCCCTCCTGCGGCGCGAGAAGATCACGGTGCTCAACCAGACCCCGTCGGCCTTCTACCAGCTCGCCGAGGCGGACGCCGTTGTGGCCGAGCAGGATCCGGATGCGCAGCCGCTGTCCCTGCGGTACGTCGTGTTCGGTGGTGAGGCACTCGATCTGCGTCGCCTGGCCGGCTGGTATCGGCGGCACGGGGATTCAGGGCGAGCGCCGCGCCTGGTCAACATGTACGGCATCACCGAAACCACCGTGCACGTCTCCCATCTCGAACTGTCCTCCGCCGACGTCGACAACCCCGCGAGCACCGTCGGCCGCGCGATCCCCGGTCTCGGCATCTACGTGCTCGACGCCCGTCTGCAGCCCGTCCCGGTGGGCGTGCCCGGCGAGATCTACGTCCGCGGTGGCCAGCTCGCACGCGGCTATCTCGGTCGTGCCGAGCTGACCTCCGGGCGGTTCGTCGCCGATCCCTACGGTGCGCCGGGCTCGCGCATGTACCGCACCGGTGACGTCGCCCGATGGAACGCGCACGGGCAGCTCGAATACGCCGGTCGCAGCGACCTACAGGTACAGCTGCGTGGCTTCCGCATCGAACTCGGCGAGATCGAGGCGGCACTGACCGGTGTGGAGGGTGTCGCGCACGCCGTCGCGTCCGTGTGGTCGGACGAGCACACGGGGGAGAAGCTCGTCGGTTACGTCGTGCCGCGGGCCGGGCACACGGTCGCCCCGTCCGAGGTGCTCGAGCGGGTGGGCGAGTTCCTCACCGGCTACATGGTTCCCGACGCAGTGCTCGTGCTCGACGAGTTGCCGCTGACCCCGAACGGCAAGCTCGACCGCAGGTCGCTGCCCGAGCCGGTGTTCACCAGCGACCGCGAGTTCCGGGCGCCGCGGACCCCCACGGAGGAGACCATCGCCGAGGTCTTCGCCGACGTGCTCGGTCTCGAGCGGGTCGGGCTCGACGACTCGTTCTTCGCTCTCGGTGGCGACAGCATCGTGTCGATCCAGCTGGTGTCCCGGGCGAAGGCGCGCGGTGTCGTGTTCACCCCGCGCGAGGTGTTCGAGCAGCGCACGGTGGCCGGTCTCGCCGAAGTGGCGCGCGCCGGAACGGGATCCGAACCGGTGCTGCGCGAACTCGAAGGCGGCGGCGTCGGCGAGATCCCGCTCACCCCGATCGTGCGGTACATGGTCGAGCGTGGCGGCGGTTTCGACCGCTACACGCAGACCATCGCACTCGAACTGCCCGCCGGTATCGGACGCAGCGACGTCGTGGCGACGATCGCCGCCGTGGTGGGCCGGCACGACATGCTCCGGGCATGCTTGCGGGACGACGGTTCCGGTGAGTGGGTGCTGTCGACCTCCGCGCCGGGAAGTGTCGACGTCGACGCGCTCGTGACGCGCGTCGAGGTTCCCGCGGAGGCCGGCGACGAGCAGTGGGCGGAGATCGCCGCGCGCGAAGTCGACGCTGCCGAGGGGCGTCTCGCTCCGTCGCAGGGCATCGTCACGCAGTTCGTCTGGCTCGACCCCGCTGCCGGGGCGGCACGGACCGGACGGCTGATCGTGGTGGCGCACCACCTCGTCGTCGACGGGGTGTCGTGGCGGATCCTGGTGCCCGACTTCGTCACCGCGTGGGCACAGATCAGCCACGGGCAGCAGCCCGCCCTCCAGCCCGTCGGCACGTCGTTCCGCACCTGGGCTCACGCCCTCGTCGACGGTGCCGCCGGACGAGTGACGGAGCTGCCGTTGTGGACATCCGTTCTCGACGGACCCGACCCGCTGCTCGGCGACCGCCCGTTCGACCCGTCGGTCGACCTGGCGTCGACGGTCGTGAAGGTGCCGGTCCGGGTCGACGCGGCGACCACCGAGACACTGCTGACCACCCTGCCCGAGCTCTACCACGGCTCGGTCAACGATGTGCTGCTCACGGGTCTCGCGCTGGCCCTGGCCGAGTGGCGTCGGGCGCGGGGCACGGACGTGCGGTCGGCACTGATCCGTCTCGAGGGCCACGGTCGCGAGGAGGACGTCGTCCCGGGCTCGGACCTCTCGCGCACCGTCGGCTGGTTCACGACGATGTTCCCCGTGCGGCTCGACCTGTCCGACGTCGACCTCGACGACGCGGCGGCCGGTGGTGCGAGCGCGGGTGCGGCATTGAAGGTGGTCAAGGAGGATCTCCGCCGCGTCCCCGACAAGGGCATCGGCTACGGCCTGCTCCGGTACTGCAACCCCGAGACGTCCGCTCGTCTCGCCGCGACGCCCGCCGGGCAGATCAGCTTCAACTATCTCGGCCGGCTCGACGCCGGTGAGGTCTCGACCGACCGGGTGCCGGAACTCGGGTGGCTGCCCGCCGGCGACCTCGGGGACCTGTCCGGAACCGATGATCCCGACGCCCCGGCCCTCGCCGCCGTCGACATCAACGCCGTCGTCCTCGGAGGCGAACTCGGAGCGAACTTCGGCTACGCGTCCGGTCTGCTCGACCGCGCCGACGTCGAGGACCTCGCACAGCGCTGGGTGCGTGCACTCGAAGCCCTCGCGGCGCACGCCACGCGCCCGGAGGCCGGGGGACGGACCCCGTCCGACCTGTCGCTGGTCGACGTCACCCAACGCGACATCGACCTGTGGGAGTCGCGGTACCGCGGCGCGGCGGACGCCTGGCCGCTCGCTCCGCTCCAGGCCGGCCTGCTCTACCACGCACTCCTGGCGGAGGGGCACTCCGATGCCTACAGCACGCAGGTGCTCGTGCACCTCGCAGGAGTGGTCGACGCGCAGCGGCTGCGCACGGCGGCTGAGGCGCTGCTGGGGCGCTACCCGAACCTCCGCACGGCATTCGTCGCGAGCGAATCGGGCATCCCCGTCCAGGTCGTCGTCGACGAGGTCACCCTGCCGTGGCGCGAGGTCGACATCCGGGGCGAGGACTCCGCAGTACTCGCCGATGTGCTGCGAGCGGAACAGGCCGTCGCGTTCGACATGGTCGAGCCGCCGCTGATCCGCTTCGTCCTCGTCCGCACGGGTGACGACAGTTGGACCCTCGCCGTCACGAGTCACCACATCCTGCTCGACGGCTGGTCGATGCCGCTGTTGATGAAGGACCTGCTGGTGCTCTACGCGACCCGCGGTGATGCGGGCGTCCTCGGCCGGGCACCGTCCTACCGGGCGTATCTCGAGTGGCTCGCGCGTCGCGACCACGAGACCTCCGTCGAAGCGTGGATACGCTCGCTCGACGGGATCGAGGAGCCCACCCTGCTGGCCGGGGGCAACACCGACGGCACGGGCGGCACCCCGGACGAGCACCGGATCGACCTCGGTCGTGAACGGTCCGACCTCCTCGCGGACACGGCCACGCGGCTCGGCGTCACGGTCAACACCGTGCTGCAGGGCGCCTGGGCCGTCCTCCTGGCCCGCACGACCGACCGCGACGACGTCGTATTCGGCACCACCGTGTCGGGCCGGCCCGCGGACCTCCCCGGCGTCGAGGCGATGGTGGGACTGTTCATCAACACCCTCCCGGTGCGGGTGCGCCTCGGCGCCGGCGAGACCGGGCACGATCTGCTCCTCCGCATCCAGGGCGAGCAGGCCGAACTGCTCGATCACCATCACGTCGGGCTCGCCGAGATCCAGCAGCGTGCCGGTACGGGAGCGCTGTTCGACACGCTGCTCGTGTACGAGTCCTATCCGGTCGACCGCAGCGGGATCGAGGCTGCGGGATCGATCGACGGCCTCGTCGTCGCGGGCGTCAACGCCCGGGACGCGACGCACTATCCGCTCACGGCCGTCGTCACCTCCGAGGAGGCGTTGACGCTCGCGTTCAAGTACCGCAGCGACATCCTGGCCGCGGAGGACGTGGCGACGCTGGCCGGCAGGTACGTCCGCATCCTCGATGCGCTCGTCGCCGATCCCGACTCCTCGGTGGACTCGCTGCCGTATCTCGACGCGGCCGAGATCGAGGATCTCGCCGACCGGTGGGGCGGACCCGCGCTGCCCGCGGTGCCGCTCGGTGATCTGCTCGCGGAGACCGCCGCCCGCAACCCCGACGGCGTCGCGGTCGTCCACGACGGACGCTCGCTGACCTACGCCGAACTCGATGCCCGGTCGTCGCGACTGGCGAGGCTGCTCGTCGGCCGAGGCATCGGGACGGAGGACGTGGTCGCGCTCGGACTGACGCGGTCGTTCGACTCCATCACCGCCGTGTGGGCGGTCGCCCGCGCCGGAGCCGCCTACGTGCCGGTCGACCCGAACTACCCGGCCGACCGTGTCGCCCACATGCTCTCCGATTCGGGGGCCGTCCTCGGCCTCACCGTCTCGGCCGAGCGGGACCGGCTGCCCGGCGACGTGCAGTGGGTCGACCTGACCGATCCCGCCACGCTCACAGAGCTGGAGGCCCTGTCCGACGAACCGTTCGCCGCGCACGAGAGGGTCCGTCCGGTCCGAGCGGACAACACCGCCTACGTCATCTACACCTCGGGGTCCACGGGCCTTCCGAAGGGCGTGGTGGTGTCGAACTCCGGACTGGCGAATTTCACTGCGGCGCAACGTGAGCACTACGGTCTGGATGCCGACACGCGGGCGCTGCACTTCGCGTCACCGAGTTTCGACGCCTCCATGCTCGAACTGCTCCTCGCCGTGGGCGGGGGTGGCACCCTCGTCGTCGCGTCCCCGGGAATCTACGGAGGCAGCGAACTCGCCGAGCTGATCCGGGCCGAGCGCGTGACGCACGCGTTCATCACCTCCGCGGCCGTCGCCACCCTCGATCCGGAGGGGCTCGACGGGCTCCGGGTGCTCGCCGCCGGCGGCGAGGCCGTGCCGCCGGAACTGGTCGCGCGCTGGGCGCCCGGACGGGCGTTCCACAACGTCTACGGTCCGACGGAGACCACGATCGTGACCACGATCAGTGAACCGTTGGCGCCGGGGGATCCGATCACGATCGGAGGACCGATCCGGGGCGTCCGCGCGCTCGTGCTCGACAGGCGCCTGCGGCCGGTGCCGGTCGGTGTGCCCGGCGAGCTGTACATGTCGGGAGTGCAGATCGCACGCGGATATCACCGCAGGCCCGGTCTCACGGCGGAGCGCTTCGTCGCCGATCCGTTCGGATCCGGTGGACGTCTCTACCGCACCGGCGACGTGGTCCGCTGGACCCACGACGGGAAGATCGCCTATGTGGGACGGTCGGACTTCCAGGTGAAGGTGCGCGGCTTCCGCATCGAACTCGACGAGATCGACGCCGTGCTGCGACGCGAGCCGAGCGTGGACTTCGCCGCCACCGTCGCCCGCCGGTACGACACCGGCAGTGTCCGCCTCGTCTCGTACGTGACCGCGACGGCCGGTCACCTCGTCGACACGGACGACCTGCTCCGCGCGGCCGCCCGAGCGTTGCCGCAGCACATGGTTCCCGACGACATCGTCGTGCTCGACGCCGTGCCGCTGACGCACGTCGGGAAGCTCGACCGCGCGGCGTTGCCGGAACCGGAGACACGGACCCGCCCGTACCGCGCTCCGCGTACCCACCTCGAGGAGGTCGTCGCGCGGGTGTACGCCGACGCCCTCGACGCCGAGCAGGTCGGTCTCGACGACGACTTCTTCGACCTCGGCGGCAACTCCCTCGTGGCCACCCAGGTGGTCGCGAGGCTGCGCGACGAGACCGGACTGCAGGTCCGTGTCCCGTGGCTGCTGGAGACGCCGGCTGTCGAGGCTCTCGCGTCTCGGCTCGCCGCGGCCGTGGACGGAGCGGACGTCGATTCCGCAGGGACCGCGAACGCGGCGTCGGACGTGCTCGTCACGCTGCGTCCGGGCGATTCGAGGACACCGGTCTTCTGCTTCCACCCGATGATCGGACTGGCCTGGCCGTATGCGCCTCTGGCAGCGCGACTCGCGACGAGCAGCGCGGTGTACGGCGTACAGACGCCGGCCCTGAGCGAACCCGGCTTCGTCGCGTCCTCGCTCGCCGATCTCGCGCGGAGGTACACGGACGAGATCGTCGCCGCCGCACCCGGCGGCCGATACCGCCTCATCGGATGGTCGCTCGGCGGTGTGCTCGCGCACGCCGTGGCGGTCGAGTTGCAGGCACGCGGACTGCAGGTCGAGGGCCTCGCCCTCATCGACAGCATCCCGCGGATCGACACCGACCGGTTCGCGACCGAACTCGCGGAGAACCTGCGTGCCTTCGGGGTCTTTGTGGACACCACCGCACTCGACGGCGGTCTTCCGCAGGAAGCTGCGGAAGCACTGGTCCGGGCCGTGCCGGACGGGTTGATCGACCTCGACGTGGAGCGGGTGCAGGGCCTGTTCTCCGCGGCCGTGACCTCGCCCGAACTGATCAACGGTCACGACCCTGAGGTGTTCGCCGGCGACATGGAGTTCTTCAGTGCGACGGAAGAGCACCCGACGGAGGCGGACGCCGCAGATCTGTGGCGACCGTTCGTGTCGGGCCGTATCCGGACCCGGTTCGTGCCGGGTGCGCACGGCGAGATGATGGAGCCGTCCGCCATCGAGATCATCGCGCCGGCGCTCGACGCCACCACACGGGTGGTCGCCGAAAGTGGAGGAGACCGTCGGTCGCGGTAATGTGCACGAACGATTCGTCGATACACGTTGTGCTGCGCCGGACGGCGCGCCTCGGCCCCGCCCGAGGTCTGTAGCCCACGCCCGGAAGCGGGTCTGAGGAGGTTGTCGGAATGAAGGTTGTCCAGTCGAGGACGCGAGCTCGGAAGGTGAGGTTCGCTGCGGTCTCCGCGGCGGTCGTCGCCCTGCCGTTGTTCTTCGGCGGCGTGACCGCCGGGGCGGACCCGGTCGCGGACACGCTTCAGCCGATCGAGTCGGTGACCAGCGAGAACGGCTCCAAGATCACCCGTATCGAGAACTACGGCGAGCAGCAGCTGCTGGTCTACGTGTACTCCGCTTCGATGGACAAGGAGATCCTGCTCGACGTCTGGCGCCCGGCCGACACGAGCGAACCGCGCCCGACGCTGTACCTCCTCAACGGCGCCGGCGGCGGCGAGGACAGCGCGACCTGGCGCTTCCGTACCGACGCGATCGAGTTCTTCAAGGACAAGAACGTCAACGTCGTCTCGCCGGTCGGCGGCAAGTGGAGCTACTACACCGACTGGAAGAACGAGGACCCGGAGCTCGGCGTCAACAAGTGGGAGACCTTCCTGACGAAGGAGATCCCGCCGCTGATCGACGCCGCGCTCGGCACCAACGGCGTCAACGCGATCGCCGGTCTGTCGTCCTCGGGTACGTCCGTCCTTCAGCTGCCCATCGCTGCCCCCGGCCTGTACCAGGGCGTCGCGGCCTACAGCGGGTGCGCGCAGACCTCCGACCCGATCGGTCAGCAGTTCGTCAAGCTCGTCGTCGAGACCTGGGGTGGCGGCGACACCCGCAACATGTGGGGCGAGCTCAATGATCCGGCCTGGGTCGAGAACGACCCCTACGTGCACGCCGAGGAGCTGCGCGGGCTCGATCTGTACATCTCCAACGGCACCGGACTGCCGGGTGTCCACGACACCCTGAACGGCCCGCAGATCGACGGTGAGGTCGACGTGCTCGCCAACCAGATCGTCGTCGGCGGTGTCATCGAGGCTGCGACCAACTACTGCACGCACAACCTCCGTGGTCGCCTCGACCAGCTGGGCATCCCCGCCACCTACAACTTCCGCGACTCCGGCACCCACTCGTGGGGTTACTGGCAGGACGACCTGAAGGATTCGTGGCCTGTCCTCGAAAAGGCCCTCGGTCTCTCGGACTGACAGGCTCTGCGACAGAGCAGAGCAGAAGGCCCCTACCGCTCGCGTAGCGGTAGGGGCCTTCTGCGTTCGGTGTTCGACGTTCGGTGTTCGGTGTTCGGTGTTCGACGGTCGACCGAGGTGCGACGGCGCTATCCGGCCTCGGGCGCCGGGCACGGCACGGAGTGTCCGGCCGCGTAGTCGGGGTCGAGGGCGGCCTTCACCAGGTGGAGCGATTCGGGCCGCATGAGGATCGTGGAGTGGTCGGCGGGGGAACTCGGGCAGCCGTCC
This sequence comes from Rhodococcus rhodochrous, assembly GCF_014854695.1. Lineage (NCBI taxonomy): Bacteria > Bacillati > Actinomycetota > Actinomycetes > Mycobacteriales > Nocardiaceae > Rhodococcus > Rhodococcus rhodochrous. Next base: position 3,893,211 of record NZ_CP027557.1, on the reverse strand, counting down.
TGGACCCACACGTTGCGGACCTCGGCGCCCGGTCCGGGCCGCAGGAACGAGCTCTCCGGTGGCGTGACGATCTGGTCGTAGCGCGTGGCGATCGACGTGTACGTCACGCCGGGACGGGTGTCGCCGTCCTTGTTGAGATTGCTGAGCATGCGCGAGCCGATCAACTGCTGCTGGCCGGCGGCACCGAGATCGGTGCCGCGGAACAACAACTCGGCCACCGCATCGCTGCCGTTAGTCAGGCCGAGCACGGCGAGCACCGTGTAGAGCTGCTGGAGACCGTTGAAGGTGGTGCCGTGGTTGGTCGCACCCAGCATCACGAGGTTCCGGACGCGGTTGAGGGCGGGATCGGCCGGGTTCGCGCCGCCCTCGAACTTCAGGTACTGGCGGGAGACGACACCACCCTGGGAGTGACCGACGAGATCGACCTGCCCGGCGCCGGTGTGCTCGAGGACCGCGTCGACGAACGTTCCGAGTTCCTCGGCGGACCTCTCGATGTTCGACACGCCCCACACCGTGCGATCGGGATCGAGATATCCCTGCGCGGCGCCGTAGTTCAATGCGTAGACGCAGTACCCGAGCCGTTCGAGTTCGGGCGCGACATAGGTCCATGTCGGGTACATGCCCGCCCCGGTGCCGTGCACGAGGACGACCGGACGTGGATGCTCCGGCGACGGTACACACCCGAGGTCGTTCGCACCGTCGACGCCCTGGCCCATCGTGCTCAGCAGGGCAGCGAGGCGACTGTCCGGCGCATCCGCCGAGGTGGGGAGCGGTACGGGAGCGGGGGCGGTGGCCGCCGGATCGGCGGCCCGCCGGTCGGACGGGATCGGATCGGCGGCCGAGATCGCCGGCGCGACGAGTGCCGATGCGGAGACGGCGAGGACGGCGACGCCGGACACGAGTGTGCTGCGACGAAAACGGAACATACGAAACTCCTCGGCGAACGCTCTGGGTACGGCGTTCACACGGGTCGGGATCGCGGGACAGCGTAACAGCAGGTCGCGGGGTGGTCCGGAGAGTGGAAGATCAATTCTGTTCGGCCGAGCGCCGGTATCCGACGACGGCGGGGACCACGAAGATCGCCACCATCCCGGCCGACCACAGGACGGTCTTCAGGAACGGTTCCGCGATCGGACCACCCATCGCGAGCGAGCGCATGGTGTCGATTGCGCAGGACATCGGCTGGTTCGCCACCACGGGTTGCAGCCAGCTCGGATATGCCATGACCGGCACGAACCCCGAGTTGAAGAACATGAGCAGGGTGCACAGGATCGAGACGGTCTCGACGAGGGGTGTGCGTCCCGGCAGGGTCGCCAGAGCCGTCACCATCATCGCGAATCCCAGACCGAAGATCAGCGGGACCACAAGGCTGAGCAGGGTGGGGCCGATGCCCTGCGTGAACCGGAAACCCAACGCCATGCCGGCGGCGAAGATCACGAGAGAGGTGACGAACACACGCACCATCTCCGCCATCAATCGTCCCACCAGACCGGACGAGCGGTGGACGGGCAGCGTGTGGAACCGGCTCAGCAGGCCGGAATCGCGTTCGGTGCGCAGCCCCACCGCGCTGACGACCGAGCCGAACATCGCGCCGACGAGCACGATCATGGGCACGGTGCCGAAGATCGACGAATAGCCCGTCGCGGCGGTGATGCTGTCGCCGAGCACGATGCGGAACATCACCAGGGTGAGCGCCGGATAGATGAGCGCCTGGATCATCGTGGCCGGATCGCGGGCCCACCGGAGCAGCAGGCGACCGCACTGCAGGCGGCTGTGCTCCCACAGTGCGCCGAGGGAACTCTCGCTGCGGACGCGATCCGGTTCGGGATAGGCGAAGGCGCGACCCGGAGTCCCTGCCCGCTCTCGCGATCGGGCCCGTGCCCGCTGTGTCTCGACGGTCTTGCTCATCGACTCACTCCCGCCTCGTCGCGGCCCACACGGCGCCCGGGATGCAGATCACGGCCAGCCCGATCATCCAGAACAGGCTCGGCCGGAAGACCTCCCAGGTCACGCCGTCCTGGGCCATGTCGCGCATCGCGAAGGAGAACTGCGAGATCGGCTGGTTGCGGACGAACGGTCTGATCCACTCGGGGAATCCCTCCTCGGGCACGAAACCGCACGAGAGCATCCCGAGGATCAGCTGCGGCAGGGTCAGCGCCTGCGCTGTGGCCTCGGGGCTCCGGGACAGACATCCGATCGCGTCGGCGCCCAGGCACAACAACAGGCTGATGATCAGTGCGGTCGCGCAGAACAACGCTGCCTGCCCGGGCCCGGCGGAGAAACGGAAACCGATGAGATAACCGAATCCGATCGCCGCGGCCAAGGAGATGACCGACCGCACCATGCTCGCCGTCATCCGTGACGCCAGGGGCGCCGCCGGGGCGACGGGCATCGTCTGCAGACGCGAGGTCACACCGGTCGTGCCCTCCTGCGCTGCCAGCTGCGCCGCGGAGATGGCGGTGAACGCCATCGACTGCAACACGATGATGGGCATCAGGAACTGCGCGTAGTCGATGCCCTGCAACTGCATCACGAACTTGAGCGGCAGATAGAAGCCGAGACCGAAGACGAACGGTGCCAGGACCGCGAGGACCAACTCGCCGTACCGCGCCATCGTGCGCAACGACCGGAGCGTCAGCACCCACCACTGCTCGACGCCCGACGGCGTGATCCGGCGGTGGACCCCTCCCCGACGTGCGGGAAGGGTGGACGGGGAGTCGGTGAACGAGACCGTGGAGGCTTCCGTCCCGCGGACCGTCTCGTCGGTGCGGGCCGTCACGGCCGCTCACCTGCCGGCGCAGGCTCCGCTCGTTCCGCCTCGGGCGGCGCTGTCGGGCCGTCGTTCGTGGGGCCACCGTCCGTCGGATCGCCGCCGTCGGAAGCGGAGTGCCCGGTGAGGCGGAGGAAGACGTCGTCGAGCGAGGGACGTCGCAGACCGATGTCGGCGAGTTCGATGCCCAGGGGTTCGATGCGCCGCAGCACCTCGGTGAGGGTCGCGGCGCCGTCCGGTGCCGGGACGGACACCCGATCCGTGTCGGGGACCGTACCCACCAGGACGTCCTGGGAGAGAAGACCGTTCAGGGCGTGCAGGATCTCGGGTATCGCCCGCGGGTCGGCCGGAACGATCTCGCATTGGGTGCCACCCGCGGAGGACTTCAGCTGGTTCGCGGTGCCCTCCGCGATCACGGTGCCTTTGTCGATGACGATGATGTTGTCGCTCAGCACGTCGGCCTCTTCGAGGTACTGCGTCGTCAGGAGCACCGTGATGCCCTGGTCCTTGAGCGCCCCCACCAGCGACCACACGCCCTGCCGGCTGCGCGGGTCGAGACCGGTGGTCGGCTCGTCGAGGAAGACCACCTTGGGACGGACCACGAGGCCGCACGCGATGTCGACCCGTCGGCGCATACCGCCGGAATAACCCTTCACGGGGCGACGACCGGCGTCGACGAGATCGAACTCCCGGAGCAGATCGTCGGCTCGCCGGGTGGCCGACTTCTTGTCCAGACCCATCAGGCGGCCGAACAGGATCAGGTTCTCCCGGCCGGTGAGGGTGTCGTCGAGCGCGGCGAACTGGCCGGTCATCATGATCGACCGCCGGACCGCTGCGGCGTCGGCGACCACATCGTGCCCGGCGACCACGGCGCGACCCGAGGTGGGACGCAACAGTGTCGACAGCACCTTGACCATCGTGGTCTTGCCGGCGCCGTTGGGGCCGAGGATGCCGAGGACACGGCCCGGCGGTGCAGAGAAGCTGATCCCGTCGAGTGCGTGGACGTCGCCGAACGACTTGTGGACGTCCTCCACGAGAACTGCCTGGTCGTGATCGCTCACATCACACCCCGCCGTAGATCTCGGTCCCCGTCGGGGACGGGTCGGTCCGTCACCGTCGGAATCGTACCGGTGCGCACGATCCCGGGAGGGGCGGACGGACATGCGCGTCGGCGCCGACGTCCGTTCCCCTCGGGGTGTTCACGCCGGTCGGTCAGGACCAGACGCCGAGATCTTCGAGGTGTTCGACGAGTCGGTGGGCCCCGTCGGTGAAGTGTTCGCGCGTCTCGCGTCCGGCGGCCTCGACGTCACCGGTGCGCAGCGCCTGCAGCAACCGCTCGTGTGAGGCGATCGCCGCCGTCCCCCAGTTGCGATCGTCGGAGTAGAAGTGCACGGGGGTGTACCGGGTCGCGTTGTGGAGGAACCACGCGAGCTTGCGCGAACGCGCCACCCGGTTCAACGTCCGGTGGAACTCGAATTCGAGGTCCTCGATGCGCGCGCCGTCACCGGCCCGCACGGCCTCGGCGAAACGCGCGGCCAGCTCGTCGAGCTCCGCGAGGGTCTCGGCCGTCATCAGGGTCGCGGCGCGCTCCACGAGCCGCTCGGCGAGTCTGCCCTGGAGCCAGAAGATGTCGTCGATGTCCGATCTGTCGAGCGGGGACACCACGTACCCGCGATGGGGGACGAGTTCGACGAGCCCCTCACCACGGAGGGTCAGCAGAGCCTCGCGCACCGGGGTCACGCTCACCCCGAGGTCGGCCGCGGTCTCGTCCAGACGGACGAAATCGCCGGGTCGCACACCGCCGGACATGATGAGGTTTCTCACGTGCGCCGCCACGTCGTCCGAGAGCTGCGGTCGCCGACGAATCTTCGGGGACCGTGATGATCCGGACGAAGCGGACGAGTTCATGGCATGCGCCTTCCTCTGATGGACGGCTCGCATTATCACCGCACGGTCTCGGCGGCATCACGGCCGGGGGTGACATGTGGCACACATTCCCCGCCTCGCCCGGATCGTGACGCAGTTCGTGGTTTGGTTGGCGGGGTGAGCACCGGAGTATCACGCCGACGGTTACTGGGAGGGGCCGCCGGCGGATTGTTCGCGTGGGGTGCGACCGCGGGGAGCGGTCGTGCGGCTCCGCCACGCAGGCTCCCTCCACCCGACACCGTCACCGTCACCGATCCCGCGAGGATGAGTGCGGTCGAGGCGGCGGCGCTGCTGCACGCCGGCGAACTGCACCCCCGGGAACTGCTCGACGCCTGTCTGGACCGCACCCGCTCGTACGACGGAGCGATCGGTGCGTGGATCCGGCTCTACCCCGAGATCGCCTACGCGGCGGCCGACGCGGCGGGGGAGCGGCTCGCCCGCGCGCGCCGCGACCAGGCCCCGGCACCGCTCGTGTGCGGGCTTCCGATCGCTCTCAAGGACATCTTCGCGGTCTCCGGACTTCCGCTCACCGCGTCGAGTCGCGTCCTCGAGGGCAACATCGCGGCCGGGCACTCGGGTGTGTGGCGCCGACTCGAGGACGCCGGCGCGGTGCTCATGGGGCACGCGCACACCGACGAATTCGCGATCGGTGTCGCCACCCCGCAGGTGGGCAACCCGTGGAACACCGAGATGTCGCCCGGCGGATCGTCCGGCGGCAGCGCGGCCGTGCTCGCCGCGCGGTTCGCGCCCCTCGCGCTCGGCAGCGACACCGGCGGTTCGGTCCGGTTCCCGGCGAGCGCCTGTGGTGTCTCCTCGATCAAGCCGACCTACGGGCGCATCACCTCGCACGGCATGATCCCGCTGACCTGGACCCGCGACCACGTGGGTCCGATGGGCCGCAGCGTCGCGGACGCGTCCCTGATGATGACCGTGCTCGCGGGCGCGGACCCGGCCGACCCGATCACGGCACTCGGCCCCGACGTTCCCGAGGGCGGTTACCCGGTGACGGCGGCCGGGGGAGCGAGTCCCCTCGCCGGCGTGCGCATCGGGCTGCCCGTGAACACGAATCCCGCACCTCCCGAGGCCGTGCAGCGCGTCGTCGACGACGCGGCGCGGGTGGCGGAGTCGCTCGGCGCGGTCACCGTCCCGGTGACGATGCCGCCGCTGCCCGAATCTCTCGCGACCGGCGATCAGGTCGAGATGGGCGCCTACCACCAGCAGTTCACCGACCGGCTCGGCCTGTACCGCCCCGAGAACGCGGTGGCCGCAGGCACGGCGGTGGCCTCGCTGGCCGTGCCGGTGGGCGACTACCTCACCTTCGAACGCGACCGCCTGCGCTACCAGAGCGACTACAACCGGATGTTCGTCGACCAGGATCTCGACGCGATCATGCTGCCCGGCGCCTCCGTCGACGGCGCACGACGCCAGGAGTTCCTCGGCATCAGTGTCACGGCCGGAGTGACGGGCCCCGTGCGCTGGGCGAACTACTCCGGTGCCCCCGTGGTGACCCTGCCTGCCGGGTACTCCGCCGCGACGGGGATGCCGGTCGGTGTGCAGCTCGGTGCGCGGCCGTGGCAGGACGAACGTCTCATCGGCATCGGGCTCGAACTGCAGGAGGCACTGCCGATCTGGCGCGACGAGCCGCAGCTCGTCGCCGCCGGCGCACGGGTCCCCGAGGTCGCGCTGGTGCCGCCGGGCCCCGGTCCCGACCCGACGAATACGATCGGGGCGGCCGCTCCGGTTCGGACCCTGCCGATGAACCCCATCGGCTAGGCTCGACCACGCGGACCCGACCGCGCGGCGTATCGCCGAGGTGCACATCACGCACCGTCGTGAGTTGAACTCTCGGCCGTGCTCCTGCATACTGGTCGGGTTGCCTTGACCGGGCCATGGATGTTTCGCGGCTCGGAACGGGAAAGACGTGACAGTCGCGGATCGAGCCTCACGGCCTGGTCGCGGCCACATGCAAGACGGAAGCAGTACCCCTGTGCGCTCCTGCGGAGCGCAGCCGGTTCCGTTCCTTGCGGTGTCGAAGCCTTCGAGCATCGACGCCGGGGAATGAGCGGCGGGCCGACACGCCCGACCGCGTGGACCGGAGAACAATGACAGATGAACAGCGGCAAGCGGATCGGATACGTCCGGCTCGCACTGTGTTTCGAGTGCTGTTCTCGGTCGCCGTTCCCTGGGGAACTGTGCAGACGAGGTGGTTTCCGGCTCCGCCGGGGATCACGAAACGCGGCAAGAAAAGGACACTAAGCGTGGCGGGACAGAAGATCCGCATCAGGCTCAAGGCCTATGACCACGAGGCGATCGACGCATCTGCGCGCAAGATCGTCGAGACGGTGACCCGTACGGGTGCCCGCGTGGTCGGCCCGGTGCCGTTGCCCACTGAAAAGAACGTGTACTGCGTCATCCGCTCGCCGCACAAGTACAAGGACTCGCGCGAGCACTTCGAGATGCGGACGCACAAGCGGCTCATCGACATTCTCGACCCGACGCCGAAGACCGTCGACGCGCTCATGCGCATCGATCTCCCGGCGAGTGTCGACGTCAACATTCAGTGACATTCGATTACAGCGAGCTTGTGAAAGACGCAGCGGAGACAACACATGACTAACCAGATCAAGGGAATCCTGGGCACCAAGCTCGGCATGACCCAGGTCTTCGACGAGAACAACCGGGTCGTTCCGGTCACCGTCGTCAAGGCCGGACCGAACGTGGTCACGCAGATCCGCACCGAGGAGCGCGACGGCTACAACGCCGTGCAGCTCGCCTACGGTGCCATCGCGCCGCGCAAGGTCAACAAGCCGGTTCGCGGCCAGTTCGAGAAGGCCGGCGTCACGCCGCGCCGTCACCTGGTCGAGCTCCGGATCGAGGACGCCTCCGAGTACGAGGTCGGCCAGGAACTCACCGCAGAGGTGTTCGAGGACGGCGCCTACGTCGACGTCACCGGCACCTCGAAGGGCAAGGGCTTCGCCGGCACGATGAAGCGTCACGGCTTCGCCGGCCAGGGTGCGTCGCACGGTACGCAGGCCGTGCACCGTCGTCCGGGCTCCATCGGTGGTTGCGCCACCCCGGGCCGCGTGTTCAAGGGCACGCGCATGTCCGGCCGTATGGGCTCCGACCGCATCACGACGCAGAACCTCTCGGTCCACAAGGTGGACGCCGAGAACGGTCTGCTGCTGATCAAGGGCGCGATCCCGGGTCGCAAGGGCGGCCTCGTGATCGTCAAGACCGCAGTGAAGGGTGGTGCACGGGCATGACCAGCACCGAGACCGCAACCAAGCTGACCCTGGACGTCAAGGCCCCCGGTGGCCAGACCTCCGGCTCCGTCGATCTCCCCGCCGAGATCTTCGACGCTCCCGCGAACATCGCGCTGCTGCACCAGGTCGTCACCGCGCAGCTCGCCGCGGCCCGCCAGGGAACGCACGCCACCAAGACCCGCGGCGAGGTTCGCGGCGGTGGCAAGAAGCCGTACCGCCAGAAGGGCACCGGCCGCGCACGTCAGGGCTCGACCCGTGCGCCGCAGTTCGCCGGCGGTGGCACCGTCCACGGCCCGCAGCCGCGCGACTACAGCCAGCGCACCCCCAAGAAGATGAAGGCCGCCGCCCTGCGCGGAGCCCTCTCCGACCGGGCGCGCAACGAGCGCATCCACGTGATCACCGAACTCGTCCCCGGTCAGACCCCGTCGACGAAGAGTGCTCGCACGTTCCTGGGCGAGATCAGCGACCGCAAGAAGGTCCTGCTCGTCGTCGGCCGTGAAGACGTGGCGGCGTGGAAGTCGGTTCAGAACCTTCCCAACGTCCACGCGCTCGCGCCGGATCAGCTGAACACCTACGACGTGCTCTACAGCGATGACGTCGTGTTCAGCGTCGAGGCGCTCAACACGTTCATCCACGGGCCGGCCGAGTCCGGCCAGGAAGTGAAGGAGGAGAGCAAGTGAGCACGATCGCCGATCCTCGCGACATCCTGCTGGCTCCCGTCGTCTCCGAGAAGTCCTACGGGCTGATGGAAGAGGGCACCTACACCTTCCTGGTCCACCCGGACTCGAACAAGACGCAGATCAAGATTGCCGTCGAGAAGGTCTTCGGCGTCAAGGTGAGCAGCGTCAACACCGCCAACCGTCAGGGCAAGCGCAAGCGGACCCGGTTCGGTTACGGCAAGCGCAAGAACACCAAGCGCGCGCTCGTGACCCTCACGGCCGACAGCAAGCCCATCGAGATCTTCGGAGGCCCGGTCGCCTAGCGATCGGAACTCTCGAGAGATAGAGGACGAGAAGACTCATGGCAATCCGTAAGTACAAGCCGACTACGCCGGGCCGTCGTGGCGCCAGCGTGGCGGACTTCGCCGAGATCACTCGGTCGACGCCCGAGAAGTCGCTGGTGCGCCCGCTGCACGGTCGCGGTGGACGTAACGCGCACGGCCGCATCACCACCCGTCACAAGGGTGGCGGACACAAGCGCGCCTACCGCCTGATCGATTTCCGTCGCAACGACAAGGACGGCGTGCCGGCCAAGGTCGCTCACATCGAGTACGACCCCAACCGCACCGCGCGCATCGCGCTGCTCCACTACGTGGACGGCGAGAAGCGCTACATCATCGCCCCCAAGGGCCTCGTGCAGGGTGCCCCGGTCGAGTCGGGCCCCAACGCCGACATCAAGCCCGGCAACAACCTGCCGCTGCGCAACATCCCGACGGGTACGACCATCCACGCGGTCGAGCTGCGTCCGGGTGGCGGCGCCAAGATGGCCCGCTCCGCCGGTGCGAGCATCCAGCTCCTCGGTAAGGAAGGCACCTACGCCACGCTGCGTATGCCCTCCGGCGAGATCCGTCGCGTCGACGTGCGCTGCCGCGCCACCGTCGGCGAGGTCGGCAACGCCGAGCAGTCGAACATCAACTGGGGCAAGGCCGGCCGTATGCGCTGGAAGGGCAAGCGCCCGACCGTCCGTGGTGTCGTGATGAACCCGGTCGACCACCCGCACGGTGGTGGCGAGGGCAAGACCTCGGGTGGTCGCCACCCGGTCAGCCCGTGGGGCAAGCCCGAGGGCCGCACCCGCAAGAACAAGGCGTCCGACAAGCTCATCGTCCGTCGTCGCCGTACCGGCAAGAAGCGCTAGTCAAGGAGGGAGTTAGAGAATGCCACGCAGCCTCAAGAAGGGCCCGTTCGTCGACGACCACCTCCTGGCGAAGGTGGACACGCAGAACGAGAAGGGCACCAAGCAGGTCATCAAGACCTGGTCGCGCCGTTCCACGATTCTGCCCGACTTCATCGGTCATACGTTCGCTGTCCACGATGGACGCAAGCACGTGCCGGTGTTCGTCTCGGAGTCCATGGTCGGTCACAAGCTCGGTGAGTTCGCGCCGACCCGTACGTTCAAGGGCCACATCAAGGACGACCGGAAGAGCAAGCGTCGATGAGCACTGAAACCACCACCAACAGCGCTCGGGCTGTTGCGCGCCACGTGCGTGTGACCCCGATGAAGGCGCGCCGCGTCGTCGACATCGTTCGCGGTAAGTCCGTCGAGGAGGCCCTGGCCATCCTCAAGTTCGCGCCGCAGGCCGCGGCCGAGCCGGTCGCCAAGGTGATCGCGTCGGCCGCTGCGAACGCGCAGAACAACTACAACCTCGACCCCAGCACGCTCGTCGTCGCGACTGCGTACGTGGACGAGGGCGCGACCCTGAAGCGGTTCCAGCCGCGTGCCCAGGGCCGTGCGTTCCGCATCCGCAAGCGGTCGAGCCACATCACCGTGATCGTGGAAAGCGTCGGGTCGGCCTCGACTCGTAACCGCCGGAAGGGAGCTCAGTAGTGGGCCAGAAGATCAACCCGCACGGCTTCCGTCTGGGCGTCACCACCGACTGGAAGTCTCGTTGGTACGCGGACAAGCAGTACGCGGACTACGTCAAGGAAGATGTCGCGATCCGCAAGTTCCTGGCCTCCGGCCTCGAGCGCGCCGGCATCGCGAAGGTCGAGATCGAGCGCACCCGCGACCGTGTGCGTGTGGACATCCACACCGCTCGTCCGGGCATCGTCATCGGACGCCGCGGCGCCGAGGCCGATCGCATCCGCGCCGAGCTCGAGAAGCTGACCGGTAAGCAGGTCCAGCTGAACATCCTCGAGGTCAAGAACTCCGAGTCCGAGGCTCAGCTCGTGGCGCAGGGCGTCGCCGAGCAGCTCTCGAACCGTGTCGCCTTCCGTCGTGCGATGCGCAAGGCCATCCAGTCGGCCATGCGTCAGCCGAACGTCAAGGGCATCCGCGTGCAGTGCTCGGGCCGCCTCGGTGGCGCCGAGATGTCGCGTTCGGAGTTCTACCGCGAAGGTCGCGTCCCGCTGCACACGCTGCGCGCGGACATCGACTACGGCCTCTACGAGGCACGGACCACCTTCGGCCGTATCGGCGTGAAGGTCTGGATCTACAAGGGCGACATCGTCGGTGGCCGTCGTGAGCTTGCTGCTGCTGCAGCTGCTCCCGCCGACCGGCCGCGTCGTGAGCGTCCGAGCCGCCCGCGTCGTTCCGGCGCGTCGGGCACCACCGCGACGAGCACCGAGGCCGGCCGCGCCGCATCGAGCGACGCCCCTGCCTCGACCGAGAACAAGGAGGGCTGACGCAATGTTGATCCCCCGGCGGGTCAAACACCGCAAGCAGCACCATCCGAGCCGTACGGGTGCCGCCAAGGGCGGAACCCAGGTGGCCTTCGGTGACTACGGCATCCAGGCTCTCGAGCCGGCCTACATCACCAACCGGCAGATCGAGTCCGCTCGTATCGCCATGACCCGGCACATCAAGCGTGGCGGCAAGATCTGGATCAACATCTTCCCGGATCGCCCCCTCACCAAGAAGCCTGCCGAGACCCGCATGGGTTCCGGTAAGGGTTCGCCGGAGTGGTGGGTCGCGAACGTCAAGCCCGGTCGCGTGCTGTTCGAGATGAGCTACCCCAACGAGGAGATTGCGCGCGAGGCCCTGCGTCGCGCGATGCACAAGCTCCCCTGCAAGTGCCGCATCGTGACGAGGGAGGAGCAGTTCTGATGGCTACCGGTACCCCCGCCGCGGAACTCCGCGAGCTGAGCGACGAAGAGCTGACCGACAAGCTCCGCGAAGCCAAGGAAGAGCTGTTCAACCTCCGCTTCCAGATGGCCACCGGTCAGCTGGACAACAACCGTCGGCTCCGCGTCGTGCGCAACGAGATCGCCCGTATCTACACGGTGCTGCGCGAGCGCGAGCTCGGACTGGCCACCGGCCCGAATGCGGGTGACGTGGCATGAGTGAGGAAAAGGCAGTGAGCAACCAGGAACAGCGCGCGAGCCGCAAGGTCCGCATCGGTTACGTCGTCTCGGACAAGATGGAGAAGACCATCGTCGTCGAGCTCGAGGACCGTGTGAAGCACCCGCTGTACGGCAAGATCATCCGCCGTACGACCAAGGTGAAGGCGCACGACGAGAACGGTCTGGCCGGCATCGGCGACCGCGTGCAGCTGATGGAGACCCGTCCGCTGTCCGCGTCGAAGCGCTGGCGTCTGGTCGAGGTGCTCGAGAAGGCCAAGTAAGGCCTCCTCGTCCTCGAGAGGACCGAGAACATGCAGCACCCCACCACCCGCACCGCGGGTGGTGGGGTGCTGTGCGTCCGGTAGTAGGTGCAGCCCTCGCGTGGGGGACGGTGGACGTCGCTGCGACACGCCCGGTGCCGGGGTGGGGAGTGACATCACAATTCGCGAATTTGCCCTGCGTACGGTATATGGCCTACTCTGGACGGGTTGCTTACAGGACCCGTGTGTGATTCGCACGTGCGCTGCAGGCAGCCGACGACCGCGTACGTCCAGGTCGGAAATCTGACGTACACACCAATCCAGGTCAAGGAGAAGTAAGTGATCCAGCAGGAGTCGCGACTGCGCGTCGCCGACAACACGGGTGCCAAGGAGATCCTCTGCATCCGCGTTCTCGGTGGCTCGTCCCGTCGCTACGCCGGAATCGGTGACGTCATCGTCGCCACCGTCAAGGACGCGATCCCCGGCGGCAACGTCAAGCGTGGCGATGTCGTCAAGGCCGTGATCGTGCGCACCGCCAAGGAGCGCCGCCGTCCGGACGGTTCCTACATCAAGTTCGACGAGAACGCTGCCGTCATCATCAAGGGCGACAACGATCCTCGCGGCACCCGCATCTTCGGACCCGTCGGTCGCGAGCTCCGCGACAAGCGGTTCATGAAGATCGTCTCGCTCGCTCCGGAGGTGCTGTGATGAAGGTGCACAAGGGTGACACCGTGCTCGTCATCTCGGGCAAGGACAAGGGCGCCAAGGGCAAGGTCATCGCGGCCTACCCGGCGACCGGCAAGGTCCTCGTCGAGGGCGTGAACCGTATCAAGAAGCACACCGCCGTCTCTGCGAACGAGCGTGGCGCCTCCTCCGGCGGCATCGTGACGCAGGAGGCCCCGATCCACGTTTCCAACGTTGCGGTCGTCGACTCGGACGGAAACCCCACCCGCGTGGGCTACCGCACCGATGAGGGAACCGGCAGGCGCGTTCGGATTTCCCGGAAGAACGGGAAGGACCTCTGACATGACTTCCACCGAGAACAAGACCCAGCCGCGCCTGAAGGCCCGCTACCGCGCCGAGATCAAGGACGCGCTGAACGCGGAGTTCGACTACGCGAACGTCATGCAGATCCCCGGCGTCGTGAAGGTCGTCGTCAACATGGGTGTCGGCGACGCCGCCCGCGACGCGAAGCTCATCAACGGAGCCGTCAACGACCTCGCGCTCATCACCGGTCAGAAGCCGGAGATCCGTAAGGCCCGCAAGTCCATCGCACAGTTCAAGCTGCGCGAGGGCATGCCGATCGGTGCGCGCGTCACGCTGCGCGGCGACCGCATGTGGGAGTTCCTGGACCGTCTCGTGTCCATCGCGCTTCCCCGTATCCGGGACTTCCGTGGCCTCAACGGCAACCAGTTCGACGGCAACGGCAACTACACGTTCGGCCTGAACGAGCAGTCGATGTTCCACGAGATCGACGTGGACCGCATCGACCGCCCGCGCGGCATGGACATCACTGTCGTGACCACCGCTACCAACAACGAAGAAGGCCGTGCCCTGCTCAAGCACCTCGGCTTCCCGTTCAAGGAGAACTGAGCCCATGGCTAAGAAGGCACTGGTCAACAAGGCCAACAAGAAGCCGAAGTTCGCGGTGCGCGCCTACACCCGCTGCCAGCGCTGCGGGCGCCCGCACTCGGTCTTCCGCAAGTTCGGACTCTGCCGCATCTGCCTTCGCGAGATGGCACACCGCGGAGAACTTCCGGGAGTTCACAAGAGCTCCTGGTGACGTGAGCGGTGGGCGGAGGACCGAGTAGTTCTCCGCCCACTGTCACGCTGTCATGGGTTCGTCGCCGATCCGGCCGACGAATCCGCTATCGAACCGAGTTTCGATGTAGGCCCACGGCCGGCACGTTCCGGCGTTGCATGGGAACCGCATCGAGAAAGGTGAACAGGTCAGCCATGACCATGACCGACCCCATCGCAGACTTCTTGACGCGTCTGCGTAACGCCAACACGGCGTACCACGACGAGGTCAAGCTCCCGTCCTCGAAGATCAAGGTGAACATCGCCGAGATCCTCAAGCGCGAGGGCTACATCTCCGACTACCGCACCGAGGACGCCGAGGTGGGCAAGACCCTCATCGTCGACCTCAAGTACGGACCTTCCCGTGAGCGCAGCCTCGCCGGCGTGCGTCGCGTGTCGAAGCCCGGCCTGCGCGTGTACGCGAAATCCACCAACCTGCCCAAGGTCCTGGGCGGCCTCGGCGTGGCGATCATCTCCACGTCCTCCGGTCTGCTCACCGATCGCCAGGCGGCCAAGCAGGGAGTGGGCGGGGAAGTCCTCGCCTACGTCTGGTAAAGGGAGGCCACCACAATGTCGCGAATCGGAAAACTCCCCGTTGCAGTTCCTTCGGGCGTCGAGGTCACCATCGACGGCCAGGATGTTGCAGTCAAGGGCCCCAAGGGCAACCTGTCCCTGACGATCGCCGAGCCGATCGCCATCGCCAAGGGCGAGGACGGGGCAATCAACGTCACGCGCCCGAACGACGAGCGTCGCAGCCGTGCGCTGCACGGCCTGTCGCGGACGCTCGTGCAGAACCTCATCGTCGGCGTGACCGAGGGTTACACCACGAAGATGGAGATCCACGGCGTCGGCTACCGCGTGGCTCTCAAGGGCAAGGACCTCGAGTTCTCGCTCGGCTACAGCCACCCCGTGCTGATCGAGGCTCCCGAGGGCATCACGTTCGCCGTCGAGAACCCCACGCGCTTCTCGATCTCGGGCATCGACAAGCAGAAGGTCGGCCAGATCGCGGCCAACATCCGCCGGCTGCGCAAGTCCGACCCGTACAAGGGCAAGGGCATCCGCTACGAGGGTGAACAGGTCCGTCGCAAGGTCGGAAAGACGGGTAAGTGATCATGAGCCAGACCGAGAACCAGAAGGCCAAGCGCATCCCGCGCGGCAAGGACGCCTCCACCACGCGTCGCCTTTCGAAGACGCGTCGTCACTTCCGCCTCCGCAAGAAGATCTCCGGCACCGCCGAGCGTCCCCGCCTCGTCGTCAACCGGTCGTCGCGCCACCTGCACGTGCAGCTGGTCGACGATCTGACGGGCACCACCCTCGCCGCAGCGTCGTCCATCGAACCCGATGTGCGCGCTCTCGAGGGCGACAAGAAGGCTCGCGGCGCGAAGGTCGGTCAGCTGATCGCCGAGCGCGCGAAGGCTGCCGGCGTGGAAGCCGTGGTCTTCGACCGCGGTGGCCACACCTACAGCGGACGCATCGCGGCCCTCGCGGACGCGGCTCGCGAAAGCGGGTTGAAGTTCTGATGACCATTTTCTCGAACGGAAGGAACGCCTGATGCCGGGACGTCAGCGGCGTGACGGCGGCAACGGCCCCGCCGGACAGAACCCCAACAGCGGTGACAACCGTGGCGGTCGCGACCGCCGCGACCGCGACTCGCGCGGCGGCAACGCTGCCGAGAAGTCGAATTACATCGAGCGTGTCGTCTCGATCAACCGTGTGTCGAAGGTCGTCAAGGGCGGTCGTCGCTTCAGCTTCACCGCTCTGGTGATCGTGGGCGACGGCAACGGCCTGGTCGGTGTCGGCTACGGCAAGGCCAAGGAAGTTCCCGCGGCCATCCA
Organism: Rhodococcus rhodochrous; assembly: GCF_014854695.1. NCBI lineage: Bacteria > Bacillati > Actinomycetota > Actinomycetes > Mycobacteriales > Nocardiaceae > Rhodococcus > Rhodococcus rhodochrous. The sequence continues at coordinate 3,877,359 of NZ_CP027557.1, read as the reverse complement.
GAAGGGTGTCGAGGAAGCTCGCAAGAACTTCTTCCGCGTCCCGCTCATCGGCGGAACCATCACCCACCCCGTCCAGGGAGAGGCTGCAGCCGGTGTCGTCCTGCTGCGTCCGGCTTCCCCCGGTACCGGTGTCATCGCCGGTGGCGCTGTGCGCGCGGTGCTGGAGTGCGCGGGTGTCCACGACATCCTGTCGAAGTCGCTCGGCTCCGACAACGCCATCAATGTGGTGCACGCGACGGTTGCGGCCCTCAAGGGTCTGCAGCGTCCCGAGGAAGTTGCGGCTCGCCGTGGCCTCACCCTCGAGGAAGTTGCCCCCGCCGGCATGCTGCGCGCCCGTGCACAGGCTGCTGGGAGCGTGAAGTAATGGCAGAGCTGAAGATCACCCAGATCAAGAGCACCATCGGGGCCAAGTCGAATCAGCGCGACAGCCTCCGGACCCTCGGTCTGCGGAAGATCCGCCAGTCCGTCGTCCGCGAGGACAACGCGCAGAACCGCGGCCTCATCAACGTGGTGCGTCACCTCGTCACTGTTGAGGAGGTCTGAGAATGACCATCAAGCTGCATCACCTGCGCCCGGCTCCGGGTGCGAAGACGGACAAGACCCGCGTCGGACGCGGTGAAGGTTCGAAGGGCAAGACCGCCGGCCGCGGTACGAAGGGCACGAAGGCACGCAAGAACGTGTCGCCGGCCTTCGAGGGTGGCCAGATGCCCATCCACATGCGTCTGCCGAAGCTCAAGGGCTTCAAGAACGCATTCCGTACCGAGTACCAGATCGTCAACGTCGGGGACATCGCTCGCGTGTTCCCCGAGGGTGGACAGATCGGTGTCGCGGACCTCGTGGCGAAGGGTCTGGTTCGCAAGAACCAGCTCGTCAAGGTCCTCGGCGAGGGCGAGCTGACGGTGGCCGTGCAGGTCACCGCCGACAAGTTCTCGGCCTCCGCTCAGGAGAAGATCGCTGCAGCCGGTGGCAGCGCGACCGTCCAGGCCTGACCTGTACTTTCGCGTGTGAGTCACGGCTGTCGAACGGCCGCGGTGCAGATAGCTGCACCGCGGCCGTTCGCGCGTTCACAGCGGTGTCATAGTCTGCGTTCGCAGCGGTGACATAGGCTACCGGGCTACCCCTCTCATCGGGGCCCACTGTTAGAGTTTCAGAGTTGTCTACCGTCCGACGGATCCCTCTCGATCCGTCGTCCCCGATCGGCCCGCCAGGAGGATCTTTGCTTTCCGCCTTCGTCTCGGCCCTCAGGACACCGGACCTGAGGCGGAAGATTCTCATCGCCCTCGGGCTCGTGGCGCTGTACCGCCTCGGTGCTACCGTGCCGTCCCCGGGCGTCGACTACGGCAACGTCCAGGCCTGTGTCGATCAGCTCGCCGGCAGCGAGCAGGCCGGCATCTACTCGCTGATCAATCTGTTCTCCGGCGGCGCGCTACTGCAGTTGTCGGTCTTCGCGATCGGCATCATGCCGTTCATCACCGCGAGCATCATCGTCCAGCTGCTCACCGTGGTCATTCCACGATTCGAGGAACTGCGCAAGGAGGGCCAGTCCGGCCAGGCCAAGATGACGCAGTACACGCGTTATCTCGCCGTCGCGCTCGCCGTCCTGCAGGCCACCGGCATCGTCGCCCTCGCCGCCCGAGGGCAGCTGCTGCAGGGCTGTTCGGAGCCGATCCTCGCCGACGACAGCATCTTCGGGATGGTCGTCATCGTGCTGGTGATGACCGCCGGTGCCGCCGTCGTCATGTGGTTCGGTGAGCTCATCACCGAACGCGGTGTCGGCAACGGCATGTCGCTGCTGATCTTCGCCGGTATCGCGGCCGCGCTGCCGAGCGAGGGTCGCATGATCCTCGAATCCCGCGGCGGCCTCGTCTTCGCGATCGTCTGTGTCGTGGCCCTGGCGCTCATCACGGGCGTCGTGTTCATCGAGCAGGGTCAGCGCCGGATCCCGGTGCAGTACGCCAAGCGCATGGTCGGCCGTCGTATGTACGGCGGGTCGTCGACCTACCTGCCGTTGAAGGTCAACCAGGCGGGCATCATCCCCGTGATCTTCGCGTCGTCGCTGCTGTACCTGCCCAACCTCGTTGCGCAGCTCACCGGTGCCACGACGAACCCGGATCCGAGTTGGTGGCAGCGGATCATCAACGAGTACCTGGTCAATCCGAACAACCCGGTCTACATCGCGATCTACTTCGCCCTGATCGTGTTCTTCGTCTTCTTCTACGTCGCCATCACCTTCAATCCGGAGGAGCGGGCCGACGAGATGAAGAAGTACGGCGGTTTCATCCCGGGCATCCGCCCCGGTCGCCCGACCGCCGAATATCTCAGTTTCGTGCTCAACCGCATCACGGTTCCGGGCTCGATCTACCTCGGTCTCATCGCGACGCTGCCGAACTTCTTCCTGTCCGGCAGCCAGACGGCCTCGAGCATCTTCGGTGGCGCCGCGGTTCTCATTCTCGTCAGTGTCGCGCTGGACACTGTCAAGCAGATCGAAAGTCAACTGATGCAGCGCAACTACGAAGGGTTCCTCAAGTGAGACTTGTACTGCTCGGTCCTCCCGGTGCCGGCAAGGGCACACAGGCCGCGATTCTGTCCGAGAAGCTCGGCGTCCCCGCCATCTCGACGGGCGATCTTTTCCGCGCGAACATCGGGCAGGGCACCCCGCTCGGCGTCGAGGCCAAGAAGTACATCGACGCGGGGGAGCTCGTTCCCGCCGAGATCACCAACAACATGGTGCGTGAGCGTCTGGCGGAGCCCGACGCCGCCAACGGCTTCCTCCTCGACGGCTTCCCGCGCAGCGTGGAGCAGGCCAAGGAACTCGAGAACATCCTGAAGGATCTCGGCGTCGAGCTCGACGGCGTGTTGTCCTTCGTCATCGACGAGGACGTCGTGGTCGAGCGCATGCTCGCCCGCGGTCGCGCCGACGACACCGAAGACGTGATCCGCAACCGTCTCCGGGTCTACCGTGAGGAGACGGCCCCGCTGCTCGACTACTACGCCGACTCGATCATCACGGTCGACGCGATCGGTGAGGTCGAGGAGATCAATTCGCGGGCTCTGTCCGCACTCGGAAAGTAGACGGGTAGTTCGACATGGGTTTCGGGCGCAAGCGCTCAGTGGTTCCGTTCCGCACCTCGGGTGAACTCGACGCGATGGCAGCGGCGGGAGCCGTGGTCGGGGCCGCACTCGTCGCAGTGCGCGAGGCCGCCAAGCCGGGCGTGAGCACCCTGGAACTCGACCAGGTGGCGGAATCGGTCATCCGCGATGCGGGGGCCGTTCCGTCCTTCCTGGGCTACCACGGCTTCACCGGTTCGATCTGTTCGTCGGTCAACGAGGTCGTCGTCCACGGCATCCCGTCGGCGTCGGTGGTGCTCGCCGAGGGCGACCTCGTGTCGATCGACTGCGGTGCGATCCTCGACGGCTGGCACGGCGACTCGGCGTGGACCTTCGGGATCGGGGAGCTGTCGCAGGCCGACATCGATCTGAGCGAGGCCACCCGTCTGTCGCTCGAGGCCGGTATCGCGGCGATGCTCCCGGGCAACCGCCTGACCGACGTCTCGCATGCGATCGAGCAGGGCACGCACGCCGCCGAGAAGTTGCACGGCCGCTCGTACGGCATCGTCGACGGCTACGGCGGTCACGGGATCGGGCGCGAGATGCACATGGATCCCTTCCTCCCCAACGAAGGCAAGCCGGGCAAGGGCCCGAAGCTCGTCGTCGGGTCGGTGCTCGCAGTCGAGCCGATGCTCACCCTCGGTACCTACGAGACCGAGGTCCTCGACGACGAGTGGACGGTCGTGACCGTCGACGGCAGCCGGGCCGCGCACTGGGAGCACACGGTCGCGGTCACCGAGGACGGCCCCCGCATCCTCACCGTCCGTCCGGAGTGACGGTCGCGGTCACGCCGCGCGGGTTCAGACCTCGACGAGGAGCGTGACCGGTCCGTCGTTGACGAGGCTCACCTCCATGTGGGCCCCGAACTTCCCGGTCTCCACCGTCGCCCCCAGATCTCGGAGAGCATTCGCGAACGCATCGACGAGGGGTTCGGCGATCGGGCGGGGAGCGGCGGCCGACCACGACGGACGCCGGCTCTTCCTCGTGTCGGCCATGAGCGTGAACTGGCTGACCACCAGGATCGGGGCGTCGACGTCGGAGGCGGAGCGTTCGTCCTCGAGGATGCGCATCGTCCACACCTTGCGGGCGAGCGTCGCGGCCTTGGCCTCGTCGTCGTCGTGCGTGACGCCGACCAGCACGAGCAGGCCGTGACCACCCTCGGCCGGCGTGATACGGGCCACCTCGGCTCCGTCCACCGCCACCGCCGCCGTGGTCACCCGCTGGATCAACGCCCGCACGTGCGGTCCTCCTCCTGGTCGTGGGCACGGGTGTGCCCGAGCTCATTTGTCCTGGACGGTCAACTTCCCGTACCATTGATCGGTGGTGCGCGCTGCGCTCCGATCGGTCCCGTGTCGAATTCCTTCGAATCTCGGTTCGTGTCCGGTCCCGGAGTTGCCGAGCGTCACGGTAACGGATGCCGATGCAACCACAACGCCGAACAACGGATCGCGGAGGATATGGCTAAGAAAGACGGGGCAATCGAGGTCGAGGGCCGGGTAATCGAACCGCTGCCCAATGCGATGTTCCGCATCGAGCTGGAGAACGGGCACAAGGTTCTCGCCCACATCAGCGGAAAGATGCGTCAGCACTACATTCGTATCCTTCCCGAGGACCGCGTTGTCGTGGAGCTTTCTCCCTACGACCTCACGCGTGGACGCATCGTCTACCGCTACAAGTAACGAAGCTTCCCCGGCCACACGGTCGGGGAGAATCATGTCGCCGGGCCGGCTCTGCCGTGTCCGGCGGCGCACATACAGGAGATCGGACTTACGTGAAGGTTCAGCCTAGCGTCAAGAAGATCTGCGAGAAGTGCAAGGTGATCCGCCGCAACGGTCGGGTCATGGTGATCTGCGAGAACCTGCGTCACAAGCAGCGTCAGGGCTAGATCCACCTTCGTCTCGAAGATCTGCTTGGCAACAAGCACGAAGACCTTCCAGCACCAGTCGCGTGGTTACGATCCTCGATCCGTCGAGGAGCTGCGCGATCAACCCCCGGTACGGAGGCCGGGGCCCCACTGTGTTTTTGAATCACACAGTTCTTCGACGCAGGGGACGGGCTGGGAGCAGACCTCCGCACACCGAATAGGAATGCCACATGGCACGTCTCGCAGGTGTCGATCTTCCCCGCGAAAAGCGGATGGAGATCGCACTCACGTACATCTACGGCATCGGCCGTACTCGCTCCCAGGAGATCCTCGAGGCCACGGGTGTCAACCCGGACCTGCGCAGCAAGGATCTGACGGACGAGGACCTCGCCAAGCTCCGCGAGTACATCGAGGAGAGCTACAAGGTCGAGGGTGACCTCCGTCGCGAGGTTCAGGCGGACATCCGCCGCAAGATCGAGATCGGCTGCTACCAGGGCCTGCGACACCGTCGTGGTCTGCCCGTGCGTGGACAGCGCACCAAGACCAACGCCCGCACCCGTAAGGGTCCGAAGCGCACCGTCGCAGGAAAGAAGAAGTAATGCCTCCCAAGTCACGCAGCACCGGTCCGAAGAAGACCCAGAAGGCACGGCGCAGGGACAAGAAGAACGTCCCGCACGGTGCCGCTCACATCAAGAGCACGTTCAACAACACCATCGTGTCCATCACGGACCCGCAGGGCAACGTGATCTCCTGGGCGTCCTCCGGCCACGTCGGCTTCAAGGGTTCGCGCAAGTCGACCCCGTTCGCCGCGCAGCTCGCCGCCGAGAACGCCGCCCGCAAGGCGCAGGAACACGGTGTCAAGAAGGTCGACGTCTTCGTCAAGGGCCCGGGCTCGGGCCGCGAGACGGCGATCCGTTCCCTCCAGGCCGCAGGCCTCGAGGTCGGCACCATCTCCGATGTCACCCCGCAGCCCCACAACGGTTGCCGTCCGCCCAAGCGGCGTCGCGTCTAACGGGAAAGGAAGGTAAAGAATAATGGCTCGTTATACCGGTCCCGTTACCCGTAAGTCGCGTCGTCTCCGTGTCGACCTGGTCGGAGGCGATCAGGCCTTCGAGCGTCGCCCCTACCCGCCCGGCCAGCACGGCCGCGCGCGGATCAAGGAGAGCGAGTACCTGCTCCAGCTGCAGGAGAAGCAGAAGGCCCGCTTCTCGTACGGCGTCATGGAGAAGCAGTTCCGTCGCTACTACGAAGAGGCCGCCAGCCGCCCCGGCAAGACCGGTGAGGTTCTGCTGGTCATTCTCGAGTCGCGCCTGGACAACGTCGTCTACCGTGCCGGCCTCGCCCGCACGCGTCGTCAGGCCCGCCAGCTGGTGAGCCACGGCCACTTCCTGGTCAACGGCAAGAAGGTCGACATCCCCAGCTACCGCGTCTCGCAGTACGACATCATCGATGTCCGCGAGAAGTCGCTGAGCACGCTGCCCTTCCAGGTCGCCCGCGAAACCCAGGGCGAGCGCCCGGTTCCGGGTTGGCTGCAGGTCGTCGGCCCGCGTCTGCGGGTGCTGGTCCACCAGCTCCCCGAGCGCGCGCAGATCGACATCCCGCTGCAGGAACAGCTGATCGTCGAGTACTACTCGAAGTAAGACACTTCGGTGTCGTGGTGTCCTCCGGTCCGTCCGGGCGGGAGGACACCGCTCCATTCCACTAGGGCGTCATATGGCGGACGCCCACAAGGAGGCAACAGATGCTCATCTCTCAGCGACCCACACTGACCGAAGAGGTCATCGCTGAAAACCGCTCGAAGTTCGTCATCGAGCCGCTCGAGCCTGGCTTCGGGTACACCCTCGGCAACTCGCTTCGTCGCACCCTGCTCTCGTCGATCCCGGGCGCCGCTGTCACCAGCATCCGCATCGACGGCGTTCTCCACGAGTTCACCACCGTTCCCGGCGTGAAGGAGGATGTCACCGACATCATCCTGAACCTCAAGGGTCTCGTGGTGAGCTCGGAAGAGGACGAGCCGGTCACCATGTACGTCCGCAAGCAGGGACCGGGCACCGTCACGGCCGGCGACATCGTGCCCCCGGCCGGTGTCACCATCCACAACCCGGATCTGCACATCGCCACCCTGAACGACAAGGGCAAGCTGGAGATCGAGCTCGTCGTCGAGCGCGGTCGCGGCTATGTTCCTGCCGTGCAGAACAAGGCGTCCGGCGCCGAGATCGGCCGTATCCCGGTCGACTCGATCTACTCGCCGGTGCTCAAGGTGACGTACAAGGTGGAAGCGACCCGCGTCGAGCAGCGCACCGACTTCGATCGGCTCATTCTCGACGTGGAGACCAAGAACTCGATCAGCGCGCGGGACGCGCTCGCCTCGGCGGGCAAGACCCTCGTGGAGCTCTTCGGTCTGGCTCGTGAGCTGAACGTCGAAGCAGAAGGCATCGAGATCGGTCCCTCGCCCGCCGAGGCCGACCACATCGCCTCCTTCGGACTTCCGATCGAGGACCTCGACCTCACGGTCCGGTCCTACAACTGCCTCAAGCGCGAAGGTGTCCACACCGTCGGCGAGCTCGTGGCACGGACGGAGTCCGACCTGCTCGACATCCGCAACTTCGGCCAGAAGTCCATCGACGAGGTCAAGGTCAAGCTGCACTCGCTCGGCCTGTCCCTCAAGGACAGCCCGGCATCGTTCGATCCCAGCACCGTCGCCGGCTACGACGCCGCGACCGGTACCTGGAGCGATACCGAGGCCGGCTCCTTCGGTGACAACGACGGCAACGAGGACTACGCCGAGACCGAGCAGCTGTAGCAGCTCACGGTCCGTTACTAGGAGAAAATCATGCCCAAGCCCAAGAAGGGCGCCCGCTTCGGCGGATCGGCCTCGCATCAGAAGGCGCTCATGGCCAACCTGGCCACCGCGCTCTTCGAGCACGGCCGCATCACCACCACCGAGGCCAAGGCCAAGGCCCTGCGCCCGTACGCCGAGAAGCTCGTCACGCACGCCAAGGCCGGCACCCTGGCCTCGCGTCGTGAGGTGCTGAAGGTCATCCGCAACAAGGACGTCGTCCACTCGCTGTTCGCGGAGATCGGTCCCTCCTTCGAGGACCGCAACGGCGGCTACACCCGCATCATCAAGACGATGCCGCGCAAGGGCGACAACGCCCCCATGGCCATCATCGAGCTGGTGCGCGAGAAGACCGTCACCTCCGAGGCCGACCGCGCTCGCCGCGTCGCCGCCTCGCAGGCACCCGCCGAGGACAACGCGGTCCAGGCCGTCGAGGCCGAGGCCACCGACGCCGAGGTCGCGAATGCCGACGCCGTCGTCGAGGGTGTCGAGGACACCAACGCCACGGCTGCCGACGCACCCGAGGCGGACGAGGCCAAGAAGGACTAGTCCACTTGGTTTCGGCATCTGCTGAAGCTCACGAGCCCGCCGTCCCTTTTGAGGGCGGCGGGCTCGTGGCTTCTCACGAGACAACTCGTCTGCGACTCGACATCTCGTACGACGGCACCGACTTCTCCGGCTGGGCACGGCAACCAGGACGTCGCACGGTGTGCGGGGAGATCGAAGAGAAGCTCTCCGCGATCGTCCGTACCCCCGTGCTGCTCACCGTCGCCGGTCGCACCGACGCCGGCGTGCACGCGTCCGGGCAGGTCGCTCACGTCGACGTCCCCACCGCGGCGTTGCCCGACGATCCGTCGCGCTGGGTCCGTCGTCTCGCGCGGTTCCTGCCCCGCGACGTGCGGGTCACCGGGATCTCCGTCGCCCCCGAACATTTCGACGCGCGGTTCTCGGCGATCCGGCGTCATTACGAATACCGCCTCACCACAGCGGTGTACGGCGCCGAACCGTTGCGTGCCCGCGACACCGTCGCGTGGCCGAAGGCCGTCGATCTCGATGCGATGCAACGCGCGTCGCAGTCGCTGCTCGGCCTGCACGACTTCGCCGCCTTCTGCAAGCGGCGGGAGGGTGCAACGACCGTACGCGAACTGCAGCGATACGACTGGACCCGCGAAGGTGACATCCTCACCGCCTACGTCAGCGCCGACGCCTTCTGCTGGTCGATGGTGCGCAGCCTCGTCGGTGCCGCCCTGGCCGTGGGGGAAGGGCGTCGCAGTGTCGAGTGGATGACGGCCCTGCTCGACGAACGCGAACGTGCGGCGTCCGTCGCGGTGGCACCGGCCCACGGCCTGTCACTGGTCCGCGTCGACTACCCTGCTGACGAGGAACTGGCCGCGCGCAACGCTGCGACGCGGGAGACGCGCGGGCCCATCACGCCCGGCTGTTGCGGATGAAGGGAACGAATGTGCGCGCACGACGGTTTGCGTTGATGGGGACGATCGGGGCGGTCGCCGTCTCGTCGCTGGTCCTGCCCGGTGCCGCGGTCGCCCACGCCGAGGATCTCCCGGTCGCCGCGACCGGCGAGACCCGGTCGCAGAGCGCGACTGTCGAACGCATCGAGAAGCACACCGACCGCGATTGGTCGCTGTTCGTGTACTCGCCGTCGATGGAACGCACCATCGAGCTTCAGGTGTTGCGCCCGGCCGACACGAGCGCGCCGCGACCGGTCTTCTACCTGCTCAACGGTGCCGGTGGGGGACTGGACCGCGCGACCTGGCGTGAGCAGACCGACATCGTGGAATTCTTCGGTGACAAGAACGTCAACGTCGTCACTCCGGTCGGTGGCGCGTTCAGCTACTACACCGACTGGCTCGAGGACGATCCCGTTCTCGGACGCAACAAGTGGACGACCTTCCTCACCGAGGAGATCCCGTCGGTGGTCGACGAGACGCTCGGCGCGAGCGGCCGCAACGCGATCGCCGGTGTGTCGATGTCGGCGACGTCGGCGCTGGCTCTGGCGCAGCAGGCGCCCGATCTCTACCAGGCGGTGGGTTCGTACAGCGGATGCGCCGAGACCGCGTCGGATATCGGTTCGCGCTACGCGGAGACCGTCGTCGCGTTCGGCGGGGGCGAAGTCGAGAACATGTGGGGACCGGTCGCCGGTGAGCACTGGACCGAACAGGATGTCGTGCTCAACGCCGAGAAGCTGCGCGGCAAGGCCGTGTACGTCTCCACGAGCAGTGGTGTCCCGGGTCCGTACGAATTGAAGGCATGGGAGCAGGACGGTGTCGCCGTCCTTCCCGATGTGGCTCTGCTCGGGCTCATCGAGGCCGGCGTGAACGACTGCACGACGCGACTGCGCGGTGCGCTGGACGCAGCCGGGGTCGAGGCGACCTACTCGGTCCGGCCCGACGGCACCCACACCTGGGGCTACTGGCAGGAGGCCCTGCACGATTCGTGGCCCGTGCTCGGTGAGGCCATCGGCGCCTGAGCCGAGAGCGCTGCGCTCGAAAAGTCACCGAGGGGGTGAGGTCCGCGACCTCACCCCCTCGGGCGTTCTCACATGCTCGTCAGATCAGCCAGTCCAGGAAATTGAGGACGTTGCTGATGAGCGCGTCGAGCGAACCGAGAAGCATGTGGTGACCTCCGTGTAGAGAACGAATTGGACGTATGTCCAGAGCTGATTCAAGCGAAACTGCCGGTAACGGGCAACCTCGGCCAATGTGACAAATATCCGTCGAGAAGTTGTTAACGCGCGACTGTCGACGCACGAGCGAGCGCCTCGGCGATCATGCGGTGGCCCTCGGCCTCGTAGCAGTCGTCGCCCACATGGAAAGCCCACACCGCGACCGCGACCGCCGTGCGGACACGTCGGCGGAACCACGCGTCCTCCTCACGGGGATCCTCGCCGTAGCCGCGCAGGAAGGCCTCCTCGGCGCCGGGGACCCGGAGGAACTCGCGCACCGCGAGCCGCTCGAAGTCCTCACCCGCCGGGCGCATCGCGGCACGTCCGAAGTCGATCACCTTCACCCTGCCGGCGTCGTCGGCGAGCCAGTTGCGGCTCTGCCAGTCGCCGTGGGTGGGCACCAGGGTGGCCGTCGGTGTCGGCCACCCCTCGACCATCGAGCGCAACCGGCCGGCGACGTCGGGACCGATGCGGTGCGGTGCCGCGAGCCACCGCAGCGTCTTCGTGTTCGCCGATCGCTCGTACCCCTCGTCCACGACCCGCTCCTGGCAGTGGAACTGGGCGAGCAACGCGCCGGCCTGTTCGTAGACGTCCGGACGGGACGACGCGGCCGTGCCCTGAACGAGCCGGCCCGGAAGGTATTCCGTCACGACGAGTTTCGCCGCGCGGTCGGCGAACACCATCCGGGCGGCGCGACCGCACCGGACCCACGGAGCGGTCCACCGTTCGTGGGCGCTGATCTCGCGGCCGATGTGCCGGTCCGGAGTTCCGCCCGCCTTCACGACCAGTCGCCCGTCGTCGGTGTCGACCGCGAGGACGGTGGTCGACACCAGGCCCCAACTCATGTCGGTGACCACGACGATGCGGCCGAACCGTTGCGTCAGCAGGTGGCGTTGCTGTGGAGTGAGCCGCTCCAGGGCGTCCGGCATGCAGGCACTCTAGCGATCTTTCGCCGCGGGAACCCCTGCCACTTCCGGCTCGCGATCGATCACCCCGCGAGGGAGCGTGCGATCACGAGTCGCTGAATCTGATTGGTGCCCTCGAAGATCTGGGTGATCTTCGCGTCGCGCATGAAGCGCTCGACCGGGAAGTCGCGGGTGTAGCCGTATCCGCCGAGGACCTGGACCGCGTCGGTCGTGACCTTCATGGCGGCATCCGTCGCGACGAGTTTGGCCACCGATGCCTGTCGCGAGTAGGACAGGCCGGCGTCCTTTCGCCGGGCGGCGTCGAGATAGGTGGCACGGGCCGAGTCGACGGCCGCGGCCATGTCGGCGAGGACGAACCCGAGGCCCTGGTGGTCGATGATGCGCTTGCCGAAGGCCTGTCGTTCCTTGGCGTAGGCCGTCGCCTCGTCGAGCGCGGCCTGGGCCAGACCCGTCGCGACGGCGGCGATTCCCAGGCGTCCGGAATCCAGTGCGCTGAACGCGATCGGCAGTCCCTGTCCCTCGACGCCGATCCGGCGCTCGGCCGGGACGAAGGCGTCGTCGTAATGGGCGGAGGTGGTGGGGATGGCGTGCAGGCCCATCTTCTCCTCGGGCTTGCCGAAGGACAGGCCCTCGGTGCCGGCGGGCACGAGGAAGCACGAGATGCCCTTGCTGCCGGTGTCGGCCGTGCGGGCGAACAGGGTGTAGAAGTCGGCCTTGCCGCCGTTGGTGATCCACGCCTTCGAGCCGGTGATGCGGTAGCCGCCGTCGACGGGCTTCGCGCGGCACGCGAGGGCCGCGGCGTCGGATCCGGCCTGCGGCTCGGAAAGGCTGTACGCGCCGATGGTGTTGCCGCCAAGCATCTCCGGGAGCCACTTGTTCTTCTGCTCGTCGGTGCCGTGGGTGGCGAGCGCGAAACACGACAGTCCGTGCACGCTCACCGCGACCGCCACGGCCGCCCAGCGGGCGCCGAGTTCCTCGAGGACCTGCAGGTAGACCTCGTAGGGCTGGTCGCCGCCGCCGAACTCCTCGGGGTACGGCAGGCTCAGCAGTCCTGCGGCGCCGAGTGCGGGGAAGACGCCCTCGGGGAAGGTCTCCTTGCGCTCGTGCTCGTCGACGCGCGGGGCGAGTACCTTGTCGGCGACGTCGCGGGTGAGGTCGATCAGGTCGTAGGCCTCGCGGGTGGGAAGCAGACGCTCGACGGGCACGGTGGTTCCTCCTGGAAGGCTGGGGACCGAAAATAGTACTGAGGACGATACTGCAGTACTGTTTTAGGTATGGCAAGAGTCGGTAGCCGGCGACCCACCGCCCGGCAGGCGCAACTGTTCGACGATCTGGTCGCGTTGTTCCTGGCAGAAGGCTTCGCGCACCTGACCCTCGACGACATCGCCGCGCGCCTGCGCTGCTCGAAATCGACGCTCTACACACTCGCGGAGAACAAGGACCGGCTCGTCTACGCGGCGACCGTCCACTTCTTCAAGGGTGCCGCCGAACGGGTCGAGGCCGACGTCGCGCGGGCCGCGGACGCCCAGGCACGCATCGGCGTCTATCTCGAGGCCGTGGGGCGCGAACTCGAACCCGCCTCCACGCGGTTCATGGAGGACATCGCCCACACGCCGGTCGCGCGCGAGGTCTACGAACGCAACACCCGATTCGCCGCCGACCGCGTCCGCCAGCTCATCTCCGACGGCGTCACGGCCGGCGAACTGCGCGACGTCCACGCGGCGTTCGTCGCCGACGTCGTCGCCTCGGTCATGGTGCGTATCCAGCAACGGCAGGTGGCCGAGGCAACCGGTCTCGAGGACGCACGTGCCTACCGGGAACTCGCCGCGCTGCTCGCGCACGGGCTCTCGGCCGCACCGCATTTACGATCGACCCCATGACCACGGCTGCACCGAACGATCCGATCCGCCTCGAGGTCGTCGTCGCGAGTGTCCGCGCCGGTCGCATCGCGCCGGTCGTCGCCGACTGGTTCGCGGCCACCGCGCGGCGTCGCCCCGAGTTCGACGTCGGCGTCCTCGATCTCGCCGACACCCCGCTCCCGCAGGACCTCTCGGGCGGTCCCGACGCCGACGCCTTCACCCGCCGCATCGGTGCTGCGGATGCCTTCGTGGTGGTGACCTCCGAGTACAACCACGGTTATCCCGCCGCGCTGAAGACGGCCATCGACACCGTCAAGCGTGAATGGCGCACCAAGCCGGTCGGATTCGTCTCCTACGGTGGCCTGTCCGGCGGCCTGCGCGCGGTCGAGCAGTTGCGGCAGGTCGTCGTCGAGGTCCACATGGTGCCGGTGCGGCAGTCGGTGAGCTTCCACCGCGTCAAGCACGCCTTCGCTGCCGACGGCACCACGAGCGACGAGGCCGCGATCGACGGCGCGGAACGCATGCTCGACCAGCTCGCGTGGTGGGCACGCACCGTCCGCGCCGGAACCGCTCTCGACCGCTATCCCGGCTGAGACGCCGGATCCGGCATGCGCGACCGGCCGAGATGGGTGCTCTCCGCCGCGATCGTCACGAGTGTGAGGGGCGTGCGTTCGTCGCCCGCCGTGAGCACGACACGGTCCCCGGCCGCTCCGGGTTGGAGCAACGACACCGTGGGGCGCTCGCGCGGCCATCCGTCCGGATGGATGTGCACGTGGATCGCGGTCGCGTGCGGCACGGACGAGGTGGGCGGGACGCCGTCGTAGACGACCGTGTCGAAATCGCGGTCGCCCGCGTACTCGCCCGCCAGACGCAGCCGGTCGGGTCCGGCCGCGGATCCGACCAGGCCGCGCCACGCGCCGGGGCGGTCGGTGTGGACGACGACCCGCGCCCCCACCGCGACGGCGCGGAAGACCACCTGCTGGGCGAGATACAACTCACCCGCGATGTGGACCGAGCGGACTCCGGGACCGGTGAGACGCGCGGTGACGGCGCGACCGGCGTCGTCCGATCCGACGAGCTGCCCACACCCACCGGCCGGAAGAGCGAGGGCGTCGAGTTCCCCGGTGCGCGATTCGCGCAACGGAACCCGGTCCTCCAGCTGCGGAACCCCGAGGGGCAGTGCCGCTGTGAGAAGTTCGGCGTGACGTCCGTACGCCGGGAGCAGCCCGGCCACCGAGGGGACGTCCGCCTCGCGCGTGGTGAACCGTGCCAGCGCCCCGACCCGAACCGACCCGTCATCACCCGGTCGCAACCGGAGGACCAGAGTCGACGCCAGGGTCGGATGCGACCAGATCGCCGCCGTGTGGTGGCGGTCGATCCGTCGGGGATCGAAGGTGCCGCCCGAGTCGAAGGCGGAGGACAGGGCGACGTGCCGGTGCGTCGGGGCCCACTCCGTCGCCGGCACCCCGTGGGAGATACGCAGCGCGGCCTGTTCGATCTCGCTCGCGGTGAGCAGTCGCGCACCGTACCCGGCGTCGCCGAGCGCGCGGATCACGCGCCGCGCCGCCGCGACGACGGTCCGGGCCGCACCTTCGGAGCCTCCGCCTCTACGGGCGGCAGCGGCCGCGCAGGACGTGACATCGAGTCGGAGCACCACCCGCACCGTGCGTTCGGCCGCGGCGGGAAGCGGGCCCAGCAACTGCGCGTAGGCGTGGCCCGCGGGGGTCGAGTCGCGAACCCGGCGCCCCTGCACCACGACATCGATCCCGTCCAGAACGACATCGTGCCGGTACAGGCAGGCGGCGATCGCGTCGAGAGGAAGGGTTCGCCCCGTCTCCTCGCTGTCGCGCCCGAGCCGGGTGATCGCGCCGGCCTGGGAGGTCAGCTCGAGAACGACGGTCGCGTACGGGCCGTCCCATCGCACCCCCACCGGGACCGCCGACCCGACATGGAAGTCGCGGAGGACACCCGAGACGGGGACAGCCTCCGTGCGTCGGCGCAGAACGGTCGCGATCCATTCGGCTGTGCCGCGCCCGCCGATCCGCACGAGGCACAGCGCGGCCGACGGCACGGCGATCGCACAGGCCACCCCCACGGACGCCCCCGACACCACCGCCAGCGCCCACACGAGGACGGCCACGCACTGCGCACCCACGAGCCGCACGGCGACATGATTTCTCGTCTCACCTGCTGTTGTGCTGATCCGTGCACCATTGGGCACTGTGCCGACCCGTGAATCCTCCGTCTCGGATACGGTCCGTTGCATCGATCCCCCCGAACGACGGCCGGCAATGATTCCGGCGCGGTGCCGACCTTCCCCCTGACCGCGCGGAGCGCCTGTGGTGAGCGCCCGACAGAACTGTACTGTGTTGCGCCAGAGAGCGTGCCGTACGGGGGGAGATCGATGGCAGCGCAACCGACCACGCGATGGCAGGTCAGTGGATACCGTTTCCTGGTACGACGCATGGATCATGCGTTGGTGCGGGGCGACGTACGAATGATCCACGATCCCATGCGTTCCCAGTTCCGGGCGTTCGTCGTCGGAATCGTCGTCGCGTGTGTCGTGCTGGGAGGCTGTGCCGCCCTTGCCCTGTTCCGCCCCCAGGACCGGATCGGTGATGCTTCCGTCGTCGTCGGACGCGACTCCGGTGCGCTCTACGTCGCGATCGACACGACCTTCCATCCCGTCCTGAATCTCGCGTCGGCGCGGCTGATCCTCGGATCGCCCGCCGAACCGGCGGTCGTGGCCGACGAGGAACTGACGACACGACCACGCGGACCGCTGGTGGGGATCCCGGGTGCGCCATCCTCCCTGGTCCACGATGCAGAGGAGGTGCCGTGGACGGTGTGCGACGTCGCCGACCCGAACGGTCTGCAGTCCTCGACCACCGCCGTGCTCGCCGGCACACCCGACCACCGGGCAGGCTCGGTACTCGCCGGCGACGAAGCGCTCCTCGTGACCGCGGACGGCAGATACCACCTGCTCTACGAGGGCAGGCGCGCCGAGATCGACCCGAACGACCGGTCGCTCGTGCGCCTGCTGGGCATCGACGTCTCCCGTGCGCGCCCCGCGAGCCCCGGACTGCTCGCCGCCGTGCCGGAGTCGCCGAAACTGACGGCACCCGTCATCACCGGCGCCGGAGGTGTCCCGGGCGTGTCGATTCCGGGTGTGCGAGTCGGGTCGGTCGTCGCGGTGTCCGAACCGGACGGTCAGAGTTTCCACGTGGTGCTCGAGAACGGTGTGCAGGAGGTCTCGCGGGCCACCGCGCATCTCATCCACTTCTCGGATTCGCAAGGAGCACCGGAGATTCCGGTGGTTCCGCCCGACGTCCTCGCGGCCGCGCCGGTCGTGCACGAACTGCCGGTCGACACCTTTCCCGAGGTCGTCCCGCGGATCGTCGATCCGGGGGAGAGACCGGTGGCGTGCTCGACCTGGCAGCCGGGCACGGGCGAGGCCGACCGGCACCGCTCGGCTCTGCGGTTGTCCGCGGGGACGGCCCTGCCCACCGGTAAGGACGCGGTGCCCGTGGCCCCGGCCCAGGCCGACGGTGCCGGACCGCAGGTCGACGCGATCCACATTCCGCCGGGCCGCGGCAGATACGTGCAGACCACCTCGCTGACCTCGGACACCGGCCGTCTCGGTTCGTTGTTCTACGTCGCCGACACCGGTGTGCGGTACGGCATCATCGATGCGGACGCCGCTGCGGCGCTCGGCTTCACGGATCCACCCGTCCGGGTCCCGTGGCCGATCCTGCAGTTGCTCGCGCCGGGACCCGTGCTCGGCCGGGAACAGGCACTCCTCGCACACGACGGTGTCGCCGCGGACCCAGGGGCGGTCCCCGTCCGGGCGGGCAACTGATTCAGGTGCGTGATCGGGCGAGTCGTCGTGCCGGTGCAGTGAGGACGAGAACGAGGACGGTCGCGGCGATCACGGCTGCAGCCGAGATCAGCGCGATGGTGCGCGGCCGGTGATCCGGTACCGGGGGAGGAGTCGGCTCGGCGACGGCAACCGCCGGCACCGGCTCCGCGCGCTCGGCCGGCAGCGGAGCGGTGACGGCGGCGAGCGGGTCGACGACACCGTGCCCCACCTGCGGATTCCATCCTTCCGCGGGGGAGTGGGCGGTGTTCTCGATGCGCGTCATCACCTCCCGGGCGGACAACTGCGGGTGCCGCGAGCGCACCAGCGCGACCGTCGCCGCGACGAGCGGCGCCGCGAAACTCGTCCCGGACACCGGTCTGCCGCCCTGGGGGCCGGGGATCAGGTCGGCCAGACCATCGGTGCCGGGATTGAGCGAGACGAGCCCGCTCCCGGGAGCGGCGACGTCGACCCATGGCCCGGGCAAGCTGTACTCCGCCGGTGTGCCGTCGTCCTCCACCGCACCGACGGTGAGGACGTACTCGTCGTACCAGGCCGGTGATGCCAGGGTGACGACCGAATCCCACGGATCCGCACCGGGATCGGCCGGATCCGCCGAGCGCGGATTGCCTTCGCGGCAGGTGTCGGTGTTGCCGGCCGCCGCGACGACGACCGCGTCGTGCACATCCGTCGCGTACTGCACCGCCGCTCCCAGCGGACCGTCGACGAGGCCCTCTGCGACCGTCCGGCAGGCGACCTCGGAGATGTTGACGACGGTGGCGCCGAGGTCCACCGCATGTCGGACGGCCGCTGCGAGGGTCCGTACGTCGCCGTATCCGGAGGCGTTGCGCGCGGCATCGTCGTCCGATCGGGAGCGGTCGGAGAAATGGCCGCTCGACTGGCGGATGGCGATGATCCCCACGTCGGGTGCGCCACCGGCGAAACCCGATCCGGGTGTCGGCCGCGCTGCGATCAGCCCGGCGACGAGGGTGCCGTGCGCGTCGCAGTCCTCGGTGCCGTCGCCCGTGGACACGTAGTCGCCACCCGGCATCGGGGCCGGCAACCGCGGATGCGGATGGACCCCGGTGTCGATGACAGCGACCACCTGCCCGGCTCCCCGGGTGATCGGCCACACGGACGCGAAGTCGAGGATGCGTTGTGCCCGAGGGGTCTGCGGTCCGTCGGGAGCATCCGGCAGTTCTGCGCACAGCACCCGCATCTCGGTGGCCTCGGGAGGCGCAGGCGTCGCGCCGACGGGTAGTTGCGCCGGATCGGGTACCGGGGGCGCGGCGGTCGCGAGACCCGGAGTGGCGGTCGCTACCAGGGCAGTGAGGACCAGGACCGCGAACCGACCTGACAGCCGCACCGTCACAGTCCGCGGATCGCTGCGTACACACCGGCGACCCAGCAGGCCAACGGCACGACGGTGGCGATGGTCGCGTACTCGGCGATCTCGGCGATCCGGCGTTGCACCGGAGTGAACGTCCGTCGCGGCGCGACCACCCCGAAGAGGAAACCGGCGCATGCGAGACCCGTAGCCGATGCGAACACCGCCCACGGCGGCAACGCTCGGCTCGCTGCCGCACCGACGAGCAGCCCGAGCAGCAGTACCGCGCCACCCGCCACGAGGGGAGCCGCCTGCGCAGTCGCGGTGTAGGTGCGGCCTCGGAAGACCAGGACCACGGCCGACGCCACGGCCAGTGCTACCGCGGGGACGGACACCTCTCCGTCCCACGGGAATGCGGCGCACCACGCTCCGCCCGCCGTGAGTAGGACGACGGCGTGGACGATCCCGGTGAGCGCGCTGCGCGCCCGGTCCGCGCGGTGCTCGAGCTCCGCCGGTGACGGCAACCCGGACACGTTGCTCTCGGTGGTCTCCGGTTCGAGCGGAGCGCCCGGAGCGAGGACAGGAGGGATGGGAAGTTTCGCGAGCATCGCCGCGAGGCGCGGTGCCGTGCCGGCGACCAGCAACGCCACCACCACCGTTCCGGCTCCGAGGGCGCGCGCATCGAGATCGGTGGTCGATGCGAGGGTGGCCGTCACGACGACACCCGCGGCGGTCGCGGCGACCGCCGTGCACGGTGCGAGGCCGATGCGGGTGACACGTACGGCGAGCACTGCGACCGCACCGGTCAGTGCCGCGGCGAGGACGAGACGCGGCGCCGGCGATTCGCCGGGAACGAGCAGCGCACCGGCCGTCGCTGCGAGCGGGAAGGTGCACCACAGCAGCGCGGTCGCGGTCCGTCGATCGTCGTGGAGCCGGGCGAGGATGCCTGCGGCGAGCAGCACCAGGAGAGGCAGTGCGGCGCACACGGCTCCGAGGGTGAGACGGCTCGCGCCGTCGGGCAGGAACAGCAACGGTACGCAGCCCGCGGCGAGGGCGACCGGACCCAGGACGGCCGCGATGAGACCCGACGGGCCCGCACCCCACGGCGTCGTGGTCCGGTCCGAGGCCGCGACGCTGTACATGACGTCGTCGAACAACGGTGGAGGAGCGGGGGATCCGGCATCCTCCAGGACGAGGATCTCCCCGTCGCGGACGCCGTGCTCGTCGAGACTCAGCACACCGGACAGCGGGGCCCGACCGATCCGGGCGAGTGCCCAGCCGTCGGGTTCCGAGCGTTCGGGTGTCGCGTCGAAGTCGTTGTCGGGCCGGTGGCCGGCGACGAGATCCACGATCCCCGGGAGCAGCAGCGCCACCGGAACGTCGAGGGGCAGCGCGAGATCGACCTCGGTGTGGCGGGCGAGCACGGTGATCCGGCACAGATCCGGGGCGCCCACCTGCCCCGGGGTCTCGGATCGCGCACGCACAGATGTCATCGGCCTCGGTTCCCCCCGTCACTGCAGTCCGAACGACGCAGACCATACGACATCGTCCCGACCGGTGTCGTGCCCGAGTTGTCCGTCGAGGGACCGACGGGCGAGCAGGAGCACGGAAGGTCGCCGCCATGGGTTAGTCTTCCACGACCGTGGGGCCGTAGGGGGCGGCCGACGGCGTTCCGGGGGGTGACGAACGTGAGTACCGTGCGTTTCGTGCGCAGAGCACGGCGGGAGGCACCGCGCGTTCCCAGCGGCGAGGTGAGTGTCCAACCGCCACCGGACATCCCCCGGGCCACGCCCGGCAATCTGGTGACCAGACTGCTCCCGCTCGTGATGGTCGCGGCGATGATCGGGATGGTCGCGCTGATGTTCACCACCGGCGCCGCACGCAGCCCCATGGCGATGATCTTCCCCCTCATGATGGTCGTGTCCCTGGTGGGCATGCTCGCCAACAGTGGTCGCAGCGGGGGAACGAAGACCGCCGAGGCGAACGAGGACCGCAAGGACTATCTGCGCTATCTCGACCAGCTCCGGCGCGAGGTCACCGAGACGGCGCACGAACAACGTCGGGCGCTCGAATGGTCGCATCCCGACCCGGCCCTGCTGTGGACCCTCGCCGGCACCGTCCGGATGTGGGAGCGACGCAGCACCGATCCCGACTTCGGCCACCTCAGGGTGGGGCGCGGCGGGCAGCGACTCGCGACCCGGCTCGTGCCTCCGGACACCGGACCGGTCGAGGATCTCGAACCCGTCGCCGCCCTCTCGCTGCGCAGGTTCGTGCGTGCGCACTCGGTGGTGCAGGCGCTGCCCACGGCCGTGTCGCTGCGGGGTTTCGCCGCGATCGGCATCGAGGGCGATCGCGGCGCGGCGCGCTCGCTCGCGCGGGCGATGCTCGCGCAGGCGTGCACCTTCCACGGTCCCGACACGCTGCAGGTCGCCGTCGTGTGCGGGCCCGACACCGCCGCGGAATGGGAATGGATCAAGTGGCTGCCGCACGCACAGAACCCCGTCCTGCGCGACGGTGCGGGCAGTGCACGCACGGTGTTCGGTTCGCTGTTCGAACTCGAGACCGATCTCGCGGCGGTCCTCGCCGGTCGCAGCAGATTCGTCCGGAACGCCCCGGCCACCGAGGGGGCCGTGCATCTCGTCGTGGTCGTCGACGGCGGGGTCACGGGATCGGGTTCGGGGGTGCTCGACGACGGTCTCGACGCGATGACCGTGCTCGACCTCTCCGGTTACGCCACGCGGCTCAGCGCGACGCGCGGCCTGCGCCTGGTGGTCGAGGACGGACGGGTCGGGGTCGCCACCGGCACCGATGTCGACATCTTCGCCGATGCCGACGGCATCGGGACTCCGCAGACACAGACGCTGGCCAGACTCCTCGCGCCGTACCGGGTGACGAGCGGGGCGATGGACGAGAGCGCCGGCGACGACCGGCCGTCGAACTGGCAGGAGCTCCTGGGACTCGGGGACGTGGCCCGCTTCGACCCCGCGCAGGCATGGGCGCCGCGCCGCGGACGAGACCGCCTGCGGGTACCGATCGGTGTCGGCATCGACGGTGCGCCCGTCGAACTCGACCTCAAGGAGGCCGCCGAGAACGGGATGGGACCGCACGGATTGTGCATCGGCGCAACCGGTTCGGGAAAGAGCGAATTCCTGCGGACGCTGGTCCTCGGTCTCGTGGCGACGCACCCACCGGAGGCGCTCAACCTGGTCCTCGTGGACTTCAAGGGCGGCGCGACCTTCCTCGGTCTGGACCGGATCTCGCACGTCGCGGCGGTGATCACCAACCTCGCCGACGAGATCGCGATGGTCGACCGCATGAAGGACGCCCTCGAAGGCGAGATGAACCGCCGTCAGGAACTACTCCGGACCGCAGGCAATTTCGCCAACGTCGGCGACTACGAGAAGGCCAGGGCTGCAGGTGCACCGCTCGACCCGCTGCCCGCGCTGTTCATCGTGGTCGACGAGTTCTCCGAACTGCTCTCTCAACAGCCCGAATTCGCCGACCTCTTCGCGGCGATCGGACGTCTGGGCCGGTCGCTGCACATGCACCTGCTGCTCGCCAGCCAACGACTCGACGAGGGGCGTCTCCGCGGTCTCGACAGCCACCTGTCGTACCGCATCGGCCTGAAGACCTTCTCCGCCAACGAATCGCGGAGCGTCCTCGGTGTTCCCGACGCCTACCATCTGCCGTCGACACCCGGCGCCGGATATCTGCGGACCGATTCCGCCGACATCCAGCGTTTCTCCGCGGCGTACGTCTCGGGACCGTACGAGCCCGGCCGCCCCACCCGGCGCACCCGATCGGCGGTGCCGGCCGGCACGTCCCGGCCCCGGCTCTTCACCGCGCGGGCGGTGCCGGTCGACGCCGGTCCGCCCGCCCCGGTCACGGAGCCGCTCCCGGTTCTTCCCGCGGGCGACGGTCGGAGCGTGCTCGAGGTGGTCGTCGACCGGATCCGGGGGCACGGAACACCGGCGCACGAGGTGTGGCTTCCTCCGCTCGACGACTCCCCGTCGCTCGACATGCTGTTGCCCAGGTCGGTGCTCACCGGCGACGTGCCGCGTCACGCAGTCCTGCGCACCGTCGTCGGTGTCGTCGACCGGCCGTTCGAGCAACGCCGCGACCCGCTGGTGGTCGATCTGTCCGGGTCGGCCGGCAATGTCGTGGTGGTCGGCGGCCCGCAGTCCGGAAAGTCCACACTGCTGCGCAGCCTCGTCCTGTCGATGGCCCTCACGCACACCGCCGAACAGGTGCAGTTCTACGGTCTCGATTTCGGTGGTGGCACGTTGTCCGGTCTGGCCGGCCTGCCGCACGTCGGTTCCGTCGCGGGGCGGCACGACACCGACCGGGTGCGCCGCACGGTCGCGGAGATGATGTCGCTGCTGCGTCGTCGCGAACGGTCCTTCGCCGAGAACGGTATCGAGTCCATGGCCCAGCTGCGGCGGATGCGCGCCGACGCGGTCGCACCGGCCACCGACGATCCGTTCGGCGACGTCTTCCTCGTCGTCGACGGCTGGCCCAGCATCCGGCAGGACTTCGAGGCGCTGGAACAGACGATCGGGATCCTGGCCGCTCAGGGCCTGTCCTACGGCATCCACGTGGTGCTCAGCGCCCCGCGTTGGGGTGACGTGAGGCCCGCCATGCGCGACCTGCTGGGTACACGGCTCGAACTCCGCCTCGGCGACCCGTCCGACTCCGAGTACGGCCGAAAGAGAGCGGCGATGGTGCCGGAAGGGCGGCCGGGACGCGGTATCGACCGCGACGGCCTGCACATCCTGGGGGCGCTGCCCCGGGTGGACGGAAGCTCCGATCCGGCCGATCTCGCGGTCGGGGTCGCGGCGGCGGTCGAGGCCGTCCGTGCTGCCACGCCGGGGCGTTCGGCGCCGCCGGTGCGCATGCTGCCCGAACGCATCGACCGATCCGACCTCCTCGCAGCTCTGCCCGCAGGGTGGCCGCCACCGGCCGACGCGTCCCCGGCGACCCGGCTCTCCGTCCCGATCGGCATCGACGAATCCGAACTCGCGCCCGTATCGGTGGATTTCACCGACCATCCGCACCTGTTGATCTTCGGCGACTCGGAATGCGGCAAGACCAATCTGCTGCGAGGGCTGTGCCGCGGACTGGTCGAAGCCGGCAGCGGTGCGCAGACCAGGATCATCGTCGGCGACTACCGCCGCACGCTGCTCGGCGTCGTCGGCGGCGACCATCTGGGGGGATATGCCCCGTCGGCGACGGTCTTCGCGGCCATGGTCCGCGAACTCGCCGGAATCTTCGAGCGCCGGTTGCCGGGCCCCGACACGACGCAACAACAGCTGCGCGATCGATCGTGGTGGACCGGACCCGAAGTCTTCGTGGTGATCGACGACTACGACATGGTCGCCACCTCGGGCCAGAACCCGCTGCTGCCGTTGGTCGACTATCTCCCGCAGGGACGCGACGTCGGTCTGCACCTGGTGGTCGCGCGTCGCTCGGGTGGTGCCGGACGCGCGATGTACGAACCGATCCTCGGACGCCTGCGGGAGTTGTCGACTCCGGGTCTGATCATGAGCGGTAGCCGCGACGAGGGAGCGCTCGTCGGCGCGGTCCGTCCGTCGCCGATGCCGCCGGGCCGCGGCACGCTCGTACGACGCGACGGCACGGCGCTCGTCCAGACCGCCTGGGCGCCGGAGGTGTGATGGCGATCGGGGACGAGACGGTCGTCGCGGTCGCGTTCACGCTGACACCCGGGTCCGTCCACATCGGGTGGCCCGGAACCACGCGCAGCGTGCCCGCTCTCGCAGCGGAACTCGGCGACCGGCGGGTCTACGGAGCGGCAGCGGAGGAACAGTCGGAGCCGGCCGGCGTCGCAGGCGTCGTGGATGTCGTGGATGTCACGGAACTCGTGGATGCGGCCGCGGTCGGAGGGGAGACCGAACTCGGAGAACTGCTGAGCGGGCTCGTCTCCTACGCCGCAGCGACCGTGGGTGCACCGGACACCGGCGGGGTGGCGTGCGCGATACACCCCACCTGGTGGAACGAGCGGCGACGCGATCTCTTCCGGACCGCCGTGCGGCAGGTCGCGGGCGATACGATCCTGCTCCCGGTCGCCGTGGCTGCCGCGCGCGCCGCCGATCCTGCGCCGCACGAGCGGTGCGCGGTGCTCGAATTCGCGGCCGGGGGAGCCACCGCCGTGAGCATCGCTCCGCCTGGACCTGACGGGCCGACCGTCGAACGCCTCGCGCGCGATCCGGGTCTGTCCGTGCACTCCCCGGACGCCGCGACGCGACTCGAGGTCCTGCTGACCTCGGTGTGTGGCGGGGCAGGGCCGGAAGTCGTGGTGGTGACCGGCGGTCCGGGCGAACCGTACGGTGTCGAATCGTTCGCCCTTGCAACCGATCTCGTGGGTGCGGGCCGGCGGGTGGTGCCCATCGCGGCCTCGGAGATGCTCGGCGCCGTGACCGGCCCTCCAACGCCACCGGCCGGAACCGGAACGACCACGAGTGCCCCGGCCGTCGCTCCGACGACCGACGTACCCGACAGGACGTTGCCGTGGTTGAGCGAGGTGCGCGCACGCCCGGATCCCCCTCGTGCCGGGCGGGCCGGCACGGTGCGCACCCTGGTCGTCGCCGGGGCGGCGGTTCCGTTCCTGCTCGCCGCTGCGATCTTCCTTTGGCTGCTACTCACCGGAGAAGGCGGAGACGCGGAGATTCCGGATCCACCGGAAGTCGTTGCTGCAGAGGAGACACCGACCGACGCTCGTGAGCCGGAGTCGGCCGCCGACACCGGTCCCTCCCCGTCGACGCGGATCGACGCCGGTCCGCTGCACCTCGACCTGCCGGAGGGCTGGCGCGTCCGCGACCCCGCGACCGTGCCCGCGGGTCGCGCGGAACTGATACCGGTCGGCGGAACCGATCGCCGGATCCTGGTCGTGTACCGCGATCTCCCAGACGGGACCGACGAGCGCTCGGTCGCCTCCGCGTTGGCGGAACGAGCCGCCGAACGCGCACCGGTCATCCGCGACCTCGACACCGACACGACCTTCGCCGACCGCAAGGTCGTGGCGTACACCGAGGTTCCCGACGACTACTCGGTGGTGCGGTGGTCGGTCCTGGTCTTCCCGGGACTTCAGGTCTCGGTGGGGTGCCAGTACCTCGAGGAGGAATGGACCCGTATCCGCAGCGAGTGCGAGCAGGCCGTCCACACCCTCCGGGTCGGGTGAGAAAAGAAAGTCCACGAATTTCGGAAGGCGCGGAACCGATACCGGATCGGGTGCGTCCAACCACATGTAGGAGCCAGGACCGGCTCGACGCCGAGCCGGATGATCCACGCACGAGCGAAGGAGTACGCCGTTGACCCAACCGACCGGCAATTCGAATCACCTCACCACCGATGTGACGACCATGGAGGTCGTCGCGGGACAACTCCAGGACTCCCGCGCCGAACTCGACGCGATCCTCGGTCGCCTGACGGGCGTGGTGCAGTCCGCGCCGTCGGTCTGGCGGAGCCGCTCGGCGGAACAGTTCGCCGGAATCATGGAGCGCTGGAACGTCAACCACACCAAGCTGTCGAACGCCCTGGACGAACTGGCAGAAGCCGTGCGCACCAGTGGACGGTCGTACGCCGCGGCCGAGGACCAGCAGGCCCAGTCCCTGTCGGCGATCGACCCCGACGGTGGTTCGGTGCTCAACGGGTCGTTCACCTGATCCCCGCTCCTTCCGGCACACAGCCCCTCCGGCACACATTCGAGAACAAGGAGAACGATCCGTGTCCGAGATCTATCAGAACTTCGCCGGCGTCGCCGACCTGCACGCCCAGCTCGTGTCCGGTCAGAAGGCGATCGAGGCGACGCTCGACCGCATCGAGGGGCAGGTGGCGCCCCTCATCGCCACCTGGGACAGCGGGGCGCAGGAGCGCTACGCCGCCACGCAGGCGCGCTGGAACGAGGCCGAGGCCGGCCTCATCCAGGTGCTGCACGACATCGGTCGGGTGGTCTCGACCGGTAACGACAACATGCAGGAGGTCGAGCGACTGAACCAGCAGCGCTTCCCGGGCTGATCCGGGTCCGCCGGATCCGAGCTGATCCGGCGCTGTCACGTCCCGGTGGTGGAGAGGCCGCCGGGACGTGCTGCTGCTTCCGGGGTGCTCCGGCCGGGGGTGATCGGGGTCAGGGTTGCTGCGGCGCTTTGACCGGCCCTGCGTCCGCCCGGTAGAGTGTCCCCTCGGCGTGTCGCACGTCGTCGTGCCCTGTGGCGCGACGAACACCTCTCCCGGGTCCCAACTGGCCGCCGGGCGTGGCAACCGTCGGCATGCAGGCCAGCAGCGAAACGATAGACGAGGAAGATCTGTGTCTACGTACACACCGAAGGCCGGCGACGTGACCCATCAGTGGCACGTCATCGACGCCACCGACGTGGTGCTCGGCCGCCTCGCGGTGCAGGCGGCAAACCTGCTCCGCGGAAAGCACAAGCCCACATTCGCGCCGCACGTCGACGGTGGTGACTTCGTCGTCATCATCAACGCCGACAAGGTTGCCGTCTCCGGCAACAAGCGGACCGACAAGTTCCTCTACAGCCACTCCGGTCACCCGGGCGGTCTGCGGGCTCGTTCCGTCGGCGAGGTTCTCGAGAAGAACCCCGACCGCCTCGTGGAGAAGGCCGTCACCGGCATGCTCCCGAAGAACAAGCTCGGTCGCGCCATCGCGAAGAAGCTGAAGGTCTACGCGGGCCCGAACCACCCCCACGCCGCGCAGCAGCCGGTGCCGTTCGAGATCAAGCAGGTGGCACAGTGACGACGCCCGAGGAACAGAACGTGAACCCCGAAGAGTACGTCGAGAACGTCGAGGTCGCTGCAGACGAGTACGTCGAGGACGTCGTCGAGGCACCTGCTGCCCCGATCGTGTTCGACCGTCCGGTCCAGACCGTCGGTCGCCGTAAGGAGGCTGTCGTCCGCGTCCGCCTCGTGCCCGGCACCGGCAACTTCACCCTCAACGGCCGCACCATCGAGGACTACTTCCCGAACAAGGTGCACCAGCAGCTCGTGAAGTCGCCTCTGGTGACGGTCGAGCGCACCGAGTCGTTCGACATCCACGCACGCCTGCACGGCGGCGGCCCGTCCGGCCAGGCCGGCGCGCTGCGTCTCGCCATCGCGCGTGCACTCACCGAGGTCACCCCCGAGGATCGCCCCGCGCTCAAGCGCGCCGGCTTCCTCACGCGTGACCCGCGTGCCGTCGAGCGCAAGAAGTACGGCCTGAAGAAGGCCCGTAAGGCATCGCAGTACTCCAAGCGCTGATGTGCCGCCGACGCTGATTTCGTCAGAGTCGGCACCTGTTCCACCACGAGAGCAGGCGTCGGTAGACATCTCCTACCGGCGCCTGCTTTCGTGCATTCTGTCCTCTATCGACACCCGCGGCGGGGGCCGCACACGACTGGGAGGCTGTGTACATGGGTCGGTTGTTCGGCACCGACGGAGTCCGGGGCTTGGCCAACGCCGAGCTCACAGTGGAGCTGGCAGTACGCCTGGCAGGCGCTGCGGCAGCGGTCCTGGCCCCGCAGGGTGCCGAGCGGCGACCGGTCGCGGTCGTGGGTCGAGATCCACGCGCGAGCGGGGAGATGCTCGAGGCGGCCGTCACGGCCGGACTCACCGCAGCCGGAGTCGACGTGGTGTCGGTGGGCGTGCTGCCCACCCCTGCGGTCGCGTACCTCACGGGTGACTACGGCGCCGACCTCGGCGTGATGATCTCCGCGTCGCACAATCCCATGCCCGACAACGGCATCAAGATCTTCGCGGCCGGCGGGCACAAGCTCGACGACGAGGCCGAGGACCGGATCGAAGCGGTGCTGCACGGCGACGCCGAGAGCGCCGCACGCCCCACCGGCTCCGGCATCGGCCGGGTACGCGTCGTGTCCGACGCCCTCGAACGTTACCTCGCGCATCTCGCGACGGCCGTGCACAAGCCGCTCACCGGTACGACCGTGGTGGTCGACTGCGCGCACGGCGCCGCCTCGCAGGCCGGCCCGGCCGCCTATGCGGCCGCGGGTGCGACGGTGATCGCGATCAACGCCGAACCCGACGGATTGAACATCAACGACGGCTGTGGATCCACGCACCTGTCCGTGCTGCAGCAGGCCGTGCTCGAGCACGGCGCCGACCTCGGTCTCGCGCACGACGGCGACGCCGACCGCTGCCTCGCCGTCGACGCGACCGGCACGGTGGTCGACGGCGACGCGATCATGGCGATCCTCGCCCTCGGCATGCACGAAGCCGGTGAACTTCCCGACGACACCCTCGTCGCCACGGTGATGAGCAATCTCGGTCTGCATCTCGCGATGCGGGCGGCGGGAATCCAGGTGCGCACCGTCGGTGTGGGTGACCGCTACGTGCTCGAGGAGCTCCGCCGCGGTGGCTACGGCCTCGGCGGTGAGCAGTCCGGTCACATCGTCCTGCCCGCGCACGGTACGACCGGCGACGGCGTGCTCACGGGTCTGCGCCTGATGGAGCGGATCGCCACGACGGGTCTGCCGCTCGCGAAGCTCGCCTCGGTGATGACATCGCTTCCGCAGGTCCTCGTGAACGTGCGGGTCCACGACAAGGTCGCCGTCGCGAACGATCCTGCGGTGGCGGACGCGGTCGCGGAGGCCGAGCGCGAACTCGGTGAGACCGGCCGGGTGCTGCTGCGTCCGTCGGGCACCGAGCAGCTTGTGCGCGTCATGGTCGAAGCCGCCGACGACGATCACGCCCGGGCGGTCGCCGACCGTCTCGCGGGAGTCGTCGCCGCCGTCTGACCTGCGCGGTCCCTGCACATCGCCGCCGCCTTCCGCTCGCAGTGCCGCTGCGGTGGAACCGGATCGCCCCGCGCTGCGTCCTAACCCTTCGAGAGGGTTCGGTGGGCGAAGGGCGGACATGGACACACAGCAGCACGACACGGCAGCGCAGCACGACACAGCTACACAGCACGGCACGATCAGGTTCGACGACGAGGCGGTGCGCGCCGTCGCGGCACGACTCGCGGAGGTCGCCGAGGACGCCGACGCCGGGATCCGTCGCGGCTTCGGTGGTCTCGTCTTCGATGGCGGCGGTGCCGGATCGACGCATCGGGCGGCCGGCGTCCGCGTCGAGACCGGCTATCGCAGGATGCGTGCTGCGTGTGAGAGCTGGGCGGCGACCGTGCAGGCGCATGCCGACGCGTTGCGCGTCGTGGCGGACACCTACCGGCACCAGGACGACGCGACCGTCATCGCCCTCACCGCTGTGACCGGTGCCGACCTCGACAGTGCCGGGTTCGGCGACGCAGGGACCCGGCAGCCGTGAGGACCTCGCCCGAGAGCGCAGGCGACATCCTCGACGCGGGAGCGCCCGGCCTGGCCCGTCTGATCGACCTCGTGCAGTCCCTGCACACTCTCGGGCTCGAGTCCGGCTGTTGCGTCGCAGACGTCCGGGCACGTTACGACGAGGAACGTGCTCTCTCGTTGCCCGCCCTCGCCGACGACGCCGTCACGACGCGCTCGCTCGCGACCTCGCTCGGTCGTCGGACCGACGAACAGCGTCGCCTCCTGCAGCAACTCGACGAGTCGTGGGACGGATCCGCCGCCGACCGGGCTCGCGCCGAGCTGACGACCACCGTCCGTGCCGGAGTGGCGTTGTGTGCGTCGCTGACCGATCTCGCGGTCGCTCTGGAGTCGGCCGCCACCGCGATCGCCGCGGCGTTGCGTGAGAAGGCCCGCGTTGTCGGGGATCTCGCGGAACGCGCCGTCGACGGTCGCACGAGGGACGAGATCGACACGATCGTCGCCGGAGCGAGCGGCGGCCCGCACGGACCGAGCCCAGAGGAGCATGCCCGCTGGTTCGGCGACCCGCCCGGTAGCAACGTGGGCGACCCGCCCGGTAGCAACGTGGGCGACCCGCCCGGTAGCAACGTGGGCGACCCTGCCGCCGAGTGCCGGAGATGGGTCGAAGAACGTCTGGTCCCGGCCGTCCGGGACGCCGTCGCCGTGGTGCTCGGGGCGTGTGAGGAGGCCGGCCACCGGATCGCCGGCACTGTCACCGACCTGGCGACGACCACCGAACGCGTTGCCGAGGGCGCCGGGGTGGCCGTGGGCGCGTCCGGTGCAGGGACGGTGGCTCCCGTCGTCGACGACGGGACGATGCGGCACGGACCGAGCGACCCGCCGAATCAAGGTGCACTGCTGACGGTTCCCGGGATCCGCCCGGGCGAACGCAGACGCGAACATGCCTCAGGACCGGTCGAGGACGACCACCGGCAGGACGAGAACGACGCGGGCGATGCGGGAGTCGTGCTCGCGGAAGCCGGACCGCTGTGACGCGAACGACGGTGCGTCAGCGCCCGAGGAGCAGGTTGACCTGCGTGCCGAGATCGCGATCGACGACGTCGGGGTCGGAGATCACCGTGGAGCCGGGCAGCTCGGTGGTGAGGTCGGAGAAGATCGCGTACGTCTTGTCGCCCGTGAGACGGTGCAGCAGGAAGCCGGTGAGCAGCGCACGAGTGCGTTCCTGGGTGCGACGCTCGGCACCACCGACGCCGAGAGCTCCGAACAGGCGGCGCCCCTCGACGAGTCCTTCGTCGTTCGCCTTGTCGACGACCCGCAGCTGCACGTCGTCGCTGCCCCAACCCTGGGCGACCGCGACGGCGTCGCTGGTCATCGACCCGATGCTCTTCTCACCGACGAGGACGAGGCCCGGTGCCCGCACGCGGCCGGCCGCCTCGGAGGCGGCGGGGGAGACGGGCGAGGGATAGAGCGCAGCGACGGCCGCGACCTCACGTCTCGCTGCGGCGAGCACCGCCGCCCCGGCACCCGAACCGTGACCCACCAGCGCGAGCTTCGACGGATGGACACTGATCCGCCCGGTACCGAGACGCACGCCGGTGCAGATGTCGAGGGTGGTGAGCAGGTCGGTCGACAACCCGATCGCCGACGGCACCGGTCCGCGCTCGGTGTTGGGCGCGCCCACGACGATTCCCCAGGACGCGAGGTGCTCGAAGAGCTTCGTGTACTTCGTGACCCCAGTGAGCCAGCCGTGCCCGAACGCGATCGCGGGCAGGTCGAAGCCTTCCGCGGGGGTGTACACGACACCCGGCTGACCGGCGAGCGCCAGGTCGCCGCGCAGCACCGAGTGCGGGCCGCGCCGGGAGAGTTCCTGAGCCAGTTTCTTGGGGTTCGCCGCCACGGCCTGAACGTTAGCGGATGGCGCTGCCCGCCGGGGTCGGTGCGTACCGGACGGCGTGCCCCGATGCACGTGTACGGGCTCACCGGTGTGTTGTTCCCGGGCGGGGGTCGACCAGTACCCTGCTAGGCATGTGCGGAATCGTGGGCTATGTCGGGCACCGTCGTGCTCTCGACGTCGTGGTGGAAGCGCTGCGGCGGATGGAGTACCGGGGTTACGACTCGGCGGGAATCGCCATCCTCGACGGCAAGGGTGCTCTGGCCGTCGAGCGGAAGGCGGGGCGGCTGGTCAATCTGGAGGCCGAGCTCGCCGAGATCGGCGAGGAGCACTTCGCCGGTACCGCGGGGATGGGGCACACCCGGTGGGCCACCCACGGTCGTCCCACCGACCGCAATGCGCACCCGCATCGCGACGCGACCGGCAAGGTCGCGGTGGTGCACAACGGCATCATCGAGAACTTCGCGCCGCTGCGTGAGGAGCTCGAGAAGTCGGGTGTGGAGCTGGCCAGCGACACCGACACCGAGGTCGCGGTGCACCTGGTGGCCCGCGCCTACGCCGAGGGCCCGACGGCGGGCAACTTCGTCGACAGCGCCCGCAGTGTGCTGCGCAGGTTGCAGGGTGCGTTCACGCTGGTCTTCGCCCACGCGGATCATCCGGGCACGATCGTCGCGGCGCGTCGGTCGACGCCGCTGGTCGTCGGGGTCGGCGACGGTGAGATGTTCATCGCCTCGGACGTCGCGGCGTTCATCGAGTTCACCCGGGAGGCGGTCGAGCTCGGGCAGGACCAGGTCGTGGTGATCACGAACAACTCCTACGAGGTCACCGACTTCGACGGCAACACCGACGTGGCGACGCGTCCGTTCACCATCGACTGGGATCTCGCCGCCGCCGAGAAGGGCGGCCACGACTACTTCATGCTCAAGGAGATCGAGGAGCAGCCGGCCGCGGTGGCCGACACGTTGCGCGGTCACTTCGTCGACGGGTGCATCGTGCTCGACGAGCAGCGCCTGTCCGATCAGGAACTGCGCGACATCGACAAGGTGTTCGTCGTCGCCTGCGGCAGCTCGTACCACTCGGGCCTGGTCGCCAAGTATGCGATCGAGCACTGGACCCGCCTGCCCGTCGAGGTCGAGCTGGCCTCGGAGTTCCGCTACCGCGATCCGGTGCTCGACAGGTCCACGCTGGTCGTGGCGATCTCGCAGTCGGGGGAGACCGCCGACACCCTCGAAGCGGTCCGGCACGCCAAGGATCAGAAGGCGCGGGTGCTGGCGGTGTGCAACACCAACGGCGCGCAGATCCCGCGGGAGGCCGACGCGGTGCTCTACACCCGTACCGGCCCGGAGATCGGTGTGGCGTCGACGAAGGCGTTCCTGGCGCAGATGGCCGCGAACTACCTCGTGGGTCTGGCGCTGGCGCAGGCGCGCGGCACGAAGTATCCGGACGAGGTGGCCCGCGAATACCAGGACCTGGCGGCGATGCCGGAGAAGATTGCCGAGCTGCTGACCGGCATGGAGCCGGTGCGGGCGCTGGCGCGGGAGCTGTCGGCCTCGCCGGCCGTGCTGTTCCTCGGTCGGCACGTGGGCTACCCGGTCGCGCTCGAGGGTGCGCTCAAGCTCAAGGAACTGGCGTACATGCACGCCGAGGGTTTTGCCGCCGGTGAGCTCAAGCACGGCCCGATCGCGCTGATCGAGGACGGGCTGCCCGTCATCGTCGTCATGCCGTCGCCGAAGGGCCGCGCCGTGCTGCACAGCAAGCTGCTCAGCAACATCCGCGAGATCCAGGCCCGCGGAGCCGTCACCGTCGTCATCGCCGAGGAAGGCGACGAGACGGTCCGGCCGTTCGCCGATCACCTCGTCGAGATCCCGTCGTCGGCGTCGCTGCTGCAGCCGCTGTTGTCGACGGTGCCGTTGCAGGTCTTCGCCGCGGAGGTCGCGCAGGCCCGCGGTTACGACGTCGACAAGCCCCGCAACCTCGCCAAGTCGGTCACCGTCGAGTAGCGGCCCACCCGCCGCCGGTGCAGGAGGGACAGGGTAGGGGGACAATGCGCAGTTTTCACCCGTCCGACGTGGTCCGTGCGGCTGAGGCCCCGCTGCTGGCGTCCCTCCCCGAGGGGACGCTCATGCGGCGCGCGGCGTACGGACTCGCGCGGGTCGTGGCTTCCGAACTGCGCGAACGCACCGGTGGAATCGCCGGTCGGCGGGTGAGCCTGCTCGTCGGATCCGGCGACAACGGCGGCGACGCGCTGTGGGCGGGAACCTTCCTGCGCCACCGCGGCGTGTCCGTCACGGCACTGCTGCTCGACCCCGACCGGGTGCACCCCGCGGGTCTGCGGGCACTGCGGAAGGCCGGTGGGCGGATCGTTCAGGCGACTCCCGAGCACGTCGGCGACCCGGACCTCGCGCTCGACGGCATCGTCGGCATCTCCGGGCGCGGCCCGCTACGACCGGCGGCGGCCGCGGTCGTGGACGAGATCACCGCGCCGATCATCGCCGTCGACACCCCGAGCGGTGTCGATCCCGATACCGGCGCCGTCGACGGACCGGCGATCACGGCCGCGGTGACCGTCACCTTCGGCGCCTACAAGCCGGTCCATGCGCTCGCCGCCGCGCGCTGCGGCCGCGTCGAACTCGTCGACATCGGACTCACACTCCCGGCGGCCGGGCTGGTCGCGGCGGAACCGTCCGAGATCGGTGCGATCTGGCCGGTGCCCGGCGCCGAGGACGACAAGTACTCCCAGGGCGTGGTGGGTATCCGTGCCGGCAGCGCCCGGTATCCCGGGGCCGGTGTGCTGTGCACGGGCGCGGCCGTCGCTGCGACCTCCGGCATGGTGCGCTACGCCGGATCGGGTGCCTCCGAGGTGCTCGCGCGGTTCCCCGAGGTCGTCGTGTCGCCCTCGGTGGCGGAGACCGGGCGAGTGCAGGCCTGGGTCGTGGGGCCGGGCGCCGGTACCGACGACGAGGCCTGCGCGAACCTGCGCGACATCCTCGCCACCGACCTGCCGGTGCTCGTCGACGCCGACGGGCTCACGCTCCTCGCCCGCGAACCCGGTCTCGTGCGGGGCCGGTCCGCGCCCACCCTGCTCACCCCGCACGCCGGCGAATTCGCACGCCTGACCGGGCAGCGTCCCGAACCGGACCGGGTCGCGGCGGTACGTTCCCTCGCCGCCGACTGGGGTGTGCACGTGCTGCTCAAGGGCCGCGCGACTCTCGTGGCACGACCCGACGGGCACGTCTTCGTCAACGACGCGGGCGGGTCGTGGGCGTCGACCGCGGGCGCCGGGGACGTGCTGGCCGGTGTCATCGGCTCGTTGCTCTCGTCGGGCATGCCGGTGGACCTGGCCGCGGCGGCCGGTGCTCGGGCCCATGCGCTCGCCGCGAATCTCGCTGCGCAGGACCCGGATTCTCCCGGAGCGGCGCCGATCTCGGCGAGCGCGATCCTCTCCCGCATCGGCGACTCGATTCGTCTGCTGCGCACCCACATTGCCGAATCGTGACGTGGCACACGGGGACACGACGTCGGCGTTCGACGGCACAGTGGCAGGATCGACAGACGTGACCACGACCCAACGCACCCCGCGACCTGCACGTACCGTCCTTCCCCAAGCCGAAGCCGTCATCGATCTCGGCGCCGTGGCGGAGAACGTACGAGCGCTCCGGGAGTACGCGGGTCCGGCTGCGGTCATGGCCGTCGTCAAGGCCGACGCCTACAACCACGGAGCCGTGCCGGTCGCGCGCGCCGCGCTCGCCGCAGGTGCCCGCGAACTGGGTGTGACGACGCTCGGCGAGGCACTCGAACTCCGCGCCGCGGGTATCGAGGCGCCGATCCTGTCGTGGCTGCACACCGCCGACTCCGATTTCGCTCCCGCCGTCGAGGCCGGGGTCGAACTGGGCCTGTCCTCGCCGCGCCACCTCGCGGCCGTCGTCGAGGCGGCCCGGCAGGTCGGGGTCACCGCGACCGTCACGGTCAAGGTCGACACCGGTCTCAACCGCAACGGTGTCGCCGCCGACGAGTGGGACGACATGCTGCGCGACCTGGGCCGGGCACAGGCCGAAGGTGTCGTGCGCTTGCGTGGAGCGTTCTCGCACCTCGCCCACGGCGACGAACCCGAGCATCCGGGCAACGCCGAGCAGCGCGACCGGCTCAGCGAGGCCGTTGCGGATCTGCGGCGGCACCATCTGGCTCCCGAAGTGGTGCATCTGTCGAACTCCGCGGCCACCGTCACCCGTCCCGACCTGCGATTCGACATGGTTCGGCCCGGAATTGCGATGTACGGGTTGACACCGATCCCGGAACTCGGCGACCTGGGCTTCCGGCCGGTGATGACCGTGCGGGCGAGGGTGGTGCTGGTGAAGAAGGTGAAGGCGGGAGACGGCGTGTCCTACGGGCACACCTGGACCGCTCCCGCGGATACGACGGTGGCGCTGCTGCCCATGGGGTATGCGGACGGGATCCGCCGCAATCTCAGCGGGCGCATCGAGGTGCAGCTCGGCGGGCGCCGGTGCCCGCAGATCGGGCGCGTGTGCATGGATCAGGTCGTCGTCGACCTCGGCCCCGACGGGGCAGGAGTAAGCGAGGGCGACGAGGCGTTGTTCTTCGGTGACGGGCGTCATGGAGAACCGAACGCCCAGGACTGGGCCGACAAGCTGGACACGATCAACTACGAGATCGTGACCGGCATCGGCGGACGGACCGTCCGGACCTATGTCGGAGCGAAGGGAGCGTGACGTCATGTCCCTCGTGAACAGGATGGGACTCCTCGGTGCGAGCCTCGCGACGCTCGCATCGTCGGCGGGACTGTACGCGGTCAAGACCGCGGGCGCGCCCGCCCACGAGATCTATCAGAACGAGGACTTCGACGAGATCCTCCGGCTCCCGCGCCGCATCGTGACCACCGAGGACGGTGTGCCGCTCGTGGTCCGTGAGAGCGGCTCGTCGCTGGCTCCGCTCACGGTCGTGTTCGTCCACGGATACTGCCTGCGCATGCAGTCCTGGCACATGCAGTACCGACACCTGCGCGAACAGTGGGGACGCGACGTGCGTGCCGTCTTCTACGACCAGCGTGGTCACGGCGAATCCGGTTTCTCCGGTGCCGCGACGTGCACCATCGCGCAGCTCGGCCGTGACCTGGGCCGGGTGATCGACGAGGTCGCGCCTACCGGTCCGGTGGTGGTCGTGGGCCACTCGATGGGCGGCATGACCGCGATCGCCCTCGCCTCCCAGCGACCTGACCTGTTCGGTGAACGCATCGTCGGCGTCGGGCTCCTGGCGACCACCGCGGCAGGTCTGAGCAAGACCGGTATCGGACGCAATCTCGAGAACCCGGTGATCGACGCGTTCCGGTACGCGGCGCGTACCGCACCGGGATTCGTGCAGTTCGCGCGCGGCGCGGCCCGTGCCGTCGTGACACCGATCCTGCGTGCGGCGTCCTACGGCACGGTCGTGAGCCCCCGCCTGGTGAAGTTGTCCGACCGGATGCTCGACGAGACGTCGGTGCTCACCATCGTCAACTTCCTCCGCACCCTCGAACTGCACGACGAGTCCGCGGCGCTTCCGGTCCTGGGCACCGTGCCCGTGCTGGTGCTGTCCGGCGACGCCGACATGGTCATCCCGTACGCGAGTTCCGAGGCGCTGGCGGAGGAACTGCCCGACGTCGAACTCAAGCGGGTACGTGGTGCCGGGCACCTCGTGCAGCTGGAGTTCCCCGAGGTGGTCGATCGTGCCCTCGATCGCCTGATCCAGCGGAGTTTCACGCAGGGAGCGAGCGGAAGGCAGATCGCAATTGGGTGAGTCGCAATCGAGTGGGCCGCAGGTGGGGGCGCAGAGCATCGAACTGCCGACCGTGGAGGACACCGAGGCGTTCGGGCGCAGGCTGGCAGCCGAGTTGCGGGCCGGCGACCTCGTCGTGCTCGACGGGCCGCTCGGCGCGGGCAAGACGGCGCTGACCCGCGGAATCGCCGTCGGCCTCGGCGTGGAGGGACGCGTGACCTCCCCGACCTTCGTCATCGCCCGTGAACACCGTCCCGGTAGTCCGGAGGGACGCGAACCGGTCGGGCTCGTCCACGTCGATGCCTACCGTCTCGGCGACGGACCGAACGCCCTCGACGAACTCGACGCGCTCGACCTCGACACCGACCTGACCGACACCGTCGTGGTGGTCGAATGGGGCGGTGGCCTGGTCGAGCAGCTCGCCGAACGGCATCTGAGGGTCCGGCTCCGGCGCGACCCGGGCACCGACGTCCGCCGTGCCGCGTGGGAGTGGGTCGGCTGACCCACCGGCACCCCGCATGCCGGTGGCTTCCGTCACTGCGCACCGACCGGGCAGGTCGCGCGGGGTAAGCTGGTACATCGTGCTCGTGCTCGCTGTCGATACCGCCACCCCCGCCGTGACCTCGGGAGTCGTCCGTCTCGACCGCGGTCGGGACGATGCCCGGCCCGAGACGGTCGCTGCGCGCGTGCTCGACAATCCGCGAGCGCACGCCGAAGTTCTCACCCCGCAGATCCTCGAATGCCTCGCCGAGGCCGGCGCCGCACCCACCGATCTCGACGCGATCGTCGTCGGCATCGGACCGGGTCCGTTCACGGGTCTCCGTGTCGGCATGGCCACCGCTGCAGCCTTCGGTGATGCTCTCGGAATCCCCGTGCACGGTGTGTGCAGCCTCGACGCGATCGCCGCGGACGTCCACCGGGAACACGGTACGGACGACGATCTGCTCGTCGTCACCGACGCCCGTCGTCGCGAGATCTACTGGGCACGCTATTCCGGTGGCTGCCGTGTCGAAGGACCCGAGGTGCGCAAGCCCGCCGACGTGCCCGCCGAGCCGTCGGTGCGGGTGGCAGGCTCGCCGTCGCACGTCGCGCTGTTCGACCTCCCGGCGGTGGACGTGCAGACGCCGTCCCCGGCGGGCCTGGTGATCGTCGCCGCCGACGCCCTGCGCGCGGGCGCCGCCCCGGAGCCGCTCGTGCCCCTGTACCTGCGCCGCCCCGACGCGGTGGAGACCGCGAACCGCCGAGCATGACCAGTACACCCGAGGAGAACACGGCCGCGGAGAACGCGGTCGTCATCGACGCGCTACGTC
Source organism: Rhodococcus rhodochrous (assembly GCF_014854695.1). Classification (NCBI taxonomy): domain Bacteria; kingdom Bacillati; phylum Actinomycetota; class Actinomycetes; order Mycobacteriales; family Nocardiaceae; genus Rhodococcus; species Rhodococcus rhodochrous. Next base: position 3,838,666 of record NZ_CP027557.1, on the reverse strand, counting down.
CGGAGGACGCACCACGCTGCGCCGAACTCGAACAGATCCTGTTCCCCGGCGACGACCCGTGGAGCGCCGATGCCTTCCGTTCGGAGTTGGCTTCGCCTCACAATCGCTACTTCGCGGCACGCGATCCGCAGGGCCGGCTGATCGGTTACGCGGGACTCGCGCGACTCGGTACGGCCATCGAACCCGAATCCGAGGTGCACACCATCGGCGTGGACCCCGCCGCGCGCCGCCGGGGGATCGGCGGAGCCCTCCTGGGGGAGTTGCTGGCCGTCGCCGACCGCTGGGGAGGACCGGTCTTCCTCGAGGTGCGCACCGACAACGACGCGGCGATCGCCCTGTACCGGCGCGAGGGCTTCGAGATCGTCGGAACCAGGAAGCGTTACTACCAGCCGAGCGGCGCGGACGCGTACACGATGCGTCGTCCGGATCCGCGAGAGGAGTCACCGGCGTGAGCACCACCAGCCCCCGATTCGAGCTGCCCGAGCGCCCCGTCGTGATGGGCATCGAGAGTTCGTGCGACGAGACCGGTGTCGGCATCGTCCGCTGGGTGGGTGACGGCACCCTCGAGCTGATGGCCGACGCCGTGGCGTCGAGCGTGGACGAGCACGCCCGCTTCGGCGGTGTGGTGCCGGAGATCGCATCCCGCGCCCATCTCGAGGCCATGGGGCCGACGATGCGGCGCGCCCTCGACGAGGCCGGGATCGAGAAGCCGGACGCGGTGTGCGTGACCATCGGTCCGGGACTCGCGGGAGCACTGCTCGTCGGTGTCGCCGCCGCCAAGGCCTACGCGGCAGCGTGGAACGTGCCGTTCTTCGCGATCAACCACCTCGCGGGCCATGTCGCGGTCGACACCCTCGAGCACGGACCGATGCCGCCCTGCGTGGCGCTGCTCGTCTCCGGTGGTCACACCCACCTGCTGCACGTCGAACATCTCGGCAAGCCCATCGTCGAACTCGGCACCACCGTCGACGACGCCGCCGGGGAGGCCTTCGACAAGGTCGCGCGACTGCTGGGGCTCGGTTATCCCGGCGGTCCCGAGGTCGACAGGCTGGCCCGCCAGGGCGACCCCACCGCAGTCGTGTTCCCGCGGGGCATGACCGGTCCGCGCGACGCGCGTCACGACTTCTCGTTCTCCGGTCTCAAGACCGCGGTGGCCCGCTTCGTCGAAGCGAAGGAACGTGCGGGCGAACCGGTGCCGGTCGCCGATGTTGCTGCGGGTTTCCAGGAGGCGGTGGCGGACGTGCTCACCATGAAAGCCGTGCGGGCCGCCCAGGATCTCGGTGTCGACACGCTCGTCCTCGGTGGTGGAGCGACCGCCAACAGCCGGTTGCGCGCGCTCGCCGAGGAACGGTGCGCTGCCGCGGGTATCACCCTGCGTGTGCCGCGACCGAAGCTGTGCACCGACAACGGTGTCATGATCGCGTCGCTGGGCGCGCATCTCATCGCCGCGGGGGCGCAGCCGTCCTCGCTGGGCGCTGCGACGGATCCGGGCCTGTCGGTGTCGGTGTCGCAGGTCGTCGCCTGACCGTTCCCGACCGATCCGTCGCCCGAGGAGGGCGCTCCGCCTAGGTGGGGGCGATCTCCGAGGTTCCGGATCCGGTGGTGGTCTCCCCGGTGGTCGTGTCGCCCGTCGTGGTCTGTCCGGTGGACGGCACGGTCGTGCTCTCCTCCGTGACGGACGCGATCGTGGAGGACACGTCGGTCGGATATGCGCCGGTGGGCGACGCGGACGGCGTCTCGGTCGGCGATGTGGTCGACGGGGGGGTCGGGCTCACGCCGGTGCTCGGTTCGGTCGTCTCCGGATCGGTGGGCGCAGGGCTCGTCGTCTCCGGCGGCGTGGTCGGCTCGGTGGTGTCGGGAGCCGTCGTGTCCGGAGCTGTGGTGTCCGGAGCGGTGGTGTCCGGAGCCGTGGAGTCCGGATCGGGCCTCGGTGCGGTCTCGGAATCCGGCGACGTGAACGGTCGGTCCGTGTCGGACTCTTCCTCCGCTGTCGACCCGGGTGTCGGCACCTGATCGATCGGCGTGGGTGTCACGGTGGTGCTCGACGACTCGGGCGCGGTGGGCCACGGATCCTGGGTCGACGGAACGGTGTGCTCGACGGTCGGCAACGGCCAGGGAACCGTCGTGGGCGCGGGTGCGTCCTGGGTGCTCCGGGACGTCACGGGTTCGGGCGGCGGGTCGTGGGACGGGACGGCCGACCCGCCGGGACCGGCCTCCTGCGTGGGGACGTCGCCGCTCGTGAAACGCGGCGACACCTGGGCGTCGCTGCTGTCTCGTTCGGTGAAGTGCTGGGTGGCGAAGCCGGCCATGATCGCGCTGAGCACCAGGAGCCCGGCGACCGCACCGGAGACACGACCCGAGGATCGGTTGCTGGTGCGCGACAGGGCACCGACCACGGTGTATCCGACCGAGGACGGGGAATCGGCCGATAGCGCCGCACCGATCGCGGCAGCCGCTCCCGGTTCGGGGACGGTGACGATCTCGCCGTCGAACTCCGCCGAGATCGCCGCGGCGAGGACGGGGGACGCGGCCGCGCCTCCGATGAGGGCCATGGTCTCGGGAACCGGATCGGTGCTCGAGCAGATGCGCCGCGTGAACGCCGCCGCTTCGTCGGCGAGATCGGTCGTCAGTTCGTCCAGTTGCGCTCGGGTGAGGGTGACCGTCGCGTCGGGACCGGCCTCGGCGATGTCGATGCGGGTCGTCGTCGCCGAGGAGAGTGCCTCCTGGGCGCCCTGGCACCGGGCCGCCAGCAGGCCGGGGTCGATCTGCCGCCGGGTGCGCATCCGCTCGGTGGCGTTGCGGACATGATCGAGCACACGTGCGGTCAGGGCGTCGCCGCTGACGGTCTCGGTGCGTGCGGACCGCAGCAGGGTGCCGGTCGCGCGGTCGAGGACGGAGACGGTCGTGCCGGTGGCTCCGATGTCCACGAGCGCGATCGCGCCGGGTTCGCGACGGACCCCCACGGTGTAGAGGTATTCGAGGGCGGCGGTGGTCTCCGCAACGAGGCGGACCATGTGGCCCGTCCGCTCGGCGGCCGTGCGGATCTCGTTCGCCTGTTCCTCGGTGCGGTATGCGACTGTGATGATGTCGGGACTGTCGGCTCCGCGGGCGGTTCCGCGAGGAGACGTGAGCGAGACGGCGTCGAAGACGAGATCTCCGAGATCGCGCCCGGGCTGGGACTCGGAGGCGAGTCTGCGGAATTCCGTTGTGGGCGCGTGTGCAGCATCGACGCGCAGGGCCGAGCCGACGCCGGAGGCGCCGACGGAGATGCCGAGCGACGTGGGCATTGTTCACCTTCCGTGCGTGATCGACGACCAGGCGTCCAGGGCCTACCTCGGCTGAGGTCACCGAACGATCACGCTCATGGGTTTCCGTTATTCAACCGTAACATGACGCCGGGTTCGACGCAGGTCGGCGTGTTTGCACCCGTTGCCCTTGAGCGCTGGCACTCGCGTGTATAGAGTGCTAGTGACACCGAGCGCCGGCCCGGCACCCGCGACGACGGGACGCGTGCGGAGTCACCGTGATGACTGAACACACCCGTGTTCGAGAACACCGGTTCTCGGACCTCATTACCCCTGAAAGTGGAGGGCTCATCGTGGCGAGCGTGAACATCAAGCCGCTCGAGGACAAGATCCTCGTCCAGGCCAACGAGGCCGAGACGACGACTGCCTCCGGCCTGGTCATCCCGGACACGGCGAAGGAGAAGCCCCAGGAGGGCACCGTCGTCGCCGTCGGCCCCGGCCGCTGGGACGAAGATGGCGACAAGCGCATCCCGCTGGACGTCAAGGAAGGCGACGTCGTCATCTACAGCAAGTACGGCGGAACCGAGATCAAGTACGCCGGCGAGGAGTACCTGATCCTGTCTGCGCGCGACGTCCTGGCTGTCGTCGCCAAGTAGGCCGCTTGCATTCCGCCCCGGTGTCCCGTTTCGGACCCGGGGCGGAATACGTTGGGGAACATCCGAGTCCAGGAGTAGTCGCAGAACATGTCCAAGCAAATCGAGTTCAACGAGACCGCGCGGCGGGCTCTCGAGCGCGGTGTCGACCAGCTGGCCGACGCCGTCAAGGTGACGCTCGGCCCGCGTGGCCGGCACGTCGTGCTCGCCAAGGCCTTCGGTGGTCCCACCGTCACGAACGACGGTGTGAGCATCGCCCGTGAGATCGAGCTGGAGGATCCGTTCGAGAACCTCGGCGCCCAGCTCGTCAAGAGTGTCGCGACCAAGACCAACGACGTCGCGGGTGACGGCACCACCACCGCGACCGTTCTCGCCCAGGCGCTGGTCAAGGTCGGCCTGAAGAACGTTGCCGCAGGCGCCAATCCGATCGCGCTCGGTGCCGGTATCGCCCAGGGTGCGGACAAGGTGAGCGAGGCTCTGCTCGCTGCCGCCACTCCCGTCGAGGGCAAGACCGCCATCGCGCAGGTCGCCACCGTGTCCTCGCGCGACGAGGAGATCGGTGAGATGGTCGGCGAAGCGCTGACCCGCGTCGGGGAGAACGGTGTCGTCACCGTCGAGGAATCCTCCACGCTGAGCACCGAACTGGTCGTCACCGAGGGCGTGCAGTTCGACAAGGGCTTCCTGTCGCCCTACTTCATCACGGACATCGACGCGCAGGAAGCGGTCCTCGAGGACGCGCTCGTCCTGCTGTACCGCGAGAAGATCAGCTCGCTTCCCGACTTCCTCCCGCTCCTCGAGAAGATCGCAGAGTCCGGCAAGCCGGTCCTGATCATTGCCGAGGACATCGAGGGCGAGCCGCTGTCGACCCTCGTGGTCAACGCGATCCGCAAGACCCTCAAGGCCGTTGCCGTCAAGGCTCCGTACTTCGGTGATCGCCGGAAGGCCTTCCTCGAGGACCTCGCCGTCGTCACCGCGGGTACGGTCATCAACTCCGATCTGGGTCTGTCCCTCAAGGAGGCCGGACTCGACCTGCTCGGCTCGGCCCGCCGTGTCGTGGTGACAAAGGACAGCACCACGATCGTCGACGGTGCCGGTACCGCCGAGGACATCGAGGCGCGCGCCGCTCAGCTGCGTCGTGAGATCGAGGCCACCGAGTCCGACTGGGACCGCGAGAAGCTCGAAGAGCGCCTCGCGAAGCTCGCCGGTGGCGTCGCGGTCATCCGTGTGGGTGCGGCGACCGAGACGGACCTCAAGGAGCGCAAGTTCCGCGTCGAGGACGCAGTCAACGCCGCGAAGGCGGCCATCGAGGAGGGCATCGTCCCGGGTGGCGGGTCGGCTCTCGTACAGGCCGCACGCTCGCTCGAGGAGCTTCAGGCGTCCCTCTCCGGCGACGCCGCCACGGGCGTGGCCGCGCTGCGCACCGCGCTCACCGCGCCGCTGTACTGGATCGCCACGAACGCCGGCATCGACGGTGCGGTGGTCGTGAGCAAGGTCGAGGAGAGCGGTCAGGGCTTCAACGCCGCGACCCTCTCCTACGGCGACCTCGTCGCCGAGGGCGTCGTCGACCCGGTGAAGGTGACGCGCTCCGCTGTCGTCAACGCCGCGTCGGTTGCACGCATGGTGCTCACCACCGAGAGCGCCGTCGTCGACAAGCCGGAGGAAGAGGCCGAGGCCGGGCACGGCCACGGTCACGCGCACTGAGCGACCGGTCAGGGCCGCGGACCCGCCGCCCGGCGGGTCCGTAGGTCGAGCCGGACGTGAAAGTCGTTCCGGACGGCACGAATACAGCGAGGCCCCGCAAGGAATGTTCGCATTCCCTGCGGGGCCTTCGTCGTATCGACGCATCTCCTCCAACCGGCCTCCGGTCGTACCGTCCCGGTCGTACCGTCCCGGTCGTACCGTCCCGGTCGTGTCGACATGGTCACGACCTGACGGCGTCATCACGGGGCGGGTGACCGCCTCACACAGCGACCTTCCGCCGTCGTTGCCTCGTGTACATCTCCCGCTCGGTCTCCGACATGCCGCCCCAGATGCCGTACGGCTCGGCGACGGCGAGGGCGTGGTCGCGGCAACGCGCCAGCACGGGGCAGGTGCGGCACAGCTCCTTCGCGCGGTTCTCCCGCTGGGCGCGGGCACGACCGCGCTCTCCGTCGGGATGGAAGAACACCGAGGAGTCCACACCACGACACTTACCGTGCATCTGCCAATCCCAGAGGTCCGCGTTGGGGCCGGGCAGTGTGTGTGGTGCAGGCATGTGGCACTCCTTTGCAGCAAGCTCGCGTGAGTTGTGCGAGCGGACCGTGGACACATCGGGATTCCCGCTGTGATCCGAATCAAACAAACTCACCGTAGGATCTGTATCGATTCGTCGTCAATATTTTCGATGAGTGGGATAGTCCATAACCGAACGGCCAAGATTTAACCGCGGAAATATTTACTTTCGTGAGGAGTCGTGCCTGTGCGCTGCGGGTGGGGGCGATCCGCGGTATTCTCCGCTCCCGATGTGGGTAGAAGGTCCTTTACTCGCTGGTAACCCGGCCTTTCGGCGGCCTGATGTGGCTCCGACCCGGGCTCGGAGAGCAGGGGCGACACCCTACATGCACCGCGCATGTTTTAACGCGATGTTTAACAAAATGTTCGGAAATGTCTTCTGCGCATCCCTGCGTTCCAATCATCGAGACTATTTGCGCTCACGGTGATAATTTCTCTCCGGCAAATGCCCGGCGTCGGCCCGGAGCCCCGCGTATCGCCGGTATCCGCTGGTGCGATGATTCCGCGATGGCACATTCCGACGCCCGCCGGCACACGGCACCGACACCGTCCGACCGTCACGCGATCCTGGTCGCCGCGGCCTTCGGCCCGACCCCGGGGGCACATCCGCTCCCTGCGGCGCACGGACCCGAACAGAACTGGTTGCGGGCCGTCGCGCTCGGTGGGCAGGGGCGTTACGCCGCCGCGCGGGCCGAGCTGGCCCGAGTGCGTGGAACCGGAGGAGTGTGGTCGTCGTTCGGCGCGAGCACCGAGGCCTCCCTTCTCCGTCAGTTGGGCGGACATCGCGCCGCCGCCGTCCTGGACGGACGTGCTCTCGCCGAGGCGGGGTCGCTGCGAATCGGCTCCGGGAACACTGTCGCTGCACAGTGCGACGCCGCCACGGGGTTGGCGGCCGATGCGCTCGGGCGGGGCCGTCTCGCGGTGTGCGGGTCGCTCCTCGACCGATGCGCAGCCGCTCTCGACGCTGCCGAATCGGAAGCGGGGGAGAAGGCCTTCGTGCGACAGCGGATCCGTCTCGCATGGGTCGGGGCCGAATCCGCTCTCGCGGCAGGCGACTTCACCCGTGCGCGCAGCCAGGCGGACCGCGCGGTGGAACTTGCGGACGGATTCGGATCGATCCGGCACTCCGTGAAGTCGGACCTCGTGCGGTCGGCCTCTCTGACCGGACTGCCCGACCAAGGTCCGGCCATGGACCTGGCCGCCGACGTCCTCGCGCGTGCGGAGGAACACGGACTGATCCCGTTGCAATGGGCCGCGGCGATGCTCCTCGACGGGCTGGGGGCAGGGAGAGATGCGGGTCGCGTCCGTGACGACGATGCGGCACCCGGCCGTGATCTCGACGCGGGACGCGTCCGTGACTTCTGCGCGACCGTGATCAGGGGGCATGGGGGTCGCTTCGTGACCTCGTCTGCCTGTTGAGTTCCATTCGCGCGCGGGGGGTGACCCGACCGGTCGGTCGTTGTAGTTACTCTGGGGGTGTTCCACGGTCAGGTGGAAGCCCGCCCGGGGGGGTGGTGCCGTCTGTAACGCCAGGACTTGCGCAATCGATGACTGTTATGGGTGAGGAGTTGGACTCCGCGGTTGCTGCGGCTGCGCAAGGCGACCGGGCGGCTCTCGCTCAGGTTCTTGCAAGTGTCCGGCCCCTCGTCGTGCGGTACTGCCGCGCACGGGTCGGATCTGCAGAGCGCGGCCAGCTCTCTGCAGACGACGTTGCACAGGAGGTGTGCCTGGCCGTGATGACCGCTCTGCCGAGATATCAGGACCAAGGCCGCCCCTTCATGGCGTTCGTATACGGGATCGCTGCTCACAAGGTCGCCGACGCGCACCGCAGTGCGGCCCGCAACCGCGCGGAACCCGTGGCGGATGTGCCGGAGGTGATGTCGCTCGACGACAGCCCCGAGGAATACGCGATCAACTCCGAGGCGGGCCGGCAGATGAAGCAGCTGCTGGGCATCCTGCCGGAGAAGCAGCGCGAGATCCTCATCCTCCGTCTCGTCATGGGATTGTCGGCCGAGGAGACGGCCGCAGCGGTCGGTAGTACTGCAGGAGCGATCAGGGTGGCCCAGCACCGGGCCATCGCGAGACTCAAGAAGGAAGTCACGAGAGCAGGTGAGCGGAATGGGTAGGGGGCGTTTCTCGGGCGACGGCTTCGACGACGAGTTTCCCGACGACGAAACTTCCGTGGACCTTGCCGCCGTGCGTCGTGACGACGCGCTGATCGATGCGATCTCCGGTAACGGGCTCGTCGAGACGAAGGACACCGAGGAGTACGAACTCGCCACGCTGCTTGCCGACTGGCGTGCAGAGATCCTCGCCGAACCGATGCCCGCCGGCCCCGACCTCGACGAAGTGGTCGCCGCCGTCCATCGCGAACTGGGGACGCGGGAAACGCTCGCTCCGACCCCGGAGGTCACCCCTCTGCGCCCGAGATCGAAGGGGCAACTCCGGTTGCTCCGTCCGCTCGCAGGTGCAGCAGCGCTCGTCGCCGTCGCCATCGGCAGCGCGACCGCGGTGTCCTACGGCGCCGAGCCCGGCGACCCGTTGTGGGGCGTCAAGCAGGTCGTGTTCAGTGAGCAGGCGCAATCCACCGAGGCCCGGATCGACACCACATCGACCCTGCAACGTGCCGAACAACTCATCGCCGAGGGCCACACGGAAGAAGCACGCGAGTTGCTGACGTCCGCGGAGTCCCGTTCGGGCGACGTCCGGGACGCAGAGGAGCGCGATGCGCTCGGCGACTGGGCGCAACGCCTCGCCGAGGAGCTCGGCCGGTTGGTGCCGCAGGTGCCTCCGCCGCCGGCAGCGCCGGTGGCACCCGAGGCACCGGTGGTTCCCGGTGCCGTCGTGCCCCCGCCGGTCACGACGCCCGGCACGGAAGGGCAGCAGCCCGCTCCCACAACGGGTACCGACACGGGCACCACCGCCCCGCCCACGTCGTCGACGACCGTGGATTCGACCATTCTGCAGGCGCCGCCTCCGGTGTCCGCCACGTCCACGCCGTCGCAGCCCGCGCCGCCGCCGCCGTCCTCCAGCACGCAGCCGTCACCTCCGCCGAGCGAACCGCCGCCGCCGGCGACGTCGGAGTCCGCGACCCTTGCACCCACCACGACTGCGTCGTCGCCGCGGTCGACGCAGGACGGACCGGGAGCAGATTTCACTCCGGGGTCCGTGACCACTTCGGAAGGCGGCTAGAAGTACCGAACGACCCGGGCCCGGCAGCATGTGCTGTCGGGCCCGGGTCGTTCGTGGAAGTGACGTGATGCGTGGTCCGCGTGGGGAACGGTCGGTCAGGAATCCAGACCGTAGGGGTCGACGGGAAGAGCCTCGTTCATGGACGCGTCCGCGTAGCCGCGGCAGTAGTCCCAGGTGACGTAGGCGTCGGGGGACGGATCGAAGGCCGGCTCGTGCGGTCTGACGGTGCCGTCGACGAGCAGCTGCAGCAGGTTCGCTCGCAGCATGTCCCAGTCGTGGTAGTGGTCCTGGTGGCAGTCCTCGCAGCACACCACGAGTCCGCGGACGCCGCGGGGAGCCAGCAGCGCCTCGTAGACGGCCAGGTCTGCGAGGTCCTCTTCCACCGCGAGCCGCTCCGCAGGATCCAGGGGCTGGCCCGGCTCGATCGCGTCCAGTGCTGCGGACGGATCGTCGGGGTCTCCTGCGAACGGGTCCGGTGGGAGTCCGGGAGGCAACTGATCACGCACGACTCCACGGTACGCAGAACGAGGGGGTCTGCGCCAGCGGTCGCCAGGGGACACGCCGTGAAATCACACGGGGTGATGTGAGGAACATCGGGGAACAGGGTGGGAGCCGAGCTTGTTCCTCCGAACAGATAACATGAATGGGTGCGTGCCGCTCTCCAACCGCCCGTCGGTGCGACGAGCGTGCACGGCCTTCATTCATTCCCGCTGCCGGACGGTTCTGCCGTCCGCTCCCATCGACTGTCACGGAGGGTCCGAACCGCATGAGTAGTACCGGAGGGCGCGTGCACACCGGCGGTGACGACCCGAACAAGGTCGCAATGCTGGGTCTGACCTTCGACGACGTGCTGCTGCTTCCCGCGGCTTCCGACGTCGTCCCGAGTCAGGTCGACACGTCGAGCCAGCTCACCCGCGAGATCCGCCTGCGGATCCCGCTGGTCAGCTCCGCCATGGACACCGTCACCGAGTCCCGCATGGCCATCGCGATGGCCCGGGCCGGTGGCATGGGCGTGCTGCATCGCAACATGCCCACCGAGGTGCAGGCCGCGCAGGTCGAGACCGTCAAGCGGTCGGAGGCCGGCATGGTCACCGATCCCGTCACCTGCAAGCCGACCGACACGCTGGCCGAGGTCGACGCGATGTGTGCGCGATTCCGCATCTCGGGTCTGCCGGTCACCGACGACGAGGGTCAGCTCGTCGGCATCATCACCAACCGCGACATGCGGTTCGAGGTCGACCAGAACCGTCCGGTCGCCGAGGTCATGACGAAGGCTCCGCTGGTCACGGCCCGCGAAGGCGTCACCGCTGAGGCCGCGCTCGGTCTCCTGCGTCGCCACAAGATCGAGAAGCTGCCGATCGTCGACGGTCAGGGAAAGCTCACCGGCCTGATCACAGTCAAGGACTTCGTCAAGACCGAGCAGCACCCCAACGCCACGAAGGACCGCGACGGCCGTCTGCTCGTCGGCGCCGCCGTGGGTGTCGGCGACGACTCCTGGACCCGCGCCATGACCCTGGTCGACGCCGGAGCCGACGTTCTCGTCGTCGACAGCGCCCACGGCCACTCGGCCAACGTGCTGTCGATGATCTCCAAGCTCAAGACCGAGGTCGGCGACCGCGTGCAGATCATCGGCGGCAACGTCGCGACCCGCGCGGGCACCGAGGCGCTCATCAACGCCGGCGTCGACGCGGTCAAGGTCGGTATCGGCCCCGGTTCGATCTGCACCACGCGTGTCGTCGCGGGTGTCGGCGCGCCGCAGATCACGGCGATCCTCGAGGCGTCCACGGTGGCGCGCGCCCACGGTGTGCCGGTCATCGCCGACGGCGGTATGCAGTTCTCCGGCGACGTCGCCAAGGCTCTGGCGGCCGGTGCGTCCACCGCGATGCTCGGTTCGCTGCTCGCCGGCACCACCGAGTCCCCGGGTGAGCTGATCCTGGTGAACGGCAAACAGTTCAAGAGCTACCGCGGCATGGGTTCGCTCGGCGCGATGCAGAGCCGCGGTCAGGCCAAGTCGTACTCGAAGGACCGCTACTTCCAGGACGACGTGCTCTCCGAGGACAAGCTCGTGCCCGAGGGCATCGAGGGACGCGTGCCGTTCCGCGGCCCGCTGCAGCAGGTCACGCACCAGCTCATCGGTGGCCTGCGCGCAGCGATGGGCTACACCGGCGCGACGACGATCGAGCAACTGCAGGAGGCGCAGTTCGTGCAGATCACCGCCGCCGGCCTCAAGGAGAGCCACCCGCACGACATCACGATCACCGCCGAGGCACCGAACTACGTGGTCCGGTAGTTTTCGCGTTCGCAGCAGGGTCTCGTTCCGAGTAGGACGGGAGCATCGTCCAAGAGGAGAAAGGGGCGCGCGTGCGCGACCTCGTTGAAATCGGCATGGGTCGCACGGCCCGACGTACGTACGAGCTGGGCGACGTCGACATCGTCCCGTCGCGCCGGACGCGTTCGTCGAAGGAGGTGTCGACGGCCTGGCAGATCGACGCCTACCGTTTCGACATCCCGGTGCTGGCGCACCCCACCGACGCGCTGGTGTCGCCCACCTTCGCGATCGAGCTGGGCAAGGCCGGCGGTCTCGGCGTCATCAACGGCGAGGGCCTGTGGGGTCGTCATGCCGATGTCGACGCCGTCGTCGCCCGTCTCGCGGAGATCGCGAGCACGGATCCGCGCGCAGCCGTCCGCTACCTGCAGGAACTGCACGCGGCTCCGCTGCAGGGCGATCTGTTGGCCGCGGCCGTCGCACAGGTGCGGGATGCGGGTGTCACCACCGCGGTCCGCGTCAGCCCGCAGAACGCGCGCGCGCTCACGCCCGAGCTCGTGAAGGCGGGCATCGATCTCCTCGTCGTCCAGGGCACCATCATCTCGGCCGAGCATGTGGCCCACGGTGAGGACGAGCCGCTGAACCTCAAGACGTTCATCTCGGAGCTCGACGTGCCGGTCATCGCCGGTGGCGTCAGCGACCACCGCACCGCGCTGCACCTGATGCGCACCGGTGCGGCCGGTGTCATCGTCGGCTTCGGCTCCACGAAGCAGGCGACCACCACGTCCTCTTCGCTCGGCATCGGTATCCCGATGGCCACGGCCATCGCCGATGCGGCTGCGGCCCGGCGCGACTACCTCGACGAGACCGGGGGCCGCTACGTCCACGTGCTCGCCGACGGCGACATCGAGAACGCCGGCGACCTCGCGAAGGCGATCGCGTGCGGCGCCGACGCGGTGGTGCTCGGCGCGCCCCTGGCTCTCGCCGAGGAGGCCGCAGGCAAGGGTTGGTACTGGCCGTCCGTGGCCGGGCATCCGTCGATGCCGCGCGGCGCTGCGGTCCGGATCGCCGAGGACGGACGACCGGGCCTCGGCCGGGTGCTGTTCGGCCCCTCCGACGACCCCTCCGGTTCGCTCAATCTCGTGGGTGGTCTGCGTCGATCGATGGCGAAGGCCGGATACTCCGATCTGAAGGAATTCCAGAAGGTCGGTCTGTCGGTCCGCGGATAAGGACCTTCCCGGTACATCCCGATGGCCGGTCACAGCGTCGCAGGACGCGGTGACCGGCCATCGGCATTTCTCACCCTTTGTTTTCGTGCAACTCCACGTAACGGGTAGAGTCTCAGATGTGCCTGTAGTCACACCGCCGAGGTGCATACTGGCCGGTAACAACTCTCGTCGCTGGAGGTTCCATGGGTAAGCAACGGGTCACGGACTACGACGTCCTGATCGTCGGATCGGGTTTCGGTGGGAGCGTCACGGCGTTGCGCCTCGTGGAGAAGGGCTACAAGGTCGGCGTTCTCGAGGCCGGCCGCCGCTACGCCGACGCCGACTTCGCGAAGACCAGCTGGGACCTGCGCCGCTTCCTCTGGGCGCCGAAGTTCGGTTGCTTCGGCATCCAGCGAGTGCACCTGCTGCGCGACTGCCTGATCCTCGCCGGTGCCGGCGTGGGCGGCGGGTCGCTGAACTACGCGAACACCTTGTACAAGCCTCCGGCGCCGTTCTTCGAGGACCGCCAGTGGGCGCACATCACCGACTGGCAGGACGAACTGAGCCCCTACTACGACCAGGCGAAGCGGATGCTCGGCGTGGTGCAGTACGGCCGGATGACCGACGCCGACAAGGTGATCAAGTCGGTGGCCGACGACATGGGAGTCGGCGAGACCTTCATCCAGACGCCCGTGGGTGTGTTCTTCGGCGAACCCGGCCGCACGGTCGCCGACCCCTACTTCGGCGGCGTGGGCCCCGACCGCACCGGTTGCATCGAGTGCGGCGAGTGCATGACGGGATGCCGCCACGGCGCCAAGAACACCCTCGTGAAGAACTATCTGGGTCTCGCCGAGCGAGCGGGAGCCGAGATCGTCCCGCTGACCACCGTCACCGATCTGCGTCAGGCCGCCGACGGCACCTGGGACGTGATCACCGAACGCACCGGCGCGTGGGTCCGCAAGCGGCGGCGCACCTACACGGCCGCGCACGTCGTCCTCGCTGCCGGAACGTGGGGCACGCAGCACCTGCTGCACCACCTCAAGGACACCGGTGCGCTGCCCGAACTGTCCGACAAGGTCGGCGAACTGACCCGCACCAACTCCGAATCGATCGTCGGTGCCGGGAAGATGAGGATCGACCCCGATCTGAAGCTCACCGAGGGTGTCGCGATCACCTCGTCGTTCCACCCCACCCCCGACACGCACATCGAACCCGTGCGGTACGGCAAGGGATCGAACGCGATGGGCCTGCTGCAGACCCTCATGACCGACGGCGACGGACGCACCCCGCGCTGGGTGAAGTTCCTCGGGCAGGTCGTACGGAACCCCGTGAAGATGCTGCGGATGCTCTCGGTGCATCGGTGGAGCGAGCGCACCATCATCGCGCTGGTGATGCAGAACCTCGACAACTCCATCACCACCTACACGACCAAGGGTCTGTTCGGCCGCCGCAAGGTCACCAGCAAACAGGGACACGGGCAGCCGAATCCCACCTGGATCCCGGCCGGCAACGAGGCCACACGCCGCATCGCCGAGAAGATCGACGGTGTCGCGGGCGGCACGTGGGGTGAGATCTTCAACATTCCGCTCACCGCACACTTCCTCGGCGGCGCCGTGATCGGATCCGATCGCGACCACGGGGTCATCGATCCGTACCACCGCGTCCACGGCTACCCGACGCTGAGCGTCGTCGACGGCGCCGCGGTCTCCGCGAACCTCGGCGTGAATCCCTCGCTCACCATCGCGGCGCAGGCCGAACGCGCTGCATCGTTGTGGCCCAACAAGGGTGAGGACGACCAGCGTCCCGAGCAGGGACAGCCCTACCGTCGTATCGCGCCGATCGAACCGAAGAACCCCGTGGTGCCCGTCGACGCACCCGGTGCGTTGCGACTGCCGGTCGTCGAGGTCAAACACAGCGGCGTCGCGTAGCGACCCGGAAGTGATCGGATGAGCGGCCGCGTCGGGAACACCCGGCGCGGCCGCTTAGACTGTTCGGGTGTCGTCGCAAAGCCAGCAGTCCAGACCGGTCGTCGTCGTCGATTTCGGAGCTCAGTACGCGCAGCTGATCGCTCGGCGCGTTCGTGAGGCCAACGTCTACTCGGAGGTCGTGCCCCACACGGCCGGTGTCGAGGAGATCGCGGCGAAGAACCCGCGCGCGGTGGTGCTGTCCGGTGGCCCCGCCAGCGTGTACGAGGAGGGCGCACCGCGTCTCGATCCCACGCTGTTCGATCTCGACGTCCCCGTCTTCGGCATCTGCTACGGCTTCCAGGCGATGGCGCAGGCGCTCGGCGGCACGGTCGCGCACACCGGCTCGCGCGAGTACGGCCGCACCGAGCTGTCGGTCTCCGGCGGTGTGCTGCACGACGGCCTGCCCGAGACGCAGCCCGTCTGGATGAGCCACGGCGACGGCGTCACCGAGGCTCCCGAGGGCTTCGAGGTCACAGCCACCAGCGCCGGCGCCCCGGTCGCGGCGTTCGAGGACCGCGCCCGTCGCCTCGCCGGTGTCCAGTACCACCCCGAGGTGCTGCACTCGCCCCACGGCCAGCAGGTGCTGAGCCGGTTCCTGCACGACATCGCCGGAATCCCGGGCGACTGGACCGCAGCGAACATCGCCGACGCGCTCGTCGAGCAGGTCCGCGAGCAGATCGGCGACGGTCGTGCCATCTGCGGCCTGTCCGGCGGCGTTGACTCCGCCGTGGCGGCCGCGCTGGTGCAGCGCGCCATCGGCGACCGTCTGACTTGTGTGTTCGTCGACCACGGCCTCATGCGCGAGGGCGAACGGCAGCAGGTCGAGAAGGACTTCGTCGCCGCGACGGGTGCCCGTCTGGTCACCGTCGACGCGTCCGAGACCTTCCTGCGCGAGCTCGCCGGCGTCACCGACCCCGAGACCAAGCGTAAGATCATCGGCCGCGAGTTCATCCGTTCTTTCGAGGGCGCGGTCTCCGAGGTGCTCGGCGAGGGTGCCGACAAGGGCGAGACCGTGAAGTTCCTCGTGCAGGGCACCCTGTACCCGGACGTCGTGGAGTCCGGCGGCGGCTCCGGCACCGCGAACATCAAGAGCCACCACAACGTCGGTGGACTCCCCGAGGACCTCGAGTTCGAGCTCGTCGAGCCGCTGCGCCTGCTGTTCAAGGACGAGGTGCGCGCGGTCGGACGTCAGCTCGGCCTGCCCGAGGAGATCGTCGGCCGCCAGCCGTTCCCCGGCCCCGGCCTCGGTATCCGCATCATCGGTGAGGTCACCCGCGAACGCCTCGAGATCCTGCGTCGTGCCGACTCCATCGCCCGCGAAGAGCTCACCTCCGCCGGCCTCGACGGACAGATCTGGCAGTGCCCGGTCGTGCTGCTCGCCGACGTCCGCAGCGTGGGCGTGCAGGGCGACGGCCGCACCTACGGCCACCCGATCGTGCTTCGTCCGGTCTCCAGCGAGGACGCGATGACCGCCGACTGGACGCGCCTGCCCTACGAGACTCTCGAGCGGATCTCCACCCGCATCACCAACGAGGTGGCGGAGGTCAACCGAGTGGTGCTCGACGTGACGAGCAAGCCCCCGGGAACGATCGAGTGGGAGTGATCCTCACTCGCCGGGAGCGGTGAGACGACGAACGTCCCCCGGACCGATCAGGTCCGGGGGACGTCGCGTAGATGGGGGGGTTACCTCCGGCGGTTGGGGAGGAAGACCAGCACCGCTCCGATCAACAGGGCCGCGCCCACCAGGACCCATCCGAGGTCGACGGCGGCGAGGAACTCGACCGAGAACGGCCCGATCATGGCCCATCCGCTCACGACCAGCGCTGCCAGTGCGGCGAGCAGGAGCAGGAGCGACGGTCCCTTGCGGGTGCACTCGGTCCGATCCTCGGTGTGTGTTCCGGTTTCGTGATCAGCCACGACGCACCTCCAGAGATCCGAATTCCATGTTCGCGTTCAGGTCCAGGACCGGCCCGTCGTCGACTCCGTCGGCGCCGCCGTCGATGCCGGGGGCGGGGCATCCCCTGATCTCACCGGGGCCGACCGTGCAGTCGGCGCGGACGTCCAGGTTCTCCGGCAACAGCACCTCGACGCTGCCGAACCGGCCATCGACCTGCACCGTGCGGTCCTCGGTGAGTTCGAGTCCCCGCAGATCGAGGGTCATCGCCCCGAACTGGAAGCTGTACTCGGACTCGAGCTGATCGGTACTGGTCGGAGCCCAGGTCCGGTCGCCCCAGTTGGAGGTGTCGACCGGGCCGGCGATCGAGGCGAGAACGACGAATCCGAGCAGGGGACCGGTGACGACGAGCAGTCCGTGACCGCGGTGCAGGAACGCGCCGATCAGCAGGCCCAGACCGACGACCGCGAGGGCCACGGCACCCACCCGGGCGGGGGTCACCCAGGCCAGGTCGGCGGCGGCACCGAGCGCGCCGGTCACCGCAGCGGCGATCACGGCCAGGCCGAGGACCGTCGTGGTCAGACGCGAACGTCGATTCGTGACGATCGCGGGTTCGTGCTTCGGTGCCGGTTCGGGCAGATCCCATGCGAACGGGGCGACCCCGAGGGGATCCCATGCCGGCGGTGCCGAACGGTGGGGCGAGAGCTCGTCGACACCCGGGAGCGGAACGTCGGTGTCCTTGCGGTCGGTGTCCTTGCGTAGGTCGGGCATCGGGGACGTCTTCCTCTCCGTCGTCTCGGTGGGCGCTGTGGCGTCGGTGCCCGAGGCGGGGGTGTCGGTGCCCGAGGCCGGGGTGGTGTCCACGACCTCCGTCGCGTCGGTGGCCTGCGCAGGCGGGGTCGCCTCCCCGCTCGGTGTCGTCGTGGCCGCCGGACCCGCCTGCATGTGCCATGCCCCGGTGTGTGCGCCCCACGGGGAGCAGTACGCGTTCGTCACCGGAGGCTGAGGAAAGGCCGCCTGGGTGGGGAAGGAGGTTCCCTCGGGCGCCGGCAGCACCGGCGGTTCGGGACGCCGCTGATAGAGCAGCCACCAGCCGCCGAGCAGCAGGAGCGTTCCGATGAATCCGGAGCCGCCCGAACCCGCACCCACCGGTCCGATGGCACCCGCCGCGATCGCCAGGGCCACGAGGAGCACGATGACCTTGGTGGTCGAGTCCGAGCTCGCACCCCGCCCGACGAGCGATTCGAGCGAAGAGACCTGGTCGCCGTGACGGGGGAACATCAGCCAGGCGGCCAGATAGAGGACGAGACCGCCACCGCCGAACAGCGCCGACGCGACGAAGACGACACGGATCAGCACGGGATCGACGCCGTAGCGCGCTCCGATACCCGAGCACACACCCGCGATGTGCCCCTCCTTCGGCAGACGCACGGGGCGGGTCCGCCACATGTCCGCCACCTGGTCCTGAAAGCTCCTCGTGTCCATGGCACCCATCCTGCTGGGCTTCCGCGCGCGGCACATCAGGGACCAACCCTGATTTCCGAGGGGCCGATCGGAACCCGGACATCAGGGTTCGTCCCCGATGCCGGGCCGGCGATCACCGTGCCAGTATCGAGGTGTGCAACCGGTACCTGGATTACCCGTGACCGTTCCCCGCCTCGAACGGCGGGTGGGCGGTCGCATCGTGGGCGGTGTGGCCGGCGGTGTCGCCGACCATCTCGGTATCGACGCCACCAAGGTGCGGGTCGCGTTCACGGTGCTCGCCGCCCTCGGCGGGTTCGGGATCGCGGCCTACGGCCTGCTGTGGATGTTCGTGCCTCCGGGCTCCGACACCGATCGCCCCACCGGCCCCGAACGGCGCCGCGCCATCGGCCTCGCCTTCATGGGTATCGGCCTGGCGGTGGGTCTTTCGTGGCTGTTCAGTGGTGGTGCCGCAGGCGTGGTGCTGCCGATCGTCGTGGTGGTCGTCGGTGCGGCGCTCGTATGGCGTGAATTCGACGTCGAAGGCCCCCGATCGGTACTCGGTCTGCCCGCACATCCGACGGTCCTCACATGGGCCCGCGTACTCGGCGGCCTGACCCTCGTCGTCACCGGACTCGGAGTGATGGTCATCGCGCAGGTCGACGTCGCGGCGCTGCGCTCGTCGCTGGTCGCCGTGGTGGTCACGCTGGTCGGTGCCGCCCTGCTGTCGGTGCCGCTGTGGATCCGGATGTGGCGTGCCCTCGAGACCGAGCGTGCCGCCCGGGTGCGCAACGAGGAGCGCGAGGAGATCGCGTCGCACCTGCACGACTCGGTGCTCCAGACCCTCGCGCTCATCCAGAAGCAGGCCGGCGACCAGCAGGAGGTCGTGCGACTGGCGCGCAGCCAGGAACGCGAACTGCGCCGCTGGCTGTTCGGTGGGGACGAGACGCCGAGCACCTCGCTCGCCGAGACGCTGCGCACCATCGCCGGTGAGGTGGAGGACCAGTACGGTCTGTCCGTCCAACCCGTCATCGTCGGCGACGTCGCGCCCGACGACAGCGATCTGACCCCCGAGGCCGCGACCGCCGTGCTCGGCGCGACCCGCGAGGCTCTCGTCAACGCCGCCAAGCACGCCGGGGTGGACAGCGTCGACCTCTTCGCCGAGGTGGAACCGCATCAGGTGAGCGTGTTCGTGCGCGATCGCGGCGTCGGATTCGATCCCGGCGAAGTACCGGCCGATCGGCAGGGTCTGGCCAAGTCCATCCGGGCGCGCATCGAACGTCGCGGCGGCCGGACGGTCGTGAAGTCGAGTCCCGGAAAGGGAACCGAGGTGCGCATCCATGTGCCGCGCGCCGGCCGGACGGATACCGAACGCGAACAGGACACCGAGTCGACCTTAGAGTGGGGGGTGAACGACCCCCACCCCGAGGAGCAGACACAGTGACTTCGATTCCGGCGACATCGTCCGATGCCACCGAGAACAACCGTCCCTATCGTGTCTTCCTGGTGGACGACCACGCCGTCTTCCGCTCCGGAGTGCGCACCGAACTGGGGCGCGAGGCCGACATGGAGATCGTCGGCGAGGCCGGGGGAGTCGCCGAGGCCGTCGCCGGGATCGAGGCGACCAAGCCGGATGTCGTGCTCCTCGACGTCCACATGCCCGACGGCGGCGGCGTCGCCGTCCTCCAGCGGATCCCGGACGGGCCGGTCTGCTTGGCGCTCAGCGTGTCCGACGCGGCCGAGGACGTCATCGCCGTCATCCGCGCCGGCGCCCGCGGATACGTGACGAAGACGATCTCCGGGCCGGATCTGGCCGACGCCGTCCGGCGGGTCGCCGGGGGAGACGCCGTGTTCAGTCCGCGTCTGGCCGGTTTCGTGCTCGACTCGTTCACCGGCCGGTCGGCCGCACCGGAACCGCCACTCGATCCCGAGCTCGACTCGCTGACGCCCCGGGAACTCGAGGTGCTGCGCCTGCTCGCTCGCGGCTACACCTACCGCGAGATCGCCGAGGAACTCGTGATCTCGGTGAAGACCGTCGAGACGCACGCGTCGAACGTGTTGCGCAAGACGCAGCAGTCGAACCGCAACGCGCTGACCCGGTGGGCCCACCGCCGCCGCATCGACTGAGCGTGACGTCGGTTCAGACGACCAGCGCGATGATGACGGCGACGAGCAGCGCCACCAGGATCACCGCGACCATCGCCGCCATCGCCAGGGGCGCATAGGCGACGATGCGGTCCTGCGGGTTGTCGGGCACGGGACCCTTCGGGAGCAGACGGTCGAGCAGATCCGCGGGGGCGAAACCCTTCGCCGACTTCTTCGGACCACCGGTGGCCTGAGCCGCCGCACCGAGGGGACGGTCGACGAAGGAACCACGGGGGCGTGCGGGTTCGGTGAAGTGCGCGGAACGCTGTGCCCACGACGGGATCGTGCCGTCCTCGTTCTGGATGGGACGGCCGCGCAGGGCCGCCGCCGATCCGCCCGGTCCGAGGACCACGCGGGCGAGGAGATCGCGCGCCTGCGCCATCGTCGGGCGTCGCGCCGGATCGGGCTGGAGCATCTCGAGCAGGGGTTCGGTGAGCGGACCGGTGTGCGTGGGCATGATGATCTCCGCCCGCGCGACCCGGTGCAGCAACGCGATCGAGTCGGTCTCGAAACCGAAGGGCGGTTGCCCCTCCACCGCGGTGTAGAGGGTGGCGCCGAGCGAGAAGACGTCGCTGGCCTCGGTGGGGTCGTTGCCGCGTGCGACCTCGGGCGCGAAATAGGCGGGGGTGCCGATGATCACGCCGTCGGGGTCGTTGTCGCCCTTCGCGCGGGCGATGCCGAAGTCGCTGATCTTCACGATGCCGGCGTCGCGGCCGCGTTCGGCGATGAGGATGTTGCCGGGCTTGACGTCGCGGTGGACGATCCCGGCGGCGTGCGCGGCGGTCAGGGCGTCGGCGACGTTCGCGCCGATCTGCGCCACCACGTACGGCGGGAGAGTGTCGACGACGTTCATCACCTGCGCCAGGCTGCGGGACGGCAAGTGCTCCATGACGAGCCACGGTTCGCCGTAGTGCAGAGCCATGTCGTACATCGAGATGGCGTGCTCGTGGGCGAGCTGGGCGGCGGCCCGGCCCTCCCGGAGCGCGCGGCGGCGGAGATCCTCGGCCTCGTCGGGATCGAGGTCTGCGGTGGAGATCACCTGTTTGACGGCGACGTCGCGGCCCAGACGGTTGTCGCGGGCGAGCCAGACGGCACCCATGCCGCCACCGCCGAGCTTGGAGTCGAGCCGATATCGACCGGCCACCAAGTGATCCGGCCCTACGGCCCGTCCTGCCCATGCCTGCTCCGCCACTCGATCGAGAGTAGTCGATCGGAGGTGTTCGCCCCGGCCGAAGAACGTGTGAGCTGCACTGTAGTCACCGTCGGGGGCGGTGCTTCCGGCTTGACGGGAAGGATTCGGGTCGGTTCTACTTGATGAAGATCGAAAGTATGTTCGAATAGAGTGCGAGCCGGGCCACGACTTCCCCGTGGTCGGCCGGTCGTGTGTGTCAGGCGGCAGGCGGATGACAGGGGTGACAGTGGGCGAGGTGGCCGAATTTCCGGTGGACGACGAGGAAGCGGGTCGCGCGGAGCGGATCGAAGCGTTGCGACGTCGTATCGCGGCAGTGCCGGCGCGGGGCGAGGTCCCGTCCGTCGCGCGAGGCCGGGTCGAGGCCCCCTCCGGCCGCATCCTGCCCGTCCCGGCACCGCTCGCGGAACTGTTGCCCCAGGGCGGATTGGTGCGCGGCAGCGTCGTCTCGGTGTCGGGGGCCACCTCCCTTCTCCTCGGGATGCTCGCGTCCGTGACGGCCTCGGGCGGGTACGCCGCCGTGATCGGTCAGCGTCGGCTGGGTCTGCTCGCCGCCGCGGAGATGGGGGCCCACCTGCACCGGCTGGCCGTGATCCCCGATCCCGGACCGGATCCCGTGGAGATCGCCGCGGTGCTGCTCGACGGGATCGACCTGGTGGTGCTGGGACTCGGCGGGGCATCGGTGCCGCCGTCCCGCGCTCGTGCGGTCGCCGCCCGGGCGCGGAGCAAGCAGTCCGTCCTCGTGGTCACGGACGGTCGCTGGGAAGGTGCCCACGTGCGACTGGAGGCGCGGATCGACGGTTATCGGGGCGTGGACGGTCCCGGCCGGGACCGGTTGTGCGCGACTCGCCTGTCGGTCCGGGCGCACGGGCGTGCGTTCCCTCCGCGCGCCACCCGCGTGGAGGTGTGCGCCGACCGCAGTGCCGTCGAGTGGGCGAGCGAAGAGCGGAATCGGCTGGAGGACGGGCGTTTCCGTAAAGCGGTCCGGTGAACGACTCGTCCTCTCGACGGGCGCCCGCGCGGGTCGTGGCCCTCTGGTGCCCCGACTGGCCCGCGGTCGCCGCCGCCACCGCCGCGGAGTTGCCCGCGACCGTCCCGGTGGCGGTGGTCTCGGCGAATCGTGTCGTCGCCTGCTCGGCCTCGGCGCGGTCCGCGGGTGTCCGGCGCGGTCTGAGACGACGTGAGGCGCAGGCCCGCTGCCCGGAACTGCATGTGGCCCGCTCGGATCCCGACCTGGAAGCGCGGACGTTCGAGGCGGTGGTGGCCGCGATCGATGCGGTGGCCCCGGGCGTGGAGGTGCTGCGCCCGGGTCTGGTGATCCTCGCCGCGCGCGGTGTGATCCGGTGGTTCGGCTCGGAGGAGGCCGCCGCGGAGGCCCTGATCGACGCGGTCGCGGCGACCGGCGTGGAATGCCAGGTCGGTGTCGCCGACGAGTTGTCCACCGCGGTCCTCGCCGCGCGCCGGAACGCGCTGGTCCCGACGGGGAGGGGCGCCGAGTTCCTGGCGCCGCTGCCCGTCTCGTATCTCGCGGTGGAACCGGCGCTGGCGGCTCCTCGGCGGGCCGACACGGTGGATCTGTTGCGCCGTCTCGGTATCCGCACCATCGGAGCGTTCGCCGCGTTGTCCTCGATCGATGTGGCGTCACGCTTCGACGCGGACGTCGTGGCTGCGCACCGGAGCGCACGGGGCCTGCCGGAACGTCCCCCGTCGGGACGGCCGATCCCTCCGGACCTGACGGTCGAACAGCCCTGCGACCCGCCGGTGGAACGGGTCGACGCCGCGGCCTTCGCCGGTCGCGCACTGGCCGAACTGCTCCACACCCGGCTCGCCGCAGCGGGAGTCGCGTGCACGCGACTGCTCGTGACGGCCCGCACCGGGGCCGGTGAGGAACGCGCGCGCACCTGGCGCTGCGCCGAGCCGCTCACCCCCGAGGGCACGGCCGATCGTGTGCGATGGCAGCTCGACGGATGGCTCACCGGCCGCAACACCAACCGGCCCACGGCGGGAATCGTGCTGCTGCGCCTCGAACCGGTCGAGGTCGTGGCCGCCGGTGCGCTGCAACTCGGGTTGTGGGGCGGTGTCGGCGACGAGGACGAACGGGCACGTCGGGCGCTCGTCCGGGTGCAGGGCCTGCTCGGTGGGGACGCCGTCCGGATCGGCGTGCTCGGTGGTGGCCGGGGACCCGCCGAACGGATCGTCCTCGTGCCCGTCGGCGACGAGGCGATCCCGCACTCCGACCCGGACGCACCGTGGCCGGGCCGGCTCCCGCCCCCCGCTCCCGCGCTGGTGTTGCACACACCTCCCGCGATCCGGCTGGACGACGACGTGGGGAATCCGGTCTCGGTGACCGAGCGCGGACTGCTCAGCGGGTCACCTGCTCGGCTGCGATGGGGAAGTCGCAGCTGGACGGTGATCGGATGGGCCGGTCCGTGGCCGGTGGACGAGTACTGGTGGGACCCGGCCGTCGCCCGGTGCGCCGCCCGTCTGCAGGTGCTGCTCGAGGAATCACGGGCCCTGCTGGTGTTCTTCGGTGCCGACGGCTGGCGGGTGGAGGGCGTCTACGACTGAGTAGGCTCGAGCATCATGAGATCTCCGGTCCTCACCGCCGCGCCGAACGGGGTCGCCCTCGCATATCGCGAGTTCGCACCGTCCGCTGCCGCCGCCCGTTCCGTGCCCGTCCTGCTGGTGCACGGGATGGGCGGCGACGGGCGCACGTGGACCCGGTTCGCCGGAGCCCTGGTGAAGGCGGGCCGACGGGTGATCACCGTCGACCTGCGCGGACACGGACGCAGCGGCCGGGCAGCCTCGTATCGTTTCGGCGAGTTCGCCGCCGACGTCGCCGGTCTGTGTGCCCACCTCGGTGTCGAGACCGTCGATCTCGTCGGGCACTCGCTCGGTGGGCACGTGGGATCGCTGGTCGCGCAACAGAATCCCGGACTCGTCCGGCGACTGGTCCTCGAGGAGACACCCCTGCCGCTGCGGGAGGGGGATCCCGTTCCGGAGGTGCCGGCCCACCGTCCGACTCCGGTGGAGTTGTGGCACGCCGCGACCAGCATGGCGCTCAACCCTCGCGCGGTCACCGCCTTCGACCGCTCGATGACGCCGTCGGTCGTCGCCCAGTTCCACACGCCGAATCCGGTGTGGTGGCAGCACCTTCCGTCCCTCGCCGCACCGACCCTGCTGTTGCGCGGAGTGCGGCGCGGCAGCATGGTCGACCCGCAACTGCTGACGGCGGCAGTCGAGGCACTGCCTTCGGCCTCCGTGCAGGAGATCGGCTGCGGGCACAGCATCCACCGCGACCGTGCCCGCGATTTCGCAGCGGCCGTCGTCCCGTTCCTCACGGATCGATCGGTTGCCTAGACTGGACGATCGTGCGCATCGCGACCTTCAACATCAACGGAATCCGCGCCGCACAGCGCCGCGGATTCGAGGACTGGCTGCGTGAACGCAACCCCGACGTGGTGGCCCTGCAGGAGGTACGCGCTCCGGCGGCTGCGATCCCGCAGGGTGTCTTCGGCAAGTACCACCTCGCCTACGACGAGGGCACCCTTCCCGGCCGCAACGGCGTCGGGATCCTGACCCTGCACGAACCCGCCGCCGTGCGCACCTGGAGCGGCACCGCACTGCTGCGACTTCCCGGTGAGGAACACGTCGACCGGATCGAGTTCGATCGGGGAGCGTTGGCACGCGGACTGTCCGAATTCGCCCACGAGGGGCGGTACGTCGAGGTCGATCTCGCCGACGCACCGATCACCGTGGCGTCGCTGTACCTGCCGAAGGGTGGGCTCCCGGCGCACCTCCAGAAGCCCGGGCGCATGCGCGACGAACCGGACGGCGGGGTGCGCTACCAGCGCAAGATGCGGTTCCTGTCGGCCTTCGCCCGGCAGCTGACCCGTAGCCGGCTCGCGGCGCGCGCCCAGGGGCGCGAGTTCCTGATCATGGGTGATTTCAACGTCGCCCACACACGCTACGACGTGCGCAACTGGCGGCGTCGCGGGCAGGCCGAGGGTTTCCTGCCCGAGGAACGCGCCTGGTTCGATTCGCTGCTGTCACCGCGCACGCTCGTCGACGTCGTCCGCCGGCATCATCCCGAGGTCGACGGTCCCTACTCGTGGTGGTCGTGGCTGGGGGAATCGTTCGCCTCCGATTCCGGGTGGCGGATCGACTACCACCTCGCCACGCCGCAACTGGCCCGGACCGCGATCTCCGCAGGGACCGACCGCGATCCGGCACCGGACCGAAGGATCAGCGATCACGCGCCGGTCGTCGTGGACTACGACATCTGAGTCACCGTCGTGGACTACGACATCTGAACCTGATGTGTGGGCTCGTGATCAGTCCATGGTGAGGATCTGGCGGAGGGCGGTTCCGTCGGCCAGGGCGTCCATCGCCTCGTTGATCCGGCCCAGCGGCAGACGGTCGGTGACGAGCCGCTCGACCGGCAGTCGCCCCTCGCGCCACATGTCCACGAAGCGGGGGATGTCCCGGGCCGGGACGGCGGATCCGAGATAGCTGCCCACCAGTGAGCGGCCCTCGCCGACGAGAGCGGTGGGCGAGATCTCGAGCCGGGCGTCGGGGGCGGGCAGTCCGACGGTGATCGTGGTGCCTCCCGGTCCGGTGAGCGCGACCGCCGTGGCGAGCGCGGGCACGCTCCCCGCGGCCTCGATGACCAGCCGTGCCTTCACGCCCTGCTCGACGGCCTCGTCCGGTGAGAGGACGTGTCGGGCTCCCAGCGAACGGGCCGTGTCGCGCTTGTCGGGGGAGGTGTCGACGGCGATCACGGTGACGTCGTCGTGGGCCAGCGCCACGAGCAGCGCGGCCATCCCCACTCCACCGAGACCGACGACGACCAGCGTGTCCCCGGCCTGAGGACGAGCGGCATTGACGACCGCACCGCCACCGGTCAGCACGGCGCAGCCCATCAGCGCGGCGACCTCGGCGGGGACGTCGTCGCCGACACCGACGAGCGACCGCGTGTCGACGACGGCGTGGGTCGCGAAGGCCGATGCTCCCAGATGGTGGTGGACGTCGTTCCCGTCGCGGTGCAGCCGCCGGGCGCCCGACAGCAGGGTTCCCGCAGCGTTCGCGGCCGATCCCGGGATGCAGGGGCGGATGCCGTTGCTCGCGCAGCCCTCGCACTCACCGCAGCGGGGCATGAAGGTCATGACGACCCGCTCGCCGACGGAGAATCCGGTGGTGTCGTCACCGAGTTCGACGATGCGTCCGGCCGCTTCGTGCCCGAGCAGCATGGGCACCGGGCGAGGCCGGTTGCCGTCGACCACGGACAGATCGGAGTGGCACACACCGGCGCATTCGATCTCGACCAGCGCCTCACCCGGTCCCGGTGGGTCGAGTTCGAGAAGGTCCACGCTGAGCGGAGTGGACTCCTCGTACCGCCGCTGACGTCCGATCTCCTCCAGGACTGCTCCGGTGATCTGCACGGGTCTCCCTTCCGTAGGGTCGCGGATTCTCTGCCCCTAGCATCACGAGCATGACACTCACCCGGGCCGACCGCGTCCTCATCGGTGCTGCCGCCATCTTCCTCGTGTCCCAGGCGAACATCGGTCGGGTTCTCGGTTCCACGGCCCCGACAGTGGGCACCGTCCAGACCACCTTCTCGGCCGCGAAGTACCGGAAGATCCTCGACGATCTCGGCCCCGAGGAGATCGAGCGCTACCGGGAGCACTACTACTGGGACATGGTCCACCCGGCGACCTTCGCGATCGCGTTGCGGGCCGGCGCACGATCACTCGACGAGCACCGCCCGTTGTCGCCGAGTACGCGTCGGATCCTGATGGCGGCGCCGGTCGTCGCCGCGGCGGGGGACTACGTCGAGAACATCGTCGGCCTGTACCTGCTGGATCAGCGCACCCGGATCGACGACCGGACGGTCCGGGCCGCCTCGACCGTCAGCGTCACCAAGTGGGTGCTGGCACTGGGCAGCTTCGCGTACCTGTCGCAGGGATTCCTGCGGATGTGGAGTGGTGTGGCACTGCGTCGACTGCGCCGCGGCTGACCCGTCACCACGGGGTGCCGAGCCGCCGCGAGGGTGTCCGGGCCACAATGTCCGCGTGACCACCATCTCCGCCCCCACCTGTTCCGCACTGTCCGCGCTCGACGAGCCGCTGCCCGGAACGGCAGCCACCGCGCCCGGCTACGTGTGCCTCGAGGTGCCGACGGGTTGGGGCCGCGACGTGCTCGACGGCACCGCCCTCGGCGCCGAGTTGTCGGACGAACTGTCCGCCCGGGCGAAGGCCGCGGATGTGCGGATCCTGTTCATCCGGAGACCCGGCCGCGACGTGGTGCGGGAGACCCGAACCGTCCTGCTGGCCCGCACGGAACCGGAGAACACCTGGTGCGAGCGGCTCGAGATCACCGAGCCGGCCGAGCTGCTCGACATCGTCCCCCGCGTGGTCGCAGGTCCGGCCCCCGGCATCGGCGCCGCCGTGCAGGACCCGATCGCCCTGGTGTGCGCTCACGGCAAGAGGGACCGGTGCTGCGCTGTGCTGGGGCGCCCGATCGCGGCCGCTCTGACCGCCGAGTTCGGGCAGGACGTGTGGGAGTGCTCGCACACCGGCGGACACCGTTTCGCGCCGTCGATGATCATGCTGCCCACCGGCTACACCTACGGGCGGCTCGGTGAGGACGACAGTCTCGCCGCGGTCCGCGACGCCGGGAAGGGACAGGTCCACGCGGCCGGTCTGCGGGGTCGCAGCACCTGGGGTGCGGCCGGGCAGGCCGCCGAGATCGCGGTGCGCGAGGCGATCGACGAGTTCGCGATCGACGCCGTGACGGTCGAGGACGGGGACGAGCCGATCGTGCGCCATCACGACGGCCGGGCATGGCGGGTCCGGGTGGAGACCTCGGAACTACCGGCCCGGCCGGCGAGCTGCGGTGCCGCGGCCAAGCCGGCGCGTCCCGTCGTCGCGACGACGATCACGCCGCTGTAGCGACCCCGAACACCGGCCGCCCTGCGGTCTGATGACCCGGCCGCTCTGCGGTCTAATGCCCCAGTCCGACCTTCGCGTGCACGCGCTTCATCCACGCCGGTGCCCACCAGTTGGCCTCACCCATGAGCTTGACCAGCGACGGCACGAGCAGCATGCGCACGATCGTCGCGTCGATGATGAGCGCGACGATCATGCCGACTCCGAGGAACCGCATGATCGACAGGCCGGAGATGGTGAAGGCCCCGGTGACCACGATCAGCAGCAGTGCGGCGGCGGTGACGACACGTCCGGTGCGGGCGATGCCGTATTCGACGGCCTCGACCGTGCTCGCTCCGGCCGCGCGGGCCTCCATCATGCGCGACATGAGGAACACCTCGTAGTCGGTCGACAGGCCGAACACCACGGCGAGGATGAGGACGACGAAGGTCGGCTCCATCGCCGCGGGAACGACGTGCAGCCACGAAGCACCGTGGCCCAGCTGGAACACCCAGGTCAGCACACCGAAGGTCGCGGCGAGGCTCAGTGCCGCCATGAGCACGGCCTTGATCGGTAGTGCCACCGACCCGAATGCCAGGAACAGCAGCACCAGGGTCGAGAGCACCATGATCGTGATCATCCAGGGGAGCGAATCCGAGACGGCCTGGTTGGCGTCGTCGACGAGGGCCCGGCCACCGCCGACGAGCAGATCGGTGCCGTCCGGCACGTCCAGGGCGCGCAGTTCGCCGGTGATCTCGCTCGCCCGTGCGGTGCCGTCCACGCCCTGCGCGTAGAGGCCCTGCAGGACCACCACGTCGGACTCCTGCCCGACGATGACGGTCTGCGAGATGCCGTCGACCTTGGCGACCTCGGTGGACACCGTGCGCACGGCAGTGCTGTCCGGGGCCTGCCCGTTCTCGCCGCGCAGGACGAGTGTGGCGCCGTTGCCGGTGCTCGGGAACTCGTCGAGCAGGGTCTGGGTGGCCGCGCGGGCCTGGCTGTCCTCGGGCAGCGCGGTGTATTCGATCTCCCCGAACCGTGCTTCGAACACAGGCGACGCGAGTACGAGGAGACCGCCGGTGATCACCACCGCGATCAGGGCGGGACGGCGCACGACCTTGCGGACGACCCCGCCCCAGAAACGACGCGCCCGCGCTTCGGCGCGGGTGGAGGTCTCACGGTCCCAGGTCCACGCGTTGATGCGGTGGCCGAGCATCGTCAGCAGCGCGGGAACCGCGGTCAGCGACAGGACGGCGGCACCGAGGACGGCGGCCATGGCACCGAGGCCGAGCGACCGCAGCACCGTCTGCGGGAAGACGAGCATGCCCGCGAACGCGCAGATCAGCAGGGCAGCGGAGAACATCACGGTGTGACCGGCGGTGGACATCGTCCGCTTGACCGCCGAGGTGACGTCCGAACCGGCCGCGAGTTCCTCGCGGTAGCGGCTGACGATGAACAGGCCGTAGTCGATCGCCAGGCCCAGACCGATCAGCGACGTGATGTTCAGCGCGTACGACGACACCTCGGTGAAATTCGACAGCAGACGCAGGGTGGCGAGGGACGAGAAGATCGCGAGCACACCCACGAAGACCGGGACCGCGGCGGCGATCACCCCGCCGAAGATGAACACCAGCAGCACCAGCGTGATGGGCACCGCGATGAGCTCGGACCGGACGAGATCGCTCTCCAGGGTGTCGGTGAACTCGATCGCGACCACGGTGTTGCCGGCGAACTGCGATTCCACGCCGGGCACCTCGAGCAGGTCGAGGGCTTCGGGGAAGCTCGCGGCGGTGAGCCCGGAGTTCGCGCCGAGCGTGATCGAGGCAGCCACGCTGCGTTGGTCGGTCGACAGCAGCAGCTGGTTCATCGGCGGCGGAGCGGTCCAGTAGGTCTGGATCGACTCGGCGGGGACGGCGTCCTGGAACTCGGCGAGGGTTCTTTCGATGTCGGGACGGATGCCGTCGACCGTGCGTCCCTCGGGTGCGGTGTAGAGCGCGATGATGTCCGCGGCCTGCGACCCGAAGTTCTCGTAGATGATCTGCTCGACCTCGACGGCCTCGCTGTTCGGGTCGTAGTAGCCCGTGCCGGTCAGCTTGCCGAAGATCCCGACGCCCCAGGCGCCGGCGAAGAGCACGACGAGCAGCACGATCGCCAGTACCCATCGGCTCCTGGTGACGACGATCTCGGCCCAGCGACTCATGCCCACTCCCGGTTCCGCTGACGATTGTGACGATCGGCAACTGTACTGGCGTGGAGTGGGAGGGCTTCACCCTGCTCGGCCGGAACGGCCGCGAGATCAGGGGAGGAAGAAGGTGGACCGACGCGCCGGATGCCTCACGGCACGTTGCGCAACGTGGCTCCAGCCGGACGGTATTCCACGAAGGCGGTTTCTCATTGGCTCCGGGGCGTACGCGACGCGCCGATCCACACTCCTCAACAGGGGTGGGCAAGGATCCATTCCCGGCCCTGCCGGACGTGACCGGGTTCACCCGCCGTCGTGGGCATGGTGGGCCGTGCCGGCCGCCTGCGTCACGTCGTGCACCTCGTCGGCGCCGACCACCACGAACTGTCCCATCATGCCGCTGTCCTCGTGTTTGAGCAGGTGACAGTGGTACATGTACGGCATCGCCGGATCGGTGTGGCTACCGAACGGAACGAGCAGACGCACGGTCGCCGCCGGCGGGACGAAGACGGTGTCCTTGCGACCGGCCAGGGACGGATGGTCAGGACTCACCCCGGTTATGCCGAGGATCTCGAACTGCACGTCGTGGATGTGGAAGTTGTGGATCGTGCCGCTGACGTTGCGCACCTCCCAGAGTTCGGTGGTGCCGGCGACGACCACCTCGTCGATCCGGCCCATGTCCATCTCGCGATCGTTGATGGTCGTCGACGAGGTCAGGTCGATGCGGCGGGTGCTGCTCGGTTCCCCGAGCTCCGGAAGGGTGGTCAGTCTCTCCGGGATCGCGGCCGACGACCTGAGGACGGGTGCCGCCCGCAGCTCGAGGACGTCCATGCGGTCGTCGCCACCGGAGAAGCGGTCCTGCCAGAAGCCGGCCTTCAGCTCGGGCGGGGTGCTGCGCAGCACGTGCCTCGAACCTGCTTCCGGCCGGACGACGATCTCGGCGCGCTCACCCGGCGACAACTGGAGACTGCGGACGGCCCGCGGCTCCTCGAGCAGACCACCGTCGCTGCCGACGACGAGGAACGGCATCCCGGTGTCGAACGAGAAGTTGTAGACGCGCGCGTTCGACGCGTTGAGCACCCGGAGCCGGACCGTCTCGGTAGCGACGTCCAGGAACGGCCGCGGTGTGCCGTTGACGAGGATCTCGTCGCCGAGCGTGCCGACATCGGCGAAGATCGCGTTGCTGTCGTCGAGTTGGTCACCGTCGAACTTCCGGTCCTGGACGATGAGGGGGATGTCGTCGACCCCGTAGTCGTGGGGGAGCGGCGACGTGCCGGGCTCGTCGATCAGGAACATGCCCGCGACACCCCGGTACACGTGCGCGGCGGTGGAACCGTGCAGGTGCGGGTGGTACCAGAGGGTCGCGGCCGGTTGATCGACGGTCCAGTACGGCGACCACGTCGTTCCCGGCTCGATCGGCTGATGCGGTCCGCCGTCCATCGCCGCGGGCAGGTGCATGCCGTGCCAGTGCATCGTGCTCGTCTCGCCGAGCTCGTTCGTGACGTTCACGCGCACGTTCTCTCCGCGCACGGCGCGGAGGGTGGGTCCGAGATAGCTGCCGTTCACGCCCCACGTCCGGGTGTCGGGGCCGTGCCCGAGGTCGGTCGTGCCGCGCCGCATGGTCAGGTCGAACACGCGCGTGCCGTCGGCGTCGACGGTGCCCGACTCGACGGGAGGGATGCGCAGGGCGGTGTCGAAGTCGACGCGTCCGGTGGTGTCGAGCGCGCGCGTGGTCCACGCGTGGACGGCCAGGCCACCGATGACCGCCACGAACGCGATGAAGAGCACGAAGGGTATGGCGAGCAGACGCACCAGGAGTTTCACGACACCCATGCTCGTTCTCCCGCACCGTCGGCACATCCGGCGTGGCACCGGATTTCGTGGTGGGGGAGAACCCTGACGGAACCTCAGGAAACGCTGTGCAGGCGTGCCGCCTGCCGCACGAGATGGTCGCGTTCGGGCACGCTGGTCGCCAGGTGCGCGGCCTCGGCGTAGAGCCGGGCCGCCGTCGCGGTGTCGCCGGCGCGTTCGTGGAGATACGCCGCGGCCGCCGTGTACCGGGGCAGGCTGGGGTCGAGCTCGGCCATTGCTGCGAGACCGGCGTGGGGTCCGTCGGCCTCACCGACCGCGACGGCACGGTTGAGACGGGCCACCGGGTTGTCGGTGAACCGCAGGAGCTCGTCGTACCACTCGACGATCTGCACCCAGTCGGTCTCCTCCGCGGTACGCGCGTCGGCATGCAGGGCGGCGACGGCGGCCTGCGCCTGGAACTCGCCGAGCCGGTCGCGGGCGAGCGCGGCCTGCAGGATCTCCACGCCCTCCGAGATCAGACGCGTGTCCCACAGGCTGCGATCCTGTTCGGTGAGGGGAACGAGACTGCCGTCCGGCCGGATGCGCGCCGCTCGCCGGGCGTGATGGAGCAGCATCAGCGCGAGCAGACCCGACACCTCGGGGTGGTCGATCACCGCTGCCAGCCCGCGCGTGAGCCGGACGGCCTCGGTGGCCAGGTCGACGTCACCCGAATAGCCCTCGTTGAACACGAGATAGAGCACCCGCAACACCGTCGCGACATCGCCCGGCCGATCCAGCCGGACGTCCGCGATCGTGCGCTTGGCCCGGCTGATGCGTTGGGCCATCGTCGCTTCCGGAACGAGATAGGCCTGCGCGATCTGCCGGGTCGTCAACCCGCCGACGGCACGCAGGGTGAGCGCGACCGCCGAGCCGGGCGTGAGCGACGGGTGGGCACACAGGAAGTACAACGCGAGCGTGTCGTCCACCGGTGTGCCCGGCCCCGGCCGGGGCTCGGCGTCGACGAGGATCTCGCGGCGTCGACGGGACGCGTCGGCGCGCACGGTGTCGAGGAATCTGCGCCACGCCACCGCGACCAGCCAGCCCTTCGGGTCGCGCGGCGGATCCTCCGGCCACACCCGCAGGGCTTCGACGAGCGCGTCCTGGACGGCATCCTCGGCCGACGCGAAATCCGCTCCGCGGCGGACGAGGATGCCGATCACCGTGGGGACGAGCGTGCGCAGCAACGCCTCGTCCACGTCTACTCCGTGACGGTCGGCGGTTCGGACATGAACGGTCGCACCTCGAGCCATTCGTGGATCGGCTTCCCGCCGGCTCCCGGCGCGGCCGACAGTTCGCCGGCCAGTTCCAGTGCCCGGTCGTAGCTGTCGACGTCGATCACCATCCACCCGGCGATGAGATCCTTCGTCTCCGGGAACGGCCCGTCGGTGGCCGGGGGACGTCCCTCACCGTCGTAGCGGACGAAGGTGCCCTCCGGGGAGAGCGCCTGCGCGTCGACGAACTCGCCGGTGCTCTCGAGACGGGCGGCGAAATCCTGCATGTACCGGATGTGGGCCGACACCTCGTCCGGCTCCCACTGATCCATGGGTACGTCGTTCACCGCTGCCGGGGCGCCGCGGTAATGCTTGAGCAGCAGGTACTTGGCCATGATGTTCTCCTCCGTGCGGTACGGCCCATTGTGGCCGCGTTCATGGAGGAGACGGAGCCGCTTCCGGATTCTCGACATCCCTCCGCGAACGATTCGAGGTTAGGGTCGCGGCATGCGTATTCATCTCGGACCGGGCCACGACGAACACCTCGCCGCCGCGATCGTCTCCGGCGGTGGAACCCTCTCCGAACTGGACGAGGCCGACGCCCTGGTGTGGGACGGCAGCGCCGAGGAATTCCCGGATCTGCCCGACCGGGTGCGCTGGGTGCAGCTCACCTACGCGGGTATCGAACCGTTCTTCCGGGCGGGCGTGATCGACGACCGCCGGCTGTGGGCGAATGCGTCCGGTGTGTACGCCGACAACGTGGCCGAGTACGCGGTGGGAGCGCTGCTCGTGGGGTTGCGGCAGTTCCACGCCTCGGTTGCCGCGAAGCGGTGGACCAAGGACGTTCTCGACCCGCGGGTGCGGACCCTCCACGGCTCGACCGTGGCCATCGTCGGATGCGGCGGTATCGGCCGGGCGATGATCCCGCGCCTGCATGCCCTCGGCGCGTCCGTCGTCGCGGTCAATCGTTCGGGCCGTCCCGTCGACGGCGCGAAGGTCACGCTGCCGGCCGACCGCACGTCGGAGGTGTGGTCGATGGCCGATCACTTCGTCGTCGCCGCACCCGCGACCGCCGAGACCGATCATCTCGTCGACGCCGCCGCGCTCGCGGCGATGCCCGGGTCGGCGTGGCTCGTGAACGTCGCGCGGGGCAACCTCGTCGACACCGACGCGCTGGTGAAGGCGCTCGGGGACGGTGCGATCGCCGGGGCGGTCCTCGACGTGACCGATCCCGAACCGTTGCCCGACGGTCATCCGCTGTGGGATCTCGACAACGCCGTGATCACACCGCACATCGCCAATACGCGCAGCCGGCTGACGCAGACGTTCGCGCCGACCCTCGAGGAGAACGTACGCCGGTTCGCCGCGGGTGAGGAGTTGATCGCCCGGGTCGATCCGAACGCGGGTTACTGAGGCCGTTCGGCCGCCTTCTTGATCGCGGACAGGCGGCGGTCCCAGCCTGCCCCCACGGCGTCGATCGCACGCCCGACCGCGCTCAGCCGCGATCCGACGGCGGAGAAGCGGATCTCCCGTCCGGCGCGCTCGGAGGTCACGAGACCGCACCGTTCGAGCACCGCCAGATGCTTGGCGATGGCCTGACGGGAGACCGTGAACTCGGCCGCGAGCCCGGACGCCGACGCCGGGGATCGGCCCAGTCGCTGCAGGATGCGCCACCGGGTGTCGTCGGCCAGGGCCGCGAAGACGGGATGCAGGTCGGCGGAGAACTCAGCGTCGGGCAACGCTTCCGTCCTTCTCGAGATGGTGCTTGGCGATCTCCAGTTCGGTGGTCCAGCCCCGGGAGTTCTCCTCGAAGCGGGTGCGGCGTTCGCTCGCGTCGCCGGGCAGGGAGTCGAATCCGGTTTCCGTGACGCGTAATTCGGTCGTGTCGGTGTCGAGGGCGGTGAGCCGGAACTCGACGAGGGTCGACGGGCTGTCGGGATCGGTGTGGTCGGCGAGCCAGCGGAAGGCCGCGTAGTGCGGTTCGTCGAGGGTCACGGTGCGGAAGACGAAGGCGCCGTGGACCGGATCGTGCACGGTGGTGAGATCTCCGTCGTGTTCGAGGCGGTGCTCGGTCCACTCGTTGTCGTTGATGTACCAGCCGGGTTCGGCCACGAGTGTCCACACCCGGTCCACGGGGGCGTCGATGGTGATGTCGCGTTCGATGCGGTCGAGTTCGTCGGTCATGATTGCCTCCTTCGATGGGAATGCAACTCCAGGGTTGCACTTGCTGGCCCGTGATGCAACCCCCTGGTTGCAGTCGATCGTGCAGTTCTCGTCGCCGACTCCCGGCGTGTCGCGACGAGAACTGCGCGTGTTCGAACGTCTCGTTCGAACACATGTGCGATACTGGATCGGTCGAGGAGGTGCCGGAGTGGGATGGGGAAACGGTCCGCCGACCTGGTCGGAGATGGAACGTGTGCTCTCGGGACGACCCGGCACTTCCCGTCGCGATGCCGAACATCCCGGCGACGGGAGCGACAGCCCGGCGTGGTCGCGCACCCGCGCCGAGTACGAGGCGCGGGTCCGACGTCCACAAGGGCCGGTCGTGCCCTACGCCGAACTGCACGCCCACTCTGCGTTCAGCTTCCTCGACGGTGCCTCCACGCCGGAGGAACTCGCCGAGGAGGCGGCACGACTCGGACTCGAGGCCCTCGCGGTGACCGACCACGACGGACTGTACGGGGCGGTGCGATTCGCCGAAGCCGCACGCGAACTCGACATCCGCACCGTCTTCGGAGCCGAGCTGGGCCTCGACGATGCGCACCTGCTCGTCCTCGCCCGCGGTCAGGAGGGCTATCGACGCCTGTCGCGGCAGATCGCCGACGCCCACCTCGCAGGAGGGGAGAAGAACAACCCGAGGTACGACTACGACGCGCTCACCGACGCCGCCGGTGGGCACTGGCAGATCCTCACCGGTTGTCGTCGGGGGCACCTGCGACAGGCGCTCACCACGGGCGGGATCCCCGCCGCCGAAGCAGCATTGCTCGATCTCGTCGACCGGTTCGGTGCCGACCGCGTGACCGTCGAACTCACCCGTCACGGATATCCCGACGACCACGAACGCAACGCAGCCCTCTTCGAACTTGCCGCGCGACATGGCATTCCGTGCATCGCGAGCACGGCGGCGCACTTCGCGCATCCCCATCGGCGACGTCTGGCGATGGCCGTGGCGGCGATCTCCGACCGGCAGAGCCTCGACGACGCCGTCGGCCGGATCCCCCCGACCGGAGGCGGGCACCTGCGGTCGGGGGAGGAGATGACGCGGCTGTTCGAGGCCTTTCCGGGTGTCGTGCACCATGCCGCCGAACTCGGTCGTGAATGCGCCTTCGATCTGCGTCTCGTCGCCCCGAAACTGCCGCCCTTCGATGTTCCCGACGGGCACACCGAGTTCACCTGGCTGCGCGAACTCACCTACGACGGGGCGCGTCGCCGCTACGGTCCGGTCGAGCGCCGCCCCGACGCCTATCGGCAGATCGAACACGAACTCGACGTCGTCGGCCGGCTGGGATTCCCGGGATACTTCCTCGTCGTCCACGACATCGTCGACTTCTGCAAGCGGAGCGACATCCTCTGCCAGGGACGAGGATCGGCCGCCAACTCGGCGGTCTGCTACGCGATCGGCATCACCAACGTCGACCCCGTCGGCAACAAGCTGCTGTTCGAACGCTTCCTGTCGCCCGAACGCGACGGCCCACCCGACATCGACCTCGACATCGAATCCGACCGGCGCGAGGAGGCGATCCAGTACGTCTACCGCAAGTACGGCCGCATCAATGCGGCGCAGGTCGCGAACGTCATCACCTACCGCGGTCGTTCCGCCGTCCGCGACATGGCCCGTGCTCTCGGATACTCGCAGGGACAGCAGGACGCGTGGAGCAAGCTGATCGGCCGGTGGGGTGGGGTGCGGGTAGAGACCGACGAACGGATCCCGGAGACGGTTCTCGATCTCGCCGAACAGATCGAAGGTCTCCCACGGCATCTCGGCATCCACTCGGGCGGCATGGTGATCTGCGACCGGCCCGTCGCCGACGTGTGCCCCGTCGAATGGGCGCGAATGGAAGGACGCACCGTTCTGCAGTGGGACAAGGACGACTGTGCTGCAGCGGGTCTCGTGAAGTTCGATCTGCTCGGCCTCGGCATGCTCTCCGCGTTGCACTACATGATCGACCTCGTCGACGAACACGAAGGCATCCGAGTCGATCTCGCGCACCTCGACCTCTCCGAGCCGGGGGTCTACGAGATGTTGTGCCGCGCCGACTCGGTGGGTGTCTTCCAGGTGGAGTCGCGGGCGCAGATGGCCACTCTGCCGCGGTTGAAGCCGCGCTGCTTCTACGATCTGGTCATCGAGGTGGCCATCATCCGGCCCGGCCCGATCCAGGGCGGTTCGGTGCACCCCTACATCCGGCGGCGCAACGGTCTCGAACCCGTCACCTACGACCATCCGTGCCTCGAGAAGGCCCTCGAACGCACCCTCGGTGTTCCGCTCTTCCAGGAACAGCTCATGCAGATGGCCGTCGACGCCGCGGGATTCACCGCGGCGGAGGCCGACCGGTTGCGTCGCGCCATGGGATCGAAACGGTCGACGGAGAAGATGGAGCGTCTGCGGGGACGCCTCTATCAGGGCATGCGGGACCTGCACGGCATCACGGGGGACGTCGCCGACCGCATCTACGAGAAGCTCTACGCCTTCGCGAATTTCGGTTTCCCCGAAAGTCATTCGCAGAGCTTCGCCTCGCTGGTGTTCTATTCGGCGTGGTTCAAACTGCACCATCCCGCAGCGTTCTGCGCGGGTCTGCTGCGTGCTCAGCCGATGGGTTTCTACTCGCCGCAATCGCTGGTCGCCGATGCCCGCCGTCACGGTGTGGTCGTCCACGGCCCCGACATCGGGGCGAGCCTCGCGCACGCCACCCTCGAGAACGAAGGGCGAGAGGTCCGGCTCGGCCTGGCGACGGTGCGGCACATCGGCGACGACCTCGCCGAACGCATCGTGACCGAACGCAGTGCCCACGGCCCGTACACCTCGCCCGCCGACCTCGCCGCCCGCGTCGGTCTCACCACCGCGCAGGTCGAGGCACTGGCCACCGCGGGAGCGTTCTCCTCGTTCGGTGTCACCCGCCGCGAAGCCCTCTGGGGTGCGGCTCCGGCGGCGGCACAACGCCCCGGCCGGCTTCCTGGGATCGGGACGGTGCCGGCTCCGGCCCTGCCGGGCATGAGCGCTCTCGAACTCGCCGCCGCCGACGTCTGGGCCACGGGAATCTCGCCCGACAGCTATCCGACGCAGTTCCTGCGCGAGAGGCTCGACGAACTCGGGGTGATCCCGGCCGCGGACCTGCTGCAGGTCCCCGACGGGACACGCATCCTCGTCGGCGGGGCCGTGACCCACCGGCAGCGACCGGCGACCGCCGCCGGTGTCACCTTCCTCAACCTCGAGGACGAGACCGGAATGGTGAACGTGGTGTGCTCGGTCGGTCTGTGGGCGCGTTACCGGACCGTGGCCCACACGGCTCCCGCCCTGCTCGTTCGCGGCCGACTCCAGAATGCCGAGGGGGTGGTCACGCTCCTCGCCGACCATCTCGAAGCCATGGATCTGCGAATGCCGAGCAGATCACGCGACTTTCGCTAGCATCGCCGAGTGTGAAACGCCTGTCGCTGGTGTCGTTGGCTCTGTTCGCGCTGGTCGTCACCGGCTGCGACGAGGGTGGGGGAGGCGAGGGCTCCTCGGCCTCCGCGCCTGCGATCTCGGCACCCGCGATCGTCGACGGCGGTCTCCGCGAGTCGCAACCCGTCGAGGAGTCCGACCGCAAGGAGGTCGTCACCGGCTACCTCGAGATGGATGCCGGCGATCCCGTGGCGACGGGCCGCCGGGTCGTGACGGTCGTCGAGGAGGCCGGTGGGCGCGTCGACTCGCTCACCGAGCAACCCGAGGCGAGCAGCGTGCTCACGGTGCGGGTGCCCGCCGACCGACTCGACGAGGTCGTCGACGAGATCCGCACGCTCGGCCGAGTCACCAGCCTGAGCACCACTCGCGACGACGTGACGATGCAGTACACCGACCTCGAAGCCCGAGTGGGTGCGTTGCGGGCCTCGGTGGACCGCCTGCGCGCGCTGCTCGAGTCGTCGGCGGACGTCGAAGCGCTGATCGCTGCAGAGACCGCGCTGGCCGAACGACAAGCCGAACTCGACAGTCTCGAGGCGCAGCGACGTCAGCTGGGCGACCGGATCGAACTGTCCACGCTCACCGTCGACATCACCACCGATCGTCTTCCCTCCGAGCAGGACAGTTTCTGGGACGGGCTGGTCGCGGGATGGAACAGTCTGTGGGCCGCGCTGGGGGCAGCGGTGGTCGGTATCGGCGCCGCGCTACCGTGGGTGGCGTTCCTGTTCGTGTGTGCAGGTGTCCTCTACCTGGTCATCCGGCTCATCACCCGACGGGGACGTTCGTCCGGAACCACCGGGACGCCCGATACCGAGAGGACCGACAGCGATGCGTGAGGTCGACCTGGCCGCACTCGAATCCGCGCTCACCGACGGGGCGACCGTCATCGACGTGCGTGAACGCGACGAATACGCCCAGGTGCGCGTACCCGGCGTCACGAACATCCCGCTCAGCGAGTTCGTCGCGCGGATCGACGAGATCCCCACCGAGGGCACCGTCTACGTCGTCTGCGCCGTGGGTGGCCGCAGCCTGCAGGCCGCGCAGTATCTCGCCGGTCGCGGTGTCGACGCCGTGTCCGTCGCGGGCGGCACCGACGGATGGGCCCGCTCGGGTCGTCCGGTGGAGAGCGGCGCCTAAAACCCTCCGGGGAAACCGTGCTGTCGCCACGCCTCGTAACAGGCGACGGCTGCGGCGTTCGACAGATTCAGCGAACGCCGCCCGGGCAGCATGGGGATACGGATCTGCTCGGTGATGTGCGGGTCGGCGAGCACCTCGGGCGACAGCCCGGTCGGTTCGGGTCCGAACAACAGCACGTCGCCGGCCCGGTACTCGATCTCCGCGTAGCTCGACGTGCCGTGCGCGGTGAACGCGAACACCCGCTCGGGGGCCAGCGCCGCCCATGCGGCGTCGAGACTGCTGTGCACGGTGACCGACGCGAGGTCGTGGTAGTCGAGGCCTGCGCGGCGCAGCTT
Organism: Rhodococcus rhodochrous; assembly: GCF_014854695.1. Classification (NCBI taxonomy): domain Bacteria; kingdom Bacillati; phylum Actinomycetota; class Actinomycetes; order Mycobacteriales; family Nocardiaceae; genus Rhodococcus; species Rhodococcus rhodochrous. Next base: position 3,797,877 of record NZ_CP027557.1, on the reverse strand, counting down.
CGGCTCGGACAGGTCGAAACCGAGTGGTTCCACCAGGTGCAGTTCCGCGCCGGTCGCGGCGACCATGCGTATGGCATTGCCGGTGTTGGGGGGAATGCGCGGCTCGTGGAACATCACTCTGAACACGATGCAGGTTAACAAGTCGGCACTGTGTGTCCCGGCTCGCACGCCCCTTCCACCTGCCTCGGTGAGGTTCCGAATTGTCGGTGTAACAAACCGATCGGTACCGGCGACGTTCTGCGGAACGCATTCCTCAGAACGGATCGAGCATGAATCCTCCTGCCGGTTGGCATCCCGACCCCTATGACCCGTCCATCGATCGCTACTGGGACGGTCAGCAGTGGACGAACCAGACCAGGCCCAAGGGCAGCGGCGACCCCACACAGGTGTTCGGGGCTGTCGGCCAGGGTGGCAATCCTCCTGCCGGAGGCGGGCAGAAGCGGCGCAAGTGGCCGTGGGTGCTCGGCGCCGGCCTCGTCGGACTCGTCGCGCTCGGCGCCGCTGTCGGTGAGGAGGAACCGAAGACGGAAACCACCTCGGTGGTGTCCACGACGAGCAGTTCGGCGGCTCCGACCACGACGACGGCGAAGCCCACCACAACGTCGCCCCGGACGACGACATCGGCGCCCACCACGACCTCCGACTCGCCTGCCGTGGTGCCGTTGGTTCCCCAGGTCGGAACGACCGTCGTGGAAACGACGACGGAGTACACCCCGCCGCCCGCTCCCGCGTACACCCCGCCGGCGACGACGGAGTACACGCCGCCCCCGACGCCCGAGTACACCCCGCCGCCGGTGACGCAGTACACGCCCCCGCCCGCTCCTGCGTACACGCCGCCTCCGTCTCCTGCTCAGCAATCGGGTGGCACTGTGCACGGCGGTTCGTTCTGTTCCACCCCAGGTGCCACTGGAGTCACGACCAAGGGGACTCCGATGGTGTGCGCTCCCGGCTCGGATGGCCGGGACCGTTGGCAGTCACCGAATTAGAACCACCCGTCGACGTCAGTGCACCGGCGCTCGGCGGATCATTGTGCGCAGCCTGAGCGGAACCGGTGACAGTCCGGAAGTGCCCGTGATCGAGTGGCGTGGACCCGAATTCCGCTGGAACCGAAAGGCGAACTCCGCCCGATGTCGCACGGCACCGTCGAAACCCCGTACACCGCAGCCGAGAATCGTTACGAGACGATTCCCTACCGTCGCTCGGGGCGGTCCGGGCTCGACCTGCCGGCCTTCTCGTTCGGGCTGTGGCAGAAGTTCGGCACCGACTACCCCTTCGAGACGCAGCGGGAGATCATCCTCCACGCCTTCGACCTCGGCATCACCCACTTCGACAACGCCGACCGGTACGGTCCGCCGCACCGTGCCGCGCAGAAGAACTTCGGCCGGATCCTCGGCAAGGACCTCGCGCCCTACCGGGACGAGATCATCCTGTCGACGAAGGCCGGCAATCCGATCGGTCCCGGTCCCTACCAGAAGGGCGGGTCGCGCAAGTCGCTGCTGGGCTCGCTCGAGCACAGCCTGCGTGATCTCGGCACCGACTACGTCGACATCTTCTACAGCCACAGCCCGGACCTGTCGACGCCGCTCGAGGAGACCGTCGGGGCACTCGTCTCCGCCGTCGAGCAGGGGAAGGCGCTCTACGTCGGCATCTCGAACTACCAACCGGATCGTGCGCACGAGGCCGCGACACTTCTGCGGGAAGCCGGCGTCCCACTACTCGTTCACCAGCCGCGCTACTCGATCTTCGACCGCAGCATCGAGCAGAACGGTCTGCTCGACGCGGCCGAGCAGGACGGTTTCGGCCTCGTCGTGTATTCGCCGCTCGCACAGGGACTTCTGACCGACAAGTATCTCGAGACCATTCCGGACGGTGCGCGAGCGGTGGACAGCGCGTTCCTCTCCCCGGACGTGATCGACGAGACCTACCGGCAGCGCGTCACAGAACTCGACAAGCTCGCCCGGTCGCGTGGGCAGTCGCTGGCCCAGCTGGCGCTGCAGTGGGTGCTCCGGCAGCCGGCGGTGACCTCGGCGCTCGTCGGCGCGAGCTCTACCTGGCAGCTCGACCACAACCTCGAGGCGCTGAGCTTCCCGCCGCTCACCGAGGACGAACTCGCCGTCATCGACGAGTACGGCGTCCACGGCACCGGGCTCGGTCTCTGACACGACCGCCATGCGGCTCTATGAGAACCTGGGATTCACGTTGCGCGAGCGATTCGCGCTGACCCGCGTGCTCACACCGTCGGCGTAGCCGGGGGACGCGTGTTTTCATTCTCGTGTCGGGTTCGATATTCGGTCGACTGCGGGAGATGTCATGGGATCACCGGTAGCGACGTACGTCTCGGCGGTACGCAGCTTCTCGGAGCTGGTCCGTACCGTGCCGGAGGATCGCTGGGACGGTCCGGGCCTGGGTGAATGGAACCTCCGAGCGCTGATCGGCCACACCTCGCGCTCGTTGACGACCGTCACGACCTATCTGGACGGTCCCGCCGACACCGAGGACCTCGCGAGCGCGGAGCAGTACTACGTCCACGTCAAGGAACTGACCTCGGTCCTCGGCGCGGACGACATCGTCGAACGTGGACGGCGTGCCGGTGCCGACCTCGGTGACGACCCGGTGGCGACGATCGATGCCCTCTCGACCGCGGTGATCGACCGGCTCGGTGCCGGCGAGGACCGTCTGCTCCGCGTGATCGGGGACAAGGGGATCCGGTTGCACTCCTATCTGCCGACGCGCACCTTCGAACTCGCCGTTCACGGTCTCGACATCGCAGCTGCCGCAGGTATCCCTTACGAGCCTCCGGCCGACGTCCTCGAAGAGGCAACCCTGCTCGCCACAAGGATCGCGCTGGCATTCGGCGACGGTACGACCGTGCTGCGGGCATTGACCGGACGGACGTCGCTGCCGGATGGCTATTCCGTCATGTGAGCGGAGAAGTTCAGTGCGGCCGGGGTCGGAACATCGAATCCTCCAGCAGCGCAAGCGCGGATGCCGGCGCCGTTTGTCACGCGGATCTCCGATCGGATGTGGCCCTGAGCGGTAACTGGTTCAATCGAGAGGCACGAGCAGCGGGCGACCCGGGAGAGAACCATCGCGATGACACGCCGACGCGGAATCCGACTGGCCGCGCGGGATGCGCTCCACGTCTTCGTGGGGGACACCGACCCCGAAGCCCCGCCGCCGACCATGGTGAGTTTCTACGTGTTCGACGCCCGGGCAGGCGAGGCTCCGATCCGTACCCGTGAAGACGCCGTCACCTGGATCGGGGAACGTCTGCATCGCACACCGGCGCTCACCCGACGTCTGCACCGCGTGCCGGCGGACCTCGACTTCCCCTACTGGGTGGAGACGGACGTCGACCCGGACGACCACGTCCGGTACGAGACGATCGGACCGACCTCGCGCAGCGAATTGCATCGGATGCTCGCGTCGACGAAGGAACGCCGTCTCGATCTGTCCGCACCGCCGTGGGAAGTGCACGTCCTGACCGATATTCGCGGCGTCGAGGACCTCCCCGAGGGCGCCACGATCGTCGCGCTGCTCCTGCACCACTCGGTGACCGACGGGCTCGGAGCCGTCGAGATCGCTCGTGCGCTGCTCGACGATCCGTCTGCCACCCCTTCGGCGGGAGGACGAGTTGTCGCCGTACCCGGAACGGTCCGCGCGGCGGCAGCCTTGCCCTTCCGGTACGCGAGGATGCTCCCGGCCCTGGTCGCAGCACGTCGCGCTCGACGAGCGCTGGGTGGTCTCACCGCCTCGGGGGAGATCACCACGCCCCGGCCGCAACGTCCCCGCACCCGCTTCGACACCGACGCCGGCGGTCCCTGGCAGCTCGGCATCGTCCGTATGCCGCTGCCGGAGGTGCGTGCCGTCGCGCGCGCCACGGACACCTCGGTGAACGACCTGCTCCTGACGGTCGTCTCGGGCGGACTTCGCGCCTACCTCGCGTCCTACGAGGAGATTCCCGCCGACTCGCCGGCGGCGATCGTTCCGGGATCGCTCCGAGACGGGGCGGGAACGGAGTCGGAGAACAAGGTCACGCTCATGTATGTCGACCTGCACATCGACCGGACGGATCCGCGCGAGCGACTCCGCCGAGTCCACGAGTCGGCCGCTCTCGAGAAACAGCGCATCCGGCGTCCGGAGTCGGCTGCCTCCGTTGCAGCGGTGGATGCATCGCCCGCGTTCGACCTGGCGATGACGATCCGACGAGCGCACCGCAGGCGGGTGGGGCCCACGGGAGACGTGGTGCCGCTGGCCAACACCACCGTGACGAACGTGCCCCGCGGGCCGGTCGAGAGTCTCCGCTTCGGTGACAGTCCCGCCGTCGAGGCGATCGGTACTCCGATGCTCAACCGGAACTATGGTCTCGTCCACTCCGTGACGTCGCTCGGCGAGGTTCTCACCTTGTCTTTTCTGGTATCGGACTCCTGCATGCCCGACCCCGGGCAGTACGAGCGGTATCTCGCCGAGGCCTTTGCGGAACTGTCCCGGGACTGCCTGCCTCCGGGCGCCCGGACGGTTTCCGGTACCGGCCGCGATTCGACGCCGGACGGGCGCCTGGAAGAATGAACGACGTGACTGCGACGATCCTGGACGGCAAAGCAACCCGCGACGAAATCTTCGAGGACCTGAAGGTCCGCGTGGATGCGCTGAAGGCCAAGGGCGTCACGCCCGGCCTCGGCACGATCCTCGTCGGCGACGATCCGGGATCCGCGGCCTATGTGCGCGGCAAGCACAACGACTGCGCGAAGGTCGGCATCACGTCGATCCGCAAGGATCTGCCCGCCGACATCACCCAGGAGCAGCTGTTCGAGGCGATAGACGAGCTCAACGCCGATCCCGCCTGCACCGGCTACATCGTGCAGCTCCCGCTGCCGAAGCATCTCGACGAGAACGCGGCGCTCGAGCGCATGGATCCGGGCAAGGACGCCGACGGACTGCACCCGGTCAACCTCGGCCGGCTCGTGCTCGGCAAGGAGGCTCCGCTGCCCTGCACGCCGCGCGGCATCATCCACCTGCTGCGCCGCTACGACGTGGAGATCGCCGGCGCGCACGTGGTGGTGGTCGGTCGTGGCGTCACCGTCGGTCGCCCGATCGGTCTGCTGCTGACCCGTCGTTCGGAGAACGCGACGGTCACCCTCTGCCACACCGGCACCCGTGATCTCGCTGCAGAGGTGCGTCGCGCCGACATCATCGTCGCAGCCGCAGGTGTTCCCGGCCTGGTGACGGCGGACATGGTCAAGCCCGGCGCCGCGGTGCTGGACGTGGGTGTCTCCCGCACTGAGGACGGACTGCGCGGCGACGTCGCCGCCGACGTGCGCGAGGTCGCGGGCTTCGTGTCCCCGAACCCCGGTGGCGTCGGACCGCTGACCCGCGCCTTCCTCCTGACCAACGTCGTGGAGCGGGCCGAGCAGCTCGCGCCCCGATAAGCGGGTCGACGACCCCGGGAGACGAGATGGCTCAGGCTCTGCGATTCACGCGTCTGAACCTGCCGCTGCTCGCGGTCACCCTGGTGATCGCGGCAGCGGTGATCCTGGTGATCGCCGACCGGTGGCGACGCGGAGCGTTCGTCTTCGGCGGCGCCACCATCCTCGCCGGCCTGTTCCGCTGGGCTCTCGACGAGGACAAGGTCGGTGTCCTCGCGGTACGCGGCAAGACGTTCGATGTCGTCTCGATGATGGTCGTCGGCGGAATCGTCGTGGCGCTCGCCGCGTCGATCGACCCGCTGGGAACCGACTAGCCCTCGGCGAGCTTCATCAGTTCGACGAGGAGCTTCGCGACCTCGTCGGCCTCGGTGAGGAATCCGTCGTGCCCGTCGCGGGAGACGAGCACACGCAGGTCGCCCGATCCCGGGAGCAGATCCGCGATCTCCTGCTGCAGGCGCAGCGGATACAGCCGGTCGGAGTCGACGCCGGCGACGATCGTCGGGACCGGGGTGGACGCGAGTGCGGCCTCGACGCCGCCGCGTCCGCGCCCGACGTCGTGCCGGTTCATCACGTCGGACAACACCACATAGGTACCGGGATCGAAGCGCGCGACGAGCTTGCGCGCCTGGTGCTCGAGATAGCTCTGCACGGCGTACCGGCCGCCGCGCCACGGGTCCTCGTCGTCCTGGGGGAGATTCCCGAAGCGCGTGTCGAGTTCGAGTTCGGTCCGGTAGGTGAGGTGCGCGATGGTCCGGGCGATGGCGAGCCCGGCTTCGGGACGCCGCCCCGTGCCGTAGTAGTCGCCGCCCTGCCAGTCGGGGTCGGCCGAGATGGCAGCCATCTGCGCGCTCTGGGTGCCGATCTGGTCGGCGGTCGCGCGGGCACCGGTGGCGAGGACGAGCGACGCCCGCACCCGCTCCGGGTACGCGATGATCCACTCCAGGGTGCGCATGCCGCCCATCGACCCGCCGGTCACGGCGGCGAGGACGTCGATGCCGAGCCTGTCGAGCAGCGCAACCTCGGCCGCCACCTGGTCGCGCACGGTGATCAGCGGAAAGCGGGATCCCCAGGCCTTGCCGTCGGGTGCGGTGCTGCCGGGGCCGGTGGAGCCGCGGCACCCGCCGAGGATGTTCGTCGAGACCACGCACCAGCGATCGGTGTCGATCGGAGCGCCCGGGCCGACCATGCCCGACCACCAACCGGGGGACGGATGGTCCGGTCCGGCGGGGCCGGTGACGTGCGAGTCGCCGGTGAGGGCGTGTTCGACGAGCACCACGTTGTCGCGGGCGGGGGACAGTTCGCCCCACCTCTGCACGGCGATCGTGACGTTCGGCAGCGTCTCGCCGCTCTCGAGCGCGAGATCGCCGATGTCGATGGTGTCGAGGCGTCCGTCCGACGGGGGCAGTTCGACGCGACGCCGCTCGGTGCCCGCCGTCAAGAGATGACCGCCTCGAGGCTCGCGGTGGGCTGGCAGCGCCGGCTGCGGATGTCGGTCATCGTGTCCTTCCGGCGGTGATGGGAGGTGTGATCGTGGCTTGCGTGCGACAGCACATCATCATCTCAGTCCTCCCGACAACAGGCTTGTCGGTGGGGTTCCACCGACCGTGTCATCACCCGGAGCACCCCACCCCGGTCGGAGGGTTGCCGGCCAGCAAGCCGGGGCTTGACGCTGGCACTCATGACTTTCCCGGCAGTCTAGCGACTCTCCGTCGCAGGGTCCTATGCACCCTCTGAACATCCCTGACCAGCAGGAAAGTTACCGGTCGGTAGGGCGTGGGGGTGGGACGAGGCGCTTTGCGGTCATCGGCAATAGCAGTACGCTTGTCATGTTTGGCCGCGGTCCAGGACGTGGACACGGCCATGCTCGCTGCTCGCGAGCCGACGGCGATCGCACCCACAAAGTGCGGTCGATTGGGGACCTACAGAAACGTCCTAGGAGGACACGAAGCGCATATGTCCAAGATCAAGGTTGAAGGTAAGGTCGTCGAACTCGACGGCGACGAGATGACCCGCATCATCTGGCAGTTCATCAAGGACAAGCTGATCCACCCGTACCTGGACGTGGATCTCGAGTACTACGACCTCGGCGTGGAACACCGCGACGCCACCGACGACCAGGTGACGGTCGACGCGGCGAACGCCATCAAGAAGCACAACGTCGGCGTCAAGTGCGCCACCATCACCCCCGACGAAGCGCGTGTCGAGGAATTCGGTCTGAAGAAGATGTGGCGGTCGCCCAACGGCACCATCCGTAACATCCTCGGCGGCACCATCTTCCGCGCGCCCATCATCATCTCGAACGTACCGCGTCTGGTGCCGGGCTGGACCAAGCCCGTCGTCGTCGGCCGTCACGCGTTCGGCGATCAGTACCGCGCCACCGACTTCAAGGTCGACCGCCCGGGCACCGTCACCATCACCTTCACGCCCGAGGACGGCAGCGAGCCGATCCAGCACGAGGTCTGCCGGATCCCCGAGGACGGCGGCGTCGTGATGGGTATGTACAACTACAAGAAGTCCATCCAGGACTTCGCGCGTGCATCCTTCTCCTACGGCCTGCAGCGCAACTACCCGGTCTACCTGTCGACCAAGAACACGATCCTGAAGGCCTACGACGGCATGTTCAAGGACGAGTTCCAGCGGATCTTCGACGAGGAGTTCAAGACCGAGTTCGAGGCCGCCGGTCTCACCTACGAGCACCGCCTCATCGACGACATGGTCGCATCGTCCCTCAAGTGGGAGGGCGGCTACGTCTGGGCCTGCAAGAACTACGACGGCGACGTCCAGTCCGACACCGTCGCGCAGGGCTACGGCTCGCTGGGTCTGATGACCTCCGTCCTGATGACCCCGGACGGCAAGACCGTCGAAGCGGAGGCCGCACACGGCACCGTCACCCGGCACTACCGTCAGCACCAGCAGGGCAAGCCGACGTCGACCAACCCGATCGCGTCGATCTTCGCCTGGACCCGCGGACTCGAGCACCGCGGCAAGCTGGACAACACCCCCGAGGTCATCGAGTTCGCGCAGCAGCTCGAGGACGTCGTCATCAAAACCGTCGAAGCCGGTCAGATGACCAAGGACCTCGCACTGCTCGTCGGCCCCGAGCAGGGCTGGCTGACCACCGAGGAGTTCCTCGCCGCACTCGACGAGAACCTGCAGAAGGCTCGCGCCTGATCTTCCGCTCCGTTCTCGACAGCATGTACACGGGACGCCCGAATCGGGCGTCCCGTGTCGTGTTTCCCGAGCACTCCCGGCACCGGCTACCGTTTCGTGTACCACTGTCAGTCGCATCACCGTAGGGCCCGGGAGGAGGACGGCCGTGACCACCACTGCCACCGACTCCGAAGGCCGCGGCGGAGCGCACGCCCGCCGACGGTTCTGGACGCGGGTGTGGATGCTGATGTTCGGCTCGGCGCTGGCCTACCTGCCGGTCGCCCTCGCCCCCAACCTGATCCATGCGATCGCCCGCCGCACCGACGAACTGGCCTACGACCGGTCCACGCCGGTGCGCAGCGGCGTGCTCACCACCCTCACGATGGGTGAGGCCGCCGCCGTCCTCGGGGTGCTCGCCGCCCTCGTCATTGCGCTCAATCTCATCGCGTGGTCGCTCGGCCCCGCCATCACCGCCGAGGGTTCGTCCCGATCGACCGAGGCGCTGCGCCTCGAACACCTCGAATTGTGCGGGTCGGTGTTCGGCGTCGGGGCGACGATGACCTTCGTCGCTGCGCTGCTCGACGGCCTCCCGCACTCCGTGGATCTGGCGGCGCTGCTGCTGTTCCCGGCGGTCTTCGTGATCGTGGTGCTCAGCCAGGATCTGTTCCTCGCGACCCAGCGCGGCGTCGGTGCCCGCCGTCGTCTGCGCCGGGAGGCGTCACTGCTGCGCCGACGCGAACTGCTCGCCACGGCGGCGAGGCTGCGACCGGACGACCCGCGGGTCGCCGGCCACCCCTTCGCGGCGCTCGCCGTCGAACTCGCGGTCCTGGCCGTCGTCACGGTGGTGACGGGGCTCCTCATGATCGTGGTGTTCGACGACGAGTCGGGTTCCGGGCCCCTCCTGGACTCCTCGGACGTCGCTTTCGTGGTGGTCACGTCCGCGATCACGATGTTCACGGCTGTCGTCCTCGTGCTGTGGACGGTCCGCTGCTGGTTGCTCCGCCGATACGTCGGCGCGGTCCTGGCCGCGGCCCTGGGTGGCACCCTCTACGTCGTGGTCGGTGCGGGAATCGTGTGGGCGGCACTCGACGAGGACGCCGTCGCCGAGGCGATCGCCTCCGCCGCCGTCCTGTACGCCTGGATAGTGCTGCCGGCCGCCGTCCTGCTCCTCGGCACCGTCGGGGTCGGCCGTCGGGGTCGGTTCCCGGGTGTCATCGCCGCCCTGCGCGCCGCGGTGTTGCGCGAGCGGTACCGGGTGCGGCGCGCCGAGCTCGACGGTGGCCGGAGGAACGGTCGAGCGGAGGGGTCCGTCCCGCCGCTCCGTCATCTGATCGTGCGGGCGCGCACCGTCGCCCGTGTCGCTCCGGCGGACCGGACATGACGACGGGGACGTCCTCCTCGGAGGACGTCCCCGTCGATCCACTCGTCTACCGGTGTGCGCCCACCGGTTCGGGCTCCGTTGCCCGCTGCCGCTCCGTCTGCTCGGTCAGCAGGTGGCCGAACAGACCCCCGGCGCGCAGCCATTCCCACTCGAGGGGAGTGTCGATCCGACAGAGCGCCGTGCCCTCCCACGCGATCTCGCCCGCACGGCGGACCCGGACGGTGATCTCGGTGGTCGATCCGAGATCGGCCAGTCCGATCAGGTCGATATCCTCACTGCCGTCGAAGGTCTCCGGGGTGGGTCCCTGCCACTGGATCGGCAGGACGCCCATCGCGACCAGATTGGTGCGATGGATGCGTTCGAAGCTACGGGCGAGGACCGCGCGGATGCCGAGCAGCCGAGTGACCTTCGCGGCCCAGTCCCGCGCCGATCCGGCGCCGTACAGTTCACCGGCGACCACCACGACCGGCGTGCCCTGCCGGCGGTGGTACTCGGCGGCCTCGTGGACGGGCACCGGCTCCTCACCGGGTGCCGTGCGCGTCCAGCCACCCTGCTTCTCGGGCACGAGCAGATTTGCGAGGCGGGTGTTGGCGAAGCCACCCCGGATCATGACGTCGTGATTGAGCCGCCGGGAGCTGAAAGTGCCCAGCGCCCGGTCGCCCACACCGCGCTCGCGGAGCCAACGCCCTGCTGCGGAGTCCGGCAGGACCCGTGCGACCGGCGAGATGTGGTCGGTGGTGACCGCATCGCCGAGGACCAGCAGAGGCCGCGCGGTCAGATCCCCCGTGAGGGTGGGAGACGTCAGCTCCGGGTCGGTGAAGGGCGGGCGACGGATGCTGCCGGCCTCCCCGTCCCAGCGGTAGTGCTCGCCGCGCGGGTACTCGAGTTCCTGCCAGCGCGTGGTGGTCAACTCCCGGTGCGCGTCGCGCCCGAGTGCGGTGGCCTCGTGCTCGGCCAGCAGCGCGTCGATCTCCTCGTCGGAGGGCCACAGGTCGGCGAGGGTGACGTCGGTGCCGTTCTCGGCCCGCCCGATCGGTTCGCTCGTCACATCGATGCGGACGTTGCCCGCGAGGGCGTAGGCCACGACCATCGCGGGGGAGGCGAGGTAGGCGTGTGCGACGGCCGGGTGGATGCGTCCGGTGAAGTTGCGGTTGCCCGACAGCACCGCCGCGAGCGCGGTGTCCTTCGCCCGGTCGGCTCCGGACAGGGCCGGGCTGAGCGGCCCGGAATTGCCCATGCAGGTGCCGCATCCGAATCCCGCGACCTGGAAGCCGAGCCGGTCGAGGTGGTCCTGCAGACCCGCCGAGGCCAACAGATCGGCGGCCGCCCGCGAGCCGGGCGTGAACGACGTCTTCGTCCAGGCCGGCGGACGCAGACCGGCCGCGACGGCGTTGCGCGCCAGCAGACCCGCTGCGACCAGCGATCGGGGATTGGACGTGTTGGTGCAGCTGGTGATCGCGGCGATCGCAATGTCGCCATCGAGCGGTCCGCTCTCGCCGCGGGAGGCCGGAACCTCGGCGGGCGACAAGGCGTCGTGCGGCCGGGACGGTCCGGCGAGGGTGGTGGTGATGCTCCCGAGGTCGATCGACAGACCGGTCTCGAACCGGGGTGCCGGGCTGCTCGGGGTGCGGAACAGACCCTGGGCTCTCAGGTACTGCTCGGCGAGCCGGACACGCTCGGGGGAGCGGCCCGTTGCGGCCAGGTACTCGATCGTCCGGCGATCGGCGGGGAACCACGCCATCGTCGCCCCGTATTCGGGTGCCATGTTGGCGACGGTTGCGCGGTCGGGCACCGACAATGCCTCCAGGCCCGGACCGTGGAACTCGACGACGGCGCCGACGACGTTCAGTGCGCGCAGCTTCTCGGCGAGGGTGAGGGCGAGATCGGAGGCGAACACCCCGGGGGCGAGACGTCCGGTGAGCTCGATGCCGACGACGCGGGGCACGCGGATCATGACGGCCTGCCCGAGGGCGGCGGCGGTGGCCTCGATGCCGCCGACGCCCCAGCCGGTGACGCCGAGAGCGTTGATCATCGTGGTGTGCGAGTCGGTGCCGACCAGGCTGTCCAACGCTGCGACGTGACGGCCCTCGGATTCGGATTCGGTCGTGGTCACGACCGGTGCGAGGACCTCGAGGTTCAGCTGGTGACAGATGCCGAGCCCCGGAGGCACGACCCGGAGGTCGGGAAGCCGGTCCTGCGCCCAGCGCAGGAAGCGGTACCGATCGCGGTGACGCTCGTACTCCAGATCGATGTTGCGAAGTGCCGCTTCGGGATTCGCGTATTCGTCCACCTCGAGTGCGTGATCCACGACCAGGTCGAGGGGCAGCGCCGGTTCCAGTGCGGACGTGTCCAGACCCTCGGCCCGGGCACGTTCGAGCAGGGTGATCATGTCGGCCAGCACCGGGATGCCCGAGGCGTCCTGGAACAGCACGCGACCCGGGAAGAACGGGATAGCGGCCGTCTCGTCGCGGCGGGTGACGGCGTGGACGTGCTCGGGCAGCGCCTGCGGATGACCCTGGTGACGCAGGATGCCCTCGACGAGCGTCCTCAGCGACCACGGCAGGTCGGAGATCGGTCCGGCGCCGTGCGCTTCGGCCTCGGCCAGGCTGTAGTAGTGCAGGGGAGTGCCGGCCTCGTCCGCGACCGGCAGCGCGGTCAGAGAGCGGAAGGGATCGGTCGTCATACCGCGCCTTCTTCCCGGAAGCGGGTGATCTGCTCGTCGCTGAAACCGATCTCGCGGAGGATCTCGTCGGTGTGCTCTCCGAGCGTCGGCGGTGCAGTATCGGGACGGACCGACTCACCGTCGACGTGCGTGGGCAGACCGAGGACCTGGACGGTGCCGGATCCGGCCGCCACATCCAGTTCGGAGATCAACCCGCGGTGGCGGATCTGATCCGAGCGCAGCGCTTCCGACACCGGAGCGACGGGCGCAGCAGGAACGCCGGTGTCGAGCAGAATCTCGTCCCACTCGGCCGCCGTCTTCTCCTTGAGCGAGATCTCCAGTTCGTCGCGCAGGATCTCGCGGTTGCGCTTGCGGTCCTCGCGGGTGACGAAACGGGGGTCGGTGACGAGCTCCTCGCGGCCGAGCACCGTGCACAGGATCTCGTACTGTTCCTGCTTGTTCGCTGCGATGTTGAGGACACCGTCGGCAGTCCGGAACGCACCCGACGGCGCCGAGGTCATGTTCTCGTTGCCCATCGGTACCGGCTCCTTGCCGGTCACCAGATGGTTGGAGACCACCCAGCCCATCGAGGTGATGGCCGCGTCGAGCATCGACGTGTCCAGATACGCGCCCTGCCCGGTCTGTCGCTGGCGGACGATGGCGGCGCACACCGTCATGGCCGCGGCCATACCGCCGAAGCTGTCGCAGACGGGATATCCGACGCGCAGCGGCGCGGATTCGGTGTCGCCGGTGACGCTCATGATGCCGGACAGTCCCTGGACCACCTGGTCGTAGGCGGGTCGGCTGCTCATCGGGCCGGTGGCGCCGAATCCCGAGACAGCGCAGTAGATCAGGCGCGGATTGAGTTCGTGCAGGCGTTCCCAGTCGAAGCCGAGGCGGGCGAGCACGCCCGGGCGGAAGTTCTCGAGCAGCACGTCGGCGTCCGCGAGTAGCTGCTCGAAGACCTTCTTGCCACCTTCGGTCTTGAGGTTGACCGTGACCGAGCGCTTGCCGGCGTTCTGGGCGAGGAAGGACACCCCCATGTATTCGGCGCTGAGGTCGGGATCGGCGCCGAGCTGGCGGGCCAGGTCGCCGCTGCCGGCGGTCTCCACCTTGACGACATCCGCGCCGAGCAGGGCCAGTTGGTAACCCGCGAAGGGGCCGGCCAGAACGTTGGTCATGTCGAGGACGCGCACGCCCTCGAGAAGGTTTGTGGTCACAGGAAGGCCTCCACGGTTCCGAGCCCGGCAGCACTGATCTGCCGGGCGGTGTCGGTTACGGCATCGACATAGGCGGCGACCCGGTCGGCGGTGAAGCGCGACGTGGGGCCACTGATCGACAGGGCTGCGATGACACGGCCGTCGGCGGACAGGATCGGCGCGGCGACCGCGGAAGCGCCGAGCTCCCGATCGCCGTGGGTGATGGCGTAACCCGCCTCCCGCGCTCCGGCGGCCTCGGACCTCAGGTCCGCCGTGCTCGTCGTGCCCTCCTGCTCGGCGAGAGCCTGGAGGACGTCGTCCGGGCAGCCACCGAGCAGGATCCGGCCGGCGGCGCCGACGACGAGCGGGTACTGCGCGCCCACCTGGACGACGCTGCGGACCGTCGTCGTGCCCTCGACCTGAGCGACGGAGAGGCGGTGCAGGTCCTGTCGGATGTAGACGTTGACGGTCTCTCCACAGCGATCGCGCAGTTCCGTCATCGATCGCCGTGCCTCGGCACCGATCTCCCACATCGCGTCGGCCAGACCTATCCAGCGGAGGAAGGCGGGGCCGACGCTGTAGGTCGTCGAGTCACCGCGGGTGGCGACGATCCCCTGCGTGGTGAGGGTGCCCAGGAGGCGCACCACCGTCGACTTGGGGAGCCCGGTGATCTCGACGAGTTCGCGCAGCGTCCGGATCGGATGCTCGGCGTCGAAAGCGCTGAGCAGATCGAACGCGCGGGCGACGCTTCGCACGCCGCCGTCGGCTCCGGTGACCGTCGATGCCTGTGTCATGCGAGTCACTCTAGGTCCGTAGAACGGTTCAGGCAATCCGTAGAATGGATCAATGAAGCATTTGCCCTGGAATATTGTTGATGTGTTCCGTTGGATGAGAGAAATTGGTCTTCCTGATCCGTCTTGTGGAACGTCCGGTCGTGGGGTGAACCATCCTCACGGGAGGCTTCTCCCACAGTGGGGCAGTCGCGTCGCCGGCGTCGGCTACGGTGACCCGGTGCCTCTCGTGATCACCACCGTGAACGTCAACGGCGTGCGCGCAGCCGCAGCCAAGGGTCTCGTCGACTGGCTCGCCTCGTCGGCCGCCGACATCGTGTGCCTGCAGGAGGTGCGGGCCACCGAGAAGCAGTTCCACGCCGCGATCGCCCCGGCACTCGAGGCCGGATGGCACTGCGTCGGCGCGGAGTCCTCGGCCAAGGGCCGCGCCGGGGTGGCGATCCTCTCGCGCGTACCGGCGGACGCGGTCTGCGTCGGATTCGACGTCGACGAGTTCGCGTCGGCCGGCCGCTACATCGAGGCCGACTTCGGCGATGTGACGGTGGGGAGCCTGTATCTGCCGACCGGTGAAGCGCAGACGCCGAAGCAGGACGAGAAGGAACACTTCATGAAGAGCTTCGCGACCTACCTCGCCGAGCGGTACGCCGCGGTGACGGCCGCAGGTCGCGACATGGTGGTGTGCGGCGACTGGAACATCGCCCCCACCGAGCGGGACATCAAGAACTGGAAGGGCAACGTCAAGAAGTCCGGCTTCCTGCCCGAGGAGCGCGCGTGGGTCGGCGACCTCCTCGAGGCCGGCTGGCGCGACGTGGTACGCGACCTCCACGGCGACGTCGCTGGCCCCTATTCGTGGTGGTCGTACCGCGGCAAGGCATTCGACACCGATGCAGGCTGGCGCATCGACTACCACCTCGTGACCCCGGGCCTGGCGGCCCGCGCAACCGAGGCCCGCGTCGAACGCGCAGCGAGCTACGACCAGCGTTGGTCCGACCATGCACCGGTGACGGTGACCTTCGATCGCTGACCGCTTCTGCGGATCGCCGCAGAAGTGCCCACCTCGGTGGCAGCGCGGCGTGGCCTGCGTGGAATCATCGACGGCATGTCGAGCACTGCAGAACAGAACGCCACGAAGCCGAAGGCCCGCCCCCGTGTGCTGTCCGGCATCCAGCCCACCTCGGATTCGTTCCACCTCGGGAACTTCCTCGGGGCGCTGGCACAGTGGGTTCCGGCGCAGGACGAGAACGACGCCTTCTACTTCATCCCGGACCTGCACGCGATCACCGTTCCGCATGAGCCGAAGTTGCTGCGCAAGCGCGTGCTCGTCTCCGTGGCGCAGCTGCTCGCGATCGGTATCGATCCGGAGAAGTCCGTGCTGTTCGTGCAGAGCCAGGTGCCCGAGCACGCCGAGCTCGCCTGGATCCTGAGCTGCATCACCGGTTTCGGTGAGGCCAGCCGGATGACGCAGTTCAAGGACAAGTCGGCCAAGCAGGGCACCGAGCACGCCGGAGTCGGCCTGTTCACCTATCCGATCCTCATGGCCGCCGACATCCTGCTCTACCGCGCGAGCCACGTGCCGGTGGGGGAGGATCAGCGTCAGCACCTCGAACTCACGCGAGATCTCGCGCAGCGCTTCAACTCCCGCTTCGGCAAGACCTTCGTCGTCCCCGAGCCGACGATCGTCAAGGAGACCGCGAAGATCTACGACCTGCAGGATCCGACGTCGAAGATGAGCAAGTCCGCGGCGACCGACGCGGGCCTGATCAACCTGCTCGACGATCCGAAGGTCTCGGCGAAGAAGATCCGCTCCGCGGTCACCGACAACGAGCGTGAGATCCGTTTCGACCGGGAGAACAAGCCCGGTGTGTCGAACCTGCTCACGATCCAGTCGGCGCTGTCGGGTCGCAGCATCGACGAACTCGTCGCCGGCTACGAGGGCAAGGGCTACGGCGATCTGAAGGCCGACACCGCAGAGGTCCTCACCGAGTTCGTCACGCCGATCCGCACCAAGGTCGACGAGTACCTGGCCGACCCGGCCGAACTGAACCGCATTCTCGCGGGCGGCGCGGACCGCGCTCGCGAGGTCGCATCCCGCACCTTGGCGCAGGTCTATGACAAGGTGGGTTTCCTGCCGCGGACCTAGACGAAGGAGCATCTGGATGGCCGGCGAACCCGACGAGAAGCCGGGATTTCTCGAACGTCAACGCGCGGCCCATCCGGTGCTCGACCGCGTCCTTCGGGCCGGGGTGCGGTACCAGGAGAACAAGGGCGACTACTACGCGGCCGGCCTGACCTACTTCACGGTGCTGGCGATCGTCCCGATCATCATGGTCGTGTTCTCTCTGGCCGGTTTCGTGCTCGCCGGGCGACCCGAACTGCTCGACCAGATCCGGCAGATCATCTCCGAGAACATCCCCGGTCAGCTCGGCGGCACCGTGCAGAGCCTGATCGACTCGGCGATCGAATCCCGCGGCGCCGTCGGTCTCATCGGTCTGTTCACCGCCTCGTACGCCGGTCTGGGCTGGATCACGAATCTTCGCGAAGCCCTCACCGCCATGTGGGAGCACCCGCGCGACAAGGGCAACTTCTTCGTGGTCAAGCTGCGCGACGGCGGCGCACTCCTCAGTCTCGGCCTCGCGATGACCGTGTCGCTGGGGCTCTCGGCGCTGAGCAGTGGGCCGATCGCGCGCAGGATCGTCGAGCTGCTCAACATGGAGAATCTCGTCGGCATCGGCGTGGGTCTGCGCATTCTGGCACTGGTGACGGCCACCGCCGCCACCGCTCTGGTATTCACCTGGGTGATCGCCCGCCTGCCCCGCGAACCCGTTCCGTTCCGTAGTGCGCTCGTCGCGGGTCTGATCGCCGGGATCGGTTTCGAGCTGCTCAAGCAGACCGGCTCGATCTACCTCGAACGTGTCCTCAACGGACCGGCGGGCGTCGCCTTCGGCCCGATCCTCGGCATCCTCGTGTTCGGTAACCTCACGGCCCGGCTGGTGCTCTTCTGCACCGCATTCGCAGCGACGTCCCGGGCCAGCCTCGCACTCGCCCACCATCCCGCGCCTACGGGGGCGGTCATCACGCCCCGCCTCGAGGTGCACGAGGGCCTCGACGCGCGCCGCAGTGCTGCGCTCCTCGGTGCGGGCGTGGTCGGTGGACTCCTCGCCGGGCTGCGATTCCGGAGGAAATGAGCGAACTCCCGGGGTGAAAACCCGGTTCGGGGGTGCCGATCGTGCCGCGGACGGACGACGATGGAGGCGTGGCAAAACAGACGCGATCCGCCGCGCCCCGACGCTCGTTCCGGGTGACTCCGCGCAGAGTGCTCGCAGTCGTCCTGGTCCTGCTCGCTGCGCTGTTCGTCCTCCAGAACCGCAACAGTACGAGCATCGACCTCTTCTGGATCTCGCTGCAGGCGCCGCTGTGGTTGGTGCTCGTCGTCATCTTCGCGGTCGGGTGGGTCGCGGGTTTCCTGTTCGCACGCGGCCGCTGATCCCCATCAGCTCGGCCACCGGAAACAGAGCACAGGGGAGTGGGCACAGACGACAGCAGGTCCGTCCCCGAAGGGACGGACCTGCTGTCGTGCGAGGTGATCAGCGAGCGAACATGAGCGCGCGCTTGACCTCCTGGATCGCCTTCGTCACCTGGATGCCACGGGGGCACGCGTCGGTGCAGTTGAAGGTGGTGCGGCAGCGCCACACGCCTTCCTTGTCGTTGAGGATGTCCAGACGCTCGGAGGCACCCTCGTCACGCGAATCGAAGATGAACCGGTGCGCGTTGACGATCGCGGCGGGGCCGAAGTAGCTGCCGTCGCTCCAGTACACCGGGCACGAGGTGGTGCAGCACGCGCACAGGATGCACTTGGTGGTGTCGTCGAACCGGGCACGGTCGGCCTGCGACTGGATGCGCTCGCGGGTCGGCTCGTTGCCGGAGGCGATGAGGAACGGCTTCACGGCGCGGTAGGCGTCGAAGAAGGGCTCCATGTCGACGACGAGGTCCTTCTCGACCGGAAGGCCACGGATCGGCTCGATCGTGATCGTGACGTCCTTGCCGTTCTTGTCCAGCATGTCCTTCATGAGGATCTTGCAGGCGAGACGGTTGACGCCGTTGACACGCATCGCGTCCGAGCCGCACACGCCGTGGGCGCAGCTGCGACGGAAGGTGAGCGTGCCGTCGAGGTAACCCTTGACGTAGCCCAACAGGTTGAGCAGACGGTCGGACGGCAGTGCCGGCACCTGGAACGAATCCCAGTGCTGACCCTTGTCGTCCTCCGGGTTGAACCGGGCGATCTTGAGGGTGACCATCGTCGCGCCCTCGGGCACGGGTGGCAGTGTCGACGCGCCCGTGTCGGTCTTCTCGATGGTTGTCATCAGTACTTACGCTCCATGGGCTCGTACCGGGTCTGGACCACCGGCTTGTAGTCCAGGCGAATGTCGGAGATCAGTTCCTCGCCCACCTTGTACGCCATGGTGTGCTTGAGGAAGTTCTCGTCGTCGCGCTTCGGGTAGTCCTCGCGGGCGTGTCCGCCACGCGATTCCTTGCGGTTCAGCGCACCGACGACGGTGACCTCGGCCATCTCGAGGAGGAAGCCGAGTTCCAGCGCCTCGAGCAGGTCGCTGTTGTAGCGCTTGCCCTTGTCGTGGACGGTGATCTCCTTGTAGCGCTTCTTCAGCTCGTGGATGTCGTTGAGCGCCTGCGTCAACGTTTCCTCGGTGCGGAACACCGACGCGTTGTTGTCCATCGTCTGCTGCAGCTCGGTGCGGATGTCGGCCACCCGCTCCTTGCCGCCCTGGTGCAGGATCAGATCGAGCCAGTCGTCGACGTACTTCGTCGGCTGCTCGGGCATCTCGACGTGCTTCGTGCTGTTGGCGTACTCCGCGGCGGCGATGCCGGCGCGACGACCGAAGACGTTGATGTCGAGCAGCGAGTTGGTGCCGAGACGGTTGGCGCCGTGGACGGACACGCACGCGCACTCGCCGGCCGCGTACAGGCCGGGCACGACGTTCTCGTTGTCGCGGAGGACCTCGCCGTCGACGTTGGTCGGGATACCGCCCATGACGTAGTGGCAGGTCGGGAACACCGGCACGAGCTCGGTGACGGGGTCGACACCGAGGTAGGTGCGGGAGAACTCGGTGATGTCCGGGAGCTTCTCCTCGAGGACGTCCTCGCCGAGGTGGGTCACGTCGATGTAGACGTAGTCCTTGTTCGGTCCGGCGCCGCGACCCTCGAGCACCTCGAGCACCATCGAACGGGCGACGATGTCGCGGGGCGCGAGGTCCTTGATGGTGGGGGCATAGCGCTCCATGAACCGCTCGCCGTCGGCGTTGCGGAGGATGCCGCCCTCACCACGCACGGCCTCCGAGATGAGGATGCCGAGACCGGCCAGGCCCGTCGGGTGGAACTGATGGAACTCCATGTCCTCGAGCGGCAGGCCCTTGCGGAAGATGATGCCGAGGCCGTCACCGGTGAGGGTGTGGGCGTTCGACGTCGTCTTGTACATACGGCCCGAGCCGCCCGTCGCGAAGACGATGGCCTTGGCGTGGAAGACGTGGATCTCGCCGGTCGCGAGCTCGTACGCGATGACACCCGTCGCGACGGGACCGTTCTCGGTCTCGGTGAGGGTGATGTCGAGCGCGTAGAACTCGTTGAAGAACTCGACGTCGTGCTTGACGCAGTTCTGGTACAGCGTCTGCAGAATCATGTGGCCGGTGCGGTCGGCGGCGTAGCACGCGCGACGGACCGGGGCCTTACCGTGGTCGCGGGTGTGACCACCGAAGCGACGCTGGTCGATCTTGCCCTCGGGCGTCCGGTTGAACGGAAGACCCATCTTCTCGAGGTCGAGAACGGCGTCGATGGCCTCCTTGGCCATGATCTCCGCAGCGTCCTGGTCGACCAGGTAGTCGCCACCCTTGACGGTGTCGAAGGTGTGCCACTCCCAGTTGTCCTCTTCGACGTTCGCGAGGGCGGCACACATGCCGCCCTGAGCGGCGCCGGTGTGGCTGCGGGTGGGGTAGAGCTTCGTGAGCACTGCGGTGCGCGCACGCGGGCCGGCTTCGATGGCCGCGCGCATGCCGGCGCCGCCGGCGCCGACGATGACTACGTCGTAACGATGTTCCTGCATGAAGGTTCGGCTCCCCTAGCTCGCCGTGATGTTCGGGTCGAAGGTGAAGATCACGTAGGTGCCCAGGCCCATGATCAGGATCATCGACACGACGAGGATCGTGTTGAGCCAGAACCGGGTGGAGTCCTTACGTGCGTAGTCCGCGATGACGGTGCGCAGACCGTTACCGCCGTGGAGCTGCGCGAGCCACAGCATCGACAGGTCCCAGATCTGCCAGAACGGGCTGGACCAGCGGCCTGCGACGAACGCGAAGTTGATGCGGTGCACGCCGTCATCGAGCATCAGCATGATGAAGAGGTGACCGAGGACCAGGATGATCAGGGCCAGGCCGGACAGGCGCATGAACAACCAGGCGTAGAGCTCGAAGTTGTTCTTCGCGGCGCGACGCGGCGAGCGCGGGTTGTCCAGACCGGCGGGCCGGTCGTATTCCTTACCGAGGGTCTTCGCTTCGGTCATGTCAGTGCCCCGCAAACGTGTTGTAGAGGATGCGAACGGACGCGGGGATCATCACCACGAACCAGATCGCGAGGATCGTCCAGAGCATCACGCGCTGGTACTTCGGGCCCTTCGACCAGAAGTCCACGAGCATGACCCGCAGGCCGTTGAGTGCGTGGTACAGGACCATCGCGACCAGGCCGAGCTCCATGAGGCCGACGATCGGATTCTTGTACGTTTCGATCACCGCGTCGTAGGTCTCGGGGTTGACCCGGACGAGTGCGGTGTCGAGGACGTGGACGAAAAGGAAGAAGAATGTCGCCACGCCGGTGATCCGGTGCAATACCCAGGACCACATGCCGGGGTCTCCCCGGTAAAGCGACCGTGTGCGCCCCGCCTTTGCGGGGGCGGCTTCAGTCGTGCTGCTCATCGAGTGCTGTGCCTCCAACGTCAATGGTGGACGCGTCGAGCTGCTCCTACCTGTGGGGGATTCCGCAGTACGGGCCCGACGTGAACCTGAACCGACTTGGATCGACTCTAGACCCATCCCAAACTCGGGAACTAATCTCCTGCCCCGTTCGTACAGGGCTCCAAATGCGAAGTTAGGTTTGCCTTTCCAACTGTGATTTGGCGCGGTGGGGGTCGCCTACCGTCGTCCATGCCACCGTGACAGGATGGTGAACCATGCCGGACATCGACTGGAAAATGTTGCGCGCCAAAGCACATGAGGTGATGAGTCGAGCCTACGCTCCCTACTCCGGGTTCCCGGTGGGGGCTGCCGGCCTCACCGTCGACGGTCGGACGGTCCTCGGGTGCAATGTGGAAAATGTCTCACACGGACTGGGTCTGTGTGCCGAATGCGTACTCGTCGGTAACTTGTTCGCCCAGGGTGGAGGCCGTCTCCGGGCCGTCGCCGTCTGCGACTCCCGAGGCCACGTCCTGACCCCGTGCGGCCGGTGCCGGCAGGTGCTTCTCGAACACGGCGGCCCCGATCTCGAGGTCGACGCCCAGGGCGGCCCGCGTCGCCTCTCCGATCTCCTCCCCGACGCGTTCGGCCCCGACGATCTCGCGGCCGTGCGGGAGAACGAGGACCGCCGTGCCTGACATCGTCACCGTCATTCGCCGCAAGCGCGACGGCCACGAACTCTCCGGCGCCGAGATCGACTGGGTCATCGAAGCGTTCACCCACGGCATCGTCTCCGACGCCCAGATGGCGGCCCTGGCGATGGCGGTCTGGTTCCGCGGCATGAGCCGGGCCGAGACGGCACGCTGGACCACCGCCATGATCGACTCCGGTCGTCGCCTCGATTTCTCCGCTCTCGGCCTGCGCACCGTCGACAAACACTCGACAGGCGGTGTCGGGGACAAGATCACCCTGCCGCTCGCACCGCTCGTCGCGGCGTGCGGCGTCGCGGTCCCGCAACTGTCGGGCCGCGGTCTCGGTCACACCGGCGGCACCCTGGACAAGCTCGAGGCGATCCCCGGCTGGAAGGCCGATCTGACCACCGCGGAGATCGCCGAGATCCTCAGCGACCCGGCCGTCGGTGCGGTCGTGTGCGCGACGAGCGCCGATCTCGCCCCCGCCGACCGCAAGCTCTACGCGCTGCGCGACGTCACCGGAACCGTCGAGTCGATCCCGCTCATCGCCAGCTCGATCATGAGCAAGAAGATCGCCGAGGGCACCGGAGCCCTCGTCCTCGACGTGAAGGTCGGCAGCGGCGCCTTCATGAAAGAACTCGGCGAGGCCCGCGAGCTGGCGCGCACCATGGTCGAACTCGGCACCGACGAAGGGCTGCCCACGACGGCCCTGCTCACCCGCATGGACAGCCCGCTCGGACGCACGGCGGGCAACGCGCTCGAGGTCCGGGAGGCCGTCGAGGTGCTCGCCGGCGGCGGACCCGACGACGTCGTCGAGCTGACCCTGGCCCTGGCCCGCGAGATGCTCGCCGCCGCCGGTGTCGATGACGTCGATCCCGCCGACCGGCTGCGGGACGGCACCGCGATGGACCGGTGGAACGCGATGATCGCCGCCCAGGGTGGCGACCCCGCAGCGACGTTGCCGGTCGCGACCCACACCGAGACCTTCCACGCCGACGCCGACGGAGTGCTCTCCGAACTCGACGCGTACGAGGTCGGCATCGCCGCGTGGCGACTCGGAGCCGGCCGCGAACGTCAGGGTCAGGACGTCCAGCCCGGGGCCGGTATCGAACTGCACGCGGTCCTCGGCGATCGCGTCCGCGCGGGACAGCCGATCGCGACGCTGCACACCGACACTCCGGGACGTATCCCCGACGCGCTCGCCGCCCTCCGCGGCGGTGTCCGCATCTCCGACACGGCCCCCGTTCGGCAGCCGCTCGTGATCGAACGGATCCGGGCGTAGAGGTCCGGCGGCCGGAGACCGAGCGGAACCGGCCGCCGCCGACTACCGTCCCGATCATGAACGGCCGTCTGACTCCCGAACTCGTTCGCACCGCACCCAAAGTGGTCCTTCACGACCACCTGGACGGCGGCCTCCGTCCCCGGACGGTCCTCGAACTCGCGGACGCGTGCGGATGGTCGTTGCCCGCGGACACCGAAGAGGATCTCGCCCGGTGGTTCCGCGAATCCGCCGACAGCGGGTCGCTCGAGCGCTATCTCGAGACGTTCGAGCACACCGTCGCCGTGATGCAGACGGCAGAAGGACTCGAACGCGTCGCACGCGAATGCGTCCTCGACCTCGCAGACGACGGTGTGGTGTACGCCGAGGTGCGCTTCGCACCCGAGCAGCACCTGGAGAAAGGGCTGTCGCTGGACGAGGTCGTCGAGCATGTCCTCGAAGGCTTCCGCGCCGGGGAATCGGAGGTGGCGGCGGGAGGTCGTCGCATCCGGGTGCGCTGCCTGCTCACCGCGATGCGGCACGCTGCACGCTCGCTGGAGATCGCCGAACTCGCCGTGCGCTTCCGGGACCGCGGCGTGGCGGGCTTCGACATCGCCGGCGCCGAGGCGGGCAACCCGCCCAGCCGTCATCTCGACGCCTTCGAGTACACCCGCGCGGCCAACGCGCACTTCACCATCCACGCCGGTGAGGCGTTCGGTCTCCCGTCCATCCACGAAGCGGTCGCCTTCTGCGGCACCGACAGGCTCGGCCACGGTGTGCGCATCGTCGACGACATCGAAGTGCACGACGACGGAACCGCCACTCTGGGCCGGCTCGCGAACTACATCCGCGACAAGCGCATCCCGCTCGAACTGTGCCCGTCGTCGAACGTGCAGACCGGCGCGGTGCGCACGCTCGCCGAGCATCCCTTCGACCTGCTGGCCCGCCTGCGCTTCCGTGTCACCGTCAACACCGACAACCGATTGATGAGCGACACCACGATGACGCAGGAGATGGTGCGGCTCGTCGAGACCTTCGACTACGGCTGGGTCGACCTCGAAAGGTTCACGATCAACGCGATGAAGTCGGCCTTCCTCCCGTTCGACCAGCGGCTGGAACTGATCGACGACGTCATCAAGCCTGGATACGCCGTCCTCGTCGGGTAGAGACCGCGACCCGCAGATACCTCTATGGGTGCGCGGAGCGGGAAATGGTCATCGGAGCGCGCTACAACGCGCTCTTGTGACCACTTCGCGCGCCGGAGTGGAGCCGACCCGACGCGGGTCGCGTCAATGCTTGCGCAGTCGCGCCTCGAACTCGCGCTCGAGTTCGCGCCAAGCAAGGGACTCGGTGTCGAACGGCGGCTTGGGTGCCGTGCGTCCCGAATCGGGTTCGATCACGTGGTTGACGAACCAGCCGAGCTCCGTGGACGCGGCGAGCGCGGCCTCCGTCGAGTCGTCGTCCGCGAAGTTCGCTGCGTCGACGAACAACTCGACCGCGAGTTCGAGCTGGTCGGGGTCGACGGCCGCGACACCTCCGGCGATGTCGTCGGCGATTCCGGTGAGCACGTAGACGTTGTCGTCGGTGACCGTCACGTCGAGCGATCCGTCGACGGCGGCGAGCTGGATCTCCGTGTACGGCTCGAGCGTCGCGAGGTCGTGGTCGTGGTTGTCGGCGAGGTGGCGGGCCAGCGCGCGCTCGGAGGGGAAGACGTCGATCGTGCCGTCGTGGCCGAGGAAGACGGCGTCGTCGTTCACGTAGCACCGCAGCGAGTACCAGGTGCCGTCGGTCGTGATGATCCGGATGGGATCGATGCCGACCCGGGCCCAGAACTCGTAGCCGTCGTCCTCGTCATCGCCGTCGATGAACTCGTACTCGTCGTCGGCATCGACGTCCTCGACCGTGTCGTCCGCCTCGACCTCGTTCTCGTCGACAGCGACGAGCTCGGATTCGATCTCGGCGACCACTGCGGCGTCGACATCGGGAGTGGAGATCACGGCGTCGAGCGCGTCGATCACGCCGTCCCAGTCCTGCGCGACCGCGGTCCCGACGCGATTCCACAGGTCGAGGCCCTCACGCGTGCGGAAGGCCGAGACACCGTGCTGCAGCAGGAGGTCGATCTCCTCGCGTTCGAAGAACTTCGTCACGACATCGAGATCGCAGACGTCGCCGAGGATGCTCACGATGTCGAAGGTGTCCTGCAGTTCGGACACCGAGACGGGATCCGGGTCGTCGGCCACGAGCTCGGGGACGCCGACGAGGTCGTAGGTGTGCGGCTCGTCGGGTTCGAACTCCGAGGCCGCGAGTTTGGACACGATCGGCCACGCCTCGTGCTCGACGAGGTCGTTGTCGGCACCCGAACGCACGAACGCGACGAGCTCGGGGACCGACGGGAAGGCGTACAGATCGTCGCCGTGGCCGAGGAATGCCTCCCACTCGTCGTCGCCTTCGCGCCAGCGCGGCGCCCAGAGCGTCACGAGGTTGCCGTCGGTGAGACCGAGCTCGATCGGGACGATGTCTCCAGCCATGGCGCGAAGCCTAGCCATGTCCGCGCCGAGAATATAGCCGGGGGCCGCTCGCTATCGGTTTCATCGCGTCACCGGACGGTCGCCGACGGTGACCGGACCGTCGTCGCTCGCGGCGAGGGCCGCGCGGAGCTCGTCGATCGCGGAGACGCGCGCGGCAGCGGCCTGCCGTGCGGCCTCGTGAACGGTCGCGAGGATCACCGCGGCCAGTTCCCGGGGGTCGGTGCCGCCGATCGGCTCGGCCAGCTCGAGTCCTTCGAGCGCTCCCGAACCGTCCACGCGGGCGGTCACCCGTCCGTCGGGACTGCTCGCGGTACCCCGTACCGCGCCGAGCTGCTCCACCGTGCGTTCGAGCGCATCGAGCCGGATGTGGGCCCGGTCGACGATCGCCTCCACCATCCGTTCGCTCATCGGACGAGACCTCCACGACGATCGGTCGGTCCGTCCGCCAGGTCGGCGCGGGACGGCAGCCGCATCCGGTCGAGGATCTCGCGGGGGACACCTTCGGCGGCGAGGCGTTCGCCCCGGACCACCGCAGCCTCGAGGGCGGCCTGCCGGTTCAGGGCGAGGATCTGATCGGCCAGTTGCCGTGCTCCGTAACGCAACTCACCGGGGTCGATGCGAAGGTCCACCGGCAGTCCACCGTCCGTCGTCCGCACCGAGATCGTTCCGGCCGAGTTGTGGGCGGTGGCCGTGATCGGTTCCGTCGTCGTGCTGTCCATACCGGGTTGGACGCAGCGCGAGCCCGGCCGGTTCCCCTCCGGTGCGGAATTCTCCGGAATCAACCGGCGGTCGGTCGGTAGACGCCGTGGAAGGCCATTGCGCCGTTGGTGGTGCGCATCGGCGACACGGAGACGGGATCGCCTGCCTCGACCATGAGGCCGTTGCCCACCACCATCGCCACGTGCCCGTCCCACACGACGAGGTCTCCGGGCAGGGCGGCCGCAGGATCGACCCGCGTGCCGACGTCCTGTTCCTGGGCCAACCGCGGCAGTTCGACGCCGGCCTGCGCGTAGGCGTACTGCGTCAGCCCGCTGCAGTCGAGCCCGGAGCCGGGGCTCGTGCCGCCCCACACGTACGGGGTGCCCTGCTGGGCGAGGGCGTGACGCACCGCTGTCGCCGCGGTCTCGTTCGGCGCCCGGCTGACGCTACCGTCCGGGAGCCGCACCTCCACGCCCGCGGAGAACCCTCCACCGAAGGTGTGCAGCGTGCGTGGGTCGTCACCGGCCGGGTCGGGGTCGTGGTGGTCGCCGGAGCCGATCGGGGGAGTGGAGGGCTCGGGTGGGAGGAGTGCGGACGCCCGATCGGTCAGCTCCGCGAGGGTTCCGGTCACCCGTGTCAGCACGTCCAGCCCGGTGACGAGGTGGTCGATCGCCACTGCGAGGAGTGCGAGCTGACCCTGCGGAAGCGACGTCGCGGGTGCGGCCTGCTCGGCGAATGTGACGAACGAATCGACGAGACGAGCGATCTCGACCGCACCGGTGACGACCGTGACGGTCGCCTCGAGCGCGATCCCGGCCAGCGCCACCCCACGATCGGCCGCCGTGAGCACGTCGGTGAGCACCTGCTCGGCACTCGCGATCGCCTGCGAGGCAGCCGGGCCACCCCAGGCCCAGGCGAGCTCGGCGACGGCGTCGCGCCCGGCCGCGTGCACCTCCTCGGCCCATTGCGCACCGATGCGCACCATCTCACCCGGATCCACGCCGGGTGGCAGCGCGGTGCCGAACGCGTCGAGCAGGCCGGTCAGCGGCGCGACGAGCGCGTCGGCCGGGATCACAGTGACTCCGCGACGGAGCCGAGTCGTGCGGCGGTGTCGTCGCTGGTCCGCGCGTAAGCAAACGCGGATGCCCTGGCGGCATCTCCCATCCCGCCGAGCAGGTCACCGAGCCGGTCGAGATCGCGCACGTGGGCTGTGTGGGTCGCGGTGAGTGCGGCGAGCACCGGTGCTCCGATCGGACCCAGTGCGGCGCTCAGCGACGAGGGGTCGCCGTGCCGTGTCCGTTCGGCGGCCTCGTGCAGGCGGGCGGCAAGTTCGGCGGCGTCGTCGCCGAACCTCCCGACGGCGCTCGTGTCGATCCGTATCGCGTCCCTACCGGAGTACTCGGTCACCTCGTCGCCTCTCGCGTCGTTCCTGTGGGATTCGGCACCTTCGGGCGGTTCCGTCCCTGTCGGGTACGACGCACCCGACTGTCGATCGGTTCCGTCGTTCTATCCTTCGGACATGGATTCGCTCGTCGTCGACCACCCGCTCGCTGCTTCGCTCCTGACCATCCTTCGTGACGAACGCAGCGACAACGCTGCCTTCCGGCACGCGTTGAGGCGGCTCACCCAGATGCTCGTCTACGAGGCGGTGCGCGATGCGCCCACCGAGACGTTCGACGTGAAGACGCCGGTCGCGGTGACGACGGGAGTGCGCCTGCAGCAGCCTCCGCTGCTCGTCCCGGTTCTTCGCGCCGGCCTCGGCATGGTCGAACAGGCCCACGCCCTGATTCCTCAGGCGCAGGTCGGTTTCGTCGGTCTCGCTCGTGACGAGAAGACATTCGAGCCGGTGCCCTATCTGGAGTCGCTGCCGGAGGACCTGTCGGGTCTTCCCGTCTTCGTGCTCGACCCGATGCTCGCGACCGGTGGGTCGATGGTGCACACCCTCGACATCCTCGCCCAACGCGGTGCCACGGATATCACCGCGATCTGTGTGGTCGCGGCGCCGCAGGGCGTCGAGGCCCTTGCTGCCTCGGGTCATCCGGTCCGGTTGGTCACGGCGTCGGTCGACGAAGGTCTCAACGAGAACAAGTACATCGTGCCGGGTCTCGGGGATGCGGGGGACAGGCAGTTCGGACCGCGGTAAATCGCGCGTCGCCTGTTACTCGTGTGACTGGCGGTACGGATGTGACACCCGACCGCAGTCATCTCGTTATCGAAGAACAACCCGCAGGTCTCGTTTTCTTCTTACGCTCGGTGTGCTCCGTGTGAAGTTCACTGCGTAGGTACAGCCAGAGATGGGGTCGGCGGAATGGCAAAAATCTTCTCCCGCAAACTGATTCGTGGAAGCGTCAGAGCGGCTTCGGTGGGCGCGGTCGCCGTACTCGCCGCAGTGACGAGTCACGGCACGGCTGCGGCCGCTGTCGACAACTCGCGGATCCTCCCGTTGGACGGAGGGCACGCGATCGAAGTGATCCAGGCCGACACCTCGACACAGTCGGTGCCGCCGCTCGACAGCTCACCGCTGAGCGTCGAGTTCTTCCACGATGAGGTTGCGACCGTTCGGATCACGGGTCCGAACGCGGCGAACTTCGCCGGGACGGCGGTGGAGGTCGGTTTCCAGGTCGGCTACCCGGTCGCGCTGCCGGGGGCGACGGTCACCGTCATCACCCCGAGCCTGTCGTGGGGCATGGACAACAATGTGGGGGTCGGTGTCTCGATCAGTCCCGATGGGACCACGCTCGATCTCGGCTTCGACTCGGGTGGTTCGCTCAGCGGCGACATCATCCCGTCCCAGGAGATCGAGATCCCGCTCGAGCCGGGCGGCATCACGTCCGTCCCGATCGTCGAGGGCTTCGAGTTCGACGGCAGCTCGACGACCATCCGGATCGCCGGCGTGCACGGTTCGGTCTCGGGAGCCATCGGACCGGTGATGATCCGGCCGTACCTCAAGGCCGTCACCGCCGACCGGAACACCGTCGTCACCTACGGTGTGCCGCAGCAGGTCTGATCGAATCGCATCCTGACCCGGTCGGATCCGGCCGGGTCAGGGGCTCTCGTCACCGAGCGAGGCCGCCCATCCGCGCAGGGCGTCGAGTGTCGCCTCCGCGGTCGGGCGGTCTCGCTCCGTGACCACCTCCAGATAGACCTTGAGCTTCGGCTCGGTGCCCGACGGACGCACCACCACGCGTACCGCCGGCCCGTCCGGGGCGCCCGCGCGACTTTCGAAGACGAGAGCATCGGTGCTCATCGGTCCCGGACTCCCGGCGAGATCGGTCGCAGTCACCGCCAGAGCCGCGAGGGTCGTCGGCGGCTCCGCACGCAACCGCGTCATCACGGCGCCGATGCACTGCAGGTCGTCGACGCGGATCGACACCTGATCGCCGATGTGGATACCGAGTTCGCGATGCAGGTCGTCGAGTGCGTCGAGCAGGGTCCGGCCGGACTGCTTCAGGTCGGCCGCGTAGTCGGCGACGACCACGGCGGTCGCGATGCCGTCCTTGTCGCGCACAGCGTCCGGATCAACACAGTGTCCGATCGCTTCCTCGTACGCGTAGACGAGGCCGTCGCCGGCGCGGGCGAGCCATTTGAAACCCGTGAGTGTCTGCGCATATCGCGCACCACGTGCGGCCGCGAGCCGTCCCAGCATGGTCGACGAGACGATGGTGGTCGCGACCAGCGAACCGGGCGGCGACGACGCGAGGATCCGGTCGCCGAGCAGGACCCCGGTCTCGTCGCCGCGCAACATCGTCCACCCCTGCGGGCCCGGGACACCCACCGCGCAACGGTCGGCATCGGGATCGAGCGCCAGCGCGATGTCGGCATCGACCTCGGCCGCCAGCGCGAGCAGGGCATCGGTCGCGCCCGGTTCCTCGGGGTTGGGGAAGGCGACGGTGGGAAACGCCGGGTCGGGCGCGAACTGGGACGCCACGACGTGGATGTCGTCGAATCCCGCGGAACGCAGGGCCGCGACCGCCGTCTCGCCGCCGACACCGTGCAGTGCCGTCAGAGCGACGCGCACGCTGCGGTGCGGGGAACGGGGGAGCGACGCGACCCGGGCGAGATAACGATCGACGAGGTCGTCACCCGACGGCGCGACCGGCACCCGGGGCACGTCCGCGGCATCACCGATGGCGTCGATCGCCGCCTCGATCTCCCGATCGGCGGGTGCCGCCAGCTGAGCCCCGTCCGCGAGGTAGACCTTGTACCCGTTGTCGGCGGCGGGATTGTGCGACGCCGTGATCTGCACGCCCGCAACGGCGCCCAGCGCCCGTACCGCGAAGGCGGTCACCGGGGTGGGGAGCGGCTTTCCGAGGGCGACGACGTCGAAGCCGGCCGCGGCGAGGACTTCCGCGGCGGCAGTGTGGAATTCCACGGAGCCCGTGCGGGCGTCGCGGCCGACGACGACGGTGCCACCGCCCTGCCCGTTCGCCTCGAGCCACGCCGCGAGCCCGGCGGTGGTGCGGACGACGACGGGCACGTTCATGCAGTCCGGCCCGTCGCCGACCGGGCCGCGCAGACCCGCGGTACCGAATCGCAGCGTCACAGCCGGGCCGCCAGATCGCGCAGGAGATCGCCCATCCGGGTCGCGGCCGCGCGACCCGCGGCGAGCACCTCGGTGTGGTCGAGGGGAGCGCCGGTGATGCCGGCCGCGGCGTTGGTCACCAGCGAGACCGCGAGAACCCGAGCTCCGGCCGCGCGTGCCGCGATGGTCTCGTGGACCGTGGACATGCCGACGAGGTCGGCGCCGAGGGTGCGCAGCATCCGGATCTCCGCCGGGGTCTCGTAGTGCGGCCCGGGCAGACCGACGTAGACCCCTTCGCGCAGCGACGGATCGATCTCGCGGGCGAGTGCACGAAGATCCGGCGAGTAGGCGTCGACGAGGTCCACGAACTGGGCGCCCACCAGCGGCGAGCGACCGGTGAGATTGAGGTGGTCCGAGATGAGAACCGGCTGCCCGACGGAGAACTCGGGGTCGATACCGCCCGCCGCATTGGTGAGGACGACGGTGCGGGCACCCGCTGCGACTGCCGTGCGTACGGGATGGACGACGCGGGCGAGGTCGTGCCCCTCGTAAGCATGGATGCGGCCGGCGAGGACGAGGACGGCGTTGTCGCCGGCGCGCACCGAGTGGATGTTCCCGGCATGCCCTGCCGCCGTCGGCGGTGCGAAGCCGGGCAGCTCGCTCATCGGGATCGTGGCGACGGGGATGCCGAAACTCTCGACCGCGGCCCGCCAGCCGGACCCGAGGACGACGGCGACGGAGTGTTCGGCGACCCCCGTCCGTTCGGCGAGAGCGGCGGCTGCGGCGTCGGCGGCCGCGGCGGGGTCGAAGACGTGATCGGGTTCTCCCATGGCATCGGACCCTAATCGCTCCCGACATGTTACTCACGGGTAAGTAGGCGCGGTATGCTGACGCGCATGCCTTACCTCGAACGTGACGGCGACGTCTTCGTCCTGCATCTCGGTGACCGTGACGCGGAGGTCTCCGAGAACCGTTTCCACCCCGACCGTCTGGTCGCGATCCACTCCCTCCTCGACGAAGTGGAGGCACACGACGGGCCCGCTGCCCTCGTGACCGCGGCGACCGGCAAGTTCTGGAGCAACGGACTCGACATCGACTGGGTCGGCGCGAACCTGCCGGATCTGCCGGGCTATCTGGACTCCGTCCACGACCTCTACGTGCGGCTGCTCACCTTCCCCGCGGCGACGGTCGCGGCCGTGCAGGGACACGCCTTCGGTGCCGGCGCGATGCTCGCGCTCGTGCACGACTTCCGGGTGATGCGCGCCGATCGCGGCTACTGGTGCCTGCCCGAGGTGCAGCTGAACATGCCGTTCACCGTCGGGATGTCCGCGCTGATCCGTTCCCGCCTGCCGATCCAGACGGCGGTCGAGGCCATCACCACCGGTCGTCGCTACGGCGGTGAGGACGCCGTGGCCGCGGGCATCGCCGAGCAGGCCGTCACCGGTGACGACGTGCTCGCCGCGGCGGCCGAGCGGGCCGCGGCGCTCACCGCCACCCGCGGACCGAATCTGTCGGGCATCAAGCGCGGTCTGCATGCACCGTTGATCTCGGCGCTGGAGATCCGGACCGACCCGTCGAACTTCCGGCTGGGCTGATCGCCCCGCCGCGAAGTCGACGAACCGGTCGCACGCGCCGATCGATCGGGACGCGGTGAGCATGACAGACTGGACCCCGTGACGACCGACTACGCCGCGGCGATCGAGGCTGCTTCCGACACCCTCGTCGGCCTGTCGCATTCCATCCACGCCGAACCGGAACTTGCGTTCGAGGAACACCGGAGCGCCGCGAAGATCGTCGAGGTGCTGCGTGCTCACGATTTCGAGGTCACCACCGGCATCGCCGACCTGCCCACCGCCTTCGACGCGCGGTTCGGCAGCGGCGAACTCGTCCTCGCGTTCTGCGCCGAGTACGACGCGCTGCCCGGCATCGGGCACGCGTGCGGCCACAACATCATCGGGGCGTCGGCCGTGGGTGCCGGGATCGGCCTCGCCGCGCTCGCCGACGAACTCGACGTGACCGTCCGCGTCATCGGAACCCCCGCGGAGGAGACCGGCGGCGGCAAGGTCCTCATGCTCGAACGCGGCGTCTTCGACGGTGTCGGTGCGGCGATGATGGTGCACCCCGGCCCGTTCGACATCACCGGGGCGACCTCGCTCGCCCTCGCCGACATCGCCGTCGAGTACGACGGCCGCGAGGCGCACGCCTCCGCGGCCCCCGAGTACGGGCTCAACGCCGCCGACGCGGCGACCGTCGCCCAGGTCGCGGTCGGACTGCTGCGGCAGCACCTGCATCCCGGGCAACAGATCCACGGGATCGTCGCGCAGGGCGGGACGGCACCGAACATCGTGCCCAGCCACACCGAACTGCTGTACTACCTGCGGGCCGGGACGAGCGAACTCCTCGACGACCTCGTCGAACGCGCACGCAACTGCTTCGCCGCCGGGGCGCTGGCCACCGGATGCAACCACCGGATCCGGACGGTCTCGCCGACTTATACCGAACTCACTCCCGACCCGTGGCTGGTGCAGGCATATCGTGAGGAGATCATCGATCTCGGGCGCCGACCGCTGCCCGTCGAGGAGGAAGGAGCGCGCCCCCTGGGCAGTACCGACATGGGAAACGTGACGAACGTGGTGCCGGGAATCCATCCGGTCATCGGACTCGACTCCGG
This sequence comes from Rhodococcus rhodochrous, assembly GCF_014854695.1. Taxonomy (NCBI): domain Bacteria; kingdom Bacillati; phylum Actinomycetota; class Actinomycetes; order Mycobacteriales; family Nocardiaceae; genus Rhodococcus; species Rhodococcus rhodochrous. The sequence goes on along the minus strand of NZ_CP027557.1, from coordinate 3,763,945 downwards.
TGGCGCGGTGACACATCAGGCTGCATTCGCGGCCGCGTGTGTCACCGAGTCCGCCGATCGGGCAGTACTCGACGGAGCGCGCGCGCTCGCAGCGACCGCTGTACGCGCGGCGACCGATCCGGTCCACCGGGCACGGCTCCTCGAACAGGCCGGCCGCCGATGAACCCCTACGTCGAGAAGTGGTTGGACCGCCACACCGAGGACCTCTCGCTCTGGCGCCGTCACATCCATGCGAATCCCGAGCTCGCCCGGCAGGAGTACGCCACCACCGAGTTCGTCGCGAAGCACCTGCGCGCGGCCGGACTGGAGCCGAAGGTCCTGCCTCGCGGCACCGGTCTGATCTGCGATCTCGGTCCGACCGGCGGACCGCGCATCGCCCTGCGCGCCGACATGGACGCCCTGCCGATGCAGGAGGCCACCGGCCTGCCGTTCGAATCCACCGTGCCCGGTGTCTCGCATGCGTGTGGGCACGACGCCCACACCACCGTCGTGCTCGGTGCAGGTCTGGCGCTGGCCTCGATGCCCGAACTGCCGATCGGTGTCCGGCTGGTCTTCCAGCCCGCGGAGGAGGTCATGCCGGGCGGGGCTCTCGACGTCGTCGCGGCGGGCGGACTCGACGGGGTCTCGCGGATCTTCGCACTACACTGCGACCCGCGTCTCGAGGCGGGCAAGGTCGGTATGCGGGTCGGGGCGATCACCTCGGCGGCCGACACCGTCGAACTCGTCCTCGACTCACCCGGTGGGCACACCTCCCGGCCGCACCTGACGGGCGATCTCGTCTACGGCCTCGGTGCCGTCATCACGGGTCTTCCCGGCATGCTCAGCCGTCGCATCGATCCGCGCACCGGCACCGTGATGGTGTGGGGTGCGGTCAGCGCCGGCAAGGCACCGAACGCGATCCCGCGCACCGGCATGCTCGCGGGCACCGTCCGCACCGGCGACCACGACACCTGGGAGCTGCTCGAACCGATGGTCCGCGAGATCGTGCACGGTCTGCTCGCGCCCACCGGTGTCAGCTACGAACTGAACTACCGCCGCGGCGTGCCGCCGGTGGTCAACGACGAGGTGTCGGCGCGCATGTTCGAGGACGCGATCCGCGCGACCGGCCCCGACGCCCTCGCAGATACCCCGCAATCCGGTGGGGGAGAAGATTTCTCGTGGTATCTCGAACACGTCCCCGGCGCCATGGGGCGGCTCGGGGTGTGGCCGGGGGTCGGGCCCGAACTCGACATCCACCAGCCCACCTTCGATCTCGACGAGCGGGCGCTCGCCGTGGGCGTACGGGTGATGACGAATCTGGCGCTCGGCGCTCGATGAGAGCGCTTCACGCTCGGCGCTCGATGAGAGCGCTTCACGCTCGGCGCTCGATGAGAGCGCCCGACTAGAAACTGTCGGGTCGTCCCGGTCCGACGTTGCGGCTGTTGCGGGTCCGCAGATCCCGCACGTAGTCGGCGGGTGCTCCGGCGATCTCGGCCGCGTCGGCCATCACGCCCAGATAGCGTGCCGACGGCAGGCCGCCCTCGTATCCGTCGACGACGTACAGCCACGCGAGGACCGGACCGTCGGCCGTGTCGACACGCACGCGGATCTTGCGGTGGAAACCGAGTTCGGCTCCCTCCCAGCGGTCGAGGCTGCGCTCGTCGTCCTCCGGCACGTCGTAGAGCACCACGAACACCTTTGCGTCCGGATCCTCGACGACCGTCGCGAGGGCACCCTCCCAGCCGATGTCGGCGCCGGCGAAGGTCAGTCGCCAACTGTGCAACCACCCGGTTCCCGCCATCGGCGAATGCGGGCAGCGCGTCAGCATCTGCTCCGGATGCATGTTGGACCCGTAGGCGGCGTAGATCGGCACGAGGATAAGGCTAACCCGTCGTCCACCGGAGTCGTCGGAGGGGCGGCACAGGGATGGACGAGGAGTGTCGGAGGGCTGTTGCGTGCCGGGTCCACCGGTCCCTGTGCGCGAGGTGGGGGCATTGGCATAGCGTTGAGACCGACGTGTGTGCCCACCAGGCGCTCACGTGCAGCCCGACCCGGCACCCTTCGGAATCGATACAGAGGAGAACAATGACCCGGATCGTCATCATCGGCGGCGGCCCCGCAGGATACGAGGCGGCGCTGGTGGCATCCCAGTACGGCGCGACGGTGTCACTGATCGATTCGGACGGGATCGGTGGCGCCTGCGTGCTCTTCGACTGCGTCCCCTCCAAGACCTTCATCGCCTCGACCGGCGTGCGCACCGACATGCGCCGCGCCGCCGACCTGGGCATCGAGCTCGAACGCGCCGAGGTGTCGCTGCCGCAGGTCCACAGCCGTGTGAAGAGCCTGGCCCGCGCACAGTCCGCCGACATCCGCACCAAGCTCGAGGCCGCCGGGGTGAAGCTGTACTCCGGCTACGGCGAACTCGTCGACACGCAGCCCGGCATGGCCGCCCACCAGGTGCGCGCCAAGCTGCTGACCGGTGAGGAGAAGGTGCTCGACGCCGACGTCGTGCTGATCGCGACCGGCGCGAGTCCGCGCATCCTGCCGGGCGCGGAGCCGGACGGTGAGCGGATCCTCACCTGGCGTCAGCTCTACGACCTCGAGAAGCTGCCCGAGCACCTCGTCGTCGTGGGTTCGGGTGTCACCGGCGCCGAGTTCGTCTCCGCCTACACCGAGGTCGGCGTGCAGGTCACCGTCGTGTCGAGCCGCGACCGGATCCTGCCGCACGAGGACGAGGACGCGGCTCTCGTGCTCGAGGACGTCCTCACCGAGCGCGGTGTGACCCTCGTCAAGCACGCCCGCGCCGACCGGGTCGAACGCACGGAGGACGGCGTCCGCGTGCTCCTCGCCGACGGCCGGATCGTCGAGGGCAGCCACGTGCTGATGACCGTCGGCTCGGTGCCCAACACCCGGGATCTCGGTCTCGACAAGGTCGGGCTCGAACTCGACCGGGGCGGTTACCTTCCCGTCGACCGCGTCTCCCGCACCGCCGTCCCCGGCATCTACGCCGCGGGCGACTGCACCGGACTGCTGCCGCTCGCGTCGGTCGCGGCCATGCAGGGCCGCATCGCGATCTATCACGCGCTCGGCGAAGGCGTGAGCCCTATCAAGCTGAAAACCGTTGCGGCCGCAGTGTTCACGCGTCCTGAGATCGCTGCCGTCGGTGTCAGTCAGGCGACGATCGACAAGGGGGAGGTGCCCGCCCGCACCGTCATGCTCCCGCTCAACACCAACCCGCGCGCCAAGATGTCCGGCCTGCGGCGCGGTTTCGTGAAGATCTTCTGCCGTCCCGCGACCGGTGTGGTCATCGGCGGTGTGGTCGTCGCCCCGACCGCCTCCGAGCTCATCCTTCCCATCGCGTTGGCGGTGCAGAACAACCTGTCCGTCAACGACCTCGCGCAGACCTTCTCGGTCTACCCGTCGCTGAGCGGATCGGTCACCGAGGCCGCCCGCCAGCTGATGCGCCACGACGATCTGGACTAGGCGCCGGACGGGGCGGGATCGGCAGCGATCCCGCCCTGCTCAGGCCCAGTCGTAGGTGCGTTCGACCGCCTTGTTCCATTCGCCGAACAGGCGCTCGCGTTCGTCGACCGGCATCGCCGGTTCCCACGTGCGGTCCGCGGTCCAGTTGCGGCGGATGTCCTCCTCGTCCTCCCAGAAGCCGACGGCGAGACCGGCGGCGTAGGCGGCACCGAGCGCGGTGGTCTCGGAGACGGTGGGCCGCACGACCGGCACACCGAGGATGTCGGACTGGAACTGCATGAGCAGATCGTTGGCGACCATGCCGCCGTCGACCTTGAGGGTGCGCAGGTCGACCCCGGAGTCGGCGTTCATCGCCTCGATGACCTCCCGCGTCTGGTAGGCCGTCGCCTCGAGCGCCGCCCGCGCGAGGTGGCCTTTCTCGACGAAGCGCGTCAGGCCGGCGATGACGCCGCGGGCGTCGGGTCGCCAGCGCGGCGCGAACAATCCCGAGAAGGCCGGCACGAAATAGGCCCCGCCGTTGTCGGGGACGCTCGCGGCGAGCGCTTCGATCTCGTCGGCGGACCGGATCAGCCCGAGATTGTCGCGCAGCCACTGCACGAGCGAACCGGTCACCGCCACCGAACCTTCGAGGGCGTAGACCGCGGGGGCGTCACCGATGCGATAACAGACGGTGGTGATCAGGCCGTGCTCGCTGTGCACCGGGGTCGTGCCGGTGTTGAGCAGCAGGAAGTTGCCGGTGCCGTAGGTGTTCTTCGCCTCGCCGGGGGACAAGCAGCCCTGGCCGAAGGTCGCGGCCTGCTGGTCGCCGAGGATGCCGGCGATCGGGACCCCGGCGAGCGGTCCACGTTCGCGGGCGTGCCCGTACACCTCCGACGAACTGCGGATCTCCGGCAGCATCGACTCCGGGATGCCGAGTTCGGCACAGATCGCCGGATCCCACTGCTGCGTCCCGAGATTCATCAGCAGCGTCCGGGAGGCGTTGGTCACATCGGTGATGTGCAGTCCGGGCGGCTGGCCCTCCTCGCCGACACCACCGGTGAGATTCCACAGGATCCAGCTGTCGATGGTGCCGAACGCGAGGTCGCCGGCCTCGGCGCGCTCTCGGGCACCGTCGACGTTGTCGAGGATCCACCGCACCTTCGGTCCGGCGAAATAGGTCGACAGCGGTAGTCCGGTGATCTCGCGGTAGCGGTCGGGCCCGGCGTCGCCGGCAAGCTCCTCGACGAGCCTGTCGGTGCGGGTGTCCTGCCAGACGATCGCGTTGTACACCGGTTTTCCGGTGGTGCGGTCCCACACCACCGTGGTCTCGCGCTGGTTCGTCAGGCCGATCGCCGCGATGTCGTTGCGCCGCAGATCCGCCTTGGCGAGTGCCGCGGCGCCCACCTCACGGGTGTTGAGCCACAGCTCTTCCGGGTCGTGTTCGACCCATCCCGACCGCGGGAAGAACTGGCGATGTTCCTTCTGCGCGAGCGAGACGATGCGCCCGTCGTGGTCGAAGATGATGCACCGGCTGGACGTGGTGCCCTGGTCGATCGCCGCGATGAACTGGTTCACAGGTGGTCCTCGGGTGAAGGGGACGGCTCGGTTCGGCAACGCTTCCGCTGCGCGCTGCGGGTCCGAAGCTACTAGCCTTGATCGGGATACGTCGGCGACTCACGGGAGCGGTGCGGTGACCAACCAATCGGGTGTGCAACTCCTCGGACCGCAACAGCGCGCCGACGCCTGGCGTCGTCTCGCCACCGAACAGTTCGACGTCGTCGTCATCGGCGGTGGTGTCGTCGGGGCGGGAGCAGCGCTCGACGCCGCGACCCGGGGTCTGCGGGTCGCGCTCGTCGAGGCCCGCGACTTCGCGTCCGGCACGTCGAGCCGGTCGTCGAAGATGTTCCACGGTGGGCTGCGCTATCTCGAGCAGCTCGAATTCGGTCTGGTGCGGGAAGCCTTGCGCGAACGCGAACTCGCGTTGACGACCCTGGCGCCACACCTGGTCAGGCCGTTGAAGTTCCTCTTCCCGCTCACCCATCGGGTGTGGGAGCGGCCCTACGTCGCGGCGGGGATCTTCCTCTACGACCGTCTCGGCGGCGCGAAGTCCGTTCCGGCGCAGAAGCACCTGACCCGGTCGGGTGCCCTGCGGATGGTTCCCGGTCTCAAGCGCAATTCGCTCGTCGGCGGAATCCGCTACTACGACACGGTCGTCGACGACGCCCGGCACACCATGACCGTCGCGCGGACGGCCGCGCACTACGGTGCGGTCGTGCGTACGTCCACGCAGGTCGTCGGTTTCCTGCGCGAGGCCGACCGCGTGTCGGGTGTGCGGGTGCGCGACAGCGAGGACGGTTCGGTCACCGAGGTGCGAGCGCACGCGGTGATCAACGCGACCGGTGTGTGGACCGACGAGATCCAGTCGTTGTCGCGGCAGCGCGGCCGATTCCGGGTCCGCGCCTCGAAGGGCGTGCACATCGTCGTGCCCCGCGACCGGATCGTCAGCGATTCGGCGATCATCCTGCGCACCGAGAAGTCGGTGCTGTTCGTCATCCCGTGGGGCAACCACTGGATCATCGGCACCACCGACACCGACTGGAATCTCGACCTGGCGCACCCGGCGGCGACGAAGGCCGACATCGACTACATCCTCGACCACGTCAACCGCGTGCTCGTCGTCCCGCTCACCCACGACGACATCGACGGTGTCTACGCCGGTCTGCGACCGTTGCTGGCGGGGGAGAGCGACGAGACGTCGAAGCTCTCGCGTGAGCACGCCGTCGCGCGGGTGGCGCCGGGGCTCGTGGCCATCGCGGGCGGCAAGTACACGACCTACCGCGTCATGGCCGAGGACGCCGTCGATCTCGCAGCCGAGGACATCCCGGCCCGGATCGCGTCGTCGATCACCGAGAAGGTGCCCCTCGTCGGGGCCGACGGGTACTTCGCGCTGGTCAACCAGACCATGCACCTCGCCGAGCAGTACGGCCTGCATCCCTACCGCGTCAAGCATCTGCTCGACCGCTACGGCTCCCTCGTCGAGGACGTGCTGAGTCTCGCGAAGGGCCGGCCCGAACTGCTCGAACCGCTGACCGATGCCCCGCAGTACCTGCAGGTCGAGGTGGTCTACGGTGCGGCTGCCGAGGGCGCTCTGCATCTCGAGGACCTGCTGGCGCGCCGGACCCGCATCTCGATCGAGTACCCGCACCGCGGTCTGCACTGCGCGGAGCAGACGGCTCGGCTGGTCGCTCCGGTCCTCGGCTGGGACGACGCGATGATCGACCGGGAGGTCGCGACGTACCGGGCGCGCGTCGAGGCCGAGATCGAGTCGCAGAACCGACCCGACGACGAATCGGCGGACGCACTGAGGGCGGCGGCCCCCGAGGCCCGGCCGGAGATCCTCGAGCCGGTGCCCATCACCTAGCCGCGGGCGGCGCCTGACGGGGCTCGGTGCGTGGGCACCGCTTCCACGGTGGTCAGTGCGTGAGCACGACCTTCACGACGACCACGATCGTCGCGATCAGAGCCACTCCCACCGCGGCTATCACGGTCCGGTGATTCGGTCTGCGGTTCTGCAACCGGCGCACGACGAACACGGTCGAGCCGATACGGATCAGCACGGCGACCTCGGCGAGGATGTGGGCCGTACGGGGTTCGAGCCAGCCGATCCAGGCCGTGGCGAGCACGAGACAGGGCAACACCGCCGACGACAGGATGGGAACGGAGTCGCGGAGTTCCTCGATGCGTTCGCTACGCGAGAGTTGTTCACCCGAACGAACGGATTGGGCGACCGACTCCGCAAAGACATGGGCGATGAACGTCGAGAGCGCAGTGCCGACCACGATCGCGATCCCGATGTACTCGGGGGACGTCGTGATGGGGACGAGCGCGGCCAGCACCAGGATGTTGCCGTAGACGTACGCACTGATACGGGAGGCCGCCGAACTCGGCGGCAGGGGACGGCGCCGTCGAGACAACAGGTACGAGGGCGTGGACACCTCGATAGCGTGACACAGAACACCCTCGGCGAGGCGCCGACCGGCAGGACGCGTCAGGATGAATCGGTGGTGGGGCGGTGGCGAGTCGTCACCTTCGGGCTGTAGTGCATCGGTGAATCGCGGCGGTCGAGGGGCGGCAGATTGCGCGCCGGTGTCTCGAGCAGGCCCGTATCGGCCGGGATCCGCCCGAACGCGCGGTCCCAGCCGGCCCGCGCCCGCGGGTGGTAGCGGTACCGCCACGGCACGAGTTTCGTGCCCAGTCCGATCGCGCGACCGACGAGAGCGTGCAGTGCCGCCTCCGGTCGGCTCCACCGGTAGCCGAGCAGCTCGCGTACCGGTGGGTCGTACAGCCCGACGGTGAGCCACAGGAAACCGGCCGTCACCGGTGGGCGGATCAGTTTCCAGACCCCTTCGGGGAACCACCGCAGGAAGGGCGGGCGGTCGAGATTCGACAGGTCGAGCACGTCGCGAGTGGCCTTGTTGTCCTCGAGCACGGTGCGGCACATGTGGTCCCAGTACTCGAGGAAGTCCTCCCAGGATGCGGGGACCGAGTGCATCGGCATGCCGTACAGCCGGTACCACTGCACGTGCTCGTCGAACAGGCGGTGCTTCTGTTCGAGGGTGAGCGGGCCGTCGAACCACTCGATGGAGACGACGAGGCTGTAGAAGAAGGTCGCGTGCGCCCAGTAGAAGGTGTCGGGATCGAGCGCGTGGTACCTGCGGCCCTTCTTGTCGAGGCCTTTGATGGTGTTGTGGTAGCCGCGTACCTTCGCTGCGGTCTCCGGGGCGCGGGGTCCGTCGAAGACGACGCCGTAGATCGGGTACAGCGATCGGTAGAGCCGTTCCCAGCGTTCGTCGAAGAACTGCGAGTGTTCCTCGACCCCGGCGCCGAGGCCGGGATGCATGTTCTGCATCGATCCGGCCCACGGCCCGAAGAGCATGCCGCGCCACCCGCCGAAATACCGCCAGGTCAGCGAATCGGGACCCAGGGGTTCCGGTGGTTCCGGCCGTGCAGGGCGCGGTGCCGCGAAGTGCGACGACTCGGCGGTGTCCGGCCCGACGGAACCCTGACTACGCATGTTGTCAGAGTAGGATTCGGCGGGCATGCAGTCAACGACGGGAAGCGACAGGGTGGACACCACGCGCCGCAGCTGGGCGGGCGTCGGCATCGACGAACGCCGTCGGCTGCGCAGGGAACGCCTCCTCACGGTGGGCGTCGACCTGCTCGGAGCCCCCGACGGCGCGGCGGCGAACGTCCGGGCCGTGTGCCGGGCCGCCGAACTCACCGAACGGTACTTCTACGAGAGCTTCACCGACCGCGACACCTTCGTCCGCGAGGTCTACGCCCACGTCGCCGACCGCGCCCGCGACGCGCTGACCGAGGCGGTCCTGTCCGCGCCCACCCTCGGCCGGGCCGAGGCCGCGGTGCGGGCGTTCGTCGAGCTCATGGTCGACGATCCTGCGAAGGGACGCGTGCTCCTCCTCGCTCCGTTGCGCGAACCCGCAATCAGTCGGCGCGGTATCGAACTCGCGCCGGCCTTCGTCGCGCTGGTCCGCGACCAACTGCCGCCGCGCGGCGACGAGGGGGAGCGCCACATGGTGGCCGTGGGTGTCGTCGGCGCCCTCACCAGCCTGTTCATGGGGTATCTCGAAGGCGACCTCGCGGTCTCGCGAGAGACCCTCGTCCGGCACTGCGTCGCGCTCGTCGAGGACGCCGGCAGGGCGGCGTGCCTGCAGGGCGATCAGGCCGGGGGTCCTTCCGGGCGCGGCTGACATCGCGGGCACCGGTAGACCACCCGTTCGGGATCGGTCGCGGTGCCGATCTCGCCGAACCGGATCGGAGTCCGGCAGCGTCTGCACGGCTTCCCGCGACGCCCGTACACCCACAGATTGCGGCCCGGACGGCGGTCGCCGGTGGTGATACGGGTCGTCCTGTCACGGTTCGCGACCAGCAACCGATGCGCGAGGTCGACCCACGCCGCGGGATCCCCGGCCTGCGCGACCGGCGTCCACGGATCGACGCCCCTCAGGAAGCACAGTTCGGAGCGGTACACGTTCCCGACGCCGGCCATGATGCGCTGATCGAGCAGGGCCACCCCGATCGGGCGGTCCGGGTCGCGCACGAGATTCACCGCCGCACGCTCGGGATCCCAATCGGGACCGAGCAGATCCGGCCCGAGATGGCCCACGGCGTCGTCCTCCCGATCGCGGGCGAGCACCTCGACGATGCCGACTTCGAAACCCACCGCCTGCACGTCCTCGGTGCCGAGCACGATACGCGCCTTGTATCCGGGCTTGCGCCACCGTGTTCCGCGCGGGTAGACGTGCCATTCGCCTTCCATCTTCAGGTGCGAATGGATCGAGACGTCGGCCACGCGGACGAGCAGGTGCTTGCCCCGCGAGACCACTTCGTCGACCGTGCACCCGGTGAAATCGGCGGTGGCGAAACGCGGCACGCGGAAGTCCGTCTCGGTGAGCACCTTTCCCTCCAGTGCCGTTCGGAGGCGGTGCGCGGCGCGGAACACGGTGTCTCCCTCGGGCACGTCAGAACCTCAGCCGGTAGCCGCGCGGCGTCGCCGAGAATCCCGCTTCGGCAAGATATCCGGCGAACTCGTGCCCGTGGATCGTCTCACCGTCGACCTTCTCGACGACGATCTTGTCGACACCTCCCCGTTTGACGGTCGCGGCGAGCGACGCACATGCACTGCGCAACCGGCCCGGATCGTCGTCGAAGGTGAGCAGCGTGCGTCCGCCGCGTTCGACGAACAGCACGAGCGTCCCGTCGACGAGCACCACGAGTCCACCGGCCTTGCGGCCCGGCCGGTGCCGCGGCGCGTCGTCGTCGGCCGACGACTTCGGCCACGGCAGTGCCGCACCGTACGGGTTGGCGGGATCGCACGCCGCGAGGGTGACGGCCGCGGTTTCCGAGTGCCGGCCCTCGATCGAATCCGAGAACGACCGCAGACGGTCGACGACCGACGGCGTCGAGAACTGCGCTCCGCCCAGCGAATCGACGAAATAGCCGCGCCGGCACCGGCCCGTCTCCTCGAACCGGCTGAGCACCTTGTACATCGTCGCGAAACCACCGGGCACGCCCTCACCGACGACGACACCGCGGGTGACCACGCCGTACCGCTCGAGCAGCAGTTCGGCGGTGGTGTGCGCGCGGACCGTCGCGTCGGTCTCGCGTGCGGGCAGTATCGACCATCGGCCGCTGACGGTCGGTGGCCCGGTGCGGCTCGGCAGCGTGGGCCGGGCCCGGTACATCCGGGCGCGCGGTGCCCGGCGCGGGGTGCGGTGGGCGGGCTTGGCGCGGGAGGTGTCGCCGATCAGGGCGCGCAGCGGGGCGAGGGTGTCGCCCGCGACGTGCCCGCTCCACACCAGCTCCCACAGGGCGTCGGCGACCGTCGTGTCGCTCGCCGTGGTGTGGAGGGCGGTGACGGCGTCGACGAGTTGCCGGAAGAAGTACGCGCCGCCGCCCGAGAGCGAGTCGAGGATCGCCCGGTGCACCGGTCCGAGCTCGATGTCGTCGACCGGGGCCAGACTCACCGGAGCCAGATCGGCCGGATGCAGCGCCACCCAGCCGTCCTTCCCGGAGATGGATCCGGCGCCCGACCACAGGACCTCGCCGGTCGTGGTGAGTTCGTCGAGCATCGTCGGGGTGTAGTCGCGCACGCGGGGAGCGAGGATCAGCGGTTCGAGGGCGCTCGCGGGCACTGGTACCCCGGCGAGTTGTTCGACGACGGTGAGGACACCGTCGATGCCGTAGAGCGCGCTCGTGCCCGGGCCGGTGCCGAGGTGGTGCCAGTCGGGCAGGAATCGTCCGAGGGTCGTGGTGCTGACGGGTTCGACGTCCTGCCGGGCGGCGGCGAGCGACCGGCGCCGCAGCCTTCGGAGCACCTCCGTGTCGCACCATTCCGATCCGCTCGCACCCGGACGGAATTCGCCTGCCGTGACGCGCTTCTCGGACGCGAGCCGGCCGAGGACGGATTCGACGACCGCCGTGCCCAGTCCGAACCGGGCGGCGGCCTGCGCGGTGGTGAACGGGCCGTGGGTGCGGGCGTGCCGGGCGATCAGATCGCCGAGCGGGTCGGGGACCGGTTCGACGAACACCGTCGGGACCCCGATCGGCAGGGGCACGCCCAGCGCGTCGCGCAGACGTGAGGCGTCCTCGATCGCCGCCCACCGGTGTTCCCCCGCGTACGAGACACGCAGTGCGCGTCGTTGCGCTTCGAGATCCTCGATCCAGGACGTCGGGTCGTCGGTGGTGCGCTCGCGCAGCTCGGCGTCGGTGAGCGGACCGAGCAGACGCAGCAGATCGGCGACGCCCTCGGCGTCGCGTGCGCGTCGCTGTGGGGTCAGGCGTTGCAGTTCGTGCTCGGCCTCGGTGATGACGTCGGCGTCGAGCAGTTCGCGCAGCTCGACCCGGCCGAGGAGTTCGGCGAGCAGCGTCGAGTCGAGCGACAGTGCCGCCGCCCGACGTTCGGCGAGCGGGCTGTCGCCCTCGTACAGGAACTCGCCCACATAGGAGAACAGCAGCGACGTCGCGAACGGTGAGGCCGTGGGGGTCTCGACCTCCACCAGCCGGATCCTGCGCTGGGCGATGCTGCCGAGCAGGTCGCGCAGAGCAGGCAGGTCGTAGACGTCCTGCAGGCACTCGCGCACCGTCTCGAGCAGGATGGGGAAGTCGGGATAGCGGCGAGCGACGTCGAGCAGCTGCGCCGATCGTTGACGCTGCTGCCACAACGGGGCGCGCTTGCCCGGATTGCGGCGGGGCAGGAGCAGGGCCCGCGCCGCGCACTCCCGGAAACGGGACGCGAACAACGCCGAGCCGCCGACCTGTTCGGTGACGATGTCGTCGATCTCCTCGGTGTCGAAGACGAAGATCTCCGAGCCGGGCGGGGCGTCGTCGGTGTCGGGCAACCGGACGATGATGCCGTCGTCCGAGGGCGTGGGGTGCGATTCGACGCCGTAGCGTTCGAGCAGTCGCGCGCCCACCGCGAGCGCCCACGGTGCGTGCACCCGCAACCCGAACGGCGAGTGCAGCACCAGCCGCCAGTCGCCGAGTTCGTCGCGGAACCGTTCGACGACGAGCGTGCGGTCGGTGGGCAGGTGCCCGGTGGCGGTGCGCTGCTCGTCGAGCAGGCGGATGAGATTGCCGGTCGCGTAGTCGTCGAGACCGCCCTTGCGGCAGCGGGTCTCGGCGTCCTCCGGTGAGGCGTGCCCCATCTCGCGCAGGAATGCACCGAGCGCGGCACCGAGTTCGGCGGGTCGACCCTGACTGTCGCCGTGCCAGAAGGGCAACCGGCCGGGCCGGCCGTAGGCGGGGGAGACCAGCACCCGGTCGAAGGTGATCTCCTCGATCCGCCAGCTGGTGGCACCGAGCGCGAAGACGTCGCCCACCCGCGACTCGTAGACCATCTCCTCGTCGAGTTCGCCCACCCGCGTGTTCTTCTCGCCGACCATGTACACGGTGAACAGGCCGCGGTCGGGGATCGTGCCGCCGGAGGTGACCGCGAGTCGCTGGGCGCCGGGCCTGCCGGTGAGGGTGCCGGCCGTGCGGTCCCACACCACCCGGGGGCGGAGCTCGGCGAACTCGTCGGACGGATAGCGACCGGCGAGCAGGTCGAGGACGGATTCGTAGACGCCGCGGGAGAGCGTCGCGAACGATCCGCTGCGCCGCACCGTGTCGAACCAGTCGTCGACGTCGACGGGCTCGAGGGCCGTTGCCGCGACCGTCTGCTGGGCGAGCACGTCCAGCGGATTCGCCGGGACCTGCAGCGCTTCGATGTGCCCCTCGACCATCCGCTCGACGGTCACCGCGCAGTGCACGAGATCGGTGCGGTGCTTGGGGAACAGCACGCCGCGTGAGGTCTCGCCCACCTGGTGCCCGGCGCGGCCGACGCGTTGCAGACCGCTGGCCACCGAGGGCGGAGCCTCGACCTGGATCACGAGATCGACCGCACCCATGTCGATGCCGAGTTCGAGACTCGACGTCGCCACCACACACCGCAACCGGCCCGACTTGAGGTCGTCCTCGATCAGGGCGCGCTGGTCCTTGCTCACCGACCCGTGGTGGGCGCGGGCGAGCACGGGTGCAGCGCCGGCGGTGGTCTCGGTGGGCGATCCGAGTTGCGAAGGCGGTGCGCCGTCGCGGTCCACCTCCTCGCCGAGACGTTCGGCATGGATCTCGTTGAGCCGGGCGGTGAGACGTTCGGACAGTCGCCGCGAATTGGCGAACACGATCGTCGACCGGTGCTCGGTGATGAGATCGACGATCTGCTCCTCGACGTGCGGCCAGATCGATCCGGCCTGCGGTGTGGGAGAGAACGATTCCTCGTCGGGCTCGGAGACCCCGAGTTCGGTCATGTCCTCGACCGGTACGCGCACCGCGAGATCCCACGTCTTCGCCGAGGGCGGCGCGACGATCCGGATGGGGGCGGAACCGGCGAGGAACCGGCCGACCTCCTCGTGCGGTCGCACGGTGGCCGACAACCCGATGCGTTGGGCCGGCGCGCGCAGGAGCTGGTCGAGACGCTCGAGCGACAGCGCGAGGTGCGCCCCGCGTTTCGTCCCCGCCACCGCGTGGACCTCGTCGACGATCACCGTCTCGACACCGACGAGGTTCTCCCGCGCGGACGAGGTGAGCATGAGGAAGAGCGACTCGGGCGTCGTGATGAGGATGTCCGGTGGCGTGCGCGCCAGGGCGCGACGATCGGCCTGGGAGGTGTCGCCGGAACGCACACCGACGGTGATGTCGGGCGGCGTCAGACCGAGCCGTTTCGCGGTCTGCGTGATGCCCACGAGCGGAGACCGCAGATTGCGCTCGACGTCGACGGCGAGGGCCTTGAGCGGCGAGACGTACAGGACGCGGGTGCGGTGCTCGCGCGCTGCGTGCTCGTCGGCCGGGGTGGACGAGAGCCGGTCGAGCGACCACAGGAATGCCGACAGGGTCTTGCCCGAGCCGGTGGGGGCGACGACGAGCGTGTGGGCTCCCGAGGAGATCGAATCCCACGCGCCGAGCTGGGCCGGGGTCGGGGACTCGAACGCCCCGGCGAACCACGCCCGGGTCGGCGCGGAGAAACGATCGAGGATGTCGGTCACCATCCCATCGTCTACCCGCCGACCGACACACTCAGTCGCCGCACGTGAACCCGCTCAGTCGTCGTACGCGAACCGGGCGATCTGCCGGCAGTGATCGTCGGCCCAGCAGTTGCGGCCGCCACGCATCAGTTCCGTCACGAGCGCCCGCGCCGGGGCCCGCCACGGCAGCGCCTCGAACTGCTCCCGCGCGGCGGGTTCGTCACTCCACACCACGGACACCACGGAGCCCTCGTCGACGAAGGAGAGGTCGGGGGAGTCCGCCGCGAGCTGCTCGCGGGTCGAGCCCGAGGCCTTCTCCAACTCGGGCCCCGACACGCGGACGTAGCCGGCGAGGCTCCGCTGCCCGTCGGAGAGGTCGAGGAACACCCCGGCGACCGCCATATTGCCGGCGTGCACCGAGACCAGCGGCTTCCGCGGGTCGTCCGGCTCCCCGGTGGGAAGACACACGACGGACCAGTACTCGCATTCGCTCATGCGGGCGTTGGGCACGATCGACGACACGACATCGCGAAGCCAGGCCGTGACGGAGCCGAACTCGGGATACTGTTCGAGCTCGCGGTACTTGGTCTCGCGCAGCGGCAGGGCGGCCGTCGACGGGGGCACACGGGTGTTCACGCGACGATTATGACCGCTGCCGATGTGGTGCGGGTCATCAGATCACCACGCCGGGATTCAGGATCGCGTTCGGGTCGAGCGCGGCCTTGATCCGCTCGGTCAAGGCCATCACGTCCGGTCCCACCTGATCGGGTAGCCAGGCCTTCTTGAGCCGGCCGACACCGTGCTCACCGGTGATGGTGCCGCCGAGTTCGATCGCGAGATCCATGATCTTCCCGAAGACCATCTGCGCCCGCGCTGTCATGTCCTCGTCGGCGGGGTCGTAGACGATCAGCGGGTGGGTGTTGCCGTCCCCGGCGTGGGCGATCACGGCGACGGTGACGTCGTGTTCGGTTGCGAGATCGGCGATTCCGCGCACCAGTTCCGGCAGTGCGGGGATCGGCACCCCGACGTCCTCGAGCAACAGGCTGCCGGTGCGCTCGACGGCCGGGATCGCCATGCGGCGGGCGACGGTGAACGCCTCACCCTCCTCGGGGTCGTCGGTCGCGAAGACATCGTCGGCACCGGCCTCGCGGCAGGCCCGCACCATGATCTCGATCTCCTCCGCGGCGGCGCTGCCGGGTGCGTCGGAGCGTGCGATGAGCATGGCCTCGGTGGTGCGGTCGAGTCCCATACGCAGCATGTCCTCCACCGCCCCGATCGACGCCCTGTCCATGAACTCTAGCATCGCCGGTCGCAGGACTGCGGTGATCGCGACGACCGCGTCGGCGGCGGCCTGCACGGTGGCGAAGGTCGCGACCATCGTGGAGGCCGGTGGCGGCGGTGGGACGAGGCGCAGGGTCACCTCGGTGATGACCCCGAGGGTGCCTTCGCTGCCGACGAACAGCTTCGTCAGCGACAGGCCCGCGACGTCCTTGACCCGCGGACCACCGAGCCGCACCGCGGTGCCGTCGGCGAGGACCACCTCGAGTCCGAGCACGTAGTCGGTCGTCACCCCGTACTTCACGCAGCACAGCCCACCGGCGTTGGTGGCCGCGTTGCCGCCGATCGTGCAGATCTCGAACGACGACGGATCCGGTGGATACCAGAGTCCGTGTTCGGCCGCGGCCTGCTTCACCTCGACGTTGAGCAGACCGGGCTGGACGACGGCGGTGCGGGTCGCGGTGTCGACGGTGATCGCCCGCATCTTCTCGGTGCTGAGCACGATCCCGTCGGCGAGCCCACCGGACCCGCCGGACAGGCTCGTGCCGGCACCGCGGGGCACCACCGGCACCCTGTGGGCGTTCGCCCACCGCAGTGTCGCCTGCACGTCCGCGGTGGACGTCGCGCGCACGAGCGCGAGCGGAACCGCGGCATCGGGGTCCTGCGCACGGTCCTGCCGGTAGCCGGCGAGGATGTCGGGATCGGTGACCAGCGCGTCGGCGGGCAACTGTCCGGCGAGTTCGTCGAGCACCGGGGTCGTGTCGGTGTTCGGGCGGCTCATCCGCGCACCGGCTCCACGTAACGCGCCCGCAGCTTGTGTTTGACGAGCTTGCCCGTGGGAGTGCGCGGGAGATCGTCGGAGAAATCGATGCTGCGCGGCGCCTTGAAGTGCGACACGCGGTCGCGGACGTAGGCGAGCAGTTCCTGCTCGAGCTCCGGGCTCGGCTCGACTCCGTCGACGAGCTGCACGACGGCCTTGACCTCCTCGCCCATCTCCTCGTTCGGCACGCCGATCACCGCGACGTCGAACACCTTCGGATGCAGCGTGAGGACGTTCTCGGATTCCTGCGGGTAGATGTTGACGCCGCCCGAGATGATCGTGAACGCGGCCCGGTCGGTGAGGTAGAGATAGCGTTCTTCGTCCAGATAACCGATGTCGCCGCTGGTCGTCCACGTCGGATGCTCGGGATGCGTCGCCTCCTCGGTCTTCACCGGGTCGTTGTGGTACTCGAACGGACGCTCGTCGCGTTCCCACCACACCGTGCCGATCGAGCCGGTGGGCAGTTCCTGGCCCTGGTCGTCGCAGATGTGGACGGTGCCCAGGGCACCGTCACGGCCCACCGAGCCGGGATGTGCGAGGGCCTGGGCGGAGTCGATGAACGTCGCGCCGGCGCCCTCGGTGGAGGCGTAGTACTCGTTGATCACCGGCCCCCACCACTCGATCATCGCCCGCTTGATCTCGGGAGGGCACGGCGCCGCGGCGTGGATCGCGACCTTCATGCTCGACACGTCGTACTTCGCGCGGATCTCCTCGGGGAGCTCGAGCATCCGGACGAACATCGTCGGCACCCACTGGCTCGCCGTGACCGAGTAGCGGTCGATGAGCGCGAGCGCTTCCTCGGGATCGAAGTGGTCCATGAGGATCACGGTGCCGCCGACCGACTGGATCGTGCCGCAGAAGCGCAGTGGCGCAGCGTGGTACAGCGGTGCGGGGCACAGGTAGACGGTGCTGTCGTCGAATCCGTACATCGGGGCGAAGACCGCCGTGTAGGGGTCGGGGATGTCCTGGACCTGCCCGTCAGGGAGCTTCGGCTTGATGCCCTTGGGCCGGCCCGTGGTGCCCGACGAGTACAGCATGTCCTGGCCCCGGGGCTGGTCGTCGAGCGGTGTCGCGTCGAAACCGGCGAGCGCGGCGTCGTACTCCTCGAAACCGGCCGGCGACCCACCGAACGCCAACCGGTGGGTGACGCCGGGATACGCGCCGGGGGACAGGTCGACCGCACCGACGGCCTGCGCCGACACGACGAGGGCCTTCGCGCCGCAGTCGTCGACGATGTAGGCGGCTTCGGCCGGGGTCAGGTGCCAGTTGACGACGGTGATGTAGAGGCCCGAGCGCAGGGCTGCCCAGTAGACCTCCATGACCCGCAGGTCGTTGTTCGAGATCAGGGCGATGTGATCGCCGCGCTCGAGACCGAGGGACCTCAGGTACTTCGCCAGCCGGATCGAGCGTTCGTCGAGTTCGCGATAGGTCAGCGACTCCCCGGTGGCGGGGCGGATGATCGCGGGTTTGTCGGGCGTGGTGGCGACGAAGTTCCCTGGATACATGCCCAAGGTCTACCACAGCATGTGGTGCAGACCACATAGCCTCTGATTGGGCGCAGTGTCGTCGGGTACCCGTGCGGAAGGACCACGGAAGGAGAAGACGATGCCGAATCCGTCGATCAAGAACGAGAAGATGTACGAGGAGCTCCGCGAGGACGGCGCCTCGAAGGAGAAAGCGGCCCGGATCTCCAACGCGGCTGCGAACGAGGGCAAGTCGCAGGTCGGGAAGAAGGGCGGCAAGTCCGGCTCCTACGACGACTGGACGGTCGACGACCTGAAGAAGCGTGCGAAGGAACTGGGCATGACCGGTTACTCCGACATGAAGAAGGACGAGCTGATCGACGCACTGCGCAACCATTAGCCGCCCGGCCCCCCGAACGTCGTTCGGGATCAGCCGAACTCGACACCCTGGGCGAGCGGCAGCTCCGTCGAGTAGTTGACGGTGTTCGTCGCCCGCCGCATGTATGCCTTCCACGCATCCGATCCCGATTCGCGCCCGCCACCGGTGTGCTTCTCCCCACCGAACGCGCCACCGATCTCGGCACCCGAGGTGCCGATGTTGACGTTGGCGATGCCGCAGTCCGATCGGGCGAGGAACAGTTCCGCCTCGCGCTGGTCGAGCGTGAAGATCGCCGACGACAGGCCCTGCGGTACACCGTTGTGCAAGGCGATCGCCTCGTCGAGGTCGTCGTAGTCGAGGACGTACAGGATCGGGGCGAAGGTCTCCTCGCGCACCACCTCGGTCTGCGCGGGCATCCGGACCAGCGCGGGCGAGACGTACACGCCACCACCGGCGACCTCCACCCGGTCGCCGCCGACGACGAGCGTGCCCCCGTCGGCCTGCGCGCGGTCGAGCGCCGCGGTCATCGCCTCGTAGGACCGTTCCGAGATGAGCGGACCCACGAGGACACCCTCGTCCAGCGGATTCCCCACCCGCAGACCCGAGTACGCCTTCGCGATGCGTTCGACGAACTCGTCGGCGATCGACCGGTGCACGATCAGCCGACGTAAGGTGGTGCAGCGCTGGCCCGCCGTTCCGGCGGCCGCGAACACGACGCCCCGGACGGCGAGATCCTGATCGGCGGACGGAGCGACGATCGCCGCGTTGTTGCCGCCGAGTTCGAGCAGGCTCCGGCCGAACCGGGCCGCCACGCGCGGCCCGACGATCCGCCCCATCCGGCTGGAGCCGGTCGCACTCACCAGCGCGATACGGGGGTCGTCGACGAGCGCTTCACCCACCGTGTGGTCGCCGAGGAGAAGATGGTGGAGCCCTTCGGGGGCGCCGACATCGGTGGCGGCGCGGCGCAGCAGCGCGTCGCAGGCGAGCGCGGTGAGCGGGGTGGTCTCCGACGGCTTCCACACCACCGGGTCGCCGCACACCAGCGCGATCGCGGTGTTCCACGACCACACGGCCACGGGGAAGTTGAACGCGGAGATCACGCCCACCACGCCGAGCGGATGCCAGATCTCCATGAGCCGGTGCCCGGGGCGCTCGGACGGCATCGTCCGCCCGTAGAGCTGCCGCGACAGACCGACGGCGAACTCGCAGACGTCGATCATCTCCTGCACCTCGCCCGCGGCCTCCGACGGGATCTTCCCGGCCTCGAGAGTGACGAGTTCGGCGAGATGCGACTTGTGTTCGACGAGAAGTTCCCCGAGCCGTCGCACCACGCGGCCGCGCACCGGAGCGGGGACGTCGCGCCATTGTTCGAAGGCCTGTGCCGCCGCCGTGATCGTCGCGTCGACCTCGGCAGCCGAGTGGACCGGAAGGTGTCCGATCACGCTGCCGTCGATCGGGCTGGTCACCGCGAGCGCCCCGTCGTCGGACAGGGCGCCGACACCGCACTGCCTCAGGGCGGTCGCCGCGCGATCGGCGAGATCGGTGGTCGCATTCATCGGTGAGCTCCTTTACTGCTCGGATACCCTGCGCTGGTGCCCGAATCCTCGAGAAACGACTCGTCGAAGGAGTCGCTGGACGACATCGATCGGATGCTGCTGCGCGAACTGGTCGCCGACGGTCGTGCGACGCTCGCGGCGCTCGCCGAGAAGGCAGGATTGTCCGTCTCGGCCGTGCAGTCGCGGGTGCGCCGACTCGAGGCGCGCAACGTGATCCGCGGATACAGTGCGCGCGTCGATCCCGAAGCGCTCGGGCTGATGTTGTCGGCCTTCGTGGCGATCACCCCTCTCGACCCCTCGCAACCCGACGATGCACCGGCCCGCCTCCGGCACATCTCCGCGATCGAATCGTGTCACTCGGTGGCGGGCGACGAAAGCTACATCCTCCTCGTGCGTGTCGAGTCTCCTCGCGCTCTCGAGCGGTTGCTGCAGGAGATCCGCGCGACCGCGAACGTCGCCACCCGCAGCACCGTCGTTCTGCAAACATTTTACGAACGATAGGCCCCTACACCGTAAGTGTTGCTGTGATACCGGGTTTGTCCCGTTGATTCTCGCGTACGGTGGGGTCATGAGCACTGCATTCCGAAACCCGGACGGTGCCGAGAACCTCGCCCCCGACCGGGTACACAGCATCCTCGACCGGCACATGCTCGCCGACGGTTTCGACCTCGTCCTCGATCTCGACCGTTCCCGCGGAGTACGCCTCGTCGACGCCCGGGACGGAACCACGTGGCTCGACATGTTCGGGTTCTTCGCGTCGTCCACGCTCGGAATGAACCATCCCGCGCTGACCGATCCTGAGGCAGCGCACGAACTCGCCGCCGTCGCGGCGAACAAACCCAGCAACTCCGACATCTACACCGTGCCCATGGCGCGCTTCGTCGAGACCTTCGTGCGCGTACTCGGCGACCCGGCTCTCCCGCACCTGTTCTTCGTCGACGGTGGCGGGCTCGCCGTGGAGAACGCGCTCAAGGTCGCGTTCGACTGGAAGAGCCGTCTCAACGAGGCCCGCGGTCTGCCCGCCCACCTGGGCGGATCGGTGCTGCACCTGACCGAGGCGTTCCACGGCCGCACCGGGTACACGCTGTCGCTGACCAACACCGATCCGGTCAAGACCGACCGGTTCCCCAAGTTCGACTGGCCGCGGATCGATGCGCCCTATCTCACCGAGGGACGCGACGTCGCCGCGGCCGAGGAGATGGCCCTCGAACAGGCACGCCGCGCCTTCGCCGAACGTCCCCACGACATCGCGTGCTTCGTCGCCGAACCGATCCAGGGCGAAGGCGGCGACCACCACTTCCGTCCCGAGTTCTTCCGGGCGATCGCGCGGTTGTGCCGGGAGAACGACGCCCTGATGATCTTCGACGAGGTGCAGACCGGCGCCGGCACGACCGGCACCGCGTGGGCCTACCAGCAGCTCGGCGTCACCCCCGACATCGTCGCCTTCGGCAAGAAGACGCAGGTGTGCGGGATCATGGCCGGTGGACGCATCGACGAGGTGCCCGACAACGTGTTCGCCGTGAGTTCGCGGATCAACTCGACGTGGGGCGGCAATCTCACCGACATGGTGCGGGCCCGCCGCATCCTCGAGGTCGTCGAGCACGACCGGCTCATCGACCGTGCCCGGTTGAGCGGAGCGCACCTGCTGTCGGGGTTGCAGCAGCTCGCCGCGCGACGACCGGTCGTCACCGAGCCGCGCGGACGCGGACTGATGTGCGCCGTCGACCTCCCGACTCCGGAGATCCGCGACGAGGTGCTGCGACGGTTGTACCGCGACGAACACGTCCTCGTGATCGGGACAGGCACGCGAGGCATCCGCTTCCGGCCGCCGCTCGTCGTCACCACCCACGAGCTCGACGAGGCCCTCGACGCGCTCGACAGGGTGACCTCGCAGTACGAATGAGGGGTGGGTCCACCTGTTCACGGCCGGACGGCGGTAGCTTGTCGGACATGGCCGATGCACTGGACGAGACCGTAACCGGGGGCGAATCCTTCGCGATTCCGTCGCTGGTCAACCTGAGGGACATCGGCGGTTGCCGGAGTTCGTTCGGCGGCGTGGTCCGCACCGGAGTGGTCTTCCGCTCGACGGACCTCAGCCGCCTGACCGACACCGACGTCGAGACCCTCGACGCCCTGAGCATCGCGACGGTCTTCGACCTGCGCACGCTCGAGGAGCAGCAGCGCCGTCCCGATCGCGTCCCCGACGGTGCCCGGCACCTCGGGCTCGACGTCCTCGCCGACCGGCAGAGCGGATCGATCGCGGCCGCGCTGCCGGAACTCGTGTCCAACCCGGAGCTGGTGGCCCAGACGCTCGGGGACGGTCGTGCCGTCGAGTACCTGCGGCAGAGCTACCGCGAGTTCGTCACGCTGCCGAGCGCTGTGGCGTCGTACCGGACCCTGGCGAGCACCGTCGCGCACGGCGAGGTCCCGGCGCTCGTGCACTGCAGTGCCGGCAAGGACCGCACCGGCTGGGCGGCGGCCTCGCTGCTCATGTTCGCCGGAGCCGACCAGGAAGCCGTGTTCGCCGACTACCTGCGCACGAACGACGAACTGCTCCCGCATTTCGACGACTTCTTCGCCCGGTTCGCATCGCTCGGCGGCGATCCGGACCTGATCACACCCCTGCTCGGTGTGCGTCGCGAGTACCTCGAGGTGGCGATCGACGAGGCGTTGTCGCGCTACGGAACCATCGAGCAGTACTTCGCCGCCGGACTCGGTCTCGACGACGACACCCTGCAGGCCCTGCGGACCCGGCTTGTCGATTCGAACCTGACCGCCTGACCGTCACCTCGGCGCCGCCGTGCTCAGGGTCGGCACGGGGACCGGACCGTAGCGTCGCCACCGCGGTCCGGGTGCGTAGGAGCGCAGCTCGTCGACTCGGCTTGCGACAGCGTCGGGATCGGCGAGTTCGGCGCGGGCGTCGGGGTCGCGGAGATAGTGGTCGAGCACGGCGTCGAGGAGTTCGGGTGCGATCGCGAACCGGCGCCGGTCGATGCGGGCAGTATGACCGGGGCGACGTCGGGATGAGGGACGTAGGTCGCTGTCCTTGCGGTCGTCGATGATCCGCCACGGCAGGGGAACCCGTGAACTCGTGGTGGCGCCACGCACCGGTAGGGCGACGATCACGACGTAGAGGGGGTCGGTCAGCACTCCGGACGTCGATGCCTCCCAGGGGATCCAGGTGTCCGTGGCGTGATCGCTGAAGCGGATTCCCTCCGCGGAGAGTGCGATGTAACCGGGGCGCAGTTTGTGTCGGACGATGAAGAAGCAGTAGCCGACCTGCCACACGCAGGCGAGTACGGTCAGGACGATGCTTCCGGATAGCTGTTCCCGAGACCCGTCGCTGACCCAGATGATCACGAGGAGCATGAGCGTGAATGTCCCGATCTGAATGACGACGCTCCAGAATATCGAAGGGGATTGCCGGAGAAGGAGAACCGGCTGAGAACTCTCGGAGCCCGCGACGATGTGATCAGCGCTGATCCGGGGGCTGTACATGAGGACACCGAGCACCGGATACATCAGGATGGTTGCGCCCAGTGTCAGAAGGAAGGCCGTAGCGTCGGGAAACGCGAACGGTAGTCCTGCCGCCACCCGTTCGATCACGGCCGCGACGATCAGCAGCGGGCACAACAGACCCACGAGGGCAGTGAACACGATGACGGGGGTGGCTCGAGGATCCCCGTAAGTCCGGAGATCGGGACGATCAGAAGACGGCATCGAGTATTCCTCTTCCCAGGCGCAACGTTCCACCGACGGTGGCGCCGGCCAACTTTCCGGTAGCTGCGGCAGCACTTTCGACCTCTTCCCAACCGGCGCCTATCGCTCTCCACACGGACTCGGTACTCGACTCGTAGAGGTTGCCGACCGCTCCCGATGTGAAGATTCCGGCGGCCGTCCCCACTCCCGCGCCGACCACCGCTCCGAACGCCGTGCCGGCGCCCGGAACTATCGACCCGACCGCACTTCCCACCGCCGCGCCGGTTGCTATCGAGGCAGCGAGACCCACACCGTTGGATACCACGGCCTGTTCGAGGGACTCACCACCCGCGAAATAGTCGAGCCCTACACCGGCGACGAGACCTATGGCCCCCGCGGCTCGGCCGGCTGTCCGGGACATCGACGCCATGTCGTCGAGGCGACCGATGGTCGCTACCAGATCGTCGAGTGGTTCCCGCGCACAACCGAACAGGCGTCGCAGCTCGTCGTAGGGTGTGTCCGGCGAAAGCGTGAGAAATCGCTCCATCTCACGGATCGCCTCGGTCCGGAGGTGCTGCTGCACGGTGAGGAGGTCCGCGATCCTGCCTTGCAGGGTCTTGTCGACGTAGTCGAGCGCGGTGCTCACGAGGAAGGACGCGGACCACGGGTGTCCGGTCCAGGTGTTCGTGGCGGTTGCGACTGCGACCGACCAGCGAGCGTGAACCGCCTCGGCCGCCCCGCGCGCCTCTTCGTACGCTGCAGCCCTTTGCGTGGTGGCTTCGTCGTAGGCCGGTGGGGGCTCGCTGATCATGTCGGTGAAGACGGACAGACCGGCAGTGGCGGCGCGAGCGCGGATGTCGGCCATGTCAAACAGGGCGTGCGACAGTTCGCCCGCCAGGCCCGCGAAGACATCGGCGGTCCTCGAGGTCCGCTCGTGGAAATCGTCGATGGCGTGGACGTGTTCGCTCGACCTGTCGAGGTAGGTCTTGGAAGCGTCGCCCTCCCAGGCGTCGTCGGCGATGCGCCGCGCCCGGGCCGCGGCGTCGGCGACGCTCGTGATCGTGGTGCCCAGCGTCGTGCGGATCCAGTCCTCGACCCGTCGGATATCGGTGGGGTTGCCTGCGATGAAAGTATCGATCGGCACGGTCACTCCGACCAGGTCCGGACGAGCGCGGCGGCGGCCTCGTCCTCGGCGTCCCGGTACGTCTGCGCCGTGGTCGTCAGCAGGCCACCCGTTCCGCCGAGCACCTCGACCATGCCGGCGAGGTCGGTGACGATCTGGGCAATCATGCCGGTGAGCGGGCCGGTCGCGAGACCCGCGTCCACGCTCGTGGGGCAGGTGTCGACGAGAGCCGCGGTGTCCGTGGCCGCACCCGTGTAGATGCCTGCGGCCCGATCGAGTTCGGCGGGATCGACGTACAGGCTCATCTCCCGTCTCCGGAGGCCGGGTGTCGACGTTCCGCTTCGGGTATCGGGACGTCGAGCAGCAGCGAATCCCACGGCTGTGCCTCACGCAGTCGCGGGAGCACGTGCGTGGGCAACGCCAGCCACGGTTGGCCGGCGCCGCAACAGGAGTGGAGACGGTCGAGTGCCGTGTAGGCGAGCAGGGCGATGCGGCCGTCGCTGAGATATCGATAGTCGACGGTGGCATCGGCCGGATCCGGGACCGCTTCCGCGCACGGTAGATAGAGATACGGCGGGAGCACCGTCGGTAGTGCGTCCGCGACCTGTTCCTGCGACATTCGTTCCCCCGTGAACAGCCCGTCCGATCCCCCGTCGGACTGTCGGCGCGGAGGAGGCTACCAGCGTCAGGTTTTGTGACGAATCACGGGTTGATGCTTACGGTTTCGACCGCGTGCGAGAACGTGAGCCGACGACGGCCGCGACGGCGAGGCCGATCGCGACGCCGACGAGATCGGCGCACCAGTCCCAGAACGATCCGGAACGCCGGACCGCGACGGTGGCCTGGAGGATCTCCGTCAGCACGCCGTAGAGGCCCAGCCACACCACGGTGACGACGGGGGAGATCCGTGCGTAACGGGAGCAGAGCGCGAGGGCCAGGAACATCAGTGCGTGTGTGACCTTGTCGGCGTGCGGTGGGCCGCTCGGCACCGTGCCGCCGGGGGAGAGCAGCATCGCGGTGATGACGACGACCGCGACGATCAGCGGCAGAGCGCGGTGCCGGAGAAGCGTGGACGGCACGGTTCAGGCGTTCTTCTTCTCGTCCCGGCGACTGTCGGCTCCCCTGTCGTCGGTGCTGTGCCCGTCCCGGTCGCGACCGGCGAACAGGACGATGCCCACGGCGGGGATCAACAGGAAGAACAACCACGTGTCGAACGTGAAGAACAACACGAGCGCGACGAGCGGCGTCAGCCCCATCACGACCTCGCGCCAGCGCTCGGGATCCTTCCGCGGGGCGATCACCGGGAGGTCGTCGCGGGTCGTGGTGGGCAGCTCGGTGACGTGGGCGGGCAGGTCGGTGAACAGCACCTGGAGATCGCCCCGCGTCGTCGCGGCCGATGCCTTCGCGCTGCGTTCGTCGAACTCCGACAGCGTCAGCCGGCCGAGCGCGAAGTGTTCGCCGAGCAGGTCGAGCGCCTCACTGCGTTCTGCGTTGCCGATCCGGATGTCGGGGTGTTCGGGCATGCCGGCCACACTAACCTGTGCCGTCGGACCGGCGACAGGCACGGGCGCCTCTCGAAGGGCTGTGATCTCGACTACAGGATCTCCGCAACGGCAGGAGGACGCGGCCGAGCACCGCGAGGTCAGGACGGCCCGCGGCCCTCGCCCAGAAGTCGGTAGGCCCGGCGACCCGCGACGAACAGCACACCGAAGGCGATGAGCAGCGCGATCGGATGCCGGAAGACGACGATCACGAGCAGCGCGACCAGGATGAACGGAACCAGCGTGAGCAGCTGCTCCGCCAGATCCCGCGGCCCTGTCGAGGCCATCGCGGCCGGCGCCGAGGGCAGGTCGGCGAAGAGGGGGATCAGGTCGCCGCGCACCGTGGCCTGCGTGGCGAGTGCGACCCGCTCGTCGAACTCCGCCAGGCTGAGACGGCCCGCGGCGAAGTGTTCGCCGAGCAGTGCTACGGCTTCTTCACGCTCGGCGGTGCCGATGCGGATGTCGGGGCGGTCGGCCATGACTCCAGGCTAGTGGTTTTTCGCGCGGACGAGCGGGACCGCGAGGACACAGATTCGGCGTGAACCGGTCGCCAGGGACCCGATACGGCGAGGTCCCCCGCATCGTGAGAGATGCGGGGGACCGTCGGCCGTATTGCCCGAGCGTTGCTCGAGCGGCGTCCTACTTGATCTCGGTGAGCACGGTGCCCTGGGTGACCGCGGCACCCGGCTCGACCGCCAGGCCGGTGACGACGCCCGCCTTGTGGGCGTTGACCGGGTTCTCCATCTTCATGGCCTCGAGCACGGCGATGAGCTCGCCCTCGGCAACCTCCTGGCCCTCGGCGACCGCGACCTTGACGACCGTGCCCTGCATGGGTGCGGTCACCGCGTCGCCCGACGCCTTGCCCGCGCCGCCGCCACCGCGCTTGCGGGGCTTCGGCTTCTTGCGGATCGCGCCGGCACCGCCGCCGTTACCGCCGAGCGAGAACTGGCCGGGCAGCGACACCTCGACGCGACGTCCGCCGACCTCGACGACGACGTTCTGACGCGGCAGGGCCTCGTCCTCGTCCTCGATCGGGGCGCCACCGGTGTACGGCTCGATGGTGTTCTCCCACTCGTTCTCGATCCACTTGGTGTAGACGTCGAACTTCTCGCCGTCGCCCACGAAGGCCGGGTTCTCGACGATGTGGCGGTGGAACGGGATGACCGTGGCCAGGCCCTCGACCTCGAACTCGGCCAGCGCGCGGGCAGCACGCTGCAGCGCCTGCTCGCGGGTCTCGCCGGTGACGATCAGCTTGGCGAGCATCGAGTCGAACTGGCCGCCGATGACGTCACCCTGGACCACACCCGAGTCGACGCGCACACCGGGGCCCGTGGGCTCCTTGTAGACGGTGATCGGGCCGGGGGCGGGGAGGAAGCCGCGACCGGCGTCCTCACCGTTGATGCGGAACTCGAAGGAGTGGCCGCGCGGGGTCGGGTCCTCGGTGAGCTCGAGCTTCTCGCCGTTGGCGATGCGGAACTGCTGACGCACGAGGTCGATGCCGGCGGTCTCCTCGGTGACCGGGTGCTCGACCTGCAGGCGGGTGTTGACCTCGAGGAAGGAGACGGTGTCGCCCTGCACGAGGTACTCGACCGTGCCGGCGCCGTAGTAACCGGCTTCGCGGCAGATGGCCTTGGCGGAGTCGTGGATGCGCTTGCGCTGCTCGTCGGTCAGGAACGGCGCGGGGGCCTCCTCGACGAGCTTCTGGAAGCGGCGCTGCAGCGAGCAGTCGCGGGTGCCGGCGACGATGACGTTGCCGTGCTGGTCGGCGATGACCTGGGCCTCGACGTGGCGGGCCTTGTCGAGGTACTGCTCGACGAAGCACTCACCGCGACCGAAGGCGGCGACGGCCTCACGGGTGGCCGACTCGAACAGCTCGGGGATCTCTTCGATGGTCTGCGCGACCTTCATGCCGCGTCCGCCACCACCGAAGGCGGCCTTGATCGCGACCGGCACGCCGTACTTCTCGGCGAACTCGACGACCTCGTCGGCGTTCTTGACCGGGTCCTTGGTGCCGGCGGCCATCGGAGCCTTGGCGCGCTCGGCGATGTGGCGGGCGGTGACCTTGTCGCCGAGGTCGCGGATGGACTGCGGCGAGGGGCCGATCCAGATGAGGCCGGCGTCGATCACGGCCTGGGCGAAGTCGGCGTTC
The DNA here is from genome assembly GCF_014854695.1 of Rhodococcus rhodochrous. Classification (NCBI taxonomy): domain Bacteria; kingdom Bacillati; phylum Actinomycetota; class Actinomycetes; order Mycobacteriales; family Nocardiaceae; genus Rhodococcus; species Rhodococcus rhodochrous. The sequence continues at coordinate 3,735,418 of NZ_CP027557.1, read as the reverse complement.
TCGGAGAGGAAGCCGTAGCCGGGGTGGATGGCGTCGGCGCCGGACTTGGCCGCGGCGTCGAGGATCTTGTCGAACACCAGGTAGGACTCGGCCGAGGTGGTGCCGCCCAGTGCGAACGCCTCGTCGGCGAGCTTCACGAACTGTGCGTCTGCGTCCGGTTCGGCGTAGACGGCGACACTGCCGTAGCCCGCGTCCTTGGCGGCTCGGATGACCCGCACAGCGATTTCGCCGCGGTTCGCGACGAGCACCTTCGTGATCTGCGCGCTGGCATGACTGGGCACGGAGCCTCCTGTTGATCGATCGTTAGGTTATTTCCGTCGACGGGCAGTCTAAGCGCCATTCGGATCGACGATGTAACCGGATGCCCATACACATTACGGCGGCCGTTCGAGCACACAATGCTACTCACCGGTAGGTGGGACTGCCGCCGTTTCCGGCCGTGCGATCCACGGTCCACCCACCGCGACCTCGTGCATCAGTTCGCGGGTACGCGTCAGAAGGCTCGGGACGTTCTCGCCCGCGACCGTATTGTCGGGAAATCGCGCCGACATGTTCACACCCTCGGGCGTGCGGTTGATCCAGACGTAGACGTCGTGGGTGAAGCTGCGGCTGCGCAGCGCCTGAGCGTTCCATTCGGGCCACTGGGCGGCCATCGGCACGAACCGCACGTCCATGTACGAGACGACGAAACGTGGACGGATGGGCACGCCGAGGAGTTCGCCCACCCGCACGAACGGCACTCGTGCGCTCGCGCGGGTGCGGTGCAGTTCGTCGCCGGCCCGCATCGCCAGGGTCTCGAAATCGGCTGTGTCCGTGAGCTTCAGGTCGATCGGACGCAGGCCGACGAACCATCCGAGCGAACCCGCCCAGATCGGGCCGGCGCGGGTGTGCGCGGGCGCGACGGTCCGGAAGCGATCCGCGCCGGTGAGTTCGGCCGTCGCCCGACCGAAGCACGCCAGCACGCCGGCGAAGAATCCCGTCCCGGCGCGTCGGCAGCATGCGGAGAAGGCGCTCGCCTCGTCGTCGTCGAACCAGCGCTCCGACAGTCGTTGCTGGGGTGTGGCGTGCGCGGGTCGCGCCCCGATCGGGAGGGGGAAGGCGGGCGGTTCGCCGCCGCATTCGGTGAGGGTCCGCCGCCAGATCTGCACGGCCTCGTCGTCGTCGTCGAGATGTGCGGACTCGTCGCGTTCGGCGGCGCCGAAGTCGATGTAGCTGCCCACCGGGAACAGGTCGGCGGCGCGACCGGTGCGCTCCTCCTCGTAGAGCGCCGAGATCTCGTGCGCTACGAGCACCACCGAGTAGCCGTCGATGATGGAGTGGTCGGCGCCGAAGAAGACCGTGAACCGCTCGTCGGTGTCCTTCACGCCTTCTGCATCGTCGGGATTCCCGTCCGGTGTCCGCTCGAGCGTCGCGAAGACGTAGGACGGCCACAGGTGCGGGGTCGTGTAGTCGTCGAACAGGCCGAGCAGGTGCTCGTGGATGGTGTCGGGATCGGCGGGATCGTGCCGGATGGGCCGCACCGACACCCGGCCCGGGGGAGCGGTGCGCCGCACCAGACTGCCGCCGCTCTGCTCCTCGTCGAGGTGCGCGTGGCTGCGCAGCGGTTCGTGCCGGTCGATCCAGCGCTGCAGGGCCCGCCGGAACCGCTCGGTGTCGAGCGGCCCGGGGACCTCGAAGGCCGTGCCGAGCCAGGAGTCGCGGCCCCCGCCGTACCGGACCCCCGAGGTACGCCGCAGATGCGCCTCGTGGATGTACGAGGCGGGGCGAGGGTCCTCGCGCCAGTCGTCCTCGGCCGCACACGGCAGCCATTCGGTGAGAACGCCCGGGGGGATCCGGTAGTCGGCGAGCTCGGTGAACTCCATGACCGCGTCAGGCTCGGAGATGCCGCTTGATGCGCGTGAGCATCGCGCTCATCCCTCGCAGCCGCAGCGGGCTGACCGCCTCGGCGAGACCGAGCGAGGCATAGAAGTCGTCGGGCACGTCGAGGATCTCCTGTGCGCTGAGACCGTCGAGTCCCTGCTGCAGGATCGATGCGAATCCGCGGGTGGTCGGCGCTTCGGCGGGTGCGCTGAAGTGGAGCTTCACCCGCGACCGGTCGGAGGCGTCGACGGACAGGAACAGTGGCGACTGGCACTCGGGCACCGGTTCCATCGCCGCCTCCTCCAGCTCCGCGGGAAGGGGCGGGAGCTCGCGGCTGAACTCCAGCAGCAACTGCAGCTTGTCCTGACCCTCGACGGCGGCGAAGTCGTCGACGATCTCGGCGAGCGGGGCGGGAATGCTCATGCGGCCGGCACTTCTCCGGGCTCGTCGCCCTTGACGATGGGCACGCGGACGGCGTTGCCCCACTCGGTCCACGAACCGTCGTAGTTGCGCACGTTCGAGTATCCGAGCAGGTAGGTGAGGACGAACCAGGTGTGACTCGAGCGCTCGCCGATCCGGCAGTAGGCGATCACGTCGGCGTCCTGGTCGATGTCGCCGTAGATCTCCTCGAGCTCGGGCCGCGCACGGAACCGGCCGTCCGGCGCCGCTGCCTTCGCCCACGGGATCGACACCGCGGTGGGGATGTGGCCACCGCGCAAGGCGCCTTCCTCCGGGTAGTCGGGCATGTGGGTGCGCTCGCCGGTGTATTCCTGCGGCGACCGCACGTCGACCAGCGGGCCCTTGCCCAGGTGCGCGAGGACGTCGTCCTTGAACGCGCGGATCAGCGCGTCGTTGCGCTCGACGACCGGGTAACCGCTCGTCGTGGCGACGGGGATGTCGAGGGTGGTGTCGCGGTTCTCGGAGATCCACGCGTCGCGGCCACCGTCGAGCAGGCGGACGTCCTCGTGGCCGAAGAGGGTGAAGACCCACAGCGCGTAGGCGGCCCACCAGTTGGACTTGTCGCCGTAGATGATCACGGTGTCGGTGCGGCGGATGCCCTTGCGATCCATGAGCGCGGCGAACTGTTCGCCGTCGATGTAGTCGCGGGTGACGGGGTCGTTGAGATCGAGATGCCAGTCGATCTTCACCGCACCGGGGATGTGCCCCACGTCGTAGAGCAGGACGTCCTCGTCGGACTCTACGACCTTCACTTCGGGATGGCCGAGATGAGCGGACAACCACTCCGTCGACACGAGACGGTTGGGATCGGCGTATACCGCGAACGAAGGGTTGCTATCGGGTGCGACGGGCACATGGGCTCCTGAGGCTGTGGTGGCAGGTGCGCCGTCGATTCTAGGCGGTACCGTGACGGGACGTGACCCGCAGTGACACCCACGGCGACCGACCGGCCCCGGTCGAGCTCGCATCGCGGGAGCACATCGACCTGCTGGTCCGGCGGTTCTACGAACGGGCCCTCGACGATCCCGTGCTCGCGCCTGTCTTCGACGTCCTCGCGGTGGTCGGACTCGACGACCATCTGGTGGTCGTCGGCGACTTCTGGGAGCAGATCCTCTTCCGCACGACCCGCTATCGCGGAGCGTTCGTTCCGGTGCACCGGGCGCTGCACGGACACCACGGACTGACCCCCGCCCGGTTCGAGCGGTGGTTGCAGTTGTGGTGCGGGACCGTGGACGAGATGTTCCACGGCGTGGATGCCGAGCGTGCGAAGACCAAGGCCGAGGCGATGGTGGGCTCGTTGCAGAAGACCCTGTACGGCGGCACGGCTCGATAGTGCCGGGTACGGCTCAGTTCTCGAGCGCCTCGACGGGGATCGCGGCGTTCTCGGCCCACAAGCGTGCGACGGAGATGCCGACCTCGGCGAGGAGGCGCCGCACCAGCGGGAGCCCGATGCCGATCACCGACGACGGATCGCCCTCGATGCGCTCGACGAACCAGCCTCCGTGACCGTCGAGCGTGAAGGCCCCGGCCACCTCGAGCGGCTCGCCGCTGTCGAGATAGGCCTCGAGTTCCTCGTCCGTGGGGGTGCCGAAGTGCACCACGGTGCCGCTGTGGTCGGCGGCCTCCGCGACGACCTCGTCGTCGCGGATACGGAGCACGGCGTGACCCGTGAGCAGCTCGCCGCTGCGGCCGGCCATCGTCCGCCAGCGCTCGCGGGCCGCCTCGACGGTGCCGGGCTTGCCCTGCAGAGCGCCGTCGATCAGCAGCATCGAGTCGCAGCCGATGACGACGGCGTCGCGCAGCTTCTGCTCGCGTAGGACGGGCAGGATGTCGGTGGCCTTGGCGCGGGCCAGCTCGGTGACGACCTGCGCCGGTGGCGTGCCGGGGCCGAGGGACGCGATGAGTGCGTCCTCGTCGACCTCCGACACCTGCACCAACGGCTTCACGCCCGCCGCGTGGAGAACCGCGAGGCGGGCGGGTGAAGCCGAGGCCAGAACGAGCCGGGGCATGTCAGCCGCGGTTCGGGTACGAATACGGCGAGAACGGCGCCCACTGCCGGTGCATCCGCGTCGGATCGCCCCAGGTCTCGGGCGGCCGGGTGTCGACCACCTCGTCGCCTGCCGACGCAGCGGCAGCGGCGAGCACGGCGACGAGAGCCGCGATCTCCTCGTCGGCGGGGTTGCCCTTGACGATGCGGATGGCGGCCGCGGTCTCGGCGACCGCGGTGCTCTCCTGGGCGGCTTCGGTCGCGTCGTCGGCGGCCGTGGCCTCGACCGCGGGCGACTGCTCTTCGACCTCGAACTCGGTGATGATCTTGTCCTCTGCCGTCGCTGTCACAGGGCACCCCCCGGGTACGCGTCCACACGGGCATCGGATGCCCACCGGGTCGCTGTCATGTCGATCCCTCTCTCGGGTTCATCGCACGTCGTCGGCGACGTGCTACGCCGTACGGTCGCGGCAGGACCGAGCTGCGCCCGGTCCTGCCGCCGAGCGTCACAGCGGAATGTTTCCATGCTTCTTCGGCGGGAGCGAAACCATCTTCCGCTCGAGCAGGCGCAGTGCGGAGACGATCTGACCGCGCGTGTGCGACGGCGGGATCACCGCGTCGACGTAACCGCGCTCGGCGGCGACGTACGGGTTCACCAGGGTGTCCTCGTACTCGTTCTGCAGCTCGAGGCGCAGCGCGTCGACGTCCTGACCGTTCTTGGCGGCCTCGAGCAGGCGCTTGCGGTAGACGAAGCCGACGGCGCCGGAGGCACCCATGACGGCGATCTGCGCGGTCGGCCACGCGAGGTTGACGTCGGCACCCATGTGCTTGGAACCCATGACGTCGTACGCGCCGCCGTAGGCCTTGCGGGTGATGACCGTGATCTTGCCGACGGTCGCCTCGCCGTAGGCGTAGAGCAGCTTGGCACCGCGACGGATGATGCCGTTGTACTCCTGCTCCGTGCCGGGCAGGAAGCCGGGAACGTCGACGAGCGTGATGATCGGCACGTTGAACGCGTCGCAGGTGCGGACGAAACGCGCGGCCTTCTCGGACGCGTCGATGTCGAGGCAGCCGGCGAACTGCGTGGGCTGGTTGGCGACGATGCCGACGCTGCGGCCGTCGACGCGACCGAAGCCGACGATGATGTTCTTGGCGCGCTCGGCCTGGACCTCGAGGAACTCGTCGTCGTCGAGCAGGCGACGGATGACCTCGTGCATGTCGTACGGCTGGTTCGGCGAATCCGGGATGAGCGTGTCGAGCTCGATGTCCTCGGCGGTGAGGGAGTCCTCGATCGCACCCTCGATCGGGTCGCTCGGCGCGAGGCGCGGTGCAGCGGCCTGGTTGTTGCTCGGCAGGTAGGACAGCAGATCCTTGACGTAGTCCAGGGCGTCCTGCTCGCCGTCGGCGACGTAGTGCGCGACACCCGACTTGACCATGTGGGTGTGGGCGCCGCCGAGGTCCTCCATCGTGACGTCCTCGCCGGTGACGGTCTTGATGACGTCGGGGCCGGTGACGAACATCTGGCTGGTCTGGTCGACCATCACGACGAAGTCGGTGAGAGCGGGGGAGTAGACGTGACCACCGGCCGCGGGGCCCATGATCAGCGAGATCTGCGGGATGACACCGGAGGCCTGCACGTTGCGGTGGAAGATCTCACCGTAGAGGCCGAGGGAGACGACACCCTCCTGGATGCGCGCGCCGGCGCCCTCGTTGATGCCGATCAGCGGACGGCCGGTCTTGAGGGCCAGGTCCATGACCTTGACGATCTTCTCGCCGTAGACCTCGCCGAGGCTGCCGCCGAAGACAGTGGCGTCCTGCGAGAAGACGCAGACGTCGCGGCCGTCGATCGTGCCGTAGCCGGTGACGACACCGTCGCCGAGCGGACGGTTGTCGGCCAGGCCGAAGTTGGTGCTGCGGTGGCGAGCGAGGGCGTCGAGCTCGACGAACGATCCTTCGTCGAGGAGCGCCTGGATGCGCTCGCGAGCGGTCAGCTTGCCCTTGGCGTGAACCTTCTCGACTGCGGCCTCACCGACCGGGACCTTGGCCTGTGCTTGACGGTTGCGCAGGTCGGCCAGCTTGCCGGCGGTGGTGTGGATATCGGGCGTACTCGCCGCCTCGGGCGCGGACGGCTCCTGGACAGTGGTCATGGCCAGTCAGCTTAGCGATCGTCATACAAGGCCGCTGCATCGAGGTCCCGAAGGCCGGACCACCGCTCCGGACCTACCGGCGGGTAGGTAGCGAAGGCCCACTTTAGGCTGTGTACATGGCATCCGACCGGCCCACGACCGATCTCCTCGCCCTCCGCACACCGCTCGACGAGGCGGCGTTGCGCGATGCCCTCGTCGGCGTCGAGCGCGAAGGTTTCTACACACGTCTCGACGTCGTCGCCGACACGGCCTCGACGAACGCGGATCTGCTCGCCGTCGCCGCGACCGGCGACGACCGTCGCGTGCTGCTCGCCGAGTTCCAGCACGGTGGTCGCGGCCGCCACTCGCGCACCTGGAACGGTGTGCCCGGCGCGCAGGTCATCGTGTCGGTCCTGCTGCGGCTGCCCGAGTGCCCGCTGCAGAACATCGGCTGGCTCCCGCTGCTGTGCGGCATCGCCTCCGTCGACGCCGTGCGATCCGTGACCGGCGTTGCGGCACAACTGAAGTGGCCCAACGACGTCCTCGTCGACGGGCGCAAGCTCGCCGGGATCCTCGTGGAGGTCGCGGCCACTTCGCCGGTGCCCACGGTCGTCGCGGGCATCGGCATCAACGCCACCCTCGGACGCGACGAACTGCCCGTCCCCACCGCCACCTCGCTGCTGCTCGAGGACGCCACCGAACTCGATCGCACGCCGCTCGCGCAAGCGTTGCTCGCCGGCTTCGGCGAGCGGATCCGGGCGTGGGCCCGCGCGGGATGGGACACCACCGAACTCGCCGCGGCCTACCGCGAACGGTGCAGCACGGTCGGGCAGCGCGTCCGTGCGATCCTGCCCGGCGACACCGAACTGCACGGCATCGCGACCGACGTCGACGACCAGGGACGGATCGTGATCCGCCCCGACGGCGGGGGAGAGTCCGTGGCGGTCGCTGCGGGCGACATCACACATCTGCGACCGGTCTGAGCGCCCTGCGACCGCTCGCATCGGTACAAGACCGACATATGCCATCGTGGGCGGTATGGGATACCCGGAGGACGCCCTCGCACCCGAGGAAGAGTTGCTGCTGCATCGGCATCCGCACTGGAAGTCTCTCGTGCTGCCGACGGCCACCTTCCTCGTGTCGACGATGGTCGCCGGTTTCCTGCTGGGACTCGTCCAGGCACGGCTCGACGGTGCCGCCGCGAACTGGTGCGGCCTCGCCGTGGCCGCGGCGTGGATCGGCCTCGTCGGCTGGCGGTGCGTCCCTCCCTTCGTCGGGTGGCTCACCACGCACTTCCTCGTCACCGACCGGCGCGTCCTCGTCCGTACCGGTGTGCTCACCCACACGGGTATCGACATCCCGATGGGCCGGATCAGCAACGTCCAGTTCCGGCACGGCCTCGTCGACCGGATGCTCCGGACCGGCACGCTCGTCGTGGTCTCCGCCGCCGACGATCCCATCGAGTTCGACGACATCCCCGACGTCCAGCAGGTGCACGCCCTGCTCTACCGGCAGGCCTTCGACGCGCAGGACCAGCGCCCCGACGACCGTCACACCACCCGCTACCGGCGCGACGAGCACGAGCACCGCAAGGCGTGGTGACCGCGAGTCGCAGGTGTGCCGACACGACCCGCCGGTAATCCCGACAAAGCGAACCCCGATCCGTAGGCTGGCGTGGTGACTGCCGTTCTACTCGCCGAAGACGACGACGCAATCGCTGCACCGCTGTCCCGCGCGCTGGGACGCGAAGGGTACGACGTGACCGTCGAGGACAACGGTCCGGCCGCGCTCGAACAGGCACTGTCGGGCAGGTTCGAACTGCTCATCCTCGACCTCGGTCTGCCCGGGATGGACGGACTCGAGGTGTGTCGCCAGATCCGGGCGAGCCGCTCCGATCTGGCCGTGCTCATGCTCACCGCCCGCACCGACGAGGTCGACTTCGTCGTCGGTCTCGATGCCGGCGCCGACGACTACGTCGGCAAACCGTTCCGTCTCGCCGAGCTCATGGCGCGCGTGCGCGCGCTGTTGCGCCGGCGCGGCGGCCCGGAGAACGACGACATCGTGGACGTCGCCGGGATCCGGCTCGAACGCGCCGCGCGCCGTGTCCTCGTGGACGGCTCCGAGGTGACGCTCGCCAACAAGGAGTACGAACTCCTGCGCGTGCTGCTCGAGCACGCGGGGCAGGTCGTCTCCCGCGACGCGATCCTCGAGGAGGTGTGGGGCGACGCCGACCTGCGTGGTTCGAAGACGCTCGACATGCACATGTCGTGGCTGCGCCGCAAGATCGGCGACGAGGGACCGGCAGGGGAACGTCGCATCGCCACGGTGCGCGGTGTCGGTTTCCGGCTGAACACCGACTAGCGTCTCCGGCGTGCGCAGCCGCATCCTCAACGCCGTCCTGGCGACCGTGCTGCTCGTCGCGCTGTTGCTCGGCATTCCGCTGGCCTACACGGCGTTCCTGTTCGTCGAGGACACCGCCCGCCGCGACCTGCAGAACCGGCTCGAGCGCATGGCCGACGAGATCATCGCCCAGGAGGGCACCGACGGATTCGTCGTCGGTGGTCTCGACACGAGTTCCCTGCGCCTGCTCGTCCCCACCGACGGGCGGGCCGTCGTGGTCTACCCGACACCCGAGAACGTCGCGGCGCGGCTGGACATCGGCACGCCGGTGCTCGGGGCGTCGATCGTCGAGTCGCTGTCGATGGGGACGTCCGGCTCGCTGCTCATCGAGGTGCCCTCGGAGAGCATGCGCACCCTGCAGCAGCAGGTGCTCGCCGCGGTGAGCCTGCTGGTGCTGCTGTCCGTCGCGGCCGGAGCGCTGGTCGCGGTGGCGACCGCCCGAAGACTCGCCGACCCGCTGCGCGACGTGGCGAACCGGGCGGCCCGCCTCGCCGAGGGCGACTTCCGCCCGGTGGCCCGCCGGCACGGTATCCCCGAACTCGATCGCGTCTCCGACGTACTGGATTCGGCCGCCGTCGAGATCTCGCACCGCCTGCAGCGCGAGCACGCGCTCGTCGGCGACGTCTCGCACCAACTCCGCTCCCGTATGACCGCGATCCGGCTGCGGCTCGACGAGCTGTCCACCCACGACGATCCTGCCGTGGTGGAGGAGGCCGAGGCGGCCATGGCGCAGGTGGACCGGCTGACCACCGCGATCGACGGTCTCGTGCGCCAGTCCCGCGACAGCAGTGCCGACCAGCGCACCGACGTCTCGGTGGTCGGCGAACTCACCGGTGTCGTCGCCGACTGGCGCGGCCCCTACGAGGAGGCGGGACGGGAACTGGTGCTGCGCGGCGATCCGTCCTTGCGGGCGGCGGTGACCGGTTCGCGGTTGCGTGAGGCGGTGGCGGTGCTCGTCGACAACGCGCTCGTGCACGGAGGCGGCACGTGCACGGTCTCGGTGCGGCAGGTTGCGACCCGCGGCGACGTCACGGTGTGCGTCGAGGTGGCCGACGAGGGAGAGGGCGTCAGCGACGAGGTCGCGCCGTACGTCTTCGACCGCGGCTTCTCCGGCGGCGGGTCGACCGGGGTGGGACTGGCGCTCGCGCGTGCCCTCGCGGAGGCCGACGGCGGTCGTCTCGAACTGCAGCGACGCCGGCCGGCACTGTTCGCGCTGTTCCTCGGCGCGCCCCGCGATCGGGACACCTATACGCCGACCGGCACGCGCGAACCCCGCTAGACCTTCTTCCCCTCAGGAGCGGTCGAGCTGCTCGCTGGGCTCGCCCAGGGGAGCGTCCGGGACCATCTCCTCCGGGAAGACGAACTTCTTGAAGCAGTAGAAGCGGAAGATCATCTGCAGCAGGTTGCCGATGATGTACGCGCTGACGAAGTCGGCGATGTTCTCCGTCGCGAGGCTCACCTCGGGTACGCGCAGGTCGAAGACGTAACTCGAGATCCACAACGGGATGAACGAGAGCACGACGCCGATACCGCTGACGAAGAAGAACAGGAACGCCTCGTGGGCGCGCTCGCGACCGCCGCGATTACGGAAGGACCATTCGCGGTTGAGGATGTACGAGCAGATCACCGCGACGACACCGGCGATGATCTTGGCGGTCACCGGCTTCTCGGACAGAACTGTGAGCTTGAGCGTGTAGAAGATCGCCGAGTCGATCACGAAGGTGGTGCCGCCGACGATGGCGAATTTGATCAATTCGCGATGCCGGAGCAACAGCCCCCGGAAAGGCTGGGGAACTCTGCTCAACGCTTCATCGACGATTGTCACTTGGAGAAGTGTACGAAACGAAGAGGTGAATTTCCGAAACCCGACCACACATGTCGGCATCCCCACACCGCCGCGCGGGTCGGTGAGAGGTCCCTCGACGCTCGGCGGGGGAGCAGCGGAACGACGTCACGACATGCTGTGACACCATGGACAGCCGTGACAGGCAGACCTGAATCGTCCCCCAGATCCGACACGCCCCGCACCCTGACGACGGGCATGCCGGTCGTCACGATGATCGGTGGTGGACAGCTCGCGCGGATGACCCATCAGGCGGCGATCGCGCTCGGTCAGACACTCCGCGTCCTCGCCGGGAGCGCCGACGAACCCGCCGCGCAGGTCAGCCCGAACGTGGTGCTCGGCAGCCACGACGACCTCGACGCCCTCCGCCGCGCCGCGACCGGTGCGCACGCACTCACGTTCGACCACGAGGGTGTTCCGACCGAACATCTCGAGGTCCTGCAGCGCGAAGGCGTCGCCGTGCTGCCGCCCCCGCAGGCCCTGATCTACGCCCAGGACAAGATCGCGATGCGCAAGCGGCTCGGTGAGCTCGGCGCACCGATGCCGAAGTTCGCGGAGATCACCTCCGTCGAGGACGCCCGCGCCGCCCTCGACGCGCTCGGCGATCCGTACGTGCTCAAGGCTGCACGCGGCGGTTACGACGGCCGCGGCGTGTGGATCCTCGACGACCACGCCGAACTCGAAAGGGTCGTCGCCGATCAGCTCGCCGCCGGTGTCCCGCTCCTCGCCGAGGAGAAGGTCGAGTGGACGCGCGAGCTGTCGGCGATGGTCGCGCGGTCCCCGTTCGGCCAGGGCGCGTCGTGGCCGGTCGTCGAGACCGTCCAGCGCGACGGCCAGTGCGCCGTCGTCATCGCACCCGCCCCGAACCTGCCCGAGGACGTCGCCACCGCCGCCGAGCAGCTCGCGCTGCGCATCGCCGGAGAGCTCGGCGTCGTCGGTGTCATGGCGGTCGAGCTGTTCGAGACGCGCTCCGGTGAGCTGATCGTCAACGAACTGGCGATGCGTCCGCACAACTCCGGTCACTGGGGCATGGACGGTGCCCGCACCGGCCAGTTCGAACAGCACCTGCGCGCCGTGCTCGACTACCCGCTCGGCGATACGAGCCCGATCGCGCCGGTGACGGTGATGGCGAACGTGCTCGGCGCGCCCGAGGCGCCGGCGATGAGCATGGACGAGCGGCTGCACCACCTGTTCGCCCGGATGCCCGACGTGCACGTGCACCTCTACGGCAAGGGCGAGCGCAAGGACCGCAAGATCGGCCACGTCAACGTGCTCGGTGCGCCGTCCGGATCGATCGACGATCCGGAGTACGTCGCCGCCGTGCGCGAACGCGCGGAACGCGCGGCGCACTGGCTCTCGCACGCGGTGTGGACCGACGGTTGGAACGAACACACGGGAGAAAGCGGTGAGTGACGTGGCACAGGGTGCACAGGTCGGCCTGATCATGGGCAGCGACTCGGACTGGCCGACCATGCAGGCCGCGGCCGAGGCGCTGGTCGAGTTCGGGATCCGCTTCGAGGTGGGTGTCGTCTCGGCGCACCGCACGCCGCAGCGGATGCTCGACTACGCCAAGGACGCCGCCGGTCGCGGGATCAAGGTCATCATCGCGGGCGCCGGGGGCGCCGCCCACCTGCCCGGCATGGTCGCCTCGGCGACCCCGCTGCCGGTCATCGGTGTCCCGGTGCCGCTCAAGTACCTCGACGGCATGGATTCACTGCTGTCGATCGTGCAGATGCCCGCCGGTGTCCCCGTCGCCACCGTCTCGATCGGCGGCGCCCGCAACGCGGGTCTGCTCGCCGCGCGCATCCTCGGTGCCTCCGACCCGGCGCTGCGCGAGCAGATGGAGAAGTTCCAGGCGGGTCTCGAGCAGATGGTGCTCGAGAAGGACGAGGCGCTGCGGCAGAAACTGCTCGGCTGACGGAGCCCGAGATGCCTCTCGTCGAGCGGTGGCATCGCTGGAGTCGTGCCCACATATGGGCGATCGATGCGACGCTTGCCGGTCTGCTCGTCTTCGTAGGGCTGACCGGGACCGTCGACGACTACGGCCTTCCGGGGACGGCCATCGCGCTCGCCATGACGGTGCCACTGGCATGGCGGCGCACGCGTCCCGTCATCGCCGGTGGGGCAGTCGCCGTGGCCGCCTACACGCATCTGGCGGTCCTTCCCGCGATGAATGCCGTCGCGGCGTTCGCGGTCCCGGCGGCGGTGTACGCGCTCGCCGCCTACGCGCCGCGCTGGTCCGCGAACGCCGGACTGGTGCTGGGAGTCGTCGGCGGTGCCGCAGCAGGTGCGCGGTACTTCGACCAGTACGAGGGTCGCACGGTGTTCGCCACGGTGACCTCGGCGGTGCTTGTCGCGATGTTCGTCGCCGGCGTGTGGGCGTTCGGCCGGATGCGCGGATTGCGGCTGCGGGAGATGGACGCCCTGACCGAACGTAATCGGCTGCTCGAACTCGAGCGTCTCAAGGAAGCGGAACTCGCAGCGACGCAGGAACGCACCCGGATCGCCCGGGAGATGCACGACATCGTCGCTCATTCCCTCACCGCGATCATCGCGCAGGCCGACGGCGGACGATACGCGGCCGCGGCGAACCCGCAGACCGCAGCCGACGTCCTCGGTACGATCTCCGAAACCGGTCGACGCGCGCTCACGGATATGCGCTCACTGCTGTCGGTGCTGCGCGAGGATTCGCCACGTGAGTTCACCACCACTCCGGGCGTCGACGACGTGCCGGTGCTCGTCGACGGGATCCGGGCGAGCGGACTCGAGGTGACACTGTCGGTCGCCGGCGAGCCCTGTGCGGTGCCCGAAGGGCTCGGCCTGTCGATCTACCGGATCGTGCAGGAGTCCCTCACGAACGTCCTCAAACATGCCGGACCTCGCGCGCACGCCGAGGTCACACTCCGGTGGCACAGCGACCGCATCGTCGTGGAGATCGTCGACGACGGCCGTGGGGCCGCCGCACTGGTGGAGGCGCGACCCGGCGGACAGGGGCTGACGGGCATCGAGGAACGGGCTCGGCTGCACGGTGGCCGCGCCGACGCCGGCCCCCGGCAGGGCGGTGGCTATCGCGTCTGCGCAGAACTCCCCACATAGGGTGACGGACGTGACCGAATCCGCCGCTCCCATCCGCGTCGCACTCGTCGACGACCAGCAACTCGTGCGAGCGGGTTTCCGCATGGTGCTCGAATCGCAGCCCGACATCGAGGTGGTCACCGAGGCATCCGACGGGGAAGCTGCCATCGCGGTACTCGGGCGGGTGCATGCGGACGTCGTGCTCATGGACGTTCAGATGCCCCGCCTCGACGGGATTTCGGCGACTCGCACCATGCTTCGTGATCCGGATGCACCGAAGGTCGTGGTGCTCACCACCTTCGACAACGACGAGTACGTGGTGCAGGCCATCGCGGCCGGTGCCAGTGGGTTTCTGCTCAAGGACGCCCCTCCCGAGGACCTGCTGTCCGCGGTCCGCACCGTGTACCGCGGTGACGCCGTCATGGCGCCGCGCGCGACACGTCGCCTGCTGCAACATGTCTCCCCCCTGCTCCACGGCAGGAAAGCGCCGTCCGGGCGGGTGGAGGTGCCGGCGGATCTCACTCCCCGTGAACTCGAGGTGCTCGTCGCGATGGCGCACGGACTGACCAACGGCGAGATCGCCGAACGATTCGTGCTCTCGGCTGCCACGGTGAAGACTCATGTGGGCCGGGTCCTCGCGAAGACCGGTTCGCGAGATCGCGTGCAAGCAGTACTGTTCGCGTTCCGAGCCGGACTCGTGAGGCCCGACGAGTTGCTCGGCGCGGGGGAGTAGGACTCCGGGTGGACCTCGTCCCGAGCGGGTCCTACCCGGGTCGGACGGGGTGGCGAGAAAGATCGCACTGCTCTCCGATGTTCTTGTGCGGCAGAACTTCTACGGTTCGTAGTATGACTTCGACCAGTTCTTTCGTCCCGGCCTGCTCCGCCGAGGACGTCGTGCGTGTCTACGGACGCGGCGACACCGAGGTGCGTGCCCTCGACGGGGTGTCCGTGGCATTCGAGCGCGGCCGCTTCACCGCGATCATGGGTCCGTCCGGCTCGGGAAAATCGACCCTCATGCATGCGCTCGCCGGTCTCGATGCCATCGATGCAGGCCGCGTCGTCCTGCACGGTGACGGCCGCCGGGCGGACGTGGAGATCAGCGCCGCGTCCGACACCGTTCTCACCGGGTTGCGCCGTGACCGGATCGGTTTCGTCTTTCAGGCGTTCAACCTGCTCCCCGTCCTGACTGCCCGCGACAATGCGCTCCTGCCGATGCGACTCGCCGGTACCCGCCCCTCGGCGGCCTGGTTCGAGGAGGTGACCGGTCGTCTCGGGCTGGCCGAGCGTCTCGACCACAGGCCCCACGAGATGTCGGGCGGCCAACAGCAACGTGTCGCGGTGGCCCGCGCACTGCTGCCACAGCCCGACGTCATCTTCGCCGACGAACCGACCGGCAACCTCGATTCGCAGGCCGGAGCGGAAGTGCTTTCCATGTTGCGGTCGAGTGTGCGGGAGACAGGGCAGACCGTGGTGATGGTGACGCACGATCCCGTCGCCGCCTCGTACTCGGATCGGGTGGTCCTCCTCGCGGACGGACGACTCGCGGGCGAGATCGCCCACCCCACCGCCGATACCGTCCTCGACACCATGCGCGGACTCGGTGCACCCTCGGTGGTGTCGGCGCGATGAGACGGCTCGTTCTGGCGCAGGCGCGCGCCCATCGCGGCCGGTACGTCGCGTCCGCGCTCGCCGTACTCGTCGCCGTGGCCTTCGTCGTCACGACACTCGTGCTCGGCGACACCGTCGACTCGTCGATCACGAAGTCCACCGCCGCTCGCTACGACGGGGTCACGACCGTCGTGACGGAGGGGGAGTCCGATACGGAGCCGGACCACCTGCTCGCCGAGATCACCGGCACCCCCGGAGTGCGGGCGGCGGCGTTGGACGTGTCCGGACCCGTGCACATCGTGGACGAGAACGGCGGATCCGGATACGGCGAGGCCATGTCGGTCGCATCCGATGAGACCCTGCGCTGGCAGCGACTCCGGGACGGCCGGTGGCCCGCGGGCCCCGGTGAGGTGCTCGTCGGTTCGTCGTCCGGGCGAGCGATCGGCGAGTCGATGACGATCACCGACGTCCTCGGTGCAACAGCACCGGCGAGCGTCGAGGTGGTAGGCGTCGTCGACCTCGACGGCTCACCCCTCGCGTTGAACTCGCGCACGATCTTCGCCGATGCCGGGCCGGTGCGTTCGTGGACGGGTGAGATCGCGGACTGGGAGGTGCGCGTCACCGGAGATCCCGACATCGTCCGCGACGCAGCGGCGGTACTGACCCCGGGAGCGGTGGTGACGTCGGGGACCGAGCGTGCCACGGAGGTCGCCGACTCCTACGTGGGCGATATCGCTCTGTTGCGCAATATCCTTCTGTGCTTGGCGGCGATCGCCGTGGTCGTCGCCGGCCTCGTCATCGCGAACACCTTCGCCGTGTTGCTCGCTGCCCGCACCCGCGAACTCGCACTCATGCG
Organism: Rhodococcus rhodochrous; assembly: GCF_014854695.1. Classification (NCBI taxonomy): domain Bacteria; kingdom Bacillati; phylum Actinomycetota; class Actinomycetes; order Mycobacteriales; family Nocardiaceae; genus Rhodococcus; species Rhodococcus rhodochrous. The sequence continues at coordinate 3,719,204 of NZ_CP027557.1, read as the reverse complement.
GTGCGTCGGTGTCACCGCCGTGCAGGTACGCCGCAGCGTGCGGGGAGAGGCGCTCGTCGTCGGGTTCGTCTCCGCGGTCCTCGGGGTGCTGGCCGGGTACGGCCTCGCGGCGGCCGTTGTCACCCTCGCTCGTGCAGCGGACGTCCCGCTCCCCCTCACCTCGATCTCGGTGACCGTCACGACGATCCTGCTCGGCCTCGTGTTGGGGACCGCGATGACGGTACTCGCCGCGAACGGTGCGGCGCGCGCCGCGACCCGGGTCCCCGCGCTCGCGGCGATGCAACCGCTCGAGACGCAGCCCGAACCGGTTTCGGATTCCCGGGCCCGGCGCATCTGCGCTGCGGTGGCGATCGCAGCGGGATCGGCGTTGCTCGTGGCCGGGGTCGTGACCGCCAATGTGCTCCTGGCATGCCCCGGAGGATTGTCGCTCTTCGTCGGGATGATTCTCGCCTCCCGGCGGACGGTGCCGGCCGCAGTGGGAGCGGTGGGGGATGCGCTGGCCCCGTTCGGTGGTCCGACCGCCGCACTGGCGGCGGGCAATGCGCGTCGTAATCCGCGTCGCACCGCCTCGACCGCGACCGCCCTGTTCATCGGCGTCACCCTCACATCGACCCTGGTCGTGGGTATCGGCACGGTGAAGGCGGGCGCACCCGACCTCCTCGACGAGAACCTGCCGGTGGACCTCGTGGTGGCTGCGCCGGGTGCGGTTCCGGCCGGTGCGGCCGAGCGATTGACGGCGATCGACGGCGTCCGGTCGGGTGTCGAGGTCGTGACGGGTTCGGTCACCGTCGCGGACACGGAGTTCTCGGTGCTCGGTCTCGACGCGCGATCGGCGGCGTCCACCGTCCGCGCAGACCTCCGATTGCCGGAACCGGGAACGATCGTGCTCGAGGAGTCTCTCGCAGCCGAGTTGGGGGTGGGCGACGGCGAGATCGTGACGGTCGGCGGCGAAGTCGGTACGCGCGCGTTGACGGTCGCGACCACCGAACATGGTGGCCCGGACCTGATGGACATCGGTGATCTGAGTGCGCTAGCTCGTTCCGCGGCGGACACGGTGTGGTTGAAGCTGGTCGACGGGTTGTCCGACGCCGATCTCGCTGCGGTCTCCGACGAGGTCTCCCGAGTCGCCGCGACGGCGTTCCCCGGTAGCACCGTCGAGGGCGCGGTGCAGACGCGTCAGATGTTCGAGAAGGTCCTCGATACCATGCTGATGATCGTCGGCGGGCTGTTGTCGGTGGCGGTGGTGATCGCGTTGATCGGGGTGGGCAACACGATGGCGTTGTCGGTGCTCGAGCGGCGCCGGGAGAACGCGGTGCTGCGGGCAGTCGGTCTGTCGCGGGCGGGGGTGCGGAGCGTGCTCGTCCGCGAGGCGCTGATCATCGCGGGCGTGGCGTCCGTCCTGGGCGTGGCTCTGGGACTGCTGCTCGGGACGGCCGGAACCGCGTCGGTGATCGGGGCGGAGCATGTCGGCCTGGGATCGGTTCCCTGGTGGCAGCTCGCAGGCATCGTCCTCGCCGGTGGCGGTGCCGGCGTGATCGCCTCGCTGATCCCGGCGCAACGTGCGAGCAGGGTGTCGCCGGTCGCCGCCGCGGCGGGCTGAGGTCGTGGTGCGGTCGGGTCGGTAGACTCGGCTCGTGGCGAGAGGGATGCCCGATCGTGCGACCCGGGCAGCGCGTGGAGTGCCCGCCGTGCGGGTCGTGACGATGCTGGCGTTGTGCTGGGCCCGGATGTGGGGCGGCACCGTGACATTCGATCACGAGTACGGCCTCTACGTCGCCACCGGAATGCGTGGTGGGTTCGCGCGCGGCGGCACCACCGTCGGCGGGGTCTTCCTCACTCGGAAGGCCCCGCCGCGCCGGTTGTTGCGACACGAGGCGATCCACGTCGACCAGTGGGCGCGGTACGGCACCGGCTTCGCGGTGCGCTATCTGTGGGAGGAACTCCGCAACCCGGGGTCCCGCAACAGGTTCGAGATCGAGGCGGGACTCGCCGACGGCGGCTACCGCGCGGAGCGCGGGATCACCCGTCCAGACGAACTGTGATCTTCTCGCTCGCGACGCGGCGCTCGGTGGCCTCCGGGTCGGGATTGCTCACCTGCACCAGCGACGCCCGGGCCGCGAGCACCGCGAGCAGTCCGGCGGCGAGATCGTCGGGCTGCGACCAGGACCGGGACGACAACACGCGGTCGCCGTTGCCGATACCCGCCGCCGACGCAGACTCCGTGGCGGCGGCGAGCACGTCCGACTGCGAACGTCCGGCGAGCACCGCGTCGCCCGCACCGGAGGATCGGAACTGGTCGCCGTGCATCCGCACGTCCGTCGCATAGTCCGTGATCCCGGGCGGCAGGTCGCGCACGGGGGCACCGAAGGCGTCGAGCGACAACGCCGCGACCTCGGCGACCGTGTCGACCTCGTCCAGCCGGTCGGGGGTGACGAGAGCGAGATCGGCATCGGGGTCGGCCTCGAGCACGACCTCGGTTCCGGCCCACCACGCACCGAGCAACACTGCTGCGCTCTGCCAATGCGCGGGCAGCAGCACCGCGACGCGACCGCCGGGAAGAACGCCGAACTGATCGCGGATCATGTTGGCCGTCTTGGCAGCCCAGTTGGCGAGGGTGAGCGCCGACAGTTCGATCCGCGCGCCGGTCGCGTCGTCGTACCAGGTGATCCGCGGACCCGCCGGATCTTCGGTGAGGATCGGGTCGAGCAGTGCGTCGGTCAGGGTGGTCACGATGTCCTTCTTCTCGAATTCTGTTCGCGCGACTGTCAGTTCACGCAGCGCGGGCCGTCGGAGCCCGCGTCGATGGGCGGTGCGGCGGGAGCCGGGGTGGCGGTGCCACCGGCCGGGCTCACCCCGATGTCGGAGGCGGATGCGGCGGTGGACGAACCGGAGTACGACGACGAGCCCGGGCCGGTGTAGTCGCCGGCGAGCACGACCCGCACGGTGCCGGCGGGGAGCGAGGGATCGGACTCGGTGGCGAGACCACCGAGCGCCGCGGCCACCGCGCGGGTCTCGTCGGAGTCCTCGTCGGCACCGAAGACCGTCGACGTGCCCACCCCTGAACCGGTGTAGTTGCCCACCTCGCCTTCGACGTAGCCCTCCTCGGACAGGGCCGCGGAGACCTGGGAGGCCAGGCCGGACACGGATCCGGCGTTCGCGACGTCGACCGTGACGGTCGACGCGTCGATGTCGGGAGCGGGCACCGGGGTCGAGGTGGTCTCGCTGCCGTCCGGCTCGCGGCCGATCAGCTCGGCGACGAAGGAGCGCACCTCGTCCGGATCGACCTGCACCACCGACTCGCCGTAGTCGGTCATCGCGTTGATGTCCTGCACCGGAATCGTCGAGAAGGTCACGTCGCCACCGGCGAGGCCCTGCAACTGGGTCGCGAGCGCCATGATGTCCCAATCGGAGTCGAGCACCACCGAACGCTGCACCGCGGCGGTCAGCTGACTCACCTTCGACGGGTTGGACAACGTCTTCGCGCTGAGCACCTTCTGCGCCAGCGACGCCATGAACACCTGCTGCCGCACGATCCGGTCGAGATCGCCGCGCGGCAGGTCGTGACGCTGGCGGACGAAGCTCAGTGCGTCCGAACCCTGCAGGGTCTGCTCACCGGCATCGAAACGGGCACCCGAGAGCGGCTCGTCGACCGGTGCGTTCAGGCACACGTCGACACCGCCGACGGCGTCGGTGAGCAGCACGAAGCCGAGGAGTCCGACCTCGGCGTAGTGGTCCACCGTCACACCCGTCAGGTCGGCGACCGATTCGATGAGCGCCTCCCGGCCCGCCTGGGTCGATTCCTTCTCGAGTTCGGCCTCGGTCGCGTCGGCGTCCGCTTCGACGAGCTCGGCGCGCCGGTTCGCCTTCGTGGCGCCGTAGGCCGCGTTGATCTTCGACATCCCGATCTCGGGCACCTCGACGTAGGTGTCGCGGGGGATCGACATCGCGGTGGCAGACCGGCCGTCGTTCGGCACGCGGATCAGGATGATCGTGTCGGTGTTGTTCGCCACTTCCTCACCCGCGCGCAACGCGTCGAGCTCGCGCTGGGAGAGGGGATTGCCGTGCGCATCGGTGCGACTGTCCGTACCCACCAGCAGGATGTCGACGGCGCCGTCCTCGCCGTCGCCGAGGGCCAGGCCGCGGACCGACGCCAGCGACGACTGCAGCGCGTCGACGCTGCGCCACGCCACACCGGTGACGACCAGCACCAGGCACGCCGCGATCGCGACGGCGATCTGCCACGGCCTGCCGCTGTACACCCGCGCCTCCGCCGGTGCTCCGCGGCTGCGCGAGGGCGGCTCGCGCCGGGCGGAACGCCGGGACTGCCGGGGACCGGGATCCGACCCGTACCTGCCGTCGGCAGCTGTCGGATCGCCCGCGCGGGTGCGACGTCCCGTCTGATCGGGACGTCGGCCGGTGCGGCGACGCGGCTCTGGCGGCACCTGGTACTCCTCCTGTGGGTGGTACGGGGTCTGTATCTGTAGCTCTCGGTTGAAGGCTACTGGTGGGGACGCTCGCCCGGCGCGCACCACTCCGGCGTGCCAGACTTCTCCGAGTGCGTAGCGTTCTCGTCACCGGAGCCCGTGGCCAACTCGGCCGTCATCTCGTGAACCGCGGCACCGCGGCGGGGATACCGATCCGCGGTGTCGGATCGTCCGAGGTGGACATCACCGATCCGCAGGCCGTGGCCGCCGCGGTCGAACCGGGATCCGTGGTGATCAACGCCGCCGCGTACACCGCCGTCGACGCGGCCGAGACCGACGAGGACCGGGCCGCTGTGGTGAACGGCACGGGCCCGGGCGTGTTGGCCGCCGTCTGCGCCGACAAGGGTGCCCGTCTCGTCCATGTCTCCACCGACTACGTTTTCGCCGGCGACGCGACCGAGCCGTACCGGGTGGACGCGCCGACCGGCCCGCGCACGGCCTACGGCCGCACCAAACTCGCAGGTGAACGAGCGGTGCTGGAGGCGCTGCCCACCGCGCACGTCGTGCGCACCGCCTGGGTGTACACGGGCGACGGCAACGATTTCGTCGCGACCATGCGGCGACTCGAGGGTGAACGCGACACCCTGCGCGTCGTCGACGACCAGCGTGGTTGCCCCACCTATGCCCGCGACCTGGCGGACGGCCTGCTCGAACTCGCCTCCCGCGCCGACGGCATCCCCGGTGGGATCCTGCACGCGACCAACGCCGGGGAAGCGACGTGGTTCGACCTCGCCCGAGCGGTCTTCGAGGAGATCGGCGCCGATCCGGAGCGGGTGCACCCGTGCCGCAGCGACGAGTTCGTCCGCCCCGCGCCCCGGCCCGCCTACTCGGTGCTCGACGACAGCGCGTGGATCGGCGCCGGCCTGACACCCTTCCGCCCGTGGCGGGAGGCACTGCACGAGGCGATCGCCGGTGACGGAGTCGTGCCGCCTGCACGATGACATCCGACGAAGCGGCCCGTGAGGTGTCGCACACCGTCGAGGTCGCTAAGGTGACCGGCGTGGAATCGACGCTGGCCGTGGTGACGGTGACCTACTCGCCCGGAGAGCACCTCGAGAACTTTCTCACCTCGCTCACCTCCGCGACCGTTCTGCCGACGCAGGTGATCCTGGCCGACAACGGTTCGACCGACGGTGCTCCCGAGGCCGCCGAGGCGGCACACGAGAACGTGCGACTGCTCCGGACCGGCGGGAACATCGGTTACGGCGGTGCGATCAACCGCGCGGTCGCCGAGGTCGACCCGGCTGCGGAGTTCGTCGTCGTCGCGAACCCGGACGTGCGGTGGCATCCCGGTTCGCTCGACGAGATGCTCGACGCGGCGCGTCGCTGGCCGCGCGCCGGCTCGCTCGGGCCGCTGATCCACGAACCCGACGGAAGCGTCTACCCCTCGGCGCGCACCGTCCCCACCCTCGCCTCCGGTGCCGGTCACGCGCTGCTCGGCACCGTCTGGCCGGCCAATCCGTGGACGCGTCGCTACCGGCAGGAGAACGAGGAGATCAGCGAACGCCCCGTGGGCTGGCTGTCCGGATCGTGCCTGCTGCTGCGGCGCGCCGCCTTCGATTCGATCGACGGCTTCGATTCGCGATACTTCATGTACATGGAGGACGTGGACCTGGGCGACCGGCTCGGACGAGCGGGCTGGCTCAACGTGTACGTGCCGTCCGCGGTGGTCACGCACGCCAAGGGCCACGCGGCCGGACGGCACCCCGAACTGATGCTTCCGGCACATCATGAGAGTGCCTACCGCTTCCAGGCGGACCGTCACCCCCACGGGTGGCAGGCACCGCTGCGGTGGGCGTTGCGGGCGGGGCTCGCGGTGCGATCGCGAGTGACGGTCGCGGCGGCCGTGCGGGAGCGTCGGAACGGGAGGACCGACCAGAACATTCCGGTCGGCACGACAGTGAACAGGGGAGACGATGACGAGTGATTCGGCACCGCACACCGATGCGGTGATTCTGGTCGGCGGACAGGGTACGCGGCTACGACCGCTGACGCTGTCGGCACCCAAGCCGATGCTGCCCACCGCGGGGGTGCCCTTCCTCACCCACCTGCTCGCGCGGATCCGTGAGGCGGGCATCAAGCACGTCGTGCTCGGCACCTCGTTCAAGGCCGAGGTCTTCGAGGAGTACTTCGCCGACGGGTCGGACTTCGGCCTCGAGATCGAGTACGTCACCGAGACCGAGCCGCTCGGCACCGGCGGTGGTATCCGTAACGTGCTGCCGAAGCTGCGCGCCGACAACGTCATGGTCTTCAACGGCGACGTGCTCGGTGGCACCGATCTCGGCGCCGTCCTCGACACCCACGTGCGCACCGAGGCGGACGTGACCCTGCACCTGGTGCGGGTGAGCGATCCGCGTGCCTTCGGCTGTGTGCCGACCGACGAGGACGGCCGGGTGACCGCCTTCCTCGAGAAGACCCAGGATCCGCCGACCGATCAGATCAACGCCGGTTGCTACGTCTTCCGCCGCGAGATCATCGAGCAGATCCCCGAGGGCCGCCCGGTCTCGGTGGAGCGCGAGGTGTTCCCGGCGCTGCTGACCGAGGGCAAGAAGGTCTACGGGCACGTCGACGCCGCCTACTGGCGCGACATGGGCACCCCGGAGGACTTCGTCCGCGGCTCGGCCGATCTGGTCCGCGGTATCGCCCCGTCGCCGGCGCTTCCGCCGCAACGCGGCGAGTCGCTCGTGCATCCGGGAGCCTCCGTCGCCCCCGGCGCACTGCTGATCGGCGGCACGGTCGTCGGCCGCGGCGCGGAGATCGGTGCCGGCGCCCGCCTGGACGGCGCGGTGATCTTCGACGGTGCGCGGGTCGAGGCCGGTGCGGTGATCGAGCGGACCATCATCGGTTTCGGTGTGCGGGTCGGTCCGCGCGCTCTGATCCGCGACGGCGTGATCGGCGACGGCGCCGACATCGGTGCCCGGTGCGAACTCCTGCGCGGTGCGCGGGTGTGGCCCGGGGTGAAGATCCCCGACGGCGGCATCCGCTTCAGTACCGACGTGTGAGTCGAGAGGACGAAGTGCGCTTCGAACGGTATGTGGCCCTCGGCGATTCGTTCACCGAGGGAGTCGGCGACCCGGATCCGGCGCGTCCCAACGGGCTGCGCGGCTGGGCCGATCTCGTCGCCGGTGAGCTCGCGCGGCACTCGGAGAACTTCGCGTACGCGAACCTCGCCATCCGGGGCCGGTTGCTGCGACCGATCCTCGACGAGCAGCTCGAGACCGCCGTGGCGATGCGTCCCGATCTCGTGACGATCTACGCCGGCGGCAACAACCTCATGCGTCCGAAGCTCGACCTCGACGCGCTCGCGGCCGAGTACGACGAGGCGATCGGCAAGCTCGCCGCGACCGGCGCCCGCATCCTGATGTGGACGGCCTACGACGGCAGCTGGGCGCCGGTCTTCGGAATGCTGCGCGGCCGCTGGGCCGTGTACAACGAACTCGTCCGGGCGATCGCCGACCGGCACGGGGCGACCATCGTCGACTTCTGGCGGTTCGACGAGTACCGCGATCTACGCATGTGGGACTTCGACCGGCTCCACATGTCCGCGGCCGGCCACCACAACATGGCGATCCGCGTGCTCGACCTGCTGGGCGTCGCACACGGTCTCGGACCGGTGGAGTTCGACGAGGCGCCCGTCCTCACGCGGGCCCAGGAACGCGCCGCAGACCGTGCGTGGATGCGCGAGTTCCTCGTCCCCTGGGTGGGCCGGCGGCTGCGCGGGGTGTCCTCCGGCGACGGCATCACCCCGAAATACCCCGAACTCGGCCCTGTCCGGTTCTGACCTCACGGCCGGTTCCGACCTCACGCTCGTCCCGGCGACCCGCCGGGACGAGCGTGGTCGTTTCAGGCCCGTCGGGCCGCGTCGTTTCAGGCCCGTCGAGCCGCGGCGAGCCGGACCATGTGCGCGATCGTCTCGTGCTCGGCCTCCGGCGGTAGCGCGTCGACGGGCCACCACTGCAGGTCGGTGGATTCGTCGCTGCGCACCGGCCGGGCACCGACGGGTGCGGTCACCAGGAACCGCAGGTCGAGGTGACGGGTGGGCACGCCGAGGGAGCACGTGATCGGATGCGTGTGCGCCGACAGCAGTTCCGGATCGATCACCAGATCGGCGATGCCGGATTCCTCGGTGGCCTCGCGCAGGGCCGCGTCGACGACCGTCTCGTCCGACGGCTCGCAGTGACCGCCGAGCTGGATCCACCGCCCCACCCGCGGATGCAGGGTGAGCAACACGTTGCGGTGGTCGACGTCGAGCACGATCGACGACGCCGTGATGTGCCCGGGCACGTGTTCGCGCAGGCACCCGTCGGGCGCCGAATCTAGGAACGCCAGCATCGTGTGCCGCAGCGATTCGGCGTCCTCGGAGTCGGTGCGCCAGGCGGTGAGCCGGTCGATCGCCGAGGCGTGCAGGGAACGCGCCGACACGGCTACAGCTCCACGAGCGCGTCGCCCGGGTCCGCGGGTTCGCGCGGCTCCGGTTCGATGAGCGGGTAACCGACGGCGACCGCCCCGAGCGGCGACCACTCGGCAGGAAGCCCGAGTTCCTCGCGGACCACCTCGGGAGCGAAGATCGTCGAACCGATCCAGCAGCTACCGAGCCCGCGGGTGGCGAGGGACACGAGCAGACCCTGCACCGCGGCGCCGGCGGCGACGGTGAACATCGTCGCCTCCGCCGCGGTGCGACGCGCATCCGGATAGTGGTGTGCGCCGTCGGGCACCCAGAACGGGACGATCACCTCGGGTGCGTCGTAGAGGATCGCGCCGCGGGAGAGTCGGCGTTCGACGGCCACCGGGTCGAGTCCGTCGCCGTGGAGATCCTCGGCCCACCTGTCGCGCATGCGGTCGAGGAGCCGGCGCCGCACCTGCTCGGTGCGCACCCACACGAACCGCACCGGGCGGGTGTGATGGGGTGCGGGTGCGGTGAGGGCCTCGGCGACCGCCTCGCGCAGATCCTCGGGATCGACGGGTTCGGAGGCGAACTGCCGCACGGACCGGCGCAGCAGCAGTGCCTCGCGCCGACCGCGTTCGAGGGCCTCCTCGGTGCCGAGCCAGAACAGGTCGTCCTCGCCGCTGCGGATCAGGGCGCGGGCGGTGGATCCGTCGTCGGGCAGGTCGAGTCCGCGCACCACGGCGACGGGCACACCGCCGAGCTTGCCCTTGACCAGATCGCCTGCGGCGGCGATCTCGTCGGCGACCGCCACGGACGTCACCTGCAGTTCGTTGCCTTGCGAGTCGTGCGAGCCGGCGTAGCCGTGCAGGACGGGAAGCCCGGACGAGCCGATCGCGGCGTCGGTCTGGCCGTTGCGCCAGGCGCGGCCCATGGTGTCGGTGACCACCACGGCGACCCGGACGCCGAGCAGCGCACCGATCCGTTCGCGTAGTGCCGCTGCGCTCGCGTCGGGGTTCTCGGGCAGCAGCGCGAGTTCGGCGCTGTCGACGTTGGATCCGTCGATGCCGGAGGCCGCCTGCACGATGCCGAGCTTGTTCTCGGTGATGAGGGTGCGGCCCTTGCGTGCCAGCACGCGCACCGCTTCCTCGTTCACCAGGCGCCGGCGGAGCGCGTCGCGGGCGTCGGGATCGGTGGGCGCGGCGACGATCCGCCCCTCGACCTTCGAGACCACCTTGCTGGTGACGACGAGGACGTCCCCGTCGGCCAGCCACGGCGCGGCCTGAGCGACGGCTGCGGCCAGGTCGTCGCCGGGCCGGAACTCGGGAAGTCCGGCGACGGGCAGGATCTCGATCGGGCCGCCCGGCGCGTGGTCGCGCACTGCGGGGTCGGCGACGGCGTCCGGCATCACAGGGTCACTCCGGCGAGGTCGAGGGCGGCGCGGGCCATCTCGGCCGTCGCGTCGGTGTCGGTCATGAGCAGGGGAACGGATCGGACCTCGACGCCCGGCACCTCGGCGCTGTCGGTCGAGTGCACGAGCCAGCCGTCGAGAATGCCTGTGCCCGAACGGGCACCGTAGTACCGGCCGACCGCCTCGGCGGTGGTCTCCACTCCGATGACGTCCAGGCACGCATCGGCCATGCCGCGCAGGGGCTTGCCGTCGATGACTGGGGACAGGCCGACGACCTTCGCCGAGGTGGTGCGCAGCGCCCCGCGGATACCGGGGATCGCGAGGATCGCCCCGACGCTCACAACGGGGTTCGACGGAGCCAGGACGACGGCGTCGGCGTTCTCGATCGCCTCGAGCACACCGGGAGCCGGCTTGGCCTCTTCTGCGCCGATGTGGGCGAAGCTGTGGGTCGGCACCTGGGCGCGGTGGCGGACCCACCATTCCTCGAAGTGCACGGCCCGCTGTTCACCGTCCTCGGGATCGGTGATGACGACGTGGGTCTCGCTGCGGTCGTCGGAGACCGGCAGCAGGGTCACCCCCGGCTTCCACCGCGTGCACAGCGCTTCGGTGATCGCGGAGAGCGGATAGCCGGTCCGCAGCATCTGCGTCCGGATGAGGTGGGTGGCGATGTCGCGGTCGCCGAGACCGAACCAGTCGGGGATCGCCCCGTAGGCGGCGAGTTCCTCCTTGGCGTTCCAGGTCTCACCGGCGCGGCCCCAGCCGCGTTCGGTGTCGATCCCACCGCCGAGGGTGTACATGCAGGTGTCGAGATCCGGACAGATCCTCAGGCCGTGCATCCACACGTCGTCGCCGACGTTGACGATCGCGGTGATGCGGTGTGCCGCGTCCGGATTCGGCTCCACGCCCGGGGAAATATCGAGAAGCCGGCGCAAACCTGAGAGAAAACGCGCCCCACCGACACCTCCGACCAATACAGTCACATTCACGGCCCAAGCCTAAGCGGTGCGTCGCCTACCCGGTCGCGCGCCGTCCGAAACGCGTTTCGGCAAAGCGGCCGATGATATGTGAACAACGCCGCTCCGCTTGACCGCGACACACCCGAAGTGTCTAATCACATACATGTCATTCGATAATCGAATTCGAGATCCCTTGCGGTGAACCCGCATTCGAACGAGTATTCGAAGGGTGGCAGCGGGTTGATCCCCGGTCATGATTCGGCGCTGCAGGTGAGGAGGGACAATGGCCGGCGAGCGCGACAGCTTCGAGCTCACTCGAAGCGATACTGCAGTCGAGGCTGTCTGTGACTACCCGGACGTCGGGGTGCCCGTCCTGAGTTTGATCTCGGGATTCGGCGACCCAGCGGATGGCGAGGAGCAGTGGCAGGAGCGTGCGCTCTGTGCGCAGACCGATCCGGAGGCATTCTTCCCCGAGAAGGGTGGCTCCACCAGAGAGGCCAAGCGCATCTGCATGGGGTGTGAGGTCCGGGACGACTGTCTCGAATACGCACTCGCCCACGACGAGCGGTTCGGTATCTGGGGCGGGCTTTCCGAGAGGGAACGCCGTCGCCTCAAGCGCGGAATAGTCTGACGAGGGGTTCGGCCCGGTACGGGGAGTACGGGACCGAGTGAAACACCGAGTCGGACGACGAAGGTCGGGTTGCGGCCGTGGGGGACGAGCAACCCGGCCTTCGTCATGTTTCGGGAAGGTTCTTCAGTCCTCGTCGTCCTCACCGAGTGTCGGATCCACCACTTCCGGCTCCACGCCGAGATAGGTGGCCACCTGGTGCACGAGGACGTCGTGCACCAGATCCGTCAGATCGTCCGGATCCTTCGCGCGCACCTCGAGAGGCCGGCGGAACAACACGATCCGCGCCCGGGTGGCAGCGCCTCGTCGATCGATCCCCGCCGGCACGAGCCGGGACAGCGGCACCGGCCCGTCGGCAACCACCTCGTCCGGCCAGTTGACCGAGTCGGGGTCGCGCGCCCGGATCTTCGGGACCTCGTCGACGGCGATGTCGAGCTTGGTGAGGCGGTCGTGCCAGCGCGCGTCGATCGGCGCGAACGCCCCCAGTACGAGCAGGTCGAATTTCTCGGCGCGTGTCTTCCACGCGGGCAGGCTCTGCGGGAACAGGGGACCGCGGATTCCCCTGCCGCGGCGTGCCACGGAACGGGACGACACAGGGCGGGAACGTCGTGCGCGGACCATGCCATGGACACTACGACACGAAAATCGCTCCACCCTTTCGGTGTGTCCGAATAGTCCTGGCGCGTCCGGCGCGCTACGCTCCCAGTCGTGAGAACACTGCGTCGATGCTGCCGGCCTGGGTGCAAGAACCCTGCTGTTGCGACGCTGACCTACGTGTACTCGGACTCCACTGCCGTTGTCGGTCCCCTGGCGACCGTCGCGGAACCGCACTCGTGGGATCTCTGCGAGATGCACGGTTCGCGCATCACGGCACCCAAGGGCTGGGAACTCGTCCGATACGAGGGAGCGTTCTCGTCGGCCACCCCCGACGAGGACGATCTGACCGCCCTCGCCGAGGCCGTACGCGAGGCCGGCCTGGGGGAGCGTTCCCGTTCCGACTCGAGCGACGACGACGCCGAGGAACCCCAACGGGCCGTCGTGCCGCCCACCGCACGCACCGGCCGACGCGGCCACCTGCGTGTTCTTCCCGATCCCACGTCCTGAGCCGTTCGCACTAGGCTGAGCGAGTGCGATGTCGCGGAGGACGGCATCGCACGAGTCGAGTTCAGGAGCTAATACAGTGGCGAGAGCTGCCGAGTCGGTGTCAGCAGTCATCAAGGCCTACGACGTACGGGGAGTCGTCGGAGAGCAGATCGACGAAGAGTTCGTCCGCGAGGTCGGAGCATCGTTCGCACGCCTGTTGCGCAGTGAGGGCAGCGCGGACCGTGTGGTGATCGGGCACGACATGCGCGCCTCGTCCCCTTCGCTCTCGCAGGCCTTCGCCGACGGGGTCACCGCCCAGGGGCTCGACGTGGTGCTGATCGGCCTCGCATCCACCGACCAGCTCTACTTCGCGTCGGGCCTGCTCGACGCACCCGGCGCCATGTTCACCGCCAGCCACAATCCCGCGAAGTACAACGGCATCAAGCTCTGCCGTGCCGGTGCCAAGCCCGTCGGCCAGGACACCGGTCTGGCACAGATCTCCGCCGACCTCGTCGAGGGTGTGCCCGCCTACGACGGCGAGCGCGGCAGCATCACCGAGCAGGACGTCCTCGAGGACTACGCCTCGTTCGTCCGCGGCCTGGTCGATCTCGCGGAGATGCGGCCGCTGAAGGTGGCGGTCGACGCCGGCAACGGCATGGGCGGCCACACCGTCCCCGCCGTCTTCGGCGCCCTGCCCGTCGATCTCGTGCCCCTGTACTTCGAACTCGACGGCACCTTCCCGAACCACGAGGCCAACCCCCTCGACCCCGCCAACCTCGTCGACCTCCAGCGTCTGGTCGTCGAGTCCGGCGCCGACGTGGGTCTGGCCTTCGACGGCGACGCCGACCGCTGCTTCGTCGTCGACGAGCGCGGCGAGCCGGTCACCCCGTCCGCGGTCACGGCGCTCGTCGCCGCCCGCGAACTCGCCAAGGAACCCGGTTCGACGATCATCCACAACCTCATCACTTCGCGCGTGGTGCCCGAACTCGTCGCCGAGCAGGGCGGCAAGCCGGTGCGCACCCGGGTCGGGCATTCGTTCATCAAGCAGCAGATGGCCGAGACCGGTGCCGTCTTCGGCGGGGAACACTCGGCGCACTACTACTTCCGCGACTTCTGGGGTGCCGACTCCGGCATGCTCGCGGCCCTGCACGTCCTCGCCGCACTCGCCTCGCAGGACGGTCCGCTCTCCGAGCTGATGAGCTCCTACAACCGGTACGCGGCGTCGGGCGAGATCAACTCGACGGTCGCCGATGCCGCCGAGCGCACCGAGGCCGTCGTCGCGGCGTTCGAGGACCGCGCGGTGTCGATCGACCGGCTCGACGGTGTCACCGTCGACCTGCCCGACAACGCATGGTTCAACCTGCGCGCGTCCAACACCGAGCCGTTGCTGCGGCTCAACGTGGAGGCCCGCACGGACGGTGAGGTCGAGGCATTGGTGAAGGAGATCCTTTCCGTCGTTCGTGCGTAGACGGAGGGACAACGGGAATAATCGAAGTGCCGGTACAGGTCGTGCCGGTGTCGGTTCGGCGGAGTACCGATCTCGGGTCGGTGGCCCCACCGGGCCCTGTCAGCCGACTCGCCGAGGTCGCGGCGGCGGAAGGAAGGTGATGCGGTCGTGACGGCACCCTCACCGCTGTTCGACTTCGACGATGCGGGCGGTGTTCTCGCCGCCGATGTCGACGGCATCCTCAGGAGCGCGGCCCTCGGCGGCGCCCAGATCCGCGCGGTCGCCGCGGCGGTCGACGAAGGTCTGCTCGGCCGGCTCACCGATATGCACCCCCGCAGTGTGGTCTTCGTCGGCACCGACGCCCGCGCCCGCTCGGCCGCCGAATTGGTCGTCGCGATGTTCGGTGGGCAGGCCGGTGTGCCCCTGGTTTCCGCGCCGGCCACCCCGCCGTGGGTCGGCGCGCTCGACGTCGTGGTGGTCTCGGGGAACGACGCCGGCGATCCCGAGCTGGCGCGCAGCATCGACGCCGGACTGCGTCGCAGCGCGGAGGTCGTCGTCGACGCCCCCGACGAAGGTCCGGTGCGGGCGGTCTCGGCCGGTCGCGCGATGTCGTTGCCGCCGCGCGTCCGGGTCCAGACCCGGTACGTACTCGCCCGGCACGTCGCGGTGTTCTGTGCGGTGCTCGGTGTGCTGCAGCGCGCCGTCCGGATCACCGGTGTCCCGCCGCTCGCCCAGGTCGCCGACACGGCCGACGAGGAAGCGGCGCGCAATCACCCGGCGAACGAGGTCTTCCACAATCCCGCCAAGTCGCTCGCGGTGCGCATGCAGTCGCGCCGCGTGGTGTTCGCGGGTGATTCCGCCGCGACTGCGGTGCTCGCCCGGCACGCGTCGGAGTCCCTGCTCCAGGAAGCGGGTGTGGTTGCCGGCGCGGCGGCGCTGAGCGACGTGCTGGTCGCGCGCGACCGGCTCACGAACGTCGTCACCGCGAGCGGTGAGAACTACGACCCGTTCTTCCACGACGAGGAGCTGGACGGACCGGCACCGATCGCACCGGCACGGGTGTTCGTACTCAGCACCGACCCCGACCGCTCGGCGGCGCAGCGCAGGACGGCGGCACTTCCGGATGTGGAATTGATGTCCGTGATCGGAGAGTTCGAATCGAGCACGGTTCCGACCGTGCTGGAACAGGTGGCAGTGTTGACCGTCCGCACAGAGATGGCGGCCGCATATCTCGGATTGGCAGGGGGGAGATAGTGCACCGACTCGAAGGTGCGGTGCGCTCGTACGCCTGGGGATCGCGGACCGCGATCGCCGCCCTGCGTGGCCGCAATGTGCCGTCCCATCATCCCGAGGCCGAGTTGTGGCTCGGTGCGCACCCGGCCGATCCCGCCAGGCTGGTGGATTCGGACGGCGACGAGCACTCGCTGCTCGACGTACTGTCGGCCGATCCGCAGCGACACCTCGGTGATCGCACGGTGGGGGCATTCGGTCCCCGCCTGCCCTTCCTCCTCAAGCTGCTGGCGGCGGAGGAACCGCTGTCGCTGCAGGCGCATCCCAGCGCCGGTCAGGCAGCCGAGGGCTTCGCTCGTGAGGAAGCACTCGGCATCCCGATCGACTCGCCCGTCCGCAACTACAAGGACGCCAGCCACAAGCCCGAACTCGTCGTGGCTCTGACCCGGTTCGAGGCCCTGGCCGGCTTTCGCGATCCGAAACGGACCGTGGAGCTGTTCGAGGCGCTGGCCGTGCCGGAACTCGACCCCTATGTAGGACTGCTCGCGGGCCAACCCGATTCGAGTGGTCTGCGGGCACTGTTCACCACCTGGATCACGTTGCCCCCGCCCGCTCTCGCGGCGCTGTTGCCGCGTGTGCTCGACGGTTGCGTCACCTATCTCGCAGCCGGACGGAACGGCGAACGCGATTTCGTTCCGGAGGTGCGCACGGCCCTGCAGCTGGCGGACTTCTATCCCGGCGACGCCGGAGTGCTCGCCTCGCTGCTGCTCAACCGCATCACCCTGCAGCCGGGCCAGGGTCTGTACCTCGACGCGGGAAATCTGCACGCCTACCTGCACGGCATGGGTGTCGAGATCATGGCGAACTCCGACAACGTGCTGCGCGGTGGTCTCACCCCGAAGCATGTGGACGTGCCCGAACTGCTGCGGGTGCTCGACTTCGGTGCGGCCTCGGTGCCGATTCTCGAAGCCGTACCGGAGGAGTCGGCGGAGACCGGGACGGGGCAGGGCCCGATCGAGCGCCGCTACCGCACCCCGGCACCGGAGTTCGCGTTGTCCCGCATCGATCTCGCCCCGGGCGACGCCCTCGGGGTCGGTGCCGACGGACCACAGATCCTGCTGTGCACCGCAGGCGATGCCCGCGTCGAGTGCGACGGCGAGTCGGTGACGCTGAGGCCCGGCGACTCGGCGTGGTTGTCGGCGTGCGACCGGAATCCGACCGTCCACGGTTGTGCCGCGGACACCCAGGTCTTCCGGGCCCGGCTCGGCGAGATACCGGGATCGGCGACCGACGAGTCCTGAAGCAGAGTCCTGAAGCAGAGTCCTGAAACAGAGTCCCGGTAGGGACGGAATCGAATCGAAGGCGAGCCCGCACGGGCTCGCCTTCGTCGTTTCCGGACGCATCTTCGTGAGATTTACAAATTCCTCCAAATGTCTAGACCTCGGACGAACAGCGGCCTAGAGTCAAGGCATGAGTGGTGTGCGTCACCGTGTGGTGGCGTGCCCGGCGCCATCGACGGTGATGAGGAGACCCGACATGAGTACGGCATCCGCGGATTCGGTGGATCGACCCGACCTTCAGTGGCGCGACCGAAAGCGCCATCTGTGGCTTCTGGGCCTGGTGCCCCCGACGGCGCTGTTCGTCGCCACCGCCCTGGTGTGGGGCGGTAACGAACTCGGCCTGCAGAGCGTCACCCCGATCCTGTGGTGGATCGGCCCCCTGCTGATCTACGTCCTCGTCCCGCTGCTCGACCTGTTCGTCGGGCCCGACGGCGAGAACCCACCCGACGAGTTGTTCGAGCAACTCGAGAACGACCGCTTCTACCGCTACTGCACCTACCTCTACTTGCCCTTCCAGTTCGCGTCGCTGGTCTTCGCCTGCTACCTCTGGTCGGCCGGCGACCTGTCCTGGCTCGGCATCGACGGCGGGCTCGGCGTGATGTCGAAGATCGGACTCGCGATCTCGGTCGGCGTGGTCGCGGGCATCGGTATCAACACGGCGCACGAGCTCGGCCACAAGAAGGTCGAATTCGAACGGCGACTGTCGAAGTGGGCGCTCGCCCCGTCGTTCTACGGGCACTTCTACATCGAGCACAATCGCGGCCACCACGTGCGGGTCGCCACCCCGGAGGACCCGGCCTCGGCCCGGTTCGGGGAGAGCTTCTGGCGATTCCTGCCCCGCAGCGTCGTCGGCAGTCTGCGGTCGGCGTGGCGCCTCGAACGAGCCCGCCTCGAGCGGCTCGACAAGCCGGTGTGGAGCGTGCACAACGACGTCCTCAACGCGTGGGCGATCTCCGTCGTGCTGTACGCGGTGCTCCTCGGCGTCTTCGGTCTGTCGATCGCGCCGTATCTCGTGATCCAGGCGGTCTTCGGGTTCTCGTTGCTCGAGGTCGTGAACTATCTCGAGCACTACGGTCTGCTGCGGCAGAAGACGGCGAAGGGACGCTACGAGCGCTGCTCGCCCGCGCACAGCTGGAACAGCGACCACCTGGTGACGAACATCTTCCTGTACCACCTGCAGCGGCACAGCGACCATCACGCCAATCCCACGCGGCGCTACCAGACCCTGCGCAGCATGGAGATCTCACCGCAACTGCCCGCGGGCTACGCGACGATGATCACCCTCGCCTACATCCCACCGCTGTGGCGCAAGGTCATGGACCACCGCGTGCTCGACCACTACGACGGCGACATCACCCGCGTCAATATCGAACCGCGTCGACGCGAGAAGATCCTGGCCCGCTACGGAGCATCGGATCCCGCTGCCGCGGAAGGAAAATGATCGTGGCGTCCTACCGCTGTCCCGTCTGCGAGTTCGTGTACGACGAGACCGCCGGCGTTCCCCGCGAGGGCTTTCCGGCCGGCACCCCGTGGTCCGACGTACCCGACGACTGGCCGTGTCCCGACTGCGGAGTCCGGGAGAAGACCGATTTCGAGGAGCACACCCCGTGAGTACCGACTACCGTCTGTTCCGTTGTCTCGTCTGCGGATTCGAATACGACGAGGCCGAAGGGTGGCCCGACGAGGGCATCGGACCCGGCACCCGATGGGAGGACATCCCCGACGACTGGTCGTGCCCGGACTGCGGCGCCGCCAAGGCCGACTTCGAGATGGTCGAGATCGTCCGCCGGTGAACCGCTGCCCGGGGGATCACGACCCGCCTTGCTTTGACGAGCACTTCCGCGCGTGAGAGCGTTCCCACCATGTCGAACGCGCGGGTTCCCTTCCACGAGGCAAGTCGGGTGCTGCTGCGCTCGACGATCCTCGACGCCATGCGCGAGCTGCTGCACGAACGCGACTGGTCGGCCGTCACCATGAGCGACGTCGCCCGGGCTGCCGGCATCAGCCGGCAGACCCTGTACAAGGAGTTCTCCTCCCGGCAGGGGCTCGCCCAGGGCTATGCGCTGCGTCTGGTCGACGAGTTCGTCGACGCCGTGGCCGATTCGGTGTACGCCCACGTCGGCGACGCGCGGGCCGCGCTCGTGGACGGATTCACCTTCTTCTTCGAGGCGTCCGCCGCCGACCCCCTGGTGCAGTCGCTGCTGAGCGGGGAGGCCAAACCCGACCTGCTGCGGTTGATCACGACCGACGCCGCCCCCATCCTCGAACGGGGCGCGGGTCGCCTCACGGAGACCTTCCACCACAGCTGGATCGCGGCGTCCGAGTCCGACGCCGGGATCCTCGCGCGCGCTGTCGTGCGGGTCGCGCTGAGCTTCGTCTCGATGCCCCCGGCCTCGGGGCGTGATGTCGCCGCCGACCTCGCCGATCTGCTCGTGCCGTTCGTCGAACGGGCCGCCGTACGCGGTTGACGCCCGGGCGCCGTACGGAGGTGCGACGGACGGATCCCGTCGGGGGACGATCTGCCGGGCCTCTTCTTGCGCAGGTTGTATAGCCTGGAACCAACATCGTCTGCCGACAGGAAGAGGCATCTGCACGTGTCTGACACCACGCTCGTAGCCGACCGGGTCAACGGTCTCGATTTCAAGGTCGCCGATCTGTCCCTCGCCGAGTTCGGGCGCAAGGAGATCCGGCTCGCCGAACACGAGATGCCGGGCCTGATGGCGCTGCGTCGCGAGTACGCGGAAGTGCAGCCGCTGAAGGGCGCACGGATCTCCGGCTCGCTGCACATGACGGTCCAGACCGCTGTGCTCATCGAAACGCTCGTCTCCCTCGGCGCGCAGGTGCGCTGGGCGTCGTGCAACATCTTCTCCACCCAGGACCACGCCGCCGCGGCCGTCGTCGTCGGCCCGCACGGCACCCCCGAAGAGCCCAAGGGCGTCCCGGTCTTCGCCTGGAAGGGCGAGACCCTCGAGGAGTACTGGTGGGCGGCCGAGCAGATGCTCACCTGGCCCGGCGAACCCGCCAACATGATCCTCGACGACGGCGGCGACGCCACGATGCTCGTGCTCAAGGGCGCCCAGTTCGAGAAGGCCGGCGTCGTCCCGCCGATCGACGAGGAGCAGGACTCCGCCGAGTACAAGGTCTTCCTCGAGCTGCTGCGCCGCTCGCTCGCGGCCGACTCGAAGAAGTGGACCACCGTCGCCGAGTCCGTCAAGGGCGTCACGGAGGAGACCACCACGGGCGTCCTGCGCCTGTACCAGCTCTCCGCAGCCGGCGAGCTCGCGTTCCCCGCGATCAACGTCAACGACTCGGTCACCAAGAGCAAGTTCGACAACAAGTACGGCACCCGGCACTCGCTGCTCGACGGCATCAACCGCGGCACCGACGTCCTCATCGGCGGCAAGGCCGCGCTCGTGTGCGGCTACGGCGACGTCGGCAAGGGCTGCGCCGAGGCCCTGCGCGGCCAGGGCGCACGCGTCTCGGTCACCGAGGTCGACCCGATCAACGCCCTGCAGGCCATGATGGACGGCTACGACGTCGTGACGGTCGAGGACTTCATCGGCCAGGCCGACATCGTCATCACTGCGACCGGCAACAAGGACATCATCACCTTCGAGCACATGAAGGCGATGAAGCACCAGGCCATCCTCGGCAACATCGGCCACTTCGACAACGAGATCGACATGGCCGGCCTCGAGCGGGCCGCCGACGTCACGCGGATCAACATCAAGCCGCAGGTCGACGAGTTCACCTTCGCCGACGGCCATTCGATCATCGTCCTGTCGGAGGGCCGCCTGCTCAACCTGGGCAACGCCACGGGCCACCCCTCCTTCGTGATGAGCAACTCGTTCGCCAACCAGGTGATCGCCCAGATCGAGCTGTGGACCAAGCCCGACGAGTACGACAACGAGGTCTACCGCCTGCCCAAGCACCTCGACGAGAAGGTCGCGAAGATCCACGTCGAGGCGCTCGGTGGACAGATCACGAAGCTGACCAAGGAGCAGGCCGAGTACATCGGTGTCGACGTCGAGGGCCCGTACAAGCCCGAGCACTACCGGTACTGATCCCGTTGATTCGACGGGAATCACAGGGCACATGGGTGATCTGATCGTCGTCGAGGGTCTCGACGGGGCCGGCAAGCGGACGTTGTCCGCCGGTCTCGTCGAGACCTGGCGCGAGGCCGGACGGAAGGTCGCGACGCTGGCCTTCCCGCGGTACGGGCAGTCGATCCACGCCGATCTGGGCGCGGAGGCGTTGCGCGGGCAGCACGGCGACACCGCCTCGAGCGTCGAGGCGATGGCGTTGCTGTGGGCGCTCGACCGACGCGATGCTGCCGACGAGCTGCGGAAGCTGCTCGCCGACAACGACATCGTGCTGCTCGACCGGTACGTCGCGTCCAACGCCGCGTACACCGCGGCGCGCCGGAACCAGGGCGCGACCGGCCCGGCGGTGGAGTGGATCCGCCGTCTCGAGTTCGAACGGTTCGGGCTCCCGGTGCCCGATCTGCAGGTGCTTCTCCGCGTTCCGGTCGCCCTCGCCGCGGAGCGTGCCCGTAACCGCGCCGCGACCGAGGCCGACCGCGATCGCGACGCCTACGAGCGCGATGCCGGCCTGCAACACCGCACCGGCGAGGTGTACGACGAGCTCGCGCAGCAGCAGTGGATGTCTCCGTGGGAGGTCGCAGGCCCGCAGACCTCCCCGCGACAACTCGCCGTTGACATCTCAAATCTGCTTCACGACGGTGAAGGGGTGACACGATAGAGGCTATGAAGCCGAGGATTCTGGTAGTCGACGACGACACCGCGCTGGCCGAGATGCTCACGATCGTGCTGCGCGGCGAGGGATTCGAACCGTTCGTGGTGGGGGACGGCACTCAGGCGCTGGGCGCCGTGCGCGAGATCCGGCCCGACCTCGTCCTGCTCGATCTCATGCTCCCCGGCATGAACGGCATCGACGTGTGCCGTGTGCTCCGCGCGGATTCCGGTGTGCCGATCGTGATGCTCACCGCCAAGTCCGACACCGTCGACGTCGTGCTCGGCCTCGAATCGGGCGCCGACGACTACATCGTCAAGCCGTTCAAGCCGAAGGAGCTCGTCGCACGCGTGCGGGCCCGGCTGCGTCGCACCGAGCAGGAACCGGCGGAGGTCCTGACCATCGGGGACATCACCATCGACGTCCCCGCCCACAAGGTCACCCGCGGCGACGAGGCGATCTCGCTCACGCCCCTCGAGTTCGACCTGCTCGTGGCGCTCGCGCGCAAGCCGCGCCAGGTGTTCACCCGTGAGGTCCTGCTCGAGCAGGTCTGGGGCTACCGGCACGCCGCCGACACCCGGCTCGTGAACGTCCACGTCCAGCGTCTGCGCGCGAAGGTCGAGAAGGATCCCGAGAATCCCGAGGCGGTGCTCACAGTGCGGGGGGTCGGCTACAAGGCCGGACCGCCGTGATCCGAACCTACCGGCTTCGGCGGCGTATCACGCGTAGGACGCTGCCGCTGGTGAGGTGGTCGCGGTCGATGAGCAGCCGACTCGCGCACACCTGGCGACGATCGCTGCAGCTGCGGGTCGTGACCTCGACCCTCACGCTGTCGCTGATCGTCATGTTCGTGCTCGGAGTGGTACTCACGAGCCAGATCACCGACCGACTGCTCGAAGTGAAGATCGACGCGGCGACCGAGGAGATGGATCGCTCGCGCGCACTCGTCGAGGGACAACTCGCGGGCGCCGACGACTCCGGCTCGCTCGCGGTCCGCCTCGACGGTGCCGCGGCGATCCTCACCAGCCGCGGCAGCGACGGGGGACAGGACACCGGCGTCGCCGGAACCTTCGACCCCGTCCTGATCGTCCCCGGCGACGGTCCGCGGGCCCCCACCTCGAGCGGACCCGCCGACCAGATCCCGCAGAACCTGCGCGCCTTCGTCCAGAACGGGCAGATCGCGTACCAGTTCGCGACGGTCGCCGATCCCGACGGCTACACCGGGCCGGCCCTGATCATGGGCAGCCCCACCGACTCCGACATCTCGACACTCGAGCTGTACCTCGTCTTCCCGCTCGGCGGTGAGGAACGCACCCTCGCCCTCGTCCGCGGCACACTGCTCGTCGGCGCCGTGGTCCTGCTCGTACTGCTGGCCGCGATCTCGATGATCGTCGCGCGGCAGGTCGTGCTGCCCATCCGGTCGGCCTCCCGGATCGCCGTGCGCTTCGCCGACGGACGGCTCAAGGAACGCATGCCGGTCCGCGGTGAGGACGACATGGCGCGCCTGGCGATGTCGTTCAACGAGATGGCCGAGAGCCTGTCTCGGCAGATCACCCAGCTCGAGGAGTACGGCAACCTGCAGAAACGGTTCACCTCCGATGTGAGCCACGAACTGCGCACCCCGCTCACGACCGTCCGTATGGCCGCCGACCTCATCCACGACGGCAGCGACGAGCTCGACCCCGTCCTCAAGCGGTCCTCCGAACTGCTCGTCGCCGAACTCGACCGCTTCGAGAGCCTCCTCAACGACCTGCTCGAGATCAGCCGGCACGACGCGGGCGTCGCCGAACTCGCCTCCGAACGACTCGATCTGCGGATGTGCGCGCGTGCCGCCGTCTCGACCGTGCGGCACCTCGCCCGCGAGACCGCCACCGAGCTGATCGTCGACCTGCCGGACGAGTCCGTCGAGGCCGACGTCGATCCCCGCCGCGTCGAACGCATCCTACGCAACCTGCTCGCCAACGCGATCGATCACGGCGAGGGCAAGCCCATCCTGCTGCGTTTGCGCGCCGACGACGCGGCCGCGGCCTTCGTCGTGCGCGACCAGGGCGTGGGTCTGCGACCGGGGGAGGAGAAGCTCGTCTTCAACCGGTTCTGGCGCTCCGACCCGTCGCGGGTCCGGCGCTCCGGCGGCACCGGCCTCGGTCTCGCCATCAGCGTCGAGGACGCCAACCTGCACAACGGCAAGCTCGAAGCGTGGGGCGAACCGGGACGAGGCGCCAGCTTCCGGCTGACCCTCCCGCGCGAACGCGGACGTAAGGTGGGACGCAGCCCCCTGCCTCTCGTGCCCAGCGCCGCGAAGGCCGTGCAGGGCAAGCCCCCGCCGGGTGACGACACCCCGGAGCGGCCGGCGACGGGAGAGACCCCGACCGACCCCGCGAGCACACCGTCCGAAGGAGCCAGTACATGAGCCGCTCGACTCCGCGTGCAGCGGGCGTGCTCGTCGTACTCCTGACCGTGGCCGGACTCGTGCTGTCGGGATGCGCCACGCTGCCCGATTCCTCGTCACCGCAGGCCATCGGAACCCTCGAACGCGGCCCCGCGACCACCGAGGTCGCCGCGCCCGTACCCGGTCGCGAACCCGACCTGCTCCTGCGCGACTTCCTGCAGGCGAGCACGGATCCGACCAACCGCCACCGCGCGGCCCGGCAGTTCCTCACCCCCACGATGTCCGAGTCCTGGGACGACGCGGCGAGCGCGACCATCGTCGACAAGGTCGACGTCCTCGTCGAGGAACGCGACGGCGACAGCGCCACCTACGTGGTGCGGGCGAGCACCGTCGGCTACCTCGAGGAGGGCGGCATCTACCGTCCCGCAGACGGGGAGTTCGAGGCACGCTTCTCTCTCGTCCGCGCCGACGGGGAGTGGCGCATCGACCGGTTGCCGGCCGGCGTCATCATGGACCGCCCCCGCTTCCTCAACACCTATCAACGCCGCTCGCTGTACTTCCTCGACCCGACCGGCAACGCCGTCGTCCCCGACCCGCGCTGGATCACGGGCACACCCGAACAGACGGCCTCGCAGCTGATCGGATTGCTCGTCGAAGGGCCGAAGGAGGTCCTCGCGCCCGCGGTCAAGAACCTCCTCGAGGACGTCACCGTCATCGGCTCGGTGACGAAGGCGGACGGCCGCACGACCGACGTCGGCGTCGGACTCGGCGGCATCCGCATCGACTTCCAGGGGGTCGGCTCGATGGGCCGGCAGGATCGCGAACTGCTCGCCGCGCAGGTGATCTGGACCCTCGCCAACGCCGACATCAGCGGTCCGTACCACCTCCTCGCCGACGGCCAACCCCTCGACGAACGGTTCCCGAACGGCTGGACCACCGCCGACGTGGCGTCCATGAACCCCCTCGCTGCGTCGAGCGTGACGGTGGGTCTGCACGCGCTGCTCGACGGGACGCTGGTGAGCGTCGCCGAGACCGGCGTGACACCGGTCCGCAGCTTCTTCGGCATGTCCGACGACCTGCAGTCCGTCGCCCTGTCGCTGGACGGGGAACTCGTCGCCGCGGTCGAGAACACGGGTAAACCGGCACCGGAGCCGGCCGTGCAACTGATGGTCGGTGCGTACAGCGAAGGCGCCGCCGAACCCGCGGTCGACGGCGAGTCGATCACCCGGCCGTCCTGGTCGCCGAACAACAACTCGGTGTGGGCCGTCGTCAACGGCACCGCGGTGGTGCGCGCGGTGCGCGAACCCGGCACCGGGCGGGTCACCGTGGTCGGCGTCGAAGCGGGTGCGATCCGCGCCCTCGGGGGCCGCATCACCGAGTTACGTTTGTCGCGCGACGGTGTCCGCGCCGCCCTGATCATCGACGGACGGGTCTTCGTCGCAACGATCGTACCGACCACGACCGGCGAGTACTCGCTCACCAATCCGCGCGAGATCGGCTTCGGCCTCGGCGGTCCCGCGCTCGCCCTGGACTGGAGCACAGCCGACACCATCGTCGTCTCCCGCGCGTCGGCCGACGTGCCCGTCGTGCAGGTCGCGGTGGACGGCTCGCGCATCGACGCACTCCCGAGCCGCAATCTCACCCCTCCGGTGGTCGCCGTGGAGGCGTCCACGGCCAGCGAGTTCGTCGCCGATTCCCGGACGGTCTTCCAGCTCAACAACCGCGATCCCGCGGGCGACCGGTACTGGCGCGAGGTACCCGGACTGGCCGGCATGGCGGCCATCCCCGTCCTCCCGGGCTGAGCGCGCCGACGGTGACGTCCCGGGCGTCGGTGTCGATGGTGACGCCCGGGCGTCGGTGCCGACGGTGACGCCCGGGCGTCGGTGCCGACGGTGACGCCCGGGCGTCGGTGACTTCGGGCACACTCCCGGTGTGCTCACCGCCCTTC
This sequence comes from Rhodococcus rhodochrous, assembly GCF_014854695.1. NCBI lineage: Bacteria > Bacillati > Actinomycetota > Actinomycetes > Mycobacteriales > Nocardiaceae > Rhodococcus > Rhodococcus rhodochrous. The sequence goes on along the minus strand of NZ_CP027557.1, from coordinate 3,693,152 downwards.
TCGATCTCGTCCTGCCCGCCCGGTGCGGTGGTTGTGCCGCTCCCGGAGCGAGCTGGTGCCGGGCGTGCGCACGCGAGCTCTCCGATCATCCCGTGGCAGTCGCGCCGCGCGTCGACCCCGGGATCCCGGTGTGGAGTCTGGGCCCGTACACCGGCCCCAGGCGCCGCGCGGTGATCGTCGCGAAGGAGCGTGCCCGTCGGGATCTCGCCGAGCCGCTCGGGCTCGCGTGGGCCGTCGCGATCGCGCGGCTGCGCCGATGGAGCGAGCTGCCCGAGGGTCCCTTGATCGTGACGCCCGCCCCCACCCGGGCGCGTGCGGCGCGGGCACGCGGAGGCGATCCCGTCACGCGTGCCGCCCGGGCCGCCGCGACCCACGACCGTCGCCTCCACGTGCATCCGATCCTGAGTGTGGCGGCCGGGGTGCGTGATTCGGTGGGGCTCTCGGCAGCCGACCGGCAGCGCAACCTCGCCGGCCGTGTCGGGGTGCGCGCCGACGGTCTGCCGCGCACGATCCCGGTCCTCGTCGTCGACGATGTGCTCACCACCGGAACCACCGCGCGCGAGTCGGTGCAGGCACTCCGACGCGCCGGATTCGACCCTCTCGGAGTGCTCGTGATCGCCCACGCGTGAGCCCGCGGACGGGCCCGGAAAGTACCTCACCGAGTGACCGGAAGGCGACGCGATGTGAAATCACGCGGGAACGGTGGCACACCTCCGCGTTACGTACTACCGTCGCCATCAGACCCGGAAACAACAAGGTAGACGGGTGGAAACGCCTGTTCTTCCGATTCCGGGCGAGCGCGCTCTCGCGCTCATACATCATGCCGGCGCGCGGGCTGCGCCGGCCGTAACTCGGGAGGTACGCGTGACGACCCCTTCGAAGTCCAGAGGTTCCGTTGCAGAGGCCGATGCCGCCACGGAAGGCCCCCGTGCCGACGTTGTCGTGAAAGGACGCAACGTCGAGGTCCCCGATCACTTCCGGATCTACGTCTCCGAGAAACTCGCTCGGCTCGAACGTTTCGATCCGACGATCTTCATCTTCGACGTCGAGTTGCAACACGAACGCAACAGGCGTCAGAGGAAGAGTTGTCAGCGGGTCGAGATCACTGCCCGCGGAAAGGGACCTGTCGTACGTGCCGAGGCCAGTGCCGACAGCTTCTACGCTGCCTTCGAGTCTGTGATCAGCAAGCTCGAATCGCGCCTGCGACGGACGAAGGAGCGCCGCAAGGTCTCCTACGGTGAGAAGACGCCCGTGTCCGTGGCGGAAGCCACCGCGGCCCTCGCCCAGGACGACGAGCTCGCCATCTCGCCCGACCTGTCGCTCGGCGACAGCGAGAAGGAACCCCAGGACGGTCCCGGTCGCATCGTCCGGACGAAGGAACACAACGCTCAGCCGATGACCGTCGACGACGCCCTCTACGAGATGGAACTCGTCGGTCACGACTTCTACCTGTTCCACGACAAGGAGACGGACAAGCCGTCCGTGGTCTACCGGCGACACGCCTTCGACTACGGTCTGATCAGGCTCGTGTGACACTGCCGGGAGTGACCGAAGGCACCTCGCCATCGCGATCACTCCCGCGCAGCGCCTACCATGGAATCCGGCCGGGGTCCGACAAGGCCTCGGCCGGATTTCTTGTCCGTGCAGGTACCCGAGATTGAGGACGAACACACCAGTGCTGTCGCTGACGAAGCTGCTCCGGATCGGTGAAGGTCGCATGGTCAAGCGGCTCAAGCACATCGCCGAGCATGTCGATTCCCTCTCCCCGGACTTCGAGGCCCTGACCGACGCCGAGCTCCGGGCCAAGACGGATGAGTTCCGGAGCCGCTATCAGGACGGCGAGACGCTCGACGATCTGCTTCCGGAAGCCTTCGCGACCGCCCGGGAGGCGTCCTTCCGTGTGCTCGGCCAGAAGCACTATCTCGTCCAGATCATGGGTGGCGCGGCGCTGCATTTCGGCAACATCTCCGAGATGAAGACCGGTGAGGGCAAGACCCTCACCTGCGTGCTGCCGGCCTACCTCAACGCGATCTCCGGCGACGGCGTCCACGTCGTCACGGTCAACGACTACCTCGCCAAGCGCGACGCCGAGTGGATGGGCCGCGTGCACCGTTCCCTCGGACTCGAGACCGACGTGATCCTGTCCGGAATGACCCCGGCCCAGCGCCGCGCGGCCTACTCCGCCGACATCACCTACGGCACCAACAACGAGTTCGGCTTCGACTACCTGCGCGACAACATGACGCACTCGCTCGACGACCTCGTCCAGCGTGGCCACAACTTCGCGATCGTCGACGAGGTCGACTCGATCCTCATCGACGAGGCCCGGACCCCGCTGATCATCTCGGGTCCCGCCGACGCGTCGAGCAAGTGGTACTCCGAGTTCGCGCGCATCGCCAAGCTGCTCGAGCCGGAGCTGCACTACGAGATCGACATCCGCAAGCGGACCGTCGGTGTGCACGAGGCCGGCGTCGAGTTCGTCGAGGACCAGCTCGGCATCGACAACCTGTACGAAGCGGCCAACTCGCCGCTGGTGAGCTACCTCAACAACGCCATCAAGGCCAAGGAACTCTACGCCAAGGACAAGGACTACATCGTCCGCAACGGCGAGGTCGTCATCGTCGACGAGTTCACCGGCCGCGTCCTGTCGGGCCGCCGCTACAACGAGGGCATGCACCAGGCGATCGAGGCCAAGGAAGGCGTCGAGATCAAGGCCGAGAACCAGACGCTCGCCACGATCACGCTGCAGAACTACTTCCGCCTGTACGACAAGCTGTCGGGCATGACCGGTACGGCCGAGACCGAGGCCGCCGAGCTCCACCAGATCTACAGCCTGGGTGTCATCCCGATCCCGACCAACCGCCCGATGGTGCGCGTCGACCAGGGCGACCTGATCTACAAGACCGAGGAAGCGAAGTTCGCGGCCGTCGTCGACGACGTCGTCGAGCGTCACGAGAAGGGCCAGCCGGTCCTCATCGGTACGACGAGCGTCGAGCGATCGGAATACTTGTCCCGGCAGTTCACCAAGCGCGGTGTTCCGCACAGCGTGCTCAACGCGAAGTTCCACGAGCAGGAAGCGCAGATCATCGCGCAGGCCGGCCGGTCCGGCGCGGTGACGGTTGCGACGAACATGGCCGGTCGCGGTACCGACGTCGTGCTCGGCGGCAACCCCGACATCCTCGCCGACATCGAGCTGCGTAAGCGCGGCCTCGACCCGGTCAACACGCCGGAGGAGTACGAGGCGGCCTGGGACGAGATCCTCGAGCGGATCAAGGCCGAGTCGAAGGCCGATGCCGAGAAGGTGCGGGCCGCCGGTGGCCTGTACGTGCTCGGCACCGAACGGCACGAGTCGCGTCGTATCGACAACCAGCTCCGTGGTCGTTCCGGTCGTCAGGGCGACCCGGGCGAGTCGCGGTTCTACCTCTCGCTCGGCGACGAGTTGATGCGCCGCTTCAACGGTGCGGCGCTCGAGTCGATCATGACGCGGCTGAACCTGCCCGACGACGTGCCGATCGAGGCGAAGATGGTCTCCAAGGCCATCAAGAGCGCGCAGACGCAGGTCGAGCAGCAGAACTTCGAGATCCGCAAGAACGTCCTCAAGTACGACGAGGTGATGAACCAGCAGCGCACCGTCATCTACGAGGAGCGCCGCCGGATCCTGCGCGGCGAGGACCTCGAGGGTCAGGTGCAGCACATGCTCACCGACGTGATCACCGCCTACGTCGACGGTGCGACTGCCGAGGGCTACGTCGAGGACTGGGATCTCGAGCAGCTGTGGACGGCGCTCAAGACCCTCTACCCGGTGGGTGTCGACCACAAGACGCTCGTCGCCGAGAACGAGGACCTCGACCGCAACGGTCTGCTCGAGGTCCTTCTCGAGGACGCCCGCGCCGCCTACACACGTCGCGAGGCCGAACTCGAGGCCATCGCCGGCGAGAATGCGATGCGCGAACTCGAGCGTCGCGTGCTGTTGTCGGTCCTCGACCGCAAGTGGCGCGAGCACCTCTACGAGATGGACTACCTCAAGGAGGGCATCGGCCTGCGCGCCATGGCGCAGCGCGATCCGCTCGTCGAGTACCAGCGCGAGGGCTTCGACATGTTCACCGCAATGCTCGAGGGCCTGAAGGAGGAATCGGTCGGATTCCTGTTCAACCTCCAGGTCGAGGCCGCGCAACAGCAGCAGTCCGCGGGTGTGGCGGTCACGCCGGCCTCTGCGGCGGCCGCCGCGCAGGCGGCCCCGAGCCTCGCCAAGGCTGCTCCCGCCCGACCGGCACAGCCGGCCCCGACGGCACAACAGGCACAACCGGCGCAGGCGGAGCCCGCACCGGCCGCGCTGCGGGCCAAGGGTCTCGACGAGACCGAGCGGCGCCTGACCTACACCGGTCCCGACGAGGACGGCCGCGCCCACGTCGCGCGTACGACCGCCGGTTCCGACGCGGGCTCCGCGCCTCGGCAGGCGGGCACCCGCAAGGAGCGTCGTGCCGCGGCCCGGCGCGACGCGAAGACCAACCGGCGGCGCTGAACGCGCTGAGTCGAAGACTCACATGCGGTGCTGAGTCGAAGACTCACATGCGGTGCTGAGTCGAAGACTCACGACCACCCCACGACCCTGTGGCTCACCCGAGCCACAGGGTCGTGATCGTCCAGCGGTGCGGAGCACGAGGACGGGGACGCTTGCGCACCATCCGGCCGGCGAAGGCGAACACCCGGTCCCCGCGGCCGTAGCTGCCGAACAGTTCCACGGTGTCGGTGTCGACGGGACGCACCCGCGTCCGCAACAGCACCGCGGTGCTGCGTCCGGCACGCGGAGGCCGGGCCGCGGTGATCGTCGCGACGAGACGTGGGTCGAGGACCGTGGTGGACTGGACCGCGGGACGGCGGCCGTCGACGACCTCGAGGACCAGGCGCACCGCCGTCTCCGCGACCCGCACGACACCCGGATCGAGCACGATCGCAGGCCGGTCACCCGGTCCGGTGGCCGGACCTTCGGTGCCCCGGCCGTCGACAGGACGTCCCGTTCCGTCGCGGCGGAGCGGGGCGCGTCCCGAGCGTCCGTCGTGCGGCGTGGGCCGCCGGGCGACGTGGCTGCGGGGACGGTGGCAGGTCACCTCGACAGGAGGTTCGAGGTGGGTGAGGCGGCGCACGTAGCGCCCGGTGTGATGCGGCATGGACTCTCCCGGAGGGCATGAGAACGGATCGTCACGGTGACACCGTGACGGCGGATGATTCGGGAGAGGACGAACCGCGCACATGATGCCATATCGCCGGGCGACGGTCCCGGTTCGACGCGCGCGGGATGCGCTGCGCGAGCAGGACGTCCGGGACCTACGGTGGTGTCGTGATGCGAGGACTCGTACTCGATGTCGGTGGCGTCCTGGTCGGACCGGGAAGCGACCCCGACACCTTCGGCGCGGCCGTGACGGTCCTGCGCGCGCGTGGGGTGCGGACCGCCCTGCTGAGCAACGATCCCGGTGGGCCCGGCGCGCAGTGGCTGCGCGATCTCGAGGGCCCGTTCGTCGACCGCGTGGTGCTCTCGGGTGACACACGTGTCGCCAAACCCGACCCCGAGAGCTACCTGCTGGTCGCCCGGCTGCTGGACCTCGAACCCGGCGAGTGCGTCTTCGTCGACGATTCGGTCGGCAACGTGCGAGGCGCCGCCGCTGCGGGGATGGTCGGCGTACACCATGATGGTTCACACGACGCGCCGGGCGAACTGGCCGTACTCTTCGATTTCGATCCCGAGGAGATCGGGATCGGAGCCGTGGACGGCACCGAGTCGTGGTGGCGGCGCTCGGGAGGTTCGGGGCAGGAGGGGGAACGGGGTCGATGACGAGCCGGATGACGGCGCAGGACGCGTCGTACTACTACCTGGAGACGAGCAACACGCCGATGCACGTCGGGTCGCTCGCGATCCTCGAACCCCCCGAGGGCGGTCTCGACTACGAGAGCGTGCTGCGGTTGGTCGAGCAGCGACTGCCCGAGGTGCCCCGTTACCGGAAGAAGGTGCGGGAGGTCGCATTCGGGCTCTCGCGACCCGTCTGGGTCGACGACCGCGACTTCGACATCACCTACCACGTGCGACGCTCCGCGCTGCCGAAACCGGGCTCCGACGAACAGCTGCACGACCTCGTCGCGCGTCTGGTCTCGCGACCGCTCGACCGCACGCGACCGCTCTGGGAGATGTATCTCGTCGAGGGGCTCGCGAACGATCGGGTGGCGCTGTTCACGAAGTCGCATTCGGCGCTCGTCGACGGCGAGGAAGCCCTCGACATCGTCCAGGTGCTCTTCGACAAGGAGCCGGTGCCGCGTGAGGTCCCCGAGGAATTGTGGATGCCCGAACGCGAACCGTCGGAGTCCGCTCTACTCGTCGGAGCGCTCGCCGAACTCGTCGCGCGCCCGGGGGAGGGGATCGCCGCCGTGCGATCGGCCGTGGGCGATCTCACGGCGACGCTCACCGAGACCGTCGACGCAGTGGGCCGGATCGCACGTACGGCTGCGCAGTCGGCGCCCGAGACGCCGCTGAACACGCAGATCTCGAGGAGCCGCCGGTTCTCCGTGGTGCACTCCGATCTGGAGCCCTACCGCAAGATCCACTCCCGCTACGGCTGCACGATCAACGACGTGGTGCTCGCGGTCCTCGCCGGCGCGCTGCGGTACTGGCTGCTCTCCCGCGGGGAGCCGGTCACCGAGGCGACGGTGGTGCGGGCGATGGTTCCGATGTCGGTGTACACCCAGGATCCGGACGACTGCGGCGACAACGACACGATCCAGGTGCACCCGCAGGGCGAGGTGTCGTCCTTCCTGCTGGATCTGCCGGTAGGGGAGCCGAACGCGGTGGTCCGTCTGTCGCACATCGCGCACGCCGGCGAGGCCTATTCGCGGCAACGGCGACGCGTGGCGGCGCAGACGATGGTCCGCTTGTCGGGCTTCGCCCCGGCGACGATGCACGCGGTGGGAGCCCGGGTCGCGATGGGTTTCTCGCAGCGGATGTTCAACCTCATGATCACCAACGCGCCGGGGCCGCAGCACCCGCTCTACCTCACCGGAGCTCGGCTGCTCGAGATCTTCCCAGTCTCGCCGCTGCTGAAGAATCAGGCCCTGAGCATCGCGTTGACGTCCTACGACGGCAAGATCTACTACGGTTTGAATGCGGATCGTGATGCGATGCCCGATGTGGACGTGGCAGCGACGCTGATCCAGGAATCTCTCGAGGAGTTGACGGATGCCGGCAGGTGAGAAGTGACGCGTGTCTATGTACCGGCAACGCTCGCGATGTTGCAGGGCCTCGTCGCCGACAGTGAGGTCGACGCGGTGGGCCGGACGGCCTTCGCGGTGACCCCCGCTCTGCGCGAGGCCTACACGGCGGGCGACGACGAGGAGCTCGCCGAGGTCGCGATGGCCGAGGCGGCACGCGCGTCGCTGCGGTTGCTCGGATCGGAGGAGCCGAACGATCACCCGTCCTTCGTGTCCCGTCGGGTGGTGATCGCCGCCGACGTCGACGAGGTGAAGCCGCGACCGGATCTCGACGATGCGGTCGTCAAGCTCACCGGGCCGATCACGATGCGTGCGGTCGCGTCGGTGCACATCGACCTGCAGGAGGCGGAGGCCGACGTCGCGCGGGCACGCGAGATCGTCGATGCCGCAGAACTGGGCGACGAGGAGGCCGAGTTCGTCCTCGGCGACGCGGAGGACCACGAACTGGCGTGGTACGCGGCCCAGGAACTGCCCTTCCTGCTCGAACTGCTCTGACCTCGCATATCGCCACGCCATCGGTGTGACGACCGTCTCTCGCGCAACCTACGCTTCCGTAACCTCTGATAACCTACGGAGCCGTAACCGGAGTGAGGAGAAACGGTCGGATGGGCCTGAAGGAATGGATCGAGAAGCCTGCGGCACACGTCGCGCCAGGAGAGAAGTCGCTCTCCAACGTCCTGCGTGGCGCGGTGGCCCGGCTGACCACCCCTCTGCTCCCCGACGACTACCTGCACCTGGTCAACCCGCTGTGGTCCGCCCGTGAACTGCGCGGGCGAATCGTGTCGGTGCGCCAGGAGACCCCCGATTCCGCGACGATCGTCATCCGTCCCGGCTGGGGTTTCGATTTCGGATACGCACCCGGCCAGTACATCGGCATCGGTCTGCACATCGACGGTCGCTGGCACTGGCGCTCCTACTCACTGACCTCCTCGCCCACCTGGGACGACAAGGTCATCTCCATCGCCGTGAAGGCGATGCCCGAGGGCTTCCTGTCCAGCCACCTCGTCGGCGGTGTCCCCGAGGGCACCGTCGTGCGCCTCGCCGCCCCGAAGGGCGATTTCGTCCTGCCCGACCCGCCGCCGGCGAAGATCCTCTTCCTCACGGCCGGCAGTGGCATCACGCCGATCATGTCGATGCTGCGGACGCTCGACCGGCGTGCGGTCGAGCGCGAACTCGACCTGCCCGACGTCGTGCACATCCACTCCGCGCCGACGGCCGAGAACGTGATGTTCCGGTCCGAGCTCGAGCGTTTCGACGCCACCCACGATCGGTTCCGCGTGCACGTGCGTCACACCCGTGAGAAGGGCAAGTTCGCGCTCTCGGAGCTGGACGAGGTGTGCCCCGACTGGCGCGAGCGTCAGACCTGGGCGTGCGGTCCCCAGCAGATGCTCGACGACATCACCGCGCACTGGGCCGCGGAGGACATCGAGGATCAGGTCCACCTCGAGCGCTTCGCCGTCAGCCGTGCCGACACCTCGGGCTCGGGCGGAACGATCACGTTCGCGAAGTCCGGCAAAACCGTCACCGTGGACGGCGCCACGACGATTCTCGAGGCCGGTGAGAGCGTCGGTGCGCTGATGCCCTTCGGTTGTCGGATGGGAATCTGTCAGACTTGTGTTGTGCCGCTCGAGAAGGGGCACGTCGTCGATCTGCGATCCGGCAAGGAGCACGCAGAGGGCGAACGCGTCCAGACCTGCATCTCCGCCGCTGCCGGCGACTGCACACTGGACGTGTAGACACCGACAGCAAACCTCCGAAGGATCCCGCTTGGCCATCACCGACATCCGCGCGTTCTCTCATCTGACCGAAGACGACATTGTTGCTCTCGCAAACGAATTCGACGCGATTCGACGGGATGTGGAGAATTCGCGCGGCCCGCGGGACGCCCGCTACATCCATTCCGTCATCCGTGCGCAGCGTGTGCTGGAGGTGGTCGGACGCTGCGCGCTGTTCGGTTCGCGTCGACGGTCGCGCTGGATCATCGGTACCGCGGCGCTGTCGCTCGCGAAGATCATCGAGAACATGGAACTCGGGCACAACGTGATGCACGGGCAGTGGGACTGGATGAACGACCCCGAGATCCACTCGACCTCGTGGGAATGGGATCAGACCGGTCCGTCCGAGCACTGGAAGCGCGCCCACAACTACGCGCACCACACCTACACGAACATCGTGGGCATGGACGAAGACGTGGGATTCGGCATCCTGCGGATGACGCGCGACGAGAAGTGGCGTCCGCGCAATCTCGCGCAGCCGATCGCGAACATCGTCCTCGCGCTGACCTTCGAGTGGGGGATCGCGCTGCACGACCTCTCGGCGAAGAAGGAACTCGAGGGCGTCCCGCCCGCGCAGTGGAATTCGGGGCCCAACAAGGAATTCGCGGCGAAGGCCGGCCGGCAGGTCGTCAAGGACCTGGTGTTCTTCCCGGCGCTCACCGGCCCGGCCTGGCGCAGCACGTTGTCGGCGAACCTCACCGCGAACGTGATCCGCAATATCTGGGCGTATCTCGTGATCTTCTGCGGCCACTTCCCCGACGGCGCAGAGAAGTTCACGACCGAGCACTACGAGAACGAGACGCGCGGGGAGTGGTATCTGCGCCAGTTGCTCGGCAGCGCAAACATTTCCGGTGGGCGTGCGATGGATTTCCTCACCGGGAATCTCAGTTACCAGATCGAGCATCACCTGTTCCCGGACCTGCCGAGCAACCGCTACCCGGAGGTCGCCGCCCGTGTGCGGGCGCTGTGCGGCAAGTACGACCTGCCGTACACGACCGGCTCGCTCGCCCGGCAGTACTGGCTCGCCCTGCGCACGATCCACAAGCTCGCCTTGCCCGACCGGTTCCTCAAGGCGACGGCCGATGACGCTCCCGAGACCTCCTCCGAGCGCAAGTTCGACAGGTGGCGCCCGGACGCGCCCGCGGTGGTCACCGAGACGTCCACCGGACGTCGCCGGGGTCTCCTCACGGCGCTGCGGGTCCACGCGGAGCATGCGGTAGCAGAGCGTCGTCGTCGCCGTGGTGAATCGGGTCACCGGCGACCTTCCGTCACTGTGTGATTCGCGCCACAGCTCCGAATCCGGCTAACCTACGGGCCCGTAACCTACGGTAGAGTAGCCCGCATGGCGATATCGGATGTCAAGGAGTACGCGCACCTGACGGAGGCGGACGTCGAGGCCATCGGCCGCGAACTCGACGCCATCCGGCGCGATATCGAGGAGTCCCGCGGTGAGCGCGACGCTCGATACGTCCGCAACACGATCCGGCTGCAGCGCGGCCTCGAGATCGGCGGGCGCCTCGTGCTGCTCGGCTCGAACAAGCGTCCGCTGTGGCTGCTGGGCACGGGCATGCTCTCCCTGTCGAAGATCATCGAGAACATGGAGCTCGGGCACAACGTGATGCACGGGCAGTGGGACTGGATGAACGACCCCGAGGTGCACTCGGCCAACTGGGAGTGGGACAATGTCGACCCGTCGGCGCACTGGAAGATCACCCACAACTACCTGCACCACAAGTACACCAACATCCTCGGTATGGACGACGATGTGGGATACGGACTGCTGCGCGTCACCCGCGACCAGCGATGGAAGCCGTTCTACCTCGGCAACGTCGCGTACAACGCCATCCTCGCAGCGCTGTTCCAGTACGGCATCGCCATCCAGCTGCTCGAGCTCGGCAAGGTCATCCAGGGACGCGACGACCGCGAGCTCACCAAGGCACGCGGCAAGGAGGTGCTCGCCAAGCTCGGCAAGCAGCACCTCAAGGACTACGTGATCTATCCGGCGCTCACCGGCAAGTCGTGGAAGTCCACGATGAAGGCCAACGCCACGGCCAACTTCGTGCGCAACATCTGGACCAACGCGGTGATCTTCTGCGGTCACTTCCCGGACGGTGCGGAGAAGTTCACGAAGCAGGACATCGAGACCGAGACGCGTGCCCAGTGGTACCTGCGTCAGATGCTCGGCTCCGCGAACATCTCCGGCGGCAAGGTCATGGACTTCATGACCGGCAACCTGAGCTACCAGATCGAGCACCACATCTACCCCGACCTGCCGTCCAACCGGTACGCGGAGATCGCGGTGCGGGTGCGTGAGCTGTGCGAGAAGTACGACCTGCCGTACACCACCGGCCCGCTCGCGGTGCAGTACTGGAAGTCGTGGCGCACCATCGCGAAGCTGTCGCTGCCCGACAAGTACCTCAAGGACGACCGCGACGCCGCCCCGGAGACCGCCTCCGAGCGGGGCTTCGGCGGAGCGCCGGAGATCGATCCGGCCACCGGCCGCCGTGTGGGTCTGGCCACCACCATCGAGAAGACCCGCAAGCGCGGATTCATCCGCCGCGCGCTCGGCATGCGCTGACGGTCACGAGAACGAGCACGAACCCCGGCACCCACAGGTGCCGGGGTTCGTGCGTTCAACCGGGGTTCGTCGGTTCACCAAGGGTCGTTGGACGCGAGCGCCGTGAGCAGTTCGCGCACGGCCATCGCCCGGTTGTGCGACTTGCCCTCCAACGAGTCGAAGGCGCATTCGGGATCGGCGGGCGGGCCGAGATGCGTGCACCCGCGCGGGCAGTCCTCGACCGCTTCGGCCAGGTCCCCGAACGCCGCGACGACGTCGTCGGGCCCGATGTGCGCGAGCCCGAACGACCGGATGCCCGGGGTGTCGACCACCCACCCGCCCTCGGGCAGGTGCAGGGCCACCGACTGGGTGGAGGTGTGCCGTCCCTTGCCCACCCCGGAGACCTCACCGGTGGCGCGGTCGGCGTCGGGGACGAGCCTGTTCACCAGTGTCGACTTGCCGACCCCCGAGTGCCCGATCAGGGCGGTCACGCGACCGTCGATCCGCTCGTGCAGGGCGGTGAGATCGTCGTCCTGACCGACGAGCAGCACCGGGATGTCGAGATCCGTGAAGTGCGCGGCGAACTCGTCGGGATCGGCGAGGTCGCTCTTGGTCAGTCCCAGCAGGGGAGCGAGACCGCCGGCGTAGGCCGCGACGAGTGCGCGTTCGACGAGTCCGGTCCGCGGTGGGGGATCGGCGAGCGCGACCACGATGAGCAGCTGTTCGGCATTGGCGACGACGATGCGCTCGAACGGATCGGTGTCGTCGGCCGTGCGCCGCAGGACGGTGCTGCGGTCCTCGACCCGCACGATGCGCGCGAGCGTGTCGGGGCGACCGGAGAGATCGCCGACGACACCCACCTGATCGCCCACCACGATCGGGGTCCGGCCGAGCTCGCGTGCCCGCATCGTCGTCACGATCCGATCGGGATCACCGCCGAGCGCGACACCCCACCGACCTCGGTCGACGGAGACGACCATGCCCTCCTCGGCATCGAGATGGGCCGGGCGGTCCTTCGTGCGCGGCCGCGAGCCGCGTCCGGGGCGAACCCGGACGTCGGACTCGTCGTACTCCCGCCGCCTCAGGAGTCGCTCCCCGTCAGTAGCGACTCCCACAGACCCTCGAAGTCGGGGAGCGTCTTGGCGGTGGTGCCGATGTCCTCGACCTCGATCCCGTCGACGACGAGCCCGAGGATCGCCCCGGCCGTGGCCATCCGGTGGTCGGCGTAGGAGTGCCAGGTGCCGCCGTGCAGCGGAGCCGGCTCGATGTGCAGCCCGTCCTCGGTCTCGGTGATCGAACCGCCGAGACGACCGATCTCGGTGGCGAGTGCCGCCAGCCGGTCGGTCTCGTGACCGCGCAGGTGCGCGATACCGCGCAGGTCGGAGGGCGAGGCGGCGACCGCAGCGAGGGCCGCGACGGTCGGCGCCAGCTCGCCGACGTCGTGCAGGTCCACGTCGAGACCCCGCAGCTCGCCCGGGCCGCGCACGGTCAGCGTCCCGTCGGCCCACGTCACCTCGGCGCCCATCTGCTCGAGGATGCCGCGGATCGCATCGCCGGCCTGGGTGGTCGACTCCGGCCACAGGGGCACCGAGACGACACCACCGGTGACCGCCGCGGCCGCGAGGAAGGGGGTTGCGTTCGACAGGTCGGGCTCGACGGTGACGTCGACGGCCTTGATGGTCGTGGGGGGCACCCGCCAGGTGTCGGCCTCGGAGGTGTCGACGGGGACCCCGGCCGTGCGGAGCATCTCGACCGTCATCTCGATGTGCGGCATCGAGGGCACCGGTTCGCCGGCGTGGTGGACCACCACGCCCTCGTCGAAGGCGGCACCGGACAGCAGCAGACCCGAGACGAACTGCGAGGACGCGGACGCGTCGATGGTGACGGAACCACCGCGCACCGCACCGCGGCCGTGCACGGTGAAGGGGAGCCGGTCGCCGTCGATGTCGGCGCCGAGGGCGCGCAGGGCGTCGAGCACGGTGCTCATCGGGCGGACGCGGGCCTGTTCGTCGCCGTCGAACCGCACGTCGCCGTCGGCCAGTGCGGCCAGCGGCGGAACGAACCGCATGACGGTGCCGGCCAGTCCACAGGCGACCTCACCTCCGCGCAGGGCACCGGGGGTCACGTCGAGGGTGGTGCCGCCGTCGCGCTCGGTGACGGTCGTGCCGAGCGTGCGCAGGGCCCCGATCATCAGATCGGTGTCGCGGCTGCGCAGCGCGCCGGTCAGGGTGGACGGCCCGTCGGCGAGTGCGGCCAGGATCAGGGCACGGTTGGTGATCGACTTCGATCCCGGCAGCGTCACCGACGCTCGAACCGGGGACACGGCGCGGGGTGCTCTCCACAGACTCACCCGACCATCTTCGCCCATCCGGACCGGTGCGGGCACCCTCGCCTACCCGGTGCGCGCCGGTGTCGGTTCCGTCACCCGGCGATGCCACACTCGACGGCATGTGCGGAAGGTATGTCTCCACGGCCGACCCGGCGACGCTCGCCGTCGAACTCGACGCACTCGACGAGACCGGCGACAGCGGCCGGGACCGGCGCGGGCCCGACTACAATGTCGCGCCGACGACCGAGGTGCTCACCGTCGTCGCCCGGCACGACGGAGACGATCCCGACGGTCCCGTCCGCCGCCGTGTCCGGCGCATGCGCTGGGGACTCGTGCCGCCGTTCGCCGAGGAGGTGGGCGGAAGCGCACCGCTGATCAACGCACGATCCGAGTCGGTCGCCACCAAGCCGAGCTTCGCACGGTCGCTGCGCCACAAGCGGTGCCTCGTCCCGATGGACGGCTGGTACGAATGGCAGGTCGAACCCGCGCCGGACGGCAGACCCCGCAAGGTGCCGTACTTCATGGCGCCCGCCGACGGATCGCGGATCTGCATGGCCGGAGTGTGGGCGGAGTGGCGCGACCCGCGGAACCCGAAGGCACCACCGCTGTCGAGCACGGCGATCCTCACCGCGCAGTCGGTCGAGCAACTCGGCAACGTGCACGAGCGGATGCCGCTGATCCTCCCCGCGGAGCGATGGGACGCGTGGCTCGACCCCGACAGCCTCGGCCACCCGGATCTGATCGTGCCGAGCCTCGAGGCGATCTCGGCGATCGAGATCCGCCGCGTGTCCGCGAAGGTCAACAGCATCCGCAACAACGGCCCCGAACTGTTGCAACCCGACGACGGCGCCGGCGACCAGATGGTGCTGCTGTAGGTGCCGCCGGGCCGCGGTGCTCTACGGCCCGGCCGTGATCGGGGCCACGACCGCACCGGTCAGCCGGATCAGATCGTGCGGATCCAGTTCGATCTCGAGTCCGCGCCGCCCCGCGCTGCACAGCACCCGGTCCCACTGCTCGGCGGAGACGTCGATCACGGTGCGCAGACGCTTGCGCTGCCCGAGCGGAGAGATGCCACCGACGACGTATCCGGTCGCGCGTTCGGCGGCGGTGTGATCGGCCATCACGGCCTTGCCGCCGCCCAGTGCCCCTGCTGCGGCCTTCAGCGACAGCGTCGCCGGGACCGGGATCACCGCGACGGCGAGCTTGCCGTCCGACAGCGACACCACCAGCGTCTTGAAGATCTGATCGGGGGAGACCCCGAGACGTGCGCCGAGTTCCTCGACGGCTTCGGCGCCGAAGGACGACGACCTCGGGTCGTGTGCGTACTCGTGGACCCGGTGCGCGACCTTCTCGCGCTTCAACAACACCGTCGCGGGAGTGGATGTCGAGGCCATCCGATCACTCTAGAAAACCGGAGGTGGGGAACAAGTGCGGCGGGTACGGCGTTGCACACCGACGGGTGGATCCACCGGCCACCCGACACCCGACGATCGGAGAATTCGTGGCAGTGCTGTGCCCGCCTCGACCGGACGCCGTCAGACGTCCCGCCGATCCGGACCCCGACGGACCGGTAGCCTTCTCGACAGGCGTCGATGAAGGGATCGGTGTGATCGAGGAGTCTGTGGAAGAACTGACCGAGCGGTTCGAGCGGGATGCGCTTCCCCTGCTCGATCAGCTCTACGGCGCTGCGCTGCGGATGACCCGCAATCCCTCCGACGCCGAGGACCTCGTGCAGGAGACCTACATCAAGGCTTTCTCCGCCTTCCGGTCGTTTCGCGAGGGCACCAACCTCAAGGCCTGGCTGTACCGGATCCTCACCAACACCTACATCAACTCGTACCGGAAGCGTCAGCGGCAGCCCGCGCAGTACCCGACCGACGAGATCACCGACTGGCAGCTCGCCGCCACGGCCGAGCATTCGTCGACCGGTCTGCGGTCCGCGGAGGTCGAGGCGCTCGACGCGCTTCCCGACGACGACATCAAGGCGGCGCTGCAGGAGCTTCCCGAGGAGTTCCGCATGGCCGTCTACTACGCCGACGTCGAAGGGTTCCCCTACAAGGAGATCGCCGAGATCATGGGGACGCCGATCGGCACTGTGATGTCGAGACTGCACCGGGGTCGCAAGCAGTTGCGGGGCCTGTTGGCCGACGTGGCGCGCGATCGCGGTTTCATGCGGGAGAAGGCCGTGGACGCGACAACCGGAACATCGGATCGGCCCGAGAGCGGAAAGGGAGCACCGCAGTGAGCGAACCCGACTTCGATCGACTCGACTGCTCGGCGGTCATCGCGGACGTCTACCTGCTTCTCGATTCCGAGTGCGACGCCGGTTCCCGCGAGAAGCTGCAGCGGCACCTCGACGAGTGCGGCACCTGCCTCGAGGCCTACGGGATCGAGGAGAAGATCAAATCGCTGCTCAGCCGCAAGTGCGGCGGGGAACACGCACCCGAGGGCCTGCGGGAGCGGCTGATGCTGCAGATCCGCCGCACCGTGGTGATCACCGAGACGGACAGCACCGAGTCGTAGGCGAGTTCCACTCACGCCGAGTCGTAGGCGAGTTCCACTCACGCCGAGTCGTAGACGAGTTCACTCGTACCGAGTCGTAGACGAGACACCCCGAACGTGACAGGGGCCGGAAAGCTGCTGCTTTCCGGCCCCTGTCCGCGTCTCAGGCGTTGGGACGCTTGCCGTGGTTGGCGGCGTTACCCTTGCGGCTGCGCTTCTTGCGACCTCGCTTACCCATGGTGGGATCTCCTTTCTCGTTCATTACAGTGTTTCACGTGCGGTCGAGTGGTCCTGTCGGCAGGTCCGCCGCCGGAGCGTGAAACGAGGTGTTCGATGGCGGAAGACGTACGCGCGGAGATGGTATCGACCGTGTTCGAGGTCGTCGTGCGAGAGGGTGACGTGGTGGCCGAGGGCGACACGCTGGTGATCCTCGAGTCGATGAAGATGGAGATTCCCGTGCTCGCCGAGTCGGCGGGCACCGTGACCTCCGTCGGAGTCTCGGTGGGGGATGTCATCCAGCAGGGCGACCTCATCGCCGTGATCTCCTGACGGCGGATATCTCCTGAGTACGAAAGCGGTTCCCGTGTCCACACTCAGTTCGTTGCTCGCAAGGTACACGGATCTTCCGGGCGCGGCCGTCGATCACCTCCAACGTGTCGTGGGCGAGTGGCAGTTGCTCGCCGACCTGTCGTTCGCCGACGTCCTCCTGTGGGTCGACGCGGCGCCGTCCGGAATCGTGTGCGTCGCACAGTGCCGGCCCACCACCGCCTCGACCGTGATTCCCGAGGACGCCGTCGGCATGCTCGTCTCCGACAACGAACATCCTTACGTCCGTGAGGCTTTCGAAACCGGAGAGATCGTCGACGTCAAGTCGTCCCCGGGCGCCGGGATCAACATCCGTCAGGCCGTGCCGGTGCGCTCGGACGGTCGGGTCGTCGCGGTGCTCAGCCGCGACGCCGCCCGTGTGTCGCGACGGTCGGCCAGCGCGCTCGAGACCGCCTATCTCGAATGCGCCGACGACCTCTACCGGATGATCAGCGAGGGCACCTTCCCCACGCCCGAGGCGCGCTCGGACACCAAGTCGAGTCCGCGTGCGGGCGACGGATTCATCCGGCTCGACCGGAAGGGCAAGGTCGTCTACGCCAGCCCGAACGCGCTGTCGGCCTATCACCGGATGGGTCTGAACTCCGACCTGATCGGTCAGGATCTCGTGGAGACGACCCGCGCACTGGTCACCGATCCCTTCGAGAGCCGCGACGTCACCGACTACCTCCGCGGGGCCGTGGAGGGCCGTCTGGGGCAGCGCATGGAGATCGAGGCACGCGGTGCCACGGTTCTGATCCGTGCGTTGGTCCTGAATCCGGGAGGCAAGATCAGGGGCGCCGCGGTGATCGTCCGCGACGTCACCGAGGTCAAACGACGCGACCGCGCACTGCTGAGCAAGGACGCGACGATCCGCGAGATCCACCATCGCGTCAAGAACAATCTGCAGACGGTCGCCGCACTGCTGCGACTACAGGCGCGCCGAACCGGGAACACCGAAGCCCAGCAGGCCCTCGGCGAAGCGGTTCGCCGGGTGACGTCCATCGCCCTGGTGCACGAGGCGCTGTCGATGTCCGTGGACGAGGAGGTCGATCTCGACGGTGTCTTCGACCAGCTGATCCCCATCGTCGTCGACGTGTCGACGGTGGGCAGTCAGATCCGTGTGCTGCGAGAGGGGAACCTCGGTGTGTTCCCCGCAGATCGCGCGACGCCCCTGGTCATGGTGCTGACCGAGCTCGTCCAGAACGCCGTCGAGCACGCCTTCGATCCGGGCGTCAACGGCACGGTCACTGTGAGGGCACAGCGTTCGGCCCGCATGCTCGACGTCGTGGTCCGTGACGAGGGGAAGGGCCTTCCCGACGGATTCAGCCTCGAGGCGTCGAACCGGCTCGGTCTGCAGATCGTCCGGACCCTCGTGGCCGCCGAACTCGGCGGATCGCTGGAACTGACCTCCAACGAGACCGGCGGGACCGATGCGCGCCTGCAATTACCGCTGGGCAAGGTGCCGGTCGCCTGACCGCTTCGGCCTGTGCACGTAAGAAGGCCCGGCCTCCGTGAGGGGGCCGGGCCTTCGAACGTCTGTCGGAGCTGCTCAGACCGCCGTGCGAGCGCGGGTGCGGGCGTTGCGACGCTTGAGAGCGCGGCGCTCGTCCTCGCTCATACCGCCCCAGACGCCGGCATCCTGGCCGGACTCGAGCGCCCAGGAAAGGCATTCGGCGGTGACGGGGCAACGGTTGCACACGAGCTTGGCATCCGCGATCTGCGCGAGAGCCGGGCCGCTGTTCCCCACGGGGAAGAACAGTTCCGGATCCTCGTCGCGGCAGATGGCCTTGTGGCGCCAGTCCATGCTTCTACTCTCCTTCGATGGTGCGTGTGCACCGGCTGATGGTCAATGCGTGTTCACGCCTGTGGCACGGAGTGTTTCCGCGCGGTTACTTGTGAATGCTTTCACGAACGAGCGTGGAGTCAATAGAATCGACCACGATCGTGGGGAAGCTCACGCTGTTGTGAGCTACGAGTTCGCCAATCCCTCTTTCTACTCCACTCGGGCCGAGAAGGTAGTGGTAATCACAGAATTCGTGCTTTTCTTTCTGTCGCTGTCCCGCTAGAGGGGGTCGTCAGCGGGGCGCGACGACATCGAGGATCGACGGTACGGCCACGAACTCGACCTCGGTGCGGAGTCCGAGATAGTCGCCGTCGACCTGAAGTCCGATCGGGCGCGAGGCCCGGGCGCGCACGTGCGCGACATCGTCCGCACGCACCAGATGCGGCGACGCCGGCTCGCCACGGGCGGCCAGGAGTTGCCTCACCACCCGCAGGCTCGGAAATACCCGGGTCGTCGTCATGGCAAACACACCCAACCCGGTGTCGAACGATGTGCCGGGATTCGTGTGCACCGGCCGGGACTCGAGATAGGTCCAGGGACTCGAGTTCGACACGAACGCGTAGTGCACCCCCGACACAGGTTCGGATCCGGGCATCTCGAGCGTGAGCGTCGGCTCGGCCCGCTTCGACGCGAAGAACCGGGCCACCGCATGCCACACATAGCGCGTCGTCGTCACTTTCTTGCCCTCGGCGCGGCTCAGGTCGATGGCCTCGCACACCTGGGCGTCGAGGCCGAGGCCCGCGTTGAAGGTGAACCACCGTCCGTCGCAGTGGCCGAGGCCGATCCGGCTGGTCCTGCCCTCCTGCAACGACTCGAGCACCTGCCCGGTGGCCTCGAGCGGATCGGCGGACAACCCCAGGGACCGCGCGAACACGTTCGCCGAGCCGCCGGGCACCACCGCGAGTCGCGGAAGTGACGGATCGGCGGATCGGTCGGGGGAGGGGCCGAGCAGACCGTTGACGATCTCGTTGACGGTGCCGTCGCCCCCGTGCGCGACGACGACGTCCATCCCGTCGGCGTGCGCCGAACGCGCGAGTTCTGCGGCGTGCCCGCGGTGGGTGGTGTGTGCGACGGTCAGTGCGAGCCGGCCTCTCAGGGCGTGAGCGAGACGGTCGCGACCGGCCGGGGTGGTCGTCGTCGCATTCGGATTCACGATCAGCAGGGCGCGCACGGAACATCAGCCTAAGTGGTGCCCGGCGGGTCCACTACGCTGGACGGGTGCCTCTCGAAACACCTCGCAGCAGCGTTCCGTCGACCGTGCGTGCCGCCGGCTGGCTCGTCGTCCTCGAGGGTGTCGTCGCGATGGGGTTCGCGGTGTACTCGATCATCCGCGCAGCCTCGGGCGAACACGATCAGTCGGTCACCAACGGTTACGGCTTCGCGCTGTGGCTGTTCGTCCTGTTCGGCGGGGTACTGGCCGGCGGGATCGCGCTCGTGCGCGGGGTGCGCTGGGGACGTGCCGTGGCGGTACTGGCGCAGTTGCTGTTGCTGCCCGTGGTGTGGTCGCTGCTGACCGACTCGCACCAGCCGGCCATCGGTACCGTGCTGGGGCTCGTCGTGGTCCCCACGCTCGTGCTGCTGTTCAGCCCGCCCACGACGCGGTGGCTTGCGCACGAGTACGCGCCCGACGTCGACGAGTGATCCGGGCTCAGCTGCCGAGAGCCTGCAGCGCGGGGCCGCTGAGCCTGAACGTCGTCCACTCGTCCTGCGCGACGGCGCCGAGCGAGCGGTAGAAACCGATGGACGGCTCGTTCCAGTCCAGCACCGACCAACTCAGGCGGGTGTAACCGCGCTCCACGCATTCGTGGGCGAGCGCCGCGAGCAGTGCGCGTCCGTGTCCCTTGCCGCGGTGTTCGGGACGGACGAACAGATCCTCGAGGTAGATGCCGTGCACGCCGTCCCAGGTGGAGAAGTTCCGGAACCACAGCGCCACCCCGACGACCTGACCTGCGGCTCCGTCCTCACCGGATTCCTCGGCGACGTGCGCGTACACCGAGGGTTGCGGCCCGAACAGAGCCTCGTGGATCTGCTCGGGCACCACGGTGCACTCGTGCCGGGCCTTCTCGTATTCGGCGAGGTCGTAGATCAGCCCGGTGATCGCGGGGACGTCCTCGGGTGTGGCTCTGCGGATCACGACGGGCTGCCTCCTGCGGTCTCGTGGGCGGATTCACCTCGCGCTGCGCCGCCGAGTGCGCGAGGATCGGGGTCGTGGCAACGGTACTTGCAGTGGCAAATCAGAAGGGTGGCGTCGCCAAGACGACCACCGTCGCGTCGTTGGGGGCCGCGCTGTCGGCGCTGGGCCGGCGGGTGCTCGTCGTCGATCTCGACCCCCAGGGGTGCCTGACCTTCTCCCTCGGGCACAACCCCGACAAGCTCGAACAATCCGTGCACGACGTGCTCGTGGGCGGTGTCGAGACGAAGGACGTCCTGCTCGACACCGCGGAGGGGATGTCGCTGCTGCCGGCGACCATCGACCTCGCGGGTGCGGAGGCGATGCTGCTCATGAAGCCGGGACGCGAATACACCCTCGAGCGGGCCCTGGCGTCGGTCGAGGACGACTACGACGTCGTCGTGATCGACTGCCCGCCCTCCCTCGGCGTTCTCACGCTCAACGGTCTCACCGCGGCGCGGTCGGTGCTCGTTCCACTGCAGTGCGAGACGCTCGCACACCGTGGAGTGGGGCAGTTGTTGCGCACCGTCGACGAGGTCAGGCAGATCACCAATCCGGATCTCGAGCTGCTCGGCGCGCTGCCGACCCTGTACGACTCGCGGACCACGCACAGTCGCGACGTGCTCGCCGATGTCTCCGACCGGTACGACCTGCCGGTGCTGGCCCCGCCCGTACCCCGCACGGTCCGCTTCGCGGAGGCTTCCGCCTCGGGCGCGACGGTGCTGGCGGGACGCAAGAACAAGGGCGCCGAGGCGTACCGGGCGCTCTCCGAGAACCTGCTGCGCTACTGGTCGGGGGAGGCGGAACTCGAGACCTTCGAAACCGCCGTCGCGGACTGAGACATCAGCCCAACACCACGAGTTCGTCGTCGCGTTGCTCGACCACGACGTCCCCGGCGACGGCGACGTTCACCGTGGAGACCGCTCCGCGCTCGACGTCGATGCGCGGGCCGGGTTCGCCGGTCCGTGAGTCGACTCCCACGAGGGCGTCCTCGACGGGAAGGAGCAGCGAACCGGCCATGATGTCGCCGTTGCCGAGGGTGTCCTCGACGGTCCACTGCGGAGCGAAATCGGTGGTGGACAGTGCGACGGTGTCGCGGCCCGTCCACCACACCAGCACGCCGCCGCGCTCGAGGGCGGGGTCGTCCGATTCGCCGGCAGGACGCGGCAGGGTGTGCGTGTCGACGAGGACGCCCTCGCTGTCGAAGACCTCGATACGTGGCCCGTCGTTGTCGTCCGGGGCCAGGTAGACCGCCGTGCGGTCGCCGACCACCGCGACGATGCGGGAGTCCCCGCCCGCTTCCGGCAGCACCGACGAGGCGAACTCCTCGGGCTTGGTGCTGTCGTCGGGGGTGGGATCGAGAAGGGTGAGCCGATTGGTCGGCTCGTTTGCGCACTGCTCGAGCACGGCCAGCACTTCGGCGCCCGAATCTGCCGAGCGCAGTTCGCAACCCGATCGGGGCTGGGCGTTCGGGTTCACCGGTGCGTCGACGCGCCCGTACTCGACCGTGCGCACCAGATCGGAGCGCCACATCTCGAGACGCGACTCGCCGAAGGCGATCAGGTGCGAACCGGCGTCGACGAGCCGGATCGGATCGTCGGCGTCGCTCGACCGTTGCGCGCCGCGAGCGCCACTGCCGGAGTCGAGCGCGGTGACCTGACCGCATCCGCGTGGGCCGCGGTAGGCCGAGACCACGTCGCCCCAGGCCTCGGTGACCGCGCACAACGCCCGGTCGCGGTCGTACCGCCAGCGTTCCTCGCCCGACTGCGGGTCGCGGCCGACCACCGCACCACTGTCGGCCGTGGCGATCGTGCCCCCGGACACCACCGGCGCGGTCGTCGCCGTACTCGGAGCACGCCACAGTTCGGCGAGAGTGCGCGGAAGCGCCTGCGCGGCAGCAGGAGTGGGGACGGGTCCGTCCCAGGTGGTCGACGTGGTGCCCCGCGCATCCGAGTTCAGCCAGACGACACTCGCCGCCACCAGAGCGGTGACGACGAGTGCGGCTGCGACGAGAAGGTCGGTGCGGGTGCGGCGCTCGGGCGCGAGCACGTGGTTATCGGGCAGACGACGTCGAGACCGCTTCCACGTTCGACGTGTCCTGCTGCTCTGCGCGACCGGCGGGGCCCTCGCCCGAGCGGGTGCGACGGCGACGACGGCGACGACGTGCCGGAGCGGAAGCCCCGGTGTCCTCACCCGTCTCCGCTGCGGCAGACTCGTTCTCGGCCTTCGCCGAGTCGTCGGAACCGGTTGCGGCGGCATCCGTCGCGGAGCCGTCGGCCGACTTTCCGCGGACGGTGCGGCGGCGGACCCGGTTGCGCTTCGGTCGGGATCCGCCCTCGCGCTCGACGCGCTCGCGCTTCTCACCGTTGTCGGAGGCGGCGGGAGCGGCCTTGCGGACGCGTCCGGTGGCGTCGGACGGGATGCTCAGCTCCTCGAACAGGTGCGGGGAGCTCGAGTAGGTCTCGATCGGATCCGGGATACCGAGATCGAGAGCCTTGTCGATGAGCTGCCAGCGCGGCACGTCGTCCCAGTCGACGAGGGTGATCGCGATACCGGTGCGTCCGGCGCGACCGGTACGGCCGATGCGGTGGACGTAGGTCTTCTCGTCCTCGGGGCACTGATAGTTGATGACGTGGGTGACGTCGTCGATGTCGATGCCGCGGGCGGCGACGTCCGTCGCGACGAGGACGTCGATCTTGCCGCTGCGGAACTTGTCGAGTGCCTTCTCGCGTGCGATCTGACCGAGGTCGCCGTGCACCGCGCCGCACGCGAAACCGCGCTCGACGAGGTCGTCGGCCACCTTCTGCGCCGTGCGCTTGGTGCGGGTGAAGATCATGGTGGCGCCACGTCCCTCGGCCTGCAGCACGCGGGCGACGAGCTCGGCCTTGTCGAGCGCGTGCGCCCGGTAGACGAACTGCTGGGTGCGCTCGTGCACGGCCGATGATTCGGCTTCCTCGGCGCGGATGTGCGTCGGGCGATTCAGGAACGTGCGGGCGAGAGTGATGATCGGGCCGGGCATCGTGGCCGAGAAGAGCATCGTCTGACGACGGTCGGGGACCATCGTGAGGATGCGCTCGATGTCGGGCAGGAAGCCGAGGTCGAGCATCTCGTCGGCCTCGTCCATGACGAGCACGCCGATCTTGCCGAGGATCAGATGACCCTGGTTGGCGAGGTCGAGCAGACGACCGGGAGTACCGACGACGACGTCGACACCCTTCTTCAGTTCGTCGATCTGCTGCTCGTAGGGGCGGCCACCGTAGATCGACAGGACCTCGAGGCCCGACTTGCGGCTGCCGGGCAGGTACTTGGAGGCGTTCACGAGGTCGTTGGTGACCTGGATGCACAGTTCGCGGGTCGGGACGATCACGAGCGCACGGGGAGTGCCGTCGAGCGTGGTCGTACCGGAACCCTCGGTGGCGATGCGGTGCAGGAGCGGAACGCCGAAGCCGAAGGTCTTGCCCATACCCGTACGGGCCTGACCGATGAGGTCGTCGCCGGCGAGGGCGAGCGGCAGGGTGAGTTCCTGGATCGCGAAGGTGCGTTCGATGCCGACCTCGGCGAGGGCGCGGACGATCTCGTCGCGGACGCCGAGTTCGCCGAAGGTGGGGGGTACGTGGGTGGAATCGAGTTGTGCGGAGACGGTCGTTTCGCTCGCGTCGTCTTCGTGGTCGATGGTGATCTTGCTCAGGGGTCCGGCCTTCCTGGTCTCGGCACGCACGCACGAGGGGGAAAGGCGACCGGCCTGCACCTCAGCGCGAGCGGTATCCACCAGGCTCGGCGAAGCGCGGCAGCGATCCGCAGTTCGGGTGCGCGCACATTATCTGGGAAGCTCGCGGGCCACGGTCGGCGGCTCGAAGCGCGGGCTTCCCGATCCATTGTACCGGTTCCGGCGCATTCCACGAGGTAGTACTACGCTTCGTCGTCATGGGAGCCGATACGCCGCAGTCCACCTCCGAGTCCGGCGCGACGCCGGGCGGACCCGCAGTCCCCGCCGATCACCCCGGTGTCGCAGAGCTCTTCGCAGTGCTCGCGTACGGCGAGATCTCGGCGTTCTACCGTCTCGCCGAGGACGCCCGGTTCTCCCCGTCCCTGCGCGGGCGGGTCGCGCTCGCAAGCATGGCAGCTGCGGAGATGAGCCATTTCGAGACGCTCCGAACCGCGCTCACCGATCGCGGCGTCGAGATCTACGCGGCGATGGAGCCCTATCGCAAGGCGCTCGACGCCTACCACGCCTCGACCGCTCCCTCGACCTGGCTCGAGGTCCTCGTCAAGGCCTACGTGGGTGACGGGATCGCCGCAGATTTCTACTGTGAGATCGCCGACATGCTCGCTCCCGAGGTCTCCACGGTGGTCCGGGAGGTCCTCGCCGAGACCGGCCACTCGGAGTTCGTGGTGCAGGAGGTCCGCGAGGTCGTCGAGCGCAGCCCGCTGCAGAAGGACCGCCTGATGCTGTGGGGACGCCGGCTGCTCGGCGAGGCCATCACCCAGGCGCAGTACGTCCTCGCGCAGAACGAGGAACTCGCCGAGCTGGTGATTCTCGCGTCCGGCGACCTGACGAACATCGCCGCACTGTTCGATCGCATGCAGGTCGAGCACGCCGAGCGGATGTCGGTGCTCGGACTGCATTAGCCTGGGGCTGACAGCAGTACCAGCTCGGTTTCAACGCATGAGAATCGGAGGTCCACCGTGGAGGTCAAGATCGGCGTCGCGGACAGCCCGCGCGAAGTTGTCGTCGTCAGCGACCAGACGCCCGACGAGGTGGAGAAGCTCGTCCGGGCCGCGTTGAACGGCGCCGACGACGGGGTGCTCGCACTTGTCGACGAGAAGGGCCGCAAGGTTCTCGTGCAGGCCGCCAAGATCAGCTACGTGGACATCGGTCCTGCCACGCTGGGCAAGGTCGGCTTCGCCGCCAACTGAGAGCGACCGACGAGAACGGGCCGGGGCATGTCGCCCCGGCCCGTTCGTCGTTCTCGGTATGTGTCGTCAGCGACGACGGAGTTCCGGCTGCAGCGGCACGTGCTTCAGACCGCCCCAGGCCAGCGCGACCGTGGTGTCCACGGCGTCCTCCTTGGGGATCGGACGCGCGGCGTCGAGCCAGTAACGAGCCGTGAACTGGCTCGTTCCCACCAGGCCGACCGCGAGGATGCGGGCCCGGTACGGATCGAGGCCCGAATCGTGGCTCACGAGGTCGAAGACGGCGTCGACGCACGCCTCGGTGGCCTGCTCGACCCGCCGCGACACCTGCGGCTCGCCCATGAGGTCCGATTCGAAGACGAGACGGAATCCCTGGCTGTCGTTGTCGACGAAATCGAAGAAGGCCTGCACCGCGGCACGCACACGCTGACGATTGTCGGTCGTGGACCGCAGGGCCTGGCGGACGCCGTTGATGAGGGTGTCCACATAGTTCTGCAGCACGGCGCAGTAGAGCTCGAGCTTGCCGGGGAAGTGCTGGTACAGCACCGGCTTGCTCACTCCGGCGCATTCGGCGATCTCGTCCATGCCGGCCGAGTGGTAACCGCGTGTGACGAAGACCTCACTGGCAGCCTCGAGCAGCTGTGCACGACGTTCGTCACGCGGCATCCGGGCGCCCCGTTTGCCGTTGTTACCCCGGCCGGATGCTCGTTCGGTGACGTCGGTCATGCTTGCTCCCAATCTGCACTACTCCGATAGTGGCGTGTGCCACCTCGGCGCTCCTCGTCTTTGCAGGTTACAGGTGAACCTGCGTATCGAACGGACCGGCCTACCGACCAGTATCCGTTCCCGGTGCACGGATGGGGGCACGCCTTCGACGCTTCGGATATCGAAATGGTCTCGATATGACATCCTGACATCCGTGATCGAGCGTGGAGGAGTGCGCGAGAGCAGGGGGCCGCAGGGCTCCTCGCAGACAGATCCTTCCCCGACGTCGTCCGGTTCGTCCCGGTCGCGAGGAACGGAACGATCCGAGCCGGGTCGCCGGTCGCACCAGCCTCTACGTGCCGTGTGGGACCCGGTGGGACGGCCGGACCGGCCGCCTCGCCGACCGCGACCCGAACGCGACGTCCGCAAGCAGACCCGCGTGGGCAGATTCGTCGCCACCTACGGCTGGCGCGCCTATGCCGTCCCGATCCTCGCCGTCGTGACCCTGGTCGTGCTGTGGGACGCCGCGCGTGGGGGAGGAGCGGAGGAGCCCGCCGATCCGGTCGTCGCGAGCGAGGTCACCGAGATCATCGTCGAGGCCCCGCAGCCCGATGGGGCCTTCCCCGAGTCGCTCGAGTCCGGTGCCCTGCCGGACGGCGGGCCGTTCACGGAAGTCGGTGCGCGGCAGTGGCGGGTCGTGCCCGGCACCACCGGGCAGGTCGGTGCGGGGCAGAACCGCGTGTTCACCTACACGGTGGAACTCGAGGAGGGCATCGACACCACCGGTTACGGCGGCGACGCGGCCTTCGCGACGATGGTGGACCGCACCCTCGCCGATCCGCGGAGCTGGATCGGCGACCAGGCGGTCGCCTTCCGCCGCATCGACACCGGCGAGCCGGACTTCCGGATCTCCCTCACCTCGCAGATGACCATCCGCGAAGGATGCGGCTACGACATCCCGCTCGAGGGATCGTGCTTCAACCCCTCGATGGAGCGGGTGCTCCTCAACGAAGCGCGGTGGGTGCGCGGGGCCGTCGCCTTCCAGGGTGACATCGGGTCGTATCGCCAGTACGTCGTCAACCACGAGGTCGGCCACGCCATCGGCCTGGCGCAACACGACGCCTGCACCACCGACGGCGGTCTCGCGCCGATCATGATGCAGCAGACCTTCGGCACCGCCAACGACGACATCGCGCGCCTGGACCCGGACGGCGCGGTCCCCGCCGACGGGCTGCGCTGCCGGTTCAACCCCTGGCCGTACCCGCGGGCGTAGACGCCGAGCACGGTAGTCGCCGGGCCGGGCGGGGGTCGACGGGCGGGGCGGGGTGGGGTTGCAGCACCGAATGGCACCATGGACGGTGACGCAGGACGCATCGCGACAGGAGAACCCGTGACCGCAACGACACCGTCGACGCGCCGATCCCTTCCGCCGCTGGTGGAACCCGGCCCGGAGCTCGGTCGCGAGGAGGTCGCCCGGTACAGCCGTCACCTGATCATCCCGAACGTCGGGGTCACCGGTCAGCGGCGGTTGAAGAACGCGCGGGTGCTGTGCATCGGCGCCGGCGGACTCGGTTCGCCCGCGCTGCTGTATCTGGCGGCGGCGGGCGTCGGCACGATCGGCATCGTCGAGTTCGACGACGTGGAGACGTCGAACCTGCAGCGGCAGGTGATCCACGGCCGCTCCGACGTCGGACGGCCCAAGGGGGAGAGCGCCCGCGACAGCATCTTGGCAATCAACGACGGTGTCACCGTGCGTCTGTACGAGACGAGGCTGGAGTCGAGCAACGCCGTGCAGTTGTTCGAGCAGTACGACCTGATCCTCGACGGCACCGACAACTTCGCGACCCGCTATCTCGTCAACGACGCCGCTGTCCTCGCCGGCAGGCCGTACGTGTGGGGCTCGATCTTCCGGTTCGAAGGTCAGGTGTCGGTGTTCTGGGAGGACGCTCCCGACGGGCGCGGCCTGAACTACCGCGACCTCTACCCCGAGGCGCCGCCGCCGGGCATGGTTCCCTCGTGCGCCGAGGGCGGTGTGCTCGGTGTCCTGCCCGGCACGATCGGCACCGTCATGGCCACCGAGGCGATCAAGCTCATCACGGGGATCGGTGAGCCCTTGCTCGGCCGGCTCATGATCTACGACGCGCTCGCGATGTCGTTCCGCACGGTGACCCTGCGCCGCGATCCGGGACGGGTGCCGGTCACCGAACTCGTCGACTACGAGGCCTTCTGCGGGATCGTTCCCGACGCCGCTGCGTCGGCGCGATCGGCCGTCACCCCCACCGAACTGCGCCGCATGCTCGACGAGGGCCGCGACCTCGCGCTGATCGACGTGCGCGAACCCGTCGAGTGGGAGATCGTCCGTATCGACGGTGCACGGCTCGTGCCGAAGGACCGCATCCTCTCCGGCGAGGCCCTCGCCGACCTGCCGCAGAACACCCCGATCGTGCTGTACTGCAAGACCGGTATCCGCTCGGCCGAAGCGCTCGAAGTCCTTGCGCGAGCGGGTTTCTCGGATGCGACGCATCTGCACGGTGGCGTGATCGCGTGGGCGCAGCAGGTCGACACCTCGCTGCCGGTCTACTGACGGTGACCTCGTTGTGACCTGAAACAGCGGAGTGCCTTCCCGATCCGGGCGGTCTGCGAAGGTAGGTTGAGCGTCGTGAGCTCACCCGAACCGCCTCAGCACGTGTGCTCCACATTCGGTCTCCGCGATGTCGAACCGGTCCCGCTCGGGCCCGACTGGGACGGAGGTTTCCGGTGTGGGGACGTCGTGCTGTCCCGAGTCGCCGATCATGCTCGCGCGGCCTGGTCCGCCAAAGTGCGGGAGACCCTGACCGTCGACGGCGTGCGGCTGGCCCGCCCGGTGCGGTCCACCGATGGTCGCTACGTGGTCTCCGGATGGCGCGCCGACACCTACATCGTCGGCACGTCCGAGCCCCGGCACGACGAAGTGGTCTCGCTGTCGCTACGGCTGCACACCGCCACCGCGCAGCTCGAACGTCCCCGTTTCCTCATGCAGCCACCCGTCGCACCCTGGGAGGACGTCGACGTCTTCGTCGCCGCCGACCGCGCGGCCTGGGAGACCGTACCCCTGCGCAGCGCCCGCGCGGCGGGTGCACCCGAGACGGTGACCCCCGACGGCCGTAAGAGCCTCGACCTGATCAACCAGCTCGCGACCTTCCGCAAGCCCGTGCACCTGCCCGACCAGCTCGTCCACGGAGACCTGTTCGGCACCGTCCTGTTCGCCGGCCGCGCAGCGCCCGGGCTGACCGACATCACCCCCTACTGGCGTCCGGCCTCCTGGGCGGCCGCCGTCGCCGTCGTCGACGCACTGTCGTGGGGCGGTGCCGACGAAGGACTCATCGGCCGCTGGGAGGACCTTCCCGAGTGGCCGCAGATGCTGCTGCGCGCGGTGATCTTCCGGCTGGCCGTGCACGCGCTGCACCCGCGCTCGACCGAGGACGCCTTCCCGGGCCTGGCGCACACCGCCGACCTCGTGCGGTTCCTCCTGTAACACCTCACAGGGCGGCCGGGGCCGGGGTGAGCAACTCTTGACGCGACGGTCACCGCGGGCAGCACCGTAGCAACACCCGTTTCCTACCTTTGGGATCAACACGGACCCGAGGAGGAACGGCGATGACGACCTTCATCGAAAATGAAAGTCTCAGAGACAAATTCGCACGCAGTCACAAGATCGAGCGGTGGGACGCCGAGGATGTGGAGGCGTGGGAGGCCGGCGGCAAGCAGGTCGCCAAGCGCAACCTGATCTGGTCGGTGATCGCCGAGCACGTCGGCTTCTCCGTCTGGTCGATCTGGTCGGTCATGGTGCTGTTCATGCCCACCGACGTGTACGGCATCGACGCCGCCGGCAAGTTCTTCCTGGTCGCCGTCCCCACGCTCGTCGGCGCGATCCTCCGCATCCCCTACACCGTCGCCACCGCCCGCTTCGGCGGCCGCAACTGGACCATCTTCAGTGCCCTCGTACTGCTGATCCCCACCATCGGGGCGCTGTACCTGATGCTGAACCCGGGTCACTCCTACACCACGTTCATGCTGGTCGCGGCACTTGCCGGCGTCGGTGGTGGCAACTTCGCGTCGTCGATGACCAACATCAACGCCTTCTATCCGCAGCGCCTGAAGGGCTGGGCGCTCGGACTCAACGCCGGTGGCGGAAACATCGGTGTCCCGGCCGTCCAGCTGATCGGCCTGCTCGTCATCGCCACCATCGGCAACACCGAGCCCTGGATCGTCTGCGCGGTCTACCTGGTCCTGTGCGCCGTCGCCGCGCTCGGCGCCGCCCTGTTCATGGACAACCTCCGTGACCAGAAGGCCGACCTGCGGGCCATGGGCGCCGCACTGAAGTTCCGCGACTCGTGGATCATCTCGTTCCTCTACATCGGCACCTTCGGTTCGTTCATCGGCTTCAGCTTCGCCTTCGGTCAGGTCCTGCAGATCAACTTCCTCGCCGGCGGCGACACCCCCGCCCAGGCCGCCCTGCACGCCGCGCAGATCGCCTTCATCGGCCCGCTCCTCGGATCCATCTCCCGTCCGCTCGGCGGAAAGCTCGCCGACCGCATCGGCGGCGGGAAAATCACCCTCTACACCTTCGTCGCGATGGCCCTGGCCGCCGCGGTGCTCATCGTCGCCGGCACCCTCGACGACCGCACCACCGGCGCCGCAACCGGCGGTGTGCTGACCGCCATGGTGCTCGGCTTCATCGCCCTGTTCCTGCTCTCCGGGCTCGGCAACGGCTCGGTCTACAAGATGATCCCGTCCATCTTCGAGGCCCGTGCGCAGGACCTCGACGAACTGGATCGCGACGAGAAGGCCGCCTGGTCGCGCAGCATGTCCGGTGCCCTCATCGGCTTCGCCGGTGCCATCGGTGGACTCGGCGGCGTCGGCATCAACCTGGTCTTCCGCGCCTCCTACGGCGGCGAGGCGCAGTCCGCGACGATGGCCTTCTGGGTCTTCGCGATCTTCTACCTCGTGTGCATCGCGGTGACCTGGTTCGTCTTCCTCCGCCGCCCCCACACCACTCCCGCGAGCGAGCCGTCCACCGAGGCTCCCGCCCCGGCCCGCGTCGCAGTCTGACCGATCCCCGGCACGAAGAAAGAGAACATCATGAGCCGCAAGAACGTCGTCGTCGTCGGACACGGAATGGTCGCCCACCGCTTCGTCGAAGCCCTGCGTGTCCGCGACGAGCAGAACAGCTGGTCGGTGACCGTGCTCGGCGAGGAGGCCGACGCCGCCTACGACCGCGTGGGACTGTCGTCCTACGTCGGAGCCTGGGACCGCAAGGAACTCGCTCTCGCCGGAAACGACTACGCAGCAGACGATCTCGTCGACCTGCGCGTCGGCACCCGCGCCGTGGGAATCGACCGCGCGGCCCGCACCGTCACCACCGCCGGCGGCGACGTTCTGCCCTACGACAGCCTCGTCCTCGCGACCGGCTCGTACCCCTTCGTGCCGCCGGTGCCCGGCCACGACCTGCCCGGCTGCTTCGTCTACCGCACGCTCGACGATCTCGACGGCATCCGCGCCGCCGCCGAACGCGCCAAGGCCGCCGGCCTCGCGGGCATCGTCATCGGTGGTGGCCTGCTCGGACTCGAAGCCGCCAACGCGCTGCGCCTGCTGGGAGTGACGCCGCACGTCGTCGAGTACAACAACCGGCTCATGCCCGCCCAGGTCGACGAGGGCGGCGGCCGGGTCCTCGACCGTCTCGTCACCGACCTCGGCCTCGTCACCCACACCGGGGTGGGCACCGAGAAGATCGAGTCCGGACCGGAGGCGCTGCAGGTGACCCTGTCCGACGGGACCGTCCTCGAGGCCGGACTCGTGATCTTCTCCGCCGGCGTCCGTCCCCAGGACGAGCTCGCCCGGGAGGCCGGACTCGAACTCGGCGGCCGCGGCGGTGTGCTCACCGACCGTACCTGCCGGAGCACCTCGGACGAGGCCGTCTACGCCATCGGCGAATGCGCCGCCGTCGAGGGCACCTGCTACGGACTCGTCGCCCCCGGTTACAGCACCGCCGAGGTCGTCGCCGACCGGCTCGTCGGCGGTACCGCCGAGTTCCCCGGCGCCGACCTGTCGACGAAGCTCAAGCTGCTCGGCGTGGACGTCGCGAGCTTCGGTGACGCCCACGCGACGACGCCCGGCGCCCTCGAGGTCGTGCTCTCCGACTCCGCGAAGGGCACCTACGCCAAGCTCGTCGTCTCCGACGACGCCAGGACCCTGCTCGGCGGCATCCTCGTCGGCGACGCCTCCGCCTACGGCAACCTGCGACCGCTCGTGGGCCGCGAACTGCCGGGGGATCCGGCCACGCTGATCTCCCCGGTGGGGGAGAAGCCGGGCGCCGGTGCGCTACCCGACGACGCCGAGGTGTGCTCGTGCAACGGTGTCACCAAGGGCGCGATCTGCGGCGCGATCTCCGAAGGTGCCTGCGACATCGCGCAGGTCAAGTCGTGCACGAGCGCCGGCACCACCTGCGGCGGTTGTCTCCCGAGCATCAAGCAGCTGCTCGCCCAGTCGGGTGTGCAGATGTCGAAGGCCCTGTGCGAGCACTTCGAGCAGTCGCGCGCCGAGCTGTTCGAGATCGTCCAGGCCACCGGCATCCGCACCTTCTCCGCGCTCATCGCCCAGTACGGCACCGGACACGGCTGCGACATCTGCAAGCCGGTGGTGGCCTCGATCCTCGCGTCCACCGACTCCGACCACATCCTGCACCCCAAGCAGGCCGGTCTGCAGGACACGAACGACCACTTCCTCGCCAACATCCAGAAGAACGGCACCTACTCGGTCGTGCCGCGCATGCCCGGTGGCGAGTGCACCCCCGAGCAGCTCATCGTGATCGGTGAGGTGGCACGCGATTTCGGTCTCTACGTGAAGATGACCGGCGGTCAACGCATCGACCTGTTCGGTGCCCGCGTCGAACAGCTCCCGCAGATCTGGAAGCGTCTCGTCGACGCCGGCATGGAATCCGGGCAGGCGTACGGCAAGTCGCTGCGCACCGTCAAGAGCTGTGTCGGCTCCACCTGGTGCCGCTACGGCGTGCAGGACTCGGTCGGGATGGCCGTCGCTCTCGAATTGCGTTACCGCGGACTGCGATCGCCCCACAAGCTCAAGATGGGGGTGTCGGGATGCGCCCGTGAGTGCGCCGAGGCACGCGGCAAGGATGTCGGTGTCATCGCGACGGAGAACGGCTGGAACCTGTACGTGTGCGGCAACGGCGGCCAGTCGCCCAAGCACGCACAGCTCCTCGCCGGTGGTCTCGACGACGAGACCCTCGTCCGGTACATCGACCGGTTCCTGATGTTCTACATCCGCACCGCCGACCGGCTCCAGCGCACCGCTCCGTGGCTCGACGCACTCGAGGGCGGCCTCGAGCACCTCAAGGAGGTCGTGTGCGACGATGCCCTCGGTATCGCCGACGATCTCGAGGCTGCGATGGCCAAGCACGTCGACGGCTACAAGGACGAGTGGGCCGGCGTCCTCGAGGATCCGGAGAAGCTGGCGCGGTTCGTCTCGTTCGTCAACGCGCCCGAGCAGCCCGACCCCACCGTCCGCTTCGACGACAGCGGCCCCCGCAAGGTCCCCGTCCTCGTGGGTATGCCGGGCATCGGACCCGGAACCGGGGCGTGACGACCGCTTACCCCGAGGGAACGAGCGGGTAACGCGCTCGAAACACCGGGCGCCCAAACTTCAGGACAGCAGTTTCAAGGAGGACAGCGATGACCGTCATCGAGACGCATACCGTAGGGGGATCGACGCGCGACAGCGTGTTCGACGGGCGGCTGGAATGGACCTCGGCCTGTCCGCTCAGCCATCTCATTCCGGGCCGCGGCGTGGCCGTGCTGCTGCGCGGCGGCGAGCAGGTGGCCCTGTTCCTGCTCGACGACGGAACCCTGCGCGCAGTGGGCAACTTCGATCCGTTCGGCCGCGCCGCGGTGATGTCCCGCGGCATCGTGGGCGACCGGGGCGGAGAGCCCACCGTGGCCTCGCCGCTGCTCAAGCAGGTCTTCTCCCTCGACGACGGCCGGTGCCTCGACGATCCGTCGGTGCGTCTGCCCGTCTATGAGGTGCGCGTGTGGGCGGGAGTCGTCCAGATCCACAGCCTCGTCCCGCGCGACCGGCGGCACGAGGATGCGACCGGAGAGGGTTCGTGAGCGACGACAACGTGCCGCTGCGGGGATTCACCATCGGCGTGACGGCAGCTCGGCGTGCCGACGAGTTCGCCACGCTCCTTACCAGGCGTGGGGCCGAGGTCGTGCACGCCCCCGCCATCCGCATCATCCCGCTGTCCGACGACGACGAACTCGAGCGTGTCACCCGTTGCATCGTCGCGCAGCCCCCGGACATCACGATCGCCACCACAGCGATCGGGTTCCGCGGGTGGATGGGCGCAGCGGAAGGCTGGGGACTCGCCGACGACCTCGCGCAGGCACTCGGCGCGAGCCGGATCCTCGCCCGTGGCCCGAAGGTCACGGGCGCGATCCGGGCCGCCGAACTCCGCGAGGAGTGGTCCCCTTCCTCGGAATCGTCCGCCGAGGTGCTCGAACTCCTGCTGAACGAGGGTGTCGCCGGCCGCCGCATCGCGGTGCAGTTGCACGGTGAGCGCACCGAATGGGAACCCGGGACCGACGTGTGCGAGGCGCTGCGCGCTGCGGGCGCCGACGTCGTGCCCGTCCCGGTCTACCGGTGGACGCCCCCCGAGGATCTCACCGCGCTCGACCGGATGATCGAGCAGATCGTGGAACGTGGACTCGACGCCGTGAGCTTCACCAGCGCACCGGCCGTCGCGTCGATGCTCATGCGGGCCAAGGAGACCGGCTGGCTCGAGCCGATGCTGCGGTCGCTGCGCACCGGCGTCACCGCCGTGTGCGTCGGTCCCGTCACCGCGGCACCGCTCACCGAACTCGACGTGCCCGTCAGCATGCCCCACCGATCCCGGTTGGGTTCGCTCGCCCGGCACATCGCCGAGGAACTTCCCCGGCGGGCCGTGCGCATCGAGGCCGGCGGTCACGTGCTCAGCCCGCGAGGGCGCTGCGTGATCGTCGACGGCACCGTGCGGTGCCTTCCCCCTGCCGGGATGGCCCTGATGCGCACGCTCGTCGCGCGCGCCGGTCTCGTCGTCTCCCGCGAGGAACTCCTCGCTGCCCTGCCCGGTGGGGGTGGCGACACCCACGCCGTCGAAACCGCGGTCGCCCGGGTGCGCTCGGCTCTCGGCGCACCGGCGATCGTGCAGACCGTCGTCAAGCGTGGCTACCGCCTCGCCGTCGACCCGGAAGGAATGCATCCATGACCGGTACACACACCGACCCGGCATTGCTGCTCGTCGCGCACGGCACCCGCAATCCGCGCGGTGTCGACATGATCGCGGCGCTCGCCGATGCCGTCTCCTCCCGCGTCGGCCCCACCCGTGTCGCCTTCGTCGACGTCCTCGGCCCGTCGCCCTCGGAGGTCCTGCGCGACACCGACCGTCCGACCGTGCTCGTCCCCGCCTTCCTCGCCTCCGGCTATCACGTGCACACCGACGTTCCGCGCGAGGTCGCGGCCGGTGGGAACGACGCGGTGACGATCACCCCCGCGCTCGGTCCCGACCCTGCTCTCGCCCGTGTTCTCGTCGAGCGGTTGCGGCAGGCAGGCTGGGTCGAGGGCGACGACGTCGTGCTTGCGGCAGCCGGCTCCTCCGACCCTCGCGCCCGCCGCGACGTCCACGTGACGGCCCGCATGGTTTCGTCGCTCGTGCGGACCCCGGTGCGGGTCGGGTGGATCGCCACCGGCGAACCGCGGGTCGCGACAGTCGTGGACGAGGTCCGTGCCGGCGGCGCGCGTCGGGTGTTCGTCGCGTCCTATCTTCTCGCCGACGGCCTTTTCCACCGTCGCCTGTCGGAGGTCGGCGCCGACGGCGTCGCCGCGCCGATCGGTGTCGCCGAACCCGTCGTCGACCTCGTGGCCCGGCGCTACCGCTCCGCAGTCGACGCGTTGCGCCTCGCTCCTGTGGGAGCGGCTCGCCACTGCGACTGAATCAGCGGGGGAGCGGCAACAATTCGACGCGATCGCCGTCCACCGCTCCCGGCGGCACCACGGCGATCGCGCTGCGTCCGATGAGACCGGCGAGATGCGCCGTGCGAATCGTGTTGTCGCACAACCATCGTCCCTGCCCGTCCTGACGGGCGGGCAGCAACCGCGTGATGTCGCCGACGACCTCCGAGGCATTCGCCAGTGGAGCGGTCACAGGAGTCGCCGGGGTACGGAGGGTGCGGCCGTCGGCGATCGCAGGCAGCATCACCAGCAGCGTCGCCACCGCCGCCACCGGATTCCCGGGCAGTCCCAGCACTGCACGGCCGTCCGGCAGCGTCGCCGCGACCTGCGATCCGCCGGGCTTGCACCGGACGCGTTCGACGACCACCTGCGCGCGGGCCCGCGCCAGCGCACCGCGCAACTGGTCGGCGGCGCCACCACCCGTCGCGCCGACGATGACGATCGCATCGGCGTCGGTGCCCGTGAACAACGCGTCGAATCCGTCCGCGGTGTCACGGAGATGTCCTTCGCCGACCACCGTAGCGCCGCACCAGCGGACGAAGTCGGGAAGTATCGGACCCAGCGAGTCGCGCGTCTGCCCCTCGCGGAGAGGACCGGTGCGACGGATCTCGTCGCCGGTAAGCGCGATGTGCACACGCAGCGGACCGCGCACCCGAAGCTCGGTGACCTCACCGCTGGCGGCTGCGGAGACGACCGCCGGGCTCACGGCGGTGCCGGCCTCGGCAAGGACCGTCCCCGACTCCCAGTCCTCCCCGCGGCGACGCGCGTCGTCGCGCACGGGTGCATCGGGCAGACGGGTGACGAAACCGCCCTCCACACGGACGAACTCGTCGCGCACGACAGCGGTCGCGCCGGCCGGCAGGTGGGCGCCCGTCGCGATCCGGGCGGCCTCTCCGTCGCCGAGCGTGAGCGAGCCCCCGTCACCGGCGTAGCGGATCTCGTTGCGCAGCAACCACGGTCCGTCGCCCGCCACCGCGTAACCGTCCATGGCCGAGGTCCGGACGCGAGGCAGCGCCTCCGCCGCGACGAGCGGTGCCGCCAACGTGGCGCCTTGCGCCTCCTCGACCGGAACGGTGCGGGAAGGCAACGGTGACAATGCTTCTCGTAGGATTCTCCGCGCGTGGTCGGGGTCGGGGGCCACACGGGCGGTCGCGGATCCGGCGCGCGCCGCCTCCAGATCGGCGGGGGTGTCGCAGTCGGTCGCTTCGGAGACCGGGACGGTGACGTACCGCTCGGGCAACAACGCTTTCATGGGCCGGTTCGCGACGTCTCCACCGAGTGAGTCCAGACGCGCGGCCAGCGCCGGTGTCCGCCACGCGGCGAGCAGGAACTGCACCCGTCCGGTGTCGTCCACCGCGAAGGCGGCCTCGGCCGCCACATCCTCGTTCAGGGACTTCAACAGGGCCGCGACGGTCTTCGGGGTGACGAACGGAAGGTCGGCGGCGAGAGTGACCACGAGATCGGCGACCGGATCCGCCGCTGCCAGTGCCGCGACCGGACCCGCGCCGGGCGGTGTCTCCTGGATCTGCAGCACGTGGGGGTCGAGATCGTCGCGGTGCGGACCCACCACCGTCACCCGCGCGCACCCCTCGACCGCGTCGAGGGCGGTGTCCAGCATCGTGCGGCCGCCGACGGTCAGAGCGGGCTTGTCGACGCCTCCCATGCGGGTCGCGCGGCCTCCCGCGACGATCACGGCTTCGACGTGGGTGAGCGTGCTCATGTCTTCATGCTGCCTCATCCGCTCCGCTCGTGATCGCCTGAGTCCGGCGGGAACCGGTGCCGTGCCCGGGTGAGATCGATCCGGTCGCCGGAGATCGGGACACCTTCGAGTTCGAGGCGTGCGAGTTGCCGGCGTGCGAGGTGCGCGGCCGGTCGCCCGGAGGCGGGGACCACGCGGTGCCACGGCAGGTCCGCGGAATCGGTCCGCATGATCCAGCCGACGGTGCGTGCACTCGACAGGCCCGCGGCACCGGCGATGTCGCCGTAGGTCACGACCCGGCCCGCGGGCACGGAGGCCACGAGTTCGCGGACCCGCTCGATCTGCTCGTCCGTGGTGACCACCGGCTACACCATCCGGGCCACGAGTTCGGCGGTCTCGGCGGGACGGGCCTGGTCGATCATGTGGTCGCAGTCGAATTCGAGCAGGGTCAGGTCGTCGCCGAGTCGTTCCGCGAGGTCGCGACGGAAATTCGCCGTGGTGTACGGGGGCTGCACCTTCCCGGCCCGTACGAAGATCGTCGGGATACCGGCCGGCGGCAGGACGGGTCCGCGGGCCAGTTCGCCCCACGAGGTCACCAGCGCCGGTACGCAGATCCGCCAGTTGACGCGCCCCGAGTCGAGTTCGACGAGGTGCTCGGCGATCTCCTCGTCGAGCAGTTCGGGTGCCACCTCGCCCCAGTCGCCGTGGACCTTCTCGGCCCGGGCCTCGGCCTCGTCCGTGTAGTCGGGATTGTGGAGGGTGAGGTCGGCGATCTCGAGCATCCGGTCGGCCGGGAGACCGATCGCCGGATCGAGGAGCACCAGCGCCCGCACCCGGTCGGGCACCGCGGCGGCGAGATGCAGCGCGAGGGCACCCCCGAAGGAATGGCCCACCACGGTGACGGGACCGGTGGTGTGCGCGTCCAGCACCGCCGTCAGATCGGCGACGTGCGCCTCGAACGACCACGGGGGAGTCCACGGCGACCGGCCGTGTCCCCGCAGGTCCGGAGCGACGAACCGCAGGTGGGGCAGGTGCCGTTCGGCGAGGTTCCGCCAGCGTCGACCGTGACCGGTGAGTCCGTGCAGGGCGAGGACCTCCGGCCCGTCGTCCGGCCCGAACAGATGGGTGTGCAGAAGCTCCGTGGCACTCACGCCGACCACTATCCCAGTCGGGACCACGCGGTGTGCTCCCGGACGCTGTCGTACCCGTCTGGTGGGATGGGGTCATGCTCGACGTCGATACCGGCACCCCCCACCTGCACCCACCACGGGCGCAGGTCACCGACCTGCCTGCCACCGTCTCGCGCATGTCCGAACCGCAGATCCCCGATCGCGTCCGTCGCCCGGCCGCGCGCCTGGTACGCAGGTCCGCCGAGGCGCCGGTGGCCCGCGAGTGGCCCGACGACGTGCGCGTGCTGTTCGACGACGCCCCGCCTTCCCTCCGCTGGCGGCCGTGGCAGGTCCTCGGCGGTCCCGGCACGGGCAAGACGTCCCTGCTGGTCGATCTCGCGGTCCACCGCATCGCACGCGGCGCCGATCCCGAGTCGGTGCTGATCCTCACGCATTCGCGGCGGGCCGCCACCGCCGTGCGCGAGGCGATCACGGCCGGTCTGATCGCGCTCGGCGACGGCGCCGTGCCCCGCGCGACGCGCGAGCCGCTCGTCCGTACCGTCCACTCCTACGCCTTCGCGGTGCTGCGGTTGCAGGCCTCGGCGCACGGTAATCCGCCGCCGCGCCTGATCACCGGCGCCGAACAGGACGCCGTGCTGCGCGAACTGCTGCGCGGCGACATCGACGACGGCGCCGGGATGTGGCCCGAGCGGTTGCGTCCGGCACTGGGCATGACGGGCTTCGCCGTCGAACTGCGCGACCTGATGCTGCGCGCGAACGAGCGCGGTCTCGGTCCGGAGGATCTGGTGGCGCTCGGGGAGCGCCGCACTCGACCGGAGTGGGTCGCGGCCGGGCGTTTCGCGGAGCGCTACGAGCAGGTGATGCTGCTGCGCGGTGCCGTCGGTCTCGAAGCTCCGGAGGCCACCGCTCCGGCACTCGACGCGGCCGAACTGGTCGGTGCGGCGCTCGCGGCGTTCGCGACCGATCCCGATCTGCTGGCCGCCGAGCGCGGCCGGATCCGCCATCTGCTCGTCGACGACGCCCAGCATCTCGATCCGCAGGCCGCCGACCTGGTCCGCGTGATCGGTACCGGCACTCGCACGAGCACGATCGCCGGCGACCCCGATCAGGCCGTCTTCGGTTTCCGCGGCGCCGACACTTCCTTCCTGGAGAGCCTCGGCGAGGCCGACGGATCGCGCCGGGTCGTATTGGGTGTCAATCATCGTGCCGCTCCCGAGGTGGCGTCGCTCGCCGACGGGATCGCCCGCAGACTGCCGGGCCTGCCGCCGCACCGTGGTATGGCCGGGCACCGCGTCGAGGAAAACGATCCCGGGCGGGTCCGCGTGGCGGTGTGCTCGTCGCAGGCCAAGGAGGCGGCACTGGTCGCCGACACCCTGCGCCGGTCCCATCTCGTCGACGGTGTGCCGTGGTCGCGCATGGCGATCGTGGTCCGGTCCGTGCCGCGGGTGCTCGCTCCGCTGCGCCGCGCGCTGCTCGCGGCGGGCGTCCCGATGACGACCGCCGCCTCCGAACTCCCGCTGGCCCGTCAGCACAGCGTCGCGGGACTGCTGCTCGTGCTCCGCGCGGTGTCCGACAGCGGCTTCGGCGGCGACGAAGCGCTCGCCCTGCTGTCCGGGCCCATCGGCGGTGCCGAACCGGTCGCGCTGCGCAGATTGCGGCGTGGCCTGCGACGGGTCGAACTCGCGTCGGGCAACGACCGCGACTCCGCCGAACTGCTGCGCATCCTGCTCACCGAGGGTGACGACACCACCGAGAACGCGCACCTGATCCGTGGACTGACCGACGTCGAGGCCGCCCCGCTGAAGAAGGTGCTCGGTGTGCTGCGCAAGGCCCGCTCGGCGGCGCTGCGCGGGGGCGGTCTCGAGGATGTGCTGTGGGAGGCATGGCAGGCCACCGGACTCGAACGGCGATGGGCCGCCGCGTCGGCCTGGGGTGGGCCGATCGGTGCGCAGGCCGACCGCGATCTCGACGGCGTCGTGGCCCTGTTCGACGCCGCAGCCGACTACGTCGACCGTCTGCCCCGCGCACACATCGCCGGGT
This sequence comes from Rhodococcus rhodochrous, assembly GCF_014854695.1. Classification (NCBI taxonomy): domain Bacteria; kingdom Bacillati; phylum Actinomycetota; class Actinomycetes; order Mycobacteriales; family Nocardiaceae; genus Rhodococcus; species Rhodococcus rhodochrous. The sequence continues at coordinate 3,651,608 of NZ_CP027557.1, read as the reverse complement.
TCGTCGACTACCTCACCGAGCAGGAGATCCCCGCCACGGCCCGCACCCGCGTCGCCGCCGAATCCGAAGCGGTCACGGTCGTCAGCGCGCACTCCGCCGCCGGTCGCGAATGGGACGTCGTGGTGGTCGCCGGTGTCCAGGAGGGCCTGTGGCCGAGCCTGCGAGCCCGCGGCACCCTGCTCGGCATCGAAGCTCTGATCGACGCCGTCTCCGGCGCCGACGGCGGCGACGAGGCCGGTGCGCGGCTCTCGCGCACCGCACCGCTGCTCGCCGAGGAGCGGCGCCTGTTCCTCGTGGCGTGCAGTCGCGCCCGCACCCACCTCCTGGTGACGGCCGTCGACTCGGTGAGCGGCGACAGCGAACTGGTCCGTTCCCGTTTCGTCGACGAACTGCGCGGTGTCGACACCGACGAGCTCGATGCGTCCGACGATCTCCTCGCCGAACCCGTGCCCGACGAGGTGCGCACCCGCGTGCTGGCCCTGCCCGCGCTCGTCGCCGAACTGCGCAGCGTGGTGTGCGATCCGGAGATCGCCGAGACCGAACCCGAACGACAGCAGCGCGCCGCTCAGCAACTCGCGCGGCTCGCGCGGGCCGGGGTCCGCGGCGCCCACCCCGACGACTGGTACGGCACGGCCGATCCCAGCACGGCCGACCCGCTGTGGGATCCCGACGACGACGCGGTGCGGTTGTCGCCGTCCACGGTCGAGCAGCTCACGACCTGCCCGCTGCGGTGGATGTTCGAGCGGCACGGCGGTTCCGACGGCGAGAACAGCCACGCCGTCACCGGCACGCTCGTCCATACCCTCGTCCAGGCGCTCGCCGGACGGATCCCGCCCGACCGCATCGATCAGGCCCTCGAGAAGGCATGGGACTCGGTCGATCTGGGCGCCGAATGGTATGCCCGCCGCGAGCTCGAACGCACCCGTCGCATGCTCGACACCTTCTCGACGTGGCTGCAGGGCACGCGCGGAGAGCTCACCGAGATCGGCGTCGAGATCAAGGTCGACGGCATCCTCGAACCCGATTCCGACGACAAGCCCCGCGTGCGGCTCCGCGGTCGCATCGATCGGCTCGAACGCGACGCCGAGGGCCGTCCGGTCGTCATCGACGTCAAGACCGCGAAGAACCCGGTGTCGAAGGACGCCGCGCGCGATCATGCCCAGCTCGCCGCCTACCAGGTCGCCGCGGCGGCCGGCGCGATCGAGGGTGAACCGGCATCGGAGCCCGGTGGCGCGCGCCTGGTCTTCGTGGCCAAACCCCACAACAAGGAAGGCGCGACGCAGCGCGTGCAGCCGCCCCTCGACGAGGACGGTCTCGCCCAGTGGCGGGAGATCATCCACGACGCAGCGGCCGCGACCCGCGGCCCCCGTTTCGTCGCGAGGGTCAACGACGGGTGCCGGCACTGCCCGGTGCTGTCGAGCTGCCCGGCACACGACGAAGGCAGGCAGGTGACAGGGGAATGAGTGCTCCACGGGTGAGCGCGAAGCGCCTCGCGGAGGCACTGGGACAGTTGCCGCCGACGACCGAGCAGGCCGCCGTCATCGAGGCCCCGCCCGGCCCGATGCTGGTCGTCGCCGGAGCCGGTGCCGGCAAGACCGAGACCATGGCTGCGCGGGTGGTGTGGCTCGTCGCCAACGGTCTCGTCGAACCAGAGCAGGTGCTGGGCCTGACCTTCACGCGTAAGGCCGCGCAGCAGCTCACGGCCCGTATCCGGGCGCGCCTGGCCAAGCTCGCCGGATCGGCGCTCCTGCGCGACCTCGACCCGAGCGGTGGGTTGCGCGCGCGGATCCTCGGCAGCGAACCCGAAGTGAGCACGTACCACGCGTACGCCGGTCGCCTGCTCACCGAGCACGGTCTGTTGCTGCCCATCGAACCGTCGGCGACCCTGCTGTCCGAGACCGAGCTGTGGCAGGTCGCGCACCGCGTGGTCAGCTCGTGGGACGGCGAACTCGACACCGACCGCAATCCTGCATCGGTGACCGAGGCCGTGCTCGCCCTGTCCGGCCAGCTCGCCGAGCACCTCGTCGAGCCGGATCTGCTGCGCGACGCCCACGTCGAACTCGAACAGCTCGTGCACACCCTCCCGCCCGGTCCGGGGCAGCGCGGAGCACCGTCGAAGACGCTGCTCGGCTACCTCGAGACCCAGCACGCGCGGTTGCAGTTGCTTCCGCTCGTCGAACGGCTGTCCGAGACATTGCGCCGCGAAGGCGCCCTCGACTTCGGCAGCCAGATGTCGCTCGCCGCGCGGGTCGCCCGCGATCACCGCGAGGTGGGAGCCGGTGAGCGGGAACGATTCCGGGCTGTGCTGCTCGACGAGTACCAGGACACCGGGCACGCCCAGCGCGTGTTGCTCGCTGCCCTGTTCGGCGGTGGCGCCGATCCCGGTCTCGCGGTCACCGCGGTCGGCGATCCCATGCAGTCCATCTACGGCTGGCGCGGTGCGTCGGCCGCCAACCTGCCGCGGTTCGCGACCGACTTCCCGGCGGCCGACGGCGAGCCGGCACCCACCCGCGAACTGCTCACCAGCTGGCGCAATCCGCCGCAGGCCCTCGAACTGGCGAACGTCTCGTCCGAGCCCCTGCGCGATCGCGGGGTGTCGGTCAGCCGGTTGCGTCCCCGCCCCGACGCGACCGCCGGCGACGTCCGCCTTGCACTGCACTCCGACGTCGCGGTCGAACGCGACTGGGTCGCCGACCGGATCGCCGCCGAGTACGCCGCCGCCCGCGAGGCCGGACGCACACCGCCGACCGCTGCGGTCCTCGTCCGGCGCAACGCCGACGCCGCGCCGATCGCCGAAGCGCTGCGCGCCCGCGACCTTCCGGTCGAGGTCGTGGGCATCGGTGGGTTGCTGCACACGCCGGAGGTCGCCGACGTGCTCGCGATGCTGCGTCTCGCGGCGGATCCGCTGGCCGGAAGCGCGGCCGTGCGGGTGCTCACCGGTGCCCGCTGGCAGCTCGGTGCCGCCGACCTGAAGGCGTTGTGGGAACGCGCCCAGGAACTGGCCATCGCGGGACGCTGGGGTGTCGCCGGCGCGGTGACCGATCCCGATGCGCTCGAGGACGCCCTCGATTCGGCGCTGCCCGGTGAGTACGCCGATCAGGCCGGTCTCGCGGACGCGATCTCCGATCCCGGCGACAGCAGCCGCTATTCCGAGTTCGGCTACGCGCGCATCGTCGCGCTGGGCCGCGAGCTGACCTCCCTGCGCGAGCGGCTCGGTCAGCCGCTCACCGAACTCGTCGCCGAGGTCGAGCGTGTGCTCGGTATCGGCATCGAGACCGAGGCCCGCGTGGGCATCAGGCGCGGTGTCGCCGGCCGCGAGCATCTCGACGCCTTCGCCTCCGTCGTCGCGTCCTACGCGGGACGCACCAACGCGACGCTTCCCGGTCTGCTGTCCTACCTCGCGGCGGCGGAGGAGATCGAGCAGGGACTCGCACCCGGTGAGGTGGAGGTCGACCCCGACCGCGTGCAGGTCCTCACCGTCCACTCCGCGAAGGGCCTCGAATGGGAGGTCGTCGCGGTGCCGCACGTGGCCGCCGGGGTCTTCCCGTCGTCCACGGCCGCCGCGACCTGGCTCGGTTCGGCGACCGAACTGCCTCCGCATCTGCGGGGCGACCGGGTGCTGCCCGACGACGATCCGGGCAGCACCGACGGTGTGCCCGTGCTCGACCTCGACGACGTCTCCGATCGCAAGATGCTCGAGCGGGCCATCGACGCCCACAAGGACGCGCTCAAGCGCCGCAAGCTCGACGAGGACCGCCGGTTGTTCTACGTCGCTCTCACCCGCACCGAGCGGGCACTGTTCGTCTCCGCCCACCACTGGGCCGACACCGGATCCGAACCGAAGGGGCCCTCGCCGTTCCTCGGAGAACTGCACGAGATCGTCGCGGCCCGGCCCGAACTCGGTGCGGTCGACCACTGGGCTCCGGAACCCGAACCGGAGGAGGAGAATCCGCTCACGGCCTCACCCCGCAGCGCACTGTGGCCGCGCGACCCGCTCGGTGCCCGGCGCACCGAGGTCGAACGCGGCGCGGCACTGGTCCTTGCCGAGTTCGACCGGACCGACCTCCCGACCGAGTACGACGACGATCCCGACGAGTGGGCCACCGACGTCGATGCGCTCCTGGCCGAACGCGAACAGCGCGCCGAGCAGAGCGCCGAGGTGGTGCTGCCCGCACAGCTGTCCGTCAGTCAGCTCGTCGATCTCGCCACCGATCCCGACGCCCTCGCTGCCCGTCTACGTCGTCCGTTGCCGTTCCGGCCCAATCCGCTCGCGCGTCGCGGCACCGCCTTCCATGCGTGGCTCGAGCGCAGATTCGGCGCGACACGCCTGCTCGACCTCGACGAGCTTCCCGGTGCCGACGACGAGGACGGCGACGATTCGCACTTCGACCGGCTCCAGGAGGCGTTCCTGCGGTCGAAGTGGGCGTCGCGTAACCCCGTCGAGGTCGAGGTGCCGTTCGAAACGGCCCTGGGCGGCACCGTGATCCGTGGACGCATCGACGCCGTCTTCGAGGATCCGGACGGGGGCTGGACGGTCATCGACTGGAAGACCGGCGCCGAACCGGAAGGCGAGAAGCTCGCCGCGGTGGGTGTGCAGCTCGCCGCCTACCGTCTCGCCTGGGCGCAGTTGATGGCGGCGCGGACCGAGCGGCTCACCGGCCGGCCGGCCGAACTACCGCTACACAAGGTTCGAGCGGCTTTCCACTACGTCCGCACCGGACGCACCGTCGCACCCGAGGAACTGCCGAATGCGGCGATGCTCGAACGCCTCGTGCTCGAGGCGGGGAATCTGCGAGGGCGTGCCGACGGCGAGTGACACCGACTCAGGGGCGCTGCCCGATACCGGTGGCCACTTCGTGTGCCCGGCGCCCGGCGGTGTCGGGTGTCAGGGGAGCGGTGGGCATCCCGGCTCCTTCCCGCAGTCCCGACAGGAATTCCTCGAGGATCTCGGGCGGCGAATACTGCGGTTCCCAGCCCAGTTCTGTGCGGGCGCGCGTGCTGTCGAGCAGCGGAAGTTGCAGAACGGTGTCGAGCAGGCCGGGGGAGGCAGGAACGAGATGCGCGTGCCACGCCGCCCTCACGGCCTCGCGGAGTGCTGCACGCGGTACGGGGATCTTCCTGGCGGAGAACATCTCTGCCAGGAACGCGCCGTCCACGGGTGGTTCCGTGGCGAGGTTGAACGCGCCGCGGACGGGCCGGACGGTCGCACGGACGAAGGCGTCGGCCACGTCGCTCGTGTGTAGTACCTGGGCACGCAGATCCTCGACCAACGGCATCACGGGGAGCAGTCCGCTGCGCAGCAGGTTTCCCGGGAGCAGGGGGCCGACGAACAGGCGTCCCTGGGAGGTCGCCGATTCGCGCTTGAAGATGAAGTAGGGCCGCATCCGCACGATGCGCATCTCCGGCGCCCGTAATTCGAGGGTGTCGAGAAAACGTTCCAGATACGTCTTCTCGCGGGGATAGGCGGCACCCGGCCATCCGTGTGTGGGCCAGTCCTCGGTGACGCGATCCGTCGAGCTTCCGGGCGAATAGGCCGCGACCGACGACGAGTAGATCAGCGCGGGAACCTTCTCCGCGGCAGCCGCCTCGAAGACAGAGATCGCGCCGAGCACATTGTTCTTCCAGGTCACCTCAGGGCGGTGAGTTGGCTGGAACAGCCAGGACAGGTGGATCACCGCGTCGGCGCCCCGCACGATCGGACGGAAGTCGTCGGTGGTGGTGTCGGCGACCGTGAAGGTCGCCTTGGGGGACGTCCACTCCGTCGGTCGTCGCGCGACGCCGACGATCTCGGCGACGTCGGGTTCGCGTCCGAGCGCCTCGACGATCCCGGTTCCCAGATTGCCGGTCGCGCCGACGACGACGACCTTCAGACCACGTCCGGTGTCCATACCGACGCATACCCGCTCGCTGTGACCTCAATCACCGCGTGTGGGTAGCTCAGCGGGAGGATGTGCGGCGGACCTTCAGTGCCTCGGTGACGAGCGGGATCTGCAGCGGGAGCCGGGCGAGCGACACCGCCTTGGCGGCGGGTGAGAGTTTCGGGCTGCGCAGCCACGTCACGGCCATCTGCACGTTGGCGGGGAAGACCGCCAGGAACAGCGCCGCGGCCAGGGAACCGCCGAGGCGCCGGGTGCGGGGCACGGCGAGCGCGCCGGCGACGGCGATCTCCGCGACCCCCGAGGCGTAGGTGTAGGTGCGGGCATCACCCGGCAGGGCGCGCGGCACGATGCCGTCGAAGGGTTCCGGTCGCACGAAGTGCAGGATTCCGACGCCGAGAAGAAGACCTGACAGCCGGATCGCAGAGCGCTGTGCCGCTTTCGTGGACATGCGTGCCACACTAACGCGCGGCGGTACGCTGCGATCCGGTATCGGGCGCAGTCCGTTCGGTACCGCGACGACCGAGGGTGGCCGCCAGTGGAGGCCGACAGCAGGAAGGTGGGACACCGCGATGCCCGGGAGGTTGCGTGCGCGGTTCAGCCGCTCCGATCAGCTCACCGAGCGCCCCGACTTCGCGCTCGTCGGTGTGCTGCGCGTCCCCCAGGAACAGACGAGTCCCGGACTCGCGATCGCGCGTCGCATCGGCTACGCGTTCGCTGCACTGTTCCTCGCGGTCGTCGTGGTCTACCTCGATCGCGATGGATACCGCGACGCCCAGGGCGACGAACTGTCGCTGCTGGACTGCGTCTACTACGCCACGGTCTCGCTCTCGACCACCGGCTACGGCGACATCACCCCGTTCACACCCGAAGCGCGCCTGATCAACATCCTGCTGATCACCCCGCTCCGGGTGTTCTTCCTCATCGTGCTCGTCGGTACCACTCTGTCGGCACTGACCGAGAGTTCCCGGCAAGCATTCAAGATCCAGCGTTGGAGGCGCCGCGTGCGTAATCACACCGTCGTCATCGGTTACGGCACCAAGGGCCGTACCGCAGTCGACGCGATGCTCGGCGACGGGGTACCCCCGTCCGAGATCGTCGTGGTCGACACCGATCCGGTGGTTCTCGAGTCCGCGGCCGGCCAGGGCCTCGTGACGGTTCAGGGTTCGGCGACGAAGTCCGATGTGCTCAGGCTCGCCGGGGTGCAGCACGCGTCGGCGGTGATCGTCGCCGCGAACCGCGACGACACCGCGGTGCTCGTGACCCTCAGCGCCCGCGAGATCGCCCCGCGCGCGAAGATCGTCGCCGCCATCCGCGAGTCGGAGAACACCCACCTGCTGCGTCAGTCCGGTGCCGACTCGGTGGTCATCTCGTCGGAGACGGCGGGGCGCCTGCTCGGCATCGCCACGACCACTCCGAACGTCGTCGAGATGATCGAGGACCTGCTCACACCGGAAGCCGGATTCGCCATCACCGAACGCGACGTCGAGCCCGGCGAGGTCGGGGGATCTCCCCGGCATCTGAAGGACATCGTCCTCGCCGTCGTCCGCGACGGGCGGATGTGGCGGATCGGTTCGCCCGAGGTCGACGCACTCGAAGCGAGCGACAAACTGCTCTACATCCGGCTGGTGGGTTCGCCGCCGGGCGCCATGCGTGGCTAGGGTGCTGATGTGACCGGTTTCGCTCTGTCGGGTACCCCGCTGCTCTCTCGTACCGTCGTCGACCGGGCGGAGGAGCTGCGTTCGGACGAGGACGCCCTGCGCGCCGGCTGGGCCGACGCGAAACTCCTGCGGGTCGATCGACGCAACCAGGTCCGCGTCTCCGACAGCGCTCTCGTGCTCGGTGAGGCGTCGGAACTCGGTCCCGAACCGGTCGAGGGCGCGATCTTCCTGGGTATCCGCGACGGACATCACGTCTGGGCGGCCCGCGTCCTGGCGCAGACGGGCACGGTGGCCGATCTGCGACGCGTCGGCGAGCGTCTCGACGATGCCGACGCCGACCTGATGGTCAGCGCGGTCGCATTGCTGAACTGGCACGACAACGCCGGCTACAGCGCGGTCGACGGCTCGCCCACCCGCCCGACGATGTCCGGCTGGTCGCGGATCAGCACCGAGACCGGGCACGAGGAGTTCCCGCGCACCGACCCGGCGATCATCTGTCTCGTGCACGACGGACACGATCGGGTCCTGCTCGCCCGGCAGCCGGTGTGGCCCGAACGGCGCTTCTCCGTTCTCGCGGGCTTCGTCGAAGCCGGTGAGTCGCTCGAATCGTGCGTGGTGCGGGAGATCCGCGAGGAAGTCGGTGTCGAGGTGCGCGACGTGCGATATCTCGGCAGTCAGCCCTGGCCGTTCCCCCGGTCGCTCATGCTGGGATTCGCGGCGATTGCCGATCCCGAGCAGGCGCTGGACTTCCGCGACGGGGAGATCACCGAGGCGCGGTGGTTCACCCGCGAGGAGGTCCGTGCGGCGCTGGCGACGGGCGACTGGGCCTCCGCCGAGGACGCCCCGCTGCTGCTGCCCGGCTCGATCTCCATCGCGCGCGGGATGCTCGAGGGCTGGGCCAAGGACTAGAAGGCCCGAAATCGAGGGTCCGGGCACGAGAGAGGCCGGCCGCGGCGGACGCGACCGGCCTTTCCGAACGAGCAGGAACTACAGACCCAGAGCGCGCTGGACCTCGGCGAGCGACGGGTTGGTGGCGGTGCTGCCGTCGGCGAACTTGACGGTGGGCACCACGTGGTTGCCGTTGTTGACGCTGCCGACGAACTCCGCCGCGGCCGGATCCGACTCGATGTCGATCTCGGTGTACGCGATGCCGTTCTGGTCGAGCTGGGTCTTCAGCCGCCTGCAGTAACCGCACCAGGTGGTGGAGTAGACGGTCAGGGCGGGTGCGTCGGTGGTCGTCATGTCTTGGAGAACATCACAGCCGCCGAACATGTTCCGCGACCGGGGTGAGCTGTGGTCCTCACCACAGCGGGCGGGGTCACCGGGGGCTGCGCTGTCGGCGGTCGCTGTCATGATGGAGGCCATGTGTGCGGATGTGGTGGACGGTCTCGACCCCGAGCAGGCAGCAGCGGTACTCGCCCCACGCGGACCGGTCTGCGTGCTTGCCGGTGCCGGCACCGGCAAGACCCGCACCATCACGCGCCGCATCGCCCACCTCGTCTCCGCCGGTCACGTCTCCGCCGGCCAGGTCCTCGCCGTCACCTTCACTGCCCGCGCGGCAGGGGAGATGCGCTCACGCCTGCGCGCCCTGGGCATCGGCGGCGACGGCACGCAGGTGCAGGCCCGCACCTTCCACGCCGCCGCCCTGCGGCAGCTGCGGTACTTCTGGCCGCAGGTCGTCGGCGACACGCCGTGGCAACTGCTCGACCGCAAGTTCGCGGCGGTCTCGCAGGCCGCGCACCGGTGCGGCTTCCCGACCGACACCGACACCGTGCGCGACCTGCTGTCGGAGATCGAATGGTCCAAGGGCACGCTCGTCGCGCCCGAGGACTATCCCGCCGCGGCCGCCCGCGCCCACCGCACCCCACCGGCCGATCCAGAGCGGGTCGCGCGCGTCTACGAGACCTACGAGCAGCTCAAGACCCGGTCGGGCGACGGGATGTATCTCGACTTCGACGACCTGCTGCTGCACACCGCCGCGGCCCTCGAGGACAACCTCGCGGTGGCCGAGGAGTTCCGCGACCGCTACCGCTGCTTCGTCGTCGACGAGTACCAGGACGTCACTCCGCTGCAGCAGCGCGTGCTCGACGCCTGGCTCGGCGAGCGCGACGACCTCACGGTGGTCGGCGACGCCAACCAGACCATCTACTCGTTCACCGGCGCCACCCCGAAGCACCTGCTCGACTTCTCCCGCCGGTTCCCCGACGCCACGGTCGTACGCCTCGAACGCGATTACCGCTCCACCCCGGAGGTGGTCGACCTCGCCAACCGCGTGATCGGCGCGGCGCGGGGCCGCATCGCCGGCACCCGGCTCAAGCTCGTCGGTCAGCGTCCGTCCGGACCGGAGCCCACCTTCGCCGAGTTCGACGACGAGCCCGCCGAAGCCCAGGCGGTCGCCAAGGCCGTCGCGAAACTGATGGGCAAGGGGGTCCCGGCAGCCGAGATCGCGGTGCTCTACCGCATCAATGCCCAGTCCGAGGCCTACGAGCAGGCGTTCACGCAGGCGGGAATCCCGTACCAGGTGCGCGGAGGTGAAGGCTTCTTCAACCGCGCGGAGGTCCGGCAGGCGGTCAATGCCCTGCGTCAGGTGGGTACACGCGACGACCTGCCGGAGGACGCCGGTCGCGGTGCCGGGCTGCTCAGCCTCGTCCGGGCCACCCTGGTGCCGCTGGGCCTGACCGACACCGAACCGGTGGGTGCGCAGGCACGCGAGCGCTGGGCGTCGCTCGTCGCGCTCGTGCAGCTCACCGAGGAACTACTCGAGCACGAACCCGACCTCGATCTGCAGGGCCTGCTGCGCGATCTCGCGGCTCGTGCCGAGGCGCGTCAGCCACCGACCGTCCAGGGCGTCACGCTCGCGTCTCTGCACGCGGCGAAGGGCCTCGAATGGGACGCCGTCTTCCTCGTCGGGCTCACCGACGGCACCCTGCCGATCACCCACGTCACCGGCGACAAGGACACCCCGCCCGACGAGGCCGGCATCGAGGAGGAACGGCGGCTGCTCTACGTCGGCGTCACTCGTGCCCGCGTGCACCTGCAGTTGTCGTGGGCGTTGTCCCGCACGGCGGGCGGTCGCCGGTCGCGGCGACGCTCCCGCTTCCTGCACGGGCTCATCCCCGACAGTTCACCCGCGTCGAAGATCGCCGAACCGGCCTCCCCGCGGAAGAAGCGCCCGCAGTGCCGTGTCTGCGGCAAGCCGCTCATGGGCACCACCTCGACCATGCTCGGTCGCTGCGAGGGTTGCCCCTCCGATCTCGACGAGAATCTGCTCGTCGCGCTCAAGGAATGGCGCCGGGAGCGCTCGAAGGAGATGAAGGTTCCGGCCTACGTCGTCTTCAGCGACAACACCCTCGTCGCGATCGCCGAACAGCAGCCGCGCGACGATCGGGCGCTGGTCGCCATCCCGGGGATCGGGGCGAAGAAGCTCGAGCAGTACGGCGCCGACGTGCTCGCCCTCGTGCGGGGGGAGCGCACCGTCGATACCCTCGACCTCTAGCGCACCGTCGACACCCTCGACCTCTAGCGCACCGTCGATACCCTCGACCTCTGAGAACTACCCGGCCGACGTCTCGGCCGGGTTCACTCGGCGCACAGGCAGAAGTAGTGCCCCGCCGGGTCGCGGAACACCCGGAAGGTGCTCTTGTTCGATCCGTCGTCGGCGCGCAGCGCGTCGAGCCCAAGGACGAGACGTTCGGCTTCGTCGAGATCGGGCACGTGGAAGTCGAGATGGGCGTGCACACCGTCGGCGGGCCAGTGACGCGGCGTGAAGTCGGGATCGCGCTGGAACGCGATGGCGGTCGAGTCGTCACGGGCGAGTTCGACCCAGTTCTCTCGCTCGTTGGTGATCGTCCATCCGAGCAACCGGCGGTAGAAGTCGGCGAGCGCGCGCGGATCCGGGCAGTCGAGGACGGGCAGGAATCTCGTGGTCGCGAGGGACATGCCCTCCGACTGTAGTGCCGGGACGAAGACCGCGACACGAAACCGCAGGTAGAAAATAACTTGTGCCGATCGTGTCCACGAATCTAGGCTGGATGACGATGTCACGGGAGACGGCCCGTGCGCGACGAGAAAGTGAGGTGGCCCCGATGCTCGGCTTCGATGCTCGTGCAGTGGCAACGGCCCCTCGTGTCGCTGTGGCCGCCGCTACCACTCGCACTGCCACATCTGTGGCTCCCGTAGTGGCCGCCGCGCCGCGTGCACGCCGACGTGTGTACGCCGCTGCCGTCTCGTCCGTGGTCGGAAGTCGATCGGGAAGTATCTCCCGGTAGACCTTCGTCTCCTCCAGGCCACGGACCCCGCCCAGCGGACCGTGGCCTTTCTCGTTCTCCGGCCGGGTTCGCATCGCATTCCACCGAACCAACGAAGGAGCTCACGTGCCGAGCGAATACCCGTCGAGCCTGTCGAAACGAACGGAAGGAGACGAGATGCGTCGTACCGACGACATCCTGTCGCGCAGCGACACTTTCGCGGCGTCACGCAACGACCGCGACCGCGACACCCTGCCGTGCCACGACAACGACCCCGACCTGTGGTTCGCCGAGACCCGGCCGATCTCGAGTACGCCAAGACGCTGTGCGCGGGCTGCCCGGTGCGTGCCCAGTGCCTCGACGCAGCTCTCGAGCGGGAGGAACCCTGGGGCGTGTGGGGCGGGGAGATCATCGACCGTGGTGTCGTCGTGGCCCGCAAGCGGCCGCGGGGCCGGCCGCGGAAGAATCCGCTGCCCGAACCCCGCAAGGAACTGGTCTGTGCGTGAATACGGTTGCCCGGCTTCGTCACTCCTCGACGAAGCCGGGTAGCCATTCACTGAGGATGCGCATGTACGGCGCTTCGGCGTCGAGCTGAGCGCAGATGCCGACCGAACCGAGCAGCACCCGGAACACACCCACGTACTCGGGCGGAAGATTCAGTGTCCGGGCCGTCTTGAAGGTCGAACTCGAGAAGTCCGTGGCCGTGCCCGCCACCCGCTGCAGCCATGCGCGGGTGAAGTGGAACGACTCGGTGTGGATCGGATCGGTGAACGGCCGGAGGTAATCGGCGATCTCCTCGTCGGTAACCGTGCGGCCGGGCAGCACGAACTTGTTGTCGTAGAGCAGCCGGGTGAGTTCGTCGAAACGTTCCTCGAGCGCGAGCCGGACCATCCGCCCGAGCACCGGCGGGAAGCCGTCGGGCATCGCCGCCGTGGCGCCGAAGTCGATGACCCCGAGACGGCCGTCGTCGAGAAGCATGAAATTGCCCGGATGCGGGTCGCTGTGGAGCAGACCGGCGCGTGCGGGCGAACAGAAGTGGAACTCCGCGAGCAGCGCACCGGCCCGGTTGCGCTGCTCGCGCGTACCACCGTTGATGATCGCCGACAGTGGTGTCGCCGAAAGCCATTCGGTCACGACGACCTTCGGTGCACTCGCGACGACACGCGGGATCAGGAACTTCTCGTCGCCGGCGAAGGCCTTCGCGAAGGCCCGCTGGTTGTCGGCCTCGATCCGGTAGTCGAGTTCTTCCTCGGTGCGTGCGGACAACTCGTCGAGCAACGCACGCACATCGGCGCCCGGCATCATCGTGGCGAACAACCCGGCGAACCGGGACAGCGTGCGCATGTCGGCGCGCAGCGCCTCGTCGGCGCCCGGGTACTGGACCTTCACCGCGACCTCGCGTCCGTCCGACCACACGGCCCGGTGCACCTGGCCGATGCTGGCCGACGCGACGGGCACGTCGTCGAACGACTCGAAGCGCTCACGCCACTTCGTGCCGAGTTGCTGGTCGAGCACGCGGTGCACGGCCCGGGCGGGCAGGGGAGGGGCCTCGGCCTGCAGTTTGGTGAGCGCCTCCCGATACGGTTCGGCGAACTCCTCCGGGACGGCGGCTTCCATCACGCTCAGGGCCTGGCCGAACTTCATGGCGCCACCCTTGAGTTCGCCCAGCACGCTGAACAACTGTTCGGCGGCCTTCGCCGTCATCTCGGCGTCGATCTCCTCCCGATCCCCACCGGCGAGCCGACGACCGAAACCGACGGCCGCGCGCCCGGCGATTCCCAGGGGAATGCTCGCGAGCTTGGCAGTGCGGGACGAGCTTCTGCGAGGGATGTCTGGCACGCCCCCCATCATGCCTGACCGACCGGAGCGATGGCCGAGCAGTCGCACCGGGGATGACGGAACCATCGACGCGTGACGATGCGGTGGGTTCGCAGGTCCAGTTCGAGCGTGCGGTCGACCGCCGGAGTCACCGACGGATCGGCGGAGAGGAACGCCTCGATCTGACCGACGGCCATCGCCGCGGTCGCCGACGTCACCGCCCGACCGGCTTGGCCCTGCCGCCCGTACAGCTGACTCGCCAATCGCGGCCAGGACGGATCGAGATCGGTCCGTACGAGATCGGCGCAGCGCAGGCAACTGCTCCGGCCTGGGAGCACGAACGGACCGACGATGCCGCGTCCGTCCCGGATCCGCACCGCGAGATGAGGGATCCCGGCCCGCACGAGCATGTCGACGAGGTGGGGGTCGGGCACCTGCCCGTCGGCGAGGACGACACAGTCGGCCGGACCCTGCGGTTCGTCACCGGGCGACGAGCGCACCCACCGCACGTCCCACACCGGGAGATCCTCGACGATCGCCGCCGCGAGCGGACCCGAGCCGTGGACCCGCACCCGCCGCGGTCGCGCCGGACCGACCGACGACGCGGGGACCTGCCTGACCGCGCCCGTCGCAGTGAGCTCGTCGAGCACCTGCCGGACCCATCCGGACGGAAGACCACGCTCCGCCACGACGTCCAGCACTTCGTCGAGGGTGAGCCGGCCGTCGAGCAGCCGGACGAGAACGCCGAGGTCGAAGCTGTCCATGCCCTCGGGTGGCAGGACGACGGTCGCGGTGTCGGGACCCCAGCCGAGCTGGATCGAGCCGTCGGACCGTTCGAGCACGGCCAGTTCCGGATCGAGCCGGAGAACCGCCGCCTCGGGCGGCACGGGATTCGTGGTCGTCTCGCGCGATGCGGTGATCATGGAGACAGACTGACAGCACCCGCGCCCGTGGACGGCTCACGAGGAGCAGTTGTCCACAGGCGCGGGCACCGTTATCGGGTCGTTCTAGGAGGTGCTGTCGTCCCCGGGACGATCCTCGTCGGATCCCTCCTCGGCGGCGCGATCCCGTTCGGCCTGCTCGCGTTCCATGGTCGCCTGCAGCTGGGCGATCGGATCGTCGAAGGCTCCGGTACCGCCGCCGATCACACGGTCGACGAAGGCTGCCGGGTTGTCGAGATCCGACGAGTCCGGCAGCAGGTCGGGGTGCGCCCACACGTGGTCGCGGGCCTCGGTGCCGGCGTCGGTGGTGAGACGTCGCCACAGCGCGGCGGCCTCGCGCACCTTCCGGGGCCGCAGTTCGAGGCCGACGAGCGTGGCGAAGGTCTGTTCCGCCGGTCCGCCCGTGGCGCGGCGACGGCGCAGGGTCTCGGTCAGGGCCGAGGCGCCCGGGAGCCGCTCGCCGAGCGCGTCGGCGACGACCGTCTCGACCCAGCCCTCGACGAGCGCGAGCATCGTCTCGAGTCGTTCGAGTGCGGCCTTCTGCTCCGGGGTGGTCTGGGGTTCGAACGCGCCCTGCTTGAGGATCTCCTCGAGCTTGGACGGGTCGGTGAGTGCCGACGGATCGAGTCCCTGCGCGAGATCCTCGATCGACGACATGTCCATGCGGATGCCGCGTGCGTACTCCTCGACGGTCGCCAGCATTCGCTGACGCAGCCACGGCACGTGGCTGTAGAGGCGCTGGTGGGCGGTCTCGCGTGCGGCGAGGAAGACGAGCACCTCCTGGGCGGGCTGCTCGAGTCCTTCACCGAAGCTCTCGACCGCGGCCGGCAGCAGAGCAGCGGTGCCCTCCGGGCCGAGCGGGAGACCGATGTCGGTGGAGGTGAGCACTTCCTTCGACAGCTGGCCGAGGGCCTGACCGAGCTGGGAGCCGAAGGCGACCCCGCCCATCTGGGAGAACATGCCGAGCATGGGCCCGGCCATCGCGCGGGCCTCCTCGGGCAGACCGTTCAGCATCATCCCGTTGACCTGCTCGGCGATCGGATCGCACAGGCGCTTCCACGTCTCGAGGGTGTTGTCGAGCCAGTCGACGGGCGTCCACGCCACGACCTTCGACGCACCCGCGGGAAGCGTGGTGGCCGCGTCGAGCCACAGTTCCGCGAGGCGCGCGGCGTCGGTCACGGCGTCGGCGGTGCGGGGCGAGACCGGGTCGACGGACCCGATCTGCTGTCGTGCGAGCTTCGTCGCAATGTCGTAGTTGACCGGGCCCGAGCCGCCGCCGGAACCCATGGCGCTACCCATGCCGGCGAGCATCTGGCCGAACTGGCTGAGCATCTGACCGAACTGCGCGGGATCGAAGCCCTGACCGCCGAACGGGTTGTCGCCCCCGCCGCTGCCGGGCAGTCCGAATCCGAAGGGGATACCGCCACCGGATCCGCCGCTACCGGAACCCTCGTCCTTCCTGCGGTCGGGGTCGTCGTCGGGATTCGAGAATCCGAAGGGCGTGTCGCTCATGTATCCAACGGTACAAGGCGGCCCGGGCGGGGACCGGCATCGTGGTCACGCTCATGGCGAACACGGCGTGGTACGCCATCACGATGGGGCGTGGTACGCCGTCAGATGGGGCGTGGTACGCCATGAGCGACACAGCACGGTCGTGGTGCGGGGCATCGTCGGCCGACCGCTACCCTGGCCGGGTGAATCGTCGCTACGTCCTGCCGCTCGCGCTCGTGCTCCCGATCCTCGTCATCGTGGTCGTGGCGTTCAACGTCCGGGCGCCGTACGTGGCGCTCGGCCCCGGCCCCGTCTTCGACACGCTCGGCGAGATCGAGGGCACCCCGGTCGTGGCGCTCGAGGGGATCGAGGCGGACGAGACCGAGGGCAGTCTGTTCATGACGACCGTCGGGGTCACCGACAATCTCACCCTCGCGCAGACCTTCACCGCCTGGATCAGCGGTCGCTACGGCGTCGCGCCGCGCGAGCAGGTCTATCCGCCCGACCGCAGCAAGGACGAAGTGCAGGCCGTCGACCAGGCGCAGTTCGCCCAGTCGGAGCGGTCCGCCGAACTCGCCGCTCTGCACTATCTCGATCTGCCGGTGACCCTGCGGATCGCCGAGGTGGGCCAGGACGCTCCCGCCTCCGGGTTGCTCGAAGCGGGCGACCGGATCGTCGCCGTCGGCGGCGAGGAGATGCGCACGGCCGGCCAGGTCCAGCGCGCGGTCGGCGACGTGCCGCCCGGCGAGTCGGTGGGCATCACCGTCCTGCGCGGCGATGCCGAGGAGTCGTTCGACGTCCCCGTCGGTCCACGGCCCGGCGACCCGGACAAGGGCTTCCTGGGCATCGCCACCGAGGAGGTTCCCGAGGTGCCCTTCGAGGTCACCTTCAACCTGGCCGACATCGGCGGCCCGTCCGCCGGCCTGATGTTCAGTCTGGCCGTGGTGGACAAGCTCAGCCCGGGCCTGCTCAACGGCGGCCTGGACGTCGCCGGGACCGGCACGATCGACTCGGACGGGATGGTCGGGCCGATCGGCGGGATCACCCACAAGCTCACCGCGGCGTCGGAGGACGGCGCGACCGTCTTCCTGGTGCCCGCCGAGAACTGCGCGGAGGCGCAGAGCGGCGCCCCCGAGGGTGTGCAGCTCGTGAAGGTCGAGACGCTCGAGGGCGCGATCGACGCGCTGGCAGCGATCGCGGACGGACGCGACGCGCCGACCTGCAGCTGACCCATCCGCCGCCGAGGGAGCGACAGCGCGGTGGCCGACAGCTCAGTAGTCGTCGTCGCTCGCCTCCAGGGTTGCGTACAACGCCGCCACGACGTGCGGGGCGAGGTTGTCGTAGGTCCGCAGTTCGGCACCCGCGAACGGATCGTCGTCGTCGAGCGGACGCAACTGCAGGAGCGAGAGCGACGGCCCGTCGCGCAGGACCGCGGAGATGAGGCGGGCGGCGCGTCGTTCCGGGTGAGTGTGCGCTGCGAGTCGTGCCGCCTCGTCGGCCGCGTGGGTGTCGGCGAGCAGCGGCGCGAAGGCGTCGTCGAGTTCGTTCTCGGCGCTCGGCGGCAGCACCACCACCTCCTGCACGAGCGCGCACCCGGCGACAGAGCCGGGCCAGGTGGTCGTGGCGAGGAACTCCTCGAGTGCGGGACTGCCGCCCTCGACGTCGTCGGGGAAGTCCTCCTGCGCGATCGGGGTGTACTCGTGTCCCTCGTCGAGCTGGTCGGCGAGGGTGGGTTCGGCGGCTGCGAGGAGCACGGTCGGGACGAGCGCGAACATCACGGGAGGGCGGTCCCAACCCTCCGCATCCGCGAAATCGATGATCTCGTGGACGGCGCGCGCGAGTCCTTGTTCGGAAGGTACGGGAAGACGTTGGTTCACCGGCCTATCCTGGCACCCGTACGCGGGTGTGCGCTGCCGGACCTGCGTCGTACGACCCCCGGTAGGAGGATTCCGTAGAGTGGGGCGAAACGGTCACTCCGTGACAACGAGGCGCGTTCGTACGCGTTCGTCGAGCGCGAGATGTACAGATGCGGTGCGATCGCGCCGCCGGACGAGTTGGGAGCGTGGCACGTGGGCATGAGGCCCCCGACCGGAGTACCTACATTGTCGAAGCGGAGCAGAGTTCTGCTGATCCTGGCAGTGGTGGCCGCAGTGCTGCTGCTGCTCGGACCACGGTTGGTGGACACCTACACCAACTGGCTCTGGTTCGGCGAGGTCGACTTCCGGGACGTATACGTCAAGGTTCTCCTGACCCGGATCGCACTGTTCCTGGTGGTCGGGTTGTTCATCGGCGGTGTCGTCTGGCTGGCGATGCTGCTCGCCTACCGGTCGCGCCCGGTCTTCGTGCCGACCACCGGACCCAACGATCCGGTGGCGCGCTACCGCACCACCGTGATGACGCGCATGCGCGCCTTCGGGATCGGCATCCCGGTCGTGCTCGGTGTGCTCTCCGGTCTGGTCGCCCAGGCCGGCTGGGTCACCGTGCAGATGTTCTTCAACGGCGGCGACTTCGGCACCACCGATCCGCAGTTCGGTCTCGACGTGGGCTTCTACGCCTTCGACCTGCCGTTCTACCGCTTCGTGCTCAACTGGTTCTTCGTCGCGATCGTGCTCGGTTTCATCGCGAACCTCGTCACCCACTACATCTTCGGCGGCATCCGTCTCGCCGGTCGCGGTGGAAGCATGTCGACGGCCTCGCGTGTGCAGCTGGCGGTCCTCGCGGGCCTGTTCGTCGCGTTCAAGGCGTTCGCCTACTGGCTCGATCGGTACGAACTGCTGTGGAGCAGCCGCAAGGAACCCACCTTCACCGGTGGTGGCTTCACCGACATCAACGCGGTGTTGCCGGCCAAGCTCATCCTGCTCGCGATCGCCGTCATCTGCGCGATCGCGTTCTTCGCGGCGATCTTCCTGCGCGACCTGCGGATCCCCGCGCTCGCGACGGCGCTGCTCGTGCTGTCGTCGATCCTCGTGGGTGCGGTGTACCCGCTCATGGTCGAGCAGTTCTCGGTGCGCCCGAACGCTGCCGACAAGGAGAGCGAGTACATCGAGCGCAACATCGCCGCGACCCGCGAGGCGTACGGCATCACCGACGACAAGGTGGCGTACGAGGACTACCCGGGCGTGGGTACCACCTCGCCCGAGAACATCCCGGCCGACATCACCACGATCGCGAATGCCCGCCTGCTCGACCCGAACGTGCTTCCCCGCACGTTCACGCAGCAGACGCAGCTGAAGAACTTCTACGGCTACCCCGAGTCGCTCGACATCGACCGGTACGAGCTCGACGGTCGTATGGAGGACTACATCGTCGCGGCGCGTGAGCTCTCGCCGACGAGCCTGACCGGTAACCAGACCGACTGGATCAACCGCCACACCGTGTACACGCACGGCAACGGTCTCGTCGCGGCGCCCGCCAACCGTGTGAACGCCGCCGCGAGTGCGTCGGCGGAGGAGGCCGCCAACAGCAACAGCGGCTATCCCGTCTACTTCGTCAGCGACCTGGCGTCGCTCGCCGCGGAGAACCAGGTCATCCCCGTCGAGCAGCCCCGCATCTACTACGGCGAGGTCATCGCCGAGGCCGATCCGGACTACGCGATCGTCGGCAACAGCGCCGACTCGTCCGGGCCGCGCGAGTACGACACCGACACCGAGAAGTACACCTACACCGGCTCGGGCGGCGTCGACATCGGCAACTGGTTCAACCGGCTCGCCTTCGCCGCGAAGTACGGCGAACGCAACATCCTGTTCTCGAGCGCCATCGGCAGCGACTCGAAGATCCTGTTCAACCGCGACCCGCGTGAGCGCGTGACGAAGGTCGCGCCGTGGCTGACGGCCGACGGCGACGCCTACCCGGCCGCGATCGACGGCCGCATCAAGTGGATCGTCGACGCGTACACAACGCTCGACTACTACCCGTACGCGCAGCGCGCGTCGCTCGAGGGCCTCGTCGAGGACAGCATCGACCAGAACACCGGCCGGTTGCTGCCCCGCAAGGAGGTCTCGTACATCCGCAACTCGGTCAAGGCGACGGTCGATGCCTACGACGGCACCGTCACGCTCTACCAGGTCGACGATCAGGACCCGGTCCTGAAGGCCTGGATGGGTGTCTTCCCCGACGCGGTGACCCCGCAGGACCAGATCTCCGACGAACTGCGGGCGCACTTCCGCTACCCGGAGGACCTGTTCAAGGTGCAGCGCGAGATGCTCGCCAAGTACCACGTCGACGATCCACGCGAGTTCTTCACCAACAACGCGTTCTGGTCGGTGCCGGCCGATCCGACGGTCGACACCAGCGCGAACCAGCCGCCTTACTACCTGCTGATGGGCGATCGTGAGACGGCGGATCCGCGGTTCCGTCTGACCTCGGCGATGGTGGGTTACAACCGGCAGTTCCTGTCGGCGTACATCTCGGTCGAATCCGATCCGGAGAACTACGGCAAGTTCACGATCCTGCAGCTACCGACGGACACACAGACCTTCGGTCCGGAGCAGACGCAGAACGCGATGATCTCCGACACCCGAGTGGCTTCGGAGCGGACCCTGCTCGAACGGTCCAACCGGATCCAGTACGGCAACCTGCTCACCCTGCCCATCGCGGACGGCGGCATCCTGTACGTCCAGCCGATGTACACCGAGCGCAATGCGACGGCGGGCAGCACGTCGACCTTCCCGCAGCTGTCGCGCGTGCTCGTCAGCTACCGGGAGCCGGGTGCCAGCGGTGGTGTCCGGATCGGTTACGCGCCCACTCTCGCCGGTGCGCTCGACCAGGTCTTCGGTCCCGGTGTCGGCGACGCGGCCACCGCTCCCGGTGGCGAGGCGTTGCCCACCGCCGAGGTCGAGGACGAGACCCGCGGTGAGGCGATCGGCGAGGGCACGGAGGAGCAGAACCAGCCTTCCGATCAGCAGCAACAGCAGCCCGCCTCGCCGGCGCCGACCGCTCCCGCGAATCGCGATGCCGCGGTCGCGGAGCTCGATTCGGCACTTGCGGAGCTGGCCAACGCGCAGACCAGCGGCGATTTCGAAGCCTACGGTCGGGCGCTGCGGCGGGTGCAGCAGGCCGTCGACGCCTACGAATCCACTGGCGGCTGAGTCCACCGGCGGCTGATCCGGTAACGGAAACGGACACGACGAAGGCCCGCGGTGCGAACCGCGGGCCTTCGTCGTGTTCTTGGAGGCGGTCTGCGTCAGCGACCGGCCAGCGTGATGTCGACGATCTGCGCGAACTCGGCGCCGAAGCCGTACTGCTGGGCGAGCTGGTTGGCGGTGTCGACGGCCTGGGCGACCTCGGCCGGCAGCTCGGGGGCGGCCGGGGCCGCGGGTGCCGGAGCCTCGGGAGCCGGCGCGGGAGCCTCGGGCGCGGCGGGAGCCGGCGCGGATTCGGTGGTCAGGTACTGACCGCAGACGGGCCACGCACCGGGACCCTGCGTCTGCAGGACGTTCTCGGCGACGCGGATCTGCTCCGCCTTCGAGGCCTGGTCCGCGCGGCCGCTGCCGCCGTTGGCCTCCCAGGTGCTCTGCGAGAACTGCAGGCCACCGTAGTAGCCGTTGCCGGTGTTGATGGCCCAGTTGCCACCGCTCTCGCACTGGGCGACGCCGTCCCAGTTGTGCTGGGCGGCGGACGCGGTGCCGGTGGCGAGCGCGAACGGAACCGCGGCGAGTGCACCGGTGACGACGGCAGTGCGGAATGCACGCGTGCTGAAGTTGGTCATGCTGTGGAGTCCTTCCCGCGCTCGCGGAGCGCGACGGCCCTCGTCGATCTCGGCCGACGGAGAATGTCTCCGTCCGGATCGGGGACCATGTCGGTCGCGTCCCTGCCCCTCGGGTCTTCGTAGGCACCGGATCCCGCGGGGCAGACTGGCGGCGACGGGCCGGTGGTGGCTCGGCTGTTTCGAGCCGGGACCGACAGTACAAAGCGTGTCGCGGCTCGTCACCCCTGTGCCGAGAGAGTCTCCTATCCACCTGATGGGATGACGTCGCGGGATTTTCCCAGTTCAGGGCAGTGATAACGGGGTTCGATGCAAGATCGTTACACCTCCGTTATGTGGTGATAGTCATGGTGGAAATGTGAACCGGGTCACCCGGAAGGGGCGGTGATTCCGGGTGTCGTCGAGGAATATCCGCGTCCGACAAGGCGATTTGCATTCCGTTTCCGCGCTCGTGTAGGTTCGTTCATGCAACGCGGGGTGGAGCAGCTCGGTAGCTCGCTGGGCTCATAACCCAGAGGTCGCAGGTTCAAATCCTGTCCCCGCTACCACCACGAAGGCCGGTCGTCTCGGACGACCGGCCTTCGTTCGTTCGTGGGTCACCCGCGGGCGGCGGTGCGCCCCTTCTCGGGATCCTCGGGAACATCCATCTCCACCAGCACCCGGCGCAGCAGCTTCCCTGTGGCATTGCGCGGCAGCTCGTCGAGGAAGACCACTTCGCGCGGGACCTTGTACCGGGCGAGATTCGCCTTCACGAACGCCTTGATGTCCTCGGCGTCGCGGGAGGAATCGGGTGAGGGGACCACGAAGGCCCGCAGTCGCTGCCCGAACTGTGAATCGGGGACCCCCACCACGGCGGCGTCGAGCACGTCCTTCCGTTCGGCGAGCAGGTTCTCGACCTCGAGCGGATAGACGTTCTCGCCGCCGGAGACGATCATGTCGTCGTCGCGGCCGTCGACGAAGAGCAGGCCGTTCTCGTCCCAGTGCCCGATGTCGCCGATCGACAGCAGTCCGTCGATGCGTTCCTTGTCGCGACCGTCGGTGTAGCCGGCGAAGGACAGGCCGCTCGAGACGAAGATGCGGCCGGAAACGTGAGGTTCGGTGATGCGGTGGCCGTCGTCGTCGAACAGCACCACCCGGCAGGTCACGGGAGGACGACCGGCCGTGCCGGGCGCCTGCCGGATGTCGTCGGGGGTCGCAACCGTCGCGACGGCGCATTCGGTGGATCCGTACAGGTTGTACAGCACGTGCCCGAAGGCCTCCGTGGTCCGGCGACACACGTCGGGTGAGAGCGACGAACCCGCGGAGAAGACGATCTTCAGGCTCGAGGTGTCGTACTCGGCGATCTTCTCCGGTCCGAGGTCGAGGATCCGTTGCAGCATGGTCGGGACGACGACCAGCACGTTCGCTCCGTGCTGCTCGACGAGGCCCAGGGTGTCGACGGGGGAGAAGCGCCGCATCATCACCACGGTCTGACCGAGCGCGAGGGCGAGCGCGAACTGTGAGACGCCGGTGCCGTGGAAGGCGGGGGCGGCCATGAGCATCGTCTGCCCGGGGCGCAGCGGAACCCGATCGAGGAACTGGGCCGACGCGAACGGCGACGTGCGGCCGCGCGGCGCCCCCTTCGGGGTGCCGGTGGTGCCGCTGGTGAGCAGCACGAATCCACCGAAGACCTCCGGGGCGGGCAGGGACGATCCGTCCATGCCTTCGATCGAGTGCTCCAGTGTCGGGATATCGGGGACCTCGTCGTCCACCCAGGAGACGTACCGGCGCACGTCGTCTGGGAGCGCGGCGGCGACATCGGCGAACTCGCTGTCGAAGACGAACGTCGAGACCTGTTCGCGCGCGGCGACGTCGACGAGTTGGCGCGGGGCGAAGCCGGTGTTCATCATGACGAGCCGCACGCCGAGCTTGGCGGTGGCGAGCATCGTCAGCACGAGACCGCGGTGATTGCGGGCCATGATGCCCATGACCGATCCCGGTTCGACCCCGGCGCGCTGCCACGCACGCACGAGGGCGTTGGAGCGGGCCTCGAGTTCCTTGTAGGTGACGTCGCCGGCCTCGTCGATCAGTGCGACGGCGTCCAGACCGCGTTCGGCCTGCGCGTGCACGGCACCGGCGAAGGGACCGTACTTGTTGGCCGCCATGATCGTCCCGATGCTGTGGTCCACGCGCGGGAAGTGCAGCAGACCGGAGCGATGGAGTACCGCGAGTGATCCGACGGTGTCCTTGACCTGGCCGATCGTGTCGTCGAGCGTGATCCGCCCGCCCGTGATCCTGCCGAGAATGTCCTGACCGAGCATCCGTCCCCCTGGTTGTGTGTCGGCGTCAGGACACACAGTAGCCGTGACGTAGCTCACATTCCAGGCAATCTTCTCCGGATGATCTTCCTGGAACGGGTAGAGCCCTCGCCGCGCCTGCGGCGAGGGCTCGTCCCCCGATGGATCCTCCGAAACGCCCGGTACCGTCGCCGGCCCCGGTCCCATCCCTTCGGGGCCGGCGGACGGACCCCATGCCCCGGGCGTTATTTCAGTTCGGAGGACGACTTTCCGAGCACCCGTCGAGCGACGATGAGCTGCTGGATCTGCTGGGTGCCCTCGAAGATGTCGAGGATCTTGGAATCACGTGCCCACTTCTCGAGCAGGGGCCGCTGCGAGTACCCGTAGGTGCCGGCGAGTTCGACGGCCTTGAGCGAGACCGCGGTGCCGGTGCGGCCGGCCTTCGCCTTGGACACCGATGCCTCGAGGGAGTTGGGCTTCTTGTTGTCGGCCATCCACGTCGCGCGCAGAGCGAGCAGGTAGGCGGCCTCCCAGTCGGCCTCGAGCGCCAGGAACTCGGCGGCCGCGGCGTGCTGGTTGTTGGCGGGGACGTCGTAGGAGACCTCGACGCCCGCCTCCTTCAGGATCGTGCGCAGTTCCTCGAGTACCGCGCGACCGAGACCCACGGCCATGCCGGCCACGATCGGACGCGTGTTGTCGAAGGTCTGCATGACCCCCGCGAACCCCTTCTCGGTGTTCACCTCCGGAGAGCCGAGGATGTTGTCCTTCGGGATGCGGCAGTTGTCGAGCACGAGCACGGCGGTGTCGGACGCCTTGATGCCGAGCTTCTTCTCGAGGCGGGCGACCGAGAGCCCGGGAGCCTCGCGCGGCACGACGAACGACTTGATCGCGGCGCGGCCCTTCGACCTGTCGACGGACGCCCACACGACGATGTGCGTGGAACGCTCACCGGCGGTGACGAAGATCTTCTCGCCGTTGAGGACCCACTCGTCGCCGTCGAGCACGGCCGTGGTCGTCACGGCCGCCGAGTCGGATCCGAAGCCGGGCTCGGTGATCGCCATCGAGGCCCACACCTTGCCGAAGCGCTCGAGCTGCTCGTCGGTGGCCACCGCGGCGATCGCGGAGTTGCCGAGGCCCTGGTAGGGGATCGACAGGGTCAGGCCGACGTCGCCCCAGCACGTCTCGATGACGTTGAGGAGACCGGCCATGTTGCCGCCGTTGGCATTTCCGGCGGGGCCGTCCTGCTTGGCCTTGCTGTCGCGGCCGAGCGTGGCGCCCGCCGCGCCCTGACCGGAGTCGTTGAGCCCCTCGACCATCGCGGCCATGGTGTCGAGTTCGACGGGGTACGCGTGCTCGGCGAGGTCGTACTTGCGGGAGATCGGCCGGAAGATCTGCGCGGCGACCTGATGGGCCTGGTTCGCGGAAGCCTTGAGCTTCCGGGGAAGTTCGAGATTGATCATCACAGGTTCCTTGTTCGGGTCGGGCCGATCAGACGAGGACGACGCCCTCGGCGACTCCGATTGCTCGCAGGTCGCGGTACCAACGTTCGACGGGGTGTTCCTTGGTGTAGCCGTGGCCGCCGAGCAGCTGGACACCGTCGAGGCCGAACTGCATGCCCTTGTCGGTGGCGAGCTTGCGGGCCAGGGCCGCCTCGCGAGCGAAGGACAGGCCCTGCTCGGCCCGCGACGCGCCGCGCAGCGTGACCAGGCGCAGACCGTCGAGCTCGATCTTGATATCGGCCACCATGAACGCCACCGCCTGCCGGTGGCTGATGGGCTCGCCGAACGCCTCGCGCTCGTTGACGTAGGGGACCACGTAGTCGAGCACGGCCTGACCGGTGCCCATCGCCAGAGCGGCCCATCCCAGGCGCGACAGGCGCACGGCGTCGGCGTACTGCTCGGCGCGGACGTCGGCGTCGTCGTCGCCGAGACGCGCCGATTCCGGCACCGCGACGTCCTCGAGCAGCAGGCGGCCCAGTCCGGCGGCGCGCAGGCCCATCCCCGGATCGGCCTCGATGACGACGCCCTTGCTCTTCGCCTCGACGAGGAAGAGGGAGGGCTTGCCGTCGAGTTCGGCTGCGACGACGAAGAGTTCGGCGCTACCCGCGGCCGGGACGAACGACTTCACGCCGTTGAGTCGGTAACCGCTGGGGGAGCGGACCGCCTTGGTCTGCAGTGCGAAGGGATCGAACAGGGCGCGCGGCTCGGCGATGACGACGGACGCCTGGGGGACGTCGTCGCCGGCGAAGGCCGGCAGGTAGGTCTTCTGCTGGTCCTCGGTGCCCCACTGCGTCAGCGCCGCGGCCACACCGCTCGGCGCGAGGATCGGCAGGGCCAGACCCATGTCGCCGTGTGCGAGAGCCTCGGCGACCAGCACGTTGGTGACCACGCCGCGCTCGTCGGCGGCGCCGTCGAACGCCTCGGGCACGTTGACCATGGTGATGCCGAGTTCGGCTGCGCGCGCGAGCAGATCGGCCGGGGCCGCGGCGGCCTCGTCGGCGTCGTGCGCGGCGGGCCGCAGGATCTCGGCGGCGAACTCACGCACCGTCTCCGTGATCATCTGCTGATCGTCGGTGGGGGTGAGGTCGAAGAAGTCGGCGTTCTTCGCGGTGGTGAGACGCTGCGGGCCGCTCGCGCCGCCCGACACCTTCTTGAAGGTGCGCGTGGCGGCACCGAGGGTCTTGAAGCCCGTCTTCGTGGACTGATACGTGATCCGGTCGATCGTCTCGCGGAACTTGTACCGGTCGGCCAGTTCGGAGCCCGTGATCCGGGTGAGCACGCGCATGGCAGCGCCCATGGCGTCGCGTTTGATCGGATTGAGGCCGACGGCGGACGTGTCGCGAGGCGTGTGGCGGGCCACGCTGTCTTGCTTGCTCATGATCACCAGATGTCTCTCGATGCGGCAGCGGACGGCTCCGATCTTACTTCCGAGTAAGGTCGGTGTCTACTACGCGGTAAGTTCCACGGGGCGACCCCCTCACGCGACCTCTCACTTCAGCCGACCGAGCACCTCGTCGTGCAGCGTGCCGTTGGTCGCGACCGCGCTACCGCCGTGCGGGCCGTCCGCGCCTTCGAGGTTCGTGAACCGGCCACCGGCCTCGCGCACCACTACGTCGAGGGCGGCCAGATCCCACAGCGACACCTCAGGTTCGAGCGCGATCTCGAGGGTGCCCTCGGCGAGCAGGCAGTAGGAGAAGAAGTCGCCGTAGGCGCGCACCCGCCATACGTCGTCGGTCAGGGCGACGAACCGATCCCGGATGCCGCGCTCCTGCCAGCCGCTCAGGCTCGAGAAGCTCAGCGACGCCGATGCGAGATCGGTCACCTGCGACACCGAGATACGCCGGGGCTCGGCGCCGTCGTGCGACACCCAGGCCCCTCCTCCCGCAGCCGCCCACCACCGACGGTTCAGTGCCGGGGCGCTGACCACACCGACGACGGGCACACCGTCCTCGAGGAGCGAGATCAGGCTCGCCCAGACCGGCACACCGCGCACGAAGTTCTTCGTGCCGTCGATCGGATCGACGACCCACTGCCGTCCACGGAAGACCGCGTCGCCACCGAACTCCTCACCGAGCACCGCATCGTCCGGTCGCTGCTCGCCGAGCATCTCGCGGATGGTGCGCTCGACGGCGAGGTCGGCGTCGGAGACCGGGCTCAGGTCCGGCTTGTCGTCCACCTTCAGGTCCAGCGCACCGAAGCGGTCGCGGGTGATGGAGTCGGACGCGTCGGCGAGTCGGAGGGCGAGGTCCAGGTCGGCGGTGTAGTCGGTGGTCATGACGGAAACGCTAGCCGCCGTCGCTCGGGGCCGAGCAGCTTGCCGTCCACTCCGGGGTCGGCGATGCTCGACCCGGCTCGGGCCCTGCCCGTGTCGATCGCCGCCCACGGCGGGCCCGTTCGTCGCTCCGGTAACCTGTTGAATCGTGCATCCCGATGTTTCCGCAGCCCTGACCGAGCTCGACACGACCCTCCGCACCGTGGAGTCGGTCCTCGATGTCGAGGAGCTGCGACGGCGCATCGACGAACTCGAGCACCAGGCCGCCGATCCCGAGCTGTGGAACGACCAGGAGCACGCCCAGAAGGTCACCAGCGAGCTGTCGCACGCACAAGGTGAGCTGCGCCGGGTCGAGGGTCTGCGTCAGCGACTCGAGGATCTGCCGGTCCTGTACGAACTCGCCGAGGGCGAGGAGGGCGAGGCCCGCACCGCCGCCATGGCCGACGCCGACGCCGAACGTGAGAGCCTGCGCGCCGACATCGAGGCGATGGAGGTGCGCACGCTGCTGTCGGGCGAGTACGACCAGCGCGACGCACTCGTCAACATCCGCGCAGGAGCCGGTGGCGTCGACGCGGCCGACTGGGCCGAGATGCTCATGCGCATGTACATCCGCTGGGCCGACAAGCACGGCTACGGCGTCGAGGTCTACGACACCTCCTACGCCGAAGAGGCCGGCATCAAATCCGCCACCTTCGCGGTCAAAGCGCCCTACACCTACGGCACCCTGTCGGTCGAGATGGGCACGCACCGGCTCGTGCGCATCAGCCCCTTCGACAACCAGGGACGCCGCCAGACCTCCTTCGCCGAGGTCGAGGTGCTGCCCGTCGTCGAGACCACCGACCACATCGACGTCGACGAGAACGACGTCCGCGTCGACGTCTACCGTTCGTCCGGCCCGGGTGGCCAGTCGGTCAACACCACCGACTCCGCCGTGCGCCTGACACACATCCCGACCGGCATCGTCGTCACCTGTCAGAACGAGAAGTCGCAGCTGCAGAACAAGGTCGCGGCCATGCGCGTCCTGCAGGCCAAGCTCCTCGAGCGCAAGCGCCAGGAGGAGCGGGCCGAGATGGATGCGCTCAAGGGCGACGGCGGCAGCTCGTGGGGCAACCAGATGCGCTCGTACGTGCTGCACCCGTACCAGATGGTCAAGGACCTGCGCACCGAGTACGAGGTCAACAACCCGTCGGCGGTGCTCGACGGCGACATCGACGGATTCCTCGAATCGGGCATCCGCTGGCGTATGCGGGAAGAGCAGAAGTCGTGATCGGAAACAGGAGAGGGCCCTGTGCCGTTTCTTCCCGGAGCTAGACTGCTCGACTGGTTGTCGACGAGCGGGCTGCTGATCGCACTCACGATCCTGGGCGCGGTTCTCATCGCCCGGTTCGTCTCCTGGATCGGCAGCCGCATCACGCGGCGCATCGACGAGCGCTACACGCAGTCCGACGACCTCGTGCGGTCCGAAGCGACGAAGCACCGCCACTCGGTCGCCCAGGTGGTCACGTGGATGGCGATCTCGTTCGTGTACATCGTCGCCACCCTGAAGGTGTTCGACTATCTCCAGCTGCCCATCGGCAGCCTGGTCGCGCCGGCGACCGTGCTCGGCGCGGCGCTCGGCTTCGGTGCCCAGCGCATCGTGCAGGACATCCTTGCGGGGTTCTTCATCATCACCGAACGCCAGTACGGCTTCGGCGACACGGTGCAGATCTCCGTGACCGGTGCGTCCGAGGACGCAGTCGGCACCGTCGAGGACGTCACACTGCGTGTCACCCGGGTGCGCAGCACGGCGGGCGAGGTCATCACCGTCCCCAACGGGCAGATCAACAAGGCCGTCAACCTGTCGAAGGACTGGGCGCGCGCCGTGGTGGACGTGCCGATCCCGGTGACCGCCGACATCGCCGACGTCACCGAGATCCTGCGCGAACTGGGTGTCGCCGCATACCAGGAACCCCGCCTGCGGGAGCTGTTGCTCGACGAACCGAGCGTGATGGGTGTCGAGAGCCTCGAGGTGGATCAGCTCAGCGTCCGCATGGTCGCGCGCACGCTGCCCGGCAAGCAGTTCCAGGTGGGCCGTCTGCTGCGTGCGCGGATCGCGCGAGCGCTGCGTGAACAGGGCATCACCGTCACGCCCCAGCTCGACACCGCCAGCGTGGTCGATCGAGTGGAGGCACAGTGACACCGGGTGGAGGGGCCTCGGGTGGAGGCGCGGCGACCGAGCCGGAGCAGACGCACCGCAGGCGCATCCCGTCGCACCTGCTGGGTGGGCGGATCAGGACCACGACCTTCGCGTTGTGCACCCTGTGGCTCGCGCTGTGGGTGACCTATCTGTTCCTGAACCAGCCCGAGGACACCCCCGCGGCACCGTCGACCGCCGTGCTCATCTCCGAGACCCCGTACGTGCCGTACGTGCCGCCGGCGACCACGGTCCCGGAGGAGAAGTACGTGCCGGAGACCACCGACACGCCCTATCCGCCGACGACCTCGTCGCTCTCCCGGCCCACGCCGTCGACCGATGCGCCGGGTTCGGAACAGGGGGTCGTGCCGCAGCAGGACGTGCCGACCACGGGGATTCCCACCACGACGAACAGGCAGTTCCCGTTCGATCTGCCGCGGATCCCCGGGGTGAACGACCAGCAGAACCCGACGGTGACCGAGGACACCGACGCCCCGCCGTCGTAGAGCGTCGACGAGCCGGGTCAATAGGTCACCGTCCGGTAACGGTTAGCATGTCCACGTGATCCGGCTGGAGAATGTGTCCAAGTCCTACAAGACGTCCACGCGCCCCGCACTCGAAGGGGTCTCGGTGCACGTCGAGAAGGGCGAGTTCGTCTTTCTCATCGGTCCCTCCGGATCCGGGAAGTCGACCTTCCTCCGGTTGCTCCTGCGCGAGGAGAAGCCCACCACCGGCGACATCCACGTGGCCGATTTCCACGTCAATCGGCTGCCGGCGCGGCGCGTGCCGAAGCTGCGCCAGAATCTCGGGTGCGTCTTCCAAGACTTCCGGCTGCTCCAGCGCAAGACGGTCGCCGAGAACATCTCGTTCGCTCTCGAAGTGATCGGCAAGCCGCGCGGAGTGATCGAACGGACGGTGCCGGAGGTTCTCGACCTGGTGGGACTGTCCGGCAAGGCCGACCGGCTGCCCGCCGAACTGTCCGGCGGCGAACAGCAGCGCGTCGCGATCGCGCGCGCGTTCGTCAACCGGCCGCTCGTGCTGATGGCCGACGAACCTACCGGCAACCTCGACCCCGAGACCAGCCAGGACATCATGCTGCTGCTCGAACGCATCAACCGCACGGGCACGACGGTGCTCATGGCGACCCACGACCACCACATCGTCGACTCGATGCGGCGGCGGGTCGTCGAACTCGATCTCGGACGCGTCGTGCGCGACGAGGCACGCGGCGTCTACGGCGTCGGCCGGTAGATCCCGTCACCCGAGCATCCCCACCAGGCAACCGAAGGATTCCCACCCGATGCGTGCCAGCTTCCTGTTCAGCGAGGTCACCACCGGCCTGCGCCGCAACCTCACCATGACCATCGCGATGATCCTCACCACGGCGATCTCCCTCGCGCTGTTCGGTGCGGGTCTGCTCGTGGTCCAGATGGCGGGCAAGACGGAACGGATCTTCCTCGACCGGGTCGAGGTGCAGGTGTTCCTGACCGAGGACATCTCCTCGCTCGATCCGGAGTGCGAGCAGGACCTCTGCTCCGCTCTGCGCAGCGACCTCGAGGGCACCGACGACGTGGTGTCGGTCCAGTACCTGAGCCGCGACGATGCCGTCGCCGACGCCACCGAACGCGTCTTCGCCGATCAGCCCGAACTCGCCGAACTCGTGAGCGCCGACAGCTTCCCGGCCTCCTTCAAGATCAAGATGTCCGATCCGGATCGCTTCGCGGCGATCCAGGACGACTTCGGCACCAGACCCGGCGTCGACAGCGTGCTGAACCAGCAGGATCTCGTCGAGCGCCTGTTCGGTGTGCTCGGCGGCATCCGCAACGGCGCGTTCGCCATCGCTACGATCCAGGCGATCGCGGCCGTGCTGCTGATCGCCAACATGGTGCAGATCGCGGCCTTCACCCGCCGCACCGAGGTCGGCATCATGCGCCTGGTCGGCGCGACCCGCTGGTACACGCAGCTGCCCTTCCTCCTCGAAGCGGTGATCGCCGCGATCGTCGGTGCCGCGCTCGCCATCGGCGGCCTGTTCGTCGCCAAGAGCATGTTCGTCGACGACATGCTCACCGAGGTCTACGACGCGAACATCGTCGCCCGCATCACCGACAGCGACATCCTTCTCGTCTCGCCGTTCCTGGTGCTCGTGGGTGTGGGGATGGCCGCTCTCACCTCGTATGTGACCTTGCGTCTGTACGTGCGTGAATAAGGTGTTGTGCGAGGTTCCTATGCTGGACGGTGTTCTGTTCGATCGATCGTGGACCGGAAAGGCCTGCACGTGAAGGAAAAGGGCCGGAAGGTCATCGCGACCAACCGGAAGGCGCGCCACAACTACACCATCCTCGACACCTACGAGGCGGGCATCGC
Source organism: Rhodococcus rhodochrous (assembly GCF_014854695.1). Lineage (NCBI taxonomy): Bacteria > Bacillati > Actinomycetota > Actinomycetes > Mycobacteriales > Nocardiaceae > Rhodococcus > Rhodococcus rhodochrous. The sequence goes on along the minus strand of NZ_CP027557.1, from coordinate 3,619,286 downwards.
CCTCGTCGGTACCGAGGTCAAGAGCCTGCGGGAGGGCAAGGCCTCCCTGGTCGACGCGTTCGCGACCGTCGACGACGGCGAGGTGTGGTTGCGGGGTCTGCACATTCCGGAATACGGGCACGGCACGTGGACCAACCACGCTCCGCGCCGCACCCGCAAGCTGCTGCTGCACCGCCGGGAGATCGACGCGCTCGTCGGCAAGACCCGGGAGGGCAACCAGACCCTCGTGCCGCTGTCGATGTACTTCTCCGACGGCAAGGTCAAGGTCGAGCTCGCGCTCGCCAAGGGCAAGCAGGACTACGACAAGCGTCAGGATCTCGCCCGCCGGACCGCCGAACGTGAGGTGACCCGCGAGCTCGGCCGGCGGGTGAAGGGCATGAGCCGCTGATCGCGGTCGCGCTCGCGCTGCTTGCGGCGGTCGGTTACGGCCTCAGCGATTTCGCCGGGGGTGCCGCTTCCCGGCGCGCGAGCGCGCTCGGCGTCGTCGCCGTCACCTACCCGGTCTCGCTCGTCGTGTCCCTGATCGCCGCGTCGGTCGTCGGTGGCGACCTCACCGCGGCCTCCCTCGCGTGGGGTGCCGCGGCGGGCGTGGCCGGCGGCATCGCCGTCTGGTGGTTCTATCTCGCGCTGGCGAACGGGCCGATGTCGGTCGTCTCACCGGTCACCGCCGTCGTCGTGGCCGGGATCCCCGTGTTCGTCGGCATCGCGACGGGGGACCGGCCCGGTCTGCTCGCCTATCTCGGCATCGTCGTCGCGGTGATCGCGGTGGGGCTGGTCAGCCGCGAATCCGACGAGACCGTCACCGGTGTCGGACACCCGCGCTTCACGTCGAGGATCGCGTGGTGGACGGTCGGATCGGGCATCGCCTTCGCATTGTCGTTCGTCGGCCTCGGTCAGGTCGAGACCGGCACCGGACTGTGGCCGCTCGCCGCCTCGCGCGCGACCGCCACCCTCGTGGTCTGGCTCGTGATCGCCTTCTCGTGGCGCACCGTGGTGTGGCCGATCCGGTCGCTCCTGCCGATCCTGATCGGGATCGGTGCGATCGACGTGATCGCGAACGGTGCACTGCTGTTCGCCTACCAGCACGGCCTGCTGTCGCTGGTGAGCGTGATCGCGGCGCTGTATCCGGCGGTGACGGTCCTGCTCGCCGTCATCGTGCTCGGTGAACGGGTGAGCCGGGTGAAACTGCTCGGCCTGCTCGCAGCCGGCCTTGCCGTCGCACTCGTCAGCCTGCCCGGCTGATCCCTCCGGGATGAGGAAGAACACGAGGCACGGAACTCCGTGCCCGTCCGGGTGACCCCGACGCGGTTCCGCGGCTGGTGAGTGGCGGTGTGAGCAGGCTCATGACCCCGCCGCGAATCGTTTCCGGAAATGGGAATGACATCGGGCCCTCGGGTCGTTACAGTAGGTAGTCCTGCGAAGGTCGCAGGTGCGTACGGGGCTGAACGGTTTCGACTGCGTACGTTGAGCAAGGGGAAGCGTGTCGGTGCAGGCAAGAGACCACCGTAAGCGTCGCTGCAACCAATTAAGCGCCGAGTCCACTCAGCGCGAGTACGCCCTCGCTGCCTAAGCGAGCGCGTCTCTGTCAGCCCGGGTTTGCTCTCGACCCGGATCCTGGCATCGACTAGAGAGCTCTACCGTCCGGCTCGGTCGCGGAGTCGTACGGGACAACAAACAGCGACTGGGATCGTCATCTCGTCTTGTTCGCGAGAACGGGAGATCCGAGTAGAGACATAGCGAACTGCACACGGAGAAGCCCTCGCGAGGCGGCGGAGGACCCGGGTTCGATTCCCGGCAGCTCCACCATCGACCCGGGTAGGAGATCGACCATCGATCACCTACCCGGGTTTCTTGTTGTTCGGGTGAGCCTGATCGGCAGTGTCCTGGAAACGGCAGTGCCCGCCGTCGAGACTCAGGGTGTGAGTGTTCTCGACGACGGGCACGGTCGCTGTCGGTCCCGGAGACGTCGGAGACGGCGCCGAAACAGCGAGAGCGAAACGAAGGAATGTCCTCCCCGGCATCGTCTTCATTTCGTTCACTGAAGTTAGCTCACCTAATTGTGAGGTACCAATACTACTTTCGAGTCAGAAACTTTGGTCCCACGACCGTGATGACCTTTTCGTCCGTTATCCGTATCGACGCGCGGATCGGGGTACTCATCCCGCGCGTGCCGCGGATCGGCGGCAAGATGAGAACACCACCATCGACGAGGAGAGCACATGGCGCACGAACGAGCGGGACAGCCGGCCACCGCGGCGGATCTCGAAGATCTCGCACACCTTGTCACCGCCTACTACACCGTGCAACCGGATCCCGAGAACGCCTCGCAGCAGGTGGCTTTCGGCACGTCCGGTCATCGCGGCTCGAGCCTCGACGGTGCGTTCAACGAAGCCCACATCCTCGCGACCACTCAGGCGATCGTCGAATATCGCGCCCAGCAGGGCACTTCGGGCCCGCTGTTCCTCGGCCGCGACACGCACGCCCTGTCCGAACCGGCCTGGGCGAGCGCGCTCGAAGTGCTCGTCGCGAACGGCGTCGAGGTGGTCGTCGACTCCCGCGACCGCTACACCCCGACCCCGGCCGTCAGTCACGCGATCCTGCAGCACAATTCCGGCTCCGGTGCCCGCGCCGACGGGATCGTCGTCACCCCCTCGCACAATCCTCCGCGCGACGGTGGCTTCAAGTACAACCCGCCGTCGGGTGGTCCGGCCGACAGCGACGCGACGTCGGTCATCGCCGCCCGCGCCAACGAACTGCTCGCCGCCGGACTCGGCGGGGTGAAGCGGGTGCCGCTCTCCTCGGCCCTCGCGTCCGCCGGACGACACGACTTCCTCGCCGCCTACATCGACGATCTGCCGAACATCGTCGATCTCGACGTCGTCCGCGCTGCCGGGGTACGGATCGGCGCCGACCCGATGGGTGGTGCGAGCGTCGACTACTGGGGCGAGATCGCCGAACGGCACGCCCTCGACCTCACCGTCGTCAATCCGCTCGTCGACGCCACCTGGCGGTTCATGACGCTCGACACCGACGGGAAGATTCGCATGGACTGCTCGTCGCCGAACGCCATGGCGTCGCTGATCGGCAACCGCGAGGCCTACGACCTCGCGACCGGAAACGATGCCGACGCCGACCGGCACGGCATCGTCACCCCCGACGCCGGTCTGCTCAACCCGAACCACTATCTCGCCGTCGCGATCGACTACCTGTTCCGCAACCGCCCCGGCTGGGTGGAATCGAGCAAGGTGGGCAAGACGCTCGTGAGTTCGTCGATGATCGACCGGGTCGCCGCCGGCCTCGGCCGCGACCTGCTCGAGGTGCCGGTCGGCTTCAAATGGTTCGTCCCCGGCCTGAGCGACGGTTCGCTGGGCTTCGGCGGGGAGGAGAGCGCCGGTGCGTCCTTCCTTCGGCGCGACGGCTCGGTGTGGACCACCGACAAGGACGGCATCGTCCTCGCCCTGCTCGCGGCGGAGATCACCGCGGTGACGGAGAAGAGCCCGTCCCGCTACTACGCCGAACTCGTCGACCGGTACGGCGACCCCGCCTACGCGCGCGTGGACGCGCCGGCGACGCGCGAGCAGAAGGCGGTGCTGTCGAAGCTGTCGCCCGAGCAGGTCGGCGCCACCGAACTCGCCGGCGAACCGATCACCGCGACGCTCACCGCGGCCCCCGGCAACGGTGCTGCGATCGGTGGTCTCAAGGTCACCACCGAGAACGCGTGGTTCGCCGCCCGCCCCTCCGGAACCGAGGACGTCTACAAGATCTACGCCGAATCGTTCCGCGGCCCCGACCATCTCGCCGAGGTCCAGCAGGCGGCACGCGAACTCGTCTCGTCCGTCCTGTCCTGAGCCTGCTCGCCTACCGTGCGGCCGGGCGAGGTCGTGCGCCTCGCTAACATCGTGGGCATCATGCGGACACGTGACGCGGCGTTGCCGCGGGAAATCTGGGTTCTGGTCGTCGCGAGTTTCGTGATCGCGCTCGGCTTCGGTCTCGTCGCTCCCGCGCTGCCCCAATTCGCGCGCAGCTTCGACGTCGGTGTGACGGCGGCGACGGTCGTCGTGTCGTCGTTCGCCGCGATGCGACTGCTCTTCGCGCCCGCGAGCGGGTCGCTGGTGCAGAAGCTGGGGGAGCGGCCCGTCTACATCACGGGCCTGCTCATCGTCGCCCTGTCGACGGGCGCATGTGCATTCGCGGCGAGCTACTGGCAGCTGCTCGTCTTCCGTGCCCTCGGCGGCATCGGGTCGACGATGTTCACGGTGTCGGCGCTCGGCCTGCTCGTGCGGATCGCACCCCCCGACGCCCGCGGGCGCGTCTCCGGTCTGTACGCGACCAGCTTCCTCATGGGCAACATCCTCGGCCCGCTCTTCGGTGGTGCCCTGATCGGACTGGGGCTGCGCGCACCCTTTCTCATCTACGCCGTGGCGCTGCTCGTGGCGGCCTCGGTCGTGGGGATCAGCCTGCGGTCGTCGGAGCTCGCCCGTCCCGACAGCGGGGACGGCGTGCCCGTCATGCGCCTGCGCGACGCGCTGCGCTCGCCGGTCTACCGCGCGGCGCTGGGATCGAACTTCGCCAACGGCTGGGTGGTGTTCGGGGTCCGCGTGGCGATGGTGCCGCTGTTCGTCGTCGAGGCGCTCGACGAGGGTGAGGCGTTCGCGGGTGTCGCGCTGACCGCCTTCGCTGTGGGCAACGCTCTCGTCCTCATCAAGTCGGGCAAGCTGTCCGACCGGTTCGGGCGGCGACCCTTCGTCCTGGCCGGTCTGGTGGTGTGCGGGGTCAGCACGATCGCGATGGGATTCACCGAGAGCGTCGTCTGGTTCCTCATCACCTCGTTCGTGGCGGGTATGGGGTCCGGGCTGTCGAACCCCTCGCAGCAGGCCGCCGTCGCCGACGTCGTGGGCAGTAAGGCTCGAGGTGGGCCGGTGCTCGCGGCCTTCCAGATGGTCGCCGATGTCGGCGCGGTGATCGGCCCGGTCGCCGCCGGCTTCCTCGCGGACCGGTTGTCGTACTCGACGGCCTTCGCGGTCACGGGCGTGATCATGCTCGCGGCGACGCTGCCGTGGTTCGTCGTCGGACGGCCCCGCGTCGCGGAGCAAGCGACGCCGGTGACCGACGACACGGCGCGGTGAGGCGACCGAGCGGTACTGTCGCCGGTATGTGGGTCGGTCTCGTCTCCACGCTCGCCCGATACGGTCTGGCGGCGGTGTGGCTCGTCTCCGGTTGGGTGAAGTTCTCGGATCCGACGCAGACCGTCGTGGCGGTACGGGCGTACCAGATTTTCCCTACCGACTGGGTGCGGCCGTTCGCCGCCGTCTTCCCCGTTCTCGAACTGGCCCTGGGGTCGATCCTGCTCGTGGGTCTCGCGACGCGCTCCGCAGCGCTCGTCAGCGCGCTGGGGCTGGTCGCGCTCGTCGCCGCGATCGCCTCGGCGTGGGCGCGCGGCCTGTCGATCGATTGCGGCTGTTTCGGGGGAGGAGGTGTGGTCGAGGGCGTCGACGGCCGCGACTACGCGATCGAGATCGCCCGCGACGTCGGCTTCCTGGCGATGTCGATATGGCTGGTCGTCCGGCCGCGCACCTGGTTCGCGCTCGGTCCGGGTTCACGGGCTGCCCTCTCAGCGACCCCTCAGCCGTCGATGGCAGAGTGAGATCGTCCTTCCCCATCGACGAGCAGTAGAGGGCAGCATCCGTGAGCGCGAAGAAGGTCTCATCCGGCAAGTACACACCGGAGCCGACGTCGAACAGGTTCACCTACATTCTCGGCGGCATCGCGATCCTGGTGATCGGTGCGCTCGTCGTCGGTGGTGTCCTGTGGTCGTCGGGTAGCGGCGATCCCCGCAACGACGGTTACGGCTCCGTGCAGAACGCCGCGGTGGAGGTGTCTATCGAGGACGACGGTGCGATCCTGCTGGGCCGCCCCGACGCCCCGCGGACCATCGACCTGTTCGAAGACCCGCTGTGCCCGTACTGCGCCGAACTCGAACACAAGCACTCACAGGAGCTCGCCCAGGCGATCGACGACGGGCAGCTGGCGATCCGGTACCGGATGCTCGCCTTCCTCGACCGGGCGTCGAGCAGCGGCGACTACTCGACCCGCGCGGTGGCGGCGGCACAGTGCGTCGCCGAGAGCGGGGACGCCCGCGCGTTCTCCGCATTCCACGACGCGTTGCTGTCGCCCGACAACCAGCCGGCCGAGGGTGGCGACGGTGACATCGACAACGCGGGTCTCGCGCAGATGGCGCGCGACGCGGGTGCCTCCGAGGACGTCGCGCAGTGCATCACCGACGGCGCCCGGATCGAGCAGGCCTCGGCCGACGCGGAGGCGGGACGCCGGCTGCTCGCGACGACCGGAGCGGCCGGCACTCCGGCCGTCGTGTACGAGGGAACCGTCATCGACGCCCTCGGCAACGAGAACTGGGTGACCGAACTCGTCGGATAGACGGAGCGGTGGCGGGGGCCGCACACGGTGCGTGCCCCCGCCACAGTCACGCCGTCTACCAGCCGATTTGTTGGCGTCGAGCGCGATGGTGTAGTTTTCTTTCAGCGCGAAGGGGTCACCGGAGCGCGACGGTACAACCGAATACGGGGCTATGGCGCAGCTGGTAGCGCACCACACTGGCAGTGTGGGGGTCAGGGGTTCGAGTCCCCTTAGCTCCACAAGATCGCTACAGGCGGGAGTTCACGCTCTCGCCTGTAGTCTTCGGTGGCGGTCCCCGTCAGGGCCGTGCAAGGGGCTATGGCGCAGCTGGTAGCGCACCACACTGGCAGTGTGGGGGTCAGGGGTTCGAGTCCCCTTAGCTCCACCCTTCGGAAGACATTCCTCGCGGGAAACTCCTCGCAGCAGCTCTTCTCGTCGTTCTGCAGCGGCCCCGTGCGTCGCGAGGCCGCTGCATTCTCACGATCTCAGCCCGCCGAGCTGGTGGACGTGTACAGCGTCATGCCCCAGCCCACCGTCGTGCGCTCGGGTTCCGCGAGGCCGGCCGCCTCGAACAGTGCCACGTGGTCCTCGTGCGTACGACCACCGCCACCGGTGAGTGCGAAGTCGATGAGATCGTCCTCGTAGTCGTGCTCACGGGCGACGTCGTCGAGCACATTGCCGAAGACGAGGATCCGGCCGCCCGGCTTCAGTCCGGCCGCCGCCTGCTGCAGCACGTGCACGGCGTCGGCCTCGGGCAGTTCGTTCAACCGCCCGCTCAGCAGCACCGCGTCAACCGGCTCGGGCCGGGCTTCGAGCATGCTGCCCGGCGTATAGCCGACGCGCTCGTGCTCGCCGTGGACGCGACGCAGGACCTTGATCTCCGACGGCGCGGCCACCACGGTCGCCCGTGCCGACCGATTCGCCGTGACGAGGGCGTGGGCATAGGAACCGGCCGCCTCACCGGAGACCACGATCGTCGACACGTCAGAAGGCACCTTCGCCGCGAGGGCACCGGCGAAGTAGACGGCCATCTCGGCCTCCTGCTCGTACCGGTCCGTCAGCAGAGCGGTGTCGTCCGCGACGCGCTGCGCGAAGCTCTTCCCGAACCGCTGCGCGTCGTCCCCGCGACCCGTGCGGACGGCGGCGAGGAGCGCGAGCATGCCTGCCAGTTCCCGCTGCGCGTGCACACCGTCGAGTCGCAGTTCCTCGATGTGGTGGTCGTCCTCGAGTTCACGGCCGACGCCGGTGAGCCGGAACCGGCCCTCGCCGAGATCCTCGGCCACCCCCACGGCGACGAGATAACGGAGCAGTTTGCCCAGACCGGTGCGGTCGGTCCCGGTCTTGGCCACGAGCTCGTCGAGGGTGCGCGGCGACGCGTCGAAGGCCGTCGCCAGTCCGATGGTCGCTGCGACCCGCAGCGCGAAACCCGGTGCGATCTCGGCCAGTTCGTCGAAGCGGTCGCGTTCGTCCTCGGTCGCCTCGAAATCGGGCAGGGAGGCGTCGGTTTCCGAGACCGAGACCTCCTGACGACGCCAGTATCCGGTGACCTCCACCTGTTCCTTGGGCAGACCCTTCTCGTTCCGCAGCCACCGCCGGATGGGGGTGAGCGTGAGGGCCTCACCGGCCACCCACGCGAAGACCGTGCCCTCCCACCACTCGGCGGCCCGGAGGGCATCGAACAACAGGGTCGTCGTGCCCGGCTCGGCGCCGTCGCGGCTCAGCCAGGTCAGCTCCACCCCGTCGGGAACGGGAAGATCCTGCCGATGCGAGTCGTCGGCGATCTCGACGAAGATCCGGCCGCGTGCACCCGCGGGCCAGTTCTCGAGCCAGCGCCCGATGGCAGGCAGCGCCGTCTCGTCGCCCGCCACGAGCGTCCAGTCCACGCCCTGCGGGTGTCCGGCCGACGACTTCGGTCCGGCGATCTGGATCGTCTCACCGGGCTCCGCACGGTACGACCAGCTCGACGCGGGACCCACGCCGTGGCGCACGAAGTCCACGTCGATCTCGCCGGCGACCGGATCCCAGCGCCGGACGGTGTAGGTGCGCATGAGCAGCTTCGGATCGCGCGGCCAGTTCACCACGCCGTCGGCCTGGGTGGGGCCGAGGGCCTCGTCGAGTTCGGGATGCTTGAACATCAACTTGAACTCGTCGTCCACACCGTCGGACCGGAACGCCTCCACCGGGAATCCGTTCGACGCGACGTGCGCCTGCAACTGTTCGCCCCCGAGGGTCACCCGCCGCATCCCGGGGCTCACGTCCGTCACGCGGAGCACCTTCAGGTACCGGGTGGTGATCGGGAAGACCTCGATGGGGCGAAGACTACGGGCCATGGGTGCGTTCTCCTCGGCAGGGGATCGTGGACGGCGGAACGACCGGTCTTTCCGGCCGCGCGGTGACCTGCGTTTAGGCGAACCTTACTTCAGACGGCATTCGACTGCCGCGACCCGTCCTGGCCCGCGCGACGACCGTTCGCGTACATCTCGTCGACGAGACGGGCGTACCGGGCGAGCACGCGATCCCGGATCGGACGCCCGGTCGGGTCGAGATCGTCGGCCTCCGGCGGCGCGCTCACCGTGACGAAACGACGGATGCGTTCCCACGGATCCGAGCGGGCGTCGAGCTGCTCCAGCGCGGCCGCGACGACCGACTCCGGCGCGGTGGTGAACACGAGGCCGACGCAGTACGGGCGCAGCTCCCCGGCCACGACGAGTTCGCTGCCCGGACACACCCGCCGCCAGCGGTCGGCGAGCGCGGTGGGGCCGACGTACTTTCCGGTGCTGGTCTTGAAGGTGTCCTTGCGGTGACCGGTCACGACGACGAATCCGTCGGCGTCGATCTCGGCGAGATCGCCCGTGTGGAACCAGCCGTCGGCGTCGAGCGCGGCGGCGCTCTCCGCGGGATCGTCGTGGTACCCGGTCATCACTCCGGGACTCCGGATGAGGAGTTCGCCGGTATCGGCGATCCGGACCTCCGTGCCGCGCAGCGGCCGGCCGACCGTGCCGGGGCGGTGCGCGCCGAGCAGGTTCGCGCACGACGGTCCCGACGTCTCCGTGATTCCGTAACACTCGAGCACCGGTACACCGAGTTGCTCGAACCGCCGGGCGACCGCCTCGGACAGCCGCGCCGATCCGGAGATGACGAAGCGGAGCCGACCTCCGAGCTCGTCCCGTTCCAGCCGGGCGACCTTCTCGAGCACGTGCGGGACCGATCCCAGGAAGGTCGGCCGGACCGTCCGCAGATTCGCGGTGACCCGGTCGGCGCGACCGTCGACGGCGGTGCTCACACCTGTGTGCATGGCCATGAGCAGCAACGACCGCCCGAAGACGTGCGCGAGCGGCAACCACAGCAACTGACGGTCGGACGAGGAGATCATGCCGGTCTGCGCGATGGCACGGGCACCGTAGGTCGTGCCTCGGTGGGTCAGGCACGCGCCCTTGGTGCGGCCGTCCTCGCACGCCGTGTAGATCAGCGCGGCCTCGTCGTCCGGGGACAGCGCAGCGATCCGTCGCTCGACGACGTCGGGGTCGGTGCGCAGCAGACGACGACCTTCGGCGGCGAGCTCGTCGAGTCCGTCGATGCCCAGGATGTCGGTGACGGCGACGGGCCGGTCGGCGACGGTGAGGACGGCGTGCGCACGCCGGATCTGCGACCGCACCTCGTCGTCGCGGGTCGCCGGGTAGATCGGGACGGTGGCACCGCCCGCGCACGCGATCGCGAGGTCGGCGACGACGGTCCGATAACAGGTCGTCGCGCAGATCGCGACCCGCGATCCGGCTTCCACACCCCGGCCGATCAGTCCCGCCGCGAGGTCGAAGACCTCCCGTCGTACGTCCGTCCACGTCGAAGGTCGCCACCGTTCACCGTCCGGACGCAGGTAGGCGACGGAGTCGGGGGAGCGGGACACCCGGTCGAGCAGCAGACCGGGCACGGTCGCGGGGAACCCGTCGCGACCGTCGATCGCGGTCGCGGTGCCCGTCGTCGAGCGGGGGTCCGCCACTGTTCGCAGCACCTCCCACGGACGAGGAATCGAAGTCGCCCCAGTGGTCGGAATGTTACCGCCGGTCGGGGTCCGAGGGGCCGAAGTGGCGCAGTACGCGATGCACGCGTCGGCTGGGGCCGGGGCTCCTCCGGGAGGGCGCAGGTGGACGCCGATATCGTGGGCACGTGAGTCCCGCTGCCCGTCGCCCTGAGGTCCTGATCGCCGAGCTGCGCGACGTCCTCACCGGTCCGCTCGCGGAGATCGCGCAGCGATTCTCCACCTATGTCGACGACCTCGCTCCGCACAGCGCCCTGGTGATCTTCACGAGGGAATGCACCGGCCGGCCGCGGAAGGTGGCCGGCGACCCGTCGATCGTCGACCGGGTGACCATCGCCGAGCTGGATCGGGTGCGGAACGAACTCGCCGCGGGGGAGATCCGCCGCGGCAGCTTCCGTCTCGCCGGTCGCGATCGTGAGGTGTGCGCGATCCTCGACGGCACCGACACGCTCCTGGTGCTCGTGCCGCGCGGGGGCCGGGCCACCTCCGCGGCCCTCGATCTCGTGCGGGCGGCATTCGGCGTGGTCGCCACCGGCATCCGGTTGCAGGTGCACACCGCCAGCCCGGCCTATCTCGCGGAATCGCGGGCCGCCTCCGCGGAACGGGCCCGCACCGTCGCCGAGCTCACCGAATCCCATGCCGTGACCCTCGAGACGATCCTCGCGACCCTGCGGTCGAAGGATCTCGACGACACCCGTGCCCGGACCACGGCGCGGGAGACGGCGACCGAGGCCCTGATCGGCCTGCGATCGGCGGTGGACCTGCACCGCGAACTCGCGGAGGAGGCGCTGACCACCGCGTTCGCCCGACTCCACGGCGAGCTGCGCGATCTGGTGCGGCACCGTCCGCTCGACCTGCAGATGGTCGCTCCGCCAGTGGGTGGACGGGGACTGCCCGGCGAGGTCGCACACGCGGCCCGCGCGATCGCCCGGGGCGCGGTGCTGGCGATGTCCGGTCAGGCCGACGCGACGCGGGTGCGCGTCGCGTGGACCTGCGACGACTCGACCCTGCTGGTGGACGTGCGCGACGACGGCCACGGCGAGATCGACGTCGTCGAACTCGAACGCCAGCTCCGCGACCGCGTCGAAACCCTCGGTGGTGGAATCGAATCCGAGTCGACGCCCGGTTGGGGGACACGGATCGCGATGAGCTTCCCGCTCGACCTGCCGATCGCCGCGACGGACGGCCCCGCGCTCGATGCGCTCGCCGCGCTCGCGCCCCGGGAGATCGAGGTCCTCGAACATCTCGTGGCCGGACGGCGCAACCGCGTCATTGCCGAACGCCTCGGCGTGAGCGAGTCGACGGTGAAGTTCCACGTGGCCGGCGTACTACGAAAACTCGGCGTCAGCACTCGCGGTGAGGCTGCGGCTCTCGGTGCAGAGGCCGGGGTCCGCGCCGCGGGCTGACGCCGAGTTCTCGGTCGTCGGGTGGCCCGTCGAGGACGGTCAGGCGGCCGGTGCCGGCGACGTGGTCGTCGTCGGGGCGACGGTCGTCGTGGGCGTTCCGGAGGAGGTGGTCGACCCGGCGCCCGTGGTGGTCTCGCCCGTGGCCGGAGTCGTGGTCTCCGACGGGGTGGGGACCGGAGCCGTGGTGGTCACCGGGGTGGGCGTGGCTGCCACGCCCGCTTCGGGTGCCGGCGGGGCCACCGGTGCAGCGGGGTCGCCTGCGGGAGCCGGGGCGCCGTCGACGGGGGCGGGCACGCTGCTGTCGGCGACCGTCGCATCGTCGGTCACGGTCGAGGACGGCGAGGTCCCCGGCGTGGTGGACGCCTCGGCGGTCTCGGCCTTCGCCGTCTCCTCGGCGATCATGAGCACCGCGGCCTGGTCGACCTTCTTCGGATCCACCTTCTTGCCCTCCTTGGCCTCGCGGGCCAGGTGCTCGAGCCAAGCGGCGGCGTACTCGACGGTGGACGTGCCCTTGCCGTCGATGTCGTCGTCCCAGTAGTCGAAGTGGTGACCGTAGTGGTCTCGGGTCTCTTCGTTGTAGCCGAAGGTCTGGTCGTACGGGTCGGCGAGCACCACCGCGAGGGTGTTCTCGTTGCTCCGGATGAACCCGACGACCTCCTTGACGATCTTCTCCGGCAGGTACGCGAGGTTCGACAGACGCTCTGCGGGGATGGGCGCCTCGGCACCGTCCTCACCACCGGTGGCGCCGGAGTCGGCGTCGGCAGCCACAGGCGTGGTGGGGCGGGCGGCGGCGGGATCGTAGCTCGGGTCGGAGACCTTGATCAGCACCTCGAGGAAGGTCTCGTCGGACCGCATCCAGTCCGGATTCGCCGAGATGTCGGCGAGGGCGAGCAGCGCGACCCGGCCGACGACCTGGGCCAGGTCGGCGCCGGTCGCGGGGGTGAGACCCTCGCGTTCCAGGGCGTCGCCGTTGACCTGACGGCCCACGTTCGCGAGCAGTTCGATCAGCGCGATGTTCTGGGGTGCCGAGCACGTGAAGTCGCCCTCGGAGCAGAACGACGCGACCTTGCCGGCGAGATGACCGAAACCGCCGTTCGTGTCGGGGAGGACGCCGCGGCCCGGGACGGGGTCGCCGCCCGGCTGGTAGGGGCGATCGAAGCCGTCGGGGTTCGCGCCGTTCTCCGCGCCGGGGAAGAAGCCTTCTCCGGCCTCGCGGCCTGCGTCGGAGAGGATGACCACGCCGCTGACGGCACCGGGATCGATGATGTCCCAGGAACCGTCCTCGCCCTGCTCCTGCGCACCGATCTCCATCGCGGCACGGCGCGCGACGTCGGCGCCCTCGCTGAAGCCGACGATGGCGAACTGGGTGTCCGGGCAGGACCGCCGGATGGCCTTCATGACCTCGATGGTGTTCTCGGCACCCTTGTTCACGGCGTTCTCGTAGCTGGCGAGGTCGGCCGGGTACTCGATGTAGATGGCGGCGTAGCCCTCGCCGGCCTCGTGGTTCTCGAGCGGTGCGCTGATGACCGGCTCGACCCAGTGGCTGCTGTAGGCGCCCTGCTGGGCGGCAGGAAGGCGGTTGCCGTTCTCGTCGACGAGCATCTTCGACTCGTCGCGAGGGATGTCGCCGCGACCACCGATGCCCAGGCTGACCATGTCGTGACATTCGGTGGTCTTCGCCAGGCCGGCGAGATACGGGTCGGCAACGGTGGGGGTGTCCTGTTGCGGAAGCACGATCGCGGCCGCTGCCACGACTCCGAGCGCGGTGGGGGCGAAGACGCCGGCGAGAATCCGCCGACGCGACAGCGACTTTCGAAGTGCCATGGGCCTCTACCAATCCGTTTCTGACCGAGGAATTGCCGGCCCGCCGAAGTGCGGCGGGTCGTAACGGATTTCGTGAAGGTCGCTCGCGGCGTTACATCGACACGAGTTTCCCGAGGTGGCGACGGAGAAATGCCGCCCGAGCGTCGAGTCGCAAAATCCAAGGGAAATGCGTTAATCGGACAATTCGAGTTCGCCGCTCAGCGCCTGGCCGTTCGGCCGGGTCGGGCCCGCCGAACGATCAGGAGCAGAGCGCCGCGGGAGTGGCTAGGGTCGGAATCACCGGAAGTCGGAAACACCGGACACTGCCGGTCGCATCACGAAACGGAGACACCATGTCGCAAACAGTCCGCGGAGTCGTCGCTCGCTCGAAGGGAGCGCCCGTCGAGGTCGTGCCCATCGTGATCCCCGATCCCGGACCCGGTGAGGTCGTCGTCGCGATCGCCGCGTGCGGCGTGTGCCACACCGATCTGCACTACCGCGAGGGCGGCATCAACGACGAATTCCCGTTCCTGCTCGGCCACGAGGCCGCCGGTGTCGTCGAGTCCGTCGGTGAGGGCGTCGACTCGGTTGCCGTCGGCGACTTCGTCGTCCTGAACTGGCGCGCGGTGTGCGGCCAGTGTCGCGCCTGCAAGCGCGGCCAGCCGCAGTACTGCTTCGACACCTTCAACGCCACGCAGAAGATGACGCTCGAGGACGGCACCGAGCTCTCCCCGGCGCTGGGCATCGGCGCGTTCGCCGACAAGACCCTCGTCCACGCCGGCCAGTGCACCAAGGTCGACCCGAGCGCCGATCCGGCCGTCGTCGGCCTGCTCGGCTGCGGTGTCATGGCCGGTCTCGGTGCCGCCGTGAACACCGGCGGGGTCACCCGCGGCCAGTCCGTCGCCGTCATCGGCTGCGGCGGTGTCGGCGACGCCGCGATCATGGGTGCGCGCCTGGCGGGCGCCGGCACGATCATCGCCGTCGACCGCGACGACAAGAAGCTCGAGTGGGCCACCGACCTCGGCGCCACCCACACCGTCAACTCGACCTCGGCCGACGCGGTCGAGGCCATCAAGGAACTGACCAACGGTTTCGGCGCCGACGTCGTCATCGAGGCCGTGGGCCGCCCGGAGACCTACAAGCAGGCCTTCTACGCGCGCGACCTCGCCGGCACCGTCGTCCTCGTCGGCGTGCCCACCCCGGACATGACCCTCGAGATGCCGCTCATCGACTTCTTCTCGCACGGCGGCTCGCTCAAGAGCTCGTGGTACGGCGACTGCCTGCCCGAGCGCGACTTCCCGACCTACGTCGACCTGTACCAGCAGGGACGCCTGCCGCTCGAGAAGTTCGTCACCGAGCGCATCGGCATCGACGACGTCGAGAAGGCGTTCGAGACGATGCACCGCGGTGAGGTCCTCCGTTCGGTGGTGGTCTTGTGAGCACCTCGCCGATCCGCGTCGACCGGGTCGTCACGTCGGGCACCTTCGCGCTCGACGGCGGTGAATGGGAGGTCGACAACAACATCTGGCTCGTCGGCGACGACTCCGAGGTAGTCGTGATCGACGCCGCGCACACCGCGCAGCCGATCATCGACGCCGTCGGTGGGCGGAAGGTCGTGGCGATCGTGTGCACGCACGCGCACAACGACCACATCACCGTGGCGCCGGAACTGTCCGAGAAGCTCGACGCGCCGATCCTGCTCAACCCGGCCGACGACGTGCTGTGGGAGATGACCCACCCGGGCGTCGCGCACGGCACGCTCGAGGACGGGGAGCGGATCCGTGTGGCCGGCACCGACATCCAGGCGATCGCCACCCCGGGTCACTCGCCGGGCTCGACCTGCCTGTACCTGCCGGAGGCGGGTGAGCTGTTCACCGGCGACACCCTGTTCTCCGGCGGGCCGGGCGCGACGGGCCGCTCGTTCTCGGATTTCCCGACCATCATCGGGTCGATCCGCGAGAAGCTGTTCGTCCTGCCCGCGGAGACGAAGGTGCACACCGGGCACGGCGACGGGACCACGATCGGCACCGAGTCGCCGCATCTCGAGGAGTGGATCAAGCGCGGTAGCTGACGCCGCCGGTGCGCGGTTCCGGTGGCGATCGCCGCCGGAACCGCGCACGAGCGCACGACTAGTCTCACCATCATGGCGAAGAAGCAGATCCCGGTGATCGTGGTGGCCGGATTTCTCGGCGCGGGGAAGACGACGCTGCTCAACCATCTGCTGCGCAACACCCGGGGTGCGCGGATCGGCGTGATCGTCAACGACTTCGGTTCCGTCAACATCGATTCGATGATGGTGGCGGGGCAGGTCGACTCGATGGTCTCGCTGAGCAACGGATGTCTGTGCTGCGCAGTCGATGTCAGCGACATGGATGCGATGCTCGACAAGCTCGCCCACCGCTCGTCCGATCTCGACGTGATCGTCGTCGAGGCGAGCGGACTCGCCGAGCCCCGCAACATGATCCGGCTCGTCGCCGGCTCGGAGAACGAATACGTCTCCTACGGTGGCCTCGTCCTGGTCGTCGACGCGGTGGAGTTCGACGCGACCGCGGAGCAGCATCCCGAACTCGAACAGCACGTGGCGCTCGCCGATCTGGTGCTGCTCAACAAGACCGACCGGATCGACGGCGACGCCCACGACGATCTGCTGACCCGCCTGTGCCGGCTCAACTCCCGCGCCGCCGTCGTCTCGACCGACCACGGTCGCATCGACCCGGCGTTGCTGTTCGACATCCCGGAGCGGCCGGGGCCGCAGCCGGGGGAGCAGCTCACCCTCGACCAGTTGCTCTACGAGCAGAACGACCACGAGCACACCCATCTGCACGACGGCTACGACGCGATCACCTTCGAGTCCGCAGATGCACTGCACCCCCGCGTGCTGGTGGATTTTCTCGAGAACCAGCCCGCGGGGGTGTTCCGTATCAAGGGATACGTGCGAGTTGCTGCCGGATTGGACACCGGCACCTATCTGTTGCACACCGTCGGCGACCACATCCGGTTCGAACCGGCGGGTCGCGGCGACGACGTGCCCGACGGGACGCAACTCGTCGTCATCGGTGCCGATCTGGACTCCGACGACGTACGCGAGCGCCTACGCCGCTGTGTGCCGACCGAACCGGTGTCCGCGGACGCGATGTACGCGATACACCGATTCACGCCCCGCTGAGGCGGAAGGCCGATTCACCCGGCTGACGCGGGAGGCCGGCCCTTCGGCTCAGCGAGCGGCGGAGGTACGGCGCTGGGGGCGACGACGGCCACCGGTGGCAGCTGCAGCGCCCTGACCGGCCGAACGCTGGCCGCCGGCCGCGCGCTGCCCACCGGAGGATCGCTGACCACCGGCGGAACGCTGTCCGCTCGACGAGGAACGCTGACCCGAACCGGAGCCCTGGCGGGGAGCCGACGAACGGCGGCTACCACCGTTGCGCTGCGGACGCGACGGCGCGGCAGCCTGCTTCGGGGCCGGCGCGACGTACGGCGCGATCTCGCCGACGAGCTTCAGCACGTGCTCGGAATCCGCCGTCACCTTGACGGGGGTGACGTCGATGGCGGCCTTGCGCATGATGGCCGCGAGATCCCGGCGCTGGTCGGGCAGGACGACGGTGACGACGTCGCCGGTGCTGCCGGCGCGGGCCGTGCGACCGGAGCGGTGCAGGTACGCCTTGTGCTCGGCCGGGGGATCGACGTGCACGACGAGTTCGACGTCGTCGACGTGGACACCGCGTGCGGCGACGTCCGTCGCCACGAGCACCCGGGCCTCACCCGACGAGAACGCGGCGAGATTGCGGTCGCGGGCGTTCTGGGAGAGATTGCCGTGCAGGTCCACCGCCGGGATGCCGGAGTCGGTGAGCTGCTTGGCGAGCTTGCGGGCCTGATGCTTGGTGCGCATGAACAGGATTCGGCGACCGGTACCCGAGGCGAGGGCGCGGACGAGGTCCTTCTTCGCATCCATGCCCGCGACGTCGAAGACGTGGTGGGTCATCGCGGCGACGGGGGAGGTGGCCTCGTCGACCGAGTGCATGACCGGGTTCTTCAGGAACCGCTTGACGAGCTTGTCGACGCCGTTGTCCAGGGTGGCCGAGAACAGCAGGCGCTGGCCGTCTTTCGGCGTCGCCGTGAGGATGCGGGTGACGCCGGGCAGGAAGCCGAGGTCGGCCATGTGATCGGCCTCGTCGAGCACGGTGACCTCGATGTCGTCGAGCACGACGAACTTCTGGCGCATGAGGTCCTCGAGGCGGCCCGGGCAGGCGATGACGATGTCGACGCCGCGACGGAGGGCCTCGACCTGGCGCTTCTGCGACACGCCACCGAAGATCGTGGTGACCTTCAGGCCGGACGAATGCGCGAGCGGTTCGATGGCCGCGGCGATCTGGGTCGCCAACTCGCGGGTGGGAGCCAGGATCAGGCCGCGCGGACGGCCGGCCGCCCGGGTGCTCCGCCCGGCGAGGCGAGCAGCGAGCGGGATCGAGAAGGCCAGGGTCTTACCGCTACCCGTACGTCCGCGTCCGAGCACGTCGCGACCGGCGAGGGTGTCGGGGAGGGTGTCCACCTGGATGGGGAAGGGGCTGGTGATCCCGGCGTCGTTCAGCGTGGCGACGAGCGGGCGGGGCACCCCGAGATCGGAAAATGATGTGGTCATGGAACAGCGCTGCCTTTCGATGCGGCGTGTGTGCACTCGACGGGCCGTGTGCCCGTGGTGCTGTGCGATCGCCGCAAGGAAGGCCGGTGCATCTGTGCGTACTGCATCTGTGCGTGCGGGCCGGGCACGATCCCGGGCCGCCGGTATCCCACGACGGTGGGCGTCGTCGTGACGCCCGAACCATGTCACCCTACCGCACGGGGTGCGTCGGTCCCCTGATGTGACTACAGACCCACCCATTCCGAGGCGCCCTCGGTGAAGTGCTGACGCTTCCAGATCGGCACCTCGGCCTTGATACGTTCCACCAGTTCGGCGCAGGTGGCGAAGGCTTCGGCGCGGTGCGGGGCGGCGACCGCCGCGACCAGCGCGAGATCGCCGATGGTGAGATCGCCCACTCGGTGCACCGCCGCGACCGGGAGCCCGGACTTCATCGCGACGTCCTCGCAGCACCGCCGCAGGAACGCTTCGGCATCCGGGTGGGCCTGGTACTGCAGCGCGGTCACCGACTGTCCACCGTCGTGATTGCGGACGACACCGGTGAAGAGCACCACCGCACCGTGTTCGGCGCCTGCCACCGCGGCGTCCACCGCTGCGGGATCGAGCGGCTCCGAGGAGATCCGGGCCAGTAGTTCACTCATGAGCGCCGCCTCCTGCGACTTGTGCCAACAGATGGTCGAGGATCGGGTCGAGGGCGGCGAGACCGTCCTTCACCCCGCCGGGCGAGCCGGGCAGGTTCACGACGACCGTGTGGCCGACGAGACCGGCGACGCCGCGCGAGAGCACGGCGTGCGGGGTGACCTCGAGTCCGCGCTGCCGGATCGACTCCGCGATGCCGGGCAGTTCACGATCGAGCAGGGCGAGAGTCGCTTCGGGGGTCGCGTCGGTCGGCGACGCCCCGGTTCCGCCGGTCGTGACGACCAGGGCAGGGCCGGGGCGGACCGCGTCGGCGAGACCTGCGGCGATGTCGGCGTCCGCGTGGACGAGGGGGCCGCGGACCGTGAATCCCTTGTCCTCGAGCCACGACCGGATGAGCGGTCCGGTGCGGTCCTCGCGGGTGCCCGCGGCGACACCGGTCGACGCGACGACCACCGCGGCGGAGCGTCCGGTCTCCTCCACGGGCTGTTCGTCGGTGCCGGTGGTCTCGTCCCGGCCGGGTGCGTCGTCGCGGGTCCAGTGGCCGCGCTTGCCGCCCTCCTTCGAGATCAACCGCACACCGTCGAGAACGGCGGCCGGATCCACGGCCTTGACCATGTCGTGCAGGGTCAGGCCGGCGACGGCGACCGCGGTGAGCGCCTCCATCTCGACTCCGGTCGGGCCCTTGGTCTTCGCGGTGGCCTCGATCGTGATCGAGGTGTCGGTGAAGTCGAACATCACCTTCACCGACGACAGCGCCAGCTGGTGGCACAGGGGGATGAGCTCCCAGGTGCGTTTCGCCGCCGCGATGCCGGCGATGCGGGCCGTGGCCAGGACGTCGGCCTTGGGCATGTCGTCGGCGCGGACGAGCGCGACCACCTCGGGAGTGGTGACGAGTTCGCCTGCCGCCACGGCGATCCGTGTGGTGTCGGTCTTCGAGGAGACGTCCACCATGCGGGCGCGTCCCTGGTCGTCCAGGTGGCTGAGGTCGGTCACAGGATCCGTACTTTCACGAGGTCTCCGGCTTCGAGGGAGGTGGTGTCGGCGGGGATGTCGAGGAGCACGTCGGCGGCGGCGAGTCCGGCGACGAGATGCGACCCGTGCCCGCGGAAGGGGGTCACCCCGTTCTCGTCGAGTCGCCCGCGCAGGAACTGCCGGCGTCCCGGGATCGACGTGAGATCCTCGGTGAGCGGCAGGCTCTCGCACACGACGGGCGGATAGCCGGCGGCGGCCCGCAGTGCAGGTCGCGCGAACACCTCGAACGAGACGAGCGCGCTGACGGGATTGCCGGGGAAGGTCAGGATCGGCACGCCGTCGACCACGGCGGTGCCCTGAGGGCCGCCCGGCTGCATCGCCACCGAGACGAACTGCCCGCCCCGCGGCGCGAGCGTGTCCTTCACGACCTCGAAGTCGCCTTTCGACACTCCGCCCGAGGTGAACACGACGTCGGCGACGCCCACGGCGTGTTCGAGCATCGTCACGAACTCCTCCGGATCGTCGTGGCAGTGGTCGATGGTCACGACGTCGGCACCGTTGGCCGACGCGCTCGCGGCCAGCGCCGGTCCGTTCGAGTTGAAGATCTGGCCCGGCCCGAGTTCGCTCCCTGCGGTGACGAGTTCGCTGCCGGTCGAGATGATCGCGACCCGCGGTCGTGCGCGGACGGGGATCGAGGTCAGGCCGACGGCGGCGAGCGCGGCGATGTGACGGGCAGCGAGGACCGTGCCCGCGGGAAGCAGCAGATCGCCCTTGCGGACATCGGTTCCCGCCTCACGCACATAGGTGCCGGGCGTGACGCTGCGCTCCACGGTTACCGTGCCGACGCCGTCCGAGTCGGGAGTGGTCGCACGGGTGTCCTCGACCGGGACGACGGCGTCGGCGCCGTCCGGGACGGGCGCGCCCGTCATGATCTTCAGCGCGTGTCCCGGTTCGAGTGCCGCGACGGTGTCGCCCGCAGCCAGCACGCCCTGGACGGGCAGGTCGGTGGGGGTCGACGCGAGATCGCCGGCGCGGACCGCGTAGCCGTCCATCTGGGAGTTGCGGAAGGGCGGCAGGTCCAGCGGCGACTCGATGTCCTCCGCGAGGGTGCGGTGCAGCGCGTGCGCGAGCGGCACACGCAACGGGCTCTTCTTCCGCAACGGGTCGAGCAACGCCGCCACGTGCTGTTCGTGTTCCTCCACGGACCGCCTGCCGCTCGTCATGCCGCCATCCTAGGCACACGGGGGCCGTGTCCCGCCGCCGACGACGCGCCGCGTGTGCCCCGTCTGTCCGGATGCGATGTCACGGTCGGCGGTTGTGGGCATACTGGGCTGTATGAAAGCGATGGTCGTATGACAGCGGTGGACATGGGCATCCCGGTCGTGCGCGATCGCGCAGACGACGTGTCCGATCGGCCCGACGTGCCCGAGCTGCTCGATCGCTTCGGGCGCATCGCCCGCGACCTACGTGTGTCCCTCACCGAGAAGTGCTCGTTGCGCTGCACCTACTGCATGCCGGCCGAGGGACTTCCCGAGATTCCGCGCGACCAGCTGCTCACGAGCGCCGAGATCGTGCGTCTGGTGGGCATCGCGACCGGTCGGCTCGGTGTCCACGAGGTGCGCTTCACCGGTGGGGAACCGCTCATGCGCCGCGATCTCGAGGAGATCGTCGCCGGATGTGCGCAGCAGACCCCGGGGCTGCCGATCGCGCTGACCACCAATGCGGTCGGTCTCCGGCACCGTGCGCGGGCGTTGGCGGACGCCGGACTGACCCGCGTGAACATCTCCCTCGACACCATCGACCGCGAGCACTTCGCGCGGCTCACGCGCCGCGACCGGCTCGATTCGGTGCTCGACGGCATCCGCGCCGCGGTGGCCGCCGGACTGGGACGGGTCAAGGTCAACGCCGTCCTGATGCCGGAGACCCTCGAGGGCGCGGCCGACCTGCTCGCGTGGTGCCTCGACGAGGGCGTGGAACTGCGGTTCATCGAGCAGATGCCTCTCGACGCCGATCAGAACTGGGCGCGCTCGCAGATGGTGCCGGCCCAGCAGTTGCTCGACGTGCTCGGGCAGCGGTTCACGCTCACGGAGACCGAACGCGAGGACCCGTCCGCGCCGGCCGAACGCTGGCTCGTCGACGGCGGACCGGCGACCGTCGGCATCATCGCGTCGGTGACGCGGTCGTTCTGCAGCGACTGCGACCGCACGCGGTTGACGGCCGAGGGAACGGTCCGGTCCTGCCTGTTCAGCGACCGGGAGACCGACCTGCGCGCCGCTCTGCGAGGCGGCGCCACCGACGACGAACTCGCCGCGCTGTGGCGCGGGGCGATGTGGAACAAGTGGGCCGGACACGGCATGGACGCGGCGGACTTCGCGCCGCCGCAGCGGAGCATGGGAGCTATCGGTGGCTGAGGTGACGACCGGGATCGAGGTGCGGTACTTCGCGGCCGCAGCGGATGCGGCCGGACGCGAGAAGGACACGATCGACCTGCCGGAGGGTGCCGATCTCGGCGCGCTGCGTGCCGTGCTCGTCGATCGTTACGGCGCCGGCATGGAGCGGGTCCTGTCGGTGGCGGCCTTTCTGCTCGAACCCGGCGATGGTGGCACGGGCGAACTCACCCGGGACCTCGGCCGACCGGCCGGGTCCCGAGTGGACGTCCTGCCGCCCTTCGCGGGTGGCTAACCCTCGCGCCACCAGGTGTCGAAGGGCGCCACGGGCATCACGCGCTTGTGCCGCGTGTCGAGGAACTTGGTCTCGAGGCGCTTGGCGAGGTCGTCGGTGACGTCCTTGCCCTCGAGATAGTCGTCGATCTCGCTGTAGGTCATGCCGAGCGCTTCCTCGTCGGGCAGCGCGGGACGGTCGTCCTCGAGATCAGCGGTGGGGATCTTGATCCAGGTGCTCTCGGGCGCGTCGAGTTCGCGCAGCAGCGCCGCACCCTGCCGCTTCGTGAGACCGGCCAGGGGGGTGATGTCGACGCCGCCGTCGCCGTACTTGGTGTAGAAGCCGGTCACCGCTTCGGCGGCGTGGTCGGTGCCGACCACGAGGTAGCCGAGTTCTCCGGCGATCGCGTACTGGATCATCATGCGTTCGCGGGCCTTGATGTTGCCGCGCACGAAGTCGCGCAGACGGGTCTCGGTGCCGTACAGCGCGCGAGCTGCTTCCGAGGCGGTCGCGTCGGCGCCGGGCTTCACATCCACACCGAGAGTGCGGTCGGCTCCGATGAATTCCAGTGCGACGAGGGCGTCGTGCTCGTCGGCCTGCTTGCCGTAGGGCAGGCGGACCGCGACGAACTCCGCCGTGTGGCCCTCGGCGCGGAGCTTCTCCGCGGCGAGCTGGGCGAGCTTGCCGGCGAGTGTGCTGTCCTGCCCGCCGCTGATGCCGAGCACGAATCCCTTCGCGGGAGTGCTGCGCAGGTAGTCGGCGAGAAACTGCACCCGCGCGTCGATCTCGGCGCGTGGGTCGATGGAGGGTTTCACCCCGAGTTCTTCGATGATCCGATCGCGAAGGTTCGTCATCTTCACGACCCTAGCGTTCCCGTGTTACTGCTGTGATACAACGGAGAAGAGGGCGGGGCGAAGAGGGCGGGGCGAAGAGTACGGTCGGGCAGACTCTTCGGGGTGAGCACCGGAGACGTCTTCCGCAAACACGACCCGCACGCGCAACCGGATTTCTTCCGGGCCGAGGCGGCCGGTCTGGCCTGGCTCGCCGATGCCGGTATGCCGGTGGCGGCGGTGCGGTCGGTGAGCGAGCACCACATCGAACTCGAGCGGATCGCCGAGGCATCCCCGTCCGTCGAGGCCGCACGGGAGTTCGGTGCCGCACTCGCCCGGATGCACGACGTGGGCGCCGCCGGTTTCGGTGCGGCACCCGACGATTACGACGGGCCGCTGTTCATCGGCCGCCGCCCCATGAGCCGCACCGTGCACGACACCTGGGGAACGTTCTACGTCGCAGAGCGGGTGCTGCCCTTCCTGCGCATCGCGGTCGAGGCGGGCAGCGTCACCGACCGTCAGCGCCACGACATCGAGGCCGCCTGCGATCTCGTCGCCGCCGGCGCCTTCGACGACGAGGATCCGCCCGCGCGCCTGCACGGAGACCTGTGGAACGGCAACGTGCTGTGGTCGCCGCGCGGCGTCGTCCTGATCGATCCGGCCGCGCACGGTGGCCACCGCGAGACGGATCTGGCGATGCTCGCGCTCTTCGGTTGCCCGTACCTGGGCGGGGTCGTCGACGGCTACGAGTCGGCACATCCGCTGCGTGCCGGATGGGAGCAGCGGGTGCCCGTGCACCAGCTGCATCCACTGGCGGTGCACGCCGCGGGATACGGTGCCGGGTACGGGCGGGAGCTGCACCGGGCGGCACTCGCGACCCTCGAACTCGGAGGCAGTACGTGAACGGGATCCTCGTCGTATCCGCAACCCGCGCCGAGGCGGCGCACGTCCCGGAACGCTACGAGACGGTGATCACCGGGATCGGGAAGGTCGACGCGGCGGTCGCCGTCACCGCGGCGCTCGCGGGGTATCCGGCCGACGCGCGGCCGCTCGTCGTGAACATCGGCACCGCCGGCGCATTGCACACCCACCACTCGGGACTGTTCCTGCCGTCCGCCGCGATCAACCACGACATCAGCAGCGAGATCCTGAAGAGCCTCGGTCACCCCGTGCAGGACGTCGTGCAGATCGACGACGGTGACGGCAGCGTGCTCGCCACCGGTGATTCGTTCGTCTCGGACGCCGAGATCCGCGACGCGCTGTCCGCGCGCGCCGATCTCGTCGACATGGAGGGTTTCGCGGTCGCCTATGCCGCCCGCCGCATGGGTGCGCGGTGCCGGCTCGTCAAGCACGTGAGCGACCGGGCCGACGATTCGGCGCTCGACTGGCCGCAGCAGGTCGACCGCAGTGCGCAGGAACTCGCCCGCTGGCTCGTCGAGCGTTACTGAACGATTCGCCCTCGAACGATCTCAGCCCCCGTCCGTACGTTCGGTGAGGGTGACGGTCACCGCGCTGGTGGTCAGGGTGAGCACCTCCCCGTCGAGAGTCCACCGGGGTGTGCCCGCGAACAGCGTCCGCACCCAGTCGTCGGCACCGTCGCGCGGGGGAGGACACGCCATTCTCGTGGACGCGAGCGTCCCGGCGCGGATCCTGCTCCCGGACAGGTCGGCGGTGCCGGTGAACCGGTTGCATCCGGCGGACGCCGCGACCCGCTCCCGAGCGGGGAACGACAACTGGAGCGGACCGCCGCCGGGGATCGGCCGCCCCTCGACCTCGGTCGAGACGTAACGGCGACCGATCGGGTCGGACGGCGACGACCCGAACATTCCGCACCCGGACAGCAGCGCACCCAGTGCGAGGACGACGACCACGCGGACTGCTCCCGGCATGGGTCTCACGGTACCGAGGAGGGATCAGCGGGCCGTGAACTCCAGTCCGTCGGTGCCGTTCGCTGCGGTGAGGGTCATCGACGAGCCCTGGACGGTGTAGGTGGTCTCACCTGCGAGCACGTTCAGGATGTGCGTCTCGATGTCGGCGACCTCGGGATCGGCGCAGCCTGCGCGGGTCATGGTGAGCGGTTCGAACAGGATGACATCGTCGCCGACCTCGGCGCTGCCGCCGATCTCGTTGCACCCCGTGTTCCCGGTGAGGGTGCCGTCGTCGGCCAGGGTGAGTGTCGGCGCGGCGTTCTCCAGGGCGACCGACCTGACGACGGCGTCGGCGGTGCGCAGCGAGGTCACCACCCACTCGGTACCGGTGATCGGCAGAGCGGGGTCGGCGACCTTCTCGTCCTCGAGCGAGACCGTGATGTCGTCGCCGGTGAGCGTGAAGGTGTTCCCGTCGAGCGACCAGCGCGGCTCGGCGTCGAACAGCGTGGTGAGCCACGCGTCTGCTCCCTCGCGTTCCGGCAGGCAGGCCATCATCGTGCTCGCCAGGTCCGATGCCTTCACTCGCCCGTCGGCCAGGTCCACGCCGCCGACGAAGCGGTTGCAGCCGGCGGTCGCGGAGATGCGTCCGTCCTCCGGGAACTCGACGACCATCGGTCCGTCGCCCGGGATCTGCGTGCCGGTCACGCTCGTCGAGACGAAGGTGCGGCCGGTGAGGTCCTCGGCGGAGTTGCCGTCGGTTGAATCCGACTCGGTGGTGCACGCGGCAGCGATCGCCGCCAGGGAGACGACCGTGAGCACCCGGAATGTGCGAATCATGCCGTTACGGTACGGCGCTCGACCCGTTTTCGTGGATACCTCGGCCGGTCACGACACGGTGTGCCAGTTCGGCCCAGTTGTCGGCGAGTCGGCGGAGCGGATGTCCCAGCTCGCGCCACTGGTGGAGCACGAGGGTGGCCTCGAGCGACGCGACCAGCGAGGTCGCCAGCAATCGGGTGTCGCCGGCGACACCGGCGGCACGCAACAACGCGTCGATGTGGGCGAGCGAGACCAGGTGGGCGGGAGCGGTGTAGCGGGAGTCGGTGGCGGATTCGGCCGCGCGGAGCAGTTCGCCCTGCACCTCGACGAGTTCGATGCGCGCACGACCGAAGGCGATGAGCCGGTCCAGGGGATCGGCGTCCGGGCCGAGCGGCGGCGGGCCGAACAGGAAACCCTGCTGGAACTCGTGCTCGCTGTGGTCGAGCAGCGCCCGGACGAGTCCGGCGCGGGAGCCGAACCTGCGGAAGACGGTGCCCTTGCCGACCCCGGCCCGCGCCGCGACGGCGTCCATCGTCACGGCGTCGACGCCGCGTTCGGCGACGAGCAGCGCGGCGGCGTCGAGCAGACGGGAACGATTGCGCGCTGCGTCGCCCCGTTCGGAGAGTCGTTCGTCCGCCAGAGGGAGGGCCCGGTTGTTCGCCGCAGGCAGCGCCCGACCGTCCGCGTGCGGGAGGGGGCGAGTGTTCACAAGGTCACACTCTAGCGGGGCGGGGAATAAAGCGGACCGCGGTCCGTTTAACATTGCGTAGTCAACCACTTCGACCCGAGGATATTCCCATGACCCGAGTTCTCGCCCTCGTCGGCAGCCTGCGTGACGGCTCCGTCTCCCGCCAGCTCGCCGAGACTGCCGCTGCGGTCGCTGCCGAGAACGTCGAGGTGACCCTCTACGAGGGCCTCGCCGACGTTCCCTTCTACAACGAGGACCTCGACGGCGAGGCTGTCCCCGCCGCGGCCGTGGCCCTGCGTGACGCCGCTGCCGAGGTCGATGCCGTGCTGGTCGTCACTCCCGAGTACAACGGCACCGTCTCCGCGGTGCTCAAGAACGCCGTCGACTGGCTGTCGCGCCCCTACGGTGCCGGCGCACTGAGCGGCAAGCCTGTCGCCATCGTCAGTCAGTCGCCCAGCCAGAACGCCGCGAAGTGGGCGCTCGAGGACGCGGTCAAGGCCATCGGGATCGCCGGCGGCACGATCGTCGAGGGCGGCTCGCTGTCGATCGGCGAGACCTTCGGCAAGTTCGGTGGCGTGCACGCCAAGGAGCACGCCGAGACCGCGCAGCAGATCGCAGCGGTCGTCACCGCCCTGGCCGACGCCACCAAGGTGCTCGCCAACGCCTGATCGAGACGTCCGTCGGCCCGGCGGACCGTCCGACACCCCCGGTGCCGGAGACCCGCGAGGTCTCCGGCACCGCGCGTATCCGCAGGGTCCGGCCGAGCCGCGGACGCTCCGCTCGTCGCATCTCGACGGTTCGACGACGCCTGCAGCGGGAATGCCCCGAACACAGCCCACTGTTCGGAGGTTTGCCCATGACAAGCGGGGACACGAGGACCGATACCGGCCACCGACCCGATCTCGACATAGTTCTCCACGTCGACGGGGTGGAGCGTCGCGTCCCGATCGACGTCCGCACCACCGTGCTCGACGCACTGCGCGACCGCCTCGGGATCACCTCCCCGAAGAAGGGATGCGATCTCGGTCAGTGCGGAGCGTGCACCGTACTGATCGACGGCCGGCGCACCCTCTCGTGTCTGGCCCTCGCCGCCTCGCACGACGGCGCCGAGATCGTCACCGCCGCCGGACTCGGCGATGGGGAGATGCATCCGCTCCAGGCGCAGTTCATCGAGGACGACGCCTTCCAGTGCGGCTACTGCACCCCCGGCCAGATCTGTTCGGCCGTCGGCATGCTCGACGAATTCGCCGACGGGGCACCGAGTCACGTCACGGCCGATCTCGAACAGGCACCCGAACTCGACGACGACGAGATCCGGGAACGCATGAGCGGCAATCTGTGCCGCTGCGCGGCCTATCCCAACATCGTCTCGGCGATCCGCACCGTCGCCGCCGGCGACAGCCGAATCGGTGCCGGCGACAGCCGACTCGATACGGAGGAGACGCGATGAGTTCTCTCCGTTACGAGCGACCGGCAGATCCCGCCGCCGCCGTCGCCGTCGTGCACGAGACACCGGGTGCGGTCTTTCTCGCGGGCGGCACGAATCTCGTCGACCACCTCAAACTCGGCGTCGCGACCCCCGATC
Source organism: Rhodococcus rhodochrous (assembly GCF_014854695.1). NCBI lineage: Bacteria > Bacillati > Actinomycetota > Actinomycetes > Mycobacteriales > Nocardiaceae > Rhodococcus > Rhodococcus rhodochrous. Next base: position 3,590,935 of record NZ_CP027557.1, on the reverse strand, counting down.
TTCTCGTCGACGTCTCGCATCTTCCGCTCGACACCGTGGAGGAGGCGGCCGACGGGGGAATCCGGGTGGGCGCCAATGTCCGCAACAGCGACCTCGCGGCGCATCCCTTCGTGCGGCGCAACTATCCGGTGCTGTCGCGCGCACTGCTCGCCGGTGCCTCACCCCAGCTCCGGAACACCGCGACCACCGGCGGCAACCTGCTCCAGCGCACGCGGTGCTCGTACTTCCGGGACGTGAGCACCCCCTGCAACAAGCGCGAACCCGGCAGCGGCTGCTCCGCCATCGGCGGATACACCCGCTACCACGCGATCCTCGGCGCCTCGGAGCGCTGCGTGGCCACCCATCCTTCCGATATGGCGGTCGCCCTGCTCGCACTCGACGCCGAAGTCCTCGTCCTCGGCCCGGACGGTGAGCGCGCCATCGCGGTGGAGGACTTCTACCGACTCCCGGGCGACACACCCGAGCGCGACACCGTGCTCGAACGCGACGATCTCATCGTCGGCGTACGGATCCCCGCAGCGCAGAGTTCGCTGTCCACCTATCGCAAGGTGCGCGACCGGGCGTCCTACGCCTTCGCGCTGGTCTCCGTAGCGGCCGAGATGACCGTTGCGGACGGGACGATCACCGGGTGCCGCATCGCATTCGGTGGGGTCGCCCACCGGCCCTGGCGGGCACACCGCGCGGAGGAAGCACTTCTCGGGCACCAACCCTCCGACGAGGTCTTCGCCACCGCGGCCGAGGCCGAGCTCGCCGACGCGAGCCCCCTCGACGGCAACGCCTACAAGATCCCGCTGCTGCGGCGAACCGTGGTGGCGACCCTGCGCGAACTCGACGAACGGGAACGAGGTGAATCCGCATGAGCCCCGAGCCGATCCGAGCAGGTGGGCGCTCCACCGCGCGAATCGACGGACCGGCGAAGGTCGCCGGGACGGCGCCGTACGCCTACGAGCACCCGGTCGACGACCCCGCCTACCTCGTACCGCTCACCTCCACCATCGCCCGTGGACGCGTCGACCGGATCGACACCGCCGCCGCCGAAGCGGTGCCGGGGGTGCTGAAGGTCCTCACTCCCTGGAACGCCCCACGTCTCACCGAGGAGGCCGAGGGCGAGTACTCCGTCCTGCAGACACCCGACGTGCTGTACCGGGGCCAGATCATCGGCGCGGTCGTCGCGGAGAGCTTCGAGATCGCCCGGGAGGCATGCTCGCTCCTGAAGGTCGAATACAGCGAGGAACCGCACGACGCGCTCTTCCGCGCCGACCATCCCGACGCGTACACACCCGAGACCGTCAACGGCGGCTACGAACCCGACACCGAGCGAGGGGACGTCGACGCGGCGTTCGCCCGCGCCGAGACGGTCGTCGATCAGTGGTACTCCACCCCCGAGGAACACAACAACCCGCTCGAACCGCACACCGTCGTCGCGATCTGGCGGAACGACGTCGTGCCGTCGAACGGTGAGACCGACGCACACACCCTGACGCTGTACACCTCGACGCAGCATCCGCACGGTGTCGTCGAGACCCTCGCGCCGGTCTTCGGTCTCGACGCGGCCCGGATGCGGGTGGTCTGTCCGTACATCGGTGGGGGATTCGGTTCCAAGGGCGGTCCTCACGCGCACGACGTCCTCGGCGGACTCGCGGCGCGGGCCCTGCCGGGGAAGGCGGTCAAGTTCGCGGTCTCCCGACCCGATATGTTCGGTTACGTCGGTTACCGCGCTCCGACCGCCTCGCACATCCGGCTCGCGGCCGACCGCGACGGCAGGCTCACCGGTCTCGTGCACGAGGCGTTCGCCCAGTCGTCCCGGGTCACCGAATTCGTCGAACAGGCGGGGGTGCCGCTGCGCAATCTCTACGACGTCGCCAACGCCCGTACGTCGCATCGCGCGATCACCCTCGACGTGCCGGCGCCGTTCTGGATGCGCGCTCCCGGCGAGGCGCCGGGCATGTTCGCCGGCGAGGTCGCGATGGACGAGCTCGCCGCCGAACTCGGGATCGACCCGATCGAACTGCGCATCCGCAACGAACCCGAGTCCGATCCGGAGACGGGAAAGCCGTGGTCGTCGCGCCGGCTCGTCGAATGCCTCCGCGAAGGAGCACAGCGATTCGGATGGGATCCGTCCGACCGCGAACCCGGCACCCGGCGGCAGGGCAACACCCTGATCGGTACCGGCATGGCGGTCGCGACCTATCCCCACATGGTCAATCCCGGTTCGGAAGCCCAGATCCGGCACCTCGGGGAGGGGCGCTACTCCGTCCGCATCGGAGCCACCGACCTCGGTACGGGTGCGTGGACGACCCTGACCCTCATCGCAGCCGACGCACTCGGATGCCGACCGGAGGACGTGGACCTCGAGATCGGCGACAGTGCACTGCCCAACGGCACGGTGGCCGGCGGATCGTCGGGCACCTCGTCCTGGGGTACCGCGATCGTCACGGCCGCAGAGCAATTCGGCAAACGCTTCGGCGACGACCCACCGGTGGGTGCCGAACTGTCCGCGTCGGCAGCCGAGAACCGCGAACTCGAGCACTACACCGCGCAGTCCTTCGGTGTGCACTTCGCCGAGGTGTATGTCGACGCCGACACCGGCGAGATCCGGGTGCCCCGGATGTTCGGTCTGTTCTCCGTGGGACGGGTGATCAACCCACGTACGGCGCGTTCGCAGTTCATCGGCGGGATGTCGTTCGGGATCTCGATGGCCCTGTTCGAGGAGAGCATCCGCGACGCGCGTTTCGGGCACGTCGTCAACCACGACCTGTCCGAATACCACGTGCCGACACACGCCGACATCCGTGGGATCGAAGCCGATTGGCTCGACGACGAGGACCTGCACGCGACACCCATGGGGTCGCGGGGGATCGGTGAGATCGGGATCGTCGGCAGCGCCGCGGCGGTCGTCAACGCCCTGTGGCACGCGACCGGAGTGCGGGTCCGGAACCTGCCGGCCCGCCTCGACGACCTACTGCCCGGCCTGCCCTGACGCGTCGGACCGGTAACAGACCAACAGCCAGCGATTGGTGCCGGCCTGCCGCCGGTACCGAAGTTCGTCGAGCGCGGCGAGGGCGATGGCAAGTCCTCGACCGCGCTCGGCGAGGACATCCGGAAGTTCGACCGAACGCAGATCCACCCGGGCCGGGGCGCCGTCGTCGACGAACACGGCCTCCAGGCGCTCCGGATGGAGTTCCAGGGTCAGCGTCACCGAGACCGCGTCTCCCCGGCCGGCATGCTCGATGATGTTCGCGCCGATCTCGGCGACCGCGATCTCGAACTGCATGCGGTCGGACTCGTCGAGCTCCTCGGCGGCGAACATCTCGGCGACCAGGTTCATGATCCTGTCGAGGGTGCCTTCACTCGTCGTGGCCGACAGCTCCCACCGCATCGAGGGGCCCTGGTCCGGTTGCATTTCCGGTGGCCGGTCAGTCGCCATCGAACGCCGTGTCCGCGGAATCGTGTGTCGTCAGCACCCGGTCGAGCCGGGTGAGCGCGAGGACGCTCTGTACCTGGGCGGTCGGTGCGGCGATCCGCAGGTCGCCGCCCGCCTGACGGGCGGCCTTCAACCCGGAGACGAGTGCGCCGAGACCGGAGGAGTCGATGAAGTCGGTCCGGCTGAGATCCACCACGAGCCGGCTGGATCCGTTCTCGACGAGACCATGTAGCTGCTCGCGAAGGCGCGGTGCCGCAACCATGTTCAGGCGGCCCGTGGGCTGCACGACGGTGCTCGTTCCCACCTGGCGGGTTTCGTAGTGGCTCATCGATCTCCTTTGCTTTCGGGTCCACGGTAGCGAGCCGCTTGGATCACCACCGAGAGAATGAACAGGTCGAACACGACCCAGACGAGGTTCGCGGTGACTCCCAGCACCGAGATATCGCCGAGGAACAACCGCACGGTGCCGATGATCGCTGCGACCACCAACAGCGCCATGACGAGCAGCTGCTGCCGGAACAGATACCACGGGACACCCTCGCCCCCTTGGCGCGTCTTCGGAGTGACCGCGAAGTCCAGCGGCTTGTCGAAATACACGTTGAGGAAGGCGGTCCAACACGCCCTGATCCACACCGGGAACAAGGCGAGGCTGTACTGCTGGCCACGCCAGGTCGGCGTCCCGCGGCCCACGATGAAGAACAACAACTGACTCAGGATGAGGAACGGGACGAGTCGCGCGAAGAAGTCGAGGCTGAACGCCTCGACCGGCAGGACTCCGAAGACGAGATAGATCACCGGCGCCGCGAAATAGGCGAGGGCTGCGAATCCGGAGAGATAACTCCACATCGTCGACCAGTACATCAGGCGCTGCGCGACGGTCATGCCCTTCTGGACGAGCGGGTTCTCCCGGAGCATCACCTGGATCGTGCCCTGCGCCCAGCGAAGTCGTTGGGTGACCATCGTCTTCGGATCCTCCGGGGCCAGCCCGTAGGCCAGGATCTCGTGGTGGTAGACGGACTTCCAGCCGGCGCCGTGCAGGCGCATCGAGGTGGCCATGTCCTCGGTCACGGAGATGGTCGCCAACGCGAGCATCGGTTCGGCCTCCTCCGCGCGGTCGACGTCGACCGCGCGGATCATCGCGCGGATCGATTCGAGCGCACCGAGCGGCGACCATTCGCGATCGGCCAGGCGTTCGAGCACGGTGTCGTCGATGGTGAGCGCGTCGGTACCGTGTGCGTCGAGCGCGGCGATCTCCTCGAGATCGGCGCGGATACCACCGAAGTCGGCGTCGACGATGCTGCGTGCAGCGGCGTCGACCGTCTGCTGGAAGCGGAAGGTGACGTCGGCGAGTGCCACACCGGTCCGGAGTTCGCTGCGTGCCGTGCGCACGGCACGGCGCACCGAGTCGAGTGCCGCGGCCACATCGGGCTGATCGGCGGGCACTTTCCGGCGCGCGCGATCGACCACCTTTCCGGCGGTACGCAGGGTGCGTTCCACACCGTCCTCGACGGCCTGGACGTAGCCGGCGATGCCGAGCTGCATGAGTGCTTCACGTCGGAGGATCGCGTTGGACCCGCAGAAGAAGGCCGCGTTCCAGCCGTCCTTGCCCTGCTGGATCGGGCCGTAGAACAACGGGGCCTGACTGCCGAGTGGATCGGAGTCGGGGACATTGGTGAAGTACTGCGGGGTCTGGACCAGCGCCATGCTCTCGTCGGTGAAGTATCCGAGTGTGCGGTCGAGGATCTCGGGTTCGGGCACCTGGTCGGCGTCGAGGATCAACAGGAACTCGCCGTCGGAGTGCAGCAGGGCGTTGATGAGATTGCCGGCCTTGGCATGACGGGGCTTGTTCGTCCAGCTCGCCGAGCGTGTCATGTAGTCGACACCGAGTTCGGCTGCGGCCGCGGCGAGTTCGGGCCGGGCTCCGTCGTCGAGGATCCACGTCCGGTGCGGATAGCGGATCCGCTTTGCTGCTGCGGCGGTGCGCAGCACCAGGTCGACGGGTTCGTTGTAGGTGGTAATGAAGACGTCGACCGTCATCCCTTCGGGTGCCGCCGGCGGCTCGGGGCGTCTCCTCAGCCGCCACATCGTCAAGGCGAAGAGCAAGGAGTCGATCAGGCTGTATGTCTCGGCAAGCACCAGTGGCACCGCGATCCACCAGGCGTCCCAATTCACCGAGAACAACCAGCGCCAGACGATGTAGTTCAGACCGACGACGACCGTGAGGACGATGAGGACACGCAGGAACGGGGACGGGTAGCCCTCTTTCGTGACGGCGTTCACAACACCTCGTTCCGTCGTATCGCGACGACCGTGACGTCGTCGAGCGGTGGTTCGCTCTCCGTCAAGGCTTGCGCAGCGTCCACCAGTGCCTCCGGGGTGGTATGAGCCGCAACGAATCGGCACAGTGCCGCAGGGTCGCTCTGCTCGTCGAGCAGGTCGAGGAGACCGTCCGAGCAGACCACGAGAGTGTCGCCCGGATTCAGCTGCGCGGTTGCCGATATCCACGTGGTCTCGGGGAGTATCCCGAGCGGAGGGCCGCCGCCGTGGAGCGGTTCGACCTCGCCGTCGGCACGCCGGATCGCGGCCAGACCGTGGCCGGCATCGGCGAACTCGATGTGCCCCGTCGAGAAGTCGATCGCGGCGACGAAGGCGGTGACGAACGTCCCGGTGTGCTCGAAGTCCTCCGCGAGGTGTTCCGCGGCGACCGACAGCGCCAATCCGGTCTCGAGGACACCTTCCGGCCGCCCGAACCGGTCGAAGACTCTTCCGACCCCGCGCAGCGAGGAACGTACGGCCGACGACAGTATCGCAGCACCGAGTCCTTTGCCCATGACGTCGGCGACGGTGATCACGACCCCGTCGCGGAGTCGGTAGTGGTCGAAGAAATCGCCGCCCACCATGTAGGCGGGCAGGCACACCGTGGCGATCCCGTAACCGGGAAGATCCGGGAGCGGCCGGGGCAGGAGTTGCCGCTGGATCTCGGCGGCCCGCTCGAGTTCGTCGGAACGATCGAGTTCGCGTTGAGCCCACTCGGCCAGCTCCGCGAATGTGTCGAGCTGATCCGGATCGAGGCTCCTCTCCTCGGTGTCATAGATGCAGAAGGTGCCCACGGGGTGACCGGTGGGGCCGAACAGGGGATAACCGGCGTAGAACCGGATCCCACCCTCACCACCGATACCGGGGATGTCCATGAAGGCGGGATCGGTTGCGGCATCGGGAAGGACGAGTGCGGGGTCGTCCGGCCGCTCGTACGCCCGCGCGATGGTGGTGCGGCACACCGTCCTCTCGCGAGGAACTTCGGAGAGTTGCAGTCCGAGGATCGACTTGAACCACTGCCGGTCGTGGTCCATCAGCGACACCGACGCCATGGGGACGCCGAACACGCGGCACGCCATGCGGGTGATCTTGTCGAAGCGCTCTTCGTGAGGGGTGTCGAGCAGCTCGAGCCGCTCGACGTCGCGCATGCGCTCGCCCTCGAGATGGTCGGGGAGCAGCGGCGCCTCGGATGTCATCGTGCGGTGTGTCTCCTGTGCAGAGCGTCGTCCAGGGCCGCCGCGCACTCGGCCGTGCTGGTCAGGCGCCAGTCGGTTTCCTTGTTGTGATGGAACCACACGAACGTCGTCACCGCGGGGTGACTGTCCAAGTAAGCCACCAGATCCCGGATCCAGTCCGGCTTCGATCCACCGGCCTCCGCGCTCGCGACCTCGGTGACTGCGACGGGACGCTCCGGGGCGAGCCGACCGAGCTCGTCGAAGGTCGGTCCGAACAGATCCTCGGGGGACTGCCAGCGACTCCACGGCCGGGTGGTGCCCCAGTTGTAGCCGTCGACCCCGATGACATCGACGTAACCGTCGCCCGGATACAGGGGGGCGATGGGGCTGCTGCCCTCGTGTGGGACGTTGACCGTCCAGATCCAGCGCACGTTGACGGCTCCCTTGGAGGTGAACAGGTCGTGCACATGTCGCCACGCCGCGACGTAGGTCTCCGCTGAGGTACCGCCGGCGGGACCCCAGGGGTACCAGTCCCCGTTCGGCTCGTGCGCGAAGCGCAGGAACACGGTCCCGCCCCAGGCGGCGAGCTCGTCCGCCCATCGGTAGAGATGGTCGTCGTGGATCCCCGCGGCGATGTCGGTCATCGTGATCGACGTCCGGTCGTACGTCCCGTCGTCGCGCTGCAACCAGGGCTCCCACGTGACGATCGGGTCGGCGCCCGAGGTGCGCACGATGTCGAGGGCCCCGAGGGGTGGCGGGGAGAGGAAGTCGACGAACCACAGCACCGCGCCGGGTGCGGTGCCGACCGCCTCGGTGACCGCGCGGTACTCGTCGACGGCCACCGGGCCGCCGGGGGTGCTGATGCCGAAGCGGGGACACGCGGTGCTCGTCTCGTCGAGCGGGGCGGAGATCGGTTCGCACTCACGGCGCGAGTCGCAGGCGACGCACAGGGACAGTGCCAGCAGTGCGGCAAGCATCGCGCGAACCGGGTGCACGAGGAGTCATTCTTCCCGCCCGGAGCTCCCCGCGCAGGCCCTCCGGAGGGTGTTCTCGCGGTGACCTCGCGAAGTTGTCGGTGGTGCCCGCCACACTGTGCTCGAGGTCTCTCTCGGACGCGCTGCAGCGACACGCCGAGACACGCCCGAAACGCCGTGGAGGGAGGGTCGCGACCTGGGAATATCACCTTTGTAAGTCACAACATCCTGGGTTCTGTGTATCCGACGGACACAAGGTGTAGTGTCTAGACCGCTGGAGGGCCACAAGTGCCGACGATCTCTCGGGGAAGCGGGATCGGACGGATGAGTGGGCTTCCGGGTAACGCACAGCAGTCAGTCGTCAGGCCGCCCACGGCCGTCGGAAAAGGGGCATTCATGAACATCACCGTCTACACCAAGCCTGCCTGCGTCCAGTGCACCGCCACCTACCGCGCCCTCGACAAGGCCGGCATCGAGTACGACGTCGTCGACATCAGTGAGAACCCCGAGGCCCGCGACTACGTCATGGCGCTGGGATACCTCCAGGCGCCCGTCGTCGTCGCCGGCGACGACCACTGGTCGGGCTTCCGCCCCGACCGCATCAAGGCGCTCACCGTCGCTGCCTGAGCCCGGGCCGCGTTCGCGGCGGCCCGATCGTCGTCTCCGGGCGGACGTGTTCTTCCGTGTCCGCCTCGGGCCGGTCTTCGCAATCGAATGAAGAGTGGTGACTACCGATGGCTTCGCTGGGGTCGATCCCGGGAACATCGCTGGTGTACTTCTCGAGTACATCCGAGAACACCCACCGATTCGTGCAGAAACTCGGGATTCCGGCCAGCCGTATCCCGCTGCACGATCGTGAGGGGAATTTCGAGGTCCACGATCCGTACGTGCTGATCGTGCCGACCTACGGTGGCGGGACGACCGCCACGGGCCGTGATACCCGCTACGTTCCCAAACAGGTCATCCGATTCCTCAACAACGAGCACAATCGGGGCCTGATCCGCGGTGTCATCGCGGCGGGTAACACCAACTTCGGCGACTCGTACTGTTTCGCGGGAGACATCGTCTCGCGCAAGTGCAAGGTGCCGTATCTGTACCGGTTCGAGTTGATGGGCACGACCGACGACGTCGAGCGTGTCCGCGACGGTCTCGCCCGATTCTGGGAGTCCGTTCTCCAGAACGCCTGAGCCACATCCGTATCCGTATTCGACGCGCGTCGCGGACGTGACTGCGCGGCCGTTTCCTAACTCCGACAAGTGGGGACAGCACTGTGACCATTACCGATCCCGCTCCCGCCACGAGCGCACACCTCGACGATTCGATCAAGGATCTCGACTACCACGCGCTCAACGCGATGTTGAATCTGTACGGCCCCAACGGCGAGATCCAGTTCGACAAGGATGTGGCCGCCGCCCGCCAGTACTTCCTGCAGCACGTCAACCAGAACACGGTCTTCTTCCACAACCTCGACGAGAAGCTCGACTACCTCGTCGAGGAGAACTACTACGAGCCCGAGGTGCTCGAGAAGTACTCGCGTGCGTTCGTCAAATCGCTGTTCGACCATGCGTATTCGAAGAAGTTCCGGTTCCCGACCTTCCTCGGTGCGTTCAAGTACTACACCTCGTACACGCTCAAGACGTTCGACGGCAAGCGTTACCTCGAGCGCTTCGAGGACCGCGTGTGCATGGTCGCACTGACGCTGGCCGACGGCGACGAGATCCTCGCCCGTCACCTCGTCGACGAGATCATCTCCGGTCGTTTCCAGCCGGCCACCCCGACCTTCCTCAACTCGGGCAAGAAGCAGCGCGGCGAGCCCGTCTCGTGCTTCCTGCTCCGCATCGAGGACAACATGGAGTCGATCGGCCGCTCCATCAACTCCGCACTGCAGCTGTCCAAGCGCGGTGGCGGTGTCGCCCTGCTGCTCAGCAACATTCGTGAGCACGGCGCCCCGATCAAGAAGATCGAGAACCAGTCCTCCGGCGTCATCCCGATCATGAAGCTGCTCGAGGACTCCTTCTCCTACGCCAACCAGCTCGGTGCCCGTCAGGGTGCCGGTGCGGTTTACCTGCACGCGCACCACCCCGACATCTACCGTTTCCTCGACACCAAGCGCGAGAACGCCGACGAGAAGATCCGCATCAAGACCCTCTCGCTGGGCGTCGTCATCCCCGACATCACGTTCGAGCTGGCGAAGAAGAACGAGGACATGTACCTGTTCTCGCCGTACGACGTCGAGCGGGTCTACGGCAAGCCCTTCGCCGACATCGACGTCACCGAGAAGTACTACGAGATGGTCGACGACAAGCGCATCCGCAAGTCGAAGATCAAGGCGCGCGAGTTCTTCCAGACCGTCGCCGAGTTGCAGTTCGAGTCGGGCTACCCCTATGTCATGTTCGAGGACACGGTGAACCGGGCCAACCCGATCGCCGGAAAGATCACGCACTCGAACCTGTGCTCGGAGATCCTGCAGGTCTCGACCCCCTCGGAGTTCAACGACGATCTGTCCTACAGCCATGTGGGCAAGGACATCTCGTGCAACCTCGGCTCGCTGAACATCGCGAAGACGATGGACTCGCCCGACTTCGCGCAGACCATCGAGGTCGCCATCCGCGGCCTGACGGCCGTCTCCGACCAGACGACGATCTCGTCGGTGCCGTCGATCGAGCGGGGCAACAACGAATCCCACGCCATCGGCCTCGGCCAGATGAACCTGCACGGCTTCCTCGCCCGCGAGCACATCTTCTACGGGTCCGAAGAAGGCGTCGACTTCACGAACATCTACTTCTACACCGTGCTGTTCCATGCCCTGCGTGCGTCGAACACGATCGCGATCGAGCGCGGCTCGTACTTCAAGGGCTTCCCGGAGTCGAAGTACGCCTCGGGTGAGTTCTTCGACAAGTACACCGATCAGGTGTGGGAGCCGGCGACCGAGCGGGTCCGTCAGCTGTTCACCGAGTCGAACATCGCGATCCCCACGCAGCAGGACTGGCGCGAGCTGAAGGAGTCCGTGCAGAAGCACGGCATCTACAACCAGAACCTGCAGGCGGTTCCGCCCACCGGTTCGATCTCGTACATCAACCACTCGACGAGCTCGATCCACCCGGTCGCGTCGAAGATCGAGATCCGCAAGGAGGGCAAGATCGGGCGAGTCTACTACCCGGCGCCCTACATGACGAACGAGAATCTCGAGTACTTCCAGGATGCCTACGAGATCGGCTACGAGAAGATCATCGACACCTACGCTGCCGCGACGCAGCACGTCGACCAGGGGCTGTCGCTGACGCTGTTCTTCAAGGACACCGTCACCACCCGCGACGTGAACAAGGCCCAGATCTACGCGTGGCGCAAGGGAATCAAGACCCTGTACTACATCCGCCTGCGGCAGATGGCGCTCGAGGGCACCGAGGTGGAGAACTGCGTCTCCTGCATGCTGTGATCCGTTCTCCACGACAGTCCTTGCACCAGCACACAATTCAGGTAGGTAACCGATGACTGCAGCAGCACACTCGCCGGCCGACGGCGTGCGCGTCAAACTCATCGATCGCGTCTCCGCGATCAACTGGAACCGCGTCCCCGACGACAAGGACGCCGAGGTCTGGGATCGCCTCACCGGCAACTTCTGGCTCCCGGAGAAGGTGCCCGTCTCCAACGACATCCAGTCGTGGGGAACGCTCACCGAATACGAGCAGGAACTGACGATGCGGGTCTTCACGGGCCTGACGCTGCTCGACACCATCCAGGGCACGGTCGGTGCGGTCTCACTCATTCCCGATGCGGTCACCCCGCACGAGGAAGCGGTGCTGACGAACATCGCGTTCATGGAGTCGGTGCACGCGAAGAGCTACTCGCAGATCTTCTCGACACTGTGCTCGAGCCGCCAGATCGACGACGCCTTCCGGTGGTCGGAGGAGAACGAGCACCTGCAGCGCAAGGCGCAGATCATCCTCGACTACTACAAGGGCGACGACCCGCTCAAGCGCAAGGCCGCCTCGACACTGCTCGAGTCGTTCCTGTTCTACTCGGGCTTCTACCTGCCGATGTACTGGTCGTCGCGGGCCAAGCTCACCAACACCGCCGACATGATCCGCCTGATCATCCGTGACGAGGCCGTCCACGGCTACTACATCGGCTACAAGTACCAGCGCGGCCTCGAGACGATCACGCAGGCCGAGCGCGACGAACTCAAGGACTGGGTCTTCGAACTGCTCTTCGAGCTGTACGACAACGAGACCCACTACACGGCCGACCTCTACGACCAGGTCGGGCTCACCGAGGACGTCAAGAAGTTCCTGCGCTACAACGCGAACAAGGCGCTGATGAACCTCGGCTACGAGGCGCTGTTCCCGAAGGACGAGACGGACGTCAACCCGGCCATCCTGTCGGCGCTGTCGCCGAACGCCGACGAGAACCACGACTTCTTCTCGGGCTCCGGCAGCTCCTATGTGATCGGCAAGGCCGTCGTCACGGAAGACGAGGACTGGGACTTCTGACGTAGACGTTCTCCGTCACCGGCCCGAACGCATCGATCCCGCACACCGGCGCAGGAGCGCCCGTGTGCGGGATCGCGTGCTTTTCGCGGCCCGGCCCGTCCCCGATAGCATCGCTCCTCGTGACCGAGACAAGAGAAGCGTCGGGCTCGCCTCGGCCGGTGACAACCGAACGCGCGCCGTCGGGCGGGCGGTCGGTCGAGCAGCGGACCCGTCTGTGGGCGGTGCTCGCCGCCGTCGTGGGGATTGCCGCATCCATCGCGATGCCGTTCCTGCCCGTGACGCAGACCACTGCGACCATCGACTGGCCGCAGAGCGGGAGCAATGCCGGCATCTCGGCGCCGCTGGTGTCCTACGCACCGGTCGACCTCGACGCCACGATCGAGTGCCGGTCCGTGCGCGACGCGCTGCCGGACGGCGGCACCGTCTTCTCCACACTTCCCGCAGGAGCCCCCGACCGCGAGCGCTACGGGCTGATCGCCCGTGTCCAGGCGGCCGGTGACGACGGGCCGGCGATGTTCGAGGTGATCTCCCGCAACACGCTGCTCGCCTCGGCACCGGTGGACGACCTGTCCGGGGACTGCTCGGTCACCCTGTCCTCGAACTCCGAACGCACCGTCGCGGCGATCACCGGCTCGGCCGCGGCGTCGGGGGAGCGGACCTTCGACCGCGACCTGCGACCCCAGCTGGTCGGCATCTTCACCGACCTGCCCGGTCCCGCACTCGACGGCGTCTCGGTCACCGCGACCGTCGACACCCGCTTCACGACGTCGCCGACGGTGCTGAAGATCGTCGCGATGATCGTCGCGGTGGTGGCCACGGCACTCGCGCTGTGGACACTGGCCCGGTTCGACCGCGCCGACGGTCGTCGCCACCGCCGCCTGTTGCCGGCGTCGTGGTGGTCGTTCACCCGCATCGATGCGCTGGTCGTCGGAACGTTGCTCGTCTGGCACGTCATCGGGGCGAACACCGCCGACGACGGTTACCAGCTCGGGATGGCCCGTGCCGCGGGCGAGGCCGGGTACATGGCGAACTACTTCCGGTGGTTCGGTGTGCCCGAAGCACCCTTCGGCACCCCCTTCTACGACGTTCTGGCCCTGATGACCCAGGTCTCGACGGCGAGCATCTGGATGCGGTTACCGGCACTGACCGCCGGAATCCTGTGCTGGTGGGTGCTCAGCCGCGAGGTCGCTCCACGGCTCGGCGTCGCGCTACGCCGCAACCGGCTTCCGTTGTGGACCGGGGCGCTGGTCTTCCTGGCGTTCTGGCTGCCGCTCAACAACGGTCTGCGCCCCGAACCGATCGTCGCGACGGGCGTCGTGCTCACCTGGTGCTCGGTCGAACGCGCGATCGCCACCCGGCGTCTGCTGCCCGCGGCGGCCGCGATCCTCGTCGCCGCGCTCACCGTGACCGCGGGACCGTCGGGCATCATCTGTTTCGCTGCGCTGATCGCCGGTGCCCGCCCGATCGCCCGCATCCTCCATCGGCGTGCGCAGACCCTGGGATGGCTGCCGGTTCTCGTGCCGATGATCGCGGCCGGACTGGTGATCCTGGTGCCGGTCTTCGCCGACCAGACCCTCGCGGCGGTGCTGGAGATGCAGCACGTGCACGGCGTCGGCCCGAACGTGCCGTGGTTCCAGGAGTATCTGCGCTACCAGTACCTGCTGCAGATCACCGTGGACGGCTCGCTGGCCCGCAGGTTCGCGGTCTTCACCCTGGTGCTGTGCCTGGCGGTGGCGATCGTGGCGATGCTGCGCCGCGGTGGGCACATCCCCGGCACCGCGCAGGGGCCGTCCCGCCGCATCGTCGGCATCACCCTCGGGGCGCTGGTGCTGATGATGTTCGCGCCCACCAAGTGGACCCACCACTTCGGTATCTACGCAGGTCTGGCCGCCGCGGTGGCGATGCTCGCCGCCGCGGCCACCGGGCCCGCGGTGCTGCGTTCGCGACGCAACCGTGCCCTGTTCGCCGCGGCGGTGTCGTTCGTGGTGACCATGTCGTTCATCGGCCCCAACGGCTGGTGGTACGTCTCGAGCTACGGGGTTCCGTGGTGGGACAAGCCGCCGTCGGTCGCCGGATTCGGTTTCTCCACCGTCTTCTTCGCCGTGACCGTCGTCGCGTTGCTGCTCGCCGCGTGGTGGCACATCCACCCCGTCGCGTCCACCCGCACCGACACCCCGTCGCGGTTGTGGGCGGCGCCGCCGTTGACCGTCGCCGCCGCAGCGATGGTGCTGTTCGAGGTGCTGTCACTGGCCAAGGGCGCGATCTCGCAGTACCCGGGTTATTCGGTGGCACGGTCCAACGTCGACACGCTCACCGGCAACTCGTGCGCACTCGCGAACGACGTGTTGCTCGAAACGAACCCGAACGCCTCGTTGCTCACCCCCATCGGCGCCGACGCGGCCTCCGCTCTCGATGCCGGGGGAGGGGACGGGTTCACGCCGGGCGGTGTCGCGCTCGATCTGACCCCGGACGACGACTCGGCCTCGGCCGGCACCGCCAACACCGTCGACACGAACGACGACCAGACCTCGACCGGCGGTACCGGTGGCACCGGCGGCGGTACCGGCAGAGTCGGAATCAACGGCAGCACCGTCGCATTGCCGTTCGGCCTCGATCCGGCGACCACACCGGTGCTGGGCAGCCACGGATCGTCGCTCGGTGACGTCACGAGTGCCTGGTTCCGGTTGCCCGAGCCCGACGCGACCGGATCGCGCGGGGATCTCGTCACCATCGCCGCGGCCGGCCGGATCTTCTCCGTCGACGCCGACGGTACCGAAACCTACGGTCAGCGACTCGAACTCGAATACGGGACCACCGCGGCCGACGGCAGCGTGACCGCGCTGGGACGGGCGTTGCCGATCGACATCGGTCCGTCGCCCTCGTGGAGGAATCTGCGTGTCCCGATGGACACACTGCCGGGCGAGGTCGACGCGGTGCGGATCGTCGCCTCCGACAACGACCTCGCGCCCGAACAGTGGCTGGCGTTCACCCCGCCGCGCGTGCCGCAGACGCAGACCCTGCAGCAGGTCGTCGGGAGCGACACACCGGTCCTGCTGGACTGGGCTGTCGGTCTCAACTTCCCGTGCCAGCGGCAGATGGTGCACCGCAACGGCATTGCCGAGATCCCCGAGTACCGGATCCTGCCGGACCGCATCGGTGCCATTTCCACGGATCTGTGGCAGGACCACAACGGTGGCGGTCCTCTCGGTTGGACCGACCAGTTGTTGCGGGCCCGCACGATCCCGTCGTATCTCGATCACGACTGGGACCGCGACTGGGGAGCGATCGAGCAGTACACACCGATCGATCCGTCGACGGAGACCGCGGAGCTCGGCACCGCCACGGTCACGCGCAGCGGTCTGTGGAGCCCCGCTCCGATCAACACCGCTTACTGACGGAACCACGCCTCCGCACGACCGGCGAGGGCCTTCCCGAGCCGCAGACGCGACGTCTCGGTGAGCGGCTCGGGAAGGTCGTCCGGCGCGAACCACGCCACCTCGAGGTTCTCGTCGTCGGCGACGCGTGCATCCCCGCCGGTCGCGCGGAGCAGGAAACACACGTCGAGGTACTGCGCGACGTCGCCGTTGGGATAAGTGATCGGTGCGGTGACGTCCACGCTCGTCAGCCGCACGATCTCGGCGGCGACACCCGTTTCCTCGAGCACCTCCCGAACCGCGGCGACGGCGGGCTCCTCACCGGGTTCGAGGATGCCGGACACCACGGCCCACATGCCGTTGTCGGCGCGGCGGGTGAGCAGGACGCGGTCGTCGTCGTCCGTGACGATCGCGCTCACCCCCGGCAGCCACAGGGGAGCGGTTCCTACGTGTGAGCGGAGCTGGACGACGAAATCGGGTATCGGCACGCCCTCGTTTCTATACCGGCAGGCGTGCTGCCGCCGGTCGAGCCGGCGATCAGTTCGAATATCCGTTGAGGGTGTACGTCAGGTCGGTGAGGATCGCCCGCGCGGCGACCGGTCCGGGGGTCGACCACACGTCGTCGGTCACGGAGAACAGACGGTTGTCGCGCACGGCCCCGAGGTCGAGCCACTCGTCGGTCTGCATGTAGTCCTTGCCGGCTTCGAGCCCGTCCTCACCGGCGAAGCGGACGAAGATCACATCGCCGTCCGCCGGGGCCGGGTCCTCCGTGTCGACGGCCTGCCACGGTTGTCCGTCGATCACCGCGAACCGCTGGGCCGGGGGCCGGGCAGCGCCGACGTCGCCCAGCACCTGTCCCGCGAACGACGCGGTGCCCTCCACCCTGGGGCCGTCGGCCGTGAACCGGACGATCGACGCCTGTGTCTGGGACGACACGAGCTCGCGGCCCAGATCGCGCGCAGCCGTCGCGTAGTCGTCGAGCACGCGACGTGCGGCCTCCGTGCGCCCGAGCGCCTCACCGACCCGCACGAACTGTTCCCTCCAGAAGACCGGATCGGACCCGACCAGCACGGTGGGTGCGATGCCGCTGAGGGAGGCGTAGACGTCCGGGGCGGTGGAGGAGCCGAGGATCACATCCGGCTGCGCGCGTTCGATCGCCGCGACATCCGGGTTGCCTGCGGCACCCACGGGCGGGAGTTCGCCGATCCCGTAGCCGAGATATTCCGGCCGGCCGGTGACCTCGGCGCTCGCTCCCACGACGCGCTCCCACAGGCCCAGGGCGCACACCGCGTCGAGCGCCGCGGGGTCGAGGACGACGATCCGCTGCGGGTCGGCAGGCACATCCGACCGGCCTGCGGTGTGCAGGACCGGTCGGGTGCCGGTGGTGGGCTGTCCCGGATCGAGCGGGGAGGGGAGTGCGCACGCGGTCGACGTGTCCCGGTCGATGCCCACGACCGACGCACCGGCGATGCGGGTCGTGGTGCGCACGATCTCCGATGCGTCGTCGTCGGGAGGTGTGGAGCATCCGGCCAGGGCTGTCGTCACCGCAGCGACGGCTGCGACGAGCACTGCTCGTGACCGGTGCACGGAAAACACGTCGGACCAACTCCTGTAGGACGCTGCTCGGATCGGACGGCTCAGGCTATCCGGTCGTGTGACGGTCGACGCCGAAGGTGTCCGCGAGGTCGTCGAGGATGCGGTGCGCACCCTGGATGCTCACCGGCATCATCCACACGCTGTCGTCGACCTCGACCTTCCGTCCCTGCAGGTTCTCCCACAGCGGATTGGTGACGAAGGGTTCGGCCGCCGCCTGCGCCTTGCCGTCGCCGAGGTCGTAGGTGGTGACGAAGATGACGTCCGCCTCGGCCTCGGTGATCAGTTCGGGGCTGATGGCATTCATGATGCTCGACGGATCCGACGGATCGGGACCCTGGCTCGCGGGGCGGGCGAGACCGGCGTCCTCGAGCACGATGCCGCTGAACGAGGTGGTGCGGTACAGCCTGGCCGTCGGTTCACCGGCGAAGCGCACGATCGAGATCGTCGGGTTGCCGGCCTTTTCGTTGATGTCCGCACCGATGGCCGCGGCGCGCTCCTCGTACTCGGAGATCTTCTGCTCGGCGAGGTCCTCCTTGCCGATGGCCTGCGCGACGAGACGGATGTTGTCCTTCCACGTCGGTCCGGTCGACTGGGAGAAGACGGTCGGGGCGATGGCGGACAGTTCCTCGTAGTTCTCTCCGTCGCGCACCTCCGCCGAGAGGATGAGGTCGGGTTCGAGCGCGGCCACCTGTTCGAGGCTCACATCCGCGGTCTTGCCGACGGACACGGCGTCGGTCGCGTACTGCCGCGAGTCGCCGAGATAGTCGGGGAACTCGTCGGTGCGGTAGTCGACGTACCCGACGAGAGGTGCCTCGAGGAGGAGCACGGCGTCGGAGTAGCTCGTGTCGAGCGCGACGATGCGGGTCGGCTCACTCTCGATCGTGGTGGCACCGCGGAAGTGTTCGACCGTCCGGGGGAAGCCGACGGCCGAGTCGGACGCGGTGTCGGTGGACGCGTCGTCGGAGGTGTCGGCCGAACTGCAGCCGGCGACGAGCAGTCCGGCAGTCAGCAGTGCTGCCGCGAACCGGACGGGGCGGGAGGAGAGAACGGGCACGGGTCGTCCTTCTGTCATACGGGGGGAAGTGCACCCTAACCCGGGCTGTTCGCGCGTGGTGAGGTCACCTCTTGTCGCCCCTGCGTGTGAAGTGCAGCACAGGCTCCGATTGTGGTTGTCGGCTCCGCTCCAGGTAGCCTCGCGAGTCGAGTACGACAGTGAGTAGGACCCGGAGGGCGACCGTTTCGGGCAGGGTCTACGATTCGATGAGCGCAAGCCAGAGACCGTTCGCCTCCAGCCCGAGGTCGAGCGCGCATTCAGGAGGATTAGTGACTGCCGTAGCGCCCCAGCCAGTCCCAGAGATAGCTGCAGCAAGGCCGTACCCGCCGCGGCAGGGACCCAAGGGTTCGTTCATCTACAAGATGATCACGACCACAGATCCCAAGATGTTGGGGATCATGTACATGGTCACCTCGTTCGCCTTCTTCCTCATCGGCGGCCTGATGGCCCTGCTGATGCGCACCGAGCTCGCGGTCCCTGGCCTGCAGTTCCTGTCGAACGAGCAGTTCAACCAGCTGTTCACCATGCACGGCACGATCATGCTGCTGATGTACGCGACGCCGGTCGTGTTCGCCTTCGCGAACTACATCCTGCCGCTGCAGATCGGCGCCCCCGACGTCGCCTTCCCGCGCCTGAACGCCTTCAGCTACTGGCTGTACCTGTTCGGCGCGACGATCGTCATGCTCGGCTTCGTCACCCCCGGCGGTGCCGCGGACTTCGGTTGGACGGCGTACACGCCGCTCACCAGTGAGATCCACTCCCCGGGTGTCGGTGCCGACTTCTGGATCCTCGGCCTCGGCGTGATGGGTCTGGGCACCATCCTCGGTGGCGTCAACTTCATCACCACCGTGGTGTGCATGCGTGCACCGGGCATGACCATGTTCCGGATGCCGATCTTCACCTGGAACATCCTGATCACCAGCCTGCTGATCCTGCTCGTGTTCCCGCTGCTGACCGCTGCCTTCATGGGCCTGTTCGTCGACCGTCACCTCGGTGGCCACATCTACGACCCGGCCACCGGTGGTGTGCTCCTGTGGCAGCACCTGTTCTGGTTCTTCGGTCACCCCGAGGTGTACGTCATCGCGCTGCCGTTCTTCGGCATCGTCTCGGAGATCTTCCCGGTCTTCTCCCGCAAGCCGATCTTCGGTTACACCGGTCTGGTCTACGCCACGATGGCCATCGCGGCGCTGTCCATCGCCGTGTGGGCGCACCACATGTACGCCACCGGCGCCGTGCTGCTGCCGTACTTCTCGTTCATGACCTTCCTGATCGCCGTCCCGACCGGTGTGAAGTTCTTCAACTGGATCGGCACGATGTGGAAGGGCCAGATCACCTTCGAATCGCCGATGCTGTTCTCGGTCGGCTTCATCGTGACCTTCCTCTTCGGTGGTCTGACCGGTGTCATCCTTGCGAGCCCGCCGCTGGACTTCCACCTGCACGACTCGTACTTCGTGGTGGCGCACTTCCACTACGTGCTCTTCGGCACCATCGTGTTCGCGACCTACGCCGGCATCTACTTCTGGTTCCCCAAGATGACCGGACGCATGCTCGACGAGCAGCTCGGCCGCTGGCACTTCTGGCTGACCTTCATCGGCTTCCACACCACCTTCCTGGTGCAGCACTGGCTCGGTAACGAGGGCATGCCGCGTCGCTACGCCGACTACCTGCCGTCCGACGGGTTCACCACCCTGAACACGATCTCCACCATCGGTGCGTTCGTGCTCGGTGCCTCGACGCTGCCGTTCCTGTGGAACGTCTTCAAGAGCTACCGCTACGGCCAGGTCGTCACGGTCGACGACCCGTGGGGCTACGGCAACTCGCTCGAGTGGGCCACCAGCTGCCCGCCCCCGCGGCACAACTTCACCGAGCTGCCGCGGATCCGCTCGGAGCGTCCCGCCTTCGAGCTGCACTACCCGCACATGGTCGAGAAGATGCGCGCCGAAGCGCACGTCGGCCCCGGCAGCGACAAGCACAACGTCAACGTCCTCGAGGGTGCCGACCGTACCCCCGGCGACCATCCGCGCGCCTGAGCGCAGATCGACGATCGACCGAAGCCCCACCCGTTCCCCGGGTGGGGCTTCGGCCTTTCCGTGGGTCCGGACCCGCGAACGGGAGCGACGGTTCGACCTGCAACAATGAACGAGCGAGCCGGTACGCGCGTGCGTCCGTGTGTACCTCGACAGACAAGCGATCGGAGACGTAGTGGCGTCTGACAGCACGGTGCTGGTGACCGTGACCGGACCTGACCATCCCGGCGTGACCTCGGTGCTCTTCGCAGCGCTGACACGGCACGACGTCGACCTCCTCGATGTGGAACAGGTCGTGATCCGCGGCCGGCTCACCCTCGGTGTCCTCCTCGTCTGCCCGACCGATGTCGAAGCGATGCAGGACGAGGTCGAGTCCGCGATGGCCACCATCGGCATGCACGCCGACGTCCAGATCGGTGCCGAACGCGGCGCCCGCACCGTCTCGACCCACGCGGTCGTCGTGCTGGGCAGCCCGGTCAGTGCCAAGGCGCTGCGATCGGTGGGCCGCACCCTCGCGGCCCAGGGCGCGAACATCGATTCGATCCGCGGCATCGCCGACTACCCGCTCACCGGCCTCGAACTGATGATCACCGCGCCCGACACCAGCGTCGAGGCCGACGCCGCCCTGCGGCACGCCCTCGTCGAACTCGCCGCGGGCCTCGACGTCGACATCGCGGTGGAGCGCGGCGGTCTCGCGCGTCGTTCCAAGCGCCTGATCGTCTTCGACGTCGACTCCACGCTCATCCAGGGCGAGGTCATCGAGATGCTCGCCGCGCACGCCGGTGTCGAGGACAAGGTCCGCGAGGTCACCGAGGCTGCGATGCGCGGTGAGATCGACTTCGCGCAGTCCCTCGAACAGCGCGTCGCGACCCTCGCGGGTCTGCCGGCCAGCGTCATCGACGAAGTTGCCGAGCAGCTCGAACTCACTCCCGGTGCCCGCACCACGATCCGGACGCTGCGCCGGCTCGGCTTCCGCTGCGGCGTCGTCTCGGGCGGCTTCCGTCAGGTCATCGACCCGCTCGCACACGAACTCGAGCTCGACTTCGTCCGCGCCAACACGCTCGAGATCGTCGACGGCACGCTCACCGGACGAGTGGTCGGCGACATCGTCGACCGCGCCGCCAAGGCACGCGCCCTCCGCGAGTTCGCCGACGAGGCGGGCGTTCCGGTCGAGCAGACCGTCGCGGTCGGCGACGGTGCCAACGACATCGACATGCTGTCGGCCGCGGGCCTCGGCGTGGCATTCAACGCCAAGCCGGCCCTGCGCGAGGTCGCCGACACCGCCCTGTCGTATCCCTACCTCGATGCGGTGCTCTTCGTCCTCGGTGTCACCCGCGAGGAGATCGAGGCGGCCGACCGCGTCGACGGAACCCTGCGGCGCGTCCCGATCGACGGCAGTGTCTGAGCTGCACTCCGACTTCGCGGACGCGGCACCCGAGCCGGTCTTCGGGGCCGCATCCGATCGGGTCTTCGACCCGGCATCGGATCCTGGTTTCGCCGAGCGCCACGGCGTACTCACCCGCGGCTACGGGCACCGACCCGACCCCGACGATCCGGCGAAGGTGCAGGCGATGCCGATCGTGCTGCACATCCCCAAGGTCGATCCGCCTGCCCGCAGCGCGGTGCTCGAGGCAGCCGCGACGGCCACGGTGGCACTGTGTTTCGACCCGAGGGTCGGTCCCGGCCCGGACGGTGAACCCGGTCCGTGGCAGGAGCCCTTCCTCGCGTGGAACGACGCGCGGATCCGGAAGGTCGCCCGCCGCGCCCGTGGAGCGCACTGGCGTGCGGCGCAGGACGTCGACGGTGTCACCGTCGACCACGCCGGCGCCCAGGCCCGGGCGTTCGTGCCCGGCCCGGTGGGGGAGCTGGACCCGCGCATCTCCCGCCTGCAGATCGGTGGCACCGACCTACCCCACGACGATCCGCCCCCACCGGCGGACGGCGTTCCGATCCTCTGGGTGCAGAAGGACCTCGAGATGACCGTCGGCAAGGCGGCCGCGCAGGTCGGTCACGCCGCGATGCTGTTCGCCGGAGCACTGGACGTCGACACCGCACGCGCCTGGGCGACCGACGGATTCCCGTGTGCCGTCCGCGATGCGGATGAGGACACCTGGCGCGAGCTGCTCGCCCGCGTGGAGGCGGGCACGGCCGTCGCGGTCCGCGATGCGGGCTTCACCGAGGTGGCTCCGGGTTCGATCACCGTGATCGCGGTGCCCGGCACGGTCAACGCACGAGCCTGACCTCGACCAGCGTCGTGCCGGGAAGGACCATCTCGGCCCCGTCGGGCCGGAAGCCGTTGCGCCGGTAGAAGGTGTGGGCGCGAGGGTTGTCCTCGGCCACCCACAGCTGCGCCGGTTCCGCGCCCACGACCGCGTCGAACAGTGCCTGTCCCGCACCGCATCCGTGGTGCTCGGGCAGCACGTACAGGGTGTGGAGCTGGAGCGCGCGAACGGGAGCATCGTCGCCGATGGGGTCGCCCGCCGACGCGAACCCGACGATCCCGCCTTCGATTTCCGCGACGCGCACGCGCAGGGTCTGCGGACGGCGTCGGAGGATCGACCGCCACAACGCCGCGTTCTGCTCGAACGCGTGGTGGTCGTAGAACGACGCGGGAAGCAGGTGGCCGTAGGTGGCGCGCCACGTGACGTTCCGGACGCGCGCGATCGCCTCGGCCTCGTCGGGAGCGGGAACACGCACGCGGAATCCAGCCGCGCCGTGAATCATTCGCGCTCGAAGGGTTCGTCGTCCGCGATCCGGAAGATCAACACCGTCGGACCGTCGACCGGGTACGAACTTCCCACCCGCATCGGGGAGGTGTCCGCGGGTCTGCCGTCGGGGGCACTCGAATCGAAGACACACACGATGTCGCCGCGATACCACTCGGGTCCGGCGAGGGTCACTGCGGCGGCGTCGCCCGAATGCAGAACGAACAGGCCACTGCTGTCCTCGAGAGTGACGCCGGTGCGGGTCACGGTGCCGAGTTGCGAGCCGTCGACCCAGCCCTGCAGCGTGCGGCGACTGTCGTCGTGCCACGCATTCTCGTCGAGTTCGATCCCCTCGATGCCGAACCACACGAGATCGGGATAGCCCACGGACCGGGCGCGGCCCTCGAAGAAGCGTCGCTGCCGCAGCACCGGGACGCGCTTGCGCAGGCGGAGCAGTTCGCGAACGTAATCCGTTCGCGCACGGTCGGAGGCCGCCCAGTCCAGCGGCCAGGCGTCGCGGACGGGGACGTCCTCGGGGACGCAGTAGGCGTTGTTGTTGCCGTTCTGCGTGTGCCCGAACTCGTCGCCGGCGAGCAACATCGGTGTGCCCGTCGACAACAGCAGCGTCGCGAGCATCGCTCGAATGTGCCGGTCGCGGGCGGCGAGGATCTCCGGATCGTCGGTCGGCCCTTCGACTCCGTGGTTCACCGACTCGTTGTTGTTCGACCCGTCCCTGCCCTCCTCACCGTTTTCGTCGTTGTGCTTGCGCTCGTACGAGACCGCGTCGGCGAGGGTGAAACCGTCGTGGGCGGTGACGAAGTTGACCGACATCCACGGCTGCCGGATGTTCCGGTCGTAGAGGTCCTCCGAACCGGTGAGCCGCGACGCCATCTCGCGGATCCCGGAACGTCCCGCCCAGTAGCGGCGCACGGTGTCGCGGTAGCGGTCGTTCCATTCGGCCCATTGCGCCCCGAAGTTCCCGAGCTGGTAACCGTGCGCGGTCGCGTCCCACGGTTCGGCGACGAGCTTGACGTCGCAGAGGACGGGATCGGTGATGATCGCGGTGAGCAGCGCCGCCCGCGGATCGAACGCCCCACCGCGTGGACGGGCCAGCGCACTGGCGAGATCGAAGCGGAAACCGTCCACCCCCATCACGTCCGCCCAGTACCGCAGGCTGTCGCACACCATCCGCACGACGATCGGTGAGGACGCGTCGAGGGTGTTGCCGCACCCGGTCAGGTCGACATCCCGCCCGTGCGTGTCGAGCAGGTAGTAGCCGGGTGCGTCGAGACCGCGCCAGGACAGACTCGGGCCGTCGACCGATGCTTCGCACGTGTGGTTGTAGACGACGTCGAGCAGCACCTCGAGCCCGGCGCTGTGGAAGGCGTCGACCATCGTCCGGAACTCGGCGATCTCGTTGCCCGCAGTGACGGCGTAGGCGGGATGCGGCGCGAAGTACGAGGCGGTCGAGTAGCCCCAGTGGTTGCGCATCCCCCGCGCACGCACCGACGGCTCGGTCACGAAGGCCTGCACGGGCAGCAGTTCGACGGTCGTCACCCCCAGCCCCACCAGATGGTCGATCACCGACCGGTGGGCGAGCCCGAGATAGGTGCCGCGCAGCTCCGGCGGCACGAGCGGATGACGAGCCGTGTACGAACCGACGTGCAGTTCGTAGACGACGGTGTTCTCCCACGGCACGCGGGGTTTGTCGTGCATGGGTGTCAGGACGGGGGTCACCACCGACAGAGGTGTGTGGCCGAGTGAGTCGGTGCTCGACATCGCACCGAACGGGTCGCCCTGGTGGGGGATCAGTCGGTCCGGATCACCGACGTCGCCGACGATCCGGCGGGCCCACGGGTCGAGCAGGATCTTGTGCGGGTTGGTGCGCAGCCCCCACTGCGGTTGCCACGGCCCGTAGGCGCGGTAGCCGTACCGTTGTCCGGCGCCGACGCCGGGGACCACCCCGTGCCAGACCCCGTAGGTGCGGTCGGGCAGGTCCACGCGGTGTTCGCTCCCGTCGTCGTCGACGAGGCAGACCTGGACGCGGTCGCTGTGCGGGGCGTGGACGGCGAAGCGTGTCCCACCGTCGACCGGGGTGGGGCCGAGTGGGAAGGCGGCCCGGTCGGGGAGCGCGACCGAGCCGGACACGACAGCAGATTCGGATGCGGAGGACGACACGGGAACCGATCCTGCCGCGTTTCGGGCTCGGGCGTAAGAGAAGATGGTCCGCGTGGCACAACCTGATCCCGATTTGCTCATCGAATTCGACGACGTAGTGGTCCGGCGCGGCGGAAACGTCCTCGTCGGTCCCGTGACCTGGAAGGTGGAACTCGACGAACGTTGGGTGGTTCTCGGACCCAACGGGGCAGGAAAGACCTCGCTGCTGCGGATCGCGGCGGCCGAGACGTTCCCCACTTCCGGCACCGCGCACGTCCTCGCGGAGACGTTCGGAAGGACGGATCTGTCCGAACTGCGACCCCGGATCGGATTGTCCTCCGCGGCCCTGGCCAACCGGGTGCCGAACGACGAGAAGGTCACCGATCTCGTGCTCTCCGCGGGCTACGGCGTTCTGGGCCGGTGGCGCGAGCAGTACGACGACATCGACACGAGCCGCGCGGTGGAAATGCTCGAGAGTCTCGGCGCGGAACATCTCGCTGACCGCCTGTACGGGACGTTGTCGGAAGGCGAACGCAAGCGTGCGCTCATCGCCCGGGCGCTCATGACCGATCCCGAACTGCTCCTGCTCGACGAGCCCGCGGCCGGTCTGGACCTCGGCGGTCGCGAGGAACTCGTGGCCCGGCTCGGCACGCTCGCGGCCGACCCGGATGCCCCCGCGATCGTGCTCGTCACTCATCACGTGGAGGAGATCCCGCCGGGCTTCACGCACGCCCTGCTCCTGAAGGAGGGTGGTGTGGTCGCCCAGGGTCTGCTCGACGATGTGATCACCGCCGAGAACCTCAGCGCGGCGTTCAGCCAGTCCATCTCGCTCGACAAGGTCGACGACCGGTTCTTCGCCCGCCGCACCCGCCAGGCAGGTCGGCACCGCAGGTAACTCCGGGTCGGTGGTGCCGGGACCGATCGGTTAGGTTGAGGCCATGTCCAACGATCGCTCGGCATCCACCTTCGATCCCACCGCGGTGCCCATCCGCGACGCGTCCACCGTGATGCTCGTGCGGGACTCCGCGCGCGGCGTCGAGGTGTTCCTGCAGCGTCGTGTCGTCGGCATGGACTTCGCCGGCGGCATGACTGTCTTCCCCGGCGGCGGTGTCGACCCCTCCGACACCGACGCCGAGGTGCGGTGGACCGGCCCGGACGTGGCCTGGTGGGCCGAGCGGTTCGGTATCGGCGAGGCGCAGGCACGCGCGCTGGTGCTCGCGGCCGTGCGTGAGACCTTCGAGGAGTGCGGCGTGCTGCTCGCCGGCCCCACCGCGGATTCGGTCGTGGCCGACACGGGCGACTACGCCGAGGCGCGTCGTCTGCTCGAAGCGCGCGAGCTGTCCTTCGGCGACTTCCTGGAGAAGGAACAGTTGGTGCTGCGCGCCGACCTGCTGCGTCCCCAGGCGAACTGGATCACCCCGCTGGGGGAGCGGCGCCGCTACGACACGCGCTTCTTCGTCGCTGCGGTACCGGAAGGACAGCGGGCCGACGGCAACACCAGCGAGACCGATCTGGTGCAGTGGCAGACCGCGGAGGAGGCCCTCGCCGACTGGCGGTCGGGCCGGTGCATCCTGCTCCCGCCCACGTGGAGTCAGTTGTCGATCCTGTCCGGCTTCGCCACGGTCGCCGACCTCATGGCGGCGGACCCGGTCATCGAGCCGATCCTGCCGATCATGAGCCGCCGAGACGGTGCGGTCCACATCGCGTTCGACGGCGACGAGGGCTACTACGAGGTCGGTACTCATCCGTGGGCCCAGCGCTCCGACATCTAGGCTGAGGACCATGGCTGAATTCGTGACCCTCGACGTCTCCGACGGCATCGGCACCATCCGTCTCGACCGCCCCCCGATGAACGCATTGAACCGGCAGCTCCAAGAGGAGATCCGGGCCGCTGCGCGCGAGGCGACCGTCCGATCCGACGTGAAGTCGGTGATCGTCTACGGCGGCGAGAAGGTGTTCGCGGCCGGCGCCGACATCAAGGAGATGGCCGACCTGAGCTACGTGCAGATGAGCGAGATCGTCGACGACCTGCAGTCGGCCCTCGGCTCGATCGCCGACATCCCCAAGCCCACTGTCGCCGCGATCACCGGTTACGCCCTCGGCGGTGGCCTCGAGCTCGCCCTCGGCGCCGACCGGCGCATCGTCGGCGACAACGTCAAGCTCGGC
Source organism: Rhodococcus rhodochrous (assembly GCF_014854695.1). Classification (NCBI taxonomy): domain Bacteria; kingdom Bacillati; phylum Actinomycetota; class Actinomycetes; order Mycobacteriales; family Nocardiaceae; genus Rhodococcus; species Rhodococcus rhodochrous. Next base: position 3,563,477 of record NZ_CP027557.1, on the reverse strand, counting down.
ACGCCCGAGATCCTGCTGGGCATCATCCCCGGTGGCGGTGGCACCCAGCGACTGGCTCGGCTCGTCGGCCCGGCGAAGGCGAAGGATCTCGTCTTCACCGGTCGTTTCGTCGGCGCCGACGAGGCCCTGTCGATCGGTCTGGTCGACGAGGTCGTCGCCCCCGACGACGTCTACGAGGCTGCGCGTCGCTGGGCCGGGCAGTTCACCGGTGCCGCCTCGCGCGCGCTCGCCGCTGCGAAGGCCGCGATCGACCAGGGCCTCGACACCGATCTGGATACGGGTCTGAAGATCGAACAGCACGTCTTCGCCGCGCTGTTCGCCACGAAGGACCGCACCATCGGCCTCGAATCGTTCATCGAGAACGGGCCGGGCAAGGCGAAGTTCGTCGGTGAGTGATGCCGACCGGCACCTGCACTTGTCCACAGCTTACCGATGAGTAGGATCACCGCATGACTGCCAGCAGGACCGACGGGGTCGACCCCGTGCCGAATCCGCACGCCACTGCCGAAGAGGTCGCAGCCGCGCTCGAGGACACCAAGCTCGCCCAGGTGCTCTACCACGACTGGGAAGCCGAGACGTACGACGAGAAGTGGTCCATCTCGTACGACGAGCGGTGCATCGACTACGCCAAGGGCCGGTTCGTCGCCGCGGCCGGCGATCAGCCGCTGCCCTACGAGCGCGCACTCGAACTCGGCTGCGGCACGGGTTTCTTCCTCCTCAACCTCATGCAGGGCGGGGTCGCGAAGACCGGTTCGGTGACCGACCTGTCGCCCGGCATGGTGAAGGTCGCGCTGCGCAACGCCGAGAACCTCGGGCTCGACGTCGACGGCCGCGTCGCCGACGCCGAGACCATTCCGTACGACGACGACACCTTCGACCTCGTGGTCGGACATGCCGTGCTGCACCACATCCCGGACGTCGAGCAGTCGCTGCGCGAGGTGCTGCGCGTGCTCAAGCCCGGCGGCCGGTTCGTCTTCGCCGGTGAGCCCAGCACGATCGGCAACTTCTACGCCCGCATGCTCGGCCGGGTCACGTGGGAGGCCACCACCAACATCACCAAGCTGCCCTTCCTGCGCGACTGGCGTCGTCCGCAGACCGAGCTCGACGAGTCCTCCCGGGCGGCCGCCCTCGAGGCCGTCGTCGATCTGCACACCTTCGATCCTTCCGATCTCGAGAAGCTGGCCTCCTCGGCCGGAGCCGTCGAGGTCGAGGCATCGAGCGAGGAGTTCGCCGCGGCCCTGCTCGGCTGGCCGGTGCGCACCTTCGAGGCCGCCGTCCCGCAGGAGAAGCTGGGCTGGAACTGGGCGAAGTTCGCCTTCGGTGGCTGGAAGACGCTGAGCTGGGTCGACGAGAACATCCTCAAGCACGTCGTGCCCCGCAGCTTCTTCTACAACGTCATGATCACCGGTGTGAAGCCCGGCAAGTAGTTGGGCTACGACTTCACCCTCGCCGACGTCGAGTACCTGACGTCGGACGACGGCCGCGACGCTCTCGCGAGCGTCGCCGACCGGGAACTGTCGACGCGTACGCGTCTTGCCGACATCGGCTGGGCGCGTACGCGTTTCGGTGATCGTGCCGGAATGCTCGTCGAAACCGTCCTCCTGCGGCGCAAGGCGGAGGCGAAGATCGCCGGCGGCGCAGGGTGGGTGCTCACCGACGACGCTCTGCAGCAGTCGACGCCCACGCGTGTCGCGGCCCACCGCGCCCGACGGTTGCGCGGCCGCACAGTGCACGACGTGACGTGTTCGATCGGCGCCGAACTCACCGAACTCGTCGGGGTCGCCGAGACCGTGATCGGCAGCGATCTCGACGACGTGCGTCTGGCGATGGCCGCGCACAACGTCCCCGGGGCGTACCTCCTGCGTGCCGACGCCCTGCGTCCGGTCACGCGGGGCACCACGGTCATCGCTGATCCCGCACGCCGTTCGGGCGGGCGACGAACTCACGATCCGGCGGCGTTGCAGCCACCGCTGCCCGACCTCCTCGACGCCTACGCGGGCCGCGATCTCGCCGTGAAGTGCGCACCGGGACTGGATTTCGATTCGCTCGACTGGGCCGGTGAGGTCGAGGTCGTCTCGCTCGACGGCGGAGTCCGCGAAGCGTGCCTGTACTCGCCGGGACTGAGCACTCCCGGTGTGCGCCGACGGGCTGCGGTACTGCGTTCGGACGGAACCGGTTTCGAGATCACCGACGCCGCGGACGACGACATCCCGGAACGGGAGCCGGGGGAGTGGATCGTCGACCCGGACGGTGCGATCGTGCGTGCCGGTCTCGTCCGCCACTACGCCGCAGCCCACGGACTGTGGCAACTCGACCCGCGGATCGCCTATCTCACCGGCGACAGCCTGCCCGACGGAGTACGGGGTTTCCGGATCGTCGAGCGTCTCAAGTACAGCGAGAAGACGCTCCGTCAGGCGCTCGCTCGCCACGATTGCGGCGCGGTCGAGATCCTCGTGCGGGGCGTCGACGTCGACCCTGCGGTGTTGCGTCCGCGCCTGAAGCTGCGCGGGTCGGCATCGCTCAGCGTGGTGCTCACCCGCATCGGCCGGACGCCGGAAGCCTTCGTCTGCACGCCGTCGCGCTGACCGCCCTCACCCGGGCGGCTGTCCTCACACGGACTGCGGTTCGCGCAGCACCACCACGTCGCCGTCGAGGGTCGTGATCACGAACTCCCCGCCCGGGCCGACGCCGGTGCCGACCGGCAATCCGGTGGAGGGATCGAGCGGTTCCTCCTCGAGCGTCGCGCCGTCCGTGAGATCGAGCACCGCCGCTGCGAGACCCTGATCGCCGTCGACGACCACATAGGCCCGGCCGTCGGCGGTCACCGCCGGCGCACCGTACGGGGTCACGTCCGCCCGTTCCCACTCGACCTCGACGCTGTCGCCGGCGTCGCGCAGGGTCGTCAGCGGGGCGCTGCCGTCGGCCGACGCGAGGAGCAGCAGTCCGTCCTCGGTGACGGCGGGACCGAGCGCCGTGGGACGGCCGGTCTCGTGGGTCCATCGCGCTTCGCCCGTCTCGGTGTCGAGCGCCCACAGGGCACCCTCCCCGTCGTGGACGTAGACGGTCGAACCGTCCGCGGACAGAACCGGACTCGTCACCGCACCTCCGGGGAGGTCGGGTACCGACCACTCCTCGGACACCACGGCGTCGTCACCGGCCGTGTAGCGCACCGCCACGAGCGCAGACCTGTCCGCACCCGGACGCCACACTGTGACGAAGACGCGGTCGGTGGAGGTGTCGACGGCCGGGGTGGTGGCGACCGGGCAGTCCGCCGAGCCACCGAAGCAGGCGGGCAGACCGTGATCGCTCGCGAGTCGCGGCAGGTTCTGTCCGTCCTCGACGGTCGGCACCGGCACGAGATCGAACAGCGGTGCCTCGAGGTGTCCCGTCTGCGGGTCGACGACGTTGACCTGACCGAAATGCGTGACCACCAACAAGCTTCCGTCGGAGGTGAACTGTGCGCTGCGGGGGCTGCCGCTCACGGGAATGCGCCAGCGACGCTGGCCGTGCTCGTTGAACGACAGCAGTCCGCCGTCCTCACCGACGTAGATGTTCGCGACGCCGTCGGAGACGGGCGTGATCGTCGTGACGGCCGGGGCGAGACGCGTGCACCAGCGCTTGCGGCCCGTGTCCATCTGGAAGGAGAACAGATTGCATCCGGCTTCCGTCCCGGCCGTCACCGAGATCTGACCGTTGGCCGCGATGCCGGCGGGGGAGCCGACCGGGCCGCCCAGCGGACGCGTCCAGCCGGGCGCGAGGTCGTCGACGCTCTCGGCGGTCGCGGTGTTGCTGTTGCGGGCATCGGAGTGCCGTCCCGGCCAGCCACCACTCGACAACACGTCGTCGGTGCCGGCCCCACCGCCGCACGCGCTCAGCGCGAAGACCACCGTCAGCGCCGGGACCGCGGTCCGCAGGACACCCCGCATCACTCAACTCCTCCACAGGCGAACGATTCGACGTGTCAGCGTATCGGGCCGGGGGTCGTGAGCCGCGAACGAGGCGGACCGTAGGCTGCCCCTATGACGAGCATGTGGGGTGCACCTCTGACGGCGAGGTGGCGCGGGTCCCGTCGCAGGGATCCCGAACAGGCACGATTCCTGACGCTGTCCTCTCTGAAGTGGGTGCTGGACAACAAGGCGTACACGCCCTGGTACCTGGTCCGGTACTACCGCCTGGCGAAGTTCCGCCTGGCCAATCCGCACGTGGTGCTGCGCGGCATGGTCTTCCTGGGCAAGAACGTCGAGATCCACGCGACTCCCGAACTGTCGCGCCTCGAGATCGGCCGCTGGGTCCACATCGGCGACGGCAACGCCATCCGCTGCCACGAGGGCTCGCTCCGGATCGGCGACAAGGTCGTCTTCGGCAAGGACAACGTCGTCAACACCTATCTCGACATCGAGATCGGCGCATCCACGCTGGTCGCCGACTGGTGCTACATCTGCGACTTCGACCACCGCACCGAGGACGTCACCTACCCGATCAAGGACCAGGGCATCGTGAAGAGCCCCGTCCGGATCGGTCCGGACACCTGGATCGCCGCGAAGGTGACCGTGCTCCGCGGCACCCGGGTCGGCCGCGGTTCGGTGCTCGGAGCGCACGCGGTCGTCAAGGGCGACATCCCCGATTTCAGTATCGCGGTGGGTTCGCCCGCCAAGGTCGTCAAGAACCGTAAGGTGGCGTGGGAGAGCGCCGCTGCCGAGCGTGCCGCCCGGGAAGCGGCGCTCGCCGATATCGCACGGAAGAAGTCGGGAGACACGCCCGCGGACGTGCACCAGTAGCGACGCGGGCCGGACACTGTCGGGGGACAGCAATGGAGTACTCGGAGTATCGGAGTCACGACGCGACCGGCCTCGCCGAACTCGTCGCGACAGGGCAGGTGTCGGCGAGCGAACTGCTCGAGACCGCGATCGCGCGGCTCGACACGGTCGAACCGACACTGAACACCGTCGTCCGCAGGCTCGACGACAAGGCCCGTGTCCGGGCACGCGAACCGCTCGACGGTCCGTTCGCCGGGGTGCCGTTCCTGCTCAAGGATCTGGGGCAGGATCTGGCCGGTGAGCCGACCTCCTGCGGTTCCCGCGTCCTCGCGGACCTGCCGATGGACGAGAACTCGGTGATCGTCGACCGGTGGCTCGGAGCGGGCCTGGTCCCGTTCGCCAAGACCAACACCCCCGAGTTCGGGGCGAAGGGCATCACCGAACCCGAGGCCTTCGGGGCCACCCGCAACCCGTGGGATCCGTCGGTGACGCCGGGCGGGTCGTCGGGTGGTTCCGCCGCGGCGGTCGCGGCCGGCGTCGTTCCCGCTGCGGGAGCGAGCGACGGAGGCGGCTCCATCCGCATTCCCGCCGCCTGCTGCGGGCTCCTCGGGCTCAAGCCCGGTCGCGGACTCGTGCCCACCGGTATGCGCGGCGGGGAACCGCTGCACGGGGCGGCCACCAACGGGGTGATCTGCCGGACGGTGCGCGACGCCGCTGCCTTCCTCGACGTCATGGCGGGTCCGTATGCGGGTGGGCCGTATCTCGTCGAGCGTGCGCAGTCGTATGCGGAGGCCGCGCGCTCGGCGCCGAAGCGGTTGCGGATCGGATACGAGACCGCGTCACCGATCGGGACGCCGGTCGATCAGGAGGCGAAGGCCGCGGTCGATGCTGCCGTCGCGGTGCTCGAGGAACTCGGCCATCACGTCGAACCCGCCTCGACGGGTATCGACGAACGGCGCCTCGCCGAGGACTTCCTCACCATGTGGTTCGCCACGGCCGCCGCGGAGGTCGCCAAGGCCTGCCGTCTCACCGGAGCGCGACCCGAGGACTTCGAGTTCGACACCCGCATCATCGCCGCCGTGGGCAAGGCGACCTCGGCGTCGGACTACATTGCGGCACATGCCCGCTGGGCCGAGTACGCGAGCGGTCTCGCGCAGTTCCACGAACGTTACGATCTGCTGCTCACGCCGACACTCGCCTTCCCGCCGTCGCGCATCGGCGAACTCGACACGCCCCGCTGGATGCGGCGTGCCGGCGAGGCGCTCCTGCGTACCCGCACCGCGTGGATCGCGACCCGGGCCGGTTTCATCGACCGGGTGGTGGACGACAATCTGGGCCGCACCCCCTACACGCAGCTGGCCAATATCACCGGACGCCCGGCGATCTCGGTGCCGTTGCACTGGACGGCGTCCGGTCTGCCGCTCGGGGTGCAGTTCGTCGGCCCACTCGGTGGGGAGGGCCTGCTCCTCGCCCTCGCAGGCGAACTCGAAAAGGCCCGGCCGTGGTTCGATCGGCAGCCGCCGCTCGCTCCCGCCGAGTTGCGCACCGCGTCCTGAGACGGAGTCGACTCAGGATCGGCGCAGAGCCTTCCGATACACGACCGTCTCGCACGGAACCGCAAGCACCTGAACGAGTTCCGGATGGCGCGTATCGAGGGGCGCGGGCTCCTCCGGCACGTACCCGAGCCGGGTGTAGAGCCGGTCGAGGAACACCTTCGACTCGTGTGAGGTGTCGCGCGGACGGATCACCTCGAGTTGCATCGTCTCGAAACCTCGCTCGGCGAACTCCGTCTCGACGGTGTCGATCAGGAGGCGGCCGACGCCCGTGCCGCGGACTTTCGGGTCGGAGGCGAGCATCCCGAACTCGGCCGTCGTCGCGTCGACCGGGGTCACGCGGATGCAGCCGACCACCCGGCCGTGCGAGCGGGCGATGCGTATGCTGCCCTCCTGCGCGTACCGGGTGATCTCGTCCGTGTCGGTCCGCGTGGTGCCCGGCACCCACATGCCGTCCTCGGCCACCGCGTAGACCGCGTTGAGCAGTTCGGTGACGGCGACGAGATCGGATTCGTGCGGTGCGAGGCGCTCGACCTGGACCGTGTGCTGCTCGTTCATCCGCGGTCCGGGAGGGGACGTTGGGGGATCGTGGGGCGTGCAAGCGGGTGACGCACCCGCCGCTTCGCCGACGAGTAGACCTGCGCGGTCTCCTCGGCGACGCGGCGCCAGTCGAAGTCGTCGGTCAGTCGTGCTCGGGCGGCCCGCGCACGCACCTGCGCGGCCTCGGGGTCGTCGAGGGTTTCCCGGACGGCCGAGACGAGTCCGGCCACGTCGCCGGGCCGGAACGACAGTCCGGTCACGCCGTCGACCACGGCTTCGCCCAGGCCACCGGCGGTGGACGCGATGAGCGGGGTACCCGCCGCCGCGGCCTCGAGGGCGATGATGCCGAACGGCTCGTACCGGCTCGGCAGCACGATCGCGTCGGCGCCGTGCAGCCAACCGAGCAGTTCGGTGTGGTCGAGGTTGCCGAGGAAACTCACCGAGCGCGCGACGCGGTGCACGCGTGCCTGCTCGCGCAGCCACTCGAACTGGGTGCCCTCACCGGCGACCACGAGGGTCGTGCCGGAATGCGAGCGGCGGATGCGGGGGAGCGCGGCGATCGCGTCCTGCACACCCTTCTCGTATTCGAGGCGACCGACGTACAGCAGTCGTGCCGGCCCGGGACGCGGTTCGCGGTCGCGGTACGACCAGGTGGTGATGTCGATGCCGTTGCGGATCACCGAGATCTCCGGCAGATCCGGACCGTACAACTCGGTGACCTCGTCGTGCATCGACGCCGAACACGTGATGAGACGGTCGGATTCGTTGGCGAGCCACCACTCGACGGAATGCACCTGGCGGTTGATCCGGCCCGACAGCCAGCCGCTGTGGCGACCGGCCTCGGTCGCGTGCAGGGTCGACACGAGCGGCACGTCGAAGTACTCGGCCAGCGCGATCGCCGGGTGGGCGACGAGCCAGTCGTGGGCGTGGACGACGTCCGGATACCAGCCCTCGCCGATACCGCCGCGGCTCAGTCCGATCCCGGCGCGGACCATCGCGTGGCCCATCGCCAAAGTCCAGGCGATCATGTCCTCGCCGAAGTCGAAGTGGGGTGCGTCCTCCGCGACCGCCACCACGAGCACGCCGTCGGTGATGTGGCTGATCGTGGGGTGGGTCGACGCATCGGTGCCGGTTGGGCGACGTGACAGCACCACCACTTCGTTGCCCGCCGCGGCGAGTTCGGTGGCGAGGTGGTGGACGTGTCTGCCCAGGCCGCCGACGACGACGGGTGGGTACTCCCATGAGACGAGCAAGATCTTCATCGCGGGCCTCCGTGGCGTCCGGGCAGTCGTCGGGCGTCGAGTCCTGGGAAGAGATTGTCGGCGCGGTTCCATCCGTCGGCCAGACGCTGTGCCGTCTCGGTGCGTCCGGAGTCGACCGCCTCGGCGATCTCACGCAGGGCGTGGGCGTGTTTGTGCGCGCGGTCGCGGGCGTAGGCGGCGGCGGTGTCCTTGCTGACCATGAACGCCCAGTCACTGGAGACCGTCAGCAGCGCTTCGCGCACCATCTGGTCGTGCACGCGGTTGCGGAGCGCGACCGACGACGTGCTCTGCTCGCGGGACTTGTCGATGCTGTCGAGGGTCGTGCGCACCACTTCGTCGTTCAGACGCACGAGATCGGCGACCTGGTTGCCGGCCCAGACCCGCCAGTCCTTGCCCGACCCCCACGACGAGTTCTCGAGATCGACGGAGGCACCGACATATCCGCGGTCGCGCGCATCGGCGAGGGTACCCACCTCGATGCCGGCCTCGGGAAGAGCGCGGAGCAGTCGTTCGAGGAAGACCGGGCCCTCGAACCACCAGTGGCCGAACAGTTCCGTGTCGAAGGCCGCGACGACGAGTGCGTCCCGGCCGATGCGGTCGGATTCGCTGCGCAGTCGCTGCCGGACGGTCTCGACGAAGTCGGCGACGTGCCGGTCGACGGCCTGTGACGCGAGTTCGGGGTCGTAGGGGGCCTTCTCGTGGGAGGGCACCGTGCGGCCCGTGACGCGGGACGGCTTGAGTCCGGTGTCGTGGCAGTAGGTGTGGAAGTCGCGGTAGGCGGAGTGGCCGGGATAGCCGGACTTCGGCGACCACACCCGATACGAGACCTGCAGGTCGCGGCCGAAACACACGACGTCCGAGTCGCGGACCGTGCGGCCGAGCGAGGTGTCGCCGCGCAGCGCGGGACCGTCGACCATGAAGTGCTCGACTCCCGCTGCGGCGTAACCCTTCTCCATGCCCGGGGTGTAACCGCATTCCGGACCCCAGATGCCGCGCGGGCGATGGTTCCAGCGGGCGTGCGCGTCGGCGAGACCCTCGGACAGGGAGAAGGCGCGCAGTCGCGGGTCGAGGAGGGGCTGGAACGGATGGGCGAGGGGGCCACCGAGCAGTTCGATCGCGTCGGCATCGATCAGTTGTCGCACGACGGGGGATCCGCCGTGGCGCCAATGGGTTTCGAAGTCCTCCAGTGCCGCAGTGGCGGCGCGGTGTTCGCGGGCGCCGAGCGCGCGGTAGGACTCCTCCCGCATGCCGGCGGCCTCGTGCGCGCGCAGCTGCCAGTTGCCGAGCCAGTGGTGCATTCCGGCGAGGCAGTGCGGGTCGTCGAGTTGCGCGGCCAGTACCGGGGTGATGCCGAGTGTGAGCATCCGGGTCCGGCCTTCGGTGGCGAGCCGCCGCAGGACGTCGGTGACGGGCAGATAGGTCGCTGCCCACGACTGGTAGAGCCATTCCTCGCCGACGGGCCACCGGCCGTGATGGGCGAGCCACGGGAGGTGGGAGTGGAGGACGAGCGCGAACATGCCGGGTTCGCGAGATGATGCGGCACTCACGGAGCGGTGTCCTTCGCTGCGGGGTCCTTCACGGCGATCGCGACGAGATCGAGGCTGGCGTCGATGTTCTCGGGGACGATGGTGAAGTCGTCGGTGGAGACCATGGCGACGTCGGCGGTGAGATCGTCCGGCCACGGTTGTCCGGCGAGGGCGCGTTCGATCTGGGCATCGATGAACGATCCGCCGTGCTTGGCATCGAGTGCGCGCAGCGTGGGGCCGTGGTGCACGCCGGTCATGAGTTCGACGCGGAAGCCGGCGTCCTCGAGAAGTTCGGTCAGTTCGGCGGCGTTCAGCTCACGGGTGTGGAAGGGGTTGAGCGGGGTGTCGCGGCCGGGGGAGAAGGTGATGCGGTTGGGAGTGCTGATCAGCAACTCGCCGCCGGGAGTGAGAACGCGGTGACATTCGCGTAGGAATTGTGTCTGATCCCACAGATGCTCGATCACCTGGAAGTTCACGACCGTATCGACCGATTCGTCCTCGAGGGGAAGTTCGGCGAGATTTCCGTGCCGGATGTCCACGCGGGGGTAGCGCGCGCGGATGTGTGCGACGGCGCTCTCGTCGTAGTCGAGGCCGATCACGCGCGTCGCCACGTCGGCGATCATGTCGGCTCCGTAGCCTTCGCCGGCACCGGCCTCGAGCACGGTCCGGTTCTCGCAACGGGGGAGAAAGTGCTGGTAGACGACCTCGTGACGTCGGAACCAATAGTTCTCCTCGGCGATGCCGGGGACCGTCCGTTCGCCGGTGAGGGGGAGGGTGTGCGCGTCATCGGCGCGGGCGGGGGTGTCGCTCACCGCCACGACATTAGACCTCTCCCCGGAGGGGTGGTCTCCGGTGTTCCAGATCACAGGTTTCGTCGTCCTTCCGTACGGCTATGGTGAACCGGGAATCCCGTCAAGTTACTGGCTGGTAACTTAGCGGCTGATAATCTATCGCACACGCCGTGCGAAAGACACGAGTGCTCGGTTCAGGCAGCGCCTTGCCGACCAAAGGCAGCTACACACAGGAGGTCGACGCAGACCCATGACGAACATCGTCGTTTTGATCAAGCAGGTCCCCGACACGTGGTCCGAGCGCAAGCTCAGCGACGGCGACTACACGCTCGACCGTGAGGCCGCCGACGCCGTGCTCGACGAGATCAACGAGCGCGCCGTCGAGGAAGCTCTGCTCATCAAGGAGCGCGACGGCGGCGAGGTCACCGTTCTGACCGCCGGCCCGGACCGCGCCACCGACGCCATCCGCAAGGCGCTGTCCATGGGCGCCGACAAGGCGATCCACCTCAACGATCCCGCCATGCACGGCTCCGACTCGATCCAGACCGCGTACGCGATCGCCGCTGCACTCGGCCAGATCGAGGGTGTCGAGCTGGTCATCGCCGGTAACGAGGCCACCGACGGTCGCGTGGGCGCCGTGCCCGCGATCATCGCCGAGTACCTGGGCCTGCCCCACCTGACGCACCTGCGCAAGCTCACGATCGCGGACGGCAAGGCCTCCGGCGAGCGCGAGACCGACGAGGGCGTCTTCGGCATCGAGGCTCCGCTCCCCGCCATCGTCTCGGTCACCGAGAAGATCAACGAGCCCCGCTTCCCCTCCTTCAAGGGCATCATGGCCGCCAAGAAGAAGGAAGTTCAGACCCTCACCCTCGCCGACATCGGTCTCGATCCCGAGATCTTCGGTGTTGCAAACGCTGCGTCCACCGTCACCGGTGTGACCCCGAAGCCCCCGCGCACCGCGGGTGAGCGCGTCACCGACGAGGGCGACGGCGGCAGCAAGATCGCTCAGTACCTGGTCGGCCAGAAGATCATCTGATCGCGCCCCGCGACAACATCTGACATATCTAGGAGAGAAGTAGTAATGGCAGAAGTACTCGTGCTCGTCGAGCATGCCGAGGGCGCGCTCAAGAAGGTCAGCACCGAACTCATCACCGCCGCGCGTGTGCTCGGCGAGCCCTCCGCCGTCGTTGCAGGTGCCCCCGGCACCGCCGACGCGCTGCAGGACGCCCTCGCCGCCGCCGGTGCGGTCAAGGTCTACGCCGCCGAGTCCGAAGACGTCGACAACTACCTGGTGACCCCGAAGGTCGACGTCCTCGCGTCGCTCGTCGAGTCCACCAGCCCCGCCGCCGTCATCACCGCCGCGTCCGTCGAGGGCAAGGAGGTGTCGGGCCGCCTCGCCGCCCGCATCGGCTCCGGTCTGCTCGTCGATGTCGTCGACGTCAAGGCCGACGGCTCCGCCGTGCACTCGATCTTCGGTGGCGCGTTCACCGTCGACGCCAAGGCCAACGGTGAGGTCCCCGTGATCTCCATCCGCCCGGGTGCCATCGAGGCCAAGCCCGAGGCTGCCGCCGCCGAGCGCGTGGCCGTCGAGGTTCCGGCCCAGGAAGAGAACGCCGTGAAGATCGTCTCGCGCGATCCGATCGTCGGCGGCGACCGTCCGGAGCTGACCGAGGCGTCGATCGTCGTCTCCGGTGGCCGCGGTGTCGGTTCGGCCGACAAGTTCTCCGTCGTCGAGGAGCTCGCCGACTCGCTCGGTGCCGCCGTCGGTGCTTCCCGCGCCGCCGTCGACTCGGGCTACTACCCGGGCCAGTTCCAGGTCGGTCAGACCGGTAAGACGGTCTCCCCGCAGCTGTACGTCGCGCTCGGCATCTCCGGCGCCATCCAGCACCGCGCCGGCATGCAGACGTCGAAGACCATCGTCGCCGTCAACAAGGACGAAGAGGCTCCGATCTTCGAGATCGCGGACTACGGCGTCGTCGGCGACCTGTTCAACGTCGCTCCGCAGCTGACCGAAGAGGTCAAGAAGCACAAGGGCTGATCCGCTCCGGCAGATCGATCCCTGCGCGGCCCCGCTCCTTCGAAAGGAGCGGGGCCGCGTGCATTCTGCGGGAGTGTTCATCGGCGATGCATCGCCGCGACACCCCGTCGCCGCCGACGCGCCTCCCACGGTCGTTACACCTTGGGGCATGACCACATCGCCGGTGCTGTACCGCCCGAGTGGATTCACCGCTCCCGTCCTGTCCGGCCCCCGCTACTCCCTCGTCGTGTCGACCGAAGCGTCGGATCGCCTGGCTGCGCAACGTCTTCGGTACCGGGTCTTCTCCGGTGAACCCGGCTTCCGGATCCCCGATGCGGGGGACGGATCCGACGCCGACCGGTTCGACGAGTTCTGCGACCACGTGCTGGTGCGCGATCGGGTCACCGACGACGTCGTCGGCTGTTACCGGATGCTGCCACCCGAAGCCGCCCGCGAGGCCGGTGGGTACTACACCGCCACCGAATTCGATCTCTCCGCACTCGACCCACACGGGCGCGGCCTGGTGGAGATGGGCAGGGCCTGCGTCGATCCCGCCCACCGTTCCGGGTCGGTCCTGACCCTGATGTGGGCCGGCATCCTGCACTATCTCGAGGCGACCGGACACAACGAGGTCGTCGGATGCGTCTCGGTGCCCATGCGCACGACGCCCGACGAGCCCGAGGCGTCGAACGTCCGGGCCGTGCGCGACCTGCTGCTCGAACGACACGCCGTCGAACCCGCAGCGCGGGTCCGACCGCTGAATCCCGTGGTGGTCGACGGCCACCCGCTCGACGAGATTGCTCCGTTGCCGCGCCCGGTCGTCCCGCCGCTGCTGCGCGGATACCTGCGGCTCGGTGCCCGGATCTGTGGTGAACCGGCCCACGACCCGGACTTCGGGGTAGCCGACTTCGTCGCGGTCCTCGCCGTGGACCGGGCGGACACCCGTTATCTCGCCCGCCTGCGCGCGGCCGCCGAGCGTGCCGAGCGGGGGTCGTGGTGACTCGGGCCGGTACGACACCGGTGCACGCGTGGATGCCGTCGAGTCCGTGCGGGATCCGGTGCCTGCCGGACAGGACGGACCGTGTGGGTCTGCCGACGGTGTGGTTGCGCATCGCGATCGTCACGGTCGTGCTGATGATGGTGCCGCTCCTGCCGGCCGGGCGGATGATTCCCGCGACGTGTCGGGAGAGCGCGGTGCGCCGCAGTGCGCGCGTGTTGTTGTGGTGCGTAGGCATCCGTCCGACGATCGACGACCGGCGTGACCGGCGGGCGCACGCAGGGGGCGTGCTCGTCGTTGCGCCGCACGTCTCGTGGACGGATGTCCTCGTCCTCACCGCGGTCGCTCCCGCGGAGTTCGTCGCACGAGCGGATCTGCTCGACTGGGGTCTGCTGGGCGCACTCGCACGCCGGATGCGTGTCATCACCATCGAACGGGAACGATTGCGACTGCTGCCCGACGTGATCGAGCGAGTTCACACCCGCCTGGTGGAGGGTGGACGCGTCGCGGTCTTCCCCGAGGGCACGACCCGATGCGGCCGGTCCCACGGCGGTTTCCGCCCCGCACTGCTGCAGGCGGCCGTGGACGCGCAGTGCCCCGTCCAGCCCGTGGGCCTGCGATACGGCGAGCGCGGGGGAGAGCTCACCGCCGTGCCGGCCTTCGTCGGCGACGAGACGATAGGTTCCTCGATCCGGCGGATGATCCGGAACCGCGGTGTCGTCGTCGAAGTCGTGCTCGCTCCGCTCGAACATCCGGGTCGGGACCGGCACGATCTCGCAGCCCGATGCGCCCGCGCGGTCCGTGACGAGCGCCCGGTCGAGGCCGTGACGTTCCTGCCGGTCGGCGGCTCACCGGTCGGTGGAGCGGCACGGACGGTGGACGCCGCCTGACGGGCGACCCCCTGAGCGCGGCGGGCACCTGCGCCGACCCGCTATCCTGGATCGGTCATGACCTCGCCCGCCGCCGGTCCCTCCGGTACCTCCACGACCGTCTACCTCGATCACGCCGCGACGACGCCGATGCTTCCTGCGGCCGTCGAGGCGATGACGTCGGTCCTCACCACCGTCGGAAACGCATCCTCCCTGCACGGATCGGGGCGCGCAGCGCGCCGGCGCGTCGAGGAATCGCGGGAGTCGATTGCGGCCGCCCTCGGCGCCCGACCCTCCGAGGTGATCTTCGTCTCCGGTGGCACCGAGGGCGACAATCTGGCCGTCAAGGGCATCTATTGGGGACGCCGCGCCCAGGACCCCCGGCGTCGCCGGATCCTCGCGAGTGCGGTCGAACACCACGCCGTGCTCGACGCCGTCGAATGGCTCGTCGAGCACGAGGACGCCCAAGTGACGTGGCTGCCGGTGGACGGGTCCGGCCGCGTCGATCCCACCACGCTCCGCGAGGAACTCTCGCGCCACGCCGACGAGGTCGCCCTCGTGTCCGTGATGTGGGCGAACAACGAGGTCGGCACCGTCATGCCGATCACCGAACTCGCTGCGGTCGCCGCCGAGTTCGACGTCCCGATGCACAGCGACGCCGTGCAGGCGGTCGCGCATCTCCCGGTCGACTTCACCGCGAGCGGACTGGCGGCACTGACCCTGGCCGCTCACAAGTTCGGTGGTCCGCAGGGAGCGGGAGCGCTGCTGCTCGGCAGGCAGGTACCGTGCGTGCCGCTCGCCCACGGTGGGGGCCACGAACGCGACGTGCGGTCCGGGACGCAGGACACCGCGTCCATCGTGGCGATGGTCGCCGCGCTGCGCGAGGTCACCTCGGATCTGCCCGGCCGCACCGCCGAACTCGCGCACCTGCGCGATCTTCTCGTCGCGGGTGTCGAGGCGGCGATCCCCGACGCGATCCTCAACGGTCCTCGCGAGGCCGGACGACTGCCCAACAACGCGCACTTCACGTTCCCCGGATGCGAAGGGGATTCGCTGCTGATGTTGCTCGACGCGGCCGGTATCGAATGCTCGACCGGTTCGGCGTGCACCGCCGGGGTCGCGCGGGCGAGTCACGTACTCGTCGCGATGGGGGCGGACCCGATCACGGCACGCGGTTCGCTCCGATTCTCGTTGGGGCACACCACAACCCGCAGTGACATCGACAAACTGATCGAAACTCTCCCTTCCGTGGTGGACAGGGCTCGCGCCGCCGGACTGGCGAGCGCCGGTGGACGAGGAGGTGACCGGAGATGAGGATTCTTGCGGCAATGAGCGGCGGTGTGGACTCGGCGGTCGCCGCCGCCCGCATGGTCGAGGCCGGACATGACGTCGTGGGAGTGCATCTCGCGTTGTCGACCGCGCCGGGCACACTGCGCACCGGCTCGCGCGGATGCTGCTCGAAGGAGGACGCCGGCGACGCCCGCCGCGCCGCCGACGTGCTCGGAATTCCCTTCTACGTCTGGGATTTCGCAGACCGCTTCAAGGAGGACGTGATCGACGACTTCGTCGCGTCCTATGCCGCCGGCGAGACCCCGAACCCGTGCCTGCGCTGCAACGAGAAGATCAAGTTCTCGGCGCTCGCCGACCGTGCCGTCGCGCTCGGCTTCGACGCCGTCGCCACCGGTCACTACGCGCAGTTGAACGACGGGGTGCTGCGTCGCGCCGTCGACGCCGACAAGGACCAGTCGTACGTGCTCGCCGTGCTCACCGCGGAGCAGTTGTCGCGCGCGGTGTTCCCCGTCGGCGACACCCCCAAGAGCCGGATCCGCGAGGAGGCCGCCGAACGCGGACTCGCGGTGGCGAACAAGCCCGACAGTCACGACATCTGCTTCATCCCGTCGGGCGACACCCGCGCCTTCCTCGGGGCCCGGATCGGTGTGCGTCCCGGCGCCGTCGTGGACGACCGTTCGGGTGAGGTGCTCGCGCAGCACGAGGGCGTGCACGGTTTCACCATCGGCCAGCGCAAGGGACTCGGTATCGCCGGGCCCGGACCGGACGGCCGCCCCCGCTACGTCACCGCGATCGAACCGGAGAGCGGCACCGTCCGGGTCGGCAGCGCCGAACAGCTGAAGGTCGAGTCGATCCGGGCCGAACGCGCCGTGTGGACCTCCGGCACCGCTCCTGTCGGACCGATCGAGTGCGTCGTCCAGGTCCGCGCCCACGGTGGCCTGGCCCCGGCCGTCGCCGAAGCGGTGGGTCCGGGCATCGAGATCTCGCTGCGCGAACCGCTCACCGGTGTCGCCGCCGGTCAGGCCGCCGTGCTGTACCGGCCCGACGCCGCGGGCGACATCGTCCTCGGCAGCGGCACCATCACGGCAGGGGACCGGTGACCGCACCTGCCACCGGCCGCGAGGTGTGGTCCGGTCTCGCGACAGGCATCGGCTCGTGGCCCGGGACGGACCCGCGTGAGGCCGCGGCGGTCGTCGTCGGCGAACTCACCGATATGCCCCACCTCGTCGAACTGCCGGCCCGCGGCCTCGGTGCCGACATGATCGGGCGGGTCAGCGCCCTGCTCGTCGACATGTACCTCGATACCTCGACCACCGGCTACCGCCTCGTGTCGCGACGCGGCGGCGTGGCCGCCCGGGCGCGCGACCTGCTCGCCCAGGACCTCGACGCGCTCGAAGAGGCCTGGGAACGCGCCGGACCGGCCGCCGACCGTCCCGTGAAGGTGCAGGCCGCCGGGCCGCTGACCCTCGCCGCTCACGTCGAACTCGCCACCGGACGACGGGTGCTCACCGACCGTGGCGCCGTCCGCGACCTGGCCGAATCGCTCGCGGAGGGCATGGCCCGACACGCTGCCGAGATCACCCGCCGGCTCGGGGTGCGCGTCGTCGCGCAACTCGACGAACCGTCGCTGCCGGACGTGCTCGCCGGGACGCTGAAGGGCCGGACCGTCCTCGAGACCGTCCCTGCCGTGCCGGACCCGGAAGCGCTGGACGTGCTCGACACGACGATCCGGGGCACCGGGCTCTCCGTCGCGGTGCACTGCTGCGCGGGCACCTTCCCGGCCGACTTCCTGCGACGCAGCGCTGCCGACGCCGTGGCCTTCGACGTCGGACGCGTGCGACGCTCCGACCTCGACGGACTCGGCGAACTGTTCGACTCCGGCACGGTCCCGATCCTGGGGATCGTGCCCGCCACCGCATCGGCTTCGACGGGCTGGCGCGAGTACGCGGCACCGGCCGTCGAACTGATCGACCGGCTCGGCTTCCCCCGGAAGGTGCTGCAATCGGTGGCGGTGAGCCCGGTCTGCGGGCTGGCCACGGCCTCCACGGAGGGAGCACGGGCCGCTCTGCGTTCGCTGCGCGACGTCGCGTCGGCCTTCGCCGAGGAAGCCGACACGCTCTGAGTATTCCGGTCGGTCCCCTCGACTAGGCTTGCAGGCTGTGAGTGAACCGACGGACGCACCCATCACCGCTCCTCCGGAGGCGCGTGAGCGCTGGCAGGATCTCGCCGAACAGGTGCGCGAGCATCAGTTCCGCTATTACGTGCGCGACGCCCCCATCATCTCCGACGGTCAGTTCGACGCGCTCCTCGGCGAACTGCAGGCACTCGAGGAGCAGTACACCGAACTCCGCACGCCGGATTCGCCCACCCAGCTGGTCGGCGGCGGCTTCGCCACCGAGTTCGGTGCCGTCGAGCATCTCGAACGCATGCTCAGCCTCGACAACGTCTTCGACGAGGACGAACTGCGCGCGTGGCTCTCGCGCGCCGAGGCCGAGACCGGCACCCACCCCGACTATCTGTGCGAGGTGAAGATCGACGGCGTGGCGCTCAGCCTCGTCTACGAGAACGGCAAACTCGTCCGCGCGGCCACCCGCGGCGACGGGCGTACCGGGGAGGACGTCACCCTCAACGCCCGCACGATCGACGACGTTCCCGAAAAGCTCACCGGCACCGGCGAATACCCGATTCCGACATTGCTCGAAGTGCGTGGCGAGGTGTTCTTCCGGCTCGAGGACTTCCAGACTCTCAACGCCGGGCTGGTGGCCGAGGGCAAGCCGCCCTTCGCGAATCCCCGCAATTCCGCCGCCGGTTCCCTCCGGCAGAAGAACCCGGCCGTCACCGCGCGCCGGCGTCTGCGCATGTACTGCCACGGCTACGGCCGCATGGAGGGCTTCCAACCCCGCTCGCAATCCGACGCCTACGCGGCCTTCGCGGCCTGGGGCCTGCCCGTCTCCCCGCACACCGTTCGCGTGCAGGGCGCCGAGGCGGTCGTCGAGCGGATGCGCTACTGGGGCGAACACCGCCACGACATCGAACACGAGATCGACGGCCTGGTGGTCAAGATCGACGACATGGGGCTGCACCGCCGCCTCGGTGCCACGTCCCGCGCCCCGCGGTGGGCGATCGCCTACAAGTACCCGCCGGAGGAGGTCACCACCAAGCTCCTCGACATCCGCGTCAGCGTCGGGCGCACCGGACGCGTGACCCCCTTCGCCTACATGGAGCCGGTCACCGTCGCCGGGTCCACCGTCTCGCTGGCGACGCTGCACAACGCGTCCGAGGTGGCGCGCAAGGGCGTGCTCATCGGCGACACCGTGGTCATCCGCAAGGCCGGCGACGTGATCCCGGAAGTGCTCGGCCCGGTCGTCGACCTGCGCGACGGTTCCGAGTACGCCTTCGAGATGCCCACGCAGTGCCCCGAATGCGGTACCACCCTCGCCCCGGCGAAGGAGGGCGACGTCGACCTGCGCTGCCCCAACTCGCGGTCGTGCCCGGCGCAGTTGCGCGAGCGGGTCTTCCACGTC
This sequence comes from Rhodococcus rhodochrous, assembly GCF_014854695.1. Taxonomy (NCBI): domain Bacteria; kingdom Bacillati; phylum Actinomycetota; class Actinomycetes; order Mycobacteriales; family Nocardiaceae; genus Rhodococcus; species Rhodococcus rhodochrous. The sequence continues at coordinate 3,544,351 of NZ_CP027557.1, read as the reverse complement.
GCGGGCAGGGGAGCGTTCGACATCGAAGCGCTCGGCTACGAGGCGGCCACGGCACTGCTCGAGGGGAAGATCATCGTCGACGAGGGCGACCTGTTCTCCCTCACGACGGAAGATCTCGAACGTATCCCGTTCTTCCGCACCACCAAGGGCGTGCTGTCGAAGAACGGCGAACGCCTGCTGCAGAACCTCGACAAGGCGAAGGAACAGCCGCTCTGGCGCGTGCTCGTCGCCCTGTCGATCCGGCACGTCGGACCTACCGCTGCGCGTGCGCTGGCCACCGAGTTCGGCAGTCTCGACCGGATCCGGGCCGCGTCCGTCGACGAGCTCGCGGCCGTCGAGGGCGTCGGACCGACGATCGCCGCGGCGGTGACCGACTGGTTCACCGTCGACTGGCACGTCGCCATCGTCGACAAGTGGGCGGCAGCCGGCGTGCGGATGGCCGACGAACGGGACGAATCCATTCCACGAACCCTCGAAGGACTGTCGATCGTGGTCACGGGCACGCTCGCGGGATTCTCCCGCGACCAGGCCAAGGAGGCAGTCCTCGCGCGCGGAGGCAAGGCCGCCGGATCGGTGTCGAAGAAGACGGCTTTCGTCGTCATCGGCGACAACCCGGGTTCGAAGGCCGACAAGGCCGCCGATCTCGGAGTACCCGTGCTCGACGAGGACGGTTTCCGTATCCTGCTCGACGAGGGACCGGACGCTGCTCGCGCCTATCTCGAAGGGCGCGAAGGGGAGAACTGAGACGCTTTCCGCCGGCAGGTGCCCTGTCGGCGGATTCTCAGGTGGCCGTTGCGGATTCGGGTTCCTCGGCGCTGCGCCTGCCGAGGAACACCGCCGCGGCGAGCAGGAAGCAGATCGCCCCGACGAATGTGCCGACGTTGGCCAGGCTCGGGTCGAGAGTGTTTCCGTCGTCGAGGACGAACGAACCGACGGCGGAGACCCCGAAGGCGATCGATCCGAGCATGTTCAGCCACCCGCTGATCCAGTCCTTCGAGCGCGGCGCCCAATGCGAGCCGGACCGCCAGAGGATCGCGCACGCAATAGCGCTCGACACCAGGAAGCACAGGGACCCTTCGAGATTGGGGTTCCATACCAGGTGCATCTCACCCTTGACGGTGTGGGCGTGCAGGGCTGCTCCCGTGCTGACGTTGAACAACAGTGTCCCGATGAACTGGATCAGCGACGCGAGCCAGTCGGCGCGGATCGCCGGGTTGCCCTTGTCGGAAACGGTCGCCGGCCCACTGAGCATCAACTGGACGAATGCTGCACCCGTGAAGAACCAGGAACCCACGAAGAACGAAGTATTTGCACCGGCGGTGCCGAGAAGCGTTGCAATTCCGGGTGCCGAACCCAATGCGAACAGGGCGGCCCCGATGGCGAATCCCCAGGACTGCATGCGCAATGTCGGGTGAATCAGCATTGGCGCAGTATAAGTCGGAGATCGGAAATTTGTGCGTTTTCGGAAAAAGCTATCCGATCGGATAGGTGCTGTTCAGAATGTTTTTTCGAAAAAGGGTGAACGGGTGGGGTGAATTGGTTCGGGATCCTTTCGGTTGGTCGGAAGTCGTGTTCGATGCGCGTTAGCGTCCCAGCCATGACGGAAACCGGCAAGTCCCCTCATCGAATTCTTTTTCGTAATGTGCGAGTTTTCGACGGAATTTCCGGAGAGCTCGTCACCGGCGACGTACTGATCGACGGAGACCGCATCGTCGCCGTATCCGAATCGCCGATCGGCGACGAACCCGGCCGCGAAACCGACGTGATCGACGGCGGCGGACGGGTCCTCATGCCCGGCATGTCCGACGCGCACGTCCACCTCGTCGGCAACGCGAACTCCTACATCGACATGGTGATGGGCAGCGAAGCGCACATCGCGCTCAACGGCCTCGCCGAGGCCCGCAACATGCTGCTGCGCGGCTTCACCGCCGTCCGCGACATGGCCGGCGACACCGGCAGCATCAAATCGGTGATCGACCGGGGACTGTTCGACGGACCCCGCATCTACCCGTCCCAGGCCGCGATCTCGCAGACCTCCGGGCACGGCGACTTCGGCTTCGTCTACGAATGCCCCACCGCCCTCGGCGGAAATCAGGCCCGGGCCGAACAGATCGGCTTCATGCGGGTCGCGGACGGTGAGGACCGGGTCCTCGCAGCCGTGCGCGAGCAACTCAAGAAGGGTGCATCGCAGATCAAACTGATGGTCGGCGGCGGAGCGGCGTCCATGTACGACCCGCTGTACACCGTCCAGTTCATCGACAGGGAACTGCGGGCCGCCGTCCAGGCCGCATCCGACTACGGCACCTACGTGGCCACCCACGTCTACAACGTCACCGGCATCCGCCGCGCGGTCGCGGCCGGGGTGAAGTCGATCGAGCACGGCCATCTCGCCGACGAGGAGACCGTCGCACTGCTCGCGGAGAAGGAGGTGTGGTTGTCGATGCAGCCCTTCGCGCTCGGCGACCACCACTATCCCGATCCGGATCGTGCGGAGAAGGACAAGCAGATCTGCACCGGCACCGACCAGGTCTACGAGTGGGCACAGAAGCACGGTGTGAAGACGGCCTGGGGAACCGATCTGCTGCTCGAACCGCAGATCGCGCCGCGCCAGAGCGAGATGGCCGCGCGGCTCGGCGACCACTACAGCAACCTCGACGCGCTGAGGATGCTCACCTCCGGCAACGCCGAACTGTTCCGGCTCGCAGGCGAACGCGATCCCTACCGTCAGGCCCGATGGGGTGTGATCGACAAGGGCGCCTGGGCGGACGTGCTCCTCGTCGACGGCAACCCGCTCGAGGATCTGAGTCTGATCGCCGATCCGGCAAAGAACCTGTCGGTCATCGTGAAGAACGGTCACGTCGTCAAGAACAGCCTGTGACCGTGGCGGCGCATCGGACACGGCACCACGCCCCACTCGCTCGGCGCAAGGACGGTCGGTGACTCATTACGGACAGCACAGCGACGCAGAGGCATGGGACGAGTTGTCGGACGAGCAACTCGAGGATCCTTTCGTCGCGGACGGAAACTACGGCGGAACACCGGTGGGCGCAGCCGAACCGGATGATCTCGAGACTCCGCCGTACGGCACTCCGGTCGTGCAGCGGGCAACCGCACGGCAGACGCCGGGCACACTCGTGTCGGCGCGCGGGATCGAACTCCACGGACCGTGGGGTCATGTCTTCGGCCCCCTCGACCTGGACCTCGACGCCGGGGGAGTGACGGTTCTGGCCGCGCAGGCCGGTGCTGCGCGGACCGCTCTGCTCATGGCTCTGTGCGGACGGATGCGACTGACCCGAGGATCGCTGACGGTTCTCGGCGAGGACAGACCGCAGAAGATCATCGCGCGGTCGGCGATCGCCTGCATGAACGAACTCGACGAGGTACGCCCATCGGTCACCGTGCGCGATCTCGTCACCGAGCAGAAGCGGTGGGATTCCCCCTGGTACCGGTTCGTTCCGCGGGTCCGTGAGGACGGTGTCGCCGAGATGTGCGAGGAGATCTTCGGCGACGTACCGCTGCCACCGCTCGAGGCGTTCGTCGACGATCTTCCCGAACTCCAACAGTTGCTCCTGCGGATCTCGGTGGCGAACACCCGGCGTCCCCCATTGCTGGTGGTCGGCCGGATCGATCGGATCGCCGACGACGTCGAGCGTGCCACCCTGCTCGACCGGCTCGTCGCACTCGGCGAGAACCAGTCGGTGATCATCGGCGACGTGAACCCCGTCGAACCCGGTGTCCGGGTGCGAGCCGTGGTGGACATGCACGATCTGCTCGGACCCGGTGACATCGGCGTCCTGACGAAGAGGAAGTGACGAGTGCTCGCAGGCGTCTCTCTCGGTAGCGACTCGAAGCGATATTTCCGCGGCACGATGCCGCGCATCGCGATCGCGACGATCATTCTCATGCCATTGCTGTACGGCGCCATGTACCTGTGGGCCTTCTGGAACCCGTTCGGTGCGGTGAACAAGATTCCCGCGGCGATCGTCAACAACGACACCGGTCGTTCGTCGACGGGGGAACAGGTCGACGCCGGCGATCAGGTCGTGAAGTCCCTCATCGCATCCGGCCAGCTCGATCTGGCGGAGGTGTCGGAAGAGGACGCCGTCGCGGGTCTGGCCGACGGAAAGTACTACTACACCATCACGATTCCGGAGAATTTCACCGAAGCGGTCGAATCCCCCAACGGCGACAACCCGGAGAAGGCGAATCTGGTCTTCACTTTCAACGATGCGAACAACTATCTCGCGACGATCATCGGGCAGGACGCGTCCGAACAGGTGATCGGACAGGTGAACTCCACGATCGGTGCCCAAGGTGTCGGGACCGTGCTCACCGGTCTCGAGAGCGCAGGCTCGGGTCTGAAGCAGGCCGCCGACGGTGCCGGGCAGCTCGCCGACGGCATCGACACGGCCAAGAGCGGCGCGGACCAGCTCGCCTCGGGATCGCAGGAGCTCGCGACGAACATGGTCACGGCGCGAGACGGGTCGGCGCAGCTCGCCGCCGGCGCGAACGAACTCGCGACCGCGATCGACGGCGTGGCGGGTCCGCTGCTCAGCGCGCTCGACAGCGGTGCCCTCTCGGGTGTCGCCGGACAGGCGGCGGAGCTGCGGGCCTCGCTCGACGCCCTCGAATCGCGGGTACCGCAGACCACGCAGTCGACGGTGAACCAGGCCGTACAGCAGGTCGTCGACATCCTGAACCGGAGCTCCGATCCGGTCGTGCAGCAGGCGATCACCGCGTTGACACCGCTGACGGCGCAACAGGCGGCCTCCGATGCCGACGCCCTACGCGCTGAGATCATGCGTCTGCAGGCAGACGCCGAACAACTCGAGTATCAACTCGGCAACCCGAACAGTCCGCTGCAGGGAGCCCTGGCGACGTTGTCGAACGGGGGACTGGCGGCGGAGGTGAACCGACTCCGCAGCGGTGTCGACGAACTGAGCTCCGGTGCCGCCACGCTGAACTCCGGTCTCGTCCAACTCACCGACGGCAGTGTCCAGTTGGCCGACGGAGCAGGAGAGCTGTCCTCGGGGATGGTCGAGTTGCAGTCGGGTTCGCAAGAACTCGCGCAGGCCTTGAGCCAGGGTGCCACCCAGGTGCCGAGCTGGACGGACGAACAACGCACCGCCACCGCCGAGACGTTGTCGACTCCGGTTGCTCTGCAACAGAACTACACGAACGAGGCACCCACCTTCGGTACCGGTTTCGCCCCGTTCTTCCTGTCGCTCGCCCTGTTCGTCGGCGGCATCATCACCTGGATGCTGCTCACCCCGTTGCAGTCGCGGCCCACCGTCGCGGGACTCGGTGCCTACCGCACGGTCCTCGCGTCGTACTGGCCGGCTCTGCTGGTGGGCATCCTGCAGGTGGTCGTGATGTACACGGTCGTCCATTTCGGCGTCGGACTGGACGTGAAGCACGTGGTGGGGACGATCCTGTTCCTGATGTTGATCTCCGCGACGTATCTGGCCATGATCCAGGCATTCAACGCGATCTTCGGCGTCGCCGTCGGTCGGGTGGTGACCTTGGCCTTCCTGATGCTGCAACTGGTCTCGGCCGGCGGTATCTACCCCGTGCCGACCACCGCGAAGCCGTTCCAGTACATCCACCCGTTCGACCCGATGACCTACACCGTCAACGGTCTGCGGCAGCTCACCGTCGCCGAGAACATCGATTCGCGATTGTGGACCGCAATCGCTGTCCTGGCCGGAATCCTGCTCGTATCGTTGACCCTGAGTGCCCTGTCGGTCCGGCGCAACCGCCGCTACACGATGGAGAGGCTGTACCCGCCGATCGAGGTGTGAGGACCGCCCGAATACCCCGACGTCCACCGGATCGGACGAGTGTTCGATGCGCGAAAAATGGAGGTAGCCATGTCAGATCCCACCGCTCCGAGCGAGACACTCGCACCCGCCTACACGGGCCGGCTCGGTACCGACCCGATTCCCGCTCTGAGACTCCCGAAGTCGGAAACCGAACCCGAAGCGGCGTACCGGTTCATCCACGACGAGCTGATGCTCGACGGCAGCTCACGGCTCAACCTGGCCACCTTCGTCACCACGTGGATGGATCCGCAGGCCGATCGCCTGATGGCGGAGACGTTCGACAAGAACATGATCGACAAGGACGAGTACCCGGCGACGGCGGAGATCGAGACCCGGTGCGTCAACATGGTGGCGGCACTGTTCCACGCCGAGGATCTGTCTCCCTCCGATCCCGCCTCGGCGACGGGTGTCTCGACGGTCGGATCGTCCGAGGCCGTGATGCTGGCCGGTCTCGCTCTCAAGTGGCGCTGGCGTCAGGCACGGCAGGCGGCCGGCAAGGATGCGACCAAACCGAACCTCGTGCTCGGCAGCAATGTTCAGGTGGTATGGGAGAAGTTCTGCCGCTACTTCGATGTCGAACCGAAGTACCTGCCGATGGAGCCCGGCCGCTACGTCATCACCCCGGAACAGGTCCGCGACGCGGTCGATGAGAACACCATCGGGGTGGTCGCGATCCTCGGCACGACCTTCACCGGTGAACTCGAACCCGTCGCGGAGATCGCGGCGGTGCTCGACGAACTCGCCGGTTCCGGTGGTCCCGATGTGCCCCTGCACGTCGACGCCGCCAGCGGTGGATTCGTCGTCCCGTTCCTCCATCCGGAACTCGAATGGGACTTCCGAGTACCGCGCGTGGTATCCATCAACGTCAGTGGCCACAAGTACGGCATGACCTATCCGGGCATCGGCTTCGTGGTGTGGCGGTCGAAGGAACACCTGCCCGAGGATCTGGTCTTCCGGGTCAACTACCTCGGCGGCGACATGCCGACCTTCACCCTGAACTTCTCGCGCTCGGGTAATCAGGTGGTCGGGCAGTACTACAACTTCATCCGTCTCGGCGTCGCCGGGTACACCCAGATCATGGAGTCCCTCCGCGACACCGCACTGATGTTGTCGCAGATGATCTCCGAGATCGACGACATGGAGATCATCACCGACGGTTCGGCGATCCCGGTGCTGTCCTTCCGGGTGGTGGGAGATCCGGGATACACGGTCTTCGACATCTCCCACGAACTGCGGGCCCGCGGATTCCAGGTTCCCGCCTACACGATGCCGGCCGACGCCGAGGACATTGCGGTGTTGCGCATCGTGCTCCGTGAGGGATTCAGTCGCGATCTCGCGTACAAGCTCGGCAAGGACATCGCCGAGGTCGTCGAATATCTCCGTAAGGGGGTCGGCCGCGGCCACACCGACCAGGCATTCGCACACTGAACGATGTCACGGCGGGGGAGAAGCTCACCGAGTTTCTCCCCCGCCGGCGTGAAAACCGTTCGTGGACCGCGTGAACGGAGGTGCGGAATTACTCCGGTGTGATTCTCGACGCGTGAACGGAATTCCGGTGAAACCCGTCATTTCACCCGCAGGCTGCTAATATCTGCACATATCTGTGAGTCCGTTTCGGGGACGATGCTGCCCGGATGCGAAAGGGATAGTGGACGTGCCGAGAACGATGCCCTTGTCTCGTCGCCGATTGTTCTCCGTTCTGTCTGCACATTCCGAACTCGCCGTGCTCGTCGGTGGTCCCTTCTCGGGCAAGACGACACTCGTCAACACGTGGCTGGCGACCGACCCGTGTCCCGAGATGGTGCCCGTCGTGGTTCCCGAACCCGCGCACGATGTCACACCCGAGACGTACTGGGCGACGGTGGCGTCGTCGCTGTGCAACTCCCTCGGAATCGACGAACCCGTTGCAGCGGAACGCTCCTTCGACACGGTGTGTTCGGTACTGGTCCGGCACGCCCGACCGGTGATGTTCGTGCTCGACGGCGTCCGGTCGGTCGAGTCGATCGAGGACCGGGTCGGGCAGTTGCTGCAACTCGGTCCGCAGGTGCGGGTCGTGGCCACCAGCAGAGCTGCGGGATCGTGGACCGAACATGTCGACGGACACCCGCGCAGGACGATCGTCGGCGCCGACGACCTGGCGTTCACCGTGGACGAGACCGCTGCACTGTGTCGCCTCTTCGGACTCACACGCGACGAACGCACCATCGAGTGGATCATCCGCCGGACCGAAGGATCAGCCGCGTTCGTCGCGGCGGTGTGCGCGACGTTGCGCGCCGAGAAGCCGCACCGGGCCTACGGCGCCGACGCCCTCGACGTCCTCGTCGACTCGGCAGTAGATCTCGTCGTCATGCATGTGGTGGCGGCGGAGTCCTCACCGGCACTGTCCTCCCGCTCGGTCCTCGTCTCCGCCGCACCGAACACGGTGACCCGGACGTCGATCTCGGCCCTACCGCACATCTCCGACAGCGACGCCTTCCTTGCCGCACTGGTCGAATCGGGACTGATCGAGGCCTGCTCGGCGGACGACGGCTCGACGGACGACGAGACCGGTTGGTGCTATCCCGAGGTCGTCCGAAGGTCACTCCTGCGGGTGGGCAACGCGGAATACCCGGACGAGTTGTGGGATGCGCAGTCGGCTCTCATCGACCACTGGCTGCAGCGCGCGCGTCCGGACATCGCCCTCGAACATGCCGTGGAGCGGCGCGACTGGCAGTGCGCGATCGGCATCGTCGAGAAGAACTGGGTGGCACTCTACGGGAGCGGATCACTCCGCTCCCTGGGGGTCGTGCTGCTCGAGTTGCTCCCCGACGACATGACGGCCGACGATCGCACCGTCGCATCGCTGCGAACGATCACCCGTGCCCGGAACGGCTCGGAAGAGCCGAGGGAGTGGACATTCCCGCAGTCCTTCGAAGCGGTCCTCCGCCTCGGAAGTCTCCGGATGCAGGGTTCCTACGACGAGGCGATGGAGGTGTGCGACGGCCTGGCCACCGAACCCGTGCCGGATTTCGAGACGCTCGACACCGCGACCCGGCACGCCCACGGACTGAGGTACCTCAACTTCGGCACCGTCTACCTCCTCGGCGGACGCACCACCGATGCCGGAACGATGCTGCGCCACGCCCACACGGCGGGGCGAGGGGTGTTCGTCGAGCGGGAGGCCGCAGGCAAACTCGCGCTCCTCGAAGCGCTCCGGGGCCGGACGCACGAGGCCACCCGGTGGATCGAGGAGGAACGCCGGCATCCGCCGATCCTGGGAGAGGCCGAGGTCCTCGTCCGTACGGCGGGTCTGGCCGCCGCCGCGCTCGTGGCACTCGACCGGCTCGACACCGGCACGGCCTTCCGCGCGCTCTCCGAGCTCGGCACGCCCCGCCACACTGAAGAGCTGTGGGCGGCCGTCCTGTACGCGCGCGGTCGACTGGCGTTGCTGAGTGGTGTGCCCGCCGACGGCCTGCTGTACATAGATTCGGAGTTGCAGCACTTCTCCCATCGCCTCATCGGTATCTCCGCGCTGTTGGTCGATGCCGCGCGTGCCGATCTGCACCTCGCGCTCGGGGAGGCCGGCGCGGCGCGCGAGTTGCTCGCCGGGTCGACGCATCCCCTCACGGCTCCGGCCCGTGCGCGATTGCGGTTGCTCGGCGGTGATCCCGGAGGTGCCGAGGTGATCGTGCATCGCGGGGATGCGGCCCGTGAGCACTGTCCGGCCGTCGGTGCGGAACTCGCCCTGATCGGCTCGGTGGCGGCGCTGCGACTCGGTCGCCGCACCGACGCGCGACGGCATCTCCAGCGGGCCGTGGTGCTGGCGGAACATGCAGGAGTGACGCGGCCGTTCGTCGGTGTCCCACCGTCGGCCGTGCGCGACATCCTGTCCCTGGGTGTCGAACTGCCGATCGATCTCGACTCGGCGATGGCCGAGTACGGCATCTTCCGCGAGATCCGTGTCGTCGTACGGCTGACTCCGCGCGAGCGCGCGGTCCTCGACGCATTGCTCGCCGGCGGGACGGCGAGCACGATCGCCAAGGAACAGTTCGTCACCCTCAACACCGTCAAGACTCAGTTGCGTTCCCTCTACCGGAAACTGGGCGTGCATTCGCGTGAGGAAGCGATCGCGCAGGCACGCAGGCTCGTCGTCGGCTGAATCCTGTCCCAGGCCCTCGGGGGACTATCGGAGGACGGTGCCGACGATGCCCGCGAAGTAACCGATGCGTGCGATCTCGGACGGACGGAACTCCGGTCCGCCGGGACGGCCGAGGACGAGGACGCGTTCGGGCGAGCCGAGGGGAGCCGCCGCGAGCATCGTGTCCATGTCGCGCCAGAGCTGCGGCACCCACTCACCGTCGTGGTCGAGCAGGGTGGCCTCGGCGAGAGGCATCCAGGGGACGCCGTCGAGGTGGGTCTCCGGCGAACCCGGGCTCCCCGCGATGCGGAAGACGCCGTTCGGGCCGACTCCGAGCACGGTCGCCCAGCCCACACGAAGCACCCGGGGAGCGCCGTCGACGAGGATCTGGATGCGGTCGTCGCGGGCGGCGGCGACGTGATCGATCAGTTCGAGTTCGCGATGGGTGTCGAGGATTCCGGCGTAGGGACGGATCGAGTCGACCGTCACACCGGGCAGGGCCTCGGCCGCGGTGAGCAGCGTGTCGGGGAGCTTGCCCGGCTCGACGTCGACGACGAGATCGTCGATCGCGAAGTCCGTGCCGCGTTCGACGACGTCGAGCGACAGGATGTCGGCGCCGACCGAACCGAGTGCCAGGGCGAGCGAGCCGAGGCTGCCGGGACGATCGGGGAGCCTGACACGCAAGAGGTACGACACGTGAGTCCTTTCCCCAGTCGGTTTCGTGCCGTCGACGAACGTCGCATCGACGGCACGTGGTGCGCCGGCATCCGCCTGCCGGCCCAGGGGTCCGTGTCGACCTCTGGCAGACCACATCCTTGCACCTCGTCGACGGCGTCAGGGACGGTGCAGACCCGAAAATATGCCGACCCCACCGAAAATCCCCGGTCGCGACGGGGCATGTCACACGAACGCAACACAGCGTTGCGAAGCTGGCAACATCGGCGGGCCGGATGCGTCGCCGACCGCGCGACGAGTGATGTCGCCCGAACCGCGTGCGCCGTCGCTTCCAGGACGCATTACCCTGGACAGGACGTTCACTCTCCATCGGAAAGGGGCCATTCACGGTGCCTGCCATCTCCCGTGACGAGGTCGCGCATCTCGCCCGGTTGTCCCGGCTTGCGCTGACCGATGCCGAACTCGACGAGTTCGCCGGTCAGTTGGATTCGATCCTCAACCACGTCAAGGCGGTGTCGGAGGTGGCCGCGGACGATGTGGCTCCCATGGCGAACCCGAACGCCGTCACCAACGTGACGCGACCCGACGTCGTCGTCCCCGGTCTCACGCCCGAGCAGGCGCTCTCCGGTGCGCCGGCCGTCGAGGAGGACCGCTTCTCGGTCCCGCAGATCCTGGGAGAGGGCGAATGAGCACGGATACGACACGCCTCGACGCCGCGACCCTGGCGTCGAAGATCCATGCCGGCGAACTGTCGTCGGTGGAGGTCACCCAGGCCCACCTCGATCGCATCGCCGAGGTGGACGGCGAGTACAACGCCTTCCTGCACGTCGCCTCCGAGCAGGCGCTCGCCGCCGCGGCCGAGGTCGACCGTGCTGTCGCCGCAGGCGAGAAGCCGGCCTCGGCGCTCGCCGGTGTGCCGCTCGCGCTCAAGGACGTGTTCACCACCACGGACATGCCCACCACGTGCGGTTCGAAGATCCTCGAGGGCTGGGTCTCGCCCTACGACGCGACGCTCACCACGAAGCTGCGCGAAGCCGGGATCCCCATCCTCGGCAAGACCAACATGGACGAGTTCGCGATGGGTTCGTCCACCGAGAACTCGGCCTACGGTCCCACCCGCAACCCGTGGGACACCAGCCGTATCCCGGGTGGCTCCGGTGGTGGTTCCGCTGCGGCGCTCGCGTCGTACCAGGCCCCGCTCGCGATCGGCACCGACACCGGTGGCTCGATCCGCCAGCCCGCCGCCGTCACCGCCACCGTCGGCACCAAGCCCACCTACGGCACGGTCTCGCGGTACGGCCTGGTCGCCTGCGCGTCGTCGCTCGACCAGGGTGGACCCTGCGGCCGCACCGTCCTCGACACGGCACTGCTGCACGAGGTCATCGCCGGGCACGATCCGCGCGACTCGACGTCGGTGAACGCCCCCGTGCGTCCCGTCGTGGAGGCGGCGCGCCAGGGTGCGGCCGGCGACCTGAAGGGCCTGAAGGTCGGCGTGGTCAAGGAGCTGCACTCCGACAGCTACCAGCCCGGCGTGCTCTCGTCGTTCGATGCGGCGGTCGAGATGCTCACGAAGCTCGGCGCGGAGGTCGTCGAGGTGTCGTGCCCGCACTTCGAGTACGCGCTCGCCTCGTACTACCTGATCCTGCCGTCGGAGGTCTCCTCGAACCTGGCCCGCTTCGACGCCATGCGGTACGGCATGCGCGTCGACGACGGCACGATGAGCGCCGAGCAGGTCATGGCCGCGACCCGCGCCGCCGGTTTCGGCAAGGAGGTCAAGCGCCGCATCATGATCGGTACCTACGCGCTGTCCTCCGGCTACTACGAGGCCTACTACGGTCAGGCCCTCAAGGTCCGGACCCTCATCGCGCAGGACTTCGAGAAGGCCTACGAGCAGGTCGACGTTCTGGTCTCGCCCACGAGTCCGTTCACACCGTGGAAGCTCGGCGAGAAGGTCGACGACCCGCTGGCGATGTACCTGTCCGATCTGTGCACGCTCCCGACCAACCTCGCGGGACACTGCGCGATGTCGGTGCCGTCCGGTCTCTCGGCGGACGACGGTCTTCCCGTCGGCCTGCAGATCATGGCCCCGGCTCTCGCCGACGAGCGTCTGTACCGGGTGGGTGCGGCCTTCGAGGCGGCACGAGGACCCATCGTCGCCTGATCCTCTCCACACCACGACCCGCCGTGCCGTTCGTCGGCCGGCGGGTCGCGGTGTATCCGGGCGCCGATCCATCCGGATGCGATCTATCCGTGGGCGGAGGTGCACCGCGCCTGATCGTCGCCGTAGCGGTGCCCGTGACCGGGTGGGGCCTCGAGCGAGGTGAGCAGGTCCACCGTCGTGTTCACGAACGACACCACCGGCAGCCACCGCGGGATCGGGGCATCGGCGCGCGCATGCGACAGATCCGGCGGCGACCACAGCAGCGACGGCCGCCACCACACCACAGGGTCGGAGGCGTTCGCCCGGACACTCGCGCCGGCGGTGCGGACACCCGCGGGCGGCCCCGCGAGGAACAGTGCACACGGCTCCGGTTCGTCGTCGAAGACGGCGCTCGCGCCGGTCGCGCCCAGGGACTGCCCGTAGACGTGCAGGGCGGGACGTTGCTCGTCGGGCAGCGTGGACAGGTGTGCTCGCAGTGCGGTGACGAGCGCCCGGGCCTCCTCCTCCGCGGCACCGCGGTCGAGGACGAAGGTCGCCCAGCTCGGCATGTCCGAGTACTGCTGGGCGACGATGGCGACGTCGTCGCCCCACCGGTGCTCGAAGCCACGGACCGCAGCGGCATCGACCCAACCCGAGCCGGTCGGCACGGCCACCACGAGATGCGGTCGGTCGAAGGCTCTCGACCGTCGGAGTTCGTCCACTGCGAACTCCGCGCGCGCAGACGGATCCGGCGCGGCCGACAACGGCACGTAGATCCGGATCGGGGACCCCTCGGCGGGCAGGGACACGAACTTCTGCCCCTCGCGGCCCAACCGGTTCCACGACAGTGCCGATCCCGCACCGCCCGACAGCCCCGCCGAGAGCGCGGTGGGGGAGGCGACCGTGTCGATCGTCCCTCCGGGGGAGAACGCCATCGTGGCTGTGCCGATCCCAACCGTGACGCCGATCCCGACCGTGGCGCCGATCGCCAGCGTCACGGTGACGGCCGCCACCGCCACCCGGCGCCGCGACAGAAGATGCACGAGACGCGGAACGGCGAGCACCGCGGCGACGACCACGATCGCGACCGCCAGTGCTTCGAGCCACCAGCGCACATCCACAGCGGGAACCGACATCACCTCGCGCAGACCGTTCTGCCACCGATGCGCACCGGATGCCGCGACCAGCACGACGGACCCGCCGACGAGCGCGACCGGCACACGCAGTTCCGGCCTCGCGGGTCGCGGAGGTCGCCCGGCCCGCCGTCGCGCGGCCATGACGATGCGAAGCACCGCCAGCGCGATCACCACTGACAAACCTGTGACGACGCCCTGTACGACCGACTGTCGCGGCAGCAGGGGAGGGGCGAGGGAGATCACCGTCGCGAGAACCACCGTGAGGACCGTCATCGCCGCACCTTTCGTGCCGTGAAGCCCAGGGCGACCGAGCCCGCAGCGACGGCCAGGGCCCACGGCGATTCCGCGACAGGCGTCCGGTGACCCTGTCGCCACGAATTGAATTCCACTGCTGCAGAAGAGATTCCTGCGACCGGCATGCACGACGCGATGTCGGGTTCGGAACGACAGACGGTGTCGAGATGTCGCGCGAACAGCCCGTCGAGTTCGCGCCGGGCATCGGTGACCAGCTCGCCACCGGTGATGTGGGCGTACCGCAGGAGGTCGTATCCGAAATCGTGGACCCGGCATGCCGATTCGAACGCCGCCGGCACCGGAACCGGCGTGGAGCAGTCACCCTCCGGATCGGCGAGGACGGTCGTTCCGTCCGCCCACTGTTCGACGATCGGCGTGTACCCCATCACGGCGGTGAAATCGGTCGGCAGGGACGACAGTGCTCGCTCCGCGTCGTCGGCGACGAGCGCCGTCACCGTCGCTGCGGTCGCGGCGTCTTCCGTCGGGGGCGCGGCGGAGTGGGCGAGCGCCCCCGGCACGGCGGCATATGCCGCGGTGGCGAGGAAGGCGACCGACGCAACTCGGACCACTGCGGATTTCACTGTCATGCCGGCGACGCTAGGAACGCACAGCCCTCCACCGGACCCCGCGCCGGAGCGATCTCGATCAGGCCGGCACCACCTGCAGAGCTACGCGGATCTCACCCCCAGGTATGAGGACAGTCGAGACCGAGGCTCCTAGCGTGGGTGAGGTGAAAGAGCTTGCGAAGTCCGGCGTGAGAACCGCGGGACGCCTGGGCCGGGGACGGTGGAGCGTCGTCACCGTGGTCACCGTGACGTTGATCCTCTATGCGATCGCGTGGCCGACGCTGCCCCTGACCCACGACATCTCCCCACCGCTGTTGCCGCTGATCTCGGGGATGGCGGTGTTCCCGTTCCTCCTCGTGCTCGTCCGGCCGGCTCTGGGGTGGGCGGTGGCCGCGGCGGCCGGACTCGTCATCCCGATAGCGTTCGACCTGGTTCCCGGCTACGACTATCCGTGGCAGGTCGTGCACATCCTGGTGATGCTTGCGCTGGTGTTCGCCGTTGCGATCCGCGAGGAGATCCGCCTCGTGCTGGTCGTGTGGGTCGCGACCGTACTGTTGTTCGCGGCGTTCGTTCCCGGCCGCAACGGCTGGGGATGGGGCATCGGTATCACCGCCGTCGTCGTCTTCGGGTTGCTGGTGCGCTGGCTGCTGATCTCCCGACGGCAACTAGCCCGGGAGGAGGAGGTCAGCGAGCTCGAACGTGCGCGTCGCGCCATCCTCGAGGAGAAGGCGCACATCGCACGCGACCTGCACGACATCGTCGCCCACCACATGTCGATGATCGTCGTGCAGGCACAGAGCGCCCCTTATCGGCTTCCGGACGTGAACGACGACGTGCGCGCCGAATTCGACGCCCTCGGTGCGACCGCGCGGGAAGCACTGAACGAGGTCCGCACCCTGCTCGGGGTCCTCCGCAGCGACGGGCAACTCCCCGAGCACGAACCCCAGCCGGGTCTCGACCGCATCGACGACCTGTTCGAGTCCTCGCGTCGCGCGGGGATGTTGCTCGAGACCCGAATCGACGGAGTGCCGGGGCGTGTCTCCGACGGTGTCGGCCTGACGGTCTACCGGATCCTGCAGGAGTCGCTCGCGAACGCGGCCCGGCACGCTCCCGGTGCCCGCGTGTGCGCGCGGCTGCTGTGGGAGCCGGCGACCGTCACGGTGGAAGTGACCAACGGACAGTCGTCGGTCGACGACCTCGTCGCCACCGTTCGTCCGTCGGACCGCAGCGGCGGCAACGGAATCCTGGGCATGGTCGAACGCGCGTCCGTCGTGGGCGGACAACTCGTCGCCCATCCCCGGCCCGGAGGAGGTTTCGAGGTCCGAGCGGTCCTCCCGGTGCTGACCGGGGCCTAAGGTGGGTGCCGATGACCGAACCGCACCCTCCCATCACCGTGTTCATCGCCGACGACCAGGCCATGGTTCGGCAGGGCTTCGGAGCACTGCTCGGAGCCCAGCCCGACATCAGCGTCGTCGGCGATGCCCCCGACGGTCGAGCGGCCGTCTCGGAGGTCGCGCGCCTGCGACCCGACGTCGTCCTCATGGACGTGCGCATGCCCGAGATGAACGGTCTCGACGCGGCGCGGCACATCCTCGCCGACACCCGTGAGCCGCGGTCGAAGGTGCTCATGCTCACCACCTTCGATCTCGACGACTATGTCTACGAGGCGCTGGGGATGGGAGCGAGCGGGTTCCTGCTCAAAGACGCGCCGGCCGACGAACTCGTGCGTGCCGTGCGGGTGGTCGCCGACGGTCAGGCGTTGCTCGCGCCGACCGTCACCCGTCGTCTCATCGCCGACGTCACCAGCCGGCGCCGACCGGCGAGAGGACGCGACCGCGTCCTCGATCCTCTCACCCCGCGCGAACTCGAAGTGCTCGAACTGATCGCGCACGGCCTGTCGAACACCGAGATCGCGGAGCGGTTGTTCGTCGCCGAACAGACCGTCAAGACCCACGTCGGAAAGGTGCTCGGGAAGCTGCATCTGCGCGACCGCGCGCAGGCCGTGGTGCTCGCCTACGAGTCCGGTCTCGTCACACCCGGCTGAATCGGGCTGCCGTCGCGACTGCGAACGGGCAGGATTGGCACTGCAGCACCGGTCCGGGCAGTACCGGTTCTGCGGTACTGGTCCATCCGACGGGAGGTAGTGCGTGACGAGGATCGGAATTCTCACCAGTGGCGGGGACTGTCCCGGTCTCAACGCGGTCATCCGCGGAGCGGTGCTCAAGGGGACCGAGGTGCACGGACAGGAGTTCGTCGGATTCCTCGACGGCTGGCGCGGTCTCGTCGAGGGCGATGTGATCCCGTTGGACCGCAGCCGTGTTCGCGGTCTCGCCCAGCAGGGAGGCACGATCCTCGGCACGAGCCGGTTCGGCCCGTACCAGGGACCTGACGGCGGGGCACAGAACATCCAGAAGACCCTCGACCGCCTCGGGATCGACGCCGTGATCGCCATCGGGGGAGAGGGCACCGCCGCAGCCTCGAAGCGGCTCTTCGGTGAAGGGATCCGCATCGTCGGTGTGCCGAAGACGATCGACAACGACCTCAGCCACACCGACTACACCTTCGGTTTCGACACGGCCGTCGAGATCGCGACGGTGGCGATCGACCGCCTCCGCACCACCGGCAACTCCCACAAACGCTGCATGGTGCTCGAGGTTATGGGCCGGCACGCCGGATGGATCGCACTGCACGCGGGCACCGCGGGCGGCGCACACGCCATCCTCATCCCGGAACACCCCGAGAGCCTCGAACAGATCTGCGAGTGGGTGATGAGTGTTCGCAACCGCGGGCGCTCGCCGATGGTCGTCGTCGCCGAGGGCTTCACACTCCCCGAGATGGAGGAGGCATACTCCACCAAGGGACTCGACGGATTCGACCGGCCGCGCCTCGGTGGGATCGCGGAGGTGCTCGCGCCGCTCATCGAGAAGCACACCGGCATCGAGGCCCGCGCGACGGTCCTCGGGCACATCCAACGAGGCGGTGTCCCCACGGCATTCGACCGGGTGCTCGCCACCCGACTCGGCATGGCGGTGACCGATCTCGTCGCCGAGGAGGACTGGGGGCACATGGTCGCACTGCACGGCACCGACATCGCCCGGGTCGATTTCGACGAGCTCGCCGAACCGAAGTACGTGCCCGACGAGCGCTATCAGGAGATGCGGATCCTGTTCGGGTGAGGCCGCGCGTCGGCACTCCCGGCGCCGTCTAAAATCGACACCATGACTGCCTCCGTGTCCGCTGACCTGCTCGCCTACGACGACGTGCTCGCGAAGTTCGAGCCCGTGATGGGCATGGAGGTGCACGTCGAGCTGCACACCGCCACCAAGATGTTCTGCGGCTGCCCGACCGCCTTCGGCGCCGAGCCCAACACGCAGGTGTGCCCGGTCTGCCTCGGTCTGCCGGGGGCACTGCCCGTCGTCAACCAGGCTGCCGTCGAGTCCGCGATCCGCATCGGCCTCGCGCTGAACTGCTCGATCACCCCGTGGGGTCGCTTCGCGCGGAAGAACTACTTCTACCCGGATCAGCCGAAGAACTACCAGATCTCGCAGTACGACGAGCCGATCGCCACCGACGGATACCTCGACGTCGTGCTCGACGACGGCACCACCTGGCGCGTCGACATCGAGCGCGCGCACATGGAGGAGGACACCGGCAAGTCGCTGCACGTCGGTGGCGCCACCGGTCGCATCCACGGTGCGAGTCACTCGCTGCTCGACTACAACCGCGCCGGTGTGCCGCTCGTCGAGATCGTCACCAAGCCGATCGTCGGTGCCGGCGAGCGCGCCCCCGAGGTCGCCCGCGCCTACGTCACTGCCCTGCGCGACCTGCTCAAGGCCCTCGATGTCTCCGACGTCCGCATGGACCAGGGTTCGATGCGGTGCGACGCGAACATCTCGCTGATGCCCATCGGCGCGAAGGAGTTCGGTACCCGTACCGAGACGAAGAACGTCAACTCCCTCAAGTCCGTCGAGGTCGCGGTGCGCTACGAGATGCGCCGCCAGGCGGCCGTGCTGGTCTCCGGTGGTGAGGTGATCCAGGAGACCCGGCACTTCCAGGAGGCCGACGGCACCACCTCGCCCGGTCGCCGCAAGGAGACCGCCGAGGACTACCGCTACTTCCCGGAGCCCGACCTCGAGCCGATCGCGCCCGACGCCGCCTGGGTCGAGGAGTTGCGCGCGACGCTGCCCGAGCTGCCGTGGCTGCGCCGCGCCCGCATCCAGGCCGACTGGGGTGTCTCCGACGAGGAGATGCGCGACCTCGTCAACGCCGGTGCGCTCGATCTCGTCATCGCGACCACCGAGGCCGGCGCCCCCGCCTCGGAGGCCCGCTCGTGGTGGGTCGCCTACCTGGCCCAGCAGGCCAACACCCGCGGTGTCGAACTCGCCGAACTGCCCATCACGCCCGAGCAGGTCGCCCGCGTCATCGCACTGGTGGCCGACGGCAAGCTGACGAACAAGCTGGCCCGTCAGGTCGTCGACGGTGTGCTCGCCGGTGAGGGCGAGCCCGACGAGGTGGTCGCCGCTCGCGGTCTCGAGGTCGTGCGCGACGATTCGGCGCTGCAGGCCGCGGTCGACGCCGCTCTGGCCGCCAACCCCGACATCGCCGACAAGATCCGGTCCGGCAAGGTTCAGGCGGCCGGCAAGATCGTCGGCGACGTCATGAAGGCCACTCGCGGACAGGCCGATCCGGCGCGCGTGAAGGAACTCGTCATCGCCGCGTGCAGTTGATCTTGCGCGGCTAGAGTAGCGGCGCATGGACGCTGCTGTAGCCACCTCGCTGTTCTGGATCGCCGTCGCGGCGGTGCTGGCACCGCTGATCGCCGGCGCCGTTCCGCGTCGGCTGGTCCCCGAGGTCGTGCTGCTGCTGGTGGCCGGTGTCCTCATCGGTCCCTACGCGCTCGACCTCGCGGAGACGGGCAGCGAGATCGGTATCCTGCGCGAACTCGGCCTGGGGATGCTCTTCCTGCTCGCCGGATACGAGATCGACCCCGCCGAGCTGCGCGGGCGGGGTGGGCGTCGCGCGATGTTCACCTGGTGCGTGTGCATGTTGTTGGCTCTCGGCACCGTCGCCGCACTGGGAGCGGCGGGTCAGGTGCACGCCGAGATCGCCGTGGCGATCGCGCTGACGTCCACGGCGCTGGGGACGCTCCTGCCGATCCTCGCCGACCGCGGACTCGTCGCAACCCCACTCGGACGCTCGGTGCTCAACCACGGGGCGTTCGGAGAGCTGCTGCCCGTCGTGGCCATGGCGACCCTGCTCGGTGCGCGCGGCGCACTCGGCTCGCTGATCGTCCTGCTGGCGTTCGCGGTCGTGGCCGTCGTCGTCGCCGTGCTGCCGACCTGGATCCTGCGGGAGGGCTCACGGTTCACCCAGTTCGTCCGGCTCGGTTCCGACACCACCGCCCAGATCCCGGTGCGCCTGACGATGCTGCTGCTCGTCGGACTCATCGCCGTCGCGGCCGTCTTCGATCTCGACATCATCCTCGGTGCCTTCGCGGCCGGTTTCATCCTGCGCCGCACGATCCCGGCGGGCGACGAACGGCTCGAGAAGAAGCTCGATGGTCTGGGCTACGGCTTCCTCATCCCGATCTTCTTCGTCACCTCGGGCATGGCGATCGACGTCGGTGCCGTCGTGAGTGCCCCGGGGATCCTGCTGGCATTCCTCGGACTGCTCGTCCTGGTGCGGGGTGTGCCGGTCTTCGTCGCATCGCGCCTCGAACGTGACGAGACCGGAAAGCGGATGTTCGGAACCGCGGAGCAGTTGCAGATCGCCCTGTACTCGACGACGGGTCTTCCCCTGATCGTCGCGGTCACGGGCGTGGCGGTGAGTGCCGACCAGATGTCGAACGCGAGCGCGTCGATCCTCGTGGCGGCGGGCGCCGTCACCGTCCTCGTGCTCCCGATGCTCGCGGGACTGCTCCACCGCACCGAACCGGTGGAGACGCCGGAGCGGGCGTGATCAGTCGAATCCACCGCCACCGGCCGGGAACTGGATGCGGACGACGCGGTCGTCGTTCGGTCCCGGTTCGGAACCGGACTTGTTGACCGTCGAGACCCACAGCAGGCCGTCGGGCGACGACGCGGCGCCGCGCAGCATGCCGTAACGGTCCTCCGCTGCGAGGACGGGCGACGCCGTGACCGCTCCGGTGCCCGGATCGGTGGCGACGACCGCGACGGCCTTCGCGTCGGTGAGCGAGATCGCGATCCCGTCGGGGGCCGCTGCGCACCCGGCGACACCGGGCCGCTCGGGCCACGTCCAGGCCGGGCCGGTGCCGGTCGAGCCGTCGACCCCGACCCGCTGGAGCCGGTCCTCGAGGGGAGTGCGGTCGGTGACCCACAGATTGCCGTTGGGGTCGCGGCACACATCGCCCGCGGTGCCGATGCCCGACAACATCACCGACGGGGCGGGTGCCGCGCCGGGGGCTGGGAGCGGCAGGTTCAGGAGCTTGCCGGACAAGACGTTCGGATCGTTTGCGGCCGCTGCGTTTCCGGCGTCGCCTGTCAGGACGGCGAGTTCGGTGGGTGAGACGAACTCGATGGCGCCGGAGTTGCCCGTCGCGCCGCGGGGGATCCCTGTCAGCACGTCCTTGGGAGTGTCACCCGCGGCGATGCGGACCACGCGGTTGTCGGAGGCCGTGGTGATGTAGGCGTAGAGCAGTCGGTCCTCGGCGAAAGTGGGGGAGAGCGCCACGTCCAGCAGCCCACCGTCCCCGGAGCCGTCGACCGGGATGGTCGCGATCTCCACCGGCTCGGTCTCCGGGGCGACCTGCAGTATCCGGCCCGTCCGACGCTCGGTGACGAGCGCGGAGTTGCCGTCGGGCATCGTCACCAGGCCGCCGGTGACGTCGAGGCAGGTCGCGATCACGGACGGATCGGGGTCGACACAGGGCCCCGGTGGCTTGGGGGAGGCGCTCGGCGTCGTCGTCTCGGTGGGGTCCTGGGGTCCGACGCCCGGTCCCGGGTCGAAGGTGGGCTCGGGAGTGAACGGGGTCGACGCGGAGTCGTCGAAGCGGGCGCAGGACGGGACGGCGAGGACTCCGACGGCGAGCACCGCCGCTGCCGCACGTACGCCCCACGAACCCGTCCATCGCGTACCCCGTGTCATGCCGCAAACGTTACCGGCACGACGCGCGCACCCACGGATGCCGGGTGCGGGGACGGTCACGGGCATAGGCTGAGGACGTGGCCGACAACAAGAACGGTGGCATACCGGACGCGGGTTCGAATCCCTACGGCGACCAGCCCGACGAACACACACTCGAGATGCGCCGACCACGCGAGTCGTATCTCGGATCCGACGATGACTTCGGCGCAGGCGGAACTCCCCTCGGCAGCGACGCCTACGCCGCTCCCACCGAGCAGATGTACCGGCCGGAGCCGGTCTACGGTGCGGATACGGGCGGCGCGGTGGTCGCCGGCGAACAGGCCCCGGCGAAGGTGCGCCGCGGAACGCTCGACCTCGGTCTGTTCGTCCTGCGTGCGGCGGTCGGGGCGATCCTCGTCGCCCACGGACTGCAGAAGCTGGTGGGTCTGTGGAACGGGCCTGGACTCGACGGTTTCGAGTCGTTGCTCCGCGATGCGGGATACCAGCAGCCCGCCGTGCTCGCGATCGTCGGCGCGGTCGGTGAGATCGCAGCCGGAGGACTGCTCGTCCTGGGTCTGCTCACCCCGTTCGCCGCTGCCGCGATCGTCGCGATCATGGTCAACGCGGTGCTGTTCAAGCACGAACTCGAACCGGGCGTCCAGTTCTTCGCCGCCGAATCGTCGGGCTTCGAATTCGAGGCCCTCCTCGTCGCCTGCGCGGTGGCGATCACCCTCACCGGACCGGGACGCATCGCGATCGACGGACGACGCGGGTGGGCGACGCGTCCGTTCCTGGGCTCGTTCGTCGTGCTGCTGCTGGGTGTGGCGGCCGGCGTGTGCCTGTGGATCTTCGGACGCTGAGACACCGCAAGCCGGACATTACGAAGGGCGAGGGCCCCGCGATCGGAGGATCGCGGGGCCCTCGCCCCTACTGTCGTCAGGTGTTACGGCACGCGCCGCACGGCACCCTTGTCGGCGGAGGTCGCCAGAGCGGCGTAGGCGCGCAGTGCCTTCGAGACCGTGCGCTCACGGTCGACGGGCTGCCACGGACGCTCGGAGGCCTCCATCTTCGCGCGACGGTCCGCGAGCACCTCGTCGTCGACGAGCACCTCGAGGGTGCGGGTCGCGACGTCGATGCGGATCCGGTCGCCCTGCTCGATCAGGCCGATCACACCACCGGAAGCGGCCTCGGGGGAGACGTGCCCGATGGACAGACCGGAGGTGCCGCCGGAGAAGCGGCCGTCGGTGATCAGGGCACACACCTTGCCCAGACCGATGCCCTTGAGGAAGGAGGTCGGGTGCAGCATCTCCTGCATGCCGGGGCCGCCGGCCGGGCCCTCGTAGCGGACGACGACCACGTCGCCGGCTTTGATCTTCTTGCCGAGGATGACCGAGACGGCCTCCTCCTGCGACTCGACGACGTAGGCCGGGCCCTCGAAGTGGAACAGGTCCTCGTCGATACCGGCGGTCTTGAGGATCGCGCCGTCCGGTGCGAGGTTGCCGCGCAGTACGCACAGGCCGCCCTCGACGGTGTATGCGTGCTCGATGTCGCGGATGCAGCCGTTCGCGGCATCGGTGTCGAGCGACGACCAACGGTTGTCGGTCGAGAACGGTTCGGTGGTGCGCACACCGCCCGGGGCGGCGTGGAACAGCTCGAGGGCCGTCTCGGACGCCTTGCCGGAACGGATGTCCCAGGTGTCGAGCCACTCGTCGAAGCTCTTCGTGTGGACCGTGGAGACGTCGGTCTCGAGCAGGCCACCGCGGCGCAGCTCGCCGAGGATCGCGGGGATACCGCCGGCGCGGTGCACGTCCTCCATGTGGTAGTCGGAGTTCGGGGAGACCTTGGCCAGGCAGGGCACCCGGCGGCTGATCTCGTCGATGGTGGACAGGTCGAAGTCGACCTCACCCTCCTGCGCGGCGGCGAGGGTGTGCAGCACGGTGTTCGTGGAACCACCCATCGCGACGTCGAGCGCCATCGCGTTGCGGAAGGCGGCCGGGGTTGCGATGTTGCGCGGCAGCACCGACTCGTCGTCGTCGCGGTAGTAACGCAGGGCCGCTTCGACGATCGTGGTGCCGGCGGTCTCGAACAGTGCGCGGCGCGCCTCGTGGGTGGCGAGGGTCGAACCGTTGCCGGGCAGCGCGAGACCGAGGGCCTCGGTGAGGCAGTTCATCGAGTTGGCGGTGAACATACCCGAGCACGAACCGCAGGTCGGGCACGCGCTGCGCTCGACCTCGTCGAGACCCGCGTCGTCGACGGCCTCGCTGGCGGAGGCCGAGATGGCGGTGATGAGGTCGGTGGGGGCGTGGGCGACGCCGTTGACGACGACCGCCTTGCCGGCCTCCATCGGACCGCCGGAGACGAAGATCGTCGGGATGTTCAGGCGCATCGCGGCATTGAGCATGCCCGGCGTGATCTTGTCGCAGTTCGAGATGCACACCAGCGCGTCGGCGGTGTGCGCGTTGACCATGTATTCGACGGAGTCGGCGATGATCTCGCGGCTCGGCAGCGAGTAGAGCATGCCGCCGTGGCCCATCGCGATGCCGTCGTCGACGGCGATGGTGTGGAACTCGCGTGCCACGCCGCCTGCTTCGCGCACGGCCTTCGCGACGATCTCGCCGACGTCCTTGAGGTGGACGTGACCGGGTACGAACTGCGTGTAGGAGTTCGCGATCGCGACGATCGGCTTGCCGAAGTCGGAATCGGTCAGGCCGGTGGCGCGCCACAGGGAGCGCGCTCCCGCGGCGTTTCGTCCGACGGTGGTGGTGCGTGACCTCAACGGGGGCATGGGCTGACTTCCTTGACGGTGGCTGTGTGCGCAATCGGCCGGGCCGCGTGCGGTCGCCGGGCTGGGGCGGATCCGGGCAGCGGCACCGACGAATCTACTCGCGTGCGTCCGGATGCACCTATTCGCACCCGGTCGCGAGGATCAGGAGGAGCGGTCGTCCTTCTTCTCGACGGTGACTGCGTCGTCGGTGGTTTCGGCGTCCGAGCCGGCTTCGGCGGCCGCCTCCTCGCGGTGTGCCTTCTCCTCGGCGCGCTGTGCGGCCGCATACGGATCGGGGATGCGGCCCCCACTCGCCTCCGACAACTGCGGCAGCCGGCCGAAGGTGACGACCGGCAGTGCGACCTCGCTGCCGTCGGTGAGCCGCGCGCGGGCCCAGCCCCGCTTCGGGAACCGAAGGCCGTCGAGTTCGTCCCACTTCAGGTTCGTGGTCTTGAAGGTCGCCCGCGCGACGATGCCCTCGGGGCCGACGACGGTGCGTACCCGCACGACCCAGGCGGCGACGAGGAGCGGGATGATCAGCGTCCATGCGAAGGCCTCCGGCCACGCCAGCGCGGGCGAGGCGAGGGCGAGGAACAGCAGAGCGCACGCGAGGAACGACAGTCGCGAGATCTGGATGACCTGCGTCGCCGAATCGGGCGTGTGGGATGATGGAGTCGGTGGCACGGGCTGCTGGGAAGATGACACCTCTACATCTTCGCACTGCAGCCGCGGCATCTCACATTCTGGGACAGTGAACCGCACCAAGTTGACTGTCTGGACACCATGCGCCTACCGTCGAGCGCGTGAATCAGAATGGGTTGCTCGTAATCGGCCGGCGCGTCGTCGCCTGAGCCGCATTTCGCAACTCGCCCACGACGCGCCACCCTCGTACAGCAGACTCGCTGACGAGGGTTTTTTGTTGCCCGGAGCCAGAATCAGAGGAATTCGCAGTGAGCGCACCAACCGCACGGCCTCAACCCTCGCCGCGAAAGCCGGGGTCCGCCACCCCGACTCCCGCAGCTGCCGCAACGCAGCCCGCCAACCGACGCCAGGTCGCCCCCGAGCGGGTCACCGGCGCCCAGTCGGTGGTCCGCGCACTCGAGGAACTCGAGGTCGACACGGTATTCGGCATTCCCGGCGGCGCGATCCTGCCCGTCTACGACCCGCTCTTCGATTCGCGGCGCGTGCGCCACGTGCTCGTCCGTCACGAGCAGGGCGCCGGGCACGCTGCCACCGGTTACGCCCAGGCCACCGGCAAGGTCGGCGTGTGCATGGCCACTTCCGGTCCGGGCGCGACGAACCTCGTCACCCCGCTCGCCGACGCGCAGATGGACTCCGTGCCCGTCGTCGCGATCACCGGTCAGGTCGGTCGTCCGCTCATCGGCACCGACGCCTTCCAGGAAGCCGACATCTCCGGCATCACGATGCCGATCACGAAGCACAACTTCCTGGTCACCGACGGCGCCGACATTCCGCGCATCCTGGCCGAGGCGTTCTACCTCGCCTCCTCGGGCCGCCCGGGCGCGGTCCTCGTCGACATCCCCAAGGACATCCTTCAGGCACAGACCACCTTCAGCTGGCCGCCGGAGATGCACCTGCCCGGCTACCGCCCGGTGACGAAGCCGCATGGCAAGCAGGTCCGCGAGGCCGCGCGACTGATCGCCGACGCGAAGAACCCGGTGCTGTACGTCGGCGGCGGTGTCATCAAGGCCGAGGCGTCGGCCGAACTGCTCGAGCTCGCCGAGCTGACCGGCATCCCGGTCGTCACGACGCTCATGGCCCGCGGTGCGTTCCCCGACAGCCACAACCTGCATTGCGGCATGCCCGGCATGCACGGCAACGTCGCCGCGGTCGCCGCGCTGCAGAGGAGCGACCTGCTCATCACCCTCGGTGCCCGCTTCGACGACCGCGTCACCGGTCAGCTCGACTCCTTCGCGCCCGATGCCAAGGTCATCCACGCCGACATCGACCCGGCGGAGATCGGCAAGAACCGGCACGCCGACGTGCCGATCGTCGGTGACTGCAAGGAGGTCATCGTCGAACTGCTCGAGGCCATCCGCGCCGACCTGGCGACCGGCACGAAGCTCGACTACACGGCATGGTGGGCCTACCTCGACGACATCCGTCGCACCTACCCGCTGAGCTACGACCGTCCCACCGACGACACCCTGTCGCCGCAGTACGTCATCCAGGCCGTCGGCAAGCTCGCCGGTCCCGACGCGATCTACTGCGCAGGCGTCGGTCAGCACCAGATGTGGGCGGCGCAGTTCGTCGCCTACGAGAAGCCGCGCACGTGGCTCAACTCGGGCGGTCTCGGCACCATGGGTTACGCGGTTCCTGCCGCTCTGGGCGCCAAGATGGGTCGTCCCGACACCGAGGTGTGGGCCATCGACGGCGACGGCTGTTTCCAGATGACCAACCAGGAACTCGCGACGTGCGCCGTCGAGGGTGTGCCGATCAAGGTCGCGCTCATCAACAACGGCAATCTCGGAATGGTCCGGCAGTGGCAGACCCTCTTCTACGAGGAGCGGTACTCGAACACCGACCTGGCGACGCACTCGCTGCGCATCCCCGACTTCGTCAAGCTCGCCGAGGCCCTCGGCTGCGTGGGTATCCGCGTCGAGCGCGAGGAGGACGTCGAGCCGGCGATCCGCCGGGCACAGGAGATCAACGATCGTCCCGTCGTGATCGACTTCATCGTCGGCAAGGACGCGCAGGTGTGGCCGATGGTCGCCGCCGGCACGAGCAACGACGAGATCATGGCGGCCCGCGATATCCGGCCGCTGTTCGACGACGACGCCGCTGCCGACGACCCCGCCGTCATCCACGAGACCATCGACGCGCTCGAAACCCGCAGCGAGAACGCTGCGGCCCAGGAGGAGACCAAGTGAGCACGAGTCACACCCTCAGTGTTCTCGTCGAGGACAAGCCGGGCGTGCTCGCCCGAGTCGCATCGCTGTTCTCGCGACGCGGCTTCAACATCGAATCCCTTGCCGTCGGTGGCACCGAGGTGCCCGACATCTCGCGGATGACGATCGTGGTGACCGTCGACGAGTTCCCGCTCGAGCAGGTCACCAAGCAGCTCAACAAGCTCGTCAACGTCATCAAGATCGTCGAGCAGGAGGGAGAGGCGTCCGTCGCCCGCGAACTCGTGCTCATCAAGGTGCGCGCCGACGCGAGTGTGCGCACCCAGGTCATCGAGACGGTGAATCTGTTCCGCGCCAAGGTGATCGACGTCTCGCCCGAGTCGCTGACCATCGAGGCGACCGGTACGCGGTCCAAGCTCGACGCGCTGCTGCGCATGCTCGAACCGTACGGAATCCGCGAAATCGTCCAGTCCGGTGTCGTCGCCGTCGGACGCGGTCCGAAGTCCATCACGGCTACCCGTTAGCCTTAACACACCCATACTTGCTGAAAGAGGTAATCACTGTGGCAGTCGAGATGTTCTACGACGACGATGCCGACCTGTCGATCATCCAGGGTCGTAAGGTCGCCGTCATCGGCTACGGCAGTCAGGGACACGCGCACTCGCTGAGCCTGCGCGACTCGGGCGTCGACGTTCGCATCGGTCTGAAGGAGGGCTCGAAGTCCCGGGCCAAGGCCGAGGAAGCCGGTCTCACCGTCGGCACCCCCGCCGAGGTCTCCGAGTGGGCCGACGTGATCATGGTCCTCGCTCCCGACACCGCCCAGGCGTCGATCTTCACCAACGACATCGAGCCCAACCTGAAGGACGGCGACGCGCTGTTCTTCGGCCACGGTCTCAACATCCACTTCGGTCTCATCACCGCTCCCGAGAACGTGACCGTCGCGATGGTCGCCCCCAAGGGCCCCGGCCACCTCGTGCGTCGTCAGTTCGTCGACGGCAAGGGCGTTCCCGCGCTCATCGCCGTCCACCAGGACCCCAAGGGTGAGGGCCAGGCGCTCGCGCTGTCCTACGCCAAGGGCATCGGCGGCACCCGCGCCGGCGTCATCAAGACCACCTTCAAGGAAGAGACCGAGACCGACCTCTTCGGCGAGCAGGCCGTGCTCTGCGGTGGCACCGAGGAGCTCGTCAAGACCGGCTTCGACGTCATGGTCGAGGCGGGCTACGCCCCCGAGATGGCCTACTTCGAGGTTCTCCACGAGCTCAAGCTCATCGTCGACCTCATGTACGAGGGTGGCATCGCCCGCATGAACTACTCGGTGTCCGACACCGCGGAGTTCGGCGGCTACCTCTCCGGCCCGCGCGTCATCGACGCCGGCACCAAGGAGCGCATGAAGGAGATCCTGAAGGACATCCAGGACGGCACCTTCGTCAAGCGTCTCGTCGCCAACGTCGAGGGCGGCAACAAGGAGCTCGAGGGTCTGCGCAAGCAGAACGCCGAGCACGGCATCGAGGTCGTCGGCAAGCAGCTGCGCGACCTGATGAGCTGGGTCGATCGCCCCATCACCGAGACGGCCTGACAGCCACCCGATCCGGTCACGGCGGCCCGGTACCCCTACGGGGGTGCCGGGCCGCCGTCGTCGGTGCGGCGTGAGCGATGTCGCATCCACGAGCCGGGGCGGCGGAGGATACTTGGCTGATGTGGCTCCGCGCCGCGTTCGGGCGGCTCCCGGGTGTCGCCACCGCACGGTCCTACCGGCGGGGGTGGCTGCGGAGCGATGTCACGGCGGGCCTCGCGCTCAGCGCCCTGCTCGTCCCCACCGGCATGGGATACGCCCAGGCCGCGGGACTACCGCCCTACACCGGCCTCTATGCGACCGTCGTGCCGATGCTGGTGTATGCAGTGGTCGGTCCGTCCCGGATCCTCGTGCTCGGGCCGGATTCCGCGCTCGCCCCGCTCATCGCGGCAGCGGTGATCCCACTCGCCGCCGACGGCGATCCGCAGCGCGCGGTCGCCCTCGCCGGTGTGCTCGCGCTCCTCGTCGGAGCGATCCTCCTGGTCGGCGGGATACTCCGCCTCGGATTCCTGACCTATCTGCTCTCCACACCGATCCGGATCGGTTTCCTCAATGCGATCGCGATCATCGTCATCGTCGGGCAGCTGCCACTCCTCCTCGGCACCTCGGACGACGAATCCGGCGTCGTCGCCGAGATTCTCGACATCGTCGACGACGTCTTCGAGGACGGTGTCGAGCCGGCCGGATTCCTCCTCGGCGTCGGCACCCTCGCCGTCATCCTCGTGCTGCAGAAGATCGTTCCCCGCATACCCGCGGTGCTCGTCGCGGTGATCGTCGCCTCGGCGGCGGTCGCGGTGTTCGGGCTCACCGATCGCGTGGAGATGGTGGGGGCGTTGCCCTCCGGGATCCCCGCCCCCGTTCTCGGCGGTATCGAACGGGAAGACGTGATCGAACTGTTCGTACCCGCCGTCGCCGTCGCCGTCATCGCATTCGCCGACACCGCGGTGTTGTCGCGCTCGTTCGCGCTGCGACGGGGCGAGGACGTGGACGGCAGCTCCGAGATGCGCGCCCTCGGTGTGGTGAACATCGCAGCCGGTGCGACGGGCGGATTCCCGATCTGCGGTAGCGGCAGCCGCACTCCCGTCCTGGAACAGGCCGGAGCGCGTACCCAGTTCGCGGGTGCCGTCGGAGCGGTGACGGTCGCGATCTTCCTGCTGGTGGCCCCGGGAGCGACGGCGTACCTGCCGCAGGCGGCGCTCGGTGCAGTCGTGATCGTCGCGGCGAGCGCGCTCGTCGACGTGAGGGCGCTCGGTCGCCTGTGGCGGGTCAACAAGATCGAATTCTGTTTGTCCTTCGCCGCATTCGTGGCGGTCGGTCTCGCAGGTGTGCTGAAGGGTGTGCTCGTCGCGATCGCACTGTCGCTGGCGGCCGTCGTCGTACGCGCGTGGCAGCCCCACCGGACCGAACTCGTCGAACTCGAGGACGTCGCCGGATATCACGATCGGGAGCGGCATCCCGAGGGTCACCGGATCCCGGGTCTCGTGCTCGTGCGGTTCGACGCCCCGCTGTTCTTCGCGAACGGTGTGATCCTCACGAAGTTCGTCCGCGAACTCGTCCGCGAACGCGAGGACCGCATCGAGTGGGTGGTTCTCGCGGCCGAACCGATCACCGATCTCGACATCAGTGCCGTCGAGGAGATCGAACGCCTCGACGACTATCTCGCCCACCGGGGGATACGGCTCGCCTTCGCCGCCATGAAGGGTCCCGTCAAGGACAAGTTGCACCGGATGCAGACGGGGAATCGCTTCCGGGACGGTCGATTCCACCCGACCGTCCGCACCGCCGTGGTGGCCTTCCGGCACCGGAACCAGCCCGGCATCGAGCGCAGTGTGCTCGACGCACCCCCGCGGGACGTCGTCCCGCCCCCGCGGAAGGATGGGCCCGCACCACCGTGATCCCGATCCCGGTGGCCCCGTGGGAAGGGCTGGGGCACTAAACTGTGGGCGGTCGCGGGTGCCCATGCATGCTGTCGGGCGCGAGCGCCGTCGACCACTCACACATTCACGACACAGGGAGTCCGCACGTGAGCCAGAATGGCCGTCCAGTAGTCCTGATCGCCGACAAGCTTGCGCAGTCGACCGTCGACGCGCTCGGTGACGGTGTCGAGGTGCGCTGGGTCGACGGCCCCGACCGCCCCGCCCTGCTCGCGGCCGTGCCCGAAGCCCAGGCGCTGCTGGTCCGCTCCGCGACCACCGTCGACGCCGAGGTGCTCGCTGCGGCGCCCAACCTCAAGATCGTCGGTCGCGCCGGTGTCGGCCTCGACAACGTCGACATCGCCGCTGCCACCGAGCGCGGTGTGATGGTCGTCAACGCGCCCACCTCCAACATCCACTCCGCCGCCGAGCACGCGGTCGCGCTCCTCATGTCCGCGGCGCGTCAGGTTCCCGCCGCCGACCGCACCCTGCGTGAGCGCACCTGGAAGCGGTCGAGCTTCAACGGCACCGAGATCCTCGGCAAGACGGTCGGCGTCGTCGGTCTCGGCCGCATCGGCCAGCTGTTCGCCCAGCGTCTCGCGGCGTTCGAGACCCACGTCATCGCGTACGACCCGTACCTGCCGGCCGCCCGCGCCGCACAGCTCGGCATCGAGCTCGTCGACATCGACGAAC
Organism: Rhodococcus rhodochrous; assembly: GCF_014854695.1. NCBI lineage: Bacteria > Bacillati > Actinomycetota > Actinomycetes > Mycobacteriales > Nocardiaceae > Rhodococcus > Rhodococcus rhodochrous. Next base: position 3,512,708 of record NZ_CP027557.1, on the reverse strand, counting down.
TCGTCGCCCGCGCCGACTTCATCTCGGTGCATCTGCCCAAGACCAAGGAGACCGCCGGCCTGATCAACGCCGAGCGTCTGGCCAAGGCCAAGGACGGCGTCATCATCGTCAACGCCGCCCGCGGTGGCCTGATCGACGAGGACGCGCTGTACGACGCGCTCGTCGAGGGCAAGGTCCGCGCCGCCGGCCTCGACGTCTTCGAGACCGAGCCGTGCACCGATTCGAAGCTGTTCGACCTCGACAACGTCGTCGTCACCCCGCACCTCGGTGCATCCACCGCCGAGGCCCAGGACCGCGCCGGTACCGACGTCGCCAAGAGCGTGCTGCTCGCCCTCGCCGGCGAGTTCGTGCCCGACGCCGTCAACGTCTCCGGTGGCCCCGTGGGCGAAGAGGTCGCACCGTGGCTCGAGCTCGTCCGCAAGCTCGGCCTGCTCGCCGGCACCCTCTCGCCCGAGGCCGTGCAGAACGTGCAGGTCGTCGTCAGCGGTGAGCTCTCGGCCGAGAACACCGACATCCTCGGCCTGGCCGCCCTCCGCGGCCTGTTCTCCGCGAGCAGCGACGAGCCCGTCACCTTCGTCAACGCCCCCAAGCTCGCGGAGCAGCGCGGCGTGACCGTCGAGGTCGAGAAGGTCAGCGAGGCCACCACGCACCGCAGTGCCGTCGAGGTCCGCGCGGTGTCGCCGGACGGACACGTCACCTCCGTCGCGGGTGCGCTCACCGGCCTGCAGCAGGTCGAGAAGATCGTCAACATCAACAGCCGCAGCTTCGACCTTCGCGCCGAGGGCCACAACCTGATCGTCCACTACCAGGACCGCCCGGGTGTGCTCGGAACGCTCGGCACCGTGCTCGGCAACGCGAGCATCGACATCCAGGCCGCGGCACTCAGCCAGGACGCGGAGGGCCCCGGCGCCACCGTGATCCTGCGTGTCGACCGCGTCGTCGGCGACGCCGAGGTCGGACAGATCACCGAGGCACTCGACGCTCGCGTCGCCCAGGTCGACCTGTCCTGATCCTTCGGTTCTCCATCATTCGGTGGCCGCGACCGTCTGCACGGTCGCGGCCACCGTCGCACAGGAAGTGAGTAGTGCTCATGAAACTTGCGGTCATCCCCGGTGACGGCATCGGTGTCGAGGTCACGGCGGAAGCGCTCAAGGTGCTCCGCGCCCTCGTCCCGAATCTCGAGACGACCGAATACGACCTCGGCGCCCGCCGGTACAACGCGACCGGCGAACTCCTGCCCGATGCCGATCTCGCCGCGATCCGCGAGCACGACGCGATCCTCCTCGGCGCCATCGGCGATCCGTCGGTCACGCCCGGAGTCCTCGAACGCGGTCTCCTCCTGAACATGCGGTTCGCGCTCGACCACCACGTCAACCTGCGTCCGTCGCGCCTGTACCCGGGCGCGAAGTCGCCGCTCGCCGCCGACCACGACATCGACTTCGTCGTCGTCCGCGAGGGCACCGAGGGCCCGTACACCGGCAACGGGGGAGCGATCCGCGTCGGCACCCCGCACGAGATCGCCACCGAGGTCTCGGTGAACACCTGGTTCGGCGCCGAGCGCGTGGTCCGCTACGCCTTCGAACTCGCACAGACCCGCCGCAAGCACGTCACGCTCATCCACAAGACGAACGTGCTGTCGAACGCGGGTGCCATCTGGACCCGCGCCGTCGAGACCGTGGGCAAGGAGTTCCCCGAGGTCACCACGGCCTACTGCCACATCGACGCCGCGACCATCTACATGGTCGACGACCCGTCGCGCTTCGACGTCATCGTCACCGACAACCTGTTCGGCGACATCATCACCGACCTCGCCGGCGCCGTCACCGGTGGTATCGGCCTGGCCGCGAGCGGCAACATCGACGCGTCGGGCGCCAACCCGTCGATGTTCGAGCCCGTCCACGGCTCGGCACCGGACATCGCCGGCAAGGGCATCGCCGATCCCACTGCGGCGATCCTGTCCACCGCCCTGCTGCTGCGCCATCTCGGGCGCGAGGAGGACGCTGCACGCGTCGAGCGGGCCGTCGAGGCCGACCTCGCGAACCGTGGCACCGGTCCGATCGTGACCACCGAGATCGGCGATCGGATCGCGGCTTCTCTCTGATCTCTGAGCGCGGATTCTCTCTGGACACGGAGTTCTTCGGCACAAACGCGCGTGGCGCCGGCGGGTACGTCCCGTCCGGCGCCACGCGCGTTTCGCGTATCAGTCCTTCGGTACCACCGGGACCGCCGCTGCGGGAGCGATGGCGGCCAGGGCGAACGCCGCGGGGAATCCGACCGCGGCGATGAGCCCACCGAAGACCGGTCCGACGGCCGCGGCGAACACGAACTGTCCGGTGTTCTGGATCCCGAGTGCGCGGCCGCCCCAGAACGGGCCGGCGATCTCCGCGACGGCAGTGAACGCCAACCCGTTCGGCGCCGAGGTCAGGATCGACGCGACGAGCAGGACACCCACCGCGATCGCCGAATCGGTCCACGCCGTGACGGACAGCGCGACCATCGACACGACGACCGATGCGGCGACGAGGCGCATCGGTCCCAGCCTGCTGCCCACCCGATCGGACCAGGCCCCGGTGACGACACGCCCGAGGGCGCCGAGGATCTGGGCAGCGGTGATGACGAGACCGGCACCGACCTCGTCCCAACCGCGGTCGGCGATGAGCCAGACCAGTGCGTAGGTCCACACGACGTACTGCGGCACCACGAGCAGGATCGACGCGAGATGGATCCGCGTGAGCGACATCGAACTCCGGTACGGATTGCCGAGCACGCCTGCGCGCTCGGCCTCCGCCCGCCCGGGTCGCGGCGGATCCACCACGCCGACCGCGCAGGCGACGGCTGCGAGCCCGCACGCGAGCATGGGAAACGCGAGTGCCCAGGCGATCCCGTGGTCGCCCGCGAGCGTCGGGATGACGAGTGCGCCCGCGGCGACACCCAGCGGCACCGACATCTGCCGGATGCCCATCGCGAGGCCGCGCTGGTGGGGCGGGAACCATCCGACCACCACGCGTCCGCTCGCCGAATTGGCGCTCACGGCGCCGGCTCCCGCACACATCAGCAACAGGCCGAGCAGTGCGGCGGAGGCGGTGTGGGACAGGTCCAGCGAGGTGGTCGCGCTCGCGAGCCCCATCGCGACGGCCGCGATCCCGAGCCCGGCGGCCAGCGCGAGACGTTCGCCGAATCGGTCGGCGATCGCGCCCCACACGACGAGCGTGAACACGCCGCCGAGGATCGGTGCGCCGGCGAGGGTTCCGGCCTGGGCGAGGGTGAAGCCGCCTTCCTGGTTCAGAGTCGGGATGAGGAAGGCGATGCCGTTGATGACGGTGGCCTGGGAGGCCTGTGCGAGGACGCCGAGGGCCAGGATCAACCATCGACGCCGACCGATGTCCGGAGTGTCCATGAGTCCCGCTATCTGAGAAAGCCGTACCGTTATGTGAAATCCGAGTCGGACTCTATACCCGCGGCACCCGGGCGTCGATCGCAGTGAGCGCGCACCGATAGACTCCGGACATGCGCCTTGGTCGAATTGCCAGCCCGGATGGTGTCGCGTTCGTGAGCATCGAAGGGGAGGGGGAGTCCGCGACGGCGAAGGAGATCGCCGAGCATCCCTTCGGGAACCCCACCTTCACGGGCCGGAGCTGGCCCCTCGCCGACGTGCGGATTCTCGCTCCGATCCTCGCCACCAAGGTGATCGCGGTGGGCCGCAACTACGCCGCCCACGCTGCCGAGTCGGGCAACGAGGTCCCCGACGAGCCGATGATCTTCCTCAAGCCCAACACGTCGATCGTGGGCCCGGGCGCTCCCATCGTGATTCCGCCCACCACGTCGCTCGTCCACCACGAGGCCGAACTCGCCGTGGTCATCGGACGCCCCTGCAAGGACGTCCCCGCCGCGAAGGCCCGGGAGGCGATCCTCGGCTACACGATCGCCAACGACGTGTCCGCGCGCGACCACCAGCGCAAGGACGGACAGTGGGGCCGGGCCAAGGGCCACGACACCTTCTGCCCGCTCGGCCCGTGGATCGAAACCGACATCGACGCTTCCGATCTCGAGATCTCCGCGGAGGTCGACGGACAGACCCGCCAGCGCAGCCGCACCTCGAAGATGGTGCACGACATCCCGAAGCTCGTCGAGTGGATCTCCGGTGTCATGACCCTGCTGCCGGGCGACATCATCCTCACCGGCACCCCCGAAGGCGTCGGACCGATCGAGCCGGGCAACACCGTCTCGATCACCGTCGAGGGCATCGGGACGCTCACGAACCCCGTCGTCGCCAAGGGATCCTGACCGGAGCTCGCAGCGGGGCGGATAGCCTGGGATGGTCTCCCGTCGATCCTCAACCCTGAGCGAGTCATGACCACCAGCGAAGTACGCGTACGTTTCTGCCCGTCACCGACCGGAACCCCGCATGTGGGTCTGGTGCGCACCGCCCTGTTCAACTGGGCTTTCGCGCGTCATCACGGCGGCACCTTCGTGTTCCGCATCGAAGACACCGACGCCGCACGCGACACCGAGGAGTCGTACCAGGCGATCCTCGACGCCCTCCGGTGGCTGGGTCTCGAATGGGACGAGGGCCCGGAGGTCGGCGGACCGTACGAGCCGTACCGGCAGTCGCAGCGACGCGACCTGCACCTCGAGATCGTGCAGAAGCTCGTCGACGCCGGTGAGGCCTACGAGTCGTTCTCGACGCCGGAAGAGGTCGAGGAGCGGCACAAGGCCGCCGGCCGCGATCCGAAGCTCGGCTACGACAACTTCGACCGGGACCTCACCCCGGAGCAGCGGCAGGCCTTCCTCGACGAGGGCCGCAAGCCGGTCGTGCGACTGCGCATGCCCGACGAGGACCTCACCTGGAACGACCTCGTCCGCGGGGAGACCACTTTCAAGGCAGGCTCGGTGCCCGACTTCGCGCTCACCCGCGGCAACGGCATCCCGCTCTACACGCTCGTCAATCCCGTCGACGACGCGTTGATGAAGATCACACACGTCCTGCGCGGCGAGGACCTGCTGTCGTCGACCCCGCGCCAGCTCGCGCTGTACGCGGCGCTGCAGCGCATCGGCGTCACCGATTTCACACCCGAGTTCGGCCACCTGCCGTTCGTGATGGGGCAGGGCAACAAGAAGCTCTCCAAGCGCGACCCGGAGTCGAACCTCTTCCTGCACCGCGATCGCGGTTTCATCCCCGAGGGCCTGCTCAACTACCTCGCCCTGCTCGGCTGGGGTCTCGCCGACGACCGCGACGTGTTCTCCCTCGACGAGATGGTCGCGGCCTTCGAGATCTCCAAGGTCAACTCGAACCCGGCCCGGTTCGATCAGAAGAAGGCCGACGCCATCAACGCCGAGCACATCCGACTGCTCGAGCCGGAGGAGTTCGCGGCGCGGCTGAAGTCCTATCTCGTCGAGCACGGCCGGATCGGGGCCGACGTCGACGAGGCGCTCTTCCGGACGGCCGCCGACCTCGTACAGACCCGCATCGTCGTCCTCGGGGACGCATGGGACCTGCTGAAGTTCCTGTTCGTCGGCGAGGCCGACTTCACGCTCGACGAGGCGTCCGCGGCCAAGAACCTCAAGGAGGACGCCGCGCCCGTACTCGACGCCTCCGTCTCCGCCCTCGAGGGGCTGTCCGAGTGGACCACGCCGGAGATCGAGGAGGCGCTCAAGAGCGCACTGATCGAGGGTCTCGAACTCAAGCCGAGGAAGGCTTTCGCTCCTGTGCGGGTCGCGGTGACGGGCTCGCACATCAGCCCGCCGCTCTACGAGTCGATGGAACTGCTCGGCCGTGAGCGCACCCTTGCGCGCCTGCGTGCGGGACGGGCTCGTATCGCCTGACCCTTCGCCGGTTGCTCTCGGCCCGTCGTCGGCACCCGCCGGCGACGGGCCGAGCTCGTTCCGAGCTCGATTTCGGGCCGTCGAGCTCGTTCCGAGCTCGATTTCAGGACTCTGACCAGCCGATTTGTAGTTGGTGGCGGGGTTGGTGCTAATCTTCTTCTCGGTTCGGAACGGAGGCCACAACGCCGCAGGGCAGGCCGAAGGAACAGACCATTGGGGTATGGTGTAATTGGCAACACAGCTGATTCTGGTTCAGCCATTCTAGGTTCGAGTCCTGGTACCCCAGCTGAGACGCGGCGGTTTGCCCGCAACGTCTCGGCCAGCTATGCTGGCTGAGCTTCCTTCGGGAAGCGAAGAGAAGAAGTTCCATAGGCCCCCGTCGTCTAGCGGCCTAGGACGCCGCCCTCTCACGGCGGTAGCGTGGGTTCGAATCCCATCGGGGGTACAACGGACTACCCACCGATCTCCGGGTCGGTGGGTGTTCTTCTCTCGGAGGTATCGATTCGTCGATTCCTCGGAAAGTTCCAGGCCCCCGTCGTCTAGCGGCCTAGGACGCCGCCCTCTCACGGCGGTAGCGTGGGTTCGAATCCCATCGGGGGTACAACAACGAAGGCTCTCCGATCATCGATCGGAGAGCCTTTCGCGTATGTGCGGTCAGTGCGCAGCGGACGGAAGATAGGCGGCCGTCGTGCCGCCGATCTCCATGGCGGGCATCCCGAGCTTGCGGTGATCCCACGAACGCACCCGCGCGGGCACCACCCGGACGGCCACCCGCTTGTGCATCATCTGCTCCACCGCGGGGCGCGCTTCGTCGGTGTACGGGGCGGTATACCGCTCCCACACATCGCGGCACACCTCGAACAGGCGGTCGTGGTCGTCCAGGATCTCCGCGCGCCCCTCGATCGAGACGCCGCGCAACTGGTCGTAGGTGTCGCCGGCCTCGACGAGGACGGTCACGCGATCGTCGCGCCGGAGGTTGACGACCTTCTGTGATTTCGCCTTCGTCTCGAACCAGATCTCCCCGTCGAGCACCGCGTACCACATGGCGACGAGGTGCGGGGTGCCCGTCGGTCCGAGGGTCGCCAGGTTCGCGACCCGGCTGCGGCGGAGGAACTCGTCGATCTCCGAGTCCGTCATCGTGATGTCTGCGCGGCGGTTGGTTCCCATGCGAAGCACTCTGGCACAGCGTGGGGCCGCACGGCTGTCTTCCTCCCGTCCCGCCCGTGTCCCTCCTGGGCTCCACACGGGAGGGACACGGTCATGCGGTCGGCCTCAGAGACGCTTCTGGAGCGCTTCTGCGGCGGCGAGGAGGTCGGCTGCCCAGCGGGCGCCCGGTCGGCGGCCCATGCGGTCGATGGGGCCCGATACGGAGATCGCGGCGATCACGCCGCCGGTGTTGTCGCGCACGGGTGCTGCGACCGACGCCACACCGGGTTCGCGTTCGGCGGCGCTCTGCGCCCAGCCGCGGCGGCGGACCTCGACGAGCACGCGTTCACCGAAGGCCGCGTCGGGGAGGATGGCGCGCTGGGTCGCCGTATCGGCCCACGCGAGCAGAACTTTCGCGCCGGAGCCGGCCGTCATCGGAAGGCGTGCGCCGACGAGGACGGTATCGCGCAGACCGGTCGGCGGTTCGAGAGCCGCGACGCAGACCCGCTGGGTGCCCTCGCGGCGGTACAACTGCACGCTCTCGCCGGTGATCTCGCGCAGGCGGGGGAGGACGAGCGAGGCGGCCTCGACGAGCGTGTCGCCTGCGCCCGCGGACAATTCGGCCAATCCGGGGCCGGGGCGCCACTGTCCGTCGCTGTCGCGCATGAGGAGACGGTGGACCTCGAGGCCCACGGCGAGACGGTGCGCCGTGGCACGGGGCAGGCCGGTCCGCGCGCACAACTCGTTGAGGTTGCACGGCTGTTCGGCAACCGTATGGAGGACTGTCATCGCTTTGTCCAGCACTCCGATCCCGCTATGCTGTCTCATAGGTCGATACCTCCGTCTCGCATAATGGGAAGCATATCGCATACCGAGAACGGTGGGGACGACGCCATACGCGGCCGGACAGCCCCCGGGATCCCGCGTTCGTCACGTACGACAAGGTGGAGAAGATGGCTGGAAAGACTCTGGCGGAAAAGGTGTGGGACCAGCACGTGGTCGTGCGCGGTGAAGGAGAGGGATCGGCGCGACAGCCGGACCTGATCTACATCGACCTGCATCTCGTACACGAGGTGACCAGCCCGCAGGCCTTCGACGGTCTGCGGCTGGCCGGACGCCCGCTGCGGCGTCCCGATCTCACGATCGCCACCGAGGACCACAACGTCCCCACGGTGGACATCGACAAGCCGATCGCCGACCCGATCTCGCGCACGCAGGTCGAGACCCTGCGTCGCAACTGCGAGGAGTTCGGTGTCCGTCTGCACCCCATGGGCGACCTCGATCAGGGCATCGTCCACGTGGTCGGCCCGCAGCTCGGTCTCACGCAGCCCGGCATGACGGTGGTGTGCGGCGACAGCCACACCTCCACCCACGGCGCCTTCGGCGCACTGGCGATGGGTATCGGCACCAGTGAGGTCGAACACGTCATGGCGACACAGACGTTGTCGCTGCGTCCGTTCAAGACGATGGCCATCAACGTCGACGGCACCCTCGCGCCGGGAGTGACGAGCAAGGACCTCATCCTCGCGATCATCGCGAAGATCGGCACCGGCGGCGGACAGGGCTACGTCCTCGAGTACCGCGGCGAGGCGATCCGCGCCCTGTCGATGGAAGCGCGGATGACCATCTGCAACATGTCGATCGAGGCGGGGGCCCGAGCCGGCATGATCGCCCCCGACGAGACCACCTACGAGTTCATCAAGGGTCGCCCGCACGCCCCGAAGGGCGCCGACTGGGACGCCGCCGTCGAGGCGTGGGAGCAGCTGAAGACCGACGACGACGCGGTTTTCGACGCCGAGGTCCACATCGACGGCAGCGCTCTGACGCCCTTCGTCACGTGGGGCACCAACCCGGGCCAGGGCGCTCCGCTCGGGTCCAGCGTTCCGGTACCCGCGGAGATCGCCGACGAAACCGAGCGGTCTGCAGCGGAGAAGGCGTTGCGCTACATGGATCTCGAACCGGGCATGCCGCTGCGCGATGTGAAGATCGACACCGTCTTCGTCGGCTCGTGCACCAACGGCCGCATCGAGGATCTGCGCGCCGTGGCGGATGTCCTGCAGGGCCGGAAGGTCGCCGACGGCGTCCGGATGCTCGTCGTGCCGGGTTCGATGCGGGTGCGCGCACAGGCGGAGGAGGAGGGTCTCGGCGAGATCTTCACCGCCGCAGGCGCCGAGTGGCGGCAGGCCGGGTGCTCGATGTGCTTGGGCATGAACCCCGACCAGTTGGCGCCGGGCGAACGCTCCGCGTCGACCTCGAACCGGAATTTCGAAGGACGGCAGGGCAAGGGCGGACGGACGCATCTCGTCTCGCCGGCCGTGGCCGCCGCAACCGCGGTGCGGGGAACGCTTTCCGCACCGGCGGATCTGGACTAGACCACAGGACCGACGAGGAGAATTTTCGATGGAAGCCTTCACCACTCACAAGGGCATCGGCGTCCCGCTGCGCCGCTCCAATGTCGACACGGATCAGATCATCCCGGCCGTGTACCTGAAGCGCGTCACCCGTACGGGATTCGAGGACGGTCTGTTCGCCGCATGGCGCAACGACCCGTCCTTCGTCCTCAACACCCCGCCCTTCGACCGCGGCAGCGTTCTCGTCGCCGGACCGGATTTCGGCACCGGCTCCTCGCGTGAGCACGCCGTGTGGGCGTTGTCGGATTACGGATTCCGGGTCGTGATCTCGTCCCGCTTCGCCGACATCTTCCGCGGCAACGCCGGAAAGGCCGGTCTGCTCGCCGCTCAGGTCTCGCAGGACGACGTCGAACTGCTGTGGAAGCTCATCGAGCAGCAGCCCGGACTCGAACTGGAAGTGGATCTCGAGAACCGGACGGTGACCGCCGGAACCACAGTGGTGCCGTTCACCATTGACGACTACACGCGGTGGCGTCTGCTGGAGGGTCTCGACGACATCGGATTGACATTGCGCCAGGTAGACGCGATTTCCGAGTACGAAAAGTCAAGGCCGTCATGGAAACCGAGTACCCTTCCGGCGCCCTGAAAACACCCCCCGAACGCGCCTTCTCCGGGCCCGGTCCGACGCTCCCGTCGGGCCGGGCCCGGAGGTTATTTGCATGAGAATCCGCGTGGCACATAGACTCTTGCCCGTTTGCGGGTCTACCGTGGACTGGAGTCGGTCTGACGGTGGACCGTGTATGTGCGGAGGAAATCAATGAACAAGGCAGAACTGATCGACGTTCTGACCGAGAAACTCGGTTCGGACAGGCGCACCGCCACCGCGGCCGTCGAGCACATCGTGGACGCGATCGTTCGCGCCGTGCACGACGGTAAGAGCGTCACCATCACCGGATTCGGTGTCTTCGAGAAGCGTCGCCGGGCCGCTCGTGTCGCGCGGAACCCGCGCACGGGTGAGACGGTCAAGGTCAAGCCGACCTCGGTGCCGGCCTTCCGTCCCGGCCAGTCCTTCAAGAACATCATCGCGGGCACCCAGAAGCTTCCGGCTTCGGGTCCGGCCGTGAAGCGCGGTGCGGCCGCAGCGGCCAAGAAGACCGCGGCAGCGAAGAAGGCGGCCAAGAAGACTGCGGCCAAGAAGACCACGGCGACCAAGTCGACCGCGGCGAAGAAGACCACCGCAGCGAAGAAGACCACGGCGGCGAAGAAGACCACCGCCACCAAGTCGACTCCGGCGAAGAAGACCACGGCAGCCAAGAAGACCACGGCGGCCAAGTCGACTCCGGCGAAGAAGACCACCGCCACCAAGTCGACCGCGGCGAAGAAGACCACCGCGGCCAAGAAGACCACGGCGGCCAAGTCGACTCCGGCGAAGAAGACCACCGCCACCAAGTCGACCGCGGCGAAGAAGACCACCGCGGCCAAGAAGAGCCCGGCCAAGAAGACCACGGCCCGCAAGAGCACCAAGAAGTAACACCCACCCGCGATGCGGCTCGCACATGTGCGAGCCGCACAGGTGAGACGACGGCGGCCACCGGACATCCGGTGGCCGCCGTCGTGTGTACTCGGTCAGATGCTCTCGTCGTCCGCCGGCGGTCGGCCCGTGGGAAGAGGGCTGTCGATGTGGTCGGCCGCGACGAGACGATCGCCGCGCAGTGACAACACCCACATGCTCGCCTTGCGGTTCCGTGCCGGAGGCAGCACGAGACCGTCGCGCTCGGCCCACCACTCCAGCAGCGGCGGGATCACTTTGCCCTGACTGGAGATCACGGGAGTGCCGGGACCGGACGCGATCTCCAGCGCCCGCTTGCGGCCGCGGTCCGGATCGGCGCGGTACTCCTCCTCCGACAGGGCCGGCTCGATGGCGATCTCGAACCCGTTCCGGGAGGCGAAGGGTTCGACCGTCGCGATGCACCGCGTGCGGTCGGCGGACACCACGCTGTCGCCGCCGAACGCCGTCAACTGCGGAACGAGAGCCTCGGCCTGTGCCCGTCCGGACGCATCGAGGGGCCGGTAACGGTCGTCGCCCTTGTACTTCTTGCGACTACCCGCCTTGGCGTGCCGCACGATCAGCGCCGTGGTCGTGTCCAGCGGCACCCGGCGGAACCGGCGCAGGATACTGCGGTCCATCGGATAGGACAACAGATCGAATGCCTCTTCGGGGGACACCCAACGCAATTCGTCCACCTCGGCGTTGGGCGCGAACTGCCCGTCGAGGCACCGCGCGGCCCAGTAGTCCACCCGTTTGAGTTTGCGGTGCCCCGGCACGGGGTAGACGACCTTCCCGAGACTACTGCCGAGTGCGGCGCGGAATCCGGTCTCCTCCTCGATCTCCCGCACCGCGGCGACCACGGCCGTCTCACCCGCGTCGAGCTTGCCCTTCGGGAAGGACCAGTCGTCGTAGCGTGGGCGATGCACGAGCGCGACCTGTGCATCGCCCGGAGCGTTCTCGTCGACAGGACGCCACAGGACGGCGCCCGCCGCGAAGATGTTGGCCTTCACGGGCTTGTCGCGTGATTCGGTCAACGTTCCCTCCACCTCAGGACGCACGGCTACGCATGAGTTCGACCTGGTGGTCGCGGGCAGCGGTTCCCGGCTCGGGGGACGCCGTCCAGGTGCCGTCGCCCTCGAGAATCCAGCAGCGGGTGACCGGGTCGAGCGCGGAATCGAAGATGCCGTCCAACTGCGCTGCGAGCCGGGTGTTCTTCACCTGCACCATCACCTCGACGCGACGGTCGAGGTTCCGGTGCATCATGTCGGCGCTGCCGATCCAGTACTCGTCGCTGCCCCGGAAATGGAACAACCGCGAATGTTCGAGGAACCGCCCCAGAATCGAGCGCACCGTGATGTTCTCGCTCAGGCCGGGCACGCCCGGCTTGAGGGCACAGATCCCGCGCACGACCACCTCGGTCCGTACCCCCGCCCGCGACGCACGGTAGAGCGCGTCGATCACCTGCTCGTCGACGAGAGCGTTGGCCTTGAGCCGGATCCCACTGGGGCGACCGGCTGCGTGGTGCTCGATCTCACGCTCGACGCGTTCGATGATGCCCTTGCGGACTCCGTGCGGTGCGACGAGCAGATTGCGGTACTGCGCCTTCCGGGAGTATCCGGTGAGGGTGTTGAACAGGTCGGTGAGGTCGGCGCCGATCTCGGGTGACGACGTGAGCAGGCCGACGTCCTCGTAGAGACGGGCGGTCTTCGGGTTGTAGTTGCCGGTGCCGATGTGGCAGTAACGGCGGATCATCGAACCCTCGCGCCGCACGACCAGACAGGTCTTGCAGTGCGTCTTGAGACCCACGAGTCCGTATACGACGTGGACACCGGCCTGTTCGAGCTTGCGCGCCCACTTGATGTTGGCCTGCTCGTCGAAGCGTGCCTTGATCTCCACGAGCGCGACGACCTGCTTGCCCGCCTCGGCGGCGGCGACCAGGGCGTTGACGATGGGGGAGTCACCCGACGTCCGGTACAGGGTCTGCTTGATCGCGAGGACCTGGCTGTCGGCGGCGGCCTGCTCGATGAACCGTTGCACGCTCGTGGAGAACGAGTCGTACGGATGGTGGACGAGGATGTCGCCCTCGCGCAGGGTGGAGAACACGCTCTTCGGTGTCTCACGCTCGCCGAAGGCGGGATGGGTCGCCGGCACGAAGGGGGCGTCCTTCAGATCCGGCCGGTCGACGGCGTGCACCTGCCACAGCGACGACAGATCGAGCAGACCGGGCAACTGGACGACGTCCACCCGATCGACGTCGAGTTCGCGCAACAGGAGGTCGAGCATGTGCTCGGTCATGTCGTCCGACACCTCGAGCCGCACGGGAGATCCGAAGCGCCGCCGGGCGAGTTCGCGTTCGAGGGCCTGGAGTAGATCCTCGTCGCGGTCCTCCTCGACCTCGAAGTCGGCGTTGCGGGTGACGCGGAATGCGTGGTGCTCGACGATCTCCATGCCCGGGAACAACACGTCGAGATGGGCGGCGATCAGCTCCTCGAGCGGGAGGAAGGCCGGCAGTCCGTGCGACGAACCCGCACGATCGACCCGGACGAACCGTTCGACGTTGTCGGGCACTTTCACGCGCGCGAAGTGTTCACCGGACGACTGCGAATCCTTGACCGTGACAGCGAGGTTGAGGGACAGGCCGCTGATGTAGGGGAAAGGGTGGGCGGGATCGACGGCGAGCGGCGTCAGGACCGGGAAGACCTGGTCGGCGAAATACTGTGTCAATCGTCGGCGTTCGTCCTCCGTCAGATCCGCCCATCGGATGATCGAGATGCCTTCGGCCGCCAGGGCGGGCATGACCGAGTCGAGGAAGACCTGCGCGTGGCGACCGGCGAGTTCGCGCGTGCTCGACGCGATGAGCGCGAGCTGGGCGCGCGGGGTCAGTCCGTCCGCGGACCGGACCGACAACCCCGTCTCGGCGCGACGTTTCAGCCCGGCGACCCGCACCATGTAGAACTCGTCGAGATTCGACGCGAAGATCGCGAGGAACTTGGCGCGTTCGAGCAACGGCTGCGAGGTGTCCTCCGCGAGCGCGAGAACGCGGGCGTTGAAATCGAGCCAGCTCTGTTCGCGGTTGAGATAGCGGTCGACGGGAAGGGTGTTGTCGTGATCGGTCCTCGACTGCAGTCCCGTCGCGGCCGGAGGGGCGCTGGTGGCGGTCGCCACGCGACCGGCAGGTCGTGCGGCACCGGACGGTGCCGCGTGCTCGGAACTCGTGGGATCGGGGGAATCGCCGTTGGTCACCAGTTCATTGTTGCAGAGCGACGGCTCCCTGCAGCGCTGTCGCACCGATGGCGCAGCGGGAACTCGACCGTGTCGAGCACGGCCGCGGTGGCCCGTCCGACGCCGAGTCGCAGTGCGGCGGCGAGATCGTCCGGTGTGTCCACATCGAGTCGCAGTCCGGGGAGGGCGTCCGGTACCGGATACGCACCGGCATCGATGTGGCGACCGGCCGATCCCGGACCGAACGACAGTGGCGGCAGCGTGCCGCTCACGCAGTGCAGCAACGCCGTCGTACCGCTCGCCGTGTGGTCGACGACCACGGCCGTTCCGGTCCGCCGCGCAGTCTCGCGTGCGAGCGCGAATTCCTCGGCCCGCAGGGACGGAAGGTCGGCCTGCAGCGCCACGAGTTCGGCGCCGGGTGCGTGCTCCCGCGCCCGGCGGGCCGCTGCGAGCAGTGCGGAGTTCAGTGGGTCGGGGGAGTCGGGACGCACCGGGTCGGGAAGGACGTCCGCGCCGCAGTCCAGTGCGGCGGCCGCGACCCGCTCGTCGGCGGTGACGACGATGACCGTCACGTCTCCGGCGGACAGGGCCGCCGTGACGGTGTCCTGCAGCATCGCGAGCACCAGTGATTCCCGTGCCGCCGGGTCGAGGACGTGCGAGAGCCGCGACTTCGCCAGGCCGAGGGCCTTGACGGGAACGAGCACGTGCGTCGCGGGCATTGCCCGATTGTGCCATCAGTGATCGACGACACGATCGTGCGAGGTGACGAACCGCACGACCACCGCTGCGACCGGCGTCGTGCGGTCCGTCCTCCGACCCGGCGCGGCGTCGGTGGCGCCTGCGCGATACTGGGTGCGACCGTGGGTGGTGACCGCCCGGACCGAACCGGTCGCGACCGCCCGCTCCGGGCCGATCGCGACCGGCGGGTGCCGGGCATCGGACGAGAGTGAGGATCGCGTGACCACAGCAGCAGTTCTGGGCGCGGGTTCGTGGGGGACGGCGTACGCCAAGGTGCTGGCCGACGCCGGAACGGACGTGACGATCTGGGCGCGGCGCGAAGAAGTGGCGCGCGGCATCGCGGAACGACACGAGAACTCCGACTATCTGCCCGGTGTGCAACTGCCGCACTCGCTGAAGGCGACGGCCGATCACCGGGTGGCCGTCAAGGGTGCCGATTTCGTGGTCCTCGCCGTCCCGAGCCAGACCCTGCGCACCAATCTCGAGGCGTGGAAGGCGGATATCGGACCGGAGGTCACACTTCTCAGTCTCGCCAAGGGAATCGAGAGCGGCACCCTGATGCGCATGAGTCAGGTGATCGGTCAGGTCACCGGCGCCGAGCAGAATCGGATCGCCGTGCTGTCCGGACCCAACCTCGCCCGCGAGATCGCCGAGGGGCAACCGGCCGCGACCGTCATCGCGTGCCCCGACTCCACCCGCGCCATGGAGATCCAGCAGTCCTGCGCCACAAAGTATTTCCGTCCGTACACCAACTCCGACGTCATCGGCTGCGAGATCGGCGGCGCCTGCAAGAACGTCATCGCCCTCGCGTGCGGCATGGCCGCCGGGGTCGGGCTCGGTGAGAACACCGTCGCGAGCATCATCACCCGCGGTCTCGCCGAGATCACCCGGCTCGGAACCGCCCTCGGAGCCAAGCCGGCCACGCTCGCCGGTCTCGCCGGCGTCGGCGATCTCGTCGCCACGTGCACGTCCCCGTTGTCCCGCAACCGTTCGTTCGGCGAACGCCTCGGCCGCGGCGAGTCGCTCGAGAGCGCACAGGAGGCCACCCACGGTCAGGTGGCCGAAGGGGTCAAGTCGTGCACCTCGGTCCGCGCCCTCGCAGCGAGCTACGACGTCGAGATGCCGCTGACCGACGCCGTGCACCGTGTGTGCCACGAGGGCATGTCGGTGCCGGACGCGATCGGGCAGTTGCTCGGGCGCCGGATCAAGCCGGAATGAGCGGCATGACGGGCGATTCGACACGTTGTGTGAAGGCGGTTGCACACGAGGGTGTTCCGGGCTCTCCTCTGCAGGCGGGGCCGGTCTTCGCCGCACCGTATCTACTCGGGGAAGACGAACGCGACGACGTCGACACCTATGCGCGTGCTTCGAATCCCGGTTGGCGCGCACTCGAATCGGCGCTCGCGGACCTCGAGCACGCCTCGGCCGCCCGCGTCGTCGGCTCGGGAATGTCGGCGATCACGGTCGCCCTGCGATCGCTCGTGACCCCGGGCGGCACGGTCGTCGTCCCCTCCGACGGCTACTACCAGGTGCGCAAGTTCGCCACCGAATATCTCGCGCCGCACGGTATCGACGTCCACGAACTCTCCGTCGACGAATTCGGCGACGGCTCCCTGCAGCGGGTGCTCGACGGTGCGGGCCGGGGTGCGGTGGTCCTCGCCGAGACGCCGTCGAATCCCGGTCTCGACACGGTGGATCTGCGTGAGACCGCGCAATCGTGCCGTCGCACCGGGGCATTGCTGCTCGTCGACAACACCACCGCCACCCCGCTCGGACAGCTCCCGCTCGACCTCGGCGCCGACGTCGTGGTGGCCAGCGGAACGAAATCGCTCAGCGGACACAGCGATCTGTTGTTCGGATACATCGCCGTCGCCGATCCCGACCTGCTGTCCGCGATCGACCGGGAACGACTGCTGTCGGGAACCGTGCTGGGACCCTTCGAGACCTGGCTCGCGCACCGCAGCCTCGGCACCGCCGGACTGCGCTTCGAACGGCAGTGCGCCAACGCGCTCGCCGTCGCCGGGATGCTGCTCGAGCACCCCGCCGTCACGGACGTCCGTTATCCCGGACTCGCCGGCGACCCCGCCCACGCCGTAGCAGCCGGCCAGATGAGCCGCTTCGGCCCCCTCGTCACGTTCCGGCTGCCCGGCCGCGACGAGGTGCACCGCTTCGTCCGCGCGGCCACGCTCGTCGCACCCGCCACCAGTTTCGGCGGTATCCACACGACAGCGGATCGTCGCGCACGCTGGGGCGACGCGGTGCCGGAGGGATTCGTCCGGTTGTCGTGCGGAATCGAGGACACCGCGGATCTGCTCGCCGATCTCGACGCGGCGCTGAGGGAGACGACACTGCACTGAGGGGGACCGGGGCCGGCGGAGACATAGCAGGGGTCCGATCCCACTCGCGCAGGACTCGCCCGTCACGTGGAGATCGTCAACCGGTACCGTTCGACACGTGAGTACGCCCCGAACCCGGGTGGCCGTCGTCTTCGGTGGTCGCAGCAACGAACATTCCGTCTCCTGCATCTCGGCAGGGAGCATCCTGCGCAACCTGGATCCGGAGAAGTACGAGGTCGTGCCCATCGGCATCACTCCCGAGGGCGCATGGGTCCTCGGCGACGCGGACCCCGCCGGCCTCGCCGCGGCCGGTCGCGAACTGCCCGTCGTCGCCGGTGACGGCTCCGATCTCGTGCTCACCGCGGACCCCACCCGCAGCGGCGACATCGTCGCGCTCGACGAGGGCTCCTACGGCCGGGTGCTCGCATCGGTCGACGTGGTCTTCCCGGTCCTGCACGGCGCCTACGGCGAGGACGGCACCATCCAAGGTCTGCTCGAACTCGCGGACATCCCGTACGTCGGTCCCGGGGTTCTTGCCAGCGCCGCCGGGATGGACAAGGAGTTCACCAAGAAACTGCTCGCGGCCGAAGGCCTGCCCGTCGGCTTCCAGATCGTCCTGCGTCCCGGCACCGCGAACCTCACCGAGGAGCAGAAGAACCGCCTCGGCCTGCCCGTCTTCGTCAAGCCCGCCCGCGGCGGATCGTCGATCGGCATCAGCCGCGTGGCCGACTGGGCCGCCTTCGACGACGCCGTCGCGAAGGCCCGGCAGCACGATCCCAAGGTCATCGTCGAGTCCGCGATCATCGGCCGCGAGGTGGAGTGCGGCGTGCTCGAGTTCCCGGACGGCGACGTTCGCGCGAGTGTCGTCGCCGAGATCCGCATGCCCGACACCTCCGGCGACCACGAGGCGTTCTACGACTTCGATACGAAGTACCTCGACGACGTCTGCGAGTTCGACGTCCCGGCCAAGCTCGACGAGGAGATCTCCGACCGGATCCGCGAGCTCGCGGTCCGGGCGTTCCGGGCCCTCGACTGCCACGGTCTGTCCCGCGTCGACTTCTTCGTCACCGAGGACGGACCGGTGATCAACGAGATCAACACGATGCCCGGTTTCACGTCGATCTCGATGTACCCGCGGATGTGGGAGGCCACCGGCGTGGAGTACGCCGAGCTGCTGTCGATCCTGGTGGAGACGGCGCTCGCGCGGGGGACCGGCCTGCGCTGACGGCACACGGCCTGTCGGCTTCCATCAGGACCCGACTAGGCTGGATACATGACTGCCGTGACCCCCGACTCAGCTGCGACCGACGCCGGCACGGACACCCGTGAGGCCGTCCACGAGGCCGCGCGTCGCGCCCGCGTGGCCTCGCGTCGTCTCGCGTTGCTCACCACCACCGAGAAGGACGCGGCTCTGCACGCCGCGGCCGACGCTCTGCTCGCCGCCGCCGACACCGTCCTCGCCGCGAACGCGGAGGACATCGAGGCCGCCCGCGCCGGTGGCACCGAGGAGGCCATCCTCGACCGGCTGCGCCTGACCTCCGCCCGGATCGACGGGATCGCCGCCGGCCTGCGCCAGGTGGCCGGACTGCCCGACCCGATCGGCGGCGTGGTCCGCGGCTCGACGCTGCCGAACGGTCTCGAGCTGCGCCAGGTGCGCGTCCCGCTCGGCGTGGTCGGCATGGTCTACGAAGCACGGCCCAACGTCACGGTCGACGCCTTCGGTCTCGCCCTGAAGTCCGGCAACGCCGCGCTGCTGCGCGGTTCGTCGTCCGCGGCGCGCTCGAACGCCGCGCTCGTCGACGTGCTGCGCGCCTCGCTCGAGAGCCGGGGCATCCCCGCCGACGCCGTACAGCTGCTGCCGAGCGCCGACCGCTCGTCGGTCACACATCTGATCCAGGCCCGCGGCCTGGTCGACGTCGTGATCCCGCGCGGTGGCGCCGGTCTGATCGCCGCAGTGGTCCGCGACGCGACCGTCCCCACGATCGAGACGGGCACCGGCAACTGCCACGTCTACGTCCACTCCGCGGCCGATCTGGAGATGGCGGAGAAGATCGTGATCAACGCGAAGACCCGCCGGCCCAGCGTGTGCAACACCGCCGAGACGATCCTCGTCGACAAGGCGATCGCCGACACCGCCGTCCCGAAGCTCCTGCAGGCATTCCAGCAACACAGCGTGACGGTCCACGGCGACCTGCCCGGCCTCGTGCCCGCGACCGACCAGGACTGGTCCGACGAGTACCTCTCGCTCGACGTCGCCCTCGCGGTGGTCGACGACCTCGACGCCGCCGTCGACCACATCGACCGTTACGGCACCGGCCACACCGAAGCGATCGTCACCTCGGACCTCGCCGCTGCGCGGGAGTTCACGACGCGCGTGGACGCCGCAGCCGTTATGGTCAACGCTTCGACGGCGTTCACCGACGGCGAGCAGTTCGGATTCGGCGCGGAGATCGGCATCTCCACCCAGAAGCTGCACGCTCGCGGCCCGATGGGTCTGCCCGAACTGACGTCGACGAAGTGGGTGGTGTGGGGCGACGGCCACACCCGCCCCGCCTGATCGAGACCGGCCCGACGAAAGGAACCAGCGTGGATCGTGCGCTGCCCGCCACCCCGCCGATCTTCGCGGACGTCCAGGACGTCGTCGATCGCCTCGCCGGGACCGGATATCTCGCCGACAAGTCCACCGCGACCGCGGTGTTCCTCGCCGATCGCCTCGGCAAGCCGTTGCTGATCGAGGGACCCGCGGGCGTGGGCAAGACCGAACTCGCCCGCGCCGTCGCCGAGACCTCCGAGGCCGAACTCGTGCGCCTGCAATGCTACGAGGGCGTCGACGAATCCCGCGCGCTGTACGAGTGGAACCACGCCAAGCAGATCCTGCGCATCCAGTCGGCAGGGGCGACCGCCGCGGCGGGGGAGTCGTGGGACCGCACCAAGGAGGACGTCTTCTCCGAGGAGTTCCTGCTGTCGCGGCCGCTGCTCACCGCGATCCGCCGCGAGGATCCCACCGTGCTGCTCGTCGACGAGGTCGACAAGGCCGACGTCGAGATCGAAGGTCTGCTGCTCGAGGTGCTCAGCGACTTCGCGGTCACCGTGCCCGAACTCGGCACCATCCGGGCCACCCGCAAGCCGTTCGCGGTGCTCACCTCGAACGCCACCCGCGAGTTGTCCGAAGCGCTCAAGCGCCGGTGCCTGTTCCTGCACCTGGACTTCCCCGACGCCGATCTCGAACGGCGCATCCTCGCCAGCCGGGTCCCCGATCTGCCCGACGCGCTCGCCGAACAGCTCGTGCGCACCGTCCGGGTGCTGCGCGGCATGCAGCTCAAGAAGGTGCCCTCGGTGGCCGAGACGATCGACTGGGGTCGCACCCTGCTTGCGCTGGGTCTCGACACCCTCGACGACACCGCGCTGCGCAGCACGCTCGGCGTGATCCTCAAGCACCAGTCCGACCAGGTCCGCGCTGCCGCCGAGCTCCGGCTGAACTGACATGGCGGCCGCGCACCTTCCCGGATCCGGGGCGCCCCCGGCTCCCCACGGACTGCCCGGGCACCTGGTCGGATTCGTCGAGGCGCTGCGTCGCCGCGGCATCGCGGTCGGGCCGTCCGAGACGGTCGACGCCGGACGGGTCATGACGGTGCTCGATCTCCTCGACCGGGAGGCCCTCCGCGAAGGTCTCGCGTGCACCCTGCTCCGCCGGTCCACGCACCGCCCGACCTTCGATGCCCTGTTCGACCTGTGGTTCCCACCCGCGATCGGACGTCGCGAGGCCACCGGCCCGCAGGTGAGCATCCCGCGCACCCCCACGGGGGAGGTCGACTTCGAGGCCCTGCGCGACCTCATCGCCGAGTTGCTGTCCGACGAGTCGCCGGAGGCACTCGAGGCCTCCGAGATGCTCGTCTCCGCCATCGTCGAGGAACTCGGCCAGTACGCATCGTCGAACGGTCCGTCCTTCTCGGCCTACCAGGCGCTGCGCGACGTCTCCCCGGACACCCTGCTCACGAAGATCCTCGAGGGACTGCTCGGCAACGGCACCCGCGAGGAACGCGACGACGCTGCCTACGAGAGCGAGGTCGCGCGGCGCACCGCCGCCCAGCGCATCGCCGATTTCCGGGCGATGGTCGAACGGGAGACCCGCCGGCGCACCGCCGAGCAGCTCGGGCGCGAACGCGTCGAGAAGTACGGGGTGCCCAAGCTCGCCGAGGAGGTCGACTTCCTGCGCGCGTCCGACGCGGAACTCGTCGCCCTGCGCCGCAGCGTCATGCCGCTCGCGCGTCTGCTCGCGAGCCGTCTCGCCGCGCGCCGCCGGCGCGCTCGTGCCGGCGCCATCGACCTGCGGCGCACCCTGCGCAAGTCCATGTCCACCGGTGGTGTGCCCATCGATCTGGTCAACCGCAAGCCCCGTCCGGCGCGTCCCGAGCTCGTCGTGCTCTGCGACGTCTCCGGTTCCGTCGCCGGTTTCTCCCACTTCACGTTGCTGCTCGTGCACGCCCTGCGCGAACAGTTCTCCCGCGTGCGCGTGTTCGCGTTCATCGACACCGCCGACGAGGTCACGCACTATTTCAATGCGGGGTCCGATCTGGGCGAGTCCATGTCGCGGATGCTGAAGGAAGCGGAGCTGATCACCTACGACGGTCACTCCGACTACGGACACGCCCTCGGCAGCTTCGCCGAGAACCACGCCCACGCCCTCACCAGCCGCAGCTCGCTGCTGATCCTCGGGGACGGCCGCACGAACTACCGCAATCCGAACCTCGAAGTCCTCGAGCATCTCGTGTCCGTCGCACGGCACGCGCACTGGCTCAATCCCGAGCCGAAGGGACAATGGGGTTCGGGGGATTCGGCCGCCAGGGTCTACAGCGAGGTCGTCACGATGCACGAGTGCCGGTCGGCGCAGCAGCTCGCAACGGTGGTGGCGAGTCTGCTCCCCGTGTGAACCCGTAAGCTGGACAACCGTGCATCAGCCAACGGATCGGCCCTCGGCCCCCAGGCGCCGCCTGGGCGTCATGGGTGGAACGTTCGACCCGATCCATCACGGACACCTCGTGGCGGCCAGCGAGGTCGCCGCGAGCTTCGACCTGGACGAAGTGATCTTCGTGCCCACCGGGCAACCCTGGCAGAAGACCGGGCGCGACGTCAGCCCCGCCGAGGACCGTTACCTGATGACGGTGATCGCGACCGCATCCAACCCGCGGTTCTCCGTCAGCCGCGTCGACATCGATCGACGCAAACCCACCTACACCGTCGACACCCTGCGCGACCTCAGCGAGCAGTATCCCGACGCGGATCTGTACTTCATCACCGGCGCGGACGCCCTGGGATCGATCCTGTCCTGGCAGGACTGGCAGACCCTGTTCGACCTCGCCCGCTTCGTCGGGGTGTCCCGGCCCGGATACGACCTGCACGCCGAACATCTGGCACCGCATCTGGACGATCTCCCGGCCGAGGCGGTGAGCCTGGTGGAGATCCCGGCACTGGCGATCTCCTCCACGGACTGCCGCAGGAGGGCCCGCGAGAACCGTCCCGTCTGGTATCTGGTGCCCGACGGAGTGGTGCAGTACATCAGCAAACGCCGGCTCTACCGCACGAATACGCACCTCGACGGAGATCCCGTCCCGGTGTTCGACGGAAACACCCCCGGCACCATCGAGAGAAAGAGCACGCAGTGAGCGCAACGGCAGAAGCCACGGAGATGGCCCGAATCGCAGCCCTGGCCGCCGACGAGAAACTCGCCACCGACGTCGTGGTGCTCGACGTGTCCGAGCAGCTGGTGATCACCGACTGCTTCGTCATCGCGTCCGCACCCAACGAGCGTCAGGTCAACGCCATCGTCGACAACGTCGAGGAGAAGCTGCGCCTGGCCGGCCACAAGCCCGTCCGCCGCGAGGGCACCCGCGAAGGACGGTGGACCCTGCTCGACTACGTCGACGTCGTGGTGCACATCCAGCACGAGGACGAGCGCAACTTCTACGCCCTCGACCGCCTGTGGAAGGACTGCCCGACCATCGAGGTCGACGGTGTGGGTGGCCCCCGTTCGGCGATCGACGCCGCCGACTCGCCGGAGGACGTGTGAGCCGTCCGGAGGAGGGTGCGCAGAGCCCGCGGGTGCGGCAGCTGGTGCTGCTGCGCCACGGCCAGACCGAGTACAACGCCACACGGCGGATGCAGGGGCAGCTCGACACCGATCTGTCCGAACTCGGCCGCCGGCAGGCGCTCGCCGTCGCCGACGTGATCGCCCGGTTCGATCCGCTCGCCGTCGTCTCGTCCGATCTGCGCCGCGCCTACGACACCGCGACCGCGCTCGGTGACCGCATCGGTCTGCCGGTCGCGATCGACACGCGGCTGCGCGAGACGCATCTCGGCGAATGGCAGGGCCTGACCCACACCGAGGTCGACGCCGTGGCCCCGGGCGCGCGCAGCGCGTGGCGCGCCGACGCGACCTGGACACCCCCGGGAGGCGAGAACCGCGTCGACGTGGCGCGGCGCAGCATCGCCGTCATCGGCGAACTGCTCGACAAGTACGAGGACTGGAACGATCGGCCCATCGTGCTGGTCGCGCACGGGGGCCTGATCGCCGCGCTCACCGCGGCCCTGCTCGACCTGCCGGTCGACCGGTGGTCCGTCCTCGGCGGTCTCGGGAACACCGGCTGGGTGCAGCTCAGCGGATACGGAGAGGTGCCGTCCTGGCGCCTGGACGTGTGGAACGCGTCGGCCATGGTGGCGCCCGATGACGTCCTCTGAACCGACGCCGATCGAGACCGACGCCGCCCCGCGGCGCCCGGTCCTGCTGGTGATCGGCGACTCGCTGAGCTACTACGGCCCGAAGGGCGGCCTGCCCGCCGACCATCCGCAGATCTGGCCCAATCTGGTCGCGGCCGAACTCGGCTGGGACGTCGAACTCGTCGCCCGGATCGGGTGGACCACACGCGACGCGTGGTGGGCCATGACCCAGGACCCGCGGGTGTGGGCCGCGATCCCGCACGCCGGAGCCGTCGTCCTGGCCGTGGGCGGGATGGACACCCTGCCGTCCCCGCTGCCCACCGCACTGCGGGAAGGCCTGCGTTACATCCGCCCGCCGGCCCTGCGTCGCGCGGCGCGTACCGCCTACGGGTGGTTGCAGCCGCGACTGTCGCCGCTCGGTCGCCCGGTGGCGCTCCCGCCCCGGGTCAGTGTCGAGTACCTCGAAACGATCAGGGACGCACTGGCGTACATGCGACCCGACCTGCCCGTCATCGGCACCCTGCCGTCGGTGCACCGCAGCGAGCAGTACCGGTCGGTGCATGCCGGCCGGCTCCCCGCGGCACGCGCGATCACCCACTGGGCGGCCGAGAAGTCGGTTCCCCTCGTCGATCTCGCCGAAGCGGTGCGGGAGAACGTCTTCTCCGACGACGCCAACCCCGACGGGATCCACTGGGGTTGGGAAGGACACCGCCGCGTCGCCGCCGCTGTCGGTGACGCTGTCCGGATCGTGCATCGGGATGCGGAAGTCCCGGTGGAGGGCCTACGGTAGGCGTCGTGTCCGTCGTCGTCGTCACAGATTCGTCGAGTTGTATCGACCCCGAACTGGTCCGTCGGTACGACATCCGAGTGGTGCCACTGCACATCATCGTGGGCGGACGCGACCTTCGCGAGGGCGTCGACGAGTTGCCGGAGGACCTGTCGACCGTGACCACCTCCGGCCCCTCGCCCGCCGAACTGACCGACGCCTACACCGAGGCGCTCGAGGCCAGCGGGGGAGACGGCGTCGTCGCCGTGCACCTCTCGCGTGTGCTGTCCGGGACGTGGGACGCCGCCCGGCACGCCGCCGAATCGCTGGGCGACCGGATCCGGCTCGTCGATTCGCGGAACACCGCGATGGGTTCGGGTTTCGCCGTCCTCGAAGCGGTGCGCGCCGCCCGGGCCGGAGCCGATCTGGTGAGAGTGTACGAGCGGGCCGTGGAGGTCGCGGCGTCCGCCCGGACCCTGCTCGTCGTCGACCGGCTCGACCACCTGCGCCGCGGTGGCCGGATCGGCACGGCCACCGCGCTGTTGGGTACCGCGCTCGCGATGAAACCCGTGCTGCACATCTCCGACGGCAAGCTCGTCCTGCGGGAGAAGACCCGCACGATGACCAAGGCGATGGCCAAGCTCGTCGACGGAGCCGCAACCGATGTCGGCGACGAACCGCTCGTCGCGGTGCACCACCGCGGGGCACCCGAACGGGCGCGCAGCCTCGCCGATCAGCTCGCGCAGCGTCTTCCGGAAGGTACCGAGATCGTCGTGTCCGAACTCGACGCGGTTCTCGGCGCGCACGTCGGACCGGGCGCGGTCGGTGTGGTCGTCGCGTCCGCGGCGACCGGTGTCTCCGAGGACTGACCACCTACACCACCTCCCGGCCCGGACCATGCCGGTAGAGGCCCGATCCGGGCATTCATCCACAGGGGTGGAGGTCATCCACAACCCCGGGCGGATCGGCGCCGATACCGAATCCGGCGGTCGCGGACGCGGTTAGCGTCGCGGCATGGCGAGCAGTGACCACCGTGATCTCGCGCGCACCCGCCTCGGCGCGATCACACGTTCCTCGGCGATGCCTGCGGAACCGCCCTGGACCGACGACACGCCGACGAACGACCACCCCTGGGCGGACCCCGACGACGGCGACGAACCCGTCCGCAGCGGTCCCGGCCGGGAACGCTTCGTCGATCGGCTGGCCGCTGCGCGATGGGACACGGGACGACGAGGGACCGCTGCTCTCTCCGCGATCGGAGTGCTCGCCGCCGCAGTAGCCCTCGTCGTCGTGTGGCGCGACCGGCCGGTCCCCGAACCGGTACCGCCGCTGCCGAGGGTCGAAGTCGTGGACACCGCAGAGCCGTCC
Organism: Rhodococcus rhodochrous; assembly: GCF_014854695.1. Lineage (NCBI taxonomy): Bacteria > Bacillati > Actinomycetota > Actinomycetes > Mycobacteriales > Nocardiaceae > Rhodococcus > Rhodococcus rhodochrous. Next base: position 3,486,695 of record NZ_CP027557.1, on the reverse strand, counting down.
GCCACGAAGGAGACGGACACGGCACAGCCGGATTCCGCCGAGTTCGTCGTCAGCGTCGTGGGTGCGGTGACACGGCCCGGACTCGTGCGGTTGCCGGCGGGATCCCGTGTGGCCGACGCGCTCGACGCTGCCGGCGGTGCCCTCGACGGTGCCGACCTCATCGGCCTCAATCTGGCCCGGCGGGTCGCCGACGGTGACCAGATCGTCGTGGGAATCGCCCCGCCCCAACCTGTTCCGCAGGCCAGTGGAATCGTCGGGGCGCAGGCACCGGGCGATGCTCCACCGGAGGCAGGCGGGCTGGTCAACCTCAACACCGCCGACGAGACCGCGCTCGACGCGCTGCCGGGAGTCGGCCCTGTGACGGCCGCGGCGATCGTCTCGTGGCGTGACACCAACGGACCGTTCACGGACGTCGAACAACTCGGTGAGGTCGACGGGATCGGACCGGCGCGCCTGGCCAGGCTGCGTGAACTGGTGACGGTGTGACCGTCCGGAACGACGGGTCCGACACCGCAACGGTTGTCGATGCCCGGTTGGTGCCGTGCGCACTGGCCGCGTGGGCCGTGACGCTTCTCGGGTTGTACACGGGATGGCGGATCGTCACCGCCGTGGCGGTCGCGGCCGTCGTCGGATGCGCCGTGACGGTCCGTCTCGTCGGGGCCGGTCGTATCCCTCGCGGAGGTGCGCGGATCCTCCTCGCCGCACTGGCCGTCGTCGCGGGATTCGGGCCGGCCGCCGGGCTCCGGATGTGGGCCGCCGACCAGCACCCGATTGCCTCCGCAGCGGAGAGGGGAGCGTGGGCCGGCGTCGTTCTCGTCCCCACCGACGACCCACGACGCATCCGGGCCGCGGCCTTCGACGACACACCCCGGGTACGCATTCCGGCACGGCTCGAGCACGTGACGGTCGGTGGACGGTCCATGGACACCGGGGGATCGGTGGTGGTGTTCGCGCCGGCCGACTCGTGGAGAGATCTCCTGCCCGGCCAGTCGGTCACCGCACGTGTGCGGGTCGCGCCGAACACCGGGCCGGGCACCACGGTGGCGGTGCTCCGCGCGGAGCGGGCGCCGACGGCTGTCGGCCCGCCACCGGTGTGGCAGCGGTGGGCGGGCACGGTGCGCGACCGCCTCGCGCAGGTGAGTTCTGCGGTGCTTCCCGCCGACCGGGCCGGCTTGCTGCCCGGTCTCGTGGTGGGCGACACGACGGCGCTGACCGACGAGGTGCGCGAGGACTTCCGGGTTGCCGGATTGACGCACCTGACGGCCGTGTCCGGAGCCAACGTCAGCATCGTTCTCGGAGCGGTACTGCTCCTCGTGCGCGCGGTGGGACTCGGCCCGCGTTCCGGCGCCGTCCTCGCCGCAACGGCTCTCGTCGCCTTCGTCGTCGTGGTCCGTCCGTCGGCGAGTGTGGTGCGCGCGGCGGCGATGGGATCGATCGGGCTGCTGGCGTTCGTGACGGGCCGTGAGCGACAGGCACTTCCCGCCCTGTGCACCGCGGTGGGCGTGCTGCTCGTGCTCATGCCCGACCTCGCAGTCGATGTCGGGTTCGCGCTGTCGGTGTCCGCGACGGCGGCGCTCATCGTCGCCGCGCCGCCCGTCGTGACCCGACTCGTCGATCGCGGGTGGCCGCGTCCCGTCGCGGAGGTCACGGCGATGTCGCTGGTCGCGTTCGTGGCGACCGCACCTCTCGTCGCGGGGGTGAGCGGGACGGTGAGCGTCGTGTCGGTCGCGGCCAATGTCCTCGTGGCCCCGGTACTTGCGCCACTGACGGTCCTCGGCTCACTCGTCGCGGTGGCCGCCTCCGTCGTCCCGTGGCCGGGGGAGGTGCTCGCGCGCGGCACCGGGCCTTTCCTGTGGTGGCTGATCACGGTGGCCGATCGGGCGGCGTCGTTGCCGTCGGCCGAGTTCGAGGTGCCGGACGGACCGGTGGGAGCACTCGTCGCGGCCGTGCTGGTCGCTGTGGTGTGGTCGGTGGCTCGTCACCGGCGGGTGTGGATCACGGCTCTCGTGATCGCGGTGGCGGTCGCGGCGGTGTGGCTTCCGGTGCGGATGCTGCGACCGGGCTGGCCCGGAGCCGAATGGGTTCTCGTCGCATGCGATGTCGGCCAGGGCGATGCACTGGTCCTGGCGACGGGGGACGGACGCGCGGTCGTCGTCGACACCGGCCCCGAACCGGAACCCGTCGATCGGTGCCTGCGCCGGTTGCGGATTCGCCGCGTCGCACTGCTCGTCGTGTCGCACCTGCACGCCGACCACGTGGGCGGAGTCCGCGGTGTCCTCGAAGGGCGCTCGGTAGAGACGGTCGTAGTCGGGCCGGGCGCTGCCGGTGACGGTGCGGCGGACGTGCTCGGTCCGGCAACCGAGATCGGTGTCCCCGTGCGGGAAGTGGGCGCCGGCGCGGTTCTGCGTGCAGGCGATCTCGACATCCGGGTGGTGGGTCCGGCCGGACGCGGGACGGGCGGTTCCGAGAACGACGACTCGCTCGTGTTGACGGTCGATACCGTCGTCGGTCGGGTTCTGTTGCCGGGCGACGCGGAGGAGGCCGCGCTCGACGCACTCGTGCGGTCGGGCACCGATGTGCGTGCGGACGTGCTGAAGGTGCCGCATCACGGCTCGCGCACCACACCCGCACGGTTCCTCGCCGCCGTGCGGCCGAGCGTCGCCCTCGTCAGCGCCGGACGCGACAACCTGTTCGGGCATCCCCATCCCGAGATCGTCTCCACCCTGAGCGGGATGGGAGCGCGGGTGCTGCGCACCGACCTGCACGGCGACGTCGCAGTCGTCCGTGCCGGTTCCGGGGCGCTCGCGGTGGTGTCGGACGTGCGTGGCACGATCGAACCGTGAGCGACGCGTCCCTGCATCTGGTCCTCGGTGAGGAAGAACTGCTCGTCGACCGTGCCGTCGCGCAGATCGTGTCCGATGTCCGCACGCGCAGCGGAACTCCCGGCGACCTCCCCGTCTCCCGGCTCCGCGCCGGCGACGCGGGTGTGCCCGAACTCGCCGAGCTGCTGAGCCCGTCGCTGTTCGCGGAAGAACGCATCGTGATCCTCGAATCCACGGCCGACGCCGGGAAGGACGCCGCGGCGCTGATCCTCGACGTCGCAGCCGATCCGCCTCCGGGCGTGACACTGGTGATCCTCCACAGCGGCGGCGGTCGCACCAAGGCGATGGTGCCCGCGCTGCGCAAGTGTGGCGCCGAGGAACACATGTGCGCTGCTCCCGCGAAGGCGGGGGAGAAGGCCGCGTGGGTGCGCACGTTCGTCCACAAGGAGTTCCAGGCCGCGGACGTACGGGTCTCGGGCGACGTCGAACAACTCGTCATCGAAGCGGTGGGATCCGACCTGCGCGAACTCGCCGCTGCGTGCAGCCAGCTCGTGGCCGACACCGGCGGCAAGATCGACGCTGCGGCCGTGCGGCGCTACTACTCGGGCAAGGCCGAGGTGTCGGGATTCGACGTGGCCGAGAAGGCCGTGGCCGGCGACACGGCCGGTGCGCTCGAAGCGCTGCGGTGGGCGATGCACCGCGGTGTCGCCCACGTGCTGCTCGCCGATGCCCTCGCCGACGCCGTGCACACCATCGCCCGGGTCGGCTCCGCCGGTCGCGGCGACCCGTTCTCCCTCGCGTCGTCGCTCGGTATGCCGCCGTGGAAGGTGAAGAAGGCCCAGGCACAGGCGCGCACATGGGCGCCGGCGTCGATCGGGACCGCGCTCACGGTGGTCGCTGCGCTCAACGCCGACGTCAAGGGAGCGGCCGCCGATCCGGACTACGCTCTCGAGCACGCCGTGCGGGTCATCTCCGAACTGGCGGCCTGAGCCGTCCGCGCCGATCCCGCTTCAGGGGCGGCGTCATGTCTGCCGTTCAATGCCACGAAGGCCGTCCCCGGCGGGGGACGGCCTTCGTGAAGCAGAGCCTGCGTCTACTACCTCGGAGCGATGAACTCAGAGCTTGTTGGCAAGCTTCGCGAGAGCAGACTTCTTGTTGGCGGCCTGGTTGGGGTGGATGACACCCTTGCTGGCAGCCTTGTCGAGCTGACGGCTGGTGGCGACGAGGAGTTCGTTGACCTTGTCCTTGTCGCCGGCGGCCGCAGCCTCGCGGAACGAACGGATCGCCGTACGAAGCGACGACTTCACCGACTGATTCCGGAGTCGGTTGCGCTCGTTGGTGCGAATCCGCTTCACCTGGGACTTGATGTTGGCCACGCGTAAAATCCTGTCGTCTTGCTGGTAGCTGGTAGGAAAGCTCTGGGTGCATCTGAGCACCGATGGACAAGGTTACCAAGAATGGATCGCAAAGCCCAAACCGGCCGTCGAATCACCCTTCTCACCGGCCTGATCGTTTCGGCCAGGACGACGCGCACCTGACTGTTGTTGTTGCGTGCCGCCGCGGGAGGGCATCTACATGGGCGGACACGCCACGGCGCACGATGTCGTTGTCGAGGTCACGGCGCTTGCGTAATCTCCCTCACAGCGCGAACGGCGAGTTCGCGGCTGCGGTGCATCGACTCGAAGTGTTCTACCACCAGGTTCCGCCTGCGTGCGGGACCGCGAACATCGAGGTGACCCATGGAACCCCCACGCGATCCCGAGTCCCGAATCGACGAAGATCTCGCACGCCAGACATCCCTGGAAATCAGAGACCCCGGTGAGTTCTCCGATCTGCGGAAATACGTAGCGGAGGCGATCGGAACCTTCCTCCTGGTGTTCTCCGCGGTGGGTACCGCGGTGTTCGCCGGAACCTATGTCGGCCAGCTCGGCGTCGCATTGGCGTTCGGCCTGACCCTGCTGTTCCTCGTGTACACCATCGGCCCGATCTCCGGGTGTCACGTGAACCCGGCGGTGACGCTCGGGCAGCTCATCGTCGGTCATGTGACCCCGGTGCGCGCCGTGGGTTACTGGATCGCGCAGGTCGTCGGCGGTCTGATCGCCGGTCTGACGCTCTACGCGGTGGCGTCGTCGCTTCCGAGCTACGACCGTGCCGCCGACGGGCTCGGGGCGAACGGCTGGGGCGCGCACAGCCCCTCGGCGGTGCACGGCCCGCTCGGCGGTGTGCTCGAGAACGGCTACGGTATCGGCGCGATGATCGTCGTCGAGGTCCTGCTCACGGCCGTGCTGGTGTTCGTGGTGCTGGGCGCGACCGATCAGGTCGCCGACGCACCGATCGCCGGTATCGCCATCGGCTTCACCCTCGCCGTGATCCACCTGATCTCGATCCCGATCGACAACACGTCGGTCAATCCCGCCCGCAGCCTCGCCGTCGCCTTCTACCAGGACGGTGCGCTGGGGCAGCTGTGGGCGTTCATCGTGTTCCCGCTCATCGGCGGCGCGCTCGGAGCCCTCGTCTACACCTTCCTCTTCGGACGGCGGTACGGGCTCCGGGCCTCCTGAGATCCTGCGTTCGGGGCGCGGCCCGGTTCAGCTCCAGCCGAAATCGGTGCGGAGCCGGGCCGCGACCTGATCGAAGCGTGCGCGGGGAAGGACCGCGCCCTCGCGGCGGATGCCGTCCTCGGGGACGTCGAGCACGCGATCGAGGCGCACCCAGCTCGGGCGGTTCTCCGCGTCCCACGGTCCGGAGCCGATTCCGAGCCAGTCGCGGTGACCGTCGCGGTCGGAGTTCGACGACAGCATCAGTCCGAGCAGCGTCGAGTCGTCGCGGCCCACGACGAGCACCGGGCGGTCCTTGCCCTGCGTCGGATCTTCTTCGTAGGCCACCCAGGTCCACACGATCTCGCCCGGATCGGCGCGACCGTCGAGGTCGGGGGAGTACTCGAGGCGGCGGGCACGCTGCGCCGTCGGCGTGGTGCGCGACGCCACCGGGCGACCGGGGGCCGGACGCTTCGTACCGGACGGGGTCTTCGCAGCACCCGGCTTCGGCGCCGCCGTCCGGTCCGCGCCGGGCTTCGGTGCCGCGGTGGTACCGCTCCCCGAGGTTCCGCTCGCTGCGCCGGCCTGGCCGGCCGCGTTCAGCGCGGCGCGCGCCTTGTCGAGCGCCCCGGACTGCTGCAACTGCTGGTAGATCTTCGGACCCTGCTCGACGGCGAGACGACCCAGCTGCCTGCCCAACTTCTTCCATGTACCGGCCACGGGAACCGAGCTTAACCGGACCTGACCCGGGCGAAGTCCCGGCCGCCACCCGACTTGGATATTCTGCAGGGTGACCGCGGTCTGCAGGCCGCTGCCAGTCCGAGTCAGGAGCACGACATCAGCACCTTCGCCGACACCACGTTCACGGACCCCGCAAAGATCCGGAACTTCTGCATCATCGCGCACATCGACCACGGAAAGTCGACGCTCGCGGACCGGATGCTGCAGCTCACCGGGGTGGTCGAGGAGCGGCAGATGCGCGCCCAGTACCTCGACCGCATGGACATCGAACGCGAGCGCGGCATCACGATCAAGGCGCAGAACGTACGTCTGCCGTGGAAGCTCGACGGCGAAGACTATGTGATGCACCTGATCGACACCCCGGGCCACGTCGACTTCACCTACGAGGTCTCCCGCGCGCTCGAGGCGTGCGAGGGCGCGGTCCTGCTCGTCGACGCCGCGCAGGGCATCGAGGCACAGACCCTCGCCAACCTCTACCTCGCGCTCGACAAGGACCTGACGATCATCCCGGTCCTCAACAAGATCGACCTGCCCGCGGCCGACCCCGACCGCTACGCCGGTGAGATCGCGAACATCATCGGCTGCGAGCCGTCCGACGTGCTCCGGGTCTCCGGCAAGACCGGCGAGGGCGTCCCCGAACTCATCGACGCCGTGATCCGCCAGGTGCCGCCGCCGGTCGGTGACGCCGACGCGCCCGCCCGCGCCATGATCTTCGACTCCGTCTACGACACCTACCGCGGCGTCGTGACGTACGTGCGTGTGGTCGACGGCAAGATCGTGCCCCGCGAGAAGATCAAGATGATGTCGACGGGCACGACCCACGAACTGCTCGAGGTCGGCATCGTCTCGCCCGAACCCAAGGCCACCGCCGGTCTCGGCGTCGGCGAGGTGGGCTATCTCATCACCGGCGTGAAGGATGTGCGCCAGTCGAAGGTCGGCGACACCGTCACCACCGCCCGCAACGGTGCGGAGGAGCCGCTCACCGGCTACCGCGAACCGCGCCCGATGGTGTACTCCGGCCTGTATCCGGTCGACGGTTCCGACTACCCGGTGCTGCGCGACGCGCTCGACAAGCTCCAGCTCAACGACGCTGCGCTCACCTACGAGCCCGAGACGTCCGTCGCCCTCGGATTCGGCTTCCGTTGCGGCTTCCTCGGTCTGCTGCACATGGAGATCACCCGCGAGCGCCTCGAGCGCGAGTTCGGCCTCGACCTGATCTCCACCGCTCCCAACGTCGTCTACCGCGTCGTGCTCGAAGGCGGCCAGGAAGTCGTCGTGACGAACCCGTCCGACTGGCCCGAGGGCAAGGCGCGCGAGATCTACGAACCGATCGTCAAGTGCACCATCATCGCGCCGAGCGAGTTCATCGGTTCGATCATGGAACTGTGCCAGTCGCGGCGCGGTGAGCTCGGCGGCATGGACTACCTGTCCGAGACCCGCGTCGAGCTGCGGTACACGCTGCCGATGGCCGAGATCATCTTCGACTTCTTCGACTCGCTGAAGTCGCGCACCCGTGGCTACGCCTCGATGGACTACGAGGAGGCCGGCGAGCAGGAGGCCGCGCTGGTCAAGGTCGACATCCTGTTGCAGGGCGAGGCCGTCGACGCGTTCAGCGCGATCGTCCACAAGGACGCCGCTGCCGCCTACGGCAACAAGATGACGACCAAGCTCAAGGAACTCATCCCGCGGCAGCAGTTCGAGGTGCCCGTCCAGGCCGCGATCGGCTCGAAGATCATCGCCCGCGAGAACATCCGGGCGATCCGCAAGGACGTTCTCGCCAAGTGCTACGGCGGCGACATCAGCCGTAAGCGCAAGCTGCTCGAGAAGCAGAAGGAAGGCAAGAAGCGGATGAAGACGATCGGCCGCGTCGACGTGCCGCAGGAAGCGTTCGTCGCCGCGCTGTCGTCCGAGGCCTCGTCCGACAAGCCGAAGAAGTAGTCGTCCCTGCTGCGACGCCCACCGGAAGGATTCGCGTGCTCGACACCTGGCTCACCCGTGAACTCGGAATCTCCGTTCCTCTGCTGGGTGCGCCCATGGGTGGCCGGGCCGGTGGGCGGCTCGCGGGCGAGGTGACGCGGGCCGGCGGCCTCGGCCTCATCGGCGCCGCCCGCTACAACACCGCCGAGTGGATCGAGGGCGAGGTGCGCACCGCCCGCGAGATCGGTGGTGGGCCTGTGGGATTCGGTCTGATGACCTGGGCGCTCGCCGACGACGACAGCCTCCTCACCGCAGTGCTCGAGCACCGGCCGCAGGTGGTCACGCTCTCGTTCGGCGATCCCGCGCCCTACGTCGAGCGCGTCCACGAGGCCGGGGCCGTCGTCCTCTCGCAGATCAACACGATCGACGATCTGCGGGTGGTCGAGGCCGCGGGTGTCGATGCGGTGATCGCGCAGGGCCACGAGGCCGGTGGGCACACGGGCCGGATCGGTACCCTCCCGTTGTTGCAGGAGGTGCTCGAGTCGACGTCGCTGCCCGTGCTCGCCGCAGGCGGCATCGCCACGGGTCGCGGTCTGGCAGCAGTGCTCGCAGCCGGTGGGCAGGGCGCTCTGGTCGGGACGGCGCTGCTCGCCAGCCCGGAGACCGTCGGCCCCGACTACGCCCGTGGGCGACTCGTGGAGGCCGGCAGCGCCGACACCGTCTACACCGATGTTTTCGACAAGGCCCGGCACCAGCCGTGGCCGGCGCGCTGGGGCGGACGTGCCCTGCGCAACGCCTTCACCGACGAGTGGCACGGCCGGGGCGCCGACGAGGACGCCCTCGCCGCGGCGTACACGGGCGACGATCCCGACATCGGTGTGGTCTACGCGGGGGAGGCTGCCGGTCTGGTGCGGTCCGAGCGACCCGCGGGCGAGGTCATCCGGGGTATCGCCGAGCAGGCGGAGACCCTGCTGTCCCGCTTCCGCTGAGGACGGCATCGGCACACGGACGTCCCCACTCGAGTTAAGGTGAGCCTTACCTGAAACGGAGGTCGCCCATGCATCGAGTCGTTCTCTCCGCGGTAGCGCTCGTACTGTTCGCCGTCCCGAGTCTCGTCGCGTGTTCGTCGGACACCGAGGAAACCGCGACCGCCGGCGGCGAGACCGTCACTGTCGAGCACTCCTACGGCACGACGACGATCGAGGGCACACCCGAGCGGATCGTCGCGACCTCCAGCCAATGGCTCGACGCCCTCGTCGAACTCGGAGTGCAGCCGGTCGCGTACTACAGCGCCGGCTCGTACGGCGACGATCGCGGCCTCTACCCCTGGCAGACCGACGTCTCCCCGGATGCGGTGGCGCTGAGTCCGACGGCGGAGACGTCGGTGCCCGTCGAGGAGGTCGCCGCTCTCGAACCCGATCTGATTCTCGGCGCGTGGCAGATCGTCTCGCAGAACGACTACGACACGATCTCCGCGGTCGCGCCGACGATCGGACCTCTCGGCGATACCGGCGTGGACCGCTGGGACGAACAGGTGCGCGTGCTCGGTGAGGTTCTCGGCCGCACCGAGGACGCCGAGCGGATCATCGCCGACCGCAACGCCGAGATCGAGGAGGCCGCTCTGCCGGGACTGGAGGGCCGGACCGCCGCGTTGTCGCAGTACGTCACCAACGAGCAACAGGTCGTCGTGGTCGCCGATCCGGACGACGGTGCCGCTGCGCTGTTCACGCAGCTGGGCATGACGCTGCCGCCGACGCTGGTCGCGGAGGGCGGAGCGTCCCAGGGGCGGGTTGTGCTCGGCCCCGAACGCGTCGACGCTCTGGTGGCCGATCTGCTGATCATCCTGCCGCGCGGCGGAACCGAGCAGGACCTGATGGCCCTGCCCGGATTCGACCGGCTGCCCGCCGTCACCGGAGGCGGTCTCGCTGTCGTCGACTTCCCGACGGTCGTCGCGTTCAACACGCCCTCGTCGCTGTCGATCGACTATGCGCTCGACGTGATCCGGCCGCAGCTCGAGGCGGTCGCGAACGCCTGAGACCGGCTCACGGCCCGAGATGCGCGGGCCGGAAGTTGCCCGCCCCGATCTCCCGCTCGGCGCGGATGACGTGGACGACGGCATTGATGAGCGCCAAGTGGGTGAACGCCTGCGGGTAGTTCCCCAGATGGCGTCCGGTCTCGGTGTCGATCTCCTCGGCATAGAGCTTCAAGGGGCTCGCGTAGTCGAGCAGGCGCTGGCACAGTGCGGCCGCCCGCTCGACCTCACCGATCTCGACGAGCGCCGAGACCAGCCAGAACGAGCAGATGGTGAACGAGCCCTCCTTGCCTGCGAGTCCGTCGTCGGTGGTCTCCACCCGGTAGCGCAGCACCAGCCCGTCCTCGGTGAGTTCGTCGGCGATCGCCAGCACCGTGGCCCGCACCCGGGGGTCGTCCGCGGGCAGGAAGCGCAACAAGGGGATCAGCAGCGCCGAGGCGTCGAGCGAGGGGTGGCCGTACCGCTGGGTGAAGACACCGCGTTCGTCGACGCCGTGTTCGAGGACGTCGGCCTTGATCTCCTCGGCGATCGCCGCCCACTTGCGGGCGTAGTCGGGGCGGCCCTGCAGCTCGGCGAGTTTCGCTCCGCGATCGAGGGCAACCCAGCACATGACCTTCGACGATACGAAGTGCTGGGGCTCGCCGCGCACTTCCCAGATGCCGCGATCGGGCTTGCGCCAGTTGGCCGCCGCCTCCTCGACCTGCCGCCGCAGGGTGTGCAGCAACGTCTGGGGGAAGTGTCCGCGGGACTTTACGTGCAGGTACACCGAGTCGAGGAGCGTGCCCCAGATGTCGTGCTGCTGTTGGTGATAGGCGTCGTTGCCGATGCGGACCGGGGTGGCGCCGTCGTAGCCGCTCAGATGCCCGAGGGTCGACTCCGGCAGTTCGCGCTCGCCGCCCACCCCGTACATCACCTGGAGCGGATAGCGGACGCCGTCCGCGTCGCGCGAGACGTCGAGGATGAACGAGAAGAAGTCGTCCGCCTCCCGGTCGAATCCGAGGGTGTACAGACCCCACAGTGCGAAGGTCGAATCGCGTACCCAGGCATAGCGGTAATCCCAGTTTCGCTCTCCGCCAGGTGTTTCCGGAAGAGATGTCGTCGACGCGGCGAGCAGCGCTCCGGTCGGGCTGTAGGTCAGTCCCTTGAGCGTGAGCGCGCTGCGCTGCAGGTAGGTGCGCCAGGGGTGGTCGGGGAAGCGGCCCGTCGTGATCCATTCGCGCCAGTAGTCCTGGGTGGAGACCATCTTGGCGACGGCCTCGTCGAAGGTGTGCGGCATCGGACAGTCCGCCCACGACAAGGCGACGAAGGCCGTGTCGCCCTTGTGGAGTCGGCGTCGCGCGCGGACCTCGCGGTCCTCGATACCGAGGCGCAGATCCGTCGTCATGCGCAGCGTCGGATGCTCGTCCGGTGCGTTCCGGCACACCGCGGTGGCCTCCTCGTAGACCTTGCCGGTGTACCGCCATTCGGTGCGGCCCCGGTGGTAGTCGAAGGCGGGTTCGCAACTGACGTACAGATCCACCGTCCCGTTCACACAGCGCACCGTCCGCAACAGCATGTGCTCGGCCTCCCAGTCGGACGGCGTCCGGCGGTGCGTGGTCGAGCGCTCCTCGACGTCGTACCAGGGCGCCATGACCAGCGCGTCGCGCACGATCATCCAGCCCGTGTCGGTCTGCCAGGTCGTCTCGAGGACCAACCCGCCCGGCAGGTATCGGCGTGCCGCGGGAACGGTGCGGTCGTGCGGCGACAACCGGAAATGACCTGCGCTGCGATCCAGCAACGAACCGAACACGCTGGGGGAGTCGGGTCGCGGCACGCACATCCACTCCACGGTGCCGTCACGCGCGATCAGGCAGGTGCTCTCGCAGTCCGAGAGGAATGCGTAGTCGTCGATGGGCGGGAACACGCTCCGTCGGAAGGGTGACCCCGACAGCGGTGAGGAGTGGTGGTGATCCATTCCTCCATGATCACTGCGGGCCGGGCGGATCGCAGTGCGGTTGCCGAACCTACTAGGGTGTAGGCAATGGATCGGGTGGCTTCGTGGTGGGACGGCTTCGAGCTGTGGCTCGCGGGCCTGTCCTTCGTCCCCCAGGTGGCCCTCGTGCTGGCGGTGCTGGTGCCGGCCTGCTTCGGGGTCGCATGGCTGCTCGATCGGGCGATGGCCGGTGTCTTCGCACTGCTCGGCCGCGGAGAGACGGACTCGCCCGCCACGACGACGGAGGATTGCTGACATGCCGCGTTCGCGCGTGACCCTGGCGCTGATCGCGCTGCTGATCATCGTCGTCGTCGCATGGCTCGTCTCCATGTGAGCACGCCGCTCGCGCATCCGGTTCGGTGCTCGACGCCCGGTGTCCGAATCGTCGATTTCGGTCGACCCTCGACCTCTGCTAATCTCTGCCGCGTGTCCGCGACCACTCTGCCCCGCATCCGCCACGAGTTGGCGTTGATCGCTGTGGGCATGCCTTCGGTCGCCGACATCGACTGTTGTCGCTGAACCCTTCTTCTCTCCGCGGTCCCCATCTTCCGGGCCCTCTCGTCCGTCGGTGCCGCATCCTCGCGAATCCCGGCCGGTCCGATTCCGGCAACCCCTCGTCCGGTGCCGGTCGCGTTCATTCCCCTCGAAACAGCCCCTCAGGAGGCTCGTCATGAAACGTTCCAGGTTCGTCGTCGCGGCGTTCGCCGCGGTCACCGCCCTCTCCCTCACCGCCTGCGCCGGCGGTTCGAGCGACACCGTCGGAGCCGAGAGTGGTGGCGACGGGTCCGGCGGCACGATCAACCTCTACGCCTACGCCGTGCCCAAGGTCGGATTCGATTCGCTGATCCCCGCATTCGAGGCGACCGAAGAGGGCGAGGGTGTCGTCTTCCAGCAGTCCTACGGCGCCTCCGGAGACCAGTCCCGCAAGGTGCGCGACGGCGCCGAGGCCAACTTCGTGAACTTCTCCGTCGAGCCCGACATCACCCGCCTCGTCGAGGCCGGTCTCGTCGACGAGAACTGGAACGACAACGCCTACAACGGGATTCCGTTCGGATCGGTCGTCACCATCGTCGTCCGTGAGGGCAACCCGAAGAACATCCGCGACTGGGACGACCTGCTCCGTCCGGACGTCGAGGTCGTCACCCCCAACCCGTTCAGCTCGGGTTCGGCGAAGTGGAACCTGCTCGCGCCCTATGCCGCGAAGAGCAACGGCGGCGCCGACCCGCAGGCCGGCATCGACTACGTCACCGCATTGGTCACCGACCACGTGAAGGTGCAGCCGAAGTCCGGTCGCGAGGCCACCGAGACCTTCCTGCAGGGCACCGGCGACGTGCTGCTGAGCTACGAGAACGAGGCACTGTTCATCGAGCGCAACGGCGACCCCGTCGAGCACGTCACCCCGCCCGTCACCTTCAAGATCGAGAATCCCGCAGCGGTACTGAAGAACGCGAAGGACGTCGAGGTCGCGCAGGCGTTCAACGACTTCCTGTACACCCCCGAGGCGCAGCGCCTGTGGGCCGAGGCCGGCTTCCGGCCCGTCGATCCGACCGTCGCCGAGGAGTTCGCCGACGAGTTCCCGCAGCCGGAGAAGCTGTGGACCGTCGCCGATCTCGGTGGCTGGGAGACCGTGAACGAGGAGCTGTTCGCCGACAGCACCGGCACCATCGCGGTGATCTACGACAACGCGACGAAGTAGAGCGCGCGCGTGACCATCTCGGAACACACCGCCGGGTCGGGAGATTCGTCTCCCGCCCCGGCGGGTTCGCGTCGCGGGCCGTCCGCCGCGGCCCCCGCCCGACGGCGTCGCCGGATGTTCACCGGCGCCGTCGGGCCCCTCGGTATCGGCATCGCCACCCTGTGGTTGAGCCTGATCGTCCTGCTTCCCCTCGCGGCCCTGGCCTTCCACTCCGTCTCGGACGGTCTCGGGACCTTCGTCGATGCGATCACCGCTCCGGCCGCCCTGGCGACCCTGCGGATCACCGTCGTCGTCTCGCTGGTCGTCGCGGCGATCAACGCGGTGATGGGCACGGTGATCGCCTGGGTGCTCGTCCGCGACGAGTTCCCGGGGAAGAAGTTCGTCAACGCCCTCATCGATCTCCCCTTCGCCCTGCCGACGATCGTCGCGAGCATCGTGCTGCTCTCGCTGTACGGGCCGCAGAGCCCGATCGGTGTGCAGCTCAACGCGACCGAGCCGGGACTGGTGGTGGCGCTGGCATTCGTCACGCTGCCGTTCGTGGTGCGCTCGGTGCAGCCGGTGCTCATCGAGGCCGACCGTGAGGTCGAGGAGGCCGCCGCCTCGCTCGGAGCCGGCAACTTCACGATCTTCCGCACGGTCGTGCTGCCCGTGCTCGCACCGGCCGTCCTCGGCGGCACCGGCCTGGCGTTCGCCCGTGCCATCGGTGAGTACGGCTCGATCGTGCTCATCGGCGGCAACATCCCGTACAAGACCCAGGTCGCGTCGCAGTACATCCAACAGCAGATCGAGATCGACCGGCCGGTCAACGCCGCCGCGGTCTCCGTCGCGCTGCTGGTGATCGCCTTCGTCGTGCTGTTCGTCCTGCGCCTGGTCGCGAACCGGGGGCTGCGCCGAGAGGAGGACGACCGGTGAAACCGTCCGTCGCATCCCGACTGTCGCTGCGCTTCGTCGCGCTCGCCTATCTGTTCGTGCTGCTGCTCGTCCCGATCGGGGTGATCCTCTACCGCACCTTCGAGAACGGCATCGTGGCGTTCGCCGAGTCGATCAGCACTCCCGCCGCGATCTCGGCGCTGAACCTGTCGCTGCTGATCGTCGCGATCGTCGTTCCCGTGAACGTGATCTTCGGCATCGTCGTCGCGCTGGCCCTCGTCCGCGGCAGATTCCCGGGGAGAGGACTGCTGCAGGCCGTCGTCGACCTGCCCTTCGCGGTCTCGCCCATCGTCGTGGGTGTCGCCCTGATCATGCTGTGGGGCGCCAACGGCTGGTTCGGTGCCGTCGAGGATCTCGGCTTCAAGGTGATCTTCGGGCTGCCGGGCATGGTGCTCGCGACGATCTTCGTGACGCTGCCGTTCGTCGTGCGCGAGGTCGAACCGGTGCTGCGCGAGATCGGGGAGGAGCAGGAGCAGGCCGCCGCGACCCTCGGTGCGAACACCTGGCAGACCTTCTGGCGGATCACGCTGCCGGCGATCCGCTGGGGCCTGACCTACGGCATCGTCCTCACCGTCGCCCGGGCCCTCGGCGAGTTCGGCGCCGTCATCATGGTCTCGTCCGGCTTCCCCGGCGTCTCCCAGACCCTGACGTTGCTCGTGCACGCCCGGTACATCGACGACCACAACACCTTCGGCGCCTACAGCGCCGCGACCCTGCTCATGGCCATCGCGGTGATCGTCCTGCTGCTGATGACCCTGCTCGACCGGAAGAGGAGCACCGAATGATCACCGTCACCGGGGCGCGCAAGAACTACGGAGACTTCGCCGCACTCGACGACGTCGGCATCGACATCCCGTCCGGCTCGCTCACCGCCCTGCTCGGACCGTCCGGTTCGGGGAAGTCGACACTGCTGCGTTCGATCGCCGGCCTCGAGACCCTCGACGCGGGCACCGTCCACATCGCCGGCAAGGACGTCACCGGCGTCACCCCGCAGAAGCGCGACATCGGTTTCGTGTTCCAGCACTATGCCGCGTTCAAGCACATGACGGTGCGCGAGAACGTCGCCTTCGGACTCAAGATCCGCAAGCGACCCAAGGACGAGATCACGAAGCGGGTCGACGACCTGCTCGAGATCGTCGGGCTCGGGGGGTTCCAGCGACGCTATCCGGCGCAGTTGTCCGGCGGCCAGCGTCAGCGCATGGCCCTCGCCCGTGCCCTCGCCGTCGACCCGCAGGTGCTGCTGCTCGACGAACCGTTCGGCGCCCTGGACGCGAAGGTCCGCGCCGACCTGCGGACCTGGCTGCGCCGCCTGCACGACGAGGTGCACGTGACCACCGTGCTCGTCACGCACGACCAGGAAGAGGCGCTCGACGTCGCCGACCGCATCGCGGTGATGAACGCCGGACGCATCGAACAGGTCGGAACGCCGGAGGAACTCTACGATCGCCCGGCGAACAGCTTCGTGATGTCGTTCCTCGGGACGGTGTCCAAGCTCAACGGCGTGCTGGTGCGGCCGCACGACATCCGGCTCGCCCGGCGACCCGCGCTCTCCGACACCTCCGGCGGTTCGGTCGGTGTCACGCGGGCGACCGTCGAGCGTGTGGTCCGGCTGGGCTTCGAGGTCCGTGTCGAACTACGCAACGACGCGACCGGTGAGCAGTTCACGACGCAGATCACCCGCGGCGAAGCCCACGACCTGGGTCTCGTCGCGGGCGACACGGTCTACGCGCACGCTCCCGCCGCGTCGGAGACCGCCCCGCTCGGTACCGCCGCGCAGTAACCGAGCGGGGGACTCGAGGGTCACGCGGGTCGGCTCAGTGGGCCTCGGTCTCCGACCGGTGGTGGGCCCGGCAGATCATGACCGGACAGCAACTGTGGTGGATGAGTCCCTGGCTGCTCGAGCCGACCACCGCAGCGGCCAGCGGACTCCGGCCGTGGCTGCCCACCACCACGAGCTGGGCGCTCTTGGATTCCTCGAGCAGGACGATGTCGGGCTTGCCCCGCTCGACCCGGTAGGAGACCTCGACGTCGGGGAACCGCTCGGTGTGCCCGGAGGTATGCGACTTCATCTCCTCCCTCCGGTGCTCGACGTAGGCAGTCCAGTCCGTGAACCGTGATCCCTCGCCGTAGGTGAGCGTGGACTGCTCTGTCCACGTGTGGATCGCGACGAGCGGTGCCTCGAGCGCCGCTGCGGTCGCGAACGCGTGCTCGACGGCCTCCGCACTGACCTCGGTGCCGTCCACGCCGACGACGACCGGACGGCCGTCGGGTGGCTGGAATCCCTCGCGGCTGCGCCACGTCACCACCGGGCATTCGGCGTGGTTGGCGACCGACACGACGTCGGAGCGCCGCACCATCGACTGCCATTCGGTGGTGGTGGTGTGACCGAGGACGATCATCCGTGCCTCGCGCGACAGGTCGGTGAGCACGCGATCCGGCTTGCCCGACGGGGTGGACCGCCGGACCTCCACCCGGTCGACTGCGCCACGAACGGCTGCTTCCGCGGCGGTGAGAACGGCCTCCGACGGGTCGGTCCCGTTGTCGGAGGTGGGGGGATGAACGTGCACCAGGTCGATCGGTTCGCCGAGACGTCGGGCGACGCACGCGGCCCACCGGGCCGCATCGAGTGCGCTGTCCGATCCGTCGATGCCGACGACGATTCCGTGACCGACATTGGCTGTGCCCATGCTGCCTCCTCGCGTCACCGTCCAGTGTGGTACGGATCACAGTCTGCGCGCCAGCCCTGCGCGCCTCGGCACGCCGGAGCACGACCTCCCGGCAGTTAGTCGCCGACGGCGTCCTTGCCGCGCTGGACGATCTTCGGGTCGGCCGGGAAGACGATCTGACGGTCCTTGTCGTCGTACTCGAACTGGTTCAGGAAGAACCGCATCGCGTTGATCCGGGCCCGCTTCTTGTCGTTCGACTTGATCGTCGTCCACGGGGCGTGATCGGTGTCGGTGCGACGGAACATCTCTTCCTTCGCCTCGGTGTACTGGTCCCACTTGTCGAGCGATTCGAGGTCCATCTCCGACAGCTTCCAGCGGCGGACGGGGTCGAGCTGGCGAATCGCGAACCGCGTGCGCTGTTCGTTCTGCGTGACCGAGAACCAGAATTTGGTCAGCGAGATCCCGGCGTCGACGATGAGCTGCTCGAACATCGGGATCTGAGTGATGAAGCGTTCGTACTCGTCGTCGCTGCAGAACCCCATGACGCGTTCGACCCCGGCACGGTTGTACCAGGAGCGGTCGAACAGCACGAGCTCACCGGCGGTGGGGAAGTGCTGGATGTAGCGCTGCATGTACCACTGGCCCTGCTCGCGGTC
This sequence comes from Rhodococcus rhodochrous, assembly GCF_014854695.1. Classification (NCBI taxonomy): domain Bacteria; kingdom Bacillati; phylum Actinomycetota; class Actinomycetes; order Mycobacteriales; family Nocardiaceae; genus Rhodococcus; species Rhodococcus rhodochrous. The sequence goes on along the minus strand of NZ_CP027557.1, from coordinate 3,468,726 downwards.
GGACGGCTTGTTGAGCGCGACGGTCCGGGCGTGCCGGACGTTGATGTACTCCTGGAACCGCTTGATGGTGCCGCCCTTGCCGGCGGCGTCGCGACCTTCGAACACGATGATGTGCTTGGACCCGTTGTCCTTGGCCCACGACTGGAACTTCAGCAGTTCGATCTGCAGGAGGTACTTCTCGACCTCGTAGGTGGCGCGGTCCATCCGGGTGTCGTACGGATAGTTCTCCCGCCAGGTGTCGACGGCCCGGCCCTCGATGTCGATCAGATCGGGGTCCTCACCGTGGTCGTCGCGCACCGAATAGCCCTCCGTGCGGAGCCGGTCGATGTAGCGACGGAGTTCGTTCTGCACGCGAGGTCCTCCCGGATCACCGATGTCGTCGAACGACGACTGTGACTCCGTTGTAGCGGAGGAATGCGAATCGTGCGTGAACTCGGGCGGAGAGTCGGACGCGACTCAGGCGACGCGCAGTCCGCGCCGGCGGTGCACGGCCTCGGTGTAGCGCTGGGTGATCACCCGCGCGACGGCATCGTGCCGGGTGAGGGTCTCCGCGACCCGCACGTGCCCGAGACTCTCGGCCTCGGCGCAGGCGCGGTCCCACAGCAGTCCGGGGGCGAGGATCCACGGCGTCAGCACGACGGTGCGTGCGCCGCGGGAGGTGAGATCGGCGAGGGTCGTTCCGACCGACGGGCCGGTGGTGGCGAAGCACGCCGCGGCCTGCGTCCACGCCGTCCCGGCGAGGATGCGGGGCACGACGAGTTCTGTCGCCCGGTTCGCTTCGGGGCGCCGCGATCCCACCGCGCACACCGCGACACCGACGGACGGATCATCGACCGACACCCCCGTGGCCGTGATCAGGTCGCGAGCCGCGTCGACGAGGAGATCATCGTCGCCGAGGATCGGCGAGCACAGCACCTCGAGCAACGGATGACGTTGCTGCGCCTCGTGCAACAGGGCCGGCAGATCGACCCGCGCGTGGAAGGCGCTGCCGAGCAGCAGTGGCACCACCGCGACCTGCCGATGCCCGTCCGCGGCGAGCGCGTCGAGGACCTGCCCGACCGAGGGGGTGTTCAGGTCCAGGAACGCGAGTCGCACGTCCAGACCGGGGTTCTCGGCCCGGACGGTGTCGAGCGCGGCAGCCACGGCCCGCGCCGAACGCGGGTCGCGGCTGCCGTGCGCGACGGCGACGAGCGGCATCATGCCGGGACGCGGTCCCCGAGCTCGATGTCGGCGAGTCCGTCGCCCACGAGACCCGCAGCCAGGGTGTTGCCCCCGGCCGGATCGATGAGCAGGAAGCTGCCGCTACGGCGGTTGACGCGGTAGTCGTCCGCGGCGATCGGCTCGGCCACACGCACCGTGATGCGCGCGATCTCGTTGAGCTCGATGCTGTCCGGGCTCGGGACGGAGGAGAGGTTCTGCTCGTCGAACCGCTCGTCGATCGTGCCGACGATGGCCTGCGTGGTGCGGGTGCCGTGCTTGAGCAGCAGCCGGGCGCCGGGACGCAGCGGCTTCTCGGCGAGCCAGCACACGGTGGCCTCGAACTCCGACAGCGGCTCGGGTGCCGCCTCCGGGGTGGCGATGATGTCGCCGCGGGAGACGTCGACGTCGTCGGCGAGCACCAGGGTCACCGACCGGCCGGCGTGCGCGACATCGAATGCGCCGTCGGCACTGTCGATGCGCTCGACGGTGGTGCGGACACCGGACGGCAGCACGACGACCTCGTCGCCGGGGCGCACGGAGCCTGCCGCGACCTGACCGGCGTAGCCGCGGTAGTCGGGGAACTCGGCGGTGCGGGGACGGATCACGTACTGCACCGGGAAGCGCAGACCGGTCTCGTGCCGGCCGTGCACGTCGGCGTCGACGGGGACCGACTCGAGGTACTCGATGAGGGTCGGGCCGTCGTAGTAGGGGGTGTTCTCGCTGCGCACCGCCACGTTGTCGCCGTGCAGCGCGGAGACCGGGATCTCCTGCACGTCCTCGGGGGCCCAGCCGAGCGAGCTCGTCAGTTCGCCGAACTCGGCGGAGATCTGCGCGAACACCGAGGCCGGATCCTCGACGAGGTCGATCTTGTTGACCGCGAGGACGAGCTTCGGCACACCGAGCAGGGCCAGCACGGCGGCGTGCTTACGGGTCTGCGAGACGACACCCTTGCGCGCGTCGACCAGCAGGACGACGAGCTGTGCGGTGGACGCACCCGACACCGTGTTGCGGGTGTACTGGACGTGACCCGGCGTGTCGGCCAGGACGAAGCTGCGCTTCGGCGTCGCGAAGTAGCGGTAGGCCACGTCGATGGTGATGCCCTGCTCACGCTCGGCGCGCAGGCCGTCGACGAGCAGCGACAGGTCGGGGGTGTCGAGGCCGCGGTCGACCGACGCGCGGGTGACGGCGTCGATCTGGTCGGCGAGCACGGACTTGGTGTCGTAGAGCAGCCGGCCCACCAGGGTGGACTTGCCGTCGTCGACCGAACCGGCGGTGGCGAGGCGCAGCAGCTGCGTGTCGCTCTGCACGCTCCGCTCGTGAAGGTCGCTCATGATCAGAAATAGCCCTCTCGCTTGCGGTCTTCCATCGCCGCTTCGGAAACCCGGTCGTCGCCGCGGGTGGCGCCGCGCTCGGTCAGTCGTGATGCCGCGACCTCGGCGAGGATTTCCTCGTTCGTGGAGGCCTCGGACAGGATCGCGCCGGTGGTCGATCCGTCGCCGACGGTGCGGTAGCGCACCGAACGCGTCTCAAGCTCTTCGCCTTCGGCCGGACCACCCCAGACACCCGGGGTCATCCACATGCCGTCGCGGCGGTAGACGGGACGCTCGTGCGCGTAGTAGATGCTCGCCAGTTCGACGTTCTCGCGGGCGATGTAGCGCCAGATGTCGAGCTCGGTGAAGTTGCTCAGCGGGAAGACCCGCACGTGCTCACCCGGTGCGTGCTTCCCGTTGTACAGATTCCACAGCTCCGGACGCTGACGCTTCGGATCCCACTGGCCGAATGCGTTGCGCAGCGAGAAGATCCGCTCCTTGGCGCGCGAACGCTCCTCGTCGCGGCGGCCGCCGCCGAAGACGGCGTCGAACCGGTTCTCCGAGATCGCGTCGAGCAGCGGCACGGTCTGCAGCGGGTTGCGGATGCCGTCGGGACGCTCGGTGAGCCGGCCGTCGGCGAGGTAGTCCTCGACGCTCGCGACGTGCAGTCGCAGGTTGTACTTCTCGACGACGTGGTCGCGGAACTCGAGGACCTCGGGGAGGTTGTGGCCGGTGTCGACGTGCAACAGCGCGAAGGGCAGCGGCGCGGGCCAGAACGCCTTGATCGCGAGGTGCAGCAGGACGGTGGAGTCCTTGCCTCCCGAGAACAGGATGACGGGGCGCTCGAACTCGCCCGCGACCTCGCGGAAGACGTGGATCGCTTCCGACTCGAGGGCGTCGAGGGTGTCGAACCGGTTGCCGTCCAGCAGCGTCCGGGTCTCGGTGGGATTCGTATCGGTGAGTGTCATGAGGCGTGCAACCCGCATTCGGTCTTGGCTCGGCCGGCCCAGCGCCCGCTGCGCGGATCGGCTCCGGGAAGTGGTTTGGTGGTGCACGGGGCGCACCCGATGGACGGGTAGCCCTCGTCGACGAGGGGATTGACGAGGATCCCGTGTTCGTCGATGTAGTTCTGCATGTCCTCGTCGGACCATGCCGCGATCGGATTGATCTTCACCAGTCCGAACGCGTCGTCGAACGAGATCAGCGGTGCGTTCGCGCGGGTGGGCGCCTCGACACGGCGGATGCCGGTCACCCAGGCGCGGTAGCCCTTCAGGCTCTCCTTCAGCGGCACCACCTTGCGCAGACGGCAGCACTCGTTCGGGTCGCGAGCGAACAGATCCTTGCCGAGCAGGGCGTCCTGCTCCGCGACGGACTGCTGCGCCCGGGCGTCGACGATGTTCACGCCGTACACCTGCTCCACCGCATCGCGCGTGCCGAGCGTCTCGGCGAAGTGGTAGCCGGTGTCGAGGAACAGCACGTCCACGCCGGGGCGCTGCTGCGCGGCCAGATGGACCAGGACACCGTCCTGCATGTTGGACGCGACGATGTACCCGCTACGTCCACCGTCGGTGGTGGGGGTACCGAAGGTCTCGTCCGTCCACCGCAGGAGTTCCTGCGCCGACGCACCCTCGAGTTCTGCCGCCCCCTGCGCGGCAATACTCCGGAGCTCGTCGATGTTCGTATCGATCGTCATCGCGTCCCTTCCCGATCCGTCTTCGTGTCGACCGCTGCAGCAGTGCCCGTCATCGCAGGTCTGCCTCCTCGGCGCGGACGACCCATTCGCCGAAGCGCTCGCCGGGCGTGCGCTCCTTGACGAAGGTGCGCACCACCCGCTCGATGTAGTCGCCGAGCTCGGCGCTGGTGACCTTGTGCTGGCGCAGCTTGCGTCCGAACTTCGCGTCGAAGCCCAGCGCACCGCCGAGGTGCACCTGGAAACCCTCGACCTGGTTGCCCTCACCGTCGTCGACGAGCTGCCCCTTGAAGCCGATGTCGGCGATCTGGGAGCGCGCGCACGAGTTCGGGCAGCCGTTGATGTTGATCGTCACCGGGACGTCGAGCTGCGCGTTGATGTCGGCGAGACGCTCCTCGAGCTCGGGCACGAGGGCCTGCGAACGCTTGCGCGTCTCGACGAAGGACAGCTTGCAGAACTCGATTCCCGTGCACGCCATGAGGTTCTTGCGCCACGGCGACGGCGAGGCCGGCAGACCCAGCGCCTCGAGCTCGGTGACGAGCTGCTCGACCTTGTCGTCGGCCACGTCGAGCACGATCAGCTTCTGGTACGGCGTGAACCGGATCCGGTCCGAACCCGCACGTTCGGCGGCGTCGGCGACCTTCGACAGGATCGTGCCCGAGACACGACCGGCGATCGGCGCGACACCCACGGCGTTGAGGCCGTTGCGCAGCTTCTGGACACCGACGTGATCGATCGGACGCTCCGGTGCGGCCGGGGCCGGGCCGTCGATCAGCGGACGCTTCAGGTACTCGGTCTCGAGCACCTCGCGGAACTTCTCGATGCCCCAGTCCTTGATGAGGAACTTCAGGCGTGCCTTGGACCGCAGCCGGCGGTAGCCGTAGTCGCGGAAGATCGCGACGACGCCTTCCCACACATCGGCGACCTCCTCGAGCGGCACCCACGCGCCGACCCGCTGCGCGAGCATCGGGTTCGTGGACAGGCCGCCGCCGACCCACAGGTCGAAGCCGGGGCCGTGCTCGGGGTGCTCGACGCCGATGAAGGCGACGTCGTTGATCTCGTGCACGACGTCCTGCTGGCCGGAGATCGCGGTCTTGAATTTGCGCGGCAGGTTCGAGTACTCGGGGTTGCCGATGTAGCGGCGCACGATCTCGTCGATCGCCGGGGTGCCGTCGATGATCTCGTCGAGGGACTCACCGGCGAGCGGCGAACCGAGCACGACGCGGGGGCAGTCGCCGCACGCCTCGGTGGTCTTCAGGCCGACCGATTCGAGGCGACGCCAGATCTCGGGGACGTTCTCGACCTCGATCCAGTGGTACTGGACGTTCTCGCGGTCGGACAGGTCGGCGGTGTCGCGACCGAACTCGGTGGAGATACCGGCGATCGTCCGCAGCTGCGCGAGATTCAGGGCGCCGGCGTCGCAGCGCACCCGCATCATGAAGTACTTCGCCTCGAGCAGGTCGATGTTCTCGTCACCGGTGTAGGTGCCGTCGTAGCCCTGCTCGCGCTGGGTGTACAGACCCCACCAGCGGAAGCGGCCACGCAGATCGCTCTTGTCGATTCCGTCGAAACCGGTTTGCGCGTAGATGTTCTCGATGCGCTTGCGGACGTTGAGCGGGTTGTCGTCCTTCTTCGTCTGCTCGTTGGCGTTGAGCGGCTCCCGGTAACCGAGGGCCCACTGGCCCTCGGCGCGACGCTTGGCGGGACGCGCGCGGCGGGCGGGAGTGGCCGACTCGTCGGCGGGCGTGACGTCGGTGGTCGACGACATACAGGGTCTCCTGATATTCGCTGGAACCGGATCGACGAGCGCAGGAGGGGGCTGACCTCGTGCACGCATGCTTCGACCCGGCGGGATCTGGGATGTGCCGGGGAGTGCCGACTAGAGACAGTCGGCGCAGAGACAAGCGGCGCAAGGCAGACAACAGGATGCGCAGACGCGCTTGAAGTCGACGTGGCGTCGCGCCACGAGTCGCACTCCGTGTCCTGTCATGCGGACCATTGTGCCATGTCACCGGGGCGATTCCGAATTGCGGGCGGTATTTCCACCCAATTTTCGGGAAATGTCGAGGTAGGGGCGTCGCGCGCGGAACCGCCCTTCGGGTCTCTGGAACACTGGAGGGCGTGAACAGCACTGAGATCGGTCGACGCACCGGCACGGAAATCGGTATCGCGGGTCGTCCGGCCGGTCTCGAACTTCCCGCTTCGGCACTCGCCGGCGTGGGGACGCGACCGTTCGGCGTGTACGTGCACGTGCCCTTCTGCGCGACCCGCTGCGGCTACTGCGACTTCAACACCTACACGGCCGGGGAACTCGGCAGCGCGGCCTCGCCGCAGTCCTGGCTCGAGGGTCTGCGCCGCGAACTCGACGCCGGTGCCCGGCTGCTGTCCGAATCCGGACGACGGACTCCCGCCGCCGAGACGGTCTTCGTCGGCGGCGGAACGCCCTCGCTGCTCGGCGCGGACGGTCTCGCGCAGGTACTCGACGCGATCCGCGACTCGTTCGGGCTCGCCCCCGGCGCCGAGGTGACGACCGAATCGAACCCGGAGTCGACCTCCACGGAGTTCTTCTCGTCGATCCGCGAGGCCGGATACACCCGCGTGTCGCTCGGCATGCAGTCCGCGGCGCCCCACGTGCTGGCGGTCCTCGACCGCACCCACACACCCGGGCGTCCCGTCGCGGCGGCGAAGGAAGCGCGCGCGGCCGGTTTCGGCCACGTCAACCTCGATCTGATCTACGGCACTCCGGGCGAGCGCGACGCCGACCTCGACGCCTCCCTCGATGCCGTGCTCGAAGCGGGGGTCGACCATGTCTCGGCGTACGCGCTCATCGTCGAGGACGGCACCGCCCTCGCCCGCCGTGTCCGTCGCGGCGAGCTGCCGGCCCCGGACGACGACGTGCTCGCATCGCGGTACGAGCGGATCGACGCGCGACTCGCCGACGCCGGGATGACCTGGTACGAGGTGTCCAACTGGGCGAAGGCCGACGATCCGTCGGCGCGCTGCGCCCACAACCTCGGTTACTGGGACGGCGGCGACTGGTGGGGCGCCGGGCCGGGCGCGCACAGCCATGTCGGCGGCGTGCGCTGGTGGAACGTCAAGCATCCGGCCCGCTACGCGTCGACCCTCGCCGACGGAGCCCTGCCCGTTGCGGGAAGCGAACATCTCACGGCCGAGGACCGGCACACCGAACTCGTCATGCTCACCGTGCGGCTGCGCACGGGCCTGCCGTTGTCGGAGCTCGACGACGGTGAGCGCGTCGCGGCGGAGACGGTGGTCGCCGACGGGCTCGCTGTGGAGCGCGACGATCATCTCGTGCTGACCGACCGGGGCAGGCTGCTCGCCGACGCGGTGGTCCGCACCATCCTGCTCGGCGCGGACGACTGACCGTCCGGTCGCGTCACGCCGCTCCGACCGACCGGTCGCGTCATGCCGCTCCGATGCGCTCCGAGTCGTAGACCGACAGCCGCCCACGGTTCTCGACCACCGACACCCAGCGCTTCTCCGACTCGGTCCGGCCGTCGACGGTGACGAACGTCAGGGTGACGATCACACTCGACGCATCGCGGGGCTCCACGGCATCCACCGAGACGGACCGGATCGTCGGCCAGAACTCCTCGAAGCCGGCCCGGCCGACCTTTCCCGCGTAGTGGGGATCGAACAACGCCCAGGCCTGTTCGGTGTCGTCCGGGAGCAACGCGTAGTAGTCCCGCACGAAGGTCGCCATGCGCTCGAAACTCGGCGGTGACTCCGACGAGGTCGGTTCGGGTGACGTCGATCCGGGTGAGGACGGAACGGTGGAGGGTGTCGAGGTCTCCGCCGGGAGTGGACTCGTGGCACCGGCGGACGGCGAGTCGCCGGTGTCCCGCCCGAGGACGAAGGCGAGCACCGCCCCCACTGCGATCACCGCGGCGGCGACCGCGAGTGCCACGACCGCACCGCGGCGCGGTGCACGCGCCGAAGGTGGGGGAGGAGGCCCCATCGGGGGTCGGTTCGGGAAGGTCGGCGGGCCCGTCCAGCTCGACGGGTTCACCGCGGTCGGCGGGATCACCGCCGTGGGCGGCGGTCCGGGCTCGACCTTCCGGAGCGGGACCGGTGCCCCGCGCGGCGGCCGTCGGTCCATCGTGCTCCGAGCCAGGTCCTCGGCGAGTTCACCGGCCCGGCGATACCGATCCTCGACCCGCTTGGCCATCCCACGTGCGACGACGCCGTCCAGCGCGGCGGGGAGGCCGGGCACGAGGTCGGTCGGACGCGGCGGCGGTTTCGTCAGATGGGAGGCGACGTGCTGGGCGGTGCTGTCGGTGGCGAACGGTGCTCGTCCGGTGAGGCACTGGAACAACACGCAGGTCAGCGCGTAAATGTCGGAACCCGGCCCGGATCGGCCGTCGAAGCGTTCCGGGGCCATGTAGGCGAGAGTGCCGATCGCCCCGGCCTCGCGGGTGAGCGCGGTCTGACCGTCGGCATGTGCGATCCCGAAGTCGATCAGATAGGTATGGCCGCTGGGGTGCAGCACGATGTTGGCCGGTTTGACGTCCCGGTGCACCAGTCCCGCATCGTGTGCGGCGTCGAGAGCCGCAGCGACCTGGCCGATCACGCGCACGGTGCGGTCGAGCGGCAGGGAACCTTCACGTCGTAGGACGGTGCCGAGATCCTCGCCCTCGAGCAGGGCCATGTCGATGTACAGCCGTCCGTCGATCTCACCGAAATTGTGGATCGGGACGATGTTCGGATGGCGGAGCTTGGAGACGGCCCGGGCCTCACGATCGAAACGCGCGCGGTATCCGGCGTCGTCGGCGAGTTCCGGCGGCAGGACCTTGACCGCGACCTGACGATCGGTGACCGAGTCGAATGCGCACCACACCTGACCCATCCCGCCCTGGCCGAGCCGGGTCTGCAGTTCGTAGCGGCCGAACGTCTCGCCCATGCCATTCCTTCCCGGTCGGTGTCCGAGAGCTCGGGCGGTCCGTCGGACGTCGGTCGAAACGGGGCGAATCCACCCCTGATCGGGCTATGCGGGAGACGGGCCCCGAACCTCGGCGCCCGGGTCGGGCACGCCACCGGGAATCAGCACGTCGTACTCGAAGACACGCACGTGCAGCACCGGCCGGTTCCGCAGCGCGGACTGCACGGCACGGTGGAGCCCGTCCTCGAGGTACAGCACGCCCTGCCACTGGACGGCGTGTGGGAACAGATCGCCGTAGAAGGTCGAGTCCTCCGACAACAGCCGGTCGAGTTCGAGCACCTTCGTCGTCGTGACGATCTCGTCGAGGCGCACCTGGCGGGGCGGAATCCTCGACCAGTCGCGCAGAGACAGTCCGTGATCGGGATACGGTTTGCCGTCCCGGACGCCCTTGAAGATCATGCGGACACATTACGGGGGACGCGCCGACGGCGTCGCCTCCGGTTCGGGGTGGTGTCGCACACGTGCCCGACACCTTCGAGGTCGTCGCGCGATTAGACTGGCAGGGTACGGCCCCGAGAGGTGCAGTCCTGCAGGCGGCGGAAACGGAGGTGGCGGGTTGTCGAGTACCGAGGAGCGGAGATTCAAGGTCTTGCGCGCCATCGTGGCGGATTACGTGTCCACCAAGGAGCCGATCGGCTCCAAGACTCTCGTCGACCGGCACAACCTCGGTGTGTCCAGCGCCACGGTCCGTAACGACATGGCTGTGCTCGAAGCAGAGGGATACATCACACAGACCCACACGAGCTCGGGACGCGTGCCCACCGACAAGGGCTACCGCCAGTTCGTCGACAGGATCGCGGAGGTCAAACCGCTCTCGTCGGCCGAGCGCCGCGCGATCCTGCAGTTCCTCGAATCGGGCGTCGACCTGGACGACGTGCTGCGCCGCGCGGTGCGGTTGCTCGCGCAGCTCACCCGCCAGGTCGCGGTCGTGCAGTACCCGACGCTCTCGGCGTCGTCCGTGCGACATCTCGAGGTGGTCGGGCTGACACCGGCGCGGCTGCTGCTCGTGCTCATCACCGACTCGGGCCGCGTCGATCAGCGCATCGTCGAACTCGGCGACGTGATCGACGAGGACGGCCTGTCGCGGCTGCGTGAGCTGCTCGGTGGGGCATTGACGGGCAAGCGGCTCGCCGCGGCTTCCGTCGCGGTCACCGAGCTCGCCGACAACGCACCGGACGATCTGCGCGACGCGCTCATCCGGTGCACCACCGTGCTGGTGGAGACCCTCGTCGAGCACCCCGAGGAGCGTCTCGTGCTCGGAGGCACCGCCAATCTCACCCGTAACGCCGCCGACTTCGACGGCCACGGGATAGTGCCGGGTTCGTTGCGCACGGTCCTCGAAGCCCTCGAGGAGCAGGTCGTGGTGCTCAAACTGCTCGCGTCCAGCCAGGACGCCGGCCGGGTCACCGTCCGCATCGGTGAGGAGACCCAGTTCGAGGAGATGCGCACCACCTCGGTCGTGTCCACCGGTTACGGGGCCGCGGGTACGGTCTTCGGTGGTCTGGGGGTGCTCGGCCCCACCCGGATGGACTATCCGGGAACCATCGCATCGGTCGCCACCGTTGCGAGATATATCGGTGAGGTGCTCGGCGAACGCTGAGCACCGTCCATTTTGCTCTGTAGAACGACGTAAGGACGAGAACCAAACGTGGCACGGGACTACTACGGGACGCTCGGCGTGTCCAAGAACGCGACCGACCAGGAGATCAAACGGGCGTACCGCAAGTTGGCGCGCGAGCACCACCCGGATGTGAACCCCGACGAGTCGGCGCAGAAGCGTTTCCAGGAGATCTCGGCCGCCTACGAGGTGCTGTCGGATCCCGAGAAGCGACGCATCGTCGACCTCGGCGGCGACCCGCTCGAACCCGGTGGCGGCGGTGCGGGCGGCTTCGGCGGCGCCGGCTTCGGTGGTGGCCTCGGCGACGTCTTCGAGGCGTTCTTCGGTGGCGGCGCCGGCGGTTCCCGCGGGCCGCGCGGCCGCGTCCAGCCCGGCGCCGACTCGCTGCTCCGCACCCGCCTGACCCTCGAGGAATGCGCTCGCGGCGTCACCAAGACGGTCACGGTCGACACCGCGATCCTGTGCGACGCGTGCACCGGTTCCGGCACCCACGGCGACTCGAAGCCCGTGCGCTGCGAGACCTGCGGCGGTGCCGGCGAGGTCCAGTCCGTCCAGCGTTCCTTCCTCGGCCAGGTCATGACCTCCCGACCGTGCCCCACCTGTCGCGGTGTCGGCGAGACGATCCCGGATCCCTGCCGCAAGTGCGGCGGCGACGGCCGCGTGCGTGCCCGCCGCGAGATCACCGTCAAGGTGCCCGCCGGTGTCGGCAACGGGATGCGCATCCGACTCGCAGCCCAGGGCGAGGTCGGCCCCGGCGGCGGACCCGCCGGCGATCTCTACGTCGAGGTGCTCGAACAGCAGCACGAGGTCTTCGTGCGCGACGGCGACGACCTGCACTGCACCATCCGCGTGCCCATGGTCGACGCTGCGCTCGGCACCAAGGTGACGGTCGAGACCATCCTCGACGGCCCCACCGAGATCACCATCGATCCCGGCACCCAGCCCGGTTCGGTCTCGGTGCTGCGCGGCCACGGCATGCCGAAGCTGCGCTCGGGTACGCGCGGCGACCTGCACGCGCATCTCGAGGTCGTGGTGCCGAGCAAGCTCGATCACAAGCAGACGAAGCTGCTCGAGGACCTGCGCCGGCACAGCGACCGGGAGCACGTCGAGGTCGTGACCACGGGTTCGCAGAACACCGGCGGCCTGTTCTCGCGCCTGCGCGACGCGTTCAGCGCCCGCTAGGTCGCTCGGGTGGCCGCGACACTGTTCTACCTCGACCCGCTGCCCGACGAGGGGCAGACGGCCGTTCTCGACGGCAAGGAGGGCCGGCACGCCGCGACGGTGCGCCGTATCGCGGTCGGCGAGCGGCTCGTGTTGTCCGACGGTGCCGGTGAGGTCGCCGACGTCGAGGTCACGGCGGTCGCGAAGGACCGGCTCGAAGCGCTCGTGCTCGATCGTCGCGTCGTCGATCCGCCCCGTCCGAGCGTGACCGTCGTGCAGGCGCTGCCGAAATCCGACCGGTCCGAACTCGCCGTCGAACTGGCCACCGAGGCCGGCGCCGACGAGTTCGTGCCGTGGCAGTCGGCGCGCTGCGTCGCACGGTGGGATGCCAAGGCGGACAAGGGTGTTGCCAAGTGGCAGGCGGTCGCGACGTCCGCGGCGAAGCAGTCGCGGCGCGCGCACGTGCCGACGGTCGTCGGCTTGCACCGCACACCCGAGGTCGTCGCCCGGGTCCGCTCGGCCGTCGAGCGCGGCGACGTCGTCGCGGTGCTCCACGAATCCGCCACGATCCCCTTTGCCGATCTGCCGGTGCGCGACGCCGATTCGCTGACGCTGATCGTCGGTCCCGAAGGGGGACTCGACGACGCGGAGGTCGAGACCCTCGTCGACGCGGGAGCGGTGGCGGTCGGTCTCGGCCCCACGGTGCTGCGCACCTCGACCGCCGCGGCCGTCGCCCTCGGCGCGATCGGTGTGATGACCGACCGGTGGCGGACCAGGCCCTTGCACTGAGGGATCGCTTGCGGGTCCCGATTCTCTGTAGCGAAGGAATTTCCTCTCTTGGCTCGTACGAAGATCGCCTACGGCACCCACTCGCAGCAGTTCGGGCACGTCTTCCTGCCCGACCCCGCGACGGTGACGGGGCCCGTTCCCGTCGTCATGGTCGTTCACGGCGGTTCGTGGCACGGCCGCTACCAGCTCACCCTCGGTACCGCGCTGTCCGTGGAACTCGCGCGTCGCGGTGTGGTGGCGTGGAACGTCGAGTACCGCCGTCTCGAGGCCGGTGGCGCGTGGGACGAGATGTCCGCCGATGTGGTCGCGGCGTACTACACGATCTTCAGCGAGGTCGTTCCGCACGCGCAGCGCGGCGGTGTCGAGGTCGATCTCGACCGTGTGAGGCTCGTCGGTCACTCGGCGGGAGGTCAGCTGGCGGTGTGGCTCGCGGGTGAGAGTACATCGGTGCGACCGGAATTCGTGGTCTCGCAGGCGGGTGCGCTCGATCTCGTCACCGCCGGGGAACGTGGTCGTCGCGTGGAGGCGTTCGAGGCGCTCTTCGGTGCGTCCTACGCGGATGCACCCGAGCGTTACCGGTCTGCCTCACCGACGCACCGGCCGCCGATCGGTGTGCCGGTCGCGGTGCTGCACGGCACCGCCGACGAGCAGGTGCCGGTGAGTGTCGCGCACCGTTACGTCGACGCGGCCGACGCGGCGGGCGACCCGGTGTCGCTGGAACTGTTCGACGGCGAGGATCACGTCGCCTTCCTGAACCGGACCACCCGTGCCTGGGCGCGATCGCTCGACCTGCTCACCGTCCGGTCAGTTGCCGATCTCGGCCTCGCTGCCGGCGCGGGTGCGGAGTCCGCGGGGGAGTAGCGCGGTGACCGCCGCGGCGCCGACGAGCAGGACGATGCCGGCGACGAGGCTCGCGGACGAGATCGCCTCGGCGAACGCTGCGGACGACGCGTCGAGCAGCGGTTGTGCGTACGACGCCGCGAACGGGTTCGCCGCGAGTTCTTCCGCGACGATCGCCGCCCCGCCCACCGAATCGCCGGCCGCCTCGATCGCCATCGCGGCCTGATCGGCCATCGGGCCCGTCAGATCCGCGAGCGGCAATCCGTCGAGGAAGCCGGAGATCTCGCGGTGATAGGTGGTCGCGAGGATCGAACCGAGCACGGCGATGCCCAGTGAACCTCCGAATTCCACTGCGGTGTCGTTCAATCCGCCCGCAGCTCCGAGATCCGAGTCGGGGAAACCGCCCATGATCAGGTCGGTGGACGGGGGTGTGGCCAGACCGATGCCCAACCCCAGCAGCAGCAACGAGATCAGGAAGGGCGTGAAACCGGACGCGGCGTCCGTGACGGTCAGTGTAAGGATGCCCGCCGCGGCAGCGACCATGCCCGCGCCCACGAGGATCCGCGCGCCGAGGCGGGGTGCGAGCCGGCCGCTCAGCGCCGCACCCAGCGAGACCGTCACCGCGAGGGGAAGCAGACGCAGGCCGGTCTCGAGCGGGCCGTAACCGAGCACGAACTGGAACTGCTGCGCGACGAAGTAGATGGCGCCGAAGGCGACGAGGAACAGCAACAGCACCGACACGCAGGCTCCGCCGACGGTCCGGTCCGCGACCCGGCGCACGTCCAGCAGCGGCCGGGGGTGACGAAGTTCCCACACCACGAAGAGCACCGCGGCGATCACCGACCCGATCGAGGTGGCGATCACGCCGGTGCCCCAACCGAAGTGGAACCCCTCGATGATCGCGTAGACGATTCCGCCGAGAGCCGCGACCGACAGGGCGCCGCCGACCCAGTCGGTGCGGGTGAGATCGTCCGCCTTCGAGGCCGGCACGAGGATCAGGGCCGCGATCGCGGCGAACGCCGCGATCGGCACGTTGATGAGGAAGGTCGAACCCCACGAGTTCGATTCGAGGAGCCATCCGGCGAGCAGGGGACCGAGCGCGATGGCGAGTCCGGACGTAGCCGCCCAGGCCGCGATCGCACGGGCACGCTCGTGCACGGGGAACATCGCGACGAGCAGCGACAGCGTTGCGGGCATGATCACGGCTGCGCCCACACCCATGACGATGCGCGCGACGATCACGTCGCCGGCGCTGTCGGCGAACGATCCGTAGACCGCGCCGGCGGCGAAGGCGACCAGGCCGGCCAGCAACGCGCGGCGTCGCCCGTACCGGTCGCCGAGCACGCCGAACAGTAGCATCAGCGCGGCGTAGGGGACGGTGTAGCCGTCGATGATCCACTGCATGTCGGCGCTGGTGAGCTGCAGGTCGCGCAGCATGCCGGGTGCGGCGACGATGAGCGAGGTGTTGGCCATCACGACGATGAGCAGGCTCAGGCACAGCACTGCCAGTCCGGCCCAGCGCAGCCGGTAGGGTTCCTTCGCTGCGGTCCCTCCTGCGGGGGTGACGGCAGTGGTCATGGGTTCTCCTCGGGTGCGACACGGGCCGGGACCGGAGCCCCGATCTACACGGTGGTGTGCAAGTTACGCAGCTGCACATCTGTGTGCAACTAAAATGAAAGACAGATCACAGTCGGCGGAAGAGGACGAGAACGTGGAGAACTCGGTCACACGACCGCGAACCCGATTCAATGCGAACCGCATGCGCATACTCGACGCTGCGGTGATGTGCTTCGCCGCCGACTCCGACGCGAGCATGGACGATGTCGCCAAGGCCGCAGGTGTCGTCCGCCGCACCGTCTATGCGCACTTCCCCAACCGGGAAGCCCTCGTCGAGGGGATCGTCGACGACGCCTCGACCGCACTCGCCGAGGCTCTCGACCATCCTGAACCGGACGATCCCGCGGTCGCACTCGCGGTCGTGGCGCTGCGGACCTGGCCCATCGGCGACCGCTACCGCGTGCTGCTCTCGTTCGCGCGCAAGGAGATGGGAGAGCAGCGCATCGCCGAACTCGTCTCCCCGGTGCGCTCGCGTGTCCTCGGACACGTCGAACGCGGCCTCGCGCAGAGCCAGTTCTCCGACTATCTGCCGGCGCCCGTCCTCGTGGGGATGATGGAAGGCCTGACGATGGCCACACTCGAGCAGGCCAATCTCGGGCTGGTGGACGACTCGGGCGACACGATCGTCCTGGGCAACCTCGTGCTCGCCGGGGTCTCACCCGACCGGGCACCCGGGATCCTCGCCGAGGCACGGCGGTGGCTCGCGGAGGCCACCTCAGGCGAAGGCGGAACCGAACCTCGCTGAAACTCGCTGTTGCGGGAGGGTGCGCCTCGTCCGGCGCTAGACTGGCACGAACACGACGACCGTCGTGCAGGAGCCGAACCGAAAGCAGGACGTACCGTCCACGTGAGTGAACCAGACCGACCCCACGAGCCCGCCGAATTCGAACCGACCACGGTCAAATCGAGCCTCGACCTCCCCTCGGAGGCCGCAGCGCCCCTGCTCGGAGCCGCGGACGAGAATCTGATCGCCCTCGAAGCCCTCCTGGCGGCGGACATCCACGTGCGGGGCAACACCGTCACGCTGACCGGAGCGCCCGCCGACGTCGCCCTCGCGGAACGTGCGCTCGCCGAGCTCGTCACCATCGTCCGTCGCGGACAATCGCTCGCGCCCGACGCCGTGCGTCGCACCGTGGGCATGCTCACCCAGGGGCTCTCCGAGTCGCCGGCCGACGTGCTCAGCCTCGACATCCTGTCGCGGCGCGGGAAGACGATCCGGCCCAAGACCCTGAACCAGAAGCGGTACGTCGACGCCATCGACGCCCACACCATCGTCTTCGGTGTCGGACCGGCCGGTACGGGCAAGACCTATCTCGCCATGGCGAAGGCCGTGCAGGCCCTGCAGACCAAGCAGGTCAACCGCATCATCCTCACGCGTCCCGCCGTCGAGGCAGGGGAGCGGCTCGGCTTCCTGCCGGGCACCCTGCACGAGAAGATCGACCCGTATCTGCGTCCGCTGCACGACGCGCTGCACGACATGATGGATCCCGAGGCCATCCCGAAGCTCATGCAGGCGGGTGTCATCGAGGTCGCGCCCCTCGCATATATGCGTGGCCGCACCCTGAACGATGCCTTCATCATCCTCGACGAGGCGCAGAACACCACCGCCGAGCAGATGAAGATGTTCCTCACGCGCCTGGGCTTCGGCTCCAAGATCGTCGTGACGGGCGACATCACGCAGATCGACCTGCCCGGCGGTGCCCGCTCGGGTCTCGCCGCCGCCACCGAGATCCTCGACGGCATCGACGACATCCACATCGCGCGCCTCGACAGCAGCGACGTCGTGCGGCACCGGCTCGTCTCCGACATCGTCGACGCCTACAGCCGTTTCGAGGCCACCACCCGCGACGGCGACGGGATCCCCGGCAACCGCGCCCAGCGTCGCGCGCAGCGGGTGCAGCGTCGATGAACACCCTTGCAGATCAACCGAATACCGTCGTGCAGAAGGAACTCCAGTCATGAGCATCGAGATCTCGAACGAATCGGGAATGGACGTCTCGGAGAAGGAACTCCTCGACGTCGCCCGCTTCGTGATCGCCCGGATGGATGTGCATCCGGCGGCGGAGTTGTCGATGGTGCTCGTGGATCTCGACACCATGGCCGATCTGCACGTGCGGTGGATGGACCTGCCCGGCCCCACCGACGTGATGTCGTTCCCCATGGACGAACTCGAACCCGGCGGCCGCCCCGACGCTCCCGAACCGGGACCGTCGATGCTCGGCGACATCGTGCTGTGTCCGCAGTTCGCCGCCGACCAGGCCGCGAAGGCCGGTCACCCGGTGGCCCACGAACTCGCCCTGCTCACCGTGCACGGCATGCTCCACCTCCTCGGCTACGACCACGCCGAACCGGAGGAGGAGAAGGAGATGTTCGGCCTGCAGAACCAGCTCCTCGCCGAGTGGTACGAGGAGATCCGCCGCGCCGAGCACGAGGCGCGGCTCGCCGCCCGCGACCGGAAGTTGCTGGGCAAGGCCGGTTTCGTCGACACCCCCGAATCATGAGCGGCGACAGTACGAGCCATCGTGATCGGACGGCACCGATCGAGGGAGTGACGATCGCGTGAGTACCGTGCCCCTCGTCGTCCTGGCGGTCGTCCTGGTGGTGCTCGGAGGCCTGTTCGCCGCCGTCGATTCCGCGCTCAACACCGTATCCGCGGCGCGCGCCGAGGAACTCGCGAAAGAGGGCCGCCCCAGTGCGCGCCGCCTGCTCGGTCTGCTCGACGATCGGCCCCGCTACGTCAATCTGACGGTGCTGCTGCGCATCCTCTGCGAGATCACCGCCACCGTCGTGCTCGTCGGCGCGTTGCTCGCCGTGCTCGACCGCACATGGGCGCTCGTCGTGGGCGCCGCGGTGATGGTCATCGTCGACTACGTCGTCATCGGTGTCAGTCCGCGCACGCTCGGACGCCAGCACGCGTACCCGATCGCGCTCGCCGCCACCGGACCGTTGCGGATCCTCGGTGTCCTGCTCGGTCCGATCAGCCGGATCCTCATCAGCGTCGGCAATGCGGTCACGCCCGGTCGCGGTTTCCGGAACGGCCCGTTCTCCAACGAGATCGAGCTGCGCGAACTGGTCGATCTCGCTCAGGAGAGCGGGGTCGTGGCCGACGAGGAACGCCGGATGATCCAGTCGGTGTTCGACTTCGGCGACACCACCGCCCGCGAGATCATGGTTCCGCGCCCCGAGATGGTGTGGATCGAGGAGACCAAGACGGCCGGTCAGGCCACCTCGCTCGCCGTCCGCAGCGGGCACTCGCGGATCCCGGTGATCGGCGAGAACGTCGACGACATCCGCGGTGTCGTCTACCTCAAGGATCTCGTCCAGCAGACCTACTACCACCGCGACGGCGGGCGCAGCGTCTCCGTTGCCGACGTCATGCGGCCGGCGGTCTTCGTGCCGGATTCGAAGCGCCTCGACGACCTGCTCGCCGACATGCAGCGCGACCGCAACCACATGGCGGTCCTCGTCGACGAATACGGCGGCATCGCCGGTCTCGTGACGATCGAGGACGTCATCGAGGAGATCGTCGGAGAGATCGCCGACGAGTACGACACCGGGGAGATCCCCGACGTCGAGGAACTCGGCGACGACACCTACCGCGTCTCCGCGCGACTTCCCGTCGAGGACCTCGGCGAACTGTTCGACATCGACATCGAGGACGACGAGGTCGACACCGTCGGCGGACTCCTCGGCTACGAACTCGGCCGAGTTCCTCTGCCGGGTGCGGAGGTACGGACCCACGGCCTGTTGCTCCGCGGCGAGGGCGGACCGGACGTCCGCGGGCGGGTGCGTGTGAGCACCGTCTTCGTGCAGCGCGCGACACCCGAAGAAGAACCCACCGATACCGATACGGCCACCACCGAGGAGCATGCATGACCGACACCGACTTCCGTTCCGGCTTCATCTGTTTCGTCGGCCGGCCCAACACCGGGAAGTCGACGCTCACGAATGCACTCGTCGGCAGCAAGATCGCGATCACCTCGTCGCGCCCGCAGACCACCCGCCACACCATCCGCGGCATCGTCCACCGCGACAACGCCCAGCTCATCCTGGTGGACACCCCGGGACTGCACCGCCCGCGCACCCTGCTCGGCCAGCGGCTGAACGATCTGGTGCAGGACACCTACTCCGAGGTCGACGCGATCGGCATGTGCTTCCCCGCCGACGAGAAGATCGGCCCCGGCGACCGCTGGATCCTCGAGCAGGTGCGCCACATGGCGCCGAAGACCCCGGTTATCGGCATCGTCACGAAGATCGACAAGGTGGGCAAACAGCAGGTCGCCGCGCAGTTGCTCGCCGTGTCGAAACTCCTCGGCGAGAACTGCGAGGTCGTGCCGGTCTCCGCGGCCTCGGGTGAGCAGGTCGAGGTCCTCGTCGACGTCCTCGTCTCGCACATGGAGCCCGGACCGGCCTTCTATCCCGACGGCGAGCTCACCGACGAGCCGGAGGAGACCCTGATGGCCGAGCTCATCCGCGAGGCCGCCCTCGAAGGTCTCGGCGACGAGCTGCCCCACTCGCTCGCCGTTGTGATCGAGGAGATCACCGAACGTGAGGGTCGCACCGAGAAGCAGGGCGAAATGCTCGACGTGCACGCCCTGCTCTACGTCGAGCGGCCGAGCCAGAAGGGCATCGTCATCGGCAAGGGGGGTGCGCGGCTGCGCGAGGTGGGCACCGCCGCACGCACCCAGATCGAGAAGCTCCTCGGCGTGAAGATCTACCTCGACCTGCACGTGAAGGTCGCGAAGGACTGGCAGCGAGATCCCAAACAGCTGGGCCGTCTGGGATTCTGACGTCGAGCCCCTACGGGGTGGACGCGGTGATCGGCCGGGCGACCCACATCGACGCGAGGTCGTCTGCGGTCACCACGGTCCCGAAGTTCTGTGCGACCACCGCGACCGAGGCGGCGTGCGCGGCGGGACTGTAGGACGCGGCGCAGTCCTCGACGAGCGAGACCCAGTACTCGTGGAACAGGCCGCTGCGCAGGCTCGATTCGACGCAGATCTCGGTGGCGACGCCGGTGAACAACAACGATTCGATGCCCCGTGACCGCAGGACGCTGTCGAGATCGGTGCCGACGAACGCGCTGAAGCGATGTTTGACGATCACCGGTTCTCCCGGCTCCGGACGGACACCGTAGAAGTCCGCTCCGGCAGTACCGGGCCGGCAGGTCAGAGCGGTCCGCGCCGTGCCGGGACCGGTACCGACGCGGCCCAGCCACTGGGGCGTGTCCGTGGTCTCGTCGTGCTCCGTACGGATCCAGACGACGGGCACGTCCCTGCGGCGGGCGCGGTCGATCAGTTCCGCCAGCCGCGGTGTCATGGCGACCGCGGCGGAGACGTCGAAGCCGCAGCCGGCGAGAGCGCCGTCGGTGGAACAGAAGTCGTTCTGCATGTCGACGACGACCAGGGCGCAGCGTTGGGGGTCGTAGCGGAAACCGGATTCGTCCACGGGGGTCCTCTCCTCGAAGGTGTTCGGTGCGGATGCGGTGATCACCAGATCACCACCGCGGCGACGGTGGCGACGAGCAGTCCGCTCACCACCGGGATCGCGAGTCGTCGCACGAGATCCCCGACCGGAACGCGGCAGAAGCCCGCGACCACGATCAGCGACGACCAGATGACGAGGGTGCCGCCGCCGGTCCAGGTCGCGGCGTTCTGCGCGAGGGCGGCGAGCGTCGCGGTGTCCATGCCGGCCTGCGGGGCGAGGGCGGCGGCGATACCACCGGTGAGCGGCAGACCGGCCCAGCCGGAGCCGTCCAGGCCGATGAGCAGGCCGATCAGGAGCATGCTGAACGCGGCGAAGAGACCGTTGTCGGGAATGTAGGTCTGGATGCTCTCGACGGTGTCGAACAGGAAGGCCGGTCCGGTGCCGTCCTCGAGTCCCAGGATCGAACCGGAGTAGTCGGGGATGCCGAGGTACACGAATCCGGCCACCGGCAGGATGATTCCCATGGCCTTGAACGCGTAGACCAGGCCGTCGACGAAATGGGTGGCGCAGTGTTCGAGGGTGTCGGCCGGGCGCGTCGTCAGGGTCACGGCGGCCATGAGGACGAGCGCGGTGCCGCCGACGAGCGAGGCACCGGCGCCGTCCGACCACGGCACGAGATCGGTGAAGCGCCCCAGCATCATGTAGACGAGCACCAGACCGAAGGTCGCGGGAACCCCGATAGCCCAGGCGCGTGCCGGGGTGGGGCGGGTGAGGACCGGGGTGAGAGTTCCGGGCAGGTCGATGGCGGCCACGGTGCTCACCGGTGCGGTGTGGTCGGTCCCGGTGTGATCGTTCTCGGGGGTCGGGAGGTCCCCGTTCGGGTGCGGTGCCGGACCTCCGGAAACGGAGCCACCGGTGCCCGGATCGTCCGTCGCAGACACGAGATTCGCGGAGTGGCGCACGATCTCCTTGCGGATGGTGAGGAACCAGGCGAGTACGGCCGCGGTCAGACCCACGATGAGGGACAGGACCAGCGCGCGGTCGGCGATGTCGTCGGCCGGCACACCTGCGCCGCTCGCCGAGATCGACGGTGCGAGACCGATGACGTAGTCGGAGGCGAGTGCCATGCCCTGCCCGGAGATCGCAAGGGCGAGTGCGGCGCCGAGCGGCGGCAGCCCGGCCTTGATGGCCGCCGGGAGCAGCACGGCACCGATGAGTGCGAGGGCGGGTGTGGGCCAGAAGAACAGCGACAGCAGGTAGGTGACGACGAACAGCACGATGTAGGCGACGCGGCCGTTGATCATCCAGCGTCCGAAGGGACGCACCATGGGTTCGTCGGCGCCGATGGTGCGCATCGCCGCGAGCATCGATGTCACGGCGGCGATGACGACGAAAATCTCGAAGAGGGCTCCGCCGGCGGTGAGGGTGGCGCGGAAGACCGCCATGACGGCGGAGGCGACGTTGCCGTCGTAGGCGAGGGCGGTGGCGAAAGTGGCGACGACCGCCGGGATCAGGACGTTCTTGCGTAGTGCCATGGCGACGATCAGGCCGACCAGTCCGAGCAGGAAGACGATGTGCGCGACGGTCACGGGAGACTCCTCGACGTGTGAACATGCGGCGGGCGACGACCGTGGACGGATCGAAGGGCGCCGCGACATCGATGGGCGGCACCGCCGTCGTCGGCCGGAACATGTCGATCTTGAAGAGTCGGACAGGACTCGGCAATCGGCCGACAGACCACTCGCGACGGGAAAGAACTGTGCACACTGCACAATTCGTGACGGGGGTGTTTCGTCACGGAGGCGGATGTGAACGCGTCGTCACGCCGGGGCCGGTGACCGAGGGGAACTCAGCGACGGGTGGCTGTCGCGCCGTGCAGCAACAGCAGGACGGCCTCCGACAGATCCGGCTCCGTACCCGTCGACAGGCGGCGCAGTTGTAGCCCGGTGATGGTCGCGACGACCGTCGGGGCGATCGTCTCCGGATCCGGCACTCCCAACGCCGAAAGGACGGAGACGGTCAACGCGTCGTAGGCACGCCAGCAGCGTTCGGCGACCCGCCGCAGTTCCTCGTCGCGCCCCGCCTGCACGTAGAGCTCGAAGGGGGCGATGCGTTCGGCCGTGAAGGTCAGGTCGTGGGCGACGCGTTCGGTGAGTTCGGCGGCCTCCGTCAGCGACAGGACCCGGGATCGATACTGCTCGGCGAGCTCTCGCAGCCGCTGGGTCTCCTCGTCGACGAAGAACTCGAGCGCGGCGCGCAGCAGGTCGGCCTGGGTGGGGAAGTGGTAGGTGATCGAACCGAGCGAGACCTCGGCGCGCGCCGCGATGCGCCGGTTCGTCACCCCGGCGACCCCGTCGGTGCCGACGAGATACAGGGTGGCGTGGACGATCCGC
Source organism: Rhodococcus rhodochrous (assembly GCF_014854695.1). Classification (NCBI taxonomy): domain Bacteria; kingdom Bacillati; phylum Actinomycetota; class Actinomycetes; order Mycobacteriales; family Nocardiaceae; genus Rhodococcus; species Rhodococcus rhodochrous. Next base: position 3,445,721 of record NZ_CP027557.1, on the reverse strand, counting down.
GAGCGGGTGTCGTCGCGTGTGGTCACCACCAGTGCTCCGGGGTGTGTTCGTGCCAGCGCAGCACCGATTCGAGTTGGGAGGCGAGGGACACCAGCAGCGGTTCGGAGTTCGCCGGGCCGAGCAGCTGGGCACCCACCGGCAGTCGCTCCTCGGTGAAACCCGCGGGGACGTTGATCGCGGGCCAGCCCAGCACGTTCCACGGCCACGCATAGGGGCATGCCCCGGTGATGACCTTGTCGGTCGCCCAGCCGCCGATGCCGTCGATCGCCGTCACCGGCAGCGGCGGTGTGGCGGTGGTGGGGGCGAGCACGACGTCGAACCGGTCGAAGATGCGGCCGACCCGACGGTGCAGTCGCGGTTCGATCGCGCGCGCCGCCCGCAGCGGATAACCGTGCAGGAATCGGCCGGTGCGGGCATTGGCGCGGGTGCGTACGTCGGCGAGGGACGGGTCGGGCAGGCGGTACAGCCAGTCCTCGATACCGGCCATGGATCGCGGGAGGAAGGCGAGGCCGAACGACATTCCGTAGTCGGGATCGGCGAGGGTCACCTCGTGGCCGAGATCACGCAGTACCGCGGCGAGTGCGGCGATGCGGGTGCGGACGCGGGCGTCGAGGCGGGTGGGTGTCGCGGTGAACGGGATCTTCAGCGACAGAGCGATGTTCAGTCTGCCGGGATCTCGTCCCACGGCGTCGGAGACGGTCAGCGGCGCGCACCTGTGCCGGTCGCCGGGGTGGTTTCCGGACACGACGTCGAGGAGCAGGGCCGCGTCGGCGACCGTGCGGGCGAGTGGGCCGTGCGTGGTGAGTCCGTTGAAGGATTCGGCGTCGGGCCACATGGAGATCCGGCCGCGTTGCGGCTTGATGCCGACGAGATTGGACCACGAGGCGGGGATGCGGACCGATCCGGCGCCGTCGGATCCCAGGGCGGCCGGCACGAGTCCCGCCGCGACGGCCGCGGCGCTGCCACCCGACGAACCGCCGGGGGTATGGTCGCGCGACCACGCGCTGCGGGTGTGCCCGAAGGCGTCGCCGCCGGTGAGCGGCCACTGGCCGAGTTCGGGGGAGTGGGTCTTGCCGACGATCACCGCGCCGGCGGCCCGCAGGCGGCGCACGACCTCGGCGTCGGTGTCCTTCGGGTTGAAGGTGCCGGCGCAGCCGAACATCGTCGTCTCACCGACGATGTCGGTGTCGTCCTTGATCGCGATGGGGACGCCCAGCAGGGGGAGACGCTCGCCGTTCGCGCGGCGCCGGTCGGCCTCGCGGGCCTCGTCGAGTGCGGCCGTGCGGCGCACGACGCGGAAGGCGTTCAGGTGCGGTTGCGACTCGTCGATCCGGCCGAGGCTCGCACGGACGAGATCCGTGGAGGTGGTCTCGCCGCGGTCGAGTGCCTCGACGGTCGCCTTCAGGTCGCGCAGGTCGGTTCGAGCGTCCATTCGTTCCCCCGTTCGTTCGAACGAACAATAACGCGTTCCAGTTCTGGGTGTCGAGTCCCTTCGCGGGTCGTCCCCTGTCACCGCGACATGACAGACTCGGGGAGTGAGGCTTTATCGGGACAACGCGGTGGTACTGCGCCAGCACAAGCTGGGCGAGGCCGACCGCATCGTCACCCTGCTGACGCGCCGGCACGGACTCGTGCGGGCCGTCGCGAAGGGCGTGCGCCGGACACGCTCGAAGTTCGGCGCACGGCTCGAACCGTTCGCCCACATCGACGTCCAGCTCCACCCGGGCCGCAGTCTCGACGTCATCACCCAGGTGCAGACCCTCGACGCCTTCGCGGTGGGCATCGTCGACGACTACCCCCGCTACACCACCGCGTGCGCGATCCTCGAGACCGCCGAACGCCTCGCCGGTGAGGAACGCGCGCCCGTGCCGCGCCTGCACGCACTCACCGTCGGTGCGCTGCGCGCGGTGTGCGACCGCACCCGGCCGCCCGAACTCGTGCTCGACGCCTATCTTCTGCGGGCCATGGCCTACGCGGGATGGGCGCCGGCGATCACCCACTGCGCGCGCTGCGACCGTCCCGGCCCGCACACCGCCTTCCATGTCGCCGCCGGTGGTGCGGTGTGCGTGCACTGCCGTCCGCCGGGAGCGGCCACCCCCGCCCCGGGTGTGTTGGCGTTGCTCGACGCGCTCAACCACGGACGCTGGGCCGACACCGAGGCCGCCGACGCGGCGGTGCGCCGCCAGGCCAGCGGCCTCGTCGCCGCGCACCTGCAGTGGCATCTCGAACGGCAACTGCGCTCGCTGCCCCTCGTCGAGCGCGGTCGCACCGAACCTGCGACGGGGAACCGGGTTGATGACGTCGCCCGGGGTGTCCGGCAGGATGGGGACCGTGATTCGACGACGTACCACGCCCCCATCGCCTGAGCGGGTGATCCGGCCGCCCGACCCGCATCCGTCGGGCGCGCGACCTCCCGTGCTGCAACCCGAGCTGATCCCACAGCACGTGGCGCTCGTGATGGACGGCAACGGTCGATGGGCGCAGGAGCGCGGTCTGCCGCGCACCGCCGGCCACGAACGCGGCGAGGCCGTGCTGATGGACACGGTGTGCGGATGCATCGAGATGGGCGTCAAGTGGCTCTCGGCCTACGCCTTCTCCACCGAGAACTGGAAGCGCAGCCCCGACGAGGTCCGCTTCCTCATGGGCTTCAACCGCGACGTGATCCGCCGCCGTCGCGACGAGATGCACGAGATGGGGGTGCGGGTCCGGTGGGCCGGTCGCCGTCCCCGCCTGTGGCGCAGCGTGATCAAGGAACTCGAGATCGCCGAGGAACTGACGAAGGACAACGACGTCATGACCCTCACGATGTGCGTCAACTACGGCGGTCGCGCCGAGATCGCCGACGCCGCACGGGAGATCGCCCGCCGGGTCGCGGCAGGAGAACTCGATCCCGAACGCATCACCGAGTCGACCATTGCGCGGTACCTCGACGAGCCCGACATGCCCGACGTCGATCTGTTCCTGCGGCCCTCGGGCGAGCAGCGCACCTCGAACTTCCTGCTGTGGCAGTCGGCCTACGCCGAACTCGTCTTCCAGGACACGATGTTCCCCGACTTCGACCGACGCGATCTGTGGGCGGCGTGCGTCGAATACGCCTCGCGCGACCGGCGGTTCGGTGGTGTGAAGTGACGTCGCTGCGCGAGCGGATCGCGGGCGCGCTGACGCCCTTCGTCGACGTCCGCACCCCGTCGTCTGCCACCGACGGCGACGGCTCGTTCGGATTCGACTACGGCGCTGTGCCGTTCGCCCTGCAGGTCGTCACGCTCACCGAAGGACTCGACGTGGTCTCCATCACCGGAGTGCTCGCGTGGGATCTTCCGCTCGACGACGCCGTGCGCGGTCGGGTCGCGGCCGCCGCCGACGCCCTGCAGTTCGGCTCGGTCCACCTCATCGAACGCGAGACCGACGCCGACGTCGTGCTGCGGTACTCGTTCCCCGCGACCGGTCTCGACGACACGGCGCTGACCACCATGCTGCTGCTCGTGCTCGACGGTGCCGCCGACGCGCGCGGCGCCGTCGCCGGCACCCCCGACCCCAAGGAGAATTCGTGACCACCACCGACATCGACGTCGAGACCACCACCGAGGAGGTCGTCGCCGCAGACGGGGCGCACGCCGTCGCGATCCCGACCGAGGACGACGACGCGCTGCGCGCTGCCGTGGTGGAGACGCTGTCGGAGATTCTCGAGGAAGCTCCCGAGCCCGACGAGGACGGCGAGATCCCGATCTGGATCGACGATGTGCTCACCTACGCGACCGTCGACGCCGAGGGCGGCTTCGTGCTGCTCACCACCTACCTGGTCGAGGGCATCACGGGTCGCACCCGGGCCGCCGAGGTCCTCGGCGACCTGCAGGTCGAGTTCCCCGAGGTGAAGTTCGTCCTCGACAAGGACCGGGTCACCGTCGAACTGCGGGTCGCAGCGTCGCCGCTCGTCCCGATCCATCTCGTGCGGGCCGTCGCGTCGCTCGTGCCGGTCGTCGAGCAGGCACGCGCGCTCGCGCAGCGTCTCGGTGGCGAAGCGTCGGTCTTCGACGGTGAGGCCGAGGACGACGAGGAGAACCTGCTCGCCGACGGTTGCGGCTGTGATGACTGCGATTGCGGCTGACGGCCGCGGGCGGTCGGTTCAGCCCTGAGCGAGGGCGCAATCGCGGCAGTTGCCGAAGATCTCGACGGTGTGGCTGACGTCGACGAAGCCGTTCGACTCGGCCACCTCGTGCGACCAGCGTTCGACCTCCGGGCCGTCCACCTCGACCGTGAAGCCGCAGTGACGGCACACGAGATGGTGGTGGTGCCCGGAGGAGCACCGCCGGAACAGCGACTCGCCGCTGTCGGTGCGCAGCACGTCGACGCTGCCGACCTCGGCGAGCGACTGCAGGGTGCGGTAGACGGTCGTCAGGCCGATGCCCTCGCCGCGCTTGCGCAGCTCGTCGTGAAGGTCCTGGGCGGACCGGAATTCCTCGGTGTTGTCGAGCAGGTCGACGATGGCGCTGCGTTGACGGGTCGAGCGGACCCCCACGAGAGGTTTGCGGGTGGAGGTCACTGCGATCGTCCTTCCTGGGCGTGAGCGACGGCGTCGACGACGATGCGGGCGAGATGGTCGTCGGCCAGGTGGTAGAGCACTTCGCGTCCCGAGCGTTCGCCGCGCACGACGCCGGCGGTCTTGAGCACGCGGAGATGCTGGCTGATGAGCGGCTGGGTGACGCCGAGGGCGCCGACGAGCTCGTGCACGCAGCGGGCCGACTCGCGCAGTTCGAGCACGATCGAGATGCGGACGGGTGCCGACAGTGCGCGCAGCAGCTCACCGGCCGCGATCAGGGCGGCGGGGGAGGCATCGACCGGGGACGGCAGGGCGTCGCTGCCGATCGGGCCGCGGGCGCGCTCGCCCGTGCTGCACTCGCGTGGATCGGCGTCGATGCTCACGGGGCTCCTCGGGGCGGGGACGGCCGCCGGTCGGCGGGCCTTATTGCAAATCGATTCCATTTTGATATGCACAGTTGTGCATGTCAACCGGCGCGAATTCGAGCTGCGAACGAGGAGCGATAGGCTTACAGATCGACGCATGCTGCGAAAACCCGCATCGAAGATGGAGAAACCGAGTGGCACCCAAATCCAAGATCGATACCGTCGCCAACCTCGCCAAGCGCCGGGGCCTGGTCTATCCCTGCGGTGAGATCTACGGCGGCACCAGGTCCGCGTGGGATTACGGGCCGCTCGGCGTGGAGCTCAAGGACAACATCAAGAAGCAGTGGTGGCGCAACATGGTCACCAGCCGCGAGGACGTCGTCGGCCTCGACTCGTCGGTGATCCTGCCGCGTCAGGTCTGGGTCGCCTCCGGCCACGTCGGTGTCTTCAACGACCCGCTCGTCGAATGCCTGAGCTGTCACAAGCGCCACCGGCAGGACCACCTGCAGGAGGCCTATGCCGAGAAGAACAAGCTCGACGACCCCGATGCCGTGCCGATGACCGAGATCGTCTGCCCGGACTGCGGCACCAAGGGCCAGTGGACCGAGCCCCGCGACTTCAACATGATGCTCAAGACCTTTCTCGGCCCGATCGAGAGCGAGGAAGGCCTGCACTACCTGCGCCCCGAGACGGCGCAGGGCATCTTCGTGAACTTCGCGAACGTGCTCACCACCTCGCGCAAGAAGCCGCCCTTCGGCATCGGCCAGATCGGCAAGAGCTTCCGCAACGAGATCACGCCCGGCAACTTCATCTTCCGCACCCGCGAGTTCGAGCAGATGGAGATGGAGTTCTTCGTCAAGCCGGGCGAAGACGAGCAGTGGCACCAGTACTGGATCGACTACCGGATGAACTGGTACACCGATCTGGGCATCAACAAGGACAACCTGCGCCTGTACGAGCACCCGCTCGAGAAGCTGTCGCACTACTCGAAGCGCACCGTCGACATCGAGTACCGCTTCCACTTCCAGGGCAGCGAGTGGGGTGAGCTCGAGGGCGTCGCGAACCGCACCGACTTCGACCTGTCGACGCACTCGAAGCATTCCGGCACCGACCTGAGCTTCTTCGATCAGGCCACCAACGAGCGCTACACGCCGTACGTCATCGAGCCGGCGGCCGGCCTGACCCGTTCGCTCATGGCCTTCCTCGTCGACGCCTACACCGAGGACGAGGCACCCAACGCCAAGGGCGGTGTCGACAAGCGCACCGTGCTGCGCCTCGATCGCCGTCTCGCGCCGGTCAAGGCCGCCGTGCTGCCGCTCAGCCGCAACGCCGACCTGAGCCCGAAGGCCAAGGACCTCGCCGCGAAGCTGCGTCAGAACTGGAACATCGAGTTCGACGACGCCGGCGCCATCGGCCGCCGCTACCGTCGCCAGGACGAGATCGGTACCCCGTTCTGCATCACGGTCGACTTCGACACCCTCGAGGACCAGGCCGTCACGATCCGTGAGCGCGACACCATGGCGCAGGAGCGCGTGAGCCTCGACCAGGTCGAGGGTTACCTCGCGCAGCGCCTGATCGGCTGCTGACCGATCCGATCGACGCAGATGCCCTCCGGTCCATCGGGACCGGAGGGCATCTGTCGCTTCGTAGCCGGGTGTTCCGTAACGGTCAGGTCGCCGAGCGCCGATCGATGTACTCGAGATACCCGCGGCCGGAGATCTCCTCACCCCGCCAGGTCGCCGACCACGCGAAACCGGTGACGAATCCGGTGCCCAGTCCGTAGGTGAACGGGGTGTCCATGATCCCTTCGAGATCCAGCCAGGGACGACCGGCGGTGTCCTTCACCAGGAACCGGGTCCGGCTCGGCACCGGCATCGGGAGGCCGTAGGGAGTCGGCTCGGGTTCGTCGCGCAGTTCGAGTATCTCGAAGTCCACGTCCCGGAAACGGGTTCCGTAGCCGCTGCGGGTGCGCAGGATCGCCGTCGTCATGAAGGGTCGGGCACCGATCGCGTAGCGGCTCAACAGGATCTGCGTGTCGGCGTCGAGATCGACGATCTGGTAGACGAAATGGTCGAGCGGAGCCTTCGCCGCGGGCGGCAGGGGAGTGGACCGCATCAGATACGGGCTCGGCATCGCGCCGTACTCGAACGAGCACAGACCCTCGGCCGTGACGCTGCGACCCTCGTGGGTGAAGGTGCCCTCGTATTCGGTGAGCAACCCGAAGTGCTTGTAGAGCGGGTTGCGGAAGAACCACGAGACCGTGTCCGTGTTGGTCAGTGTCAGCGCGACATCGACCGTTCCGAGCCGGCCCACGAGTTCGTAGTGGGGGTAGCGTCCGGTCAGGGTCAGATCGTCCCCGAATTTCACGAGCGACCCGTCCGGGGAGGACACGAAATCGTAGCCCGCGGCGTAGTTCCCGAAGTGCGCGGGATGCGACGCCGCCGTGCCGGTCACCACGGCGGCGTTGCGGCGCGGCGGCGCCACGAGCGCGTGGTCGTTGTCGAAGGCGAGCGACCCGGTCGCGCCGATCAGCGACATCATCGAGAAGAACCGGTGCGGCTCCGGCAGATCCGGGATCATGACGCCGTAGTGGACCCAGCCGAACCGGCGCGAGTCGACGTGCGGGCGCAGGATGTCGGGTTCGGAGAACGGTTTTCCGTCGGACGACGCGGCGGAATCCAACAGTCGGACGGTCGATCCGAGACCGGCACCCAGTGCGCGTGCTGCGATCGGGCGCATGGTCTAGAAGCGTCCTCCGCTCGATCCGCCGAAGCCGCCGCCCCCGAAACCACCGCCGCCGAAGCCGCCGCCACCGAAACCGCCCCCGCCGAAGCCACCGCCGCGGCCGCTGTTGAGCACGCTGTTGATGAGGATGCCGCCGAGCACGGCGCCCGCGACGTTGCCGCCCGAACCGCCGCGGGGCGGACGGTGCTGGTTGTTCCAGCGCTGCACGTCGTTCTGCGCGCTGCGCAGTGCCTGCGCGGCCAGCGACGCGGCGGACCGCGCGTACTGGATGGCGGCCGCCGGATCGGACTCGGCTGCCTGCTGCGCGGCCTGCAGGTGCCGCTGCGCCTCCGACAGGCGGGTGCGCGCCTGGGCACCCACGACGCCCCGGCGCGTCCCGATGAAGTCGGCCGCGGCAGTGACCTGCGCTTGCGCCGCACTCAGATCCTGCTGGAGGCGGCGACGCATCTCCTCGGCCTGCTGCTTGGCCTGGCGCGTCCGGGCACGCAACTCGTCGAGACGCGCATCGGCCTCGACGACCCGCGTGAAACTGCCCAGCGGGTCGGTGTGCTGCTCGGCCCGAGCGTGGTCGAGGGCTTCCTGCACGGCCTTCAGGGCGTCGACGAGTTCGGGGCCGCCCGCGTCGAGCAGTTGCTTCGCGTCGGCGACGCCCTGTTCGGCGTCCTCCACCGCGGCGGGGAGCGTCGCGATCGCGCGCCGGATGTCCTCCGCCGCATGGTCGAGCGCGTCGAGCAGCGTCGCGGCGTGCCCCAGCGCGCGTTCGGCCTCGCGGATCGCGCGCACGGCGTCGCCCTGCTCACCGACCGGTCGCGCCACCGCGGTGCGGCCCTGGTCGATCGCGTTCTCCGCGAACGAGATCTCCTCCCGCGCCAGCGAGACGTTGTCCACCACCGGGGTCAGGGCGCCCGCGGGGAACTCCGAGTGCAGCTGTCCGAGGATTCGCTCGGCCTCCGGAATGCGGGCCTGCAGCGCGATCGCGCGCTGCGTGAGTCCGTCCAGCCGGGCCGGGGCGTCGAGCAGCAGGTTGCGCATCTTGTCGAATGCCTCGACCTGCGCGTCGAGTTCGCGGTTCGCCTGCCCGCACGAGGAGACGAGCTGCACGAGCATGTCGCGCTGCTGTTCGGGCGTCTCGGGGATGTCGTCGTCGAGGCGCTGACGGATCTCGAAGGCGTTCGCCAACGCGACCTGTGCCTGCCGGTGTGCGCGGTCGAAGGGAGCCACCGCCGAATCCCCGAACTCGCCCCGGGCGAGCTCGAGCGCCTCGGCGCTGGACCGCACCGCGTTGTCGGTGTCCACCAGCAGGGTCTGCGCGTACTGGTCGAGACCCTCGATCGGCAGACCGCGCAGGGCCGTGGTGTCGGCCGGATCGATCTGCGCGGCCTGTGCGGCACCGGCCTCGGCGCGCTTCTTCTTCGACCGCCGGTTGTAGGCGTAGACACCGGCACCGCCGGCCGCTATGACACCGCCGCCGACGAGCAGCGTCGTCACCGGAGCAGCCGACGGCGTGAGGGCGTTGCTCAACCCGTCGGCCGCGCCCACGGCGGCGCCCGCCCAATCGCTGTTGCGCAGGGCCGGCACGACGTCGGACGAGCTGATCCGGTCGCGTTCGCTCTCGGAGATCTCCGATCCCGTCGGTGTCCACAGCGCGAACTCGCGGTCGTCGGTCGCGACGGCCAGCAGCGCGGTGTCGGGACCGAAGTTGCTCGCCTGCGCGGTGGCCTGCGCCCAACTGTCGTAGTCGCGCCCGTCGAAGCTCGACACGTAGGTCACCCACAGCTGCAGACCGTGCTCGTCGTAGAGGGTGTTCGTCGCTTCCTGGATCCGTGCGACGTCGGCATCGTCGAGCACGCCCGCGGTGTCGGTGATCGGCTGGGGGAGCCGCGAAGGTGGCTCCGCGGAGGCCGCCGCGGGAAGGAGCAACCACGCGGCCACTGCCAGCAGGGCGGGGACGAATGCGAGCGCGGACCGTGCAGGTCGCCGGAACTGTGCTGCAGGTCGCCGGAGCGGTGCTGCAGGTCGCCGGAGCGGTGCGGCCGATACGTGTGCCATGGAATCGAATCTAGTGGCTGCGGGGTGAGGACGGGGTCGGCGCGTCGTCCGGTCGACGCGTTCTCGTTCGCTGGCAGAATCAGGGGGTGAGCACCGCATCCCGCCGCACCGGCACCACCGCGACGTACACCAGGGACGACCTCGGGGTCGGCGCGCGCATCGCGCGCTGGCTCCGGCGACTGATCGTCGGGGTGCTGCTCGCCGCCGTCCTCGTCGTCGGCGGCACGGCGCTGCGGGTGTGGCAGGTCGCGCGGATCGACGACCGCACCCCCGCCGACGCCATCGTCGTGCTCGGTGCCGCGCAGTATTCGGGCACACCGTCGTCGGTCTTCGAGGCACGCCTCGAGCAGGCCCTCAAGCTCTACGAAGCGGGAGTGTCGCCGCGGATCGTCACCGTCGGCGGCAAGCAGGAGGGCGACCTGTTCACCGAAGCCGCGGCGGGCAAGAACTATCTCGTCTCGCGCGGGGTGCCCGCCGAGTCGATCGTCGCCGTCGAGGAGGGTTCGGACACACTGCTCAGCGTCGAGGCCGTCAGCCGCGAGATGTCGGATCTGGGTCTGTCGTCGGTCGTGCTCGTCAGCGACCCGTGGCATTCGCTGCGCACCCGGACCATGGCACGCGACGCCGGTCTCGACGCCTGGACCGCTCCCACCCGCCAGGGTCCGGCGGTGTTCACCCGCGAGTCGCAGCTGCACGGCATCGCCCGCGAGACCGGCGCGTTGATCTGGTACCAGATCACCCACTTCTCCGCCGATTTCCCCTACACGGCGCAGCAGTGAGGCGGAACGTAGGGTCTTCGGTGACGGAAGGCAGTGTGATGCAGGGCTACAGCGAACACGATCTCGAACGGCGCGTCGCCGAGTCGCGCAAGACCTCAGCGCTCGCTGGGTCCGAGGGAGCGGCATCCGAGCGGACCGCCTTCGCACGCGACCGTGCGCGCGTGCAGCACTGCGCGGCCCTGCGCCGCCTGGCCGACAAGACACAGGTCGTCGGCCCCCGCGACGGCGACACCCCGCGCACCCGTCTGACACACTCGATGGAGGTCGCACAGATCGGCCGCAGCATCGCCGAAGGACTCGGCGCCGACCCCGATCTCGTCGACCTCGCCGGACTCGCCCACGACATCGGGCACCCGCCCTACGGGCACAACGGCGAGCGGGCACTCGACGCGGTCGCGGAGTCCTGCGGCGGATTCGAGGGCAACGCGCAGAACCTGCGCATCCTCACCTGCCTCGAACCGAAGATCCTTTATCCGGACGGCTCGAGCGCCGGTCTCAACCTCACCCGGGCCTCCCTCGACGCGACGCTCAAGTACCCGTGGACGCGTCCGCGCCCGGGCGCGAAGTTCGGCTCGTACGACGACGACGCCGAGGTCCTCCACTGGATCCGCGAAGGTGCACCCGAGCGCCGCAAGTGCCTCGAGGCGCAGATCATGGACTGGTCCGACGACGTCGCGTACTCGGTGCACGACCTCGAGGACGGCGTGATCGACGGTCGCATCGACCTGCGGATGCTCGACGAACCCGACGATGTCGCCGGGCTCATCGAGGTGGGTATGCGCGAGTTCTCGGGTCTCGACCCGGCCGAGCTGACCGAGGCGGCCAAGCGGTTGTCCTCCATGCCGGTGGTCCGGGCTGTCGGCACCTTCGACGGCACACTCGCCTGCTCCGTCGCGCTCAAGAAGCTGACCAGCGAGCTGGTGGGCCGCTTCGCCAACGCAGCGATCCTCGGGACTCGGGAGGCGACGGAGGGCCGGCGCGTCACCCGGTACGACGCCGACCTCGTCGTCCCGCCGATCGTGGTCTCGGAGGTCGCGTTGCTCAAGACGATGGCGTTGCAGTTCGTCATGTCCGACCGCGCCCACCGCACCCGCCAGGAATCGCAACGCGAACGCATCCATCGCGTCGCCGAGTGGCTGCTGCGCACCGCGCCGGTCGGCCTCGACCCGTTCTTCGTCGCCGCCTGGAAGGCTGCGCCCGACGATGCTGCGAAGGTGCGGGTCGTGGTCGATCAGATCGCCTCGTGCACCGAATCGCGCCTCGAACGGATCGACCGCGACAGCCTCGCCGCGCAGGCGAGCTGGGGCTGACACCGACGTTTGCACCCCTTCACGGACACAAGCACGAGGTCGGCGCGGTGCATCTGTCCGCGGGACGCGCTGACGCACTCGCCGGTGTGGGTTGCGCCGGACCGTCGTGCCGGGCAGTCTGCCGCGCGGCTTAGACTCGTCTCGTGGCCGGCCGTATTTCAGACAGAGACATCGCGGCCATTCGCGACCGCGTGCGCATCGAGGACATCGTCGGCGAGTACGTCGCACTCAAGCGCGGGGGCGCCGACTCGCTCAAGGGCCTGTGCCCTTTCCACGACGAGAAGTCCCCGTCCTTCCACGTGCGGCCCAATCACGGGCACTACCACTGCTTCGGCTGCGGTGAGGGCGGCGACGTCTACTCGTTCCTGCAGAAGATCGAACACGTCAGCTTCGTCGAGGCCGTCGAGCAGCTCGCCGAGCGTGTCGGCTACACACTGAACTACGAGGGTGGCGGTCCATCCGTCCAGCGCGACCGGGGCACGCGTGCCCGGCTGGTCGCGGCGAACGCGGCCGCTCAGCAGTTCTATGCCGAGCAACTGCGCACGCCCGACGCCCAGGCCGCCCGCGACTACCTGACCGAGCGCAACTTCGACCAGGCGGCCGCCGAGACGTTCGGCTGCGGCTACGCACCCGCCGGCTGGGACGCGCTCACCAAGCACCTCCTCGGCCGGGGCTTCGACTTCTCCGAACTCGAGGCCGCGGGACTGTCCCGGCAGGGACGGCGCGGCCCGATCGACCGTTTCCACCGGCGGCTGCTGTGGCCCATCCGCAATCTCGCGGGCGACGTCATCGGCTTCGGTGCCCGCCGTCTGTACGACGACGACCAGATCACCGCCAAGTACATGAACACACCGGAAACGGTGCTGTACAAGAAATCTCAGGTGTTGTTCGGTCTCGATCTCGCCAAGCGCGAGATCGCCAAGTCTCACCAGGCCGTGATCGTCGAGGGCTACACCGACGTCATGGCCATGCATCTGGCCGGCGTGAAGACCGCGGTCGCCGCGTGCGGCACGGCCTTCGGTGACGAACATCTCGCGCTGTTGCGTCGCCTGCTCATGGACGACAGCTTCTTCCGCGGTGAGGTCATCTACACCTTCGACGGCGACGACGCCGGTCGCGCGGCGGCGATGAAGGCGTTCGAGGGCGACCAGAAGACCGCCGCGAAGACCTACGTCGCGATCGCCCCCAAGGGCATGGACCCGTGCGAGCTGCGGCAGCAGTCGGGCGACGGCGCGGTGCGCGACCTCGTGGCCCGCCGCACCCCGATGTTCGAGTTCGTCGTGAAATCGATTCTCGCCGAACACGACCTCGACACCGTCGAAGGTCGCGTCGAGGCCCTGCGCCGATGTGTCCCCGTCGTGGGCCGGATCAAGGACCGCACGATCCGCGACAACTATGCGGTGCAACTCGCGCACTGGACGGGATGGGACGACATCCCCACCGTGCGCCGGCGCGTGCAGGAGGAAGCGCGACGGGGAGTCCGTGCACCGGAAGCTAGGACGCGGCCTGCAACGGCCACGGCGGAGCCCGTGTCGGCCCTGCGACGCCCCCGCCCCAACGATCCGACGCTGTGGCCACAGCGCGACGCGCTGAAGGCCGCGCTGCAGTATCCCGGCATCGCCGGGACCGTCTTCGACTCCCTGCCGCCGGAAACCTTCACCGACCCCGCCTACGCGGCCGTACGGCAGGCCGTCGCCGACGCCGGTGGAACCGCAGCGGGGCTCGGGGGAGCCGAATGGGTCGATGCCGTCGGCAGGGCCGCGACCGACCCCGTCGCGCATTCGCTCGTGATGGAACTCGCCGTCGAACCGGTCCCCGCCGAAGAGGACCGGCTGCCGCGCTACATCGGTGGCGTGCTGGCCCGACTGCAGGAGGTCTGGGTCGGCGAGCAGGTGGCCGAACTGAAGTCCAAACTGCAGCGGATCTCCCCGGCCACCGAGTCCGAGGAGTTCCACGCCTTGCTCGGCGACCTCATGGCGCTCGAACAGTACCGGCGGAGCCTGCTCGACCAGGCCATCGGTGACGGCGTGGCCGGCTGACCGTCTACTTCTTCAACTGGTCCCGCGGGATCATGATTGTCGTCGTCTCGTCGATGGGCTTCATCGGCTCGAGCTTGGGCTGAGGACTGAGCGAATCGGCGAGCTTCTGCCGGCCCACCTCGATCGCCTTCTTCGTGACGGGGCTCGCGGCCACCGCCTTGGCCGTCTTGCTGATCTGTTCGTACCTCGCGCGACCCGCTCGGGTGCCGAGTACGTATCCCGCAGCGACCCCGACCAGCAAACCCATCAATGTGTTGTCCTTCCACCCGTGACTGCGTCGTCCCCATCCTGCCCGATGACCCCGCAGCATGCCCACAAGCAGGCGATTTGGTGCTGCGGTGGGTGGGACGCTATGGTTTTTCACGCACCGGGGGAAACCGCGGAGCGCCGCAGGACAATCCCCTGTAGCTCAATTGGCAGAGCATTCGACTGTTAATCGAACGGTTGCTGGTTCGAGTCCAGCCGGGGGAGCGCCTACAGAATCCTCCCACCCGTCACGGGTGGGAGGATTCTGTGCTTCCGGGGCGCCTATGCGGCAGAACATCCACCGATGTGATCTCTGTTACTCCGCACCCGGCAGAGTGTTGCACGCTGTGTCCGGGTAGCATTCGATCGCGCCGTGCGAGCAGTGCGGCACTGTGCGACGCGTGTCGTCGCGACGGGGCGGTAGCTCAGTCGGTTAGAGCCGCGGACTCATAATCCGCTGGTCGCGGGTTCGAGCCCCGCCCGCCCCACATCCTCCGCTCGTGGCCGCGAGATGTTCCTCCTTCTCGGAACGGTAGCGTTCGACCCCATGAGCACCCTTCGAGAAGTCGGCGAGCGCGAGGCGTGGCGTTGCTGGTTGTGCGACGAGCCCGTGGACCCCGACATGTCGGTCAACGACCCGCGAGGTCCCAGCATCGACAGCATCAACACCGCCAAGAAGGGTGGCAAGGGAAAGGGCGGAGTCGAGCGGCTCGCGCACCGCGCCTGCAACACCAAGAAGGGTGCCGTCAAACCCGTCGTGCCGTGGCCCGACCGGCTGTTCGTCGTCGACCCGGCGCCCATCATCGGCGTCGTCGAGCAGCTCATGCGCAAGGGTGGTCGCGTCGCCGTCGCTCGGTGTCCCGAGAAGTCGGACGCGGAGGAAGCCTCCGAGTGGCTCCTCGACCGCTTGTCGCGCCTCGAGCCGGGAGTACGGTTCGACACCAGGATCGAGCCGGCCGGCGGCGGCTACCTCCTCGTGCTGACGGCCTAGCCGGGAGCCAGCACCAGTCCGGAGTGATCCGGTGACTCGACGGAGACCTCGACCTCGGTGAGCACCGTTCCGTCGTCTTCCAACAGCGTGTAGCGACCCGGCATGAGACCGGTGAACAGGAACCAACCCTCGTTCGTGGTGACGATGCTGCGGTCGATGTACTGCTCGCACACGTCCAGGCCGATCAGTCGAACCGTGGTGGACGGATGGAAGGCGCCTCCGATCCGCCCGTTCGCCACCGATCCGATCGCAGCCGGTGGATCCGGGTGGTCGCCGAGTTCGTCCGGACGCCAGGCGGGCGCGCCGTCCGGCGGCGCACACGCCGGGACCGAGGAGTGCGACGACCGGGCATGCGCGACCGTCGGGTCGGTCCCGTCCACGGAGACGGGCTGATGTGTCGTCGCCGCGACGAGTACCCCTGCTCCCGCTGCGGTGATCAACATCCATCGGGTTCTTCGGATCGTTCCCCTGTGCAGCAACGGATCCACCTCCTCTCCGTAAGAGAACTTAGGAAAGTTGTTCTCGCCGAGGGTTATTCGGAACCGATGCTTCGGTGGATCGTGACGATACCCGGCGGGGACGCGCAGGGCTATCGTCCGTGGAGGTGACACGAAGCGGCGGAATGTAACGGTCGGGTTGTCGAACCGCCGAAGTCGGTTGTTGGCACAACGATTCGGTCTAGTTTCGGACGAGGACGGTAGTCGGAGGGGTGCATTCCGCCTCCTGGACGGCAGATCCGGTTGCACTGTTGTGTTCGGACAATGCGGTTCCGAACGGTCGGTTCCGGAAATAATCGCCCCGGGGCCGGGCGTTGTGCGGTTTCGTCGGCGTACTCACCGGCACCGAGTTGCTCGAAGCGGACTGCGGAACGAGGGAGCACATGACGGTCGACGAGAAACCGACGACGCTCCGCCGGGCGTCCGATCTGCTGGCAGGGGTTCGTGACGGCACGGACGACGACACGCTCGCGGCAGGCGTCGTACTCGCGGCGACCCTGATCGCTCTGGTCTGGGCCAACCTCGGCGACTCGTACGAGGCGTTCTGGCACACGCCGCTCAGCATCAGCATCGGCGACTACGGCATCGACCTCGATCTCAAACACTGGGTCAACGACGCCGTCATGACGCTGTTCTTCTTCGTCGTCGGCCTCGAGGTCAAACGCGAGCTCACCATGGGGGAGCTCACCGACCGGACGCGCGCCGCGGTCCCGCTCGTGGCCGCGATCGCGGGTCTGGCGCTGCCCGCAGCACTGTTCCTGCTGCTCAATCCCAGCGGGGAGGCCGCGGGAGCGTGGGGTGTGGTCGTGTCCACCGACACCGCCTTCGTGCTCGGTGCGCTCGCGTTGGTCGGGCCTCGGTGCCCGGCCCGATTGCGCGTGTTCATCCTCACGCTGGCCGTGGCCGACGACATCGGCGCCCTCGCCATCATCGCCTTCGTCTACACCGACAACTTGCAGCCGGTCTACCTCATACCCGCGGCGATCGGACTACTGCTGATCCTGCAGTTCCGCCGACTCGAGGTGTGGCGGGGCGTCGTCTACTTCGTGGTCGCAGCAGGGACATGGGTGGCGTTCTACGAATCCGGTGTGCACCCCACCCTCGCCGGTGTGCTGATCGCGTTGATCCTTCCCGTCTATCCGCCGCGCCGCAGCGAAGTGGAGCGCGCCGGCGAACTCACGCGGGCGTTCCGTCAATCGCCCAACTCCGACTACGCGCGCGCCGCGCAACTCGGGGTGCTCCGCGCGGTGTCCGTCAACGAGCGGCTGTTGCGGCTCTACCAGCCGTACACGGCGTTCCTCGTCGTGCCGATCTTCGCCCTCGCCAACGCGGGTGTGGTGATCTCCGCCGAGACCGTCGGCATTGCCATCCGATCGCCGATCACGTGGGGGGTCGTCCTCGGTCTGGTCGTCGGCAAACTCGTAGGCATCACCGCGGCCACCGCCGTCTTCTCGAGTCTGCGGCCGGGCAGCCTGCCGCCGGGACTCACCCTCTCGCGTGTCGGTGGGGGTGCCGCGCTCGCCGGCATCGGATTCACGATCTCCCTGTTCATCGTGGATCTGGCAATCGAATCTCCCGAAGCAGCCAACGACGCCCGGATAGGCGTACTCCTCGCGGCGGTTCTCGCCACCGCAGTGGGCTGGGCGTTGTTCCGGCTGTCCGACCGCCTGCATCCGCCGCAAGGACCGGCCGGGCTCGTGCTGCTGCGTCCGGTGGACCCGGACCGCGACCACGTGCGGGGACCGGTCGACGCTCCGCTCACACTCGTCGAGTACGGCGACTTCGAGTGCCCGTTCTGCAGCAAGGCCACCGGCAGCATCCGCGACGTGCACAAACACTTCGGCGACGACCTACGGTACGTCTTCCGGCACCTGCCTCTCGACGAGCCGCATCCGCACGCGCGTTTCGCCGCCGAAGCGGCCGAGGCCGCCGCGGCGCAGGGGCGGTTCTGGGACATGCACGACCATCTGTTCGCCAACAGCGACGCCCTGTCCCGCGACGAGATCTACGAACACGCACAGCAGTTGGGTCTCGATATCGACCGGTTCGACGAGGACCTGCGCCTCGGACGGCACCGGCACCGTGTCGAGGACGATGACCTCGACGCCGAGACCAGCGAGGTGTTCGGAACGCCGACCTTCTATCTCGGCGTCACCGGCTCGGATCTGACCCGGCACATCGGCCCTTTCGACGCGGGGACGCTGATCCGCAGGCTCGAAGAGGTGCGCGAGGGGTGACGCGATTCGGGTGGATCCGACCCCGGAAAGCGGGGTTGGATCCACTGAAATCGTGGCGGCTCTTACCGGATGGCGGGTCCGGCCTCCGCGGATCCGGTCGGTAACAGGCCGGCCAAGCTGGCGAGGAGCGTTTCCCAGCGGCATTCCGCGGAGATCGACGCGAAACGGCACCCGGAGTAGTCCTCCGTGGGGAGCGTAGGTCTGCCGGGATCTGCGTACGCCGTGGCCGGCATTGCGAGGGCGATTGCGGCACAACCGAGCACGCCCGCGGCGAATCGCTTCATGAAGACCTCGAATCTCTCGTACGAACCTTCGGGGAAATCATTCCCCCGTGGGTCGCACCCCGCCATTCGAGACGAGCGGTTCGAGCCCGTCGAGGACGCGCCGCAGCCCGAACTCCCAGGCGTGCTCCGGGCTGTAGGCGGCATTCATCGCTTCGCCGGCCACCGCACCCACCCGCTGCGCGAGCGGGTGGGTGTCACCGAGATAGTGCGCCAATCGCTCGTTCCACCTGACCCAGGCCTCGGCGATGTCGGCGGCGTGCGGATCGGGACGTCGCGCTCGCGCCGCACCGCGCACGAAGTCCGCGACGAATGTGAGTGCAGCATCGCGATCGATGTCGCCGAGGGATGTCCCGTCGAAAGCGTGGAGTTCGTGGTCGTACTTCGCGATCGTGCCGGGGCCGAGGGCTGTGCGCTGATCGTTGACGTCCAGCAGCCACCAGTGTGCGGCGTAGTGCTCGAGTTCGGATTCGGCGACCTGCCGTACCCGATCCCGCCACGACGGGGACTCGTAGGGCGGCCGGGGTTGCCGGGCGTGGACCCGGTCGACCATGAGGACGAGGAGGTCGTCGCGCGACCCGACGTGGGTGTAGAGGGCCATGGCGGAGACACCCAGATCGGTCGCGAGGCGACGGATCGTCACCGCGTCGAGGCCCTCCGCGTCGGCGACGGTGACGGCCGCGTCCACCGCGGATGTGGTGGTGACCTTGGCTTTCGGGCCGCGGGAACCTCCGGTCGGCGCGTCGGGATGCTCGCGCCACAGCAGGTCGATCAGGTCGCGCGCCATAAATGCCTCCCGAAAACTCGTTCTCGGGATTACTCTATACTTCGTACAATGTTTCTGCCCCGGGGAGGTCCTATGAAAATCACGTCCACAGCACTGTCGCTCAACGTCGCCGACACGGCCGCATCGGCCGATTTCGCGATCCGGCACTTCGGTTTCACCGAGGAGATGTCGGCGGACGGATTCGTCTCGTTGACTCACCCGGATGCAGGATTCAACATCGTGTTCCTGCGTACCGGGCTGTCGACCTTCAAGCCGGAATCCGTCGCCGGACCAGCCGGTCAGGGCATGCTCATCGCCTTCGTCGTCGACGACGTCGACACCGAGTTCGCGCGCATCGCGGAAGCCGGTGCGACGGTGGTGACCAAGCCGGAGACCGAGCCGTGGGGCGAGCGGTACTGCCAGTTCGCCGATCCCAACGGGATCATCTGGCAGCTCGTCCACTGGGTCTCGGAACCGGCCTGACCACGCGACGTTTCAGTCGAGGCAGAATTCGTTGCCCTCGGGGTCGGCCATGACGATGTGGCCGGCCCCGAACGGCGGCGCCGGGTCGTGGCGTTCCAGGCGCGTGGCGCCGCGCGCGACGAGCCGTTCGGCCTCGGCTTCCAGAGCGGCCATGCGCTCGGCGCCGTCGAGTCCGGGGGCGGCACGCACGTCCAGGTGCACCCGGTTCTTGGCCTGCTTGCCCTCGGGCACCTTCTGGAAGAACAACCGGGGCCCTGCCTCGTCCGGGTCGACGATGCCGGAGGCGTCGTTGCGTCGTTCGAGTGGCACCCCCATCGCGTCGAGTGCGTCGTCCCACGAGACGAAATTGCCGGGCGGCTTCTGGAGTTCGTAGCCGAGGGCGTCGGCCCAGAAATCCGCGAGAGCCGCGGGATCGGCGCAGTCGAACGTGATCTGGATGTCGCGTGCCATGTCAGCTCGTCTCCTGTCGGGTTCGGGCACGGGTGTGCAGGTAGAGGTCCCGCAGGAGGCAGACCTCGGACAGATGGTGGATGAGTTCGCGGTTGATGTGCAGGACCAGCGCGCCCATCGGATACTGCGCGTACGGTCCTTCCGCTTCACCGCACGGCCGGGCGAGTCCGTCTTCCCCGAGGGACTCGACGCCCGCGATCCACGTGGCGAGTTCGGCATCGAGCTGGGCGAGGGCCTCGTCCGCGGTCGCTGCGTACTCGAACGACATGTAGTCGGTGGGGGTGCGTCCGAAATGGCTCGCGTTGCGCATCGCCAGCACGCCGACGATCACATGACCGAGCCGCCACGAGATGGTCGTGAAGGGCGGCGGATCGGGTTCGGGGAACGCGAAATCGATGGTCATCGACCCGGCGCCTCCCTGCACGGGAGCGGTGCCCGTCCCGCGCGGCCGAACACTCCAGCAGTCGGGTGCGGGTTCGAAGAAGTATTCGTCGTCGGTGAGGCCGTCCAGGCGGCGGCGTACCGGATGGTCGAGTTGCTGTCGCAGTAGGTGATTCCAGTCGAGTTCTGTCATGGCACCAGGCTGACGCATATTCCGGACAGATTCGGTCCGTGATCCATGCGAGGATCGTCGTGTGACCGTCGAGTCGACCACCGAACGGGTCCTGCGGGTGCTGGCGCTGTTGCAGAGCCGCCCGTCGTGGACCGCTCACGAACTGGCTGCGGAACTCGGCGTGACCGATCGCTCGGTGCGCCGCGACGTCGATCGTCTGCGTGCTCTCGGCTATCCCGTCCGCGCGACCCCCGGTGTCGGCGGTGGTTATCAGCTCGGTGCCGGCACGAGACTGCCGCCGCTGCTCCTGCACGACGACGAAGCGATCGCGACGGCGGTGTCGCTGCGACTGGCGTCGGGCAGCACCATCGCCGGTGCCGCCGAGGCGGCCCTGCGTGCACTGGCCAAGCTCGACCAGGTGATGCCGCCCCGTCTGCGCGAGGAGGTGCGGGCGATCTACGGTGCCACCGAGACCGTCGTCGGCGCGGGCACCGAGATCGATGCCGATACGCTGCTGGCGTTGGCCCGCGCGTGCCGCGACGCGACCCGTGTGCGCTTCCGGTACACCACCCGGCAGGAGGCGGACGACGAGCGCACGGTCGAACCGGTGCGGATGGTCGCTGCCGGACAGCGCTGGTACCTCATGGCATGGGACGTCGATCGCGACGACTGGCGCACCTTCCGGCTCGACCGGATGCGCGACGTGACGCCCATGACGTGGAGGTTCCGGCCGCGGCAGCATCCCGATCCGGTGTCGTACGTCCAGCGGTCCGTGGCGGAGTCGCCCTACCGGTACATCGCGCGGATCCGCCTGCGGGCGGACGCCGACCAGGTGCGCGACATGGTGCCACCGCAGGTCGGGCGGGTCGAGGACGACGAGGACGGGTGGTGCGTACTCGTCGTCGGCGCGGACGACCCGGACTGGATCGTGATGCACGTCGCGCGAATGGGTTTCGAGGCGGTCGTCCTCGAGCCTCCCGAACTTCGGGAGGCCGCGGATCGGCTCGCGGCGCGCCTCGTCGCGATCGTCTCCCGCTCCGATCGGTGACGGGTCCTCGCGCACGGACCTACGGCATGGTTGTGTGGCGTGGTGACAGCGAAGTGGCTTCGACTCGGATCGGACGTTCTCGGGTGGACGGCAACCGCGACAGGCGCGGTCGGTCTCGCGCTCCACTTCGGTACGTGGTCGGCTCAGCCCCTGGTGCTCGCAGCGTCCGGCGCGTCGTATCTGATGGCCGGTGCGGTGATCGGGCTGATCGTCTTCGCCGTCCGTCGACGCCCACTCGGGGCCCTCCTGGCGCTTGCGGTTGCTGCGGCAGCGGTCTGGACCCAGGCGCCTCTCCACGTCGCGACGTCCGCGGCCGGTGACGGTCCCGACCTCACGGTGATGCACGCGAATATCCTGTTCGACGGGGGTGCCGATCCCGAGGTCGTGGTGTCCCGGGTCCGGGACCGCGAGGTCGACCTGCTCACGGTGAACGAACTCACCTCTGCGGGGGTCGACGGACTCACCCGCGCCGGTCTCGACGCGCTGTTGCCCCATCGGTATCTCGTCCCCGGAGAGTTGGCGTCGGGAACGGGGATCTGGAGCCGATTTCCGCTGTCGGACACCGTCGAACACGACGGATTCGTCTTCCGCCAACTCTCGGCGGTCGCGGACATACCGGGAGCTGGACCGGTCGCGGTCCACGCGTTCCATCCGGTCCCACCGGTGTTCGACGCGCAGGACTGGGCTGCCGAACTGTCACGGTTGCAGGACATCCTCGATCGATCTCCGGCCGACGTCCCCGCAGTCGTGGGCGGCGATTTCAACGCGACCTACGACCATGCGCAGTTCCGCGCGTTGCTCTCGGGGCGTTTCGCCGATGCCGCGGAGCAGGCGGGAGCGGGGACGGTGCGTACCTACCCCACCGACAAACCCGGCCCACCGCTGGTCGCGATCGATCACATCCTCGTCGGGAACGGGACGGCCGTCGCGTTCGAGTCCGACGACCTTCCCGGGGCGGATCATCGTTCGGTGGTCGCCCGGATCCGGTTGGACTCCGGCGAGTGACGCCTCGGGATCAGGCCTCGACGCCCATCGACTCGGCGAGGATCGGCCATGCCTTGCGCAGGTCGTCCTCCCAGTAACCCCACGAATGCGTTCCGTCGGCATCGAGTTCGGCCGTGACCGGGATGTCGAGCGCTTCGAGGCGGTCCACCAGCTGGTGCGTGCAAGCATTCGTGGCGGCCTCGATCGCTCCGCCTGCGACGATCTGCGTGGCGAACGATTCGCCGGCCGCCCGTTCCTGGCCGGGGACGTCGTACGGGCCGGGCAGGCCGTTGCGGCTCGACAGGTACAAGGCCTTGCCGCGCAAGCCTTCCGCGTTGAGGTAGACGTCGTGCTCGGCCCAGCGCGGACCGTCGGCCGGACCCCACATGTTCTCGACGTCGCCCTTGCCGCGGCGCTCGACGACGAGCCTCACGTACAGCTGACCGACCGGGTCGCTGGTGCGCACGCATCCGCTGAGAGAGGCGACGCCGGAGTACAGGTCGCCGCTCTGGATCGCGAGGTCCAGCGCGGAGCCGGCGCTCATGGACATCCCGATGATCGACTGCTTGCCGTCGGTGTCGAGCAGTTCGTCGACGACGGGCGGCAGTTCCTCGAGGAGGAAGGTCTGCCACTGGTTGCGACCGAGAACCGGATCGTCGAGATCCCAGTCGGTGAAGTAGCTGAAGTTGCCGGTGGCGGGGATGACGACGTTGACGTTCTTGTCCGAGAAGAACTCGGCGATGTCGCTGCTCTCCATCCATCCGGTGCCGTCGATCACGCCGACACCCGCGCCGCCGAGGGCGTAGACGACCGGCCGGGGTTCGCTCGGATCGGCCGGACGCAGGACGTCGAGAGGGACGACGGTGTCCATGGCCGGGGAGTAGACGCGGACCGTCCAGTGCTGGTCGGTCACCTCGTCGACGCCGTCGACGTAGGCGGAAGCGGGCTCGGCGTCGGGTTGCTCGGGATCGGCGTGCGCGGTGGCGGTGCCGAACGCGAGCGCCGAGAGGCCTGCGAGACCGATCGCAAGGCTGCGGAAGCCACGACGGGACACGACGGATCGACGCACGGATGAACTCCTCGACTCGAATTGATGCTGATGAGTCGTTCCCCCACACTCGACCCGCTGAGCTGGACAGTACCTTCCTCCGGTTGCGAAAAACGCCCCGGGGTGTTGTGATTCCGGACTCGCGATGGCGCCGGGACGAGTTCGGCCACCGCACTCGGGATCTCGTGCGGCGGCCGAACTTTCGGACGATTACGTGGTACTCAGAGTGACAGGATCGACGCAGCGGCGGTGCCGGGTGCGCCGTAGACCTGGGCGAGGCCCACCTTCGGTTCGCCCGGAACCTGCCGCTCGCCGGCCTGACCGCGCAGCTGCAGCACCAGTTCGTGGACCTGGCGGATACCGGAGGCGCCGATGGGTTCACCGTTGGCGATGAGACCACCGTCGGTGTTCACCGGAAGGGACCCGCCGATCTCCGTGGCTCCCTCGGCGATCAGCTTCTCCTGGTCGCCGTCGGCGCACAGGCCGGTCTCGGCCATGTGGATCACTTCCGCGCCGGCGTCGGTGTCCTGGAGCTGGGCGACATCGACGTCCTCGGGGCCGATGCCGGCGGCCTCGTAGGCGGCCTTGGCGGCGTAGACGGTGGGGGAGACGTCCTCCTCGACCGACGCCCACGTCGCATGGACCTCGTACGCGCCGTAGGTGCGCGTACGAATCGCAGTGGAGCGCAGGTAGACCGGCTTGTTCGTGGTGTACTTCGACACCAGGTCGCCGCGGCACATGATCACCGCTGCGGCACCCTCGTCCGGCGCGCAGAACATCTTCGCCGTGAGCGGGTAGTTGAGCATGGGCGACGACAGGATCTCGTCGATGCTGAACTCCGTGCGGCGGAACGCCTTCGGATTGAGGCCGCCGTTGCGGTAGTTCTTCGCCGCGACCCGTGCGAGCGTCTCGTGCGAGATGTTGTGATCGATGGCGTAGCGGTTCGCCTTCATACCGAAGAACTTGGTGGTGACGAACTGTCCGTTCTCGGCGTACCAGGCGGGCAGACCGAGCATGGCGGGATCGGCGGTGAAGGCGCCGCGGGGGTGCTTGTCGGTGCCGACCGCGATGCCGATGTCGTACTTGCCGGAACGGATCCCGTCGGCGGTCTGTTCGATCGCGCTGGCGGACGTCGCGCACGCGTTGAATACGTTGGTGAAGGGGATGCCGGTCAGGCCGACGAGGCGGGTGACGGCGTCGGTGTTGTCGACCTCGTAGCTGCCGCCGATGCCGAACTGGATGTCCTTCCAGGCGACACCTGAGTCCTCGAGTGCGAGCTGGATTGCGTCTGCGGCCATTTCGATGGCCGATTTGGCGCCGAATCTACCGAACGGGTGAAGGCCCACCCCGATGATGGCAACGTCGTTCATGATGTCGGGAACTCCTCGATGGGATGTGTGCGGATCAGATCGGCGCGAAGGCCCACGTGACGATGTCGGTGCCCTCTTCGTCGGTGTAGAAGGGGACGAAGGTGAGCTCGAGCTCCATGCCCGGGTGCAGTTTCTCGGGGTCGGTCTCGGTGAGGCGGGCCTCGACGCGGACCACGTCATCGAGTTGGACGAGGCCGAACGCGAACGGTGTGAAGGTCGCCGCCGTCTCGTTGCCCGCGTAGGGCTGCTTCGGCACGAATCCCTGCGTGGTCCATGCCACGAGCGTGCCGCGACGCGGCAGCAACAGTTCCGAGATGTTCGCCCCGCTGCACCGGGGGCAGCGCGGCTGGGTGGGCCACGTGGTCGCGGAGCAGTCGTCGCAGCGGCTGCCGATGAGCTGCGGGTTCTCTGCCGGCCACGTGGATACGTCGGGCGCGAGCGCCTTCGTCGTCATGGTTCGTCCTCCGTTGTCCGATGCCGATACGGCGGCCCTCGCCGCGGTCGAACATGAGGATCACGTTAGACGGAAATGTCATTCTCTACAATGAGAGGACGGATATCGCGGGAGACGATTCTCGCGGGAAGTGAAAGGAGCGGCTCAGAAACGGCGCCTCCGGCGGGGTGGAGGTTTGCGTCGACCCGGCCTCGAGTGGCGTCGGTGCTCCTCCGGGTTCTGGGCACCCGTGCGGTATTCGTCGAGCACCTTCCGCATCGCAGCGATCGCACGCTCCCGGGTGCGCGGGTCGTCGATCTCGAGCAGTTGGTCGCGCAGGCCGGTGGCGAACTCGGCGTACTCGTTCTGCCAGTCGCGGCCGACGTGCACCGGCGCCGGCGGTGCGACGGTCGCGACGTACTCGGCCGGGCCACCTGCCACGAGCCGGTACCGCGCACCGATCTCCGGAACGACCACGT
The DNA here is from genome assembly GCF_014854695.1 of Rhodococcus rhodochrous. Classification (NCBI taxonomy): domain Bacteria; kingdom Bacillati; phylum Actinomycetota; class Actinomycetes; order Mycobacteriales; family Nocardiaceae; genus Rhodococcus; species Rhodococcus rhodochrous. The sequence goes on along the minus strand of NZ_CP027557.1, from coordinate 3,420,031 downwards.
TCAGGTCCGCATCGAGTCCGTGCAGTGACGCCGTGAAGGCAGCGAGCGCATCGGGCTCGCCGTGGTCGAGGAAGACCGTGCCGGAGATCGGCGCGCGGTGCCCGACCCAGCGCACCAGCTCGCCGCGGTCGGCATGTGCGGAGTAACTGTCGATCCGCCGGATCTGCGCCCGGACGTCGATGTCCTCACCCGAGATCCGGACCTTCGACGCACCCTCGAGGATCACCCTGCCGAGCGTGCCCTGCGCCTGATAGCCGACGAAGAGCACCGTCGAGTCGGGGCGGGCGAGGTTGTTCCGCAGGTGGTGCCGAACCCGTCCCGCCTCGCACATCCCGGAGGCCGCGATGATGATCGCGCGTCGGTAGGTGTCGATCCGCATCGACTCCTCGGCCTCGGCGGTGTATCGGATGCCCGGATGGCGGAAGACGTTCCGGCCGTCGAGGTCCTCGAGTTCTCCGGCGTGTGCGGCGAAGACGTCGGTGGCGCGGATCGCGAGCGGGGAGTCGACGAAGACCGGCACATCGGGAATGTGCTCGTCGTCGAGCAGGTATCCGATGTCGAGCAACAACTCCTGGGTGCGTTCGAGAGCGAACGACGGCACGATCAGGTTGCCGCCGCGCTCCATCGCCTCGTTCACCTCCCGCGCGAGGAGGTCGCGGCGCTCGGCGATCGTGAGCCGAGGGCGTGAGCGATCCCCGTAGGTGGATTCGCAGACGACGTAGTCGAGTCCGGTCGGACCTTCCGGATCGGCGTGGAACGCCTTCTGCTCCGGGCCGAGATCTCCCGAGAACACCATGCGCACACCGCCGGCCTCGATCTCCGCCGACGCCGACCCCAGGATGTGTCCGGCATTCCACAGGCGGACCCGGAAACCGGGTGCCGGCTCGAACCACTCCTCGAGTGGAACCGGCCGGGCGCGCGCGGCGGCGAGCCGGGCGTCCTCCTCGGTGTAGATCGGCTGGAACTTCGCCCGGTGCGCGCGGTCGCGCCGCCGATTGCGGCGCTGGGCCTCGAACTCCTGGATCCGCGCCGAGTCGGCGAGCATGAACGAGAGCAGCTCGGCCGTCGGGGCAGTGCAGAATATGCGGCCCTCGAAGCCACGCGCGACGAGCTTGGGGAGCAGTCCGCAGTGGTCGATGTGGGCGTGGGTGAGGATCACCGCGTCGATCGACTCGGGAGCGAACGCGAACTCCGCGACATTGAGCTTCTCGAGGCTGCGCGAACCCTGGAACATCCCGCAGTCGACCAGGATGCGGGCGTCGGCGAGTTCGATCATCGCGCACGAGCCGGTGACGGTTCTCGCCGCGCCGTGGAAGGTGAGTTCCGGATTGTCGGGCACGGCATCTCCTCGGACGGTCGGGCGGTGGGACCCGCGGTGCTCGGGTCCCACGGTATCCGCGTTCGCAGGTCGACCGGACCGGGACGAAGGCTAGAACCTGTTCCAATTCTGTGCGATTGTGTCTATCGTCACGTGCACAACCGGCAATGCGATGGAGGGCGAGCCAGATGAAGACCAAGGGTGCAGTGCTGTGGGGCATCGACGAACCGTGGTCGGTCGAGGAGATCGAACTCGGCGATCCCGTCGCGGGCGAAGTGCAGATCCGCATGGAAGCCGCCGGCATGTGCCATTCCGACCACCACATCGTCACGGGCGCAACCCCGATGCCGTCCTTCCCCGCCATGGGCGGTCACGAGGGCTCGGGCGTGATCACCAAGGTCGGTGAGGGAGTGGTGGGCCTCGAGGTGGGCGACCACGTCGTGCTGTCCTTCATCCCCGCATGCGGGCGGTGTCCGTCCTGTGCCTCGGGGCACTCGAACCTGTGCGATCTCGGCGCCGGACTGCTCAGCGGCCAGGCGATCTCCGACGGCACCTACCGCATCCAGGCACGCGGCCAGAACGTGATCGCGATGTGCCTGCTCGGCACCTTCTCGCCGTACATGACGGTCAACCAGAGCCAGGTCGTCAAGATCGACAAGGACGTACCCTTCGAACTCGCCGCGCTGGTCGGCTGCGGCGTGCCCACCGGCTGGGGTTCGGCGACGAACATCGCCGAGGTCAAGGCCGGCGATTCGGTCGCCATCATCGGCGTCGGCGGCGTCGGCATGAGCGCCCTGCAGGGTGCCGTGGCCTCCGGTGCGCGTCACGTCTTCGCGATCGACCCGGAACCGTTCAAGCGCGAGCAGGCGCTCAAGTTCGGTGCCACGCACACCTACGCCTCCATCGAGGAGGCCATCGTGCCGATCATGGAGATCACGTGGGGCCGCATGTGCCACTCGACGATCATCACCGTCGGCGAGATGAAGGGGGAGCTGGTCGATCCCGCGCTGACACTCACGGCCAAGGGTGGCCGGTGCGTCGTCACGGCGATGGGCTACATGTCCGACATGGACGTCAAGCTGAACTCGTTCCTGTTCTCGATGCTGCAGAAGGACCTCAAGGGCAACATCTTCGGTGGGTGCAATGCCCGCGTCGACATCCCGAACCTGCTCGACCTGTACAAGTCCGGTCAGCTGAACCTGGCCGACATGGTCACGCGTACCTACACCCTCGAGCAGATCAACGACGGATACCGGGACATGCTCGAGGGCAGGAACATCCGCGGCGTCATCCGCTACACCGAAGCCGACTGGTGACCGGTACCGACCGGTGACCCCGCCCCGCCGGGCCGTCTCGTAGGGTGATCGCGTGCACAGCCTCGATCTGCTCAGCGACTGGCCCGTCGACCGTTCCGCCGCCGCGGTGGTGACCCGCGACGGCGGAACGGTCGCGTCCAGGGGAGACCTCGACGAGGTCTTTCCCCTCGCGTCCGTGACGAAGCCGCTCGTGGCGTACGCCGCGCTCGTGGCCGTCGAGGAGGGCGCGATCGAGCTCGATCAGCCTGCGGGCCCCGAGGGGTCGACGGTGCGGCATCTGCTCGCCCACGCCTCGGGTCTGGCGTTCGGTGAGCGCACGGTGCAGACCGAACCCGAGCGGAAGCGGATCTACTCGAGTGCGGGCTTCGAAGTGCTCGCCGAACTCGTCGAGACGGAAACCGGTATCGAGTTCCCGGAATACCTCCGGCAGGCGGTCTTCGAGCCGCTGGGCATGCCGTCCTCGTCCCTGCCGGGGCCGGCCGGTCACGGGGCGCAGTCGTCGGTCGCCGATCTCGCACTGTTCGCGCGCGAGCTGCTCGATCCCGTTCTGGTCTCGTACGAAACCCTCACCGAGGCGACCAGCGTGCAGTTCCCCGGTCTGAACGGACTCGTGCCCGGATACGGGATGTTCAAGCCCAACGACTGGGGTCTCGGATTCGAGATCCGGGGCGAAAAGAACCCGCATTGGACCGCCACCGGTAATTCACCGCGTACTTTCGGTCATTTCGGTCAATCGGGCACATTCATTTGGGTAGATCCCGAAATTTCCGTCGCCGCTGTGGTACTTACTGATCGTGCCTTCGGAGACTGGGCGAAACCGCTCTGGCCTGCCGTCGGAGACGCGATCATCACCGAATTCACATAAACCTCTCTGGTTCGCTGGCGAAACACACGCCACACGGGCACACTTGTACGCAGCCTGCATGGAGAAGCCTTGGCCGACGAAGGTCGTTGGGGAAGACGTCCTGGTCGAACCGGAGGTGAATGTATGCGCGCATCCAACCAATTCGCGGATGCCACGGCGGGGGTGATCTATGTCCACTCCTCACCGGCGGCGGTGTGCCCGCACATCGAGTGGGCACTGGCCGACATCCTCGACTGCCGGCCCGATCTCGCGTGGACGGGCCAGCCCGCCGCACCGGGGCTGCTGCGCACCTGCGTCGACTGGGTCGGGCCCGTGGGCACGGCCGCGCGACTGGCCGACGTGCTGCGGTCGTGGCCGATGCTCCGCTTCGAGATCACCGAGAACCCCAGCGAGGGCGTCGACGGCGAACGCTTCAGCTACGTCCCCCGACTGGGTCTGTGGCGCGGATGCACCAGCGCCAACGGCGACATCGTCGTAGGAGAGATGCGTCTGCGCGCCATGCTGTCCTCCGCCGATGTCACGAGCGAACTGCACCGCGCGCTCGGAACGGCATGGGACGAAGAGCTCGAGCCGTACCGCAGCGGCGACGAAGGCGCGCAGGTGACGTGGCTCCGCCGGGACGTCGGCTGACCGCGGTCCGACACGACCGGAACGCACCCCCACATCTTCCTGATACGGGAACACCGGCACCGCTCCGAGGAGCGATGCCGGTGTTCTCGTGCTGTGTCCGGATCAGAGCGGAATGTTCTTGTGCCGTCCGCGAACCGCGGGTGCGGCGGCGAGCGCGGCGGCCAGGGTGCTCCGCGTGGTGGCGGGATCGATCATCTCGTCGACCACACCGATCGCCATCGCGCGCCCGACGCCACCGGCGATCGCCTCGTGTTCGGCGGCGAGACGATCGTGCAGCGCCTCACGCTCCTCCTCGGGAGCCGCGGCGAGGGCCTTCTTGTGGAGGATGCCCACAGCGGCTTTCGCGCCCATCACGGCGACCTCGGACTCCGGCCATGCGTAGACGGCGGTGGCCCCGAGCGCCCGGGAGTTCATCGCGATGTACGCGCCGCCGTAGATCTTGCGCGTCACGAGCGTGACGCGGGGAACCTTCGCCTCGGCGAACGCGTGGAGCAGCTTGGCGCCGCGTCGCACGACGCCCTCCCACTCCTGGCTCACGCCGGGAAGGTAACCGGGCACGTCGACGATGACGACGAGCGGAACACCGAAGGCATTGCACATCCGCACGAAACGCGCTGACTTCTCGGCGCTCTCGGAGTTGAGGCAGCCGCCGAGACGGAGCGGGTTGTTGGCGATGACGCCAACGGTGCGGCCGCCGAGACGGCCGAATCCGGTGACGATGCTGCGGGCCCAGCCGGCCTGCAGTTCCTCGAAGGAGGACTCGCCGTCGACGTTGTCGACCAGCTGGTGGACGATCGGCCGCACGTCGTATGCGCGTCGCGGCGACGCAGGCATCAACGCCCGCAGGTCGGTGTCGCCGAGCGCGGCTGCGGCGACATCGAATTCACCCTGTTCGGCCAGCATCGACACCAGACGGCGGGCGCGGTGCAGGGCGTCGGCCTCGTCGTGCGCGGCGATGTGCGCGACACCGGACTTCTTGGTGTGCGTGTCGGGGCCGCCGAGCGACTCCATGTCGACCTGCTCACCGGTGACGCTGCGGACCACGTCCGGTCCGGTGACGAAGACACGGCCCTCGGGGGCCATGATGACGATGTCGGTCAGGGCCGGGCCGTAGGCGGCACCGCCGGCCGCGAAGCCGAGAACGACGGAGATCTGGGGGATCAGACCGGACGCGCGGACCATGGCCTCGAAGACCAGGCCGACGGCGTGGAGGGCCTCGACGCCCTCGGCCAGACGCGCGCCACCGGAGTGGAAGATGCCGACCACGGGGATCTCGTGGTCGATGGCGTGGTCGATGGCGGAGACGATGTGCTTGCATCCCTCGACGCCCATGGCTCCGCCCATGACGGTGGCATCGGAGCAGTATGCGACGGTGCGGATGCCGTCGACCTCGCCGACGGCGGCGAGGACGCCCGACTTGTCGCGGGTGTGCAGCAGTTCCAGGCTGCCCGGGTCGAACAGTTTCTCGAGACGGGCCAACGGATCTCTCGGGTCCACCGTCGTCTCACGCGGGGTGGCTGGATCCAGGATGGTCATCGGGTGCTCCTCGGGCAGACGCGGTGGTGGTGGGCTGCGGTGGAGGCTCCGGGTGGAGCCTCCACCGCATGGGGCGGACCGGCGTCGACGGTCAGGCGCGACCGAATGCGAGCGCCACGTTGTGCCCACCGAAACCGAACGAGTTGTTCAGCGCGAAATCGATCCGGCCGGAACGTGGTTCGCCCTTGACCACGTCGAGATCGATCTCTGGATCCTGGTTCTCGAGATTCAGCGTGGGCGGGATGACCCCGTCACGCAGAGTCAGGACCGTGAGTACTGCTTCGAGTGCACCCACCGCACCGATCGAATGACCGAGCGCGGACTTGGGGGCGTAGATCGCGGCGTGGTTGCCCACGGCCGCGTTGATGGCCTTGGCTTCGGCCACGTCGCCGATCGGGGTGGCCGTCGCGTGCGCGTTGACGTGCCCGATGTCGGCCTTGGTGAGCCCGGCGGTCTCGATCGCCCGCCGCATGGCCCGAGCCGCTCCCGTACCTTCCGGGTCGGGGGCGACGATGTGGTAACCGTCGGAGGTGATGCCGGCGCCGAGGATACGAGCGTGGATGGTCGCTCCGCGTGCCTTGGCGTGCTCCTCGCTCTCGAGGACCATCAGTGCGCCGGCCTCGCCGAAGACGAAACCGTCGCGGTCCTTGTCGAACGGACGCGAGGCGCCCTTCGGGTCCTCGTTGCGGGTGCTCAGCGCCCGCATCATCGCGAAGCCCGCGGTGGCGACCGCGTCCAGCTGACCCTCGACACCACCGGTGACGACGATGTCGGCGTCGCCGAAGGCGATCATGCGGTACGCGTTGGCGATCGCCTCGGATCCGGACGAGCACGCCGAGACCGGGGTGATGACCCCGGCGCGGGCACCGAGTTCGAGCCCGACGGTGGCCGACGGTCCGTTCGGCATGATCATCTGCACCGCGAAGGGCGAGACCTTGCGGTAGCCGCCGACACGGAGCTTGTCGACGGCGTCGATGAGCGACTCGCCGCCACCGAGGCCCGTACCGATGACCACACCGAGACGGTCCTGGTCGACCTCGGGGCTGCCGGCGTTCTGCCAGACGGTGCGCCCGAGGGTGAGCGCGAGGCGCTCGACGAAGCTCATGCGACGGAGTTCCACGCGGGACAGTCCCTCGTCGGGGCTGACCTTCAGGGTTCCGCCGATGCGCACCGGGAGGTCGAACTCGTCGACGAAACCGCCGTCGATGGTGCCGATCCCGCTCTCACCGGCCAGCAGTGCTTTCCAGGTGGCGTCCACGTCGCCGGCGATCGACGTCGTAGCCGCGAGGCTGGTGACGACGACGTTGCGGAGTGCCCGAGGAGAAGGGGAGGTCACAGCAGAACTCATTCGTTGTCGTTCGTGGCCTGAACGCCTGCGGCCTCGAGCTTCTGGATGTAGTTCACGGCGTCACCGACGGTGCGCAGACCGGCGAGATCCTCGTCGGGGATCTTCACGCCGTACTTGTCCTCGGTCTGGACGGCGATCTCGACCATGGACAGCGAGTCGATGTCGAGGTCGTCGACGAAGGACTTGTCGACGGTCACCTCGGAGGGCTCGATGCCGGTGACCTCTTCGATGATCTCCGCGAGACCGGCGATGATTTCTTCCTGGGTGGCGGCCACGATGTGGCTCCCTTCTCGATCTGTCGACTATGTCGTTCGAAACCGGCCGGATGTTTCCGGCCGGGGGTCCGGGGAGTTCCCGGTGAGGTGCCCGTGCTGTGCGACGGCGCGCGCAGCAACCTAACCGAGTTGAAGACTTTCGGCCAGAGCGGAGATCTCCGCGGGGGTCTTGAGGGCGACGGTGGGCGTGCCGCGCATCTCGCGCTTGGCGATGCCCACCAGCGTGCCGGCGGGGGGAAGCTCGACGATCCGGCTCACCTGCGCTTCACGCAGGGAGGCGGTGCACAGGTCCCACCGGACGGGCCGGGTGACCTGGGCTGCGAGACGTTCGAGGGCGTCGGCTCCGGAGGTGACGGGCTTGCCGTCGTAGTTCGACAGCAGCGTGTGCGTCGGATCCGAAGGTGTGATCTTCGCCGCGGCGGCGGCCACGGCGTCCTGGGCGGGTGCCATGAATCGGGTGTGGAAGGCACCGGCGACCGGCAGGGCACGGACGCGGGCCTTCTCGGGCGGGTTCGCAGCGAGTTCCTCGAGCGCGCTCAGGCGCCCGGCTGCGACGATCTGACCGGCCGCATTCATATTCGCGGGGGTCAGATCCAACTCCGCGAGGCGCGCGAGCACCTCGTCCTCGGCGCCGCCGAGGACGGCGGACATTCCGGTGGGTTCGAGCGCGCAGGCGCGGGCCATCTCGGCTCCGCGGACGGCGGCGAGGGCGACGGCGTCGTCGGCGCTGATGACACCCGCGATGGCGGCCGCGGCGAGTTCACCGACGGAGTGGCCGGCGACGATCGTGTCGGCGGGCACGAGGCCGCGACGGTCGAGATCCTCGAAGGCGAGCAGGGCGGAGGCCACCACGAGCGGCTGGGTCACCGCGGTGTCGGTGATCTCCTCGGCGGCGGCAGTGGTGCCCAGACGCGCGAGATCGAGTCCCGCCGTCTGCGACCACCGGTCGATGCGGTCGCGCGCTCCGGACTGCTCGAGCCACGGGGCGAGCATTCCGGGTGTCTGAGACCCCTGGCCGGGGGCAAGCAGCGAAATCACGATCACCAGGGAACACCGCGAGCGGGTGCCTGCGAGATGTCGGTAGCGATGAAAGGTTGCCCCTCGATTTGTAGGGTTCCCACAAATCTGCACGTCGGTGCTCGCTATCGGAGGAAAGGCCGGGGACGTTACGTGTCCGATTCGCGAATTGTGAATCGAGTGGCAGGTGGTGCAGGCGATCTCAATTCGTTATGGCTTCGTGCCAGGCGACCTACCGTGGCAGCGATTCGGAGCACGTACGCATCGCGAGGATTTGTGGGATCCCGACCCGTGACTTCTGTGATCCGCTTCAATCGATACCGCACGGTATTTGGATGAACAAACAGCTTCCGGGCGCAAGTCTCGACAGCACCCCCACTGTCGAGGTATGCGTCCAGCGTGTCTGCGAGGGACGGCCCGGCGGCAGCGAGCGGGGCGACGACGAAGTCCTCGAGCGCGGCGATCGCGCCGGGATCACCGAGCAGCGCGCGCTCGGGCAACAGCTCGGCGGCGTGCACCGGCCGGGGAGCCCCCGGCCACCCCACGACCGCCTCCATGCCGGCGAGCGCTTCGACGGCGGAGACGTGTGCGGTCGCCAGCGTCGGTGTCGTCGGACCGATCACCACGGGATCGTCGGAGAACGCGCGCATCAACTCGGTGCGGAAGTTCGCCGCGTCGACCGTCCCGTGCAGTTCACCGCTGACGACCATCACCAGGCGTTCGCCCTGCACCACCGCGAGGGCGGCGCGACCGTGCTCCTGGGCGACGGTGTGCACGGTGGTGATCACCGAGACGCCCTGGTCGGGTGGGGGAGTTCCGACGATCACCGTCGCCGGGGCGGTCGCGTCCCAGTTGAGGGTCGCGGCCCGCGACTGCATGTCGGGCCCGGTGTCGCCGCGCACCACGGCGTCGACGACGAGGGCCTCGAGCCGCGTGTCCCAGGCGCCCCGCGACTCGGCCGCCCCCGCGTAGACCGCCGCGGCGGCGAAACCGAGCTCGCGCCCGTAGCGCAGGATCGCCTCGGTGAGCGCCACGAGCTGTTCCTCGTTGCGGGCGAGGGCCGGCAGCCACTGCTCGAAGAACTCCATCGCCGCGCGGACCATGTCCACCGTCTGACGCAGCGTCAGCCGCCGGGCGAGATCCTGCGGGATCATCTGGAAGGCGTCGAGGCTGAACCGCAGGTCGCTGTCGGGATTGCGCACCCACTCGAGGAAGTCGACCACCGATGTCTGGATGACCAGCTGCACGGTCGACCGTTGCGACGCGTCGAGATCGGCGAAGAAGGGCAACTGCTCCTGCATGACGTGCACCGCTTCGGTGGACAGTCGCCCCGAGAACTGTTTGACCCGACGGAGCAGCGCGTCGGGGAGCGGTGCCCGCTCGGGACGGGACGGCGGTACCGGGCGCTCCCTGTGAACGCCCGGTACCTGCCCGATCCGGCGGGGTTGCGGCTCGTCGACCATGGGACGAAAGTACCCGGCGGCCGCGAGCCGGCCGGTCACGCCACTCGGACGTGACCGGCGGAGGGATCAGGCGACGCCCGGATCCGCCATCGAGACCGGGGCGGCCGTCACGTCGTCGATCTTGTAGGTGCGGGCCGCCTCGACGGCCTTCTCACGATCGATCGCGCCCTCGCGGCCGAGCGCCGAGAGCACCGCGACCACCGTGGACTCGGCGTCGATGTTGAACACGCGGCGGGCGGCGCCACGGGTGTCGGAGAAGCCGAAGCCGTCGGCGCCGAGCACCGTGTAGTCGCCCGGAACCCACTTGCGGATCTGATCGGGCACCGCGCGCATCCAGTCGGACACCGCGACGAACGGACCCGCCGCATCGTTGAGCACCGACGCGACGTACGGCACCGGAGCTTCCTCACCGGGATTCAGCAGCGCCTGCCGGTCGCACTCGACGCCGTCGCGACGCAGCTCGCCCCACGAGGTGACGGACCAGACATCCGCGGACACGCCCCACTCGTCGGCGAGGATCTCCTGCGCACGCAGCGCCTCGGGCATCATCACGCCCGAGACCAGGATCTGCGCCTTCGGGCCCGACTCCTGGCCCCGCTTGTACAGGTAGATGCCCTTGAGCAGCCCCTCGATGTCGAGGTCCTCCGGCTCGGCCGGCTGCGAGTACGGCTCGTTGTAGATGGTGATGTAGTAGAAGACGTCCTCGCCACCGAAGCCGTCGACACCCTCCGTGCCGCCGTACATCCGCCGCAGACCGTCGCGGAAGATGTGGGCGATCTCGTAGGAGAACGCCGGGTCGTAGGTGACCGCGGCCGGGTTGGTCGACGCGAGCAGCAGCGAGTGCCCGTCGGCGTGCTGCAGGCCCTCACCGGTCAGCGTCGTGCGACCGGCCGTCGCGCCGAGGACGAAACCGCGTGCCATCTGGTCGGCCGCCGCCCACAGGCCGTCGCCCGTGCGCTGGAAACCGAACATCGAGTAGAAGATGTACACGGGGATCATCGGCTCGCCCTGCGTCGCGTAGGACGTCCCGACCGCCGTGAACGACGCCGTCGAACCGGCCTCGTTGATGCCCTCGTGCAGGATCTGGCCGACCTCGCTCTCCTTGTAGGCGAGCATCAGATCGGCGTCGACCGAGGTGTACAGCTGACCGTTGCGGTTGTAGATCTTCAGCGACGGGAACCACGAGTCCATACCGAAGGTGCGGGCCTCGTCCGGGATGATCGGCACGATGCGCTTGCCGATCTCCTTGTCGCGCAACAGTTCCTTGAGCACGCGGACCGTCGCCATGGTGGTGGCGACCTCCTGCTTGCCCGAACCCTTGCGGACGACGTCGTAGGTCTTCTCCGCGGGCAGCGCCAACGGCTTCGCGGCGGTGCGGCGCTCCGGCAGGAAGCCGCCGAGGGCCCGGCGACGCTCGAGCATGTACTGGATCTCGGGCGACTCGAAGCCGGGGTGGTAGTACGGCGGCATCTTCGGATCCTTCTCGAGCTCGGTATCCGAGATCGGGATCCGCTGGACGTCGCGGAAGTACTTGAGGTCCTCGAGGGTGAGCTTCTTCATCTGGTGGGTCGCATTGCGGCCCTCGAAGTGCTTACCGAGCGTGTAGCCCTTGATGGTGTGCGCGAGGATCACCGTCGGCTGACCCTTGTGCTCCATCGCCGCCTTGTAGGCCGCGTAGATCTTGCGGTAGTCGTGGCCGCCGCGCTTGAGGTTCCAGATGTCCTGGTCGGACAGGTCCTTGACCAGCTCCTTGGTCCGCGGGTCGCGGCCGAAGAAGTGCTCGCGCACGAACGCGCCGTCGTTGGCCTTGTACGTCTGGTAGTCGCCGTCGGGAGTGACGTTCATGAGATTGACCAGCGCGCCGTCCTTGTCGGCGTGCAGCAGGGCGTCCCACTCACGGCCCCACACGACCTTGATGACGTTCCAGCCGGCGCCGCGGAAGAACGACTCCAGCTCCTGAATGATCTTGCCGTTGCCGCGCACCGGGCCGTCGAGACGCTGCAGGTTGCAGTTGACGACGAAGGTCAGGTTGTCGAGACCCTCGGTGGCCGCGACGTGCGCCAGACCGCGCGACTCCGGCTCGTCCATCTCGCCGTCGCCGAGAAACGCCCAGACGTGCTGATCGGAGGTGTCCTTGATGCCGCGGTCGTGCAGGTAGTGGTTGAACCGTGCCTGGTAGATCGCGTTCATCGGGCCCAGACCCATGGACACGGTCGGGAACTCCCAGAAGGTCGGGAGCAGGCGCGGGTGCGGGTACGACGGCAGGCCACCACCGAGCGAGGCGTGGCTGTGCTCCTGCCGGAAGCCGTCGAGCTGCTCGGTGCCGATGCGGCCCTCGAGGAAGGCTCGGGCGTAGATACCGGGGGAGGCGTGGCCCTGGATGAAGACCTGGTCGCCGCCGCCGGGATGGTCCTTGCCGCGGAAGAAGTGGTTGAAGCCGACCTCGTACAGGGCGGCGGACGACGCGTAGGTGGAGATGTGACCACCGACGCCGACACCCGGGCGCTGCGCGCGGGTGACCATGATCGCCGCGTTCCACCGGATGTACGCGCGGAAGCGACGCTCGACCTCCTCGTCACCGGGGAACCACGGTTCGCTCTCGGTGGGGATGGTGTTGACGTAGTCGGTGGAGGTCAGGGCGGGAAGCGAGACCTTGCGCTCGTTGGCACGCTCGAGCATGCGAAGCAGCAGGTAGCGCGCGCGGGTGGGACCCGCGGCCTCGAGCATCCCGTCGAACGACTCGAGCCACTCTTCGGTCTCCGCCGGATCGATGTCCGGCAGGTAGGAGGCCACGCCCTCGCGGATCACCCGGACACGATTGTCCTTGGTCGATGCCGGCTTGGCCGAGGAATCCGGTCCCGACGCGCCCGGTGCAGCGCCTTCTCGGGAGTCGGATCCGTGGATCAGGTCTGTCAACGTCTGCTCCTCATCGTGGTGGGCGCGTAGGTGGAGCGCCCTCTCCGTCGGCCGGCTCTTGTGGGAGCCGACGCAATCGACATCTGAACATGATGCACCCCTCATCTTCCCCCATCCGCGACGAAGGATCACGCCCTGGCCCGGCCAACAGGACGGATCGGACACGGTGCGGGGCGGTGCAACGGGTCCCTCTGGAAAGATTCTCCCGCTTTTCCCAGCGATTCGGGTTGCGTTGAGGCCCGCAACGATGTTCGCTTTGACCAATTGATCGTCACGCCGGTACGCGGATCCGATTCGCGCACCACAACCCTTAGGAGGAGCCACCGTGGTCGCCGCGGCGGATGCCAAGAACTATGTCTCCAAGCTCGGTATCACTCACGACCACGTGGTGCAGGAACTCGGTTGGGACGAGGACACCGACGACGAGTTGAGAGCTGCGATCGAAGAGGTCACCGGTACCGAGCTGCTCGACGAGGACTCCGACGAGGTCGTCGACGTCGTGCTGCTGTGGTGGCGCGACAGCGACGGCGACCTGGTCGACGCCCTCATGGACGCGATCGGCCCCCTCGCCGACGAAGGCGTCGTATGGGTGCTCACCCCCAAGACCGGGCGCCCCGATCACGTCGAGCCCAGCGAGATCGCCGAGTCGGCCGCCACGGCCGGCCTCACCCAGACCACGGCCACCAACCTCGGTGACTGGATCGGCAGCCGCCTCGTCCAGCCCAAGGCCGGCCGTCCCCGCCGCTGAACCGGCTCCCGGAACGTAAGGATCCACACGCATGCCGATCGCCGTGGGCACCGAAGCCCCCGATTTCACCCTCAAGGACCAGAACAACCAGGAAGTGACGCTGTCGAGCTTCCGGGGCAGCAAGAACGTGCTCCTGGTCTTCTACCCGCTCGCCTTCACCGGCGTCTGCCAGGGCGAGCTGTGCGCCGTCCGCGACGACCTGCCCACCTTCGAGAACGACGACACCGCCATCCTCGCGGTGTCGGTCGGCCCGTCGCCGAGCCACAAGATCTGGGCGGCCGAGCAGGGCTACACCTTCCCGCTGCTGTCCGACTTCTGGCCGCACGGCGAGGTCGCGCAGGCCTACGGTGTGTTCAACGAGAAGTTCGGTTTCGCCAACCGCGGCACGTTCGTCATCGACAAGAACGGCATCGTGCAGTTCGCGGAGGAGAACCAGCCCGGAGAGGCCCGTGACCAGGGAGCTTGGGCCAGAGCGCTCGCCGCGCTAAAGTCCTGATGCGAAGTCGGCGGCACCTGCCGCCGTCTTTCGGGCGTGTAGCTCAGTGGTAGAGCTCTGGTTTTACACACCAGCGGTCGGGGGTTCGAAACCCTCCGCGCCCACAATCCCATGTGCGATTCCAGTGGATCGAGCCCCGCTCAGCGGGGTCGGATCCGCACGGATCTAATGTCCCGCATTCACCGCCGCGACGAGCGTCGGCAGGTCGTCGGCGACGACGATCATGAGCGGCCGTTCCTTCGCGCTGCCACTGTGCGTGACGATCAACGCCGTCGGCGGCAGTTGCCCGCCGGCGGGCGGGGACAGCTTCTTGATCGCCTGCGGCACCGTGATGGTTCGGGGCAGGTGCGCGGCCCGCTCGTGCGGTTCGGCGAACTCCAGGGCCGCTCCGACGGTCTCGCTCTCGACGATCTCGTCCGTCGCGAGACGATGCGCGAGCCAGCGGGCGATGCAGTTCGTCGTCAGCAGCCCGAGATAGGTGTCGTCCTCGTAGATCGGGAACTGCGAGTAGTCGTGGCGCCGGATCTCGTCGAGCACCCGATTCAGTGGTGTGCCCGTCTCGAACACGGCGGGTGCCCGTCTCGGCAGGACCTGCAGCACCTTCGGCGGATCGATGATCCTGTCGCGCAGTCTCTCGATCGCCTCGACGACCTCCGGGACCGGATCGGCGACCGGCTTGCCCCCGTAGTAGTCCTGGTGCACGAGCGCGTTGCGCAGGTCCGCGAAGGCCCGGAGGGCGGGCAGATCGACCTGGGTGCGGTGGCGCCGGGCGTACTCCTTGGCCATCCGGACGAAGCTCATGTGCTCCTCGTCCGTCTGCAGCTGCCACTTGAAGTGGTTCTCGATGGCCGTGAACGCCGACAGGAACCGGATCGCGCCGCTGACCTCGTCCATCTCGTCTCCTTCGTGCGGAAGGGAGTCGTGGGGCGTCAGTCGCGCGGTTCCGCCGCGGTGCGGTAGGCCACGTCGAGCAACTCCACGAAGTGGTCGTCGAGTTCGTCGACCGACGAGACGCTCAGCCGGTGCGTCGTCACCGTCCCCTTCTTCGGGAACGCCTCACGCAGCGTCGCGTGATGGATGCGCCGCGGCAGATCCAGGGCCACCTCGAGACGCGAGGCGTAGACGAACGCCGCCGCGAACGGACGGCCCCGCGACCAGGAGATCTCCGACGCGTGGACGTGCTCGGTGACGTCGCCGCCGAGGTCGAGGATCATCGCGCGCACGTGCCGGAACACATCGACGGCGGCCGGATCCTTGTCGGCCAGATAGTCGTCGACGGTCGCGTACATCGGGAGCTCCTCGAATCGGGGCAGGGTGGTCGGCTCGGTCACCGCGGCCGGCCGTATCGATCGGCGAGCTTCTCGCTCGCGGTGCGCGGTGCCGCTTCCGCCGGGGCCTCGGCTGCGTCACCACCGTCTTGCGAACCCTTGGACTTCCTACGTTCCCGCAGCTCGGCCCACACGAAGTAACCCAGACCCAGCGGGGCCATGATCCCGAACGCCAGCCACTGCAGGCCGTAGGACAGGTACGGGCCCGAATCGAGCTGGGGGAGCGGGATCACGCCGAGACCGCCGGGCTGGTCGGCGTCGAGCTGCAGGTAGACGTCCTCGAGATCGAGACCCGTGACGGACGCGACCTGCGGGGCGTCGATGAAGTACACCTGCTGGTAGCCGTCGTCGACGAAGGGGGCCTTGTCCTCGACCGTTCCCTCGGACATCCGGATGCGGGCGTCGAGGGTGACGGTGCCGGACGGCGCGGCTGGAATCTCGGGGATCTCGGTGCCGCGCACGGGCCGCACGTACCCGCGGTTGACCAGGATCGTTCCGCCGGAATCGAGGACGAACGGGGTCAGCACCTCGTAGGCCGGCCGCGACTCGACGTTGCGCAACCGCACGAGTACATCCGACTCGGGCAGATAGGAGCCCTGCGCGAGCACACGGCGCCACTCGTCCTCGATCGTCGGACCGTCGCCGCCCAGCAGTTCGCCGACGGGAACCGGATCCTGTGCCATCGACCCAGCGATGCGACCGTTGCGGTCCTCGGTGTTCGTGTTCTTGCCGAGCTGCCACGGCGCGAGGACCGTGAAGCACGCGTAGGCGAAGCCGACGACCACCAGTGCCAGGACCAACCAGCCGGGGCGTAGGAGAAATGTCAATCGGCGCACAGATCCACGGTAGCCGGTGAGGTGCGTCTCACTGCTGCCGCACCCGCTCGAGCAGGCCCGGAACGGCGGCTTCGATCTGCTCGCGGACCTGCTCGAACTCGTCGAGGGAGCCGTAGTACGGATCGGGCACGGAATCGTCGTCGGCGTCGGGATCGAACGAACGCAGCAGCACACGGCGATCGGACGGGACACCGAGCTGCGCCAGCGCCCGCTCGTGGGTGGTGGTCATGGCGACGACGAGGTCGGCCGACAGGTGCTCGGCACCGAGCTCGGCGGCGCGGTGACCGGTGGGATAGCCGTGCCGCTGCAGCACCGCGTCGGTGCGTGGATCCGCCTCGGAGCCGACGTGCCAGCCGTGCGTGCCGGCGCTGCTCACCCGGACCCGGTCGTCGAGTCCCTCCCGCCGCAGGTGCTCGGCGAAGATCTTCTCGGCCATCGGCGACCGACAGATGTTGCCGGTGCACACGAAGGTCACGTGGAAGCGGTCGTCAGCGTCCACCCGTGAGTACCTCGCGCAGTTCCTCGACCGAGGCGGTCGTCCGCGCCGCCGCACGACCCTCGGTCTCGGTCCCGTAACCCCACTCGACGAAGACCGTGGGGATGCCGAACCGGCCTGCACCGTGGATGTCGTGCTCGCGGTCGCCGACCATCACCACACCGGTGGTGCCGCCCGCTTCGGCATCCTGCGGATCGATCCCGAGAGCGGTGAGGCTGTGCGCGACGACCTCCCACTTGTGCCGCCGGGCGCCGTCGTCGCTCGCACCACCGACGAACTCGAAGTATCCGGTCAGACCGAAGTGGTCGAGGATCCGCTCGGCGAACGTCTGGGACTTCGACGTCGCGACCGCCAGGCGACTACCTGCCTCCCGGACGGCATCGAGCACCGCTTCGATGCCGTCGAAGACCGCGTTCTCCGCCCAGCCGGTGGCGGAGTAGTAGTCCCGGTAGGCCGCGAGTCCCGCAGCGACCTGCTCCTCGTCGAGCCCGAGATTCTGCAGGGTGTCGCGCATGGGCGGTCCGAGCAGCCACTGCAGGTCGCCGTCGGGCGCCTCGAAACCGGTCGTCTCGGCGGCGTGGAGGAACCCGTTGATCACCCCGGTCGCGGAATCGGTGAGCGTGCCGTCCAGATCGAACAGGACGACGGGAGCGGGGAGCACGAGCGGCTGGGTGGCAGCGAGAACGGTCACCGGGCCATTCTCCCCGTTCGTCCGGTCTTCCGCCGCGTAGGGTCGTGCGCGTAGGAGAGAGCGGATCAGCTGGAGGTGGACGTGACGGCGGCGACGCTGCGTGAGGTGATCGACGTTCTGGAGACGGCCTACCCGCCGTCGCTGGCGGAGAGCTGGGACTCGGTGGGACTCGTCGTCGGCGACCCCGACGAGCCGGTGCACAAGGTGCTGCTCGCCGTCGACGCGACCGCGGCCGTCGTCGACGAAGCGCTCGAGTGGGGCGCGCAACTGCTGCTCGTGCACCACCCACTGTTGCTGCGCGGAGTGGACACGGTGGGCGCGCACACGCCCAAGGGTGCGCTGATCCACCGCCTCATCCGCGGCGGTTGCGCCCTGTTCACCGCGCACACCAACGCCGACCGCGCGAACCCCGGAGTCTCGGACGCCCTCGCCGGAGCGCTGGGCCTGACCGGCCTGCGACCGCTCGAGGCCAAGCCCGAACCCGCGACCGACAAGTGGGTCGTCATGGTGCCGTCCGACGCCGCCGACACGGTGCGCGCGGGACTGTTCGCGGCGGGCGCGGGTGCCCTCGGCAACTACCGCGAATGCTGCTGGTCGACCACGGGCACCGGCCAGTTCCGCCCGGTCGACGGCGCGGACCCGGCCATCGGCTCGGTCGGCGACCTCGAGCGCGTCCCCGAGGACCGGATCGAGGTCATCGCCCCGCGCCGGTCGCGCGCGGCGGTGCTCGCTTCCCTGCGCGACGCGCACCCCTACGAGGAACCGGCCTTCGACATCATCGAGCTCGCCGACCTGCCGAGCGATCGCGGGCTCGGCCGGGTGGGGGAGCTGCCGCAGACCCGCACGCTGCGCGAGTTCACCGCCGACGTCGCCGCCGCTCTGCCGGCCACCGAATGGGGCGTGCGCGGCGCGGGCGATCCGGACCGGCCGGTGCGGACCGTGGCGGTGTGCGGCGGATCCGGTGATTCCTTCCTCGGACTCGCCACCGCGCACGGTGTCGACGTCTACGTCACTGCCGACCTGCGGCACCATCCCGCCGACGAACATCTGCGCGCGGGAGGCCCCGCGCTGGTGGACGTCGCGCACTGGGCGAGCGAGTACCCGTGGTGCGCGCAGGCCCGCGACGTCCTCGACGCGGCGTTCGCCGACCGGGACGGCTGGCAGGCGCGGGTCAGCGAGTTGCGCACCGATCCCTGGACGACCGCGGCGGGCGCGGTACGGTAATCAGCTACGACACGTCCCGCGTGGCCGCCGACTCCCGGCCCACCGACACACCATCGAAAGCAGGAACCACCCGAGTGAACGTCGAACCCACCGTGCAGGCCAAGCTGCTGTCCCTCGCCGCCGTGGACGCAGAGCTGAACCGCCTCGCGCATCGCCGTCGGACACTGCCCGAACAGCAGGAGGTGGACCGCCTGCAGACCGAGCGCAACGCGCGCAAGGACGCCGCGGTGGCCGTCGAGATCATCCTCGACGACCTCGACCGGGACATCCGGAAGCTCGAGGGCGAGATCGAGGCCGTGCGC
The DNA here is from genome assembly GCF_014854695.1 of Rhodococcus rhodochrous. Taxonomy (NCBI): domain Bacteria; kingdom Bacillati; phylum Actinomycetota; class Actinomycetes; order Mycobacteriales; family Nocardiaceae; genus Rhodococcus; species Rhodococcus rhodochrous. The sequence goes on along the minus strand of NZ_CP027557.1, from coordinate 3,401,226 downwards.
ATGCGCGCCGACCGCGACCGGTCGATGCTCCAGAGCGGCTCGGTGGGATCGAAGCAGCTCACCGAACTGCAGCACGAGCTCACCAGCCTCGAGCGTCGCCAGGCGGCACTCGAGGACGACCTGCTCGAGGTCATGGAGCGTCGCGAGGCGTCGAAGGCCGACCACGACCATGCCGGTGCGCAGGTCTCGCAGGTCGACGACCAGCTCGGCGACGCCGTCCGGGCCCGCGACGAGGCGCTCGCCGACATCGAGGTGGCCGAGCAGCGGTGCCGCAGCGACCGCGAGGCATTGCTCGCCGTCTTCCCCGCGGAACTGGTGACGGTGTACGAGAAGCAGCGCGAGAAGTCCGGCATCGGCGCCGCATTGTTGCAGGCCCGCCGCTGCGGCGCGTGCCGTCTCGAACTCGACCGCGGTGAGATCGCCCGGATCGCGGCCGCACCCGCCGATCTGCTCGTCCGGTGCCCGGAGTGCGACGCGATCCTGGTCCGCACCAAGGAATCCGGACTGTGACGACGGTCGTCGTCGAAGCGGACGGCGGTTCCCGCGGGAATCCCGGACCGGCCGGTTACGGTGCCGTGGTCTTCGATGTCGACCATCGGACCGTCCTCGCCGAACGCCAGGCGAGCATCGGGCGCGCGACGAACAACGTCGCCGAGTACAAGGGCCTGATCGCCGGTCTCACCGCCGCCGCCGAGCTCGGCGCCGACGAGGTGCACGTCCGCATGGATTCCAAGCTCGTCGTCGAACAGATGAGCGGACGGTGGCAGGTCAAGCATGCCGACATGATCCCGCTGGCCGCGCAGGCGCGGGAGCTCGCCGGCCGGTTCCGCACCGTCGACTTCACGTGGATCCCGCGTGCGGAGAACGCCTACGCCGACCGGCTGGCCAACGCCGCGATGGACGCGGCCGCCGAAGCGTTGCTGGACGTCGCATCCGACACCGTGGCACGTCCGGTCCAGGTGAACGCGCGGACCGAGAACGTCACCACTCCGCCGGTCGTGCCGGTGCCAGACCCGGCTGTTCCGGCCTCGCCCGGCTGGACCGGTGCGGTCGGAACACCGACCCGTCTGCTGCTGCTGCGTCACGGGCAGACCTCGCTGTCGGTCGAGCGTCGCTACTCGGGGCGGGGCAACCCGGAACTGACCGAACTCGGTCGCGAGCAGGCGGTCGCCGCGGCTCGGCGGCTCGGTGCCCGCGGTGGGATCACCGCCGTGCTGTCGTCACCGCTGGGGCGCGCGCGGGAGACGGCCGCCGCAGCGGCGGACGCCCTCGATCTCCCGGTCACGGTGCACGACGGGCTCATCGAGACGGATTTCGGCGACTGGGAGGGTCTCACCTTCGCCGAGGCCGCGCGTCGCGACCCCGAACTGCACCGGCGCTGGCTCGGCGACACCTCCGTGCGGCCCCCGAACGGCGAGAGCTTCGACCAGGTGGCCAAGCGTATTGCCTCGGTGCGCGACGACCTGCTGACCGACTACGCCGGCACGACCGTGCTGGTCGTCTCGCACGTCACGCCCATCAAGACGTTCCTGCAGATGGCGCTCGAATCGGGTCCATCGCTGCTGTACCGCCTGCACCTGGATCTCGCGTCGCTCAGCATCGCCGAGTTCTACGCGGACGGTGGGTCGTCGGTGCGGCTCGTCAACGACACCTCGCACCTGTGAACCGGTAGCGGCCGCAAACGAAAAGTGGCCGCGCAGACATGTCGGGGGGTTGCCTGCGCGGCCACTCATCAGGTTTATCTGTCGGCCGACCGACGGTGTTACACGGTTGCCGGAAATTTTTTCCGGCGGGATGTCAGGCGGTGCAGCCGGGCTGGGATTCCCGGCCGGAGAATCGCTGAGCGAGCCAGTCGAGGCCTTCGACGACGGCCGGGAACATGCCGATCAGGTGGCCGGTTCCGGTCTTCGTCAGGACGGGTCCGACGTCGTAGCGGCGGTAGGTGACGTCGGCGCCGGCCGAGCACCACTTGTCGACCATCGTGTCGACACCCTGGACGAGCACGAAGTCGTCGCCGGTGCTCTGCGCGACGAAGACCGGCATCGACGGGGTGCGGTTGCCGAGTTGCTGCTCGGCGACCAGCGACGCCCACGGCTCGTCGCCGAGGTGCTCGGCGATGGGCCGTCCGTCGACCGTGTACGCCGAGGTCTGCCCGAACGGGTTCAGTGTGAACGCGTCGAAGACGCAGGCCGTCTCGGCGCGACGCAGGATGTCGAGTCCGGCAGGATCGAACGCCGCCAGTAGCGACGGGGCGTGCTCGGGATAGGCCGAGATGAAACCGTCGACGACCCAGCCGACCCCGCCGGAGAGCAGGGAGCCGTCGCCGGCCACGGCGAGATCGCCCAGGTCGGCGGGTGGTGAGCCGGCCACGGCGCCGACCACCGACAGTTCGGGGGCGTACGTCGCGGCGAGTTCGGCGGCCGAGGCGGACGCCATGCCGCCCTGCGAATATCCCCAGAACGCGATCGGGCCCTCGGGGTCGAGACCGAGATCGCCGAGCGACCGGGTGGCGCGTGCGAGGTCGAGCATCGCGCGTCCCTGCGACTCGCGGTTGAGATAGGGGTGCACGCCGGGTGTGCCGAGTCCTTCGTAGTCGGTGACCGCGACGGCGTAACCGGCCGCGAGCATCGGACCGATGTGGATGTACTCGTACTCCTGACCGAAGGTCATGAGCTTCGACGGTGCGCACTGGTCGCCCATGCCCTGCGTGCCGGGACCGAGCACGACGGTGGGCCGGGGTCCGGGACCGGTCCACGGCTGCGACGGGACGAGCACGGTGCCGACGGTGGCGACCGGTCCTCCGGTGGCGTTCGTGCTGCGGTACATCACCCGGGTGACGGCCGCGTCGAGGACGGCCGGGGTGTTCGGGACGACGGCGGCGACCGACGGTGCGGTGCGCAGGACGTCGCCGAGCGGCGCCGTCTCGAAGGCCGGAGGGGGCGTGTAGAAGTCGGTATCGGACTCGGCGGTCGCCACCGTCGGTGTGGTCGCGAGGAGTGCGGCCGCGGCGATCGAGGCGAATACTCCGGTGCGTCTGCGCATCCTGGACCTCCGAACGGAACGAACGTCGAGAAGGGACGCTACCTGCAGCCTGTAGGTAGATGCAACGGTCGTCACACCAGTCGTCGCAGCGTGTTGAGGTTCCGGACGGTCGTCGTCGCCTTGTTCCGGGCCGAACCCGACTGCTTTCCCACGGCACTGTCGAGGGTCGAGCCCTTCACGACCTGCCAGTAGAGGACACCTTCACCCGCGTCGACGCATTCGAGGTCCGGATCGAGATCGTCCGCGAGGGCGACCAGCGATTCGAGCACTGCGGGATCGGAGACGAACACGACGTACGAATGCCGGTCGGTGCGTGCGTCGTCGAAGGGATACGCCTCGACGACCCGTGCGAGATACGACTGCTCGACGACGAAGGTGTAGGCCTCGTAACCGAACCGCTCGGTGAGTGCGGCCTCGATCCGTGCTTTCGCGGTGGCGGGGTCGTCCTCGGCGTCGAAGAGCACGTTGCCGGATGCGAGGACGGTGCGGACGTTCTCGCATCCGAGGCCGCCGAAGACCTCCTTCAGATCGGCCATTCGGATGCGGATGCCGCCGACGTTGATTCCGCGCAGCAGGGCCACGAGTCGCGTCATGAGTGCACCGTAGTTGGCGGCGCCGATACGCCGCGGGATAGTCTGGTCGAGCGAACGAGTCGGCCGGGCGGCCGCGGAGCAGGGAACCGATACCGCACGGTGCCAGGCCCTGAATCGAGGAAAGTCCGGACTCCACAGAGCAGGGCGGTTGTTAACGGCAACCCGAGGTGACTCGCGGGACAGTGCCACAGAAAGCAAACCGCCTGCCGTACGGCAGGTAAGGGTGAAAGGGTGCGGTAAGAGCGCACCAGCGCCCCGGGTGACCGGGGCGGCTAGGTAAACCCCGCCCGGAGCAAGGTTGAAGGTCGCACCGCGTGCGGTGCGGCTGCGCAGGTGTTCGAGGGCTGCTCGCCCGAGCCTGCGGGTGAACCGCTCGAGGTACCCGGCGACGGTGTGCCCAGATGGATGGTCGCCACCCCGTTTCGGCGGGGGACAGGATCCGGCTTACAGGCCGGCTCGTTCGCCCGGCGTCTCCCGATCCCACCGCGTTGCTACCGGTCGGGTCAGATCGGATCGATGACCAGCAGGTGCGCCCAGTACGAGGCCGCATCCGGACCCAGCCAGGGCAGCAACGCGTCGTAGAGGATGTAGGACATTGCTTGCTCCTTCGTTCGGACATCGAGCACGGGTGTGCGGCCCGACAGTACCGCGCCACGCCTGCCGACGGGTTGTCCGTACAGACGGACGCGATTCGGGCACACTGAGACCATGAGCGACGACGGCTGGTACTACGACGTGCGCACCGGGAAGGTCTCCCAGGGCAAGGATCCGCACGCCCTCAACCGCATGGGTCCCTACCCGGACAAGGAGACCGCTCAGCGGGCGCTGGAGATCGCGGCAGAACGGAACAAGGCGGCCGACGCCGCCGACGACGACTGGAAGAACGGCTGAATTCGACGACGAGCACCCGAACCACCAGGAGTTCACGAGCATCGTGGTGACCACTCCCATCGTCGTTGCGCCCGCGATCGACTTCGCCGATGTGCGCGCCGAATTCGACCTCGTCGGCGAGTTCCCGCCGGAGGCCCTCGCCGATGCGCGACACGCGACCGACCGCTACACGGACGTCCGTGAGGACCGCACCGATCTGCCTCTCGTGACCATCGACCCACCCGGCTCGATGGACCTCGACCAAGCCCTGCATCTCGAACGCACCGACGACGGCTTCGTGCTGCACTACGCGATCGCCGACGTGTACGCACTCGTCGAACCGGGTGGTGCGCTGGACGTCGAGACGCACCGCCGCGGGCAGACCTTCTACCTGCCCGACGGCTCCGTGCCGCTGCATCCGCGCGAGCTGTCCGAGGGCACCGCGAGCCTGCTGCCGGACGCCGTCCGCCCGGCGGCGCTGTGGCGGATCGAGACCGACCACCGTGCCGAGCCCGTCGCGGTGAGTGTGCGACGCGTGCTCGTCCGATCGGTCGCACGCATGGATTACGCCGGAGTGCAACGCGACGCCGACGCGGGCCGGCTGCATCCGTCCGTCGAGGCGTTGCCCGACTTCGGGCGGTTGCGAGCGGCCGCGGCGCTCGCCCGCGGGGCGATCGAACTGCGCCTGCCCGCGCAGGAGGTCGTGAAGCACGGCGACGGCTGGACGCTGCAGATCGAGCCGCGCACCGAGGCCGACGAGTGGAACTCCGAGATCTCGCTGCTCACCGGGATGTGCGCTGCGCAGATGATGATCGACGCACGGGTCGGCCTGCTGCGTACGCTCCCGCCCGCCGACCCTGCTGCGGTCGATGCTCTGCGCCGCACCGCGCGGTCGCTCGACGTGCCGTGGCCGTCGGGGCTCGGTGTCGGTGCCTTCCTCGCCTCGCTCGACGCCAACGACCCGAAGACACTCGTGCTGATGAGCGAAGCGCCGACATTGCTGCGCGGCGCGTCCTACGCGGCCTTCGACGGCGACCTGCCCGAGACGATCCTGCACGGCGCGATCGGTGCGCCCTACGCGCACGTCACCGCGCCGCTGCGCCGGTTGTCCGACCGCTACGCCACCGAGGTGTGCCTCGCGGTGTCGTCGGGTCGGGACGTCCCGGACGAGGTCCGCGCAGCACTGGCCGCGATGCCGAAGATCATGTCGTCGACCGATTCGCTCGCCGGCAAGGTGAACCGAGCGTGCGTCGACCTGACCGAGGCCGTCGTCCTCGCGCCGCGGGTGGGGGAGACCTTCGAGGCGACGGTCCTGAAGGAGGCCACCGACCGGCGCGACGCGGAGGTGTTCGTCGCCTCCGAGACCGTCATCGGCCCGTGTGGCGGGGCGCCGGAGGAGGGCAGCACGGTGCGGGTGCGGCTCACGCTCGCCGACCCGCAGGCACGCAAGATCCGCTTCGACCATGACCGGTGAGACGACGCGGCGGCGACGGCCGGTCGCTGCCGTCCTCGCCGTCGTGCTCGCACTGTGTGCGGTGATCGCGGGGCTCGTGTGGTGGATCCTGCCGAACCGGCTGTTCCCGTGGGACAGTGCGGCATTCCCCGAGATCGACACCTCGTCGTTGTCGCCGACGCAGGTGCGGATCGTCGAACTGCTCGAGGAACAGCACGAGGCGCAGAATCCCGGCACGTTCTACTCGGAGGGTGTCCGCGAACCGTGGTGCGCCGACTTCGTCAGCTGGATCATGCGGGAAGCCGGTGTGCCGCTGTCCAATCCGCATTCGGGACACTGGCGGATCCCCGGCGTGTTCACGCTCGGTGAGTTCTACGAGCAGGCCGACCGCTACGAACCGGTGGGCACGGGCTATCGGCCGGAGGTCGGCGATGTGGTGCTGTACCACAACAGGATCGGCGTCGGTCAGCGCGAGCACACGAACATCGTCGTCGCCGTCGACGGTGATTCCGCGATCACCGTCGGCGGCAACGAGATGGGCCGCATCCGCGTCCACGAACTCGACGTGACCGGGGACGACGCCGTGGTGGGTTTCGGGCGGCTGCCCGCCTGATCCGCGCCGGCGGCTGCCCGCCTGATCCGCGCCGGCGGATGCCCGCCTTATCTGCGCCGGCGGCTGCCCGACCGATCCGGGTCAGCGGAAGCTGTCGGTGGCCTCGACGAGCCGGTGCACGATCCCCGGTTCGGTCGCCGCGTGTCCCGCATCGTCGACGATGTGCAGGCGGGAGGACGGCCACGCCTCGTGCAGGTCGTGCGCGCTGCGCGCCGGGCACACCACGTCGTAGCGGCCCTGCACGATCACCCCGGGGATGTTGCGCAGCAGATGCGCGTCGCGCAGGAGTGCGCCCTCGTCGAAGAAGCCGCGGTGGTGGAAGTAGTGGTTCTCGATGCGCGCGAAGGCCAGCGCGAAACGGGGTTCGGCCGTCTCCGCGACGCGATCCGGGTTCGGCAGCAGTGAGCTCGTGGCGCCCTCCCAGGTGGACCACGCGATCGCCGCGTCCAGAGCGACGTCCGGATCGGTCGAGTGCAGCAGACGGTGGTAGACGTCCACGGGATGCTCGCCCCGCCCGGCGGCCGCAAGCGGAGCGCAGAATCCCTCCCACGCCTCGGGGAACAGCTGCCCGGCGCCACCGTTGTAGTACCAGTCGATCTCGCTGCGGCGCAGCAGGAAGATCCCGCGCAGGACGAGTTCGGTGACGCGCTCCGGGTGCCGCTGGGCGTAGGCGAGGGCGAGCGTCGAGCCCCAGGACCCGCCGAAGACCATCCACCGGTCCACACCGAGGAAGGTGCGCAACCGCTCGATGTCGGCGACCAGATGGTCGGTGGTGTTGACCGACAGGTCGGCGCCGTCGGCCACGTGGGGTTGCGACCGGCCGCAGCCGCGCTGGTCGAACAACACGATCCGGTAGGCGTCCGGATCGAAGAAGCGCCGGTGCTGCGGCGCGGTGCCCCCGCCCGGACCACCGTGGAGGAAGACCACGGGCTTGCCCTGCGGGTTACCGCTGACCTCCCAGTACAGCTGCTGGCCGTCACCGACGTCGAGCATGCCCGTCTCGTGCGGCTCGATCGGCGGATACAGTTCGCGTCGCTCCACGGATCAGAACCCGACGAGGCCCGACGCGAGATTGGGGATCTCGAGTGCCTGCACGGCCTCCTCGCGCACCTCCGGGCACTGCGCGGAGGTCGCCGCGTCGATGCGGCCCCGGTCGCCCGCGAGCGCGACGAGGTCGACACCGTTCGCCGCACCCCATTCGCCGACGAGGATGTTGAGGCCACCGCGCCCCACCGAGGGGGTGTAGGTGCGCCAGTTCGACAGCTGGCCCTCGAGGCGTGCACACAGATCTGCGGCCTGCGCCTCGGTGAAGCCACCCGCTCCGGCCTCCGCGGGGCTCGACCCCGCAGCCGATGTCGTCTCCGTCGTCACCGGGGACTCGGTGGACGTGCCGGTCGGTGCCGGGTCCTGGGCCGGCGCGCACGCCGCGAGAACACCTGCCAGCGCGACGGCGACGGCGGGAACGAGACTGGAGCGGATCTGCATGGACACCTCACGGGTCGTACGGTCGGATCGTCGTCGAGTCTGCCACCGGCCGGGGACGGGGCCGTCGGCGGTCAGGACACGGGTGCCGGTCGCAGGCGCCGGACCACCCACTTCTCGAACTCGGCGACGACGAACACCAGCAGGCCCGCCGCGAGCACCTTGCCCCAGTCCGCCCACGAGATCGCGGCGGACCCGAAGATCGCCTGCATGAACGGGGCGTAGGTGAACAACAGTTGCAACGCGGCGCACGCCGCGATCGCAGCAAGCACGTACCGGTTCCCGAACAGCCCGTCGCGGGTGAGGACCGTGTCGCGGATGCGGCGGCTGTTGAGCAGGTAGAACATCTCGGCCACGACGATCGCGTCCACCGCGAGCGTGCGCGCGACCTCCACCGGTGCACCGCGGTCGAGTTCCCACAGGAACAGGCCGAGCGAGCCGACCATCATCAGCACCGACACCATCACCACGCGCCAGACGAAGAAGCGGGACAGCAGTGATTCCCCGGGCGGTCGCGGCCTGCGGAGCATGACCGACTTCTCCGTCGGTTCGAACGCGAGCGCCAGACCGAGGGTGCTGACGGTGGCGAGGTTGATCCACAGCACCTGCGCGGGTGTGAGCGGCAGGGTGAGCTGGAAGAGGATGGCGGCGATGACCACCAGCGCCTCACCGCCGTTGGTGGGCAGCATGAAGAGGACGAACTTCTTCAGGTTGTCGTAGACGCCGCGGCCCTCGCGGACTGCGGCGGCGATGCTCGCGAAGTTGTCGTCGGCGAGAACGACGTCGGCCGCTTCCTTGGCGGCCTCGGTTCCGGTCATGCCCATCGCGACCCCGACGTCGGCCCGCGCGAGCGCCGGCGCGTCGTTCACACCGTCCCCGGTCATCGCCACGACGTGACCGCCGGCCTGCAGGGCACGCACCAGACGGAGTTTGTGCTCGGGACTGGTGCGCGCGAAGATGTCCGTCTCCGCGACGACCCGGCGCAGTTCCGCATCGTCGAGGGTCTCGATCTCGGCGCCGGTCATCGCCCGCGAACCCGTGCCGAGACCCATCTGCGCCCCGATCTCGGCGGCGGTGGCGGCGTGGTCACCGGTGATCATCTTCACCGTGATCCCGGCGCGGTGGCATTCGCGCACTGCCGTGATCGCCTCCTCGCGCGGCGGGTCGATGATGCCGACCAGAGCGAGCATCGTGAAGTCGTGCCGGGCGTCTTCGAAGGCGAGCACGCCGTCCTCCGGTTCGCGGTCGCGGAACGCGAGGGCCAGCACGCGCAGGCCCTGGGCCGCGATCTCGTCGGCGCGGCGGGTCCAGTAGGCCTCGTCGACGGGGCGTACCACGCCGTCGGCGCCGAGCTGGCCGGTGCAGGCGACGAGGACCCGCTCCGGGGCGCCCTTGAGCAGGATGCGTTCGCGGCGACCGTCGTCGTGCGGGTGCAGGGTCGCCATGAACTTGTGTTCGGATTCGAACGGGACGACATCGAGGCGCGGCCACCGCTCGTGGGCCGCCGCGGTGGGCAGGCCGGCCTTGCGGCCGAGGACGACGAGCGCTGCCTCGGTGGGGTTCCCGTGCACCTCCCACACGCCGTCCTCCTCGACCACCTCGGTGTCGTTGCACAGGACACCGGCGCGGACGGCCAGGTCGAGTGCCGGGTCGGTATGCGGATCGACCGGATCGCCGCTCGCGGCGGCGATGATCGAACCGATCGGCGCGTAACCGACACCGCCCACCTCGACGGTGCGGTGCGCACACACGACCTTCTGCACGGTCATCTCGTTGCGGGTCAACGTGCCCGTCTTGTCGGAGCAGATCACCGTCACCGAGCCGAGGGTCTCGACGGCAGGAAGGCGCCGGATGACGGCGTTGCGCCGGGCCATGCGTTGCACGCCGAGGGACAGGGCCACGGTCATCACGGCCGGGAGTCCCTCGGGGATCGCGGAGGCGGCCAACGCGACGACGAGTGTGAACATCTCCGCCGGGCTCTCGCCGCGCCACACGACACCGAGCACGAAGGTCACGGCGGACGCCAGGAGGATGACCGCGGCCAGCCACCGGCCGAAGCGGCCGATCTGCTCGAGCAACGGTGTGGCCGCGCGGTCGACGCCCGACAGCAGAGTGTTGATGCGGCCGAGTTCGGTGTCGGAGCCGGTCGCGATCACCACGCCGTCACCCTGGCCGAAAACCGCGACGGTGCCGGTGAAGCACGTCGATCTGCGGTCGCCGAGTTCGGTGTCGGCGTCGACCGGGTCCGGTGTCTTGGCGACGGGCACGGATTCACCGGTCAGGGCGGCCTCGTCGATGCGCAGCTCACGTGAGCTCAGGATCCGCAGGTCGGCGGGGACGCGGTCACCGGAGGCGAGGCGCACCACGTCGCCCGGCACGAGATCTGCCGCGGGGATGTCGACGATCCGGCCGTCGCGGTGGACCCGCGTCCGGGGCGCGAGCATGGCACGGATCGAGTCGAGCGCGGACGCGGCGCGACCCTCCTGGACGAAACCGATGAGCGCGTTCACGATCACGGCGCCCATCAGGACTGCCGTGTCTATCCAGTGGCCCAGGAATGCGGTGACGACAGCGGCTGCCATCATCACGTACAGCAGGACGTTGTGGAACTGTCGCAGCAGTCGCCACCACCAGCGATCCGAGCGGGGAGCGGGCAGCGCATTGGGTCCGTACACCTCCAGCCGGCGGGTCGCCTCGGCCGTGGTCAGTCCCGCTTCGGTGGTCTCGAGCCGGGCGAGCGTGTCACCGGAATCGAGTGCGTGCCAGGGGTGGCTCATTACCGATACTTTACTCAGTGTTGCTTCCGCGGGCACCCCGGGACGGCGGTTATCCCGGACGCACGAGGGGCACCACCGCGGTCGGTGGTGCCCCTCGGCAAACGAGCGATCGTCAGAAGGAGTGCTCGGGCCCCGGGAAGGTGCCCTGCGCAACCTCTGCTGCGTACTGTGTGGCGGCGCGGCGCAGTTCGTCGCCGACCTGCCCGAACTTCTTGACGAACTTCGCGGTCCTGCCGCTGGTGTAGCCGGCCATGTCCTGCCAGACGAGCACCTGCGCGTCGCACTCGTTGCCGGCACCGATGCCGACGGTCGGGATGCTCAGCTTGCGGGTGACCTGCCCGGCCAGGTCGGCCGGCACCATCTCCATCACGACGGAGAAGGCACCTGCCTCCTGGACGGCGATCGCGTCGGCGACGAGCTGCTCGGCGCCGTCGCCGCGGCCCTGCACACGGAACCCGCCGAGCGTGTTCACCGACTGCGGGGTGAAGCCGATGTGGGCCTGCACGGGGATGCCGGCGGCGGTGATCGCGGCGATCTGCGGAGCCATCCGCTCGCCGCCCTCGAGCTTCACCGCGTGGGCGCCGCCCTCCTTCATGAACCGTACGGCCGTGGCGAGGGCCTGATCGGGCGAGGCCTCGTACGAGCCGAACGGCAGGTCGGCGACGACGAGCGCGTGCGGAGCACCGCGCACGACGCCGCGGACGAGGGGGAGGAGTTCGTCGACGGTCACGGGCACCGTGGTGTCGTAGCCGTAGACGACGTTGGCTGCGGAATCGCCCACGAGCAGGACGGGGATACCGGCCTCCTCGAAGATGCGGGCGGAGGAGTAGTCGTAGGCCGTCAACTCTGCCCAGCGGCGGCCTTCGGCCTTCATCGCCTGCAGGTGATGGACTCGTGTCTTGCGCTTGGGGGTGTCGGCAGGGGCTGCAGCGGAGGCCGCGCCGCCGTATACGGACGTCACGTTGTCGGACATCACTGTCCCTTTCTTCCTCGAGGCCCTCGGGGTCCCCGGGTCGGGTGATGACTGTCTCAGTCTGCCACTCCGCCCGGAGAGCGCGAAGGCCGCGCAGCGGTGCGATTCGTCACACCGCACGACCGCTCGGAGGGGAGTGCAGGTCGTGTCGCTGCAGGCCGGCCGAAGCGTGGCACGATCGGATCGTGCCCCACCCTGCTCGCGCGCGCATCCGTCGTCTGTCCGTCCTGGCGCTCGTGGCCGCTGCCGCGGCGACCGCGTGCGGTGACACGGTGCAGGAACAACGACAGCCGTCGGCGGTCGGAGTGGTTCCGGGACTCGAGCGGTTCTACGAGCAGGACGTCGACTGGGAGTCGTGCGGGCCGTACGGCGCCGACGGGCCGATGATGGTGCGGCAGGGTGTCGAGTGCGCACGCATCGAGGTTCCCCTCGACTACGAGGACCCGAACGGTGAGGTGATCACCCTCGCGGTGTCGCGACTGCCCGCCGGTGGCGACCGGATCGGTTCCCTGCTGGTCAACCCCGGTGGCCCGGGCGCCTCGGGACTGTCCACCGCGCTCGCGGCCGACGGCACCGTCCTCGCCGACCGCTTCGACGTGGTCGGCTTCGACCCCCGCGGTATCGGATCGTCCGAACCGGCGGTCCGCTGCCTCACCGATGCCGAGTTCGACGCCGACCGCGCTGTGGACGACGGGGACACGAGCCCCGAGGGCATCGCCGCGACGGAGAAACGCAATCGTGAGTACGCGGAGTTGTGCGCCGAACGCAACGGCACGGATCTGCTCGCGCACCTCGGCACCCGAGAGGTCGTGCAGGACATGGACGTCCTCCGCGGGGTCCTCGGGGACGACGCATTGACCTATCTCGGCTATTCCTACGGAACCCGGCTCGGCACCCTCTACGCCGAGGCCTTCCCTGGCCGGGTGCGGGCGATGGTGCTCGACGGCGCGATCGATCCGGAGCAGGACCCGGTCGAGGAGATCGTGCTGCAGGCCGAGGGTTTCCAGAAGGCGTTCGACGAGTTCGCGGTGTACTGCGCGCAGTACGCCGGGTGCCCGCTCGGCAGCGATCCGGCTCGGGCAGCGGAGCGGTTCCGTACGCTCGTCGACCCTCTGCTCGACGCTCCGGCACCCACCACCGATCCGCGCGGGTTGAGCCACCGCGACGCCATCACCGGTGTGCAGCAGGGCCTGTACTCGCCGACCCTGTGGGGTTCACTGCGCGGCGGGCTGGAGTCGCTCGCGACGACCGGCACGGGCGACACCCTGCTGCGACTCGCCGACCTCTACGAGGGTCGCGGTGAGGACGGCACCTACAGCAACATCACCGACGCGTTCAACGCCGTCCGGTGCGTCGACGACCCGCCGGTGACCGACCGCGCCCTCGCGGGCGAACTCGACATGCGGTTCCGCACGGCGGCGCCCTTCCTCGACGACGGCCGCGGCACCGGATCGGCGGCCCTGGACGTGTGCGCCTTCTGGCCCGTTCCGGCCACGGGGGAGCCGCACACCCCCGATGTCCGCGATCTGCCGCCCGTGCTCGTGGTCTCGACGACCGGTGATCCGGCGACGCCCTACGATGCGGGAGTCGAACTGGCAGCCCGGCTCGGTGGTGTCCTGGTGAGCTTCGAGGGCACGCAGCACACCGTCGTCCTGGACGGCAACGCATGCGTCGACACCGCTGTGACCAGCTATCTTGTGGATTCGACGGTGCCGGAAAACGATCCTCACTGCTGACCGTCGACGAACGTGAGCGACACGCCATCCGCAAGTGGCACCTGATGTAACACGGAATTAACGGATTGTGCCTAGTCTCGCGAGTATGGATCGCCAGAAGGAGTTCGTGCTCCGCACCCTCGAAGAGCGCGACATTCGGTTCGTGCGCCTGTGGTTCACCGACGTCGTCGGCACCCTCAAGTCGGTGGCGATCGCGCCGGCCGAACTCGAAGGAGCCTTCGAGGAGGGCATCGGTTTCGACGGCTCGGCCATCGAAGGCTTCTCCCGGATCTCCGAAGCCGACATGGTCGCGCGTCCCGACGCCACCACTTTCCAGGTGCTGCCCTGGGTCGACGATCGGGGTCACCAGTACTCGGCCCGGATGTTCTGCGACATCACCATGCCCGGCGGCACCCCCAGCTGGGCCGACCCCCGCCACGTGCTGCGCCGCCAGCTCAACAAGGCCTCCGATCTCGGCTTCAGCTGCTACGTGCACCCCGAGATCGAGTTCTTCCTCGTCGAGGACGGCCCCGAGGGGAGCGCCCCGGTCCCGGCCGACATCGGCGGCTACTTCGACCAGTCCGTGCACCGCTCGGCCCCGCACTTCCGGCGTCACGCCATCGACGCTCTCGAGTCCATGGGCATCTCGGTGGAGTTCAGCCACCACGAGACCGCGCCCGGCCAGCAGGAGATCGACCTGCGCTACGCCGACGCGCTGTCCATGGCCGACAACGTCATGACCTTCCGCTACGTGGTCAAGGAGATCGCGATGCAGGAGGGCGTGCGGGCCACCTTCATGCCCAAGCCCTTCCGCGACCACGCCGGCTCCGCGATGCACACCCACATGTCGCTGTTCGAGGGCGAGACCAACGCCTTCCACGACCCCGACGACCCGCTGCAGCTCTCGGCGACCGGCAAGGCGTTCATCGCCGGTGTCCTCGAGCACTCCAACGAGATCAGCGCCGTCACCAACCAGTGGGTCAACTCCTACAAGCGTCTCGTGCACGGGGGAGAGGCACCCACGGCCGCGTGCTGGGGCCCGTCGAACCGGTCCGCGCTCGTGCGCGTCCCGATGTACACGCCGAACAAGGCATCGTCGCGTCGCGTGGAGATCCGCACCCCCGACTCGGCGTGCAACCCCTACCTGACCTTCGCAGTGCTGCTCGCGGCCGGTCTGCGCGGCATCGAGAAGGGCTACGAGCTCGCCCCCGAAGCAGAGGACGACGTGTGGTCGCTGACCTCCGCCGAGCGTCGCGCCATGGGCTACCGCGAACTGCCTACCGATCTCGACATCGCGCTGCGCGAGATGGAGAAGTCCGAACTCGTCGCCGAAACCCTCGGTGAGCACGTCTTCGACTACTTCCTGCGCAACAAGTGGCGGGAGTGGGAGAACTACCGCAGCCAGGTCACCCCCTTCGAACTCGAGCAGTACCTGGGGTTGTAAGCGACGATGGAAGCGTGGTGAGACCGCCCAGCGCGCGTTCGGTAGTTCCCGGCCCCGGTCGGCTCGGCCTCGTCGAGCCGACCGCCCCCGCCGAGCTCGCTCGACTCGGATGGAACGACGCCGACAGCGTCGAACTGCTGTGGGCGCTGTCCCGTGCCCCCAACGCCGACCTGGCCCTGCGCACCCTCGCGCGCCTGGCAGACGCGCTCGGTGACGACTGGGCCGAACTCGACTCGGCGCTGCGCTCCGACACGCGCCTGCGCGGCCGGTTGTTCGGTCTGTTCGGGGCGTCGTCGGCGCTCGGCGACCACATCGTCGCCAACCCGGATCGCTGGAAGATGCTCGCGGGCAGCGCGGCGCTGCCCGACAAGCACACCTTCACGGCGCGGATGCTCGACAGCGTCGACGCCGAACCCGAGCCCGACGGACGTCCCGGCCGGCTGATCCACCGGGCCGGGCTCATCGGCCCGCACGCGGTCGCGGCGCTGCGCACCACCTACCGCGACCAACTGATGCTGATCGCCGCCGCCGATCTCGCGGCGGTCGTCGAGAACGAACCGGTGCTGCCCTATCTCGAGGTCGGGGCGCTGCTCGCCGACCTCGCCGACGCGGCGCTGACCGCGGCCCTTGCGGTGGCCGTGTCCACGGTGATCCCGGAGGGCCCGTGCCCGATCGACCTCGCCGTCATCGCGATGGGCAAGTGCGGTGCGCGCGAGCTGAACTACGTCAGCGACGTCGACGTCGTCTTCGTCGCCGAACCCGCCGACGCCCGCGCGAGCCGGATCGCCGGCGAGATGATGCGCATCGGCACGTCGGCCTTCTTCGAGGTCGACGCCGCGCTGCGACCGGAGGGCAAACGCGGCGAGCTCGTCCGCACCCTCGAATCCCACGTCGCCTACTACAACCGGTGGGCCAAGACCTGGGAGTTCCAGGCACTGCTCAAGGCACGGCCGATGACCGGGAACCTCGACCTCGGCCGCCGGTACATCGACGCCCTGAGCCCGATGGTGTGGACCGCCTCCGAACGCGAGGACTTCGTGCCCGACGTGCAGGCGATGCGCCGCCGGGTCGAGGAGATGGTGCCCCCGGAATTACGCGAACGCGAACTCAAGCTCGGACGCGGCAGCCTCCGCGACGTCGAGTTCGCCGTGCAGTTGCTCCAACTCGTGCACGGTCGCGTCGACGAATCGCTGCGCGTGCCCAACACCGTCGAAGCGCTGTGCGCGCTCGCCGACGGCGGTTATGTCGGGCGCGACGACGCCGCGAACATGCGGGCGTCCTACGAGTTCCTCCGCCTGCTCGAACACCGGCTCCAGCTCCAGCGGCTCAAGCGGACCCACACCCTGCCACCGCCCGAGGACCGCGAGGCCCTGCGGTGGCTCGCGCGCGCCGCGCACATGCGGCCGGACGGGCGCAAGGACGCCCTCGGCGTGCTCGAATCGGAGATCAAGCGCAACTCGTCGCGGATCCGGAAACTGCACGCGCGCCTGTTCTACCGGCCGCTGCTGGACTCGGTGAGCAAGCTCGACAAGGAAGCGCTGCGGTTGTCGCCCGACGCGGCCGTCCGCCAGCTCGCCGCGCTGGGGTACAACGGCCCGCAGCACGCGATGGAACATCTGGCGGCGTTGTCCGGGGGAGCCTCCCGCAAGGCGCGCATCCAGGCACTGCTGCTCCCTCAGTTGCTCGAATATCTCGGCGAGACAACCGATCCCGACGCCGGTCTGCTCGCCTACCGGCGGCTGTCCGATGCGCTCTACGACACGGTCTGGTTCCTGCGGGTGCTGCGCGACGAGCCGGCCGTCGCCGAACGTCTCATGACGGTGCTCGGCTCGTCGGCCTACGTCGCCGATCTGCTGGTGAAGTCTCCCGAGGTCATCCGCCTGTATGCCGACGCGTCGACCGGGCCGCGGCTGCTCGAGGCGAACCCGCCCGAGGTTGCGCGCGCCCTCGTCGCATCGTCCTCGCGCTACTCCGACCCCGCTCGCGCCATCGCCGCCGCGCGTTCGCTGCGCCGCGCCGAACTCGCGCGCGTCGCGAGTGCCGACATCCTCGGCATGCTCGACGTGCCGCAAGTGTGCCGGGCGTTGTCCACGGTATGGGCGGGTGTCCTCGAAGCCGCGCTCGACGCGGTGATCCGGGGCTCGGAACAGTCCCGCGGACCGGCGCCGGCGCGTATCGCAGTGATCGGGATGGGCCGGCTGGGAGGCGGCGAACTCGGCTACGGATCCGACGCGGACGTGCTGTTCGTGTGCGACCCGCTGCCGGACGCCGACGAGACCGATGCGGTCAAGTGGGCCACGAGCATCGCCGAGCAGGTGCGGCGACTCCTCGGCGCGCCGAGCACCGACCCACCGCTCGAGGTCGATCTGGATCTGCGTCCGGAAGGTCGCAGCGGGCCGATCGTCCGGACGTTCGCGTCCTACCGGGCGTACTACACGCAGTGGGCCGAGGTGTGGGAGGTGCAGGCGCTGCTGCGTGCACACGCCGTCGCGGGCGACCGCGAACTCGGCACCCGCTTCCTGCACATGATCGACGAGGTGCGCTATCCGGAGGGCGGGGTCTCGCAGGAGGCCGTCCGCGAGATCCGGCGCATCAAGGCACGTGTGGACTCCGAGCGGCTGCCGCGCGGGGCCGACCCGGCCACCCACACCAAACTCGGACGGGGCGGCCTCGCCGACATCGAATGGACCGTGCAGCTGCTGCAACTCCAGCACGCCTACCGGCTCCCGGCGCTCCGCACGACCTCGACGCTCGAGGCCCTCGACGGCATCGGCGCCGCCGAGCTGCTCAGCGCGACCGACGTCGAACTCCTGCGCACGGCATGGATCACCGCGACGGATGCGCGGAACTGTCTCGTGCTCGTCCGCGGCAAACCGACCGACCAGCTCCCGGGGCCGGGACGGCTGCTCGAAGCCGTTGCCCGCGTGACGGGGTGGCGTGGTGAGGACGCGTCGGAGTTCCTCGACCACTACCTACGCGTCACGCGTCGGGCGCGGGCGGTCGTCGAGCGGGTGTTCTGGGACTGACGGACCGTCAGTCGCAGAAGACGACGAGTGCGAGTCCTCGCCAGACCTCGACCTCGGTCTTGTCCCACTCCTTGTTCTCGTGGTCCCAGTCGTACTCGACCTCGACGTCGTAGCCACGGTCGCGTTGCTCGGTCACCCTGCAGTTCTGCATGGTGCTGCCGGACCGGTTGAGGATGATGTAGGGGACTCCCGCGTCGGAGAGCACCTGCTGTGCCTGCTCCTGCGACATGCCGACGACGGAGATGTCGGTCTGGGCCGCTGCGGTGCCTGCGAATGCGACGGACAGAGGGACGGGGGACAGCATGACAGCGGCGCATGCTGCCGAAACGAGGGATCTACGCATGGTGGCCTCCCGAGGAGACGTGTCGTTCGGATACGGACCACGTCGCATCCACTCCCCCGCGAGCGGGTGTGACGAACATCACCAAAGCTGTGTCCTCACGGTACAC
Source organism: Rhodococcus rhodochrous (assembly GCF_014854695.1). NCBI lineage: Bacteria > Bacillati > Actinomycetota > Actinomycetes > Mycobacteriales > Nocardiaceae > Rhodococcus > Rhodococcus rhodochrous. Next base: position 3,382,789 of record NZ_CP027557.1, on the reverse strand, counting down.
CCGTGTGCAGTACGGCTGTCCAGTCGGTTTCGGCTCGGCGGACCTGCGCACGACCCCCTGCACACGACGGAGCCACCCGCCGAACACGACGGGTGGCTCCGGGACGGTGCGTCAGGCGCGGTCGTGGACCGCCGGCGCGGTCACTTCTTCAGATCGAAACGATCCAGGTTCATCACCTTCGTCCAGGCCGCGACGAAATCGCGGACGAACTTCGGGCCGGCATCGTCGGTCGCGTAGACCTCGGCGAGCGCCCGCAGCTGCGAGTTGTGCCCGAAGACCAGGTCAACGGCGGTCGCGGTGTACTTGACCTGATCCGATCCCCGAGCGCGTCCTTCGTAGACGCCCTCGCTGTTCTGCGAGACCTTCCACTCGGTCCCCATGTCGAGCAGATTGACGAAGAAATCGTTCGTCAGGGTCTGCGGGCGGTCGGTGAAGACCCCGTGCTTGCTGCCGCCGTGATTCGCGCCGAGCGCACGCAGACCGCCGACGAGCACCGTCGTCTCGGGCGCGGTCAGCGTCAGCAGATTGGCGCGCTCGAGGAACAGCTTCTCGGGCGGAAGCTTCTCGCCACCGCGCAGGTAGTTGCGGAAACCGTCGTGCTTCGGCTCGAGCACCTCGAACGACTCGACGTCGGTCCACTCCTGGCTCGCATCGGTGCGGCCGGGGAAGAACGGAACCGTGATGTCGTGTCCCGCATCCTCGGCGGCCTTCTCCACCGCGGCGTTACCGGCGAGCACGATCAGATCCGCCAGGGAGACCTTCTTGTTGCCGCCCGAGCCGTTGAAGTCCTGCTGGATACCCTCGAGGATCTGCAGCACCTGTGCGAGCTGCTCGGGTTCGTTGGCCTCCCAGTCCTTCTGCGGCTCGAGCCGCACGCGTGCACCGTTCGCACCGCCGCGCTTGTCGGTGCCGCGGAAGCTCGCCGCCGACGCCCACGCGGTGGCGACGAGCTGCGGGATCGTCGCTCCCGAGTCGAGGACCTTCGCCTTGAGTGAGGCGATGTCGCTCTCGTCGATCAGCTCGTGGTCGACGTCCGGCACCGGGTCCTGCCAGATCTGCGGCTCCGGGATCCACGGTCCGCGGTACCGCGAGATCGGACCCATGTCGCGATGCAGCAGCTTGAACCACGCCTTGGCGAACTCCTGCTCGAGTTCCTCCGGATGGTCGAGCCAGCGCCGGGTGATCTCGCCGTAGATCGGGTCGTAGCGCAGCGCGAGGTCGCTGGTGAGCATGCCCGGCGCGTGCTTCTTCGCCGGGTCGTGGGCGTCGGGCACGGTGTCCGCGCCGGCACCGCCCTTCGGCGTCCACTGCCACGCCCCGGCGGGGCTCTTGGTCTTCTCCCACTCGTAGGCGTACAGCGTCTCGAGGAAGGTGTTGTCCCACTTCGTCGGAGTGGGCGTCCAGGTGACCTCGAGGCCGCTGGTGATCGTGTCGCCACCGGCGCCGGTGCCGTGCGAGTTCTTCCAGCCGAGACCCTGCTGTTCGAGCGGGGCACCCTCGGGTTCGGGACCGAGATTGTCGGCGGGAGCGGCACCGTGCGTCTTGCCGACGGTATGACCACCGACGATGAGCGCAGCCGTCTCGACGTCGTTCATCGCCATCCGGGCGAACGTCTCGCGGATGTCGCGTCCGGACGCGAGGATCTCCGGGTTGCCGTTGGGTCCTTCGGGATTGACGTAGATCAAACCCATCTGCACGGCGCCCAGCGGGCCCTGGAGTTCGCGCTCACCGGCGTAGCGCTCGTCGCCGAGCCAGGTGTCCTCCGGGCCCCAGAAGACCTCGTCGGGCTCCCAGATGTCCTCGCGGCCGAACGCGAAGCCGAACGTCTTGAACCCCATCGACTCGTAGGCGCAGTTGCCGGCGAAGACCAGCAGGTCGGCCCAGGAGAGCTTGCGGCCGTACTTCTGCTTGATCGGCCACAGGAGGCGACGCGCCTTGTCGAGGCTGACGTTGTCGGGCCAGCTGTTGAGCGGCGCGAACCGCTGCGCACCCTTGCCGCCGCCACCGCGACCGTCGGCGATGCGGTAGGTGCCGGCCGAGTGCCAGCTCATGCGGATGAACAGACCCCCGTAGTGACCGAAGTCGGCCGGCCACCAATCCTGGGAATCCGTCATCAGGTCGATCAGATCCTGACGGAGCGCCTCGACGTCGAGGGATTCGACTTCCTTCGAGTAGTCGAAGTCGGGTTCCAACGGATTGGACAGCGGTGAATGCTGGTGCAGCACCGTGAGATCCAGCTGGTCCGGCCACCAGTCCTGATTGGTCCTCGGCCGGTGCGGTGACGGCTCGGGGGAGGGGACTGCCGGGTTTTCGCTTTCGGACACTGCGGTTTCCTTCCGGATCAGGGTCGATCGGACCGATTCAGGGCTGTTGTCGTGGATCGTCGCTCGAACAGTCGCGGCACAGGCCCCAGAAGACGACATCCGCCTCGTCGACGTCGAAACCTGCGTCGTCCACCGGTGACAGGCAACGCGAGTCGCCGATGGTGTGGTCGACATCCGAGATCGCGGCACAGGACCGGCAGACGAGGTGGTGATGACTGTCGCCGACACGCACCTCGTACCGCGCGTGGAAACCTGCGGGCTGGATTCGCCGGAGCAGGCCGTGTGCCGAGAGCGCGTGAAGGATGTCGTACACGGTGTGCCGGCCGATGCCGGGAACGACGTCGCCGACCGCGTCGAAGATGCGATCGGCATCGGCGTGCGGGTGCTCGTGCGCCGCATCGAGCACCGCCAGACGCTGTCGGGTCACGCGAAGACCGGCTGCGCGTAACCGCTCGGAGAAATCCCGCGTCGAGGGCACGTGCCCACTATGGACCACTTTTCTGGAATCGGTCGCGATTTCGCCGGATTCGATGACGAACGAACGCATCTCGCGCGCCGAACCGGGGCTTGCTACTGCTGCAGCAGGGGCGAACCCCGGTTCGGCGCGCGAGGATCCCGGAGCGGAAGGGGCGCAGACAAGGCGAGAGGCCGCCCGTCCCGGAAGGGACGAACGGCCTCTCGAAGAGTGCTTACCGGACTCGACTCAGCAGTCGAAGTACAGCTGGAACTCGTAGGGGTGCGGACGCAGGTTGACCGGAGCGATCTCCTGCTCGCGCTTGAGCGAGATCCAGGTCTCGATGAGGTCGGTGGTGAAGACGCCGCCCTCGGTGAGGTACTCGTGGTCGCGCTCGAGGTTGTCGATCACGGCCGACAGGCTGGTGGGGGCCTGCGGGATGTTCTTGGCCTCCTCCGGCGGGAGCTCGTAGAGGTCCTTGTCGACCGGAGCGAGCGGCTCGATCTTGTTCTTGATGCCGTCGAGGCCGGCCATCATCTGCGCCGCGAAGTTCAGGTAGGGGTTACCCGAGGAGTCGGGAGCGCGGAACTCGAGACGCTTGGCCTTCGGGTTGTTGCCCGTGATCGGGATACGCACGGCGGCCGAACGGTTGCGCTGGCTGTACACGAGGTTGATCGGAGCCTCGTAGCCCGGCACCAGACGGTGGTACGAGTTGATCGTCGGGTTCGTGAAGGCGAGCAGCGACGGCGCGTGGTGCAGGATGCCGCCGATGTACCAGCGGGCGAGGTCGGACAGACCCGCGTAGCCGGACTCGTCGTGGAACAGCGGCTTGCCGTCCTTCCACAGCGACTGGTGCACGTGCATGCCCGAGCCGTTGTCGCCGAAGAGCGGCTTCGGCATGAAGGTGGCGGTCTTGCCGTTCTTCCACGCCGTGTTCTTGACGATGTACTTGAACAGCTGCAGGTCGTCGGCTGCGGAGAGCAGCGTGTTGAACTTGTAGTTGATCTCGGCCTGGCCGCCGGTGCCCACCTCGTGGTGGCCGCGCTCGAGCTCGAAGCCGGCGAGCTGCAGGTTGGTGGAGATCTCATCGCGCAGGTCGACGTAGTGGTCGTACGGAGCGACGGGGAAGTAGCCACCCTTCGGGCGGACCTTGTAGCCGCGGTTCGGGGTGCCGTCGGCGTTGTACTCGGCGCCGGTGTTCCACGAGCCGGAGATCGAATCGAGCTCGTAGAACGCGCCGTTCATCTTCGAGTCGTAGGAGACGGAGTCGAAGATGTAGAACTCGGCCTCGGCACCGAAGAAGGCGGTGTCGGCGATGCCGGTGCTGATCAGGTATTCCTCGGCCTTACGCGCGACGTTGCGGGGGTCGCGGCTGTAGGACTCACGGGTGAACGGATCGTGGACGAAGAAGCTGACGTTCAGGGTCTTGGCGGCACGGAAGGGATCGATGCGGGCGGTCGTCACATCGGGGAGCAGGAGCATGTCCGACTCGTGGATGGACTGGAAACCCCGCACGGAGGATCCGTCGAATGCCAGGCCGTCCTCGAAGACGTCCTCGTTGAACGCCTTCGCCGGGATCGAGAAGTGCTGTTCGATGCCGGGCAGGTCCGTGAAGCGGATATCGACGTACTCGACGTTCTCTTCCGCGATGTACTTGATGACCTCTTCGGCCGTGGTGAACGCCACGCTTGTGCTCCTTCAGTCGGTGCGCGCCATGGGTGCTGGGCGCCTGCGTCGGATCAGACGTTATGGATCTGGTGTTGCCCGTCCATCAAGCCTATGTTTCGCGGGTGTTACACATGCTTTCGTCCTGCTGTGAGGTCGAAAAGGTGGTATAAGTCACCGCGGCCAACACGGGTCGACGCTGGTCCGCCCATGAGAGCTTATCCTGGTGCCATGGCACGCATGACGGGCAGTTGGCTTTCCGGGCCTGCTGCGGCGCTTCCCAAAGGTCTCCAGCAGGAGCAGGACTATCCCGGGCAACTGCTCGGCCTCCCCGAACACGGCCCCGGCTCCATGGTGCCCACCGTCCGCCGGGTCCTCGCCCTCGCGGTCGACTGGTTCATGTCCATGGCGATCGCCGCCGGCCTCGTCGGTGGCAACCCGCTCGAGAGCCCGCTGCTGTCGTCGTACACCCTCATCATCTGGTTCGTGGTGGGCGTGGGATGCGTGAGCCTGTTCTCGTTCACCCCCGGCCAGTTCGTCGCCGGACTGCAGGTCGTGCGAGTGGACGCCCCCGTGCGGGTCGGCATCGTGCGCGCGCTCGCACGTCAGGTGCTGCTGGTGTTCATCGCCCCGGCGCTCGTCACCGACATCGACGGTCGCGGCCTGCAGGATCGCGCCACGGGCACCGCGGTCGTCCGTTCGCGCTGACCGCGCACGCGTCCGTTCGAGCCGATCACCCGAAAACTGCTCCGCATACACCGAAGGCCGCCTTCGTCCCCGGGACGAGAGGCGGCCTCCGGCGTACTTCGGAAGATCAGCGGCGGCGCATGGTGCGCTGCACGCTGCGCATCTTCGCACCGGCGGGAAGCGGACCCTTGGGCATGGCCGGCCCGGACTTCTTCGTGCTCAGCGCGGACAGGCGACCCTCGATGGTGTCCATCCGCTTGGTGTCGATGTTGCGAGGCAGCTTGTTCAGACGCTTCTGCAACTGGGAGAGCGGAATCTGGCCCTCCTCGTTGCCGACGACGAACTCGTAGATAGGGGTGTCGCCGACGAGACGCGCGACCCGCTTCTTCTCCTGGGCCATCAGGCCCTTCACGCGACCGGGGTTGCCCTCACCGACGAGGATGATGCCGGGACGTCCGATGACGCGGTGCACGGCGTCGAGCTGGGTAGTGCCCGCGACCGCCTGACTCACGCGCCACGCGCCCTGCAGGTTGTCGAGCGCCCACGCGGCCGCACCGGCCTGGCCGTCGGCCTTCGCGTACACGCTCTTCTGCACGCGGCGCCCGAAGATGATGAAGGCCAACAGGACGCCGACGAGGATACCGACCGGCAGCAGGAACCACTGGATGCCGAAGATCAGGCCGACGACGAAGAACACCACGATCGAACCGACGAGGGCACCGATCATCCACGGCAGGAGTGCCTTGTCCTCCTTGCGCTGGATCTGGAACGCCTGCCACAGCTGGGTTCGACGCTCCTTCGACGCCTGCTTGCGCGCGGCCTTCGCCGCAGCCTTCGCTTCCTTGTCGGTCTTGCTGCCCTTCGCCATGTACTCAAGGATACGGCCCCGGTGGTGGCACGTTTACCACCACCGGGGCCGCCTGAGGACCTGCCGCGACGAGCGGCGCGAGGTCAGTTGCCGAAGCGCGCGAGAACGGCGCCGGCTTCCTGGGACGCCGTGCCCTCCTCGGCGAGATGCGCCTGGTCGGCGGGAAGTTCGCGTCCGTGGTGAGCCATCGCCTGCGCGTACAGGCGACCGGCGCGGTACGACGAACGCACCAGCGGCCCGGCCATCACACCGGCGAACCCGATCTCGCGGGCCGTCTCGGAGTGATCGACGAACTCCTGCGGCTTGACCCAGCGCTCGACCGGATGGTGCAGCGGGGAGGGCCGCAGGTACTGGGTGATCGTGATGATGTCGCAGCCGGCGTCGTGCAGGTCGTGCAGCGCTTCGGTGACCTCCTCGGGGGTCTCGCCCATGCCGAGGATGAGGTTGGACTTGGTGACCAGTCCGAAATCGCGGGCCTGCCGGATCACATCGAGCGACCGCTCGTAGCGGAAGGCCGGACGGATGCGCTTGAAGATCCGCGGCACGGTCTCGACGTTGTGCGCGAGCACCTCGGGACGCGACTCGAAGACTTCCTGCAGCAGGTCGGGCTTGCCGTTGAAGTCGGGGATGAGGTTCTCGACGCCGGTGCCCGGATTGAGCGCGTGGATCTGCTTCACCGTCTCGGCGTACAGCCATGCACCGCCGTCGGGCAGATCGTCGCGGGCGACGCCGGTGATCGTGGAGTAGCGCAGACCCATCGAGCGGACCGACTCGGCGACACGGCGCGGCTCGTCGCGGTCGAGCGCGGCGGGCTTACCGGTGTCGATCTGGCAGAAGTCACAGCGACGGGTGCACTGCTCGCCACCGATGAGGAATGTCGCCTCGCGGTCTTCCCAGCACTCGTAGATGTTGGGACAACCGGCTTCCTCACAGACCGTGTGCAGACCTTCGCGTCGCACCAGGCCCTTGAGGTCGGTGTACTCCGGGCCCATCTTCGCCCGGGTCTTGATCCAGTTGGGTTTGCGTTCGATCGGCGTCTGCGCGTTTCGGGTCTCGATCCGCAGCAGCTTGCGTCCTTCTGGGGCCACAGTCACGCCCTCGATCGTACGCCGCCGGTCCCGCCCGGACCCGGCGGGTGCGACCGCCCCTCAGAACCGGTGCGTCGTGAATTCCGGGGTGGTGGTGGGAATTCCGGACGTCCCGACCGCCTGCTCGAAGGTGACCCGCTCGATGTCGCACTCGGTCACGGGGATTCGACCGTCGAGAGCAGCGATGACGGCCTCGGTGACGGCCGGGATCACGTCGTCGACGGTGACCTCCCGGCCGAGTTCGCCGGTGAGCGACGCGACTCCGGCGTCGCGGATGCCGCACGGGACGATCGAGTCGAACGCGTCGAGAGCCGAATTGCAGTTGAGAGCGAAGCCGTGCATGGCGACCCCACGCTGCACCCGGATACCGATCGCGGCGATCTTGCGTTCGGGGAGCCAGTGCCCGTCGCGCAGCTCGGCGGGGAGCCAGACGCCGGAACGTCCCTCCACACGGCCGCAGGTCAGGCCCATATCGGTGCAGACGCGGATCAGACCCTGCTCGATGCGACGCACGTAGCCGACCACGTCGATCGGCTCGGCGAGCTTGACGATGGGGTAACCCACGAGCTGTCCGGGGCCGTGCCAGGTGATCTTGCCGCCGCGGTCGACGTCGATGACGGGCGTGCCGTCGGTGGGGCGATCGCCGTCCTCGGTGCGGCGCCCGGCCGTATAGACGGGCGGGTGTTCGAGCAGCAGCAGGGTGTCGGCGCCGATGCCGTCGGCGCGCTCGTTCGCGAGTTCGCGCTGCCTCTCCCAGGCCTCGAGATAACCGAGGGTTCCCAGCCGTACGACGGCGACGGGAGCCGAATCGGAACGGGCGGAAGACGAGGGATCACTCATGTTCCTGAACTCTACGCCGCACCGCAGGGGGAGGGCACCCGCTGTGGCGCGGACGCCGACGGGGGCATCACCGCAGCGGTGATGCCCCCGTCGGAGGTCGTCCGGACGGGTAGTCCGGATCCCGGGAACCTACAGTCCCAGATCGGCCTCGAACGCGCCCTCCTCGAGACGATGCTTGATCGTCTTGAGGAAGCGGCCCGCGTCGGCACCGTCGATCAGGCGGTGATCGTAGGTCAGCGGCAGGTAGCACATCGAGCGGACGCCGATGGACTCGTTGCCGGTCTCGTCGATCACCACGACCGGACGCTTGACGATCGCGCCGGTTCCGAGCATCGCGGCCTGCGGCGGCACGAGGATCGGGGTGTCGAACAATGCGCCCTGGCTACCGATGTTGGTGATGGTGAAGGTGCCACCGGCCAGCTCGTCGGGCTTGAGACCACCCTTGCGGGCACGCTCGGCGATGTCGGCGATCGCGCGGGCGAGCTCGGCCAGCGACAGGTCGCCGGCGTTGTGGATCACCGGGGAGAGCAGACCCTGCTCGGTGTCCACCGCGATGCCGAGGTGCTCGGCCGCGTGGTAGGTGATCTCCTTCTTGCCGTCGTCGAAGGAGGCGTTGACGTTCGGGTGCGCGCGCAGCGCCTCGACGACGGCCTTGGCGAAGAACGGCAGGAAGGTGAGGTTGACGCCCTCGCGCTCGGAGAACGTCTTCTTCGCCTGGGCCCGCAACTGGGCGATCTTGGTGACGTCGACCTCGAAGGTCTGGGTGAGCTGCGCGGTGGTCTGCAGCGACTCGAGGGTCTTCTTCGCCGTGATCTGGCGGATGCGGTTGACCTTCTGGGTCGTTCCGCGCAGCTTGGCGAGCTCGGGACGGACACCCGGAGCCGGACCGGCCGGAGCGGCAGGCTTCTGCTGCTCGCCACCGGCGGCCTTGCCGCCCTCGGCGGCGGCGAGGACGTCCTGCTTGCGGATGCGGCCACCGACACCGGTGCCCTTGACCGTCGACAGGTCGACGCCGTGCTGCGAGGCGAGCTTGCGCACGAGCGGGGTGACGTACGGGGTCGCACCGCTCGGGGTGGACTCCTCCTGAGGTGCGGGCTTCGGGGTCGTCGCCGCGGTTCCGACCGGCTTCGGTGCGGGAGCCGGGGTGGCCTGCTCGACCTTCGGGGCCTGCTGCTGTGCGGCGGGCTTCTGCTCGGCGGGCTTCGGAGTCTCCTGCTTCGGAGCCTCCTGCTTCGGCGCGGGCTTCTCCTCGGCCGGGGCGGACTGCTGGGCCGGGGCGGACTGCTGGGCGGGAGCCTCGCTGCCGATGACGGCGAGCTGTCCGCCGACCTCGACGGTCTCGTCCTCCTGCGCGGTGATCTCGGTGAGGATGCCGGCGACCGGGGAGGGGATCTCGGTGTCGACCTTGTCGGTGGAGACCTCGAGGAGCGGCTCGTCCACGGCGACCTCGTCGCCGACGGCCTTGAGCCAGCGGGTGACGGTGCCTTCGGTGACCGACTCGCCCAGTGCGGGCATGGTGACCGGGGTGCCCTCGCCGCTGCCACCCGACGATGCGGGCTGCGCGGGCTCGGACGGAGCCGGAGCGGCCTCCTCGGACGGCTCGGTGGTGGGCTCGGCGGCCGGAGCCGACTCCTCGGCCGGGGCGGACTGCTGGGCCGGGGCGGACTGCTGGGCGGGAGCCTCGCTGCCGATGACGGCGAGCTGTCCGCCGACCTCGACGGTCTCGTCCTCCTGCGCGGTGATCTCGGTGAGGATGCCGGCGACCGGGGAGGGGATCTCGGTGTCGACCTTGTCGGTGGAGACCTCGAGGAGCGGTTCGTCCACGGCGACCTCGTCGCCGACGGCCTTGAGCCAGCGGGTGACGGTGCCTTCGGTGACCGACTCGCCCAGTGCGGGCATGGTGACCGGGGTGCCCTCGCCGCTGCCACCCGAGGATGCGGGCTGCGCGGGGGCGGACTCCGCGGCGGGCTCTTCGGCGGGAGCCTCTTCGGCCGGTGCCTCTTCGGCAGCGGGTGCGGAATCTCCGCCGGCTTCCTCACCGGCGTCACCGATCACGGCCAGTTCGCCACCGATCTCGACCGTGTCGTCCTCCTGGGCGACGATCTTGACCAGCACGCCGGCTGCAGGCGACGGGATCTCGGTGTCGACCTTGTCCGTGGAGACTTCGAGCAGGGGCTCGTCGACTTCGACCGTGTCTCCTTCCTGCTTGAGCCATCGCGTGACAGTTCCCTCGGTGACGCTCTCACCAAGCGCTGGCATCTGGACGGAGAAGGCCATGTCTGTTGACTCCTCGACGGTTGTGTTCGTGTGTGTTGAGTTGTACCGACTCGTGGTCGCCGACCATTGTGTGGTCGTTGACCATTGTGCGCGGGGCAGGAACCCCGTGCCTGCTGGTTCACGTGTTCGGTCGGGCCGATACCGGCGGGGCATGGCCCCTCCCATCCTTGCACCTATCTTTCGGTGATGTTCGGGGAGGGGCGGATCACCTCACACCGGGGGTTCCGCTGTTGCCGATCACACCGGTCCTCTCCCTCGTCCCGGGCGGGGCCCGTCGGGAGAGGACCGGTGCGGGAGATCATCCGTTGGCGGCGACGTCCTCGATCACGGCGAGCATCGTGCGCACGGGCACGCCGGTGCCGCCCTTGCCGACGTAACCGAACGGTCCGCCGGTGTTGAAGGCCGGGCCGGCGACGTCGATGTGCGCCCACTGCACGCCCTCTGCGACGAACTCCTTCAGGAAGATGCCGGCCGTGAGCATGCCGCCCCACCGGTGGGGGGAGACGTTCGCGAGGTCGGCCACGCGGGACTCGAGATCGCCGCGCAGTTCCTTCGGGAAGGGCATCGCCCAGCCGTTCTCACCGACCTCCTGGGACAGCGCGGCCACGCGGTCGCGGAACTCGTCGTGACCCATGACGCCCGGCGTCCGGGTGCCGAGGGCGACCATCTGCGCGCCGGTGAGGGTCGCGGTGTCGATGAGGTAGTCGGGATCGTCCTCGCATGCGCGCACGATGGCGTCGGCGAGGATCAGGCGACCCTCGGCGTCGGTGTTGATGACCTCGACGGTGGTTCCGCCGTACTGGGTCAGCACGTCACCCGGACGCTGCGCGGTCGACGACGGCATGTTCTCGGCCATCGGCACGGTCGCGGTGACGTCGGCAGCGACACCGAGTTTCGCGGCGAGCACGACGGTCGCGACGACCGCGGCGGCGCCGGCCATGTCGGAGGTCATCGCCTCCATACCGGCGGCGGGCTTGATGGAGATGCCGCCGGTGTCGAAAGTGATGCCCTTGCCCACGAGCGCGACCTTCGGGGCCTTGCGCTTCTTCGACGAGTAGGACAGGCGCACGAGACGCGGGGGACGCGACGAGCCCTTGCCGACGCCGACGATGCCGCCGAAGCCCTTCTTCTCGAGCGCCTTCTCGTCGAGGATCTCGACCTTCAGACCGGCGGCCTCGCCGAGTGCCTTCGCGCGCTCGGCGAACTCGGCCGGGAACAGGTGGCTCGGCGGGGTGTTCACGAAGTTCCGGGCCGTCGCGACGGCCTCGGCGATCGCGACGGAGCGGGTGAGCGCCGCCTTGGCCGCGCGGTCGCGGGTCGAGGGCACGAGCAGCTCCACCCGCGCGACCGGCTGCGCGTCCTCCTTGGGTGCGGACTTCTCCGACCGGAACTCGGTGTAGGTGTAGGCGCCGAGCGCGAAGCCTTCCGCCGCGGCACCGAGGTCGACGGCGGACAGTGTGGTCGCGACCGTCTCCACACCCGTCAGTGCGCGTGCCGCGGTACCGGCGGAGCGGCGGACCTGCTCGGCGTCGATCTTGTCGGCGTCGCCGAGACCGACGGCGAGCACGCTCGCCACGGGCAGGGAGGCGGGTGCCGGCACGCGGGTGAGCTCCTCGCCGCGGCCCTTCGCGCCCACGGCGACCAGGGCGTCGAGCAGTTCGCCGAGGACCGCCTCGTCGATCGGGGCGTCGCCCGCGAGGATCTCGGGGGTGCCGTCGGAAGAGGTCACGCCGATCACCAGGACATCGGCTCGTGTGGAAACCGAACCGGCGAGAACGAGTTCGGGAAGATCGGGAGTGGGTGCACTCACAGGGCATCTCCTTGGAGCTGGGTCGGGAACGAGCGAGTCGTTCTCTTGCGGCGTCGTTCGGTGCGAGGGGAATCGCCTCGATGCCATCGACCCTAATGACAACGACGCCCGGCGTCGCTGTCGGACACCATGGCGGTGGGATAGCGTCGTACGCCATGAGCGACGAGGAACTGAAGCAGGGCCCCATCCACACCGTGCACGTCGAACTCGGTGCGACCTTCGCTCCGTTCGGTGGCTGGGAGATGCCGGTCTCCTACGCCGGGACGGTCGCCGAGCACACGGCCGTGCGCGAGAACGTGGGACTGTTCGACGTCAGCCACCTGGGAAAGGCGCTCGTCGCCGGACCGGGTGCCGCCGAGTTCCTCAACACCACGCTCAGCAACGACCTCACCCGGATCGGTCCCGGCAAGGCGCAGTACACGCTGTGCTGCACCGAGAACGGCGGTGTCGTCGACGACCTGATCGTCTACCACGTCTCCGACGACGAGCTCTTCCTCGTTCCGAATGCGGCCAACACCGCGGCGGTCGTCGAAGCACTGGCCGCCGCGGCGCCGGCCGGCGTCACAGTGACGAACCAGCATCGCGATCACGCGGTGTTCGCCGTCCAGGGACCGAAGTCCGGCGAGGTCCTCGAGGCGCTCGGCCTGCCCACCGACATCGCCTACATGGGCTTCGCCGACGCCGAGTACGAGGGTGCTCCGGTGCGCGTGTGCCGCAGCGGCTACACCGGTGAACGCGGCTACGAGGTGCTGCCGCGCTGGGACGACGCCGAACGCGTCTTCCGCGCCCTGCTCGACGCCGTCCGTGCGCAGGGCGGCCAGGCCGCCGGTCTCGGCGCCCGCGACACCCTGCGCACCGAGATGGGCTACGCGCTGCACGGGCACGAGCTCTCCGTCGACATCTCCCCGCTCGAGGCGCGGGTCGGCTGGGCCGTGGGCTGGAAGAAGCCGCAGTTCTGGGGGCGCGACGCCTTGCTCCGCGAGAAGGAGGCGGGCCCGGCGCGGAAACTGTGGGGCCTGCGGGCACTCGACCGCGGCGTCCTGCGTCAGGATCTGACCGTGCGACGCGACGGCGACGAGGTCGGGCGGACCACCTCGGGCACCTTCTCTCCGACCCTCAAGATCGGCATCGCCCTCGCGCTCCTCGACACCTCCGCCGGACTCGAGCCGGGCGACGAAGTGGCCGTGGACGTGCGCGGACGATCGCTGCGTGCCGAAGTGGTGGCTCCGCCGTTCGTCGAGGACCACACCAGATAACGGTTCTGCGGGCGGTTGTACCATTGTCCCCCATGACAGGTGTCCTCGAATTCGCCCGCGTCCAGCATCCTTCACCGAGCTCTGCGGAGCGGCGACAGGAGGTTCTGTCGAATCCCGGATTCGGGCAGCACTTCACCGATCACATGGTGTCGATCACCTACACCGACGGAATCGGCTGGCACGACGCGAAAGTCGAGCCGTACGCGCCGATCCCGCTCGACCCGGCCGCGATGGTCCTGCACTACGGGCAGGCGATCTTCGAGGGCCTCAAGGCCTACCGTCAGGCCGACGGCAGCATCGCGTCGTTCCGCGTGACCGCCAATGCCGCGCGCATGAACCGGTCCGCGGAGCGGCTCGCGATGCCGTACCTGCCGCCGGAGCTGTTCGTGAAGGCGATCACCGAGCTGGTCGAGGTCGACAACGAGTGGGTTCCCGCCGCCGGCGGCGAGGATTCGCTCTACCTGCGTCCCTTCGCGTTCGCGACCGAGCCGGCTCTCGGCGTGCGGCCCGCGAAGGAGTACAAGTTCCTCGTCATCGCGTCCCCGGCGGGTGCCTACTTCCCGCGCGGCGTGAAGCCCGTCAACGTGTGGCTCTCCCGCGAGTACGTGCGCGCCTCCCCGGGTGGCACGGGCGCCGCGAAGTTCGCCGGCAACTACGCGGCTTCGCTCGTCGCGCAGGCGCATGCCGCCGAGCAAGGCTGCGACCAGGTGGTCTGGCTCGACGCCATCGAGCGCAAGTACGTCGAGGAGATGGGCGGCATGAACCTGTACTTCGTGTACGGGTCGGGTGCCGACGCGCGTCTGGTCACCCCGGAGCTGTCCGGCTCGCTGCTGCCCGGCATCACCCGCGACTCGCTGCTCACCCTCGCCAAGGACTCCGGTCTCTCGGTCGAGGAGCGGCGCATCAGCACCGACGAGTGGCGTGAGAAGGCCGGCAGCGGTGAGATCACCGAGGTGTTCGCGTGCGGTACCGCCGCGGTCATCACGCCGGTCGGCAGCGTCAAGGACAAGGACGGCGAGTTCACCATCGCCGACGGCGAGCCCGGCCCCATCACGATGGCCCTGCGCGACACCCTGACCGGCATCCAGCGCGGTACCTTCGCCGACACCCACGGGTGGATGACGACGCTGCGCAAGTGACGTAGCCACGAACGACGACGAAGGGGTGCTGCCGATTCCGGCAGCACCCCTTCGTCGTTTCCGGACGCAGTGCGATCTAGAGGAGCCCCGACGCTGCCACCGCGACGGCGGCGGCCGTGCCCTCGGTGACTGCGCCGAGCACGTCGCCGTTCATGCCGCCGAAGCGCGCGACGCAGTGCCGGGCGAAGAGCACCGCGACGACCAGTACCACCGTGACGACGAGCGGTCCCGCCCAGAGCGGACCGGGCAGGCACACGAGCGACAGTGCCACCGCGGCCACCGTCCACACCGCGATCGGCACGACGCCCTGTGTGCCTGCCACGAGCGAGCCGAAGCCGCTGCCGGGCGCGGCCGGGACACCGCGCCGGCACGCGAGGACCACGGCCACACGTCCCGAGAAGACTGCGAACGCGACCGCCCACCACGCGTCGGTGTCGGCGAGCGCGCCGAACGAGGCGGCCTGCAGACCGAGGACGACGACGAGCGCCGCGACACCGAAGGGACCCGCGCCGCCGCTGTGCATCACCTCGCGCGCCCGCTCGGGCGGGCCGTAGCAACCGAGACCGTCGGCGGTGTCGCTCAGCCCGTCGACGTGCATTCCCCGGGTGCCGACCGCCAACACCCCGACACACACCAGGCCCGTCACCAGTGGTGGCGTCCCGACGGCGGAACCGACCAGGCAGACAGCCGTGGTCGCGGCGGCGAGTACGGCACCGGCGATCGGCGCCGCGGAGATCGCACGTCCGGCGACCGTCCGGTCGATCTCCGACGGGCCTCGCGCGGGCAGGACCGTCAACCACGACAGGGCCAGCGCGACCCCGCCGATCCAGGCGCGGATCATCAGTCCGCGGTCGCCGGAGCGCTCTCCTCGCGGGTGCTCACGCCCGCCTCGGAGAAGGTGGCCATCTGCGCGAGGATCGCGACCGCACCCTGCAGTACCGGCAGCGTCGTCACGGCTCCCGATCCTTCGCCGAGGCGCATACCGAGGTCGACGATCGGTTCGAGTCGGAGATGACGCAGCGCGATGGCGTGGGCGGGTTCGGCCGACCGGTGACCGGACACCCACCAGCGTGCCGCGCCGGGTGCGAGTTCCTCGGCGACCATCGCGGCGGCGGTGACGACGACTCCGTCGAGGATCACCGGCGTCCGGCGGACCGCGGCCTGCGCGAGGAATCCCGCCATCGCGGCGAAGTCCGCGCCACCGGCGGTGCGCAGCAGGGCGACGGGATTGCGTACGTGGGGCCGCGCCCGCCACATGGCGTCGCGGATCGCGGTGACCTTGCGCATCCACCCCGCGTCGTCGACGCCGGTGCCGCGGCCGACCGCGGCCACGGGTTCGGTGGCGGTAAGGGTGGCGATGAGAACGGTTGCAGGAGTGGTGTTCCCGATTCCCATATCGCCCGCGACGAGCAGATCGGCACCTTCGTCGACCTCGCGGTCGGCGAGCGCACGGCCGGCCTCGATCGCGCGGACCGTCTCGTCGTGTGTCAGTGCGTCCTCGCGGTCGATGCTGCCGCTCGAGCGACGGATCTTGAACTCGGACACCTCGGGGGAGGTGTCGCTCTCGACTGCCATGTCGACGACCCGCACTCCTGCGCCTGCGGCGGCGGCGAGCACGTTCACGGCGGCGCCCCCTGCGGACAGGTTCGCGACCATCTGCGCGGTGACCTCCGGCGGATAGGCCGAGACCCCGTTGCGTGCGACGCCGTGGTCACCTGCGAAGACCACGACCCGCGGTCGGCGGAAGGGATGGGGCGGGACCTCGCCCTGGCAGGCGGCGACCCAGCACCCGAGTTCCTCGAGCCGTCCGAGTGAGCCGGCGGGTTTCGTCAGATCTCGCTGGCGTTCCTCGGCGGCGACGCGTGCTTCGAGGTCGGGTAGGTCGACGCGCGGGAACTCGACGTCGGCGGGGGAATCGGAACCGCTGGTCACAGGTCACCTCTCGGACGGATCTTCACGCGAGAACGCTATCAACCGCCCGGTCTGGCAGAAATTCGACGTTATGCGTCATCACTGCCACTTTTCGGCGATCGGGTTCGGTCGGAGGATCGAGACATGATCGAACTCACCGTCACCGTCGTGGTCCTGTCCACCCTGATCATCGGTCTCGAGGTGCTCCGCCGACGGACCGCTCCCGCGCCGGCCTGGGTCCGGCGCGCACCCTGGCGGCTCCACTGGGAACGCCCCGCACAGACGACTCGGCCGCGGCACCGCATGTCGCAGGACATGCAGGCCGCGGCCGAGATCCGGCAGCTACCGCCGGTGGTGTGCGGGGCGCCTCACAACTGAGGGTCGCCGGACGGTCAGACGGCGTCGCCCGGGCCGACCCGGGGGAGCGGTGCACGCAGCTTCTTGATCTGGGAGGCGCGCACGAAGGCGTACCAGCCGAGGCCGAAGCCACCGTCCGTCGAATCCGGGAAGCGCTCGCGCACCTTCCTGTTGACCATGCGCCCGAGGTAGATGCCCTCGATGATCATCAGGAACATCATCACGAACATCGCGAGCGTGACGTACTGCTGTACCACCGGCCCGAGGAACATCGACATGATGAGCACGAGCGCGAGCGGCATGAACAGGCCGACGAGATTGCGCCGGCTGTCGACGATGTCGCGCACGTAGGCGCGCACCGGGCCGCGGTCGCGGGGGAGAAGGTACTTCTCCTCGCCTGCGAGCATCCGGTTGCGACGCTCGGACGCGTCGGCGCGACGCTGCGCGGCGGCCGCCTTGCGCTCCTCCTTGCTCTGCGACTTGCGCGCGGCCTTACGACGCTCGCGTGCTTCCTTCGCAGTCAGGGGAGCGGGGGCGACGGGACCGCGGCGACGGTTCTCGGCGTCGCGCCGTTTCGGCGTCGGACGCCCCTTACCGGTCGTCGCCTTCGCGGACGCGGAATCGTCGGGAGTCGCGGCCGGGGAGTCCTCGGTCGCAGGAACCTGGTGATCGGCGGAGTCGTCGGAACCACCGCGGCGTAGCAACTTCACACCACCAGGCTATGGGATAGTGGAGAGAAGCGGGAAATTCCATATGCCATACCACGCTCGGCCCGACTCGTCCACGAGGAATAGATTCCGGCGCGGTACCGTTGAACCATCGGGTTTCGACACGAACGACAGGGAGCGCCCATGACTGTGCAGCAAGAGACCGATACTCACGGCGTCATCCTGACCGAGGCCGCCGCTGCGAAGGCGAAGGCACTGCTCGATCAGGAGGGCCGCGACGACCTCGCACTGCGTATCGCCGTGCAGCCCGGAGGCTGTGCCGGTCTGCGGTACCAGCTGTTCTTCGACGACCGCACGCTGGACGGAGACCTCACGAAGGAATTCGCCGGTGTGACGCTCGCCGTCGACCGGATGAGCGCGCCGTACGTCGAGGGTGCGTCGATCGACTTCGTCGACACCATCGAGAAGCAGGGCTTCACCATCGACAACCCGAATGCCACGGGGTCGTGCGCCTGCGGCGACTCGTTCAACTGAGCTGAGGACGCACTTCGGAACCCCGGCGCTTCACGGCGCCGGGGTTCCGTCGTTTCCGCGGTAGTACCGTGGGACCGCTACGGCTCTCCGTGTGAGCAGCCACACCATCGACATCCGCGGAAAGGCTCAGCCACGTGACCATCGCCGTGACCGGCTCCATCGCCACCGACCACCTCATGCGCTTCCCCGGCCGGTTCGCCGAGCAGCTGCTCGCCGACCAGCTCGCGCACATCTCGCTGAGCTTCCTCGTCGACGATCTCGTCGTCCGGCGCGGCGGAGTGGGCGGCAACATCGCCTTCGCGATGGGTGTGCTCGGCGGAACGCCGGTGCTCGTCGGCGCCGTCGGCGCCGACTTCACCGAGTACCGCACCTGGCTCGAGGACCACGGGGTCGACTGCTCGTCGGTGCGGATCTCGCAGACCGCCCACACCGCCCGCTTCGTGTGCACCACCGACCTGGACATGGCACAGATCGCCTCGTTCTATCCCGGTGCGATGTCCGAGGCCCGCGAGATCTCCATCGCCGACGTGGTGAGCAAGCACGGCGTCGACCTCGTGCTCGTCGGCGCCAACGATCCCGACGCGATGATCCGGCACACCGAGGAGTGCCGCCGGCTCGGCGTCCCGTTCGTCGCCGACCCGTCCCAGCAGCTCGCCCGCCTGGACGGGCAGCAGGCCGAGCAGCTCATCGACGGTGCCGAGTACCTGTTCACCAACGAGTACGAGTGGGGACTGCTGCTGCAGAAGACCGGTCTCACCGAGGACGAGGTGCAGGCGAAGGTCGGCATGCGTATCACCACCCTCGGCGGCGACGGCGCAAAGATCGTCGACCGCGACGGCAACCAGGTGCAGGTCGGTGTGGTGCCCGAGCGCGCCAAGGTCGACCCCACCGGTGTGGGTGACGCCTTCCGCGCCGGCTTCCTGCTCGGACACCGCTCGGGTCTGAGCATCGAACGGGCCGCGCAGCTGGGCTCGCTGGTCGCGGTGCACGTCCTCGAGACCACCGGCACGCAGGAATGGACCTTCGACCGCACCGACGCCCTCAAGCGTCTCGCCGACGCCTACGGCACCGCCGCCGCCGACGAGATCGGCGCGGTTCTCGGCGCCTGAGCGGCGGAACACCCCGTCCTGGAAACGCGACGGCCGCGAGCATCCCTGGGGATATTCGCGGCCGTCGCATACGGGTTGGGTGATCAGATCTCGACCGGGTAGGCCGGCTCCTGGATCTGCGGCACGATGCGCTTCTCCACGAAAATGCCGTGCCAGACCATGAAGCACAGCACCGTCCACAGACGACGGCTGTGATCGATCGGGCCGGTCCGGTGCTCGTCGAGCATCTTCGCCACCGCGGCCTTGTCGAGCAGGTGATCGGTCTGCGACTCGGCGATCACCTCGTGCGCCCAGTCGAACAGCTCCGTGCCGGCCAGCCAGTGCCGCAGCGGCACCGGGAAGCCCAGCTTCGCGCGGTGCAGCACGTGCGGCGGGACGATGCCCTCCAACGCCTGCCGCAGCGCATACTTCGTCGTCTGTTTCGTGATCTTCTGGTCCAGCGGAACCTGCGACGCCACCCGGAAGACCTCGGAGTCCAGGAACGGCACGCGCAGCTCGAGCGAATTGGCCATCGTCATCTTGTCGGCCTTGACGAGGATGTCGCCGCGCAGCCACGTGAACAGGTCGAGATGCTGCATCCGTGCCACCGGATCCCAGCCGGCAGACTGCGCGTAGATCGGGGCGGTGACGTCCTGGTGCGTCCATTCCGGACGGAAGTCGCGCAGCACCGAGCGCAGCTGCGCGTCGTTGAAGCTGCGGGCGTTGCCGTAGTAGCGCTCCTCGAGCGTCATCGAGCCACGGTGCAGCAGGCTCTTGCCTCGGGTGCCCTCGGGGATGCGCTCCGACAGCTTCCCGGCGGCCCGGCGCAGCGCCGGCGGCAGGAACTCGAACGGACGCAGCGACAGCGGCTCGCGGTAGATCGTGTACCCGCCGAACAGCTCGTCGGCGCCCTCACCGGACAGCACGACCTTGACGTGCTTGCGGGCTTCCCGGGCGATGAACCACAGCGGCACGAGCGCCGGGTCGGCCACCGGGTCGTCGAGGTACCAGATGATCTCCGGGATGGCCGCGGCGAACTCGCTGGGGGAGACCACCCGCACCACGTGCCGGGCACCGATCGCGGCCGCCGACTCCGCGGCGACGTCGACCTCGGAGTAGCCCTCCCGCTCGAAACCCGCGGTGAAGGTGATGAGCTTCGGGTTGTGGCGCATCGCCAGCGCGGCGATGGCCGTGGAGTCGATGCCACCCGAGAGGAACGACCCGACGGTCACGTCGGCGCGCATGTGCTTGGCCACCGAGTCCTCGAGGGCCTCGGCGATCTCGCGGTAGCGGTCCTGCTCGCGTCCCGCCGCGAACGGCCGGACCGGGAAGGTGGGGTGGAAGTAGCGGGTGATCTCGGGCTCGGCGCCGGGCGTGATACGCGCGTAGCAGCCCGACTCGAGGCGCCGGATCCGCCGGTGCAGCGTCTCGGGCTCGGGAACGTACTGCAGCACCGTGTAGTGCTCGATCGCACGAGGATCGAGCTCGGTGTCGATGCCGATCACGTCGGCGAGCTCGAGCAGGCTCTTCTTCTCGCTGCCGAAGGCCGTACCGCCGGTGCCGGTCGCGAGGAACAGCGGCTTGATGCCGAACGGGTCGCGGGCGACGAACAGCTCGCGGGTGTGCGTGTCCCAGATCGCGAAGGCGAACATGCCCCGCAGGCGCTGGACCGCGCGCACTCCCCAGTGGTGGTAGGCCGCGACGATCGCCTCGCTGTCGCCCTCGGTCGCGAAGGAGGTGCCGAAGGTCTCGGTGAGCTCCTTGCGCAGTTCGAGATAGTTGTAGATCTCACCGTTGAAGGTCAGCGCGTAGCGGTCGGGCTGTTCCGGCGGGCCCCAGCGCAGCGGCTGGTGCGAGTGCGCGATGTCGATGATCGACAACCGGTTGAATCCGAAGACGAGGTCGGCGTCGTGCCAGGTGCCGTGCTCGTCGGGGCCGCGATGGCGCAGGCAGTGCATCGCGGAGCCCACCTTCGCGACGGCGTCGTCGCTGGTGCCGTCAGTGGTCAGAAACCCGAGCAATCCGCACACGCGTGGGTTACCTCATTCCGGTCGGGGGTGTCGCGAAGAACCCCGGTGGGTGCCCAGCGCGGGACACCGCACCGCGCATGACACCGGGAACTACCACTCGGGGTCCGGCGTTGGTTCTACCGAAGTATGCCGCAGACGGTCGACACCGGGCAGCCGCGCCCGGACGCCACCGACGATCACACGCCCGACAGGAGAAAACCGACGTCACGAGCCGGGTCTTCCGGTCGAAACGCCCAGTCCGACACTTTCTTCGTGCCCCGGCGATGGATAGCGCCCGGGTTTGGTCTACGCTGCGTAGTAATTGGGCCGGCCCTCCGGGTGTGCCCTAGTGGAATTGCGGCGATCAGGAAGGCGTGAACGTGGCGCAAGGTCGGATCCTTCGGCGGTTCGGGCTCGCAGCATCACTCGGCATTGCAGCCTTGGTGCTGACCGGGTGCTCGAGCGAAGAAATCCTTCGTTTCGGCTGGCCGGAGGGCATCACTCCTCAGGCCGAGCGTATGCGTGAACTGTGGACGTGGTCGGTTGTCGCCGCCCTCGTCATGGGAATTCTCGTGTGGGGACTCACCTTCTGGGTGATCATCGCCTACCGGCGTCGGAAGGACGATCCGGAGTTCCCGCGTCAGACGGCGTACAACGTGCCGCTCGAGCTGGCTTACACCGCGGCGCCGTTCGTCGCCGTGTGTGTCCTCTTCTACTTCACGGTCGTGGTCCAGAACTACGTCCTGGAGAAGGAGGACAACCCGAACGTCGTCGTCGACGTGACGGCGTTCCAGTGGAACTGGAAGTTCGGTTACCGGACCATCGATCTGCAGGACGGCACCGCCCGGTACGAGGGCACCGACGAGGTCGCCCAGGACGCGGTCGCACTGCAGCCGTACGAGCCGGGCACCGAAGGTGAGCACGGTGGTGGAGAAGGCGGCGAGCACGAGGCTCCGGGTCCCATCCACGGCAAGCCGGCGGAGGACCTGTCCTACCTCCACTACGACAAGATCGAGACGATCGGCACCAGCGAAGAGATTCCGGTGCTCGTGCTTCCCACCGGCAAGCGCATCGAGTTCCACCTCGCGTCGTCCGATGTGATCCACGCTTTCTGGGTGCCGGAGTTCCTGTTCAAGCGCGACGTGAACCCGAACCCGCGTGAGAACAACTCCGATCCGGTCTTCCAGATCTCCGAGATCGAGCGTGAGGGCGCGTTCGTCGGCCGTTGCGCCGAGATGTGCGGCACCTACCACGCGATGATGAACTTCGAGGTCCGCGCCGTCAGCCCGGAGGACTTCGCCCGCTACATCGAGCTCCGCAAGCCGGTCGAGGACGGCGGCGAAGGCCTGTCGAACGCTCGTGCGCTCGAAGCCATCGGCCAGAGCCCGATCGCGACCTCGACGACTCCATTCAAGACCGACCGCACGGACCGGTCGGCGACCGTCGCCGCAGGCGAGTGACGGCCACCCCACCCGACAAGGACAAGTGCTGATATGAAGATCGAAGCCAAGCTCTTCGAGGTCGTGACGGTGTTCTTCGTGCTCGTCGCCATCGTGTACGGCGTGTTCACCGGGCTGTCGGACAAGGGCATCGAATGGGCCGGCCTCACGGCCATCGTCCTCTCCGCCGGTCTGACCCTGATCGTCGGAACGTACTTCCGCTTCGTCGCGCGTCGTCTCGACACCCGTCCCGAGGATTACGAGGACGCCGAGATCAGCGACGGTGCGGGCGACCTCGGTTTCTTCAGTGCGGGTAGCTACTGGCCGATCCTGCTCGCCGGTGCGGCCGCTTTCGCCGCCATCGCGCTGGCCTTCTACCAGCCCTGGATGATCGTCCTCGCGGTCGCACTCATCATCGCCGCCGCAGCCGGCCTGGTGTTCGAGTACCACATCGGACCCGAGAAGCACTGAGCCGACATTCTCGACGCACACGGGCGCCGCACCTTCGGGTGCGGCGCCCGTGTCGTTTCCGGTGGCGTTCTCGAGGTTTCGTTCTTCAGGAAGCCCCGCGGGTGGTGAGGACGACCCTCGCGGTCGCTGCGACCGTGCGATCCGGGTCGCCGGTCAGAGCCTCGAGAGCATCCTCGGCGGCCGACCCGGGGATCTCCGCGAGTGCCTGCGTGAGACGTAGCCGGACACCGGCATCGTCCGAGCCGCCGAGCGCGTGCTGCAGCGACCGCACGATCTCGGCGGACGACAGCGGCCGATCCGCGAGCAGGCCGAGTACTTCGGCGGCCTCGACGTCCGACCGGCCCTTCACGATCATCTCCACGAGCACGGGGACGGCCGCGTCCACCCCTCGCGCCCCGAGCGTCAGAGCTGCCGTGGAGCGCGCCTCGAGATCGGCGTCGTCGAGTGCCTTCTCCAGGAGCGTCGTCGATTCGGGCACACGGAGTTCCGCGAGTGTCGCGATCGCCCGTCGCCGCACGGGCACTTCGGCGGAGTGAAGGCCCTCCGCGAGCGCCGGCAGCGCAGCGTCGACCTCGTCCGCCGCTCGGGCGAGCGACCAGCGCAACGCGCCGGCGACGAACGGGTCCTCCTCCGACAGCGCCGCCCGGACCAGCGCCGCGACCGGCAGCGTCGTGTCCTCGTCCTGGGACAGGATCGCCTGCTGGCGGCGGGAGCCGGAATCGGATTCGAACGCGCGCAACAGCGCGACGAGGCGCAGGACGTCGTCCCAACCGCTGGGGGAGGCCGAGTCGACGCCTTCGAGACGAGCGAGGAGTTCGGTCTCGGCGGCGATCCGTTCGCGCGTGTGCCGGATCAGCTCCTGCACCAGTTCCACCGGAGCGAAATCCGGTTCCCCCAGCGCTCGTCCGACCTCGTTCAGCGACAGGCCGAGACTCCGGAGACTCTCCACGTGGAAGAGCCTCCGGAGGTCGTCCTCGGTGTACTCGCGGTAACCGCCCGAGGTGCGGCCCGTCGGCGTCACCAGCCTCAGGCGGTCGTAGTGCCGCAGCATGCGGGTGCTGACACCGGAGCGCCGCGAGACCTCACCGATCAGCACCGGCTCACTCCCGGATCCCGTCCGCGCCGAGTGCGGCGACGCGTTTCGCCGACTCCACGGAGAGGACGAACGCGCTGTCGGGGTCGACGCGGATCCGCTCGGTGGCCTCTGCGTGGGCACGGACGCGCGGGTCGGAGCTGTTCATCGCCGCGTGCAGGACCGGCACTGCGGCCTCGTCGAGCGCTGCGAGAGCGCGACCGAGGCTCAGTTGCAGGTCGTGGTCGCCGCGGCCCAGTTCGACGCCGAGAGCCGCAGCGAGGCCGCTTTCCGAGCCCGGTGGCACGAGAGCGACCGCCGCGCGCCACGCGCTGCGTGCCACCTCGTCGTGCTCGTCGTGGAGCATCCCCGAGACCTTCGGCCATGCGACGGGATCGCCGATCTTCGACAACGTGTGCAGGGCCTGACTGCGCGCCTGCGAGACATCCGAACCGAGCTCGTCGAGCAGCCGCGGCACCGTCACCCCGGCCGGCAGGCGGCACAGCGCCCAGGTCAGCATGTCGCGGACGAAGAAGTCCGGCTCCACCGCGCAACGGTCGACGAGAGCCGTCACCGTCCCGGACTCGGCTGCCGTACCCGACTCGAGTGCGGCGCGCAGACGCACGGAGGCGTCGTCGGCGGACAGGGCCTCGACGAGGCGGGTGGACAGGGCCTCGACGAGGCGGGTGGACAGGGCCTCGACGAGGCGGGTGGAGGGGTCGTGATGTGTGCGCATGGGAGGCACCTCCTTCGCGACCCATTCGAGCGCTTGTCACAGTGTCAAGGTCAAGACGTACGCTCCGGACGATATCCGGTGGGGGAGGGGAGGACCCGCGAACGACGAACGGGGCCCCGGACCGTGATGGTCCGGGGCCCCGTTACGAGCCGCTGATGCGGATCAGTGCTGCGACTTGTCGGGCAGCTGGGCTGCGCCGTCTCCGTTGCCGTGGACGCGCTCCTGGTACTCGCGGAGCGTGTTCCGCAGCTCGAGCTCGGCCTCGTGGTGGGCAGCCTCGAGAGCGGCGGCCTCGTCGGCCGGGTCCGGGCTCCACCAGCTGCCGGCACCGGGCTTGCCGGCGCTGCCGAGGCGGTTCATACGCTTCGGAACCGGGGCCGCCTGGTACTCCAGTGGGATGGGATGGCCGTGCTCGTCCACCGGGCCGAGCGGCTGGTGGATCTCGATGTACTCGCCGGTCGGCAGGCGACGGACGATGCCCGTCTCGATGCCGTGCTCGAGTACCTGGCGGTCGCTGCGCTGCAGACCCAGGCAGAACCGGTACGCGATGTAGTAGGCGAGCGGCGGGAGCAGGACGAGACCGATACGGCCCATCCAGGTCGTCGCGTTGATCGAGATGTCGAACTTGAACGCGATGATGTCGTTGATGCACATGATCGTGGCAACGGCGTAGAACGCCAGGGCCATGAACCCGATACCGGTGCGGACCGGCACGTCGCGCGGACGCTGGAGCAGGTTGTGGTGTGCGTCGTCCTTCGTGAACTTCTTCTCGATCCACGGGTAGACCGTGAGCACGACGAACACCAGGCCCATGATCAGCGCGATCCAGAACGGCTGCGGGATCGTGTACCGGTTGAACAGGTACAGCTCCCATGCCGGCCAGATACGGGCCATGCCGTCCGTCCACATCATGTAGATGTCGGGCTGCGAGCCGGCGGACACCTGCGACGGGTTGTACGGGCCGATGTTCCAGACCGGGTTGATCTGCAGCAGGCCGGACATCAGGGCGAGCACCGCGAAGGTCATCGCGAAGAACGCACCCGACTTGACGGCGAAGACCGGGAGGATACGAACGCCGACGACGTTCTGCTCCGTGCGGCCGGGGCCGGGGAACTGCGTGTGCTTCTGGTACCAGACCAGCGCGAGGTGCGCGGCGATCAAGGCCAGGATGATGCCCGGGACGAGCAGCACGTGCAGCACGTAGAAGCGCGGGATGATCAGCTCACCCGGGAAGTCGCCACCGAAGATCGCCCAGTGCATCCACGAACCGATGATCGGGATCGAGAGCGTGATGCCCGAGAACGCGGCGCGGAGGCCGGTGCCCGAGAGCAGGTCGTCGGGGAGCGAGTAACCGAAGAAGCCTTCGAACATCGCCAGGATGAGCAGCAGCGAGCCGATCACCCAGTTGGCTTCGCGCGGACGCCGGAACGCACCGGTGAAGAACACGCGCAGCAGGTGGACGACGATCGACGCTGCGAACATCAGTGCTGCCCAGTGGTGGATCTGTCGCACGAACAGACCACCGCGGACCTCGAAGGAGAGGTTCAGGGTCGTCTCGTAGGCGCGGGACATACCCACACCGCGCAGCGGCGTGTAGACGCCGTCGTAGATGACGTGCGCCATCGACGGGTCGAAGAACAGGGTGAGGAAGACACCCGAGATCAACAGGATGACGAAGCTGTAGAGCGCGATCTCACCCAGGAGGAAGGACCAGTGGGTGGGGAACACCTTGTTGATCTGGCGGCGGATGCCCGCGGACAGGTGGTAGCGAGAATCGAGATTCTCGCCGATCTGTGCGGCGCGGGACGGGGTTGCAGTACTCACGGGCGACGCTCCCAGAATGCCGGGCCGAGTGCCTCGATGAAGTCACCGTTGGCGACCAGGAAGCCCTCTTCGTTCACTGTAATCGGAAGCTGCGGCAGTGCGCGAGCAGCGGGACCGAAAATCGGCTTGCCGTACTCCAGCGCATCGAACTGCGACTGGTGGCACGGGCACAGGATGCGGTGCGTCTGCTGCTCGTAGAGCGAGGTCGGGCAGCCGAGGTGCGTGCAGATCTTCGAGTACGCGAAGTAGTCGCCGTAGTTGAAGCTCTCCTGGCCCTTGCGCTTGACGACACGCTCGGTGTCCTCGGTGCGCAGGCGGATGAGCATGACGGCGTTGCGGATGCCGCGCAGGCCCTGCAGCAGAGCGTGGTCGTCGCCGCGATCGGACTCGCGGAACGGGAACACCGTCTCCATACCGCCGGCGTCGAGGTCCTCCGGGCGCACCAGGACGATGTCCTGGGGGCGGCCGGTGTCGCGACGCAGGTAGATGGTCTCGCCGGGGTAGCGCGGGGTCCAGCCCGACACCCACAGCGACGACTGGTCACCCTCGGCCCACGGGTTCTTGATCAGGCCGCCGAGCGGCATGATCAGACCGAGGCCGAGCGCGCCACCACCGAAGATCGCGGTGCGCTTGATCAGCTTGCGACGCGGCAGGGTCGACGTCTCGAGCGAGTCGGAGAGCTCGGCGACGATCGTCTTGCGATCGACCTCGGGCGAGCCGCCGTCGTGCCGATCCTGGATCGACACCTCCTCCGGGATGAACTTCTTGGTGAACTGCACCGCGCCCACACCGATGCCGAGGATGGCCAGACCCAGGGTCAGGCCGAGCATCGGGGTGTAGAGGCTGTACCAGCCGTAGTTCTCGTCGCCGATGCCCTGGTACTCCCACGGCCAGAACAGGTAGATCGCGATGAACGCGACACCCGCGATGCCCGCGAGGGCGAACCAGAAGGCGACGTTGCGCTCGGCCCGCTTCTCGGCACGGGTGCCTTCGACGGGCCAGCGGTCCTTGCGGAACGCGACGTCGACACCATCGAGGTTCGTGCCGAGCGTGACGAGGTCGTCCCGGCTCATCCGGTCGAGATCTTCGACCGTGTGCTTGTTCGGCGTTTCGCCGCCACTCATGACCTTGCTCCGATCCACAGTGCAGCGCCGACGACGGCGACCATGCCGACGACCCACATGGTCGGCCCTTCGGCACCGGGGCCGAAGCCGCCGAGCCCGTAGCCACCCGGGTCTCTCGTCTCACTGGCGGACTTGATGTACGCGATGATGTCCTGCTTCTCCTCGACCGTCAGCTGACGGTCGGAGAACTTCGGCATGTTCTGGGGGCCGGTGAGCATCGCGGTGTAGATCTGCTGCTCGTTGGCCGGATCCAGGTTCGGTGCGAACTTGCCGGACGAGAGCGCGCCGCCGCGTCCGGTGAAGTTGTGGCAGGACGCGCAGTTCTGGCGGAAGAGCTCCGAACCGCGTCCGATGTCGTTGCCGCGCAGCGACGACTGGGCGATTTCGCCGTTCTCGTCGCGGATGACGGTCGGGCCTCCACCGTTGGCCTGGATGTACGCGCCGAGGGCGTCGGTCTGCGCGGCGTCGAACTTCGGGTCCTTGCGGAGGGCCTGGGCCTCGTTGCGCATCATCGGCATGCGGCCCGAGGAGACCTGGAAGTAGACGGCGGCCTCGCCGACACCGATCAGGCTGGGACCGCGGTCCTGGACACCCTGGAGGTTGACACCGTGACAGGTCACGCAGGAGGTCTCGTAGAGCTGCTGACCCTCGCGGATCAGAGCGCTCTGGTCGTCCTGCGCTGTAGCCACCTGCGGGGCAGGTGTCAGCGCGGAGGCGATGAAGCCTGCGCTGAGGAGACCGAGCGCGAGGACCAACGCTCCGGTGACGCGCCGGCGCATCTTGCGCTGGCGGCGGGACTTCGCAGCATCGGCTGCAGAGGATCGACCGGGCATGTCACCCTCGGAGGCGAGAGGTGGGGATGAACTCATCTGTATCCCTTTTTTTATGTCGGGACGGACTGGACGTCAGGGGGCTGCCTGGGCGTTCAGCTGGCTAACGGATGAAATAAATCGTGGCAAACAGCGCGATCCAAACGATGTCGACGAAGTGCCAGTAATACGAAACGACGATGGCTGCAGTGGCCTGCGCAGGCGTGAACTTGCTGACCTTCGTGCGGAACAGCAGGAACACGAAAGCGATGAGGCCGCCGATGACGTGCAGGCCGTGGAAACCGGTGGTCATGTAGAACACCGAGCCGTACACGCTGCCCGGGATGGTCGTGCCGTCCTTCACCAGGGTGATGTACTCGTAGCCCTGGCCGAGCACGAAGAAGGTGCCCATGCCGAGGGTGACGATGTACCACCGGCGCAGGCCGAAGACGTCGCCGCGCTCGGCGGCGAAGACGCCCAGCTGGCAGGTGAAGGAAGAAGCGATCAGCACCATGGTGATCGGTACCGCCAACCACAGGTTCAAGTGGGTGGGCGGGGGCGGCCACATGCCCTCCGGGGCCTGTGCCCGTGCCACGAAGTACATGGCGAAGAGCCCTGCGAAAAACATGAGCTCACTGGACAACCACACGATGGTGCCGACGCTGACCAGGTTGGGCCGGTTCAACGAGTGCACGCGCTGTGTGATTGCAGATCCTGAAGTCCCTACTGCGCTCGTCACGCTGGCTAGTATGACCCGTCGTAGTACGTCTTGGGCAATCGGGGCCGAAATCGGCGCGTCCGTGCAGGTCCCAGCCCTGCATTTCTCCAGGTGGGCACTCGGTGGCGGGTGCTCGGAAGGGTGCCACACGGGACATTTCGGAGGGTCGCGGAGGTCACGTGCGATCGTGGTGACATGAGTACTGGAAAGGGTCTTCGGGGGTGGCTGCGGTCCCTGGTCGGCCGGCGCAGCGAACCACTCGACGCGAAGCGGGCCGACCTGGTCGTGGTCGTCTCGTCATTCGACGACGCGGAGGCGTGTTCGACGGCGCTCGAGCGCGCCGCCGAGGCGACGCCTGCGTGGCAGGCCGAGGACGAGGCGGTTCTGCGGCATCACCTCGTCCTGCCCGCCGACACGGTGGACCGGGCGGTGGAACTGGCCGGCCAGGACGGCTACGTCGTGGCCGGAACCGGCGGCGGCAACGTCCCGCCCGCCGCCGTCGTCGAGGGTGCTCCGGTGATCCTGCAGCGTGTCCAGGTCCTCGATGCACTGCACTGTGCGCAGGAGAAGTCGCGCATGGCCTCGCTCGCCCAGCGGCTCGGTGGAACGGCCCTGGGATGGGACGCTCTGCAACCGCAGGATGCCGCTGGCTAAGCTGACCGGTCGGAGGGCACGCCGGTGCCCGGTGAGGAGCGAGATGCGGCGAGGGCAGGTGCGATGAACGCGACGCGAGACGCGGACGAGGTGACGCAGAACTGGCCCTCCGTCCTGGGAGTGCTCACCGCCGGACAGGACCTGTCCGCCGCCGAGGCGCGATGGGCGATGAGCGAGATCTTCTCCGACAACGCCACCCCCGCCCAGATCGCGGCCTTCGGCGTCGCTCTGAAGATGAAGGGCGAGACACCCGAGGAAGTGCGGGCACTCGCCGACACGATGCTCGACTACGCCCGGCTGGTCCCGGTCGACGGTGACGTGGTCGACGTGGTGGGCACCGGTGGCGACCGGGCGAACACCGTCAACATCTCCACGATGGCCTCGCTGGTCGTCGCCGCAGCGGGTATCCGCGTGGTCAAGCACGGCAACCGCGCCGCCTCGTCCAAGAGCGGCGGCGCCGACGTGCTCGAAGCGCTCGGGGTGCACATCGATCTCGGACCCGACGAGGTGGCCCGCTCGGTCGCCGAGGCCGGGATCGGATTCTGCTTCGCGCCGGTCTACCACCCGGCGCTGCGTTTCGCGGCCGCACCGCGCAAGCAGATCGGCATCCCGACGGTCTTCAACGTCCTCGGCCCGCTCACCAACCCGGCCCGCCCGAGTGCCGGTCTGATCGGATGCGCCTTCGAACCGCTCGTCCCGACCGTCGCCGGTGTGCTCGCGCAGCGCGGCAATTCGGCGCTCGTCGTCCGCGGCGACGACGGTCTCGACGAACTGACCACCTCCACGACCTCGCGCGTGCACATCGTCCACGGCGGCGAGGTCCGGGTCGTGACGCTCGATCCGCGCGATCTGGGCATCGAACGGGTTCCGCTCGAGGCGCTCCGCGGAGGCGACGCCACGGAGAACGCGGCGATCGCGCGGGCCGTCCTGGCGGGGGAGACGGGACCGGTGCGCGACGCCGTGCTCCTCAACGCCGCCGGGGCGATCGCAGCCTTCCGGGGCGTCGACGGCGTTCTCGAGGACGCCCTCACGGCCGGGCTCGAGACGGCGGCAGAGGCGATCGACAGCGGCCGGGCCACGGCCGTCCTGGAGCAGTGGGCAGAGGTCACCACGCGGCTGGGTGCCGGTTCCGGACAGAAGTGACCGGGGAAGAGTAAGGACACCGAACGACGGGCCCGCACTGCATCGGTGCGGGCTCGTCGTTCGTCGGTGGTGCTGCGGGGTGTCAGTTCCCGATCGAGAAGCCGGCCTCGACGTCGGCGCTCGAGTACGACTGGAACGCGATGTGGGTGACGGTCTTCGTCACGCCGTCGATCTTGTTGATGCCCCGGGTGACGACGTCCGCGATCTTCTCGTGGTCGCGGACCCGGACCACGGCCACGAGGTCGACGTCGCCTGCGCAGGAGTACACCGTGTCGACACCGTCGAGGTCGGCCACCGCTTGCGCGGTCTCGGGGATACGGTTCGCCTCGGCGTCGATCAGGACGATCGCGTTGATCATGTGGTCTCCTTCAACCTTCCTCGGGGATTGCATCAGCCTAAGCGGTACGGCTCGTCGGCGGAGAGGAGCCTGCGGACCGCGCGGGCGTCGCGTGCGAGCTCGGCCCACGCGCTCCACCGACCTGCGCCCCGTGTCGGTTCGCACCAGCCCTGGCTCGCCCGGACGATGCGGATGCCCTCGCCGTCGAGCCATCGAGCGACCAGACCGATCTCCTCCGGGGACGCGCCCCGGAGCGGGCCGGGTGACGGCCGCACGGTCTCGGCTGCGGCGACGATCGCGTCGACGACGGGCATCGGCCGCATACCGCGCGGCGCCACCCCTGCGGACGCGAGACGACCGGCGCGCACGACGGCGAACTCCCACCCGCCTTCGGCCCGCGGTCGCGCGGCGACGAGTTCGTCGACGGCCGCCAGCGCCGCGAGGCGTTGCGTGCGCCGCAGCGCGACGAGGGCGGCGGCGAGGCGGTCGCGCAGGCGGGCTGCGTTCTCGAACAACTGGTCGCGCACAAGGGCGTCGAGGCGCTCCTGCGCCGTCTCGACGGCGTCGTCGGTGGTCCCGCGGACGACCGCGCGCGCACGCTCGACCTGGGCCGCGTAGGCGGAGGCGTCCTGAACCCCGAAGGAGGCTGCGGCGCAGCCCCCGACGGCGACGGGCGGGCAGCGGTCGCCGTGGCGGGCCGTACGGCCGATCCTGCGCGTACACGTGCGCAGACCGCACATCTCCGCGAGCAGTGCCGCGACATCTGCGGCGTCGGCGCGCACCGAGAACGGGCCGACCGAGTCGGGTCCGGGGGTGCGGCTCACGGCCAGGCGCGGGAACGCCTCGTCCGTGAGGATGATCCACCAACCGCGCATCGGATACTTCGATCTGCGGTTGTAGGGAGGGGTGTGGGCCGCGATCAACCGGAGTTCGCGGACGCCGGCCTCGAGCCCGTGGGCGCATTCGACGTGATCGATGCGTGTGGTGAGCGCGACCATCTCGCGCAATCGCGGTCGCGTCTCGGAGCCCGTGAAATAGGTACGGACACGCCGGTGCAGGTCGACCGCCGTGCCGACGTACAACACCTCGTCCGACGGGCCGCGGAACATGTAGACGCCCGGTTTGCGCGGCAGATGCGCGGCGAGTGCGCGTTTGGCCCTCTGCTCGGCGGTGACCACCGGCATGTAGTCGCGCAGCTCGGTGAGGCTGTGGACGCCCTGGTTGCCGACCCGTTCGATGAGGGCGTGCAGGACGTCCACGGTGGCGCGCGCGTCGTCCAGGGCGCGGTGGGTGGGCACGGTGGAGACCCGGAACAGTTCGGCCAGCGCGGACAGCTTCACCGACGGCGCTTCGTCGCGTCCGAGGACGCGGCGGGCCAGCTTGACGGTGCACAGCACCTGGAAGCGGGGCCACGCGAGTTCGCATTGCGCTGTGGCGGCCTTGAGGAAGCCGACGTCGAATCCGGCGTTGTGTGCGACGAGCACCGCTCCGGACGCGAATTCCAGGAAGGCGGGCAGCACCTCCTCGATCTTGGGGGCCGCGTAGACCATGGCGGTGGTGATGCCGGTGAGCTGCACGATGTACGGGGGGATGGGTCGTCCCGGATCGACGAGGGTCGCGAACTCGCCGAGCACCTCACCCCCGCGGATCTTCACCGCTCCGATCTCTGTGATGGCGTCCTCGGCTGCCTTCCCGCCCGTCGTCTCGAGATCGACGACGACGAAGGTGGTCTCGCGCAGGGGAGTGTCGAGCTCGTCGAAACCGAGTTGCACGCCCAGGGCGGATGGTCGCGGCGAGGTCATGCGGCAGAGCCTAGGAAGCGTCACCGACACGCCGCCGAGCGGGCTTCGGAGTGGGTTCGAAGCAGGGGGAGACGAGGATCACACTGCGTTCTTTTCGGCTCGATGAGGGGTACGCGCAGGCCGGAAAACAGACCGATCGGCCTCCGAGGACGGCACTCCGGCGAATCGGGCGCATCGCCTCGTCGAAGGTCGGCGAGTCAGGGTGTCCTGACCTGGTTCTTCCGGAAAGGACTCGGATGAAACGGGCGCCGAGCCTCCCTCTGGTGGAGGCGCGTCGAACGGTGCCCGTTACCGCGCCGTTATCGGACCGTTGCCCCGCGGCGGCATTCCCCCAGGGGCGGGCCGAAACGATCGGGCCGCACGGTGAGGCGGTCGACTTCACCGATGCCGTTTCGTAATCTTTTCGAGACCGAGCGGAGAGTTTCCCGCCCCACCCCCGGGTCGGAGCCGCACGGTTACCGCCTAATCGCTTCTCCCGTCTGCGGGAGCAGCGAGCCGGGGACCCACACGTAGTACTCGGGGTGAATCCCCTCCGCCGCTCGCGGGGAGGGGTAGGGCTGATCTTCCGGCCCGAACCCGTCAGCTAACTCGGTCGGCGGGTGAACGGAAGAAACGGAGAACGTCCCCTCGTGGTTTCGAACAACAGCAAGCGCACCGTCCGGCGCGCACTCGTCGCCGGTGCCATTGCTCTCGGAGCAGTCACCGTCTCGGCCGGCCCGGCGATGGCCGAGCCGATCAACATTCCCGGTGTCGGAACGTTCGACCTCCCGGCCGGTGTGACCGTGCCGCCGGAGATCGCCAACATCGTTCCGCCGGCCCCCGAGGCGGCCCCCGCGCCTCAGGCCGGTTCCTTCACCGCCCCCTTCAGCTCCGTCGGCCAGCGCGCTGCCGACGCCGCACAGTCGAAGATCGGTGCCCCCTACGTCTACGGCGCCGCCGGCCCGAGCTCCTTCGACTGCTCGGGTCTCGTGCAGTGGGCCTACAAGCAGGCCGGTCTGAGCGTCCCGCGCACCAGCTACGAGCAGGCCTCCGCCGGTGCCCCGGTGGACGTCGCGGCTCTGCAGCCCGGTGACGTCGTGTCGTTCTACGGCGGCAGCCACACCGGCATCTACATCGGCGGCGGCAACATCGTGCACGCCTCCACCTCGAGCCAGCCGGTCAAGATCGCACCGCTGAACTCGATGCCGGTCGACGGCGCCCGTCGCTTCTGATCGACGGCGCCCCGTCGCTTCCGATCGGTCTGAGCACCCCCCCGCTCCAGCGCCGACGCACTGCCGAGGAGGGTGGGTCCGGTACGTACCGGACCCACCCTCCTCGTGTGTCTGCACGTCCCTGCCGATGCGCGAACTGCTTGCACAAACGGCCGCTGCGTGGGAGGGCTACTCGCAGGTAGACACAAACCTATGCAATTCCGTAACCTGATCGAGACCTTTGGGAAAGGATGCGAGCCCACGTGGTTTCCGACAGGACGAAGCACCTCGTACGAGTGCAGGACAGGCGACGGACCGGCCGTCCAGTGCTCGTCGTCGCGCTCGTGATGATGGTCCTCGGTTTCACTCTGGCGCCGGCGACGGCGCAACCCGCAGGGGAGAGTCCGGCCGCACGCCTCGAGCACCTCGCGGATCTGTCACGTCGCAGCGAACAGGCCACCGAGGCTTTGCACGCCGCCGGGGCGGATCTCGAAGCGAAGGTCGCGGCGCAGCACGAGGCCGAGGTGCGTGCCGGCCAGGCCGACGAGGCGCTCGGCGCCGCTCGCGCCGAGATCGCCCGCTTCAAGCCCACCGTCGACAAGCTCGCGCGGGCCAATTACCGCGGTGCGCGCACCAACCGGCTGTTCGCCGTGATGGTGAGCGACTCGCCCCAGCAGATGCTCGACCAGATGGTCCTGCTCGACGTCCTGGGCGAGCAGACCTCGCGTGAGGTCGAGGGCTTCCGGGCGGCCACCGCCGCTGCGGCCGAGGCGGCCGTCGCCGCACAGCATGCCGCCGACGAGGCACGTGCCGCCGCCGAGCAGGCCCAGACCCTCCGCGACGAACTCCAGCGGCGACAGGCCGACCTCGAGGAGCAGATCGAAGGGGTCCTGAACGCCTTCGAGGCGCTGAGCGACGCGGAGAAGGCCGAACTCGCCGGCACTCCCTTCCCTCCGGGCCTCGACGCCGAGAAGATCCTGCAGCACCTCGTCCCCGGCAGCAACGGCGCCGCGCTGCGCGCCGCCCTGTCGCGCATCGGCTCACCGTACGTGTGGGGCGCGACCGGCCCCGACCAGTTCGACTGCTCGGGACTGATGGTGTGGGCGTACCAGCAGGTCGGCAAGTCGCTGCCCCGGTCGAGTCAGGCCCAGGCGCAGGGCGGCATCCCCGTCTCCCGCGACAATCTGCAGCCCGGCGACCTCGTGATCTTCTACGACGACGCCTCCCACGTCGGAATGTACGTCGGCGACGGCAACATGGTGCACGCCTCGACCTTCGGTGTGCCGGTGAAGGTGCAGTCGATCGATCGCTTCCCGTTCCACAGCGCCCGGCGGTACTGACCGGGTAGAGGCGGGATCGCCGCCGGTGGACGAGGGCGTACGGGACCGCCTTCGGACGCCGACCTAGACTGACGCGGTGCCCGCGCGATCGCCCTTCACCGCCGGTACCCGCAAGTGGGAACGTCTCGGCCTGGCCGGACTCGTGGTCGCGCTGGTCACGGCAGGACTGCTACTGGCCGTCGACCCGGTGGACACCGACGACGCCGACAGCCGGGTACGGGCCGAACTGCAGGTCGTGCTCGACGACTGGGCGCATGCGGTCCGGACCGGCGACGACGGATCGCTCGCGGAGTTGATCGACGACGCGTCCCCGGAACTCCTCGACGCCGAACGGGAGCGGATCGCAGCGATCGCCGTCGTTCCCCTCGCCGATCTCGGCTACGAACTCGCCTCCGAACCCGCGCTGCCGCTGCCGCCCGAGACGATCGCCCGGTTCGCGGCCGACGAGGTACGGGCGCACCGCGTCCACCTGCGGTACGCCGTGGACGGAATCGACGACGTACCCACCCGACGGCCGGTGACCGTGCTGTTCGTGCACCGGCCGCAGGGCTGGCGGATCGCCGACGACGCACCCGATCTCGCCGGGGCGCAGACCGTCACCTGGCGAGGACCCTGGGACCACGGCAGCCTCCACCTCGCGACCGCGCAGACCGAGGGTGGTCGCTCGCTCGTGATCGGACACCCGGACAACGCCGCCTTCGTCGACGACCTGGCCGGCGACCTGCCGTCGGTGGTCGAGGCCGTCGACGACCTGTGGGGCGATTCCTGGCCGCGACGCGCACTGGTGGTCGTGACGTCCACACGCGAGGAGTTCTCGCACCTCGTCGGACCCCGGCACGACGGCGACGACATCGCGGCCGTCGCGGTCTCCGACGATGTCGATCACGAGCGCGGGATCGCCACCGGGCAGCGCATCGTCTTCAACCCGGCCGCGAGCGACCGGCTCGACGACACCTCCCGCCGGATCGTGCTCGCGCACGAGACGGTGCACGTCGCCGCACGCGCCGGCACCGTGGACGGCTCACCGATGTGGGTCCTCGAGGGCTTCGCCGACTACGTCGGCCACCGCACGGCCGCAGAGGGTCTCGAGACAGGGCCACTCGACGTGCAGCGGATCGCGCCGACGCTGACCCGGCAGGTACG
Organism: Rhodococcus rhodochrous; assembly: GCF_014854695.1. Classification (NCBI taxonomy): domain Bacteria; kingdom Bacillati; phylum Actinomycetota; class Actinomycetes; order Mycobacteriales; family Nocardiaceae; genus Rhodococcus; species Rhodococcus rhodochrous. Next base: position 3,346,012 of record NZ_CP027557.1, on the reverse strand, counting down.
GGCGTCGGGTGCACCGACGTCGCTGCCCGCCGACGGCGACTTCACCGGCGACCGGTCGGCGCTCGCCTACGAGAGCTCCTGGTCGATCGCCGCGTACACCGCGGACGAGTTCGGACACGACAGGCTCGTCTCCCTCTACCGCGCCCTCGCCGCGGGTCCCGTCACCGACGAGCGGCTCGACGACGTGCTCACCGACCTGCTCGGCGTCGACACCGCCGGCTTCGTGGACGGTTGGAGCCGCTGGCTCGGGGAGCGCATCCGCGACATCCGCTGACCGGGACGGTCCGGACCGGGGCCCATCGGCACCGTCCGGAGCCCGGGACCCGTCGACGCCTTCCCGTCGCGCTGCTTCTACGGTGGTCCCATGTCGCGGACCTTGCTGGTGACGAACGATTTCCCGCCCCGACCCGGGGGCATCCAGTCCTATCTGCACGCCTTCGCGAATCAGCTGCCGTCCGACGACCTGGTCGTCTACGCGCCGCGGTGGCGCGGCGACAGTCACGTGAAGTTCGACGCGCGGGTCCCCTTCGAGGTCGTCCGTCATCCCACGACGCTGATGCTGCCGACCCCCGACGTCGCGCGACGGGCCACTCGGCTGCTCACCGAACACGACTGCGACACAGTCTGGTTCGGAGCGGCTGCGCCGTTGGCTCTGCTGGCGCCCGTGCTGCGCCGTGCCGGCGCCCATCGCATCGTCGCCAGCACCCACGGCCACGAGGTGGGATGGTCGATGCTTCCCGCCGCCCGGCAGGCGCTGCGGCAGATCGGCGAGCACACCGACACCGTCACCTACGTCAGTCGCTACACGAGGGGGCGGTTCGCCTCGGCATTCGGCCCCGAAGCGGGTCTCGAACACCTGCCGTCCGGCGTGAACACCGACGTCTTCCGGCCCGATCCGGCGGCACGCGCCGAACTGCGGGCACGCTACGGTCTCGGCGACCGGCCCACCGTGCTGTGCCTGTCGCGCCTGGTGCCGCGTAAGGGGCAGGACGTGCTCATCCGCGCGCTGCCCGCGATCCGGAAGCGGATCGACGGTGCCGTCCTCGTGATCGTCGGCGGCGGACCGTACGAGTCGCGTCTGCGGGAGCTCGCCTGCCGCACGGAGGTCGAGGAGCACATCGTGTTCACCGGCACCGTGCCGTCGGCCGAACTCGCCGCGCACCACACCATCGCCGACGTGTTCGCGATGCCGTGCCGGACCCGCGGCGGCGGTCTCGACGTCGAGGGCCTGGGCATCGTGTACCTCGAGGCGTCCGCGACCGGGGTGCCCGTCGTGGCCGGCCGGTCGGGCGGTGCCCCGGAAACGGTGCGCGACGGTCGCACCGGTTACGTCGTCGACGGCACCTCCGTCACGGCCGTCGCGACCGCGGTGTCCGGTGTCCTCGCCGATCCCGATCGTGCCGCCGCGATGGGCGCGGCCGGTCGCGAGTGGGTCTCCACCGATTGGAGGTGGGACGTCCTGGGCGCCAGATTGCGCGGTTATCTCGACGCCTCGGCGCCCCCGAACGAGACGGTGACGCCGTCGGCGGGGTGACCGGACGGGCCGCCGACGCGATATGTGAAGCTGTCCTGCGTGAGCAGCATTCAGGTGGCGGACCAGACCTTCGTAGCGGCGCCCCCGGAGCGCATCGCCGAGGAGATCGCGGCCCTCGATCGGTGGCGTGCATGGTGGCCCGATCTCGTACTGACCGTGCGGGAGGACCGAGCCGAGAAGGGCATCCGGTGGACGGTGTCGGGTCCGCTCGACGGAACGATGGAGGTGTGGATCGAGCCGGTTCTCGACGGCGCGGTGCTCCACTACTTCCTGCACTGCGAACCGGCCGGTGTCGCGCCCGAGCGGGTGGCGGGGCTCGACCTCGCGGGAATGAACCGTACGCGCCGGGTCCAGGGAAAGGTGATGACCTTCGAGGTCAAGCAGCGTCTCGAGGCCGGTCGTCCGGCCGGTGAACCGCCGCGACACTGAAGCCACCGAAGGAGCGTCGTCCCGATACCGTTGTTCCTACGGTGTGATAGACCCTCGGGGCGGGACTGATCGGTGCACACCCGAGGGACCGAGAAAGGGAGCCGTCACCACATGGCCGAGAAGACGAAGAGGTCGATCACCATCGACGCGCCGGCCGAGCGCGTCATGGAGGTCATCGCAGATTTCGATGCCTATCCGACGTGGGTGTCGGCGGCAAAGACCGTGGAGGTCGTGGAACATCGACCCGACGGCCGGGCCGAACGCGTGCGCTTCGTCCTCGACGCCGGCATCGTCAAGGACACCTACGTCCTGCGGTACAAGTGGGCGCCCGACAACCGTGCCGTGAGCTGGGAGCTCGAGAGCGGTGAGATCCAGAAGGCCCAGTCCGGCTCGTACGTGCTGACCGAGGCCCCCGACGGCACGACGGTCGTCGACTACCAGCTCACCGTGGATCTCACGATCCCGATGATCGGTCTGTTCAAGCGCAAGGCGGAGAAGGTCATCACCGACACCGCGCTGAAGGAACTCAAGAAGCAGGTGGAGGGCTGAACGTCCGGCACGCCCCGGCCCGCGTGCGATGGTTCCTCGGAAAGGGCGGCGCCGGGAAGACGACCCTTGCCGCGGCCGAGGCGCTCGCGGCCGCCCGTGCGGGAGAGCCCGTGCTCGTCGTGTCCATCGACCGGGCGCACTCCCTCGGCGACGTGCTCGACCTGCCCCCGGCCACGAACCGGGACGCCGACGCGACGGACATCCGCACCGTCGAGGAGAACCTCGACATGGTGGAGATCGACTCGCTGCAGCTGCTCCGCACGCGCTACGCGGTCCTCGCGTCGATGGCGGCGCTCGCCGGGACGCACGAGCACGCCGATCGGTTCGACCTGCCCGAGCCCGACGAACTGACCGGACTTCCCGGCGTCGAGGAACTGCTCGTGCTCACCGAGGTCGCGCGACTCGCGGACAGCGGGAGGTGGGCTCTCGTCGTCGTCGACGCCCCGGCCTCCGCCGACGCCCTGCGCACCCTCACCGCGCCGCGCACGGTCTCCGATTCGCTGGAACGGATCTGGCCCCAGCACAGCCGGGTCGCAGCGGCCACCGGTCCGGACCCCCGCACGGGTGTCTTCGTCGCGCTGTTCGATCGGCTGCTGTCGGGGATCACCGCGGTACGCGACCTGCTCGACGATCGCGGACGCAGCGCCGCGGTGGTCGTGGCGACGCCCGACCGCGCCGGTCGTGCCGAGCTCGCACGGGTACGGTCGTGGCTCGCTCTGTCCGGCATGCGCGTCGACGCGGTCGTCGTCAACGGAGTCGTCCCCGCGGTGGGTGGTTCGGGTGCGGCCGCGCGGCTGCTCGCCGACCAACGGGCCGCGCACGAGGCGATCGTCGCCGAGATCGGGGCGGCCGTCACCGACGTTCCCGTGATCGTGTGCGAGCGCCGCGCCGCGGAGCCGGTAGGGTTGGCAGCTCTGGAGGAGCTCGCCACGGCGCTCCGCCGCGACGCACCCGTTCCCTCGTCGGAGACCGACGAGCCGGTCCGGGTGCAGCACGAATCGGGAACGGGGGTGGAGTCGGTGTACGCGATGCGCATGTACCTGCCGCTCGCCGATCCCGCGTCCCTGACACTCGGACGGATCGGCGACGACCTCGTCGTCGGCGCCGACGGGATGCGACGCCGGGTGCGACTCGCTTCGGGGCTGCGCCGGTGCACCGTCTCCGATGCCGAGTTCGACGGAACCGATCTGGTGGTGCGATTCGTACCGGATCCGGCGGTGTGGCCGCTGTGAGGGACGATCACGAAGCCCTGATCTCCGAGTTGTTGCTGCTCGCCGACGCCGTTCTCGACCGCGTCGAGGGCACGGTGCAGCAGTTCGTCGCCGCGACCGGCGACGCGTCGGCTCATACCGCGCCCGGTTCGACGGCGCCGGGTGACGCCGAGGCCGCAACCACCCCGAGTGGGTGCGCGTGGTGCCCGCTCTGCGCCGCCGCAGCCCTGGTTCGCGGCGAGAACCACGAACTGGTCAGCAGGCTGGCGTCGAAACTGGCGGCGTTGATCGCGCTGCTGCGGGAGTTCCTCGCGCAGTTCCTGCCCGCGACCGGTGGCGTCCCGCCCGAGCCGACACCCGATCCGCCGACGCGGGATCGCCCGGCCTTCGAGCCGATCTCCGTCAACCTCCGCACGTGAACACGCACGACCCCGGGCTCACGGTCGGGATCGACATCGGGGGCACGAGCATCCGCGCGGCGGCCGTCGACCGTAACGGCGACGTCGTCGACAGTGTGCGCACGCAGACGCCGTCCTCCGCGGTCGCCCTCGAGAACGCGCTGCACCGGCTCGTCGAGCATCTGCGCGACCGCAACGACATCGCAGCGGTCGGGCTGGGGGTCGCGGGCTTCCTCACCGAGGACCGCACCACCGTGCGGTTCGCGCCGCATCTGCCCTGGCGCGATACGCCGCTCGCCGAGACGCTCACCGAACGCTTCGGGTTGCCGGTCGTCCTCGAACACGACGCCAATGCCGCGGCCTGGGCCGAGTACCGCTTCGGCGCCGCCGCGGGCAGCACGATCGCGGTGATGGTCGCGCTCGGAACGGGCATCGGCGCCGCCCTGCTGCTCGACGGCAGGATCTATCGCGGTGCCTACGGTGTGGCGCCCGAGCTCGGTCACCTGCAGGTCGTGCCCAACGGTCGGCCCTGCCCGTGCGGCAAGCAGGGGTGCTGGGAACGGTATTGCAGCGGAACGGGTCTCGTGGACACGACCGTCGAGATGCTCGCGGCCGAACCCGGGCGGTCCGTTCTCGCGGGCGAGATCGCCTCGGATCCCGGATCGCTCACCGGCCGGCGGATCGCGGGCGCAGCCCACGACGGCGACCCCGTCGCGCTCGCGGCCTTCGACGATTTCGCCCGCAGGCTCGGGCTCGGCCTCGCGCTCGTCGCCGACGTCTACGACCCCGAGCTCGTCGTCATCGGGGGAGGGGTCTCCGGTTCCGCGCCGCTGTTCCTCGACGCCGCGCGCGAGCACTACGCGGCCGTGACCACCGGCGCCGGCCATCGTCCTCTCGCGCGCGTCCGGGTCGCGCAGCTCGGCGACGCCGCCGGGCTCATCGGTGCCGCCGATCTCGCCCGCTCCGCGATCGAAACCTCACGACCACCGCTGTCGTCGAATTTCCCTGTAGGTGAGATTCGCCGGAGGTGAGATTATCGTCACGTCGACGTGGAAAGGGTGGGGTCGGGCACTGAGGCGATGTGCGAGTGGCAGTCGCATCGTCGTAGAGTCGACCGGCGGGCGGTGCTGCACCGATCCGTGTGGGGGATGATCGGATTCGGGAAGGATGCCATGTGGTACTGGCTGTTCAAGTACGTCCTCCTGGGACCGCTGCTGTGGCTCATAGGACGTCCGAAGTTCGAAGGCGGCGAGAACATTCCGGCGCACGGACCGGCGATCCTGGCCAGTAACCACCGGGCCGTCCTCGACTCGTTCTACCTTCCCCTCCTGGTACGCCGGCGCATCACCTTCCTCGCGAAGAGCGAGTACTTCACCGGCACCGGACTCAAGGGCGCCTTCCAGCGCTGGTTCTTCTCGTCGGTCGGGCAGGTCCCCATCGACCGCACCGGCGCCGACGCCGCGCAGGATGCGCTCAACGCCGGGGTCCGGGTGCTCGGCCAGGGCAAGCTGCTCGGCATCTATCCCGAGGGCACCCGCTCACCCGACGGACGCCTCTACAAGGGCAAGACCGGCCTCGCGCGACTGGCGCTGGAGACCGGCGTCCCCGTGATCCCCGTCGCCATGATCGGCACCGACCGGATGAACCCCATCGGGTCGAAGATGTGGCGACCGGCGAAGATCACCGTCCGGATCGGCGAGCCCATCGACTTCTCCCGGTTCGAGGGCATGGGCGGAAACAGGTTCGTGGAGCGCACCGTCACCGACGAGGTCATGTACTCGCTCATGCAGTTGTCGGGTCAGGAGTACGTCGACATCTACGCCGCCTCCCTCAAGAACAAGGGCTCGGCGAACGAGTCGGGGGCCGGGGACACGGGCGCGTCGACGAACGGCAGTGCCGCGACCCCGCCGCAGGACGGTTCCGTCGCGGACCGCGTTCCCGACACGCGTGCCGGGTGAGCAGGTGCGCTACTTCTACGACTGTGAGTTCATCGAGGACGGACGCACGATCGAACTCGTCTCGATCGGTGTCGCCTGCGAGGACGGCCGCGAGTTCTACGCGGTGTCGACCGAATTCGACCCGACCCGGGCCGGAGCCTGGGTGCGCCGCAACGTCCTCCCGAAGCTCCCGCCCCCGGCGCACCCCGCCTGGAAGTCGCGATCGAGGATCCGCGACGACCTGCTGAAGTTCCTCGTGCCCCGACCGGGCATCCGGCCCGAACTGTGGGCGTGGATCGGGGCCTACGACCACGTCGTGCTCGTCCAGCTGTGGGGCACCATGCCCGAACTCCCGGACGTCCTGCCCCGCTTCACCCGCGAGCTCCGGCAGTACTGGGAGGACTCGGGCTCACCGCCCCTGCCCCCGGCGCCGGACGACAACCACGACGCGCTCGCCGACGCCCGCCACAACCTCGCGAAGTTCGAAGCGATCGAGGCTGCTCGCCGGTCGCGGTGACGCGGGTAACGGGGTGCTGCGCCGCTTCCGGCCGTCACGCCATATCCTGGACGGGTGAACTGGACTGTCGACGTGCCGATCGACCGCTTGCCCGAACTTCCCCCGTTGCCCGAGGAGCTGCGTGCCAACCTCGACGCGGCGCTCGCAAAGCCGGCGCTGCAGCAGCCCAGCTGGCCCGAGGAACAGGCCGCGGCGATGCGCACCGTGCTCGAGAGCGTGCCTCCCATCACCGTGCCCCGCGAGGTCGAGGAGCTGCAGAACCAGCTCGCCGCCGTCGCTCGCGGTGAGGCCTTCCTCCTCCAGGGCGGCGACTGCGCCGAGACGTTCGCGGACAACACCGAGCCGCACATCAAGGGCAACATCCGCACGCTGCTGCAGATGGCGGTGGTGCTGACCTACGGTGCGTCGACGCCGGTCGTGAAGGTCGCGCGGATCGCCGGCCAGTACGCCAAGCCTCGTTCGTCCGACACCGACGCGCTCGGTCTGCCGTCCTACCGCGGCGACATGGTCAACTCGCTGGTCGCCGATGCCGAGGTGCGCAGGCACGATCCGTCGCGCCTCGTGCGCGCTTACGCGAACGCGAGCGCCGCGATGAACCTCGTGCGTGCCGTCACCGCCGCCGGTGAGGCCGACCTGCACCGCGTGCACGACTGGAACCGGGCCTTCGTCTCGGCCTCGCCTGCCGGTGCCCGCTACGAGGCGCTCGCCTCCGAGATCGATCGCGGTCTGCGGTTCATGGACGCGTGCGGTGTCGTCGACCCGAACCTGCGCGCGGCGACGATCTACGCCAGCCACGAGGCCCTCGTCCTCGACTACGAGCGTGCGATGCTGCGCCTCGACAACTCGGGCGACAAGCCGCGCCTGTACGACCTGTCGGCCCACTTCCTCTGGATCGGCGATCGCACCCGCCAGCTCGACGGCGCGCACATCGCGTTCGCGGAGCTGCTGTCGAACCCGATCGGTCTGAAGATCGGTCCGTCGACCACCCCGGAGATGGCCGTCGAGTACGTCGAGCGCCTGGATCCGCACAACACGCCGGGCCGGCTGACCCTGATCTCTCGGATGGGTCACTCGAAGGTCCGCGACCTGCTGCCCGGCATCATCGAGCGCGTCGAGGCCTCCGGTCACAAGGTGATCTGGCAGTGCGACCCGATGCACGGCAACACCCACGAGGCGTCCACCGGCTACAAGACCCGTCACTTCGACCGCATCGTCGACGAGGTGCAGGGCTTCTTCGAGGTGCACCGCGCGCTCGGCACGCATCCGGGTGGCATCCACGTCGAGCTCACCGGTGAGGACGTCACCGAGTGCCTCGGCGGTGCCCAGGACATCTCCGATCTCGACCTGCACGGTCGCTACGAGACGGCGTGCGATCCGCGGCTGAACACGCAGCAGTCGATCGAACTCGCGTTCCTCGTGGCGGAGATGCTCCGCGGGTAGGGAACAGGCGGTCGGATCAGGGCAGTGCGGTCAGCGTGACCGTGCTGCCCTGTTCTGCTCTCCGGCCCGCCCCGGGATTCTGGCCGATCACGACCGAGCGGTCGGAGTCGCCGAGTTGCCGCACCTCGACCTCGAAACCGAGGCGGGTGAGCTCGTCGCGGGCCGAGCCCACCGAGCGTCCCAACATCGACGGCACCTTCACTGCATTGGATACAAGGAGGGTGACGGTTCCGCCGGCGCTGACGTCTTCGCCCTCCTCCGGGTCGGTGCCGACGACCCGCCCCTCGTCGACATCGGCGTCGAAGACCTCACGGATCTCCCCGACGGTCAGGCCGGCCTCGTCGAGGATGCGACGCGCCTCGTCGACGGGCCGACCGGTCAGGTCGGGCAGGGTCACGGGCGGCGATCCCTTGCTGATCACGAGCGCGACCTCCGCCCCCACGGGCAGGACGGTGCCGGGCGCGGGGTCGAGCGCGGCCACTCCGCCCTCGGGCACCGTGGTGCTGAACGCGGTACCGCCCTCGACCGGTTCGAAGGTGCGGCTCCGCAGTTCGTCCTCGACGACGGATCTCTCACCGGCGCCGGGAATGGACGGGACGGTGGGTCTGCCGAGCGACACGAGCAACGCGATCGTGTCGCCGTCGGGCACGCGTGAGCCCGCGGTGGGGTCGGTGCCGAGGACGGTGTCGACGGGAACGTCGTCGGAGTACTCGCCCCGGATCTCGCTGGACAACCCGGCCGTCTCGATCGCGGACACGGCCGCCGCCCGGTCGAGTCCCAGCACGGTCGGGACGTCGGTGAGCCGGCCGGCGCCGAGCCACCATCCGGCGATCCCCATGAACAACGCGAGCACGATGATCGCGGCGATCCAGCCGGCGGCGGACCGGCGTTGACGGCGACGGTCGGCGGCGTAGTCGGGCCGGGGCGCCACCGGTTCGGTGTCGGGACGCGGATGGGTGCGGGTCGCGACCCGGGTCGGGTGCGGGCGCGTGGCCGGAGTATTCGGGCCAGGCGTGGCCGGTGCATTCGGGTCGGGTGGGGCCGGCACGGCGGTCTGCACGGTCGTCGGAGCATGCGAGGTCGCGGCCGAGCCGGGGAGCACCGTCGTCGGCGGAGCAGGATCGGCATGCCCGGAAGCGGCGCCGTCGACGGTGCGGGTCGGCGCCGCGGCATCGGGATCCACCACGGGTGGCGTCCGCACCGCGGATCGTCTCGGAGCCGGAACCCGGTAGCGGGGGAGATCGAGCGTGTCGCAGATCTCGCCGAGCGCGTCGGCCATCACCTGCGCGTCGGCGTAGCGTTCCGACGGTTCGCGTTCGGTGGCCCGGCGGACGAAGGCGTCCAGTTCCGGCGGGACCCCGTCGATAGCCGAACTGGGATCCGGCACGTCCTTCTCCACGCGCTGGTACGCCACCGACAGGGACGTGTCGCCGGTGAAGGGAGTGCGACCGGTGAGCATCTCGTACACGAGAACACCGGCGGAGTAGACGTCGCTGCGCGCGTCGGCGCTGCCGACGGTCACCTGCTCCGGGGACAGGTACGCCGCCGTGCCGAGGATCACGCTGCGCGAGGTGGTGGTCGCGGCGGCGACCGCCCGGACGAGCCCGAAGTCGGCGATCTTCACCTCGCCGTTGCCGGAGATGAGGATGTTCTCGGGCTTGATGTCGCGGTGCACGAGACCCGCGCGGTGGGCGACGGCCAGGGCTCCGAGGACCGGCGCGGCCACGGCGGCCGCGGCGTGCGGCGGCATCGGTCCGCGTTCGCGCAGCAGTTCGCGCAGGGTACCGCCTTCGACGAGCTCCATGACGAGGAAGACGTGATCGCCGTCCTGGCCCTGGTCGTAGACCGCGACGAGCCCGGGATGCGTCAGTCGTGCGACGGACCTGGCCTCGAACTCGAACCGTGCCAGGAACTGGGGATCGGCCGCGAACTGCGGATCCATGATCTTCACGGCGACGGGACGGTCGAGACGCATGTCGGTGCCGCGGTAGACGGTCGACATGCCGCCCCGCGCGATCTGCGATTCGATGCGATAACGCCGGTCGAGCACGACGCCGACCAGTCGGTCGCCTCCAGCGGTCACCCGGTGTACCCCCGTGTCTCGTGCGTGATGGTGGGACGCCGGTACCCGGGCCTTCGAGGTATCGACGTGACGAAGGTCCGGCTCCGCGTGTGCGGAGCGATTTCGTCCCCGTCGATCGTAGCCAGCTCCCGTGGACGGTAGCCGCGTAGCTGCCCGCGCGGCCGCAGCGATAACGTGGTGGGGTGAGTGCAATCCCTTACTGCGACGACGTTCTCGACCGCTCCGTCCCCGTGGTGCAGCTCGTCGATGTGGCCAAGAGCCTCGGCGTCGCCACTTCCCGCGTGCACCAGATGGTGCGCGACCGGCAGTTGCTGGCGTTCAAGCGCGACCGCGTGCCGGTCCTGCCCGAGGCCTTCCTCGACGACGAGGGGAACGTTCTCAAGGGTCTTCCCGGCCTGATCGCAGTGCTGCACGACGGCGGTTACGAGGACGACGAGATCCTGCAGTGGCTCTTCGCCGAGGACGATTCTCTTCCCGGTGGATGCCCCGTGGCCGCGATGCACACGCAGTCCGCGCGCGAGGTCATGCGGCGGGCGCAGGCGCTCGCCTTCTGAGTTCGTGATGCTTGCCGAGCAGCAGATCGTCACCGCTGCCGGAGCAGCGAACCGGTGACGTACTCGGTGAGCATGACCGCGGCGCGCGTGCGGCGCGGAACCGTCGCGCGCCGGTCGAGCACCCGGAACCCGCTGCGTTCGACCTCGTCGAGGATCCGCCCGTAGAGCGTGAAGGCCGCGCGGATACCCGGTCGGATCCGGCCGGGGAGTACCGCCAGCCCGGGTTCGGCCTTGCGATATTCGGCGCGGGTCAACGCGACCGCGTGGGCGAGTGCCCGCCGGACCTTCGGATCCACCGTGCCGGTGTGCCGGCCTTCCTGCAGCAGGTCGATGTCGACCCCGAACGCCGACCACAGTTCGAGCGGGATGTAGACGCGTCCGCGTTCGAGGTCCTCGCCCACGTCGCGGATGAAGTTGGTGAGCTGGAATGCTTCCCCGAGCGCTGCTGCGGCGGGCGGGGCGGCCGGATCGTCGATGTCGAGGATCGGTAGCAGTTCGAGACCGATCACCGCTGCCGAGCCGTACATGTACTCGCGCAGTTCCTCCATGGTCCCGTAGCGGGGCCGGAACTCGGGCGTGCCCGGCACGTCCATGCGCATGGAACGGATGAAGGCCTCGAAGTACCCGGTCGGGATGCGGTACTGCTCGATCGTGTCGGCGAGCGCGCGGACCACGAGACCCGTGTCGTCGAGCGGGCCGGGATCGCCCGCGAGCGCGGCGTGCAGGCGGGTGTGCGCGTCGTCGACACCGCGGATCGCGGCCTCCGGGTCGTCCACGGCGGTGACGTCGACGATGTCGTCGACGTGTCGGGCGAAGCCGTAGAGCGCGTGCACGGCGTGTCGCCGCGAGGCGGGTAGCAGCCGGGTCGCGAGGTTGTAGGTGCGTCCGTGTTCGGCGGTGAGCTCGGCGCAGTAGGCGTAGGCCCGGGTGAGATCGTCGGCCGCGATCCCCGTGGGGCGCTCAGGCACGGTCGTCCCGGGCAGCGCCGGCGGGCGATGCCGGTCGCGGTCGTAACCGCAGGCGCAGCGGGTCGTAGGTGACCAGCGAACGGGCCGCGACGATCGAAGCGAACACCGCGAGTGCGACGTGCGCGATGTTGTACATCCCGATCGACCCGTCGGGGTTGAAGATCAACATCAGCCAGGTCGACAGCCCGACGAGCACCATGAGCACCCGAGGCGACATCGCGAAGGCGGCGGCGACGGCGAGCGGCCAGGAGTAGTACCAGGGCAGCGCGGCGGGCGAGAGCAGGGTCACCGCGGTCAGCGCCACGACGATCCCGAAGATCGCGTCGCGCTCGGTGCGGCGGAAGCGCCACCACGCCCACACGAGGATCACCACCAGCGCGATCGCGCAGAGCATGCGCGTGATGTCGAGGACCGATCCGAGTCGCCACGGGGTGACCCACGTGACGGCGTGCGCCATCATCGTCGGCAGCGACAACCAGTTGATGATCTTCGACGAGCCCGACAGGGCGGTGAGCCAGCCGATGCCCACACCCGCGAGCAGCGAGGTGCCACCGAAGACTGCGGCGAAGACCACCAGTCCCAGGCCGGCGGCCTTGACGAACAGACGGACGGGCGCTGCCGGTTCGCGTCCCTCGGCAAGCGCACGATCGCGTTCGTGGATCATCCACACCCACACCAGGAAGGGCAGTGCCAATCCTGCGGTGGCCTTGATCGCGGCGCCGAGCGAGACCAGGGCGATGCCGCCGAGGTGCCGGCCCTCGAGCACGAGCACGATGCCGGCGATCATGAGACCGACCATCAGCAACTCGTTGTGCACACCGCCGACGAGGTGGATCAACACGAGCGGGTTCAACACCGCGAGCCACAGGGCGATCGCGGGATTCCCGCCCATGCGACGGGCGAGTTTCGGCACGGCCCACGCCATCAGTGCCAGGCCGGGAAGCATGGTCAGGCGCCACAACCAGGTGCCCGTCACCACGTTGTCGTCGGTGATGGACGTGATGCCCGCACCGAGCAGCAGGTGGACGGGCCCGTAGGGCGTGGTCGTCGTCGTCCACACATTGCTGACGTTGTCGAGCAGGACGCCCGGATTGACGACCGGGCCCACCTCGTACGGATCGAAACCGTCGCGCAGCAGTGCGCCCTGCGCGAGGTAGGAGTAGGCGTCGCGGCTGAACATCGGGGTGGCGACCAGCAGGGGAGCGGTCCACGCCGGCAGCACCGTCCACAGATCGCGCACCGTGACGTGGCCGGCGAGGGTCGCCCGGCCGACACGCACCCACGCTGCGATCATGAGGAGCACACCGACCCACAGGATGATCCGCGAGAGCAACTGGCCGTGGCCGAACCGCAGCCACGACAGATAGATGTCCTCGAGGAGCGGATCGACCCGGCGGACACTGCCCGACCCGAAACTGCCGAAGGTCATGAGTACCGCGCCCCACGCGCCGAGCAGCGCGGCGTGGCCGGCGGGACTCCTCAGGAATGCGCGCTTCGGGCGCTCACCCTTCGGTGCGGCCGTCCCCTCCGGCGCGGGCGAGGTCTGTGGCTCGGCGTCGGGCGAGGCAGGGGACGACATCGGTACGGTTCCTCCCCCGTGGACGTGTGGATGCGCGGCGCGCAGGTAGCTGGCGAACGAGGACAGTTTAGTGGAGACGCGGAGCGTGGTGCGCCCGGTGTCACCGCCTTCGCGGAGCACCGAGCCGTTCGGCGGCGAGCCTTCCGGACAACAGCACGGTGGGGACACCGACACCCGGCACCGTCGCCGACCCCGCGAGCACCACGCCGGGAACGGCCGGATCGAGGTTGCGGCGCCGGAACGGTCCCGTCTGCCGGAAGACGTGAGCGCTCGAGAACGGGCTGCCCGCCTGCATGCCACGAGCGTGCCAGGTGGCCGGTGTGTCGATGTGGTCGACGCGGAAACCGTCCGCGATGCCGCCGTATCCGCGGCGGTCGAGGACGTCGAGCAGTTCGTTGCGATAGGGCACCGCGAGCTCGGCCCAGGCGAGCGGCGCGCTGTCGAGGTTCGGGCACGGCGCCAGCACCGACAACGGTTCGTGCTCGACGCCCTCACGGGTGAACCGCAGGCCGGGATCGGACAGTGCCGGTCGCGTGATGAGCAGCGAGGGATCCGACATCGGCCGACCGCGTCCGCGGTTGCGGGTGATCTCCGCGAAGGTGCGGTCCCACTCGCCGCCGAAATCGATCACGTGGTGGTGTTGCGCCGCCCAGCCGCGGGTCACCCCGGTGGGGATCGACCCGTGCAGCACCACGGCCGACGGCGCGGCCAGCGTGCGACGGCGCCGTCGGCGCGGCAGTAATCCGTCGACCACCGGGGTGTCGGGGGTCAGGACGGCCGCGTCGCACGGAAAGCGCTCTCCGTCGCGGGTGCGGACACCGTCGACCCGACCGCCGGACAGATCGAGCGAGGTCACCTCCCGCCCGAGTTCGAGTCGTCCGCCGGCCTCGACGAACGCCGCGGCCATCGCGCGGGCGACCGACCGCATACCACCGTCCACCGCGTACACGCCCAGCGAGGTGTCCATGTGCGCGATGGCCCCGTAGACGGCGAGGGCCCGCGCCGGAGCGACCCCCGCGTACAGCGCCTGGAAGGTGAAGACGCGGCGCAGGCGCGGGTCGGTGATCCTACGGTTCACCTGCGCGCCGAGCCTGCCGAACCCACCCAGCCGGAGCAGGCGCGCCAGGTCGCGCAGCGCCGCCGGGGACGACACCAGGTCGAGCGGCGAGTCGAAACTCGCGTCCATGAAGCGGTCGAACTCGGCGTCGAAGATGTCGGCGAGCCACGCGCGCAACCGCAGATAGCGGCGCGCCTCCTCCGCACCGCACACCCGCGAGATCTCCGCGACCATGGCGTCGGGGTCGGAGTGCACGTCGATCGAGGTGCCGTCGGCGAACCGTGCGTGATATGCGGGGGACAGTCGCCGGGTGTGCAGCGCCGGCCGGACGGAATTCCGGTCGGCGCCCACCGCGGCGAGCGCGTCGTCGATCAACTCGGGCATCGTCAGCACCGTGGCGCCGTTGTCGATCTCGTAGCCCGGGCCGTGATAGCTGCCGACCCGGCCACCGACGTCATCGGCGCGTTCGAGCACCGTCACGTCCCTACCGGCGCCGCGCAGGTACAGCGCCGCCGACAGACCGGCGAGACCGGCACCGACCACGACGACCCGGTCGGCGCCGGGAACCGTCCGCACCGTCCTCACGCCACCCGTCGCGTCGCCGCGACCGCCGACTCGCGCAGGAGGGCCTTGCCCTCCTCGGTGGCGCCGGACGACTCGAGCGCCTCGAACGCGCTGTCGGTCAGTTCCGTGATGCGGTCCTCGATCCGGGCGACCGCGCCGAGATCGACGAGCAGCGAGCGGAGCTGCTCGACCTGCGCGTCGGACAGATCGGTCCCGATCGTCGTGCGCAGCAGTTCGGCCGCGGCCGGATCGGAAGCGTCGGCCGTCTCGAGCGCCAGCGCGTACAGGACCGTCCTCTTGCCCGAGCGCAGGTCGTCGCCCGAGGGCTTACCGGTGACCTCGGGGTCGCCGAAGACACCGAGCAGGTCGTCGCGCAGCTGGAACGCCAGGCCGATGTCGGTGCCGAAGCGGCGGTAGGCATCGATGAGGTCGTCGTCGGCGCCGGCGAGGGCAGCGCCGATGTGCAGCGGGCGTTCGATCGTGTACGCCGCGGTCTTGAACCGGTTGACCCGCGTGGCGGCCTCCACCGATTCGTCCGCCGCCACCTCGTTGGCGATGTCGAGATACTGCCCGCCGAGCACCTCGGTGCGCATCGCGGCCCAGGCCGGGACCACGCGCGCGACGGTCGCGGGGTCGAGCCCCGCCGAGTGCAACATGTCGTCCGCCCACACCAGGGCGAGGTCGCCCAGCAGGATCGCCACCGACTCGCCGAACTGCTCCGCCTTACCGTGCCAACCGGCGCTGCGGTGCTGCTCGGTGAACTCCACGTGCACGGTGGGGAACCCGCGGCGCGTGGTGGAGGCATCGATGATGTCGTCGTGGACGAGCGCCGCGGCCTGCACGAGTTCGAGCGCCGAGCACGCCTGCAGGACGGCCTCGGCGTCCGGCCCGGTCGGATCACCACCGGCGCCGAGCCAGCCCGTCCACGCGAAGCGCGGCCGCACCCGCTTGCCGCCGCGCAGCA
Organism: Rhodococcus rhodochrous; assembly: GCF_014854695.1. Taxonomy (NCBI): domain Bacteria; kingdom Bacillati; phylum Actinomycetota; class Actinomycetes; order Mycobacteriales; family Nocardiaceae; genus Rhodococcus; species Rhodococcus rhodochrous. The sequence continues at coordinate 3,330,228 of NZ_CP027557.1, read as the reverse complement.
CGAACGCCTCGAGCGTGTCGACGGCCTGCCGGTATCCACCGCCCACCGAGTCGACCAGGTCGGAGCGTGAGGTGAAGAACTGCCGGAGGGAGTCCTCCACCCGATGGGGGAGCTTCTCGGCAGACAAATGATCGGCGCCGGTAGACAGGACGAAACCTCCAGGTCGATGGGTGACGGCACCTCGGAGGCGGGTGAGCCGGAGGTGCCGCGACCAGCCTATCCGCACAGTCGAGTCGTCGCCGGTAGCGACCGCCCCGGGGGCGCCACCTATGCTGGACCGGTGACAAGCGACTTCGTCAGGGCAACCGAGGACGGCGGGATTTCTCGGACCCCGTCGATCGTGGACCGTCTCGGGTCTGCGCGTTCGGGCCGCATTCCGTTCTCCGTCGAGTTCTCCCCGCCTCGCGACGCCGAGGCCGAGGGACGACTGTGGCGCGCCGTGCGGACGTTCGAACGTCTCGGCCCGGCCTTCGTATCGATGACCTACGGCGCCGGGGGCTCCACCCGCGACCGCACGGTCCGGGTCACCGGACGTCTCGCCGAGGAGACCACCCTCCTGCCGGTCGCGCACCTCACGGCCGTCGGGCACAGCATCGACGAACTGCGCGCGATGGTCGGCGCCTACGCCGACCGTGGCATCACCAACATCCTCGCCCTGCGCGGCGACCCGCCGGGCAACCCGCTCGGCGAGTGGGAGAAGCACCCCGAGGGTCTCGAATACGCCGACGAACTCGTGCGTCTGGTGCGCGATCTCGGCGACTTCCACGTGGGCGTCGCCTCGTTCCCCGAAGGACATCACCGGTCCCCGGACCTCGATCACGACACCCGCTATCTCGTGCAGAAACTGCGCGCGGGCGCCGAGTACTCGATCACCCAGATGTTCTTCGACGTCGAGCACTACCTGCGTCTGCGCGACCGGGTCGTGGCGTGCGACGCCGAGCAGGGGCTCAAGCCGATCATCCCCGAGATCATGCCCATCACGTCGCTGCGGTCGGCGCGACGCAGCCTCGAACTGTCGGGTTCGCATCTGCCCCCCGTTCTCGAGGAGCGGCTGCGGCGCGCGGCGGGCGACGGCCCGGAGGAGAACCGCGCGGCCGTGCGCGAGGTGGGCATCGAGGTGGCCACGGAGATGTGCGAGCGGCTGATCTCCGAAGGCGCACCGTGCCTGCACTTCATCACGCTCAACTTCGCCCGCGCGACGGGCGAGGTGCTCGACCGCCTCGGTTACGAACTCGAAGCTCCCGCCGCGGTTCAACCGGCCTGACGTCCGGCCCGCCCCGGCTCGGGGTCAGGGCAGGACGCGGGCCTTCCACGCCGTGCGTCCGCTGCGCCGGGCCCGGATGGACGATGCCGTGAGCGCACCGAAGGCCAGGACCGATGCCGGGTGCGCCGCGGCGTCCAGCAGGTCGTCGGTGGGACGGCCCGGAGCGTCCGGGTGTCGGCGTCCTCCCCGTTCGGTGACGCGCGCGAGGAGCCGTGACGCCATTCCCGCCGCGGCACCGGCCACGCCCCAGCGCCGCGTCCGCCCCTCGCCGAGAAGCGCCGCGGACGGGGGCACGAGATAGGCGACGAGATACAGCGCGACCACCGCGGCCGCCCCGACCGGGGAGCCGAACGCCGACCACAACCAGCGGGTGTAACCGCCGATCAGCGGGCGGGGTCCGTCGTACATCCGGCACGACGCCAGCCCGCCCGCGGCCGCGACCGTCGTACGCAGTCCGGCGCAACGCAGTGCGCGGGCCAGATCCAGATCCTCCGTGGGACTCGCCGCGACCGCGGCGTGGCCGCCGATCGCTGCGTAGGCGCGCGCGTCGAAGACGAGGAACTGTCCGCACGCGACCGCCATCGACGGCCGGTGGGTGCGGTGCGAGACGGCGACGGGCAGCGCCGAGAACCACGACCAGAACAGCAGTGGCTGCACGAGCCGTTCGAGCACCGACCCGGTGAGCTGGTACGGGAACGGTGAGACGAGCGCGGCATCCTGGCGGCGCAGCAGAGCGACGGCGGCGGCGAGTGCGTCGGGTGCGAGCCGGACGTCCGCATCGACGAACACGACGATGCCGCTGTCGGTAGTCGATCCGGCGTGGGCGACGGCCGCGGCACACGCGGCCGCCTTCCCGGTCCATCCCTCGGGCGGCGGCTGCGTCGATCGGACGACGGTGATGCGCTCGTCGCCCTCGGCCGCGGCCGTGGCCAGGTCGGCGGTGCCGTCGGACGAGTCGTCGTCGAGGATCACCACACGTAGGGCGCGCAGTCCCGTCTGTGTCCGCAGGTCGGAGACGATCGCGCCGATGCGGGGAGCCTCGTCGCGGGCGGGGACGACGACGGTGACCTGCTCGTCGATCACCGGACCCGGCACGAGACGGGGGAGCGCGACGCGGTTCGCGACGGCGACGGCCGCGCCGTAGGAGGCGACGAGAGTGCCACCGGCGACGAGCCGCGCGAGACCGGGGGCCGGGTCGCGCGGCAGGCGGGTCAGGACCGCGTCCCGTTCGCCGACGACCACTGCGGCGCGGGATTGCGGGTGAACCAGGCCACACCGGCGATGATCAGCGTGACACCGAAGGCGGCGCCGGCCATGATCCCGGCCCAGCCCGCGAAACCGCGCGTGTTGGGGTCGGCGTAGCGCACCTCCGCGCGGAGGGTGCTCACCTCACCGGCCGGAAGCTTCCAGGTCACGACCGAATCCGACTCGCGGGTGCCGTTGGTGGTCGCCACCCGGGCGGGGAACGCGATGGTGAACTGCACATCGGTGCCCTGGGTGGGAGCGGACTCGAGATCCACGCGTCCGTTCAGTGCGACCAGATCGCCCGAGCGCTGCAGATTGAGCTGGAACATGCCGGCGCTCTGATCGGACATCGTGGCCAGCTGCTGGACGTCGCCGAAGGTGAGGTCGTTGAAGAAGACCTGGCTCCCGACGTAGCCGTCCTGCGAGTACTCCTGCACCCGCACCTTCCCGGCCAGGGCCGAGGGAGCGGTGAGCTCGGGACCGGGATCGTTCTCGTCGGCGGGGATGGTCGCGGCGACGATCTGCCCCGACACACGGTCGTCGGAGGAGATCCCCATCGTCGCCTGCACACGCAGGCAGCCGGTGAGGAGCGGGAGGCCGAGGAGCACGAGCCCCACGACCGCGACGACACGACGGCGGACGGACAGGTTGGACGACTGCACGGAGAACATGGTGCCAGGCACGGTCATCCTCGTCGGTCGTTCGGGTCGCTCGCGGCGAGTCGTGCCTCGTCCCGGCCGGGACCGGACACGCGTCCGCGCCACGATCGGACGAGCGAGACCAGCAGGGGAACACCCAGTACACCCATGACGACCAGTCCGTACACCGCGGAGTAGCGGAGTTCGGGAGCGTCGAGGAAGACGCTGTGGGCGAGCGCCGAACCGAGCCACGTCCACAGGAACAGCGCGATCGGCACGGCGTCGTGTCGGGGCGTGTCGGCGCGGTCCGAACGGGAGTCGACGAGCACGAGCACGGTCGCCATGATCGCGGCGACGAGGAGCCAGCCCGCGTAGTTGGTGAGCGGGATGTGCTCGATCCCGGGCAGGCCGCCGGCGTTGCACCACGACCAGTGACCGTCCGCCACCATCTGGGGGTCGAGATAGAGATCCCAGCCCAGCATGCCGACGGTGACCGCCGCGATCCGGCCGGGACCGTTGCGGACGAGGCGGGAGGCCACGCACCAGACGGGGTACAGACCCGCCGACCACGCCAGCGGCACCACCAGCGGGACGTCGAAGGCGGCCGGTCCGAGCCGGTCGGTGACATAGCTGTAGCAGCCGTAGGGATAGCCGGTCATCGTGCCGACCACCTCGGACAGATATCCGATGCCGGCCGAGCTGACGAACAGGACGACGGCGAAGGTGAGGCCGCGGTTCAGCGCGGCATGGACGAGGCACGCGGTGGTGAGCAGCGTGACGACCGCGACGGTCGCGGCGTCCCGGGCATCACCCGCAGTGAGGGGGTAGGCGATCTGGGCGAGGACCGCGGCGACGGCCGGGACGATCGGAAGGATCGTCCGCCAACGGGCCGGCCGGGGCGGTGCGGGGACGCGGGTGTCGGTCACCGCGACACCCAGCCCTTCACGCGGTCGACGAGGCTTCCCTTGGCGTCGGCGAGGGCGACCCGGGCGGCGTTGCGTCCGCTCGCACCGGAGACACCACCGCCGGGATGGGTGGAGGCGCCGGTGAGGTAGACGCCGGGCGCGTCGGGCACCCGGTAACCGGACAGCTCCGGCAGCGGGCGCCACAGGAACATCTGGTCCAGCGACATCTCCACGTGCATGACGTTCCCGCCGAGCAGGCCGAGTTCGCTCTCGATGTCCGCGGGGGTCTGCACGTGGCAGTGCTCCACGCTCGCGGTGAAGCCGGGAGAGCGCGTCTCCATCTCGGCGAGGATGCGGTCGGTCTCGGCGCCGGCGATGTCCGCCCAGCGACGTCCGCCGCGCAGCGCGTACGGATGCCACTGGGACCACAGCGTGATCTGGTGCTTGCCGTCGGGTGCGATCGTCGGGTCGAGGGCGGAGAAGCTCATCGCGAGGACTGCCGGTCGCGGCGGCAGGTCTCCCGCCATCGCGGCACCGTGCGCGGCGCGCAGGTGGGCGCGGTCGTCGACGAGCAGTTGCAGACCGGAGGTCGTCAGTTCGGGCTCGTCGCAGCCGCGGTAGCGGGGCAGCGAGTCGGTGCCGAGGCGCAGGACCATGCCGATGCCCGGGCCGACCCGCATGCTGCGACGCCAGCCCTCGAGCCGGTCGCGGTCGTATCCGCCGCGGTCGAGCAGATCCAGCGTGGTCAGCACGTGGCATCCGGCGACGACTCTGCGGGCCTGCACCGTGCGTCCCGATTCGGTGCGCACGGTCCACAGGTCGCCGGTCCGGCGGATCTCGGTGGCGGCGTCGCCGCAGGTCACCGTGCCGCCGTCGGACCGCAGCCGAGACAGCAGGGCCTGGGTGAGTGCGCCGCTCCCGCCGATCGCACGACCCGGGGGCAGGGTGTGCATGAGGGCCGCGAAGCCCACCATCGCCGCGGTGCCGGGTTCGGACATGGGCGGGCCGGATTGCGCGCCGAACCAGGCGAGGGCCGCCTTCAGGGGTTCGTCGTCGAAGTACTCGTCGAGCAGGCTGTCGCCGGTGGTGAGGAACCGGCGGGACAGGGCGCTGCCGCCCTCACCCGCGTCGAGTCCCCAGAACGAGGACAGCAGGTGCCGTCCGGTCGGGGGATGGGTGAACGACTTCATCACCGCCGCGCTGCGCGGGCCCCAGTCCTGCACGAAGCGGCGGTACGCGTCGGCCTCGCGGCGTCCGCAGGCGGCCTCGACGGAGGCGCAGGTCCGGTCGAGATCGCGGTGGAAGACGATGCCGGGACGGTCGGAGTCCGCCGGCGGTGGCGCGTACGCCCACGGGTCGCAGTCGATGTAGCGCAGGCCGTGGGCGGCGAGATCGAGTTCCTCGACGATCCCGGAATGGCGCACCATGATGTGCGCCGAGGAGCCGCGGTCGACGGCATATCCGGGGAAACGTTCGACGGTGGAGACGGCGCCGCCCGGCACGGTGTCGCGTTCGAGGACCTCCACCGACCATCCGTCGCGGGCGAGATAACACGCCGCGACCAGCGCGTTGTGGCCCGAGCCCACGATGACGACGTCGAGTGTGGAGTTCATGGGGTACCGCTTCCGTCCGGATCGTCGGTCGTGTGATGGTGGTGCGGAACGAGGTCCGGCTCGAGGGGCAGGCTCCTGCCGAGGACCGCGAACGGGCGGGCGTCGCCGGTGAAGACGAACCGGCGGACGACGTCCTGGAATCCGAACCGACGGTACAGCCGCCACGCCCGGTTGTCCTCGCCCGGCACCTCGGGTGTCGACAGCAGTACGGCCGCTTCGCTGCGTTCCCGCAGCAGCGCCGACAGGAGCAGTTCACCGATGCGGCGTCCCTGCATGTCGGGTCGGACGTGCAGTTCGGTGAGCTCGAAGTAGTCGGAGAGGACGCGATCGATCTCCTCGGGGGACCGTCCCGAATGACGCATGCCGGCGCGCACCTGCTGGTTCCACCACTGGCGGGTGTCGCCCCGGTAGCCGTACGCGATCCCGACGACGGTGTCCGGATCCTCGGGGAGGCTCGCGGCGAACGCCTGCCAACCCGCGCGGGCCGAATGCTCGGACCACATCGGCGCGCGGTGGTACTCCGTGCCTCGGGGATATCGCATCGCCGCGACGTAGACGGTCAGCAGCGCGGGCAGGCGCGCACGGAAGTCCGCGGGGGAGAGCTCGGTGAGGATCGGGGCGTCCTGGCAGGGATCGGTGGTCATGCGTGACTCGTTCGGGTGGCTCGCGGTGCGTCGGAGGTGCTCGGGTCTCGCTGATCGTTCGGGATGACGTGGCCACTTTCTCTTGACGGGTTGTCGGTGGGTCCAGCTATATTGAATACGTCGAACGCATGTTCGATACCGGTGATCCGGGGATGTTCGAGGGAAGCGAACATCCCCGGATCACCCTGGGGTCTCCCGCTCGGCGTCCGTGTCGGGCCTCACTCGAGGACAGTGATCTCCGTTCCTCGGCGTTTCGGCGGGAATGCCACCGGATACCGCTCGTTGTAACGAGTGGTGAGACCACGCCGAGGAGGTGCGTGAACATGGCCAACGGTCAGGTCGCGAGTCGAGGCCCGCGCCGAACGTCTCCCACGCTCGGGCCGTCCGTATGCATCGACCATGCCACCTCGGCGCGCGCGGCGACGTTGCTGCGCAAGGCCGACGATCTGCTCTCGGCTGCCGCCGGTGCCGGCGATCCGGGCGAGCGGTTCCGTCTCGCCTATCTGGCGGCGCTGCGCGGTGCCGGTGCGGTGGTCGCCGCCGCGGAGCTGCGTTCCGGGATCCGGCCCCGCCGCCCCGCCACGCGCAACGCATGGGCACTCATGGCGCGTGCCGACGACTCCTTCGCCGTGTGGGCCGACTACTTCGCCGATCGCTCCGCCACTCGCACCGCGGTCGAGGCGGGGGTCGCGCAGGCGGTGGGTGCCGACGAATCCGGTGCGTTCTACGACGAGGTGGGCCACTTCCTGCACGACGTGGAGGGTTATCTCGACGCCGAAGCAGAACCGGAGGTCGGTGTGGGTGGGTGACTTTCGCCTCTTCACGAGGGCCTTCGCCGAAGAGGGGATCGAACTCACGTGTGGAGTTTGTGGTCCACAGCGACATCTGCTCGTATTATTGACTCAGGCGGCCGTACGGACGGCCCCCCGCCGGATTCGCCCCACGGATCCGGTGGCCACCGTTTAGTGCCGGGGGAGGTACCGTGCCACTCTCCGAGCACGAGCAGCGCATGCTCGATCAGATCGAGAGCGCGCTCTATGCTGAGGATCCCAAGTTCGCCTCGACCGTGCGTGGCAGCCGGTTGGGGATGGCGTCGAACCGGCGGCGGCTACAGGCCGGCGCCTTGTTCGTGTTGGGCCTGACGCTGTTGATCGCCGGCGTTGCCCTGCCGCTCAAGCCGGGCGGCTTCCCGATCATCAGTCTGCTCGGGTTCCTCGTGATGTTCGCCGCCGGAGTCCTGTTGCTCCTCGGCGGTCGTCGGCCGTCGACTCCCGGAGCGACGGGCGGTAGTTCCGGTTCCGGAAAGACCGGTCGAAGTTCCCGCGGCGGCAAGAAGTCCTCGGGTGGTGGCTTCACCAACCGCATGGAAGAGCGGTTCCGGAGGCGTTTCGAGCAGGATTGACCTCCTCGACCATCAGGTGTATCGACGACGGCGCGACCCACGGGTCGCGCCGTCGTCGTTCGTCTGCGGACCTTTCACCGACCCGGCGTCGTCCGCCCCTCTGTCCCTCCACCACCGCGCCCCACTCGCGCGATCCCCGTCTTCCCACCGCCTCCCACCTCGGCCCCGACCGCAGTGTTTTCCCTGGTCGCCGATTGCTCGCGCCTCGCTCCGCCGGTGGGGCGGATCGTCGGGGTGCAGACAGCGGTGGATCCATCGTCGTCACGCGAGCGCGTGTCCCCATTTTCCGCCACCTGCTCTGAGCTGGGAATGTGACGACAACACGCGTGACCGGGCGGCAGTAATCCGTTTCCGGTGGGGCAAAGTGGGGTAATGTGGGGCGCGGCGGGACAAGGTGTCCTGTCGCGCGAAGCATCCGTCCGGCAGCGGGGAGGCGCCGAGTGTTCCTCGGTACCTACACCCCGAAGTTGGACGACAAGGGCCGGCTCACGCTGCCGGCGAAGTACCGAGACGAGCTGGCGGGAGGGTTGATGATCACGAAGGGGCAGGATCACAGCCTCACCGTGTTCCCTCGCGACGAGTTCGCCGCTCTGGCCGAACGCGCCGCGAGTGCCTCACGGAGCAACCCTCAGGCACGTGCGTTCCTGCGGAGTCTCGCATCGGGGACGGAGGAGCAGCGACCCGACTCACAAGGCCGGATCACGCTGTCGTCGGCCCACCGCAAGTACGCCGGTCTCACCAAGGACTGCGTGGTGATCGGTTCGGTCAGGTACCTCGAGATCTGGGACGCGACGGCATGGGAGACCTACCTCGCCGAGCACGAAGAAGACTTCTCGGAAGCGAGAGACGAAGCACTACACGACATCTTGTAACTACGGCTCGGGCTGCGCGGCGAGTGCCGCGAGGCCTCTGCCCGATGTGCCGGCCCTGACGCACTTCCCCAGCGCCAGGTACGGACCGGAGGGCCCTGACGCACTTCCCCGGCGTCAGGTCTCTTCGGACTCGGACAGAGACCTCGAGGCATTCGCCGTCTTCCGTATCCACCCCCGTGGCGGCGAGCACGGTATCGAGACGAGCGACAGGCAGGCACGAGGCACACCACCGTCCACCCGACGAGTACCCCACAGACCGTAAGCGGCCCGAGCAGGATTCCGGAGGACACATGGTGGACGGCGAGCGCGAATCCGTCGATGGTACGGATGAGGCCACCGGTGTCGATGTGACATCTGCGGCGGAATTCGGCCACGTGCCCGTCATGCTCCAGCGCGCCGTCGACCTTCTCGGTCCGGCCATCGAGAGCGTCGGTCCCGACGGCGAGGGCGCGGTCTACGTCGACGCGACCCTCGGTCTCGGTGGGCACTCCGAACACTTCCTGACGATCTACCCGAAGCTGCGGCTCGTCGGCCTCGACCGCGATACCGACGCACTGGCGATCGCCCGCGAGCGACTCGCACGGTTCTCCGACCGCACCGACTTCGTCCACACCCGCTACGACGGGATCGCCGACGCGCTCGAGAGCGTCGGCCTCGACCGGTACGGCTCGGTCCACGCCGCCCTGTTCGATCTCGGCGTGTCCTCGATGCAACTCGACGAGGCGGAGCGCGGCTTCGCCTATTCCAAGGACGCCCCGCTCGACATGCGGATGGATGCCACCACCGGCATCACCGCGGCCGATGTCCTCAACACCTACAGTCACGGCGACCTCGCCCGCATCCTGAGCACCTACGGCGAGGAGCGTTTCGCCGGCAAGATCGCCTCCGAGATCGTGCGGACCCGGGCCAAGACCCCGTTCCGGACGAGCGGCGAACTCGTCGAACTGCTGTACCGCACGATCCCGGCCGCGACCCGCCGTACCGGTGGTCACCCGGCCAAGCGCACCTTCCAGGCGTTGCGGGTCGAGGTCAACGCGGAGCTCGACTCGTTGCGCAACGCGATCCCCGACGCTCTCGACGCTCTCGCGGTGGGCGGCCGGATCGTCTTCATGTCCTACCAGTCGCTCGAGGACAAGGTCGTCAAGCAGGAACTGACTCCGCGTGCGAAGTCCCGCAGTCCCGAAGGGCTTCCGGTCGAACTGCCCGGGATGGGACCGGAACTGCGCATCCTCACCCGCGGTGCGGAGCGGGCGACGGACGACGAGATCGAGGCCAACCCACGTTCGGCGCCCGTCCGCCTGCGTGCTGCAGAACGAATCGCCAGGAGGTAACCGATGACCGTACAGGTGGCACCCCCGCAGCGCCGGAACCCGGGGCGATCGACCGCAGCGCAGCGTGCCTATCAGCGACGGTCGCAGCGCGCAGCGCAGCTCGGGGTCGAACAGGTGCAGACTCGCGGGCGCACGACGGGTACCGGACGTGTCCGCACCCGGATCCCGTTCGTCGCCACCATCATCGGGCTCCTGGGCGTGGGCATGGCCGTGACGCTGTTGCTGACCACCCGGGCGACCGAGGACTCCTACGAGCTCAGCGCGGCGCGGTCCCTCAACGAGGAGCTCGCCCAGAAACGCGCGGTGCTCCAGCGCGACGTCGCCACGGCCGAGTCGGCTCCCGCGCTCGCGGTCGCCGCGGCGGAACTGGGGATGATCCCCACGGGGCAGGTCGCGCGGATCGTCGTCGCTCCGGACGGTTCGGTGCAGGTGGTAGGCGATCCGGTTCCGGCCCAGGGTGCCCCGCCGGTCCCGCTGGATCCGCCCGCCCGGGAGGACGCCCGCGTCCAGACCCCGCTGGCCGGCAGCGCCGGGGCGGAGACTCCGCGGCCGCTCGGTGACGTGAGCGAGGAACCCCGGCCGCGCACCGACACCGAGGACACGCGTCGGGCCGCGCCGTCGGCCGACGGCCGCCCGGTGGGCGAGGAACCGGCACCGGCTCCCGTGCCCGCACCCGCGGCGGAGGCTCCCGCGGCCGCCACGCCGGACGTCGAGGGTGCCGTACCTGTACCGCCCGCGGCAGGACAATCGGTACCCGTGAGCGAACTGCCGCAATCCGAAGCGCCCCGTGAGGCGGCGCCCGAAGCACCTGTCCAGGCCGTGCCGACGGAACCCGAGGGCGGGCCTCGGTGAACAACCGCTCCACCCCTCGGCGTGCACCGCAGCGACGTTCCACTCCGGCGACGCGCGGCGGCCGGGCTCGAATGCCCGCGCCGCGCGATCGCAAGCAGCGCGACCGGACGAGTTTCGCGTTCCGCAGCAAGTGGGGCCGGATCGGCATGTTCGGCGTTCTGGGCGTAGCCGTCGCCCAGTTGCTGTCCGTGCAGCTCGTCCAGGCCCCCACCCTGTCCGCCGAAGCGGCCAGCCAGCGCACCACCCGACTCGTCGAACCCGCGACCCGCGGCACCATCGCCGATCGCAACGGCGAACCGCTCGCCTACACCATGGAGGCGAAGGCGCTGACCTTCCAACCCGTGCGGGTGCGCAAGGAACTCGAGGAGGAACGCGCGAAGGATCCGTCCCGGCCCGAGGTCTCGGAATATCTCGAGGGTGTCGCGTCGGCGGTCCACGAGGCGCTCGGTGCTGCGGCGCCGGAGAAGGACGTGCTCGAGATGCTGGAGAGCGACGAGACCTTCGTCTACCTCGCCCGCGGCGTCGATCCGGGGGTCGCGGCGGAGATCGTCGACGAGTACGACAAGGTCGGCACCGAGCGTCAGGACATCCGTCTGTATCCGGGCGGGTCGCTCGCCGCCAATCTCGTCGGCGCGACCGGCTGGGACGGCCACGGCCTGATCGGGCTCGAAGCGTCGATGGATGCCGTGCTGGCGGGTACCGACGGTTCGTCCACCTACGACCGCGGGTCCGACGGCGCCGTCATCCCGGGCAGCTGGCGCGACCGTCAGCCCGCCGTCGACGGTTCCTCCGTCGAGCTCACGATCGACAACGACCTGCAGTACCACGTGCAGCAGGAGGTGCAGCGCGCGAAGGACCTGTCCGGGGCGAAGAACGCCTCCGCGGTGGTGCTCGACGCGCACACCGGCGAAGTGCTCGCCATGTCGAATGACAGCACCTTCGACCCGTCGATCGGTGTCGCGAACAACCCGCCCGACGCCGAACAGGGCAATCTCGCGGTCAGTTCGCCGTTCGAGCCCGGATCCGTGAACAAGATCATCACCGCGGCCGCGGCGATCGAGGACGGTCTGACCCGCCCGGACGAGGTCCTGCAGGTCCCCGGCACGATCACCATGGCCGGCGCGACCGTCAAGGACGCCTGGGATCACGGGGTCGTGCCGTACACCACGACGGGTGTGTTCGGGAAGTCGTCGAACGTCGGCACCCTCATGCTCGCGGAGCGGATCGGTGAGGACCGCTTCGCCGAGATGCTGCGACTGTTCGGTCTCGGTCAGCGCACCGATGTCGGCCTGCCCGGCGAGTCGGCGGGTCTGCTGCCCAGCCGGGAGCAGTGGTCGGGCGGCACCTTCGCGAACCTCCCCATCGGCCAGGGTCTGTCGATGACGCTGCTGCAGATGACCGCGATCTACCAGACCATCGCGAACGACGGCGAGCGTGTCCCGCCGCGGGTCGTGCGTGCGACCGTCGCGCCGGACGGCACGCGCACCGAGACGCCCCGCCCCGATCCGGTGCGGGTGGTGAGCCCGCAGACCGCCGCGACGGTGCGCGACATGTTCCGCTCCGTCGTCCAGTCCGACACCGGCAACCAGCAGGGCACCGGTGCGGGCGCCGCCATCGAGGGCTATCAGATCTCGGGCAAGACGGGTACCGCCCAGCAGATCGACCAGAACTGCAAGTGCTACTCGAACTCCGACTACTGGATCACCTTCGCCGGCATCGCACCGTCCGACGATCCGCGCTACGTCGTGGGCATCATGCTCGACGCCCCGACCCGCAGCTCCGATGGCAGCGGCGGCCAATCGGCTGCGCCGCTGTTCCGCAACATCGCGTCGTGGTTGCTGCAGCGCGACGGCGTGCCGCTGTCGGCCGAACCGGAGAGCAAGTTGATCCTCCAGGTCGATTGACGAGGTGACCGTGGTGTCTCGGTAGGCTGACACGTCGGTAACGTGACACGACGGTCGTCGCCGAGACCGCATCGGGAACGAACCCGGGAACATCCGTCGAGTGCCTGCAGACGAGCTGCAGCGAAGCGAGAGGAAACTGGTGCCTGTGCCATCGAGTCCGGATCCGGCTCCTCCGGAGGAGGGGCGGAGACCCGAGCACCCACCGATGACGCAGATCTCGGTTCTCGCCGACGCCATCGGGGCGCGCGTCGAGATCGTCAATGCAGCCGCCGGAGATGATGCGGCCCGTGCGGCCGCGGTCACCGGCATCGACCTGCGCGCCCAGGGCATCCGCCCCGGCGACGTCTTCGCCGCGCTGCCCGGCGCCCGCATCCACGGCGCCTCCTTCGCAGGAACCGCACTCGAGCGCGGAGCGGTCGCCGTGCTGACCGACGAGGCCGGTCGCGATCTCGTCGCCGAGGCCACCTCGGATCCGGTTGCGGTCCTCGTCCATCCCGAGCCGCGTGCGGCGCTGGGGGCGGCGTCGGCCACCGTCTACGGACACCCCTCCCGGAGCATGCAGGTCATCGGCATCACGGGCACGTCCGGCAAGACCACGACGTCCTATCTCGTCGAGGCCGGCCTGGTCGCGGCCGGACGCGTCGTGGGTCTCGTCGGCACGGTGGAGACCCGGATCGAGGGGATCCGCGTGCCGAGCACCCTCACGACCCCCGAGGCGCCGCAGCTGCACGCCCTGTTCGCCGTCATGCGCGAACGCGGTGTCGACACGGTCGTGATGGAGGTCTCCAGCCACGCCCTCGCGCTCGGTCGCGTGGACGCCACCGAGTTCGCAGTCGGCGGGTTCACCAACCTCTCCCAGGACCATCTCGACTTCCACAAGGACCTCGACGACTACTTCGGCGCGAAGGCCCGGCTGTTCGCCGAGGACTCGCCGGTCCGGGCCCACCGAGCGGTGGTGTGCACCGACGACGCGTGGGGACGCCGCATGGCCGAGGTCGCATCGGCCGGCCGCGACGACGCGACCGCCGTCCGCACAGTCACCACACGTGCCGACCGTGCCACAGGTGACGCCGGCGGCGCCGGTGCCGTCGCTGCCGACTGGACGGTCACCGACGAGGTCCCCGACGAGACGGGCGTGCAGCAGTTCACCCTGACCGGTCCGGACGGGATCGCCCGCCGCGCCACCGTCGGCCTGCCGGGCCGCTACAACGTCACCAACGCCGCTCTCGCCGTGGCGCTCTGCGCCGAGGTGGGTGCCGACATCGACGCCACGATCCGCGGTATCGCCGATGTCGCGGTGCCCGGCCGGGTCGAACGGGTCGAGCGCGGACAGGACTTCCTCGCCGTCGTCGACTACGCCCACAAGCCCGCCGCGCTCGAAGCGGTCATCGGAACCCTGCGCGCCGCGACCGAGGGACGAATCGCCGTCGTCGTCGGTGCCGGCGGCGACCGCGACCGGACGAAGCGGCCGATCATGGGCGAGGTCGCGGCGCGGGCCGCCGATCTGGTGGTCGTGACCGACGACAACCCCCGAACCGAGAATCCCGCCGCCATCCGCGCCGCTGTCCTCGACGGTGCACACTCCGTCCCGCCGGCCGAACGCGGCGAGATCCTCGAGATCGGCGACCGCGCCGCGGCGATCGACGCCGCGGTCGCGTGGGCCCGCCCGGGTGATGTCGTCCTCGTCGCCGGCAAGGGCCACGAGACGGGGCAGGAGATCGAGGGAGTGAAGCACCCCTTCGACGACCGCGAGGTTCTCGGCGCAGCTCTCGACAAGTACCGGACCGCAGGACCCGACGGTCGTCATCCGCCTGCTGCGGGCGGTTCGCATCACGGAGGCAAGGCATGATCCCGATGACACTGGCTCGGATCGCGGAGGTCGTCGGGGGCACCCTGCACGACGTCGACGATCCGTCCGCCGAGGTGACCGGTTCCGTCGAGTTCGACTCGCGACGGATCGGTCCCGGCGGCCTGTTCCTGGCGCTGCCCGGTGCGCGCTCGGACGGACACGATCACGCCGCGGCCGCCGTCGCCGCCGGCGCGGTCGCGGTCCTGGCCGCACGGCCGGTGGGCGTGCCCGCCATCGTGGTGCCGCCGATCCCGCCGACCGAGACCAACGCCCTCGCGCTCGAACACGACAGCGACGGATCCGGTGCGGCCGTGCTCGCCGGCCTCGCGAAGCTCGCCCGCACCGTGGTGGACACGCTCACCGACGCCGGTCTCACCGTCGTCGGTGTCACCGGTTCGGCGGGCAAGACGTCCACGAAGGACATGATCGCCGCCGTGCTCGCACCGCTCGGGGAGGTCGTCGCCCCGCCCGGCTCGTTCAACAACGAACTCGGCCACCCCTGGACCGCCCTGCGCGCCACCGAATCCACCCGGTTCCTCGTCCTCGAGAAGTCGGCGCGGGGTCCCGGCCACATCGCGACCCTGACGCGCATTGCGCCGCCACGGATCGGGGTCGTGCTCAACGTCGGTACCGCCCACCTCGGCGAGTTCGGCTCGCAGGAGGTCATCGCCAAGACGAAGGGCGAACTCGTCGAGGCGCTGCCCAGCGCCGCCGAGGGGGGAGTGGCGATCCTCAACGCCGACGACACCCTCGTGTCGAAGATGGCGACCCGCACCACCGGCCGCGTGGTGACCGTCGGGACCGGGTCCGGTGCCGCATACCGCGCCGAGGACATCCACCTCGACGACCAGGCGCGTGCCTCCTTCACCGCCGTCGTCCCCGGCGCCGACGGACAGGAGCGGCGCGTGCCCGTGCGCCTTGCCGTGCACGGCGAACACCAGATCGGCAACGCCCTGTCGGCGATCGCCGTCGCCGTGGAATGCGGTGCGACGGTCGAGCAGGCCGCCGAGGCGCTCGCGACGGCGGGTCCCGTCTCGGCACACCGCATGGCGGTGCAGACCCGATCCGACGGGGTGACCGTCATCGACGACGCCTACAACGCCAATCCCGATTCCATGCGCGCAGCCGTGAAGGCCCTGGTCACCATGGCGCGGTCCGGTCCGGATCGCCGGCGCACCTTTGCGGTGCTGGGGGAGATGGCCGAGCTCGGGGACGACGCCGTCGTCGCCCACGACGCCATCGGACGTCTCGCCGTGCGCCTCGACGTCACCCGCATCATCGCCGTCGGTGCCACCCGGCCGGTCCGGGGTCTGTTCCAGGGCGCCGTGATGGAAGGATCGTGGGGTGAGGAAGCGAGCCACGTACCCGATGCCGACGCCGCGATCGCGTTGTTGCGCGACGAACTGCAACCGGGCGACATCGTGCTCGTGAAGGCATCACAGTCCGTGGGACTGTGGACCGTCGCCGAGGCCGTCCTCGCGGACGATCCCGGTACCGGAGACGACGACGCTGCTGTGGGGACGGAGGACGCCCGGTGAGACAGATCCTGTTCGCGGCGGGCATCGCGCTCGCAGTCTCGATCCTGCTCACCCCCGTCCTGATCAAGATGTTCTCCCGGCAGGGCTTCGGGCAGGAGATCCGGGTCGAGGGCCCGCAGAGCCACCAGTCCAAGCGCGGCACTCCCACCATGGGCGGCGTCGCGATCCTCGCCGGTCTGTGGGCCGGTTACTGGGGGTCGCATCTCATCGGCATGGGATACGACGCGGAAGGTCCCACGGCCTCGGGTCTGCTCGTCCTCGGCCTGACGACGGCGCTCGGCGGCGTCGGCTTCCTCGACGACTTCATCAAGATCCGCAAGCAGCGCAATCTCGGCCTGAACAAGACGGCCAAGCTGGTCGGCCAGCTCGTCGTCGCGGTGGGCTTCGGCATCCTCGCGCTGCAGTTCCGCAATGCGGACGGCCTCACCCCGGCCAGCACCGATCTGTCCTACGTGCGCGACATCGCCACGGTCTCGATGGGCTCGATCGTGTTCATCCTGTTCGTCTATCTGCTGGTCAGCGCATGGTCGAACGCGGTGAACCTCACCGACGGCCTCGACGGTCTCGCTGCCGGTTCGATGGCGCTGGTGCTCGGCGCCTACGTCATCATCACCTTCTGGCAGTACCGCAACGCGTGCGCCGTGGAGCCGACCGCCGGGTGCTACGACGTCCGTGACCCGCTCGACCTCGCATTGCTGTGCGCCGCCGGCGCCGCCGCCTGCATCGGCTTCCTGTGGTGGAACGCCGCACCGGCCAAGATCTTCATGGGCGACACCGGCTCGCTCGCCCTCGGCGGCATGCTCGCCGGTCTGTCCATCACGACGCGCACCGAGCTGCTCATGGTGGTCATCGGCGCGCTGTTCGTCGCGGAGGCCGCCTCGGTGGTCATCCAGGTCGCCGTCTTCCGGTCCAGCCGCAGGCGGGTGTTCCGGATGGCACCCTTCCACCACCACTTCGAACTCGGCGGATGGGCCGAGACCACGGTGATCATCCGGTTCTGGTTGCTCGCCGCCATCGCCTCGGCGATCGGTCTGGCCCTCTTCTACAGCGAATACCTCGCGGCGATCGGGGACTGACCGTGAACGACGAACTCGAACGGCTCAGGGGACGGGCGGTGCTCGTCGCCGGGGCAGGGGTGTCCGGCCGCGCGACGATCGAACCCCTCACCGATCTCGGCGCCCACGTCACCGTCACCGACCGCAACGAGCGGGCACTGGCCGAGTGCGCGGCGCTCGGCGCCCGGACGATCGACCTCGACAGCCTCGTCGACGACCCCGCTGCGCTGCGAGAGTTCGCCCTGGTGGTCACGAGTCCCGGATTCCCGCCCGACGCCCCGCTGCTCTCGCGCGCGGCCGGCGCGGCGATCCCCATCTGGGGCGACATCGAACTGTCCTGGCGCATCGACCGCGCCGAGGTCTACGGACCGGCCCGTCGGTGGCTGGTGGTCACCGGGACGAACGGCAAGACCACCACGACCATGATGCTGCACGCGATCCTCGAGGCCGCCGGTCTCGGCAGCGTCGCGTGCGGCAACATCGGTCTTCCCGTGCTCGACGCCCTGCGCCGCGACGAGCCACGGGCCGACGTCCTCGCCGTCGAGTTGTCGTCCTTCCAACTGCACTGGGCGCCCTCGGTTCGGCCCGAGGCCGGCGTCGTGCTCAACATCGCCGAGGACCATCTCGACTGGCACGGCGGCATCGAGAACTACATCGAGGCCAAACTCGGTGCCCTCACCGGCGCTGTCGGGGTCATCGGTCTCGACGACCCGATCGCCGGTGGTCTCGGCGACCGGTCCCGTGCCGTGGTCACCGTGGGCTTCACCCTGGGCTATCCGCAGGAAGGCGAACTCGGGATCAGCGGCGAACTGCTCGTGGATCGGGCGTTCGCCGATTCCGCTGTGCTCGCCCGGGTGGACGACGTGACGCCGCCCGGCCCCGCCGGACTGTCCGACGCACTCGCGGCCGCCGCCCTCGCCCGGGCCGTCGACGTGCCCGCCTCGGCGGTACACGACGGCCTGCGACGGCACCGCGTGGGCCCGCACCGCGCCGCGCCCGTGGGGCAGGTCGACGGCGTCGAGTACATCGACGACTCGAAGGCGACCAATCCACACGCGGCCCGCAGTTCGCTGCTCGCCCGCGACCGCGTGGTGTGGATCGCCGGTGGTCTGCTCAAGGGCGCCCGCGTGGACGACCTGGTCGCCGAGGTGGCGCCGCGACTGTCCGGAGCCGTGCTGCTCGGCCGCGACGCCGGCGAGATCGCCGACGCGCTGGCGCGACACGCCCCGCAGGTCCCGGTCGTCGTCGTGGACACGGGCGACGATGAAACGATGACCGATGCGACGAGCGCGACCGACACCGCCTCGGTGAGCGCGACAGGCACCGCCTCGGTGAGGAGGGTCGCGGCGCCGGGAGCCGACGGCCCCACCGCGATGCGCGTGGCGGTCCGGGAAGCGGCCGCTCTCGCCTCGCCGGGGGAGACGGTGCTGCTCGCGCCGGCCGCGGCATCGCTCGACATGTTCGCCGATTACGCGGAACGCGGCCGTAGCTTCGCGTCCGCGGTCGAGGAACTCCGCGGGGGCGGGACGCAACCGTGACCCCTCGGGCAGGAGCGACCCGAACAGGGGCGACCACCGACGAACCGGTGGTCGGAGTACGCGGGCGTTTCGGGGCCTGGATGGCGCGACCGCTCGCGTCCTTCCATCTCGTGGTGACGATCGCCGTCCTGCTCACCGTGCTCGGACTCGTCATGGTGCTGTCGTCGTCGAGCGTGGGCGCGGTGGCCGCGGCGGGATCGGCCTACGGACTGTTCACCTCGCAGGTGATCTTTGCCGTCCTCGGCATGGTGATCTTCTACATCGCGCTGCAGATCCCGGTCCGTCTGATGCGACGCTTCGCCTTCCCGGCGTTCGCGTTCTCGGTCGTACTGCTCGTGCTCGTGCTCATACCGGGCATCGGTACGGTCTCGCAGGGCACCCGGGGCTGGTTCGTCGTCGCCGGTATCTCGCTGCAGCCGGCGGAGATCGCCAAGATCACCCTTGCCGTGTGGGGTGCGCACCTGCTCGCCTCCCGGCGCGGCGAGAACTCGACGCTGCGCGAGATGCTCGTCCCGCTCGTCCCGGCCGCACTGCTCGTGACCGGCCTGATCGTGCTCCAGCCCGACCTCGGCACCACCGTCTCGATCGTGATCATCGTGATCGCCCTGCTGTGGTTCGCGGGACTTCCGCTCAAGGTGTTCCTCGGGATCGTCGGCACGGCCGCCACACTCGCGGTGATCCTGGCCCTGACGGCCGGCTACCGCTCGCAGCGTGTGCGGGCCTTCTTCAACCCCGGCGACGACCCGCAGGGTGCCGGTTACCAGGCGCGACAGGCGAAGTTCTCCCTCGCGGACGGCGGCCTGTGGGGTCGTGGGCTCGGTCAGAGCCGCGCGAAGTGGAGCTATCTGCCCAACGCCCACAACGACTTCATCTTCGCGATCATCGGTGAGGAACTCGGCTTCCTCGGCGGAGTGGCCGTCATCGGCCTGTTCGGTCTGTTCGCCTATGTCGGACTCCGGATCGCGATGCGCTCGGCCGACCCCTTCCTGCGCCTGTTCACCGCGACGGCGACCACGTGGATCATCGGCCAGGCCTTCATCAACATCGGCTACGTCGTGGGACTGCTGCCCGTGACCGGCCTGCAGCTGCCGCTCGTGTCGGCCGGTGGCACTTCCACTGCCACCACCCTGCTGATGTTCGGTCTGATCGCGAACGCGGCCAGACACGAACCCGAGGCGATCGCCGCGCTGCACGCCGGGCAGGACGGCCGGTTCGCGCGACTGCTCCGTCTGCGCAAGCCGGAGGCCTACCGGGCCGGTCGATCCTCGGCGACGCGTACGGTCGCAGCACGGCAGCCGCGGGCACGGGCCGCGGCACCTGAGCGCAGTGCCCGCCCCGCGTCGGGTGGTGGGGGATCGCGCAAGCGGCAGCCCCAGGCGCCCGACAAGCGGCAGCCCCAGGCGCCCAACGAGCGGCAACGGGGAGCCGCGAAGGACCGCCGGACATCCGCGGGCCGGACGGAACCCCGGGAGGGGACCGGCCGGACCCGGCGTGCACAACCCGCGCGCGAACCGGCCCGGGGCCGGCAGCAGACGAACCGCACGACACGCGGATCGAACGGACGAAGCGGAGAGAGAGGGAACCGTAGGTGAGTGGGGAGAGGCCGGCATTGTCGGTGGTGGTGGCCGGAGGCGGTACGGCCGGTCATATCGAACCGGCACTCGCGGTGGCCGACGCCGTCCGCGCACTCGTGCCCGACGCGCGGATCACCGCGCTCGGCACCGAACGGGGACTCGAGACGACGCTGGTGCCGCGCCGCGGATATCCCCTCGAACTCATCCCGCCGGTGCCTCTGCCCCGCAAGCCGACGATGGACCTGCTGAAGCTTCCGGGCAGGGTCGTCTCGTCGGTGCGCCGCACCCGGCAGATCCTCGACGAGGTCGACGCCGACGTCGTCGTCGGTTTCGGCGGGTACGTGGCGCTGCCCGCCTACCTCGCGGCCGGGGCCGGTCCGCTGCGTCGACGCCGGCGTATCCCGGTCGTCGTCCACGAGGCCAATGCCGGCGCGGGCATCGCCAATCGCATCGGTGCCCTGCGGGCCGAGCGTGTGCTCGCCGCCGTCCCGCGCTCGGGAATCGTCCGGCGTGGCGACGCGCAGATCGTGGGGATCCCGGTCCGCTCGTCGATCACCGGTCTCGACCGCGCCGGGCTGCGCGCGGAGGCACGACGGCACTTCGGTCTGCCCGACGACGTGCCCGTGCTGCTCGTCTTCGGCGGGTCGCAGGGTGCACGCTCGCTCAACGAGGCCGTGTCCGGTGCGTCCTCGGCGCTCGCGGAGGCCGGCATCGCGGTGCTGCACGCGCACGGACCGAAGAACACCGTGGACATTCCCGCTCATCCCGGACACGCCCGCGCGCCGTACGTCGCCGTGCCCTATCTCGAACGGATGGACCTCGCGTACTCCGCGGCCGACGCGGTGGTGTGCCGGTCCGGGGCCATGACGGTCGCGGAGGTCTCGGCGGTGGGTCTGCCCGCCGTGTACGTGCCGCTCCCGCACGGGAACGGTGAACAGGAACTCAACGCCCGCCCCGTCGTCGAGGCCGGCGGTGGCAGGATCGTCGCCGACGGCGACCTGAGTTCGGACTATGTCGCCACGGAAGTGGTGTCGTTGCTCGGCGACGAGCGGAGACTCGTGGAGATGGGGCGCAGCGCCGCGGCCGCCGGTCACCGCAGTGCCGCGGACGAGATGGCGCGCATAGTGCTCGAGGTTGCCGGAGTGGAACCGAACAGGAGTGAACGATGAGTGCGCAGTTGCCCGCCGAGCTCGAGCGGGTGCACATGGTCGGTATCGGCGGTGCCGGGATGTCGGGCATCGCCCGGATCCTGCTCGCCCGTGGGGGACAGGTATCGGGTTCCGACGCGAAGGAGAGCCGCGGTGTGCTCGCGCTGCGGGCCCGTGGCGCGCAGGTCCGCATCGGCCACGCCGCCGAGGCTCTCGACCTGCTCGAGGGTGGTCCCACCGCCCTGGTCACGACGTTCGCGGCCATCCCGAAGGACAATCCCGAACTGGTCGCCGCCCGCGAGCGGGGCATCCCGATCCTGTTGCGCCCCGCGGTCCTCGCCTCTCTGATGCGAGGGAATCGCACCTTCCTGGTCTCCGGTACCCACGGCAAGACCTCCACGACGTCGATGCTCGTCGTCGCGTTGCAGCACTGCGGCTTCGATCCGTCCTTCGCGGTCGGCGGTGAACTCAACGAATCCGGGACCAACGCCCACCACGGCAGCGGGGACGTCTTCGTCGCCGAAGCCGACGAGAGCGACGGCTCGCTGCTGCAGTACGACCCGAACACCGTGATCGTCACGAACATCGAGGCCGATCACCTCGACTACTTCGGCACGCCGGAGGCGTACACGGCGGTCTTCGACGAGTTCGTCGCCCGCATCGCCCCCGGCGGCCTGCTCGTCGTCTGCCTCGACGATCCCGGCTCGGCGGCCCTCGCCGAACGTGTCGTCGCCCTGGGTCGCGACGACCTGCGGGTGCAGGGTTACGGCACCGCCGACGTCCTCGGCACCGCAGGCGACCACCGCGGCGTTCCCGTCGGGGTGCGGCTGCTCGGCTGGGAGGCCAAGGATGTCGGCGGCGTCGCCGAGTTCCACCTCGCGGGTGAGGATTCGCCGCGCACCGTTCGACTGTCCGTCCCCGGCCGGCACATGGCGCTCAACGCTCTCGCCGCGCTGCTCGCCGCGCTCGAAGCCGGAGCGCAGGTCGACGAGGCGCTGGAGGGACTCGCCGGCTTCGGTGGTGTGCACCGGCGGTTCCAGTACACCGGCCGCGAACACGGCGTGCGGGTGTTCGACGACTACGCCCACCATCCCACCGAGGTCCGGGCGGTCCTCGCGGCCGCGGCCGAACTCGTCGCGGGAGAGCCGCTGCGCTACACCGAGACCGGCACCGAACGACCCCGCGTGATCGTCGTCTTCCAGCCGCATCTCTACTCGCGCACCGAGGCGTTCGCCACCGAGTTCGGGCGGGCGCTCGACCTCGCCGACGAGGTCGTGGTGCTCGACGTCTACGGCGCCCGGGAGGAACCGATCCCGGGTGTGAGCGGCGCGCTGGTCGCGCGGGCGGTGAGCAAGCCTGTGCACTACCAGCCGAATCTGTCCGCGGTGCCGCGGCAGGTCGCGCGTCTGACCCGGCCGGGCGATGTCGTGATCACGATGGGTGCCGGTGACGTCACGATGCTGGGCCGGCAGATCCTCGACGCGCTGCACAGCAAACCGGGTCGTTTCCGTCCGGCCGGGGCGGCTCCCGAGCCCGGCGGATTCCGCGCACCCGGCGGTTCCGGACCGGAGTCGATCGGCTCGTGACGCCCGCCGCCGTCTCGTCACGCCGCCGTCGCGGACGACCGTCACGCGAACCGCGTGATCCCGACGAAGCCCGCGAACGCAGCACCGCCCGCCGCCCGTCCGGGCGGTCGGTGCGCCTGCGGACCGTGCTCGTCGGGGCGGCTGTCGTCGCGGTGCTCCTCGGTGCCATCGCGGTGGCCTGGCTGTCGCCGTTGCTGTCCGTGCGGGTGATCGAGGTGGACGGGATCGAGGTCGTCACCTACGACGAGGTGGTCGACGCCCTCGCGGTCGCCGAGGGCACGCCGCTGCTCCGGGTCGACACGGCCGAGGCGGCCCAGCGGGTCGCGACGATTCCGCGCGCGGCGTCGGCCCGGGTCCAGCGGGTCTATCCCTCCACCGTCCGGGTGACGGTGACCGAGCGCGAGGCGATGGTCTTCTTCGACGCCCCCGACGGCACCCACTCGGTCGACATCGAGGGAGTCGACTTCGCGGTCGAACCGCCTCCGATGTTCACGCCCCGCCTCGTCACCCCGACGCCGGGCACCGGTGATCCCGCGACCCGCGCCGCCGTGGAGGTGCTCGACAAGTTGCCGCCCGACCTGCGCGTGCAGGTGGAGACGGTCGAAGCGCCCTCCCCGTCCGACATCTCGATCGTCCTCACCGACGGGCGTGTCGTGGTGTGGGGTGGAACCGATCGTTCCGAGCGGAAGGCGGCGGTCGTCGGCCCGCTGCTGACACAGCCGGGGGAGCGATTCGACGTGGCGAGTCCCGACCTGCCGACGGTGAGGTGAGGGATCGACGAAATTCGTCCGGCGTGTCCGGCGCGTCTACTGGCTAATCCCGGTACCCGTGCCATAGCGTTTCGGACAGTCGCGTTACTTGACATAACCTTCAAGCTGTGGTTGAGGGTTTGTCGGGGTAGCGCGCTGCGGAGCCGTCCGCCCGGCCGGCGGACGTGACCGACATCGAGCCAGACCCAGCACCACCCAGACCCGAGCACCACCCGGACACCATGCACCACCCGGAACTTCAGGAAGGCGAGAGCACATGACGCCCCCGCACAACTACCTCGCCGTAATCAAGGTCGTCGGTATCGGCGGTGGCGGCGTGAACGCGGTCAACCGCATGATCGAGCAGGGACTCAAGGGAGTCGAGTTCATTGCCGTCAACACCGACGCGCAAGCCCTGCTCATGTCGGATGCCGACGTCAAGCTCGACGTCGGCCGCGAACTGACCCGCGGACTCGGCGCCGGCGCAGACCCGGAGGTCGGCCGCAAGGCCGCCGAGGATCACAAGGACGAGATCGAAGAGGTGCTCAAGGGCGCCGACATGGTCTTCGTGACCGCAGGCGAGGGTGGTGGAACCGGTACCGGCGGCGCTCCCGTCGTCGCGAGCATCGCCCGCAAGCTCGGCGCGCTCACCGTCGGTGTCGTCACGCGTCCGTTCTCGTTCGAGGGCAAGCGTCGCGGCAGCCAGGCCGACACCGGAATCCAGACGCTGCGCGAGTCCTGCGACACGCTCATCGTCATCCCCAACGACCGGCTCCTCCAGCTCGGCGACGCCGCCGTCAGCCTCATGGACGCCTTCCGCTCCGCCGATGAGGTGCTCCTCAACGGTGTCCAGGGCATCACCGACCTCATCACCACCCCGGGTCTGATCAACGTCGACTTCGCCGACGTCAAGGGCGTCATGTCGGGTGCCGGCTCGGCCTTGATGGGCATCGGCTCGTCGCGCGGTGAGGGTCGTGCCATCAAGGCCGCGGAGGCCGCGATCAACTCGCCGCTGCTCGAGGCGTCGATGGAAGGCGCGCGCGGCGTGCTGCTGTCGATCGCCGGCGGCTCCGATCTCGGCCTGTTCGAGATCAACGAGGCCGCCTCGCTCGTGCAGGAGGCCGCACACATCGACGCCAACATCATCTTCGGCACGGTCATCGACGACTCGCTCGGCGACGAGGTCCGCGTGACCGTCATCGCCGCAGGTTTCGAGGGCGGGACGCCCGCCCGCCGTCCCGTCGAGGTGGGCCAGCAGCAACCGGGTCAGCAGTCGGGCCAGGGGCAGCAGCCGCAGCAGCAGCAGCAACAGCCGGCCGGTCGGCCCGGCGCGATCGGCGTCGCGCGTGCCGGCGAGCTCGGCCGTCCCGAGCGCGAGACCGTCGAACCCACCCCGGTGCGCGATCAGCCCCCCGTCGGCAACCAGCCGCCGGCCGCAGGCGGCAACGCACCTCGCAGCGTGGACATCGACGACGACGGTGACGACGACGTCGACGTGCCGATCTTCATGCGCCGTTGACGGCTCCGCACCGCCTGCTGCGCGCCCGCCGGGTCGTGACCACACGAGCCGGCGGGGTGTCCGCAGCTCCGTACGACAGTTTCAACCTCGCCGACCACGTCGGCGACGACCCGGCCGCAGTCGCCGCCAACCGGCGGCGGCTCGCGTCCGTCCTCGGGCTGCCGCCGGAGCGGTTCGTCTGGATGGAACAGATCCACAGCCGCAACGTCACGGTGGTCGACGGGCCGGTGCCCGAACCCGTTCCCGCCACCGATGCACTCGTCACGCGCGAGACCGGGCTCGCGCTCGTGACCCTCAGCGCCGACTGCGTGTCGATCCTGCTGTCCGACGAGGGGGCCGGGGTGATCGCCGCCGTGCACGCCGGCCGGGTGGGGGCGCGCATCGGGATCCTCCCGCGCGTGCTCGACGTCATGGTCGATCTCGGCGCCCGCCCCGATCGCATCGGCGCGCTGCTCGGACCCGCCGCGAGCGGCCGGCAGTACGAGGTGCCCGCGGCGATGAGGGCCGATGTCGAGGCACACCTGCCCGGCAGTGCGACCCGCACGAGCCGCGGTACTCCGGGCCTCGACCTGCGTGCCGGACTGCGCCGCCAGCTCGCCGACCACGGCGTGACCGCCGTGGTGGAGGATCCGCGCTGCACGATCGAGGACACCTCCCTGTTCAGCCACCGGCGCTCCGCCCCCACGGGCCGCTTCGCCTCGGTCGTCTGGCTCGAGGAGGGAACGGCGTGAGCGCCCCCACCTCCGAGGGCCGGCGCGACGAACTCGCCGGACGTCTCGCCGCCGTACGCGAGCGGCTCGACGCCGCGGCCCGCGCCGCCGGCCGTGATCCGTCGGACGTCGCGTTGCTGACGGTCACCAAGTTCTTTCCGGCCTCCGACGCCGTGCTCCTCCACGAACTGGGATGCGAACGCTTCGGCGAGTCCCGCGAGCAGGAGGCGAGCGCGAAGATCGCCGAGTTCCGGGAGAGCGTCACCGCGCCGGTCGAGTGGCACATGATCGGGCGGGTGCAGCGCAACAAGGCCCGTGCCGTCGCCCGCTGGGCGCACACGGTGCACTCGGTCGACAGTCTCCGTCTCGTGCAGGCCTTCGAGAAGGGGGTGCGAGCCGCCCTCGACGCCGGCGAACGCACCGCCCCGCTGCGGGCGCTGTTGCAGGTCAGCCTCGACGGCGACCGGGAGCGCGGCGGCGTGGTCGCCGAGGATCTTCCCGCCCTCGCCGAGGCGGTCGCCGCGTCCGAGGTCCTCGAACTCGGAGGCCTGATGGGAGTGCCGCCGCTCGGGTGGGAGCCCGAGCGGGCATTCGAGCAGCTGCACGACATGCATGCACGGTTGCTGCAGGACCACCCGGCTGCGGTGGAGCTGTCCGCCGGCATGTCCGGTGACCTCGAGCACGCGGTTCGATGGGGTTCGACGTGCGTGCGTGTCGGAACGGCGGTCTTGGGGTATCGACCGTTAGCCTGAATGACATCCGCCGCGCGAGGGAAAGGCGATCGATGAGCACACTCCACAAGTTCAAGGCGTACTTCGGGATGGTGCCGCTCGAGGATTACGAGGACGAGTACCTCGACGATCCGGCGAGCGGACGCCGCGACCGTGATCGCGACTACGGCGAGGCGCCCTACGGCGGCTACGCGCCGTCGCACCGCGACGAGTACGCCCCGTCGCACCGCGAGGAACCGGTTCGCGAGTTCGAGCACGACGAGTTCGACCGGTACGAGCCGGCACCGCGTCCTCGGGTCGAACCCATCACGGCCCGCAGCCCCCGTCCGGCGCCCACCCCGGCCCGCGCGGTCCCCAGCCGTGCACCACTGACGGCGGAGAGCCGGCTCGAGCGCGCCGAGCCCCGGCGTGGTGCGCTCTTCGACGAGGGAGGTCCGTTGTCCAAGATCACCACGTTGCGCCCCCGCGACTACAGCGAGGCGCGCACGATCGGTGAGCGTTTCCGCGACGGAACGCCGGTCATCATGGACCTCGTCGAGATGAGCAACGCCGACGCCAAGCGACTCGTCGACTTCGCGGCCGGGCTCGCCTTCGCGCTGCGCGGTTCGTTCGACAAGGTGGCCACGAAGGTCTTCCTGCTCTCGCCCGCCGACATCGACGTCTCCGCCGAGGAACGGCGGCGTATCGCCGAGACCGGCTTCTACAACCAGCAGTAGTCGACGCGCGCTGCGCGGACGTGCACACGGCACGTCCGTGGTGGCATGCCCGTCGCCGTCCCTCGAGCGTTCCGACACGCCCGGCCATGATGCAGATCACTGCAGGCCGGGCGTTTCGGTTTTGATCGACCCGTCATCGTCGGGCATTGTGGGCAGGTGGCCGTTTTCGAGGTGCTGTGGTTCCTGCTGTTCATCTTCTGGCTTCTGCTGATCGGACGGATCATCGTCGAGTTCATCAGAACCTTCGCGCGGGAGTGGAAGCCGTCCGGCTTCGTGGTCGTCGTTCTCGAGGCGATCTTCACGGTCACGGATCCGCCGGTGAAGCTGCTGCGGAGACTGATTCCGCCGCTCAATCTCGGTGGTGTACGGCTCGATCTGTCCATCATGGTCTTGCTGTTCATCGTGTATTTCCTCATGGCATTCCTGCCCAGGGGCGGCGCAGCATGAGGCCTGCGTCCGACGTCGTGTCGGGCCGTCCCGGAGCTGCCGTGTGCCACAATGGAGTGCCGTATACAGTGGGTTTTGATACGCGTAACCCACTGTCGATTACTCAGAACGCCTGCTTGACCGCTTACTCGACGCGTGAAGGGATCCTTCCATGCCGCTGACACCAGCTGATGTGCACAATGTCGCGTTCAGCAAGCCTCCGATCGGGAAGCGTGGTTACAACGAGGACGAGGTCGACGCCTTCCTCGATCTCGTCGAGCAGGAGTTGACGAACCTCATCGAGGAGAACGCCGACCTGCGTCAGCGGGTCGCCGAACTCGACCAGGAGCTCGCCGAAGCCAAGAAGGCGCCGCGCAGCGCGTCGTCGTCCGCGCCGGCGGCCCCGTCCAAACCCGAACCCGCACGTGTCGTCGAGACACCCAAGCCGGAACCCGCTCCGGCGCCGGCTCCGGCACCCGCCCCGGTCGCCGCTGCGCCGTCGAGCGGCGACGCGAGCATGCAGGCCGCCAAGGTCCTCGGGCTCGCGCAGGAGATGGCCGACCGCCTCACCGGCGACGCCAAGGCCGAGGCCGAGGAGCTCGTGCGTAACGCCCGGACCAACTCCGAGCAGCTCGTCTCCGACGCCCGCACCCGCAGCGAGGCGATGATCGCCGACGCGCGGCAGAAGTCCGACGCGATGCTCGCCGATGCGCGGACCCGTTCGGAGACCCAGTTGCGTCAGGCCAAGGAGAAGGCCGACGCGCTGCAGGCGGACGCGGAGAAGAAGCACACCGAGATCATGGCCACGATCAACCAGCAGCGTTCGGTGCTGGAGGAGCGTATCGAGCGGCTCAAGACGTTCGAGCGCGAATACCGGGTGCGCCTGAAGTCCTACCTGGAGTCGCAGCTCGAAGAGCTCGAGCAGCGCGGTTCCGCCGTTCCGGTGGACGGTGGACAGGAAGTGTTCAACCAGTCCAACTCGTCGTCGTCGTTCGGATCGTCGTCCTTCGCGAAGGGCAACAGCTGACCGACGGTCTCTCCGGCTGGTGCTGTACGGCCTGGTGCTGTACCTCGGTAGAGGAGGAGCGTCGTGCTCGTCGTCACGCTGGTACTCGCAGCTGTCGGATTCGGTCTTCTCGTGATCGCGTTGATGACCGGTTCGGTGCTCTGGGCATGGGGTTGTATCGCGGTGTGCGTCGTGGGAGCGGTGCTCCTGCTGGCGAGCGCACTCGGCGGACGGAGTTCGGCCGAAGGTGAGTGGGCCGATCCCCGTTCCGTCGGGCAGGCCGGAGCCTCGGGCGGACGTCCCGGTCGGCGTGCACCGCGCCGGCGTCCCGGCGACCGGAATTCTTCGGATCGCTGAAGCGTCCTACAATATGCATCACCGAGCGTGAAGCTCGATCCCGCGATCGCGGGCGGCGTCGATCCGGCCATCACCGGGGAGCCTCCGGAAGAACGGCGACCTTGCCGGTCGCCCAGTAGAACCGGACGGGTGGGCCCGTCACAGCCCGAACGAGTGGCCGTCCCTCGGGACGTGCAAGCGGGGTGGTACCGCGGTGGCCGTGCACGCGCACGGCGATCGTCCCCGTGCCGAGACGTATCCAGGCACGGAGGAGCCACGCTGTGACCGAGAACCACGCTGCACCGGATCCCACCGCAGCAACCGCCGGCAGTACTGCCGGATATCCGCGCGTCGACTACGACCTGCCGCGCGATTCGGGTGTCGACTTCCCGGCGCTCGAAGAGCGTGTGCTCGCGCAGTGGGCCTCCGACGGTACCTTCGAGGCGTCGCTGCGCAACCGTGACGGCGCCGACGAGTTCGTCTTCTACGACGGCCCGCCCTTCGCGAACGGCCTCCCGCACTACGGGCACCTGCTCACCGGCTACGTCAAGGACGTCGTCCCGCGCTTCCAGACCATGCTCGGGAAGAAGGTCGACCGCCGCTTCGGCTGGGACTGCCACGGCCTGCCCGCCGAGCTCGAAGCGGAGAAGCAGCTCGGCATCAAGGACAAGTCCGAGATCGATTCGATGGGCCTGGCCGAGTTCAACGCCTACTGCAAGCAGTCGGTGCTGCGCTACACCGGTGAGTGGCGCGACTACGTCACCCGTCAGGCCCGCTGGGTCGACTTCGACAACGACTACAAGACCCTCGACCTCGACTTCATGGAGTCGGTCATGTGGGCGTTCAAGTCGCTGTACGAGAAGGGCCTGATCTACCAGGGCTTCCGGGTGCTGCCCTACAGCTGGTACGAGCAGACGCCGCTGTCGAACCAGGAGACCCGTCTCGACGACGCCTACAAGATGCGTCAGGACCCGGCGGTCACCGTCGACATGGTGCTGCGTGCACCCGGTTCCGAACTCGACGGCGCGTGCGCGCTCATCTGGACCACCACGCCGTGGACCCTGCCGTCCAACCTCGCGATCGCGGTGCACCCCGAGATCGAGTACGTCGCCGTGCGTGGCGCCGACGACAAGACCTACCTGCTCGCGCAGGATCGTCTCGGCCACTACGCCCGCGAACTCGGCGAGGAACCCGACGTGCTCGGCCGTTACCGCGGCACCGACCTCGTCGGTCTCGCCTACGAGCCGCCCTTCGACTTCTTCGCCGGCCGTGAGAACGCGCACCGGGTGATCGCCGCCGACTACGTCACCACCGAGTCCGGTACCGGAATCGTCCACCTCGCACCGGCTTTCGGTGAAGAGGACATGGAGTACTGCCAGCGCAACGGCATCGAGCTCGTGCAGCCGCTCGATCCGGGCGGCAAGTTCACCTCGATGGTGCCGCCGTACGAGGGCCTGCAGGTCTTCGACGCCAACCCGGTCATCATCAAGGACCTCAAGGCCGCCGGAAAGCTGTTGCGGCACGAGACCATCGAGCACTCCTACCCACACTCGTGGCGGTCGGGTCAGCCGCTGATCTACATGGCGGTGCCGTCGTGGTTCGTCGCCGTCACCCGTTTCCGCGACCGCATGGTCGAGCTCAACCAGCAGATCACGTGGGTGCCCGAGCACATCCGCGACGGTCAGTTCGGCAAGTGGCTCGAAGGTGCCCGCGACTGGAACATCAGCCGTAACCGCTACTGGGGCAGCCCGATCCCGGTATGGATCTCGGACGACCCGGAGTACCCGCGCGTCGACGTCTACGGTTCCCTCGACGAACTCGAACGCGACTTCGGCGTGCGGCCCACCGACCTGCACCGGCCGATGATCGACGAACTGACCCGGCCGAATCCCGACGACCCGACCGGGAAGTCGACCATGCGTCGCGTCCCCGAGGTCCTCGACTGCTGGTTCGAGTCCGGCTCGATGCCGTTCGCCCAGGTGCACTATCCCTTCGAGAACCGCGACTGGTTCGACACGCACTACCCGGGCGACTTCATCGTCGAGTACAACGGCCAGACCCGCGGCTGGTTCTACACGCTGCACGTCCTGGCCACCGCGCTGTTCGACCGTCCTGCTTTCAAATGCGTTGCCGCGCACGGCATCGTCCTCGGCGACGACGGCCTGAAGATGAGCAAGTCGAAGGGCAACTATCCCGACGTCAACGAGGTCTTCGCCCGCGACGGTTCCGACGCGATGCGCTGGTTCCTCATGTCCTCGCCGATCCTGCGCGGCGGCAATCTCGTCGTCACCGAACAGGGCATCCGCGAGGGTGTGCGGCAGGCGCTGCTGCCGTTGTGGAACGCGTGGAGCTTCCTGCAGCTGTACGCGTCGAAGCCGGGCACCTGGCGGACCGATTCGACGAACGTGCTCGACCGGTACATCCTCGCCAAGCTCGCGCAGACCCGCGACGTCATCACCGAGGCGCTCGAGGCCGTCGACATCGCCGGGGCGTGCGACGAGCTGCGCACCTTCTGCGACGCGCTGACCAACTGGTACGTGCGCCGCTCGCGGAACCGGTTCTGGGACGAGGACACCGACGCGATCGACACCCTCCACACGGTGCTCGAGGTCGTCACGCGCCTGGCCGCGCCGCTGCTGCCGATGGCGTCCGAGGTGATCTGGCGGGGTCTGACCGGTGGCCGGTCGGTGCACCTGGCGGACTGGCCGGCGTCCGACGACCTGCCCTCGGATCCCGCGCTCGTCGCGGCGATGGACGAGGTGCGCGGGGTGTGCTCGACCGTGCTGTCGCTGCGCAAGGCCCAGAAGCTGCGCGTGCGACTCCCGCTGCCCGAGGTCACGGTCGCGACGCCGGGCTCGTCGCATCTCGATCCGTTCGTCGACCTCATCAAGGACGAGGTCAACGTCAAGCGGGTCGTGACCACCGACGACGTCGAGGCCCACGGCCGGTTCGAGGTGGTCGTCAACGCACGTGCCGCCGGTCCCCGTCTCGGCAAGGACGTGCAGAAGGTCATCAAGGCCGTCAAGGCGGGCGACTGGGCGCAAGCGGAGGACGGCACGGTCACCGCGGCCGGCATCGCCCTGCTGCCCGAGGAGTACACCAGCCGTCTCGTCGCGGCCGAGCCGGAATCCACCGCCGCGCTGCCGGGTGGCAACGGCCTGGTGGTCCTCGACACGACCGTCACCGAGGAACTCGAGGCCGAGGGCTGGGCCAAGGACCGCATCCGCGAATTCCAGGACGCGCGCCGCAACCTCGGCCTGGAGGTCTCCGACCGCATCTCGGTGCGGTTCGAGGTTCCGGCCGAACGCGCCGAATGGGCCGACCGCCACCAGGATCTGATCGCCGGCGAGATCCTCGCCACGACCTTCGAGCTCGGCGCCCCCGAAGGCGAGGCGATCGAACTCGGCGAAGGAACCCGCGCGTCCATCGTCAGGGCGTGACCGGGCCGGTGCTTCCGGAAGGACCGAGCGTCCTTCCGGAAGCACCGACCTGCGGCCTCCCACCGGACGTGTGGGTGCGGCGCACTAGTCTCGACACGTGCCCGCTTCCGTGAGTCGGCGCTGGGTGTTGCACCTGGATCTCGACGCGTTCTTCGCGTCCGCCGAGCAGTTGACCCGGCCGACCCTGCGGGGCCGGCCGGTCCTCGTCGGTGGGCTCGGTGCCCGCGGGGTGGTGGCCGGCGCGAGCTACGAGGCCCGCGTCTACGGTGCGCGCTCTGCCATGCCGATGAGCCGGGCACGGCGCCTCGTCGGACCGGCGGCGGTCGTGCTGCCTCCGCGCGGAATCCTCTACCGCGAACTGAGCGGACTCGTCTTCGACACCCTGCGCGCCCGGATCCCGATCCTCGAGACCCTCTCTCTCGACGAGGCGTTCGCCGAACCTCTCGAACTCGCCGGCGCCGACGCCGACGAGGTCGAACGCTTCTGTTCCGAGTTACGCGAACACGTCAGGGAGAAAACAGGTCTCGTCGCCTCCATCGGGGCCGGATCGGGTAAGCAGATCGCGAAGATCGGGTCCGGTCTCGCGAAACCGGACGGGCTGCTCGTCGTCCGGCCCGAAGGCGAACTCCCGTTGCTGCACAGCCTGCCGGTGCGCAAGCTGTGGGGGATCGGTCCGGTGGCCGAGGACCGGTTGCGGCGACTCGGCATCGAGACCATCGGAGATCTCGCGGCGCTGCCCGTCGCCGAGGCGGCGTCGATCCTCGGCGGCACCATCGGGCCGGGACTGCACCGGCTCGCCAACGGATTCGACGACCGGCCCGTCGCGGAGCGCGCCGAGGCGAAACAGGTCAGCGCCGAGACCACCTTTCCCACGGACATCGTCGCGATGCCCGGACTGCGGCGGGCGATCGCCGCGTCGGCGACCGCCGCGCACACACGCCTGCGCAAGGACGGGCGTGCCGCCCGCACGGTGGTGCTCAAGCTGCGCAAGGCCGACATGTCGGTGCTCACCCGGTCGTCGACCCTGCCCTACGCCACCGAGGACATGCAGGTGCTCACCGCCGCCGCCCAGCGACTCGCGCTCGATCCCCTCGAGATCGGCCCCGTCCGGCTCGTCGGGGTGGGCTATGCGGGTCTGTCCGCTATCGCGCAGGACACCCTGTTCCCCGAACTCGACCGGACGACGACCGAGGAGACCGGACCGGCAGAGGAGGACGACGAGGAGCGCGTCGCGGCGAGCGGACCGGCCACCCGGTGGACGCCGGGCGCCGACGTCTGCCATCCCGAATTCGGGCACGGATGGGTGCAGGGCGCGGGCCACGGCGTGGTCACCGTCCGCTTCGAGACACGCAGCACGGGTCCGGGACCAGCACGGACGCTCGACGAGAACGATCCCGACCTCGGCGTCGCCGACCCGCTCGCGAGCCTGAACTGAAACATGTTCCCGGCGCCCTCATGGTCTTCTTACTACCGCCGGGTACTCTTGCGGGCGATCCGCTGCCGGATGACCGAGCACGACGAACACATCGTGCACGACCGAACGAGAAGGACGAGAAGTTGAAGCTTCGCAAGATCACCGTCGCCACCGTGGCGCTCGCCGCCGCCCTCACGATGTCCGCCTGCAGCTCGGACGACGGCGGTAGCTCCTCCGAGACGACCGCGAAGACCAGCACGACCACGACCGCCGCGGCTCCGGCCGTCGACTACCCGCCGGTGCCCACCGTCGAGGAGCTCAACGCCGACCTCGCGCGCGCCTTCGACCTGAGCGTCCCGGCCGCCGAGAAGACCGACCTGGTCCAGGGCGCCGAGGAGGATCCGGAGCTGATCAACATGGTCGCCCAGGCGGCCAACGACGCCGGCGTGCAGGTCAACGTCGTCGACGTGACCGACAACGAGAACGGCACGATCACCGCCGGTGTCGAGATGGCGCTCGCGGGCAGCGACCAGCCGTCCTTCGGAACGGTCGACTTCGTCGCCGAGGACGACACCTGGAAGGTGTCGAAGGACTATGCGTGCTCCATCGTCATCAACATGGCGCAGCTGCAGTCCCCGGCCTGCGCATGATGTAGTACTCGTCCCGAACGAACCGACGGCCGGCGCGGATCATCCGCGCCGGCCGTCGGCGTTCGTCCATCTTCCGGATTACCGATCCGGGGTGTTCCAGCCCACGCGGTCGACCTGCGACTGCGACAGGCGTGTTCCGCCGTCCGGCTCGACGTAGGTCTGATCGCCCCGCACCGTCAGTTCTCCGCCGACGGGCAGGGGGAGCGACGCGTCGATCGTCATCGACCCCTCACCGGCCATCGTGTACTGCTCGATGTCGAGACGGCCCTGTCCGTTCGGCAGCACCCAGGTGGACTCGCGCGGTGTCTGTTCGACCCTCACGTCGACCGTGATGCGGTCGTCCTCCCGCTCGACGAGCGTCGCCGTCCCGACCTGGTCGAGGGTGATGCCCGCGCTCATCACCTGCTGGTGGATCTCCCACACCGCGCCCACCCCGACGGCTTCGTCCGGGAACGAGACGATGCGATAGACGGCCTGGTAGAAGGCCTGCTCGATCGCCGACCGTGCGATGTTCGCAGCATCGGGAGCGGGCTCGAGGCGCAGCGCACTGATCGCGCCGGTCGGCCCGATCGTCAGTCCGGCTCCGGAACCCTCGGCATCGGACAGTGCCGACCCGAGCGTCTCGTCCGGCGATGTCGCCGATCCGACGGTGATGTCGACCACGGTGCTCGGGTCCTCGCCGGAGACCGCTCGCTCGACCGTCGCCGAGAGCGGAAGGGTCAGCTCGGGAGTGGAGAAGTCCTGCTGCGGGTCGTCGCCGACGCGCTGGAAGACCTCGGATCGGGTGGTGAGGACGACGCTCTGCTGCACCCCCGCCTCGGGTGCGAGCCGCACCACCGATCGGGGTTCGGCACCGGGGTCGAGCACCGTCGTGGTCACCGCCGACACCGGCACCGTCACCTCCGTCGATGTCGCCGCCGTGACGGCGGGCGCGCCGTCCGAAGGACCACCGCAACCGGCGACGAGAGCGGAGAGGGACAGCACAGCCGCGAGGGCACACGGCCCCGAGCGGGGGAATCTGGACAGCGCAGGCACGCCACCCAGGGTAGCCACGACGGGAGGGGGAACCGCCGCGGTCGTCCGGTAGGGGATGATGGAGCGGTGACGAACGAAGCTTCCCGACCCGACCGCGACGCGGAGACGCCGGTTCCCGGTCGTGCCGACGAGCCGGCGCCGCCCCCCTCCGTCGGCCGGCGCATGCTGCGGCCGCTGCTGCTCGTGGCGCTCGTCGTCTTCGTCGCGGATCTGGTGACGAAGGTGCTCGCCGTCCACTACATCGACCCAGCCGACCCGATCTCGATCGTCGGCGACACGGTCACCCTGACACTCGTCCGCAATCCCGGTGCCGCGTTCTCCATGGCCACGGGCATGACCTGGCTGCTCACGCTGGTCGCGATCGCCGTTGTCGTCGGCGTCGTGAAGATCGGCCGGACCCTGAGATCGCGGTGGTGGGCGCTCGGCCTCGCCCTCGTCCTCGGGGGAGCGCTCGGCAATCTCACCGACCGTCTGTTCCGCTCGCCCGGACCGCTGCAGGGCCACGTCGTCGACTTCGTGTCGGTCGGATGGTGGCCGGTGTTCAACGTCGCCGACTCGGCCATCGTGTGCGGAGCGATCCTGCTCGTGGCCCTGACCATCTTCGGCGTCGAACCCGACGGTGGCGCCTCGCAGGGCCCGGGCGCAGCGCCGGATGCGGACGAAAC
This sequence comes from Rhodococcus rhodochrous, assembly GCF_014854695.1. Classification (NCBI taxonomy): domain Bacteria; kingdom Bacillati; phylum Actinomycetota; class Actinomycetes; order Mycobacteriales; family Nocardiaceae; genus Rhodococcus; species Rhodococcus rhodochrous. Next base: position 3,293,873 of record NZ_CP027557.1, on the reverse strand, counting down.
GAGAAAGGAATCACACCAGTGAGGGAAACCCGCGCGATGCCCGTACCCGACGGGCTCGACGGGATGCGTGTCGATGCAGGCCTCGCGCGCCTGCTCGGTCTGTCCCGGACCGTGGTCGCCACGCTCACCGAGGAGGGCGCCGTCGTGGTCGACGGCGCGGCGGTGGGCAAGTCCGACCGACTGTCCGCCGGCTCCTGGCTCGAGGTGGAACTGCCCGAGCCGCCCCGCCCCCTGACCATCGAGGCCCAGCCCGTCGAGGGCATGGAGATCCTCTACGCCGACGACGACATCGTCGCGGTCGACAAGCCCGTGGGTGTCGCCGCCCACGCGAGCGTCGGCTGGACCGGACCGACCGTGATCGGCGGCCTCGCCGCAGCCGGCTACCGGATCTCCACGTCCGGCGCCCACGAACGCCAGGGCATCGTGCACCGGCTCGACGTGGGCACCTCCGGCGTCATGGTGGTCGCGACGTCCGAACGCGCCTATACCGTCCTCAAGCGCGCCTTCAAGGAACGCACGGTCGACAAGCGGTACCACGCGCTCGTCCAAGGGCATCCCGACCCGAGCAGCGGCACCATCGACGCACCGATCGGCCGCCACCGCAGCAGCGACTGGAAGTTCACGGTCACCGCCGACGGCAAGCCCAGCGTGACGCACTACGACACGATCGAGGCGTTCCAGGCCGCGAGCCTGCTCGACATCCACCTCGAGACCGGTCGCACCCATCAGATCCGGGTGCACTTCTCGGCACTGCGTCACCCCTGCTGCGGCGACCTCACCTACGGAGCCGACCCGCGTCTCGCGGCGCGTCTCGGCCTCGAACGGCAGTGGCTGCACGCGTGCACCCTCGGGTTCTCGCACCCGACGCGCGGGCACTGGGTCGAGATCACCAGCAAGTACCCTCCGGATCTCGAACACGCGCTCGCCGTGTTGCGCAACGCCTGACCGATGGGACGTGTCCTGCCCTGGGCGGCGGTCGTCGTTCTCGTCGTCGCCGTGCTCGTCGCCGGGTGGACCTCACCGCCGCGGACGTCCCCCGTGGGGAGCGACACCCTCGGCCCCGACAACGGGGAAGTGGTCGCCGACTATCTGGCACGGGCCGCGGACAGCCTGACCGAGGCCGAAGCGGACGGAGACCTCGAGCACTGGGGACTGGTGTCGTTCACCGACGCCGTCGGCATCGACCGGGTCGTCGAACTCACCGACGAGGCGCGCGTGGCGCAGGTGCTCCTCCGTGTGCCGATCGACCGCGTCCAGACACCACTGGTGCCGGTCGCGGTGCCGGAGAACCCGGAGGCGGTGCGTCGTGCCCCTTCGGTCGCCGCGGGCCGGCTGAGCCTGGTGGAGTTCGGGACCGAACGCGCCGCGCGGGTCGGGGCGGTCTCCGCGCAGCGGCTCGCCGACGGCTGCGACTGCGTCGTCGCGGCGGTGCTCCGGGGTACTCCCGCACAGTTCCGGGCCGTCGCCGATGCCCCGGACGTGCGGGCCGTGGAGGTCCTGCCCGCCGACGCGATCGCGGGACGCTTCGCGGTGACCCCGCTGCTGCCCACCCACGTCGAGACGGTCGTGCCCGGCCCGGACGACGGGGAGGTGTGACGGTGCGGGGGATCCCGTCTCGAAACGACCGTGTTCGGAACGACAGTGTCTCGGAACGACAGTGTCCAGGAACGACAGCGCACCGGCGGCGCCGTAGGGTGATCCGGTGAGCGACTCGGGGGATCGGAACGACTCGGGGCAGCGGAACATCGTGCGCACCGGGGTGCTGTGCGGTCTGGGCGCCTACGGATTGTGGGGACTGTTCCCCGCCTACTTCGGCCTGCTCGAACCCGCCGGCGCCGTCGAGATCCTCGCGCACCGCGTGCTGTGGACCCTCGTGCTCATGCTGATCGTGCTGGGCGTCATGGGACGCCTCGGCACCCTGCGCGGCCTGTCGGCCCGCACCTGGGGCCTGGTCGCCGCGGCGTCCACCGCGATCGCGGTCAACTGGGGCGTCTACATCTACGGCGTCGTGTCGGGCCGGGTCGTGGAGACCGCACTCGGCTACTTCATCAACCCGCTCGTCAGCGTGGTGTTCGGTGTCCTGTTCTTCCGGGAACGACTGCGGCCGGCGCAGATCGCGGCGCTGGTGCTCGCGGTGTGCGCGGTGGTGGTCATCACCGTCGACTACGGCAGACCGCCGATCATCGCCCTGACCCTGGCGTTGTCCTTCGCGTCCTACGGGGTGATCAAGAAGGTCGTGCCGCTCGATCCGCGCACGTCCCTGACAGGTGAGGGGATCGTCGCGGCCCCGTTCGCGCTCGGGTACGTGATCTTCCTCGCGGTGACCGGCACCGGCACCTTCCTCGGGCACGGCATCGATCACACCGCCCTGCTCGTGTCGGCGGGGCTGGTGACCGCCGTACCGCTGCTGCTCTTCGGCGCGGCCGCGCAGCGGGTCCCGCTCGCGACACTCGGCATGCTGCAGTACCTCACGCCGAGCCTGCAGATGACGTGGGGTGTGGTCGTGCTCGGGGAGGACATGCCTGCCTCGCGGTGGATCGGTTTCGTCCTGATCTGGATCGCACTGGCGGTGTACAGCACGGACGCCCTCGTGCGGGCCCGTCGTCAGCGTGCCGTGGTCACCGCGGAGCCTCGCGCGGCTTAGACTCGTCTCTGCCCACAGACATCCCGGGAGAGGCACGCGTGGCTGACTCGTTCGTTCATCTGCACACCCACACCGAGTACTCGATGCTCGACGGTGCCGCGAAGGTCGGACCGTTGTTCAAGGAGGCCGAACGGCTGGGGATGCCGGCCGTGGGCATGACCGACCACGGAAACATGTACGGCGCCAGCGAGTTCTACAACGTCGCCAAGAAGTTCGGCATCAAGCCGATCATCGGTATCGAGGCGTACGTCGCGCCGGAGTCGCGCTTCTCCACCAAGCGTGTGCAGTGGGGCGATCCCGGCCAGAAGTCCGACGACGTCTCCGGCTCGGGTGCCTACACCCACATGACGATGGTCGCCGAGAACTCCACGGGCCTGCGGAACCTGTTCAAGCTGTCCTCCCTCGCATCGATCGAGGGCCAGCTCGGCAAGTGGGCTCGTATGGACGAAGAGCTCATCGCCCACCATCACGAGGGCATCATCGCCACGACCGGCTGCCCGTCGGGTGAGATCCAGACGCGCCTGCGCCTCGGCCACGAGCGTGAAGCCCTCGAGGCGGCCGCGAAGTGGCAGGAGATCTGGGGTAAGGACAACTTCTTCCTCGAGCTGATGGACCACGGCCTGTCCATCGAGCGCCGGGTGCGCGAGGGCCTGATCGAGATCGGCCGCAAGCTCGACATCCCGCCGCTCGTGACCAACGACTGCCACTACGTCACCAAGGATGCGGCCGCGAACCACGAGGCGCTGCTGTGCATCCAGACCGGTAAGACTCTCTCCGATCCCACCCGGTTCAAGTTCGACGGCGACGGCTACTACCTCAAGTCGGCGCAGGAGATGCGCGAGCAGTGGGACCGCGAGGTGCCGGGCGCGTGCGACAACACGCTGCTCATCGCCGAGCGGGTGCAGTCCTACGAGGACGTGTGGACCCACCGCGACCGGATGCCGATCTTCCCGGTGCCGGAAGGGGAGACGCAGGCGAGCTGGTTGCACAAGGAGGTCATGCGCGGTCTCGACCGTCGCTTCCCCGCCGGCCCGCCCCGCGAGTACGTCGAGCGCGCCGAGTACGAGATCAGCGTCATCAACCAGATGGGCTTCCCCGCTTACTTCCTCGTCGTCGGCGACCTCATCAACCACGCCCGCGAGGTCGGCATCCGCGTCGGCCCCGGCCGTGGTTCGGCCGCCGGTTCGCTCGTCGCCTACGCGATGGGCATCACCAACATCGACCCGATCCCGCACGGTCTGCTGTTCGAGCGGTTCCTCAACCCCGAGCGCGTGTCGATGCCCGATATCGATATCGACTTCGACGATCGCCGCCGCGGTGAGATGGTGCGCTACGCCACCGAGCGGTGGGGCAACGACAAGGTCGCCCAGGTCATCACGTTCGGCACCATCAAGACGAAGGCCGCGATCAAGGACTCCGCGCGAGTGCAGTTCGGCCAGCCCGGATTCGCGATCGCCGACCAGATCACCAAGGCCCTGCCTCCGCCGATCATGGCGAAGGACATCCCGGTCTCGGGTATCACCGACCCGAGCCACGAGCGGTACAAGGAAGCCGCCGAGGTCCGCCAGCTGATCGAGTCCAACCCGGACATCAAGAAGATCTACGACACCGCGCTCGGTCTCGAGGGCCTGATCCGCAACGCCGGCGTCCACGCCTGCGCGGTGATCATGTCGTCCGAGCCGCTCATGGACGCGATCCCGCTGTGGAAGCGCGCGCAGGACGGCGCGATCATCACCGGCTGGGACTATCCGTCCTGCGAGGCCATCGGCCTGCTGAAGATGGACTTCCTCGGTCTGCGCAACCTCACCGTCATCGGCGACGCGATCGAGAACATCAAGGTCAACCGCGGGATCGATCTCGACCTCGACACCCTCCCGCTGGAGGATCCGGCGACCTACGAACTGCTCGCGCGCGGCGACACGCTCGGCGTGTTCCAGCTCGACGGCAGCGCCATGCGCGACCTGCTGCGCCGCATGCAGCCCACCGGCTTCGAGGACATCGTCGCCGTGCTCGCGCTGTACCGCCCCGGTCCGATGGGCATGAACGCGCACAACGACTACGCCGACCGCAAGAACGGGCGGCAAGAGGTCAAGCCGATCCATCCCGAGCTCGAGGAGCCGCTGAAGGAGATCCTCGCCGACACCTACGGCCTGATCGTCTACCAGGAGCAGATCATGCAGATCGCTCAGAAGGTGGCCGGTTACTCGCTCGGACAGGCAGACCTGCTGCGTCGCGCGATGGGTAAGAAGAAGAAGGAGATCCTCGACGAGGCCTACGACGGCTTCGCGCAGGGCATGAAGGACAACGGCTTCTCGCAGGCGGCGATCACCGCGCTGTGGGACACCGTTCTGCCCTTCGCCGGCTACGCGTTCAACAAGTCGCACGCCGCCGGTTACGGTCTCGTCTCGTTCTGGACCGCCTATCTCAAGGCGAACTACCCGGCCGAGTACATGGCCGGTCTGCTCACCTCCGTGGGTGACGACAAGGACAAGGCCGCGGTCTACCTGTCCGACTGCCGCAAGATGGGCATCACCGTGCTGCCGCCGGACGTCAACGAGTCGCACACCAACTTCATGTCGGTGGGCGAGGACATCCGGTTCGGCCTCGGCGCCGTCCGCAACGTCGGCACGAACGTCGTCGCCTCGATCATCAAGGGGCGGGAGGAGAAGGGCCGCTACACCGACTTCTCCGACTATCTCAACAAGATCGACACCGTCGCGTGTTCGAAGAAGGTCACCGAATCCCTCATCAAGGCAGGCGCATTCGACTCGCTCGGACACCCGCGCAAGGGATTGATGCTCGTCCACGCCGACGCGATCGACGCGGTGATGAGCACGAAGAAGGCCGAGGCGATCGGCCAGTTCGACCTGTTCGGCGGCGACGACGCCGACGAGTCCGTCGCCGCGGTGTTCAACGTCCGCATCCCCGAGGAGGAATGGGACACCAAGCACCGCCTCGCCCTCGAACGGGAGATGCTCGGCCTCTACGTCTCCGGGCACCCGCTCAACGGCGTCGAGCACGTCCTCGCGTCGCAGGCCGACACCCAGATCCCCGCGATCCTCGAAGGCGCGCTCAAGGACGGCAGCCAGGTCACCGTCGGTGGCATCCTCGCCTCGGTGAACCGGCGCATCAACAAGAACGGTCTCGCCTGGGCGTCCGCGCAGCTCGAGGACCTCACCGGTGGCATCGAGGTGTTGTTCTTCCCGCAGTCCTACGCCGTCTACGGCATGGACGTCGTGGAGGACTCGGTGGTGCTGGTCAAGGCCCGGGTGTCGATCCGCGACGACCGGATCTCCCTGATCGCCAACGATCTCGTCGTCCCCGACCTCTCGCAGATCGGGGTCGCGAAGCCGGTGTCGGTGTCGATGCCCACCCGGTTGTGCACCCCCGACAAGGTCGGTGCCCTCAAGAACGTGCTCACGCGCCATCCCGGCTCGTCCGACGTGCACGTGCGGCTCATCACCGGCAGCAAGGTCACCGTCCTCAAGCTCGACGACAGCCTGCGGGTCGAACCGTCGTCGGCGCTGATGGGCGACCTCAAGGCCCTGCTCGGACCGGGCTGCCTGGCCACCTAGCGGTCCGCCGCGCGGCGCGAGCCCTTCGGTGAGCGCCGCGCGGGAAGCCGGGTTGGCCGGTGCGGCTAGGAACGGAGTGCGTGTTGCTGGATCCTGCGGACCCACCACACGACGACGGTGACCGCAGCGGCACCGAGCACGGCGCTCTGGGCGCTGGTGGTGACGACGAGGACCACGAGCAGGGTGAGAAGCCCCGAAGCGAGTGCTTCGAGCTTGTACAGGGGCCAGATCGTGCCGGCGATGTCCACACCGTCGGTGCGCTCACGTCGTATCCGGGTATCGAGCACGGACATCGCGGTGCACCTCCTGTAGGCAGAGCGGCTGTAGGCCGGGCGGAATCCTTTCTTCAGGATAGGCGCAGGGAAGAGTTCGGGCCACCGAACTCCACGATCGGGCGACGACTGTCACAACGATTGTGTTGACTGGTCGGTATGCCACTGCACGGAGAATACGAACCGAGTCCCGTCGAATGGAGCGCCAAGCAGGTCGAGGAGTACGAGTCGTCGGGCGGAACCCGCGGCACCACCCTCCAGGGTCGGCCGGTCATCATCCTGACCACGGTCGGCGCCAAGTCCGGCAAGCTCCGCAAGATCCCTCTCATGCGAGTCGAGCACGAGGGCAGGTATGCCGCCGTCGCCTCGCTCGGCGGTGCACCGAAGCATCCCGTCTGGTACCACAACATCGTCGCGAATCCGCACGTCGAGGTGAGGGACCGCACCGAGGTGTGGGACATGACCGCCCGCGAGGTCCACGGTGAGGAGAAGGCGCAGTGGTGGGAACGTGCCGTCGAGGCGTTCCCGCCCTACGCGGAGTACCAGGAGAAGACCGACCGCGAGATTCCCGTCTTCGTTCTCGAGCCGGTCGAGGGCTCGTAGACCGAGCACGCTCGGACGGACTGTGCGGCCACCCCCTCGATGCGGGTCCCGCCGTGGTGGGCGAATCGGGGGAGTGGCAGCATTGACGGGTGACCTCCACTTCGCGAACAGCAGAACCGATGACTGTGACCGCCGTGCCCTGCGCGGCCGACATCGATGCGGCTGCCGAGCGAATTTCGGAGGCGGTCGCCCCGACGCCGCTCGAGCACAGCCCCCGGCTCTCGGCCCTCGTGGGAGCCAATGTCTACCTCAAGCGTGAGGACCTCACCCGTGTGCGGTCCTTCAAGCTCCGCGGGGCGTACAACGCCATGGCGCAGCTCGACGCGGCCGAGCGCGCCGCGGGCGTCGTCACGGCCAGCGCCGGCAACCACGCGCAGGGCGTCGCCTACGCGTGCCGGGTGATGGGAATCCAGGGCCGCATCTACGTGCCCACCCGCACTCCCAAGCAGAAGCGCGACCGGATCCGTGTTCACGGCGGCGACAGCGTCGAACTCATCGGTGTCGGCGACACCTTCGACGCCGCGGCTGCGGCCGCCGCCGACGATGCGATCCGCACCGGGGCGACGATGATCCCGCCCTTCGACGACGCCCGCACCGCTGCCGGGCAGGGCACCATCGCGCGCGAGATCCTCGAGCAGCTCGACGGCGATCTCGACGTGGTGCTCGTCCCCGTGGGCGGGGGCGGCCTCATCGCCGGTGTCGCCGCCTATCTGCGCGAGCGGTCCCCACGCACGTCGATCGTCGGTGTCGAACCGGCCGGCGCAGCATCGATGACCGCCGCGCTGGTCGCGGGCGGTCCCGTCACGCTGCCGGAGGTCGAGCCGTTCGTCGACGGCGCTGCGGTCAAGCGGACCGGCGACGTCCCCTACGCCGTCGTGTCCGAACTCGGTGCCGAGGTCGTGTCCCATTCGAGCCTGCCGCTCGTGGCCACGCTGCGCCGGGAGGGACTCGGTCGAGCCCCGTTCGGGATGACCCAGATCGACGAGGGTGCGCTGTGCACCACGATGCTCGATCTGTACCAGAACGAGGGCATCATCGCCGAGCCCGCCGGCGCCCTGTCCGTCGCTGCCCTCGAGTCGATCTCGGTGCAGCCCGGAGCGAACGTGGTGTGCCTGGTGTCGGGCGGCAACAACGACGTCTCGCGCTACGGCGAGATCATCGAGCGGTCGCTCGTCCACCGCGGGCTCAAACACTATTTCCTCGTGGACTTCCCCCAGGAGCCCGGCGCACTGCGCCGGTTCCTGGACGAAGTCCTCGGACCGGACGACGACATCACCCTGTTCGAGTACGTCAAGCGCAACAACCGGGAGACCGGTGCTGCCCTCGTCGGTATCGAACTGGGTGCTGCAGAAGACCTTTCGGCCCTGCTCAATCGCATGGACGCGTCGCCGATCGACGCGCAGCGACTCGAGCCGGGGTCGCCGGCCTACCGTTACCTCACCTAGTCGGAGCCGCTACCAGGGCGAGCACACCAGCCAGGGGCCGAACCAGAAGCAGTCGGGACGCCAATGATTGTCCCAACGGCGATCCCAGTCCTTGTTGTGGTGCTTGCCGTGGTCGCGATCCCTCTTGTGATCGTTCTTGTGGTGCTTGTCGTAGTCTCGGTGGTCGTGGTTGACGGCGACGACGCCAGGGGAGGTGTCGACCACCGGTGACGCCGAGGCGACCCCCGCAGGGGCGAGGACGAGTGCGGTGCTGAGGAATACGCTCGCCAGAATCTTCTTGGGTTGCATGGTGATTCACCTCGAGAATTCGACGGTACTTGAGACGGTACTCGCCCACTCGCGGCATAATCAACGACTTTTTCGCCTGACGAACGTTATCGGCGGGGCGTCTCGGGAGCCTCCAGGACCGCGAACGACCAGCCCGGGATCAGTACTGCGGACTCGGTGCGGTTGACCACCGGTTCGTCCCACCAGAGCAGCGGTTTCCCGCCGACCGGCACGGTGACGGGATCGGGTCCGAGATTGCACGCCACCCGCAGCGCACCGCGGTGTACGACGAGCCATTTCTCGTCCTCGTCGTACGTCACGTGCACGTGCTCGAGCCAGGGATCGGTGAGCTCAGCGCGGTTCCGCCGCAGCGCGATGAGCGCGCGGTAGCACTCCAGCAGCCGGGCGTGCCCGTTCTCGTCGCGTTCGTCCCAGCGCAGCTTCGAGCCGGTGAAGGTCTCCGGAGCCTGCGGGTCGGGTACGTCGGCGGCGTCCCAGCCGTGTTCGGCGAACTCGCGCCGGCGACCCTCGACCACGGCCGCGGCGAGTTCCGGTTCGGGATGCGACGTGAAGTACCGGAAGGGTGTGCTCGCACCCCACTCCTCGCCCATGAACAACATCGGCGTGAACGGGGACGTGAGCACGAGCGCAGCCTTGAGGGCGAGCTGACCGGCTTCGAGATAGGCACCCGGCCGGTCGCCGAGCGCCCGGTTGCCGACCTGATCGTGCGTGCAGGTGTAGGCGACCAGACCGCTCGCCGGTGTGCGCCGGGTGTCGAGCGGGCGCCCGTGGACCCGGCCGCGGAAGCTCGAATACGTCCCGGCGTGGAAGAAGCCGTGCCCGAGCGTGTACGCGAGGCAGTCCAGGGAACCGAAGTCGCCGTAGTAACCCTGCCGTTCACCGGACACCGCCGCGTGGATCGCGTGGTGGACGTCGTCGGCCCACTGCGCGTGCAGTCCGTATCCACCGCCGGGACGGGGAGTGATCAGCTTCGGATCGTTGAGGTCCGATTCGGCGATCAACGACAGGGGACGACCGAGATGGGCGGACAGGCGGAACGTCTCGACCGACAGTTCCTCGAGGAGGTGTGTGGCGGTGTGGTCGATCAGCGCGTGCACGGCGTCGAGCCGGAGGGCGTCGATGTGGAACTCGCGGAACCAGCGCAGCGCATTGTCGAGGATGTACCTGCGCACCTCCCCGGATCCGGGACCGTCGAGGTTGATGTTGTCGCCCCAGATTCCCGGCGCCGCGGAGAGATAGGGGCCGAAGCGCCCCAGATAGTTCCCCGACGGACCGAGATGGTTGTAGACGACGTCGAGTGCCACTGCCAGTCCGCGCGCGTGGGCGGCGTCGACGAAACGCTGCAGGGCGTCGGGGCCGCCGTAGGGTTCGTGCACCGCGTACCAGAGCACGCCGTCGTAGCCCCATCCGTGGGTGCCGTTGAACGCGTTGAGCGGCATGAGTTCGACGAACTCGACACCGAGATCCACGAGTTCGTCGAGACGGTCGATCGCCGAGTCGAGCGTGCCCTCGGGGGTGAAGGTCCCGACGTGCATCTCGTAGACGATGCTTCCCGTCAGTTGTCGGCCGGTCCAGCCGCGGTCGGTCCACTTCGTCTCGTCGAGCGCGTGAAGCTGCGACGGCTCGTGCACGCCCTCCGGCTGACGCGGAGATCGCGGGTCGGGAAGGACCGTCCCGGTGTCGTCGTCGAGCACGAAACCGTATCGGGTGTCGGGAGCGACGTCGACGGTGGTGCGCCACCAGCCGCCGTCGTCGCGTTGCATGTCGTGGAGCCGTCCGTCGGCGAACAGCCGGACGGACGACGGGACCGGAGCCCAGACCTCGAAGGTGTGCACTCGACCAGCATGCCGTGTCGACGGCGTCGGTGCAGGGGATGGCGCCGACCGGCGTCCCACCCCGCCGCGCGTCAATTTTGTTGCAGCTGCAATGCACTCGATACTGGGGGAGTGAACCCGAATCCCGAGCGAGCCCGCCGACGGTACACCTCACCGTTGCGGGAGGAAGCGGCCCGCCGAACCCGCGAGACGATCCGCGACGCCGCAGCGCGGCTGTTCGTTCGCGACGGCTACGTCAGCACCACCGTCAAGAACATCGCGGACGAAGCGGGTGTGGCGGTGCGGACGGTGTTCACCGCCTTCCCCGGCGGCAAGGCGGAGATCTTCCGCGAGGCGCTCGATCACGCGGTGACCGGCGACGGCGATCCGCGCGCGGTCGCGGCGGCGGATCCGGAACCGTCCCACGTCAGCGGCGCGGTCTCGCACGTCGACCTCGTGGTCGAGCAGGTGGTCCGCTACGGCACCGCGATGCTCGAACGCGCGGGCGGGCTGCTCATGACCTCCGTGGAATCATCGGGGGCGGACCCCGACATGCGTCGTTTCGCCGCGGACGACGCGAAGGCGACGGCCGAGAACGCCCGCACCCTCGCGGAAGGACTCGAACACGCCGGCTGGCTGCGCGAGGACGTCACCGTCGAGCACGCGGCCGATGTCCTGTTCACCCTGAGTTCCCCGCAGGTGCACGCGTTGCTGAGACGGGATCGCGGATGGGACGTCGACCAGTACCGTCAGTGGCTCTCGGGGACGCTGCGCGCGACGCTGTTGCGGCGAACGGCGCCGTGACGGAGTCGGTTCAGTCGTCACCGCGGTCGTCGAGGTAGAGCCACTCGCCGTCCTCCCGCACGAACCGGCTGTGCTCGCGCATCGAATCGGGCACCCCGTCCGCCGTCCAGTGCGCGCGGAAGTCCACCGTGCCGGTGGTGTGCAGGAATCCGCCTCCGGTGGTGTGCAACACCTCGAGACCGGTCCAGCGCTGACCGGGGTCGAACTCGATCGAGCGCGGACGCGTGGACGGGTGCCAGGTACGCAGCAGGTGCGCCGCATCGCGCGTCGCGAATGCCGTGTACCGCGAACGCATCAGCCGTTCGGCGGTGGGCGCGCTCGCACCGGCCAGCAGCGGCCCGCAGCATTCGGACAGGGGAACGCCGCGACCGCACGGGCACGGGGAGTCCGGGCGGGTGTCGGTGCTGCGGTCGGCTCTGCTCATGGCCACAGTGTCCCCCGAGGGGCTCGGTCGGCCGACCGCGGGGCGGTGACTGTGGGAGCGGACGATCACCGAGTGCGAATGATGTTCTCGGACCGCGCGCTCCGGAGCGCTCCATGATGCAGAATGCCGAACATGAATGCGCAGCGCTATGTCGGGGTCGTGGGGCCGGGTGAAGCCACGCCCGAACAGCGACGCCTCGCCCGCCAGGTCGGGGGACTCCTCGCCGGACGCCGGGCCGTCGTGGTCACCGGTGGTCTTGGTGGGGTGATGGCGGCAGCCTGCCGTGGCGCTGTGGAAGCCGGTGGGACGACCCTCGGCCTGCTGCCCGGAGACGACCGTGCCGAGGGCAATCCCTATCTGACGGTGGCCGTTCCCACGGGCCTCGGAGAGATGCGCAACGCGTTGCTCGTGCGCAGCAGCGACGCGTTGATCGCGGTGGGTGGAAGCTGGGGCACCATGAGCGAGATCGCGCTCGCCGTCCGCATCGGTGTGCCGGTCATCGCGATCGGAGGCTGGCGGATGCCCGCCGCGGGAGTGCTCGACGTCGAATCGCCCGCCGAGGCCGTCGAGTGCCTGCATGCACTGCTGTGGCGCAAGGACCCGGTATGAGCCGACCGTGGCACGACAGTAGGCAGTACCCAGCAGACATGACGATGCCCGCCGATCCGGATCGGCGGGCATCGTCTGTTGTGGGCTCCTGTGGAGCAGGCCCTACGAGCCGGAGTTGGCGAGCTCGTAACGGCGGCGGTACTCCTCCTTGGACGTCTCGCTGATGTCGACGTCGGTGGCGCGGGCGCGCAGGGCGCCGACGGTGGCCTCCTCACGCGGGATGTGCTTGAACGGATCCCAGCCGAAGAATTTCGCGGCGTTCGCGAAGGTGATCTTGTCGATCTCCTCGTCGGTGCACTCGCACGCGTCGAGTTCCTCTTTGAGCATCTCGGGGGAGTTCGGCCACGTCGAGTCGGAGTGCGGGTAGTCGCATTCCCACGCGATGGTGTCGACGCCGAGCCTGTGACGGTTGTTGAGCCCGCTCGGCTCGGTGATGTAGCAGGCGAGGAAGTTCTTGCGCCACACGTCCGTCGGGCTCGTCCCGGCCGGCAGGAAGCTGGTGCCGGTCCAGGACTGGTTGACGATGTGCCGGTCGAGACGGTCGAGCCACGGGGCGACCCAGCCGACCCCGCCTTCGCTCATCGCGACCTTCAGATCGGGGAACTTCTGGAAGGCGCCGCTGAGCATGATGTCGGTCGCCGCAATGGTGGAGATGAGCGGCGTGAGGATCATCATGTCGTCGATGTTGAAACCGGCCGGGCGCTTGACCAGGTTGATGCCGCCGCCGATGTGCAGGGACAGCACGATGTCGTGCTCGACGCACGCCTTGAAGATCGGGTCCCAGTGCCCGGACTTGAAATCGGGATAACCCTCACCGACGCCGTACGGCGTCTCCGGGATGCTGATCGACCGGCATCCCATGGCTGCGATCCGGTGAACCTCGGCAACGGATTCGTCCGCATCGAAGAAGGGGATGATGCCGATCGGTATGAACCGGCCCGGGTGTGCGTCCGGGACCTCACCGACGACCCAGTCGTTGAAAGCCCTGCACGCGGCGAGGGAGAGCTTCTTGTCGGGCAGGCTCGCCAGGTGGGTGCCGGCGAAGCCGGGGAAGGTGGCGAACAGTGTCGCGGCGAGGGTGCCGTTGGCGTCCATGTCGCGCACCCGCAGGTCCATGTCGTAGACGCCCGGCCGCATCTCGGCGTAGCCGGTCGGGTCCATGCCCCATTCGTGCTTGGGCCACGAGACGACCGCGTTGAGGCCGGAACTGCCGACAACGGTGCCCTGGAACTGCCAGGCCTGCACAGTGGGGTTGCGGGGATGGGCGGTGAGTTTGGGAGCCTGGTCCATCAGGCTCTTGGGGAAGTGCTTCTCGAAGATGTCCGCGGGTTCGACGACGTGGTCGTCGATGCTGATCATCACCATGTCTTCGGTTTTCATCGAATCCTCTCCCTGGGCTGCGCAAAGGTCCTGCCGGCGTCGGCGCTCGCGATGAGAACTAGATTTCCGTATTCGAGAACATAAATCAAGGATCGCTGCGTATCGGATGGATTCCGTAGGTGACGATCCCGAATCCACCCCTCGTCGGGATCGGATCCCGCTCGGAAATCGCGGCATTGTTGCATGATTCGCCGAAGACCGGAGCGGTGTCGGAACCTTCGATTGAGAGAATGTAATTCTCCATTTCGTGATCGACTGCGCCGAGGGTGATCGCATGTCCGGTTCGACGGGTGTGCCGGGGTGGTTCGACGATCGAAAATGACAAGAATGCTTGACATAAAATGACAAGCAGAGTTTACTTCTGATGTGACCGACACACCGAGGAGCAACCGGGTCCGCGAATTCCGCAAGAAAGCGGGACTCACCCAAGCCGCGCTCGGCGACGCGGTCGGCGTCAGCAGACAGAGCATCGTCTCGACGGAGAAGGGGGACTACGCGCCCAGCGTGTACCTCGCTCTGCGTCTCGCCCTCAGACTCGACAGCACGGTCGAGGAACTGTTCCCGCTCACCACCAAGGAGCCCTCATGACGGTCTTCGTGAAAACCGCGCGCTTCATCGGCGATCTGGACGACGAGTTCTACCGCGACGAACGTCAGCGAGACGTCTGGAACGAAGCATCGGCGGTGGGATTCCAGTTGTCCCTGTGGATCGCGCTGGTGGCGGCGGCGCTGCTCCCGTGGCTCGCCGGCCGCCCCGGGGCGTGGACGGCACTGGGCATCCTCGTGGCCTGGTTCGTCGTGTCGATCGTGACCCAGTTGTACGCGCGGCAACGCGACGTCGACCTGTACGCCACCGCGAAACTGTGGCGACCCCGCAGTGCCGCCGCCGCCGCGCTCTATCTCGTCGGCGTCGCCGGCATCTTCCTCCGCCTGCGTTACGAAAGCCATCCTTTCGAGAACGACGCCGCGACCTGGGCGGGGCGCGTCGTCGGCGCGGCGGTCGCCATCGTCCTCGCAGGACTGGTTCTCGCCTGGAGCCGGCGACGCACCCAGCGGCGACTCGACGCGGAAGAAGCGCTCGACGCGCTCGAGGACTAACGCGCGCGGACCAGCGCCGCGACCGGCAGGGAGTCGAGCAGATCGGCGACCCGCACCCGACCGGTGAAGGAGCGTCCGGTCAGGGCATCCGACCAGTCGCCGTCCGGCAGGTCGACGGTGGTGTCCTTCCACCCCGAGCGCGACAGCGCCACGGTGCGGCGGGAGGCCACCGCGAGTACGTCGAGGTCGTCCGGCGCCGGACCGCGGCCGAATGCGAGCAGGTGCTCGGCGGCCGGTCCGGTGGCGAGGACCGGAACGTACGCCCCGCCGACGAAGCTCGCCGGTCGTTCGCGGCGCAACCGGAGCGCGGTGCGCACGATCGTGAACTTCGCCGGCGCCGAATCGGGGTCGTCGAGCAGCCGCCGTCGGGCGTCGAAATCCACCGGTCGCCGGTTGTCCGGGTCGACGAGCGAGTCGTCCCACAGTTCGGTGCCCTGATAGACGTCGGGGACGCCGGGGCCGAGCAGTTGCAACAGTTTCTGGCCGCACGAGACGGCAGCGACGTGCGGTTCGACCTCGGTGACGAATCCGGTGAGCTCACCCGCGACCGGACCGTCGAAGACCGCGTCCAGCCACCGGTCCACCGCGGTCTCGAATTCCTCGTCGACCTCGGTCCACGTGGTTCGGGTTCCGTTCTCCCGCAGCGCCTTCTGCGCGTAGGCATGTACCCGTTCGCGCAGCTCGTCGGTCACCACTCCGTCGAGCGGCCAGACTCCGAACAGGGTCTGCCACAGGAACAATCCGATCGCCGGATCCGGTGCGGGCGCCGACTCGTTCCACGACCCGAGCCGACGGGACCACTCGTCGGCGACCTGCGAGAGCACGCCGATCCGCGCCCGGACGTCCTCGCTGCGTTTGGTGTCGTGGGTCGACAGGGTGGTCATCGCCCGCGGCCAGTGCCGTGCTCGCTGGGTCCACGCGAGGTGGAATTCGGCCGGGGTGGCCGAGAAACGGCCGGGTTGCCCGCCCACCTCCTGCAGCGAGATCAGCCGCGCCGCCCGGTAAAACAGGCAGTCCTCGACCGCCTTGGCCGTCGCGGCACCGCACACCTGGCCGAAGCGGGCCGCGGCCTCACCACCGAGGGCCATCGCCCGGGCGAACACCGCGAGCGCGGGATCGAGCGCGGGCTGCGTCCGCGCGAGGTCGCCGACGATGCGCGGCACCAGGGTCGCGAGCGGCGCGTAGTCGGCGCGGTAGACGGGAAGCTGTGCGGCGACGGCGATCACGGCCTCGCGCAGCGCCGCGTCGTCGCACCCGGTGTCGCCGGTCTCGCGTCGGATCGCCCGCACGAGGCGGCGCACCTCGGGTGCGAGCCCGCTGCCGAGCACCGACCGTTTGAGGTCGTGTTCGCGGGCGTGCAGCCACGGCGCGTCGCCTTCGGCGCCGGTGAACCTGCGCGACAGGGCGTTCAGCTCCGTCTCGCCGGCCGGATCGACGAACACCGTCGACAGTTCGCCGAGTGCGTCGTATCCGGTGGTGCCGTCCACCGGCAGCGTCGCATCCAGCGGTTCGGCGTCGCCGAGGATCTTCTCGATCACGAGCCACCGATCGGGGCCGATCACCTCGCGCAGGCGCGCGAGATAGCCGGCCGGATCGGCGAGACCGTCCGGATGGTCGACGCGGATCCCGTCGACCAGATCGTCGGCGATCCACGACGCGACCTGCTCGTGCGTCGCGTCGAACACCGCGGGATCCTCCACCCGCACCGCGGCGAGATCGTCGACGGTGAAGAAGCGGCGGTATCCGATCAACCCCGAGTTCCACGCCACGAGCCGGTAGGCCTGCCGCGCGTGGACCTCCTCACCGGTGCCCTCGTCGGTCCCGGGAGCGATCGGGAATCGCTTGTCGTAGTAGGCGAGCATCGGCTCGTCGCCGGAGCGGTCGACGGTCAGTTCCTGCACGGCGTCGTCCGATCCGAGCACCGGCAGAGCGATCCGGCCGTCCACACCGTTGTCATCGGCGAGGTCGAGATCGAAGAACGACGCGTAGCGGGATCCGGAGCCGTGCTTCAGGACGTCCCACCACCACGCGTTCTGGCGTGGATCGGCCACCCCGACATGGTTGGGGACGATATCGACGACCAGCCCCATGCCCCGTGCGCGTGCCTCCCGCGACAGCCGTTCCAGGCCCTCGCGTCCCCCGAGCGACTCGGAGACCGTACCGGGGTCGACCACGTCGTATCCGTGGGTGGAGCCGATCGTCGCGCTGAGGACGGGGGAGAGGTAGACGTGCGAGACACCCAGGGCGTCGAGATAGTCGAGCAGGGCGACGGCGTCGGCGAAGGTGCACTCGTCGCCGCGCATCTGGAGTCGGTAGGTGGACAACACCGGCGCAGTATTCCCCGCGCCGGTGCCGCTCACACCTGCCGACTCCGCACCTCCGGTGGTCACCGGGTCTTCCGGAGCACCAGCACCGAGCGGGCCTGCACCCGGACCGGCTTACCGGCGACGACGATCTCCTCGCGCAGACCGTCGGGAACGTCGGTGTCGAGCGCGACCGTCCACTCCTCGGCGTGTGGGCCGTCGGGGGTGACGAACTCGATCGGTTCGTGATGGGCGTTGAAGCACATCAGGAACGAGTCGTCGACGACGCGCTGTCCCCGCTGATCGGGTTCGGGGATGCCCTCGCCGTTGAGGAAGACCGCGAGCGACTTGCCGAAACCGCTGTCCCAGTCCTCGGGCATCATCTCGTCGCCGGCCGGTGTGCGCCACGCGATGTCGCGGGACTGATCGCCGCTGCGGATCGGCCGGCCCTCGAAGAACCTGCGACGCCGGAAGACCGGATGGTCGGTGCGCAGCGCGATCACGTTGCGGGTGAACGCGACCAGGTCGGCGTTGGACTCGGCGAGCGACCAGTCCACCCACGACAGTTCGTTGTCCTGGCAGTACACGTTGTTGTTGCCCTGCTGGGTGCGACCGAACTCGTCGCCGTGGGCGAGCATCGGAGTGCCCTGCGACAGGATCAGCGTCGCGAGCATGTTGCGCTGCTGGCGCCCGCGCAGCGCGAGGACCTCGGGATCGTCCGTGGGACCTTCCACCCCACAGTTCCACGACCGGTTGTGCGACTCGCCGTCGCGATTGTCCTCGCCGTTGGCCTCGTTGTGCTTCTCGTTGTACGACACCAGATCCGCGAGGGTGAACCCGTCGTGGGCGGTGACGAAGTTGACCGACGCGCCGGGACGGCGGCCGGTGTCCTCGTACAGATCCGACGAGCCGGTCAGGCGCGACGCGAACTCGCCGAGGGTGGCCGGTTCGCCGCGCCAGTAGTCGCGGACCGTGTCGCGGTACTTGCCGTTCCACTCCGTCCACTGACCGGGGAAGTTGCCCACCTGGTAGCCGCCCTCACCGACGTCCCACGGCTCGGCGATGAGCTTGACCTGCGAGACCACCGGATCCTGCTGGACGAGATCGAAGAAGGCCGACAGCCGGTCGACGTCGTGCAGCTCGCGCGCCAGGGTCGACGCGAGATCGAACCGGAAGCCGTCGACGTGCATCTCGGTCACCCAGTAGCGCAGCGAGTCCATGATCAGCTGCAGGGTGTGCGGGTGACGGGCATTGAGGCTGTTGCCCGTTCCCGTGTAGTCCATGTAGTAGGCCTTGTCGTCGTCGACGAGGCGGTAGTAGGCGGCGTTGTCGATGCCGCGGAAGCAGATGGTGGGACCGAGATGGTTCCCCTCGGCGGTGTGGTTGTAGACCACGTCGAGGATCACCTCGATGCCCGCCTCGTGGAAGGCCCGCACCATCGCCTTGAACTCGGCGACCACGGCGCTCGGCTTGGTCGACGACGAGTACTCGGCGTGCGGCGCGAAGAACCCGAAGGTGTTGTACCCCCAGTAGTTCCGCAGTCCCTGGTCGATCAGCACCTGGTCGTGCATGAACTGGTGCACGGGCATCAGTTCGATCGCGGTGACGCCGAGATCGAGGAGATGGTCGATGATCGCCGGGTGCGCGAGACCGGCGTAGGTGCCCCGCAT
The DNA here is from genome assembly GCF_014854695.1 of Rhodococcus rhodochrous. NCBI lineage: Bacteria > Bacillati > Actinomycetota > Actinomycetes > Mycobacteriales > Nocardiaceae > Rhodococcus > Rhodococcus rhodochrous. The sequence continues at coordinate 3,274,945 of NZ_CP027557.1, read as the reverse complement.
GTGTTCGGGGACGTCCGGATGCGTCGCCGTCATGCCCTTGACGTGGGCCTCGTAGATGACCGTCTCGTTGTAGGGGCGACGGGGATGGCGATCCGTCGCCCAATCGAAGAACGGGTTGATCACCACGGTCGTCATGGTGTGCCCCAGCGAATCCAGGCCGGGCAACTCCGCGGCGGCGTCGGAGGTCTGCCCCGTCGCGATCGCCTCGGGCTCGGCATCGTCGGTGGACGCGGCGTCGCCGGTGTCGGTGTCCTCGGTGCCGGCGGTGTCGTCCGTGTTCTCGTCCGCGGCGCTGTCGGCCTCGGGCTCGGCGCCGGGCAGCGGGTACGAGAACAGCGACGGGTCGCCGTCGAACGACCCGTCGAACGCCTTCCCGTACGGGTCGAGGAGCAGCTTGCTCGGATCGCACCGGTGACCGTTCTCCGGATCGAACGGACCGTGCACGCGGTAACCGTAACGCTGACCGGGGGAGACCGTCGGAAGGTAGGCGTGCCAGACGTAACCGTCCACCTCCTCGAGCGGGATGCGGGTCTCGCTCCCGTCGCGGGAGATGAGGCACAGCTCGACCTTCTCGGCGATTTCGGAGAACAGTGCGAAATTCGTGCCCGCCCCGTCGTAGGTCGCGCCGAGGGGATACGGGGATCCCGGCCATACTTCCAGGGTCTCGGGCATCTCGTCGCTAGCGCTCGCTTCGATGGGCTCCATGCACGCCAACAGTAGTCTTCCGGCGCTCGCGGCACCGGATGAGCGCGTCACCACCAACCGGTGGCGGGACCGAGTTGTCGGCCGAGCTCGGGCGTCAGCGTCCGGACGTAGGTCGTGGTGAGGTGGTTCTCGTCACGGTAGATGAGGATGTTTCCCTCCACCGCCCGGCACAGATCCTGCCGGCAGAACTTGTCGGACAGGTCGAGCAGCGACACGGTGGGCAGGTGCGCGGATGCGGCGACGGCCGGGTCGATCGGGTCCAGCGCCTCCTCGCGCGGCACCCCGCACGTTTCCGCGGTGCCGCCCCCCGCGAGGCAGTCCGCGGCCCGATAGGCGAGATCGCCGCGGAACAACCACGGGTTGTCGCGGATCGCCACCACCGGGATGCCGTAGTCGGCGAGCGTCTCCCACAGATCGACGTACCAGAACGGAACGAAGTCGCCCGGTCCCTCGCCCTGGTCCTTGGTGCGCGTCGACGTGGTGAACACGTAGTCGGGCGGATCTGCGCGCAGTTCCGCGAGCACGGCGGTCGACCACGTGTCGCACTCGACCGTCGGGGACTCCTCGACGAGCGGGGCGAGGGGATCGGAGAGCGGGCACCCGACCTTGAGATAGGTGTCGAGGCGGAAACCGTGTTCGATGCCGAGCGCGTCGAGCGCGGCGAGCCAGTGCTCCGAGTGCGACCCCCCGACGATCACCATGCGTCGCGTCGCGAGCGGGTCGCCGTAGGTACAGGTCAACGGTGTGCGATTGGTGTGCTGGGCGATGCAGTTGTCGAGCGTCGCGGGAGGCAGGTCGCGATGGGCGACGAGCAGCGGCGGTTGCACCGGTTGCGCCTCGGTGGAGACGGCGGGATCGAACACCGCAGCGCCGGGATACAGCTCCGTCGGCAGAGCGGTGACGCCTTCGAGGGCCTCCGTCGAACGGTCGACGTGGGTGTGCCAGAGGTTCGCGGCCCCGACGAGAGCGACGGCCAGGACCGTCACGAGACCCACGAGCGCGGTGCGGGACGGCCGAGGGGGTTCGACGCGGCGGATGGGGTCCTCGAACCACCGGGTCGACGCCTCGGCGAGCAGCAGCGACAGGGCGATCACGACGAGTCCGCCCACCAGGCCGACGGACGGGTGCCCGCGCACGATCAGGTAACCGATGAGGATCGGCCAGTGCCACAGGTACAGCGCGTAGGCGATCGCCCCGAGGCGCACCATGGGCGCGGATGCCAACAGTCGCGCCGACGGCGTGTCGTGCTCGGCGCCGGAGTCCGAACCAGGGCCGGAGCCGGAGCGGATGCCCGCGACGACGAGCGCCATCGCCGCCCCGACGGGGACGAGTGCCCACGGCCCGGGGAAGAGGGCGTTGCCGTCTAGGACGAAGCCGCACGCGAGCAGCACCGCGAGTCCGAGCGCACCGAGCACGATCCGCAGCGCGCGCGGAACCCGCAACCACGGCGACAGGCACATCAGCAGTCCGCCGAGGGTCAGCTCCCAGGCACGGGCGGCACTGTCGTAGTACAGCCACGACTGCGGCCGGTCGGCGAGCACCGCGTACGCCAGCGACGCCGCGGTGAGGACGGCCAGCAGCACCGTCAGGGGCAGGCGGACCGGCACCGACATCCGGCGCAGTAGCCACGCGGAGCCGAACACCACCACGAGCGCCGCGATGTAGAACTGGCCCTGCACGGCGATCGACCACAGGTGCTGGAGCGGGCTGACCATCGGATCCGCGGCCAGATAGTCGCTCGCCGTGCGGGCGAGGTACCAGTTCTGGAAGAAGAGCAGTGACGCCCCGGTCTGGTCGGCCACGTCGAGCCACCGCGTGAACGGCCGCAGCACCACCGTGGCGGCCGCGACGGCGGTGAGCACGACGACGAGCGGAGGCAGCAGACGACGGCCGATCCGCCGCAGGACGGGACGCGGATCGAGCGGGGCCGAGGAGTCGGCCGTCCTCAGGAGCGTGCCCACGAAGAAGAAGCCGGAGAGCGCCAGGAAGACGTCGACACCACCGGAGACGCGACCGAACCAGACGTGGAAGATCACCACGAGCGCGATCGCGAGACCGCGCAGTCCGTCGATGTCGGCACGGCGCGCGGGGCGCGTGCCTGTCGTCCGCGCACCACTCTCGAGTTCCGGTCCCGAGGTGTGGACGGACATGTGACGGATACCCCCGGTGTCTTACGTGTGCGGCTGTGCTGCGAACCGGGCGACGAGCGCACCGGCCGATTGCCGTGAGCGTCGTTCACGGCAACTCGGGCAGACTACGCGGCTGCAGGCGGCGACTTCCAACCGCCTACAGTCTGGGCGTGGGCAACTCTCCTCTCCCGGTCGAGCGGATCCGCACCCTCGACGCTCGGCACCTCTGGCACCCCTACGGCGCGTTTCCAGCGACCACCGAATCGTTGGTGGTCGACCGTGCCCACGGTACCCGGATCGTCCTCGCCGACGGTCGTGAGCTGGTCGACGGCATGAGTTCGTGGTGGGCCGCGGTGCACGGATACGGGCATCCCGTCCTCGACGCGGCGGTCCGCGATCAGTTGGACCGGATGAGCCACGTGATGTTCGGAGGCCTCACGCACGAGCCGGCCGCGCGTCTCGCGGAACTGCTCGTCGACATCACCCCCGACGGTCTCGACACGGTCTTCCTCGCCGACTCGGGTTCGGTGTCGGTGGAGGTGGCCGTGAAGATGGCGGTGCAGTACCAGCGTGCCGTCGGTAGACCGGGACGGCGTCGCCTGCTCACCTGGCGCGGCGGCTACCACGGCGACACCTTCGCCCCGATGAGCGTGTGCGACCCGGAGGGCGGCATGCACGCGCTGTGGACCGACATGCTCGCGCGACAGGTCTTCGCCCCCGCCCCACCGGCCCGTTTCGATCCCGACTACGTCGCGCAGCTCGAAGCGGTCCTGCTCGAGCACGTCGACGAGCTCGCCGCGATCGTCGTCGAGCCGGTCGTCCAGGGTGCCGGCGGCATGCGCTTCCACGACCCGCGGTATCTACGCGAGCTGCGCAGGATGTGCGACGAGCACGGACTGGTACTGATCTTCGACGAGATCGCGACAGGTTTCGGGCGCACCGGCGAACTCTTCGCCGCCGACCACGCGCAGGTGAGCCCGGACGTGATGTGCGTGGGCAAGGCACTCACCGGCGGATACATGACCCTCGCGGCGACACTGTGCACGCGGGCCGTCGCCGAGGCGATCAGCGCGGGGGAGGGCGGCGGTGTGATGCACGGCCCGACCTTCATGGGCAACCCGCTCGCATGCGCCGTCGCCGTCGCGGCGGTCGAACTGCTGCTCTCCCGCGACTGGCGAGCCGAGGTGGCGGCCGTGAACGCGGGACTGACGGAGGGACTCGCGCCGGCACGCGAGTTGCCGGGGGTCGCGGACGTCCGCATCCTCGGAGGCATCGGCGTGATCGAACTCACCGATCCGGTGGACATGCGCGCGACGACCGACGCCGCCGTGGCGGCCGGGGTGTGGCTGCGGCCGTTCCGCAATCTCGTCTACGCGATGCCGCCCTACATCTGCTCGGCCGACGATCTCGCGGCGATCACCTCGGGGATGATCGCCGCCGTCGGCGCGAACACCCGGTGACCGAAGGGGTCAGCGGACGGCGGTGAGGAACTCCGCGATCGCGTCGGCCACCGCCGTCGGGGTGGTGACGTGCGCGAAGTGCTCGTGCCCCGCGAACTCGACCAGCCGGGTGTCGGGCATGACGGCCCGCAGGGCCTCGGTGGCCACGACGTGGTGCTGCGCGGTCCGCGAGCCCTGCAGGAACAGGGTCGGGGTCGTGACCGAGGCGTACCCCGTGACGTCCGGCCCGTGACCGTCGATGACGCGCAGTTCGCGCACCCAGGTGGGTGCCAGTTCGGCCATCCGGGACCAGATCGGGGTTCCGCGTAGCCGATCGACCCCCGCGGCGGGGACGCGGAGGATGTCGATCATGGCGATGGTGAGCGCGCGGTCGAGGTCCCCGGCGTCCACTGCTGCCGCATACGGTGCGAGGGCGGCTCCGGCGAGCGGCCCGGCGACCGGCACCGGCGGTTCGTAGAGGACGAGTCCGGGCACGTCGACTCCCGAGGCGACCGCCGCGAGGGCGCACAGTGCGCCGTAGGAGTGCCCGACGAGCGAGGCGTCCGGTCCGGCGGCGTCGAGAACCGCGGCGATGTCGGCGATCTCGGTGTCGATCGAGTACGCGTCGGCGTCGCCGCTGAGCCCGCGCCCGCGCCGGTCCACGAGATGGACGGTGAAGCGGTCCGCCAGGACGGAGGCCACGCGCGACCATTCGTCCCCGGTCGCGATGCTGCCGTGCACGACGACGAGACCCGGTCCCTGCCCGAGCCTGCGGAATCCGATCGTCGTTCCGTCCCGGGACTCGATGTGGACGACCACGTCACCTGCCTTTCGTCGGGGTCTGCCGGACCGTCCGAGCCTACGACCCGAGTCGACCGACATGGCGACTTGAACGGTGTTCAAGTATGGTCACCGCTCATGACCGCACATCCCGCCCTGGCGTGGCTCGACGACACCGCGGCGGCGCGACGCGCAGCGGGTCTGCACCGCGACCCCGTCGTCCGCACCCCCGGCTCGACCGTCGTCGACCTCGCCTCCAACGACTATCTCGGCCTGACCGGCCATCCCGAGGTCCTCGCGGGAGCCACCGCTGCCCTGCGGCGATGGGGAGCCGGCGCCACCGGATCGCGGCTGGTCACCGGTACCACCGCCGAACACGAACTCCTCGAACGCGAACTCGCCGACTTCGTCGGGGCCGACAGCGGCCTGGTGTTCTCGAGCGGATACGCCGCGAACCTCGGTGCCGTCGCCGCCCTGGGTGGCAAGGACGCACTGATCGTCTCGGACGCCGGCGGTCACGCCTCGCTCGTCGATGCGTGCCGGCTGTCCCGCTCGAGGATCGTCGTCACCCCGCACAACGACGTCGACGCGGTCGCGCACGCCCTCGCGACCCGCGCCGAAGCCCGCGCGCTCGTCCTGACCGACTCGGTGTTCAGCACCGACGGCGACCTCGCGCCGCTGCGGGAACTGCATCGCGTCTGCCGAGCGCACGGCGCGTTGCTCCTCGTCGACGAGGCCCACGGAGTGGGGGTCCGCGGCGCGGGGGGCCGCGGACTCGTCCACGAAGTGGGTCTCGCCGGCGCGCCCGATGTGGTCGTCACCGCGACGCTGTCGAAATCCCTTGCCTCCCAGGGCGGAGCCGTCCTCGCCGACGGGCGTGTACGGGAACATCTCGTGGACACCGCCCGCACCTTCATCTTCGACACCGGACTCGCCCCGGCCGCCGTCGGTGCCGCCCGGGGTGCGTTGAAGGTGCTGCGCGCCGAACCCGCCCGTGCCGCTGCAGTGCTCGAGCAGGCCGCGCACCTCGCTCGTCTCACGGGCGTCGAGGTGCCGCCGTCCGCTGTGGTGTCGGTGATCCTCGGCGACCCGCACGTCGCCGCCGACGCCGCGGCGAAGTGCCGCGACCGCGGCGTGCACGTCGGCTGCTTCCGGCCGCCCTCGGTTCCGGCCGGTACCTCGCGGCTGCGCCTGACGGCACGCGCGAACCTCACCGACGACGAACGCGCCCTCGTCGACGAGGTGCTCACCGACGTCCTCGCGGGAGCCCGGGCGTGAGCATCCTCGTCGTCACCGGCACGTCGACCGATGTGGGCAAGACCGTCGCGACCGCGGCACTCGCCGCGAACGCCGTGGCCGCGGGACTGCGGGTCGCGGTGTGCAAACCCGCCCAGACGGGCGTGAGGGACGACGGGCCGGGCGACCTGCAGGAGATCCGGCGACTGGCCGGGGACCGTGTCCGGCTCGTCGAACTCGCGCGGTATCCCGATCCGCTCGCACCCGACACCGCCGCGCGGCGCAGCGGACGCCCGCTGCTCACCCTCGAGGAGATCGTCGACACCGTCCGGGTGCTCGACGCCGAGTACGACCTCACTTTGGTCGAAGGTGCGGGAGGTCTGCTCGTCCGGCTCGGTGCGGGCGGCTTCACCCTCGCCGACGTCGCGGCCGCGCTCGGAGCGCCGGCGGTGATCGTCGCCGCCGCGGGACTGGGCACGCTCAACCACACCGCGCTCACCGTGGCCGCGCTCCGCTCTTCAGGGGTCGAGTGTCCGGGGGTGATCATCGGATCCTGGCCTACTGCACCGGATCTGGCGGAACGGTGCAATCTCGACGACCTTCCCGACGTCACAGGCGTCCCCGTCGTGGGCAGGATCCCGGCCGGCAGCGGCGCTCTCGACGCTCGCGTCTTCGCCACCCGTGCCTCTCGGTGGTCGGATCTGCCGCTCCCGACGAAACGGCGTGCGGGCGGAACTTCCGCTGTACTGTGATGGATGCCACACTGCAACTGGCCTGTTCCCATCGTGTCGGCCGGCGCGACATGCCGATACCCGCTACGGAAGGGACATGTCGACCGCTCGGCCCGGAGGTACTGATGTCCATCAGCGAATTGCAGGAACTTCAGCGCACCGCCGCCCACCTGCGCCAATGCCTCGGATCCCTACGATCGCGCTACGGGGACGCAGCCCCGGTGAAGAGGCTGTCGAACGACGTCGAACGTCTCGACATCGACATACGCGACTTCGCCGAACATCCTCCGCGCGAGGTCGTCAACAGTCTCGGTGAACGCATCCCGATTCCCGATACGCCGTACGACGACTCGTTGTTCCGCGGAACGGATACGGACGACGAAGGTCTCGGCGGGCTGCACGGCTCGCGGTGAGCACCTCCGAGGCGACGCCGGCGGCGCGCGGTGAGCCGGCCACCGGCGTCCGCTCCGAGGGCCGCGCACGGATCACCGCGCGGACGCTGCGGATCGACCGCTGGTGGCAGACACCCGCACTCACCGTCCTCGGTCTCGGTGTGTTCGTGGTGTACGCGACGATCCGCTCGTTCGTGCGCAGCGCCTACTACGTCGAGGACTACCACTACCTGACGCCGTTCTACTCGCCGTGCGTGAGCGCGTCCTGCGTGGACGGCGCCCGCCATTTCGGCACGTGGGTCGGCGAACTCCCGATGTGGATCCCGCTCGCCTTCCTGTCGCTGCCGTTCCTCCTCGGCTTCCGGCTGACCTGCTATTACTACCGCAAGGCCTACTACCGATCGTTCTGGTTGTCGCCGCCGGCGTGCGCGGTCGCCGAACCGCACCGGCACTACACCGGCGAGACGCGGTTCCCGCTGATCCTGCAGAACTCGCACCGCTACTTCTTCTACGCCGGTTTCGTGGTGTCGCTGATCAACACCTACGACGTCATCCTGTCCTTCCACAGCCCGAGCGGATTCGGCATCGGACTCGGCAACCTGATCCTGCTCATCAACGTCGTGCTGCTCTGGGGTTACACGCTGTCGTGCCACTCGTGCCGGCACGTCACCGGCGGGCGCCTGCGGCACTTCTCGAAACACCCCGTGCGCTACCGGATCTGGACGTTCGTCTCGAAACTCAACGCCAGGCACATGCAGTTCGCGTGGATCACGCTGGGGACCCTGATCCTCACGGATTTCTACATCATGCTCGTGGCGAGCGACACCATCGCCGATCTGCGGTTCATCGGCTGACGCGCACGGCACGACACCGGCCGCACCGGAGGAGGGGGAACACGGATGGTGGATGTCGAACGGCACAAGGTCGACGTCGTCGTGATCGGAGCAGGCGGCGCCGGGCTGCGCGCGGTGATCGAGGCGCGGCAGCGCGGCTTCTCCGTCGCCGTGGTGTGCAAGTCCCTGTTCGGCAAGGCCCACACCGTGATGGCCGAAGGCGGATGCGCCGCCGCGATGGGCAACGCCAACCCCCGCGACTCCTGGCAGGTGCACTTCCAGGACACGATGCGTGGCGGCAAGTTCCTCAACAACTGGCGGATGGCCGAACTGCACGCCCGCGAGGCCCCCGACCGCGTGTGGGAGCTGGAGACCTACGGAGCACTGTTCGACCGCACCCCCGACGGACGGATCAGCCAGCGCAACTTCGGCGGCCACACCTATCCGCGACTTGCGCACGTCGGTGATCGCACCGGACTCGAACTCATCCGCACGATGCAGCAGAAGATCGTGTCGCTGCAGCAGGAGGACCACGCCCAGCACGGGGACTACGAGGCCAGGGTGCGGGTCTTCGCCGAATGCACCATCACCGAACTGCTGAAGGATGCGGAGGGACGCATCGCCGGCGCATTCGGATACTGGCGCGAGACCGGACGATTCGTGCTGTTCGAGGCGCCCGCGGTCGTCATCGCCACCGGCGGTATCGGCAAGTCGTGGAAGGTCACGTCGAACTCGTGGGAGTACACGGGCGACGGGCACGCCCTCGCCCTGCGCGCCGGCGCCACCCTCATCAACATGGAGTTCGTCCAGTTCCACCCGACGGGGATGATCTGGCCGCCGAGTGTGAAGGGCATCCTCGTCACCGAGGGTGTGCGCGGCGACGGCGGAGTGCTGAAGAACTCCGAGGGGGAACGATTCATGTTCTCCTACATCCCGCCGGTGTTCAAAGGCCAGTACGCGGAGACCGAGGAGGAGGCCGACCGCTGGTACGAGGACCAGGAGAACAATCGCCGCACACCCGACCTGCTCCCGCGCGACGAGGTCGCCCGCGCCATCAACTCCGAGGTCAAGGAGGGTCGGGGCACCCCGCACGGCGGAGTCTTCCTCGACATCGCCTCGCGGATGCCGGCCTCCGAGATCATGCGCCGCCTGCCGTCGATGCACCACCAGTTCAAGGAACTCGCCGACGTCGACATCACCGCCGAGGCCATGGAGGTCGGCCCGACCTGCCACTACGTGATGGGCGGCATCGAAGTCGATCCCGACACCGGCGCCGCCGCGGTCCCGGGACTGTTCGCCGCCGGGGAATGTTCCGGTGGGATGCACGGATCGAACCGGCTGGGCGGGAACTCGCTGTCCGATCTGCTGGTCTTCGGTCGCCGGGCCGGTCTCGGCGCCGCCGACTACGTGCAGGCCCTCACCTCGCGCCCGACCGTCGCCGAGACCGACATCGACACCGCCGCCCGCGCGGCACTCTCGCCGTTCGACCCGGCCGATGCCGACCGCGCCGAGAACCCGTACACCCTGCACACCGATCTGCAGCAGGTCATGCAGGATCTCGTGGGCATCATCCGCCGCGCGGACGAGATCGAACGCGCCCTGCGCGAACTCGACACGCTGCGCACCCGGATCCGCAACGTCGCGGTGGAGGGACACCGCCAGTTCAACCCGGGCTGGCATCTCGCCCTGGACCTGCGGAACATGCTCCTCGTGTGCGAGTGCGTCGCGCGGGCGGCATTGCAGCGCACCGAGAGCCGCGGGGGACACACCCGCGACGACCATCCGTCGATGGACCCCGAATGGCGTCGCACCCTGCTCGCCTGTCGCCTGGACGGCGGCGACCCGTTCGTCCCCGACGTGACGGTCACCGCCGAACAGCAGCAACCGATGCGCCCCGACCTGCTGGAGCTGTTCGACATCGACGAACTCGGGAAGTACTACACCGACGAGGAACTCGCGGACCATCCCGGACGGAGGGGTTGAGATGGGCTACCAGGCGGCGTTCAGGATCTGGCGGGGCGACGCCGACGGCGGGGAACTGCGGGACTACACCGTCGAGGTCAACGAGGGCGAGGTCGTCCTCGACATCCTGCACCGCCTGCAGGCCACCCAGGCACCGGATCTCGCCGTGCGCTGGAACTGCAAGGCGGGCAAGTGCGGATCGTGTTCGGCGGAGGTCGACGGCCGCCCGCGCCTGACGTGCATGACCCGCATGTCGCTGTTCGATCTCGACGCGACGATCACCGTGACCCCGATGCGCACCTTCCCGATCATCCGCGATCTCGTCACCGACGTCTCGTTCAACTACCGGAAGGCACGCGAGATACCGGCCTTCGCGCCGCCTCCCGATCTGGCGCCGGGGGAGTACCGGATGCAGCAGGTCGATGTGCAGCGCTCCCAGGAGTTCCGCAAGTGCATCGAATGCTATCTGTGCCAGAACGTCTGCCACGTGGTGCGCGACCACGAGGAGAACAAGGAGGCCTTCGCCGGTCCCCGCTATCTCATGCGCATCGCGGAACTCGAGATGCACCCGCTCGACGTCGCCGACCGGCGCGACGTCGCGCAGGACGAGCACGGCCTGGGCATGTGCAATATCACCAAGTGCTGCACCGAGGTGTGCCCGGAGAACATCCACATCACCGACAACGCGCTGATCCCGATGAAGGAACGCGTCGCCGGCCGCCGCTACGACCCGATCGTCTGGCTCGGCAACAAGCTGTTCCGGCGCTGAGCAAAAAGCAGGGACCGGACCGGACGCAGGAACCGGCTCAGTTCACGCGTTCGGCCACCAGCGGAACCAGCTCGTCGAGCGCGAACGGAACCGACAGCACCGAGTTCGTCGAGAACGCCGCAGAGATATCGGAATCGCTGTCGAGCACGAGGAACCGGCCGTCGCGCACCGCCGGGATCTGCTGGAAGACGGGGTTGTCGGTCACCTCGGCGGCCGGCACGTAGATCGGCAGCACGATCAGCAGGTCGGCATCGAGCATGTTCAGGTTCTCGTCGGAGACGGTGATGAAGAAATCGTCCGTCGCCGCGGCCTGCACCTGCGGATTGTTCACGAAGCCGAGCTCGGTCATGAAGTCGACGCGCGAGTCGCCGACGACGTAGGCGCCCCACCCCTCCGACGTGTAGGAGGCGACGGTGACGGTCTTGCCCGCGAACTCCGAGTTGTCGGCGGCGGCCTGCTCGAAGTCCGCATCGATCTGCGACAGCAGCTCGGCGCCCTTGTCCGGGACATCGAGAGCCGTTGCCACGGAGGTCACCTGGTCGTCGAGCGACGTCAGATAGGCGTCGCTGCCTTCCGGTCCGGCGACGGTGGGGGCGATCCCCGACAGCGTCTCGTAGCGGGCCGGCTCACCGGAACTCTTGGTGTCGAGGATCAGATCGGGCTCCTGCGCCGCGAGCATCTCGAAGGACGGCTCGATCGTGCCGATGAGCTCCGGCGGCGAGTCGTACAGCCCCTGCGCCCACGGCCCCACGCCGTCGCCGCCGAAGGCGAGCCAGTCGCTCGCCGCCACCGGCTGAACGCCGAGGGCCAGTGCAGTTTCGGCGTCGCCCCAGCCCAGAGCCGCGACGCGTTCGGGGGCGGATTCGATGGTGACCTCCCCGAACTTCGTGTCGACGGTGACGGGGAAGGCGCCGTCGGCCGGCGCCGAACCGGAGTCGGACTCCGTGTCGGACGACCCGCACGCGGTCAGCGCGATCGCGGTGGCCGTGAACAGAGCGGCGGAACGGAGCAACGCAGCGGATCGGCGTGTCATGACGGGCCTCGAGTCTGTCGATCAACAAGTGAGGCGATCCTAACCCGGTGGGTGACCGAAGGTGAAAACCCGCCGGAAACCGCGCAGGGCAGCCGCTCGAGCGCGCACTATGTGTCCGTGACCCCACCTGACGACGGTCGGCCGGCACGCGCGAAGCCGGTGCTGGCCTCGCTGATCCTCGTCGCCGCCGTGGCGAACCTGAACCTCGCCGTCGCGAACGTGGCACTGCCCGAGATCGGGAAGGCGTTCGACGCGAGCCAGACCCAGCTCAACCTCGTCGCCGTGGGTTATTCCGTCGGCCTCGCCGCGTCGGTGCTCTACCTCGGTGCCGTCGGCGACCGTTACGGACGCAAGACGATGCTGCTGCTCGGCATGGCGTTGTCGGTTCCGGCCTCGGCGGTCGCCGGGTTCGCGCCGAGCACCGAGGTGCTGTTCGCGGCGCGGGTGCTCGGCGGTGTCTCCGCCGGTCTGGCGTTCCCCACCACCTTGGCCCTGATCACCGCACTGTGGTCGGGCGCAGCCCGCACGCGCGCGATCGCATTGTGGTCGTCGATCGGCGGTGGCCTGACCGCGCTCGGCCCGCTCGTCGCCGGCACCCTGCTCGAACAGTTCTTCTGGGGTTCGGTCTTCCTGGTGACGATCCCGCTCGCGCTGATCGCTTTCGCCCTGACCTGGATGTTCGTGCCGAGCCACGTCAACGAGTCGACCGATCCGGTCGATCATCTCGGCGGCGTGGTCTCGATCGTGTTGGTCGGCTCGCTCGTCCTCGGCATCAACTTCGTGCCCGTCGACGGGATGGAGACCATCGCGGTGTCCGCTCTCGTGATCGCTCTCGTCGCGGTGGTCCTCTTCGTCATGCGCCAGCTGCGCGCGGCGAATCCCCTGTTCGACCTGCGGGTCGCCCGGCGTCGCGTGTTCTGGGTCGCGGCCGTTGCGGGCATCATCGTGTTCGGCACCCTGATGGGCACGATGTACATCAGTCAGCAGTACCTGCAGAACGTGCTCGGTTACTCGACGCTCGCGGCCGGATCGGCGGCGCTGCCCGCAGCATTCGTGATGGTGCTGGTGGCGCCGCAATCGGCGAAACTCGTCGGGTCGCGCGGCTCCCGCTTCACGCTGCTGTCCGGTTACGTGGCGATCGTGGCCGGGCTCGTCGTCGCACTGATGCTGTGGGATGAGGACGCGCACTACTGGGTGGTCGCCCTGAGCTTCGTGTGCCTCGGAGCCGGTGTCGGTCTCGCCGGTACCCCGGCCTCGCATTCGCTCACCGGCTCGGTGCCGGTCGCCCGTGCCGGGATGGCCTCCGGCACGGCCGATCTGCAACGCGATCTCGGTGGCGCGATCGTCCAGTCGATCCTCGGCGCACTTCTCACGGCCGGGTACTCGGCCTCGCTCGCCGCGACGATCGCGGCGAGTCCGCAGGCCGCGGCGGTCGACGAGCAGACCGAGACCGCACTGGAGAAGTCGTTCGCCGGTGCGGTCGGGATCGCCGAACACTATCCGCAGTACGCACCGCAGATCATCGAGGCCGCCCGGTCGGCCTTCCTCGACGGCGACACCCGCGCCTACACGGCCGCGATTGCGATCGTGCTGGTCGGAGCGGCCCTGGTGGCCTTCGTGTTCCCGTCCCGCGCCACCGAGATCGCGCTGCTCGAGCGGTACGCCGAGGAGGACGGCGACGTCACGGTCGGCTCCCCTGGGGAACCGGCCCACTGAACCCCGGATCGCCGCACCGTCATCGCCACCCCGTACGGGTCTCCGGCGTTCACCCGGACTGCGACCAGCGTCCGACGTCACCCCGCTCGAGCGCGACGGCGAGCAGTTCCGGGAACCGGTCGGGCGTGCACGCGAAGGCGGGAACCCCGAGTTCGGCGAGCGCCGCAGCGTTGTCGCGGTCGAAGGACGGCGCCCCGTCGTCGGACAGCGCCAGCAACACCACGACCTGCACACCCGCGGCGAGCATCTCCCGGATGCGCGAGAGCATCTCGGCGCGGATGCCGCCCTCGTACAGATCCGAGATGAGCACGAACAGCGAATCGGCCGGGCGCGTGATGAGCGACCTGCTGTAGGCGATCGCCCGATTGATGTCGGTGCCGCCGCCGAGCTGGGTGCCGAACAGCACGTCCACCGGATCGGCGAGCTTGTCGGTCAGATCCACCACCGCGGTGTCGAAGACGACCAGCGAGGTCCGCAGTGCCCGCATCGACGCCAGGACCGCCGCGAACACCGACGCGTAGACCACGCTCGACGCCATCGACCCGGACTGGTCCACCGCGAGCACCACGTCGCGCTTCACCGCCTGGGAGCGGCGCCCGTAGCCCACCAGCTTCTCGGGCACCACCGTGCGATGCTCCGGCAGGTAGTGGGCCAGGTTCGCGCGGATCGTGCGATCCCAGTCGATGTCGCGCAGTTTCGGATTCGACGTCCGCGACGACCGGTCGAGCGCACCCGTGACGGCGGTGCGGGTGTGCTGCGCGATGCGAGCCTCGATCTCGCGCACGACCTTCTCGACGACCGTCCGTGCCGTCGCCTTGGTGGTCTCCGGCATCACGCGGTTCAGGCTCAGCAACGTGCCCACGAGGTGCACGTCCGGTTCGACGGCCCCGAGCATCTCGGGTTCGAGGAGCAGCCGGGTCAACCCGAGCCGATCCACGGCGTCGCGCTGCATCACCTGGACGACGGATGTCGGGAAGTAGGTGCGGATGTCGCCGAGCCAGCGCGCCACCCTGGGTGCGGATGCGCCGAGACCTGCGGTGCGCGGTGCCGTGCCGTCGCCGGGCGCGCTGTCGTACAGCGCGGCGAGCGCGGCGTCCATCGCATTGTCGTCGGCCGAGGACAGGGATCCCGTGGAGTCCTCCGCGGCCTCGCCGAGTGCGAGCCGCCAGCGGCGCAGGCGTTCGGTGTCGCCGGATTCGGTTGTCATGCAGACACTCCCAGAATCGACGCGGTGGCGGTCAGGGCGATCCGGCCGCGGTCCACGGCCGGCGGTGCCTCCGTGCCGCGGGTGCGTTCGCCCCGCACCGTCTGTCCGAGCAGGCGTCGCTCACCGAAGGCGAACGACCCGAAGGTGCGTCGGAGGACGGGTAGGACGTCGACGAAATCGTCGTCGGTGAGGCCGCTGATCCATTCGTCGACGAGGTCGAACAGTGCGCTGTCGTGGACGAGCAGGAGCCCGCCCCCGCCGAGGAAACCGTCGATCCAGCGCGCCTTCGCGGGTGCGGGTGACCCCACCGACAACGCTCGCGCGACCCGCACGGCCGCGTCGTGTTCGCCGAGTCGGCCGGTGTCGCGCAGCATCCGGGTGGTGCGGCCGACGAGCAGCCCGTCGACGTCGTCGCGCTCGCTCACCGACGTCAGTGTGTCGAGCCATCGACCGGTCGCGCTCGGGTCCTCGCGCAGTGCGAGAGCGAGGTGCACATCGTCGATCGCGGTGCGCAGCGCATCGGCGGCGTCGTGGTCGAGGCCGGTGACCGCCGCCGGGAGACCGGCGCACACCCGCGCGAGGAGGGCGTCGCAGACGTGTTCCAGGGAGGACAGATCGGTGCCTCGCACATCGCCGTACCGGACGGTGCGCACGAGGGTCGGCAGTGCGCTCATCAGGTGCAGCACATCGTGATCGAGAGCGGCCGCCGCATCGATCGCCGTCACCAGCGACGGGATCGTGGTCCGCAGGTCGGCGAGCAACGCCCGTTCGAGGAGTTCGGTGAGGTCGGCGAGCGCGATCCCGGAGCGTGCGGCACGGTCGCCCACCGTGGCACCCGCCGCGGATTCCACCGTCGTGCCCCACCGGGACGCCTCGACGATCGCCACCGACAACTCGGGTTCCCACCGCAGCGTCCAGGTCTCGCGGAACGTGCCGGTCGAGCGCACCTCGCTCTCCGTGGGCGTGCCCCAGTCGATCCCGAGCAGCGCCAGGCGGTGCAGCAGTCGCGACCGCGCGACGTCGATCTCGCGGCGCAGGTCCAGATCGAGGTTCTTCGCTTCGGCGGACCGCTTGAGACGCAACGACTTCGCATTCCGCTGCAGGTCGGTGTCGAGCGGGACGGTGGGGGTGTCCTCGGAGACCGAACCGAGTGCCTCGCCGACGACGAGCCGCCGTGTGACGAGGTCGAGCAGGACGTCGTCGCCGTCGCACAGCACCGATCGGGTCGCTTCGACGACCTCGTCGAGTCCGGCCACCGCGCGACCGCGCAGTGCCGCGAGCGTGTCGGCGAGGCGCGTCGCCTCGATGACGTGGGCGCTCGAGACGGGCAGATCCTCCTTGCGCAGGACACGGGCCACGCGGGTGAACCAGCGTGCGGTCGTGTCCGTGGGCTGTGTGAACAGGTGGTGGTACCAGCCTGGCGAGGTGATGCCGGCGCCGTAGCCCGACGACAGCGACAACCGGGAGTGGCTCCACGGCACCCACGTGAGAGTGGTCTTGACCTTGGGCATGCCCTTGAGCAGACGCGCGTCGGGGGCGGCCGGTCCGAGTCGGCCGGTCAGTGCGGGCGCGTGCATCGCCCCGCACACCACGGCGATCGCGCGGGCCCCGGCCTTGACCGTCGCGCGCAGCACCTGCCGCATGTGCGCCTCGCGTCGCGCGGTGTGGTCGTCGATCCCGACATCTTCGCGCAGCGCCCGCATCGCGTCGGTGATCTCGTCGAAGGCCTGTGCGGTGCCGTGCTCGACCACCGCATCCCACCACTGCTCGAAATCGGCGTAGCCGCCGGCGCGGGCGAGCATGCCGAGCAGATCGTCGGTCGCGCGGTCGCCGACCTCGCGTTCGGCGGCGAGCGACATCGCCGCCGGAAGATCGCAGAACCGCACGTCGGCGTCGTGCAGGTACGCCCACCGCAGGGCCTGCCACTCGGGCGAGAAGGCCGCGAACGGCCAGAACGCGGCCTGCGCCGGTTCGTCGCGGGCGTAGGCCAGCAATGCGACCGGCGGAACCATGTCGTCGGCCGCGGCGAGCGCGAGCACCGGATCGGCGTCCGACGGACCCTCGATGAGGACGGTGTCGGGTTCGAACTCCGCGAGTGCCTGCAGGACCGCGCGCGCCGAACCCGGCCCGTGGTGCCGGATTCCGAAGACCCGGATCTCCGCGGGCGCAGCCGCGCGGTCGAAGAGAACGTCGGTCACCCGGTGATCTCCCGGCACGCCCGGTAGAAATCGGTCCAGTCGCCGCGTTCCCGGACGACGGCCTCGAGATATTCGTTCCAGACCACGCGATCGGAGACGGGGTCCTTGACCACCGATCCGAGGATTCCGGCCGCGACGTCGGAGGGCCGCAGCACCCCGTCGCCGAAGTGCGCTGACAGGGCCAGACCGCCCGTGACCACCGAGATCGCCTCGGCGGTGGACAACGTGCCCGACGGGGACTTCAGCTTGGTCCGGCCATCGGTCGTGACACCGCTGCGCAGCTCCCGGAACACCGTGACGACGCGGCGGATCTCCTCCGCGGCCGCGGGCACGGCCGGCAGTTCGAGTGCGGCGCCGAGTTGTTCGACGCGGCGGGTGACGATCGAGACCTCGTCCTCCTCGCTCGCCGGCAACGGCAACACGACGGTGTTGAACCGTCGACGCAGCGCGGACGACAGGTCGTTGACCCCGCGGTCGCGGTCGTTGGCGGTGGCAATGACGTTGAACCCCTTCGTCGCCTGCACCTCGATGCCGAGTTCGGGGACGGGAAGCATCTTTTCCGACAGGATGGTGATCAGCGCGTCCTGCACGTCGGCGGGGATGCGGGTGAGTTCCTCGATACGGGCCACGGCGCCGTCGCGCATCGCGGTCATGACCGGGGAGGCGACCAGCGCGGCGGCGCTCGGCCCTTCGGCGAGCAGCCGCGCGTAGTTCCAGCCGTACCGCACCGACTCTTCGGTCGTGCCCGCCGTTCCCTGTACGAGCCGGGTCGACGAACCGCTGATCGCGGCGGCGAGATGCTCCGACACCCAGGTCTTCGCGGTACCCGGCACACCGAGCAGCAGCAGTGCCCGGTCGGTTGCCAGGGTCGCGACGGCGACCTCCATCAATCGGCGCGGGCCGACGTACTTCGGGGTGATGACGGTGCCGTCGGACAGTTCGCCGCCGAGCAGGTAGGTCACCACGGCCCACGGCGACAGCTGCCACGACGGCGGGCGCGGCCGGTCGTCGAGTCGCGCGAGTGCTGCGAGTTCGTCCGCGTACTGCTGTTCGGCGTGCGGGCGCAGCAGGTCGGTGCCGGACCCGGCAGTGTCGGATACGTCGGGCCCGGCGGTGTCGGATGCGCCGGATTCGTCGGGCCCGCCGGTCTCGAACGTGCCGGTATCGGACGCCTCGGCCTCATCGGTGCCGACAACTGCAGGGGTCGACTCGAAGTCGGTCAACTCAGCTCCTCGTGGATCGTCTTGCGGAGGGTCAGGGTGTCGGCTGCGCTCGCGAACAGGTGCAGGCGACCGAGATCGTCGGTGCGGTTCGCGGCGTCGGCCAGCAGGTCGGCCAACTCGAAGGGTGCCCGGTGGGCGAGCAACGTCAGCACGTCGCGCACCACGCGGGTGGTCGTCAGCTTCGTGTACAGCGCGGTGAGCACCTTCTCGGCGACATCGCGCGGCCACGGCGCCGGGAGCGCGGCGAGCAGCGTGTCGTCGAGAACCGCGGACGGCGACACATCGCGCAGGTGCGTGAGCAGGATGTCGCGGGGCACGACCTGCGCGACCGCCGCGTCGACGGTGCCGTCGCGTCGTAGCAACGCCGCAGCCCAGTCGCCGTCGCGCTGCCGGACCGCCGCGCGGCCCCACCCCTCCGTCAGTGCCGTGCGGACGGTGTCGTCGACGTCGAACTCCGGTAGCACCGTGTCTCCGGCGTGCTCGCGCCACATCGACAGCGGAGCCGCCGCGACCGCCGCCACCAGCAGATCGCGGGCCGGATCGTCGACGAGACCGTCGCGGAGTGCGCCCTCGTCCGGCCGGTCGGGAACAGCGAGCGTAACGGTCGAGCCGTCGACGAGCAACCACTGCCGCACCCGCTCGGCCATGCGCCGCGCGAACGTGGAGTCCGGCAGGCGGGGGAGAAGGTCGAGTGCCACGGCACGGACCTTGCGGCTGCGGTCGTCGAGGGCGCGTTCGAGCAGGTCTTCGTCGTGCGGACCGAGACCGACCGCGAGCAGGGCGACGAGCTCGGCCCGCTGGGCCGCGGTCTGCGCACCCCACGACGCCGCGAGTGTCGCCGTCGCCGCGGCCGGGTCGTGCGCGCGCAGCGCCTCGAACCATCGGCGTAGCCGGGCGGGCGGACCGGCGTGCCAGGGCGTGTCGTCGAGCGGGTCGGGCGGCAGCAGATCGGCCCATTCCGGGTTGCGCGCTGCCACCCAGCGTCCGCGGGAACCGGTGAGCGCGACCAGCCGGTCGCGGTGCACCGCGTCGGTGGTCGCGACCGTCAGCAGGTCGACCACGATGTCGTGCGACGCGCGGAATCGGGCCGCCACCTCGAACCACTCGTCGAGCAGCGGGGAGCGGACGGCGAGCAGCGCGCGCAGGCGTTCGGCAGCCGCGCCGGGGAGGACGGGACGGTCGTCGTCCGGGGCCGGCGACGGCAGTTCGCGGACCACGGGCACGGTCGCGGCGGTGAGGAAGGTCGTCTCCAGTGCGGCGGCGGCGAGCAGCGTCGCGGCGGGGTCTCCGGCGAGTTCGCGCGCAGCGTCGGCCGTGTGCAGCGTGTCGAACTCCGGCGCGGAGCGTGCCGTGCCGAGAAGTGCTGCGGTCGTAAGCGATTCGGGCAGGGCGGTCACCAGGTCATCACCTGTCCTTCGGTGAACAGTGAGACGGGAGCGAGAGCGGTTCCGTCCCAGTCGCCGCAGACCGTGACGGGACGACCTCCCGCGACGGCGTGCAGCCGCCAGCGGCTGTCGTCGTCACCGGCCAGCGGCAGTGCCCGTCCGGACGGGTCGACGACGTACCAGCCGTCCTCGCTGTCGGTGGGGGTGACCGCGTCGAGCAGGACGGGCCAGGTGCGCAACCACGGATCTGCTCCGCGCATGCGGGCGTATTCGTCCAGCGCAGCGTCGAGTCCGGTGGCGGGCAGGGTCGTGAACGGCTCCGTCTCCCCGTGCTGTCGGCCGAGCACGGCTCGCAGTGGGGCCGCGCCGGGGTAGAAGTGCAGATCGGCGTCGACCAGCGAACCGGGGAAGGGGAGCGGCGTGGTGAAACGTGCTGTTCCGTGAGCGAAGTCGAGCAGGATCGCCCAGCGTCCGCTCGACCGCCCCCGAAGCCACGTCTTGCGGGTGAACATCCGGCTCTCCTCGGTGACGCGCACGGCGAGGACCTGCCAGCGGTCGCGCACAGCCGGTTCGGCGCGGACCTCCTCGCTACGGGTGCTGAAACCGAGATGGGTCTGCAGCGAACGCAGGAGCGGCCTCGGCAGATCGTCGCGCTGTCGGTACGCCACGGTCATCAGGTGCAGGCGCGCGTACTCGGCGAGCAGCCTGGCAGGCCAATCGGTTTCGTCGTTCACGACGGTGGCCAGGGTGCGCAGTGCCGACGCCGCGCCGGGAGCCTGGGCGTCGACCATGCGGGCGGCGATCGTCTCGTAGGTGTCGTAGCCGTGATCCACCGCCCCGAGGCCGTGCCGGATGCGGTCAGTCAGCCAGCGGTCGAGGTCGTCGAGTCCTGCCGCGACCCGCTCGGCGCGGCGCTGGGCGGTCACCGGATCGGGCGCCTTGACCGGCTCGTCCACCGGGGCGGGAAGTGTGGTGGACGCGACGCGGGCGGCGAGCCATCCGGTGACGAAGTCGGGTGCCTGCGCGGCCGGCACGGCACCCTCGGACCAGCGCACGAGCAGTGACAGGGCGTGCTTGCAGGGCAGTTTCCGGCTCGGGCACGTGCACGTGTAGGCGGGAGCGCTCGGGTCGATCGCCGTGCGGTACGGCGTGGTGCCGCGTCCGCGGCACAGTCCCCACAGGGCGGTGATGTCGTGACCGGTCTCGAGCCATGCGGAGGCGACGCCGCGCGCAGCCGTCATCGAGGACGGATCGGGCGCGACGGCGTTGATCTGCTGGAGGGTCCAGGGGGCGGTCACGAGCGTCGAAGGTACGAGGCGGGTCCGACAGGAACGGTGGGATCAGGATGTCGCACGGGTCTCCAGACGTGCGCGGATGCCGTCGACGAACAACCGCAGACCGAATTCGAACCGGACGGCGGGGTCGCCGTCGAGCAGGTCGTCGTCGGCCTCGGCCGGCTGCTCGGTCGCGACCTCGGGGGACAGCGGTGCGCGCGTGAGCGCGCCGAGTTCCTCGAGCTGCGCGCGGGACTGCTCGTCGACGGTGTGGCCGAGCACGTAGTGCAACAGCGCGTAGCCGGTGAGTTCGGCGTACGCCCGCGACAGACCCGCGCGTTCCGCGGTGCCGACGAAGGCGTCGCGGGCCGACGAGGTGGTCAGCCGGGAGGCGTAGCTCGAGGCGACGAGTTCGGCGCCGTCGCGGTGGGCGAGCAGTGCGGCACGGAAACGGTGCGCGAGCTCTGAAAGGGCCTCGTCCCAGGCGTCGCTCGCGGGCGGTTCGTCGACACCGTCGAGGATGCGGTCGGCCATGGCGCCGAGCAGGGTCTGCTTGTTCGGGAAGTGCCAGTACAACGCGCCGGGCTGGACGCCGAGCGACGACGCGAGCTTGCGCATCGTCAGGTCGCCGAGCCCGTACTCGTCGAGGATCGCCATGGCGCCGTCGAGGACGTCGCCGCGTCGCAACTGCACTGCTTCTTCGCTCCCGCTTCTCCTGCTGCCCGCGGCGGTACCACGCCACGGGGGATCCGAACCGAAGGATTCGTGCCTTTGACACTATCGGACGCTTCGCCCTAACCTGAACGCTGTTCAATTGAACGATGTTCAAGTTCTCGCCACCCCAGGAGACGGCAGTGACCCAGGCGCCCGCCCGCACCGACATCCTCGAAATCGCTCGCGACCAGGTGCTGGGTCGCGGAATCGGCTTCGACCGTGACCAGACCCTCGAGGTCCTGCAGCTGCCGGACGACCGCATCGACGACCTGCTGGCGGTCGCCCATGACGTGCGCATGGCATGGTGCGGACCGGAGGTCGAGGTCGAGGGGATCATCAGCCTCAAGACCGGCGGCTGCCCCGAGGACTGCCACTTCTGCTCGCAGTCCGGCCTGTTCGCCTCGCCGGTGCGTGCCGCCCGGCTCGACATCCCGTCGCTCGTCGAGGCCGCGAAGCAGACCGCCAAGACCGGAGCCACCGAGTTCTGCATCGTCGCGGCCGTACGCGGACCCGACGAGCGCCTCCTCTCGCAGGTCGCGGCCGGTATCGAGGCGATCCGCAACGAGGTCGACATCCAGATCGCGTGCTCGCTCGGCATGCTCACCCAGGACCAGGTCGACCGGCTCGTCGCGATGGGCGTGCACCGCTACAACCACAACCTCGAGACCGCCCGCTCGCACTTCCCGAAGGTCGTCACCACCCACACCTGGGAGGAGCGCTTCGAGACGCTGCGCATGGTCCGCGAGGCAGGTATGGAGGTGTGCTGCGGAGGCATCCTCGGGATGGGTGAAACCGTCGAGCAGCGAGCCGAATTCGCAGCCGACCTCGCGGCGCTCGAGCCCGACGAGGTGCCGCTCAACTTCCTCAACCCGCGCCCCGGCACCCCTTTCGGTGACCTCGAGGTGCTGCCCGCCACCGAGGCGCTCAAGGCCGTGGCGGCCTTCCGATTGGCGTTGCCGCGCACCATCCTCCGGTTCGCCGGCGGCCGCGAGATCACGCTCGGCGATCTCGGCGCACAAAAGGGGATCCTCGGCGGGATCAACGCCGTCATCGTCGGCAACTATCTCACCACGCTCGGCCGGCCGGCGGAGACCGACCTCGATCTGCTCGGCGAACTGAAGATGCCGATCAAGGCCCTCGGCGAGACGATCTGATGTTCGATCCGTTCACCGGCGAAGCGATCGTCGACGGGACGGTCCGGACCCATTCCGCAGCAGTGCAACTCGGACTCGAACCGCCACGGTTCTGCGCTCGGTGCGGTCGGCGGATGATCGTCCAGATCGCGCCGGACGGGTGGTGGGCACGGTGTTCGCGCCACGGGACCGTCGATTCGCTGATGAGCGAACAGCGCTGAGCACCGACCCGATTCGACGGCCGGCGGGTTCTACCCATCGTCGTCGGGATCGCCCGGATAGGTCACGACCCCGTCGGAATCCACCGACGGCGTCGCGCCCCACTGTCCCAGCACGTGCTGTCGAGGCTTCGCGTTGTTGACGAGATGCACGACGGTCCATCCCCGTGCGGCGAGGATGTTCGCGATCAACAGCCGGTGACAGCGCCACGGCATCGGCTCACCGCACATGATCGCGACGTGCCGGTGCTCGGCCAGTTCGGTGAGGCGCTCCAATCCGGCCTCGAAGTCGTCGGTGAGGGTGTAATCGGCGTAGTTCTTGAAACTCGCGTTCTTCCAGCCCGCGTTGAGGGCCGGATCGATACCCTTCTGTTTCGGCCGCCTGCCACCGAGTTCGGTGAGGTGCAGATAGCCGATCCCGGCACTGTCGAGCCAGGACGGCATCTCGTCGGCGTCGAACTGCGGGCTGCGGCGCGAACCGGGCATCTTCCGTACGTCGACGACGAGTTCGATGTCGGCCGAGGTCAGCGTGTCGAGCAGGACGGACTGCGGACACGTCCAGTGGCCGATGGTCCACAGGACGCGGGAGTCGGCACTCATGGCACCCATCGTCCCATCACGCGGGCGCCACCCGTCGGCGTAGTTCCTCGGCGCCGTCGCCCTCCAACCGGGACAACCCCGCACGACGGCCGGCGAGCAGCAACAGGATCGCGGAGATCGGTCCCCGCACCTCGGGTCCGGAACCGGAGGACCACTCGGTATCGGTTGCACTGAAACGGAATCCGTCGAGCGGGACGTCGGCGAAGACCCGGGCCTTGCCGGTGCCGCGGGTGGACCACATCCGAGTGGCGCCGGCCGCGGCGGCATCCGGTGGCATCGGCAGGTCGCGCTGCAGCGGTACCGCGATGTCCTGGCCGTGGACGAGCAGATCGATCATGGCCTCGAGCGGGGTGATGCCCACGTTGTGCCGCCGGGAGCCGATCATTCCCCGAAGGTCCGCGATCAACTCCTGTGTCGGTCGCCGGGCACGGTCGCGAGAGGACTCGCGGATGATCGTGTTGACCCCGCCGCGATGACGCACGACCATGCGGACGAAATCGACCACGGTGAGCTGCTGCAGCGTGAGGTGCGCGGCGACGTCGCGCACGGTCCAGCCCTCGCACAGCGACGGCCGACGCCACTCGTCGTCGGTCAGTTGTTCCAGCAGGTCGGCGGTTCGTGCGCGCTGCTCGTCGATCGTGTTCCAGATGTCGTCGACGTTCATGGGATCACCTGACCTGGGTCCGCCGGACACGCGATCCGCTCATTCTAGATCGCGGATCGCTCCCCACCCACGGATTCCGGCGCCGGTACGGCATCCTCCGCGGCACGGCTCACCGACTCCCACTCGAGCCAGATGTCGATCTTCTCCCGGGTGGCGGCGACGGCCGCATCCAGCACGGCGTTGCCCAGGACGATGCGTCGCGGCGGTCGGTCGGCATCGACGACCTCGAGGAGTGCCCGCGCGGCCAGGGTGGGGTGGCTGTCGATGCTCGTGGACGCGCTCTGCTCCTCGATCTCGGCTCGCAGTGAGTCGTAGTCCGATTGCGGAGTGCTCACCGTCATGGTGGTGTAGAGATCGGTCCAGTAGCCGCCCGGCTCGACGATCGTGACGTCGATGCCGAAATGCGCGGCCTCGACGGCCAGTGCTTCACTGAGTCCTTCGAGGGCGAACTTGCTCGCGCTGTACAGCCCTGTGCCGGCCCCGCTCAGTACGCCCCCGATGCTCGAGAGCTGCACGAGATGCCCGCGTCCTCGGCTCCGGAAGGCCGCCATGGCGGCCTGGCTGACCCACATCGCTCCGAAGAAGTTCGTCTCGAACTGTGCACGCGCCTGCTCCTCGGTGAACTCCTCGACGAATCCGTAGGTCATGGTGCCCGCGTTGTCGACGACGATGTCGAGGTCTCCGAAATGTTCGCGTGCCCTGTCGAAAGCGGCGAACACCGCCGTGCGGTCGGTGACGTCGGCCGGGAGTCGGAGGAGACGCTCCGGATCCCGGGGGAGATCGGCCGATTCGATCGATCGTGAGACGGCCACGACGTTGTCACCTCTCGACAGCGCGGCACGGACGAACTCCCTGCCCAGGCCGCGGCTCGCGCCGGTGATCAACCAGGTGCGGGGACGCGCGCCGGGGGTGACAGAGGATGGGATTGTCGGTTGGGTCTTCAATGGACACCTCCTGGATGAGACGAGACGGTCCGTCTCGCTCATTCGAGAATGATCCACGGAGGACTGTCTGTCAAGACGCAACGTCTCGTCTCGGTGCGGTATCGTCGTCTCATGCCCGCACGCCCCGAAACCGGACACTCC
Organism: Rhodococcus rhodochrous; assembly: GCF_014854695.1. Taxonomy (NCBI): domain Bacteria; kingdom Bacillati; phylum Actinomycetota; class Actinomycetes; order Mycobacteriales; family Nocardiaceae; genus Rhodococcus; species Rhodococcus rhodochrous. The sequence goes on along the minus strand of NZ_CP027557.1, from coordinate 3,249,519 downwards.
CGGCGGAACCCTGCCTCGCGGAAAGCGATCCTCGATGCCGCTTTCGAACTGGTCGCCGAGGTCGGCTACTCGAAACTCGGTATCGAGGCGATCGCCGCCCGGGCCGGCGTGGGGAAGCAGACGATCTATCGCTGGTGGCCGTCGAAGGGAGCCGTGCTCCTCGATGCGTACCTGGCGCGCACGCAGGGCGACGCCGGGGGCGAGGCCGCACTACCCGACAGCGGCGACCTGCGCGCGGACCTCATCGCGGTGCTGCAGGCCACCGTGGCGGAGCTGCGTGATCCGACGTTCGCCGTCCCGCTGCGCGCGTTGACCGTGGCGGTACTCGAAGACCCCGAACTCGCAGCGGAATACGAACACCGGCTCGACACACCGATGCGGGAGATGAAGAAGGCCCGACTCCGGGCCGCGCAGAATGCGGGGCAACTGCCGGACGACCTCGATCTCGATGTCGCCGTGGACTTGCTGTTCGCACCGGTCGCCCAGAAGTGGTCGGCCACGGGCGAACCCCCGTCGGACGACTACGTCCGCACGCTGGTCGAGACCGTCCTCGACGGCCTGACGCGCTCGGCCGAGGGCGTTCGGTCCGCGAGCATGTAACGCGCGACTCCTCGTGTCCGACACACACATCGGAATCGCATGACGATCTGTGCACGACGAACGGGGAGGGGCGGCATGGTTTCGGTCGACATTCTGGAATGGATCAGCGAGGGCTATCTGGCAGGCGATCCGCTGCGCTCGGCGCTGTTCGTCGGCTCGGCCTTCCTGACGATGCCGCTGCAGTTGCTCGAGGTCATCATGGGTCGGCCCTTCTGACCTCCTCGGGGAGGTTCACACCGGCGGTCGCAGGGCGGCGAATTCGTCCGTCACGCGCAGCCGGGAATCGGTGAAGCGGTAGAGCGCCGGGGGGCGGCCTCCCGCTTTTCCGGACGGTGCGGTGTTGCCGGTGCGGGTGAGTACGTTCCGGCGCGCCAGCACTCTTTGAAGATTGGTAGCGTCCACCTCGTATCCCAGTGCAGCGCAATAGATGTCGCGCAGAGTCGACATGGAGAACTCCGCCGGCGCGAGGCCGAACGCGATGTTCGTGTACGACAGCTTCGCGGCCAGGCGTGCATGGGCGTTCGCCACCATGACCCCGTGGTCGAAGGACATCTCGGGAAGGTCCGAGACCGGATGCCAGGCCGTATCGGCCGGCAGCTGGGGATCCGAGGTCAGGGGGATCAGGCCGAGATAGGTCGCCGCGATCGTGCGTGGACCCGGCACCCGATCCGGGTCGGAGAAGACCGACAGCTGTTCGAGATGTGCGACCTTGCGGACGTCGACCTTCTCCGCGAGTTGCCGCCTCGCCGACGTCGTGAGGTCCTCGTCGTTGCGTAGTTGCCCGCCGGGGAGCGACCACGTGCCGACCTGCGGATCGAGGGCCCGTTGCCACAGCAGCACCCCGAGTTCGGGTTCTTCGCGGAGGGTTCCCGAGGTGTCCGGAAAGCGGCGAACCTGGAACACGGCGATGAGCACTTCGTGACGGGTGTTACCATGTGGCATGTTTTCGATCCTAAGTCGAAAACCTCGAACACGGCAATTCCGGTACAACCCGCCGGGATGACACCCTCGAAGGAGCTAGGCCATGACCACGACCGAGTGGGCGGGAGCCGCCACCATCGTCGACGGCCCCGGCGGATACACGGGCGTCGAGGCGACGCCGGAATGGGCCGAGGAGGTCCGTCGGCTGGCCCGTGAGCGCAACGCCACGCTGCTCGCGCACAACTACCAGCTTCCCGCGATCCAGGACGTCGCCGACCACGTCGGCGACTCGCTCGCGCTCTCGCGTATCGCCGCCGAGGCCGAGGAGGACACCATCGTCTTCTGCGGCGTGCACTTCATGGCCGAGACCGCGAAGATCCTCAGCCCGAACAAGACGGTGCTCATCCCCGACGAGCGCGCCGGCTGCTCGCTCGCCGATTCGATCACCGCCGACCAGCTGCGCGAGTGGAAGGCCGACCACCCCGACGCCGTGGTCGTCTCGTACGTCAACACGACCGCCGAGGTCAAAGGCCTGACCGACATCTGCTGCACCTCGTCGAACGCCGTCGACGTCGTCGCGTCCATCGACCCCGACCGTGAGGTGCTGTTCCTGCCCGACCAGTTCCTCGGCGCCCACGTCAAGCGCGTGACCGGCCGCGAGAACATGCACATCTGGGCGGGGGAGTGCCACGTGCACGCCGGTATCAACGGCGACGAGCTCGCCGCGCAGGCCAAGGCGCACCCCGACGCCGACCTGTTCGTCCACCCCGAGTGCGGCTGCGCCACCTCGGCGCTCTACCTCGCCGGGGAGGGCTTCGTGCCCGACGACAAGGTCAGGATCCTGTCCACCGGCGGCATGATCGACGCCGCGCGGGAGACCGGCGCGAAGCAGGTCCTCGTCGCCACCGAGGTCGGCATGCTGCACCAGCTCCGCAAGGCTGCGCCCGGCATCGACTTCCAGGCGGTCAACGACCGCGCATCGTGCCCCTACATGAAGATGATCACCCCCGCCGCCCTGCTCCGCTGCCTGCAGGAGGGACACGACGAGGTCCACGTCGCCGCCGACGTCGCCGAGCGGGCCCGCCTGTCGGTGCAGCGCATGATCGCCATCGGCAACCCGGGCAGCGGCGAGTGACCACCGCCATCACGGTCGCGTGGGAGGACCACGCCGACCTGGTGGTCGTCGGGGGTGGCGTCGCCGGTCTCACGGCCGCGCGCGCCGCCTCCCGGCGCGGCGCGCGGGTGCTCACGGTGAGCAAGGGCGGCCCCACCGACACGGCCACCCAGTACGCCCAGGGCGGTATCGCGGTGGTGGCCCCGGTGGGCGACAGCGTCGACGCCCACGTCACCGACACACTTGCCGCAGGCGGGGGATTGTGCGACGAGGACGCGGTGCGCTCGATCGTCACGGCCGGCCCCGACGCCGTCACCGCCCTGCGCGATCTCGGCGCGGTGTTCGACACCGCCGGAGACGGCGACATCGCCCGCACCCGCGAGGGCGGGCACAGTACCCGCCGCATCATCCACGCCGGTGGCGACGCGACCGGCGCCGAGGTTCAGCGAGCCCTCGGCGCGGCGGGTCTGCCCGTCCTGTTCGGCGCCGCTGCCGCCCGGATCCTCACCGATGCGCGGGGCGTCACCGGACTGCTCGTCCTCGACGAGCGCGGGTTCGGCGTCGTCCACACCCCGGCCGTGTTGCTCGCGACCGGTGGCCTCGGGCAGCTGTACGCGTGCAGCACGAATCCGCCCGGCGCCACGGCCGACGGCATCGCGCTGGCCCTGGCCGCCGGCGCCGGTGTCGCCGACCTCGAATTCGTCCAGTTCCACCCGACCGTGCTGTTCGCGGAAGGCGGCACCGGACGTCGGCCGCTCATCAGCGAAGCGGTGCGCGGGGAGGGAGCACGACTGGTCGACTCCCGCGGCCGATCGATCACCGAGGGTGTGCATCCGCTCGGCGACCTCGCACCCCGCGACGTCGTCTCGCGGGCCATCGCCGAGCGACTCACTGCACTCGGTGAGGATCACGTGTACCTCGACGCCCGCCACCTCGACGGCTTCGCCACGCGTTTTCCGACCATCACGGCGATGTGTGCCGACGCCGGTCTCGATCCGGCCCGTGATCTGCTGCCGGTTGCTCCCGCCGCGCACTATTCGTGCGGCGGTGTCGTCACCGATGTGCACGGCCGCACCCGCATCCCCGGTCTGTACGCGGCAGGTGAGGTGGCACGTACCGGCCTGCACGGCGCGAACCGGCTCGCCTCCAACAGTCTTCTCGAAGGGCTCGTCCTCGGCGAGCGCGCGGGGACGGCCGCGGCGATCGAACGGGCCGGAACGCGTGTCGGGACGGACGGCATTCCCGCCGTCGCCTCGACCGTCTGTGATCGGACGGTGCTGCAGCAGCTCATGACCCGGCACGCGCTGGTCGTGCGCGACGCGGACGGACTGGCCGCTGCCGCAGTCGAACTCGGCAGGATGAGCGTCGTCGCAACCTGTACCGACGCCGATCGGCTCGAGGACTCGGCCCTCACCGTCACCGCGCGGGCCCTGCTGCTCGCGGCGCAGCGCCGCACCGAATCGCGGGGATGCCACACCCGCAGCGACCGTCCGGACACCGACCCGACGCAGGCACGCAGCCTCGAACTGCGCATCGACGACGACGGCGAGTTGTCCTTCACCACCCCGGAACTGACAGGAGTCAACTGAGATGACCACCGCGCTGCCCGACGGACTCGACCTCGCCGAGACCCGCGAGCTGGTCCGGAAGGCGCTCGACGAGGACCTGCGCTACGGACCGGACGTCACCACCGACGCCACCGTGCCCGCCGACGCCGTCGCCACTGCCTCGGTGGTCGCGCGGCAGGCCGGCACCCTCGCCGGTCTCGATGTCGGTCTGCTCGTCCTCGACGAGGTCATCGGTGCTGATCACTACCGCGTGCTCGATCGCAGGTCCGACGGCACGCGCGTGCTGCCCGGGGATTCGGTCCTGACCGTCGAGGCGCCGACCCGCGGCCTGCTCACCGCCGAGCGCACGATGCTCAACCTGCTGTGCCATCTGTCGGGCATCGCCACGGCGACCTCGCACTGGGTCGACGCCGTGACCGGCACCGAGGCGAAGATCCGCGACAGCCGCAAGACCCTGCCGGGGATGCGCGCACTGCAGAAGTACGCGGTGCGGATGGGCGGCGGCGTCAACCACCGCATGGGACTCGGCGACGAGGCGCTGATCAAGGACAATCACGTCGCCGCGGCCGGTTCGGTGGTCGCGGCGCTGCGCGCCGTCCGGGAACACGCTCCCGATATCGCGTGCGAGGTGGAGGTCGACACCCTCGAGCAGTTCGACGAGGTGCTCGCCGAGAACGTGGAATTGATCCTGCTCGACAACTTCCCGCTGTGGCAGACTCAGATCGCGGTGCAGCGGCGCAACACCCATGCGCCGCAGACACGACTCGAATCCTCCGGCGGCCTGTCCCTCGACGTCGCCGCCGACTACGCGCGCACGGGCGTCGACTTCCTCGCGGTGGGTGCGCTCACCCACTCTGTGACCGTCCTGGACTTCGGCCTCGACATGTGAGCGTGTAGGTCGCAGGTCACGGCAGGGACGAATCGGACGCGCCACCGGAACATCCGTCGGTGAGACGATCCCGCACGTGCGCTTTCTGGGGTAGAACTGACAGCACATCGACGTGCCGGTACCGGTCACGTAGGGGCGGTGCTCCGGTTGTCGCCGGTGCCGGGTGGGGGAGGAAGACAGAACACGATGCGGTTACCGATGTCACCGACCGACTCGATGTTCCTGCTCGGCGAGTCGCGCGACCACCCGATGCATGTCGGCGGTCTCCTGCTGTTCCAGCCGCCGGAGGGCAAGGACGCGAGCGACCTGAAGTCGATGTTCGCCGAGGCGCTCGCCCGGGAGGAACCCGCCGGGCCGCTGTGGCGCAAGCGGCCCACCCGCTCGCTGTTCACCCTCGGGCAGTGGGCATGGGAGGACGATCCGCGCTTCTCGATCGACTACCACGTCCGGTTCAACGCGCTGCCGTCCCCGGGCACGATGGACGATCTGTGGGAACTCGTCTCCCGCCTGCACGCGTCGCTGCTCGACCGCACCCGCCCGTTGTGGGAGATGCACCTGATCGAAGGGCTGTCCGACGGTCGCTACGCCCTCTACGTGAAGATCCACCACGCGGTCGCCGACGGGGTGGGGGCGATGCGCCTGCTGCGCCGTGCGCTCAGCACCGACCCGGACCGCACCGACATGCCGGCCCCGTGGGCGGTCGCCGACGCGCAGTCGTCGAGCCGCTCGGCGATGGGTACCGCGATCGGGTTCCCCGGCGCCGTCGTCCGCGCGGCGACCGGTGCGGTGAACGATGCAGTGAACGTCGTGTCCGAGGCGGTCGCTCTGGTTCCGGCGCTCGTCGGCACCGTCGACCGTGCTTTGCACAATCGCGGTGGTTCGTTGTCGCTGGGCGCTCCGAACACGATCCTCAACCGGCAGATCTCCGGATCGCGCAGATTCGCGGCCCGGTCCTGGCCGATCGAGCGACTGCGGATGGTGTCCAAGGCGGCCGACGCGACGCTCAACGACGTCGTCCTCGAACTGTCCGGTGGGGCGCTGCGGACGTATCTCTCCGAACACGATGCGCTGCCGGAGGATTCGCTGGTGGCGATGGTCCCGGTCTCGTTGCGTCGGAGCGGGAGCTCGTCGGGCAACGAGATCGGCATCCTCATGTGCACACTCGGGACGCAGTGCGCCGACCCGGTGGAACGTCTTGCGCGCGTGCGCGGTTCGATGATCGAGGGCAAGCACGCGATGAACTCGATGTCGAAGCTCGGTCGTCTCGCGACGAGCGCGGTGGGTGTGGCGCCCCTGGCGGTGGGAGTACTCACCGGCAACCGGGCGCTGCCGCGGCCGCCGTTCAACGTGATCGTCTCGAACGTGCCGGGCCCTGATGCGCCGTTGTACTGGAACGGTGCGCGCGTCGACGCGTTGTATCCGCTGTCGGTGCCCGTCGACGGGCAGGCGCTGAACATCACGTGCACGAGCACCGACGACGAGATCGCCTTCGGTCTCACGGCCTGCGGTCGCACGGTCCCGGATCTCGTCCGGCTGCTCGATCACTTCGACGAGGAACTCGAGGCGCTGGAATCCGCCCTCGGCGTCCGGGTGGAGATCGACGACGAGGTGAGCGGCGAGAGCGACGCCGAACACGGCTGACCGCGTCGTTTCGAGAATCGTTGCGCCGCATCACCGAACGGACAGGGCGGGGTCGCGACCGGGACCGACACGCCCGTCGCCCGCCCCGATTGGCTACGCTGAGCGCCCGTGACCGACTTCGACAGCCAGGTGGTGGCGGCTGTGACTGCCCACATGAACGACGACCACGCGGCCGACAGCCTGCTCATCGTGCGTGCCTTCGCCGAGCCCGGTGCCGTCGAGGCTCGGATGACCGGCGTCGACCGCGAGGCGGGGGAGTGGGTCGTCGTCATCGACGGTCGCGATCACACCGTGCGTATCCCGTGGCTCGAGCCGGTGACCGACCGGGCGGGACTCCGCACGGCCGTCGTCGACCTCTACAAGGCGGCGTGTACGCGCCTCGGGGTCGACACCCCGTCCTGATCGCTGTCCCGACCGCGCTGCGGCCGGGACAGCACGATCACGCCGACGCCGCGACGCGACGGGCGTGCGGCGTCCACACCTCCGTGAGCGCACGGCGGCCGATGAACAGCCCGATGTGGCCGGCATCGGCGATCGTGGTGGTGATCCTCTCCGGCGGGGTCGACACGTGCTCGGCCAGCGCGGTGACCTGCCGGGGAGTTGCGATCGGATCGGCGGACCCGGCGATGAGGTGGACCGGGCACTCGACGGCCGAGAGGTCGACGACGCGTCCTTCGGCCTTCAGTGTGCCGGCGACGAGTTCGTTGCCCACGAACAGGTGCCGCATGATCCATTCGCGGAAGGCCGAAGGGATCTCCTGCTTCCAGGTGAACCAGTGCCGTTCGGCCTCCCAGCGCGCCACTTCGTCGGGATCGTGGAGCAGGCCGAGCAGTGTCATCGCTCGTTCGATCTCACCGATCGGATCGGTGGTCGGCACTCCGACGGCCCGCGCCGCCCCGTACCAGAAGTCGATCGTCGTGGCCGCGGCCCCGCGGGGCGCGTGGGCGAGCACCGACAGCGCCGGCTGGTCGACGTGGAAGTCGATGGGTGCTCCCGCCACGGTCAGCGAGTGCACGCGCTCGGGATGCAGTGCCGTGTAGATCGTGCCGAGCCACCCGCCCTGGCTGTCGCCGATCAGGTTCACCCGGCCACCGAGATGGTCGACGGCCTCGGTGACGACCGCCAGGTGCTCATCGATCGAGCAGTCGTCCGTCGCGGGAGTCGCGGGTGCCCAGTCGAGGCAGTGCAGGCGGGTAAGACCACCGGCCCTGAGGGCTTCGACCTGGCTGCGGTCGGCGGAATGGTCGACGATGCACGAGTGGGTGCCGGCCTGCGGCGGCAGCAACAGCGTGGGGATCTCGTCGCGTGCGGGATCGGGGGTGCTGCAATCACGCAGAGCTCCGAGGGACCACCGGCACTCCACCGGCCAGTCCGTGGTCCAGCGCGGCGGCGTGGCCGAGGTCAGGGCGCGGCTGTACCGGTTCGCGTCGGAGACCAGCGTGCACGGCGTGGCGCCGCGTCGTACGAGGCCGGCGAGATAGCCGCTCCAGCCCGCGATCGCCGCGGTCCCGAGACGAAACGGGGCCGCGGCGATCCGGGCTGGTGTCGGTGTCAGCATGCACTGCACCGGAGAACGTCCGCTGATGCGGTGTTCGGTATCGACTGCATCGAGTGAGTCGACGATTACTTCAGCAGGTCGCGAGCGGTGCTCGTGACGGTGGTGGTGAGCTCGCGAGCGAAGGAGACCTGCGCCTTGGCGAGATCGGCGACCCACTCGACGGGGGTGGCGTCGGCGACCTTCTCCTGCAGATCCAGGAGGCTCGAGACGGCCTTCTCGTAGGTGTCGACACCGAGGTTTCCGCTCTGCTTCGCGGCGTCGACGAACTTCGCGTTGAACTCCTGGAAGCGCTCGGTGGCCTCGTCGACGGTCTTGGTGAACTCGGTCGCGGCCTTGTCGGCAACCGCAGCGGCCGTCGAGGTCAGCTTCTCGGCCGACTGCTGGGCCGTTGCGGTGGCCTCGGCGGCGGCCTTCGTGGCGGCTTCGGTCGCCTTGGCCGCGGCATCGGTGGCCTTGGCGTTGGCGGCGGTGGTCTTGGTCGGTGCGGTCATGGTGTGTACCTTCCGTGGGCGCTCGTGACAGGAGCGGGGCTTCCCCTGTGGGGGTGCGCTCGGATCAGCGCTGTTAGCAAGTTAGCAAAATGATAGCTAACACGCAATGTCACCCGAAGACATACGTTCCCGGGGCATCGCACAGCGGCGGATGCTGCGCGCTGCCCATCGCCGGGGGAGCGACGAGCTCACCGGCCCGCTTCGTCGACCATGCGGTCCAGTCCTCCCACCACGACCCTGCGGTGCGAGTGGCCTTCTCCGACCACGCCTTCGGGTCCTCGGGCAGCTTCGGGAGCTTCTCGGAGTCGGGCGCTCCGACGGCCTCGAACCAGGCCTTCGGGTTGGGGGGATTGACCGCGCCGGCCACGTGGCCACCGCTGGTCAGGACGTACCGGACCGACCCGCCGAGCAGGCCCGTCGCCTTGTACGACGAGGTCCACGGCACGATGTGGTCGTTGATGGCGCCCACCACGTAGGTGTCGCACGTGATGTCCGACAGGTCGAGGACCTCGCCGTCGAGTTCGTACACGCCGCGCGCGAGCTCGTTGCGGCCGTACAGCGACCGCAGGTAGTGCGAGTGCATCTTCGCCGGCATGCGGGTGCTGTCCTCGTTCCACGCCAGGATGTCGAAGGCGGCGGGCTTCTCGCCCTTCATCCACCGCGACACCCAGTAGTTGAAGATCAGATCGCGTGCACGGATCATGTCGAAGCTGCCGGCCATCTCGTTGCCCGAGAGGAAGCCCTGCTTGCTCATCCGGAACTCGACACGGTCGAGCGTCGCCGGGTCGGTCAGCAGCGCGAGCTCGCCGACCTCGCTGTAGTCCAGGAGCGTGTTGAGCATCGTGAACGCGCTGATGCGCTTGTCGCCCAGCTTGCCCATGCGCGCCGCGGCCATGGCTGCCATCGCGCCGCCCAGGCAGATCGACAGCACCTCGATGCGCGACGAGCCGGTGACCTCCTCGACGACGTCGAGCGCCGCGGAGACTCCCTGGCGGTAGTAGTCGTCCATCGTGATCTCGTGCATCGACTCGTCCGGGTTGCGGTACGAGATCGCGAACACGGTGCGGTTGTGCTGCACGGCCCACTCGATGAGGCTGCGCTGCGGCGCGAGATCGAGGATGTAGTACTTGTTGATCCACGGCGGCGCCGCCAGGATCGGGATCTCGTGCACCTCACCGGTCTGCGGGGCGTACTGGATGACCTCGATGAGGTCGTTGCGGAAGACGACCTTGCCGGGGGTCGCGGCCATGTTCTCGCCGAGGGTGAACGCCTCGCGATCGACCTTGAGCGGCAGGCCCTTCCGGTGCACGACGTCCTCGATGGCGTACTTCGCGCCGCGGAACAGGCTAGCGCCACCGGTGTCGAGTGCGCGCACGAGCACACCCGGGTTGATGAGGAAGTTCGACGGGGCGAGCGCGTCGAACATCAGGTTCGCGAACTGACGGGCCTTGCCGTCCTGCACGGGATCGCCCGAGCCGGCGTCGGCGAGGTCCTCGACGTACTCGCGGGTGGCGAGATAGCTCTGCAGCAGCGAGAAGTAGGCCGGATTCTCCTTCCAGGCGGCATCGGAGAACCGGCGGTCCTTCGGATCCAGCGGCACCGGGGGCTGCGGATCGGCGGCGTTCCACACGCGTGTCGCCGCCGCCGGGATGTTCGCCAGACGACCGGCGTACTCCGTGGTCGCGCCGGCCACGGCCCGCGGATTCTTCACTGCACGGCCGGCGACGGATGCGACGGCCGGTCCCCACCCGATCGGGTCGAGGGAGGAGGTGAGCTTCTTCTGCAGATGGTTGAGCACCGAGCAACTCCAGAACTGGGTGAATGGTCCGGAGCCGATGTTGACGCCGCCGACGGAGGCGCGCACCTTACCCCCAGGTACGTGCTACCTGCATGTTCGCCGACGACGTGACGAAATCGGGCTGACCTCGGCTGCTGCGTGACGCACGAACCCGCCTGGTGGCGATTGTGAGAATGCTCACTCCTCGCCGGGTTCGCGCCCTCCGCCACGCCGACGACGCGCGACGGTGACCTCCCGGAACGCCTCGTACATCTCCTCGAGCGAACGCCGCTGGGGATTGGTCAGGTCGGGATCCTCGCGAATCGCCCGCAGCACGGCGGACTCCGCTCCGTCGTCGGCCTGCGCGTGGGCCGCGAGGGTGTCCGCGGACAGGTGCAACTGTTCGGCGATCGCTTGCAGCACACGCTCGCTCGGCGCCCGCAGGTTCCGTTCGATCTGCGACAGGTACGGATTCGAGATGCCCACCATCGCCGCGAGCTGACGCATGGGCAGTTCTGCGAGTTCACGCTGGCGGCGGATCAACTCGCCCAACGTGCTCGGGCGCGACTCGTCCTCGTCCATGCCGACAGCATAAGCACGGTGATCCGTGCCGAGAGCATCCTCACGCGGGCGCGACTTCGAACGTCGTCGGGGGATGCGGGATAGTAGAGGGTGATCCCTGTTCGACGAGAGAGGACACCTCATGCTTGCCCGCACCGACCTGCGCGGTCGTACTCCCACCACTGCGGAGCTCAGGGGCGCACTGCCCCGCGGCGGAGTGGATGTGGACGCGGTGCTCCATCAGGTCCGTCCCGTCGTCGACGACATCCGCGACCGCGGCGCCGAGGCTGCGCTCGACTACTGCGAGAAGTTCGACGGGGTCCGCCCGGCGTCCGTGCGTGTTCCCGCCGCAGAACTCGACCGAGCGCTCGCCGAACTCGACCCCGCCGTCCGTGCCGCCCTCGAGGAGGCCATCGCGCGCACGCGCGTCGTGCACGCGGCTCAGCGTCGCACCGACGTCACCACCGAGGTCGTCCCCGGCGGTACCGTCACCGAACGCTGGGTGCCGGTCGAACGCGTCGGCCTCTACGTGCCCGGTGGCAACGCGGTCTATCCGTCGTCGGTCGTGATGAACGTCGTCCCGGCGCAGGCCGCCGGCGTCGAATCGCTCGTCATCGCCTCGCCGCCGCAGAAGAACTTCGGCGGACTGCCGCACCCGACGATCCTCGCCGCCGCGGCCCTGCTCGGCGTCGACGAGGTGTGGGCCGTCGGCGGCGCCCAGGGCGTCGCACTGCTGTCCTACGGCGGCACCGACACCGACGGCGCCGAACTCGCCCCGGTCGACATGATCACCGGCCCCGGCAACATCTACGTCACCGCCGCCAAGCGGCTGTGCCGCGCGGTCGTCGGCATCGACGCCGAGGCCGGTCCCACCGAGATCGCGATCCTCGCCGACCACACCGCCGACGCGGTGCACGTCGCCGCCGACCTGATCAGTCAGGCCGAGCACGACGTCATGGCCGCTTCGGTGCTCGTCACCACCAGCACCGACCTCGCCGACGCCGTCGACACCGCGCTCGCCGCGCAACTCGAGCTCACCAAGCACCGCGAGCGCGTCACCACCGCACTGTCCGGCAGCCAGTCCGGCATCGTCCTCGTCGACGACATCGACCAGGGCCTGAAGGTCGTCAACGCCTACGCCGCCGAGCACCTCGAGATCCAGACCGAGAACGCCTCCGAGGTCGCCGCGCGTGTCCGTTCGGCGGGTGCGATCTTCGTCGGGCCGTGGGCGCCGGTCTCCCTCGGCGACTACTGCGCCGGATCGAACCACGTGCTGCCCACCGCCGGCTGCGCCCGGCACTCGTCGGGCCTGAGCGTGCAGACCTTCCTTCGCGGCATCCACGTCGTCGAGTACACCGAGGCGGCCCTGAAGGACGTCTCCGGTCACGTCATCACCCTCGCGAACGCCGAGGACCTGCCCGCCCACGGTGAAGCCGTCCGTCTGCGATTCGAGGCGCTGAAGTGACCCAGATCCCCGGCTCCCGCATCACCCTCGCCGACCTGCCGCTGCGCGAGAACCTGCGCGGCAAGTCGCCCTACGGTGCACCCCAGCTGACGGTGCCCGTCCAGCTCAACACCAACGAGAACCCGCACCCGCCCACGCAGGCGCTCGTCGACGACGTCGCCGAGGCCGTGCGTGAGGCGGCGACGCAGCTGCACCGCTATCCCGACCGCGACGCGGTCGCGCTGCGCACCGACCTCGCCGCCTATCTGACGAAGGCGTCCGGTGTTCCCCTCGGCGTCGAGAACGTCTGGGCCGCGAACGGTTCCAACGAGATCCTGCAGCAGCTCCTGCAGGCCTTCGGTGGCCCCGGGCGCACGTCGATGGGCTTCGTGCCGTCGTACTCGATGCACCCGATCATCGCCGACGGCACCCAGACCGAGTGGCTGTCCACCTACCGGCGCGACGACTTCACCCTCGACGTCGAGGCATCCGTCGCCGCCGTGCGGGAGCGGCGGCCCGACGTCGTCTTCGTCACCAGCCCCAACAACCCGACGGGACACAGCATCCCGCTCGACCAGTTGCGGGTGATCCTCGACGCCGCCCCCGGCATCGTGATCGTCGACGAGGCGTACGTCGAGTTCTCCTCGCAGCCGAGCGCTCTGTCGCTGATCGACGAGTACCCGACGAAGATCGTCGTCTCGCGGACGATGAGCAAGGCGTTCGCCTTCGCCGGCGGACGGCTCGGTTATCTCGCCGCCGCCCCCGCGGTGATCGAGGCGCTGCTGCTCGTGCGCCTGCCCTACCACCTGTCGGTCGTCACCCAGGCCGCCGCGCGTGCGGCCCTGCGGCACGCCGACGAAACTCTCGCGTCGGTTGCGGAACTGGCCGCCCAGCGCGACCGCGTCGCCGCCGAACTCGCCCGGTTCGGCTACGACGTGATTCCCTCCGACGCCAACTTCATCCTCTTCGGCCGCTTCGCGGACGCCCCTGCCACCTGGCAGCGGTATCTCGACGAGGGTGTGCTCATCCGCGACGTCGGGATCCCCGGCTACCTGCGCACCACGATCGGCCTGACCCACGAGAACGACGAGTTGCTGCGAGTGAGCGAGAAGCTCGCGGCCACGGAAATCGAGGAAACCCGATGAGCGACCGCATCGCGCGCGTCGAACGCACCACCAAGGAATCGAGCATCACCGTCGAGATCGACCTCGACGGCACCGGTCGCACCGAGATCTCCACGGGGATCCCGTTCTACGACCACATGCTCACCGCGCTCGGCCAGCACGGTTCGTTCGACCTCACCGTGCAGGCGCAGGGCGACATCGAGATCGAGGCCCACCACACCGTCGAGGACACCGCCATCGTCCTCGGCCAGGCCTTCGGTCAGGCCCTCGGCGACAAGCGTGGCATCCGGCGCTTCGGCGACTGCTTCATCCCGATGGACGAGACCCTCGCGCACGCCTCGGTCGACGTCTCCGGCCGTCCCTACTGCGTGTTCACCGGTGAGCCCGACTACATGGTGCACTCGGTGATCGGGGGATATCCGGGCGTGCCCTACTCGACGGTGATCAACCGGCACGTGTTCGAGTCGTTCGCCTTCCACGCCCGCATCGCACTGCACGTGCGGGTGCTCTACGGCCGCGACCCGCATCACATCACCGAGGCCGAGTTCAAAGCGGTCGCCCGCGCGCTGCGTGAGGCCGTCGAACCCGACCCGCGTGTGACCGGCATCCCGTCGACGAAGGGCAGTCTCTGACATATGGATGTCGTCCTCACCTACCTGTGCTTCATCGTGGCCGGATTCGCCGCGGGCGGAACGTGGTCGATGTGGAAGGCGCGCAACACGTTGTTCGCGGGTGTGCTGCTGGCTCTGACCGTGCTGGCCGTCGCCGCGGGCGTCTTCCGGCTGCTCTGACGTGGCGGAACAACAAGGACTGTTCACCGTTCGTGGTCTGATCCCGGCGTGGTCGACGTCCGCGGCGGCCTTCGGCGGCTTCTCGTTGCTGCTGCCGGTCGTGCCCTGGGCGATCGCCGAGGCCGGCGGCAGCGACACGCTCGCCGGGTCGGTGACGGCGGTGTTCATGTTCACCACCGTCCTCACCCAGCTCGCGATGCCGCGACTGCTGCGCGCGTTCGGTCACCGCGCGACGCTCGCGGCCGGCTGCCTGTTCCTCGGGCCGCCGTCGCTGTTGTTCCTCGTATCGATGGCTCCGGCGCCGGTGCTCGGCATCTCCGCGCTGCGCGGTATCGGTTTCGGCATGATCACCGTGGCGGCGGCCGCCCTCGTCGGCGAACTCGCGCCGCCGCGATTGCTCGGCCGGGCCACCGGCATGCTCGGCATCGCCATCGCCGCGTCCCAGACGATCGGCCTGCCCGCCGGCCTGGCGATCGCCGAGCGGTTCTCCACCACGCCGGTGTTCGTGCTCGGCGCGATCATCTCGTCCGCCGGTCTGCTCGCCGCGATCCGTCTGCCGCGGCTGACCGCGAAACAATCCCGGACGGCGCGACGGGTGCCTCCGGTCGTGCTGTTGTTCCCGCTGGTCGCGGTGGGCGCGGGTGCGATCGCCTACGGCGGTCTCACCTCGCTGTTGCGCATCGCGGTCGCCGGCCTGCCCGTCGCGGCGGCATTGGCCGTGCTCAGCGCGTCCTCGCTGATCGGGCGGTACGCGGCCGGTTCCGTCGCGGACCGGATCGGCGCCGGCAAATTGCTGCCGGTCGGTCTCGGGCTCGCGGGCCTGGCGATGATTCCCTTCGCGCTCGTCGCCGACGACCGAGGGGGAGCGGTGCTGCTGATCGTCGCCGCGATCGCCTTCGGCTTCGGCTTCGGTGTCGTGCAGAACGAGGCGCTGCTCGTCGCGTTCCGTCGCGCCGGCGCGGGCAACACCGGGTCGGCGAGCGCCGCCTGGAACATCGGCTTCGACGCCGGCACCGGCGCCGGTTCGTTCGCCCTCGGCGCGGTGGCCGCCGCGGCCGGATACCCGGCGGCCTTCGCCGCCGCCGCGGTCCTGGTCCCGGCGCTGCCGTTGCTGGCCCGACTGGCCGGGCCGTCGGAACGTCCCCGTCCCACCACATAGAATCGACATCATGAGCGCAACCACGGTCGCCGTCCTCGACTACGGCTCGGGCAATCTCCACTCCGCCACGCGGGCAGTCGCCCGTACCGGCGTGCATGTGGAGGTCACTGCCGACCCGAAGATCGCGCTCGCCGCCGACGGACTCGTCGTCCCCGGCGTCGGTGCCTTCGATGCGTGCATGAAGGGCCTGCGCAGCGTCGGCGGAGACAAGATCATCGGCACCCGCCTCGCAGGCGGTCGTCCGGTGCTCGGCATCTGCGTCGGCATGCAGATCCTGTTCGAACGCGGCGTCGAACACGGCATCGAGACCGAGGGCTGCGGCGAGTGGCCGGGCACGGTCGAGCGTCTGGACGCGCCGGTGCTGCCGCACATGGGCTGGAACACCGTCGAGGCCCCCGCCGATTCGGTGCTCTTCGCCGGCATGGACGCCGACACCCGCTTCTACTTCGTCCACACCTACGCCGCCCGCAAGTGGGAACTCGACGCTCCCGAGCGTCTCGCGCCGCCGAAGGTGACCTGGGCCGAGCACGGCAGCCGCTTCGTCGCTGCCGTCGAGAACGGTCCGCTCTCGGCCACCCAGTTCCACCCGGAGAAGTCCGGCGACGCCGGCGCACAGTTGCTGCAGAACTGGGTCAACTCGTTGTGACCGGGCCGCGGCGCGGACGGCCGAGCGGAGAGTTCTCCTTCGGCCGTCACGCGCTGCTGTCCGTCGGTACGGCGACCGTCGTCCTGCTCGTCACCGCCATCATCGTGGTGGCGGTCCGGCCCACGCCCGTCGTCGGGCTCGTCATCGCGTTGGTCGGCATCGTGGCGGCCGTCGTGGCCATGGGTGTCGTATCGACGCGGTCGGCCCGCCGGGCCTTCGGTCCCGCCGAGGACGACCGTCCCGGAAGCTGACGCGCCGAACCGGGCTTCGCCCGGCGTGTTGCGGTAGCGAACCCCAGTCGGGCGCGCGAGGAGCTTCGTAACGCAGCTGTGCGGACTCGAAATCGATCTGCCGCGCCCTGATTCACCTCGCGCGCTCCTCGGAGGGGACGACGACGTCCTGCGCCGCCGCGCGCAGACGATCGGCGAACACCGCGCAGGCCCGGACGATCTCCGGGTCCGCGCGCATCCGGACGTCGGCGTCGAGGGTGGCGAGCGTGAGGACGAGCCACTGCCACGACTCGACCGCGAGGTGCACCTCGGTCCGGCCGTCACCCGTCGGCCGGATCTCGGCGTCCTGGTACTTCAGCGCGTCGGCGACGTGCGTGGCCGAGGCCGCCACGTCCAGGTGCACCGGTGTCCGCCCCTGCCGGAGTCCTTGCCGCAGGTATTCCGTGGCGGACCCGGCGGGAAGTCGGCGGGGTGCGAACCGTCGGCCGGTGCGGAGCAGGTCGCGCACACGATCGAGGCGGAAGACCCGCCAGTCCTCGCGATCGACGTCCCATCCGAGGAGGTACCACCGCAGCAGGTGGTGGACCTGCCGGTACGGCTCGACCCTGCGCGAGGTCGGCGAGCCCTGCGCGTCGACGTAGTCGAAGGTGAACGTGTCGCACCGCGCGATCGCCTCCGCCACGGAGCCGAGCAGCTCCGCCGACACGCTGGGCGCCTGCAGCGCACTCGTCTCCACCGCGCTGCGGACGGCCGCGACCCGCGGGCGCAGCCGCGCGGGCAGGAACTGGTCGAGCTTGCCGTAGGCGCGGGTGGCAGCGTCGTCCAGTCCGCCTTCGGCCGGCCCGGTCGCGGCGAGAGCGCCGAGCCCCAGCAGCACCGCGACGGCCTCGTCGTCGTCGAGCACCAGCGGCGGCATCGAACGTCCCGACGCGAGACGGTAGAAACCGCCGGGCCCGGAGCGGGTTTCGACGGGATATCCGTAGCCGCGCAGCCGGTCGACGTCGCGGCGGAGCGTCCGGCGGCTCACCTGCAGCCGCCGGGCCAGCTCGTCCCCGCCGATCGCGCGTCCGGTCTGCAGGATCGACAACAACGCGAGCATCCGCTCGGTGACGTCCGCCATGCCGTCATCCTCCCACCGGTTGCGGTCAGGATCCGGCCGCAACCGGTCGTAGCGTCGAATCCATGACCACCACCGTCACGACCACCGAGGCGGCAGTGCGAGGCCGCGCCATCACGATCCGTCGCGCCCGCACCCACAACCTGGCCGACGTCGATCTGACCGTTCCGCGCAACCGGCTCGTGGTGATCGTCGGGGTGTCCGGCTCCGGGAAGTCGTCGCTCGTCTTCGACACGATCGCCGCGGAGGCCGGCTACCAGCTCAACGAGACGTACCCGCCGTTCACGCGCAATCGGTTGCCGAAGTGGACACGACCCGACGTCGACCACATCGACGGTCTGACGCCGGTGATCGTCGTCGACCAGCGCCGCCTCGGCGGCAACGCCCGCTCGACGGTCGGCACCATCACCGACACCTGGACCTATCTGCGGCTGCTGTATTCCCGGGTGGGCACACCCGTCCTCGGGGAGTCGAACCGCTTCTCGTTCAACGACCCCACCGGGATGTGCCCGACCTGCTCCGGGCTCGGCGAGATCGTCGTCAGTGCCGTCGAGCGGTTCCTCGATCTCGACAGGTCCCTCGCCGAGGGCGCGATCCTGGTGCCCGGCTTCGGCAACGGTGGGTACTGGTACTCCCAGTACGCCGACATCGGTTCCTTCGACGCGGACACACACCTGCGCGAGTGGAAGCCCGCCGAGCGGGAGGCACTGCTCTACGGCGGCGAGGCCGCAGCGGCGCTGGGCCACAAACCGCCGGACGGATACGAGGGCGTCGTCGAGAGATTCGAGCGCATCCACCTGCACACCTCCGACAACCTCTCCGAACGCAAACAGGACGTCATCCGACGTTTCACCCGCGCCGAGACGTGCCCGGACTGCGCCGGAGAACGGCTGAACGCGGCCGCGCGGGCGGTCACCCTTCGCGGCCGCACGATCGGGGAGCTGTCCCGCCTCGAGATCATCGAGCTGCTCGAATTCGTGCGCACGATCGACGACTCGCGCGCCGCACCTGTGGTGTCCGCACTGGTGGGCCGTCTCGAGGCGATGGTGACGATCGGCCTCGGCTATCTCGCGCTCGCCCGGGCGACCACCACGCTCTCGGGCGGCGAATCGCAACGGATCAAGTTGGTCCGGCACCTCGGGTCGAGCCTGACGGAGATGACCTATGTCGTCGACGAACCGACGGTCGGTCTGCATCCAGCCGACGTGGAGACGATGATCGACCTCCTCGAACGGCTCCGCGACAGCGGCAACACCGTCCTCGTCGTCGAACACGACCCGAGCGTGATGGCCCGGGCCGACCAGGTGATCGAGATCGGTCCCGGTGCGGGCTCGTCCGGTGGTCGCCTCGTCTTCCAGGGCACTTTCGACCGGCTCCGAACGGCCGACACTCCCACCGGCCGATCGCTGCGGCGCGCCATCGGCCGCGGTCACCCCGCCCGCGAGGCGACCGGTCGTCTCACGATCGCCGATGCGTGTCGCAACAACCTCCGCGACCTGACGGTGCGGATCCCCACCGGCGTGCTCACCGTGTTCACCGGCGTCGCTGGGTCGGGAAAGTCCAGTCTCGCAGCCGAACTCGTCGATCAGTACGACGCCACGGTGATCGACCAGCGGCCGGTGAGCGCCAATCGCCGCTCCACCCCGATCACCTACACCGGAATCGCACCCACCCTGCGGCGGATGTTCGCCGAACACAGCGGTGTGCCGGCGAGCCTGTTCAGCGCGAACTCGGCGGGTGCGTGCCCGACCTGCACGGGGGCCGGTGTCGTGTACATCGACCTCGCCTTCATGGACGGACGCGAGGTCGTCTGCGACACCTGCCACGGCCGCCGGTTCACCGCCGAGGTGCTCGGGCACACCGTGAACGGCCTGTCGATCGCCGATGTCGACGACCTCACCGTCGGTCGCGCCCTCGAGGAACTGCCGCACCCGGAGATCGCGCGTCGACTGAGTGCGCTCGCCGGGGTGGGCCTCGACTACCTCCGCCTCGGACAGTCGCTCGACACGCTCTCCGGTGGCGAGTGTCAACGGGTGAAGATCGCCAAGGAACTCGGACGAGCGAAGACGCCGACCCTCTACGTCCTCGACGAGCCGACCACCGGCCTGCACGCCGAGGACGTCGGCACCCTCCTGCACGTCTTCGACGACCTCGTCGACCGAGGGCACACCGTCGTCGTCATCGAGCACCACCTCGACGTGATCCGGCACGCCGACCACATCGTCGACCTCGGACCGGGACCGGGACGGCACGGCGGAACCGTGCTGTACGAGGGTCCCGTCGACGAGTACGCCGGCCGTCCGACCCCGACCTGCCGGGCCCTCGACGCGGCACGGTCGGCATGACGCACGGCGCTTTCCTGACGCCCCGGCCACGCGTTTGGTGATGTCACAGGTACAGGCACTAATGTGTACGCAGTGAGCCTGGTCCTTTTGCCCGCAGTCGACGTCGTCAACGGTGAAGCAGTTCGCCTCGTTCAGGGAGAGGCGGGCAGCGAGACCGGCTACGGTTCGCCCCGTGACGCCGCCCTCGAATGGCAGAACGCCGGCGCCGAATGGGTGCACATGGTCGATCTCGACGCGGCGTTCGGCCGCGGCGACAACCGTGCGCTTCTCGCCGACGTCGTCGGCGAACTCGACGTGAAGGTCGAGCTGTCGGGCGGCATTCGCGACGACGAGACCCTCGCCGCGGCCCTCGCGACCGGCTGTGCCCGCGTCAACCTCGGCACCGCCGCGATCGAGAATCCCGAGTGGTGCTCGCGCGTCATCGGCGAGTTCGGCGACCGGATCGCCGTGGGGCTCGACGTCAAGCTTCTCGACGGCCAGTGGCGGCTGCGCGGCCGCGGCTGGGTCTCCGACGGCGGCGATCTGTGGGAGGTGCTCGAGCGCCTCGAACGCGACGGCTGCTCGCGCTACGTCGTCACCGACGTCACCAAGGACGGCACCCTCTCGGGCCCCAACCTCGACCTGCTCCGCGAGGTGTGCGCGGCCACCGACTCTCCGGTCGTCGCCTCCGGCGGCGTCTCGACCGTCGACGACCTGCGTGCCATCGCGACGCTCACCGACGAGGGCGTCGAAGGCGCCATCATCGGAAAGGCGCTCTACGCGGGCCGATTCACGCTGACCGAGGCGCTCGACGCCGTCTCGCGCTGACCCATGGCCGATCCCGCAGACCTGAACCGGCTGCTCGCCGTCGCGAGCGGTGTACTCGACGAGGTCGCGGAACGGTTCGTCGCCGGGCACGGTGCGCCGCGCTCCGTCGACAAGGGACCGAACGACTTCGCGACCGATCTCGATCTCGAACTCGAACGGCGGATCTCCGGTGCCCTCGCCGAGCGCACCGGTATCCCCGTGCACGGTGAGGAGTTCGGCGGCCCGTCCGCGGGGGAGGGCACCGTCTGGTTGCTCGACCCGATCGACGGCACCATCAACTACTCCGCCGGGCTGCCGATGGCCGGGATCCTCCTCGCTCTCGTCGAGGACGGCGAACCGATCCTCGGCCTCACGTGGCTGCCGCTGACGAATCAGCGCTTCGCGGGAATCGCCAACGGGCCGCTGCTCGTGAACGGCGAGCCCACCGCACCGCTGCAGCCGGCGCGGCTCGAGGACGTGATGATCGCGGTCGGCAGTTTCGACATCGACAGTCGCGGTCGGGTGCCCGGCACCCGGCGTCTCGCCGTCATCACCGAGCTGAGCCGGCGCGTCGCCCGGTTGCGGATGCACGGCTCCACCGGCGCCGACCTCGCGTTCACCGCGGGAGGCGCGATCGGCGGTGCCGTCGTGTTCGGCCACCACCCCTGGGACAACGCCGCCGGTGTCGCACTCGTGCGGGCCGCCGGGGGCATCGCCACCGACTTCGCGGGCCGGCCCTGGCGGATCGGGTCCGGATCGGTGGTCGCTGCAGCGCCCGGAGTGCACGGCGAGATACTGGAGATTGTGCAGTCGGCGACGGAACAGTCCGTGGCCGAGCAGTTGGGTTCCGAAGGAGATCGAACATGACGCTGGCCGTGCGGGTCATCCCGTGCCTCGACGTGGATGCGGGGCGGGTGGTCAAGGGTGTCAACTTCGAGAACCTGCGCGATGCGGGTGATCCGGTCGAGCTCGCCGCCCTCTACAACGAACAGGGCGCCGACGAACTGACCTTCCTCGACGTCACGGCGTCGAGCGGCGACCGCGGCACCATGCTCGACGTCGTCACGCGCACCGCCGAGCAGGTGTTCATCCCGCTCACGGTCGGAGGCGGCGTCCGCACCGTCGAGGACGTCGATCGTCTGCTGCGCGCCGGCGCCGACAAGGTTTCGGTGAACACCGCGGCCATCGCCCGGCCCGAGGTGCTGCGCGAGATGTCCGAGCGGTTCGGGTCGCAGTGCATCGTGCTGTCGGTCGACGCGCGCACCGTG
Organism: Rhodococcus rhodochrous; assembly: GCF_014854695.1. NCBI lineage: Bacteria > Bacillati > Actinomycetota > Actinomycetes > Mycobacteriales > Nocardiaceae > Rhodococcus > Rhodococcus rhodochrous. The sequence continues at coordinate 3,227,489 of NZ_CP027557.1, read as the reverse complement.
CCCGCAGGACAGGAACCCACGCCGAGCGGCTGGGAGGTCACCACGCACGGTGGTCGTCGCGGGACGGGCATCGACGCGGTCGAGTGGGCCCGGCGCGGCGAGGAACTCGGCGTCGGCGAGATCCTGCTCAACTCGATGGACGCCGACGGCACCAAGAACGGTTTCGACCTGAAGATGATCGAGGCCGTGCGCAAGGATGTGCACGTGCCCGTCATCGCCTCCGGTGGTGCCGGTGCCGTCGAGCACTTCGCACCCGCCGTGCAGGCCGGCGCCGACGCGGTGCTCGCCGCGAGCGTCTTCCACTTCCGGGAGCTGACCATCGGTCAGGTCAAGGACGCGATGCGCGTGGAAGGGATCACGGTCCGATGAGCGGCATCCTGAATCCGGCGATCGCCGCCCGGCTCAAGCGCAACGACGACGGCCTGTTCGCCGCCGTCGTGCAGGAGCGGGCCACCGGCGCCGTGCTGATGATGGCGTGGATGGACGACGAGGCGCTCGCCCGCACCCTCGCGACTCGCAAGGCCACCTACTACTCGCGGTCGCGGCAGCAGTACTGGGTCAAGGGCGAGACGTCCGGGCACACCCAGTACGTGCACGAGGTGCGCCTCGACTGCGACGGCGACACGGTGCTGCTCGTCGTCGACCAGGTCGGCGCCGCCTGCCACACCGGCACGCACACCTGCTTCGACACCGACATCCTGCTCGAGGCACCGCAGATCGCCGAGTAACCCGAGGTCGTCCGTTCGCACGACATCTCGTGGGGCGGACGGCAGGACCGATCGGCGGGCCGTGCGACGGGCTGCGAGAATGCCCGCATGCCTCTCATCCAGATCAGTCAGACGCCGGGCCTGTCCGACGAGCAGAAGGCCGAGGTGATCGCCGCGGTCACCCGCGCGTACGCCGAGGCATCGGGCAAGAATCCGTCGTCGGTGTGGGTGACGATCACCGAGGTGCCCCGCGAGAATTGGGGTGTGGGCGGAACTCCGCTCGGCTGAACCGACTCGGTCCACCCGAGTCCGTCCTCGCGTACCCCTTCCGCATCCGATGAGAATAGTGTTCTCTGTATCGAGAGCGCTATGTTCTGACGACGGGGTGAAGGGGCACGCATGCTGTTGGATCCGAATCCGGATCAGGAGTTCTTCCGCGACACCACGGCACGGTTCCTCGCAGAGAAGGTGCCGCCGGACGGGATCCGCCGCCTCCGCGACGATCCGGACGGCTTCGCAGCCGACTACTGGCGCGCCGGAGCCGAACTCGGATGGACCGGTCTGCTCGTCGACGAGGACCACGGCGGAGGATCGCTGAGCGGTCTCGGTCTCGTCGATCTCACGCTGGTCGCGCATGAGTTCGGGCGTCACGCCGCCCCCGGCCCGCTGTGTCCGACGAACGTCGCCGCGGAGATGCTCGGCCGATACGGGAACGACCACGAGGAAGCGCTGGTGGCGCTGCTCGCCGGCAGCGCCACCGCAGCCTGGTGCCTGGACGAACCGCACGCCGGCAGCCGGACCGCCACCGCGCCCGTCGAGATCCGGATCGACGGCGACGAGGTGGTCGTCACCGGCACCAAACGCCCCGTCGAAGCCGGTGCCACCGCCGAGCTCCTGCTCGTGACCGGTCGGACCGGGCAGGACGTGACGAACGTGCTCGTGCCCCGCCACACGGACGGAGTGACGGTCACACCACTGCAGTCGATCGACGTCACGCGGCGCTACGCCGCGGTCCACTTCGACGAGGTGCGCGTGCCGCGGAGCTCCGTCGTCGGCGAACCCGGCGGGGGAGCGGACGACGCCGCCCGCGCGCGGCGGACCGCGCTCGTCATCTCCGCCGCCGAATCCGTCGGAGCGCTGCAAGCGGTCTTCGACCTCACCGTCGCGTGGGTGTTCGACCGCTATGCCTTCGGTCGCCCGCTCGCGTCCTATCAGGAACTCAAGCACCGGTTCGCCGACATGAAGACCTGGCTCGAGGCGAGTCATGCCATCGCCGACCGGGCGGCCGGAGCGGTCGCGACATCGAGCCCCGATGCGGACGAACTCCTCTGCGCCGCAAAGGCCTACATAGGGCAGTACGGCAGCGAGCTGGTACAGGACTGCATCCAGATCCACGGCGGGATCGGCGTGACCTACGAACACGATCTGCACCTCTATGCGCGACGCGCGGCCGCGAACCGCTCCGGCTTCGGCACCCCGGCCGAACATCGTGCCCGTCTCGCCGACATCGTCGAACTCCGGGAGGCATCCTGATGACCCTCGACACCTCGGACAGGGCCGACGTGACCGAGACGCTCGACGAGTTCCGGGCGCGGGCACGGGCGTGGATCGACGCCAACCTGGAACGCTCCGACTCCGCGGCCTACATCGGGGTGCTCCGCCCCGAAGCGTCCGACGAGGAGGAACTGGCCCTCGTCCGGCGCGAGCGCGACATCCAGCGGGCGATGTTCGACGCGGGCTTCGCCGGCATCTGCTTTCCCCGCGAGTACGGCGGGCAGGGGCTGCCGCGCGCCTATCAGCAGGTGTTCGACGAGGAACTCGCCGGCTACGAATATCCGTCCCGCCTGCAGGTACCCACCTTCGTGCCGTGCGCCGCGGTGCTGCTCGAATTCGGGACCGAGGAACAGAAGCGCCGCCACATCCCCGCCATCCTGAAGGGCGAGGAACTGTGGATGCAGATGCTCTCCGAACCCAGCGGCGGATCCGACGTGGCCGCCGCCGTCACCACCGCGGTCCGCGACGGTGAGGACTGGATCCTCAACGGATCGAAGATCTGGACCACCGGTGCATGGTGGTCGGATTGGGCGCTGTGCCTGGCCCGCACCAACTGGGACGTCCCGAAGAACCGGGGTCTGACCGTCTTCATGGTGCCGCTGAAACAACCGTCGGTCGAGGTGCATCGCATCGAGATGCTCAGCGGCTCGAAGGAGTTCTGCCAGGAATTCCTGACCGACGTGCGTGTCCCCGACAGTGACCGGCTCGGCGAGGTCGACGACGGCTGGACCGTGGGCACCCGCTGGATGTTCCACGAACGCATGTACCGGAACTCGCCGTACACGACGATCCCGGCGGGGGTCTCGCGCGGCGCCTCGCGGATGCCCGAGCTGTTCGCCGTGGCCCGCGACGCCGGCCGGCTCGACGACCCGCTCGCCCGCGACCTGCTCGGGGAGGCGCGGATGCTCGAACTGGTCAAGCAGTCCCTCGAACAGCGGGTGTCCACGGGCGTGGCCACGCGGACCATGTCGGACCAGGCCGCGAGCATCGCCCGCCTGATGTCCGGTGTCGTGGAGAGCCGGCTCGTCACCATCGGCTACGAGTTCACCGATGCCAACGGTGCCGCCTGGGACGAGGCCGACGGAGCGGTCGCGCAACGTGGCGTCGACCATCTGATGCGGCAGGTGTGGTGCATCGCGGGCGGGACGACGGAGATGGCGCGCAACGCCATCAGCGAACGCGTGCTCGGCATGCCGCGTGAGCGCAGCCACGACCCGAACATCCCGTTCCGGGACGTGCCACGGAGCCGCCCCGCCACGTGACGGGGCGCGGGAGGGTCGTGGGCCGGGTGAGGCGGCGGCTCACGCCTTGCCGATACCGCCGGCGATCCCCTCGTCGATCTGCTCGACCAGGGCGGAGCCCAGGCGCGCGAGCGCGCGCACCTGGTCGTCGTCGAGGCCGTCGAACACGAGCCTGCGCACCGCCTCGACGTGGCTCGGTGCCGCCTCGACGACGGTGTCGTAACCGGCATCGGTGAGCACGGCGTACGAACCGCGACTGCCCGGAACCGGTTCGCGTCGAACCCAGCCGCGCTTCTCGAGGCGCGTGACGACGTGCGAGAGCCGCGACAGCGACGCGTTGGCCTCGGCGGCGAGGGCGTTGAGACGCAGTCGGCGCTCGGGGTTCTCGGAGAGCAGTGCGAGGACGAAGTACTCGAAGTGCGTCATGTCGGAGTCGCGTTGCATCTGGGTGTCGAGCGCGGCCGGCAGTCGCGTGACGACGGAGACGAGCGCCCGCCAGGCGTTCTGCTGCGTCGGATCGAGCCACCGCGGGTCCTCGTTGCTCATGCCTGCTCCTCGCTCGTTCGGTCTCGCTGTCGCACCCGGCCGGGGAATGAACATGGCCGCGCGACGGGTTCTCCTCTATGATACTTGAAGCTTCAACTTGAGGGGATGTCATGACCATCGATTCCGCGACCACGCCCGCCCTGTACCTCAGTCACGGCGCCCCGCCGCTCGTCGACAGCGAACTGTGGGTGTCACAGCTGCAGCGCTGGGCGGCCGACCTGCCGCGACCCACAGCGATCCTCGTGGTCTCGGCGCACTGGGAATCCGCTCCGCTGACCATCGGTTCGACGACCACCGGCACCCCGCTCGTGTACGACTTCGGGGGATTCCCGCGCCGTTTCTACGAGGTGACCTACACCAGCCCCGGCGCGCCCGAACTGGCCCGGCAGGTCGCGGCACTGATGCCCGACGACGAACCGGTCGTGCAGCAACCCCACCGCGGACTCGACCACGGTGCCTACGTGCCGCTGACCGTCATGTACCCGGATGCCGACATCCCGGTGCTGCAGATCTCCTTACCTACACTGGATCCGGAACGCCTGCTGCACCTGGGCACACGACTGCGGCCGCTGCGCGAGCAGGGTGTGCTCATCATCGGTTCCGGATTCACCACGCACGGTCTGCCCTTCCTGCGCGACCCGCGCCCCGAGGCGCCCGCACCGGGCTGGTCCGCGGAGTTCGACCACTGGACCGCCGAGCAGCTCGCGCGCGGCGACGTCGACGCGCTGCTCGACTTCCGGCACCGCGCACCGGGCATGCCCTACGCGCATCCGACGGTCGAGCACTTCGCCCCACTGTTCGTCACCCTCGGTGCCTCCGACGCTCCCGGCCGCGGCATCGACCAGGTCGTCGACGGCTTCTGGATGGGCCTGGCCAAGCGCTCGTTCCAGGTCGCCTGACGGCGGCTGCAGAGCCGGACGAGGTCCCTGGGATGATGGGGCCCATGTCCGGCGAGCCCACCACCATTCCCGCAGCCACCACCGACTCCTCGGGTGGCGGCCGTTCCGATTCGACGACCACCCGCGAGCAGTTCCGCCAGCTGGCCGCCGAGCACCGCGTGGTCCCGGTGACCCGCAAGGTGCTCGCGGACGCGGAGACCCCGCTGTCGGCCTACCGCAAGCTCGCGGCCGACCGCCCCGGGACCTTCCTGCTCGAGTCGGCGGAGAACGGCCGGTCGTGGTCGCGGTGGTCGTTCATCGGCGCCGGGAGCCCGGCAGCGCTGACCGTCGTCGACGGCGACGCCGCCTGGTACGGCAACGTCCCGGCCGGCGCGCCCACGGGTGGCAACCCCGTCGACGTCCTCGGGGAGACCCTCCAGTTGCTCCACACCGATCGCATCCACGGACTGCCGCCCCTCACCAGCGGCATGGTCGGTTATCTCGGCTACGACGTCGTCCGTCATCTCGAGAAGCTGCCGACGCTCGCCGAGGACGATCTGCAGATCCCCGAGATGGTGATGCTGCTGGCCACCGACCTCGCGGCCGTCGACCACCACGAGGGCATGATCTGGCTCATCGCCAACGCCGTGAACTGGGACGGCTCCGACGAGCGCGTCGACGAGGCCTACGACGACGCCGTCGCCCGCCTCGACCGGATGACCGCGGCGCTCGCCGCGCCCGCGCCGGCCACCGTCGCGACCTACTCGCGGCCCGAACCCGACTACCGCCGTCAGCGCACCACCGAGTCGTTCTGCACGGACGTCCGCAAACTGATCGGCGACATCGAGGCCGGTGAGGCCTTCCAGGTGGTGCTCTCGCAGCGTTTCGAGATCGACTGCGACGCAGAGCCGATCGACGTCTACCGGATGCTCCGCGCCTCCAACCCCAGCCCGTACATGTTCCTGCTCCACATCCCCGGCCCGGACGGCGAGACGGCCTTCTCGATCGTCGGATCGAGCCCGGAGGCGCTCGTGACGGTCTCGGACGGGGTGGCCACCACCCATCCCATCGCCGGGACCCGGTGGCGCGGCGCGAACGAGGAGGAGGACATCCTGCTCGAGAAGGACCTCGTCCACGACGAGAAGGAGAACGCCGAGCACCTCATGCTCGTCGATCTCGGCCGCAACGATCTCGGCCGGGTGTGCACGCCGGGCACCGTCGAGGTGCACGACTACCGCCACATCGAGCGGTACAGCCACGTGATGCACCTCGTCTCCACGGTCACCGGGCGACTCGCGGAGGGCAAGCACGCCCTCGACGCCGTCACGGCGTGTTTCCCCGCCGGGACCCTGTCGGGGGCGCCGAAGGTGCGCGCGATGGAACTGATCGAGGAACTCGAACCCACCCGCCGCGGCATCTACGGCGGCATCGTCGGCTATCTCGATTTCGCGGGCGACGCCGACACCGCCATCGCGATCCGCTCCGCGCTCGTCAAGGACGGCGTCGCCTACGTGCAGGCGGGTGCCGGCATCGTCGCCGACTCCGATCCGGAGGCCGAGGACACCGAGGCCCGCAACAAGGCCATGTCCGCCCTCGCCGCAGTGGCCGCCGCGTCCACCCTCACCACCTACGGCGGTGACGCACGGTGACCGCGGAGACGCCGGACGCCGGCCCCACCACCGGACGCCGGCGCCGGCCGACCGTGATCGCCGCCCTGCTGCTCGGGGTCGGTGCAGCCCTGTTGTGGGCATCGAGCCGGATGACGTGGGTCACCGCCGTCTCGTCCGACGGACTCGGGATCGACCGCGTCGACGACCTCGAGGGTGGCCGCTGGGCGGCGGCACTGACCCCGCTCGCTCTCGTGCTGCTCGCGGCGGTCGCCGCCGTCTTCGCGGTGCGCGGACTCGCGCTGCGTCTCGTCTCGCTCGTGGTCGCGGTCGTCGCCGTCGCGGCCGCGATCCCCGCCGTCCGGTTGCTCACCGTCGACGCAGACCCCGAGACCGCGGCCGGTGTCGCCGCGCTGCCCGACCGCGCGACCGTGACCGCCGTCCAGACCTATCCGCTGCCGGCCGTCCTCGCGATCGTCGGCGCCGTCGCGGCCCTCGCTGCGGCGGTGACGCTGTGGCGCACCCCGCGCGAGGCGGCCGGACTGTCGTCGAAGTACGACGCCCCGGCAGCACGTCGCGAGGCGGTCGCCCGGCGCGCCGAGAACGACGAACCCCTGTCCGAACGCGGTCTGTGGGACGCGCTGGATGCAGGTGAGGATCCCACGGACGACGGTGACGAGGGTGATACGGACACCCGCCGGTGACCGCTGTAAACCACTTCACTACTCTTCTAGACAGATCCGATGAGCTTGATCACATCGGGATTGAGCAGGGTGGGAAAGGACTCGAGCCACGATGACAGTTCTCGATTCGATTCTCGAAGGAGTGCGAGCAGACGTCGCCGCCCGTGAGGCGGCCCTCGATCTCGCCTCCGTCAAGGCTGCGGCCGCGGCCGCGCCCCCGCCGATCGACGCCAAGGCCGCGCTGCGCGAACCGGGCATCGCGGTCATCGCCGAGGTCAAGCGCGCCAGCCCCTCGAAGGGTGCTCTCGCCGACATCGCCGATCCCGCCGAGCTCGCTGCAGCGTACGAGTCCGGAGGCGCTCGCGCCATCAGCGTTCTCACCGAGGAACGCCGATTCCACGGCAGCCTCGCCGATCTCGACGCAGTCCGTCGCGCTGTCCGCATTCCCGTGCTGCGCAAGGACTTCGTGGTCGGTCCCTACCAGATCCACGAGGCGAGGGCACACGGAGCCGACATCGTGCTCCTCATCGTCGCGGCACTCGAGCAGACCGTGCTGACGGCGCTGATCGACCGCGTCGAGTCGCTCGGCATGACCGCGCTGGTCGAGGCGCACACCGAAGAGGAGGCCGACCGCGCCCTCGAAGCCGGTGCCACCGTCATCGGGATCAACGCCCGCAACCTCAAGACCCTCGAGGTCGACAAGACGACCTTCTCGCGCATCGCGCCGGGCCTGCCCAGCAACGTGCTCAAGATCGCCGAGTCGGGTGTTCGCGGCCCGGCCGATCTGCTCGCGTACGCGGGCGCGGGCGCCGACGCGGTGCTCGTCGGAGAGGGACTGGTGACCAGTGGGGATCCGCGCCAGGCAGTCGCCGAACTGGTGACGGTGGGCACGCATCCGTCGTGCCCCAAGCCGGCACGCTGACCGTCCCGGCCGGTCCGGACCCCCACGTGATCCGCGTCGCGTGGTGGGGCAGACTGGACGCGTGACTGCAGACGATTCCGCACTTTCCGCCAAGGGCCGAGGGCTTCCTTCGATGAGCGAAGCCCTCGCCACTCCGACCGCGCACGAACCCGACGTCCGCGGCCATTTCGGAGTCTTCGGTGGCCGCTATGTGCCCGAGGCGCTCATGGCGGTGATCGAGGAGGTCACCGCTGCCTACGAGAAGGAACGCGTCGATCCCGGCTTCCTGGCCGAACTCGACCGCCTGCAGCGCGACTACACCGGACGCCCGTCTCCGGTCTACGAGGCCACCCGCCTGAGCGAACACGCCGGCGGAGCGCGCATCTTCCTCAAGCGCGAGGATCTCAACCACACCGGCTCACACAAGATCAACAACGTGCTCGGGCAGGTACTGCTCGCCAAGCGCATGGGTAAGACCCGCGTGATCGCCGAGACCGGCGCCGGCCAGCACGGCGTCGCCACCGCCACCGCATGCGCGCTGCTCGGTCTCGAATGCCGCGTCTACATGGGCGAGGTCGATACCGAACGGCAGGCCCTCAACGTCGCGCGCATGCGTCTGCTCGGCTCCGAGGTCATCGCCGCCAAGACCGGATCGCGCACCCTCAAGGACGCGATCAACGAGGCGATGCGCGACTGGGTCACCAACGCCGACAACACCTACTACTGCTTCGGCACCGCCGCCGGCCCGCATCCCTTCCCGGCGATGGTCCGCGACTTCCAGCGCATCATCGGCCTCGAAGCGCGCGCCCAGATCCGCGAGCTCACAGGTCGTCTGCCCGATGCCGTCGTCGCCTGCGTCGGTGGCGGATCGAACGCGATCGGCATCTTCCACCCGTTCATCGACGACCCGTCCGTCAAGCTCGTCGGCTGCGAGGCCGGGGGAGACGGGGTGGAGACCGGACGGCACGCCGCCACCATCGGCGGCGGCACCCACGGTGCCCTGCACGGCGCGTTCTCGTATCTGCTGCAGAACGAGGACGGCCAGACCATCGAATCGCATTCGATCTCCGCCGGTCTCGACTATCCCGGCGTCGGCCCCGAACATGCCTGGCTCGCCGACACCGGCCGGGCCGAGTACCGCGCCGTCACCGACAGCGAGGCCATGGAGGCCTTCGCGCTGCTGTGCCGCACCGAGGGCATCATCCCCGCCATCGAGTCGGCACACGCCGTCGCCGGTGCCGTCAGGCTCGGCCCCGAGCTCGGAAAGGGCGCCATCGTCCTGGTCAACCTCTCCGGCCGCGGGGACAAGGACGTCGACACCGCCGCCAAGTGGTTCGGCTACCTGCCGACCGACGAGTCCGCCGACCGGACCGGCACCGAAGGAGCAGCCCAGTGAGCGCCCCGCACGAACGCCTGACCGAGATCTTCGCGACCTGCCGCGCCGAGAACCGCGCCGCACTGGTCGGCTACCTGCCGGTCGGCTATCCCACCGTCGAGCGTTCCGTCGAGGCGATGAAGACCCTCGTCGAGGGCGGCTGCGATCTCATCGAGGTCGGCATCCCCTACAGCGACCCGGTCATGGACGGCACCACCATCCAGAACGCGGCGTTCGAGGCGATCGCCAACGGCGTCCGGGTTCGCGACGTCTTCCCGGCCGTCGAGGCGATCACCGCCGCCGGTGGCGCCGCGGTCGTGATGACCTACTGGAACCTCGTGCTCAAGTACGGCGTCGAGAACTTCGCCCGTGACCTCGCGGCCGCGGGTGGACTCGGCATCATCACCCCCGACCTCGTCCCGGACGAAGCGGAGGAATGGATCGCCGCGGCCGACAAGTACGGACTCGGCAGGATCTTCCTGGTCGCACCGTCGTCGACCAACGAGCGCCTCGCGACCACCCTCGACAAGTGCCGCGGCTTCGTCTACGCCACCTCGACCATGGGTGTCACCGGCGCCCGCGACAGCGTCGACAACCGCGCACCGGAGATCGTCGCCCGGGTGCGCACGCACTCCGAGATCCCGGTCGGTGTCGGTCTCGGTGTGCGCAACGGTGCCCAGGCCGCGGAGATCGCGGGCTACGCAGACGGCGTGATCGTCGGCTCCGCGCTGGTCTCCGCCGTGGCCGAGGGACACGACGCGTTGCTCGCACTGACTCGGGATCTCGCGAAGGGCGTTCGCTCCGCTAACGTGCACTCGTGACATCCACTGCCTCTGTTCTGGCCTATCTGCCGAGTCCGCCGCAGGGCGTCTGGTATCTCGGACCCTTCGCCCTCCGCGCCTACGCCCTGTGCATCATCGTCGGGATCGTCGTGGCGATCTGGTGGGGCGACCGCCGCTGGGTCGCACGCGGCGGACAGGCCGGCACCGTCCTCGACATCGCCGTGTGGGCGGTGCCCTTCGGCCTGATCGGTGGGCGGCTCTACCACGTCGCCACCGACTGGCAGAAGTACTTCGGAGACGGCAACGACCCCGTCGACGCCCTGAAGATCTGGGAGGGCGGCCTCGGCATCTGGGGTGCGGTCGCCTTCGGTGCGCTCGGTGCGTGGATCGGGTGCCGTCGGCGGGGGATCCCGCTGCCGGCCTTCGGGGACGCCCTCGCCCCGGCGATCCTGCTGGCGCAGGCCATCGGACGCCTCGGCAACTGGTTCAACCAGGAACTCTACGGTCGCGAGACCACGGTGGCGTGGGGACTCGAGATCTACGAACGGCGCAACGACGCGGGGCAGGTCGCGCCCGGGTTGGTCGACGGCGTGTCCACCGGCGAGGTGGCCTTCGTCGTGCACCCGACCTTCCTCTACGAGCTGCTGTGGAACCTCGCCGTCGTGCTGCTGCTGGTGTTCGTCGACCGGAAGTTCACGATCGGCCACGGACGCCTGTTCGCCCTCTACGTGGCCGGGTACTGCGCGGGCCGGTTCTGGATCGAGCTCATGCGCACCGACGCGGCGACCCAGATCGCGGGTATCCGGATCAACTCGTTCACCTCGGGCATCGTGTTCGTGCTCGCGGTCGCCTACTTCGTCCTCGCCCGCAAGGGCCGCGAGGACCCCGCGTCGCTGAACCCCGCCGCCGCGGGCGCCGGGGGAGAGCCGGCCGCACAGGGCGAGGGCGGGACGGGCGTCGAGTCGGACAGCTCGTCGTCCGCCGCCGGTAGAGTCGACGAAGCGACGTCCGGAGACAGCAAAGGGGATCACTCGTGACCACACAGGACCCGGGAACTTCGGGAGCATCCGATTCGGAGCCTGCCAAGCCGGAGCCTGCCAAGCCGGAGCCCGACACGACGGAGCCTGCCAAGCCCGACCTGACGAAGCGGAGCGAGTCCGCCTCCGGCGCCGACACGCCGGAGCGGTCCTCGGAGAGCGAGCACACCCCGCCTCCCGATCTCGGACGCGCGTTCGATTACGACGCCACCGCGCAGGCCTCGTTGTCCGCTCAACCGCCCACCCTCGACTCCCTCGGTGGTTCCACCGGCACTCCGGGACCGGGATGGGACACCTACTCGGGTGTCGGCAACGGACCGGGTTGGGGGACCACGCCCAGCTACCCGCCACCGGCCGAGCACGAGTCCGACTATCCGTCCCCGGGCGACTACCCTTACGGCGAGCATCAGGGCCGGCCCGAGACCGGCACCGGACCGGTCTACGGGACACCCGATCCGCACTACCCGATCGGGTCCCCGCAGCAGGACCCGTCGCAGGGCCGGTACACCGGTCCGCAGGGATCGCAGCAGCCGGGTTACGGTCCGCCGCCGCAGGGCGGGCAGGGTTACGGCCCGCCGCCGCAGAGCGGACAGGGATACGGTCCGCCGCCGCAGAGCGGACAGGGATACGGTCCGCCGCCCGGCTACGGGGTGATGCCCGCCTACGGCTACCCCGACCCGTCGAACCCGTACGGTCGCGACGCCGCAGCGCCCTTCGGGCGCGATCCCTACACCGGCGAGCCGTACTCCGACAAGAGCAAGGTCACCGCAGGTGTGCTGGAGATCCTGCTCGGCGCCTTCGGTGCCGGACGTTTCTATCTCGACCAGCCGGGTACGGCGGTCGCGCAGATCGCCGTCACGTGGCTCACCTGCGGTATCGGGGGCATCTGGCCGCTGATCGACGGCATCCTCATGCTCACCGGCAAGGTCCGCGACAAGAACGGACGCCAGCTCCGTCCGTGACATCCCGACGTCTCCGTCCCATCGGCACCCCGGCGACACGCACCGGGGTGCTGGGATGGAGGGTCGCAGGCTCGGAGGCTAGGCTCGAAGCGTGACCCGACGCACCAAGATCGTTTGCACTATGGGGCCGGCCACCGCCGACCCCGATGTCCTGCGGAATCTCGTCGACGCCGGAATGGACGTCGCCCGCCTGAATTTCAGCCACGGTGAACACGCCGACCACGAGGGCCACTACAACCGGGTCCGCGCTGCGTCGGAGGCCTCCGGGCACGCCGTCGGCATCCTCGCCGATCTCCAGGGGCCGAAGATCCGGCTCGGACGATTCGCCGAGGACCGCACCGTGTGGGAACACGGTGAAGTGGTCCGCATCACCGTCGACGACGTGGTCGGAGACCACGACCGCGTCTCGACCACCTACAAGGAACTCGCCCAGGACGCCGTCGCCGGCGACCGGTTGCTCGTCGACGACGGCAAGGTCGGTCTCGTCGTCGAGGCGGTCGAGGGCAACGACGTCGTCTGCCGCGTCATCGAGGGTGGACCCGTCAGCAACAACAAGGGTGTCTCCCTGCCGGGGATGAACGTCTCCGTTCCGGCCATGTCGGAGAAGGACATCGAGGATCTCGAGTTCGCCCTGCGCCTCGGTGTCGACTTCATCGCCCTGTCGTTCGTGCGGTCACCGGCCGACGTCGAACTCGTTCACGAGGTCATGGACCGCGTCGGGCGGCACGTGCCGGTGATCGCCAAGCTCGAGAAGCCCGAGGCCGTCGAGAATCTCGAGGCCGTGGTCCTCGCCTTCGACGCGGTCATGGTGGCGCGCGGCGACCTCGGCGTCGAACTTCCGCTCGAGGAAGTACCACTCGTGCAGAAGCGCGCGATCCAGATCGCACGCGAGAACGCCAAGCCCGTCATCGTCGCGACGCAGATGCTCGAATCGATGATCGAGAACTCGCGTCCCACCCGCGCCGAGGCCTCCGACGTGGCCAACGCCGTGCTCGACGGCACCGACGCCGTGATGCTCTCGGGTGAGACCTCCGTCGGCAAGTTCCCCGTCGAAACGGTCCGCACGATGGCGCGCATCATCGCCGCCGTCGAGTCGGATTCGACGGAAGTACCTGCGCTGACGCACGTTCCGCGCACCAAGCGCGGTGTCATCTCGTACGCCGCCCGCGACATCGGCGAGCGTCTCGACGCCAAGGCGCTCGTCGCGTTCACCCAGTCGGGCGACACCGTGCGACGACTCGCACGGCTGCACACCCCGCTGCCGCTGCTCGCGTTCACGCCCGTCCCGCACATCCGCAACCAGCTGGCGCTGACGTGGGGCACCGAGACCTTCTCGGTCGAGCCGGTCGACACCACCGACCAGATGGTCGAACAGGTCGACGCGGCGTTGCTGTCGCTGGGCCGGTACCAGCGCGGCGACCTCGTGGTGATCGTCGCCGGAGCGCCTCCGGGACGCTCGGGTTCGACCAACCTCATCCACGTGCACCGGTTGGGTGAGAAAGACACCCGGTGACACTGTCGGACACAACGGATCTCGACGTTCTCCTCGGACTGCTCGACCTGGAGCAGGTCGAGGAGAACGTCTTCCGTGGCGGTCATCCCGCACAGGTCGGCAGCCGCACCTTCGGCGGTCAACTCGTCGCGCAGGCGCTCATCGCGGCCGGGCGCACCGTCGGTGATCGACCCGTGCACGCGATCAACGCCCATTTCATCCGGGGCGGCGACGTCAAGCGGCCCATCGACTACCACGTCGTCACCCACCGCGACGGCCGCGACTTCGCGAACAGGATGGTCACCGCGTACCAGGACGACCAGGAACTGTTCGTCATGCTCGCCGCCTTCCAGCGGTGGGGCAAGGGCCTCGAGCACTCGGTGACCGTTCCCGATGTTCCGCTGCCCGAAGCACTTCCGCCGATCGGCGAACGTCTGCGTGGCTTCGAGGAGCAGTTGCCGCATTTCGTCGGCGCACTCAAACCGATCGACATGCGGTACGCCAACGACCCCGCTTGGGTGTTGCGGGGAACGGGGGAGAAGCTCGGCCACAACCGCGTGTGGATGCGCGCCGACGGGCAACTACCCGACGCTCCGCTGCTCCACGTCGCCACGCTGGCCTACGCGTCCGACACGACCGTCCTCGACTCGATCCTCACCACGCACGGCCTCTCGTGGGGACTCGACCGGATCGTAGCTGCGACGGTCAACCATTCGATCTGGTTCCACCGTCCGCTCCGCTTCGACGAATGGCACCTGTACGCCACGGAATCCCCGGTGGCGGCCGGTTCTCGCGGGATGGCGACGGGCCGCTACTTCACCATCGAGGGCGAACTCGTCGCCACCGTCGTGCAGGAAGGGCTCATCCGTCACTTCCCGCCGCGTCGTCCGTCGGGGAGCTGATCGGCCGATCGGTCGAGGGCGGCCGACAACGCGCGCATGCCCTCCACGATCCGCGCCAGGTTCTCGGATCCGGTCTCCTCGCACAGTGCCCGCGCGGCGTCGGTGTGGGCGGGGCCGATGGCACGGATCGCGTCGCGGCCGGCCGGTGTCATCGCGACGAGCTTGGCGCGACGGTGCGCCGGATTGGGGCGGTACTCCGCCAGGCCCTTGTCGACGAGGAGATCGGCGATGCGCTGCACGCTCTGCCGGGTGATGCCCATCTCGCGGGCGATCGCGGACACCGGCAGCGGAGCGGGGGAGACCGCGCCGAGGACCTGCCACCAGGCCGCGGTCAGGCCCACCGGACGCGCCAGGGTCTCGGCCAGCGCGAGAAACTGGCCGTTGAGCCGGAAGGCCGTCAGTGCGGCCGCGCTGAGCAGTTCGGCCTCGGCCGGGTGCTGCTCGGCCGCGTTCGGTTCTGTCACGAGCCGGAGGACATGAGCTCGTAGTAGCCGCGCGGGTCGCGCTCGCCGTAGAGGGCGTACCAGGCGTCGAGCACGCGCGGTTCGTAGATGTCGAGGCGGGCGAGGATCGCGCGGGCGAAGTCGACGGGGGCGATGCCGCTCGCGGTGATGAGATCGCCGTCCGTGACCGCAGGTTCGTCCCGATACAGATCGGCGCCCCCGTAGCCGATGCCCTGCAGGAATTCGAGAGCGTTGCTCGTGTGCGGTCGCTCGTCGAGCAGGCCGACTGCCGCGAGCGCCCCGGTCGCGCCGCAGATCGCAGCCACCGGAACGCCGGCGTCGAGGAACTGCCGGGTCTTGTCGACGAAGGGGGCGTAGGCGTCGGTCGGCCAGATGTCGTTGCCCGCGAGGATCAGCATCGCGCTGTTCTCCGGCGTCACGTCCGCGAGCACGGTGTCGGGGAGGATGCGGAGTCCGCCCTTCGTCGTGACCGGTTCCGGCGTGGCTCCGACCGTGCGGACGCGATACCGGCCGGGACTGCGCTGCCATTCCGGATCTGCGATGTGCGGCGTGACGTATCCGATCTCCCAGTCCGCCAGGGTGTCGTACACGGCGACGTGAACTGTTTCGGTCATGACAGCATGCTGGCAAAAAAGCAGCATGCTGTCAATGGTGTCGAATCGTCGATCCAGGGTGATTTGCCGGGTGGTCGCGGAGGCGATTAGCCTTGATCAGGACCACGTCGTGGCACTGTCGTCGAAGGTCGCATGCGACCTCATCGGAGGAGAACATGGGCAACACCCACACGCAGACTGTGAGCACACGCGCTCGACGCGCCGTGGCTCCTGCGTGTTGTCGTTGCCGCTGATCGCCCCCTGTCCGGGGCTTCTCGCACTGCTCTCACGATTCCCCTGAGTCCGCTGTGACCGACGATCCGGCGGTGACCGGGAATTCCTCGCATCCGATGCGGTTCGAAAGGCACATCATGTCCGATTCGGCGGTATTGCCCGTCATCGATCTGTCCGATCTCGACGGCGACGAAACAACGCGCAACGCCCTGCTCGATCGTCTCCGGGAGGCCACCCACGAGACCGGGTTCTTCCATCTCGCCGGTCACGGGATCGATCCCGCGCTCGCCGACGAACTGGTCGCGGCGGCCCGCGAGTTCTTCGCCCTCCCCGAGGCGGACAAGCTCGCGATCGAGAACATCCGCTCACCCCACTTCCGCGGCTACACCCGTGTCGGCGGCGAACGCACCCAGGGCTACGTCGACTGGCGCGAACAACTCGACATCGGCCCGGAACGCGACGCCGTCGCCGAGATCGACCCCGACCGCCCCTGGGAGGTGCTGCACGGCCCCAATCTGTGGCCCGAGCAGGTCCCCCGACTGCGTGAACTGGCCCTGCGCTGGATCGACGAGGCCGGCGACGTCGGGCGCCGACTGCTCGGCGCATGGGCCGAGTCCCTCGGCGCCCCCGCCGATCACTTCGAGGATGCCTTCGCCGATCCCGACCCGCTGCTGAAGATCGCACGGTATCCCGGCCACGACCGCTCGGTCACCGATCAGGGAGTCGGCAGCCACAAGGACGTCGGCGCGCTGACGTTGCTCTACCCCGAACCCGGCAGCACCGGATTCCAGGTCGAAGGCGACGGCCGGTGGGTCGACATCGACCCGCTCCCAGGGCATTTCATCGTCAACATCGGCGAACTCCTCGAGGTCGCCACCGGCGGTTACCTCCAGGCGACCGTCCACCGCGTGCTGCCGCCCCCGGCGGGCACCGACCGCGTGTCGCTGCCCTTCTTCCTCAATCCCGGTCTCGACCGCGAACTCCCACCGGTGGAGCTGCCCGCGGACCTCGCCGCGGTCGCCCGTGGCGTGGGCCCCGACGCGCACGGCGGCACGCTGCACGCCGTCTACGGCCTCAACGCACTCAAGTCCCGCCTCCGGGCACACCCGAACGTGGCGGAGCGTTTTCACGCGGATCTCCTCGCCCGCTTCGCCGCACCCCGATAATCGATCTGTCCGTCCCGCATGTCCAACGTCCCCGCATTTCCAACGGAAGGTATCCACCCGATGTCACTGCGTCGTATCGTCGTCGCGTCCGCCGCGCTCACCCTCGCTGCGGGCCTCGCGGCCTGCTCGTCGTCCGAAGGGGACGACACCACCCTCCGGATCTCGGCGTCGTCCACCCCGCACGTCGAGATCCTCGACCAGATCGTGAGCACCGGGGCGCTGGGCGACTACGAACTCGACATCGTCGAGATCACCGGTGAGGTCGATCCCAACGAACTGCTCGAGGCCGGCGACGTCGACGCGAACTTCTTCCAGCACGAGCCCTACCTGACGGACTGGCAGAAACAGAAGGGTGTCGACGACCTCGTCGCCGTCGCCGACGTGCATCTCGAGCCCATCGGGCTCTACTCGAACAAGATCGCCTCGCTCGACGAGTTGAAGGACGGCGACACCGTCGCCGTGCCGCGCGACACCACCAACTACGCTCGCGCGCTGTACCTGCTCGAATCGGCCGGTCTGCTCGAGATGGACGTGCCGTTCGAGGAGGCCGACCTGTCGGTGGTCACCGAATCGAACATCACCGCCAACCCGAAGAACCTCAACCTGGTCGGCATCGAGCGTCCGCAGCTCGCCCGTCAGCTCGACGACGCACAGATCACCGCCGCCGTGATCAATTCCAACTACGCGCTCGAAGCCGGACTGAACCCGGCCGAGGACGCCATCGTCACCGAAGAGGTCGAGGACAACCCCTTCTCCAACCTGCTCGTCGTGCGGGCCGAGAACGAGAACGACCCGGCCGTGACCGCCCTGGCCGAGGCCCTCGAGTCGCCCGAGACGGCTGCCTGGATCGAGGAGACCTACTCCGGCGCCGTGCTGCCGGTCCACCCGACGAACTGATGATCGTCGTCGAGAACCTCGTCAAGACCTTCCCCGGAGCCGGACGCTCCGGGGAGGTCGCGGCGCTGCGAGGGGTGTCGCTCGAGATCCCGGACGGCGAGATCTACGGCATCGTGGGTCCGTCCGGATCCGGCAAGTCCACGCTGCTGCGCTGCCTGAACCTGCTCGAGCGGCCCACCTCGGGACGGATCCTGCTCGGTAAGGACGACCTGTCGACCCTGTCCGGTGCGGAACTGCGCGCGGCCCGTCGACGGATCGGGACGGTCTTCCAGCAGTTCAACCTGCTGCACTCGCGCACCGTGATCCGGAACGTCGAGTTCCCCCTCGAAGTGGCCGGGATCGGCAAGGAACAGCGCCGCACGCGGGCGCTCGAGCTGCTCGATCTCGTCGGCCTGGCCGGCAAGGGGGAGAGCTACCCCTCGCAGTTGTCCGGTGGTCAGCAGCAGCGCGTGGGCATCGCTCGCGCACTCGCCGCAGAACCCGAGGTGCTGCTGTGCGACGAGGCGACGAGCGCCCTGGACCCGGACACCACCGATCAGGTCCTCGATCTGGTCGCCGAGGTGAACAGACGACTCGGTGTCACGGTCGTGGTGATCACCCACGAACTCGGGGTGCTGCGCCGGATCTGCAGCTCGGCTGCTCGGCTCGATGCCGGACAGGTGGTCGAGACGGGCCGGATCGTCGATCTCGTCGCCGATCCCGAGTCGGCGCTCGGGCACGCGCTCGTCCCGGTCGGCACCGACCCGTCGACGGGTTCGGGTGCCGACACGGCTCTGGTCACCGCGATCGGTGATGCCGCGCACGGTCCGTGGCTCGCGGAGATGATCCGCGCGATCGACGCCGACATCGCTGTGGTCGGTGGCCGGGTCGAACAGGTCGGCAGCGTCACCGTGGGCCGGATGCGCCTGCGGTTCACGGCGGGCACCGATCGGGCACTCATCGAGGGCTTCGTGGCCGAACGCCCGTATCTGAGCCTGGCGTGGGGGACGGAAGCCGAACTGGAGGGACTCACGGAATGACGGTGCAGGCGCGATGAACAAACTGCAGTGGTACGACGCCTTCCCGGAGGTGTGGGAAGCCACCCTCGAGACGCTCTACATGGTTGCGGTGTCCTTCGTGCTCACCGTCGTCGGTGGTGTGTTGGTCGGGATCGTGTTGCAGTTGACGTCACCGTCCGGGCTGTGGCCCCGCAGGACGCTCAACACCGTCCTCGGCGTGATCGTCAACCTGTTCCGGTCGCTTCCCTTCCTCATCCTGCTGATCGCGCTGATCGGGTTCACCCGCTTCATCGTGGGTACCGCGATCGGGCCGACCGCGGCGATCGTGCCGTTGACCATCGGTGCCATCCCGTTCTTCGGCCGGATCGTCGAATCCGCTCTGCGGGAGGTGCCCCGGGGCCGGGTCGAGGCGGCCCAGGCGATGGGAGCCACCAACGCGCAGATCGTGCGCAAGGTGCTGTTGCCCGAAGCGCTGTCCCCGCTGATCGCCGGTGCCACCCTCACCCTCGTGCTGCTGGTGGGCTATTCGGCCATGGCCGGTGTCATCGGTGGTGGCGGTCTCGGCGACTTCGCGATCGTCTACGGCTACCAGCGGTTCAACACGCCGGTGCTGTTGCTCGCGGTGGTCGTCCTCATCGTGATGGTGCAGATCATGCAGTCGATCGGTGATCTGATGGTCCGCAGGCTCGCGCACCGGCGGTGACGCCCGAGAGCCGGGCGCACCACCGGTGCGTCCGGCTCAGCGGTCGAGCTTCGCGATCGCCTCGTCGACGAGCGGGACGTAGCGGTCGATCGACCACGGCACGGTGAGCGGATTGATCATCGACGATCCCGTGACGAACGGCTGTTCCTCCGGCGCGACGAGCGACCCGCGCGCAATCGCCGGAATCTGCTGGTAGACGGGCTGCGATTCGATCTCCGCGCGGTTCGCCGGGTCGGAATAGAACGTGAAGATCAGATCCGAGTCCTTCAGCAGTCCGGCGTTCTCGAGCCCGATGACCGCCGAGTCGGTGCCCTCGGTCTCCTCGAGAGTGTTCGCGACCGGGTCGACCGTCAGCCCCAGTCCGCGAACCATCGCCACGCGCTGCTCGTCGGGCATGAACACGCCCAGCGTGCCGGGGCCGGTGTTGTAGATATAGGAGAACGTCACGCCGGCGTATTCGGGGTGCGCGGCCGCAGTGCGTTCGAAGGCGTCCTCGATCCCGGTGATCAGATCCAGTGATTCGTCGTGCTTGCCGAGCGCGGTGCCGATGGTCTCGATCTGGTCCTGCCAGGTGATCGTCCACGGCAGTTCGGGATAGGCGACGGTCGGAGCGATCGCCGACAGCAGGTCGTACTGCTCCTGCGTGATCCCGGACCACGGCGCGAGGATGACATCCGGGGCGAGTCGGGCGATCGCCTCGACGTCCACCTCGGTGCCGCCGGTGAACTGCTCGGGCAGCGGCTCGCCGCGTTCGGTCAGTTCCTCGTGGATCCAGGGCAGGTATCCCGTTTCGTCGCTGCCCCAGGGATATTCCTCCATCCCCACCGGGGTGACGCCGAGGGCGATCGCCGTCTCGGCCGAGCCCATCCCGAGCGTCACGACCCTCTGGGGCTGCGCGTCGATCTCGGCGGTGCCCAGTGCGTGCTCGGTCGCGACGGGTTCGAAGTCGCCTGTCGGAGAGCCGTTCGAGTCGTCGCCACTGCCGGCCGAGCACGCGGTGAGCGCGACGGCGGCGGCGACGAGTACGACTACCGCGCGCGGCCCGCGGCGCTGGGATCGGAATTTCATGAGTACCTCTCAGTGATGGGGGCCATGTCGAGAGGTGAGCCTAACCTTCCGGCCGGGCGGCGGGTTACCGACAGATTTCGGGGCGGTCCCCAACTTCGTGATGTCCCACAAACAGATCACGAGACGGATGTCACATTTGATAGTATTCTGTTATCGAAACCGCTCACGGCCCGAGCGGGAGGGGGGACGGCCGCACTCGGCCACCGCGGGGGTTCGCTCATCACCGACGATTCGTCGACCGGGAACGATGAGTGGATGCGGGGGTACGGGATGCGTCGTTCCGGGGAGGAACGGAGATGCTCATGGTTGCATCCACGGACAAGAAGTCCGATTCGGTGCCACGCTCGAATCGGCGGATTCTCGCGATCATCGCGCTCACGGGAATGCTCACGATCGGATTCCTGGCTGCGGTGTTCACCGGGTCGTATCTGATCGGTGCCGCATTCGCCATGCTCACCGGCGCGTGCATCGTGCTGGCGCACCTGATGATCGCGCCCGCCTCGATCATCCACGACGACGAGACGGAGACGGCCATCCGTCCCGAGATCCGCGAGCGGTGGCATCCGCTCGGTAGCGGATCCTGAGCTCGTCCCGGCCCGCCGATGTCGCGGCGCCACCGCGACACGCGGGTTCCCCGGACGGGCGGGTGTGCTCGGTTAGCATCTTGCCCGTGACCGACTCGCTGCGCATCCTCGTCTACAGCGACGATGCGACCGTGCGGCAACAGGTTCGTGATGCCCTCGGTACCCGCCTGCACCCGGATCTGCCTCCCCTCGACTACGTCGAGGTCGCGACACCGCCGGTCGTCGTCGAACGCATGCACGCCGGCGACATCGCACTCGCCGTGCTCGACGGTGAGGCCGCCCCCGCCGGCGGCATGGGTCTCGCGAAGCAACTCGAGGACGAACTCGACTCGTGCCCACCGATCATCGTGTTGATCGCCCGGGCCGACGACGAATGGCTGGCCCGCTGGTCCGGCGCCGAGGTGGCGCTGCGTCATCCCGTCGACCCGATCCGGCTCGGCCGCCAGGTCCTCGCTCTGCTCACCCCTCGCTCCCGCCCCTCCTGACCCTTCCGGCGCGCGACCGCCCGGCCGCGAACTCGTATGCGGGGCCGGAGAATCTACTCTCCTTCCGGTTGTGGAGCAGCCCGACACGCCGCCCCGAATCGAGGGCGTGAAATCGCGACAAGTCCGACGCGAACAGCACTAGTGTGTGCCGTAACTCACAACCCGGAGCCGGGGTGGAACCGCCCGGTGCACGGCGGGGGTGGGTTCGCGGGCGACGAGCAGACCCGCGGCCGGATTCGCGCGAGCAACCGGAGGTCGCATGAACGCTTACGTACCGATCCTGGTACTCGGTGGCATCGCGCTTGCCTTCGCCGTCTTCTCCGTCGCGGTGGCGAGCCTCGCGGGCCCGAGCCGGTACAACCGCGCCAAGCTCGATGCGTACGAGTGCGGTATCGACCCCACACCCCAGCCGGTGGGAGGTGGCCGCTTCCCGGTGAAGTACTACCTCACCGCGATGCTGTTCATCATCTTCGACATCGAGATCGTCTTCCTGTACCCGTGGGCGGTCCATTTCGACGCACTCGGCGTCTTCGGTCTGGCAGCGATGGCGCTGTTCATGTTCAACGTCTTCGTCGCCTACGCCTACGAGTGGAAACGAGGAGGCCTGACATGGGACTGACGACCCGCATGCACAGCGGGATGTCCTGCATACGAAGGGGTTCCGCGAGCGGACGGCCGGGCATCGGGTGCCCGGTCCGATTCCGGGGGAGGTGAGGACGATGGGCATCGAGGAGAAGGTCCCCAGCGGTTTCCTGCTCAGTACCGTCGAGACCCTCGCCGGTTTCGCACGGAAGGGCTCGTTGTGGCCGGCGTCCTTCGGGCTCGCGTGCTGCGCCATCGAGATGATGGCAACCGCCGGCGGCCGCTACGACATCGCTCGCTTCGGCATGGAGGCCTTCCGGGCCTCGCCGCGACAGGCCGACGTGATGATCGTCGCCGGCCGCGTCAGCCAGAAGATGGCTCCCGCACTGCGCCGCGTCTACGACCAGATGGTCGAACCGAAGTGGGTGCTGGCGATGGGCGTGTGCGCCTCGTCGGGCGGGATGTTCAACAACTACGCGATCGTCCAGGGGGTCGACCACGTCGTCCCCGTCGACATCTACCTCCCGGGCTGCCCGCCCCGGCCCGAGATGCTCCTGCACGCCATCCTCGCCCTGCACGAGAAGATCGCGCAGATGCCCCTGGGTGTGAACCGGGTCGAGGCGATCCGCGCCGCCGAGGAAGCAGCCCTGGCCCAACGCCCCCTCATCGAACTGACGGTGCCGCCGCGATGACCGATCTCGAACGGACAGGATCCGACCACGACGACCGCGCCGACGAGGTGATCGCCGTGCGGCGCGGCATGTTCGGTGTGCGCGGATCCGGCGACACAAGCGGCTACGGCCGTCTCGTGCGCCGGGTGACGCTGCCCGGCAGCACCGAACGTCCCTACGGGGGGTACCTCGACGACCTCGTCGACACGCTCGAGGACGTCCTCGACGAGCGGTCCGGCGACACCGGGACGGGCTACGCGCAGGCGGTCGAGAAGGTCGTCGTGCACCGGCACCAGCTGACCGTCTTCGTCCGCCGCGAACATCTGCCGCTCGTGGCCCGCACCCTGCGCGACCATGCGGACCTCCGATTCGAGCTGTGCCTCGGGGTCAGCGGGGTGCACTATCCGCAGGAGACGGGCCGCGAACTGCACGCGGTGTATCCGCTCGTCTCGATCACCCACAACCGCCGGATGCGGCTCGAGGTGGCGATCCCCGACAGCGACCCGCACGTCCCGTCGCTCTACCGCATCTACCCGACGAACGACTGGCACGAGCGCGAGACCTACGACTTCTTCGGGATCGTCTTCGACGGGCACCCCGCGCTCACCCGCATCGAGATGCCCGACGACTGGCGCGGACATCCCCAACGCAAGGACTACCCTCTCGGCGGAATCCCGGTGGAGTACAAGGGCGCCCGGATCCCACCACCCGACGAACGGAGGGCGTACACGTGACGAGCGAACCCGCGACCGAGACCGTCTTCGACGCCGTCGGACGCGACTGGGACGACATCACCGCTGCCGTACGCGACAGCGGTGAGGACCACATCGTCGTCAACATGGGACCCCAGCACCCGTCCACCCACGGAGTACTGCGCCTGATCCTCGAGATCGACGGCGAGACCGTCACCGAGGCCCGCTGCGGAATCGGCTATCTCCACACCGGAATCGAGAAGAACCTCGAATTCCGCAACTGGACCCAGGGCGTCACCTTCGTCACCCGCATGGACTACCTCGCCCCGTTCCACAACGAGACGGCCTACTGCCTCGGCGTCGAGAAACTGCTCGGCATCGAGGATCTCGTCCCCGACCG
This sequence comes from Rhodococcus rhodochrous, assembly GCF_014854695.1. Taxonomy (NCBI): domain Bacteria; kingdom Bacillati; phylum Actinomycetota; class Actinomycetes; order Mycobacteriales; family Nocardiaceae; genus Rhodococcus; species Rhodococcus rhodochrous. The sequence goes on along the minus strand of NZ_CP027557.1, from coordinate 3,203,285 downwards.
CGCGCAGGTCGTGCGGGTGATGCTCATGGAACTCAACCGCATCTCCTCACACCTGGTGGCGCTGGCCACCGGCGGCATGGAACTCGGTGCGACCACGCCCATGCTGTTCGGCTTCCGCGAACGCGAACTGATCCTCGACGTCTTCGAGACGATCACCGGACTGCGGATGAACCACTCCTACATCCGGCCCGGCGGACTGTCCCAGGACCTGCCCGACGAGGCCGTGCCGATGATCCGCGACCTGCTCGCCCTGCTGCCCGGCCGCCTCGCCGACCTCGAAGCCCTGTTCACCGACAACCCCATCTTCATCTCGCGTACCCGCGACATCGGCTGCCTCGATCTCACCGGTTGCATGGCCCTCGGCGTCACCGGACCGATCCTGCGATCCACCGGCCTGCCCTACGACCTGCGTCGCGCCGAACCCTACTGTGGCTACGAGACCTACGAGTTCGACGTCGTCACCGCCGAGGGATCCGACTGCTACGCCCGCTATCTCGTCCGGATCGGGGAGATGCGCGAATCGTTGAAGATCGTCGAACAGTGCCTCGACCGGCTCCGTCCCGGACCGGTGATGGTGCAGGACGGCAAGATCGCCTGGCCGTCGAAACTGCAGCTCGGACCGGACGGACTCGGCAACTCGCCCGACCACATCCGTCACATCATGGGCGAGTCGATGGAGGGCCTGATCCACCACTTCAAGCTCGTCACCGAGGGCATCCGCGTCCCGGCGGGACAGGTCTACATCGGCGTCGAATCGCCACGCGGCGAACTCGGCGTCCACATGGTCAGCGACGGCGGCACACGCCCCTACCGCGTGCACTACCGCGACCCGTCGTTCACGAATCTGCAGGCCGTCGCGGCGATGTGCGAAGGCGGCATGGTCTCCGACGTGATCGCCGCCGTCGCCAGCATCGACCCGGTGATGGGGGGAGTGGACCGATGAGCACCGAATTCGTGCGCGCCGCGGGTGCGGAGACCACCGGCACCGCGGCCACGAGCGAGACCACCGCCGCCGTGCCGATGACCGAACCGGCCGGACGCGAACCCGTCCTCGTCCCGCTCGGGCCGCGACCCGACGAGGACACCTATCTCACCCCACCCGACGCACCGCGCCGCTATCCCGACGACGTGCGTGCCCGCCTCGACGCCGACGCCGACCGGATCGTCGCGCGCTACCCGCAGCCCCGATCGGCGCTGCTGCCGCTGCTGCACCTCGTGCAGGCGGAGGACGGGTACATCACGCCGGCCGGCATCGAGTTCTGCGCCCGGCGGCTCGGACTCACCGGCGCCGAGGTCGCCGCCGTCTCGACCTTCTACACCATGTACCGCCGCTCGCCGACCGGCCGCCACCACGTCGGGGTGTGCACGAACGCGCTGTGCGCGACGATGGGCGGCGACGAGATCTTCTCCGCCCTGTGCACCCGGCTCGGCATCGGACACGACGAAACCACCGCCGACGGCGCGATCACCCTCGAACACATCGAATGCAACGCGGCGTGCGACTACGCCCCGGTGATGACCGTCGACTGGGAACTGTTCGACAACCGCACCGTCGACTCCGCGATCGAACTCGTCGACGACCTGCTCGCCGGCGGCACACCCACACCGACGCGCGGCGCCCCGCTGCGTAACTTCCGCGACACCGCGCGCCTGCTCGCGGGGATCCCCGACGACCGGCCCGGTGCGCTCGAGGCCGCCGGTACCGCCGGACCGGCCTCCCTCGCCGGGCTCGAGGTCGCCCGCAAGCACGACATGCGGGCACCGGAACCACCGGAGAAGGACGAGGTCGTCGTCGCCGTCGGGAAATCACCGACGGGTCTGACCCCCGTACTCACCCGCTACTGGGACGAGGACCAGGCGTGGACCCTCGACGCCTACCGGCGGCACGGCGGATACGAAGCCCTGCCCATCGCCCTCGGGATGGACCCGGATACGGTCATCGCCGCGGTGAAGGACTCCGGGATCCGCGGTCGCGGCGGCGCCGGATTCTCCACCGGCACCAAGTGGTCGTTCATCCCCCAGGGCGACGACAAGCCGCACTATCTCGTCGTCAACGCCGACGAATCCGAACCGGGCACCTGCAAGGACATCCCGTTCATGCTGGCCACCCCGCACGCCCTCGTCGAAGGCGTGATCATCGCCGCCTACGCGATCCGCGCCCGGCACGCGTTCATCTACCTGCGGGGGGAGGCCGTCCCGGTGCTGCGGCGCCTGCACGCCGCGGTCGCGGAGGCCTACGAGGCCGGCTATCTCGGACGCGACATCCTCGGCTCCGGATACGACCTCGAACTCGTCGTCCACGCCGGTGCGGGCGCGTACATCTGCGGTGAGGAGACGGCGCTGCTCGACTCCCTCGAGGGACGCCGCGGCCAACCACGCCTACGTCCACCCTTTCCCGCCGTCGCCGGCCTGTACGCGTGCCCGACCGTCGTCAACAACGTCGAGTCCATCGCGAACGTCCCGCTCGTCATCCGCAACGGTGTGGACTGGTACCGCTCGATGGGCACCGAGAAATCACCGGGATTCGCGATGTTCTCGCTCTCCGGGCACGTCACCACCCCCGGCCAGTACGAGGCCCCGCTCGGCATCACGCTGCGGGAGTTGCTCGGCTACGCCGGAGGTGTGCGCGCCGGCCACCGGCTCAAGTTCTGGACACCCGGTGGCTCGTCGACCCCGATCTTCACCGACGAACACCTCGACGTCCCCCTGGACTACGAGAACGTCGCCACCGCCGGGTCGATGCTCGGGACCCGGGCCCTGCAGATCTTCGACGAGACCACCTGCGTCGTCCGCACGGTGCTGCGCTGGACCGAGTTCTACGCCCACGAATCCTGCGGCAAGTGCACCCCGTGTCGCGAGGGCACCTGGTGGCTCGTGCAGATCCTCGAGCGGCTCGAACACGGGCGGGGCACCGAAGCCGACCTGGAGAAGCTGCTCGACATCTCCGACAACATCCTCGGCCGGGCATTCTGCGCCCTCGGGGACGGCGCCACCAGCCCGATCACCTCGTCGCTGAAGTACTTCCGCGACGAATACGTCGCCCACTTCGAGCACGGCGGCTGCCCGTTCGACCCGCACCTGTCGACGCTCGCCGCCGACACCCCCGCGGAAGGAGGCGAGCGATGACCGCCGTGTCCGGTGCCGGAGCGGAGAAATCCGAGACCACCGACCTCGTGAACGTCACCATCGACGATACCGAGATCGCCGTGCCCAAGGGCACTCTCGTGATCCGCGCCGCCGAACTGATCGGGGTCCAGATCCCGCGGTTCTGCGACCACCCGCTGCTCGAACCGGTCGGCGCGTGCCGCCAATGCCTCGTCGAGGTCGAGGGGCAGCGCAAACCGCTCGCCTCCTGCACCTCGGTGGTCACCGACGGGATGGTCGTGCGCACCCAGTTCACCTCACCCGTGGCCGACAAGGCCCAGCGCGGCGTGATGGAACTGCTGCTCATCAACCATCCGCTCGACTGCCCGGTGTGCGACAAGGGCGGCGAGTGCCCGTTGCAGAACCAGGCGATGTCCAACGGACGCGCAGAATCCCGTTTCGAGGACACCAAACGCACCTACCCGAAACCCATCGCGATCTCCTCGCAGGTGCTCCTCGACCGCGAACGCTGCGTGCTGTGCGCGCGCTGCACCCGCTTCGCCGACCAGGTCGCGGGCGACCGGTTCGTCGACATGCTCGACCGCGGGGCGCTGCAGCAGGTCGGCATCTACACCGAGGAACCGTTCGAGTCGTACTTCTCCGGCAACACCGTCCAGATCTGCCCGGTCGGTGCGCTCACCGGCGCCGCCTACCGGTTCCGCGCCCGCCCGTTCGATCTGGTCTCCACACCGAGTGTGTGCGAACACTGCGCGAGCGGCTGCGCCCAACGCACCGACCACCGTCGCGGAGTCGTGCTGCGCCGCCTCGCCGGGGACGACCCCGAGGTCAACGAGGAATGGAACTGCGACAAGGGGCGGTGGGCGTTCACCTATGCCACCGCCGACGACCGCCTCACGACGCCGCTCGTCCGCGACGACACCGGAGCGCTCGTTCCCGCATCGTGGATCGAGGCGCTCGGCGTCGCCGCCCGCGGCTTGGCTGCGGCGCGCGGTAGGGCCGGGGTCCTCACCGGTGGCCGGCTCACCGTCGAGGACGCCTACGCGTACGCGAAGTTTGCGCGAACGACGCTCGGCACCAACGACATCGACTTCCGCAGTCGAGCCCTGTCGGGGGAGGAGACGGACTTCCTCACCTCGCGGGTCGCCGGACGGCGCCTCGACGTCACCTACCGCGACCTCGACCGCGCGCCGGCGGTGCTCCTCGTCGGATTCGAGCCGGAGGAGGAGTCGCCGATCGTCTTCCTGCGGCTGCGCAAGGCGGTCCGGCGGAACAGGCTGCAGGTCTTCACGATCGCACCGTTCGCCTCGCGCGGTGTCCACAAGCTGTCGGGCCGGGTCGAACAGTGCGTCCCGGGCGACGAGGCACGCGCGCTCGACGCGATCCGCACCGGCGCATCCGCCGATGCCGCGGCGGCGCTCGGGACTCCCGGTGCGATCGTGCTGGTGGGGGAGCGGGCCGCAGCATCGCCCGGCACGCTGTCCGCCGCTGCGGCCCTCGCCGACGAGACCGGAGCCCGCCTCGCGTGGATCCCGCGCCGCGCCGGTGATCGCGGAGCACTCGAAGCCGGCGCCTTCCCGACCCTGCTGCCCGGTGGTCGCCCGATCGGCGACCCGCAGGCCCGGCGCGACATCGAGTCGGCGTGGGGTCTACCGGCCGACACCCTGCCGTCGGAGGCGGGCCGCGACACCGACGCCATCCTCTCCGCGGCCGCCGAAGGTGATGTGGCTGCGCTCGTGGTCGCCGGCGTCGACCCCGCCGACCTGCCCGACCCCGATGCCGCACTCGCGGGTCTCGACGGTGCCGGCTTCGTCGTGAGTCTGGAAGTGCGACGCAGCGCGGTGACCGACCGCGCCGACGTCGTCTTCCCCGTCGCGCCGGTGGTCGAGAAGGCCGGGAGCTTCCTCGACTGGGAGGGACGCGAACGTGCCTTCCCGATCGCCCTCCGCGACACCGGAGCACTGCCCGACCACCGGGTGCTCGCGGCGATCACCGACGCGATGGACCTCGACGGAGGCCTCGACGATCCCGGCCCCCACGACGTCGAGACCCTGCGTCACGAACTCGCGGAACTCGGACGATGGATGGGCACCGTTCCCGAATCGCCGGGAGTGTCCCCGCGACCCCCACGACGTCCCGTTCTCGGGGAAGCGGTCCTCGCCACCTGGCGGATGCTCCTCGACGCGGGCCGGTTGCAGGACGACGAACCGCACCTCGCCGGAACCGCGCACGAACCCGTCGCCCGTCTGTCGGCCGCAACTGCTGCGGAGATCGGCGCCGCCGACCATCATTCGCTCACCGTCTCCACCGAGCGCGGCTCGATCACGCTGCCGCTGGTGGTCGACGACCTGCCCGACCGTGTCGTCTGGCTGCCCACCGCCTCGCCGGGATCGATGGTGCACGTCGATCTCGGTGTCACCGCCGGTGACGTGGTGCGGATCCGGGCCACCGCCACGACGGGCTCCGGATCGGCCGAGGAGGATCCGCGATGAGCGTCACCGCCCAGCCCGTGGACCTGTCGATGTTCGGCATCGACCCCTGGTGGCTCGTCGTCGTCAAGGCCGTGGCGATCTTCGCGTTCCTCGTCCTGACGACCCTCGTGATGATCCTCGCCGAACGCAAGATCATGGCCTGGATGCAGATGCGGGTCGGACCCGACCGGGTGGGACCGAAGGGACTGTTCCAGACCGTCGTCGACGGTCTGAAACTCGCGCTCAAGGAAGGCATCATCCCGACCGGGGTCGACAAGCCGATCTACATGCTCGCCCCGATCATCGCGACGGCCCCGGCGTTCATGGCGTTCGCGGTCATTCCCTTCGGGCCGGAGGTGTCGATCCTCGGGAACCGGACGCCGTTGCAGCTGACCGATCTTCCCGTCGCGGTGCTCTACGTCCTGGCGATCACCTCCGTCGGCGTCTACGGGATCGTGCTCGCCGGCTGGGCCTCGGGTTCGACCTATCCGCTGCTCGGTGGTCTCCGCTCGACCGCGCAGGTCATCTCCTACGAGATCGCGATGGGACTCGCGTTCGCCGCGGTCTTCCTGCAGGCGGGCACGATGTCGACCTCGGGCATCGTCGCCGCGCAGAACGACCTGTGGTTCGTCGTGCTGCTGCTGCCGTCCTTCCTGGTGTACTCGGTGTCGATGGTGGGGGAGACCAACCGCGCTCCCTTCGACCTGCCCGAGGCCGAGGGCGAACTCGTGGGCGGTTTCCACACGGAGTACTCGTCGCTGCGGTTCGCGATGTTCATGCTCGCGGAGTACGTCAACATGGTCACCGTCTCCGCGCTCGCGACCACCCTGTTCCTCGGTGGCTGGCACGCGCCGTGGCCGCTGACGCTGTGGAGCGGCGCGAACTCGGGCTGGTGGCCGCTGCTGTGGTTCGTGATCAAGGTGTGGGTCGTGCTGTTCGTCTTCGTGTGGCTGCGCAGCACCCTGCCGCGACTGCGCTACGACCAGTTCATGGCCCTGGGCTGGAAACTGCTCATCCCCGTTTCGGTGGTGTGGGTGATGATCGTGGCCGCGCTGCGCATCCTCGACACCGACGACGTCCTGCCCGGCACCGCGAGCCTCATCGTCGCCGGGGTGCTGTCCACCGCTCTGCTGTTCGCCTACCTCACCCTGCAGGGGCGGCGGACCCGGCGCATCGCACAGGCGACGGAACCACCCGCCGGCGTCGACGAGGAGTTCGACGCCATGGCCGGGGGCTTCCCCGTGCCGCCACTACCTGCTCGGTCGAGCACCCGATCGAGTCCGCCCGCCCCGGCGGGTCGTCTCCCAGGAGGATCGTGATGGTCGAATTCCGCGGCCCGCTCGCCGGTTTCGGTGTGACGCTCACGACGATGTTCAAGAAGCCCAACACTGAGCAGTATCCGGAGCAGAAGAGACCCACCGCCCCCCGCTATCACGGACGCCACCAGCTCAACCGGTATCCGGACGGACTCGAGAAGTGCATCGGCTGCGAACTGTGCGCGTGGGCCTGCCCCGCCGACGCCATCCACGTCGAGGGCGCCGACAACACCGACGAGGAGCGGTACTCGCCCGGCGAACGGTACGGGCGCGTCTACCAGATCAACTACCTGCGGTGCATCGGCTGCGGATTGTGCATCGAGGCGTGCCCGACCCGCGCGCTGACGATGACGAACGAGTACGAGATGGCTGCCGACAACCGCACCGACATGATCTACGAGAAGGACCGCCTGCTCGCGCCGCTCGAACCCGGGATGCAGCCACCCCCGCATCCCATGGCACCCGGCGCCACCGACGAGGACTACTACCGGGGCACGATCCCCGTCCCGGAATACGCGTCCGCCGCCGACGGGGAGGAACACCGGTGACCACCGCGCTGCTCGCCGCCGAACTCACCACGACCTCCACCGGGGAGGCCGTGCAGTTCTGGATCCTCGGTGCCGTCGCGGTACTCGGGGCGCTCGGTGTCGTCATCGCCCCGAAGGCCGTGTACTCGGCGCTGTTCCTCGCGATGACGATGATCGTGCTCGCCGTCTTCTACATCGCGCAGGACGCATTGTTCCTCGGTGTGGTGCAGGTCGTCGTCTACACCGGCGCCGTGATGATGCTGTTCCTGTTCGTGCTCATGCTCGTCGGTATCGATTCCGCCGACTCCCTCGTCGAAACCATCAAGGGACAGCGCGTTCTCGCGATCGTCGTGGCGATCGGCTTCGCGGTGATGCTCATCGGTGGCATCGGGAACACCGCGGTCTCCGGCTTCGCGGGACTCGACGCCGCCAACGCCGGCGGCAACGTCGAGGGCCTGGCGGTGCTGCTGTTCATCGACTACGTCTGGGCGTTCGAACTCACCGGAGCGCTGCTCATCACCGCCACCGTCGGTGCGATGGTGCTCGCCCACCGGGAACGACTGCAGCCGAGGCAGACCCAACGCGAACTCGCCGCACGCAGATTCCGCGAAGGAGAGCGGGTCACACCGCTGCCGGCCGCGGGCGTCTATGCCCGCCACAACGCCGCCGACGTCCCGGCCCTGCTCCCGGACGGATCGTTCTCCGAACTGTCGGTCGGTGAGCTGCTCGGCCGCATCGGACGCGACTGGGACCACACCGAACTCGGCCTGCGCGAACCCGACGACGACGCGAGGAAGGACCGGCGATGAACCCCGAGAACTATCTCTACCTGTCGGCACTGCTGTTCACCATCGGCGCTGTGGGAGTCCTCCTGCGCCGCAACGCCATCGTCGTGTTCATGTGCGTCGAGTTGATGCTCAACGCCGCCAACCTGGCCTTCGTCACCTTCGCGCGGATGCACGGCAACCTCCACGGACAGGTCTTCGCCTTCTTCACGATGGTCGTCGCGGCCGCCGAGGTCGTCGTCGGCCTCGCGATCATCGTGACCATCTTCCGGACGAGGCGATCCGCCTCCGTCGACAACGCCGACCTGCTCAAGTACTGACGACCCCTACGAGGACGGTGAGTGTGAGAGCCCACGACGAACCGAGAGGACACGCGGCATGACTTCGTTCCTGAACTCGGCGCTGTGGACGATACCGGCACTGCCCCTGGCCGGCGCGTTCGTTCTGCTGCTCTTCGGGCGTCGCAGCGACCGCTGGGGACATCTGCTCGGATGCGCCACGGCGATCGCCTCGTTCGTCGTCGGCGTCGTCATGTTCGCCGGACTGCGCGGACTCGACGCGAGCGAGAGACTCGCGCAGCAGACCGTGTTCACCTGGGTGCCGGTCGGAGAACTGCAGGTCGATCTCGGACTGCGGCTCGACGCGCTGTCGATCTGCTTCGTACTGCTCATCACCGGCGTGGGCTCGCTGATCCACCTCTATTCGGTCGGCTACATGGCACACGATCCGGAGCGCCGGAAGTTCTTCGCCTATCTGAACCTGTTCCTCGCGGCGATGCTGGTGCTCGTCCTCGCCGACAACTTCCTCGTCCTGTACCTCGGATGGGAGGGCGTCGGTCTCGCTTCGTACCTGCTCATCGGATTCTGGCAGTACAAGCCCACCGCCGCGACCGCCGCGAAGAAGGCGTTCGTCGTCAACCGCGTCGGCGACATGGGGCTGCTCGTCGCCCTCATGATCATGTTCGCGACCTTCGGCAGCCTCGACTACGACACGGTCTTCACCGCGGTACCCGCGGCGAGTGAGGGCACCGTGACCGCGATCGGCCTGTGCCTGCTCCTGGCCGCGTGCGCGAAATCCGCCCAGCTGCCACTGCAGTCGTGGCTCGGCGACGCCATGGAGGGCCCCACCCCGGTCTCCGCGCTCATCCACGCCGCCACGATGGTCACCGCCGGTGTCTACCTCGTCGTCCGCGCGAACGCGATCTTCGACGCCGCACCGGCCGCACGACTCGCGGTGGTGATCGTCGGCGCCGCGACACTGCTCTTCGGCGCGATCATCGGCTGCGCCAAGGACGACATCAAGAAGGCGCTCGCCGCGTCGACCATGAGCCAGATCGGCTACATGGTGCTCGCCGCCGGACTCGGCCCCGCCGGGTACGCCTTCGCGATCCTGCACCTGCTCACCCACGGCTTCTTCAAGGCCGGACTGTTCCTCGGCGCCGGCTCGGTGATGCACGCGATGAACGACGAGACCGACATGCGCCGCTACGGCGGACTGCGCGCGGTCATGCCGATCACCTTCGCCACCTTCGGGCTGGGCTACCTCGCGATCATCGGCATCCCGCCGTTCGCCGGGTTCTTCTCCAAGGACAAGATCATCGAAGTGGCCTTCGCCGCCGGCGGTGTCGAAGGCATCGTGCTCGGTCTCGTCGCGCTGCTCGGTGCGGGGCTGACCGCCTTCTACATGACCCGCGTGATGATCCTGACCTTCTTCGGCGACCGGCGATGGGCGCCCGACGCCACCCCACACGAGTCGCCGGCCTCGATGACCTGGCCGATGATCGCTCTCGCCGTGGGCTCGGTCGGTGCCGGCGGGTTGCTGGTGCTCGGTGGCGCGTTGCAGCACTGGCTCGAACCCGTCGTCGGCTACGACCATCACGAAGGTGGTCTGCCCGTCTGGCTCGTCACCACCCTCACGCTGGCGGTCGTGCTCGCCGGTGTCGCCGTCGCGTACCGGCAGTACGTGCGCGCACCGGTCCCGGAGACGGCCCCCGAGGCGGTGTCGGTGCTCACCGTCGCCGCACGTCGCGACCTCTACGGCGACGCCGTGAACGAAGCGGTGTTCATGCGTCCCGGTCAGGGTCTGGTGCGCGCCCTCGGCGCCGTGGAATCCACCGGCATCGACGGCTCCGTCACCGGTGCCGCCACCGGGATCGGTGCGCTCTCGCGCGGACTGCGCCTGCTGCAGACCGGCTTCGTCCGTTCGTACGCGTTGTACATGTTCGCCGGCGCGACCGTCGTGGTCGGTGCGCTCGTCCTGGTGACGCTGTGATGGGGGTGTACTGATGACCACCGTTCCCTGGTTGACGATCCTGTGGGTGCTCCCGCTGCTCGGCGCCGCCGCGATCATGGCTCTGCCCGCACGCTTCGGTTCCGCCGTCCGGTCGATCGCCCTCGCGGTGTCGATCGCCGTTCTCGTGGTCGCGGTGATCGTCGCCGTCGGATTCGACCGCGGGGGAGAGCGTTTCCAGTTCGTCGAATCGCACGACTGGATCCCCTCGTTCGGCGCAGGCTACCGGCTCGGCGTCGACGGCATCGCCCTGGTGCTGGTCCTGTTGACCGCCGCGCTCGTGCCGTTGCTCCTGGCCGCCGGGTGGCACGATCACCGCGCCGCCGACGAGGAGGCCGGCGCGGCCCGCCCGCGTTCCGCGCACACCTACGTGGCGCTGATCCTGCTCGTCGAGTCGATGGTGCTCGTGTCGTTCACCGCCCTCGACATCCTGCTGTTCTACGTCTTCTTCGAGGCGATGCTCGTCCCGATGTACTTCCTCATCGGCGGGTTCGGTTCGCCGAGGACACCGCGCGCCGACCGGGCACGCGCCGCCGTGAAGTTCCTGCTGTACAACCTGCTCGGCGGACTGGTGATGCTCGCCGCGTTGATCGGGCTGTACGTGGTCACTGCCCGATCCGGGCTGGGGGAGACCGCGGGTGTGGGCACCTTCGACGTCCGGACCGTCACCGCCGCCGCCGTCTCGGGGGACCTCGACGCGACCCCCGCCGTGCTCGGTGCACTGTGTTTCGGTTTCCTCGTCGCCTTCGCGGTGAAGGCCCCGCTGTGGCCGCTGCACGGGTGGCTACCCGACGCGGCGGTGCGGACCACGCCGGTCGCGGCGGTGCTCATGATGGCCGTGGTCGACAAGGTCGGCACCTTCGGCATGCTGCGCTACTGCCTGCAGCTCTTCCCCGACGCCTCGGTGACCTTCGCACCGGTCGTGGTGACCCTCGCCGTCATCGGCATCGTCTACGGCGCCGTGCTCGCGATCGGTCAGACCGACGTGATGCGCCTGATCGCCTACACCTCGATCTCGCACTTCGGGTTCATCGTCCTCGGCATCTTCGCCCTGACCTCGCAGGGGCAGGCCGGCTCGACGCTGTACATGGTCAACCACGGGATCTCCACGGCCGCACTGTTCCTCATCGCCGGTTTCCTCGTCTCGCGGCGCGGAGACCGCACCATCGCCGCCTACGGCGGGGTGCAGAAGGTCGCTCCGGTCCTCGCCGGGACCTTCCTCGTCGCCGGACTGGCGACCCTGTCCCTGCCCGGGCTCGCGCCGTTCGTCAGCGAGTTCCTCGTCTTCGTCGGCACCTATCCGCGCTACCAGGTGGCCGCGGTGATCGCGACACTCGCGCTCGTGCTGTCCGCGCTCTACGTGCTGTGGCTCTACCAGCGCATGATGGGCGGACCCGTGCGCCTGCCCGGTGGGGACGACGGTGACGACGGGAACGACGGTGCCGAACACGCCCGCAGGCTCTCCGATCTCGTGCCTCGTGAGGTCGCGGTGGTCGCGCCGCTGATCGCATTGCTGCTCATCCTGGGGATCTACCCGAAACCCGCGCTCGACGTCATCACCCCCGCGGTCGACGACACGCTCGTCTCGATCGAGATCTCCCGGCCGGAACCGGTGGTGCCCGCCGAGCGACCCGTCGCCGAGAGTGGTGTTCCCGCCCACGGTTCCGAGGAAGGTGAAGCCGAATGAACCCCTCCGAGGGCATCGTCGTTCTTGCCGCGTCGATTCCCGCCCCGGCGATCGACTACGGACTGATCGCACCGATCCTCATCGTCTTCGCCGCGGCCGTCGTCGGTGTGCTGGTCGAGTCCTTCGCGCCGGCCTCGGCACGCTATCTCGCCCACGTGCTCCTGACGACGGGCGCGCTCGTGGCGGCGTTCGTTGCCGTCGTGATGCTCGCGGGAACCCGTGCGACCACCCTGTCGGGGGCGGTCGTGATCGACGGACCGGCGCTGTTCCTGCAGGGATCGGTCCTGATCGTGGCGGTGCTGTCGGTTGCGCTCGTCGCGGAACGGAGTATCGAACAGGTTCGCACGCAATCGGTTTCCCGCGCCGCGGTCGGTGCGCATCTCGACGCTTTCGCGCCCCAGGCGTCGGCGATTCCGGGCACCGCGGCCGAACGGCAGGCGCTCGCGGCGGGTGGCGCGCGCACCGAGGTCTTCCCGCTCATGCTGTTCGCGGTGGGCGGGATGCTCGTCTTCCCGGCCTCGAACGACCTGCTGACGATGTTCGTCGCGCTCGAAGTGCTGTCGCTGCCCCTGTATCTGCTGTGCGGTCTGGCGCGGCGCCGCCGGTTGCTTTCCCAGGAAGCGGCACTGAAGTACTTCCTGCTGGGCGCGTTCTCGTCGGCGTTCTTCCTGTACGGGGTGGCGATGCTCTACGGCTATGCCGGGACCGTCCATTTCGGCGGTATCGCCCTGGCGATCGACACCGGTGCGGGCAGCGAGACCACCGCGCTCGTCGGGGTGGGTCTGCTGGCCGTCGGGTTGCTCTTCAAGATCGGGGCGGTGCCCTTCCATTCGTGGACGCCGGACGTCTACCAGGGCGCACCGACCCCCGTGACGGCGTTCATGGCCGCCGCCACGAAGATCGCCGCCTTCGGTGCACTGCTGCGCGTGCTCTACGTCGCGGTCCCCGGTTCCGCCGACCAGTGGCGGCCGATCCTGTGGGCCGTCGCGATCGCGACGATGGTCGTCGGCGCGGTCCTCGCGGTGACGCAGAACGACATCAAGCGCATGCTCGCGTACTCGGCGATCAGCCACACCGGATTCGTGCTCACCGGCGTCGTGGCCGGCACCGCGTCCGGGATCTCGTCGACGCTGTTCTATCTGCTCGTCTACGGGATCGGGACGGTCGGTGTGTTCGCCGTGGTGACTCTGGTGCGCGACCCGGACGGCGAGGCATGGGAGCTGTCGCGCTGGGCCGGTGTCGGGCGACGCTCCCCGTTGCTCGGCGGGGCGTTCGCGCTGTTCCTGCTGTCGCTGGCGGGCATTCCGCTCACCAGCGGGTTCATCGCGAAGTTCGCGGTCTTCGGCGCGGCGATCGAGGGCGGTGCGGCTCCGCTCGTGATCGTCGGCGTGCTGATCAGCGCGATCGCCGCGTACTTCTACGTGCGGGTGATCGTGCTGATGTTCTTCACCGACCCGACCGACGACGCCCCGCGGCTCGCGACCTCGACCGTGGCGACGAGCGCGGCGATCGCGTTCGCGGCGGTGGCGACGGTGCTGCTCGGCATCCTGCCGCAACCCGTCCTCGACCTCGCCGAGCGGGCGGCGGTGTTCGTGCTCTGACCACGAACGTGCGCGGTGGGAATGCCGCGGCCCTCGTATCGGTTCCACCTCCCGAGGAGGCGTAATGACCGATACACGCAAGGCGATTCTGGCAGGCGGATGCTTCTGGGGTATGGAGGAGCTGATCCGGAGGCAGCCCGGGGTGGTGTCGACACGGGTCGGCTACACCGGTGGGCAGAACGATCACCCCACCTATCGCAACCATCCGGGGCACGCGGAGTCCGTCGAGATCGTCTACGACCCCGCACGCACCGGCTACCGGGCACTGCTCGAGTTCTTCTTCCAGATCCACGACCCGACCACCCTGAACCGGCAGGGCAACGACGTCGGGGCGTCCTACCGCTCTGCGATCTTCTACCTCGACGACGAGCAGAAGCAGGTCGCGGTGGACACGATCGCAGACGTCGAGGCATCGGGCCTGTGGCCCGGCACGGTGGTCACCGAGGTGACTCCCGCGAGCACCTTCTGGGAGGCCGAACCCGAGCACCAGGACTATCTCCAGCACTACCCGAACGGGTACACCTGCCACTTCCCGCGGCCGGGCTGGAAGCTGCCGAACAGTCGCATCGCCGACGCGACGAACTGAATCACGCGCACGGGTGGTTCCTTCCGCGGATCCGTATCGTGGAGGTACAGGTTGTGACGCCACTGCGGAGGAGTGCTCGATGGGAATGTTCGGCAAGGCTATGAAGAGCGCCGCCGTGGTCAAGGCGATCCAGGTCGTCCGACGCGAAGCGGCCAAGCCGGAGAATCAGCGCAAGGCCAAGGAGATGCTCACCAAGCTGCAGCAGAAGCGCCGCGGCTCGCACTGATCTGCCTCTCGCCGATCCGTTGTCCACCCGGGCAGCGGATCGGCGTGCAGGCTCACCGGATTCGTTCTGCCTCCGGTCCCGCTCGGGACCGAGCCTCAGCGGTGCGGCTGCTTCACGAGGGTGAACTGCTGGACGTCGATGAGGCGACGCCGGAAATTCGCTGCGCACCCGGTGAGGTATCTGATGTATCGCTGGTAGACCTCCTCCGAGGCCATCCGCACCGCGTCGTCGCGACGCGCCTCGAGGGCTCGCGCCCACAGGTCGAGCGTGCGGGCGTAATGGGGTTGCAGGGACTCGATGTTCTGCACCCAGAAACTGTTGCGTTGTGCGCCGGTGATGACCAGGTCCCGGTCGGGGAGCTGCCCTCCGGGGAAGATTTCCCTCATGATGAAACGCAGGAACAGTGCGTCCTCGCGGGTGACCGGCACCTTCATCGCCTCGAGCTGGGCGCGGGAATGACCGACGATGGTGTGCAGCAACATCCTGCCGTCGTCGGGCAGGATGCGGGAGGCGCGGTCGAAGAAGCTGTCGTACCGCTGTCGGCGGAAATGCTCGAACGCACCGATGCTGACGATGCGGTCCACCGGCTCGTCGAATTCCTCCCAGCCTTGTAGACGCACTTCCGCGGTACGGCCGCCGGACGACATCGCCGAGAGCAGACCGGACACGTGTTCGTACTGGTTGCGGCTCAACGTCAGACCGATGACGTGCACGTCGTATCGCTCCGCCGCCCGCATCATCGTCGAGCCCCAACCGCAGCCGATGTCCAGCAGTGTCATCCCGGGTCGGAGATCGCACTTGCGGAGAGAAAGATCGACTTTCGCGATCTGGGCTTCCTCGAGGCTCATGTCGTCGCGCTCGAAGTAGGCGCAACTGTACGTGCGCGTGGGGTCGAGGAACAGTTCGAAGAAGTCGTCGGACAGGTCGTAGTGGGTTTGCACCTGCTCGTAGAACGGCGTCAGCTTCTGCATTCGGACCTGCTCTCCGCGAGGAGTGGGACGCGAGTTGCCGTGTCGGCGTCGACGCATCCCGGGGGCACACCGCTATCGGTCGATAGTGCTCCGGCGGAGTGCTTTCTCACACGAGAACGGCGATTCCTGGGGCAGTTGTCCGACTCGGGCACACGAGTGCACTGCGACTATCCCATGCGTCAGGCCGCACGGACGGCTACCCGGTGGCGTCAGCCCGCGCGCACGGCTTCCTGCCGGTCGACGGGAGCGAGGTCGAAGGCGTCCTCGAGTGCTTCGAGGGCCGCGTCGAAGTGGTCGAGCAGCGGCTGGAGTTGCGGCAGGCTGCGACTGCATGAAGTGAGACCGAAAGCGATGGCGTCGTCGGTGCTCGTGCACGTGATGTTCAGTGCCTGACCATCGACCGGCACGGACAGCGGATACACCGCATCCACACGAGCGCCGTTCCAGTACAACGGATCCGGCGATCCCGGCACGTTCGAGACGATGACGTTGAAGGGCGGTCGCGGGAGCGCACGATTGCGGGTGAGGATCCCTACCGCCAGCGGCGCGACGCCGAGTGCGCTGGCCGCCAGCCGGGACAGGGAGGACATCCCCTGCATGGAGCTCTTGCCCTCCGTCGTCGACGCAGACACCCTGGACAGCCGGTCGGCCGGATCGGCGATATCCGTACCCAGATCCGCCATCAGAACACCGAGTTCGTTTCCGGCACAGTCCTTGTCGGGTAGAAGGCACACCGGGACCATGGCCACGAGCGACCTGTCGGGCAACGCCTCCTGCTCGATCAGGAAGGCGCGCAGTGCTCCTGACGACATGGCCAGCACGACATCGTTGACGGTGGTGTCGGCCGCCCTGGCCACCGCGCGCAGGCGGGCCAGCGGCCACGAGCGCGCGGCGAACCGGCGCGTACCCGAGATGGGCACGTTGATCACGGTGTTCGGTGCGGCGAGCGACAACGATCCGCCTCCACCGCGCAGTGCCCTGTTCACGGTGCCCGCCAGCGCGGGCACGAAGCCGGTGACCTCGGCCGTCGCGGTCCGCACCGCCTGCATCGCGGCCTCGGGAAGATCGAGCGCGGTCCCGGGCGAATGAGGACGGCTCGGCGTGTCGAAGGGCGCCCACGGCGCCGGCATGTCGGTCCGCTCGGAGTCCGGGCTCAGGGCGCGACGCAGCAATTTCATCGCCCCCACGCCGTCGGCGAGAGCGTGATGGATCTTCGTGTAGACGGCGAGACGGCCGTCCGCGAGACCCTCGATGACGTGTATCTGCCACAACGGCCGGCTCCGGTCGAGCAGCGTGCTGTGCAGCCGGGAGACGAGATCCCACAGTTCGTCGAGCCCGCCGGGCTGCGGCAATGCGTTGCGTCGCACGTGGTAGCTCAGGTCGAAGTTCGCATCCTCCTCCCAGGCCCACTGACCGAAGCTGCCCAGGGAACGGGCCGCACGCTTGCGCCACAGCGGGGCGACCTCGCCGTCCGCCGCGGCGGCAGTGAACAGTGCTCCCAGATCCGCGGCGGTCGTGCCTTCGCGAGGCCGGAGAAGGATCAGTCCGCCCACATGCATCGGATGATCACGGGACTCCCCGAGGAGAAACATCGAATCGGTGGGCGACATGGGTGGACGCATCGGCACATTTCCTCCGCCCGGATCGCCGGGCAGTTCGTGGCGAGGCCCCCTGCTGCCCCGCCGACATGTGCGTCAAACCATGACCCCCGTCACAGGTTTATGACGCGACACAACTAATACGCGATGCCGGGCCGTATCGCCAAGTCCGGACGTCCGATTTCCGGCCGAAACGAGAATTGTTGTCCGATTTGCGAACTCCGAGGGGGCTCGATGTCGACGGGACGGCCGGCGTGCTCGCCACACTGGTGAGTGTGCTGGACGAACCCGATCCGGACTTCGCGATCGCCACCCCCTGACCTTCCCTCACTCCGAGTCGACCCGTTCGATGTTCGCGCCCACGGTATGGACGACCTGCAGGGTGGGATCCCAGGGCAGGACCGCATCGACCGCGGCGTCGAGCTCGTCCAGGGGTGGTAGCTCGGCCGGACCGAGCACGGACACGACCACCGTGGTGCCGTGCCAGTCCACCCCGGTGACCTCCGCGCCGGGTGTCCCGTCGAGCCACTGCGTGGCCTGCGCGGAGATCTGCCGTGCCCACAACGACGCCATCGAGTTGACGACCATCGGCACCGCGACGACGACCAGCGCCACCGCCAGCACGGCATAGGCCCGTCGCCACCGGGTTCGGACCGTCTCCGCCGCCTCCCGGGAGTAACCTGCGGCGACGAGAACCACTGTGGCCGTGATGATCAGCGCGACCACGTTGGATGCGAACAGCACGAAGGCGCCGAGCGCGAGGGTCGGTGCGCCGGAGCCGAGGCAGACACCGACCACCGCGAGCGGAGGCACCAGCGAGATCGCGATGGCGACCCCGGGCAGGACGTCTCCGACATCGCGGCGTGTCACCGCGATCGCCCCGACCAGTCCGGTCGCGATGGCCGCCGTCAGATCCATCAACGTCGGCGACGTGCGACCGAGGACCTGCGAGTTCGACAGGACATTGCCCGGATTCGCGAGCACCTGGGCGAAGACGACCCCGAGGACGACCACCAGGACGATGCCGCCGAGGATCCGGGCGACGCTGCGCGCGATCAACACACCGCGTCCGACCGCGATTCCCAGACCGACGCCCAGGATCGGAGTGGACAACGGCGCGACGATCATCGCCCCGATCACGGTGGCCGTCGAATCACTGACCACCCCCGCCACGGCGATGACCGCCGAGAGCGTGAGCATCGTCCAGAACGCCGACCGCTTCGCCTGCCGGTCACCGACCGACAGATCCAGACGCTCGTCGAGTTCCGTCAGGCTGCGTCGCTGGGAATCGGGCACAAGAGTGTCGAACATTCAAGCACCTCCCGGAAGAGTCGTCGGGTCCGGCCGGACCCGACACCGCGGTACCGGCGGGTGGTGGGCGGGGATCATCGCGACTTCTGCAGGTCGGAGACCACCCAGCGTCCTTCGCCGCGGAGTTCCAGGACGCGGTCGTGAAAGGCGTCGAGAGTGCTCCGATGCCCGACGCTCACGATCACGGCGTCCGGCAGCGCTTCCCGCATCGTCCGGTACAGCGCGTGTTCGAGACCTTCGTCGACCGCGGCGGTGGCCTCGTCCAGGAACACGATCGCCGGGGACGACAACAGGATGCGCGCGAACCCGAGCCGTTGCTGTTCGCCCGGGGAGAGGGTGCGCGCCCAGTCGGTCTCCACGTCGAGCCGTTCGGCGAGATGCCCGAGCGCAACCGTCTCGAGCGCCGTGCGGATCGCCGCGTCGTCGTGGTCCGCCGCGCGGGGATAGGTGACGGCATCGCGCAGGGTGCCCAGCGGGAGGTAAGGGTGCTGGGACAGGAACAATCCGTCACCGGCCGGCCGGTCGACCTCACCGCGCGCATACGGCCACAGTCCCGCGATCGTGCGGAGCAGGGTGGTCTTCCCGCTGCCCGACACTCCGCGCACCAGAAGCGCCTCGCCCGCATCGACACCCAGCGACAGGTCGGTGACGAGCGGGTCACCCGCTGGGGTCTCCACCGACAGATCCGCCAGTTCCAGCCGATCCTCCTGCACCCGGACCGAGACCGAGGGCAGTTCGGCGGCCTGATGCGTGGTGTCGAGCAATCCGTTCAAGCGGATCGTGGTCGCGCGGAACGCCGCGAACTCGTCGTACGACTCGCGGAAGAACGACAGCGAGTCGTGCACCTGCCCGAACGCGTTGCTCGTCTGCATCACGTCGCCGAGGGTCACCTGGCCGGCGAACAGACGGGGCCCCTGCACGAGGAACGGGAAGATCACCGCGGTCTGGTTGACCGCCAGGTTGAAACCGTTGAACTTCAGCGTCCGGAACACGATGTGCCACCAGTTGCGGATCACCGCGGCGAACCGCGCGAGCAGCCCACCCCGCTCGACGCCCTCACCCCGGTAGAACGCGATCGATTCGCCGTACTCGCGCACCCGCACGAGCGCGTACCGGTAGGTCGCGCCGAGCTTCTCGTTCAGGAAGTTGAGCATGATCAGGGGACGGCCGATCCAGAAGGCGACCGCCGTGGTGACGAGCACGTAGACGATCACGAGAAAGACCATCGCGCGGGGGATCTCGGTGCCGAAGATCGTGATCGGTCCCGACAGATCCCACAGGATTCCCGTGAAACTGACGATCGACAGCACCGCCGTCACCGCCCCCATCGACAGCACCCGTGTGGTAGTGACGAAACTCGTGATGTCCACCTGGATGCGCTGATCCGGATTGTCGACCGGCGACGAGACGAACCGATCCTTGTAGAAGGACCCCGACTCGAGCCAGTCGTCCACGAGGCGTTCGTTCAGATGTGTCCGCCACCGGATGTCGAGGGTCTGCGCGAGCAGGTAGTCGACGAGCGCACGCACCACATGGACCGTCGCCAGGATCGCGAAGACCCGCATGAACCGCCAGAAGGCCGACTCGTCCAGATTCTGGATCGCCGTATAGAAGTCGTTGTACCAGTAGGAGAACAGCACGCTCATCCGCACGGCGAACACCGTCAGCAGCAACACGATCGCGGCGAGGGCGAGGCCGCCGGCGCCGTTGCGCGGGTCGAAGAAGGACGCGGCGATGCGCCACCACTGGCGACCCCAACGCGTGAACCGCACGAGCGCGGCGATCACGGCGACGAAGACCAGGGCAGTGATCGCAAACGCTTTCGCCGTCCACACGATGCTGTCGACGACGACGGTTCCCCAATCCAACATGTCGGCCTCCGACAGGCGTCAGTGGAGTCGCATCCCTACAGTCGCATCCCTACAGTCGCATCCCTACAAGGATCACCCCGCAGCCTGCAGTGGGAATGCGAAGTCGTGGAATCCGGTGGACCGAACCCGGATCTTTCACGCCTCGTCGTCACCGCGGCTGCGCCGACGCCACTGCACCGCGGCCGCGAGCAACCGGACCCCGACCGCGAAGAAGATCAGGTTCGCAACCATCTGCACCGACACCACGGCGCGCGCAGGCTCGGACTCGGCGGAAATGTCCCCGAAGCCCACCGTGGCGAAAACCGTCAGACAGAAATAGATCGCATCGATCCGGGACAGCGATTCGGAGAAGTCGTCCGGGGCGACGACGGACATCCGCAGATAGACGGTCGCGAACAGCACGAGATGCAGGGACACGACGCTGATGAGCGCCTCGATCGCCTGCACCGCCGGATACTCCGCGGCGAGAATTCTGTGGACCTGCCACCCTCCGACGAGCAGGACCACTACGCCACCCCCGACGAGGAACAACACGTCGGACACGCCGGTGACCTGATCCAGGGGAACGACGAAATACACGCTGACCAGGACGAGCGCGGTGAGTGCGGGTCGCGCGACCGCAGACACGATCAACCGTCTCCGCTCCCGCGGATCGGGTGTGCGCGGAGGATCGGCCACGGTCGTCCCCGTCCCGGAATGATGACTTTTGCCCCTAGGGTATCGATCGGGCCGGGGGTGACGATGGGAAGATCGAGTATCCGCCCCCCTGCCCGAAAGGTCGACGCGGGGCGGGGAGTGTGGGGAGTCGTCGATGACCGAACACGAACTGTGGGTACGACCGATCGCGGAGGTCGGCGCCGCCGACGCGCCGACGGTCGGTGGCAAGTCCGCCAATCTGGGTGAACTCACCTGCGCAGGCTTTCCGGTACCGCCGGCGTTCGCCGTCACCACCGATGCGTATCTCGACGCGATGGACGCAGCCGGTGTCCGATCCCGGCTGGCAGCCGAGGCGGCACCTGCCGCCGACATCGACGACGCCACCCTGATACGCACCTCCGCCGAGCTCGCCGCCCTGGTGACGGATTCGACCGTGCCGGCCGGGATGCGCGCGGCGATCGTCTCCGCCTACGAGAGCCTCGGTCCCGATGTGCCGGTCGCGGTGCGGTCGTCCGCTCCCGCGGAGGACGCCGCGGATACCTCGTTCGCGGGTATCCACGAGTCGTACACGAACATCATCGGCGCCGACGCGGTGATCCGCGCGGTGCAGGCGTGCTGGGCCTCGTTGTGGTCCGAACGCGCCCGCACCTACCGAGGGCTGCGCGGGGTGACCGACGAACCGTCCATCGCGGTGGTGGTCCAGGTGATGGTGAAGTCCGAGTCGTCGGGCGTGGCGTTCACGGCCGACCCGCGCACGGGCGAACTCGATCGGATCGTCGTCGAAGCAGCGCTCGGTCTCGGTGAGGTCGTCGTCGGCGGGCAGGTCGAACCCGACACGTACGTCGTGGCGAAGGACGGCTTCGAGGTGCTCGACGTGCACCTCGGTCATCAGGAATTCCGCATCACCTCCACCGACAGCGGGGACAGCCGTGTCGCCCTCGACCCCGAGCGCCGCACCCGGGTCCTCGACGACGAGCAACTCCTGCGCGTCGCACGGCTGGCCGCCGGAGTCGAAGAACACTACGGGCATCCCCAGGACCTCGAGTTCGCGTTCGCCGACGACGAGTTGTGGATCGTGCAGACCCGCCCCATCACCACACTCGACCAACCGGCGGCTCCCGCCCCGTCCGGCAACGGCGAGGCACGACCGTTGCTGACCGGTCTCGGCGCGGGCCCCGGGACGGTGACCGGCCGCGTGCGGGTGCTGCACGAACTCGTCGACGGGAAGCGCCTGAGCGACGGCGAGATCATCGTGGCACCGATGACCCGGCCGGACTGGCTGCCGATCCTGCGCCGCGCCGGCGGCATCGTCACCGACGGCGGTGGCATCACCTGCCACGCGGCCATCGTCGGACGGGAACTCGGCAAGCCCGTCGTGGTCGGTGCACGTACCGCCACCACCGATCTGCACGACGGGCAGCTGATCACCGTGGACGGCAACGTCGGTGTGGTGTTCGACGGGGCGGTCCACACCGCCGAGCGGCCCGCGGCGACGACCTCCGCGCCGGCGACATCGACTCTCTCCGCCGAGACTGTCACGGCCACAGCGGTCTACGTCAATCTCGCCACCCCCGACGCCGCGGAGGCGGTCGCCGCGACCGATGTCGACGGCGTCGGTCTGCTGCGCGCCGAGTTCATGATCACCGAAGCGCTCGCGGGGGAACATCCCTCGCACATGATCGCGCAGGGCCGTCGCAACGAATATGTGGAGAAGATGGCGGGTGGCCTCGCGCGGATCGCGGCGGCGTTCGCACCGCGTCCGGTCGTGTACCGCGCGATCGACCTGCGCAGCAACGAGTTCGCCGACCTCGAGGGCGGTGAGGTCGAACCCCACGAAGAGAACCCGATGATCGGCTACCGCGGATGCTTCCGGTACATTCGGGATCCGGAACTGTTCTCCCTGGATCTCGATGTGCTGCACCGGGTTCGGAGCGCGCACCCGAACGTGCACCTGATGATCCCGTTCGTGCGCACCCGCTGGGAACTGCGGGACTGCCTCGCCCAACTCGACCGGCATCCGCTCGGCTCCGACCAGCGCTTGCAGCGCTGGATCATGGCCGAAGTCCCGTCGGTCGTCTACTGGTTGCCGGAATACGCGAAGCTCGGCATCCACGGTGTGTCCATCGGAACCAATGACCTCACGCAGTTGATGCTCGGGGTGGACCGGGACTCGGAGGTGTGCAAGGACCTGTTCGACACCCTCGACCCCGCGGTGCTCGACGCGATCGATCACATCATCGAGCGGGCCTCGGCCGCGGGACTGACGACGTCGCTGTGCGGTCAGGCCGTGTCGACGAGCACCGAACTCGCGGAACATCTCGTCCGGCGCGGTATCACCTCCGTGTCGGTCGCGCCCGACGCCGCGGCGCAGACGAGACGGACGGTGGCGCGAGCGGAACAACGCATCCTGCTCGACCGCGCCCGGAGCGACGGGACGTGACCGGCGGGGATCACCGCCGACTGTAGGTCGCGCACTACGGGACGACCATCACGGGGCAGGTCACCGTGTGCAGCAGCGCCCATGTGGTGGATCCCAGCATCAGGCTCGGAAACCCGCCTCGACCGCGACGGCCGAGAACGAGCAACTGCGCATCGGCAGCGTGCGACGCAAGATAGTGGGAGGGCTGGTCCAGCACCACCACCGGGTACACCCGCACATCCGGGAACGCCTCGCCGTGCCCGGCGAGACTCTCCGACAACAACGCCCGCTCCTTGTTCTCCACGCTGTCCCAGTCGATCCGGAATCGGAACGGGCCGCGCACATCGAGGTCCGACCACGCGTGGACGGCCACCACGTCGGTGCCGCGCAGCGAAGCCTCCTCGAACGCCGCGGACACCGCGCGCACACTGTGCTCCGAACCGTCGACGCCGACGACCACAGGACCGGAGATGTCGTTGACGTCGACGTGCGGCAGTTTGCGGACCACCACGGCAGGGGCGTGCGTGTGCGTCACCACCGCTCGGCTGACCGAACCGAATCGCTCCCAGCCGAACCGGTTGTCTCCGGCTCCGACCACCACCATCGACGCCGACTTCGACCGGTCCACCAGTTCGAGCGACGGGGAACCGGTGCACAGGTGGGTCTCGATGTCCAGCTCACCCTCGGGCGCCGCGCGGCGCGCGTATTCGGCGGCGTCGAGGAGCATGTCGCGTCCCTCGGACTCCTCCTGCTCGAAGAATCCTGCGGGCATGCCGATCGGGACACCGAAGGTGTTGCGGACCGACACTATGGTGACCAACGACAACGGGAGCCGGCGACGTTCCGCTTCGCGAGCTGCCCAGCCCACGGCCTGCAGGGACGCTCTCGATCCGTCCACTCCGGCGACGATGGGGTGGTGTGCTGTCATCACGATCACCTCGCTGCCTGTCCGAGCTGCGGGCACGGCCGTTTCGGGACACTGCTGTTTCCGGGATCCTGCCGTTCCGGGACCCTGCCAGTACACGCTCGGACCGGTCGGTCGCACAAGAGTCGACGGTCCCGACCTGCCCGCAGGAAGTGACCGAAGACTCTCGTGTGCCGCGCACGCCGCTCCTCACACTGGAGACTGCACCCGGCGCCGTCACCCACTGCCGAAAGGCTCCGCCATGTCCGTCCTGATCGGCTACGCGACCGCCCGAGGGTCGACGCGGGGAATCGCCGAACGCATCGCTGCGGGACTGGAAAGCCGCGGTGCCGTGGAACTCCGCGCGCTCGGCGATATCGCGTCGGTGCGAACGTACGAGGCGCTGGTCGTCGGAAGCGCGATCCACAACGGCCAGTGGCTCCCCGAGGCTTCCGATGCGATCCATCGGCTATGCGCCGAGCCGGTAGGACGACCGGTGTGGGCGTTCTCCGTCTCGTCGGTCGGAGCGACCAGCACGATCCTCTCGCCCCGGGTGGCCGCATATCTGCGGCGGGTCACCCCGGAACCTCGGGCGGTGCAGAACCTCCGTTCGGTCGCCGACGTGCGTGATCACCGTTTCTTCGCCGGTGTCATCGCTTCGGGCGACTGGGCCGGAATCGGGCGGATCGTCTTCCGGCTGATGGGCGGACACTACGGCGATGCCCGGGACTGGGTCGACGTCGACGCGTGGACGGAACGGATCCGGGAAGGTCTCGTCGAAACACCGCGTGATCAGGGTTGATCGCGTGCGTCCGAGTCCGGAGGGTCCCCTCGGGATCGGTGATGAAACCGGCGGCGCGTTGGACGACGAAGAACCACCCCAGGACGAATGCGCCAATCGCGGCGGTTCGATCAGTTTTTTCGGCGTCGATCGAGCACTGCCGGGTGTCGATCGAGTACTGCCGGGTGTCGATCGAGTACTCCCTCGGCCGATCGAGCGATCATCGGAGGCCGAAGGACGGTCTCTCCTCGTGCCGTCGCGCGACGATGTCGTCGAACGCGTCGATCAGCCCCTCGGGATACCAGCGGGGATTCGTGTCGGCGGTGGTGGCGACTAGCAGCAACTGGTGCTCGCGTGCGTCCGCGGCGACCCGGGCGAGCCGGGTGCGCCCCTCGTCGTCGAGCGCTGCGACGGTCGCGGCGAGATCGGCGACGAGCAGCACGCGCGGGGGTCCGACGACCGGGGAGTCGAGTTCGGCGACCACGCCGGTGATCTGTTCGGCGGTGGTGGCCCAACAGCACGGCCCCGTGGGGAGCGAGGCGGATCCGCCGAGCCAGCGATGCCGACGATGCGGATCGACGACCACCAGGTCGTGGGTGCCGCCGGTCAGGGTCGTCATCGCGATCAGGTCGAGCGACACGCTGGGCGACGAGCGGCGCTCGTCGCGTCGGATCAACAGGTGTCGGCCGGCGGACAGATCCCACGAGACGGGCGTGCCGTCGTTGTCGCGCCCGAACGGGATCGTCGTCCGGCACGCGACGGCCCGGCCGCTCGGTCCGCGAGCGGGACGCACCGGGACGGAAGATCGGCACGGTCGACGAGTGGGCGGAGTGGCGGGCATCGACATGGTGGATCCGTTTCGTGTCGCTGGGTCCGGAGCGATCCCCGGACGGCCGAACTGTAGTGGCGAGCACCGACAGGAACGGTCGGGTGCAGGTCGCGGCCGTTACGCGCGTCCGGTTCGGGGTAACCGTCCGCATGCGCCCGATTGCGACAGCCCTCGCCGTAGCCACCTTCACCGCCCTCGGCGGTCACATCGCCTCCGCAGCACCCGCGCCGATCGTGGACGACACCGGCGCGATCGCTGCTCCGAGCAGTACCCAGATCTCGTTCGCGCACACCCCGACCGGTGTGCGCGCCGGCACCGCGAACGAACACGAGTCCCGTGCCGGTGTGTCGATCGTCAAGATGTATCTGGCCGAGTACGTCCTCACCTACGGCGACCCCGCGGACCACGCCGACGCGACCGAGATGATCCGGTCGTCGAACGACGCGATCGCCGACCGCCTGCACGCGAAATACCCGCAGGCGATCTCGTCGACCGCGGCGGAGTTCGGGCTCACCGACACCTACGTGCCCGGCTACTGGGGTGTCGGCACCACGTCGACGCACGACATGGTCACCTATCTCGAGACGAAGAAGCGCACCGATCCCGGTTCGCCGGTGCTCGCTGCGATGGCCAGGGCCTACGACACCGCAGCCGACGGATATCCGCAGAACTACGGGACGGCGCTGATCGCCGGTGTCATCGGGACGAAGTGGGGATGGAGCGACGACCGCTCGTTCCACGCCTCCGCCTCGTTCGGTCCCGATTTCTCCGTCGCGGCGTCGACCTACGGATCGGCAGGGCAGCTCTCCGAACACGTCCTCGGCGCGTTCACCGAAGGGATGCCGCCCGGACCGGAGACCGGTCCTTTTCGACCCGGACCGGAGACCGGTCCTCTTCGACCCGGACCGGAGACCGGCCCGCTCCTGCAGGACTGCCCGCCGCTGGGCCGGCTCGCCGGCGATCCGCTCCTCGGGCCGCCCGCGCAGGATCTCCTCGACGGACTACCGCCGGTCGTCACCGATCCGATCTGCCGCTGATCTCGGCAGGGATCAGATGCGGCGCATGACGGACACGACGGTGCCCAGCACCACCGCCTCGTCGCCGTCGAGGACGGGATAGGCGGAATTCCGGGGTTCGAGGTAGACGTGGCCGCCTCGGCGCCGGTACACCTTGACCGTCGCCTCGCCGTCGATCATCGCCGCGACGATCTGACCGGAGTGGGCCTCGTGCTGCCGCCGCACCACCACGGTGTCGCCGTCGCAGATCGCCGCGTCGACCATCGAGTCGCCGCGCACGCGCAGCGCGAAAACGGTGCCGGAGCCGACCAGATCGCGGGGGAGGGTGAGCAGGTCGTCGGTGTGCTCCTCGGCGAGAATCGGTGCGCCCGCGGCGATGTCGCCCACGATCGGCACCGTCACGGTGTCGTCGGACGCCCGTTCACCGCCGGACGAGCCGAGGAAGGGGCGCACATCGAGCTGGCGCGCCACAGCGGCGCCGCGGCGGAGGAAACCCTTGTCCTCGAGGCTCTTCAGATGCTTCGAGACCGTCGACGTCGACCGCAGACCCACCGACTCGGCGATCTGCCGAGTGCTCGGGGACGATCCCTGCGCAACGATCCAATCGCGGATCGCGGCCAGGATCTGCTGCTGGCGCAGCGGCAGGGACGCGGGATCGAGGCCCCCGAACATGTCGAACTCGTCGTAACCGGTCACCCGGAGAATCGTAGCTACGCGGTCTCCGCAAGGTCCGGGGGAGTACCTGCGGAGGAGCTCTGCCCGTTCTGCAGCTGTTCCATGGCCCGCCGCTCCCGCAATGCCCGGATGAGCTGCCGCTCCTGCAACTCCGCCGGATCGGCGGCCAGGCCGGGAATCGAGAATCCGACCAGCGCACCTGCCACCAGCGCGAGAGCCACCCGCGCCGAGTCGCCCTCCCGGATGTCCAGGACGAGTTCGAGGAAGACGAGCGCTCCGACGGCGACGAGCACCACTGCGATCAGGGCCAGGATCCGGCGGATCCGGGGCTTCGGGCGTGGTCCCGGAGGTAACGGCATCGACTGGGCCGCGAGCTGCCACAGCCGGGCATCGACGCTCTCCCGCAGGGGACGCTTCCGGAACTCGTCGCCGAGTCCGTTGTAGATGGCCAGATCGGCTGCGATCCGGGTCCGGAGGTTTCGGCGGGACAGCTCGCGCGACAGGCGAACGACTGCCCACGACACCACACCGGTGACGAGTGCAACGACGACAGGAACCCAGATGCTCACGCCGGAACATTACGACAGCGGAGCGGGAATCGGCGGGATGCGGAACGCGTGCTCCGACCGTGTGGCGCGGGCCGAAAAGTGGTGCCCCCGGTGAGACTCGAACTCACACTGGACGGGTTTTGAATCCGTTTCCTCTGCCAATTGGGATACGGGGGCGTTGCGGACACCACTGTAGAGGATCGGGCGAAGCGGGCGCGCACCGGTACCCTTCTTACGTTCCACCCTGCACCGGGGACCGCCAGTACCGAGGGGAAGGCCCGACCATGACCTCCGCGCCGCACGACAGCACACCAACTCCTCGTCGGGTCGTCGTAGCGGAAGACGAGGCCCTGATCAGGCTCGATCTCGTCGAAATGCTGCGCGAGGAGGGCTACGAGGTGGTCGGTGAGGCCGGCGACGGACAGCGTGCCGTCGAACTCGCCGAGGAACTCCGGCCCGACCTGGTGATCATGGACGTCAAGATGCCGCGCCGCGACGGCATCGACGCCGCCTCCGAGATCGCGCAACGACGCATCGCCCCTGTGGTTATTCTCACAGCCTTCAGTCAGCGCGAACTCGTCGAACGCGCCCGCGACGCAGGCGCCATGGCATATCTCGTCAAGCCGTTCTCCAAGAGCGACCTCGTGCCCGCTATCGAGGTGGCCGTCAGCCGCTTCTCCGAGCTGCGCGAACTCGAGCGCGAGGTGCAAGGGCTCAACGAGCGATTCGAGACCCGCAAGCTCGTCGACCGGGCCAAGGGGCTGCTCATGGAGAAGCATGCGATGACCGAACCGGAGGCGTTCCGCTGGATCCAGCGCGCCGCGATGGACCGCCGCACCACCATGAAGCAGGTCGCGGTGGTCGTCCTCGAGACCCTCGGAAGCGACACCGCCGGCTAGCCGCGCGAACCGGTTTCGGGTGCTCACGGCGCCCCGACGCGTTACCGCCACATCAAATCTCCGCCCCGCAGATAACGGTCGTATCACAAGGATTTCGGCCCGGTTCGCGGGGTGCTTCCGACCGCTATGTTTCGACCACATCCGGAATCCGCCGGATGCGGTGTCAGGCGTTCGAAGGAGAGTTGAATGGCAAGACGGACTCTGGTCCGCGCCGTAGCGGTACTCGGTGCTGCGACGCTCGCCCTCGCCGGGTGTGGTTCGGACGGCGACGATTCGGCATCCGGTACGTCGGCCGGCGACGAGGGGTCGGCGGCCGCGACGACCGTCGAGACCGACTGCGAACCGCAGCAGGCCACAGCAGGGGCGACTCCCGCCACGGGACCGCTGAAGATCGGCACCATCCTTCCCGAGACCGGCAGCCTCGCCTTCCTCGGACCGCCCGAGGTCGCTGCCGTCCGGCTCGCCGTCGACGAGATCAACGCCGCGGGCGGTGTTCTCGACCAGCCGGTCGAACTGTTCCCGGGCGATTCCGGGGACACGACGACCGACACCGCGAACACCACCGTGGACCGACATCTCGCCAACGGCACCCAGGTGATCGTCGGTGCCGCCTCGTCCTCGGTCTCGCTCAAGGTGATCGACAAGATCGTCAGTGCCGGCGTGGTGCAGTTCTCGCCGGCGAACACCTCCGATCAGTTCGTCTGCTACGCCGACCGCGGGTTGTACTTCCGCACCGCCCCGACCGACGTGCTCCAGGCGCAGGCGCTCGCGCAGCTGATCGCCGAGGACGGGGCGCAGCGTGTGTCGATCCTGGCGCTGAACGACCCGTACGGCACCGGTCTCGCGGAGAACACCGTGACCAACCTCGTCGACGCCGGTATCCCGGAGGATCAGATCCAGAAGATCATCTACGACCCCAACGCGCAGTCGTTCAACGCGGAGGTCGACCAGGTGGCCAACTTCGCACCGGACGCGGTGGCGCTCATCGGCTTCGAGGAGTCGGCGAAGATCATCACCCGCATGCACGAGGTGGGCATCGGCCCGTCCGACGGCATGGCGGTCTTCGGTGTCGACGGCAACATGGGGAACGCGCTGGGCGAGAACGTCGCCGAAGGACTGCTCGACGGCATGGCCGGGACCACGCCGCTGACCGACACCGGTGAGGAGTTCCAGCAGCGACTGCTCGGTGTCGATCCGGGTCTGATCGACTTCAACTACGCCGGTGAGTCCTACGACGCCGTGATCGTCTCGGCGCTGGCCGCCGAACAGGCGGGGTCGACGGCAGGTGTGGACATCGCTGCGAACATCAACTCGGTGACCCGTGACGGGGAGAAGTGCACCAGCTACCAGCAGTGCCTCGACCTTCTCGGTGCGGGTGAGGACATCGACTACGACGGTGCCACCGGCGAACTCACCTTCGTGGACGCGGGCGAACCCGGCGTGGGCTCGTACGGCCGGCTCGTGTTCGGCCCCGACAACACCCTGACCACCGAGGACTACATCGTGGTGGGGGAGTGACCTGCAGGTCGTGAGCGAAGGGGTGATCGCCGGTGGGCGGTCACCCCTTCCGCTTCTCCCGGCTGCCCGCGAGCGTACCGAGATACAGTTCCACGACCTTCGGGTCGTGCATGAGAGTGCTGCCGGTGTCGGTGTACGCGTTGCGGCCCTGGTCGAGGACGTATCCGCGATCGCAGATCTGCAGGCAGCGACGCGCGTTCTGCTCGACCATGATGATCGACACCCCCGCCGCGTTGATCTTCTTGCAGCGGATGAAGACCTCGTCCTGGAACATCGGCGACAGTCCCGCCGACGGCTCGTCGAGGAGCAGTACCGACGGTTCCATCATCAGCGCGCGGCCCATCGCGACCATCTGCCGCTCGCCACCGGAGAGCGCTCCCGCCTTGACCTTCCGACGCTCGGCCAGCAGCGGGAACAACGACGCCACCCGCTCGAACTGCTTCTCGAAGTCCTTCGGACGCAGATAGATCCCCATCTCGAGGTTCTCCTCGATGGTCAGTGAGGGGAACACGTTCTGCGTCTGTGGCACGTAGCCGATGCCCTTGCGCACCAGGATGTGTGCGGGTGCCGAGGTGATCTCGTCTCCGCCGAGTGTGACGGTGCCGCTGCGGATGGGGATGAGACCGAACAACGCCTTGAGCAGGGTCGACTTGCCGGCTCCGTTCGGGCCGATGATGCCCACGATCTCACCGTCGCGCAGGTAGAAATTGCAGCCGCGCAGGATGTCGACCCCGGGGAAGTAACCGGCCACGAGATCGTCGGCGCGCAGGAGGGCGCCGGTCGCGAGGCGGGCATGTTCCTCCGGGGTAGCGGCACGTTCCGCCGGCGTCGTCCCGGTGGGCACAGGAGTGATGTTGTCGCTCAAGGCTTCTCCAGTGTCGTGGCCGTCGCGTCCGTCGACGTCGCATCGGGATCGGACAGGTCGCCTCCGGCCTCGAGGGTCTGCGCTTCCGCGTCCGCGAGGGCGTCGGCGAGTTCGGCGGTCGCACCCACGGGATTGCCCTCGTCGTCGAACTCGAGTGCCTGGTCGTGGTGACTGCCGAGATAGGCGTCGACCACGGCGGGATCGGACGACAGCGCGTCCGGCGGTGCTTCCGCGATCACCGAACCCTGTGCCATCACCACCACCCAGTCGGAGATGTCGCGGATGACGTCCATGTCGTGCTCGACGAACACCACCGTCGTCCCGTCGTCGCGCAGGGTCTTGATGTGTCCCAGCAGATTCTGGGTGAGCGCCGGATTGACACCGGCCATCGGCTCGTCGAGCATGACGACGGTCGGTTCGGTCATCAGGGCACGGGCCATCTCGAGCAGTTTGCGTTGACCGCCGGACAGTGAACCGGCGAAGTCGTCGGACTTCGCGGCCAGACCGAAGCGGTCGAGCAGTTCGTATGCGCGCTCGGTGATCTCGCGTTCCTGCCGGCGCCATGTCCACGGCAGAAGTGCACCGACCATGCGCTCGCCCGTCTGGTGCCGGGCGCCGAGACGGACGTTGTCGAGGACCGTCATCTTCGACAGCGCCTTGGTGAGCTGGAAGGTGCGCACGATCCCGCGCCGCGCCACCTGATGGGGATGGAGCCGGCCGAGCGGGACGCCGTCCATCGCCCAGGTGCCGGTGTCGGGCCGGTCGAAGCCCGTGAGGAGATTGAACAGGGTGGTCTTGCCGGCGCCGTTCGGGCCGATCAGGCCGGTGATGCACGAGCGCTGGATCTCGAGGTGGGCCACGTCCACGGCCTTGAGGCCTCCGAACGTGCGGCACAGATCGTCGACGACGAGGATCGGGTCGGGTTTGGCGGCGCCGGGAGTGCGGTCGACGCCGGCGAACAGTGCGGCGCGTTCGTCCGCGCCGAGGACCGTGCGCGGCGGTGTCGGGTCGGGTCGGATCGTGTCAGGCATCGAGTTGCACCTTCCGCTTGCTTCCCAGGATGCCTTGTGGCCGGAAGACCATCATCACCGCGATGAGGATGCCGAGCAGCACGTACCGCATCGCGCCGACCTGCTGTTCGGTGAGGGGGAGCAGCGGGTCGGGTCCGGCGATCGCCTGGCGGAGGAAGGCGTCCGGGAGGGTGAGCAGGAACCAGAACACCATGGCGCCGAGCACCGGTCCGAAGACCGTTCCCGCACCCCCGAGGATCAGTGCGCCGAACGCGAAGAAGGTCTGCGCGGTCGAGTAGAAGTCGGGGTTGATCGACTTGGTCTGCAGGGCGTTGAAGATGCCGCCGAGACCGCCGATCATGCCGCCGAGCACCAGGGCCTGCATCTTGTAGGCGAAGACGTTCTTGCCGAGCGCGCGGGCGGCGTCCTCGTCCTCGCGCACCGCCTCGAGGACCCGCCCCCACGGGCTGTGGGAGAGGAGGTAGATCAGTCCGCACAGCAACAGCACGAGCGTCCAGCCGACGACCATCGCCCACAGGTCGTCGCCGTAGAACCGCATGCCGAGCAGGTTGTACTGGCGACTCGAATCGAACGGGCTCAGCGAGGTGAACGGGTCGGCGAATCCCCACAGGCCGCGGGTGGATCCGGTCACCGAGTCGGACGCGGTCGAGCGGAACACCAGCCGCAGGATCTCCGCCGCGGCGATCGTCGCGATGGCGAGATAGTCGGCCCGCAACCGCAGGGTGGGGATGCCGAGGACGAGCGCGAGCAGACCTGCCAGTGCGAGGCCGACGAGGATGCCCACCCACAACGGCTGGTCGTAGGTGACGGTCATGATGCCCACGCCGTAACCGCCCAGCAGCGCGAACCCGATCTGGCCGAAGTTCAGCAGACCGGCGTAGCCGTAGTGCAGGTTCAGGCCGATCGCGAGCAGCGCGTAGAAGATCGCCGACGGGCCTATGAGCTGGGCGAAGGAAACCTGGAGTACCGCAACGATATCCATGGGTCACCCGATCCTTGTCCGACTGCCGAGGATGCCCTGGGGGCGGATGACCAGGATGACGATGAGGACGAGCAGACCGCCGATGTACTTCAGGTCCGGATTGATGACGAGGGTGGACAGCTGGACCAGCAGACCCACCACGACGCAGCCGACCAGCGCGCCGTAGGCGGTGCCGAGGCCGCCGAGGATGATGCCGGCGAACATCAACAGGAGCAGCTTGAATCCCATCTCCCACTGCACGCGTCCACCGAGCTCCGACAGGCCGAACAGCACGCCACCGAGCGCGGCGAGCCCACCACCGAGCCCCCATACGAACCGGATGACGTGTTCGACGTCGATCCCCGACGACGCCGCGAGGTCGCGGTTGTCGGCCACGGCGCGCATCGCCTTCCCGATCCGGGTGCGCTGCAGCAGCAGGGCGACGCCGACGAGCACCACCAGGCTGATCACGATGCATGCGAGATTGACCGGGGTGATCGCGATCGGCCCCCACACGAGCTGCTGTTGTGCCTGGTAGTCGTCGAACGGCTGGGTGCGGTCGGAGTAGAAGGCCAGGATGAGATAGCGCAACGAGATCGCGAGCCCGATCGACACCACGAGTTGGGCGATCAGGCCGGTGCGGCGGCGCCGGAGCGGCGCCCAGATGAGTGCGTTGTTGAGCAGGCCGATGACGATGCCGACGATCACCGCCAGGATCGTCGCCGGTATCAGCTGGACACCGAGGGTGACGTTGAAGATCCAGGCCGCGACCGCGCCGAGGGTCACCAGCTCGCCGTGGGCGAAGTTCGTCAGCCCCGTCGTGCCGAAGATGAGGCTCAGGCCCACTCCGGCGATCGCGATGACCAGACCGAACCGCAGACCGTCGACGATGGTGCGCACCAGCGTCTCGCCCCACGCCACCGTCGACCCGGTGCGCGCCTCCCCGAACGAGAAGATCACGGTGTTCGCCCGCCCCGGCGCCACGTCGCGGGTCACCGAGGTCTGGACGGTGACGTCGTCGGGCAGGCTCTCGGTGTCGACCTCGAAGACGTAGGTACCCGGCGGAACGGTGAGCTCCCAGCGCCCACCGTCGGCCGATTCGGTTTCCGCGACCACCTCGCCGCCCTCGGTGGTCGCACGGACGACGACACCGTCGAGTCGCTCGCCGGCATTGTTGAGCGTTCCGCGGACGGTCACCCCCTCCGCGGACTCCTCGTCGGGTGCGGCCGGTGCCGTGCTCGCGGGCGGTGAGGGTGGGTCCGGTGGATCCTGGGCGGAGGCGAGGCCGGTGCCGACGAGGACGAACAGGACACTCGCGAGCGTGACGAGTGCGGCGCGGACCGATCGGTGGAGGGTCGAGGTCGGTCGTCGCCGACATCCCGAGGTAGGGGCCACGCAGGTCCTCCCGGTTGGTGCGCTGTCATCGAGCGCGGCACTGCGCCCGGGGCATCATCGTCAACTGCGATGACGCCGGACTACGGTGTCGTGACAGGGGACTCTAGCGGCTGGATCGCACGTCCACGGGAAAAATTGGATCACCCGGACGTTTCGGTCTCGTTTCTTCGGACAACGAGTGTTCGCACATACCGGAGAGGCACTGGTCGGGCGGTGTGGCCGACGCTGTCGTCCTCGGTCCCTAGACTGGCACGCGTGACCCGTGCATCCACTTCCGCGACGTCCACCGCGGCCTCCGACGACCGCCCGACCCTGCTGCTCCTCGAC
This sequence comes from Rhodococcus rhodochrous, assembly GCF_014854695.1. Classification (NCBI taxonomy): domain Bacteria; kingdom Bacillati; phylum Actinomycetota; class Actinomycetes; order Mycobacteriales; family Nocardiaceae; genus Rhodococcus; species Rhodococcus rhodochrous. Next base: position 3,168,119 of record NZ_CP027557.1, on the reverse strand, counting down.
GGCCATTCCCTCGCGTTCCGCGCGTTCTACGCGCTGCCCGCCGAGAACTTCAAGACCCACAGCGGGCAGACCACGAACGCGGTCTACGGGTTCACCTCCATGCTCATCAACCTGCTGCGCGACGAGCAGCCCACGCACGTCGCGGCGGCATTCGACGTCAGCCGCAAGACCTTCCGCGCCGAACTGTTCGCCGCCTACAAGGCCCAGCGCAGCGCCGCACCCGACGACTTCAAGGGTCAGATCGACCTCACCAAGGACGTCCTCGGCGCGATGGGGATCCCGGTGATGGCGATCGAGGGCTACGAGGCCGACGACATCATCGCCACGCTCGCGACGCAGGCGCACGCCCAGGGCTTCCGGGTGCTCGTGGTGACCGGCGACCGCGACGCGCTCCAACTCGTCAACGGCGACATCACGGTGCTGTATCCGCGGCGCGGCGTCTCCGACCTGACGCGCTTCACCCCCGAGGCGGTGGAGGAGAAGTACGGGCTCACCCCCGAGCAGTATCCGGACTTCGCGGCGCTGCGCGGCGACCCGAGCGACAACCTGCCCGGCATCCCCGGCGTCGGCGAGAAGACCGCCGCGAAATGGATCCGCGAGTACGGAAGTCTGAGCGGACTCGTCGACCGCGTCGACGAGGTGCGCGGCAAGACCGGCGACGCGCTGCGCGAGAACCTGTCCAACGTGCTGCTCAACCGCCAGCTCACCGAGATGGTGCGCGACGTGGCCGTGCCGTACACCCCCGAACAGCTCGCCCTCGCACCGTGGGACCGCGACCGTATCCACCGCCTGTTCGACGATCTCGAGTTCAAGGTGCTGCGCGACCGGCTGTTCGAGACGCTCTCGTCGGCCGAACCCGAGGCCGAGGAGGGCTTCGAGGTGCGCGGCGGGATCGTCGAGCCGGGTGCCCTCGGCGACTGGCTCGCCGAACACGCCCCGGCGGGCCGACGCCACGGCCTCGCCGTGGTGGGCACCGGCACTCCTTACGGGGGCGACGCGACCGCGATCGCCGTCGCCGGGGCCGACGGTGAGGGCGCCTATGTGAGCACGGTGGCGCTCACGCCCGAGGACGAGAACGCCCTCGCCGCATGGCTCGCGAACACCGCCGTGGAGAAGGCCGTACACGAGGCGAAGTTCGCGATCCACGCGCTGCGCGGACGCGGCTGGACGCTCGCCGGCATCACCAGCGACACCGCGCTCGCCGCCTATCTGGTGCGGCCCGGGCAGCGCTCGTTCAAGCTCGACGACCTGTCGCTGCGCTACCTCAAGCGTGAGCTGCGGGTGGAAGACACCGGCGCGCAACAACTCTCGTTGCTCGACGACGAGGACGCCGCCGACGCGCAGGCGGCCGAGGCGCAGATCCTCGCGGCGCGCGCCGTCGTCGACCTCGCTGCGGCCCTCGACACCGAACTCGGCGAGATCGAGTCGGTGCGCCTGCTCACCGAGATGGAACTGCCCCTGCTCGAGGTCCTCGCCGATCTCGAGGCGACCGGCATCGCCGTCGACTCGACGCACCTGCACGACCTGCAGTCCGAGTTCGCGGCCCAGGTCGCCGCCGCCGCGAACGCCGCCTACGAGGTGATCGGCAAGCAGATCAACCTCGGTTCGCCGAAGCAGCTGCAGGTGGTGCTGTTCGACGAGCTCGAGATGCCGAAGACGAAGAAGACCAAGACCGGCTACACCACCGACGCCGACGCCCTGCAGAACCTGTTCGACAAGACGGGCCACCCCTTCCTCGAACATCTGCTCGCGCACCGCGAGCACACCAAGATGAAGACCACCGTCGACGGGCTCATCAAGTCCATCGCCGACGACGGTCGCATCCACACCACCTTCAACCAGACCGTCGCGGCGACGGGCCGGCTCTCGTCGACCGAGCCGAACCTCCAGAACATCCCGGTGCGGACGGAAGCCGGTCGCCGGATCCGCGACGGGTTCGTGGTGGGCGACGGTTTCGACGTGCTGCTCACCGCCGACTACAGCCAGATCGAGATGCGCATCATGGCGCACCTGTCCGCCGACGAGGGGCTCATCGAGGCCTTCCGTACGGGCGAGGACCTGCACACCTTCGTGGCGTCGCGGGCGTTCGGGCTGTCGCTCGAGGAGGTCACCCCGGAGCTGCGGCGCCGGGTCAAGGCGATGTCCTACGGTCTCGCCTACGGATTGAGTGCCTACGGGCTCGCCCAGCAGCTGAAGATCTCCACCGACGAGGCCCGCGAGCAGATGGAGGCCTATTTCACCCGCTTCGGCGGCGTGCGCGACTACCTCTACAACGTGGTCGAGGAGGCCCGCAAGGTCGGCTACACCTCCACCCTCTACGGTCGCCGCCGGTACCTGCCCGACCTCAACAGCGACAACCGGCAGCGCCGGGAGATCGCCGAGCGCGCCGCGCTCAACGCCCCCATCCAGGGCACGGCCGCCGACATCATCAAGGTCGCGATGATCGACGTGCAGAAGGCGCTCAGCGAGGCCGGACTGCGGTCGCGGATGCTGCTGCAGGTGCACGACGAACTCGTGCTCGAAGTGGTCGAGGCCGAGCGCGAACAGGTCGAGGCGCTCGTGCGCGACAAGATGGACTCCGTCATCGAACTGTCGGTGCCGCTCGAGGTCTCGGTCGGTTACGGCCGCAGCTGGGACGCCGCGGCGCACTGAGTCGCAGGCACACCGGCCGCAAGTACACGGAGCTGTACAGACGACGGCGCCCGCCCCCCGGAATGCCGGGGACGGGCGCCGTCGACGCGAGTGGGTCAGCCCTGCTCGGCGCGAGCCTCCGCAATCTGCTTGCGTACATCGTCCATGTCGAGGTTCTTGACCTGCGAGACGAGATCCTCGAGAGCGGCGGGCGGAAGAGCGCCGGCCTGGTTGTAGACGAGGATGCCTTCGCGGAACGCCATGATCGTGGGGATCGAGCGGATGTTCGCCGCCGCCGCGATGGCCTGCTCGGCCTCGGTGTCGACCTTCGCGTGCACGACGTCGGGGTGCTTGTCCGACGATGCCTCGAAGGTGGGGGCGAACTGCTTGCAGGGGCCGCACCAGTCGGCCCAGAAGTCCACGAGCACGATGTCGTTGCTCGTGACGACCTCGTCGAAGTCCTGCTGGGTGAGAGCCTTGGTTGCCACGGAAATCCTTTCGGTCGGGCGTGTCGACGGGTCCAACATCCGGCCGCCGCTGTTTCTTCCCGTTCGTTCCCTCCGCCACGCCTCGTGACGGGGTTCCTTCCGCCACGCTACGTGACGTGCCTGCTCCGGGGGCGCCGTCGGGAGGTGTCGATCGAGGGATGCGTCACACGCCGACCGGCTCGTGGCGTCCCACGCCGACCGGGTCGACGGACCGCCGGAAGGTCCGTCGGTAGGCCTGCGGCGTGGTCTGCCGCAGGCGCAGGAAATGCTGGCGCAGCACCGCCGCGGTACCGAAACCGACGCGGTCGGCCACCACGTCGATCGGAAGGTCGGTCTCCTCGAGCAGGCGCTGCGCGGCCAGAACCCGCTGGTCGCGGAGCCAGCGCGCGGGCGTGACCCCGACCTCGGCGACGAACCGCCGCGCGAAAGTACGCGCCGACATGTGCGCCTTCTGCGCCAGTGCGGCCACCGGAAGTTCCTGATCGAGGTGCTCGCTCATCCAGTCGAGCAACGGTGCGAGCGATTCGTCCTTGCATTCGGGCAGCGGCATCGCGACGTACTGAGCCTGTCCGCCGTCGCGGTGCGGTGGCACCACCATGCGCCGGGCAATCGTGTTGGCGACCTGGGCTCCCTGGGCGGAGCGGACGATGTGCAGGCACAGATCGATGCCGGCCGCGGTGCCTGCAGCCGTGAGAACCGGATGGTCGTCGACGTAGAGCACGTCCCGGTCGACCTGCGCCGTCGGATAGGTCCGGGCGAGTCGGTCGGCGTGCATCCAGTGGGTCGTGCAGCGACGCCCGTCGAGCAACCCGGCCGCGCCGAGGATGAACGCCCCGGTGCACATGCTCGCCACCCGCGCACGGCGGTCGACGGCGGCGCGCAACTTCGCGAACAACGGTTCGAGGCGTTCGTCGTCGAGCGCGATGCCCTCGCTGTTCACCGCCGGCAGCAGGATCAGGTCGGCGTCGTCGAGGAGATCGAGCGTGTGCGGCACCTCGATGGTGTAGCCGAAGCGGGTGCGCACCGGATCGGAGGTCGCGGCGACCAGGTGGAAGTCGTAGGTGGGCAGGCCGTCGTCGGAGCGGTCGAACCCGAACACCTCGCATGCCACGCCGAGTTCGAAGGTCTCGACGTAGGGGAGGACGGGGACGACCACCTTCTCGAGGCGGCCGGTGGTTCCAGGTGTTCCGGACACGGCATCCAGTGTGACACCGCGGTGGCAGAAAATCGATGTTCTCCGACGGCTCTGCCACTGTCGGGCCGGTTCCCGGCGCGGCAGGCTCGAAGCATGATCCTGCTGGTCCTCGTACTTCTGGCAGTCTTCCTCCTGCTCGACGTGCTGGCCCTCACCGGACGCACGCCCGACACCCATATGGAAGTGACGCAGTTCGGCGACTACCGCTTCTGAACCGCTCACCGCCGCCCGCTCAGGAGAGCAGCCACTCCCGCTTGGCCTCGCCGTCCCAGCGCCGCACACCCGCACTCGACCCGGTCAGCTGCCGCTCCGGCGTCTGCGCCGCCAGGACCGCCGCACCGACCCGCGCGGCAGGCACCCGCCGCGCGAGGGTGACGTGCGGCGTCCACTCGCCGGGCCGGATGTGCGCGGGGATCCCGGGGCAGTCCGAAAGCACCTCGAACACCCGCGCCTGGAGTTCGAGCAGCTCGATCGACGGCACGACCGTGCGGGCGAGCGTCGCGTATCGGCCACCGAAGATCACCACGCCACCGAGCCGGAGGGTGATCCGCCGGACCGCGATGGCGGTCCGCAGCGCGTCCTCGAGTTCGTCCGGCACGGCATGGGCGACGAACAGCGTCACGTGCGGACGGTTGGATTCGGAACGGACCCGTCCCTGACTGTGCAGACCGGCGTCGAGCAGCCGCGTCCACTCGTCGCGCACCGCCGCGTCGAGCGGGGCGTCGAGGAGGAGTTCCACCGACTGGACCACGGTAGGCAATGATGGCCGGGTGACCGACGACACCGCAATGCTCCAGACCCACCGCATCGGACTTCTCGAGGGGGACGGCATCGGTCCCGAGATCGTGCCGGCGACCCGCAGGATCGTCGACACCGCCGTCGCGGTAGCCGGGGTCGCGGTCGACTGGGTGCCGCTGCCCGTCGGCGCCTCCGCGATCGAGACACACGGCAGCCCGCTGCCGCAGGTCACCCTCGACACCCTCGCCGAGCTCGACGCGTGGATCCTCGGCCCGCACGACAGCGCCTCGTACCCACCGGAGTTCCGGGGTCAGCTCACGCCCGGTGGACGGATCCGCAAGCACTTCGACCTGTACGCGAACATCCGGCCCGCATGCGCACTGCCGGGAGCGCCGTCGGTGTCGCCGAAGATGGATCTCGTCGTCGTCCGGGAGAACACCGAGGGTTTCTACGCCGACCGGAACATGGCCGTCGGCAGCGGCGAGTTCATGCCCACACCCGACATCGCGCTCGCGGTCGGGGTGATCACCCGCGCGGCCTGTGAACGCATCGCGCACACCGCCTTCGATCTCGCGTCGCGACGCCGCAAACGCGTGACCATCGTGCACAAGGCGAACGTGCTCTCCCGCACGACCGGCCTCTTCCGGGACGTGTGCCAGGAAGTGGGTCGCCTCTACCCGAGCGTCACCGTCGACGACCAGCACGTCGACGCGATGGCCGCGCTGCTGGTGCGCCGCGGCGCCGAGTTCGACGTGATCGTGACGGAGAACATGTTCGGCGACATCCTGTCCGACCTCGCCGCCGAACTGTCCGGTTCGCTCGGCACCGCGGCGTCGATCAACGCCTCGCGCACGAAGGCCATGGCCCAGGCCGCGCACGGCGCCGCACCGGACATCGCCGGGCAGGGCCGCGCCAACCCGATCGCGCTGATCCTCTCCGCCGCCATGCTTCTCGACCGTCTCGGGGCGCGCGCGGACATCGAGTTCTCCGCGGCCGCCCGCAGCATCGAGGACGCGGTGCGCGCGACCGTCGCGGCGGGTGTCGCGACCGCCGATCTCGGTGGCACCGCGTCGACGGACGAGTTCACCGCCGCGGTCGTCGCCCGCCTCGAGGCCTGAGCTTCGGGTTTGCATTCGGACCCCTCCCGGGTTGGATACTGTTCGACTGTGAATCGAGCAGTGCACACCCGCCGCGCGGCCTCGCGCGCGACCTCGTGGGGGCGTCGTCGCGTCCGGACCCTGAGCAGGCTGGCGGCGGGAGCAGCGGTGCTCGCCCTCGCGACCGGGTGCGTGGTGAACACCGAATCGACCGTCCCGCCCGGCGATCGCGTCACCGTCGAGAAGGTCGACGCCATCGCGAGTCAGTTGCCGCCCGACATCGCCGACGGCGGCACCCTCGAGGTCGGAGTGAACGTCCCGTACGCCCCCAACGAGTTCAAGGACGACGACGGCACCATCGTCGGCTTCGGTGTCGAACTCGTCCAGGCCCTCGGCGACGTACTCGGACTCGAGGCGGTGCTCAACGAAGCCGACTTCGACCGGATCATCCCGGCCGTCCAGGCGGGCACCTTCGAGATGGGTTCGTCGTCCTTCACCGACACGAAGGAACGCGAGGAATCGGTCGACTTCGTCACCTACTACAGCGCCGGGGTGCAGTGGGCGCAGCGCACCGGCGAATCCGTCGACCCCGACAACGCGTGCGGACTGCGCGTGGCGGTGCAGACCACCACCATCGAGGACCTCGAGGAGGTCCCCGCCAAGAGCGATGAGTGCGTCGCCCGCGGACTGCCGCCCATCGACAAGGTCAAGTACGACAGCCAGGACGAGGCCGCCAACGCCCTGATCCTCGGCCGGGTGGACGCACTGTCCGCCGACTCACCGGTCACGGCGTACGTCATCGCCCGCAGCGAGGGACGACTCGAACCGGCCGGTGAGGTCTTCGACGCCGCGCCCTACGGATTCGTCGTCGCGAAGGGTTCGCCCTTCGGTCCCGTACTGCAGCAGGCGGTGCAGTACCTCATCGACTCCGGTGCGTACGACGAGATCACCGCGCGCTGGGGCATGGAGGACGGCGCGATCACCGCCTCGCAGATCAACGGCGCGACGAGCTGAGAAAGGGAACCATGAGCGAGTCCACGTCCGCGAGATCCGCGGAACCGCGACCGGACGAACCGGAGCCGATACGCGCAGTACCCCTGCGGCATCCCGGACGATGGATCTCCGGTGCGATCGTCCTGATCGCGCTCGGGTTGTTCGCCTGGGGAGCGGCGACCAACGAGGCCTACCGCTGGGACATCTACGCCCAGTACCTGTTCGACGCCCGCATCACCGCAGCCGCCTGGAAGACCGTCCAGCTGACGGTGCTCGCCATGGCCATCGCCGTCGTCCTCGGCGTGGTGCTCGCCGTGATGCGTCTGTCCCCGAATCCCGTGCTGCGCTCCGTCGCCTGGCTGTACCTGTGGGTCTTCCGCGGTACCCCCGTGTACGTCCAGCTCGTGCTGTGGGGACTGTTCCCCTCGATCTACAAGCAGATCGACCTCGGGATCCCGTTCGTCCACCAGTTCGTCCATATCGACGTGCAGGGACTGAACGCGGCGTTCCTGTTCGCCGTCATCGGTCTGGCACTCAACGAGGCGGCCTACATGGCGGAGATCGTGCGCGCCGGCATCACCTCCGTGCCCGAGGGGCAGCTGGAGGCGTCGACCGCGCTCGGCATGTCGTGGTCGCAGACCATCCGCCGCACCGTCCTGCCGCAGGCGATGCGGGTGATCATCCCGCCCACCGGCAACGAGCTGATCAGCATGCTCAAGACCACCTCGCTGGTCGCCGCCGTGCCCTACAGCCTCGAGCTGTACGGCCGGGCCCGCGACATCTCGGGTGCGAACTTCCAGCCGATCCCGCTACTGCTCGTCGCCGCGACCTGGTACCTGGCGATCACCAGCCTGCTCATGATCGGCCAGTACTACCTCGAACGGCACTACTCGAAGGGTCTGAGCCGGCAGCTCACCGCCCGCCAGCTGCAGGCACTCGCCGATGCACAGAACGCACCGGTCACCGAGGCCGGCAAACCGACGCCGAAGCCCGGCGCACCGGGGGAGGAACGCATATGACGTCCGTCGACACGCCGATGGTGCGGGCCGACCGGGTCTGCAAGAGTTTCGGCGCCGTCAAGGTGCTCAAGGGCATCTCGCTCGAGGTCGGACGCGGCCAGGTGACCTGCCTGATCGGCCCGTCCGGATCGGGCAAGTCGACCTTCCTGCGGTGCATCAACCACCTCGAACGCGTCGACGCCGGTCGCCTGTACGTCGACGGCGATCTCGTCGGCTACGCCGAGCGGGGTTCGAAACTGTACGAACTGCATCCGCGGGCCGCGGCGAAACAGCGCCGCGACATCGGAATGGTGTTCCAGCACTTCAACCTGTTCCCGCACCGCACCGTGCTCGAGAACGTCATCGAGGCGCCGATGCTCGTGAAGAAGACCAAGCGCAACGAGGCGGTCGACAAGGCCCGGGATCTGCTCGCGCGGGTGGGGCTGGCCGACAAGGTCGACGCCTATCCCGCGCAGCTGTCGGGCGGCCAGCAGCAGCGCGTGGCGATCGCCCGTGCGCTCGCCATGGATCCCAAGCTCATGCTGTTCGACGAGCCCACCTCGGCTCTCGACCCCGAACTCGTCGGCGAGGTGCTCGCGGTGATGCGCGATCTCGCGGACGGCGGCATGACGATGGTCGTCGTCACGCACGAGATGGGCTTCGCGCGGGAGGTCGCCGATCAGCTCGTGTTCATGGACGGCGGCGTGGTCGTCGAGGCCGGTGATCCCCGCCAGGTGCTGGCCGACCCGAAGGAGAACCGGACCCGGGAGTTCCTGTCCCGACTGCTGTGAACACCGAAACCCGAATCCGGCGCGGGTTGTGAGTCGGGGTCAGTGGGGTTTGCGGCTGCAGAAGATGGCGGTGCCCGGGAAGATCGACCCGCGCAGCGGGCTCCACTGCCCCCACTCACGGTCGAGATGCTCGGGCCACTCGGGTTCGACGATGTCGTAGACCTCGAGGCCGGCGGCGACGAGCTCGCGCACCCGGTCGCCCACGGTGCGGTGGTGCTCGGCGTAGGTCGCCCGTCCCGTTGCGTCGACCTCGACGTAGGGGGTCCGGTCGAAGTACGGGAACATCGCGACCAGGCCCGGTTCGCCCGGGTCGTCGGGGAAGATCCATCGCATCGGGTGGTTCACGGAGAACACCCACCGTCCGCCGGGCCGCAGTACGCGCGCGACCTCGCGCATCACCCGGGCGGAATCGGCGACGAAGGGCACCGCGCCGAACGCCGAGCACACGATGTCGAAGCTCGCGTCGGCGAACGGCAGGTTCTCGGCGCCGGCCTGCACGAGCGGAACCGTCGGACCGGAGGCGGCCATCGCCGCGCGTCCGCGCTGCAGCATCCCCATGGAGATGTCCAGTCCGACCGCGCGGGCACCCTGTCCGGCGAGCCAGCGGGCGCACGGCGCCGAACCGCATCCGAGTTCGAGGACGTCCCGGCCGGCGACCGGGCCGAGCAACTGCACATCGCCCTCGTGCAGGCCCTCGGGGCACCACACGAACTCGCCCGCGGCCGAGTCCACGCCGAGGAACTCGCCGTGGGTGCGGTGGTAGTCGTCGGTGTCGGCGTCCCACCACACCCGGTTCGCGCGTTCGCTCTCGAGGGAGCCGAGGCGGGTTCGGGTGGGTCGTGTCTCGCCGAGGATCGTCTCGGCGTCCGCGTGCCGCGCGGCCTCCTCGTCGGTTGCCTCCGGGGCGCCCGAAAGGTCTGGAAAAGGGGTGTTCGCGGAGCCCGACATGGGTGTGAGCCTATCGGGTGCGGGGGAGCGGTCCCGATATCGGTTTGCCCGGGTCCCCTCGAGACGCGTAGCCTGGTGATCGCGAGTGTCCGCAGCGCGGCTTCAGGGCCGAGCGAGGAACTCGCCGTGACTCGCACATCGCCGTATCGCAGTGGGTGTTTCACGTGCCCGACCGAATTTGACCAACCGACTATCAACCCGTCCGGAGCAACTCAACACATGGCCTCCACCACCGTCACCTCGCCGCAGGTAGCCGTCAACGACATCGGCTCCGCCGAGGATTTCCTCGCCGCCATCGACGCCACGATCAAGTACTTCAACGATGGCGACATCGTCGAGGGCACCATCGTCAAGGTCGATCGCGACGAGGTGCTGCTCGACATCGGTTACAAGACCGAAGGCGTCATCCCGTCCCGCGAGCTCTCCATCAAGCACGATGTCGACCCCAACGAGGTCGTGTCGGTGGGCGATGAGGTCGAGGCTCTTGTTCTCACCAAGGAGGACAAGGAAGGCCGTCTGATCCTGTCCAAGAAGCGTGCTCAGTACGAGCGCGCCTGGGGCACGATCGAGGAGCTCAAGGAGAAGGACGAGGCCGTCAAGGGCACCGTCATCGAGGTCGTCAAGGGCGGCCTGATCCTCGACATCGGCCTGCGTGGCTTCCTGCCCGCGTCGCTCGTCGAGATGCGTCGCGTCCGCGACCTCCAGCCGTACGTCGGCAAGGAGATCGAGGCCAAGATCATCGAGCTCGACAAGAACCGCAACAACGTGGTCCTGTCGCGCCGCGCATGGCTCGAGCAGACCCAGTCCGAGGTCCGCAGCGAGTTCCTGCACCAGCTCCAGAAGGGCCAGGTCCGCAAGGGCGTCGTGTCCTCCATCGTCAACTTCGGCGCCTTCGTCGATCTCGGCGGTGTCGACGGCCTCGTGCACGTCTCCGAGCTGTCCTGGAAGCACATCGACCACCCGTCCGAGGTCGTCGAGGTCGGCACCGAGGTCACCGTCGAGGTTCTCGACGTCGATCTCGACCGCGAGCGTGTCTCCCTGTCGCTCAAGGCGACGCAGGAAGACCCGTGGCGTCAGTTCGCCCGCACCCACGCGATCGGTCAGATCGTGCCGGGCAAGGTCACCAAGCTCGTTCCGTTCGGCGCGTTCGTCCGCGTCGAGGAGGGCATCGAAGGCCTCGTCCACATCTCCGAGCTGGCCGAGCGCCACGTCGAGGTCCCGGACCAGGTCGTTGCCGTCGGCGACGACGCGATGGTCAAGGTCATCGACATCGACCTCGAGCGTCGTCGTATCTCGCTGTCGCTGAAGCAGGCGAACGAGGACTACACCGCCGAGTTCGATCCGTCGAAGTACGGCATGGCCGACAGCTACGACGAGCAGGGCAACTACATCTTCCCCGAGGGCTTCGATCCCGAGACCAACGAATGGCTCGAGGGCTACGAGAAGCAGCGTGAGGAGTGGGAGTCCCGCTACGCGGAGGCCGAGCGTCGCCACAAGATGCACACCGCTCAGATCGAGAAGATGGCTGCCGACGAGGCTGCCGAGGCTGCGGCCGGCGTGTCCGGTGGCAACTACTCGTCCGAATCGGGTGCCGAGGCTGCTCCGGAGACCGGCGGCGGATCGCTCGCGAGCGACGCCCAGCTCGCCGCTCTGCGCGAGAAGCTGTCGGGCAACGCCTGACACAGGGTTCCACGGACGGCCCCGCACCATTCGGTGCGGGGCCGTCCGCGTTCTACAGCGGCATCGGTGCTCGGGCGCAGCGGCTCCCGGAACACGACGAGACCGGCCCCCTCCGCAACGGAGGGGGCCGGTCTTCGTTCGTTCTGGACAGCAGGCGTTCAGCTCAGGGCGAGATCACCCCACGGCGGGAGTGGCCCACTGTGCGGGCAGGGCCGTCGCCCGCTTGCGCATCGCGGCGTGGCTGTGGCGCGCGTTCGTCAGCAGCGCGGTGAACCAGTTCCGCCGGTGCTCGGCGAGGGCGGCAGCGACCTCGGGGATGAGGATGCAGTGAACACCGTTTTCCATGCCGAGGCGATGCCGACCTGTGGTGGAGGTGGAGGATCGCATGGCCTGCCTTCTCGAATGCTCCGGACGAGCCGGGACGGACGCTTCGCAACGACGATATCGGACACGACGTCGAATTCTCCGCATTTGCCCCAGGTAGGAGGGGGTGTGTCCGGTTCCCGAGCGGTGCTGCGACCGCCCCGTGACCCTGCCGTGATCGGCGTGTGATCCCTGGCCGCTCCGACGGGGAGATGTCGGTGACTCCCGAGCGGTCCGAGAAGTGCACCCGGTTCGTCCCAAGCGACGCGGTGCACCGTGTCCGAGGTCCACACACCTCGACACGGATCGTCCTCGAGGTGTTCCTGTCCGCCGAATCGCTGTTGCCCGGCGGGTCACCGGAGGGCTTCGTCGCCGGCCTGCAGGGGGCGCTCGTGGCGGCGGCGGTCGTCGCGGCCCGCGCCACCCTCGGCCGCCGCACCCGAGTTCGCGGAGCGCGCGGCGCGGCTGCCGGGTCGTGGGACGGGGAGTTCATCTTCATCGAGCCGATGATGACGCGGGAGTGGCCGGCGACGAAGCCGTCCCCGCGGGAGGTCCTGAAACAACCGTCGTCCTACCGGCGGACCGGCTACTACCCGACGGTGTACACGGTCGACTTCGATGAGCAGACGGGCGAGTATGTCGTCGCGCTGTCGGGACCGACGATGCGCGAGGCGTCGTAGGGACCGCGAAGATGCCTCGGCGACGCGCTGATGCGAGACTGGGCAGCGTGCTGCGAATGGGGTTGACCGGAGGAATCGGCGCGGGCAAGTCGACCGTCGCCAAGGAGCTTGTCGAACTCGGGGCGGTGATCGTCGACTCCGATGTCGTCGCCCGGGAGATCGTGGCTCCCGGCTCCGAGGGACTCGCCGAGCTCGTCGACGCCTTCGGTGGGGACATCCTGCAGCCCGACGGCACCCTCGACCGCCCGGCCCTGGCGGCGAAAGCGTTCGCCAGCGAGGATGCCCGCGCGGTTCTCAACGCCATCACCCATCCCCGGGTCGGGCGCCGTACCGCCGAGCTGGTCGCCGCTGCGCCCGACGACGCGGTGGTCGTGCAGGACATCCCGCTGCTCGTCGAGGGCGGGATGGCGCCGGCCTTCCACCTCGTCGCCGTCGTGCATGCCGACGAGACGGAGCGGATCCGGCGCCTCGTCGAACTGCGCGGCATGCCCGAGGCGGACGCCCGCGCGCGGATCGCGGCGCAGGCGACGGAGGAACAGCGGCGCGAGGTCGCCGATGTGTGGCTCGACAACACCGGTGATCAGCAGGTGCTGGTCGAACAGGTCCGGACGCTGTGGAACGACCGCCTGGTGCCGTTCGAGAAGAATCTGCGCACCGGCACGGTGGTCGGGGTTGATCCGGTGCTCGTGCCCGCGCGCGAGGAGTGGCATCGACAGGCGCAGCGGCTCATCGCCCGGCTGGCCCTCGCAGCCGGAGGCGCAGCCAAGCGCATCGACCACGTGGGCTCCACCGCGGTGCCCGGCCTGGCCGCCGTCGACGTCATCGACCTGCAGATCACCGTCGGCGACCTCGCGGCCGCCGACGCGCTCGCACCCGCGCTGGCCGCTGCGGGCTTCCCGGGCATCGACGATGTGGTGACCGACGAACCGAAGCCGTCCTACGGTGCCGGGGGAGAGACCGACCCGGCGGTCTGGGAGATGCGGTTGCACGGCAGCGCCGATCCCGGTCGTCCGGCGCGGGTGGCGGTCCGGGTGGACGGCTGGCCCGCCCAGCAGTTCGCGTTGCTGCTGCGCGACTGGCTGTCCGCGGTCGACACCGCGAGGCGCGAGTACGCCGACCTCAAGGCCGATGCCGCCACTGAAGCGGCACAGAAGTCGGATCCTGCCGAGGCGGCCGCGACCTACGCGGCGCTCAAGGCACCGTGGTTCGACCGGGCGCATCATCGCGCGTGGGAGTGGGCCGAGAGCACCGGCTGGTCGGCCTAGGGAGTCCGGATCCCGGGCGGAGACCCGCCCGGGAATCTTCCGGACGCTCCGTCCGTTAGAGTAGTTGACAGTTCAACTACTTGACGGAGGTTCGACCGTGCAGTTCGGCATCTTCACCATCGGCGACGTCACGCGCGACCCCACGACGGGCCGGGTCCCCACCGAACACGAGCGCATCGTCGCGATGACGAAGATCGCGCTGAAGGCCGAGGAGGTGGGTCTGGACGTCTTCGCGTCCGGCGAGCACCACAATCCACCCTTCGTCCCGTCCTCGCCGACGACGATGCTCGGCTGGATCGCCGCGAGGACCGAGAAGCTCATCCTCTCGACCGCGACCACCCTCATCACCACCAACGACCCGGTGAAGATCGCCGAGGACTTCGCGATGCTGCAGCACCTCTCCGGCGGCCGCGTCGACCTCATGATGGGACGCGGGAACACCGGACCGGTCTACCCGTGGTTCGGCAAGGACATCCGGCAGGGCATCCCGCTCGCCATCGAGAACTACCACCTGCTGCGACGGCTCTGGCGCGAACGCGTCGTCGACTGGGAGGGCAAGTTCCGCACACCGCTGCACGGCTACACCTCCACCCCGTGGCCGCTCGACGACACCCCGCCCTTCGTCTGGCACGGCTCCATCCGTTCGCCCGAGATCGCCGAGCAGGCCGCCTTCTACGGCGACGGCTTCTTCCACAACAACATCTTCTGGAACAAGGAACACATCCAGCAGATGATCGCCCTCTATCGGCAGCGGTTCGAGCAGTACGGTCACGGCGCCGCAGACCAGGCCATCGTCGGGCTCGGCGGCCAGGTGTTCATGGCGGAGACCGAGGCCGAGGCGAAGCGGATCTTCCGTCCCTATTTCGACAACGCTCCCGTCTACGGTCACGGCCCGTCGCTCGAGGACTTCTCGACGATGACACCGCTGACCGTCGGCACACCCGAGCAGGTCGTCGAACGCACGCTCGGTTTCGCCGACTACGCCGGCGACTATCAGCGTCAGCTGTTCCTCATGGACCACGCCGGCCTGCCGCTCGACGTCGTGCTCGAGCAGATCGAGATCCTCGGGCGAGAGGTCGTGCCCGTGCTGCGAACGGAATTCGAACGCCGTCGCCCCGCCCACGTGCCGTCCGACCCGCCCACACACAGCACGCTCGCCGCGCAGGGAGCCGACTCGGCGCACCGGCAGGTGATCCCGGCCCGCGTCGACCTCGTGCCGGAAGAGGCGGAGGCCCGATGACCCGCCGCATCGTCGTCCCCTGCTGAGCTACCTGCGCGCTCGTCGTGCCCACGGGGGTGTTCGCCGCGATCGAGGACTTCGGGGCCGGTGCCGCGCTGAGCACCCGAATCGGCAGAGCTGCAAAAGAACTTGCTCGGCAGATCACGCGCGGCACCTGCGCGGTCGGCCCGCCGTCACGAACGATCCCACCGGAAGACCGTCGCGGCGACCGCCGCGCCCACCCCGATCGCGGCGGCGAGACCGATGAGGTTCGCGGGTGCGATCGCGGTGCCGGCCCATGCCGCCGACAACGCCTCGACGGAGGCCCCGAAGGGCAGCCACCCCCCGACCTGCGCGACCGGATCGGGTAGCGCATCGGGACTGCCGAACAACCCGCCGCATGCTCCCAGGGCGAAGAAGACGACGAGTCCGATCGCCACCGCTGCGTTGGGAGTCGGCGCGATCGCCGCGACGATCATCCCCACGGCATACATCGCTCCCATGACCAGAGCGAAGACTCCGACCGCCGCGAACGGATCGACGGGAGGGCGAGCACCGAAGAACGAGAATGCCGCGAGCAGAGCCGCACCGACACCGAGCAGCGTCTGCACGGCGCCGACCACGACCTGGCCGACGAGCATCATCGCGGGTGAGGCGGGCGTGACGGACAGCCTCCGTAGGATGCCCGAAAGCCGGTAGTAGGCGAGAAAACTCGGCATGTTGACGAGACCGATCGTGGCGACCACGATCGCGATCACCAAGGGCAGGACGAACACCTCGAGCACCGTGCGCTCGTTCACCACCGTCTCGGTGCTCGCTGTCGACGCACTCATCGCCAGGATCAGCAACGGCAACCCGACCGGCACGATGAGCCCGGCGGTGTCCCGCATCACCATCTTCGCTTCGCAGCGGACCAGCATCAGCCATGCCGTGGCGCCCGGGCGGTGAGTCCTCGAGGCGGTCATCGCGTCTCCCCGAGGTCCCGGCCGGTGAGTGCGACGAAGGCGTCGTCCAGGTCGGCGGCCCCGGCGCTCTCGACGATCCCCGCAGGCGTGCCGACCGCGACGACGCGTCCGCGGTCCAACAGCACGACCCGGTCGCACAGATGCTCGATCTCCTCCATCGCGTGGCTGACCAGCAGAACCGCGACGCCGTCGGCGCGCAACCGTTCGATCGCCGACCACATCCGGCGCCGCGCTCGCGGGTCGAGACCGGTGGTGAGTTCGTCGAGGACGACCACGCGAGGCCTGCCGACGAGAGCGAGTGCCACCGACAATCGTTGCTGCTGACCGCCGGAGAGATTCTCGAACCGCGTGTCGCCCCGATCGGACAGTTCGACCGAGTCCAGGAGTTCCGCGGCCGGGACAGGGTCGGGGTAGAAGCTGCGGTACAGGTCGACGAGTTCCCGCGCGGTCAGCGCGTGGTGGAGGGTCGCCCGTTGCAGTTGGACGCCGAGCACCTGCCGCAGCGCCGTCCGATCCCGCAGTGGATCGAGACCGAGCACGCGCACCCTGCCGCCGTCGGGTGCCCGCAATCCGGCGATCGTCTCGACCGTGGTCGTCTTTCCGGCGCCGTTCACACCCACGATTCCGACGGTCTCACCGATGCCGACCGTCACGCTCACATCGTGTACGGCGACCGTATTGCCGTAGCGCTTGCAGAGGTGCTCGGCGACGATCGCCGGTGTGCCCTGCTCGTTCTGGAGACCGTCCATGTCCTCGACGCTACGAGTGGACGCTTCCGCGGCGCGCGTGCCGAAAGTCGGGATCGGCGCCCATGACTTTCGGCACGCCCCCACGAGGTCACCGAGCCCTACAGTGGTGATGTGCGTCGATGGACTGCAGACGAGCTGTCGGGCCTGGCGATGCTCGTGATCGTGGTGGCCGTGGGACTTCCGGTGTTGTTCGGAGCCGCGACCCCGAGGATCCCCAGGGGCGTGTGGGCCGCGCTGTTCGTCGTCACCGTGACGGCGTTGTTCTGGGCAGCGGTGATCGAACAGCGCTCGCGGAGAGCCCGTTTCGCACTCGCGGTCGCCGTCGGATCGTCGTGGGCCGTCGTTGCGACCGCCCCGGCGATGGGACTGCTTCCGATCCTGCTGGTCGTCACCGCCGCGGTGAGCGTCTATCTGGTGCCGGTGCAGGTGGCGCTGACGATCGTCGCGCTGAACACGGTCGTGCTCGCCGCGTCCGCCGCGATCCCGGGTGCGGCCGGCGAGATCCCCCTGATGGTCGGCTTCTACCTGCTGATCCAGTTCGCCACCGTCTTCGGATCGGTGTCGCTGCTCCGGGAACAGCGCATGCGCCGGGAACTCACCGAAACCCACGTCGACCTACGGGCCGCGACGGTGCTGCTGGCCGAATCGGCGCGCACCGCCGAACGCCTGCGGATCTCCCGCGACCTCCACGATCTGATCGGCCACCAGCTCACGGTGCTCGCCCTCGAACTCGAGGCCGCTCGCCATCGAGACGGCGACGGCGCACACGAGCACGTCGAGCGTGCGGCCGGGGTCGCGCGCGCACTCCTCTCCGACGTCCGGAACACAGTGGGGGAGTTGCGCGCCGAACCACGCGATCTCGCGGACGCCCTGCACCGGGTGGCGCACGACCTCCCCGGCCTGGACGTGTCGATCGCCGTCGATCCCGAAGTGCGGGTGGGGGACGAGGAAGTCGTCGCCTTCGTGCGGGCGTTGCAGGAGATCGTCACCAACACCCTCCGCCACGCCGACGCCCGCGAACTCCGGGTCGCCGTGACCGGTGACGGCAGGGGGACGGCCATGTCGGCCGTCGACGACGGATCCGGTGCCCGCACGCCGGTGATCGGGAACGGCTTGCGAGGGCTGTCCGAGCGATTCGAGGCGCTTGGCGGAGAAGTGACCGTCGACGGGAGTCGGGGATTCCGCGTGACGGCCCGGGTGCCTGCGCCGTGACCCGTCTCGTGGTGGTCGACGATCAGACCCTCGTACGGCAGGGTATCCGCACCCTGCTGGAGATGGCGGGCTTCGAGGTGGTCGCTGAAGCGGACGATGGGCGGGTCGCGCTCGAGGTCATCGTCGTGACATCCCCGGACGTGGTGCTCCTCGACCTGCGTATGCCCGGTGCCGACGGCATCTGGACACTCGACCGCCTGCGCGAGCAGGGCATCGAGATTCCTGTGCTCGTGCTCACGACCTTCGACGACGACCAACTCGTCCTCGCGGCGCTGCGGGCCGGTGCTCGCGGATATCTGCTCAAGGACGTGACCTTGGACCAGCTCACCCGTGCAGTGCGGACCCTCGACGAGGGAGGCACGCTCGTCGCGCCCTCGATCACCGACCGGCTGCTGCGCGCCATCAGGTCCGCCCCGCTGCCCGACGACACCGTCGGCGTACAGGACTTGACCGCACGCGAAGTCGAAGTGCTGCGATTGATGGCGGAAGGCTTCGGCAACCGCACGATCGCCGAAGCGCTGTTCCTCGCCGAGGGCACGGTGAAGAACCACGTGTCGTCGATCTTGCTCAAACTCGGCGCGCGGGACCGCACGAATGCGGTCCTGCGCGCGTTGCGGGAGGGGATCCTGCACTGAGGATCTGAGGATCGGATCTTCGGGGTCGCGGTGCCGGCGCGGAAGAGCGAGTGCTCAGCGCCAGCGGACGGGCGCGCCCCGCTCGCGGAGCCACGCGTCGAGATCGTGACCCTGCGCGGCAATGCCGTCCACCGCCCGCAGCGCCGTGTCGATCGCGGTCTCGGCCGTGGCCGCGTCGATCATGCCGGCGGTGACCGCGACGACCAGTTCGTCGATGTCCTCGACGGCGGTGTCGCGACCGGTGCGGACGATCAGGTCGAGATAGTGGTCGTGGGAGTACCAGACATCGCCGTCGCGCCGGAACTCGCCGACGTCGACGTACCGGTCCTGGTCGCGTTCGTTGCCCGGGGTGAAGTGGAAGATCGAGGCCCGCAGGCGCAGGTCCGGCAGCAACCACGATTCGAGATAATGGAACTGCGGGTGGTCGGACGGTCGCGCCATGTACAGCCCCCACTCCTCGACGCGGTACTCGTCGACCGCGCGCACGAAGCCCTTCGGGTCGATGTTGGTCTTCGCGGCGACGTCGAACGTCTCGGTCTTCACGGGATGCGGGGTCGCGGGCACGGGATGCACGCTAGCGGGCGAACCGTGCCGCACGCAGGACCACGATGTGTGTCGGTGGGAGCGCTTACTCTGGATTCCATGGCGTTCGCAAGTGAACATCCCGTCGTCGCACACTCCGAGTTCCGGCCGGTGGGTGAGATCGAGCGCACCGAGGCCCGCTTCGAGGTCGTCAGCGAGTACGAACCGGCCGGCGATCAGCCCGCCGCCATCGACGAGCTCGAGCGTCGGCTGAAGTCGGGGGAGAAGGACGTCGTCCTGCTCGGTGCCACCGGTACCGGCAAGTCCGCCACCACCGCGTGGCTCATCGAACGCGTCCAGCGACCCACCCTCGTGATGGCGCCCAACAAGACCCTCGCCGCGCAGCTCGCCAACGAGCTGCGAGACATGTTGCCCAACAACGCGGTCGAGTACTTCGTGTCGTACTACGACTACTACCAGCCCGAGGCGTACATCGCGCAGACCGACACCTACATCGAGAAGGACTCGTCGATCAACGACGACGTCGAGCGGCTGCGGCACTCCGCCACCTCGTCGCTGCTGTCCCGCCGCGACGTCGTGGTGGTCGCGTCCGTCTCGTGCATCTACGGTCTCGGTACCCCGCAGTCCTATCTCGACCGGTCCATCCAGCTCGAGGTCGGTGTGGAAGTGCCGCGCGACGCGCTGCTGCGCCTGCTCGTCGACGTCCAGTACGCCCGCAACGACATGGCGTTCACCCGCGGATCGTTCCGCGTCAAGGGCGACACCGTCGACATCATCCCCGCCTACGAGGAACTCGCCGTGCGGATCGAGTTCTTCGGCGACGAGATCGACGCGCTGTACTACCTGCACCCACTCACGGGCGATGTCGTGCGCAAGGTCGACTCCCTGCGCATCTTCCCGGCGACCCACTACGTGGCCGGCCCCGAGCGCATGGAACGCGCCGTCGCGAGCATCGAGGCCGAACTCGAGGAGCGCCTGGCCGATCTGGAGAACCGCGGCAAGCTGCTCGAGGCTCAGCGTCTGCGCATGCGCACCCAGTACGACATCGAGATGATCCGGCAGGTCGGCTTCTGCTCCGGCATCGAGAACTACTCCCGTCACATCGACGGACGCCCCGCCGGGTCCGCGCCGGCGACGCTCATCGACTACTTCCCGGAGGACTTCCTCCTGGTCATCGACGAGTCGCACGTCACCGTGCCGCAGATCGGCGCGATGTACGAGGGCGACATGTCGCGCAAGCGCAACCTCGTCGACTTCGGTTTCCGTCTCCCGTCGGCGGTCGACAACCGGCCCCTGACCTGGGAGGAGTTCGCCGCCCGCATCGGGCAGACGGTCTACCTGTCGGCCACCCCCGGCCCGTACGAGCTCGGGCAGACCGGCGGCGAGTTCGTCGAGCAGGTCATCCGCCCCACCGGCCTCGTCGACCCGCAGGTCGTCGTCAAGCCCACCAAGGGTCAGATCGACGATCTCGTGCACGAGATCCGCGAACGCGCCGAGCGCGACGAACGTGTCCTCGTCACCACGCTCACCAAGAAGATGGCCGAGGACCTCACCGACTACCTGCTCGAACTCGGTATCCGGGTGCGCTATCTGCACTCCGACATCGACACCCTGCGCCGGGTCGAACTGCTGCGACAGCTGCGTCTGGGTGAATACGACGTGCTCGTCGGCATCAACCTGCTTCGTGAGGGTCTCGACCTCCCCGAGGTGTCGCTGGTGGCGATCCTCGACGCCGACAAGGAAGGCTTCCTGCGGTCGACGACCTCGCTGATCCAGACCATCGGCCGCGCGGCCCGCAACGTCTCCGGCGAAGTGCACATGTACGCCGACAAGATCACCGACTCGATGGCGCGGGCCATCGAGGAGACCGAACGGCGTCGCGAGAAGCAGATCGCCTACAACACCGAACACGGTCTCGATCCGAAGCCGCTGCGCAAGAAGATCGCCGACATCCTCGACCAGGTCTATCAGGAGGCCGAGGACACCGAGGCCGTCGAGGTGGGCGGCTCCGGCCGCAACGCCTCGCGTGGTCGCCGAGCCCAGGGCGAGTCCAGGCGGGCCGTCAGCTCCGGTGTCGTGGAAGGTCGCGACACCTCGACGATGCCGCGCGCCGAGCTCGCCGATCTCGTGCAGCAGCTCACCGACCAGATGATGCAGGCCGCCCGCGACCTGCAGTTCGAGTTGGCCGCACGGCTCCGCGACGAGATCTCCGATCTGAAGAAGGAACTACGCGGGATGGACGCCGCGGGCCTGAAGTAGTCACCCGCCCCGGTCGGCGCCGGCGACTCGGTAGGGTCGCTTCCCATGGATCCCACTTCGGCCGGGCGTGCTGCCCGCGCATTCGAACTGCTGCACGCGGTCGTCTACTTCGCGCCGGACATCGCGAGCGAACTCGCCGCGCTGGGTGTCGACGGACCGGCTGCGCAGTACTTCGGTGGACGCGCGGCACCTCTGGGTGCTGTCGGCCCCGGGGTGGTGACGGCGACGTTCTACAGCTTCTCGCCCCGCCTGGTGGCATCGGCCGTCCCGGCCGTGTGGCAGAGCGCCGAACCGGCCGCGATCATCGCGGCGCGGTTGCGCGGACTCGACGCTCTCCACCGGCGGGTCCTCGGGCAGGACGTGCTCGATTCTGCGGAGATGAGCGAGGCTGCGGAGCTCGCGGCAACCGCGGCGCGGGCGATCCCCGGTCCCGACGGGCGCCCGCTCTACGCCGCCCACGCCGACCTGCCCTGGCCCGAGGTGGCGCACCTGCGGCTGTGGCACGCCCTGACGCTGTTGCGCGAGTATCGCGGCGACGGTCATGTCGCGGCGCTGCAGACCGCGGGACTGGCGGGTCTCGATGCGCTCGTCACCCACACGGCGACCGGTATCGGGTTCGACACCGATCCGGCCCGGAAGCTGCGTGGCTGGTCGCGGGACGAGTGGGCGGACGCCGAGAAGGAACTGCGCGGGCGCGGGCTGCTCGACAAGCGTGGCGAGCTCACCGGCGAAGGATTCGAGGTGCGTGAGCTCGTCGAAGATCTCACCGACGACCTCGCGGTCGCGCCGTGGATTGCGCTCGGTGACGACGGTGTGGAGCGTCTGCTCGACCTCGCGTTGCCGTGGCGCGACGCCTTCGTCGACGCCGAGGTGTTCCCCGCCGGTCTCTTCGGCCCGCGTTACGGTGACGCGCGGTAACATCAAACGCGATTGTGGGATGAGACCCAAACGTCCCACCCGGGCCGCCCATCCCGCTACTGTCGACGCAGCGTATGGCGGGGGAGCGTGCGTGTCCTCCGTCGACGACGGCATCGACGGCACGCGTCGATGGACCACACACTCGATGGAGGATGAATGAGCGCCTACCGGACCATAGTCGTCGGAACCGACGGTTCCGAATCGTCGTATCGGGCCGTGGAGAAGGCAGCTGCTCTGGCCGGCGACGCCGGCGCCCAACTGGTGATCGCCTGCGCCTACTACCCGGCCGACCCCAAGGACACCGCGCAGGCCGCCGACGCGCTGCGCGACGAGGCATACCAGGTCACCGGCTCGGCACCGACCTACGAGATCCTGCGCACCGCACGGGAGAAGGCGACCGTGGCCGGTGCCCGCAAGATCACCGAGCGACCCATCGTCGGCGCTCCCGTCGAATCGCTCCTCACGCTCGTCGAGGAGGTCGACGCCGATCTCATCGTCATCGGCAACCGCGGCCTCAACACGCTGACCGGGCGCCTGCTCGGCTCCGTCCCCTCGGACGTCGCCCGCAAGGCCCTGTGCGACGTACTGGTGGTGCACACCGTCCGCTGACGGATCAGCAGTACTCTTCGCGGGCGGTCTCGAGGTAGCGCGCGGCGGCGTCGTCCGCCGACATCCGCGACCCCGAGGCGCCCGCGGCATAGGCGGCGATCGGCCGGAGTGTGACGAGGACGTCGTGCTCCGGCACGCCCGCGCTCAACTGGTCGCACACCCCACGCACCACCGCCAGCACCGTGTCGTCGTTGACGTCGGCGACCAGACCGAACGCGTCCAGTGCCTCCCTCACCCGCAGAAAACGCGCGTCGGGCGGCGTCGACGAGGTGGGGGCGATCGACGTCGTGGATGTCGCAGCTTGCGCTTCGTCCTGGGTCGGCGTCACCGATCCGCATGCGGCGGAGACGAGGAACCCGCTCAGCGCCGCGAACGCCGCGCACCCCGCTCGACGTATCCGGTGGTGCGCTGCCCGATAGGCCACGTGTTCGTTCCCTCCGCGGATGATCCGTCCCGTCTCCCTGCCCCGAAGGACGGTACCGTCCGGTGACCGGTCGTGGGTGGGCTCGACGGTGTCGGCTCGACCGTGTCGGCTCGACCGTGTCGGCTCGACCGTGTCGCCTCAGCAGTGTGTCGGTGCGGCGAGACCGGTCAGCACGTCCGGTAACGGCTCCGAGTGCACCACCCCGAGACGCTGGGTGGCGCGGGTCAGCGCCACGTACAGGTCGTTCATCCCGCGTGAGGAATCGGTGAGGATCTCGGCCGGTTCGACGAGCAGCACCGCGTCGAACTCGAGGCCCTTGACCTCCTTGACGGTCGCGACCGTGACCGACTCGGACGCGAGATGCTCCCACGCACCCACGAGCCGCGCCGGAACGAGCACGGCCGTCGTGCCCGGGCCGGTCTCGGCGTCGAGAGCGGCCTGCACGGTGGTGAGCACCGCGTCCGCGTCGACGTGCTGCGCCCACGGCTCGAAACCGGACTCGCGCACCGACTGCGGTGGCACCTGGTCGGGATCGATCTCCGCGAGCACTGCGTGCGCGATCTGCATGATTTCCGCCGGCGTGCGGTAGTTGACCGTCAGTTCGGTCTTCTTCCACCGGTTCGCGACGTACGGTTCGAGGATCTGCTGCCACGACTCGGTTCCCGCCGGATCCCCGGTCTGCGCGGTGTCGCCCACCAGGGTCATCCAGCGATTCGGGATGCGGCGCATGATCGTTCGCCACGCCATCGCCGACAACTCCTGCGCCTCGTCGACGATCACGTGGCCGTACGTCCAGGTGCGATCGCCGGCCGCCCGCTCCGCGGTGGTTTCGTGGCGGCGGTGGTTCTGTCGTTCGGCGAGCTGGGTGGCATCGATCAGGTCGTACGCCATGAGCAGTTCGGGATCGAGGTCGTCCTCGAGATCCTGCGGTGCCGAACCGGTGAGGATGTCGAGTGCACCCTGCGCGTCGGCGATCTGCTTGCGCCAGCGTCGCTTCGCGCGTTCGCGTTCGGCGGCGTCGTCCACACCGAGCAGTTCGGCGAGCTCGTCGAGCAGGGGAGCGTCGGCGGCGCTGAAATGCCCCGGTGCGTCGGGGCGGTGCAGCGCGTCGATCTGCTCGTCGGTCAGGGCCGGAGCCGCCGACGCGATCCGGTCGCGGGAGGCGAGCAGATCCGAGAGCACCTGCTGCGGGGACAGTTCCGGCCACAACGCGTCGATCGCAGCGACGATGTCGGGGTCCGAACGCATCTCGGACCGGATGTCGTGGATGTCCTCCCGGCTCAACAGGTTCGCGCCGCCGAGCGGATTGGATCCGATGATCCCGGCGAGCTGGTCGGCCAGGGCGTCGATGACCCCGTTCACGAAGATCGGCCGGGCCAGGTTGTGGGGTCGGCGGGACGACCGGGCGCGACCCCGCGCGCGGGTCACCATCTTGCGGTCGAGGGTGAGCGCGTAGGTGTCGAAGCTCAGCTGCACGGGGGAGCGGGGCACCTCCTGCCGGTCGCGGACGGCCTTCTCGAGCACCTTCACCATGTCCAGGGAGCCCTTGAGCTCGCCGGCCACGGGATCGTCCTCGACGGTCGGCGTGACCCCCGGATACAGATCCCCGACCGTCGACAGCAGCACGCCGGTCTCACCGAGCGAGGGCAGCACCTGACCGATGTAGTCGAGGAAGCGGCTGTTCGGGCCCACGACGAGCACGCCGCTCTTGGCCAGCTGCTTTCGGTAGGTGTAGAGCAGGTAGGCCGCGCGGTGCAGCGCGACCGCGGTCTTGCCGGTGCCCGGACCGCCCTGGACGACGAGGACACTGCGATGCTCGGACCGGATGACCGCGTCCTGCTCGGCCTGGATCGTCGCCACGATGTCGTGCATCTGCCCGGTGCGCGCGGCGTTCAGAGCGGCAAGCAGCGCGGATTCTCCGGCCACGCCACCGGCCGGCGGGGTGTCGGCGTGCTCGAGGGCGGCGTCGAGGTCGAGGTACTCGTCGTGCAGTGCGGTGACGGAGCGGCCGCGGCTGCGGATGTGGCGACGCAGCACGACACCGTCGGGCGCGGCGGGGGTCGCGAGGTAGAACGGACGCGCCTGCGGCGCGCGCCAGTCGAGCAGCAGCGACTCGTAGTCGTTGTCCTCGTCGAGGATGCCGAGGCGGCCGATGTAGCGGATCTCCGCGCCGTCCTCCGTCGTGGGTCCGGAGGTGTCCGTCCCGTCGTCCCGCACGTCGATGCGGCCGAAGCACAGGCCGTGCTCGGCGGCGTCGTACTTCGCGATGTCCTCGGTGTACATGTGGGTGTACGACTCGCGTTCGCTGCGCGCCTGAGGGGTGCCTCCGGTCTCGCGCAGCACGCGGGCCAGCCGGGTCTTCGCGTACTCGCGCAGACCGTCGAGATGCGTGTAGAGCATCGCCACGTAGGCCTGCTCGCGATCGAGCTCCGGATGGGACGCGCCATCAACCGGCACAGGGACTCCTCGGGGATAGACATGACGAAATCGCTCGCCGCCGCAGAGGTGACGCGTCGACGAAAGTGCCCGAGAAGTCTAGTCGCCGCAGGAGGGAAACGGGCAGAAAGCCTGATCACAGCAGTGCGGGCGTGCGATTCTCACGCACGCCCGCACCACTGTGCCGTACCGGACTACTTCTTCTTCTCGATGCTCTTCTCGAGCGCCTTCAGGTTCTTCGCGAGCTTCTTCTCCGCCTTCGTGCCCTGCTTGCGCGCGGCCTCGGCACGCAGACGGGCCTTCTCCGCGGCGACGTGAGCCCGAGCGTTCAGGATCGCGGACTGCTCCTCGGCGAGCTTGGCCCATTCCGAGCTGCGATCGACCGTGGTGTCCCACAGCTTCGAGCCACGCTTGCGGGCGACGTCGGCGAGTTCGGGGGTGCGCTCACGCGCCAGCCCGAGCAGTTCGGTGCCGCGTTCGCGGGCGCCCTCGGCGAGTTCGGGGGCGCGTTCCCGCGCGACACCGAGGATCTCGGCGCTGCGATCGCGCGCACGCTCGGTCAGCACCGGGCCGCGGTCGCGGGCGACCTCGAGCAGTCCGCTGCCCCGCTCGCGCGCCGCCTCCGCGAGTTCGGGTGCCCGTTCCTTGGCGATCTCCAGGAAGTGGCCGCCCTGCTCGCCGGCTTCCTCGGTCAGCGCCTTCACCCGCTCGGCGACGGTGTGCAGCGCTTCGGCGGTGTGGCCGTCCGAGGAATGGCTCGGCAGCGCGGCGGCCACCGACTTCTGCGCGGCACGCGCGGCGCGACGGCTCCGCCAGCCGAGCGACGGCTTGCCCTCGGTGTCCACGGCGGCGATGAGCAGACCACCCATCAGGCTCACGTTCTTGATGAGCTGGGTGCGTTGCTGGGCGCGGGCATCGGGGTCTTCGACGTTCCAGAAGTCGTGTCCCGCAACGGTTGTCGGCACAAGGCTGCCGATCAGGGCGAGAGCGGACAGGCGAGGCGCCTTGCCGAGTGCGAACAGGGTCCCGGCGCCGATCTGCACTGCGGCGTTGATCTGGACGAGAGTCTCGGGATTGCTGGGGAGCCGGTCGGTGATCGACGCCGGCAAGGCGTTCACAGCCTGATCGAGCCCGGGCTGCGCGGCACCTGCTTTCGGCTCGGGCTTCCGCAGGGCGTCGATACCCCCGGCGATGAAGATGGACGCGAGCATGGGCCGCGCAATTCTCCGGACGAGCATGTGGTTCCTCCCGTGGTCGGCTGTGTTTCCAAACCCTGACACAGGTACCCCGAGCGTCACGGGAATATGCGCGAAGCAGGGTCGAAGGACACGAGGCAGTATTTCGGACCGTACGGAAATCGTGGAAATGCCGAATGGGACGCCGGTGGGTGCCACCCCTCCGCGCTCACCTCGACGGCTGTTCCTCCGCGCGGGCGGACGCGACCTCAGGCGGCCGATCCTCGGTAGTCAGGGGTACTTCCGCGACAGTCTCGAACAGATGCGGACCCGACGCGGTCTCGACGCTCCGCTCGATCGTCAGGCGCGCGGCACGTCCTCGCGTCCGCAGGGTGGCGATCTGGTTCCCGAAGCTCGGACCTGTCATCTTCGACCACGAGAACGACACCTCGGGAACGGCCGTCACCCGGCCGAGGAGCAGTCGCACGACGCGCTCCGCCACGCGGCTCCACGCAGCGCGGAAGGCGAGTCGGACGGCTGCCGGGACGTGGTTGTGCACGGGCGAACAGGTCAGCTGGTAGACCGCGCCGGCGGTCGGCGTCGCGAATCGGACGCGGGCCGCGTACGCATGGTGCACGTCGCCCGAGAGGACGCAGATCGTCGCGGGCGCACGGCCGGACGTTCCGGCGCGATCTCCGGCGGCAACGTCCCGCAGCAGCCGTGCGAGTCGCTCGAACGAGGCGCGGAAGGCCGACCAGTGTTCGAGATCCGCGGCGCGGCGGAGTTTCTCGGCCCAGCGTGCCCATCGGTCACCGCGCGCACCGGATGCAAGCTTCTCGTCCCACGCCTCGAGGTCGTGCATCGCGCGGGGGAGAAGCCACGGCAGCGACGTGCCGATCAGCAGGTGGTCGTAGTTGCCGTCGGTCTGCTCCTCGATCCAGTCGAACTCCGGATCGGACACCATGTCGCGCCGGTCGGGGGTGAGCACCCGGCCGCACCGCGAATCGATCACCAACAGACGCACCGGTCCGAAATCGCGGCGGTACGACCATCGCACCCCTTGACTGCCGTCGGCTTCCTCGTCGGCACCGGACGCGAACGCACGCAGGATCGGTTCGGCGTCCCCGGCGCAGTTCCGCACCCGATCGTAGAGGGGCTCCTCGTCCAGTTCGGCGGGGGAGAGGTTCCCGAGATGCTGATAGATCCAGTACGACGCCAGCGCCCCGACGATGCGTTCCTCCCACCACGCGGAGGCCTCCACCTCCCGGCGCCACGAGTAGGAGGTGTTCCAGTCGTCGTGCACGTCGTGATCGTCGAAGATCATCGAGGTCGGCACGTTCGACAACAGCCATCGGACGTTGTCCTCGGACCACGACCGGCTGTACAGCCAGGTGTACTCCTCGAAGTCGCGTACCTGGGCGCCGGGCGGTTCCGCCAGATCGTGACGCTCACCGACCCGTCGCTTCATCTCCTCCGACAACTCGTCGGCGTAGACCTGATCTCCCAACAGCAACAGCGCGTCGGGCCATTCGTCGATCGGCAGGGAACGCATACGCTGCGCGTAGGCGACGAGGGCATCCTTCCCGAGTACGGCTGTCGGTTCCGCACTCTCCGACGCCACCCGGCACGATCCGAAGGCGAGCACGAAGCCGTCGGGGTCGTCTCCCGCGGTCCTGATCAGGGGCGGTGCAACGCCGGCGGGCGGCCACACGACCCGGCCGTCGAGATCCACCTCGTAGGGCGTCACCGATCCGGGTTCGAGGCCTCGGACGGTGACGAGCGCGTAGTGGTGTCCCGCGACCGTCCATGTGGGTTCGGAACTGCCGAGCACGCGCACCGTGCAGGGCTCGGACGTCTCCACCCAGATCGTGGCGTCCGTGTCGCCGATGTGCCGAAGCACCGGCCCCAGTACGAGATCCGCCACAGTGTCAGGCCTCCGTGCTCGTGCGAGCTCGTCCGGTTTTCGAGCGTACTCGCGGCAGTGGCGCACAGGAGGATTCCGGCGAACTCCGATCCCCGTTCGTCCTCCGGGACTCCGCGACGGGGCGCACCCTGGAACGGACGCAACCGCATCGGCCCCCTCGGGTCGGTGCCGCGCTGGAAGGGGGCCCGGACATGACCGACGCGGAGGATCCGACCCGCTGGGATCGGCTCGACGACGAAGAGAAGAGACAGGCGAAGGAGAAGGCCGAGGAGATCGACCGCATGTACGAGCCGGGAGCACGACCGACCACGGTCGTGCCGGGCACGAACGGGATGGTCTCGGGAACGGCCTTCGCGGACACGGTGGGCGAGCGCTCGAACGACGCCGAGCAGGTCGATGGAGAGAACGGTGAGTCGGGCCCGAGTGCGGAACACGCACCCGAGTGAGTTGCCTCAGCGACCGGACGAAGATCACCGTCAACGGAGCGTTGTGCCAGGCAGCTTGATGGAGCGGCGTGTACCGCGACCGACCGCCGGGTCGCCACAGGTTGGGCCCGAGGTGCGAAGCGGTGGTGTCGAGGAGTGAACACGGTCGACCAATCCGCCTTACGGGCGGCATCGGCCAGCGCGTGCGCGGTTACGAGCCCGTCGCCAACGAAATGGTCCGAACTGCCGTGCCAGACTGCTTCGGGTGAGGGGGCGGTCATCGGACGGCACCTGCCGACCACCGAACGACGTGTGCCGCGTGCAGAACAGTCACCAACCTCGCTCGCGCCACTCGCCGAGATGCGGACGCTCGGCTCCGAGGGTCGAGTCCTTGCCGTGTCCGGGGTAGAAGATCGTCTCGTCGTCGAACCGGTCGAAGATCTTGGACTCCACGTCGCCGAGGAGCGACCGGAAGGCGTCGTCGTTCGGGGTCTTGCCGACCCCGCCGGGGAACAGCGAGTCGCCGGTGAAGATGTGCGTGCGACCCGTGCCCTGTTCCGTGAGGACCAGCGCAACCGACCCCGGAGTGTGCCCTGAGAGGTGGATCACCTCGAGATTCAGCTCACCGATCTGCACGGTGTCACCCTCGGCCAGGATCCGATCGGGCTTCACCGGCAGGGGACCGGCGTCGAGCTCGTGCGCGGCGGTCGGCACACCGGTCTCGGCGGCGACCCGCTCGAGGCCCTGCCAGTGATCCCAGTGCTGATGGGTGGTGACGATCAGTTCGAGCTGCTGCGCATTGTCGCGGAGGAACTGCACGAGACGGTCGGGTTCGTTTGCGGCGTCGATGAAGACGGACTTGCCGGTGGCGTCGTCGGTGACGAGATAGGTGTTGTTGTTCATCTCGCCGACGGCGAGTTTGACGATGCTCGCTCCGGGAATCCTTCGGCGTTGCGCGGGTCCGCCGGGAGTGACGTCGCCGGAGTAGGTGTCCTCGATGATCACGGGCTGCTGCGTCATGCAGCCAACCTACCTTCGCGTGCACGCGCGTGAGCCCCGGGCGCGCAGTGTTCGTCACGGAAACGTGTCGGTACCCGCGCCTACCATGGCTGAGGGCCGAACTCCGGCCTTGTCTACAGGAAGGATGTGGCGTGGCAGACCGCCTGATCGTGCGTGGAGCCCGGGAACACAACCTGCGTGGTGTCGACCTGGACCTGCCGCGCGACAGTCTGATCGTTTTCACCGGACTGTCGGGTTCGGGCAAGTCGAGCCTCGCGTTCGACACCATCTTCGCCGAGGGGCAGCGGCGCTACGTCGAGTCGTTGTCGGCCTACGCCCGCCAGTTCCTCGGACAGATGGACAAGCCGGACGTCGACTTCATCGAGGGCCTGTCGCCCGCGGTGTCGATCGACCAGAAGTCCACCAACCGCAACCCGCGGTCCACCGTCGGCACCATCACCGAGGTCTACGACTACCTGCGTCTGCTCTACGCGCGGGCCGGCACCCCGCACTGCCCGGTCTGTGGTGAGCAGATCTCCCGGCAGACGCCGCAGCAGATCGTCGACCAGGTGCTCGAGATGGAGGCCGGAGCCCGATTCCAGGTCCTCGCGCCCGTCGTGCGCACCCGCAAGGGCGAGTTCGTCGACCTCTTCGAACAGCTGACCATCCAGGGCTACTCCCGCGTGCGCGTCGACGGGGTCGTCCACCCCCTGTCCGATCCACCGAAGCTGAAGAAGCAGGAGAAGCACGACATCGAGGTCGTCGTCGACCGCCTCGCCGTCAAGCCCAGCGCCCAGCAGCGCCTCACCGACTCCATCGAGACCGCGCTGCGGCTCGCCGAGGGTGTCGTCGTGCTCGACTTCGTCGATCGCGAGGAGGACGCCCCCGACCGCGAACGCCGGTTCTCCGAGAACCTGGCGTGCCCGAACGCGCACCCGCTGTCCATCGACGAACTCGAGCCTCGGTCGTTCTCCTTCAACTCCCCCTACGGCGCGTGCCCCGAGTGCGCGGGTCTCGGCGTGCGCAAGGAGGTCGATCCCGATCTCGTCGTGCCCGACCCGGATCTGAGCCTGGCCGACGGCGCGATCGCGCCGTGGTCGATGGGTCAGAGCGCCGAATATTTCGGCCGACTGCTGTCCGGCCTGGCCGACGCCCTCGAATTCGACATCGACACCCCGTGGCGGAAACTGCCCGCCAAGGTGCGCAAGGCCGTGCTGGAAGGCAGCACCGAGCAGGTGCACGTGCGCTACAAGAACCGCTACGGCCGCGTCCGCTCGTACTACGCCGAGTTCGAGGGCGTCATGCCGTTCCTGCACCGCCGCCTCGAGCAGTCCGAGTCCGAGCAGGCCAAGGAACGCTACGAGGGCTACATGCGGGAAATCCCGTGCCCGGCCTGCGCCGGTGCCCGCCTTCGTCCCGAGATCCTGGCCGTGACGGTCAGCGCGGGCGACTTCGGAGCGATGTCCATCGCCGAGGTGAGCGACTTGTCGATCGCCGAGTGCGCACGCTTCCTCGACAGCCTCGTCCTCGGCGCGCGCGAGGCCGCGATCGCCGGGCAGGTCCTCAAGGAGATCCAGGCCCGGCTCGGCTTCCTGCTCGACGTCGGACTCGACTACCTCACCCTCTCGCGCGCCGCGGGCACCCTCTCCGGTGGTGAGGCCCAGCGCATCCGTCTCGCCACGCAGATCGGTTCCGGTCTCGTCGGCGTGCTGTACGTGCTCGACGAACCGTCCATCGGTCTGCACCAGCGCGACAACCGTCGCCTCATCGACACCCTCACGCGACTGCGCGATCTCGGCAACACGCTCATCGTCGTCGAGCACGACGAGGACACCGTCCGCGCCTCCGACTGGGTCGTCGACATCGGACCGCGCGCGGGCGAGCACGGCGGGAAGGTCGTCCACAGCGGCACCTACAAGGAACTGCTCGACAACCCCGAATCGCTCACCGGTGCCTATCTGTCCGGACGCGAGGAGATCGAGATCCCCGCGCTCCGGCGGCCGATCGACAAGGGCCGGCAGGTCACCGTCCTCGGCGCCCGCGAGAACAACCTGCGCGAGATCGACGTGTCGTTCCCGCTCGGCGTTCTCACCTGCATCACCGGTGTCTCGGGCTCCGGGAAGTCGACGCTCGTCAACGACATCCTCGCCACCGTGATGGCCAACAAGCTCAACGGCGCACGGCAGGTCCCCGGACGGCACACCCGCATCAACGGACTCGACCAGCTCGACAAGCTCGTCCAGGTCGACCAGTCGCCGATCGGCCGCACCCCGCGGTCGAACCCGGCCACCTACACGGGTGTGTTCGACAAGATCCGCAGTCTGTTCGCGTCCACCACCGAGGCGAAGGTGCGCGGCTACCAGCCGGGCCGGTTCTCCTTCAACGTCAAGGGCGGCCGCTGCGAGGCGTGCTCGGGCGACGGCACGCTGAAGATCGAGATGAACTTCCTGCCCGACGTGTACGTGCCGTGCGAGGTGTGCCACGGCGCCCGCTACAACCGCGAGACGCTCGAGGTGCACTACAAGGGCAAGACCATCGCCGAGGTGCTCGACATGTCGATCGAGGAGGCCGCGGAGTTCTTCAAGCCGGTCACTTCCATCCATCGCTACCTCAACACGCTGGTGGAGGTCGGTCTCGGTTATGTCCGCCTGGGCCAGCCGGCGACGACCCTGTCCGGTGGTGAGGCACAGCGCGTCAAGCTCGCCGCAGAGCTGCAGAAGCGCTCCAACGGGCGCACCGCGTACATCCTCGACGAGCCCACCACGGGTCTGCACTTCGAGGACATCCGCAAGCTGCTCGGGGTCATCAACGGTCTGGTCGACAAGGGCAACACCGTGATCGTCATCGAGCACAACCTCGACGTCATCAAGACCGCCGACTGGATCATCGACATGGGTCCCGAGGGCGGTTCCGGGGGCGGCACGGTGGTCGCGGAGGGCACTCCGGAAGAGGTGGTCACGGTGGAGGAGAGCTACACCGGACGCTTCCTCGCGGAGATCCTCGATGGACGGACCACCGCGCCCACCCCGGCGCCGGCACGCAAGCGCGCGGCGAAGACGACCAAGGCGACCACGAAGGCTGCCACGAAGACGGCCGCCACGAAGACGGCGGCGAAGGCGAAGGCCACCAAGAAGAAGGTGGCCGCCGCGAGCTGACGAGTCGAGCCGCCCACCTCAGCGGTGGGCGGCTCGGTCGCGTCGATCGTGAACTTGGGCCGTGGATCGTGACGCAGGCGAAAAGTGCCGGTTCGGCTCAGTAGACCGGGCCTGTGTACTTCTCGCCCGGGCCCTTGCCGGGCTCGTCGGGCACGGCCGACGCCTCGCGGAAGGCACGCTGCAGCGCCTGCAGTCCTTCACGCAGCGGACCGGCGTGCGGACCGAGATATTCCACCGACGAGGTGATCAGGCCGGCGAGGGCCGTGATCACGCGGCGGGCCTCGTCGAGGTCGCGTCGTGCGCTGCTGTCGGGATCCTCATCGGCGAGACCGAGCTTCTCGGCAGCCGAACTCATGAGCATCACGGCTGCGCGGCTGATCACCTCGACGGCCGGGATGTCGGCGAGCTCGCGCACATCCTCTGCCGCAGCGTCCTGATCGGGGGTCTCGGGAGCATCCGTCATAGCGTCGAGCATAGGGTCGCGCCGCTCGTCGCCGACCGCGCGGGTGGGGCACCGACGCGCCGATTCGTCGTCGACGTGGCTTTTTGTTAGACTTGATCCCACGACCGCCCGCGGTGATCCTCCGTGGGCAGCAAAGTGGAGTCCGACTCCCACCTCTGGCGGCACATCGATGCAGCTCAGGGGTCCGGTCCTCCGGGTGCGGAAGCCCCGGACGTCCGCCCTTCATCGGGCGGTGCGGATCACCCGGCGCGAGCCGGTTGGCCGTCGACCGGTCGGTATCGGACCCCGCGTGGAGCCTCGGCGCCACAGCGGGGTCTTCTTGTCGAGGAGTAGGGCCACGTGCTGCGGTGCGGTCAGACCGACCACACCGCTCTACCTAGGAGGCCCCATCAGCGCTGAGACCCGCATCAACGAACGCATCCGAGTTCCCGAAGTCCGACTCGTCGGACCCGGCGGTGAACAGGTCGGAATCGTGCGTGTTGAAGATGCCCTCCGCCTGGCAATCGAAGCCGACCTCGACCTCGTCGAGGTGGCACCCGACGCCCGGCCGCCGGTCTGCAAGATCATGGACTACGGCAAGTTCAAGTACGAAGCCGCGCAGAAGGCGCGCGAATCGCGCAAGAACCAGCAGCAGACCGTGATCAAGGAGCAGAAGCTCCGTCCGAAGATCGACGACCACGACTACGAGACCAAGAAGCGCAACGTCGTGCGCTTCCTCGAAGCCGGTTCGAAGGTCAAGGTCACGATCATGTTCCGCGGCCGCGAGCAGTCGCGCCCCGAACTCGGATTCCGGTTGCTGCAGCGCCTCGGCGCCGATGTGGCCGAACTCGGTTTCATCGAGACCAGTCCGAAGCAGGACGGCCGGAACATGACGATGGTGCTGGCCCCGCACAAGGGTGCGAAGACCCGCGCGAAGGCTCAGGAAGCCGCGCAGGCCGCACCGGCGAAGTCCGCCCCGCGCCCGGCAGCCTCCGCAGCCCCGTCCACGGAGTCCGCGCCGGCTCCCGAGACGGGCGACGCCCAGAGCAGCAACTAGCCCGCTCAGGCAGCACATCCGGTGCTGTCCGTGAGCACCGATGTACGCACACGACAAGAACTGAGGACTCCATGCCCAAGTCGAAGACCCACAGCGGCACCGCGAAGCGATTCAAGGTGTCCGGTAGCGGAAAGGTCCTGCGCCAGAAGGCGGGTCGCCGCCACCTGCTCGAGCACAAGTCCTCGCGGGTGACGCGTCGCCTCGACGGCAAGGCCGTCGTCGCCGATGCCGACGCTCCGCGCGTCAAGCGCATGCTCGGGCTCTGAGCCTCTCCGACCGATCCATCCGGGGACACCTCGTTCGTCCCCCGAACTCTGACAGGACACATAACCAGTGGCACGCGTGAAGAGGGCCGTCAACGCCCAGAAGAAGCGTCGTTCGATTCTCGAGGCCTCGAAGGGCTACCGCGGACAGCGCTCGCGCCTGTACCGCAAGGCCAAGGAGCAGCAGCTTCACTCGCTGACCTACGCCTACCGCGACCGTCGCGCCCGCAAGGGTGATTTCCGCAAGCTGTGGATCAGCCGCATCAACGCTGCTGCCCGCGCCAACGACATCACCTACAACCGCTTCATCCAGGGCCTGAAGGCCGCGGGTGTCGAGGTGGACCGCAAGATCCTCGCCGAGCTCGCCGTCTCCGACGCCGAGGCCTTCGCCGGCCTCGTGGCCGTCGCCAAGGCTGCCCTGCCGGCCGACGTCAACGCTCCGGCTGCCTGAGTGCTGCCCTGAGCTACGACAACATCCAGGAACGACCCGTGGACACGCTCACCGAGCGCACACCACGGGTCGTTTCTGCTGTGAAACTGCTCCGGACCGCCGAGCGTCGCAAGACCGGGCGGTTCCTCGCCGAGGGTGAGAACTCCGTCACCGAGGCGCTCGCCGCTGCACGCGTGCACGAACTGTTCGTCACCGAGGCGGCCGCGGGCCGGTACGCGACGGTTGTCGACGAAGCGCGCCACAAGGGTGTGCGGGTGGGGATCGTCACCGAGCGGGCCGCCGCCCGGTTGTCCGACACCGTCACCCCGCCCGGCCTCGTCGCCGTGTGCGACACCCTCGACGTGCCGCTCGCCGAAGCGGTGACCCCGCGGTCGCGGCTGCTCGCCGTGCCCGTCGCGGTCGCCGAACCCGGCAACGCCGGCACGCTCATCCGCGTCTCCGACGCCGTCGGCGCCGACGCCGTGGTCCTCGCCGGCGACAGCGTCGATCCGCACAACGGCAAGTGCGTGCGCTCCTCGGCCGGCAGCATCTTCCACCTGCCGGTCGCGCGCGAACGCGACACCGACCGGGTGCTGGCCGCGCTCGCCGAGGCCGGCGTGCAGATCCTCGCGACGGCTGCCGACGGTGAGATCGACCTCGACGACGCCGACGAGTTGCTCGCCGCGCCCACCGCGTGGCTGTTCGGCAACG
This sequence comes from Rhodococcus rhodochrous, assembly GCF_014854695.1. NCBI lineage: Bacteria > Bacillati > Actinomycetota > Actinomycetes > Mycobacteriales > Nocardiaceae > Rhodococcus > Rhodococcus rhodochrous. The sequence goes on along the minus strand of NZ_CP027557.1, from coordinate 3,131,702 downwards.
AGGCCCACGGACTCGATCCGCAGGTCGCCGCCCGCGCCGACCATCGCGTCCGCATTCCCATCCGCGGACGCGCCGAATCGCTCAACCTCGCCACCGCCGCCTCGATCTGCCTGTATGCGAGCGCGCGGGTGCAACATCGGGCCGCTCGGCCCATCACATAGGATTTCCCCGGTGCGCCGCGGCCTCCGGTCCGGACCGCACCCACCGAGATCACCCGTTCGTCCGAAGAAGGAGATGCACCGGTCGTGGCCAAGAAAGAGGGCGGCACCCCGCCGGCAGTCGATCCGAGCGCCCTGACCGAGGACGCGCTCACCGCCGCCGAGAAGTCCGCGATCGACGCGTTCGCCGCTGCGGCCGACCTCGACGAACTCGCCCAGGCGAAGATCGACCACCTCGGCGACAAGGCGCCCATCTCCCTCGCCAAGCGCGCCCTCGGCTCGCTGCCCGGCAACGAGCGCGCCGATGCCGGCAAGCGGGTCAACGCCCACCGCACCACCGTGCAGGCCGCCTTCGACGACCGCAAGGCGGTGCTGCAGGCCGAACGCGACGCCGCGGTCCTCGTCGCCGAGGCCGTCGACGTCACCTTGCCCGCGACCCGCCGCGCGCTCGGCGCCCGCCACCCGATCTCGATCATCTCCGACGAGATCGCCGATGTCTTCGTCGCGATGGGCTGGGAGGTCGCCGAAGGCCCCGAGGTCGAGACCGAGCACTTCAACTTCGACGCCCTGAACTTCCTGCCCGACCATCCGGCGCGCACGATGCAGGACACCTTCCACATCGCCCCGGAGGGTTCGCGGCAGGTGCTGCGCACCCACACCTCGCCCGTGCAGGTCCGCACCATGCTGCACCGCGACATCCCGATCTACGTCGTGTGCCCCGGCCGCACCTTCCGCACCGACGAACTCGACGCCACCCACACCCCGGTCTTCTCGCAGGTCGAGGGTCTCGCCGTCGACAAGGGCCTGACCATGGCGCACCTGCGCGGCACCCTCGACGCGTTCGCGCGGGCGCTGTTCGGTCCGGAGACCCGCACCCGGATGCGCCCGAACTACTTCCCGTTCACCGAACCGTCCGCCGAGGTGGACGTGTGGTTCCCGAACAAGAAGGGCGGCGCCGGCTGGGTCGAGTGGGGCGGCTGCGGCATGGTCAACCCCAATGTGCTCCGGGCCTCGGGCATCGACCCCGATGTGTACACCGGGTTCGCGTTCGGTATGGGCCTCGAACGCACCCTGCAGTTCCGCAACGGCATCCCCGACATGCGCGACATCGTCGAGGGCGACGTGCGCTTCACCCTGCCGTTCGGCGTGCAGGGCTGAGAGCCCGCTCCCGACACCGACTCCACCGACCGACGACCGAACGAAAGAGCTGAGCACAAGTGCGAGTAGCGCAGTCCTGGCTGACCGAGATCCTGCAGCGCGCCACCCCGGAGTGGAACGTCACCGCCGAGGAACTCGACGCGGGATTCGTCCGGGTCGGACTCGAGGTCGAGGACATCGAGACCCTCGGCCGCATCGACAACCTCGTCGTCGGACGGGTCGTGGAGATCACCGAGCTCACCGAGTTCAAGAAGCCCATCCGCTTCTGCAAGGTCGACGTCGGTGAGGACGAACCGCGCGGCATCGTGTGCGGTGCCCGCAACTTCGCCGAGGGCGACCTCATCGTCGCCGCCCTGCCCGGCGCCGTGCTCCCCGGCGACTTCGCCATCGCCTCGCGCAAGACCTACGGGCACGTCTCCGACGGCATGATCTGCTCGCTGTCCGAGCTGGGCATCGGCAAGGACCACTCCGGCATCCTCGTGCTCGAGCCCGGCACCGCCGAACCCGGCACCGACGCCAACGACCTGCTCGGTCTCGGCGACACCGTCATCGAACTGAACATCACCCCCGACCGCGGATACTGCTTCTCCGTCCGCGGACTCACCCGCGAACTCGCGTGCGGCTTCGACCTCGAATTCGCCGATCCCGCGGCCGTGCCGGCGCTGCCGTCCGACGCCGGCGAGGCCTACCCGATCCGGCTCGAACCCGAGACGAAGGCCACCCGGTTCGCCGCGCGGCGCGTCACCGGCATCGACCCGAAGGCCGTCACCCCGTGGTGGATGCAGCGCCGCCTGCACACCGCCGGTGTCCGCCCGATCTCGCCCGCGGTCGACGTGACCAACTACGTCATGCTCGAACTCGGTCAGCCGCTGCACGCCTTCGACGCCGCCACCCTGCAGGGTGAGCTGGTCGTGCGGCGCGCCCGGGCAGGGGAGAAGCTCACCACCCTCGACGGTGTCGAGCGCGACCTCGATCCCGAGGACGTCGTCATCACCGACGACTCCGGAGTGATCTCCCTCGCCGGCATCATGGGCGGCGCCACCACCGAGGTCGGCGACAGCACCACCGACGTGCTGCTCGAGGCCGCCACCTGGGATCCGCTCGCCGTCTTCCGCGGCAACCGCCGGCACAAGCTCAGCAGCGAGGCCGGCAAGCGCTTCGAGCGCACCGTCGACCCGGCTCTGGCCCCCGCCGCGCTCGACCGGGCCGCGAGCCTGCTCGTCGAGATCGCCGGTGGACAGGTGGAATCGACCCTCACCGACATCGTCGTGCCCACCGAGAGCCCGACGATCCGCATGGACATCGACCTGCCCGACCGCATGGCCGGGGTGAGCTACCCGAACGGCACCGCCGCCCGCCGCCTCACACAGATCGGGTGCGCGGTCGAGGTCGGCGTCGGCGAGGACGGCCACGGCCAGCTCGTCGTCACCCCGCCGACCTGGCGCCCCGACCTGCGCCAGCCCGCCGATCTGGTCGAGGAGGTGCTGCGCCTCGAAGGTCTCGAGCAGATCCCGTCGGTGCTGCCCACCGCTCCCGCCGGCCGTGGTCTGACGGCCACGCAGAAGCGTCGCCGCGCCGTCTCCCGCGCCCTCGCCCACGACGGTTACGTCGAGGTGCTCGCCCCGGTGTTCCTGCCGGCCGGCGTGTTCGATACCTGGAAGCTCGACGCCGACGACCCGCGACGGGTGACCACCAAGGTGCTCAACCCCCTCGAGTCCGACCGTCCGGAGCTGGCCACCACTCTGCTGCCGGGTCTGCTCGAGATCCTCGGCCGCAACGTCTCGCGCGGACAGCGCGACCTGTCGCTCTACGCGATCGCGCAGGTCGTGCAGCCCACCTCCGAGACGAAGCCGGTCGATCTGCTGCCGGTCGACCGTCGTCCCACCGACGACGAGATCGCCCTGCTCGAAGGGTCGCTGCCGAAGCAGCCCGTCCACGTCGGTGGTGTGCTCGCCGGGTTGCGTGAACCGGCCGGTCCGTGGGGCACGGGCCGCGCCGCCGATGCCTTCGACGCCTTCGCCGCCGTGGAGACCGTGGCACGTGCCGCCGGGGTGCGCCTCGAGCGCCGCGCCGCCCAGTACCTGCCGTGGCATCCCGGCCGCTGCGCCGAACTGCTCGTCGACGGGGTCGTCGTCGGCCACGCCGGCGAACTGCACCCCGCGGTGATCGAACGGGCCGGCCTGCCCGCCCGCACGTGCGCCTTCGAACTCGACCTCGACGCGTTGCCGATCGTGGAATCGCTTCCGGCGCCGGTGGTCTCGCCGTTCCCGGCGGTCCTGCAGGACGTCGCGGTCGTGGTCGACGCGGACGTGCCGGCCACCGACGTCGAGAGCGCCCTGCGCTCGGGTGGCGGCGACCTGCTCGAGGACATCCGCCTGTTCGACGTCTACCAGGGCGCCCAGCTGGGGGAGAACCGCAAGTCCCTCGCATTCGCGCTGCGTTTCCGCGCTCCCGATCGCACCCTCACCGAGGACGAGGCCAGCGCCGCCCGCGAGGCGGCGGTCGCCGCCGCGGCCACCGCGGTCGGTGCCGAGCTACGCGCCTGAGACGACGTCCGCGTCCCCGCCCGGCAGCCACACGTCGGGCGGGACCGTGGTGACCTTGCGGCCCGCGCGGTCGAGGATGTGCCCGGCGAGCTTGTGAATGCGCAACACCAGCACCCGGTCCCGCACGGTCAGGTCCGGGCAGCGCGCGAGCAGTCGGGCCTCGAAGTCCGGGACCTCGGCGGGGGAGTGCAACCACGCCTGCACTACGAGGTTCGCGGCGCCGACGACGGCGAAACAGTTGCGCACCTCCGGCTCCCGGCTCACCACCCGCCCGGTGGCGGTCAACCGCTCCACGGGCACCGTGCACCACAACGTGACGAGCACCGCGAAACCTGCTGCGGGATGAGCGAACTCGCATCGTAGGCCGACGACGTCGGCGGCCAGCAACGCCTCGACCCGGCGTTTGACCGTGGCCGCGGCAGCCCCGGCGATCTCCGCCAGGGTGCGCATCGGGGTGCGGCCGTCCACCGCCAACGCCGACAGGATCGCGCGATCGGTGGCGGAGATCGCCGTGCGTCCGCGCCGCTCACCCACCCGCCGCGAGCCCGTGGCCAGTTCACCGCGCTCGCCGGGGCCGAGCGCGTTCAGTCGCCACGCCCCGCCCTCGGTGAACCACTCCGAGACCACGTGGGTGCGGATCGACGCGACACCGGGCAGGTGTGCCAGGTCGTCGACGACCAACCGGGTCATCTGCTCGTAGGTCGCGGTCGCGGCGGTGACGAGCAGGTCGGCGCCCGCCGACGGCACCTCGACGGTCACCGCGTGCGGACGCCCCGTCATCACCTCGGTCACCGACCTCCTCGCGCCGGGCACCACGGTGATCTCGAGCAGTGCGGTGGTCACCTGCGCGAGGATGCGCGGCCCCGGGGTGATCGTGGTCCACGCCAGACGTTCGTGTTCGAGGCGACGCCAGTGCCGGGCCACCGTGGCGGCATCGAGACCGAGCGGCCCGGCCAGCGCATCCCACGTCGAACGCGGGGACCACTGGAGCGCATTGATTATTCTCAGGTCGATTTCATCGATCGATCGCGCAGTTCCGTACTCGAAATCGTCCATTTCGTCATTATCCTGCAAAATCCGTGCCGAATTCGCGCGGCCTGCCAGCCTACGACACATGGAGACGGAACAGAAGTATGCGCTGATCGGGGCGGGGCCCTCGGGGCTCGCCGGGGCCCGCGCGCTCTCCCGGCACGGCATCGACTTCGTCGGCTTCGAATCCCACAGCGCCGTCGGGGGGTTGTGGGACATCACCAATCCGGTGAGCACGGTCTACGAGTCGGCGCATCTGATCTCCTCGAAGACGACCACCGAGTTCACCGAGTTCCCCATGCCGCCGCAGACACCGGACTATCCGGGGCACGCGGAACTCGCCCGGTACTTCCGCGACTACGCCGACGTCTTCGGCCTGCGTGAGCGCTACCGCTTCGACACGACCGTGACCCGCGTCGAACCGGACGGCGACCGGTGGCGGGTGACCGCGACCGGCCGGGACGGCACCGCGACCACCGAGCTCTACCGCGGTGTCGTGGTCGCCAACGGCACCCTCGCGACCCCGAACCACCCGCAGATCCCCGGCGAGTTCGACGGTGAGCTCCTGCACACCAGTGCCTACAAGGACCCGACGATCTTCCGCGGCAAGCGGGTCCTGATCGTCGGCGCCGGCAACAGCGGCTGCGATATCGCCGTCGACGCCGTCCATCACGCCCGGTCGGTGGACCTGAGCGTGCGCCGCGGCTATCACTTCGTGCCCAAGTATCTGTTCGGGCGTCCCGCCGACACCCTCACCCGCGGCCGGCCGCTGCCGGCGCCGATCAAGCAGCGCCTCGACGCGCTGGTGCTGCGCCAGTTCACCGGCGACCCCACCCGCTTCGGGCTGCCCGCACCCGACCACCGTCTCTACGAATCGCACCCGGTCGTCAACTCGCTGATCCTGCACCACCTCGGCCACGGGGACGTGCAGGTGCGGCCCGACATCGAGCGCTACGACGGCGCCGAGGTCCGGTTCCGGGACGGTTCGGCCGCCGGCTACGACATGATCGTGCACGCCACCGGCTACGTCCTCGACTATCCGTTCCTGGACCGGGACCTGCTCGACTGGCGCGCCCACGCACCGGACCTCCTGCTGAACATGATCAGCCGCCGGTTCGCGAACCTGTTCGTGCTCGGCATGGTCGAGTCGTCCGGGCTCGGCTGGCAGGGCCGTTACGAACAGGCCGAGCTCGTCGCCGCCGCGATCGGTCTCGCCGATACCGATCCGGCGGCCGCGGCGCGATGGCGCGCGGCGCTGGCGGCCTCGCCCCCGGACCTCACCGGCGGTTACCGCTATCTGAAGCTCGGCCGGATGGCCTACTACGTCAACAAGGACGCCTATCGCACGGCGCTGCGCGAGCAGACCCGCGCAGTCCGCGAGGCCGCCGCCTCGTCCCCCGGGGCGGGCGTGCGGTGAACGTCGACGACGTCAGGCTCTCCTTCGACTCCGGTTCGCTGCTCGCCCTCAACGTCGTGCTCGCGGCGATCATGCTCGGCATCGCCCTCGACACCTCCGTCGACGACTTCCGCCGCGCGCTGCGCGCACCGAAGGCCATGGCGGTGGGCATCGCCGCGCAGTTCCTCGCGCTGCCCGCCGTGACCTGGCTGCTGACGTTGCTGCTCGACCCCGCCCCGTCGATCGCGCTCGGCATGATCCTCGTCGCGTGCTGCCCACCCGGGAACATCTCCAACGTCCTCACCCACCGCGCCGGCGGCGATGTCGCCCTGTCGGTGTCGATGACGGCCGTGTCGAACGTGCTCGCCATCGTGCTCATGCCGATCAACTTCGCGTTCTGGGGCAGTCGCAGCGACGGCACCCGGGCGCTGCTGCGTTCGGTCGAACTCGACGGTCTCGACATGGTCGTGCAGATCGCCCTGATCATCGGGCTGCCGTTCGTCCTCGGTATCTGGGCCGCGCAGAAGGCGCCCGGCTTCGCGTCCCGCGCCCAGCCGTGGGTGAAGAACGGATCCCTGCTCGCACTGCTCGCGTTCATCGTCGCCGGGCTCGCCGGCAATTTCGCCGACTTCCTCGACTACATCGGGCTCGTCCTGCTCGCGGTGTTCCTGCACGACGCAATCGCGCTCGGTCTCGGCTATCTGTGCGGATGGGCCAGCGGACTGCCCGAGTACAGCCGGCGGGCGGTCTCGTTCGAGGTCGGCATCCGCAACGCCGGCCTCGGGCTCGGCCTCGTCATGACCTTCTTCGACGGCCTCGGCGGCATGGCGATCGTCGCCGGCTGGTGGGGGATCTGGGACATCGTCGCCGGACTGCTCCTGGCCACCGTCTGGGCCCGTCGCACCGCAACCCGAAAGGTGACCGCATGACCTCCCTCACCGCCCTCGTCACCGGCGGCAACGGCTTCCTCGGCAGCGCCGTCGTGGCGGCTTTGCGCTCGCGCGGCGTCCGGGTGATCAGCGCCGACCTCCACGAACCCGCCGACCGCCACGAACGAACAGGCGCCGACGATGCGGTCGTCCACGTGATCGCCGACGTCCGTGACCGCCGCAGGATCGCCGAGGTCGTCGGCACCCACCGCCCCGACGTGATCGTGCACCTGGCATCCATCGTCAACCCCGGGCGTGACACCACCCCGGAGCAGGAATACGCCGTCGACGTCGACGGCGCACGCAACGTCGTCGACGCCGCACTGACCTACGGGGTGCGACGCCTGGTGGTGGCGTCCTCCGGCGCCGCCTACGGCTATCACGCCGACAACCCGGTCCCGCTCACCGAGGACGATCCGATCCGCGGCAACGACGAGTTCACCTACAGCCGGCACAAACGCCTCGTCGAGGAGATGCTCGCCGCCACCCGGGTCGAGCATCCGCAGCTCGAACAGGTGATCCTGCGGATCGGCACGATCCTGGGGGAGACCGTCCGCAACCAGATCACCGCACTGCTCGACCGTGAGCGGCTGCTCGTCGTCGCCGGCAGCGACAGCCCGTTCGTGTTCGTCTGGCACACCGACGTCGCGGCGGCCTTCGCCGAGGCCGTGCTCGGTCCGGTCACGGGCATCTTCAACGTCGCGGGCGACGGGGTCGTCACCGTGCCCGAGATCGCCGCGATGACGAACCGCAGGACCCTCACGGTGCCCGCCGCGGTGCTGAAGCTCGCCCTGCGGATCGGGCGCGCGTTGCGTCTGACGGAGCACGGCCCGGAGCGGGTCGGCTTCCTGCAGTACCGTCCGGTGCTCGACAACCGGCGGTTGCGCGAGGAGCTCGGGGTGCGGCTGCAGTACACCAGCCGGGAGGCCTTCGAGGCGTATCAGCGGGCTCGCGCCGAACAGGACGCAGCGGGAGCCCAGCGACGTAGCCTGGATGCATGAGCAAGGACGAAGCCGGCCGGGTGCCCTCTCCCGAGGAACCCGACAAGCCGGAGCAGCCCGTCCCCGACGTCACCCCGGCCGGGCCGGAGACGCCGACGGTGCCGGATGTGCCGCCGGGCCCGGACATTCCGGACGTGCCGCCGATCGACCCGGAGCCGAGCCCCGATCCCGACGTGACCCCGCGCGAGGAAGACGCCCACGAGGCCCAGGTGCACGAGGCTCAGGTCCACGAGGCCGAGATCGTCGAACCGGGTGCCGTCGATGCCGGAATCGTCGACAGCGGGGTCCGCGCACCGACGATCGAGGAGATCACCGGATACACCGCGGACGGGGTGCCGACCTTCGAATCGGTGCGTGAGAAGATCGAACAGCGTTCGGCGACCGCGCTCGGCGCGGAGGAACTCGCTCACGCGACCGGGGCGGGTCGCACGCTCGAGGAGCAGTACGAGGAGCGCAAGGCAGCTGCTGCCGACCGGCTCGCGGAGATCCGGCGGTCGTTGCGGTCGGAGTGAATCCTCCCGGAAGGGACACCCCCTATGAAATGATTTGCATGAGGGTGCATAATCATTCGTATGGGTACTTCACCGGACTTCACCGCCACCCCCGAGTCGCCGCTACGGGTCGCCGTGGCCGGCGCCAGCGGCTACGCGGGCGGCGAGATCCTGCGCCTGCTCCTCGGCCACCCCGCCTACCAGGACGGCTCACTCGCCATCGGCGCGCTCACCGCCGGGGGTAATGCCGGCGCCACCCTGCGTGAGTTCCATCCCCATCTGCTGCCGCTCGCCGACCGCGTGCTCGGCGCCACCGACATCGACACCCTGCTCGGGCACGACGTCGTCTTCCTCGGCCTGCCGCACGGCCACTCCGCCGTGATCGCCGAGCAGCTGCCCGAGACGACCGTCGTTATCGACTGCGGCGCCGACTTCCGGCTCGAGAGCGCCGCCGACTGGCAGCGCTGGTACGGCAGCGACCACGCCGGCACCTGGCCCTACGGCATGCCCGAGCTGCCCGGCAAGCGCGACGCCCTCGTCGGCGCCACCCGCATCGCGGTCCCCGGTTGCTACCCGACCTCCGCCTCCCTCGCCCTCGCCCCGGCCGTCGCCGCCGGCATCGTCGAACCCGTCGTGAACGTCGTGGCCGTCTCCGGCACCTCCGGCGCCGGGAAGTCCCCGAAGGTCGACCTGCTCGGCTCCGAGGTCATGGGCTCGGTCCGCGCCTACGGCGTCGGCGGCGCCCACCGGCACACCCCGGAGATCAAGCAGAACCTCTCCGCCCTCGCCGGTACCGACGTGAAGGTCTCGTTCACCCCCGTCCTCGCGCCCATGCCGCGCGGCATCCTCGCGACCTGCACCGCACCGACCACGGTGACCGCCGCCGAGGCCCGCGCCGTCTACGAGAAGGCCTACGCCGACGAACCCTTCGTGCAGTTGCTGCCGGAAGGCGCGCTGCCCGCCACCGGCGCGGTGGTCGGCTCGAACGCCGTCCAGATCGCCGTCACCGTCGACGCCGACGCCGGACTGCTCGTCGTCGTCGCCGCGCTCGACAATCTCACCAAGGGCACCGCCGGTGCCGCCGTGCAATCGATGAACCTGGCACTCGGCCTGCCCGAGACCGCCGGCCTGTCCACCGTGGGAGTGGCTCCGTGACCGAGAACAAGTACGCAGACGACGTCTACACCGGCGCCACCGAGATCGCCGGGGGACGCCTGATCCGCACCCAGGGTGTCACCAGTCCCGCCGGCTTCCGGGCCGCAGGCATCCCCGCCGGCATCAAGGTCTCCGGCAAGCAGGACCTCGCGCTCGTGGTCAACGAGGGCCCCGAACTCACCGCCGCAGGTGTGTTCACCACCAACAAGGTCAAGGCCGCCCCCGTCCTGTGGTCCCAGCAGGTGCTGAAGTCCGGCAGCCTGCGCGCGGTGATCCTCAACTCCGGCGGCGCCAACGCGTGCACCGGTGCCGGTGGTTTCCAGGACACCCACGCTACGGCCGAGGCCGTCGCCGACGCCCTGAGCAACTGGGGCACCGAGACCGGTGCAGGTGAGGTCGCCGTGTGCTCGACCGGCCTGATCGGCGACCGTCTGCCCATGGACAAGGTGCTCTCCGGCGTGCAGGAGATCGTCCACGAACTCGCCGGGGGCATCTCCGGCGGCACCGACGCCGCGTACGCGATCATGACCACCGACACCGTGCCCAAGCAGGCCGCCCTGCACCACGCCGACAAGTGGAATGTCGGCGGCATGGCCAAGGGCGCAGGCATGCTCGCCCCCGCCCTGGCGACGATGCTGTGCGTGGTCACCACCGACGCCGTCGCGACCGCCGAGCAGCTCGACACCGCGCTGCGTCACGCGTCCCGGCTCACCTTCGACCGCCTCGACGTCGACGGCGCGACCTCCACCAACGACACCGTGCTGCTGCTGGCCTCCGGCGCGAGCGGGATCACCCCGAGCCAGGACGAGCTGAACGCCGCCGTCCTCGCCGTGTGCGACGACCTCGCCGAGCAGATGATGGCCGACGCCGAGGGCGTCACCAAGCGGGTCACCGTGACCGTCCGCGGCGCCGCCAGTGAGGCCGACGCCCTGATCGGTGCCCGCACCGTGGCCCGCGACAGCCTCGTCAAGACCGCCCTGTTCGGCTCCGACCCCAACTGGGGCCGCGTGCTCGCCGCCATCGGCATCGCCCCGATCGAACTCGACCCCGACAAGATCTCCGTGTCGTTCAACGGCAATCCGGTGTGCATCGACGGTGTCGGTGCCCCCGGCGCCCGCGAGGTCGATCTGTCCGCCGCCGACATCGCCCTCGACATCGACCTCGGTCTCGGCGACGCGCAGGTGTCCATCCGCACCACCGACCTCTCGCACGCCTACGTCGAAGAGAACTCGGCGTACTCGTCGTGACCGGAACGAGCACAGGAGACGACGTGACCGACGCACTGATCGCCGACCTCACCTCGCACCAGAAGGCGTTCGTCCTCGCCGAGGCTCTGCCGTGGCTGCAGAAGTTCCGCGACAAGATCGTCGTCGTCAAGTACGGCGGCAACGCCATGATCGACGACACCCTCAAGACCGCCTTCGCCGCTGACATGGCGTTCCTGCGCACCGTCGGCATCCACCCCGTCGTCGTGCACGGCGGCGGCCCGCAGATCAACGCCATGCTGAAGCGACTCGGCCTGGAAGGTGAATTCCGCGGCGGCTTCCGCGTCACCACCCCCGAGGTCATGGACGTCGTGCGGATGGTGCTCTTCGGGCAGGTCGGGCGCGAACTCGTCGGCCTGATCAACAGCCACGGGCCCTACGCCGTCGGCACCTCCGGCGAGGACGCCGGACTGTTCACCGCGACCCGCCGCACGGTCGTCGTCGACGGCGAGGCCACCGACATCGGCCTCGTCGGCGACGTCACCAGCGTCCACCCCGGCGCGGTGCTCGACCTCATCGCCGCCGGCCGCATCCCCGTGGTCTCGACGATCGCGCCCGACGCCGACGGCGTGGTGCACAACATCAACGCCGACACCGCCGCGGCCGCCCTCGCCGAAGCGCTCGGCGCGGAGAAGCTGGTCGTGCTCACCGACGTCGAAGGCCTCTACACGAACTGGCCCGACCGCAGCTCGCTCACCTCGCGGATCGACGCCGACGCGCTCACCGCGCTGCTGCCGTCGCTCGACTCCGGCATGGTCCCGAAGATGGAGGCGTGCCTGCGCGCCGTGCAGGGCGGAGTGCCCACCGCACACGTCATCGACGGGCGCCAACCGCACTCCGTGCTCCTCGAACTGTTCACCGAAGAAGGCATCGGCACCATGGTGGTGCCGTCCTCCGAGAAGGAAGGCCCCGCATGACCGGCACGTCCGACCTCCAGCAGCGCTGGGCGGGTTCGCTGATGAACAACTACGGCGTGCCCAAGGTCGCGCTGGTCGAGGGCGACGGTGCCGTGCTCACCGACGCCGACGGCAAGCAGTACCTCGACCTGCTCGGTGGCATCGCCGTCAACAGCCTGGGCCACCGCCACCCGGCGATCATCGAGGCCGTCACCGCGCAGCTGAACCAGCTCGGCCACGTGTCGAACCTGTACGCCTCGCCGCCGGTGCTCGAACTCGCCGAGAAGCTCCTCGACCGCTTCGGTCACGAGGGCCGCGCCTTCTTCTGCAATTCCGGCACCGAGGCCAACGAAGCGGCCTTCAAGATCGCCCGGCTCACCGGACGGCCGAAGATCGTCGCGTGCGAGAAGGCCTTCCACGGCCGCACCATGGGCGCGCTCGCCCTGACCGGCCAGCCCGACAAGCGCGCCCCCTTCGAACCGATGCCCGCCGGCGTCGAGTTCGTGCCCTACGGCGACCTCGACGCCCTCGAGGCCGCCGTGGACGAGAACACCGCCGCCGTCTTCCTCGAACCGATCATGGGCGAGTCCGGCGTCGTCGTCCCGCCCGAGGGTTATCTCGCCGGCGCGCGTCGCATCACCACCGAACGCGGTGCACTGCTCGTGCTCGACGAGGTCCAGACCGGCATCGCCCGTACCGGCAGCTTCTTCGCCCACCAGGCAGCGGGCATCACCCCCGACGTGATGACCCTCGCCAAGGGTCTCGGCGGCGGACTGCCCATCGGCGCCGTCCTCGCCACCGGCCCGGCCGCCGAACTGTTCCAGCCCGGCAAGCACGGCACCACCTTCGGCGGCAACCCGGTGTGCGCCGCGGCCGCCCTCGCGGTGCTGCGCACGATCGACGAGCAGAACCTGCTCGACCACGTGAACACCGTCGGCAAGACCCTCGCCGTCGGCATCGAGGAACTCGGGCACCCGCTCGTCTCGCACGTGCGCGGCTCCGGGCTGCTCCTCGGTGTCGTCCTCACCGCCGAGAAGGCACCGGCTGTCGAGACCGCCGCCCGAGAGGCCGGTTTCCTCGTCAATGCCGCCGCACCCGACGTGATCCGCCTCGCGCCCCCGCTGATCCTCACCGAACAGCAGGCCGAGAGCTTCGTGACGGCGCTGCCCGCCGTCCTCGACACCGCCGACCGGGAAGGGAACTGACGACCCGTGCTCCGCCATTTCCTGCGCGACGACGACCTCACCCCGGCCGAACAGACCGAGGTGCTCGAACTCGCCGCCGAACTGAAGAAGGCACCGCTGTCCCGCCGCCCCCTCGAAGGGCCCCTCAGCGTCGCCGTGCTCTTCGACAAGACCTCCACCCGCACCCGCTTCTCCTTCGACGCCGGCATCGCCCAGCTCGGCGGACACGCCATCGTCGTCGACACCGGCTCCACCCAGATCGGCAAGGGTGAGACCGTCGAGGACACCGCCCGGATGTTCTCCCGGTTCACCGAAGCGGTCGTGTGGCGCACCTACGGCCAGGACCGCATCGAGACGCTCGCCGAGCACTCGACCGTGCCCGTCGTCAACGCGCTCACCGACACCTTCCACCCCTGCCAGGTCCTCGCCGACCTGCAGACCATCCGCGAGAACAAGGGCGCCACCGCGGGCTTGCGGATGACCTACTTCGGCGACGGCGCCAACAACATGGCGCACTCGCTGATGCTCGGCGGCGTCACCGCCGGCATGCACGTGACCATCGCGTCCCCGGCCGGGTTCACCCCCGACCCGCAGGTCGTTGCCGCGAGCCGCGCACGGGCGGAGGAGACCGGCGGCAGCGTCACCGTCACCGACGACCCGCGCACCGGAGCCACCGGCGCCGATGTGCTCGTCACCGACACCTGGGTGTCGATGGGGCAGGAGGACGACGGCAAGGACCGCGAGGCTCCCTTCCGGCCGTTCCAGCTGAACGACGCCCTCGTCTCCCTCGCCGACACCGACGCGATCGTGCTGCACTGCCTGCCGGCCTACCGCGGCAAGGAGATCACCGCCGAGGTCATCGACGGACCGCGGTCGGTGGTGTGGGACGAGGCCGAGAACCGCCTCCACGCACAGAAGGCCCTGCTCGTGTGGCTGCTCGAGCAGAGCCGGAGCTGACCGTGAGCACCGCGGCGAACCATGCGGACAGCGCAGCGACCGCGCCGACGCGCGCGGCGCGGCAGGCCCGCATCGTCGCACTGCTCGCCGCACACCCGGTGCGCAGCCACACCGAACTCGCCGCCCTCCTCGCCGAGGACGGCATCGAGGTGTCCACCGCCACCCTGTCCCGCGACCTCGAGGAACTCGGTGCCGTCAAGCTCCGCGCAGCCGACGGCGGCGCCGGGGTGTACGTCGTCCCGGAGGACGGCAGCCCCGTGCGCGGTGTGACCGGAGGCACCGACCGTCTGTCCCGGTTGCTCGGCGAACTGCTGGTGTCCACCGACTCCAGCGGCAACATCGCCGTGCTGCGCACCCCGCCCGGGGCGGCGCACTATCTGGCCAGTGCACTCGATCGGGCATCATTACCCGAGGTGGTCGGAACGATCGCCGGCGACGACACCATCGCGGTCATCGCCCGCGAACCGACGACGGGAGCCGAACTGGCCGCGAAAATCGAATCACTCGCCTGACCTACCACTCATAGACGCACGTCGAAATACGAAGGAGCACAAAGACAATGGCCGAACGCGTCGTACTCGCCTATTCGGGCGGGCTGGACACCTCCGTCGCCATCAGCTGGATCGGCAAGGAGACCGGCAAGGAGGTCGTCGCCGTGGCCATCGACCTCGGCCAGGGTGGCGAGGACATGGAGGTCGTGCGTCAGCGCGCCCTCGACTGCGGTGCCGTCGAATCGATCGTCGTCGACGCCAAGGACGAGTTCGCCAACGAGTACTGCCTGCCCACCGTCCAGGCCAACGCGCTCTACATGGACCGCTACCCGCTCGTCTCGGCCATCAGCCGCCCGCTGATCGTCAAGCACATCGTGCAGGCCGCCCGCGAGCACGGCGGCACCGTCGTCTCCCACGGCTGCACCGGCAAGGGCAACGACCAGGTCCGCTTCGAGGTCGGCTTCGGCGCCCTCGCCCCCGACCTCCAGGTCATCGCACCGGTCCGCGACTACGCCTGGACCCGCGAGAAGGCCATCGCCTTCGCCGAGGAGCACGGCCTGCCCATCAACGTCACCAAGCGTTCGCCGTTCTCCATCGACCAGAACGTCTGGGGCCGCGCCGTCGAGACCGGCTTCCTCGAGGACCTGTGGAACGCCCCCACCAAGGACGTCTACGACTACACCGAGGACCCCACCGCCCACTGGCAGGCCCCCGACGAGCTGATCATCAGCTTCGAGGCCGGCCGCCCCGTCGCGATCGACGGCAAGCACGTCACCGTCCTCGAAGCCATCCAGGAACTCAACCGTCGCGCGGGCGCCCAGGGTGTGGGCCGCCTCGACATGGTCGAGGACCGCCTCGTCGGCATCAAGAGCCGCGAGATCTACGAGGCCCCCGGCGCCATCGCCCTCATCACCGCCCACCAGGAACTCGAGCACGTCACCCTCGAGCGCGAACTCGGCCGCTACAAGCGTCGCGTCGAGGAGCGCTGGAGCGAGCTGGTGTACGACGGCCTGTGGTACTCGCCGCTGAAGACCGCCCTCGACGCCTTCATCAAGAACACCCAGGAGCGCGTCACCGGCGACATCCGTATGGTGCTCCACGGCGGACACATCACCGTCAACGGCCGTCGCAGCCCCGAGTCGCTGTACGACTTCAACCTCGCCACCTACGACGAGGGCGACAGCTTCGACCAGTCCAACGCCAAGGGCTTCGTGCAGATCCACGGCCTGTCGTCGAAGGTCGCCGCGAAGCGCGATCTGGGCCTGTAGTCATGACAGCTCACGGCACCAACGAAGGTGCCCTGTGGGGCGGCCGGTTCGCATCCGGACCGGCCGCCGCCATGGCGGCGCTGAGCAAGTCCACGCACTTCGACTGGGCGCTCGCCCCGTACGACGTGCGCGCCTCGCAGGCCCACGCCAAGGTGCTGCACCGCGCCGGACTCCTCACCGACGACGACCTCGCCACGATGCTCGACGGCCTCGACCGTCTCGCCGGCGATGTGGCCTCCGGTGCGTTCGGTCCCGCCGAGTCCGACGAGGACGTGCACGGCGCGCTCGAACGGGGACTCATCGAGCGGGTCGGCCCCGAGGTCGGCGGCCGGCTCCGCGCGGGCCGCTCCCGCAACGACCAGGTCGCGACGCTGTTCCGGATGTGGCTGCGCGACAGCGCGCGGCGCATCGCCGACGGTGTCCTCGACGTGGTCGACGCCATCGCCGGCCAGGCCGCAGCGCACCCCGATGCCGTGATGCCCGGCAAGACGCACCTGCAGGCGGCGCAGCCCGTGCTGCTCGCGCATCACCTGCTCGCCCACGCGCATCCGCTGCTCCGCGACGTCGACCGGTTGCGCGACTTCGACAAGCGCGCGGCGGTCTCGCCGTACGGGTCGGGCGCGCTGGCCGGATCGTCGCTCGGTCTCGACCCCGACGCGATCGCGGCCGATCTGGGCTTCGACTCGGCGGCGGACAACTCGATCGACGCGACCAGCTCCCGCGACTTCGCGGCGGAAGCGGCGTTCGTGTTCGCACAGATCGCCGTCGACCTCTCCCGCATGGCGGAGGAGGTCATCCTGTGGAGCACCCCCGAGTTCGGGTACGTCACCCTCGCGGACGAATGGTCGACCGGGTCGTCGATCATGCCCCAGAAGAAGAATCCGGACGTCTCCGAGCTCACCCGCGGTAAGGCCGGTCGTCTCATCGGTAACCTCACCGGTCTGCTGGCCACGCTCAAGGCGCAGCCGCTGGCCTACAACCGCGACCTGCAGGAGGACAAGGAGCCGGTCTTCGACTCCGTCGCACAGCTCGAGCTGCTGCTCCCGGCGATCGCGGGCCTCGTCTCGACGCTGACCTTCCACACCGAACGCATGGCCGAGCTCGCACCCGCCGGATTCACCCTCGCGACCGACATCGCCGAGTGGATGGTCCGCCAGGGCGTTCCGTTCCGCGTCGCCCACGAGGCGGCCGGGGCATGCGTGCGGGTCGCCGAAGACCGCGGGGTCGGTCTCGAGGACCTCACGGACGAGGAGCTCGCCGGTGTCGATCCGGCGCTGACCCCGCAGGTGCGGGAAGTGCTCACCGTCGAAGGATCCATCGCCTCGCGCGACGCGCGTGGTGGCACCGCGGGCGTGCGGGTGGCCGAGCAGCTCGGCCGCGTGCGCGACGCCGCGGCACACCTGCGCAGCTGGGTGCGCGGCTGACACGCCTGCCGTCCCGGGCACACCCCGAGTTGCCCGGGACGGTGAGGGCGGTGTGGCAGGCTGACACATACTCTCGGCATGCAGCGGGTACCGGTGTAGAACCGCAGGTGCCGGGGACCGCTGCGGATACATCGTCGAGAAGGGGAGCGGACCGTGGGACTGGACGCCGATGTAGTGACCGAGTCGGTGCGACGGCTCGTCGCCACTGCCCAGAACGGTCTCGAAGTCCTGCGTTTCGGTGGTCTCGAACCAGGCCGCTCGTCCTCGCCGTACCAGGTCGTCGAGCGCACCTCCATGTACCGGCTCCGCCGGTACTTCCCCGAATCCGACACCGCCTCCACGGGCATCCCGATCGTCCTCGTGCCACCGATGATGGTGTCCGCCGAGGTGTACGACGTCACCCGTGACGCCGGCGCCGTCGGCACCCTCCACGAAGCGGGTCTCGACCCCTGGGTCGTGGACTTCGGGTCGCCTGACCAGGAAGAGGGGGGCTGGAAACGCACCCTCACCGATCACATCCTCGCCCTCGACGAAGTCGTCGACTGCGTCCGCGCCTATACCGGTCGCGACGTGCATCTCGGTGGGTACTCGCAGGGCGGCATGTTCTGCTATCAGGTCGCGGCGTACCGGCGTAGCCGCGGCATCGCGAGCCTGATCACCTTCGGCAGCCCGGTCGACACCCTCGCCGCCCTGCCCTTCGGGATTCCGGAGATCGTCGCGACCCACTCCGCGGACTTCCTCGCGGACCACGTCTTCAACCGCCTCGCGATCACGGGATGGATGGCGCGCACCGGATTCCAGCTGCTCGATCCGGTCAAGACCGTGCGCTCGCGCATCGACTTCCTGCTCCAGCTCCACGACCGGGAAGCGCTGCTGCCGCGAGAACCGCAGCGCCGGTTCCTCGACACCGAGGGGTGGGTGGCGTGGTCCGGACCGGCCGTCGCCGAGGTGTTGCGCCAGTTCATCGCTCACAACCGCATGGTCAGTGGCGGTTTCGTCATCAACGACCGGGCAGTGAGCCTCGCCGAGATCACCTGTCCCGTCCTCGCGTTCATCGGTGAGGTCGACGACATCGGGCAACCGCTCGCCGTACGCGGCATCCGCAAGGCGTCGCCCCGCGCGGAGGTCTACGAATACACCTTGCGCGCAGGGCATTTCGGTCTGGTTGTGGGCAGTGTCGCCGGTCAGCAGACGTGGCCGTCGGTCGGGGAGTGGGTGCAGTGGCGCGAGGGCGTCGGGGACCGGCCCGTCGGCATCGCGCCGATGGCGGTGCCGAACCCCACCGATGAGGGCACCGGCGTCTCGGTCGCATCCCGCATCACGCACACCGCCGCGACCCTCGCCGACGTCGGAACCGATTTCGGCAAGGGGATCGCGGGGATCGCGGTGGGTGCCGTCCGCGGAGCACGCGATCTCACCGGCGAGGCCGCCCGCGCCCTTCCCCGCCTCGCGCGGCTCGGGCAGATCCAGCCGCGCACCCGCATCTCCGTCGGCGGCCTGCTCGCCGAAATCGGCCGAAAGTCGCCGAAGCGGGAGTGCTTCATCTTCGAGGACCGGGTCTACACCTTCGACGCCGTCAACCGGCGGATCGACAACGTCGTCCTCGGGCTCGTCGACAACGGCATCCGTCCCGCGATGCACGTCGGCATCCTCATGGACGTGCGCCCCAGCGCGATGGCGGCGGTCGCGGCGATCTCCCGCCTCGGCGGCGTGTCCGTCCTGATCCCGCCCGGACCGGACATCGCCGAGGCCGTGCGACTCGGCGGTGTCGAGAAGATCGTCGCCGATCCCGAGAACCTCGACGCGGCCGTCGCGACAGGCCTGCCCGTGCTGGTACTCGGGGGCGGCGACGTCCGCGACCTCGACATCGAACC
This sequence comes from Rhodococcus rhodochrous, assembly GCF_014854695.1. Classification (NCBI taxonomy): domain Bacteria; kingdom Bacillati; phylum Actinomycetota; class Actinomycetes; order Mycobacteriales; family Nocardiaceae; genus Rhodococcus; species Rhodococcus rhodochrous. The sequence continues at coordinate 3,112,480 of NZ_CP027557.1, read as the reverse complement.
CGGCGCCGACGTCGTCGATCTCGAACGACTCGACATCTCCTCCGTGCAGCTGCCGGGCTGGTACGTCGCCGATCCGGGACTCGCGCGCGAACTTGCGTTCATCCTGTTCTCCGGTGGCGGCGACACGCTCGCGGTGCGACGGGTCACCAACTACCGATGGGCGCTGTCGGCCTTCGGGACCGCCACCGCGGCCTCGCTCGGACGTGGCGACACCATGTACTGCCTTGCACCGCTGCATCATTCGTCGGGTCTGCTCGTCAGTTTCGGTGGGGCGCTCGCCGGTGGGGCGCGTATCGCGTTGTCGCGCGGGTTGAATCCGTCGCTCTTCAGCGACGAAGTGCACCGCTACGGCGTCACCGTCGTCACCTACACCTGGTCGATGATGCGTGAGGTGCTCGACAGCCCGTCGCTGCACATCGACGCCATCCACCCCATCCGGTTGTTCATCGGCTCCGGCATGCCACCGGGGTTGTGGCGCCGCACCCTCGACCGGTTCCAGCCCGCACGGGTTCTCGAGTTCTACGCGTCGACCGAGGGAAACGTCGTGCTCGCGAACGTCTCCGGTTCGAAGATCGGCTCGAAGGGCCGGCCGTTGCCCGGTAGCGCCGACGTGCGCCTCGCCGCCTACGACGCCGGCGTCGGCCGACTCGTAGAGGACGAACGCGGCTTCGTGCGGGAGGCGCAGGTCGGCGAGGTCGGACTGCTGCTCGGCAGGCCCGGACCCGCCGCCTCGGCGATCACCGGTGTGATGCGCGGCGTGTTCGAACCGGGCGACGTGTGGGTGCCCACCGACAACCTGTTCCGACGCGACGACGACGGCGACTACTGGTTGCTCGACAGTCGGCGGACGGTGATCCCCACCTTCCACGGCCCGGTCTTCACCCAGAGCGTGGCGGACGTGCTCGAAGCGATCCCGCGTGTCGATCTCGCCGTCGCCTATGGCATCTCGGTGGGAGGTCGCGACATCGCGGTGGCCGGCTGCTCGCTGCGGGGCAACCGTGCACCGACGGCCGCGGAGATCACGGCGGCGTTCGACTCGGTCCCGGCCGACGAACGACCCGATCTCGTGCACGTCGTGCCCGACATCCCGTTGGGCCCGTCCTATCGCCCGTCCGCCGATCGTCTGCGCGAACAGGGATTGCCCGTGCCCACCGTCCGTACCTGGTACCTGAACCCCGACACCGGGACGTACAAGCGGTTCACCAAGGCCGTGGCCACGGCGTGGAAGACGGGCACGGCGGGTTCGCCCGCCGGAGCGCGGTAGCCTGGGACCGGTTCGGTTCCGCCCTTCGAAAGGACATCCGTGGCTGTCGATCCCACGTTGCTGAGCATTCTGGCCTGTCCGGAGGACAAGGGGCCGTTGCTTCTCGTCGACGACGCCGTCCTGTACAACCCGCGACTGCGGCGGGCGTATCCGATCGAGAACGACATTCCCGTCCTCCTCGTCGACGAGGCCCGCGAGGTCAGCGACGCCGAGCACGAGGACTTCACCGCGCGCGGTGTCGCCGGATGGAGCACCGACTGAGCCGCAATCGTCGATCCGTCCGCGGCGAACTCGAAGGACTCGATCCGGTCGAGGCTGCCGAAGCGCTGCTCGGAGCAACCGTCCGAGTGGGGGAGACCGCCGTCCTGCTGACGGAGGTCGAGGCCTACGGCGGCCCCGAGGACGGACCGTGGCCGGACCCGGCCGCGCACTCGTACCGCGGACCCACCCCGCGTAATTCGGTCATGTTCGGACCTGCGGGGCATCTATACGTCTACCGCAGCTACGGACTGCACTTCTGCGCGAACGTCTCTCTCGGTCCCGACGGCACCGCCGCGGCAGTGCTGTTGCGCGGTGGTGAGGTGATCGAGGGAGAGCAGGCGGTCCGTTCCCGGCGCACGTCCGGCACTCCATTCTCGAACCTCGCACGGGGGCCCGGCAATCTCGCTGCTGCGCTCGGCCTCGATCTGGCCGACAACGGTATCGACGTGGACGCGGCCGACGCTCGGGTGCGCGTGGAACTTCCGGCCGAACCGCTGGTCGGGGAGGTCGCGCGGGGGCCGCGGGTGGGGATCAGCGTGGCGGCCGACAGACCGTGGCGGTTCTGGGTTCCCGGGGCGATCGGGGTCTCCGCGTACCGGCGCAGCCCACGCGCGCCCGCCGCCCCTCGGGCGTGATGGGATGATCGAACGGTGACTGAGCACATTCTCGACGAACTGACCTGGCGCGGGCTCATCGCGCAATCGACCGATCTCGACGCACTTCGAGGCGAACTCGACAAGGGTCCGATCACCCTCTATGCCGGTTTCGATCCGACCGGCCCGAGCCTGCACGCCGGTCACCTCGTTCCGCTCCTCGCACTCAAGCGTTTCCAGCGCGCCGGCCATCGGCCCATCGTTCTCGCAGGTGGCGCGACCGGCATGATCGGCGACCCGCGGGAGGTGGGGGAGCGCACCATGAACTCCGCCGACACCGTCGCCGAATGGGCAGGGCGGATCCGAGGGCAGCTCGAACGGTTCGTCGACTTCGACGACTCCCCGACGGGAGCCGTGGTCGTGAACAACCTCGACTGGACCGGCACGCTGTCCGCGATCGACTTCCTGCGCGATATCGGCAAGCACTTCTCGGTCAACGTGATGCTCGCCCGCGACACCGTCAAGCGCCGCCTCGAAGGTGACGGCATCTCGTACACCGAGTTCAGCTACATGCTCCTGCAGGCCAACGACTACGTGCAGCTGCGCCGCGAGTACGGATGTGCGCTGCAGGTCGGCGGTTCCGATCAGTGGGGCAACATCATCGCCGGCGTCGAGCTCAACCGCCGTACCGACGGTGAGAGTGTGCACGCCTTGACCGTCCCGCTCGTGACCTCGTCCGACGGCAAGAAGTTCGGCAAGTCCACCGGTGGGGGCAGCCTGTGGCTCGACCCGGAGATGACCAGCCCGTACGCCTGGTACCAGTACTTTGTCAATGCGGCCGACGCCGACGTCATGAAGTACCTGCGGTGGTTCACCTTCCTCGACAAGGACGAACTCGCCGAGCTCGAGACCGCCACCACGGAGCGTCCGCACGCACGGGAGGCCCAGAAGCGACTCGCAGCCGAGATGACCACCCTCGTGCACGGAGCGCACAACACCGCAGCGGTCGAGTTGGCCAGCCGCGCCCTGTTCGGGCGAGGCGAGTTGGGCGAGCTGGACGAGCCCACGCTCGCGGCCGCACTGACCGAGGCGTCCGTGACGGAGCTCCGCGCCGGCGAGCCGGACACGATCATCGACCTGCTCGTCGCGTCGGGTCTGTGCGAGAGCAAGGGAGCTGCGCGTCGCACCATCAAGGAAGGCGGCGCGTCGGTCAACAACGTCCGTATTTCCTCGGAGGAGTGGACCCCGGGCGACGGAGAGTTGCTGCACGGACGCTGGCTCGTCCTGCGCAGGGGCAAGCGGAACTTCGCCGGCGTGCGAGTCGTCCGCGACTGACGCCTTCGCCGACGCTGGCGAGCCTCTGACCAGCGGATTTGACGGCGCGTTAGCGTCGGCGTAACTTAGTCGTCGTTCGAGCGACACCGAACAGCCCGCCGGACCGAAAGGTTCGGAAACAGGCATGTTCGATGTCGCATCGATCGGCTCTCATGGAAGAGAACGGGAAAGCAGCGATTTGCGGCCCTGAAATCGGATGTGATAGCTTGGAACGGTTGCCTCGGAGCGAGCCGGACAGGTGTCCGGTAACGTAACGATGTGCGCGTGTTCTTTGAGAACTCAACAGTGTGCCGATGAATGTCAGTGCCAAATAATATTTGGTGCGGCCATCGAATTTGTTCGGTGGTTGTTGCTGGACATCGCATTCTTCCGTCTGCGGTGGTCCAGTGTTTTATAGCTAGTTTGAGTTTGTATGCTAGTGATTTGACTCGATGTCTTTGACTGATTGCCCCTTTTCGGGGTGATTGTGAGTCTTCAACGGAGAGTTTGATCCTGGCTCAGGACGAACGCTGGCGGCGTGCTTAACACATGCAAGTCGAACGATGAAGCCCAGCTTGCTGGGTGGATTAGTGGCGAACGGGTGAGTAACACGTGGGTGATCTGCCCTGCACTCTGGGATAAGCCTGGGAAACTGGGTCTAATACCGGATATGACCTCGGGATGCATGTCCTGGGGTGGAAAGTTTTTCGGTGCAGGATGAGCCCGCGGCCTATCAGCTTGTTGGTGGGGTAATGGCCTACCAAGGCGACGACGGGTAGCCGGCCTGAGAGGGCGACCGGCCACACTGGGACTGAGACACGGCCCAGACTCCTACGGGAGGCAGCAGTGGGGAATATTGCACAATGGGCGCAAGCCTGATGCAGCGACGCCGCGTGAGGGATGACGGCCTTCGGGTTGTAAACCTCTTTCACCCATGACGAAGCGCAAGTGACGGTAGTGGGAGAAGAAGCACCGGCCAACTACGTGCCAGCAGCCGCGGTAATACGTAGGGTGCGAGCGTTGTCCGGAATTACTGGGCGTAAAGAGCTCGTAGGCGGTTTGTCGCGTCGTCTGTGAAATCCCGCAGCTCAACTGCGGGCTTGCAGGCGATACGGGCAGACTCGAGTACTGCAGGGGAGACTGGAATTCCTGGTGTAGCGGTGAAATGCGCAGATATCAGGAGGAACACCGGTGGCGAAGGCGGGTCTCTGGGCAGTAACTGACGCTGAGGAGCGAAAGCGTGGGTAGCGAACAGGATTAGATACCCTGGTAGTCCACGCCGTAAACGGTGGGCGCTAGGTGTGGGTTTCCTTCCACGGGATCCGTGCCGTAGCCAACGCATTAAGCGCCCCGCCTGGGGAGTACGGCCGCAAGGCTAAAACTCAAAGGAATTGACGGGGGCCCGCACAAGCGGCGGAGCATGTGGATTAATTCGATGCAACGCGAAGAACCTTACCTGGGTTTGACATGTACCGGACGACTGCAGAGATGTGGTTTCCCTTGTGGCCGGTAGACAGGTGGTGCATGGCTGTCGTCAGCTCGTGTCGTGAGATGTTGGGTTAAGTCCCGCAACGAGCGCAACCCTTGTCCTGTGTTGCCAGCACGTGATGGTGGGGACTCGCAGGAGACTGCCGGGGTCAACTCGGAGGAAGGTGGGGACGACGTCAAGTCATCATGCCCCTTATGTCCAGGGCTTCACACATGCTACAATGGTCGGTACAGAGGGCTGCGATACCGTGAGGTGGAGCGAATCCCTTAAAGCCGGTCTCAGTTCGGATCGGGGTCTGCAACTCGACCCCGTGAAGTCGGAGTCGCTAGTAATCGCAGATCAGCAACGCTGCGGTGAATACGTTCCCGGGCCTTGTACACACCGCCCGTCACGTCATGAAAGTCGGTAACACCCGAAGCCGGTGGCCTAACCCCTTGTGGGAGGGAGCCGTCGAAGGTGGGATCGGCGATTGGGACGAAGTCGTAACAAGGTAGCCGTACCGGAAGGTGCGGCTGGATCACCTCCTTTCTAAGGAGCAACTCCTGTCTCGGACCAGCACAGTGGTGTTGGGGGAGCAGGCAGAGGCCGATTGTCCCCGATCGTGGGACACGGTTGCTCATGGGTGGAACGCTGACAATCGCTCTCCAGCACGGATTCTTCACAGGAAGAATTCGGGGAGCTATATCGGTGCACTGTTGGGTCCTGAGAGAACACGCGATGTGTTTGATCAGCGACGATGATCCGCGAAACAAGAAAATCAGTTTTCTTGCGGTAGGGGTTGTTGTGTGTTGTTTGAGAACTGCACAGTGGACGCGAGCATCTTTGTTGTAAGTGTTTATGAGCGTACGGTGGATGCCTTGGCACCAGGAGCCGATGAAGGACGTGGGAGGCTGCGATATGCCTCGGGGAGCTGTCAACCGAGCTGTGATCCGAGGATTTCCGAATGGGGAAACCCAGCACGAGTGATGTCGTGTTACCCGCATCTGAATATATAGGGTGTGTGGAGGGAACGTGGGGAAGTGAAACATCTCAGTACCCACAGGAAGAGAAAACAACATGTGATTCCGTGAGTAGTGGCGAGCGAAAGCGGATGAGGCTAAACCGAGTACATGTGATACCTGGCAGGGGTTGTGTATTCGGGGTTGTGGGGTTCGTTGTGTCGGCGCTGCCATGCCGGCCGACAGTGAGAAATCGTCGTGTTAGTCGAAGTGGTCTGGAACGGCCTGTCGTAGAGGGTGAGAATCCCGTAGACGAAAACACGGCGACTGTCGATGCGAATACCCGAGTAGCACCGGGCCCGTGAAATCCGGTGTGAATCTGTCGGGACCACCCGATAAGCCTGAATACTCCCTGGTGACCGATAGCGGACTAGTACCGTGAGGGAAAGGTGAAAAGTACCCCGGGAGGGGAGTGAAATAGTACCTGAAACCGTGCGCTTACAATCCGTCAGAGCCTTCGAGTGACTTGTCACTGGGGGTGATGGCGTGCCTTTTGAAGAATGAGCCTGCGAGTTAGTGGCATGTCGCGAGGTTAACCCGTGTGGGGTAGTCGTAGCGAAAGCGAGTCCGAATAGGGCGTGTGTAGTGGCATGTTCTAGACCCGAAGCGGAGTGATCTACCCATGGCCAGGGTGAAGCGATGGTAAGACGTCGTGGAGGCCCGAACCCACTTAGGTTGAAAACTGAGGGGATGAGTTGTGGGTAGGGGTGAAAGGCCAATCAAACTCCGTGATAGCTGGTTCTCCCCGAAATGCATTTAGGTGCAGCGTCGCGTGTTTCTCACCGGAGGTAGAGCTACTGGATGGTCTAGGGGGCCCACAAGCTTACCGAAATCAGCCAAACTCCGAATGCCGGTGAGTGAGAGCGCGGCAGTGAGACTGCGGGGGATAAGCTTCGTAGTCGAGAGGGAAACAGCCCAGATCGCCGGCTAAGGCCCCTAAGCGTGTACTAAGTGGAAAAGGATGTGGGATCGCTGAGACAACCAGGAGGTTGGCTTAGAAGCAGCCACCCTTGAAAGAGTGCGTAATAGCTCACTGGTCAAGTGGTTCTGCGCCGACAATGTAGCGGGGCTCAAGTACACCGCCGAAGCCGCGGCACTCACACAACACCCCGGAAGGGTTACGACTTTTCCGGCAGTGGTGTGGGTGGGTAGGGGAGCGTCGTGCAGCCGTAGAAGCGCCGGAGTGATCCAGGTGTGGAGGCTGCGCGAGTGAGAATGCAGGCATGAGTAGCGAAAGACGAGTGAGAAACTCGTCCGCCGGATGACCAAGGGTTCCTGGGCCAGGTTAATCCGCCCAGGGTGAGTCGGGACCTAAGGCGAGGCCGACAGGCGTAGTCGATGGACAACGGGTTGATATTCCCGTACCCGTGTATCCGCGCCCAATGGCGAATCAGTTGTGCTAACCGTCCAAAAGTCTCCACTGTTCCTTCGGGAACTGTGGGGATGGCTGCACGGGACCCTGATTGTAGTAGTCAAGCGATGGGGTGACGCAGGAAGGTAGCTGGGCCAGGTGATGGAATACCTGGTGTAAGCCGGTAGGGCGTGACATAGGCAAATCCGTGTCACATACAGCCTGAGAGGTGATGCGTACCCGTTGAGGGGAATTCAGTGATCCTATGCTGCCGAGAAAAGCCTCTAGTGAGTTGGTACACGGCCCGTACCCCAAACCGACACAGGTGGTCAGGTAGAGAATACCGAGGCGATCGAGAGAACTGTGGTTAAGGAACTCGGCAAAATGCCCCCGTAACTTCGGGAGAAGGGGGACCACGCTCGGTGACCGGACTTGCTCCGTGAGCTGGGGGTGGTCGCAGAGACCAGAGAGAAGCGACTGTTTACTAAAAACACAGGTCCGTGCGAAGTCGTAAGACGATGTATACGGACTGACGCCTGCCCGGTGCTGGAAGGTTAAGAGGACCGGTTAGCCATTTCGGTGGCGAAGCTGAGAATTTAAGCCCCAGTAAACGGCGGTGGTAACTATAACCATCCTAAGGTAGCGAAATTCCTTGTCGGGTAAGTTCCGACCTGCACGAATGGCGTAACGACTTCTCTGCTGTCTCGACCACAGACTCGGCGAAATTGCATTACGAGTAAAGATGCTCGTTACGCGCGGCAGGACGAAAAGACCCCGGGACCTTCACTATAGCTTGGTATTGGTGTTCGGTTCGGTTTGTGTAGGATAGGTGGGAGACTGTGAAGCTCATACGCCAGTATGGGTGGAGTCGTTGTTGAAATACCACTCTGATCGTATTGGACCTCTAACCTCGGACCATGATCTGGTTCAGGGACAGTGCCTGGTGGGTAGTTTAACTGGGGCGGTTGCCTCCCAAAATGTAACGGAGGCGCCCAAAGGTTCCCTCAGCCTGGTTGGCAATCAGGTGTCGAGTGCAAGTGCACAAGGGAGCTTGACTGTGAGACTGACAGGTCGAGCAGGGACGAAAGTCGGGACTAGTGATCCGGCACCGGCATGTGGAAGCGGTGTCGCTCAACGGATAAAAGGTACCCCGGGGATAACAGGCTGATCTTCCCCAAGAGTCCATATCGACGGGATGGTTTGGCACCTCGATGTCGGCTCGTCGCATCCTGGGGCTGGAGTAGGTCCCAAGGGTTGGGCTGTTCGCCCATTAAAGCGGCACGCGAGCTGGGTTTAGAACGTCGTGAGACAGTTCGGTCTCTATCCGCCGCGCGCGTTAGAAACTTGAGGAAGGCTGTCCCTAGTACGAGAGGACCGGGACGGACGAACCTCTGGTGTGCCAGTTGTCCCGCCAGGGGCATGGCTGGTTGGCTACGTTCGGAAGGGATAACCGCTGAAAGCATCTAAGCGGGAAGCCTGTTCCAAGATGAGGTTTCTCACCCCCTCGAGGGGGTAAGGCCCCCGGCAGACCACCGGGTTGATAGGCCGGAACTGGAAGCCCAGCAATGGGTGGAGGTGACCGGTACTAATAGGCCGAGGACTTACCACGAAGATGTTACGCGTCCACTGTGCGGTATCTGAAACAACACACACATCAGATATCGGGAATCCCCCTGCGGGAGAACCGAATCCGATGCGTGGAATATTGTTTCATAGAGTTACGGCGGCCATAGCGACAGGGAAACGCCCGGTCCCATTCCGAACCCGGAAGCTAAGCCTGTCTGCGCCGATGGTACTGCACTCGACAGGGTGTGGGAGAGTAGGACACCGCCGAACACCCGTTCCGAAAGGGGACCCACTCGTTTGGGTCCCCTTTCGCGTTTTCATGAGAGGATTTTTCTGTGTCCGACGGCAACGGTGAACGTCGGTCCTTCAGGAGTGGAGGATCCACTCCGTGGTCGGGCCGCAAGAACGAGCGCGAGGAACGCGCCGACGACAGCCGCGGCGAGCGCGCACCCCGCGACCGCGACGAGCGTGGACGCGGCGACGACCGCCGGCAGAGTGGCTACGGATCCGCCGGACGTCCGTCCGGACGCGACGACCGTCCGCAGCGCGGTGACGATCGACGCCCCCCGCGTGGCGACGACCGGCGACCCCAACGAAGTGACGACCAGCGTTCCCAGCGTGGCGACGACCGCCGTTCCTTCCAGGGCGGAGACCGCCGGGATCGCGGCCGCGACGACACTCGCTCCGGTCGCAGCGACCGTCCCTACCGCGAACGTTCCGGCGGCGACGACCGCCCCCGCCGCAGCGATGATCGGCCCCGCCACAGCGATGATCGTTCCAGCCGCGGCGACGACCGTGGTCGGCAGTACGGTGACCGTCCCCGTCAGGGTTCGGACCGTCCCCGCGGTGAGCGCACCTACGGTAACCGCGACGATCGTCGTGGTGGCGACCAGCGCGGAGGCAGTGACCAGCGGGGTGGTGGCGACCGGCGAGGCTATTCCGGCGACCGCCGTGACCCCCAGACCGGCGACCGTCGTGGCGAGGGAGCACCCCGTCGTCGTGGCGGTGAAGGTGGATTCGGTCCGGGCCGCGGGCGCGAAGGCATCGCGCCGCAGCGTCGCGACGCACGTCCGGACGAGCCGGACATCCCTGAGGACGTCGAGGCGTCCGAGCTCGACCCGACGATCCGCCGCGATCTGCTGAGCCTGGACAAGTCGAACGCGAACTCCGTCGCCCGGCATCTGGTGATGGCCGGTCGCCTGCTCGACGACGATCCCCGTGCCGCGCTCACCCATGCTCGCGCCGCACGCCAGCGCGCCGGCCGCATCGCGGTCGTCCGCGAGGCCGCCGGCATCACTGCCTACCACGCCGGTGAGTGGGCGGAGGCGCTGTCCGAACTCCGCGCAGCACGTCGCATGTCCGGTGGTACCGGACTGCTTGCCGTCATGGCCGACTGCGAACGCGGTCTCGGTCGCCCCGAGAAAGCGCTCGAACTGGGTCGGAGCGAGGAAGCTCGCAAGCTGACCGGCGACGAAGCAACAGAGCTGCGGATCGTCCTCGCCGGTGCCCGCATGGATCTCGGTCAGTACGACCAGGCCGTCGTCACCCTGCAGACGCCCGATCTCGATCCGGAGCGGACCGGTACACCGGCCGCCCGTCTCTTCTACGCCTACGCCGACGCTCTCGTCGCCGCCGGGCGGACCGAAGAAGGCCTGCAGTGGTTCCTGCATTCCGCAGGCGCCGACATCGAAGGCGTCACCGATGCCGAGGAGCGGGTGGAGGAGCTCACCGGAGAGGCGCCGTGACCGACGGCACCGACCTCTCCGGCAGTACGGCTTCCGGCGACAGCCTGCGTCGGATCTACGACGTCCTGCTGCTCGACCTCGACGGCACGGTCTACCGGGGCGCCGAACCCGTCCCGGGTGCTCGCGAAGCGCTGGCCACCGGTGACGACACCGTTCTGTACGTCACGAACAACGCGAGTCGCCGGCCCTCGGAAGTCGCGCTGCACCTGCGCGAACTCGGCTTCCCGGCCGACGACTCGTCGGTGGTGACGAGCTCGCAGTCCGCTGCGCGCCTGCTCGCCGAGCGGTTCCCGGCCGGTGCGCCGGTGCTCGTCGTCGGCACCGAGGCCCTGGCCGAGGAGGTGGCCGGTGTCGGCCTCACCCCGGTTCGGTCCGCGGACGCGCATCCGGTGGCGGTGGTGCAGGGGCATTCCCCGGACACCGGCTGGGCGATCCTGGCGGAGGCGACGCTCGCCGTCCGCGCAGGCGCCCTGTGGGTGGCCACCAACGTCGACTCGACCCTGCCGACCGAGCGCGGACTCGTCCTCGGCAACGGGTCGATGGTCGCGGCGGTGCGCAACGCCACCGGCGCGACCCCGATCGTGGCGGGCAAACCCGCAGCTCCGCTGCTCGAGGACGCGATCCGTCGCGGCGGTGCCCGTCGTCCTCTCGTCATCGGTGACCGGTTGGACACCGACATCGAAGGCGCCAACGCCGTCGGTGCGGATTCCCTGCTCGTGCTGACCGGGGTCAGCACCGTCGACGATCTGCTGCGGGCTCCGGCCGAGCAGCGCCCGACCTACGTCGCGGCCTCGCTCGCGAGCCTCGATGAGCCGGCCGACCGGCTTCGCGTCGCCCCGCACGACTCGTGGGAGGTCACGGTCGACGGAGGTGATCTTCACCTCGCCGCCGCGCAGTCGGCGGCCGATCCGATGGAGGCGTTGCGGGGTCTGCTCGACATCGCCTGGGCCAACCCCGGATTCGGGCAGGTTCGTCCGGTGGACGAGCGTGCGCGGTCCGTCGTGGACGCGTGGGCGGCGACGGTCTGATCCGCACCGGAGGGTGTGGCCCGGTCGCATCCATCGACTAGCGTGGACGGCGATGAGCACGCCGATTCCACGTCCGGGCGAACACCTTCCCGGCGCACGCCCCACCGTCGATCCCGCACACGTCCGCGAGGAGGTCGACGCGTTGCTGGCGCGTGTCCGCGAGGGCGCATCCGTCCCCGGTGCCGCAAGCACCGATCAGTCCGTGCTGCTCGAGCAGGCAGACCTGCTCGAACGAGCCCACGAGGTCCTCGTGCAGGCCTTGTCGACCGTGGACAAGATCTGACGTGGCACGCCGGGCACGCGTCGACGCGGAACTGGTACGGCGTGGTCTGGCGCGCTCACGCGAGCACGCCAGCGAACTGATCGCCGCAGGTCGGGTGCTGATCGCGGGCACGGTGGCCTCCAAGCCGGCGACCGCCGTCGAACCGAACACGCCGTTGATCGTCACCGAGGTGAGCGACGAGGTCTCCTGGGCGTCCCGCGGCGCTCACAAACTCCTCGGCGCCCTCGAGGCGTTCACGCCGCAGGGGCTGCAGGTGTCGGGGCGTCGCTGCCTCGACGCCGGCGCGTCGACCGGCGGTTTCACCGATGTGCTGCTGCACGAGGGTGCCGCGGAGGTCGTCGCGGTGGACGTCGGCTACGGCCAGCTGGTCTGGCGTCTGCAGTCCGACGAGCGTGTCCATGTGATCGATCGAACAAATGTGCGTAGCATCGACGCGGAGACGATCGGCGGGCGCGTCGACCTGGTGGTCGCGGATCTGTCGTTCATCTCGCTGAAGTTGGTGTTGCCGGCGTTCGTGGCCTGCGTCGCCCAGGGCGGCGACCTGCTGCCGATGGTCAAACCGCAGTTCGAGGTGGGCAAGGACCGGGTCGGCAGCGGCGGCGTGGTGCGCGACCCGGCGCTGCGCACCGAGGCGGTGCTCGACGTCGCGCGCGAAGCGCAGCGGCAGGGGCTGCGCACCCTCGGAGCGGTGGCGAGCCCGTTGCCCGGGCCGTCCGGGAACGTCGAGTACTTCCTGTGGCTGCGGGCCGGAGAGCCGGGACGGGAGGAACTCGACCCGGCGGTGATCGAACTGATCGAGCGTGCGGTTCAGGAAGGACCACAGTGAGCGAAGAGACCGCCGCGGCCGACGCGGTGCGATCGGGCCGGGAGATCCTGCTGGTCTCCCATTCGGGGCGCGACGAGATCGCCGGCACCGCGCTGCGGGTCGCGAAGATCCTCGGTGAGGCCGGCATCGGTCTGCGCACCCTCGACGACGAGTCGGTGAGCAACGGACTCGGCGTCCTCGCCCTGCCGGGCAGTTTCATCAGCGTCGTCGAACCGGGGCCGGAGGCGGCCGCCGGATGCGAGATGGTGATCGTCCTCGGCGGCGACGGCAGTTTCCTGCGGGCGGCCGAACTCGCGCAGTACTCGGCGGTGCCCGTCCTCGGTATCAACCTCGGCCGCATCGGTTTCCTCGCCGAGTCCGAGGCCGAACACCTCGAGGAAGCGCTCATGCAGGTGGTGCGCCGCGAGTACCGCGTCGAACAGCGCATGACCCTCGACGTGACGGTGCGCATGGACGACGAGGTCCTCGACCGCGGGTGGGCGCTCAACGAGGCGAGTCTCGAGAACAAGTCGCGGCTCGGGGTCCTCGAGGTGGTGCTCGAGGTCGACGGCCGTCCCGTCTCGTCGTTCGGCTGCGACGGAGTTCTCGTCGCAACCCCGACGGGTTCGACGGCCTACGCCTTCTCGGCCGGCGGACCGATCGTGTGGCCCGAACTCGAAGCGCTGCTGGTGATCCCGAGCAATGCACACGCTCTGTTCGCGCGCCCGCTGGTGACCAGCCCCGAGTCGATCATCGCCGTCGAGACCCTTGCGGGTGGCCACGACGGGGTGGTCTTCTGCGACGGTCGCCGCGTCATCGACGTCCCGGCCGGGGCCCGGCTCGAGGTGGTGCGAGGATGCGATCCGGTCCGGTGGGTGCGGCTGGATTCGGCGCCGTTCGCGGATCGGATGGTGCGCAAGTTCGAACTTCCGGTGAAGGGCTGGCGGGGAAGGAAACTCTGAGATGCTCGCAGAGATCCGGATCGACAACCTGGGTGTGATCTCCGAGGCGTACGCGCGCTTCCACGGGGGACTGACGGTGCTCACCGGCGAGACCGGTGCCGGCAAGACGATGGTCGTCACGAGCCTGCACCTGCTCTCCGGGGTGCGCGCCGACCCCTCCCGGGTGCGGGTCGGCGCCAGCCGCGCCGTGGTCGAAGGACGCTTCGAGATCGAACCGGCGCCCAGCCACATCGAACAGCAGATCGCCGAACTGCTCGAGTCCACCGGTGCCCAGCGCGACGAGGACGGCAGCATCATCGCCGTGCGCGCCGTGGGCAGCGACGGCCGCTCCCGCGCCCACCTCGGCGGACGCAGCGTGCCGGTGGGGGTGCTGTCCGAGTTCACCGGGCCGTTGCTGACCGTGCACGGCCAGAACGACCAGCTGCGGCTGCTGCGTCCCGACGAGCAGCGCGCCGCGCTCGACCGGTTCGGCGGCAAGACCGTCGCCGGTCTGCTCGACCGCTACCGCACCCGGCGGCGTCGCTGGCTCGAGGCCCGCGCCGAGCTGCAGGAACGCACCGAACGGTCGCGTGAGCTCGCGCAGGAGGCCGACCGCCTGCACTTCGGACTCGACGAGATCGACCGCGTCGCACCCGAACCGGGGGAGGACACCCGCATCGTCGACGAGGTGCGACGCCTGTCCGACCTCGACTCGCTGCGCGAGGCGGCCACCGTCGCGCACAACGCCCTCGCCGGCGACGACAGCGGCGACGCCGACGCGTACTCGGCGGCACTCGACCTGCTCGGCGAGGCCCGCGCCCGCCTCGAGGGCTGCGACGATCCCGCCCTGCGCGAGCTCGGCCCCCGCCTCGGCGAGGCGATCGCGGTGGTCACCGACGTCACCGGCGACATCTCCGGTTATCTGTCCGACCTGCCGTCCGACCCGAGCGCGCTCGAGACGCTGCTCAACCGGCAGGCGGAACTGAAGAACCTCACCCGGAAGTACGCCGCCGACATCGACGGCGTCCTCGAGTGGGCGCGCGAGGCCCGCGAACGCCTGTCCGGACTGGACGTCTCCGCGGAGGCGATCGACAAGCTCGCCGCCGAGGTCGACGCGGAGGCCGCCGCGACCGCGGAGGCCGCCACCGCCCTGTCGACGGCGCGGCACAAGGTCGCCGGCAAACTCGCGAGGGCCGTGAGCAAGGAACTGTCCGGCCTCGCGATGGGGCGCGCCGTGCTCGACGTGCACATCGCCGACCGCGCGGCGACCGCGAGCGACACCGCGCCACTGCAGGTCGGCGACCGGCTCCTGCACGCCGGCGAATCCGGGATCGACGAAGTGGAGTTCCGACTCGCCCCGCACAGCGACGCCCCGGCCCGCCTGCTCGCCCGCAGCGCGTCCGGCGGTGAGCTCTCCCGCGTCATGCTCGCCCTCGAAGTGGTGCTCGCCGGTTCCGAGCGCGGCGCGACGATGGTCTTCGACGAGGTCGACGCCGGGGTCGGCGGCCGCGCCGCCGTCGAGATCGGCCGGCGACTCGCGCGCCTGTCGCGCACCCACCAGGTCATCGTGGTCACGCACCTGCCGCAGGTCGCGGCGTTCGCCGACACCCATCTCGTCGTCGACAAGGTCGACGACCGCGCCGGGGTGATCAGCAGCGGGGTGCGCACCCTCAGCGAGGAGGAGAGGGTCACCGAACTGGCCCGCATGCTCGCCGGTCTCGACGACACCGAGACCGGGCGTGCGCACGCCGAGGAACTGCTGGCCGTCGCCCACGCCGAGCGCACCGGCTGACGTGCCCGGCGCCGGAGCGATGTTCACACGACTACCGGCGCGCCTCCACAACCTCACTCGTATACCGGCGCATCATCTCTTGCATGAAGATGCCGGCGCTGCTGTCCCGTAACAACGAAACGTTGCCCGGAGTGAGTGGCATTGCCCGGGTCGACAGGAACACCGCGAAACTGCTGCGCCGGATCGGTCCCGGTGACGTGGTCGTCCTCGATGCCATCGACCTCGACCGCGTCACCGCCGACGCGCTCGTCGAAGCGGGCGTCACCGCGGTGATCAACGCGTCCCCGTCGATCTCGGGCCGGTACCCGAATCTCGGTCCCGAGGTGATCGTCGCGCACGACATCGTGCTCGTCGACAACGTCGGCACCGAGGTCTTCAAGAAGATCAAGGACGGCGCGAAGGTCCGGGTGCACGAGGGCGGCGTGTACGCGGGGGAGAAGCTGCTCATCGAGGGGGACGAGCAGACCGACATCGAGATCTCCGACCGCATGATCGAGGCGCGGACCGGGCTCGTCGACCACCTCGAAGCGTTCTCGGGCAACACCATCGAGTTCATCCGCTCGGAGAGCCCGTTGCTCATCGACGGCGTCGGCATCCCCGACATCGATCTGGACCTGCGCGACCGGCACGTCGTCGTCGTCTCCGACGGCCCCGGGCACGTGCAGGACCTCAAGGATCTCAAGCCGTTCATCAAGGAGTACTCGCCGATCCTGGTGGGTGTCGGCCCCGGCGCGGACGCCCTCTCCAAGGCGGGCTATCGCCCCGACCTGATCGTCGGCGACCCCGACGAGATCGGCACCTCGACCCTCAAGTCCGGCGCCGAAGTGGTGCTGCCCGCGGACCCGGACGGCCACGCCCCGGGTCTCGAGCGGATCCAGGATCTCGGCATCGGCGCGATGACCTTCCCCGCCGTCGGCACCCCCACCGACCTGGCGCTGCTGCTCGTCGAGCATCACGGCGCGGCGCTGGTGGTGACCGTCGGCAGCACCGTCTCGCTCGACGAGTTCTTCGACCACGGTCGCCGCGACACCAATCCGTCGGCGGTGATGACCCGTCTGAAGGTCGGACCGAAACTCGTCGACGCGAAGGCCGTGGCCACCCTCTACCGCAGTCGCGTCTCGGGCGGCGTGATCGCCCTGCTCGTCTTCGCGGCCCTCATCGCCGTGATTGCCGCGCTCGCCGTGTCCAATCTCGGTGGCGACGTCGTCGAACTCGCCCGTCAGTGGTGGGACTCCGCCGTCGAGTGGATTCGGGGTCTGCGCGCGTGATCTCGATGCGCCATCACGTCGTCTCCCTGGTGGCGGTGTTCCTCGGTCTGGCGGTCGGGATCGTGCTCGGCTCCGGGTTGCTGGCAGACAGCGTCGTCTCCGGCCTGCGCGACGACAAGGCCGAGCTGCGCCGCGAGATCCAGGAGGCCGAGGACCACGGCAGCCGGCTCGAGGCCCAACTGCTCGCCGCCGACGGGTTCGACTCGACCATCGGCCCGCGGATCGTGCGCGACGAACTGCTCGACCGCACCGTCCTCCTCGTGACCACCCCGGACGCCGCCCCCGAGGACGTCGACGCCGTCGTCCGGTCCGTCGGTGACGCCGGCGGCCGGGTCACCGCGCGGATCGCGCTGACCGAGTCGTTCGTCGACGCCTCCGGCACCGACCAGCTCCGCACGACCGTCACCAACGTCGTGCCCGCCGGGGTGGAACTGCAGACCGGCGCCGTCGACCCGGGCAGCCTCGCCGGGGATCTGCTCGGCGCGGTGCTGCTCGTCGATCCGGGAACCGGACAGCCGCGCAGCACCCCCGAGGAACGCGCCCTCGCTCTGACCACGCTGCGCAGCGGTGGTTTCATCACCTACGAGGACGGTCAGGTCGAACCGGCCCAGAGCGCCCTCGTCGTCACCGGCGACCACAGCGGAAACGCCGAACGCGCCGGCAACCGCGGGTCGCTCGTCGCGCGCTTCGCCGGGGTCGTCGACGGCCGCGGCGCCGGCGCGGTGCTCGCCGGCCGCACGGGGGCGGCGGAGGGCAACGGACCGATCGCCGTCGTACGGGCCGACGCCGCACTCGCCGCGGGCCTGTCCACGGTCGACAACCTCGACCGCGAATCGGGGCGCCTGACGACGGTTCTGGCGCTGCGCGAGCAGTACGACGGGGGCACCGGACGGTACGGGACGGGGCCGAGCGCCACCGCCGTCACCGTCGGCTCCCCGGCCCGCTGAGCGTCGCCGCCTGTGACGTCGATTGCACCGGGGGTCCGCAATCGCGAGTCGGGTACGCGCCCGCCCACGGAGGTGTTACCGTGAAGTTCCGTGGGTCGGCAGGCCCCAGCTGTATCGCATCAGTCCAAAAGTCCTGCACCTGACGTCACGGGAGCTTCTTTGCCACAGTCACGCCACTCGCGTACCCCTACCAAGCACATCTTCGTCAGCGGGGGCGTCGCGTCCTCTCTCGGCAAGGGGCTCACAGCGTCGAGCCTGGGCACTCTGCTCACCGCACGCGGCATGCGCGTGACGATGCAGAAGCTCGACCCGTACCTCAATGTCGACCCCGGCACGATGAATCCGTTCCAGCACGGTGAGGTCTTCGTCACCGAGGACGGCGCCGAGACCGACCTCGACGTGGGCCACTACGAGCGCTTCCTCGACCGCGACCTGTCCGCCGACGCGAACGTCACCACCGGCCAGGTGTACTCCACTGTCATCGCCAAGGAACGTCGCGGCGAATATCTCGGCGACACCGTGCAGGTCATCCCGCACATCACCGACGAGATCAAGCGCCGCATCCTCGCGATGGCCGCACCCGACGCCGAGGGCCAGACCCCGGACGTGGTGATCACCGAGATCGGTGGCACCGTCGGCGACATCGAGTCGCAGCCCTTCCTCGAGGCCGCCCGCCAGGTCCGCCACGAGGTCGGCCGCGACAACTGCTTCTTCCTGCACGTCTCGCTCGTGCCCTATCTCGGGCCGTCCGGTGAGCTGAAGACCAAGCCCACCCAGCACTCGGTGGCCGCACTGCGCAACATCGGTATCCAGCCCGACGCGCTCGTGCTGCGCTGCGACCGCGACGTGCCGGCCTCGCTCAAGGCGAAGATCTCGCTGATGTGCGACGTCGACGTCGCCGGCTGCATCTCCTGCCCCGACGCGCCGAGCATCTACGACATCCCGAAGGTGCTGCACAGCGAGGGACTCGACGCCTACGTCGTGCGCCAGCTCGGCCTGCCCTTCCGGGACGTCGACTGGACGGTGTGGGGCAACCTGCTCGAGCGGGTCCACAACCCCCGCGAGACCGTCGAGGTCGCGCTCGTCGGCAAGTACATCGACCTGCCCGATGCCTACCTGTCGGTCACCGAGGCGCTGCGCGCCGGCGGTTTCGCACACCACGCGAAGGTCAAGATCCGCTGGGTCGCCTCCGACGAGTGCGAGACCGAGGCCGGTGCCGAGAAGCACCTCGGCGACGTCGACGCCGTCCTGATCCCCGGCGGCTTCGGCATCCGCGGCATCGAGGGCAAGCTCGGCGCCATCCGTTTCGCCCGCACCCGCCGGATCCCGCTGCTCGGCCTGTGCCTGGGCCTGCAGTGCGTCGTCATCGAGGCTGCCCGGTCGGTCGGCATCGAGGACGCCTCGTCCACCGAGTTCGATCCCGACACCACCGCCCCGGTGATCTCCACGATGGCGGACCAGGAACAGGCGGTCGCCGGTGAGGCCGATCTCGGCGGCACCATGCGTCTCGGCGCCTACCCGGCCGCGCTGAAGAAGGGCTCGGTCGTGGCCAGGGCCTACGGCAGCGAGCAGGTCTCCGAACGGCACCGGCACCGCTACGAGGTCAACAACGCCTACCGCGACAAGATCGCCAAGTCCGGTCTGGTGTTCTCCGGCACCTCCCCGGACGGGCGACTCGTCGAGTTCGTCGAGTACCCGGCCGAGCAGCATCCGTTCTTCGTCGCCACCCAGGCGCACCCGGAACTCAAGAGCCGACCCACCCGCCCGCACCCGCTGTTCTCCGGACTCGTCGCCGCTGCACTGCAGTACAAGGCGGCCGAACGGCTCCCCGTCGACATCCACGGCGAGGACAGCACCTCCGAGGAATCGGTCGGTTCGACCGCGTCGACGTCCACCGCCGGCGACGCCGAGTAGTCGACATGGCGCAGCGACACGACTTCCGCACCCTGGACAGCCGGCGGATCTACACGGGCGCCATCGTGTCGCTGCGCGTCGACGACGTGGCGATGCCCGACGGGCACACCGCCGAACGCGAAGTGGTCGAACACCACGGCGCGGTCGCGGTGGTGGCCGTCGACGAGCAGGACCGGGTGGTGCTCGTGCACCAGTACCGGCACCCGCTCGGCCGGCGACTGTGGGAACTGCCCGCCGGCCTGCTCGACGCCCCCGGGGAGGATCCCCTCGACACCGCCCGCCGCGAACTCGCCGAGGAGACCGGGCTGGCCGCCGCCGACTGGGAACTCCTCGTCGACATCGCGCTCTCACCCGGATTCACCGACGAAGCGGTGCGCGTCTTCGCCGCCCGCGGCCTGAGCGAGGTCGACCGGCCCGAACCCGAGCACGAGGAGGCCGATCTCGAGGTCCGCCGCGTCCCGGTCGACGAGGCCGTGGCGATGGTGCTGCGCGGGGAGATCGTCAACGCCACCGCGGTGTCCGGTCTCCTCGCGTTCGCGACCGCCCGCGCGACGGGCACCGCGACCCGCGCACCGGACGCGCCGTGGCCGGACCGGCCCACCACCTTCGCCCGCACGCGCGCGGAGGGGTGAGCAGTGCTGCCCGGTGAGGAGCGTCCCGCCACGCAGGTCGCTCCGCAGCCGTCCCCGACACTCACCGGGCAACTCGACGCCTATCTCGCGCACCTGACCGTCGAACGGGGGGTCGCGGCGAACACCCTCGCCTCCTACCGCCGCGACCTGCTGCGCTACGTCGAACACCTCACCGACATCCACATCGGCGACCTCGCCGACGTGCACGAACACCACATCAGCGACTTCGCCGCGAGCCTGCGCCGCGGAGACCCGGAACGCAACCGCCCGGCGCTGGCAGCGAGCTCGGCCGCCCGCGCCCTGATCGCCGTGCGCGGCCTGCACCGCTTCGCCGCCGCCGAAGGACAGACCCCGGTCGACGTCGCCCGCACCGTCAAACCCCCGGCGCCCGGGCGTCGCCTGCCCAAGGCGCTGACCGTCGACCAGGTCACCGCGATCCTCGATGCCGCCGCCCCCGACGCCGACGGACCCCGCAGTCTGCGCGACCGCGCCCTGCTCGAACTGCTGTACTCCACCGGCGCCCGCATCTCCGAGGCCGTCGGACTCGACGTCGATGACATCGACACCGAATCGCGCACCGTGCTGCTGCGCGGCAAGGGCGGCAAGCAGCGACTCGTCCCGGTCGGACGCCCGGCGCTCGGCGCGCTCGACGCCTATCTCGTGCGGGGACGACCCGCCCTGGCGACCGGCCGCACCGCCGCGGTCTTCCTCAACGCGCGCGGCGGCCGCCTGTCGCGGCAGAGCGCGTGGAAGGTGCTGCAGACCGCCGCCGAACGCGCCGGAGTCGACGTCGGGGTGTCCCCACACACGCTGCGGCACTCCTTCGCGACGCACCTGCTCGACGGTGGCGCCGACGTACGCGTGGTACAGGAGTTACTGGGGCATGCTTCTGTGACGACCACGCAGATATACACCCTGGTCACCGCCGGTGCCCTCCGCGAAGTATGGGCGCAGGCGCATCCGCGGGCACGATGACCGACTCCGCAGGGGACGCGTGTCCGTGCGGTGATCCTGCCGCCGAAGCGGTAGCGTTCTGGGGACGAGCCGCCGGGCCACCCGGCGGGTCGAGGAGAGAACATCTGGGTCGCAAGACAGGGGGAGTACCGAACGTGGGCACACCTCGGCCACCCGCCACGTACATGGAGCCGGAGCACCTCCGGTCGCACACCGTCCCGGTCGACGCACACGGCCGCGAGGACACCGACAGAACGTCCACCACCGAGCCGACCACGACCTCCGGAACCGCCGCCGAGCCCGATCTCGGACCGACCGGCCGGCCACGCCGTCCCGTCCCGGAGCCGGTGCCGTTGTCCACCCACGGACCGGCCCGCATCATCGCGATGTGCAACCAGAAGGGCGGGGTCGGCAAGACCACCTCGACCATCAACCTCGGGGCGTCCCTCGCCGAGTACGGGCGTCGCGTCCTGCTCGTCGACCTCGATCCGCAGGGCGCACTGTCCGCCGGACTCGGTGTCGCCCACCACGATCTCGATCTCACCGTGCACAACCTGCTCGTCGAACCGCGGGTGTCCACCGACGACGTGCTCGTGCGCACCCACGTCGAGGGCCTCGACCTGCTGCCGAGCAACATCGACCTGTCGGCGGCCGAGATCCAGCTCGTCTCCGAGGTCGGCCGCGAACAGGCCCTGGGCCGCGCCCTGTACCCGATGCTCGACCGCTACGACTACATCCTCGTCGACTGCCAGCCGTCGCTGGGGCTGCTCACCGTCAACGCGCTCGCCTGCGCCGACTCGGTGCTCATCCCCATGGAATGCGAGTTCTTCAGCCTGCGCGGCCTGGCACTGCTCAACGACACCGTCGCCAAGGTCCGCGACCGGCTCAACCCGAAGCTCGCCGTCGCCGGCATCCTCGTCACCATGTTCGACCAGCGCACCCTGCACGGTCGTGAGGTGATGTCGCGGGTCGTGGAGGTCTTCGGCGATCTCGTCTACGACGCCGTCATCAACCGCACCGTCAAGTTCCCGGAGACCAGCGTCGCCGGCGAACCCATCACCCGCTGGGCGCCCACCTCCGCCGGCGCCGAGTCGTACCGCGCCCTCGCGCGGGAAGTGATCCACCGGAGCGGTCGCTGAGCCCCGTGCACGCTCCCGTCCAGGACTCGGCGGACACCGGCACGGCACCCGATGGGGAGGTCGACGCGGTGGTCCTCGATGAACCCCCCGAACCGGCCGGCTCGCAGGTCGAGGAGACCACCTCGGGCTTTCATGTGCGCCTGCGCAACTTCGAGGGCCCGTTCGACCTGCTGCTCACCCTCATCTCGCAGCGTCGCCTCGACGTCACCGAGGTGGCCCTCCACGAGGTCACCGACGACTTCATCGCCTACACCCGCAAACTCGGCCCCGAACTCGGCCTCGACCAGACCACCGAGTTCCTGGTCGTCGCCGCGACCCTGCTCGACCTCAAGGCCGCCCGGCTGCTGCCCGCCGGCGAGGTCGACGACCCCGAGGACCTCGCCCTGCTCGAGGCCCGCGACCTGCTGTTCGCGCGTCTGCTGCAGTACCGGGCCTACAAGCAGATCGCCGAACAGTTCGCCGCCCTCGAGGCCGCCGCCCTGCGCCGCTATCCGCGCGCGGTGTCCCTTGAGGAGTGCTACGAGAATCTCGTACCGGAGGTCGTGCTCGGTGTCGACGCGCACCGCTTCGCCGAGATCGCGGCCGCGGCGTTCCGGCCGAAACCACCACCGTCCGTCGGTCTCGACCACCTGCACACCCCGAAGGTGTCGGTTCCCGAACAGGCCGCCCACATCCTCGGTCTGCTGCGCGCCCGCGGCACCGGCGTCTGGGTCGGATTCGACGAACTCGTCGCCGACTGCGATCTCGGACTGCTCGTCGTGGCCCGGTTCCTCGCGTTGCTCGAGCTCTACCGCGAACGTGCCGTCACCTTCGAACAACCCGACCCGCTCGGACATCTGCAGGTCGCGTGGACGGGGGAGACCGACGGGGAGGCCATCGATTTCGAGGAGGACTACGGGTGAGCGACGACACCGTCGCGCGGGAGCACGCGGACGACAGCGCTGCACCGGAGCGCGCATGGGACGGTGAACTTCTCGAGATCGCCGACGACGAACTCACCGCGGCACTCGAGGCACTGTTGCTCGTCGTCGACACCCCCGCGCCGACCGAGCAGCTCGCGACCGCCATCGGGGTCACCGCCGACCGCGCCGAGGCTGCGCTGCGGCGTCTCGCACAGGACCTCACCGCGCGCGGATCCGGCATCGACCTGCGGTTCGCCGGTGACGGCTGGCGCTTCTACACGCGCCGCGATTTCGCGCCCTACGTCGAGAAGCTGCTGCAGGGTGGCGCGCGCACCAAGCTCACCCGCGCCGCACTCGAGACGCTCGCCGTGATCGCCTACCGGCAACCGGTCACGCGCAGCCGTGTCCGCGCCGTGCGTGGCGTCAACGTCGACGGGGTGATGCGCACCCTGCTCGCGCGGGATCTGATCGCCGAGGCGGGCACCGATCCGGAGACCGGCGGCACGCTCTACGTCACCACGGAGCTGTTCCTGGAACGCCTCGGCCTGGCATCTCTGCAGGATCTGCCGCCCGTTGCGCCGCTTCTGCCCGATGTCGATGTGATCGACGACATCGCCGACAGTCTCGAGTCGGACCCACGATTTGAGAGAATGGGTAGGAACGCGCGTCCCGAGACTCTCTCGCCCGCGGAGTTCGATCCAGAGAACTGACAGGAACCAAGTGAATACACCCGCTCGCCGTGATGGCACACCGGACCGTAGAAGAAACAATCCCCGCAGCGCGAACACGCGCAACACCGGGGGATCCCGCTCGGGACGCACCGAAGCACCGCGTTCCGGAGGACGCACCGAAGCGCCTCGCTCCAGCGGACGTACAGACGCTCCCCGTTCGGGGCGCGCAGGGGCTCCCCGTTCGGGGGAGCGCACCGACTCACCCCGCTCCGATCGCCGGGCCACTCCCGGCCAGTCGGCTGCAGGCCGCAATCCGGCCCAGCCGGCCGGAGGCCGCAATCCGGCCCAGCCGGCCGCCGGTCGCAAACCGCACCGCAAGGGCACCTCGACCGGCAAGCCCTCCAAGCCTGCCGCCAAGCGGGCCGCGCAGCGCGTCGTTCCGACCGTGAGCAACGCCCGCCCGGCGCGTCACCAACACCGCGAAGCCGGCCACGCCCAACTGCCCGCCGGTGAAGGCGTGCGGCTGCAGAAGGTGCTCGCCCAGGCCGGCGTCGCCTCGCGCCGCGCTGCCGAGGAACTCATCGCCGCAGGTCGCGTCGAGGTCGACGGCAACATCGTCGTCGAACAAGGCCTGCGCGTGGACCCGGAGAACGCCGTGATCCGGGTCGACGGCGTCCGCGTCGTCATCAACAAGGATCTCGTGCACCTCGTGCTGAACAAGCCCCGCGGCTGGCAGTCCACGATGTCCGACGATCTCGGCCGTCCCTGCGTCGGCGACATCGTCTCCGAACGCGTCGCCGCCGGGCAGCGCCTGTTCCACGTCGGTCGTCTCGACGCCGACACCGAAGGGCTGCTGCTGCTCACCAACGACGGCGAACTCGCGCACCGGCTGATGCACCCGTCCTTCGAGGTGCCCAAGACCTACCTGGCGACCGTCAAGGGTGTGCTCGCGCGCGGCGTCGGCAAGCAGCTCAAGGCCGGCATCGAACTCGAGGACGGACCCGCCTCCGTCGACGAGTTCTCGCTGCTCGAGGTCCACGAAGGCCAGTCGCTCGTGCGGCTCGTGCTGCACGAGGGACGCAAGCACATCGTGCGACGTCTGCTCGACGCGGTCGGTTTCCCCGTGATCCGGCTCGTGCGCACCAACATCGGTCCCGTCGCGCTCGGCGACCAGCGTCCCGGCACCCTCCGTGTCCTCGGCCGCAACGAGGTCGGAGGCCTGTACCAGGCGGTGAAGCTGTGACCGCCCCGGGAGACGCGTTGATCGTCGCGATGGACGGCCCGTCCGGCACGGGCAAGTCCACCGTCTCCAAGCGTCTCGCGCAGCATCTCGGTGCCGCCTATCTCGACACCGGCGCGATGTACCGCATCGCGACGCTGCACGCCCTGCGCCGCGGCACCGATCTGACCGATCCGGCCGCGATCGCCGCCGTCACCGCCGGCCTGCCGTGGTCGATCGGCACCGACCCCACCGTCGAGGACATCCGCCTCGACGGGGACGACGTACGCGAGATCATCCGCGGCGCCGAGGTGACGGCCGCGGTCTCCGCGGTCTCCGCCGTGCCCGAGGTGCGCACCCTGCTCGTCGAGGCCCAGCAGCGGCTCGGCCGCGCCGAGCACCGCGTCGTCATCGAAGGACGCGACATCGGCACGGTCGTCTTCCCCGACGCGGACGTGAAGATCTTCCTCACCGCTTCGGCGGAGGCCCGCGCGCACCGGCGCAACAACCAGAACATCGCCGAGGGTCGCGGCGACGACTACGAGGCGGTCCTCGCCGCGGTGCAGCGCCGCGACCACCTCGACTCCACCCGCGCGATGTCCCCACTGCGCGCGGCGGACGACGCGGTCGTCGTGGACACCAGCGACATGAACATCGACGAGGTGATCGCCGCGTTGCTCGCGGTGGTCGCCGAGCAGACTGGAGCGAAGCTGTGAGCGACGACCTGAGCACCGACTACACCGGGTTCGACGGCGACGGCACGTGGTCGGAAGAAGGTGACTGGGACATCGAGTTCGCCGAGGGCGGCGACCTCGAGGAGTTCGTCCCGGTCCCGACCGTCGCCGTGGTCGGCCGACCGAACGTCGGCAAGTCCACCCTGGTCAACCGCATCATCGGCCGACGTGAAGCCGTCGTCGAGGACGTCCCGGGCGTCACCCGCGACCGCGTCTCGTACGAGGCGTCGTGGAACGGCCGCCGATTCATGGTGCAGGACACCGGCGGATGGGAGCCCGACGCGAAGGGCATGCAGCAGTCCGTGGCCCGGCAGGCGGAGGTCGCGATGCGCACTGCCGACGCGATCCTCGTCGTCGTCGACGCCACGGTGGGCGCCACCAGCGTCGACGAGGCCGTCGCGAAGGTGCTGCGCCGGTCGAAGACGCCGGTGCTGCTCGTGGCGAACAAGGTCGACGACGACCGCGTCGAATCCGAGGCCGCGACACTGTGGTCCCTCGGACTCGGCCAGCCCTATTCGGTGTCGGCCACCCACGGCCGCGGCACCGGCGACCTGCTCGACGAGCTGCTCGCCAAGTTGCCGGCCACGCCCCGCGAGGGCACCGGTGGGGA
The DNA here is from genome assembly GCF_014854695.1 of Rhodococcus rhodochrous. Lineage (NCBI taxonomy): Bacteria > Bacillati > Actinomycetota > Actinomycetes > Mycobacteriales > Nocardiaceae > Rhodococcus > Rhodococcus rhodochrous. Next base: position 3,086,060 of record NZ_CP027557.1, on the reverse strand, counting down.
AGGGCCTCGCCGCGTCGCGCTGGTGGGCAAGCCGAACGTCGGCAAGTCGAGCCTGCTCAACAAGCTCGCCGGCGACGAGCGGTCGGTGGTGCACGACATCGCCGGCACCACGGTCGACCCGGTGGACTCGATCGTCGAGCTCGGCGGCAAGCCGTGGCGGTTCGTCGACACCGCCGGTCTGCGCAAGCGCGTCAACAGCGCGTCCGGCGCCGAGTTCTACGCCTCCCTGCGCACGCGGGGTGCGATCGACGCGGCCGAGGTGGCGGTGTTGCTCATCGACGCCTCGCACCCCATCACCGAGCAGGACCAGCGGGTCATCACGATGGTCGTCGAGTCCGGTCGCGCCCTGGTGATCGCCTTCAACAAGTGGGATCTCGTCGACGAGGACCGCCGCTACGAACTCGGCCGCGAGATCGACCGCGACCTGTTGCGGGTGCCGTGGGCGTCGCGGGTGAACATCTCCGCCAAGACCGGTCGCGCCGTGCAGAAGCTCGTCCCGGCCATGGAGACCGCCCTCGAGTCGTGGGACAAGCGCATCTCGACCGGACGCCTGAACTCCTGGCTCAAGGAGGTCGTGGCCGCGACCCCGCCGCCGATGCGCGGCGGTCGTCTGCCCCGGGTGCTGTTCGCCACCCAGGCGGCCACTCGGCCGCCGACCTTCGTGCTGTTCACCACGGGCTTCCTCGAGGCCGGCTACCGCCGCTTCCTCGAACGTCGCCTGCGTGAGGAGTTCAACTTCGACGGCAGTCCCGTGCGGATCTCGGTGCGCGTGCGGGAGAAGCGCGACCGCCGCAAGTGAGCTCCCGACGCCCGGTCGTGAAAACGCGCTGACCAGCCGATTAGTGTTTCGGTCCGTTCCTGTTGTAATCTCTGAGAGCGCTCGGAGAGAGCGCGGACGGGCTGTGGCGCAGCTTGGTAGCGCACTTGACTGGGGGTCAAGTGGTCGCAGGTTCAAATCCTGTCAGCCCGACAGCGAAAACCCCTTCCGGCTTCGGTCGGAAGGGGTTTTCTCGTCTCTGCCGAGGACTCATCCGGCCGTCGACGGCGCAGCGGTACGCACCGACCCCGGCGTCAACCCCGTCACGGTCGTGACGGGCGACGCCGTCCGTGACTCGGATATCGAACGTGCCGTGCACGGGCAGGACGCCCTCGTGCGCGCTCCAGCGACCTCGACTGGACCATCGTGCAACCGGTGAACCTCACCGACGGTGACGACGACGAGGCAACGGTTTCCGACAGCGACGTCTCGTCGTGAGCGGTCCCGCGACGTGCGGTCGGGCGCGTGCCGGCCGACCTGATCGACCGGCCCGAGTACGCCGGCGCCACAGTGGCGGTCTCCTGACACGGATCGCGCCGAACGCTCCCGGATCCGGTGCGCACCGTCCACGATGAGAAATGCGTCGGCGGATGGTCACTCTCCGTGCGGCACCATCCGTGCCCTGCGGCACCCGGGAAAGGACCACGATGACCACACGATTCAATCCCTATCTCGCATTCCGCGATTCCGCACGCGAGGCCATGGAGTTCTACAGGTCGGTGTTCGGCGGCGAACTGACGGTGAGCAGGTTCGCGGACATGAACGCCTCGCAGGATCCGAGCGAGGACGACAAGGTGATGCACTCGATGCTCACCACCGACCGCGGCTTCGTGCTCATGGCCTCGGACACCCCGAACGGCATGGACTACACGCCCGGTACGAACTTCTCGCTGTCGCTCAGCGGGGACGACGAGAGCGTGCTCCGGGGTTGGTGGGACGCGCTGAGCGACAGCGGTCGCGTCGACATGCCGCTCGAACGTGCCCCCTGGGGCGATCTGTTCGGCATGTGCACCGACCGCTTCGGCGTGTCGTGGATGGTCAGCATCGGCGACCAGCAGGGCTGAACCCGCGCCGCTCGGCGCCCGTCAGCCGAGGCGGGCGTCGAGCTCGCGCACCAGTTTCGGTGGCGCGGTCTGCCGATAGGACATGTCGAGCAGTTCGGCGACCTCGTCCCAGTCCACCTCCGGACGGGAGAGGTCGTACCCGACCCACCCGGACGGCCCGAAATACATCGGCACATAGGTGTGGGGTTCCTCGAGCAGCGCGCGGCGCTCCTCCTCGTCGGGCTTGACGAGGAGGGAACGGGGAAACGGTGCGCGGGTGCCCTTCTCGCCGCCTCCGTAGACCGCGAAGGCCGTCCGGGTGGAGAAGAACGGACGGCCGTGCGAGATCTTCTCGGAGGCGCCGGGCAGGGCCAGCGCGAGCGAGCGCACACGAGCGAGCAGGGGATCCGCCTTGTCGAACATCACCGGATGCGGCATGAGCGGAGCGTACCGAGCGGCTACGACAACGGTCGCGCGATCAACTCTTCCGACTCTTCAGCGCATCGATACCGGCGTGCAACAGCGGCTCGACGCCGCGGCCGAGTTCCTCGAACCCCTCGCCGACCGTCTTGCCCTGACGGAACCGGAAGTAGATGCCTTCGAGGATCACCGCGAGCTTGTAGTAGGCCAGGGCGAGGTGGAACGCCATGTCCGACAGGTCGCGTCCACCGGCGGCCTCGTACCGCGCGAGCAGTTCGTCGTCGCCGAGGAAGCCCGGAGCGCGGGACACCGTCGAGACGGGGAATTCCGTGTTCTCCCGCGCCAGCCGCTGGTAGACCAGCAGCAACGCCACATCGGTGAGGGGATCGCCGATCGTGGCCATCTCCCAGTCCAGCACCGCGACCACCTTGTCGTCGTCGACGAGGACGTTGTCGAGCCGGTAGTCGCCGTGCACGATACCCACCTCGCCGTCGCCCGGCAGATTGTCGACGAGCAGCCGGTGAAGCTCGTCGGCGCCGTCGAGGTCCCGGCTGTGCGAGTTCTCGAGCTGGGTGGTCCAGCGCCGCACCTGCCGCTCGAGGAAGCCCTGGGGTCGGCCGAAGTCCTCGAGTCCCACGGCGGCCGGGTCCACCGCGTGCAGGGCGGCCAGGGTGTCGACCATCCGCTCGGAGATCACGCGCGTGCGCTCGGCGCCGAGCGGTTCGAGTTCCTCCGCGGTGCGATAGGGCGTCCCCACGACCAGATCCATGAGGTAGAAGGGCGCGCCGAGCACCGAATCGTCCTCGCACAGCAGGTACGAGCGGGGGACCGGTACCGCGGTGCCGGCGAGCGCGGAGATGACGCGGTACTCGCGAGCCATGTCGTGTGCCGTCGCGAGGACGTGTCCGAGTGGGGGACGGCGCAGCACCAGCCGCCGGTCACCGTCGGTCACCTCGTAGGTGAGATTCGAGCGCCCGCCGCTGATCAGGCGTGCGCGGAGGGGACCGGAGAACAGGTCGGGGGCGGAGGTCTGCAGATAGGCATCGAGCGCATCGAGGTCGAGGCCGGCGGGCACGTCGTTCATCGAGCTCCTTTCCGTCGGCTCCCACTATGACCGCGGGTGGGGATCCGTGTGCGGAGAACTCCCACCCACGCAGGTAATCCGGACGGTACGGAAACCACAAATATCCAGAATTCCTCTCCTCGGGATCGGCACCACCGACACCAGCCAGGACATGCGCCGACCCGCCGGTGCGATTGTGACGAACTACTGTCGACCCATGCCCGCTGCTCATCCTCTCGACCGAGACAACGTCCGCGACGCGCTGGATGCGTTCGACTCGCGCCGATTGCCGCTCGACGGCCGCCGGCACGCAGCCGTCGTCGTGGCGGTGCTCGACGACGGGAACGGCAACCCCGTCATGCCCCTCACGCGGCGCCCCACGCGTCTGCGGGCGCATCCCGGCCAGTTCGCGTTGCCGGGCGGGCGTCTGGACGAGGGGGAGCAGGCCGAGGAGGCCGCCTTGCGCGAGCTGCACGAGGAACTCGGACTCGACCTCGGCCCCGAGGCCGTGCTCGGCCGGCTCGACGACTACATCACGCGCTCCGGTTACGTCATGTCGCCGTTCGTCGTGTGGTCGGACACCGCCGTGACCGATCTGAAGCCCAGCCCCGACGAGGTCGACGTGCTCTTCGCCGTCACCACCGACGAACTCGACGTCGATCCGCGCTTCGTCACCATCCCCGAATCCGACAAGCCGGTGATCCAGTGGCCCTTTCGCGGTCACCTCGTGCACGCACCGACCGCCGCGGTGGTCTACCAGTTCCGCGAGGTCGTGCTGCGCCGGCGGGCCACGCGCATCGACGGTCTCGAGCAGCCGGTCTTCGCCTGGCGTTGACACCCCGGAATCTCCGGTCGCGCGGCTGTGGAAGGCTGGACTCCGTGCCCGAACGGAACTCCGGCGGGGCACCACGAGAACGACCTCACGAGAACACGGAGCGGCCCACCATGACCGATGCGACCGGAACCGCCGACGCGCGCGGATCGGACCGCATCCTCACCGTGCCGAACGTCCTCAGCTTCGTCCGACTGCTGGGTGTGCCCGTCTTCCTCTATCTCGTCCTCGTCGCCCACGCCGATGTCTGGGCGCTGATCCTGCTGGCCGCGAGCAGTATCACCGACTGGGCCGACGGCAAACTCGCCCGGTTGCTCGACCAGACCTCCCGACTCGGCGCCCTTCTCGATCCCGCCGTCGACCGCCTCTACATCGTGGCCACCCTCGTCGCCCTCGTGGCGCGCGACATCGTGCCCTGGTGGATCGCGGTGATCCTCGTCGGCCGCGAACTCGTCCTGGCCCCGACCCTGGCCGTCTACCGGCGCCGGGAACTGCCCCCGCCGGACGTGCTGTACCTCGGCAAGGGCGCCACCTTCCTGCTCATGTGCGCACTGCCGCTGATGCTCGGGGCCGTCGCAGTGCCCGCCTCGGAGCCGATCACCGGCCCGCTCGGCTGGGCTGCCCTGATCTGGGGGACCGTGCTGTACGTGTGGACCGGCCTGCTGTACCTCGGGCAGGCCGTCGTGACGGCACGGATCGTGCCGGCCGGGCGGTGATCCGATGAGCCGCGCATGGGAACGCATCCGGCGCAATCCGGTGCCCTCGCTCCTGAAGTCGCTCCTCGAGGATCATCTCGACCCCGGCTACGCCGCGTCCGCCGCGGACCGGGCGGCAGGGCGCTCGAGCACCTCTCCGCGCGCGTCGCGCGCGTGGCTCGGCGTCGGAGTTCTCCTCGCCGGCCTCGTGATCGGCGTCGCGTACGCGCAGAACGCCGACGTGCAGGCCGGCACCGACAGCACCCGCGCCGAGATCCTCGACTCCCTTCGGGCAGGGGACGAACGCATCGCCGCGCTCACTGCACAACGGGACGAACTCGGTGCCGCGGTCGACGAACGACGCACCGCCCTGTTCTCCGACGGAGGCGACGGCGCGACCATCCTCGACCGACTCCGCGACGCCGAGACCGCAGCCGCAGCAACACCGGTGCGTGGTCCGGGGATCACGGTCACCCTCACCGAACCCGCCGCGCGACCGAACCTGTCGGATGCGGCACGACTCGAGGATCGGCCCACCGCGCTCGTTCTCGACCGCGACCTGCAGTCGGTCGTCAACGCGCTGTGGGCGGCCGGTGCGGAGGCCGTCGAGGTCGGGGGCGTGCGGGTGGGTCCCGGGGTGACCGTCCGGCAGGCCGGGGGAGCGATGCTCGTCGACAACCGGCCCGTATTCTCCCCGTACACGGTCTCGGCGGTGGGATCTCCCTCCCGGCTGCAGACGTCCTTCGTCGTCAGCGACGCCTACCTGCGCATCGCGGGGATTCAGCAGCTCTACGGGGTGGGATTCACCCTCGCCGAGGAGGACGATCTCGAGTTTCCGGCCGCCACGGTCCGGAAACTCGGCAGCAGTGGAGAAACGGGGTACAGGTGAAGCGACTCGAACACGGTCACGCGCTCTACGCGGTGCTCGCACTGGCGATCGGGATCGGCGCCGGAATCGTGTTCAGCCCACAGGTACCCGATGTCGTGCAGCCCTACCTGCCCATCGCGGTGGTCGCCGCGCTCGACACGGTCTTCGGCGGTCTGCGCGCCTATCTCGACGACATCTTCGACGCGAAGGTGTTCGTGGTGTCGTTCGTCTTCAACGTCCTCGTCGCCGCACTGATCGTGTGGCTCGGCGACCAGCTCGGGGTGGGCACCCAGCTGTCGACCGCAGTCATCGTCGTCCTCGGCATCCGCATCTTCGGAAACGCTGCCGCCCTACGTCGTCGCCTGTTCGGAGCCTGACCGTGACCGAACCGCAACAACCCGGCCCCACGCGCGACACCGGTACCACGCCCGAGACCGGCGCCGGCGCGGGCGACGAGACCACCGCCGGGTCCGACGCGAGCCGCACCACCCGCTCGCAACGCGTCTTCCTCGTCCTCGCGGCGATTCTCGTCGTCCTGCTCGGCGCCGGTATCGCCACCCAGGTGCGCACGACCGACACCGGCGACGACCTCGACTCGGCGCGCCCTGCGGACCTGCTCGTGCTGCTCGACAACCTCAACCGCCGCGAAGCCGCTCTCCGCCAGGAGATCACCGAACTCGAGCGCACCCTCTCGAGTCTCGAACAGGAAGGCTCGGAAGCGGCACTCGAGGAAGCCCGCACGCGCCTGTACACGCTGTCGGTGCAACTCGGCACCGAACCCGCCACCGGGCCCGGAGTGGTTCTCACCGTCGACGATCCGCGCGAGGGCGTCGGATCGGAGGTGCTGCTCGACATGATTCAGGAGCTGCGCGCGGCGGGTGCCGACACGATGCAGATCGCCGGGGCGAACGGCGAGACCGTGCGCATCGGGGTCGATTCGTGGGTCACCGGACCGGGCGGTGACATCGTCGTCGACGACCGCGGACTCGACGCTCCGTACACCGTCACCGCCATCGGCGACGGACCGACTCTCGCCGCCGCGTTGAACATTCCCGGCGGAGTGGTCGACACGGTCGCCCGTGCGGGCGGATCATTGTCCGTGGAACAGTCTCCGCAGGTGGAGGTGTCCGCCTTGCGGGAGATCGAGCCACGCCAATACTCTCAGCCCGGTAACTGAATCCGACGTTCCGGTCGAACGTCGTCTCCGAAAGGACCAGTCTTGACCGATTTCGCGACACCCGAGGATCTGCGGTACACCCCCGAGCACGAGTGGGTGCGCAGGACGGGCGCGACGACCGTGCGCATCGGGATCACCGACTACGCACAGTCCCAACTCGGCGACGTGGTCTTCGTGCAGCTGCCCGAGGCGGGCGCCGAGATCGCCGCCGGCGAGTCCTTCGGAGAGGTCGAGTCCACCAAGAGCGTGTCGGACGTGTTCGCGCCGCTGACTGCGAAGGTGACCGCCGTCAACACGGAACTCGACGCGAATCCCGAACTGGTGAACAGCAGCCCGTACGAGGACGGCTGGCTCGTCGACGTGGAGATCGGCAGCGAGAGCGACCTCGACGAGGCGCTCGCGGAGACGCTCGACGCGGAAGGTTACCGCGGGATCACGGAAGGCTGACGGACCCGACAGGTAACGTGACCGCGACTGTCTGCGTCAGTACCCCCGAGCGGGGTACGGTCGGATATGGCGTGTGCCGTGTCGGACCTGAACGGGGCGAACGAATCAGCGACCGTCCGGGATCACCCGGGTGGTCGAACGGATAAGGAGAAACGGTGAGCGAGAACGGCAACGCGGGCTACGAGGAGACTCCTGCAGAGACCACTTCGGTATTTCGCGCCGACTTCCTGAACGAAGTGGAGGGCGCGGGTTCGGCCACCACCGAAGCGCCCGTCTCGGGTGTCGAGGGCCTGCCCGCCGGATCGGCGCTGCTGGTGGTCAAGCGGGGACCCAATGCAGGATCGCGCTTCCTGCTCGACCAGCCCACCACCTCGGCGGGTCGGCATCCCGACAGCGACATCTTCCTCGACGACGTGACCGTCAGCCGTCGGCACGCCGAGTTCCGCCAGGACGAGGGCGAATTCCAGGTCGTCGACGTGGGAAGCCTCAACGGCACCTACGTCAACCGCGAGCCGGTCGACTCCGCCGTTCTCGCGAACGGCGACGAGGTGCAGATCGGCAAGTTCCGGCTGGTGTTCCTGACCGGTCCGCGAGGTAACCAGGGCGCGGGTAGCTGATGACCGCGGCCCGCCAGCCGGCGCCGGCCGGAATGTCGATCGGGTCGGTGCTCGACCGCCTGCGTCCGGAATTCCCGGACGTGACGATCTCGAAGATCCGGTTCCTCGAGGCCGAGGGACTGATCAGCCCGGAACGCACCCCCTCGGGCTACCGACGCTTCTCGATCGCCGACTGCGAGCGTCTGCGGTACGTGCTCACCGCGCAGCGCGATCAGTACCTTCCGCTCAAGGTGATCAAGGAGCAGCTCGAGGCGATCGACCGCGGCGCCGCCACGGTGGGATCGGTCGAGACCCGGATCACCCGGCCGCGCCCGCTGGCGGTCGCCCGCGGCGAGGTCTCGCCGGAGGATCTGCGCTCGGACCGCGAGATCCGGGTGAGTCGCGACGATCTGTGCACCCGTGCGGGGATCGACGCGGCCTTCCTCACCGAGCTGGTGGGGGCGGGCCTGGTCAAGCCGGGCCCGGCCGGTTTCTTCGACGAGGACGCGGTGCTGCTCGCCCGCACGGCGAAAGCGATGGCGGAGTTCGGCCTCGAGGTTCGGCACCTGCGGGCGTTCAAGCTCGCCGCCGACCGCGAGGCCGCGCTCGTCGCGCAGATCGCCGGTCCGATCGCGAAGGGCCGCGACGCCGGGGCGCGGCAGCGCGCCGAGGAGATGGTGCGCGAACTGGCCGCACTGTCGTTGACATTGCACACCTGCCTGGTGAAAGCGGCGGTGCAGGGGGCCCTCGACCGTTAGGCGACGAATTCATCGCCGTGTGCGACCACGGGCCCTCCGTCGGGTGGTGACGTACGGCACCTGACGGATGCGCTGGAGGACACTAGAATTCCAGGCAGTACCTGTCGGGTGGTCCCACCACCGACGAGCAGCAGGACGGAGGCATCGCGATGAGCGAGATGCGGATAGTAGGGATTCGTATCGAACAGCCGCAGAACCAGCCTGTCCTCCTGCTGCGGGAGGTCGACGGCGATCGGTATCTGCCGATCTGGATCGGGCAGAACGAAGCGACCGCCATCGCCCTCGAACAGCAGGGGGTCGAACCAGCGCGGCCGCTGACCCACGACCTGATCAAGAACCTCCTCGAGGCGTTCGGTCACAACCTGCGCGAGGTGCGCATCGTCGACCTGCGCGAAGGGACGTTCTACGCGGATCTGGTCTTCGACGGAGGGATGCGCGTGTCCTGCCGGCCCTCCGACGGGGTCGCGGTGGCCTTGCGCATCGGCGCGCCGGTCCACGTCGAGGAACCGGTGCTCACGGAGGCAGGACTGGTCATGCCCGACGAACGGGAGGACGAGGTCGAGAAGTTCAAGGAGTTCCTCGACTCCGTCTCGCCCGACGATTTCAAGGCGACGGACGGCTGAGCGCCGTCCGTCCGCACGGCGACGAGCGTTGGCGCGCGCGTCGGCCGTGACGGTAGTAATGTCGAACGTTGCCTTCCGGTCGGCGTGTTGCAGCCCGACGCCCAACACCGGAGCGTACGCTGAGTTGATCCGCCAGGGATGACTCGGTGAGCCTGGGAGCGCTCGATGATCGGATGTGGTCGGGGGGATCCGCCAATCGATCGTTGCGAGGCAGAACTGGGCGCGCGAGAGGGAGTCAGTAGTGCGAGATCGGACGAAGGGACAGCCACTCGGCGTCGATTCCGGCGATCGCTCGAATCCGGCGCCGCGGACGAACGAGACCGACGAGATCCAACCGGGCCTGTTTCCGGACAACTCGGTACCCGACGAGCTCGTCGGCTACCGCGTGCCCATCGCCTGTCAGATCGCGGGAATCAGCTACCGCCAGCTCGACTACTGGGCCCGCACGAATCTGGTCGTACCGTCCATCCGCGGGGCCGCCGGCTCCGGTAGCCAGCGGCTGTACTCGTTCAAGGACATCCTCGTCCTCAAGATCGTCAAGCGCCTGCTCGACACCGGTGTCTCGCTGCAGAACATCCGCGTCGCCGTCGACCATCTCCGCAGCCGCGGGGTGGGCGACCTCGCGAAGATCACCCTGTTCTCCGATGGCACCACCGTCTACGAGTGCACGTCGCCCGAAGAGGTCGTCGACCTGCTGCAGGGCGGGCAAGGTGTCTTCGGGATCGCGGTGAGCGGCGCGATGCGCGAACTCACCGGCAGCATTGCCGATTTTCCCGCCGAACGCGCCGATGGCGGCGGCGTCGAGGAACGCCCCGAGGACGAACTCGCGTCGCGTCGCCGCGAACGCATCAACCGCCGCATCGGCTGACCCCACCACTGATGTCGCATCGGCCGACGACACCGCCGATCCATCTCTGCTGATCCATCTCCACCACCTGCGGCGCTTTCCGCACCTGCGGTATTTCGACCCCTGCGACGTGATCTAGACTCGAAGATGCGTCGCCATCACGCGGGAGAGACCCGGACACCGAGCCGGGCGCCGAAGGAGCAGCACCTCCCCGTCAATCTCTCAGGCAACCGGGACCGCGTGAGCTCCGACGTCTCTGGAAAGCGGCGGGAGCACCCGCCCGCCCACGGGGAAAGGCTCTGGCCGGCCGAATCTCTCAGGCGCTCGCTCCGCGAGCTCACGACAGAGGGGGAGGAACCACCTCGCGCGACCGCGCGCATGTGGACCTCGCCGACCAGCCCGGGAGCTGCGATGACAGATGCCGTCACCTCGAACTTCGCCGATCGCCACATCGGCCCCGACACCGCCGGCCTGAACCGGATCCTCGACGTCGTCGGAGTCGATTCCCTCGACGCCCTCGCCACCGCCGCGGTACCGGCCGCCATCCTCGACGACCGTGCAGACAACGTGCCGACCGGCCTCGACGTCCTCGACGCGCCCCGCTCCGAGCACGACGTACTCGCCGAACTGAAGGCACTCGCGTCGCAGAACACCGTGGCGACATCGATGATCGGTCACGGCTACTACGACACGCTCACGCCGCCCGTGCTGCTGCGCAACATCATCGAGAACCCCGCCTGGTACACGGCCTACACCCCCTACCAGCCGGAGATCAGTCAGGGACGCCTCGAGGCGCTGCTGAACTTCCAGACCATGGTCGCCGACCTGACCGGCATGGAGATCGCGAACTCGTCGATGCTCGACGAGGCCACCGCCGCCGCCGAGGCGATGACCCTGCTGCGCCGCGCGAACCGCAAGTCCAAGAGCCCGCGCCTGGTCGTCGACGTCGACCTGTTCGCGCAGACCGCCGCGGTGCTGGCGACCCGCGCCGAACCACTCGGCATCGAGATCGTCACCGCCGACCTCGCTGCCGACGGACTGCCCGAGGGCGAGTTCTTCGGCGTGATCCTGCAGGTGCCCGGCGCTTCGGGACGCATCATCGACGCCGCTCCGATCATCGCGGCCGCCCACGACCGCGGCGCGCTCGTCGCCGTCGGTGCCGACCTGCTGGCCATGACCCTGATCACCCCGCCCGGGGAGCAGGGCGCCGACGCGTGCTTCGGCACCACCCAGCGGTTCGGTGTGCCGATGGGCTTCGGTGGGCCGCACGCCGGCTACCTCGCCGTCGGTAGCGCCCACACCCGCACCCTGCCGGGACGCCTCGTCGGTGTCTCGGTGGACGCGGACGGCAACCCGGCCTACCGGCTCGCGTTGCAGACCCGTGAGCAGCACATCCGCCGTGAGAAGGCCACCAGCAACATCTGCACCGCCCAGGTGCTCCTCGCCGTGCTCGCGGCCATGTACGTCTCGTACCACGGCGCCGAAGGCCTCACCGGCATCGCCCGCCGCGTCGCCGGGCACGCCCGCCGCCTCGCCGACGGTCTGCGCGCCGGTGGCGTCGAGGTCGTCCACGACGAGTTCTTCGACACCGTCCTCGTGCGCGTCCCGGGGCGCGCCGACGCCGTGCTCGCCGCCGCCCTCGAGGCCGGCATCAACCTGTACCGGGTCGACGACGATCACGTGTCGATCTCGTGCGACGAGGCCACCACCGCGGCGCACGTGGACGCGGTCCTGGGCGCTTTCGGCGTCGACGCCGGGGAGGCCGCCGAGGGAACGGCGCTGCCGCAGGCCCTGGCCCGCACCAGCGAGTTCCTGCAGCACGAGGCGTTCACCCGCTACCGCACCGAGACCGCGATGATGCGTTACCTGCGGCGTCTGTCCGACAAGGACCTCGCCCTCGACCGGACGATGATCCCACTGGGCTCGTGCACGATGAAGCTCAACGCCGCCGCCGAGATGGAAGCCATCACCTGGCCCGAGTTCGCGGGTCTGCATCCCTTCGCTCCGGCGGACCAGACGGGCGGCATCCGCCGTCTCATCGCCGACCTGGAGGGTTGGCTCGCCGCGGTGACGGGCTACGACGCCGTGAGCCTGCAGCCCAACGCCGGCAGCCAGGGTGAGTACGCGGGTCTGCTCGCGATCCGCCACTACCACCTCGACCGCGGCGACACCGATCGGGACATCTGCCTGATCCCGTCGAGCGCGCACGGCACCAATGCCGCATCCGCTGTGATGGCGGGCATGCGTGTCGAGGTCGTCGCGTGCCGTCCGAACGGCGACGTCGATCTCGACGACCTGCGCGCCAAGATCGCCGACCACGGTGCGCGACTGGCCGCGATCATGATCACCTATCCGTCCACGCACGGTGTCTACGAGCACGACATCGCCGACATCTGCGGTGCCGTGCACGACGCCGGCGGTCAGGTGTACATCGACGGCGCCAACCTCAACGCTCTCGTGGGTCTGGCGCGGCCGGGCAAGTTCGGGGGCGATGTCAGCCACCTGAACCTGCACAAGACCTTCTGCATCCCGCACGGTGGTGGCGGTCCGGGGGTCGGCCCGATCGGTGTCCGTTCGCATCTGGCCCCGTACCTGCCGGGTCATCCGGCGGAGCCGGGACTCGGGGGAGCGGGACCGGTCTCGGCGGCGCCCTTCGGGTCGGCGTCGATCCTGCCGATCACCTGGGCGTACATCAAGATGATGGGTGCCGAGGGACTGCGTCGCGCGTCGCTGACGGCAATCGCGTCGGCCAACTACATCGCGCGTCGTCTCGACGAGTACTTCCCGGTGCTGTATACGGGGGAGACCGGCATGGTCGCCCACGAGTGCATCCTCGATCTGCGTCCGCTGACGAAGGCGACGGGGGTGACGGTCGACGACGTCGCGAAGCGTCTGGCCGATTACGGCTTCCACGCGCCGACGATGAGCTTCCCGGTGGCCGGCACCCTCATGGTCGAGCCCACCGAGAGCGAGGACATCGCCGAACTCGACGCGTTCATCGACGCGATGATTTCGATCCGCGGTGAAATCGACCGGGTCGGGGCAGGAGAGTGGCCGGTGGACGACAATCCGCTGCGCGGGGCTCCGCACACCGCGGAATGCCTGGTGGGTGAGTGGAACCACCCGTACTCGCGGGAGATCGCGGTGTTCCCGATGGGGAAGAGCCGGGCCAAGGTGTGGCCGGCGGTGCGGCGTATCGACGGCGCACACGGCGACCGGAACCTGGTGTGCTCGTGCCCTCCCTTGGAGGCGTACAGCGGCTGATGCCGGGGATGGCCGACGGACACGTCCGTCGGCCATCTTCATCGATAGAATAACTCCGAATAGTACGGAAACCAAAGAAATACAGAACCTCTACCCAGTAAGAACACATCTCACCCTGCCCTGAGGGCAAGGCCCTCAGTTCGCGGCGGTCAGCTCGAGGACGGAGATCTCCGGTGGGGTGCCGACCCGCACGGGCGGTCCCCACGCGCCGGTGCCCTGGGACGTATAGATCTGCGTGTCACCGAAGCGGTCGAGTCCGGTGACGGTGGGGTTGGCGAGGGATACGAACGGCCGCAGCGGCCACATCTGTCCGCCGTGGGTGTGCCCGGACAGCTGCAGGTCGACTCCGAGCTCGCGGGCCTCGTCGATGTGCCGGGGCTGGTGGGCGGCGAGGATCACCGGGGTACCGTCCGCGATGCCGTCGAGGGCGGTGGGCATGTCCGGGTGGTGGGGTTCGGTGGCCGTGTAGTCGTGGACGCCGGCGAGCGCGACGACGTCGCCGGCGCGTTCGAGGACGACGTGCTCGTTGCGCAGGGTGCGTACACCGAGCGTCTCCCAATGGTCGAGCCATGATTCGGCGTCGTCGGAGTAGTACTCGTGGTTGCCGCTGACGCCGTACACCCCGAGCGGGGCCTGCAGCTGCCGGAGCGGTTCGAGGTCGGAACCGACGAGGTCGACGGTGCCGTCGGCGAGGTCGCCGCCGAGCACGATCAGGTCGGGCTGCTGGTCGGCGACGAGGTCGACGACGCGTTGCACGAAGTCGGCGCCGCGGGCGGGTCCGACGTGCAGGTCGGTGACGAGCGCGATCCGGGCGCCGTCGAAGCCGGTGGGCAGGTCCTGCAGCGCGACGGGCACGGTGACGATCCGCGGCCGGTCGGCTTCGACCGTGCCGTATCCGACGGCGGCGACCGCGGCGACGACGAGCACGGCGGTCGCGATGCGCAGACCCCGTCGCGGGGTCACGTCGGTGGTCGGCCCGGGGTGTCCGCGCCGGACGAGGCGGGCGACGAGCAGTCCCGCTCCGACGAGCAGGAGCCCGAGCATCAGGTACAGCACCACCGCCATCCAGCTCCAGCCGAGGAACCCGATGGGGCGGGCCCAGGCGGGGTCGAGCGCCGTGCCCACCCCGGAGGCACCGAGCGTGAGGACGAACATCGCCGCCAGGACGAGGTCGGCGGCGAGGGCGGCAGGACGCGGCAGGCCGGGTGCCCGGACGAGTCGTCGATGCAGCAGGTAGGTGAGGAGGGCGAGGAAGACCCCCATGACGAGAAGTCGGAGCACGGTCAGGACGTCAGCTTTCGGAGGAGGTCGGTGAGATCGGCCGGGTCGGTGGTGTCGACGACGGTGAGGTTGCCGTCGGTGGCCTCGGCGGCTTGCTCGAGGACGGGGTCGGTGCGGTCGCCGAGGATGACGACGTCGATCCGCACAGGGGTGGCAGGGGACGCGAGTTCGTCGATCGCCGCGCGCAGGTCGCGGGCGGCCGTCTCGTCGGGGTCGTCGCTGTCGACGACGACGAGCACGGAGTTCGGTCGGCCCGGGTCGTAGTTGTCGACGGCGTCGCGGTAGGCGGCGGTGAGGGTGGCGTAGACCGGTTCGCGCTCGACGAGGTCGATGTCGTCGAGGACCGAGGACATCGCCGCGCGCTTGGACTCGGTGAGGCCGTCGCGGATGACGGCGACGCGGTGCCCGCTGGGGGTGTCGGCGAAGACGTACATGCCCATCACCGAGTTGATGGAGGCTCGGCGCATGGCCTCGCGCAGGGCCCCCGCGGTGGCGGTGAGGCGGGTGCCGTCGCCGGCGGGGGTGCCCATGGAGGTGGAGGTGTCGACGACCATCGTGACCTTGCGCGGGGACACCGGGGCGAGACGCAGTGCGACGAGGACGTCGTCGACGGTGGGGTCGGCGGGGGCGAGGACGGTGTCGACGCGGGGCAGCGGCAGTTCCCCGGCGGGTTCGGGGGCGGCGTCGGCGGTGCGGAAGCCGTGGGCGGTGAGGATGCCGGTCTGTTCGGGGCGACGCGCGTAGTCGGTGAACTCCGCGGCGGCGCGGGCGAGGGTCTCGTCGACCCAGGGGGCGTCGACGACGGCGGTGGGGAAGTCGACGACGGGTGCGACGCCGATCGGCAGGTGGCCGGTGAGGCCGCGGACCTGCCCGTCGGTGAGAGCGCGGTGCAGTTGCTGTTCGACGACCGGCACGGCGTGGATGGGGGCCTCGGTGTCGGGGCGGGCGCCGAGCGCGGCGAGGGTGTCGGCGGTGGTGCCGACTGCGCCGAGGGTGTCGGCGCCGAGCGCGAGGGTGCTCACGGCGGTGATGGCGGTGGGGGTGGCGGCCTGTTCGAGGGTGACCGGTCCGGCGCCGATGCCGGTGGTGGCGGCGGTGACGGCTTCGAGGGCGAGGGTGGTGGCGTGGGTCTCGGTGCCGGTGGGCAGGGCGAGGCCGAGGGTGCCCCAGATGTCGAGTCCGCTCTCGCGCATGGCGGCGGGGTCGTTCTGGAGTCGGGGCAGGTCCTGCCAGCGGACGGTGGCGGTGGTGAGGGCGCGGCCGAGGTCGGTGGGGACGGCGAGCACGACCGGGGAGGTGGCGAGGGAGCGGGGGGTGCCGTCGATGGTGTCGGCGGCGCGGGCGCTCATCCGGGTGTCGAGGGGCACCCACAGGGCGGGTTCGGGGCCGAGTGCCGGATCCCAGGTGCCGGCGGTGAGGGTGTCGGCGGAGGCGAGGCTGTCGACGGCGGTGATCTCGGCGGTGACGCAGTGGTCGCGGATGACGCGGACGCCGCCGTCGGTCCACTGGTCGGCGAGTTCGGTGAGGGCGGGAGCGATGAGGGGGTCGGCGGCGATGTGCAGGACGGTGTCGCCTTCGACGCAGGTTTCGGCGGCGGCGGTGGCCTGGTCGTCGATGTTGTCGCGGAGGCGGAACCAGCCGAGGACGGCGAGCAGGGCGAGTGCTACGCCTACGGCGACCACGATGACGCTCGTGCTGATTCCTCGTCGTCCGCTGCCGCGATGTCGCCCGCCCACGTCGTGTCCGCCTCGTTTCGTTCGTCGGTCCGATGGTCGAGTCTAGTGAGAGACGGGATGTGACCTGGCTCCGCCGCGCGGTGCGGGGACGGGCAGGGCCCCGATCCGGTGTGGATCGGGGCCCTGGGGTGTCGGTGTGCGGGTCAGGCGTACTTGGCCTTGTTCTCGCGGCGACGGCGGTGCAGGATCGGCTCGGTGTAGCCGCTGGGCTGTGTGGTGCCTTCGAGGATGAGTTCCTTGGCGGCCTGGAAGGCGATGTTGTCGTCGAAGTTCGGGGCGAGCGGCCGGTAGCCGGGGTCGCCTTCGTTCTGCCGGTCGACGACGGGTGCCATGCGCTCGAGGGAGGCGATGACCTCGTCGGCGGTGACGACGTCGTGGCGGATCCAGTTGGCGAGGAGCTGGCTGGAGATGCGCAGGGTGGCGCGGTCCTCCATGAGGGCGACGTCGTGGATGTCGGGGACCTTGGAGCAGCCGACGCCGGCGTCGATCCAGCGCACGACGTAGCCGAGGATGGACTGGCAGTTGTTGTCGAGTTCTTCGCGCTTCTCCTCGTCGGTCCAGTTCGGGTTCTCGGCGAGGGGGATGGTGAGGATGTCGTCGACGGTGGCGCGGCTGGTGCCCTTGAGCTCGTTCTGGACGGCGAAGACGTCGACCTCGTGGTAGTGGGTGGCGTGCAGGGTGGCGCCGGTGGGCGAGGGCACCCAGGCGGTGTTGGCGCCGGCCTTGGGCTGGCCGATCTTCTGCTCGACCATGTCGCGCATGAGGTCGGTCATGGCCCACATGCCCTTGCCGATCTGGGCCTTGCCCTGCAGGCCGCAGGCGAGGCCGGTGTCGACGTTCCAGTCCTCGTAGGCGGCGATCCAGCGCTGCTGCTTCATCGCGGCCTTGCGGACGACGGGGCCGGCCTCCATGGAGGTGTGGATCTCGTCGCCGGTGCGGTCGAGGAAGCCGGTGTTGATGAACACCACGCGGTCGGAGGCGGCCTTGATGCAGGCGGCGAGGTTGACGGTGGTGCGTCGTTCCTCGTCCATGATGCCGACCTTGAGGGTGTTGGTGGGCAGGGAGAGGACCTCTTCGACGCGGCCGAACAGTTCGGTGGTGAAGGCGGATTCCTCGGGGCCGTGCTGCTTGGGCTTGACGATGTAGATCGAGCCGGTGCGGCTGTTGGCGAGCGGGCCGTGGTCCTCGTCGATGTGTAGGCCGTGGATGGCGCACAGGCTGGTGACGAGCGCGTCGAGGATGCCTTCGGGGACCTCGTTGCCGTCGCGGTCGAGGACGGCGGGGTTGGTCATGAGGTGTCCGACGTTGCGGACGAACAGCAGGGAGCGGCCGTGCAGTTCGAGGTCGCTGCCGTCGAGGGCGGTGTAGAGGCGGTTCGGGTTGAGCGTGCGGGTGAGGGTCTTGCCGCCCTTGTCGAAGGATTCGGACAGGTCGCCGCGGTTGAGGCCGAGCCAGTTGCGGTAGCCGATGACCTTGTCGTCGGCGTCGACGGCGGCGACGGAGTCCTCGAAGTCCATGATGGTGGTGACGGCGGATTCGAGGACGACGTCCTTGACGCCGGCGGCGTCGGTGCTGCCGATGGGGGACTCGGGGTCGATCTGGATGTCGATGTGCAGGCCGTGGTTGCGCAGCAGCACCGAGGACGGGGTGGCCTTGTCGCCGAGGTAGCCGACGAGCTTGTCGGGCTGGGCGAGTCCGGTGACGGTGCCGTCGCCGAGGGTGACCTTCAGTTCGGTGCCGTCGATGCGGTAGCCGGTGGAGTCGGCGTGCGAGCCCTGCGCGAGGGGTGCGGCCTTGTCGAGGAAGTCGCGGGCCCAGGCGATGACCTTGTCGCCGCGGACCTTGTTGTAGCCGGCGGTCTTCTCGGCGCCCCCTTCTTCGGGGATGACGTCGGTGCCGTAGAGCGCGTCGTAGAGCGATCCCCAACGCGCGTTGGAGGCGTTGAGCGCGAAGCGGGCGTTGAGGACGGGCACGACGAGCTGCGGGCCGGCGGTCTCGGCGATCTCGGAGTCGACGTTCTCGGTGCCGATGGTGAACGGCTCGGGGGCCGGAACGAGGTAGCCGATCTCTTCGAGGAAGGCCTTGTAGGCGGCCGGGTCGTGGGGCTGTCCGGCGCGGTCGCGGTGCCAGCCGTCGATCTGAGCCTGGAGTTCGTCACGCTTGGCGAGCAGCGCCCGGTTCTTGGGGGCGAGGTCGTGGACGATCTTGTCGGCACCTGCCCAGAAGGTGTCCGCGTCGAGCCCGCTGCCGGGGATGGCCTCGTTGTTGACGAAGTCGTAGAGAACCTGCGCGATCTGAAGTCCGCCGACCTGCACGCGTTCTGTCATCACCCTCACTCTTTCCGGTTGCTGTGCGGCCGGAAACGTCCCGGCCGCACGGAATCGTCGATTATGTTACCCGCCAGTAGTATCGGGCGCAGTGGTTCTGTGCGCCTGCAGGGCGGTACATCGATTCACCAGCTCTTCTCTCAGAGCTGCGGCGCGACGGGTGAGCGCCGACTGCTCGCGGACGTACTGTGCGCGTCCGGCGGCAGTCTCGATCCTGATGGGCGAGTAGCCGTAGTCCTCGAGATCATACGGGCTTGCCCGCATATCCAATTCACGGGCTGCGGACGCGTGTCGCAGGCACCGCACCGTCAGCTCCGAATCCGTCAACGGCAGCAGCTTGTAGGCCCACTTGTACAGGTCCATGCCGGCGTGCAGGCAGCCGGGTTGCTCGCTGCGCACCTGCTGGTCGCGGGTCAGTTCGGTGGCGTTGCGCGGGACGGCGTCGGGGGTGAAGAACCGGAACGCATCGTAATGGGTGCATCGAAGCTGCATTGATTCCACCACCGTGTCGGTTCCGGTGTGGCCGAGCCGCAACGGCACCGACGAATGCCGCACCCCGTCGACCCCCGCCCGGTACACCATCGCCCACTCGTGCAATCCGAAGCAGCCGAGCTGCGGCGGCCGGGAGGCCGTCGCGGTGAGCAGCCCCGCGACGAAGTCGACGGTGTCGGCGCGCCGGTCGAGCACCTCCCGGCCCACCCGCACCCCCGGCTGCCCGTCGACGGTGACCCGCTCGTAGCCCGGATGGTCGCGGTAGCCGCGCACCGCGGCCGCGCCGAGCAGCACGGTGCCGTAACCGGGATGCCAGCGCCGCAGCTGGCTCGGCCGCAGGCTGTAGTAGGTGAACAGGAAGTCGTGCACCGGGTGGCCGCGCCCGGTGGCGCGTCGTTCGAGATGCCCGGCGAGCAGCTCGTCCACGACGGCGTGGTGGGCGTCGCGCCGCGCGGTCCATTCGGTCTCGGCCAGGATCGCCGGGCGGTCGGTCACGGACGGGGAGCGGGTCATGGTTCTCGTTCGGTCGATCGGGGTGCGGTCGTGCGGGGGCGGTTGCCCAGCGGATCCGCGACCCGGTGGGTGGCGTCGCGGACCGTCCCGACGAACTCTTCCACGAGGTCCTCGAGCGCGACGATGCCCCGCAGCGTTCCGGTGGTGTCGGTCACCCCGGCCAGATGCGCGTTGTTGCGGCGCAGCGCGGCCAGCGCCTCGTCGAGACCGTCGCCGATCCCGATGGCCGGCAGCTTCCGGATCACCGCGGTAGGGATGACGGTCTCGGGACCGGTGGACTGTTCCCGCACCAGATCGAGCACGTCCTTGATGTGCACATAGCCGGTGATCGTGCCGTCGGGTCGGCGCGTGGGATACCGGGAGAAGCCGGTGGTGGTGACCGCGTGCTCGACGTCGCCGAGGGTCGGGCCCGCGCCGGTGTGCGGGACGGTGCGCACCCGGGCGAGCGGGATCATCACGTCGGCGACGGTGCGGTCGCCGGTGGCCAGAGCACGGGTGAGGCGCTTGTGTTCCTCCGCGTCGAGCAGCCCCTCGGAGCGGGATTCACCGATCATCTCGGTGAGCTCCACGGCGGAGACGGAGGTGTCGAGTTCGTCCTTCGGGTCGATGTGCGCCGCGCGCAGGGTGGCGTTGGCGCACAGGTTGTAGAACGCGATGACCGGCCGGGCGGGTCGCATGAACAGTAGGTGGATCGGCACGAGCAGCATCGCGGCGCGTTCCGGGCCGGCGATGGCGATGTTCTTCGGCACCATCTCGCCGAGCAGGATGTGCAGCACCACCACGATCGTGAGCCCGATGGTGAACGCGATGGGGTGCAGCAGCGCGTCGGGCACCCCGGCCGCATGCAGGGGCACCTCGATCAGGTGCGCGATGGCCGGTTCGGCGACGCGGCCGAGCAGGATCGAGCAGATCGTGATGCCGAGCTGGGAGCCGGCGAGCATGAGCGAGAGGTGTTCGCCGGCGTGGATGACGGTGCGGGCGCGGGTCTTGCCCTGGGCGAGCAGTGTCTCGAGGCGGTCGCGGCGGACGGTGATGAGGGAGAACTCGGCGCCGACGAAGAAGGCGTTGCCGGCGAGCAGCAGCACGGCGAGGACGATCGCGAACCAGTCGCTCATCGACGCTCACCACCCTCGTCGGCAGCGGGGGCGTCGTCGCTGTCGTCCCTGTCCCCATCGCTGTCGCCGTCGGGGTTCTCGGGGTCGGGGGCGGCGCCGGGGACGAGCAGCACCCGGTCGATGCGGTGTCCGTCCATCTCGAGGATGCGCGCGTACCAGGTGAGGTCGCGTTCGCCGCGGCGCAGCGGCAGCTGGATCTCGTCGTCGACCTCGGGGATGCGGCCGAGTTCGGTGAGGATCAGTCCGGCGAGGGTCTCGTAGTCGCCGTCGGGGGCGCGGTAGCCGGTGAGCTGGGCGAGCTCGTCGGTGCGCAGCAGACCCGTGCACGACCAGCCGTCCCCCTCGCGGTGGGCGTCGAGTTCGGTCTCGTCGTGTTCGTCGCGGACGTCGCCGACGATCTCCTCGACGAGGTCCTCCATGGTGATCAGTCCGGCGGTGCCGCCGTATTCGTCGACGACGAGCGCGACCTGCATGCCGTCCGAGCGCACCCGTTCCATGACGGTGTCGCCGTCGAGGCTGGACGGCACGGTGGGCACGCGGCGGGCGAGGGCGCCGACGGCGGTGGTGCCGCGCGCCGGGCCGGGCACGGTGAATGCGTGCTTGACGTGCACGACGCCGAGAGGGGCGTCGAGGTCGCCGTCGACGATCGGGAAGCGTGAGTAGCCGGTGCGGGCGGACAGTTCGATGAGGTCGAGGACGGTGGCGTTGCGGTCGAGGCTCTCGACGGTGCTGCGCGGGGTCATGAGGTCCTCGGCGGTGCGGTCCCCGAACTGCAGGGAGCGGTAGACCAGGCGGGCGGTGTGCTCGTCGAGGGTGCCGCTGCGGGCCGAGGCGCGCACCAGCGACCCGAGTTCCTGCGGGGAACGCGCCGAGCGCAGTTCCTCGGCCGGTTCGATGCCGAGGCGCCGCACGATGTGGTTGGCGGCGCCGTTGAGTCCGAGGATGGCCCAGCGGAACAGCAGCGAGAACGCCAGTTGGAGGCCGGCGGTGGCGCGGGCGGTGCCCATGGGCCGGGCGATGGCGATGTTCTTGGGGACCAGTTCGCCGAAGACCATGGAGAAGGAGGTGGCGATGAGCAGCGCGAGGACCAGCGAGACGGTTGCGGCGACGGAGGTGCTCAGGCCGATCGCGTCGAACAGCGGGGTGAAGAACTGCGCGAGGATCGGTTCGGCGAGATAGCCGGTGATCAGTGTGGTGATGGTGATGCCGAGCTGGGCGCCGGACAGCTGGAACGACAGGGTGCGGTGCGCGTGCTGGACCTGCCGGGCGCGTCGGTCGCCGTCGTGGGCGTGCGCGTCGACGGCGCTGCGTTCGAGGGCGGTCAGGGAGAACTCGGCGGCGACGAACAGGGCGGTGCCTGCGGTGAGCGCCACGAAGCCGAGGAGGGCGGCGATATCGAGCAGGACGGACATCAGGGGCGGTCCTGCCGGGCGGGGTGGTGGCCGGGGTGGTGACCCGGCCCGCTAGAGGATCCTTCCGGCCCGGAGTCGCACTCCGGGCAGGGGGAGCTGGTGTCGGGTGGTGGGCTGGTGGTGGGTGCCGCGGGCACCGGTGTCCTCTCGTCGGGTCCGGTCGCGGACGGTGTCCGCCTGCCGGAAGTGGTTTCGACGGGTACCGATTCTACTGAGCGGGGTTGCCGTGTGTCGCGGTGCAGGCGACGGTGCGGCGCCTACGGTGGGGGTCGAGCAGGTGTCCCGGTGGAACGAAGGAGCGTGGATGAGCGGCGGCGAGGGTCCGGAACACGGCGGCAGCGGCGAGCGGGTGCCGAGCCGGTGGGAGGAGATCGTGGCGGAGAATCCGGCGCATTCGTCGTGGTACGTCGAACGGTTCCGCACGATGGTTGCTCAGGGGCAGGACACCGTCGGGGAGGCCCGGTTGATCGATGCGATGGTGCCGCGCGGGGCACGGATCCTCGATGCCGGGTGTGGACCGGGCCGGCTCGGCGGCTATCTGCACCGGGCCGGGCACCGTGTGGTGGGGGTGGATGTCGATCCGGTGCTGATCGCGGCGGCGGAGGAGGATCATCCGGGGCCGGAATGGCTGGTCGGGGATCTGGCCGAGCTGGATCTGCCGGCCCGCGGTGTCGACGCCGACTTCGATGTGATCGTGTGCGCGGGGAATGTGATGACCTTCGTGGCGCCGTCGACCCGAGTGGCGGTGCTGCGCAATTTCGCGGCGCATCTGGCGCCGCAGGGCCGGGCGGTGATCGGTTTCGGGGCGGGCCGCGAGTATCCGTTCGAGGAGTTCTTCGCCGACGCGCAGCAGGCGGGTCTGGCGGTGCAGGTGCGGCTCTCGACCTGGGATCTGCGGCCGTTCAGCGACGACGCGGAGTTTCTGGTGGCGGTGCTGGGTCGGGCGTAGCCGCGGTCTCGGCGGGGGTGTCGGCGGCCTGGGCGCGCGAGAGCGCCACGGTGGTCACGAGCATCACGACGACCGCGGCGCCGACGAGGATCCGTCCGGGGCCGTCGGTGCGCAGGTGTTCACCGAGCACGGTCATGCCGAGCACGATCGCGGCGAGCGGTTCCCCGACAGTCAGGGCGGGCAGCGATGCGGTGAGCGATCCGGCCTGGAAGGCGCGTTGCTGCAGGTAGATCGCGGCGGCGCCGGCGGCGACGAGCGTCCAGGTCTGCCACGAGGTGAGCAGGGGGCCGATGCCGTCTTCGGCGAGGTCGGTGACGTGTTTGGTGAACGCGCTGGTCACGCCGTAGAGGATGCCGGCGGCGATCCCGAACGACAGCGCCCGTAACCGCGGTGAGAGCAGGGCGACGACGACGGCGGCGGCGGTGACGGCGAGTACCGACCCGAGCGGCAGCGCCCAGCGGACGGCGGCGGCGTCACCGGTGCCTTCGCTGGGGTTGCCGACGAGCAGGAAGATCGCCAGCGCCGCGCACAATGCGCCGGCGAGCAGCCAGGTGGTGCGGGTGACGCGGCGGCCGGTGGTGGCGGCGGCGAGCGGCAACGCGAACAGCAGCGACGCGACGAGCAGGGGCTGGACGAGCAGCACCGACCCGAACACGAGCGCGATCACCTGCAGGACGTAGCTGCCGCCGTCGCCGAGGATCCCCGCCCACCAGCGGGGGCTGCGCAGCAGCGAACCGACGAGCGAGTCGGTGTCGGGCACGGCAGCGGCCGAACTCTGTTGCGCGACACTGCCGACCGCGATGAGCGCGGCGGCGGCGAGCGCACACAGGACGGCGACTGCCGTGCCCGTCATCGCGTCAGGCCTGCACTTCGGAGCGGTCCCCGCTCCACAGGGTGTGGAACTTGCCGGGGCGGTCGGTGCGCTCGTAGGTGTGGGCACCGAAGAAGTCGCGCTGGCCCTGGGTGAGGGCGGCGGGCAGCCGGTCGGCGCGCAGTCCGTCGTAATAGGACAGCGACGACGCGAACGCCGGGACGGGGATGCCGAGCTGGGTGGCGGTGACCACCACGCGACGCCAGCTGTCGATGCCGATCTCGATGGCGTCCCGGAAGTACGGCGCGAGGATCAGGCTGGGCAGGGCCGGATCGGCGTCGTAGGCCTCCTTGATGCGGTTGAGGAACTGGGCGCGGATGATGCAGCCGCCGCGCCAGATCGTCGCGAGCGCGGCGCGGTCGACGTTCCAGCCGTATTCGGCGCTGCCGGCGGCGATCTGGTCGAAGCCCTGCGCGTAGGCGACGATCTTCGACGCGTACAGGGCGGCGCGGATGTCCTCGGTGAACTGCGCGGCGTCGGTGGGGGCGGCGCCGAGGTTGCCGGCGGCGAGGCCGCGGGCGGCGGCGCGCTGGTCGCGGGAGCCGGACAGGGCGCGGGCGAAGACCGCTTCGGCGATGCCGGTGACGGGGACGCCGAGGTCGAGGGCGGCCTTGACGGTCCAGCGGCCGGTGCCCTTCTGTTCGGCGGCGTCGACGATGACGTCGACGAGGGGCTTGCCGGTGGCGGCGTCGGTCTGGCGCAGCACCTCAGCGGTGATCTCGATGAGATAGGACTCGAGGGTGCCGGTGTTCCAGTCGGCGAAGACGTCGGCGATCTGCCCGGCGTCGTAGCCGAGGGCGTCGCGCAGCAGGTGGTAGGCCTCGCCGATGAGCTGCATGTCGGCGTATTCGATGCCGTTGTGCACCATTTTCACGAAGTGGCCGGCGCCGTCGGGACCGATGTGGGTGCAGCAGGGGGTGCCGTCGACCTGCGCGGCGACCTTCTCGAGCAGCGGGCCGAGCGCCTCGTACGATTCGGCGGGGCCGCCGGGCATGATCGACGGGCCGTTGAGGGCGCCTTCCTCGCCGCCGGAGATACCGGCGCCGACGAAGTGCAGTCCGCGGGCGCGCAGGGCGGCTTCGCGGCGGATGGTGTCGGTGTAGAGGGCGTTGCCGCCGTCGATGATGATGTCGCCGGGTTCCATCGCGTCGGCGAGCTCGTCGATGACCGCGTCGGTGGCGTCGCCGGCCTTGACCATGATCAGGACGCGGCGCGGCTTCTCGAGGGCGGCGACGAACTCGTCGATGGTTTCGGTGCGGACGAAGGTGCCGTCGCTGCCGTGCTCGGCGAGCAACGCGTCGGTCTTGGCGATGCTGCGGTTGTGGAGGGCGACGGTGTAGCCGTTGCGGGCGAAGTTGCGGGCGATGTTCGAGCCCATCACGGCCAGTCCGGTCACGCCGATCTGGGCCTGCGGTGTTTCGGTGCGTTCGACGGTCATGGTCTACAGCTTCCCCCGAAACGGGGGCCGATCGAAATCGGGGCGGGTCGAACGGTGCGGCGTGTCGCGGCTCAGAGGCCGAGCAGCAGGGACAGTTCGGTGAGCCAGGGCACCGCCACGGCGATGGTGGGCACGACGAGGATGGCGGCGGCGGTGGTGTAGGCGGCGGCGGAGATCCCGAGGTGGGGGCCCGGTCCGGTGAGGCGCTGCACGCGCAGCACGGTGCTCGGTCCGCCGACGGCGAGGGCGCCGGTGGGGGTGTGGGCGCCGGCGCAGGCGACGAGGGCGCGGGCCAGCGGTGCGGGGCCGGTCTTGCGGACGGCGGAGTCGTCGGCGAGCAGCTCGACGAGCAGTTTCACCGAGCCGAGCGCCGAGCCGGAGCGCACGACGCGGGGGAACGCTTCGTAGACGGCGGTGAACGCCTCGAGGATGAGGTCGTGGCGGGCACGCAGGTGGGAGTGTTCGTGGCGCAGGATCGCGCGCAGTTCGTCGTCGCCGAGGTTGTCGAGGGTGCCTTCGCTGAGCACCACCCGGTGCCGCAGCCCGGGCAGGCAGTAGGCGATGGGGTCGGCGGTGTCGAGGATCCGCACGTGCGGGTGGTGGCGGACGGCGGCGCCGCTCTCGCGGCGGTCGAGCAGGTCGACGAGCATGCGGTGGCGGGAGCGGCGGCGGCGGGTGCGCACCGCGACGCGCAGCATGGAGAAGGTCAGGCGGGCTCCGATGAACACGGTCAGGGCGAACACGATGACGTAGGTCAGCCACAGGGGCAGACCGAGGGCGTCGATCTCCTCGAGGGGGCCGGTGGTGGGTCGGCCGTCGGCGCCGGGCGCGAGGAGGCGGGCGGCGATGGCCAGGCCGCAGGAGAACGCGGAGAGCACCGCCGCCAGCGCCACGGACTGCCACAGCACGAGTGCGGCCCGGGGGTTGCGGTGCGGCCAGGTGGCGCGGGCGAGCAGCCCCGGCACCGGACCGGCGAGGAGAAGCGCTGTGGTTCCGAAGAACAGCGCCGTGGTCGCGTTCATGACATCGAGTGTGTCAGCCGGCCCGCTCGGTGTCGTGGCCGGTGTTGTCGTCGCCGTGTTGCGCTTCGAGTTCGGCCAGCGCCGCGCGCAGGGCGGCGGCTTCGTCGGCGCCGACGCGGCCGACGAAGTGGACGAGGGCAGCGGCGCGGCCGGCGGTCTCGTCGGCCTGGTCGAGGGCGTCGACCATGAGGCTGGCGACGAGTTCGTCGCGGCCGTGCACCGGCAGGTAGCGGTGGGCGCGGTCGTCGCGTTGCTGGATGACGAGGTTCTTCTTGGCGAGGCGCTGCAGGACCGTCATGACGGTGGTGTACGCGAGGTTGCGTCGAGCCGAGAGGGCTTCGTGGACCTGCCGGACGGTCTGTGGTTCGGGGGTGGACCACAGGTGATCCATCACTGCGCGTTCGAGTTCGCCGAGTGCTGCCATGGGTCGATTCTACGGATTTCTCCGACGAATGTGCGTACTACCCCTGGTCGTAGGGTCTGACCTGCGGTGAGACCCTCGTCACCCCTTGTGAGGACCTCCGGCGGCGCCGTAGACGTGGCGGGTGCCGATGGGCACGATCAGCGGCCGGTCGGACACCGGATCGTCGATGACCGAGGCGTCGAGATCGAACACTTCGCGCAGCAGTTCCACGGAGATCACCTCCGACGGCACCCCGGAGGCGACGACGCGGCCGTCCTTCATCACCACCAGATGGTCGCTGTAGCGCACGGCCAGGTTCAGGTCGTGCAGCACCATCACCACGGTGCGGCCGAGTTCGCTGTGCAGCCGGTCGACGAGGTCGAGGACCTCCACCGAGTGCGCCAGGTCGAGATAGGTGGTCGGTTCGTCGAGCAGCAGGATGTCGGTGCCCTGCGCGAGCGCCATGGAGATCCAGGCGCGTTGCCGTTGCCCGCCGGACAGTTCGTCGATGGGCCGGTCGGCGAGGTCGGCGATGCCGGTGCGGTCGAGGGCGAGGGCGACCTCGTCCTCGTCGTCGGAGGACCACTGCCGGAACCACGACTGGTGCGGATGCCGGCCGCGGGAGACCAGATCGGCGACGGTGAGCCCTTCGGGGGC
Source organism: Rhodococcus rhodochrous (assembly GCF_014854695.1). Lineage (NCBI taxonomy): Bacteria > Bacillati > Actinomycetota > Actinomycetes > Mycobacteriales > Nocardiaceae > Rhodococcus > Rhodococcus rhodochrous. The sequence goes on along the minus strand of NZ_CP027557.1, from coordinate 3,058,394 downwards.
GACGGGGGCCTGCGGCAGCATGCCGAGGACCCGGGCGACCTCGCGGGTGCGCATGGTGGTGATGTCGTGCCCGTCGAGCAGCACGGTGCCGGTGCGGGGTTTGAGCAGCCGGCTCAATGCGCGCAGCAGGGTGGATTTGCCGCAGCCGTTGGGGCCGATGACGGTGGTGACGACCCCGGTGGGGATGGACAGGTCCAGGTCGTCGACGATGAGCCGTTCGCCGTAGCCGAGGCTGATGTGTTCGGCGACCAGCCGCGGCGCCGCGTGCTCGACCGGGCCGGGGGCCGGGGCGGGGGGCAGATGGGTGTCGGTCATCGGGAGACCTTTCGGTTGGAACGCACCAGCAGGTACAGCAGGAAGGGGCCGCCGAGCGCGGAGGTGACCAGGCCGACCGGCAGCGGCACCGGCAGGATGGTGCGGGCGATCAGGTCGGCGGCGACGACGAACAGCGCCCCGGTCAGGGCGGAGGCGATGATCGGGCTGCCCGCCGAGCCGACGAGGCGCAGGGAGATCTGCGGGGCGGCGAGGGCGACGAAGCCGATGGGGCCGGCGGCGGCGGTGGCGACGGCGGCGAGCGCGCATGCCGCGATGAGCAGCAGCGCCTGCTGGGTCTGCAGCTTCACGCCGAGGGAGCGGGCGGTGTCGTCGCCGAGGCGCAGCGCCCCGACGGTGAACGAGGCGGTCGCGGCCCAGCCACCGACGAGTAGCAGCGCGATCGCGGCGGGCACCACCTGGTTCCACGACACGCCGTTGAGGGAGCCGGTCAGCCACACCTGGGCGCGGCTGACGTCGTTGATGTCGGCGGAGACGAGCATCCACTGGGTCAGGGCGATGAGCATGGCGTTGATGCCGATGCCGATGAGCACGAGCCGGAAGCCGTCGGCGCCGCGCCGCCAGGCCAGCAGATAGATGACCGTGGCGGTGAGCAGCGCGCCGAGCAGCGCCGACATCGGCAATCCGAGGGTGGCGAGCAGTCCGACGATGGAGCCGCCGCTGGTGACGACGATCAGGGCCACGGCGGCGGCGGAGGCGCCGGCGGTGATGCCGAGGATGTCCGGGCTGGCCAGGGCGTTGCGGGACACCGATTGGGTGATGGCGCCGGAGACGGCGAGGGCGGCGCCGACGACCACGGCGGCGACACCGCGCGGCAGCCGCAGGTCGAAGACGATGAACCGGTCGAGGCGTTCGCCGCCGCCGAGGAGCACCTCGACGACCTGCAGGGGACTCAGGGGGTAGTCGCCGCGGCCGAGGGAGATCGACAGCAGCACCGCGGTGGCGACGACGATCAGCGCGCACACGATGACCATGCGGGCGCGCCAGACGACGGAGACGGAGCCGAGCCGGAAGGCGGGCCGGCCCGGCACGCGGGTGGAGACCTGCACGGGTGAGCGGCGCGTGCCCGTCGTGGGTTCGTCCTTGTCGAGGGACGGGGTGGGGGTGTCGTTCACAGGGCCACCAGCTTCCGGCGACGGACGAGGGCGATGAAGAAGGGGGCGCCGATGAGGGCGAGCACGATCCCGACCTGCAGTTCGCCGGGGCGCACCACGATGCGGCCGACGACGTCGGCGAGGACGAGCAGCGCCCCGCCGAGCAGCCCGGCATAGGGCACGAGCCAGCGGTAGTCGGGGCCGGTGATCGCGCGGGCGATGTGCGGGACGATCAACCCGACGAACGCGATCGGTCCGCATGCGGCGGTGGCGGCGCCGGTGAGCACGGTGATCGCGGCGATGCCGATCACCCGGGTGGTGACGACGTTGGTGCCGAGCGAGCGGGCGACGTCCTCGCCGAGGCTGAGCAGGTTCAGGGCCGGGGTGGAGGCGAGCGCGACGAGCAACCCGACGACGATGAACGGCAGCACCTGCCAGAAGACGTCCATGCCGCGGCCGGCGACGGAGCCGACCACCCAGAAGCGGTAGCCGTCGAGGCTGGTCTGGTCGAGCAGCACGATGGTCTGGATCATCGCCTGCAGGAAGAACGCGACCGCCGCGCCCGCCAACGCGAGGCTGAGTGGACTCGAGCCGCCGTTGCCGATGGACGCGAACCCGAACACCACGATGCTGGCGAGCGCGGAGCCGGCGAAGGCGAACCACAGATACTGCGCCGGGGTGGAGAGCCCGAACAGGTAGATCGACAGCACCACCAGGAAGGCGGCGCCGGCGTTGATGCCGAGCAGGCCGGCGTCGGCGAGCGGGTTGCGGGTGTGCCCCTGGATCAGCGCACCGGCGACGCCGAGCGCGGTGCCGACCAGCAGCGCGAGCAGGGTGCGGGGGATACGCAGCGAATGCACGATGACGTCGGTTTCGGAGCCGTCGTTGACGACGAGGGCGTGGAAGACCTCCGCGAAGGTCATCGGGCGGGCACCGACGGCGATGCTGGCGAGCGCGCCGAGCACCAGCAGCACGAGCAGCGCGGCCAGGCCGAGCAGGCGCCGGCGGCGCAGGGCGGCGACGCTGCCGTCGGTGGGGCGCGGGGTGAAGTCGTCGTGGCGGGCGTGGCGTTCGGTGACGATTTCGGTGCCGCGGCGCAGCAGGGCACGGCGGGTACCGGCCGGTCCGGTGGTGGCGCGGTCGCGCAGCACGAGCCCGGTCCACTGCAGGCCCAGGCTCTGGCCGGTGCGGCCGGCGCGGTAGCCGTGGTTCCACCACAGCAGCCCGGCGGCCGCGGCCAGGGCGGCGCCGCCGAAGACGATGCGGTCGGTCTGGCCGCCGCCCTTGGCGTCGGCGAGGGTGTCGACGACGAGGGCACCGACGAGCAGGGGGATGGCGAGGAGCGCGAGATCGCACAGGACGGCGGCGATCCGGCGGCCCGCGCGGGGCGGGGCGGTCGGGTCGGCGTCCGGTGGGGCGTGAGGGGTGACGGTCACGGGCGCGGGGTGCTCCTCGGGAAGGCGGTGGTGCGGTTCGGGTCGTCGCGGATCGTGGGGAACGCGAAGGCCTTCGGAGTTAGGTTACGGAATCCTATGTCTCGGCGGGAGTAGGGGGATGGGGTTGCGCACACCACCCCCGGATGCAATGGTTAGGCTTACCTAATCATGATTCACCGTCGATCAGGAGGTGTCGGATGACGACGCTGCTGCTGCCGCCCACGGCGGCACCCGTCCGCCCGTTCGAGGACACGCGCGCCCGGCTGCGCGCACTCGCCGCGGGAGCCCCCCGCGTGTATGCGGTGGCCTGTATCGACGAAGAACCCCGCCGCCGCTGGTGGTTCCTCGGCGGCGGTGAACGGCAGCAGCGCATCGAGGCGCTCTACGACCGCGCGCTGCTCGACACCGAGGACCCGCGCATCGCCGTCGAACAGGTCGCCGGCGCCCTCATCCACGCCGTGGTCGGCCGCGTCCTCGCCCCCTACGCCCTCGAGGGCCGCGTCTGGGATCCGGGTCTGGACAATCTGTGGCTGCATCAGGACAGCGACGGCTGCATCGACTGGGCCGGTCTCGCCGACGACACCCTGCGGGTGCTGCCCGAGGACCGCGCCGTCGGGGAACGCGACGTGGTGGTGCTGCCGTGCGAGCAGGCGATGGCGGTGTGGACCGCGCACCGCGCCGCGACCGCACTCAATGCCGTCCATCTCGCGCTGCGGTCCCTCGCCCCGCTCGACCGGAACCGGTTCTGGGGGATCGTCGGGCGCACCGTCGTCACCGGCGCCGCCCAGCTGCCCGTGCTCGGTGGCGCCTCCCGCCGCACCGCCGCGCGCCGCGGTCAGGCGTTGCTCGACGCCTTCGTCGCCGCGGGCTATCCCGTCCGAGGCCTTGCCGGATTAGGGCAGCCTTCCCTATAATCGAATTCGTTCCGACTGCCGGACCGCAGCGGAGTCCTGAGGGCTGCAGTGACTCCCGGTCCCTTCCCGCGGCGGGCCTCACATCCATGTGGGGCCCGCCGTCGTGTGTCCGGAGCCCTGCGCCGTCGACGCACAGCGCAACCGGCCGATCGCAGGCGCGGCGGTGGCGAACCCGGAGGATGCTGGAGGAATCCGCGCCGCGACCTGGGAAGCACCGAGAGATGACCACCCTGTGGATGATCGAAGACCTCGAACCGTGGCCCGATCAGCCTGCTCCCGGGCAGGTGTGTGAACCGACCACCTCCTGGACCACCCCCGGCGCGAGCGACTGCATCCGCGACCTCGTCCGGCACGTGCCCGCCCGCGTCGAGCAGATCACCGTCGACGATCGGGTCGAACTGCTCGCCCATCTCGGTCACGGCTTCACCACCGTGCTCCCACCGCAGCTCGACGCCCTCGGCGACGTCGTGCTCACCGGGCATCTGGTGTGGGACCGCTATCTGTGGACGCTGTACCGCACCCGACCGCACGGGCGCGCCCTGGTCGCCGAACGTCACCCGGTGATCCAGCGGACCCTCAGGATCCCGACCGCGGACGCGGGCTGGTACGGCGTCGAGTACGAGGGCGCGCGGACCGTGCACCGGTTCGGGCCGATCCCCGACGGCTACTCGATCGTCGCCTACGCGCTGCTGGTGACTCTGCAGTGACCACCCCGGGGGTGCCACCGTCGGAGGTGGTCGGCCGAAAACCGCCATGTCCTACCATCGTTCGACGGCCACCTGTCCCGGCGGCCGGCCGACCCCACGCACGAACAAGGGAAGCCCGTATGAGCGACCAGTCCACCTCCGCCCCGGCCCAGCACGACGTGCAGGCGATCAACACCGTCAACGACACCGGCTTCAACACCGCCCTCGGCCTCGAGTTCGTCGAACTCGGCCCCGATCTCGCCCGGGCCCGGTGGACGATCACCCCCACGCAGCACCAGCCCTACGGCATCGTGCACGGCGGGGTGTACTGCGCGGTGATCGAGACCGTCGCCAGCGTCGCCGGCGCCAACTGGCTGGGAGACAAGGGCAACGTCGTCGGGGTCAACAACAACACCGACTTCCTCCGCGCGACCCGCGAAGGGGTCCTCACCGCGACCGGCACCCCGGTGCACCGCGGCCGCACCCAGCAGCTGTGGCGGGTGGAGATCGTCGACGAACAGGACCGCCTCGTCGCGCAGGGACAGGTGCGCCTGGCGAACATCACCGACGCGGACCGCATCGGGCACTGACCCTGCAGCCGGGCGGCTCCGGCCGGGACACCACACCCGGCCGGAGCACCGACGGTCAGCCCGCGGCCTGCGTCCCGCCGCGGCCCTGCCCGGCCGGCGCCTGTGCGGAACGGTCCCCGTCCTTCGCCGAGGCCGCGCCGTTCGCCGAGTCGCCGCCGGGTTCGTCCGCGCGCATGTGCTCGAGCGCGATCCGCGCGAACACCTGCTGCTCGGTCGCCGCCATCTCGTTGCGGCCGGTGGAGAAGAACGCCTGCGCCCACGACAGCAGCGTCGACAGCTTCGACGAGAACCCCACCAGATACAGCAGGTGGATGAACAACCACGCCACCCAGCCGAGGAACCCGCTGATCTCGAGTTTGCCGACCTTCGCGACCGCACTGAACCGCGAAATCGTCGCCATGCTGCCCTTGTCGAAATACTTGAACGGTTCCCGATGGCCCGGGTCGGCGCCGTCGAGGGAGGCGATGATCTGCCGGGCCGCGTACTTGCCGCCCTGCATCGCCACCTGCGCCAGACCGGGCAGCTTGTTCAGCGACATCATGTCGCCGATGACGAACACGTTCGGATGCCCCGGCAACGTCAGATCCGGCAGCACCTCCACCCGGCCCGCCCGATCGACCTGCGCCCCGGACTGTTCGGCGAGCTGCTTGCCGAGCGGACTGGCCGACACGCCCGCCGACCACACCTTGCACTGCGACTCGATGCGCCGCTGCGAACCGTCCTTCTCCTTGACGACGAGACCGTCGGCGTCGACGTCGGTGACCATCGCACCGAGCTGGATCTCCACCCCGAGCCGTTCGAGGGTGTTGCGGGCCTTGCGGCTGAGTTTGCCGCCGTAGACCGGCAGCACGTCGGAGGCGCCGTCGAGCAGCACCACCCGCGCCTCGGTCGGATCGATGTTGCGGAAGGTGCCCTTGAGGGTGCGGCGCGACAGCTCGGCGATCTGCCCGGCCAGTTCCACCCCGGTCGGGCCGGCGCCGACCACCACGAAGGTCAGCAGCCGGGCGCGTTCCTCGTGATCGTGGGACAGTTCGGCCTGCTCGAACGCCCCGAGGATCCGGCCGCGCAGCTCGAGGGCGTCGTCGATGGTCTTCATGCCCGGCGCGTACTCGGCGAACTGGTCGTTGCCGAAATAGGACTGGCCGGCACCCGCGGCGACGATGAGACTGTCGAATTCGGTGGTGGTGTAGCGCTCGAGGAACCGGGAGGTCACCGTCCGATTCTCCAGGTCGATCTTCTCGACGTCCCCGAGCAACACCTGCGCGTTCTTCTGTTTGCGCAGCACCATGCGGGTCGCCGGGGCGATGTCACCGACCGACAGGATGCCCGTGGCCACCTGGTACAGCAACGGCTGGAACAAGTGATGGGTGGTGCGCGCCACGACCGTGACGTCCACATCGGCACGAGCCAGGGCCTGGGTCCCGAACAGCCCACCGAAACCGGATCCGATCACGACCACACGATGACGGCGGGGTTCGGTCTGCTCGACGCTCATGGATGCTCCTTCACGTTGCCGGATGGATCGATCCCCAGTCTTGCAGTTGCCGCGCCCGCCCACAGCGCAACCGACGAGCTAACCCGGCCCGTCGCCGAGCGACTCGCGACCCGACCCGAGCAACCCGTAGACGGGGTTGTGGCGCGCGGCGTGCCGCACCGCATCGTTGGTCGCCGAGGTGTACACCTGCACGGTCTGCAACGACCGGTGCCCGAGCAGCTGCTGCAACTCGACCATCGTCGCGCCGCTGTCGGCCAGGCTCGTCGCGAAGGTGTGCCGCAACGCGTGGGCGAGCGCACCGCGTTTGCGTTCGGACTCGATACCCGCGCGGCGGTAGATGCGCCGCACCCGGTACTGCAGGGTGCCGCGGGTGATGCGTGTGCCGTCCGCGCCGACGAACAGCGGGTCGGCCGGGTCGTGCCGCTCCCACACGGGCAACTCGTCGCGGTCGCGGGCGCGGCGCCGCGCGGCAGGGAAACGGGCGTAGCGTTCCTCGAGATAGGCGGCGACGATCGCCGTCCAGCTGTCCTCGAGGGGGATCTCCCGTTCGATCGCGCCCTTGCCGAGCACCCGCAGCACCGGGGCCTCGCGGCCGCCGAGGATGCTGCCCACATCGAGGCGGATCAACTCGTCCGAGCGGATCCCGGTGAGCAGCAGCGTCGCGATGAGCGCCAGATCGCGTTGCGGCCAGTCCCGCGCCGACTTCGCCGGGCGTTGCGCCTCCACGGTGATGGTGTCGACGAGTTGATTGATTGCGTTGGGGGAGAACGCCTTCGGGGTGTGCTGCGGCTTCTTCGGCTGTGCGATCGAGGCCATCGGGTTGCCTTCCGACACCCCTTCGGAGACGAGGAAGTTGCAGAAGTTGTTCCACACCGACCAGGCGCGGCGCACCGACGCCGGTTGCCGTTCGGCGGCGAACGCCGCGAACGCCGACCGCAACCCGCGCACCGTCACATTCCCGAGTGTCAACGCGTCCTCCGGCACCGCGCAGGCCGCGGCGAGATGCGCGCGCACCGCGTGCAGGTCGAGTCGGTAGGCCTTGATGGTGTGCGGGGACCGTTTCGCGGTCTGCAAGGTCTCGAGATACGACCCGATCCAGTCCGACAATCCCGGCTCGGTCGCGCTGCCCGCCACGATGCCCCTCCCGTGAAGATCCGCTCGTACAGATGTGCGAGTCCAGTGTGACAGCAGGGACCGACGGGACAGCAGGGACCGCGTCCGGATTCGGGGAGACCGACGCCGGGTACGCGGTGGACAACCGACCGTTCGTGGAGAGGAGCACCCCATGCCCGCCGGCGATGTCGAGACGTTCCATCAGGACGGATCCTGGCACAACCGCATCGAGGGCTCGAGCGACCTGCTCGGCACCTATCCCACCCGTGAGGAGGCCGTCGCCGCCGGCCGCGACGAGGCGCGCCGCCGCAAGGTCGAACACCTCGTCCACAACCTCGACGGGACGATCGGCGAACGCAACACCTACGGTCACGACCCGCGCGACATCCCGGGCTGATCGACCCCGACCGAGCGACGCCGGGGCGGAGCGGTACCGAGGGGGTCAGCCGCGGCGGCGTTTGGCGCGCGCGGCGAACTCGTCGAGTACCCGCACCACGTCCTTGGCCTGCCAGATGCGATTGCGGCGCCCCTCGGTGATCTGTGTGAGGATCCCCGTATCCACCAACCGGTCGATGGCGATCTGCGCGTTGGCGCCGGTCACCGACAAGGCCGCGGCGGCCGACCGGTTGTCGATCACCGGCTGGCGCAGCAGCACGTCCACGAGCCGGTGCACTGCCGAATCCCGCCGCGCCGTCACCCGGGACCTCCACAGTTCGCGTACCGCCTCGAGATCGGCGACGAGGGTGCGGCCGTTGGCGACCGCCGCGAACGACGCATCGACGATCGAGTGCACGATCGGCCCGAGATCCCCGGCGCGGTAGGCGCCGAGCGCATCGAAGTACTGCCCGGTGTTGTGCAGCAGGCCCGCCGAGACCGGCACGGCGACACTGCGGGTGAGTTGCCCGCCGCGCAGCATCGCCTGGATCAACGCGCGGCCCACCCGGCCGTTGCCGTCCGGGAACGGGTGGATGGTCTCGAACTGCGCGTGCGCGACCGCGATCTGCGCGACCACCGGCAGATCCACCCGATTGGCGAAGACCACCAGGTCGTCGATCAGCTCGGGCACCCGCTCGTGGTGCGGGGGCACGAACTGCGCGGTGTGCGGGCCCAGACTGCCCCCGCCGATCCACACCTGCTGGGTGCGCCACCGGCCGGCGATCGCCGGATCGTCGTGCTCGAGCAGCGCGTGGTGCATCCGCAGGATCGCGGCGGCGTCGATCGCGTCGGACAGCTCGAGCGCCGCGCGCATCGCCCGCACGTTGCCGACGATCAGGCGGGCGTTGCGGGAGGCGTGTTCGCCGAGTTCGGCGAGCGCGATCTGCCGCGCCCCGCTGGAGAGGTTCTCGATCTCCGAGCTCGACGCGCTCTCGGTGCGCAGCAGGATGGAGGCGAACGGGGCGGTGATGTGCCCGACCTCGACGTCGAAACGGGTCAGTTCCGTCGCGGCTTCCTCGGTGAGGGCCTGCAGTTCGCCGTCGAGCGGGACCGGACGGTGGGCGATGAGTGGGGGGACCGCGGCGCGGTAGGGGCCGGTGGTCAGGCGCTTCTCGCGCCGCGAGCCGTAGGCATCGCTGCTCACCCACGGGTGCTGTTCGTAGGTGACCGCGGGCCAGCCGGACTCGACGTCAACCGATGCCATCCCCGGACCATACCATCGGATAATCGATTATCCGATGGTATGACTCGGGTGAGGGTTCGGTTCGCGCCGGTGTACACCGACGGAACCGGGGGGTTGGGGTCGCGGGTGGTTCGGACGTATGGTGCAGGGCCATGGCACTACCGACCTTCGACATCGACACGCCCATGGCCTATCACGTTGCGCAGCACAACATCCTGCAGAGACTCGATGCCGGCGACGACGCCGGGACCGTGCGGGAGGAATGGCGGCAGGCCATCGAGCGCATCATCGACAATCACCTCGCCGGCCACGACGCGCTGAGCTTCGTGACCGCTCCCGCGCTCGGCCCGGTCGACTAGATCCAGCGCACCCCGAGAACGGGACGCCGCCGTCGACGAGTACGGCGTCCCGTCCACCCTCTACGGTCGCCGTCGCGGCGGGATCCCGTGCGCCGAGAACCGGCGCGCCTCCGCGGCGGCGACCGCCCACTCCGGGTCTCCGGGTAGCGCACCCATCGGATCTCGTTCCGCGCACGGCACACTCGCATCGGCGGGCAGCACCGCGCGCTGCAACGCCGGCACGATCCCCAACGGCCGATGGGTGGCCGGGACCAGGCGGCCGACCCACCGACGATCGCGGGCCGTCATGTCGTGCCGCAGGCTCTCCATCAACGCCGCCACGGTTCCCGACGGCACCTCCGTCAACCACGAGCCGAGCCGGCCGATCACCGCGCCCGGCAATCCGGCGACGGTGACCTGAGCGCGCGGCATGCCGGTGATCTGCCCGTAGCGGCGGAGCAACTCGGGATAGCGCAGCGACTGTCCGCAGCCCACATCGAACGAGTCCGTGGGAGTGTCCGCGACGGCCGCCCCGAGCACCGCGGCGACCAGGTCGACGACCGCGATCGGCTCGACCCGCGACTCCATCCAATCCGGTACCACGGTGACAGGCAGGCGCCCACCGAGCTGGCCGAGCACCTCGAAGCTCGTCGACCCCGAGCCGAGCACCATCCCGGCCCGCAGCGTGATCACCGTGCGGCGCGATCGGGACAGTTCCTGCTCGACCTCCCAGCGCGAGAGCAGATGCTCGGACAGCTCGTCCGGCGCACACTCGGGGACAAAGCCGGAGACGTAGACGACGCGCGTCACCTGCGAGGCATCGACCGCGCGCCGCACGGTGCGGGCCGCCGCCAGGTCGAGGTCGCGGAAGTGCGCCGAGCGCATGCCGTGCACGAGATAGACCACGACGTCGACATCGTCGAGTGCCGGTGGGAGAGTGTGCGCGTCGGTGACGTCCACCCGCGCGGTCTCGACCCGGTCGTGCCACCAGAAGCGTCGCAAGGCCTTCGGGTTCCGGGCGGCGGCGCGCACGGTGCAGCCGGTAGCGAGGAAGGCGGGGACGACCCGGCTGCCGACATAGCCGGAGGCACCGATCACGAGAACTCTCATGCGCTGCCCCGTCCCTTGTCGACTTCGGGAGGGATGCACGCGCGGGACCGTCGCGAAACATCAGGAGTGGTTCCCATCACCAGAAATAGTGTTACCGTTGGTCACAAATACAGTGGCCGGTATCGAAGGAGGCCTCCCATGTCGATGCTGCGCGGCAGCCCACTGCGACATCGGATCCTGTTCGTCCTCGCCGTCCCCCTCGGCGCCGGACTGCTGTCCGCACTCGGACATCTCGTCCAGCGCCGCCACGGCCGGCCCACCTCCGTCTCCGAATCCCTCTTCGCCATCGCCAGCAGCCTGCGGCGCCGCACGCTGTTCACCCGACCCCCCGGCGACCACCCACCAGCTCCCGAGACGCCAGGACAGCCATGACCACCCACACCGTCACCAACGGGCCCGTCCGACTCCACGTCGCCGAGGAAGGCAACCCGCACGGCCCGACCCTCGTCCTCGTCCACGGCTGGCCCGACACCCACGCCCTGTGGGACCGCGTCGCGCCCCTGCTCGCCGACGACTTCCGCATCCTGCGCTACGACAACCGCGGCGCCGGCGCCTCCACCATCCCTCGCGAGGTGGCGCACTACCGGCTCGATCACCTCGCCGCCGACCTGCACGCCGTCATCGACGCCCTCGCCCCGAACGAACCGGTCCACCTGCTCGGCCACGACTGGGGCGCGGTGCTGTGCTGGGAAGCAGTGTGCGAACCCGACGCCGGCGATCGCATCGCCTCCTACACCTCGATCTCCGGCCCCAATCTCGACCATCTCGGCCTGTGGATGCGCCGTCGTCTGCGTCGGATGCGCCCACTCGGCCCCGCCGAACAGGCTCTCGCCTCCGCCTACACCCTCGCCTTCCAGATCCCCGGTCTGCCGAATCCGGTGCTGCGCGGCCGGCTCGCCCGCCACTGGCCGGCCTTCGTCGGCTTCTTCGACCGCACCGATCCTGCTGCGATCGCACCGGTCGCCCCGACCCTCGCCGACGACATGGTGCACGGACTGTCCCTGTACCGGGCGAACATCCGCGCGCGGCTCGCCCGACCCCGCGAGCGGCGCACGGACGTCCCGGTCCAGCTGATCCAGAACCTGCGCGACCGTGCGGTACGCCCCGTGAGCTACGAGGACACCTCCCGCTGGGTCACCGACCTGCGCATCCACCCGCTCGACGCCGGGCACTGGTCGCCGCGTTCCCATCCCCGCGACGTCGCCGACGCCACCGCCCGGTTCGTGCAGCAGATCGAAGCGGCGCGCACCTGACCGCCGGCTCGACGAGTCGTGACCTCAGCCGGACCACTCCGCGCGCGGCACCGACTCCACCGGCGGATCGTCGTGCACCGGTAGCCGACGCGGACCCGGACCCTGCTGCCCGAGCACATCCCCGGGATTCGCGAGCGGACACGACGCCAAACTCAGACACCCGCAGCCGATGCACTCGGTGAAACTGTCCCGCAACGCGGTGAGATCCTCGATGCGGCGGGTCAGCCGGTCGTGCCACGCCCGCGACAACCGCGCCCAGTCCTCCGTCGTCGGCACACGACTGTCCGGCAACGAATCGAACGCCTCCTTGATCTCGTCCAGCGACACCCCCACACCCTGCGCGACCTTGATGAACGCGACCTTGCGCAGCGTGTCGCGACGATAACGCCGCTGATTGCCCGAGGTGCGGCGACTGGTGATCAGACCACGCGACTCGTAGTAGTGCAGCGCCGACACCGCCACCCCGGAACGGTCCGCCAACTGGCCGGGTGTCAGCCATATCGCAGGGTTCATCGGCCCCCTCCTTGCCCCGCAGACATCGTGATCGGGTTGTGCTGCACAGTACCGGCCATCGGAGGCACCGAGCACCCGGATCGCGTGCCCACCCGGGGTCAGAACGACGGCGGCCCGAACTCGGCAGCGACCTCCGGCGCATCCATCCGCAACATGTCGTATGCGGCGTGTGCCAGCGTCCGCACCGACTTCGGATACGGCCGCTCGAACCGCTCACAGACCCGCGCGGTCGCCAACGCCGCCTCGAACCGCCACTTACGCGAGCCGCTCACGAACGTCCGGGCCTGGAACAGATAACTCGATGCGGGGATCGTCACGCCGACCACCGTAGAACCTCCGACCGGCACAACGGGGGAGCGGCACCCCGCGCGCCACGCCGATCCCGCCTGTCCCGACCACATTCCTAAGGGAGTGTTAGGAACCGCCACAGACCCTTCCGCAACCACTGTGACCCGAACCACTGTGGGGAGCGCACAGATCCACGCAGCGAAAGGAGTCCCGGGTGAGCACCACCTCGACGGGCGAACGCCGAGTCATCGGCAACGTGTTGAAAGGCTCGGTCGGCAACCTGATCGAGTGGTACGACTGGTACGTCTACGCCGCGTTCAGCGTGTACTTCGCGAAAGAATTCTTCCCCGAAGGCGACCCCACCGCCCAACTGCTGTCCACCGCAGCGATCTTCGCCGTGGGATTCCTCATGCGACCGATCGGCGGCTGGATCATGGGCCGCTACGCCGACCGGCACGGACGGCGCTCGGCGCTGACCCTGTCGGTCACCGTCATGGCCGTCGGCTCCCTCATCATCGCCGTCACCCCCGCCTACGCGACCATCGGACTCGCCGCACCTCTTCTTCTCGTCCTCGCCCGCATGATGCAGGGACTGTCCGTCGGTGGTGAATACGCCACCAGCGCTACCTATCTCGCCGAAGTCGCCTCACCCGGACGCCGCGGGTTCTACTCGAGCTTCCAGTACGTCACCCTCGTCGCCGGCCAGCTCATCGCCCTCGGCGTCCAGATCGTCCTGCAGCTCACCCTCTCCGCCGAGGCCATGCAGGCGTGGGGCTGGCGCATCCCGTTCGTCATCGGCGCCGTCGCCGCCGTCGCCGTGATGTGGCTGCGCCGCACCATGGACGAATCCGAAGCGTTCACCGAGGAAGTCGCGGCCAAGAGCGCCGCCGACCTCCCGGAGGGCAAGCCCGAGCAGGGCGGCATCCGGATGCTGCTGCAGTACCCCCGCGAATGCCTGCTGGTGTGCGCGCTGACCCTCGGCGGCTGCGTGGCGTTCTACACCTACACCACCTACATGCAGAAATACATGATCAACACCTCCGGCATCTCCAAGGACACCGTCGCCTGGATCAACTTCGCTGCCCTGCTGGTGTTCATCGTCCTGCAGCCCATCGGTGGTGCCCTGTCGGACCGCATCGGCCGGCGCAAACTGCTCATCTTCTTCGGGGTCGGCGGCACCGTGCTCACCATCCCGCTGATGACCGTGCTCGGCAACACCACGAACCCGCTGATCGCGTTCGGGTTGATGATGCTCGGCCTGACCGTCGTCACCGGCTACACCTCGGTCAACGCCATCGTGAAGACCGAACTGTTCCCCACCAAGGTCCGCGCGCTCGGCGTTGGCCTGCCCTACGCGCTGACCCTCGCGATCTTCGGCGGTACCGTCGAAACCGTCGCGCTCGCCCTCAAGCGCGCCGGCCACGAATCGCTATTCTTCTACTACGTGACCGGCTGCATCGCCATCTCGCTCGTCGTGTACTTCTTCATGCGGGAGACCTCCGACGGCTCACCCCTGGACCGCACGAGCACCCACACCGACACCCCCGACGAGCACGCCGACCTGGCCACCTCACGACACTGACCGAAAGGCAACCACGTGCAGATCGCGGTGGTCGAGGACGACGACGGAGTCGGCGACGCCCTCGTCGAAGCCCTCACCTCCCACGGCCACCGGCCGATCCGCATGCGGCGCGGCGCCGACCTGCTCCTCGGCCACCGAGACCTCGACGTCGTCATCCTCGACCTCGGCCTGCCCGACGCCGACGGCCTGCAGGTGCTCCGGCAACTGCGGGCCGTCAGCGACGTCCCCGTCGTGATCCTCACCGCGCGCGGCGACGAACGCTCGGTGGTGCGCGGCCTGCGCGGCGGTGCCGACGACTACCTCGTCAAACCGGCCCGCCTGGCCGAACTGCTCGCCCGCGTGGACGTCGTCACCCAACGGCGCCGCGCGCTGTCCGAGGCCTCCCGCATCGTCCGGGCCGGCGACGTGGTCGTCGACCTCGACGCCCGCGAAGTCGAGGTGGGCGGCGAACCGGTCACCCTCACCCCGAAGGAATTCGACCTGCTCGCCGTCCTCGTCGCCCGACCCGGCGCCGCGGTCAGCCGCCAACAACTCATGGACGCCGTGTGGGGCGACGCCTACGTGGCGATCTCCCGGTCGCTCGACGTGCACATGACCGGGCTGCGCGCGAAACTCGCCCGCCCCGGACTCATCTCCACCATCCGCGGCTACGGCTACCGGTGGGGCGGCTGACATGCGCCGACGAGTCCTGGCGGTGCTGCTCGTCTTCGCGACCGTCGCCGTCGTCGCCTTCGCCGTACCGCTCGCCCTCGCCACCAGCGCCGGCCGCACCGCCGTCCTGGGAGCGAACCGGGAAGCCGACGCCCACCACTTCGCCACCCTCGCCGTCCAGATGCGCGCCCCCGGCAGCACCGCCCTGCTCGACGAGGAGGTGACCCGCTACCACCGGCTCTACGACGAAGGCGTGCTGATCGTCGACGCGCGCGGCGCACCCCGCGCGAGTGCGGACCTGACCCCGACCGACCCCGGTGTGCCGGAGGCGATCACCGCCGGTCTCCGCAACCAGAAACAGGGCATAGGCGGTCCGCTGACCCCGTGGTCCCCGCAGCGGGTCCTGCTCGCCGTGCCGGTGGGCACCGGCGCCCAGGTCGAAGGAGCCGTCGTCGTCGACGTGTCCACCGACGCCGCCCGCCACGACATCCGCACCTCGTGGCTGCTCATCGTCACCGGGGCGGCAGCGGCCCTTGCGCTCGTCACGATCCTCGCGATCGCCCTGTCGCGGTGGACGGTCCGCCCGCTCACCGCGCTCACCGCGCGGGTCGCGGCGCTCACCGACAGCGTCCCGGCGCTGTATCCACGCTCACGGACCGGCGACGCCACCGTCTCGGTCCGGTATCACGGTCCACCGGAGGCACGGGAACTCACACAGGCCTTCGACACCATGTCCGAGGCCGTCCGCACGTCCACCCGCGCCCAGAAGCAACTCATCGCCGACACCGCGCACCGACTCCGGAACCCGCTCGCCGCCCTGCACATCCGGCTCGACTCCCTCGAACCGCACGTCGCCGCCGCCGGCGCGGAGACCTACCGGCGGACGGCCGTCGAAGTCGACCGGCTCGGCGGCATCCTCGACGGTCTGCTCGCCCTCGCCACCGCAGAATCACCCATCGACACCACGGACACCGAAGGGCACGACGGGTGCGATGTCGGTGTCGTCGTCGCCGACCGTGTGGACGCCTGGTCCGATGCCCTGGCCGAGACCGGCATGACCGTCACCGTGGACGAACCATCCGAACAGCGCCTGCACGCCTGCTTCTCCGCCGACCACCTCGCCCAGGTGCTCGACGTGCTGCTCAGCAACGCGAGCAAGTACGCCCGCGCGGCCACCGGGGTCCGCATCACCACCCGACACCACGGCGGGATGATCCGGATCCGCGTCGAGGACGACGGCGCTGGAGTCGCACCTGACGAGCTCGGCGCCCTCACCTCCCGGTTCTTCCGCGGGTCCGGAGCCGACGGGCCCGGCACCGGCCTCGGGCTGTCCATCGCAGTCGCGCTCGTCGAGAGCGGCGGCGGCACCCTCGACCTCGCCGCAGCCGTTCCGCACGGACTCGCCGTCACCCTGACACTGCCCGCCGACTCCCGCGCGGAGGCATCATGATCACCCGCCGTGATCTCCTGCGGTCCGTCGCGTTGCTGGCGGTGGGCGGAGCCGTCGCCGGCTGCACGCGCACCGGTGAGCGTGAGGAACTGATCCTGGCGGCAGGGGAGGAGGGCGGGTTCTTCTGGGAGTTCGCGGAACTCACCGCCGCCGCCGCCGACCGGGCGGGTCTTCCCATCGCGGTCGTGCCGGAACGCACCCCGGGATCGGTCACCAATCTCGCCGCGCTGACGGCAGGGGACGCGGAGCTGGCGCTGACCCTCACCGACGTCGCGGTGCGTGCCCACGACGAGGGCGCGCAGTTCACGGCGATCGGGCGGGTCTACGAGAATTACATGCAGTTGGCCGTGCGCGCAGACTCGCCGATCCGTGAGATCGCCCAGCTTCGGGGCGCACGGATCAGCCTCGGCGCTCCCGGATCGGGTGCCGAATTCACCGGCGAACGCATCCTCGACGTCGCCGGGCTCGCCGAGCCGGGAACCGTCACCCGCGTGCACCTGTCGATGGCCGACGCCGGTCGCGCGCTGGTGGACGGCGAGATCGACGCCGTCCTGTGGGCGGGCGGTGTTCCCACCCCGTCGTTCGCGAACGTGGGTGTGCCGCTGCGGCTGATCGATCTGTCCGTGCTCCTCGAACCGCTGCGGGCGCGATTCGGTCCGCGTTACGAACCGGTCCTCATCCAGCCCGGAACGTACGGGCAGCCGGACGCCGTCGCCACCATCGGCTTGGGCAATCTGCTGCTCGCCGGCGCCTCGGTGTCGGACGAGGCCGCCGCTGCGCTGGTCGATCTGCTCGTCGACCACGCCTCCGAACTCGTGCCGGCCCAGGCCACCGGCAGCCAGTTCCTCGACCGGCAATCGCTGATCGTCACCGCCGATGTCCCGCTGCATCCGGGAGCGGTGGCCGCGTACCGGCGCCATCACGGCTGACGAGACGGGGCGGCAGGGGAGAAGGACCCCGAATTGTGCCGTCCCAAGGGCAGATAGTCGGGTGGAAGGCATGCGCTGGTGTCGTGGGGATGCAGTGCGGAGATCGGGCTCGCCCTCGAGGTTCGAGGAGATCGGGACCGGATCGGCTGTGGAGGGGACATGCGCGGGGCACAATGGAACCGTTCACTTCTGTGTACGTGAAATTTGTTGATTACCAACATGATTCATGGATAACGGTGATTATCCATCAAATGTGGAAGAGGCGAGAAGGGGTGATCGGTGGTCGCGGCACCCCGGGGGACGGGATGATCTCACACCACCAGCATGCGCATCGTCCGCGCGATCCAGTGCGCACAACATGCACGCGACGACGACACGGTGCTGTCGCAACGCCGCATCGGCGAACCGTGAGTCGTTGCAGTGTGCGCGTCGCTGCAGCATGGCACCGATGCATGAGCAGCCGAACGCGCGTCGAACGGATCGGTGGCTCGATCCGGTACGGGCGCCGGCGGGTTACGGCGGCGGGGTTCGGTCCGGAGGCGAGCCGGCCTCGGGTCGGAGGCCGGGTGACAGGTGGGACCCATCGTATCGATCCGGGTCGAACCAGGGAGCTCCGAATGTCTCGAACGCCCTTGCCGCACCTGGCCGGAGGAGGTCCGATTTCACTCTAGTTAACATAATGTAGATTATCGGCAATTTCGATACACGCCGCGACCTGGGGTTCCGCGCTGATAATCCGAGGTTCCGACGGGCGTCCGGATTCTTGTCTCTGCGGCGTCGTTGCGTGCACTGCCTCGCGTCACTGCCTCGCGTTGTGCGACATGTCGTCTATCGCGTGTTGCTCCCTTGCATCCCGCGGCATGCGAACAATCCCGCACCGACTCGCTCCCGGCATCCGAACTGCCACGCATCTGCCATGGCCGGCCCGCGCCGACCTGATCCACGGCCTGTGGTCCGCCCGGGGCCGCCGCCTCGCGCCCGTCTGCCGCTTCGGGCGCCCGAGGTGACCTTCCGGGCCTGCCGCCCTCGTCCCCTGCTCGTCCGCTCAACCGCCGTCAAAACGTCACAGTGACGTTTCCATATGGGCTCCGCGGTCCTGCGGTGAACGTGAATCTGCGCCGATTCCATCGGCGCGGCAGGGACGACGCGATCCGGGAGGTCGACCGTGACGCAACCACGGCTCCTGCGCTTCTGGGTGGTCTTCGTGATCACCATCGTCCCGTTCGATCCCCGGGGTATCGCGGTCGTCCTGACTCTTCTGCGGGTCGCGTTCCGTCGGGTCGATGGCGTGGACTCCCCTTCTCCCCTCCGGACGACCGGCCCTGAAACGTCACTGTGACGTATTGATCGCGGTGCACGGGAACTCGGTTCACCGGTGTCACGACGGTCGCCGCAACCGCCGCAACTGTGCGGACAGATAGTCCCGGGCACGACGATGGCCACCGACCCGGACGAGTTCGTCGGCGAGTTCCTCGAGCAGTCGCGTCAGCAGCTTCTCGTCGGGCGTCCAGCCGTCGCGCTGCCGGCACCGGTCGAGCCATTCGACCGGCGCGACGTGTCCGCGGTCGGCGTTGCAGCGTCGGCACGCGGCGACCTCGTTGGCGGTGATACTCGGCCCGCCCTTCAGCCGCGGCACCAGATGATCGGTGGTCGGGGTGATCAACCGCCCGAACTCCCGTCCGCACCACAGGCACCGCCCCTCCTGACGGTCGAGGGCGAGCGAGAGTCGGGTGACGCGGTCCATCCTTCGATCGTGGCCCATCGGCGCCGCCGGGGTCGCCGATGGGCCCGATCCGGTGTGCCGACGAGTGACTCAGGGGCGTGCTTCGAGGACGAGATTGAAGGGAGTTTCGGTGGCGCGCCGGAAGGTGCCGAAGCCGGCTTCGGCGGCGACGTCCGCGAGCCGCCGCTCCCCGGCCTGCGCGCCGAGCCCGAGTGCGACCGGCTGGTCGAGCGACGACGGGGTGCACAACACCGTCGACGCGGCGTAGTACATCCGGCCGACCGGATTGAGGTTCTCGGACAGGCTGTCGCGAGCGAACGGTTCGACGAGCATCACCGTGCCGTCGTCGGCGAGCGCGCCGCGCGCGTACCGCAGTGCGCCGACGGGATCGCCCATGTCGTGCAGGCAGTCGAAATAGCAGATCAGGTCGTAGTCGGATCCGGGGAAATCCACGGCCGAAGCGACCTCGAAGGTGGCGTTGTCGACACCCTCCTCCGCAGCCAGTTCGCGGGCTCGTGCGATGGACCCGTCGTGGTAGTCGAAGCCGCGGATGGTGGACTGCGGGAATGCTTGCGCGAGCAGGGTTGTCGAGACACCGTGGCCGCAGCCGATGTCGGCGACGGTGGCGCCGGCACGCAGTTTGTCGACGACCCCGTCGAGGGTGGGCAGCCACACGTCGACGAGGTTGGCGCGGTAGCCGGGGCGGAAGAACTGTTCGGTGCCGACGAACAGTTCGGGATCGTGTTCGTGCCAGCCGAAACCCTCTCCGTTGCGGATGCGTTCGGTGATGCGTAGCCGGTCCTTGTAGACCGAACTGATCAGGTGGAGGCCGCCGGCGAGGTAGACCGGGCTGTCCTCGCGGGCGAGTGCCATGGCGTGTTCCGGGGACAGTGTGAAGGTGTCGTTGTCCGGCTCGTAGGTCAGATATCCGCTTGCTACCTGTGCGGAGAGCCATTCGCGTAGATAGCGTTCGCGGAGGCCGGTGCGGGCCGCGAGTTGTTCGCTGGTGGTCGGGCCGGATTCGTCGAGGGCTCGCCACAGGCCCAGATCGACACCGATCAGGACCAGGGCGCCGTTCATGGCCGCGCCCATGTCGACGACGAGTTGTCCGAGGGTCTGTTCGAGTCGTGCTTGGTCGGGTTCTTGTATCTCCGTGGTCATCACGCACCTCCTGGCGATGGGAGTACTCGCTCACGGTAGGTCGCGTGGCCGGTTCCTCGGCGTCGGCTCGGGTTCGATCGGGTGTCGATCCGGGTGGTGGTGGTGCGGACCGGGAGGTCACGAACCGGTGTTGAGGGAATGATGCGGGGGTGCACGTCGTGTTGCAGACAGCTACGCTTGTAGCAGACTGCAACATCAGGAGGCCGTCATGACGTCGTCCACAGACAAGGTCACCCGCTTCGACGCCGAACTCGTCGACAGCGCCATCGCCGAGGGCGGCCGCCAGAATCGCACCGGACGCCAGCAACTCGAATACTGGGCCCGCATCGGCCGCGCGATGACCGCCCACGAGACCGCCTCCCTGCACCGGGTGCACGAGGCGCTGGCCGGGACGCGGGAGCTGAGCGAACTCACCGCCGCCGAGGGCCGCTTGTTCGACGCGGAGATCGATGCGCGCCTGGCGGACGGGCTGGCCCGCACCGACTACGTCGAGATCCTCGCCGCGCGTGGGGTCACCACGGTGGTGCTCGACGACGAGGGCCGGTTGGTCGAGCAGCGTCCCGACGGTAGTCGCCGGGTGCTCGACGACGCATGAGGCGTCTGGATCTGATCGTCGGTCCCAACGGGTCCGGCAAGTCGACGTTCGTCGAGTTGTCCCTCGCTCCCCTGCTGCCGCGCAGTGTGTTCGTCAACGCGGATGTGATCGCGCGGCAGCGGTGGCCCGATCGTGCCGAGGAGATGTCCTATGAGGCGGCGCAACTCGCCGCGGCGGCGCGGGATCGGTTGCTGCGGCAGGGCCGGTCGTTCATCGCGGAGACGGTGTTCTCGCATCCGTCGAAGCTGGAGCTGATCGACCGCGCGCACGAGGCGGGGTTCACGGTGGTGCTGCACGTGATGCTGGTGCCCGAGACGATGTCGGTGCTGCGTGTGCAGCACCGGGTGGCCTCCGGTGGGCATGCGGTGCCCGAGGACAAGATCCGGGCGCGCTATCGACGGTTGTGGCCGCTGGTGGCCGAGGCGATCGGCCGCGCCGATCAGGCGTCGGTGTACGACACGGCGTCCGGGACCCCGGTGGTGGTGGCGCGGTTCGCGGGTGGGGTGCCGGTGGGTGCGGTGCGCTGGCCGGGGTGGGCGCCGGGGGCGCTCACCGGGCTCGGCTGAGACCGAGCCCGGTGAACTCGGGACGACGAGGTCAGTTCGCCGCGCTCGCGGTGAACGGCAGCACCAGCCGCGAGGGGTGCGCGGCGTCCCGGTAGATCTTGTGGGTCACCGGGCGGCCGACGGGCAGGTGGAAGGCGTCCGGCGGCAGCAGTGCGTTGTGTTCGTCGGCGAGCGGTTCGTTGTTCGACAGTTCCACGACGAGTTTGTGGCCCGGCATGAAGGTGTTGGCGAACGGATACAGCCGCAGCACGTATTCCTCGATGGTGCCGGGTTCGACGGGCACGGCGCGGGTGTGTGGGTGGTAGGGGTCGCCCTCGGTGGTGCGTTCGTCGAGCTCGCGGTGGGAGGCCTTGAGGTAGCCGGTGGTGATCAGCTGCCGCTTGCCGTTCGGGGCGTAGTCCCACATGCGGAGGATGAAGTTGGTGTCGGGTTGGTCGATTTCGGCGAAGAGGTGGGCGGCGCCGGTGCCGATCATCTCGGTGGGTTCGGCGAACACCGGGGTTTCCCAGCGCAGGATCTCGACCTTGTCGGTGACCGTGAGCGGGGCCTGGTAGAAGCCGTCCGGGGCGGCGTACTGCGCGCCCATCGGTTCGGGTTCGGTGGACAGCTTGCCGCGCGGCCGCAGATACAGCGCCCGGTGCTCGACGTCCTTCGGCGGCCACTGGTCGGCGGTGACGCGCCGGCGGGAGCCTTCGACGAAGACGTTCACGGCGGGTTCGTCCATGATGCCGTTGTCGATGCCCTTGATCCAGTAGTCGTACCAGCGGAACATCGTGTCGTGCTCTTCGATGAAGGGCCGCGACTGCATGGGCGGGTAGGGGCCGATGTCGAGCTTCTTCGGCCCTTGCAGGGCGTGGAACAGTTCGATGGTGCCGTCCATCGTCCAGCCGCGGCCCTGGTCGATCTGCAGGTAGACGGGGATGTCGATGTTCCGGGCGAGATTGATCGGGTTGCGTTCCTCGTACCACTCGCCGTCGAGTTCGTTGGTGATGATGTCGAACCACGCTTCGTGGTGCTTCGGGTAGTTGAGCACGTGCACGAGATTCGGCCAGGCCGCGACATCCGGGTCGGCGAGGCGCTGGGCGACCCGCGCCCGGATCTCGTCGGGGGTGTAGGTCTCGAGCATGCGGGACTTGACCCGGTCGGTGAACGCCCAGCCGGAGTCACCGCCGCGGCCCTCGCGGGCGGCGCGGGGCATGAACCACATGATGCCGCCGTGGTAGGTGGTCTCGTAGAAGTCGTAGTGGCCGCCGGAGACGAAGATGGCCTTCAGGTGCGGGGGTCGTTCGGCGGCGGCGAGGACCTGCATGGACCCGAAATAGGAGATGCCGATCATGCCGACGTTGCCGTCGCACCACGGCTGCGCGGCGACCCATTCGATGAAGTCGTAGGCGTCCTGCCCGAGGGAGACCCCGCCGGCGTTGTAGTTGCCGATGTGCTCGCCGTCGGAGTCGCCGGAGCCGCGGATGTCGCCGATGACGTGGACGTAGTCCTCGGCGACGACGCGGGCGATGTCGCCGGCCTCGATGCAGCCGTCCCACATGGGGCTGGGGCGGCGCTGCGGCGGGGTGGTCAGGGCGAGGGCCTGCAGTTCCTTGCCGTAGGGGCTCAGTGCGACGAGCGCGGGGCGGGGCTTGTCGTCGACGCCGTGGTAGGCGTCGGCGGCCAACTCGACGCCGTCGCGCATGGGGACCCGCAGGTGCTTGCGGATGTGGATGGTCTGTCCGCCTGCGTCGAACGTTTCGAACTCGGCCATGAGAACCTACGACTCCTCTTCGTGATCAGTGCTGGTGCGAGAACTGGGTGCGGTAGCCGTGCAGTGTGGTGAAGAACGGGGACGGCTCGAGGGTGGGATCGCCGGTGTAACCGAGGTCGTCGGCGACCGGGGCGAACGGCGAGTACGCCGAGTCGGTGTCGAGCAGTCCGTGGCACAGGCAGCGGTGCGCGGCGCCGCGCACTCCCCCTTCGATGTCGACGCTCTCCCGAAGGGCTTCGGCGGCCTGGTCGCGGTCGAGTTCGACGCCGTAGGGGGTGCCGTCGGCGCGGCGGTAGGGATGCCCGAGATAGAGCTTCTCGGGGCGGATCGTCTCGCGCAGGTAGGCGAGGCTGTCGCGGTAGGCGTCGGGGTCGGTGTAGCCGGGGAATCCGTTGGCGGCGCCGTGCACCTGGACGGCGTCGCCGACGAACACGCTGTTCCGGCCTTCGACGACGTAGGCGACCGACCCCGGGGTGTGCCCGGGGATCGAGTGCACGGAGATCTCGACTCCCCCGCCGAGGGAGAGGGTTTCGCCGCCGCGCACGAGCATGGTCGGTTCCATCTCCCCGGAGATGACGGCCTCGGTGGCGGCGGTGACCTTCGCGGCCCCGTCGGGGTCGTTCAGGTACCGGCCGCGGCCGGTGAGGTAGTCGTCGACGTGGGCCTGCCGCGAGCGCAGCAGTGGGGCGTCGGCCTCGTGGATGACGACCTGGGCTCGGCGGCCGGTGGCCTCCCACAGGGCGTGGGCGCCGCCGATGTGGTCGATGTGCCCGTGGGTGAGCAGGATCCACCGCACGTCCTCGAGTCGCCGGCCGAGTTTTTCGAGGGCGGGGGCCATGCCCTCGGCCGGGGACGACGCGATGCCGGTGTCGACGATCGCGGGCTGTTCGGCGTCGATGAAGAAGGTGTAGAGCCCGAAGCGTCCCCATGGGGAGACGATCGGGTGGATCGGTGCCTCACTCATGCGCGGTGCCCTCATGCGCGGTGCCCTGCAGGAAGGTGGCGGTCTCGTCGAAGACCTGCGCGTATTCGGGGATCCACGAGAAGTTCTGCACGAAGCCGTGGTTGGCGCCGGCGTAGCGGCGCAGTGTCACCGGCACCCCGGCTTCCTCGAGCCGCCGGGCATAGAGTTCGCCTTCGTCGCGCATCGGGTCGAACTCGGCGGTGACGACCAGCGCCGCCGGCAGACCCGACAGGTTCTGGCGCTTGATCGGTGAGACGCGCGGGTCGGCGGGGTCGGCTCCGCTGTCGAGGTAGAAGGCGTTGAACGGCTTCAGCCCGGCGGTTTCGAGGCCGTAGCCGACGGCGTTCTCCCGCATCGACGGGTAGCGGTCTTCGTCGAAGTCGAGGTCGAGGGACGGGTAGTACAGCACCTGGTGGGTGATGCGGTCGAACCCGTCGTCGTGGGCGAGGCCGGTGACGGCGGCGACGAAGTTGGCGCCGGAGCTGTCCCCCGCGACCGCGAGAATCTTTCCGTCCCAACCGAGTTCGTCGCCGTGCTCGGCGGCCCAGCGCACGACGCCGTAGCAGTCGTCGAGACCGGCGGGGAACTGCGCTTCGGGGGCGCGGCGGTAGCCGACGGACACGACCGTGCAGCCGGTGGCCTTCGCCAGGTGCCGGGCGACGTGGTCGTGGGTGTCGAGGCTACCGAGGAAGAACGCGCCGCCGTGGAAGTAGACGACCAGGCCACGGGTGTCGGCGTCGGTCGGGGTGTAGATCCGCACCGGCACCTCCCCTGCCGGGGTCGCCGCGATCGCGTCGCGGACCTCGTGCAGGGGCAGTCGCTCCTCGAGTGGCGGAACCTGCGCCTGCTCCCCGGCGCGCATCGCGGCCGGATCGAGCGGTCCGGGCGGCGGGGCGGGCAGGTCGGCGAGGATCCGGGCGATCTCGGGGTGCAACGGCATGGCCGGTCGTCTCCTTCGGGCGGTGAACGGGTGGGGTGGGGATCTACTGGGCGGGCTGCTGCGCGGCGGGCTTCTGGCCCGGGAAGACGTCCTGGACCTCGTCCTCGGTCCAGCCCTGGCGGGAGATGCGCTGCAGTTCGTCGGTGACCGGCTTGCGCTGCGCCTGGAAAGCGGCGAGCGCCGCGGCGACGGTGTCGGTGTCGCGCAGGCAGTCGGCGAGCACCCCGGCGTCGAGGATCGCCGAGTTCGCGCCCTGACCCTGGTGGTGCAGCATCGAGTGGGCGGCGTCGCCGATGAGCACCACCGAGTTGCTGTGCCAGCGCTCGATCGGGTCGATGTCGTAGACACCGCGGATGTTGACGATGTCCATGTCGAGGCCGGCGGTGATGTCGACGATGCGCTGATCGAACCCGGCGACGGTGGCGAGCATGTCGTCCTTGCTCACCTGCGGCGCCCAGTCGGGGTCCGGGCACAGGGCGGTGATGTCGAAGGACACCTGGCCGCGGTGGCGCAGCGGCAGCAGGTACACCTTGGTGCCCTTGCCGATGTACATGCGCAGGTTGTCGTCGGTGACCATGCCGTGCGCGTCGGTGATGTCGATGACGGCGCGGTAGGCACGTTCGCCGGAGAATACCGGTTCGGCGTCGGAGAACAGCTGCTCACGGACCACGGACTTGATGCCGTCGGCGCCGATGACCAGATCGGCGTCGACGCGGGTGCCGTTGGTGAAGGTCAGGGTGCTGCGGTCGCCGTGGTCCTCGATGCGCTCGAGCCGGTGGCCGAGTTTGACCATGCCGTCGGGCAGGGAGGCGATGAGGGTGTCGATGAAGTCGCCGCGGTGGATCAGGTGGGTGTGTTTCTGGTCGCCGTGCGCCGGCCAGGTGTCCTTCATGATCGGCTCGCCCGTGGCGGTGAGGATCTCGAAGTAGTCGCTCGGGGAGCTGACCTTCGCGATGTCGTCGAAGATGCCCCACTCGCGGAAGCGGGCCATGCTCGACGGGCGCAGGCCGATGCCGGCGCCGACCTCGCGGATCTCGGGGGCCTGTTCGTAGACGGTGACGTTCGCGCCGAGCAACGACAGGGCCCGGGCGGCGGCCGCACCGGCATAGCCCGCGCCGACGACGGCGATGGTGAGGTTGGTCGGATCCGAGGTCTGCATGTGAGTGTCTCTTTCGGAGGGCGCGGGGGTGCGCCGGGAGATTCGGGTCAGGGTTGCGCGATGGTGAGGAAGTCGGCGGGGTTCTCGACGAACAGCTTGGTGATGGTGGCCTCGTCGAGTCCGGCCTCGCGCAGGTCCGGGATGAGGTCCTCGAACAGGTAGTTCACGGTGTGTCCCTTGACGCCCGGCCAGCCGAGTGGGCTGCAGTTGGCGTCGACGCCGGCCAGGGCCTGATCGAGGTGGCCGGCGTTCAGGAAGCGCAGGAAGTGGGCGAGGCGCTCTTTGCGGGGGCGGGCCCAGAACGGCGGGTCCTCGAGTTCGGTTTCGTAGCCGAAGGTGTCGAAGCCGACCCGGCCGCCCTGCTGCGCGATCCAGGTGTCGCGGGTCTTGTCGGCGTTGACGCCGTCGTCGGCGTGCCCGAACAGCACCCGGTGCAGCGGCAGGCCCTCCTCGGTGAAGATGGCGATGGCGTTCTCGGCGTCGATCGCGAGGTGGGTGAGGATCGGTACGCCGGTGGCGAGTGCGGCGCGGGCGGCGGCGCGGTAGATGCGCTTGTCGAGTTCGGTCATCTTCCCGCCGCGGGAGACCCCGACCTTGATGACGCCGGCGCGGCTGCCGGTGTCGCCGATGCCGACGGTGATCTCGTGCACGAACTGGCGCATCAGGTAGTCGACGGAGGCGCGTTCGAAGAACGGCAGGGCGGTGTCGCCGCCGACGAAACCGGTGCAGGCGACGATGTGCACACCGGTCTTCGCCGAGAGGGACTTGTAGTAGTCGATGTCGCGGCCGTTGCAGATGCCGGTGACGTCGACGAAGGTGCCGCCGCCGTACTCGTGGAACTTGCGCAGCTTCGGGACGGTCTCCTCGTAGCGGACCTCGGGGCTCTTCCACCAGCGGGTGTCCAGCTCGGAGCCGGGCATGCCGTATCCGATGTGCTCGTGGACGGCGACGATGCCCAGTTCCTCGGGCGCGATCGGGCCCAGGACGGTGTTGACTCTCGACACAGCAATTCCCCTTCGGGACGAAGACTTCTCGGTGATGGGTGGTCGGCGGCGGTTCAGCGCGCGGCCAGCAGGTCCTGCGGGTTGGCGAGGAGGATCTGCTGCACGACGTCGTCGGTGAGACCGGCGGCGGTCAGCTGCGGCACGAAACCGGTGAGCACCGTCTCGTAGGGCAGATCGTTCGCCGGATGCCCCTTGGCGACGCCGGTAGCGCTCGACGACAGCAGGATCCGGTGTCCGAGACCGGCGTCGACGAGATCGCGGACCAGGGCCACGCGCTCGGCGTCGGAGATGTGGGTCTCGTCGTCGGTCCCGACGTGGTCGAGTGCGAGGTAGGCGCCGCGACGGGCGATCTTCTCCGGCGCGCCGGCGGCGACGGCGTCGCGGCGGTCCAGGCCGGCGACGACGAGGCGGTCGGCGGGCAGTTCCTCGCCGAGCGCGACATCGAGGTCGGCGAGGGCGTCGGCGCCGTAGCGCAGGATCGCCGCGACCCCGGTGTCGCGGGCGGCGCGGGCGGCGCCGCGGAACAGGCTCTCCTCGGTGGCGGTCATGCCGTCGGGATTCGCGGCGGTGGCGACCAGGCCGGCGGGGCCGCGGCGTTCGACGCGCGGCACGACCATGCCCTCGGTGATCTCCTTCGTGAACAGGTCGGCGAACTTGTCCGCGGGCCACGGGGTGGGCGGGTTGGTCTGCGGGGTCAGGAAGTAGCCGCCGAGCAGGGTTTCCGGGCCCAGGCCGGTGGAGGCGACGATGTGCACCCCCGCCGCGCGGGAGAGGTTCTCGTACATCGGCACGTCGCGGCCGTGGAACATGCCGGTGGCGTCGACGACGGTGCCGCCGCCGGCGGCGCGGAAGGCGCGGAGTTTGGTGAGCAGCGTCGCGAAGATCTCGGCGCGGTCGAAGTCGATGTCGTAGGCGTGCTCGGCGCCGGGCAGCACCGACAGCAGGGCCTCGTGGACCGCGACGACACCGAGGTCGGCGGCGGGGACGGGGCCGAGGACGGTGTGGACGGTGCGGGGCGCGGCGCCTGTCATCGGCACTTTCCTTTCGTCGACGTCGCCGGGAACGCGACGTGGTGACAGTCACAGTACGGATTCGGATTACAGACTGTCAAGTGAAATTGCTGAACGATGTGTGACTGTACTCGCCGGTAACTGCTGCGTCGAGGATAGGATTTCCGCCATGTCGCTCCGTGCCGCCCAGAAGCAGATGACCTACGAGCTGTTCCTCACCAAGGCGCTCGACCTGTTCGGCACCAAGGGCTACGCCGCGACCACCATCGACGACATCGCCACCGCCGCCGGTTCCACGAGAACCACCTTTTACCTGCACTTCTCGTCGAAGGCCGACGTGATGAGCGCGCTGCTGACGAAGGTCGACTCGATCCTCACCGCCGCCGACGACCCGTCGCTGACCGAGGTCGTCGCCTCCGGCTCACGCACCCTGATCCGGCAGTGGCTCGACCGCAAACTCACCCAGTGGGACGAGATGAAGCCGTACATGACCGCCTCCTACCAGGCGGCCCACGAACCGGACGTCGCGGCGACGACCGAGCAATGGTTCGAAGGCGCGGTCACCGATATGACCGCCGGTCTCGACCGGGCCGATCGACTCGACCCGGACCGCCGCCGCATCCGCTGCGTGCTGGCCTTCGGGCAGCTCGAACACATGTCGCGCCGCTACTTCTCGGTCGGTTGGCGCACCCCGCGCGAGATCTGCCTCGACGAACTCACCGACTCGTGGTGCCACCTGCTCGACGCGCAGAACGACTGAACGGCGGGCGCGGTCACTCGCCGAGGTTCGCGCCGCTGGTGGCCTCGACGAGGATCGCCCGCAACCAG
Organism: Rhodococcus rhodochrous; assembly: GCF_014854695.1. Classification (NCBI taxonomy): domain Bacteria; kingdom Bacillati; phylum Actinomycetota; class Actinomycetes; order Mycobacteriales; family Nocardiaceae; genus Rhodococcus; species Rhodococcus rhodochrous. The sequence continues at coordinate 3,029,295 of NZ_CP027557.1, read as the reverse complement.
GAGATGAACGCAGTGTCGGCCAGGCGCGGATTCCACACCATGTCGATCCCCAACGGCGGCACCGGCAACGGGAACTCCTCGATCCGCAGCGGCAGCTGACGGCGCATCTGTGCCGCGACCCGCCAGGTGTGGATCGCGACCCCACCGGCACGCGCCACCAACTGCGGCACCATCAAGAAATCCGACACCAGACCGCCGATCCGATAGGGCACCCCGGCCGCATCCAGCGCCGCATAGGGGGTGATGCGGTGCCGCGCGTCGTAGGCGGTGTGCGGCACCGATTCGAGCAACTCCAGCGCCCCGGCGTCGGGAGCGGTGTCGGGGTGGGCGACGACCACCCACCGGTTCTCGTAGAGCCGCTCGCGCGGATAGGGCGCGGCGAACGCCTCCGATACGAGCACCACGTCCACCCCGTCGTCGGTGAAGTCCGCCGGCTGGGGCTCGACGAAGGTGCGGAGGCGCACCGACGCGTGCGGGGCCCGCTCGCCGATCGCACGCATCAGCTCTGCCCCGACCACGAAGGCGGTGCTGGTGGTCATCGCCAGGGTGATGGTGCGCGTGTCGCGGGCCGGGTCGAAACCGGGGAAGTTCACCACCCGCGCGGTCTGCCGCAGCACCTCCCGCAGCGGCGCGATCAGCTCGACGGCGCGCGGGGTGAGCATCAGCCCGCTCCCCTGCCGCACGACCAACTCGTCATCGAGCAACCGGCGCATCCGGCCCAGCGCATGACTCATCGCCGGTTGCGTCATCCCGACCCGCGCGGCGGCGCGGGTCACCGAACGTTCCTCGAGCACCGCCAGCAGCGGCACCAGCAGGTTGAGGTTCACCGCGGCCAGCCGCGCGAGGTCGGGATCGGCCGGATGCTCCGAAGGGCGGGTCACCCTCACGAACCTACCGAGCCGCCTTCGCGGGGGTCGGCAGTTCCCCGGTGGCCGCGGCGCGCCGCAGCCGCGGGATGGGGATGCGGTGGTTGATCGCCACCGCCACCCCCGCGCCGTCCGGATGCCGCCAGTGCAGCAACGCCGCGTCGCGCGGATCCTCTCCGGTCAGGACGGTGGGCTCCCCGTCGACGGGCAGGTGCCCGACCGCCTTGAGATGCAGTCCGAACTGCTCGGTCCAGAAATACGGATCGGCATCGAACTCGGGTGCGGCGTCGCCGAGCAGCACGGCCGTTGCGGCGATGCGGGCCTGTTCGATCGCGCTGTTCCACAACGGGATCCGCCGCACCACTCCACGGATCGGTACATGCGCGACGTCGCCGGCGGCGACGATGCCCGGCGCGACCCGTCCACGCGAGTCGGCGACCAACCTGCCGTCGGTGAGCACCCCGGACCCGCGCAGCCACTCGACGTTCGGGATGTCGCCGATCGCGGCGACGACCAACTCCGCGGTGACGCGGCTGCCGTCGTCGAGGGTGATCGTCCCGGCGGCGAAGCCGGTGGCGGTGCCGTAGACGAGTTCGACCCCCGCGGCGGTGGCGGCGGTGGTGAACAGGTCGGACAGATGCGGCCCGAACTGCGGGCGCATCGGGGTGGTGTCGGCGACGACGGTGACCTCGCAGCCGGCCTGCGCCGCGGCGGAGGCGACCTCCATGCCGAGCGGACCGGCACCGACCACCGCCACCGACGGCCGCCCGGCGAGCCGCTCACGCAGGGCGAGGGCGTCGTCGAGGGTGCGCAGCACCAGCGCCTCCCCCAGCGGCCGGGGCCGCGCACCGGTGGCGATGACGAGCCCGTCGAACTCCAGCGCGGTGCCGTCGTCGAGGTGCACGAGCCGTGCGTCCACGTCCAGGCCGGCCGCGGCGACGCCGAGGCGTTCGGTGGCGCCGTGCGCGGGGGCGGCGAGTTCGTGGGAGCCGCCGTCGGTGAGCAGCGCCTTCGACAGCGCGGGCCGCGAGTAGGCGGGGACCGGTTCGTCGCCGACGACGGTCAGCTGCCCGGTGAACCCGGCGCCGCGCAGGCTGTCGCAGGCGGTCTGCCCGGCGATGCCGTTGCCGACCACCACGATCCGCTCCATGACGGTGGGCATGTCGGCTGCGGTGCTCATGTCAGCCTCAGGGCCGCGACGGGGCACACGCGCACGGCGGCGCCGGCCGCGGCGGCCTCGGCGCTGTCCGCGGACACCTCGGTGACATCGAGGATCAGTTCGCCGTCGTCGTCGAGGTGCATCAACTCGGGGGCGGCCTCCTCGCACAGGCCGTGGCCTTCGCAGCGGGGACGGTCGAGGGTGATCTTCATGCGGGCACAACCTCCAGGATCTCGAGGGCGTCGATGGAACGGGTGGTGTTGCTGGGCACCCGGATCGGGTCGGCGGCGACGAAGCGGCGCGCGTGCCGGGCCAGGGCGGCGATGATCGCGTGCGCCTCGAGGCGGGCCAGGCCCTGCCCGGCGCAGCCGTGCGGGCCGTAGCCGAAGGACAGGTGATCGACCGGGTTGCGGGCCACCCGGAAGGCATCCGGGTCGTCGTAGTGCCGCGGGTCGCGGTTGCCGGAGCCGAGCAGCACCGCTGCCTGCGACCCGCCGGGGATCAGGTAGCCGTCGATCTCGACGTCGCGGGTGACCGCGCGGCCCCAGGCGTGCAGCGGCGCCCAGTAGCGCAGCACCTCCGCGAAGGCGGACGGCACCAGCGTCGGATCGGCGCGCACGAGATCGAATTGGTCGGGGAACGCCGCGAACAGCGCGATCAGGTTGCCGATCGAGGCGATGGTGGTGTCCACCCCGGCCCCGAGGTACTGGTGGATGATGTGCCCGGCGCTGCCGGTGGGGATGGCGCCGCGCGCCTCGGCGTCGAAGATGCCGCGCCCGACCGAGCCGGGGGTCAGATCCTCGGCCTGCACCTGCGAGCACCACGCGTAGAGCTCCCCGGCGATGGGGAAGTTCTCGGCGGTGCGCTGGTTCATCGGGCCGAGGACCTCCATGGCGGCCTGCCCCCAGCGCAGCATGTTCGCGCGTACCTCGCCGGTGAAGCCGATGAGGTCGGCGACGACCTCGAGCGGGAAGGCGCGGGCGAGCGCGTCGATCGCCTCGAAGGAGCCCGTGGCGACGAGGTCGGCGACGAGCGTGTCGGCCTTGGTCTCGATGGTGATCTTGAGTCCGCGCAGCGCCCGCGGCGAGAGATTCTCGGTGAGGGTGGCGCGCAGCTCGGTGTGGACGGGCGGGTCCGAGGCCAGGGAGGTGCCCTGGAGGGCGTCGTTGGCGGCGGGGTTGAAGGCGATGGCACGGGAGGAGAACGTCGCGGTGTCCGCGAGGGCGCCGCGGATGACGTCGTAGCGGGTCAGGGCGTAGACGTCGTGGTGCGGCAGGTACACCACGGGTCCGAGTTCGCGCAGTTGCGCGAAGGTCGGGTAGGGGTCGACGAGGACGTCGTCGGCGAACAGGTCGACGTCGGCGGTGGGAGGGCTGCTGGTCATGCCCTCAGTGAATCGCCCCCCCGAAAATTAATCCAACTCATAATGTGCATCTCGGATCATGCATTGCGTGCATGACGTGGGTCAGTTGCGGCGGTTCCCGTTGCGTCCGGCGGCCTGCACTTCGATCCGCCCCCACCGGCGCAGTGTCGCGTCGCTCTCGGTCAGCCGCGCCGACAGCACCGCGATGATCGTCTCCACCGCGCGGGCGCTCACCATCTCGTGGTGGTCGCAGTCGAGCCGGTACTGGTGGATCTCCCCGGCGATCACGTTGTGCCAGGCCGCCACCGCCGGAACCGGGGCCTCCGAGCGGGCCGCGGTGAAGAACAACGCGTCCCCGTCGAAGGTGTCCGGTTCGTGCCGCCGCGCGGCGCGGGCGGTGTCGGTCGAGCCGGCGTGCAACCGTTCGAGGTGGGCGGCGGTCAATCCGGTGCCGCCGCCGAACGCCTCGTCGAGCACCGCGGCGGCGTGCTCGAAGCTCGGCTCACCGTCGTCGACGGGAAGACCGAGATCGCGCAGCATGTCGCGGGTGCCGACGGCCGGGGACGCCCCGACCAGCAGGTGGCTGTCGAGCAGTGCGAGAGTGTCGACGATCTCCCCGGCGCGGCGCAGTTCCACGGCGACGGCGTGCGCGACCACCCCGCCGAGCGACCAGCCCAGCAGGTGATACGGGCCGTGCGGCTGCACCCGGCGGATCTCCCGCACGTAGTGGCGGGCCAGCGCGGTGATGGTGTCGTGCCGCGGACCACCGGACAGCGCCGGCAACTGCAGTCCGTAGACGGGCCGGTCGTCGTCGAGCCGGTGCGCGAGGGTGCTGTACGGCCAGGCCAGTCCCGCGGCGGGATGGATGCAGAACAGTGCGGTGCCGGTGCCGGGGCGCAGCGGCACGAGCACCCCGAACGCCTCGTCGATGTCGCTGCTCGCCTCGGACTCGCCGCTGCTCAGGTGCGCGGCGAGTTCCGCCGGGGTCGGGTGCGTGAAGATCGACGCGATCGGCACCCGCCGCCCGAGTCGTTCCCCGAGTGCCGGCAGCAGCCGGGTGGCCAGCAGCGAGGTGCCCCCGAGATCGAAGAAGTCGTCGTCGACCCCGACCCGGTCGAGACCGAGATGCTCGGCGAACAGGTCGGTGACGAGCGTGTCGAGGTCGGTACTCGGTGCCCGGTAGTCCCCGGCCGGGGCGGTGAAAACGGGGGCGGGCAGCGCGGCGCGGTCGAGTTTGCCGGCCGGGGTGAGCGGGATGTCGTCGAGCACGGTGATCACCGCCGGCACCATGTGCGGCGGAAGATGCTGCGCGACAAAGGTTTTCACCTCGGCGGCGGTGACATCGGCGTCCGGGGCGAGGCGGAGGTAGGACACCGGCACCGCCTGACCGGACGGGGCGGTGTGGCCGAGGGTGTGGGCGAAGACCACCTGCGGGTGCGCGGCCAGTGCCGCGTCGATCTCGCCGAGTTCGACGCGGAAGCCGCGGATCTTGACCTGGAAGTCGGTGCGGCCGACGTAGTCGAGGCGATGATCGGCGGTCCACCGCACCAGATCCCCCGTGCGGTACATCCGCTCCCCCGAACCGGTGGGGTCGGGCACGAACCGGGCGGCGGTCAGCGCGGGCCGGTCGTGGTAGCCGCGGGCCAGACCCGGCCCGGCGACATACAGTTCCCCGGCCACCCCGACGGGCACGGGCTGGAGCCGTCCGTCGAGGACCAGCGCGCGGAAGCCGCGGCTGGGCGTGCCGATGGTGACGGGCTCACCGACGGTGAGCGGGTCACCGAGGGAGGTCATGATCGTCGCCTCGGTGGGACCGTAGGCGTCGATCACCCGCCGCGACGCCGCCCAGCGCGCCACCAGCTCCGGTGGCAATGCCTCGCCGGCGACGAGCAGGGTGTGCAGCTCGGGGACGGTGTCCGGATCCAGCGAGGCCAACGCGGTGGGGGTGATGAAGGCGTGGCTGACCCGCTGCGCACGCAGCACCGCGGCGAGCTCGTCGCCGCCGTAGACCTGCGGCGGCACGACCACCAGCGTCGCCGCCGCGCACAGCGCCATCATCTGCTCGAAGATCGACGCGTCGAAGCTCGGCGACGCCAGATGCGACACCCGGGCCGCGGCGGTGACCTGCAGCCGCTCGCGTTCCTCCCGGGCCAGGGAGGCCAGGCCGCGGTGGGTGACCGCCACGCCCTTGGGGCGGCCGGTGGAGCCGGAGGTGTAGATCAGGTAGGCCGGATGATCCGGGCGCAGCACCGTCGGCCGGTCCGCGTCGTCGACGGGTGCGACCGGCCCTTCGGTCAGGTCGAGGTCGTCGAGGACGAGCCAGTCCACTTCGTCGGGCAGTGCAGCGCGGTGCGCGGCGACGGTGATGCCGATGCGGGCAGCGCTGTCGTCGAGCATGAAGGCGATGCGGTCGGCCGGATAGGTGGGGTCGACCGGCACGAACGCCACGCCGCTGCGCACCGTCGCCCACACCGCGGTGACCGACTCGAGCGAGCGCGGGATCGCCAGGGCGACGACCTGTTCGGGTCCGGCGCCGCGGTCGAGCAGGTGCCGCGCGAGCCGGTGCGCGCGGGCGTCGAGCTCGCGGTAGGTGACCTTTCGGTCGCCGTCGACGACCGCGACGGCATCCGGGGCGGCGGCAACAGCGGTGTCGAGCAGCTGCGGCCACAGCACCGCCGGTTCGGCCTCGGGTCCGATCGCGGGCACCAGGGCGGTGTGTTCGGCGGCGGTGAGCAGGTCGAGATCACCGACGGGGCGGTGCGGGTCGGCGGCGATCGCGTGCAGCAGCCGGCCGAACCGGTCGGCGAAGCCCCGCACCGTCTCGGCGTCGAACAGGTCGGTGGCGTAGACGAAAGCGGCGTCGAGACCACCCTCGGTGTTCTCCCCGACGAGCAGTTCGAGGTCGAAGTTGCACACCGTCGGGTCGAGGGCGACGCCCTGCACGCTCAGGTGCGGCAGCTCCACCGCGGGCAGCTCGGCGGTGTGGAATTCGATCGAGACCTGGAACAGCGGCGAGTGCGCGGTCGAGCGGGCCGGGGCGAGGGCGTCGACGACCCGGTCGAAGGGCAGATCCGCGTGTGCGAAGGCATCGAGGTCGCTGTCGGTGACGGCGGCGAGCAGCTCGGTGAACGACGCGTGTGCGGGCACCGCGGTGCGCAGCACGACGGTGTTGACGAACATGCCCACCAGATCGTCGAGGGCACGGTGCCCGCGACCGGCGACCGGGGAGCCGACGGCGATGTCGTCGCTGCCGGACAGCCGCGCGAGCAGCACCGCGAACGCCGCGTGCACGGTCATGAACACGGTGCTGTGCCGGGCGGCGGCGAGTTGCTGCAGCCGGGCGAGCAGATCGGCGTCGACGGTGAAACGGGTGATGTCGCCGCGGAAGGACTGCTGCGGCGGCCGGGGCCGGTCGGTGGGCAGCGGCAGCACCTCCGGCAGCCCCGCGAGGCGTTGCTGCCAGTAGGTGGTCTGGTCGGCGGCGAGGGTGCCGGGGCCGTCCGGGTCACCGAGCCGGTCGAGCTGCCACAGGGTGTAGTCGGCGTACTGCACCGGCAGCGGCCCGAACGCCGGGGTCTCCCCGCGGCTGCGGGCCGCGTAGGCGATCATCAGGTCGCGGGCGAGCGGACCGGTCGAACCGCCGTCGGCGGCGATGTGATGCACCACCAGCACGGCGAGATGGTCGTCACGGCCGAAGGAGAACACCCGCGCCCGCACCGGGATGTCGACGGTGACGTCGAAGCCGGCGCCGAGGAAATCGGCGATGGCGGTGTGCACGGTGTCCTCCCCGGCGGGCACCACGTCCAGCGGCAGCGGGGCGTCGGCGGCGGCGAGGATCCGCTGGTGCGGTCCGGCCGCCGACGCCGGGTAGACGGTGCGCAGGCTCTCGTGCCGGGCCAGCACATCGTGCAGGGCGGCGCCGAGCGCGGCCGGGGACAGGTGCCCGGACAATCGGATGGCCAGGGGGATGTTGTAGGCGGCGGAGGTCGGGTCGAACTGGTTGATGAACCACAGTCGCTGCTGCGCCGGGGAGAGCGGGATGTGCTCGGGGCGCGGGCCGGCGACCGGGCCGAGGACGGTGCCGGCGGCGGGTTCCTCGCTCTCGGGGGCGGGTCGGTCGGCGAGGTGCGCGGCGAGCGCGGCCACGGTCGGAGCTTCGAACAGTGCGCGCACCGGTACGGGTCGGCCGAGCCGGTCACCGAGGCGGGCGACGGCGCGGGTGGCGAGCAGCGAGTTGCCGCCGAGGTCGAAGAAGTTGTCGTCGACGCCGAGCCGGTCGAGGCCGAGCACGTCGGCGAGTTCGTCGGCGACGAGCGACTCGAGCGGGTCGGTGGGTGCCGGGCGGTCGCCGGCGGTCAGCTCCGGTGCCGGCAGGGCGGCGCGGTCGAGTTTGCCGACCGGGGTCAGCGGGATCTCGTCGAGCACACTGACCACGGTGGGCACCATGTGCGCCGGAAGACGCTCGGCGACATGGGTTTTCACCGCGACCGGGTCGATGTCGGCGCCGGGCGTCGGGTGCAGGTGGGCGACGAGGACCGTCTCCCCGCTCGGCGCGCGGTGCGCGACGGTGGCGGCGAATCCGACGGCCGGGTGGGCGGCGAGCACGGCGTCGATCTCGCCGAGTTCGACGCGGAAGCCGCGGATCTTGATCTGGAAGTCGCTGCGCCCGACATAGTCGATGCGCAGATCCCGCCGGTCGAGGTCACCGACCCAGCGCACCAGATCCCCGGTGCGGTACATGCGTTCGCCGGGGGCGCCGTAGGGGTCGGCGACGAACCGGGCGGCGGTCAGCGCGGGCCGGGCGTGATAGCCGCGGGCCAGGCCCCAGCCGGCCAGATACAGCTCGCCGACGGCGCCGAACGGCACCGGCCGCAGCGCGGTGTCGAGGACGACGGCGTGCACCCCGCGCAGCGGACCACCGAGCGTGAGTGGGTCGTCGACCCCCAGGGGGTCGCTGATCGCGGCCATGATGGTCGTTTCGGTGGGTCCGTAGGCGTCGACGAGACGCCGCCCGCGCGCCCAGGTGGCCTGCAGATCGGCCGGCCACGCCTCCCCCCCGACCGCGAGATCGGTGAAGGCGGTCAGATCCGCCGGATCGAGGGAGGCGAGCGCGGCGGGGGTGATGAACCCGTGGGTGACCCGCTGCTCGCGCAGCAGCGCGCCGAGTTCGGCGCCGCCGACGATGTGCGGGGGCACGACCACCAGCTCGGCGCCGGACCCGAACGCGAGGAGGTATTCGAAGATCGACGCGTCGAAGCTCGGCGACGAGACGTGCATGACCCGCGCGCCGGGACCGGCGTGGAAGCGGCCGCGCTGATCGCGGGCGAAGTTCTCCAGGCTGCGGTGGGTGGTGAGCACACCCTTGGGGCGGCCGGTCGAGCCGGAGGTGTAGATCAGGTAGGCGGGGTGATCGAGCCGCAGCGCGACGGGGCGGTCGGTGTCGTCGATCGTGGCGGTGCTCTCCCCCGCGGCGTCGCGGTCGAGGTCGTCGAGCAGCAGCCACGGCACCGTGTCCGGGAGCTGGTCGCGGTGCGCGGTGGTGGTCAGGCCGACGGTGGCGCCGCAGTCGTCGAGCATGAACGCGACGCGTTCGGTCGGATAGCGCGGGTCGACGGGCACGAACGCCGCGCCGGTCTTGGTGATCGCCCACATCGCGGTCACCGACTCGACGGAGCGGGCGATGCCGACGGCGATGAAGGTTTCCGGGCCGGCGCCGTGGCGCAGCAGCATCCGCGCCAGCCGGGTGGAGCGTTCGTCGAGGTCGCGGTAGGTCAGCACCCGTTCCCCGTCGCGCAGCGCCGGCTGATCCGGGTGTGCGGCGGCGGTCGCGGCCAGCAGGTGCGGCAGGGCGATGTCGCTGCCCCCGGCCGGTCCGTGCACCGGCAGCAGCGCGTCCTGCTCGGCGGTGGTGAGCGCCGGCAGCGTGGTGATCGGGGCGGCCGGGTCGCCGGTCAGGGCGTCGAGCACGGCGGTGATGCGTGCGGCGATCGCGGTGACGGCGTCGCCGTCGAAGACCTCCGGCAGGTACTTCATGCGCAGGTGCACCGCGGTGTCGGTGTGCACGACCACCGACAGGGGGTAGTGCGCGGCGTCGCGGCCGGTGATGTCGGCGACCCGCATGCCACCGAGGTCGGTGTCGCGGTCGAGGCCGGCGCGTTCGACCGGATACGACTCGAAGACGGTGAGGGTGTCGAACCGCACCGCGGCCCCGAGATGCCGGTCGAGGGTGCCCAGGTCGAGATGGTGGTGATCGAGCAGCGCGACCTGTTCGGCCTGCACCCGGTCGACGAGCCCGCCGACGGTGTCGCCGGGCCGCACGGTGATGCGCACCGGGACGGTGTTGATGAACAACCCGACCATCGCCTCGATGCCGGGGATCTGCGGCGGCCGCCCGGAGACGGTCGCGCCGAACACCACGTCGGTGCGGCCGGTGAGCGCGCCGAGCACCACACCCCAGGCGGTCTGCACCAGGGTGTTGACGGTGACGCCGCGGGCGGTGGCGGTGTCGTGCAGCCGCACCGACAGGCCGGTGTCCAGGTCCAGGTCGAGGTCCTCGGAGATCCCGGCGGTGGTGCCGGGCCGGTGCTGCGGGGCGAGCAGGGTCGGCTCGTCCACCCCCGCGAGGGCGCGGCGGTAGGCGTCGAGGGAGGCCTGCGGGTCACGGTCGGCGAGCCAGGTGAGGTAGCTGCCGTAGTGCGGTGCCGGCGGCAGTGCCCGCTGGTCCGCGTCGGTGGCGTAGAGCATCAGCAGTTCCCGGATCAGCACCGGGGTGGACCAGCCGTCGAGCAGCAGATGATGATTCGTCAATGCCAGCAGGTGCCGGCCCGGGCCGGTGTGCACGACGGTCGCGCGCAGCAGCGGCGCGGTCTCGGTGTCGAAGCGGGTGCGCCGATCGAGGGCGAGCAGCTGCGCGGCGGCGTCGTCGGGGTCGGGGTCGTCACTGGTGTCGGCGACGGTGAACGGCACCTCCACGTGGGTGGGGATGACCTGCACGTGCCCGTCCCCGGCGGCGGGGAACGCCGCGCGCAGCGCCGGATGCCGGTCGAGCAGCAGCTGCAGGGAGCGGCGCATCCGGCTCGCGTCGACCTCGCCGCGCAGGTCGAGCACGAGCTGCACGATGTAGGCGTCGGGGCGGTCCCCGGCGAGCAGGGCGTGGAAGAGCAGACCGGTCTGCAGCGGCGCGGTCGGCCACACGGTGTCCAGGCGCCCGTAGCGCTGCTCGAGGCGTTCGATGACGTCCTGGTGCAGTCGCACCAGCGGCAGATCCGAGGGGGTCAGGCCCCCGGCGTGCGGGCTGCGGGTGTGCCGGGTCAGCGCGGTGGCGGCGGTGGCGAAGTGGTGCGCGAGGGCGGTGACGTCGGCGTCGTCGAGCAGCCCGGCCGGATACGACCAGTGCACCTTGAGCACCGGACCGGTGGGGGTGTCGGCGGTGACGGCGTTGATGTCGAGCACCGCGGCGGCGGGCATGTCCGGGCTCTGCGCCCCACCGCGCGGGAAGCCGTCGATGGGCAGCCAGGGGGTGTCGGTGTCGGTGACCCCGGCGGTGGGGCGGCCGAGATAGTTGAAGCTGACCTGCGGGGCCGGCGCGTGCGCCAGGTCGGCGGCGGTGTTGGGGTCGAGATAGCGCAGCAGCCCGAAGCCGGTGCCGTGGTCGGGGACGGCAGCGAGGTGTTCCTTGACGGTCTTGACGGCGCGACCGGCGGCCGGGCCGGCGGCGAGCGCGTCGTCGAGGTCGATGCCGGTCAGGTCCAGGCGCAGCGGGTGGATGGTGGTGAACCAGCCGACGGTGCCGGACAGGTCGGCGCCGGCGGCGGCGGTGCTGTCGCGGCCGTGCCCTTCGAGGTTGAGCAGCAGCGAGGTCGGGTCGTGGCCGCGGTCGCGGCGCCACGCCGCCACCGCCAGGGCGAGCGCGGTGAGCAGCCCGTGGTCGACGGCGCCGTGGAAGGCGGTGGGCACGGCGGTGAGCAGCGCCTCGGTGACCGAGATGGGCAGTTCGGTGGCGACGGTGGTGACGGTGGCGTTGGTGTCGCGCGCCGGATCGAACGTCCGGTGCCCGAGCGGCGGGTTCGGTCCGTCGAGCACTCCGCGCCAGAAGTCGAGTTCGGTACGGCGCTCGGGGGCGGCGTCGCGCAGGGCGTGGGCCCAGCGGCGCACGCTGGTGCCGGTGTGCGGGGGCAGCAGCGCACCGGTGCCGGCGGTGCCGGCGAGGGCAGCACTGCCGGTCGTAGCGGACGCCCACGCGGCGGCCAGGTCGGGGACGAGGATGCGCCAGGACACTCCGTCGACGGCGAGATGGTGGATGACGATGAGCAACCGGCCGGCGCCGCTGGTGGCGTCGAACCACACCAGTTGCACCACCGCCCCGTGGTGCGGGTCGAGGCGGTCGGCGGCGGCGTCGAGTTCGGTGGCGGCCAGGGCGAAGAAGTCGTCGCTGTCGGCGGCGCTGGTGACCGGCACCCGGTGGACGACGGTGTCGATGTCGACGCTGCCCGGGGCGGGTACGTGCAGCACGTGTCCGCCGGGGGCGTCCGGCGCCGGACGCAGTTGCACGCGCAGCATGTCGTGCCGGTCGAGGACGGCGGTGACGATCGCCCGCAGCGTGGTCGCGTCCAGTCCGGTGGGCAGGCGCAGCAGCACCGCCTGCGAGTAGCGGCCGATGCTGCCGCCGCGGTCGAGCATCCAGTGCGCGATCGGCGGTAGCGGCATGTCCCCGACCCCGCCGCCGGGCAGCTCGGCGAGGGTCTCGGCGGGGGTGGTGGTGCCGACGACGGCGGCGAGCGCGGCGGGGGTCTTGTGTTCGAACACCTCGCGGGGGGTCAGGTCCAGGCCGGCGGCCTTGGCGCGGGAGACCAGCTGGATGGACATGATCGAATCGCCGCCGAGGGCGAAGAACGAATCGTCCACCCCCACCGTCGGCAGGCCGAGTACCTGGGCGAACAGTTCCACCAGCACCGTTTCGGGGCCGCGCGCCGGGGCGCGGGAGACGGTGGTGCGGGCGGCGAAGTCGGGGGTGGGCAGCGCGCGTCGGTCGAGTTTGCCGGTCGCGGTGACCGGCAGCGTGTCGAGCACCACCAGGGTGGACGGCAGCATGTACGCGGCGAGTTCCCCGGCGGCGTGGTCGAGCACCACGTCGACGTCGAGATCGTGGCCGGTCTCGGGCACCACGTAGCCGACGAGACGCCCGGTGCCGGCGGCGTCGTCGGTGTGGACGACGACCACGGCGCGGCCGACACCGGGGGCGCGCAGCAGCGCCGCTTCGATCTCGCCGAGTTCGATGCGGAATCCGCGCAGCTGCACCTGGAAGTCGGCGCGGCCGAGATATTCGATCTCGCCGTCGCGGGTGCGGCGCGCCAGGTCCCCGGTGCGGTAGAGCCGGTCGCCGGGGGCGCCGTGCGGGTCGGCGACGAACCGGGTGGCGGTCAGATCCGGGCGGTGCAGATAGCCGCGGGAGAGTTGGGCGCCGGAGACGTACAGTTCGCCGATCACCCCGGTGGGCACCGGATGCAGCCGGTTGTCGAGGATGTGCAGGCGCAGCGACGGAAGTGGTTGGCCGATCAGGCTCGCCGCGGCGGTGGCGGCGAGGTCGCGGGTGATGGTGCGGGCGGTGACGTGCACGGTGGTCTCGGTGATGCCGTACATGTTCACCAGCGTCGGGGCGGTGTCGTCGTGGCGCCGGTACCAGCGGTCGAGCTGCCCGAAGTCGAGGGCTTCCCCGCCGAAGATCACCCGGCGCAGCGCCGGCAGGTCGGTGCCGGCGGCGCGGTCGGCGTCGATGAGCTGGTAGAACGCCGTCGGGGTCTGGTTGAGCACGGTGACGCGTTCGCGGCGCAGCAACGCCAGGAACTCCTGCGGGTTGCGGGCGGTGTGGTAGTCGACGACGACGAGCCGGCCACCGTGGGCGAGCGCGCCCCACAGTTCCCACACCGAGAAGTCGAAGGCGTAGGAGTGGAACAACGTCCACACATCGGAGGCGTCGACACCGAACATCTCGGTGGTGTCGGTGAGCAGGGTGACGACGGTGCGGTGCGGCACCATCACGCCCTTGGGGCGGCCGGTGGACCCGGAGGTGTAGATGACGTACGCCGCCGCATCCGGGTGCACGCGCGGCAATCCGTCACCGCCACCGGGCATCTCGGAAAGTCGGGTGCGCACCGCCGGGTCGTGCAGGTCCACGACCGGTGGGGTGTGCGGGGGCAGGGCGGTGGCGTGTTCGGCGGTGGTGAGCAGGCACACCGGGGCCGCGTCGTCGAACATGTACGCGAGCCGGTCCGGCGGGAACGCCACGTCGATGGGCAGATAGGCGGCGCCGCTGTGCAGCACGGCGAGCAGCGCGACGATCAGGTCGGTGCCGCGCGGCAACGCGACCGCGACGAGCCGGTCCGGTCCGGCGTCGTGCTCGACGAGCAGCCGCGCCAGGCGCTGCACCCGGTCGGTGAGTGCGTCGTAGCGCAGCGACCCGTCGGGGGCGGTGACCGCGATCGCGGCCGGGTCGAGTCCGGCGCCGCGGGCGTACAGATCGAGCAGGGTCTCTGCGGCCGGGCGCAACGGAGCGGGGGCGGTGGGACGTTCGTCCTCGGTGAGCAGATCGACGTCGCCGATGGGGCGGTGCGGGTCGGCGGTGACCGCGTCGAGCAACCGCACCAGCCGCTGCGCGAACGAGGCGACGGTGTCGGGATCGAACAGATCGGTGGCATAGGTGAACGCCGCCGGCATCCCGCCGGTCTCCCCCACCCCGGCCGGGTCGGTGTCCTGCAGGGTCAGTTGCAGGTCGAACTTGGCGACGGGCAGTTCCGGGTCGAGGGCGTCGACCTCGAGTTCGGGCAGCACCAGATGGGCCTGCTCGGTGTTGCCGTATTCGAGGACCACCTGGAACAGCGGGGACCGGTCGGTCTCGCGGGCCGGGGCCAGCACGTCGACGAGGGTCTCGAAGGGCAGCTCGGTGTGCCCGAAGGCGGCGAGGTCGATCTCGCGGGTGCGGTGCAGGTGGTCGGTGAACGACAGGGCCCCGTCGACGGGGGTGCGCAGCACCACGGTGTTGACGAACATGCCGACCAGGTCGTCGAGGGCGCGGTGCCCGCGACCGGCGACCGGGGAGCCGATGACGATGTCGGATGTGCCGGTCAGGCGGGCCAGCAGCGCCGCGAACGCCGCGTGCACGGCCATGAACACGGTGGTGTCGTGCTCGGCGGCCAGCGCCTCGAGGCGCCGCTGCACGTCGGCGGGCACGGTGAAGCGGTGCAGGGCGCCGTGGAAGCTGCGCTGGGTGGGGCGCGGCCGGTCGGTGGGCAACGGCAGCAGTTCGGGGGCGTCGGCGAGGGTGTCGCGCCAGAAGCGCAGCTGCGCGGCGGCGAGGGAGGTCGGGTCGTCCGGGTCGCCGAGCAGCCGGCGCTGCCACAGGGCGTAGTCGGCGTACTGCACCGGCAGCGGTGCCCGGTCCGGGTCCGTCCCGCCGGTGCGGGCGGTGTAGGCGAGCATCAGGTCGCGGGCCAGCGGCGCCATCGACGAGCCGTCCGCGGCGATGTGATGCACCACCACCGCCAGGACATGGGCGTGCTCGTCCAGGCGCCACAGCCGCAGCCGCACCGGCACGGCCGCGGCCACGTCGAAACCGGCACCGATGAACTCGCCGAGTTCGGTGGGCAGTTCCTCGGCGGTGACCGGCCGGGCGGTCAGCGCGCCGAGCACCCGGTCGGTGTCGACGACGACCTGGCGGGGACCCTGGTCGTCGCCGGGATACCAGGTGCGCAGGCTCTCGTGCCGGTCGAGCACGTCGCGCACCGCCGCGGTGAGCGCCGCGACGTCGAGGCGGCCGGACAGGCGGATCGCCAGGGGAATGTTGTAGGCGGCGGAGGTGGTGTCGAACTGGTTGACGAACCACATGCGTTGCTGCGCCGGCGACAGCGGTAACCGTTCGGGCCGCTCGGCGGCGACCAGCGGCACCCGCCCGTGCCCGCCGTGATCGTCGAGGATCCGTGCGGCGAGCGCCCGCACCGTGGGGGCCTCGAACAGGGCGCGGACCCCGGCGTCGGTGCCGAGCGCGGCGTTGAGGCGGGCGACGACGCGGGTGGCGATCAGGGAGTTGCCGCCGAGATCGAAGAAGTTGTCGTCGACGGAGACCTGCGGGTGCCCGAGGACCTCGGCGACGATCTCGGCGACGGTGGCCTCGAGATCGGTGCTCGGGGCGCGGTAGTCGCCGCCGAGCCGGGTCAGGTCCGGCACCGGCAGGGCACGGCGGTCGAGTTTGCCGACCGGGGTCAGCGGCAGCTCGTCGAGCACCACCACCGCGGCGGGCACCATGTGGCCGGGCAGCCGCGCCGCGGCCCAGGCGCGCAGCGCCCGCGGATCGATCTCCCCGGCGGTGGTGTCGGTGGTATCGGGCAGCACGTAGGACACGAGCACGGTGTCGCCGCTGGGTGCGGTGTGCCCGATGGTGTGGGCGAAGGCGATCGCGTCGTGGGCGGTGAGGGCGGCGTCGATCTCGCCGAGTTCGATGCGGAAGCCGCGCACCTTGACCTGGAAGTCGGAGCGGCCGAGATATTCGACGGTGCCGTCGTGCCGCCACCGCACCACATCACCGGTGCGGTACATGCGTTCGCCGGGGGCGCCGTAGGGGTCGGCGACGAACCGGACGGCGGTCAGGTCGGGGCGGCGATGGTAGCCGCGGGCCACGCCCGGCCCGGCGATGTACAGCTCGCCGGCCACCCCGACGGGGACGGGCCGCAGCCGGTCGTCGAGGACGGTCTGGTGGAAACCGACGGCGGGGCCGCCGATGGTGACGGTGTGCCCGGGCCGCAGCTGCGGGCTGACGCTGGTCTCGATGGTGGCCTCGGACGGACCGTAGCCGTTGAACATGCGCCGTCCCGGCGCCCAGCGCGCCACCAGTTCCGGTGGGCAGGCCTCACCGGCGACGACGAGCACCTCGAGGTCGTCGAGTCCGGTGGGGTCGAGGGACGCCAGCGCGGTGGGGGTGATGAAGGCGTGGGTGACCTTCTCCTCGCGCAGCAGCCGGGCGAGTTCGTCGCCGCCGTAGACGTCCGGCGGCACGATCACCAGGGTGGCGCCGGCGCAGAACGCCTTGGTGAACTCGAAGATCGACGCGTCGAAGCTCGGCGACGCCAGGTGCGAGACGCGGGCCCGGTGGGTGATGGTGAAGTGGCTGCGCACCTCGGCGTTGAGGTTGGTCATGCCGCGGTGGGTGACCACCACGCCCTTGGGGCGGCCGGTGGAACCGGAGGTGTAGATCAGGTAGGCCGGGTGATCGAAGTGCAGCGCGGCGGTGCGGTCGGCGTCGGTGATCGGCGCGTCGCTCGTCGCGGCGATCCGGGCGGCGACGGCGTCGTCGTCGAGCACCAGCCACGGCACCTGCACGGGCAGCGCGTCGCGGTGCGCCGCGGTGGTGATGCCGAGGACGGCGGCGCTGTCGGTGAGCATGTAACTCACCCGCTCCGGCGGGTAGGCGGGGTCGACGGGCACGAACGCCGCGCCGGTCTTGGTGACCGCCCACACCACCGCGACCGATTCGACCGAGCGGGTCGACGCCAGCGCGACCACGGTTTCCGGGCCGATCCGGTGCTCGTCGACGAGCAGCCGCGCCACGCGGGTGGACCAGGCGTCGAGTTCGGCGTAGGTGACCTGCCGGTCGGCGAAGCGCAGGGCGACCGCGTCGGGCAGGATCGCGGCGATCGAGGTGAGCAGTTCCGGCCACAGTTGCGGGGAGACCGGCGGCAGGCCCCGCGCCGGGGTCAGATCGGCCAGTTCCCGGTCGGTGACGATGTCGATGCTGCCGACCGCGATGTCGGGGACGGCGGTGACCGCCTCGACGATGCGCACGAACCGGTCGGCGAACGAGGCGACGGTGGCGGGATCGAACAGGTCGGTGGCGTAGGTGAACGACGCGCGGATACCGGCGGGGCCGTCCGCGTCGGTGGTCTCGGCGATCGACAACTGCAGGTCGAACAGCGCCAGCATCGGATCGAGATCGAGGACCCGCACCGACAGATCGGGTAGTTCGATCTCGGGGCGTTCGGTGTCCTGGAATTCGAGCAGCACCTGGAACAGCGGGGTGTAGGCGGTCGAGCGGGGCGGGTCGAGGACCTCCACGAGCCGCTCGAACGGCACCTCGGTGTGCCCGAAGGCGGTCAGGTCGCCGGTGCGGATGCGGTCGAGCAGCGCGGTGAACGGCTCGTCGTCGTCGACCCGGGCGCGCAGCACCACGGTGTTGACGAACATGCCGACCAGGTCGTCGAGGGCGCGGTGACCGCGACCGGCGACGGGGGTGCCGACGACGATGTCGTCGCTGCCCGACAGGCGGGCCAGCAGCACCGTCAGTGCGGCATGCACCAGCATGAACACCGACGCGTCGTGGGCGCGGGCGATGTCGAGCAGCCGGCGGTGCGCGGCGGCGTCGAGGGTGAACGGGATGCAGGCGCCGCGCCGCGACGGCTGCACCGGGCGGGGCCGGTCCAGCGGCAGTTCGAGCAGTTCCGGGGCGCCGGCGAGCGCTGCGCGCCAGAACCGGAGCTGTTCGGCAGCCAGCGAGGTCGGGTCGGTGTCGTCGCCGAGCACCCGGTGCTGCCACAGGGTGTAGTCGACGTACTGCACCGGCAGCGGCGTCCACTGCGGGCCCTGCCCGGCGTGGCGGGCGCTGTAGGCGGCGATGACGTCGCGGGCCAGCGGCCCCATGGAGAAACCGTCGGCGGCGATGTGGTGGGCGACGAGCACGAGCACGTGCTCGTCCTCGGCCAGGGCGAGCACCCGGATGCGGATGGGGATCTCGGTGGCCACATCGAATCCGGCCGCGAGGATCGGGGTGAGCTCGCTGTCGAGGTCGGTGCCGTCGTCGACGGTGAGCACCGCCAGATCCGGCACGGCGGCGCCGGCGGGCACCACCACCTGCACGGGCCCGTCATCGGTGAGCGGATAGCGGGTGCGCAGCGATTCGTGCCGGGCGACGACGTCGCCGATGGCGTGCTGCAGCGCCGCCTGATCGAGCCGGCCGGTCAGGCGCAGGGCGACGGCGATGT
Organism: Rhodococcus rhodochrous; assembly: GCF_014854695.1. Lineage (NCBI taxonomy): Bacteria > Bacillati > Actinomycetota > Actinomycetes > Mycobacteriales > Nocardiaceae > Rhodococcus > Rhodococcus rhodochrous. The sequence goes on along the minus strand of NZ_CP027557.1, from coordinate 3,010,884 downwards.
TGTAGGCCGGGGAGGTGGTGTCGAACTGGTTGATGAACCACATCCGCTGCTGCGCCGGGGACAGCGGGACCGGGTCGGGGCGCGGCCCGCACACCGGGGCGCCGCGCCCGGCGCCGGTGCGGTCGGGCTGGTCGAGGTGCGCGGCGAGATCGGCGACGACCGGATGGTCGAAGATCTCCCGGATGCCGAGCTCACCGCCGGTGTCCGCGGCGAGCCGGGCGGCGGCGCGCATCGCGAGCAGGGAGGTGCCCCCGAGGTCGAGGAAGTGATCGTCGGCGCCGACCCGGCCGACGCCGAGCAGGTCGGCGAAGACGGTGGCGACGAGCTGTTCGGTGGGGGTGCGCGGCGCCCGATAGCCACCGGCGGCGGTCGGGGCCGGCGGGGCGGGCAGCGCAGTGCGGTCGAGTTTGCCGTTGGGGCCGACCGGCAGCGCGTCGAGGACGACGAGGGCGGCGGGCACCATGTAGTCCGGCAGCTGCGCGGCCAGATCGGCGGTGACCGCGGCGGTGTCGATGCTGCGCCCCGGGGTGGGCACGAGATAGCCGGTGAGCCGGTCGTCGGCGCCGTGGTGGACGAGCACCACCGCCTGCCCGATCTCGTCGCGGGCGCGCAGCACCTGCTCGATCTCGCCGAGCTCGATGCGCAGACCACGGATCTTGACCTGGAAGTCGGTGCGCCCCAGGTACATCAGGGCACCGTCGGCGCGGCGGGTGGCCAGATCCCCGGTGCGGTACATCCGCTCCCCCGGCGCCCCGAACGGGTCGGCGACGAACCGGTCGGCGCTCAGGCCCGGGCGGTCGAGATAGCCGCGGGCGAGCTGGATGCCGGCCAGATACAGCTCGCCGGCGGCGCCGGCGGGCACCGGATGCAGCCGCGCGTCGAGCACGTAGGTGCGGGTGTTCCACACCGGCAGCCCGATCGGCACCGACCCGTGGTCGGTGCCGGTGGTGGTCCAGGCGGTGACGTCCACCGCGGCCTCGGTGGGCCCGTACAGATTGTGCAGGGCGGTGTGCGGCAGCGCCTCCCGCAGCGCGGCGGCGGTCTCGGCGGGCAGCGCCTCCCCCGACGCGAACACGTGCCGCAACGCGAGCGGATCCCGGTCCCGGCCATGCAGGGCGTCGACGAACACCGCGAGCATCGACGGCACGAAATGCGCCACGGTGACCTGCTCCTCGGCGAACAGCCGCAGCAGATAACCGGGATCGCGGTGCCCGCCGGGGGCGGCGACGGCGAGGCGCGCCCCGACCTGCAGCGGCCAGAAGAATTCCCACACCGACACGTCGAAGGTGGCGGGGGTCTTCTGCACCACCGTGTCCTCGGCGGTCAGCGGATAGGTGTGCTGCATCCAGCGCAACCGGTTGACGATCGCCGCGTGCGGCACCGCCACGCCCTTGGGGCGGCCGGTGGAGCCGGAGGTGAAGATCACGTAGGCGAGATGCGCGCCGGTCGGCTCCGGCCGCTCCGCCGCCGTGAGGGCAGCCGGAGATTCGTCGTCGAGGTCGAGCCGGTCGATGCGCAGCACCTCGGCGCCGGTGTCCGGCAGGGCGTCGGCGACGTCACTGGTGGTGAGCACCGCGATCGGGGCGGCGGTGTCGAGGACGTAGCGCAGCCGCTCGGCGGGATGGTCCGGGTCGAGCGGCAGATAGGCGGCGCCGCTCTTGACGATCGCGTACATGCCGACGAGCAGATCCAGCGACCGTGGTGCGGCGAGGGCGATCACCCGGTCCGGTCCGGCGCCGGCGCGCAGCAGCCGCCGCGCGAGCCGGTTGGTGACCGCGTCGAATTCGGCGTAGCCGAGGGTGCGGCCGTCGACGGTGACGGCCGGGGCGTGCGGGGTCGCGGCGACCTGCGCGGCGAACAGTGCCCCGAGGGTGGTGGCGGGACCGGCGTCGGCGGCGGTGGCGTTCCACGTGTCGAGCACGGTGCGGCGTTCGTCGGCGGTGAGCAGATCGACGTCGCCGACCGGCACCGCCGGATCGGCGGTGACCGTCTCGAGCAGCCGCACGAGGCGCTGCCCGATCGCGGCGGCGGTGGCGGGGTCGAACAGGTCGGTGGCGTAGGACAACGCGCCGCGCAGCGCGTGGGTGCGGCCGTCGCCGTCGGCGACCGCACCGAGCTGCAGGTGCAGATCGAACTTGGTGGTGTGCGTGTCGATCTCGGCGATGTCGACGTCCAGGCCGGGCAGCGTCAGGTGCGCGCCGGTGGTGTCGGCGAAGGCGAGCATCACCTGGAACAGCGGCGAATAGGCCGCCGAGCGGGCCGGCACCACGGCGTCGACGAGCCGGTCGAACGGCAGGTCGGTGTGTGCGAAGGCCGCCAGGTCGGTGTCGCGCACCGCGGTGAGGAACTCGGCGAAGGACAGTTCGGCGGGCACCGCGGTGCGCAGCGCGACGGTGTTGACGAACATGCCGACCAGGTCGTCGAGGTGGCGGTGGCTGCGCCCGGCGACGGGGGTGCCGACGACGATGTCGTCGCCGCCGGACAGCCGGGCCAGCAGCACCGCCAGGGCGGCGTGCACGACCATGAACTCGGTGGCGGTGTGGGCGTGGGCGAGCTGCCGGATCCGCCCGTACAGCTCCGGGGCGATCTCGACGTCGACGCTCGCGCCGCGGAAGGACTGCTGCGGCGGGCGCGGCCGGTCGGTGGGCAACGCCAGCAGATCGGGGGCGGCGGTGAGGATCTCGTGCCAGTACTCGAGTTGCCGGGCGGCGCGGGAGGCCGGGTCGTCGACGTCGCCGAGCAGATCCGCGAACCACAGGGTGTAGTCGGCGTACTGCAGCGGCAGCGGCGCCCAGTCCGGGGCGGTGCCGGCGGCGCGGGTGGCGTAGGCGGTGACCAGATCCCGCGACAGCGGCGCCAGCGATGCCCCGTCGGCGGCGATGTGGTGCACCACCACGGCGAGCACGTGCTCGTCGTCGGCGACACGGAACAGTCGCATCCGCAGCGGCGGGTCGACGGTGACATCGAAACCGGCCGCGACCACCGCCGCGACGTCCGCGTCGAGATCGTCGGTGGCCGTGGGGGTCAGGTCCACGGCGAGCGCGTCGACGGGCAGCACCTGCTGGATCGGCCCGGCCGGGGTGGCCGGGTAGACGGTGCGCAGTGCCTCGTGCCGGTCGAGCACATCGCGGGTCGCGGCGACCAGCGCCGCCTGGTCGAGGGCGCCGCGCAGTCGCAGCGCGACCGGGATGTTGTAGGCGGCCGAGGACGGGTCGAGCTGGTCGACGAACCACAGGCGTTGCTGGGCGGCGGAGACCGGGATGCGGTCCGGGCGCGGCAGCACCGGCGCCGGGGCGGGCCGGTCGACGTCGTCACCGGCGGGCAGGTTCGCCGCGAGCGCCCGCACGGTGGGGGCCTCGAACAGCGACCGCACCCCCAGATCGGTGCCGAAGGCGTCGTTGATGCGCGAGATCACCCGGGTGGCGACCAGCGAGTTGCCGCCGAGCTCGAAGAAGCTGTCGTCGGCGCCGACCTCGGCGACACCGAGCTGGTCGGCGAAGATCGCGGCCAGCGCGGTCTCGGTGGGCGACATCGTCGCCGCCCCGCCGGCGCCGGTGAAGACCGGTTCGGGTAGTGCCTTGCGGTCGAGTTTGCCGACGGCGGTCAGCGGGATCTCGTCGAGCACCATGATCGCGGCGGGCACCATGTGGGAGGGCAGCCGCGCCGCCAGCGCCGCGGCCAGCTGCTCCGGGTCGAGGGTGCAGCCGGCGTCGGGCAGCACATAGGAGACGAGCATCTGCTCCCCGGAGGGTGCGGCGCGGCCGAGGGTGACGGCGAAGGCGACGTCCGGGCGGTCGCTCAGCGCGGCGTCGATCTCGCCGAGTTCGATGCGGAAGCCGCGGATCTTGACCTGGAAGTCGGAGCGGCCGAGATATTCGACGGTCACCGAACGGGCGGGATGGCGCGGGTCGCGGATACGCCAGCGGGTGACATCGCCGGTGCGGTACATGCGCGAGCCGGGCGGGCCGAAGGGGTCGGCGACGAAGCGGGTCGCGGTCAGGCCGGGCCGGTCGTGATAGCCGCGGGTGACGCCGGGGCCGGCGATGTACAGCTCCCCGGCGACCCCGGCCGGCACCGGGTGCAGCCGACCGTCGAGGATCAGCTCGTCGATGCCGCACACCGGATGGCCGATGGTGACGGTCTCCCCCGGCACCAGCATGTCGGTGATGTTGCAGACGATGGTGGTCTCGGTGGGACCGTACGCGTTGTACATCCGCCGCCCCGGTGCCCAGCGCGCCACCAGTTCCGGCGGGCACGCCTCACCCGCGACGGTGACCGCCTCGCACTCGACGCCGGTCGGGTCCACCGACGCCAGCGCGGCCGGGGTGGAGAACAGGTGGGTGACCCGTTCGCGGCGCAGCAGCGCGGACAGTTCGTCGCCGCCGTAGATGTGGGCGGGCACCACCACCAGGGTCGCGCCGATGCCGAAGGCGGTCATGTACTCGAAGATCGACGCGTCGAAGCTCGGCGAGGAGAAATGCGAGACCCGCGCCGCCGGGGGCGGGGCCAGGCGGGTGTGCAGGGTCGCCGACAGGTTCGCCAGGCCGCGGTGCGGCACCACCACGCCCTTGGGGCGGCCGGTGGAGCCGGAGGTGTAGATCAGGTAGGCGGGATGGTCGAACAGCAGCGTGCCCGGCCGGTCGTCGTCGGTGACCGGCTCATCACCGGCCTGCGCGATCCGTGCGTCGAGATCCGGATCGTCGAGGACGAGCCAGGGCACCGTGCCGGGCAGCTCGTCGCGGTGCGCGGCGGTGGTCAGGCCCAGGATCGCCCCGGAGTCGGTGAGCATGTACTCGATGCGTTCGGCCGGATATTTCGGGTCGACGGGCACGAAGGCGGCCCCGGACTTGGCGACCGCCCAGATCACCGCCACCGATTCGAGGGAGCGGGCGATGCCGACGGCGACGAAGGTCTCCGGTCCGGCCCCGGCGTCGATGAGGACGCGGGCGAGCCGGTTGGACCAGGTGTCGAGTTCGCCGTAGGTCATGCGCCGGTCCTCGCATACCACCGCCTCGGTGTCCGGCACGACCGCGGCGACCGCGCACAGGATCTCCGGCAGGGTCTGCGCGGAGCGCGCCGGGTCGCCGTGCGCCGGGACCAGCCCGGTGACCTCGTCGCCGCCGACGAACGGCAGATCCCCCGTGGGCAGGTGCGGGTCGGTGAGCGCCGCGGTCAGGGCGCGGCCGAGTCGCCGGCCGGTGGTGGTGGCGGTGTGCGCGTCCACCTGCTCGGGCCGGTAGCCGGTGCGGATCTGCAAGGTGGTGCCGGTCGTGTCGATCGCCACGCGCAGCACCGCCTCCGCAGGGGCGGGGGTCGGGTCGTCGAGGGCGAGCACCACCGGGCATGCGGGCCCGAGGTCGGCGAGCACGGCCGGGTCGACATCGGTGTGGGCGGACAGGTCCGCGTCGAGGGTGCGCACGCGCCGCACCAACTCGGCGAAGGGTTCGGCCGGGTCCACGACGACGCGCAGCGGCAGCACCCGCCCGTCGCGGGCCACCCCGACGAGGACGTCGTCGTGGCCGGTCAGCCGGGCGGTGAGCGCCGCCGTGGCGGCGTGCAGCACCGCGGCGACGGTGGTGTCCGGGGCGCCCCCCTCGGTGGTGGCGAAGCGCGCGGCGAGCGCCGCGGCGGTGACCGCCAGGCGGTCCTGGGCGTCGATGGGCGTGTCGTCGGTGGGTTCGGTGACCGGGCGGGGCAGTTCGAGTCGTTCGGGGGCGTCGGCGAGGCGTTCGCGCCAGAAACCGGCGGCGGCCGCGGCGCGGCGGCGCTGCTCGCCGAGGGTCACGCTGGCCGGATGGATCGCGGCGACCGCGCGGTCGGGGGCGCTGCGCAGGAAGTCGTCGAGCAGTTCGACGAACCGGTCGTGGTGGGTGCGCAGTTCGTCCTCGTCGTAGCGGTGGGGGTTGCCGCGGAAGTCGAGGAAGGTCCGGGCCGGGTCGCCGCTCTGATAGATGTTGACCAACAGGTCCTCGACGGGACCGGAGGTCATGATGTGGAATTCGCCGCGGATGGCGCCGAGCACGATCTCCTGCCGGAACAGCATGACGTTGACCATCGGCCCGGCATAGCGATACGGATCGCCGGCCGCGCCGGTCTCGCGGCGGATGTCCTCGAGGCTGAACCGCTGGTGCCGCAGCGCCCCGGTGAGTTCGAGCTGCACCCGCCGCACCAGATCGGTGCGGGTGTCGCCCGGTTCGAGGAAGATGTGCAGCGGCGCGGTGTTGACGAGCATGCCGCCGGAGCGGCGGGCCATCGCGGTGGTGCGGGCGAAGACCGGCAGGTTGATCATCACGTCGTCGCGGCCGGTCATCCGCGCCAGATAGCACGCGAATGCCGCGATCACCGCCGCCGTCGACGACAGTCCCGGCTCGTCGTCCACTGCGGTCAGCGCGTCGACGAGCTCGTCGGGGAGGGTGTGGCTCGACAGCAGCGACACCGCCGCGGTGGGGGCGTCGCGTTGCGCGAGGGTCGAGCCGTCCTCGAGTCCGGCGACCCGCTCGATCCAGTAGTCGCGGTCGGTGCGGTAGCGCTCGGAGGTGCGGTAGTCGCGGTCCCAGTCGTACAGGGCGCGCAGGTCGGCGGCCTTGGACGGCTCCGCCTCGCGGCCTTCGATCGCCGCGGTGTACAGCGCGGCGATGCGGTTGACCATGGTCATCGCCGCGAATCCGTCGAGGGCGACGTGGTGGATGCGGGCGTACCAGAGGAACCGGTCGTCGGCGACCTGCAGGATCGTCATGTTCACCAGCAGGTCGTGCGCCAGATCCACCGGGGTGGCGTAGTCGGCGGTCATCCACTCGTGCGCCGCCGCCATCGGATCGGGTGCGCCGCGGAAGTCGAGCAGCCGGATCTCGTTGCGGTCCTCGACGGTGGGGTCGACGTACTGGACGGGTTCGCCGTCGACGTCGACGACCCGCAGATAGGCGGACTGGAACTCGGCGCCGGCGCGATATCCGCAGCGACGCAGCAGATCCAGGTCCGGGGTGCCGCGCAGATCCACATACTGCGCGATGCACACGGGTACCTCGGGTGCGAGCTGCTGCGCGAACCAGATGGCCCGTTGCGCGGACGACAACGGGAAAGCGCCGGCCGGTATCTGCGGACGACGGTGTCGCAGCGACATGTCCCCTCCGAAAGCGATGTTGTTGGCCGTGATCGGCGTGTGTCCCCCGACATCGCGTGCAGGGGCCGACCCCGGTGCCGCTGGGCGTGCGGCGCCGCGATCGGACCCCCGTTCGATCGTGTGATCCCGTGTGACCGGGACCACACAACAAGCTAGACCACCTGTGCGACCGGTACGACCGGATTGCGGCGACGACCGCACCACCACCGGCCGATGCGCTCCGGAGGTCGTGCCCGTGCCGCGGCAGGACCGGTGCGGCACCGCGGGTGACCTCGGAAATCGTTCCCCCGCAGGGGATCAGTCGCGTTTCGATAACGTTTTCCCGACGGCCGGGAGGAATGCCCTGTTCGTGACCGGAGTGACGAATGAGGTCGGCGTCGAAGCAGGATCGGGCTCGCCGGAAACGCTCCGAAACCGGATAGGTGTCCTTATTCTCGAAGCGGCCGTCACCTTCGTGCCTCCGTGCCGCGACCGGTGCGTGACCGGATCGCGACCGGATCGTCTCGTCCCGCCTGCTCGACCCGATTCGAAGGAGCCCGAGATGTTGCGTCGCCGATCCGCCCCGCTCGTCACCGCTCTGCTCGCCGCCGCCCTGCTCGCGGTCCCCGCCCAGGCCGCCGCCGACACCGCTCCGCCGGGGGTGCCGCTCGACCAGTTGCGCGCGGAAGTCGCCGACTCCCCCGAGACCCTCGCCGCGCTCGAGCGGCTCGTCGCCGAGTCCGGCTCGGCGAATCCGTTCGCGCCGCCACCGAAGAACATCCCGCAGCCGTTCTCGGCGCCCGCACCCACCGTCGGTCCGGGCTGCGGCGGCGGTGTCGTGCCGTTCGCGATGACCACCGCCTGGGTGCATCCCGGCCCGCACGGCCAGGTGCCGTTCGGTTCGATCGAGGTGTTCGTCGAACCCACCGCCGGCGCGCCGGTGACCGCCTCGGATCTGAAGTTCGTGTGGATCAACATGGAGAACATCCGGGCCGGGGTCGCCACCCTCGACAACAACGGCGGCGGGCTGCAGTCCGCGGTGATCGACAGTGGTCCCGGCGCGGTGCTCGGCGCGCTGTTCGGCTCGCTGCAGTACGCCAACGGCGCGTTCTGCCAGGTCGTCTACACCATGGGTGGTTTCTTCGCCTGAGCCTGTGCTCCCGACCGGGTGCCGTCGGCCCGATCGGGGGTAATCAGCGCAGTCGTTCGGCGTCGCGGGCCAGCTCGAGCAGCTCCGTACACAGGGCGGTCAGCTCGTCGGCCGCGGCGCCCTCGGCGACCGCGGTGGCGACGTCCTCGGCGGCGCAGCGCACCCGGAAGGCGCGGTCGGCGAGCGCCTCGACCTCGGCGGCGGTGAGCACCACGGAATCCTCGGGCAGGCCGGCGCGGCGGGCGCTGCTGCGCTGCTCGTAGGCGCGCTGCCGGCACGACTGGCGGCAGTACCGGCGTCGCCGGCCGGTGCCGATCTCCGGTACCGGGCGCCCGCACCACAGGCACGTGCTCGCTCGCGTGTCACGTCCGGTCACGAGCGTCACTGTACTGCCCGCCCGCACCCCCGGCGGGGCGGCGGGAACACCGGAGGCGCGGCCGGTGCGGGCACCGTGCACGTGGCGGTGCGGCGGGTCGGTAGACTTGCCCTTCGGCTCCTCGGTGGGCCGCGGGAACGGAATCGGCTCCGCCGACGTTGAGCACAGTGGACGTCGAGCTCGGCGTCGATGCCGCACGGCATCGTCACCCGGGCGGAGCACACAAGGAAGGACACCACCATGGCAGATCGTGTACTGCGAGGCAGCCGACTCGGGGCGGTGAGCTACGAAACCGACCGCGACCACGATCTGGCGCCGCGGCGAATCGCGCGCTACCGCTGCGACAACGGCGAGGAATACGACGTGCCGTTCGCGGACGACGCGGAGATCCCCGGCACCTGGATCTGCAAGAACGGTCTCGAGGGCACCCTCGTCGAGGGCGCCGCACCGGAGCCGAAGAAGGTCAAGCCGCCGCGCACCCACTGGGACATGCTGCTCGAGCGTCGCTCCATCGAGGAACTCGAGGACCTGCTCAAGGAGCGCCTGGACCTGCTCAAGGCCAAGCGCCGCGGCGCCTGACACCCCGCCGCCGAAACTCGCACGTGTGCCGCCCCGGACGATCATCCGGGGCGGCACACGCCGTTACGGACCCGACGACGCCCTCCCGACGGGACGGTGGTTCCGCGAATTCGGTTGCGGCCCCGCCACGAATCGATCAATCGTCGGTATCGGCCGGACGGTGCGTGCAATCATGATCGCACGCCGATCGATCATGATCGGCACGCTCGATCCACGACCTTCGCGCCGGTGTTCCGGCGGGTCGCTTGCAAGGGGGTGAGTGTCCGTGACCGACCGTCACCACACTGCGGCGGACGCACCGCCGACCCGGGCCGCCGCCGAACTGGCCGATCTGCGCGCCGAACTCGACGACATCGACCGGGCCCTGCTCGACGGGGTCCGCGCCCGACTCGAGGTGTGCGGACGCGTCGCCGAACTCAAGCAACGCCACGGCCTCGACGTCATGCAACCCGGCCGCATGGAGGTCGTGCACCGCCGCGCCCAGGACTACGCGCACCGGCACGGCCTGTCCGGCGACTTCGTGCGCTCGCTGTACACCCTGCTCATCGACGAGGCCTGCCGGGTCGAGGACCGCATCGTCTCCGGCGACGACGCCGCAGACCGGGTCGGCTCCGGTCGCCGCGGCGACGGCACGAACTGAGGCCCGTCGTGTCCGCGCCCCGACCGATCCGCACGCTGTTGATCGACAACTACGACTCGTTCACCTACAACCTCTACGACCTGATCACCCGCGTCAACGGCATCCCGCCGCGAGTGCTCACCAACGATCGCAGCTGGGACGAGCTCGTCGCCGAACCGTTCGACAACATCGTCATCTCCCCCGGACCGGGCCGGCCCGACCGGGCCCGGGACTTCGGGATCAGCGCCCGCGCCCTCACCGACGCCGGGGTACCGCTGCTCGGGGTGTGCCTGGGCCACCAGGGACTGTGCCAACTGTTCGGCAGCGCCGTGATCACCGCCCCCGAACCGGTGCACGGCCGCACCAGCCCGATCCTGCACGACGGCACCGGCCTGTTCGCCGGTCTGCCGTCGCCGTTCGCGGCGGTGCGCTACCACTCGCTGATCGCCGACCCGGTCCCCGACGACCTCGACGCCACCGCCCGCACCCCGGACGGGCTGCTCATGGCCGTCGCGCACCGGCACCGCCCGCTGTGGGGAGTGCAGTTCCATCCCGAATCGATCGGCACCGCCCACGGCGCGCAGCTGCTCGCCAACTTCCGCGACGCCACCCCGCCGCGCAACCCGATCACCGTCACCGCCCCCGCCGAACCTGAACCGACACCCGAACCGGCCCCGCGGTACGTGCTCGCCAGCCGCCGGCTGCCGCTGCACCCCGACCCGTCCGCCGTCTACGAGGCGCTCTTCGCCGCCGGCCCGCACGGTTTCTGGCTCGACGGCAGCGCCGCGCTGGACCCGCAGTCGCGGTTCACCGTCCTCGGCAACGGCGCCGGACCACGTGCCGACTATCTGACCTACCGGGTCGGTGAGGGCATCGTGCGCGAACACCGCGCCGACGGCACCGTCGAAAAACACCGCCGCCCCGTCTTCGACCATCTCACCGCCCGGCTCGCCGAGCGCCGCGTCGCCGCCCGCGACGACCTGCCGTTCGGGTTCGCGCTCGGCTATGTCGGCTATCTCGGTTACGAACTCAAGGCCGACGCCGGCGCGCAGCTCGTGCACACCTCCCCCTACGCCGACGCCGCGCTGGTCTTCGCCGACCGCGCAGTCGTTGTCGACCACGACGGGTGCTGCTGCTATCTGCTGGCCCTGACCGAGGCCACCGACGATCCCGAGACGCTCGCCTGGTTCGACGCGACCGCCGCGATCCTGTCGGCGCTGCCCGAACCGGCGACCGACGAGCAGATCCCGGTGCCGCTGATCGGCGCGGACGGTGGGTCGCAGCTGCGGCTGCGGCACTCCCCGCAGCGCTATCTCGATCTGATCGCCCAGTGCCAGAACGAGATCCGCAGCGGCGAGACCTACGAGGTGTGCCTGACGAACACCGTCACCGTCGACGGCGGCATCGACCCGCTGAGCACCTACCGGGTGCTGCGCCGCATCAGCCCCACCCCCTACAGCGCGCTGCTCGACTTCCCCGAGGTCGCGGTGCTCAGCGCCTCCCCGGAACGGTTCCTGCGGATCGACGCCGACGGCACCGTCGAATCGAAACCGATCAAGGGCACCCGCCCGCGCGGCCGCACCCCCGGCGAGGACGCGGCGCTGCGGGACGGACTGCACGCCAGCGAGAAGGACCGCTCCGAGAACCTGATGATCGTCGACCTGGTGCGCAACGACCTGTCGCGGGTGTGCGTGCCCGGCTCGGTGCACGTGCCGGCGCTGTTCGCGGTGGAAACCTATGCCGCGGTGCACCAGTTGGTGTCCACGGTGCGCGGCACCCTGCGCCCGGACGTCTCGGCCGTGGACTGTGTGCGCGCCGCCTTCCCCGGCGGGTCGATGACCGGCGCCCCGAAGCTGCGCACCATGGAGATCATCGACAAGCTCGAGGACGGCCCGCGCGGGGTGTACTCCGGAGCGATCGGATATCTGTCGCCGACCGGCGCCGCCGACCTGTCGGTGGTCATCCGCACCCTCGTCGCCACCGCCCACGAGGTCACCTTCGGGATCGGCGGGGCGATCGTGGCGCTGTCCGATCCGGACGACGAACTCGAGGAGACCCTCGTCAAGTCCGTGGTGATGCGCCGCTGCCTCGCCGCGACCCGCGACACCACCCCGACGAACGGATCCGGCGCGGTCGGCTCGGCGGACCCGGCCGATCTCGTCGACGGGCCGCCGCCGCTGCCCGGGCGGGCCGGGCCGTGACCACGCCCGGCCGGGTGGTCGTCGCCGGCGGATGCGGCGCCGTCGGTGCCCTGCTCACCGCCGCGCTGCGCGAGGCCGGCCGTCCGGTGCTCGTCGTCGACCCGGCCGCCGACCCGGCCGCCCCCGGAATGCTGCGCGCCGATCTGACCGCCCCCGACACCCGTCTCGCCGCGGCACTCGACGGCGCCGACATCGTGGTCCTCGCCGTCCCCGACGTCGTCGCCGGTGCCGCCCTGCCGGTGCTCGCGCGGCTACTGCCCCCGCACGCCCTGCTGGTGGAGACCCTGTCGGTGAAGACCCCGATCGCCGCGGCGCTGCACACCTACCGGCCCGGTGCCCCGGCGCTGGGCATCAACCCGATGTTCGCCCCCGACCTCGGGTTGCCCGGCCGGCCCGTGCTGACGGTGCGCCACCACGACGCACCGGTGGTGGCCGAGTTCGTTGCGGCGCTGCGCAACTGGGGCGCCACCGTGGTCGACACGACCGCCGACGAGCACGACCGCATCACCGCCGCCGTGCAGGTACTCACCCACGCCGCGATCCTCGCGTTCGGTATCGCCCTCGACCGGCTCGACGTGCCGGACGTTGCCGCGCAGGTCGCCGCGCCGCCGCACACCGTGCTGCGGGCGCTGCTCGCCCGCGTCTCCGGTGGCACCGCCGAGGTCTACCACGACATCCAGCTCACCAACCCGTACGCCGCCACCGCCCGCCGCGCCCTCGCCGAGGCGGTCGCCGATCTCGACGCCGCCACCGACGCGCTGCCCGACTTCGCGGCGCTGCTCGACCGGGCCCGCGCCGCGCTCGGCGACGGGCAACCCGCCGCCGCGCAGCTGTGTGCGCAGCTGTTCGCGGCGCTGCCCCGCGATCCGGGTGCGGTCGGCGGTTCCCGCGAGGAAAGGAGCCGGACATGAGCAAGTCCGATATCCCCGGCCCGCAGCTGCGCGCGCCGGAACTCCCGCAATACGATCCGTCCGATCCGGCGGAGAGCGCGGTGATCGCCGGGCTGACCCGCTCGTGGCCGCGCCGCGCCGCCGTCAAGAAACCCGAGGTCGACCTCGACGCGCTGTTCGAGGCGGACCGCGCCGACTATCCCGAGCAGATGCTGCCCTTCGCCGAACATCCGCGTTATCTCGCGCTCGACGAACAACAGCAGGCGCGGCTGCGGGCCTGGGCGTGGATCGCCTACAACAAGAGCGTCGTCGACATCGAACAGCACGTCGTCAACCCCGGCTTCGCGTTGATCACCGAGGACGCCTTCGGTATCGGCCCGTCCGACACGGTGGTCACCGGGGTGCTCCAGGCGATGGTCGACGAGCAGTACCACACCCTCATGCACCAGCAGGCCAACGTGCTCACCCGCCGCCGCCGCGGCTGGGCGCTGAAGGAGTCGGTGCTGCCGCCGTGCCCGACCGTGCGCGAGCATCGCGCCGCGGTCGCGCACGCCGAGACCCCGCGGGACGCGGCGTTGGTGCAGCTGGCGTTCACCACCGTCGCGGAGACTTCGATCAGCGCCTATCTGGCGTTGCTCACCACCGACCCGGAGCTGCAACCGGTCAACCGCGCGACGGTGGCGGTGCACCGCCGCGACGAGCTGTGCCACGCCTCCCTCGCGGGTGGGCTGCTCACTGCGGTGCTCACCGAACTCGACGACACCGATCGGGTGCGGCTACTCGACGCGCTCGGTACCGCGGTCGCGGCGTTCACCGGCGCCGACACCTCCACCTGGGCGGCGATCATCGCGCACGAGAACATCCCCGGCGGCGACGAGCTGGTCGCCGACACCATCGCCGTGACCGAGGGCCGGCCGGTGGTGCAGGACTGCAGCGCCATCCGCCGGCTGTGTGCGGGCCTGGGGCTCGGGGACGAACTCGACGCCCGCTGGCCGTGGCCGCGCAGCGCCTAGGGCATCAGGTTCAGCGGCCGAGCAGTGCCCGCAGGCGCGCGAGGCGGCTGCGCAGCCCCCACACGGTGACCCGGACGAGGGCCTCCTGCACGATGTTGCCGTTCATCTTCGACTCGCCGATCTCCCGTTCGGTGAACGTGATGGGCACCTCGGCGACGGTGAACCCGGCCTGCAGGGTGCGCCACGCCAGATCGACCTGGAAGCAGTAGCCGTGCGAGGCGATCGCGTCGAGGTCGAGCTTCTCGAGCACCTCGCGGCGGTAGGCGCGGTAGCCGCCGGTGATGTCCTGGATCGACACCCCCAGCGCGAGCCGGGAGTAGATGTTGCCACCGCGGGAGAGCACCTCGCGGTGCCACGGCCAGTTCACCACCGTGCCGCCGGGCACGTAACGGGAGCCGAGCACCAGATCGGCACCGGCGTCGACCTTCTCGAGCAGCAGGTGCAGCTGCTCGGGGGCGTGGCTGCCGTCGGCGTCCATCTCCACGAGCACCGTGTAGTCGTGCGCCAGACCCCACCGGAAACCGGCGATGTAGGCGGCGCCCAGACCGTTCTTCTCGGTGCGGTGCAGCACCGCGATGCGCTCGTCGGCGGCGGCGAGGTCGTCGGCGAGGTCGCCGGTGCCGTCGGGGCTGCCATCGTCGACGACGAGGACATGGGTGTGCGGCAGCGCAGCGTGCAGCCGGGTGATGATCCGACCGAGGTTCTCCCGCTCGTTGTAGGTCGGAATGATCACCAGGGTGCGGGCGCTGGGTGCGCTGTCGTTCCCGGCCGGCGTCGCCGCTGCCATCAGAGGTCCTCCTTGTCGAACCGGCCACCGGCCGGTGCTCCTGCTGCGCCGGTGCTGGTGCGAGCTGCCGCACCGGCCTTCTCCCGCCGTCCCCGCACCAGGGCGAGAGCGGTGGCGGCCACGGCCGCGGCGCAGAGCAGAAGCTCCGGCGCCACTCCGAGCCGACTAGCCAGCGTAACGTCTGCACGCACGGGCACCTGCGCCACCAGGGCATCGGGCACGAACAACGGTGTGCTCTGCTGCACCCGACCGTCCGGATCGACGATCGCGCTGACCCCGCTGGTCGCCGCGACGATCACGGCCCGGCCGTGCTCGACGGCCCGCACCCGCGACATCGCCAGCTGCTGGTAGGTCATCTCGGTGTCGCCGAAGGTGGCGTTGTTCGTCGGCACCGCCAGCAGTTGCGCGCCGGCGGCGATCGAGTCGCGGAACGCCCGGTCGAAGGCCACCTCGTAGCAGGTCGCCACCCCGATGTCGATGCCGCCGGCGGTGACCATGCCGTCGCCGTCGCCGGGCACGAAATGGCCGGCGCGGTCGGCGTACTCGGAGAACAGGCGGAAGAACGACCGCCACGGCAGGTATTCGCCGAACGGCTGGATGATCTTCTTGTCGTGCCGCTCCCCCGGACCGGTCTGCGCGTCCCACACGATCACCGAATTGGTGGTGGTGCGGTCGCCGTTGACGAGCACCGCCCCGACGAGGATCGGCGCATCGATCGCGGCGGACGCGGCGGAGATGTCGCGGGCGGCATCGGCGTTGCGCAGCGGATCGATATCGGAAGCGTTCTCCGGCCAGATCACCACCTCGGGGGCCGGGGCCCGTCCGGCGGCGACGTCCTCGGCGAGCGCGAGAGTGCGGGCGACGTGGTTGTCGAGCACCGCCTTGCGCTGGGCGTTGAAGTCCAGGCCCAGGCGCGGCACGCTGCCCTGGATCGCCGCGACCGTCACCGTCGACGACTCGTCGGTGGTGGTGCGCACCAGCGGCCACGCCGCCGCAGCGAGCAGCGGCCCGAGCAGCGTCACCGCGACCGGCACCGTCCAGGCCCGCGGCGGACGGGGACGGCGGGAGGCGGTCAGAGCGAGGGCGGCGAGCCCGGCGCCGGTCGCGGCCACAGCGAACGACACCAGCGGGGCGCCGCCGATCACGGCGAGGGAGACGAACCCACCGTCGGGTTGCCCGAACGCCAGCCGTCCCCACGGGAACCCGCCGAACGGCACGCTCGAACGCAACCATTCGGTCAGGCTCCACGCCGCCGCGATCCACAACGGCGCGACCGGCAACGACCGCAGGTGCACCACCAGCGCCCCGAACAGTCCGACGAAGACCGCCTCGGCGGCGGCGAGCGCCAACCACGGCAACGGACCGACGTACACGCCGATCCAGGGCAGCAGCGGCACCAGGAAGCCGAGACCGGCGAGATAGCCGTAGCCGAACCCGGCGCGTCGCCGCATCGGTACTGCAGTCAGTACACCGACCAGGAGCGCGATCCCGACGGGGGCGAGGAACCACAGCGGACGCGGCGGAAACGACGCGAATAGCAACACTCCCGCGACGACGGCGAGCAACGCGCGCAGCGCGACGACACGCACCGCCCGCGCGGTGACCGTCGCGAAGGGCCGGCCGGTCACCGCGCGTACACGACCCGGCCGCGGTGCACAGTGCGCACCAGCACCGGATCGGCGGTGCCCGGCGACAGATCCGGCAGCGGCGCCACCCGCGACCGCGGATCCGTCGACCAGCGCTGCACCGAATCCTTCGGGGCGCTGACCACGAGCTCCCCGACCTCCCAGATCGCATACGACGCCGGCGCACCCGGATCGAGGGTGCCGGCCAGACCGTCGCGGACCCCGCCGGCGCGCCACGCCCCGCGGGTCGCGGCGGCGAACGCCGCCCGCGGCGAGATCCCGCTGCCCTCGGTGCGGTGGTGCACCGCCGCCCGCAGCATCGGCCACGGCCGCGGCGCCGTCACCGGCGCATCCGAGCCGAACGCCAACGCCAGACCGGTCGCCGCCAGCGGCGCGAACGCGTTCAACGCCGCGGCGCGGTCGGCGCCGAGCCGCTGCGCGTACATCCCGTCCGGCCCGCCCCACAAGGCGTCGAAGCTCGGCTGCATGCTCGCGATCACCCCGTACCGCGCCAACACCTCGGCCTGCGCGACGGTCAACGATTCGACGTGCTCGAGCCGATGCCCGCGCGCGGCGAGCGCCGGTCCCCCGACCTCCGCAGCGACCGTCTCGAACGCCGCGACCGCGGCGGTGGTCGCCGCGTCACCGATGACGTGGAAACCGGCCTGGATGCCCGCCGAGGTGCACGCGCGCACGTGCGCGGTCAGTTCGTCCTCGGTCAGATAGGTGGTGCCGCAGCAGTCCGGCAGATCGTCGTAGGGGCGGGCCAGCGCGGCGGTGTGCGAACCGATCGACCCGTCGACGAACAGATCCCCGCCCAGGGCGTCGGCGCCGGTCTCGGCGAGCAGCTGCGCGGCTTCTTCGCCGGTGCGCACCGCCTGCCCCCAGTAGCCGCGCACCTGCACCGGATGGTCGGTGCCGAGCAGTTCGGTGAAGTCGTCGAGCCCGGAGATGTCGGGGCCGGCGCATTCGTGCACCGCGACGTAGCCGTGCGCGGCGAAATCGTCCAGCGCCGCCAGGCGGGCGCGGGCACGCTGCGCGGCGGTCAACCCGCGGCGGGCGGCGCCGCGCACCGCATGGTGTGCCGCGGCGGTCAGCGGCTGCTGCGGATCGAAGCCGGCCAGCTCGTCGAGGGGTTCGGCGGCGGCCCGCAACGCGCTCGACGCCGCCGCCGAATGCGCATCGATCCGGCCGAGATAGACGAGCCGGGCCGGGGCGGCGGCATCGAGGTCGGCGGTGGTCGGCGGGGTCGGGTCGGGCCAGCGGGTCTCGTCCCAGCCGTGTCCCCAGATCACCGCGTCGTCGTGCGCGTCGGCGTGCGCGCGGACCCGGCGCAGCGCGTCGTCGCGGTCGACGGCGTCGGTCAGGTCCAGCCCGGTCAGGGCCAGGCCGTGGCTGGTGGTGTGCACGTGGGTGTCGACGAAACCGGGGGCGACGAACGCGCCGTGCAGGTCGACGATCTCGGCGTCCGGGTGCAGGGCGCGGCCGGGCCGGTCCTGCCCGACCCACACGACCGTGCCGTCGGTGACGGCCATCGCGGTGGCATCGGGGGCACCGGCGCTGTAGATGCGGCCGCCGACGAGAAGCTGGGTGT
Organism: Rhodococcus rhodochrous; assembly: GCF_014854695.1. NCBI lineage: Bacteria > Bacillati > Actinomycetota > Actinomycetes > Mycobacteriales > Nocardiaceae > Rhodococcus > Rhodococcus rhodochrous. The sequence goes on along the minus strand of NZ_CP027557.1, from coordinate 2,992,951 downwards.
GCGGTGCAGGGCTCACGAGTGCCCAGTCTGCCCGGTTACCGCTCTTCGCGGCGGCGCGGGGTGTCCACGATCTCCCCTTCGAGCACGGTGCCACGGTCGTCGACCTGCTCGGTCACGGCCGGACCACCGGTCAGGTGCGGGGCACCCCCGACGACGCTGTGATCGACGACCTGCCCGTCGACCACCACCAGCCGCTGCGCGGAGAACCCGGTGGCGCGGGCCCGCCGCGCGACCAGCGTGCGCACCGCCGGACGCAGCGCGGCGCGGGTCGGCAGCAGCAACACCACCCCGAGCACGGTGCTGACGATGCCGGGGATCAGCACCAGCGCCGCGCCGGCGCCGATGAGCGCACCGTCGGTGAGCACCTGCTCCGGGGAATTCGCGTGCGGTGCCCGGCCGCCGCGCAGTTCACCGAGGTTGCGCAGTGCCCGGCGCCCCAGGGCGGCGAGCACGAGGTAACCGGCGGCACTGACACCGAGGAAGATCAACACGGTGGCCAGGGCGCCGAGGGTGGAGCCGAGCCAGGCCAGCACCGCGATCTCCGCCACGACGTAGAGCACGAACAACAACGGGTACACGGCGGGGTTTCCTTCCGTCGGTGGTTTCTGTCCGGTCAACGAACGAGCCACCGGTTTTGCTCCCGCACCCGCCCCCCGGATGCGACGCGTGATCGAATGGCCGCCATGACTGCAGGTGACTGGGCGTTGCTGATGACCGCCGCGACGGCCGCCGGATGGGTGGACGCGGTGGTCGGCGGCGGCGGGCTGATCCTGCTGCCCGCCCTGTTCCTCGTCGCCCCGCAGTTGACGCCGCAGGCGGCGCTGGCGACGAACAAGCTCACCGCGATCTGCGGGACCGGCGCGGCGGTGCTGACCTTCGCGCGGCGCATCCCGCTGCGCTGGTCGCTGCTCGGCCCCGCCGCCCTGGTCGCCGCGCTGGCCGCCGCGGCGGGGGCGGCGGCGGTCTCGCTCATCGACCGGGAGGTGTTCATCCCGATCGTGATGGTGGTGCTCGTCGCGGTGGCGGTGTTCGTCACCGCCCGCCCGAAACTCGGCACCGGCAGCATCCGCCGCCCGTCGACGCTGCGGTTGGTCACCGTCGTGGTCACGGCCGCGGCGGTGATCGGCTTCTACGACGGGATCCTCGGGCCCGGCACCGGCACCTTCTTCATCATCGTGTTCGCGGCGATGCTCGGCAGCGAGTTCGTCACCTCGGCGGCGATGGCGAAGGTACTCAACTTCGGCTCGAATCTCGGGGCGCTCGTGCTGTTCGCCGTCGGCGGGCACGTGTGGTGGGCGCTCGGGGCGGCGCTGGCGGTGTGCAATGTCGCCGGATCGGTGCTCGGCTCCCGGATGGCGCTCGCACGCGGCGCCGGATTCGTGCGGGTGGTGCTGCTGGTCGTGGTGATCGCCATGGTGATCCGGCTCGGCATCGAACAGTTCGGCTGAGCCACCCCGCGGCGATCGGTGCGGCAACCCCGGCGTCCCCTATCCCGGCGTTACCGTGGGCGGGTGAATGCGGTGGACGACGATTTTCTGGCCCTGCCGTTGCACGCGGCCGCCGACGCGGGTCTGACGGTGGCGCGAGCGGCGGGCGCGAGTCACGCCGATGTGCGGGTGCATCGGATCCGGACCGGGACGAGCACCCTGCGCGACGGCGCGCTGCAGGCGGCGGTGGACGACAGCGACTGCGGGGTGGCGGTGCGGGTGCTGCTCGACGGCACCTGGGGATTCGCGTCGCATCCGGTGCCCGGCCCGGACGGCGCCGCCGATGCCGCGGCCCGCGCCGTCGCGGTCGCCCGCACCCTGCGCGCGTTGAACCGGGATCCGGTGCAGTGGGCCGACGAACCGGTCCACCGGGACGCGGTGTGGGTCTCGCCGTACGAGATCGACCCGTTCACCGTCCCCGCGGCCGAGCGCCTCGCGGTGCTCGAGGACCGTTCGCGGCGACTGCAGGACGCCGACGGCGTCGACCACGTCGCCGCGAATCTGACCCTGGTCAAGGAACAGACCTTCTACGCCGATCTCGCCGGGTCGACGATCACCCAGCAGCGGGTGCGGATCCACTCCGATCTCGACGCGACCCGCGTCGACCGTGAGGCCGGCACCTTCGAGTCGATGCGCACCCTGGCCCCGCCGACCGGCCGCGGTTGGGAGTACGTGGCCTCGGACCGGTGGTGGGACTGGAGCCGTGAGCTCGCCGAGCTGCCCGAGCAGCTCGCGGAGAAGGCGCAGGCCCCGTCGGTGACCCCGGGCCGCACCGATCTGGTGATCGACCCGACGAATCTGTGGCTGACGATCCACGAGTCGGTCGGGCACGCCACCGAATACGACCGGGCCATCGGCTACGAGGCCGCCTACGCCGGCACTTCCTTCGCCACCCCCGACCTGCTCGGCAGCCTGCGCTACGGCAGCGACGCCATGCACGTCACCGCCGACCGCACCGAACCGCACGGCATGGCCACCGTCGGCTACGACGACGACGGGGTCGCCGCCCAGTCCTGGGATCTCGTGAAAGACGGGGTGCTCGTCGGCTATCAACTCGACCGGGCGTTCGCCCCGAAGCTCGGGGTGGCCCGCTCGAACGGCTGCGCCTACGCCGATTCGGCGCATCACGTGCCGATCCAGCGGATGGCGAACGTGTCGCTGCAACCCGATCCGGTGGTCGATCGCAGCACCGCCGAGCTGATCGCCGGGGTCGACGACGGGCTGTACATCGTCGGCGATCGCAGCTGGTCGATCGACATGCAGCGGCACAACTTCCAGTTCACCGGGCAGCGGTTCTACCGGATCCGCGGCGGCCGGCTCGCCGGTCAGGTCCGCGATGTGGCCTATCAGGCGTCGACCACCGAATTCTGGGGTGCGCTCGAGGCGGTCGGCGGAGCGTCGACCTGGCAGCTCGGCGGCGCGATGAACTGCGGCAAGGCGCAACCCGGGCAGGTCGCATCCGTTTCGCACGGCTGCCCGTCGGTGCTGGTGCGCGGCGTGAACGTGCTCAACACGGTGCAGGAAGGTGGCCGATGATCCCCGGAGACCGACTCGTCGAGACCGCGCTGGCGGCCTCGCCCGCCGACGAGACCATCGTGATGGTCACCGACAGTGCCGAGGCGTCGCTGCGGTGGGCCGGCAGTTCGATGACCACCAACGGTTCCGCCCGCGCCCGCGGTGCCACGATCCTCGCGATCCGCCGCACCCCCGACGGGGCGCACTGCGGGGTGGTCAGCGCCGCGATCGTCGACGCCGCCGACATCGGCGCGGTGGTCGCCGCGGCGTGGGCGGCCGCGCAGCAGGCCCCGGCGGCCCCGGATGCGATGCCGCTGATCGACGGTGACGGCCCCGACCCGCAGTGGGGCGACGAGGCTGTCGGCACCGACGTGGAGGTCTTCGCCCCGCTCCTCGACGGGCTCGCCGCCGGTTTCGACGACACCGACGCCCTCTACGGATTCGCGCACCACCGGTCGACGACGATGTGGTTGGGCACCTCCACCGGGGTGCGGCGCCGCTGGGTGCAGCGCGACGGCTCGCTCGAGATCAACGGCAAACGCGGCGGCCTGACCGGGGCGAGCGCCTGGGTCGGCGCCGGCACCGTCGACTTCACCGACATCGCAATGGATCCGCTGCGTGCCGAACTGGCGCGGCGGCTGGACTGGGCCGGCACCCGCGTCGACCTGCCCGCCGGACGCTACGAGACGCTGCTGCCGCCGTCGGTGGTCGCGGACCTGATGATCCCGCTGCTGTGGTCCCTCGACGGGCGCGGCGCCGAGGAGGGCCGGTCGGTGTGGGCGGAGCCCGGCGGCACCCGCCTCGGCGAGCAGATCGCCGGACTGCCGGTGACATTGACGTCCGATCCGGCCGCCCCGGGGCTCGGCTATGCACCGTTCGTGGTCGCCACCGCCTCCACCGACAGCGTCTCGGTGTTCGACACCGGGATGAGCGCCGGGCGGGTCGACTGGCTCCGCGACGGCGCCCTGCACGCGCTGGCGTATCCGCGGGCCGCGGCCGCCGAATTCGGCGCCACCCCCACGGCGCCGGGGGAGAATCTGCTGCTCACCGGTGGCAGTACCGCCGATGTGGACGACATGATCGCCCGCACCGAACGCGGTCTGCTGCTGACCACCGTGTGGTACCTGCGGGAGGTCGATCCGGCGGTGCTGTTGCTGACCGGCCTGACCCGCGACGGGGTGTATCTCGTCGAGGACGGGCAGGTGCGGGCGGCGGTGAACAACTTCCGGTTCAACGAATCCCCGGTGGATCTGCTCGGCCGCGCCACCGAGATCGGCGCCACCGAACGCACCCTGCCGCGGGAGTGGAAGGACTGGTTCACCCGCACCGCGATGCCGCCCGTGCGCATCCCCGACTTCCACATGTCGTCGGTCAGCGCCGCTCACTGACGTCCGGTCCGGTCGGTAGGCACCGACCGGACCGGCAGGGGTTCAGAGCAGGTCGGTGAGTTCCTTGCCGATCTCCTCGGGGGTGACCGTCGGCTCGAAGCGGCGCACCACTGCGCCCTGCGGGTCGACGAGGAACTTGGTGAAGTTCCACTTCACGTCGTCGGTGCCGATCGCCTCCGGGCGGATCTTGCTCACGTGCTCGAACAGGAAACCGTGCTGCGGCCCGAAATCGCCGGGAGCCTCGGCGCGCAGATGCCGGTAGAGCGGGTGCGCGTCGGCGCCGTTGACGTCGAGCTTCGCGAACACCGGGAAGGTGACGTCGAAGTTCACGCGGCAGAACTCCTGGATCTCGTTGTCGCTGCCCGGTTCCTGACCACCGAACTGGTTGCACGGGAACGCGAGGATCTGCAGGCCGCGCTCACCCAGCTCGCGGTGCAGCGCCTCGAGGGCCTCGTACTGCGGGGTCAGGCCGCACTTGCTGGCGACGTTGACGATCAGCAGATACCGGCCGGCGAAGCGGGCAAGATCCTCGCTGCCGCCGTCGGCGGTGGCCACGGTGTACTCGTGCACGGACATGCGCTCTCCTGTACTGGGTTCGATCGGCTCGGCCCCGCAGGTGAGGCCGAGATCACCACGGACCCTACGGGATCGGACGAACCGGGACGATCCGGACGCGCTGCCGGTGCGGGTCAGTCCAGATCGCGGACGTGCCGGGCGGGGCTGCCCAGATGCAGTGTGTGCGGGGCGCAGTCCTTCGTCACCAGCGAGTTCGCGCCGATCACCGCGCCGGCGCCGATGCTCACGCCCGGCATGATCACCGCACCGGAACCGATCCACGCGCCGTCGCCGATGGTCACCGGCTCCCCCGTCAACGTCGACGCGCGCTGTTCGGCGGTACCCATCCGGTGACTGCTGGTGAGCACCCGCACATGGTCGCCGAGGAACACCCGCTGCCCGACGACGATGTCGGCGACCGTGTCGAAATAACAGCCGTGGTTGACGAACGAGCCCGCGCCGAGGGTGAGCCGGCCGAGGCCCTGCACCACCACGCGGGTGTGGATCAGGCTCGGCGGTGCGGCGTCGACACCGGCGCGGCGCAACCACTTCCAGCGCTTCGAACCGGAGATCAGCGGGCTGCTTGCGAGCGCCACCGCGATCGCCTGGGACCGGTAGGTGTGAGAGCGCGCCACGACGTCTACCGGCCGGCCGTGTCGTCGGCAGGATCGAGCACACACGCCAACCCGACGGTGCCGGTGCGGCCACGGCGCACCACGCTCGCGCCGACGATGATCCGGCCGAGCAACCCGTACTTACGGGCGATCACCGACCGGGCGTGCGCCGAACCGTCGGCGTCGAGCACCTCCCCGATGCCGGGCACCGCCGCCGACTTCGCGTTGCCGCGCGCGTCGCAGATCGCCAGGGACACCCGCGGATCGCGGCGCAACCGCCGCACCTTGTAGGCGTCGGCGACCGTCCACACCAGCAACCGGTTCCCGTCGGGCGCCGCCCACACCGGGGTGTCCACCGCGCTGCCGTCCTTGCGGTAGGTGGTCAGCAGCACGAACTTGGCGGCGGCGAGGTCCGCGAAGGTGGGGGTCGTCGACTCGGGCATGGCCCCCACCCTACAAACCGCACGGTCTCACGGCAGCGCTCGTCCCGCGGGCGCCGCGTTCTACGCTGGCGGTCATGGCCGATACCGCTGTCGACGTGCACCTGCCCGCCGGGCACCTGACCTCCGCGCAGGTGCAGCTGCTCGCCGAACTCGCCCACACCCACGGCGGTGGCGAACTGCATCTGACCGCCCACGCCCAGCTGCAGGTGCGCGGCGACCACACCGCGATCGCCGCGGCCGTCACCGCCGCCGGCCTCACCGTCGACGTGCCCACCCGCGCACGGCTTCTCGTCTCGCCGCTCAGCGGCCGTATCGGCGGACACCACGACCTGCGCGACCTCACCGCCGCGGTGATCGCGCACCTCGACGACCGGCCGGTGGCAGCCGGCACCGTCCTCGGGCTCGACGACGGCACCGGCGACATCGTCGCCCTGGCCCCCACCGTCGCGGTCCTCGCCCGCCCCGACGGTCGCTTCGCGGTGATCCGCGACGGCGCCGACACCGGGGTGCGCGTCGCCCCGGACGACGCCGCCGACGCGCTGCTCACCCCACCGACCGACCCCACCGGTGCCCCGGAACCGGTGCCGGAGCAGCCGCGGCCACCGATCGGGTGGCTCGACCAGCCCGACGGAGCCGTCACCCTCGCCGGCGGGCTGCCCGGCGGGATCCTCCCCGCGCGCCTGGCGGAATTCCTCGCCGCCGTCGACCGTCCGGTGATCGTCACCCCGTGGCGGTCGGTGCTGCTGTGCGATCTGGACGAGTGGACCGCCGAGCAGGTGGTGCGGGTGCTCGCCCCCATGGGGTTGATCTTCGACGCCGACTCCCCGCACCTGCACTGAGCCACCGCTGACCTGCACGAACGGGCGGACTTCGCGAACCGGACCGTCGCCGCCGATCCGGCCCGCCGACGGTTCGGCCGCGCCTATCGTGGACGGATGAGCGGTCCGACAGCGGAATCCGACAGCTACGACGTGATCGTCCTCGGCGCGGGTCCGGCCGGGGAGAACGCCGCCCAGTACGCCATCGCCGGCAGCGACCGCACCGCGGTGCTCGTCGAACACGAACTCGTCGGCGGCGAATGTTCCTACTGGGCGTGCATGCCCAGCAAGGCTCTGCTGCGTCCCACACAGGTGCTCGCCACCGCCCGCAACATGCCCGGCGTCGCCGACAAGATCAGCGCCCACGGAGTCGAGGTACCGGCCGTGCTCGCCCGCCGCGACAGTTTCACCCACAATCGCAACGACAGCTCCCAAGTGGACTGGGCCGAGGGCGCGGGCATCGCCGTCGTGCGCGGCCACGGTCGCCTCGACGGCGAACGCACCGTCACCGTCTCCGGTGCCGACGGGGAGCGTCGCCTGCAGGCCCGGCACGCGGTCGTGCTGGCCACCGGCACCGTCCCGTCGATCCCGGACCTGCCCGGGCTGCGCGACGCGCTGCCCTGGACCTCCCGGGATGCGACGAACCTACGCGAGATCCCCCGCCGGGTGCTGGTCGTCGGCGGCGGTGTCGTCGCCTGCGAAACCGCCACCTGGCTGCGGCAACTCGGCGTCGAGGAACTCACCCTCGCGGTGCGCGGCGACCGCCTGCTGCCGCGCGTGGAGCCGTTCGCCGCCGAACGCGTCGCCGCCCGCATGGCCGACAAGGGCCTGGATGTGCGGTACCGCACCGAGATCCGCTCCGTGCAGCGCCCCGACGTGAAGGACACCGGCGTCGGCTGCATCCACGGCGGTCCCGCCACCGTCGAACTGTCCGACAGCAGCATCGTCGAGGTCGACGAGATCGTCGTCGCCGCCGGCCGCCACCCCACCGTGGACGGACTCGGTCTCGACAGCGTCGGCCTGACCGACGGGAAGGTGACGGTCGCCGACGACCTCACCGTCGACGGGGTCGACGGGCAATGGCTGTATGCGGTCGGGGATATCGCCGGTCGCGCCGCCCTGACCCACATGGGCAAATACCAGGCGCGGGTGTGCGGGGACGTCATCGCCGCTCGCGCCGAGAACCGCCCCACCGACGGGTCACGGTTCCGGGCGAGCGCCGACCACGGGCAGGTCCCGCAGGTGATCTTCACCGTCCCGGAGATCGCCGCGGTCGGCCGCACCGCCGAGCAGGCCCGCGCCGACGGACTCGACGTCGAGGTCCTCGAGGCCGACATCGACGTTGCCGGTGCCTCGTTGGCCCGCGACGACTACGCCGGGCACGCCGCGCTCGTCGTCGACCGCGCCACCGACACCCTCGTCGGCGCGACCTTCGTCGGCCAGGAGGTCGCCGAACTCGTCCACGCCGCCACCGTCGCCCTGGTCGGGAAGGTGCCGCTGGATGCGCTGTGGCATGCGGTGCCGTCCTACCCCACCATCAGCGAGATCTGGTTGCGACTGCTCGAATCCCGCCGCAGCTGACCGCCTCTCGAACGTGCAGTTGTCGTCGCGACACGCCGAACCGCGACGACGGGAACTGCACGCCGGCGGTCAGCGCGGCAGCCGCCGCCAGATCGCGCGCGGCAGCAGCCGCATCCCGAAGAACACCGGCCGCAGCACCGCCGGCACCCACACCTCCCCGCGCCCGCGGTGCAACGCCCGCACCGTCGCGTCGGCGACCTGCGGTGGGGTGCTCGACAGCGGTGCCGGGCTCATACCTTCCGTCATCCGGCCGATCACGAAACCGGGGCGCACCAGCAGCAGCGAGATTCCGCTGCCGTGCAGGGCATCCGCCAGGCCGGACGCGAAACCGTCGAGGCCGGCCTTCGCGGAGCCGTAGACGTAGTTGGCGCGGCGCACCCGCCACCCGGCGACGGAGGAGAACACCACCAGCCGACCCGAGCCCTGCGCGCGCAACCGCTGCGTCAGGTCGGTGAGCAGCGCGACCTGCGCGAGATAGTCGGTGTGCACGATCGACACCGCGTGCGCCGCATCGGTTTCCGCACGGGCCTGGTCGCCGAGGATGCCGAAGGCCAGCACCGCCACATCGATCGGCCCGAACGCGGCGATGCGGTCGAGCACCGCGGTGTGGGTGTCGAGGGCGTCGGCGTCGAACTCGACCGGATGCACCGCCGTCGCCCCTGCCGCCCGCACGGCGGCGCACTCGTCGACCAGGTCGTCGGCGCGACGCGCGGCCAGGATCACGGTGCGGCCCGGCGCGAGGCGAGTGGCGACCTCGATGCCGATCTCGCTGCGTCCCCCGAAGATGACGACGGTTCCCTGCGCGCTGTGGTTCATGCGGCCCAGTGTCCCGGGTCGATTTCCGGGAGGCAGTGTCGGGTCTCAGCCCGGCAGCACCGTCAGCCCGTGCGGACGCAGATTCATCGACTCGCAGCCGTCCTCGGTGACGACGACGATGTCCTCGATCCGCGCCCCCCACTCGCCGCGGAAGTAGATGCCCGGTTCGATGCTGAATGCCATGCCGGGCTGCAGGGTGTCGTCGTTGCCGGAGACGATGTACGGCTCCTCGTGCACCGACAGGCCGATGCCGTGCCCGGTGCGGTGCACGAACGCCTCCCCGTAACCGGCGGCGGCGAGCAGGTTACGGGCGGCGGCGTCGACGTCCTCGGCGCGCACCCCGGGACGCACCGCGTCGACCGCGGTCTGTTGTGCCTTCTCGAGCACCGCGATCTTCGTCGCGATCTCCGGGTTCGGTTCGCCGATGCTGTAGGTGCGGGTCGAATCCGAGTAGTAGCCCGGCTCGACGGGACCACCGATGTCGATGACGACGATGTCGCCGGATTCGATGACCCGCTCGGACACCTCGTGGTGCGGGTCGGCGCCGTGCGGGCCGGAACCGACGATGACGAACGCCGCCGCGGTGTGCCCCTCTTCGAGGATCGCGGCGGTGATGTCCGCAGCCACCTCGGCTTCGGTGCGCCCGGCGCGCAACCATTCACCCATGCGGGCATGCACCCGGTCGATGGCGGCACCGGCGCGGCGCAAGGCCTCGACCTCGTCGGCGTCCTTGACCATCCGCAGCTGCCGGATCACCGACGTCGCCAGCGCCGGGGCGCTGCCGAACCGGGCGGTCAGCGGCACCAGATGCAGCGCCGGCATCGCCTCGGCCACCGCGAACGCCCCTGCGGTCGCCACGAGTTCACGCACGAGCGCGTACGGGTCCTGCCCGTCCACCCAATCCCGCACCGGCAGACCGAGTTCACCGATGGCGGAGTCGTTCAGCGACGCCAGTTCCAGCCGCGGCACCACCACGGTGGCCCCGGAACCGTCGGTGGGGATCACCAGGCAGGTCAGGCGCTCGAACGACTCGGCGCGGGAGCCGGTGAGATACCGCAGGTCCGGTCCGGGGGTGATGAGCAGCGCATCGACGCCGGCGGCGGCACCGAGTTCGGCGGCGCGGGCCAGGCGGGCCGCGTAACGGTCGGCGGGGAATCGGGTGGCGGCAGTGGTCATGTCTTCGAGACTAGTGGCCGCGGCCGGATGGCAGGATGTGGTCCGTGACCGCACCGGAGAACCCCACGCCCGCACCGGACCCCACGTTGATGCTGCTCGACGGCGCGAGCCTGTGGTTCCGCGCCTTCCACGCCATCCCGGAGAAGGTCACCGCCCCCGACGGCAGCCCGGTCAACGCGGTGCGCGGCTTCGTGGACATGGTGGCCTCGCTGATCCGCACCCACCGTCCCACCCGGCTGGTGGTGTGCCTGGATCTGGATTGGCGCCCGGCCTTCCGGGTCGCGGCGATCCCGAGTTACAAGGCGCACCGGGTCGCCGCCGGGTCCGACGGCACCGTCGAGGAGGTCCCGCCTGCGCTGCTGCCGCAGGTGCCGGTGATTCTCGAGGTGCTCGCCGCCGCCGGCATCGCCACCGGCGGCGCAGCGGGTTTCGAGGCCGACGACGTGCTCGGCACCCTCGCCGCCCGCGAAACCACCGATCGGGTGATCGTGGTCAGCGGCGACCGCGACCTGCTGCAGGTCGTCACCGACAGTCCGGTGCCGGTGCGGGTGCTCTACGCCGGGCGTGGCCTGGCCAAGGCCGAGTTGTTCGATCCGGCGCTGGTCGCCGAACGCTACGGGGTGCCCGCCGAGCGGGCCGGCGCCGCCTACGCCGAACTCGCGGCGCTGCGCGGCGACCCGTCGGACGGACTCCCGGGCGTCAAGGGTGTCGGGGAGAAGACCGCCGCGTCGTTGCTGCAGCAGTACGGCTCCCTCGACGCGGTGCGCGCGGCGGCGCTCGACGAGTCGACGTCGCTGGCGAAGGGCATGCGGGTCAAACTCGCCGCTGCGGCGGACTATCTGGATGCGGCGCTGCCGGTGGTGCGGGTCGCCACCGACGCGGACGTGGATCTGTCCCGCTCGGATGTGTTGCCGGCGGCACCGGCCGATCCGGAGCAGCTCACCGCGCTGGCGCAGCGGTGGGGTCTGGAACGGCCGGTGTCCGCGCTGGTCGCGGCCCTGGCCGACCGCTGACCGTCCCGGTCAGTTGGGGCGGCCCACCTCGTAGGTGCCGTTGTCGTCGGTGACGGTGACGGTCACCTCCCGGAACTGGCCGTCCACGGTGACCGCGCACGTGAAGCTGTGTCCGGCCTCGACCTTCTGGTCACTGGGGCACTGCACGTCGCCGACCTGCCCGGCCCCGTACGACTCGGTGAGCACCTTCGCGATGCCGGCCTGGGTGGATTCGGTGTCGAGGACCTTCCCGCCGAACATCGTCGCGGCGAGGATCCCGATGATGGCGAGCACCACGACGAGTCCGACGCCGCCGAGGATCCACGGCAGCGTCGACTTCCCTGTCTGCGGGCCGTTCTGCGGCGGTGTGCCGGGCTGCTGCCAGGTGTTCGCGGGCGCTCCCCAGGGTCGCGCCCCGGCGGGCTGCTGACCACCCCACCCGGGCTGTGTCGGTTGCTGACCGGGCGCGCCCCACGGCTGTGCTCCCGGCTGCTGGGCCCAGCCCGGCGCCTGTCCGGGTGCCTGTCGACCGGGTGCCTGCTGTCCCCAGCCGGGGGCGGGGTGTTGCGGGGCCGGACCCCAGCCCTGTTGCGGTGCACCGGTCGGCGCACCCCACGGATTCTGGTGCCCGGGACCGGGCTGTGCGGGAGTCTGCTGCCCGGCCGGCGGCGCCCACCCGGGCTGCGGAGCGTTCCCACCCGCACCGGTGTCGGGTTGCCACGGCGACTGCCCGGCGGGCGACTGCCCCCAGCCGGTGCCGCTGCCCTGCCCCCACTGCTGCTGGCCGGCGGGCGGCGCCCACGGCGATCCGGGCTGCTCACCTCCCCCGGAGGTCGGGTTCGGTGCCCATGGATCCGTCGATTCCGGCGGCCTCTGCCCCGGCGAGTCCTGCGGTTCGTTCGGCCCGGTCATCGTCGTCTCCACTCACCCTTCCCGTTGTGTGCCCATACGGTAGCGTCCACCCGCCGCGCGGGCATCCACGCCTACCGGGCGTCCCGGACACCCCCGCGGGGGCCGGGTCATTCGGCGGTGGGATCGACGGCGACGACCCCGCGGCGCACCGCCCCGACCGCCTTGCCGGCGGTGCGGGCGAGCTCCGGATCGTCCGCGCAGGTGCGGATCTGGTCGAGCAGATCGATCAGCTGCCGGCACCACCGCACGAAATCTCCGGGCGAGAGTTCCTTGCCGGCGGCCTCCGCGGCGACGAGCGCCTCGGTCAGCGACGCGGTGGACGCCCAGGTGTAGGCGGCGGTGACGAAACCGAGATCCGGTTCGCGGGTCGGGGGCAGCCGGTGCCGGATCTCGTCGGCCCGCAAGCCGTCGCAGATCCGGGTGGTCTCGGCCAGCGCGTGCCGGATCGGGCCGGTCGGCCCGACGACGGTGACCGGCTCGTCGGTGCGCGATTCGTAGATCACCGCGGAGGCGACCGCCGCGAGTTCGGCGGCGGACAGTCCCGCCCAGGCACGGCGCCGCACGCATTCGGCGACCAGCAGATCCGATTCGGTGTAGATGCGGGCGAGCCGCTCCCCCGCCTCGGTGGTCGCCGGATCGTCACCCTCGGTGAGATAGCCGCGTTCGGTGAGCAGCGCGACGATCCGCTCGAAGGTGCGCGCCAGCGAATCCGTCGCCGCGGCGGCCTTGCGGCGCTGCTGCCGGGTGTCGCGCAGCAACCGGTGGTAGCGCTCCCCGACCCGCGCCAGCGAATCCAGATCGGGATGCTTGCGGGCCGGATGATGCTTGAGTTGCCGGCGCAACGCGTCGATCTCGCGGGTGTCGCCCTTGGACTTGCTGCGCTTGGGGCGGCGCGGCGGCACGAGGCCCTTCGACCGCAACGCCGACGCGATGTCGCGGCGCCCGCGGCCGGTGCGGTGATCGACGTGCCGCGGCAGCCGCAGCGTGCCCAGCACCGTCGCCGGGGTCGGGAAATCCCCCGCGGAGAGGCGACCGGACCAGGCGTCGGCGGTGACGACCTGCGGCCGCGGATCACCGGCGTCGGTGTCCGGTAGCACCACCACCGCCAGGCCGGTGTGTTTGCCGGCGGGCACGGCGATGATGTCGCCGCGCCGCAGGGTCACCAGCGACGCCACCGCCGCGGCCCGGCGATCCTGCTTGCCGCGCCGCTCGTGGGCGCGTTCGGCGTCGGTCAGCTCGGCGCGCAACCGCAGATAGTCGAGGATCTCGCTGCCCTCACCACCGAGCTGATCGCGCAGCTGCTCGAGGGTGGCCTCGTTGCGGTCGATGCCGCGTTTGAGACCGACCACCGACTTGTCGGCCTGGAACTGGGCGAAGGACATCTCCAGCAGCGCCCGCGACCGCTCCACCCCGACGGCGTCGATGAGGTTGACCGCCATGTTGTAGGACGGGCGGAACGAGCTGCGCAGCGGGAAGGTGCGGGTGGAGGCGAGCCCGGCGACCGAGGCCGGTTCGATGCCCGGCTGCCACAGCACCACCGCGTGGCCCTCGACGTCGATACCGCGCCGCCCGGCCCGGCCGGTCAGCTGCGTGTACTCGCCGGGGGTCAGCTCGGCGTGGGTGTCGCCGTTGAACTTGACGAGCTTTTCGAGCACCACCGTGCGGGCCGGCATGTTGATGCCCAGCGCGAGGGTCTCGGTGGCGAACACCGCCCGCACCAACCCCCGCACGAAGAGTTCTTCGACGGTGTGCCGGAAGGCCGGCAACATCCCGGCGTGGTGAGCGGCGATGCCGCGTTCGAGGGCGGTGCGCCACGACGCGTAACCGAGGACCTCGAGGTCGCCGCGCGGCAGATCCCGGGTGTGCTCGTCGACGATCCGGCGGATCTCCGCGGCTTCGGTGTCGTCGGTCAGGTGCAGACCCGAGCGCAGGCACTGCTGCACCGCGGCGTCGCAGCCGGCGCGGCTGAACACGAAGGTGATGGCCGGCAGCAGACCGTCGCGGTCGAGGCGGACGATGACCTCCGGGCGCGGCGGCGGCCGGAAACGGGGTCCGCGTTCACCCCAGCGGTCCATCCCGGACAGGCTCTGCCGTTGCCGCACCGCCGACGCCAGCTCCGGGTTGACGACGATGTCCCGGCGCCGCCGGGCCGGGGCGGTGTCGGTGTCGGCGCGGCGGTCGAACAGGTCGTAGATGCGGGAGCCGAGCATCATGTGCTGGTGCAGCGGGATGGGCCGCACCTCGTCGACGACGACGGTGGTGTCGCCGCGCACCGTGGTCATCCAGTCACCGAACTCCTCGGCGTTCGACACCGTCGCCGACAGCGACGCCAGCCGCACGTCCTCCGGCAGGTGCAGGATGACCTCTTCCCACACCGCACCGCGGAACCGGTCGGCGAGGAAGTGCACCTCGTCCATCACCACGTGGGTGAGCCCGATCAGGGCGGTGGACGACGCGTAGATCATGTTGCGCAGCACCTCGGTGGTCATCACCACCACCGGCGCATCGGAGTTGATGGACTGGTCGCCGGTGAGCAGACCCACCGAGTCCCGGCCGTGCCGGGCACACAGATCGGCGTACTTCTGGTTGCTCAGCGCCTTGATCGGGGTGGTGTAGAAGCACTTGGAACCGCCCTGCAGCGCCAGATACACCGCGAACTCGCCGACGACGGTCTTGCCGGCGCCGGTGGGGGCGCACACCAGCACCGAATGCCCACCCTCGAGGGCGCGGCACGCCTCGATCTGGAACGGATCGAGCGGGAACCCGAGGCCGGTGGCGAACTCCGCGAGCTGCGGGGTGGGGACGAGCGGCGCGGTGCCGGTCTCGTCGTCACCGGGGCCGGGAGCGGGGTCGCCGGTCACAGGGTGTCGGAGTAGTCGGTGCGGGCCGGATCGGTCCGGACGGTGTCGGTGGGCGCCGTCGGCGCTGCCGGCTCCACCGGGCTGGGGGCCGGAATCGTCGAACCCTCGTCGTCGTCGAGATCGGCCCAGCCTTCGGCGCGGGCCTTGCGGGCGCGGCGCCGGTCGGTCAGCCGGGCGATCTGGATGGCGAACTCCACGAGCAGCGTGAGCGCCAACGCCAGGGCGAGCATGGAGAACGGATCCTGGCCGGGGGTGGCGATGGCGGCGAAGACGAACACCGCCATGATCAGCCCGCGCCGCCACGCCTTGAGCTTGGCGTAGGGCAGCACCCCGACGCCGTTGAGCGCGACGATCACCAGCGGGATCTCGAAGGACACCCCGAAGATCACCAGCAGGTTGATGAGGAACCCGAAGTATTCGGCGCCCGAGAGGGCGGTGACCTGCACGTCGTTGCCGACGGACAACAGGAACGACAAGGCGTGGGAGATCACCAGATAGGCCAGCACCGCGCCGGTGACGAACAGCGCCGCCCCGCAGGTGACGAAGCCGATCGCGTAGCGGCGTTCCTTGCGGTACAGGCCGGGGGTGACGAACGCCCACAACTGGTACAGCCAGATCGGGCACGCCATGACGATGCCGGCGGTCGCGGCGACCTTCAGGCGCAGCATGAACTGCTCGAACGGTCCGGTGGCGAGCAGTCGGCACGCCCCGTCGTTGCTCAGGTCGGCGCGGGCCGAGGCGGGCAGGTCGCAGTAGGGGCCGCGCAGGATCTCCCCGAGGCTGTCGAGGCCGAACAGGCTGCGGCTGTACCAGACGAATCCGAGGATGGTGGTGAGCACGATCGCAGCGAGAGCGATCAGCAGACGCGTGCGCAATTCGTAGAGGTGCTCGACCAGCGACATGGTGCCGTCGGGATTGGTCTTGCGCCGGCTTCGGCGCGGATCGAACGGGATGCGCACGGTGCGGTTCTCAGCTCCTGTCGAGACCACCGGCGTGCGGGCGTGCCGGGGTCAGCGGAACGCCGGGACACCCGTGGTGGGCGCCCCGGCAGGATGAACGTCGGTCAGGCAGACCGCGGTTCGGTGTGCGTGTTCGGCGCGGCGGGATCGGCTGTCGGCTGCGCGGCCGGCAACGGATTCGGCGCCGGCTGCTGCGGCGCGGACGCCCGGGCGTCGTCGTTCTGCATCTCCTTGACCTCGCTCTTGAAGATCCGGAGCGAACGACCGAGACCGCGCGCGGCGTCGGGCAGCTTCTTCGAACCGAAGAGAATCACGACCACCAGCGCCACGATGGCCCAGTGCCAGGGGCTCATTGCACCCATTTACAACAACCTCCACTGATCGGCTCCGATCGATGCTACCGGACCTCGAGCACAGCCCGAGGCTTCGCGCCGGTGTATCCACCCACAATTTGCGGAGGGTTCATACCGATGTTTCACATCGCCGCCCTCAGGGTGTCGGCCCCGCGCCGCGGGCCGGGTTCTCCCCGTCGAGCTCGGCATAGGCGGCCAGCGCCGCCTCGGCCCGCGCCCGCACCGCCGCCTGCAACTCCGGTGGGTCGAGCACCTGCACCCCGGCGCCGAGCCCGACGAGCAGCCGCGCCATCCACCCCGGCGAGGCGTACCGCATCGACGCCTCGCAGCTGCCATCGGAGAGCACCTGCACGTCGGTGAGCGGGTAGTAGTCGAGCAGCCAGGTGTACGACGGGGCGATGCGCAACCGCGCGGCGGGCAGCGACGGGTCGCCCTCGAACAGTTCGAGGTGCTCGTCGTCGGTGATCGCCCGATGCGGCGGGCGCGCCGGCTCGTCGAGCACGGTGGCGGCGTCGATGCGGTCGAAGCGGAACAGCCGCACCCCTTCGGCGCTGCGGCACCAGGCCTGCAGATAGGCGTGCTCGTCGATGATGACGATGCGGATCGGGTCGACGTCGCGTTCGGAGACGGTGTCGCGGGAGGCCGAATAGTAGGTCAGGTGCACGGCGCGCCCGTCGCGCACCGCGGCCCGCACCTGTCCGGCGGCGTCGGAGTCCCCGGCGGTGTCCGGATCGGGTTCGGCGACGGCGGTGGCGGTGTCAGTGGTGGTGGCGGTGTCAGTGGTGGTGGCGGTGTCGGCGGGCAGCGCGGCGGTCCCGGCCGCCGCTTCGATCTTCGCGATCGCCGACTGCGCCGCCGACGGGTCGACGACACCGGGCATCTCCTGCAACGACCGCAGCGCCACGAGCAGCGCGGTGGCCTCGGTGGAGGTCAACCGCAGAGGGCGTTCGATGCCGGCGGTGAAGGTCACCACGATGCTGTCCTCGGAGAACGACAGGTCGATCAGATCGCCGGGCCCGTAGCCGGGCAGCCCGCACACCCACAGCTGGTTCAGATCGTCCATCACCTGCTTCGGGGTGACCCCCAGGTCGCGGGCGGCTTCGGCCGCGCTGGTCCCCGGGTGCGCCAGGAAATAGGGCACGAGATTGAGCAGTCGTCCCAGTCGCGCCGACAGTCGTGTGCTCATCGACCCTCTTCCCCCGCAGTCGTGGTTGCCTGTTCGAGGATGCGCTGCACCTCGGCCCGCAATTCCGGTGGGTCGAGCACCAACGCGTCCGCGCCCTGCCCGGCGACGATCCGGGCGATCCACTCCCACGAGCGCACCGGCACCTCGAGTTCCACCCCGTCGCGGTCGCCGATCCGCCGGGCCGCGCCGGCCTGTCCGAGCCGGCGCAGCTCCCAGGCGCGCCCGTCCGCCACCCACAGCCGCGCCGATCCGCTCACCTCCGCGGGGGAGGTCGCGGCGAGCACCCGCCCCCGCAGATCCACGCCCTCCGGGATCTGCACCGCCCCTTCGGGGCCGATCGCGGTGATCTCGTCGCCGATGCGCGAGAGCCGGAAGGTGCGCACCGCAGTGCGGTCGCGGTCGTGGCCGACGAGATACCAGCGGCCGTGCACGGTGACCACACCCCACGGTTCGACGGTGCGCGTCGACCACGGCTCGGTGGGGGAACTGCGGTGGGTGAACCGCACCGCGCGGCGCGCGTCGATCGCGGCGAGCAATGCCGTCAACGCGGGTTCGGAGCCACGGGCGCGCGGCGGCAGCGGCGCGACCACCTCCCCGCCGTCGGTGTCGACGCGGATCCCGGCGGCACGCAGCTTGAGCACCGCGCCCTGCGCGGCGGCGGTCAGCTCCGGCGATTCCCACAGTGCGGCGGCGACGGCCACGGCGGCGGTCTCCTCGCGGGTGAGGTCGATCTCGGGCAGTTCGTAGGCGTCGCGGTTGATGCGGTAGCCCTCCACCGTCGACGACCGCGACGGCCGGCCCGTCTCCAGGGGCACCCCGAGATCGCGCAGTTCGTTCTTGTCCCGCTCGAACATGCGGCTGAACGCCTCGTCGCTCGCGCATTCGGAGTAACCGGCCACCGAGGCACGGATCTTCTCCGCGGTCACGAACTGTCGGGTGGACAGCAGCGCGATGACCAGGTTCACCAGCCGTTCGACTTTCGAGATCGCCACGCGCCAACCCTAGTGCCCGCGCGCCGCCGGCACCGCATCACCGTCCATCGGATCGGACCGGATGGTCCGCTCCGACGGGCGGCGGTGCTCACATGGAGGCGATGAGCCGTTCGACGCGTTCGTCCACCGACCGGAACGGGTCCTTGCACAACACCGTGCGCTGCGCCTGATCGTTGAGCTTCAGATGCACCCAGTCGACGGTGAAATCACGGCCTGCGGCCTGTGCGGCGGCGATGAAATCACCGCGCAGCTTCGCCCGGGTGGTCTGCGGCGGGGTGTTCACCGCGGCGTCGACGGACTCGTCGTCGGTGGCCCGCGCCGCCAGCCCCTTGCGTTGCAGCAGGTCGAACACGCCGCGGCCGCGCTTGATGTCGTGATAGGCCAGGTCGAGCTGGGCGATCTTCGGATCCGACAGCTCCATGTCGTAGCGGTCCTGGTAGCGCTGGAACAGCTTGCGCTTGATCACCCAGTCGATCTCGGTGTCGACCTTCGCAAAGTCCTGCGATTCGACGGCGTCGAGGACGCGGCCCCACAGGTCCACCACCTGCGCGACGTGCGGGTCGGGTTCGCGCTGGTGCAGATACTCCACGGCCCGCGCGTGGTATTCGCGCTGGATGTCCAGGGCACTGGCCTGCCGGCCGCCGGCCAGGCGCACCGGGCGCCGGCCCGTCAGGTCGTGGGAGACCTCGCGGATGGCGCGAATCGGGTTGTCGAGCGCGAAGTCCCGGAACGGCACCCCGGCCTCGATCATCTCGAGCACCAACGCCGCCGATCCCACCTTGAGCATGGTGGTGGTCTCGGACATGTTCGAGTCCCCGACGATCACGTGCAGGCGCCGATATTTCTCGGCGTCGGCGTGCGGTTCGTCGCGGGTGTTGATGATCGGCCGCGACCGGGTGGTCGCCGACGAGACGCCCTCCCAGATGTGCTCGGCGCGTTGCGACAGGCAGAAGGTGGCGGCCTTGGGGGTCTGCAGCACCTTCCCGGCGCCGCAGATCAGCTGCCGGGTCACCAGGAAGGGCAGCAGCACATCGGAGATGCGGGAGAACTCGCCGACGCGGGCGACGAGATAGTTCTCGTGGCAGCCGTAGGAGTTGCCCGCCGAGTCGGTGTTGTTCTTGAACAGGAAGATATCGCCGCCGATGCCTTCCTCGGCGAGACGCTGCTCGGCATCGATGAGCAGTTCCTCGAGGACCCGCTCGCCGGCATGGTCGTGCTCGACGAGCTGGAGCAGGTCGTCGCACTCGGCGGTGGCGTACTCGGGGTGCGAGCCGACATCGAGATACAGTCGCGCCCCGTTCCGCAGGAAGACGTTCGAGCTGCGCCCCCAGGACACCACCCGGCGGAACAGATAGCGGGCCACCTCGTCGGGGCTCAACCGACGATGCCCGTGGAAGGTACACGTGACGCCGAACTCCGTCTCGATACCCATGATTCGTCGCTGCACACCTCGACAGTACCGCGCGAACCCGACCCCCATGGGTCGCAACGACATCTACGGTCGTGGTGTGATCGTTCGCGAGCGTTACCGCACCGCCGACCGGGCCCTGTTCGAGCGCACCGGGGCGCTGCGCCCGTCCCCCGCCGACCCGTTGCTGCGCGATCTCGGGCGGGCCGCCAATCACAGTGTGCTGTGGGTCGCGTGCGCCGCGGTGTGCGCCGCCGCCGGCGGTCACGCCCGCCGCGGGGCGGTGCGGGGCCTGCTGTCGGTGGCCGGGGCCAGTGCCCTGACCAACGGGCTGCTCAAGCCGCTGTTGCCGCGCCGCCGACCCCCGGCGCGCACCGACCCGAAGTTCCGGCGCCGCAGTGTGCCGATCCCCCGCTCGTCGTCGTTCCCGTCCGGGCACGCCGCGTCGGCGGCGGCGTTCGTGACCGGGGTGGCGCTCGAATCCCCTGCGACCGGGGTCGTTCTGGCGCCGCTGGCCGCGGCGGTGGCCTATTCGCGGGTGCACACCGGCGTGCACTGGCCCGGTGACGTGCTCGTCGGCGGGGCGGTCGGGGCGACGGTGGCGTGGTCGACGCGCCGCTGGTGGGCGGTGCGCAGCCGCGAACCGGCGACCGTGCAGGTCGTGGCGGCTGCGCCCGCCCTGCCCGGCGGTGAGGGGATGCTGCTGGTCGTCAACCGAGACGCCGGGACCGCCGAGGAGATCGCCGCGGCGGTCACCGCCGCGCTCCCGGGGCTGCGGCGCGTTGACCTGGACCCCGAGCGCGATCCGGCGGAGCAACTGGAACATTTGCTGACCGAGTATCGGCCGCAGGCGGTGGGGGTGTGCGGTGGGGACGGCACGGTCGCGGCGGTGCTCGACGTCGCCGTCGACGCGCGGCTGCCGGTGGCGGTGTTCCCCGGGGGCACCCTCAACCATTTCGCGCTCGACCTCGGCGTGGTGGATCTGGAGGAGACGGTGCGGGCGGTCACCGCCGGGCAGGCGGTGGCCGTCGGGCTCGGACAGGTGACGGTGACCGGGCCGGAGGGACGCACGGTGCGGCGGTTCGTCAACACCGCCAGCCTGGGCGGCTATCCGGATGCGGTGCGGTTGCGGGAGCACTGGGAACCGCGGATCGGCAAGTGGCCGGCGGCGGGGCTGGCGATGCTCGCGGTGCTGCGCACGGCGAGCCCGATGCCCGTACGGATCGACGGGGCGGGACGGGCGGTGTGGTTGCTGTTCGTCGGCAACGGCCGCTACACCCCGGCAGATCAGGTGCCGATGTCCCGCGCGCATCTGGATCCGGGCACCCTCGACGTGCGGTATCTGCCGGCCGAGAGCCGGTTCTCGCGGTTCCGGCTGCTCGTCGCTGCGGCGACCGGAACCCTCGGCGCCTCACCGATGTACCGGCAACGGCACAGCCCGGGCCTGTCGGTGGAGGTCATCGGGGATCCGGTGGCGTTGGCCACCGACGGGGAAGTCCTCGCCGACGGCACCGGTTTCGACTTCGAGGTGGTGCCGTCGGCGTTGACGGTCTATCGGCTCGCGGTGGATCAGCCCGCGTCGGGACCGGACCCGGTCTCCGAGCCGGTCGTGGTGTCGGACCCCGATTCGGGGGCCGGATCGGCGGGCGCGGCCGACGGCGCCGCCTGAGCGGACCCGGTGCTGGGCAGCAGCGCGTCGAGCGCCGCCCCCGAGATACGGCGGAAGGCGCGGCGCGGCCGCTGCTTCTCGAGCACTGCGACCTCGAGTTCGCCGCGACCGAGCACCCGCGGCGCCGCATCGGCGGTGGCGGGCTGCTGCAGCGCGGTCACCGCCACGGCGACCGCCTCGTCGAGCGGCAGACCCGGCTTGTACGACGAGCGCAGCGCGGTGACGATCGGTTCGGTGTTGCCGCCCATCACCACGAACTGCGACTCGTCGACGATCGACCCGTCGTAGGTGATGCGGTACAGCTGCGGGCCGTCGTCGGTGTCGGCGCGCCCGACCTCGGCGACACAGATCTCCACCTCGTACGGCTTGGGCTGCTCGGTGAAGATGGTGCCGAGGGTCTGCGCGTAGGCGTTCGCCAGCGCCCGCCCGGTCACGTCCCGCCGGTCGTAGGAGTAGCCACGCATGTCGGCGTGCATGATCCCGGCGCGCCGCAGATTCTCGAACTCGTTGTACTTGCCGACGGCGGCGAAACCGACCCGGTCGTACAGTTCGCTGATCTTGTGCAGTGCCTTCGACGGATTCTCCGCCACCAGCAGCACACCACCGGCGTAGGTCAACGCGATCACAGACCGGCCCCGGGCGATGCCCTTACGGGCCAGCTCCGAGCGATCGCGCATGATCTGCTCGGCGGACGCATAGTACGGAAGTGTCACCGGGCATCTCCTGCGGTGCGGTCGGCCACGATGGTGCGGGCCAGCTCGGACAGGGTTTCCTCCGCGACGGCCACGGCGCCGGCCGCGGTGATCACCACCGCGGTCGGGTAGATCCCGCGGGTGGTGTCGGGACCACCGGTGGCGGTGTCGTCGTCGGCCGCGTCGTACAGCGCCTCGACGGCGGTGCGCAGCGCGCTCTGCTCGTCGGCGTCGGTGCGGTAGAGCTTCTTGAGCGACGAACGGGCGAACAACGATCCGGAGCCGACCGCATGGTAACCGGCGCGTTCCTCGTAGCGGCCCCCGACCACGTCGTAGGACACGATCCGCCCGGCGCGGTGCGCGTCGGCGGCGTCGAGGTCGAAACCGACCAGCAACGGCACCACGGCCAGGCCCTGCATGGCCGCACCGAGATTGCCGCGCACCATCGACGAGAGCCGATTGGCCTTGCCGTCGAAGGTCAGCGGCACCCCTTCGATCTTCTCGTAGTGCTCGAGTTCGACCGCGAACAGTCGCACGAGCTCGATCGCCAGGCCCGCGGTGCCGGCGATGCCGGCCGCCGAATAGTTGTCGGTGACGAACACCTTGTCGACGTCGCGGGAGGCGATCAGGTTGCCCATGGTCGCGCGCCGGTCGCCGGCGATGAGCACACCCCCGTCGAAGGTCAGCGCCACGATGGTGGTGCCGTGCGGGGCGAGGTCCACGTGGTCACCTCGTTCGAACCGGAACCGGTTCTCCGGCAGCATCTCCGGGGCGTGCATCCGCAGGTGGTCGGAGAACGACGACAAGGGCGACGCGAGGTGCAGCTTCGGCTGCACCTCGCGGTAGGGAAGAGAGGATCGTTCGGCTGTCACTGGCCACCTTTCTGCACATATGCCCGCACGAAGTCCTCTGCGTTCTCCTCGAGCACGTCGTCGATCTCGTCGAGAAGATCGTCGGTGTCCGAGGCGAGCTTCTCGCGACGCTCCTGACCGGCACCGCCGTCACCGACGACCTCGTCGTCGTCTCCGCCGCCACCGCGTGTGGTCTGCTCCTGTGCCATAGCCGCCGACCTCCTCCTGTACTCGGCGCGGAACCGTCACCGGTCGACGATCGGTGTGGTCACCGCTGCTTCGAACTCCTACCCTACCCAGCGAAACGGTCCACCGGTGGCGACACGCGTACTCGCGACCCGTGATCCGGCCACCGCCCACTGCAATGGGGTGGTCAGTGGGTGAGCTGATCGACCAACTCCGCCGCCGACTGCGCCGTCTCGAGCAGCTCCCCGACATGCGCGCGGCTGCCGCGTAGCGGCTCGAGGGTCGGGATGCGCACCAGCGACTCGCGACCGAGATCGAAGATCACCGAATCCCAGCTCGCCGCCGCGATATCGGCACCGAAGCGGCGCAGGCACTCACCGCGGAAGTAGGCGCGGGTGTCCGACGGCGGGGTGTGCACCGCATCGAGGACCTGCTGCTCGGAGACTAGCCGCTGCATCGACCCGCGGGCGACGAGCCGGTTGTACAGGCCCTTGTCCAGGCGCACATCCGAGTACTGCAGGTCGACCATGTGCAGGCGCGGCGCCGACCAGGACAGTCCCTCGCGGTTGCGGAAGCCCTCGAGCAGCCGCAGCTTCGCGGGCCAGTCCAGCAGGTCGGCGCATTCCATCGGGTCGCGTTCGAGCAGGTCGAGCACCATCGCCCACTTGTCGAGGATGTCGAGGATCCGCTTGTCCTCGGTGCCGTCGTGGAACTTCGCGACCCGCTCGTGATAGATCCGCTGCAGAGCCAGACCGGTCAGCTCCCGGCCGTCGGCGAGCGCGACGGTCTTGCGCAGCGACGGGTCGTGGCTGATGTGGTGCACCGCGGTGACCGGGCGGGCGAGCTGCAGATCCGACAGGTCGATGCCGGCCTCGATCAGGTCGAGCACCAGCGCGGTGGTGCCGACCTTGAGGTAGGTGGACATCTCCGCCAGATTCGCGTCGCCGATGATCACGTGCAGCCGCCGGTACTTGTCGGCGTCGGCGTGCGGTTCGTCGCGGGTGTTGATGATGCCGCGCTTGAGGGTGGTCTCGAGACCCACCTCGACCTCGATGTAGTCGGCGCGCTGCGAGAGCTGGAAACCGGGCTCGTCACCGGACTGGCCGATCCCGACCCGGCCGGAGCCGGTGATGACCTGCCGGGAGACGAAGAACGGGGTCAGGCCCGCGACCACCGCCGAGAACGGCGTCTCGCGGTCCATCAGGTAGTTCTCGTGGGTGCCGTAGGAGGCGCCCTTGCCGTCGACGTTGTTCTTGTACAGCTGCAGTCGCGGTGCGCCGGGCACACTCGACGCGTGCCGGGCGGCGGCCTCCATCACCCGTTCCCCGGCCTTGTCCCAGATCACCGCGTCGAGAGGGTCGGCGACCTCCGGGGCGGAGTATTCGGGGTGGGCGTGGTCGACGTACAGGCGCGCACCGTTGGTGAGGATCATGTTCGCGGCACCGACCTCGTCGGCGTCGATGACCGGGGCCGGGCCGTTGAACCGGCCCAGATCGAAGCCCCGCGCGTCGCGCAGGGGCGATTCGACCTCGTAGTCCCAGCGGGTGCGCCTCGCGCGCGGCACCCCTTCGGCGGCCGCGTAGGCCAGCACCGCCTGCGTGGAGGTCAGGATCGGGTTCGCCGATGGCTCGTTGGGTGAGGAGATCCCGTACTCGACCTCGATACCGATGATCCGCTGCATGCCCTCGAGCCTAGGCGATCCGGACGCTCACGGTCGTGAACAGCCCCGCCACCGGTCAGCGGTGCGGCTGCGGGGTGCAGTCCAGATAGCCGTGCGCCCCGATCGCCTGCAGCGCCACCCGCACCGGCGGCGGCGCCCACCTCGCCTGCGGGTCGGTTCCGAGCCGCGGGTCGCGCACCGGGATCGCCCTGCCCCGGGTGTGCACCACCGCCTCGCCGGCGGCACACACGTTGCGCACCCAGTCGGTGTCGGCGCCGTAGGTCAACGCGATCCGCAGGTCGTCACCGACGGTGAACAGCAGAACCGGGGTGCGGAACACCCGGCCCGAGCGGCGCCCGCGATGTTCGACCACCGCGGTGCCCGGCAACAGCTGAGCGAACGGGGTGGTGACCCGGTTGGTGACGATCTTGTTGAACCGGGCCATGGTGTGCGGCAACGGCATGGACGGTCCTCCCCCCGAGAGGCCGCGACGGCCGGACCTTCCGGAGGAGGGAAGGCCCGGCCGTCGCGGATCGATTGTCGTGGGTCGATTCCTACAGGTACTGGCCGGTGTTCGACTCGGTGTCGATCGCACGGCTCGCGCTGGCGTTCTTGCCGGTGACCAGGGTGCGGATGTACACGATCCGCTCGCCCTTCTTCCCCGAGATCCGGGCCCAGTCGTCCGGATTCGTGGTGTTGGGCAGGTCCTCGTTCTCGGCGAACTCGTCGACGATCGAGTCGAGCAGGTGCTGCACCCGCAGACCGGGCGCCCCGGTCTCGAGCACCGACTTGATCGCGTACTTCTTCGCCCGGTCGACGATGTTCTGGATCATCGCGCCGGAGTTGAAGTCCTTGAAGTACAGGACCTCCTTGTCGCCGTTGGCGTAGGTGACCTCGAGGAACCGATTGTCCTCGGACTCGGCGTACATCCGCTCGACGACCCGCTCGATCATCGCCCGCACGCACGCGACCCGATCGCCGCCGAACTCGGCGAGATCGTCGGCGTGCACCGGCAGGCTCTCGGTCAGGTACTTCGAGAAGATGTCCTGCGCGGCCTCCGCGTCCGGACGCTCGATCTTGATCTTCACGTCGAGGCGGCCGGGCCGCAGGATCGCCGGGTCGATCATGTCCTCACGGTTCGAGGCACCGATGACGATGACGTTCTCGAGCCCTTCGACACCGTCGATCTCGGCGAGCAGCTGCGGCACCACCGTGGTCTCCACATCGGAGGACACACCGGAACCGCGGGTGCGGAAGATCGAGTCCATCTCGTCGAAGAACACGATCACCGGGGTGCCCTCGGACGCCTTCTCCCGGGCCCGCTGGAAGATCAACCGGATGTGCCGCTCGGTCTCACCGACGAACTTGTTCAGCAGCTCCGGGCCCTTGATGTTGAGGAAGAACGACTTCGCTTCCTTCGAATCGTCGCCGCGGGCCTCGGCGATCTTCTTCGCCAGCGAGTTCGCGACCGCCTTCGCGATCAGGGTCTTACCGCAACCGGGCGGGCCGTACAGCAGCACACCCTTCGGCGGGCGCAGCGAGTACTCGCGGAACAGATCCTTGTGCAGGAACGGCAGCTCCACCGCGTCGCGGATCTGCTCGATCTGCCGGCCCAGGCCACCGATGTCGCTGTAGCCGACGTCCGGGACCTCCTCGAGCACGAGATCCTCGACCTCGGCCTTGGGGATCCGTTCGAAGGCGTAGCCGGCCTTGCTGTCGACCAGCAGCGAATCACCCGGGCGCAGCGTGAACGAGTTCTCGTCGTCGACGAGCACATCGGTCCTGTCGTCGGCGGCGGCCGCGGCGAGCGGGGCCGCCAGCCACACGATGCGTTCCTCGTCGGCGTGCCCGACCACCAGCGCGCGGGTGCCGTCGTCGAGCACCTCCCGAAGGGTGGTGATCTCGCCGACGCGCTCGAACCCACCGACCTCCACGACGGTCAACGCCTCGTTCAGCCGCACCGTCTGACCGGGCCGGAAGGTGTCGAGTTCGAGATTCGGGGACACCGCGACCCGCATCTTGCGGCCCGAGGTGAACACGTCGACGGTCTGATCGTCGAACGTCTCGAGCAGCACCCCGTAGCCGCTCGGCGGCTGGGCCAGCCGGTCGACCTCCTCGCGCAGCGTGATCAGCTGCTGGCGCGCATCCTTGAGGGTCTCGAGCAGTTTGCCGTTGCGGACCGTGAGGGACTCGAGCCGGGCTTCGAGGTCGCGTACCTGATCGGACGGTTCGCCGAGCCGACGACGCAAGGTCGCCACCTCTGCGCGCAACTCTTCGATTTCGCGTGCCGCCGCAACCGCATCCGGCTTCTCTGACGAGCTCATAGCGACTCCCTCCACTGTCGGTCATTCCACGCTACCGGGACATCGCCCCACATGGGGGAGGACACGAAACAGTCGTGTTCCGAACATGTGTCGCGTGTGGGACGCGCCATGGCACCGCACACCCGACACGCTGTTAGGCTGCCCTAAATATCGTGCGTCGACCGTTTCTCTCGAAAGGTACTCCTCCGTGACCCCACGTCCAGTTCGCACACTCTGCGCCGCCACCGCGATCGCCGCCCTCACCGCCCTGACCGGCTGCAGCTCCGACGACGCCGGCGACGACACCGCCACCGCGACCAGCGCGACGACGACCACCAGCACCACCGTGACCGCCGCGGTCACCGTCGAGCAGCTGCAGGAACAGATCGACGTGTTCTTCGACCCGGCCGCCACCACCGAGGACCGCGCCGCGGTCGTGGAGAACGGCACCGCGCGCACCGCCGTGCTCGACCAGTTCACCGGAGTGCTCGCCGGCTACCCGCTCACCGGCACCGTCGGCGAGATCACCACGGTCGACGCCGACACCGTCACCGCGACCACCGAGGTCGCCGGCCCGCACGGCGGCGCCCCGATGCCGCTGACCTTCGAGCAGATCGACGGCACCTGGGTCATCGCCGACGAGAGCGCCTGCTCGATCCTGGCCATGGGCACGCTCAGCTGCGAATAACCCCCGCCGGTCGGCGTCGGCTCAGCCCTTGCTGGGCCGACGCTGCGGCCTCGGGGTCTCCACCCCGTCCTGCAGACGCCGGGCACTGACCAGGAACGCCGTGTGCCCCTGCATCCGATGCTCGGGACGTACCGCCAGCCCCACCACGTGCCACCCGCGCACCATCGACTCCCACGAGCGCGGCTCGGTCCAGCAGGTCTGCTCCCGCATCGCCTCGACCACCCGCGACAGCTGCGTCGTCGTCGCCACGTAGACGATGAGCACCCCGCCGGGTACCAGCGCCTTCTTCACCGTCTCGAGCACATCCCAGGGGGCGAGCATGTCCAGCACCACCCGGTCCACACGGCCGTACTTCTCGACGTCGTAGTCCGCCAGATCCCCGAGCACCGTCGTCCAGTTCGCCGGGCGCTCCCCGAAGAAGGTGTCGACATTGCGCTCGGCGTATTCGAGATGGTCCTCACGCACCTCGTAGGAGATCACCCGGCCGCTCTCCCCGACCGCGCGCAGCAACGAACACGTCAGCGCACCGGAGCCGGCGCCGGCCTCGAGCACCGTCGCACCGGGGAAGATATCGCCCTCCTGCACGATCTGCGCGGCGTCCTTCGGGTAGATCACCTGCGCACCGCGCGGCATCGACATCACATAGTCGACGAGCAGCGGACGCAACGCCAGATAGGGGGTGCCGTTGGTGGAGGTGACCACCACCCCCTCGTCGGTGCCGATCAGGTCGTCGTGCAGGATCCCGCCGCGATGGGTGTGGAACTCCTTGCCCGGTTCGAGCACCACGGTGTACTTGCGGCCCTTGGCGTCGGTCAACTGCACCCGGTCCCCCACCTGGAAGGGTCCGCTGCGCCCGAGTCCGCCTACTGCCATCGCCGTGTCCACCTTCGTTCCAGCCCCGCACCCGGGATCGGGCACGCGGGTCCGGCACCGTGTCGGACCCGCGTCCTAGCCTGCCAGGTGTGACCACAGCTGCGCCCACACCCCCCACCGACACAGTGCGGCCGGTCGCCCTGTCCCCCTCCCGGGCCGCCGACTTCACCCGCTGCCCGCTGCTCTACCGCTTCAAGGCCGTCGACCGGCTCACCACACCCCCGACCCGCGCCCAGGCGCGCGGCACCGTCGTCCACGCCGCCCTCGAAGCGCTGTTCGGCCTCGACGGCCCGGCCCGCACCCCCGCTGCCGCGCAGACCCTGCTGCCCGACGCCCTGGCCCGGGTCCTCGCCGCCACCCCCGATCTCGGCGTGGACCCCGACGACGCGGGTTTCCTCGCCGAGGCCGCCGCGCTGCTGAGCACCTACTTCACCGTCGAGGACCCCACCACCGTCACCACCGGCGGCTGCGAACTGCGAGTGGAGACGACCCTCGACGGCGACGTTCCACTGCGCGGCATCATCGACCGCCTCGACGTCGACGCCACCGGGGCGGTGCACGTCGTCGACTACAAGACCGGCCGCGCCCCGTCCCCGCGCGGCGAGCGGGCGGCGCTGTTCCAGTTGAAGTTCTACGCGCTGATCCTGTGGCGGCAGCGCGGCGTCGTCCCGGCCTCGCTGCGGCTGCTGTACCTCGGCGACGGTCAAGTGCTGAACTACCGGCCCGACCCCGAGGAACTGTGCCGCTTCGAACGGATCGTGCGCGCGATGTGGGTGACGATCCGGCAGTTGCGCGCCAGCGGCGACTTCCGCCCCGACCCCGGTCCCGGCTGCCGGTGGTGCGATCATCGGGCAGTGTGCCCGGCGTTCGGCGGTACCCCACCGCCGTATCCCGTCGACGGCGTTGCGACGCAGTCGATCCAGTCGACCCGATCGACACCATCGCTCCAGTCGACACCGGGCGCGCCCCACCGCATCGAGCAGCAGGAGAATCCCGAGTGAGCGACGCCGCCTACTACGTGCCGGTCCCCCGGCCGACCACCCCCACCGGTCCGGTCGACGACGTCGAGATCGCGGTGTTCCGCCCCACCGAACACACCGTCAGCACCTGGGGACCACACCTGCAGCACGGCGCCCCACCCTCGGCGCTGCTCGCCCGCGCCATCGAACGGCACCGGCCCCGCCCCGACACCCGCCTGAGCCGGCTCACCGTCGAACTGCTCGGCCCCGTCCCGCTCACCGACCTCGAGGTGCGCACCCACATCGAACGACCCGGTCGCCGCATCGAACTGGTCGTCGCCGAATTGTGGGCCACCACCCCCGACGGCACCGACCGCGCGGTCGCGCGCGGCACCGGCTGGCGCCTCGAAACCGTCGACCTGCCGCAGGTCGCGCATACCTCGGAGACCCCGCTGCCCGCCCCCGGTCACCTCGAAGCCAGTGCCCCGCACCCTGCCTGGAAGGGCGGCTACATCGGCACCGTCGACTGGCGCATCATCGTCCCCTTCGGCGCTCCCGGCCTGTCGTCGGCGTGGATGCGCAGCGAGATCGCCCTCGTCGAAGGCGAAACCCCCAGCGGACTCGACCGGTTGATGAGCGTCGCCGACGTCGCCAACGGTGTCGGCTCCAAACTCGACGCCCGCGAGTACACCTTCCTCAACACCGAACTGACCGTGCACCTGTTCCGCGCCCCCGAGTTCCGCGAACAGGACTGGGTGGGGATCGCCGCGGAGATGTCCGTCGGACCCGACGGGATCGGCATGACCGCCGGTCTGCTCTACGACGAGACCGGCGCGCTCGGCCGCATCACCCAGAACGTGCAGGTGCGGCCCCGCTGATCAGCGGGGCCGCACCGGAAGATGTCGGGAACGGTGCGCGTCTATTCGGGGGCGCGCATCGCCCGGCACGAGCGGATGTTCGACGCGAGGATCGCGCGGGCACCGATCTCGGCGAGCTGGTCCATCACCGCGTTGTGGCCCTTGCGCGGCACCATCGCCCGCACCGCCACCGAGTTCTCGTTCGCCAGCGGCGAGATCGTCGGCGACTCGAGACCGGGCGTGACCTGCACGGCCTGGTCGAGCAGGTGCTTGGGGCAGTCGTAGTCGATCATCACGTACTGCTGCGCGAAGACCACACCCTCGAGGCGGGCGATCAACTGGTTGCGGGCCCGATCCGAGCGATCCGAACCCTCCCGCTCGATCAGCACACCCTCCGAATCACACAGCGACTCGCCGAAGGCGACGAGATCGTGCTGCCGCAACGTCCGGCCCGAGCCGACCACATCGGCGATCGCGTCGGCGACGCCGAGCTGGATGGAGATCTCCACCGCACCGTCGAGCCGGATCACCTCGGCCTCGATGCCGCGGGCGGCGAGATCACGACGCACCAGATTCGCGTACGAGGTGGCGATGCGCAGACCCTGCAGATCCTCGACCGACCAGTCGCGGCCCTTCGGCGCGGCGTACCGGAAACGCGAGGACCCGAAGCCCAGCGACAGCCGCTCGGTGACCGGAGCCCCCGAATCCATCGACAGATCGCGGCCGGTGATCCCCAGATCCAGCTCGCCGGAACCGACGTAGATCGCGATGTCCTTCGGCCGCAGGAAGAAGAACTCGACGTCGTTGACCGGGTCGATGACCGTCAGATCCCGCGAATCGGTGCGCCGACGGTAGCCGGCCTCCTGCAGGATCTCGGCGGCGGACTCGGACAGCGAACCTTTGTTGGGGACTGCGACGCGCAGCATGACGGATGGGGTCCTTTCGAACGACGAGCAGAAGCGAGGAAGGGATCTACAGGGCACGGACGGCGGCACCGACACAGCGGGCCACCGGCCGTCACAGATGCTTGTAGACGTCCTCGAGCTTCAGACCCCGCCCCACCATCAGCACCTGCACCCAGTACAGCAGCTGCGAAATCTCCTCGGACAGTTCCTCGTCGGACTGGTACTCGGCGGCGATCCACACCTCACCGGCCTCTTCGAGTACCTTCTTGCCCTGGAAATGCACGCCGGCGTCCAGGGCGGCGACGGTGCCGGAGCCCTCGGGGCGGGTCGCGGCGCGTTCGGACAGCTCGGCGAACAGGGAATCGAAGGTCTTCACAGGGGTCGATTGTTTCATGCCCCGCCACCGGCCCCGCAGCCAGGACACCGACACCCGCTCAGAACTCGAGTTCGCGCCCGCTGACGAACCGCCGCGCCACCCCGCTGATCGGATCGGTGAACTCCAGCGACCGCGCCAGCAACCGCAGCGGATCGGTGAAATCGTCCGCGCGGCGCCGCCGGAACCGCGGATAGAAGTTGTCCCCCACGATCGGCACCCCCAACGACGCCAGATGCAGCCGCAACTGGTGGGTGCGACCGGTGCGCGGGAACAACCGGTAACGGGCCAGCTCCCCCCGCCGCTCGACCAGCTCGATGCGCGTCTCCGAATTCGGCTCGTCGGCGAACTGCTCGGCCGTCAACTCCCCGTGCCGCTTGACGATCCGGGTGCGCACCACCTGCGGGAACGACAGGTCGGGCCGATAACCGGCGACCGCCTCATATACCTTGCGCACCCGCTGCCGTTCGAACAGCTCCTGATAGGGCCGCCGCCACGCCGGGTCCGTCGTGCACAGCAGCACCCCGGCGGTCATCCGGTCGAGCCGGTGCACCGGCACCAGATGCGGCAACTCCAGCTCGCGCCGCAACCGCACCACCACCGACTCGCGAATGTGCGCGCCGCGCGGGATCGTCGCCAGAAAATGCGGCTTGTCGACGACGACGAGACCGTCCTCCCGATGCAGCACGTGCACCGGGAACGGCACCGGCACCTCCGGCGCCGGATCACGGTAGAAGTACACGAACCGCGTCGGCTGATACGGCGTGCGCGCATCGATGCGGCGGCCGTGCTCGTCGACCAGCTCCCCCGCCGCCATGTGCGCCGCCCAGTCCTCCTCGGGATGGCCGGCCTGCAGGAACTCGACGATCGTGGCCGCGTCGACGTCGGCGGGCATCCGGATGCGGTCGGGGCCGAGCCCGTCACGCACCGGCAGCGGTGCAGCACGCACCGGTCTACGCCTCCACGGGGCCCGGGACGCAGCCCTCGCACACCAGGGTCAACTCCCGGCCACGGAGGTCCGGATGATTCCGGTACCGCGAGGTCGGCGTCCCGCACAGGGCGCAGCGGCCGATCACCGTCGCCTCGGCGCTGAACTCGACGTTCATCCGCCCGTCGAAGACGTACAGCGAACCCTCCCACAGGCCCTCGTCGCCGAAGGTCTCGCCGTAACGGACGATGCCGCCGTCGAGCTGGTAGACCTCCTCGAACCCGCGGTTGCGCATCAACGCCGACAGCACCTCACAGCGCACCCCACCGGTGCAGTAGGTCACCACCGGGCGGCCCTTGAGATGGTCGTAGCGTCCGCTGTCGAGCTCGGCGACGAAATCGCGGGTCGTGGCGACGTCCGGCACGATCGCGTCCCGGAACCGGCCGATCTGCGCCTCGAAGCGGTTGCGGCCGTCGAAGAACACCACCTCGTCGCCGCGCTCGGCGACCAGCTCGTGCACGCCGTGCGGCGACAGATGGGTGCCGCCGTCGACGATGCCGTTCTCGTCGACCTTCACCTCGTCGGGCACCCCGAAGGTCACGATCTCCGGGCGCACCTTCACCGACAGGCGCGGAAAGTCGGCGCCGGTGCCGTCGGACCACTTGATGTCGATGTCCTTGAACGCCGCATAGCCGCGCAACCCACGGACGTACTTCTTCACATCGGCGATGTCACCGCCGACGGTGCCGTTGATGCCGTGCTCCGAGATGAGGATCCGCCCGGCCAACCCCAGCGACGACGCGAGGGTGTGCTGCCACAACCGGATCGCCTCCGGGTCGGGCAGCGGGGTGAACTTGTAGAACAGCACGATCTTCGGGACCGCCACCTCAGGGCACCCCCGCACCGTGCAGCTCGTGCAGGTCCTCGGCGCTCAACCCCTCGAGCGTGGACCGGAACACCCGCCGCTCCGAGCCGGGCACATCCACCAGCGACGGCACCACCAGCACCGTGCACCCGGCCGCATCCGCCGCGGCCGCCCCGGTCGGGGAATCCTCCACCGCCAGGCACTGCGCCGGATCCAGACCGAGCAGCTCCGCAGCCCGCAGGTAGGGCGCCGGATCGGGTTTGCCGGCCGGCACCTCGTCACCGCACACCGAATGATCGAAATGCTCACGGCCCAACGTTTCGAGAGCCACCTCGCACAACGCCCGCTCGGTGTTGGTCACCAGCACCGACCCCAACCCGGCCTCACGGACGGTGCGCAGCGCCGCCTGCGCGCCGGGCCGCCACGACAACCCATCGGCGAACAACCGGCCCATGTAGTCCGTCAGCCACGCCGCCGCAGCCGCCGCCTCGTCCGGGGTCGGTTCCAGACCCAACCCGGCGAAGGTGCGCAGCACCGCCAGATCCATCGGCCCACCGATCGTGGAGATGCGGGTCTCGTCGCTCATCGGCCCACCGAGATGCAACGACAACTCGTGCATCCCGATGTCCCACAAGCGTTCCGATTCGAGCAGGGTGCCGTCCATGTCCCACAGCACCGCCCGCAGCGCACCGGTCTGCACCGCGAGCGGCGCCTCCACCCGATCAGACATTGAAGTACTTCGCCTCCGGGTGGTGCAGCACGAACGCATCGGTGGACTGCTCGGGATGCAACTGCAACTCCTCCGACAACTCCACCCCGATCCGCTCGGGTTCGAGCAGCTCGACCAGCTTGATGCGGTCCTCGAGATTCGGGCACGCGCCGTAACCGAACGCGAACCGGGCGCCGCGGTAGGCGAGCTTGAAGTACTCCGCGACCTCCTCCGGATCCTCGTCCGCCGCCGTGCCGCCCTCGGCGAACGCCAGCTCCTGCCGCACCCGCCGATGCCAGTACTCGGCCAGCGCCTCGGTCAGCTGCACACCGATACCGTGCACCTCGAGATAGTCGCGGTACGAATTCGACGCGAACAGCTCGTTCGCGAAGTCCGCGATCGGCTGCCCCATCGTCACCAACTGGAACGGCCACACATCCACCTGACCCGACGCGAGCGCATCCTCCCGCGACCGCACGAAATCGGCGATGCACAGGAACCGCGAACGCTGCTGCCGCGGGAAGGTGAACCGGTAACGCTCGGGAGCATCCGGACGCGGCTCGGTCAGCACCACCACGTCGTCACCCTCGGACACCGCCGGGAAGTAGCCGTACACCACCGCCGCGTGCTGCAGGATGCCCTCGGTCGCCAACCGGTCCAGCCAGTACCGCAACCGCGGCCGGCCCTCGGTCTCCACGAGCTCCTCGTAGCTCGGGCCGTCGCCACCGCGCTGCCCGCGCAGCCCCCACTGCCCCAGGAACAGCGCACGCTCGTCGACCAGCGCCGCATAATCCGCCAGCGGGATGCCCTTGATCACCCGGGTGCCCCAGAACGGCGGCGTCGGCACCGGCAGATCCTTCGCGACATCACTGCGCTCGGGGATCTCCGCCGGCGTCTCCGCGGCCTTGCGCTTCTCCGCGATCCGCTTGCTGCGCTCGTGACGCTCCTTGCGCTCGGCGGCCTTACGCGCGGCCTCGATCGCCTCCGGGCTGTCCGGCGCCGGACCCTCACCACGCTTCTCGGCCATGACCCGGTCCATCAACGACAGACCCTCGAACGCATCGCGAGCGTACGACACCTTGCCCTCGTAGACCTCCGCCAGATCGTTCTCGACGTAGCTGCGGGTCAGCGCCGCACCACCGAGCAACACCGGGAACTGCTCGGCGACCCCACGAGCGTTGAGCTCCTCGAGATTCTCCTTCATCACCACCGTCGACTTCACGAGCAGACCCGACATGCCGATCACATCGGCGCGCTTGTCCACCGCCGCGTCGAGGATCGTCGCGATCGGCTGCTTGATGCCGAGGTTGACCACCTCGTAGCCGTTGTTCGACAGGATGATGTCCACGAGATTCTTGCCGATGTCGTGCACATCGCCCTTGACCGTCGCCAGCACGATCCGGCCCTTGCCCTCGTCGCCGGTCGACTCCATGTGCGGCTCCAAGAAAGCCACCGCGGTCTTCATCACCTCGGCGGACTGCAGCACGAACGGCAACTGCATCTGACCCGACCCGAACAGGTCACCGACGGTCTTCATGCCCGACAGCAGCGTGTCGTTGATGATCGCCAGCGGCGGAGTGGTCTTCATCGCCTCGGTCAGATCGTCCTCGAGACCGTTGCGCTCCCCGTCGACGATGCGCCGCTCGAGCCGCTCGAACAACGGCAACGCCGCCAGCTCCTGCGCCCGCGACTCGCGTGCCGACGCCGCCGACACCCCCTCGAACAGCTCCATCAGCTTCTGCAGCGGGTCGTAACCCTCCCTGCGCCGGTCGTACACCAGATCCAGCGCCACCTGCCGCTGCTCCTCCGGGATCCGCGCCATCGGCAGGATCTTCGACGCGTGCACGATCGCCGTGTCCAGCCCCGCCTCGGTGCACTCGTTCAGAAACACCGAGTTCAGCACCTGCCGCGCCGCCGGATTCAGACCGAACGACACATTCGAGATACCCAGGGTGAAGTGCACCTCCGGATGCGCCTCGTGGATGCGGCGGATCGCCTCGATCGTCTCGATCGCATCGCGCCGCACCTCCTCCTGACCCGTCGAGATCGGGAAGGTCAACGCATCGACGATGATGTCCTGCGGCGACAACCCCCACTTACCGGTCAGATCCGCGATCAGCCGCTCGGCGATGCGCACCTTGTGCTCGGCAGTACGGGCCTGGCCCTCCTCGTCGATCGTCAACGCGACCACTGCCGCGCCGTGCTCGACGACATGCTCCATGATCCGCTCGAACCGCGAACCCGGACCGTCACCGTCCTCGTAGTTCACCGAGTTCACCGCGCAGCGACCACCGAGATGCTCGAGGCCCGCCTTGATCACGTCCGGCTCCGTCGAGTCGATCATGATCGGCAACGTCGACGACGTCGCGAACCGCGACGCCAGCACCGCCATGTCCGCCGCCCCGTCGCGCCCGACGTAGTCGACGTTCAAATCCAGCATGTGCGCACCGTCGCGGATCTGGTCCTTCGCGATGTCCAGGCACTTCTGCCAATCCGCGGCGAGCATCGCCTCACGGAACGCCTTCGACCCGTTCGTGTTGGTGCGCTCACCGATCATCAGGATCGACGCGTCCTGCTCGAACGGCACCGAGGTGTACAGCGACGACACACCCGGCTCCGGCTGCGCGGCGCGCGGCGCCGGCTGCACCCCGCGCACCGCCTCGGCGACCTGCCGGATGTGCTCGGGGGTCGTGCCGCAGCAGCCACCGACGAAGGTCAGCCCGTACTCGGAGACGAAACCGGCCAGGGCCTCGGCGAGCTCCTCCGGCTGCAGCGGGTACTCGGCGCCGTTCGCGCCCAGCACCGGCAGACCCGCATTCGGCATCACCGACACCGGGATCGTCGCGTGCTGCGACAGATACCGCAGGTGCTCGCTCATCTCCGCCGGACCGGTCGCGCAGTTCAACCCGATCAGGTCGATGCCGAGCGGCTCGAGGGCGGTCAGCGCGGCACCGATCTCGGAACCGAGCAGCATCGTGCCGGTGGTCTCCACCGTCACGTGGGTGACGATCGGGATCCGGCGACCGGCCTGCTCCATCGCCCGCTTGCTGCCGATGATCGCGGCCTTCGCCTGCAACAGGTCCTGGCAGGTCTCCACGAGGATCGCGTCGGCACCACCGTCGAGCATGCCCAGTGCCGCCTCACCGTAGGCGTCGCGCAGCACAGCGAACGGTGCGTGGCCGAGGGTGGGCAGCTTCGTACCCGGACCCATCGACCCGATCACCATGCGGGCCACGCCGTCGGCACCGGGGCCCATCTCGTCGGCGACCTCGCGGGCGAGGCGGGTACCGAGCTCGGACAGCTCACGGATGCGGTCGGCGATGTCGTAGTCGGCGAGGTTGGGCAGGTTGCAGCCGAAGGTGTTCGTCGAGACGACGTCGGCGCCGGCCTCGAAGTACGCCCGGTGGATCC
Source organism: Rhodococcus rhodochrous (assembly GCF_014854695.1). NCBI lineage: Bacteria > Bacillati > Actinomycetota > Actinomycetes > Mycobacteriales > Nocardiaceae > Rhodococcus > Rhodococcus rhodochrous. The sequence goes on along the minus strand of NZ_CP027557.1, from coordinate 2,954,966 downwards.
CCCGGATCACATCGGGACGAGATTCGTTGAGGATCTCGTTGCACCCCTCCAAACCGCGGAAGTCGTCGAGCGAGAGATCCGCGGCCTGCAACATGGTGCCCATCGCCCCGTCTCCGATGACAACGCGCTGGGTCAGCGCATCGAGCAGGACAGAATGAAGTGGGGTGGACATGCCCTTCAGACTAGTGGGCGCCCGGATCGGGCCGGGTCGTAGGCTGGACGAGTGAGTACACCCGAGTATCCCGAGACCCCGGACCAGGACGTCCCCGTCCTGCGCGATCCGGTGCTCGTCGCCGCCTTCGAGGGGTGGAACGACGCCGGCGACGCCGCCAGCGGCGCCGTCGAACACCTCGAGCTGATCTGGGACGCCGAGCCCTTCGCCGAGCTGGACTCCGAGGAGTACTACGACTACCAGGTCAACCGGCCACAGGTCCGTCTCGTCGACGGCGTCACCCGCGAGATCGACTGGCCCACCACCCGACTATCGCTGTGCTCCCCGCCCGGCAGCGACCGCGACGTCGTCCTGCTGCACGGCATCGAGCCGAGCATGCGCTGGCGCAGCTTCTGCGACGCCATCATCGAACTCGTCGACGAGTTCGAGGTCCACACCGTCGTCCTGCTCGGCGCACTGCTCGCCGACACCCCGCACACCCGCCCGGTCCCGGTGACCGGCACCGCCTACAGCTCCGAGGCCGCCGAACGCTTCAAGCTGCAGACCTCCCGCTACGAAGGACCCACCGGCATCACCGGCGTGCTGCAGGACGCCTTCGTGCGCGCGGGCATCCCCGCCGTGTCGTTCTGGGCGGCGATCCCCCACTACGTGTCCAACCCGCCGAACCCCAAGGCCACCGTCGCGCTGCTGCGCCGCGTCGAGGACGTCCTCGACCTCGAAGTGCCACTCGGCGAACTCCCCCTCCTCGCCGAGGAATGGGAACAGACCGTCACCGACATGATCGAGGACGACGAGGAGATCGCCGAGTACGTGCGCACCCTCGAGGAGCGCGGCGACGCCGAAGCGGAGGAGGACATCTCCGAGGTCATCGCCAAGATCGACGGCGACGCCCTCGCCGCCGAGTTCGAACGCTATCTGCGGCGACGGGGTCCCGGCGGCTTCAACAGGTGAGGGATCTGCGCGAACCGCTGCAGCGCACGGCGCTGTACGCGGGGGGCTTCCTCGGTCCCTTCGGCGGCAGTGTCGTCGTATCGATGCTGCCGGAGATCGGCGCCGACACCGGTGTGTCCACAGGGACGGCCGCGACAACCGTCACCGCCTATCTCGGTGTGTTCGCCGCCGCGATGCTGTTCTCCGGCACGCTCGGCGCACGGTGGGGACGCGTCCGCACCGTCCGCACCGCCTATCTCGTCTACGCGGCGGTCTCCATCGCCGCGGCTCTGGCGCCGACCTTCTCGGTGCTCATCGGCACCCGCATGCTGCAGGGCGCGGCCAACGCGTTCACCACTCCACTGCTGCTCGCGGCGCTGGCCGTCATCACCCCGAAGGACAGGCTCGGCCGTGCGCTCGGCTTGTTCGGGGCGATGCAGGCCGCCGGCCAGACCGTCGCCCCGATGATCGGCGGTCTCGCCGCCGAGGTGAGCTGGCGATGGGCGTTCGTCGTGCTCGCCGGCGCCGCGCTGGTTCTGGCGCTCGCCGGCCTGCCCGAATCGGTGCGCGACGACCCGTCCGGTACCACCCGGGTCCGTCTGCGTGACGCGCTCACCCCGCGCGTCCTGCGTATCGGGCTGGTCGCGTTGCTCGGCTGGGGTGCCCTCGGCGGGCTCGGGTTCCTCCTCGCCTTCCGGGTCGAGGACGACTTCGGGTTGTCCCCGTCCGAACGCGGCGTGGTACTCACCGTGTTCGGACTCGCCGGCATCCTCAGTTCCAGGCCGGTCGGGATGCTCATCGACCGCGTCGGTGCTCGCGCGATCGTGCTCATCGGCGCGGTGAGCGGCGCAGCGCTGGTCGTGGTCGTCGGTACCGTCCCGTGGCTCGTCGTTCTCGGCGTCGCGTGGTTCCTGGCGGGCGTCGCTTCGCAGTTCATCCTCGTCGGAGTCAACGCCGCGGTACTCGGTGGGCCGGGCGGCAACCGCGGTGGTGCGGTGTCCGTCGTGCAGGCCTTCCGCTTCGGCGGTGCGGCCTTCTCCCCTCTCCTGCTGACACCGGTGTACGGCGCGGATCCCGTCGTCGCGTTCCTGCTGCCCGCCGCGCTGCTCGGTGTGCTGGTCCCCCTGGCAATGACTCGACGCCCGGAGGCGTCGAGCCGCTGACACCCCGGTCCTCTTGGCTGGGTTGGTGGTTGGTAGTTGGTGCTGCGGTGTGTGGTGAGTAGCTTGTAAAGGAAGATGGATTCTGGTTTTTTATGGTTTCCGTATTGTTCAGAATATCTCCAGGGCTCTCTAACCGGTTCTTCAGTGGCCTCAGACCGAGCGTCTCTCCCGTCGTCGCCCACCCGGCGTCCGGCCGGTCCACTGCTTGAACGCCACCGAGAAGCTCGACGCATCGGCGTAGCCCAGACGGTGCGCCACCCTCTCCACCGGCAGGCCCGCATCCAGCAGCTCCCCCGCCATCGTCCTCAGTGTCTCGGCCACGATCGCCCGGTACGAGGTCCCCTCCTCCCCCAGCTGCCGCCGAAGGGTACGCACGCTCGACCCCAGCTCCGCAGCCACCTGGTCCTGGGTGGGGCTCTCGGCAGCGCGACGCAGCAGCACTTCCCGCACGCGGGCACCGAGCTCGCCGTGATTCTGTCTGCGCTGCAGCAGTTCCGCGCATTCCCGTAGCAGTACGGCGGCGACCTCCGGGCTCGCGGTCGGCATGGGCCGGTCCAACGCCCGCGCGTCCACCACCACCGCATGCGGCGACGCCGTCGTCTCCACCCGGAAACCCCGGTCGCGGAGGACCGGCGCGACCCGCTCACCGAGCGATTCGGCCACCTCGATGCGACGCACCTCCGACGGTTGCCCCCACAGCGCACCCCAATGGGCGAGGATCCCCGAGACGTCGCGCTCCAGCAGGAAGCCCCGCAGCTGCGCCGGCACGTGCCGGTCGTCGAGGCAGAAGCGGACCTCGTCGCCCGCATACTCCAGGGCGGCGCGCGAGAAGGCGAAGGTGAGATCGAAGAAGCGGGTGCCCACCTCGATGCCGTCGCGCACCGTCGCACAGCTCATCAGGGCGTAACCGAAGATCCCGTGCACCGCCGCCTGGTAGCGCAGACCGAGAGCGAACCCTTCCCCGGGCCGATCGTCCAGCGCGGTCACGAGATTCCCGATCACGGCCAACTCCTGGTCGTCGGTGATCTCCCCACCCGGATCGGTGATCTCCTCCTCCCCCAACCCGGTACCTGCCAGCAACGTGCCGGCATCGAGACCGCGCTCGCGTCCGAACGACACCATCAGGGCCGCGCTCGTCGCCGCGCGGCGGGAGGTCCAGGGGTTCACGAGGCTCCATCCTCGGCAGCGTGGCCGAAATTCACAAGAACTTGCCGATAGTGGCATGGATCACGGAGGGCTCGATTCGTAGCGTCGACTTCACCAGCACAGCGAGGAAAGGACGACACGGCATGAGCCCGAACGTGCACGGCAAGAGGGTTGTCATCACCGGCGGAGCGCGCGGCATCGGACAGGCGACGGCCGAAGCCCTCGTCGCGGCCGGCGCGCGAGTGGCCATCGGCGACATCGACAAGGATCTCGTGCAGGACACCGCCGCCCGGATCGGTGCGCGCTTCGGCACCACGGTGCTCGGGTTGCCCCTCGACGTCACCGACCGAGAATCCTTCGACGAATTCCTCAGCCTGGCCCACATGGAGTTCGGCGGGATCGACGTGCTTGTCAACAACGCCGGCATCATGCCCACCGGCGCGTTCCTCGAGGAGACCGACACCGTCACCGACCGGCAGATCGACGTCAACGTCCGCGGTGTGATCCTCGGTTCGAAGCTGGCCGCCGCCCGGTTCACCGAACAGGGCTATGGACACATCGTCAATCTCGGCTCCGTCGTCGGCATCGAAGGCGCCCCCGGACTCGCGGTGTACTCCGCGACCAAGCACGCGGTGATCGGCCTCGGGTCGGTGCTGCGCCAGGAACTTGCCGGCTCGAACATCGTGGTTTCCACGATCGCGCCGGGCTTCGTGCGCACCGAGCTGATCGCGGGCATGAAGCCCAACGCGCTCATCGAGAAGCTCGCCATGGTCGGCCCGGACGAGGTCGCCGCCGCGATCGTGCAGGTGATCGCGGCGGCTCGCCCCGGCCTGCGGTACGTGCCCCGCACGGCGGGCGCGATCCTCGGAGCGCTGAAGGCGGTGCCGGAGGCGACCCGTCACCGCATCTCCGCGGCGTTCGGTCTGCAGTCGCTGGCATTGAACACCGACGAGACCGCGCGGGCGGCCTACCGTCGGCGCACCGAGGCTCCGATTCCGGCGGGGGCCGGCGAGGGCTCGGTGGCGAAGGATTCCTCCGGCAGCGCGCGCTGATCCGACGCGCGCTGCCGGTCGGGCTCAGTCTCCGGTCGGCAGCGCGCGCAGCGAGCGCACCGTGGCGTCGACGGCGCGAGCCGCCTCGGCGCCCTTCTTGACGAAGTGCCGCGTGAAGTACTCGACGTGCTCGTCGTGCTCGTGGAAGTTGTGCGGGGTGAGCACCACGGAGAAGACCGGCACATCGGTGTCGAGCTGGACCCGCATCAGGCCGTCGATCACCGCGGTGGCGACGAAGTCGTGCCGGTAGATGCCGCCGTCGACGACCAGCCCGGCCGCGACGATCGCGTCGTAGCGCCCGGTCTTCGCGAGTCGCTTGGCGTGTAGCGGGATCTCGAAGGCGCCGGGGACCTCGAAGAAGTCCAGGGCGTCCTGTGAGACGCCGAGGCGGGTGATCTCGTCGGTGAAGCCTGTGCGTGCCTGGTCGACGATGTTGCGGTGCCAGGTCGCCTGAACGAACGCGATGCGCCCGGTGATGTCGGTCATGGTCACGAAACTAGCGCATGTCGCGTCATAGTTTGTTGTGCGGGAGGGGCGCTGTTCCGTCTTATGAGATTTCGTTTATTTCTCTTTTCCGTCATGCACAGAGTGACTACAGTGGTGGATGTGACACAGTCGGCTCCCGAGAACACCGTCGGTCCCCGCCCCGAGCGGTACATCGACATCTACCGCCGCGCCACCGCCCGACTCGAGGCGTGCCTGCCGCTCGGCTGGTCGCTGTCGAGCGACCGTCCCCGCTCCCCCGAGGCACCCACCCGGATGCTCGTCTCCGCCCCCGACGGCGACACCGTGTCCTTCTCCGTGGTCGCCTCCCGCGGTGTGCTCTCCGGCGACGTCGCCCGCATCGCCGCCGACCTGTCCGAGTCCGACCGCGGCTTCGTGTGCGCCCACTATCTGTCCGATCCGGTGCGCCGCCAGCTCGACCGGCACGGCATCTCCTACGCCGACGCGACCGGCAACCTCTCGCTCGTCGCCAACCGTCCGGCGGTGTGGGTCCGCGACCGCGGAGCCGACGCCGACCCGTGGCGCGGCCCGGGCCGCCCGTCCGGGGTGCTCACCGGCGAGCCGTCCGACCGCGTGGTGCGCGCGCTCGCCGATCACGTCGGGGAGATCTCCGTCCCGGAACTGATCAAGCTGTCCGGCGCGTCCACCGGCGCGACCTACCGCGTCGTCGAGGTGCTCGTCGAACGCGAGCTCGTGCGCCGGGTCCCGCGCGGCCCGATCGTGGAGGTGCGCTGGGAACCGATGCTGCGGGCCTGGGCCGCCGAACGGAAGGTGTGCGCGGTCCGGCGGTTCACCGCCCCCGAGGGCGTCACCGCGACCCGCGCGCGACTGGCCGAACGCATCGACATCCCCTACGCGCTCACGGGCGTCGGCGCCACCGATTATGCGGCCCCGGCGTTGCTCGAGGTCTACGCCGACGACCCGGACGACTTCGCCGACAGTCTCGGTCTGCGCGCGGTCGAGCACGGTGGCGACGTGGTGGTGGCGATTCCCTGGTCGCCGGTGGTCTTCGAACGGATGGACCGTCGCGGCGGACTGCGCCACGCCGCGATCTCGCATGTGTACGCCGACCTGCTGGCGGGCCCGTTCCGCAACGACGATGCCGCCGAACACGTCCGCTCCCGGCTCACCGCGGACGAGCACTGGCGGCGTCCGGTGCGCTGACCGCTGTATCCGGCCGATCCGCCTCCCCGGATCCCCGGCCGAGCATTTCGATCTTTGTGTACGGTGCGAACCATGACGGGTCGCCGCGACGACAGGAGTACCGATCAGATGACCGCGCCGCGCACCGTGGAGGACCTGCCGTCGGCACTCGACGGCGCCGCCCTGTCCGATCGTCTCGCGGGCCGCCGGCCCGCGGTCTTCCTCGACTACGACGGCGTGCTCACGCCGATCGTCGCCCGTCCCGAGGACGCGGTGTGGTCGGATGCCATGCGCCGCACCGTCCGCGAGCTCGCCGACCGCGTGTCGGTGTGCATCGTCACCGGCCGTGACCGCGACGTCGTCCAGCAGCTCATGGGGGTCGACGATCTCGTCGTCGCCGGAAGCCACGGCTTCGATATCTGGAGCCCCACCGACGGGCAGATCGCCCACGACGTCCTCGACGACTTCACCGATCTGATCACCGAGACCACCGAGACCCTGCGCACCCGCCTGGACGGTATCGACGGCGTCGGCATCGAACCGAAGCGCGCCTCGGTGGCCGTGCACTACCGGCAGGCCTCCCCCGAGGTGCACGACCGGGTGGGTGCGATCGTCGAGACGCTGTTACAGGAGAACCCCGAACGGCTCGCCGTGGTGCCGGGAAAGATGGTCTACGAACTCAAACCGGCCGTGGACTGGAACAAGGGCAAAGCGGTCCTGCACCTGATCGAGGTCCTCGGTCTCGCCTCCGACGAGGTCGTGCCGCTCTATCTCGGCGACGACATCACCGACGAGGACGCCTTCCGGGCGTTGCGGGGTCGCGGCATCGGGATCCTCGTCGGCAGCCCCGACGACCCGGAGATGGCCGGACGCCGCACCGACGCCGAGTTCGTCCTCGCGTCGGTCGACGACGTCGAACGTTTCCTGTCGGCCCTGGGTAGATGACAGCGCCGCCGGGTGACAGCACCGCCGGACAGTTCGTGTCGACTACGACCCGCCAGGAGGTTCGCGTGTACGACCCGGAGTTCACCCTCGACTACGACGGTTTCGATCCAGACGACGAACCCCTGCGCGAAGCCCTGACCTCGACGGGCAACGGCTACTTCTGTTCACGCGGCACCGCCGAGTGGGAGGACATGGGCGAGGTCCATTATCCGGGGACCTACGCGCATCGTTGCTACAACCGCGAGACCACCATCATGGGTGGCAGCCCGGTCCTGAACGAGGATCTGGTCAACCTCCCGAACTGGCTCGTGCTGAAGCTGCGCATCGACGGCGGCGAAGCGATTCGCCTGGCGCAGGTGGAGATCCTCGCCTACCGGCACGTCTACGACATCCGCACCGCCACCGTGGTCCGCGAACTGCGGTTCCGGGATCGGCACGGCCGCGAGACGTCGCTGCGCAGCAGACGGTTCGTGAGCATGGAGCATCCGAACCAGGGGGCGCTCGAATGGTCGCTGACCCCGGAGAACTGGTCGGGGCGGGTCGAGATCGTCACCGCCCTCGACGGCCGGGTTTCCAATCGCGCGGTCGCCCGCTACCGCGATCTCGAGGCGCGGCACCTCGATCCGGTCTCGCCGCGCACCTACGGTCCCGAGACGATCGCGCTGAAGGTGCAGATCCGCCAGTCCGACACCTACATCGCCCAGGCCGCACGCACCCGGGTGTTCCGGGAGGGTTCGGGAGGAGCGATGCTCGTCGACCGGGATCTGTACCAGATGGAGGACTACATCCAGCAGGTCCTCTCCTTCGACATCGCCGAGGGTTCGACGGTGCGGATCGAGAAGATGGTGGCGATGTTCACTTCCCGCGACGACGCGATCACCGAGCCCCTCGCGTCGGCGGGCCGGCACGTGCTGCGTTATCCGGATTTCGCCGAGGCGTACGACGAGCACGTCGCGGCGTGGGACGAGCTGTGGGACATCTGCGACATCCGGTTGCCGCGGGAGTCGCGCGCGCAGTTGCTGCTGCGCCTGCACGTCTCGCACGTACTGCAGGTCTGCTCACGGCACACCGCGCGCCTCGACGCGGGAGTGCCGGCGCGCGGACTCAACGGCGAGGCCTATCGCGGGCACGTGTTCTGGGACGAGATGTTCGTCTATCCCTTCCTGAACCTGCGGGTCCCGGAGATCACCAAAGGCCTGATCCTCTACCGCTACCGCCGGTTGGGTGAGGCGCAGGCCGCGGCGAGCGAGGCCGGTTACCGCGGCGCGATGTTCCCCTGGCAGAGCGGCAGCGACGGCACCGAGGAGACCCAGACGGTGCATCTGAACCCGATGTCGGGTCAATGGGATCCGGACCTGAGCCGGAACCAGCGGCACGTCAGCGCCGCGATCTTCTACAACGTGTGGCACTACTACCAGGCCACCGACGACGTCGACTTCCTCGCCGACTACGGCGCCGAGATGATGCTCGAGATCGCGCGGTTCTGGGCGTCGATCGCGCACTACAGCCCGGATCGGGACCGCTACGAGATCCACGGGGTGATGGGCCCGGACGAGTTCCACGAACGGTATCCGGGAGCCACCGAGGGCGGTGTGCGCAACAACGCGTACACCAACGTGATGGTCGCGTGGATCGCGGCGCGCGCCCTCGATGTCTTCGAGGTGCTGTCGAAGAGCCGGCGCACGGCCCTGCGGGCCCGGTTGCGGGTCACCGACGAGGAACTGCGCACCTGGTCGGAGATGAGCCGGAAGATGTTCGTGCCCTACCACGACGGGGTGATCAGCCAGTTCGAAGGCTACGAGGATCTCGAGGAGCTCGACTGGGAGCACTACCGCACGGAGTACGGCAACATCGGCAGGATGGACCGCATCCTGCGCGCCGAGGGCCGCGATCCGGATGCCTACAAGGTCGCCAAGCAGGCCGACACGGTGATGTTGTTCTTCCTGTTCGACGATGCCGAGTTGCGGCAGGTGTTCGAGCAGCTCGGTTATCCGTTCGGTCGCGACCTCGTGCGCCGCACCGTCGACTACTACGACCAGCGCACGTCGCACGGGTCGACGCTCAGTCACGTGACGTTCGCCGGTGTGCTCGCCACCTTCGATCCGCAGTCGTCGTGGTTGCGGTTCAAGCTCGCGCTCGAGAGCGACGTCAGCGACCTGCAGGGCGGCACCACCAAGGAGGGCATCCACATGGGGGTCATGGGCGGCACCCTCGATCTGGTGCAGCGCTACTACGTCGGTGCCCGTGCGTACGGCGACGTGCTCGTCTTCCGGCCCAAGCTGGTCTCGCACCTCGACGGGGTGTCGTTCTCCATGCGGTACCGCGGCACTCCCCTACGGGTGCGGATCGACGGCGACAAGCTGTCGGTGCGCGCCGAGACCGAGGGTTTCCGGGTGCCGGTGCGGGTCGCGGTGGACGGCGAACTCGTCGAGCTCGGCGCCGGCGAGTCGCACGAGTTCCGGCTCGCCGCCGTCCCGGCCTGACCGCAAGGAGGATATCGTGGCCGAGGCGCAGTCGCGGTTCCGCGCGGTGATCTTCGACGTCGACGGGGTGCTCGTCGATTCACCGCACGAGACGGCGTGGCGGGAAGCGCTGGCGGAGTTGATGGCCGGCGACTGGTGCGACCTGCAGCCCGAGACCTCCTGGCAGGAGGACGCGTTCACCGCGGAGGTGTACCGGCAGGTGCTGTCGGGCCGGCCGCGGATGGACGGTGCCCGCGCCGCCCTCGAGTACTTCGCGGTGCCCGACGCCGAGCGTCGCGCGGTCGACTACGCCGAGCGCAAGCAGGCCCGGTTGCTGCGGTTGATCGACGAGCGCAGGTTCCGCGCCTACGACGACGGAGTGCGCTTCGTCGCGGCCGTGCAGGCGGCGGGGATCGCGGTGGCCGCGGCGTCTTCGTCGAAGAACGCCGGACTGTTCCTGCGGGCGATCCCCGCCCACGACCATCCCGGCGAGACGCTGCTCGACCGCTTCGACGCCGATCTGTCCGGGCGCCCGGTCGCCCACGGCAAACCCGACCCGGAACTGTTCCTCACCGCCGCCGACGAACTCGGGGTGCCCGCGCAGGCGTGCGTGGTGGTCGAGGACGCGATCAGCGGGATCCGGGCGGCGAAGGCCGGCGGCATGCGGGCGCTCGGTGTCGCCCGTTTCGACGACTCCGCCGATCTCGAGGACGCGGGCGCCGATCTGGTGGTGACCTCTCTCGACGAGGTCGACGTCGACGCCTTCACCGCCGGACGACTGGTCCGCCGCGGATCGGTATGATCCTCAGTCGGTTCCGACGCCCTGCCAGTGCCAGTCGGTGATCACCGGCATGTCCTCGCCGTGGGTGCGCACGTAGCGGGTGTGCTCGGCGAGGATGTTCTCGAGTTCCTCGCGGGCGTGCCCGGCGATGGGCCGGATCCGCTCGACGCGGTCGAGGACGTCGAGCGCGAGGTGGTAGCGGTCGATACGGTTGAGCACGCACATGTCGAAGGGTGTGGTGGTCGTGCCCTCCTCGATGTAGCCGTGCACGTGGAAGTTCTCGTGGTTGGTGCGCCGGTAGACGAGACGGTGGATCAGCCACGGATAACCGTGGTAGGCGAAGACCACCGGCTTGTCGGTGGTGAACAACGCGTCGAAGTGCGCATCAGGCAACCCGTGCGGGTGCGCCCGGTCGTCCTGCAGCCGCATGAGGTCGACAACGTTGACCACCCGGATCCGCAGGTCGGGGAAGCGGCGGTGCAGGATGTCGACGGCCGCGAGGGTTTCCATCGTGGGGATGTCGCCGGCGCAGGCGAGCACCACATCCGGTTCGGCGTCGCGGTCGGTCGAGGCCCACTGCCAGATGCCGATGCCCTTGCGGCAGTGGGTCATCGCGTCGTCGATGTCGAGGAATTGCACGGCGGGTTGCTTCCCGGCGACGATCACGTTGATGTACTGGCGGGTGCGCAGGCAGTGATCGGCCACCGAGAGCAGGGTGTTGGCGTCCGGCGGCAGGTAGACGCGCACGACCTCGGGTTTCTTGTTGACGACGTGGTCGATGAATCCGGGGTCCTGGTGCGAGAACCCGTTGTGGTCCTGCCGCCACACGTGTGAGGTGAGCAGGTAGTTCAGCGACGGGACGGGGCGGCGCCAGCGGATCCGGTTCGTGGTGAGCAGCCATTTGGCGTGCTGGTTGACCATCGAGTCGACCAGGTGTGCGAAAGCCTCGTAGCTGGAGAACAATCCGTGCCGGCCGGTGAGCAGGTAGCCCTCGAGCCAGCCCTGGCAGGTGTGTTCGGACAGGATCTCCATGACTCGTCCGTCGGGGGCGACCCGGTCGTCACCCGGGTCGATGCGCGCGTTCCAGGTGCGGTCGGTGGCGTCGAGGACCGCGTCGAGGCGGTTGGAGTTGTTCTCGTCGGGCGCGAACACCCGGAAGTTCGTGGCGTTGCTCCGCATGACATCGCGCAGGAAGGTGCCGAGGATGCGGGTGGCTTCGCCGGTGGCGGTGGCCGGTTCGGGAACGTCGACGGCATAGTCGCGGAAGTCGGGCAGGATCAGATCGCGCAGTACCGCTCCCCCGTTGGCGTGGGGGTTCGCGCTCATCCGCCGGGTGCCACGTGGCGCGAGGTCGCGCAGTGCCGCAGCAGGGGCACCGTCGTCGTCGAACAACTCCTTCGGCCGATAGCTCTGCAGCCACTCCTCGAGAGCGCGGAGGTGCTCGTCGTTCCCGCGCGGATCGCCGATCGGCACCTGGTGCGCGCGCCAGGTGCCCTCGACCGGCGCGCCGTCGACCTCGACCGGGCCGGTCCACCCCTTCGGGGAGCGCAGCACGATCATCGGCCAGGCCGGGCGGGTCGCGTTTCCCGAGGTGCGGGCGGTCTGCTGGATCTCGGAGATCCGGTCGAGCGCCGCGTCGAGGGCGCCGGCGAAGCGCCGATGCATGTCGGCGGGATCGTCGCCGGCGACGACGATCGGTTCGTGCCCGTAGCCGCGCAGCAGCGAGATCAGTTCGTCCTCGCCGATGCGGGCGAGCACCGTCGGGTTGGCGATCTTGAAGCCGTTGAGGTGCAGGATCGGCAGCACTGCGCCGTCGCGGCGCGGGTCGACGAATTTCGTCGAGTGCCAGCTCGCGGCCAGCGGCCCCGTTTCGGCTTCGCCGTCACCGACGACCGCGGCGACGATCAGGTCGGGATTGTCGAAGGCAGCACCGTAGGCGTGTGCGAGGGAATAGCCCAGTTCACCGCCCTCGTGGATCGACCCGGGGGTCTCGGGGGCGACGTGGCTGGGAATGCCGCCGGGGAACGAGAACTGGCGGAACAGGCGCCGCATGCCGTCCTCGTCGCGGGAGACGGCCGGATAGACCTCGCTGTAGGTGCCTTCGAGCCACGCTGCGGCGACCGGTCCGGGACCGCCGTGACCGGGACCCATGACGTATATCATGTCCAGGTCGCGGGTGGTGATGGCGCGGTTGAGGTGTGCGTAGACGAAGTTCAATCCCGGTGTGGTGCCCCAGTGTCCGAGCAGCCGCGGTTTGATGTGTTCGGGCCGCAGCGGTTCGCGCAGCAGCGGGTTGTCCATGAGGTAGATCTGCCCGACGGACAGATAGTTCGCGGCCCGCCACCACGCGTCGAGGTCTGCGAAGTCCGGATCGATCGCGGGCCCCGGCTCGGAGGTGGCGTCGGAACTGGTCTGCGGTGTGCGGAGTGACATCGGTTTCCTCGTCGTCGGCGACCGGGGTGCTCGTTGCAGCGGTACCCATCGGGTGAGGGGCTCACTCGCCCCGGCGGCGCACCATCTCACCGATCCAGGTCGGCGCGTACGGCGAGGTGCAGCCCGGGGACGTCGGATAGTCCTTCAGCACCTCGAGGCGTTCGCCGATGTCGAGCGCGCGGGCCCGGTGGGCGGGGTGTTCGATGCCGATCTGCGCCAGGCACGTGTTCATCGCCCACTGCAGACGTTCGGGGGCGTCGCGCATCTGGGCGTCGATGGTGTCGAGCAGGCCGGACAGGTCGAGTCCGTCGGCGTTCTTGACGACGCGCTCGGCGGTGAGCGCCCATCCCGCGCTCGCGACGACCGGATCGGGATCGGTCATCCACCGGCCGCGCAGCTCCTCGGCGTGCGGGTTCTTCTTCACGACGTAGTTGACGAACCAGTCGTGCACCTTCGGGGTGCCGGTCTCGCGGACCATCGCATCGAGCTCGTCGACGGTGAACGCCTTGGGGCGGCAGATCAGCAGCGCGAGCAGCCGGGCGGCGGTGTCGCCGGTGGCCCAGAGTTGCTGCGCGAGCTCGTGCTGGGTCTTCACCCGCTTGGCGACAGCGCGCAGGGCGCTGAGGTTCACGCCGTGGTCGTCGCCGTGTTTCTCGTTCACCGCGCGGATCTTCGGGTCGTCGAGCGCGGCGAGTTCGGTGAGCAGCTCGTCGACGGTCGGAGCGTCCGTTGTCGTCTGTGCCACCGCGATCTCCTGTCCGTGCGTGTCGGTCGCGCCTCAGCCTACGAGCGCCGGGCGACAGCCTGGGCCGGTTCCGTCGTCGATTCGGGTGGGTTCGGCCCCGCTGAGCGGGGTCGGATCCACCCGAATCCGGTCACAGGCCGAGCTGGGTGACCGCGTTGCCGACGAGACCGGCGTGGTGGCGGCTGTACAGCGCGACCATCCGTTCGTCCGCGTGCCCGGTCTGCGTCATGATCGTCTGCGTGGTCGCGCCGCCGCGCACCGCCTGGGTGACGAACCCGGCCCGCAGGCTGTGCCCGCCGAGGGTGGCGACGAGGTCGTCGCTGAACCCGGCGCGGCGGGCGCGGCGCTGGATCATCGAGTGCACGGACTGCCCCGACAGCGCGCTCGTCCCCACCGTGCCGCTGTGGTGCACCGGCCGGAACAGGGGCCGATCGCCGTCCTGCGTGCGCCCGGCCGCCAGACCGCGGCAGCAGTGCTCGGCCGGGTCGGCGGTGGCGTTGCCGAGCAGGTCGACGACGGCCTCGCGTCCGGACTCGTCCCAGGCGTCGAGCACCTCCCGCCAGCGTCGATAGGCGCACACCGGGCAGGTGTGCGGATCGGACCCGTACGGCAGGGTGACGGTGCGGCCGCGGGCGCTGCGGTCGGTCTTGGACCGGCGGACCCTCACGTAGAGCCCGTCGGCGCGGTGCGGGGCGACGTCGGTGACGACGAGCCCGGTGAGCTCGGAGCGGCGCAGCGCCCCGGCCAGTCCCATGAGCAGCAGCGCGGCGTCGCGACGTTCGGCGACGCGTTCGGCCCACCCGCCGTCGGCGGCCTCGGCGCGCATCGCGGTGAGGATGGTGCGGATGTCGTCGGTGAGCAGCGGGGTGCGCCGCGCCGGCGGGGTGGCCCGGTCGCGTCGGATGCCACGCAGCAGATCCCGAACCGATTCGTGCCCACCGGGTTTCGGCAGGTCTGCCAGGGCGTGCATCTTGTTGATGGTCGACACCCACCGCGACAGCGTCGACGGCGCGTACGCCCAGCGTCCGTCGGGGCGCACTTCGGCGGCCTTCTCGGTGAGGAACCAGCTCAGTTGCTCGGCGGTGGCCGGCATCGGACTGTGCCCGGTGCGTTCGCACCAGCGGGTGAAGATCGTCCAGTCGCCGATCTGGGCGGCGCGGGTGTTCTCCGAGGTCGCCTTCTCCCGCAGTCGCCGCATCGCGGTGGCGACCGTGTCCGGTACCGCGGGCACCTCGGGACGGGGCAGATCCGGGCTGGTCACGGCGTGTTGATCCTCTGGACACGCAGGTCGCGGGCGAGATGGTCGCGTTGTTCGATCACCAGGCGCCGCAGCGCGGCCGGAGCGTCGGTGTGGGCCTCGAGCCAGGTGTCGACGGGTTCGAGACTGTCGGCCGCGGGAAACAACCCGACGACGATCCGGCGGGCGATCTCGATGCTGCGGCTCGTCCAGGTCTCGCGGAGCACCGCGAAGTAGTCGGTGTCGTAGGCGGAGATCAGGTCGCGGCGCGCCCCGGCGCGGAACCCGGCGATGGTCGCGTCGAGGTGGTCGTTGGTGAGGGTGTGGTCGGCGAGGATCGTCGCCCACGCGTGCGCCTTGACCTCGGCGCGGGGGCGGGAGGCGAGTGCGCGCAGGTGCGCGGTGCGTCCCGAGGCGGTGTCGTCGTTGCGCAGTTCCTCGTCGAGGTCGGCCTCGTCGGCGTCGCCGGTGGTGGTCAGCGCCGCCCACCAGCTCCACCGCAGGTCGGGGTCGAGACGTAGGCCCTCCGGCGGTGCGACGTTGCCGCACAGGATCGCTCGCAGGTCGGCGGCGTGCCGGTCGTCGACGCTCGCCGCGACACCGACGGCGCGAGCGAACGCCAGCTGGGCGTCGCTGCCGGGTGCGGCACCGTGCATCCCGTCCCAGACCGCGTCGAGCCAGCCACGCCGCGCGTCGGTGCGCACCGAGTCGGGCACATAGTGTTCGACGGCCTGGGCCGCGTTGGCGAGCACGGCGGTGAGCAGCGCGATGTCGGCCTCGTGCGGGGCGAATCGCGCGGCCATGGACAGATAGCGGTCGACGGCGAGTTCCCCGTCGCGGGTCGCGTTCCACAGCGCCGACCACAGCAGGCCGCGCGCGAGCGGTTCCCGGACGCGGTCCAGGGTGGCCTCGACGGTGTCGAGCGACCGGGCGTCGAGACGGATCTTCGCGTAGGTGAGGTCGTCGTCGTTGAGCAGCACCAGCGCCGCCTCGGGCAGGTCGACGGGGGTGCGTTCGTCGGCGAGGTCGACCTCGACGCGGTGGGTGCGGACGAGGTCGCCGGAGTCGTCGGAGTCGTAGCAACCGACGGCGAGGCGGTGCGGGCGCGGATCGCTCTGGACGATCTCGTACCCGGTCCCGGTCTCCTCGAGGTGCAGGGTCGACACCCCGGTGGTCTGCAACCACGCCTGCGCCCAGGACGACAGGTCGCGGCCGGAGGTGCTCGACAGTTCGACGAGCAGATCGTCGAGGGTGGTGTTGCCGAAGGCGTGCTTGCGGAAGTACCGGCGGGCCCCCTCGAAGAAGGCGTCGCGGCCGACATAGGCGACGAGCTGCTTGAGCACGCTCGCGCCCTTTGCGTAGGTGATGCCGTCGAAGTTCAGCTTCGCGGCCTCGAGGTCGACGATGTCGGCGACGATCGGATGTGTCGTCGGCAGCTGGTCCTGCAGATACGCCCAGGCCTTGCGGCGGTTCGCGAAGGCCACCCACGCGTCGGTGAACTTGGTGGCCTCGGCGCTGGTGAAGGCGCCCATGAAGTCGGCGAACGACTCCTTCAGCCACAGGTCGTCCCACCACTTCATGGTCACGAGATCGCCGAACCACATGTGGGCCATCTCGTGGAGGATCGTGTTGGCTCGACCCTGGTGCTGGGCGGCGGTGGCGGCACCACGGAAGACGTAGGCCTCGGTGAAGGTGACGCAGCCGGGGTTCTCCATCGCGCCGAGGTTGTATTCGGGCACGAACACCTGGTCGTACTTGCCGAACGGATACGGATAGTCGAAGTGCTCGGCGTAGAAGTCCATGCCCTGCCGGGTGACCTCGACGATCTCGTCGGCGTCGAGGTGCTCGGCGAGCGAGGCGCGGCACAGCACCCCCAGCGGCACCGTCAGCTCGTCGCGGCTCCACGACGCGTCCACCCGGTGGTACGGACCGGCGACGATCGCGGTGATGTAGGTGGAGATCGGCTGGGTCGGCGCGAACGTCACGGTCTGCGTGTCGTCGCGCTGCACCGTGCGCTCGGCGGCCTCGTTCGACAGTACCTGCCAGCGGCGCGGCGCGGTGACCACGAAGGTGAACGGCGCCTTGAGATCCGGCTGTTCGAAGCACGCGAACACGCGACGCGCGTCGGCCGGTTCGTACTGGGTGTAGAGATAGGTTTCGCCGTCGACGGGATCGACGAAGCGGTGCAGCCCCTCCCCCGACCGGCTGTACCGGCCGGTCGCGACGACGGTGACGACGTTGATCTCCTTCAGACCGCCGATCGTGATCCGCGCGCCGTCGTAGACGACAGGCACGAGCTCGCCGTTGATCGTCACCGACTCGACGGAGTCGCCGATGAAGTCGAGCCAGGCCTCGTCGGTGGAGGCGGTGAATTCGAGCGTCGTGACCGTGGGGAATCCGGTGCGGCGGGCATCGACGGCACCCCGCAGGTCGAGTTCGACGCGGTAGGAGTGCACGTCGAGTGCGCGGGCGCGCGCGGCGGTTTCGGCACGGGTCAGATTCGCGGAGCTCACGAGTCCCGATCCTGCCATCACGCGCCCGGACTCGACGGCATTAGCGGGTGTCAGGCACCGATCGCTTCGGCTGCCGGCGTGGCGGGGCGTCCGATGAGGCGTTCGAGATCTCCGCTGTCGGTGTCGAGCGCGCCGACGGCGATGCCCGCGTCGGAGTCGGCGAGCACGGCGGCGAACTGTGCGGGCACACCGGCGTTCTCGAGGATCTTCGCGTACTCCTCCTTCGGCAGATCCTTGTAGGCGACGGGCACGCCGACGATGCCGGAGAGGACCTCCGCCAGTTCGGTGTAGGTCAGTCGCTCGCCACCGAGTTCGTAGACGGCACCGGCGTGTCCCTCGGTCGTGAGGACCGCGGCGGCCGCTTCGGCGAAGTCCTTGCGGGCCGCCCCGGCGACGCGGCCGGCCCCGGCCGAACCGAACAGCGCACCGGAGGCAGCAGCCGCGGCGACCGAGCTGTCGTAGTTCTCCCAGTACCAGCCGTTGCGCAGCAGGGCGTGGTCGATGCCGGAAGCCGCGAGCAGTTCCTCGGTGGCCTTGTGTTCACCGGCGAGGATCAGCGGACTCGTCGCTGCGTGCAGGATCGAGGTGTAGGCGATGAACGCGACGCCGGTGGCCTCGGCGGCGTCGATGATGTTGGTGTGCTGGGGCAGTCGCTGCCCTACTTCGCTGCCGGAGACGAGGAGCAGCTTGTCGACACCGGCCAGCGCGTCGCGCAGGGCATCCGCATCGGCGTAGTCCGCAACACGGACCTGCACTCCGTCGGCGGCCAGATCTGCGGCCTTCGCCGCGTCGCGCACGACGGCGACGATGTCGCCGGCGGCGACTCCGCGGGCGCGGAGAGCGGTGATGGTCAGGCGGCCGAGGTGACCGGCGGCTCCGGTGACAGCGATGGTCATGGGACTCCTCGAAGTGGTCGAGTGGGATCGGGAACGACACCATTCCAGCACTTACTTTTAGTAAGTGCAACCGATCGAGTCAGTACCATTCGTTCTCATAGCCGTCGTATACTCGGCGTTCATGAGCACCGATCGCCTCCCCGAAGCCGACGTCTTCGCGCGCGAGTGCCCGTCACGTCCGGTGCTGCAGAGCATCACCGGACGCTGGGGCGTGCTGGTGCTGGCGGCGCTCGTCGACGACACGCGCCGGTTCTCGGAACTGCGCCGCCGGGTCGACGGCGTGAGCGAACGCATGCTGTCGCAGACCCTGCAGACCCTCGAACGCGACGGTCTGATCCACCGCGCCGTGCTGGGGACGATCCCTCCGCACGTCGAGTACTCGCTCACCGCCCTCGGACGCCGCATCACCGCGCCCCTGCTGACGCTCATCGACGTCGTGGAGGAGTCGATGCCCGAGATCGTCGCCGCGCAGGACGAGTACGACCGCAGCCACTGATCCGGGCGGCGCGAACCACCCCCACCGGCCCGGATGCGACTGACAGAATGAAGCGGCCGGTCGCTCCGGCCGGTGTCGCCCGCCGGAAGGACATCCACGATGGCGCACGTCAATCTCGGTAAGCAGCACCCGGCCGCCTACAAGAGCGTGCTGGCATTGAACAAGGAGGTCGAGGAGGCCGTCGCACAGGCCGGCCTCGATCCGAAACTTGCCGAACTGGTGAAGATCCGCACGTCGCAACTCAACGGGTGCGCATTCTGCCTGCGCATGCACACGCGGGACGCGCTGGAGAGGGGTGAGACCACCGATCGCCTCGCCGTCCTCGCGGCCTGGTGGGAGTCGCAGTATTTCACCGACCAGGAGCGGGCCGCGCTCGCGCTGGCCGAAGAAGTCACTCACCCCATGGAGGCCGGTCGGCACGAGTGGGACAACGGTTCACTCAACGACGAGCAGGTCTCTGCGGTCACATGGCTTGCGATCGTCATGAACGCGTGGAACCGCATCGCGGTCCGGAGCCACTACCCCGTCGCCCCGTAACCCGCACCGGCCGACCGGCCTCCCTTGTCAGAAGTCGGTGAGGTTCGGGAAGAACAACACCTGCCCGACGGTGATCCTGTTCGGATCGCCGATGTGGTTGGCAGCCGCGATCATCGCGAACATCTCCGCGTTCCCGTAGTGGTCCTCCGCCAGAGCCCGCAGGGTATCGCCGGGGACGACGGTGTGCCGGTAGTTGAGCCCCGGACGAATCAGCACGCGGCCGACCTCGACGTGGTCGGGGTGGGTGATGTGGTTCGGGAACGAGATCACCGGATACAGCTGCGCCTCGCCGTACCAGCGGCGTGCAAGCTCCGAAAGGGTCTCGCCGGCGACCACAGTGTGGTGCCCCACGTCCCCGAGTTCGGGAATCAGCAGCGAGCGGCCGACCTGAACGACATTCGGGTCGGCGATGTGGTTGGCCGCCGCGAGCACCGGGAACAGGGTCCCGTCGCCGTAGAAGTGTTGCGCCAATCCCGACAGTGTCTCGCCGGACGCGACGGTATGCCGTCTGGTGATGTACGGGATGAGCAGCTCCTGACCGACAGTGATCTCGTTCGGATCGGTGATGCCGTTCGGAACAGCGATGACGGGGAACAGCGTCGCGTCACCGTAGAACCTCTGCGCCAGCTTCGAGAGGGTGTCGCCTGCGACCACGTCGTATTTCGTAACCATGACCGTGCCTCGGGGTTGTAGAGCGTCCGCGATTCGAATCGAATCGACGAGGATCATGGTGCTCACCATCGGCGGCAGGCACACGCGTAGCGCGCTACCCGAATCTCGTATGAAAGTTCCGTCGACTACGTCGGTGGCAGCAGTTCGAAGACCGGATGGTGACCGGCCTCTGCGACGAATCGTTCCACCGGGTCGTTCCTGCGTGCCTCGAAATACCGCCGGGTGGCGGACGCCACCTCGATGTACCGCTGCAACACCGGTCCGGCCTCGTCCGCGGATACCTCACGGATCGAGTAGCGGTGGGTGTCGCGACGCCTGCTGAGCTCGACCTCGCCGGCGGCACGCGCGTTGTGCACCCATCCCACCGATCCGTACGGGGCGACCAGCCAGCGTTTTCCGTACAGCTCGACGATCAGCACGGGGTTACGGCGGATCTTCCCGGTGCGCCGGCCGCGCGTGGTCAACAGGTAGGAGTGCGGCACCAGCCCCGCGCGAGTGAAAGCGCTCATCACGGCGTTCTCGAGGTGTCGCCACCGGCTCGGTCGGTAGGCGCGCTCGGGACGGAACGAACTGTCGGTCATGGTCTGCCCTCATGCCCGTCGCGTACGGCACTCGGAACGTGTTCGGCAAGGTTGGGGCACCGACGTCCGACGTACCCCGGGCTCCGTGGGCCGGGGCAGTGTGGCCGACATGTCCACATGTGGCCGGTCGGTCGGGCGACCTGTCAGTGCCGGCTGGTGGATTCGTCGGTGACGAGGCGGTACAGCACGTACACCGCGAACCACGCGATGAGGACCGACGCGATCACGAGCGCGATCTCGTAGAAGAGGACCATATGCTCGATGCTACGACCCGCCGTGGCTACCTGCCTGTTATCGCCGGAACTGTCCGCCGTGCCAGGTCGGCAGGTCGCGCGTTCCGAGTGCCACCTCGAGGGCCGCCTGTCCGGACAGTCGTGTCGAGTCCAGTACCGGCAACGGCGATTCGTCCGGGGAGACCAGAAGTGGGATTTCGGTGCATACCAGCGCGACCGCGTCGCACCCGGAGTCCGCGAGTCTGCCGACGAGGTCCACGAAGGACGCTCGGGTCTCATCCCGGAAGATGCCGTGCACCAGTTCGTCGAAGATCGCCGCGTGTACCAGGTCCTGATCGTCGTCGGTCGGGATGACGGCCTCGATCCCGCGTGCCGCCAGTTCGCGGGGATACAGAGGGCCCTGCATGGTGAACCGCGTTCCCAGGATGCCGACGCGTCGGTGCCCGGCACGCTGCGCTGCGTCGGCCACGATGTCGATCAGGTGCAGCCCGGGGATCGCGAGTGGCTCGCCGGGGGCTTCGAGCGCAAGGTGGGCGGTGTTGTCCGGGCACACGAAGAAGTCGCAGCCTGCCCGGGCCAGACGATCGACGCTGGTCGCGAGCACGGCGCGCACCGCTTCGTAGTCGCCACGCTCCCACGCGGGCATGCAGCGCTCGAAGGAGATGCAGTCCATGGTGACGTCCGGATGTGCCGGATGCCCGAGACGGTTGCTGTGCTGACACACCTCGCGCCAACACAGCGAGGCACCTTCCCAGCTGTGGCCCAGGATTCCGACGTGTTTCATGCTTGCACCCCCTCTGTCCTGCGCCTGTGGTCGCTCTCCGTGTGATGAGCGGAAGAGCGACCACGGCGGTGACGGATCAGGATCCGGACGACGATCCGGTCTCGATCAGCTGCGTGATGACGGCGACGAGAACATCCGCGAGGAAGGTCGCTGCAGAGCCCATTCGATTACCTATTCTCTTCGGTGTGCGGGTACGTGCGCTCGGACGAGCGCAGACTGCCCAGCGCTGCACTGTGTTTCATCGCATCCGCCGGCTGAGGCAGACAGTAGACAACTCCCACTCCACACACTTGGTGACCGGCGCCACAGTCGAGGAGCCCTTCTCTCTCGGCAGCCTTCCCGGTCCCCCGATCCCAGGGTGCACAGTTTCCGATCCTCGCGCGCGTTTGATCGTCATAAGTGGGGATTATGACGATCAGTGCTCACACTCGATCGCGGACACAATCTAGTGGTTTCGACCGCGTTCTTCGTTACGAAACCAACAACCCTACGGTGATTTCCCAGTTCAAGGCGTTTCATATCGTTTCGTTTCATTATATACCCATTCTCTAATTACGTAACTAAATGCGATACGATACCTCCCACCTACGGTTTCGACGCGCCACGACGAGGACATCCATGACCGACGCACACTCCCCCACCCCCGAAGCGACCACCGACGAGGACGACTCGAGCAAGCCTCGGGTGGGACGCCCCCGGAAGTACGCCACCGCAGCCGACCGTGTGCGCGCCTATCGCGAACGCGAGCGCGCCAAGAAGGAAGCAGCCGGCATGGCCCCATCGGTCGTCGAGAGCCCGGACGATGCGGTCTCCGCGCTCACGGCCGCCACCACCGCACTACGCGCCCTGGCCACCAACACCGTCGAGCAGTACTCCGCGATCGCCGAGCGGATCACCACCGCGGTCGACAAGCTCACCGACGCCGAGGCTCTCGAGGCGCAGATGACGCGGTCCGCCGCGGAACTCGCGAAAGTCAAAGCCGACGCCGACGCGAAGATCGTGCGGCTACGCGAACAACTCGCCCAGGCACTCGAGGACCGCGACAACGCCGACGCCGCAGTGGCCGCCGTCGACGCCGAACTCGCCGACGCTCGTACCGCACACACCGAACAGGTGCGCCGACTCGAAGAGGCACATCACGCCGAGCTGACTCGGCTGAAGGACGAGCACGCCGCAACGCTGCAGCGATGGAAGGACGAGTTCGAGGCTGCAACCGCCGAGCACACACGGACCGTCGGCGACCTGCGCGCGACGATTGTCCAGCAGGACGAGTCCCTCACCTCACAGCGACGCGAACTCGACGACGCGGCAGCGCAGCGTGAGCGCGCGACCGTCGAGATCACCGATCTGCGAGCCGAGATCGCGCGCGTGCAGGCCGCGCTCGACCGGGAAGTCGCGACCCGCGAGCGCCTCGATACCGAGCTCACCACCGAGCGCGACCGCACCTCCGAGCTACGGAGCCGACTCGAGGAATCGCGCATCACCGCCGCGACGGCCCAGGCGGCCGAGACCGCAGCACGGGCGCGTGGCGACGAACTGCGGACCGAACTGTCGGCACTGCGCGACGAGATCACTGCCCTGCGCGACGAGACGAAGACATTTCAGACGGAGAATCTGACGCTGAAGGCCGAAGCGACTTCTCTCCGTGCCGAACTGGATGCAGCGAGAACGGCCGGGACGAGCTGAACAGGTCGGCCGATCATCGAGCGCGTGTCCGCGATCGGCGAGCGCGCACTCTGTCGATCACCGTCGACCACGCCAAGCGACTTGCCGCAGTCATATGGGAAACGCCAACGGCGTCGCGGGTGATAAGTGCGTTGGCCAGCACTTTCGTATGCCGCGACGCGGAACTGGTGTGACCGCTGTCGAACGGCGGGTCGGGGTCGTACTCGATCATCAGCTGGATCGCCTTCGCGCGTTCCTCCCCCCGCGATCCGGGCCGCGAGCGACAGTGCCAGGTCGATACCGGCGGAGACGCCGGCGCAGGTGGCGAGTTTGCCGTCGAAGACCACCCGTTCGTCACCGCACGGCACGGCACCGAACGCACGCAGCGGCGTCAGCGCCTGCCAGTGCGACGCCGCGCGCCGGCCCTCGAGAAGTCCTGCCGCGGCGAGAACCAGCGCCCCGCCGCAGACGGAGACGGTCCACGTCGATGTCCGGTGTGCGCTGCGCAGCCATTCGCGGAGACGCTTGTCCTCGGCGGCGACGGCGATGGCTGTCCCCGATCCGGGTACGAGCACGATGTCCGGGGACGGTGTCTCGTCCAAAGTGTGTGTCGCGCCGAGGGCGAGCATTTCGCTGTCGGTGACGACCGGTCCGGTCTCGTGCCAGACGAAGCGCACGTCCGCGTCGGGGAGATATCGGAGCACTTCGTACGGTCCGACGACATCCAGTGCGGTCAGACCCGGGAAGACGACGATGGCGATCTGCACCCCGGCACCCTAGCAGTCTGCGCACGCATGTACTCAGACTTTCGGTGCCGATCTCCGCGGTGGGGACCAGCGTCAACCGAGCTGTTCGAACAGCGACACGATAATCCCGTCGGGTCCCCGTACGTAGGCCATTCGCACACTGTTCTCGTACTCACCGATGCCCCCGACGAGGCCGTATCCCTGCTCGGCGACAGCATCGACGGCAGCGTGGAGGTCGCCGACCTCGAAGGACACATTGCGGATCCCGAGCTCGTTGGGCATCGCCGTCGGCGAGCCGGGAAAGTGGTCGGGTGTGATGAACCTCGAGAGTTCGAGCCGGGCTCCTCCGTCCGGGGGGCGGAGCATCACGATGTCGCAGTGCGTGCCGGGAAGGCCGCAGACGGTCGCGGGAAAGTCGCCCTGCACAGAGCCGGTGCCTTCGACCTCGAAGCCGAGGCCGACGAAGAACGCCGTCGCGACGTCGAGGTCGGAGACGGTCAGGCCGACATGATCGAAACGCCGTACGTGTGCCATGGGATCCATCCTTCGATATCGTCTCGTCCGTTTACCTCTGGGACGGAGCCGGTGCTCGGATCTCGACATTCCGCGGACTCGCCGGGACACCGGATCGTTCCCCACCACCGCATCGATGAGCTACGACGCGCCCACCGCTCTGCGACGCACCCCTCTGATCCGAGCAGCCCTGACAAGCATCAGCAGGCACAGCCCGGTGCCCCATCCGATCTCCGACAGCATCACACCCACTCCCGCCTGACCGGTTTCGTCGGTACTGGCAACCACGCTGAATGCGGTGGTGAACCCTGCCGCCGTGCCGATTGCGGCGGCCAGTCCGCCGCTCACCACCCAGCGGGATCGACGAGCGGAAAGGAAGCATGCCAGCACGACGGTCACTCCGCAGGCGATCACCTGCCAGGTGGGGAACTCGTTCGGTGCGGGCAGGCCGGGGCCTCGGAACTCGCCGTCGTACTCGGCCGACCAACTCAACCATCCCGCGCAGGACAAGAATCCGAGTGTGAATGCGGTTGCACCGGTCGCCCACAGGCCGCGCCGGCCGAGACCCACGGGTCGATCACCGGTCTGCTCGTAGTCGCTCGACGGACTCCGGCCACCGGCACGCTCCCGCTGCCAGGCAACCCACACCATGCTCACGCCGATCAGGGTCGGCACGCCCACGAGGATGAGCACGATCCACAGGAATTGAGCCCAGGAGAAATCGAAACCGGTGGCCATAGGCAGACAGTATGTGAGTGGAGAGAAAGTCCGACGCACGGTCGTGATCGGCCTACGGTGCCAGGCCTACGATCGGACCGTGCACGTCGACGTGTGTGGGCTCGACATCGCTTTCGAACGCACCGGGACCGGGCCTGCCGTCGTCCTGGCGCACGGCTTCGTCGGTGATGCCCGCTCGACGTGGGGTCACCAGATCGAAGCCCTCTCGAGCGAGTACACCGTGATCGCCTGGGACGCACCCGGAGCAGGTGGGTCATCCGAACCTCCGGCCGGCTTCGACATGAACGCCTACGCCGATTGCCTGGCAGAACTCCTCCGGGCATTGCGGATCGAGCGAGCACACCTCGTCGGGCTCTCGTTCGGTGCGGCTCTGGCGCTCGCGGTGTTCCACCGGCACCGCAGGCTCATCTCGTCGCTCACCCTGGTGAGCGGATATGCCGGATGGCTCGGATCGCTCGGCGTCGAGGACTCGGAGCAGAGGCTGACCCGATCGCTGGAGGCATCACGGTTGCATCCCGACGAGTTCGTTGCCACGATGGCGCCGTCGATGTTCTCCGACTCCGCAGACAGTCGACTCGTGGCGCCGTTCCTCGACAGCGTCCGCGCGTTCCATCCCGACGGCTTCCGGGCGATGGCGCGCGCCAGCTACGCCGACCAGCGGCATGTGCTGGCCGAGATCGATGTTCCGACGCTCCTGCTGTACTCCAGCCACGATGTACGCGCTCCCGTCTCCCTCGGTGAGGACATCCACCGCGCAGTGCCCGGGTCGGAACTTGTCGTTCTGACCGGACCCGGTCACGTCAGCACGGTCGAGGCCCCGAACGACGTCACCCGCGAGCTGCGGCGTTTCCTACGTTCGGTCGAGTCATCCCTCGCATGAGGAGCGCGGTCACTTCGGGTACTTGCGTAGTTCGTTCTTGGCGATCGTGCGCAGGTGTACTTCGTCGGGCCCGTCGTAGATGCGCATGGCTCGGTGCCAGCCGTACATCGCAGCCAAGGGTACGTCGTCGCTCATACCCGCACCTCCGTGCACCTGGATCGCCCGGTCGATCACCTCGAGGGTCATGCGCGGCACTGCGACCTTCGCGGCGGACACGTACGGGGCGGCGGCCTTGTTCCCGTGTTCGTCGATGGTCTTGGCCGCAAGACGACACAGCAGCCGGGCCTGTTCGATCGCGACGCGCGATTCGGCGATCTGATGCTGCACGACACCCTGCTCGGCCAGTGTCTTGCCGAAGGCGACACGCCCTTGCGCGCGCGTGGTCATCAGCGCCAGGGCCCGTTCGGCGGCACCGAGTGCGCGCATGCAGTGGTGGATGCGGCCGGGGCCGAGACGTGCCTGCGCCATGGCAAATCCACCACCTTCCTCCCCGAGGAGGTTCTCGGCGGGCACGCGGACGTCGTCGTAGACGACTTCGCAGTGACCGTGCTGGTCGTGTCGTCCGAACACCGGCAGGTCGCGGACGATCGTGACACCCGGAGTGTCGATCGGCACCAGGATCATGGACTGCTGACGGTGGGTGTCGGCGGCGGGGTCGGTCTTGCCCATGACGATCAGCAACTTGCAGCGAGGATCCGCGGCGCCGCTGGTCCACCACTTGCGACCGTTGATGATGTAGCTGTCGCCGTCGCGCTCGATCCTGGTCTCGATGTTGGTGGCGTCGGAGCTGGCCACGGCGATCTCGGTCATCGAGAAGGCGGACCGGATCTCCCCGTTCAGCAGAGGATCGAGCCACCGCTTCTTCTGATCATCGGTGCCGAACAGGTGGAGCAGTTCCATGTTGCCGGTATCGGGAGCCTGCCCGTTGGTGGCTTCCGGTGCGAGATGCAGGCTCCAACCGGTGATCTCGGCGAGCCCGGCGTAGTCGAGCTGCCCGATACCGGATTCGGAGGGCAGGAACAGATTCCACAGACCGCGCTTGCGGGCCTCCTGCTTGAGGGTCTCGATGACGGGCGGGACGGTGTGGTCGTCGGGGCCGACGTTGTGGCGGTAGGCCTCGTATTCGTGTTCGGCGGGGAACACGTGGTTGTGCATGAACTCCACCAGCGCCTGTTCGAGTTCGAGCGCTCTGGGAGACGGTCGAAGATCCAGTGATCCGGTGTTCGTCTGCGCGGTGAGCATGCTGTTCGCTACGTCGGTCATACGGTTTCTCCCTCGAAGGTTCGGTCGGGACGTCGTGGAATGAGGTCGAGGTTCGGTCAAGGACCGCGGTCGAGGTCTGCGCCTCGGTACTGCATGAGATCGAGGGCGTACTCCACGTAGAGGTTCGCGACTTCCTCCGGACTCATCCGCCCGCCCGGTCGCCACCAGGTGGGGAGAGCGGTACACATCGAAACCACGGCGCGAGCGGCGTCCTCGGGGTTCCGGACCCGGAACGATCCGGCGCGCACAGCGGCCAACACCTTCTCGTCGACGACCGCTTGCTGCCAGTTCCTCTTGCTGGCGATGATCCGTCGGTTCTCCGTTGTGAGAGAACGCATCTCACTGGCACCGATGAAGCCGAGTTCGCGCCGGTGCGTGTGGTACAGCGCCAGGTTCTCGACCAGCAACGTGAAGACCGTGACGGGATCTCGGCCGGCGCCCTCGGCGAGTGCGCCGCGCGTGCGCTGCTCCAGATCGCCCATCGTCACCTGATAGATCGACATCAGGATGTCCTGCTTGCTGGTGAAGTAGTTGTAGATGCCGGGAACCGACAGGCCGCAGCGCTTGGAGATCTCGCGCATGCTCGTGCCGTGGTAACCCACGGCGAGAATCTCCTCGAGCGCGGCCTGGACCACGGGCGTGAGCGGCAACGGCTCGTACTCACGCCACTGCCGGCGAGCCTCGGTCTGTCCGAGGGGGTCTGGCCGGGCCGCAACGAGGGTTTCGGGTTCCACTACTGGTGCCGCGAGTGCCCCCCGACCGGCTTCGAGGATGTCCGCCGGCCTCACCCCGAGTACGTCGGCGATGCGATTCAAGCGATCGACGGTCAGTCCGGTCTTGTCGTTCTCGATCTGACTCAGCGTGGCCGGGCTGACCTCGATGCGCTGGGCCAGGCCCCGCAGCGTCATGCCGCGCGCGATCCGTACCTGGCGCAAACCGGCCCCGACCGACGCCGACCTGTCGACCGAAACCGCACTCACCGACAACTCCTGTGTTTAGAATAGCTGAACACTGACCATCCGGCCCGCGACCGTTCCGGGCAGCGTATCCACTTGCACGGCTGTCTCGCAGGGATTTTCGCGAAAATATCGAATCGTTGACGTCGACAGGTGTGACGTGCACCATAGTCGGCACCGAGCGTGTGCTCGCTCCCGCTGTTTACCCGATGGAGGACAACATGACCGAGGTCGACGCTCCCGCAATGCGCGAACTGCTCGGAGAGAACGCGCCGAGCAATTGGGGCAAGTGGGGACCCGACGACGAGCTGGGTGCACTGAACTACCTCGACGCAGGGGAGGTTCTGCGCGGCGTCCAGCACGTCAAGTCGGGCGAGACCTTCACGCTCCAGATCCACATGGGACGCGCCGAGAGCCCCGGCGACCCGCTGTGGCCGGGTCGTGAGGGGATCAAGCGGCAGAACGTGCTCGACGAGAGTTCCTGGGACGGCGACGGGGCGCCGGCCTTCCCGGGTGGCCTGCACTACGCCGACGA
The DNA here is from genome assembly GCF_014854695.1 of Rhodococcus rhodochrous. Lineage (NCBI taxonomy): Bacteria > Bacillati > Actinomycetota > Actinomycetes > Mycobacteriales > Nocardiaceae > Rhodococcus > Rhodococcus rhodochrous. The sequence goes on along the minus strand of NZ_CP027557.1, from coordinate 2,926,245 downwards.
CACCGCCTTGGTCTTTCTCCAGGGATCGACCCAGTACGACGCGCTCGGACACGTCTGGTACGACGGCAAACTCTGGAACGGATACGACGCCCGCAGCACCGTCGGAGGAATGGACAAGGCCTCCGTCCTCCCGATCGCAGAGAAGGGCATCGTCGGCCGCGGCGTCCTCATCGACATGGCCCGCCATCGCGGGAAGCCCTATCTCGACAAGGGTGAAACGTTCGACCACCGCGATCTCGAGGAAGCTGCGACCGCCCAAGGCGTGACCATCGAGCCGCACGACATCCTGATCATCCGCACCGGGTGGCTCAAGTACTGGTACGAGCTGAACAACCCCGAACAGTTCTACGACGGATTCTGCGAGCCCGGCCTCACCTATTCGCCCGAGCTCGTCGAGTGGTTCCAGGACAAGGAGATTCCGAACCTGGTGACCGACACGATCGCCAACGAGGTGACCTACGACCCGCAGAGCGGCGTCGCGCTGCCACTGCACTGCGCCCTGATGCGCAATCTCGGTGTCACGCTGACGGAGATCGCCTGGCTCGACGACCTCGCCGACGCCTGCGCCGCGGACGGCCGCTGGAGTTTCCTCTACACCGCCGCCCCGCTGAAGATCGTCAACGGCACCGGCGCCCCGGTGAATCCCATCGTCATCCGCTGAGGCGAACCATGACCATCTACGACGACAAGGTGTGGTTGTCGCAGTACGACGCTGCGCAGCGGCAACCACGCACGATCGAATTCGACGACGCCCTGGCGATGTTCCGGGCGACCGTCGAACGCGATCCGGACGCCGACATCATCCGCTACTTCGACGGCCGGATCACCGCAGGCGAACTCGACGAACTGAGCGACGCGTTCGCCGCCGGAATCCTCGACGCCGGGTTCCGGCCGGGTGAGCGGGTCGCGATCTATGCACAGAACGTGCCCCAGTTCGTCATCGCCCAACTCGGAACGTGGAAGGCCGGCGGCATCGCCGTGTCCGCCAATCCGATGTACCGCGAACGCGAACTCGAGGAGATCCTGCGCGACTCCGGGGCCACGGTCCTCGTGGCGCTGCAATCCCTCTACACCGAGGTGGCAGCGAAGGTCGTCGAGTCGACCGACGTGCGCACCGTGATCACGACGTCGGAACTGGAGTACCAGAGTGCCAACAGCGGCACCCTCGCCGGCGTCGAACGCATCTCGTGCGCGGGCACCACGGACATGGCGGAGATGCTCGCGGCCTTCCGGGGCCGGACCGTCCCTCCTGCCGAGATCGGCCCCGGCACGGTCGCTTTCCTGACGTACACCTCCGGGACCACCGGTCCGCCGAAGGGCGCGATGACCACCCACCGCAACGTGGCGTTCAATGCGCAGACCTACCGGGACTGGATCGACATCGGTCCCGACGACGTCATCCTCGGCGTCGCACCGCTGTTCCATATCACCGGACTCGTCGGCCACATCGCCCTGTCGCTGCTGACCGGCGCACCGCTGGTGCTGATGTACCGCATGGATCCGGCCGACACCATCGAGACGATCGAGAAGCAACACGCCACGTTCACGGTCGGGTCGATCACGGTGTTCATCGCGTTGATGAACGCCCCGAACGCGAGCAAGGAGGCCCTGGCGAGCCTGACCAAGATCTATTCGGGTGGGGCACCGATTCCACCGAGCACCATCGCGGCGTTCGAGGAGGGACTCGGCCACTACATCCACAACATCTACGGCCTCACCGAGACGACCTCCCCGTCGCACGGGGTGCCACTCGGCAGGCGGGCTCCGGTCGACGAGCTGACCGGAGCGACCTCCGTGGGCGTGCCGGTCTACGACACCATCGTGCGGATCGTCGACGACAACGGCAACGACCTTCCCCCGGGCGAGGTCGGGGAACTCGTGACGGCCGGACCGCAGGTGGTGGCCGGGTACTGGAACAAGCCCGAGGCCACGGCGAACTCGATCCCGAACGGCGTGCTGCACACCGGCGACGTCGGCTACATGGACAGCGACGGCTGGTTCTACATCATCGACCGCAAGAAGGACCAGATCAACGCCAGTGGCTACAAGGTCTGGCCTCGCGAGGTCGAGGACGTGCTCTACGAACACGACGCCGTTCGCGAAGCAGCGGTGGTGGGTGTACCCGACGAGTACCGCGGGGAGACTGTCAAAGCTTTCGTCAGCCTCCGCCCCGGAGCCACGGTCACGCCCGATGAGCTGATCGCATTCACGAAGAAGCGACTGGCGGCCTACAAGTGCCCACGCTTCGTCGAGATCATCTCCGACATTCCCAAGACGGCGACGGGCAAACTGCTGCGCCGCGAGCTACGAACGACGACACCGTCCTGACGATGGTCGCAGAGTTCCTCGCCCGCATGCGCATTCCGTAGGCGCTGCGACGAAGGCGGGTCTTCTTCGGTACAGAGCTACCGGAGAAGACCCGCCTTCTCGCTTGCGACCGGACGGCACACCATCACGACCCGCACATTGCGCGGATCAACCGCGCACGGTCGCCATCAGGGCATCGAGTGACTCGGCAGCAGGAAGTGCGAGCGCGGTTCCCGCGACCTCTACGGCACTCTCCGGCGACAACCGTCCTTCGACGTTGAGATCGAACTTCATCGTGAGTTCGTCGTCGGAGAGCGGGTTCGCCGGACCACCTCGGTTGTGGTCGACGCGAGCTTCGTGCCAGGAACCGTCCCGGGTACGTACCCGGAGAACCGCCGGGAACTGGTGGGGGTAGATCTCGTCGCAGCGGTCGTCGCTGTAACTCGTGACCAGCCGCGCGAGTTCGAGTGTGCGCGGATCCTTCGCGGCAGCGTCGGTGAAATCGGCATGTCCCACACCGAGTCCCGAGCCACCGAGCAGTGCCCGTGCGACGGTGAACGGGCCCGAGAAGGCCGCGTGGTAACCGGATTCGGGAGCAGCCTTCGATGCCGGGGGCTCGGCGATCGTGCGTAGTACCGGCTTCGGCACGCCGAGCTGGATCTCCACGATATCGGCCGGGTCCAGGCCGTCGCGGACGAGCGCTCGTGCGGCGTCGATACCGGCGTGAGTGAAGTGATTGCACGGATAGGGCTTGAAGAAGATGCCCGGCAGTTCCCAGTGCTCGCCCAGTCCGTCCAGGACCTTCGCGGTGTCGGCCCGATCGCCGCAGAAGGCGTGCAGGAACCCGAAGCGTCCTTCGATCACGGTCGGCGGTCCCGTCAGTCCGGCCCGAGCGAATTCTGCCGAGGTGACACCGGAATGCGCCGCCCATCCGCAGTGCGTCCGCTTGACCGTGCCGCCGGTGCGGTTCGCTTCGAGCAATCCGGCACCGAAGCTCGCGGCGATGCCCATGGCATCCGCGATACCTTCGGCGTCGAGTCCGTACAGCATCGCTGCGGCGGCAGCCGAACCGACGGCACCGCAGATGGAGGTCGCGTGCTGGCCACGTTCGAAGAACTCGGAGTTGCCGAGTTCCTCGTCGTAGCCGCCCATACCGAGGCGAACCACGATCTCGATACCCACACCCGCGGCGTCGAGAACGGCTGCACCGGAGGCTCCCACGGCTTCACCCACAGCGAGCGCCGCCGGGATCACCGAGGCCGAAGGGTGCAGCACCGACGGCAGGTGGGTGTCATCGGAGTCCATCGAGTGGGCGAGTGTGCCGTTGACCAGCGCGGCAGTGGCCGCCGGGAATCGTTCTCCGGTGCCGATGCCGGTGGCCGCGGTTGCGCCGGACCAGTTGCGTGCCACCTCGGTGACGGCGCGAGCGGACGGCTGGTCGTGCGCCGCGAGGGAGTTTCCGAGCAGGTCGAGTACCCGGCGCGCGACGTCCTTGCGCAGTTCTGCAGGCAGTCCCGTGGTGCGGATGTCCGCGGCGAGAGCGGCGAGCCGGCCGACGACCGTTCCGGTCAGGTCGTGTCGAGTCTCGGTACTGGTCACGAGGCCACCACCGCGACGGGGCGCACGGGCGAACCGGTACCGCCGGTGATGCGCAGCGGTGCCATGACGAACGTGAATTCGGTCAGGCCGCGGGCACTGGCATCCTCGAGGTTGAGGTGCTCGATGATATGGATTCCGTTTTCCACCAGCAGTACTCGGTGAACCGGAAGAACGCTGTGCCCCTTGCCCGCCGGGATGTGTTCGAAGGCCGTCGTGTCTGCGCCGGCGGCTGCGATGCCGCTCGCCGCGAGCCACCGGCCCGCACCGACATCGGCACCCGGAACACCGTCCTGCTGGCCGAGATAGCGCTGCGGATCGTCGAAGTACCGGGCCCATCCGGTACGGATCAGCACGACATCACCGCGGCGCGGTGTCACACCGGCGGCGTCGGCCGCGTCGCGCAGGTCCTGCTCGGTGACCGCCTGCCCCGCATCGAGGGAGTCGACGCCGCGGACCCGGGCGACGTCGAGGAGCAGTCCGCGACGAAGCATGAAGGGAATGGACTCGGCGCCGAGCTGGGAGAACTTTCCACCGCGCTGGGCTTCCTCGGCGTCGATACCACCGTGCAGCTTCCCCTCGTGGCTGACGTGGGAGAGCGCGTCGACGTGAGTGCCGACGTGTCCGCCGGTCACGATGATCTCGTTCGATGCCGATCCGCCGTCGGGTCGCACCATGTCGCCGTGCCGGCGGATGAGCGTCATCCGGAAGCCGGGATGGTTCGGTGAGCAGGGCATACCGGTCGTGTGGGGATGTCCGAGCTCGACGATGTCGACGTCGGTGTCGACGACCGCACTCAGCAGTGCGTCGGGACCGGCGATGGTTTGTTCGGTCATGATGTGGCTCCTCGTACTGTGATGGCCTGGGCTCGGTCGAGAACGACGCGAGCGTTCGCAACGACCGCCGGGTCGATGAATCTGCCGTTCTCGTCGAGAACTGCGGACTCCCCCGCTGCCGAGGACGCGGACGCGTCGTCGACTATTCGCTGCGCCCGCTCTCGTTCTTCGGCCGAGGGCGTGTAGGCCTCGTTGACAATGTCGATCTGCTTCGGGTGGACGACGGAGCGTCCGAAGAATCCTTGGATGCGGCCGGCTCGGGACGATTCCGCGAGCCCGTCCAGGTCGTTCACTGCGGTCCAGACACTCTGGATCGGCGACGACAGTCCCGCCGCGCGTGCGGCTGTGACGATCCAGCCGCGCGCCCAGGTCAGTCCGTCGGGTTCGGTACGCAGGTCCGCGGCGAGGTCGGCTTCACCGAGCGCGATTCCGGTGACGCGGTGGTGACATCGCGCGATCTGCGGTGCGGCGAGCAGACCCGCAGCGGATTCGATGATCGCGTGGACCGGACAGTCGAGCCGATCCGCGGTCGCCGCAACCGTATCGGGATCGTCGGCCTTCGGCAGTCGAACGCCGGCCGGGGTTCGATCGGCGGCCGACAACGCGGCGATCTCGTCGTCGAGCCACTGCGATCCGATGGCGTTGAGCCGCAACCAGACCACGCGGTCGGAGGGTGCGCTGTGCACGGCCGCGATGGCGTTGTCGAGTGCACGTTTCTTCGCATCGACGGGTACTGCGTCCTCGAGGTCGATGACGACGGCATCAGCGGCACTGGCGAGCGCCTTGTCGATGCGGTCCGCGCGATGCCCCGGAACGTACAACCAACTGCGGGGCGTCATACCGGTTCTCCCACCGGGGCGTGAACCTGACGGTACCCGAGAGCGCGCGAAACCCTTTGTGCCGCTTCGACGAGCGCGTCCTCGTAGCGGTCGAATGCTTCGTCGGTCATGCGGTAGCTCGGCCCGCAGACCGACAGCGAGCCGACCACTGTGCCGTCTGCACCGAAAACGGGCGCGGCGATCGAGGCCGCGCCTTCCTGGCGTTCGCCGGTCGATCGGCACACACCGCGCTCACGCGCCTCCTGCAGCACTGCACGCAGCGCGGCCGGATCGGTGATGGTCTTCCCGGTCAGGCGCGTCAATTGCCGGGACAGCACGTCCTCCTGCTCGGACTCCGACAGGTACGCGAGGATGATGCGTCCCGAGGACCCGCTGTACAGCTCGAAGCGACGCCCCAACTCCACCGTCATCTTGATTTCCTGGGTGCTCTCGACCTGGTCGAGGTAGACGCGTCCGCCCGGCAGCCGGCCGGTCACCGTCGCGGTCTCACCGGTGGCACGTTGGAGGTCTTCCAGGGCACTGCGGGCGACACGACGCAACGGAGACACATCCAGTGCACGAGCCCCGAGCGTGGCAGCGGCGGGACCGAGCAGGTAGCGGCGGGTCGAGGGCTCATAGAGCAGTAGACCGCATTCGACGAAGGTCGTGAGGATGCGGTGAGTGACCGCCTTGGAGATCCCCGTGGAGCGGGCGATCTCCGAGACGCCGAGCGCGCTCGACCGGCGACCGAATTCGAGCAGCACTTCCGCGGCTCGCGCGGCGGAGGTGGTGCCGCCAGTTGAGGACTCCATTGTGGCTCCGTTCGCCGGTCGGTTCGGATGGTGAACACCTTGTCAGGTCTGCTGGACATGCTGCGGGAGCGGCACGACCGTTCAAGGCCTTGGACACTTTGTACCGCTTAGCGAAACGATTGTCCAGACATGACCACTCGCGTTACATCGAAGTTTCCCAGCGCAATTCGCCCAATTCCCACTTGCGCATCGATTCGAGGAGGCGCATAGTGCAGGAGATCACTTTCCAGTGTTCCGCTGAGCGAAACACCATCTAGGAGGCAGTGTGACAAGTCCGGAATTCGACCTCGTCGTCGCCGGCGCGGGCGGAGGACTCGTCGCGGCCCTGCGTGCCGCGGAACTGGGCGCGAACGTTCTGGTCATCGACGCCGACGAACACTTCCAGCGCGGCAACAACACCTCGATGTGCACGGCGATGATCCCCGCGGCGGGGACACGCTGGCAGGATGCGGCCGGCGTCGAGGACGATCCGCACCGTTTCCTCGACGACATCACCCGCAAGACCGCAGGTACGGCAGATCAGCGGGTCGCTCGGGCACTGACCGAGGTCAGCGGCGCACTCGTGACCTGGTTGGCCGACATTCAGGGCCTCGACCTCGAGCTCGTCACCGACTTCCGCTATCCGGGACACACCGCCGACCGCTGCCACAGCATTCCCGGCCGCCACGGCTCCCACCTGCTGCGTCACCTGGTGCACCGCGCCCAGGCACATCCTCGGATCGAACTGATCGCCCCGATGAGTCTGCGCGAGGTCTACACCGTCGACGGCCGCGTGACCGGAGTAGAGATCGCCACCCCCGACGGAAACACCGAACGGCTCACGACCGGGGCCGTGCTTCTGGCGACGAACGGCTTCGGTGCCGACCGCGACCTGGTCCGGACCCACATGCCCGAGATCGCGGACGCCCACTACCACGGTGGTCAGTTCAGCCGTGGCGACGCGCTCCGCATCGGCGGGCGACTCGGAGCCGACACCGGTTTCCTCGACGCCTACCAGGGCCACGCTGCGCTTTCGTCGCGCAGTCAGACGCTCGTCGGCTGGGCGACTGTGGTCCACGGCGGTATCGTCGTCGACAGCACCGGCCGGCGATTCGCCCCCGAGACCACCGGTTACTCGGAATTCGCCGCCCTGCTCGCCGCCCGACCCGGATCTGCCGGCTGGATCATCATCGACGAGCACATCGAAGAACTGTGCTCGGTGTTCGACGATTTCCGCACCGTCGCCGAGAGCGGGTCGCTGGTGCGGGCCGTCACGTCCACCGACCTCGCCGACGCCATCGGGGTGCCCGCATCAGCACTCGAGGACGAGCTCACTGCCGCCCACAGCGCCGCGGCCGGACTCGAGCCCGATCGACAAGGACGCACCGATACCCGACACCCCCTGACCGCGCCCTACATCGCGATCGCTGTCAAACCGGCACTGTTCCACACCCAGGGCGGACTCGTCGTCGACGAACACGCCCGCGTACTCGCCCACGGAGCCCCCATTCCCGGCCTGTACGCATCCGGCGGCGCCGCCGTCGGAATCTCCGGCCACGGAGCCGGCGGCTACCTCGCCGGCAATGGTCTGATCACCGCGCTCGGTCTGGCCTATCTCGCCGCCGAGCACGTGAGCAGCACCGTAACCGTTTGAAAACGCACCACCTGTCCCGATACTCCCCAGGAGATGACATGACCAGCTACCTCATCAAGAACGGCACCGTCGTCCGCACCGAGGACACCGCGGCCGCGGAAGGCGACATCGCCGACGTCCTCGTCGTCGACGGCAAGATCGCCGCCATCGGCCCCGACCTCCAGGCCGACGGTGCCGAGATCGTGGACGCGACCGACAAGCTGGTGTTCCCCGGTGTCGTCGACGCCCATCAGCACTGGGGCATCTACAACCCGCTCTCCGAGGACACCCACACGGAGTCCCGGGCCAGCGCGCAGGGCGGCGTCACGACCGCACTGACCTACATGCGCACCGGCCAGTACTACCTGAACAAGGGTGGCGCCTACGCCGATTTCTTCCCCGAGGTCCTCGAGGCCTCCGCCGGGCGCAGCTACATCGACTACGCGTTCCATCTCGCCCCGATGTCCAAGCAGCACATCGGTGAGATCCCCGCGCTCGCGTCGGAACAGGGTGTCACGTCCTTCAAGATCTTCATGTTCTACGGCAGCCACGGCCTGCACGGGCGCTCCACCTCGCAGAGCGACTTCCTGATGATCCCCGAGGACGAGCGCTACGACATCGCGCACTTCGAGTTCGTCATGCGGGGCGTCCAGAAGGCTCGCGAGCAGTTCCCCGAGCTCGCTCCGCACATCTCGCTGTCGCTGCACTGCGAGACCGCCGAGATCATGAGCGCCTACACCAAGATCGTCGAGCAGGAGGGCAAGCTCAGCGGCCTCGCCGCCTACAGCGCCTCCCGGCCTCAGCACTCCGAGGGCCTGGCCGTGACCATCGCGTCCTTCCTCGCCGACGAGACCGGCCTGCCGAACATCAACCTGCTGCACCTGAGCTCGGCGAAGGCACTGAAGGCCGCGATGAAGATGGCCGAGGCCTTCCCGCACGTGAACTTCCGTCGCGAGGTCACCATCGGCCACCTGCTCACCGACATCGACAACGCCAACGGACTCGGTGCCAAGGTCAACCCGCCGATCCGTCCGCGCGAGGACGTCGAGGCGCTGTGGGAGCACCTGCTCGCCGGCAACATCGACTGGGTCGTCTCCGACCACGCCTGCTGCAAGGACGAGGTCAAGTTCGGTGAGGACCGCGACGACGTGTTCGCCGCCAAGTCCGGCTTCGGCGGAACCGAATACCTCCTGCCCGGCCTGATCAGCGAAGGCCGCAAGCGTGGACTGTCCCTGCGCCGCATCGCGCAGTTGCTCTCCTCCAACCCGGCCGACCGTTACGGTCTGCCCGGCAAGGGACGACTCGCCGAGGGCGCCGACGCCGACATCGCGATCGTCGACCCCAATCGCACCTGGACCGTGCACGCGGCTGATTCCGAATCCACCCAGGAATACACGCCTTTCGAGGGATTCGAGCTCACCGCTGCGGTGACCGACACCTTCGTGCGCGGTAACCGGGTCCTGGCCGACGGAGCGGTCACCGGCACGCCCGCCGGCCGTTACCTCGCCCGCCCGTACTGAGGAGACACCCGTTGACCGACGACAAGCTCCCTGCCGGTCCCCTGCGGGGGATCAAGGTCCTCGACGCGTCCACCATCCTTGCCGGGCCGCTCGCCGCGCAGATCCTGGGTGACTTCGGCGCGGAGGTCATCAAGATCGAACATCCGGCGAAGCCGGACGGGATGCGCGGGCACGGCCTGGACAAGAACGGTGTCCCGCTCTGGTGGAAGATGGTCAGCCGCAACAAGCAGACCGTCACCCTGAACCTGAGCACACCGGAAGGCCAGGAGATCTTCCGCGATCTCGCCGCCGAAGCCGACGTGGTGGTCGAGAACTTCCGACCCGGTACGTTCGAGCGTTGGGGCCTGTCCTATGCCGAACTCGCCGAGCGGAATCCCGCACTGATCATGTTGCGGGTCACCGGTTTCGGACAACAGGGACCGTATGCGACACGTCCCGCGTTCGGCACGCTGGTGGAATCGATGAGCGGCTTCGCCCATCTCACCGGCCACCCCGACGGCCCTCCCACCCTGCCGGCATTCGGCCTTGCCGACTCCATCGCCGGAGTCGCCGGGTCCTCGGCGGTGTCGATGGCGTTGTTCGAGCGTGAACGCAACGGCGGTACCGGTCAGGAGATCGACCTCGATCTCCTCACACCGATCATGACCGCCGTCGGCCCCGGCGTGATCTACGCCGATCAGCTGGGCGTCGACCAACAGCGCACCGGCAACCGATCGCAGAACAATGCCCCGCGAAATCTCTACCGCACCAAGGACGACCACTGGGTAGCCGTGTCCACGAGCGCACAAGCGATCGCCGAACGGGTACTGCGCCTGGTGGGGCATCCCGAGGTCATCGACGAAGACTGGTTCGCCACCGGTCGCACCCGCGCCGAGCACGCGGACCTGCTCGACAAGTACGTCGGCGACTGGATCGCCGACCGTACTCGCGACGAGGTGGTCGTCGCCTTCGAGGAGGCCGGCGCCGCCGTGGCACCGGTCTACCGACCCAGTGACCTGCTGACAGATCCGCAAGTCGTCGCGACCGACATAGTCACCACCGTCGACGACGACGAACTCGGCCCCGTGCGCATGCAGAACGTCATGTGGCGCATGGGCCGATCCCCCGGTGCGATCCGCCACACCGGTCGCCCTGCCGGTGCCGATACCGACAGGGTTCTCTCCCACCTCGGGCGCAGCCCCGAGGACATCGACGAACTGCGGGCCCGGGGCGTCATCTGACCCTGCGACTGCGTCATCCGAGGAGTTCGCTATGAAATCGCGTTGGTGGACCATCGCCATCATTCTGGGCCTGGTAATCGTCAACTACATCGATCGCAGTGCCATCTCGTTCGCAGCATCCGATCTGCGCTCCGAGTTCGGGATCACTCCCGGTGAGTACGGCATCATCAGTTCCGCATTCTCGATCGGCTACATGCTCTTCGCTCTCCTGTCGGGACCGCTGGTCGACCGTTACGGTTCCCGGCGCGTGCTCATCGTGGGCATGTTCATCTGGGCCGCAGCCACGGCACTGACCCCGTTCGCCGGCGGGTTCATCGGCCTGATCCTGCTACGCATCCTCCTCGGAGCCGGTGAAGCGCCATGCTTCCCCGCAGCGACCCGCCTCGTCAGCCGTTGGCTGCCGGCGCAGGAACGAGGCAAGGCGCTGGCCCTGATCGGCGGTGTGGCGGTCTCCGGCAGCCTGCTCGTCGGCGGACCGATCCTCACCCAGCTGATCGCCCTCACCGGCTGGAAGGCGATGTTCTGGATTCTGGCGATCGTCGGAGTCGTGTGGGTCGTGATCGCCTATCCGACGCTGAAGAACTCGCCGAGCGAGGCCAAGTTCGTGTCGAAGGAAGAACTGGACTACATCCGCGCCGGCCAGCTGGACGGTGAGGAGACCGGTCACGAGTCGAGCACCGACTGGGGCGAGATCCTCCGCAACCGCAATCTCTGGCTCGTCGGTCTCGGATACTTCTCGTGGGGCTTCATGTTCTGGGCCTTCATGTACTGGCTCCCGCAGTACCTCGAGCACGAATTCGGTCTGTCCATCAAGGAGGTCGGTGCATTCTCCGTGGCGCCGTGGGCAGCCGGTGTGGTGGGCGCACTGCTCGGCGGAATCCTCGTCGACCGCGTGTACAAGCGCACGCAGAGCATCCGCTCGCGATTCATCATCATCGGTGTCGCGCTGCTGCTGGCGGGCGCGTCGATCGCACCGATCCTGTTCTTCCGCGGCAACATCGTCGTCGCACTGATCTGCATCTCCGCGGGTGTGGGCTTCGGCTTCATCACCGGCGGCATCTGGTGGGTCGCGTCGATCGATGCCGCTCCGAGCCAGCCCGGCACGGCCGCCGGTTTCGCCGATGCCTGCTTCGCACTGTCCGGCATCGTCGCTCCGTCGGTCATGGGCTTCAGTGTCGCTCGTACCGGCACCTACGACGGCGGATTCCTGGTCATGACCGCCCTGTGTCTGATCGGTGCTGTCGCGATGCTGTTCTTCACCAAGGAACCGCCGCGGCTGCAGGCATCGGACGACTCCGTCGACCACCGCGAGGCGGTCAAACGCGTCTGACACGCGTCTGACAGTGGTACCCCCTGCCGTGCAGGGACGATCGACGAATCGGACGGCGACGTCCACATGAGAGGACCGGCCCGAGCATTTCGGGCCGGTCCTTCGTCGTAGCTCCACGGTGAGAGGAACCGGTACCGTTGCAGGAACTGGTGACGTCGATGATGGAAGGGCCTCAGGGGGTGGGTCGGTCCACGTCCCCGCGCCACCCACCGGTCTCGTGTCCGCGCTGCTCGATGAACTCCTTGAACTTCCTCATGTCGTTCTTGACCCGGTTGCCGAGAACACCGAGTTTGTCGGCTACATTCTCGACGAATCCTTCCGGGTCGATGTCCATTTGGGCTGTCACTCGGGTCTTCTCGTCATCGAGACGATGGAACGTGATCACTCCCGCGTGGTTGGGTCCCGAATCCGACGTCCACGCCACCCGCTCGTCCGGATGTTGCTCGGTGATGGTGGCATCGAACTCGCGGACCTGACCTGCGATATCGATCACCCAATGAACATGCGTGTCGTCGAGTTGCCGGATCTCTCGAACCCCTTCCATGAAATGAGGAAACGATTCGAATTGTGTCCACTGGTTGTATGCGACGCGGATCGGTACATCGACATCGATGGCTTCCGTGATTGTGCTCATGGCGATCGCGTACCCCTTCCCTGAGAAGGCCACACCCGACCCCATGCCGCAACTGTCGTGTATCCGTCTTCCGGCCGTGTCGGATCGGAACCGCGGCCGGGAATGCGACCGCTCGACGCGTCCGGCTCCCCGAGCCGGGGCCGGTGATTGTGCAGGGACAGAATACGTTCGGGGTGGGGCCGTCGATCTCCCCCGGCGGCAATCCAGGCCTGCGTCGCCCGATGGGCCCGCTCGATCAACTCGCCGGCATGGCTGAAGTCGATCGGCGACACGGACACCGGACACAGTGGGGGTAGTACGTGCAGTTCGACCCGTTCGGAGAAGTCGGCGACCTCGAGCAGCAGGCGCTGGTGAGTGAGCAGCGTCAGAGCCTGCACCGCGGTGGCCAGCGCGGTGGTCGGAGGACGTGGCAGGGCACATGCGTAGCCGGCGGGCAGCACCCATACGTCGTCCGCGCCGAGGGCCACTGCTTGGGACAGAGCCGCATCGTCGGCGATACCCCCGTCGACGAGACTCAGACCCTCGCGTTGCAGGGCGGGCAGAACACCGGGGACGGCGGCACTGGCGAGCACGGCACTGACGGCCTCACCCGTAGAGAGCAGCACCTCGCGGCCGGTGAGCAGGTCGGTGGCCACGAGGTGCACGGGGATCGACGCGTCCTCGAGATCACGGTAGGGCAGGTGTGATTCGATGAGCTGCCGCAGGTTCCGGTCGGAACACAGCGAGGAACGGAGTCCGGTCACGGCCAGTAGCTGACGTACCGGATCGAGGGGGAAGACGTCCTGTCGGCGCAGATTCCGCCAGATCGCCGCCAGTTCGTCCAGAGCCGGGAGGCCGGTACCGCGACCGGCGACGTAGGCGGCGTTGAGCGCACCGGCCGACGTCCCGATCAGCAGATCGGGACGGATGCCTCGTTCGGTGAGCGCATAGAGCATCCCCACCTCCACGGCACCGAGACCGGCGCCACCACCGAGGACGAAGGCGGTGGTCATCGCCAGGGCGGGTCGTACACGGACGCCAACCGCGCCAGGGTCAGAGCCGCAAGCAGCAGTCCGACGTCTCGCAGGGCGACATCGTAGAAGCCGGGATAGCTCAACAGGTTGATCACGATTCCTCCGAGCCAAGCGGCGACGATATACGCCGCGTATCGCGGTTTGATCGCGACGGCGATACCGGCGACGATCTCGATCACCCCGACCACCAGCATCACCTGCTGCGCGCCGAGGGGACTGAGATCGACGATCCACGGCGCCAGATAGCCCTGCCAGGAGGTGAGCACGTTGGTGAACTTGTCGATGCCCATGACGATCGGGAGCGCGGTGAACCCGATGCGTAGCAACACGAATGCCCCGTAGGCGGGATCACTGCGAGCGCGGTGCATCACGTCGCCATGTGCAGGTGCACCGGGCGCTGTGGAAGACGAGTGAGCTGCGGGAGTGGTCATCACGGACCCCCTTTGTAAAAACAATAGTTTATGTTTTTAGAGTCTCTCCACTGACCCTATTTGTCAATACTTTTTGGTGTTAGAGTCGGGACATGTCCACTCCCCGGTCTGCCGCACCGACGGCGCTGGCGGCATTGAGCAATCTGGACGATCCGTTGCGGCGCCGGTTGTTCGAGTACGTGGCCGAGAGCGAGGAACCGGTCTCGCGCGAGGAGGTGGCGGCTGCTCTCGATATCGGCCGGACCCTCGCGGCCTATCACCTCGACAAGCTCGCCGACGCCGGCCTGGTCACGGTCGACTACCAGCGACCTGCCGGGCGCGGCGGCCCCGGCGCGGGACGCCCGGCGAAGGTCTACACGAGGACGACGACGGAAATGACCGTCAGTGTGCCGCCGCGCGACTACGAACTGCTCGCCAGGCTGCTCGTCTCCGCGGTCGAACAGGACACCGACGGAACGGTACGAGCGGCGGTGAACGAAGCCGCACGCGACGCCGGACGACGAGCGGTCGCCGACTCGGGAGGCGACCTCCTGGAGGCGCTGCGCGGCTGCGGATACCTGCCCCGAGCCGAGGGCGACGGCCACGTCCACCTACGCAACTGTCCCTTCCACCTCGTCGCCCAAGATCATCTGGATGTGGTGTGCGGATTGAACTTACGCCTGATCGAGGGCGTGATCGCCGGCAGCGACCACCTCGACGCGCATGCCGAACTGCACCCGCGGCCGGATCGGTGTTGTGTGGTGATCGAGTACGACGCCGAGTCGCATCCTCGCTCGTCCGCACCGCCGGCGCCCATCGATGACGAAACACATCCGGACTGAGCCCGACCGAGTCCGGTCTCACCGAGACGAGAGCACTACGAGTGGTTCACGCGGCGTACCCGGGGTTCGCGACCATGAGACGAGCCGCGACCGTTTGCCGCACCGCCTTCTCGACGGAGGCTTCCCCCATCGTCCGCTTCCCGTCCCGCAGCGCCAGCGCCAACTCGGTTTCGTCGGCCACGCCCACTGCGTCGAGCGCGGCCCGATGCTGCGCCCGCAGATGCGCACCGTGTTCGGCTTCCCGGGCGACGATGTCGAGAACCTTCGATGCCACTCGCGCCTGGTAGCGAGACGGTGCGTCGGTCGCCGGATGGTCGACGACGAAAGCCTTGACCGCCCGCGACAATTCCGCGGCCGAGGGCATGCCGAACAGATCCTGCCGGGACTCCTCGTCCGAAGTGATGGTGGCCGGGTCGAAATCGCCGGCGGGTTCCAGCAACTGCAGGAGATCGTGCTCGCATTCGGCGATGCGCCGGCCGATGGCCAGGAGTTCGAGGGCGTTTCCCTCGCCGTGGACGAGAGCGCGGTTGGCCTGGATCCGGCACATTACCGCCCACCGCAGGGTGCCGTAGAGCTCCCACCACCGCACCGCCTCGGGATCCGGCGCAATTCCGCTTTCGTCTTCATAGCCGCGGAACAGTTCGTCGCGGGATCCGAAACCTCCGACGGGTTCGACGGCACCGAACCTCCAGGTCTTCACGCACAACCAGCCGAGATCCTCCATCGGATCCCCGAGGTGCGTCAGCTCCCAGTCCAGGACGGCGCGGATGCCCGACTCGTCGATGAGCACGTTGCCGTTGCGGAAGTCGCCGTGGACGACGGTGGTGCGCGTGGACGGTGACCGATGCTCGTGCAACCAGCGGAACGCGAGTTCGAGGCTCGGCAGCGGTGGTCCCGTCTCGACATAACGGGCGAAGAGCTCGTCGAGTTGATCTCCGGCCGGGAAGTCGGGCAGTGCGTCGATCGGTATCCGGTGGATGCGGGCGAGCGCACGACCCAATGCGTAGGAGAGGTTCTTGCGCACCGCGCTGTACCGGTCGTCGCGGAGCAGGCGCTGCGGGAGCGCTTCGCCGGGGACCTTCTCCATGAGGAGATACGCCGCGCCGAGGCCCTCGACCCGGTCGCCGTCGCTGTGATCGAGCAGTTCGGGGACGGGAACACCCGCAGTGTGGGCCTCGCGGAGAACAGTCGCTTCGCGGGACATTCGAGCCGGATCCTCGGCTTCGGGAGGGTCGCGTCGCAGGATCAGTTCACGTTCGGCGCCGGCATCGTCGGTGACGGTGAGGAGCCAGGTCTCGCGACTCGCGCCGCCGGTCAGACGAGCCAGGTCCGTGAGCGTCCCACGAACCCCGTCGAGTCCGGAGAGGTGCCTGGTCAGCGCCGCGCGCAGGTCGTCGATGCTCATCACGGATCCTTTCGGTACCCGACGGCGTCGAGGGCGATGTCCTGGTAGCGGGCGGTGACCTCCTGCGCGGTGAGCGGTCCGTCGGGATGGAACCACCCGGCGACAGCGGTACAGGCACTGACGATGAAGCGCGCGGTGTCCACCGGGGTCTTCGTCGTGAACACCCCACGGTCCACGCCGTCGACGACGACGCGGTCGAACATGCGTCGCTGCACGTCACGCTTGGTCACCACCACGGCGTAGTGCTGCGGTTCGAGGCTGCGCAACTCACTGTTCCCGAGCAGGCTTTCCCGGGGAGCCTTCGTGTGCTGCCCTACATGCACGCCGACGATTGCGCGCAGCCGGTCCACGGGATCACTGCCCGCGGCGAGCAGCGCTTCCTCGGTCTCCTCCACGAGGGCGTCGAGCCCTCGGTTGAGGATGAGCGCGAGCAGCTCCTGCTTCGAGCCGAAGTAGTTGTACAGCGAACCCACCGCCACCCCGGCCTCAGAGGCGATATCGCGCACCGAGGTGCCGTGGTAGCCCTTGGCGGCCATCGTCGCCACCGCGGCGGTGATCAGCGTGGCGGCGACCTTGTCGTCGGTCCCGCGCACGGCGAAGGACATCGCACGCGGTGGGTTCTTCTCGGTTGAGCGGGGCATGTTCCTCCTGGTTACTCCACTATGAACGATCGCTCACGGTCGCTGGACTGTCAATCGGAATCGGCAATCTTCGCAAAGCTCATCTGCGGCAAAGTCGTTGAAAATCACTCCGGATGTGGCTACGGTCACTCTGAACATTCGTTCATTCGACTTCGTATTCGAGGACCACGCATGAGATCCGATCTTCCGAACGACATGCAGCAACTGCTCGACGACATCGACCACTTCATCGACACCGAGATCGCACCCCTGCAGGCGGAGAACGACAACGAACGCTTCTTCGACCATCGACGCGAATGGGCGCGCACCGACTTCGAAGCCGGCGGCCTCCCCCGCCCCGAATGGCACGAACTGCTCTCGGAGATGCGACGTCGCGCCGACAAGGCCGGTTTCCTCCGCCGCGACCTGCCCACCGAGGTCGGTGGCACCGACGCGAGCAACTTCGAGATGGCGGTCGTACGCGAGCACCTCGCGCACCGCGGCCTGGGGCTGCACAACGACCTGCAGGACGAATCGTCGATCATCGGGAACTTTCCCAGCTTCCACCTGGTCTGGAAGTTCGGCACCGGCGACCAGCGCAGCGAGTTCGCCGAAGCCCTGATCACCGGCGAGCGTTTCCTCGGGTTCGGCCTCACCGAACCCGACCACGGATCGGACGCGACGTGGATGGAGACGACTGCCGTCCGCTCCGGTGGCGATTGGATCATCAACGGCGCCAAGCGGTGGAACACCGGGATGCACATCGCCACTCATGATCTGGTCTTCGCGCGCACCAGCGGCGAACCGGGACAGGCCCGCGGCATCACCGCCTTCCTCGTCCCCGTCGACACGCCCGGGTTATCCGTCGACCTGTTCCGGTGGACGCTCAACATGCCCACCGACCACGCCGACGTGTCCTTGCGCGACGTCCGGGTGCCCGACTCGGCGATCCTCGGCGAGGAAGGTCGCGGACTGGAGATCGCGCAGAACTTCGTGCACGAGAACAGGATCCGCCAGGCCGCCTCGAGTCTCGGTGCCGCCCAGTACTGCATCGACGAAGCGGTCTCCTTTGCCCGCGATCGCGTGACCTTCGGCCAGCCTCTCGCGGCCCGCCAGGCCATCCAGTGGCCGTTGGTGGAACTGCACACCGACGGCGCGATGTTGCGCGAGCTGATCCGCGTCACCGCCCGTGACCTGGACACACGCTCGCACATGGAGGTCTCCGATCGCGTCTCGATGTGCAACTACCGCGCCAACCGGCTCGTGTGCGATGCCGCCGACCGGGCCATGCAGGTCCACGGCGGCATGGGATACAGCCGTCACCTGCCGTTCGAGCACATCTACCGCCACCATCGCCGCTATCGGATCACCGAGGGTGCCGAGGAGATCCAGATCCGCAAGGTGGCCGGTCACCTGTTCGGATTCACCGGAAAGAAGAAGTGACATGATCGATTCCCTCGCGGCGCACCGCACGCTCGCCCACGGTGAACAGCTCGCCCGTCAGGCACGACAGCGGCCGGAGACGATCGCCCTGAGCTTCGGCGACAGTGACCTCACCTATCGGCAACTCGACGAACGGGTCAACCGTCTGGCCCGGGCACTGCAGGCTCGTGGTGTGTCGAAAGGTGACCGTGTCGCTGTCCTGATGCACAACCGGCTCGAGGTCGTCGAATCCTATCTGGCCGTCCTGCGACTCGGGGCGATCGTGGTGCCGGTCAACTTCCGTCTCGTCGCCGCCGAGGTCGAGTACATCCTCTCCGACAGTGGCGCCGAAGTGCTCGTCGTCGACGAGCCGATGACATCGCTCGCTGCGCAACTCGCACCCCGGCTCGTGCGGACCGTGCTGGTGACCGGCGGTGATGCGAGCCGGGTGTCCGATACCGCGCTGGACTACGAGTCGGTGCTCGATCCGGACGACTCCTCGTTGGACATCGTCGTCGACGACCACGATCCGGCCTTCATCATGTACACCTCCGGGACCACGGGTCGCCCGAAGGGCGCGGTACTCAGCCACCTGAATCTTGCGATGAACACGGTCAATTCGATGATCGAGCACCAGGTTCGGACCGAAGGCGAGGTGTGGTACTCGGGTCTGCCGCTGTTCCACATCGGTGGGCTCAACGGCATCCTGATCTATCTCATGGCCGGGGGACGCTCGATCATCGCCCCCTCGGGGAACTTCGATCCCGTCTCGACGATCGAGACCCTCGAGCAAGAAGAGGTCACGTCCTGCTATTTCGTTCCCACGCAGTGGAAGGAACTGTGTGCCGTTCCCGGGGTGCGCGATCGGAAGCTGAGTCTGCGCCGCATCATGTGGGGAGCGTCCGTGGCCCCGCCGTCGGTGCTCTCGGCGATGGCCGAGACGTTCCCGAACATCCCCACGCTCAACGTGTTCGGGCAGACCGAGATGAGTTCGGTGACCTGCATCCTCCGCGGTGAGGACGCCATCCCCAAGATGGGGTCGGTCGGCACACCCATCGTCAACGTCGAGGCCCGCGTCGTCGACGGCAACGGCGACGACGTGCAGCAGGGCAACGTCGGCGAGATCGTCTATCGCGGACCGACCGTGATGCAGGGCTACTGGAACAGACCCGACGCGACGGAGGAAGCGTTCCGGGATGGCTGGTTCCACTCGGGTGACCTCGTGCGGCAGGACGAGGACGGCTTCCTCTTCGTCGTCGACCGCGCGAAGGACATGATCATCTCCGGCGGCGAGAACATCTACTGCGCCGAGGTCGAGGCGGTCATCGATCAGCACCCAGGTGTCGCCGAGGTGGCCGTCGTCGGGGCGCCGCACCCGAAGTGGGTGGAGACCCCGGTCGCCATCGTCGTGCCCACCGATCCGAACGATCCTCCCTCGGAGGAGGACGTCATCGAGTTCTGCCGCAGCCGGATGGCCTCCTACAAGAAGCCGACCTCGGTGGTCGTCACCGACTCCTTGCCTCGCACCGCGACCGGGAAGGTCCAGAAGTTCCGCTTGCGCGAATCCCTGTCCGCGAACTGATCCCGCTTCACGAACGGAGACACGATCTCATGGGTAGAACCGCCGAAGGCACATTCACCGACCAGACCTGGGCACCGCCGGTGTTCAGTGTCGACGAGAACGGCAAGGTCATCGGGCTGACGAACGACAACGTCCCGAACAACTGGGGTCGCTGGGGTGACCAGGACCAACGTGGCACCGCGAACTTCATCACCCCCGACGTCGTCAGCGCTGCGGCGGGACTGATCCGATCCGGCAAGTCCATCAGCCTCGCCGTGCCCCTCGACTCCACCGGCCCCGTGCACCCGACGCGCCCCAATGTGGTGCACTTCTTCGGCTACAGCGGCGCCGACTGGACGGTCGGAACCGAACTCGGCCGCGTCGCTCCCGGTTTCCAGGGCGCCGACGACTACATCTTCATGCCGTTGCAGGGCAGCACCCAATGGGACGGTCTGGCCCATATCTTCAGCTCCGACGCCATGTACAACGGGTTCTGGATGGGCAACGTCGAAGGCGTGGCCGGGGCGAAGAAGTGCGCGATCAGCAATCTCAAGGACTCGCTGACCAGCCGTGGCGTCCTGCTCGATCTACCGAAGTATCTCGGAGTGGAGCGCTGCGAGCCGGGGGTTCCGATCACCGCCGCACAACTGGACGGTTGCGCGCAGGCCCAGGGCGTGGAGGTGCGCACCGGGGACATCCTCACCATCCGCACCGGGCACGTGCCGTGGTTCTACTCGCTCACCGACAAGAGCGAGTTCTGGGGTGCCGGCGCACCGGGCCTGGGCGCGGACACGGTCGCGTGGATCCACGAGAAGGAGATCGCCGCACTGGCCGTGGACAACGTCGCGGTCGAGGTGGAACCGGCCGAGGAGGGCGGCGTCTACCCGCTGCACGCACGCCTGATCCGCGATCTCGGACTCACCCTCGGCGAGATCTGGTGGCTCGAAGAACTGGCCGCGGAGTGCGCCCGTGAAGGCCGCTACGAATTCTTCCTCACCGCATCGCCGTTGAACATCACCGGTGGAGCAGGGACGCCGGTGAATCCGACCGCCATCTTCTGACGCTGTCTTCGACTCCTCCGAATCCGGAGCGAACGGCTGCGCCCCTCGCCGACAGAACCTGGCCGGAGGCGCAGCCGTTTTCGTTCCGGATGTTGCACCCATCACATACTCGACGTAACCTCGGTCACAACTTGACACATCGTCAAGTAATCTCGACTGGTCGTCCAGCCGCGTTTCCCCACGATTTGCAGCCCCGACTCGGCTCAGGACGCACGCACACAAAGGACTCCCCCCATGGCGTTCACCCTCCCCGACTCGAAGCTCCCCCTCGACCTCGACTTCGATCCGCACCACCTGCGCGAGCGCTTCGAGGTGGACAAGAAGAAGCGGATCCGGCCCGACACCCTCGCCCAGTTCCAGGGACTCTCCGACGTGCTCGAGGTCGACGATCGCGACCCCTTCGTCGAGCCGATCAATCGTGAACCCGTCACCGAGGAACTCGACGCCCTCGTTCTCGGCGGCGGCTTCGGCGGACTCACCGCCGGCGCCTACCTCACGCAGAACGACATCACGAACTTCCGCATCGTCGAATACGGCGGCGACTTCGGCGGCACCTGGTACTGGAACCGGTACCCCGGTGTGCAGTGCGACATCGAATCGCACATCTACATGCCGCTCCTCGAGGAAACGGGATACGTCCCCACCCAGCGCTACGCCGACGGCTCCGAGATCTTCGAACACGCCCAGCGCATCGGACGCCACTACGGCCTCTACGAGCGGACCTACTTCCAGACCCGCGCCACGCAGGCCACCTGGGACGAGGCCGAGCAGCGCTGGGAGGTGACCACCGATCGCGGCGACCGTTTCCTCACCAGGTTCCTCCTGCGTTCGAACGGCGCACTGACCAAGCCGCAGCTCCCCAAGGTCCCCGGCATCGGCGACTTCACGGGCAAGATCTTCCACACCAGCCGCTGGGACTACGACTACACCGGCGGGTCGCCCGCCGGAAACCTCGAGAACCTGCGCGACAAGCGCGTCGCCGTCGTCGGCACCGGCGCCACCGGCGTCCAGGTCGTCCCCTACCTCGCTGCGGACGCGAAGGAACTCGTCGTGGTCCAGCGGACGCCGAGCGTCGTACAGCCTCGCAACAACCGGAAGACCGACCCTGCTTGGGCGGCGTCGCTGAAGCCGGGCTGGCAGTACGAGCGGCACGACAATTTCAACGGGATCATCTCCGGCCACGACGTCGAGGGCAACCATGTCGACGACGGCTGGACGCACCTGTTCCCCGCCCTGAAGGGGCAGCATCTGCTCGAGACGCCCATGGCGGAGTTGTCGGCGGCCGATCAGGCCGTTGTCGCCGAGATCGCCGACATGCAGCTGCTCATGAGCGCACACCGTCGGATCGATTCGATCGTCACCGACCCCGCCGTCGCCGACGGGTTGAAGCCGTGGTTCGGATACATGTGCAAGCGGCCCTGTTTCAACGACGAATACCTCGACGCCTTCAACCGGGAGAACGTGACGCTCGCGGCCGCGCCGACGGGCATCGACGGCATCACGGTCGACGGCATCGTCGTCGGTGGCAAGCACTACGAGGTCGACTGCATCGTGTTCGCGACCGGATTCGAAACCGGCTCCGGCCCCGCGGGGATCTACGGCTACGACGTCCTCGGACGCGATGGCCGGTCGATGCAGGAGTACTTCTCCGACGGCGCGAAGACCATGCACGGTTTCTTCACGCACGGCTTCCCGAACTTCGTCGAACTGGGCATGAGCCAGACCGCCTACTACGTCAATTTCGTGTACATGCTCGACCGGAAGGCCCGGCACGCTGCGCGGCTGATCCGACACGTGCTGGACAACGGGATCGGCGCGTTCGAACCGACCGTCGAGGCCGAGTCCTCGTGGGTCGCGAAGGTCCGCGCATCGAACGAACCGCGCGTGGCGTACTGGGCGGCGTGCACGCCCGGCTACTACAACGGTCAGGGCGACGTGTCGAAGGCCGTGTTCAACGAGGTCTACAACTCGAGCGAAATCGATTTCTGGAACATGATCGAGGGCTGGTGGGAGGCCCGGGAGTTCGAGGGTCTGACGTTCGAGCCGTCTCGTTCGGCGGTCCCCGTCGAGGTCCAGGCCTGATCCCGTCTCCTTCGGGTCGTGAAGCGCTGTGCCGTGTGGCCACTGTTCGGTCGTCGACCGGGCAGTGGCCACACGCGCTACCGTCGGCGCACCGGATAGCGCAGGTGGAGAACTCTGTCGCCCTGGATCACCACGTCGGGATCGTCCAGCAGGTGCTGCGCGTGGACCGATCCGAAGTAGCGCTTCCCGGTTCCGAATACGACGGGCACGACCTCCATGCGCACCTCGTCGACCAGGCCCGCGGCGAGCACTTGGCCTCCGACGTCGCCGGCGGCGACTTCGACGGTGCGGTCGCCCGCGAGTTCCTGCGCCGTGGCCACGGCCGCCTCGATGCCGTCGACGAAGTGGAACGGCGCCTCGGGGTGCCATCCCTCGGGCCTCGGGCGACGCGAAACGACGACCACGTGGTCGACCCCGGCCGGCAGTTCTCCGTCCCAGCCGTCGGTCATGTCGAAGACGTGCCGACCGGCGATCGTCACCCCGATCTCGTCCCAGTACGGCCGGATGTAGTCGTAGGAGGTTCGGGACACCTTCACGAAGCCACTGTCGTCCAACGGAACGTCGCCACTGGTCAACCAGTCGAACAACGGTCCGGGCTGATCGTTCTCGTCCGCGATGAAGCCGTCCACCGAAACCGAGGCGTACATGACCACCTTGCCCATGGAACCCTCCTCGGAACGCGACGTGCCCGACGCTACCCCCGGGGCCGGTCCTGCCTGCCCCGATCCGACCGCAACGCGACACTAGGATGCGAGCCATGGAGTCGACCAAATCCCCGTCAGCGGTGAGCGGCGGGGATGCCGGAGCACGGCTACCCGACCAGGATGTCGGGCGACGTCGGCGGATTCCGCGCGGCGAGGTCCAGCGGCAATCCATTCTCGACGCGTTCGAGCGGTGCCTGCGCGAGATGTCGGCCGTGGACATCTCGGTCAAGGACATCACCGAAGCTGCGGGAATCAAGCGACCGAACTTCTACTTCTATTTCGAGTCCAAGGACGAGGTACTCGGCGAACTGGTCGGAAGGGCATGGGACGACTGGTCCGACAGCATCGGTGGTTATCACCGCCGCGCCGGCGAGTCCCACGCCGACTATTTCGACCGACTCTTCGGCACGTCCTATCGCGCCTGGGTCGAGCGCGACCGCGTGATGGTCGCGGGCCTTCAGGCCGTCAACTACGACGACAAGCTCAGAGCTCGGTGGACGTCGCTGGTCACCGATCTCAACGACCAACTGGCAGCGCAGATGAGCAGGGACGCCGACGCCGGGGAGATCACTCCGCTGTCGGACGACCACGAGGGTCTCGTCACGACGCTGACCGACATGATCGTCATGGCGTTCTTCAAGGACCGATCGCTCAGGCCCTCCGAAGCCGAGTCGAGACGGATGCTGGTCAATGTGAAGACGATCTGGCTCGGAACGTGGGGCGCGCCGAACCCGCCGTCGCATCGAATCGACCGATACGGCGGCGTGACGTCGTCGTGATGCGACCCGCCCCGACCTCTTCAACTACCGCAAGGCAATTCGTTCTTCCGGCACCTCTCTGACCCTCGTTCGGTCGACTGTTCAGAACAACCCGATTGCTCGAACGAGCAGACCGCCGGCCACCATCAAGGCCACGACCACTGCGATCACGATGGCGACGAGGGCGCCGGCACTGCGGCGCTGTGGCGGTTCGTGCTGCGGACCGCCCACAGAGGTCTCGGCGGGCGGAGTATCTCCGGGCGCCACCCCGCCCCCGGGTTCGAGACCAGGAGTGTTCGCGGGATCGGGGTTCTGCGGGTCGAACTCGGACGCGTCGGGATTCTCGTCAGCCATACTCTCCTGTACCCGATTATCGGCGAGCAACGCCTCGGCTTTCTTCTACGCGACGCCGCGCCGGCGAGTGCGCGGGTACAACGCGTGGCACAACGGTTCGATGATCTCGGAATCGAACGTGGCCACCGATGCGCCCGGATAAGCTGAGAACGGCCGAACGATACACCGCTGCAGGCTCCGGGAGCCGGTAACGCCGCTGTTCCCAAGCCTTTTGACCTCGGGAGGAATCATGACCGACCCACAGCAGGATCCGAACAAGGACGAAGGCCAGGAAGGCCCGGCGGACGGCGGCGCAGTCGGCGGCCCGGGCGTTCACGACGGTGGCGCTGACGGCGGAGCCGACGGGGGCGCCGACAGCGGTGGCGACGGCGGTGCGGACGGCGGGGCCGATGGTGGAGCCGACAGCGGTGGCGACGGCGGAGCCGATGGTGGAGCCGACGGTGGGGCTGACGGAGGAGCCGATGGCGGAGCCGACGGCGGCAGCTGAGTGTGAGGACTCCTCGCACCGCACCCAGGACTCCGGCGTCGAAACGGACGCCGGAGTCCTGGAAACCCGCCTGATCGACATCGGTCGAAAGAAGTTCGCGTCCGAGATCTGGGGGCGAGCACCACTGCTGACGCGTAGCGCCGGGACATTCACCGACCTGTTCTCCGCCGAGGCGGTCGACGAACTCATCTCGCGTCGCGGACTCCGCACGCCCTTTCTTCGCGTCGCCAAGGACGGGACGACACTGCCGGACTCGTCGTTCACCTCCCCCGCCGGTGTCGGAGCGACCATCTCCGACCAACTCGACGACACGATGCTCTGGCGCAACCTTGCCGACGGTGCCACCCTCGTCCTGCAGGCACTGCACCGCACGTGGGAACCGATCTCGCAGTTCGGCACCGCTCTGAGCGACGAACTCGGACACCCCGTCCAGGTCAACGCGTACATCACTCCACCTCGGAACCAGGGGTTCAGCCACCACTACGACGTCCACGACGTCTTCGTCGTGCAGATCGAGGGAACCAAGAGATGGGTGATCCACGAGCCCGTCCACCCGGCGCCGCTGCGCAATCAACCCTGGACCGATCACCGCGCCGCTGTCGCCCGAGCCGCGACAGAGCCTGCGTGCATCGACACCGTGCTCGAACCCGGCGATTGCCTCTATCTACCGCGTGGCTGGATCCATGCCGCCGAGGCGCGAGGGGAGATCTCCATCCACCTCACCGTCGGCATCCACACGTGGACGCGCCACGCACTTGCGGAGCATCTGACCCGGGCAGCACTCGCTGCGCTCGGCGACGATCCCGAGATGCGCGACGCGCTGCCCATGGGGATCGATGACCCGGAAGCCGAGATCGCTGCTGTTCGTGAGCATCTCATCGCCGTACTGGGCGAGGCGGACGTCACCTCCCTGTTCCGTCGTGCCCGGCGGGAGCAGGCCCGTCCGGCACCGCTGGGGCCGCTCGCCCAATTCGCCGCCGTCCACGATCTCGGCCCCGACACCACGGTGAAACTCCGCAGCGCACTGTATGCGCGCCTGGAAGGTTCACACCTGGTCACGCGTGTCGGCCGTGTCTCTGTGGCGGACGAGGAACTGCCGTCTGTCACGCGCCTGCTCGACGGCGGATCCCACCCGGCGAAAACCCTCGGGACCGACCTGGTCGAACGGCTGTTGCGCGCAGGGATCCTCGTCCCCGCGGAACAGTGACGGTGCACTGTGGTCTCAGCCGAACGCTTCTTCTGCGCAGACAATGCCCGCCTGCGGGGTGATCCGATGGCCGGCACGGCCCCGCGCGGATTCGCCTGGGTCCTCGTCGAATACCGGGGCAGATGGCCGGTGAACGGGTTCGAGGGGCTCGAGCTCGACGCCGCGACCAAGACGGCCGTGTTCTCCGCCGCGCAGGCGGCCCGCGCACGCATACTGCTGGTCAAGCGCCCGGGCCGTCGCCGCCGCGGCGGACACGACCATTGGGCGGTGCTCCGCCGCGAGACCTCGGGCGCGGTGCGTCAGCAATGGGGAACGTGGGATCGCGAGGAGGATCTGACACAGATCGTCACCGCCCTCGAGACTCCCGGCGACCTCGGTGGCCCCTCCGTCCTCCTGGTCTGCGCTCACGGTCACCACGACCCGTGCTGCGCCGTGCGTGGACGGCCGGTCGCGCGCGCCTTGGCCGAGCGCTGGCCCGACCAGGTCTGGGAATGCTCGCACGTAGGCGGAGACCGGTTCGCCGCCAATGTCGTCGTCGTACCCGACGGTGTCTACTACGGCGGTCTCGACGCCGAGTCGTCCGTCCTCACGATCGAAGAACACTTCTTCGACCGGATCCACCACCGTCATCTACGCGGCTACACCGATATGTCGCCGCCTCAGCAGGCCGCGCTCGCTGCCACGCTCCGACGCTTCGGTCCGGCCGGGCGCAGTGATTACACAGTCGCAGAGAGTGCCCGCGAGGGTGATCTCTGGCGGATCCGGCTCGCCGGTCGTGCACCGCACCCGGAGCGTGTCGACGTCGAACTGCGGGCCCATCGCACTCCCCCGTGCCGATTGACCTGCCGTGGAGCGCCGACGGCTTCGGTCATGGTCTACGAACCCACCTCGGTCCGCACGCTGTGAGCACACGGCCGCGCGGACGGCTTCAGGTCGTCACCCCAGCTCTTCCTCTGCCTTCGCGAGGGCCGCGAACTCCTCGTCCGGGGAGTTCGCGACGAGGTGGTGACGGCTGTAGAGACCGAAGTAGGCCATGAATGCCGCGAACGCGGCGAACGTCCACAGAGCCGCGACGGGATCGACGAGGAAGGTGGCCACCACAGCGGCCGCGGCGATCACCAGCGCGAACGAGATCGTAACGACACCACCGGGCGTGCGGTACGGACGCGGCATCCCGGGCTCGCGCACGCGCAGCACGATGTGGCTGACCATCATGAGCACGTAGCTCACGGCGGCACCGAAGACCGCCATGTTGAGGAGCATCGCGCCCTCACCGGTCAGCGACAGGACGAAGCCGATCACGCCGGGCACGATCAACGCGAGTATGGGGGCCTTGCGCGAATTCGTCACCGACAGGCTCGTCGGCAGGTAGCCGGCGCGGGACAACGCGAAGGTCTGCCGCGAGTACGCGTACATGATGGAGAAGAAGCTGGCGATCAGCCCGGCGAGCCCGATGTAGTTGACGACCTTCGCCGCTGTCCCGTCACCCAGCGCCTCGACGAGCGGGTTGCCCGAGGTCGACAACCCCTCGGCACCCAACGCACCGGTCGCGAGGAACAGCACCGTCGCTCCTGTCACCAGGAGCACCAGCATGCTGGAGATGATGCCGCGGGGCACGTTCTTCTCCGGCTCGCGCGCTTCCTCCGCAGCGAGAGGAACGCCCTCGATCGCCAGGAAGAACCAGATCGCGAACGGAACTGCGGCCCAGATACCGAAGTAGCCGAACGGCAGGAAGCCCGAGGCACCGACGGCATCGGTCGGCGTAATGTCCGTGAGATTGTCGGACTCGAACAGTCCCACCGCGGAGATCGCGAAGATCACGAGTCCGACGAGTGCGATGGCGGTGATGACGAACATCGCCTTGAGCGCTTCGCCCGCACCGGTGAGGTGGATGCCGATGAAAATGGCATAGACAGCGAGGTAGATCCACCATCCGTCGGTGATCCCGAAGATGTTCAACGATTCGACATAACTGCCGATGAACGTCGCGATGGCCGCAGGGGCGATCGCGTACTCGATGAGAATGGCCGTGCCGGTGGCGAATCCACCCCAGGGGCCGAGCGCGCGACGAGCGAAGGTGTATCCGCCCCCTGCGGCCGGAAGGGCCGACGACAATTCCGCCATCCCGAGCACCATCGCGAAATACATGCCCGCGATGACCACGCTGGCGATGAGCAGGCCGCCGAATCCACCTTCGGCGAGTCCGTTGTTCCATCCGGCGTAGTCACCGGAGATGACATAACTGACACCGAGTCCTGCAAGGAGCACCCACCCTGCGGTTCCTTTACGCAGTGAACGTTTTTCGAGGTATTCGCTCTTCTCGGCGTGGAAGTCGGCGCCGTCGTGGTGCTTACGGGTTCCCGAACTCTTCGATGGTTCTACGACTGACATTCCGTCTCCCTGAGGCGATCGGTTCGTACGGCGGCGTCACGCCGCCGAGGTGGTGGAACGTCGCGCGAGCAGCGGCCGGCGTTCATGGGCTACCCCCTGGTCGTGGAAGTCGCGCAACGAGATGGAGTGCAGCCGTGTAACTCGGATGATCCAGCATCCTCCCGGGCGAACAGGGTGTCTGTTCGTTTCTCGAGTATCGGAGAAGACTGTTGCAACTCTGTTGCGAGCCCGTAATGGAACGCGCGGTTATGTAGCCTGCGGGCGGTCTTCTACCAACCGACGACACATGGAGGATTCGAAGTGACTGCGCTGCTGTGGGCGGTAGCGATCGTGGCCGTGGCTGTGTTCGGATGGGGCACATCGGTGGTGTACCGGGCTCATCGAAGCGTCGTGCGCCGATCCGAGGGTCCGCTATCGGACGCGGGGCGTACCCGGGTGAAGAAAGGGCGAAATGTTGCGGTTGTCGGACTGGTCGTCGGAGCTCCGAGCCTGGCGATCGCGCTCCTACCGACCATGGACAAGGTGGTCGTGGTGATCGTCGTTGCGCTGCTGATACCTGGCTTGTTCCATCTGACTCGTGAGACCCTCGCCTACCCCGTGAACGAGCGCTGAGACTGCGGATACGACCGACAGCTGTCGGTGTCCACGTCCGTGGTAACGAGAATCGATGCCCACCACCGACATTCGGTTCGACGACCGAGTGCGATATCGCGTCCGAAAATGCGGTTGCTCGTTCCGGCACTGCTCCCTAGGGTGGCCCGCATGGCATCGATCAGGCAGGTACAGGTCACGTTCGATTCCACCGAACCCGAGCGACTCGCGCACTTCTGGTGCGCTGTTCTCGGCTACGAGGTGCCCACGCCGCCCGACGGGTTCGCGACACGGACCGACTACGACGCAAGCCTGCCCGCAGAGTCGCAAGGACGCGCGTTCGTGTGCGCCGACCCGACCGGTGCCGGGCCACGGCTGCACTTCCAGCGAGTACCCGAAGAAAAGGTAGTGAAGAACCGGGTGCATCTCGACGTCCGCGTCGGGACAGGCTTGGAGGGTGACGAACGCCTGTCTGCTCTGCAAGCCGAATCCGACCGGCTGGTCGCGCTCGGCGCTGCGCAGGTGAAGGTTCTGCATGCCGACGGCGTCGACGAGTCCTGCATCGTCATGCAGGACATCGAAGGCAACGAGTTCTGTCTGGACTGAAGGACGCGCGGCAACCGGTGGTGTCGCGATCGAGGAACGGCGCTACACACCTACCGATGGCGTGCCACCGGCGATCGGAAGCCGCAGACGAACCTCGGTTCCCCGCGGCTCGTTCGGAGAGAACTCGATGTCGCCGCCGTGACGCTCGACGATGTGCTCCGACACGATCAAGCCGAGCCCGGAGCCGTCCTGCTTCGCGGAGAACGCCCCTGAGACGAGTTGATTTCGCGGGGCTCGTTCCATGCCTCGGCCTTCGTCGGCCACCCGGATGCATGCCCAGTCACCATCACGGCAGGTCGTGACCCTCAATTCCTTCGCCTCCGTTGTGGGCAGGACGATCTCGTCGATCGCGTTGAAGCACAGATTGATGATGACCTGACCGATCAACACGCTCTCCCCCTGCACAGGCAAGCTCTCGACGGTCCGATCGACCACCACCCGCACGCCCCGTTCAGCCGCGCGCAACCGAACGAAATACAGGCTCTCCTCCATCACGTCGTTGAGATCGATGGCCGACGACGTCGATTCGATGC
The DNA here is from genome assembly GCF_014854695.1 of Rhodococcus rhodochrous. Lineage (NCBI taxonomy): Bacteria > Bacillati > Actinomycetota > Actinomycetes > Mycobacteriales > Nocardiaceae > Rhodococcus > Rhodococcus rhodochrous. Next base: position 2,895,513 of record NZ_CP027557.1, on the reverse strand, counting down.
GCCGCACATACCGTTTGACCGACGCCACGATCTCCGCAGCACGGCTCAACTGCTTCTCCGCCATGTCCAGACCGTAGGAGAGTTGATCGCGGTCGAGAGTGCCACCGGCAACGCGCGTTTGGAGACCACGCAGGTAGTTCGACGACGCCGCCAATGGTTGCCCGAGTTCATGGGCCAGGATCATCGCCATGTCACCCATCGCGTTGTAGCGGCTCAGATACTGCAGGTTCGCTACCTGGTATTCGTGGCGCTGCTCCAACTCGACGCGGTCGGTCACGTCCCGGATCACGAGCACCCGCGAGACCATGCCGTCGTGCACCACGTCCTCGAGCTCACCGGCGAGCCAGGTGACGCGGCCGTCCGGCCTCTCGATCTTCTGCCGGATCTTCACCGATCCGGTGCCCGACGCCAGCTTCGACACCACCTGCTCGGAATCCAGCGAGGGATCGCATCGCCCCAGGCCCTCGAGGTGGGCCCCCATCAACTGGTCGGTGGTCGAGCCGAACAACCGCGCCGCGAGTGGTGAGATGTCGTCGATGCAGTTGCCGTCGTCGAGCACCAGGATGCCGGCCGAGGTGTGCGTCATGATCCGCTGCAACGACTGCGACACCCAGCTGAGTTCCTGCTGGATCTCCACCTCCTCGGAAATGTTGCGGAACTCGACCATCACCACCGGACCGTCCTGGAACTGCACCAGGGACGCGTTGGCGTCGGTGAGGAAGTCCACCCCGTCCTTGGTTCGATATTTCCACTGCCGCCGACTCGATCCATGTACGACCGCGGACTGCAGCCACGCCACTCCCAGGGCCCGGCGATACTGACGTTCCTGACTGCTCATGTGGTGCGCTTTGAGCGGCCGCAACTCCTCGAGCGTGAAACCGAACATCCGGCACGCAGCGGGATTGGCCCACAGGATGTTCTTCGACGCAGCCTCGTGGATCAGGATGCCGGTCTGCGTTCGCTCCGCCATCGCCTGGAAGTCACGTCGGGTAGGGAACATCGATCAACACCTCCGGGAGCAGGACGGTCCATCGTCCGACGAGCGACGTCGTCACCGCCATTAGGAATTACTTTATGGCCTCGGGAGAAAGTCCCGATACCGCCGTAACCGGCTCGTCCATAGCGTGTTCATCAGCGCGAACACGTACCGAAACGGAGACGGCATGACCATCCCCAGCACGACCGAACGGATCGAGGCAGCGCCGGCGGGTCCGGCGCGGGATCGCGCGTTCGAGCACGCGCTCGAAGTGCTCCGCGACCGGCGCGACGAGTTCGACCAGCAACGCTTCGTACCCCCCGACTACATCGCATTGCTCAAACAGGCCGGACTGTACCGGGCATCCACGCCGGCACAGTTCGGTGGCGAACCGATGGCGCCGTCGTCCTTCATGCACCTCGTCGAACGGATCTCTGCGATCGATCCAGCCACGGGCTGGGTCGCCAGCTTCGGATCGTCGCTGGTGTACTTCTCCGCTCTCCCGGTCGCGACCCAGGCGAAGATTTACGCTGACGGCCCCGACATCGCCTACGCCGGCGGCTTGTTCCCCATGCAGGAAGCCGAGAAGGTCGACGGTGGCTATCTGTGCAGCGGGCTGTGGCAGTTCGCGAGCGGCTGCCGAGGCGCCGACATCCTCGGGATCGGTCTCGCCGGCGGCCCGGACACCAACGGCATGCCTCTCACCGCGCTGGTGAATCCAGCGGACGTCGAGATCGTCGAGAACTGGGACGTGGCGGGCATGGCAGCCACCGGCTCGCACTCGATACGCGCTGACCAACTCTTCGTGCCCGAGGAGATGACCTTCGTCCGCGGCGGCGCACCGAAAGTCGACGAACCGATCACCCGCTACCCGATGCTTCCCTACGCAGCGCAGGTGCTCGCGGTGGTCACGCTCGGAGCAGCGCGCGGTGCCCTCGACTACGTGCAGGAGGTCGGTGCAGCGCGCTCCAGCATCACCGGCGGTGCCGCCAAGGGCAACCGTCCCGCCTACAAGATCGGTCTGGCCAGGGCCGAGGCCGATCTGCGGTCGGCACGTGCATTCTTCTACGAGGTCACCGACGAAGTGTGGAGTCTTGCGCTTGCGGGCGATCCGATCGCCGACGAACACAGGGCGATGCTCCGCTTGGCAGCGACACATGCCGCGCATGTCGGTCGCACCGTGGTGCTGTCGGCCTTCGATCTCGCCGGCACCGGCGCGATCTACGACAGTCATCCTCTCCAGCGATATCTGCAGGATGCGCTCGTTCCTGCCCAGCACGCCATGTTGCAGACCAACACGTTCGAGGCCGCCGGTTCGATTCTGCTCGGTCTCGACGCCGATATCCCCAGCTTCCCCTGATCGCCTCTCCGACCGTGCGAGCCCGCAAGGCTCACCCGACCGAAAGGACACCTGTCGTGCCCGAACCATTGCGCACCTTGTTCTGCATCGGCAACAACCAGAACTTCTTCGATCTCCCCAAGGCGGAGATCGGCCCGGTCTGGGTCGGCATCTCCACTATGCTCTCCGATCTCAAGCGCATGGACGGCGTCGACATCATCGGCACCTTCGACGACGACGCCCACATGGTCGGACCGTCCGATGGGTGGCCGTGGACGTGCTACGTCCTCGCCGACGTCAAAGACCAGGAGACAGTGAAGAACGCGTGCAACCTGTTGCGCACCACCATGATCGGTGAGTTTGCATTGTGGAGGTATTTCAAGATCGAAGCTCGTATGGGTCGTGAGCTGACCATTCGGGACGACGTGGACGTGTAGACGTGACCGACATGTCGGACCGACTGTCCGCGCTCGAAGTCAAGGACGCTGCCCGGCTATGCCTGATGCGCTACATGGACCTGTGCGACGTCCCCGGTTCCCTGGAGCATCCCGAACAGATCGGCGCGCTGTTCACCGGCAATGCGACTTGGGAAGGCATCGGATCGGAGTACACAGGCAAGTTCGGGATCGCTCACGGGCGCGAGGACATCGTCGCTCTGGTCTCTCGATATCTTCCACCAGCCGAACATTTCGTTCGCAACACGCATCTGCTCGGCAGCGAACGGATCCGGGTCGAGCGCGACAGTGCTCACGGTCGATGGATCATGCAACAACTGTCGCTGTACACGGACGGCACGGCCGAACTGCTGTGTGCCCGACTCGAGATCGATTTCGAGATCACCCGCTCGGCGGACATCACGGCCCGCATACACCGATTCCGCACCCAGCGCATGTTCGCGGCACCCCTACCCATCGACGCGATGAGTCATCTGCACTGATGCGGACACCCGCACGTGACGAGTTCGAAGGAAGCAAACACATGACGACGATCGAACATTCGATCCAGAACAATTACGGGGATCTCGTCGGCACCGATCGGGTCGCCGGACGGCTCTACACGGACCCGGAGATCTTCCGTGTCGAGATGGAGAAGATCTTCTACCGCACGTGGGTGTGGGTCGCGCACGAGAGCGAGATCCCTGAGCCCGGTTCGTTCAAGACCACTCAGGTCGGGAATCAGCCGGTGATCGTCACTCGTGACCGCAAGGGAAACTTCAACACCCTCCTGAACCGCTGCCGGCACCGCGGCGCGACCGTCTGCGACCAGCGCAGCGGCAAGGCCAACGGCTTCACGTGCCCGTACCACAACTGGTCCTACGCTCTCGACGGTCGATTGCGCGGTATCCCCTATCCGGACGGCTACGAGGGAGTCATCGACAAGAAGGACTTCCCCCTCCAGACGCTGCGCACCGAGAGCTACCTGGGCATGATCTGGACAACCTTCAACCAGGACGCCGAACCCCTCGAGGATTTCCTCGGTGACGCCAAGCTCTGGATGGAGCGCTTCTTCAAGCAGAGCAACGGACTGCCGACCAAGGTGCTCGGCGTCCACAAGTTCCGCTTCAAGGGCAACTGGAAGATCCAACTGGAGAACACCACGGACGGCTACCACTTCCCGATGGTGCACAAGTCATGGATGGCCTCCGTCGACGCGGAAACCGCCGACATGATGTCGTTCATGGACGATCCGGCCGCCGAGACACATTCGCTCGGCAACGGACACAGCGTCGCGATCATGGCCGCTGCCCACGTCGACCTCGATATTGACGACGGCACCGAGGAGATCCAGCCACGCTTCCAGCATCTCGTCGACGAACTCACCGAGGCCGGGGAGAGTCCGGAGCGGATCCGTCGCTACATGCGCTCGATGCACGGCTGCGGGTTCAACCTCAACACTTTTCCGAATGTGGCGATGTCCTCGTCGTTCTTCCGGGTCTTGATTCCCATCTCCGTCGACGAGACCGAGATCTGGCACATGGCCATCGGCATGGACGGCGGCCCTGAATCCGTCAACCGGGAGCGTCTGCGTATTCACGAGCACTTCCAGGGTCCGTTCGGCTTCGGCAGCCCCGACGATGCGGAGGGCTGGACCCGGGTTCAGATCGGTGCCGGCGGCAATCCCGACATGCCCATTCTCGTCAACCGCGGCGAGGGGCGCGAATACATCACCGAAGAAGGTTGGCCCACTTCACATGTCACCGACGAGACAGGAATGCGCGAGGCCTACGCAATGTGGAAGAAGCTGATGAGCGATGACTGACCTGGGCCTGACCGATCCCCGCGTGTTGCGTGCCATAGAACTGGTGTGGAAGGAGGCCGAAGCCCTCGACGCGAAGGACTACAAGTCCTGGGAGCAGATGTACACCGATGATGGCATCTACGTGATCCCCATCGACCCGGACACGGATGACTTCGCGTCCTCGCTCAACATGGTCTACGACGATGCACGGATGCGCCGACTGCGCGTCCAACGCATGCTCCAGGGTTACTCGCCGTCCGCGGTCGCCGCAGCACGCACCGTCCGCGTGATCTCCCGCTTCACCGTGCAGGAACGCACGGATACCTCGGTCACCCTCCGCTCGGCGCAGATCGTCAATGCCTTCAAACGCAACGCGTTCTTGACCCTCGGCGCGGATCTGACGCACACGATCGTGTTCGACGACGAGGGCGACGACAGGATCGCGCTCAAGGTGGTCCGTCTGATCGACAGTGAGGACGCGGTCAGTGCGTCCGGTTATCTGCTCTGAGAGGCCACCATGAATCCTCATGCCCCGCGTATCGCGGTCGTCACCGGAGCCGCCGGCGGAATGGGCACCGCCATCGCCCGTAAACTGCATACCGACGGCCGGCGGGTGCTCCTCGCCGACCTCGACACCGCCGCGGTCGACGCCCTCGCGGCGGAACTGTCCCCCGACGGGTCCACAGCCCGCGGCATCAAGTTGGACGTCGGCCGCAAGGCGGCCTTCGAGGAAGGCCTCGCAGTCTGTGAAGACCTGTGGGGCACGCCCACCATCGTCGTCAACAACGCAGCGGTCACCCGCGCGGCCGACCTGATGACACTCGGTGAAGACGAGTTCACGGACGTGCTCACCACGAACGTCAACAGCGTCTTCTTCGGCTGTCAGGTGTTCGGAGCGGCGATGGCCGACAAGGGATTCGGTCGCATCGTCAACATGGCTTCGCTCGCGGGCCAGAACGGCGGCACCGCCACCGGCGGGCACTACGCGGCGTCGAAGGGCGCGATCCTGACCGCCACCAAGATCTTCGCGCGAGAACTCGCCGCGCGAGGCGTGACGGTCAACGCGATCTCCCCGGGCCCACACGATCTGCCGGTCGTCCGCAAGACGGTTCCGGCCGACAAACTCGACGGCATCGTTGCCGGCATTCCGGTCGGGCGACTCGGCAGTGCATCGTTCGTCGCTGACACCGTCGCGCTGTTGATCTCCGACGACGCTTTCTTCGTCACCGGTGCCTGCTGGGACATCAACGGCGGCCTGTACCTGCGCTGAGCGTTCCATCCCTATCGGCCCGCACCCGTCGCTACACGAGGAGAACCTGACATGACACTCATCGACGTCATCGTCTCCGACATCACCCAGGAAACACCGACCGTCAAGTCGATCACGCTCGTGAAGGCGGACGGGTCACCGCTGGGTCCGTACCTGCCGGGCGCACACATCGACGTCGAGGGCCCGACAGCGATCACACGTCAGTACTCGCTGTGCAGCACCCCGGACGCACCGGACTCGTTCGTCTTCGCCGTCAAGAAGGAGGCGAACTCACGCGGTGGATCCGCTGCCCTGCACGAACTCTCTGTCGGCGACACCCTCCGCATCAGCACACCTCGGAACCTGCTCGCCATCGCCGAAGAGGCACAGCACCACGTGCTCGTCGCCGCCGGCATCGGCATCACTCCGATGCTGAGTATGGCCCGCTACATGGACGTTCACGGCATCAGCTTCGAACTGCACTACTTCGCCCGCACCGAATCCGAAGCGGCATTCCTGCCGCTGCTGAACGACCGCTGCCCGGACAAGCTGCATCAGCATCTCGGAGTGACGCGCGAGGCCCAGGAGCATGTCCTGAAGGACGAATTCGCCGAATTGCCTCCACACACTCACATCTATACGTGCGGACCGGCGGGGTTCATGGACAAGGTCGTTGCCGTCGCGCGTGAGCACGTCTCCCCCGACGCCATCCACATCGAGAACTTCCACGCCTCGGAGCAACCCGACGCGTCGGCGAACGCCGCATTCGAAGTCGAGCTGGACGGAGAGACCTATCGGATTCCGGCCGATAAGAGCATCGTCGAGGTCCTCCAGGACAACGGTTGCGACGTCGACACCTCCTGCCAGGAAGGCATCTGCGGAACGTGCATCATGCAGGTCCTGGAGGGTTCGCCCGAACACCGCGACAACGTGCTCACCCGTGCCGAGAAGGAATCCGGGGAAGTCATGGCAGTGTGCGTGTCGCGCACGAGAGGGCAGCGACTCGTCCTCGACTACTACTGATCGACCGTGGTCAGGCTTCGTTCGGGACCTCTACGCCGTAGCGGAGGAGGTCCCGAACGAAGGTGCCGATGCTGTCGGAGTCGGTCTTGCTCTTGATCCGAGCCCGATGGACATCGACGGTCTTCACGCTCATCCCCAGCTTGCGGGCGATATTCTGGCTCGGCAGGCCTTCGACGACCAAGGCCAGGATCTGCCGCTCACGCGGCGTCAGCCCCTGGAGTTTCTCCCGCAGCGCTACGCGTGCAGCATGCTCCGCGAAACGCGTCCGAGCGCGCTCGACGCCGGACTGAACCGCGTCGAGCAGCCGTTGCGGATCGTACGGCTTCTCCAGGAAATCCATGGCGCCCTTCTGTAGCGTCGAGACGGACATCCTGATGTCGCCGTGCGCCGAGACGAAGATGATCACCACATGCGGCGCGAACTCGTTGATCCGCTCGTGCAACCTCGTGCCGCTCATGCCCGGCATGCGCACATCGAGCACGATGCAAGCGGGATGCGTGCCGTCGTAGACATCGAGGAAGACATCGGCACTGTGGCAGATGACCGGTCGGATGCCGATGCTCTCCAGAATCCAGTCGACGGAATCGCACAACGCTGGATCGTCGTCGACGACGTACACGGTGGCCTCGGACGCCGGCGCATCGTTGCCGGTCACATGCTCGGCCATGTCAGCTGTCCGCATCCCACGCTGCTTCGGCAGTCCAGTACGGAGCCCCGACTGCGCTTGTCTTCGGCTCCCAGTCGGTGGTGCGGCGGAGCAGGGGTTCTTCACGACGGATCGATACGTCGGCCGCTTCCGGTCCATCCGCCTCCACGGTCCAATGCACCCAGTTGACCTCGCGTCCGTACTCGTCGTGGACGAACAGGTCGACGTGATGCCATCCGTAGTTGAAGGTGTCCTCGTAGCAGGTGAGGAACATCCGATGGTGATTGACCGGGCGCGGTTTCAGCATCGAGAATTCTCCAGTCGTCATCAGGGGCATGGTCTTCGAATCACTCGTCCAGCGGGGGACTTTCGCGGAGAATTGCTTCGAGTCTCTCCCCGACCTCGAACAGGTCATCCTCCCTACCTGGCAGGCCGACGAGCTGTATTCCGAGCGGCAGTCCCGCAGTGGTGCGCGCTCCGGGCACAATCACCACGGGTAGGCCCAGCAACTGCCACGGGCGGCTGAGGATCGGCGAACCGGTCGCCGACAATCCCTTCGGTGCAGGTCCGGTCGCGGCAGGACCGACGATGAGGGATGATCCGTCGAGTATCTCGCCCAACAACTCCCGCGAGCGATCCCGTCGGATCAACGCAGCCGTGTGGTCGGAGACCGAGATTGTCTGTCCCTGCTGCAGCAGATCTCGGATCTGCGGGCTCAGATCGTCCCGCTGCCGTTCGAACTCACGAGCTCGGGTGCGTGCGGCCTCGAAGGCCATGATCGTCGCGTGGTCCTCGGCGAGAGTCTGCACGTGGTCGTCCCAGTCGAGCATTTCCGAATGCAGGCCCAGTCCGGCCAGAACAGACGGAAGACGGCCCAGCAGAGCGATCATCGGAGGGTCGAGATATCCGAGATAGCTTCCGCCCCAGACGAACGCACATTCCGGAAGACCGGACTGAACAGCGGCGGCTGAGCCGAGGAACGCATCGTGGACGTAACGCAGATCGGCGACGGTGCGGGTGAGCAGCCCCAGGGAATCGAGGGAGTCGCTCAGGCCGACAATTCCTGCCATCTCGGTACTGCCGTGGGCGAGAACCAGTCCGGCCGTGCCGCAATAGGACGCCGGTCGGGTCAGGGAACCCGCGGTCTGGGTACCGAGCGCCAACGGCACGGTGCCAGCACCGACCGCGGCGGCGGACCCGCTCGACGATCCTCCGGGCGTGTGCTCGGGTGCATGAGGATTGCGTGTGGGACCCGGACGGAAGTAACCGAACTCGGTCGTGACGGTCTTACCTTGGACGACGGCGCCGAGCGAACGCAATCGTTCCACGCAGGGCGCGTCCGCGACAGCTGCCGCGGCGGATGTGACCGGCGATCCCGCACGGGTCGGCATGCCGGCGACGTCGATCAGGTCCTTCACACCGACGGAAATCCCTCGCAAAGGCAGGTCTCGGCGGTCGGCATCGATCGTCGCGACGTCCTCGGCAGTAGTGCTCGACATTTGCACCCACGCCTGCAGTACGGGTTCCTGAGCGTCGATTGCCGTTCTGGCTCGGGACACGAGTTCCGTCGCCGTCGTCGAACCGGTCCGGACCGACCTCACCTGATCTTCGATGGACACGTCAACCACGGGCGCGTTCACATCATCCTCCTGCAGTCGCTGACCTCCCCATTCTGCCCAGGAAAAGGACGTACCGACAGTAAAGGTTTCCCTCCTACCCGAGTGACGCAAGGCGACATAGGTTTTCCACACCGTTGGGCTTCCGATCACCAACGGAGCACTCGCCGCTCACTCCAGCCCCATTCCCAGCCCACAAGAAAGGCGGCCTCTCATGGCTTCGACCGTGGCGCCGGACAAGATCATCGATCCTTCCGATCCGAAGGCATCGAAGAAGATCGACTTCGGCAGAATGAACCGCAAGGCCTGGTTGATCACTGCACTCCTCGTTCTTTTTCAGATCGTCGCGTTTGCCGACAAGGCCGTACTCGGACTCGTTGCGTCAGAGGCGATCCCGGACCTGGGAATCTCGGCCGTCGAGTTCGGTTTCATCGGCAGTGCGTTCTTCTTCCTCTACGCCGTGGTCTCGGTCGTTACCGGATTTCTCGCAGCGCGGTTCTCGGTGCGGTGGATCATCCTGACGATGGGCGTCGTGTGGGCCGTGATGCAGTTCCCCATGCTGCTCGGTGGCGGCGCCGCGATTCTTCTGGTCACCCGCATCGTTCTCGGCGGCGCCGAGGGCCCGGCCACCGCGATGTCACTGACCTCCGCCCACTCCTGGTTCGAACCCCGACGTCGCGCGCTTCCCTCCAATCTTGTCGCTGCGGGCTCGACCCTCGGTCCGGTCCTCGCCGCACCTGCCCTGGCCTGGGTCATCGGTGCTTGGGGATGGCGCTGGGCGTTCGGTGTCCTCGGTATCGTCGGTCTGGTCTGGGTGATCGCCTGGTTGATCCTGGCCGGCGACGGACCCTACGCGGGCCACGGGAAGAAGGATTCCGCCGGCAAGGATGCCCCCGAGGCGGATGCCGAGTCCGCTCACGAAATCGCCACGGATGATGTCGACAAACAACCGGCCGTCTCGCTCTGGCGGGCATTCGCGAGCTTGACTTTCCTCGCGGCGGTCATCGGCGGAGGTTCGAACTTCTGGGTGCAGGGGTTCGTGACCACCTGGCTACCCCAGTACCTGGGGACCGTGGTCGGACTTTCGTTGTCCCAGGTCGGGACGGTCACCACGATTCCCTGGATCCTGGGAGCGCTCGTGCTTCTCTTCCTCGGATTCCTCGGTCACCGACTGATGCAGCGGGGATACAACGCGCATCGGTCCATCGCGATCCCCTTCGGTATCGCAGCACTCGTTGCCGGTGTGTGCTTCATCCTGGTCCAGGCGGCCTCCGGTGTCGCCGCCGTCGCGTTGCTCTGCATCGCCGCAGGTTGCAGCCTCGCCTACCCGATGACCGCCTCAGCGCTGGCATTCGCGGTTGGCGCACGGCAGCGTCCGATCATGATGGCCACGCTGGGCGGTGTCGCGTCGATCGGCGCAATCATCTCCCCCACCCTCGTCGGATGGCTGATGACGCGCGCGGGGTACGTCTCGCCGCCCTCGGGCACGCCCCTCACCCCCGAGATGGCGAACAACATGGCCGTAGGCGTACATCAAGCCTTCACGATCACCGGTGTCGTCCTGCTCGTCGGCGGCGTGCTGTGCATCCTCTTCCTCCGCCCCGAAGCCCTCGGACGCACCCTCCAGGCGCGTCACCGCAAAGGCTGAACCGAGCCGGATCGATCGTCGTTCCGACCAAGGAGTGCTTATGTCCCTCGACACCGCCAGTATCAACAAGGGCCTGTTCCGCGAGGTGATGGGCCACTATCCCACGGGCGTTGCAGTGATCACCGGACGCGCGGCCGACGGCGAACTGCTCGCCCTCGTCGTCGGGACCTTCAGTTCGGTGTCCCTCGATCCTCCCCTGGTCTCGTTCATGCCGATGAAGACGTCCCAGACCTTCGACAAACTCCGGCGGTGCGAGTCGATATGCATCAATGTCATCGGGGGCGAGCAGGAGGATCTTGTCGCCACGATCGCCCAGCGCTGGGAGAACAAGCTCGACGGCATCGAATGGTCCACCTCTCCGTCCGGCAACCCGGTTCTCGAACAATCGGTCGCCTGGATCGACGCACGCGTGACGAACACGGTCGATGCCGGCGACCATTGGATCGTCCTCTGCGCCGTGAGCGATCTGGCGGTCACCAACCCCGTGGCGCCTCTGATCTACTTCCAGGGCGGTTACGGCAGCTTCGTGAGTACGTCGCTGATCGCTCGGCTGCAGCACGAGATCACCGATTCGATCAGCGCGGCGGAGGCCCTCCGCCCGGAGGTGGAAGCGCTCGCCCACTCGATCGGTTGCGAGATCGCGCTGTATACGACGATCGGCCGGGACGAGATGGTCCGAGTGCTGTCGGCCTTCGGTCCCGGCGTGGAACAGACGAACGGACTCGCACGACGTATCCCGATCGTGCCTCCGATCGGCGACAGTATCGTCTTCGACCTGTCCGAGGACGAACAGGAACGCTGGCTGTCCAGGGCCATCGGAATCGACGAGGACACGAAGGGGGTCTACCGCCGGCGACTCGGTTTCGTACGCGCCCACGGATACGCGCTCTCGCTTCTTCCTCGAGAAGGCCGCACCGCCTACGAGACGATGTGCGAAGCGACGCGACGCTACGAATCAGGTCTGCTCACACCCATGGAGGAACGTGACATCCGGACCGTGATCCCTGGGTCGGACGTCGACTATCGCGTTCAGGAGCTCGATTCTGACGGTCGCTACGATGTCGGGTCCCTCGTCTTCCCTGTACGCGATCCGGAAGGCCGCTGCACCTCGACTTTGCGTCTGGCTCAACTCCCGCTTCGGAGCACCGGCGCGACGGTCGCTGCATGGGTTTCGCATGCCAGAAGCGTCGTCGCAGCACTCGAGGGCGATAGACACCCCCACGGTTCGTAGGCAGTCGAATGCACCTCTTGTGCCTACATCGATCTCGAGGGAACCGCTGTGGACCGCCCGACGGACGGACTGTGCGTGATCGGACAAACGATCACAGAGAAGCGGTGTGGTCCTCCACGATTCGCTCGGCAATTCGAGCGACGGTGACGTTGAGATCCTGCGACAGCGTCCGCAGCATCACGAAGGCGCGGGCGGCATCGACACCGCAGCGCTGCATCAGAAGACCTTTGGCCTGGCCGATGGTGTCTCGGGTGCCCAACGCCGAGCGCAGATGCAGCTCCGCGCGTGCAGCCGTGCGCTCGGCGGCCGCCTGCGCCGCCAGTGCGATGCCCAGCGCTACCGCGGCACCGTCGAAGGCCTGCGGTTTCGATGCGAACAGGTTCAGCGAACCGGCAATGTCGGTGCGGGTGTGGAGTTGGAAGGACAACACGCTGCCGACCCCGACCATCAGGGCTTCTTCCGTGAACTGCGGCCAGCGCATCTCGGATCGGAGGTCGCTGCTGTAGACCACGCTCGTAACTCCGGCCGCATCGATACAGGGGCCACCGGCGTCGCGTTGGATCCGACCGAGTTCCCGGGACAACGACGAGGTCGCTCCGTGGGATTCGAATGTGTCCTTGCCGATGAGGACGATGTCGGCGCACTCGACCCCCGCAATCGTGGCAGCCGCAGCCGCGGTTACTGCGCGCAACGCTTCGCCGAAATCGTGCCGTCCTCTCGGCGGTCTACGGCAGACACCTCAGGAATCGGGTGGCCGACCGTGGGTCGGAGGTCAGAGGGTATGGCCGAGGATGTGGGTAAGGGCGATGAGAGCGGCGAACCAGATGAGAGTTCCGCCGAGTGTGGCGAAGTCTGTGTACATGAGTGGTCTCGATCGTATGCCGGTTGAAGCATCAACGAAGATGTCCGCGGTCACAGTCCGTCACGCACGCGTTCGGCTTCCGCACGCTTGTCCCCACCGGGAATAGATAACCATCGGGTCGCGTTGTGCTGGGCGGATCGGGTGCGTATTCGTGTCCCCCGGGCTCAACCCATTGCCTTCACGGAAGTTCCGTTCGGCTGGAGCCGTGTTGCGCCTTTCGCCGAGAGGCGACCGAACGCACCCGGTCCCTTGACATTTCGAAATTAGATGCGGCACATACCGCAACACGGAATATTCGCTGCCGATGTCCTCCCCCGAGGAGATTGCCGGCCCGTCACGTCGCCCGACAAACACCAGGTTCAGCCGGCACTCGACCGGGTACCTCCGAGAGGACACAACGGTTCGAGAGACGAGCAAGCGCAGGAGGACATGTGCCCACCAAGTTGACCGCCACCGACCTTCGAGAACTCCTCGATTCGACGCTCGACGACCCCGCACTCGTTCTGGAGGAGGGACGGTTCCGCGTTGTCGGAGGTCAGGAGCTGACCGATCAGAACCGACCGTTTCTCGTGGTCACGAGGGAAGACCTCCGGAAGCAACTGCCGCAGGATCGCGACTTCGACGAGAGCGACCTCGAACTGCAGGCGGGCGTGCTCGACTCGACCGTCGCAAACCTCGGCGGGTGAGTACGGAGCCGACACCGGCCGCCGGGTGATCACCTTGTATCGGCCACCGACTGGAACAGTCGGTGACACACTCGAAGAATGAGCGAAGAACCCACATCCGCGCCGGTCTGGAATTACCTGATGGACATGGATGGTGTTCTCGTGCACGAGGATCACCTGATTCCCGGCGCCGACGCGTTTCTGACCGAACTCCGCGATACCGGTACGCCGTTCATGGTGCTCACCAACAATTCCATCCGCACACCCCGAGACCTACGGGCTCGCCTGCTGCTCTCCGGCCTCGACGTTCCCGAGAAGGCGATCTGGACCTCGGCGTTGGCGACGGCGACATTCCTCGCGAATCAACGTCCCGGCGGCAGCGCCTACGTGGTGGGCGAATCCGGATTGACCACCGCGCTGCACGACATCGGTTACGTCCTCACCGACAGCGACCCGGACTACGTCGTCCTCGGAGAGACACGCACCTACTCCTTCGAGGCGATCACCACCGCGATCCGACTGGTCGAACGCGGCGCCCGGTTCATTGCGACCAATCCGGATCCTACCGGCCCGTCACGGGAGGGTTCGCTTCCCGCAACCGGCGCCGTTGCGGCGCTGATCACCCGCGCGACCGGCCGCGAACCCTACTTCGTGGGGAAGCCGAACGCCTTGATGATGCGCTCGGCCCTGCGCGCGATCGGTGCGCACTCCGCACACACGCTGATGATCGGCGACCGCATGGACACCGACATCGTCTGCGGCCTCGAAGCCGGCCTGCAGACGCTGCTGGTCCTGACGGGTATTTCCACCCGTGAATCAGTCGAACGATTCCCCTACCGTCCGACCCGCGTCATCAATTCGGTGGCGGATCTCGTTGGCTCCACAGCTGATCCGTTCTGATTGCGAGATTGTCGGATAGGTCCTGTCGACCCGGTCCGGCAAGGACGCCGGTGACGAGTAGCTGCACCAGACGATCGGCATCGTTGACTGGTCCGCCGCCGCGCCGTGCACCAGACCTGCTCCGCACGCCTGCGGTCGGAACGGTGGTCGCGAACCAGGCAGCTTCGACGGCGAACCCTTCGTCGATGGGCTCGGTGCGCCGTTATGGCTGCGTCCAATCCGGATGGCCCCGCATTGGGTGGCCGACGATCACTCACCGACACCCGATGACACACCATTCGACCACAGCGCGGCCGCACTCGGCAGGGGTACGAGCGCGGCCGCCGCCTATAGGTACTCACGTTTCTGCCAGCCCCACCATCATCGTCAAGATGGCTGGTCCCGCTGCCGCCCTGCGTGCCGAAGTGCCCGCTGCAAGCCCTGCCCGCCGGAATTCGGAACCACCAGTGTCACCACTGGTAAATGACCTGTCTTCGGAAAATGCGGCTCCGTTGCCCCAACCTTCACTCCTACAACATCTGGGATTGGCATCCGCATCCCGAGGCTCGATGTGCCCCGCAGGAGGTGAAAGACTGAGCGAGAACCGGACGCGGGGGCTTGAACCTCACCCTTACGGTTCGGTGTCACCGATACTCGGGTCAGGAGGAAGCGGCATGCTGTCAACGGCCATCGTGGTGTCCCCGCTCTTGGCCAGGTGGAAGTCCCCGCCTCGTGGGTGTTCGGGGTTGGGGTCAGGGGCGTTCACCTCGTTCGTGTCGGGCCTGGCGCATCCGGTAGGACTCACCGTCGGTGAGCACGACGGTGGCGTGGTGCAAGAGCCGGTCGAGGATGCCGGCGGCGGTGGTGTGTTCGGGCAGGAACCGGCCCCACTGCTCGAACGGCCAGTGCGAGGCGACCGCCAGGGATCGGCGTTCGTAGGCGCCGGCGACGAGTCGGAACAGCAACTGGGTGCCGGTGTCGTCCAGCGGCGCGAACCCGACCTCGTCGACGATGATCAGATCTGCCCGCAACAGCGTGTCGATGGTCTTGCCGACAGTGTTGTCGGCCAGGCCGCGGTAGAGGGCTTCGACGAGGTCGGCGGCGGTGAAATAGCGGACCTTGTGCCCGGCGTGCACGGCCGCGATCCCCAACCCGATCAGGGTGTGGGATTTTCCGGTACCCGGCGGGCCGACCAACGCCAGATTGGCGTGGGAACGAACCCATTCCAAACCGATCAGGTAGTCGAATGTGGCTTGTGGGATGGAGGACTCGGCGACGATAAAACTGTCGAGGGTCTTGGCGACGGGGAACGCGGCCGCTTTGAGTCGGGCGGCGATGTTGGAGGCGTCGCGGGCGGCCAACTCCGCTTCGATCAGGGTGCGCAGCACCTCCTCCGGAGTCCAGCGTTGGGTCTTGGCGGTCTGCAGGACCTCGGCGGCGGTGCGGCGGACGGTGGCGAGTTTGAGTCGGCGCAGACCGGCGTCGAGGTCGGCGGGCAACGCCGCGACCGCCGGCGGAACGGCGGTGCTCGAACTGCTCATCGTGCGGTCTCCTCTCGGGTGACGGCGTAGGCGTCGAGAGATCGGGTCGGGGCGGTCGGCAGGTCCAGCACCAGCGCCTCACCGCCGGGGCGGGGTTGGGAACCCCGGCGCCGGCGTCGAGGATGGAACGGACGTCGTCGGCGCGGAACCGCCGGAACGCCACCGCCCGGGTCAGGGCGGCGAGCAGGGCATCGGTGCCGTGCGCGGCCTGCAGGTCCAGGAGCACCGCGAGTTCGGCGGGCAGGCGGGTGTTGGCGGCCGCGGCGGCACCGACGAGGAACTGTTCGGCGACCGGACCGAGTGCGCAGAATCGTTTCTCGACTTCGGTTTTCGGTCGCGGACCACGACTGGGAGCCTGTCGTGGGGTCGGGTAGTGCTCGTCGAGGATCGACGCGGTGCCCGGGGCGGTGAGCGCGTGATCGGCAGCGACCTCCCCTGTGGCGGGGTCGGCGATCAGCAGTCGCCCCTCGCCGGCGGTGACGGTGACGGTGGCCCCGATCAGGCGGGTCGGCACCGAATAGCGGGCCGAGCCGAAGCGGATGCAGGAGAGCTTGTCGACCTTGCGGGTCACCGGTGGCGGCCCGATCTGCAGTCGCAGCGACGGCAGCGGCCCGAGCACGGCCTGTTCCTCGCGCAGGCGCTGGGCGGGGACCGCGTCGATCTCGGTGTGCACCCGGGTGTTGACCTCGATGCACCAGGCCTTCGCGGCGGCGTTCGCGGCGGCCAGGTCCACCGGTCGGCCGGACAGGTCGGCGTCGGTGAGCAGCGGGACGACCAGGTCGCGTTGGGCGTAGCCGACGAGGTGTTCGACGACGCCCTTCGATTCGGGGTCGGCGGCGTGGCAGAAGTCGGGACGGAACCCGTAGTGGGTGGCCATCCGCACGTAGTCCGGGGTCGGGACCACCACGTTCGCCACGACTGCGCCTTTGAGGCAGGCCATCGAAGTCGGCCAGGACCTTGGTGGGCACCCCGCCGATCGCGGCGAGGGCCTCGGCGATCAGCGTCAAGGTGGTGGCGGCGCGTTCGTCGGTGGCGAAGGCGACGAACCGCCACCGTGAATACGCCAGCACCGCGCAGAACAGGTGCAGGCCGGCACCGAGGGTGGCCCAGTCGATGACCAGGTATTCACCCGGTGTCCACACGGCGGGGCGGCGACCGCGGTGATTGTTTTTGCGCCACTTGGTTTTCTCGTCGGCGACGAGGCGGCGGAAGTTGCGGTCCGAGCCGGTGTATCCGGCGGCCGCGGCGATGGGGAGCAGGCGTTTGGCTTCAGATTCTGCCGCGGGACGAGGCGATGCGTTCTGCGACGATCTCGGTGACGGTGTCGTAGTTGCGGGGGCGGGGTTGTCGTGGGGGTGGGGTGTCGCCGGCTTCGAATCGTTCGATGACACGGCGGACGGTTTTGTGGGTGGTGCCGCACATCTCGGCGGCGCCTCGGTAGGTGCCGACCTCGCGGTAGGCGGAAATGATGTCCATGCGGTCCTTCGCAGACTTCAATGGAACTCCCTGGGCGGTGACAGGTGACTGGGTGGCACCTTCACCTTCACCGCTCAGGCCTGGTGTTCCGGTGGGAATCACGACGAACACGAGGCGGGGACTTTCATCTGGCCACCGGTGGGGACCGTTACTCGGCCACCAGTGGGGACTTTCTCATGGCCATGGACAACGTCGAGTACCCATCGCGGCCCGGCCCCGAGATCTTCACCCCCTCCGTTGTGCGGTGAGTACCTCGGTTCTGTCGGTTCGACGGCACCGACACAGGAGCAGGAGGACACTTCCTCCAAGGCCCTGTAACGAGATCGGGAAGGTGCAGATCTGTCCACGCCCACGCGATAGGAGCGGTCCTGCAGGGATGAAGCCGATGAGCGACCCGACGACCGACACAGCCGGACACGATGTGCCCGTCGATCCCCTCGAATCTCTCGATCGCCTACTGCGGGATCTCCGCTCGTCCCGGACCGGCTTGTCCACTCGCGAAGCGCAACGGCGCCTGGGCGTGTCCGGCTTCAATGAGCTGGTTCGCCGCCGCCGCGAAGGCTGGTGGCGGGCACTGGGCCGGCAACTCGTCCATCCGCTCGCCTTGCTGCTGTGGATCGCGGCGGTGCTCGCGGCGGTGTCCGGATCGGCTCCCTTGGGGGCGGCGATCCTGGTGGTGATCGCCCTCAACGCCGCGTTCGCGTTCGTGCAGGAACGCCACGCCGATCAGGCCGTCGAGGCGCTCGCCGCCTATCTGCCCCAGCGTGCCCGGGTTCTGCGCGACGACATCGAAACGGAGATCGACGCGCGGGAGCTGGTACCCGGTGATGTCATCGTGGTCTCCGAGGGAAACCGGGTCTCCGCCGATGCACGTCTGCTCGACGGCGTCGCCGAAATCGACGCCTCGACACTGACGGGGGAATCGGCGCCGGTGCGGGTGAGCGCGGACAGCGCCGACAGTCATGTCCCATTGATCCACGCCCGTGATCTGGTGTTCAGCGGCACGACGTGCGTCACCGGGGAGGCGACGGCGGTGGTGTTCGCCACCGGTATGAACACCGAACTCGGCCGGATCGCCGCGTTGTCCCAGCGCGGCGGCCATCAGGAAAGTCCCCTCGAGAGGCAGGTCAAGCGGGTCGCCTGTCTGATCGCCGTCGTGGCCATCGGGATGGGTGCGGCGTTCATTCCACTCGGCACGCTGCTGGCCGGACTGTCTCTGGGTGATTCGGTGACCTTCGCGATCGGATTGATCGTCGCCAATGTCCCCGAAGGACTACTTCCGACGATCACTCTCGCGCTGGCCGTGGGCGTGCGCCTGTTGGCCCGGCAAGGTGCACTGGTCAAGCGGATCTCGGCGGTCGAGACGCTCGGTTCGACGAGTGTGATCTGCACCGACAAGACCGGGACGTTGACCGTGAACCGGATGACCGTAACGCAGGTGTGGACCAGTCAGGGGATCGTCGACTTCGACTCTCTCCCTGAATTGTCCGTGCCGGATCCGGTCGCGGAGCGGTTACTGAGGGCGGCGGTGTGGTGCAGTAACGCGGAACCGGCACCAGCCGTGGGCACCACGCGCATCGGGGAACACGAAACGGACACCGGTATCGGTGATCCGACCGAACTCGCACTGCTCGAAGCCGCCGCGCGTCTCCACATCGAACCCCGCCGCGACAAGGACGGCAGGCTGACGCAGTTCCACTTCGATCCCGCGCTGCGGCGGATGTCGACGATCGATCGTGTCGGCCACACCGTCGTCGTACACACCAAAGGCGCCCCGGAGGAAGTCCTCGCCCGCTGCGCCCATCTCGCCGAAGCCACCGGCACCAGACCGTTGACGGACGCCGATCGCACTACGATCGAGGCGATCATCGCCGATTGGGCGCGACGAGGTCGGCGACTATTGGCGATCGCCGAACGCCCTCTCGGACCGTCCGAAGTTCCGGCAGATCTGACCCGGGATCAGGCAGAGCAGGGTTCGACGTTGCTCGGGATCACCGCGATGATCGATCCGCCCCGCCCCGAGGTCCCCGAGGCCGTGGACCGCTGCCATTCGGCGGGAATCCGCTTGATCGTCGTCACCGGCGATCATGCGCTCACCGCCCGGGGGATCGCCGAGAGCGTGCACATCGGGCACCGGGGTCTGCGGGTGATCGGCGGAGACGAAGCGGACGCGATGTCCGATCGGGAACTCGACGCCACCCTGGCCGGGGACGACGAGATCGTCTTCGCCCGTAGCTCCCCAGAGTCGAAACTACGCATCACCGACGCTCTGCAGGAATCGGGGCATATCGTCGCAATGACCGGCGACGGCGCCAACGATGCGCCGGCCTTGCGGCAGGCCGATATCGGGGTGGCGATGGGACGCTCGGGCACCGATGTCGCACGCGAAGCCGCGGTGATGGTCCTTGTCGACAACAATTTCGCCTCGATCGTCGGGGCCATCGAAGCGGGCCGTCGTGTCTACGACAACGTCCGCAAGTTCATCGTCTACATCTTCGCGCATGCCACCCCCGAGGTCGTGCCGTTCCTCGCCTATGCCCTCACCAGCGGCGCGATCCCCCTGCCGCTGACGATCATGCAGATCCTTGCGGTCGATCTCGGCACCGAGACTCTTCCGGCGTTGGCGCTCGGTCGGGAGAACGCCGAACCGGACCTGATGCGACGCCCCCCTCGGCCCCGGTCGCAGCCGGTGATCGACGGCCCCATGCTCGCCCGGGCCTGGGGGCTGCTCGGTGGCATCTCCGCCGTCCTGGTGATGGCATTGTTCCTGCTCACCCTGCACATCGGCGGATGGACCTTCGGCGCTGACACCAGCACGGGTGAACTGCACCACACCTGGCAGCAGGCAACAACGATGACCTTCCTCGGTATCGTGGCCTGTCAGATCGGCACCGCCATGGCTGCCCGTACCAGCCGCAGCTCCCTCATCCGTATCGGCTTGACCACCAATCCGATGCTGCTGTGGGGCATCGCCTTCGAAATCGTGTTCGCGGCAGCCGTCGTAGTTCTTCCGCCGTTGCAATCCGTCTTCGGTACCGCGGTGCCGCAACTGTGGTTGCTGGCACTGTTGATCCCCCTGCCGGTGATCGTGTGGGGATGCGACGAGGCCTTCCGCTGGTGGTTACGAACCCACCGTTGACAGGTCGTTCACTCCACTGCCGAGGACCACTGTGCTTCGGCAGATTCTGGGGGACGTGCGACCGTTGGACCGGAGTCGAGAACACCGTGTCCGGGACACAGCGCCTCATCGCCTCGTTGCACACCGTCCGGTGGGCACTCGCGCACGCGCGCATGAGGGACCGCGGACTGAACGATGGAATCTTCTCGGTGTCGGTTCAGGGAGCGGAGCGGTCCACCGAGGCTGTGAAGCCTCCGTCACTGCGCGCATCGGCGAGGGTGATCTTCACTTCTACGATTGGTCCCGGCGCGCTGCCGTTTCGCGACCAGCCCATGTCCCGAAGGACCTGCAGCATCGTGGTGTTCTCCGAGAGCACGAATGCAGACAGGTGCCGAATCCCGTGTGCCCAGGCGATACCGACCAGACGTTGCAGCAGAGCGGTTCCGATGCCGTGATGTTGCATGGGGTGACTGACAGCGACCGCGCATTCCGCCGATACCCCATCGGAGGCGGAGCCAGGATCGGGATCGAGCACGGTGTAGTTCGCGACACCGACGACCGTCCCATCGTCGAACGCCCCCAGGCTCACATGCCTATCGTCCTGCCGACACAGCATTTCCACCAGTTCGTCGACGTGACGCGGGGCCACCGTGAAGAACCTCATATAGGTGTCATGTTCGGTGAGATGCTCGTGCAAAGCTCGCACGGCGCCCTCGTCCTGCGGACCCAACGGCCGAATGACCAGGTCGGCCCTGACCGACTGCTGTGTAGTGGTCCCCATCGGATACATCCCTCCGAAAGCTCGGCGATGACCGTCCTGTTCCCGGACCCACCCGCACATGCGGCCCCGGCTCATGGCCACGAGTCTGACATACGATTCGCCTCATGCGCTGACCAGTCTCGCCGCACCCGCCACATACTCGTCCGTTCACGACCACCCTTTCGGGGCGCGACGGTCATCGGCACCGTTCGGTTGTGAAAGACTTTGCCCCAACGGCCATATCGTCGCATCGAGTCTCGATACGGAGAAGGCACTCGATACGGAGGAGGTATCGCATGCCCCGGCCACTCTCGATTGCTCGCGTCGCCCGTCCTATCGGCGCACCCTGACACGCTCTGTCCGAGCTCGAGGGCACCGCTGAGCGGTCCGCCCCAGCTATGACCACACTCCTGCCACCTGCTGCACGTCGCCGGATCGACCACGCGGCACGCCGAGGGCCGCAGCCGCACGACTCGAGATGTCCGGGCAGATCCGGCTCGGTTCTCGGAGACCGTTCACCGCCGTCCAACTCCTCGCTCCGAGGACCGGGTTCATCGGGGCTGCGACAACTCGGATCGGCCGCGCGTCCGTAGCGGGGTACGACCGTTTCACTGCCGGGCATGACCATCGCCTCGCCGGTCCCCGCGCGACAGATCCCGTTTGGTGGTTACTTCGCGTCGACGGCGATGGTGCGCGGGATTCGCCCGAGGACCAGCAATCCGGGCAGGCCGGCCGACGACGGGTCAACGAACAAGCGCAGTTCCGGAGGGTGGGGTTGAGCCTTGCCCGACAGGCGGGCGGGGATGCCACGCATGAAGAACGATGTCGTCGGTAGGAAATCGTCGTCCACCGCATTCACGCGCTCGTGTCGAACAGGTCCTTGCACAGGTGCATATTGGGACGCATACTCCGCACACGGTGCAGGACGTGGTTCGTCCGCCGTTGCAGTCCGTCTTCGGTACCGCGGTGCCGGAGCTGTGGTTGCTGGCTCTGATGATCCCGCTGGCGGTGATCGTGTGGGGATGCGACGAGCTGCCCCAAATGGGGGCGTCGGACTCGAAACGGAGCGCAACGCCGATGAAGCACCAACCGATGAAACGCTGGCTGGCGAGGTGGATCGCGGTGGTGACGGCAGGAGAAGCGGTGGGTTTCGCTGTGCCTGCCGCCATCGGTGTCCTCACGCGGGATTCCGCGTCGGCATTTCCCTTGCTCCTGGTCGCCGGTGCCGTGGAAGGAGCGATCCTGGGACTCTCGCAGGCGACGGTACTGCACGGGCAATTGCCATATTTGTCGAAACGGAGATGGGTGGTGCTCACAGCTGCAGCGGCGATGTCGGCGTACGCGATCGGGCTGTTGCCCTCCACCCTCGCGGCGTGGTGGACGAGTTGGCCGCTGATCGTGCAGGTGCTCTTCTTCGGAGCGGGTGCTGTCGTCCTGCTGATATCGATCGGCCTCGCTCAATGGCTCGAACTGCGCCATCATCTTTCCGGCGCGACATGGTGGATACCCGCCACCGCTCTCAGCTGGCTTGTCGGTCTCGCTGTCTTCTTTGCGGTGGCCCCACCACTCTGGCATCCCGACCAATCCCCTGCTCTCGCAGTGACGATCGGACTCGTCGCCGGCGTCGGCATGGCATTTGCCATGGCGGCGGTGACGGGCTGGGCCATGACGGTCCTGCTCAGGCGGCAGACCTCCTCCGTCTCCCGAGCTGCGGAGTCTCGACAGGGGCGACCGTGAACGCAGTCGACGAGATTCCTTGCAGAACTCCGCCGGATCGGCTTCACTGGTCTCCAATGGAGGGGAGTATCCCCCAACTGTCTCGTCGTCACGACGGCCCGGTGATCCGGTCCCGGCGAACGGGCCCGCCTCGGGCGGGCGGGAAAGACCTCCGGTTGATCATGAACCGGAGGTGTGTCGATGACTGTTCCGTTCTGGGCGTGGGCCGCGGTGCTCGGCTTCATCGTGGCCATGCTTGCGATCGACCTGTTCGCCCACCGCCGCGCCCATGTGATCGGGGTACGCGAGGCGGCGGTCTGGTCGGCCGTCTGGGTCGGCTTCGGGATCGGGTTCGGTGTTCTGATCTAGCTCAACGCCGGCGCGGAGTTCGGCCGGCAGTACTTCGCGGGGTACCTGATCGAGAAGTCCCTTGCGGTGGACAACGTTTTCGTGTGGGCGATCATCTTCACGTACTTCGCGGTTCCTCGCCGGTTGCAGCACCGGGTGCTTTTCCTCGGGGTACTGGGAGCGTTGGTCTTCCGTGGTCTGTTCATCGCTGCCGGGTCGGTGCTGATCGCCAGTTTCGGGGCCATCCTGTATCTGTTCGCAGCATTCCTGATCGTCACCGGCTGTCGGATGCTGCGCCGCCGCGACGAGCACCTCGATCCGGAACGCTCGCGCACGTTACGCCTGTTCCGCCGCTACGTACCGATGACCGACGCCTTCTACGAGCAGAAGTTCTTCGTTCGGATCGGTGGCACACTGCTGGCCACTCCCCTGCTGGCGGTGCTGGTACTGGTAGAGGTCACCGATATCGTCTTCGCCGTCGACTCCATTCCGGCGATCTTCGCGGTCACCGACATTCCGTTCCTGGTATTCACGGCCAACGCGTTCGCCATCCTGGGCCTGCGAGCGATGTACTTCCTTCTCGCCGATCTGATCCACCGCTTCATCTACCTGAAGGTCGGCCTGGCGCTGGTACTCGTCTGGGTAGGAATCAAGATGGCACTGAAGATCGACGTGTTCTACATCCCCACCACGATCTCGTTGGCCGTGGTGACCACGATCATCGGCGTCTCCGTTGCTGCGAGTCTGTACGTCACCCGCGGCCGGGGACGTCAGGCCCCTCCGGTCACTGAGACTCCGTTCCGCAGCGCCACTGCGGCGGAACTCGCTGCCGCAGCACCCCTATGGACGCGGACACGCACACGTTTCCCGGCTCGACCGGACGACACCGACACCGACAACGACACCGAGTCTCGGACTTCGGCGACCCGCTCCGACAACTGACCGGAACAAGGATTCATTCGCGTGCCACCATGTCAGCGAGGCACGGGGAGGACATTCACATGCTCGACGACATCGAGACCCTACTGGTGAAGCGGAAAGAGGTCGGAGCTCGCATTGGTGGGGTGCGTTTGTGGGAGAAGTGGACTCCGGGACTGAGCGCGAGTCTCGCCGACCCGCAGCGGCAGATCGAAAACGACGGTTGGAAACAGGTCGCTCTCGGATCCGAGGCATGGGATCTGACGTATCGACGCTCTGTCGAAGTGCCCACCGGGTAGAGGGCGCCGATCTTCACGCCTGCGCGCGGCGGGCGCGGTCGAGCAGGATGCGTTGTTCCGCTCGCGCCACCGTCCGTCTCGTCTGCGCCGCGGCGTCGGGCGTAACCGACACGGAGGTGATACCGCGCCGGACGAGATGTTCCGCCAGGTCGGTGCTCGTCGACACGGCCTGACCGCACAGCGACGTCGTCAGTCCCGCGGCCGACGCGCGCTCGATGATGTGATCGATCGCGTCGAGCACCGCGGGGTCGAGGGTGTCGAACAGGTCCTTGCACACCTCCGAGTCCCGATCGACCCCGAGCATCAACTGCGTGAGGTCGTTGGTTCCGATGGACACACCGTGGATGCCGAGCTTCGCGTATTCCGGCAACCAGTAGACGACCGACGGGACCTCGGCCATGATCCAGCGCAGCATACGCTGGTCGGAGCCGAGCGGATGCCGGTCGAGTTGGGCGAGGCAGTCCCGCAGTTCCCAGCGGGTGCGCACGAACGGGATCATCAGGTGCACGTTCGGGTGCGTGCTCCGAACCCGGTGCAGCACATCGAGATTCAGGGAGAACAGTTCCGGATCCCGAATGTACCGGAAGCATCCGCGGTAGCCGATCATCGGGTTCTCTTCGTGGGGTTCGACCTCACCGCCCTCGAGGTCGGCGAACTCGTTGCTGCGCAGGTCGATCGCGCGGTACACGACCGGACGCGGTGCGAACGCCGCCGCGATCCGCGCGAGGCCACCCGCCATCTTCTCCACATATTCGTTGCGACGGCCCTGCGCGATCATGTGCGAGGGATGTTCCCCCGCGAGCGCTTCGGTGATCATGAACTCGGCGCGCAGCAGACCGACGCCGTCGACATCGGTCGCGGCGACCGCCTCCGCGGCGTCGGGGGTGGCGAGATTGACGTAGACCGCTGTGGCCGTGACAGTCTCGGCGGAGAGAGTCGATGTCGCCGGCGCGGACACCGCCGCGACGGGCCGCTCGGCGGTGTGGACCGCCCCATCGAACACCACACCGGCGTTGCCGTCCACGGTGATCAGCTGCCCGTCGTGCAGATCGGTGGTGGCGGTCCGGGCACCGACCACCACGGGCTTGCCCAGTTCGCGTCCGACGATCGCCGCGTGGCAGGTGATACCGCCACCGTCGGTGACGATGCCGCCGGCACGCCGCAGGATCGGCAGCCAGTCCGGGCGGGTCATCGGGGCAACGATGATCTCCCCGTCGGTCAGGCGTGTGCCGTCCGCCAGTTCATGAAGGACCCGCACCCGTCCGGTCGCCGAACCGGGACCGGCACCGAGGCCGGTCAGCAACGGTCGCGCCTCACCGTTTCCAGACGGTCCCGCCGTCGCGTTCCCCGCCGCCGCAGGCTTGTCGAGGGTGGTGATCGGACGGGTCTGCACGATCCACAACTCGTCGTCGGCGAACGCGAACTCGAGGTCCTGGGGGCGCCCGTAGTGTTCTTCGACTCCGGCGGCCAGGCGCGCGACGCGCAGGAGTTGCTCGTCGTCGAGGACCCGGGTGCGGCGCGCGGGGTCGACGGCGACGCGACTGTCCCCGCTGTCGGTGGAGGTGATGCGGAATTCCTGATGACCGAGGTGCACGTCGAGCACCGCGAAGCCGTCCTTCGCCACGACATAGGTGTCGGGTTCGACCTGCCCGCCGACGACGACCTCACCGAGACCGAGCGCTGCTTCGACGACGATCCGATCGAGTTCGCCCGTGCGCGGGTCGGCCGTGAACGCCACCCCGGACGACTCGGACTTCACCATCACCTGCACGACCACGGCTATGGACGGTTCGTCGGTCACCCCACGCAGCCCTCGGTAGGTGCGGGCGCGTTCGGACCACAACGACGCCCAACACCGCTGCACCGCGCGCACCACGGCATCGGCGCCGATGATGTTCGTGTACGACTCGTGGATACCGGCGAACGAGGTATCCGCGGCGTCCTCCGCGGGAGCGGACGACCGCACCGCGACCGGCACATCGGGACCGAGGCTCTCGTAGGCGGAGACGATCGCCGCGCGCATCCCGGCCGGCACGGTCGAATCCGTCACCAGGGCGGCGAGCTCGGCGGAGGTGCGTATCAGGGTGGCGTCGTCGATGTCGGCGGCAGGTGCCGCCTCGGCGGCCAGCCGGGATCGGACGCCGGCTGCGTCCATCGCGTCGAGATACGCATCGGTGGTGACGGCGAACGCCGGCGGTACCGGAAACCCCGCCCGGGTGAGTTCACCCAGATTGGCGGACTTGCCACCGACCGTCGGCGCGTCGGCGGCGCCGACCTCCGCGATCGGTCGTACCCACAGATTGTCTTCGGCCATGGTTGACTCCCCGGAGTGTGGCCGTGCCGAGTGCAGGGGCGCTTTGTCTCGTGCACGGCAGGATGTGTTTCACGGTAGGCCGCTGGGGGCGGTCTTCGGATCGAATCGCGGGGTGAAAGGACGTCGGTCCGCAATCGACGACAGGGGTCCAACGACTCTTCCCCCGAGCGCGTAGGGCGGTGACGCTGGAGTCGACGGAAGGAACGAGCATGCACGCGCGGCACATCATGAGCATCCCCGTCACCACGGTCGGCCCGACGACGTCGATCGACGACTGCCTGCGCATCGCCGACGAATCCGGCTTCACCGCCCTGCCTGTCGTCGAGGACGAACACCTGGTCGGCATCGTCTCCGAAGGTGATCTGCTGCGCGAGAAGTTCCACAACCATCCTCGAACGGAGGGCACCGCAGCCGATGCCATGACCAGCCCGGTGGTGGCGATGACCCCAGAGACCGAGGTCAGTGCTCTCGCCTCCGCGATGCTGCGCTCCGGCCTGCGCGCAATCCCGATCGTCGAGAACGGCAAGATCGTCGGGATCGTGACACGGCGCGATCTGCTGTCGTTGCTGACGATGGATGAAACCCGCATCCTGCACGAGGTTCAGCACCGTCTCGACGTCTACGCAGGACCACATCGCTGGACGGCGACGGTCACCGACGGCCGCGTCGACGTTTCCGGCGCAGACGCCGAGGAGTCCGAACGTCGGGTCGTTGCCGCGCTCGCCGAGACGGTCCCCGGTGTGACCGGTGTACGTGTCGGCTGACGCCATGACCCCCGGCGCAGACAACCACACGCACGGTCCGCGAAAGGTGATCGGATCGAAGCAGATAGAGCGTATCGGTCCAGGTGATCTGACCGAGCTCGTCTCGGATGTCGGACCGGTACCACTGCACGTCGGTGCGGTACTTTTCCTCGCCGAGACCGACATCGACACCCCGGATCCGGCGACGGTGCGGTCCGTCCTCGCCGAGCGACTCGTCCGGATCGGGCGGTTGCGGCAACGTTTGATCGAACCGGGCTGCGGGCTCGGACGTCCCTACTGGTTCGACGATGCGCACTTCGACC
This sequence comes from Rhodococcus rhodochrous, assembly GCF_014854695.1. Lineage (NCBI taxonomy): Bacteria > Bacillati > Actinomycetota > Actinomycetes > Mycobacteriales > Nocardiaceae > Rhodococcus > Rhodococcus rhodochrous. The sequence continues at coordinate 2,867,585 of NZ_CP027557.1, read as the reverse complement.
TCGAAGCCCACCTGTCGCAGGTGCGGTGCCCGGCTCCCGGCGACCGGGAGGCCGTCCTGTCGCTGGCGGTGGACGCGCTCACCCGGCTATTGCCTCGAACGCGGCCGTTGTGGCGTGCGATCGTCGTCACCGACATCGCGGATCCCCACGGCCGGGTGGCGGTGGTGATGGTGCTGCACCACGTGCTGGCCGACGGGATCGGAGGTCTGGCGATTCTGGCGCACCTCGTCGATGGCCCGCACACCACCGCACCCACCGACGACCCTGTCTCGATTTCCGAGCGGCCCCGGAATCGGGAATTGTTCGTCGACAACCTCACCGAACGTCTGCGGATGCTGCGCCATCTTCCATGGACCCTCGCCCGTATTCCGGCAGCGTGGGCCGAACTCGGGCGCGGCACCGGTGGACGTGCACCTCGCTGTTCGTTCAATGCCCCCACCGGTGCTCGCCGTGCGGTCAGCACGGCCGAGATGGAGTTGGAGACCCTCCGCCGGGTGGGGCGATGCGGGGCGGCGACGGTCAACGATGTGCTGCTGGTGGCCGTCAGCGGCGCCCTGGCCACGGTCCTGCGCAGGCGCGGGGAGCGCCCGTCGGAGTTGGTGATCTCGGTACCGGTGTCCGCTCGTAGCGCTGCCGCCGGTGGCCAGTTGGGCAATCAGGTCGGGGTCATGCCCGTGCGGGTACCGCTGGTCGGGACACCGACACAGCGTCTGGTGGCCGTGGCCCACAGGACCCGACTGCAGAAGGCGACCGTGCGCGGTGGGTCAGCCGCGGTGATGGGTCCGTGGTTCCGGGCCCTGGCCGCCACCGGGATGTTCCGGTGGTTCATCGACCGGCAGCGGCTGGTCAATTCGTTCCTGTCCGACCTGCCGGGCCCACCCACGCCGCTGACGATCGCCCACGCGCCGGTCACCTCGATCGTGCCGCTGATCGTCAGCACCGGAAACATCGCTGTCGCCTTCGTGGCACTGTCCTATGCGGGCACACTGACGGTGACGATCATGGTCGATCCGGATCTCGTCCCCGACCTCGAAGAGCTCACCACGGCTCTGCACGAACAGTTCCACCACCTCGCCGACGCCGCAGACCCAACAGCACCGTAACCAGCAGATATCACCGGACCGGCACACATGCGGGTCTTTTGGGTCACGCGGCAGACGACGACGCGACAGACACAGGACCGATGCATGTCTCCCGAGACCGAGACCTTGCGACTCCAACTGGAAGAAGTCGGGGCCCGGCACTGGTGGGCCGCGCTTCTGGCGACCCTGTCCTCCCAGTCGGGTAACGCCTACATTCGGTTCGTCGGCGTCGTCGACGGCCGAGCACGTTATCGCGGTGCCGCCTTCCCCGTCCCCCGACTATGGGGAACGGTACCCCCACAGGACCAGTGGGCACCCGGGATGGACGACAGCCTCGCCGAAATACAACACCGCATCGAAGGGGACGGATGGCGCCCGGTCGACCACGGAGCGCAGCCGTGGGAAGTGACCTACCAACGGCCGAGCACGCCTGGCGCATCCCGGTGACAACTTGGGAAGCGCACCCATGGTCCGAATTGCGCCATTTGGTGCCCTCAACCGATGTGCCACCCCGGCGAACGGCGCACCTGTTGCCACTCCTGCTGCCACCGCACGATCCGATGTCTGTTCATCACCCAGTGCAGCCCGAACAGGACGAGTGCGCATCCCGCCGTTCCGAGGACGAGAAACGCCAAAGCTGTTCCGAGCGCCGCGATCGCGTTCTCCGTTCCGGTACGCGGCGCCGGCCTGTAGTTGCCGTCCTCATCGACCCAGATGAGTACAGTCTCCCCCGCCTCGGCGCGGGTCTCGAGTCTCACCCGACCGGTGTGCTCTGTGCCCGCCGCCTCCCAACGCGCGAGAACAGGGGCAAGTCCTGTCGAAGTCTCGGATACCGGGTCCCGCACCGACATTGCACCCGCATCGTTGTCGACCACGAGTGCCGGCACTTGCTGGGCCCCGGTGATCGCCTGATGTGATCGTTCGGTCAGCTGCGCATACGAGACGGTTCCGATCGCACCGGCAATGGGCACGAGCAGCATCATGGCGGCCACTATGAAGATCACTGCGACGGTCTCGATCCGGTCACTGCCGCGCATGAGCGGATTCGGGCTCCACGGCCGCAGGCGCCACCATCGAATCACTACCGGATCCTTGCGACTCATCACACTCTCCGGGACATCCGTTGTCCTGTCCTCGGTGTTGTTCTGTCCTCAGTGTCGACCGTCTACCGCCGTTGCTGTAGAGCCATTGGTCGCTTCCATGGGCGCGCCCGGTGGCCACCGAACGCCGGGCACGATTCGGTAGAGCCGTTGTTCCCTTCCCGGCACTGACCTGTGCGACATACGCTGGGACCGACCACCGGCAACGCCCCCGACAAATCCGCCGAGGGCGCCGCGCCGTCACCTCTGCGTGCCCCACCGCACCAGTGCACAGTCCCGGAGTCGTTCCTCCAGTGACCCGACGACTCCCCCGACCGTCGTTGTCGTCTGGAGGGCCAATCCGTGAAGACCGGCAAAGTCGTCCTGCTCGTCGTCGGCACAATCCTCTCGCTGCTCGGCATGCTCTTGGGGGCCGCCGCGTTGATCCTGGGGGTGCTGTACGTCATCCAGCGGGACAAGGGATATCTGACCACCCCCACCGAGACGTTCCGAACCGCCTCCAGCGCGCTGCTCTCCGAACGTGTGGATCTGTTCCTCGACGAACCGGCCCCGCCCGGTTTCCGCACCCAGGACATCGGCCGTTTCCTCGTGCGCGCCACGGCCACCGCACCGGAGCGTGAGATCTTCGTCGGAATCGGCCCCACCCGCGACGTCGAGGCCTATCTGGCGAACGTCGCGCACACCGTCATCACCGAGGTGCAGTTCGATCCCTTCGACGCCGACTACCGGGAGATCCCCGGCGACGAGCCCGCCGCAGCACCGAATGAGCAACCCTTCTGGGACGCCACCGCCGTCGGGGCGGGAACCCAGCAGGCCCAATGGCCGGTACGTGAGGGAAGCTGGACCGTCGTGGTCATGAATGCCGACGGCTCACCGGGAGTCGATGTCCGCCTGCAGGCAGGGGCGCACATCGACCTGCTCGGACCGCTCGCGCTGGGGGCGCTGGCCGGCGCCGTGGTGTTGCTGATCCTCGGACTGCCCCTGCTGCTCGCCGGGGCGATCGGACTCGGCCGTCACGGACCCCCACCTGCGCACCGGCCGGCATACGGTGCCGCCGACGCCACGCCCACACCGGCACCGCAACACCAGGTGCGGGCGTACCCGGTGCACCTGCGCGGAGAACTGGACGAACCGCTGTCCCGGTGGCTGTGGCTGGTCAAATGGATCATCGCGATCCCGCACTACCTCGTGCTGTTCTTCCTGAATGTCGCCTTCGTGTTCGCCACCCTAGCCGCCGGGGTCGCCATCGTGGTCACAGGCCGCTATCCCCGTGCCCTGTTCGATTTCAACGTCGGGGTGTTGCGCTGGAACTGGCGGGTGGCGTTCTACACCTATTCGGCGCTGGGCACCGACCGCTACCCCCCGTTCAGCCTGCACCGCACCGACTACCCGGCCGATCTCGAGGTCGACTACCCCCAGAGACTCTCCCGCGGACTGGTGTTGATCAAGTGGTGGCTGCTGGCCATCCCCCACTACCTCGTCCTCGCAGTGCTGGCGGGCGGATGGCTCGGCGGCTGGAGCATCGGGATCGCCACCGGCAACGGTGCTGACAACGCCACCGGCAACGGCACATGGGCGTTCGGTTCACTGCTGGGCGTGCTGGTGTTGTTCGCGGCACTGGCGGTGTTGTTCACCGGCACTTATCCCCGGGGATTGTTCGACTTCGTCATGGGCATCAACCGCTGGCTATATCGCGTGTGGGCCTATGCCGCGCTCATGCGCGACGAATATCCTCCCTTCCACTTCGACCAGGGCCCGCACGACCCGGGAGAGCGCGCCGACACCACCCCACCGCCAGGACCGGCCGCCTCCTCGTCGGTCCCGGACCATTTGTCAACCCGCGAACCACCGCGTCTGTGACGTTCTGGTCCACACTCGATGCGCCGCACCAGCGACCGTGTCCGCCCCGACGCTGCCGAGCACGACCGAGGATCGGTGTACCGGATCAGGCCTCTCGCGCATCTCTCCGGATGTCGGCACCTCGCTCGTGGACGATCCGGAGAGCTTTCGGGTCGATACGCAAACCCCGCTCCTCGAGCACGAGGGGATACGTGCGGAGCGAATCGGGGCAAGATCGGCGCCCATTCATGAGGCGTCCCTACGGACGCGGCTTCGGTGCGGTCGGCAACGGATGCTGCGGTCACCCCCGATCTGCGGTCCAGGACGGCGCGCAGGTGCCTCTGGTGGTTCGTGCGGCCGCGTTTCGGTCCCATCATGCGCGTGCCTGTGGACCATTGACTCCGACTGTCGATGCAGCATGGAGTCCGACTGCTCGCCCACTGCCGTATCGTCCGGGTACATGGCAATCGAGCCCAGTGTCCTCGACAACGCTGTGGGCCTCGGCATCGCTTATGGGGCGGGAATCGGGATGGTTCTCGGCCTTGCGATTCGAGACGATCCCGCGCAATCGGGTCGGCATGCCGGCCTCAGAACCGCATGGCCCCCTTGCCTCGATGAGGGCTCGGTGAGCAGAGTCCGCGCCACGCGCACCGTGGGCTTCCCCGTGTGTGGCTGCCGGGTGGAACAAGGGAAATCAGGTGCCTCGGCGGGCATCGGCTGCGATGGTGCGCACGGTGGCACGCATGATGTGACCGACGAACGGCCGAATCAGCCACCAGTACCGCATCATCTGCTTGTGTGAGCGCGGATCTGTCGTGCTCGTGCGGCATTCGTAGCTGAGCACACTGCGGTTCGCGCCGTTGGGTCGCACCAGGAAGTGACAACCGATCTTTCCCCATCCTGGGTCGTCGAACGCCGCGAACTCCTCGCGAGGGACGTCGCGCCATTCGATGTCGGGCTGCCAGAACTTACCGACCGCACCGAAGGCGATCTCCCGATCGGGTACCTGCCCCAGGACCAGCCAGCCGGGTAACCCAGCCGACGAGGGGTCGGCGAACATGCGCAGCTCAGGCAGCGTTGGCGCCGGTCGGCGGGCGAGACGGGCGGGCAGTCCGCGGACGAAGAAGGCCGCGGTCAGCAATGGGGTGCGGACCCGCAGGAAATCCAGATCATGCGCGGCCCGGTAGGTGGCGGACACATCGGCTTCGACCGTCAGGTGTTCGGTCAGCACGACATCGTAGGTCGGTAGATAGACATCGAGCAGATCACCGGTAGCGGGGTTGTCGGATTCGGTTCCTGTCACCGCTCCACGATAGGAACATCGTGCGCCGCAACGGGCGCTTTTCGCGCCGGGGTCATTGAGATCGTCGAAGGCCCGACGCAGCCGCCACTGCTCTGCAGGGTGAGCACCTGCCCTTCGAGACGAATGTCGTTACCGTACCTGGCCGTGGTCCCGATCGACCGGGCCCGGCCGCGGTGCCGGTTCGGTCCCGATTCGAGCCCCTCGCCGCCGGAGCACGGACACCAGATACGCGATGTACCCAGCACAGAGGACAGCCGTGACAGCCAACAGGACCAGGTCGGCGTCGGAACTGGGCGCCGTCACGTTTCCACTGATGTTCAACAGCGCATGGAACACGATGAGCGGAACGATGGTGCCGGTCACAGCGAACAGCAAGGCCAGCACGATCCCCAGGACCACCCCGAAACCGATCTGAACGAGTTGCTCGGCGATCGTGAATCCCCGCCCCAGATTCACGACGTGCCCGATACCGAACGTGATGCCCGAGATGAGCACGGCCCGGGTCAGAGTGCCGTTCGTGAGCACGGCCCGGAACAGCAAGCCCCGGAAGATCAGTTCCTCGACGAATCCGACGCTAACCATCAACAGAACTATCAGCAGCACCTCGGTCGGGTCGAGATCACTGCGAAAGCCTTTGGCGTACTGCAGCACCACGATGACACCCAACGGTATGTACCATGCCGTGCCCGCGAAATCGTCTCTCGTGGGGGCGCGAAGACCGTAGTAGCGCAACCAGCCGTTCCGCCTCACGTATGCGAACAGGACGACCGACAGCACAGCCAACAGCGGCGCGGTCGCCAGATTCGGCTCGTCGAAGAGTTCGGAGATCCAGTCGCCGATGTTGGCAAGCAGCACGTAGACCGCTATCCACACCAACGCATGCCAGATGGGACTCGCGGCATTCAATTTCGTCATGCCGTCCTTATTACCCGCCGTCCCGGGCGTAATCTGGAAAGTCGCGAACGTCAGCGGTCGGCGGGTGAAAGCCCCGTTCCGCCGACATCGAGCAATGCCGCGGGAAATCGACAAGCACGATGGAGGAGACGTCGAATTCCTGCTTCATTGCCCGTGCCCTCGCGTGACACGGAACGGGATTCGTCGAGTCGACACCCCTCGGGGTCGGTGACTTCCGAGAATCGGCGCCCAAGTCGCGAAGCCAGGTCGTGTGCCTGCGCGATGGACGACACGGTTGGATGCTGCACACAGCAGATGCGCAACCGCTCTACTCTCGACTCGGATTCGTTGCCTCCGGCCCGACATATATGAAACGGCCGTGTAAAACACCCTCAGCCGACCAGTCGATTCGTGCTATGCGACGCCGAGACGCCGAACCGTTCGCGTCCCGGCCCGCGAAACCTAGTTCGGTTGAGACTGCTACCACTATCGCGCCGGCGACGAAAGCCACCATCCCCACAATCGGCGTCCTCAACCCGTGGCGCGCATGTGTACCTCTTCCGTCTCGGACGACCGTCTACCCCGCGACGCCACCCGCGACCGACCGAGATTTCCTACAGCGCGACGATCGACTATTCCATCGGCAAGGACACGGGGCCGGGCATAATGTGCTGGAATCAGCGAGTATCGGCCCACCCCACCGATGAAGCACCGAGTCCGAGCGAAGCATCGTCAAGGGCCGAGCCGACCGGTGGAGGATTCGTGCGCATAGGCCGTGCACCAGCTGTTCCGTGCGCCGCTCATCATGTCGGCGCACACTGGCGCGCTCTGTCCGAGGTCAAGGGCACCGGTAAGCGGTTCGCGCCGGCAATGACCGCATCCCTGCCACCTGCTGCGCGGCGTTGGATCGATCATGCCGTTGCCGAGGGCACGCCGATGGCCGCAGCTGCACGGCTGGAGATTTCCGGGGAGATCAGACTCGGCTCCTGGCGACCGTTCACCGCCGTCCAACTCCTCGCTCCGGCGACGGGGTTCATCTGGGCTGCGACCACTCGGATCGGCCCGATGCCCGTGTCGGGGTACGATCGTTTCACCGACGGGTGTGGCGAGATGCTTTGGCGGATCGGGGGAATCATCCCGGTGATGTCTGCCGATGGTCCGGATGTCAGCGACAGTGCGGCCGGTCGCCTGGCCGGAGAGAGCATTTTCGTGCCCACATCGTTTCCACTCGCACGGTGGCGAGGCGACGAATTCGTCGCCTCGGCGACCTGGACGGTGGACCGCCACAAGGAGACCGTGCGTCTGGATGTCGCCGATGACGGGGCATTGTGCGGGGTGCGGATGCTGCGATGGGGCAACCCCGACAATCATGAGTTCGGCCGGTATCCGTTCATCGTCGCGGTCGAGGCCGAACGCCGGTTCGGCGGCATGACGATCGCCTCGCGGATCCGCGCGAGTTGGGACACGGGTACCGGTGGGGACGGCGAGTTCTTCCGCGCCGAGATCACCTCTGCCGACTTCTTCTGACGGTCTACGAGGCCAGCCGCGAGAACCGGCGTCGTCACTCCCTGCCGGGTGTCTGTGTGTGGTCCCGCCGGTCGGCCGTCCACACCGATTGCAGCATGTGCCAGTCGGCGGGATGCGCGGCGATACCGGCCGCGAACCGATCGGCCAGCCTCTGGGTTGTGGCGTGGACGCCGCCTGCGGTATCGATCGGTGCGTCGACGTGGAATCCCCATCCGCCCGGAGTGAACCAGCAGTGCACCGGCAGCAGCGGTGCGCCGGTATCGATCGCGAGCTTGGCCGGGCCGGCCGGCATGCAGGCCGGTTCGCCGAAGAAGGTGACCGGCACGCCCGTTCCCGTCAGATCCCGTTCACCGAGGAGTCCGACGAACCGTCCCTCCCGGATCCGGACGGCCAGCTGTTCGAACGGTGGGACAGTGCCGCCGGTGAGCGGGATGATCTCGAAACCCAGGTTTTCACGGAACCGGACGAAGCGGCGGAACAACGATTCCGGTTGCAGCCGCTCGGCGACGACGGTCGGTGTGCCGATCCGCTGTACGATCCACACTCCCGCTAGGTCCCAGTTTCCGCTGTGCGGAAGCGCCAACACTGCGCCGCGCCCACGCGCGACGGCCGTATGGATATGTTCGAGACCGGTGGCCGCGGAGTCGATGGTCTCGGCCAGCCGTACCGGATCCATCGACGGCAAGCGGAACGCTTCGCACCAATATCGCGCGTACGAACGCAGGCTCGCGCGTACGAGTTCATCCGGTACCTGATCGGGAGTGGTGGACAACACCCGAGCGAGGTTGCGGCGTAGTTGGATCGGTCCGCCGTTTCGGGCCGCTCGATCCGCGGCCATCTCGAACAAGCGCCTCGCCGGCTCCTCCGGTAGCGCGCATACCGCCCACCAACCGGCGGCGTATGCGAGATCCCAGGCCCGATCCTTCATGCGCATCGAGTACCCCGAACGCGGAGGTCGACAACGATGACCATCACGACGGGCGCTGCGCGACGTTCACCCGATCGGCCACCCCGGGAGTCGTCCTGCTTCCTGTCACTTACGGTCCCACCGAGACAGTCTCTGCCGGTTCATCACGACGTGGACGCCGAACAGCGTGAGCGAGCATGCCACGGTGCCGAGGACGAGAATCACCAGAGCCGCACCGAGCGCCGTGACCGCATTCTCGGTACCGGTGCGGGGAACCGGCATGTAGTTGCCCGTCTCGTCGACCCCCATGCGGACTGTCTCTCCCGTGCGGCCGCGGCCCTCGAGACTCACTCGGCTGATGTACTCGACGCCGTCGTACTCCCACTGAGCAAGAACAGAGTCGAAATGAGGCGAAGACTCGGCCGACGGGTCGGGGACCGATACGTCGTCCGGATCGTCGAGAACGACCGCCGGCCCGATGCAGAGCCGATGGTCGTGCAAACCGGGTCCACTGCAGCGACCGAGGGACCTCGGTAACGAACCACGCCCGCCCCGTCCAACTTGCGAACAAAAATCCGGCTGCCTGCAGATTGCTCTGCCGACAGCCGGATTCGGTGTGCTGTATTCGGTGCGCCTACTCGGTGGGCGGGACCGCCGGTGCCTCGCGCGACAGGATCGGAAGCCGCGACGCGAACGGCAGAAGCACCACGACGACCAGCGCAACCACCAACACGCCGAGCGCCATACCCGACAGCACGTCGTGGACGTAGTGCACCCCCACCGTCACCCGAGAGAAGGCGAGCACTGCGGCGAGCGGAGCGACCAGCCAGATCAGACGCGGAGCCGCGAGGACACACGCCGTGGCGAACGACGCCGCGATGACGGAGTGGTTCGACGGCCAGGACCAGTCACCCACTTCGGGGCATTCCAGCACCGTCTCGATGCCGAGTGCGCGGCACGGTCGCGGTTCCGTCACCACGAGCTTGACGAGTTCGCTCGACAGGTAGGCACCCACGACACCGGTGCCGCCGACGGCGAGGGTGCCGAAGCCGCGGCGATCGTTCCGCCACAGCCATGCCGCGAGCACACCGGTGAAGGCGACAAGGACGAGCAACCCCTTGTCGGCGACGAGACCTGCGAGCGGTCCGAGGAAGGATCCCTCGACGGTCTGGGCTACGGACAGATACAGGCGGTCGCGCATCGGCACCGTCGCCGCCGCGAGAAGAGTCAGCACGAGCGCCACCCCTACGGCAGGGATGAACATCGAGCGGACCAACCGCGGGGATACAGGAGGTGAACTCTCGGTGACGACCATGACCGAATACGCTATCGCGCCATCTCGACCGGCTGCAGACCGGCAGGTCGGGCGGGTTCCGCCGTGCGTCTCACTCGGCAGGTTTCGGTAGGGCTCGACGGAACTAGGCTCACAGGGGTGTGGCGAACCTGGATCCTTTCCGCAGCGATGGTGGCCGTCGCGGCCGTCGTTCTGCTCACCGGCGCATTCGACGTGACCTCGGTGGTGACGGCAGTACTGCTCCTCGCCCTCGCCTGGGTCGTCTCTCCCCTGTTCCTCCCCCATCACGTCGACGACGCCACCGCCCGTCGCGACGCCGCAGCCCGCGGCGTTCCGGTGGTGTACTGGCGCCCGGGGTGCACGTTCTGTATCCGGTTGCGCGCTACCCTGCGCACCCGCGCGCGTCGCGCGATCTGGGTGAACATCTGGCGGGATCCCGCTGCGGCCGCTCGGGTCCGGGAAGTCAACGGCGGGAACGAGACGGTGCCGACGGTGTTCGTCGGCGATGTGTCGCATACCAATCCCGACCCCCGTTGGCTCCGCAATCAACTCGTCTGACGAACCGACGCCGACACGAACGAGGTCCCGGATCCTGTGTGGATCCGGGACCTCGTTGATGCAGAGCGGTTAGCGGCGCACACCCCGGCCGGTGACGGCCTTGACGAGGAACAGCAGGATGACCGCGCCGAGGAGGCAGGTCAGGAAACTGAAGATCAGTCCGCCGCCTTCGACATCAACGCCGAAGACCTTCAGCAGGAAACCACCGATCAAGCCGCCGATGACGCCGACGACGATGTTGAGGAGAATGCCCTGCTGGGCGTCGGTGCCCATGATCTTGCTACCGATCCAACCGGCGAGACCACCGATGATGATCCAACCGAGGATTCCGAGTCCGAGCATGTGCAGTCCTTTCGTGAACACTGGCTAGTTCGACTCAACTCAGATACCCAGTCGTCCCACCAGTCACACCTCTCACTTCTGACAACTTCAGAGTGTCACGATTGCGAGGTCCGGAAGGTCGGATTCGACGGTTCCGACTACGGCACGTGCCGTCTGCCCGACGGGGTCGGCTTGCGCTGGCACACTCGTGCGCATGACCCGGCCTCTCGTCACGATCACCGTCACCGGTCACGCCGAGCGCACCGTCGCACCCAACCGGTGCACGGTGGTGTTGCGGGTGCACGCCGACGGCTCGTCGCGCAAGCAGGCCGCCGAACCGGTGACCGCAGCCGTCGCCACCATCACCGATCTCGTCACCGAACTGCGCAAGCGCACCCCGAGCCCGGTGAAGCGGTGGACTTTCGATCGGGTACGCCACAGCCGGCGGCGCCCGTTCAACCGCGAAGGCAAGAACCGACCGTGGGTGTACAACTCCTCGGCGTCGATCACCGTCACCTTCCACCAGTTCGACGCTGTGGGCGCGTTCATCGAACGGGTCGCCGAACTCGAGGTGGTCACCGTGGCCGATCTCCAGTGGTGGATCACCCGCAAGGCCCGGAAGAAGCGACTCGCCCAGGTCCGCGACCTCGCCGTCCGCGACGCCCTCGACAAGGCGAAGGCGTACACGACGTCATTGGGTCTCGACACGGTTCGTGCGGTGGCCATCGCCGATCCGGGCATGCTCGGCTCCCAGCCCTCACCCGTCCATGCGGGCGGCGCTCCGATGATGCGCACCGCGATGCTGCGCTCGGATGCGATGAGCGCACCCGAGTCCGCCGAACCCGAGCTGGTCTTCGAACCCGACCGCGTCACCCTCACCGCCGACGTCGAGGCGCGGTTCGAAGCTTCCCCCTAGTAGGGCTTTGTTAGGTTCACCACTTCTTGTTGCGAGGCCTCGAGATTCGGTGAGGTTTCCGAGACGATGGCCGGGTGGATGCCGCAGCCCTGGCCGATATTGGTGAGCGCCTCGATGCGTTCGTCGAGCAGGTGTTCTCCTCGCTCAAACGCAAGGATCAGCGGGCGACGGCCGGGATATATACGCGGGGGTTGATGCTCGACGGGCGCCGCAAGTCGATGCAGCCGATGGCCGACCGCCTCGGAGTCGATCACCAACGCCTGCAGCAGTTCGTCACCACCTCCCCATGGGATCCGGTACCGGTCCGGAAAACACTGTCCCGCAAAGCGTGTGATCTGATCTCGCCGGATGCGTGGGTGATCGACGACACCGGATTCGCCAAGGACGGCAATGCCTCACCGTGTGTGGCCCGGCAGTATTCGGGCACCTTGGGCAAGGTCGGCAACTGCCAGGTCGCCGTCAGTGTGCACGCCGCCACCGATACCGCGTCCGCACCCTTGGATTGGCGGCTGTATCTGCCCGAGAGCTGGGACGATCAGCGGTGTGACGATCCGGAGACGGCCTCGGCGATCATCGCTCGCCGGCGACGCAACGCGATTCCCGACGAGGAGCGCTATCGCACCAAGGCAGTCATGGCCCTCGAGATGCTCGACGAGCTGATCTCGTGGGGCCGGACCCCACCGGTGATCGTCGCCGACGCCGGCTACGGCGACTCGGCCACCTTCCGGCAGGGCCTGACCGACCGCGACCTGACCTACGTCGTCGCGGTCAAGGGCGCCACCCTCGCCCACCCGGGCGATGCGGTGCCGGCCACCGCCCCGTATTCCGGCCGCGGCCGGCCACCGACCCGGCGCTACCCGGCGGCGGTGACCTGCAAAGATCTTGTCCTGGCGGCCGGCGTCGAAGCACTGACCGAGATCCCCTGGCGCCGCGGCACCAAGACCGGCCCGGCCAATCCGGCCGCGGCGATGCGCTCACGCTTCGTGGCACTGCGGATCCGCCCGGCCAACCGCACCATTCCCCGCGACGAGGGCGGCGTCCTGCCCCAGGCGTGGCTGCTCGCCGAATGGCCGGCCGGAGCGGCCGCCCCCACCGACTTCTGGTTGGCCACCCTGCCCGAGGACACCCCGCTGTCGGAGTTGGTGCGTCTGGCCAAGATCCGTTGGCGCATCGAACACGACTACCGGGAACTGAAAACCGGTCTCGGCCTCGATCATTTCGAAGGGCGTTCCTGGCTCGGCTGGCACCATCACGTCACGCTCGTCACCGCCGCGCACCTGTTCCTGACGTCCCTGCGGCTGACCGACCCAAAAGCGGTCGGGCGGGACTGACCCTCTACGGCATCGTGCGCGAACTCCAACGCGCACTGGCCTATTGGATCGGCACCTGCCCGACCTGCCACCACACCTTCCCAACCTAACAAAGTACTACTAGCGCCGGTGAAAATTCGGTGTTCCGGACCCCGCTCAGCGAGGTCGAGAACACCGAAATTCGAGCACCCCCCGCTTGATTCCTTGCGCGCCTTGTACAGAAGGTGGCACGATGCCAGCACGCCGCCGATCCGCGCGGCCACAATCGAATAAGGCCCGCCAGGAGCTGCAACTCCCGACGGGCCGGATGTCCGACTAATAGGGAGTCGAACGTGGGTCAGAATACCCTGGCCGGCGGCGTGCGTCGTGGACCGCGCCTTGCCGCCAACTTCACCGTCCTCAGCAATGCCGTCATCACCGACGAGCGTTTGTCCTTCCGCGCGCGGGGCGTGCTCGTCTGGTTGCTGTCCAAGCCCGATGACTGGCGCACCCGCGCCGACTCGATCGCGGCACAGTCGCCCAAAGAAGGTCGCGACGCCATCCGATCGGCCTTACGCGAGCTCGCCGACCTCGGCTACCTGGTACGCGAGAAGATCCAGAACGAGCTCGGCCAGTGGATCACCATCCAGACCATCTACGAACGTCCCGTCACCGACCCGGCGCCTGAGAATCCGACCCGCGGCAGCGCGGACATCGGAGACCCAGGCGCTCTTTCAAGTACCGATACACCAAGGACGGAAACCAACCGCACACCGCGCGTCACGAAAGCACCGCTCGGTCCGGCGGTGGTCGAGCTTGCGGCAGCCTGCAGACGGGCCGGACTCACCGCAACCTTCGTCTACCTCAAACCCGATGCGGCAGCGGCGATCGAAGCACTCGTCGCCACGCATGGTGTGCCGGCTCTCGTTGCGGCAGCGAATTCCGTGCACAGACCGGGCAATCCGATGCGGTTGGCGCACGGATGGTTGCCGTTATGGCGGTCGCTGCCGACGCCCCTTGTCCTCCAACCGAAGTGCGGCGACTGCGACGAGTACGGGTGGCTTCCCGACGACGAGCAGGGGCGTGCCGTGCGGTGTGGATGTCGAGCACCGGCCGCGGCCTGAGATCCGAGGCAAAGGCGCTCGGCCGAATTCCGTTCACCGGTCGGATGGATGGTTGTCTCATGAGAGGTAGGTGACGTTCTGCGGCAGACAGTCTCGCTGAGCTATCGACGGCGAGGGGTGGTGATGATGTCGGGAACCCGTATCGAAGTGGCCGTCGACTCGGTGTTCGTTCGTCCTCGGCGGTGAGGGCGAAAATTCCGTTGCCCCAGTACTCATCGAGGAGTACTACTGGGCGCTGACGAATTTCGAGATTCTCGAGGAGAAATACGGCGATGGCCACCACGATCGAACGGCCGGACGGCACGAGCATTCACGGTCCGGGCAAGCTTTCTGCGGAGCGCTTGCAGCACGAGCTGGCGTTGCGTCGACGTGCGCAGCGGATACCGGCAAGGCGACGTCACGACGGAAAAGGCGGGCGTCGGCAGCAGCGGCGTGCCGCCGCCGGAGCATGGTAACTCCGCCCAGCATCGTCGAGGCTGCGGCGTGATCTGTCAGCGGCTCAACAGCGGCGATTCCCGACGATAGTGCGCGTCCAGCACGACAGCCCCGTCCTCGACGCGATCGACATCGGACCACGGAACCAGGCAGGTCCCGCGGTGGCGCCACCGGATCCACCGAGCGAGCAACACCGGGGCACGCACATCGGTGCGTTCGAATCCGAGGTACGAGCCGCGCCGGCGAGGCGAGAGGAGAATGCCGACGACCTCCGGCGACAGCACTCCCCCACGGTCCGATTCAGGCGGACGAGCAGGGATGCGGAAACGTATATCGCACACCCACCCGACGTGGTCGCCGTTGTGCTCGTGGACAGGCAGGTCGAGCAGATCAGTCAGGAGCATGGCTGCCCCCGGGAATGCGGCCGATGATCTGGTCCCGTACCCATCGCTCGGGCCACGTCGCATTTAAGGCCTCGGACCGCACTCGTAGCCGGAGAGTGATACCGACCTCGGCAACGTCGTCCCACTTGATGCGATGCAAGCGGCTTCGGGGCAGACGGCCCCCGAAGATCCGAGTCATCAAGGTTGAGCCGGTGAGGATCGCCTCGACACGCGGTGCTGACGAGGTGACGCCGTCGGATTCGATGCCGCTGAGTTCGATGTCATCGACCGTGGCCACCGGTACGCCGTCACAGTCGAGGATCTGCCGGTCCAGCAGGTGCAGGCGGGCATCGATCAGCCGACCGTCTCGGTCGGTGCCGGCTGGGTGCTCTGATCTGCTCATTGTCCTGCTCCGGTGACGATCATCAACGGTATCGCCGCTGCCGAGGCGGCGACAATGATCACCAGGTAGACGGTACCGATCGCGTTGACGACCGGACCGTTGACATGTTCGCCCATGTACTGCGGGTCGTTGGAGATGATCAGAACCGGTAGATACGTCAAGGGCAGGGCGATCGCGGAGAACACCACCGAGTACTCGGTGACCAGGATCGGGTCCACCCCCGTCATCAGCACACCGACGGCGACGATCAACAACACCAGCATGGTCAGGTGGAAGCGTGCCGCCTCCACCGGGCGTCGGAACTTGCCCCACGACCACCCCAGGAACTGCGCCAGGGTGTAGCCCCCGGACAGTGCGGTTTCGAGCGCCGCGCCGAACGTGGCCGCCACGATCCCGAGGATGATCACCGCCACCGCCAGTTTCCCTCCCGCCTCGGCCACCGGAATCAGCACCTGCGACAGGCTGGACACCTCTACCCCACCCGGCATCAGCACGATCGCCGACAGTGCGGCGATCGCCACCGAGAGGATGCCGCCGAGGGGAAATCCGACCAGAACGTTGAGCCGGGACTTCGCCAGATCTCGCACCGTCCACTTCTCTTCCACTGCGCCGGAAGAGAAGAAGAACACCTCGTACGGAGTCATCGCCGCACCGAACAACGCGATCGCGTAGTACCAATATGCGGCCAGGTTTTCGCCGTCCGACAGGGACGGAGTGAACACCTGGTCCGCGAGCTGCCCCCAGTCCGGACCGAGAAGGAACACCGCCACTGCGAACATGACCAGGCACAGTCCGACCACCCCCGTGACGTTCTCCATCACCGAGAACTTCACCCGCCAGATCACCAGCCACACCGCCAGGGCGGCTACCGGAATCCACATCTTCGGGTTCACACTGCTCGCCAATTGCAACGCCAGCGCGATACCACCGACCTCGGCGGTCAACGTCAACAGGTTGATCAGAAACGACGCGCTCAGATTCGCCACTGCCATGCGCGGCCCGAGGCGTTCGCGAATGATCTCGAAAGTGGCTCGGCCGCTGACCGCTGCGACGCGACCGGACATCTGCGCGAATACACAGATTCCCAGCACCCCTACCGGCACCACCCAGGCCAGCGACAACCCGAAACGCGCACCCACCACTGCATTGGTGACCAGATCACCGATATCGAGGAATCCCCCGATCGCGGTGAGGATGCCGAGAGCGACGGCAAAAAGTCTTTTCATCCGGCCGCCTCGAGACGGTCTCCGAGCGCGAGCAACTCTGTACCCGCACGTCCGAGCTCGGCCGCGACCGTAGTCAGTTCGGGCTGCCCGCCGACTCCCGCAACGATGTCTCGACCCCGGATGATCTGTCCGGTAACCGTGTTCGCCGCCTGCAGGACCTCGGCGCGCAGGTCGCCCTGCTCGGGGGTGTCCACCTCTCGATCCGCGGTTGCCGAGACCGCCTGGTCGACCTCTTCGAGCATGTCCGACAGTGCGGTGTCCGTGGCGGCGGTGGTGTTGCGACCGTCGGCGAAAACCTGCAGGCTCAACTGAGCCGAGACCGCTGCCGAACCGATCTGCTGCGCTGCCCGACCGAAATCGCCTTCCACCCCGCCGCGTATCGAAGCGCACCCGGATGCGAAGACACCCAGGAGCAGCGCTGCAGCGACCACATGGAGCAGCGCACCCCTGCTCCGGCGTCTACCCGTCTCCCGCGAGACGCGCCGTGAAGACCATGCGTTCCTCACCAACCTCACGATAGAGGCCGGTTTCCGTAGCCGGTCGGTTTCGACAGTGTCGACACTCGTCGCGCTGTCGACCCGGCGCCTATCGTTGTTCCCATGGATCCGCCCGTGACGCGGTACATCCAGCGCGACGGCAACGCAGTGGCGTATCAGGCCGTGGGCGAGGGGCCACATCCGATCGCGTGGTTCTTCGAAGACATGATGCATCCGGACCTGATGTGGACCGATCCACACTTCCACTACAACTTCGAACGTTGCGCCCGCTTCGCGCGTTCGTTGTTCTTCCAGCGCCGCGGATTCGGACTGTCCGATCCCGTCGAGCACGTCCCCACGCTCGAGGAGCAGGCCGACGACGTAGTCGCGGTGCTCGACGACGCCGAGGTCTCTCGAGCCACGCTCGTCGGCGCGGCCAGCACCTGCGGGCCCCTCGCCTTGGTAGCCGCTCGGCACCCCGACCGAATTTCCGGACTGATCCTCGCCGAACCCTGGGCCGACACCCTGCTGTCCGACGGCGATCCGCCACCAGGATGGACTGCTGACGAGCGAGACCGGTTCGTCGAGTCGTATCGGGATGCGTACGCATTTTGGGGTCAAGGGAAACTCACGTCCCTGACGCACCCGACCCTCGATGTCCCACACAACCGACGGATCATGGCGCTGCTCGAACGTTGCTCCGCCACACCGAGAACAGCCCAGAAACATCTCGAGTGGGCCCTCCGCGCGAACTACTCCTCGATTCTGCCGGCGATCCAATGCCCGACGAAGGTCCTGCACCAGCCGGACACTCTGTTCGCCCGAGAGGCCGGCCGCAGAGTTGCCGCGGATATTCCGAACGGCCGCTTCTACGAGCTGCCGCCGATCCCGGTCGGCGCAACGCTGGGTGAAGTGCTGATCCCTGTTCTCGACCACGTGGAGGAACTCGTCAGCGGCTCGGACCATCCGGTCGACGCGGATCGGTTTCTGGGCGCGGTTCTGTTCACCGATGTCGTCCGCTCCACCGATCTGCTCGCGGAGGTCGGTGACAGCCGCTTCGCACGGTTGCTGGGCGCCCACGACAGACTCGGTCCGGTGTGCATGTCGGGTCGGTGACCCGCGCCGGTCCCGGGTTGACCGGAATGACGGTCCACATCGGAGCGCGGATCGCTGCCTCCTCCGGGCCTGGGGAGGTGCGATGCTCACAGGCGGTGCGCGAACTTGCGGTCGGCGGAGATTTCGATTTCACCGACCTGGGCAGGCATCGACTCAAAGGTGTGCCCGGTCAGGTGCAGGTGTTCAGGGCGACGACCAGGGCCCGTCGTGCACAGCCTGCGCTGCCGCCACGCCCGACCGTCTCGGACCGGGCAGTACTGACCTTGGCGCGCCGGGCTCCCGGCATGCTTCGTGAACTCGCCCGCTTTGCAGACCGTCGCAACAGAGCAGGGAGGCGCCCACGATGATCGTCGCCGACTAGGCTCGGCACCGTGAGCGTGCGTGCAGGAATCATCGTGACCGGGACCGAAGTACTGACCGGGAGGATCGCCGACCAGAACGGACCGTGGTTGTCCGACCAACTCCTGAGACTCGGCGTCGACGTCGCTCACATCACGATCTGCGGTGACCGGCCCGCCGACCTGACCGCACAGCTGCGCTTTCTCGCCGAGCAGGGCGTCGACCTCATCGTCACCAGCGGGGGCCTCGGTCCCACCGCCGATGACCTCACAGTCCCCACCGTCGCGGAGTTCTGCGATCGCGAACTGTTGCTCGATCCCGAACTCGAAGAACACATCGCAGGTGTCATTCGCCGCTTCCGCCCGGACACCCCGGATCTCGACGCCGGGCCGACGCGCATCGGTATCCGCAAGCAGGCGCACGTGCCCGCCGGTGCCACCGCCCTGCCGCCCACCGGTACAGCGCCGGGCGTGGTCATCCCCGCGATCGCCGGCGATCGGCCGGTACCGACCATCGTCATCCTGCCCGGACCGCCCGGTGAGCTGCAGGCGATGTGGCCGAGCGCGGTCGCCTCCCCTGCGGTCGCCAACGTGTTGTCGCGAGCCGACGACCTGCAGCAGCACACCGTGCGTGCCTACGGATTGCACGAGGCACAACTCGCCGAGACGCTGCGCCGGGCCGAAGCAGAGATCACCGGCCTCGATCGCCTCGAGATCACGACCTGCCTTCGCCACGGCGAACTCGACATGGTGACGCGGGTCGCCTCCGGTAACGCGGGCATCTATCACCGTCTTCTCGATGTCCTCACCGAACACCATGGCCGCCAGATATTCTCGACCGACGGTTCCACCATCGACGACCAGCTGATCGCCGCCCTCGACGGCCGCACGATCGCGACTGCGGAGTCGTGCACCGGCGGACTCGTCGCTGCGCGGCTCACCGACCGTCCCGGGTCGTCGGCCTATGTCATGGGTGGCGTGGTCTCGTACTCCAACGACGCGAAGTCCGATCTGATCGACGTACCGGCCGAGATGATCGCGGAGCACGGCGCGGTGAGCGAGCAGGTCGCCGCAGCCATGGCCGCGGGTGCCCGACGTCGCCTGAAGGTCGACGTCGCGGTCTCCACCACCGGGATCGCCGGCCCCGACGGTGGAACCGACGCCAAGCCGGTGGGCACGGTGTGCTTCGGCGTCGCGATCGAGGGACGACCGACGTACACGGTCACCCGCCGTTTCCCCGGAGACCGCGAACGGGTCAGGACTCTGACCACCACGGCGGCACTGCATCTGGTTGTCGCACGGCTCGGCCGGGCTTGAGCCTGCGCGGACCCTCGGCGGCCGTCAGTTCTCTCCTACCGCCTCCAAGCGGGCCCGGAGGGAATCCACTTCGGCTCGGAGGTCGTTGATCTCGTCGATGTAGGGACGGATCCGGGCGCGGACCGCTTCGTCGGTGTACTGGGGGATCAGGCTCCGTGAGCAGTTCCAGTCGAAGGCCTCGACCTCGATGACGATGCTTCGTTCGCATCGCGCCGAGATTCTCCGACCGTCTCCGAGATCGCGCAGTCGGTCGAGAAGCTGCGGGTCGTCGTCCGCATCGACCACCCGCGCGGTACCGAAGACCTTCAACCGCCTCTTCAGCGGAAAGTCCGCGAGGAACAGCGCGACCTTCCCGGTGGCCGCGATGTTCCCGACCGAGACGAACTGCTGGTTGCCTCGGTGATCCGCGAACCCGATCGTCTGCCCACCGAGGTGGTGCAGGAACCCGACGGGTCCACTGCGGTACTGGACATAGGGCCATCCGCTCGGGGTCACCGTCGCCATGTGGAACTGGAAGCTTTCGCGTACGAGAGCGAGTTCGCGGTCGCCCAACAATTGAGGTCCTTGATCGGGTTCGTCGAGGTCGGCGCCATAGGCAACGATGCTGCCTGCAGCTTCCTGACGAGCCACCGCCTGCGGGCCGAACGCCAGATGGTGATACCTCGACCCCATACCGATCTCCTCGCCGTTGTCCGTTATGTCGACAGCGAGATAGTGCATCACAGTCGGCCGCAATCAGGAAGTTGTGGGTATCGACTTCGAGGTTCGTCGAACATGAGTTGCCTGAGTTAAGATACGGAACGTGCCGTATCCGAATGAACCGCCTGCGCAACGCGGACGTCCACGCGACGCCGAACTCGAGCGTCGGATCACCACCACCGTTCTCGAGCTACTGGCCGAGGAAGGCTACGAAGGCGTGACGTTCGAGGCGGTCGCTCGACGTTGCCAGGCGTCGAAGGCAACGCTGTATCGACGTTGGCAGTCCAAGCGCGACATGGTGCTCGCAGCCGTGAAGGACGCCCCTGCGCATCCCTCGGCAGTCCCACTTCGGCGCGGCGAAACACTTCGCGACGATCTGCTGCTCCTTGCGCAGCGCCTCAGCCGCACCATGTCCGCAACCGACAGCAACGCCGCCTTCATGCTGCTCCATGCGGGACTCGAAGACCCGGAGTTGTGCGACGCCATCGAGGAGACCGTCGGCCCGACAGGCGCGCGTCTCCCCCAGGCGGTCCTCGACGATGCCGTTGCTCGAGGCGAACTTCCCACGGGCGCTCAACCATTCGCATATGAGGAAGTTGTGGGCACCGTCCTGCTCCTGCGACGAGCGAACGGCCTCACCGTCGACGACACCTACCTCGAAGCCCTCGTCGACACGGTCGTCATTCCGGCGCTCACCGCGTCCGCCGGCCGAACGGACCTGCCTGCCGGCATCTTCTCCGGCCACCCCGAAACCTCCACCACGACTACGGAGACCCCATGACCCGCTGCACCATCGAGGACTTCACCTACCGCACGATCAACGGGGACGGTGGCGTGAACCTCAATGTCGCCATCGGCGGCGAGGGCCCGGCCGTCGTCCTGCTGCACGGTTTCCCGCAGACCCACTACATGTGGCGCCACGTCGCCCACATACTCGCCGACGATCACACCGTGATCGTCCCCGACCTGCGCGGCTACGGCGCCAGCGACCGGCCCCCTGCCGACAACCCCGAAACCTATTCCAAGCGCACGATGGCGAACGACGTCGTCGCCCTCGCCCGTGAGATCGGATTCGACCACTTCGGGCTCGTCGGTCACGACCGCGGCGCGCTCGTCGCCGTCCGTACAGGACTCGACCACCCCGACGCCGTCGACTGTCTCGGCATCCTCGATGTCCTGCCCACGATGGACACCTGGGCGGTACTCCAGGGCGTGAACGCGAAGGTGGCCTGGCACCTCTATCTCATGGCCCAGCCCGCAGGGATGCCCGAGAAGATGATCGCCGCAGTCGCCCCGGAATTCTTCGGCTCGTTCCTCGACGCGTGGGACCCGACCGGAACGACCTTCACGCCCGAGGAGCGCGACCACTACGTCACCAGCTCCATCGACTCTGTCGACTCGATCGTGGCCGACTACCGAGCTACCGCCGGCATCGACCTCGACATGGACCTCGCCGACCGCGAACGCGGCACTCAGCTCACTATGCCCGTCGCGGTCATCTCCCAGAACTGGGGCTCTCAGCTGGGCTTCGACGCCTCAGCGCTGTGGCAGGCCTGGGCACCCGATTTCACCTACCAGTCCACCACCAGCGGCCACTTCATGGCCGAAGAGAACCCCGAGGAGATCGCCGGCTTCATCACCGAGCTGGCCGCCCGCACCCTCGCCGAGCACTGACGGGAAATTCACCGGAGTTTCCGACCGAGGTGAGCATGATCACCGAAAAGCGCGCATCCCTAACAGGCCGAACAAATAAGACATCGCTATTATCGGCGTCAACTGTTGTCTGTCGGGGGCACACGAGGAGAATCGCGCATGTCCCGGATCGATCGCAGACGCACACGCACCGTCGGTCTGCTCGCCGCAGGTCTGCTCACCGCAGGACTGAACGTCGCGGGTCCGGTCGGTTCCGCGTCGGCCGACCCGGTCCGCAACTGCCCTGAGCGGTACGTCCTCGCCGTCGATGGAACCCGTGGCTTCGAGACCCTCGACTCGATCGATCCGGAGTCCCCCTTGGCGA
Organism: Rhodococcus rhodochrous; assembly: GCF_014854695.1. Taxonomy (NCBI): domain Bacteria; kingdom Bacillati; phylum Actinomycetota; class Actinomycetes; order Mycobacteriales; family Nocardiaceae; genus Rhodococcus; species Rhodococcus rhodochrous. The sequence continues at coordinate 2,845,021 of NZ_CP027557.1, read as the reverse complement.
AGATCTCCGCTCGGTTCGAGGCTCCCGGCACCGTGGTCGAACACATCCGTTACCCCGCAGTGGTCGTGCCGCTGCCGGGGACCGGCTCGCACGACGATTTCGACGGCATCGACGACGACGGCACCATCGCATACGACAGGTCGAAGCAGATCGGGCATCAGCGACTCCGCCAGACGATCACCGTCCGGCACAGCACCTGCCCGGATTCGGACCTGTTGGTGCTCGGCTACTCGCAGGGCGCTTCGATCGCCGGCGACGTTCTCGCCGAGATTGCAGCCGACGGGTCCGTTCCCCCCGAACGGATCTCGGGCATCCTCTACTCCGATCCCCGCGACGACCGCGGCGTCGAGACCCTGTTCCCGGGTCCCGTCGCTCCTGGCGTGACGCTCGGCGGCGGCCGGAACGACTTCGGTGAGATTCGTGTCGAGCGAGTCTGCATCGAAGGCGACGCGATCTGCGACGGTCGCACACCCGAGGACGGCAAGGACTGGCTCCGGGAGAACGTGACGGGATACTTCCAGTTGCACACGAAGTACCCCGACTACCAGCCCTGACCGAGTCGGGCCGGAAGTCGGCCGCGCGGGTGGAATCGGGTCCGACTCGGTCGTTACCGATAGCAGTAGGAGTCCGAGGACGCGTCGCCACCTTGGAGACGAACCTGGTGCGCCCGCAGACCCCGAAAGTCGTCGCCGTGTGGGAAGAAGCGGTCGTCGATCTCCATCCCGCCGCGAGGGTCGGTGCGCATCAGTGCCATCCAGGCGCCGACCCCGTCCGGGTAGAACTGATCGTCCCAGGCCCCGTACAGGGAGTTGGTGACGTAGACCCGCTTGCCGTCCCGGCTGATCTCGACCATCTGCGGACCACCGGCCAGCGGCTCGCTCGGTACCGCCGGATGGGCGCGGCGGCCGACGATCCCGCCGAGTCGGACAGATCCGGTCTCCTTCGGATGGGCAGGGTCGCGCACGTCGAACTGCTTGAGCTCGCCGGTGCCCCAGCACGAGACGTAGAGGAACGCGTCGTCGACGGACAGGTCGATGTCGGAGACGAGCGGCGGCACCGCACCGAACGGCTTCAGCGCCGGTGGCAGCAGGTCCGGCTCTGCCGGTTCGGCCGGGATGGTGATCACCTTGTCCACCGCCCAACCGTCGTCACCGCGGTGCCAGCGCCAGACCGACGCGGACAGGTCCTCGGTCGAGACGACTACGCCGACGAATCCCCACGTGGCCTCGGGGTCGTGCGACGGGCGCAGTTCGAGCGGCATCTGGTACTGGGCGCCGAGGTCCACTCGCTGCTGGTGCGCACCCGTCGAGAGGTCCCAGAAGTGGATGGCATGGCCGTACTCGTTCGCCAGTAGCAGCTCGGGCACCAACCCGTTCTCGATCATCGACGGTGTGCCCCACTCGCTGCTGATCAGCGTGTTCCGGTTGAGATGCCACCAGGCGTCGTACGCGAAATACTGCGGCCCCCGGTCGGTCTCCCACTGCCGGAGCACATCGAACGTGCCGTGATCGAGCAGGGCGATCCCGCCCGGGCCGTCCGATCCGTCGGCACCGCCCAGGCAGGTCATGAACACCCCGTCCGGCCCACAGTGCAAGGTATGCGGTCGGGAGTAACCCGCCTTGGCGGCGAGATCGGCAGCCTCCACGACTTTGGCCACGGTGGGTTGACGCGGGTCGGGCTCGGTGTCGAGCACGTACAGGGACGACGAGCGGATGCCCGGCACGATGAGGTATCTGCGTGCCAACCCCGTCATATCGTGGCCCTCGTGCTTCAACGCGCTGCTACAGGCGTTCCAACCGAAATGATGCAGTTCGTTGCCCAGCCCGGGTACCTCGGTCCAGCCCACCACCCGGCCGTAGGTGTCCGAGTCGGGATCCACGTCGATCACGCTCATGGCGTCGGGTTTGTCCGCCGCACGATCGAACGCGACCACGTAGGCCAATCGCTCCGGTGGGGCGGCGGCCGCGTCTGCCGCTGTCCGATAGAAGGTCGGGTCTGTGATCGGCTGACTCATTTTCAGCCTCCTTCGTCGAGGAGACCCCACGAGTCAGAGTACGAGGATCGCGCGAGGGACGGAACCGTGGTGAACTCACGGGAGCGCGCAGGGCTCCGAATGATGGCTTGTCCTCCCCCGCCGCCGACGAGAACAGCTACGCGCGCCAGGTCGCTGGTAGAACTCCCGCTCCACACCCGGTATCCGTGCTTCCACGCGTCGCGTCGCAGGTACAGATGCGAACGCGGACTGTCGCTCACGACAACACGTCTCGGCCCGTCCGGGGCCCTCGCACTGAAGGTCCCGCTGCGTCCGCCGTGGTATCCGGTGGGTCGCCTCGCCGTCAACGTCGTCGAACACCATGCGATCGGCCACATCCCGGCCGGGAAGGTCTGGTTGCAGCGGCACGGCGAAAAAGTGACGAAATAAGGGGAGGTTCTGTGCGAGTTCTTCACCGGAACCGCACACAACCTCCCCCGAGTTTCGACGGCCGCTACTCCTCCTCGACGCCACCAACGGCCCAACGCAAAAGGGAACCCATCCTCGAGCAAGGATGGGTTCCCTCGTCGACAAGTCCCTGGAGAACTGTCGTTACTGCAATCCGTGCAGGACTGCTATGCCTGTGCAGCGGCCGGTTCCTCGACATGCTCCACGGGGCCGGCTTCCGTGATGGGATAGACGGGGTATTCCACACCCGACAGGTACTGGACGGTACGCACCACCTGGCACGAGTAGCCGAACTCGTTGTCGTACCAGACGTAAAGAATGGCGGTATCGCCGTCGACGATCGCTGCATTGGCGTCGATGATGCACGCCGCGCGCGAACCGATGAAGTCGCTCGACACTGCGTCGGTGGCCGAGGTGTAGTCGAGGTTGCGGCGCAGCGCACCGGTGAGCGACTCCTGGTGCAGGTGCTCGAGCACCTCTTCCTTGGTGGTCTCACGAGTCAGCTGGAGGTGAAGGATCGCGACGGACACATCCGGCGTAGGAACGCGGATCGAGTTGCCGGTGATCTTCGCCTTCAGATCCGGAAGCGCCTTCGCGACCGCCGAGGCCGCGCCGGTCTCGGTGAGCACCAGGTTGAACGGCGCGGAACGACCGCGACGGTCGGCCTTGTGGTAGTTGTCCAGCAAGTTCTGGTCGTTCGTGAACGAGTGCACCGTCTCGACGTGGCCGCGCACCACACCGAACTTGTCGTCCATGGTCTTCAGCGGCGGAACGATGGCATTGGTGGTGCAGGACGCGCACGACACGATCTTCTCGTCCGGGTCGATGGCGCGGTGGTTGACGCCGTGCACGATGTTCGGAAGATCGCCCTTGCCCGGCGCGGTGAGCACCACCTTGGCGATACCGGGGCGAAGGTGGTTCGACAGCCCGTCACGGTCGCGCCAGATTCCGGTGTTGTCGATCAGGATGGCGTTGTCGATGCCGTACTCGGTGTAGTCGACGCTCGCCGGATCGTTGCTGTAGATGAACTTGATGACGTTGCCGTTGGCGATCAGGGCGTTGTTCTCGGCGTCGACCTTGATCGTGCCGTTGAACTGCCCGTGGACGGAGTCGCGACGCAGCAGAGACGCACGCTTGGTGAGGTCGTCACCGCTGCCCTTCCGCACCACCACGGCGCGCAGGTTCAGGCCGTTACCCGAGCCGGCCTTCTCGATGAGAAGACGGGCGACGAGGCGACCGATCCGACCGAAGCCGTACAGGACCACGTCCTGCGGCTTCGCGGGGCTCGTCTGAGCACCACCGACCAGGTCCGAGAGGGTCTCAGCGACGAACTCCGGGATGGACCGTCCGGCACCCTCGGCCTGATAAGCCGTCACCAGCAGGCCGAGGTCGATCTTCGACGGCTGCAAGTCGAGGTCGGTCAATGCCTCGAGGAACGGGAACGTCGCCTCGACGGACAGCTCGTCGCCGCGGATCTGACGCGCGAAACGGTGCGTCCGCAGAATGCCGATCACCGACTTGTTCACGAGGGAGCGGCTGTGAAGCAAGATCGTGACCGAATGCCGGCGGTGCAGACCGCCGATGATCGGGATCATTGCTTCCGCAATAGCCTCTTGCGAGTTCCACTGTGCCAATTCCGGGGTGCTCACTGCGCTCCTCTGCCTTTCCGGCTCGTCTGACACGTCACAGGCTGTTGGGTGCAGCCCAGACGAGACGCACGTCACTCGCCGGTCGGTGTCCGGATCGGTGGAACCGTACGCGACCGACGCCGATTACGGCGTGCGTACCGCCAAGCATATGAAAGAGCTCTCACGGGTCGACGCCCGGTAGGCGAAACGTGCCCGCGCGTGCGTGAAGCTGATCGTCTCTCCCCCGATAGGAAGGCTTCGTCGACGCCCGGAGCTGTAGACGAACCGGCGAGCTTCGCGTGTCGCCAGTCACAACAATTGTGGCGGTATGCGGGAAAACAGCTGCGACCTACTCGGATCGGAGCACTGAAACTGCCTCGTTCGTCGGCCATACGACCTCCAGCCCAACCATCAGAAAATCTTGAATTTCGACAGATGTCACTGAGTTCCCATATTGGTGACTTTTCGACCGAACTCCGGCCTTCTCAAAACCTTCGAACCGCCGACAGCTCTACTTGTCATTTCACACAACCGGGGCAGAGCCCAGGACTTACTCCGAGCTGCGGGAATCCGCGGCTCGCGCGTTCCGATGCCATGACCCTGCTGCACGCGGCAAACCCGTGAGAAATGACGGTGCCGAGGAAGACTTGCTTAGTGAGCGTTGCAGGTTTTCTGATCGTTTCGACCCAGTCCGCAGCCTGCGAGATGGTGCTAGTTCCTGACTGCAGCCAGAAGATGGGCGGTTACCGCATTCCAGTCGGGAAACTCGGCGCTGCCGAATTTGACCAGTTCACCCGTGAAGTCCTTCGCGCCATTGTGGTCGCGGTCGTCGACCAGAAAGTCTCCGTGATTGAGGTTCTTGTGGTGCGACAGGATCAATCGCTTGTAGGCGACGGACGTGGGCTCGATGCCGAAATGCTTCTGCACCCACAGCAGCTTGTCCGACCACGCTGATAAGTTCTTCCACGGAGCAGTCGAGAGTATGTACGCATCGAAGTGCTCGGCCAGCAGTGTGAATGCTTCGATCGCACCGTCGATGGGATCCATCAGCGCGAAGATCCCGGGTGCCTCGTCAAAGCGGTCCTGGTATTCCTGGAAATCGGCAGCGCCGAGCCGAGCGATTCCGGACTTGAAGTGAACCAGCGTGTTGTCGAGGTCGACGTAGAGGATCTTTCGACGATCAGTCACGTCGTGACAATACCTGCGGCATCGTGGGGCGGTGCGCTTATGCCCTGCGTATCAGCGTGAGTTGAGCCCATTGGTTCACAAGGGCCCGTCCGTCATAGGCCCGCATATCGACGCGAAGGCAGTCCGCCGAGTGGGACGGTTCGTTGTACTGGCCAGTCGGGTCGACCCCTGTCCCCGAAGCCTCCTGCGCCCTACTGTCGAAGCCATGACCGACAACACCCTGCCTCCCATGACCACCTCCGAGGGCGTCAACATCCCACACCGGTGGAGTGAAGACCTCATGGGAGATCCCGTCGCACTCTGGACCCTGATCGACCTCATGAGCCACGGGCCGGGGTACCCGGCGACCGTCGACGGACTACGCACCCACCCGGACACCAGCCGGGAGGAGTACATCGAGGCGCTCCAGACCCTCGAACACCGTGGATACGTAGTCAACGGGCAGCTGCGCGACTTCACCCCCGAGGACTTCAGCGAAACACCGTGACCAAGGGCGATCACGTATTTCTCCGGATGAGAACCGCTCCGAGGATGTGCGTTTCCCAGCGCCGGCAGTGAGGCTGCCCAGACCCGGAGGACGTGTAATCGCCCCAGTTCAGGACCGGTGTTCGACCCCCACACCACACGCGCGAACATCGTTGGGCGCATCAATGACTCGGGGCGGTCGAGAAGATGGACGACTCGCGCGAACGCAGCTCCCACTCGGGGGTCACCGACGCCGGCCCGATACAGCAAGCCCAGGTAGGCGTTCATCAGCCTCGTCTGCACAGACCGATCCCCCTCCACGACAGGCATCCGCAGATCCGACTCGGCAGACATCGACCACGCCTCGTCGAGGATAGGTTCGATTCCGCGCAGAAACGGTACGCAAGCATGTCCTCGTTCCCAGCACAACAAGTCGAGTTCCTGATCTCAGTCATGACTTCAGTGTGTTGCCGCCGCCGGGGCGAGAACCATCCCTCACCCGGGGGGTATGCGATCCGATTCGAGCTCGCGCCACGGTGTAGCAACAGGGGCGTTCCGGGCACCGTCAGCGACCACGGCCGAGGGTCAATTCTCCACCGTGCGCCGCGTCGCGTCGGCAACCACCTCGATGAAGGAACCCCCGCTCTCGAGAATGCGACGTTGTCTGATCGCCCCATTGCCTCGGTCCAGGGTTACCGCCAGAGCGTCGTGCACGGAGCGATAAGCGTCGAGCTCCTCCAGGTCCGGCCGGACCTGAGCGAGCAGTCGACGGATCAGGTCGACGGCCGGAACCAACTGCGCAGAGCCGAGATCGATGCCGTGCCCGGCCAAACCGTCCCGGGCCGCTCTCCAGCACGCCGCGCGCAGCAGCTCCTGATCGACCGAGGGCGCCGCCTCACCGCGTTCGATCGATGCCGTCGCCTGGGCGACCAATGCATACACCAAGGTGGCCAGCGTGACGGTCTCCTCGACGGTCGCGGGCACGTCCGCGATGCGAATCTCGAGGGTCGGATGACGCGCGGAGATCCGCACATCCCAATAGACCATTCGAGGGTCCAGGATCGTGCCGGTGGTGAGCAGCGATTCGACCGCCGCGTCGTAGTCCGCGACCGAGGTGCACTGCGGGGGCAGTCCCGCGCTCGGCCAGCGCCCCCATCGCAGATATCGCCAGCTGGCATATCCGGTGTCCCGACCGTCGGCGATCGGCGAGTTGGCGGTCAGCGCCAACAAGGTGGGAAGCCACGGGCGCAAGTAGTTGATGATCTGGGCAGCACGGTCACGATCGTCGACACCGATATGCACGTGGCATCCGCAGATCACGCCGTCGGCGACGCCACCGTAGTGCTGGGCCATGCGTCGGTAGCGCGGCGTGGCGGTGACCGAGCCGCTCGGAGGTTCGAAGATCGGGGTTCCGACCGCGACGAGCCGGCATCCTGCGCGCGCCGCGGCGTCGGCGGCCGTCGCGCGGGAGCGGCGCAGCTGTTCGCGTAGATCCTGCGGGTGTGTACATACCGCAGTGGCGGTCTCGACCTGACACGGGGAGAGCTCGACCTCGAGCTCGATGCCGAGTGCGCGCCCGGCCTCGATCACGTCGAGACTGCGCAGGAGGGGACGACCGGTACGGGGATCGACCAGGACGAATTCTTCTTCGACGCCGATCGTGGCCGCCACCCCGCCGCGCACAGGAGAGGTGTCGATCGGTCCTGTGGCGGCCATGGCGTTCTCCCCACTCGAGGTCTTTCACTCTACGAAGGAAGAGCGGCCGGCGTGGGTGTACTGCAGCCGGGGATCTGACTTACCGGACGGTACGTGCGCGTTGCCGGTTGGCAGCGTGGCGGAGCTGCAAGATTCGCAGACCGCCGGCGAGTCCGACGATCACTGCTCCAGCGATCGCAGCGAACAGCAATGCCACCCCCAGCGGCAATGAGAAGTCCCACGCGAACAATTCGAGGGTGACGCTGTCCAGGTTCTGCAGGATGAACACCAACAGCAACAGCAGGATCAACATACCGACGATCAGAGCGGTCCACAACGCCCCGGTACGGGTGCCCCTGATGCCTTTCCCACGGGCGACGTCGGGATGCAGCCTGCTGGAAGCGTCCGGATCCGGTGTCACGCCGGATGGGGGGACCGGAGTATCGCTACGCCGCGCGGACGGAGAGAAGTCGGGGTTCGAATCACCGGGGCCCCTCGAGCTGGTCGTCATGCTCGATGGAGTACCCCGACCCTGTTCCGGTTATCCCACCCGGACCGCACCGCCTACAGGTCCAGCATGGAATCGGCGACGCGGATGGTCGGAGGAACCGGTCCGACGCCCGTGAGGCCGGGCGTCGACGAACTTCGTCCCTGAACACAAGCACCGGACTCAGTTCACATCCCGGCTCCGCACCAGAATCCCCGTAGTCACCACCGCGACGAGGATGTAGGCCGTCACGGTGATGAGCGCCCTCGGTCCCGAGATCACATCCACCACCCCGGGTGTGCCCTCCCCTCCCCCGGTCACCGCGCCGACGAGCGATCCGGCTGCGGTTCCTGGCAGGAAGGCCGTCACGTCCTGGACGAGCTGCAACGCGGAGCCGACTCCTCGCAGCAGATTCTCGACGACGAGCGTCCACACCAGACCCAGGCCGACCGACAGCGCCGCACTGCGGGCGTAGGTGCCGAGCGCGAAGCCGATCGTTCCCCACATCATGAACACGAGGTACGCCGTACCTGCGGAGCGAAGAAGTGCGCCAGCCGTCGGCATCGTGAGCGGTTGTGATTCGATCGCGGCGAGCGAGACGGACACGATCGTGCACAGCACAGCGGTGACGACCACCATCGCGGCAACGATCACCGCAGTAGCGAGCAGGGCGCCGATCGTAGGGCGCAGACGGCCATGGGTTAACACGGTTTTCCACGTCCCCCAGCTGTACCCGTTCCCGGCGATGAGAGCACCCAGGACGAGCACGAGCGCGCCACCGAACAACGGTGTGCCCTGGACCAGCACGTCGGGGATCGACTCGGGCAGGACGCTCTGCAGCAACGCTTCGGTCGGCTCTCCTTCCGTGGAGAACCCGGCAGTTCCGGTCGTGTAGGAGACGTACGGGAACACGTAGCCGAAAACCATCGCGAGCAGGAACCACGTGCCGGCGGTCGCCCACATCGCCGGCCACGAACGCAACCGGTACAGCTCGGCACGCAGGCTCCGACCAACGGTGTTGTGCCGTACGGCAAGTGAGGCTGAATCGGAGTGCGAACGGAGTGTCGAGGCGGACATGTCACGCCCCCTTCGTGGGTGTGGAACCAGTGGTCATTTCGAAGAACACGTCCTCGAGGGTGCGTTCCGCCGGGCCGATAGACGACACATCCACCCCGTCGGCGACGAGCGTGCGGACGACCTCGGGGGCGCGATCGGGCGGCAGATCCAGCAGCACCGAGTCCCCGTCGATCTCGAACCCGTTCTCGCCGGCGAGATCCGACGCAAGCGAGACCACCCGATGCACGGGCGTGCCGCGAACCTTCAGCACCGCGTCGCCGAGCAGGGTGGAGACGGTCGATTCGCGTACCAGGCGCCCGTTCGCGATCACACCGACGCGGTCGCAGATCTCCTGGACCTCGCCGAGCAGGTGGCTCGACAGAATCACCGTGTGCCCGGACCGCGCGAGTTCGACGATGAGGGCACGCATGTCGGCCATGCCGCTCGGGTCGAGTCCGTTGGTTGGTTCGTCGAGCACGATCAGCTCCGGGTCACCGAGCAGGGCCGCGGCAACTCCAAGACGCTGCTTCATCCCCAGCGAGTACGACTTGTACGCGTCACCGCCACGGTCGACGAGGCCGACCCGAGCCAGCACCTTCTCGACGGATCGGTCGCTCAGCCCGCGGTGGCGTGCGAGGGTGCGGAGGTTCGCGCGTCCCGACAGGTACGGGAAGAAACCGGGTCCTTCGATGAGTGCGCCCGTGGACGCTGATGCTTCGCGGGATCCGGCCGGCCTGCCGAGGACGCGGACGGTTCCGGAGGTCGGGCGGATCAGGCCGAGGATCATGCGGAGCGTCGTGGTCTTCCCCGCACCGTTGGGGCCGAGGAATCCGTAGATCTCGCCGCGTCGGACGGTCATGTCGACGGCATCGACGGCGGCGCGATCGCCGTAGCGTTTGGTCAGGGCCGAGGTCTCCACGACGATATCGGTCCCGGTGGAGTGCCTCCGCCCGGGTGGGTCGGTGGTGGTGATGCGGGTGTCTTCGGTCATGCTCCAATCGTGGTCCGGGAAGGCGTCAGCGTCGTCCGCCGATGGGCGTGATCGAGCTACGCAGAATTGCGTACAGAATGCGCACCGCGTCGATCGACCGGCGCGGCTAGCGTCGGAAGATGTGGGAATCGATCACAGCCGTGCGGTCGCCGACCCGGTGATGCTGCGCGTCGGGTTCGCGGTCACTCTCGCTGCCCTGATCACCGTAGCGACGCTCGGGGCGAACAGCATGCGACCGCTGCCCGCCATGATCGGTGCAGGGGTACTCGCAGCGGCATGCGTCGGGGTCGCGCTGACCGCTACAAGATGGCCCCGAACAGCCCTGATCGCAGCTCCTGCACTCGTGGGCGTGTACTTCGCGACGGGCGGCGCCGACGGGCCGATCTTCCTCCTACCCGCACTGGCGGCGTTCGGTGCGGCAAGTGTGAGGCCGGTCCGCGAGCTCACTGTCCCGGGCTTCATTGTGGGCGTCACGCTGGTCGCCGGGATGACGGCACGGGTCGTCGTCGCCGGATATCCCGCGTGGGTCGCGATGTGGCAGACGCTCGGCACTGCGGCCCTCGCCGTCGCCGCCGCTGCGGTGGGTTTCTGGCGGTCGGCACGGCGGGACGCGAACGCCGAGCGCGTCCGCCGCGCCGCGACCGAGGAACAACTACGGATCGCCCGCGACCTGCACGACGGCGTCGGGCACGGACTTGCAGTGATCGCGATGCAGGCCGGCGTCGCACTGCACGTGCTCGAGCGCGATCCCGGGGCGGTGCGGGACGCACTGGTCGCGATCCGCGACACGAGTCGCGATGCGCTCGGTGAACTGCGCGCCGAACTCACGACCCTCACCGGCGACACCGCCGCCTGCCGCCCGCAACGCGGTCTCGCTGACCTGCCGGTCCTCGTCGATCGGATCCGGGCCGCCGGACTCGACGTCGACGTGAAGGTGCCGGCGCGTCAACTGCCCGCCGACGTCGATCACGTCGCATATTCGATCGTCGCGGAGGCGATGACCAACGTTCTGCGGCATGCGCAGGCCAATACGGTGATCGTCGAAATCGCGTGTGAAGGGCAGACGGTGATCGTGCGGGTCGCCGACGATGGGCACGGCCGCGCGACGGACGCATCCACCGGCGGACTCGGACTCCGTGCGATGGAGGATCGCGCGGCAGCCCTCGGCGGAACGCTCGTCGCCGAGCCCGGACCCGAACGCGGATTCGTCGTGCGGGCGGTGCTCCCCGTCGGTGCGTCCGAGCGTGTGGAGGACTCGCTGTGACCGTGCGGGTGGTGCTCGTCGACGATCAGGCACTCGTCCGGGTAGGACTGCGGACGCTGTTCGCCTCCGAACCGGATATCGAGGTCGTCGGTGAGGCGGCCGGCGGAATCGAGGCACTCGCAGTTGTGGCGCACACGCGCCCCGACGTCGTACTGTGCGACATCCGGATGCCCGCACCGGACGGTCTCGAGGTGCTGCGCCGGATCACCGCCGACCCTGCTCTACGGGATGTCCGCGTCGTGATGCTCACGACCTTCGAATTGGACGAATACGTCTTCGATGCATTGCACGCCGGTGCAAGCGGATTCCTGCTCAAGGACGCGGAGCCGACGGCCCTGCTCGATGCCGTGCGCGTCGTCGCCGACGGCGGATCGCTGCTCGCACCGTCGGTCACCCGGCGCGTGATCGAGCACTTCGCCCACACGCAGGACACCGCGCAACCGCACCCCCGGATCGGGGAACTCACGGCGCGGGAACGTGAGGTCGTCGCGTGGGTCGCGACGGGGCGCTCGAACAAGGAGATCGCCGATGAGTTGGTCGTCAGCCCCGACACCGTACGCACGCACGTGTCGCGCGCGATGCTCAAACTCGGCGCTCGCGACCGGGCACAGCTGGTCGTGTTCGCGATCCGATCGGGCCTGCAGCCGTGACGGTGCCGGTTCTCCGAACACCACTCATCTTGCCGGTACGAGGTCGGCAGGATCGGTATTCGCTCCGCACAGAATGACGCAGACCTTCTCACCGGGCGCTGGGAGATAGTCTCCTGCACCGCGGGCGCCGGCCAGTGCGCCCGCGGCTGCATGCTCGACCGCCAAGCGGTACTCGTCCCACAGTGATTGCCGTGCCTGCACGATCGCCTGATCGGACACGAGGATCGACCGCACCAGGGCGTGCTGAGCGGTCGCGAGGGCCATAGCGGACACACGGCGGGCACCCAGCGAGTCCGCCGCGATCGAATCGACGGGGACATCGACAGGACTCCCCGTCTCGAGTGCGACGTTGAGCGCTCGGCAGTTCTCCGGTTCGACAGCAACGGTCTGCACGCCGTAGTGGTGTGCGACGGCGGCGACCCCGGAGAACAGACCCCCACCACCGACCGCGACCACCACTGTGTCCAGATCGGGGACTTGGGAAAGGACGTCCGTCATCACCGTTCCGGCACCGGCCGCGATCAGCGGGTGGTCGTAGGCATGGGAAACCAGAGCTCCGCTGCCTGCCGCGAACTCGCTACAGGCGAATTGTGCCTCGGCGTACTCCACTCCGACGAGTCGCACATCAGCCCCGTAACTGCGCAACCGATCCACCTTGATCTGCGGGGCTGTCTCGGGGAGGAAAACGGTAGCGGGAACTCGGTGTTCCTGCGCTGCCCATGCACACGCCAGTCCCGCATTGCCGCCGGACGCGATCGTGACGCCGGCGTCGGGCAGGGATCCCTGTTCACGGTGCGCCCGGATGAAGTTCTGCGCGCCGCGCGCTTTGAACGATCCGGTGTGCTGCATGAACTCCAGTGCGAAATACAGATCGTAGGAGGCACCTTCGACCTTCGTGTCCATGCCGATACGCGCGACCGTCGCTCGACGGACACTATTATCGATTCGGTCGTCCGCTTCCTGCACGTCGGCGAAAGTCACCTGATCCACACCGTCTCCCATCGTGCCTCGACTACCGACTCGCACCCTAGTTTCACGGAACATCGAGGTCGATTCCGCTCTGCAACAGGAGATGGACGAGTTCGGCTCGGCGATGCGTGTCCGTCTTGTCGAAGACGTGCTGGAGATGGCTTCGGACGGTCGGCAGCGTGACCTCGAGTTCATCGGCGACGGGCCGGAGACCATCACATCGGAGGACACGAACTGCGACGTCCGCTTCGGTCCTGGTCAGTCCGTAGAGCTGCCGTAGAACGGTGCTGTCGAGTTTCCGTACGTGGGCCGGATCGATAATCAGGACGAGAGCTCGGCGGCATGTCGTGTCCCACCGTCCCATGTCCGCAGGGAGTGGCACCACGTGAACGACGTAGGCACGCCGACCCGAAGGTCTTGGACACACGAAGGAACCACCGGAGGGCGCCTCGGAGGGACCGTCTCCGAGAGCGCAGGCCGCGAGGCCCTGGAGTCGACGGTCGACAGACGGAACTATGGCACTGATCGATCCCGACGCACCGATAGAGAGCCCATCGCCTGTCGCGAGGAGACGTTCGGCCGCGGAGTTGAGGTGCAGAACCCGGCGTCGCACTCCGCTCGGCATCACCGAACGGTTGCCCACGTCGGGGTGCCGCAATTCCGAGCCAGTGGCAGATCGCACCATCGGTGAGCCGCACGAACAGCCCGTCCTCCAGGTCGTTGGGGCGGATCCAGTCGACATGGAATTCCGAGTCCGTATGCGGGAGTATCAACTCCGTGCCTGTCCGGACCACTCCGACCGGACCTCCTCGGATGGCCGCCACCACGTGATCGAGCCTGCCGTAGTACTGGTTGTAGGTTCTTCTGGCAGAGGGTTCGACACCGACATTGCACACCATCTCGGCTCTGTTCGGGCTCGGCCATGCCAGACCGATACCTCCACCCGTTCCACCGAAGACGTTTACGAGCGCGACGAGCGCTTTGTCCCACCGCTCTGGGGTCACCGCTGCGGCATAGACAGCCGAAACGACCTCCGAGAACTCGTCGACGGTGACCATCGTTCGGCATTTCCGTAGCGGGTACCGCGCAGCGCACCCGGCTGTCCTGTCTGACTTCCTGATTATCCGTCCGATCTCATCTGTTCGGATGAGGTCTTTTTCTGCGACAGGTGTTCTGCTGAATCTGTCGAACAGGCAATCGTCCGGTTGGGCGGATTCGGAGCAGAGCATCATGAACATCGACTTCGGACGCCGGGGCACGCGGCTCGTCGCCGCCGCGCTCCTGGGTGGCGCAATGACGCTCGTACCGGCCGCATCATCCGCCGTCGCACAGACGACAGGCACGTTGTACGTCTGGATCGACGGTTGGGGAAGCGGCACTGTGACCAGCAATCCCGGGGGGACCAATTGCCGTCTGGTTTCTCCTCCGGGCTTTCCCTACGAGCACAAGAGCGGCCCGGATCAGGTGTTGTCCGGCTCGTGTCACGCGAATTTTCCAGTAGGGACGGTCGTCACGGTCACGGCCGCGCCCGATGCGGGCAACTATCTCAACGGACTCGACTGCGGTGGGCCGTTCACACCCGGTAGCTCGTGCCAAAGGACAGTGACCAGCGGTTACAACGCCGCATGGTCGATGTTCTGTCCGGACGGGGGCCTGTGCTCGGCCGGATGACTGGAGATGCGCATACGCTCTCGGGTGACACGCTCTCACCGAATGTCCCACCACGGGCGCCGCTTCTGCAGGAACGCCGTCATCCCCTCCGCGGCTTCCTCGGAACCGAACATCCGTGCCGAACGTGCTGCCAGGTCGTCTCCGTAACGATCGAAGTCCTCGAGGATCCGCTGCGTGACGAGACGTTTCGACTCGGCCAGACCCTGGGGTGAGCATGCACGGATCTCCGCGAGCAACTCCACTAGGACAGCGTCGGTATCGGCCACCGACAGGGTGACGAGACCCTCGGAGCACGCCTCCTCGGGACCGAACCGTTCGCCGGTCAGGAAGTACCGTGCCGCCGCGCGCGGCGACAATCGCGGGAGCACCGTCAAAGAAATGATCGAGGCGGCCAGACCGAGCCGTGCCTCGGTAAGTGCGAAGGTCGACGCCGGCCCGGCGACGACGATGTCGCAGGCCCCGATCAGACCCATACCGCCGGCGCGGACGTGCCCGTCGATGCGGGCCAGGACCGGCTTGGGGAGCTCCAGGATCTGCCGGAGCAAGGCCGTCATGTCGCGGGTGCGTGCGGCAGCCGTCTCCTGCGCGGATCCGGAAGATCCGCTCAGATCCGCTCCAGCACAGAATATTCCACCGGTATGGGTGAGGACGATCGCGCGGACGTCGGGATCGGCGGCCGCGTCGACGAGTCCGCGTCTCAGTTGGGTCAGCAGCGGTACCGATAGAGCGTTGCGGTTGTGCGGTGAGTCGAGGGTCAGTGTCGCAGTGCCGTGGTCGACGATGTAGCGCACCACCACCGGATCGGGTTCGGTCATGACAACTCCTCGATGTGGTGTCCCCCTTTACCGTCGCGGCTCTCGACCGGTGCGGACTCGCCGTGGGGCATGACGACAGCGAGGACGGCACCGACGGCGACCTGATCGCCGACCTCGACGGCGAGCGTCGTGACGGTGCCGCCGGTGGGTGCGGTGACGGTGTGCTCCATCTTCATCGCTTCGAGCCATACGAGAGGTTGGCCCGCGTCCACCACATCGCCGACGGCAGCGCCGAGCCTGATCACCGATCCCGGCATGGGCGCGAGTAGTGATCCGGCAGCGATCCGGGCGGTGGGGTCGACGAAGCGCGGCGCCGCGGTCAGGCGCACCGGTCCGAGCGACGAGTCGACGTACACCGCGTCGCCGTACCGCGCCACCGCGAAATGCCGGCGGACACCGTCGATGTCCAGAACCACCCGATCCGGTGTGAAGCCGACGACGCCGAGGTCGTCACCGCCGTCGACGTGGACACCGTCGCGCGCGATCCGGTAGCGCACCTCATGGTCGCCGTGCACGCCGGAGAATCGTTTGACCTGCGGCTGCGAGGGCAGATTCCGCCATCCCGAGGGCAGTCTCGCATTCACCGTGGCAGCGGCGCGGTTGGCAGCCGACTCCGCCAGAGCAGCGGCGATCGCAGACACCGCTTCCGCGTGCGCGGAGGCGAGCGGGGCCGACAGTTCCGCGAATCCGTGGGTGTCGAAGAAGGCGGTGTCGGTCTCCCCTGCACCGAAAGCGGGATGCCTGAGCACCGCGACGAGGAGATCGCGGTTGGTGACGATGCCGTGGATCTCGGTGCGCGTCAACGTCGACGCCAGCAGACGCACAGCGCGGTCGCGGGTCGGCGCGTACGAGATGACCTTGGCAAGCATGGCGTCGTAGTGGACCCCGACCTCCGATCCCGCGATGACACCGGAATCGACGCGCACACCGGTGTGCCGGAGCACGTCGAATTCACGTGCCTCTTGCGGCAGCGCGAAACGGTGCACGGTGCCGGACTGCGGTTGCCAATCCCGGGCCGGGTCCTCGGCGTAGAGCCTGGCCTCGACGGAGTGACCGTGCACGGGTGGTGGTTCGGGGTCGAGAGGGTTGCCGTCGGCGATTCGGAACTGGAGGTCGACGAGGTCGAGCCCGGTCGTGCATTCGGTGACGGGGTGCTCGACCTGCAGCCGCGTGTTCATCTCCAGGAAGTGGAACTTGCCCGAGCGGTCCGCGAGGAACTCGACGGTGCCGGCGCCCTCGTACCCGATGGCCTGAGCGGCGCGCCGCGCGGCGTCGAACAGGCGTGGACGCATCCCCTCGATCCTGTCGACGAGTGGCGAGGGTGCCTCCTCGATCACCTTCTGGTGGCGACGTTGGATCGAGCATTCGCGTTCGCCCACCGCCCACACCGTGCCATAGCGGTCCGCGAGGATCTGGACCTCGATGTGCCGCCCGTTCTCGAGATACCGCTCGCAGAACACCGTCGGGTCGCCGAACGCCGCCCTGGCTTCCCGGCGGGCCGCGTCGAGTTGCCTCTGCAGGTCGGCCAATGTCCGCACCACCCGCATTCCGCGCCCTCCACCACCTGCGGATGCCTTGACGAGCACCGGGAGGTCGGCGTCGGTGATGTCGGCGGGGTCGAGTTCGGCGAGAACAGGGACACCGGCGTCGGTCATGATCTTCTTGGCTTCGACCTTCGAGCCCATCCGTTCGATCGACTCGGGAAGCGGTCCGATCCAAATCAATCCCGCCTCGAGCACTGCGCGCGCGAATCGTGCGTTCTCGGAAAGGAATCCGTAACCCGGATGAACTGCGTCGGCACCCGTCGCCAACGCAGCGGCGACGATCTTCTTCCCGTCGAGGTAGGTCTCGGCGGGAGTGACTCCCGGAAGTCGCACGGCGGCATCGGCGTCGCCGACGTGCGGACTGTTCGCGTCGGCATCGGAGAACACGGCGATCGCCCCGAGTCCGGCCCGACGGCACGACGCGAACACGCGGCGGGCGATCTCGCCGCGATTCGCCACGAGCACCGTGGTGATGGTCGATTCGGTCACGGGAACCTCACATCCGGAAGACGCCGAAGGATTCGGCACCACTGATCGGGGCGGTGGCAACGGCCGACAAGCACAGTCCCAGCACGGTGCGGGTATCGCGGGGGTCGATGATGCCGTCGTCGTAGAGACGACCGGACAGGAACATCGGCAGCGATTCGGCTTCGATCTGGTTCTCGACGGCCGCTCGCATCGCCTCGTCGGCGGCTTCGTCGAAAGCCTGGCCGCGCGCCTGCGCAGCTGCACGGCCCACGAGGGAGATGACCCCGGCCAATTGGGCACCGCCCATGACCGCAGATTTGGCGCTGGGCCACGCGAACAGGAACCGCGGATCGAAAGCCCGTCCGCACATGCCGTAGTGACCGGCACCGTAGGATGCGCCGATCAGGATGGAGATGTGCGGCACCGTCGAGTTGGCGACCGCGTTGATCATCATCGCCCCGTGCTTGATCATGCCGCGCTCCTCGTATTCTCGGCCCACCATGTATCCGGTGGTGTTGTGCAGGAACAACAGCGGCGTATCGGCACGGTTGGCGAGTTGGATGAACTGGGCTGCCTTCTGGGATTCCTCGTTGAACAGCACGCCGCGCGCGTTGGCGAGGATCCCGATCGGATAGCCGTGCACCTGTGCCCACCCGGTCACGAGCGATGACCCGTAGAGCGGTTTGAACTCGTCGAAGTCGGAATCGTCGACGACGCGAGCGATGACCTCCCGCGGATCGAAGGGCTGCCGAAGATCCTCGGGGACGATTCCGAGCAGCTCCTCGGCGTCGTACCGGGGTTCGCGTACGTCCGCCTGGGGCGCCGGGCCGGCCTTGCGGTGGTTGAGGCGTCGCACGATGCTGCGACCGATACGCACCGCGTCCTGTTCGTCGACCGCGAAGTGGTCGGCCAGACCCGAGATACGGGCGTGCATCTCGGCGCCGCCGAGTGACTCGTCGTCCGATTCTTCTCCGGTGGCCATCTTCACCAGCGGCGGACCGGCGAGGAACACCTTCGACCGCTTCTCGATCATCACCACGTGGTCGGACATACCGGGGATGTATGCGCCGCCGGCGGTCGAATTGCCGAACACCACCGCGATGGTGGATATGCCTGCCGCCGACAACCGGGTCAGATCGCGGAAGAGCCGGCCACCGGGGATGAACACTTCCTTCTGCGTGGGCAGATCCGCGCCGCCGGATTCGACGAGGGAGATCAGCGGCATCCGGTTCTGCAGGGCGATGTCGTCGGCACGCAACGTCTTGCGGAGCGTCCACGGATTGCTGGTTCCCCCGCGCACGGTGGGGTCGGTGGCCACGATGACACATTCGATGCCTTCGACCACGCCGATGCCTGTGACGACGCTGCCGCCGACGGGAAACTCGGTGCCCCAGGCCGCGAGCGGTGACAGTTCGAGGAACGGCGAGTCGGGGTCGAGGAGCAGTTCGATCCTCTCCCGCGCAAGCAGCTTGCCCCGGTCGTGGTGGCGCCGGACGTACTTCTCTCCCCCGCCGGCAAGGGCCTTGCCGTGTTCGATGTCGAGTTCGGCCAGCCGAGCACGCATCGTCTCGGCGGCCGCGGCGTATTCGGTGGAGCCGGGATCGAGGGTCGAGATCAAGGTGCTCACGAATGCTTCTCCAACAGGACGGTGGGGATGTCGATGTATCGGGCGCGCAACCATTCACCGAGGCCCTTGGCCTGCGGGTCGAAGCGGGCACGGGAGGCGACGCCACGACCGAGAATTCCCTCGATCACGAAGTTCACCGCCCGCAGATTCGGAAGCAGATGACGCGTGACGGACAAAGGTTCGATTTCGGGGAGCAGTTCCTTCAGTGTGTCGACGGTGAGAGTGTTTGCAAGCCACTGCCATTCGTCGTCGGATCGGACCCACACCCCGATATTGGCGTCACCGCCCTTGTCGCCGCTTCGGGCACCGGCGATCGTGCCGAGCAGAACGCGACGAGTCTGTCCGGGCGACAGCGGCGCGGGCACATTCGGGTCCGGCAACGGTTCGAGGGCCCGGGTGGTCGCCGCGGCCGGGATGTCGACGCGGGTGCCGTCGGGCAACACTGCAATGTGCGGCACGCGGGTCGCCTCGACGTACTCGGCCGTGTAGACACCGTAGGCGGCGCCCGGGCCGGGCGGAGCGGTGACGAAGAACCCGGGATAGCTTGCAAGGGCGAACTCGACGGCCGTGGAGGTGAATGCACGTCCGACGACGTCGGGGTCGGGATCGCGCGCAGTGCAGCGCAGCAGAGCGCTCGCGGTTTCCTCCGTGTCGGCATCGGCATGGTCGGTGCGGGCGAGAGTCCATTCGAGTTCGGCAGGCCGTCTCGGCAAGTCCGATTCCATCTGAGATCGCACCAACTGGGCCTTCGCGTCGATGTCGAGTCCGGTGAGGACGAAGACGACCTCGTTGTAGAACCCGGCGAGCGCGTTGAGGCACACCTTCAGGGTCGGTAGGGGCGGCTCGCCCTTCACGCCGGTGATGCGGACACGATCGGGTGCTTCCCGGCTCAGCATGGCGGTGTCGATGCGCGCGGTGACGTCGGGGTTCGCGTAGCGCCCGCCCGTCACCTCGTACAGCAGTTGTGCGGTGACCGTGCCGACGGTGACGGCTCCTCCGGTGCCCGGGTGCTTCGTGATCGTCGCCGCGCCATCGGCCTCGATCTCGGCAATGGGGAATCCGGGGCGGACGAGGTCGTCGAGTTCGGTGAAGAACGCATAGTTTCCGCCGGTCGCCTGGGTACCGCATTCGATGACGTGCCCGGCGACAACAGCACCCGCGAGTGCATCGAAGTCATCGGGAGCCCAACCGAAGTGGGCGGCGGCGGGACCGACGATCACCGATGCGTCGGTGACGCGTCCGGTCACGACGATGTCGGCGCCGGCGTCGAGGCACCGCGCGATGCCCCATGCACCGAGATACGCGTTGGCGGTCAGCGGGCGCGGGTCGGCGTCGAAACCGAACTCGTCGATGCGAGCGAGGAGATCGTCGCCTTCGACGTGGGCGATGCGCGGGGACAGACCGAGCCGATCCGCAACCGTGCGCAGCGCCGCGGCCAGACCCGAAGGATTGAGACCACCGGCGTTCGCGACGATCCGCACCCCCTTGTCGAGGGCAAGACCCATGCAGTCCTCGGCCTGCCGCAGGAACGTCTTGGCGTAGCCGAGATCGGGATTCTTCAGACGGTCGCGACCGAGGATGAGCATCGTCAGTTCGGCGAGGTAGTCGCCGGTCACATAGTCGAGTTCGCCGCCTTCGAGCATCTCGCGCATCGCCGACAGACGGTCGCCGTAGAAACCGGAGCAGTTGCCGATTCGCACGACGCGGTTCACGCGACCCCTTCCTGGACCGGTTTGCCTGCCCGTTGAGGAACGAGCGGAGAGAGACCGCCGAGAAGTGCACGTGACTCCACTATGTGGTCAGCGTCACATGCCGCTGCTCTCGGAGCAAGCACTCATGACTGTTTCGCGCGGCCCCTGGTCGTAACCCGCCGGGCCAAGAGTGGAATCACCGCTGTGTGCGGCGACGACGCCTCCCATCCGGCACGTCGGATCGCCCGGCCGGCTCTGCGGCTCCTCGCCTGCTCCTGAACTCGACGGCATCTGCGTCCGCACATCGGCCGGTCAGTGCCTGCACCACCATCTCGAGGTCGCGCAGCGTCACCTCATCGGCCGGCGAACGGCCTTCGTCATCTCGAACGGAACGGGCCATGACAACTCCTGACAGAAGAACCACCGACCGCACCGTCGACCGTCACAAAACGAACAGAACCATCGCCACGCGAACCGGCACCGGCAAGGCACCGGGCCGACATCATCGGCAGGCCTGCGACACCGCAAGTCAATCCCGCCCGGAGGTACTTCTCGCCGCGATCGGTCGCGCGCACGTAACTTGCCAGGACGACGAACCTCGAAATCGTCACGACTCCTCGTTCACGACTCCTGCCTACCTCGCGGCAGATACCGTGGATGCATACTTCACCGAGGTCAGGAGTTGCCGTGCCGAAGCTGGAGATCAAGCAGAAGGCCGAACTTTCCCGCAAGCAGGCGTCCGAGCGGTTGATCGCACTCGGCCGCGCCTTGGCGACGGGATCCGAAGTGGAACTGGACTCGGGCGGTGACACCATTTCGCTCGTCGTCGCCGACCGACTCGAATGGGAACTCGAGATCGAGGTGGACGGCGACCAGGTCGAAATTGAAGTCGAATTCAGTTGGCGCGACGCCCCATCCGACAGTTCACAAGCCGATGCGGACGAGGAGGAGGACGAGGAAGCGGACACCACCGAAGGTTCGGATGAGGACTCGGATGAGGATGAGGATGAGGGCGAGGACGAGGACGAGCCTCAGCAAACCGAGCCGCGACGGAGAGCCCCGGTCAAGAAGACGGCGCGGCGTGGTCGGCCGCGTAAGCGCGCCGCCGACTGATCGATACCCCGAATGAGGGGCTTCCATATGGGTCACGTAGAAGTGGCAGGACTTGATGTCGGCCCTTCCTCAACACTCTGACATCGGCAGAGTTCCGTTAGTACCTTTCCTGTTTCAGAGAATGTCTCATTCGGCGAGTTTCTCGAAGCAGGTCGACGCCGCGGCGAGTCGGAGGAAGGCAGCGAAGTTCTCGCCGTGGTGCTCGTAGCGGATGGTCAGTCGGCAACGCCGCGGCGGGCGATGCGTGGAACGCGGCGGACCAGTCCAGGTCCCCGCCGGCACCGAGCCGATCGAGGACCGACGGTGCAGCTCGTCGAACACCCCATCCTTGACCCAGGGCGTGAACCGACTATGCGCGATCGGAGCACTGCCCCCGAATGACGGCGGCAGGTGCCGCCAGGCACAGCCCCTGGTGAACACGCAGACGATAGCGGTGAACCACGGCGAGATGTACAGATCCTTCGCCGCCGCCGGCACGTCCGGCTTCGACTTCACAGGTGATCAGCACCAGATCGACATCAGCGGCTTGCTCCGAGCGTTCGGTCACCGTCTTCAGTTCCGCTCTGCTGGGCACCTCGACCACAAGTCGCGCGTTCTTATCCGTGACGGCGCGAGAGAAGGTGACCGTCTCCCCCAACTGAAGCTCACTGAGGGTGAAGCCGGCCGCTCGCCACGCGTCGACTTGGGGCCGGTCTCCCGACCACCAGATGCCCACTCGAGACGGCTGAGGACGCCGGTAGCTCCGAGCACCGCACCAACCACGCCGAAAATCGCCAGTGCACATACCGCCGGGGACCTGTGGTGTCGCCGCGCCTTGGCGCAGTGGTCGGTATGGCCGGTCGAACTGTCGCTGGTTGCGAAATGCGGCGAGAAACCCGGCGACACCGAGCGTGCCAGACCACCCACACCCTCCCCGGTGAGCAAAACTGGGTGCCAACGATCGACCTTGCCCCGATTCGAAGGAGTCCGATGTCTCGCCATGTGCCAACCTGGATGACGATTGTGGTGCTGTCACTGTGCGGCATGGTCTCAGCGTTGCAGTTCACCCTGGTCATTCCGCTGCTGCCGGAGTTCCCCGGGCTACTGGACATCTCCACCTCGAACTCCTCGTGGCTGGTCACCGCCACCCTGCTCACCGCCGCCGTGAGTACCCCGGTCGTGGCCCGGATGGCCGACATGTACGGCAAGCGACGGATGTTGTCGGTCGCATTGGGGGCGATGATCGTCGGCTCGGTGATCTGCGCCATGGAGGTCTCCTTCCTGACGATGATCGCCGGGAGAGCGCTGCAGGGCTTCGGTGCCTCGCTGATCGCAGTGGGGATCAGCCTGCTGCGCGACAAGCTCCCACCAGAGCGCATCGGCAGTGCGGTAGCGTTGATGAGCGCGACGATGGGCATCGGTTCGGCGCTCGGGCTCCCCCTGGCGGGCGTGTTGACCGACTGGCTGGGTTGGCACTCGATCTTCTGGTTCAGCGCCGTCATCGGAACGGTGCTGGTCGTGGCGTTGCTCGTGGTGGTCGAGGAGTCACCGGTGCGCACACCGGGCCGCTTCGACGCAGTCGGGGCGCTGGTGCTCTCGGCGGCACTGGTATGCCTGCTGCTGCCGATCTCCAAGGGCAACACCTGGGGATGGGGCCAGCCGCTGACCCTCGGCCTGTTTGCCTCCTCGGTGCTGCTGTTCGCAATCTGGACGCCGCTGGAGCTGCGCGTCAACGAGCCCCTGGTCGACCTGCGCACCAGTGCGCAACGACCGGTGCTGATGACCAACCTCGCCTCCATCTTCGCCGGGACAGCGATGTTCGTGAACATGCTGGTCACCGTCCAGGTTCTCCAGCAGCCCAGTGTCAGCGGCACCGGGTTCGACCTGGGCGTCAGCGCTGCCGGTCTGGCGATGGTGCCCTCGGGGTTGGCGATGGTGGCCATGTCACCGCTGTCCGGGTGGTTGCTGGGCCGATGGGGCGGCCGCCTGGTGCTCCTGTCCGGCGCGGCACTCATGGCACTGGCCTACGCCGGCCGCCTCGTCTACGCCGAGTCCGTGACCGCGGTCGTGATCGGCTCGACCCTGGTCGGAATCGGCACCGCGCTGGCCTTCGCCGCGATGCCGACACTGATCATGTCCTCGGTACCGATCACCAAGACCGCATCGGCCAACGGCCTGAACTCACTGGTGCGCTCGGTCGGCACCTCGTTGGCCAGCACCCTGGTCGCGGTCATCATGGCGACCCACCAGGTCGAGATCGCCGGTAACTTCTACGCCACCGACACGGCATTCCAGCTCGTACTCGGCCTCGGCGCCCTGGCAGCAGCGACCTGTGCCGCGGTGGCGGCCCTGATCCCCAGAGACCGCCGCACCCACCGCGAACTGGAACTCGCCCGCGCCCAAGGCCAGGAGAAACACGAAGCGGTCGTGCGGGGCCAGATCCGGCTGGCCCGCTCCGACAACAACGCCCGCGGGATGATGCTGGTATCAGTGCTCGACATGCACGGCGAACAGCTGGACTGGAGCCGGGCCGACAACGACGGCCGCTATGCGGTGGTGCTGCCCGGCCCGGGCACCTACGTGGTGGTCGCGAACACCCTCGGCTGGGCACCGTCCGCCACCGTGATCGACTTCGCCGGCGGCGAGATCGTCCAGGACATCACCCTCGACGACGAACTCACCGTCTCCGGCACCGTCACCTGCGACGGCCGACTCGCCCCCGGCGCACTGGTTGCGCTCAGCGAGGCGATGGGAAAACATATCGACTCCACCCACTGCGACGACCGCGGCCGCTACTCCTTCCAGCTGCCTCCGACCGGTCGCTATGTATTGATCGCGTACGACGCCCCCACCGGGCGCGCCCACGCCCGCAAAGTGTCGTTGACCATCGAGTCCGAGGTCGTCGACATCGCCATCCCACTCGCCGGCACCAACCGGTCGGCTGACCGTCGTGACTCCGACGCTGTCGCGGTGTTGCCCTGGGAGGCACCGGCAACGCACACATGAACAACCCGACTGCAGCTGAACTCAGCGCCGACAGGTGCGAGAGCATCTGAAAGCTCAGTGTCCGTCGGCTCGACATATAACGAACCCCGTAACAGCGATGCCAAGCACCACTGCGACCGCGAACCGAATCCGCGCTCGGCGTCCCCGCCCACTAGGCGGTCGGCGCGTAGGTCGAAAGCGACGATGTCCTCCTTGCCTTCACCGACACGCGGTACATCACAGGTGGCGTCTGCCGGTCGACCGCGGGATGATCGAAGTACTCCGACACTTCAACCGAGGTTCGACCTGACGCACAGAGGAGAGAACTGTGAGATTGAGTCATCTTCCCCTCCGTCTGACAACCGGCGCGTTCATTCTCAACTCGGGCCTTGGAAAGCGAGCATTGTCCTCCGAAGCTGCCGCCGGGTTACAGGGCATGGCCGCCAACGCTGTTCCCGCTGTACGCACGATGCGGCCGGAGACTTTCGGAAAGACGGTCTCTGCAGCCGAAACGACCCTCGGTGTAGCACTGCTCGCGCCGTTCGTGCCCTCTGCGCTTGTTGGGGCCGCACTCGCGGCCTTCAGCGGTGGATTGTTGACCATGTACTGGAAAACCCCGGGCATGCACGAGCACGGCTCGATCCGACCCACCCAGGATGGCACCGCCGTGGCCAAGGACGTGTGGATGTTCGGCATCGGTGCAGCCCTCGTGATCGACGCACTGGATCGCAGACGGCAGACAGCGGTCGTAACTCCGTAGAAACCTACATGGCGCGCGGGAACCGCGCCGCTTTTCGATGAAGTGATCGGCGTCGGCGGGTTCACCCGAGAGCGCAAAACCGCGCCGCCCTCGGCGCGCGGCACCGGGCCCGACGCCTTCTACGAACTCGCGCTCAGGTTGCGCGCCGCATTCGAAGATCTGAGGTACGAGATCCACCACGCCGTTACCGAGTGGAATCTCGTCACGGTGAACTCGACGATGCACGGACACCACACCGCACCGATCGCCTTCTACACCGAAGACGGCAAGATCGTCGAGCGTTGGGCGAACCGGGACGACCTGACGCTCGCCAAGCAACTCGGGTGGGTCCCGCCGACGCCGGCCTATCTGATTCGGATGGCGCGCGCCGAGCGCCACGCCCAGCGCATCCGCCGCCGGGTAGCGGGGGAATCCGAGATGTCGAGGCACACGACCGACCGCGCAATACCGTCGATGCGGTTCTCGCACCGCTGATCGCATGCTCCCTCCGCAAGGACCTGAAGACGGTTGCGAGCCGTCGTCGACGTCGAGTATCTCGGATCGGAAATGCTCGTCGGCATCCGCCTCGACGCCCCCGGTGGTGCAGTCCCCGAACGGGTCACCGTGCGCCGCTTCGGCGTCACCACTCTCGATCCGGGCGACCGCGTCGGCATCCGGGTACTCGGCGCCGGCGTGGCATACCCGGTTCAGTCCTTCGAATCGTCCTCAGGCCCGAGGTAGCCACCGCCGCGCAAGGACAGTGGGCCGCCGAGTGGGGGTGAACGCGGAACACCGCCCCACACGGGTTGCACGGCCATGACCGAAAGTCTTTCCCGATCCCTACACAGGTAGCGACTCGACGAAGCCGATTCGTACGAGGTGACGTGCAGCCGGCTATCAGAGAGCCGACATGCTCGCGGAGTCGGATTCCGCTGCTGCGGAGTTCAGTTGGAGAACGACGACAGCATGCACTCGTTCGCCCCGAACGATGGTCGGGAACGCCGATGCCGATCAGCGGACGCTCACGACACCGTCTTCGAAGTAGATCGAGCCGCGCTCGAACGTACTCACCTTCACCCCGTCGACGTCGATCTCATCACTGACCGGGTAGCCCAATGCGCCCTGGCTACCGCCGAGCTCGTTCCACTTGTTGCGAATCTCCCCCACACGATGTACGGAGGATGACCGGTCTTCTGGATGACCACACCACCGACGAACCACCGATACCCGAGCACTCGTCAGCGGCGGACATTCCCTGACCCGTGTCTGCCACGGGTGACCCCACTCGGCGCTACCGCCCGCCTTCGTTCTCGGCGCAGTCACCTTGATGGCGTCTCCGTCGATCCGCCCCGTCGGCAGGGCTCCCCACTTCAGATGTAGTCGGTGCACCCATTCTCCGGGGCGTACCAGCGTTCCTACCGTGGACCGTCCGCCGTCGCGGATGCATACCTCCGTCGACGAAAGAGTTCGGCATCGCCGTCGGCGCCGACAGAATGAATCAGGGGGTGAAATCGAAACACAGGTACCGACAGGGGCGTAACAGTAGCGAGCCGGACGGCAACCCGCGATGCACTCCGCACCCCGACGGGGTTTCGAGTGGAAAAGCCCTCGTCCGACAACCTCATGCCATCAGGCCGGCCGCGAAACGCCGGGGATTTCGGCCGATTCATCCGGCGGCGTCTTCTCCCCTGGCTCGCGGGCGTAGACCACAGATGCCGGGAAGTCGGCTGAAATGTTCGGATACGCTCTCGATGCTGCTCCTCGGGGGGTCCGAAAGAGCAGCACGCGTCGATACGGTGGGGCACGCCGCTGCCGAGCGCGAGTGCTCGGGCGTGCCGTATGCAAGGAAAACGATGACGCACGAAATACATCATTTCGATTTGGGTCTGTGGGTGCTCTTCGTCGCCTACGGGACATCGATTGCCGGGTCCTATGTCGGGCTGTCCTGCGTCCGGCAGGCCCACACCCGTCCCTCACGGACGGCTCGGTGGGCGTGGTTGTTGTTGGGTGCGTTGTCCCTCGGAGGCGTCGGTATCTGGATTACGCATTTCATTGCCATGATGGGCTTCTCAGTGCCCGGTTCGTTGATCCGTTACGATCCCGTATTGACGGCGCTGTCCGCGGCAGTGGCAGTAGCTGCAACTTTGTTCGGGTTGTGGCTCATCGATATTCGGGCCTTGTCGGCGGGCCCCCTCGGACGTGCAATCGCATTGTCCGTAGGCGGAGTAGTGATGGGACTGGCGGTCAGTCTGATGCACTACAGCGGTAGGGCCGCGATCCGGATCAGTGGCACACTCACCCATGATTCGCTCTTCGTCATGGTCTCGATACTCATCGGCATCGGCGCTTCCACAGCTGCATTGTGGCTGGCCCGCAGAGCTGCACGGCTTGCCACGCGCGTGCTGGGAGCGGTGATCATGGGCGGTGCCGTGGCAGCGTTGCATTACACCGGCATGGCCGGTCTGCACGTCGACATGTCCACGGAAGCACCGGTTCCTGACGGTGTGCCGATCATGACGCTGCTGCTCGCTGCCTTCGCCGTTGGCACGCTCGTGCTCAGCGCACCGTTGATTCTGTTGGTGTTCGCCTCACGAGCTGGCGAAGCGCACCTCGATGAGGCGGTCGAGCAGTGGGTGACCGATCGTCACGGTGACCCCGCTACGTCGTGGAGACATCTCGACGGAGAGGCCGGTGTTCGTCAAGGGCGGCGGGGTGGGCACTACCGCTTCCCCACCGCGCCACCGCGGATGCGCAGCACGCCCTCGTACTCCGAGGATCGCCACTAGAGCGACCCGCGGCAGCAGGACCGAAGGACAACCCTGTCCGTAGTAGACACCGTCGAGAGGACCGTAGCGGTCGACAAGGGTCTCGACGCCGGCGAGGTCACCGATGAACAGGCGACCTCGTGCACTGTCGACGACGGATCGCCAGAAAATCGGCGAGTCGGTGACGCCCACCCCGCGCGTTGCCGAAATATACTCTCGCACTTATTTCTTGCCGAGATCGATCGTCGATCTCGTCAACGTTCGTTCGTCGCAGATCGCACACGGTAGAGCTCCTGCTCACCGCTGAACCCCTTCAGCTGGTACGACCCCGCGAAATCGACCTCCAAGAGGGATGCATCCAGACGACTCATCGTCTCGCTGTCGGCCAGTATCTCCAGTGGCTCCGCAACCGCAACGATCCTGCTGGCGCGATTCAATGATTGCCCCACCCAGTCACCCGCACTGTGCACTACCGCACCCCATGCGATGCCGACATGAAGCGGCGGAAGTCCCTGGTGCTGAGCTGAATTCACAAGTCGCACAGCCGCCTGAGCAAGCGCGGTCGGATCGGGCGAGATCAACATGACCGCGTCACCGATCGTTTTCACGAACCGAACCGGTTCCTCCACCAGATCGGTGGTAAGACTGTCCAACCGGTCGGCCAAGCCTCCGAGCTCGGTCGGCGAGAGCTGTTCACCCAACGGGGTGAATCCGACGAGATCCGCGAAACACACGGCCACGTCGTAGACGTCCGGCGAAGGGCGATCGGTCCCGCTGATACGGACCTGATGGCTGAGATGCTGACGAAGCCGCGTCGTCACAGCCTGACTGAGCAGGCGGGACTGAACGGCAGCGAACTGCCTCAGGTCCTGAGCAAGCGTCAGAGCAGCCTCGGGCCGCTCCCGATACACCTCCAACTGCTTCTCCAGAAACGGCCTGCTGACATCTGCGAACATCGAGGCATTTCTGCCGACCACCCGAGCAAACGCAAACAAGGTGGCATCGTCACTCCCGAGCGCACGGTACTCCGTCAACAACCGCGCCAGACGCAGATCATCTTCACTGTAATCTGCCGCCTCCGTCGTGGACACACCCCGACCCATCGAACGAAACCATCGCTCCACATCGGCCGACCGAACGCCGGTCTGCTGCGCAATCTGTTCCAAGGTGTACATCTCCCCGCGCGGCGCCAACGCATCATCGAACACCAGATAGGCCAATTGACCGGCGCTGGTCGCCCGACCCAACTCGGTCATGCTCACTCCATGATCGACAAGTTGGTGCAGGACCGCGATCCGGGAACGTCTGGCTGCCCCGGTCAAGCCGTTCAACAGTCCGGCCCGAGCGAACGCACGCACACGACGGGGGCGCGAAAGTACACGGGTCAGCCGGGACACCAGCGGTTCGACGGTGGGAATCTGCACTCGGGAATTGTCGCAGGTACCCGATCGACCCGAATTCGATCCAAGGCAAGCTCGCGAGGACGGTAGCGGTGATTGTCGGCACCGGGCGAGGCAGAAGGTGACATGATGCGGATGCTCCGAGAAGAGGCGCCGCTCGGATCGGGACACAACGGACCTCAACATGCGAACGTCGAGAATGCCACCCGGTACCGTCTCGTGAATGACGAACTCGGATCATGGAAACCCCGGCGACGCCCCCACGGTGCCGCCGCCACTGACAGAGATCGTGAACGCGACACGCCCTTCTGCCGCCGAAGAAGCACGGACGGTCGCAGCCTCGACGAACACCGGCACTCTCGCGACCCTCACCAAGGACGGAGATCCCTGGGCTTCTTTCGTGACGTACGGACTGGTCGGAGGCTCTCCGGTGTTGTGCGTGTCGCACATGGCAGAGCACGGCCGTAATCTTGCGCGCGATCCACGCGCGAGCATCGCGATCGTAGCTCCTGCCCCGCAGTCCGACCCGCTCGCCAGCACCCGCATCACCCTCGCGGGATATGTCGAGCGGCCCGAGGGCGAGGAGTTGGCCGCGGCACGGGAAGCGCACCTGGCCGCTGTCCCCGCGGCACGCGTGTACATCGATTTCAGCGACTTCTCGCTCTGGATTCTGCGGGTGCAGCGCGTGCGCTGGGTCGGGGGGTACGGGCGGATGGATTCGGCCACCGCCGAGGACTACGCCGAAGCGCTGCCGGATCCGGTTACCCCGTCGGCCGCTCGTGCGATCGCACATCTCAACGACGATCACGCCGATTCGTTGCTGGCAATGGCCCGGAAGCTCGGCGGATTCGCGGATGCCACAGCAGCAACCTGTGTCGGAGCCGACCGCTACGGCCTGGACCTCGATGTCACCACGCCGCGCGGTCGAGCCATGACGCGCGCCGGTTATCTGTCGCCACTCGATTCGGCCGACGAATTACGAGCAGCAACAGTCGCTTTGGCTCGCATGGCACAATCACCGTAACCACGGTCCACGAAGACGAGGCACTCTGCCGACTACGAACACCAGGTTGTTCGACCAGTGCGGACGCAGGACGAAGACATCATCGCTATCGGTACCATCCGAACCGTGAGCGCCCGAACGGTGACCTCCGCGCTGGTCCTTGCTGCCGCCCTGACCGGCTGCTCGAGCACGGACACCGGAGCCGGCACCGACCCGCTCGACACGACCACGAGCACACCTGTACCGAGCGAACAATCACAGATCTATTCGGCTGCCCTGCACCATCTCATCCTCGTGGACAACCCCTTCGCGAAAGCACCGACTCCCGTCGGGTACATCTACATCGTCGACGGTCCCGCATCACGCAGCTTGGCGATGTTCATCGCCGCCGATGGACCGCAGTTCGACACCGACCTGAAGAACGAGATCACCGCCCGAGCCGCCGATCTGCCGCCCGTCGAGTTCGTCGCAGACCCTCAGCTGCATACGGAGCCCGCACGGCAGGGCTTGACCGGGGTCGACAACGACGGCGTCCTGGTCGGACTGTCCTCCCTCGGACGGCAGGACGACGGAACGGTCCACGTCGGCGCCGGACTGTGGTGCGGCATCGACTGCGGACTCGGCCTCACCTACGTCCTCGATCATGCCGACGGACGGTGGACAGTGACAGGAACGACTGGGCCGGTCGTCATTTCGTAACAGGACGACTCTGTAGGAGAAACGTCCAGGATCGAACCCCACTGCGACACGGCACGTCCCGCGACACGCGAGCCGACGCCAGTGAAAGCGACCGTCTACGACGGATGGGGACCGATCTTTCTCGCCGACGCCGACGGCAGCGCGTCACAGCAGCTCACCGACCACAACGGTCGACAGCACCGATGACCGATACAGCACCATCCTGGGCCCCTACTCCGACAACTTCGTGTACCCGGGGGGGTGGTCGTGCACACGGTCGAGGTCTCGAATAGTCTGTGCTGTGCCCCCGTGCTCCCTGACGGAGGCACAGTTCGCGCGCTCTCCCCCCCCAGCGCGTGGACGAAGGTCCGTCGGCGCCGTATGCCGACGGAACCTCGCAGGCCGGTGATGGTGAGCACCCCTCGTAACTCTCACCATCACCGGCCTGTCAGCAACTCGATGCACATCACCCGCCGATGCGTTCGAACACTCCCATATTCATCCACATCGATGCCAGGCCGACCAAACAATACCATTCGACCGGTATTGCAGCCGAATAGAGAGTACCGCATGTCCAGCGCACAAGGAACGTCTTACCGATACATACCCGCTGCACGGTCGGTACGCCCGGAGAACCCGGCGAACGCCATCCACTTCGGGACGTCCAGAGCACCTCTACGGTGAGTGGGGAATAAAGGCCTCCGGCGAGGGATCGAGTGCAGTATCAGCCCAGACTCGGGTGCTGACGTAGTGGTGATCGTGCCCGATCAGATCGATATGACGTGCGGACAGTCCCCGCTCCCGACCTATCCGCAGTGCCTCTTCGAAGTCGACGGAGTCGATCGGTGGGGTGAGAAGTCCTTCTGCGGCGGCGGTGTGAACGAGCTCGCGGACGGTCACCGCGTTCGGATGAGCGAGATGACGCATGCCCCCACGCCACGCAGTGCGTAGAGGCCACGCCGCAATCGCGGCGGTAAGTCTGCCGACGTCCCCGCGCGAAATCACCGATTGCCGTGCGATGCCGTCGTCGATCCACACCCCGAGAGCCGCAACGAGGTGCGCCAAACCCGGCAGGAACCAGCGGTCGCCGGGTCCGTGCACAAATCCGGAACGCAGCACCAGACCGCCATGTTCACGTACATGATTTTCGGCGGTCAGCCGACTGGCGCTCAGCGCAGTGACCGGATTCGGAAAAAGCTCTTCCTCGACGACGTTCCGGTGCGGTCCGGGCCCATAGACACCGATGGTGCTCAGATACACGATGTGCTCGATACCGTGGTCGGCAGCGGCCGTCACCAGATTCTCGGTACCGAGAGCGTTGACCTCCTCACATCGGGCTGTGTCGGAGCCCGTATACGAGGCCGCATGCACAATCACGTCGACACCGGCCAGCGCGTCGGTCAACGATTCCACATCGAGTAAATCTGCCGCCACCACCCGCATCGCCGGTCTCGAGGATGCGAGCGGACGGCGCGCTATCGACGTGCATGCCACCCCCATGTTCAGCAGAGCGTCGAGCACCGCCCCGCCGAGGAAACCGCTCGAACCCACGACCGCGACGTGCAACGGGGACGTCGACGGCGCCGAGGCGTGGTCCGCAATGTCGTTCCGGTCCGGTGGTACGGTTCGCCTCAGAGGAGGCAGAGGGCCGAGATGCTCCACGACTCACCTTCCGGTAGATCATCGAGTAAAGGACACGGGGTGTGGCCAAACAAGCTCGGGCAGTAGAGACCCGGCAGCAGATCGTGGCAGCAGCGGCCGCTACGTTCGATCGGCTGGGATTCGACGGTGCCAGCCTCGGGGCGATCGTCGACGCGAGCAGTGGGCTCACCAAAGGTGCCCTGTACTTCCACTTCAAATCGAAGGACGAACTCGCACACGCCGTCGTAGAACAACAACACGCCATCTCCATCGCCGCAGTCGGCGCGATCGCCGCCACACAGGCCTCGGCGCTCGAGCAGATCGTGATGCTCTGCCACGAGATGGGACGGCAGATCGTCGAGGATCCGATCGTCCGCGCCGGCATCCGGTTGACCCTCGAATTCAGCGCCGGCGCCGAACCGAACCAACCGGGACCGTACCAGGACTGGATCGAAGCCTGCCGGCACCTCGTCGAGACCGCGATCGACGAGGGCGACCTCCTCCCCACAATCGCCCCCCCCGACCTGGCACGGTTCGTCATCTCTGCGTTCACCGGGGTCCAGATGGTCTCGAATGTCCTCGATCGGCGCATCGATCTCGAACAACGCATCGACCAGATGCTTCAGTTCCTGTTCAACGGCATCCTGACCTCCGACTGCCGCCCAGACAGCGACAGGATCCGCCACGCCCGCTGGAGCAACACACACCAACCGGCCTGACACGCCGCTACCCGCCGCATCCCGGTCCCGGCACACGAGTTGCACGAGCGGCCCACCTCAGCGTGGCGGTAGCCATTGCCCTCCCCTGCTGCTCGAGCACGACATGGGCACCTGCGCTCCCCTCTTCGAGTCCCGAGACCACCATCTCCGCCGGAACGTCGAGTTCGACGAATTGGTGAAACTGCACGCTCATCGACACCGGATCCCCCTCCGGGTCCCCGAGCTCCGCTCGTGCCGCCTGACGGGCAGCCTCGAGGACGAGCATGCCCGGCAAGTGATCGGACGGATGGTCGAACAACACCGGATGCGACAGGTCCGGCAGCACTCGCCAGCGACCCGGCCGTACCGTCGCACCCACCACCACATCCCCGACGACCGGCACCCCGATCACGGCCGGATCGACCGGCACTCCCCTCGGTACAGAGCCGAGCGCACGTGGCCCGCCCTCACCCCAACGAACGATGTCGTACTCCTCGGCCGCGAGAACCACGGTTCGGCCCCTTCCGGACCCGACACAGCGGCCGGCGATCGCGAACTCGAGTGCGGCGCTCAAGGCGGTGACCTGCGAGCCACGACGTCGCACATCCGATACCACCGCAGTGACGGCGACCTCGGCGGCACCGGCACCGATCACCAGGCGCTCGAACTCGGCGCTGATGTCGATCTCCTGCATCACGAACCGTTGAGCGAGAGAGACCCGATACCGGGTGTGTGCCAGATAGATCACGCATTGCCGCAGCGTCTCTGCGAGCAGCATCGGGTCGTAACGACCGGACCGGCTGCGATAAAAACCGTGCAGACGCGGCCACTGCGCACCCAGAACGAACCGGTCCGGTCCGGGACCGCGAACGCAATCGGTGAGGAAGACCTCGGATACCGCCTGGCGGTGGACATGCCTGCGCGGGACCGTCGACTCGAACGACAACACCGCGACATCATCCCCCGAACCGGACGAACCGTTCACTACCTCCATACCGCAAGTATCGCCTCACGGGTAGGACGTGACCGCACCCGCTGTCATCGAGACGGCAGGATGTCGCTTGCAGGGCATGAGCGCAGCAGTCTGCGCTCCCCCGCGCCGGCGAACACATTTCCGGAGGCGACAGGCACGAACCGCTCGGTGCCGGTCCACCAGACGACTGCTCGATTCCGAAACGACTTCCGACAAGAGACTCGACAAAAGAACTCATCGACAGTGCGGCCTGCACACCGACCGGACGTCACGGGCCTGGCGGGGCAATCACGCTCCAGAACCGGTCGGACATCGGTGGCCATTTGTTGTTCCGTTGCCTGCTCTCGTCCGCTCGCACGTCCTCGAGCAGCGCCACCAGGTGCGGTCCACCGTCGAGCAGGACACGCACGATACCGAGCGCGACACACTGGACAGTGATCGTTGCGAGCAGCGTTTCGGCCTCGTCGGTGCGGTCGGCCGTGGCCAGGCTGTCTACCAGCAGACACCGTGCCTGCAACAACGCCCGCGGACGGCCGGCATCGACGAGGAGGTCCACCCATTCCTGCGCCCACCTGCACGCCGTTTCCAGCGAGTCCGGTGTGCCGTCGTCGAGGAGGGTCCGAATGCCGACGGACTCGTCGAATTGAGCAATGGTCGCGTCGATCCCGTGCACGGGTCGGCGCCGTTCCGCATACGTGGGCGGCAGGCGGACGGGAATGCCGATCGTCGCAGGTAGCCGCAGTCGCGCACGTTCGTCCTCGATCTGGGCTCGCAACCTGAGCAGCTTCAATGCGTGCGCCGCCCGGGCGCCCGCGTCGAGGCGTTGTGCGGCGGCGGCACGATTGCCGCGCGCCGCCTTGATTCGAACACCGGCCGTATACCGGACCGTCTTCAAGTCCACTGCACCGGCTTCATATCCCAACAGGAAGCTCTCGTCGAGAAGCCGATCTGCCTCATCGAGACGGTTCTGCTCGTAGAGCAACCCACCGAGCAATGCACCGACGAGTCGCACAGCGGTCGAGTTCCCATTGCTTCCGTTACGTGCCGTTCGCAAAGCTTGTCGGAACTGCTCTTCCGCAGTCGAGATCTCCAGTCGTTCGTGCGCGATGATGCCCAGGCAGCAAGAACTGTGCATCCGGGCATACGGTCCGCGATTTCGACTGTGGTAAGGAGCGGCCCATTCCTGAAGTTGCTCGGCGGCAGGGAAATCGAAGCGGTGGATTGCAGCCATACTCGCGAGGTTGGTCGCTGCCGACACGACCCACGGAGAAAGCGCATCGGCTCGAGCCAGAGCCGGACGAACGAGTTCGTCCGTCGAGTCGTAACGGTCGGAACGGGCTGCGACGAGGGCGCGGATCACACCGATCTCCGCGTTGACTTCCTCGGTGTCGTCGACAGTGACGGTCGCATCCGCCAGAAGAGCTTCGGCAGCGGCAAGGGCTCGTTCGGCGGGTCGAAGGCGATGGAGGAGAATGTTGCTCCACGCCACCATGAGCTGCAGACGGGGCCGGCCGGCAAGCGCCGACTGCGGCAGCTTGTCGAGCAGTACCAGTGCCGAGGCGGCCTGAGAGAGCTCGAGCAAGTTCGTGCCGTGCCGTTCCACCAGGTCCACGGCCATCTCCTCGTCCCCTGCTGCCTCGGCATGGGTGACCGCCTCTCGGATGAACCCGTGGTCGGCGAACCATTGTGCTGCGATGCGATGCAACCGGCTCAGGCGTTCGGGGCTCTCGCGTTCGATCCAGCGATGGAGGAACTCGCGGAACAGATGGTGGTAGCGAAACCAGGTGCGGTCCTGATCCAGTCGGCGAAGGAACAACCCTCGGTCTTCGATCTCCTCGAGCAGAGCCTGGCTTCGGGTCGTTCCGGTGAGCGCGCCGGCCAGGTCCGCGCAGATGTACTCGCAGATGCTGGTAGCGAGCAAGAAGTCCAGAGTCGGGGCTTCGATGGAACTGAGGACGTTCTCGGCGAGATAGTCCTCGATGGCGTGGTGGCGACCGGTGATTCCGCGGATCAACCCTGCGGGGTCGTCGCTGGCGCGTAGTGACAGTGAAACCAGGTGGAGCGCGGCCACCCAGCCTCCGGTCGCGCGGGTCAGCGCGGCGATGTCCTCCTCGGTCGGACGTAGCCCGGCGACATCGACCAGCAGTGCTCGCGCTTCCGAAAGGTCGAACCTCAGTGTGGCGGCGTCCACGTCGATCAATTCGTCGCGAACGCGCATACGGCTCAACGCCATTCCGGTGCGTGCCTGACTGGTGACGACAACTCTCAAGTTCGCTGCGTCGGCATTGTCCAACAGGAACGCCATCGCAGCGAGGGCGTCGGGGTGGGAGATCCGGTGCCAGTCGTCGATGATCAGGACGACTTGTTCGGCGGATTGCTGAACGTCGTTGATCAGCGTGGCAAGCATGTAGTGCATGGCATCGTCGCCGTGCTCGTCGAGCACCGCGACGAGTTCGCGAGCCAACATCGGTCGCACCTGTCGAAGGGCCTGGATCAGATGCGACAGAAACCATACGATTTCATTGTCGTCGGTATCGACGGACAACCACGCCACATGGATGCCTGTCGCGGTCAACTCGCGCGACCATTGCGCGGCAAGGGTGGTCTTGCCGAAGCCCGGTGGAGCAGTGATCGCCGTCAGGATGCGCGGCCCGCCCGCTCGCAATATCTGCAGGAGGCGCTCGCGCACCACCAATGGTCGGGTCGTCGTCGGCGGGCGTAACCGTGTGGCGGGTATCGGAAGGAGCAACCGACCGGATCCACTACGTCGTCGAGGGCCGAGATCACCGGTCGTGGTCCGGGCAGGCACGGCGGCGTCGGCGGTGTCGGCGGTGTCGGGCATCGGAAGTCGGTCCACCGGCAAGTCGTGGTATTCCGCGACGGCACGGAGTTGTTCACCGAATTCGGCGGCAGTACCGGTACGCGAGACAGGATCTCGGTTCATCGCGCGTTCGATCACTTCGCCGAGGTCGTCCGGGATGCGGGCATCCTCACAGAGGTCCGGCACCGGACCGCGGGTGATCCGCAGGAACTGCGCGACCACCGATTCACCGCGCTGTCGCTCGTACACCGCGTGTCCGGTGATTGCGCAGAACACGGTTGCACCGAGTCCGTACACGTCGGCCGAAGGGGTAGGGGCCTGACCGGCAAGTACTTCGGGTGCGGTGAATGCCGGAGATCCCGTTACCTCGACGCTGGCGGTTTCGAAGGCTCCGGCGACGCGCGCGATTCCGAAGTCGGTCAGTTGCGGCTCACTGTAATCGGTGAGCAGGATATTGGCCGGCTTGACGTCCCGGTGCAGCATGCCCATCCGATGCGCGGTCTCCAGAGCGCCGGCAATCTTGACGCCGACTTCGAGTGCGTCCTCCCAACGCAGTGGGCCCTGCGTCCGAATCCGAACTTCGAGAGAGTTGCGTCGGTGATACTCCATCACGATGTAGGGCTGACCGGATGCAGTGGTACCGACCCCGTACACGGTGACGATGTTCGGGTGGCCGGAGAGACGACCCATCGCACGCTGTTCGCGCAGAAAACGCTCGACGTTGTCGGGATCCGGCCGCGCGGTCAACAGTTTGATCGCCACGGTGCGATCCAGCTCGGGCTGCCGACCTCGAAAGACGACGCCGAAACCACCGCTGCCGATCTCGTGGAGGTCCTCGAATCCCACCGCGCTCAATTCGGCCACAAGGTGGGACCGATCGTCCCGCTGTGTCGCCATCGGATCGATGTCAACCATCGGCGGCCTCGTCCATAGCCGGGTGGAGTCGAACACCTTGATCATATCTCCGTGGGAGCGGAGGCGGGGTGGGCACCGTAGGGATCGACCGCAACGGTCGTCCGACCCCGCGTCATCGTGTCCGACGTCCGCGTCGGTCAAGTGCTCGCTTCCGGTCGTGTCTCGGCCACTACCGCCCGGGAAGACCGGTCTTCTCGAGAATGGTGCGCACTTCGGCTTGCACGATTGCGTGGTCGTGCCGGGGGTGATCGGCGTGTGCCAGGTACAACATCGCCTCTTCGACTGCAGCCAGCAGTAGACGAGCGAGTATCGACGTGCGAATCGACGGTCCTCGCTCAACCGTTTCGACCGGCTCGAGCATGGTCGCGATACTGTGCAGCAGCGGTTCCTGAGCTTTCCGGATATCGATCCACCCAAGGACGGCAGGTGCTTCGATCAGCAGCAATCGACGCGTCGCCGGGTCCTGAGCGGAGGCGAGAGCAGTGAGCACCCCACCGATGAACGCCTCCCACGAAGCATCGACCGGCTCTGGGGGCACAAGGGCTTCCGCGACCTCCCGTTGCGCGCGCTCGATCACGGCTCGGAACAATTCGTGCTTGTTCGCGAAGTGATGGTAGAGAGCTCCTCGGGTGACCCCCGCCAGCGCCACGATCTCCTCGGTCGTAGCTTTGCTGTACCCGTCTCTGAGAAAGACCTGGAGAGCTGCATCCAGCAACGCGGTCTGTGTCCGAGCCGCATTCCGAACGTGTCCGACTGTCTCTGTCGTTCTCTTCACCAGTGCCCCTCGGGATTACGATTGTATGCAGAAAAGTTCATGCGGTTCGAGATGTCCACGCTGCCGAGACCCCACTCGATCCCGAGAGGGACAGTGCAGCTGGAGAATCCGGGAGCGGCTGCCTCTCTCTACTCCGGCTACGACGTACCGGGTCCATGGGCCGGCCGGATAACTCGGATACCGCACGAGGCATCCACGGTGTCACTTGTCGCACTACACAGCGCAGCCCTACGGACGCGTTGTGTTCACGGATCGGCGCACAGCGAAAGCTGTGCGGCGGTCAACGGTTCCGCCATACGGGCGGTCGTTTCTCGGTGAATGCCGCGGCACCTTCCAACGCGTCCTCGCTGGCGCACACGCCATCGGACTCGGCTGAATTGACTTTCCAGACATCGTCTTCGAATCCGGCTGCATGTGCGTGCGACATGACCTTCTTGCTGGCGCGTACCGCGAGGGGTGCGTTGTCTGCGATGACATGAGCCAGACGTAATGCTTCGGGCAGTACCTCCGAGGGCGGAACTACCGAATTGACCAGCCCCCAACGCAGGGCCATCTCGGCCGAAAGAGGTTCTCCGGTAAAGACCGCGTGCGCAGCAATTTTCGGGGGAATCTGCCCCGGAAGACGTACGAGACCCCCGCCTCCAGCGATGAGACCGCGTTTGACCTCCGGCAATCCGAGCGTGGCCTCGGAGCTGAGCACGGCGAGATCACATGCCAGCACGATCTCGGTGCCACCGCCGACCGCCACACCGTTGACAGCGGCGACGAGCGGCTTGGACACGTAGTGCTGGACCAGGCCGGCAAAACCCCACTCCGGATGGTTCGTCGGCAGAACGGATCCACCAGCGGCGAAGGCCCCGAGATCGGCGCCGGCGCAGAACGCCCGTCCCGCTCCGGTCAAGACACCGACCCGCAGATCGGGATCACGATCGATCTCGTCGAGGGCGGCGCCCAATGCATCGGACACAGCGGCGTCGACGGCGTTGAGAACGTGAGGCCGGTTGAGGGTGATCACTCCTACGGGCCCGTCTCGGTGGAGCAGTACGACCCTCTCCTCTTCGTCTTGCATCGTCGCGTGCGCACCTTCGGACGCAGGAGTTCGAGCACTGTCCCGCCCGACTCCGCGCCCAGCGCCGGTCACCCAAGCATCTGTGCCGTCCACCGTATCCATGTGATCGTGTCCCTCCCTCGGTATCGAATCTCGTCACGACATCAGGTGTCACGTTCGGGTGGCAACCCCACTCTTGAAGACCGGGACCGACACGACCGCAGCACGGTCGCCGCAACGTTCGCCCTGGAACGGACAATTCCGGCGAGACTCGCTCACTACGGGACCTGGACACTTACGCGTGCACCATCGGCTCACATCCAGCTCGGCAACACCCCAGGGGGCATGCGGCCGCATCCCCGAGAGCGGCAGCCCTACCGTCTCACGTGCCCCGCTTCGGGGGGAAGTCGACTGGGCACAACGAATGGTCCGACATCGAGACCATATGGATTGCCCGAGTCGGAAATGCTGCAAACCGGTGGGCATGCCCCTCCGGCCCGGATACAGTGGACAGCAATGACCCCGGAGCGGCCTCTGCACCCTCGGTGCACGTCCCCGGGGTTTTAGCATTCGTCGCCCGCACCTGCGCCCAGAACCGGCTCCGCGCCCATCTCGAAACACACATCTCCGATACGTACGGTCCCGAACAACTCCTGTCGGTCCGACTCGTCCCCCACGCGAAGGAGGAGCGATGAGCGACCCTCGCGACTCGGATTCGGCGCGCCCCCTCTGTCCGGAGGCGCGGGGACGTCGAGGACCGCACCGACCGCGCTCATTGTTGCCGACGGTCTCGGCCTGGATGGACGTGCTGTCCCTCGCCTTCTTCTGGCTTTTCGAACTCGGCTTCATCCTCGGGATGATCGCGGCCGTCTGCGGGGCGCTGGCCGGCTCGCGGCCGACGGTCGCCGAGGACGAAGCCGCTTCCCTGCGAGCCCTGCTCGCAATCGTCACCGGAATCGCGGGAATCATCGCCGCCTGCGCGATCGCCGTGTTCCCTAGCTTCCAAGCTCTGTGATCCCCACCTCCCCCATTTCCCTCCACCTTCGATCCGGACCACTTTCCGGTGTCGCGTCGGCCGGGGAACCCACCTGCGGGTGCGGAAGGGCCGCGACGGGGTCGGCAATCCCACTGACTTCGGCGACACTGCGACGAGCCTTTGGTTGATATTTCAACCATCTGCACTACAGTGGAAACTAGTTGACATCGCAACTAGTTGCGTGTTGTCGAAGAAGTCCCGACCGACCGGGTCGCGACTCGACGAAGTGCGGTGTCCGCCGACGCGTGCGCGGGAGAACCGCCCAGATCCTGCCCTGCGCACAGACACATGGGCATCGATCAGGAAAGGACCGATATGACCAATCTGTCGATCATCTACTACTCCGCCACCGGGCACGGCACCGCGATGGCCGAGCGACTGCGCAAGGCCGCCGAGGCCGCCGGCGCCGAGGTCCGGGTGCGCCACATCGCCGAGACCCGCGACCCGGCCACCTTCGCCGAAAACCCCGCCTGGACTGCAAACTACGAGGCCACCAAGAATCTGCCGGCCGCCACCGGTGAGGACATCGTATGGGCAGACGCCGTCATCTTCGGCTCACCGACCCGCTTCGCCAGCACCGCCGCCCCCTTCCAGACGTTCATCGACTCTCTCGGCGGCCTGTGGGCACAGGGCGAACTCGCCGACAAGGTGTACGCCGCCTACACCTCGAGCCAGACCGCGCACGGCGGACAAGAGACCACCCTCACCGGCCTGTACACCTCGCTGATGCACTTCGGCGGCATCATCGTGCCACCCGGCTACACCGATCCGCTCAAGTTCGCCGATGGCAACCCCTACGGAGTCGGGCACGTCACCGGACCGAACAACCAGAACGAACTCGACGACGCCACGATCGCGGCCCTCGACCACATGGCCCACCGCGTCGTGACCGTGGCCTCCAAATTCGCGAACTGACATCGCCCTTCCCACCACAGAGCGGAAGGACGACCGACCCTGGCAACGGGGGTCGTCCCGTCGAGATCGACTGCAGTCCTGACGAGTACATTCGGTTCTTCCCGCCGATCGGCAACGGAAGGACCTCACGGCTGCGGTCGATATCGGATCATCGCCTGGGATGCACACCACGATCGTGCAACACCACACGTCGAGGCGACACCCGAGACTCGAGGACGCGACCGCGCGAGTCCCCGAGCCGGGCACACCACGTATATCGATGCTGCGCCGGCTTCTGGGCACGCTCCGCCTCCGCTCGGATCGGTGCTGCCGTTCGGACATCACAGAGAAACGTCAATCTTGTTGATTTGACAGCAATACGGTATTTGCGCTTGCACGACGAAGGCGCACCGAAAACTGAAAGGTTGGAGGATCATGATCGGTAATTCGACTCGGTTCACCGGCTCCATCGGGACGGTATCCCAGAACGGCATCCCGCAAGAAGTGGACGTCGCGGTCGTCGGCTCCGGCGGAGCCGGCCTGATGGCAGCGCTCACCGCGGCCAAGGAGGGCGCACGAGTGCTCGTGGTCGAATCCCGCGAACTCGTCGGCGGCGCCACCGGCATCTCCGCAGGCGCCGCATGGATACCCAATCACGGCTTCTCCACCGACGACCTGAAGGTCGACGACGATCTCGACCAGGCCCGGCGCTACATCTACGGCGAGGGACGCGACAAGGTTCTCGACCACGACATGATCGAGAAGTTCCTGCAGACCGGCCCCCACGTTGCCCGGTACATCGAAGAGCACACCTCGTTCGGGTGGATCCCGACGATCTGGCCCGACTACCGCTCGGACATCGACGGTGCGTCCGTCGGCCGCGCCTTGTTCCCCGGTCCGTATTCACCCCAGGGACTCGGCGAGGCTGCGAAGTACGTCCGACCTGCCCTGACCACCGGCATGGCCAAGAACCCACTGCCCTTCTGGCTGCTGGGCGGCATCGGCATCGATGAGATCTGGCTCGCCGGCCCCGCCCTGATCGGCGCGCTACTCGAAGCGAACCTGCGCAACGGCGTCGACGTGCGCGTCGAAGCACCCGCAACCCGGCTCGTGATCGAGGACTCGAAGGTCACCGGCGTCGTCGTTAAGGCCGGCGGCGTCGAACACACCGTCCGCACCACCCAGGGTGTTCTGCTCGCCAGCGGCGGATACGAAAGCTCCCCCGAGCTGACGACGACCCATCTCGGCGCTCCGTTCGGCGTGCAGGTCTCCCCCAAGGGCCACGACGGCATCGCCGTGCAACTGGCCGAGGACGTCGGCGCAGACCTGACCGGCATGGAAGACGCCTGGTGGATGCCCGGGGTGCAACTGCCCGGTGAAGAACTCGAAGGCCGACCCCTCAGCCGCGTCTTCCTCGGCGAGCGTGCACTGCCGCACAGCATCATGGTCAACAGCACGGGCCGGCGGTTCGCGAACGAAGCCCTGGCCTACGACCAGTTCGGGCAGATCATGCGTGAGGTGGACCCCCAGACCGGCACCATGCCCAACGCCACCGCCTGGCTGATCTTCGACCACCAGTACTGGACGAAGTTCGGCATCTTCGGCGTCACCCCCGGCGGTGAGGTTCCCGAATACCTCCACCAGGCCGATACTCTCGCCGAGCTGGCGAACAAGATCGGGGTCGACGAGGTCGGATTGCTCCGCACCGTCGACCGGTTCAACCCCGACGCCGCCCGCGGCCGCGACCCGCAGTTCCACCGCGGCGACACTCTGTTCGACCGCTACTTCGGCGCGTACTACCCCCGACTGGGCAAATACTCCGCCGACAATCGCTTCCCCGCCGCCACCGCCAAGGCCCGCACGATCCTCGCCAAGGCCATCGGTCCGGTGGTCGACAAACTCGCAGGACGAGTCGCACGGAAGAACGATCCGGAACGTCTGCGTTCACTGATCGTCGGCCCGCTGGCCAAGATCATTCGACCGGTATTGAACAGTCCGAAGTCGAGTGTTCTCGGCCCCATCGACACTGCGCCGTATTACGCACTGAAGGTCGAAGCCAGCGCACTCGGCACCGTCGGCGGCCCGAAGACCGACGCCGACGGGCGGGCACTGGACACCGAAGGCAAGGTCATCCCCGGCCTGTACGCGGCGGGCAATTCCGGTGGCGCGCCCACGAAGGGCTTCTACGGCGGCGCCGGCGGAACCATCTCGCTCGGACTC
Source organism: Rhodococcus rhodochrous (assembly GCF_014854695.1). Lineage (NCBI taxonomy): Bacteria > Bacillati > Actinomycetota > Actinomycetes > Mycobacteriales > Nocardiaceae > Rhodococcus > Rhodococcus rhodochrous. Next base: position 2,800,689 of record NZ_CP027557.1, on the reverse strand, counting down.
GTGTTCGGTTACCTGGCCGGACGTGCCGTTGCTACGCGGCAGAACAACGCATAAGCCCGGTCGTTCGACCGTGCCGCAGCCGAGCGCGACGTCTTCTACACCGACGCCCGATCCCCCTCCACGAGGTTCCGGCATTCGTCTCGTCGGCTCCGCACGGTCGAACGCCCGTGTCCCCGGCCCGGACCGCACACCGTGCGGCGTGTGCACGTGCACCCGAGTGCCGCTGCCCTACCGTGCACGCCGGACCGTCGAATACTGGCGCAACGAAACACTTCTCCCCGCCCTGATCGGATCGCAGCGTCGCCGCACCGCCCTCGAGGCGCGGGCCCTGCGTCACCTGCACGCCCAGATACCCGACCCCGTCCTGCGCCGACCCACCACCATCCTCACCACTTCCCCCATCGCAGAACTCGCAGCAGACGCCGTGCACACCGCAGACGGCCGCCGGCACGAGATCGACGAGCTCGTCCACGCCACCGGATTCCACGTCTCCGCCGCCTTGATGCGCATGCCCGTCCACGGCCGAAACGGAATCAGCCTGCAGGAGATCTGGGCGCGTGACGGTGCCTCAGCGCACTTGGGGACCACCGTGGCCGGCATACCCAACGCATTCGTTCTCGGGGGACCGAACGCCGGAGTGGGACACACCTCGGTGCTGTTCATGCTCGAAAGCCAATTCCGTTACGTCGCTGCCGCGCTCGATGAACCGACCGCATCGGCGCCGATGCACTCGTCGTCCGCGAACAAGCACAACACCGATTCACCACACGCATCCACCGCGACTCGGCTGCGACGACCCGGCCCCGAGGCGGCTGCCGCAGTTGGTATCTCGACCGCGAAGGAATCAACCGCTCCCTGCGACCCGGTCCCACATGGCGATATCGGTTACACACCCGCACATTCGATCTCCACAACTACACATCGATTCGGGCGTCCGCCCGGGGGCAGCGACGGCGTCGATCCAGTCGAGCCCGGTCACCAAAGGACCGGAACATCGACGGCGACCACCTTCGACCGAGACGACGAGGTTCGGTATGTCTCGTCGATCAGAGTCGAGCACGAGGTCGTGCTTAAACACCACCAATGCCGGACCATCACCGAAAACATGCCAACCGGTCGCATTTACAGCAAGATCACATAGGTACTCTCTTCATTCGACTGTCAGGAACCTCGATGCGATCGATCATTCGTACTGCGGTACTCACCACCGCCGTTGCTGCCTTCACCGTGACCGCCCCTGCCCTCGGGTCGGCTGCCGCCGCCGACGAAGTCGTTTACGCCTTCGGCGTCGACGGCACGAGCGTGACCAACACGATCACCAACACCACCGGCGGCGTGTTGACCTGCACGACCTCGCTCGCCCCCGCGCCCGGCGGGGTGTTGCCTCCCATTTGGGAGGTCACCGGCCCCGGTCAGACGCTGTACGCCTCGGGCCAGGTCCAGTCCGGGACCACCACGCAGACCATCACCGAAGTACCGGATGGCTCCTATGTGGCGCTGGCAACCTGCGTCAACGCCGACAACACCGTGATGTGGGCCTCGGACTACCCCGGAATCGGCGACATTCTTGCCTTGTTCCCCCTGACCGCCTTCGCGGTCCAGCAGTCCTCCACCGTGCTCACCGTGCCCACCGATGCTCCCGCTCCCCCGGTTCCGGGACTCGGACTTCCAGCCTTCGGCAGCAGCAACTGACGTACCCGATCGAGACGCAGCTCGGGGGCCTGCATCGCCATCGGTGCAGGCCCTCGAGTCGGCCGACAATTCCTCGACGCCAACCGACCGGGCCTGCGGGGACAGTTCATCAGGGGACCCTCCGTCGGCGCAGCGACAGCCTCAGCCGCGCCGACGGAGGGGGTCCGACGCGCCAGGGCAGCGTCGGGACCCATGCCGATGCGGGGCGGGCATCGACATATCCGCGCCCCGGCATGGTGTCGACGTCGGCCGGGAAATGGACCGGCGACACGGTGGGGCGCGCATTCGGGTGACTCGTGCACTCCCCTGCAGAAGACCACACCGAATGTTCAAGACATTACCTTGACTAGGCAAAGAACAGCAATAGGACTCGGGTGCCGAGCGCGCGACTTCCACCAGCTCATCCCCGCGACTCGAAGGAACAGGGTCGGCGACATCCGATTCCATGAAAGATGTTGCGAATAAATGGTATTCGGAGTGCAGAAGATAGAATAGAACGACGTGCCGCTACCCGCCCTGCGACCGTGCGTCGTATGCGCAGAGGGGCTCGTCCCCCGTCGATGATCGTCGAGAACTCGGCCGAGGATTCCCGCGAGAGTTGCGCCACTTTCCGACTGTTGCACCACACGAGCTTTGATCCCCGCGATAAAATTTGTATTGCATTTTGTATTAGGCAGGTGGGTCTGTGCGGGTTGTCGGGGTCCTGCGCGTATCCACCGGACGGAAGTCGAGGTTCCCGACAGTGCTGGACAGCTCCACGTCCCCGCGCGCTCGGTTGTTCGCCACCTTGTCGAGCACGACGCCACTGGTCGTCCTGCAAGGCAACCGGTTCGCGGGAAAAACGGTTCTGGCACGGTCGTGGCTGCTCAGCGGAGCAGAGCCCGACGCCATCGTCGTACCCATGACCGCTCCCGCGGGCACAAGCACCCCGGACGAGTACTGGACGGACGTCCTTTCGGCGGTACACGCCCGAACCGGCGCCACAAGACCGGAGCGCGGCCCGGCCTCGTTCCAGACACTGTGCTCCCTATTCTCCGCGCTGCAGCACCAGATCGTGTTGATCCTCGACGCGGTCGATCGCATCCACGGCATCGAACCGCACGTCGCTGCTCTGCTCGACCTCTGCCCCCACCTGCGGGTCCTCGTCACCACCCGCACGACCGGAAAGTGGCAACAGGTGACCGACACGGCCGCCGACCGCACCATCCTTTCTGCGACCGAGCTTGCATGCACCGACGTCGAGACCGCCACCATCCTGAACGCAGCGGCGGTCCCCCAGTCGCAACGCACGGTGCAGTGGATCACGCGTCGCACCACGGGACTGCCGGCCCTGATCGACGCCGTGCGCGAAAGCCTGCAGCAGCACTCCGCCGGTTCCCTCGAGATCGTCGTCGATGACCTCGACAAACTTGTCGACGATTCGATCGACCGGGCCGTGCTGCGTGCTCTCGACGATCCCGACCTCACACCGCTGCGGCGATCGATCCTCGCATCCTCGACCCTGACCGCACTTCCAGAGGAATCGTCGAACATCGAGCGTTCGGACTTCGCACTGTCCGGTGTCTCCGACATCGTCGCCTTCACCCACACCATGATCGCTGCCGGATTCCTCGATCCCAGCCCCGACACCGGAGAGGACGGCTATCCGCGGAAGTGGTGCTACCCCGAACCGGTCCGTGCCTCACTGCGGCGCATCGCCGAGGACCGACATCCCACCGACCTACGGGCCACCGAGACCGCAACGATCGACGCCCTACTCCATGCCGGGAAACCGCATGCCGCACTGACCTACGCCATCGACGGCGGTCAGTGGGAGCGCGCTCTTCACATCGTCGACGAACACTGGACCACGCTGTACACCGGCGGCTTCCTCGACACACTCGGCGCAGCACTGGTCGAACGCATTCCCGCAGAGATCGCCGATACCCACCCCACGAGCAGAGCCATCCGCCGACTGCACCGACAGTTCTCCGCACCGCGCGATGTCCCCGTCGTCACCGCCGAACCCGACGTCGCGGACGGTATCGGACCCGAACCTGCCGAAGTCGTCATGCGCGCAGTGATGCTGCGGATCGACGGCCGGTTCCTCGAGGCCGCCAAGGCCTGCGACGCCGCTTCCGATCACCCACTGCCTGTCTTCGACGAACTCGACGAGCACACCCGCAACGCCTACGCCTTCTACTATCTCCACGTCGGCATCACCTACCTGCTCGTCGACCGAACCGACGACGCGACCGCGATGTTCCGACGCGCGCACGTCGCCGGAACAGGGACGTTCATCGAACGCGACGCCGCCGGAAAACTTGCGCTCACCAGCGCGATGGAAGGCGCACTGGTGGACACCCACTCCTGGATCGCCGAGGAACGGCGCCACCCACCCCCGCCGGGTGACAGCGAAAAACTCGTCCGCACCGCCGGCTGTGTGGCCGCCGCACTCGCCGCCCTCGACGAACTCGAACCCGACACCGCCCTCGACATCCTCACCGAGCTCGGTACCCCCGCCGATAACGAAGAGTTCTGGGCCTACGTCCTCTACACCCGCGGACACCATGCGTTGCTGACCGGTATGCCGACCGACGGTCTGCGCTTTGTCGAGTCCCACCTGCAGCGCTACCCGACACTGCGCACCGGTGGCCACTCCGCAACCCTGATCGACACGGTGCTGGCGGATCTACATCTCGCGTGCGGCAATCCCGAGCGAGCCGAAGACCTGATCGCAACGTCCACCCATCCCTCAGCAGTGCCGGTGCGAGCGCGGGCTCGATTGCTCGCTGCGGATTCGGCCGGCGCCCAACAGATCGTCGACCGGTGGTACTTCCCCACCTCGGTCGGTCCCGTGCGCACCTCGATGGAACTGGCCGTGCTCGGTGCCGCAACAGCCGCGGCCCTCGACGACGTCGACGCTGCTCGTAGGCACCTCGAACGGGCCGTCACCCTGTCACGCCACACCGGCATGCTGCGCCCGTTCGTACTGCTGCCCTCGGCGTCGCAGATCGCTCTTGCCGACCTCGGCGTCGAACTACCCCTCGACCTGAACCGGACCGCCAGAAACTTTGCCACCTTCCCGGTCTACCGACCGATGCTGACACTGACCGCCCGGGAGCGCGCCGTGCTCGACGCTCTGCTCACCGGGAAAACGATCACCGCCATCGCTGCATCCCACTTCGTCAGTGCCAATACCGTCAAAACCCAACTGCGTTCTCTGTACCGCAAACTCGGCGTGCACAATCGTAAGGACGCTGTCGCCGCCGCCCGACGTCTACACCTCGATTAGAGCCGTCGCCGATTCGGTCCCGAGATCGCGCCATTCGGTGAGCGCAGTGCGCGAGATCGACCGGCGGCGTGGACGCCGAACGGCCGCTGCCATCGACGCCGATTCCCACTCGCCGGCGGTGAGTGCGCCCGCAATGCACTCGAGATCGGTAGGGCGCCGGTACTGCCGCTCAGCCGGGCGACAGCCGACGAAGGGTTGTGTTTGTGTGGACAGTGGCTGCACCGGCGCCGGGTGCAGGTCCCTCCGGATGCGTGGCGTGACTGTGTCGAGCTGCAGCACGCCGCCCGACCCGCGATCATCAACTCTCGCAGAACCGCCGATCGATTTTGACTCGAACTTGTTCTCCTGCAATGGAATACATCGATTATGAACCAGTAGTGCAGCGACAGCGTGTCGTTCTGGACGACGCGCTTGAACTGCTCGAAGTCGCGGGCGGTGAACCAGCCGAGTGGGACGGTCGACAGCGTGCCGAGCAGACGGAGGTCCACAACCGAAGAATGAGGCTCACAACCCTGGTGGTGGACCCTGCGGGTTGCGAGCACCGCTTCTGCGCTGTGAGCCCCCTACCGAACACGCTCTGCGCGGTCAGTCAGCGGAAGTGGTCTCGCACACCGACCCCGGCGACCGGCGACCTGCACCCGCCTCGCTACGCTCCAGCTCATGAGTGAGCCGACTTCGACCTACGCCAACGTGACGCTCGACCCGCGTGCCAACGTCTACTTCGACGGCAAGTGCGTCAGCCACAACTTCCATCTGGCGGATGGAACCCGCAAGTCGGCCGGCGTGATCCTGCCCGCGACCCTCAACTTCGGCACGGCCGCTCCGGAGGTCATGGAACTGCACAGCGGCGCGTGCCGCGTCCGACTGGCCGGCAGCGAGGACTGGACCTCCTACGGTGCAGGCGACTCCTTCTCGGTGCCCGGCGACTCGTCGTTCGACATCGAGGTCACCGAAGCCGTCAGCTACGTCTGCCACTACGGCTGACCACACTCCTGAGCGAACTAGAACGCTCCCACCGAGCCAAGCTCTGTGGGAGCGTTCTTCCGTTCGTGGCGACCAGGCCACTAATGCAAACCCGGCTCAGCTGGTGGCCTCTGCGCGATCGGCCGAAGTGCCGGCCTGCGCCTTCCGCTGCGACGAGGCGTGGCCGACGAACATCGCCGACGCCACGATCCCGATGATCAGGACCGAGGCGGGCAGGAGCATCGACTGGCTCAGCGCGGTGCTGAACTTCTCGGCGATCTGCTCCGGGAGAGCGGTTCCCATCGCGGCTCCGCCGCCTTCACCGGCCTGCACCTCACCGAGTCCCTGCGCGGCCATCAAGGACGAGATCAAGGCACCGATCGCGGCACTGCCCAGCACCGAACCGACCTGGCGGGTGGTGTTGTAGATGCCGGCACCGGCGCCCGCCTGGCGGATGGGCAGGTTGTGCGTGGCGGTGGAGGCCAGCGGTGCCCAGATGCACGAATTGGACACGCCGGCGATACCGGCGATGAGCAGGAACAGCACGATGGGGCTGTCCGGCGTCATGAGCACCGCGAACCCGAAGATCGACGCGGAGAAGAGTGTGAAGCCGACGGTGGGCAGCACCCGGGGCGGCATCCGGTCGGAGAACTTGCCGATGAGCGGCGCCGTGAGACCGGTGACGATCGCCATCGGGGCGAAGATCAGGGCGGCGCGCGTGGGTGAGAATCCGCGGACCGTCTCGAGATAGAAGTAGGCCGGAACCATCAGTGCGGTCATGGCTGCGCCCATCGACGAGATCGCGATGTTCGACATCGAGAAGTTCCGGTCGCGGAACAGGGCCAATGGCACGAGGGGTTCACCTTTGTTACGCGCCTGGTTGGACACGAACAGCACCATCACCGCGATACCCGCGACGATCATCGTCCAGGTCCAGACGTCCCAGTCGCGGCTGGAACCTTCCTGGATTCCGAAGACCAGCAGGAACAATCCGACACCACTGAGGATCACGCCGACGACGTCGAACTTGTGCGGTTGGGTCTCGAGGCTGGGCACGAGCCATGCCGCCAGCACGAAGGCGATGATGCCGACCGGGACGTTGATGTAGAAGATCCAGTTCCAGCCCTGCCAATCGACCAGTACACCGCCGACGAGAGGGCCGAGCAGCGAGGCCAGACCGGCGACGGCGCCCCACAGACCCATGGCTGCGCCTCGCTTGTCGGGCGCGAAGGTGCGGGTGATGATCGCCATCGTCTGCGGCGTCATCAGCGCCGCGCCGAGTCCCTGGACGGCGCGGGCAGCGATGAGCATCTCGATGGTGCCGGAGGTCGCGCACCACAGCGACGCCGCGGTGAACACCACCAGGCCCGCGAGATAGACGTGCTTGGGGCCGAACCGGTCGCCGAGACGACCGGTGAACAGCAGGGGCACCGCATAGGTGAGCAGATAGGCGCTGGTCACCCAGACGACCTGATTGATGTCGGCCTGCAGGTCGGCCATGATCGCCGGGTTGGCCACCGCGACGATGGTCAGATCCAGCAGGATCATGAAGAACCCGACCACCAGGGCCGACAGGCCCCACCACGGATTACGTTCGGTTTTCATCGATTTCGTTCCTGTTCGTACCGGTCGAGCGCGACCGGAGATCTACTGGGTCAAGGTGTCCCGGTTCGGTCGATGTACTACGGCCGACCGGGACCACTACTTCCCGCACCGCTCCTCCGCAGTTCGGCGAGAGTCTCGTCCGTCAGCGCAGCACCCCAGTCGCGACCGAGATCATGGGGCAGGTCCGGAAGTTGTCGATCGGCGGCATCGACGCTCTGCCACACCAAGGACCCGTCGCGGATCTCCTCGATCAGTCCACGAAGCCACTCCGCTTCGTGGGCGGTCCTGTCCCGGAGGAAGTCGACGGCCACCCAGTAGCGACGCGGCACGCCGTTGTCCGCGGCCCACGTGCGGATCGCGTCGAATTCGACGAGCTCTTCCTCGAGCCGCTCGATGCGTTCTCCGAGAAGAACGACGACCTCGTCTGCCGGAAGGTTGTGCGATTCGGCGAGACCGAGGGGGAAGATCGGATACTCACGGACGGGCCGTCGGATGATCTCGGCGAGGCGGGCCCGCACGGCCGCGGCGCCGGCCTCGGTGATGCTGTAGGTGGTGCGCTCGGGGCGATTACCTGCGCGTTCGGTGCCTTCCTGCCGGATCAGTCCGCTTTCCGCGAGGCGGGAAACGGTGTGGTACAGCGAGCTCGGCCGCAGCTTGATGAGGTTGTCCTCGCGACGCTTGAGCAGAAGCTGGTGCATCTCGTAGGGATGCATCGGCCGTTCCTCGAGCAGCCCGAGTACCGCGACGGCCATAGGCGTCAGGACGGGGCTGCGGGGCTGATCGGACACCGGTCTCGATTTCCTTCGATCGTCGGGAGGCGTTGCGATTCTGCGACTGGTTCGCTTCGAATAGTCGGCGCCGAATATACGGCGTGGAATAACAGACGGACAAGCGCGTGAGGTCGCTCGACATCGCAGATCCGCACACTCGGGCATCCCCGCAATCGGTCCCTCCGGGTGGCAGACTCCCCTCGTGGACAGTTGCGTCGGATTCGATGTCATCCGGTAGGAGGGTTTCGAGTAGTCGACTACGCATGATTCCGCAGCACCCGAGCGTGATGCTTCATTCGAAGCTGTTTCCGGCTCAGCAAAGGATCCGTCATGGCCGACCTGGACTCCCTGTCGACCCGCGAGGTCTGCGGAACGATGGCTGTGCACCACAAACTGCTGTTGCAGAGCCCCAGTTACACCGACATCCACGTCGAGTTCCGGCAGCCTCGCCTACGTCGCCGGCCTGTCGACCGCAGAACGGGAGCTCATCCGGAGCGTCGTCAACCTGGACATGATCGCCTCGCTCAATGCCCCGCAGCCCACCGTTCTTCTCGCCGGCGCGAGCCTGTCGCAGCACCTGATCGACGAACTTGCCCGGGCCGCCGCGACCTACACGACGCCGGCTGTGCAGACCAGCCTGCATCCGCTCAACAGCGATCACGTGCCGTTCCTCGAGAAGTGCATCCCCGCGGTGCTGACCATCGAAGGAGCCGACAGCACGAACGCGAACATCCATAGTGCGCGCGACACGCTCGATTCCATCGACTACGACCTCGCACTCGAGATCCTGCGCATGAACGTTGCTGCTACAGCACGCCTGCTGGGATCGGCATAGACGTGGATGAGGGGTTCCGGCCGGTGCGTCGCATCGGCCGGAACTCCTCGCTCGAGTACGGTCACGATCTGTGCAGCCACACTCCGGCGCTGCCGAACCCGATGATGTCGGCGCGACCGTCACCTGTGGTGTCCGCCAGGAACCGCGGATGCTGGTCGACCCGCCACCCACCGGCGTCGTAACCGAAGTTGGTGACGATCAATCCGGGCGCGTCGAACCCGCCGTTGCCCAGTGCCCGCGACACGTAGACGCCGGCATTGCCGAATCCGACGATGTCCGCCCGGCCGTCCCCGGTGGTGTCGGCCAGGAACCGCGGGTGCCGATCGATCCGCCATCCTCCGGCGCTGTAGGCGAAGTTGTCGACGACGCGCGTGACCGGCCCGTACGTCCCATCGGCTCGCGCCAGGGAGACATACACGCCCGCCTCGCCGAATCCGACGATGTCGGCCCGGCCGTCCCCGGTCGTGTCCGCGAGGAACCGTAGATGCCGCTCCACGCGCCATCCACCCGCGTTGTATCCGAAGTCGTCGACGACGCGCGTGACCGGCCCGAACGACCCGTCCGCCTGTGCCCGGGACACGTACACCCCCGCATCACCGAAACCGACGATGTCCGCACGACCGTCACCCGTGGTGTCGGCCAGGAACCGCGGATGCCGCTCCACCCGCCAACCACCCGCGACGTACCCGAAATCGGCGACCACCCGGGTCACCGGCCCGAACGACCCATCGGCCTGCGCTCGAGACACATACACCCCCGCATCACCGAAACCGACGATGTCCGCACGACCGTCACCCGTGGTGTCGGCCAGGAACCGCGGATGCCGCTCCACCCGCCAGCCACCGGCCTGGTACGCGAAGTCCTTGACGACGAGGCGCGGTGTCTCGAAGCGTCCGTTGGGCTGAGCGCGCGACACGTACACACCGGCATCACCGAATCCGACGATGTCGGCCCGGCGGTTGCCCGTGGTGTCGGCGAGGAACCGCGGATGCCGATCGGTGCGCCACGATCCGGCGTTGTACCCGAAATTGTTGACGGCGAGCTGCGGCGCCCATCCGAGGTGCCCGGGAGTGAAGCCGCAGACGGTGAACGTGTTGCCCTTCATCAGGCACGGGACGCCACCTTCGGCCGCGCAGTTCTCGCAGTTGCCGTTGGCGAGTCCGTATCGTCCGAAGGCACCGCCGCACGTGCATCTGCTGTCCGCGTACTCGTCCGGGCAGCCGAAGATGTGCCCGGTCTCGTGCGCGAACACCCGGTCGATGTTGTCCGGGCCCCAGCCGTCGTTGTTGTAGTCCATGACGACCCGTGGCGCACCCGCGTACGCGAAGTGACCGAGTGGATACTTCGTGAAGAAGGCGCAGTAGGTCCAGCGGGTTCCGTAACGGCTGCGGATGTCCTCGACATAAGCACCCACGCCGTTCCAGTCGGCACTGTATCCCAGCGCGCCCATCGCCGGATCACGCCAGTGCGCCTCGAGGTCGGCGGCGGACGGATCCGCCGGCACACTCAGGTTCACGTTCTGGATGTCGTACGAGAAGGAAATGCCCGCCAAGGGGTTTGCGGTGGCGAGCCAACCCAGACCGTTCTGGACCTCGGCGACCACCTTCACCACCTCGGCCTCGGAGAAGCTCAATGCCGCAGTCGGTCCCTGAACGATGACGATGCCGACCGCCACCGACCCCTCGAGATAGGAACTCGTCGGTCCCGCTTCCTGCTGACTGTCGCGCTCTGCCACCTGGGGCGGGACGGGCACAACCGACGTGCAATCCCCCATGTCCCACTCTTGACCGTCGCGGGGTCGGTTCTCCTTCGCACGACGGTAGTCGGCGGATTGGCGCAGCCGTTGCGCCGCGAGGCCCAGTGTCTCGACCTCGGTGGGGTCGTCGACGAGGTCCCGCATGTCTCCGATCTCCGGGACGGATTCCTCCGCGGACTCCCCCGGAGCGGCAAGGATGGCCATCCGCCCGTAGCGGTGGATCGTTCGTTCCTGTGCCTCGTCGCTCGGATCGGCTGCGCGTACGTCGTCTGCACGCACGACGCGTTCCGTGATGTTCAGGTCGCCGGCCATGTCATGCTCCTGATGTCGAAAATGGTGTGCAAACCGGTCCGGTAAGTCACCGGCCGGGGATATCCGGCGGTTCGAACCCGGGAGTGTCCCAGTTCGAGCCCTCGCCGGGGCGCGTCTTCGGCGCGCATCGGGCGACCCAGGCGTCCACGAACAACTGTTCCTCGGGCGACAAACCGAGTGGTTCCCTGTCGGGGGCGGTGCCGTAGACACCGAGGATTCTTCGAATGTTCTCCCTCGCATCGGGATCCGTGAGGACGAGGAGCAGCCGTGGCCGGAGCAATTGGGTCACCGGGGCCGCTGCCTCGATGCCGGCAAGGGCCGCCTCGGCCTGCGCGGAGGCAAGGACGACCAGGTGCTCTCGGGGTGTTTCCACCATGGATGTCTCCCCGTCCTCCGAGGTGCCCCCTCGTTGCGGATTCGTGGCGTCGTGCGAGCAGGCCGTCACCGACACCAGGACTACGACCGACAACACCGCCAGGACGACGGAGGCCTTGCGCATCGGGTACCGACTCACGGTGCGGTGGCCAACCCCGCGCCCGCATCGGTCTGCGGCAACGGCAGCACCTCGGCCCCGTCGACCAGCGTCTTCCAGAGTTCCTTCCCGGTCTTCGCTGTGCTCTGCACGATGAGCGCCGCCAATCCGGCCACGTGCGGCGTGGCCATGGACGTGCCGCTGATCGTGTTGTAGCGGTCCGGCATCGGCCACGACGAGTACACATCGACACCGGGTGCGGCGATGTCGATCGCGCCGCCCGGGACCACGGTGGCCCTGGCCGAGAACGCCGCCATCCTCAGGTCGGACGCCAGTGCCGCGACCGCCATGATCGACGGCGAGTTCGCGGGACTTCCGACGAATCCGGGGTCCGCCGGCCGACGAGCGTTGTTTCCCGCAGCAGCGATGATCAGCGTCCCGGCGGCCAGTGCGCGCTGGCCGACGGCCTCGTAGGCCATCACCGGTTGAGGAACGTTGGCGCCCAGCGACATCGAGACGACCTGGCATCCGTTGGCCAACGCCCACTCGATCCCGGCAAGGATCGTGGAGTCGGACCCACTGCCCTGATTGCTCAGCACCTTCCCGACGAAGATCGACGCCTTCGGCGCGACGCCGTAACCCCGCGCGTTCGGTAGATTCCTCGGTCCACAGGACGTGCCGACACAGTGGGTGCCGTGCCCGTTTCCGTCCTGGACCGCCTGGCCTGCAATGAACGATTTGCTGATGATCGTCCGGCCCGCGAAGTCGGGATGGTTCAGGTCGAATCCGGTGTCGAGCACGGCCACTCGAACACCGGAGCCGTCGAACTGCGACGCGAGCGCACGGGTGGCCTGCAGACCCCAGGTGTGCCTGCGGCCGTCCGCCAGATGTGTCTCCATGGCGAGTGGTGCCGCCAGGGTATGGATGACATGTTCGGGTTCCACGGCCACGATCGCCGGATCCTGCCGCGCGACTTCCTCGAGCGATTCGACCTGCGACCCGTCGACCGCGGCGACAGCCACCCCGAGTCGTTCGAAGATGGTCGCGTCGGCGGATTCGAGTTCGTCGGCGGGTACCGCTTCCGGTCCCGTCTCGTCGCTGGACGCGATCGAGGTCACGCCGCCGATCGATTCGAGTGCGGCCACCCGTTCCTCATGGGTGCTGTCCTCGGTGAAAGTGATGATCTGCCGGCCCGTGGTCTCGGCTTCGACGGGGCCGTCGACATCGTCCGTCATCATGATGGTTTCCTCTGATCCGAAGGGTGACAAGAGATGCGGGAGAACCCCGCGGGATCAGTATGGGAACCGGCCGATACCGGCGCCTGCGTAGACGACTACCCCATTTCGACGGGGTGGGCCGCGCCGGCCGTGCGTAGCCGTTCTCGATTTCGGTGTTCCCGACCGCGCTCAGCGATGTCGGAAACACCGAAGATTGCGTGCGCTCAACGTTTCAGGTGTTGCAGCCGTTCGTGTTCCGACAGTCCACCCCACACTCCGTGCGGTTCGCCGCTGAGCATCGCGTGGGTGCGGCACTCGACCAGCACCGGGCAGTTCGCGCAGATGCGTTTCGCGACGACCTCGCGCCGCCTGCGGATGCTCGGTGGCTCGCCCTCCGGGGCGAAGAAGAAGTACTCGTCAGAGGTCCGGCAGTTGGCATGCTGTTGCCATCCGAGTCGTGGCCGGACACGCTCGGTCAGCACGGTCATCCGATCATCACCACCTCCAGGGTGCGGGGGCCGTGCACGCCCTCGACGCGTTCGAGTTCGATGTCCGACGTCGCGGACGGTCCACTGATCATGGTGATAGGCCGTTCCGGGACGAGCCGGGCCAGCGCTTCGGGCACTCCCACCTCGACGTCGCTCATCGCCACGACGCACACGTGCAGGTCGGGCACCAGCGTGAGCGCGCGTCGCCCCTGGTCGGGGCTGCCGTCGAGGAAGATCGTGCCCGTCTCGGCGCAGGTGACGGCCGAAGCGGTGACGACCCCGTCGAGATCACCGAGGTCGGCTGCGGGCCGGTCGATGGAGTCGACCACCACCTCGTCACCGAATTCCGCCAGCCACGACCGATCCAGGCCCTCCGGGATCCCGACGCGGCGCACCCCACGAGCCGTGAGGATCTTCGCCAGCACAACATGCAGATCCTCCGGTGTGCTTTCGTGCACGTGGGCCTTGTAGTCGACCAGCCGGTCGACCAGCAGCTCACGGCGTTCGGCGTCCGGCAGGGTGCGTCCGAGACGGTAGTCACGCGGTACCTCGACCGGTGTCGGCGGTGCCAGAGTCTGCGCCGAACGGATCCGGCCGAGAATCGCGTCGCGGCTGCTCATCGCTGCTGTCCTTCCTCGCGTGCCTTCGCGAGTGCGGCACGTCCTTCGTCGGAGGCCCACCATTGCCGGAAGGTCTGTTTCGGCGGGGCCGGCATGTCGCGAGCGTCGGTCCAGCCGGCGAGCGGACCGGGCAGATTGGTGATTCTCCCCTTCTTGCCGGCGAGGACGCGGCCGAGTCCGGCGGCCTTCTGCGCGGCCGTCCAGCGTCGAGAGGACGACATGGCCAGCGACGCGGCCTTCATCGCCGCGGCCTCGGGTCCGAAGCGGGCGTGTTCGACCTTCTGGTGGCGCAGTTCCACCAGCAACGAGGGGATGTCGATCTTGACGGGACAGGCGTCGTAGCAGGCACCGCACAGGCTCGATGCGAACGGCAGGCTGGCGTTGGGGTCGTCGGGTTGGTCCATCCCGGCCAACTGCGGGCTGAGGACGGCGCCGATCGGGCCCGGATAGGTCGAGCCGTAGGCGTGGCCTCCCGTGCGCTCGTAGACCGGGCACACGTTCAGGCACGCCGAGCACCGGATGCAGTGCAGCGCTTCGCGTCCGATATCGTCGGCGAGCGCGGCGGTGCGGCCGTTGTCGAGCAGCACGAGGTGGAATTCCTGCGGGCCGTCGCCGGGGGTGACACCGGTCCACATCGAGGTGTAGGGGTTCATGCGCTCCCCAGTCGACGAGCGCGGCAGCAGCTGCAGGAACACCTCGAGGTCGCGGAAGGTGGGCAGCAGCTTCTCGATGCCCATGACGGTGATGAGTGTCTGCGGCAGCGTCAGGCACATGCGGCCGTTGCCCTCGGATTCGACGACGACGAGGGTGCCGGTCTCGGCGATGCCGAAGTTCGCGCCCGACACCGCCACCGGCACCGTCATGAACTTGTGTCGCAGGAACTTTCGTGCCGCGGCGGCGAGATGGCGGGGGTTGTCGTCGAGGTCGGGGTCGACGTCCGGCATCTCACGTAGGAAGATCTCGCGGATCTCGGCGCGGTTGCGGTGGATGGCGGGCACGAGGATGTGCGAGGGCTTGTCGTGGCCGAGTTGGACGATGAGCTCGGCGAGGTCGGTCTCGTAGGCCGCGATCCCCTGTTCCTCGAGGTACTCGTTGAGCCCGATCTCCTGGGTGGCCATCGATTTGACCTTGATGACCTCGTCGGATCCCGTCTTCCGGATCAGCTCGGTGACGATGGCGTTGGCCTCGGCGGCGTCGGCCGCCCAGTGCACCACGCCGCCCCGCGCGGTCACCGCCTCCTCGAGCTGGGTGAGCAGTTCCGGGAGGCGGTTGAGCACGTCGGTCTTGATGGCGGCGCCGGCGTCGCGCAGTTGTTCCCAGTCGGGCAGTTCCCCGGTGACGTTCAGTCGCTTGGCGCGGATGGTGTGGGTGGCCTTGCCGATGTTGCGCCGCAACTGGGGGTTCGCGAGTTCCTGGTGCGCCGCGTCGGGAAACGCTTTGATACCGCGCAGATTTCCGGATCCTCGTGGCGGGACGACGGGCATACCGAGTGCGGTCACGCGGGCACTCCCTTGGGGGCGACGGCCGGTTCCACGGAGGCGAGGATCTCGGCGAGGTGGATGGTGCGGGTACCGGTGCGCAGTCGTGTGAGACCGCCACCTATGTGCATCAGGCACGACGAGTCGCCGGCGCTGCAGTATTCGGCGCCGGTGGCGGCGACATTGCTCAGCTTGTCGGCGAGCATCGCGGTGGAGGTCTCGGCGTTCTTGATCGCGAAGGTGCCGCCGAAGCCGCAGCACGAGTCGGCCTCGGGCAGTTCGACGAGGTCGATCTCGCGCACGGCACGCAACAGCTGGAGCGGCTTCTCCCCCACCCGCAGCATCCGCAACGAGTGGCAGGTGGGGTGATAGGTCACCCGGTGAGGGAAATACGCACCGACGTCGGTGACGCCGAGGACGTCGACGAGGAATTCGGACAACTCGTACGTCTTGGCCTTGACGGTGTCGACCCGCCCGCACAACGACGCGGAACCGTAACGGGAGGCGACGATTTCGTGCTGGTGACGGACGGATCCGACGCACGATCCGGAAGGGGCGACGACGGCGTCGATGCTGCTGTCGTCGAAGGCGTCGACGTAGTTCTCGACGAGCGGCAGCGCGTCGGGTTGGTAGCCGGTGTTGACGTGCATCTGGCCGCAGCAGGTCTGGCGTTCGGGGAAGACGACGTCGTGCCCGAGCCGGGTGAGGAGCAGGGCGGTGGCCGAAACGGCCTTCGGGAACATCGTGTCGCCGAGGCACGTCGCGAACAGGGCGATTCGCATGGAGATCTCCGCATCGGGGGTGTGGTCTGACCACATTGAACCACACGTTCCGGAGATCCGCCGCACATTTTCGGACAGTGACCGCAAATTCCGTCACGGGTCGACTGTGACGCGGACCATGGTGTACTTTCACGTGGTCTGACCACATCGGTCGAAATCAGATCCGCCGCCAACAGCGGCGCAACCACAGGAGTTTCGTGTGGCAACCCGGATATCGGCGGTGACATTCACACCCGCCACTGACGCCATCGCAGGCAGCCTCACCGCATCGGCTCTCGTGGGCCTTGCGCCGCTGCTGACCTTCTTCGTCCTGCTCGCCGGCTTCAAACTCAAGGCCTGGTATTCCGGACTCGGCGCCCTCGTCGTCGCTCTCGTCGTCGCGATCATCGGCTTCGACATGCCCGCGCCGCTGGCCGGCCTGTCCGCCCTGCAGGGTATTACCTTCGGGCTCTTCCCGGTGATGTGGATCGTGATCACTGCGATCTGGTTCTACGAACTCACCGTCGTCAGCGGCCGGTTCGAGGATCTGCGGCGCATCTTCAACTCGATCGGTCACGGCGACATGCGGATCCAGGCGATGCTCATCGCCTTCTGCTTCGGCGGCATGCTCGAAGCACTCGCCGGATTCGGCGCGCCCGTCGCTATCACCGGCGCCATGCTCGTCACCCTCGGCATGCCCGCCCTGCGGGCCGCGGTCACGGTCCTGATCGCCAACACCGCACCGGTCGCCTTCGGCGCCATGGCCATCCCGATCACCACCGCCGGCGCCCTGACCGACATCCCCGCCACCGAGATCGCCGCCGTCGTCGGCCGTCAGACACCGATCCTGGCTCTCTTCGTGCCGTTGTTGCTGCTCTTCCTCGTCGACGGTCGTCGCGGTGTCCGGCAGGCCTGGCCGATCGCACTGGTCACCGGCACGACCTTCGCGCTCGCCCAGTTCTGGTGCTCGAGCCACTTCTCGTACGAACTCACCGATGTCGTCGCCTCGCTCGCCGGTCTCACCGCCGCCGTACTGATGCTGCAGCTCTGGAAGCCGCGGACCCCCGAGGGCCAGCTCTCGCGCACCCGCACCGATACCATCGCGGTCCAGGCCGGCAAGGAGGGCCCCGGAGCCGCTCGTGCTCCGCAGCGTCCCGTCGCCGACGAGTCGCTGACCACCTCGCGCGTCGTCATGGCCCTGTTCCCGTACCTGCTGGTCATCACCGTGTTCGGTATTGCGAAGCTGTGGACCGTCGGTGTCGATCTGCCGGAGCGTCTCGCCGCCACCGATGTCAAGATCGAGTGGCCCGGCCTGTACGGCAATCTGCTCACAGGCAACGGCGACGCGTCGAGCAGCGCGGTCTACACCTTCTCGTGGTTGTCGTCGCCGGGAACACTGCTGCTGCTCAGCGGCGCGATCGTCACCCTCGTCTACGCGCGGTGGGACAGCGGCGGCATGTTCCCGCTGACCGTCCGCCAGGCCGTGGCCACCTTCGGCACCACCGTCGTGCGGATGAAGCTCGCCATCGCCACGGTGGCCACCGTCCTGGGCCTGAGCTACGTGATGAACCAGTCCGGCCAGACCGTCGCGATCGGCACGTGGCTCGCCGGCACCGGCGCGATCTTCGCCCTGTTCTCCCCGATCCTCGGCTGGCTCGGCACCGCCGTCACCGGCTCGGACACATCCGCCAACGCCCTGTTCGCCCGCCTGCAGCAGGCCGCCGGGCAGACCGCCGGCATCGACCCGACCCTGCTGGTCGCGGCGAACACCTCCGGTGGTGTGGTCGGCAAGCTGATCAGCCCGCAGAACCTCACCATCGCCGCCACCGCCGTCGATCAGCCGGGCAGCGAATCGGTGTTGTTGCGCAAGGTGATCGGCTACAGCGTCGCGATGCTCGTCATCCTCTGTGTGCTGGTCTACCTGCAGTCCACGCTGGTGTTGTCCTGGATGCTCCCCTGATCCGGAATCGACTAGGCTCTGAAGTCATGTCGTCGTCCGAGGGTCGTGCGTGGGAGCAGGTACTGAACCACTTGGAGCAGATGCTGGTCTCGGGAGAACTCGGCCCGGGCCAGCGTCTGCCCCCGGAGCGCACGCTCGCCGCACAACTCGGCGTCGGCCGGTCTTCGGTTCGTGAGGCACTGCGGGTGATGGAGGCCCTCGGGCTGCTCAGCACCCACACGGGGTCCGGGCCGAACGCCGGCGCGATGATCGTCTCGCGACCCACCGGCGGGATGTCTATGCTCATGCGTCTGCAGGTCGCGGCGCAGAACTTCCCGGTCTCCGACATCGTCCGCACACGTCTGGTACTCGAGACGGAAGTGATGCAGACGCTGGCCAACCGGACCCCGGCACCGGAACTCACCCCGGCCGAGGAACTGCTGGACGCGATGGACGATCCGGAGTTGGCTGCACCCGAGTTCCTCGTTCTCGACGCCCAGTTCCATGTCGCGATGGCCGACGCGGCGGGCAACCTCGTCGTCGCGGCGATGATGGCCGGTCTGCGCGACTCCATCGAGAGCTACGTCCTCGCGGGCGCACCACACACCGATTGGCCCGCGACCTGCGTGCGGCTGCGTCACGAGCACCGCGGTCTCGTCGACGCGGTCCGCGCCGGCGATGCCACGCTCGCCCGCAAGCGCATCGTCGAGCACATCCGCGGTTACTATGCTCAGAGTTTCGGCGCCGACGCGTTCTGACGCCCTGTCCGAGCGATGTCCACCGAAGGGTCTGTGACCGGTTCGGGGACGCGTGCGGATCGTCGGCGATCGACCAGCACCGCGAATATCACGATGAGCAGCAGCGACCAGCCCAGTGTCGGGCGCATGTACTCGGCGTACCGGCCCGCCTGCACCCATCTGCCCGAATACCATTCGTCGGCGCTGAGGAAGCCGTACACCGCCAGCCATGCCGGCCAGTTCCGCATCACGGACTGCGGCAGGACCACGCTCATGAGCAACGGGAACAGCAGCATCGAGTAGTACATCTGCCCGAGCGAACCGAGCAGAAACGATGCGGTCATCAGCACACCGGCACCGGTGACGACGAAGAACACCTCCTCGTGCCGGTGGTAGCGGTGGAGCAGATACAGCGTGGCCGCGGCGAGGAACGCGAAACCGATGCGCAACGCGAGGATCAGGGGTTCGGGCAGACCGTAATAGGTGCCGTTGCCGGTGATCGAACTGTTGAAGTAGTCGCGGGACTGCAACAGATACGGAACGGTGCGTTCGACGAACTGCCACGGATCCGCAGCCCACGGCCACGCGAGTGCGGTGAGCCCGACCGGCACCGCTGCGGCGGTCAGGAGAGTCTTGCTCTGGCGGCGCAGCACGGGAAGCAACAGCAACGGCGCGAGAATCGGTTTGATCGCGAAGGTCACCCCGATCGCGGCGCCGGCCCAGAGGTCCCGCCGCGCCAGCAACAACGTCAGGAACGCCATCTGACCGAGTAGGACCACACCGTTGATGTTGGTGAACACCAGGGTGTTGATCACCGATTCGGACGCGAAGGCGACCGCCACCGCGATCGGGAACGCCGCCGATCGTGCCATGTACCCGAACATCCGCACGACCAGGTACACGGCAACGAGGACGGCCGCCGCGTTGACCCCGATGAACGCCCATCGTGAGACTTCGTGTTCGAGGGCCGCGAACGGTGCGATCAGCAGCGAACCCGACGGCGGGTAGAGGTAGTGCGGGTCGACGTGTTCGTACGTCGCTGTGTAGACCGGTTCACGGTTCCAGAAGGCGACGGCTGCGCGGTAGACACCGGTGAAGTCGTCCGTGCGTGCACCGTCGACGGCGAGGATCACCGTGCGATGGACGACGAGCATCACGGCGACCGGCCAGAAGACGCACTTCAGCAGGGCCTGCGGTGACCGCACGGTCGGCTGGACCCACCACGGCCGACCGTCCCGACCGCGATCCGAGGTATCGATCATCGCTGATAGACGTCGGGAATCCCGTCGCCGTCCTCGTCGACCTGCTCGGCCGCCCTGATCGTGCGGTAGGCACGGTTACGGGCGACGAGAACAGTCGAGGCCAGAGCGGCGCTGAGCAACGATCCGCACAGCACGGCGACCTTCACGTGATCGGCCGCGACGGTTCCTGCACCGTAGGCGAGATCGCCGATGAGCAGGGACACCGTGAAGCCGATACCGCCGAGCAGGGACACACCCAGCACGTCCACCCAACTCAGCTCGTCGTCGAGATGTGCTCGGGTGAAGCGCGCCACCAGGTAGCTGACCCCGAAGATCCCGACGACCTTGCCGACGACCAGACCGGCGATCACCCCGGCGGAGATGGGATCGGTGAGGGCGTTCGCCAGGCCGGTGAATCCTCCGACGGTGACGCCGGCGGCGAAGAAGGCGAAGACCGGCACGGCAATACCGGCGGACAGCGGCCGGATCCGGTGTTCGACGTGCTCGGCGACCGGAATCGTGCGGTCCCCCACCTGCCGGGCGACGGGAACCGCGAAGCCGAGCAGTACACCGGCGATGGTCGCGTGCACACCGGATTCGTGGACCAGCCACCAGGTCACTGCAGCCAACGGCACCAGGAGCCACCAGGAACCGAAGCCGCGTCGGAGCGCGATGCCGAACAGCGCCAACGGGATCAGCGCCCCGCCCAGGTAGAGCAGGTTCACCTCGTCGGTGTAGAAGACCGCGATCACGCTCACGGCGAGCAGGTCGTCGACCACGGCGAGGGTGAGCAGGAACGTTCGCAGCGCCGACGGGAGATGACTACCGATGACGGCGAGAATCGCTACGGCGAACGCGATGTCGGTCGCCGTCGGGACCGCCCATCCGTTCAACGCGTCGGCGCCACCACGAAGATTGATGACGGCGAAGATCACGGCCGGGACGATCATGCCGCCCAGGGCG
Source organism: Rhodococcus rhodochrous (assembly GCF_014854695.1). Taxonomy (NCBI): domain Bacteria; kingdom Bacillati; phylum Actinomycetota; class Actinomycetes; order Mycobacteriales; family Nocardiaceae; genus Rhodococcus; species Rhodococcus rhodochrous. Next base: position 2,779,566 of record NZ_CP027557.1, on the reverse strand, counting down.
GCGGTCACCGGCATGGCGGCACGCCGCAGATCCCGCAGACTGCCTTCGACGAATTCCCGTTTGAGTTCGACGCCGACGACGAAGAAGAACACGGCGAGCAGGCCGTCGGCCGCCCAGGTGCCCAGGGTCAGGTCCAGGTGCCACGATGCCGGACCGATCCGGGTCTCCCGCAGGGCATGGTAGTCGTCGAAGAAAGCTGTTCCCGCCGACCAGACTTCCCGGCACACCAGGGGAGACGATACCCGACCCGGCCGCGTGATCTCACCTGTTCCGAGAGGTCTGCGCGCGGAGGACGTCGCCGCGAGATGGCCCCGTCAGCGTCGTTCCGGGCCCCCTGCGGCATCCGGCCGATCACCGTCCTGCAACTGCCGGATGGCGTCGACCAGCGGCGCGAGGACGGGTTCGGCCGCGGCTTCGTCGAGCGCCTCCCGCAAGGCGGCGTTGCGGGTGGGCCGGGCCTCCTCGAGCAGGCGCCGGCCGGCGTCGGTGACGTCGGTGTAGATGCCGCGGCGATCGGTGGGACACAGATAGCGCGACAGCAACCCGCGGTCCTTGCAGAAGCACGTCCTCGACCATGCGCACGGCGCCCCGACCCTGGCGTCCGCCGCCAACATCGGTGCCTTCAATCTCGGCAACGCTCTGGCCGCCTGGCTCGGCGGCATGGTGATATCCGCCGGATTCGGGTACACGGCACCCAACGCCGTCGGGGCCGTCCTGGCCGCGTCCGCTCTGATCCCGAACTACGCGAACACCCCCGAAGGAGCACCACCTCGTGACATCGTCCACGATCCCCACCGTCACCCTGAACAACGGCGTCGAGATCCCCCAGCTCGGCTTCGGCGTCTTCCAGATCCCCGAGGACGAGACCACCGCGGCCGTCAGCGCCGCACTCGAGACCGGTTATCGCCACATCGACACCGCCGCGGCCTACGGCAACGAGGCCGGCGTCGGCCGCGCGCTGGCGGATTCCGGACTGTCCCGCGACGAGCTGTTCATCACGACGAAGGTGTGGAACTCCGATCAGGGTTACGACGCCACCCTCCGCGCCTTCGACACCAGCCTTGCCGCGCTCGGCCTCGATCGTCTCGACCTCTACCTGATCCACTGGCCGACTCCGGCCCGCGATCTCTATGCCGACACCTGGCGTGCGCTCGAACGCCTCGTCGTGGAAGGACGCCTCCGCGCTGCGGGCGTGTCGAACTTCCAGCCCGCCCATCTCCAGCGCCTGCTGGACGGCAGCTCGCTCGTCCCGACGATCAACCAGATCGAACTGCACCCCGGTCTGCAGCAGAGCGAACTGCGCGCCTTCCACGCCGAGCACGGCATCGCCACCGAGGCATGGAGCCCGCTCGCCCAGGGCGCCGTGCTGGACGACGAGGCGATCACGTCGATCGCCGGACGCACCGGCAAGTCGCCGGCCCAGGTGGTGCTGCGCTGGCATCTGCAGCTCGGCAACGTCGTCATCCCCAAGTCCGTCACGCCGTCCCGGATCCGGGAGAACTTCGAGGTCTTCGACTTCGAGCTGACCGACGAGGACATGTCGACCATCGCCGGTGCCGATCGCGATCTGCGCACCGGACCTCATCCGGACGAGTTCAACTGACAGACCTCGCGGCTCCGGGCGGATCCACCGCCCGGAGTCGGTAAGGCGCTCGAAGAGCTGCGTTCAGGTGTATTCGACGGTCATCCTGTCGATGCTCCCGTCGAACGGGAACGGTGCGCGGTCGAAGTAGTCGAGCGAGACCGGTGAACCCAGGCAGGTGCCGATGTCCAGGCAGTCGTTCGCCGTGAACAGCAACGGCGCACTGACCGGTACGACGGTCTCCCCCACCGACTGCCCGTCGACGGACATCCGGACGTTCAACGGACCACCGGGGCGCGCTTCGGCGTACTTGGTGACCACCTCGACGAGGTGGTGTCCGGGCGCGACGCGGCTCTCCGAGCGCATCTTCGTCCGCATCAGGATGAACAGGTTGTACTCGTAGCAGAGGTAACCGTCGTCCGCGAAGCACGTCAGACCACCACCGTTGGCCCCCAGCGCGTACAGGACGCCGTGCGCCCGCTCCGGGAAGGTCACCTCGATGCAGACCCGGTTGTTCTTGTTTCCCAGTGCAGGAGCACAGAATTCGGGCATACGGGTGACGTCGCCGGTGAAATCCCAACTCGTGTACGGCGTGGTGATGCGTTGCTCCGGATGGATCGCCGCGACCCAGAGCCCCCCACCGATGGGAAGAGCGTTGTTCTTGGCTGCTTCGATCGCGAACATCTCCCGCATCTGGGCCAACTTCTCGGGGTACTGCTCGGCGAGGTCGCGGTTCTGCGTCCAGTCCTCGTCGAGGTTGTAGAGCTCCCAGGTGTCGTCGTCCGGGCTCCAATCGCGGATCCCGCCGGGCAGACCGGGCAACCACGGTGCGCGGGGACCGAAAGCCGACGCCATCCATCCGTCGTGGTAGATCGCTCGGCTGCCCATGACCTCGAAGTACTGGGTGAGTTTACCCGCCGGCGCGTCACGGTCCACGAAGGTCCGGGCGAAACCCGCGCCGTCGATCGGATCCTGCGGAATCCCGTCGACGATCCGCGGCGGTGCGATGCCCAGCAGCTCGTAGAAGGTAGGCACCAGGTCGTTGCAGTGCAGGAACTGGGTGCGAGGGGCGCGATCCGGCGTGATGCGCGCAGGCCAGCGCACCACCATGGGATTGCGGGTTCCCCCGAGATGGGACGCGAGAAGCTTCATGCCCTTGTAGGGCGTGCTGCCCGCCCAGGCCCACCCTGCGTGATACATGTTGTCGGTCTTCGGCGAGCCGAGAACATCGAGTCCGCCGAGCTCGTCGAGCGCCGCGATGTGCTGGGCCGTGGTCGTGGGGATCCCGTTCTGCGCGAGCAGTTCGCTGATGGTGCCGTTCTGGCCTTCACCGGACGACCCGTTGTCGCCCCAGATGTAGAAGACCAGGGTGTTGTCGCGGTAGCCCAGCCGGTCGAGTTCGTCGAACAGCCGCCCCACCTGGACGTCGCAGTGTTCGGCGTATCCGGCCGCGACCTCCATGAGACGACGCTGGAAGGGCTTCTCGTCGTCGGGGATGTCGTCCCACGCCGTCATGGTGGGGTGCCGCTCGGTGAGTTCGGCCTCCGGCGGGATCCAGCCCTTCTCCTTGGCCCGCTCGAACACGCGCTCGCGGTAGGCGTCCCATCCGTCGTCGAATTTGCCCGCATACCGGTCGGCCCACGGCTTCATGATGTGGTGCGGCCCGTGCAGGCACCCGCTGGCCCAGTACATGAAGAACGGCCGGGACGGATCGAGTGCCTTGTGGCGGCGCAACCAGCCGATCGCGTCGTCGGCGAGGTCCTCACTGAGGTGGTAGCCCTCCTCGGGACTCTTCGGGGGCAGGACGACGGTGGTGTTGCGGACGAGATTCGGCTCGTACTGCGACGCCTCGCCGGCGAGGAAACCGTAGAAGTAGTCGAAACCGACTCCGGTGGGCCAGTTGTCGAAGGGACCCGCTGCGGTGGTCTCCTCCGCAGGAGTGTTGTGCCACTTGCCGAAAGCCGCTGTGGTGTAACCGTAGTGGCGCAGCACCTCGGCCCCGGTGGCGCTCGATTTCGGGATGTGCCCGGAATATCCGTCCCAGTCGTTGGCGAGTTCGGCGATCTGCCCGTTTCCGACGCGGTGATGATTGCGTCCGGTCAACAACGATGCGCGGGTGGGCGAGCACATCGCCGTGGTGTGGAAGCGGTTGTAGCTGATGCCTTCGTCGAGCAGGCGATCGAGGGTCGGTGTGCTCACCTCGCCGCCGAATGCGCTCGGCAGACCGGGGCCCGCGTCGTCGATGAGGACGACCAGGATATTCGGGGCGTCGTCGGGAAGGCGACGGTGTTGTGCGCGTGGGCTGTAGACCGATTCCTGCATGGTCCGTCCTGCGATGCTTCCCGACGGCACCGGTGGGAACGGCAGAGTTTCTCCGCCCGGGATCGGATCCGGACGCAGATCCTGGCTCATGGTGGATGCCTCTTCTCACCCCATCCGTTCCCAGTACACCACCGGTATCGGGCCGCACACACCCCTGATCAGGGTGAAACCTGCCCTGTTACGGGCGAATGATGCAGCGGAATCCGATATGGCACGTCGCGGTCTCCTCGGTGTCACCCTGGCGGGCCGCGGGTCGGTACCGCAGGCAGTAGTTCGGGGCGCACAGATGCGATCCGCCCTTGATGACACGGCGCGGATACGCCTCGCGCGGATCGTGTTCGGCCTTGTCGACACGGGGATTCGTCGGGATGCAGCACGACGACGCCGGCGCGACGTTCTTACTGCTCGAAGCATGGTTCGCGGTGAAGTAGTCGGCGGTCCACTCCCACACGTTGCCCGCCATGTCGTGGAGCCCGTATCCGTTCGGCCGGAAGTGTCCGACAGGTGAGGTTCCGGCGAATCCGTCCGTTTCGAGGTTCTGCCACGGGAACTCGCCCTGCCAGACGTTCCCGCCGGGTCGGCCTTTCGGTTCGTGTTCGTCCCCCCATGTGAAGGCCGTGCGGTCGAGTCCGCCGCGGGCGGCGAACTCCCATTCCGCCTCCGTCGGCAGCTCCTTGCCGGCCCACTCGGCGTAGGCGCGGGCATCGAACCACGACACGTGGGTGACGGGATGCCGTTCCCGCCCGCCGACGGAACTGCCCGGTCCCTCGGGATGGCGCCAGTCGGCACCCGGGACGAACGACCACCACCTCGTGTAGTCGTCGAGCGGTACCGGCCCCGGAGGAGGCGTGAACACGAGCGAGCCAGGCACGAGCAGGGACGGATCGGCGCCGGGATAATCGGCGGGGTCCGGCGCGACTTCCGCGGTGGTGACGTATCCGGTGTCCTTCACGAAGCGCCGGAACTCGGCGACGGTCACCGGGTGCGTGTCCATCCAGAACCCGTCGACCGTCACCTGGTGGACCGGTCGCTCCTCCGGATAGAAGTCCTCGGACCCCATCCAGAACGTGCCTCCGGGAACGAGGGTCATGTTCTGCGTCGCGGCACGCGTCATGACGTCAGCCTCGCACGGCCCGGGTCGCGGCGCGAGGGACGCACCGACGGACGAGACCGCGCATTCTCCGGTCCCGTCCCGGCCCCGTACCGCAGACTCGGGACATGCCCTCCACGACGACGGAACTGTCCCCGATGCTGGCGACCCTCGGTCCGCCGCCGACCGGGAACTGGGCGTTCGAGATGAAATGGGACGGCCAGCGCACCCTCGCCACGGTGGCCGACGGGCAGTGCCGGCTGACCAGCCGCACCGGCAACGACATCACCCGGAGCTTCCCCGAACTCCCCCGCCCGCTCACCACTGCGACGGACGGCCGGGACTGCATCGTCGACGGTGAGATCGTCACCCTCGACGCCGAGGGTCGGCCCTCCTTCGCCCGGTTGCAGCGCCGCATGCACGTCCACCGCCCCACCGAGGAGCTACGTGCCGAGCTACCGGTCCTGATCTACCTGTTCGACGTCCTCGCTCTCGACGGACAGTCCACGACGGAGTTGTCCTATCTGGAGCGCCGGGCCGTCCTCGACGATCTGATCGTCCCCGGACCGCGGGTTCAGCTGTCGCCCTACTGGACCGATGTCGACGCACCGACCATGCTCACGGTCGCGCGCGAACACGGCCTCGAAGGGATCGTCGCCAAGGACCCGGACGCACCGTATCTACCCGGGACCCGCAGCGACGGCTGGATCAAGACGCTGCTGCGTCGGAACACCGAGGTGGTCGTCGTCGGGTGGCTCCCCGGATCCGGCAAGGCCGCCGGCGGCATCGGTTCACTGCTGCTCGGCGCCCACGACGACGAGGAACGGTTGGTGTTCATCGGCCGGGTCGGGACGGGGTTCACCGCTGCGACCAGACGTGAGTTGCGATCGCAGCTGCGTCCCTTGGAGCGACCGACGACCCCGCTGGCAGTTGCGCCGCCGGCACGGGAGACCCACAGAGCCCACTGGGTGGAACCCATCCTCGTCGGAGAGGTCGAGTACCGGGAGTACGCAGGCGGAAGCCTCCGGCATCCGAGCTGGCGAGGACTACGCACCGACAAGACGGTGCCGGAGGTCGATCTGCCCGGCCGCCACTGACCGTCCGGTTACCGTGAGGCGCATGGATGTCCGTCGCAGTGTCGCCGATGCCCGCGTGGCCCGCCTCGCCACCGCCGACGGATCGGGCGAGCCGCACCTCGTTCCGATCGTGTTCGCCCTCGACGGCGACGTGATCCACACCTGCGTCGACGACAAACCCAAATCCACCCGGCGTCTACGTCGCCTCGCCGACATCGCAGAGAACCCGCGGGTGTGCGTGCTCGTCGACCACTACAGCGACGACTGGTCGCAGCTGTGGTGGGTCCGCATCGACGGCATCGCCACGGCCCACGACGCCGATACTCCCGAGGGAACTGCGGGCATCGACGCGCTCGTCCGCAAATACTCGCAGTACCAGGCGAAACGACCACCGGGACCGGTGATCACCATCGACAGGCTGCGCTGGCGGTCCTGGTCCGCGTGAGCAACTACCGATCCAACGTGAGCATCGCCGCGGCGATCTCGTCGACCGCCGCAACGGGGACCGCGGTGCCGGCATCGCCCAGGACGAGCAACCGCGCTCCCGGGATCTCGCGTGCGATGGCTTCTCCGTTGCCGACGGGGAAGAACGCATCCCGGCGACCGTGCACGACGAGGGCCGGGATACCGACCTCGGGCAAGCGTTCTCGCCAACGGGGCGTGCAATCGAGCCTGGAGAAGACCATCCCGAGCTGATTCGCGGAGTGGGCCGACGGTTGATCGTTCGGTGTGCGGTCCCAGATGCGCTCGGCGACCGCGCGCGCGGCGACCGGATCGTCGCCGAGGACTGCTGCGCGGGCAGCGGCGAACTCTGCCACGGCCGTGCGATCGGCCCACTCGGGCATCGGAAGTGCGAACATGCGCTTCATCGTCGCTGCGTCGTGATCGGGAAGGTCGCGGTCGCACGGGCCCGGGGCGACCGGACGCGTCCCGACCAGAGTCAGGGCCCGGAACGTGGCGGGATGGTCGAGCGCAGCGACCTGGGCGACCATGCCGCCGACACCGATGCCCGCGATATGCGCCGGCCTGCCATCGAGCGCATCGACGAGGGCTGCCGCGTCGTCGGCGAGGTCGCGCAGGGTGTAGCCGGGCGCGTCCGGGTCCTTCGTCGTCGACTCTCCGCAATCCCGCAGGTCGTACCGCACGACATGACGCCCACCCGCCGCGAGCCGCTCACACAGTTCGTCGGGCCACGAGAGCATCGTCGTCCCGCCGACGAGCAGGACGAGTGGAGCGTCGTCGTCGCCGAAGAACTCGACGCCGAGGTCGACCCCGTTGGCGCTGACGGTGGTCACTGCCGCTCAACCTCCAGTGCGGCGACGGTCGGTGCGGTCTTCGAGTAGCGGAACGCCCGGTCGAACCGGTCGATCACGTCCTCGGTGGCCCTTGTGGTGTGTTGTGCCTGTCCCATGATCTCGGCTCCTTCTCGATCGGGATTCGGTCCCGTCCGCTTCGGTGACGCGGATCGGTGTTACTCGGACAGACCGGTACAACTCCCCGATCTCATCGGTCCCGACGGTTGACCTCGAGTCGACTCGAGGTGCTGCGCTGTCCGCACAACGACACTCGCGGAGGGAACCATGATCGCTTTCGGACCACAACTCATCGGCCGCACCGAGAAGGCCCTCAACGCTCTGCTGGCCGTAGCCCTTGCCGACGAGGACCTGGTCGAGACACAGTGGGTCGCACTGCGCCTCGCCGAACGATCCGACGGTTCGCGGACTCTCGCCGCGCTGCTCCACAACACCACCTACGCACCGGACACTGCGGAGGTCGTCGATTCCCTGATCGCTCGCGGGCTGGTCCGCGACGACCGGCTCAGCGCATCCGGACAAGATACCGTGGCGAGGATCGAACATCGCATCGAGGAGCTGACGTCCGGTATCTGGGATGCCGTCGACCCGTCCGATCGCGCCGCCGCCGAACGCGCACTGAACACCGTGCTCAACCATGCCCGATCGGTCCTCGCGACTCGGTAGTTGCCGGTGCATCTGTACTGGCGGTCGCGTGACGCTGACCGGTAAGAGTGTCGGCGCACTGAGCTGACGTCCGCGACGGATTCCGATACCGACTCCTTCCAAGGATGATTCGACCCTGGCACCACACTTACCTTAGCGCTAAGATAAATGGCACCGTGTCCCGCAACCAGGAGTGATCACGATGTCCCTGACCACCGTCAGCGCCCACCATCCCTACAGCCCTGCCTTCGTCGCCGGCGATCTCGTCTTCGTCTCCGGCGCCCTGTCCGTCGACCCCGAAGGCGTCGCAGTCGAGGGACGCGACGAAGCCCTCGACGCCGCGATCGACCGCATGACCGACCGACTCGCCGTGGTCGGCGGCAAACTGGAGGACGTCGCCAAGCTCACCTACTACGTCACCGACCTGTCGCTGCGCGAGGAGGCGAACCGCCAGTTCGAGCGACTGTTCGCCGAGCCCCGACCGGCCCGCACCTTCGTCGAGGTCAGCGCCCTGCCCTACGGTGCGACCGTCGAGATCGACGCGATCGCCACCGCGACGCGCTGAGACCCGAACTCCCCACGCGCCCCGCGTTGCCCGTATCGTGAAGGATGTCTTGGCGCTCAACCACTGAGCCCGGATATTTCCGACAGCACGAGGAGGGCAACGTGGGGCGCGACAGGGTTCCCGACCGTGACGCCGTCGACGACATCGTCGACCAGTGGGCCCGTGAGTGGCCCGGACTGGACGTCACTCCCCTCGAGGTGCTGGGACGCCTTCACCGCACGTATCTGCGGTATCAGAGTGCGATCGGCCGAGTCTTCGACGAGTACGGCATCAACATGGCTTCGTTCGACGTCCTGGCCGCACTGCGCCGCGCCGGAAAGCCGTACCGCATGACCTCGGGTCAGCTCGCGGAGAGTTCACTGGTCACCACAGGTGGGATCACACTGCGCATCGACCGCCTCGAGAAGGCCGGACTGGTGCGGCGCGAACGCGACGCAGAGGATCGGCGCATCGTCTACGCCGAACTCACTCCTGCCGGAAAGAAACTCATCGACGAGATCGCTGTCGCGCACTTCGAGAACGAGACGCGCATGCTCGCCGAGCTGTCGAAGAACGATAAGGCCGAACTCGTGCAGTTGCTGCGCAAGCTCGAGCACTCACTCGTCCGGCACCAGGGTGGCTGACCACTGATCATCGATACCGTTGCATGCCGACGGATCACACACCCCACATACGCGAGAGCGGCGGAGACCGAAGTCTCCGCCGCTCTTCCGTTCGTCAGCCGGCCATCTCCTTGGCGAGTTCGTCGGCGCGGGAACGGTACAGGCGTCGCAGGCGCATCACCCCGAGGTCGTGCTGGTAGAGGTTCTCGGCCTGATCTGCGTCGGGGGCCATGCCCTCGAGCATGATGCGGTCCTGTTCGAGGACCTCCCAGTGACGTTCCTCGAGCACCGTGCGGTACAGGAACCGCCACACGTCGCGTTCCCAGCCCTGCACCCGGCGGTAACGCCAGAAGAACACCGCTGTGGTCTCGGCGTCGATGGGGGTGCCCATGCCGACGATCCCGAACGGTCCGCCCGGGCCGGCCGTGGGCGGATACGGGATCTCGAGGTCCACCCAGTCGACGCCGGTGCGGCAGTACTCGACCCAGTCGAAGTTGACGCCGCGCTGATCGGTCTTCTCGAAGAAGAAACCGCGATCGGTCTCGCGGATACGGAACCGCGCGGAGGTCTCGCCGCCGAACATCGAGTGCGATTCGTGGTGCAGGAACGCACCGTGCATGGGGTCGAGGAGGTTCTCGAGGGCGAACCGCCACGGTGCTTCCCATTCGGCGTAGCAGAGGAAGGCCGAGACATCCTCGTCCACAAGCGGGTCCGGAAGATCCAGCGGTGCGGGTTCGACGTCGGGGTCGGTGCCGAACCACGCGAGGATCGCGCCGCCCACCTCGCGCACGGGCAGGGAAGTCACCAGCTTCTTGCCTTCTAGGTTGCAGCCGGGCATACCCGGAACCTTCGCGACGGTGCCGGTGCCGTCGACCTCGACGCCGTGGTATTTGCAGGCGATGCGGTCGCCGAGGTGCACACCCTGCGAGAGCGGTGCGCCGCGGTGCGGGCAGCGGTCTGCGAGCATGCGGACGGTGCCGTCGGAGCCGCGGTAGAGGACCCAGTCCTCCCCCAGCCGGCGCAGCTTGCGGATGCTGCCGCGTTCCACGAAGCCGGAGGGGCACACGGCGTGCCACTGGTTGCGCATGCCGGTCGCGAAGATCTCGTCGGCGGTCAGGTTGCGGTGCAGTCGATTGACCATGGTCAGGCTCCGATCCGGCGCATCTCGGCGGTGAACGATTCGGCGGTCCATTCCTGCGCGTCGGGCGCGTGGATTCCGGAGGCGTTGAGTCCGCGGACGAGTCCGTTGAGGTCGTGGACGCCGGATCCGAAGACGGCTTCGATGGCCTTGGCGAGTTTGATCTCGTAGGGGGTGGGGTCGGCCGTGCGGGCCTGATTGATCACCAGGTACCGATCCATCGGGAGGTCCTTTCTACAGATCCAGCACCAGCTCGGCGGAGCGGGCGCGGGAGACACAGATCATCATGGTGGCGCCGGACTCCTGTTCGGCGGCCGAGAGCAGCGAGTCGCGGTGGTCGGGGGTCCCACACAGGACGCGGGTCTCACAGGTGCCGCAGATTCCTTCGCGGCACGAGTTCGGTACGTCCACACCGGCTTCCTCGAGGGTGTCGAGGACGGTCTTCTCGGGTGTGACGGTGGCGGAGATTCCGGAGCGTTCGCACACCACCGTGAACGACGCGTCGGCAGCAGCGTCGGCCTCGCGTTCCTTGGCCTTGAACCGTTCGAGCCGGATGGCCTCGGCCGGCCAGCGGTCGGCGAAAGACTCGACGGCGGTGAGCAACCCTTCGGGCCCGCAGGCGTAGACGAGGGTGTCGGGCCGGGAATCGCCGAGGATCGATGGCAGGTCGAGCATTCCGTCGGCGTCCTCGGCGACGAGGTGCACCCGGTCGCCGTAGGGCGCGAGTTCGTCGAGGAAGGCCATCGTCTCCTTCGAGCGGCCGCCGTAGTGCAGCTCCCAGTCGACACCGGCGCGGTCGGCTTCGCGGACCATCGCGAGGATGGGGGTGATGCCGATGCCGCCGGCGAGGAAGACGTAGCGCGGCGAGGGCAGCAGCTCGAAGTTGTTGCGCGGGGCGCTGACGGTGACGACGTCGCCCGGGCGGATGATTTCGTGGACACGACGGGATCCGCCGCGGCCGGCCTTCTCGTGCAGTACGGCGACGCGGTAGCCGGTCTTGTCGTCGGGGTCGCCGCACAGGGAGTACTGCCGGATGTGACCACCGCCGAGGTGCAGGTCGAGGTGGGCGCCGGGGGTCCAGTGGTCCACGGCCGCTCCGTCGGGTCGCTCCAGTCGGAGCGAGAGGACTCCGGTGGATTCGACCCGCATCTGACGGACCATGAGGTCGACGGTCTCAGCAGCCATGATCACCCTCCGAGTAATTGATTCAGTGCTTAGTATCTTAGCGCTAAGATGTTACGCGCGCCACAGTCGAGCGAGATTTCTTTTTTCAGCTCGTCTACGTGCCCGGGACCGTCACCGGCGGCGTGAACGGCGCCGGCATCTCCCCGTACGAGGCCAGGTCGACCTCGACGATCGCCGGGGCCTGCAGCGACACTGCACCCTCGAGCACCGGGTGCGCCTCCCCCGCCGATCCGATGCGCCGGTACTCGACCCCGATCGCCCGCGCGAGCAGCGCGAAGTCCGGGGTGGTCAGGTCGACGGCGTAGGGCCGTTGCCCCGAGCCGGTCTGCATGTTGCGCAGTACGCCGTAACCGCCGTCATTGCACACGAGGAGCACCAGCCACGGCTTCTCCTGCGCCATCGTCAGGACCTCACCGAGGTGCACCGCCAGTCCCCCGTCCCCGACGAGCGCCAGGGTCGGCCGGGTCTCGTCGGCCAGGGCCGCGCCGATCGCCATGCCGAGGCCCTGCCCGATGCCGCCGCCGCGCGGGAAGATGTTGCTGCGCGGGTCGTAGACGGGCAGGAGTCGGTTGCCCCACGAACTCGACGCGATCGTCACGTCCCGGGCGATGACGGCATCGTCGGGCAGCACGGCGCGCACCGCATCGCACAAGACCGCGTGGTCACCGAGTCCGTGGCGCTGGTTCTCCCGTACACGCTGCCGAGTCTCGCAGGCGCGTTCCGTCCACGCTGCCTCGACGGCATCGCCGAGTCCATCGAGTCCCAGTACCGCCGAGAGGAATTCACCGACCTCGCCGACGACCGGCAGATCCGCGGCGAACACGCGGCCGGGCGCGGCCGGATCCAGGTCCACCTGCACGTGCCGCGGGGGCATCGGGATCGAATAGTCGCCGGTCTCGTTGGAACGGAAGTGGGTGCCCAGCGAGACCACGAGGTCGGCGTCGGCGAGCAGCGCCCGGCCGAGCGGCGACGAGCCGTAATTGCCGATGCACAGCGGGTGGCTCTCCGGCACGGCGCCGCGACCGGAGTTGCTGGTCAGCAGCGGCACACCCCAGCGGTCGACGAGGGCGGTCAGCGCGTCCCCTGCCCGCGCTGCTCCGCCGCCCGCCCAGATCACCGGTCGCCGAGCCTGCGCGATCGCAGCGAGCGCCGCCTCCACCTGGGTGCGATCCGCGCTGCGCGGCGTCCCGAGCGTCACCGGTGCCGGTTCGAGGATGTAGTCGTCTGCGTACTGCAGGTCGATCGGCCATTCGATGCTGGCCGGTCCACCGGGCGTCGACAACGCGTGGGCGACGGCTTCGCGCAGTACTTTTCCGGCGCTGCCGGTGTCGAGGATCGTCGCGGCGTGCGCCGAGACCGCCTCGAGCATGCCGAGCTGGTCCTTCGTCTCGTGGATGAACCCGCGTCCCGAGCCGAGGAAGCGCGACTCGATCTGTCCCGTCACATGGAGCACCGGCGTTCCGGCACTGAGGGATTCGATGAGGGATCCGGCGGCGTTGCCGGCCCCGGTGCCGGTGCTGGTGAGGGCACAGCCGAGTCCTCCGGTGGCACGGGCGTATCCGTCGGCGGCGTTGACGGCGGTCGCCTCGTGCCGCACGGGCACGAACCGCAGTTGCCGGCTCACCGCTTCCACCAGCGGCTGGTTGTGCACGCTGACGATGCCGAAGACGGTGTCGACACCGGCCTCGCGCAGCACCTGGACCAGCAGATCCCCACCGTTACCCGAGCGTGCGGTCATGACATTCCTTTCAGACATAGCGCGCGACACCGCCGCACACGTCGATGCTGGTGCCCGTCACGTACGACGAGCGGGGTGAGAGCAGGCCGACGATGTGGAAGGCCACCTCGTCGGCGGTGCCGAAGCGTCCGAGCCCGATACCGCGGTCGGCGGCGATCTCGGCCTCCCACTCGTCGAAACTTCCGGTGTAGCCGGAGTTCTCGTAGCGGCGACGCCACTGGCCGGTGTCGACGAGACCGAGGGCGACCGAGTTGACGCGGATCCCGTCGCGGGCCAGTTCCAGCGACAGCGACTTGCTCAGATTGAGCAGTCCGGCCCGTGCGGCGCTGGTAGTGACCAGCTTGGTCTCGGGCTGACGCGCGAGCACCGCGGAGATGTTGACGATCGACGCCGCATCCGATTTCCGCAGCAGCGGGAGCGCTGCGTCGACGGTGTTGAGCACGCTCGAGAACTTCAGGTCGAACTCGTCGCGCCAGTCGTCGAGGGTGGTCTCGGCGCGGGCCTTCATCCGCGAGTTGCCGGCGTTGTTGACCAGGCCGTCGAGTCCGCCGAACCGCTCGTATCCGCCCTGGACGAGAGCAGCCACCGCGGCGGGGTCGCGGACGTCGCAGGCTGCGGCGTGCGCCCGGTCGCGGCCGGGCAACGCGTCCAGCGCAGTGTTCAGTCGATCGAGGTCGCGGGCGCAGGTGACGACGTTGGCACCTTCCGCGAGCAACATGGCGACGGTCGCGAGGCCGATGCCGGAGCTGCCGCCGGTGACGAGACAGGTGCGGTTGTTCAGAAGCAGGTCCACGACCCGGTCCTTCCGTGAGATCAGTGCAGGACTCGAAGAGTCAGTGCAGGACGAAGCCGCCGTCGACGACCAGTTCCTGCCCGGTGATGTACGACGCCTCGTCACCCATGAGGAAGGCGACGGCGCCGACGAGATCGGCGGGTTGCTGCGGCCGGGTCAACGCCCGGTTCAGCCGGTACAGATCGTGCCGGTGTTGCGGAACGAACTGTGCCGATTCGCTTTCCGTCAGGCCGGGCGAGACGGTGTTGACGGTGACCCCATACGGGCCGAGGTCGCGGGCCATCGTGCGGGTCAGCGCCGACACTCCGCCCTTGGAGGCGATGTAGTGCGTCAGGCGCGGCGATCCGTACAGCGCGGCGTCGGAACCGATGGCGACGACCCGGCCGGTGCCGTGCTGCTCGGCGTAATCGAGGATCGACGGGACGAGGGCGCGGCTGACGAGGAAGGTGCCCCGCAGGTTCACGTTGAGCACCCGGTCCCAGTCCTCGACGGCCAGCTCGTGCACGGCCTTGCCGCCGACGCCGTCGGCGAGCGCGGCGTTGTTGACCAGTCCGTAGATCGGTCCGTCGGCGGTGACCTGCGCGGCGAAGGCATCGACGGAGTCGGCGTCGGCGAGGTCGACGTGTACGAACCGCGCGGCGATGCCGTCGGCGCGCAGTTTCGCGGCGGCGTCCTCACCGTGCGGGTTGATGTCGGCAATCCAGACCGCGGCGCCGGCGTCGCCGAGGCGGCGCGCGATGGCCAGTCCGAGGCCGCGCGCCGCTCCGGTGACGACGATCGTGCGGTCGTCGAGGGTGCCCACGCTCAGTCCCGGGAGATGCCGAAGACGGCGGAGGTCTCCGGGTAGGTCGGGACCTGCGGCTTCTGCGTGCCGATGATGACGCAGAACAGGGCGTCGGTGGTGCCGGTGTTCTTGAGGCTGCGCGGCACACCGGCAGGAACGACGATCATGTCGCGGTACCCGAGTGTGCGCTTCTCGACGACGCCGTCGCGGTGGATGCCGACCTCGACCTCGCCTTCGAGGACGAAGAACGCTTCCTCGGCGTCGTGGTGGGTGTGCTCGGGGCCTTCGGCACCGGCGGGCAGCAGCATGTTGGAGAAGGTGAAGCCGCGCGACGGGATGGTGCGGTTGTCGTTCTCGTGGTTGCCGGTGGCACCGGAACCGACGTAGCGGATCTGGGCGCGGCGGAACCGGTCGCCGGCCTTGGCCTGGAATCCGAGGGTGTCCCAGTCCTCGTGGCGGGTGCCGCGGGTGAGGATGAGCGAGTCCGTGAATTCCTTCAGGTCCGAGGTGGTGTAGTCGAGTGCCATGGTGATGCTCCGTTCCGGGATAGATGCGGGGGGTCAGACGTGCGCGGGGGTGTGTTCGCGCAGGCGTTCGGTGATGTGGACGAAGGATTCGGTCCACGCGTTGAAGGCGTCGGGGCGTTCCTGGTTGGCGAGGTGCCCGGCGCCGCGGAGGGTCACGAAGACCGCGCCGGGGATGCCGCCGGCGAGTACTTGACTCGCGGGGACACCGGTGACGGTGTCGGCGTCGCCGCACAACACGAGAGTGGGGACGTCGATGTGCGCGAGGTCGCCGGTGTGGTCGGTCGCGGCCATCGACTCGGCGGCGTGGCCGTAGCCGGGTAGCCGGACCGAGCCGGCCATGATGTCCGTTGCGCGGTCGACGAGGTCGGCGGGTGCCTCGGGTGAGAGCAGGCGCGGTGCGCGCCGGGCAGCGAAGTCGGCGGGGCCGTTCGCTGCGAGGTCGGCCGCCCGGGAGCGCATCGCCGAGGCGGTGTCGGCGTCGGTGCCCGAGCCGACGGTGGAGTCTCCGAGGATCAGGCTGCGTACGAGGCCCGGGTGGCGCAGGGCCAGCCGGGTCGCGACGACGCCTCCCCACGACATGCCGAGGACATGGGCGCCGTCGTCGCAGTGTGCGCGGATGACGTCGGCGGCGGCGTCGGCGTAGTCGTCGAGGTCGAACGGGCGGTCGGGATCGTCGCTGTGGCCGTAACCGGGCGCGTCCCAGGCGAGGATGCGCAGGGAGTCACCGAGGCCGGAGAACTGCGGGGAGAAGCTGTCGCAGCTGCCGCCGATGCCGTGCAGCATCAGCACGGCCGGTCCGGTGCCGTAGTCGGCGACGTGGATCATGACGCCTGCTCGAGGTCGTAGCGTTCGAAGGCACCGGGGTCAGGGATGCCGGCCATGTGCTCACGCACCTGACGCGAGGGTGGTCCGGCGGTGCCCCAGAGGTCGGACAGTTCCGGGACGCGGCGCCACACCCGGCACAGCCAGCGGTCCTCGTCGACCTGTGCGATGCCGGAGGTGTACTCGCACACCAGGCCGGCGGGGTCGGCGAAATAGGAGAAGGTGTTGTCGCCGGGTCCGTGCTTGCCCGGCCCCCACAGGGGCAGCTGGCCGTGGTGGCGCAGCCGGCCGATGCCGCGCATGAAGTGGTCCACGGTGGGCATCTCGTAGGCGACGTGGTTGACCGACGTCCACTGCGCCTGGTTGAAGGCGATGCTGTGGTGATCGGAGTTGCAGCGCAGGAATGCCATCTGGTGTTCGGACCAGTCGGAGACCCGCATGCCGAGCACGTCGCAGTAGAAGCGGACGGCGGCGTCGATGTCGACGGTGTTGAGCACGACGTGGGTGACCCCGACCGGGACGGCGTCCTCGCGGCCGAGGGCGGGGACGGCGAGGGTGTCGGCGACGAGCTCGAGGACGCGGCCCTCGGGATCGACGATGCGCAGTCCGTAGCCGCCGCCGACGTCGTCCAGGGGGCCGGGACCGAAGACGACGGGGATGCCGCGGGCGGCGACGCGTCGTGCGGCCTCGTCGACCTCGGCGGGAGTGGAGACGGCGAAGCTGACGCGGCCCAGCCCGTTTCGCTCGGCCTGGGTGAGCTGCAGGGCGTGGTGCTGGTCGCCGGTGCCGCGCAGCCAAGCGCCTTCGCGGCCCTGTTCGACGACGCGCAGGCCCCAGACCTGGGAGTAGAAGTCGGTGGATTCGGCGGCAGCGTGTGTGCGGAGCTCGACGGAGCGTAGGCGCCGCAGTCGGGCGATCGGTTCGTTCATGACGATCCCTCCAATGTCTTACAGGTAACTATCTTAGCGCTAAGATATTTGGGTGTACAGAGGCGATTCCGGCCGGGTGGCCGGGGATCAGTCCGCCCAGGTGTCGGGGCTGTCGTCGAGACCGAAATACACGCTCTTGCACCGCGAATAAGCGGCGATGCCGTCGCGGCCCTTCTCGACACCGAGACCGCTCTCCTTCACCCCACCGAAGGGGGTGGAGATGCTGAACCGCTTGTAGGTGTTGATCCAGACCGTGCCGGCGTCGAGGCGCCGCGCGAGCCGCCACGCACGGCGGTAGTCGCGGGTCCAGATCCCGGCGGCCAGACCGAACACCGAATCGTTGGCCTGCGCGACGAGATCGTCCACCCCGTCGAACGGCAGGACCACGAGCACCGGGCCGAAGATCTCCTCGCGGCACACGCGGGCGTCGTTGCTCAACCCGTCCACGATCGTCGGGAGGTAGTAGGCGCCGTCCGCGAGGGCGGGATCGTCGGGTACCGCTCCCCCGCACAGGACACGTCCGCCTTCGCGGCGGGCGAGGTCGACGTACGAGGCGACCGAGTCGCGGTGGGCGTGGTGCACGAGCGGGCCGACCTGGGTGAGCGGATCGCGGCCGTTGCCGATGCGCAGAGCGCGGGTGCGTTCGACGAGCCGCGCGACGAACGGTTCGTACAGGGACCGGTCGACGAACAGCCGCGAACCGGCGATGCAACTCTGTCCGCTCGACGAAAAGATCCCGTACATCACCCCCGCGACGGCCTGCTCGATGTCGGCGTCGTCGAGCACGATCGTCGGCGACTTGCCACCGAGTTCGAGGGAGACGGGCATGAGCTTCTCGGCCGCGGCGTGGGCGATCGTGCGACCGGTGCGGGTGCCGCCGGTGAAGGTGACCTTGCCGATGCCCGGATGCTGCACGATCGCATCGCCGACGATCGAGCCCTTGCCCGGCAGCACCGACAGCAATCCGGCGGGCAGACCGCTGTCGTCGATGATCCTTCCCAGCGCAAGCGACACGAGTGGCGTCCACTCGGCCGGCTTGAGGACGACGGCGTTACCGGCGGCAAGGGCGGGTGCGATCTTCTGGGCGTCGCTCGCGACGGGCGAGTTCCACGGGGCGATCGCCCCGATCACGCCGATCGGTTCGTGCACGCTTATCGACAGGTAGTTGCCGCGCGGCACGGTCAGGTCGTCGTCCCCGGATTCGAGGACCGCCGCGAAGTACCGGAAGGTTCCCGCCGCACTGCCGACGAGGGCGGTGGTCTCGGCGAGCGTCTTGCCGGTGTTGTAGCTCTGCAACAGTGCCAGTCGCGCGGAGTTCTCTTCGATGCCGTCGGCGATGCGGTGCAGGTAGCGGGCGCGCTGGTGCGGAAGCAGTCCGCGCCAGGCCGGATCCTCGGAGGCGGCCTTCCCGGCCGCGACGGCGTCGTCGACGTCGGCGGCGACGGCCTGGTGCACGGTCTGCAGGACGCGGCCGGTGGCGGGGTCGGTGACCTCGAAGGCCGGGCCGGTAGCACGGCGCCAGGTACCGGCTACGAGCATCTCGTCGGGGACGGGCACGAAGTCGAGATCGGTGTCCGTGACGGCGGGGTGGAGTGCGGTGGTCACTGGGAGATCTCCTCGAGGGTCTTCTCACGGGTTTCGGTCGCGAACAGGCCCACGACGATCGCGCCGACGAGGGCGACGAGTCCGAACAGCCCGAAGACCAGGGTCAGGGTGCCGCCGGCGTCGAGGATGCCGCCCAGGACGAGCGGGCCGACGATGATGCCGAGGCGGCCGGCGGCGCCGCCGATCGCGCAACCGATGGCGCGCATCCGGGTCGGGTACAGCTCGGCGGTGTAGACGTACAGGGCCATGTTCACTGCGAAGACGAACAGTGCCGCGCCGGCCGACCACAGCAGCACCGTCACGGCCGAACCGGTGCCGGTACCGGCGAGCAGGAACAGCAGCGCCGCGCACAGAACCATCGACGACGTGATGCAGATGCGACGGCCGAGATTGTCGATGAGGAACGCGACGGCCAGGCAGCCGACGAGACCGGCGACGGTCGTGAAGATCGAGTAGTGCAGCGCGGTGTCGACGCTGACCTCGAAGACGGTGCGGTAGAGGGTGGGCAGCCAGGAGGCGATGCCGTAATTGACGAAGTAGGCGCTGCCCCAGATCGCGGCGAGCATGAGGGTGCGGCGCAGGTACACACCTTGGAACGCCTCGATGAAGCGGCCGCGGGAGGTGTCGACGGCGACGGCGGAGACGATCGGGCGGGGTTCGGGCAGTTCACCGTGGCGACCGGAGATCTCGGTCTCGATCCGGCGCATCGCGGCGTCGGCATCGTCGAGGCGTCCGCGCGCGGCGAGCCAGCGGGGCGACTCGGGCAGCCGGAACAGGGCCGGCAGCAGCAGGATCGGGATGGCGCCGAGGGCGAAGAGGATCTGGTAGCCGAAGCGCGGGACCACCCAGGCGGAGACGATCGCGGAGGCCACGAGGCCGACGGGGAAGATCACCTCGTAGAGCAGCACGAAGCGTCCGCGCTTGTGGGCCTTGGTGATCTCGCCGATATAGGTGGCGGCGACGGGGACTTCGGCGCCGAGTCCGATGCCCTGGACGAAGCGGAAGACCAGGAAGAGCATCAGCGAGTCGGTGAACGCCATGCCCAGGCTCATCACCGCATAGAGCGCGAGCGAGGCGATGATGACGTTGAGGCGGCCCATGCGGTCGGCGAGCCAGCCGCCACCGAGTGCGCCGACGAGCATGCCGATGCCGCCGATGGCGATCACCCACGCGACGGAGGCGGGGGTGAGATTCCATTTGGGGATCAGGACGGGGAGGGAGTACGCGATCATCAGCTGGTCGAAGCCGTCGAAGAAGGTCACGGCGCCGACGGCGACCCGCGCCTTGATGTGCCACCGGCTCATCGGCAGCCGTTCGAGGCGTGCACTGATCATTTCCGCACTACTGGACATGGTGGTCGATACCGGTGTCATGGGGTCCTCGGTTTCGTGTTCCAGTTACTTAAGCCCTAAATGGCTTACCGCTAAGATGTAACCTGCAGCACTCGACATCCGTCAACCGTTGACTTTCCGTCCCGCATGACCTATGCAGGCACAGGCACCGTCGGGTCACCTCCTCCGCTCGAGCGTCGGGCCCTTCGAGGGTGCCTTCCACGTTGGCACGCCCGCACTACCCGCAGGGCAGATACCAGGGCGCGGCAGCGGTCAGTTCACATGGGCGCGCAGCACATCCACCACCCGCCGGACCGCCGGTGCCGGGTTGTCGCAGCGCCACGCGAGCGCGATCGGCAGCACCGGACTGTTCCGCAGCGGGACGTATCGCACGCCCGTCACGGTGATGTCGGTGGTCGACGCGACGACGACCGCTACCCCCACCCCGGCTCCGACGAGGGCCAGCAGGCTGTAGGGATCCGGCGCCTCCCGGGCGATCACCGGGGTGAATCCGGCGGAGTGACACACCGTGAAGGTCATCTCCCGCACGCTCGACCCGTGGGCGGCGGGATACACGACGAACCGCTCGCCGGTCAGATCGGCGGCATCGAGTTCCTCCCGCGCCGCCAGCCGATGGTCGGCCGGCAGCGCGACCATGAGCGATTCCTGCCGCACCGTCTCGGTGGCGACGTCCCGGGGCACCGGGAGGCCGACGATCCCCATGTCGAGCAGTCCTTGCGAGACGAGATCGAGCACTTCCCCCGTGTAGGTCTGCGGACGCAGATCCAGCTCGATGCCGGGACAACGCTCCTCGAGCAGCCGGGTCAGCTGCGAGATCACCGTGTATCCGCTCGCGCCGCCGAACCCGACGCTCACCACCCCGGTGACACCCGAGGCCGTCGACCGCACGACGGTCCGGGCGATCTCGATCTGCGCGGCGATCACGCGTGCGGGTCCGAGCAGCGATTCACCGGCCGCGGTGAGTTGCACCGAGCGCGTGGTGCGGGCGAACAACTCGGCGCCGAGTTCGCGTTCGAGCGCGCGGATCGTCTGGCTGAGCGGCGACTGGGCGATATGCAGTCGCTCCGCTGCGCGTCCGAAGTGCAACTCCTCGGCCACCGCCAGGAAGGCCTGCAGTTGCCGAAGTTCCATGCCGACCTCGATTTTGTCGGTTTATCTACACAATCGTGCTCGATTAGGTCTTGGACATTACACGGTTGCGCCGGTGATAGTGATCCCGATGGCGAGCCAGTTCCTCCTCGAGCGCACCGACTCGATCCGGCCGGTCGTCGGCCTCGGGATCGGGTACGTGCTGTTCTCTCTCGTCTGCATGACCACCCTGCTCAAACGCTCACCGACCGGCACCGAGCCCGACGAACCACGCCCCGCACCCGCCCGGACGACGGCCGACGCCTCCTGACACGAACGGACGACCATGAACTACGCCCACACCGACCCGGCCCTGCACGCGGTACTCGACCGCTGGATCTCCGACGCCGACCGGCCGCTCACCGACCGCCTCCTCGATCGTCTGGGTGCCGACGCCGCCGACCGTCTCGACGCGCTCGCGGCCACCGCGAACGCCCATCCGCCGGTACTGCACCAGTACGACCCCGACGGCGAACGGATCGACCGCATCGAATACCACCCCGCCTATCTCGAACTGTGCCGCGCCGCCTACAGCGAATACGGCCTCTCGGCACTGTCGCACCGCCCGATCCACGGTTGGACGGACACACCCCCGCATCTCGTCAAGTACCTGGCGTCGTATCTGTTCGTGCAGGCCGAGTTCGGCCTCGCCTGCCCGGTGTCGATGACCGATGCCGCCGCGCGCACCCTGCGGATGTTCGGCGACCCTACGGTGTTCGGTCCGTGGATCGACGGCCTGACCTCCCCCGATCCCGCCACCGCCCTGACCGGCGCGATGTTCATGACCGAGACCCAGGCCGGAACGGACATCGCGAAGACCGAGACCCGGGCCGAATTCGACGGCACCACATGGCGATTGACCGGACGTAAGTGGTTCGCCTCCAACCCGGACGCCGACGTCGTGATCACCCTCGCCCGGTTCCCCGGCGGCGACGAGAACTCCACGCGCGGGGTGGGAATGTTCATGCTGCCCAAGCAACTTCCCGACGGCAGCCGGAACTCGTACACGATCGACCGGCTCAAGGACAAGCTCGGCACGCGATCGATGCCCAGTGGTGAGATCACCCTGCACGGCGCGTACGCGCTGCAGGTCGGCGACCTCGACCGTGGATTCCGGCAGATGACGGAGATGCTCAACACCTCCCGCCTGTCGAACGCGATGCGCTCGAGCGCCCTGATCCGGCGTGCCGTGCGCGACGCCGTCGCTCACACGAGGGAACGGGAGGTCTTCGGGAGGTCCCTGTTCGATCAACCGCTCATGCGCGCCACCCTGCTGCCGCTGCTGCTCGACGCCGAGGCCGCGCTCGCACTCGTCGCCTACAGCGGTGCGACCCTCGACCGTGCCGACAAGGGCGACGAGCAGGCCCGCGGTGTCGTCCGGATCCTCACGCCCGTCGCCAAGCACTACATCTGCAAACGTGCCCGCACCGTCACCGGTGAGGCGATGGAGATCCGGGGTGGCAGCGGCTATATCGAGGACCGCGTGTTCGCCCGCCTCGTCCGCGACTCGCATCTCGGATCGATCTGGGAGGGTTCGAGCAACGTCATCGCGCTCGACGTACTGCGGTCCATGCGCAAGAGCGGCGCGCACCGGGTCCTCGCCGACGCGCAGCGCACCCTGCTCGACGCGGCGCATCCGGAATGCGCCCCGGCGGTCGCGGCACTGCGGGAACGCTGGAATGCACTCGAGGCGCGCGGCGAGGACCTGCTCGCCGGCGACGACACGCACGCGCAGACCCGCTGCGCGATCTACACCGACGATCTCGCACGGACGGTGATGGCGACCCTGCTCGTGGACCTGGCGTCGCACCGCATCGAGCGCGGTCTCGGCCACCGGTCGTTGCTCGTCGCCCACGCCTACCTGGACGGCCTGGCCGGTGAGCCGAATGCCGTCGCTGTCGACCACCTCGCCGCGATCACCGACGGCACCGACGTCGACCCGTCCGTCGCGGCCGCCGCGGCCGCCGCCGATGCGGCACCGACTGCACTGACAGGAGCCCGCTCATGAGCACGAATCCCACCGGCCCCGCCCCGCTCGCCGGCGTCAAGGTCCTCGACCTGTCGAAAATCCTCGCCGGACCGTACGCGACCATGTCGTTCGCCGACCTCGGCGCCGATGTCACCAAGGTCGAGCACCCCGACGATGGCGACCCCACCCGGGTGTGGGGGCCGCCCTTCGTCGGCGACGACGCCACCTATTACCTCGCGGTCAACCGCGGCAAGAAGTCGGTGACCATCGACCTCAAGTCCGAGGAAGGGCAGCGGATCGTGCACCGGATGCTCGCCGACGCCGACGTCGTGGTCGAGAACTTCAAGCCGGGCAGCGGTCTGCAGAAGATCTTCGACTACCGCGCCCTGTCCGAGCAGTATCCGCACCTGATCGTGCTGCACATCTCGGCCTTCGGTGACGAGGGCCCGCTGGCCGACCAGCCCGGTTACGACATGGTCGCCCAGGCCGCAGGCGGTCTGATGTCGCTGACCGGGGAACCGAACGGCGCGCCGATGAAGGCCGGCTACGCGATGGGCGATCTCGGTGCGGCCCTGTTCGGGGTCATCGGGGTGCTCGCCGCGCTGGTCGAACGCGCTCGCACCGGTCGCGGCCAGTACGTCACCACGTCGTTGTTCGAATGCCAGCTGGCGATGCACGTCAACTGGGCCACGAACTACTTCGCCACCCGGGAGCGCCCGCACGCCCTGGGCTCCGCGCACCCCAATCTCGCGCCCTACCAGGCGTATCCGGCGAACGACGGTTATTTCGTCGTCGCGGTCGGGAACGACGGATTGTGGGAGAAGCTGTGCACGGCACTGGAAAGACCGGAACTTGCGACCGATGTGCGGTTCCTCCGCAATCGTGATCGCATCGAGCATCGCAGCGAACTCGACGAGGTCCTCACCGCGGCGTTCGCGACCGGGACGGTGCAGCACTGGTGCCGCGTCCTGGAAGACCACGACGTGCCGGTCTCCCCCATCCGGCATCTCGACGAGATCTACGGCGATCCGCACACCGCCGCGATCGGCATGGTCGGCACCGTCGACCACCCGTCGGGTCCGCTCGAACAGATCGCGTTCCCGGTCAATTTCGGTGGGCAGCGACCACCGCTGCGGTCGGCGCCGCCGCTGCACGGGGAACACACCGACGACATCCTCGCGGGATATCAGGAGGTCACTGTTCCGTCCTAGCGACGAACGTCTCGAATATTGCTGACCTACGGCCGTTTCCGATCGATCGGGAGCGGCCGTAGGACTGTTCGACCACGAACGACGGTAGAGACATCCCGCTCCGGGTGTCGTCGCGGTCACGCAGTGCGGCAGCACTTCTGAGGTCGGCGTGTCCGGATTTCTCCGCGATACGCGGGGGTAACGTCCGCGAAACAACAGCCGCGCATGATCGGCATCGATTGCACGACCGCCGACTCGTACGAAAGAACGACATATGCAGCTGACTCCCGCCGACACCGAGAAACTCCTTCTGGCCGTCGCCGGCATGGTGGCGCGCGACCGGCGGGACCGCGGCGTCCGACTGAACTATCCCGAAGCCGTTGCCCTGTTGTCCACCTGGGTGATCGAACGGGCACGCGAAGGCGCCGCCGTCGCCGACCTCATGGTGAAGGGCCGCGAGGTCCTCGCCCGCGACGAGGTGATGGACGGCGTCGCCGAGATGTTGGCCGACGTGCAGGTCGAGGCCACTTTCCCGGACGGACGCAAACTCGTCACGATCCACCACCCGATTTCCTGAAAGGAGCCCCGACATGGCATCCGGACCGACTTCGGGACCCGGAGCGATTCGCGTCGCCGAGGGCTCCCTCACCCTCAACGCGGACCGCTCCGACGACGAGCGCATCACCCTCGTCTTCCTCAACACCGGGGATCGTCCCATCCAGATCGGCTCACACATCCACCTGCCGGACGCGAATGCGGCCCTCGAATTCGACCGCGAACGCGCGCAGGGCTTCCGCCTGGACATCCCGTCGGGGACCTCGCAGCGCTTCGAACCCGGCAGCAGCCGCGAGCTGGGTGCCGTCGCCCTGCGCGGACAACGCGTCGTACCCGGCATCCAGGTGCGGAAGCAGGAGGACTGAGAACGTGGAGATCACACGCGCCGAGTACGCGGCACTGTACGGACCGACGGTCGGTGACCAGGTGCGCCTGGGCGACACCGACCTGTGGATCCAGATCGAGGAGGACCGCACCTTCGGCGGCGAGGAAGCCGTCTTCGGTGGCGGCAAATCCATCCGCGAATCGATGGCCCAAGGTGTGACGACCCGAGCCGAGGGCGCTCCCGACACCGTGATCACGAACGTGATCGTGCTGGACTGGTGGGGCATCGTGCGCGCCGACGTCGGCATCCGCGATGGCCGCATCGTCGCCCTCGGTCGCGCCGGCAACCCCGACATCGCCGACGGAGTGCACCCGAAGCTGCAGATCGGCCCGTCCACCGACGTCATCTCCGGTGAAGGTCGCATCCTCACCGCGGGCGCCTTCGACTCGCACGTGCACCTGCTGTCGCCGTCGCAGATCGTCGAGGCGCTTGCCACCGGCATCACCACCATCGCCGGCGGTGGGACCGGTCCGTCCGAGGGATCGAAGGCCACCACCGTCACGCCGGGTCCGTGGCACCTGATGCAGATGCACCGCGCGCTCGACGTGCTGCCGGTGAACGTGCTGCTGCTCGGCAAGGGCAACACCGTCTCTGCGGAGGGGCTGCGCGAGCAGGCCCTCGCCGGTGCCGCCGGGTACAAGGTGCACGAGGACTGGGGCTCCACACCGGCCGCGATCGATGCGGCGTTGCGCGCGGCCGACGAGCACGGACTGCAGGTCGCGCTGCATTCGGACTCGCTCAACGAGGCGGGCTTCGTGGAGAGCACGCTCGCTGCGATCGGCGGACGCTCGATCCACGCCTTCCACGTCGAAGGCGCCGGCGGCGGGCACGCCCCGGACATCCTGAGCATTGCCGGATTGCCGCACATCATCCCGGGCTCGACCAACCCGACGTTGCCGCACACGATCAACACCGTCGACGAGCATCTCGACATGCTGATGGTCTGCCATCACCTCAACCCCGCCGTGCCGGAGGACCTCGCGTTCGCCGAGTCCCGGATCCGGGCCACCACCATCGCGGCCGAGGACATCCTGCACGACATGGGCGCCCTGTCGATCACCTCGTCCGACGCCCAGGCGATGGGCCGCATCGGTGAGGTCGTCACCCGCACCTGGCAGGTCGCGCACGTGATGAAGAACCGGCGCGGGGCGCTCGACGGCGGCATGCCCGCCGACAACGAACGGGCTCGTCGCTACGTCGCGAAGTACACGATCAACCCCGCGATCGCGCACGGCGTCGACCACGAACTCGGTTCGATCGAGGAGGGCAAGCTCGCCGACCTCGTGCTGTGGGATCCGAAGTTCTTCGGTATCCGGCCGTCGCTGGTCATCAAGGGCGGATCGATCGCCTGGGCCGCGCTCGGCGACCCCAACGCGTCGATCCCGACTCCGCAGCCGGTGCTGCAGCGACCGGCGTTCGGCGATGCGCTCGCCCCGCACACATCGGTGTCGTTCGTCTCCCCCGCCGCCCTCGACGAGGGCCTGGCAGAACGGCTCGGGTTGCGCCGCAGACTGCTGCCGCTGCGGCCGACCCGGCACATCGGCAAGGCCGACATGAAGCAGAACGACGTGTTGCCGCGCATCGAGATCCGTCCCGACACCTTCGACATCGACATCGACGGCGAGCGGGTCGTTCCGGCGCCCGCCACCGAACTGCCGCTCGCGCAGCTGTATTCGATGTTCTGATGTTGCCCGACACTCTGTCCCCCACCACGGTGCTGCTCCTCCTCGCGGACGGGCGCGCGCCGGTCGGCGGGAACGTCAACTCGGGTGGGCTCGAGCCCGCGCTCCAGGGTGGGATGTCACCGACCGAGGTGCGCCGCTTCCTCGTCGCACGGTTGCGCACCTCGGCGGCGGTCGAGGCCGGTGTCGCCGTGGTGACCCGGCACGCGGTGGACTCCGCCGCCGGAGCGGCCCTGGCGCTACGGATCGACGAGATCGAGGACCACTGGGCGGCGCGCACTCCGGGCCCGGCCCAACGCGATGCGTCCCGGTTGCTGGCCCGCGGTTATCTGCGACTGGCCCGGAACCTGTGGCCCTCCACTGTTCTCGACGATCTCGACGTCCGGACCCCGCGGCCGTCGCGGGGACTGGTGGTCGGGGCCATCGCAGCGCTCGCGCGCATTCCAGCGATCGACACCGCCCGACTGGTGCTGTACGAGGAGGCGCAGGCGATCGTCGCGGCCTTCCTCAAACTGCACCCCACCGACCCGGCCACCGGTTCGCGATGGGCGCTCGAGGCATGCGCTCATCTCGAACCGCTCATCGCCGAGCTGTCCGCTCTCACCGATCCGGCGGACATCCCGGCCACCGGTGGCCCCCAGACCGAACTGTGGGCCGAAGCCCACGCATCCGCTCCAGAAAGGCTGTTCCGTGCCTGAACACACCACCACCCGTTCGCTCCGTCTCGGCGTCGCCGGTCCCGTCGGCACGGGCAAGAGTTCGCTGATCGCGACGATCTGCCGCACCCTCGCGTCCGAGCTGCAGCTCGGCGTGATCACCAACGACATCTACACCGACGAGGACGCGCGCTTCCTCCGCTCGGCGGGCGTGCTCGATCCCGAGCGCATCCGCGCGGTGGAGACCGGTGCGTGCCCGCACACCGCGATCCGTGACGACGTGACCATGAACCTGCTGGCCGTCGAGGATCTCGAACGCGACTTCGCGCCGCTCGATGTCGTCCTGGTGGAGAGCGGCGGCGACAACCTCACCGCGACCTTCTCCCCCGCGCTCGTCGACGCGCAGATCTTCGTGCTCGATGTCGCGGGCGGTGGCGACGTCGCCCGCAAGGGCGGTCCCGGCATCAGCCGCGCCGACCTGCTCGTGGTGAACAAGACCGATCTCTCCCCCTATGTGGGTGTCGACGTGCCGCAGATGGTCGCCGACGCCGAGAAGGCCCGCGAGGGCGGACCGGTGCTGGCGCTGTCGCGGACCGACGCCTCATCCGTGCAGGCGCTCGGCGACTGGGTGCGCGAGATGCTGGCAGCCCACCGCGCCGGGTCGCACACCCCGGTCGATCCCGGTCCGATGGCTCCGCACTTCCACGCCGACGAGGACGACCACGACCACAGCCACGGGCACGGGCACGGGCACGGGCACGGGCACGATCACGCCGTCGCACACACGCACGACTGATCATGTCCCGCACCACGATCCGTATCGACCGCGCACCGGGCCGGGCACGCCTGACCCTGCGGGCGGGCATGCTCGTCCCCCGCACGGTCGAGGTCGGTCCGGACCACGCGCGGGTCGCCGTCGTCGCCGCCGGCGCGTTGTTGCTCGGTGGTGACGCGGTGACCGTCGACGTCCACGTCGACGTCGGGTGCACACTCGAACTGCAGGACATCGGGGGCACCGTCGCCTACGACGCCGACAACCGGCTGTCCCGGTGGGACGTGCGGATCACCGTCGCCGAGGGCGGCACCCTCGTCTGGGACACCTACCCGTTCGTGATCGCCACCGGCGCCCGCGTGCACCGCGACACCCGGATCGAACTCGCCTCCGACGCCGCCGCGAGCATGCGGGAGACCCTCGTCCTCGGGCGCCACGGAGAAAGCGGGGGTGCGATCCGCAGCCGTACCTCGGTCACTCTCGATCGTCGTCCCCTCTTCGTCGAGGAGTTGTACGCGCACGGCGCGTTCCCCGAGCCCGGGATCCTCGGTTCCGCCCGGGTGCACGACGTCATCGCAACCTACGGGCGACGCGCCGAGGGCGACGGCGTCGTCCAGCTCGAAGGGCCCGGCAACCTGCTGCGGTTCCTCGGTGCCTATACCCACTCCTCGCCGCTCGAGTCGACCTGGCGCTCCTGGCGCTCCGCACACGTTCACCCGTCCACCCTCGAAGGGAGTCTCACCCATGCACGTCCCTGACCATTTCCTCCCCATGAGCGCCACCGCGCCCGCCGCGGCGATCGCCACCGGTGCGGTCGTCCTCGCCGCCACCGCCGGGCGGCCGCGCATCACGACCCGGGACACCCTTCTCGCCGGAACGACCGCCGCAATGATCTTCGGTGCTCAGATGGTCAACTATCCCATCGCCGGCGGCATCAGCGGCCATCTCATCGGCGGCGCTCTCGCGACCGCGCTCCTCGGGCCCCGGCTCGCCCTTCTCGCGATGACCGCCGTGGTCGGCGTGCAGGCATTGCTGTTCGGGGACGGCGGGATCAACGCCCTCGGGGTGAACGTGCTGCTGATGGCGGTGCTGCCTGTCCTCGTCACCGCCGCCGTCCGTACCGGCGCCGAGCGACTCGGCCTCGGGAAGCTGACGCGGACCACCGCCGCCGTCGGCGCCGGTCTGTCCGTGCCGGTGAGTGCCGCGGTTCTCGGCGTCGCGTACTCGGTGACCGCCGGAACCGGCGCCGCAGCAGCGTTCATCGGCAATCTGACGGCGGTCCACCTCGCCATCGGTCTAGGTGAAGCTCTCATCACCGCCGCTGTGCTGAGCGCCGTGATGGCGTTCGCGCCCGGCGTCGCCGCGTGGGACGCACGGTCCTCCGTCACTCCTGTTGCCGTCCGACGTGGTCTCGCCGCGATCGGCGGTCTGGGCGTGGTCAGCGCCTGTGCGCTGGCGCTCGTCGCGTCCGGAAGCCCGGACGGTCTCGAGCACATCGTCGGTGCCTATTCGCTGCCGGTCGGTGACGCTGCCTTCGCCGGTCTTCCCGGCCTTGCGGATTATGGCACGCTCAGCGGCACCGAATTCCTTGCGGCACTGGCCGGACTCGCCGCCACCGCAGTGCTCGGCGCAGCCCTCGCCACGATGGGCCGCCGCATGCCGGTCCGCCAGGGCGCGTAACGGTCCTCCGGACCCCATCGAACGGTGCGGTCGCTGATGCGGCCGCACCGTTCTGCGTTCCACGACCGACACGAACCTCGACCGGTTGCAGCGCCGTGACCTGGGGTTTCCACCGCCGATCAGGAATCTCGGAAACTTTTTCGATTCGGCGGGAACCTTTCCGCCTCCCGGTCCCTCTTACCTGTGTCAGTCACCGAGACACCGAAAGAGGCACCGACCATGGCTACCAATTCCTTTCCCGGCAGCAGCTCCTCGAACTCCGACCGGGCCGCATCGCAGTCCACCGCAAGCGACCGCGCGGACTCGTCGTACGGCTCGCAGTCCTCCTACGACGGCAACTCCTCCTACGGTTCGTCTTCGGCCGACCAGTCGGGATCGACGAGCTACGAGTCCTACGAGCGTTACGAGCGGTACGACAGCTCCGGCTCCTCGAGCTCGGACTCGTCCTACGGCTCGGCGAGCAACTCGGGTGCGTCGAGCTCCGCCGGATCGGCCTCCTCGGCCTCCGATCGCACCGCCGCGGAGAACGCCGAGTCCACCTCGAGCGTGACGTCCGGATCCGCCTCCACCGAGCCGGTCGTGCTCGACGAGTACACCCTCGGTGACGGCACCCGCGTCGCCGACGTCGACGTGGACGGCGACGGTCAGGTCGACCTGTCGCTGGTGGACTACGACGGCGACGGCAGGACCGACGCGCAGATCAGCGACTCCGACGGCGACGGCAACGCCGACCTGATCGAGTTCGACCGCGACGGCGACGGCTACATCGACGCCGTCGCCGGTGATCTCGACGGTGACGGCCGCCTCGATCTGGCCGTCTTCGACGAGGACGGCGACGGTGAGGTCGACGTGGTGATCGACCTGCACTCCGGTGCGGTGGACTACGACGGCGACGGCATCGCCGACGACTACGTCGACGTCTCGGCCTTCGACAACGGTTCCGAGTCGACCGACGCCGGTTCCGATCTGGCCTGAGAACCACTCCGACCGATCCGAGACGAAGGGCAAGCAGGTGATGTCACCGCAGATCCGTGAGCGGATCGACGAACTGATCGCGGCGGCGGACGTCGCGGCGGACGGGCCCGAGCGCGCCGCCGCGACCGCACGACTCGCCGAGCTGGGGGTCGAACGTCTGGCCATCGAGCCCGGTACGCGGTTCGATCCGAGCCGTCACCGTGCGGTGGCGGTGACGCCGGCAACGGCACCGGCGGAGGAGAACCTGGTCGCCGCGATGATCCGGCCCGGCTGGTGTCACGAGGGGCAGATCCTGCGCTACGTCGAGGTGCGGGTGCAGGTTCCTCCGGCGCAGTGCCCGGCTCCGGGGGCGTCGTGACACCCGCCACCGGGCGACGACCGGTCGCCGCTATAGAGTCCGCGACGGTCATCGCACCGTCCATGCAGGTTTTGTGGGTTCGCATTCGAGAGGCACGATCGAGATGAGCTGGGTTCTGGCGGTCGATTTCGGCACGTCCAACACGTCGGCGGCACACCGGATCGGCCCGGACCGGGTCGAATCACTGCCGCTGACCCACACCTCCAACCTCATGCCGTCCTCGGTGTACGTCGACCACACCGGTGCGATCACCACCGGCGACGTGGCCATCAACCAGGCCACCGTGGACCCGGCCGGCTTCGTCGCCTACCCCAAGACCCACGTCGCGGTCGGATCGGTGATGGTCCGCGGCCAGGACGTCCCCGTCGCCCACACCATCGCCTCGGTCCTGCGCACCGTCTACAACCAGGCGTTGCCCCGGCACAACAACCATCCTCCGGCGGAGGTCGTGCTCACCCACCCCGAGGCCTGGTCCCAGCGCGAACTCGACGTGCTGCGGCACGCCGCGTCCCTGGCCGGTCTCGGCGGCAGCGTCTCGCTGATCTCCGAACCCCGCGCCGCGGCGTTCTACTACTCGCGCCAGCACGACGCGAAGATCGTCAAGGGCTCGACGATCGCGGTCTTCGACTTCGGTGGCGGCACCCTCGACATCGCCGTTCTCACCGCGACGAGCGAGTGGACCTTCGAGGTGATCCGGGCCGGCGGCGACAACACCCTCGGCGGCAAGAACCTCGATGCCACCGTCGCCCGGTGGGTCGACGAACGCCTGCGCGACGACGCCCCGGACCTGGCGGCGTGGTTGCACACCCCGGACGGACTCGACGCCCGACGCACCCTCGACGATCAGATCCGCCGCGCCAAGGAACTGCTCTCCGAGCACCCCTCGGCGACGATCCGGGTCACCGGCAACGGCGCGGACCTGACCTTCACCATCACCCGCGACGAGTTCGAGCAGCTCATCGAACCGCAGATCACCCGTGGCGTGCAGCTCGCCGCCCAGGTGCTGCGCGATGCCGGGGTGGACCGGTCGGGTCTGCAGGCGCTGTATCTGACCGGCGGCTCCTCCCGAATCCCGTACGTGCATCGGCGGCTGTCCGAACTCGGGTCCATCGCCACCCTCGACGACCCGAAGACCGTCGTGGCCAAGGGCGCGGCAGGGTTCGTCGCCGGCGGACGCACCACCGAACCCGCCGCCGACCGCGACACCGAGGTACTGCGGCCGGACACTCCCCGCCCCGCAACACCGCGACCCGGCGTTCCCCGTCCGGGTACCCCGGCGGCACAACCGGACTCGGCAACGACGCGCGACACGGAGCGGTCACGACCGTCTCGGCCCCTGCTCATCGCCGGAGGCGCCGTGCTGGCGGTGCTCGTCGCCGCCGGGGCGGTCTTCGGACTCACCCGTGGGGACGCGGACGACGGAGCGTCGGCCGGCGCCGCAGCCGCCCCCGCTGTGGCCGAGGACAGGTCGGACAGCGGAGCACCGCCTCCGGCGACGTCGGATTCGGTCTATCGCAGCGAGAGCACCGACGAGGTGGTGGAACTGCTGCCCACCAAGTTGCTCACCGGGTCGAGTTCGTGCGAGAAGTCCGGCTTCTCCTTGGAGGGTGCCATGCAGGTGCGGTGCCAGATCAGCCCCAATTCCAACCTCGGGAAGGCGCTGGGCATGGAGCCCACCGACTACGAATCCGTGTCGGCGTACCGGGACGATCAGTACGCACGCTCGAACTTCATCCGGCTCCGCGACGCCAAGAACGACAACACCAGGATCGTCTCGGCGGACGGCACGCGCATCGCCGACTACGACCACCCACCGGGCGGCAACTCGTACTTCACCGTCATCGACAAGTCCACCGGACTCGTCGCGCAGTTCTCGATGACGACGGAGCGCGGCGAGGCACTGCTCGCCGAACTCGGTTGGAACGCCTGAGCGCCCTCCGTCTCCCCTTTTCCATACCTTCCTCTTCAGGAGTCCTCTTCTCATGCACATCCCTCGAACCGGCCGTCTCGCCCTGGCCCTGGCGGCCGTCACCGTCGTCACCGTGGCCGGCTGCTCCTCCGACAGCGACGCCACCGTCGTCGACGAGACCACGACCGAACAGACCTCTGCCGGTGTAGATCTCGACTCGCTCGATACCGGTGACTACAACACCCAGCCGCGCGATTTCGTTGCGCTGGGCATGGCGGCCGAGGATTTCGGTCCGGCGGTGGAAGGCCAGCGACTCGCCGAGTTCGTCGTCCACCCGCACACCGTCGACCCGGCTCTCTCCGTCGGCGGATCGACCAACGGGGTGTTCCTCGGCGGCACGGGCAACATCTTCTCCGGCAGCGAGAACGAGATCCTGAAAGAGTTCTCGATCATCAACGCCTTCACCAGCTTCCGGAGCACCGACGACGACAGCCGCGAATTCGGTGTCAGTGTCTGGCGCTTCCCCACCACCGAGGACGCCTCCGGCGCCGCACAGGCCCTGTACGAGTACAAGCTCGCGCCCGCGGACGGCCCGTTCGCCACCGGTCCGGAAACCCCGATATCGCTGCCGGAGCTACCCGACACGCTGGCCACCACCCACTCCTGGCCGGAACTGGACACCATCTCCCTGAGCACGCTCACCACACGCGGCATGTTCGTCGTCTACACCTACAGCGGCGACGACAGCAGTGGGACCGAGTGGATCACCGATGCCGCGACCCGCGGCGTGCAGCGGCAGATCGAACTGCTCGACCGGTTCCCGGCCACCCCCACCGACGAGATCGCCTCGCTGCCGATCGATCTGGACAAGGTGATGGCCCGAGCCGTGGGATTCGTCGACAGCGAGTACTCGCGTAACTCCGACATGGCGGTCTACGGACCCGACGGCTGGTTGCACTACGACTCCGCTCCGGCCGACACCGGGGTGGTGTTCGAGCAGACCGGCACCGATCGTGTCGCGAAGGTCAACAGCGTCGTCTATCGCACCGCCGGCCCCGACGAGGCCGAGGTCCTGAAGGACGCGTTCGCAGCACACACGGCGGAGGCCTATCCGGACCTCGTCGAGGATCCCTCGCTGACGCAGGGACTTCCGAACACCACCTGCTGGTCGGGAGACGTCGCCGAGGGCCGAGCCGCCGCGTGCCTGATGACCTACGGCCGCTACATGGCCGAACTGTCCGGCTTCCGCTCGATCGGCAACGAGAACCCCGATTCCGACACCCTGCGCACCGTGCCACAGCGCGTCGCGACGCAGTACGTCAAGTTCGTCCGCGCCGAGGAAATGGGCCTGGGTGAGAACTGACCTCCCTCGCGGTCCGGTGAACGTCGGTGCGCGCCACCGATGACGGTCACCGGACCGCTGCGCGACGCGGCCGGGTAGGTTACTCCGCGTACAGATGGGGGTGCCATGAACGAGACCGAGTTGATCGAGCGGTGCCGGTCCGGCGACCGCGCCGCGTTCGCCGCACTGGTGGAACCGTCCCGCACCCAGGTGTGGGCGGTATGTGTGCAGATCACCGGCAACCGCCACGACGCCGAGGACGCCCTGCAGGACGCGTTGATCGCCGCCTGGCAGAACCTGGACAAATTCCGGGGCACCTCCCGCTTCGGTTCCTGGCTCTATCGCATCGCGAGCAATGCCGCGCTGGCGATCGTGCGCAAGCGCCGTGAGATCCCCGACGACGAGATCGACCTCGGTCGGACCTCCACGGTGCCGGGACCGGCCGATCGCGTCGTCGACACCGACGCGGTGCGTCACGCGCTTGCCCAACTCCCGGAACAGTTCCGCGTCGCGGTGGTGCTCCGCGAATACGCCCAGATGAGTTACGCCGAGATCGCCGAGCATCAGAACGTGCCGGTCGCGACGGTCAAGACCCGCATCAACCGGGGGCGAGCACAACTCGTCGAACTGCTCGATCCCACCCGCCTCGATCCCGCCGGTCTCGATCCCTGACCGGTAGATTGGGACGTGGCAGGAACATTCCGGGGCCCGCACGACTCCAACCTGACGACGACGGACAACGGGGGAAGAAGGAAGAGCCCATGACAAGCGATGAGACCGATCCGCTGCCCTCACTGGGGGAGCTGCTCGGTATCGATGTGCTCGCCGACCTACCGGAACTGCCCGATCAGGTCTGGGAGCGCGCGCTCGACATCGCCACCGACCCCGGCACTGCC
Organism: Rhodococcus rhodochrous; assembly: GCF_014854695.1. NCBI lineage: Bacteria > Bacillati > Actinomycetota > Actinomycetes > Mycobacteriales > Nocardiaceae > Rhodococcus > Rhodococcus rhodochrous. The sequence continues at coordinate 2,744,001 of NZ_CP027557.1, read as the reverse complement.
GCGGTCGATATCTCGTTGGTCCCGGACGACGACGAGATCGTTCCGGAGACGGTCACCGTCGACTCTGTCGACCTCGATCCTGCCCTCGACCCCGATGCCGACCTCGACAGCGCAGGTGGAACCGACCCCGGCCTTGTCGACGACGACAACGGCGAGGCTTCATCCGACGACGAGGCAGCCTCGTTCGGCTTCACCGACAACGTCGACGAGCCCGATCTCGGCGCGTAACCCGCCGACCGGGTCAGTGTCCGCGGACGATCACCGTGTAAGCGTGCGCAAGCGCTGTCAGCGCCGTGTCCTCCGCCGCAGACCGCGTCGACACCGTCTGCGCCTGCACCGCGACAAGCTTCTGTTGCGCCATCGCTCGGATCTGCTCGGGTGACGCCGTCGACTCCAGCCCCAACGCCTCGGTGATCGTGCCGCCGCGCAGCACCTGGACCAGTTCGTCGACCGCTGGCACGCTCGGGTCGGCCTGCAGCAGAGATCGCAACGCCCGCAACAACTCCACCGGCACCAGCGCCGGGTCAGTGCGCAGCGCCGAGACGATCTGCCGGATGGCGTCGCGCGCCGGATGCGAATAGACGAGGGCGTCGAGTTCGGCGAGGATCCGGCCGGCGCGGTGCAGCACCGCGAAGCGACGCAACGACTGTTCGAGCACCGCTCGCAGCGGATGGACGCCGGACACCCCGGACAACCACTGGTTGACCTGGTGCGCCCCACCCGTTGCCTGCGCGCGGGCGTGCACGAGCCCGTACTCCCCGATCAGCTCCAGCAGTCGCCACACCTGGTCGCGTGGCACCGGCAGCGCGGCCGGATCGGCGTCGAGCAGATCGAACAGCTCCAACGGGACCAGTGGGTCGAGCGCCGCGAGCGCGCGGGCGTCGGCGTCGGTGAACGCACCGGTGTGGGAGGTCTGCGCGAGCAACCCGGCGACCGGCACCACCGTGCCGACCTGTCCCGCCAACCGCCGCGCGAGCACGTTCGCGTGTTCGGCGGCGTGTCCGAGCGGATCGCGGTTGCCGAGCACCCCACGGCCGAAACCGTCTGCGCGCGACAGCACTCCGAGTGTGTTCAGCGGAGTGAAGCCGAGGCGCTGCAGAAATTCGACCTCGTCGGTGCGCGGCATCGAGTCGAACAGGAACACCGCCGCGTCGGCGTCGACGGACGCCGAGCGGGTCTGCTCGAATCCGTCGATCAGGGCGCGCTCGGTTGCGGCGGCATTGGTGACAGTCAGTGTCGCCAGACCGGGGGTGTCGACGAGGGTGATGGTGCTCAGCGCATGGGAGGGCAGGTAGCGGTGCACGTACGCGACCTGCTCCGGCGGGACGCCGAGGTCGACGGTGGTGCCGAGTGCCAGCGGCACGGGTCGGCGGGTGCCATCGGTGGACACCACGTCGGCGCGGGAGGGCGCACCGTTCTCGTAGACGGTGACGACATTGGTGGCCTCGAGCGCCGCGGTCTCGGCGACCGGCGCCCCGATCAACGCGTTCACCAGGGTGGATTTGCCGGCCTTGAGCCGCCCGACGACGACGATACGCGGCGGCGACCACAGGATCGCGCCGATGCGGTTGGCGTGGGCGACGAGATCGCCGCTCAGCGCGGCGAGTTGGTGCAGGGCCGCGTCGATGCGCTGGTGCATCGGATCGGGCGCGGCTTGCGGTGGGGTATGCGGGGCACTCATGCGGCACCTCCCCTCAGAGCCGTCTCCATCGGGGTGATGCGGGCGCGGGTGATGCGCAGGTTCTTCTCCAGTCGTTCGATGTTCGCGGTGCGGGTCGCGGCGTCCGCCCGCGCGGCGCGCTTGGCCTCGTCGATACGCTTCTGCAACTCGGTGATCCGGTCCTGGAGGTGTTTGCGGCGACGCAGCACGATCTCCGGGCGGGTGGTGGCCATCGCGGCCTCGAGCATGCGGGTCGTGACGGTCCGCACGGTCGCGAGGGTCTCGCGCAGCCAGGTCAGCAGGTTCGTCTTGCCGGTGCGCATCGCCTTGAACCCGAGATTGATCGCCACCCAGGCGACGCCGGCGATGGCACCGGCCCCGATCACCGCGCCGAGCATGGTGGTGCCGATCATGCCCATCGTCAGCACGCTCGGATCCAGCAGCCCTTGGCGTTTCGAGCCCACCTCCCCGGTCACCAATGGATCGGTCTGCAGCGCCTCGAGGGTGATCTCGCGGATGTGCTCCCACTGCTGCGGGTCGTCGAAGAGGTCGGTGACGATCTTCTCGAGGTCGTCGAGGAAGACCTGCGCGGTGGTGGCCATCGCGTCGAGCAGGTCGGTCTGGATCTGGGCGGTGAACACCTGCGGGGAGCGCCGCAGCACCTGCATCGACGACTTGTTGATGCGTGTCGTCCAGTCCTCGCGCACGCGGGCGATCTCCTCGTCGAGGCGGGTGATCGCCCGTTGCCGTGCGAGGGTGAGGTCGCGCTGCAGGTGCTGTTCCCATTGCTGCGCCTCGTCCTCGAGGCCCTCGAGCCGTTCCATCTCGGCGGTCAGGTCCGGGGTCGCGGATTCGCCGTGGCGCACGACGGAGAGTTCGTCGCTGATTCCGGTTTCGATGCGTCGCAACCCGTCGAGGGCGACGCGCAGCGCGTCGGCTTCGGGGCGGTGCCGTGCGGCGGCGACCCGCTCGTCGAGCATCCCCCACAGTCCTGGGAGCCCGGAGCAGACGAGGCTGCGCTCGCGCACCGGGGAGAGCGGTAGCGCGGTCGCGGCCAGGGCACGCACGCTCGACACCGCGACGACGGGGATGTCGCGACCGACGTGTTCCGCGACGGCGCGGCGGTTCTCCGCGACGATCTGTTCCCAGCGGGTGAGGTTCTTGTCGGTCTTGGTGACCACGACCAGCACGTTCTCCACCCCGGCAGCGCTCTCGCGCAGGAACCGCATCTCCGGTTCTGTCAGCGGGGTCGACGCATCGCACACCAGCACGAGCACGGCGGCCCGATCGGCGGAGTGAGCGGCCATCGCGGCGTGCCGGGGGTCGAGGCCGCCGATGCCGGGAGTGTCGACGACCGACGCGTTCGAGAGCTTCTCGGACGCGATCGCCACGACCGCCGCGACCGGCAGCACCTCGACGGTCGGGTCCTGGACGTAGCGGCCACCGGTGGTGATCCACTCCCCCAGCTCGTCGCGGTCGATGCGCCGGCGCCCGTCGGGGAACACCAATTCGGCGGTGCCCTCCGGGAAATCGTCGGTGGCGGTGACGAAACGGGTTGCGACGGCGGTCGAGTGCTCGACGTCGTCGAGAGCGGCGCCGTCGCGGCCGATGAGAGCACTGACCAGCAGACTCTTGCCGCGCTTGATCTCCCCCACCACCACGATCGACGTCGGCCGGCCGGTGTCGGCCAGTTTGCGTTCGGCGCGGTCGGCGACCTCGTCGTGCTTGTAGGCGCGCAGCACCTTGCACGCGCCGTCGATCAGGTCGGTCACAGACGGATCAGGAGACACGCGACGACACTACATACCGGCCGGTACGGGGCCGTGCTCACTCCGGCGTTCGGACTCGTGGCCGCGTCCGCGATGATTCCCGGCTCCCGCCCCGGTCAACATTCGTGAACGGATCCGTCCGACTCCGGGAGATGTCATGACCCAGCAGACCACCCGCACCCTTCCTCCGATCGTCGACGAGCAGACATGGCGGTCGGCGCTCGACGACCTACGGCGACGGGAGAAGGCCGCCACTCGCGAACTAGACGCCATCGCAGCGCAGCGCCGCCGGCTGCCGATGGTCGAACTGCCCGACTACACGCTGGTCGGCGCCGACGGCCCGATCCGGCTCGTCGATGTGTTCCAGGGCCGCTCGCAGCTCATCACCTATCACCACATGTGGTCCGACGGTGCCGAATGGCAGTGCGGCGGATGCACGAGTCTCACGACGCAGTGGACCCGGCTCGGCATCCTCGACAACTACGACGCCCGCATGGTCATCGTCACCAACGGGCCGATCGACGAAGCCCTCGCCTACAAGGCGAAGGTGGGCAACACGATGGAGTGGTACTCGTCGTCGGAGAGTTCGTTCGGCGCCGACGTCGACGCACCTCCCGGTGGCGGGTTCGCGGTCAACGTGTTCCTGCGCGACGGCGACAAGGTCTACCGCACCTGGCACACCACCGGCCGCGGCACCGAACAGCTCAGCTACACCTTCGCGCTGATCGACCTTCTTCCGTGGGGCCGTCAGGAGAAATGGCAGGATTCGCCCGAGGGCTGGCCGCAGTCGCCGACCTATTCGGGGTGGCTCGATTCCCCGGACGTGGCGCGGCTCTACGGTCCCGGCACCGGCGCGCAGTGAAGGCCGGGTGACATGGCGGACTCGACACCCTCGCGCAGCGGACATCTACCCATCAACGGTCTGAGCCTGTACTTCGAGGTGCACGGCGAACTCGGCGGGTCCGCTCCGCTGCCCTTGCTGCTGATTCCCGGCGCGTTCATGAGCACCGAGTCGATGCCGTCCTGGGTGACCGCCTTCGCCGAACGGCGCCCGGTGATCGTCTTCGATCAGCAGGGGCACGGCCGCACCCCGGACACCGATCGTCCGATGTCGTACGTGCAGTTCGGCGACGATGCGGCGGAGTTGCTGCGGGCTCTGAACGTCGAGCGTGCGGACGTGATGGGCTATTCGCAGGGCGGCGGGGTGGCGTTGCAGGTAGCGCTCCGCCATCCGGACCTTCTCGGAAAGCTCGTCACGTTGTCGGCCACCTACCGGCAGGACGGTTGGTACGCGTCGGTGCTCGAGGGCGTCGGACATCTCGATGCCGAGGTGTTCGCCGGTTCCTCGGTCGAGAAGTCGTTCACGGAGCACACGCCCGATCCCGCGGCGTTCGCCGCCTACGTCGACAAGATGAAGGTCCTCAACATCGAGGACCAGCAGATCACGGACGAACAGATGCGGTCGATCACTGCGAACGCGATGGTGATCGTCGGCGACGCGGACGGCGTGAAACCGGAACATGCGGTGACGATGTTCCGGTTGCTCGGTGGTGGGGACGAGGAAGCAGCGACGACGGGGATGCTGCAGAAGGTTCCCCGGGCACGCCTCGTGATCCTCCCGGCGATGTCACACCTCGGCATCTCCGGAGAGGCGGACGTGCTGGTGCCAATGGTGACGGCGTTCCTCGACGACGTGCCGCCGGTGACGCCGGAGCTCTTCTGAGCGGCGGCCGGCGGACTTTCAGTCGGCGAGATAGCGGAGCATCACGGCGGTCGTGAACTGTCGTGTCTCGACCAGGCGCAGATCCACGCGCTTCTCGAGGGGCGGGAACATCGGTGTCCCTCCACCGAGCAGGACGGGTGAGACGAACACCTGGTACTCGTCGATGAGACCGTGCGGGATCAGCGACGCGGCGAGGTTCGCCCCACCGACCTCCATGACGCCGTCTCCCTCGGCCTTGAGCCTGCGCACCTCCTCCACCGCGTCGTCGCCGACGAGACGACTGTTCCAGTGGACCTCGGTGAGGGTGCGGGAGAAGACGACCTTCGGCGTGGTCGTCCACAGTTCGGCAAAGTCGCGTTCGATGGGCGAGGCGTCCTCGGGCAGGTGAGGCCAGTACTCGGCCATCAGCTCGTACATCCGCCGGCCGTGCAGCGAAAGCTCGAGCTGACGGAACCGGTCGTTGTGGAACTGGTGCAGTTCGTCGTCGGGGTCGGTCCAGTCGATATTGCCGTCGCGGTCGTTGATGTAGCCGTCGAGGGACACGCCGAAGTCGTAGATCAGTTTTCTCATGCTCCGATAGACCGCCGGCGCACCCCGAACTCATCGGCCCGGTGCGACCGTGTCGGGCTTACGGCTGGAGCAGCACGTCCAGACCACGCTTGAAGTCGTCGATGCGGCGACCGAGGGCGTGGTGACCGCCGTTGACGAGCTCGGACACCCGGACGATTCCTGCGGTATCCGCGACCTCGTTGAGGTTGCGCGACGTCCAGTACCAGGCAGCGGTGGTGAAGGCGTTCTCCGGCGCAGCGAGCAGCTCGGGGTGCGCGACGAAGTCGACGCCGATGTGCTCGCTGACCTTCTCGTAGTTGTGGCGGCCCGTGATCTGGATCGCGCCGCGACCCTTGTAGCGCTCACCGTCGCCGGGATGGGTGTTGCCGAGATCGGCACGCCCCTCGTAGGCGCGACCGGACGCGTACTCCTCGAAGGTGCGGAAGGAGTCCGATTCGACGGCCAGCTGGGCGATGAACGCCGCCTGACGGACCGGGTTGTCGATGCCGCTGCGCGCCATCGCGTCGTTCAGCGGTGCGATGAACTGCTCGACCTTCTCCGCCGGGATGCCCGGCACGATGCGAGCCAGCTCCTCGGGTGTGACGGCGGGGGGCGGCGCGGGAGTCGTCTCGGCGACGAGTTCGACCACCTCGGTCGTCTCTGCGGATTCGGCCTCTTCCTCGTCGTCGGTCACGGTCCAGCCGTCGGCGGCCAGGGCGTCGAAGTCGAGCGCCCGGAGCAGGTCGCGGGGCTCCTGGAAACGGGTCTGGGTGGGGGTGGTGGGTGCGGTGTCGGCGTGGGCGGCGGAGGTGCCGACGCCGAGCGCGGCGGTGAGGACGGCCGCGGTGGCGACCGCGGCACGGAAACGGCGCAATGATGAAACGGACAAGGGTCGTGCTCCAAGATTCGCCGAAGCTGGGTTCGGCCTTCGAACGGGGCCGCGGGCATCACCGGCGGGATCGTTACCACCGCACGGAGGGCCAACACGCGACCATCAGGTCACAACCAGGTAACGTCGCAGGTCGAGAGGTTTTCAAGCGATCGTGGCCGACGCCATCTGAACCGAAGCAAGTGAGCCACGCCATACTCGAAAGTCGATCATTGCGGCCCTCGCATTCGGCCGGCCCAGCGAGAACCTTCCGCAACGGCACCTGGCCGATCCTGTCCCTCGTCCACGGAGGATCGACGTGCTCTCACCGAATTCCCTGCGTAGCAACACCTTCGATGACACGACCGCACGCGCCGAAGGTTCGCCCCACAGATGATCGAATCGAGGCCGCGATGGGTCGCCCCCTCGAGAACAGACCAGTTCGATTCGACCGAGAAGGTGTACACCCCCGAGCCGGGTCGTAATCATTTCGTGTCCGACGACACACCTCGATAACGCGCTGCCGTGAGCAGAAGAGTCCATCCGCCTTCACGGTGCAACGGACCCGAATCGGAAGTACCGACCGGTATGTTCGCGCAGGTCGAAGACCCGACCGTTCGGTCAGGGGCGTCCATGATCAGCGCGCCGAAACGGGGTCGACGCGGCGTGTTGCGGTAGCAAGCCCCGGTTCATCGCGCGAACTGCACTGACTGGTACCGACCGCCCTGTATGCCGCGCCGAGAACTTCAGCGGTCGCGGTAATACGCCCGGATCGCGCGGCTCATCACCTTGATCTCGCGGGTCCGCTCGTGCCGCAACCGGGCATCGGACCGGGCCGCGATCCACTCGTTCTCACGCCGCAGTTTGCGATGACTCTCCACTCGCCGGGCATCGAGGTCGCCACAGTCGACGGCGGCGTGGACCGCACATCCCGGCTCGGTCTCGTGCGAACAGTCCGTAAAGCGGCAGTACTGAGCGAGCTCGTCGATCTCGGGGGAAGGCGGAACGGTGTCGACGTTCGCGGCGAGAACCTGCTCTCCCGAACGTCCCGACGCGTCGGCACGACGAATCGCGCCGGTACGCGGCAGCACCGCACAGACGGTGACCGACCCGCACGATCCGGCCGGGAGTTCCCTGGATATCGTTGTTCGCGAACCGTTCCGCGATCTGCTCGGACCAGCCGTACTCGACCAGCGGATCGGTTCCGGGTAGGACATCCGGGTGCACGGTGACTCCTGGATCATGACGAGGCGCGGGTGGTCCGCTCCGACAGATCCGATGGTGAACTCCGCACCCCGGCACTGCAATCGAATGTCCGCGTGCACCCTCAACCGCGGTGGGCCGACAACAACCAGGCCGGGAGCTTCGAGCGGCCCTTGTCGTCACGCTGCCACGCGGCAGCATCCTCGTCGCCGAGAAATGCGTGGATGAACGCCGGCCGCACGTCGTCGACGGTCCAGAACTCTGCAACCGCGTCGCGCAACTCGTCGTCCGTCACCGGATTGGGTCCCTGGCCCTCTTCAGGGAAGGCGTCCTTCGAGAAGGCAAGGACGAAGAAGAACGCACTCGGAGCAGCGGCACGAGTGACGGCGCTCAGGTAGGCGCGGCGCCGGTCCACAGGCAGCGAATGGAACAGGGTGCTGTCGACGATCGTCGCGAACCGGCCGTCGAAACCCGTGAACGAAGTGATGTCGGCGACCTGAAAGGTCGCGGTCGTCAGACCCCGCTCCGTTGCCGCGTCTCGAGCGGCCTCGATGGCGGTCGGTGACAGGTCGAGACCGACCACCGTGTAGCCCTGTGCCGCCAGGTGGAGGGAGGTCTCGGCATGTCCGCAGCCTGCGTCCAGCACGTCGCTGCGGAATCTGCCCTCGTCGATCAATCGGGCGATCTCGGGCTGGGGTTCGCCGATGTTCCACGGTACGGGGCCCGAAAACCCTTCGGCGACGCCCCGGTAGATGTCGTCCCACGGGGCAACCTGGCCGTCCTCGGTCATGGATCCGACGGTACGCCCGCCGTCGGATCCACCGCACCGATTACGAATTCGACACCGGTAACCGGTTCACTCGACCGGGTTCGTGAGGAAGGATCGACAAGCGCCACCGCTCGAGAGGGGAACTCACTCGTGACCGAAACTGCCGCATCTGCACCCGCCGGCCCCGGCCGGGAACGTCAGGGGGTCGTGTACCGCAATGGAGCGTTGGGCCGGCGTCCGGCCGTTCCGACGTCCTTCGGCGACCTCGAACGCGCCGCCCGACGTGCGAGTTCGAAGCGGGCCTGGGCGTATGTCGCGGGCGGTGCCGGTGAGGGACGCACCATGCGCAACAATCGGCGCGCGTTCGACCGGTGGGCGTTCGTCCCGCGCATGGCCCACGGCATCACCGAACGCGACCTGCGTACGACCGTGGCGGGCACGTCGCTCTCCTCGCCGCTGCTGCTGGCCCCGATCGGGGCGGGAGCGTTGATGGCTGCCGACAGCGACCTGGCGATCGCGCGGGCGGCTGCCGCGACCGGCGTGCCGTACATCTTCTCCAACCAAGGCTGCAATTCCATGGAGGACTGTGCCGGCGCGATGGGCTCTGCGTCCCGCTGGTTCCAGCTGTACTGGAGTTCCGACGAGGATCTCGTCGACAGCCTGCTGCGACGGGCCGAAGCAGCCGGCGCCGAAGCCGTCGTCGTCACCCTCGACACGACGATGCTGGGGTGGCGTCCGCAGGACCTGAATCTCGGGTCGCTGCCGTTCGCACGTGGCGAGGGCATCGCACAGTACACCTCGGATCCCCGCTTCCTCGACATCGTCCGGGAGCGGATCGACGCCGCCCGCGAGATGGTGACGGAGCGACCCGATGTCACACTCGGCGCGATCCGCACGCTGCTGTCGATGACCCGCAACCATCCGGGTCGACTCCTCGACAACCTCCGCTCCCCCGTGCCGCGCGCCGCCGCGGAGACCTTCCTCGACATCTACTCCAATCCGGGACTGAGCTGGGAGCATCTGGCAACGTTGCGTGATCGGACGCGACTTCCCATCGTGCTCAAGGGAATTCTGCATCCCGACGATGCGCGTCGCGCCGTGGATCTCGGAGTCGACGCCCTCGTCGTGTCGAACCACGGTGGACGCCAGGTCGACGGATCGATCGCCTCGCTCGATGCCCTGCTCGACATCCGTGCCGCGATCGGCCGGGAGCCGACCGTGCTGCTGGACAGCGGGATCCGAAGCGGTGCCGACGTCTTCGTTGCGCTCGCGCTCGGCGCGGACGCCGTGCTGCTCGGCCGGCCCTACATGTACGGATTGGCGATCGCAGGTCGACAGGGTGTCGAGGAGGTGATCCGCAACGTGATCGCCGAGTTCGACCTCACCATGGCATTGACCGGCGCCCGATCGATCGCCGACATCGACGAACGGTTCGTCCGGCCGAATCCCTCCTTCTGAGACAGGGTCAGGCCTTGCGCGCACGCACCTTGCGGTAGGGAGCCTCGTCGATGCGCGTGGTGATCTCGGCGACCATCTTGTCGTACGACTCGTTCTTACGAGCGATGCCGATGAGCCGCTTGGTGGTGCGTGCCGCGGCGCGCAGGTTCATCGGGCGCCCCTCGATTCCGTACATCAGGCGCGCCCACTCCGGCAGCAGCGACAGCATGCCGTCCTGCACGACGACGAAGGTGAACACCTTCACCGGATTGCCCCACAGGTTCGGCTTGCGGAGCGCGTGCGTCACCTCGGCGGCCGCGAGCGACAGCGACAACCAGTGGCGCTGCTCGTCGACGTACGCCTCGAGGTCGGCCCGGGTAGCGGGCAGGCGGACCGGGTCCGCGCCGACGAGTTCTGCGGCGATGTGCTGCTCGACGACGAACTTGTCCTGCTCGGCCGGGGTCAGGTCGAGGCCGAAGGCTTCCGCACCGCGCAGCAGCGCGAACGCGAGGGCGTTGTGCGTCCAGTCGATCCACGCGGGCTCGTCGGCGCGCAGCGTGGTGCCGGTGTGCGGGTCGTCCCAGACGGCGTGCGCGTGCATGCGGCGCACCGACGCAGCGGCGGCATCCGCATGGGCCTTGTCACCGAACATGACCGTGTCGAGATAGCGGCCGGTGCGCTCGTCCCGCCCCTTCGGATCGACGTACGCGGCCGACGCGTGCTCGAACAGCCGCATCATCCCGGGGTTGAGTGCCTGCAGCAGCAGACCCGCCATGCCCGCGACGCGAGAGGACGGGTCGGCGTACACCCTCCACGAGACGGAGCCGGGGCCGAAGTAGCCGTCGTCTTCACGCGGCGCGTTCTGGGCAGGGTGGGGGGTGGTTGCGGTCACGGGGGCTCCTTCAGCACCGGGGGGAGTGCATGTCGGGAGAATGTTATTTGCGTGTGCGAAGTTTCGCGCGCCGCGCGCGCCCGTCACCGCACATTCACCCCGGAAGATCACCTCGTGTCTGCAGGTACGCCAACGCCGACCGGGCGGCGTGGTAGCCGCACATGCCGTGCGCCCCGGCACCCGGCGGAGTCGCCGCCGAGCACAGGTACACCCCGGGAACGCCGGTCGCGTACGGGTCCAGTGCCGGGCGGGGCCGGAGCACGAGTTGCACCGCACTGTTGGCTCCGGTGACGATGTCCCCACCCACGTAGTTCGCGTTGTGGACCGACATCTCGGTCGTCGTCCGCACGTGCACGGCACGGATCGTGTCGCGGAAGCCCGGGGCGAACCGTTCGATCTGTGCGGTGATCGGCTCGGTCGCGTCGCCGGTGTACCCGTGCGGGACGTGCGCGTAGGCGTAGAGCGGGTTCAGGTTCCCTGCGGATCGCGACGGGTCGGCGAGGAACTGTTGGCCGACCAGGACGTAGGGACGATCGGGCATGATCCCCCGGTTCACCTGGCGTTCGGCTGCCGCCGTCTCGGCGTACGAACCGCAGACGTGGACGGTGCCGGCGCGGCGGGACGGTTCGTGCTGCCAGGGCACGGTGCCCTCGACGGCGTACTCGACCTTGAACGCCCCCGGACCGTGCTTGTACCGGCGGTAGGCGCGGGCGGTGCGGCGGGGCAGCCTGTCGCCGACGATCCGCACGGCGTCGGCGGGTGAGGTGTCGAGGAACACCAGATCGGGGTCGCCGAGTTCGTCGAGGGACTCCACGCGTACCCCGGTTTCGACGGTGCCGCCGTTCTTCTCGATCAGTGACGCCATCGCTGCGGCGATGGCGCGCGATCCGCCCTGCGCGACCGGCCACCCGTAGGCGTGCGCGGCCGTGCCCAGCGCGACGCCGATGGCCGAGGACATCGGCGAGCCGAAGGGCCGCAGGGCGTGGGCCGCCACCCCACCGAAGAGGGCGCGCGCCTCGGGTGTGGACCAGGCGCGTGCGAGCACGTCGGCGGGCATCGCGGCGAACATCCCGAATCTGGCGAGTAGCACCGGATGGACGGGCACGTGCAGCATCGGGCGCAGGAAGTCCTCGGTGATGCCGCCGAATCGTTCGGTCAGCGCGCCGAAGATCCGGCGCCACATGGACCCGTCGGTCCCGAGTTCCGCGGCGGTGTCGTCTACAGATCGATAGGCCGCGCCGCCACGTCCGCCGTCGAGCGGATGGGTGTACTGCACCTCGGGCCACGACCAGCTCAGCCCGTGTTCCGCGAGGTCGTACTCCCGGCTGAAGGGTGTGTCCACGGCCAGCGGGTGGAAGCCGCTGCATTCGTCGTGGAGCAGGCCCGGCAGGGTCAGTTCGCTGCTGCGCGTACCGCCACCGATCGTCTCTGCTGCCTCGAGCACTCGTACCCGTACGCCCTCGGAGGAGAGGACGACGGCGGCAGCGAGCCCGTTGGGCCCGCTGCCGACTATCACCGCGTCGGTCATGCTCCAACCTTGACACGATCGGGCCGGACCTGCGGGTGGAGGTAGGCCGTCCCGGCTGGTTCGTAGCCGGACATCCGCCAGGTGACGGTGTGCGGGATCGGGCCGTCGGGCAGCCACGGCTGCGCAGAGACCGCGTCCTCGATGTGATAGTGACCGCGCTCGACGACACCGAGCGCCGCGTCGATCACCTTGTAATCCAGCGTCTTCCGATGGATCGGCTGGGACTCGATCCACACGATGACGCATTCTCCCGGTTCGAACCGGCACCGTTCCTGCACCGCGCTGATGGTCTGCTCGTTGTGCAGGTGACCGTCGCCGAACTGCCAGCCCACCAGGGTCGTGCAGGTGAACTCGCCTTCGCGGATGCGGTAGTTCTCGAGCTTGTCGAGGTGCCGCATCATCAGCGACATCAGGCCGCGACCCTGGCTGTGCATGGTGCGCCATGCGACTGCCTTCTGCATGAAGATCTCGGCGACCTCCTTGCCGAACGCCCCACTCAGCTGGTCGATCTGGTTGTCGTTGAACTTGGTGAGGTTCTCGTTGAGCTTGTTCTCCGCCTCGTCACCGCGGAAGGCCCACAGGGCCGACGCCCAGTTGCCGGCGTACTGACGCATCGACGGCAGGAAGGAGACGAGGTCGGGGCGCAGGTTGCCGAGGATCGGGAACAGCAGGAAGGCGACGAGGATCGGCGCGAGGATCCAAACGGAGCTTACGTCGCCCACCCCGTAGCCGGCGCCGGCGGGGAATCCACCGAAGAGCCAGACGGCGGCGAACATGTAGAAGACGTTCCACTCGAGCGGGACCGCCAGCGGGAAGGTCGAGGTGATGAAGATGTGGAACATGACCATGCCGATGATGGCGAGCCAGGTGATCGTCGTGTTCGTCGAGAACAGCAGCACCAGCGGGACGACGAGTTCGACGACGGTGCCGCAGACGTGGGCAAGGAACCAGCTGACCTTCGACGGACGAAGATCCTGCGGGAAGTTGCGGTAGAGCGAGCGCTTGAACCGCTTCGAAGTGATCCACGGGGTGTTGCTGAGCATCGGCGGGATCACATTGGTGAAGTGGTGACCGAATTTGGAGACACCTGCGCCGAACCACACGGTGACCAGCGCGATCTTGGCGGCCAGGATCATGTCGACGTGGTTGCTGAAGATGCCGAAGAAGAACATGACGGCGACGTACTGTTCCGAGCGTGCGGCCAGGAAGACCACGCGGTCGCGCAGACCCATGACGACGATGAGGCCGACATAGGTCAGCAGCGCCCACTGCGGGAGCAACCCGACCTCGCTTCCCGGCAGGGTAGCGGTCGTGACGCCGGGTCCGAGCAGTAGGAACAGCAGCGTGGCCAGGAGCGCGAAGTAGATCGCGACATCGACGACGGTGCGATGGTCACCGCGGGTGAACGGCACCACCTTCGGCCAGGGTGGGAGCCGCAGGGTGCCGCGGCGGGTCCAGTAACGCCAGCCACCCGTGAACGGCTTGAACTTGAACGCCAGCGGGCCGGAGGACGACGCGTAGCCGGTGATCTCGAACAGGATCGTCCACACCATCAGCTTCTGGTAGACGATCGGCTCGCCCCACCAGTCGGCGAGATCGGCGAAACCCAGTCCGGGCGTGGTGAGTCCGACGACCGCCACCCCACCGAGAACGTAGAAGATCAGCTTGTACACGTAGAGCATGTGCATCTGTTTGGGGCTGCCGAAACCGTATTCGGCCCAGTGGGTCGCCAGCACCCGCATGCGCTCCATGAAGGGCATGTCGTCGTAGGTGGCCGGGTCGACCGGTGGCATGTCTGCCGTCTTGAATCCCATTGTGACTCCTGAAGGTGGGCAGGGCTCATCACCGCGAGGGGCACTCGCGTCGAGGTAGGACGAGGGATGAGGGTCAGGCGTGTTGCAATGCGCGCCTGAGTGAGGGTTTGTCGATCTTGCCGACGGGGTTCTTCGGTAGCGCGTCGAGGATGTCGATCCGCTCGGGCACCTTCGCGCGCATCAGGTGCCGCCGGCAGTGCTCGAGGAGGTCCTCGGCGGTCGTCGTCGCATCCGGGTACAGCTCCACGTAGGCGACGGGAACCTCGCCGAGGACCGGGTCGGGCCGCCCGACGACCGCGGCTTCGAGAACGTCGTCGACCGAGGTCAGGACGGTTTCGATCTCCTTGGGATAGATGTTCTCACCTCCGCGGATGATCATGTCCTTGACGCGGTCGACGATGCGCAGATAACCGTCCTCGTCCAGGAGCCCGATGTCCCCGGTGTGCAGCCAACCGTCGCGGACGGTCTCGGCGGTCGCATCGGGGCGATCGAGGTAGCCACGCATGACCGTCGGTCCCGCGATGACCACCTCCCCTGTCTCGCCGGGTGCCAGCAGTTCATCCTCCGGGGACATGATCCCGATCCGCTGTCCGGGCAGTGCCGGTCCGACCGTTCCGAGTTTGCGGACACCGTCGACGGGATTGCAGGCGGACGCACAGGTCGCTTCGGTGAGTCCGTATCCCTCGACCATGACGAAGCCGAAGCGGTCGTGGCACCGCTGCAGCAGTTCCTTCGATACCGGCGCGGCGCCGCACACCACGAACCGCAGCGACGAGGTGTCGGGGCTCACGGTGTCGGGCAACGCCGCGAGCATCGCGTAGATCGCGGGTACAGCGGAAAAGTATGTGGGACGGAGCTTTTCCACGTGGTCGAAGAACCGGGTCGCGGAGAACGACCCGATGACACTGAGCTGTCCGTGCGAACGCCAGACCGCCAGTGCACTCACCATGATCGCGTTGACGTGGAACAATGGCAGGACGAGCATGCAGTGGTCGTCGGCGGTGAGACGGAAATGCTGCGCCATCGTCGACGACATGGCCTCGGCGTTGTCGTGATCGAGCATCACGCCCTTCGGCCGTCCGGTGGACCCGCTGGTGTAGATGACCAGGCTCAATTCGTCGCCGCGCAGGGCCACAGGGTCGGGGCCGTCGCCCTCGTCGGCGAGATCGTCCACTGCGATGCTGGGTCGGCCGCCGGCCGGTGCGTCCACCGAGTGGTTGACCACCAGGACAGCGCCGGAGTCCGAGATCTGATAGGCCGCTTCGGATTCCGTGAACGCCGGATTGACGGGTGTCGCAGCAGCACCGAGACGCCACGACGCGAGCATCGCGACGAGCAGTTCGACCCGGTTCGGCAGCATGATCGCGACGATGTCGCCCGCGCCGACGCTGTGCCGCGCGAACTGTGCTGCGACAGCGCGGGTTCGGTCGTCGAGCTGAGCGTAAGTGAGTTCGAGCCTGTCGTCCCGGACCGCCGCACGAGAGCGATCCTCGGCGGGGACGTTCCAGGGGAGGAAGGGAAAGCGGGAGAAGGGCATCTACAGCTCCTCGGTCCGACGAGCACGTATCGGTTGTGATGCACGACACTATGCTGCCGGCGTGATCCAGGACACGTCCCCACGAGACCAACTTCGACGCTTCTCTTGTCGATCCTGCACAAAAATCGGGTCAGCGGCCGGACGAACGCTTCTCCTTGGGAATCAGCACGGGTCGTCCGAGCACATGACAGACGTGCAGAGCCAACTCGAGATCCAGCCGGTTGTCGGAGATCGGCCGCCCCCGTTCGTCCTCCGCCTTCTGCAGCCGGTACTTCACGGTGTTCCGGTGGAGGACGAGTTCCTCGGACGTCTGCACATAGCTTCCGCCGGTCCGCAGGAACACCCGCGTCGTGTCCCGCAACCGCTCCGCGGCCGGGCTGTCGATCGCGAGCCGCCCCAGCGTATCGGCGACGAAACGCCTGGTCGTCGCGAGATCGCGCGCCAGCACCGCCGTCGCGGACATGCCGTCCTCGCCGTAGTACACCGCTCGGCTGTGCCGAACGGTCGCGGTGCTCGCGACGATCCGCACCACCTCGGCCTGCTCGTGACTCCGCCGGAATCCCGCGACCCCGACCCCCGGCTTCCCGAACGCCACGCGCAACCCGGGGACGGCCTGCACAGCCGTCCGAAGGCGTGACACGTCGACGACCGTGCCACCGGCCGTCGTCCACAACCAGGCCGTGCGCCGATCCACCGGCACGAACAGGGGTGAGCCTCCCCCACCGGCCGCGACGGTGAGAGTCTCCGCCACCACCGCGAGCGCGGGTGTCTGGTCTGCACCCTGGGCCGGGCCTTCGATCCACACGATCGCACCGAGGTGGGTTCCGTCGAGCCGGTAACCCGTCTTCGTCGCGAACTCCTCGGTATCGAACGCACCGCCGCTTAACACCTGCTCCACCAGCGCCGACGTCACGTTCTCGGACTGCTGGACCAGCACCCGCTGCTCCTCTTCGTGCGCGTCGAGCACGACGCGCGTCATCCAGTCCACGTACTTGTGCATCCACCCGGCGAAATGATGGAGCAGCTCGAGTTTCAGGTCGGGTGCACAATCGAGCTGCTGGATCTCGGCGAACACCTGGTTGAACAGGTCGTCGGAGCCGATGTGGTACGCCCGCCGCAGGAACGCCGTGCCGCGCGAGCCTCACCGCATACTCCGTGGCCGCGGTGATCGGCTGAATGCGATCGAGCGGGATGTCGTGGCTGATCATGTGCAGGATCGTGGCGACATTGCCCTCCACACTCGCCCGCAGCATGTCCGTCAGTTCGGACTCGCCGAGATCCTCGACGACCGACTCGATCGCCGCGTCCATGCTCGCAACGATCTCGTCGGACCGCCGTTGCAGCCGCTCACCGACCACCACGACGAGTTCCTGCACCTCGACGGCACGCGCATCCTTCGGCGGAGTCCCGCGTCGGGCGTCATCGTTCATTGCACTCGTCTATCAGAAAATTCTCGTGCGCAGTGTGCGATCACCGCACCATCGCGTCCCGGAGAGTCAGCCCGCGGCTTCGTCCCGGCATGCCGCGTAGCCTCCGGCGACGAAGGTCGTCGCGGAGCAGTACACGGCCTCGGGATAGTACGGACCCATCACCGTCGCAGGATCGGTGCCGGTCGCCTGCGACGCCTGGATCGACTGCGGGTAGAAGGCCGACGACGGCAGCATGTAGCGCAGGAACAGCACCTTCTTCGGCACCGTGGTATCGCCCCACGGCAGCACGGTCACGGTCGGGTCGGCGACCGAGGGAAGGTCGGTGGGTGCAGCAATCACGTACGTGTAGTAGCCCGACGCGTCGAGCGCGGTCTCGAAGTCGCCGGCACACGCCACCACCGGATACGGCGAGACCAGATCGTTCTGACACATCGACCAGTACCGCACCTGCTGATCGGGAACCGTGACCGGCACTCCCGCACGGGTGTCGGGGAACAGTGGCGCCTTGGCCCGCACCACGACGATCCGCCCCGGCTGGTAGGTCAGCGCCGTTCCGAGATACTTGTTGTCGCCGTTGGGGAACAGGCCCGACGAACTCGCCGGGTTCACGAACACCGTCTCGGGTGTGCCACCGGGGAACGCACCGCTCGCCGCACCGGCGATGACCTGGTCGAAACCTGCCTGCGCGAACTGTGCGACGGGTCCGGTGTAGGAGTTCGGGTCGAACGGTTGCTCGCACGGCTGCCTGAGCATCGTCGCCCCACCGAGGCGCATGGTCACCTCGGGCAACGGCACGCCGCCGCTGACAGATGTGGCGTCGTCGGGCACGTACACGCGGATGATCAGGAAGCCCACCGGGGTGCTCTGCCCCTCTCGAACCCCGCGGATCTCGTTGCGCGCGTGGTCCGCCGGACCGGGTACCACGGTGGCACGCCACTTCTGCTGTGACGGAGGAAGATTCCGCGCCGCCGCATCCGCGAAGGGGTTCCCGCTGCCCGAATCCGGCACGATCATGTCGTCACGCAGCGTGTCGACGGTGTCGAAGTTCGTGCCGTAGGTGTTGAGCGAGAAGTATCGTGCGGCCGGATAGGTGCCGGACACCTCGATCGAGTCGCCCGGGCCCAGCGCATAGGGCAGCACCCAGTAGGTGGCGTTGACGTCGGGGAACGCCACGTTGAGCACCGTCTCGTTCGACATGAACCGCCACGCGCACAAGGCCGGTTCGGCGCCGGCGGCCGGGGGCACGGTGACCGTGATGCTCGCGCACAGGAACGCGATCGCGGCGACGAGGCGAGCGCGGAGGGCTCGGGATGAATTGCGGGACACGGAGGCTCCGTTCGTCGCATCCACGATAAACGCAGGTCACCGCCTGTGGAACGGATTCGGTGGACGAAGTCGTCGATTTCCCCCTCGCCGCGTCAGGCGAGGAGCGCGGCGTCGAGCACTCGGCGCGCCGCTGCGGCATCGTCGATGTGGATCGCGAACCGGCTCACGAGCGCCGGACGGCGGCGATGTTCGAAGAATGCCGGCAGCAGGGCCTCGACGGGTTCCGCGAGGACGAGGTCGAGATTGGTGCCGTCGGGACCGGGCAGGAACAGCACCTCGCCGTCCACGCCCGTCTCCGTCGGCTGGAAGCGATGGCGCGGGATGCATCGCTGCAGGTTGTCGGCATCGATATGGGCCACGACCTGATGCCCGGAGCGCAGGACCAGGCCGTCCCGCGTCAGAAGATGCGGGTTGACGACACGATCCGCGAGCCACCCCACGAGAGGAAGAAGCGAGTACACCGACACGATCAACAAGGTCCAGCGCAGCCATTCCCAGGGTACGAGTATGTGGACCACCGCGATCTCGATGACCGACGCCACAAGCCACGCGATCGGCACGCTCATCGTGCCGCGGGTGTAGCCGATCGTCGTCACCCCGGGGCCGGCGCCGACGCGACGTCCTCGTATCAGGAACCACAGTGCGCGGTAGCTTCTCAACTCCGCGCGCATCAGGGTCGCGGGCACGCGGCCGACGAGCTCGTCGAGCACCCCCGCCCACGGTATTCCGGATCGGCGTAGAACTCGGACGCGCAGTGCGCCGACGATCAGCACCAGGATCCCGAGAGGTAACTCGAAGCCGAGCCAGACCTTCAGTGCTGTCGCCGGTGTGAAGACGCCCAGCGCAGCGAGGACGGCGTTCGTACAAGCCACCGCCACGGTGAGGACGAGGGCGGCTCGGTGGGCGAGCCGGACGGTGCGCCCGGTCATGCCCGCGTTCCGTCCTGCTGCCGTCCCGACTGTGCGGCGACGCGCCGGACGAACCCGATCGCGACGGCCTGCTGGGCCGGGTCCGGAAGGAACTCGGCGAGCACCTCGGTGTTCGATTCGAGGGCAGTTGCCGCCTCGGCCGCCCACGAGCCGAGCACCTCCGCCATGATCGGGATGTCGTCGAGCAGCGCGGTCATGCCGTCGATGACGGCGGTGATCTCGTCGGCTGTCGCGGTGGGATCCTGTCCGGCGAGCGCTCCGAAGCGTCGGTAGACGGCGACCATCGCGTGCCGTTGTTCGGGGTCGTCGAGCAGGGTTCGCATGGCGTCGAGATACTCCGGCGATGCCTGCCCGGTGAGTGCGAGCATCTCCCAGCTGTCGCGTTCGCGGACGAACAGCGACCGGGTGTGCGGGTCGTCCTCGCCGTCGATGAGTTCGTCGAACGCGTCGACGATCGGTGACGGCAAGGGCGAGAGCCGGTCGCCGGCGCGGTGGCGTTCGAGGATCGCGGCGAGAGCATCACGCTTGACCTGCAGGGTCCGGATCTGGGCATCCGCCGCCTCGAGCAGCGATTCGAGGTCTGCGGTGAGGTCGGACTCGGCATCGCGGTCGGCGCCGTCGGTGAAGTGGCCGCCGAGGACGGTCGCCACCGAACCCAGTGGAACACCCGACTGGGCCAACCATCGGATGCGCAGCAGGCGCACCAGGTCGGCGAGTTCGTAGTCGCGGTATCCGTTGGGTGTCCGTAGGGGTTCGGGCATGAGCCCGAGCCGGTGGTAGTGCCGGACGGCGCGAACGGTGGTTCCTGCGGCCTGGGCCAAGTCGCTGATCCTCATGGCTTCAGCATCGACCCTGACGCTACGTCAGGGTCAAGTCGTGGATGCGGCGCGCCTCGGCTGGGAACAACCCGAGGAGGACGGAGGTTGAGTGCAGTAAGGTAGTTGACAAATCAACTACATGCCTGAGAGGGGTTACCGTGCCTGCCGTAACTGTCGACAACGTTCTCACTCTTCCCCGCGTGGAAGAGCCCGCACCCGACGCGCTCTCGCGTCCCGTCCTGTCCGTGACCACCGCACCGCGCGGCTTCGAAGGCGAAGGCTTCCCGGTTCGCCGTGCGTTCGCGGGCATCGAGACGAAGTACCTCGATCCGTTCATCCACATGGATCAGATGGGCGAGGTGAACTACGCGCCCGGCGAACCGAAAGGCACACCCTGGCATCCGCACCGCGGCTTCGAGACCGTCACCTACATGATCGACGGCATCATGCAGCACCGCGACTCCCACGGAGGCGGCGGCACCATCGGTGGCGGCGATACCCAGTGGATGACCGCCGGCAGTGGCATCCTGCACATCGAAGCACCACCGGAACATCTCGTGGTCAGCGGTGGACTGTTCCACGGCGTGCAACTGTGGGTGAACCTGCCCAAGGCCGAGAAGTTCGTCGCCCCGCGGTACCAGGACATCGGCGGCGGCGAGGTCGCCCTGCTGTCCTCGGCCGACGGTGGCGCGCTCATCCGCATGATCGCCGGAGAACTCGACGGGCGCCGCGGCCCCGGTTCGACGTACACGCCGATCACCCTGCTGCACGCGACCGTGGCACCGGGAGCGAGCGTCACCCTGCCGTGGAACCCTGAGTTCAACGCCCTGGCATACGTGCTCGCCGGTGATGGCGCGGCCGGACCGGAACACCGTCCGATCCGGACCGGACAGACCGCCGTCTTCGGCAGGGGTGAGAGCCTGACCATCTCTGCTGCCGCGACGCAGGATTCGCGCACCGACGCCCTCGAGGTGTTCGTGCTCGGAGGCAAGCCGATTCGTGAACGCGTCGTCATGGCCGGTCCGTTCGTCATGAACACCCGCGCCGAGATCATCGAGGCGATGGAGGACTTCCAGGCCGGGCGATTCGGTTCGATTCCCGCCGTGCACACCTCGGACGAGGAAGCCTGAACGGGTAGTTGCGACAACACCGAATCGTCGGCCGCGACGCCTCTACGCCAGTGCCAGCGTCACGAGCGCGACCAGCGACGGCACGCTCTGGCACAGCGACCCCACGACCCCGGCCCCGCGTGGACGGCTCATGGCCATCCGATCCGAGGCGAACAGTGCGATGCCGGCCAGGAACATGAACGAGCACGTGTAGACGACGAGGGTGCGGCCCGGCGTCTCGTGGCCGGTCCACCACAGGATCACGCCGGCGAGCGCTCCGGATCCGAGGAAGAGGTTGTAGAAGCCGACGTTGAACGCCCACATCCGCACCGGCTGGACGTCCTCGGTCGGGATGCGGAACACGTCTCGGTGGATGCTCGGACGGCGGAACAGGATCGTCTCCCACACGAAGACCAGCAGATGCACCGCGGCAGCGACCAAGGCCGCGAGTTGCGCAACGACGATCATGGCGAGACCTCCTCGGCGAATCGGATGCCATAGCGCGTAGCGATCTGCCTTAACCTGCTCGTCAGCGCGTCCTCGGGCAGGTGTTCCTCCCCCAGCGCGTCGAGGTCGGTGAAGAAACCGCTCATCCCGGTGCCGTGGCAGACGAGGAGAAAAACCGCGTCGTCGGTGAGGACCGAGAAGCTGTTCGTCGTTCCCGCCGCGATGGTGAGCGTGTCACCGGTGGCGAGTTCGCAGCCCTCACCGCCGAGGAGGACGAGGATCCGGCCGCGCAGCAGGTGGTAGGTCTTGGGCCAGGGCTCGGTGTGCAGCGGCGGTGGGCTGCCGCAGGGCGCCTCGACCAGCATGAGCTCGTAGGCGTCGCCGGTGTGTTCACCGGACGACAGCACGGTGACGACGGCATCCGGCACCGACAATCGCCTGCCCGTACCGGCACGTTGGAGATGAATCGTGGACACAACTGCGACGCTATGGATCCGGAAGCAGCCGGACCATCCCCTGAATCGGGGATGCTCCCGTCTTCCGGATCCGGCGCATACTGGGTTCATGCTCGAAGTGCGGGCGGAGCGGCTACGCCGCGAGATCCTGGCGTTCGCGGGCACCGGTGCCGGCGTCACCGCACTGCACCAGCGTGCCATCGAACTGGTCGATCGCACTGTACGCAGCGACCTGACGTGCTGGGCACTGTTCGATCCCCTGACCCCGGCATTCGGTTCGATGACCAGTGGGCGCAACCGCATTCCCTCCGAATACGAGCCATTACTCGCCGAATCGGAATGCGGTGGACACGATCCCGCGACCTTCGCAGACATCGCCCGCAGTGGACGAACGGTGGTGCGGGCCTCGGATCTACCGTCGACCGAAGTCGCCCACAGCCTTCGGCACGCTGCGGTATGGTGCCCACTCGGACTCGACCGTGAGGTGCGGGTCGTCTTCACAGTGGACGGGTTCTGTTGGGGAGCAGCGGGTTTCGTCCGTTCGGGACCGGACTTCACGGAGCGGGAGCTGGAGTTCCTGACGATGGTCGCGCCGGCGGTGGCCGTCGCGACCCGGGCGGCCGCCGTCCACACCCTGCACGCGCGCCCCGGAGCCGATCCGGGACCGGCGGTGATCGTGACGGATCCAGCGGGTCAGCCGGTCGCATCGACGGTCGCGGCGCGGGCATGGGAGGAATGGCTCGCCGGTCCCCTGCGATTGGCACTGCTGTTGCGGGCGGCAACGTTCGGGGCTCGGGCGAGTTCGACCGGAGTGTTCCGGGCGCGTATCCGCAACGACGGTGGAGGCTGGATCGTCGTCCGTGCGGCGCCGTTGAGCACCGACGGCGACGAATCCCGCACCGCGGTCACGATCGAACCCGCGGCCGGCAGCGAGCTCACAGACATGCTGTTCGCCGCGTACGCGCTGACCGCCCGCGAGTGCGAGGTGTGCACCGACGTGCTGAGCGGACTGTCGACGGCCGAGATCGCTCGGCACCGGGGCATCACGCCGAACACGGTGCACGACCACCTCAAATCCGTCTATGCGAAGACGGGATCGGGTAGTCGCGCGGAACTCGTCGCTCGGTTGGCCGGCCGGCAGGTGCCCCGGCCGTCGCTGTCGTCCCCTATCTAGCGCAGCACCACCGGGATCAGTTCGGTGGGCGCGTCGGACCCCGTGAACGCCGCGATTCGGGGCTGAGAGTCCAAGTCGTCGAGGATGGCGTGCTGGGCGGCCGGGGGCAGAGTGTGCAGGATCGAGCGCACCCGCTCCTGCCGACGCGCCACCGCCTGCCGCTCCGGCATCCCCGGCGTGGCCTGCATCTGCGGCACGATCCCCTCGACATCATCGACACCACCGGCATGATGACCCGCCTCGACGAGCGCCTGCTCGTACGCCATCGTCGCCTCGTCCTTCTCCTCCGACATCCCGATCGGACCGATCATCGTGCCGTTGAGGAACTGCTTGACCACCGGCTCATCCGAAGTCAACAACACCTCCCGCGGACCGAACATCACCAACTGCCGACGGAACAACATCCCGATATTGTCCGGCACCGTGCGCGCCAGATTGATGTTGTGCGACACGATCAGGATCGTCGCATCGATCTCCGCATTGATATCGATCAACGTCTGCGAAATATAGGTCGTGCGCACCGGATCGAGACCCGAGTCCGGCTCGTCGACCAGGATGATCTCCGGATCGAGCACCAACGCCCGCGCCAGCCCGGCGCGCTTGCGCATCCCCCCGGAGATCTCCCCGGGCAGCTTGTCCTCGGCGCCGAGCAGACCGACGAGCTCGAGCTTGCTCATCACGATCTGCCGGATCTCCGACTCGGACTTGCGGGTGTGCTCGCGCAACGGGAAGGCGACATTGTCGTAGAGGTTCATCGACCCGAACAACGCACCGTCCTGGAACAGCACCCCGAACAACTTGCGGATCTCGTAGAGCTCCTTGCTCGAGCACTGCAGGATGTCGGTGCCGTCGATGACGATCGAGCCCTCCTCCGGGCGCAGCAGACCGATCAACGACTTGAGGAACACCGACTTACCGGTACCCGACGGACCGAGCAACGCACTGACCTCACCGGCCGGCAACGTCAACGTCACGTCCTGCCAGATACGTTGCGAGCCGAAGGACTTGGTCAGCCCCTCGACGGAAACCTCGACTCCCACACTTACCTCCTGATGGACCCGGCGCGGTGCCGGGTGATGATCCATTCTGTCGATCCGCGGTGCGGTTACCGCGTGATCGGTCCTCGACGCAGTCGCCGGTACGTCGCGTACGCGGCCAGTGCGCGTCGATCGGCGGCGCCGACGTCGACTTCCCACAGCGTGCGCGCGGCCGGGTGCAGCAGCGCGCGGACGACCCGGGCCGGGATCCCGCGCTGGACCCAGTCGCGGGGACGCAGGATCTGGTCGCGGTAGCGGTCGCCGCTGGGTGTGCGTGCCAGGACCGAGGCGCAAGCGTCGTCGAAATAGTCCGTGAACTCTGTCCAGTCCTGCGGCATCCGCCGATCCGAGATGCCGTAGCGCCGGTACCACGCGCAGCTGTCCCGGTAGAGCGCCTCCTTCTCCCCCACCTCGAGGCGCCGGACGAAGACGTCGATCATCGTCACGAGCGTGTCGACGTAGGTGGCGTGCTGGAAGAAGAAGACGTCCGGGTCGAGCGCGTGGTACCGGCGGCCGAGGTCGTCCGTTCCCTTCACGTCCTCGTGCGCGAACCGGACGATCGGGCGGATGTGTCGATCGTCGTAGGCGGCGCGGACGAGCACGGGCACCGTCCGGCGATTGTGCAACCAGAGCCGGCGCGGTGTCCGCGAATGGTCCATGCCCGCCGCGATCGCCGGATGCAGCATCTGCAGCGCCACCGCGCGCGGCAGGACGAGCAGGAAACGCCGGTCGTGCAGATAGCGCCGGAGCAACCCGTCCGGGTCGATGTCGGTGTCGGGAACGGTCATGCGCCTGTCAGATCAGATTGCGGCCGGACTTGACGCGGCGACGCAGATCGGCGACGAGCGCTTCGCTTCCACTGTGCCGCAGGAAACGCGGGATGAACCGGTTGACGAACGAGACGAACACGAACAGATGCTCGTAACGCCGGCGGTCGGCTTCGCTCCATTCCAGATCGAGCGCTTCCCGGAAGATCGGGGGCAGGCTCCCGATGGTGAGGAAGCGCAGCAGATTCCGGAACATCAGACGCATCGGCCAGTTGATCATCTTCAGATCCACCAGGTCGATCAGGTACGCCTTGGTGGTCTCGTCGAAGACGACCCTCTCGCACGCGATGTTCCAGTACCTGTCGAAGTCGGCTCGCGTCGTCGGCCACATGTCCTCGGTGACCTGCAGGGTCGTGCCGAGAGTGGAGCCGGTGCGGTAGAACGCCTCGAGCTGCTCGTCGTCGAGCTTGCCGTGCAGCAGTTGGTACATGTCCTCGATGCCGATATACAGGCAGGCCGCGACCCACAACTGCAGCTCGCGGTTGAACGCGTTGTACTTGACCGGGCTGTTCTCGTCGGAGCGCACGAACCGGTGGGCACCGTTGACGGCCTCGCGGTAGGCCTTGCGGTCCTCGTCGTTGCCGAGGATCGCCACAGCCAGGTAGGTGGCGGTGGTGCGGGCCCGCTTCCACGGGTGTTTGACCAGCGAACCGGATTCGACCTTGCTCTCCATGACGCCGTACGCCACTTCGGGCCAGCCGAGCTGCATGATGACGTTCGCGGCGGCCCCGGCGAACGACCAGAAGTCGACGGCGTCGGAGACCTTGTGCTGCTTGCGACTCCACCGGTTGGGGCCGCTGGTGATGGTGATGCGGGTCCGGCGCGAGCTCAGTACCGGTTCCCGGTCCAGGTCGTCGAGATAGGGAGTGGGCATCGCGTGTCTCCTCGTGGTGTGGGTCAGAGTGTTTCGACGTTGTCGACGAGCCAGCGGTCGTCGACGCGGACCAGGGAGAACACCATGCGGAAACGCGAGGTGCCCCCGTCGGGCGTCGAGACGTTCGTGGCGTTCTGGTCGGCGAAGACGAGCACCGTGGCGGTGTCGCCGTCGGAGTGCTCGGCGGCCGCGTGCAGCGCCTGCGCTTCGGCGCTCCCCTGCCCCTCGGTGACGAGTTCGCGCAGCGCGTCGACCATCGATCCGTAGCGTTCGGCGAAGGCCGGCGTGGACATCTCCGCGATCCGTTCGCGGTTGGCGTCGAGGTTCTGGTAGTCGAAGGTCGACATCACCACGGCGTACTCGCGCGCCAGTGCCACCGCCTCCTGCTCGGTCTGCTCGTCGGTGCGGTGATCGACGAGGACCACGACGAGCGCTGCCAGCATCCCGAGCAGAGCGTTGATCGAGAGGATCAGCGCGACCACCAGCCCGCGGGGTTTCGACGAGCGTCGTTCGACGGTCGCGGACTCTGCGACCGGAGTCTTGTCGAGGACTGCCGTACCGGTGTCATCGTGTGCCATGAATGTTGCCTTCCAGCAGGCTCTTCCAGAAGTACAGCAGTTCGGTGCCGCTCGGGATGAGGATCGGATCGGCGACGACGGGTGGTCCGATCACCGTTCCCGGGGTGGTGCCTCCGAGCCCGAGATCGTTCGGGCGGGGTGCGTTGCGGGAGCCGCGTTGCTCGAGGTCCTGCCCCGGTGGGCAGTAGTAGTCGAGGTTCGGTTCGATCGGGGACGTGTCGCCGAGCGCGCGGCGGGGATTGTCGTAGTAGCAGGCCGGTCCCTGCGTGGCAATCAGGGCGAAGTCCGCGCGGTCGCCGTGCACGATCGATTCGAGTGCCGCCAGGCCGCGGGGAATCGCGTCCAGGCCGGTGCGCAGCGCCGCGGACCGGTCGGAGATCACCGGACCGACGGCGCCGAGGTTGGCGAGCACCGCGGAGAACGACTCCTGGTTCGCGCCGATGGCCTCGTCGGCACGGCGCATCGCGTCGGGGCCGGTGGCCATCATCGAGGCGATGCGATCCTCGTTGGCCTGTAGTGATTCGGCGACGGTCCGCGCCGACGCCATCCCGTCGACGAACTCGCTGGAGTTCTCGGCCATGGTGCCTGTCAATCCGGCCGCGCGGTCGAGCAGTTCGGCGACGGCGGGTGCGTCCTCGGCCAGCTGCGCGGAGAGCCGGTCGGCGTCGGTGACGAGACGGGCCAGGTCGGGTCCGAGTCCTTCGAAGGCGCTGCCGAGCTCCTGACCGACGGTCGAGATCACCGCGGGGTCGATGGTTTCGAGCAGATCGGCGGTATGGGCGAGCGTTTCGGAGATCTGGGTGGGCTGTTCGTCTGCGGGCATCGCGATCTCGTCGCCGTCGGAGAGATAGGGGCCGTGGTCGACACGCGGAAAGATGTCGACGTTGAGCATGCCGGCCATGGTGCCCTGGGTGATCTTGGCGTAGGAGTCGACGGGGATACGGGTGTCACCGTCGAGCGCGAAATCGATTCGGGCACCCCGGGTCTCGGGGTCGAATCCGATGCCGGTGACCATGCCCGCCTGGACACCGCGATAGGTCACGACGGTGCCCTCGCCGACACCGAGGGCGTTGTCGACCGTGGCGTGGATGTTGATGCGGTCGCCGACGCCGGTGGGTCCGACGATGTAGTAGATGCCGTAGGGCACCACGGTCAGCGCGGTGATGACGAACAGGACCAGCTGGACGACGACGATCTTCTTCATCGCTCTCCTCCGAGCAGTTCTTCCAGCGAGGCCGGTGCGGATGCGTCGTCGAATCCGGTGAAGTCACCGGTGAAATAGCCGCCGGTGAAGATCGTGTCGAGACTCTCCGGGATCTCCAGGGCACCGTCGAACACCAGGTAGTCGCCGCGGACGGAACTGTCGAAGGCGGCCATGAAGGCGTTCATGTTGACGAGGGTGGTGCCGATGCGGTCGTTGAACGACGCGAGCGTGGCGGTGATCGTGTCGGCGTCGCGCAACAGTCCGCCGACCCCCTCGGGGGTCGCGGCGGTCAACTCGTTGACGTTTGCCGCCAGGCGCGTGGTGGCGTCGAGCAGAGAGGCCATGCTCTCGCGCTGGGCCACCAGCACGTCGACAGCGCCGGCGGTTTCGACGAGATAGCGGTCGAACATCTCCTCCTCCTCGACCATCCGTCGGGTGACGTCGGCGGCGAGCGTCATGGCCTGGTCGAAGGAGGTCTGTTCGTCGATCGCGCGGGTCATCATCTCGGTGGCGGTGTCGGCGAGGGCCTGGACGCTTCCGGATCGGCCGGTGAACGCGACGTTGAGTTCGCGCACAACGGTTTCGAGTTGGGTCAGGCCGCTGCCGCTGACGACATTGCCGAGTGCGGCGAGCATCGTCTCGACCCGGGGACCGAGGTCGACATTCTGCTCGGAGACGACGTCACCGTCGGCGAGCAGCGACGAACTCGGGTTCGGTGGCGGGACGAGCCGCAGGTACGGGCTGCCCAGCGCGGACGGGATCTCGACGGAGACGAGGACATCGGACGGGACCTCGAGCTCCTCCTCGAGCGAGACCCGCACGTCGGCGCCCCCGGGCGCGGTGTCGAGTCCGGCGACGCGACCGACGATCTGCTGGCCGTAGCGCACGTCGGCTCCGAGGACCAGGCCGTCCGCGGACGGCAGTTGCACGGTGACCTCGAAGTCGCCACCACCGATGGAGCGTCCGACGGGGAGATCCTGAATGCCGTAGCCGCATCCGGACATCACTGCCGCGCAGGTGAGAGCAGCACCGACGAGGGCCGGGCCCCGCGTCACGGATCGGCGCGGTGACGCTGCAGAAACTGGGCTCACGGGTTGCCTCCTGGTTGTCCACCGGTGACCGCGCTGACGATGCCGAGCGGATCCGAGGCGCTGATCGGGAAGGAGATCGGGTTGGTGAAGCCGGCTCCCGTGCACAACGGGAGCGGGTGCTCCGCGCACAGTGGGGCCGCGACCGCGAACTGCGTCAGCGCGGTGGAGATGTTCAGACGGATGCGGCCGCGACCGTCGGGGCCGATCGTGTTGGTCAGGTTCTCCATCATCAACGGGACGAGGTCCATGAACTCGGCCAGGCCCTGCGGGTTCTCGCCGAGCGTGTCGCCGATGACCTTCAGGTTGTCGGAGATCGCACCGAAGCTCTCCTGGTGCTGAGCAACGAAGGTGTCGACCTCGTCGAACACGACCTGCAGTTGCTGCAACGGATCGGTGACGTCGAGATCGCTCTCCTCCCAGACCGCGGCGAGCGCACTGAGATCGGTGACCATGCTGTCGAGACCCACCGACCGTTCGTCGAGGGCGCGCAGCAGCATCGACAGATTCTCGACGAGCAGTGCGAAGTCCTCGCTGGATGCCCCGACGACGCCCGTGGCGGCGGCGAGATCGGCGATGGCGTCGTGGAAGGCCGCGCCGCGCCCCTCCCACACGTCGGCTCCGCTGGTGAGGACGGCGCCGAGGTCGGCGTTGTCCGGTCCCATCGTCTCGATGATCGTGGACAGGCTGTCGAGCATGTTGTCGATGTCGATCGGCGAGTGGCTGCGGTCCTTCGGGATCACCCCGCCGTCCGGGAAGCTCGGGCCGCCGTCGTAGGCGGGGCCCAGTTCGACGTAGCGTTCGCTGATGATCGCGGGGCTCATCACGTAGGCGGAGACGTCCTCGGGCAGTGTCACCTCGTCGGGGACGGTCATCGTCACCCGTACCGAGGTCCCCTGGGGTTCGATGTCGGTGACGGTGCCGACCTCCACGCCGAGCACGGCGACGGTGCTGCCCACGTAGATGCCGTTGACGTATTCGAAGTCGGCGTGGACGGTGTGGCTGCGGTCGGTGCGGCCGAAGACGTACCACGCGGGCAGTGCGATCAGGAGGAGTAGGACAAGGGTCGCCGCGACGATCTTCTTTCGTCGCGAGGTTCCCGTCGGTGTCGAGGTCACCGGCATTCCTGCATCACTCCGATCGCGCAGAGAAGATTGTCGGGAAGGACCGTGGCCGGGGTGACGACGTCCGCCCACGAACCGTTGCCCGTGGCATCGGTGACGGTGCGCAGGGCCGGGGGCAGACGGTCCATGAGCAGGCCGATCTGGTCGGCGTTGCGCTGGAGGGTCCCGGAGACCTCCACCAGGTCGGCGACGAGCCGGTCGGCGTCGGCGCGGTTGGCGGTGAGCGTCTCCGACATGGTCGCGATGACGACCCGCAGGTTGTCGACGAGCTGGGTGAGCGTGTCCTTGCGGACGACGAGGGTCTGCACGAGGGTGCGGGCGTCGACCGCATTCTGCACCAGGGTGTCCTGCTGGTCGACCGCCATCTCCGAGAGCTTCCGGGCGGTGTCGAGGAGCTGGTCGAACTGTACGCCGTGCCGCGAGAACGCGGTCGAGGCGGCGCTGATACCGGTGAGGGCACGGTCGAGCTCGTCGCTCTCCCGCGGCAGCACCTGCGACAGGGTGCTCATCATCTCGGTCATCGCGTCGAGGTCGAGATCCTCGGCGACCGCGTCGGCACCGGCTCCGATCTCGTCGAGCGAGTAGGGAACGGTGGTGCGGGCCAGCGGGATCCGGTTCGACCCGTCGTCGACTCCGGCGGGACGGAGGTCGAGATACCGCTTGCCGAGCACGGTTTCGAGCCGCACCGAGGCGGTGGAAGTGTTGCCCACGCCGCGCTGCTTGTCGAGGCGGAAGTCGACGTCGACGTGGGTGCCGGCGAGCCGGATGCCCTCCACGCGCCCGGCGGGCACGCCCGCGACGTAGACCGGATCGCCGGTGGCGAGTCCGGCGGCGTTGGTGAACTCGGCCGTGTACGGCTCGGTGCGCACCTGGTACCACACCCGCGGAAGTCCCACGGCGGCACCGAGGCCGATGACGAGGACGAAGATTCCGATGGTACCGAGTACGAGCGGCATGTGGGTGGTGTTCTGCCGTCGGCCACCGCCGAACAGGAATTCGAGGGCACCGACGAAGACGTCGATGAGCTTGACGAGGAACATCATCGGATGCGTGCCCCTCCCCCGGCTGCCGAGGCTGCGTCGCCTTCGAGGACGTGCACGAGATCGTCGATGTAGGTGATGCCCACCGCGACAAGCGAGACACCGACGACCGCCACCACGACGACGACCGTCCAGGCCGCGAACTGGGGCACGCGGCCGATGCGGCCACCGAGTGCGGTGACGAAACGCACGAGCAGATCGATGATTCGGGTGAGGGTCATCATGAGCACACCGGCGAATGGGTCGGGCCGAAGATGTTCACTTCCGCGTCGCCTGCTTTCAGGGTGAAATTGCAGAGGTAGAGACTGATGAAGCTGCCGTACTGCCCCGTGTGATTGATGTTGTCGGCGAAGGCAGGCAGGCCGGCGAGCATGCGTTCGAACTCGGGTGTCGACGCGATCCACTGGTCGGTGACGGCTCCGAACTGCTGCAGGCTGCGCGTGAAGGCGCCCTGCGAGTCGGCGATGGTGTCCGCCAGTGCGGACACGCTCTGCGCACCGGTGTCGAGGAAGGCGGCCAGTTGCTGCCCGTCCCCCACCACCGAGGCGCTGAGCGCGGCGAGCCCGTCGGTGAGGTCGCGTAGTTCGTCGTGCCGGTTGTCGAGCGAACCGAGGATGCGGTTCATGTTGATTGTGACCTCGCCGAGGATATGTTCGCGGTCGCCGAGCTGCGTCGACAGCACCGCCACCCGGTCCAGGAACCGGGCGACCGCGTCGCCTCGGCCGTTGAAGGTGTCGACCACGTTCCGGGCGAGAACGTTCACCTCCTGCGGGGGCAACGACTCGAACAGGGGCCGGAAACCGTTCATCAGGGCGGTGAGGTCGATGGGCGGGGCGGTCTGCGCGACGGGCACCACACCTCCCGGTTCGAGCATCTCGCTGTCGTCGGATCCGGCGGGGACCTCCGCCTCGGGCAGGGTCAGCGCAACATAGCGGGCGCCGAGCATGTCGCCGTACCGGACGGACGCCTCGACGTCCTTCGGGAGAGTGCGTCCCCGTTCGACCTCGACGGTGACGCGGGCGAGCGCGCGACCGTCGACGGTGTCGGCGACGTCGACCGCGTCGACCCGGCCCACCCGCACCCCGGACAGGGTCACGGGGTTGCCGGGGTTGAGTCCTTCGACATCGGTGAACTCGAGGACGTAGTTGTCGCTCGCACCCCGCACCGGCACGGCCAGCGCGTTGTAGACCAGGGTGCCGCAGACGACGCCGATGGTGCAGTAGCCGACCAGGGTCGAGACCTGGAGTCGTGTCAGTTTCACGGAATCCGTACCTCGCTTCCGCGGAAGAGGGGGGCGAGCAGTGCCGTGACCGCGGCGTGCGGTCCGGTGGGCTCCGCCGTGCTCTGTTCCGCCGGCGCCGCAGCGGGCTCGCCGCGCAATTGCTGCTCGAGAAGTTGCAGGGGGCCGGCCTCGGCGGCCGCGTTGATCACCGGCTTGGCGGCACTGTAGGAGCCGTTACCGGGGCTGTTGCAGTTCGCGCCGGTCAGAGACCCGTAGCTCGGGCAATCCGCGGCGGTGTAGGGCAGCGGGCCGGCAAAGGTCGGGACGGCGGTGATGTCGAACCGGCCACTGCCGAAGACCCGGGTCCCGGCGGCGCCGAAGGTCTCCGCGTTCGCGAGGGTGGCATAGAGGCCGTCCGGGTCGGCGCCGGTGGTCGCAAGGATCGTGCCGACCGAGTCGGTGACCGTGATCATCGTGTCCAGTCTGGGGCCGGTGAATCCGTCGACGGAGGCGGCGAGCAGGGTCGCCGCTCCCATCGTGTCGGCCAGGTCGCCGCGGTGTTCGACGATGGCCCGGGAGACCTCGGTCGCGGCGGAGAGCATGCCTATCATGTCCGGGGTCGCGGCCTGGAGCGATTCTATGACCGTGACGAATTGCGGTGTCGCGTCGATGAACCCGTTCAGCGACGGAGTGAGCTGGCCGGTGGTCACGGCGAGCCGGTCGATGGTGCGTCCGATGGTCTCACCGTTGCCGTCCAGGGCTCGCCCGAGCGCATCGAGGGCCTTGGCCATCTCCTGCGGCTGCATCTGCTCGAGCACACTCGACATGCGGGTGAACACGTCGTACATCGCGACGGCCTCGGGGCCGGTGTCGACGGCGATCGAGTCGACGTCGGCGAGTGCGACCGCCTCAGTGCGCGCGGAACTGCGGCGCGCAGCATTCTCTTCGTCGGTATCGGTCACCAGCTCGACGTAGATGTCGCCGAAGAAGGTGCGGGGCACCACGCGCACCAGGACGTCGGACGGGATCGTGCGGGAGGCGCCGACGTCGATCGCGAGTCGCACCCGCGATTCGGTGGCGCCGGCCTCGATCGAGGCGATCCGACCGATGTCGACGCCGAGATACCGGACCGGCGCTCCGGCGTTGACGAGGCCGACGGCCGAGGGCACCTCGACGAAGACGTCTTCGGTCCGATCGAGCGCACCGGTGCCACGCAGCACCATCACGGCCGCGACCCCGACGGCCACGGTGAACGCCACGGCACCGCGGACCAGGTAACTCAGTCGTTCGCGTGAACTGGGACGGTCCACGAATCACACCCCCATACCAGGAATTTCGGGAACCAGTCCCCACAGCGCGAAGGTCAGCAGCACGTCGAGCACACCGATGGACAGGATCGCCGTGCGCAGCGCCCGGCCCGCGGCGGCACCGACGCCGGCGGGACCGCCCGAGGCGTAGTAGCCGTAGGCGCAGTGCACCAGGCTGACGACCATCGCGAAGACCATGGCCTTGATGCCCGAGTACAGCAGGTCCTGCGGAGTGAGCACGAGGTGGAAGAAGTAGTCGTAGGTGCCCGCGGACGCGCCGTTGAACACCACCACGACCAGCCGGGTGGACAGGTAGCTGGCAAGCAGCCCGATCATGTAGATCGGGATGACACACACCATCGCGGCGATGGTGCGGGTGGCGGCCAGGAACGGGATCGACTTGATGGCCATCGAGTCGAGCGCGTCGATCTCGTCGGAGATGCGCATCGCGCCGATCTGGGCGGTGAAGCCGACGCCCACCTTCGCCGACAGGGCGATGGCGACGACGACCGGCGCCAGCTCGCGGGTGTTGGCCACCGCGGAGAGCATGCCCGACATCGTGGTCATCCCGACGAGTTCGAGGCCGCGCTGGGTCTCGACGCCGAGCATCATGGCTGCGGCGAGCGACATCGCGAAGACGATGCCGATCGTGCCGCCGCCGGAGAGCAGTGACTGGGTACCGAAGCTGACCTCGCTGATCTGCGCGATGACGTGCTTGCGGAATCTGCTGAGTGCGTAGGGAATCGACGCCACGGTGCGGCAGTAGAAGGTGACGTGCATCCCGAGCGTGGCCAGGTTGTCGCCGGTCTGCCGGATCGGTTGCGCCAGCCGTGTGGCCTGTAATCGGACATCGGTGCTCATCGGAACTCACCTACTGCCGGGACGATCACCGTGTACAGCGCCGACAGAACCGTGTTGACGATGAAGACGAGCGCGAAGGCGATGACGACGGCTTCGTTCACCGCGTCGGCCACCCCGCGCGGACCGCCCTTGGTGTGCAGCCCTTTGAACGTGGCGACCAGTGCCGCGAGCAACCCGAAAACCGCGGACTTCACGAGAGCCATGACGAAGTCTGCCGGGCGGCCGTACTCGGCGAAGGTCGCCATGAACGTGCCGGCGGGCAGATGCTGCACGTAGATGTGATACAGCCAGCATGCGGCGACACCACCGACCGTGACCATCGAGCACAGCGCCAACGAGACGATGACCGCTCCGACGAGGCGGGGGGCGACGAGGCGCTCGAGGATGTCGAGACCCATCACCTCCATCGCGTCGATCTCCTCGCGGATCTTGCGGGACCCGAGGTCGGTGCAAATGGCGGAGCCTGCGACGCCGGCGAGCATGAGCGCGCAGACCAGGGCCGAGGCCTGACCGACGATGATGAACGCGACGACGGCGCCCGAGTAGCCG
Source organism: Rhodococcus rhodochrous (assembly GCF_014854695.1). Lineage (NCBI taxonomy): Bacteria > Bacillati > Actinomycetota > Actinomycetes > Mycobacteriales > Nocardiaceae > Rhodococcus > Rhodococcus rhodochrous. The sequence goes on along the minus strand of NZ_CP027557.1, from coordinate 2,708,853 downwards.
CCGGCTCCGATGCGGCCGGCGAGTTCGCCGACGGACACCGCGATGAACACCCCCACCGGGACCATGAGCAGCAGGGACGGCCCGGTACAGACCCTCCCGATGAAGAGTGTCTGAGTGACCGTCTCGTGCAACGAAAGTCGACGTCTGAGCACCGCGGCCGCGAGGACCACGAGCGATTGGACGGCGAAGCCGATGAGATAGCCACCTTCCGTCGCGACGTCCCTGATGGGACCACGCGAGTTCGGCAACTCGTAGGTCATCTACCGGTTCCCTTCTTCGAACCCCCCTGGATGTCGGCGCCGGAAACCGCCCGTCGGCGCCGAGTGGAACTGTCCGGCCGGCGGAGCACGTCACGGTCCGAGCGCGTGAAGTGTGCCACACCCCTCCCATGCCGGACAAGAGCTAAGTGAACAACCATTCCGACGCTCACGTCATGCACACATCGGAGAAGACGAGGACCGGCCAGCACACGATCGATCCGAGGAACGAGATCACCAGATCCACCCCGTCCATGGCACCGAGATGCGAGGTGTGGGTGAGGGTCCAGATCACCCCGACCAGGCCGTACGGGATAGCGACGAGGATGACGAGTCCGATGAACTCGGCGACGGTCATCTCGTAGGACAGGATCCTGCGGGCGATGGCAAGCATGGCAGAGCCCTCCTCGATGGATGGAAGAACGAGCGGAGAACGACGGTCCCGGTCCGGGCCGGATCAGGATCGATCGAACCGGTCCGCCGGCACGACCGCCGGGAGGTTATCAGGAGCGTCCGAAATTTGTGAACGTTCATTCCGAAGGACTCCGGAGAGCCCGCCGACGCCGCGCGGGCATCGTTCGGAGAGCCCTGATGGCAACAACGAACCGGCCGCTCGGATGGATCGATGCCCCGCCGGTGTGTACTCTGCTCGCAGAATGGGTCGAGAATTCCCCCGACGGAGCGACACCGATCCTCCGTGAACGACATCCAGAATCAGTGAGGCGAACACGCGTGGTCGGCAAGACGTCCCCCGACACCGGACGACGAACCCGCCCGAAGGATCGTCGTGCGCGGATCGCCGCCGCAGCCGCCGTCGCCTTCGCCGAGCGCGGCTACCACGGTGTGAGCGTCGAGGACATCGCGACAGAAGTCGGTGTCACCAAGTCCGCGTTGTACCGGCACTTTCCGGGGAAGTACGCACTGTTCCTGAATTCGGCGCTCATGCTGATCGATTCGCTCGAGGGCGCTCTCGATTCCGTGCACGACGATCCCGCGCGCGATCCACGCGAGACCCTCCGTGCCCAGGTGTCCGCCATCGTCGCGGTGACGGTCGAGCAGCGTCGGTCGGCCGGGATCTACCGATGGGAACGCAGGTATCTCCGCGAGGAGGACCGGCCCGCCATCCGGGAACGCTCGTGGGCGGTCAACGCCCGCATCCGTCGCACACTGCAACGGATCCGGCCGGATCTGTCCGATGAGGACGCGTTCGTGCTCGTCGCGGCGATGCTCAGCACCATCGGCAGCATCACCGTGCACAATCTGACGCTGCCGCCGCGGTACATGGAACAACTCTTGCTCGATGCGTGCACCGCACTCGCCGAGACCTGCTTCTCCCCAGCTCCCGCCGCACCCGAGCGTGCCGCCGCCGCGGATCGTCCGGGCCAGGACAACATGCGGGAGAACCTGTTGCGCTCGGCGATCGTGCTGTTCCACCAACGGGGCTACAACGAGGTCGCGGTCGAGGACATCGCTGCCACGGTCGGCCTCCCCGCCTCCGGGATCTACCGTTATTTCGTTTCGAAGGCCGACATCCTCGCCGCGGCTTTCCACCGAGCGGCCGACCGACTCGAGACGGCCGTGGCCTCCGGGACGGCCGCAGCGTCCGATCCGGAGGACGCGCTGCGGTCACTGGTCTCGATCTACGTCGACCTGTCGTTCTCCCAACGGGAACTGATGTCGGTGTACTTCGCCGAGCTCGTCAACGTTCCGGATGCCTCGCGCGCCGATCTGCGACTACGACAGCGCGCCAATGTGGAGCAGTGGTCGTCCTATCTGCAGGCGATCTGCGATGGCCTGTCCGCGGCGGATGCCCGCTTCCTCATGTACGCCGCGATCAACCTGGTGCCGGACCTCGGGGTCCTGCTGGGCACGTCCGCCGCACAGCAGCAGGCGGAGAACATCCACCGGTGCATGCTCGCGGTGCTGCTGAGTCGGTCCGGTCAGGGGGTCGGCCACGACGAGGACGCCCCGCGCACGCCGACGATCGGGTCCGCGCACTGAGCGATCACGCTCAATACGCACCGAGCGGTGCCCCTCGTTGCACACTGAGCGAGATCACCCGCTGACGCCCGTAGTGCCACTGGGTGCACTCAGCTGTGATCCCCGAAAATCCTCTGTTCCAAGCTAGGTTACGTCGACCCATTGTTTTTTGCACCTTGTTGCACATAGTCTGACGGCAGAGGGACCGTTCGGAGACGAAGAAGGAACACACCATGACGCTGCCACCGATCCTGTCCGGCCCGCTGAGCGTGCCCCTGGTCGCTTCCCCGATGTTCATCGCGTCGGGACCGGAACTGGTGTCCGCCCAGTGCCAGGCCGGAGTCGTCGGGTCGTTCCCGGCACTCAACGCCCGTCCCCAGTCGATGCTCGTCGACTGGCTGCAGCAGATCACCGAGAGCAACGCCGACTACGCGGCGCGCCACCCCGAGGAGTACGTCGCGCCGTTCGCCGTCAATCAGATCGTGCACCGCTCCAACGAGCGACTCGAGCAGGACCTCGAGGTGATCGTCGAGCATCGGGTCCCCATTGTGATCACCTCGCTCGGTGCCCGCGAGGAGGTCAACGAGGCTGTTCACTCCTACGGCGGCATCGTCCTCCACGACGTGATCTCGAACGAGTTCGCGCACAAGGCGATCGACAAGGGCGCGGACGGCATCGTCGCCGTCGCCGCAGGCGCAGGCGGCCACGCCGGGACGCAGTCACCGTTCGCATTGCTCCAAGAGATCCGCCGGTGGTTCGACGGCCCCCTGCTGCTGTCCGGCTCCATCGCCCACGGCCGCTCGATCCTCGCTGCCCAGGCCGCCGGCGCCGACCTCGCATACGCCGGCACGGCCTTCCTCGCCACCGAGGAGGCTCGCAGCGCCGACGACTACAAGAACATGATCGTCGACAGCACCGCCAAGGACATCGTCTACAGCAACCTGTTCACCGGCGTGCACGGCAACTACCTGCGAGGAAGCATCGTCGCCGCCGGACTCGACCCCGACGACCTCCCCGAGTCCGATCCGTCCGCCATGAACTTCGGGTCCGGCGGCAACACCGACGCCAAGGCCTGGCGCGACATCTGGGGCGCCGGCCAGGGCCTCGGCGCGATCGAGTCCGTCGTCCCCGCCCGCGAGCTCGTCCAACGACTCCGCGACGAATACGAGCAGGCGTGGACGTCCCTCGAACGACGCCGAGTCGCCATGATCGACGCCGGATAGCGTGACCTAGGCTGACGCGGTGTCTCTCAGGTTCGCCATCCTCACCGCACTGGTCGAGCGCGACAGCACCGGTCTGGAACTGGCGCGGCGCTTCGACCGGTCGATCGGGTACTTCTGGCCCGCGACCCACCAGCAGATCTACCGCGAACTGGACCGGATGCGGGCGGGCGACCTGATCCGCGAAGTCCCGACGGACGGAAAACCCGGTCGCGGTCAGCCCCGACGTTTCACCATCACACCCGATGGTCGCCGACTGCTGCGCGGCTGGATCTCCGAGATCGAGGATCCGGACGTAGTGCGCTCCGGTGTCTCCGTGCGCCTACGCGCGGCCGCGGCGCTCGACGATCCCGACTCCGCGCGTCCCGCGTTGGAACATCAACGCGCATACCGCGCGGCGATGCTCGAGCAATATCGCACCATCGAGCAACGCGACTTCGCCGATGCTCGGGGCGACGCGCGGAGCACCCTGCAGCATCTCGTGCTCCGCCTCGGCATCCTCCTCGAAGAGACCTGGCTGACCTGGCTGGACGAGGCGCTCGACACGATCGACCGGCTCGACTCGACACCGGATTCCTCCGCCGACCGCAGCGGAACGGTCCCGTAGACCGGAACACGAGAACCGGGCCGAGGCGTACCACGCGAGGGAGGTCGACCGGCCCTCCGTTCGGGGGCCGGTCGACCTCTCTCTGCCCGTGCATTCTCGGGACTGCTCGACGACCCGCGCGGTCACACCGGTCGAGGAGCGGCGGCTTGCCTACACGGATGCAGGTCTACCTGTCACGGTGCGTTTCCGGCCTCAGGGTCGACTGCCGTCAGCGCGGTGGCCAGGGTCCGACTCGGCCGCATCACGGCCACCGTCTTGTCCCTGTCCGGCCGGTAGTAGCCGCCGATGTCGACCGGCGCGCCCTGCACTTCGTTCAGCTCCCGCACGATCGTGTCCTCGTCCCTGGCCAGCGCCTCGGCCAGCGGGGCGAACTGTTCTGCGAGTTCCGGGTCCTCGGTCTGCGCGGCAAGTTCCTGTGCCCAGTACATCGCGAGGTAGAACTGGCTGCCCCGGTTGTCGAGCTCGCCGACCTTGCGCGACGGGCTCTTGTTCGTCTCCAGCAGCTTGCCGGTCGCTGCATCGAGCGCGTTCGCCACGATCTTGGCGCGCTCGTTGCCGGTCTTGATGCCGAGGTCCTCCAGGCTTACGGCCAACGCCAGGAACTCACCGAGCGAATCCCAGCGCAGGTGGTTCTCCTCCACCAACTGCTTGACGTGCTTGGGCGCCGACCCGCCGGCACCCGTCTCGTAGAGGCCACCGCCCGCCATCAGCGGCACGATCGACAGCATCTTGGCGCTCGTACCGAGTTCGAGGATGGGGAACAGGTCGGTGAGGTAGTCGCGCAGGATGTTGCCGGTCGCGGCGATGGTGTCCATCCCGCGGATCAGCCGCTCCAGCGTGTACCGCATCGAGCGCACCTGCGACATGATGTGGATGTCGAGGCCCTCGGTGTCATGATCCTGCAGGTACAGTTCGACCTTCTTGATCAACTCGTTCTCGTGGGGGCGGTACGGGTCGAGCCAGAACAGGACCGGCATACCGGAGTTGCGTGCCCGGGTGACCGCGAGCTTGACCCAGTCGCGGATCGGCGCGTCCTTGACGGTGCACATGCGCCAGATGTCACCCGCCTCGACGTGCTGGGTGAGCAGCACCTCACCGGTCTCGACATCGACGAAGTTGGCCTCGCCCTCCTCCGGAACTTCGAAGGTCTTGTCGTGCGAGCCGTACTCCTCGGCCTTCTGCGCCATGAGACCGACGTTGGGAACGGTACCCATGGTCGTCGGGTCGAACGCGCCGTTGGTCTTACAGAAGTTGATGATCTCCTGGTAGATGCGCGCGAAAGTGGACTCCGGCATGACCGCCTTGACGTCCTTGGGTCGTCCGTCGGCGCCGTACATCTTGCCGCCCGAGCGAATCATTGCGGGCATCGAGGCATCCACGATGACATCGCTGGGGGAATGGAAGTTGGAGATGCCGCGGGCGGAATCGACCATGGCCAATTCGGGACGGTGCTCATGGCAGTTGTGCAGGTCCTGCTTGATTTCGTCGCGCTGCGTGCTGGGGAGCGTCTCGATCTTGTCGTACAGGTCGCCGAGACCGTTGTTGACGTTGACGCCCAGTTCGTCGAACAGCTTCTGATGCTTGGCGAAGGCGTCCTTGTAGAAGGTCTTCACCGCATGGCCGAAGACGATGGGGTGCGAGACCTTCATCATCGTCGCCTTGACGTGGAGGGAGAACATCACGCCCGTCTTGCGCGCATCCTCCATCTGCTCCTCGTAGAACTCGAGCAACGCCTTCTTGCTCATGAACATGCTGTCCATGATGTCGCCCTCACCCAGGTCCACCTCGGGCTTGAGGACGATCGTCTCGCCACTCTTGGTCACCAGCTCCATCCGGACCTTGCGCGCCCGGTCCAGCGTCATCGACTTCTCGCCGTGGTAGAAGTCGCCGTGCCGCATGTGCGCGACGTGGCTGCGTGAGGCCATCGACCACTCGCCCATGCTGTGCGGGTGCTTACGGGCGTACTCCTTCACCGCGCGGGGCGCGCGCCGATCGGAGTTGCCCTCACGCAGGACCGGGTTGACCGCGCTGCCGAGAATCTTGCCGTAGCGCTCCCGGATGGCACGCTCTTCGTCCGTCTTCGGGGCGTCCGGGAAATCCGGGACCTGGTAGCCCTTGCTCTGCAGTTCCTTGATGGCAGCCAGGAGCTGCGGCACCGACGCACTGATGTTGGGCAGTTTGATGATGTTGGTCTCGGGCAGCTGCGTCAGACGACCGAGCTCGGCCAGGTTGTCCGGGACGCGCTGCTCTTCCGTGAGGTGCTCGGGGAACTCGGCCAGGATCCGCGCAGGCACCGAGATGTCGCTGGTCTCGACCTCGATGCCCGCAGCCCCGGCGAAGGTACGCACGATTGGCAGGAAGGCGTAGGTCGCAAGCAACGGCGCCTCGTCGGTCAACGTATAGATAATGGTCGACTGTTTGTCGGCGCTCATTCTTGTCTCGACTCCCTACGTCAGTTCGGTCCGCCTCACGAAATGCTCCGCGTGCGGGATTGCATCGGGTATCAGGCTACGTGCGAGAACTCGAGAACGATATTTACTCGCCGGTAACTCGAACTCCGCCGACAGGCGTCGACCGCCCGCCGGGCGCCGTACCGTCGACCCCATGTCCGGTCGCGACCGAGAACGCCGCAGTCCGGCACGCCACCGATTAGATGATCCGTCGACCTGTCGTGATGCGGGTTCGCCCGGTGCGCAGCATCGCCGTCGAAAACAGGCCCCGCGATCAGCGGAAAGACTGCTGTCACAGTCGATTCCGTTGTCGAACTCGTCTTCGATCCCTTCGGCTGTCCGATGGCGGGTCGAACGCCGACACCCAGCAGATGACCTCGGCGCGGACGACCGTTCCGTCGGGAATCGAGGTTCGTCGATCGTCGCTCGAGGGAGACGACCGCGGGCCCGAGGCGAAGTCGCACGTCCACGTCGCGATGGAAAATTTCACATTTTTCGATCACCGACGGGAGCTCGTGACCGCGGCGGCATCAATCGCAGGCGGGCGCCGGAACATCCTCGAACAGCGGCGACCCGATCGGCACGAGGTACACCACGTCGAGGATCACCGGTTCCGTACCGAGATTCCGGCCCACGTGCAGGTGGTCCCGACCCGAGGGTTCGTTGATGAAATCGCCGGTCTCGAACACGACAGGCTTGCAGTCCCCTTCCGGATGCGTCAACGTGCCGGCCCGCACGAGGCCGAGCACGGGGCCATCGTGATAGTGCCAACCGGTGCTACCGCCCGGTTCGATGGTGATCTCCCGGGCGACGGCGTGCACGCCGTCGGGTACGAACGGCAGCAGTCCCGGAGGCACCTCGATGTCCACCCAGGTGACCCCTGAGATTCCCTCACTCGGGGTGGCATGGGCCCACCCGGGCACCGCCACCGTTACAGCACAGACCATCGCCGCGAGTACACCCTGCACGGAGCGCTTCATGCGCACGGACGCTACCGCCTACACGACACTGCTGCAGGACAACTCGTGCACTCGATGCACCCGTCCTCCGGTGGCCGCTCGACCGCGGCCCCGCTGCTCCATCCGTGACGGCTCACCCGGAACCCGGCGCGCCGGTAGCGTCTCGTGAATGACGAACTCGGATCACGGAGACCCCGGCGACGCTCCCACCGTGCCGCCGCCATTGACGGAAGTCGTCAACGCGACACGACCGTCTGCCGCCGAGGAAGCGCGGACGGTCGCGGCGTCGACGAACACCGGCACTCTCGCGACCCTCACGAAGGAAGGGGATCCCTGGGCCTCCTTCGTGACGTACGGACTGGTCGGAGGCTCACCGGTGTTGTGCGTGTCGCACATGGCAGAGCACGGCCGCAATCTTGCGCGCGATCCACGCGCAAGCATCGCGGTCGTGGCACCCGACCCGCAGTCCGACCCGCTCGCCGGTACCCGCATCACCCTCGCCGGGTACGTCGAGCGTCCCGAAGGTGAGGAGCTGGCCGCCGCGCGCGAAGCACACCTGGCCGCTGTCCCCGCGGCCCGCGTCTACATCGATTTCAGCGACTTCACGCTCTGGGTTCTTCGGGTTCAGCGCGTGCGCTGGGTCGGTGGGTACGGACGGATGGATTCGGCCACCGCCGAGGACTATGCCGAAGCCTTGCCGGATCCTGTGACCCCGTCGGCCGCTCCTGCGATCGCCCATCTCAACGACGATCACGCCGACGCATTGCTGACGATGGCCCGCAAGCTCGGCGGATTCCCGGATGCGACAGCGGCAACCTGTGTCGGAGCCGACCGATACGGCCTCGACCTCGATGTCACCACGCCGCGTGGGCGAGCCATGACGCGCGCCGGTTATCTGTCGCCGCTCGACTCCGCCGACGAATTACGCGCAGCAACAGTCGCTTTGGCTCGCGCAGCGCAATCACCGTGAGCACGGTCGATCCTGTGGATCGAGCATCGCTGCTGCCGTGGCCAGGTCGGATTCCTTCTCGGTGATCAGGGCGAACAATGCGTACCCGACCGGGGCCGCGTTCCAGAGATGCTCGACCTGTGCCGCCAGACCGTCGTGAACACGTCCGCCTGCATCGACATAGGCAGCGAGGGTGACCCGGAGCATCTCCTCCCCCGCCGCCCCGTACTGGATCACGAAATCGCGCGCGGGGTCGTCCACGCGTGCCGTCGTCCAGTCCAGGACACCGGTGACGGCACCGTCCTCGTCGAGCAGGACATGTGCGGGATAGATCTCGCCATGTGTCATGACCGTGTGGTCGGGCCAGCAGCTGTCGTCGTCGAGCCACTCCGCCCACGCGCCGGCGAGGGCGGGCGCGACGGTGAAGGCGTCGTGCACCCGTGTGATGTCGTCCCGCCAGGCCCGGCGTGTCCGGTCGGGTGAGCGTACTTCCACACCGACCGCATCTGCTCGTTCCGCGTCGATCGAGTGCAGGCGTGCCAGAAGACGTCCCAGCCGCCGGGCATAGCGAGGGTCGGCGGGGTCCATGTGCCAGACGGGTTCACCGGCATCGTTCAGGGTCAGTCCCGGCGCGCCCGGAAGAGCACGGTAGGCGATGAGGTCGGGCTCGTGGATCTCCCAGCGTGGCACCGCGATGCCGTCCTCGGCGAGGACGGGTCCGACCAGATCGAGGATGCGCAGTTCGTCGGCCGTCTTCGCCGACACGTCGGACCTGCGTGGGATGCGCAGGACCCACCGTCGGCCGGTGTCGTCGGACGCGAGAACGACGCGGTAGTCGAGTCCCGCCTCGTTCACCGTGACGTCGTCGGCCGACAGGTGCAGGCCGTGCCTGGCGGCGAGCGAAAGGGCATCGGTGACGTCGAACGGACTCATGCGATTCACGCTCTCATCGCCGCGTGGTTCCGGTCCATCGATTTCCTCGGGCGGTCGTGGAGGCTCCTCTGCTGTTACAGGTGGCGAACAGGTCGGCCCCACGCGCGTGTCCTGCCCCGGAATCGCCGGACACTCGTGGCAATGTCCACAGAATGCATCCGTACGACCAGGGGTTCGAGCCTCCGCAAGCATGCTCGGAGTGGTGCCGAGCGCGTTCGTTCGACCTGCAGGTGCTCGACGAAGGCGTCACCGTCGATCTGAAGTGGTGGAACAGCCACCTCGAGCGCGCCGGGCACGAGATCCGCCTCCGGGGACGGAATCTCGACGGACGGATCATCGATGACGGCGACGCGATCGTCCAACGCAACGACCTCCGCTCGGACAGTGAACTGATCGAGGCCGACCACGCGGGCCTGGGCCTGTTGTTCCTGTGCGCGGCGTGGCGCAGCGCGCATGCGCGACGACGTGGCGCTCGACGTTTTCCGGATGTCCGGGACGCACACGCCCCGAAGGGCCGGGACCGGTTCACCAAGATCAAGGGAGTCCTCGACTACTGCGCGAAGACCAAGTCCCTGCCCGACACCGCGCGGCAGACCTGGTCCGGATGGCCGGATACCCCCGGGGTCGGCGTACCACTGCTGGCGACCTATCTGTGGGCGGTCGAGGTGCGGACCGAGGCGGGCCCGGCGCAACTTCTCGATCAGCATGCGGTGTCGACGCTCGTCCACGAAGGATGGCTCGAGGATCCGTCGGTCGCGGACTTCACGCTGCGGCGCTATCTCCGGTACGTCGAACTCCTCAACATGTGGGCGTCGTTGATCGCCACGCGTCCGGAGATGGTCGAGATGTGGCTCGTCGACCGCTGGCACGCCCGTATCTGCGAAGCCCGGGACGGATCTCACGCAACTCCGCGATTGTTCTGACCCTCCTCCGATCCACCGCGTTACTCCCCTCGAGTGGGGGACGATCGCGGGGTCGTCGAGAGGCGCACCCGGTCGATCACGACGGAGACGGCGATCACGGTCACCGCGACCAGCAGAGCCCCCACCGACAGTCCTTCTCCTGCAACCATGATGTCTTCGTGGTCCTGGTCGTGCCGCCGGGAAGGCGTCATGATGGAGAAGTGACGCCCGCGTCGCCCGGAGAGCTCGTCCTCCTCGCCCGGATCCACTCGTGTGATCCGGAATCGCTGTGCGCCGATTCCGTTCACGCACGAGGAGCAGCACCATGACTTCGATCGAACCCGCCGGCGGCGGGGGTGGCGGGACGATGGCCCGCCCGAATTCGTCCGGGTTGGCCGACGTCATCGACACCATCCTGGACAAGGGGCTCGTCATCGACGCGTTCGTGCGGGTCTCCCTCGTCGGCATCGAACTCGTGACCATCGACGCCCGCATCGTGGTCGCGAGCGTCGACACCTATCTGCGGTTCGCCCAGGCCGTGGACAGACTCGAGATCTCGCAGACCCAGCCGAAAGGTGTGCCCGAGATCGTCGGCGACGTCGGCGGGAAGGCCGTGGAGAGCGCCGCCGAGCACAAGACCCGCGGTGCCCTCGACTCCGCGGCCGAGAAGGTCCTCGGGTTCTTCGACGACGTGGCGGAGAAGCGACAGGAAGCTCCGCGACGCAAGAAGAAGCAGCGGTGACTCCCCGAACCGGAATACCGTCGCAGTAGCAGGGCGCTGCCCTTTCCTGTCGGCGAACGTCCGGCGGAGCAGGTGGACGTGGCGATACGGTCGGAATCGCCGCACGTCGACGGAGGGGGTTGTTGTGGCGGTTTTCGAACAGGATCGCGCGCTGATGATCCGGCTGTGGCGCATGTGGGGTTCTCGCGCCGCCGAACTGTCCGACGAGCAGTGGACGACCGAGACCCGGCTACCGGGCTGGACGGTCCGGGACGTCTACGTGCACATCACACCGGACGTGATGATCGAGATGCTCACCGCGCCACCGGCGGACGGTGAGGCGAAGGTGACCAGCGCCGCGGAGATGCTCCGGATCCTCAACGCCGATCCGGTCGAAGCCGAACCGAGGCACGAGCGGATGGCCGAGACGGTGCGCCGACTGGCAGCCGATGTCGAGCGCGCCGCCGTCGCGACCCGCTTCGAATCCGAGTTCCCCGCCGCCTTCGACCGGATCCCCGGATTGAGCCGTGCCTCCGTGATCGCGCACCCGTTCCTGGAGTCGGTCGCGCTCGGCGCCTTCCTCGACATGGCGATCCTGGAGACCACGATCCACTGGCTCGACGTGATCGACGCGGTCGGCGGACCACGACCCGAGACGATGGCGCTCGAACGGACACGGAACATCCTCGCCGCGGTGCCCGATCCGCTCACCTTCGTCGAGGCCGCGTCGGGTCGCTCCGACGCGGCGATCCTTCCGGTCATGCACTGAAGGACCACGCGTCGTCGCTCTATGCTCGGACGATGTTCCTTCTCTTCGGCTTCGGCACCAAGCGACAGAACCTCGGTCCGGGGCAGGACCGGACGTGTCCGCGCTGCCACAACACCACGCAGTGGCTCCGCGTCCGGGAGTCCAAGCAGTTCACATTGTTCTTCGTGCCGGTCGCGCGGTGGGGCCGCCGACAGTCGGAGCAGTGCGGGATCTGCGGTACCGCCGTGGAGATCTGAGCCCGGTCAGTCCGGATCGGCGAAGGCGGGAGCACGCTCGGTCATTCCCGCCGTGACCGCCTCGATCTGATTGGGCGACCCCATCAACTCGACCTGCAGCGTGCTCTCGAGCATCAGCGCGGACTCCGCATCCGAGCCCGTCCACGTCTCCTCGTACAGGCGCTTGGCCGCCTGCACGGCGTGCGGCGACTTGCCGGCGATCTCGTGGGCCAGCTCCTGCGCTGCGGCGAGCGGATCGTCCGAGACGTGGGTGACAAGGCCCAGTGCGGCGGCCTCGGCGCCGGTGAGGATGCGCCCGGTGAAGGTGAGTTCTTTCGCCACGTCGAGGCCGACGAGTCGCGGCAGGCTCTGGGTGATCCCCATGTCGGGGACGAGGCCCCACTTGACCTCCATGATCGACAGCCGCGCGTCGGGCGTCGCGAAGCGGATGTCGGCGCCGAGGGCGATCTGCAGGCCGCCGCCGAAGCAGTTGCCCGTGATCGCGGCGATCACCGGGGCCGGGACGCGGGACCAGCCGTAGGCCACGCGCTGGGCGTGGTTGGCGATGTGGCCGTCCGCGCGGGCGAGCAGATCTCGCGGGCCACTGCCGTCGCGGTTGCCGAGACCGGTGATGTCGAGTCCGGAGCAGAAGCTCTTACCGGCGCCGTGGAGCACGACGGCGCGGACCGTGCGGTCGGTCGCGAGCTGCTCGGTGGCGTCGACGATCGCATCGAACATCGCCGGGTCGAGCGCGTTGTGCTTCTCGGCGCGGTCCAAGGTCACGGTTGCGACACCGAACTCGTCGATCTCGATCCGCACTCTCTGCTCGCTCATCCGCCGAACCTCCTCGGAAACCGGTGGGGATCGGGACGTCCGGAAAATCCTGCCCACGATCGCGAAGCCGACTGTACAGCAAGGATTTCGCCGCCGACGGCGAACATGCGAGCGGCCTCGCCAACGTCCTCGGCGGCCGTTCGGAGACACGCCGTCATCCGAGTCCCGCCCGCCTCCGGCGTGCAGACCGTGACCGAACCGTTATAGTCGGCGTCATGACTACAGTTCTCGGTGTCTCGGTCGGTGCCAGCGCGGTGCGCTTTGCGCGACGTGACACCGGGAGCGTGGACAGCCCGATCTTCCGCTCCCGCTCGATGCCCGCCCTGCTCGACCGGCCGGCCGAACTGGCCGCGGAGTCCATCGAGACGATGCTCGCCGAGACCGACGAGATCGAGCAGGTGCGCGCCATCGGCGTCGCCTATCAGAACGAGACGCAGGCCGATTTCGTCCAGGGCGCGATGAGCCGACTGGACATCGACAACTTCCGGCTCGTCCCGGAAGTGACCGCGGCGCTCGAAATGCTGGAGACCACAGGAGATCTCGGCGACCACGAGACGCTCGTGTTCTACGATCTCGGCAGTTCGGGCCTCACCGTCACCGTCGTCGACCGGGGCACCCGCATCGCACTGAGCACGGCGCGCTCGGACCGGATCAGCGGTGACCTCGTCGACCGGCTGATCTACGACCACCACGTCGACCTGCAGCGTTTCGCCGAGCCGACCGACATGGCGGCGCAACGGGCGCTCACGGCCCGGTGCCGCGACGCGAAGGAGCAACTGTCGTCGAAGGACGCAGTGTGCATGCCCGGTGAGGGCGGTCTGCTGCTGCTCTCGCAGGACAGCTTCGATTCGCTCATCGACGGCCCCGTGAAGGCGTCCGCCCGCCTCACCCTCGACGTCATCCGCCGTTCGGGACGCACTCCCGACGCGGCGGTGCTCATCGGGGGCGGAGCAAATATTCCGCTGGTCACCGCCGTGATGGAGTCGTGGCTCGACATTCCGGTGATCGTGCCCCCGCAGCCCGAACTCGTGGCAGCGGAAGGTGCGGCACTCCTCGCCCGCCCGGACACCGCGAAGGTCGCCGAAACAGCGGAGTTCGCCGCACCGACGGAACTCACCGAGACGGCACAGTTCGCCCCGCAGTTGGTCGCGCCGGACGCGCCGACCGAGAGCTTCGCTACCGCCGACATCCGGCAGGAGACCGAGGCGCCCGCGCAGCCACGGAACCGTCGACGTCTCCTGCTCGCGGGTGGTGCCGTCGTCGTCGCGGCGGCGATCGCCCTGGGTGTCGACCTGCTGCAGGATTCCGGTCGCGATCCGCAGCCCACCGCCACGCAGCAGGAGATACAGGAGCCGCCGGCGCAACCGGCAGCGGAACCCCGGTCCACGACCCCCACCGACACATCGACCGCGGCGGAAACCGTCCCGGCGGTCTCGGACGAGCAGTCGACGGTCACCGATCGCAGCGAGACCCGCACCACCTACCGGCCGCAGACGACGGCGGAAACCTCCACGACCTCCACGCAGGTCCCCGCCACCACCGGGACGCAGGACGAGGCGGCGCCCGACACCTCGGTGCCGTCACTCGAACCGGAGCCGGCCCCGACGGTCCCCGGGCTCCCCCAGTTCGAACTGCCGACACTGCCCCCGCCCCCGCAGTTCCAGCTCCCGCAGCTGCCCCGCATTCCCGGGCTCTGATCGGTCAGCCGCAGACCGCCGGGGTGCGGCGCGGACCCACGGGTTCCGGGTGAGGCAGCAATCGCTGCCACCATCGGATCACGCGCGGGCTCGGAAACAGCTGCGCGACGCGGAACCGGATCGTCCCGGGTCCGGTGCGCGCCGGCGGCGCGGGTGACAGAAGTTGCTCTCTCGGAGCCGAGCGCGTGTGTTCTTCGTGGCACCAGTCGACCACCACCGACCGCGCTCCACTGCGGATGATCAGCGACCGCACCGGCCCGTCCACGAAGACCTCTCGATCGACGTGATGGGGGCCGGAATACCCGGGCTCCGGGGTGATGCCCAACAGGATCTCGGGTTCGGTGGACGGCCGGCTCCCCTCGACCAGCAGACGCTCTTCGTCGACCTCGCGGACGGTGACGTCGCTGTGTCCCGAGACGTCGCCCACCAGCAACGCCACGTAGTCGGTCTCGCTCTCCGAGTCGCGGATCGCCAGCAATCGGGCCTTCCGGGAGCCGCAGCGCAGCGACTCGTCGAGTTCCGGTGCCACCGTGCGCGCATCCGCTGCAGCGCTCAGGTCGATCCGTCTCGACGTCCAGCTGAAGAACGGCTCCGACGATGTCGTGGTCATCACCAGCTCCTTCGGCCGTTTTCCGTTCGATTGCTCCGACGACTCCATCGTGGTCGCCGAAGGTGCCGACGTCGCGCGTAGTGGAGTACTCGATCTGCGGTCACGGGCAGGAGGTGAAATCTCCAACCCGGAGATATCCGCACTTCGCGGATCTACGATCGTGTGCATGGATCAGCGCTGGCCACTGATTCAGCGGCGGGGGGAACTGGAAATCATTGTCGCGGCCCTGACGGACCCCGGCCGAGGCGGTGTGGTCCTCACCGGAGATCCCGGAGTCGGCAAGACCACCCTGGCCCGGATGGCCACCGACTCGCTGTCCGCCCCGGTGCGCTGGATCGCGGGGACGGAATCCGCTCGGAGCATCCCTCTCGGTGCCTTCGCGCACCTCATCGAAGCTCCCCCTGCCGGCGATCCCGTCGCCTTCCTCGCCGCCGCACGACAGGCACTGCTGAGCGAACACGGTTCCGATCGTGCACGGCTCGTCCTCGGTGTCGACGACGCCCACCTGCTCGATCCGCTGTCGGCCACTTTCCTCCATCAGCTCGCCCTCGATCGCGCGGTCCACACAGTCGCCACGGTCCGCAACGGTGAAGCCGTGCCCGACGCCGTCACCTCCTTGTGGAAGGACGGCCATCTCATCCGCCTGGAGCTGTCACCGTTCACCCGGCAGCAGAGCATCGATCTGATCGAAACCGTGCTCGGTGGTCCCCTGGAGGAGTTGAGTGCCGACCTGATCTGGAAGGCTTCGGGTGGGAATGCGCTGTTCGTCCACCACCTCGTGGTCGGGACCCGCGAGGCCGGCACGCTCCGCCGGGTGGGGAACGTGTGGCAGCTCCGGGGCGGCACCGCCGTCACCTCCGAACTCGCATCACTCCTCGAACATCGCATCGACCACCTCACGCCCGAGGTGCTGCAGGCCCTGCAGCTGCTGGCGTTCTGCGAACCGCTCGACCTCGAGATCCTGTGCGGTCTCGCCGGCGACGACGCGGTCGAGGAAGCGGAACGACGAGGACTGATCGACGTCGTCGACGACAACCGCAATTACCGCGTCCGCTACACCCACCCCCTCTTCGGTGAGGTCGTGCGCCGCCGTGTCGGCCGGATCGCCGGGCGCAGGATCCGCGGTCAGCTCGTCGAGGCATTGGGATCGCGCGTCCAACGGGGCCCGACCGACCGGATCCGTCTGGCCGAACTCTCCTTGGACAGCAGCCGGGCCGTCGACCCCGAGTTGCTCGAGACCGCGGCCCACGACGCGATCGCTCTGGGCGATGCCCCGTTGGCCGAACGTCTCGCACGCGCGGCGTTCGATGCCACGGGCACGTTCTCGGCGGCGGATCTCCTCGCCCGCGCGCTGGTGTGGCTGGGTGGGATCAGTGAGGTCGAGTCCGTGCTGGCCTCGTTCGATCCCCGCACCCTCGACGAGAGCGAGCTCGTGCGCTGGGGCGCGACCCGCATCTCCAATCTCTTCTGGGGGATGGGTAACGCCGCCGAGGCCCAGCAGGTGCTCGCGACCCTCCGCGAACTGGTCACGCGCCCGCACCTGAGGGTGGTGGTCGACGCGATCGACTGCGCATGCGCGGTGTACGAAGGGCGTCCCCGCGATGCGCTCACCCTCGCTCACCGCATCTTCGCCACCGAAACCGCACTCCCCTGGGCGGTCGAGTGGGCGTTCTTCGGCGGCGGACTGTCCCTCGCGGTGATGGGACGCGGTCACGAAGTCCCTGCGATGGCCGCGCGCTGCGCAGCGGTCGCCCACCAGGTCGACGGCCTGCTGCGCTATCCCGCCGGCCTGGGTGAGGTTCTCGCATTGCTTCTCACCGGAGATCTCGACGAGGCCGAGCGGCGGGCCGAGACCTACCGGGAGAGCGCGGTGCGCGGCCCCGCCGACGCCCACGGAACCACCACCTCGATGGGCCAGTACCTCGCGTGGGGCCTGGCGAACATCCTGCTCGGCGTCGTCGACACCACCCGCGGGCGGTTCGTGCACGCCGTGTACCGCCTCGAACAAGCCGTCGCCGCGCTCCAGGTGGACGATCGAGCTGCCACCGTCTCCTGGAACGTGCCGGCCTACATCGCCCTCACGCACGGTTACGCCGTCCTCGGGCGCGTCAACGATGCGGATACCGCACTGGCTCAGGCGACCTCGCGCAGCGGCCGGCACGTCGCCGTCTTCGAGCCGCAACTCCGGATCGCGGAGGCGTGGCTCGCCGCGGCGCGCGGCGAGACCACGAACGCGATCACCTCGGTCCGGGAGGCAGCGGAGATCGCGGCGCGACACGATCAGTTCGCCGTCGAGGCGATCGCCCTGCACGCCGCCACCCGGTTCGGGGATCGCACCACCGCGGAACGGCTCTCGGAGCTGGCAGGGCAGTGCGACGGACGTCTCGTCGCCGTCATGGCCGCCCACGCGACCGCTTCCGCGGAGGCGGACGGGCGAGGACTGACCGCCGCCGCGGAGACCTTCGAGGCGCTCGGCGCCCTCGCCGACGCGGCCGATGCCCACGCCCTGGCCGCCATCGCCTACCGCGACCACGGCGACACCCGTCGATCCGTCGAAGCCGCTGCCGCGGCCGCGGCTCTGGCCGCGCGATGCGATCACGCCTCGTCGCCGGCGCTGGACGAAGCGGCCCGCCCGCTCCCCCTCACGAGCCGGGAACGGGAGATCGCCGCCATGGTCACCGCCGGGTTGTCCAACCGGCAGATCGCCGAGCGGCTCGTGGTGTCGGTCCGCACCGTCGAGGGGCACATCTACCGGGCGTGCACCAAACTCGACGTCTCCGACCGCACGGAGCTCGCCGAGTTGATGCGCGACACCGGCCGGCACTAGCGCGACCGCAGGTTCACCCCATCGACTTCGCTCCGTCGAGGGACTCGCGGATGATGTCGGCGTGGCCGGCGTGCTGCGTCGTCTCGGCGACGATGTGCAGTAGGGCGCGACGCACCGACCAGGCGTCCTCGGTGTTCCACGGCGCCTTGGGAAGTTCGTGCACGACGTCCAGCGACGGCAGCGTGCGCACCAGCTCGTCGGTTCGGGCCGCCACCTCGTCGTAGGCGCGCAGCGCACCTTCGAGGGTCTCACCGGGCTGCAGCTGGAAGTCCTTGTCGCGTTCGGCGAAATCCTCTTCGGTCCACTCGGTGAAATCCTTCTCCATGTAGTCGGCTCCGACCACGAGGAAATCCGCCCATCCCCGCTCGACTTCGGTGACGTGCTTGATGAGTCCGCCGATCGTCAAGGCGCTCACCGTCGTTCGTTGCGACGCCTGTTCAGTGGTGAGATCGCGAGCCGTGAACCGCAGGAAGTGCCGCGCGTGGGCGAGGCTCGACAGCAGATCGCGGCGTTCCTGGTCGAGGGTCGGGGTGGCGTTCCGGGTGGTGGTGGTCTCGGTCATCGGGTGCTCCTCGTCGTCGTGGTCCGGCAAGAACTACGCTACGAGCCATTGGTGCCAGTTTCTGTCACTTATAGGTCTGCAGGTGCGGAAGAATGAGGTCATGTCCGACACGAGCTCCCGCACCCTGCGGCTTCTGTCGCTGTTGCAGACCCACCGCTACTGGCTCGGCGCCGAACTCGCCGACCGGATGGGAGTCTCGCTGCGAACCCTGCGCCGCGACATCGAACGTCTCCGCGATCTCGGTTATCCGGTGCGGTCCGATCGTGGGGTCGGCGGCGGGTACCAGCTCGCGCCGGGCGCGTCGTTGCCACCGCTGGCCCTCGACGACGACGAAGCGGTCGCGCTCGCGGTGGGACTTCTCACCGCGGCGCAGACCTCCATCACCGGGATCGCCGAGATCTCGGTGCGGGCGCTGGCCAAGGTCATCCAGGTGATGCCGCCGCGGCTGCGACGCCAGGTGGAGGCGCTCGATGCGGCGACGGTCTCCGCCGACATCCCCTGGGCGACCCGCGCGACCGATTCGCAGCAACTCGTCACCGTCGCGCGGGCCTGCCGCGACGACGAACGCATCGTCTTCGAGTACACCGCGGCCGATGGCACCGCGACGAGCCGGCGCGTCGAACCCCGGCAACTCGTCTCCCTCGGACGACGCTGGTATCTCGTCGGCTACGACCTCGACCGCGGCGACTGGCGCAGCTTCCGGCTCGACCGCATGGCCGAGACCGCCGCCACCGGGATGCGATTCCGGCAACGCGAGCTGCCCGGGGGTGACGCCGCGACCTTCGTCGAACGCGGCATCCGGAGCCGTTCCCAGGTGAAGGTCAGCGCGGAACTGGAGGCGTCGGCGCACGAGGTGCGGCGTCGGATCGGTCAGTGGACCGAGGTGATCGCGATCGACTCCGAGCGCTGCCGGATCGAGGTGGACGCCGACAGCATGGACTGGGCGGTCTTCGCCGTGGGCATGTCCGGTGGGCGGCTGCTCGGCGCGTCGCCACCGGAGTTCGTCGAGTACCTGGAGAACTGGTCGAATCGGCTGGTCACCGCCGTCGAACACTCGGAATGACCACCATCCGGCGCTATGACCCATCCCACAATCGGCCGGGCATCGGAATGCCGTCGGGGGTGGGGGTGGTTGCGCCACCCATGGATCTGTTCACACCTGTAGCCCTCGGAGACCTCGAACTCGCGAACCGCATCGTCATGGCCCCGCTGACCCGCCTGCGTGGTGGTTCCGCCGGTGTACCCGGAGATCTGATCGTCGAGCACTACCGTCAGCGGGCGAGTGTCGGCCTGATCATCGCCGAGGGAACCTATGTGAACTTCGAATCGCAGGCCTTCGTCGGTCAGCCCGGCATCGTCACCGACGAGCAGGTCGCCGGCTGGCGTCGCGTCGCGGATGCCGTGCACGAGCGCGACGGACGCATCGTGGTGCAGTTGATGCACGGCGGCCGCGTCACGCATCCCGACGTCAACGGCGGCCGACGCGTCGTCGGGCCGAGCGCCATCGCGATCGACGGCCAGGTGCACACCGAGCAGGGCAAGCAGCCCTACCCCGTGCCCCACGCACTGACCACCGACGAGATTCCGTCCGTCATCGACGACTTCGTCGCCTCGGCCCGCCGTGCGATCGACGCCGGACTCGACGGTGTCGAGGTCCACAGCGCCAACGGATATCTGTTGCACGAATTCCTCTCCCCCGCATCGAACGTGCGGGACGACGAGTACGGCGGTTCGGTGGAGAACCGGATCCGTCTCGTCGTCGAGGTCGTGAAGGCCGTGTCGGAAGCGGTCGGCGCCGGGCGCGTCGGACTGCGGATCTCCCCCGAACACAACATCCAGGACGCCGTCGAGACCGATCGCGACGATGTGCGTGCCGCCTACGGTGCTCTGGTCGAGGCCCTGCAGCCCCTCGGTCTGGCCTATCTGTCCGTCCTCCACAAGGAGCCGACCGGCGATCTCGTGCAGGAACTCCGGAAGCGTTTCGGCGGCAAGGTGATCGCCAACAGTGGCTTCGGTTCGCCGACCACGCGCGACGAGGCCGTGCAGCTGATCGAGGATTCGCACGCCGACGCCGTGGCCGTCGGCCGCGCACTGATCGCCAATCCCGACCTGGCCGAGCGCTGGCGGGACGGGCAGCCGGAGAACGCACCGCGTCCGGAGCTGTTCTACGCGTCCGGAGCCGAGGGGTACACCGACTACCCGTTCCTGCAGACCGTCTGAGCGTAAGCCCTACGAGGAGTTCGGATCCTTGCGCGCCGAACCGTTTCTCGCCGCTGCTGTAGTGCAGGCGGGGCCCGGTTCGGCGCGCGAGGTCATTTCGGTCATCCGAGACAGGTCGGGCATCATCCGTTCGAGCACCGGCCGCCATCGCGCCGCATCATCCGGGAAACACGTGCTCAGCAGCTCGACCATCGCCGACGGAGCGATCGAGGCGCCGGGCGACGCCCCGAGCAACCCGGCGATGCTGCCGTCCGCGCTCGCCACGACCTCCGTGCCGAAGGCCAGAACCCCGATCCTACGACGATCGGGCTTGACGAGCTGGGCCCGCTGACCCGCGTCGATCAACTCCCAGTCGGACTCCCGTGCCTCGGGACAGAATCGCTGCAACTGCCGGAACTTCCGCGTCGGGGACGCGAGCAGTTGGCCGACAAGATAGCGCACCAGCGACAGATTCTGCAGGCCCACCGCCACCAACGGGGCGATGTTGTGCAGGCGCAGCGTGGTGAACAGATCGGTGAGCCGGCCGTGTTCGAGCAACCTGGTGCTGAACGTGGCGTACGGGCCGAACATCAGCCACTCGCATCCGTCGACGATCCGCTTGTCGAGATGCGGCACCGACATCGGTGGTGCGCCCACGTCGGCCTGGCTGTAGACCTTCGCCGCATGCTGGGACACCACGTCGGGATCGCCGGTGCGCAGGAACTGCGCGCCGATGGGAAAGACCGCGAAACCTCGCACCTCCGGGATCCGGGCCTTCTGCAACAGTTTCAGGGCGTACCCGCCTGCGCCGACGAACACGAACCGGGACCTGACCGAGAACCGTCCCGTCCTGGTACGTCCGGAGACCGTCCACCGCCCGTCGGCGGCGCGGCGCAGTCGCGTGACCTCGTGCCCTGTACGAATCTCGGCGCCACGATCGCGTGCGTCCACCAGCAATCGGTGTGTCAGGGCACCGAAGTCGACGTCGGTGCCTGCCTCGTAGCGCGTGGCCGCGATCGGCTCGGACCCCGAGCGACCGGTCATCACCAGCGGTGCCCATCGGGCGATCGTGTCGGGGTCCTCGCTGTACTCCATGGCGGAGAACAGTGGAGAGCGTTGCAGCGTGGCGTGCCGCCGACGTAGATAGTTCACATCACGCTCACCGAAGACGACGTTCATGTGCGATGTCGCGTTCACGAATGTCGTCTCATCCGGCTCGTCGAGGGACTCCCAGAACTGCCGTGAGATCCGGAACTGTCGTCCGATCTCCTCGGCCCGGGTCGAATCCGTGGGATCGGGCATGTAGTTCAGTTCGCACAGGCCCGCGTGGCCGGTGCCGGCGTTGTTCCATGGGGCGCTGCTCTCGGCCGCGACCTCGTCGAGTCGTTCCAGGACGAGGACCGACCGATCGGGTTCGAGCCGTGTCAGCAGTGCACCCAGTGTCGCCGACATGATGCCGCCGCCGATCAGGACGGCGTCGTACTCGTGGTCGTCGTGCTGTGGCCCGTCGGCAGAGTGCTTCCGATTCACCATCATTCTCCTGCTTTCGCCGTTGTCGATCTTCAGCGTGCCCCTTCCCCATTCATCCGTCCAATGAGATATCGCAGGTATTACCATGCAGATGTGGATTGGTACGTGACGCCCGAGACCGCAACGATTGCCCCGCTGCTCGTCGCCTTCGACGCCGCGGCGCGCGAAGGTCACATCACACGCGCCGCGGATCTGCTCGACGTTCCCCAGTCCTCGGTCAGTCGCCGACTCCGGGCACTCGAGAAGGCAGTGGGTGTGGCGTTGTTCCAGCAGTCCGGGCGAGGGGTCGTATTGACGACGGCCGGACGGGAGTTGCACGAACGCACCCGGCATCTGATCCGGGAACTCGACGTTGCGATCACCACGCTGCGTGAGCACGCCGATCCCGACCACGGCGTCGTCCGTTTCGGATTCCCGCTCACCCTCGGGCCGGTGAGCATCCCGTCGCTACTGGCCGAGTTCCACCGTCTCGCCCCCGGCGTCCGGTTGCACCTGGTCCAGGCGCACGGCGAAGCGCTCGCCGACATGGTTCGGGACGGCCGGCTCGATCTCGCCGTCATCATTCCTCCGCCGGAGGATCTACCGGTCACCGTGCTGGCCCAGCAGCGACTGTTGCTCCACCTCCCGAGCAGCCATCGACTCGCCGGCCGTGCCTGCCTCGACCTGCGCGAGCTCGCGGACGACCACTTCATCGCGAGCCCGCCCGACTACCACATCCGCAGAGAGCTCGAAACTGTGTGCGGCGAAGCAGGATTCGAACCGTACATCGCGTTCGAGATCAGTGAGTTCGAAACGATCCGGGCACTGGTCGCCCAGGGCCTCGGGGTTGCACTGCTACCTCGCTCCGAAACGCCTGTCCCCGGAATCGCCACCATGCCGGTCGCCGGAATCGCGAATCGCACCATCGGACTGACGACCGGTACGCGGACGCCGTCCCCGGCGGTCGCGCGACTGCACGCTCACATCGCCGGGCACGCCGCCAGATTCGACGATCGCCGGTTCGATTCATAGGCATCCCTCTCGAGCGCCGGAGACGGTGCACAGCTTCGCGAGCCGTGCGCCATCTCCTGCGTCGCCGGTGCCGACGAGGCGCAAGCTCCGGGTTCGATTGGTGGCCGGCGGGGTATGCCACACAGATGCGATCGTCTGCAACGAGTGTTACCCGACGCCGCTGTCGGCAGTTCTCGGAGACGAGGACGTCGTGCGGACTGCGGCATCCAGACCGGCAGGTGGAGCCTATTTATTCGAGCAGATCAACACCACATTCGGCGATTCGGTAAACGCATCGACCTTCGAGCCCGTCGTCGCTTTTCCCTGACCTACCTACCGTCGAGGAGTTCTCCATGACAGCAACAGATCTCGGTTCCACCGCCACGTTCGCCGGGAAACCGGTCGCCTCCCAGTTCATCGATGGGCAGTGGCGCGAGGGACGCTCCGACCGCGTCCTGACCGACACCAATCCGTTCGACGACAGCGTGGTCGCCACGATCCGCCTCGCCTCCGCCGAGGACGTCGACGCCGCCTACACCTCCGCCCGGGCAGCACAGGTCGAGTGGGCCACGACCGGTCCCGCCGACCGCGCCGCGGTCCTGCGTCGCGCCGCGCAGATTCTCGAGCAACGACGAGCCGAGATCATCGACTGGCTGGTCGCCGAGTCCGGCTCGACGCGGATCAAGGCCGATACCGAAGTCTCCCTGGCCATCGGCATCACTCAGGAGGCGGCATCGTTCCCGTCCCGGGTCCACGGATCGATCTTCGATTCGAACACCCCGAACCGTGAGATGCGGGTGTACCGCAAGCCCATCGGAGTGGTCGGGGTGATCAGCCCGTGGAATTTCCCGCTGCACCTGTCGCAGCGATCGGTGGCACCGGCGTTGGCGTTGGGCAATGCCGTGGTGATCAAGCCGGCCTCGGACACTCCGGTGACCGGCGGTCTGTTGATCGCTCGGATCTTCGAGGAAGCAGGCCTACCGGCGGGGGTGTTGTCGGTCGTGATCGGCTCCGGTTCGGAGATCGGCGACGCTTTCGTCGAGCATCCCGTCCCGCGGTTGATCTCCTTCACCGGCTCGACACCGGTCGGCAAGCAGGTCGGTGCGGTCGCCACCGGTGGTGAGCACCTCAAGAAGGTGGCACTCGAATTGGGCGGCAACGCACCCCTCGTGGTCCTCGACGACGCCGACCTCGACGCGGCCGTCGAGGCAGCGGTGACCGGGTCGTTCCTGCATTCCGGACAGATCTGCATGGCTGTGAACCGCATCATCGTGCAGGCGCCGGTGTACGACGATTTCGTCGAACGGTTCACCCGAGCCGCGCAGGCCGTGCCCTACGGCGATCCCTCCGCAGACGGCACTTTGGTCGGGCCCGTCGTCAACGATTCGCAGTTGAAGGGCCTCGAGGAGAAGATCGAGCAGGCCCGGAACGCCGGAGCACGCGTTGCGCTCGGTGGGGAGATCGACGGCCGGGTCGTGCCTCCGCACGTGTTCGTCGACGTCACGCCCGACATGGAGATCGCCCGCGAGGAGATCTTCGGCCCGATGGTCGCGGTCCTGCGCGCCGATGACGAAGCACACGCCCTCGAACTGGCCAACGACCACGAATTCGGTCTGTCCAGCGCGGTCTTCACGCAGAACATCGACCGCGGACTGCAATTCGCGCATCGGGTCGAGGCAGGCATGACGTTCATCAACGAGATGACCGTTCAGGACGAGGCGCACGTGGCATTCGGTGGCGAACGCAACTCCGGTCTCGGACGATTCAACGGCGAGTGGGCGATCGAGGAGTTCACCACCGATCACACCATCGGCGTGACTCGGCTGGTGTAGACACGCATCAGTGCCTCCGCCACACCGACAGCGTCGACGATCGTCGCGCCCGTACGGCGTAACTCGACCGCACGCAGTCGGCATTCACGGCCGCGTCACAGCTACCGACCGACGTCGATACGGAAGACTGCCGTCTGCACCCTACACAGACTCGGGGTGCAGGCGGCAGACGTCACGGGGCGATCAGACCGAGTGAGGGTGCGAACATCCTCCGCCGCCGGTGAGAACGCCGGCCCGGCCTGCGTTGCGTTCACCGTCTCCGCTTTGTACGCTCCGTGCGTGGCAGTATTGTCGACAATCCTACAAACTGGGAGGTGGCCGATGGTGTTCCTTGAACCGACGCGCCCATATTCTCTGCGGTCTCCGTTCCCGACGCGGCGCACGCGATGAATGACGACCATCTCACCATAGGACAGCGCCCCAGCGTCTCCTCCACGGACGAGGACGTCCGGATCCGGCTCCTCACCGACAGGCTCCAGGCGCTGGGCATCCCGATCGATACCTCCCGGCGTCGACGGGCCGAGTACTCCTACGACGCCTCCAACTACCGGGTGCCACCGGCGGCCGTGGTCTTTCCTCGGTCGGTGGACGACGTCGTGGCGGTGGTGAGTGCCTGCGGCGACACCGGGATCCCGCTGGTCAGCAGAGGGGGCGGGACGTCGATGGCGGGTAACGCCGTCGGCCCCGGTGTCGTCGTCGACTTCTCCCGGCACATGAACCGCATCCTCGCCATCGACGAGACGTCCGGTGTCGCCGACGTCGAACCGGGCGTCGTGCTCGCGACCCTCACACGGGTGGCCGAGGACGCGTCCTCGGGCCGGGTGACCTTCGCCCCCGATCCCTCGTCGAAGAACCGGGCCACGGTCGGTGGTGCGCTGGGCAACGACGCCTGCGGAAACCACTCGGTGCGCTACGGCCGCATGTCCGATCACGTCCACGAGATCGACCTCGTCACCGCCGACGGGTTCCGGCTCACCGCTGCGCAGCGAGGCCTACGTGCCACCGATCCCGACGACGCGGCCGCTGCGGCTCGCGCGGAACAGCTCGACGCCGAGCTCACCGCGCTGGCGGCGGAGCACCTGTTCGAGTTCCGCACCGAACTCGGGAGGATCCAACGGCAGGTCTCGGGCTACCACCTCGACAATCTGTTGCCGGAGAAGCGGTTCGACGTCGCCCGTGCGATCGTCGGATCCGAGGGAACGTGCGCGGTGATCGTCGGGGCCCGCGTCAAGCTGGTTCCCCGCCCGTCCAGCGCGTTGCTGGTCTGCCTCGGCTACGACGACGTGGTCGACGCGGCCCGCGACATCGGAACCATCCTGGAATTCTCCCCTGCGGCGGTCGAGGGTGTCGACGCGGCGATCGTCGAGACCATGCGGTTCCGCCGGGGCGAGAACTCCGTCCTCGGCCTGCCCGCGGGAAACGCGTGGCTCTACGTCGACTTGGACGGTAACGACCCGGACTCGGTGGCCACCGCTGCCGACGCACTGCTCGACAAACTTCGCCGGAACGGCCGTCTCGTCGACGGCCGCATCGCGGCCGACACCACCGAGCGCGCTTCCCTGTGGCGGGTGCGCGAGGACGGCGCCGGACTCTCGTCCCGCCTGGCATCCGGCGGCGAATCCTGGCCGGGCTGGGAGGATTCCGCCGTCGCGCCGGAGAACCTCGCCGATTACCTGCGGGACTTTCGCGCACTGCTCGACCGGCACGGTCTGCAGGGCGTGATGTACGGGCACTTCGGCGCCGGCTGCATGCACATCCGCATCACCTACGACCTGCGCACCGAGGAGGGCCGGCAGGTCTTCCGCGAGTTCACCTTCGAGGCCGCACATCTGGTGGTCCGTCACGGCGGATCGCTCTCCGGAGAACACGGCGACGGCCGTGCCCGCTCGGAACTGCTGCCGGTGATGTACTCCCCGCGGATGATGAGCGCATTCCGCGCCTTCCGCACGATTTGGGACCCGAAAGGCATCCTGAACCCGGGATCGCTGACCGACCCGGCGCGGATCGATGCCGATCTGGCGTTGGCGGGCGTTCCCGAACGCACCTGGCGTACCCACTACGACCTGCACCCGATCGAGGCCGTCCGCCCCGACGGCGCGCGGCCGCAACACACCCCCGACCCGTGGATACACGCCGTCCAGGGCTGCATCGGCGTCGGACGATGCCGATCCGACTCCGGTGGCGTGATGTGCCCGAGCTACCGCGCGACCCGCGACGAGAAGGACTCCACTCGCGGCCGGGCCCGGGTCCTGCAGGAGATGGTGCGCGGCGCCCGCACGCTCGAACAAGGGTGGAAGTCCGAGGAGGTGCGTGAGGCACTCGATCTATGCCTGTCGTGCAAGGCCTGCTCGACCGACTGCCCGGCCGGCGTCGACATGGCCACCTACAAATCCGAGTTCTTCTCGCACTACTACGACGGCACACGACGACCGGTATCGCACTATTCGCTGGGTTGGCTGCCACGCTGGCTCCGCGTCACGGGTTTGGCAGCACCGCTGGTCAACGCGGTCCTGCGCACTTCTCTCGCGAAGCGCGCCGCCGCACTCGGCGGCATCTCCCCCGACCGGGTACTTCCGCCCTTCGCCCCCCGGCGAGCCTGGAAGAAGGCCGTGAGCGACGCGCTGAGCGGCCGGTCCGGTTCGACGCCCGTGGTGCTGTTCGTCGACACCTTCACTCGGGGGTTGCGGCCGGAGGTCGCCGGTGCCGCCGCCCGCGTGCTCGCCTCGGCGGATCAGCAGGTGAGCTGCTCCGCGGACGCGTGCTGCGGACTGACGTGGATTTCCACCGGTCAGCTCGACACCGCGAAGAAGAAACTCTCCCACGCCGCCCGCACACTCGACGACGGCACCGACCGGCCGATCGTCGTCGTCGAGCCGAGTTGCGCGGCCGCACTGCGCAAGGACCTGCCCGAGCTGGTGCCTACCGAGGCTGCGCGTCGCGTCGCCGCACGGGTCCACAGCTTCGCGTCCTACGTGGACACCTTGGTGCGCAACGGTTGGACACCCGCCCCTGTACCGCCGCTGCCGAACGAGATGGTGCTGCAGACGCACTGCCACGAGTACTCCGTGTTCGGCGCCGGAAGCCATCGCCGGATCCTGACCGCAGCGGGAGTCGACGACGTCCGCGACGCAGTCGGATGCTGCGGCGTGGCAGGCAACTTCGGATTCGAGAAACAACACCACGACATCAGCATGAAGGTCGCCGAGACCTCCCTCGCGCCGGCACTGCGCGCGGCCGGCGACGATTCCGCGGTGGTCACGGACGGCTTTTCGTGCGCGATGCAGGTCGCGCAGATCGGTTTATCCGCCCCGGGGCAACATCTCGCAGAACTGCTCGATCCCGGACCGCGAATGTCGATGAACAACACCATCTCCGAGGAGGAAAGCGCATGACCGACGCAACGATTGTCGGGACACGGGTGGGCGTCTCCGACGCAGTGTCCCGAGTCAGCACTGGATTGTTCATCGACGGTGAGTGGGTCGAATCGACCACCGGCGAACGATTCGACGTCGTCGCCCCGGCGACCGAGGAGGTCGTCGCGACCGTCGCGAACGGCAACGCCGACGACGCCCGGCGTGCCATCGAGACCTGCGCTCGCGTGCAGAAACAGTGGGCGAAGACCGCTCCGCGCGAACGCAGCGTCATCCTTCGCCGGGCCTACGAGCTCATCCTGGACCGGCAGGACGAGTTCGCGACCATCATGACCACCGAGATGGGAAAGCCCTTCGCCGAGGCGAAGGGCGAGGTCGCCTACGCTGCAGAGTTCTTCCGGTGGTTCTCCGAGGAAGCCGTCCGCATCGGCGGTGATGTGACCAGCACCGGCGACGGCGCTACCCGTATTCTGGTGTCCAAGGAACCGGTGGGACCCTGTGTCCTCGTCACGCCGTGGAACTTCCCGCTCGCCATGGGCACTCGCAAGATCGGACCCGCGATCGCGGCCGGGTGCACCATCGTCTTCAAACCCTCGGAGCTGACGCCGTTGACCTCGCTGGCCCTGGTCGACGTGCTCATCGAGGCCGGTGTGCCGAAGGGTGTGCTGAACGTCGTGCCCACCACCGCACCCGGGGAGGTCGTCTCCACCTGGATGTCCAGCGGCATCGCACGCAAGATCAGTTTCACCGGTTCGACCGCGGTGGGCATCCGATTGCTCGAACAGGCATCCCAGCACGTCATGCGCAGCTCGATGGAACTGGGAGGGAATGCCCCGTTCATCGTGTTCGAGGACGCGGATCTCGACCGGGCCGTCGACGGCGCGCTCGCCGCGAAGATGCGCAACATGGGTGAGGCGTGCACCGCGGCGAACCGCATCTTCGTGCAGCGCGCGGTCGCCGATCGGTTCGCCGAGAAGCTCGCTGCCCGTATGGATGCCCTCGTTGTCGGGGACGGCCTGGTCGAGGGCACCCAGGTCGGTCCGCTGGTCGAGGAGAAGGCCCTGGCGAAGGTGGAACGTCTCGTCGCCGATGCCGTGGAACGCGGAGCGCGCGTCGTGTGCGGCGGTAGCCGGTCCGAGGGACCCGGCTACTTCTACCCACCCACCGTCCTCGCCGACGTGTCGAAGGACTCCGCATTGATGAGCGAGGAGATCTTCGGGCCGGTCGCACCCATCGTCGTCTTCGATACCGAGGACGAGGTCGTCGAGATCGCCAACAAAACGCCCTGGGGATTGGCCGGATACATCTTCACCCAGGACGTCGACCGCAGTTTCCGTGTCAGCGAAGCGCTCGAGGTCGGCATGGTCGGGCTGAACACCGGCATCGTGTCCAACCCCGCGGCACCGTTCGGCGGCATCAAGGCATCGGGTCTCGGACGTGAGGGGAGCACCATCGGTATCGACGAGTTCCTCGAGGTCAAGTACGTCGCTGTCCCTCGTCGCTGACGCATCGATCGCTGTTCCGCCGATCCTCGCGCGCCGAACCGATTCTCGCCGCCGCTGCAACGCGCGCGAAGCCCGGTTCGGCGCGCAAGGTCGGTACGGCCTACCCGTGTAGGTCAGGAATCCCTTGTTCACGCAACGGTTCCTGCTCGGCGGGCCGCAGTGCCGCACCACTTCGCGAGCGCGGCATCGAGACCCTCCGTCGAGCCCTCCCCCACCCAGGCCACGTGCCCGTCCGGGCGCACGAGCACAGCCGACGGCGCCACGACCTCACCGAGCAACGGCAACTCCCAGGCGCCGTCGTAGCGCACCCGCACGAGGTCGACGCGTTCAGCAAGATCACCGGAATCGATTGGTGGACCGTCGAATTGCAGCAGAAGCGGACGAGCCCGGTGCATGAGCCCGAACACGCGCAGCGGCTTCTCCTCGGCGATGATGTCGAGATCCGGCATGCGCCGTCCCAGCAGCGGGTGTCCCTCACCGAGGTCGTAGGCGACGTCGAGACCGGAGATCAACGCCGCGATCGGTGATCCGGCATCGCCGACGCGAAGCACCTCGTCGATCAGATCGCGCAGGGCCTCCTGGCGCGGATCGGCCTTCTGGAAAAGAGATTGGGCCATCGTGAATTTCAGCGCCCGCGCCCCGGACGGGTGCCGTTCGGCGTGATAGGTGTCGAGCAGGTCCTCCCCCGAGACCCCGCGCACGACCTGCCCGAGTTTCCAGCCGAGATTGACGGCATCCTGGATGCCCAGGCCGATACCTAGTCCGCCGGTGGGTGAATGCACGTGTGCGGCGTCGCCCGCGAGCAGGACCCGGCCCGCGCGATAGGTCGTCGCCTGTCTGGTCGCGTCGGTGAACCGCGAGAGCCAGGTGGGATCGTGCACACCGAAATCGGTGCCGAACACGTGGACCAGTTCTCGTCGCAGGTCGTCGAGCGTCGGCATCGTGGGCGGTCCCAGTTCGGCTTCGGTCACCACGACCCGCGCTCGGCTCTCCCCCATCGAATACAGACCGTGAACACCGCGCTCGTCGATCTTCGCGTCGGTGGGGAGTTCCTCGGTGACCCGTACTTCGGCGATCAGGCTGCTGCGTGTCGCAGCCGCCCCTTCGAATCCGACCCCGGCCTCGCGGCGTACGACACTGCGCCCGCCGTCGGCACCCACCACGTACCGAGCCTCCGCCGTCTCCCCTGATGCGAGCCGAAGGTGCACGTTGTCCTCGTCCGCGTGAACCCCGACGACCTCGATGTTCCGCCGGATCGGCACGCCGAGTTCCTCGATCCACTGCAGGAGCAGCCGTTCGATGTGGTTCTGGAACAACGCCAGCGTGTACGGATGGCGGGTGGGCAGACGGCCCACGTCGAGCCTGGTGCCCCCGAAGGTCGCGGTGTTCACCGTTCGCCCCTCGGCAAGGAAGCGCTCGGCGATCCCTCGTTGATCGAGCAGTTCGATGGTGCGGGCGTGGATACCACCACCCCGCGACCCTGCGAGATCCTGCGATTCGCGACGTTCGAGTACGACGACGTCTGCGCCGGCAAGGCGCAACTCCCCCGCCAGCATCATTCCCGTCGGCCCGCACCCGACCACTGCGACCTCATGCATGTCCGCCCCTCTCCACGACACCGGACGGGCAGTATGAGCCCCAGGTGGGGGCTTGCGACAAGCCCCCACCTGCGCGATACCGTGGAAACGGGACGGGACGACGAGCGTCGGAAACGCGACGGGACGACGACCGTCCCGGGTCAGCCCTCGAGGATGCGCTTGATCGCGTCCAAGGTCTCCGGAATTCCGCTGCGGGCGGCCTGTTCCCGCGCAGCGATCTGGGCAGGTGCCTCCGCCCCGAACTTCTCGTGGAAGAACTTCTGCCCCGCATCGGTGAACTCCCAGGTCTCCGTCAGTTCCGTGCCGGCGTCCGCGGGCTTGATGACGTAGCTCCAGCGCACGAGGCCGGGACCGACCGACCACGCGAATTCGCGGCCCGGGGAGGCGACGACGACCTCCGACCGGGTCTCCCAGGTGCGTTCGGGGGTGACGTTCCGACCGGTGAAGAAGGAACCGACCTCAGGGCCCTGCCCTTCGTCCCACCAGCATTCCGCGCAGACGGGCGACCATTCACCGGTGCGGGTGACATCGGAGACGAGGGCGTACACCTCGTCGGGGGTGGCGGAAACGACGACGGAGGACTCGAAGGTCAGAGGTGTGGTCTGCATGGCCACCATCCTGCCCGACGAGACCTCCGGAATCGGCAGCGACACCCTGAGAAGTACGGATCAGGACACGAGATTGCTTGCCGCCCACGCCATGTGCGATCGCACTGTGGACGCAGCCGTGTCGGAATCGCCGGTTTCGATGGCGTCGACGATGGCACTGTGACGCCCGACGTCCATGTTTCCGACCGCCTTCTCCAGACCGGCGAACATGATGGACATGCGGATCGATCCCTCGAGCGACTGCCACGAGTGCATAAGCGTTTCGTTGCCGGTCAGACGGCAGAGCAAGCGGTGAAAGTTCAGGTCGGACTCGATGCGCGCCTCGAGGTCGTTCTCGGCATGAGCCATCGCCTCGAGAGCTTCGCGCAGGGCCGGGATCACCGAGGCCCGGTCGTCCCGCTCCGCGAGGTCGCGGACGGCCAACGCTTCCAGGGCCGCGCGCACGGCGAAGATGTCGCCGATCTCCTTGGCGTCGAGGTGGCGAACGTAGAGGCGACCGCGGGCACCGGCAGAGATCAGACCTTCCTGCTGCAGCTGGCGCATCGCCTCGCGCAGGGTCCCCCGGCTGATCTGGAGCATCTCGGACAGCTCGGTCTCGACGAGGGGGCTGCTCGGGGCGAGCGCGCCGCTCGTGATCGCGGTGCGCAGAGCGGTGACGGCCTGCTGGCGCAGGCTGGTCCTCTCGAGCCCCAGCAGCGCAGCGGGTTGAGCAGCCATGAGTTGCCTCCAGGTGTCAGCGGCCGACTGTCGACAACAGTCTGTCGACAATGATACGGGTCCCGCACCGAGCTGGGTACGGGACCCGTACAGCGTGTCGGTCAGCCGAGCTCGTCGAGCACCCGCGCGACCACCCGCTCGGTGCTCAATCCGTACCGGTCGTGGAGGGTCGGAAGCGCGCCGGCATCGAGGAACCGGTCGGGCAGACCGATGGGGACGACCCTTTTTCCCAGACCCGCCCCCACGACCGCCGCAGCGACGGTTTCGAACAGCCCACCCACGACGGTGTGGTTCTCGAGGGTGACCGCCAGCCGGTCGGTGTCGATCTCCGCCAGTACCGTCGCCGCATCGAACGGCTTGATGGTGGGCGTGTGGACCACCCCGACGTCCACATGGTGGGTGGCCAGCACGTCCGCCGCCTGCAACGCCCGCATGGTCATCAGCCCGCTGGTAACGAAGACGACGTCGTTCCCGCCGCGCAGCACCTTCGCCTTGCCGAGTTCGAAGCGGTAGTCGTACTCGTCGAGGACGGTGGCGACCTTGCCCCGCAGCAAGCGGAGATAGGTGGGCCCCTCACTCGCGGCGAGCTGCGGCACGGCCTGTTCGATGTCGATCGAGTCGCACGGATCGACGATCGTCAGGTTGGGCATGCCGCGGAAGATGGCGATGTCCTCGGTGGCCTGGTGGCTGGGTCCGTATCCGGTGGTCAGGCCGGGGAGTCCGCCGACGATGTTGACGTTGAGGTTCGGCTCGGCGATGTCCAGGCACAGGAAGTCGTAGGCCCGGCGGGCGGCGAACACCGAGTAGGTCGATGCGAACGGGATCAGGCCGGTCTCGGCCATGCCCGCCGCGGCGCCGAAAAGCAACTGCTCGGCCATGCCCATCTGGAAGAACCGGTCCGGGAACGCCTCGGCGAAGATGTGCATGTCGGTGTACTTCGCGAGATCGGCGGACAGGCCGACGATCCGGTCGTCCTCCTGGGCCGCCGCGACCAGCGCGTGACCGAACGGTGCGGCGGTGGTCCGCTGCCCCGGGTCGACGAAGGAGGCGATCATCGCCGAGGTCTTGAGCTTGGGAGCGGTGGTGGTCATCGGACGTCCTCGCGGTTGTGGCCGGCGGTCAGCTGGTCGCGGCAGATCTGCCATTCGTCTTCGTCGATGCGCATGAAGTGCGCCTTCTCCCGGGTTTCGAGCAACGGAACGCCCTTGCCGACGCGGGTGTCGCACAGGACGATCGCCGGGGATCCGGTCGGGGCGGCCTCGGCGAGGGCCGCATCGAACGCGTCGAGCAGCGCAGCGGTGTCGTTGCCGTCGACCCGGTAGGTGCGCCACCCGCAGGCCGTCCATTTGTCGTGGACCGGTTCCGTGCTCAGCACTCCGCGGGTGGCGCCGTCGGCCTGCAGTGCGTTGATGTCGACCATCGCAATGAGGTTGCCGAGCCGGTGGTGGTGCGCGCTCATGGCCGCTTCCCAGGTCGACCCTTCGTCGAGTTCGCCGTCCGACAGGAAGTTGAAGACCCGTGCCGGCGAATCCTGGTGACGCAGGCCCAGTGCCATGCCGACCGCGATCGGAAGGCCGTGGCCGAGCGAGCCGCCGGAGATCTCCATGCCGGGGGTATAAGTCGACATGCCCGACATCGGCAGGCGCGAATCGTCCGAGCCGTAGGTGAGCAACTCGTCGTGGGAGATGATCCCCGCCTCCGCGAGCGCCGCGTACAGGCCGATGGCGTAGTGGCCTGTCGACAGGAGGAACCGGTCGCGGCCGTCCCAGTGCGGGTCGTCGGCGCGGAAGCGCAGATGGTCTCCGTAGACGGTGGCGAGGATGTCCGCGGCGCCGAGCGCCTGGCCGACGTAGCCCTGGCCCTGTTCCTGGCCCATGTCGATCACGTTGTGCCGGAGTCGGTAGGCGAATTCGTCGATGGCGGCGAGTCGCTCGTTCCGGGTCGGGGCGATGTCGGGACGGGGATGCGCTGTGGTGGTCACAGAAGTTCCTTTTCCTTGGTGCTCGATGCCGCGGCGGTCCCACCGGACAGGGGGCCCCCGGGGCTATCGGAAGGGTGTGAGTTCGACCGGCCGGCCTGATCGGCGAGACGACGCTCGGTCGGTCCCCAGGTCTCACGGGTGACGAGGGCGCAGACGAGACCGACGAGGCCGTAGAAGCTGAAGAGCAGGGCCGGGCCGATCCAGCCGAAGGCGAAGTAGAGCAGCGCGGTGATGAACGGGGTGAACCCGGAGACCATCGCCGAGATCTGGTAGGCCAGCGATGCGCCCGAGGCGCGGCGGGCTGCCTGGAACAGTTCGGGGAACCAGGCGCCCTGCGCTCCGGCAAGGGCGTTCTGGCAGACGGCGTACGCGATCACGACGGTGGCCAGGATCAGCACGAACGTGCCGGTGTTGACCAGGAGGAACATCGGGACCCCGAAGAGGGCGGCGAACGCGCAGACTCCGAGATACACCGGGCGGCGGCCGATACGGTCGGTCAGGGTGGCCCAGCCGATCGTGGCGAAGATGCCGATCGCCGAGGCCACACACAGCGCCAGCAGGGTTTCCGATTTCCCGGCGAGGCCGTTCTCGTGCAGGTAGGAGATCATGTAGGTGATCGAGACGGCGTAGCCGGCGGTTTCGGCCACGCGCAGGCCGATGCCGCGGAGGATGTCGCGCCAGTCCTTCTTGACGGAGTCCAGGATCGGGGAGGCAGCGATCTCGCCGCTGTCCTTGACGTCCTCGAAGACCGGGGACTCGGGCACCTTGGACCGGATGATCAGTCCGACGACGACGAGGACGATGCTCGCGAGGAACGGCACCCGCCACGCCCAGTCGCCACCGAGGTGGACGCTGAACAGGAATACGAGGTTGGCCAACAGCAGCCCGACGGGGAATCCCGCTTGGACGATGCCGGTATAGCGGCCCTTCGATTTCCACGGCGCGTGTTCGTAACTCATCAGGATCGCTCCGCCCCATTCGGCGCCGAAGGCGAGTCCCTGGATGATGCGGACGGTCACCAGCAGCGCCGGTGCGACGAGACCGACCTGGCCGTAGGTCGGAAGCAGGCCGATGGCGAAGGTGGCCAGGCCCATGACGATCAGTGAGGCGACGAGGACCGGCTTGCGCCCCACCTTGTCTCCGAGGTGGCCACCGAGGATCCCCCCGAGAGGTCGTGCGGCGAATCCGACGCCGAGGGTGGCGAAGGCGGCGAGGGTTCCGATGACGGGATCACCGCTGGGGAAGAAGGCCGTCCCGAAGTACAACGCTGCGGCGGTGCCGAAGCCGATGAAGTCGTAGGTCTCGATGACGGCGCCGACAGAGGAACCGATCGCGACGCGTTTGGCGTCCTTGGTGCCCTCGACGGGACCTCGCATCTTAAGAGCTTCTGTGCTCATGAATTTCTCCTTGCGGACCGAGAATACGGCCGCTGGTGCGACGGGGAAAGAAGATGTCGACTGTCAACAGTGAGCCCAGTGTGAGCGCGGCCACCCCCTCATGTCAACTGTCAGTAGGCAACGGTTGACTGTTGACAGTCAGCACAGTTAGCGTGGTCCCCATCACCTTCCAGGAGGTTCTCGTGTTCCACGATCGGCTCGGCTGCTCGACGATCAGCTTCCGCCACCTAGACCTGCCCACGGCGCTACGAACCATCGCCGGCCTGGGCTTCACTGAGATCGATCTCGGCGCTCTACCCGGAGTCTGCGATCACGTTCCGTTCGTGCTCGACGCGGACGCCGTCGATCGGGTCGCCGACGACGTGGCAGCCTCGGGCCTGCGCGTCCGTAGCGTCAACGGCGACATCGGTGACCTCGACGCGCCGTTGACCCCCGAAGAACAGGACCGGCGGGATCACCATCTCGACCGGTTGCTGACCCTCACCTCTCGCATCGAGGCACGCGCCCTGGTGCTGCCGTGCGGACACCTCGACGACCGGCCGATACGGTCCCTCGACGAAGACCTCGACACCGTCGCGGCACAACTCGAGCGGGCACACGTGCGGGCCCGGGACTTCGGGGTGGGCCTGTGGACCGAATCCCTCCACGTCCACCGACTGTGCTGCGACATCTCTCGCGCCGCCCGGCTGACAGCACGACTGTCCCCCGGCATCGGCGTGGTGATGGACTTCAGCCACATCGTCGCCTCGGGCGGAGATCCCATCGATTTCGTCGACCTGTTCGCCTCGCGCATCACGCACGTCCACCTCCGGGACGCCGTGCCCGGAAACATCAAGCTCAGCATCGGCAACGGGCACGCCGACTTCGCCGGCGGCCTCGCCGCCCTCGACGCCCGCGGGTACACCGGGCATTTCGCCCTCGAACTCGAGACCCGCGACATCACCGACCCCGAGCGACCCGAAAGTGCCTCTCGGGCAGCTCGATTCGTCACCACCCTTATCCCCTGACCCAACCTTCAAGGAGAAAACCCATGTCCTCGATCCGACGCACCGCAGTCGTCACCGGAGCGACCTCCGAGCGCGGCATCGGCCTCGCCACCGCCCGTCGCTA
This sequence comes from Rhodococcus rhodochrous, assembly GCF_014854695.1. Classification (NCBI taxonomy): domain Bacteria; kingdom Bacillati; phylum Actinomycetota; class Actinomycetes; order Mycobacteriales; family Nocardiaceae; genus Rhodococcus; species Rhodococcus rhodochrous. The sequence goes on along the minus strand of NZ_CP027557.1, from coordinate 2,671,523 downwards.
CGCCGAGGACGGCTGGGCCGTCGTCGTCCTCGATCTGGACGGTGAGAAATCCGCCAAGGTCGCCGCCGAGATCGGCAGCGAGTACTCCGTCCCGTCCTTCGGACACGAGGTCGACGTGGCCGACGAGGCGTCGGTACAGGCAGCGCACGATGCCGTCGCCGCGGAAGTCGCCGCGGGAAGCCTCCCGCCCGTCGGAGCGGTCGCGAACATCGCCGGCATCACCTCGCCGGTGCCGTTCCTCGAAACGAGCCTCGAACTGTGGAACAAGGTGATGGCCGTCAACGCCACCGGCACCTATCTCGTCACCCGGGTATTCCTGCCGGGCATGATCGAGAACGGATGGGGACGCATCGTGAACATGTCGTCGGTCTCCGCCCAGCGTGGCGGCGGTGTCTTCGGCAAGGTCCCCTACTCGTCGGCGAAGGCCGCGGTCCTCGGATTCACCAAGTCCCTCGCCCGCGAGCTCGGCGACTGCGGCGTCACCGTCAACGCGGTCACCCCCGGCGCGGTCGACACCAGCATCCGCGTCGGCAGCACCCCGGAGCAGGAGGCCGCCATCTGCCGCGACGTTCCCATCGGACGCACCGCCACCACCCGTGAGGTGGCCTCGGTCATCACGTTCCTGTCGTCGGAGGACGCTGCCTACCTGACCGGTACGACCGTCGACATCAACGGCGGCAGCCACATGCACTGACCACTCCGTCCGGTGTCCGCTCATGCACCCTCGTGGTCGGACACCGGACGGCACCGTTTTCACTTCGGTCGCCGGACGAGCACCATGACAACAACGCCATTCTTCGCCCCATTCGGTAGCAGCCCCGACGTGGAACTGCAGCCGTGGCAGTCGCGCGCCGACTGCCGTCTCATCGATCCCTCGATCTTCTTCCCGCCGGACGACGAATCGCGCGGGATGCGGCAGCGCCGTGAACGGACGGCGAAACGGATCTGCACGTCGTGCCCCGTCCGCATCCCCTGCCGCGACTACGCGCTGGAAACCCGCGAACGTCACGGGATCTGGGGAGGAACATCCGAATCGGACCGCCGCAGGGGAAGACCGACCTCGGACCGCGCTCGGACAACTCACACACTCGGGATGAATCCATAGGGTGAATTCGTGGCCGAGCGCCACTCCCCTGGTGAAATGCAGTGTTCGCCGCTGTGTTCATATCGCGGAAGCACTGTCGCCGTATCGATCCCGGCCTATACTCGCGCAATGTTGATCATCGGAATCATTCTGTTCGGACTGCTCGTCGGCGCGGCGGCACAGCTCATCGTGGGCAGGTCCGGAACCGGGATCGACTGGACGCTCGCGTTCGTCGCGGGCGTAGGGGGTTCGTTCGTCGGTGGTCTGCTCATCAGCCTTCTCGCAGGTGACGGACTCGAACTGCGTCCCAGCGGGATCATCGGCTCCCTCGCCGGCGCGATCATCGTGACCGCCGCCTGGTCGGCCTGGAAGGCACGGTCGCGTCAGGCCTAGCATCCTCGGTCCACCGTCGTTCCGGGGCCCGAGCGCTGCCGCGCTCACTCGTCGGCATCACCGTCGAATCCGCGCCGTGCTTCCTCGATGCGAGGGAGGTTAGTCGACGCCCACAGCAACAGAGCGTCGATCGGTTCGCGCACCGTCTTCCCCAGCGGGGTGATGCGGTATTCGACCGCGACGGGACGGGTGTTCACCACTCGACGTTCGACGATTCCGTTGCGTTCGAGTCTGCGCAGCGTGGTCGTCAGGGATTTCTGCGTGACCTCGGGAACCGCGCGCCGCAGTTCGTTGAAGCGACGCGGCGCCTCGCACAATTCGGTGAGCACGCTCAGGGACCACTTGTCGAGGATCTGTCCCAACAGTTCCCGGTGGGCGGCGACGGCGAGCAGATCGTGGTAAGCGGTATCCGACATGAAACCTGGTTTCGTTGAAGTGACTTCCAGCTAACAAGTATAAATCGGATACCACTCGGTTCCGATCCCAGGAGAAGTTCGTGCCCGTCACCTTGTTCAGTCCCGAAGGCATGCTGCCGAACGCGCCCTACCACCACGTCGCCGTCTCCACCGGCACACGACAGGTCCACCTCGCCGGACAGGTCGCACACATGCCGGACGGCTTACCGATTCCTACCGACCTGGCCGGTCAGGTGTCTCAGGCACTGCGCAGCGTCGCACGAGGCCTGGACGGAGCCGGCGCAACCTTCCGCGATGTGGTGCGCCTGACCTTCTACGTCACCGACTGGCAACCCGAGAAGATCGAACAGTTCATGGCCGGCGTGCAGACCGTCGCACAGGAGATCGATCTGCCCGATCCGATGCCGCCGGCATCGCTGATCGGTGTCGCGGCACTGTATGAACCCGCGGTGCTCGTGGAGATCGACGCCACTGCGATCCTCGGGGAGTGAGCGTCGTGTGTCAGGCCGCACAGACCCCGAAGACCGGGAACCCGTCGTCGCACGCAGTGGACCGGAACGCCACCCGAACTCGGGCGTCGGCGCATTCGGGGAACGATCCTTCGATCTTCGAGTAGAGCCACGGCCCGTCGTCGAGTTCGACGATCGCGAGGGTGACCGAGCTGTCGTCCTGCGCGCCGACATCGAGCGGCTCGACGACCTTCCAGGACACGATCGAGCCGGTGCCGGAGCAGCTGGCGGACTCGAGGTTCTCGCCGCCGCAGGAGGAGCAGCGCGCTGCCTCGGGAGCGAGAAGCGTCGTACAACTCCCGCAGCGCAGGATCGTCATGCAGTTCTGCGTCGCGTGGGGCGCCATCGCGGTCCTTCCGTCAACGGAGAATCTCCGAGCCACGAAGTGGTCCGCCGTAGAGGGGCGGGACCCCCGACGGGCCGATGACGTGGCTCCGAGCATCGGCCCCTATACGAAGGTAGGTCGGCCCGGGACCTTTTCCATCGGTACGCGAGCACACAGATCGCGGGGCCCGCTGGTCGCGGCGCACAATATCGAGCCTTTCGGTCGGGCTACTGGTGCTACCGAATGCCACTTGGACGAGCCCCCGAGATACGCCGATGAAGTGCGGATTCACCCTGTTCGGACGTGATCCGGCTCGCATCGGCACTCAGTGCCATGATCGGACACTGTGCGCGCGACCCGAACCATCACGGAAACAGTGTGCAGCCGTACCGGTGAACCGAGGGACGTTCGTCCTTACCGTGGAAGACGGCGGCACCCGCTTCGCCGGGTCCACTCGCCGCTGCTCGACCGTCCCCCCTTCGTGGATCGACCGGTCGTAGATATCCCACCGGTTGTGAGGAGCCATTTCCCGTGACGACCGCACGTGACGTGCGCGCACCCTTCGTTCCGCGCGATCTGCCCACGCCTCGGCCGCCGCACTCCCCCATTCGCTCGGCTCCGGTCCGCCGACGCGACTTCCCCGGGTCGAGCCGTCAGTCCAAACTTCTGGCGCAGGCGATCCGCACGTCGGTACGTCCACTGCTCGGGTTGTGGGGCCGTTCGACGACGCTGCCCTGGCCGACGGGTCTGCTGGACGCCGCCGGAGCGTTGCTCCCCGCGATCGAGGGGACGGTGTGCGCTCCCGTCCGGTTGCCGAACTGCACAGGTTCCTGGGTGGAAGGCCCGAGAACGGGATTCGATCGTGTGATGCTCTATCTGCACGGCGGCGGCTTCCTGTGCGGCGGGATGCGCAGCCACCTCCGCCTCGTCTCGCGGATCTCCGATGCCGGCCGCACCCCCGTGCTCATGGTCGACTACCGAATGTTGCCGAAGCACTCGATCGACGACGCCGTCGACGATGGTGTCGAGGGTTATCTCTTTCTGCTCGCCGCCGGTTACCGGCCCGAGCAGATCGTGATCGCCGGTGATTCCGCCGGCGGTTATCTGGCCTTCATGGTGTCGCTCGCGTTGCGGGACCGAGGCGTGCCGGTGCCGGGAGCGATCGTCGCCCTGTCCCCGCTCACCGAGCTGGATCCCGCCCGCAAGCTCGGTCACTCCAACGCCGCACACTGCGCGCTGCTGCCCGGCAACGCACTCGAAGCGCTGGCCGACCTTGCAGGACCTCGCGGGGAGTCGGGACGGATCTGCCCCGCCGACGCGGATCTGTTTGGCATGCCGCCCACGCTCATCCAGGCCGGCTCGCACGAATTGTTCCTGGTGGACGCGGAGTCGATGGCCGACCGTCTCGCCGACGCCGGTATCGCGTGCGAACTGCAGGTCTGGGACCGGCAGGTACACGTTTTCCAGGCCGCCGCGGATCTGCTACCCGAAGGAGTCCGCGCGATCGGCGAGATCGGACGGTTCGTTCGCAGCGCCGTGCCCGGCTCCCGATAACAGGCCGTCATCCGGGCGAAGGTGGACCTTCCGAATCGGGCGCGAGCACGGCGGCGCCGAGCCAGTGGCACAGCGCGAGCGCGTTCTCGAGGTCGAGTCGACACTCGCGGACACTGTGCCCGATCTGCTCCTCCGCCTTGCTGATCCGGTAGGCGACCGAATTCCGGTGCAGATGCAGCTTTTCCGCGGTGGCGACGAAACTTCCTCCGCTGGAGAGGAATTCCCGCAGCGTGTGCCGCAGTTGCGCGGCGGCGGGATCGTCGGCGGCGAGCCGGCCGAGCACATCCCCCACCCAGCCGCGGGCCCACTCGAGATTCGTGCACATCAACGCGACCGCGCCGACCTCGTCGATCGAGACGAGACGCGGACCCGGCAGAGCCGATGTCAGAGCCACCTCCCGCGCCTGCGCCGCCTGCCGATGGGTGCGGACGAAACCGTCGATCCCCTCCTGCGGCGCGCCGACGGCGACACCGACGGGTCGCTGCCATGCCGCGACGATCCCGGACAATCCGCTCGGGTCGATGCGATCGACCGTGCCGAGCGGGATCCATGCCCAGGCGGTGTACTCGTCGAACTGCTCGAACAGCACCCGACCTCCCCGCCCGAGATGTTCGGCCAAGGCCGTCACTGCCTGCTCGAGGCCGTTCCATTCGGTGCCGGACCGGTCCCCGCCGACCACCTCGATATCGTCCGTCCAGACGATCACCCCGAGGTGGTGCTGGCCCAGCCGGTAGCCGAGGGTGCGCTCGGCGTCCCCCACCTCGATCGGTCGTCCGGCCAGGATGTCCTGGATGCGGGCGGTCCGGGAGGCGTTGCGGTTGAGCAGCCAGGTGTCGCGCTCGGTCTCGTAGACCCCGAGCAGCTTCTGCGACACCCCGTCGATCCCGGCGGAGAGTTTCATCAGGATCTCCACGCCCGCCTGCATCACTGCCGCGGCGTCGTCGCTGAGTCCCGCCAGCACCTCGAGGCACCAGCGCATGATGCTGTCCTGCGCGAGCCGGTTGCTGCGGTCGACCACCGAGACCGGGAATCCCTGCCGGGCCAGCATGCGCACCAGTGAATAGGACGCCGCCGGGATCTCGATCTCGGCAAGATCGTCCCGCAGGAACCGGGTGATGGCTGCGACACCCTCCTCCGCGGCCTGGGCGAGGGAGCGGCGGGTGTGGCGGTCGGTGGACATCGCCTCGATCTCGGCCGAGATCCGCTCGGTCATGTACTGCGTGATCTCGGCCTGCCGCGTCGTCGACAGGTCGGCGACCGCCTCGATCAGTGCACGCGTGGCGGGTCCGGGATCGCCCACTCTGTGGGTGTCCGGTCCGATCTCGTGAGGATTCATCGTGTCCGATTCCGGAGGCTGCGGCGTCTGTCCGGGTGCACTGCCCTCGCCGAGCGCACCGCCTCGACCGTAACGGCTCGGGGCGGGCCGCCGCCGCGGATCGGGGCGTCCATCGGGCAACGATCGTGCCGACACTCACGCCGGGTGTTGTCCGGACCCGTCGGTTGCGCCGCCTAACCTGTCACGGTGAGTGAATCAGGCCGAGCGCGGTTCGGCGCGATGGAGGACGCGTTGGTGCGGGACGACCGCCTGCGCCTCTTCTCGTTCGCAACGGCCGAGAAAAGGGTGCACTACCTGTGGGTTCTGCGCGCATTCGATCATGCGCGCGGCAACTACTCGGTGCTGCTGCACGCCGGCGACGTCGAGAACGTCCTCGCCCGGCTCCCGGGAGCGAGCAGCGACGACGTGCCCGATTCCTCCGAGATCCCGGCCCTGCTCGAGCAGCTGCACGCGTGGGGTGTGCTCGAACGCAGCTACGACGGATCCCGGGCGGCGACGCTCGCCGAGTACCGCAACCGGCACTACGTCTACCAGTTCGGGCAGGCCGGTTACCGGGTGTTCCGCGCCGTGGAGGACGTGCTGTCCTCCCGTGGGGAGGACGTCTCGCTGTCGCGTCTGGCCCTCCCCGATCTGCTCGCCGACCTGAACGATCTCGCCGATGCGAACGCGGCCGGCGACGGCGAACTGGTCTACCGGAAGTTGAGTCGCCTCGACGCGACGCTGTCGGACATGGCCGAGCGCGCTGCCCGTTTCTATCTCGTCCTCGGCGAGCTGCTGCGCACCACCGAGGTCACCCCGGAGACCTTCCTCGCCCACAAGGACGCGCTGCTCACCCACATGCGTGAGTTCAGCACCGATCTGGCCCGCTACGCCCCGAAGCTTTCCGCGGCGCTCGACCGGGTGCAGGCCACCGGGGTTCAGAAGCTCACCGCGGCCGCGGCCCGGCACGACGAGCGGGTGCTGCTCTCGTTCGAGGAACGCGAAGCGGACTGGGCGCAGCGCTGGTGGGGCATCGAACACTGGTTCGTCGGTGTGGGCTCCGAACCGAGCGAATCCGAACGCCTGCGCGGCGCGACCATCAACGCGATCTCCGCGGTGCTCGGGCTGCTGCGCCGGCTCACCGAGCAGCGTCGTGGGGGTGTCAGCCGCGAGTCGCAGCTGCGGCATCTCGCGGGCTGGTTCGCTGCCGCGCCGTCCGAGGAGGCCGCGCACGCGCTGTTCGATGCGGTGTTCGACCTGGGGCGGCCCCGACACTTCTCCGTCGCCCATCCCGATGCCGACATCGTGCCGGTCACCCGGTCGTGGTGGGACGCGCCTCCCGTGGAGATCGCCCGCACCCTCGCCGAGACCGGCCGGCGCCCCGCAGCGGGAGCGCCGGGGCGGATCCAGCGCAACGACGCCGGAGTACGGCGGCTGCGCGAGGCGCAGCTCGAGAAGCAGCGTCGCCGGGCCGAAGCGGCGCGCTCCCTCGCCGCCGGAGGTGTGCGCGAACGGAAACTGAGTGAACCGGAAGCCGAGGTGCTGTTGAGCTTGCTCGACGCCGCACTGTCGGCCCGGGTGCCCGTGAGCGGCCGGGTGCGCAGCGACGATGCCTCCTCCGGTACGCAGAACGGCGTCAAGCTCACCCTCCGACCGAGCGGCGAGTCGACGGTGGTGCACACCGCGCGCGGGCGCCTGTATCTCGACGGCCTGTCGGTGGAGGTGCGATGAGGGTCCGTTCGATTCCGTCCGTCGAGCTGGATTCGTATCAGCGCGCCGCGCGGCTGGTGCTCACCCACCATCTCGTCACCGCGACCTTTCCCGACCGGTCGGCGCTGGCGACGGTGCGCCGCTGGGCCACCGAGCTGCGCGAGGATCTGCTCGCCACCTTCGGGTACCGGCTCGAGGTCACCGAGACCACCGCGCGACTGTTCACCGTCGCCGATCGCCTCGACGCGGGGGCAGGCACGTCGACGCACACCGGCCGGCCGTTCGACCGGCGCCGCTATGCCTATCTCGCGTTGGCGATCGCCGCGCTCGGTCGCGGCGCCGGGCAGATCACGCTGTCCGAACTCGCCGAGCACGTCGCGTCCGAGGCGAGCCGGGTGGACGGTGTCGAGCTCGATACCGAGCGTGCCGCCGATCGTGATGCCTTCGTCGATGCCGTGACCTGGCTCGGCGTGCGCGGCGCGATCACCCTCGCCGACGGTGATGCAGGCAGGTGGGCGAGCGATCCCGACAGCGGTGAGGCGCTCTATGACGTCGACCGTGCGGTCGTGCACGCCCTGTTCCGACCGCCGCGGGCGTTGCAGCATCTCGAATCGGTTCGCGGTCTGCTCGGCAATGCCGGTGCCCCGCACTCCGATACGGCGGAGGTTCGGCGGCGGGTGCGACGCGCGCTGGTGCAGCGTCCCGTGGTATACGCCGACGATCTCGACGACGACGAAGCGCTGCAGTTGGCGTTGCCGCGCACCACCGACGAAGTGGAGTTGCTCACCGGCCTGATCTGTGAGCGTCGCGCCGAAGGCGTTGCGCTGGTCGATACCTCGGGACGGTTGTCGGATGTGCGGTTCCCGAACACGGGAACGGTCGCGCAGGTCGCGCTGCTGCTGGCCGGGGAGATGTGCGATCGCGTCCTCGATCCCGACGCCCCCGCTCCGCCACGGATGCCGGTGCCCGCACAGATACAGGACGTCCTCGTCGCGGCGGTCGATTCCGCGATCCCGAGGTCGACGGTGTTCACCCCGCTCGCGGCGTCCGACACCCCGATCCCCGACGAGCAGGAGCAGGACGACGACGCTCGCGCTCCGCTCGAGCATCCACTGCTCGAGGATTCGTGGCTGGCGGGCACGGTCGGTCGCCTCGTCGACATCTACGGCCGGACCTTCGCCGCGCAGTGGCAAGCCGACCCCGCGGGACTGGCCGAGGCCGCGGTGGACATGCTCGATCGGCTGCGCTTGGTGGCCCGGGTGCCCGGCGGGGTGCTCGTCCTGCCCGCGATCGCCCGCTTCCGCGGCGTGACGGTCAGTGTGCGCGAACGGGATCCGGAGATCGACCTGTTCCCCGCGACCACCCCACCGACAGTTCCCGCCCCCGATACGACCACGACGGAGATCTCATGAGCAGCGCCCGATTCCGCCCCACGCGTGCCGGGATCATCAATCTGTGGGATTACCGCGACCAGGAGTTCTCGTTCGCCGACGGGCGATTGGTGCTGCGCGGGCCGAACGGGTCGGGCAAGACCAAGGCGCTCGAGGTGTTGTTCCCGTTCGTGCTCGACGGCCGGATCGAACCTCGACGCCTGAATCCGTTCGCCGGCGAGGAACGCACCATGCGCTCGAACCTGCTGTACCGCGGGCAGGACAGCGCCCACTCGTACGTGTGGATGGAGTTCTGTCGCGGCCGCGCCGACGACCCGGAGGCCGTCACCGTCGGTATCGGGATGCGCGCCACCCGCGGCAACGACAAGGTCACCCGCTGGCATTTCGTCGTCGACGGCCGTGTGGGAGTGGACTTCTCGCTGCTCGACGACGAGGATCGCCCGCTCACCCGCAAGCAGCTCGTCGATCAGATCGGAGCCGACGCGATCGCCGATCGTCCCGTCGACTACCGGGCCGCGATCGACGCGCGCATGTTCGGGCTGGGCGCGCAACGCTACGACCAGCTGATCAACCTGATCCTCACGCTGCGCCGCCCCCAACTCGCCAAGAACCTCGACCCGAAGGGCCTGTCGCAGGCGCTGACCGACGGCCTTCGCCCCCTCGACGACGATCTCATCGTCGAGGCCGCCCGCTCGTTCTCCGCGATCGAGGAGGTCGAGCGCACCCTCGAATCCCTCGCCGCCGCCGACGATGCGGCGCAACAGTTCGTCAAGGTGTATTCGAAGTACATCCGTCAGCAGGCGCGCACCGCCGTCGACAAGGTCGCCACCCGTCTCGGGGTAGTCGACACCGCGGTCCGGTCGCTGTGCGAGGCGACCGAAGCCCGCACCGAGGCCGCCGCCGCCCGCACGGCCTCCGAGGAACAGCTCCTGGTGGCCGAACGCGACCACGAACAGGCCCGCACCACCCTCGAAGCATTGCACCGCTCCAGCGCCTACGAGGGCAAACAACAACTCGACGACCTCGCGTCCGCGGTGAAGAACCTCGAGCGCACCACCGCCGCACAGGCCGAGCAGGCGAACCGCGCCCAGGCCGTCGTGGCCGACCGGCTCCGCGACCACGACAGCGCCCGCGACGCCCTCGAAACGGCGACGGCGGCACGTCGTCGCGCCGAGGACGGACTGAGTGCGGCCGCCGAGGACGCCGGCATCACATGGACCGGCCTCGACGGCATCGAACGGACCGAGCAGCTCAACGCCGCGATCGACGCGCTCGCCGAGGAACGCGACGCCGACGTGCGCGCGGTGCGCAACGCACTGTCCCAGCTCGACGGTGCGACCGCCGCGCGGTCGCGGGCCGAGGCCGCCGCGGTGCGTGCCCGCGCGCAACGCGACACCGCGTCGGCCGCGGTGGAGGCCGCCGAGACCATGGTCGAGCTGTCCCGCAGCGAGGTCGCCGCCGAGCTGGGCCGGTGGTGGTCCGATCGCGCCGAGACCTTCGCCGCCGTGGGTGTGTCCACTCCGGCCTTCGAGGCGCTCGACACCGCATTCGGCACCGTCGGTCAGGACGATGCCCCGTCCCCGGCAGCGGTGTTCGCCGATCACACCGGGCCCGTGCTCGACGACCTGCGGTTCCGGCGTCGCGTGTGCGCCTCGGAGATCGAGTCGCTCGGCACCCGGATCGCCGAACTCGAGACCGAACGCACCGCCGTCGCGGCCGAACGCGACGACGCTCCCCCGGCGTTCCCGGCTCGCACCGGCAGCCGCGACGATCTCGTCGGCGCGCCGCTGTGGCAGCTCGTCCGGTTCCGCGACGACGTGTCGGCGCACGACGCCGCCGGTATCGAAGCGGCCTTGCAGGCCGCGAACCTGCTCGACGGGTGGATCACCGACGGTGCCGGCGACCTGCCGGACATCGAGTCGGAGCAGTTGTTGGTTCCGCTGGCGCCCGAGCACCGCCCCAGCGGCCCCACGCTCACGGATGTGCTCGTTCCCGAATCCGACACGGCCGTGCCCGAGGAACGGGTCGCCGCGGTGCTGTCGTCGATCGCGTGGGCCACCGATCCCCGTCCGGACGCGCGGGTGTCGGTCGATGCGCACGGCGGGTTCCGTCAGGGAGTGCAGCTCGGTCGCCACGTCAAGGAGCAGGCCGAGTTCATCGGAGCCACCGCCCGCGCCCGGCGCCGGCAGCGTCGCATCGTCGAACTCGAGACGACCATCGCCGAGTGCCGCGCCGACGTGGAGTCGCTGCGCGAGCAGGACCGCGAGATCGGCGACCGGATCACGGCACTCGACGAGGCCGCGAAGTCGTTGCCGCGCACCGGATCCGTGCTCGCGGCGCTGCGCAAGGTCACCGAATGCGCCGGCGCGTTGCGGACCGCATCCGGATCCGCGGCTGCCGCCGATCGCGACCTGGACCAGGCGATCGCCGCGGTCGCCACCAAGGAGCAGCACCTGCGCTCGACCGCCGGCCGGCACCGGGCGCCGCTCACCGCGACGGAACTCGACAGTCTCGACGCGGCCGTGCGGCACTTCCGTTCGCAGGGCCAGGCCCTGCAGCGCGCCCTGCGCGAGCAGGTCACCTGTGGTGATCGCCTCCGCGACACCGAGGTTCGGCTCGACGAGGCGCGGGTCTCCGCCGAGAATGCGGCCGAGCTCGCGGCGGAGAACGCCGAGACGCTGGCCAACGAGCAGCAGAAGCTCGAGACGCTCCGCGAGTCGATCGGGGCGAGCGCCGACCGGATCGATGCCCAGCTCGACGAGGCCCGGCGCCGGATCGAGGTGGCGAAGACCGCCGAGCGGACCGCACGTAAGGCCCACGAATCGGCGCTCGAACGGATCGGCAAGGCCGAGGCCGCCCATACGGGCGCCGAGCAGACGCTGCGGTCGGCGCTCACCGAGGCCCGCGCCGACGCCGATGCCCTGGCGCCCTTCGCCCGGCGCGACCTGCTGACCCTGCTCGGCGTGGAGAGCGAGCACGTGTGGCCGTCCAGCGCGGCCGCGTGGCTCGACGCCGATCAGCTGGCCTACCGGATCCGGCAGTCCCCCGACGACACGGTCGACGTGCTGCCCACCGCGGTCCTCGCGTTGTTCCGGGCACTCGACGCCGCCACCGAGTCGGTCACGGCCTCCGAGTCGACCCGCAAGTCCACGGCCTCGGCACTGACCTCCGCACTGCAGGAGTTCGACGCCGAACTCGCCCGGGGCCGCGACTACCGGCTGCACTGGGATGCCGCCGACGGCATCACCGTCGTGCAGGTGCAGGACGAACAGGGTTACACGTCCGTCGCGGCGTTCGCGCAGCGCATCGCGCGGGCGCGGCAGGAACAGGAAACTCTGCTCACCGACTCCGAACGGCGCATCCTCGAGGACGCACTGCTCACCGGTCTCGCGCAGCAGATCCACGAACGCACCGTCGACGCCCGCGACCTCATCGCCCGGATGGGTACCGAGATGCGGCAGCGGCACATGTCCTCGGGCAACACCATCGGGGTGCACTGGGTGCTCGCCGACCATCTCGACGAGCCGGCGCGGGCGGTGTGCAAGCTTCTGGACCGCGACGCGTCGATGCTGGCTCCGGAGGATCTGGCGGGGATCCGCGCGCATTTCGCGTCGCGGATCCGCGCGGAGCGGGCTGCGCATCCGGAACGGTCGTACCCGGAGATCCTCGCCGCGACGCTGGATTACCGCCGGTGGCGGGTGTTCTCGTTCAGTCTCGTCGGTTCGGACGGCAGCGAGGACCGGCTCACCCCGGCCCGACATTCGGCGCTGTCCGGTGGCGAGCAGTCCGTCTCCCTGCACCTGCCGTTGTTCGCCGCAGCGCACGTGATGCTCGATTCCGCCGACCCGCATGCGCCGCGTCTGCTCGCCCTGGACGAGGCCTTCGCCGGCGTCGACGACACCGGCCGCAGCGAATTGCTCGGTCTGTCCGTGCAATTCGACCTCGATCTGTTCATGACCGGTTTCGACCTGTGGATCACCTATGCCGGCGTGCCGGGTTGTGCGCACTACGATCTGTCGCATTCGGTGGCCGAGCACACCGTCGCCACCACGCTGCTGGTGTGGTCGGGTGGCGAACTGCTCGCCGAGCACGACGGGTCGGATCTGGAGAGCGCGCTCGGATCTCCGCGGACCCGGCGGGTGACACGTCCGGTGGAGGGGGCCCTCGAGTTCGCCTGATCGTGACGACGGTCACTGCGGCGTGTTCCGCCTCGATCGGGGCTTTCACCTGCGTCGCGGTCCTACGATCCGAAGATGACGAGGCTTCGGGTATCCAGACTCATCGTCGGCGTTGCGACCGTGGCCGGGCTACTGCTGGGCACGAGCCCCGCGGCAGCGGCACCGGAGCCCGGCGCGCGGGTGACCGCGTCGCCGGACGGTTTCGCGCTCGACGGTCGGGCCTGGTGGCCCACCGGGTTCAACGCCTACCAGCTCGCCACCGACTGGTCGGTGAACTGGGGATGCGGAGCGATGGTCGACCTCGATGCCTATTTCGGTGCACTGCCCCCGAATTCGCTCACCCGCTTCAACCTCTTCCAGGCGCTGGCCGTCAACCGGTTCACCGGGCAGCTCGACTTCGGACCGATCGACGCGGTCTTCGCGGCCGCCGAAGCGCACGATCAGATGCTGTTGCCGGTCCTGGCACCGCAGGACGGCGCGTGCGAGGACGAGGTCTTCAAGGGACGGCAGTGGTACGTCGACGGGTGGACCGAATTCACCCCGGGTCACGAGCGGGTGGTGATGAGCTACCGCGACTGGATGCACACCGCCGTCGCCCGCTACCGGAACTCCCCGTCCCTCGCGGCGTGGGAGCTGATCGGCGAACCGGAGACGAGTTCGTGCACCGACGCCGCGTGCCAGTGGTGGACCCGGTCGTGCGAACCCGGCGCCGCGCAGGTGCTGCGCGACTTCTTCGACACGGCCGGCGCCGAACTGCGCGCCGTCGACCCTCGCACCCTGATCACGGCCGGTTACACCGGGGGTGGCCAGTGCGGAACCCAGGGTGACGAATACCAGTTCGTCAGCGCCTCCCCCTATGTCGATGCCGTGCAGTACCACGACTACGGTGCCGACGCCGTGCCGTTGCCCGGCGATCAGTGGAACGGCCTCGCCCGGCGGGTCGCACAGGCCGCAGCCGTCGGAAAGCCGTTGCTCGTGGCGGAGATCGGCGAACTCGCCGGGTCCTGCGGGGCGCTCGGTGACCGCGCCGACCACATCACCACGAAGATCGAGGGCCAACGCGCCGCCGGCACCGCGGGTGCACTGCTGTGGGCGTTCGTGCCCGACCCGAGGGAAGGCGACTGCACCTACGACATCGGATTCGACGACCCACTGTGGGATGTGGTCGAGAATCTCGGGTCCCTCGAACCCTCCGCCCTCCCCAACGCGCAGTTCTCTCCATAAGAGCAGTCCTCACACGTCGACGGTGAAGCCGAGGTCCACATCGCAGGCAGCCTGTCCGGCGCGGATCCCCCAACTCTCGGTCGGGATGTCGCGCACGATCACGGTCACGTGGTCGGCGGGGATCGCGAATGCGCCCAGCCGCTCGGTGATCTCGCGGTAGAGGTGACGCTTGGCGTCCACGCTGCGCCCGGCGAAGCAGTCGACGATCACGAGGGTGTAGAGCTCGGGCGAGGTCAGGGTCGGCGGCACCGCGAAGCGTCCGGGTTCGTGAACCACGAGCCGGATGTGCTTGTCGGCCGCCGGGATTCGGAAGGCGGCGACGAGCGCGTCGTGGACTGCGTCGATCATGCCGGTCTCGACGTCGCGGTCGTGGCGGGTACGAACCTCGATGAGCGTGCTGGGCATCCGACACTTCTACCCGTCGGAGGACCGCTGCGCAATGGACAGAGGCGGAATTCATCTGCGGACGGCCGAGAAGCTCCTCCGCCTCTCGCTGGGGACGGCCGCGGGCTCGCCGCTGGTTCTCCGGTGTCGCCGGAGGTTGCCCACGCACACCCGACCCACGAGCGCGGGATGCATCAGATGTCCGGGCGGATCCATCAGGCTGCTGACCCGAAGGAATCGGTCGACGACCACGGGATCGTTCTCGGCGGCGGCCAGGACCCGCGCCACGTACGCGTTGCCGAGCCGGGTCTGCACGCTGCGGGGTCCTTCGACCTCGGGTAGCGCCAGGTCGGAGCCGACGGCGAGCTGCCACGCAGCACCGATCGGTTTCGTTGCGGCCCGGAAGAACCTGCGGGACAGGTCGTCCTCGCCGCGCCGCAGGCACTCCCGCAGCGACATCGCTTCGACAGCGGCGACCGTCATGCCCTGACCGTAGATCGGGTTGAAGCTGCAGATCGCGTCGCCGAAGACGAGCAGCCCGTCCGGGAAACGGTGCATCCGTTCGTAGTGCCGCCACTGGCTGGATGGGAACTTGTGCTGTGCCACCTCGCCGAGGGGTTCGGCGGTACGGAGCGCGGCCACGACGTGGTCGGGTGCGTACGCCTCCACGGCGGAGATCATGCCGTCCAGGCTCGGTGGCGGTTCGCGACCGGCCATCGCAGCGACCGTGAACAGCCATGTGTCGTTCTCGTAGCCGAACAGCGCCATGCCCGAGGGGCGTCCCGGTACGGCACCGATCAGCACCATCTTCTCCATCGGTGTGCCGGGCGCGAGTCGCAGCAGTTGGCTGCGGTACACGACGTGGACGACGACGTGCTCTTCGGCAGGCCGCCCGTAGCCGAGTTTCTCGAGGCCCGCCGGGGTGCGGGCGCCCCGTCCCATCGCGTCGACCACCAGATCCGCCGTCATGGTCCGAACACCCTCGCGGCTGCCCACTTGCACCCCGGTGACCCGGCAGCGGTCGGGTGTCGTCGCCAGGTCGCCGACGTTATGTCCGTCGAGGAGGGTGATGTTCGGGATGGCGCGGACGCGTCGCCGGACATGGTGTTCGAGCAGCGGCCGACTCGGCACGTAGGTGGCTCGGCGGTCGCGGAACCGGCCCGAGGATGCCAGCCGGTGCCCACCGAGGACGAAGTGCATCTCCGACAGGTCGCCGTCGGCGATCACCGGTGCGCCGTCGGCGATCAGTTCGTCGAGGATGCCGGGGAACAACTCGTCCATGGTGCGGGCACCGCGGGCCAGGAGCCCGTGGCCGTGCCGCCCCTGCGGTACCCCGTGACGGTTCTCTGCACCGGACGGGAGGACGTCGCGTTCGACCACTGTCACCACGTCGTAGGACTCGGCCAGCGCGCGGGCCGTGAGCAGACCACCGACGCTCGCGCCCAGAACGATTGCGTGGTCACCGATCTTGTTCATCTCGTCATCTCCGTCGTCCGATCGACTGTCGCACTTCGTGCCTGTACACGAAGTCTGTGGTGGCGATCGTCGACGGTCGCGAGTAGCGCACTACTCGATTCGGAATCCGGTTGCCCGGCCGCGGCGTCGCTGCTTCGATCGGTGCCATGAGCGACCGCACGCGCCTGACCCGCAAACCTGAACGCGGCACCGACGATCCAGCGGTGCTGCACCGCCTCCTCGACGAGGCCCGCATCGCGCACGTGGGTTTCGTCCGCGACGGATCGCCCGTGGTGCTGCCGATGGCCATGGGCCGCGACGAGGACCGGTTGCTGCTGCACGGCTCGACCGGCGCCGGCATGTTCCTCGCTGCGCGGTCCGGAATCGAGGTGTCGGTCGCGGTGACGCATCTCGACGGGCTCGTCTTCGCCCGGTCGGCCTTCGACCACAGCATGAACTACCGCAGCGCCGTGTTGTTCGGCGTGGCCACACCCGTCGCGCCGGGCGAGAAGGAACACGCATTGAAGGTGGTGACGGAGCATTTGATTCCCGGTCGGTGGGACGAGGTCCGGTCGCCGACACCGAAGGAACTGGCCGCCACCACGGTCCTGGAACTGCCGCTCGCCGAGGTGAGCGTGAAGGTCCGGGCAGCCGGGCCGGGAGAGGACCCCGGGGACGGTGACGACCACTCCGTGTGGGCGGGAGTGGTGCCGTTGCGTACCGTCGCCGGCGATCCGATCCCGTCGCCGATCACCGGGTCCTCGACCGCGCTGCCCCGCTCCGTGCGCGCGCTTCTGTGACATCGAACGGACTTTCCGTTGTGACATCGAACGGACTTTCCGTTGTGACATCGAAGGGATTTTCCGTCGTGTCCGCCCCCGAATCCGACATCGGTGATGAAAGGATGCCCGCGTCGGGGGAACAGATCGGAGTCGCCGCGAGTGCCATCAACGTCCGTGTCCGTGAAAGCCGCACGCAAGCGGCTCGGTGAGCTGGTCCGGGAGGTCAACGACGACACCGTCGCCGTCGAGATCGTCGGCAAACGCGGCACGGGCGTGCTGATCTCTCAGGACCGCTACGCGGCGCTGCAGGAGGCGACCTTCCTGCTGCGTTCCCCCGAGCTCATGGACAGCTTGCGCCGGGAGATGCAGCGGGTACTGCTCGAGGCCGCCGCGCCGACCGACGAACCGCGCCCGGCCCCCGCGCGCCGGCGCACGAAGAACAAGAAGAAGAAACGCAAGAAGCGGCAGCGTTCCCGCTGACCTTCGCGATGCGGGAGGGTCGTCAGCCCGTCGTCCACAGCAGTTCCGGACGGATCGATCCCATCCCGTACATCTGCACGCCGTGCACGCCGTCGCCGAGGACCGCGGCCGGGGCGGTGCGGATGTACCACACGACGGGGTTCAGGTCGACGATGCGCTGTTGCGCGATCTCGTAGGCGGCGATACGCGCGTCGAGATCGGCCGCGCGTCGCCCCTCGTCGATGGCAGTGTTCAGTTCCGCGTCGTCGATGCCGGTGAAGTTGCCGGTCGAGTCGCCGTGAAAGTTCGACCACAGGGCGGTATCAGGATCGAGGATCGTGGCCGAGGTGATCGCGACGTCGAAGTCGTAGGTGTTGAGCCGCGGCAACGCCGAGGCGAATTCGAGGACCTCGACCCGGACGTCGACACCGTCGAACGCGCTCAGTTGGGCCTGCACCGCTTCGGCGACTGCCTTGTTCTCGACGGAGGTGTAGGCCAGGAAGGTGAACGACACCGGTCGGCCCTCCGCGGCGAGTTCGTCGAACAGCTCCTGCGCGGCCTGCGGGTCGTGGGCCGGGACCGCGATGTCGGTGTGGAACGGTGACGACTCGTCGAAGAGGGTGCGCGGGAGTTCCGCGCGTCCGGCGAAGACGACGTCGTTGAGCGCGTCGATGTCGATGGCGAGGGCGAGAGCGCGTCGCGCTCGTTCGTCGTCGAAAGGCGCCCGCCGGGTGTTCAGGGCGAGGAACTGCCCGCCGCCCGTCGGCTGGACGAGAGTGCGGAGCCCGGCGTCCTCGGCGCGGCCGAGTGACGCCCAGCTCCCCTCGACGGCGACGCCGGCCTCCCCGGCGATCACCGCGTTGATCCGCTGGTTGGTGTCGCCGTTGTGGATCAGTTCGATGCCGTCGAGATAGGGCGCCGGTTCGTATCCGGGGTTGCGTTCGAGGATGATCCGGTCCTGCCGCCGCCACTGCGTCATCGTGAACGGACCGGCCCCGACGGGTTGTTCGTCGAACGCTTGCCGGCCGCCGTCGAGTGCGGCCGGGGAGGCGATCCAGTTCAACCCGCTCCACAGCACGGCCTGGCCGTAGTGCGGGTTGGGTGCCCGCAGCGTCACCCGCAGCGTGAGCGGGTCGGTGACCTCGAGTGCCTCGATCTGTGATGCCTGGATCAACGACGGCGAGCCCGCGGCGGGGTCGCGCATCCGGTCCCAGTTGTGGCGGACGGCCTCGGCGTCGTAGGCGGTGCCGTCCGTGAAGGTGATGCCCTCACGCAGTGTCAGTTCGAAGGTGGTGCCACCGTCGGTGGTGTCGAACGATTCCGCGAGGACGGGGCTCGGATCGCCGGTCTCGGGGTCGTTGACCAGCAACGTGCCGTACAGGGCGTTGCCGATGAGACTGTTGGAGACCCAGGCGTTGACGAGGGTCGCGGGATCGAGCGAACGCGGCTCCCCGCCCTGGACGATGCGCACCGTCCCACCGTGGACCGGGTCACCGACCTCCGCGTCCGCCGTGGCCACGGAACCATTGCTTCCGCAGGCGGTGAGTACCAGGGCCACCGACACGGCCGCGGCAACCGCCGAAATCGTGCGTCGGGTTCGACGACGTAGGTGGTGCAGCATCGGGACTCCTTCACCGGCAGTGCCTGTGGCAGCGGGACTTCGGGGTGGAATATCGGTTGCGGTCGAAGCCTGGCCACGACCGGATCGAAACGATACTCTCACAAAAGAGAATCATCTTCTTGTAACACAGAGTGAATGTCCGGAGGTCCCCATGACGGCATCGGCCGCCGATCCGACCCAGCTCGAACTCACCCCCGCCGCGCACGCTCGGCACACCCCCGACGTGCCGGCGATCGTCATGGGACGGGGCGAGGTGGTCACCTACCGGGAACTCGACGACCGATCCGCGCGACTCGCGACCTACCTGCGCGATCGAGGACTGACACCCGGCGACCACATCGCCATCCTCATGGAGAACTCCCGCGCCTTCCTCGAAGTCGCCTGGGCCGCCCAGCGCTCGGGCCTGTACTACACCGCGATCAACCGGCATCTGCGCCAGTCGGAGGTCCAGTACATCCTCGACGACGCCGGGGCGGCCGCACTGATCACCTCGGAGTCGATGACCGATGTCGTCGACGGACTCGAACTGTCGGCCGCCCACATCCGGGTGTGCACCGACGGCACTCTCCCCGGTTTCGACGATTACACCGCGATCCTCGCCGGTCACGACCCGCTCCCGATCGACGAGTCCGTCGAAGGCCGCGAGATGCTGTACTCGTCGGGAACCACCGGTCGCCCCAAGGGAGTTCGCAAACCCCTGCCCGGCACCTCGTTCGGTGATCCCACCGCCCCGCCGGTGCTGATCGCACAGGGCGTCGCGGCGCGCGGCATCGGACCGGGCAGCGTCTACCTGTCCCCCGCCCCGCTGTATCACGGCTCTCCCCTGGTGTTCTGCATGTCGGCGCAGCGTCTCGGCGCGACCGTCGTGGTGATGGAACGGTTCGATCCGCTGCACTGCCTCGAACTGATCGAACGGCACCGCGTCACCTACGCGCAGTTCGTACCGACCATGTTCGTGCGCATGCTCAAACTCTCCGACGACGAGCGAACACGCTACGACCTGTCGTCGCTGCAGGAGGTCACGCACGGCGCGGCGCCGTGCCCGGTCTCGGTGAAACACCGGATGATCGAGTGGTTGGGTCCGATCGTGCACGAATACTATTCGGGCACCGAGGATGTCGGCGCCAGCCAGATCTCGGCGACGGAATGGCTCGCGCATCCCGGCTCCGTCGGCCTGCCCATGCAGGAATGCCACATCGTCGGCGAGGACGGCGAGGAACTACCGCCCGGGGAGATCGGCGTCGTGTACTTCGCGGGCGGTCGGCCGTTCGAGTACCACAACGATCCGGAGAAGACCGCCGGTATCACCCACCCCAACGGTTGGCGCACGCTCGGCGACATGGGTTATCTGGACGACGACGGTTACCTCTACCTCACCGATCGCCAGGCTCTGATGATCATCTCGGGCGGGGTCAACATCTACCCGCAGGAGGCCGAGAACGTGCTCATCGGGCACCCCGCCGTCCTCGACGTCGCCGTCATCGGGGTCCCCGACGAGGACATGGGTGAGGCGGTGAAGGCGGTCGTGCAACTCGTCGATCCCGATGCCGCCTCCGACACGCTCGCCGACGAGCTGCTCACCCACTGCCGACGCGAACTCGCCACCTACAAGTGCCCGACCAGCGTGGACTTCGTGCCAGACCTGCCGCGCGACCCGAACGGCAAACTCTACAAACGCCACATCCGCGAGCAGTACTGGGACGACCACGGCCCGACCCGCACCAGACTCGTCCGGGGCTGATCGAGACCGATGTTGTTCGCGAGATCCGGTGGGAAATCGCAAACAACATCAACCTCGAATCGTTGCACGGAGCACTTTCGTTGTTCCGCTCTCCAATCGTCGTCACAGTTCTCTCACCATCGGGACCCTCGCGTTCGTAGCGTCTGGCGGCACAGGACTCGATCCTGTTCCTCCACCCGACTCCACGGACAGAAACGAGAGAACGATGTCGTTGAACGGAAAGATCGCAATCGTCACGGGCGCCGCACAGGGTATCGGTGAGGCCACCGCCAAGCGTCTCGCCGGCGAAGGCGCCACCGTCGTCGTAGCAGACATCCAGGATTCGACCCGCACCCTCGACACGATCCTGAAACTCGGCGGTAAGGCCGAAGCCCACCATCTCGACGTGCGGCTCAAGGACAACTGGGCGAACGTCGTCCGCGAGGTCGTCGAGCGCCACGGCCGCGTCGACCTGCTCGCCAACGTCGCGGGCGTGGTCAACATGCTCAGCGAGGACAGCGTCGTCGGACTCACCGAAGAGGCGTGGGACCACGTCGTCGGCACCGATCTCAAGGGCGTGTGGCTCGGCATGCAGGCCGTAATTCCCCACATGATCGAACGCGGCGGCGGACGGATCGTGAACATCGCGTCCATGGCCGCGCTCCGCGGACTGCCGAACCTGGCGTCCTATTCCGCCGCGAAGGGCGGGGTGGTCTCGCTGACCAAGCAGGCGGCCTTCGAGTACGGCGAGAAGAACATCCTCATCAACGCGATCTGCCCGGGCACGATCGACACCCCGATTCTCGCCGACATCACCGACGAGATGCGGCAGGCCAACGCAAACGCCCATATCGTGCGACGTCTCGGCGAACCCACGGAGATCGCATCGATGGTCGCGTATCTCATGCGTGAGGGCAGTTTCCTCACCGGCGAGATCTACCCCGTCGACGGCGGATGGGCGGCGAAGGGCAACTTCTGATCCTTTGGATCCGCCCACAAAGGCGGCGGCACGGAGCGCTTCACCGTGCAGCCTCGGCAAGGCATCGTGTGATCCACGACATACCCGAAGCCCGCCGACGAAGCTCGAGGAGATGCGCCGTGAACGATGAGAACTGCACGTTCGGCCTGTGGTACGACTTCCGCAACCCGGAACGGTGGCCGCGGACGTTCACCGACTTCTATGCCCAGACCCTCGAACAAATCACCTGGGCCGAGGCCCGGGGCATCGAATCGGTCTGGTTGACGGAGCACCACTTCATGGCCGACGGCTACACCCCGTCGCCGTTCGTGCTCGCCGCAGCAATCGGAGCACGCACCCGTTCGCTGCGCATCGGCACGAATCTCATCGTCTCGCCGCTACACAATCCCATCCGCCTCGCGGAGGACGCCGCGACCCTCTCGCTGCTCACCGCGGGTCGCTTCGATCTGGGGGTCGGGCAGGGCTACTGGAAGCCGGAATTCGCCGCCTTCGGGCAGAACTTGCGCAACCGCCCGAGTCTGCTCGAGGAGGGTCTCGATCTCATCCGTCGCGCCTGGTCGGGTGAGTGCGGCGAATTCCATGGCAAGCGCTACGACTTCCCCGCCCTGCCCGTCACCCCGCGACCCGAATCCACCCCGCAACTGCTCGTCGGAGCAATGGCCGAACCGGCGATCGAACGGGCCGCTCGGATTGCCGACGGTTATCTCAGCACCCAGAACGCCCACCATGAGATGTATCTGGACGCCCTCGATCGTGTCGGTCGTTCACGCGAGGACGGCCGGATCTATGCCGGCCAATGGGCGGTGATCGCCGACGATCCCGAACGCGAATGGGCACGCATCGGCGAGCACGCGCTGTACCAGATCAACGGGTACATCGAGATGGGCGCGTTCGGTCCGCCGGACGCCGTCCCGACTTTCACGACTCCCCAGGACCTGCTCGACGCGGGCTCGTTCACCCTGTGGGACGCCGACATCGCGGTCTCCGAACTGACCACGATGCTCGTGGCACGCCCGCAGATCAAGGACGTTCATTTCTGGGCGCAACTGCCGGGCGAATCCGTCGACAGCGGCTCGGCACGTATCGAACTGCTCACCTCCAAGGTGATCCCACAGGTACGCGCGGCGGTCGCCGCCGCCCGACAGGAGGTATCCGCATGACCCCGGCGCCGACCACCGGCTCCACCACTCCCCTCGTGATCACCGATTTCCTCTACCGGGCGCGAGATCTGTTCTCCGCGAAGACCATCACCCAATACCAGGGCGGCGCGAAGGTCTTCGAATATACCTACGGCGAGTACGCCGACCGCGTGCTGCGGCTCGCAGCGGCGCTCGTGGACCTCGGCGTGCGTCCCGGTGATCGGGTCGCCACCCTCGCGTGGAACCACTACCGTCATCTCGAGCTGTACATGGCGGTTCCGTTGGCCGGCGCTGTTCTCCACACCGTCAATCTGCGGCTCGAATCCGACGAGATCGCCTACATCGTCGACCACGCCGACGACCGCGTCGTCTTCGTCGACTCCTCCCTGCTTCCCCTGCTCGACGCGACGCGCGCGCAACGTCCCCACATGCCCGTGTTCACCACCGACGGGGACGGCAATGGCCTGCCGAACCTGGACGCGCTCGCCGCAGCCGTCGACCCACTCTCCGAGCCGGTGCCACGGGACGAGAACGACCTTGCCGCACTGTGTTACACCTCGGGCACCACAGGATCACCGAAGGGCGTCGGGTATTCGCATCGGGGCCTGTACCTGCACACCTTCACGGCCTGCCTTGCCGACGGCCACGCGATCAGCGAACGTGACACAGTCTGCCACGTGGTGCCGATGTTCCACGCCAACGCATGGGGTATCCCCTTCGCCGCCCTGATGACCGGCGCGAACCAGGTGCTTCCCGGCGAGCATCCGGTTGTGCCCGACATCGCCACCATCCTCGCCGAGCAACAGGTCACCTACACCGGCATGGTGCCGACGGTCGCCGTAGACCTCGTGCGACACGCGGTGTCCTTGGGCATCGATCTGACGTGCCTGCGCGCACTCGTCCTCGGTGGGTCGACCCCGACCCCGGAGCTGGTGCGCAGCATCGAGGAAGACCTCGATGTGCGCGCCTATCAGGGCTGGGGCATGACCGAGCTCTCGCCGATGGGTACCTTCGCCCGACCGCCACGAACCGCCGACGACGACCCGCAACTGCGATATTCCTACATCCGCAGGCAGGGACGGCTGCTCCCGGGACTGCGGTGGAAGCTCGTCGACGACGAGGGCACTGTAGTTCCCCACAACGGCATCGACCGCGGCGAACTGCTCATGCGGGGACCGTGGGTGGCCGAAAACTACTTCCGCGACGAGCACCCGGAGGCGTTCGTCGACGGCTGGCTGCGCACCGGCGACATCGCCACGATCGATCCCGAAGGCTATCTGACCATCGTCGATCGGGCGAAGGACCTGATCAAGAGCGGCGGTGAGTGGATCAGCTCGCTCGCCCTCGAACAGGCACTGACCACCATCACAGGTGTGGCCGAAGCCGCGGTGATCGCGGTGCCGCACGAACGCTGGCAGGAACGTCCCTTGGCTTTCGTGTGCCCCACCGAGGGAACCATGCTCGCTCCGGATGCCGTAGCCGACGCGCTCGCCGCGATCGTGCCGCGGTGGTGGCTGCCCGAGCGCATCGTCGTGGTCGACGACCTGCCCCGCACCAGCGTCGGCAAACTCGACAAGAAACGCCTGCGCAGCACCGTCCGAGACCGGTTGTTTGTGGATACCCACAACAGCTCGACCGCAGGTTCGCCCGGGTGAGGCCGCCCTCGCTCTAGCGTCGGGTCCACCGGCCCACCGATCCGGGGGCATCCGTCGTCCCGAGGAGGAACACCGTGAAGTTCGGGATCTTCTACGTCCTCGAATGCCCCGACCACGACTTCGCGCGGGCCTACCGCGAGATGCTCGACCAGATCGCCTACGCCGAGAAGCTCGGTTTCGACGAGGTGTGGCTGGCCGAGCATCACGGAACCGATTACGGCTCGATGCCGTCGCCACAGGTCGCGGCGGCGGCCATCGCAGCTCGCACCGAGCGGATGCGCATCGGTATCGCCGTGAGCAACCTGACCTTCGACTGGCCGGTCCGCATCGCCGAGGACTACGCGATGGTCGACGTCCTGTCCGGCGGCCGCCTCGACTTCGGGGTCGGTCGTGGTTACCAGCCGCAGGAGTTCCACAACATGGGCGTGGGACATCTGCAGAGCGAGAGCCGCGAGCGGTTCGTCGAAGCCCTGGAGATCGTGCGAGGCCTGTGGAGCAAGCCGGTCGGAGCACCGTTCTCCCATCACGGTAAGCACTTCGACCTCGTCGATATCGACTGCCGGCCTGCGCCCGTCCAGCAACCCACTCCGCCGATCTATATCGCGTCCATCAGTCCCGAAACCCTGGATCTGGCTGCCGACCAGGGTTACAACATGCTCGTCACGCCCACGCTCATGACGATGCCCGAGCTCAACACCTTCGTCGTCGACGCCAAACGGCGGCTGCGCGATCTGGGTCGCGACATCCTCGACCTCGACTTCCCCATGAACTGGCAGATTCACCTCGCCGACACCGAGGACGCGGCGGTCGAGAACGCACACGACGCCCTGACCTGGTATTTCGACGCTGCGCTCACCGCGGTGCCGCAGGGACCGGACGTGCCGGCCACCTACGAACGCTACGCCCAGCTCGTCACCGCCAGCGAGGAGGCCGGGGGCATGACCGTCGACGGCCTGCGCGAAGGCGGCGTGGTCTACGTCGGCGAGCCCGACGGATTGATCCGCCAGATCGAGACCCTGCACGACGAGACCGGTCTGCAGCACCTCATCTGCTGGATGCGCTTCGGCGGACTCGAACACGAAAAGGTCATGCGCTCGCTGGAACTGTTCGCCGAACACGTCATCCCGCATTTCCGCGGACGCGAACCCGTCGTCCCCCGCGCGCTGCGCGAATCCGACTCGCACACTGCGACATCCGTACCCGAAATCCATACCTACCCCACTTCCCCACTCGCACAGGAGGACACCATGGGATTTCTGCCCGTCGAGAACGACCGCAGCATCTACTTCGAACATCACCGCGGTGACGGACGGCCGATCGTCCTGATCCACGGCTGGGGTGCCACCACTCGGGCCTGGGACACGACCCTGCCGGCCCTGCGCGCCAACGGCAACGAGGTCGTAACCGTCGACCTGCGTTGCTGCGGACGCTCGGACAAGGACTTCGACGACGTCTCCATCGAGGCGCTGGCGTCGGACATCGTGCGCCTGGTCGATCATCTCGATCTCGACCGGCCGGTGATCAACGGATGGTCGCTCGGCGGGGCGGTTGCCACCGCGGCGGTCGCCCAGCTCGGCGAACGGGCGTCTGCGCTGGTCCTGACCGGTGGCGCCTCTCCCCGCTACACCGCCACCGACGCCTGGCCGCACGGCGGCAGCGTCGCCGATGTCGAAGGCGTCCTGGCGTCGGCTGCCGCCAACCGCGCCGAGACCTTCCGCGGCGTTGCTGCGGCGGTGTGCGCCGAGAATCCGGGCGAGGCCGTGCTCGATTCGATCTGGGACATGTTCATGGCCATGGGCCCCCGCGGGGACGACTCGCTGCGGGATCTGGCCACGATCGATCTGCGCAAGGAGATCGCCTCCCTCGAGGTGCCCATCCTGTTGCTGCACGGCCGGGCCGACAACTTCGTTCCGTTCTCCGCGGCCGAAGCCGTACCTGCGCTCAACCCGCGAGCCGAGGTCGTGGAATTCACGTCCAGCGGGCACGCGCCCTTCCTCGAGGAGCGCGACCGCTACCTCGCCGAGTTGACGGGATTCCTGAACCGATGAGCGACTCGAAGAATTGGCTGGTCACCGGTGGTTCGCGCGGCATCGGCCGCGCCGTCGTCGAGGCTGCCACCGCTCGCGGGGACCGCGTCGCGGTGTTCGCTCGCAAACCGGCCACCGAGCAGTGGACCCATCCCGATCGGGTGGTCGAAATCCATACCGATATCGGCGATTCGGCCTCGGTCGGCAGTGGGGTGGCCGAGGTGTTCGACCGGTTCGGTTCGCTCGACGTCGTGGTCAACGCCGCGGGCGTGCACCGCGGCGGACGGATCGGCGATCTGTCCCGGCAGCACTGGGACGAGGTGATCGCGACCAACCTGACAGGGGCGTTCGAACTCGCGCGTACGGTGGTGCCGCGACTCGACGCCGGCGCCGCACTGATCAATGTCGGTGCGGTGGTGGGTTTCCGGGGTTTTCCCGGGGATGTAGCCTACGGTGCGGCCAAGGCCGGGCTGAGCGGGTTGACCCAGGTGCTGGCCGTCGAACTCGCTCCGCGCGACATCCGGGTGAATCTGGTCATCCCGGGTTTCGTGGATACCGACATGACCTCGGCGCTCACAGGGCGTGCCCGCGAGAAGGTCGTCGCTGCCATTCCCATGGGCCGTACCGGCCGGCCCGAGGAGATTGCGCAGGTCGTCGTGGGTGTCGCGGATGCGCCCTACATGACGGGCAGCATTGTGGCCACCGATGGCGGGCTGATGAGCTCGTTCAGCTCGCGTAGTTGAGGTTCCGGTCGTTGTAGCGACCTACAACGACCGGAGAACTCGCGTGACCCACACCACAGAAATCCGATTACTCTCGACCCTGGCAGCACAGAAACTCGTTCCCCCGCTGCAGGATTCGTCCAATTCCCCTCTTCAAGGAGCTCAGATGGACAACGTCGCGAGTGCCGGAAGCCTCGAAGCGGCCAACAAGAAGCTCATCGCCGAATTCATGGAGGTCTTCTCCACCGGCAACGTCGAAGCGATCCTCGGCTATCTCTCCCCCGACGCGACCTGGTGGGTTGCCGGCACCATCGAAGGCATCTCCGGCACCAAGACCAAGGAAGAATTCCGCGCGATGCTCTCGGGGTTGTCGGCGAACACGAAGACCGGCGCGATCGCGCTGACTCCGCTCGCATGGACCGCCGAGGGCGACCGCGTCGCGGTGGAGACCGAGTCGTATTCGGAGATGAACAACGGCCGCGTCTACAACAACCTCTACCACTTCGTCTTCGAAGTCCGAGACGGACTGATCCGGTCGGTGAAGGAGTTCCTCGACACCGAACACACCCGGGCCGTCTTCCTCGCACCCTGACCCACACCTCTCCATTCCCATCCCGTTCTTTCACCTACACAAGGAGATACGTCCATGGACGTCGGAATGCTGCTGGTCTTCCAGAACTACCACGAGAACGTCAGCGACCAGGAAGTCTTCACTCGCGAGCTCGACATGGGCGTCGACGCGGAGAAGTACGGCTTCGACGCCGTCTGGTCCGCCGAGCACCACTTCGACGACTACTCGATGTGCCCGGACAACATGCAGATCATGTCGTACCTCGCCGCGCGCACCTCGACGGTCAAGCTCGGCACCGGCGCCGTGATCCTGCCGTGGAACAACCCGGTGCGCGTCGTCGAGAAGATGACGATGCTCGACATGATGTCCGGTGGTCGCGCCCTCTACGGCATGGGCCGTGGCCTGGCGAAGATGGAGTACGACGCCTTCGGGATCCCCATGGACGAGGCCCGCGGACGGTTCATCGAAGGCGCGAAGATCACCATCGAGGGCCTACGCACCGGTGTCGTCGACAACCCGGAAGGCGAGTTCTACCCCCAGTCACGTGTGGAGATCCGGCCCGCCCCGAACCCGACATACGAGTGGGGTCGCGACCGTCTGTTCGGTGCGGCGATGTCGCCCGATTCTGTGCCCGTCATCGCCGACCTCGGCGTCCGCATGATGACCTTCATGCAGTTCGAGTTCGAAAAGCACGCCGAGACGATCAATCGCTGGCGCGACCTGTACCGGGAGCGCTGGGGCACCGAACCGCTGCCGCCCGTCATCCAGGACTTCGTCATCTGCCACGAGGACGCCGAAGAGGCCCGCCGGCTCGCCTACGAGCACGTCGCCCGCTACTTCCTTTCGGTTATCAAGCACTACGACTTCGCCGGTGAGCACTGGCGGAACACGAAGGGCTACGAGACGTACCAGGTGGGGGCGGACATGATCCGCGAAGCCGGCATGGAGGCCGCCGCCGACGCCTACGTGGAGGCGAACGTCTACGGCACGCCGGAGCAGATCGTCGAGAAGTACGCGGCCCGGCACGAGAAGATCGGCGACTTCTTCGCCAACGCCGCGTTCGCATTCGGTGGCCTTCCCATCGAGCAGGCCGAGAAAGCTCTGAAGCTGTACGGCGAAAAGGTCGTTCCCGAGCTGCACAAGATGAAGGCACCGGTTCCGGCCAACGCCTGACCCCTGACCCGGGCGGTGCCCGAACCCTCGGGCACCGCCCGTTCGATTCCCCTCGGAGGACGACATGAACTCCCCTGCCACCCAGGACTTCACCACCGCGTTCCGCGACGTGATGGCCGGCGTCTGCACCCCGGTCACGGTGGTGACCGCACTCGACGGTGATCGACCGCACGGCACCACCGTCAGTGCCTTCGCGTCGTTGTCGATGGCTCCTCCGATGGTGCTCGTCGCACTCGATCGTGCCTCGGATCTGTTGACGGTGGTCCGCAAGCAGCGCCGCTTCGGCATCAACATCCTCGGTCACGGTCAGGACGCCCTGGCCCTGGCCTTCGCCCGCAAGGGCACCGACAAGTTCGCCGGCATCGACTGGTCGCTGTCGTCCGACGTGCCTCGAATCCAAGGCGTCCCCGGCTGGGTGGCCTGCACCGTGGCGGATCTCGTCGACGGCGGTGACCACGTAGTGGTCCTCGGACACGTCGAGGACGCCGACTGTACGGACAACCCGCCGCTCACCTACCACCGGCGCGCCTTCGGAACACACAGCGCAGGACAGGAGTAGTCGCCATGCCTCACACACCCGCACAGCAGGTCGAGCTCGCCGTCGAGACCCTCGCCGCCGGCGGCATGGTCGTCGTCGTGGACGACGACGAGCGTGAGAACGAAGGCGATCTGGTCGCCGCGGCGGCCACGATGACCGCCGAACAGATGGCATTCGTCGTCCGCCACACCACCGGCATCGTGTGCGCGCCCATGACGGCCCATCGTGCCGATGTGCTCGAGCTGCCTCCGATGGTCGAACGCAACACCGATGCGCACGGCACGGCGTTCACCATCACCGTCGATCACGTCTCGACCGGTACCGGGGTCAGCGCCGAGGACCGAGCGGCGACCGTGCGGGCGCTCGCCGCCGACACCACCGAGTCCCCGGACCTGCGCCGACCGGGTCACATCTTCCCGCTGCGCGCCCGCGAGGGTGGGGTCCTCGCCCGGGCCGGACACACCGAGGCGACCGTCGATCTGCTGCGTCTCGCCGGCGCCGGTGATGTCGGCGTGATCGGCGAGATCGTCGCCGAGGACGGTTCGATGCGCCGGGGAGACGACCTCGTCGAGTTCGCGCGCGTCCACGATCTACCGATGCTGCACATCGCGGATCTGGTGCGGTATCGCGCCGCGACCGAACCTTTCGTCGAACTGGTCGCCGAAGCGACGATGCCCACCGAGTTCGGGCAGTTCCGGGCGGTGGCGTTCCGGTCGGTTCTCGACGGCACCGAACACCTGGCGTTGGTGATGGGTGATGTCACCGCTGCCGGACGCAGCCACGAAGGCGTGCTGGTCCGCGTGCACAGCGAGTGTCTCACCGGCGACATCCTCGGTTCGTTGCGCTGCGACTGCGGCGCTCAACTCGAACAGGCCCTCGCCGAGATCGCTCGCGAAGGATGCGGGGTGCTCGTGTACCTTCGCGGCCACGAGGGTCGCGGTATCGGTCTCGCCCACAAGATCCGTGCGTACTCACTGCAGGAACAAGGTCTCGACACCGTGGACGCCAACCGCGCGCTCGGCCTGCCCGACGATTCACGAAGCTACGGCGTCGGCGCCCGCATCCTCGCCGACCTCGGGGTTCGCCGGATGCGTCTGATTACGAACAACCCAGCGAAACTCGGTGGACTCGAAGGTTATTCGATTGACATCGTCGGTCGGGTCGCACTTCCCACCGTCGCGACCGCCCACAACGTGCGGTATCTGCGGACGAAGCGGGACCGCATGGGCCACGTACTCGATCACGGCCTGCCCGACGCGATGGCCACGTGACGGGATCCGGTAGATTGTGATATTCCACAATTCAACGATGTGGAGTAACGGCCGCCACATCCTGGGAGGAGAGGGAACGATATGACACTGCTGCCGAGCGCGGGCACCGAGAGCACCACGCGGCCCGACGCCGTCGGCACTGTGCCACCCGCCTCCGCCGACCCGCCGCGAGAACGCGACGTCATCACCGCCTTCGCCGAGATAACCGGGGAGGCCATCGGGGACGCCGACCTCGAACACCTCCTGCGCTCGGTGTGTGTGAAGCTGTGCAGCGTCATCGGAGTCTCCCGGTCATCGCTCTACCTCAAACGTCCGGACGGCCGGTTCCGAGGCGCCGCCGGCCACTGTTCCGACCAGGGTGACATCACCGAGGCCGTCAAACGCCAGGAGTCCGGTATCGCGGGCGACCGGTTCAGCCGGGAAGTCATCGAGACCGCGCGCCCTGTCCTCATCGACGACGTCGCCAACGATCCGCGCCCGCACCGCCGCACCATGGAGCACTGGCGGGTGCGGGCGATGCTGGGTGTGCCGCTGGTGTTCGACGGCGAGGTCATCGGCCTGCTCTTCGTCGACGACAAGGACCGCGATCACGTCTACACCCAAGAGGACGTCGAGATCGCGGAGATGTTCGCGCAGCTCAGTGCGCTGTTCATCAGTCAGGCGATGCTCAACGTCCGGCTGCGCAGCCAGGCCTCGGAGATCGCCCGCAGCCGCAACACGCTTGCCTATCTCGCGGACGTGCACCGCAAACTCACCAACGCCGTCCTCGAAGGCGCCGACATCCACAGCGTGGTGACGCTGCTGTCGAGCTTGTCCGCCAAACCCGTAGTGCTCTACGACGAGGACTTCCGGGTCCTGGCCTGGGCGTCTCCTGCAACGCTCGGTCTCGACCGCCCGCCCGTTATCTCCCAGCAGGTGCGGAGGATGCCGTCGGTCGAGGCGGAACTGGCGGGTCTCAGCCCGGAACGTCCCTCCGCGATCGTCCCACCGACTCTGTCGGTGGGACTCGGACGACGGCACCTGATGTGCCGGCTGATCATCGAAGGGCGGCCGAACGGCTATCTCGGCATCGTCGAGGTCGGGCGTTCCCTCGAGACGGTGGACAGCCATCTGGCCGAGCACGGCGCGACGGTGCTGTCACTGCAGATCCTGTCCGAACGACGCCAGATCGAAACCCAGGGTCAAGCGCGAGACGACTATCTGTCCGACCTGCTGCGCAACACCCGCGACAAGGAGCATCTGCTGCGCCGGGGCCCCCAGTTCGGCATCGACCTCACCCACCCGCACGTGCTGGTACGTTTCGAGCTGTCCGCTGACCCGCGTACCACCGCCTCCGCGGCGCAACGGCTCGTCACCCGCCGGTTCCGGGAGGTCTTCGGCATCGACGAACCCGCCGCGGTGAAACTGCCCGGCCACGTGATCGTGCTCGTCCCGCTCCCCGACGGCGGGTCGGCGGAGGAGATGCAGACCCTCCGCGACCGGGTCGGGCGGGTGCGGGAGTCACTGCAACCCGAGCTCGCCACCGGCGCCACGGTCATCTCCGGCGTGTGCCGCGAGATCACCGGCTTCCCGCAGGCGGCCCGCGAGATGAAAGAGGTTGCCGACATCGCGCGATCGTTCGACTGGTCCGACGGTGTCCTCGACGTCACCGAACTCGGGCTCTTCCGCGTCGTCGTCAGTTCCGGACGCGTCAAGGACGCAGTGCGCTTCGCCCACGAGTACGTCCACGCCGTGCGCGGTGCCGACGACGGTGTGCTGCTCGAGACGTGGCGGGCGTTCGTCGCCGCGGAGGGAAGGGTGCAGGGCGCCGCGCTGGCGCTCGAGGTCCACGAGAACACGGTCCGGTACCGCATGGGCAAGATCAAGGAACTCACCGGCCTGGACCCGACGAGTCTGGACGTACTGCTCGCTGCGCGCCTGGCCTTCCAGATCCTCGACTTCGCGGCCCGCTGACCAGCGCAGATCCCTGACCGGATGCCATTGTAGGAATCCACAACGAGGGTCGACGAGGTACGGTGCCACCGACGGATCCGGTCGATACGTTCTATTCATGCCGACCGACACCACACACAGCGACCTCCTCGGGGTCGACCTCACCGCCGTGCGGGACTGGATGGACGCGCAGGGCCTCGGGTCCGGTGATCTGACCGCCGCCTCGCCTATCGGGGGTGGAACGCAGAACGTCATGCTCGGCTTCGAACGTTCCGGCGTCCACTACGTCCTCCGAAGGGGACCGAAACACCTTCGGCCACATTCGAATCGGATGATGGCGAGAGAGATGACGCTGCTCCGCGCACTCGCCGGCACCACCGTGCCGCATCCCACCTTCGTCGCCGGCAGCGAGAACACCGACATTCTCGGCGCAGCCTTCTACCTGATGCACGCTGTGGACGGCTACAACGCCGCCGAGTCACTTGCCCCCGGCCACGCCGCCGATCGCGGCGCCCGCCACCGGATGGGACTGGCCATGGTGGACGCGCTCACAGAACTCGGTCGTGTCGACCCCGTGCAGATCGGGCTCAGCGACTTCGGTCGTCCCGACGGTTTCCTCGACCGCCAAGTCGCTCGCTGGAGCAGCGAACTCGAGTCCTACACGCTGCTGCCGGGCTACCCGACAGTGCTGTTGCCCGGTGTCGACCGGATCGCGTCCTGGCTCGACGACCACAAACCCCGGACCTGGACACCGGGAATCCTGCACGGCGACTATCACGTCTCCAACGTGATGTTCGATCGCATCGATCCGGTGCTCACCGCCATCGTCGACTGGGAGATGGCGACCATCGGGGATCCCCTCCTCGACCTCGGCTGGATGCTCGCCATGTGGCCGGACACGGACGGCGGATCCGACCTGCTCGAGAGCCGTCTCGCCGCGGCAGGTGGTCTCCCGTCCCGCACCGAACTGATCGACCGGTACGCGGCGAACACCGAGCGCGATCTGAGCGCAATCGACTGGTACACGGCGCTGGCCGGCTTCAAACTCGGCATCATCCTCGAAGGCACCTACGCGCGCGCCTGTTCCGGGCAGGCATCCACCGAGGTCGGTGATCGCCTGCACCGCTACGCCCTTCGACTGTTCGACCGCACTCTGCGGTTCCTCGACTGACGCTTCACCCACCGACCGGAGGTACGAAAGATGGCATGGGATTTCTCCACCGAGCACGAATTTCAGCAGAAGCTGGACTGGATGACCACCTTCGTGCGCGACGAGATCCGTCCGCTGGAAACGCTCGAACTCACCTGGCCGCAGCTGTTGAAAGCCATCGCGCCGCTGCAGCAGGAGGTCAAGTCCCAGCAACTGTGGGCCGCTCATCTCGATCCCGAACTCGGTGGCCAGGGCTATGGTCAGGTCAAACTCGGCCTGATGCACGAGATCCTCGGCTCCTCCCCGCTCGGCCCTCTCGTGTTCGGTTGCCAGGCACCGGATTCCGGCAACGCCGAGATCCTGGCCGCGGTGGGCACCGACGAGCAGAAGCGCCGCTGGCTCGACCCGTTGCTCGCCGGTGAGAAGTATTCCGCCTTCGCCCTGACCGAGCCCGACAACGCCGGCGCCGACCCGACGAACCTGCAGACCACCGCCGTGCGCGACGGCAACGAGTGGGTGCTCGACGGGCACAAGTGGTTCATCAGCAACGCCTCGACCGCCGATTTCGTCATCGTCGTCGCCGTCACCGATCCGGACGCGGAACGACACCGCCGGGCATCGCAGTTCATCGTCCCGATCGACGCTCCCGGCCTCGAGGTGGTGCGTGACATCGCGTCGATGGAGAATCCCTCACCCCGGGACAACACTTACGGTTCGCATTGCGAGGTCGTCCTGCGCGGTGTGCGCGTCGGTGACGACGCCCTGCTCGGCAATGCCGGCGACGGCTTCCTCATCTCCCAGAAACGTCTCGGCCCCGGCCGGATCCACCACTGCATGCGCTGGATCGGGCAGGCCAACCGCGCTTTCGACATGATGTGCGAGCGCGCCACCTACCGTTTCGCCCATGGCAGTGTCCTGGGCGAGAAGCAGACGGTGCGCAACTGGATCGCCGACTCTGCCGCCGAGATGCAGGCCCTGCGCCTGATGACCCTACAGGCCGCCTGGGTGATCGACACGAAGGGCACGAAGGAGGCGCGCAAGGAGATCGCCATGATCAAGTACTACGGTGCGAAAATCCTGCACGACATCATCGATCGGTCGATACAGACACACGGCTCTCTCGGTTACAGCTCCGACCTGCCGCTGGACTTCATGTACCGCGCGGCCCGCGCCGCACGGTTGTACGACGGCCCCGACGAGGTACACCGCGACACCGTCGCCAAGCTGATCCTTCGCGGCTACGAGGCCCCCGCAGACCGCATCCCGTCCGAGCACGTGCCGACCCGTCGGCGCGCGGCGCAGGAGCGCTACGCCGACCTGTTCGACGAGGTCCTCGCCTCCGTCTGACGACCCTGGAGGCGGTGTGGCGTGCGATTCTTCGAGGAGTTCCGCACACCACACCGTTCTCGTCGACGGTCGGTGCCATCAGAAGACGACCGAATCCGCTCCGGCCGATTCCCCCAGATATGCCTGCTCGAGCAGATGCGGGGAGGCCGCGAGTTCGGCGGCGGGGCCGCTCGTCGTCACCTCGCCGTGCCGCAGCACCATCGCGTGGTCGGCAACCGACAGCGCCATGTGCACGTGCTGCTCGACGAGCACGACCGCGGCGTTCCTCTCATCGGCGAAACTGCGGACGACGGGCAGCAACGAGTCGACAACCACGGGCGCGAGACCCATGCTCAGTTCGTCGACGAGCAGCACCTTCGGTGCCTGGACGAAAGCCCGTCCGAGCGCGAGCATCTGCTGTTCGCCGCCGGAGAGCATGCCCGCCGCGATCGAGCGGCGTTCCCCGAGTGCCGGGAAGTACTCGATCACCTCGTCGATCGTCGGGCCGTCCTTGTGGCGGGCGAGGCGCAGGTTCTCGACGACCGTGAGGGACTTGAACAGTGAGCGATCGTCGGGGACGAGCACGATGCCGGCCTTCGACGCCGCGCGTGCGTTGCCCGCCGCGACGGGTTGGCCGTCGAGTTCCATCGACCCACCGAGCGGGGTGAGCAATCCCGCCAGGGTCAGCAGCAGCGTGGTCTTGCCCGCCCCGTTCGGGCCGAGCAATGCCAGCACCTGCCCGGACCACAGTTCGATGTCCACATCCCGCACACACGGCCGTCCGCGGCCGTAGCCTGCGAACAGTCCGGTGGCACTGAACTTCGTCGTCACGAGCCCGCCTCCGCTTTCGCTGTCGCCATGAGTTCGCCGTCGCTCGCTGTCATGAGCTCGCCTGCCCCCTCCCGGGTCGCACCGAGGTAGGCCGCGACGACTGCCGGGTTGCCACGGATCTCGTCGGGTGTGCCGTCGGCGATGATGCGTCCGAGGTCGAGCACCACGATGCGGTCGCACAGCTCGAGCACCAGATCCATGTCGTGGTCGACGATGAGCACGGTGACCCCGGCATCGCGCACCGCGCGCAGTTTCTCCCCGAGCCAACGGCTTTCGGAGCTCGCCAGCCCTGCTGCCGGTTCGTCGAGCAACAGCATCCGGGGACGACCCGCCAGTGCGCGCGCGACCGACACCAATTGCTTTCGGCCCTGCGACAGTTCGGCGACCGGATCGTCGGCGCACGATTCCAGGTCGAGGATCCGGAAGAGCGTGTCGATCCACGGGCCACCCGTCTTACCGGCTCGCGGACCTGCCGTGAACGTGCCGACTGCCACGTTCTCGCGCACCGACAGGTCCTCGTAGAGCGACATGTCCTGGAAGGTGCGGCCGAGCCCGAGACGGCTCCGCCGGTGCGGGACGAGACCGTCGATCCGCCGGCCCTCGAGGGTCACCGATCCCGCGGCGTCCGCGAAACCGCTCAGTGCGTCGATGCAGGTCGTCTTGCCGGCACCGTTGGGTCCGATGAGCCCGACGATCTCGCCCGAACGGACCTCGATCGAGAAGTCCGCCAGCGCCGTGACGGCACCGTGGGTGACGGTCAGGCCGTCCGCGGTGAGCACCACCGCGCCTTCCGGTCCGCCGGACAGCATCGTCGACAGCTCGGCCTGCGTGTCGATCGGGACGGCGACGTCGGTCTTCTCCGGGCGTCCCGACCGCGCGCGAAGGGCTGCCTGCAGCCGCGCGATCCGCTCGGCGAAGTGCCCGGCGATGCCTTCGGGGTAGCTGATCACGGTGACGGTGAGCAGGACCCCGCCGATGATCGCGTAGTAGTCGGCGAAACCGAGCAGCCGGTCGAGCAGGATGAACATCAGTCCGCCGGCACCGAGGACACCGGAGAGGATGCCGCCGCTGACCAGAGTGACCCCGGCGATGTAGATCATCGCGAACAACGCGATACCACCGATCGTCGTGTACGACTCCGCGGTCACGACGGTCTGTTGATAGGCCATCAGCGACCCGCCCAGACCCGCGATGAACGCCCCGATGGCGAAGGCCAGCAGCTTGGTGCGCGACACGTCGATGCCCGAGGCCGCCGCGGCACGCTCGTCGGCGCGCACCGCCAGCATCGCCGCCCCCAGCCTCCCGGTCCGCAGCTTCGCCACGGCCACCGCGACGATCACGAGCACCACCAGGCAGAGGAATCCGAAGGCCACCCGCGGATAACCCGCACCGGACCCGATGGACAAGTCGATGCCGAAGAGCGTCGGTGGTTCGACCTGGGCGCCCTGCATCCCGCCGTTGAGATCGGTGTTACGGAACCACACGAACTCGAGGAAGACCGCCAGCGCGAGAGTGACCACGGTGACGGGCAATCCGCGGATCCGCAGCGCGGGCAGTCCCACGACCACGCCGATGACCGTCGCGGCCAGCGCCCCGATGATCGGTGCGATCGGGAACGGGATACCCCAGTCCGTGGTCAGGCGGCTGAGGGTGAACGCGCCGACACCGGCCAGGGGCAGCTGCGCCAGTGAGATCTGGCCTGCGAAACCGGTCACGACGACCTGCGACAGGCCGATGATCGCGAGGACGAGGCTGACGATCACGGCGGCCCGGTAACTTCCGGAGGTCAGGGTCAGGGCCAGGACCGCGACGACCACCCCGACCAGTGTCGGTAGCAGGATCCGTCGCGGCCGCGGTGCCCGACCGAGCGACGACTTGACGATCGCCCCGCGGGTGGGCAACGGCTTACCGCGCACCACCAGGAACGCCAGGATCAGCACGAGCGGAACGAGTTCCGCCATCCCCGATCGAGGGAACCAGTCGACGGTCGCCTGCAGGTGGGTCATCTCGGATTGCAGCATGCCGATCGCGAACCCGGCTGCGACGGTCACGCCCATCGCGGTGAAGTTCCCGACCAACGCCGCCGCGAGTGCCGGAATCACGAACAGCGAGTAGGACACCGGGACGAGCGGGACGATGGGTGCGATGAGGATGCCGCCGATGCCGGCGACCACGGTGCTCAGCGCCCAGTTGCCGAGCGCGATCCGATCGGGGGACAGACCCGTGACGAGTGCGCCCTTCTCGGATTCGGCGGCCGCGCGGGTCGCGAGTCCGAACCGGGTGTACCGGAACAGGCACACGAGTACGACTGTCATCGCGATCATGAGGACCGCGAACCACAACCGGTCCTGTGGGATCCGCATGCCGGCGACGGTGAGCGCACCGTTGGGCAGGATCGGCTTGACCGAGACGGGGGTGGTGCCGACCCGCAGCGCGAGCAGCGCCTGCACGACCAGCATCACGCCGATGGACACGACCGCCTTGGCGACCGGCGGGGCGTTCCGCACCAACCGGAACACCAGGCCGTAGAGCACCACGCCGAGGACCGCGGCGATCAGCAGGGACAGTGCCAGTGCCGGCACGAATCCCCACGGACCGCCGAGGTCGACGGTGGTCGGCATCCCCGGAATCGGATTGAGCAACTCGCCCTTGCGCAGGAACCCGTAGGTGTACGCCACGTACAGTGCGATCGCGCCGGTCGCGAAGTTCACGACCCCGGAGCTCCGGAAGGTCATGACCAGCGCGAGCCCGAGCGCCGCGTAGACGGCGCCGTTGCCCAATCCGAGCGCGAGGAAGACGAAGTGATCGGACATCAGTCACTCGTTTCCGGTGAACCGGCCCGGCTCGTCACTGTCCGACCTTCGGGTCGGTGGCCTTCCCGCCTTCGACCGTCGCGATGATGCCCTGGTTTGCGCACACGGCAGGCATGCCCGGCATCGCGGTGCCGTCGCAGGTGAAGGTGATGCCGTCTGCGGCGGGCATGGGCACGTCCACGGCGGTCTTGATCGCACCGTCGATCGCGGCGGCGGTCGGCTCGCCCTCGAGGTTCTCGGCCGCGCGGATCAGGCCGAGCATGGCCTGGTAGCCGGTGAACGTGAAGCCGTTGATGTCGGCGTCGGGTGCGTAGCGTTCCATGACCGAGCGGTAGAGCACGGCTTCGGGTTCGTCGGAGTCGATGTCGGCCCCGAGGAAGGCCGTGGCGCCGTCGAGGGAGTCGCCGACGGCGTCGATCACAGAGGGGTCGAGGCACGGCTGGATGATCATCTTCGCCTGGTCGGCGCCGAGCGTCATCATCGAGCGGAGCACGGAGGTGCACATCGTCGCGTCGCCGATCACCGCGACCGCGTCGACGCCGTCCGCCAGGCCGGCGCTGACCTGCGGCGTCGCGTCGGGGGTGCCGGGTGTCACCGGGGCGATCTTCAGCTCCACACCGGCGGCGCCGAAGGTGCTGTCGCCGAGGGCCTGGGTGGAGGCGATGACCGCGCCGGTGTCGATGACGAAGGCCGCGACCTTCTGATAGCCCTGCTCCGCAGCGTAGTTCGCCATCGCGGCGAGCGAGCCCGGGAAACCACTGTTGAGGGCGTAGGCCGACGGGGAGGTCAGCTCCGCGGGGGTGGTGCCGGACGGCGTCATGTACGGGATGCCGGCGCCGGTGATGATCGGGACCATGGCGGCGCCGTGGCCGGAAGAGGGCACGACGACCGCCGCGACCCCCTTCTCGACCATCTGGTTCGCGCAGTCCTGGTTGGAGGCGGGATCCTCCTTGGCGGCGCAGATCTCGAGTTCGATCGGGCGTCCCCCGATACCGCCGAGATGGGCGTTGGCGTATTCGGCGGCGGCCTCGGCGGCGCGGCGGTTGTCGGGCATCGAGATCGCCGGTCCGCCTTCGGGATTGATCACCCCGATTCTCACGGGTGTACCGGTCGCCGGGTTGTCCGGGAACGCGCTGCTCGGCGC
The DNA here is from genome assembly GCF_014854695.1 of Rhodococcus rhodochrous. NCBI lineage: Bacteria > Bacillati > Actinomycetota > Actinomycetes > Mycobacteriales > Nocardiaceae > Rhodococcus > Rhodococcus rhodochrous. The sequence goes on along the minus strand of NZ_CP027557.1, from coordinate 2,631,732 downwards.
TTCGGCGGAACCGGCGTCCGCACTGTCGTCCGTGCTGCCGCACGCCGTTCCCACCACCAGCGCGGAGGTCACCAGGAGCAACCCCAGACGCATTCTCTTGACGGATTCCCTGCGGGTCGAACCGAACATCTGAGACACGGGGCCACTCCCTCGTTTCCTGACACGGGCGTTGGACGTTCCGGCTGAGTGATGCACCTCACACTGGAGTGGGCTGAGCGTAAGTTGGCTTCTCAGTTGTGTCAATAGGATTACGTAGTTATCTATGTAAGAATGGTGCAGCAATCGCACCCGACGGCGCGGACGCCGGTCGGGCACGCCGAATGCGCACATCTTGTCGCGCCGGTTCGGCGTGTCGCGACGAGATGTGCGCAGGATCGGACGGTCAGGTGCCGCAGAAGGTCCGGAAGGACTCGGCGAACGAACGCGGTGCGGGCGAGGCGTATTCGGTCCACTCGGCACGCGCCTCGAAGGGATGCGTGACGACGTCGAGCAGTTTCGCGAACGGCTCGAGGTCGCCGCCGGTCGCCGCCTTCAGCGCGGCGTCGACCTGATGGTTGCGCGCGATGTACAGCGGGTTGACGCGGTCCATCGCCCCCGCCCTCTCCCCCGCTGCCCGGTCGTCCCGCTCGGCTGCGGCGTGCCAACGTTCGAGCCACGATGCCGAGCGCTCACGCGGCACGAGTCCGTCGAGGGGTGCCGGATTGCCGCGCAGTTCGTCGGCGAGGGCACGGAAGGTCGCCGTCCAGTCGGCGCGGTGCTCTTCCAGCAGCGTGAGCAGATCGTCGACCAGCGTCTGGTCGAGAGAGTCTTCCGGGAGACCGAGTTTGGCGGCCAGACCGGACCGGTAGTGCCGCTCGTAACGGGTGTCGAAGCTGTCCAGAACGGCGGTGACCGCGGCGATCGCCGCGTCCGGGGTCGAATCGACGAGTCTGAGCAAGGTTTCGGCGAAGCGCGCCAGATTCCATTTCAGGACGGCGGGCTGGTTGCCGAACGCATAGCGCCCGCTGTGGTCGATGGAACTGAACACCGCCGCCGGATCGAAGGCGTCGACGAAGGCGCACGGACCGTAGTCGATGGTCTGCCCCGAGATGGTGGTGTTGTCGGTGTTCATCACCCCGTGCACGAAACCGACGAGCATCCACTGCGCCACCAGCGACGCCTGCGCCTCGACCACGGCGGTGAACAGGCCCAGGTAGCGGTTGTTCTCACCGGTCTCCGGTAGATCGAGCAGATCCGGATAGTGCCGGGCGATCGCGTGGTCGGCCAGCGCGCGCACGACCTCACCCTGCCGCGCAGCGAACTCGAAGGTCCCCACCCGCAGATGACTGGCCGCGACACGGGCCAGCACCGCACCGGGCTCGGCGCCCTCGCGGTAGACCGGCCGACCGGTCGCCACCACCGACAACGAACGGGTGGTCGGAATGCCGAGCGCGTGCATGGCCTCGCTCACCAGATACTCGCGCAGCATCGGCCCGACGACCGCGAAGCCGTCCCCACCCCGGGAGAACGGAGTGGGCCCCGAACCCTTGAGATGCAGATCGACGCGGCCACCATCCGCGTCGACGAGTTCACCGAGCAACAACGCCCGACCGTCGCCGAGCAGCGGAGCGTATCCGCCGAACTGATGTCCGGCATAGGCCATCGCGACCGGCTTCGCGCCCGCCGGTACCTCTGCGCCGGCCAGGGCGGCGACGCCGTCGGCGCTGCGCAACGCCGCCACGTCCAGTCCCAGCGACACCGCGAGGTCCTCGTTGAGCGCGAGCAGTTCCGGGTCGGGGGCCTCGGCGCCCTGCCACGGCACCGACAATCCGCTCAATTCGTCGGCGAAGGAGCTGCCGAGACCGGATATCGTGGTGTTCGTGCCGACGGGGAAATCCGGAATCGCAGTCATCCTTCGAGGGTAACCGTGTGACACCGACGCACGCTGCGGGCGAGGGAAACGCCGGTGGACCCCGGTCACCGGCGGCGCATCATTCCGCCCCGGACCGGGTATCCGCCCCCGTGCACACCGACCCGGACGATCCTTGCCGTCCCACCCGGCGGATCCAGGTCCGCGACGTCGCCGAGCACCTCCACGATGTCATGCGATCCGGACCGCAGGGCGGACACGACCGCGTGATCACCGGCATCAGCGATGATTCCCGCGCGGTGCGGCCCGGCGATCTGTACGTAGCGCTACCGGGACACCACGCCCACGGCCTGGAGTTCGAAGCCGAAGCCGCCACCCACGGCGCGGTCGCGGTGCTCAGCGACCGACCGTCGCGCCTGCTGCCCACCTTCGTGGTCGATCGACCACGCGAGGTGGTCGGCCCGTTGGCGTCGTGGATTCTCGGGCATCCCTCCCACGACCTGCAGGTCCACGGCATCACCGGCACCAACGGCAAGACGAGCGCGACCTATCTCCTCGACACCGCACTCGCGGCCACCGGCGTGGTGACCGGCATGATAGGCGGGGTCGTGGTGCGCGGTCCCGCCGGCACACGGCCCGCAACCCGCACCACCCCGGAGGCCTCGGTGGTGCACCGCACCCTTGCCGAGTTCCGTGACCAGGGCGTGCAGGCGGTGACGCTCGAGGTGTCCTCGCACGGCATCAGTCAGGGCCGCGTCGACGGTGTGCGTTTCCGTACCGTCGCCTTCACCAATCTCGGGCGCGACCACCTCGACTTCCACCACACGATGGAGCAGTACTTCGCTGCCAAGGCGGCACTGTTCACCGCCGACCGCACGCAGACGGCCGTGGTGAACATCGACGACGAGTACGGCCGACGTCTGGCTGCCTCCGTCGACGTGCCGCTGTGGACGCATTCGACCCGCGATCCCCGCGCCGACGTGTACGCGGACACGATCCGGTGCGATCTCCACGGCACCACCTTCACCGTGCACACACCGGCCGGGAGTGCGCCGGTGCGACTGTCGCTGCTCGGGCCGCACCAGGTGGCCAATGCGCTGACGGCGCTCACCTCGGTGGCCGCCGTCGACGGCGACGTCCTGCAGGCCGCGGCGGGTCTGGAAACCCTCGCGGGTGTGCCCGGCCGACTCGAACGCGTCGACACCGGCGAAGGCGTTCTCGCGCTCGTGGACTACATGCACAACACGTCCGGGCAACGCGAACTGCTGCCCTTCCTCCGGTCGCTCGCCCCCGAGCGGCGACTGGTCCTCGTGATCAGCGCGACCGGAGAACGCGATCCCGGCAAGCGATTTCCGCTCGGGCACACCGCCGCGACCTACGCCGACGTGGTGGTCGTGACCGACGACAGTCCCCTCTCGGAGGACCCGCGGGTGCTCAGGGATGCGGTCGCCGAAGGTGCCTTCGCAGCGCGCAGTGCCCGCGTCGTCGTCGAGGCCGACCGACGTCGCGCGTTCGACATCGCCGTCGCTCACACCGGCCCCGGAGACGTCGTCGTCGTGGCCGGGCGCGGATGCGAGCCACGGCTGGTCGCCGGGGACATGGTGCAGGTATTCGACGACCGGGACGAACTGCGCCGCGCACTGCGCCGCGCGCAACACAGGCCCGTCTCGCGCGTCCCCGCCCCTGAGTGATCCGCTCGGTGACCACGGTTGCAGCCACATGTAGCCGCCGGTATCCCGACCGGGATCACCCGGCAATGGCGGCCCGCAACTCTTCCGCCAGGTCGGGAGTGGACGCGACGATCCCGCTCCACCGTTTCGTCAGGTCCGTATCGAACTCGACGGGCCGATCGTAGGCGTCGATCACCGCACCACCGGACGCCTCGACGAGAACCACGGCCGCGGCGATGTCCATGAGGCGATGCGTGTCGCTGCCGGCGTCGACGAAGGCATCCGACGCACCCGTCGCCACGAACACCGATTCCAGGGTGCTGCAGCTGAGGATGCGGATGCGGGTCGCGGCCGATGCGACCCGCCACCAGGCGTCGCGGTTGCGTTCGTGCGGACGCAGCATCGACACCGCCGCCCTGTCGAGCGACGTGCAGCCGCTCGTCCGGTACTCCGATGCCGTGCGCGACGCCCACCATCGTTCGTCGGTGTGCAGCCACGACGTCATCGCCTCGGTGAACTCCCCGTCGACGACGACCGCTGCACTGAAGCAGGCCAGCGGGATGCCCGCTGCGGCATTCGCGGATCCGTCCACGGGGTCGACGACCAGCGTGATCGCCGAACCCACGTCGACGAAGCCGCGCTCCTCCGACAGGATGTTCGCGCCCGCAGCGGTGGCGGCACCGATGATCGCGTCCTCCACCAGCACGTCGACGAACATGGTGTCGGTGCCGTCGGCACCCACCATGGCCACCGAACGAAGCTTCTCCCGCGAGTAGGTACGCACCGCGTCGCGGTAGGCAGCGGTTGCGGCGTCGGCGGTGGCGGTGAGGATGCCGGTGGCAGCGGTCCGGGCCGCTTCGATAATGGTCACGTGAAACTCCGGGTCGTAGTTGTGGTGGTTACGAAATGGCGCGGCGCACCCATATCGCGAGCCCTTCGACCGCCATGACAACCACGAAGATCATCACGACGACCATGGTCACGACGTCGAACTGCATCACCCGCGCGGCATTCATGAGATAGAAGCCGATACCGCCCGCGCCGACGACGCCGAGAAGCGTTGCGGCGCGGATGTTGCTGTCGAGCTGATAGAAGATGTGTGCGACGATCGCGGGGCCCGACTGGCGGACGGTCGCACCGATGAGCACCTGCATCCGGGTGGCGCCACCGGCCAGTACCGCCTGCTGAACGCGCACGTCGGTTTCCTCCACCGAGTCGGCGATCAGTTTGGACAGCAGTCCGATGGCACCGACGGACAAGGCGATCGCGCCGGCGGTGGCACCGAGACCGGTGACGACGATGACGATGATCGCGAAGATCAGGTCGGGGATGCCGCGGACCGCGACGATGAAGATACGGAAGCCTTTGGCGATGCCCGGCGTCGGTGCGACGTTGCGGGCGGCGAGCAGGCCGACGGGGACCGCGACCACCAGACCGATGAACGTTGCGGCCAGAGCGATCTGGACGGTGACGAGCAGCTGCTCCCACAGTTCCGACCCGATGCCGCCGGTACCGGGCGGGAAGAACAGCGACAGGGTGTTGAACATGGAGCCGAAACCGTCGGCCATGCGCGACAGGTCGATCTGCGCACCCCACGTCGCGAACACGAGCGCGAGTGCGAAGAGCACCACGTAGATCGTGCGGCGGATACGTTCGCCGGTCCACGGCGGGCTGACCCGGTAGTTTCCGTCGGCGGTGCGGGCGGCGGCCGTGCGTGCCCGGGCCTCGGAAGTGGCTGCGGCGCCGCGGTCGAGCCAGCCGTTCTGCGCGGTGGCGACCTTCTCGCGCATCCGCGTCCAGATGGTGCGGTGTGCCGGTGCCTGATCGCCGAGCACCATCTTCCGCAGCGCTCCGGAGATGAGTTCGACGACGATGCACAGTGCGACGACGAACAGCGCCAGCGCCATGCCGCGCTGATAGTTCATGGTGCGCAACGCACCCGACAGTTCGAGGCCGATGCCGCTGACGCCGACGTATCCGAGGATGACCGACGCGCGCAGGTTGATGTCGAAACGGTGCAGGGCGGTGGCGACGAAGGCCGGCATGGCCTGCGGGAACACTCCGCCCACGATCTGCTGCCACCATGACGCACCGGCCGCACGCAGTGCATCGCGGGGTCCGGGGTCGGTGTCCTCGATCGCATCCGCATAGAGCTTGCCGACCATGCCGATCGAGTGCAGGCCGAGCGCGAGAATGCCGGCGACCGCTCCGAGTCCGAACAACCGCAGGAACAGGATCGCCAGCACGAGTTCGGGAATGGTGCGGGTGACGACGATGATCGCACGGGCACCCCAGCGCAGCGCCGTGCCGGGGGTGGTGTTGTGGGCCGCAGCGAGGGCCACGAACATGCTGAGTATCACCGACAGCACCGTCGCGAGGAGCACGATGCCGAGGGTCTGTGCCGTCATCGTGACGAGTTCGCCGATCGGCGGGAAGTCGAGCGGGAAGATGCGCCCGACGAAACTCACCGCATTGTCGGCACTGTCGATGATCGTGGCCACATTGATCTTCAGGTCCGCCACCGCCCACAGGGACGCGGCGAACAGGCCGAACAGGATGACGTTCACGCTCACCGTCTGCCACGTCGGGCGTGGCAGCGTCGAGCGCGGTGGGTTGGTCAGAAGAGTCATGGAGGCGCTACACCGGCTGTCCGACGGAGACCGGTTCGACGGCCGAGTAGATCGACATCGTCTCGTTCTTGTCGATCTGCGAGACCGGCTTGTCGAGAACCAGTGAGCCGCCGCGCAATCCGACGAGTCGATGTCCCCACGACAACGCGAGGTCGACCTGGTGCAGACTGCACACCACGGTCAGCGAATCCTCCGACGCGATGCGGGAGATCAAGGCCATCACCTGAGCCGAGGATTCCGGATCGAGGGAGGCGACCGGTTCGTCGGCGAGCAGGATGCGCGGCTTCTGGATGAGTGCGCGGGCCACGGCGACTCGCTGCTGCTGGCCCCCGGAGAGGGTGTCGGCGCGCTGGAACGGACGGTCGGCGAGGCCCACACGGTCGAGTTGTTCCATCGCGGCGAGCCGCACCGACTTCGGATAGCTCATCAGCCCGAAGCGCGGGCCGCGCAGCGACCCGAGGGCGCCGGTGCACACGTTCTCGAGCACCGTCATGTTCCCGACGAGATGGAACTGCTGGAAGACGAAACCGACCTTGCGGCGCAACGCCCGAAGTTCTCGTCCGCGGGCGGTGCCGACGTCCTGGCCGAGAACCTGCACCGTGCCCGAGGTGGGCAGGTGCAGGCCGTCGAGCAGACGCAGCAGGGTGGATTTTCCGGAGCCCGACAGGCCCAGGAGCGCGACAACTTCACCCGGGTACACCTCGAGCGACACGTCGTCGAGCGCCCGCAGATCGGGACCGAACTGCTTCGTGACGCCGCTGAGCGAGATGGTGGGCCGGAGGATCTTGTCGATGGATGCGCCGAGGCGCGAATGATCGGAGTCGGTCATGTCGGGCTCCAAGAGGGTCGGGGTTCGTGGGGTCAGCTCGCGCAGGACGGCGACTGGGTGATCTCGCAGACTTTGCGGACGCCGTCGTAGACGTCGTCGGTCACCGGGATGTATCCGTACTCGGCGCTCTCCGGCAGTTCGCACTCCTCCGCGGTGCTGCAGTAGCCGGCCTCGACGAGCGCCGGACGGTTGAGCTTGTTCTGGAAGATGTCGCTGAGCTGGTCGACGAGGTCCTGCGGCAGAGTGCTCAGCACCGCGGTCGGGCTGGACGCGATGGTCTCGGATTCCCAGACGACGTCGAGGTCACCTTCGGCGAGATCGCCCTTCTTCACGAGGGTCTCGGTGACCATCGTGTCGAACGCGAAGCCCGCGTCGCACTGGCCGCTCTTCACGGCGAGCGCCGACGCGTCGTGACCGCCGGCGAAGACCGGGGTGACGTCGTTCTCCGGGTCGATTCCGGCCTCGATGAGACCGGCCGAGGGATACAGGTAGCCGGATGTGGAGGTGGGGTCGACGAAGCACACCGTCTTGCCACGGAAGTCTTCGAGCGAGCGGATGTCGGAACCGGCAGGCACGATCGCGTACGACTGGTAGCCGGGCTTCTCGTCGGGGGCATCGGCGAAGCTCGCGAGAGGCTGCACGGGCACACCGCTGTCCCGTGCCGTGACGTAGGAGAACGGGCCGTAGTGGCCGATGTGCACCTTTCCTGCGCGCTGCGCCTCGATGACAGCGGCGTAGTCGGTGGCATTCTGGAATTCGGTCTTCAGGCCGGTCTCGTCCTCGATGACCTTCTGCACCAGCGCGAACTGCTGCTGGAGACTGGAGCTCTCCTCGCTGGGGATGGCGGCGATCACCAGGGTGTCGGGGGCGCCGTCACCGACGGACGTGCCGCCGGCGGAGTTGTCCTCGTCGGCGCTCGACCCGCAGGCGGAGAGGGCGAGCGCCGCGGCGGCGGCCACGGCGGCAGCCGTCAGGGAACGTGATGAACGAATACGCATGGGAAGAACTCCTTGTCGGGGCGTCGCGTTCAGACTGTCTGCATGGTGTATCCGGGTATCGAACTGGAGATGAACCGTTCATCTCGCCCGAGCGACGATCCGTACGCCTTGTGCGGTAATTCGGATCACACCGCGCGCAGCACGGCGCGGGTGACGGGATGCCCGTGCTCGACGGCGACGAGCACCAGATCAGCGCGCTGACCTGCGTCGAGAGCCCCTCGGTCGGCGAGCCCCACGGCCGTGGCAGGGCCACTGGTGACCAGCGCGACGGCGGCCGGAAGGCCCATCCCCCGCTCGGCGAGGACGAACGCTGCACCCAGCAGCGACGACGGAAGGTAATCCGACGCCAGCGCGGTCACCAGTCCCAGGTCGGCCAGCTCACCGGCGGACACGTTGCCGGAATGCGACTTCCCGCGCAGCACGTTCGGTCCGCCCATGACCACCGACATCCCGCGATCCCGCGCCTCTCGTGCCGCCTCCACCGTCGTGGGGAACTCGGCGACGTTGCCGCCGCGCGCAGCGAGGTCGGCGATCTCCACGGCCGACTCGGGGTCGTGCCCGAAGATGCGGACGAGCCCGGTACGGGACTGCTCGGCGAGCCAGCCCATCGTCGTGTCGCGGATGCCGGCGTTGGCTTCGCGTTCGGCTGCCAGTTCGTCGACGTAGGCGCGGGCGGCCTCCGCGGAGATGCCGCGAACACCTGCGATGTGATTCTCGTAGTAGGCGCGGTCCGCGTACTGCCCGATGCCGGGGGTGTGGTCCTCGTGCGAGATCACCGCGGGCGTTTCGGTGGTGACCGCACCGGTGGCGACGAGCCGCTCGAATTCGGCACGCATGGCCTCGAACCCGGCCTCCGACCGGACGTCCAGGCGGTGCAGTACCCGGTGGTCGACGAGCCCGCAGTCGGTCTCGCGCAGCGACCACTGCTCGATGGACTCGCACATGCGTTGCGCGACGTGCACGCTGCGGCCCGACGTCGCGGTGGCCCGGTCGGAGAACGACGCGCCGTGGAAGACCGTGGTCACGCCGGCGGCGCGAACCTTGCCCTCGAACGACATGAGCGCGAACGACCAGGGCAGTTCGACGCCGGGTCGCGGCATCCGTTCCTTCTCGAGGCCGTCGGAGTGCACGTCGACGAGCCCGGGCAGGCACAGCAGTCCCCCGCCGTCGACGTCGGCGCGGACACCGGGCACCGACGGGCCGACCTCGGCGATACGACCGTCGCGCACCACGATGCGGGCGTCGTCGAGGACCCGGTCGGGCAGCACGGCCCGCACGTGCCCGATCACGTAGTTCTGCGGTGCGCGCTGCAACGTCCAGGGCAGCGCGTCGGTGGTCTCGGGGGCGAGTTCGATTCCGGTCATGCTGCGTGTGCTCCCAATACGTCGGCGGGGGGACCGATTTCGGCGATGTCACCGTCCGCGAACCGGACGACACGGGTGGCGAGGCGGTGCATGGCGTCGATGTCGTGGAAGACCGCGAGAACGGCGACGCCGGAGGCGGACAGCGAGGCGATCAGCTCCAGGGCGCGCTCCCGGTTGACGGGGTCGAGCGCCGAGACCGGTTCATCGAGCAGCAGCAGGCGCGGCGGGTGCACGGTGCCCGCGGCGATGTTCACACGCTGACGTTCACCGCCCGACAGGACGCTGCAGTCGACGTCCCACAGTGCCTCGTCGAGGGCCAGGCGCTTCAGCGACTCCGCGGCGGCGTCGCGGGCCTCGGTGCGGCTCATCCCGCGGCGACGAGCGGCGGATGCCACCACCTCGAGCGGTGCGGTGCGCGGCGGCGCCGACAGGAACTGGGAGACGTAACCGAGTTCGCGGCCGCGGAGGCGGGCCATCTCCCGGTCGGGCAGGTCGGTGAGTTCGACCGGGCCGTCGTCGGTGTGCAGCACGACGGATCCGGAGTCGGGCAGGTAGCTGCGGTGCACGCAGCGCAGGAAGCTGGACTTTCCTGCACCGGACGGCCCGGCGAGCGCCACGTGCTCGCCGGCGGCCACGTCGAGGTCGACGCCGTGCAGCGACGTCACCTTCCGTCCGTCGATGGTGTGGAGGGTGAACGACTTTCGCAGGTCGCGCACGGTCAGAACAGGTGTGGTCTGCATGGTCATCTCCGGGCGGCGGCGACGAGCCGCTGGGTGTAGGGGTGGTGTGGGTCCTGGAACAGCTGGTCGGTGAGGCCGGTTTCGACGGCGCGTCCCACGTTCATCACCAGCGTGCGGTCGGTGAGCGCTTCGATGACCGCGAAGTCGTGGCTGACCACCACGGCTGCGGTGTCGCGTTCGGCGAGCAGGTTGCGCAGCAGGTCGAGCACACCCGCGGCGACGGAGGCGTCGAGACCGGTGGTGGGCTCGTCGAGCAGCAGCACCCGCGGGTCGGTGGCGAGGGCCTTGGCGATCTGCACGCGCTGGCGCATACCGCCGGAGAAGGTGTGGACCGGATCGTCCATGCGGTCGAGGGGAACTTCGACCTTCTCGAGCAGATAGGCGGCGCGGTCGCGGATCTCGTAGTAGTTGCGCCAGCCCGCCGCGGTGAGCCGCTCGGCGATGTTGCCACCGGCCGACACCGTCATGGTGAGTCCGTCGGCGGGGTTCTGGTGGACCAGCCCCAGGGTGTCGATCCGCAGAGCACGACGCTCGGTGTCGTCGAGGGTGAACACGTCGGTGCGGCCCTCGTCGAGCGTGGTCAGGAACATCGAACCGGCCGTGGCCTTCTCGTCGCCGATGAGGCAGCGCAGCACGGTCGACTTGCCGGATCCGGATTCGCCGATGATGCCGAGTGCCTCACCGGGTGCGACGTCGAAGCTGACGTCCCATGCCGCGACGACCGCTCCGGTACGGGGACTGATGGCCGTGCCGGCCTCGGGTCCGGTGCCGGGAACTGCGTCGGCGCCACCGGGGCCGTGCACCTTGCCGACTCCGCGGACGGCGAGCGTCCAGCCTTCGGCATGGGCCGGGACGGGCCGGTCGACGAGTTCCTTCGGGTCGCGGTGATCGGCGGCCGCGGCGACGCGGACGCGACGCTGCGGATCGGGCAGGTACTGCAGCGGGGCGTTGTTCGCGTGCCGGTCGAGGTCGACGTCGGCGTCGGTGACGCGGGTGCACCACTCGACGTCACTGCACATCATGCGGCCGGGGGCGGCTTCGACGAGGAAGGTGTCGGTGGAACCGCACCGCTCGCACTGCTGATCCTTCGAACCCTCCACCTCGAACGGCACGTCGTCGAACGTCAGCGGGCGCACGTCGGTGTAGGGGGGGACGGCGAAGATGCGCTTCTCACGACCCGCACCCAGCAGCGTCAGGAACGGCGAGTCGTGAAGCTGCGGCACGTCCCAGCGCGGGATGGGCGAGGTGATCATCACGTAGCGGCCGTTGACGAGCACCGGGTAGCCGGTGGTCTTGGTGATGACGCCGTTGCGGACGAGGTCCTCGTAGAGGCTCACCCACATCATCGAGTAGTCGGCCTCGGCGTGCATGCGCGCGCACTCGGTGACGGACTTCTGCACGGCGCGAAGAGGTTCGGAGTTGGGGACCTGCAGGACGAGGATCTGGTCCTCCCCCATCGGTTCCTCGGGGATCCGGTGACGCGACTGGATGATCGTCGCCTCACGGGTGTCCTTGGTGCTCGCGCACTTCTCGCTGTCCTCGATGAGGCGGCGCAGGTTGGTGGCGTTGACGCCGTCGTCGTCACCCTGGTCGATGACCTTGACGACGTCGTCGGCGGTCACCAGACCGAGCGTGACCTGCAGGCCACCGGAACCCCAGCCACGTGCCACCGGCATCTCGCGGGACCCGAAGGGGGTGAGGTAACCGGGCACGCAGACCGCGGTGAGGGATGCGCGGCGGATCTCGCGCTTGGAACCTTCGTCGAGGATGCCGCGGCCGGGGGTGGCGGCGTCGATCGCGTCGAGGGTGTGGGTCAGGCGGGACGGCGCAGCGCCGGGAGCGTGCGTCGTGAGGGTGTCGGTCATCAGCAGATGCCTCCGAGAGGTTCGGCAGTGCGGGCCGGAGCGTCGTCCTCGCCGGCCTGGACTGCGAGTTTGCGGTCGATCATCGATCGGAAGGTGACGTAGTGCGGAAGCTTGAGGTGCTCGAGGAAGCCGCAGGAGTCGAGGCCGTCCGTGGTGAGCAGCAGGGTCTGTTCGAGGCCGGTGCTGTCACCGAAGCGACGGCACGCGATGTCGAGGTTGGCCATGGCGATGGCCTTGCGTTCGTTGTGCCCGAAGCACAGGCCGTAGCCGACGTCGAAGCGGCCGCGGTCCTCGTCGGGACCGTTGAGGTCCTCGATCGCTTCGCACTCGCTGGCGCGGATCTCGCCCATGACGAAGGGATTACCGGTGTGCGGGTGCCGGATCCGGACCGGGATACGCCCGTGCCGGACCTCGCCGAGGGTCGTTTCGTGGATGTTCCCGTCGGTGCCGCGGACCGAGCGGTACCAGGTGCCCACGAGCGCACCGGTCTCGGCTCGCGCCATCGAGGCGAGCACCGCCGAGCGCGGCGCCGGGGGAACCGGCAGGTGACGGGAGATGTCGAACGGTTCCGGGTCGGAGCCGTCCTCGGGACGGCTGTCGACCATCAGGTTCATGTCGCGCAGCAGGTCGGAGAAGCGGCGCGGGTGCCGTTCGGCCTCGGTGCGTTCGACGGACGGATCGGCCTCGGACGGCACCGTCACGATGTTCGTGCCCTCACGCACCAGCATGCGTCCGGTGTAGTCGCTTGTGCGGCCGAGCAATTGGGGTCCGTCCGGGGTCCGCCACGCCGGCACGATGCGGCGCAGCACCGTCATCTCGTCGGGGTCGACCGGCTCGCTGGTCGCCAGTCGCGGCAGGGTGGACTGGTGGGCGCGGACGAGGTGGGTGGCTTCGATGACGTCGCCTTCGGCCTGTCGCAGCGCATCGGCGGCGGTGGCCTCGTCGTACAGCGAGCCCTCCCCCATCACGCGGTCGACGGCGAGTCGCATCCGGCCGGTGATCTGCGCGGTGGTCAGCGCCGGCGAATCGTCGGTGTCGCGGGCGGTGCGGACGAGTTCTTCGGCGGCGAGGATCGCGTCGAGTCCGCCGCGTGCTCCCGAGTACCCCATGTCAGTTCTCCTCTGCGATCGGAACGACGCGTGTCGTGCGGGGAATGCCGACCATCGCACCGTCTTCGGCGACGATCAGCAGGTCGATACCTGCGGGAAAATCCGCGGTGGCCTCGTTGCGGGCCCGCCACAGCTGCTCGTCGAACCCGGACGGCGAAATACGTTCGGCTTCCTCGACTCCCGGGCCGGTCAGTTCGACCGGGGTACCGCCGCGCAGCGAGGTCACCTCGACCACGACGGTCGCGGCCGATTCGGGTGACAGGGCGCTGCCGCGGGTCGCGGTGAGCAGATCGTCGGCGGTGGGAGCTCGCAGCACCGTGAGGTAGCGGGCACGGTCGGCCGACGTCACGGGAGCGCCGGTGGCGACGGTGAGCACCTCGAGCCAGTGGCGGCCGTCGGATTCGAGGACCTCGACGCCGGTATCGAGATCGGCGAGGGCGAGCGCCGGCAGCAGCGCCGCCGGGAAATCGGTCGAGGGCAGCATCTGCTCGAGGCCGGGGCGCGTGTACGCGGCGAGAACGTCGCGGTAGATGCGTCCGGCGGTGGCGGGATCGAGTCCGATACCGACGATCGGGTCTGCGATGGTCACGTGAGCTCCTCGAATTGCACGATGGTGGGGGCGATCCGGGCCCATTCCTCCTGATCGGCGCGGTCGAGGTCCTGCTCGACACGGGCACACAGATCGCGGACGACATGGGCGTGCGGACGATCGGCGGCGACCTCGGCGTCGCACACCGCGGCGGCGAGCACGGCCGCGCGGTCGTCACCCATACGCAGAGCCCAGCCGCGGGTTCCGGCCACGCGCACCTCGGCGTGGCAGGCCAGGACGTTGCCGAGATAGAAGCGGTCGTGGGCGATGGGTTCGCGTACCTGTACCGCAACGCATCCCACTTCGGGAGCGGTCAGGACGGTGAGGTCGGCGCCGTCGGACAGACACGCGTCGGCGGCCGCGACGAGGTCGGGTTCGGGTGCCGCCGCGAGCAGTTCGGCGAGCCGCTCACGCGTGTAGTCGGCTGTAATCATACGAATATCCCTGTTCTCCTCTGAGATTCGAGTGGGTTCGATACGGAGCGGTCGCCTATTTCCATGACCACGCGGATCATGTCGGCGCGCATCCACGACATGCTGTAGGTGACGGCGACGCCGGTGTCGGCGTCCCGATTGATCGATTCGACCGTCCACACGGGCGTCACGAGGTTCATTTCGAGTGCGTCGGCGATCTCCGGTGCCGGCACTTCCGTTCCGATGCGGCACCACGACCGCACGACGTCGAATCTTCCCATCTGACGCAGTAATTCGTCGAGAGATTCTTCGACCCGAAGACCGGAGCCGAGTTCCGTGAGCGCGGCACGGGTGACCCATTCGTCGCCGACCGCCGCGACGTTGCCGTCGACGAACCGCAGGCGACGCATATGGTGCACCTCGGTTCCGGGCGCGACCCCCAGGTACGCGGCTTCGCGTGCCGAGGCCGGCCGGACATCGGAGGACAGCACCGTCGACCGGGGCGTTGCACCTGCGGCCTCGACCGTGCGGTGCCACGACGGTCGCTGTTCGTGCGAGATGAGGTAGTCGATGGGCCGGTTGACGAAGGTGCCCGACCCTCGGACGCGCCGGACCAGTCCGCGACGTTCGAGTTCCTGCACGGCGGCGCGGGCGGAGGCCCGGCCGACTCCGAACCGATGCATCAACTCGTGTTCGCTGGCGAGCTTCGTACCGGTTTCGAGCTCGGAGATCTCGTCGGCGAGCACACACGCGATGTCGTGGTAACCGCTACGTTCTGTCACGTCGACGACTGTCGCCGACGGAGTTGTACAGACAACTTCCCTTCAGATAAGCAGAAGGGAAACAAAGCTGAACGACTCGGGTAGTTGTATGGCCACCAGTACCGCGTGGTGCTCCCGCCTCTTCGACACCTCACCCGTGCTCGACGAAGACGACGAACCGGGCGCCGTCCATCATGCGGTCTTCACGCTCGACGGTGGCACACCGTTCGGATTGCGCACCCATTCCGATTCGCCGCCGCAGGCGTCCTTCGACGAGCGGAACACGGGGCTCGACCACATCGCGTTCGAGTTCTTCGCACCACGAGCTGATCGACCACCCGGTCGGTGGAGCATCCGCGCGCGTGCGTGGCGATGCCGCTCAGGTGCGCGAGGTGCCGATCTCCACCACCTGCGCCCATTCCGGTGGCCGGTCCGGAACGAAGTCGGGGTTCGCTTCGCTCAGGGAAGCGAACCGGGGGAACAGTCCGACCACCGTTCGGCACCTCGGACGGCTGTTGGGCCAGGGAGTCTGCCCGTCGGTGAGGACGACCACCACGTCGGGCCGGGGTGTACTGCGCAGCACCCGGGTGAACCCGGCGCGCAGATCCGTGCCACCGCCCCCGAACAGTGGAATGTCCTCGGCCGTGCACAGCGGGTGTACGATCCGCGCCGCTGCGTCGCAGGACAGCACCGTGACGAGGTCGCGTCGCCCACCTACGGCCCGCACGATGGCGGCCACCTCGAGCAGCGCGCTGCCCAGGTCGGCATCGGAAACCGAGCCCGACGTGTCGACGATGACGCCGACCCGGGGCGGGGTCCGCCGCAGGCTCGGTAGTACCGCCCCGGGCACCGCTGCCGAGCGGCGCGCCGGTCGACGATAGGTGTAGTCGTCCCCGGCGCCGGACGATGCCGTGGCCGAGCGGATCGCCGCGCCCAGCAGGCTTCGCCAGGGCTGCGGCGGGTGCAGCGCCTCCTCCGCCCACCGACGCCAACCTCGAGGTGCGCTGCCCGGATGCCCGATGATGCTGTTCGCGACGCGGAAACGGACGGCCTCCTGTTGCTGATCGCTGAGCGCATTCGCCCCCTCCGGACCCAGTTCCCATGCCCGATCCAGTCCGTCGGCGCCACTACCGCAGTCGAGCCAGGCCAGCCTGTCGGTGCACGGACCGAGACCCAACTGCTGCAGATAGTCCTCCATGAGCCGGCCTGCCGGCAGCTGCAGGGTCGACGGCAGAACGGCATCGTCGGGTATCGGTAATCCGTCCCCGAACGCGTCGTCGTCGATCTCCGCGTCGGCGGCGATGTTCATCCGCAGCCGATCGGCGCGCGAGCCCGCTCCGTGTGCGCGGGCGTAGCGTTCGCTGCGGCCGTGATGATCGCGCAACAGATGCGACACCGCGTGGACGAGGAGCGAGGCCAATTCCGCCACCGGCCGCTGCGCGACGAAAGCCGGTGAGACGTAGCAGCGCCAGTACCGGTCCACACCGATGGTCGGCACCCGGGTGGACTCGACGATGTGCAGCGCGTACAAGGCGGTCGCGAGATACGGCCGGGCGCGAACGGCATACAACCGGGCGGCGTAGACCTTGTTCGCGTCGAATGCCGGTGACGTCGTCATCGACCGGCCTGCGCGGCGGCGTCCGCTGATCGAGCGACCGCGACGACACCGGCGAGTTCGTCGATCGAGGCCGGCAACTCCCAGTCGTCCCGGCGCAGGGCCGCCAGCGTGGTCGCCGGGACCACCACGAGGTCGGGCGGCCCGGAGTGCACCGCGATGCCCAGGAGTGTCCACGCCGCGTCCCAGCGGGATTTCTCCGGCCGTCGGCGGACAGCGGCGACCACCGCATCGAGCACTGCCTGGCGCAGATCCCCGCGCTCGGGAAGCTCGGCAGCCTCCGGATCGGCGAGCAGCGTCTCGGGATCCGGGAGATCCATACGGTCGATAGCGGCCAGCAGTTCGAAGCCGGGCCCGTCACCGACACTTCCCCGGACCAACAGCGACAGCACGTCCTTCGACGACGCGGCCGCGGTCGCAAAAGCGATCAGCCGTACGGCCATGTCCCAGCTTCGTGGCGACGGCCAGGCACTGCCGCGACGGGTCTGGCTGGTGGGCAGCTGGTGAACGAGAGCGGGTCGGGCGCTGAGCAGCTCACAGACCGCGCGCCGGGCGAAGGTCACCGCGGCAGGGAACTTCTCCCGGTCGAGGTGCGGCAGCGTCGCCCGAGGCCACGTCCCGCCGAGGCCTCGCACGACCACGTCGTGGTCGTAGGTCCAGTGCAGGTGCACGAATCGGTTGGCCAGAGGTGGGCTCAGCTCCCAGCCTTCTGCGGCCGAGGACGGTGGATTGGCGGCGGCTACGATGCGGACCTCTGGCGGGAGTTGCAAGGCTCCGATCCGTCTTTCGAGGACGAGGCGGAGCAGGGCTGCCTGCACGGCGGGCGGTGCCGTGGACAGTTCGTCCAGGAAGAGCAGTCCCTTCCCCGCCTGCACGAGCCGGACGGCCCAGTCCGGTGGAGCCATGGGGACACCGTGTGTTGCCGGGTCGTCCCCGAGAACGGGCAGGCCCGAGAAGTCCGACGGCTCGTGCACGCTTGCGATGACAGTGGTCAGCGGTAGGTCCACGGCCTCGGCGAGCTGCGTCAAGGCGGCGGTCTTACCGATTCCCGGTTCACCCCACAGCAGCACCGGTAGGTCCGCGGTTACGGCCAGGGTGAGCGCTTCGAGTCGACTGTCGGGGCGAGGCTCGGTGGTGACCGCCCCCAGCATGTCCAACAGAGTTGCGGCACTGTCGAGTTCGTTGTTCGATGAACTACCGGGAAGAGGCGTGGAAGACATGTGCATCACCTGTGAGGTCGTGGAGGAACAGCAGGATGCAGCCCGACCGGCTGCCCTGCGGGACACTGTTTTTCGGGATCGAGACGGGTTCAGCGGAATCGGGTCCGGGGTGACCGTCGGGAACGTCGAGGTCGCGCTGCCGGGGGCGCTTCGACGGGTGCAGTACGGAAGCGGTCGTATGCGTCGCGTCGGTCGACCGACGCGCGGAGTTCGTCCAGCAGGGGTCCTTCACGGAGGACGGCAGCGGGACCGAGCAGTCCTTCGACGACTGCCAGCGCCCCGGCGGCGTCTCCATGGTCCAGGCGTTCACGAACGCCCGGCAGACAATCCGGACGGCGATGGGCGTGATCGATGGCCTGAAGGCACGGCAGCGGGATGCCACCCAGGGCGGCGAGCAGTTCCTCGCGCCGGATCTCGGCGGGGTCGTGATCGAGGGCGGTCAGCGCACCGTCGACGAGCCCGAGCCGGTGCCGTTCGCCACGGCAGTCGACCAGGTGAATCCGCTTCTCCCGGCTCGGCATCCGGAGTGTTGTCGGCGTTGGTCGGTCCGGATCCAGAGCGGCGGCGACGAGCGGGTGCAGTCGGTCGGCGGTGATTGCTCCCGACCGGATCAACTCCAGGTCGGGCAGTACCAGAGTCGCCGCGTCCGGCAGCACGGGCAGCGCGGCGAGCCGGCCGCGAGAATAGTGGTCCACGAGTCGAAGCGCCGCAGGATCGTCGCCGCGCCCTTCGATCACGACGTCGAACCGACTCCCGGATCGCACCCGTACGGGACCGTCGCACTGCCCGGCCGCGCGGAGCAGAATGCCGGATTCGGCCGCCCAGCGGTCGACGGCGCAACCACTCGGGATCATCGCGGCCAGGGCGGGGTCGAGCGTCGTTCCGTCCGCCGGTTGTCCTGTGCCACTACGTAATCGCAGTTCTCCGGACCTGCGCGCGTCCCACAGGTGCCGGTGGAGGTCGAGCCGAAATCGTGCATTGGGACGCGGGTGCGGATGGTTCCCGGTATTCGAGCCGTCCCACAGGGTCAATACGACGCGCTGCCCGGCATCCGCCCAGGCAGGAGCAGTGCGGACAACCAGATAGACGGAACCCGTTCCGCGACATCGATTTCCAGGAACGATGTCACCGTATCCGGCCAGTGTGACGGTCAGCGCGGGGCGCAGCAGTCCATCCGGAGCCACACGTGGCAGGTGCCAGCGCAGCAGGTCGGGCGCCAGGTGGTGGAGGTCGTCCGAGACCTGCGCGGCGATGTCGGCGCCGTAGGTGCGGGCCGACACGGACAGATCGATGTCGACATCGAACCCCGCTGCGGCACAAGCGCCACGCCAATCACCCGCAAGACGCCGGTCGGTTGCGGACTCGATCATGGACGGCGGCACGGCGAACTCGCGCACACGCAGCCAGAAGGACAGTCGGGGGTCGATCCCGTTCGCGGTCGGAGGGTGCATCAGCACTCACCGTGAGCGAACTGGGCCCCCAATCTTTGATCAGAGAAGGTTGTCATCGACGCAATCGTAGCGTGTCGCGGCGCTTGCGGCCAGCGCCCGGTCCGGACGGCATGGCGACGGGTGCGAGTCCCTGCCCTCGCGCGGGATGTGGGCGCATAGACTGCCCATTCATGTCCGGAGATCCAGCATTCGACCACCTCATCCAGTCGCTGGTCACCGCGGTGGGTCGTCCTACGTTCGAACGAGGGAGGCGCTACGCCGAATCGGGCGCGGTCGTCGACTGCGGATTCGACGAGGACAATCTCGTCGGTTTCGGACAGATCGCCGGCACGCGGATGTACCAGGCGGTCGTTCGACTCCACCCCGGGCCACGAGGCCTCGAGTTCGAGTACGGAGAATGTTCGTGCCCGGTGGGCTACGACTGCAAGCACACCGTAGCGCTTCTGCTCACGTTGCTTGTCCCGCAGGAGGATACGACCCCGGCTGTCCCCTCCTGGGAGGAGCCGTTCGAAGCGATGTTCGAGGATCACGTGACCGGTAGCGGAACGCCGCTCGCGCTGCAACTGGCGTTGACACAGCGAGCACACGCTCCCACTCCGGTGCTGTCCGCACGGGTGCTGCGTCCCGGACGCACCGGGTGGGTGTCCGGCAACATCTCATGGCAGAATCTGGCCTACACCTACGACGTGAACAAACAACACCAGCAACTGTTGCTCGAATTCGCGGCGCTGGTACACGCATCGACACGAAGTTACTACAGTTCCGCCTCGACCACCCTCGACCTGTCCGCGGTGTCGCCGCGACTGTGGTCGCTGCTCGACGATGCCCGCCGCCTCGGGATCGAGCTGCGCTACGCGAAGAAGAAGCACGGCGCGGTGCCGCCGCCGGGCGCCGCAGAGGTGCACGTCGACGTCGCAGATGTGGGTGACGGCCTGACCGTCACCCCAGCCCTGCACATCAGCGACGATTCGACCGGGGCCGCGGTCGCGTTCATCGGCGCCCCCGCCCACGGCGTCGTCTACCTCCTGTCCGGGGATCACGACGGCGGCGCGCCGGCAGATCTACCGTTCCGTCTCGCGCAACTCCGCAACCCCGTTGCCGTCGGCATGCAGCAACTGCTGCAGAGCGGCGGTGCGCTCACCGTGCCGGCAGATCAGGTGCCGCGGTTCGCGACCACCTACTACCCGCGTCTGCACCGAGCAGCGACCGTCACCTCCGTCGACGGCTCGTTCACGGCACCGACCGTGACGGGGCCGGCGCTGCTACTGCACGTCGCGTTCCGCCCTCAGCATCGCGCCGATCTGCACTGGCAGTTCGTCTACACCGTCGGCGACGGCGAATATACGGTCGAGTTGTACGAACATCTCGGCGACACCGTCCGCGACCGCGACGTCGAGGACGCGCTGCTCACCGAGATCCGACCGGTGGTCGCCCCGTTCGGATTGGACAACTCCGTCGACCGGCAGCTGTTCTCCCGCGTCACCATCGTCGATCTCAACACCGCACGACTGGTATCCGAGGTGTTGCCACTACTGTCCGGCCGTGACGACGTGCAGGTGCGCGTCGAGGGCACCCCCGCCGACTACCGAGACGTCGGCGACAGCCTGCGCATCGGACTGTCCACCAAGGCCACCGCCGACTCCGACTGGTTCGATCTGGACATCACCATCGAACTCGACGGCACGACCATCCCGTTCCGCGAGGTGTTCACCGCACTCAGCGACGGGGCGGCGTATCTGATGCTGCCCGACGGGGCCTACCTGCCGCTGGACAAGCCCGAACTGCAGCAACTGCGCCGGCTCGTCGACGAAGCCCGCGCGCTGCACGAAGACGACGATCCGGATCGGTTGCAGCTGAGCCGATTCCAGGCCGGAATCTGGGAGGAATTGGCAGCGCTCGGTGTCGTCGACAAGCAGGCCGCGGCCTGGAAGAAACAGGTACAAGGACTTCTCGACGTGAAGGCCACAGCAAAGACCCGGGTGCCGAAGGCATTACAGGCGACGCTGCGGCCGTACCAGCTCGACGGATTCCGGTGGTTGACGTTCTTGTGGACGCACGGGCTCGGCGGAATCCTCGCCGACGACATGGGCCTCGGCAAGACCCTGCAGTCGCTTGCACTGATCTGCCACGCGCGCGCGAAGCGACCCGCGGATGCCCCGGTACTCATCGTCGCGCCGACCTCGGTGGTTCCGAACTGGGCTACCGAGGCACGGAGGTTCGCGCCGGATCTGAATGTCGTCGCGATCACCGAGACGTCGGGCAAACGCGGTGCGTCGCTGGGCGAACTGATCGACGGCATCGACGTCGTCGTCACGTCCTACACGTTGCTGCGCTTGGACATCGACGATTATCTCGAACGGGATTGGTCGATGTTGCTGCTCGACGAAGCCCAGTTCGTCAAGAACCACCGGGCGAAGGCGTATCAGTGCGTGCGGCAGATCGAGGCGTCACTGAAGGTCGCGATCACCGGAACTCCGATGGAGAACAATCTGATGGAGTTGTGGTCGCTGCTGTCGATCACCGCGCCCGGCCTGTTCCCCCATCCGACGAAGTTTCAGGACTACTACCGCAAGCCCATCGAGAGCGGCAGCAATCCCGAGTTGCTGGTGCAGCTACGGCAGCGCATCAAGCCGCTGATGTTGCGTCGCACGAAGGAACAGGTCGCCACCGACCTGCCGGAGAAGCAGGAGCAGGTGCTCGAGGTGGAGCTCGCACCGAAACACCGTGCCCTCTACGACCGGCAGTTGCAGCGGGAGAGGCAGAAGATTCTCGGGCTCGTCGACGACCTCGACAGCAACCGCTTCACGATCCTGCGGTCGCTGACCTTGCTGCGGCAAATGAGTCTCGATCCGACGCTGGTCGACGACGCGCACGGCACAGTCGGCTCCGCGAAGATCGATGCGTTGCTCGAACAGCTCGACGACGTGATCGCAGGCGGGCACCGGGCCTTGGTATTCAGCCAGTTCACCGGGTTCCTCGACCGGGTCCGGACACGGCTCGATGCTGCCGGAATTGACTACCTGTACCTGGACGGCAGAACCCGAGAACGCGGAAAAGTGCTCGAGGACTTCAAGTCCGGGGTGGCGCCGGTGTTCCTCATCAGCCTCAAGGCCGGAGGGTTCGGCCTGAATCTGGTGGAAGCGGACTATTGTTTCCTGCTCGACCCGTGGTGGAACCCCGCGACCGAAGCGCAGGCAGTCGACCGTACCCACCGCATCGGGCAGACCCGCAACGTCATGGTGTACCGGCTGATCGCCCGCGACACCATCGAAGCGAAGGTGCGGGCGCTGCAAGTGCGCAAGGCCGAACTGTTCTCGTCCGTCGTCGACGACGGAGACATGTTCTCGTCGGCCCTGACCGCCGACGACATCCGCGCGCTCTTGGCGTAACCGCCCCGTGCGTGGTTGTGGTGACGCCCGCTACCCCAACCACGCACGGGCGCGTCAGCGCAGCGGCACGCCCAGCAGCGCGTCGACCGCGTCGGCGAACAGGCCCGGCGCCGCAGCATCGTCGCCGCCGCGCTCGACAGCGAAGCTCGCCCACCCGTCCAGGGCGTCGAGGGCCTTCGGGGTGTCGAGGTCGTCGGCGAGGTGCTGGCGCAGGCGCGCGACCGTGTCCTCGGCGGAGGCTGCCGACGGCAGCGCCGCCGCCTGCTTCCACAGCGCCAGTCGCGCCTCGGCGGCGCCGAGGACCTCGGACGTCCACGGACGGTCGACGCGGTAGTGACCCGACAGCAAACCCAGGCGGATGGCAGCCGGGTCGACGCCCTCACCGCGCATCTTGGAGACGAACACCAGGTTGCCGCGCGACTTCGACATCTTCTCGCCGTCGAGGCCGATCATGCCGGTGTGCACATAGTGCCGCGCGAAGCGCCGGTCGCCGGTGACGGCCTCGGCGTGCGCGGCGGAGTACTCGTGGTGCGGGAAGATCAGGTCGCTGCCGCCGCCCTGCACATCGAAGCCGGAGCCGATGCGGTTGAGGGCGATGGCCGCGCACTCGATGTGCCAGCCGGGGCGTCCGTCACCGAAGGGCGACGGCCAGGCCGGTTCGCCGGGACGCTGCGCGCGCCACAGCAGCGCGTCGAGCGGGTCGCGCTTGCCGGGGCGCTCCGGGTCGCCGCCGCGCTCGGCGAAGAACCGCATCATCGTGTCGTGGTCGTAGCCGGATTCGTAGCCGAACTGCTCGGTGGCGTCGGTCCGGAAGTAGACATCGGGGTACTCGGCGTCCTCGACGATGTAGGCGGCACCGGAGGCGACGAGCTTCTCGACGAGTTCGACGACCTCGTTCACCGATTCGACGGCACCGATGTAGTCGCGCGGCGGCAGCACGCGCAGGGCTTCCATGTCCTCGCGGAACAGGGCGGTCTCGCGCATGCCGAGAACGACCCAGTCCTCACCGTCGCGCTCGGCGCGTTCGAACAGCGGGTCGTCGACGTCGGTGACGTTCTGCACGTAGTGGACGTCGTGGCCGGCGTCGCGCCAGATGCGGTTGACCAGATCGAAGGTCAGGTAGGTGGCGGCGTGGCCGAGGTGCGTGGCGTCGTAGGGGGTGATGCCGCACACGTACATCGTCGCGGTGTCGCCCGGGGTGACCGGACGCACCGCTCGGTCCGCGGTGTCGAACAACCGCAACGGAGGCCCCTGACCGGGGACGGACGGGATCGCGACGTCGGACCAAGATTGCATGACTACGAGCCTAATGGAGTCGCGGGAGTGCTCCGCGCGGGCACCCGGGCGTGCGGTAGGCGAACGGCTGGGACGTCAGAAGGCGGGCCAGGGAATGCGCCGGTCGCCGCGCGGATGCGGCATCACGGGATGTTCGAGCAAGCGGGTGATCCTGCGCTGCAGGGCACGCACCTCGGTGGCGGTGACGTGCTCGCACAGCTCCTCGGCGAAGCCGCCGTCGAATCGGCGCAGCAGCTTGTCGAGGTCGGCGAGGAGGACCGGGTCGACGGGGTCGCCGCTCCACCCCCACAGCACGGTGCGCAGCTTGTCGTCCTGGTGCAGGCAGATGCCGTGATCGACGCCGTAGACGTGCCCGTCGCGACCTTCGAGGACGTGGCCGCCCTTGCGGTCGGCGTTGTTGAGGACTACGTCGAGCACCGCCATGCGTTGCAGGCGCGGATCGTCGGCGTGGACGAGCACCACCTCGGCGCCGTCCAGATCGCGGGCACGCAGGATCGGCAGCCATCCCTGCGCGACCGCACCGGCGGGGCACAGGTCCACCAGATCCAGGCGTTCCGTTCCGCCCTGCGCGGTGTCGACCGTGTCGATCCAGCGCTGCACCATGCCGGGACCGTACGGACCGTCGCGCAGCACGGTGAGCGGGATGACGTCCCAGCCGAGTGCCTCGGAGATCAGGTACGAGGCGACCTCGCGTCCGGCGAGGGTGCCGTCGGGGAAGTCCCACAGCGGCCGCTCCCCGCGGACGGGTTTGTAGACGCACCGCACCTCGGTGTCGCCGAGCTGCGCGTCGCACACGAGGGTCGCGTTGCTCGCGTGCGCGATCTGCCCGACGACGTCGAGGTCGCCGTCGGTCAGCACGCTCCGCACGTCCGGCGTCGTCACGCGGTCAGCTTTCTTCCTCGCCGAACCACGCGGCCGGATCGAATCCGGGAGTGCGCAGGTAACCGTTGGTGCGGACGCAGATGTGTCCGTCGGCGCCGATCGGTTCGCCGCACAGCGGGCACGGCGCGCGCCCGGCCGAGACGACGAGTTCGGAGCGGGCCGCGAATTCGCGGGCCTGCACCGGGGTGAGGAACACCCGCACCGCGTCGGGGCCTTCCTCGGTGTCGTCGAGCACTACCGATTCGTCGAGTTCGGTGTCGGTGACCGCGAGCAGTTCGACCACCACCGATCCGGCGTCGGCGTCCCAGCCCAGACCCATGGTGCCGACCCGGAACTCGGCTTCGATCGGTGTCACCAGCGGACTGACGTCGACCTCGGGATCGTCGGGGATCACCGTGCCGAAGCGGCGCTGCACCTCTTCGAGCAACAGTCCCATCCGGTCGGCCAGGATCTGCACCTGCTGCTTCTCCAGAAGCACGCTCACCACACGGGACTCGTGCACGGCCTGCAGGTAGAACACCCGGTCGCCCGGTTCACCGACGGTGCCGGCGATGAACCGATCAGGTGTTCGAAACACGTGTATCGCGCGGGCCATCACACCTCCTCGAGTCCCCACACTCTGCCATGACGGTCACTGTCATTATCCGCGTGCCGTCTCCTGTCGGTGCCCCTGCGGTGGGTCGCCGGGTTCCTCGACCGCGCCGGGCACTTCGCCGCCGGGCACGGACTTCGGTTCGGACGGGCCGGCGAGTCCGGACAGGTCCGAACCGGTGTCGTTCACGCGCAGCACGAACGGCCGGGTGTCGGTGTAGCGGACGACGCTGATCGACGCCGGCTCGGCGACGATCCGCTGGAAGCTGTCGAGATGCGTCGCGAGCGCGTCGGCGAGGATCGACTTGATGACGTCGCCGTGGCTGCACGCGATCCACACGACGTCCTTGCCGTGCGCGTCGCGCAGGCGCCGGTCGTGTTCGCGGATCGCGGCCACTGCGCGGGACTGCACCTGCGCGAGCCCTTCACCGTCGGGGAAGACCGCCGCGGAAGCGTGCTGCTGCACGACCGCCCACAGCGGTTCCTCGACCAATTCCTTCAGTTCGCGTCCGGTCCACTGCCCGTAGTCGACCTCGGCGAGCCGCTCGTCGACGACCGGTTCGAGTCCGCGATCGGTCGCCAGCGGCTGCACCGTCTGCCGGCACCGCAGCAGCGGCGACCGCACGATCTCGGTGATCTCGAGACCGGCGAACCGGGTGACGAGATTCTTCGCCTGGACGTGGCCGACCTCGTCGAGTTCGACACCGGGGGAACGACCGGCCAACACGTGCGAGGTGTTCGCCGTCGACCGTCCGTGCCGCAGCAGGATGACCGTCATGCGCCCAGCCTAGAGGTACCGCCTGTCGGCAGCCTCTCAGGTGGCGGAGACCACGCCGGTCGCGAGCAGCCCCAGCACGATCACGCCGAGGATCACGCGGTAGCCGACGAACCAGTACATCGAGTGGTTGACGACGAAGCGCAGCAGCCATGCGATCGCGGCGTAACCGACCGCGAAGGCGATCACGGTCGCGACGAGCAACTGCGCTCCCGAGGCGTTGAGCCCCTCACCGGCCGGTTCGAAGGCGTCCGGCAGGCTGAACAGACCGGAGGCGACGACCGCAGGAATGGCGAGCAGGAACGAATACCGGGCGGCGGCCTCGCGGGTGAGACCGAGGAACAGACCGGCCGAGATGGTGCCGCCGGAGCGGGACACGCCGGGGATCAGGGCCAGCGCCTGCGCCGAACCCATGATCAGGCCGTCCTTGAGGGTGAGCTGACTCACGTCGCGCCGCTGCTTGCCGAAGTACTCGGCAGCGGCGATGACGATCGAGAACACGATGAGCATGGTGGCGACGAGCCACAGATTGCGGGCGACGGTGCGGATGTCGTCCTTGAACAGCACGCCGAGGATGCCGATCGGGATGGTGCCGAGGATGACGTACCAGCCCATCTTGTAATCGTGGTCGGCGCGGTGCTCCTTGTGGAACAGGCCGCGGAACCACGCGCGCAGGATGCGCCAGATGTCGCCGGCGAAGAACACCAGCACCGCGGCCTCGGTGCCCAGCTGGGTGACCGCGGTGAAGGACGCGCCCGCGTCCTCCCCGAAGAAGATCTCCGACACGATCCGCAGGTGGCCGGACGAGGAGATCGGCAGGAACTCCGTGAGGCCCTGCACGATGCCGAGGACGATCGTCTGCAGCCAGGTCATCGATTCGCCGATCATGCGGCGGCTCCCGGCACGGAGGCTGCGGTGGGGACGGATCGGTGGTCGCGGATGCAGGGAGCAGTTCTCACTCGCCGAAGAGTACGTGGAACCCGACCGGTCGGCGCGCCGGACACTGCCACGCACCTGTCGCGCATTAGGGTGCAGTACCGGGGTCGTGGCCGAGCGCGGCGACGTCCCGTCGTGTCGGGAGGAAACGCGGACGGTTATGGAATACAGGACAGTCGGTGCGAGCGGCCTGCGGGTTTCACGGCTCGGCCTGGGCACCTTGACGTGGGGTCGCGGAACGGACGGCGACGAGGCCGCAGCCCAGTTGTCGGCCTTCGTCGATGTGGGCGGCACGCTCGTCGACACCTCCCCCGCCTACGGAGACGGGGTCGCGCAACGGATCCTCGCCGAACTGCTCGACGACGTGGTGCCCCGCGACCAGCTGGTGCTGTCGGGCAGCTCCGGCATCGACACCTCCACACTCGGTTCCGGCCGGGTGGACTGCTCCCGCTCGGGCCTGCTCAACCAACTCGACGCGACCCTGCGCGAACTCGGCACCGACCACCTCGACGTGTGGCAGGTCGCGACGTGGGATCCGCACACCCCCGTCGACGAGGTGATGGACGCCCTCGAATTCGCCGTCACCAGCGGGCGCGTGCGCTACGTCGGGGTGCGCGGCTATCTCGGCTGGCAGCTCGCGACCGCCGCGGCGGCCGCCCGGCGCCCGGCTCCGCTGATCAGCACGCAGGTCGAGTACTCCCTGCTCGCCCGCGGCGTCGAGGAGGAGTTGATCCCCGCCGCGGCCCACCACGGCGTGGGTGTGTTCGCGGCCGTGCCGCTCGCCGGCGGTGTGCTCACCGGTAAGTACCGGTCGGGGGTGCCGGTGGATTCGCGCGGCGCCGACGACGTGCACACCGAGGAGGTGCGCCGCTATCTCACCGAATCCGCGGTGCGCGTCGTCGACGCGGTCGCCACAGCTGCCGACGGTCTGGGCACCTCGCCGCTGGCCGTCGCGCTGGCGTGGGTGCGCGACCGACCACACGTGGCCTCGACGCTCGTGGGTGCCCGGGATCTCGCGCAGCTGACCGGAGTGCTGGTCGCGGAGGAGTTGGCGTTGCCGCCGGCGATCGCCGCGGCACTCGACGACGTGAGCGCGTGATCTCGGCGACACCGCCCGCACCCTGCCCTTTTCCGGAAGGTTAGGCTAGCCTGCCGAGTACATTCGGTACAGGCAATGTGAGGGGAGGTCGGTCGATGGCCACGACCGAAGTCGTCGGATTCGCCGAGCGCATCCGGCTCGAGACCCAGCAGGCGCACAGCGACACCGAGAACTCGGTGTTCGTCGCGGAACTGCTCGGCGGCACGCTGTCGACCGAAGCCCACGCCGCGCTCATCGCGCAGACGTGGTTCGTCTACGACAGCCTCGAGCGGATCGGCCGCGGCTACGCCGACGACCCGATCGCCGGCCCCTTCCTCAGCGACGAACTGCTCCGCACAGCCGCGCTCGAAGCCGACCTCGACTTCCTCGTCGGCTCCGACTGGCGCGACCGCATCGCGCCGCTGCCTGCGACCGTCGCCTACGTCGACCGGCTCCAGCAGGTCGCGGCAGTGTCCCCGGAAGCCTTCCTCGCGCACCACTATCTGCGTTATCTCGGCGACCTGTCCGGCGGCCAGATCATCCGCCGCATGCTCGAACGCGCCTACGGCTACGAGCGCGACGGTTTGCGCTTCTACATCTTCGACGGGATCCCGAAGACCAAGCCGTTCAAGGACGCCTACCGCGCGAAGCTCGACGCCGCACCGCTCGACGGCGACCAGCAGCAGGCCGTCATCGACGAGGCGAACCTCGTGTACGGGCTCAACGGTGCCCTGTTCGCCGACCTCGCACGCGATATCGATCGTTACCGGGTGCGTGCCTGACCGATGTTCCGTTCCTTCCTCCGCCTCCCGGTCGCGCTGATCGCGGTGCTCGGTGTCCTCGTCGTCGCGGCGTGCAGTGCGCCGACCACCGACGGCACGACCGCCACCGACGTCGCGACCGGTCCGCGCACCGCCGTCGTCGACTCCGAACCCGAGCCGATCACCACCGACCCGGCACCCGTGCTGCCGGCCACGGTGCGTGGCGTGGACGGGGTCGAGACCACGATCACCGACATCTCCCGGATCGTGGTGGCCGACCGCTCCGGCACCCTCGCGCAGACCGTGTACTCGCTCGGTCTCGGCGACAAGCTCGTCGGCCGCTCCACCGCGTCCTTCCCTGCGATCGAGGACGTCCCCAACGTCACCCCCGGTGGGCACGGTCTCAACGCCGAGGCGATCCTCGCGCTGAATCCGACCGTCGTGCTCACCGACACCTCCATCGGTCCGCTGGCGGTGCAGGAACAGGTCCGCGCGACCGGTGTGCCGGTGGTGTTCGTCGACCCGGAACGCTCCCTCGACACCGTCGCCGACGACATCGAGGCGGTCGCGGTCGCGCTCGGCGTCCCCGAGGCCGGTGCGGCGCTCGCGCAGCGGACGCTCGACGAGATCGCCGCGGCAAAGGACTCGATCCCCGCCGATCATCCCGAACCCACCGTCGCTTTCCTCTATCTGCGCGGTTCGGCGATCAAGATGCTCGGAGGCCCCGGCTCGGGGGCCGATGCGCTCGTCGCAGCTGCCGGTGGTCGCGACGCCGGCATCCTCGCCGGCCTGGACTCACAGTTCGTGCCGATCACCAGCGAGGCGATGATCGCCTCGGCGCCCGACATCATCCTGGTGATGACGCACAGTCTCGACTCGGTGGGCGGACCGGACGGGCTTGCGCAGCTCCCGGGCGTCGCGCAGACCCCGGCCGGGAAGACGGGCACCATCGTGGACATGGACGATTCGACCCTGCTCAGCTTCGGCCCGCAGACCGGCAAAGTCCTGGCCGCTCTGGTGGAGGCGTTCTACCCGCCGGACCGGTCGTGATCGCCGGATGTCCGTGAGCGAAGAAGTCACCGAGGCCACCGGACTGCCCGAACGGGCACTGCGGAAGGCCGGACGGGGACGCACCACCGTCGTCCTCGTCGGTCTCGTTGTCGCCCTGCTCGCCCTGGCCGTCGCGTCGGCGTGCCTCGGTCAGGTGCCCACGAGTCCCGCCGAGGTGGTCGGCAGTCTGCTTCACCGCATCGGGCTGGACCTCGGCCCAGTGCCCGCGCACCCCGCCGGGGAGGTGACCCTGTGGGAGGTGCGCTTCCCGCGCGTGGTGCTCGCGATGCTCGTCGGTGCCGCCCTCGGCTGTTCCGGAGCGCTGTTGCAGGGCATCTTCGCGAATCCCCTCGCCGAACCCGGCGTGATCGGGGTGTCCTCCGGCGCCGCCGTCGGCGCGTCCGCGGTGATCGTGCTCGGCGGCGCCTTCACCGCCGGCTGGGCGCTGGCCGGTGCCGCACTCGTCTCCGGTCTGATCACCACTGTGCTGGTCTACGTGCTGTCCCGATCGAACGGACGCACGGAGGTGGTCACGGTGATCCTCACCGGCGTCGCCGTCAACGCCGTCGCCGGCGGGCTCATCGCGTTCTTCACCTTCGTCGCCAGCCCCGCCGCCCGCGACCAGATCGTGTTCTGGCAGCTCGGCAGTCTCGGGGGCGCCACCTGGGACATCGTCGCGGTGGTCGCGCCGCTGACCCTCGCCGGTGTGCTCGTCGCGGTCCTGCTCGCCCCGAAACTCGACCTGCTGGCGCTCGGCGAGAGCGTCGCCCGGCATCTGGGTGTGGACGTCGAACGGGTGCGGCAGCTGTCGATCCTGGCGGTCGCGGTGCTGGTCAGCGGCGCCACCGCCTTCACCGGCATCATCATGTTCGTCGGCCTGGTCGTGCCGCACCTGATGCGCCTGGCGCTCGGCCCCGCCCACCGGGTGCTCGTCGTGGCGAGTGTGCTCGCCGGCGCGGTCGTCCTGCTCGCCGCCGACCTCGGAGCGCGCACCCTGGTCGAGAACGCCGACCTGCCGCTCGGCATGATCACCGCCCTCATCGGCGGTCCGGTCTTCTTCCTGATGCTGCGCCGCACCCGCGCGAAGCAGGGCGGGTGGGCATGAGGCTGCTCCCCCGCTCCCCCGGATCCCCGGCGACCACCGTCCCGGCCCGATCGGCGCCCGGCACCGCGACGATGCGCGCGGTGGGGGTGCGACTACGGCGCGGCGAGCGGGAGATCCTGCACGGCGTCGACTTCGAGGTGCGCACCGGTGAGGTCGTCGCGCTCGTCGGCCCCAACGGAGCGGGTAAGTCCACCCTGCTCGCGGCGTTGTCCGGCGACCATCCGATCAGCGGTGGCACCGTCGAGGTCGAGGGCCGTCCCCTCGAGCGGTGGTCGTCGATCGCGCTGGCCCGCCGTCGGGCGGTGCTGCCGCAGCAGCACACCGTGGGTTTCCCGTTCACCGCCCGGCAGGTCGTGCGGATGGGGCGGGCAGCGTGGGCGCGCACCCCGCGGCAGGACGACGACGATCGCATCGTCGCCGAGGCGTTCGCGACCTCCGACGTCGCCCATCTGGCCGACCGGCCGTTCCCCGCGCTGTCCGGCGGCGAACGGGCCCGGGTCGCGCTCGCACGAGTGCTGGCCCAGGACACCGAGACACTGCTGCTCGACGAACCCACCGCGGCACTGGACCTCGGCCACCAGGAGGTGGTCATGCAGGTCGTGCGGGCCCGCGCCGACGACGGGCACGCCGTGGTGGTCGTGCTGCACGATCTCGGGCTCGCCGCCGCCTACGCCGACCGCGTCTGCGTGCTCGAACAGGGCCGCATCGTCGCCGACGGCGCACCCGGCGACGTCCTCACCGAAGAGCTGCTCGGCCGCGTCTACCAGTACCCGGTGGCGATCGGCCGCCACCCCGAGACCGGCACCCCACTCGTGTTGCCGCGACGCCCGAACCCCGACAGGTCCGCCCCGGCGCAGACCTGAGCAGCAGGTCACATCCGGCCCGTCGGACGACCCACTGATTTCTTCCCCGCGACCGGCATCAGGAACACTGAAGGTCGGCGCGCCGGGCGCCGGAGCGCGTCCGGCAAGTGCGAATCGAATCCGAGGACGAGGAGCAACGATGGGCAGAGCGGGGATCCGAGCGGTCACGATGGTGGGCGCGATCGCGATGGTCGTGCTGGCCGGCTGCTCGTCGGAGAGCACCCCGGACGTGCTGCAGACCATCGAACCCGCCACTCCCGCGGCCGCCCCCGAGGTCGGCCCGTCCCCCGCCGGCGACGTCCGTCCACTCGACCTGCAGGTCGACGCGCTGGTCGTCGAACCGTCCACGGGCACCTTCGCCGCGCTCGTCGACGACGGCGCACGGCTCGCGTTGTTCGACGACACGGCCTTCGACGGTCCCGGGGTGGAACCGCGCCTGGTCGACCTGCCGTCGTCCGCCGCGACCGTCGTGACCGGCCCCGAGGGCAGTGTGCTCGCCCCCGTGTCCGGGGCCGTGCTGCGCATCGACGTCGCCGACGGCACCATCACCGAGGTCCCGGTCGACGGCAATGCCACGTCGGCCGCCGTGCTGTCCGATGGCCGCTGGGCGGTCGGCACCGACAACGGCCGCGTGCTCGTCGTCGACCCCGAATCCGGCGAGGTGGCCACCACCGTCGGTGGCCTCGCCTCCGTCGACGCCCTCGCCGTCACCGGTGACGCCGTCGCGGCGCTCGACCGCCGGCAGACCTCCCTCACCGAGCTCGATCTCGCCGACGCCCATCTCGGGCCCGCGCTGCGTGCCGGCGAAGGTGCGACACAGCTGACCACCGACCCTTTCGGACGCGTCGTGGTCACCGACACCACCGGCGACGAACTGCTCGTCTACACCCTCGACGCGATCGTCCTGCGGCAGCGTTATCCCGTCGGCCCCGCCCCGTACGCTGTGACCTACGACGAGACGCGGGACCTGATCTGGGTGACTCTGACCGGCAGCAACGAGGTCGTGGGCTACGATCTTTCGACCGGGATCCCGCGAGAACGCCACCGCTTCGCAACGGTGCGGCAACCGAATTCGATCGCCGTCGATCCGGCCGATGCGGCACTGGTGATCGCGTCGGCAACCGGTGACGGACTGCAACGGATCCCGATCGAAGGACAGTGATGGCGAACGAGCGACTCGGCCGGTTGACCCGGATGCCTGTCGGTTGGGACACCAGCAACGACGAATACGAATACGTGCCGCTCAAGCTGCCCCGGGACGTGTCCCGGGTGAGCGCGTCGATGCGTCTGGCGATCTCCGCCGAATTCCACGGCTGGGAACTCACCCGGGTGCGTCTGTATCCGGACGGGAGCCGGCGGGTGCTGCTGCGCCGCCGCAAGACCGCCCATCACGTCCCCGAACCCACCGTTGGTTGATAACAGATCCCGGACCGTCGTGGACCGGGCTTGCAGGGAGTAGTTCGTGTACCGCTATCTTCTTCGGCTCATGTTCCTGTTGCCGCCGGAACGAGCCCACCACCTCGCCTTCCTCGCGATGCGCTGGTCGACTCGCTTCGGGCCGCTGCGCGCCCTGGTGGCGAAGGTGCTCGTCACCGACGACCCCATCCTCCGCAACACCGTCTTCGGCGTGCAGTTCCCCACGCCGGTGGGTCTGGCGGCCGGCTTCGACAAGGACGCGACCGGTGTCGATGTGTGGGGGCCGCTCGGATTCGGGTTCGCCGAGATCGGCACCGTCACTGCCCAGGCGCAGCCGGGCAATCCGCAGCCGCGACTGTTCCGACTCCCCGAGGACCGGGCGATCGTGAACCGGATGGGCTTCAACAACCATGGTGCCGGGGAGGCCGCCAACCGGCTGCGGCAGCGTCGGCGCACCGTCCCCATCGGCGCGAATATCGGCAAGACGAAGGTCGTGCCGGCCGAGCAGGCCGCCGAGGACTACACCGAGAGCGCACGGCTGCTCGGCCCGCTCGCCGACTTCGTGGTCGTCAACGTCTCCTCCCCCAACACCCCGGGCCTGCGGGATCTGCAGGCCGTCGAGTCGCTGCGCCCCATCCTGGCCGCGGTACTGGACACCGTGACGGTGCCGGTGCTCGTGAAGATCGCCCCGGATCTGTCCGACGAGGACGTCGACGCGGTGGCCGATCTGGCGCTCGAACTCGGGCTCGCCGGCATCGTCGCCACCAACACCACCATCCGCCGCGACGGGTTGAACACTCCGCAGAGCCGTGTCGAGGAGATCGGCGCGGGCGGCCTGTCGGGCGCCCCGGTCGCCGAGCGGTCCCTCGAGGTGCTGCGCCGGCTGCGCACGCGGGTCGGTGATCGCCTCACCCTGGTCTCGGTGGGCGGCATCGAGACCCCGGAGCAGGCGTTCGAGCGCATCCTCGCCGGCGCGTCGCTGGTCCAGGGTTACACCGGCTTCATCTACGGCGGTCCGTTCTGGGCGCGGCGCATCAACCGCGGCATCGCCCGCAAGCTGCGCGCACACGGCTACCGCTCCATCGCCGACGCGGTGGGTGCCACCGCACGGGTCTGACCTGCAACGGACGGGGCCCGGGTCGTACTCGACCCGGGCCCCGTCCGTCACGACCTGTCAGCGCACCTCGTAGGTGCCGGTCAGCAGACCGCGGGCGATGGCGTGCCCGAAGACGTTGAAGCCGAGGAAGGCCGGGCTCGACTCGGGCGTGACGCCCTCGAGCACCTCGACGTCGAGTGCGTGCACCGCGACGATGTAGCGGTGGTGGCCGTGGCCGGCCGGCGGAGCGGCACCGATGAACCCGTGGGCGCCGCCGTCGTGGCGCAGCGTCACGGCCTGCTCCGGAAGAGCATCCGAGTCGGCGCTACCCGCACCCGCCGGCAGCTCCGTGATCGAGGTGGGGATGTTCGCGACGGCCCAGTGCCAGAAACCCGACGCCGTGGGGGCGTCCGGATCGAACACCGTGACGACGAAGCTCTTCGTCTCGGCGGGGAAACCCGACCAGGACAGCTGCGGGGAGACGTCGCCGCCCCCGGGGATTCCGAACGCACCGCTGGCCTGCGGGAGTTTCCATTCCTCGCCCTCGGCGAAGTCCGCGCTGGTCACCTCGAAGGTGGGCAGCTCGGGCAGGAACTTGTACGGGTCGTAATCGAAAGCCATTCCGGTCCTTTCGTGACGGTTTCGTGTGTTCTAGGCGTGCATGAGGAAGTGTTCCATGACCCTGGTGCCGAAGCGCAGTGCGTCGACGGGGACACGCTCGTCGACACCGTGGAACAGCGCGGCGAAGTCCAGATCGGGCGGCAACTGCAGCGGCGCGAAACCGAAGCAGCGGATGCCGAGCTTGGCGAACGCCTTGGCGTCGGTGCCGGCCGAGAGCATGTACGGCACCGTCCGGCCGATCGGGTCGTGCGCGAGGATCGCGGCGTTCATCGCGTCGACGAGCTCGCCGTCGAAGGTGGTCTCGTACGGCTCGAGGCCGGTGATCCACTCGCGGGTGACGTTCGGGCCGATCAGCTCGTCGACGGTGCGTTCGAATTCGGCGAGCCGACCCGGCAGGATGCGGCAGTCGACGACGGCGTGCGCGGTACGCGGAATGACGTTGGCCTTGTACCCGGCGTCGAGCATCGTGGGGTTCGCGGTGTCGCGCAGGGTCGCGCCCACGATGCGGGCGATCGACCCGAGCTTGGCGAGGGCACCTTCGAGATCGGGCGAGGCCGGATCGAAGTCCAGCCCGGTCTCCTCGCTCACGACGGAGAGGAACTCGGCGACGGAATCGTTGACAACCAGCGGGAAGGTGTGGGATCCGAGCCGTGCCACCGCGCGGGAGAGGACGGTGACGGCGTTGTCCTCGTGCAGGAACGAGCCGTGCCCGGCGACACCCGTGGCGGTCAGGCGCATCCAGCGCATGCCCTTCTCGGCCGTCTCGACCATGTACAGGCGACGTTCGGTGCCGTCGGGGCGCGGCACGGTCAGGGAGAACCCGCCGACCTCCCCCACGGCCTCGGTGACGCCCTCGAACAGGTCGGGCCGGTGCTCGACCAGCCACTGCGAACCGAACTTTCCTCCGGCCTCCTCGTCGGCGACGAACGCGAACACCAGATCGCGCGGGGGCACGATGTTCTCGACCTTGAAGTAGCGGGCGACGGCGATCATCATGCCGACCATGTCCTTCATGTCGACCGCGCCGCGTCCCCACACGTAACCGTTCTCGACGGCCCCGGAGAACGGGTGCACGCTCCAGTCCGCGGCCTCGGCCGGCACGACGTCGAGGTGGCCGTGAAGCATGAGGGCGCCGCGGCTCGGGTCGGAGCCGGGCAGACGCGCGAAGACGTTGCCGCGGCCCGGCGCTCCGGATTCGACGTAGGTCGTCTCGTAGCCGACCTCCTCGAGCACGGAGGCAACCCACTCGGCGCACTCGCGTTCGCCGCGGGTGGTTGTGGGTTCGCCGGTGTTCGAGGTGTCGAACCGGATGAGGCGGGAGACGAGGTCGACGACCTCCTCCTCCGCCCGGGACGGCTGGTGGGCGCTCGTGTCAATGGCCATGGCCGTATGTCTACCACCGCCCGCCCACCATCTCGACAGTTCGGATCGTCGCAGGTGGAGGTGGCGATTTGGGACCGCGGGCGCGGTGGGTTACTCTTTCACAGCGCCCACGACGAGTGGGCGCAAGCATCAGGTCCGAGTGGCGGAATGGCAGACGCGCTAGCTTGAGGTGCTAGTGTCCTATTAACGGACGTGGGGGTTCAAGTCCCCCCTCGGACACTCTGAGTCGAGACAGACGACGAAGGCCCCGAACATCATGTTCGGGGCCTTCGTCGTTGTCGGGAGAAGATCGAACGGGCGACAACCGCTACCGGTTTCGTTACCCGCTACGGCAATTCGCTGTAGCGGATGGCGAACAAGCGAGCGGATCCGCGCGGGGCCCCGCCCGTCGAGTACCGCGAGCGCGCCTGAAGTGCCGTTTTGGGAATCGGGCGCCCGATGCGCTACTGTTTCTTCAGCGCCCGCGGGAGCGGGTTCTACCGACATGCCCCGTGTGGGGCGTCGGTCCGAGTGGCGGAATGGCAGACGCGCTAGCTTGAGGTGCTAGTGTCCTATTAACGGACGTGGGGGTTCAAGTCCCCCCTCGGACACTCCGAAACCCGAAGGCCCCGAACCGATATCGGTTCGGGGCCTTCGGTTCGTCCGGGGTCGGCGCGAGCGGATCGCTCAGTCCCGGCGGCCCTTGCGGAAGTACCGGATCGGGCCGAAGAAGTTCACCGCGATGGTCAGCGCCCAGCGCAACTTGCTGCCGTTGACCTTGTCGGCCGGTCGCCTCGCCAGATCGGCCCAGGCCGCGACGGCGAGCGACAACTGCACCACCGCGAGCAGGACCACCAGCACCTGCTGGGGGCGGCTCAGTTCGGCGAACTTCTTCTTGGACAGGGGTGAGCTCGGGCTCATCGTTCCTCCGGTACCTGCACGGGAATTCGGACACGATCATCCTGCCCGATACGATCGGGCATACAGCAGCACACGGAAAAAGGCAGATGAACCCCCACAGCGACACCACCGCCGAGCCCGCTCCCGACGGCTTCACCCGTATCGACCCCGACGATCTGGCCACCTGTCTGCGGGTGCTCGACCAGGCAGCGGGTCTCGACGCCGAGCATCCCGACGCGATCACCGTCCAGCGGGCCGTGGGGCACATGTTCAAGAAGTTCAAGCGGTTGCGCCGCAACGAGGCCCGCAAGCAACGCGTCGACGCCGACCGTCAGGTGCTGTCCGCGACCGCCACCGCCTCCCCCACCCGCATCGACGACGAGACCGCCGGACTTCCGCTGGCGTCGGCGACTCGCGGCGCGAGCGCGGGAACGCTGCTGCGTCCGCGGCACTGCTACATCTGCAAGGACAAGTACACCCGGGTCGACGCCTTCTATCACCAGTTGTGCCCGACCTGCGCCGAGGAGAACCACGCCAAGCGCGACGCACGCACCGATCTGCGGGGTCGTCGCGCCCTGCTGACCGGCGGCCGCGCCAAGATCGGTATGTACATCGCGTTGCGGTTGCTGCGCGACGGCGCGCACACCACCGTCACCACGCGGTTCCCCAACGACGCGATTCGCCGCTTCACCGCGATGGAGGACAGCGGCGACTGGCTGCACCGGCTGCGCATCGTCGGCATCGACCTGCGTGATCCCGCCCAGGTGGTCGCCCTCGCCGACGACGTCGCCGCGCAGGGGCCGCTGGACATCCTCATCAACAATGCCGCGCAGACGGTGCGCCGCTCCCCCGGCGCCTACTCGGCGCTGGCCGAGGCGGAGGCCGATCCGTTGCCCGCCGGACCGCGTCCCGAGGTCCTGACCTTCGGCAAGCCCTCGGACGCCCACCCGGCCGCCCTGGCCGGGTCGCTGCCGGCCGAGTTGTCGGCGCATTCGCTGACCTCGCTGGCACTGGTGGCCGGGTCGGCGACACCCGAGCGGGTCGCGGCCGGGGTCGCCGTCGACGCCGGCGGATTGCTGCCGGATCTCGTGCACACCAACAGCTGGGTGCAGACCGTCGGCGAGGTCGAGCCGCTGGAACTGCTCGAGGTGCAGCTGTGCAACTCGGTGGCGCCGTTCATCCTCGTCAACCGTCTGCGTCCGGCGCTCGCCGCGTCCCCGGCCCGCCGCAAATACGTCGTGAACGTCTCGGCGATGGAAGGGCAGTTCGCGGGTCGCCGCTACAAGGGCGCCGGGCATCCGCACACCAACATGGCCAAGGCCGCGCTGAACATGCTCACCCGCACCAGTGCCGAGGAGATGCTCAGCGACGGCATCCTCATGACCGCCGTCGACACCGGATGGATCACCGACGAACGGCCGCACCACACCAAGATGCGGCTGGCCGAGGAGGGCTTCCACGCGCCGCTCGATCTCGTGGACGGCGCGGCCCGCGTCTACGACCCGATCGTCCAGGGCGAGGCGGGCACGGACCTGTACGGATGCTTCCTCAAGGACTTCCGCCCGGCACCGTGGTGATCCGGACCCCGAAATTCGGGGAGACCGGTTCCACACCGTCGATCGTGGCCCGCCCTCCGGGCCGCGGCGATAATGGAGGACGTCCCCGCAGGCCCGCACGAGGAGAGTCATGACTGTCGCTGTCGTTCACGCCGATACCCCCGAAGGCCGGATCGCTCTGCAGGCCGCGGTGCGGGAGGCCGCCGACCGGCAGCAGTCGCTGGTGGTGCTCCACCCGCTCGACGAACCCGACGAGGTGGAAGGTGTGCGGGCACAGGTGAGCGAGGTGGCCGGTACCGACGGCTGGGAGTTGCTCTCGGCCGTCCACGACGGCGATCCGGTCGGCACGACCGTCGAACTGCTCGCGCGCAGCGGCGCCGAACGCGTGGTCATCGGCAGCCGCGGGCGCACCGCGACCGGCAAGTTCCTCGTCGAGCGGGCGGTGCAGCGCCTGATCACCGAGTCGTCGGTGCCGGTGCTGGTCATCAAGGCCGGCTGAGCCGCCGCCCGCCCTCCGGCATCCCCGTTCGTTCCGCGGCCGTTCGTTCTACTCTGGGCACATGGCGTTCCGGGTGGTCGCCGACCTCACGGCCTTCGTGCATCTGCTGTTCGTGCTCTACGTTGCGTTCGGTGGTTTCCTCGCGTGGCGGTGGCCCCGCACGATCGTCGCGCACATCGTCGCGGTGGTGTGGGGAGCGGCCTCGGTGGCCGTGGGGTTCGACTGCCCGCTGACCGCGGTGGAGAACTGGGCACGCCGCGCGGCCGGCCAGGAAGGTCTGCCGCCGAGCGGATTCATCGATCACTACCTCACCGGGGTGATCTACCCGGAGTCCGCGCTCGGTGCGGTCCGTGCCCTCGCCGCGCTCGCCGTGCTGATCTCGTGGGTGGTGCTGTGGCGCCGGATTCGTGTGACGAAGGTCGCCCCCGAGACTTACTCCTGAGTAGGGTGGGGGCATGACTGTCTCCCGGGATCTCGACATCGTCGTCTACGGCGCCACCGGCTTCGTCGGGCGCCTCACCGCCGCCTATCTCGCCGAGAACCTCCCCGACGGCGTCGCCGTCGGACTCGCAGGACGTTCACGCACCAAACTCGAGAAGCTCGCCGCCGACCTCGGAACCGACTGGCGGCTGATCGAGGCGAACGCCGACGATCCCGCCTCGCTGACCGCGCTCGCCGAGTCCACCCGCGTGGTGATCACGACCGTCGGCCCCTACGCCACGTACGGGCTGCCGCTCGTGCAGGCGTGCGCCGAGGCCGGCACCGACTACGTCGACCTCACCGGCGAGGTGCTCTTCCACCGCGAGAGCATCGACCGCTTCGACGACGTGGCCCGGCGCACCGGCGCCCGCATCGTCCACTCGTGCGGTTTCGACTCCGTCCCGTCCGACCTCGGCGTCCATGCGCTCTACCGCGCCGCGGAGGCCGACGGTAACCTGCCGCTCACCGACACGACCTTCGTGCTCGGCTCCTTCCGCGGCGGGGTGAGCGGCGGAACCATCGATTCGCTCCGGCAACAGCTCGACGCGATCCGCAAGGATTCCACCGCACGGAAGATCGCCGCGCGCCCGTACTCGCTGTCCCCCGATCGGACTCGGGAACCCGATCTCGGTCGCCAGAACGACTTCGCGTTCGTCGACGGCAAGTCCGTCGTCCCGGAGATCTCGGGACGGCTCGCTCCGTTCGTGATGGCCTCCTACAACACCCGCATCGTGCGACGCAGCAACGCGCTGCGCGACTGGGCCTACGGACGCCGGTTCCGCTACCGGGAGGTGATGAGTGTCGGCTCCTCGCCGCTCTCCCCCGTCCTCGCCGGGCTCGTCGGACTCGGTACGGGCGCCCTCGCCGCCGGCCTGTCGTTCCCGCCCACGCGGTTCGTCCTCGACAAGCTCCTGCCCGCGCCCGGTGAGGGACCGTCGGAGAAGACCCGCGAGAACGGTTACTTCACGGTGGATCTGTACGCCTCGACCGAGTCCGGCGCCCGCTACACCGCGCGATTCTCCGCGCAGGGCGACCCGGGTTACAAGGCCACAGCCGTGATGCTCGGTGAGTCCGCCCTTTCGCTCGCCCTCGGCGGCGCGGCCCTGCACGCCGGTGGCGGTGTCCTCACCCCCGCGGTGGCCTTCGGGGACGTGCTGACCGATCGGCTCCGCGCGGCCGGTTTCGAGATCTCCGCGCGCCGCCTCGGCTGACCTCGCGTCCGGCGCGCCCGATCGGCGCGCCGGGCCCGCCGAGTGTGGTTCCGTCGCCGCGACGGGCTATGCTCGACCGGACCGAACGATCCGTGCGCGGAACGAGACCTGAGGACGTGACCATGGCTGCGACGAGTACCGAGATGGCTCCGGCCGCTCGTCTCGCGCTCATGCCGTTCTGGCCGACCCGTCGCGGCGCCTGCTTCGATTGTCTGTGTTGCACCCGGGAGTGTTGCTGAGCGCTTCGCCGCTCGTCCAGCTTTTCGGGTTCTTCCAGCTTTCGGAGCCAACGCATGTTCAATCTGCTCATCTTCACACTCGTCGGTGTCGGCGCACAGCTCGTCGACGGCGCACTCGGCATGGCCTTCGGTGTGACCGCGACCACCCTGCTGCTGTTCAGCGGTGTCGGTCCGGCGCACGCGAGCGCCGCCGTGCACCTCGCCGAGGTGGGAACCACCCTCGTCTCCGGTGCTTCGCACTGGCGGTTCCGCAACATCGACTGGAAGGTCGTGCTGCGACTCGGTGTTCCCGGTGCCATCGGCGCCTTCCTCGGTGCGACCGTGCTGTCGGGACTGTCGACCGAGGCCGCCGAACCGGTGACCGCCGGAATCCTGCTGGCCATCGGCGTGTACGTCGCGTTGCGTTTCTCGGTACGACCCCCTGCGGTGGCCCATGCCCGTACCTCCCCGCACACCGCGAAATTCCTGTCGCCGCTGGGCTTCTTCGGCGGCTTCATCGACGCGAGCGGCGGTGGCGGATGGGGACCGATCACCACCAGCACCCTGCTCTCCCGCGGCAAGACGGCACCGCGCACCGTGATCGGGTCGGTGAGCGCGTCGGAGTTCCTCGTCGCGGTCGCGGCGAGCGTCGGCTTCCTGTTCGGGCTCGGCCACGAGTCGCTCGGCAATCTCGTGATCGTCGCCGGTCTCGCCCTCGGCGGCGCCCTCGCAGCGCCGGTCGCGGCCTGGCTGGTCAGCCGTGTGCCCGCGACGTTGCTCGGTACCGGCGTCGGTGGCGTCATCGTGCTGACCAACGCGCACAAGCTCGCCAAGACGTTCGAACTCTCCGGCGCGGCACTGGCGGTGCTCTACCTCGCCATCGTCGCCGCCTGGCTCACTCTGCTGATGGTGTCCTGGAAGCGTTCGCGCCTCACCCCCGCGGAGAAGAGCGGTTCGCTCGAACCGCTGGCGCAGCCGACGCCGGCGGCACTGCTCGAAGGTGCCGACGCGACGCCTCTCCCCGGGGCCCGTCCGGAGCCTCGGGAGGTACCCGGACACAATGAAACTCGCCTGAATTCCAGCACGTCACCACGGACTCCCGACGGGGCATGATAATCGCTATTATGCCCGCGTGCGACAAAAGCGAATACATACTGGTGCCTTCGTCTTCCTCACTGCCGGCGCTGCCTTGACGGCCTGCTCCGCCGAGGATTCCACGGTCGGCATCCGCAATGCTGCCGATATCGGCTCTTCGACGTCCGCCTCCGCCGAATCGCCGTATCTGGTGAAGATCGCACAGAACTTCCCCAGCTGCGAGGCCATCGGCGCGACCCTCGAGCGTTACATCGACGGGCTGACGCCCGCCCCCGGCGGTGTCGTGAGCCCCCAGCGCGTGAACTGCGTGTGGGAGGCCGGAGCCGGTGAGCCGCCCTCCGGACTCCGTTCCGTCGAGGTCGTGGTCGAACCCGAGACCGTCACACCCGCCAGCGCAGCGAAAACCGGCCTGGTGGTGGTTCCCG
This sequence comes from Rhodococcus rhodochrous, assembly GCF_014854695.1. Lineage (NCBI taxonomy): Bacteria > Bacillati > Actinomycetota > Actinomycetes > Mycobacteriales > Nocardiaceae > Rhodococcus > Rhodococcus rhodochrous. Next base: position 2,589,024 of record NZ_CP027557.1, on the reverse strand, counting down.
ATTCCGCCATCGAAGCGGCCGGCGGATTCGCGCACAGCATGCCGATCAACATGGCCGGCACCGCCTTCACCGCGACCGGCGTCGAACTCCCTCAGGCCTCCGTGTCGATCACCGTCGGCGGACGCGATGCCGCGATGGTCCTCGATCCGGCAGGTGGCGTGGCGGTCGCCAAGCAGCTTCTCGGGCTGTAGCGCACGGTGTCGCGACCCTCGACCGCCCGGGCGGAACCAAGATCACATACAACTCGTACGGACGCTACGATGCGCCATGTGAATCTGACCCGATACGCGGTCGCATCCGCGACCCTCGCCGGCGCCCTACTCCTCGGAGCGTGTTCCTCCGGTGACGACGCCTCCTCCGACACCGCCTCGGACGCCGACTCCGCAGCCTCCGACACCACCACCTTCGACGCCGACACCGTCGGCGAACCGACCGGCCTCGGCAGCGACATCCTCGCCCGCTTCGACTCGTGCGACGATGTCGCGCCCGCCGTCGCCCCCTACATCGAAGGCCTGAGCCTGCGTTCGTCGAGCGGCGTGGACGAGTACAGCGTCTACTGCGCATGGGAGACCCCGGACAGCGCCACGAACCTCGACGAGATCCGGTCGGTGGAGATCGTCCTGGCACCGGGCTCCGGCACCGTCCCGGCGGCGAGCGACCTCGAAACCGGCGGTCTCGAATTGCTCCCCGACGCCGCCATCGAGGCCGCCGGTGGCATCGCCTACACCATGGGAGAAGCCGTCTCGGTCGCCGCCGTCTCCGTCACCCAGGTCCAACTGCCCGAGGTGGAGGTGTCCATCACCGGCGGGCAGTGGGGCGACTACCCGTCGCTCGACGCCCCGACCTCGGTGACCGTCGCCAAGGAACTGCTCGACCTGTAGGCCCGTCCGCGCCGATCGTGCGCGGTGAGCACACCGCGCACGATCAGAGCCTGGGCCGCGATGTAGGTGGCCATGATCCACAACCCCACCGCAGGCAGATCCGCGTCGACGAAGGCACGGACGGCGATGAGCGCATCGGAGACGACGAACAGCATCGCGCCGACCGCCACCGTCCGGTTCACGCCGGTGGCGAGCACCGCCATCGCCGCCAGACACGACGCGTAGATCGCCATCGGGACCACGAGAATCCCTGCCGCAGAAGCGCACACGGCGACCATGGCGATGACCGCGAGAGCGTAGAGGCCGACCACCCACGGGCGGGTCCGCAGCACGCTCGACCGCCGGTACGGCCAGAACGCGACGATGTAGGTGAGCTGGGCGCACAGGAAGAAGCCCACCAGCACCAGGAACGAGGCATCACCGTCGACGAGGTCGGGTGTGGCGTCCCCCAGCCACGAGAAGCCCAGTGCCACAAGCGTGCCCACGAACAGCCGGTCGCGCGGTGCGGACGTGACGAGAACGAGTCCGAGCGCGAGCAACGGCATGAGGAACCACTGCGAGACGTCGGTGAACGCCGAATCGGGCGCGAGAACCTGATAGACGAGATGAGCCGCCGCGACGATCGCGAACGCACCGAGAACGGTGACGGCGATCGTGCGGCGGCTCATGGGATCAGGAGTCCTCGCCGGACGTTCCGGGGTCGTCCACCCCGTCGAAGGCGTCGAGCAGACGTTGCGCCGCGAGCGCGGCGGTCAGCGAACCGTCGCGCACCCCGGCCTCGACGTCCTTGCGGATCGCCCGCACGCGCGGGGAGGTCTCGAGACGACGCAACAGCTGGTCGTGCACCATCGTCCACGTCCAGTCCACCTGCTGGCGGCGCCGGTTCTCGTCGAACATGCCCGCCTCGGTGAGCACCTTCTTGTGCTCGAGCACGGTGTCCCAGAAGGTGTCCAGACCGACGCCGGTCATGCCGCTCATGGTGATCACCGGCGGCTTCCAGATCGCGTCGTGCGGATGCACCATGCGCATCGCGCCGGCGAGTTCGCGGGCGGCGACCCGCGCGTCGCGTTCGAACTCCCCGTCGGCCTTGTTGACGGCGACGAGGTCGGCGAGTTCGAGCACGCCCTTCTTGATGCCCTGCAACTGGTCGCCGGTGCGGGCCAGGGTCAGGAAGCAGAAGGTGTCGACCATGTTCGCGACGGTCACCTCGGACTGTCCGACACCGACGGTCTCGACGAGGATCACGTCGAAACCGGCGGCCTCGAGCAGCACCATCGTCTCGCGGGTGGCCTTCGCGACCCCGCCGAGCGTGCCGGCCGAGGGCGACGGGCGGATGTAGGCGTCCCGCTGCACCGCGAGCCGCGCCATCCGTGTCTTGTCGCCGAGGATCGAACCACCCGTGCGGGTCGACGACGGGTCGACGGCCAGCACCGCGACCCGGTGCCCCTGCTCGAGCAGATGCATACCGAGCGCGTCGATGAAGGTCGACTTGCCGACGCCGGGCACACCGGTGATACCGACACGAATCGCGTTGCCCGCCTTCGGGAGCAGGCGCAACAGCAACTGCTGCGCCCGCTCCCGATGGTCGTCGCGGGTCGACTCGATCAATGTGATCGCCCGTGCGAGGCCGGCCCGCTCGTTGGCGAGCACGGCCTCGGCGAGGGCGTCGACGTCGATCTGCCGTCGGCGGGTCTGCGCGGCGCCGACCGAGGAGTCGCTCATGCCGACGTCAGCCTCCGAGGTGGTGGCCGAGCTGCGCGGCGAGCTTGGTCAGCAGACCGGTCGCCGCATCCGCGATCACGGTGCCGGGCGGGAAGATCGCCGCCGCACCCGCCGCGTAGAGCTCGTCGAAGTCACCCGGCGGGATGACACCACCGACGACGATCATGATGTCCTCGCGGCCCACCTCGGCCAGTGCCTGCTTGAGGGCAGGGACCAACGTCAGGTGACCCGCGGCCAACGACGACACGCCGATGACGTGCACGTCGTTGTCGGCCGCCTGCTGGGCGACCTCTTCGGGGGTCTGGAACAGCGGTCCCACGTCGACGTCGAATCCGAGGTCGGCGAAGGCCGTGGCGATCACCTTCTGGCCTCGGTCGTGACCGTCCTGGCCCATCTTCGCGACGAGGATGCGGGGGCGACGGCCCTCCTCCTCGGCGAACTTCTCGACCAGTTCGGTCGCGGCGGTGATGTTGGTGGCCTTACCGGCCTCGTCGCGGTACACGCCGCTGATCGTACGGATCTCGGCCTGGTGGCGGCCGTAGACCTTCTCCAGGGCGTCCGAGATCTCACCGACGGTGGCCTTCGCGCGGGCCGCGTCGATGGCCAGCGCGAGCAGGTTGTTGTCGAGACCCTGGCTCTGCGCACCGGCGGCGCGGGTGAGCGCGTCGAGGGCGGCGCGGGTGGCCTCCTCGTCGCGGTCGGCGCGCAGCTGCTCGAGCTTGGCCAGCTGCTCGGCCCGCACACGCGAGTTCTCGACCTTGAGGACCTCGATCTCGTGGTCCTCGGTCACCTGGTACTTGTTGACGCCGATGACCGGCTGGCGACCCGAGTCGATGCGCGCCTGGGTGCGGGCGGCCGCCTCCTCGATGCGCAGCTTCGGGATGCCCTCCGAGATGGCCTGTGCCATACCGCCGGCCGCCTCGACCTCGGCGATGTGGGCGCGGGCCTTGTTGGCGAGCTCGTGGGTGAGCCACTCGACGTAGTGCGAGCCGCCCCACGGGTCGATGGGCCGCGTGGTGCCCGACTCCTGCTGCAGCAGCAGCTGGGTGTTGCGGGCGATGCGCGCCGAGAAGTCGGTGGGCAGCGCCAGCGCCTCGTCGAGCGCGTTGGTGTGCAGCGACTGGGTGTGGCCCTGGGTCGCGGCCATCGCCTCGACGCACGTGCGGGCGACGTTGTTGAAGACGTCCTGTGCGGTGAGCGACCATCCGGAGGTCTGCGAGTGGGTACGCAGCGACTTCGACTTCGGGTTCTTCGCTCCGAACTTCTCGACGAGTTCGCTCCACAGCAGGCGACCTGCGCGCAGCTTCGCGACCTCCATGAAGAAGTTCATGCCGATCGCCCAGAAGAACGACAGGCGCGGCGCGAACTTGTCGACGTCCATTCCGGCGTCGAGTCCGGCGCGGATGTACTCCATGCCGTCCGCGAGGGTGTACGCGAGCTCGAGGTCGGCCGTCGCGCCGGCTTCCTGGATGTGGTAGCCGGAGATCGAGATCGAGTTGAAGCGCGGCATCTTCGCCGAGGTGTACGCGAAGATGTCGGAGATGATCCGCATCGACGGCTTCGGCGGATAGATGTAGGTGTTGCGGACCATGAACTCCTTCAGAATGTCGTTCTGAATGGTTCCGGCCAGCTGCTCGGGCTTGACGCCCTGCTCCTCCGCCGCCACGACGTACAGCGCCAGAATCGGCAGCACCGCGCCGTTCATGGTCATCGACACCGACACCTGCGACAGGTCGATGCCATCGAACAGCTGACGCATGTCGAGGATCGAGTCGATCGCGACACCGGCCATACCGACGTCACCCTGCACACGCGGGTGATCGGAGTCGTAGCCGCGGTGCGTGGCCAGGTCGAAGGCCACCGACAGACCCTTCTGACCGGCGGCGAGGTTGCGACGGTAGAAGGCGTTGGACTCGGCGGCGGTGGAGAAGCCGGCGTACTGGCGGATGGTCCACGGCTGGTTCACGTACATCGTCGGGTACGGCCCGCGCACGAACGGGGCCAGACCCGGGTAGCTGCCGAGCGGGTAACCCTCGGCGACGACGGCGTCGCGGTCGGCCTTGGTGTAGACCGGCTTGACGTCGATGCCCTCGGGCGTCGACCACACGACGTCCTCGGTGCTGTAGTTGTTCGCCTCGGCGACGGACTCGACGAGCGCGGCGGCCTGCTCCGCGGTGGGAGCGGTGGGCGCCGGCGCGGCCGGGTCCGTCAACGGGACGTCGGCGAAGCTGCCGATTTCGTGTTCGATGCTCACTTACGCTCCCAGAGTGTTCAGCAGGTCGGTGAGGGCGGCGACGGCGTCGATGCGCGCGGTGAGGAAGCCGTCCGGACGATCGTCGCCCTGCGCGTCCTTCACGGCCTTCTCGGGTCCGGCCAGCAGTACCGTCGTGATCCCCGCCGCACGCAGCGCAGCGGTGGCCGTACCGGCCTGCTCGCCGTAGCGGGTGTCGGTGCCGCACAGCACGGCGACGGACGTTCCGGTGTCGCCCACCAGGGACGACAGGTCGGCGTCGAGATCGAGCGGTCCGGGATTGACCGCTTCGATGCCACCGGCGGCGAGCAGGTTCGCCGCGAAGGTCGCCCGCACGTTGTGTTCGGCGATCGGTCCGAGCGGAGCGAGCAGCACCCGCGGGCGGGCACCACGCGAGGCCAGATAGGTGTCGGAGCGGTCGCGCAGCGCCTCGAACGGGGCGGCGTACCGCGCGGCGGACGCGCCGGCCTCGGCGACACCGACCGGCAGCGGCTTCTCGGCCAGATTCGGGAACTCGTTGACACCGGTCACCGAGAACTTGCGGTGCGCGATGTCGGACTCGCGGCGGGCACGCGTCTGCGCGACACGCTCGGCGATCACCCCCGCCTCGAGAGCGGCGCGGTAGCCACCGGCCGCCTCGATCTCCTGGAAGAAGCCCCATGCCTTCTCCGCGATCTGCGCGGTCAGTTCCTCGACGTACCAGGAACCGGCGGCGGGATCGAGAACGCGACCGAGGTTGGACTCCTCGAGCAGCAGCAGCTGGGTGTTGCGGGCGATCCGGGCGGAGAACGCCTCGGATACCTCGAGCACACCGGCCGGCAGTGCGGAGTCGAACGGCAGGACCGTGACGGCGTCGGCGCCACCGACACCCGCGCCGAACGCAGCGAGGGTCGTACGCAGCATGTTCACCCACGGATCGCGCTGGGCCATCATCGCCGCGGAGGTCACGGCGTGCTGCGGAGCGTTTCCGGCCTCGGGGGCACCGGCGACCTGGGCCACGCGCGCCCACACCTGACGACCTGCGCGGAACTTGGCGATGGTCTGGAACTGGTCGTCGGTCGCGGCGAGACGGAACTCGAGCTGACCGAGCGCGGCCGCGACGGGAACCCCGGCGTCGACGAGTGCTCGCACGTAATCGAGTCCGGCGGCGATCGCGGCACCGAGTTCCTCGGCGTCGGACGAACCGGCGTTGTGGAAGGCGGTGCCGTCCACGGTGAGGGCACGCACCGCTTCGGTGCGGTCGGCGGCGGCCCGTGCCAGCTCGACGGCCTCGTCGAGAGACACGTCGGGACGTTCGGAGAACGCGCTGGTGAGCGGCGCTGCACCGAGGAAGATGCGCACGGCGGCGCGGTCCTCGATGTCGGTGCGATTGTCGAGCACGGAGTACACGGCGGTGGTCGCTGCGACCACATCGGCACCGGCGTCGAGACGGACCGGCGCGAGGTCGAGGAGCACACCGTTGAGCGCGGTGTCGAGTGCGTCCACGGGGACCGCGCCGGCGCCGAGACCGAGCCACACCGAGCTGACACCGTTGTTCAGGGCGTCGAGGATGCGCTCGTTGACCGAGGCCGCGTCGGTGCCGGTGAACCGGACGTCGACGAGCCAGCCGGTGTTGACGTCGCGCGTGGACGAGCCACCGCGGACGAACGGGAACTCACCGGGCAGCGGCGCTTCGTCGCGCTCGTCGCGCACGCCGTACAGCGGCGCGACGGTGACGTCGTCGTAGGTCGTGGTCTCGAGCAGACGCTGCGGCTCGGGTCCGAGTTCGGCCGGGTCGACGCGTCGGGACTTGGCCAGCACCCCCGCCACCGCGTCCTGCCACTGCGCATATGCGCGCGCGGCATCCTCGGCTTCTGCAGCTAATGACACGGGCGATTCCTCCTACTGCGGGTTTGCAGGCTTTGTACGGACGGCGTTGTCGGCCGGAGGTGGACAACCTCGAAAAGGGTAGGTTGCCTTCGGTGTGATGCTATCCCCACACACCGCGCGGTCGTTGTGGGGATCACCACAGTTTTTCTAGCGTTCGATAACGACGTCCTCGACCGGAACGGTATCGTGCCGCCTTCGTCACTCTGCTCGCGGGGAAGCAGAGACCGCCCGGCCGGTAGTGTGGACGCTCGTGACGAGGCTTGCCGCAGACCGTAGAGTGCTCGGCATCCTGGGCCTGGTGGCGGCGCTCGTCGTCGCAGCTCTCGTGGTGCCGCATCCGACGATCGCCCAGATCCGGGAGTGGTCGGAATCGGTGCACGGCCCGGCACTGGTCCTGGTGTTCTTCACCGTCCACGCCCTGGTCACGATCGCCCCGATTCCGCGCACGGTGTTCACCCTCAGCGCCGGCGTGCTGTTCGGCAGTGCCGTCGGCATCGGCGTGACGGTCGCCGCGTCCACGGTCAGCGCCGTCCTCGCGTTCCTGCTCGTGCGGGCCGTCGGACGCAAGGCCGTGGAATCGCGCCTCACGCACCCGGCAGCGAAAGCGATCGATCTGCGACTGGCACGCCGCGGATGGCTCGCGGTCGGCTCCCTGCGGTTGATCGCCGCCGCCCCGTTCTTCGTCGTGAACTGTTGCTGCGCGGTCTCGGCGGTCCGTCTCGTCCCCTACACACTCGCGACGGTCGTGGGCATCCTGCCGGGCACCGTGGCGGTGGTGCTCCTCGGCGACGCCCTGACCGGGCAGACCGATCCGCGGCTGATGGTGATCACCGGGGTGTGCATCGCGCTCGGTCTCGCCGGGCTGTTGCTCGAGGCCAGGCTCCCCGAGCCCGCCGGTTCGGCGCTCGACGCCGTCGTCGATCCGGATCAGGATCCGGCGGCGAGATAGTCGGCCAGGATCGGGCCGAGGACGGCGAGTACGGCCGGGGTCATCATCTCCAGATGGTCGCAGTCGATCGTGTGCTCGGTGATCGTGCCGGACACCCACGGCCGCCACAGGGCCGGTGACGCACCGTCGCCCGTGCCGAGCGAGCGCGCCGCGGCGACGAACAGCAGGTCACCGTCGAAACATCGCAGGTCGAGCGTCGGCGCGGCCCGGTGGACGTGCGCGTAGGCCGTGAGGATCCGCTCCAGGTCGGTGGTGGACAGTCCGGTCTCGTGCCCGAGACTGCGGTTCACTGCGTCGAGCAGCTGCTCGGAGGTCATCTCGTCCGGTGTCGCGTGGGGCAGTTCGATGCCCAGTCCCGCCAGCAGCTCCGCGTGGGTGTGGGCACGCCGCTCGCGTTCGAGCGGGTAGTAGTCGAGGACGACCAGATCGACGGGCTCCCCCGCGGCACGCAGTTCGACACCCATGTGATGGGCGATCAGTCCGCCCTGGGACCAGCCGAGCACGGTGTAGGGACCTTGCGGTTGCACGGCCCGCAGCTCCTCGACGTAGCGGTGTGCCAGTTCGGCGGGTGTCGCGTCGAGGGGTCCGCCCGAGAGGTACGGCAGTTGCAGCCCGTACACCGGCCGATCCGGCAGGTGGCGCAGCAGTCCCGCGTACACCCAGGACAAGCCGATCGCGGGATGTACGCAGAACACCGGTGGGCGGTGACCGTGCCCGCGCAGGGGGATCAGCACACCGAACATGCCGGTCGCCGGAGCAGTGGTCGTGGTCGCCTCGTCGAGGCGATCCGCGAGGCCGGCCGGTGTGGGGTCGAGGAAGACCAGAGACAGCGGAACTTCCCGGCCCAGCTCGCTGCGCAGCTTCGATGCCACGGCGGTCGCGGCGAGCGAGTTGCCGCCGAGGTCGAAGAAGTTGTCGTCGATCCCGATCCGGTCCCGTTCGAGGACGGAGGCGAACGCGCGGGCGACGGCACCTTCGGTCGGCGTGCGCGGCGCCCGGTAGGCAGCCCCGACCGGCGCGGCCGCCGGTAACGCCGACCTGTCCACCTTCCCGCTCGGGGTGACGGGCAGGCCCGGTAGCACGACGATCACCGACGGGACCATGTACCGCGGCAGCCGGGTGGCCGCGAAATGCAGGATCTCGGGCGCCTCGATCGGAACGGTCCCGGTGGGCACCACATATCCGACGAGCCGGTCGCCGCTGCCGTCGTCGCGCACCACGACCACCGCCTGGGCAACGGCCGGATGCCGGAGCAGTGCCGCCTCGACCTCCTCGAGCTCGATGCGCAGACCGCGCAGCTGGATCTGGAAGTCACTGCGCCCGACGTAGACGGGCTCGGCGCCCGCCGCGGTGCGGGTCCAGCGCATCAGATCTCCGGTGCGGTACATCCGGCGCCCCGGGGCGCCGAGGGGGTCGGCGACGAAACGCGTCGCCGTCAGGCCGGGTTGTCCCGCATACCCTCGCCCCAGACCCGGTCCGGCGAGGTACAACTCCCCCACCGCGCCGCCGGCCACGGGCTGCAGATACGAGTCCAGCAGGTACTCGTCGAAACCGGGTATCGGCGGCCCCACGGTGGGATTCTCGCCGGGGACGAGCGGATCGAGCAGGTTCGACATCACCGTGGCCTCGCTCGGACCGTAGCCGTTGACCATGTGACGGCTCCGGGCCCACGTCTCCACCAGGGACGGCGGGCACGCCTCCCCACCGACGCTCACAAAGGTGAGGGCCGGCAGCGCGTCCCGATCCAGCGTCGCCAACACCGCGGGTGTGGTGTACAGGTGCGTGATCTCCTCGTCGGCGAGGACACGCTCGAGGTCGTCACCGGCGGCAATGCCGGGCGGCACCACGACGAGCCGTGCCCCGGCCGAGAACGCGACGATCGTTTCCAGCAGCGAGGCATCGAACACCGGAAGCATCGCCTGCGCGACTCGCGACTCGCGGTCGGCGACCGTCGAGAGCCGATCGACCAACTCGGCGATGCCGCGATGCGTCACGGTCACCCCCTTCGGCGTGCCCGTCGATCCGGACGTGAAGACGACATACGCGGCGTTGTCGGCGCGCACCGGAGCGCGGCGGTTGATGTCCGGCACCGGCGTTGCCGGCGCACCGTCGACGTCCATGTCCCGAACCGGCACGACGGATACATCGTCGGGCACCGCCGGTTCGGGTCCGTCGACGAGCACGCAGAGCGGTGTGACCGTCCGGATCATCGCGGTGACGCGGTCGCGGGGTTGGTCGGGGTCGGCGGGCACGTAGACGGCACCGGCGCGGACGACGGCGAGCATGGCGACGACCCGCAGGAACGACCGCCGCATCGCCACCACGACGGTGGTCTCCGGTGCTGCTCCGCGGGAGACGAGCAGATGTGCGAGCCGCTCGACCCGCTCGTCCAGCTCCGCGTAGGTCCATTGCCTGCCTGCGTCGACGACGGCGACGGACTCCGGGGACCGCGCCATCCAGTCGTCGAGGATCTCCGCCCACGTCCGTGAAGGGGCGGTGCCGGGAGCGGACACGACCGACACCTCGTCCCCGAACAGGCGGAGACGACCGAGCGGCACCTCCGGCCGATCGACGACGGCCTCGAGGACCTGGGCGACCTGCGACACGATCGCGTCGGCCGCGGCCCCGTCGAACAGATCCGGACGGTAGCTCAGTCGCAGCCGCAGCGCGTCGTCGACGTGCGCGATCAAAGTCAGCGGATAGTGGCCGGAGTCGTGTCCGGTGACCTCGCGCACCTGCATGCCCGCGATGTCGACCGCATCGGACAGAGCGGCACGGTCGACCGGGTACGACTCGAACACCGTCAGGGTGTCGAACCCGGCAGCCGGTCCGGCGACCTGCTGGATCTCCGTGAGACCGAGGTGATGCCGGTCGAGCAGTGCGGTCTGCTCGACTCGGATCCGCTCGACGAGCGCTGCGAGGGTTTCGTACGGGTCGAGCCGGACCCGCACGGGAACCGTGTTGACGAACAGACCGATCATCTCCTCGACCCCGTCGACCTCCGCGGGCCGCCCGGAGACGGTCGATCCGAACACGACGTCGCGCTGCGAGGTGAGCTTCGCCAGCACGATCCCCCACGCGACCTGCACCACCGTGCCGACGGTGAGCCCGTGGTCCCGGACGAAGGCCTCCAGGCGCCGGGTGTCCGCCGGATCGAGCGCCCAGGTGGTCTCCTCGGACAGAGCCTGCACGAAGGTCTGCTCGGCGTCCGGGGCGACCAGCGTGGGCCGATCCGGACCGGCCAGGTACCGCGACCAGGCATCGCGGGCGGGCGCCGGGTCCTGCTGCACGAGCCACCGCACATAGTCCCGGTAGGGACGTACCGGCGGGAGAACCCCGGTGTCCGCATCGGTGCCGTACAGCACGAGGAGTTCCTTCAGCAGCAACGGCGCCGACCAACCGTCGAGCAGGATGTGGTGGTTCGTGAACACCAGCCGGTGATCGTCCGGTCCCATCCTGACCAGGCTCAAGCGCACCAGCGGTCCGTGCGCCGTGTCGAAACGCTGCGTCCGGTCCTCGGTCTGCAGACGGGCCAGTTCCGACGCACGGTCATCAGGATCCAGGTCGCTCAGATCCCGCTCACACAGCGGCAGTTCGACCGATGCCTGCACGACCTGCACGGGCGGGGACTCCCCGTCGAAGACGAAGTTCACCCGCAGGTTCGGATGCCGCGCCGCCAGGGCGGCCACCGCCCGCCGGAGGCGTCGCGGATCGACGACACCGCCCAGGTGCAGGGTCAGTTGCACCGTGTACGCGTCGAGCGAATCGTTCCGGAGGGCATGGAACAGAAAGCCGGTCTGCAAGGGGGTGAGGGGCCACACGTCCTCGAGGCCGGGATAACGGCGCTCGAGCTCGTCGAGGCGTTCCTGGCTCAACGGGACCAGCGGCAGATCCGACGGGGTGTGCCCTCCCGCGCCCGGTTCGGCGACGTGCCGGGCGAGGCCGCTCAGCATGCGTCGCCACCGTTCGGCCAGATCCGACACCTCCGGGCGGGCGATGACCCCGGTCGCATAGGCGAGATCCGCGCGCAGCACCGGACCGTCGGCGGTGTCGACGACCATGGCGTTGACGGAGATCACCGCCGGTACCGGCTGAGCGGGATCGAGGCCACCGCCGAATTCGATGTCCGTGACGGCGTCCGGCAGCGTGCTCCGGCCGTGGAAGTTGAAGGCGAGCCGGGGTGCCGGCAGGGCTTCGAGCGCGGCGCGGCCCTCGTCGTCGAGATACCGCAGCATCCCGTATCCGATCCCGTGGTCGGGAACGGCACGCAGGTGTTCCTTGACAGTCTTGATCGCGGTTCCCGCTGCGGTGCCGCCGCGTTCCACGGCCTCCACGTCGATACCGGCCAGGTCCAGTCGCACCGGATAGGCCGCGGTGAACCATCCGACCGTCCGGGACAGATCGGCTCCCGGCACGACCTGCTCCTCCCGGCCGTGGCCTTCCAACGCCACGAGCACCCGGGCGAGGTCGATCCCGCGCTCGGCGCGCTGCGCGACGACGGCTCCGGCCAGCGCTGCGAGAAGACCGTCCACGATGCTCCCGTGGAAGGCCGCCGGGAGGACGGTCAGCAGCGCGGTGGTCGTGGGGGCGGGAACCTCGACGGTGACGGTGTCGACGGTGGCCCCGACGTCGACCGCGGGGTCCAGCTCTCTGGCGCCGAGCAGCGCATCCGGACCCGACAGGGTCGAGATCCAGAACGGCAGCTCGGCCGCGCGCGTGCCGCGGCGGGTCGCCTCGACGAGACCGTGCGCCCAGCGGCGCATCGAGGTGCCCGTCGGTGCGGGATCCGGGTCGAGTCCGTGTTCGAGTCGAGCCGCCGCAGCAGCGAGGTCGCCCAACAGGATTCGCCAGGAGACACCGTCGATCACGGCATGATGTGCCACGAGCAACAGCCGCGACGCGGGTCCCGCCTCGAATTGCACCGCCTGCAACATCACTCCCCTGCCGGGATCCAACCGTCCGGTCGCGGCAGCATGCTCGGCAGCGGCGATCGCGGTGAATTCGGGCCCCGTGAGGTCGTCGACCCGGACGCGGCACAGGATCGACGACGCCGAGACAGATCCGATGGGCCGTGTCTCGAGATGCAGCTCGTCAGGCGTTCCGGGCTCCGCGTGAAGCCGCGCCCGCAGCATGTCGTGCCGATCCACGACCGCCTGCAGGGCCGCGAGAAGGTCGGCCTCGCGGAGTCGGTCCGGCAGCGGAACCGACACCGATTGGCAGAAGCCCGGATACGTGCGGCCGCTCCCGACCAGCCACCGCAGTATCGGGGTGAGTGGAACGTCACCGACGCCGCCGCCCGGCAGTTCCTCGAGCGTCGGCGCGGCCGGTCCGGCCAGGGTGACCGCCGCAGCGAGCGCTGCAATGGTCTTGTGTTCGAACACATCTCGGGGCGAGAGCACCAGTCCCTCAGCTTTGGCCCGCGCGACCAGCTGGATCGACATGATCGAATCGCCGCCGAGAGCGAAGAACGAATCCTGTGTACCCACCCGGTCGACGCCGAGCACGTCGGCGAACACCCGGGCGAGAGCCCGTTCGGTGTCGGTGGTCGGTGCGATGTAGCCCTCGCTCCGCGTCGCGACCTCCGGGGCCGGCAGCGCGCGGCGGTCGAGTTTGCCGTGCACCGTCACCGGCAGGTCGGCCATGTGAACGAACGCGGCGGGAACCATGTAGTCGGGCAACCGCTCTCGGACGAAGCGACGGACGTCGTCGAGTCGCTCCTCTGCGGCGGGGTCGTTGACATAGCGGGCGAGGCTGCCGATGTCATCGGCCGGACGGTACACATCGGTCAGCGCTGCATCGGCCCTGTCGTCCGGGTCGTCGCGGAGGACGATCACCTCCATCGATCCCGGTTCCTGCGACCACGTCACGGCGACCCGGTAGCCGAGTTCGGCGCCGAGCAGATCGAAGTCCGCAGGACCGATGCCGTCCGATCGTGGCCGGGGGTCCGGTTCCGGTACGAACGCGTGGCCGGGCATCGCATCGAGGGAGGTCGTCGCGGCCATCACGGACTGCAGGGCGGTGTGCGGTACGCCGGACACGCGCAGGGCGTCGGGACGATCCGTCCGTAGGTGGTCGGCGAGCGCGGCGAGTGTTCCGAATCCCGCCCAGGACCGGCACGGAACGTCGGCGAGCGACCTGGGTCCGGTACCGGTGTGCAGCACCACGCTGTAGCGGTACAAGCCGAGTTCGTTGGCCGTCCGCATCCGGCCGAGTTCGATGTCGACCCCGGTGACACCCGGCAGACGACCGGCCAGGCCGGCGAAGAACTCGGGGGCGAGCAGCAGTTCCCTCTCGGAGAGCGTGGCACGGCGGACGCGTTCGCGGATCGTGTCCGCGGTCTCGGTGCCGTCGGCACGGGCGAGTTCCACCGCGGCAGCGAAGTACGGCAGCAGCGCCTGGTTCCGGACATCGCCGAGATGGACCGATCCGCCGGGTGCGAGCAGCAGCAGGATCTTCCGGAGCACCTCGAGCAGATACGCCGCATCCGGGAAGTACTGGATCACCGAATTGAGCACGACGGTGTCGAAGTACCGCTGCGGCAACCCCTCGGTCGCGTGCGCCGGTTGCGTCCTCAACGTCACCCGATCGGCCCACGGCTGCGATCGCACGGCGGAGCGCAGCGTCTCGATCGTCGGGGCCGAGAAGTCCGTGCCCCAGTACTCGGCGCAGTCGGGGGCCAGTTCTCGGAGCAGGAGACCGGAGCCCACGCCGATCTCGAGCAGGCGTCGGGGCCGGAGCCGCCGGACGGCCCGCACGGCGGCGTCGCGCCAGTCCCGCATCTGCTCGACCGGAATGGGCTGCCCGGTGTCGGTGGCGTTCCAACCCGCGAAGGTGCCGGTGTCACCGGTGTCCTCTTGTGGCGGCGTGGAGTACACGTCGTCGTACAGTGCCCTCCACCGCTCGACGGTGCCGGTCGCGCGGGTCGGGTCGGCGAGCAGTGTCTGCTCCCGGTCGAGCACGACATACGCGACCAGTCGTCCGGTCTCGTGGTGCCCCGGAGTCTCCCGCACGACCACGGCCGTGTGGGCCACCGCCGGATGCGCACCCAGGACCGCTTCGATCTCACCGGGTTCGACCCGGAAACCGCGGACCTTGACCTGATCGTCGCAGCGGCCCACGAATTCCAGGTGCCCGCCCGGGCCCTCGGCATCGCTCGTCGAGCGGATCCACCGCACGATGTCACCGGTGCGGTACATCCGCTCCCCCGGCCCGCCGAACGGGGATGCCACGAATCGCGCCGCGGTCGTGGCCGGACGACCGGGATATCCGCGAGAGACCCCGTCCCCGGTGATGTACAACTCGCCGGGGACACCGGGCGGCACCGGCAGCAGTCCGGCGTCGAGGACGAGGACCGCGACTCCCGGGATCGATGTGCCGATCGGGACCGACGCGCGCTCTCCTCGGGCGAACGCGTCCCCGACGAGGTACATCGTCGCGCACACCGTCGTTTCCGTCGGTCCGTACGCGTTGACGAGCAACGTCGAGGGATGCGATTCGCGGAAGCGACGTGCGACCTCCGGGGACAGCACGTCACCGGCCGTGACCACCTGGTCCACACCGTCCCACACCTGCTCCGGAACGACGGCCGGGTCGGCAAGGGCGTGAAACAGCGGTGTCGGGACGAACATCGTCGTCACACCGTGTTCGGCGATCATCCGCGCGACCGTCGACGGATCGAGCAGGCCGGGTGGCGCGAGCACCAGTTCGGTACCGCCGATCAGGGCGGGCCAGATCTCGTACACCGACGCGTCGAAACCCGGTGAGGACACCAGCGACATCCGGTGTCGCGGTCGCGAATCGGTCCATCCGTGCTCGACGAGGTGCACGAGGTTCCGGTGCGTGACGGCCACGCCCTTCGGGACACCCGTGGAACCGGACGTGTAGATCGTGTACGCGGTGTTCGACGGGTGCAGGGGCGCGATCCTGTCGTCGTCGGTGAGCGGTCGCGCATCGTCGGGCAGGGCGTGGGACGTCGGGCCGCCCGTCTCGTCGACGACCACGACGACGGCCGGGTCCGCGTGCGAGGTGGATCGACTGTCGGTGACCAGGACGCGGGGCGCGGCGTCGGCGAGGACGAAGGCGGTGCGATCGCTCGGATAGGCGGGGTCCAACGGCAGATAGGCGCCACCTGCCGCCGACACCGCGAGAAGTGCGACGACCAACGCCGGGGATCGATCGAGAGCGACGACCACCACGGACTCGGGCCCCACCCCCAGCTCTACGAGCAGACGAGCCAGCCTGTTGGCCCGGGCATCGAGGTCGCGGTACGTCCATCGGCCGGCGGCGCTGGTCAGCGCCGGTGCGTCCGGTGTCGCCGCGACCCGCTCGGCGAACACCGCCGGAACCGTCCGGTCAGCAGTGGTGGCGTCCGGACCGCTCCACGCGTCGAGGAGCAGATCGCGCTCCGACCGATCGAGAAGGTCGACACCGTCGACCCGTCGGTGCGGCGACCTCACGAGGGCATCGAGGACGCGGAGATACCGGTCGGCGAATCGTTCGACGGTGTCGCGCTCGAACAGATCGCTCGCGTATTCGATGCTGCCGAGCATCCCGCCGTCCTCGGCAGACGCGCGCTCCGACACGCTGATGTACAGGTCGAACCGCGCGATGTCGGTCGCGACGGGCAGCATCTCGACGTGGATGTCCGGATGGTCCAGGCTCGGCAGTGGGTTGTTCTGCAACGCGAATGCGACCTGGAACAGCGGATGATGGGCGGTCGAGCGCGCCGGGGCGAGCAGCTCCACCAGCCGTTCGAAGGGCGCGTCCTGGTTCTCGTAGGCGGCCAGTGCCTTGGCCCGCACGCGGTCGAGGACATCGGCGAGCGTCCATCGTCCGGTGATGCCGTCCACGCGCAGCACCCACGTGTTGACGAAGAATCCGACGAGATCGGCAAGGGCCTCGTCGGTCCGCCCGGCCACCGGACCACCGATCGTGATGTCATCGCCCGCACCGAGCTTGTGCAGGAGTACCACGAGTGCCGACTGGAAGACCATCGACGCGGTGACGCCGTGCTCGCCGGCCAGGTCGTCGGCCGCGATACGCAGCTCCGCGGGAATCGTGAACTCCACCCGGCCACCGCGGAAGGACTGCACCGCGGGGCGGGGACGGTCGAGCGGAAGAGAAAGGCATTCCGGGACCCCGGCGAGTTCTTCTCGCCAGTAGGAGAACTGCCGGTGCAGGATGCTTCCCGTCTCGTCCTCGTCCCCCAGCACCTCCCGTTGCCACAGGGTGTAGTCGGCGTACTGCACCGGCAGCGGATCCCATCGCGGTTCGGTCCCGGCCGATCGGGCCGCGTATGCCAGCAGCATGTCGCGCACCAGCGGCACCATCGACGCGCCGTCGCCGGCGATGTGATGCAGCACGAGCACCAGCACGTGGTCGTCGGAACCCGTCTGCAGCAGGGTGGCCCGCACCGGGATGTCGGTGGACAGGTCGAAGGGCCGCCGCGCCTCGGCGCGCACGGTGGCCTGCTCTTCGTCGGCGGTCACTGCCCGCACAGGCAGCGACAATGAGGTCCGCTCGACCGGCAGGATGCGCTGGAAGGCGACTCCGTCGGATTCCTCGAAGACCGTGCGCAGGGACTCGTGGCGCCCCACGACATCGGCGAACGCCGCCCTCATCGCGTCGATGTCCACCCGTCCGGTCAGGCGTGCCGCCATGGGGATGTTGTAGGTCGGCGACGGACCTTCGTAGCGGTGGATGAACCACAACCGGGACTGCGCGTAGGACAACGGGATCCGGTCCGGTCGACGTCGGGGTGTCAACGGCGTCCGGGCGACACCGCAGTCCGCGAGTCGCGGTGCCAGCTCGGCGATCGTCGGTGCTTCGAAGAGCATCCTGATGGGTGCTTCGACGTGCAGTGCGGACCGGATCCCCGCCACGACACCGGTCGCCGACAGGGAATCGCCTCCGAGTTCGAAGAAGTTGTCGTCGACGCCGACCCGATCCGGGGACAGATGAAGAACGTCCGCGAAGACCCCCGCGAGAGTCCGTTCCAGCCCCGTGCGCGGAGGACGATGGAGCACGCCCCGGCGGTCCGGGGCCGGCAGCGCGGCACGGTCCAGCTTGCCGTTGGCCGTGATCGGCATAGCTGCCAGCGGCACCACCACAGCCGGGACCATGAAATCCGGGAGTTCCGTCGCGAGCGCATCACGAATCGCTGCGGGAGCCGGCGCCGTACCGGTGCGCGGCACGACGTACGCCACCACCCGGTCGGATCCGGTCTCGCGCCGAACCACCGCCGCGGCCTGCTCGACGTCGGGGTGGCGGAGCAGTGCTGCTTCCACTTCGCCGAGTTCGATGCGCCGCCCCCGCACCTTGACCTGGAGGTCGGCGCGCCCGGCGTAGATCAGGCGCAGATCCGAGGCGATCTCTGCGGTGCTCTCGTCGCACGTCGACCACCGCACGAGATCGCCGGTGCGGTACATCCTCGACCCCGGTGGCCCGAACGGGTCCGCGACGAACCGCGTCGCCGTCGTCCCTGGCCGCCGGTGGTAACCCCGCGCCAGGGCACGTCCTGACGGATACAGCTCGCCGATCACCCCGGGCGGCACCGGATTCAGGCGTGCGTCGAGCACGACGGAACGGAATCCGGGTCCGAGTGTGCCTGCGGTGACCGGTCTGCCGGGCACGAGGTCCTCCGAGGCCATCTGCACGGTGATCTCGCTCGGCCCGTACCCGTTGACCATGCGGCGGCCCGGCGCCCATTTCTCCACGAGCCAGGTCGGGCAGTCCTCACCGCCGACGCTCACGAAGGACAGGTCCTCGGGGACCGCCGGATCGATCGTTGCGAGGACCGCAGGAGTGGTGCAGAAGTGGGTGATCCGCTCGGCGCGCAACGCATGTGCGAGGTCGTGACCGGCGGACGCGCCGGGTGGGCCGATCACCAGGTGCGCCGCCGAGCCGAACGCGACGAGCAACTCCAGTACCGCCAGGTCGAAGCTCGGGGATGTCCCGTGCCAGACCCGCGCGTCGTGGCCGGCGAGCGTGCGGGTGTGCGCGACGAGGTTCGACAGTCCCCGGTGGGTGACGACCACGCCTTTCGGCTGTCCCGTCGATCCGGAGGTGTAGATGAGGTAGGCGGGTTGATCCGAACGCGCGGGCGCGCACCGGTCCGTATCGGTCACCGGAGACCCGGTGTATCGCTTCGTCTCCGTGACCACCTCCGGATCGTCGACCACGGTCCACGGCACGGTGCCGGGAAGCAGGGACCGTTCGCCGATGGTGGTGAGTCCGAGCACGGCGCCGCAGTCGCGCAGCATGTACTCGATCCGGGCGGGCGGATAGGCGGGGTCCACCGGGACGAAGGCCGCGCCCGTCTTCGCCACGGCCCAGATCGAGACGATCGAGTCGACGGACCGGGCCATGCCGATCGCGACGAAACGTTCCGGTCCTGCGCCGCGCTCGATGAGCATGCGGGCCAGCCGATTCGACCGCTCATCGAGTTCCCGGTAGTCGATCCGGGTCTCGCCGCACGACACTGCGGTGGCCGCGGGGGTGCGGAGTGCAGCGTCGGTGAGGATTTCCGGCAGCAGACGTTCGGTCACCGGCGGCGGACCCGTCACGGGAACGAGTGCGGTCCGTTCGGCTGCGTCGAGCAGATCGAGGTCGCCGACCCGTATCTCCGGATCCTCTTCGACGGCCAGGAGGATCCGTTCCAGTCGGCGGGCGATGCGCTCGACGGTCGGCGCGGTGTAGGCGTCCGTGGTGTATCGGATGCGGAGCACGTCCGCGGACGTCGACTCGCGTCCGGCACCGTCGCCGGATTGCGGACGCTCCAGATCGATACGCAGGCCGACGTCGCCGAGGACGGTGTTCTCCACCTTCCTGTCCGCATCGCCCCGTCCTTCGACGGTGATGCGGAAGAGTGGGGTGTGCGATCCGTTCCGTGTCGGCGCCAGCGCGTCGAGCAGTGTCGCGGCAGATACGTCGGCATGTGCGAGAGCGTCCCGAGTCCCACGGGAGATGTCCTCGAGGAGATCTCGGAACGGCTCGTCGAGGCGCACTCGGGTGCGCACCGGCAGGACCGTGCGCACATGAGTGGTACCGGCCGGGACCGGGACACCGAGGACGACGTCGTCGGTACCACCCGACCTGGCAACGAGGATCGCGGTGGCAGCGTGCAGGATCGGGAGACGATCGTCGGCACATTCGGCGCTCGCTCGGCCCGGTCCGCTGCCGAGGGGATGGACGAACTGCGCCCACGCCGAAGCAGATCCCGCGTTGCCCGTCCGTCCACCGGCGGGTGCCGGCGTGGACGGTGACAGTGCGGGCGGGGTGGGTGCGCCGGCCAGAAGGTGCCGCCAGTGATCGAGCACGGTGTTCCGCCGGTAGCGGGGGGCGGCCGCTCCGGCGCTCGGCGGATGGATCGAACCGACCGGCGTTCGAGGGTCGGCTGCGACGAACTGCTCGAGGATCTCCGTGAAACAGATGCACTGCGCCTGTATCTCGTTCTCCTCGTATCGGTTCGGATTCGCCCGGAATTCGATCACGGTGCCGGCCGGCGCACTGCGGCGGTGGACGGTGATCAGCCGGTCCCCGACGGGCCCGCGCGACAGGACATGTGGTGTTCCCACGATGTCCCCCAGTACGGGTTGCTGATCGAACAGCATGACGTTGACCAGCGGGACCGAGAATCGGGACACCGGTTCGGATGTCGCCCGGCGGATGTCGTCGAGTCCGCACGCCTGGTGTCGGAGGGCTCCGACGAGCTCGACCTGCATCCGCCGGACGAGATCCTCGACGGGTTCGCTCGGATCCACCCGGATCCGCAGGGGAACCACGTTGACGAGCATTCCGGCGGACCGTCGCAGCTCGGCCGTCGTCCGCGCCGACACCGGGATGTTCACGAGCACGTCGTACCGCCCCGACCGCCGCGAGAAGAAACAGGCGGCGGCCGCGAGTACCACTGCGGCCGAGGAGGCATCCCGCATCGCCGGGGACCCCGACAGGTAGACGTCCGCAGTGTCCGACAGATCCGTCTCCGCCGTGAGGGTCCGGACCGCCGGGGGCACCTCCGTGGTGTCGACGTGCGGCAGGTCGCGGATCCGCTCACTCCAGTACTCACGATCCGCGACGAACCGGCTCGACGCGCGGTACTGCCGGTCCTTCTCGTACAACGTCCGTAGATCCGCCGGCGGCTTGTCCGGCGTCGACACCCCGTCCTGGCCGGAACTCCGGGAGGCGAGTGCCCTGGAATAGAGTTCGGCTCCCCTGCGGACGATGATCATCGCTCCGAACCCGTCGAGCGCGATGTGGTGAGCCTTGACGTACACGAGGTAACTGGCATCACCCGTGCGCAGAACCACGATGCGGCACAACCGGTCCGCCATCAGGTCGACGGGTGCTTCCACATCCCGCCGGAGCCACTCCTCGGCCACTCCCCGAGGATCGGATTCGTCACGGAGATCGACGACCTCGGTGGGTACATCGAGGTTTCGGTCGACGACCTGGCACGGACGGCCGTCCACGTCGACGAGACGCAGGAGGACGGTCTCGAACTCCCGCCCGGCGGTCGTCGACGCCCACTTCAGCAGCTCGAGATCGAGTTCTCCACGGAATTCCACGTATTGGGCGATGACGAAAGGGACTTCGGGCACGAGTTGCTGAGCGAGCCAGATACCGTACTGGGCCGGAGTCAGCGGGAACGCACCCGCGCGCTCGTCGTCGGAGTTGTGCGCGGTGCCTACGACGGGAGTGGCCACAGCGCCCCCTTCACGAGGATGTGTGTGCAGCGGCAGCGTCGAACGGGAGCGTCTCGTCGAGCCGGATGCCATCGAGCGTCGTGCACAGCTCACGAGTGGGAAGGACCGAGTCGGCACGTCGCTTCGAAAATGTATGCGTCAGCGTAGGACGGGGACGGGGTTGCTGCAATGCTGTGCAGCAGAACGAGATCGAGATGCGACCAGGACATGACGCAGAGGACGACGCTCACACATCCCGACATTCGGCATTTTCACGCCATAAACCTTGGGTTTGTTTGATGGGATGGATAGAAACCCTCCGTCCGCGCTATGCTCGTTTTACAAACTTAGAATGCAAAACTTTCGGTAAACTCCGGACGAAGGGGAATTCACGCCCGGCCCGACGGTCGAACGAGCACGGGACCCGCGAGAGCGGACGATGCACGAGGCCGGACCGGAACAGTCGAACATTTTGCGCTGCAACAATTTCCACTCGTCGTATGCCTGCTGCGCGAAACAGCCTTCCGACAATCCTTTCCAAGAACCTTCCCCGGTTCCCACAGACACGCGACATTCATCCCCTGGAGGGAGGAAGCGCAGATGCCGATCCAGAGACGAGTCGGGCCTCGTTCGGGCACGGTCTGGGTGGACCTGTTCGGTGAAACCTCCGAGTACGCAGACGAAGCGAGCGCCCACCTGTTGAGAACGTGGGCGAGTGGGTATCTCACCGAACCCAACCCCGACCTCGGCCGCAGCGGGCCCGTCTGCCCGTTCGTTCGTCCGTCGATCGGCAAGCAGCTCTTCGGAGCCGCGTTCGTCCACGGACCCGCAATCGACGCCGGGGCACTCGGCACGATCGTGGAGGACCAGTTCGACCTGTACACGACGCTCTCACGCGAGGACGATCGCGACCGGAGCCTGAAGACGCTCGTGACCGTACTGCCCGACCTCACCGGCTTCGAGGTGATCGACGTCGTCCACGCGGAATTCAAGTCGCGGTTCGTCGAACACGGTTTCATGCTCGGCCAGTTCTACCCGGGCTGCACCCAGCCGGGTCTGTGGAATCACGACTTCCATCCGCTCGACGCCCCGTTGCCGATGCTGGTCGCCCGCAACATGATGACGACCGATTTCCCGTTTCTCGTCGGTCGCCAGGAATGGCTGTGCGCCTACTTCAAGAAGTTCGCCCCGGCACTGCCGTCGACACTCCGCCTCACCATCGCGAAACGGATGAAGTACGACGGCGATGCGGTGGACGCGATCACCGCACATCATGAGCTGACGGGGAACGAGCCGGCCCGCTAGCCCGTACGCATCGCCACGCGGCACCCCGATTCGTCAAGCTTCAGGTCTTGATTATCCTGAATCAAGCCCTCACACTTGACCCATGTTCGTCTTGACGGTCGACCAACGGGGCAGCCGCCGCGATGTCGACCGCGTGGCGGACCTCCTCACCGCACTGCAGGACGTTCCGCTGGTACGGCCCTTCGATCGCACCGCGGGCGACGAGGTCCAGGCCGTCGCGGACGATCCCGCTCTCGTCGTCGATCTCGTCCTCGACCTCCTCCGAAGAGAACGCTGGAGTATCGGGGTGGGAATCGGCCCGGTGGAGACCCCGCTCCCCGAGCAGACACGCGCCGGCCGCGGACCCGCCTTCGAACATGCCCGCACTGCTGTCGAACGCGCCAAGAGCGCACCCGGGCAGGTCGCGGCCGAAGGTGACGACCCCGAGGCCACCGCCGATGTCGACGCCGCGCTCACCCTGCTCGCCACCGTCGTCCTGCGCCGCACCGAGCAGGGGCACGAGGCGGTCGATCTTGCTCGCCAGGGTCTGTCGCAGGCGCGGATCGCCGAGCGTCTCGACATCAGCAAGCAAGCGGTATCCCAGCGCCTCGCCACCGCCGGGTGGCAGGCCGAACTGGCCGGACGCGAACTCGTGCGCCGACTCCTGGAAAGGGCCGATCGTTGACCGTCCTCTCACTGGTGTGCCTGGCCGTCGCCGCTCTCGCACCCACGCTCGCGCTGCGCCCGAGCCTGCCGGTGTGGCCGGCCGCCTCGCTGAGCCTCGCGGGTCTCGCCGGTGCCGCCCTCGCCGCCACCGCGACCACACCGGTTCAGGGAGTCGCGCTCGCGGCCACGCTGATCCTCACCGCCACGGCGGCGATCACCGGGGGCGGACCCGCGGTCCTCGTGGCGTTCCGGATCGCGCGCCGGCAACCCGACGCCGGTCCCGAGCCCACCCCTCCCCCGGGCCCGCTCCGCGGCGGACGCGTCATCGGCGTGCTCGAACGCGGAGCGGTCACCGCCTCCGTCCTCGCCGGATGGCCCGAAGGGATCGCCGTCATCATGGCGGTGAAGGGTCTCGCCCGTTATCCCGAACTACGCGAACCGAATGCTTCCGAACAGTTCATCATCGGCACGTCCACCTCGGTGCTGTGGGCGGTCGCGGTGTGCGGCGTCGGGCAGGCGCTGATCACCTGACGCCGGGATCTCCACCGTCAGGTCTTCTTCAGCGCACTGCCCTTGTGCATCGCGACGTGATCGGTCTTGTCGCTCCGGATCTCGTACTGCGGCTCGTCCTCGCTGCACCGCCGCGTGCGTCCCTTGAACTCCACGTCCTCCGTGTGCTTCGCGATGATCACACCCTCGACGTATCCGGCCTCGGAGTTCCATCGGACGTGGTCACCGACGGAGAAGTGGGTCGCCATGTCGTCGTCCTCCCGCTCGGCCCGCTTCCTGTGACAGTCGGATAGCCGTCTCCGATCGGTCCTACACCCCAGGTCGATCAGTCCGTCCGATGCTCCGCGGGATCCGCGGATCCCTCGGCGACGGCACGGAAACGTTCGAGGTCCTCCGGACGGAACTCGGGCCGGTCGACCACCGCGTCGACGAGCAGCCGCAACTGGTGTTGCAAGGCCGGTACCGACTCGGTGCGCCGCTGCTCGGAGAGATGATCGATGAGCATGCGCAGAACCCGGGCGAGCGCCGTGGCCACGTGCAGCTGCGCCGAACCGGCCTGCCGGATCTGTTCGAAGGCGTGCTCGATGTACTCGTCGGGCGACAGGATCCACGGACGCAGCAGAATCCGGCCGTCCGCCCCCTCGATCGCCGGCACCGGACTGTCGGTGACCAGCAGGGTGCGCAGCAGACTGCCGAGTCGGAGCACCACCTCGGTGGCGGTCGTCGGGTCGTTGATCGCCTGACTGAGGGCGCGCAGCGCGATGTCGACGAGTTGCCGCAGCGCGAAGTCCACGTCCTGTTGCATGGTGCGCGCATTCGAGATCTCCACGGCCGCCTCGAGCCGCCGCAGGACCACCGCCCGTTCCGGCTTCGGATGGATCCGCAGCAGCGGTTCCCCGCAGTGGATGTACGCGCCGGGACGCGTCTCCATCCGCACGACCGCACCCGGCGGTACCACGGCGAGAACGAGCTCGGCCGGCGCCTGGGTCACCCAGCCGTCGCGCGGGGCGTGCACCGTCGCCCCCTCGGTGAAATCCGGCTCCGGCACCCGGTCGACGTGGATCTCGCGGTGCGCACTCCGGCTCGTGTTCGCGATGACCTTCTCGGCCTCCGAGGCGATGCTGCGCACCACCTCCCCGACCTGCAGACCATGGGCCAGCCGGTTGAGATAGGCGATGATGAGCACCACGGTCGACACCGCGAGAACCACTGCAAGGGTGGTCGACAGTGTCGGGGCGGGTGCGGCGTCGTCCGCGCCGATGTGGCGCAGCGTCAGCACGCAGTAGACGAAGGTCGCCACCAGCATCCCGATCACCGTCTGGCTGGCCCGATCCCGGATGAAGGACCGCATCACCCGCGGTGAGAACTGGCTGCTCGCCAACTGCAGGCTCACGACGGTCAACGAGAAGACGACACCGGCGGTGGTGATCGTGGCACCCGCCACGGTACTCAGCAGCCAGATCGCGGCGTTGCTGTTCATCTTCATGCCCCGCGGGAAGGGGCCGGAGGCCCGATCGATGTAGCCGCTCACCTCCGCGAGCACGGCTCCGGCGACGACGACCAGCGCGGGCAGCGCGAACAGGCTCTCCCGGAATCGGTATACGCCCGCTGCGACCCGCAACTGTATCCACGATCTCGGCAGAGCACTCATGTCGACCACGCTATCGACAGCCACGGCTGCGGCAACCCGACTCGCGAAGCACAGCGACCACGACCGGTCTCCGCCCCGGAAGTGCTACCTTCTCACCCGGTCGTCCGGAGGGGGTGGATCCGCTCCTCTCGCGCGACGACCTCGATGCGGTCCTGCACTCGTCGCATCGCGCGTAGCCACCGATCCGGGTCCGATGCTCGCCGCCGGTAGTACTCCGCCACCTCGGGGTGCGGAAGGATCAGGAACCGGTCGTCGCCGAGGGCTCCGACGATATGGTCGGCGACCTCGTCCGGGGTGAGCACCCCGCTCTCGAAGATCACCCGGCCTGCCGCGTCGGTGGGCAGCAGATCCGTCGCGACGCCCTGCGGGCACACGCACTGGACGATCACGCCCTTGTCCCCGTAGGTCGCCGAGAGCCATTCCGCGTGGGCGACGGCAGCGTGCTTGCTCACCGAATACGCCGGGGAACCGAGCATGGTCAGCAGTCCCGCTGCCGACGCCGTCACCACGAACCGGCCGGTGCCCCGATCGAGCCACTCCGGCAGCAGTGCCCGGGCGGCGCGGACGTGACCCATGACGTTGACGTCCCAGGACAGCTGCCAGGCCGCCTCGCTCTCGGCCCCTCCGGTCTCGACCCCGGCGTTGGCGAACCACACGTCCACGGCGCCGAGAGCGGCGCGCGCACGGGCGACCAGATCGGCGACCCCCTGCTCCCCTGCCGCATCCCCCGGTGCCGCGACGCCACCGATCTCCTCGGCGACACGGACGCACGCGTCGGCGTCGAGATCGTTGACCACGACACGGGCGCCGGCCTGCGCGAGGCGGTGGGCGAGAGCCCGGCCGATGCCGTTACCGGCTCCCGTGACGACGACACCCGCGTCCCGGAGATGATCCGGAGTCGTCCTGTGTGTCAACTGTCGTCCTTCCGTTCGTGCCGGCCCGGACGTGCCGGGGCGGCAGGCGAGACCGGGCCCGGCAACGAGCGACTCGCCGCCGGGCCCCGGGATGACATCTCGATCCGTGTGGTCACATCTTGCTGAGCGCGTCGGTTCCGCCCACCAGCATCGCCGCGGCGACACCGACCGCGGTGACACCGGTCATGACCAGGGCGACAGCGGCGACGAGCGGGTACCCACCGTTGGACCAGTACTCGAACAGGATGGTGCCCATCACCTGCGTCTGCGAGGCCCGCACCAGCAGCGACGCCGTGAACTCGTGGGTGAGCAGAACGAACAACAGGGCCGCGGTCCCGCCGAGGCTGCCGCGCATGAGCGGCAACAGGATCTTCACGTTGGTGGCCACGAAACCGGCACCGCTCACCCGGGACGCCTCGAGATAGGTCTCACCCAGGGCGAGCATCGAGGACAGCTGCATCCGGGTCGCGAACGGCAGCATCAACGTCACGTACACCAGGATCACCACCCACGAGGTGCCGTAGAGGACGATCGGCCCCTGCGTGTAGGTCAGCAGGAAGGCGGCGCCGAAGATGACCGCCGGCACTCCCAACGGCATGGACACGAGCACGTCGGTGACCACACGCAGCACCGGGTACTTCGTGCCACGCACGATGAGGTTCGCGGCGACGAAGCCCAGGGGCAGGACGATCGCCATCGCGATCAGGGAGAACATCACGCTGTTGCCCACCGCGGCGGGCACCGCCGTACCGGAGAAGATCGTTTCGAAGTTCTCGAAGGTCAGCGCCGAGAAGTTGACGGTGCCACTCCAGTAGCGCGACAGGGCGACGAACACCAGCGCCAGCAGCGGCAGCACCGTCGACAGCAACGAGAACAGCAGGATGATCGCCACACCGGTCTTCGACGGGCGCCCCTGCGAACGGAAGGCCTTACCGCCGTGGGTGACGAACCGGCGCTGATTGCCCAGCATCGCCTTCTGCGCGAAGACCACCACGATCCCCACGATCAGCAGCGGCGAGCCGAGGGCCGCCGCGGTGGCGAACTGTGCCGGCGAGTCGCTGATCTGGAAGTACATTTCCGTGGTCAGCACGCTGACCCCGGTGTTGGTGCCCAGCAACAGCGGACCGGTGAACTGCCCGAGCCCGAGCAGAAGTGCCACGCCCGCGCCGTAGATGAGTGTGGGGCGCAGCAACGGCAGGGTGATCTTGAAGAAGACCTTCCATTCCGGCATCCCGGAGACCTGAGCGGCCTCGATCATCTCCGAGTTGATGTTCTCGAAGCCCGAGCGGACGAACATGTACACGAACGAACTCAGCGAGAAGCCGGTGATGATCACGATCCACTGGATCGAGTAGATGTCGATCGGGCCCTCTTCGAGATGCGACCACCACGGCAGGTTCCGCAGCATCGCGTTGAGGTAGCCGGGACGGGGTGAGAGCAGGAACGCCCAGCCGACGATCGCAGCGACGGCCGGGATCACGATCGGCAGGATCGGCAGGATCTGCAACACGGCCAGGCGTCGGGGAAGCCGGTTCGCCGCCCACGCCAGTGCCGTGCCGAGAACCATCGCGATCACCAACGAGCCGAACGCCAGGCCGACGGTGTTCCACAGGATCTGGCCGATGCGGGGCAGACCGAAGGCACGGTCGTAACCGGCTGCTCCGTCCTCGAAGGCCGTCGCCTGCAACCGCACCACCGGAAGCACGACCAGGTAGCAGAGCAGCGCCACGAAGGCGACGACGCCGAGGCGGCGCGCGACGACCCGCACCGCGTCGTTCCCGAGCGCGCGGGGGACACTCGGAGGGGCTTCACCGACCTCGGCGGTCGGCAACGTCATGACAGCCATGTCCGCCTCACCCCACCAGAGCGCCGGTCAGCGCCTGTCGGGGCAGTGCCAGTGCCGTGCCGTCGTTGTCGAAGGTGCGCGCGTCGAGCGGATCGAACGCGAAGATCATCGTCGCGCCGCGGTTCACCGTGCGCGGCATGCGCGCCGTGTCGAATGTCTGGATCCGGGCATGCAACTGGCGGCGCACCGATCCGTCGCCCACCACCGAGCACATCACGTCGAAGTGCAGGCCACCGTACTCGACATCGTCGATGTGCACGGCCATCCCGGCTTCACCGGGCAGCAGGTCCGCGACGTCGGTCACCAGCCGGACCTTCTCCGGTCGTAGGCGCAGGACGAACGAACCCACCGAAGCCTCTGCCCGCGGTTGCATGCCGTGGATCTCGGTGCCCAGCGCATACCAGCGTCCGTCGACGTACTCACAGGGCACCCGGTTCGACATGCCCGTGAAGCCTGCGACGTACTCGTCGACCGGCTCCTCGAAGACCTCTCGCGGCGGACCGATCTGGACGATCCGGCCGGCGCGCATGATCGCCATGCGGGTGCCCAGCGCCAGGGCTTCGCTCTGATCGTGCGTCACGAACACCGCCGTGAACGGCTTGCGCTGATGCAGGTCGTGCAGTTCCGCCCGGACCTGATCGCGCAGGCGCGCATCGAGGTTGCTGAGCGGCTCGTCGAACAGGACGAGATCGGGATGGGAGACCAGACCGCGTGCCAGGGCGACGCGCTGCTGCTGCCCGCCGGACAGTTCCGCCGGGAGCCGGTCGAGCAGACGTTCGCAGTCCACCAGGGCCGCGGTCTCCTCGACCCGGCCGTCGGCGAGCGCGTCGGTGAGCTTGCGCGACTTGAGGGGGTAGGCGATGTTCTTGCGGACGGTCATGTGCGGCCACAGGGCGTAGGACTGGAAAACCATGCCGATGAAGCGCTTGTCGGGCGGCAGGTTCACACGGCGGGCACCGTCGAAGACCACCTCGTCGCCGAGGGTGATGGAGCCGCTCGCAGGCTGTTCGAGGCCGGCCAGACAGCGGAGGGTTGTCGTCTTGCCGCACCCGGACGGGCCCAGCAGGACCAGGAATTCGCCGTCCTCGATCTCGAGGTCGAGATGATCCACGGCCACCGTCGGGGGCTTGCCGTCGAAGTTCTTCAGCAGCTGGCGTATCGAGACATGGGACATCGTGTACTCACTTTCCGACCGTCGGAGATCAGTGCTCGGTGGCGAACAGGGCGGGTGCCGGTTCGCGGACGGGTTCAGGGGACGGGGTGCCGCCTTCCCGGTCTGCGCGGCCGGTCGCGAGCCGATACAGCCGCTGAGCGTGTTCGTCGGCGGTGCCCCACAACACGCTCGAGCTCAGCGCCCGGCGGTAGTACAGGTGGGCGGTGTGCTCCCAGGTGAAACCGATGCCTCCGTGCACCTGGACATTCGTCGCGGTGGCGAGGCCGGCAGCGTCTCCGCACGCGATCGCCGCGATGGCCGCTGCCTCGGCGCACTCGTCGTCGGTGCCCTCCTCGACCGCCCACACCGCGTGTGCGACAGCGGAGTCGGCCAGTTCCACGGCCACGGCCACCTCGGCGAGCATGTGCTTCACGGCCTGGAACTCGCCGATGAGGCGGCCGAACTGCACGCGTTCCTTCGCGTAGGCCACTGCGGCGTCGAGGCACGCGCGGGCGACGCCGAGACTGTCGCAGGCCAGCGCCACGAGGGCCCGATCGCGTACGCGGCCCGGTTCGGGCCGGTCGGTGAGCAGGGTGGCCGGGGCGTTCTCGGCGTGGATGCGTGCCAGACCCCGGGTGGCGTCGGTGCTCTCCATCGGTTCGACCACCAGATGGACGCGGTCGACGGCGTAGAGGCCCAGGGCTCCGTACCGGTCGACGGCATGGATCAGGAGCGTGTCCGCCACCGTTCCGTCGAGCACGAAATCGGCCCGGCCCGTGAGAGTGACGCCTCCGCTGCCTTCGACTGCCCGGAAGGCGCTCTCGGCGGACGGCGCGTCGCACTCGTCCCCGGGGACCACCGTGGCGACGATCCGTGTGCCCGAGGCGATCCCCTCGAGGAGGTCCCCGGCGAGGGGGTGTTCGGTGCAGCGGGTGAGAGCCGCGGCGGCGACGACAGCGCCGAGGACCGGGACGCGGGTCAGTTCCGCACCGAGGGTTTCGAGAACGGCGGCCACGGTGGCGAAGGAGGTGCCGAGGCCGCCGAGGTTCTCGGGGACGGCGAGAGCGCCGATGCCGATCTCGCGGCCGAGTACGGACCACAGTTCGCGGTCGAGGGCACCGTCGCGGTAGACCCGATCGGTCCGCCCGTCGGCCGGGTCGGCCCGGCCGACGGCGGCTCGGATGGTGTCGACGAGGAGCGCCGTGTCCTCCGCGCCGGTCGCGCTCGAGAGAATCATGGTGTCGCCTTTCCTGGGGATGCCGGCCGTGGGGCTGCTGCCGGCGTCGGGATCTGCTCAGTCCGAGGACGGAAGGGGCCGGGCCTGCTTCTCGGCGAGAACCGCGTCGCCGATCGCGAGGGGTCCGGTGCCGGGACGTACGCACAGCACCTCGACTCCCCCACCCTCGTAGCGCTTGCCGATCAGAAGACCCTGGTCCGTCGCCCCGCCGGCGGCCGGCGCCGCATCGGCGGACATCGGTTCTCCTCCGCACAGCAGGGGTCCGGTCACCGTGCCGTCGACTCGGACGACCACGACTTCGGCACCGCACACGGGGCTCTTGAGACGTTCTCCGACCTTCATGTTTCTTTCCTCTCGTGTCCGGGACCGGTTCGGGTCTCCGGAAGGTTCGTCGGGCACCGGAGGTGGCGCTGCCGACGGCGGCGGGTATCGGTGGGTTCTACTGGCTGGAGCCGAACAACTGCGCGAACTCGGCGCGGAAGGCCTCGGTCTCGTCGGCGGTGACGATCCGGCTGTTGACCCAGATGTCGTCCGCGGACGTCGCGGCCGTGGTGATGTCGGGCAGCACGGAGCCGGCGCGGTCGGCGACGGCTTCCTGACCGGCCTTGGTCACCAGGAAGTTCGCGAACAACTGTGCGGCATTGGGGTGCGGTGCGGTCGCCGGGACCCCGGTGAGGAAGGGTGCCCCGAAGACCGGCGAGGGCAGACCGGAGTCGACCGGAGCACCGGCTTCCTTCTCCGCGGTGAGCGGCATGGTGTAGATGGCCGCGGCAATCTCACCGGAGGTCAGTGCCTGGGCCATCGCCTGGGCGCCCGGATAGGTGCGGGGCTTCTGACCGGCGAGCTTCTCGACGTAGTCGGGTGAGACCGTGTCCCCCAGGAAATCGTAGAAGTCCACGATGGCGGACGACACCGGCAGCATCACGCCGATCTTCCCGTCCGCGAGGGAGGGGTCGAGCAGGTCCTCGTATCCGTCGACGCCGTCCGGTACCCGGGAGGTGTTCCAGCCGTAGGTGAGGACCGCGGCCGACGAAAGGAAGATCCGGTCGTCGTCCCGCAGGAACTTCTCGCGGTCGAACTCGGCGGCGTCGAAGGCGGGGCCGGTGACCGGGACGAAGTAGTCCTCGGCCAGCCGCGTGTCCACCCAGGGCCGGGAGGCGGTGGCGATGACATCGGCCGTGTGGCGACCGGTTTCCGCCTCCGCAGCCAGCTTGGTCTGGAGGTTGGCGTCGTTGTCGCGGACGATCTCCACCCCGATGCCGTACACCGACTCGAATCGGGCCGCGAGTTCCTGGAGGTTGTCCGTCGGTTGCCCGGTGAGATAGGTGACCGAGCCTTCCTCCTTCGCGGCCTCGATGAGTTCCTCCCAGGCGCTGTCCCCGGCCGGACCGAGATCCTCCGCGGACACCTCCGTGGTACCGGACCCGCACGCAGCAGCAGCGAACGTCACTGCAGAGATGCCGATTCCGGCAAGCGAGCGACGAAGCGACGGAAATCTCATGGCAGACCTTTCGATTTTCTGAAGAGTCGAGCGACCGTGCGCCGGGGGACGCAAGGGCGATGCGGTGGGACGGCCGGGATGCTCAGCTTCCGGAAGCGACCCGACCGTGGACGCGATGTCGCGCCTCGCGCCAGGTCAGGCCACGGTCTGCCCGAGCCTCCGCGGGGAGCCCGAGAAGTCGTTCCGCGACGATGTTGCGCTGGATCTGATCCGACCCGCCGGCGATGCTGTAACCGGGGGCGCCGAGAACGTGCGCATTCCATTCGTAGGTACCGGGAATGCCTGTGTCGGCGATGAGGTTGCGTCCCAAGACCGTTCGTGCTGCGTCGGAGACCGCGGCGAGCTTGTCGACCCATTGGATCTTGCGGACGGATCCGATCGCCGAGGGCGCGGCCCCGCCGTCGCGGGCCTGACGGTCCCGCAGCAGGTCCACCGCGGCGAGTTGCTGGCGCAGGTACACCCGGGCCAGTTGCTCGCGCACACGCGGGTCCTCGTCGCGCCCGAGGCGCCGGGCCGTGGCCACGAGTTGATCGAACTGCCCGCCGACATTCGCGGTATTGGAGCCGCCTTCGCGTTCGAAGGCGAGTGTGGTCAGAGCGACGGACCACCCCTTGCCCACCTCCCCGAGACGAAGACTGTCGGGGATGCGGACCCGGTCGAGGAAGACCTCGTTGAAGCTGCTGCCCCCGGACATCTGCCGGATCGGGCGGATCTCGACACCGGGAGCGTCGAGAGGGATCAGGAATGCGGTCATGCCCTGATGCTTGGGCTGGTCGGGATCGGTGCGGGCGATGAGTTCGCCCCATTCGGCGAACTGCGCTCCCGACGTCCAGACCTTCTGCCCCGAGACGATCCAGTCATCACCGTCCCGGACCGCGCGTGTTCCGAGATTTGCGAGGTCGGAGCCGGCATCGGGCTCGGAGAACAGTTGGCAGGCAAGCAGTTCGCCACGAAGCATCCGTGGCAGGAACTGCTGCTTCTGCTCGTCGGTACCGAGGAGCCTGATGGTGGGGGCGATGAGGTGCAGGGTGACCGAGACGAGCTCGTGCGGCGGGAGCGGGCACAGTTCGTTCTCGATGCGCGCGAAGGCTTCCGCGACATCGGTTCCGGTCTCCGTGCCGCCGTATTCGCTCGGCCATCCGAGCGCACCGTAGCCGGCGTCGAACTTCTCGCGCTGCCAGGTGCGGTGGCGGTCGAGGAGCGCCCGCTCCTCGTCTTCGGGGAGATCGTGGAAGACCGAGACGTCGTACTCGTCGTCGCGGACGGTGAACGACAGTCGGGCCAGGGTGTCGGTCATCCAGGTGCGGGCGCGGGTCTCGAATTCCGAGAGGGACATGAATACTCCACTGGCTGAGATCGTCCCGGGTGGGGCGATCGGGCTGTTGGTCGGTCCGCGGCCGGTGGCAGAAGCTACCCGCTCGGCATCCATTAGGAACATACGCATATTAACGGAGATTTAGGTCACAGTCCAGTGATGCGAGAGATGCGTGTCACCCCGCCGGAGGACCGGGACCGGCCGCGAACCGCCGGTGCCGGTCCGCTCAAAGGGTATGGACCGGCACCTGGTACTCGAGGACGTCAGTCCAGGTTGTAGAGCGCGGCAGCGTTGTCGTGCAGGATCTTTCGCGCGTCCGCCTCGGAGAGATGCGCGAAGTTGCGACGCAGGTAGTCGTCCGGCCGCACCGCATCGCTCGCCGGTCCCGGGGACATCGAGGTCGGGTGCGGGTAGTCCGTCTCGTAGAGCACGTTGTCGGCACCGAGCTGCTCGATCGCGCTGCGCGCCGAATCCTGCTCGAACCAGAAGCAGCCGTAGATCTGCCGCTTGAAGTACTCGCTGGGCAGAAGCTCGTAGTTCGGGTGCTCCTTGTGCACGCCACTGTTCCGCCACTGCCAGTCCATGCCTTCGAGCGCGAACGGCATCCAGCCGATACCCGACTCCACGGAGACGAACTTCAGCTCGGGGAACCGGTCGCAGATGCCACCGAAGATGAGCTGCGAGATCGTGCGGGCATTGTCCATGAAGAACGAAATGCCCATCATGCCGTAGTTGGCCGCCACACCGTTGCTCTCGTGCCCGAAGCCGCTCAGATCGACCTCGCCCGAGGCGATGTGGAAGTTGATCGGCAGCTTCTTCTCCTGCGCGGAGGCCCACAGCCGGTCCCAGTACGGGTCGGTCAGTACCGGCAATCCGAATGCGGCCGGGTTCTGCGTGAACACCAGGCCCTTGTGCCCGGCAGCCGCGACCCGCTCGACCTCGGCGATGGTCGCCTCCATGTCCCAGAAGGGCAGGATGCCCACCGGGACGTAGCGGCCGGGTGCGAACTGAGCCCATTCGGTGAGGTAGTCGTTGTAGGCGCGGACACACTCGAGCTGCAGATCGTTGGATCCGTTGGACTGCAGTGTCTTCTGACTGAAGACCGCGACGTTCGGGTACAGGATCTGTGCGTGGATGCCGTAATCGTCCATCAGCGCCAGACGCTTTGCGGGATCCCACGAACGCGGATCGGTGTCGGCGAAGCGCGGCGGGCAGCTCGGTGGGTATTCGTGCCAGCCGGCCATCGCGGGCGCACCGACGGCGCTCATGCGGGTACCGGAGACGAACCACGCCTCGTCGCCGCGCTGTTCGTCCCACCGCACGTGGGGAACGAGATCGCCCCACTTCTTCGACATCCGGGACGTCCACAGGTCCGGCGGTTCGACGACATGGGTATCGGTATCGATGATCTTGATATCGCGAAGGTCGTACACGAGAACTCCTCCTTGTGGAGATCGGGAAGTGGAAATTCGGGTGCGCACGTGCGCGGAAGGGCGGCGACGTCCGGTCGCAGCCGAGAAGGTTCTGCGATTGCCTGAAAGAGGCCTACTTGATCGCGCCGGCGATCTTGAGTTCGACGATGCGGTCCCAGTCCAGACCGTGCTCGAGCAGCACCTCGTCGGTGTGCTCGCCGTGATGCGGGGCTCGCGTCAGTGTCGGGGCCTCCCCGCCGAAGGAGGTCGGTGCCGTCACCATGTCCAGGGTCCGCCCGTCCTCGTATTCGACGGTGCGGACGAAGCCGTTCGCCAGGGCCTGCGGATCGGACAGCACGTCGATCGGCTTGCGGAAGACATCCCACTGCCCTTCCTGCTTGCCCAGGATGTCGGTCCACTCCGCGAGAGTGCGCTGCTCGAAGATCTCCGTCAGGATCGCCGTGCACTCACGGGAATTGCGGGCGCGGTCCTCGAAGGTCGCGAACCGCGGGTCGTCGATCAGGTGGGACAGGCCGATCGCCTCGCACAGACCGGGCCAGAACTTCTGGCTCTGCAGCAGCGCGAGATGGATGTAGCGCCCGTCGCTGGTGCGGTAGATGTTGGAGACGGGATTGACCGGGTTGTGGCGGTCGGGATACGGCAACTCGTCGGTACCGACCATCTGGCAGCCCGCAATCGTCGCCTGCATCGCCCAGGCACCGACCGAGAACAGCGACGTGTCGACGACGATCCCCTCACCGGTGCGTTCGCGGTGGAGCAGA
Source organism: Rhodococcus rhodochrous (assembly GCF_014854695.1). Taxonomy (NCBI): domain Bacteria; kingdom Bacillati; phylum Actinomycetota; class Actinomycetes; order Mycobacteriales; family Nocardiaceae; genus Rhodococcus; species Rhodococcus rhodochrous. The sequence goes on along the minus strand of NZ_CP027557.1, from coordinate 2,553,399 downwards.
CCCGCCGCGATACCGCCGGCCAGGGCCATACCGCTCTGGGAGTCACCGAAGGCCGGACCGGGCATGTTGGCGGGCCAGTCCAGATCGTCCGGGGCGATGGATCCGGCAGCACCAGAGCGCGCCCAGTAGGTGATGCCGTCGAAACCACCCTTGTCGCTGTCCGGGCCGGCGACGCCCTGAGCGGTGCCGCGGGCATACACGATCCGCGGATTGCGTGCGAAGATGTCGTCGACGTCGATACCCAGCTTGGCGCGCGCGTCCGGCAGGAAGTTCGTCATGAAGACGTCGGCGGATTCGACGAGCTTCATGAGCACCTCGCGCCCCTCGGGGTGGGCGATGTCCAGTGCGACGGCGCGCTTTCCGCGGTTGTTGATCTCGAACAGGCTCGCGAGGCCGTCGACCTGGGCGGGGACGCCCCAGGCCGCGGTGGAGCGGGTGGGGTCGCCGAAATCCGAGTGCTCGATCTTGACGACGTCGGCTCCCCAATCGGAGAGGATCGCGGCCGCCGAGGGGACGAACGCGTACAGCGCCACCTCTACGACCTTGATCCCGTTCATCACCGTGGTCATCGAGTGTTCTCCTTCGTCGTCTCACGGCCACGAGAGGCCGCGTACAGCATGGGAAGTGAGCGCCGAGCGACTCCGTGAGATGCGGGTCGGAAATTCGGCGGAAGCTCGAACGCGAGCTGAAAACACCGTAACTATAGCAATGTTTTGTGCGTTGTACATCACAATTTTTTCGAGAGGTCGCGAGGCGACGCCACGCAGGGCGGGTCAGTAGAGCGACTCACCCCCGTCCACCACGAGGTTCGTGCCGGTGACGAACGCCGAATCCGGACTCGCGAGATACAGTGCGGCAGCGGCCATGTCCGCCGGGGTGCCGGCCCGGCCCATGGGGACCGTCGCGGCGCGCTCGTCGAACAGGTTGTTGCGGTCCTGGGCGAGAGGGGTCGCAGTGATGCCGGGCGACAGCGCGTTCACGCGCACTCCCGTGGGCGCGAGCTCGTAGGCGGCGAGGCGGACGAGCTGGTTCAGGCCCGCCTTCGAGGTGCCGTAGGGAACGAGCGAGGGCCGGGCACCGAGCGCGCGGATCGAGGAGACGACGACGATGGACCGGTTCTCGTCCACACACTCGACCATGGATCGCGCCGCCGCCTGCACACAGAGGAACGTCCCCGTCAGATTCAGGTCGATGCAGTCCTGCCATTGCCGCGGCGTGAGCTCGAGGAAGGGCACCACACTCCCACTCCCGGCATTGGCAACGAGTACATTGAGCGGCCCGTTCCGATCCTCCGCGGTCTCGAACATCGCGGCGATGGAGTCCGCGTCGCTGATGTCCGCGACGACGCCGGAGACCCGGTCCGCGGCCTGGCACCGCATCTGCAGTCTCTCGACCGCCGCGTCGAGCACTTCGGGCCGACGTGCCGCGAGGGAGACCGTCGCTCCGGCATCGAGCAGACGCTCGGCGATGCCGTAGCCGATGCCCTCGCTCCCTCCGGTCACGAGGGCGTGTTGCCCGACGAGAGCGCCCGTGCCGGTGTAGTTCGCAGAATCTCCGGGTATACGTGTGTTCTGAGTCATAGAGAGTGGTATAACATCAACTAACCGAAACATACATATATTTCTGGGTAGCCCTCAACACCGGGCTTCCTCCCTATACTCGGCCGCACGCTCACCCCGCTCGGACGAGTGCGGGCCCCTGCAGAGACGACGAGGACACCATGACCCGCAACTTCACGAGTTCGCAGTCGGACACCGCCGCGCGACGACGCGCGGTAGCCATGACTCGCACCGAGAAGGTCTCGCGCACAGTGGCACGCATGGTCGCCAAGGAGATCGCCGACCGGCAGCTCGCTCCCGGTTCGGCCCTCGAAGCCGAGTCCGAGATGGCTCGCCGGTTCGGCGTCGGCCGCGCCTCCGTCCGCGAGGGGCTGCGACTGCTCGAGGCCCAGGGCCTGGTGACGGTCCGGCAGGGCCTCGGCGGTGGCCCCATCGTCTCCGAACCCACGGGGAGCGAATTCGGCGACACACTGTCGATGTACCTGCAGGCCAAAGGCGTTCGATTCCGGGAGGTCGCCGCGGCCGCACTGGAGATGGAGGGCCTCGCAGCCGCGATGCTCGCCGACCGTGTCGCTGCCGGCGAGGACGTCGATCTCGATGCCCTGGCCGGGAAACAGATCGTGCCTGAGATGACCGACGACGAGGTCGTCGACACCGCGGTCGGCTTCCACCAGACACTGCGGGAGATGTCCGGCAACTACGTGCTCACCCTCACCGGCTCGGCGCTCGCGCACATCTACACCTTCCGCATGCTCGAGGCACACCCCGACGTCTGGGACGACGAGGAACGCGAGGGCTTCGAAGGTCCGCACCAAGCGATCCACAATGCCATCGCCGCCGGGGACTCGGAACGCGCCCGCCGCCTGGCCCGCGAACACATGCGTGAGGTCATCGATCGCCTCTCCGCTCTCAATCCCCGGATGCTGGACGAACGCGTGGACTGGCGCTGAGCCCTCCCCTTCGGCGACGACCTGCATTCGGGCATCCGCCCGCGACCTGAACATCGATCACCCACGGCCTGGCGTGCCCACGTGGCCGCCGGATCGCCGACGCAGGTCGCCGTACCGAACCGGAGCTCCGCGTGTCGTCGAAAGCTGTTTCCGATACGAGTCCGCGCCCACGCACCGCGCTCCCCCGCGCAGCGTGGGCGATCTCGTTCGCCACCGTCGGTGTCTTCATGGGCATCGGCGTCGTGAGTCCGATCCTTCCGTCCCTGGCCGACGAACTGGGTGGGTCCCCCGCTCAGGTCTCCTTGCTGTTCACCAGCTACATGGCGGTGATGGGTCTGGCGATGGTCGTCACGGGCTGGATCTCGAGCCGCACGGGGGTGCGCGCCACCCTCCTGGTCGGCCTGGCCCTGATCGCGGCAGCCGCGGTGGGCTCGAGTGCATCGTGGGCACTGGGGACGATCATCGGTTTGCGCGCGGGCTGGGGACTCGGCAACGCACTGTTCGTCGCAACGGCCCTGGCCGCGATCGTGGCCGCGATGCCGGGACGGCGCTCACGCGCGATCACCTACTACGAGGCCGCGGTGGGAGCCGGCATCGCCACCGGTCCGCTCGTCGGTGGTCTCCTCGGGCAGATCTCGTGGCGGGCCGCCTTTCTCGGGTCCGCGCTCCTGGTCGCCCTGTCCTTCGTCCTGTTGGCGGTCGTACTTCCCCGCACCCCGCGTGCCGCCGAACCGACTTCGCTCGTCGCGCCGTTCCGAGCCCTCGCCCATCGCGGTCTGTTCTCGGTCGCGGCGGTGTCGCTGCTCTACCATCTCGGTCTCTTCACGGTGTTCTCCTACGCACCGTTCGTGCTCGGGTTCTCGCCCGCACAAACGGGTTTCGTGTTCTCCGGCTGGGGTGTCTGTCTGGTCTTCGCGTCGGTCGTGGCCGCACCCCGTCTGCGGGGATCGGTCGGTGCCGTGCCGACCGTTGCGGCGTCGCTGGCCCTGTTCGCGACGACGATCGCGCTCGTCGCGGTCTTCACCGAGGACAGAGTTGTCGTGACGGTCTGCATCGTCGTCTCCGGGCTGTTCGTCGGCGTGCTCAACGCTCTGGTGACCGAGATCGGCATGCACGTCTCCCCCGTGGACGGCGCCACAGCTGCGGCGAGCTACAGTTTCGTCCGTTTCGGCGGGGGCGCCTGCGCTCCGTGGCTGGCCGGATGGCTCGGGGAGGCCACCACTCCGTCCGTGCCGTTCGCCGCGGCGGCGGGCGCGACCGCACTCGGACTGGGCGCCCTCGCATTCGGCCGTAAGAGCCTGCCTCCGCGCCCTCGACGTGGTGGTTCCGGCGAGGACAGCCCCGATCATCCGCCCGTAGCGAGCTCCTCTACGATCCGGGGGTGACGTGGGCCACTCCACGCGCTATGCTCTTTAATATCCCAAATATGACGATGTTTTGGTCGTCCATTCCTTCTTCTGCCTACGGCACGAAAGGCCTCGTCATGAGCGAACTTTCCCTCGGATCCGGTTCCGTCGTCGTCACCGGCGGAACCGGTGGTCTCGGCACCGCAGTCACCGAACGCCTCCTCGCCTCCGGCGCCCGGGTGGTCGTCCCGTGGTACGACGAGGCCGAAGCCGACCGGTTGACACCCCACCCCGATCTCGTCCTCGTCAAGGCCGACCTGTCCGACGAGAACGACGTCGAGCGGGTGCTCGGCCTCGCCACCGCCGACGAGTCCCGCGCCCTGACCGGCCTGGTCAACCTCGTCGGGGGCTTCCACTCGGGTAGCCGCGTCCACGAGACACCCGTGGAGGTGCTCGACGCCCAGCTCTCCCTCAACCTGCGGATCGCCTATCTCGTCACCCAGGCCGCGCTGCCCGAACTCATCCGACGCGGTGGCGGATCGGTCGTGTGCATCGGGTCGGCCGCCGCGACCCGCCCGTTCCCGGGAGCCGCCGGCTACATCGCCTCCAAAGCCGCTGTCGCGGCGCTGGTCCAGAGCATGGCGGTCGAGTACGCACCCGACGCCATACGCGTCAACGGTCTCGTGCCGTCGATGATCGACACCCCCGCCAATCGCAGCGCGATGCCGAACGCCGACACCTCGTCGTGGGCCCGCCCGGCCGACATCGCCGACGTCATCACCTTCCTGTTGAGCGACGCGTCCCGCTCGGTGACCGGCGCGCTGATCCCCGTCACCGGAACCGCATCCGATCGCTGATCCCGGCCACCGGATACAGGAGGACCCCGCGGGCGATTCCGCGGGGTCCTCTTCTGCATCTGGCTCACCGGCGAATCGGGTTCACCGATGGAGCGCCGGAGATCGCACACCGAGCCGGTCCGCGAGGGCCGCGAGATTCTCGCGTCGCTCCGCGACGGTGGCGCCCTTCCAACCCGCATCCGCCCACACGACCAGATCGTCCAGTCCACGATCCCGGTAGCGTTCGAGATCGGCCGCCGTCGTCGCCTCGGTGACCTCGACCCGCACGTAGCACGGGAACTCGGCGTTCCCACAGGTTTCCGTGCGATGCCGACGCAGGACACCGACCAGCTCCACCGCTTCCTCGAAGGTCGGCGTGCCCGACGAGATCCAGGCGTCACCGAGACGCGCCGCACGATCCAGTGCACGAGGACCGTTGCCCCCGTACACGACCGGCACGGACACTGCTCGCGGGTGCAACCGCACCTCGTCGAACCGGTAGTGGCTGCCCTCGTGGGAGAACGACTCGCCGGCCCACGCCTTCCGCAGGATCTCCACGCATTCGTCGGTGCGCGAGAACCTCCCCGCGAAGGGCACGTCGAGGGCGGCGAACTCCTCGGCGAGCCATCCCGCACCGACACCGAACAACAACCGCCCACCGCTCAGTTCCTGCAGGGTGATCGTGGTACGCGCGGTGTGCAGGGGATGACGCAGCGCGGTGACGTGGACGGCCGTACCGAGCTTCAGCCGCTCGGTCACCGCCGCGATCGCCGCGTGCAGCGCGAGCGGATCGGTGAGTTCGGTGGTGTCGTCGACGATCGGTCCCGAATGGTGCTGGCGGGTCCCCGTCGACGGATGGTCGCTCGTGTACGAGGTCGGGTGCAGCACGTGCTCCCCCAGCCACAGCGCGTCGAATCCGAGTTCGTCGGCGGTGCGGGCCAGTTCGAGCGCGTCGAGCGGCGTGATTCCGTAGGTGCACAATCCGATGGTGGGCATGTCTTCTCCTCGTGGTCGGGAACGGAGACGGGGCACGCCCGGGGCGGTTCGCACCACCGGACGTGCCCCGTGCGGACAGGATCTCTGCTCAGGCAGGCAACAGCCCGAGCGCTCGGCGCGCGAGCGGCGCGACGAGCTCCCCTCGCTGTCCCATCCGCGGATCGGTGGTCTCTCCACGGACGAACCGCGCATAGAGCTGCTGCAGGATGACCACGGTCTTCCAGCAGCCGAAGGCCTCGTACCAGTCGATGCGCGACAGGTCGAGATCGCTGCCCGAGGCGTAGCGCTCGACGATCTCCGCCCGCGACGGCAGATCGAGCGCGTGCATACCGGGAACGACGATGAACGCCGCGTCCGAGTCGGGAGCCACGGCCCGGTCCGGCCAGTAGTTGAGCAGGGTGCCCAGGTCCACGAGCACATCACCGGTCGTGGCCATGTCCCAGTCGAACACCGACTTGACCCGGTCGGGGTCGCCGTGCGGGAACTGGCAGTTGTCGACCTTGTAGTCGTTGTGCACGATTCCGGCCCGCTGACTCGCAGGAACGTCGGCCCGGATCCGACGGCCGACCTCCTCGACGAGATCGGCGACCTCACGGTCGGAGACGTACTCGGCGACGGCATCCCACCGGGACGACCACCCGGCGACCTGCCGTTCCAGGTATCCCTCCGGCCGGCCGAGATCGGCGAGATCGCACGATGCCGGATCGACGGCATGCAGGTCGGCGAGCCCGTCGACCACGGCGAAGCCGATCCGCCGACCGGCGTCCGGGTACTGTGCCATCGACTCCGGGATCTCGTCCCACACCACGATTCCGTCGCGGTACTCGGAGACGAAGAACTCGGCGCCCACGACAGAGGTGTCGGCACAGTGCAGCAGCGCACGCGGAGCCCGGTCGTACGCGCGGTACAGACGGGAGAGCACCCGATGCTCACGCGCCATGTCGTGCGCGCCGCGCGCGATCTGCCCGAAAGGAGGACGGCGCACGACCAGCAGGCGGTCACCGAAGGCGATCCGGTAGGTCAGGTTCGCCGAACCACGCGGGAACTGCAGCACCGAGAACTCTCCGTCGAGACCGTCGAGGTTCGACCGCAGGTAGGCCTCGAGCGCGTCCCAGTCGAGTTCCTCCCCGGGACGGACGGGCGCGATCTCGACCCGCGGTTCCTCCGCGCCCTCGACGCGCGACTCTTCGGCGACGCCCGTCATCACTGCACCCCCAGCGCCGGCAACCCGAACTTGGCCTCTGCTGCAGCATCCAGTGCGAGCAGATGGGTCGTCGGGAACAGCCCCTCGGCCGGCGTCGCCGTCTTCAGCAACTGCTTGGCGATCTGCTGCTTGTGCAGCTCGGTCGCGCCGTCCGCCAGGCCCATGTGGTAGCTCTCCAGAAGCCACTTGCCGAACGGCATCTCGGTGGAGATACCGAGCGAACCGTGCAGCTGGATCGCGCGGGAGACGACATTGTTGAGAACCTTCGGCATCACCATCTTCACGGCGGAGATGTCGGCGATGACCTTCTTGTAGTCGTCGAGCCGATCGATCTTCCACGCGGTCCGCAGCACGAGAAGGCGGAACTGCTCGAGTTCGACCCACGACTCGGCGATCATGTCCTGCACCAACTGCATGTCGGCGAGCGAACGGCCGCGCGTCTGCCGCGACACGGCACGTTCGAGCATCATGTCCAGCGACGCCTTGACCAGGCCGACCGTGCGCATGGCATGGTGGATCCGTCCGCCGCCCAGACGCGTCTGTGCGACCGCGAAGCCCTCGCCCTCCTCCCCCAGCAGGTGATCGGCCGGGACCCGCACATCGGTGTACCGGATGTAGGCGTGCGTGCCCTCGGACTCCTGATGACCCCAGACACCGACGTTCCGGACGATCTCGATACCCGGCGTGTCCATCGGGACGACGAAGATCGACGCCCGCTTCGTCCGGGGAGCCTCGGGATCGGTCACGGCCATCACGATGAGGAAGGACGAGAACCGTGCGTGCGAGGAGAACCACTTCTCACCGTTGATGACGTAGTAGTCGCCGTCGCGCACCGCGCGGGTGACGAAGCTGGTCGGATCGGAGCCACCCTGGGGTTCGGTCATCGAGTAGCAGGATGCGATCTCGCCGTCGATGAGCGGCTGCAGGTAGCGTTCCTTCAGCTCCGGTGTGCCGTAGTGCGCGAGGATCTCGGCGTTACCGGAATCCGGCGCCTGGCAGCCGAACACCACCGGACCGCTGTGGGTGGCACCGAGGATCTCGTTGAGCAGTGCGAGTTTGAGCTGCCCGTAGCCCGGACCTCCGAGCTTCGGGCCGAGATGGCAGGCCCACAGGCCCTTCTCCCGCACGATCTGCTGCAGCGGACGGATAAGTTTGTTGCGCGTCGGATCGGTCACGTCCCAGGCGTGTTCGATCACCCGGTCGACGGGGGCCACTTCCTCGTTCACGAAGGTCTGCACCCAGTCCAGCTTCTCCTGGAACTCCGGGTCCGTTTCGAAATCCCATGCCATGTCGATCGTCTCCTACCGTGTGATGAAAAGTTCTCGTCGGCGATCCGGTCGCCGATTCAGCGTGTGAGGACGGTGCACGCGCTGATCCCCGGCGCCCCGTACACATGGGTGAATCCGACCTTGGGGTCGCCCGGCACCTGCCTGTCCCCCGCCGCACCGCGCAGCTGGACGACGTTCTCGTAGACCTGACGCAGACCGGTCGCGCCGATCGGTTCCCCGTTCGCGAGGCATCCGCCGTCGGTGTTGACCGGTATCGCTCCACCGATCTCGGTGGCGCCGGAGCGGATGAGTGTCTCCTGCTCCCCGTGCTTGCACAGTCCCGTCTCCGCCAGATGCATGATTTCCGCACCGGCCTCGGTGTCCTGGATCTGCGCTACGTCGATGTCGCTCGGGTCGATCCCCGCCGCTTCGAAGGCCGCGCGGGAGGCGGTCACCGTCGGACCGTCGGCACGTTCGGGCGAGGTCCACGGACTGAACACCTCGAACGAACCGAACAGCCGCGAGCGCAGTTCGGCAGCCTCGAGGAAGACCGGCGTGTCGGTGTAGCGGTGGGCCCGGTCGGCGCGGGCGAGCACGAGCGCGACCCCGCCCTCTGCCGGGGAGCAGAACATGTACTGGGTGAGCGGGTCGTTGACCATCGTCGACCCGGCGATCTCCTCCTCGCTGAGCGGAGTTCGCCGCCAGGCGTGCGGGGCGAGCGAACCGTTGCGGAACGCCTTGGCCGCCACCGTGGCCAGCAGGGATTTCGGCAGTCCGTGCTCGACGAGGTACCGCTGGATCTTCATGGCGAAGAACTGGGTGGTGACCATCATCCCGGTCTCGCCGTACCAGCGACCCAACCCGTTGTCCTCGGGACGAGGGTTGAATGCTCCACGAGGATGCTTGTCGAAGCCGACGACGAGACCGAGATCGGACTCGCCGGAACGGATTCGACTGACCGCCGAGGTCAGGGCGCTGCCGCCGGTGGCGCATCCGTTGGACACGTTGACGAAGGGCAGACCGGTCAGGCCCAGGGTGGACACGAGGGTGTCGGCGTTGCCGGCGGAATCGCTGCCTCCGTAGGCGAACTGGATGTCCTCGAACTCGACTCCGGCGTCGGCCATCGCCTGCCGGGCCGCGTAGGCGCCCTGGTCCAGGCCGCTCACGCCCTCGGTGCGACCGAACCTGTGGATGCCGATACCGACGATCGCGACCTTCATGCCGTCTCCTCCTTGCTCGGTGCGAATGCGAAGGTGACGACCTCGGTGCCGTCGTCGTCGACGTGGTTGACGATGCTGCACAACCGCATCGGCATCCCGATCTCCAGCGATTCCGGGTCGTTCACGGTGAGGCGGGACTCGACGATCACGTCACCGAGGTCGATGTAGCCGACCCCGAAAGGGGTGAACGGTTCGGTGTGCAGGAACGGTTTCTTCGGAGCGAAGGACTGCACGGTGTACGACCAGAGCACGCCGTCCCTCGGCAAGGCCTCGGGGTTCATCTCCGCGGCCCCGCAGCGGGGGCAGCTGGGCTGCATCGGAAAGGTGACGGTCGCGCAACGGGAGCAGCGGGCGCCGCGCAGTGCGACGTTCGGGTCGTCGTCGACGAACAGGACCGGATCGATCGGGCGGGTGGGCGTCGTGGTCATTCGCCCTCCCCGGTGCCGTCGTTCGCGCGCTCGGTGTCGATCTCCCAGACGGGCAGTACCACGGGGTTTCCGGCCGCGTCCTCGCCGAGGTCCTCGAAGGTGCAGCGGACCGGAGTCCCGGCGGTGACGTCCGCGCGACCGGGCAGGTTGCCGATCAGGCGCACGCCGGCCTGCTCTCCGTCGAGGTCGACGACGATCACGGTGTACGGGACCGGGAACAGCGGATGCACCTGATGTTCGACGATGGTGTGGCTGTACACGGTGCCCGTGTGGGGCGCCGGCTGCCACGACACCTCGGTGCTCGCGCAGTACACGCAGCGCGGTCGCGGCAGGTGGATGCGTCGCCCGCAATCCTCGCAGGTGAGGATCTCGATGCGGCGCTCGGCAGCGGCGGAGAAGAAGCCTGCGCTGCCCCGTTCGGTGACGAGGGGACGGAGCCGGTCGGTGGTCGCCGCGCTCGCGGCTGCCGCGGCGCTCATGCCGCCACCAGGATCAGCGCGGACGCCGCCGGGGGCGGGGCCGAGGTGACCAGGGAGACCTGCGCGCCCTCGACCTGGCTCGTGGAGGTGCCGCGGATCTGCCGCACCCCTTCGACGACGTGGTTCATTCCGTGGATGTATCCCTCGGACATGTGTCCTCCGCTGGTGTTGATCGGTATCGCTCCACCGAGGTCGATCTGGCCCTCGGCGAGGAAGTCGCCGGTGTCGCCGCGCTTGCAGAACCCGTAATCCTCGAGCTGGATGAGGGCCGTGATCGAGTAGCAGTCGTAGATCTGCGCGACGTCGACGTCCGCGGGACCGAGACCGGCCCGGTTGTAGAGCGTGTCCTGGCATTCCCGTGACGGCAGGGCGGTGATGTCCTCGCGCATGAGTGTCGGGTACATCAGGCCCGGCTGGGGGTGACGGCAGGTCGACATCGCGACCGACCGGATGAGCGCCGGCGTCTGCCGCAGGTCCTTGGCGCGTTCGGCGGTGGTGACGACGACCGCTGCGGCACCGTCGGTTTCGAGGCAGTAGTCGAACAGGCGCAGGGGCGACGACAGCATCCGTGAGTCGAAGTAGTCGTCGAGCGTCATCGTCCGGTCGTACATCTGGGCGGCCGGATTCGCATTGGCGCGCTTGCGGGTCACCAGCGCGATCTGCGCGAGTTGCTCGGAGGTCAGGCCGGTCTCGGTCATGTAGCGCTGAGCCATGAGCGCGAAGTACTGGCCGGACGACAGCAGCCCGTACGGGCCGAAGAACTCCTCGAAGGTCTCGTTGCCGCCCACCTCGGGGGTGACGACAGGAGACAGGCCGAACCGACGGCCCGATCGACCGTTGAGCGAACGGAACACGACGACGGTGGTCGCCTGTCCGCTCATGATGGCGGCGACGGCCTGGGCGACCATCGCGGCCGGCCCCGAACCACCCGGGCCGGCCTCGCCCCAGTAGGTCAGGTGCGGGACGCCGAGTCCGTCGGCGAGCGCCGCACACGAGACGAGATCCATATCGTTGCGGACGACGCCGTCGACGTCGTCCGGGGTCAGTCCGGCGTCCTCGAGGGCCGCCGCGGCGGCCTCGACGGCGAGCGCTGTGACGGAGACACCGGAATCCTTGGAGAACGCGGTTGTTCCGATTCCTGCAATGGCGCAGGCATCCCTGCGCCAGGTCGGATCGGTGGACATGTGTGGGTCACCTCTGTGTCGTGCCCGCCGCAGCGGGCGGGGAGTCAGTTCGCGGTCAGTCCGCCGTCGGCGGCGATCGCCGCGCCGGTCACGAAGGAGGCGTCGTCGGACAGCAGGAAGGCCACCACCGACGCCATCTCGGCCGGGTCCGCCGAGCGTCCGAGCGCGGTGTTCTCCACCACCCGACTGCGGGTCGCCTCGGGCTCGGGGCCCTGCAGCGCCTGCGAGTTCACCCGCAGACCCGTCCGCACCAGTCCGGGGCACAGGCAGTTGGCCCGGATGTTCCGGTCCGCGTACCCCATGGCAACCGACCGGGTGAGCTGCAGGACGCCTCCCTTGGACGCGTCGTAACCGGGGGTGTTCAGGTTGGTCGCCACCAGCGACGCGACCGAGCCGACGGTCACGATCGAGCCCCCGCCGGCCTGGAGCAGGTGGGGCAGGGTGGCCCGCAACGGTAGGAAGGTACCGGTGAGGTTCACGCGCAGGATGCGTTCCCAATGGGCGAGTTCCATCTCGTGGAGCATCGCCGTCCCGTTGATGCCGGCGCAGGTCACCACGCCGTCGAGACCTCCGAACTCGTCCGCCGCGGCAGCCACGGCGTCCGCGACGGAGGTCTCGTCGCCGACGTCGCACCGCAGCCCCAGCGTCGGTGCGCCGGTCTCCGCGACCGAAGCGGACACGACCTCCGCGGCCTCGCCCCGGGCGTCGGTCACCGCGACCGCTGCGCCCTCGGCGGCGAGTCGCTTCGCCACGGCCTCACCGATGCCGCTTCCACCGCCGGTCACGAAGATCCGGCGACCTTCGAGTCTGCGCGGCACCTGGGCGGTCTCGGGCCGGGCCTCGTTGTCCAGCGCGGTCACAGTCGCACTCCCGCGTCGACCGGCAGCGCCACACCGGTGATGAATCGTGCTTCGTCCGAGGCGAGGAACAACACGGCGTTGCTCATGTCCTCGGGCGCCACCCAGCCGATGCCCATCGGATTGCGGTCCTTCGAGCGCTCCCACAGGTCGTCCGGTCCCGGATTCTCGAGATCGGGCCCGAAGATCCGGAAGGTCGCATCGTTGTGCAGCATCGGCGTCTCCACGGCGCTCGGATTGACCGTGTTGACGCGGATGCCGTGGGGGCCGAGTTCGGTGGCCAGAGTCCGCATGAGGCCGACGACACCGCTCTTCGACGCGTTGTAGTGACCGATGTTGGCCGAGCCGAGCATCGCCTGGATCGAGCTGGTCATGACGATCGATCCACCGCGGCCGGCGCGGATCATCTCCGGGACGACGGCTCGAACGGTGTGGAACACCCCGGTGAGGTTGACGTCGAGCATGTCCTGCCACTCTGCGTCACTCAACTCCCAGGTGGGCCGGAAGCCCACGATGCCCGCGTTGGCGCAGACGATGTCGATGTGCCCGAACGTTCCGATCGCGTCCGCAACCGCAGCGTCGAGCTGCGTCTGGTCCCGGACGTCGGCGACGCGGGACAGGACCCGACGGCCGGTCGCGGCGACGAGCGCCTCGGTCTCCTTCAGGTCGTCCCCGGTGGCAAGCGGGTACGGCACCGAGTCGATCGACCTGCACACGTCGAGGAGGACGACGTCCGCCCCTTCCTCGGCGAGACGCACGGCGTGCGCGCGCCCTTGGCCACGGGCCGCGCCGGTGATCAGTGCGACCTTTCCTTCAACTCTTCCCATGGGGGGTGACTCCTTCTCCGGCGATCCCGGAACTACTGGTTGAACAGACGGCCGAAGCGGGCCTTGAGTTCTTCGAGTGCTTCCGGCGTCATGGCGTCCGTGTTCTGAGGGGCAACCTTGTCGACGGTGGTGACCGCCGAACCGATGCCGGGCAGAACGGAGGCATTGCGGAACGAGACCGCTTCCTGACCCGCCGGGGTGATCATGTAGTTGGCCAGGACCTGGGCTGCATTGGGATGAACGGCGTCGGCGAGGATCGCGGTGTACATGGGTGCGCCCCACACGACGTCTCCGAAGGCCGAGTCGACAGGGGCGCCGGTCTGCTGCTCGCTCTTCTGGTCCTGCACGAATGCGGCGGCGGCGATCTCACCGGAGGCGAGGGCCTGCGCCAACGGCAGCGCGCTGGGGTAGATCCGCGGACGCTGCTGGGCCAACTTCTCGAGATAGCCCTCACCTCCGACCTGCTCGAGATAGTTGTCGTAGAAATCCACGTGGGCGGTCGACGTGGGAAGGACGATGCCGATCCTGCCGTCGCCGAGCGCCGGATCCAGGAGATCGCCGTAGCTGTCGACGCCGTCCGGGTAGCGCTGGGTGTTCCAGCCGAAGGTCAGGACCGACGCATTGGAGACGAAGTAACCCGTGTCGTCCTTCAGGGTCGTGACGTCGTACTCACTGGCGGAGTCGGTGAAGGCCGGGCCGACGGGCTCGGCGAACTCCCCCTCCGCGCCGAGGCTCACGGCCCACGGCACACTCGCCTGCGTGACCACGTCGGCGACCCGGTTGCCGGTCTCGGTCTCCGCACCGATCTTCTGGTGCAGATTCGCGTCGACGTCACGGACGACGTTCAGGCGGATGCCGTAGTCGGCCTCGAAGCGGCGGCCCAGTTCGGCGAGAGCGTCCGCGGCGTTCGACGAATAGATCGTGACCTCGCCCTCCGCCTTGGCCGCCTCGATCACCTGTTGCCAGGCATCGTCGCCGGCCGGGCCGGTCGCTCCGATCGATTCCGAGGTGATGCGGTCGTCCCCACCGTTTCCACCGCAGGCCGCGAGGGTCGCGGCGAGCGCGGCGGCGGTCAGGGTCGACAGGAAGGTGCGCCGGGTACGGCGCGGTGCTCGGATGAAGTCCATGGGAGGCTCCTGGTCGTCGGCCCGTGGGCCGCGGATCGGGTCAGGGGGTGGAGGTGCGGCCGCCGTCGACGGGGATCACGGCACCGGTGGTGTAGGTGGAACCGGGCCCCGCGAGATACAGTGCGGCGCCGACGATCTCGTCCGGATTTCCGGCACGCCGGAGCGGCATCGCCCCGAAGAGTTCGTTGGCCGAGTCCATGTCCCAGGCCTTGCTGATGTCGGTGAGGAACGCACCGGCCATGATCGTGTTGACCCGCACGCTGGGGCCGTATGCCTGCGCGAAGCCCTTGGTCAGGGTGTTCAGTCCCGCCTTGGCGGCCGCGTACGGCAGATCGGTGGTCATCGGCCGCTCGGAGGCGATGGAGCTGATGTTGATGATCGATCCCCCGGAACCCGCCGCCATCCGAGGACCGACGAGGGCGGTCAGACGGAAGGCACCCTTGAGATTGACCCCGATCACCTTGTCGAACAGTTCCTCGGTCACCTGGTCGAGGCTGGGGTACAGAGGCGCCATGCCGGCGTTGTTCACCAGGACGTCCAGGTGGCCGAACTCGTCGTAGACCCGGTCGACGACCGGTTCGTGGGCGTCCCAGTCGCCGACGTGCAGTGCGAGGGGCAGAGCCTTGCGTCCGGTGGTCTCGGCGACCTCCGCGGCGAGTTTCTCGCAACTGTCGACCTTGCGGCTGACGATGACGACGTCGGCACCGGCGTTCGCAAAGGCGAGAACCATCTCGCGGCCCAGGCCGCGGCTGCCACCGGTGACGAGCGCTACCTTTCCTTCGAGAGGACGGGGATGCGTGGTCATGCGGGCTCCTGTCGATGAGGTCGGCGTCGAAAGCGCCTAAAGAGTGAGAAGGTGCGGCGGGACACCGGCGTCGCCGCAGCGACGTCGGGACGGTCCCGACGGAGTCAGGTCGAGGGGACGAGAGGGACGAGGGCCTTGCCGGTCGCGGCGCCGTCGAGCATCCCGACGAAGGCATCCCATGCACCGCCGATGCCACCGGCGAACTCGGTGTGGACGGGCCGGATCCGTCCGCTCCGGACGAGCGCGGCCATCTCGTCCTCGAAAGCGTCGCGTGCGTCGAGATGGTCGGCCAGCAGGAAGCCTTCCATCCGGGCGCGACGCCAGATCAGTTTGAGCAGGTTGTTCGGTCCGGGCACGGGTGTGGCGGAGTTGTAGACGCTGATCATCCCGCACAGAGCGATGCGGGCGTGGTCGGCGAGCACGCGGATGGCCGCTTCGAGTTGTTCGCCCCCGACATTGTCGAAATACACATCGAGCGCGGTGGCACCGACCTCGGCCATAGCGCTGCGCAGCAGGTCCTTCGCCGGCCCCTCGTGATGATCGAACGCCGCGTCGGCACCGAGTTCCCTGACGAGCGAGACCTTCTCGGGAGATCCGGCGCTCGCGATCACCACGGCACCACGCTGTTTCGCCAGCTGGACCGCAGTGGATCCGACCGCACCGGCCGCGGACGACACGAACACCACATCGCCACTGCGCACCTGCGCGATCCGATCGATTCCTACCCAGGCGGTCATACCCGGGATGCCGAGGACACTCAGGTGCAGGGCTGCGGGGAGATCGTCGTGCCGAAGCCTGCGACAGTCGGACGGGTCGACGAAACTTTCCGTCCGCCAGCCGTACTCGTGGAGAACAAGCGATCCGATCGGCAACTCGGGTCGATCGGACCAGGACACGACCCCGACCGTGGGAGCGAGCATCGGCTC
Source organism: Rhodococcus rhodochrous (assembly GCF_014854695.1). Lineage (NCBI taxonomy): Bacteria > Bacillati > Actinomycetota > Actinomycetes > Mycobacteriales > Nocardiaceae > Rhodococcus > Rhodococcus rhodochrous. The sequence continues at coordinate 2,537,387 of NZ_CP027557.1, read as the reverse complement.
CCCCAGTGCGTAGGGCTCCGCGTAGGTTGCCTCACCGCCCATCCTGCCCCGCATGTAGGGCTCGACGGACATGACGAGGTTCCGCACGCGGATCTGCCCCGAGGCGGGTTCGACGAGAGCGGTTCCGACCAACTCGACGTCGGTGTCACGGGGACGGCCACTCGGGCGCGCCCGGAGGATCCATTCGCGTCGGACGAGTTCGGTGTCCACGATGTCGGTCACAAGGATGCCCGTTCTCTTCGTGATGCGGACGGCAGCGCGATCATCCCGCGAGTCCGGCCGTGACCTGCTCGACGAGATCGCGGCGCACGAGCTTGCCGGTGGGAGTACGGGGCAGATCGTCGACGAACACGACGTCGTCGGGGGTCCTCGAACCGCGCAGACGTTCACGGCACCACGTGCGGATCGCATCGGCCTCCTCATGGTTGTCGACAGCCGGAACGATCACCGCGCAGATCCGTTCGCCCCATTCGTCGTCGGGAGTACCGATCACGGCCACCTCACGCACCTGCGGGTGGTGTGCCAGCACGTCCTCGATCTCGGCCGGCGCGATGTTCTCCCCGCCCCGGATGATCGTGTCGTCCGCGCGACCACCGATGTAGAGATAGCCGTCCTCGATCCGGGCGCGATCCCTGGTCGGGAACCAGCCCTCCGCGTCCAGGACCGAACCGTTACCCATGTACTCGCCGCTGACCTGCGCCCCGCGCACCCACAGCAGACCCGTCTGCCCGTCGGGCAGCACGCGTTCGCCGTCCTCGGATCGGATCTGCGCTTCGATACCGGGCACGATCCGACCGGCCGAGGAGAGCCGTCCTCGCAGTTCGGGTTTCGCGAACGCCTCCCGATGCTCCTCGGGTCCGAGCACCGCGATCGTCGAACTGGTCTCCGTCAATCCGTAGGCGTTGACGAATCCGGTGTCGCCGAATGCCGCGAGGGCACGCTCGAGGACCGGCTGGGGCATCCTCGCACCTCCGTAGGCGAGCGACTCGAGCGTCGGGACCTCGGCGGGCGCGCCGTCGAGGTGGTCGACGATGCGGGCGAGCATCGTCGGCACCACCATCGCGCTGGTGACACCCTCGGTGCGAACGAGGTCGAGCCAGCCCTGCGGCGTGAAGTCGGGCAGGTAGACCATGCGTCGACCCGAGTAGACGTTGCTCAGAACGGCACCGAGACCCGCGATGTGATAGGGCGGCGTGCTGACCAGGGTGGCCTGTTGCCGTGCCGCCGAACCGAATTCGACGGTGTTGATGAGGTAGGACAGCAGGTGCCGGTGTCGGAGCAGCACCCCTTTCGGAGCCGAGGTGGTCCCGGAGGTGAACAGCACGATCGCGGTCCCCTCGTCTTCCGAGCGGTCCCCCGCGAGAGGTGCCGTCCCCTCCGCGAGACCGAGAAACTCGTCGGTCGAGACGATTCGGTGCGCGCACCCGTCGAGCTTGCCGACATAGTCGGCGTCCGCCACGACGATCGGTTCGTCCAACCTGTCGATCAATTCGAGCAATTGCGCAGCGGGAAGCCGGTAGTTCAAGGGCGCCAGGGGAATACCGGCACGACCGGCAGCGAACATGAGCGTGGGAAGGACCGGACCGTTCACTCCGACGAAAACGACGTTCCGGGCTCCGAGCTCACCGAGCAAGCCCGCACCGCGCGAAGCGAGTTCGTCGAGCCGGCGGTAGGTGACACCGTTCGAACGAGGACCCATCGCGATCCGATCGGGGGTGGCGGCGGACGCCATGTCGAGGACCATCCCGATACCCATATGACCACCTGTCTTCAGAAGCTCTGCCGTACGAGAGAAGAGACGAATCGACCGGCGCTCGCGATCACCGGGTGCCGAACCCTCGGTCGCGAGACCGTGTGATGCACACCATAGCAATTATGCCTATATTTGTGAAGGTATCGGCTGGAATTTTCTGGCAGCCCTCTCACCAGGCAAAATGCGAGACATGCCCGACCCCCGGTACGACCTCACAGACCGGCATCGAGCCGCATGGCATACTTGACGCCACAACTGAACAGCCACCGAACCGCGGCGGGAGAGTCCCGCACACAGCGGGCGCCGAAGGAGCAACCTCCCCGGGAATCTCTCAGGCCCCCAGACCGCCACGGCGAGGCTCCTCTGGAAAGCAACTCTTCCGGGTTCACCGAAGGTGTAAGCGGCTCCGTCCGCGAAAGCTCTCAGGTCCGATGACAGAGCGGGGAACGACAACACCCGCTGGTGCTCGTTTCGTGCACCCTGGACCCGAGGTAGACGTGTGACCGTTTCCCTGGGCGCGCCTTCGCGCGCCGATGATGCCGTGGGCGCGCCTTCGCGCGCCGATATTGCACCGACCGAGTCGCGTGGCCCTGTTCTCCCTCCCTCCCCCGCCCCGAAGTCGCCGTCGCGTACGAACCGGCGACTCGGGATCGCCGCGATCGTGCTGTCCGCGACCGCGATGGGCGCCGCAGGATTGTTCGGCCGCAAGGCCACTCCCGAAGGCGCGGTGCTCGGTGAGGCACTGACGCTCGGACGGATGGCAGTCGGAGCACTCGGCATGCTCCTCCTGATGGCGCTGTCCCGCCGCCTCGGACAGTTGCGCCGGACCCGTCTGTCCTGGTCGGTCGTCGGTGGCGGTGTGCTCCTCGGACTGTCCCTCGCGACCTATCTGTCCGCCACGGTGTTGACCGACCTGTCCCGTGCCGTGGTTCTCCATTACCTCGGCCCCGTCGTCGCGACGGCCCTCGCCCGGGTGTTCCTGAAGGAGAGGGTCGGTCGCCTCGACGCCCTGTCGATCGGCACGGCGTTCGCCGGTATGCTGCTCGCCGCCGGTCTGGTCGGCGGTGGGTCGTCCGGGGGTGAGCACGAGACGCTGGGCACCGTGCTGGGCGCGGCCTCGGGAGTCTTCTACGGCGGGGCCCTGCTGTGCTACCGCTATCGCACCGATATGCCGTCCGACGTCCGGTCCCTGTGGAACTTCGTCTTCGGTGCCGTCGCGGCAGGTGGGATGGTCGCGGTGACCCGACCCGACATGTCGGGGATGACCGCGACGCACTGGTTGTGGGCCGGTGGGTTCTTCGTCGTCTGCGGCCTGTTCGCGCTGGGGCTGCTCGTCGTTGCGGGCAAGCACCTTCGTGCCGCGGAACTGTCGGGCCTGTCCTACCTCGAGGTCGTGGTCGCGCTGATGATCGGCATGGTCGCCTTCGGAGAGTCCGTGACCGTGCTCGCCGCCGCGGGCGCCGGTCTCATCGTGGTAGCGATGGCACTGCCGATGCTCGGCCGCCGATGACGAGTGGGAGGGCCGCCGGTCGGCGCGCCCTCCCACTCGAATCGGTTTCCGTTACTGCTGTTGCGGCGGCTCGGCCGGCTGCTCGGATGCGTCGTTCGTCATCCAACGCTGCGCCGGCGGCGTTGCGGGCAACGCCGACTGTCCTTCACCGGCACCCCCCTGCGTCCCCTCCGTGGCGAGACCCGTCCGAACTGCGGGGTCGACCGGCTTGCGCGCGACCGCCTCGGCTTCGGCGACGGCCTGGGCCACCTCGGGGTCGCGCTTGGTCGCGAACCAATCCTCGACCTCGGCACTGTCGTCCTCGGGCCGTTGCAGTTCCTCGTCGACAGGACTCGGCTCGAAGCGGAAGACGCCGTCCTCGCCGGGCGCGCCGAGCGTCCGCGCGAATCCTTCGAGCGCCTTGCCGAAGTCGCTCGGCACCACCCACATCTTGTTCGCATCGCCCTGGGCCATCTGCGGCAGGGTCTGCAGGTACTGGTAGGCGAGCAGCTCCGGAGTGGGCTTGCCGGCCTTGATCGCTGCGAACACCTTCTCGATGGACTTCGCCTCGCCCTGAGCCTCGAGGTAGCGCGCCGCGCGATCACCCTGCGCGCGCAGGATCCGCGACTGCCGGTCGGCCTCGGCTTCGAGGATCGCGGCCTGCTTCGCACCTTCGGCGGAGAGGATGCGCGACTGCTTGTCGCCCTCGGCGGTCTTGATCGCGGATTCGCGGTGACCCTCGGCCGTGAGGATCATCGCGCGCTTCTCACGGTCGGCCTTCATCTGCTTCTCCATCGATTCCTGGATCGACGGCGGCGGATCGATGCTCTTGAGTTCGACCCGGGCGACACGCAGGCCCCATCGGCCGGTCGCTTCGTCGAGCACACCGCGGAGCTGGCCGTTGATGGAGTCGCGCGAGGTGAGCGTCTCCTCGAGGGTCATTCCACCGACGACGTTGCGGAGTGTGGTGACGGTGAGCTGCTCGACCGCGGCGATGTAGTTGCTGATCTCGTAGACGGCCGCCTGCGGGTTCGTCACCTGGAAGTACACGACCGTGTCGATGCTCAGCGTCAGGTTGTCCTGGGTGATGACCGGCTGCGGCGGGAACGAGACGACACGTTCGCGTAGATCGACCTTCGCGCGGATGCGGTCGACGAAGGGCACCAGGAAGGTGAGCTGACCCGACGCCGTCCGGTAGTACCGGCCGAGACGTTCGATGACCGCGGCCTCCGCTTGCGGTACCAGCGATACCGATTTGGCCACGACCACCACGACCAGTGCCACCACTACGGCGAGCACGATCAGAGCTTCCATCCTCAGACACCCCTCCACACGACGGCAGTCGCGCCGTCTATCTGCATCACTGTCACTGTCGTTCCCGGCTCGTATACCTCGGTGGCGTCCAGCGGCCTGGCGGTCCACACCTCACCGTCGATCTTGACGCGCCCGGAATGCTCCCCCACCTGCTCGAGGACCAAGGCGTGCTTGCCCGGGAGAGCGTCGATCCCGGTCGGCAGAGCGGGCGGCTGGGAGTACCGCCGCCTCAGCATCGGCCGGACACCGAGCAGCAGAACCAGCGAGGTCACGGCGAAGATCACCGCGTCGATCCAGACGGGCAGATCGGTCACCGCGGAGACACCGCCGGTGACGAGCGCTGCACCGCCGAGCATGAGCAGCGCGAAATCGCCCGTGAGCGCTTCGCCGGCCGCCAACGCCACTCCGGCGATCAACCAAATCAATGCGGCCACGATCACCATCGAACCACAAATCGGACATCCTGGCAGACGCCCTGGTGGAGGAAACGGTCTCGGCTCCTCGTCTTGGATGCTGTTTCCCGCAGGGGAGATCTCAGGGCCGGAGATTCTGTATTTTTCTTTTTTCCGTCCCGACCGGACTCCCGCCTCGCTCCATAAGTGAAGTTAGCCGAAACACATCCTTTTGCCGTTGTGAGATCGGTGATACCGTCCCCGAACTATGGGTATCACCCCCGTGCGTTCGCTCCTCGTGGGAGCGTTGATCGGCCAGAGCGCCGACGCCGATCCGACCGACACCGCAATCCTTGCGGCCACCATCCGCTGCCTGAGCCATCACGGCCTCGAGCGGACGACCGTGGCCGACGTCGCGGCGGAGGCCGGCGTCGGCCGCGCGACGGTCTTCCGGCGGTTCGACACCAAAGAGGAACTGCTCGGTCGCGCGTTCGCGTGGGAGCTCGATCAGCTCGTCACGCGGTTCCACGCCGCCATCGACGACATCGAGGACCCGTACGAGCGCGCGGTCGAATGGATCGTCGAAGCGGTCCGTACCGTTCGCCACCACCCGGTCGCACGACGATTCGTCGACGACGGAGCCGCCCTCCCCCTCCTGCACGATCCGCAGATCACCGCCGCGCTGCTCACGTCGGTCCGCCACGAACTCGACCTCACCGCACAACGGGCGGGGATCACGTTCGACACGGCCACCGCCGCGGAGATCGTCTCGCGATTCTTCGCGAGCGTGTGGCTCGCACCCGATCTGGGCAGCGCCACCGCAACCGACGACGGGGTACGACGGGTGGCCCGGACCATGCTGTCCTTCCTGATCGTGCCCTCGACGCCCTCCACCGACAGCTGATGTCCGCATCCGTTCCCCAGCCATCGAACCCGAGGAGTCCGGCAATGGAAGTCACTCCCGCACAGCGTGTTCGCGCAAACATCGAGGACGACGTACCCGTCGCCGACCGCACCTTCGTCCGGTTGCTGGCAGATCGCCGCATCTGGCCGATGTTCCTGTTCCGGGCGCTCTCCCTCCAGGGCACCCACCCCACCGTCATGGTTGCGCTCGAACAACATTCGAAGTCGTTCACCGAGCCGTCGGTACGCGCGGAGAACACCCTCGCGTACACCTACCGCATCTACTTCGGCGAGAACGTCGCCGATTCGGCACGCGAACTGCGGGAGATGCACCGCCCCATCACCGGACTCGACTACGAAGGCCGGAGATACCACGCGTGGAACCGCGACGTGTGGACGTGGGTCCACCTCACCACCATCGAATCGCTCATCTACGCGATCGAGGTCTGCTTCGGTCCGCAACCCGCACCGGAGGTGGAGGCCTTCTACCGGGAGAGCTGCCGGCTCGGCATGCTGTTCGGCGTCCGTGAGCAGGACATGCCGGACGACGTGGCAGCTCTTCGCGCCTACGTCGACCGAGGGGTCGCCGACAAGCTCGCGATGTCGCCCGGAACCCGGCGGATGCAGCAACTCGTCGACGAACAGGACGTGATCGCAACCCTCGAGCCGAAACTCGCCGCACTCCCCCGGCCCCTTCCCGCCGTCCTCGAGAAGTTGACGGGGCGGCCGGTGAAGACGTTGATGTTCGGCGCATTCCCCGAATCCGTCCGCCGGATCTGGGGAGTGCCGTGGAGCGCGGCCCGCGAACGTGAGTTCCGAGCGATCCTCGCACTCATGCGCGTCGGCTCCCGGCTGGTTCCCGAGCGCCTGCGCATGATCCCGGAAGCCCGCGCCGCGCTGGGGATCTGACCCACCGGTCCTCACCGCCGTACACGCGTCCGCTCGTAGCGGACGCGAGCCGATGCTGCAGTCGTCGGCCGTCCCGCAAGTACCCGACTCGGGTATCCGGTTGCTTCCGTGCCCGGTTCCACCCAGTACCAATCGATTCAGTGTCAGTTCATCAGGGGGCTCGATGAAGACCTCGCGACCCGCGGACGCAGACGTCCGGGGCGAGCGGCCGTTCGGAGGTGCCGTGGTCACACGCACCGCCGATTCCACACGCACATTCGGACGCACGCTCCGTCTGGGGTTCCGCTCCACCGCATACCTGATCGTCGACATCGCACGCGGTCGTTTCCCGATGCGGGAAGCAATCGTTCAGGGATGGTTCTTCATCTCCGTCTCGGCCGTGCCCGCAGTTCTGGTGGCGCTGCCGCTCGGCGTCGTCATCGCCGTCCAGGTCGGCAGCATGACCGACAACGTCGGCGCCAACTCCATGGCCGGCGCGGTGGGCGGCATGGGAGTGATGCAGCAGATCGCGCCCCTGGCCGCGGCCCTGCTCATCGGTGGTGTCGGTGGTTCGGCCATCTCGGCCGACCTCGCCTCGCGCACCATCCGGGAGGAGATCGACGCGCTGCGCACCCTCGGCATCGACCCCCAGCGCAGGTTGGTCTCCCCCCGCATCCTGGCGATGGTCGTCGTCGCCCCGATGTTGTCGGTGCTGATCATCCTCATGAGCATCCTTGCGAGCTTCGCCGTGGCCTCGCTCGGCCAGGGGGTCGCCCCCGGCTCGTACTGGTTGTCGTTCGGCAGTTTCGCCTCGACCACCGACCTGATCGTCTGCCTGTTCAAGGCCGCGGTCTTCGGTTATGTGGTGGCGATCATCTCCAGCCAACGGGGCCTCGAAGCCAAGGGTGGCCCGAAGGGCGTCGCGGACAGCGTCAATGCGGCCGTGGTGCTCAGCATCATCGCCTGCATGGTCGTCAACCTCTTCATCACCCAGGTGGTCCTGATGTTCGTCCCCATGAGGTTCCTCTGATGAGCGCCACACGCAGCGGATCCGTTGCCACGCCGTCGCCCTATCGTCCCCGCGGTCTGCGGTGGACGCGCCACGCCGGCCGGGCGTGGAACCCGATCGAATCCCTCGGGCTCTACCTGCACTTCGTCGTCGTCTCGTTCCGCGGCATCGGCCACGCCCTGCGCCGCAACCGCCGCCAGACCGTCGCCATCTTCACCGACCTGACATGGGGCAACGGCCGCGCAGTCATCGTCGGCGGAGGCGTCGCACCGGTACTGGCCATCCTCGGCATCGTCGCCGGGGCGATGGTCGGTCTCGTCGGCTTCTCCGCACTCGACATGCTCGGGATGGGACCGCTGACCGGCGCCATGTCGGCCCTGGCGAATCCACGCGAGCTCGCTCCCCTCATTGCGGCGATCGGATTCGCCGCCCAGGCCGGCTGCCGCATCACCGCCGAGGTCGGCGCCATGCGGATCTCGGAGGAGATCGACGCGCTCGAAGCCCAGGCCATCGACTCGATCCCCTACGTCGTCTCCACCCGGCTCATCGCCGCCGTCGGCGCCGTCGTCCCGTCCTATCTGATCGCGCTCGCGCTCGGATTCGCCGCCACCGGCGCGACCGTCACCGTGGTGCAGGGTCAGGGGTCGGGCGCCTACGACCACTACTTCCACATGTTCACCGAGCCGATCGACCTGATCTACTCGCTGGTCAAGGTGATCGTGTTCGTCCTGGTCGTGACGCTCGTGCACGCCTACCAGGGCTATCACGCGAGCGGTGGTCCCGAGGGGGTCGGGATCGCCTCGGGCAGGGCCATCCGGGCGAGCCTCGTGCTGATCGTGACCACCGACATGGTGCTCACGCTCGTCATGTGGGGCCTCGACGCGACGATCAGCTTCTCGGGGTGAGGAATCAGTGAGCGCAGCACAGTATTCGGGCTTCGGCCCCAGTCGCCGCGGACTGCGGATCCGCGGGCTCGCCGTCGTGGTCGCCGCCGCACTCGTCGTCACCGTGGCCTGGTGGGCGTCGCAGCCCGACCGCTCCGGTGAGGTGCAGTTCGCCGTCACCGCATCGAATCTCGGCGACGGAGTCTCCACCGACACCGCCGTGCGTCTGCGGGGCATGTCGATCGGATCGGTGATCGAGGTCGAACCGCAGGGGCCGCAGCAACAGATCGTCACGCTCGGTGTCGACGAGGAGCACGTCGACGAGCTGTCGACGGCGATGCACACCCGTTTCGTCTCGTCGAACATCTTCGGCTCCACCGCACTCGAACTCATCCCGATGCCGGGCGGCGAGCCGATCCGAGCCGGCAGCACCCTCGCCCTCGGCGATGTCGGGGACTACACCGTCACCACCGTGCTGCGCGATTCCGGTCGTCTCCTGCTCGACGTGGTCACCCCACAGCTGTCGGACTCGATCGACAGTGCCGCCGAACTGACCCAGCAGATGGCGCCGCTGCTCGCCTCGTCGCTGCTCGTGATGCGCAACATCGCCCGCACCCAGAACGAGCCGCTCAGTGAGCTGCTGCCGAAATTCGCGGATGTCTCCGAAGGTGTCGCGGCGTTCACCCCGTCGGCACTGAACACTCTGTCGGCCATCGCGTCCGTCGAGGAACTCGAGGACGATTTCCGCACGCAGCAGGCAAGCGAGACGATCACCGAGGTCTCGCATCTGGTGCTCGCACTCTCGGGTGAGATCGTCGGCGCGCTCGGCCCCACTTCGTCTGCCGTCGACATGCTGCTCGACATCCTGATCCCGCTGAACCAGAGCCTGGGAGGGGTCACCCCCGATCAGGTCGACAGGCTCGTCGACGGCGCAGACGGTGCCCTGCAGCACCAGGGCGACCGGGTGGTCCTGGGGGTGGACGTGCTCGTCGACACCTTCCCGGCCTTCCGGGTTCCGCTCGAAACCACCGGGGGTACCCGATGAGAACTCCACGCCAGGCAGCCGTCCGGCTCGCCCTGCTCGCCGGCGTCGTCGTCCTGATCATCGTGCTGATCGTGCAGGCGATCGAACGTCCCGTCGGCGGATCGACCGTCGCCTACAAGGCCCAGTTCGGTGACGTCTTCGGCCTCAAGGAGAACGCCGACGTGCGCCTGCGGGGCGTACAGATCGGCAAGGTCACCGACATCTCGGTGTCCGACGGCAACCGTGCGCTCGTCGACTTCACGGTGCTCGAGGAGTACCGTCTGCGCGAGTCGGACCGGCTGCTCGTGAAGTTCCAGAACCTCACGGGCCAGCGCTATCTCGAACTCGATCGCAGCGAGGAGAGTGGCCAGGAGGTCGACCCGTCGGGGCTGGTCGTGAACACCGTCGACTCGTTCGACATCACCACGGTGTTCAACGGGCTCAAACCGCTTCTGCGCGAGGCCGATCCGGCCGTCTACAATCGGCTCGCCACGAATGTGGCCGCGTTGATCGAGGGCAGCGAGTCCAGTCCGACCCCGGTGATGCGCGACATCGCCGAACTCGCGAGCTACGCCGAGGACCGCAGCGCGCTGATGAGCACCCTGCTCGACAACTTCACGGCCCTCAACGAGCAACTCGAAGGCCGGTCCGAGAATCTCGAGAACATCCTCGAGGTCTTCCATTCGATCTTCACACCGCTGGTGACACGTATGACCGAGTTCCTGTCCCTGACCAAGCTCGGTGCACTCGAGATGGCGGAGGTCGACCGCACGGTGAACCTGCTCTCCCAGCTCGGTCTCGGCGCGCCCGCCGAGCACGAGGGATTCCTCGAACGCAACGATGATTTCATCGTCCGCGTGGACCAGGTGATCCCGGATCCACAGACGGCCATCGACACCCTGTCGGTGCTGCCGGGGATCTTCGAGGGCATCAATTCCCTGGTGCCGCGCGTGGACGAGTCCCGACAGTGCAGCAACGGCGCGGTGCAGTTGCCGATCGAGGCCGACATTCTGCTCCAGGGCCGTCCCCTGACCATCTGCAACGGAGGTGCCTGATGCGCACCCGTCTGTTCGGACGACTCGACTTCGGCGCCGAGGACGCCGATCCCCGCACCCAGATGTGGTGGGCGCTGTCGGGTCTGATCGTCCTCGCCCTCGTCGCGGGAATCGTCCTCGTGCTCTATCTGCGACCGGTCGGTTCGACGACCTACCGGCTCGAACTACCGGAATCGGCGGGGCTCGCTGCCGGCGACGACGTGCGCATCGCGGGTGTGCCGGTCGGGTCGGTCACCGGTCTGCACCTCGCCGACGACCACGTCGACGTCGAGTTCACCGTGGACTCCGAGCATTTCGTCGGCGACCAGACCTCCGTGTCGGTGCGGATGCTCACTCCCATCGGGGGCCTGTACCTCGCGGTGCACCCGGCCGGCCGGCAGCCGCTCACCGAACCGATCCCCGAGAACCGCGCAGCACTGCCGTTCCTGGTGAACGACATGTTCGAGGAGGCCACCGAGGTGGTGGAAGAACTCGACACGCAGGCACTGCGCACCGCCCTGGACAAGACCGCTGCGCTGCTCGGCGAATCCCCGGATTCGGTGCGGATCACGGTCACCGATCTCGAAGCCGTCATGGACGTCATCGCGAATCAGAAGGACCAGATCGAAAGCCTGCTCGAGCTGTCCAACGAATATCTCCGCACCGCCAACGACAACAAGGAACTCGCGCTCGAGATCATCCGCGGCTACGCGATCCTCGGCCCCAAGATCGTCGAGGCCCATCAGGACGTGAAGATCTTCGCCGACGGGCTCTCCGGGCTCGCCGGGCTGCTGTTCGACTTCCTCAGCGGCCCGTACCAGGAAAAGGTCGAACCGATCATCCCGCATCTCGTCGAAGCCGCCGACAGCAGTGCGGAACTGTCGGCCTCCGTCGAGTCGATGACGGAATCCCTCCGTGCCACCCTCACGGGACTCGCGGCCGTCGCCGGTCCCGAAGGCCAGGCCCTTGTCGACCAGAGCGGACTGACGGTCCAGCGACCCGACGTCTGTCTCCCGATGCCGGGAACACGGTGCTGACGTGCGAACACTGACGACGACTACACGACGACTCGTTCCCGCGGTGACGGTCGTGGCGCTGGCCGTAGCCGGCGCGACCGCCTTCTCCGCGACCTCGGGGGACGACACCTCGATCTGCGCGTACTTCGAGGACTCCTACGGCCTCTACCCCGGTTCCCCGGTCACCATCCGCGGGATCTCGGTCGGGACCGTGGACCGGATCGAACCCGACGGTGCGCGCGTGCGCGTCGACATGACCGTCGGTGACCGCGAGCTTCCCGCCGAGACCGGCGCGGTGATCACCAACGCGTCCATCCTCACCGACCGCAGACTCGAACTCGTCGACGCCGATCCCCGGCCGGGACCGACCCTGTCGCGGGAGACGTGCATCGACACGGCGCACACCCGCACCCCGGTCAGCGTGTCGGACGCGCTCGGATCGTTCTCCGAACTCGTGCGGCAGATGACCGAGCGCGGACCCGACGGGACCGCGCCGCTCGAAACCGCATTGAAGGACGCCGGACGCGAGTTCGAGGACCTGGGACCGACACTCAACCGCGAACTGCGCGACCTCGCGGACCTGCTCTCCTCCCCCGACAACTTCATGGACCAGCTGGGACAGATCCTCGACAACTCGGCCGAGATGACGACCCTGCTCACCGGCGACTGGGAGAACGTCAAGTCCACCATCCAGACGTTCGCCCCGGGCCTGGCGGGCATCGAGCAGATGCTCGTCGTGGCGAAGATCCTCGTCGAGAAGCTGTCACTGGCCGTCGGACCTCTCGACCGGCTGTTCAACGAGCACTTCCCGTACCTGATGAACGCCCTGAACTCGACGCTGCCCACGCTGACGATGCTGCGCACCCAGGCGGAGAGCTCGAGTGAGCTGCTCGCCACCATTCCCGGCACGATCACGATGCTCGAGACCATGGTGCAGTCCCACCCGGGGTCGGTCGCCGTCGAACTCGATCCCGCCCGCGCCGAGGTGCCGACCCCCGATGCCGCGCTGACGTGCACAGCACTCGAGCAGATCGCACCCGACAGCTGCACCGTGGTGTCGTCCCGCTCGGTGTCGGTGCCGCTGCCTCAGCTGGTCCTGTCGACGATCGGAGCAACGCCGTGACCCGTTCGTTCTCCCGGTCCCGCCTTCTCATCGGTGCGGTCCTCACCGCGCTGGTGGCATTGTGCGGATGCAGTTTCGACCCCAGCGACCACGCGCTGCCCGGCTCCGGGGTGCGCGGACCGACCTACCGGCTGAACCTCGAATTCGAATCGCTGCTGAGCCTGCCGGCCGGGGCGGACGTCCGCTCCGAAGGCATCTCGGTCGGCACCCTGCGGGCGATCGATCTCGAGCCGCACAGCGCCGTTGCCCGGATCGACGTGCGCGAGTCGGTGGTCGTGCCCGCGGGCACCCGCGCCGAACTGCGGCAGAACACCGTGCTCGGCGACATCTACGTCGCTCTGCTCCCCCCGAAGGACGGCAGCGGCGCACCCTTGCAGGACGGCGACACGATCCCGTTGCAGGACACGGATCCGGGTCCGCAGATCGAGGACATGCTCGAACGCATCGCGATGTTCGTCAACGGCGGAAGCCTGACCCGCCTGCAGGATTCGCTTGCGCGGCTGAACGACGTGCTGCCCGAGGACACGCAGGAGACCCGTGAGTTGTCGGCGGTCATCTCCAACGATCTGAGCGAGGCCGCCGCGAACATCGACCAGATCGATCGCATCGTCGTCGCGACGGAGGACCTGTCCCAGCGTCTCGATGCCGCACGCGACGACGTGGGGTTCCTGTTCTCCGACACCGCACGTCGGCGTCTCGACCGGGTGCCTTACTTCATGGAGGCCGTGCTCAACATCGTCATCGACGTGAACACCATGGTCACGGGCCTGGAATGGTTGATCCCCCGCCTCCCGCACATCAACGACAACCTCGAGATCCTCACTCCGCTGCTGCGCGAACCGTCGCCGAACGCCACCGAACTGCGCGGCAACGCAGCAGAACTCGTGGAGCTCGTCGACGAGAAGCTCGTCCCCTTCCTGCTCGAACCCGGCATCGACATCCGTGAGGTGACCATCGCCGGTAACGAGGGGAGTCCGGCGGCCGACGGACTGGTTCTCCTGCGCATGATCGGAGCGATCCCGTGACCCGAATTCCGGCCTGGATGTCCGCACTCGCCCTGGCCCTCGTGATGATCCTGGGAACCTGGTATCTCGTCGTCGGTGTGCTGCAGATCGATCCGACCCAGCGCCGCGTGCACGCCGTGGTGGACATGCGCGACGCGGCAGGACTGCGCACCGGATCGAGCGTCGTCTACCGCGGGGTGAACATCGGACGGGTCGACGGCATGGAAAACCTCGACGGTTTCGTCCGCATGAACATCTCTTACGAAGCCGAACACCGCATCCCCGTCGACAGCACCATGCGCGTCGAGAACCTGTCGTCGCTGGGCGAACCGGTGTTCTCGTTCCTCCCGGCCTCGACCCAGGGGCCCTATCTCGAGGACGGCGCCCACCTGACCGAGATCGTCGAGCTGCCCACCTCGGTACCCGATCTCCTCGCCACCACCTCGGAGCTGCTCGAACAGACCGACGCCGAGTCGCTGAACGAGCTCGTCGCGACGTTCACCGAATCGGTTGCGGGTCTCGAGGAGACCATGCCCGCGGCGGGTCGTGGCGCCGAGCTGCTGCTGTCGACCCTGACCCGGCACGAGGGATCGCTGGAAACGGTACTGAGCGACCTGATGTGGATGATGGGCGATGTGGACTGGGTGCGACCCGCGATGGTCGCGGCGCCTCCCATGCTGGACCAGTTCGGTGAGACCCTCGGTGTCTCGTACGAGTACCTCTTCGAGGGGTCCTCGGTACTGAAGGGTGAGGAGATCCTCGGCTCGTGGCGCGAGGAGGAGATCGAACTCGCCGACTTCCTCAGGAGGTTCGCACCCGAACTCGGCGCGATCGGTGTCGCGCTCCGCCCGGTCACCCAGGCCGCCGGTTCCGTGGTGGGCCGGATGGATCTCGGTACCCTGCTCGAACAGGCCATCGCGACCATGCCGGGCGACAGTGTCCGATTCACCGTGAACGTACCCCGATGAAGAAGGAAGAAATCGTCATGTCGAACACCGGAGCTTCGAACACCGGACCTTCGAACACCGGGCCCTCGAACATCGGGGTCACCGAACAGGAACCGGCCGTCTCCGCCCCTACCGCCACTGCCACCGAGTCGGGAAGTCGCGGTCCGTGGTGGTCGTCGGTCCGCACCCTCGCGGTCGTGACGGTGCTCGCCGTCGTCACCGCGGTCACCTTCGGGGTGCTGTGGGCGACCGACGACTCGTCCGAGCAACTGCAGGCCCTGCAGAGCCGGCTCGACACCGAGGCCGAGGCCGAAGCCGTCGCCTCCGACTACGCACTGAGTGTCTCCGAGGTCGACTTCCGTGACCTCGACGCCTGGCGGGCGGCGCTCACCGACGGCGTCAGCGAACAACTCGCACCGAAACTCGAAGGGGCCGTGGACGTCGTGGCTCCGTGGCTGACGCAGATGGAGTACACCGCCGAGGCCCGTCTGCTCGCCGCCGAGGTGGCGAGCAACGACGGCGACACCTTCGTCGTGCAGGTCTTCGTCGACATGATCTCGAAGAGCAAGCAGACACCCGACGGCGTCGCCGCCACCGCGACCTACACGGTGACGATGGACCGCGCGTCGGACTGGACCATCACCGACGTCGGCGGAGTGGGCACCGGCCTGCCGGGCGGCGCCGGGGAGTCGGAACCTGCGCCGCCGCCGGCGGACGGGGGCCGCTGACGTTCCGGTCGGTCAGCCCTCGTCGGGTTCGGTGACGAAGTCGACGAGGCGCTCGACGGCGCCGATGAGGTGCGATTCGAGATCGCGGAACGAGTTCACGGCGTTGTAGACGCGCCGCCAGCCGTCCTGCGGGGTGCCCCAGCCGAGTTCACGGCAGACGCCGGTCTTCCAGTCCTGTCCGCGCGGGATGGAGGGCCAGGCGTCGATGCCCACGGCCTTCGGTTTCACGGCCTGCCACACGTCGATGTAGGGATGGCCGGTGACCATCACGTGCGGACCGAGATTCGCGGTGAGACGCTCCTCCTTGGATCCGGTGACGAGGTGGTCGGCGAGCACACCGACACGCCGGCCCGGGCCGGGTTCGAACTCGGCCAGCCTGGCGCCGAGATTGTCGAGGCCCTCGAGTTGTTCGACGACCACGCCTTCGACCCGCAGGTCGTGCCCCCACACCCGTTCGACGAGGGCGGCGTCGTGCACGCCCTCCACCCAGATCCGGCTTCCCCGCGCCACGCGTGCGCGCAGACCCTCCACCCGGGTGGATCCCGAGGCGGATCTCGTCGGTGCGGAGGCGGGACGGATCTTCGGCTTGACGAGGGTGACGGGTGCTCCGTCGACCAGGAACGCCGCGGGTCGCATCGCGAACAGGCGGGTGCGTCCCTGCGCGTCCTCGAGCCGCACGAAGTCGCCGTCGTAGGTCTTCTCGATTCCCACGATCGCGCCGCACCAACCGGATGCGGCGTCCTCGACGACGACACCGCGCTCCGCTGCGAGTTCGGGAACGGCCTTCTTCTTGGTGCGGGCGTGACCGGCATAGATGTCGCCGCCGTAGATATCGCGTGGGCTCACGCCAGTCGACCCTAGGACATCGCGCGGGGCCGCTCGCGCTGCCACGCCGGACCGCCGTGCGCGGTCGCCGTATGCTTTCGGGGTGAGTTCTCCGAGCCTGACGCTGACCGTGTGGGCGGGGTCGTGGCTGTCCGGTCACGCCTCCCCCGACGATGTGATCGACGCGCTGCACGGATGGGCGCCGATGCATCTCGTGGGTGCCCACGATGCGGCGACGGCCTCCGCGGCGGATCTGCCCGACAGGGGTGTTGCCGACGGTGCCGCCCTGCTGCTCACCCTGATCCGCCGCGTCGACACCGCCGCCGGCGCGGGTCTGCACCTCGTCCTTCCCGCCCCGGGCGACGTGCGCGCGCTGCCTGCCGGTACGGCGTTCGCCTCCGCGGCGCTCGCGGCCGGTGAAGGCGTCGTTGTGGGAGCGCCCGGAGCCCCGGGGCTGGGTCTGGTACCCGTGATCGAGGGTCCGGACGTCCTACGGTGGAACGTCTTCACGCTGCCGGCGGTACCCGAGATCGCCGTCGACGGGGGTCTCGGTGCCGCCGAGTTCGCGATCCGCGAGGCGGTGCGTGATGCCGCCTCCGCGTTGAGCGGAATCCCGACGGTGGGCACCGACGGGCGCCGCACCGATCCGCGGACGGAGATCGCCGAGGAGGTCGCCGAACTCGCGCGGCACCGCTATCCCCCGTCACTGCCCGCACGTGCCGTGCGCGTCCTCGACACCGCAGACCAGGTCGCGGCGATCCTCGCCGTGGCCGGTCGCGGAGGGGGTCTGCGGGCCGGTTCGGTGTCCGCCGCCACCGGCCGCGAGGGCGCGCTGCAGCCGCTGTGGGCCGCGGTGCGTGAGGCCCGCACCGGTGCGGTCGCGGCGGCTCTGCGGGCCGAGCACCATCGCTGACCGCACCGGCAGTACGCGTCGACTCCAGTGCGCGTCAACTCCGTTGCGCGGTGACCAACAGGTACTCCCAATTCATCGCTCCCCCACCGAGATCGTGACGCTGGGCGAGTTCGAGCAGGTCGAGATCGAGAGCCGCGACCCGTTCGTGATCGTCCGCGATGTTGCGGTACACCGCGATGGTGGGGCCGTAGGCGGACTTGAAGAACTCGCGGAAGTCCTCCCCGGTCGTGAAGCGTTCGACGCGCAGGTTCTCGGTGCGTGCCTGCAGGTCGGTGACACGGTCGCCGATCAGCTCGCGCACGTGCACCTCGTCGCCCCACAGCGGCGGCGGCTGTGCACCCGGCGGGGGCGGTGGCGCATACGGTTTCATCGTCGCGAACATCTGCCCGATGAAGCCGGTGGGGGTCCAGCTCAGCAGGCCGATACGTCCGCCCGGGCGGGTCACCCGGAGCAGTTCGTCGGCCGCGGCCCGGTGGTGGGGCGCGAACATCACTCCCACGCAAGAGATCACGGCATCGAAGCTCGCATCATCGAACGGGAGTGCTTCGGCGTCGGCTTCCTGCCAGTCCAGCGTCGCACCTGCCGCTTCGGCGTCACGGCGGCCGACCTCGAACAGTTCCGGGGTCAGGTCGGTCGCGAGCACTCTCGCACCGGTGAGCGCGGCGGGGATCGACGCATTGCCCGAGCCGGCGGCGATGTCCAGGACGCGGTCGCCCGGACCGATTCCGGTCGCGGCCACGAGAGCGGGGCCGAGTTCGGCGATGACCTCGGTCGCCACCGCCGGATAGTTGCCGAGTGCCCACATCGCCCGGTGCTTGGCCTTCAGGGCGAGATCGGCGTCGTGTGTCGTGGAGATGTCGGTCATCAGAGGATTCCTCCTGTCGAGGGACCCGGCTTCGGCGCCGTCTCGGAGGCGGCCCGGGTCACAGATCGACTGTAGGAACGCGGACGCGGTGTCCTCCAGTACACAATCTGTACTGCACAGCCGCACATCCGTGCTGGTCGTGGCGGTCCGACCGGCCTACGATCCGATCATGGGCCCGCCCTACCACCAGTTCTGTCCCGTCGCCAAGGCGATGGAGTTGTTCGACGAGAGGTGGACGCTGCTCGTAGTGCGCGAACTCGTGCTCGGCAGCGAACGGTTCAACGACCTCCGGCGCGGCCTGCCCCGTATGTCGCCGACGCTGTTGTCGAAGCGGCTGCATCAGCTCACGGCGGCGGGCATCGTGCGGCGTCTCGAGGACAGAAACGACGTCCGGTACGTGCTCACCCCGGCGGGACGCGATCTCGAGACCGTCGTCGACGCACTCGGTGCGTGGGGCACGCGGTGGACCGGGAAACTCGGTGACGTCGACCTCGATCCGCGACTGCTGATGTGGGACATGCACCGGCACGTCGACCATGCGGCCCTGCCGGAATCCCGGGTGGTCGTGGAGTTCGCCTTCCCGACGGTCACCCACGCGTCGCGCCGGTGGTGGATGGTCATCACGCCGCACGACGTCGACGTGTGTGACGAGGACCCGGGCTTCGAGGTCTCGATCCGGGTGACGACGGGACTGCGGGAGCTGACCGAGATCTGGCGTGGCGAAGCGACCTGGCCGGACGCATTGCGCTCGGGCGCCGTGGTCGTCGACGGTCCGAGCACCCTGCGCCGGTCGCTGTCGCGCTGGTTCGACTCCCCTCTGGCCTCACCGGTCGGGCACCCCGCCCGGTGAGGCGCGGAGGGATCTATCCGTTCGCGGCGGGACGGGACGGGCGTTTCGGCGGCTCGCAGCACCCGACGGCGCACAGGCTCCCGTTGCACGCGGCCCCGAGCAGCGGTTCGGTGCCGCAGCGACGGGCGGTGATCCCGTCCCGCTGTTCCTCGACGAGTTCGCGGACGAGTTGCGCGAAGCGCGGGTCGGTTCCGGCCGTCGCCGCACGAGAGAAGCCCATGCCCAGCTCAGCGGCCCGGTCGCGAGCCTCGGTGTCGAGATCCCACACGACCTCGAGATGATCGGAGACGAACCCGACCGGCACGACCACGACGGCGCGGACTCCCCGTTCGTGCAGGGCGTCGACGTGGTCGACGATGTCGGGTTCGAGCCACGGCACCTGTGGCGGACCGGACCGCGACTGCCACACCAGGTCGTAGTCGTCCTCGCCGAGCGCCTCGGCCACCAACCGCGCCGCTTCGGCCACCTGCCGGCTGTAGAGATGCCCACCCTCCTCCGGCGGACCACCGGTCGCGTCGAAGGAGTTCGGAACGGAGTGCGCGGTGAACACCACGCGCGCGGAATCGCGCACGTCGTCGGCGAGTTCGACGCGGGCGGCGCGCACGGCGTCGGTGACGGCGTCGAGGAACAGCGGGTGGTCGTAGAAGTGCCGCAGCTTCGTCAACTGCGGGGCGTTCTCGACGGCGTCCCGTGCCCGCGCGATGTCCTCGTGGTACTGCCGGCATCCCGAGTAGCCGCCCCAGGCGGAGGTCGCGAACACCAGGGCGTTGCGGATCCCGTCGTCGCGCATCCGCGCGACGGTGTCCTCGACCATGGGATGCCAGTTGCGGTTGCCGAAATAGATCGGCAGATCGATACCGTGCGCGTCGAACTCGGCGCGGACGGCGTCGATGATCGCCCGGTTCAGGGCGTTGATCGGCGAGACACCCCCGAAGTGCAGATAGTGCTGCGCAACCTCGTCGAGTCGTTCCGGTGGGATCCCCCGTCCGCGGGTGACGTTCTCGAGGAACGGCCGCACGTCGTCGGGTCCTTCCGGTCCGCCGAACGACAGCAGCATCAGCGCGTCGTACGCCCCGGGGGTGTTCGTCATGAAAGTGCCTTCCGTCGTACGGTCAGCTGCCGAAGCCGACCTGGGAGTGGAAACCACCGTCGACGTAGACGATGGATCCCGTTGTCCCGGGTAGCCAGTCGGACAGCACCGCACACACGGTCTTCGCCACAGGCGTCGGGTCGTCGACGTCCCAGCCGATCGGGGACGCGGCCGACCAGCCCTCGTTCAAGCGGTTCATCTCCGCTCCCGGGCCGGTCGCGTCGCCCGCGATGGCCTTGGCCGCGAGCGTCTTGATCGGGCCGGCGGCGACGAGGTTCGAACGGATGCCGCGCGGGCCGACCTCCTTGGCCACGTAGCGGTTCACCGACTCGAGCGTCGCCTTGGAGACACCCATCCAGTTGTAGAACGGCACGGCCCGGGACGGGTCGAAGTCCATTCCGACGATCGAACCGCCCTCGTTCATGACGGGCAGGACGGCCTTGGCGAGCGCGCCGTAGGAGTAGGCCGACACCTCGAGTGCCACCGCGACGTCCGTCCACGGCGCGTCGAGGAACGGGCTGCCCAGGCAGGACCGGGGTGCGAAACCGATGGAGTGGACGACACCGTCGATCCCCTCCGGTGCGAGTTCGCGGATCTTGTCGGCGAGACCGTCGAGATCCTCCTGGTTCTGCACGTCGAGGCTGATGGCCGGCGGCACCGGCTGCGGGAGACGCTGCGCGATCCGGTCGATCAACCGGAGTCGCTCGAAGCCGGTGATGATCACCTTCGCGCCCTGTTCCTGCGCGGCCTTCGCGGTGTGGAAGGCGATCGAGGCATCGGTGATGATGCCGGTGACGAGAATGGTCTTGCCCTCGAGCAGTCCGCCCATGAGTGTATCGGTCCTCCAGTGAGATTCGGATGTGGTCGCGAGACCGTCAGTGGCCCATGCCCATGCCGCCGTCGACCGGGATGACGGCGCCGGAGACGTAGGCGGAGTCGTCGGAGGCCAGGAAGCTGACGACGGCTGCGACGTCCTCGGGCTTGCCGAGTCGCTGCAGCGGGATGAACTTCTTCGCGGTGTCGCGCAGGTCGTCGGACAGATCCGCAGTCATGTCGGTCTCGATGAAACCGGGAGCGACGACGTTGGCGGTGATCGATCGCGAACCGAGTTCGCGGGTGACCGAACGGGCGAGACCGATGACACCGGCCTTCGAGGACGCGTAGTTGATCTGACCGGCCTGCCCGGCGAGGCCGACCACGGAGCCGAGGAAGATCATGCGGCCCCAACGGGCACGGAGCATCGCGCGGTTGGCGCGCTTGGCGCACCGGAAGGCGCCGGTGAGGTTCGCGTCGATCACCGAGCTGAACTGGTCCTCGGTCATGCGCATCAGCAGGGTGTCGTCGGTGATGCCCGCATTCGCGACGAGCACCTCGACGGGACCCTGATGCTCCTCGACTTCCTTGAACGCGGCGTCGACCGAGTCGGCGTCGGTGACGTCGCATCGCACACCGAACAGGCCGTCGGGCGCGCCCGAACCGCGGTGGGTGACGGCGACCTTGTGGCCGTCGGCCTGCAGGCGACGGGCGACGGCGAGGCCGATCCCGCGGTTTCCACCGGTGACGAGGACGGATCGGGGGGTGACACCCGCGCGCGTGGACGCTGCGGCACTATCTGCGTCAGTCATGCATTCCAACCTATCTGGTGGTCTGTCCGGGACGGAAAACGCTCCGTGAGCGTGCACAAGGTGGATCAGGGCAGCCGCTGGCGCAACACCATCGCCGCGCCGAGCCCCGCGATCACCGAGAGCGCTCCGAGCATGAGCCACGGACGACTGGCGTCGCCGCGGGTCGTCTCGAAGCCGATCTGCTCCTCGAGCGTGTTGTAGGCGTCCTCGAGTTCCTCGAGGCTCGCCGCCGTGAAGAAGCTCCCACCCGAGAGATTGGCGATCTCCTTGAGCGACGGGTCGTCGACGGGCACGGGGATCCGATCGTCCTCGATGGTGACGGTGCCCGTCTGCGTGCCGAACGAGATGGTCGAGACCGGGATTCCCTTCTCCGCCGCCTGTCGCGCCGCGGTGAACCCCCCGCGGGGATCGTCGGGACTCTCGGGGACGGTCTGCTTGCCGTCGGACAGCAGCACGATCCGCGCGGGCGGCGCCTGGTCGCTACCGCCGAGCACGGCGGCGAGCGTGTCGATCGACTGCATCGCCGTGAAGATCGCCTCGCCGGTCGCGGTGCGCTCGCTGAGCTGCAGGTTGTCGATCGCGGACTTGCTCGCCTCCCGGTTGGTGGTCGGCGAGACCAGGACCGAGGCGGTACCCGAGAACGCGACGAGACCGAGGTTGATGCCGGGTGTCAGGTCGTCGGCGAACTGCTTGGCCGCCTCCTGAGCGGCGGCGAGTCGCGTGGGTGCGACGTCCGTGGCCTCCATCGACAACGACACGTCGATGACGAGCACGACCGTGGCCCGGTTGCGCGGCACCCGCTGTTCGGCGGTCGGGCCGGCGAGCGCCACGGTGAGGAAGACGAGGCCGACGAGCAACAGTGCGACGGGAATATGCCGAGCGCGTCCCGGGCGGGCGGGCGCGACCTTCTCGAGCAGCTCGAGATTGGTGAAGCGCAGCGTGTTCGTCTGGCGCCGGCGCTGGACCAGCACGTACGCACCGCCGAGGGCGGCGACGACGAACAGCAGCAGCAACCACCACGGTGAAGTGAAACCGGACAGGCTCATCGTCCCCCCTGCCGTGCGGGTGCGCCGAAGCTGTGCCGCCGGGCCGCGACGAACCGCACGACGTCGCCGATCCAGTCGCGGTCGGTGCGCAGCGTCAGCACGGGTGCACCGGAACTGCGCAGTGCCTGGTGCACGGCCGCGCGATGCTCCGCGGCCGCCTGCGCGTAGTCGGCCCGCAGTTCGGGAGTGGTCGTGAATTCGCGGGTGCGGCCCGTCTCCGGGTCGTGCAGCACCACGTCGCCCAGATCGGGCAGTTCGAGGTCGCGGCGATCGATGATCTCGACGGCGAGCAGTTCGTGCCGGCCGGACAGCGCCCGCAGGGAGCGCTCCCAGTCGAGCGGACCCAGAAAATCGCTCACCACGACGGCCAGACCGCGGCGGCGCTGGGGGCGTCGCAGCGACTCGACGAGGCCTTGGAGATCGCCGCGGGTCCCGTCGGGTGCATGCGGGGTGGTCGCGACGGTACGCAGCAACGACTGGGCGTGCAGCCGCCCACCACGCGCGGGGACGCGGACGGTCTCGTTGCCGGTGGAGATCACCGCACCGATCCGATTCCCGCCACCGGTGGTCAGATGCGCGAGCGCGGCCACCGCTGCGATCGCCAGGTCGCGCTTCTCGCACATACCGGTACCGAAGTCCAGGCTGGCCGACAGGTCGACCGCGAGCCACGTCTCGAGTTCCCGGTCGGCGACGGTCTGCCGCACGTGCGGGTGCGTCGTGCGCGCAGTGACCGACCAGTCCATCTGCCGCACGTCGTCGCCCGGCTGATACTCGCGGGCGTCCCCCGGTTCGGAACCCGGGCCCGGGATCAGACCGAGGTGGTCGCCGTGCAGGACGCCGTCGAGACGGCGCCGCACGGTGAGCTCGAGGGTGCGGAGCGCGGCGGTGAGCGCGGGATCGCGCAGTTCACCGGACCGGAACCGCGGTGGCGACCCGTCGTGAGGACGTGTGCTCACCGCGCGCCCGCACCTCCCTGCGGACCGGGTGCACCGACGGGCGCCTGCTGACCGGCAACGGTCCGCGGATCGGCGGGCGCCGGGCCGGGGGTCGCGGTCGGCACGGGTGCGTTCGCCTGGGGCGCGACCTGCGGAAGACCCACCGTCTGCAGGATGCGGGTGATGATCTGGTCCGGGGAGACGTCGTCCGCGAGCGCGTCGTAGGACAACACCAGGCGATGGCGGAGCACATCGGGGATGACGTCGACGATGTCCTGCGGTACCACGTAGTCGCGACCGCGCACGAGCGCCAGGGCACGCGCCGAGGAGATGATGCCGAGCGTCGCGCGGGGCGAGGCGCCGTAGGCGATCCAGCCCTGCACATCGTGCAGGCCGAGTTCGGCGGGCCGACGCGTCGCGAAGATGACCCGCACCACGTAGTCGACGAGCGCGTGGTGCACGAACACACGTCCGGCGATCTTCTGCAGGCGCAGGAGCTGCTCGTTGTCGAGCACCTGCTTCGGTTCGGGAGCGGCGACACCCATCCGGTAGACGATCTCGCGTTCTTCCTCCACCGTCGGGTAGTCGACGAGGACCTTGAACAGAAAGCGGTCGCGCTGTGCTTCCGGGAGCGGGTAGACGCCCTCGTTCTCGATGGGGTTCTGCGTCGCCATCACGAGGAACGGCTCGGGCATCGGGAAGGTCCTGCCACCGATGGTGACGTGGCGTTCGGCCATCACCTCGAGCAGCGCCGATTGCACCTTCGCCGGGGCGCGGTTGATCTCGTCGGCGAGCACGAAGTTCGCGACGACCGGTCCGAGTTCGGTGTCGAACTCCTCGCGTCCCTGCCGGTAGATGCGGGTACCGACGAGGTCGGTCGGCACGAGGTCGGGGGTGAACTGGACGCGGGAGAACGATCCACCGACGACCTTCGCGAAGGTCTCGACGGCCAGCGTCTTCGCGACACCGGGAACGCCTTCGAGCAGCACGTGCCCGCGCGCGAGCACACCGACCAGCATCCGCTCGACCAGCAGGTCCTGGCCGACGATCACGCGCTTGACCTCGTAGATGGCCCGTTCGAGGAGACGGACGTCGTCGGCCGGGTCGTACGCCTTCGCAGGAGCGTCGCCGGGTTTCCGCATGTTCGCGCCGGCTGCCGGCTGGGTGTTCGTACCGGCCGCCGGCTGAGTGTTCGCACCGGTCCCCTGCGGAGCCGGCTGAGCGTTCGCGCCGGACCCCTGCGGAGCAGGACCGTTCGCGCCCGCCGCCTTCGGCGCCGACGCGGCACCCGCCGCAGCCTGGTTGTTCTTGCGTCCGTCGTTACCGCTCTGGTCGCCCGGCGTTGCCGAACCGGACGTCCCACCCTCGCGTGAGGTCACCAACAATCCACCGCTTTCGCCTACGTCGCTCCGCTGGAAACACCTGCTGCACCACTATTGCAGGTGCCGGCTCGGTGTGTCGTCGCCCCTGCACCGACCGGGAGACGGCACCCGGAAACGACCGGATGGCACCCGTCCTCGGTGGTACGAGGGCCGCGGCAAACCTCGCCCTCACGACACCATGCGCACCACGTACGGTGTCATGCCGCCCCAGCGTACCGGCGAGATCTTCACGAACGATCCCGACTGCGGCGCCTCGAGCATCTGCCCGTCGCCGAGATACAGCGCGACGTGCTGGCTGGCGTTGGGCCCGTAGAAGATCATGTCGCCCCGCCTCATCTGCGACGACGGGACCTGCGTGCCGGCCGTGTACTGGTAGCCGGTGTAGTGCGGGAGCGAGATACCGATGCCCGCGAACGCGTAGATCATCAGTCCCGAACAGTCGAAGCCGACCTTGGCGTAGTCGCCGTGGACATCGGCGACGCCACCGTCGCGGATACCGCGGGTCGGGCCGTTCTCGTTGCCACCACCCCACGCGTACGGGACGCCGATCTGGGACATCGCGCGGTCGATGACGATCTCCACCGCAGCGGGACCCGTGACGGACGGACGCGACGGGGTGCTGGGCGTCGAATTCGGTGTGGAGGGGCGGGAACCCGATCCCCCGGTCCCCGATCCGGGGGTCTCCACAACGGGGTCGCCCGGATCCGGGTTCTCCCAGTCGATCCCACCGTCGCTGCCGCTGTCCTCGTCTACGTCGGGGATCGTGCCGCTGTCGGTGCCGTCCGGGACGGATCCATCGTCGGTGTCATCCGGGACGGTTCCACCATCGCTGTCATCCGGGACGGTTCCACCGCCGGTGTCATCCGGGACGGTTCCACCATCGCTGTCATCCGGGACGGTTCCACCATCGCTGTCATCCGGGACCGTTCCGCTGTCCGTGTCCTCGAGGACGTCGTCCAGGACGCTTCCACGGTCGCCGTAATCCGGGACCGTGGCGTCGTCGGTGTAGTCCGGTGCAACCGTGTCGGTGCCACTGGTATCGGTGCGACTCGCAGCGGTGTCACTGTCCTCCGGCGCTCCGGATTCGGTGGTGACCTCACCCGGTGCGGCGACGTCGCTGTCGCCGGTCGACGGAGACTCCTCGATCAGCGTGTGAGGGCGACGGCCGTTGGCCAGTTCCGCCGCACGTTCCCGGGCTGCGGCGTCGGCGGCGACACGCTCGGCCGCCTCGGCTGCCGCGACCCGTGCCGCCGCGGCGGCTGCTTCCTCGGCTGCGCGGCGACGCTCCCAGTCCTGGTACTGCGCGCGTTGCCCTTCCAGGCCCGCAACGTTCACGCGGGCCCGGTCGAGTTCGCTCTGCGCGTTTTCACGTTCCTGCTCGATGCGCGACTTCTCGGCAGCCTGCCGACCGAGTTCCGCTCGCGCGACGGCGATCGCGGCCTCGGCCTCGGCCCTGCGCTGCTCGGCGGCTTCCGCCGCCGCGTCGGCCTCGAGCTTGGCCGCGCGTGCCCGCGAATGGGAGTTGGCCTCCTGGGCCCGGGCGCGCTGGAGCGCATCGAGCACCGCGGTGCGCCCGGCGGACAGCAATCGCATGACCTGGGCGCGGTCGAGCAGATCGTCGGGACCGTCGACGTCGAGGAAGGCCGCGAGGGAGACCGAGTTGGCGCCACGGGTGTAGCTGTCGCGGACGAACGCGTCGAAGTTCTTCTGGGCAGCAGCGATCCGGTCGGCGGCGTCGTCGAGTGCGCGGCGGGAATCCACGACCACCCGTTCGGCGAGATCCGCCGCGTCGCGCGCGCTCTGGAGATCGACGAGGGCGCGGTTGACGTCCTCGCGGCGGATGGCGACCTGCGCGTCGAGCTCGGCGAGCTGCTGATCCGCGTCGGCGATCCGGACGATCAGCTGCCCGACCCGGTCGATGTTGGCCGCGACGGCCGCACCTGCGCGGTCGATCTCGGCGTCCGAGGGGTTCGGCGGCGGGGCCGGTGCGGCGGACGCCGTCGTGGTCACGGTGAGGAGCACGGCTGTGACCAACCCCAAACCGGCGAGGAGCGTGCCGGTGCGCGTCCGCGGGATGCGACCGGGCGTCGGACCGTCGGGTCGACGGCCTGCAGTGAGCGTCGTGGCGGTGCCGTCCGGCCCCGACCGTCGCGGAATCCCTCCGTGGATACCGAACCGTCTCACGTGCATCTCCCTCGGTCGCACCTGGTGGCCGAGACATCCGGCCGGACGACCCGAGGAAGGCAGGCAGCATCCGCTCGCCGCGGGTGCCCCACGGCTCACACGCTGCAGTCGTACACCGACTGCGGACAGCGTCCCCACGAGCCGGGTTGTGACACACCTTCCCCAAGAGCGTCATGAGAACCGTACGACACCTCAGGGGTATGTCGCATGACAGTCACGAAGATCGGCCGGAAGAACGCCGAAAGAACACGGTGCGGACACCGAGCAACACCGTGAGGACGCCGAACGATCTTCCCTGCCGGATTCCGTCACGATCGGGACGAGGACAACCCGGAGAAGATCTCTACGGTGACGGGAAAGAGACCTCAGACATCTTCGGCCGATGACGATCCGTTACCTCCGGCAACGGTCGCGTCACCGTCCGCGCGGCGGCGTTTGGCGAGCCAGGTCGCGCCGGCCGCAAGAGCGACCACCGCGACGATCAGCAGCGTCATCAGAGTCCAGGGCGGAGACGGCTCGAGCACCGAGTCGACGAAGTTGCGTGTGGAGACCACCGGATCGCCGGTGTAGGTGCGATCCTGGGCGGCCTCGAGAGTGACGCGGTCGAGATCCTCGCTGAACGTCCCGACCCATCCCGGGCTGAGGACCAGCACCGTTCCGCCGTCCTCGGCGCCGACCTCCGTCGCGAGGTCGCGCAGCTGCGAATCCATACGGGGGTCCCGGTCGAGCACGACCACGCTGAGGTCGATCCCGTTCTCCTGCGCGCGCTGCACCTCGGCGACGAGGTCGTCGACGTACTGCGAGGGCGCCGCCACCTGGTCGTCGGCGAGATCGGCGAGCACTTTTTCGACCGAGACCCCGGTAGGAAGATCCGTGAGCGCAGGGCCCGGTATGCGAAGCAGTGGCGCAGACATCTCTCTCCGGTGGTGCAGGGTCGGAAGCCGGGCGATACGGCGATCCGGCCGCGCGGAGACGACACGAAGCGCCACACCCGTGCGGCAAGGGAGAACACTACGCGATCGCGCGACGGCGCCTCGAAGCACTCGTCGCGAGCAGGACCGATGCCGGCGGGACGCCTCGTCGACACGACGGACCCGACTTCGGTTCAATACAGGACAAGCGTACTGTTAGAATCGAGTGCGAGACGCCACGACTACTGCATCCGGGCCACGGGCCGCGAGCGGACGTCGTGTGCCTCGCTTCAGCCGTCGACACAGCCCCGTCGGCGGCCAGCCGAAACGACGAGTGGAGCTGACGTGAGCACCAGTAGTGATTCGTTCGGCGCCAAGGGTTCGCTGCAGGTCGGAGACAACTCCTACGAGATCTTCCGCCTGTCGGCCGTCCCCGGCACCGAGAAACTTCCTTACTCTTTGAAGGTCCTGGCCGAGAACCTGCTGCGCACCGAGGACGGTGCCAACATCACGGCCGATCACATCCGGGCCATCGCCAACTGGGATCCCTCCGCCGACCCGAGCATCGAGATCCAGTTCACGCCCGCCCGCGTGATCATGCAGGACTTCACGGGCGTCCCCTGTGTCGTCGACCTCGCCACCATGCGTGAGGCCGTGACCACCCTGGGCGGCGACCCGAACAAGGTCAACCCCCTCTCCCCCGCCGACATGGTCATCGACCACTCGGTGATCCTCGACTACTTCGGTCGCGCCGACGCCCTCGAGCGCAACGTCGACCTCGAGTACGAGCGCAACGGCGAGCGCTACCAGTTCCTGCGCTGGGGCCAGGGCGCCTTCGACGACTTCCGCGTCGTCCCCCCGGGCATGGGTATCGTCCACCAGGTCAACATCGAGTACCTCGCCCCGACCGTCATGGTCCGCAACGGGCAGGCCTACCCCGACACCTGCGTCGGCACCGACTCGCACACGACGATGGTCAACGGCCTCGGCGTGCTCGGCTGGGGCGTCGGCGGCATCGAGGCCGAGGCCGCGATGCTCGGCCAGCCGGTCTCCATGCTCATCCCGCGCGTGGTCGGCTTCAAGCTCACCGGTGAGATCCAGCCCGGCGTGACCGCGACCGACGTCGTGCTTACCGTCACCGACATGCTGCGCAAGCACGGCGTCGTCGGCAAGTTCGTCGAGTTCTACGGCGCCGGCGTGGCCGAGGTCCCCCTCGCCAACCGCGCGACCCTCGGCAACATGAGCCCCGAGTTCGGTTCGACCGCAGCGATCTTCCCGATCGACGGCGAGACCATCAACTACCTGCGCCTGACCGGCCGCAGCGACGAGCAGCTCGCTCTCGTCGAGGCGTACGCCAAGGAGCAGGGCCTGTGGCACGATCCGAGCCGCGAGCCCGAGTTCTCCGAGTACCTCGAGCTCGACCTGTCGACGGTCGTCCCGTCGATCGCCGGCCCGAAGCGCCCGCAGGACCGCATCCTCCTGTCGGAGTCGAAGGCAGCCTTCCGCCGCGACATCCACAACTACGTGGAAGAGCACGAGGCGACCCCGCACTCCAAGCTCGACGACGCGCTCGACGACACCTTCCCGGCGTCCGACCCGATCAAGCCCACCGCGAACGGCGACGCTCCGCTCGTTCCCCACGGCGATACTTCCGGCCGCCCCTCCAAGCGGGTCAAGGTCGTCTCCGAGGAGCGCGGCGAGTTCGTCCTCGACCACGGTGCCGTGGTGGTCGCAGGTATCACCTCCTGCACCAACACCTCCAACCCGTCGGTCATGCTCGGTGCCGCGCTGCTCGCCCGCAACGCGGTCGAGAAGGGCCTGGCCACCAAGCCGTGGGTCAAGACCAACATGGCTCCGGGTTCGCAGGTCGTCAACGACTACTACGAGAAGGCCGGCCTGTGGCCGTACCTCGAGAAGCTCGGCTTCTACCTCGGTGGCTTCGGTTGCACCACCTGCATCGGTAACACCGGCCCGCTGCCCGAGGAGATCTCGAAGGCCGTCAACGACAACGACCTCTCGGTCACCGCGGTGCTCTCCGGCAACCGCAACTTCGAGGGTCGTATCTCCCCCGACGTGAAGATGAACTACCTGGCCTCGCCGCCGCTGGTCATCGCGTACGCGCTCGCGGGCACGATGGACTTCGACTTCGAGACCGACGCGCTGGGCAAGGACAAGGACGGCAACGACGTCTTCCTGAAGGACATCTGGCCTTCCGCCCAGGAGATCGACGACACCATCAAGTCGGCGATCAACCAGGACATGTTCCGCAAGTCCTACGCCGACGTCTTCAAGGGCGACGAGCGCTGGCAGAACCTCGAGACCCCCGAGGGCGACACCTTCGCGTGGGACGAGGATTCGACGTACGTCCGCAAGGCTCCGTACTTCGAGGGCATGACGATGGAGCCGGACGCGGTCAGCGACATCAAGGGCGCTCGCGTCCTCGCGCTGCTCGGCGATTCGGTCACCACCGACCACATCAGCCCGGCCGGTCCGATCAAGCCGGGTACCCCGGCCGCGCAGTACCTCGACGCCCACGGTGTCGAGCGCAAGGACTACAACTCGCTCGGCTCGCGTCGTGGCAACCACGAGGTCATGGTCCGCGGCACCTTCGCGAACATCCGTCTGCAGAACCAGCTGCTCGACGGTGTCTCCGGTGGTTACACCCGCGACTTCACCCAGGACGGTGCTCCGCAGGCGTTCATCTACGACGCCTCGCAGAACTACCAGGAGGCCGGCATCCCGCTGGTCGTCCTCGGTGGCAAGGAGTACGGTTCGGGCTCCTCGCGTGACTGGGCCGCCAAGGGCACCCGCCTGCTCGGCGTCAAGGCCGTCATCACCGAGTCCTTCGAGCGCATCCACCGCTCGAACCTCATCGGCATGGGCGTCATCCCGCTGCAGTTCCCGGCGGGTGAGTCGGCCGCGTCGCTGGGCCTGACCGGCACCGAGGTCTTCGACATCGAGGGCATCGAGAAGCTCAACGAGGGCGTCACGCCGAAGACCGTCAAGGTCACGGCGACCAAGGACAACGGTGAGAAGGTCACCTTCGACGCTGTCGTCCGCATCGACACCCCCGGTGAGGCGGACTACTACCGCAACGGCGGCATCCTGCAGTACGTGCTGCGGAACATGATCCGCGGCTGAGAGCAGTGCTCGTGACCCGATCGGTCACATCTGTGTGAAGCGGCGGGCCCGGGACGAGACTCGTCTCGGGCCCGCCGTCTCCCTCGAGCCGAAAGGAAGTGGCGCGTGCCCAAGGTCAGTGAGGACCATCTCGCCGCGCGGCGCAGGCAGATCCTCGACGGTGCCCGTCGCTGCTTCGCCGAATACGGTTACGACGGCGCGACCGTGCGACTGCTCGAAGATGCCACGGGTCTGTCCCGTGGCGCGATCTTCCACCATTTCAAGGACAAGGACGGACTGTTCCTCGCCCTCGCCCAGGAGGATGCGAGACGGATGGCCGACGTCGCGGCCAATGAGGGTCTCGTACAGGTCATGCGCGACATGCTGTCCTCCCCCGACCAGTTCGACTGGCTCGGGACGCGGCTCGAGATCACGCGCCGTCTCCGCACCGACCCCGAGTTCGCGAAGGCGTGGACGCAGCATTCGGCCGAACTCACCGAGGCCACCGTCGGACGCCTCGAACGGCAGCGGGAAGCGGGCCGGCTGCGCGACGACGTGCCGACCGAAGTCGTCCTGGGTTATCTCGACCTCGTGCTCGACGGGCTCGTCGCCCGCCTCGCTTCAGGGCACACCGAACAGGACCTCGTCGCAGTTCTCGACCTCGTCGAGGAATCCGTGCGCCGGCGCGACTGACGCGCCGGATCCGTTCCTCACGCCTTCTCGTCGCTCGCTGCCGCCCGACGACGGTTCGGGCCGCCGCGGCCCCGCAGCCGCACCTGCGACTCCACGAGAACGTTGTGCACGAAACCGTAGGATCGACCGGTTTCCTGCGCGAGCCTCCGAATGCTCGCGCCCTCCTCGTAGCGGCGCTTCAGATCCTCCTGCAAGCGGTCCCGCGATTCCCCTGTAACTCGGGCTCCCTTCGCGTAGGTCGTCTCTCCACCACCGGAATTTCGCGCCATCGGATCCTCCCTGCGCCCTCGCCAAAGGTCCCTTTCCCAGGCTAGAGGACTGTCAGGTTGCGCGGACGCAGATCGGACCAGCGGGAGCGGATCGTGGGACGGATCCGACCGGAGGCCCGATCAGGCGAGCTGGATGAGCTCGAGGTATTCCTGGGACCAGTGGTCCTCGGTTCCGTCGGGAAGCAGGATCACACGTTCCGGGTCGAGGGCCTCGGCCGCACCCGGATCGTGGGTGACCAGCACGACGGCACCCTCGTAGCTGCGCAGCGCGTCGAGCACCTGCTCGCGCGAGACGGGATCGAGGTTGTTGGTCGGCTCGTCGAGGAGCAGCACGTTCGCCGCGGACGAGACGAGCCCCGCCAGGGCGAGTCGCGTCTTCTCACCGCCGGAGAGCGTTCCGGCCGGCTGCTCGAGCTGCGGACCGGTGAACATGAACGCGCCGAGCAGTCCCCGCAGGTCCTGTTCGCCGGCGTCGGGAGCGGCGTGCCGGATGTTCTCCCACACCGTCGCCGAGTCGTCGATGGTGTCGTGCTCCTGCGCGAAGTAGCCGACCTTCAGGCCGTGACCCGGCACGAGTTCGCCGAGATCCGGCTGCTCCACACCGGCGAGCAGCCGCAGCAGCGTCGTCTTGCCGGCACCGTTGAGGCCGAGGACGACGACGCGGCTGCCCCGGTCGATCGCGAGGTCGACGCCGGTGAAGATCTCCAGGGAGCCGTAGACCTTGGTCAGCTCCTTGGCCATCAGCGGGGTCTTGCCGCACGCGGCCGGCGTGGGGAACCGGATCTTGGCCACCTTGTCTGCGACGCGCACGTCGTCGAGGTCGGCGAGCAACTTCTCGGCGCGCTTGGCCATGTTCTGGGCGGCAGTGGCCTTGGTGGCCTTCGCTCCGAGCTTCGCGGCCTGCTTCTGCAGGGCGGACGCCTTCTTCTCGGCGTTCGCACGCTCGCGCCGGCGCCGCGCCTCGTCGGTGGCACGCGCGTCGAGATACTTCTTCCAGCCCATGTTGTAGACGTCGGCCTCGCCGCGCACCGCGTCGAGGAACCACACCTTGTTCACCACGTCGGCGAGCAGGTCGACGTCGTGGCTGATGACGATGAGCCCACCGTCGTGGTTCTGCAGGAATCCGCGCAGCCAGGTGATCGAGTCGGCGTCGAGGTGGTTGGTCGGCTCGTCGAGCAGCAGCGTGGTGTCGGACTTCCCGCCGGAGCCGTCCGAGGCTGCGAACAGGATGCGGGCGAGTTCGACACGGCGGCGCTGACCACCCGACAGCGTGTGCAGGGGCTGGCCGAGGACCCGGTCGGGCAGGCCGAGGCTGTGGCAGATGCTCGCGGCCTCGGATTCGGCGACGTATCCGCCGAGCGTCGCGAAACGCTCTTCGAGCGAACCGTACTTGCGCACGGCACGGTCGCGGATCTTCTCGTCGACGGCCTCCGCCATGAGCGCCTGCTGCTTCTCCATGCTGCGGAGGATCTCGTCGAGACCTCGCGCCGAGAGCACCCGGTCCTTGGCGAGGACGTCGAGATTGCCCTCCTTGGGATCCTGCGGCAGGTAACCGATGTCTCCGGAACGGATCACGGTGCCGGCGTAGGGTTCGCCTTCACCCGCGAGGATCCGCAGGGTCGTGGTCTTGCCGGCACCGTTACGTCCCACGAGGCCGATCCGGTCCCCGGCCTGCACCCGCAGCCCCGAGCCGGGGGCGGTGAGCAGCGTCCGCACGCCGGCGCGGACTTCGAGGTCGGTAGCGGTGATCACGCACGGGCTCCTAGAACGAAAGACGATGGATGGGTGCCATGGTGGCAAACAGCCGGGCACACGAACTACTCATTTTACCGTGACAGCACCTCTCCCCCACGGTGAGATGCACTACCCCTCGCCACGCGCGGCCGGGTTCTTCCCGCGCGCGACCTAGGCTGGCGCCCGTGACCCTCCTTCCCTCCACCGACCTCGTCGTGGCCGGACTCGGCCCCGCCGGCCGTGCATTGGCGTTCCGTGCCGCCGCAGCCGGGTTGTCGGTGACGGCCGTCGACGTGCGTCCGCAGCGTCGGTGGACCGCGACCTACGCGGCGTGGGCCGACGAACTGCCCGCCTGGCTGCCCGACGAGGTGGTGGCAGCACGCATCGACAGGCCCGCGGCGTGGACGACCGGGCCCCGCATCGTCGATCGCGCCTACCGGGTGCTGGACACGGCGTACCTGCAGGACTTCCTCGCCCTCGACGCCGTCACGGTGGTCACGGATCGGGTACGCGACGTCGATGCGGACGGCGTGGTCCTCGGCGACGGACGCCGGGTGACTGCCCGCTACGTCGTCGATGCCCGCGGGGTTCCCGCCGAACCGGAACGTGCCCAGCAGACGGCATTCGGGCTGATCGTCGACGATGCGACCGCAGCTCCGGCACTCGAGGGCCACGACGCCTGGTTCATGGACTGGCGCCGCGACAACGGCACGGGCCCCGACGACGTGCCGTCCTTCCTGTACGCGGTGCCGGTCGGCGACGGACGCACGATCCTCGAGGAGACCTGCCTCGTCGGCCGCCCAGCACTCGGTCTCGGCGAACTCGAACGGCGCCTGCACATCCGCCTCGCAGCGCGAGGCGTGCACACGACCGGCGACGAGCAGGTCGAACGGGTGCGCTTCGCCGTCGAGGGCGCACCGACGGCACCCGGAGTGCTCGGCTTCGGCGCTCGCGGTGGTCTCATGCATCCGGCCACGGGATACGCGGTGGCCACCGCCCTGTCCACCGCGGATGCAGTGATCGACGCGATGCGCCTCGGCGACGACCCGCAGCGCGTCCTGTGGCCGGTGCGCGCCCGCTCGGTGGCGACCCTGCGGCAGATGGGACTGCGGGTCCTGCTGCGACTCGACGCACGCGGAGCGATCGAGTTCTTCGACGCGTTCTTCGCCCTGCCGGTCGAGCAGCAACGCGCCTACCTGTCCGGTCGCGACGACGCGACCGGCGTGGCGGCCACGATGTGGCGGCTGTTCCGGGTGCTGCCGACGGGTGCGCGCGCGACGATTCTGCGTTCGCTCCGCTGATCCGCCGGGCGCGGCGTGTGGCGAACGTCTCGGCGAACCGCCGAGTGAGTTTCGCAGCTTTCCAGCGTGCTTCCGAGGTGTCGATCATGATGGACACATGCGGTCGATCTGGAAAGGCTCACTCGCGTTCGGCCTCGTCAACGTGCCGGTGAAGGTGTACTCGGCGACCGAGTCGCACGACATCTCCTTCCACCAGGTGCACGCGAAGGACGGCGGGCGGATCAAGTATCAGCGTGTGTGTACCGAGTGCGGTGAGGTCGTCCCCTACCAGGAGATCGACAAGGCGTACGACTCCGAGGACGGCGAGCGGGTCGTGCTCACCGACGAGGACTTCGAGAAACTCCCGGCCGCCGAGAAGCACGAGATCCCGGTGCTGCAGTTCGTGCCCACCGAGCAGATCGACCCGATCCTGTTCGAGAAGTCCTACTATCTCGAACCCGATTCGTCGTCACCGAAGGCCTACGGCCTGCTCGCCGCGACTCTCGAACAGAGCGACCGGACGGCGCTGGTGCACTTCACGCTTCGTCAGCGCACCCGGCTGGCCGCCTTGCGCACCCGCGACGGACTGCTCATCCTGCAGACCCTGCTGTGGCCCGACGAGGTGCGCGCGGCCGAGTTCGAGTCGCTCGACGACATCGAGAAGCCGAAACAACGCGAACTCGCGATGGCCGAGACCCTGGTCGAGTCGATGTCCGACGATTTCGATCCCACCGAATTCACCGACGAGTACCAGGTGGAACTGCGCACGCTGATCGACGAGGCCCTCGCCCGCGGCGGCGAGAAGGTCTTCCAGGTCGCCGAACACGACACCGGTGAAGAGGACGCCGAGGTGCTGGACCTCGTGGCCGCCCTGCAACGTAGCGTCGATGCGGCGGGCAAGAAGGTCCCGTCCGGTTCGTCCTCCGGCGGGAAGAAGTCCTCGAAGGACGACGACGAGGACGAAGGCGAGGACGAGGGCACGAAGAAGAAAGCCCCCGCGAAGAAGACCGCGTCCAAGAGTTCGGCGTCGAAGAGTTCGGCGGCCAAGAAGACTCCAGCGAAGAAGAGCACGGCGAAGAAGACCGCGTCCAAGAGCTCGGCAGCCAAGAAGACTCCAGCGAAGAAGACGGCCGCCAAGAAGACCTCCGGCGAACGCAAAGGCGCCTGACCTCCGACGGGAAGTCGAAGATCAGGCGCCGAGGCTCGGAACCGGAGACCGCGGGATCAGACGGTGAATCCGAGTGCGCGCAGCTGCTCGCGTCCGTCGTCGGTGATCTTGTCGGGACCCCACGGCGGCATCCATATCCAGTTGATGCGCAGCTCGTCGCACAGGCCGCTGCGCACGAGTGCGCCCTTGGCCTGCTCCTCGATGACATCGGTGAGGGGGCACGCCGCCGAGGTGAGCGTCATGTCCACGGTCACGGTCTCGTCGACCTCGGAGATCCCGTAGACGAGACCGAGATCGACGACGTTGATGCCGAGCTCGGGGTCGACGACGTCGCGCAGCGCTTCCTCGAGTTCGTCGAGGCGGCCCGGATCCAGCGGCGGCGCCGTGGCCGCGACCAGCGTCGAGGTCTCGTCCGCGCCGGCGTCGGCCGTCGGATTCTCGTCGGTGTTCACGGTGCCCGGTGCGGGTTCGGTCATCAGTTCTGTCCTCCGCTCGAAAGGGTGTGCGCGCCGCCCGCCAGGTCGGCGGGGGCGGCGTCCACGGTCTGCGCGACCGCGTCCTTGAAGGCCATCCAGCCCAGCAACGCGCACTTCACGCGCGCCGGGTACTTCGCGACGCCGGCGAATGCGATGCCGTCGCCGATCAGGTCCTCGTCGCCTTCGACGGTCCCGCGGCTGCCGACCATCTCGACGAACCCTTCGACGATCTTCAGCGCGTCGCCGAGCGGAACGCCGATCACCTGGTCGGTGAGCACGGACGTCGATGCCTGGCTGATCGAGCAGCCCTGCCCGTCGTAGGAGACGTCGCTGACGGTGTCGCCGTCGATGTGCACGCGCAGGGTCACCTCGTCGCCGCAGGTCGGGTTGACGTGATGCACT
The DNA here is from genome assembly GCF_014854695.1 of Rhodococcus rhodochrous. Classification (NCBI taxonomy): domain Bacteria; kingdom Bacillati; phylum Actinomycetota; class Actinomycetes; order Mycobacteriales; family Nocardiaceae; genus Rhodococcus; species Rhodococcus rhodochrous. The sequence goes on along the minus strand of NZ_CP027557.1, from coordinate 2,500,111 downwards.
TCGGCGCCGAACGGTTCGCGCAGTCCGCGATTGTGCGGGTGCTTGTAGTGGTCCAGGATCACTTCCTGGTACATCTGCTCCATCCGCATCGGATCACGCCTCCCCGAAGAACTTCTGGGCGCGCCGGATCGCCGCGCCGAGTGCCTGCACCTCGTCCGGCGTGTTGTACACGGCGAACGATGCGCGGGCGGTCGCGGCCACCCCGAAGCGGCGGTGCAGCGGCCAGGCGCAGTGGTGTCCGACCCGGATCTCGACGCCCTCGTCGTCGAGGATCTGGCCGAGATCGTGAGCATGGATTCCGTCCACGACGAACGACACCGCCCCGCCGCGCTGTTCGCCGGTCGTGGGTCCGATGATGCGCACGCCGTCGATGCCGCCCAGCTCGGCGAGTGCCGCAGCAGTCAGCTCGTGTTCGTGTGCGGCGACGGCGTCCATGCCGATGTCCTGCAGGTAGCGCACGGCGGCACCGAGGCCGACGGCCTGCGAGACCATGGGCGATCCGGCCTCGAATCGCTGCGGCGGTGCGGCGAAGGTCGTCGCCTCCATCGTCACCGTCTCGATCATCGAGCCACCGGTGATGAACGGCGGCACGTCGGCGAGCAGGTCGCGGCGACCGTAGAGGACACCGACGCCGGACGGACCGAACATCTTGTGTCCGGAGAACGCCGCGAAATCCACACCGAGAGCACGGAAGTCGACGGCCATGTGCGGCACCGACTGGCACGCGTCGAGCACGACGATCGCGCCGACCTCCTTCGCACGCCGCACGATCTCCTCGACGGGAGCGACCGCACCGGTCACGTTCGACTGGTGCGTGAACGCCACGACCTTCACGGCGTCGGTCAGCGTCAGCGAATCGAGATCGATGCGACCGTCGTCGGTGACCCCGTACCAGCGCAGGGTGGCACCCGTGCGCCGCGCGAGTTCCTGCCACGGAACGAGATTCGCGTGGTGCTCGAGTTCGGTGACGACGATCTCGTCACCGGGTCCGAGCCGGTGCGGGAACCGGTCGTCGGCGAAGGCGTACGCGACGAGGTTGAGCGACTCGGTAGCGTTCTTGGTGAACACCACCTCGTCGACGTCGACCCCGACGAAGGACGCGATGACGGCGCGAGCGTCCTCGTACGAGTCGGTCGCCTCCTCCGACAACGCGTGCGCACCGCGGTGCACGGCCGCGTTCCGCGTCGCGAGGAACTCACGCTCGGCGTCGAGCACCTGTACCGGGCGCTGGGAGGTGGCCCCCGAGTCGAGGTAGACCAGGGGTTTGCCGTCGCGCACCGTGCGCGCGAGGATCGGGAAATCGGCCCTGATCCGGGCGATGTCCAAGGTCCGCACCGGCACCGTCATCCGATCACGCTCCTTGCGTTGCTGCCTGGGTGAAACGAACGTAGCCGTTGGTCTCGAGCTCGTCGGCGAGCTCGGGGCCGCCGGACTCGACGACGCGGCCACCCACGAAGACGTGCACGAACTGCGGCTTGATGTAGCGCAGGATGCGGGTGTAGTGGGTGATGAGCAGGACGCCGCCGTTCTCGTTCTCCTGGTAGCGGTTCACGCCCTCGGAGACGACGCGCAGCGCGTCCACGTCGAGGCCGGAGTCGGTCTCGTCGAGGATGGCGATCTTCGGCTTGAGCAGACCCAGCTGCAGGATCTCGTGGCGCTTCTTCTCGCCACCGGAGAAGCCCTCGTTGACGCTGCGCTCACCGAAGGCCGGATCGATGTCCAGATCGGACATCGCCTGCTTGACCTCCTTGACCCAGTGGCGCAGCTTGGGGGCCTCGCCGCGCGCGGCGGTCGCGGCGGTGCGGAGGAAGTTCGACATCGACACGCCGGGCACCTCGACCGGGTACTGCATGGCGAGGAACAGGCCGGCGCGGGCGCGCTCGTCGACGCTCATCTCGAGCACGTCCTCACCGTTGAGGGTGATGCTGCCCGAGGTGATCTCGTACTTGGGGTGGCCGGCGATCGCGTACGACAGGGTGGACTTGCCGGAGCCGTTGGGGCCCATGATGGCGTGCGTCTCACCCGAGCGGACCGTGAGGTTCACGCCCTTGAGGATGTCGATCGGCTCGGCGTTCTCGTCGGTCTGTGCGACGCGGACGTGCAGGTCCTTGATCTCGAGGACGTTCGAAGGTGTGGACATCGAAATGCGTTTCCTTAGTGAAGTATCGGGAGTACGGGAGGCAGGGCCGGTCAGGCGCCGACGGCGGCGAGTTCCGCCTCGATGGCGGCCTCGAGCCGTTCGCGGACCTCGGTGACCGTGATGCGCTCGAGCAGCTCGTGGAAGAAGCCGCGGACGACGAGGCGACGCGCTTCCTCCTCGGGGATGCCGCGAGCACGCAGGTAGAACAGCTGCTCGTCGTCGAAGCGGCCGGTCGCCGACGCGTGTCCGGCACCGACGATCTCACCGGTCTCGATCTCGAGGTTCGGCACCGAGTCGGCGCGCGCACCGTCGGTGAGCACCAGGTTGCGGTTGAGCTCGAAGGTGTCGGTGCCCTCGGCCTCGGCGCGGATGAGCACGTCGCCGATCCACACGGTGTGCGCGTCGGGCTTGCCGGAGGCCGGATCGCCCTGCAGCGCACCCTTGTACACGACGTTCGACTTGCAGTTCGGCTGCGAGTGGTCGACGAGCAGGCGCTGCTCGAAGTGCTGACCGGCGTCGGCGAAGTACAGGCCGAGCAGTTCGGCGTCGCCGCCGGGGCCGTCGTACTTGGTGGTCGCCGACACGCGCACGAGATCGCCGCCGAGCGCCACGGTGAAGTGGCGCAGCACGGCATCGCGGCCGAGGCGAGCGTGATGCGCGGCGACGTGTACGGCGTCGTCGGCCCAGTCCTGCACCGCGACGACCTTCAGCTGTGCGCTGTCGCCGAGCACGAACTCGATGTTCTCGGCGTAGGTGCCGCTGCCGCGCTGATCGACGACGAGCGTGACGTTGGCGAACGCCTCGAGCCGGATCTGCACGTGTCCGTAGGCGACAGCGCCCTCGCCCGGTCCCGTGATCGTCACGGTGACGGGCTCGGCGACCTCGACCTCGCGGCCGACGGTCAGGACGGTCGCGGTCTCGAACGACGAGTACGCCTGTGCTGCGATCCGGTCGAACGGCACACCGGCCTGTCCGAGTCGCGCGTCGTCGCGCGCCACGGTCTCGACCTGCACGCCGTCGACCGGGGTGACCTCGACGGTCGCGGTGCCGGTCGCGGGAGCGGTGCCGTCGTGCAGACCGCGCAGGCGGCGCAGCGGGGTGAACCGCCACACCTCGTCGCGACCCGACGGAATCTCGAAGGCATGCACGTCGAACGACGTGAAGACCTCACCCTTGTTGATTGCCGGCTTGCCGGCGGTCTTGACCGCCGGGGCACGATTCTCGGCGCGCACGGCATCCTGCACTCCGGTAGCCGGAGTGTTCTTCGCTTCCGCAGTCATTTAGCCGACTGCCCCTTCCATCTGCAGTTCGATCAGGCGGTTGAGTTCGAGGGCGTACTCCATCGGCAGTTCCTTGGCGATGGGCTCGACGAATCCGCGCACCACCATCGCCATGGCCTCGTCCTCGTCGAGTCCGCGGCTCATCAGGTAGAACAGCTGGTCGTCGCTCACCTTCGAGACGGTCGCCTCGTGACCCATCGTGACGTCGTCCTCACGGATGTCGACGTACGGGTAGGTGTCGGAGCGGCTGATCTGGTCGACGAGCAGCGCGTCGCACTTGACCGTCGACTTCGAGCCGTGAGCGCCCTTGTTGACCTGCACGAGGCCGCGGTAGGAGGCACGTCCACCGCCGCGCGCCACCGACTTCGACACGATGGTCGAGGAGGTGTGCGGAGCCAGGTGCAGCATCTTCGCGCCGGTGTCCTGGTGCTGGCCCTCGCCGGCGAAGGCGACGGAGAGCACCTCACCGCGAGCGTGCTCGCCCATCATCCACACGGCCGGGTACTTCATCGTCACCTTGGAACCGATGTTGCCGTCGATCCATTCCATCGAGCCGCCGGCCTCGACCTTGGTGCGCTTGGTCACCAGGTTGTAGACGTTGTTCGACCAGTTCTGGATGGTCGTGTAGCGGCAGTGGCCGCCCTTCTTGACGATGATCTCGACGACCGCGGAGTGCAGTGAGTCGGACTTGTAGATCGGCGCGGTGCAGCCCTCGACGTAGTGCACCGAGGCGCCCTCGTCGACGATGATCAGGGTCCGCTCGAACTGGCCCATGTTCTCCGTGTTGATGCGGAAGTAGGCCTGCAGCGGGATGTCGACGTGCACACCCGGCGGGACGTAGATGAACGAGCCACCCGACCACACCGCGGTGTTCAGGGCGGAGAACTTGTTGTCGCCGGCCGGGATGACCGTGCCGAAGTACTCCTTGAACAGCTCGGGGTGCTCGCGCAGACCCGAGTCGGTGTCGAGGAAGATCACGCCCTGGCTCTCGAGGTCCTCGCGGATCTGGTGGTAGACCACCTCGGACTCGTACTGGGCGGCGACACCGGCGATGAGGCGCTGCTTCTCCGCCTCCGGGATGCCCAACTTGTCGTAGGTGTTCTTGATGTCCTCGGGGAGCTCGTCCCAGCTCGCGGCCTGCTTCTCCGTCGAGCGCACGAAGTACTTGATGTTGTCGAAGTCGATTCCGTCGAGGTTCGAGCCCCACACCGGCATCGGCTTCTTGTCGAAGGTGCGCAGCGCCTTGAGGCGGATGTCGAGCATCCACTCGGGCTCGTTCTTCTTGGCGGAGATGTCCCGCACGACCTCTTCGGACAGGCCGCGCTGCGCCGTGGCGCCGGCGGTGTCGGGGTCCGCCCAGCCGTATTCGTAGTGGCCGAGAGAATCGATCGTCTCTTCCTGCGTCAGCGGCGCGGTTCCGGACGTCTGATCCGATGCGACGGTCATGCGAGCTCCTTCCGGAGTCTGGTGGGCGTCGGCGCGGGCTGTGCGTCGACGGTCGACGGGTGGGTGGATGTCTTCCTGGTGTGCCCTGGTTCGCGGAGCACTCGCGGTGGGGTCGTCACGTGGGCGGCTCCGGACGGGGCACATCCGCTCTGGGGAGAACGGGCACGTGTGTCGTGCAGAAGGCGTCGCCGTTCGCGATCGTCGCGAGGCGTTGCACGTGGGTTCCGAGGATCCGCACGAAGGCCTCCTGCTCCGCCTCGCACAGTTCGGGGAACTGCTCCGCGACGTGCGAGACCGGGCAGTGGTGCTGGCAGATCTGCACGCCGGTGCCGACGCGGCGGGTCGAGGCGGCGAAACCGGAGGCGGTGAACGCCCCGGCGATCTCCTCGGCGACGCTCTCGACGTCGTCGACGTTCTCGTCGGCGGGTGCGATGGTGCCGAGGATCGAGTCCACGCGGCGCCGCGCGAAGTCCTCGACGGCAGCGTCGCCTCCGAGTTCGCGCAGGTGCCGCATCGCGGCGGTGGCGAGATCGTCGTAGGAGTGCCCGAGGCGGGCACGCCCGACGGCGGTGAGCTGGAAGCGGCGGGCGGGGCGGCCACGACCGCGTCCCTGCCTGCGCGGCGGCGCGGCGGCCTGCGCCTCACCGGACTCGATGAGCGCGTCGAGATGACGTCGCACGCCCGCGGCGCTGAGCCCCAGACGCTCGCCGATCTCCGGCGCGGTGATGGGACCTTCTTCGAGCAGCAACTGCACGACGGCGGCGCGGGTTTGACCCTCCGGGATCTCGCGGCCCGTCGAAGCAGGATTCCTGCGGGTGTCCTCGACGCGCGACGCCGTCGCGGCAGGTGCGTGACCTGCGCGTTCTGCGGTGTCGGTGGTGTCGGACCGGTATTTCACAACACCAGTGTGACGGAATTCGGAAGCACGGTCCACCAAGGGTGCCCTTTGTTACACCTCATGACGGAGCCGTCGAAGACCACCCTCGCCGTCCCGTTACGCTTCTGACGTGCCGTCGACTCCTCCCCTGTGCGCCCCGCGCACGACGTCTCCGTCGCCGGGCCGATCCGGGGTCCGCGAACGGCTGCACGTGTGGATCCGACGCGCCCTGGGCCTCGACGCCCCGGGCCCACACGCCGATGTCTCGGTCGTCCTGCACGGCGACGAGACCGAAGGTCGCGGACTCGATGCGATCGAGAACATCTATCTCCACCGCATCCGATTGCTCGGCGCCACCGGTGCCGTCCTCATGGCCGTCGGAGCGCTCGGCGCCGGCGCCCAGCCGGTCCTGCAGAACCCCGTGCAGGGCGTCCGCGCCCTCGGGTTGGCGGCACGCATGCCGAGCGCCGCCCTCACGACGACCATGATCGGCACGGCGCTGGTGATCCTCGCCTGGTTGCTGCTCGGCCGGTTCGCGATCGGCCGGGGCGCACCGGACGGTCCCGTGCGCCGACTGTCCCGGTCGCAGCTCGACCGCACCTTGCTGCTGTGGATCCTTCCGCTGGTCGTCGCGCCGCCGATGTTCAGCAAGGACGTCTACTCGTATCTCGCGCAGAGCGAGATCGCGGCGCGCGGGCTCGATCCCTACGCCATCGGTCCGGCCGGCGCGCTGGGGGTCGACCACGTCCTGACCCGGACTGTGCCGAACATCTGGCGCGACACCTCGGCCCCCTACGGCCCGGCCTTCCTGTGGATCGGCGAGAAGATCACATACCTCACGGGCGAGAACATCGTGGCCGGCATCTTCGTCCACCGGCTGCTCGCGCTCGTGGGTGTGGCCCTGATCGTGTGGGCGCTGCCGCGGCTCGCCCGCCGGTGCGGCGTCGCGTCGGTGAGCGCGTTGTGGCTCGGTGCCGCGAACCCACTGTTGCTCTTCCACCTGGTGGCGGGCATCCACAACGAGGCCCTGATGCTCGGGCTCATGCTCGCCGGTGTCGAACTCGCGCTGCGGGCCGTCCACCCGGACGACGAGGCGGCCTCGCACCTGCGTCTCGCGGGGTGGCTCGCGGCCGGCACCACGCTGATCGCCCTGTCGTCGATGATCAAGGTGCCCTCGCTGCTCGCGCTCGGATTCGTCGGCATGGCCCTTGCCCGCAAGTGGGGTGGCGGCTTCCGCGCCGTGATCGCTGCTGCCGCGATCCTCGGCATCGGGACCTGCGTCGTCATCGGCGCTGTGAGCTGGGGCAGCGGGCTGGGCTTCGGCTGGACGAAGACCCTGGGCACCGCCACGGAGGTCCGCAGCTGGATGTCGATCCCGACACTGCTCGGCATGGGTACCGGCCTCGGGGGCGTGCTGCTCGGCCTCGGCGACCACACGACGGCCGTGTTGTCCATCACTCGCCCCATCGCCGCGCTGGTGGCCGCCTTCGTCACGGTGCGCATGCTGCTCGCGGTGCTCATGGGACGGATCCATCCCGTCGGCGCGCTGGGAGTGTCGCTGGGCGCGATCGTGCTGCTCTTCCCGGTCGTGCAACCGTGGTACCTGCTGTGGGCAGTGATCCCGCTCGCAGCCTGGGCCACCCGCCCGGTCTTCCGGATCCCCACCATCGCGTTCTCATCGGTGGTCGGCATGATCCTCATGCCCAACGGCAGCGAATACCAACCGTTCATCATCGTCCAGGCGTCGATCGCGACCATCGTGGTGGTCGGGCTGATCATCGTCGCCACGCGCTCCCGGCTGCCGTGGCGGCTGCAGGAGCGCACACCACCGCGTCCGGCGGAAACCGCGGACGCCTAGGCTGGAACCCCGTGACCCCGAGTTCTCCCGCCGGTGCGGTACCGGCTGTGCGCCTGAACGGCGTCGTCAAGACCTACGGGGGCGTCACCGCCGTGAACGGTCTGGACCTGACCGTCGAACGCGCTCAGGTGCTCGCCCTCCTCGGCCCGAACGGCGCCGGTAAGACCACCACCGTGGAAATGTGCGAGGGATTCGTCACTCCCGACGCCGGCACGGTCCGCGTCCTGGGTCTCGATCCCGTCGCCGATTCCGACGCCCTCCGCCCCCGGATCGGCGTGATGCTGCAGGGTGGCGGCGCATATCCGGGTTCTCGCGCCGGCGAGATGCTCGACCTGGTGGCGGCCTACTCGGCCGACCCCCTCGACCCCGACTGGCTGCTCCGGCGCCTCGGGCTCACAGACGCCCGCCGCACTCCCTACCGACGACTGTCGGGCGGACAACAGCAACGCCTCGCGCTCGCATGCGCGCTGGTCGGGCGCCCCGAACTGGTGTTCCTCGACGAACCGACGGCGGGTCTCGACGCGCAGGCCCGGCTGCTCGTGTGGGAACTGATCGACGCGCTGCGCCGCGACGGCGTGAGCGTGCTGCTCACCACCCACCTCATGGACGAGGCCGAAGAGCTCGCCGACGAGATCGTCATCATCGATCACGGCCGGGTGGTCGCCGCGGGAACGCCCGACGAGGTCACCCGTGACGGCGCCGAGGGCCAGCTGTGGCTGACCGCGCCTCCGGGCCTCGACCTGAGCGCCCTGCAGTCCGCTCTGGCCGGCACCCACCGGGTCCGGGAGGACAACCCCGGGCGGTATCTCGTCGAGGGCACGATCGAACCGTCCGTCGTCGCGACGGCAGCCACCTGGTGCGCGAACCTGGGCGCACTGGCAACCGAGATCCGGGTGGATCAGCGCAGCCTCGAGGACGTCTTCCTCGAGTTGACCGGTCGGGAGTTGAGAGGGTGAGCGTGACCCACGATCGTCTGGCGAACAACCGGTTCGCGGAGGGGACCTTCACCCCGCGACCGCAGCCGAACTCACCGTCGAAGATGCTCGCGGCGCAGACCGCCATGGAACTCAAGCTGCTGCTGCGCAACGGCGAGCAGCTCCTGCTGACGATGTTCATCCCGATCACGCTGTTGATCGGCCTGTCGCTGCTGCCCATCGGCGATCTCGGCGACTCGCGGGTCGACAGCGTGCTGCCCGCAGTGATGATGGTGGCCGTGATGTCGACTGCGTTCACCGGTCAGGCGATCGCGGTGGGCTTCGACCGCCGCTACGGCGCCCTCAAGCGGATCGGCGCGACCGCGCTGCCCAAGTGGGGAATCATCGCGGGCAAGAGCGCGGCAGTGGGCATCGTCGTCGTCCTGCAGGCCGTGTTGCTCGGTGCCATCGGGCTGGCCCTCGGCTGGCGCCCCTCCCCCGTCGACCTGCTCATCGGGGCGGTCGTCATCGCCCTGGGCACGGTGATGTTCGCGACACTGGGGCTGCTGCTCGGCGGAACCCTGCGCGCCGAGATCGTGCTCGCCCTCGCGAACATCGTGTGGTTCGTGCTGTTGGGCATCGGCAGCGTCGTGGTGCTCGGCGACGTGATCCCCGAAGCGGTGGTCCACCTGCTGCGGATCGTGCCGTCGGGGGCGTTGACGCTCGCGCTCGAGAACGCCACCTCCGGCGTGTTCGACTGGTTGTCGATCGTCTCGCTGCTCGTGTGGACGGTGATCGGCGGCACGGCCGCGGCGCGCTGGTTCCGCTTCACCTGAGTCGTGGGCGGCCCGATCGGGCACGACCCAACTACAGCGTGTAGTGGTTCACGCCGTACCATCGAACCGTGTTGTATCGCGGCTACCTGAGCCTTGTCGACCGTCTCCCCCTGCCGTCGCTGCGGACGCAGAAGATCATCGCGTTCCTCACGATTCTCACCCAGGGCGGCATCGCCGTGACCGGTTCGGTCGTCCGCGTCACCGCCTCCGGACTGGGTTGCCCGACCTGGCCGCAGTGCTTCCCCGGGTCGTTGGTCCCGGTGGGTGTGTCGAGCGGGGTGAACACCCTGCACCAGGTGGTCGAGTTCGGCAACCGGCTGCTGACCTTCGTGGTCGTGGCCGTCGCAGCCGCGATCGTCCTGGCCGTCACCCGCGCACGGCGCCGCAAGGAGGTCATCGCCTGGGCGTGGGTGATGCCCGCGGGCACCGTGCTGCAGGCGATCATCGGCGGTATCACCGTCCTGGCCGGTCTCGCCTGGTGGACGGTCGCGATCCACCTGCTCGCGTCGATGCTCATGGTGTGGCTGGCGACAGTGCTCTACGCGAAGGTGAGCGAGCCGGACGACGGCACGGTGGTACAGGTACTGCCCCAGCCGTTGCGCCGGCTCACCGCTCTGACGGGTGTCGCGCTCGCCGTGGTCCTCGTGCTGGGCACGATGGTCACCGGCGCCGGCCCGCACGCCGGAGACAAGAGTGTCGACAGACCCGTCCCGCGCCTCGCGCTCGACATCACCAATCTCGTCCACCTGCACGCCGAAGCGCTCGTCGGCTATCTCGCACTGCTGATCGGCCTCACCTTCGCCGTCTACGCCGTCCATGCACCCCGAGCCGTCACGCTGCGTCTGAAGGTCGTTCTCGCACTGGTGGTCGCACAGGCAGGCATCGGCCTCGTCCAGTTCTGGACGGACGTGCCCGCCGTGCTGGTCGTCTTCCACGTTGCCGGCGCCGGACTGTGCACGGCAGCGACCGCCGCGGTCTGGGCGGCCGGACGGACGCGCACGACCGCACCGGATCGCGAACCCGTTCCGGCCTGACCGTTCGACGGCGCGGCCCCTCCCCGGATTTCCGGAGAGGGGCCGCGTGTCGTCGTACGGGTGTCGGGTCGGTCAGCGCTCGTTGCGGGCCTTCGGGAACTTCGTCTGGCGTGCCACCCAGCCGGCCATCTTCGCCCAGTGACCCTTCTGCGGGTTGGCGATGCTGGTGACCTCGCGGTCCCACTCGGAGACGGTGACGTCGGGGATCTCCTCGACGATGGCACGCGCCGTCGGGAGGTCCTTCGCGACGCGGTCGCCGAGGGTGCCGTCGGCGGCGACCACGGTGATCCGGACGCCGGACAGACCGATCGGCTGCAGCACTGCCTTCCCGGAACCTCCGTGCTCGGCGACGAAGCTGCGGATGGACGAGACGATGTCGGCCGGTGCGGCCACGACCTGTGTTTCGACGCTCATGTCTGCAGAATACTGTGAGCGCTATGCACGCAATCGAAGTGACACAGCACGGAGGCCCCGACGTCCTCGTCCCCGTCGAACGACCCGACCCCTCGCCCGGACCGGGTGAGCTGCTGGTCCGCACCGACGCGATCGGCGTCAACTTCATCGACACCTACTTCCGCACCGGCCTCTACGGCACGGAGCTGCCGTACATCCCGGGCTCGGAGGGCACGGGCACGGTCGTCGCGGTCGGCGAGGGTGTGCGGGACACGGCGGTCGGCGACCGGGTGTCGTGGTGCGATGCACCCGGCTCGTACGCCGAACTGGTCCGCGTCCGCGAGCAGGTAGCCGTGCCGGTCCCGGACTCGGTGCCGGCCGAGCAGGCCGCTTCGGTCCTCCTGCAGGGCATGACCGCGCACTACCTGCTGAACTCCGTCCACCCGGCACAGCCCGGCGAGACGGTTCTCGTCCACGCCGGTGCCGGGGGTGTGGGGCTGATCCTGACGCAACTCGCCGTCGCGAAGGGCGTGCGGGTGATCACCACCGTGTCCTCCGACGAGAAGGAGGCCCTGTCGCGGGAGGCCGGCGCCGCGGAGGTGCTGCGCTACGGCGACGACCTCGCCGAGAAGGTGCGCGAGCTCACCGATGGTGAGGGGGTGGCCGCGGCCTACGACGGTGTCGGTGCCGCGACCTTCGAGGCGTCGCTCGCGTCCGTCCGCGTGCGCGGCACGGTCGCACTGTTCGGCGCCGCGAGCGGACCCGTCCCGCCCTTCGACCTGCAGCGGCTGAACCCGGCGGGTTCGCTGTTCGTCACACGGCCGACCCTCGTGCACTACACCCGAGACCGCGAGGAGCTGCTGTGGCGGGCGGGCGACGTGCTCGCGGCGCTCGCCGACGGGTCGCTGAAGCTCCGGGTGGGAGCGAGCTATCCCCTCGCCGAAGCCGCCCGCGCCCACGCCGATCTCGAAGGACGGCGGACCACCGGATCGATCGTCCTGATCCCGTGATCTCCCGACCCGACACGACGAACGCCCCGGCCGATCGGCCGGGGCGTTCGTCGTGAAGCGTAGATCAGAAGTACGAGCCGATCGTCGGCAGAGCGAGCACGGAGTCGATCGCCAGGCCCAGGCACACCACCGCGAGGTAGTTGTTGGACTGCAGGAACAGCTTGAGCGGCTTGACCGACGCCCCACCGCGCACGCTGTTGAACAGCTGGTGCGCGACGATCAGGAACCAGGCACCCGCGAGCAGCGCAACAGCCGCGTAGATCACACCGGCGGCCGGGACGATCACCAGCGTCGCGATCACGGTCGCCCACGTGTAGAACACGATCTGCTTGGTGACGTGCTGCTCGGTGGCGATGACCGGCAACATCGGCACGCCGGCGGCCTTGTAGTCCTCCTTGTAACGCATCGCGAGCGCCCAGGTGTGCGGCGGCGTCCAGAAGAAGATGACCAGGAACAACACGATGGGTTCCCAGCTCAGCGAACCCGTCACGGCGGCCCAGCCGACCATCACGGGCATACATCCGGCAGCCCCGCCCCAGACCACGTTCTGCCAGGTTCGGCGTTTGAGCACCATCGTGTACACGAGCACGTAGAACGCGATCGTCGCCACGACCAACAGTCCGGCCAGCAGATTCGCCCGCCACCACAGCCACGCGAACGACGCGATCCCGAGCACCATGCCGAAGACGAAGGCGTTACGCGTCGGCACCGTCTGCCGGGCAAGAGGACGCAACGCCGTGCGTTTCATCACCTTGTCGATGTCGGCGTCGACGACGCAGTTGAGCGAGTTGGCGCTCGCCGCCCCCATCCAGCCGCCGAACAGGGTGCTCAGGATGAGCACGATGTCGACGTTGCCGCGGTCGGCGAACAGCATCGCGGGAATGGTCGCGACCAGCAGGAGTTCGATCACCCGCGGCTTGGTCAACGCGATGTAGGCGAGGACGGTGCCGGAGATCCGGCCCCACGCGGTGTCGGGGCGCGGGGCGCTCGGCGCTTCGGGGGCGCCGAAGCCGTGTCCTCCCGGCCGTCGCCCTGCCCGCACACTGTCTCCTTGTCCCACGCGGATCCGCACCTTCGTTTCGCCCGTTCACGGTCGCCCGGTTCCGGACGCTCCTCTACTACGAACGATGGTAGACCGGACCGTTGCCCGGACCGAATCGACCCGTTCGGAGCAGCGCACTAGTCTGAAGTAGCGCGCGGGCCGACTTCCACCCGCCGGGACCCCGTACACCCATGTCAGGAGACTTCAAGCTCGTGTCGATCACAGACGAGATCCGCACCCTCACCCAGCCTGCGCATCCTGCCGACTGGACCGACCTGGACACCAAGGCCGTCGACACCGCGCGCGTGCTCGCCGCCGACGCCGTGCAGAAGGTCGGAAACGGGCATCCCGGTACCGCGATGAGCCTCGCTCCCCTCGCGTACACCCTCTTCCAGCGTGTGATGCGCCACGATCCGACCGACCCCGAGTGGGTCGGCCGCGACCGCTTCGTGCTCTCGTGCGGACATTCGAGCCTGACGCTGTACACCCAGCTGTACCTGTCCGGCTACGGACTCGAGCTCGCCGACCTCGAAGCGCTGCGCACGTGGGGTTCGCTCACCCCGGGCCACCCCGAGTACGGCCACACCGCCGGCGTCGAGATGACCACCGGCCCGCTGGGTCAGGGTCTGGCCTCCGCCGTGGGTATGGCGATGGCCGCCCGCCGCGAGCGCGGTCTGTTCGATCCCGAGGCGCCCGCCGGCTCGAGCCCGTTCGACCACTACGTGTACGTGATCGCCTCCGACGGCGACATCGAGGAGGGCGTGACCTCCGAGGCGTCCTCGCTCGCCGGTGTCCAGCAGCTCGGCAACCTGATCGTCTTCTACGACGACAACAAGATCTCCATCGAGCACGACACCGCGATCGCTCTCGGTGAGGACGTCTCCAAGCGCTACGAGGCATACGGCTGGCACGTGCAGACCGTCGAGGGCGGCGAGAACGTCACCGCGCTGCTCGAGGCCGTCGAGGCCGCGAAGGCCGTCACCGACCGTCCGTCCTTCATCTCCGTCCGGACGATCATCGGCTACCCGGCGCCGACGAAGATGAACAGCGGCGACGCGCACGGTGCCGCGCTCGGCGCCGACGAGGTCGCCGAGATCAAGAAGATCCTCGGTTTCGACCCCGAGAAGAACTTCGACGTCGACCCGGCCGTGATCGAGCACGCCCGGCAGGTGGTGACGCGCGGCACCGAGGCACGCGCCGCATGGCAGGCCGACTTCGACGCGTGGGCCTCCCGCGAGCCGCAGCGCAAGGAACTGTTCGACCGCCTGCACGCCGGTGAGTTCCCGGAGGGCTGGGTCGACGCGCTGCCGACCTACGAGCCCACCGAGAGCGGTCCCGCGACCCGCTCGGCGTCCGGCAAGGCCCTCGCCGCGCTCGGACCGGTGCTGCCCGAGCTGTGGGGCGGTTCCGCCGACCTCGCCGGCAGCAACAACACGACTATCCCCGGTTCCGACTCCTTCGGTCCCGAGTCGATCTCCACGAAGGACTGGAACGCGCAGCCCTACGGACGCACCCTGCACTTCGGTGTCCGCGAGCATGCGATGGGATCGATCCTCAACGGCATCGCCCTGCACGGCCCGACCCGCCCCTACGGCGGCACCTTCCTCGTCTTCTCCGACTACATGCGGCCCGCGGTGCGTCTCGCGGCCCTCATGCAGACCCCGGCGATCTACGTGTGGACGCACGACTCGATCGGTCTCGGTGAGGACGGCCCGACGCACCAGCCGATCGAGCACCTCGCGGCGCTGCGCGCGATCCCGAATCTCGCCGTGATCCGCCCGGCCGACGCCAACGAGACGTCGTTCGCGTGGAAGGCCGCGCTGGAGAACCGCACCGGCCCGACCGCCCTGGCGTTGACCCGTCAGAACGTGCCGGTGCTCGAGGGCACGCGGGAGAAGGCCGCCGAGGGTGTCGCCCGCGGCGCCTACATCCTGGCCGAGGCCTCGTCGGGCACCCCGGAGGTCGTGATCCTCGCGACCGGTTCCGAGGTCCAGCTCGCCGTCGCCGCCCGCGAGACCCTCGAGGCCGACGGTGTGGCCACCCGCGTCGTCTCCGTGCCGGTGCTCGACCGGTTCCTCGAGCAGGACCAGGCCTACCGCGACGAGGTGCTGCCCCCGTCGGTGCGCGCCCGCGTGTCCGTCGAGGCCGGTCTCGCGATGCCGTGGTACCGCCTCATCGGCGACGCCGGTGAGCCGGTCTCGCTCGAGCACTACGGCGCCTCCGCCGACTACAAGACCCTGTACCGCGAGTTCGGCATCACTGCCGAGGCCGTCGTCGACGCCGCGCGTCGCTCGCTGACCCGAGTGAAGGGATGATCCGATGACCCAGCAGACCTCCACGCAGAACGCTGCGCTGGCCGAACTGTCCGCCCAGGGTGTCTCGGTGTGGCTGGACGACCTGTCCCGCGACCTCATCGACTCCGGCAAGCTCGCCGAGCTCGTCGCGACCCGCAGTGTCGTGGGTGTGACGACCAACCCGTCGATCTTCCAGGCCGCCCTGTCGAAGGGCCATGCCTACGACGCGCAGATCCGCGATCTCGCCGCGGCCGGTGCCGACGCCACCGAGGCGATCCGCACCGTCACCACCGACGACGTGCGCGCGGCCTGCGACGTCCTCGCGCCGGTGTTCGAGGCGACGGACGGCCTCGACGGACGGGTGTCGATCGAGGTCGATCCGCGTCTGGCGCACAAGACGGACGAGACCGTCCAGCAGGCACTCGAGCTGTGGCGCATCGTCGACCGCCCGAACCTGTTCATCAAGATCCCGGCGACGGTGGCGGGTCTGCCGGCCATCGCCCGGGTGATCGGTGAGGGTGTCAGCGTCAACGTCACGCTGATCTTCTCGGTCGAGCGTTACGAGCGGGTCATCGAGGCCTACCTCGACGGCCTGACCGCGGCGAAGGCATCCGGTCACGACCTGTCGAAGATCCGCTCGGTCGCGTCGTTCTTCGTCTCGCGTGTCGACACCGAGATCGACCCGCGCCTCGAGGAGATCGGCACCGACCAGGCGCTGGCTCTGCGCGGCAAGGCCGGTCTCGCCAACGCGCGACTCGCGTACGCCGCCTACCAGCGCGCGTTCGAGGGCGGAACGCGGTTCGAGCAGCTCGCCGAGGCGGGTGCCGTTCCCCAGCGTGCGCTGTGGGCGTCGACGGGTGTGAAGAACCCCGATTACCCGGACACCCTCTACGTCACCGAGCTGGTCGCGCCGAACACCGTGAACACGATGCCGGAGAAGACCCTCGAGGCTGTCGCCGACCACGGTGAGGTCACGGGCGACACCGTCACCCGCAACATCGCCGCCTCCCAGCAGGTCTTCGACGCGCTGGCATCGGTCGGTGTGGACCTCCCCGACGTCTTCCGCAAGCTCGAGGACGAGGGTGTGGAGAAGTTCGTCGTGTCGTGGAAGGACCTGCTCGCGGCGACGGCGGAACAGCTCGCGGCTCACGCGCCGGGCGCGGAGGGCTGAACGTGCCCGAATCCGGTGCGGCGGAGTGGGTGAATCCGCTCCGGGACAACAGAGATCGCAGACTGCCCCGTATCGCCGGCCCGTGCGCGCTGGTGATCTTCGGCGTGACCGGCGATCTGGCCCGGCGCAAGTTGATGCCCGCCGTCTACGATCTCGCCAACCGCGGCCTCCTGCCGCCCGGATTCGCGCTCGTCGGTTTCGCCCGGAGGGACTGGGCCGACGAGGATTTCGGTCAGGTGGTCCACGACGCGGTGCGTGAGCATTCGCGTACCCCCTTCCGCGAGGAGGTCTGGCAGCGCCTCGCGGAGGGGATCCGCTTCGTGCAGGGCACCTTCGACGACGATGCGGCGTTCGCGGAACTCGCGACGACCCTCGAGAAGCTCGACCGCGAGCGCGGTACGGGTGGCAACCACGCGTTCTACCTCTCGGTCCCCCCGGACGCCTTCCCCGTGGTGTGCGGGCAGCTGTCGCGTTCGGGTCTGGCCGCACAACGCAACGGCTCGTGGAGCCGCGTCGTGATCGAGAAGCCGTTCGGGCACAACCTCGAGAGTGCGCGCGAACTCAATTCGGTTGTCGGTGAGGTGTTCTCCGAGGAATCCGTCTTCCGCATCGATCACTATCTCGGCAAGGAGACGGTCCAGAACATCCTCGCGTTGCGGTTCGCGAACCAGATGTTCGAGCCGGTGTGGAACGCGCACTACGTCGACCACGTGCAGATCACGATGGCCGAGGACATCGGCCTCGGTGGTCGCGCCGGCTACTACGACGGCATCGGCGCGGCGCGCGACGTCATCCAGAACCACCTCCTGCAGCTGCTCGCCTTCACCGCGATGGAGGAGCCGGTGAGCTTCGCGGCATCGGAACTGCACGCGGAGAAGATCAAGGTGCTGTCGGCGACCCGGCCGGCCGAGCCGTTCGACGAGACCACCGCGCGCGGCCAGTACGCCTCCGGGTGGCAGGGCGGCGAGAAGGTCGTCGGCCTGCTCGAGGAGAAGGGTTTCGCGGCAGATTCGACCACCGAGACGTACGCGGCCATCACCCTCGAGGTCGACACCCGCCGCTGGGCGGGTGTGCCCTTCTACCTGCGCACCGGCAAGCGTCTCGGCCGTCGCGTCACCGAGATCGCAGTGGTCTTCAAGCGGGCCCCGCACCTGCCGTTCGACAAGACCATGACCGAGGAGCTCGGTCAGAACGCGCTGGTGATCCGCGTGCAGCCCGACGAGGGCATCACGATGCGCTTCGGCTCGAAGGTTCCCGGCTCCGAGATGGAGGTCCGGGACGTGAACATGGACTTCAGTTACGGCCAGGCGTTCACGGTCTCCTCCCCCGAGGCCTACGAGCGGCTGATCCTCGACGTGCTCCTCGGCGTCCCGTCACTGTTCCCGGTGGACGAGGAAGTCGAATTGTCCTGGAAGATCCTCGATCCGGTGCTCGAGCACTGGGCGGCGAACGGGCGACCGGAGCCCTACGAGTCCGGCACCTGGGGTCCTCATTCGGCCGACGAGATGCTGCGGCGTACCGGCCGGGAATGGAGGCGTCCGTGAGGCTCCAGTTGCGCAACACCTCCGCCAACGCCATCAGCCGCAAGCTGGTGGAGCTGCGGCGGTCGAGCGGAATGGTCACGCAGGGACGTGTTCTCACGTTCATCGTGTGCGCCGGCGATGCGCGGGGTCTCGACGCCGCGATCACGGCCGCCACCGAGGCGTCGAAGGAACATCCCTGCCGCGTCATCGTGGTCGGTCGCGGCCGGCAGGACGGCCCATCACGGCTCGACGCGGAGATCCGGGTCGCCGGTGAAGCGGGCGCCTCCGAGGCGTTGATCCTCGCCCTGCACGGCGAACTCGGTGAACATCAGGAGTCGGTCGTGGTGCCGTTCCTGCTGCCGGACACCCCCGTCGTTGCGTGGTGGCCCAACCAGGCCCCCGCGGTCCCGGCCGAGGACCCGGTGGGACGCCTCGCCGTCCGCCGCATCACCGACGTGACCAACTCCGACGACCCGCGTGCCGATCTCGCGACCCGCCTGTCCGGTTACCGGCCGGGCGACACGGATCTGGCCTGGGCTCGCATCACCTACTGGCGGGCCCTGCTGGTCTCGGCACTCGATCAGCCGCCCTACGAGCCGGTGCTCTCGGCGCGCGTGTCGGGTCTGCGGACCGAACCGGCCGTCGATCTGATCGCGGGCTGGCTCGCGAGCCGCCTCGACTGCCCCGTCGAACGATCCGTCGGCGAGCTGAGGGTGGAACTGCGCACGGCGTCGCAGACGATCGCCCTGGAACGCCCGCAGGAAGGTCGCGTGGCGACCCTCGAACGCACTCACAAGCCCGATTCGCTGATCAGCCTGGCACGCCGGAACTCGGCCGAATGTCTCGCCGAGGAACTGCGTCGCCTCGATCCCGACGAAGTCTACGAAGCCGCGTTGTCGGCCCTGCCGAAGGTGGATTATGTCTGACACGGTCCGCACTCCGTCCGAGATCCGGCGTTTCGCCGACGCCGACGAGGTCGCCCGCGCCGCGGCGTCCGCCTTCGTCGATGCCGTCGTCGCCGCGCAGCGCGAGCGGGTGCAGGCCCACGTCGTGCTGACCGGCGGCGGTACCGGTATCGCGATGCTCGAGAACGTGCGGCGCGACCAGGGCGCCATCGACTGGTCGGCGGTGAACGTCTACTTCGGCGACGAGCGTTTCCTGCCGCCCGGCGATCCGGATCGCAACGAGGTGCAGGCCCGCGAGGCTCTGCTCGACCACGTGCCGATCGACCCGGCCCGCATCCACACCATGCCGGCGCTCGGCGAGGACGGGTGCAGCACACCGCAGGACTCGGCCCAGCGGTACACCGAACTCCTCGCGGCGCACTCCCCCGACGGCACCGCACCGGTCTTCGACGTGCACCTGCTCGGCATGGGCGGTGAGGGACACATCAATTCGCTGTTTCCCCACACCGACGCGGTGCGCGAGTCCGAGCGTTTCGTGGTGGGTGTCGACGACTCCCCGAAACCGCCGCCGGCGCGGGTGACGCTGACGCTGCCTGCCGTGCAGCGGGCGCGGCAGGTCTGGTTGCTGGTCACCGGTGATGCCAAGGCGGAGGCCGTCGCAGCGGCTGTGGGCGGCGCCGCACCGGAGGACGTCCCCTCCGCCGGTGCCCGCGGCACCGAACGCACCGTGTGGTTCCTCGATCCGGCTGCCGCAGCGCAACTCCCGGCCTCATGACCGAACAGACAGGCCGACGGCACGTTCTCGTCGGGTGTGGGCCGCACCGTCACCGGCACTCTCGACGAGGCGCTCGCCGGCTGGCAGGCCGCCGTGCGCGACCTCGGTGACTTCTCCGGTCGCATCGCCGACGTGACGGTGGCATCCTGACGCCGTGACCGGCGATCCGGCCGTCACGCGCCGGCGCCGTCGAAGTCGGGATCGTCGGCCTCGTCCGTCTCCGCCCGTGGATTTCCGGAGGATTCGTCGACGCCATGGTCGTCGAGACCGGTTCGCACGCACCGCATCCGATTCATCGAACGCGGCCCTGCCGTCGAGCGCAACGCGCGCAGTGGTGATCGACCCGGGACACATCGCACCGTTCGTGGGTCCATGCCGGTGAGCTCCTCCCGTCGTGGACCGCTGTCGTCACGGCCCTCTGTCTCGTTCGACGCGCCAGGACGCCCGACGGTTCCACTCGGGACGAAATCGACCGTTCCGATCCGGGATCGAGCCGTCAGATACCCCGTTCGATCACAGCAGCGGTGACGCGGTCGTCGATCGACGACACGGGGTTCTCCCGTGCCACCCAGGGATCGCCACCGAAGTACTTCGCGAAGATCTTCTCCGCCGTGCGGGTGGCGATCGCCTGTGTCGTCAACGTCGGGTTCGGGCCTCCGAGACTGTTGGCGAGCGCCGAGTTGTCGGCGACGAAGAGCCTTTTCACCCACCGGGCCTCCGCATCGGCGTCGAGCACCGAATCCCGGTCGCTCACCCCCATCCTCATGCTCGACTGCGAGTGCAGGATCAGCGGTGGCCAGTCGCAGCGATGCACCCTCTTCGCGCCCGCCGCCCTCATCAACTCGACGGCCTTGCGGGTCGCGTAGTCACGATTGCGGCGGGTACGAGCCGAGCGCCTGCGATGCTGCACGGTCACGCGTGGCGCCAGACCTCCTTCGTCCGGATACAGGATCGGCGAGAGCGTCACGCGGTTGTCCGGTTCGACGTCGTCGTCCGAGATGACGAGCGCCGCGAGGACTCGGTCGGTGTCGGCCATCGTGTCGAGCAGGTCGCGTCCGACGAGCCGACCCACACTGTCGGCCCCTGCGGAATCGACGACACCTCCGGCACGTCCGTACCCGTGGATGCCGGAGTCGCTGAAGTTCAGCGCGTATGCGATCAACGCCGGAGGCAGGCCGACCTGCTCGATCCCGCCGTAGCCGGGCAGATCGACGCGCGCGTTGGATCCCGGTCCGCGCGTCTGCCCGGTGTACTCGTCGAAGACGCCGAAGACCGCGTCCATGTGGTGATCGGTGAGCCCGCGGCCGACCCAGCCGTTCGGATTGGGCAGCGTCGAGTTCAGCCACAGTCTCGGGCTTTCGATGCACCCGGCCGCCAGTACCACCACCGGGGCGGTCGCCTCGTGCTCCTCCCCCGCTGTCGTGAACCGCACGCCGCGTGCCACGGTCTCCCCGTTCACCTCTTCGACGAGGATCTCGGAGACCACCGCATCGGCGATCAGGGTGACGGCACGCCCCTGGGGCGACCACGCGTCGGCGGTGAGCATCATCGGAACGTACGAGTTGTCGGTGGACCGTTTGGCCTTGAGATTGCGCGGCGCCCCCAGCGGCAGATAACAGCCCTGATAGCAGTGCCCGCACATCGTGCAGCCCCGCGCTTCGGGATGGTGCAGACGCGCGCGGTCTCGGGTGCGGCCGGCGGTGCCACCGGGTTGGAGGATCGCGTTCTGCTGGGCGCGGTGGGCGGGCCCGGCGGTGTCGAGCGAGGTCTGGTGCGGCAGCCCCATGGCTGCTGCACCTCGCAGGAACACCTGCTCCTTGGCGCCCATCGGTGCGGTCTGCACGGGCAGCGTGGCCTCCACCCACTCGTAGTAGGGACGCAGCTCGTCGTATCCGAAGGGGAACAGGTGCGCCGTGTCGTACATGTCGCGGTCGGCGCCGTCGTATCCGGAGAACGCGCCGGGTGCCGCCCGCGGCGAGTTGCCGAAGAAATGCAGCGTGGTGCCACCGACACCGGACACCTGCCACACGAACGAGTTCTGGGGCAGATCACGCAGCCACGGCGTGCCCGAGCGGTCTCCGGGCCCGTGGCGGAACAGCCCGGTGATCGGATTGTTGATGTCGTCCTCGAAGTGGGTCCACTCGTTCTCCGGGTCGGCGAAACGGGGTCCTGCTTCGAGAACGAGCACGTCGAGACCGCGCGCCGCGAGTTCCTTGGCAACGACGGGTCCGCCCCCACCGGCCCCGATGACGATGACGTCGGTCATCTATTTCTCCACCTCGTCGATTCCGCCGTAGTAACCCAGGAACTCGTCCCACCCGTCGCTCGGCCCGGCATAGCAGCTCAGCTCCCAGCCGACCGGGCGCCCGGTGACCTCGCGCCGGGCGCGGTCGTACGCGGAGACCTCCGAGAACGCCGCGAAGGCCGCCAGCGTGGGAATCGCGTTGACCACGAATTTCAGCACCAGACCTTCGAAACGCGGGTCGGTGTCGAGCCATTCGAAGACTTGCGCCTTCGCGGCATGGCTCAGGTTCGCGAACGGCGCCGCGAACGGTCCGCTCACCGAACGCGGGTCGGCGGTGACACCGAAGGTGTTGAGCAGCACCGCGATCGCCGCAGCGCCGGGCAGGTTGCCCGCCTCGGGTCCGAGCAGCGGCATCGGCGACGCCTGGTCCAGGGTTCGCTCGAGCGATTCCGCCGTGCCGACGGTGACGCCGCCGGGCCGGTCGGTCCACACGCCCTGCTGGTGCGAGTACGGATCGTTGCCGGGTACGACGAACGCGAGCACCCCGTTGATCGTGTCGCGCGCGGGAGGCGTCTCGCTCAGCGGGCTCGCGTTCACCTCCCGCGCGAACACTTCTGTGGTGCCGACCAACGCCGCCATCGTCGCGGCCATCCCGGCGAGAAAACGCCGCCTGTTCCAGTACCCGTGCTGCGGGTCGTCCACGTCGCCCCCTCGTCGCTTCCGTGGTGCAGCGTACGAGATGTCACGGAACGGTTGCGGTATTTCGTCCGAATCGCCCCTCGGTCGCACGGACCGGCGGAGCGATCGCCGGAAACGGGTAGCTCGCTACCCGTGCCGGGCGCACCCGAGGCGCGCAGGATTCGAACACGGCCGAACGATGCAACGGGGTGCGAATCATGTTGCAGAAGAGGAAGAGCAACCGGTTCGCGTCTGTCCTGAAGACACTCCGAAGCCTGGACGATGCTCTCGCTACCCGTCCCGGCAACGATAGCCACGGCGGCGCCCCCGCGCCGGCCCCGGACACAGCACCTGCGGAGCTGCGCAATGCGACGCCTTCCCGCTTGCACATCACCCACGCGGACGGTCGGACGCTCGTGTTCGCACCGCTCGAACGCCGCGTCCCAACCGACCCGGAGCGACAGTGGCCCTGGGAAGGCCTGATCCGCCACGGATATGTCGTCCCCTTGCACGCCACAACGGATACACCCCTCGACGGCACCAAGGCTCGTTCCCGCCGTCAACTCCACACGGTCACGTTGTGGTGCATGCTCGTGATCAGCGTGGCGGTGCCTGTCTCGGCATTCGCTACCGGACTGGTGAGCATCGCGGCGGCGCCCGTCGTCGCAGTCGCATTTGTCGCCGTGGCAACCATGTTGCCGGGCCCGTTGTTCCTCCTGTTCGACCGTCAACGTCTGAGTACGCTCCGCGACCGCTTCGAATGGCAGATCTTCCGCCTGGACCCGAACGTCCACACGTTGGCAGACGTGCAGGCCAAGTACGGCGGACAAATGGACGAGGTCTTCTACGCCGCAGACGAACGGACCACTACGGTGAACGCCACCCAGCGACTGTGGCCCATCCTCGTTTCCACCGTCACCATCGCGTTGGGCTGGACCATGGCGCTGTACTCCCCCGCGTCGTCCGGCACGCCCGATACGAGTCTCTTCACTGCGCTTGCCGATCCGCTCGCGTTCGCATTCCTGGGCGCGTACTTCTTCTCCCTCAACACCTGCCTGCGCCGGTATTCACGGAACGACTTACGGCCCAAGGCATACAGTGCGATCACCGTGCGAGTGATCACCGTCGTCATCCTTGCCTGCTTGCTCCAGGCCGTCGTCGAATCACCGGAGTCGCGGGTCTACGACGCCACCGTGCTCCCGTTGGCGTTCGTGATCGGCGTGCTTCCCGAAACCGCGATGGTGCTGCTGCGCGACACCCTGCGGCGCTTCGCCCTCACCAAGAAACGCCGCATGCTCGAAGAGCAACTACCGCTCACCGACATCGAGGGATTAGACCTCTACGACCGGGCACGACTGATCGACGAGGGTGTGCCCAACGTCGAAGCCCTTGCGCATCACGATCTCGTCGATCTGCTGCTCGAGACACGGATTCCGGTCGGCCGCCTCGTCGACTGGGTCGATCAGGCGATCCTGCGACTCCACATCGTGGATTCGACCACCGAGACGGATCCCGAGGGCGCGAGAGTGCTGTCCGACCTGCGCGCACTGGGCATTCGTAGCGCGACCGACCTCCTGGCGGCCCGGCAGAGATGCGCCCACCGTAAGGCGTTGGTCGAGGCGGTCGCCCGTCGTAACGAGTCGCCCGCAGACGCCGAGAACCGTCTGGAACTTCTCGTCACCGCCCTGTGTGACGACGAGTGGATCACCTACATACGCACCTGGCGGGACCGGACCCTGGTCTCGGGCCGGTACATCCGGCTCGACCGGAAAGGTGAACCGGCATCCGTGAGAACCGAAGTGCCGGACAACGACCTTCACGACTGCCGCCGTCCGAATTCGCGGATCTCTTCCCTGTACCGACGGTTCACCCCGCCGTACCGAATCGAGACGATCCTGTGAACGGATTCGAGTAGCGCACTACTCGTGCCGATGCTCGTCGATGGCGCACACTGGGAATATCGATTCGGTGGACACGGAAGCGTCCCCCCGTCCGAGGAGAAGTAATGCGAATGCAGAACGTGGAGCGACGAGTATCGCATCGGTGATCCCGCCTTCCGGCGGTCCGATCCCGGCGTGCCCTCGCTTCGTGTTGCGTTCGGTTCCGGCCCTGCCCTCGACTCCGTCGAGCGCCGACTTCTTCCAAGGACCCCGTCACGTCCTCGCACCATGCTGCGGTTCCGCAACTCTCGTCACCGACGTCCGTCGATCCACCTCCTACACATCGCGACATTCTCGCGGTGCTGCTTCCCCTGCTCGCCGCGCTGTTCGCGGCCTTGCTCTCCGGCACCGTCGCGATCCCGGCACTGCCCGCCGTCACGGCAGAACTCGGTGGCGGGTCCGTAGGCATGACCTGGATCATCACGGTCGCTCTCCTGGCCAACGCGACCACCACCCCGGTCTGGGGATCGATATCCGACCGATACGACACACGCCTTCTCGTCCAGGCCGCTCTGCTGACGCTGACGGCGGGGTCGATGGTCTCTGCCTGCGCTCCGGCCCTGTCCGTTCTCCTCGCCGGCCGCGTGGTGCAAGGGATCGGCCTCGGCGGCGTCGTGGCCGTCACCGTCGCGGTGCTCGGCGCGCTCATCCCGCCGCGGGAACAGGGTCGTTATTCCGGGTACGGCGCCGTGGTCATGGCGGTGTCGATGGCCGGCGGTCCGCTCCTCGGCGGAGCCCTCGTCGATACGCCCCTCGGCTGGCGGGCCTGCTTCCTCGTTCCCGCGGCACCGGCCGCCGTGGCACTGGTCGCACTGCGACGCAGGCTGAAGCCGCGACCGCGGCACCGGCCGGGTCTTCCTCCTGCTGTCGGTGCTGTCCGTCGTCGGACTCGTCGCAGTCGCGCTGCTGCCGAACCAACGGCTGCGCACCTCCTTCGCCACAGCGGAGGAACCATCGCGGTGAAACGGACCGCGGAGGCAGCCGGATGCACGACAATTCCGATAAGGCGAGCGCCCATCGAGAGGAGCCGTGATGAACACGCCGAGGACGATCACAGGCGAAGTGAGCCCGGAGCGTGATTGCCCGAGCGACTCGTCGCTGGTGCGGCTGATCTACCACCGCAACTTCCTGCTCCCGATCGGTGAGGTCTGGGCGGCACTCACCGACTCGGAGAAGCTGGGTCGTTGGTACGGCACGTACACCGGCGACCCCGCCACGGGCCGTGTGCTCCTGACCATGACGGACGACCACGACTCGGCCACCACCTACGTCGACATCCTCCGGTGTTCTCCCCCGGAGGGATTCGCCGTCGACGTGGACGGGTGGCAGCTCGAGGTGGTGCTGCGCCAAGTCGGGAAGGTCACCACCCTCGAGTTCACACACCGGCACGTCCCGCGCTCGGAGGCCGGAGAGATCGGGCCGGGGTGGCAGTACTACCTCGACCGCCTCGACGCAGCACTGGCCGGCACCCGCCCGCCGTCGTGGGACGACTACCTCGACCTGGTCGACGAATACCGCTGACCGGCGCCTTTCGCTGCAGTGATCCGCCCGACGAGCACCATCGGATTCGAGTAGCGCACTACCCGTGAGACCTCCCGAGTCGCCTCCTAGCGTCGAATCCACCAGCCGGTCGCATTCAGGGAGCACTAAGATGCCGCAGCCCGGAACGAACACACCACCGACAGAGATCGCGCAGCAGGTCGTCAGGAGGAAGGGGTCGAAGAACATCGTCCTGTGCTTCGACGGCACGGGAAACGAAATTCGGGCGAAGGGGAACACCAACGTCGTCCGCCTGTTCCGTGCGCTCGAGAACACGACAGGCGAACAGGTCACCTACTACGACCCCGGCGTCGGTACCTTCTCCTCCGCCGGGGCCTCGACGCGTGTGGGACAGAGGATCTCTCGCACGCTCGGCCTCGCGTTCGGTGTCGGTATCAAGACGAACCTCGCAGAGGCCTACACGTTCCTGATGAAGCAGTGGGAACCCGGCGATCGGATCTATCTCTTCGGGTTCAGCCGGGGTGCCCACACAGCACGTGCCTTCGCAGCGATGTTGCATCTCGTCGGACTTCCACGAGCGTCGTCCGAGAATCTCGTGCAGTACGCGATCGCCGCGTATGCCCGTCGCAGGTCCTGGGGCTCCGACGACTTCGCGTGCGCCGAACAGTTCGCGACGACCGTGTGCCGCGCGTCGAACGGGACGTTCTCCGTCCCCGTGCACTACCTCGGGATCTGGGACAGCGTCAGCGCACCCGGGATCTTCGAGAAGGACCACCACTTCGAGAAGACGGCGGAGTTGCCGAACGTGGAAGCCGGCCGGCACGCGATCTCCATCGACGAGTACCGCAGGCCGTACAAGGTGGACGAGGTCGCCAACGACCGGATCGAGGAGGTCTGGTTCACGGGCGTCCACTCCGACGTCGGCGGTGGATTCGAGGACTGCCGACTCGCGGACATCTCGCTCCGCTGGGTCCTCGAGGGCGCCCTCGACCACGGCGTGCTCCTGCGCCGAACGGTGAGCCTGCGGCAGCTTCCGAGACCGGAACAGACGAGCGCGACGGCGACGCCGACCCGGATGAGCCGCATCTGGTGGCTCATCGGGCGAGGAACTCGTGAGATTCTCGGGGCACGATCTCCCGAAGGACTGAAGATCCACGAGAGCGTCAAGCTCCGGGAGGACGGTCTGGCGACCCGGCTACGGAATCCGCATTGGGTCGATCCGGAGTGGTACACGCCGAAGCGCTACGACCTCGAGGTACCCGGCTATACGAACCGCCGGACCGCGCCGCTCCGCCCCGATCGGAGGTCTCGGCGCACCGGGATCGGTCACAACTCCCGCGAACGCGACAACTCCGCCGACCTCGCCCTGAGGTGGCGCCGCTCGGGTTCGGTACCGGCGAGCTCGAGCGCCCGCCGATACGCTTCGGCCGCTTCGCCTTTCCGGCCGACCCGGCCCAGCAACTCGGCTCGCGCCACCACGTACGGCCCGTAGTCGCGCAGACTCGGCTCCTCGGCGAGTCCGTCGAGGAGTTCGAGTCCGGCCGCAGACCCGTCGCGCATTGCCACCGCCACGGCGCGGTTCAGTGCGACGATCGGTGACGGGCTCAGGGCGGTCAGTACGTCGTAGAGGGCGACGATCTGCGGCCAGTCGGTGCTGTCGACGTCGCTTGCCTCGTCGTGCAACGCGGCTATCGCGGCCTGTACCCCGTACGGGCCGGGTGGTCCTCCGGTGAGCGCGGCGACCACCAGTGTGCTGCCCTCCTCGATCATCGCGCGGTCCCATCGGGCGCGGTCCTGCGCGTCGAGCAGCATCACGGCGCCGGATGGATCGGTGCGCGCGTCTCGGCGGGCGTGGACGAGCAGCATCAGCGCGAGCAACCCGCTCACCTCCCGTTCCGCCGGCATCAGACGGTGCAGGATGCGCGTGAGGCGGATTGCCTCCTCCGCGAGGTCGGGGCGTTGCAGATGCTCGCCGCTGCTCGCGGCGTAGCCCTCGGTGAAGATCGAGTACAGCGCCGCGAGCACCACCGGCAGGCGCTCCGGCAGTTCGTCCGGTCCGGGCACCCGGAACGGGATGCGGGCACCGCGGATCTTCTTCTTGGCCCGCACGATCCGCTGGGCCATCGTCGGCGACGGGACGAGGAAGGCCCGCGCGACCTCGTTCGTCGTGAGGCCGCCGAGGCAGCGCAGGATCAGCGCTACGCGGTCGTCCGCCGCGAGGGCGGGGTGGGCGCACGTGAAGAACAGTTCGAGGCGGTCGTCCGGCAGTTCCCCGGCCTCGGGTGGTTCGTACGACGCGCGACGTTCGGTGTCGACGGCGAGCTCCGCCAGTCGCGTCGCGTACACGCGGTCGCGGCGCACCCGGTCCAGCGCTCGGCGCCTGGCCGTGGTGAGCAGCCAGGCGCCCGGACGCTCGGGCACACCGTCGACCGGCCAGTGCACGAGCGCCGCCTCGAGCGCGTCCGATGCGACCTCCTCGGCAAGGTCGAGGTCGCCGAATCGATGGACGAGCGCGGCGAGGAGCCGGCCGTGTTCCTCGCGGAACACCGACTCGACGGTCGCGGCCGGCTCCCCCATCGCTCAGTCTCCGAAGTCGGCGATCGGTCGCACGACGACCGTGCCGCCGTCCCGCGATCCGGGGCAACGCGCCGCCCAGTCGAGTGCCTCGTCGAGGCTGCCGACGTCGATGACGTCGTATCCGCCGAGAACCTCACGGCTCTCGCCGAACGGCCCGTCGGTCACCGTGCGTCGTCCGTCCGCGCCGACCTGCACGGTCGTCGCGGTGACGAGATCCTGCAGGGCGTGCCCGGACACGAGGACACCCGCATCGCGCATCGCCTTCTCGTAGTCCTGCCAGTCCTCGATGGTGCAGGTGGGCTCGTCGGTCGTGGATGCGTAGATCAGCAGCATGTACTTCATGGCGGTCGCTCCCGTCTGTGTGGTGTTCGTCCTACACCATCACGACGAACGGGCACCTGCCGTATCGACAACCCGACGAGAAAATTTTCTAGCCGCTGTTGCGCAATGCCGTGGCGAGACCGTTCATCGTGATCTGGATACCGCGCCGGACCCGGTCGGTGTCCTCACCGGCACGGAACCGGCGCAGCAACTCGACCTGGAGGTGGTTGAGCGGTTCGAGATACGGGAAGCGGTTGTGCAGCGACCGCTCGAGCGCCGGATTGTCCGCGACGAGCGAGTCGTATCCTGTGATCTGCCGGTAGGCGTCGACCGTGCGGGCGTGCTCGTCGACGATGCTGCCGAACACCCGCTCGCGCAGTTCGGTGTCCTCGACGAGTTCGGAGTACCGGGCGGCCAGGCCGAGATCGGACTTGGCGAGCACCTGCGCCATGTTCGACAGCACCGAACGGAAGAACGGCCAGCGACGGTAGAGATCCTGCAGGGTCGCCAACCGGTCCGGATCACCGGCGACCCAGTCCTGCACAGCCGTTCCCGTGCCGTACCAGCCGGGGAGCATCACGCGACTCTGGGTCCACGAGAGCACCCACGGGATGGCCCGCAGGTCGCTGATCGCCTTCGTCTGCTTGCGGGATGCGGGACGACTGCCGATGTTGAGGGCACCGATCTCCGAGACCGGCGTCGCGGTGGTGAAGTACTCGACGAAACCCGGTGTCTCGTGCACGAGTCGGCTGTAGGCGGCGCGAGCGAGGTCGGCGAGTTCGTCGAGGATCCGGTAGGCCTCCGGTGCGTCCTTCCCGAGGCCTTCGACATCGAGCAGGCTCGACTCGAGGGTCGCCGAGACGAGCGCCTCGAGGTTGCGGCGGGCGAGCACCGGTTCGCGGTACTTCGCGGCGATGACCTCGCCTTGCTCGGTCAGACGCAACGAGCCCTGGACCGCGCCGGGCGGCTGGGCGAGGATGGCGTCGTAGCTCGGTCCGCCACCACGTCCGACGGTGCCGCCGCGACCGTGGAACAGGCGCAGCCGGATCCCGGCGGTGCGCGCAGCGTCGACGAGGTCGAGTTCCGCGCGGTAGAGCGCCCAGTTGGCGGTGAGATAGCCGCCGTCCTTGTTGGAATCGGAGTAGCCCAGCATGATCTCCTGCAGTCCGTCGTGTCCGTCGACGAGGCTGCGGAACTCGGGCACGGCGAGGGCGGCGGTCAACGTGGCGGCACCACCGCGCAGGTCGTCGATCGTCTCGAACAACGGGATGACCTGCACCGTGCTGCGCGGATAACCGCGGTCGAGGTCGAGCAGCCCGACCTCCTTGAGCAGGACCTCGACCTCGAGCAGGTCGGACACCGAGGTGCACATGCTGATGATGTAATGCTCGATGGCGGCCGGTCCGATGCGACGGACCACGTCGGCGGCGGCGCGCAGGATGCCGAGTTCCTTGGCCGTCTCGTCCGACAGGTGGGCGTCGGGAGCGGTGAGCGGACGGCGGATCCGCAACTCCGCGGTGAGCAGCGCGACCTTGTCGTCCTCCGGCAGGTCGCGGTAGCGGTCGGTCACCCCCGCCCAGGAGAGCAGTTCGGCGACGACGTTCTCGTGGACCTCGGAATTCTGACGCAGGTCGAGCGGCGCGAGGTGGAAGCCGAAGACCTCGACGGCGCTGCGCAGGTGCGCGAGTCGATCGTCGGCGATCACGGCCGCGCCACCGGCACGCAGCGAGGCGTCGACGATGTTCAGGTCGGTGTGCAGGCGGGCCGGAGTGGCATAGGGCTCGCACGGGATACGCACCGTGTGGGGCAGATCCACGCCGGGCAGCAGCCTGTCCGCGGTCGCGGTGAGGCGAGCGCGGATACCGTGCACGGCGCGTCGGTACGGCTCGTCGCTGTGGGCGGGATTGTCGTCGCCCGAGTCGTCGGCGAGCTTCTTCAGGGCGCTGCTGATGGTCGCGGTGCGTTCGGACATGGACAGTTCGCGTTCGAGCGCGGCCAGTTCGGTGAGGTGATGTCGCAGCGCGGTCTCACAGGCGCGATTCGCGGCGGTGGTGACGACCTCGCCGTCGACGTTGGGGTTGCCGTCGCGGTCGCCGCCGATCCACGTTCCGGGACGGACCAGCGGTTCGGTCAGCACCGCCGCGTCCGGCCAGCGTCGCCGGAGTTCGCGTCGCACTTCGGCGTTGAGGGCAGGAACGACGTCGAACAGTGCGAGGTCGTAGTAGCGCAGACCGTTGTCGACCTCGTCGATGATCCTCAGGCGCGCGAGCCGGATGAGCGCGGTGTCCCAGAGGGTCAGGATGTGCCGGTACAGGGCGCGGTCGATTTCCTCGATCGCGGCGGATTCGTCGGTCCTCTCCCGGCGCCGCATGAGCTCGGTGACGGCGGTCTGGACGTCGAAGACGGTGCGTCGGCGGGTCTCGGTGGGATGAGCGGTGATGACGGGGGCGACGAGAGCGGATGCGAGCGCGTCGGTCACGGTGTCGGCGTCGAGGCCCGGGCCGGCGGCGTCGAGTTTGGCATAGGTGGCGGCGAGGCTGCTGTCCTGCGGTCGGTCGCCTGCGCGCACGTGCAGGGCTCGACGTCGTTCGCGGTGCAGATCCTCGGCGAGATTGGCGAGCAGACCGAAATGGCTGAACGCCCGGGCGACGGGAATCAGGTCGTCGGTGGCGACGTCGGCGAAGCGTTCGGCGAGTTCGGTGCGGTCGATCTCGGAGCGCCGGATCCGGAAGCTCTCCACCCGGGCCGATTCGACCAGGTCGAAGGTCTCGGGTCCCGCCTGCTCACGGATGACGTTGCCGAGGATGCCACCGAGCAGGCGGATGTCCTCGCGGAGGGGTTCGGTCGCAGAGGCAGGCACAGTGTCCGTCATACGGCCAGTATCTGTGCCCGGCGGCCGGGGCGCGACCGCGACAGCGGCCGTGCATGTGCGGGATCAGCTGAACTTGATCTGCAGTCCGATGCCGAGGATCGAGATCACCCAGATGATGCCGGTGAAGACGGTGAGACGGTCGAGGTTCTTCTCCGCCACCGTCGAGCCCGAGAGATTGGACTGGACTCCACCACCGAACAGGCTGGACAGACCACCGCCCTTACCGCGGTGCAGCAGCACCAGCAGGATGAGCAACAGGCTCGTGACGATCAGGAGGATGTCCAGGAACAGTTCCATGTCGGTGTTCGATGTCCTTCGGATGGTGGGCGACGTCGGCGTCAGCTTACCCGCTCGCCATATGGGGATGCTGCGGGTGTGCCGGGGACGGTCGTCGTGGCTACGCGGGTCGAGACGGCAACACTGCGCTGAGGCGAAACGCGGGTGGGGTGCAGGATCTCGTCGATCCTGCACCCCACCTGATGCCGGTCGCTCTAGAGGAGCGGGCCGCCTGCGGCGATCGCCGACAGCTGAGCGAATTCGTCGGCCTTGAGGGAGGCGCCTCCCACGAGGCCGCCGTCGATGTCGGTCTGAGCGATGAGCTCACCGACGTTCTTGGCGTTGACCGACCCGCCGTACAGGACGCGGACCGATGCCGCGACCTCGGGCGAGGCCAGTTCGGCGAGGGTGTTGCGCACCGCGGCGCACACCTCCTGTGCGTCGGCCGCCGAGGCGACCTTGCCCGTGCCGATGGCCCAGACCGGCTCGTACGCGACGACGATCTTCGCGATCTCGTCGGCGGACAGGCCGGCGAGCGAGTTCTTCAACTGCTCGACGTTGTACTCGACGTGGCTGCCGGCTTCGCGGACGTCGAGTCCTTCGCCGATGCACACGATCGGAGTGAGACCGTGCCGCAGAGCGGCCTTGGTCTTGTCGCGGACGATCTCGTCGGTCTCGCCGTGCAGGGTGCGACGCTCGGAGTGCCCGACGACCACGTAGGTGCAGCCGAGCTTCGCGAGCATCGCACCGGAGATCTCACCGGTGTAGGCGCCGGAGTCGTGGACCGAGATGTCCTGGGCTCCGTAGGTGATGCCGAGCTTGTCGCCCTCGACGAGGGTCTGCACCGAGCGGATGTCGGTGAACGGCGGGATGACCGTCACGTCGACCTTCTCGAGGTACTTCTCGGGAAGGGTGAACGCGATCTTCTGCACCAGGGCGATGGCCTCGAGGTGGTTGAGGTTCATCTTCCAGTTGCCCGCGATGAGCGGTGTCCGTGCCATGACCGTCAGCCCTCCAGAACTGCGATGCCGGGCAGTTCCTTGCCCTCGAGGTACTCGAGGGAGGCGCCACCACCGGTGGAGATGTGCGAGAAACGGTCCTCACCGAGCCCGAGCGACCGCACGGCCGCAGCGGAGTCGCCGCCGCCGACGACGCTGAACGCGCCCTTGCCGGTGGCCTCGATGATCGCTTCCGCGACACCCTTCGTGCCGGCCGCGAAGTTCTCGAACTCGAACACGCCCATCGGGCCGTTCCAGAACACCGTCTTCGCCGAGCCGAGGAGCGAGGCGAAGCGCTGCACGGATTCCGGTCCGATGTCGAGGCCCATCCATCCGTCGGGGATGGAGTCGGCCGCGACGGTCTGCGACTGTGCGTCGGCCGCGAACTTGTCGGCCACCACCACGTCCTGCGGGATGTGGATGACGTCGCCGAAGCGTTCGAGCAGCTGCTTGCAGGTGTCGATCATCGACTCCTCGAGCAGCGACGTGCCGACCGAGTAGCCCTGTGCCGCAAGGAAGGTGAAGCACATGCCGCCACCGATGACGAGCGTGTCGACCTTGGGTGCGAGCGCTTCGATGACCCCGAGCTTGTCGGAGACCTTCGAGCCGCCGAGCACCACGGCGTACGGACGCTCGGTGTCGGTGGTGAGCTTGGCGAGTACGTCGACCTCGGCCGCGACGAGACCACCCGCGTAGTGCGGGAGCAGCGTCGCGACGTCGTAGACCGACGCCTGCTTGCGGTGCACGACACCGAAGCCGTCGGAGACGAATGCGCCGTCGTCGCCGACGAGCTCGACGAGCTCACGGGCGAAGGCGAGCCGCTCGGCATCGTCCTTGCTGGTCTCGCGAGCGTCGAAGCGGACGTTCTCGAGCAGGAGGATGTCGCCGTCGGTCAGCCCTTCGGAACGCGCCAGCGCATCCTGGCCGACGACGTCGGAGGCGAGCTGGACGTTGCGGCCGAGCACCTCACCGAGCTTCGCCGCGACGGGCGCGAGCGAGTACTTCGGATCCGGCTCACCCTTGGGGCGGCCGAGGTGCGCGGTCACGACGACCTTCGCCCCGGCCTCCGCGAGCGTGCGGATGGTGGGCGCGGACGCGAGGATGCGGCCGGCGTCGGTGATCGTGTCGCCGTCGAGCGGGACGTTGAGGTCGGAGCGCACGAGTACGCCCCGACCCTCCACACCTGCGTCGAGCAGATCCTCGAGGGTCTGAACTGCCACTGTTCAAATGTCCTGTTCTACGAGTTTCAGAGAGACTTGCCGACGAGACCGACGAGGTCGGCAAGACGATTCGAGTAGCCCCACTCGTTGTCGTACCACGAGACGACCTTGACCTGCTCGTCGATGACCTTGGTCAGAGGCGCGTCGAAGATCGACGAGTGCGGGTCGGTGACGATGTCCGAGGAGACGATCGGATCGGTGTTGTACTTCAGGATGCCCTTCAGCGGACCCTCCGCAGCAGCCTTCAGTGCGGCGTTGACCTCGTCGGCGGTGGCCTTCTTGGTGAGGGTCGCGGTGAGGTCGGTGACCGAGCCGGTCGGGACCGGGACGCGCAGCGCGTAGCCGTCGAGCTTGCCGCGCAGCTCGGGGAGCACGAGGCCGATGGCCTTGGCGGCGCCTGTGCCGGTGGGGACGATGTTCAGGGCAGCGGCCCGGGCGCGACGCAGATCCTTGTGCGGTCCATCCTGCAGGTTCTGGTCCTGGGTGTATGCGTGGATCGTGGTCATCAGGCCCTTCTCGATGCCGAACTCGTCGTTCAGCACCTTGGCGAGGGGGCCGAGGCAGTTCGTGGTGCACGAGGCGTTGGAGATGATGTTCTGCGTGCCGTCGTACTTGTCGTGGTTGACGCCCATGACGATGGTGATGTCCTCGTCGGTGGCGGGCGCCGAGATGATGACCTTCTTGGCGCCGGCATCGATGTGCCCCTTCGCCTTCGCGGCGTTGGTGAAGATGCCGGTGGACTCGACGACGACGTCGACACCGAGGTCGCTCCACGGAAGAGCGGAGGGGCCTTCCTTGATCGAGAGGGCCTTGATCTTCCGGTCGCCGACGACGATGTCGTCGCCCTCGACATGCACGTCCTTGTCGAGGCGCCCCAGGATCGAGTCGTACTTCAGGAGCGTCGCGAGGGTGTCGTTGTCGGTGAGGTCGTTGACGGCAACGATCTCGATGTCGGTGGTGCCGAGTGCCTTCTGCGCCTCGACCGCCCGGAAGAAGTTGCGCCCGATGCGTCCGAATCCGTTCACGCCTACGCGGACAGTCACAATGAAGCTCCTTTGTCCAGTATTCCGATGGTCGTGCTCGTGTGCCCTTCACCCTAGTGGGGTTCGGTCGTACTGTGGGGAGCCGCCCGGTCGTGGCGCGAACTCCCTTGCAAGCCTGCCCCGCTATGCCTCGTCCAGCAACTCAGCGGTGACGGCCGATTCCGTATCGGGGATCCCGAGTTCCTTCGCGCGACGATCCGCCATCGACAGCAGGCGGCGGATCCGTCCTGCGACGGCGTCCTTGGTCATGGGCGGATCGGCGAGCTGGCCGAGCTCCTCGAGCGACGCCTGTCGGTGCTGCACGCGCAGCGCGCCGGCGGCGGCGAGGTGGTCGGGCACGTCGGGGCCCAGGATCGCCAGCGCCCGCTCGACCCGCGCAGCCGCTGCCACGGCGGCGCGTGCGGACCGGCGCAGATTGGCGTCGTCGAAGTTGGCGAGACGGTTCGCGGTCGCCCGCACCTCTCGGCGCATGCGGCGCTCCTCCCAGACCAGCCGGGTGTCCTGCGCGCCCATGTGGGTGAGCAGCGCGCCGATGGCCTCGCCGTCGCGGATCACCACGCGGTCGGCGCCGCGCACCTCACGCGCCTTGGCGGTGACGCCGAGCCGGCGGGCGGCACCGACGAGCGCGAGGGCGGCCTCCGGGCCGGGGCAGCTCACCTCGAGCGCCGAGGAACGGCCCGGTTCGGTGAGCGAACCATGGGCGAGGAACGCCCCGCGCCACGCCGCAGCGGAGTCGGAGACACTGCCGCCGACCACCTGCGCGGGCAGTCCGCGCACGGGTCGTCCGCGACCGTCGAGCAGGCCGGTGCGGCGGGCCAGCGCCTCACCGTCCTTGCCGACGCGGACGATGTACCGGGAGCTCTTGCGCAGCCCACCCGCGCCGAGCACCTGGATCTCGGCGGGATAGCTGTAGAGCTCGAAGATCTCGCGGCGGAGGCGACGTGCGATCGATCCGAGGTCGACCTCGGCCTCGACGACCACTCGTCCGGCGACGATGTGCAATCCCCCGGCGAAGCGCAGGAGGGCGGACACCTCGGCCTTGCGGTTGCTGATCCTGGTGACCGACAACCTGCTCAGCTCGTCCTTGACCTCCGCTGTCATTGCCACGAGACGCTCTCCCTCCCGCCCCCGCGCGCGGCACGGACTCCACCGCGCGAGGACAGACATGTTTCCAGTGCCCCCGCCAACTTGGCGGGGTCGTGTCGATGCGTACCGGTCTCGGCGACGTCGACGAACGAGACGTCCGCTCCGAATCGGGCCGCGGACCGGCTCAGGTGCTCGCGCTCGCGTCCTTCCGGTACCGAGGCAGCATCCACGACGACGTGGTCGACACGGAAATCGGGGGCGTGCTGGGCGAGAACGTGCAGGTGACGTTCCGCGGAGAAGCCTGCCGTCTCCCCCGGTTCCGCCGCGAGGTTGAGCACGAGGACCTTGAGCGCCGTCGTGTGGACCAGCGCCTCGTGCAGGTCCGGGACGAGCACGTGCGGGATGACGCTCGAGAACCAGGATCCCGGGCCGAGCACCACGAGATCGGCCTCGCACACCGCGTCGAGCGCCGGCGGACAGGCCGGCGGATCGGCGGGGATCAGGCGGACCCGGCGCACCTTGCCCGGGGTGGTCGCCACCGCGACCTGTCCCCGGATGCAGCGGCTCACCCGCGGGTCGGATTCGAGTCCCGAGACGTCGGCTTCGATGTCGAGGGGGATCGGCGACATGGGCAGTACCCGACCGCGTACGTCGAGGACGCGAGCGAGCATGTCGAGAGCAGTGACGGTGTCGCCCGCCACCTCGGCGAGCCCGGCGAGGATCAGGTTGCCGACGGAGTGCCCGGCGAGTGCACCTGTGCCGCCGAAGCGGTGTTGGACGGTCTCGGTCCACACCCGGACCTCGTCGTCGCGGCCGGCGAGTGCGGCGAGGGCCATGCGCAGGTCGCCGGGTGGGACGACGCCGAGTTCGGCGCGCAGCCGTCCCGAGGAACCTCCGTCGTCGGCGACGGTCACGACGGCGGTGACCCGGTCGGTGAGGCGCCGGACGGCACTGAGCGTCGCGTACAGACCGTGTCCGCCGCCGAGAGCGGTGATCGCAGGTCCGGGCGCTGCCCCGGGGTTCGGAGCGCTGTCGGGGTTCGGAGCGCTGTCGGAGTTCGGAGCGCTGTCGGAGTTCGGAGTCTCGGCGTTCACTCGCGCCCCAGATCCCGGTGCACCACGTTCACCGTCAGATCCGGTGCCTGCTCGAGGCGTGCGGCGAGGGCCTCGGCCATCGCCACGCTCCGGTGTTTCCCTCCGGTGCAGCCCACTGCAATCGT
Source organism: Rhodococcus rhodochrous (assembly GCF_014854695.1). Classification (NCBI taxonomy): domain Bacteria; kingdom Bacillati; phylum Actinomycetota; class Actinomycetes; order Mycobacteriales; family Nocardiaceae; genus Rhodococcus; species Rhodococcus rhodochrous. The sequence continues at coordinate 2,462,638 of NZ_CP027557.1, read as the reverse complement.
CATGTAGCGCTTCCCCTCCCGACGGTAACCGGCGGTCGTCAGATCGAGCAGCCGGTGATAGGTGGCGAGATAGTCCTCGGCACCGTCGCGGGAGAGTACATAGTCGCTCACCGCCGCGTCCTGCCCGGTGTGCGGACGCAGTTCGGCGATCCAGTGGGGGTTCGGCAGGAACCGCACGTCGCACACGACGTCGGAGTCCATGGGCAGGCCGTACTTGAAGCCGAACGACTCCACGGTCACCCGGATGGTGTCGGATGCGGCGTCGCCGAAGGCCGCATCGATCTTGCGACGCAGATCGGGCCCGGACAGCGCGGACGTGTCGATGACGAGGTCGGCCGCGGCCTTGACGGGAGCGAGCTGCTCGCGTTCGACGGCGATGCCGTCGGTGAGCGTGCGGTCGGCCGTGTCGGACTGCAGCGGATGGCTGCGGCGCACCTGCTCGAACCGCCGGACGAGCACCGAGTCGGCGGCTTCGAGGAAGAGCACCCGGGTGTTGACCGGGCGGGCCGCCAGATCGGCGACCACGCGTTCGAGGTCGCCGGTGAACAACCGGCTGCGCACGTCCATCACCACGGCGAGGCGTTGCAGCGGAGGTTCGGCCTGCACCGCGAGATCGATCATCGACAGCACCAACTGGGGCGGGAGGTTCTCCGCGACGTACCACCCGAGATCCTCGAGGGCGGTCGCCGCCGTACTCAGTCCGGCTCCGGACAGGCCGGTGACGACGATGACCTCGGCCTGCGCCGGCCGTTCTCCGTCGACACCCTGTTCCGAACCGTCCGCCATCCCCGGGATCCGACCCACTTCGGTCACTGTTCCGACTCCGCTCGTACTCCCGACACGCCGACTGAGCCATCATCGCCTACCGGCGTGTCGCCCGCATCCGCGGCAGTCGGGTCGCCCGCAGGTGCCGCAGCCGGATCACTCGCGTCCGCGACGGTCGGGGCGTCGGTGTCCTGCGGCGACTCGGCCGGAGCCGGTGCGTCGCCCCGCAGCGCCTCGAGGACGGCCTTCGCCGTGGCTTGCCCGATCCCGGGCACCGCGGTGATCTCCTCGACGCTCGCCTCGCGTAGCCGCGCGACCGACCCGAAGTGGGTGACGAGTGCCTTGCGCCGGGTGTCGCCGAGACCACGGACCCCGTCGAGAGCGGAGGCGGTCATGCGTTTGGACCGCTTGCTGCGGTGGTAGGTGATCGCGAAACGGTGCGCCTCGTCGCGGATGCGTTGCAGCAGGAACAGCGACTCACTCGTGCGCGGCAGGATCACCGGATCCTCCTCCCCCGGCACCCACACCTCCTCGAGACGCTTCGCGAGCCCGACGACCGCAACATCCGTGATGCCGAGTTCGTCGAGGACCTCGGCCGCGGCCGCGACCTGCGGCGCACCACCGTCGACGACGAACAGGTTCGGCGGGTAGGCGAACCGGCGCGGACGGCCCGTCGCCGGGTCCAGTGCCGCCTCGGGCGCGAGGTCCCCGCCGTCGCCTCCCTCCGGAGCGGAGCCGTCCGGATCGGCCTGTCGGGCCAGGTCGCGGTTGTGGCGGAGGAAACGCCGGCGGGTGACCTCGGCGATCGAAGCGACGTCGTCGGAGTGCCCGTCACCCGCGGCGTGCTTGATGGCGTAGTGCCGGTAGTCGGACTTGCGGGGCAGTCCGTCCTCGAAGACGACCAGCGATGCGACGACGTCGGTGCCCTGCACGTGACTGATGTCGACGCATTCGATGCGCAGCGGCGCCGAATCGAGGTCGAGGGCGTCCTGGATGCCCTGCAACGCCGCCGATCGGGCATTGAAGTCGCCCGCGCGCCGCAGCTTGTGCTGGGCGAGCGCTTCCTTGGCGTTGCGCTCGACCGTGTCGGCCAGTGCCTTCTTGTCGCCGCGCTGCGGGATGCGCAGACGCACGGGACCGCCGCGCAGACGCCCGAGCCAGCGGCTCATCTCGTCCGGGTCGGGCGGCAGGGCGGGGACGAGCACCTCGCGCGGCACGGCGCTGGTGGCGTCCGCGTCATCGGTGCCGAGTGCGGCCTCCTCGCCGTAGAACTGGGTGAGGAACTGTTCGACGAGCAGGGAGAGTTCTTCGACGTCGTCGGTCCCCTCGGCGGCCTCGACGCCTTCGACGTCGCGGTCCTCGGGACGGTCGAGCACGTCGCCGGACTTCTCGACGACCCAGCCGCGTTGACCGCGCACGCGACCGCCGCGCACGTGGAAGACTTGGACGGCCACCTCGAGGTCGTCGCCGGCGAACGCCACGAGGTCGGCGTCGGTGCCGTCGCCGAGCACGACGGCCTGCTTCTCGAGGGCCTTGCGCAGCGCCCCGAGATCGTCGCGCAGTCGGGCTGCGGTCTCGAAGTCGAGCTCCTCCGCGGCGGCCTGCATCCGCTTCTCGACATCACGGACGAGTTTGTCGGTGCGACCGGCGAGGAAGTCGCAGAAGTCCTCGACGATGCGGCGGTGTTCGTCGGCGGAGACGCGTCCGACGCACGGCGCGGAGCACTTGTCGATGTAGCCGAGCAGGCACGGGCGGCCGATCTGCGCGTGCCGCTTGAAGACCCCGGCCGAGCACGTGCGCGACGGGAACACTCGCAGCAACAGGTCGAGGGTCTCGCGGATCGCCCAGGCGTGCGAGTAGGGGCCGAAATAGCGCACGCCCTTGCGGCGCGGCCCGCGATAGACGAACAGGCGGGGATATTCCTCGTTCAACGTGACCGCGAGCATCGGGTACGTCTTGTCGTCGCGGTAGCGGACGTTGAACCGGGGGTCGAACTCCTTGATCCAGTTGTACTCGAGCTGGAGTGCCTCGACCTCGGTGCGCACCACCGTCCACTCGACCCGACCCGCGGTGGTCACCATCTGACGGGTGCGCGGATGCAGCGAGGCGATGTCGGCGAAGTACGAGTTCAGGCGGGACCGGAGGTTCTTCGCCTTGCCGACGTAGACGACCCGGCCGTGCGGGTCGCGGAACTTGTAGACCCCCGGCTCCGTGGGAATGGAACCGGGGGCTGGGCGATAGGTCGAGGGGTCGGGCACAGGTCCAGGCTAGTCGTCGCCCCTGACGGCTCCGCCGTCGTCATTGCGTCTGACGGCTCCGCCGTCGTCATTGCGTCTGATGGCTCCGCGGTCGTTGTCGTCACTGACGGCGCCGCCGGTGTAGCGGGACTCCAGTTCGCGGAAACGCTCGAGCGCGTCCACGGCGCGTTCCCCGTCGCGCGCCTGGATGGCAACGACGGGCACGTACTCGTCGAACGGCAGCTCGAGGCGGGCCCAGGGGGCGCCGTGGTCGAAGAACAGCCCGCGCACGTCGGTCCACGGGATGTGTCGTTCGGCGACCACGTTGCGGACGGAGACGCCGTCCGCACCCGCCCGCAGCCGCGGCCGGGTGAACAGCAGGACGCCTCCGGTGAGCACGACGCCGATGGCGAGGATCGCGATCTGGTCGACGACCCGCAGGTTCACGCCGGTGTCGCCGCCCCCGCGCAGCACGAGCGCCGCGAAGATGTGGACGGCCATGACGACGACCGCCGCCACGACGACCCAGCGCCGCATCTTCTCCGGGCGTACCTCGAGATCCCAGCCGGTCTCGTCGCGGGTCAACGCGCCGCCTTCCGCAGCCGCCGCAGTGTCACGGCGGTGTCGAGCGCGGCCGCGCAGGCCTGGCCACCCTTGTCCTCCGCGGAGCCGGGCAGACCGGCGCGGTCGCGGGCCTGCTGTTCGGTGTCGGTGGTGAGGACACCGTTGCCCACCGGGGTGCCCTCGTCGAGCGCGATCCGGGTGAGACCGTAGGTCACGGCGTCGCACACGTACTCGAAGTGCGGCGTGCCGCCGCGGATCACCACGCCGAGAGCGACGACTGCGTCGTGGGTGCGGGCGAGCTGCTGCGCGACGACGGGAAGTTCGATCGCTCCGGCGACCCGCTCGACGGTGACGTCGGTGATACCCGCCTGCTCGGCGACACGCTGTGCGCCGGCGATGAGGGCGTCGGAGATCTCGGTGTGCCAGCGACCGGCGACGATCGCGAGGCTCAGCCCCGCGGCGTCGGCGAGCTGCAGGTCGGGCAGGCCTTCGCCGCTCATCAGGCGTCTCCCTCGTCGAACTCGTCGAGACCGATCAGGTCGTGGCCCATACGATCGCGCTTGGTGCGCAGGTACGAGATGTTCTCGCGGTTCGCGCGCAACGGCATCGGGACACGCTCGGTGATCTGCAGGCCGTAGCCGTCGAGACCGACGCGCTTGGCCGGGTTGTTGGTCAGCAGCCGCATCGACGAGATACCGAGGTCGACGAGGATCTGAGCGCCGATGCCGTAGTCGCGGGCGTCGGCGGGAAGGCCGAGCTGCAGGTTGGCGTCGACGGTGTCGGAACCGGAGTCCTGCAGCTGGTAGGCCTGCAGCTTGTGCATCAGGCCGATGCCGCGTCCCTCGTGGCCGCGCATGTAGAGCACGACGCCGCGGCCTTCCTCGGCCACCATCTCGAGGGCTGCGTCGAGCTGCGGACCGCAGTCGCAGCGCAGCGACCCGAAGACGTCGCCGGTCAGGCATTCGGAGTGCACGCGCACGAGCACGTCGGAGCCGTCGCCGTCCGGGCCGGCGATGTCGCCGCGGACGAGCGCGACGTGTTCGACCTCGTCGTAGACGCTCTGGTAGCCGACGGCCGTGAAGTCGCCGTGCCGGGTGGGGATGCGGGCCTCGGCGACGCGCACGACGTGCTTCTCGTGCTTGCGGCGCCACGCGATGAGATCCGCGATCGAGATCAGGGCGAGTTCGTGCTCGTCGGCGAAGACGCGCAGTTCGTCGGTTCGGGCCATCTCGCCTTCGTCCTTCTGCGAGACGATCTCGCAGATGACGCCGGCCGGGCGCAGGTCGGCCATGCGCGCGAGGTCGACGGCGGCTTCGGTGTGTCCGGGCCGGCGCAGGACGCCACCCTCCTTGGCGCGCAGCGGCACCACGTGACCGGGACGCGTGAAGTCCTGGGCGGTGGAGTTCGGGTCGGCGAGCAGCCGCATGGTGGCGGCGCGGTCGGACGCGGAGATACCCGTGCCGATGCCTTCCTTCGCGTCGACGGTGACCGTGTAGGCGGTGCCGTGCTTGTCCTGGTTGACGCTGTACATGGGAGGCAGACCGAGACGGTCGCAGTCCTCGCCGTCCAAGGGCACGCACAGGTACCCGGATGTGTAGCGGACCATGAACGCCACGAGTTCCGGCGTTGCCTTCTCCGCGGCGAAGATGAGGTCGCCCTCGTTTTCACGGTCTTCGTCGTCGACCACGACGACCGCCTTACCGGCGGCGATGTCGGCGACCGCGCGCTCGATGGTGTCGAACCTCGTCACTTCCCTGGACTCCAACTCTCGTATCCGGACGACTCGTGCTCCGCGTCCACTGTCGATCTCCACAGTACGACGCGTCAGCGCGCGTTCTGCAGGCGCTCCACGTACTTGGCGATCACGTCGACCTCGAGGTTGACGAGGGTGCCCGGCTCGGCGGTGCCGAGCGTCGTCAGCGACAGGGTGGTCGGGATGAGCGAGATCTCGAACCACTCCTGTCCGCGTTCCCCTCCGAGACCCGAGACCGTCAGCGAGACACCGTCGACGGTGATCGAGCCCTTTTCGACGACGTAGCGGGAGATTTCGGCCGGGAGCGAGATACGCACCACCGTCCAGTTCTCCGAGGGTGTGCGGGAGACGACGGCGCCGGTGGCGTCGACGTGACCCTGCACGAGGTGGCCGCCGAGGCGGCTGTTCAGTGCGGCGGCGCGTTCGAGGTTGACGGAGCTGCCGAGGGTGAGCTGTCCGAGCGATGACCGGTTCAGCGTCTCCTGCATCACATCGGCGGTGAAGGACCCACCGTCGAGCACGTCGACGACCGTCAGGCACACCCCGTTGACCGCGATCGAATCGCCGTGCTTGGCGTCGGAGGTGACCAGCGGTCCGCGCACGGTGAAGCGTGCCGCGTCGGCGAGGTCCTCCTTCGCGACGATCTCACCGAGTTCCTCGACGATGCCGGTGAACATGTTCCGCTCCTTAGCTCCCGATCCGCGACCGGGTCCGATTCAGTTGTCCCGGTCCGGGACGAGTGTCAACAGAATGTCCGAGCCGACGGTCTCGACCCGTTCCCGGCGGAACCGTAGCGCGTCGGAGATCGTGCCCACGCCGGTGTCCTCGACGGCGGCCTCACCGGCTCCGAGCACGACGGGCGCCAGATATGCCTGGATGCGGTCGACGCAGCCCGCTGCGAGGAACGCGCCCGCGAGCCGGGGGCCGCCCTCGAGCAGCACGTCGGGTCGATCGCCGAGCGCGTCGAGCACCTCCCCGATGTCGTGGGTGCGCAGCACCAGCGTCGGCGCCGCGTCGTCGAGAACCCTTGCAGAGGTGGGAATCTCACGCATACCGACGACAACCCGCAGCGGCTGGTGCGGCGCGAGTTCACCGTCGGGCAGACGGGCGGTCAGCCACGGGTCGTCGGCGAGGACGGTGCCGGTTCCGACGATGATCGCGTCGAGCCGGCTCCGCTGGTCGTGCACGCGCGCACGCGATTCGGGACCGGAGATCCACTTGCTCGTGCCGTCTGCCGCCGCGCTGCGACCGTCCATCGACGCGGCGTACTTCCACGTCACGTGCGGCCGGCCGGTGCGCTGCCGGTGCAACCATGCCCGCAGCGGGCCGCGGGCGACGGCCTCGGCACCGAGACCGGGATGCACGGTGATGCCCGCGGCGCGGAGGGTGTCGGCGCCTCCCCCGGCGACGGGATTCGGGTCGGCGACGGAGTAGTACACCGTCGCGATCCCCGCCTCGATGAGGGCCTGCGCGCACGGGCCGGTGCGGCCGGTGTGGTTGCACGGTTCGAGGGTGACGACGGCGGTGCCGCCGCGCGCGCGTTCGCCCGCTGCCTCGAGTGCCCGGACCTCCGCGTGCGGACCTCCGGGTGGTGCGGTGGCCCCGACACCTGCCACCGCGCCGTCCGCGTCGAGGATCACCGCGCCGACAGGCGGGTTGGGGCTGGTCGTACCCCGTACGGCCTCCGAGGCATCGAGCGCGAACTGGAGGGCTTCGGCGACCTCGGGTGCGGTCACGGCGCGAGCGTCAGGTGCGGGGACGCGGCCCCGGCCTGCGCCCGCAGCTTGCGGACCGCCTCACCGGGATCGGCGGCGCCGTAGACGGCGGACCCGGCAACGAAGCAGTCCACACCGGCTTCCGCGGCGGCTTCGATGGTGTCGGTGTTGATGCCGCCGTCGATCTCGACGAGCAGACGCAGTTCACCCGAGTCGACGAGGCGGCGCACCTGGCGGGCCTTGTCGAGGACGTCCGGGATGAAGGACTGACCACCGAAGCCCGGCTCGACGCTCATCACGAGCAACGTGTCGAATTCCTTCAGGATCTCGAGATAGGGCTCGATGGGGGTGCCGGGCTTGACGGACAGCCCGGCCTTGCCGCCGGCCGCGCGGATGTCGCGGGCCACGGCGACCGGGTCGTCGGTCGCCTCGGCGTGGAAGGTGACGTTGTGGGCACCGGCCTCGGCGTAGGGCGGTGCCCATCGGCCGGGATTCTCGATCATGAGGTGACAGTCGAGCGGGATGTCGGTCGCCTTCAGCAGCGACTCGACGACCGGGAGACCGAGCGTCAGGTTCGGAACGAAATGGGCGTCCATGACGTCGACGTGGAGCCAGTCGGCACCGGCGACGGCCTGCGCCTCGTCGGCGAGACGAGCGAAATCCGCGGACAGGATGGACGGAGCGATCATCGGGTGGGCCACAACCGACGAGTCTAGTCGGCGCCCTCCACCGGGTCGGACCTGCGTCGGACCGGCGGTCCGCAGCCGAACCCGCCGGGAATGTCCGCTCTCGGGCGCATTGGTGCCATCACGTGGCCGTTATGCCCGGAAGGCTGTGGCAGTCACCCGATCGAAAGGATCATCGTGACCGCTCTCCATCACCGCGAATCCCTCCCTCCCCGACCGGACGGATCGGACACCGTCGACACCTTCCTGATCTCCGACCGCGCAGCCGAACTCGTCGACTTCCTCGTCGCCGTCCTCGAACGTGCCACGCAGCACGGCGCGGAGATCGTCACACGGCCGACGGCTTTCTTCGGCGATGTCGTCGCCCGGTTCCCGGATCCGTCCGGCAATCTCTGATGGATCCAGCGGCACGATCCCGGCGCCGACACATCCGCGTGGACGGACGACGCAGCGACGGACGAGTCGGCGGACCGGTCGGACGTTGCGAGTCCGGAGCTCGGGTACATCCACTCGACACTCACCGAAGCCGTTCACACCCTGCGGGATCCACGGTCCCGCGCGGTGTGAACGGCGGGTCGTCAGACCCCGCGGGCGAGGGCGTCGAAACGATCGATGTCCTCGCGGCGGCAGACGTGGCTTCCGGCGGTGAGCAGGGCCGCTGTGCCGCAGGCGATCCCGAGGGCGAGCGCGTCCCGTAACGATCGTTCCTGCAGCAGTCCGACGACGAGTCCGGCGACCATGCTGTCGCCGGCTCCGACGGCGCTGCGCACCTTGGCCGCCAGGGCCGGCACCCGCACGGCCTCGTCGGCGGTCACCATGATCGCCCCGTCGGCGCCGAGCGAGACGACCACGATCTCCGTGACACCGGAGGTGACGAGTTCGCGCGCGGCCGTGATCTGCTCGTCGTCGGTGGCCAACTCCCGCCCGGTCCACTCGCACAACTCGTCCAGGCTCGGTTTGACGAGGTAGACACCCGAATCGATACTGGTCAGCGCATCGCCCGACGAGTCGAGGACGAATCGCGCGCCGGCCTCGTGCGCCGCCGCGGCGATGCGCCGGACGAAGGTGCCGGGTACACCGGGCGGGAAGCTGCCGCTCGCCACCACGTACTTCGCGCCTTCGGCGACCTTCTCGAGTGTTGCGAGGCAGCGTTCCTGCTCCTCGTCCGTCAGCTCGGGACCGGGTGTGACGAAACGGTATTCCTGACCGCTGCGGCGGTCGATCGCCGTGAAGCACTCGCGGGTGGACCCGGCGATGGGGACGATGTGCTCCTCGACATCGTCGTCGTCGAGCAGACCGCTCATCTGTTCACCCCGCGCACCACCGGCCGGATAGACGGCGGCGGCCGAGGCACCGAGTACGCGCGCGACCTTCGCGACGTTCACTCCTCCCCCGCCGGCGTCGTAGAACGGCTCGTCGCAGCGGAGCTTGCGTGTGGGCACCACCGCGTCGGTGAAGGTCGTGACGTCGAGTGCCGGGTTCATGGTCAGGGTGACGATCTCGGGCATGACCGGAACCCTATTCGGACCCACCCGCCGGCGCGCGGAACTTCTGGTCACGCCGCCGGCGCTCGGTGCTTGCGCTTCTTCGCCCGGCCCTTGCTGCGACTCGCCACGGCGGAGCCGAGCATCAGCAGGCGCATGGACCGCGCCGCGGCGTCGACGAGCAGGTCGTGACCGTTGGCGACGGCGTCCTCGAGGCGCATCGGGACGGGGATGATCGACGCGATCGCGCCGATCCCGACGTCGTGGACATCGCGCGCCCCCTCGCCGAGCGATCCGGCGATGGCGAGCACCGGAACGCCCGCACGCTGGGCGCGGCGGGCGACCTCCGCAGGTACCTTGCCGCGCGGGGTCTGGAAGTCGATGCTGCCCTCGGCGGTGATGATCAGGTCGGCACGCGCGATCAGGGAGTCGAGATCGATACCAGACAGGCCACTATCGAGCAGCACGTCGAACCGGGAGGCGATCCGGGCGCCGATGCCCGCGGCCAGACCGGCACCGAGGCCGCCGGAGGCGCCGGTGCCCGCCCCGAACCGCACATCCAGCCCGTGTGCCCGCCCGTCCCGCTCGAGCACCTTCGCCCAGCGCTCCAGAGCAGCGGACAGCTCCTCGACCTGCGCGGGTGTCGCACCCTTCTGCGGGCCGAAGACCCGAGCGACGCCGGTCGGACCGCACAGGACGTTGTGGACGTTGCAGGCCAGCACGATCTCGGTGTCGGCGAGCGCCGGGTGCAGACCGTCGAGATCGAGATGCGCGGCGCGCGCGAGGTGCCGTCCGCCGTCGGGTAGTTCGTCGCCGTCGGCGTCGAGGATCCGGGCGCCGAGTGCTCGCAGGGCCCCGGCTCCGCCGTCACTGGTGCCCGAGTCGCCGCAGCCGATCACGATGCGGCGGATGCCGTCGTCGAGTGCCGCGGCAATGAGTTCACCGACCCCGCGGGTGGTGGTGGCACCGGGATCACGGCGATCGGCGGGCACGAGCCGAAGGCCGGCAGCCGAGGCCATCTCGACGACCGCCGTCCCGCGGGTGGCACCGCCGAGACGCGCCCAGCTCGCCCGCACCGGCTCGCCGACGGGACCGGTCACGGTGACCGGGACGAGCGAGCCGCCGGTGGCCTCGGCGAGGATCTCGGCGGTGCCCTCCCCACCGTCGGGAACGGGCACGAGGTCGACGGCGGCGCACGGTAGCGCCCGGCGGACTCCCGCACCGATCGCGGCAGCGACGCCTGGCGCGTCGAGACTCTCCTTGAAACCGCTGGGCGCGACGAGCACGCGATGAGGAACCTTCAACGCCATGACGACTCCGATCGTGGAACGGGACAACTGGGGACGGAACAGGGATCAGACGAACAGCGACAGGCCGAGCAGCGGCCAGACGAACCACGCGAACAGCAGGACCAGCGTGGCGAGGAGCGGACCGAGCCACGCCGCCAGGCGCAGCAGATCCGAGGTCGAGTAGGTGGGGGTGCCGGGCACGTCCGCGAACAGCGTCACGGGCTTGGCCGACGACGGCAGGGTGTGGCAGAAGCCTGCGGCGGCCGTCGAGACAAAGGCCGCGGCGAGCGGATCGACACCGACGCTCGGGGCGAGTGCCACCACGACGGGAACGAGAACGGCGGAGCGGGCCGAGCGCGACTGGATGACCAGGTGGGCCGCGGTGGAGATCACGACCACGACGATCACGAACAGTGGTCCGGCACTCTCTCCGCGCGAGGTGAGTGGGCCGAAGGCCGTCGATGCGAGCCAGTCCGCCGCGCCGCTCGTCGTCAGCGCGGTACCGATCGACAGCGTCGCCGCCATGAACAGCAGCAGGGGCCACGGCACGGTCTTCAGTGCGGGCGCGAGGCGCACGGAACCGTACCGCGGGGAGGTCGCGACGAGCGCACCGAGCAGTGCCACCACCGCCGGGTGGATGCCGTGGACGGGTTCGGTGCACCACAGCACCATCACCACGACCAGCAGAAGGGCGGCGCGGGATTCGGCGACGGAGAGCGGCCCGGAGACCGGGGTGTCGGTCTGCGCGCCGATGTCGGCGGCGGTGACGGTGAGGCGTCCGCGCCGATCGTCGGCGGAGGTGAACAGCAGCAGCACCAGCTCGGCGGCGGCGTGCGACGAGACGATCGCCAGCGGCAGGCCGAGGATCATCCAGGTCGCGAAGTCGAATCCGGTGCCGGTCGCGGTGACGAGGATCTGCGAGGTGATCAGGTGCGCACCGGCGCCGAGCAGCGACGCCACCGCCGACAGCAGGATCACCGTGGGGAAGAGCAACGCGAGTGCCCGCACCAGTCGTGGCCGGTCGGCGAGGACCGTCGCGAGCGCCACGAACACCGGGAGCACCAGTGCGGCACGACCGGAGGTCGACGGCACCGCGAAAGCGGTGACGATCAGTGCCGCCGTCACCAGGTGCACGAGCGCCCGCGGGCTGCGCGCCCCCGTCACCAGGAAGGCCGCGCCGCGCGTCGCCAGACCCGACGACGCCACACCGGAGGCGATCACGAAGGCGGACAACAGGAGCCACACGACGTCGTCGCCGAGGGTCGCGAACAGTGCCTCCGCGTCGATGACACCGACGACCGTGAGGGCCGCGGCAGCGCCGAGCGCCACATAGGTGTCGTCGATTTTCGTGAACACCCACAGCCAGACGGCCACGGCGAACACGATCATGGTGACGGCGGCCGGAGTCGTCAGGTCTGGGTCGGTGCGCGTGAGATACACGAGGAGACCGACGGTGCCGGCGAGGATCCCGACCGCGACGATCCGGCCGGGCGCCGGGATCGCGTGTCTGCGCGGCGGGCGCGGCTGCGGCGCAACGACGCTCGGCGGAACGGTGGCGTGGAAGGTCATCGCAACCGGTACCCCGCGCCGCGGATCGTCTCGACCCGGTCTCCCCCGATCTTGTTGCGCAGCGCGCGCACGTAGACGTCGACGACGTTGGACGCGGGATCGAAGTCGTAACCCCACACGTGCCCGAGGATCTGTTCGCGGGAGAGCACCTGCCCGCGGTGACGCAGGAACACTTCGAACAGGGCGAATTCGCGGCTGGTGAGATCGACGCTCTCCCCGGCGATCTCGGCGCGTCGAGCCCGCAGGTCCAGAGCCATGTCGCCGTCGCGGATCACCGCTGCCGGATCGGCCGCCGAGCTGCTGTCGCCGATGCGCAACCGGATGCGGGCGAGCAGTTCGGCGAACTGGAACGGTTTGCTCACATAGTCGTTGGCACCGCCTTCGAGTCCCGCGACGGTATCGGTGACGCTGTCCCGCGCGGTCAGCACGATCACCGGGGTTCGCACACCTTCACCGCGCAGCCTCTCGAGGACGGTGAAGCCGTCCATGCGGGGCAACCCGATGTCGAGGATCACCAGGTCGAAGGCACCGCTGCGAGCGAGCATCAGTGCGGTCTCGCCGTCGGTGGCGTCGGTGGTGGTGTATCCCGCTGCGCGCAGCCCCTTCTCGAGAAAGGCGGTGATGCGGGTGTCGTCTTCGGCGATGAGGATTCTGCTCACTGTGATGCGGTCCTTCGAGTCTCGGCTGTACCGGGCGAACCGGCCGTGCAGGTCGTGTCGGTCGTGCCGGTGGTTCCTGCGGGGTCTCGTACGGGGAGGTCGATGCCGAACGTCGCGCCGTGTCCGACCGTGCTCTCGACCCAGGCCGAGCCGTGGTGCGCGTCGGCGATGGCGCGGACGATGGCGAGTCCGAGACCCGCCCCGCCTCGTTCGGCGGCGGGTCCGTGCCGGTCGCCGGGGACGGTGCGTCCGCGGCGGAAGCGTTCGAAGATGCGTGCCGCGTCGTCCGGTGCGACCCCGGGTCCGGTGTCCCGGACCCAGATCCGGAGGTGCTCGATACCGTCGTGTTCGACGAAGGCGGATCCGAGCTGGATGACGTCCCCGGGTCGGGTGTGGGTGACGGCATTGGTCGCGTACTGCAGCACGGCCTGGGTGACGCGTTGGGCGTCGATGTCGGCCGTGCCCTCGGCGATCTCCATGAGCTGCCAGTCGCGGGTGCCGAGCATCTGCGCCTTGGCCTCGACGTCGAGCATGAGGTCGGTGACGTCGACCGGTCGTCGCTGCACGAAGTCGGGGCGTTCGGCCTTGGCGAGGACGAGCAGGTCGGTGACGATCCGCGCCATCCGGTCGAGTTCGTCCTCGACGAGCCGGATCGTCTCCTCGCGTGTCGCGTCGTCGGCGTGACCGAGATCCATGAGTTCGAGGTGCCCGCGGATCACGGTGATCGGTGTCCGCAGTTCGTGGCCGGCGTCGTCGACGAACTGCTGCTGCGTGGTGTAGGCCTGTTCGAGGCGGTCGAGCATCGAGTTGAAAGTCTGGGCCAGGGCGGCGATGTCGTCGCGTCCGTGCACGGGCACCCGACTCGTCAGATCCTTCTCGCCGATGGCGGCGGCCACCTCGCGCACCTGGCGGATCGGGGCGAGGATCTGCCCTGCGACCAGCCAGCCGATGATCGCCGTGAGACCGAGGCCGCCGATCGCGACCAGCCCGATGGTGCGGGCGGTGTCGGCGACCTTCGCGCGTTGCTCGGCGGTGAACACGGCGACGATCAGCGCGCCCCGGTCGTCTCCGGAGGTGACGTCGGCGCGGGCCCAGCGCATCTGTCCACCGTCCACCTCGTGGACGCCCGAGCCTGTGGGGGCGTTGAGGATGCGCTCGAACAGCACACCGTCCTCGGTGAGGTTCGCCGGCAGGTCGGGCCGGTCCACCGCGATACGGCGGTCGAAGAGCAACGAACCGTCGACGACGCCGACGATCACCTCGCCCTCCGAGGTGTGCTGGCGGTTGAGATAGACCTCGAGCATCCGCTCCACGGAGGTGAACGGCAACGTCGTGGTGGGGTCGACGCCTTCGGCGGCGAACGCCCGGAATTCGTCGATCTCCTGGGTGATGTCGGCGTTCGCGTCGCGGTCGACGTGGTTGAGGAGCAGCACTCGCGCGGTGACGACGACGGCGACGAGCGCGACGGCCGTGGTCAGCAGGATCCAGCTGAGGATGCGCCATCGGGCAGGGAGCGCGGATCCGCGACCGGGGTGAGGGATGCGGAGGTGACCGGTGCGCTGCGTGCCGGCCTGTTTCCCCGACTCAGTCGTCATCGTCGTCCCCGCTGTCGCCGTCGTCGTCCCAGTCGTCGTCGCCCAAGTCGTCGTCGTCCCAGTCGTCGTCCCAGTCGACCTGAGGGGTCGGCAGGGGCTGGCGTGCGACGTCGGACCAACCCGGATCGGGAACCGGGGCCGGAACCACGGCGGGCGGGGGTGTCTGCGTGTCGGGGACCGACGGTGCGGGCGCCGACTCCGGCTCGGGTTCGGGTCGTACCTCGGAGGCTTCGACCCCGGGGGACGGCGCCGCGGACTCGGTCGTGGTCGGCACGACGGAGACGGTGACCGATGCGTCACCGATCTCGGGCGAGCCCGCCGGTCGTGTCAGGACCTGGCTCCCCCACGCGAGGGCCGCCGGGATCAGCAGCAGCGCTGCGATCACGAGCATGCGTTTCATCACCGGCATGGGGAACAGCATCCTGCACCGGAGTGAATCGATCGTGAAGACCGGATGAGAAGACTTTCATCTTCCCGACGCCGGACACGACGATCCGTGTCCGGCCGTCGCGATCAGCGCAGCACGGTCAGCGCTCGGGTTTACGCAGCGCAGCCATGAACATGGCGTCGGTGCCGTGACGGTGCGGCCAGAGCTGGACTCCCGGCCCCTCCCCGATCTGCGGCACGCCGGGGACGAGTTCGCGCGTGTCGAGCTGTTCGACACCGTGGCGGCGCACCGCGTCGGACACGACGGCGACCGTCTCCGAGACGTGCGGCGAACACGTCGAATAGAGCACCACACCCCCGGGACGCAGCAGCCCGATCGCCGATGCGAGCAGTTCCTTCTGCAATCGCACCAGTTCGGCGACGTCGCCGGGTTGCCTGCGCCACCGCGCCTCGGGACGCCGACGCAACGCGCCGAGTCCCGTGCAGGGCGCGTCCACGAGGATCCGGTCGTAGCCCGGTTCGAGTCCGGGCTCGCGACCGTCGGCGACGTGCACGGTCACCGGCAGGTCGCGGGCGGTCTTGCGGACCAGCTCCGCGCGATGTTCGACCGGTTCGACCGCGTCCACGGCGAACCCGTCGATCGCGGCGATGGCGCCGAGCAGTGCCGCCTTTCCACCCGGTCCCGCGCACAGATCGAGCCAGCGGCCCCGATCCTCGCCGACGAGGGGCGCGAGGGTGAGGGCACGTGCGACGAGCTGACTACCTTCGTCCTGGACCGCGGCCATACCCTCCCGGACGGGTTCGAGGCGGCCGGGATCACCGTGCTCGAGGTGCACCGCATAGGGCGACCACGGTCCGATCTCACCTCCGGTGACGAGCGCGAGTTCCTCCGCGGTGATGACCCCCGGGCGAGCGACGAGGTGGACGATCGGGCGCGCGTCGTCGGCGGCGAGGACGTCGGCGAGTTCGGAGGCGTCCGATCCGAGCGCGTGGGCGAACGCCTGCGCGATCCACAGAGGGTGGGCGTACCGGAAGGCCAGGTGACCCACCGGGTCGCGGTCCGGATCGGGGGCGAGCAGCGTGATCCACTCCTCCTCCGAACGCTCACCCACACGACGAAGCACCGCGTTGACGAAACCTGCTCGGCCCGATTCGAATTCGGCCCGGACTAGGTCGACGCTCGTGGCGACGGCGGCGTGCGGGGCGACGCGCGTGCGCAGCAACTGGTAGGCCCCCAGACGCAGTACGTCGAGCAACGCGCCGTCGATCTCGTCGACGGGACGGTTCGCGGCATCGGCGATCACGGCGTCCAGCAGGCCTCGGGCGCGGGCCGCGCCGTAGGTGAGCTCGGTGGCCAGGGCAGCGTCGCGCGCGTCGAGATGCCGCTCCCGGAGCAGCGACGGGAGAACGAGATTGGCGTAGGCGTCCCGTTCGCGCACGGCGCGCAGTACGTCCCGCGCGGCGACGCGTGCGGGGTCGGCGGGTGGCTTCGACGGTCGGCGGGCGTGTTCGGACGCCGGATTGCGGTTCGGCTTCCCTCCGCCGTTCCGTCCACCGCGACCTGCGGGGTTCCGTCCTCCGGGATTGCGCTTGCCCCGCGGGGGCCTGCCGGATTCGCTCATCGCGCACGCACCTTCGGGTCGAGACGGGCGCCGCGCGCCCAGTCCGTGGCTGCCATCGCCTTCTTCCCGGGCGGTTGCACCGTCCCGAGCCGGACGGCAGTGGTAGCGGTACCGACGAGCACGCCGTCCTTGCGGATGTCGAGCTCACCGGGCTCGAGGGTCTCGTCGGTCACCGTCACGGGACCGATCTTCACGCGCAGGTCGCCGATCATCGTCCACGCACCCGGAGCGGGGGTGACGGCGCGAATTCGCCGGTCGACGACGTGTGCGGGGAGGGTCCACTGCACCTGGGCTGCCTCGACGGTGACCTTGGGCGCGTGTGAGACACCGTCGGCCGGCTGCGGCGCAGGCGTGAGGATGCCGTCCTCGAGACCGTCGAGGGTGGATTCGAGCAGCGTCGCACCGGCCTCGGCGAGGCGGCCGAGCAGGTCGCCGGCAGTGTCGGTGGGACGGATCGTCTCGGTGACGACGCCGTAGACCGGACCGGTGTCGAGTCCGGCCTCGAGCCGGAAGGTGCTCGCTCCGGTGATCTCGTCACCGGCAGCGATCGCCGCCTGCACGGGCGCCGCGCCGCGCCAGGCGGGCAACAACGAGAAGTGGAGGTTCACCCATCCGTGCACAGGGATGTCCAGGACGTCCTGCGGGATCAGGGCGCCGTAGGCCACCACGGGGCAGCAGTCGGGTGCGAGTTCGGTCAGTCGCGCGACGAACTCGGGGTCGCGCGGCGAGCGCGGCGTGAGGACCTCGATGCCGTGTTCGTCGGCGATCTGCCCCACAGCGGATCGCACGACCTTCCGGCCGCGACCGGCGGTGGTGTCGGGGCGGGTGACCACCGCGACGACCTCGTGGCGCGACGACTCGATGAGGCGGAGCAGCGACGGGACGGCGGGTTCCGGCGTTCCCGCGAAGACCACGCGCATGTCAGAGCACCGCCGGGCAGGAGGTGGGAGGCGCTGCGTGTGGACTGTGCGGGGATGTCACGGATGCTGCTCCAGTTCTCGACGGCGATGACCTCTCACAGTCTAGGGAGTCGACGTCGTGCGACCTGCATCACCGCGCCGGGCGGTCACCTCGCGGAGGCCGACACCGGAGAGCGTGGAGCTCAGGTCTCGGAACTCGGGTGTCTGCGTTCAGGTGTTGGACTGGAGGATCAGTTCGGGGATGCCGGTGCCGAGCGCGACAGGGGTGCACTCCCCGATCGCGTACCGGTCGGGATCGAGTGCATGCCGCGCGAGCTGCAGCGAGAACGGGTCGTAGACCATGTTGAAGTGACCGGTCAGATCCTGCGGGCACAGCTCCTGGATCACGTGGTTGACGGCGCCCTCACCATGGAGTGCGACATTGCCGGCGGGCTGGATGACCTCGTCGACCTCGCTGCCGATGGTCGTGTAGCGCACACCGGGCACGGTGTCGGTGGGTGTGTTGAGCTCGGTGAGCAGTTCCGACCCCTGAAGCTGCTGCACGAGGGCGACGGAGAACTCGCCCTCGACGATGTCGGTCGCTCCGGGCAGCGCGGCGAAGGCGGCCCCGATGCCGTAGAAGGTGCCGCCGTAGCTCGGCGACGCGATCCCGACCCACCGGTCGACGACCTCGGCACCTCCGAGCTCGTTGATGTAGTAGCGGGCCACGGTGGCTCCCTGCGAGTAACCGACGACATCGACCTCCACCGCACCGGTGGCGTCGAGAACCTCGGTGACGAACTCACCGAACTGTGCTGCGGAGACCCGGATGTCGCCCGTGCCGTAGTCCTCGGCACCGTCGGCGAACCCGTAGTTCAGGGCGAACACGCACCAGCCTGACGCGGCGAGCAGCGGTGAGAGAGCAGCGAAGTCGGAGTAGGCGTTGGAATCGGTGCCGTGCGCGAGCACCACCGGACGAGGGTGCTCCTCGGACGGAACACACGCGAAGTCGTTGCTACCGGCGGGGGCGACATCGGGGTTGTTCTCGGCGTATTCGGCCGCTTCGGCGTGCCCGGTGGCCACCGGTCCCGCCGGGACGGGCACGCTGCTGTACGACCCCTCCCCGAGACCGAGGATCGGTCCGTCGTCGGACGGGAGCGGCTGCGCCGCCGCTGCGCCCGCAGTCAGTGCCGCCGTACCCACAGTCAGCATCGCGACGACACACGCTCCGACGACACCACCGACACTCCGCCCGGCACCCATTCGTCCGCCCTCTCCTCCTGTGCCTCCCCGGCACCTACGGAAGAGATCGGTCACAATCACCGGCTCCGTTACTGTGACAAATAATATCTCCGGCAACGCGTGTCGCTGTCGTACATATGTAGGACAGCAGCGGGCGGTCTTGCGCTCGGTCCGTGCCGGATCGACACTGGGAACAGCCTCCGTCGACGGAAACTCCACGGTGCGAACACGGTGCCCCGCACCGTCCTCGCAGATCCCCGCCTGCGCTCCGCAGGTCTCGTTGCTCGTCGATTCACGGGAGTCGTCATGATCACCGATCCCGACGGACCTGCCGATACCCGAATCATGGGAATCGTGCATTCCGCCCTCCGCCGCGACCTCCTCCGCATCGAGGTCGCCACCTCGACGAAGACATGGCAGGAGACTCACCGAGTGGCTCTCGCCGATCACGTGTTGTGGATGATGGATTTCCTGCACCATCACCACGAGTCCGAGGACCGTGGGCTCTATCCGCGCGTGGTGCAGTGCAATCCCGACGCGGCGCCGCTCGTGGAGAGAATGAACGCCGACCACCGCACCATCGAGCCTGCGATCGCCGCCGTCGAGGACGCCGCCCGGGATTTCCGCGCCGACCGCCCCGGTTCCGGGGAGGCACTCGGTGCAGCACTGTCCCGCCTGTCCGAGGTGCTACTACCCCATCTCGAACGCGAGGAGCGGGAGATGATGCCGCTGGTCTCGACCAGTATCACCGATGCGCAGTGGCGGGCGTGGGACGACGAGTTCAACATCAAACCGAAAGGGATGCAGCAGCTCGGCAAGGAAGGGAACTGGCTCATCGACGGTCTCGACGACTCCTCGCGCGATCACGTCGTGCATCTCGTACCGCCCGTACCGCGCTTCGTCCTGCTGCACATCCTCGGCATACGCCATCGCCACGACTTCGCGGCCCTGTGGAAGGGCACGGACGCCGCATCGATTCCGTCGCAACCGATTCCGAAAGCGGCCTAGCCGGGCGGTGGCGATCCGCACCCGCTCACCTCGGCCGGTTCAGCCGATACGCGGCGGATCCACCTGGACCCGCAGCGGACCGTCCGCGCGACGCGCCGTGCGGGTGGCCTGGGCGTCGCGCAGGGCGCGACCGAGTGCGCGACCGCGCTCGCGTGCGACCCGCACGATCATCCGGTGCACGTTCTCCGGTTCCGGTCCCTCGGACCCGAACGGCAGTCGTTGACCCGGCGGGAGCGGCACGGGCCCGAGCAGCTCGGCTCCCTCGGGCAGATGTGTGGCTTCGAGGAGTTCGGCGACAGCCGCGGACGCCCCGTCGATCGCGGCCATGTGGACCGCGGGCGGAAAACCGACCTCGGCTCGTTCGGAGACCTCGGACTGGGCGTGTCCCACGGGATCCCAGCGCACAAGAGCTTGCACGGTGGGGATGCCGGAATCGGCGACGACCACGACCTGTCCCCCGTCGGCGAACGACCGCACGAGCGCCGACGCGGTGAGCCAGCGGCGCATCGTCTCCTCGGTAGCGCGCAGATCGGCCCGGCCGAGCAGCGCCCACCCGTCCAGGAGCAGCGCCGCCCCGTAACCGCCCTCGGCGACGGGTTCGGCACCCACAGTGGAGACGACGAGCGACGCCGAACCGGGCACGGTGTGCTTGACGTCGTTGCCGCCGGAGGTCACGACCGGCACACCGGGGAAGGCGCGGCCCAGTTCTTCGGCGGTGCGAGCCGCCCCGACCACCACGGCCCGCAACGAGCGCGCGCCGCACGCGTGGCAACGGTGGCGCGCATCGGCGACACCGCACCAGCGGCATGCCGGGATCGCGGCGCCGTCGGGACCGGCCGCCGTGGGCAGTGCGAGCGGACCGTTGCAGTGCCGGCACCGGGCGGGTGCCCGGCACTTTCCGCACGCGAGCGCGGGCACGTATCCGCGCCGCGGTACCTGCACGAGCACCGGACGGTCGGCCGCGAGGGCGGATCGGGCGGCGGCGAACGCGATGGCAGGCAGTCGCGCGGCACGCGCGGCCGGATCCCGTGCGAGTGCGTGGTCGCTGTCGGCGAGGGCCGTGACCTTCGGCGCGCACGACCGTACGACGTCGCGGGGTGCCACGAGATCGTGTGCCCAGCCGGCGTCGACGAGCGCCTGGGTCTCCGCGGTACGGGCGTGCCCGGCGATCACGATGGCGGCACCGACGGCGTGGGCGCGCAGAGCAGCCACTTCGCGGGCGTGCGGATACGGGGACCGTGGTTCGCAGTGCAGGTCGTCGCCGTCGTCCCACACCACGAGGAGCCCGAGATCGGGGGTCGGGGCGAAGGCCGCTGCCCGGGTCCCGACGACGATGCGCGCGGATCCGCGCAGCGCCGCGAGCCAGCGCCGATACCGCTCGGCCGGCCCGAGGCCGGCGGCGAGGCCGACGACGTGATCGGCGCCGGCGACGTCTGCACACGCCTTCACGAGACGGTCGAGGTCGCGCTGATCGGGAACGACGAGCACGGCCGCCTTCCCCGAGGCGAGGGTCAGCGCGGCGAGTTCGGCGAGCCGTCGGGGCCAGTCCTCACCGGGCAGCGCCTGCCAGGCCGCGCGCGGGGCGCGGCCGCCGCCGAGCGCTTCGAGGAAGTTCTCGCCGTGCCGGTACCGGCCCCACGCGGCGGGATCGATCTCCGGAACAGGCGGTGGTTCCGGTGTGCGCGGTGTCTCGGCTTCGACACGTGCGTGTCGCGGAGGTACCGCCAGACGCAGCACGTCGGCCCGGGTCCCGGCATAGCGGGTCGCGACTTCCTCTGCCAGAGCAGCGATCTCGGGCGTGAGGACCTGTTCGGACGAGACGACCCGGTCGAGCCGGCCGAGCTTGCCGGTGTGATCGCTCGTCGCGGCGCGTGCGAGCAGGAAACCGTCGACCAGACGTCCGGCGAAGCGGACGCGGACGCGGACGCCCGGGCGGGCGTCCGCGTCCAGGTCGCGCGGGATCAGGTAGTCGAACTCCCGGTCGAGGTGCGGAACCGGTAGCAGCGGGAGAACCCGCGCGACCGGATCGACCTCGGCGGCGTCGAAATCAGCAGCCACCCGGGCCCGATCGGAATCTACAGACCGGCGGCCGCGCGCAGCTTGTCGGCGCGGTCGGTGTTCTCCCACGGCAGCTCGATGTCGGTACGGCCGAAGTGGCCGTACGCAGCGGTCTGCGCGTAGATCGGGCGCAGCAGGTCCAGGTCGCGGATGATCGCGCCCGGACGCAGGTCGAAGACCTCACCGATGGCCTGCTGGATGCGGGCCGGGTCGGTCTTCTCGGTGCCGAAGGTCTCGACGAACAGACCCACCGGAGCCGCCTTGCCGATCGCGTAGGCGACCTGCACCTCGATGCGGTCGGCGAGACCGGCGGCGACGGCGGTCTTGGCGACCCAGCGCATCGCGTAGGCGGCCGAACGGTCGACCTTCGACGGGTCCTTGCCGGAGAACGCGCCACCACCGTGACGGGCCATGCCACCGTAGGTGTCGACGATGATCTTGCGGCCGGTGAGGCCGGCGTCGCCCATCGGGCCGCCGAGGACGAACGATCCGGACGGGTTGACCAGCAGACGCACGTCGGCCGTGTCGAGGTCGGCCAGGTTCGGGTCGGCGAGCACCGCATCGACGACGTGGGTGCGCAGATCCGGCGTGAGCAGGTTGTTCAGATCGATATCGGCGGCGTGCTGCGTCGAGATGACGATCGTGTCGAGACGGACGGGCTTGTCGCCGTCGTACTCGATGGTGACCTGGGTCTTGCCGTCGGGACGCAGGTACGGCAGGACCGCAGACTTGCGGACCTCGGTGAGCCGGCGCGACAGGCGATGTGCGAGGGAGATCGGCAACGGCATGAGTTCGGGCGTGTCGGAGCACGCGTAGCCGAACATCAGGCCCTGGTCGCCGGCGCCCTGGCGGGCGACCTCGTCGTCGGTGAGCACACCGCTGCGCGCCTCGTGCGAGACGTCGACGCCGCCGGCGATCTCGGGCGACTGCGCGCCGATCGCGATGTTGACACCGCAGGAGTTGCCGTCGAAGCCTTTCGACGACGAGTCGTAGCCGATCTCGAGCACCCGATCGCGGACGATCTTGGGGATGTCGGCGTACGCCGAGGTGGTGACCTCACCGACCACGTGCACCTGGCCCGTGGTGACGAGGGTTTCCACAGCTACCCGGGCACGAGGATCCTCGGTGAGGAGCGCGTCGAGAACCGAGTCGCTGATCGCGTCACAGATCTTGTCCGGATGCCCTTCGGTCACGGACTCACTGGTGAAAAGACGACCGCCGGTCTTGCTCACGAAACTCCCTCTCGACTGTGCGCCAAGCGCTGGACGGACAAACCGTATGGAGCATGCGCTCCCCGATCGGGCCGGAGAGACCCGATCGCAGTGCCGACGCTACTGCTCCGCAGGCGTCGGCGCGAGTATTGAAATCACCCGATTCTGCTGCGTTCCGCCAGCAGAGGTCCCAGTGCGTCGAGCACGCGGCTGGCCATGAGGGCCTTCGAGCCGTGGGCGAGGGCGGTTTCCGAACCGTCCGCGGACAGCAACCAGCCGTTGTTGTCGTCGACCTCGAACGCCTTGCCTTCGCCGACGGCGTTGACGACGAGCAGATCGCATCCCTTGCGGGCGAGCTTCTCGCGGGCGTAGGTGAGCACGTCGCCGTGTTCGTCGCCGGTCTCCGCCGCGAACCCGACGATGACCGTCTCGGCGGACAGGCCGCCTTCGGCACGCGCCCGAACGAGACCGGCGAGGATGTCGTCGTTCTTCGTCAGCGCGATGGAGTCGGGCTCGCCCTCACCCTTCTTGATCTTGCTGGTCGCGAAGGTGGAGGGCCGGAAATCGGCGACGGCCGCGGACATGATGACCGCGTCCGCACCCGAGGCGTGCTTGGCGACGGCGTCCTGCATCTGCGCGGCCGTCTGGACCCGCACGACATCGACCGCGGCCGGGTCGTCGAGCCCCGCGATGCTGCCGGCGACGAGCGTGACGTCGGCGCCGCGTTGGGCGGCGAGACGGGCGAGCGCGTAGCCCTGCTTGCCGGACGACCGGTTGCCGAGGAAGCGCACCGGGTCGAGGGGCTCGCGGGTACCGCCGGCGGACACGACGATGCGGCGACCGACGAGGTCGCGGGGCAGCGCGTCGGCCCGCTCGAGCAGCAAGGAGGCCAGATTGAAGATCTCGTCGGGTTCGGGCATGCGCCCGGCACCGGTGTCCTTGCCTGTCAGCCGACCCGAGGCCGGTTCGACGACCACGGCACCGCGGCGACGCAGCGTCGCGACGTTGTCGACGGTCGCGGGATGCTCCCACATCTCGGTGTGCATCGCGGGCACGAACATCACGGGGCACCGCGCGGTGAGCAGGGTGGCCGTGAGGAGGTCGTCGGCGCGACCCGCGACCGCCCGTGCCATGAGGTCGGCGGTGGCCGGAGCGATGACGACGAGGTCGGCCTCCTGCCCGAGCCGGACGTGCTGCACCTGCGGCACCTCGGCGAACACCCCGGTCTGCACGGGATTGCCGGAGAGCGCCTCGAAGGTGGCGCGCCCGACGAATTCGAGGGCGGACTCCGTCGGGACGACCCGCACGTGGTGTCCGTTCTCGGTGAAGGCACGGATCAGTGCGCAGGACTTGTAGGCGGCGATGCCACCGGCGACACCGACGACGATGCGGCGGCGCTGCACGGATCCGGCCTCGCCGCTCGAAGCGGGGTTGCTCACTCGCCTTCGGTGTGCTCGAGCAGATCCGAGTGGATCTCGCGCATGGCGATCGACAGCGGCTTCTCCTGCAGACCCGGCTCCACGAGGGGGCCGACGTACTCGAGGATGCCGTCGCCGAGCTGGTTGTAGTAGTCGTTGATCTGGCGTGCCCGCTTGGCGGCGTAGATCACCAGCGCGTACTTCGAGGAGGCGCGCTCGAGCAGCTCGTCGATAGGCGGGTTGGTGATACCCGTGGGGGTGTCGTAGACCGGAAGGGTGTTGCCCTCGAGGTCGGTCGCGGCTGCCTGGATGCTGCTCACTCGGTGTTCTCCTGAGATGTCGCGGGATGGGAGGGCGCCGGAACCGGCAGCCGGACGCGCTCGAGGCGCGGACGGTCAGTCGGCTCCGGGTCCAACCAACAAGGATACCAATTCATCGCAGGCCCGGTCGACATCGTCGTTGATGATCACGACATCGAACTCGTCCTGCGCGGCCAGTTCGCTGCGGGCGGTATCGAGCCTGCGAGCGACGACCTCGTCGGTTTCGGTGCCTCGGCCGGTGAGGCGCTCGACGAGCACCTCCCAACTGGGCGGGGCGAGGAAGGCGAGGACTGCGTCCTGCATCGCTGCACGGACGGCCCGCGCACCCGCGAGGTCGACCTCCACGAGCACCGGATGTCCCTCGGCGAGTGCGTCGAGCACCGGCTTGGCCGGCGTGCCCGATCGCTGCAGGCCGCCGTGGATGTCGGCCCATTCGAGCAGTTCGCCGGCTTCGATCATCCGGTCGAACTCGGCGCGGCCGACGAAGTGGTAGTCCACTCCGTCCACCTCGCCCGGTCGCGGGTCCCGGGTGGTGGCCGAGACACTGAAGTGCAGATCCGGGATCCGGCTCCGCAGAAGGCGTACGACGGTCGACTTACCCACCGCGGAGGGTCCGGCCAGTACCACCAGCCGGCCCCTCCGCGTTGCGGGTGCGCTGTCCGTCACGGGTCGTGCGTCAGCTACCACGTGCTCAGGCGTCGAAATCGAACCTGGCGAGCAGGGCCTTGCGCTGACGGTCGCCGAGGCCGCGCAGACGGCGGGTCGGGGCGATCTCCAGCTCGGTCATGATTTCCTGCGCCTTGACCTTGCCGACCTTCGGCAGGGCCTCGAGCAGAGCCGACACCTTCATCTTGCCGAGGATCTCGTCGTTCTCGGCGTCCTTGAGCACCTGCTTGAGGTCGGTGCCGCCGCGCTTGAGGCGCTCCTTGAGCTCAGCCCGGGCACGACGGGCAGCAGCCGCCTTCTCCAGAGCAGCGGCGCGCTGCTCATCGGTCAGCTGGGGAAGGGCCACGGTTCCTCCGTCTCATCGTTGGCTTTCGAGTCTTCACCGCTGTAACCAGCGGCGATAGCGACCGTACTCACGACCACCGACGAATGCGAACCCACCCCCCGGCGATCCGCTCGAAAATCCGTGCGGTAGTGCACGCCGTTTCCGCAGTGGATCTCGCACCCTCCGATCGGCGTCGAGACATCGCCACGAACTGCTCGAACAGTGAAAAACCGCAGGTCACCGGGTATTCGATGCGACAGAGCGGGCCACATCGGGTCGGGCGGCTCCCCGGCTCACCGACCCGCTGCTCCGGCGCTTCGGCGGGCCGAGAAATTTTTTTCCCATTCCGCGTGTCGCGCCACTCCGAGCGCAGGTCAGAGTGCATACGAGCGATATGTACGACTCGTGCCCGGATCGCGCGTGGCGATCCGGGCACGAGAGTCGAACGTCTCAGTTCGTCAGGAAGGCGAAGCCGTCCAGGGTGCGGGCGACGGCGGCCCGCAGGTCGGCGACGGACGGGCCGGCCCGCAGCACGTCGCGTGAGACGTTGGGCACGACCGCCCGCAGGTGGTCGCCTGCGAGTCGTCGCACGTCGTCGGCGGTGCCGCCCTGGGCCCCCACTCCGGGCATCAGGATGGGCCCGTGGAGGTCGGACAGGTCCGGTGCCTCGGTGAGGGTCGCACCGACCACCACACCCACGGAGCCGAGCCCTGCGGCCCCGTCCGTGGGGGCAGCGCTGTTGCGAGCAGCGCACTCGTCCACCACGGCCTGCGCGACAGTGCGCCCGTCGTCCAGCCGCGCGCGTTGGAACTGGGCACCCTCGGGATTGGAGGTCGCCGCGAGCACGAACACCCCGCGGCCCGTTCCGGCGGCCAGATCGAGCGCCGGGGCGAGCGAACCGAAACCCAGATACGGGGAGACGGTCACCGCGTCCGAGCACAGCGGAGAGCCGTCCGACAGCCAGGTGCGTGCATAGGCGTCCATCGTGGAGCCGATGTCACCGCGCTTGGCGTCGGCGAGGACGAGCGCCCCCGCCTCCCCCAGGTGCGCGATGGTGCGTTCGAGAACCGCGAGACCGGCGGAGCCGTAGGCCTCGAAGAACGCCACCTGCGGCTTGACGACCGCGACGGTGTCGCCGAAGGCCTCGACGCACAGTTCACCGAACCGAGCCAGGCCGTCGACGTCGTCGGCGAGCCCCCACGCGGTGAGGAGCCCCGGATGCGGGTCGATGCCCACGCACAGCGGCCCGCGGCGCCCGAGAGCGTCCGCGAGTCGCTGCCCGAAGGGCGTCACGCCTGTTCGGCGGGCACGCCGCGCAGCCGCGCGTGCATCCGCTGGATCGAGCTGACTCCGATCTCGCCGCGCAGTGCCGCCTCGATACCCTGCACGGCCGCGGAGGCACCCTGCACCGTGGTGACGCACGGGATGTTCGCGGCGACCGCCGCGCTGCGGATCTCGTAACCGTCCACGCGCGGACCGGCGTTGCCCCAAGGGGTGTTGATGACCATGTCCACATCGCCGGCGCGGATACGGTCGACGACGTCGAGTGCGCCTTCCGGCTTGTCCTCGCCGGAGACCTTGTAGACCTGCTCGCACGGAACACCGTTGCGGCGCAGCACTTCTGCTGTTCCCACGGTGGCCATGATGTGGAAGCCCAGGTCGGCGAGGTGCTTGACCGGGAAGATCATCGACCGCTTGTCCTTGTTCGCGAGCGAGACGAAGACCGTGCCGGAGGTCGGCAGGGAACCGTAGGCGGCGGTCTGGCTCTTCGCGAACGCGGTTCCGAAGTCGTCGTCGAGGCCCATGACCTCACCGGTGGACTTCATCTCCGGGCTGAGCAGGGTGTCGATGCCCGTGCCGTCGGCACGCCGGAACCGGTTGAAGGGCAGCACCGCTTCCTTCACCGCGACCGGTGCGTCGAGCGGAATGTCGCTGCCGTCGCCCTCGGCCGGGAGGATGCCCGCGGCACGCAGCTCGGCGATGGACTCGCCGAGCATCACCCGGGCGCAGGCCTTGGCGAGCTGCACCGCGGTCGCCTTCGACACGAACGGCACCGTTCGGGAGGCACGGGGGTTCGCCTCGAGGACGTAGAGGATGTCGTCCTTGAGCGCGTACTGGACGTTGAGCAGGCCCTTGACGCCGATGCCCTTCGCGAGCGCGGCCGTCGAGCGGCGCACGTTCTCGATGTCGGCGCGGCCCAGAGTGATCGGCGGCAGTGCACAGGCCGAGTCGCCGGAGTGGATGCCGGCCTCCTCGATGTGCTCCATGATCCCGCCGATGTACACGTCGGTGCCGTCGCACAGCGCGTCGACGTCGATCTCGACGGCGTCGTCGAGGAAGCGGTCGACGAGCACGGGGCGGTCGTCGGAGATCTCGGTGGCGTTGGAGATGTAGGTCTCGAGCGCCTTCTCGTCGTAGACGATCTCCATGCCGCGACCACCGAGCACGTAGGACGGGCGCACCAGCACCGGGTATCCGATGCCGGCGGCGATCTCGCGCGCACCCTCGAAGGTGGTGGCCGTGCCGTACTTCGCGGCCGGCAGGTCGGCCTCCTCGAGCACGCGCCCGAACTCACCGCGATCTTCCGCGAGGTCGATGGCCTCGGGCGAGGTACCGACGATCGGCACCCCGGCGGCCTTCAGGCGACGCGCCAGGCCGAGCGGGGTCTGGCCGCCCAGCTGGACGATGACGCCGGCGACGGTGCCGGACTCGCACTCGGCGCGGTAGACCTCGAGGACGTCCTCGAAGGTCAGCGGCTCGAAGTACAGGCGATCGGCGGTGTCGTAGTCGGTCGAGACCGTCTCGGGGTTGCAGTTGACCATCACGGTCTCGTAGCCGGCCTCGGACAGCGTCAGCGCGGCATGGACGCACGAGTAGTCGAACTCGATGCCCTGACCGATGCGGTTCGGGCCGGAGCCGAGGATGAGCACCTTGGGCTTGTCGCGCTGCTCCGCGACCTCGGACTCGGCCGCGGGGTCGAGCTCGTAGGTCGAGTAGTGGTACGGCGTCTTGGCCTCGAACTCGGCGGCGCAGGTGTCCACGGTCTTGTAGACCGGGTGGATGCCGAGCTCCTGACGCAGGGCGCGCACCTCGTCCTCGGAGGCGAACTGCGCCGGGCGCAGGGCCGCGATCTGCCGGTCGGAGAAGCCGTGGTGCTTGGCGTAGCGCAGCTCGGTGGCACCGAACTGCTCGGCGTTGCGGACGTCCTGGCCCAGCTCGACGATGTGCGCGAACTGCTCGAGGAACCACGGGTCGATCTTCGTGGCGTCGAAGAGCTGCTCGACGGTCGCACCGAGCTCCAGGGCCCGGGCGATCCGGTAGAACCGGCCGTCCGTGGGGGTGCGGATCTCCTCGAGGATCTCGTCGAGAGTGCCCTCGATCTCGGGGCCCGTCCAGAAGCCCGCGGACTTCGTCTCGAGCGAGCGCAGCACCTTGCCGAAG
This sequence comes from Rhodococcus rhodochrous, assembly GCF_014854695.1. Classification (NCBI taxonomy): domain Bacteria; kingdom Bacillati; phylum Actinomycetota; class Actinomycetes; order Mycobacteriales; family Nocardiaceae; genus Rhodococcus; species Rhodococcus rhodochrous. The sequence continues at coordinate 2,433,725 of NZ_CP027557.1, read as the reverse complement.
GCCTCGGAGAAGTTGCGGCCGATCGACATGGCCTCACCGACCGACTTCATGGTGGTGGTGAGAGTGCCGTCGGCGCCGGGGAACTTCTCGAAGGCGAACCGCGGGGCCTTGACCACGACGTAGTCGAGGCTCGGTTCGAAGCAGGCCGGGGTCTCCTTGGTGATGTCGTTGACGATCTCGTCGAGCGTGTAGCCGATGGCGAGCTTGGCGGCCATCTTCGCGATCGGGTAGCCGGTGGCCTTCGACGCGAGTGCCGACGACCGCGACACGCGCGGGTTCATCTCGATGACGACGAGCCGGCCGTCGCGCGGATCCATCGCGAACTGGATGTTGCAGCCGCCGGTGTCGACACCGACCTCGCGCAGGATGGCGATCGAGAGGTCGCGCATCTTCTGGTACTCGCGGTCGGTGAGGGTCATCGCGGGAGCGACGGTCACCGAGTCGCCGGTGTGCACACCGACCGGGTCGACGTTCTCGATCGAGCAGACGATGACGACGTTGTCGGCGCCGTCGCGCATGAGCTCGAGCTCGTATTCCTTCCAGCCGAGGATGGACTCCTCGATGAGCACGTTCGCGGTGGGCGAGGCCGCGAGGCCGCCGCCGGCGATGCGCTCGAGGTCGGCGTCGTCGTAGGCCATGCCGGAGCCGAGGCCACCCATCGTGAAGGAGGGGCGCACGACGACCGGGAAGCCGAGTTCTGCGACGGTCGCGCGGACTTCGTCCATCGTGTAGCAGACGGCCGAGCGGGCGGACTCGCCACCGCACTTGGCGACGATGTCCTTGAACTTCTGCCGATCCTCGCCGCGCTGGATCGCGTCGAAGTCGGCGCCGATGAGTTCGACGTCGTACTTGTCGAGGATGCCGCGCTCGGACAGGGCGACAGCGGTGTTGAGGGCGGTCTGGCCGCCGAGGGTCGCGAGCACCGCGTCGATCGGGGTGCCGTTGGCCTGCTCGGTCGCGATGACCTTCTCGACGTAGTCGGCGGTGATCGGCTCGATGTAGGTCGAGTCGGCGAACTCGGGGTCGGTCATGATCGTGGCCGGGTTCGAGTTGACCAGGGAGACGCGCAGGCCCTCCTCGCGGAGCACCCGGCACGCCTGGGTGCCCGAGTAGTCGAACTCACAGGCCTGTCCGATGACGATCGGGCCGGACCCGATGACCAGGACGTGGGAGAGGTCGGTACGGCGTGGCATCAGTTCTTCTCTCCCTCGAGCATGCGGGTGAAACGATCGAACAGGTAGGCGGCGTCGTGCGGTCCGGCCGCCGCTTCGGGGTGGTACTGCACGGAGAAGGCACGGCCGTCGAGGAGCTTGACGCCCTCGACCGCACCGTCGTTGGCGCAGGTGTGGCTGACGACCGCGCGACCGAACGGGGTGTCGAACTCCTGGCCGGCCTCGCCTTCGAGCGCGAACCCGTGGTTCTGCGCGGTGATCGCGATGCGGCCGGTCTCGTGCTCGACCACCGGGATGTTGATGCCGCGGTGACCGAACTTCATCTTGTAGGTGCCCAGGCCGAGCGCGCGGCCGAGGATCTGGTTGCCGAAGCAGATGCCGAACAGGGGCAGACCCTGGCCGAGCACCTCCTTGGTCAGGTGCACCGCGCCGTCGGCGGTCGCCGGGTCGCCCGGCCCGTTGGACAGGAAGACGCCGTCGGCCTTCAGGTCGAGGATGTCGTGCAGCGTCGCGGTGGACGGCAGCACGTGCACGCGGATGCCGCGCTGGGCGAACATGCGCGGGGTGTTGGTCTTGATGCCGAGGTCGATGGCCGCGACGGTGAAGCGGGCCTCGCCGTCGGTCGGTTCGACGACGTAACCGGAGGAGGTGCTCACCTCGCCGGCGAGGTCGGCGCCGAGCATCGAGGGCTGGCTCTTCACACGGTCGAGCAGGACGTCGATGTCGAGGTCGTCACCCTTCCAGGCGAGGGCGTCGCCAGAGAAGATCCCGGCGCGCATCGAACCGCGGGTGCGCAGGTGCCGCACGAGTGCGCGGGTGTCGATGCCCGCCAGACCCACGATGTTCTGCCGCTCGAGTTCGTCCTGCAGCGAGCCGGTGGCGCGCCAGCTCGACACTCGACGCGAGGGGTCGCGGACGATGAAGCCGGCCACCCAGATCTTGGACTCGGCGTGATCGCCGGTGGGGCCGACGGACTCGTTGTCCTCGTGGTTCCAGCCGGTGTTGCCGATCTGCGGTGCCGTGGCCACCACGATCTGCCGGTGGTAGCTGGGATCGGTGAGGGTCTCCTGGTAGCCGGTCATGCCCGTGCTGAAGACGGCCTCGCCGAGGGTCTGTCCGACCGCACCGAAGGGGATGCCGCGGAAGACCCGTCCGTCCTCGAGGACCAGCACAGCCGTGCCGCCGCCGAATGTTCTGCCGCTCATGCGTTGTCTCCGTTCTTATCGACCGCACCAGAGCCGGCCGCACGGGCTGAGATCTCGCGTGTCGTGATCGTCGTGTTGTTCGTCGTGATCGTCATCGTCGTTGTGATCGTCACCGTCTCAAGATTTTTCGTCGTTCCCGTTCGTCCAGAGCGGGTAGATCGACTTGTCGTCTCCGCGGAAGCCCGTGTCGATCTCGGTCCCCGAGGGCAGCTCCCAGCGGATGACCAGCACCCCGTCCTGGGACATGACCTTGCCGGCCAGCCCGCGCTCGGTGCGGATCGCACGGATCGAGTCCTGCGGGATCCAGATCGGGGATGCACCGTCGCGTTCGAGCAGCGCACCGGATCGGTAGCGCGACAGTTCCGCGTTCGCGCGGTGTCCGAGGTCGCCGACCGCGACGCGGTCCTGCCAGCTCGGCGCGAGGGTGCTGCCGACGTACAGGCCCGTGCTCGGCTCGACGAGCCGCTCCCCCAGCTCCGCGGGCACGGTCGGCAGTTCGCCGACCGCATCCCGCTGGCGTCGGGCGCGTCCCTTCCAGCCCTTCCACATCAGCAGGACGAGCACCACCCAGAGCGCGAGGAAACCGACGGTGATGAGAAAGCGATCCATGTCGGTTCCTACCTTTCGGTCGAGCGCGGGAACACCGCACCGTCGCGGGCGGTGATCCGTCCGCGCAACACGGTGGTGGTGACCCGGCCCGGCAGGGTCATGTCCTCGTAGGGCGTGTTGTGGGAGATGCTCGCGAGGTCGGGACCGTGCACCGTCCACTCGGTGTCCGGGTCCACGAGCACGATGTTCGCGGGTTCGCCCACCTCGAGCGGCCTGCCCTGGTCGTCGAGGCCCACGATCTCCGCGGGACGCTCGCTCATGACCTTCGCGACGCCGCGCCAGTCCAGCAGGCCAGGCCGGACCATCGTCTCGATCACGACGGACAACGCCGTCTCGAGTCCGAGCATTCCCGGACGTGCCTGTGAGAACTCGCAGCACTTGTCCTGTTCGGCGTGCGGGGCGTGGTCGGTGGCCACACAGTCGATGGTCCCGTCCGCGAGGCCGCGGCGCAGTGCTTCGACGTCGGATCTCTCGCGCAGCGGCGGATTGACCCGGTTGATGCCGTCGTAGCTCTCGAGACGCGAGTCGTCGAGGAGCAGGTGGTGCGGCGTGACCTCGGCGCTGATCGAGATGCCCTGCGAGCGCGCCCACCGGACGAGCTCGACGGTGCCGGCCGTCGACGCGTGGCAGATGTGCACACGAGCTCCGGCGTCGCGGGCGAGCAGCGCGTCGCGGGCGACGATGGACTCCTCGGCGGCGCGGGGCCAGCCGGTGAGGCCGAGACGCGCCGCGGTCGGTCCCTCGTGCGCGACGGCACCGACGGTCAGCCGCGGCTCCTCGGCGTGCTGGGCGATCAGGACACCGAGCGAGGCCGAGTACTCGAGCGCGCGACGCATGAGCAGCGGGTCGTAGACGCACTTGCCGTCGTCGGAGAACATCCGCACGCCACCGACACCGGCGGCCATCGTGCCCATCTCGGCGATCTGCTTGCCCTCGAGTCCGACGGTGACCGCACCCACGGGGTGGACGTCGACGAGCCCGACCTCGCGGCCGCGGCGCCACACGTGATCGGTGACGACCACCGAGTCGGCGACCGGATCGGTGTTGGCCATCGCGAACACCGCGGTGTACCCGCCGCGCGCCGCGGCGGCCGAGCCCGAGTCGACGGTCTCGGTGTCCTCGCGGCCCGGTTCGCGCAGGTGCGTGTGCAGGTCGACGAAGCCCGGGAGCACGATCTGTCCGGTACCGTCGACGATCTCCGCGTCGGCGTCGGCCTCGAGGTCGGCGCCGATCGCGAGGATCTGCTCGTCGCCGAGCAGCACGTCGACCGGGTCCCCCTCGCCGTAGAGGCGGACGTTGCGGATGAGCACCTGCGGCGTCACCTGTGTCACTCCTGTTCCTGTGTCTCCCGGATGGGAAGTGTGGGTCACGACAGGTTCCCTTCCGTGCCCACGAGCAGGCGGAAGAGCACCGCCATCCGCACGTGGACACCGTTGCTCACCTGCTGCAGCACAGCGCTCTGCGGGGCGTCGGCGACGGGGAAGCCGATCTCCATACCGCGGAGCATCGGACCGGGATGCAGGATCACGGCGTGCTCCGGCAGCAACGCCGCGCGCTTGGCGTTGAGTCCGTATCGGATCGAGTACTCGCGGGCGGACGGGAAGAACCCGCCGTTCATGCGCTCGGCCTGCACCCGCAGCATCATGACCGCGTCGAGGGTGGGAAGTTCGGCTTCGAGCGAATCGGCGACCGTCACCGGCCAGGTCTCCACCCCTACCGGCAGCAGGGTGCGGGGAGCGACGAGTACGACCTCGGCGCCGAGCATGCTCAGCAGCAGCGCGTTCGACCGGGCGACACGGCTGTGCAGCACGTCGCCGACGATGCCGATCCGGCGGCCTTCGAGCGAACCGAGACGCTGGCGCAGGGTGAGCGCGTCGAGCAATGCCTGGGTGGGATGTTCGTGGGTGCCGTCACCGGCGTTGACGACGGCCGGTCCGGAGCCGGATTCGTTGGTCCACTGCGCGATCCGGTGCGCGGCACCGGAGGCAGAGTGACGGACCACCAGCGCGTCGGCGCCGGCGGCGTGCAGGGTCAGCGCGGTGTCGCGCAGCGATTCGCCCTTCTTCACCGACGAACTGGACGCCGAGACGTTGATGACGTCGGCGCTCATCCACTTGCCGGCGACCTCGAAGGACACGCGGGTGCGGGTGGAGTTCTCGTAGAAGACGGTCATGATGGTGCGGCCGCGCAGCGTGGGGAGTTTGCGCACCTCACGCCCGAGCAGTGCCTGCTCGAACCGCTCGGCCTCATCGAGAAGCCCCGTCGCGGAGTCCTTCGTCAGATCCGCGATGGTGAGCAGGTGTTTCACTGGGACTTGCCTCCGGAGATCTCGACGGCGTCGCGCCCGTCGTGTTCGGTCAGCAGCACGCGGACATCCTCGCTGCGCGCGGTGGGGACGTTCTTGCCGACGTAGTCGGCCCGCAGCGGCAGTTCGCGGTGGCCGCGGTCGACGAGGACCGCGAGTTGCACCGCGCGGGGTCGTCCGAGATCGCGCAGGGCGTCGAGCGCGGCGCGGACAGAGCGTCCCGAGAACAGGACGTCGTCGACGAGGACGACGAGGGTGTTGTCGACGCCGCCCTCGGGCACCGAGGTGCGCTCCAGCGGGCGGTGCGGCTTCGTGCGGAGGTCGTCACGGTAGAGCGTGATGTCGAGCGAGCCGACCGGGACACGCACGCCTGCGAATTCCTCGATGCGGTCGGCGAGGCGCTGGGCGAGGGTGATCCCGCGGGTGGGGATGCCCAGGAGCACGACACGCGGCGCGTCCTCGGGGGTGTCGAGAGCGGTCTTCTCGATGATCTGGTGCGCGATGCGCGAGATCGTCCGGTGGACGTCGGCAGCGGAGAGCAGCTCACGCGCCGGCACGCCGGTACCGGAAGACGTAGTGGGGGTAGAAGCTGTGGACCCGTCCTCGGACACGGCCATGCAGCGACCTCCTTCTCCGCCTCACTGGACGGATCGTTAAAGGATGCCTGACAGTTGTCGAGCCTATCAGCGTCGACGTCCGCCCCGGCACGGATGACGGGTGAAGCGCAACACAGGCCCCGGATGCGTGAGCGGACCCGGCGGGAAGACTCCCACCGGGCCCGCTCACGGTGCCTCGTGTCGTCGCTCACCCGAAGAGGGTGAAAATTCAGGACTCGTTCGAGCTCTGATCCTGCGACTCCTGCGCCGGCCGGACGAGGGTGGCAGCGGCAGCTGCACGCACCTGGTCGGCGACGGCGACGATCTGACCGAGCACCCCGTTGACGAAGGCCGGCGAATCGTCGGTGGACAACTGCTTCGCCAGCTCGACCGCCTCGTCGACGGCCACCACGGGCGGCACATCGGTCGCGTGGAAGAGCTCCCACACCGCGATGCGCAGGATCGCGCGGTCGACGGCGGGAAGACGGTCCAGCGTCCATTCGTGCAGGTGATCGGCGATCACCCGATCGGTCTCGTCGAGATTGTCGGCGACGCCGCGGATGATGGTCTGCGCGTATGCCGGTACCGGCGCGACCTGATCGTCGTCGATCGCGAGTTCGACGCGATCGGCAGCGAGATCGACGGGGTGCACGTCGCGGGCCTCCGCCTCGAAGAGCAGGTCCACGGCGCGCTTGCGGGCCTTGTGGCGGGCCCCGAGCTTCTTCTGGTTACCGGACACTCAGGAATTCACTCGCCCGAGGTAGCTGCCGTCGCGGGAATCGACCTTGAGCTTGTCGCCGGTGTTGATGAACAGCGGGACCTGGATCTCGGCGCCGGTCTCGAGGGTCGCGGGCTTGGTGCCGCCGGTGGAGCGGTCGCCCTGCAGGCCCGGATCGGTGTGCTGGACGACGAGTTCGACCGTGACCGGGAGCTCGACGAACAGCGGGATGTCCTCGTGCGTCGCGACCTGCACGGGCATGTTCTCGAGCAGGAACTTGGCGCTGTCGCCGAGCAGCTCGGGCGAGATGGTGATCTGGTCGTAGGTCTCGCCGTCCATGAAGACGTAGTCGGTGCCGTCGTTGTAGAGGTAGGTCATGTCGCGGCGATCGACGGTGGCGGTCTCGACCTTGACACCGGCATTCCAGGTCTTGTCGACGGTCTTGCCCGACGTCACATTCTTGAGCTTCGTGCGCACGAAAGCGGGGCCCTTGCCCGGCTTGACGTGCTGGAACTCGATGATCTGCCAGAGCTGTCCGTCGATTTTCAGAACGAGGCCGTTCTTGAAGTCACTGGTATCAGCCACTTGGTTCGTGTCTCCTAGGGTCGAGGAACCGCCCTCAAACGACGGTCAATGTCTTGTCGGTGAGCGTGAGCAACTCCGGAGTATGCTCCCGCACCACGAGCGTGTCTTCGATCCGCACGCCTCCGCGCCCCGAGAAGTACACACCCGGCTCGACGGTCACCGCCGCACCGGCGACAAGTGTACCGGTCGCCGCGGCGCCGATTCCGGGCGCTTCGTGGATCTCGAGGCCGACTCCGTGGCCGAGCCCGTGCAGGAACAGGTCGGCGTAGCCGGCCTCGGCGATCACGGTGCGCGCGGCGGCGTCCACCGCGGCGCAGTCGACACCGGGCGCGAGCGCTTCGCGTCCGGCCTGCTGCGCGCGCAGGACCAGCTCGTACAGGTCGCGCTGCCAGTCCGCGACGCGGCTCAGCACGTAGGTGCGCGTCATGTCGGAGTGGTAGCCGCCGATCTGCGCCCCGAAGTCGAGTTTCACGAAGTCGCCCTCCGCAAGGATCGCGCCGGTCGGTCGATGGTGCGGGATCGCCGAATTGGCACCGGCGGCGACGATCGTCTCGAAGGAGATGCCGTCGGCGCCGTGCTCGAACATGCGCCATTCGAGGTCGCGGGCGACCTCCTTCTCGGTTCGCCCGGGACGCAGACCGCCCGCCGCGATCAGGTCCGCCAGTGCGCGATCGGCCGCACCGCATGCGTCGCGCAACAGGCGGATCTCGTGTTCGTCCTTCACGGCCCGCAGTTGTTCGACGAGCCCGGGAGCGGGAACGAAGCGGACGGACACGCCGAGCTCGTCCCACCGCGACCGTTCGTCGACCGTGACGACGTGACTCTCGAATCCCCAACGCGCAGAACCTGTTCCGAACTCGGTGACGAGGTGCGCGGCCGACGATCGGGCGATCACGGCCCGCAGGTCGGGGACCTGCTCCCCCACCTGCGTGACGTAGCGGCCGTCGGTGCAGATGACGGTGCGTGTCTCGTTCTCGTCGTCCTCGGTGGAGACGATCAGCGCCGCGTTGGATCCCGTGAAGCCCGTGAGGTAGCGGATACCGGTCAGATCGGTCACCAGCAGCGCATCGAGTTCGCGTTCGGCGAGCAGCGCACGCAGCGCTCGACGGCGGGAGGCGTGGTCGGCAGACATATCGCTCAACCTACCGCGATCACAGCTGTGGGACGGGACACACTGTCGGCTTCGCCACCCGTTACGCTGAGGTACATGAAACCCTGGTTGCTCCGCGGACTCGGGCTCGCCCTGGTCCACGTGGTCGTGCGCGTCCTGCTCGGTGCCGCTCTCATCCAGTGGCCGTTGCAGGGATCGGTACTGCGCTGGCTGGGCTTCGCCGTGGTGGTCGTCGCAGCGTTCGTCTGGGCCGGTCTCGACGGCATCCGCGACCACCGCGCCCATCCTGAACCCGACGAGGGCGACGACCTGACGATGCGGTGGCTCGCCGCCGGTGCGGTCACCGGCCTGGTCGGCGGGGTCCTCACCTGGCTCGTCGACACCGTCACCCCGATCCCGGTGGGCGTGACGTCCCTGTTCTTCGAGATCTCCTCCGGTGCCGCGTTCACCGTGCTCCTGGTGTTCCTTCCGGCGATGGCGGCGGTGACGCTGGGCCGGTTCTTCGCGCGCCGGAACGAGCGCAAGGCCGCCCGCGACGACGACTGGTCCGTCCACCGCGAGCACCACGCGCCCGCAGGCGTCGGAGCGGCCGCGTCGGCGGGTTCGGCGTCCGCGAATTCCGCGCAGCAGGCCGATCCCGCCTGGCGCAGCGACGACTCGCCCACCGAGGTGTTCCCGAGGATCGATCCGAAACAGTGAGACCCGAGTAGCGAAACCACAGCAGTGAGACCACCCGCCCCCGCACATCGGGGGCGGGTGCTCAGTTTTCCGGGTTGTGACGGTCAGTAGAGGTAGCCGACCTCGAGGAGCCGACCATGACCGACACCACCGAGACACTCGACCTGACTCCCGCGACCCGCCGCATGGAGCGCATCCTGACGGGAATCGACGACGCACAGTTGTCGGGGCCCACACCGTGTTCCGAGACCTCCGTCGGTGCACTCGTCGACCACGTGCTGGGCCTGTCGCTTGCGTTCACGGCCGCGGCCCGCAAGGACATCGGCCTGTACACCGACACTCCCCCGCAACTCACGAGCGAACTGACGCCGGACTGGCGGCGTCTCGTTCCCGACCGGCTCGGCGACCTCCGCGGAGCGTGGAGCGATCGCGAGGCCTGGGAGGGCATGACGCGCGCAGGCGGCCTCGACCTGCCCGCGCCGGTCGCCGGACTCGTCACGCTCGACGAACTCGTCGTGCACGGCTGGGATCTCGCCGTGGCCACGGGACAGCAGTACTCCTGCGAGCCCGACGAGATCGCCGCGTGTACCGCCTTCGCGGAGAGCATCACCGACGAGGAACGCGTCGCCGACGGGGGCGGACTGTTCGGTCCGGCCGTACGGGTGGGCGACGACGCCCCGCCGCTGGAACGCCTGATCGGACTCACCGGGCGCGACCCGTCGTGGAGACCGCCCGCATAGAACCAGGCGGTCGACCAGGCGGCGGTCAGAGCAGTACGGTTCCCGCGTCGGCCTTGCCCTGGCGCGCGACCTCGGAGTAGGCCGCCGCGAGCAGGGTCGGGTCGGGTCCTTCGAGCCTGCCGGGCTTCGCGAGCCCGTCGAGGACGACGAACCGGAGCATGCCGGCGCGGTTCTTCTTGTCGGTCTGCATGCCCTTGAGCAGGTCGGCGAAGGCATCGGGATCGTAGGTGGTGGGCAGGCCCACGGATTCGAGGATCGCGCGGTGCCGGTCGGCGGTGGCGTCGTCGAGACGCCCGGCGAGCCGGCCGAGTTCGGCGGCGAAGACCAGGCCCACCGATACGGCGGCGCCGTGACGCCAGCGGTACCGCTCGCGGCGCTCGATGGCGTGGCCGAGGGTGTGGCCGTAGTTGAGGATCTCGCGCAGGCTCGACTCCTTGAGGTCGGCCGCGACCACCTTCGCCTTGACCTCGACCGATCGACGGATCAGCTCGGGCAGCACCGTCCCGGCGGGATCGAGCGCGGCCTCGGGGTTCGCCTCGATCAGGTCGAGGATCACCGGATCGGCGATGAAGCCGGTCTTGATCACCTCGGCGAGTCCGGCCACGATCTCGTTGCGCGGCACCGTCTCGAGGGTCGCAAGGTCGACGAAGACCGCCGAGGGCTCGTGGAACGAACCGACGAGGTTCTTGCCCGCCTCGGTGTTGATGCCGGTCTTGCCGCCCACCGCGGCGTCGACCATCGCCAGCAGCGTGGTGGGGATGTGGTAGACCCGCACGCCGCGCATCCACGTCGCGGCCACGAATCCTGCGAGGTCGGTGGCGGCACCGCCGCCGAGGCTGATGACGGCGTCCGAACGGGTCAGGCCGATGCGGCCGAGCACCTCCCAGCAGAATCCGGCGACGGCCAGTTCCTTGCCGTCCTCGGCGTCGGGGATCTCGATGCGGTGGGCGTCGATGCCGGTCTCGGCGAGCGCCTCCCGCACGGCCTCGGCCGTCGCGGTGAGCGTCGGCTGGTGGAAGATCGCGACGGTCCGCGTGCCGGACAGTTCTTCGACGACGTCGCCGAGCAGTCCCCGGCCGATGATCACCGGATAGGGCTGGGCGGTCTCGACGTCGATGCGTACCGGTTCGGTCACGGTGTGGGGCTCCGATCCTCGCTGATGGTCTGGCTGGTCGCGGCGTCCGCCGCTTCGAGTTTGGCGAGCACCTGCTGGACGACCCGCCCGGGGCTGCGGCCGTCGGTGCGCACCCGGATGGTCGCCGCCTGGCGGTACAGCGGGCGGCGGCGACGCATGAGGTCGCGGTACTTCTGGGCCGGATCACCGCCGGCCAGCAACGGCCTGGTTCCGGCGGCGCCGACCGCGCCGGTGCGACGCAGTCCTTCCGCCACGCTGATCTCGAGATAGACGACGGTGTGTCCGGCCAGTCGCGCGCGGGTGCGCTCCGAGAGGATCGCTCCCCCACCCAGGGACACCACACCGTCGTGGGTGTCGAGGGCGCGCGCGACGACCTCCTCCTCGATCTCCCGGAAGGCCGGTTCGCCGTCCTGGGAGAAGATCTCGGGGATGGTCCGGCCGGTCACACGCTCGATCTCGGCGTCGGTGTCGAGCAACGGCAGGTCGAGTGCATTCGCGACTCGACGACCGATCGTCGACTTGCCCGCTCCCGGCGGGCCGATGAGTACCACGCGAGGCGACATGAGATCACCGCGGCGGCCGCGCCGCGATGCCCTTCAGGTAGTGGTCGATGTTGCTCACGGTCTCGGCGAGCGAGTCGCCACCGAACTTCTCGAGGGCGGCCTGCGCGACGACGAGGGCGACCATCGCCTCGGCGACGACACCCGCCGCGGGCACCGCGCACACGTCGGAACGCTGGTGGATCGCGACGGCCTCGTCGCCGGTGGTCATGTCGACCGTCGACAGGGCGCGCGGCACGGTCGAGATCGGCTTCATCGCCGCCCGCACGCGCAGGGCCTCACCGTTGGTCATGCCGCCTTCGATGCCACCGGCACGGTTGCTCGAGCGGAGCACACCGTCGGGACCGGGCTTCATCTCGTCGTGGGCGGCGCTGCCGCGTCGGCGCGCGGTCTCGAAGCCGTCGCCGACCTCGACACCCTTGATGGCCTGGATTCCCATGAGGGCCGCGGCCAGTCGCGCGTCGAGGCGATCGGCACCGCTGACGAACGAACCGAGGCCCACGGGCAGCCCGTGCACCACGACCTCGACGATGCCGCCGAGGGTGTCGCCGTCGCGCTTCGCGGCCTCGATCTCGGCGATCATGGATTCCTCGGCGGCCCTGTCGTAGGCGCGCACGGGGCTCGCGTCGATCGCGGCGAGATCGTCGGCACCGGGTTCGGGGCCGACATAGGGATCGGATGCGCCGATGGAGATGACGTGCGAGACGACCTCGGCGCCGAACGCCTGGCGCAGGAAGTTCCGGGCGACGGTGCCGGCCGCCACGCGTGCTGCGGTCTCCCGGGCGCTGGCGCGCTCGAGGACGGGACGCGCGTCGTCGAAGCCGTACTTGAGCATGCCCGCGAAGTCGGCGTGGCCGGGGCGGGGACGGGTCAGCGGCGCGTTGCGCGCCTGGCCTTCGAGCAGTTCGGCATCGACCGGGTCGGCGGCCATGATGGTTTCCCACTTGGGCCATTCGGTGTTGCCGATCTCGATCGCGATCGGGCCGCCCAGGGTGCGTCCGTGCCGGACGCCACCGATCACGGTGACCTTGTCGGCCTCGAACTTCATGCGTGCGCCGCGGCCGTACCCCAGTCGCCGTCGCGCAAGTTGCTCCGAGATGTCGTTCGACGTCACCTCGACTCCGGCGACCATCCCCTCGAGCATCGCGACGAGGGCGGGACCATGGGATTCTCCAGCAGTTATCCAACGCAGCACAGGTCCATCCTTCCATGTTCGTCCGCCGACTCGACATGCCGCCCCTGGTCAACCCGTCGAGATCGCCGCCAGTGCCGCGGCGGCGCACATCGACAGTCCGTGCGGAAGCACGCGCGGAGCGGCATGCGCTTCCCCGCAGCGGGCCTCCCGGAGTCGCAGAATCAGGGCCGCACCTGCGGTGAGGACGGGTGGGAGCAGTGCACCGAGGAGCACCGCCGAGGGGCCGGCGAGTCCGGTGACGGCACCGAGTCCGAGGGCGAGTTTGACGTCGCCCGCTCCCACCGATCGCGGTACCGCGAGGTGGGTGATCAACAACGGTGCCGCGAGCAGAAGTGCACCGGCGAACGCCGCCCGGCCGTGCCCCGTCGCCGCGGCCACGCCGAGGATCGTGCCCGCTCCCCCGAGCGTCAGCACGTTCGGCAGACGCCGCACGAGCAGGTCCACGGTGCTCAGGCACACGCACCACCATCCGAACATCGCTGCTCCGACGACCGCGGCGCCCGTGGTGATCGAGACCGCGACGAGTGCGGCTGCCGCGCATGCCGCCTCGCACGAACCCGGGGGCGGCCGACGACCGGCCGTTCTTCCCGCCACCACGCGCACGATCGCTCCCACACCCACGCCGAGGACCACCATCGCGAGCCCACCCACCGTCTCCCCTGCCACGACCCGGAGCATCCCCCGTCCGCACTCGCCGGCAGGGCGTTCGCGCGGTGTCCTGCCCGGTCCTGTGGACAGGCACACCACCTGTGGACAAAGCCGCACGGTGCGGCGATCGTCCTGCGAGGATTGCCGGAGTCTGTCGGTTCCGGTCGGAAGGTTCTGGTCGAATGGAGATTTCGTCGCTGCTCGAACACGTGGGCACGGCCATCGACGTCGTCGGAGTCGGCGTCATGGTGATCGGCGCAGTGGCGGCGACGTGGATCGCGGCGACCGCGCGGCGGCGCGGACCGGGTTCGGAGATCTACGAGCCGTACCGGCGCAATCTCGGCCGGTCGATCCTGCTCGGCCTCGAATTCCTGGTCGCCGCCGACATCATCAAGACCGTCGCCGTCACGCCGACCTTCACGTCGGTGGGTGTGCTGGCGGTCATCGTGCTCATCCGTACCTTCCTGAGCTGGTCGCTGCAGCTGGAGATCGACGGCCGGTGGCCGTGGCAGCGTTCGGTTCCCGAGGCCGAGACGACGACCGGCACGACACCGGCTACCTGAGCGCGTCCCGCAGGTCGTCGCGGCGACGTAGGAGATGTGCGCGTTCGACCGCGTTCTCCGTGCGCGCCGCGGCGGTGGTGTACGCCTCGCTCGCCTCGGTGATCCGGCCGAGGCGGGCGAGCAGGTCGGCCCGGACGGCGTGGAAGACGTGGTACCGCTCGAGGTCGAGGCGGTCGACGAGCCCGAGAGCCGCTGCGGGACCCTCCACTTCGGCGAGTGCGACGGCCCGGTGCAACGCGACGACCGGTGTGGGATCCGCGGCCATCAGCAGGTCGTAGAGCGCGACGATCTGCGCCCAATCGGTGTCCTCGAAGGTGGGCGCGTCGGCGTGCACCGCGGCGATCGCGGCCTGGATCTGGTAGGGCCCCGGCCTGTTCCAGCGCAGGGTGCGCCGCACGAGCGCCTGCCCTTCGTCGATCAGCGCGCGGTCCCACCGCGAGCGGTCCTGGTCTGCGAGCAGGACGAGTTCGCCGCCGCGCCCTGTCCGCGCGGCGCGTCGGGATTCGCCGAGGAGTATCAGGGCGAGAAGTCCCGTGGTCTCGGGATCGTCGGGAACGAGCCCTGCCAGCAAGCGGGCCAGCCGCACCGCCTCCGAACACAGATCCGTGTCGGCGAGTTCGGGTCCGGTGCTCGCCGTGTGGCCCTCCGTGTACACGAGATAGAGCACGGACCGCACCGCGTCGAGGCGTTCGGGAAACTCGTCCGGGGACGGGATGCGAAACGGGATGCGCGCGTCGCGGATCTTTCGTTTGGCGCGGGAGATCCGTTGCCCCATCGTCGTTTCCGGCACGAGGAAGGCCCGGGCGATCTGCGTGGTGGTGAGCCCGCCGAGCAGGCGCAATGTCAGCGCGACTCGTGCCTGAGGCGCAAGCGCCGGGTGACAACAGGTGAAGATCAGACGGAGGCGGTCGTCAGGGATCTCGGGCGAGACGACCGCCTCGGGGTCGACCGCGACGCCGGATGTCGGGTGGAGCAGGTCCGCCTCGGCGTGCTTGACCGATCGTGCGGCCTCCCGTCGTGCCCTGTCGATCGCCCGGCGACGGGCGGTGGTGATGATCCATCCGGCCGGGCTCGGTGGGATGCCTTCCCCGGGCCATCGTTCGACGGCGGTCGAGAAGGCGTCCTGCACCGCGTCCTCGGCGACGTCGATGTCGCCGAGGACGCGGGTGAGCACGGCGACCGCGCGGCCGTACTCCTCACGGAAGATGCGACCGATGTCGGCGGTGGACGGCCCGGTCATCGAGGTACGCAGGTCATCCGGCGCAGGATCCGAACTCCAGGGGCCGCACCTCGATGGGCAGTGTGGTGGCATCGGCGAGACCGCGCGCCCACTTCAGCGCCTCGTCGAGGTCGGGCACGTCGATGACGTCGAAGCCACCGAGATGCTCCTTGCCCTCGATGTACGGACCGTCGGTCGTCACCGTGCGCCCCTCGTCCGTGCGCACGACCGTCGCCGTGTCCGGCGGGTGCAGGCCGCCGGAGAACACCCAGATCCCTGCCTCCCGGATCTCGTTCTGCCACGCCGCGACCTTCTTCATGATCGGGTCGAGGAACTCCGGTGACGGCGGTTCACCGTCGGGCTGGTAGATGCTCAGCAGGTACTGCGCCATGTCGGGGTCCTTCCCCTCGGCGGCCGGCGGTTCCGGCCTCTCACCCTCTACACGAACGGTAGGGCGCCGATTCGACACCTGCGCGGAGAAATCCGCTGCCCACCCGCTCAGGTATCGCGGGTGGACAGCGGACGGTGTCGGGTGCGGCTACTGCGCGACGAGTTCGAGGATGGTGGCGTTGGCCTGGCCGCCGCCTTCGCACATGGTCTGCAGGCCGTAGCGGAGGTTGTTGCGGCGCATGTGGAAGATCATGTCAGTGAGGATGCGGGCGCCGGAACCCCCGAGCGGGTGACCGAGGGCGATCGCACCACCGTTGGGGTTGAGCTTGTCCTCGGGTGCGCCGATCTCCTTCTGCCAGGCCATGGGCACCGGAGCGAACGCCTCGTTGACCTCGAAGACGCCGATGTCGTCGACGGACAGGCCGGACTTCGCGAGTGCCTTCTCCGTCGCCGGGATGGGTGCGGTGAGCATGATGACCGGGTCGGAGCCGGTCACGACGGCGGTGTGGATCTTCGCGAGCGGAGTCAGGCCGTGCTTCACGGCGGCCTCCTCGCTCATGATCAGCAGTGCGGCGGATCCGTCGGAGATCTGCGAGGAGTTCCCGGCGTGGATGACACCGTCCTCCTTGAAGACGGTCTTCAGGCCGGCGAGCTTCTCGACGGTGGTGCCGCGGCGGATGCCCTCGTCCTGCGAGACGACGGTTCCGTCCGGGGTGGTGACCGGCACGATCTGGTCGGCGAACAGTCCGGCGTCCTGGGCGGCGGCGGCCCGTTCGTGCGAGCGCGCGGAGAAGGCGTCCACGTCGGTGCGGCTCAGGCCCCACTTCTCGGCGATCATCTCGGCGCCGATGCCCTGGTTCGGCCGCGCCCCGTCGTACCGCTCGAGGAAGGCCTCGGGGTAGGGCGACCCGCCCACGGAGGTCGAGGTGCCCATGGGCACCCGCGACATCACCTCGACGCCACCGGCGACGACGACGTCGTAGTGTCCCGCTTCGACGCTCGCGATCGCGAAGTTCAGCGCCTGCTGGCTCGAGCCGCACTGCCGGTCGATGGTCACGCCGGGCACGGACTCCGGCCAGCCCGCTGTGAGCACCGCGGTGCGGGCGATGTCGATGGCCTGCTCGCCGGCCTGCTGCACGCAACCCCAGATGACGTCCTCGACGACCTCCGGATCGATGTCGGCGCGCTCGACCAGCGCGTTCAGCACGACGGCGGACAGTTGTGCCGGGTGCACGCCGGACAGGCCGCCGTTCCTCCTGCCGACAGGTGTGCGCACGGCCTGGACGATCACTGCACTCATGTTTGCTCCTTCTCGACCCGCAGGCGACAGCGGTGACAGCCGTCACGGCCGTCGGACGGGTCCGACACTACTTCGCGAACGGGCCGGAAAGTGCTCGCGGACCATTCTCGTTCGGTATCGGACCCCTCACCCGTATCTATGGATCGAGGAGCGTGCGGGATCTCAGGCCGGGTGCGGAGAATTCAGGTCGAGCCCGACGGCACGCGCCATCTCCGCGCGCGGGGCGGGCAAACCCGTGAACTGCTCGACCTGCCCGAAGGCCTGGTTGAGCAGCATGTGCAGACCGCTGACGACGCGGACGCCGCGTACCTCGGCCGCTGTCGCCAGCGGCGTGGGCCAGGGGTCGTAGATCGCATCGAGGATGCGCGGGGCCTGTGCGAGAGCCTCCGCGTACGGGGCTGCTGCGGGTGCGGGCACGGTGCTCACGAGCGCACCGGCCTCGGCGCAGACCCGGCCGAGTTCGGGGGCGTCGAACGACAGCCATCGGGCCTCGATGTCGTCGTCGAGACAATCGAACGTCGCGCGGGCCTTCTCCTCGGACCGCGCAACCACGGTCACCGAGCGCACACCGAGGTCGGTGAGACCCACGAGCGCCGGTCGGGCGGTGCCACCCGAGCCCACGACGACCGCCGACGCGCCGGACAGATCGCCGACGCCGACCGAACGCAGTGCTCCGGACACGCCGTCGACGTCGGTGCAGTCGGCGCGCCACCCGCTCTCGATGCGGACGAGGGTGTTGGCCGATCCGATCCTGACGGCCCGCTCGGTGCGTTCGGTGGCGAACTCGAGTGCCGCGAACTTGCCGGGCATCGTGACGGACAGACCCACCCATTCCTCACCGAGTGAGGACACGAGTCCCGGCAGCTGCTCACCGGTGCATTCGATGCGTTCGTAGGTCCACTCGGTCAGCCCGAGTGCCCGGTACGCCGCGAGATGCAACAGGGGCGACTTCGAGTGCGCGATGGGTTTCCCGAGGACCGCGGCCCTCCGGACACCCCCGTTCGGATCAGCGGCCACTGTCGAGGATCCCGCTCGCGAGTGCCAGTTCGGTGTTCTGCAGGTGCTCCTCGTAGGAATTCGCGAAGAGCGTGGTGCCCTTGTCGTCGATCGTCACGAAGTAGATCCATTCCCCCGGTTCCGGGTTCTCCATCGCCTGCAGCGCACCGATGCTCGGTGACGAGATGGGCGTCGCCGGCAGACCGACCATGGCATACGTGTTCCAGGGGGTCACCCGCGCGCGGTCGGCGTCGGTGGTCGCGAGTTCGGTCTCGTCGAGCTCGTAGTTGACGGTCGAGTCGAACTGGAGCATCTGGTCGATCTCGAGGCGGTTGAGGATCACGCGGGCGACCTTCGCGAAATCCTGTGGCAGGGCCTCGCGTTCGACGAGCGATGCGGAGATGAGCATCTCGTACGGGGTCAGGCCCACGCGTGCGGCCGCGTCGGTGATCCCCGTCGCGTCGTAGCTGGCAGCACTTTCCGACACGAGGCGGGCGAGGATCTCGACGGGTTCGGCCGTCGGATCGAAATCCCAGCTGCCCGCGGCGATGAGGCCTTCGAGCTGTCGCCTGCGGTCGGGTACATTCGCGACCGCGTCGCGCGCCCATTCCGGAACGCCGAGCGCCTGCAGGTCCGGGGTGGCACCAGCCGCGTCGAGTTCCTCGTAGGTGACGCAGTTCTCCGCGGCCGGATCGCCGTGGCAGCTCGCCTCGGCGATGAGTGTGTAGATGCCCTTGCGGACGGCACCGGTGTTGACGTCGCGGATGTCGTGGAGCTGACGCCCCTCGGAGATCACGAGCGCACCGACCCGGCTGGCCGGGTCGACGAGGGCGGCGACGGCGTCGACAGCCGGGATGTTGGTGGCCACCTGGTAGAAGCCGGGCTGCAGCGAATTCATCCCCGAGTTCTGCACGGCCGCTTCGTAGAAGGCAGCGGAACTCGCGACGACACCCTTGTCGACGAACTCGCTGCCGATCTCTCCGGCGGTCTCGCCGGGGTTGACCTGGACGACGACGGCCGGTCCGGGAGGTCCGGTGAAGTCCGGCGGAAGATCGGTGCCGAGGAACCGGTCGTAGGCGAGATAACCGCCACCCACGACGACGAGCAGGAGCACCGCGGCGGCGAGCGCGCCCACGACACGTCCGCGCTTCTTGCGCCCGCTCGCCTTCGGATTGCGGCGTGCGGCGCGTTCCGAACCGTCGACCGCGAGGGGGACCGCACGCTGCTCGGCGGTGACCTCCTCCGCTGCGACCGCGTCGGCGGCGGAGTCGTCGTCGCGGTAGGCGTCACGGTTCGCGTCGCGTGCGGCGTAGGAGTATCCGCCCGGGTACTCGTCGTCGAGATGTCCACCCTCGGGGTGATCGGCCGGAGCGTGTCCGGGATCGGCGCCGGTGGATCCGTCGTGCTCGTACCCGGATCCTGCGTAACCTCCGTCGCCGTAGCCCTGCTCGGTATAGCCCTGCTCGGTATAGCCCTGCTCGGTATAGCCCTGCTCGACGTACCCCTGATGTTCCTCGGCGTACCCCTGCTCGCCGTAACCCTGTTCGGGGTGACGGGGCGGCGGGCCGTCGAATACACCCGGTCCGAAGTTCAGGACCGTGGTCTCGTGATCGTCCGGATCGGGTGGACGGGCCTCCGGGTGCCCACCCGGGACGCTCTCGTACGCACCACCGCCGTACGGATCACGGCCGTGGGAGTCGTTGCCGTACGGATCGTCGTACCGGTACCGCGGGTCGGATCGATACGGATCCTCGGATCCGGTGCGATAGGGATCCTCGGATCCGGTGCGATAGGGATCCTCGGATCCGGTGCGATCCACTGGAGGTTCCGTGTACCCACCGGCGTAAGGATCCGCGAACAGATCCTGCCGCGCGTTCTCCGAATGGTCGTCGTGTCGTCCGTGCCGGCTCACCGGCTGCCCCCTGCGTCACGCCCCGACTCGTTCACTACCGAACTCCGCTCGTCCAACCAACCCTGCAAGATGGCCACGGCGGCAGCCTGGTCGATGACCGGCCGCGCACCTCGCGCACTCACCCCGCTCTCGCGGAGGGCGCGCGCCGCAGTGACCGTCGTGAAACGTTCGTCGGCCAGGCGCACGGGAACATCGGGTAGGGCACGGCGAAGTCGACGCGCGAAGTCGCTCGCCAGTTTCGCAGCCTTGCCGGGCTCACCGCGCAGTGTCTGCGGCAGCCCGACGATAACCTCAACAGCCTCGTATTCCCTAACGATCTCGACGATGCGCCGGATATCGGGTGCGTCGGGTCCGCGTTCCTTGGACCGCGGCACCGTCTCGACCGGGGTGGCGAGGATCCCGTCGGGGTCGCTGGAGGCGACCCCGATCCGGACGCTGCCGACGTCGACTGCGATGCGGCGACCACGGCCGGGATCGTCCACTCCGGGACGATCGGGGCGCGGCGGTTCGGCCACGCTCAGCCGGCCAGCTCGCTCAGACGGGCACGGAAGGCATCGAGTGCGGCCGGAATACCGGCCGGATCCGACCCTGCGCCCTGAGCCATGTCAGGCTTGCCGCCACCGCGACCACCGATCGCGGGACCGAAGCTCGCGACGAGGTCGCCTGCCTTGATGCCCTTCTCCTGCGCAGCCTTGGTGGTGGCCACGACGAAAGGCACCTTGCCGCCGGCGTTGCCGAGCAGCAGCACCACGGCGGGCTCGGTGCCGAGCCGCCCACGGACGTCGGACGCCAGCGTGCGCAGGTCGTTGCCGGCGACACCCTCCGGCGCTGCCTCGGCCACGACGAGCACGTCGCCGACGCGCTGCGCCTTGCCCGCGTACGTTCCGGCTGCGGCGGCGACGTTCGCGGCGCGGGTCTTCTCGAGCTCCTTCTCCGCGGCCTTGAGCCGGTCGAGCAAGGCCTCGACACGTCCGGGCACCTCCTCGGAGGGAACCCTCAGGGTCGAGGACAGGCCCGCGAGCAGCGCGCGTTCCTTCGCCAGGTGGCGGTAGGAGTCGAGACCGACGTACGCCTCGACGCGGCGGATGCCGGAACCGACGGACTGCTCACCGAGGAGGGTGACGGTGCCGACGTGCGAGGAGTGCTGCACGTGCGTGCCGCCGCACAGCTCCATCGAGAACGGGCCACCGATCTCGACGACGCGGACCTCGTCGCCGTAGTTCTCGCCGAACAGGGCCATCGCACCCATCTTCTTGGCCTTGTCGAGGTCGGTGACGAAGGTGTTGACGGGGTAGTTCGCCGCGACGGCCTCGTTGGTGACGGCCTCGATGTCCTGCTTCTGCTGCTCGGACAGGGCGCCGGGCCACGAGAAGTCGAAGCGCAGGTAGCCGGGCTTGTTGAGCGAACCGGCCTGCACGGCGTTGGGGCCGAGCACCTCGCGCAACGCGGCGTGGACCAGGTGGGTGCCGGAATGACCCTGGGTTGCGCCCTTGCGCCACTCGGGATCGACCTGCACGAGGACGGCGTCGCCTTCGACGACCTGACCCTCGAGCACCGTGACCTTGTGCGTCCACAGCTGCTTGGCGATCTTCTGGACGTCGTCGACCTTGATCTTCAGGCCGGGGCCGGTGATGGTGCCGATGTCGGCGATCTGGCCGCCGGACTCCGCGTAGAGGGGGCTGCGGTCGAGGATCAGCTCGACCTGCTGGCCCGCGCTCGCCGCGTGCAGGCGCTCGCCACCGGTGATGACGGCGAGCACGTGCGCCTCGGTCACCAGCTCGCTGAAGCCGGTGAACTCCGTCGGACCACGGTCGAGGAGTTCCTTGTAGACGGTCAGGTCGGCGTGGGCGTGCTTGCGGGCGCGGGCGTCGTCCTTGGCGCGCTGGCGCTGCTCGGCCATGAGCGACCGGAAGCCTTCCTCGTCGACGGTCAGGCCCGCCTCGGCCGCCATCTCGAGGGTGAGGTCGATCGGGAACCCGTAGGTGTCGTGGAGGGTGAACGCCTCGGTGCCGCCGAGCACATTCCTACCCTGCGACTTCACGGTTTCGACGGCGCCTTCGAACAGCTTGCTGCCGGTACCGAGGGTCTTGAGGAAGGCCGTCTCCTCGCCCACCGCGACGGTCTCGATGCGCGAGAAGTCGGTGTCGAGTTCGGGATAGGACGGGGCCATGGTGTCGCGCACGACCGCCATGAACTCGCGCATGGTGGGCTTGTCGGCGCCGAGCAGACGCGCCGAGCGCACGATGCGGCGGAGCAGGCGGCGCAGCACGTAGCCGCGGCCGTCGTTGCCGGGGTTGACGCCGTCGACGATGAGCATCGCCGCGGTGCGGGCGTGGTCGGCGATGACGCGGAAGCGCACGTCGTCGTCGTGTTTCGCGCCGTAGACGGCGCCGGTGAGTTCGGCGGCCTTGTCGATGACGGGGCGCAGCAGGTCGGTCTCGTAGACGTTCTCGACGCCCTGGAGCAGGAAGGCGACGCGCTCGACACCCATGCCGGTGTCGATGTTCTTCTTCGGCAGCGGGCCGAGGATCGGGTAGTCGTCCTTGGCACCGCCCTCACCGCGCTCGTTCTGCATGAACACGAGATTCCAGATCTCGATGTAGCGGTCCTCGTCGGCCTCGGGGCCGCCTTCGACGCCGTAGTCGGGGCCGCGGTCGTAGAAGATCTCGGAGCACGGGCCGCACGGGCCGGGGATGCCCATCGACCAGTAGTTGTCCTTCATGCCGCGACGCTGGATGCGCTCCTCGGGCACGCCGACCTTGTCGCGCCAGATCGAGAACGCTTCGTCGTCGTCGAGATAGACCGTCGCCCACAGCTTCTCGGGGTCGATTCCGTAGCCGCCGTCCTCGACGGAGCCGGTGAGCAGCGACCACGCGAAGGTGATGGCCTCTTCCTTGAAGTAGTCGCCGAACGAGAAGTTGCCGGCCATCTGGAAGAAGGTGTTGTGGCGGGTGGTCTTGCCGACCTCCTCGATGTCGAGGGTGCGCACACACTTCTGCACCGACGTGGCGCGGGTGTAGGGCGGAGTCTGCTGCCCGAGGAAGTAGGGCACGAAGGGGACCATGCCGGCGTTGACGAACAGCAGGTTGGGATCGGCGAGGATCAGCGACGCGCTGGGCACCTCGGTGTGTCCCGCCTTCACGAAGTGATCGAGAAAGCGCCTGCGGATCTCGTGGGTCTGCACGTCGATGGTCCTTTGTGGTCTGGCGATGGTGTGAACTACCCGGGACGGGCGGTCGATCCTGTCGATCGGCCGTTCTTCAGCTTATCGCGCCGCCGAAAGTGGCCTCGGTACGGCGCCGTGAGTACTCGGCGGACGACGTCACCGCTCACCGCGCACGATGCGGCGCAGCTTGGGCAGGCGGGCCGACAGCTCCCGTTCCACACCGCGACCGGTCGGCTCGTAGTAGTCGACGCCGACCAGCTCGTCCGGGGCGTACTGCTGCGCGAGCACGCCGTCGGGGTGCGCGTGCGGGAACTTGTAGCCGATCGCGTTGCCGAGCTTCTGCGCGCCCTGGTAATGACCGTCGCGCAGGTGAGCGGGTACCGGCCCGGCCTTACCGGCCTTCACGTCGGCGATCGCGGCGCCGAGGGCTGCGGTGACCGAACCCGATTTGGGGGCGGTGGCGATGTGGATGGTGGCCTGGGCGAGCGCGAGCTGGGCTTCGGGCATCCCGACCTGCTGCACGACCTGCGCTGCGGCGACCGCCGTCTGCAGAGCGGTGGGATCGGCCATGCCCACCTCCTCGCTGGCCTGGATCATGAGGCGGCGGGCGATGAAGCGCGGGTCCTCCCCCGCGACGATCATCCGTGCCAGATAGTGCAGTGCCGCGTCGACGTCGGAGCCGCGCAGCGACTTGATGAAGGCGCTCGCGACGTCGAAGTGCTGATCGCCGTCGCGGTCGTAACGGACGGCGGCCTCGTCGATACTCGACTCCACGGTCGCGAGGTCGATGACGGCCGCGTCGCCACCGGAGACGGCGAGCGCGGTGTCGGCGGAGGCCTCCAGCGCCGTCAGGGCACGGCGGGCGTCGCCGCCGGCGAGCCGGACGAGGTGGTCGAGGGCGTCGTCGTCGATCTCGACCGCACCGGCGAGTCCACGGGCGTCGGTGCGCGCACGTTCGAGCAGTGCCCGGATGTCGTCGGGCCCGAGCGGCTGCAGTTGCAGCACCAGCGAGCGGGACAGCAGCGGGGCGACCACGGAGAACGACGGATTCTCGGTCGTCGCGGCGACGAGCAGCACGATGCGGTTCTCGACGGCGGCGAGCAGCGCGTCCTGCTGGGTCTTGGAGAAGCGGTGGACCTCATCGATGAACAGCACGGTCTGTTCGCCGTGGGTGAGGCGCCGGCGTGCCAGATCGATGACGGCACGCACGTCCTTGACGCCCGCAGACAGGGCGGACAGCGCTTCGAACCGGCGTCCGGTGGCTCCGGAGATCAGTGAGGCCAGGGTCGTCTTCCCGGTACCGGGCGGACCGTAGAGCACCACGGAGGCCGCACCCGATCCCTCGACGAGCCGCCGCAACGGCGCCCCCGGTTCGAGCAGGTGCTGTTGCCCGACCACCTCGTCGAGACTCGCCGGTCGCATGCGCGCAGCGAGCGGCGCGTTCGCCCCGCCGGCCGCGACGGGTTGCCGGCGGACCTGCGGTTCGCCCTCGGGTTCCGGTTCGCGTGGCGCCTCGAACAGGGCGTCCGGTTCGGCAGACGGGTCGTTCGCCCCGAAAAGATCACTCACGCATCCGACGCTACAAGCTCGCGCCGACGCCCGATCGGCGGCGGTGTTCGTCGTTCGCATGGACGGATGACCGACCGTGTGGTCGGATCTTGGTCGTGCCCACGACACCGACCGCCGATCATGTGTCCCGCCGCGCCGTGCTCCGGTCGTCGATTCTCGCCGCCGGTGTTGCGGCCTTCGCCTCGACCTCGCAGCACGCGCAGGCATCTCCCGCCGTCTTCGCGCACGGCGTGGCATCGGGAGATCCGTTGCCCGACGCGGTGATCCTGTGGACGCGGGTGACACCCTCGCCGGAGGCGACGCCCGGCTCGGGTGCGGGACCGGACGTCCCGGTCACCTGGGAACTCGCCCGCAGCAGCAGCTTCGACGCCGTGGTCGCGAGTGGGACGGTGACGGCGAGTTCCGTCTCCGACCACACGGTCAAGGTCGACGCCCGCGGGCTCACACCGGGCACGACCTACTTCTATCGATTCCGCGCCGGCGGTGCCGTCTCCCCGACCGGCAGGACGTTCACCGCGCCCTCGCACGATGCTGCGGTCGCACACCTGCGCTTCGGGGTCGTGTCGTGCGCCGATTGGGAGGGCGGCTTCTTCTCCTCCTACCGCCACCTGGCCGCACGCGACGATCTCGACGCCGTGGTGCACCTCGGCGACTATCTGTACGAGTACGCGGCCGGGAAGTTCCCCGTCGCCGGTGGCCGGGGCGTCCGGACGCACGAGCCCGCCCACGAGATCGTGAGTCTCGCCGACTACCGGATCCGGCACGCGCAGTACAAGACCGATCCGAACCTGCAGGCGTTGCACGCGAAGGTGCCGTGGATCGTGATCTGGGACGACCACGAGTCGGCGAACAACGCCTGGGCGGGTGGGGCGGAGAATCACGATCCCCTCGTCGAGGGCGACTGGGCGCCCCGCAAGGCCGCATCGGTGCAGGCCTACGACGAGTGGATGCCGGTTCGCCCGAACGGCGGACGGCTCTACCGGCGCCTGCGGTACGGACGGCTCGCCGAACTGTCGATGCTGGATCTGCGGAGTTATCGCTCCGAGCAGGTCCTCGGAGCCGGACGGCAGGTCGACGATCCGGGTCGCACGATGACCGGACGGGACCAGATGGAGTGGCTCACCGCCGGCCTGGCGAGCTCCCCCACCCGGTGGCAGTTGATCGGCAATTCGGTGATGTTCTCGCCGATCGTGTTGCCGCCCCTCGATCCGCGGACTACCGGAGCACTGACCGAACTCGTCGGAGTGCCGGCCGGAGGTCTGCCCTTCAACACCGACCAGTGGGACGGTTACACCGCCGACCGTCGACGGTTGATCGACACCATCACGGCGGCGGGACTGCGCAACGTCGTCTTCCTCACGGGCGACATCCACACCTCGTGGGCGATGGACGTCCCGGTGGACGCCGCCGACTATCCGGGTGCCGGCACAGTCGCCACGGAGTTCGTGGTTCCGTCGGTGACGTCGGCGAACATCGACGAGTTGCTGGGTGTGCCCCCGCGGAGCCTGTCGCCCGCGCTGGAGGCGACGGCGACCGCGACCAACCGGCACGTGCGGTTCGTCGAACTCGATTCGCACGGTTACGGGGTACTCGACGTGACTCCAGGCGCGACGCAGATGGAGTGGTTCTTCATCGGCGAGCGCACGGATCCGAACGCGGCCGCGCACCGCGTCGCGGGATACCGGGTGGCCGACGGCGCGACGAAGATCGAGCCCGCCGCTCCGCTGGTGTAGACGCCGGTCGGCGCCTGCCCGATCGACCGCTCTAACCGGCGGCGCGGTCCTCGAGGTGAGCGAGCACGTCGCGGGCGTGTGCGGCGACGTCGTCGTGGCCTGTCGCGGTGGCGAACTCGGCGAGCAGCGACCAGCGGGCGCGGAGCGCCGGGATGCGCGGCACCGACAGTCCGTGTTCGCGTACCGAGGCGATCCGCGCATGGTCCTCGGGCAGGAACAGGTGCGTGCTCAGCCAGATGCACGCGAGCAGGGCGTCGAGCAGCCGCTCCTCGAGTACCTCGTCGTAGGCCAGCTGCGGCCACATGGCGACGACCTCGGCGCGCCACGCGTCGGCCATCGCACGGATGCGATCGACGGACAGCGGCACCGAGCACAGGCACAGCGGGAAGGAGCTGAGTGCGTACGCGATGTCGAGGGTCGCGTCGCGGAAGCCGCCCCATTCGTAGTCGAGGAACTGCACACCCTCGTCGCCGACCACGATGTTGTCGGGGCACAGGTCGGACGGGCTGAAGGCCCGGAAACGCCCGCCGGTGAACAGCTTGGACGCCCGCTCGGCACGCTCGCGCACCGACTCGGGCACCGACAGGCCGAAGTCGGCCTCGAGGAGTTCGGGCACACCCCGCACGGCATCGAGGGCCTGCTGGGACACGGCGTCGGCGACCCGCGCGACATCGGCGCGCCGCAGCAGCGCCGCGAAGTCCTCCTCGCGACCGACGGTCGCCGCATGCATGCGCCCGAGTGCCTGGGCCAGGGCCATCAGGGTGTTCCCGGCGGCCTCGGAACTGTTGCGCAGCACCTCCGACAGGGTGGTCGCGTCGCCGAGGTCGCTGAGCACCAGCAGGCGGGCGTCGAAGTCGTAGGCGAGCAGCTCGGCGCCCGGACGGTGATCCTTCGCGAGGGCCGTCGTGAACTGGTAGGAGACCGCCTCACGGAGGAAGGCGATCTGCTCGTCCGTCTCGGAACCACGGAAGTCGACGTGACCTGTACCGCGCGAGGGCGGCACCTGCTTGAGGACCAGGGTGCGCGGGAGCGAGAACGGATTGGCGGCCACTCGTACCCGTACGACCACCGAACGTCCACTGCCCCCGAGATCCACGGGATCGGTCAGGGTCACCGTGGCGCCGGTACGGCGGGTGAGCAGCGCTTCGGCGGCGTGAACCACCTCGGACACGGGGTCTGCCAATGTTGCGGTCATCACTGCCCAATCTACAGGTTCTCGGTCACGACGAGGTCCTCCACAATGCTCGGATCGAGCAGGACCTTCTTCACCCGTGCCCGGCCCACCAGGTCGCTTTTGTCTGCTTTGCGAGGGGAAATCGCTGTTCATCCGGGCGTGTCCCCGTTCCCGATCCGGTCGCTCCGCTCCGCGGGCGCCGATCACGATCGGGACACGTCACGATCATTCCGGTGAAACGTGTGTCACCTTCTGAAAACCACGGGCGGTGCCACGATCCACCGCAGCCTTCACGACACCGAAGATCAGACCCTGCAGGGCGGCCGCGATCAGCACGTCCCGGGTGCGCTGCGACAGATCCTGGGGTTCGGGCCGTTCGTCACTGCCGCCGACCTTCTTCCACACCTGGTTGAAGACGGCTCCGGCGAGGATGCCACCTCCCACACTGGCTGCGAGAGCGAGCGGCTTGTAGAAGATCACGCGTGCGTCGGCCATGGATACCTCCTCGATCCGTCGCCCCCGTTGGCGCCGGACCGACGGAATACCCGGGCTCGATCCTCACAAACCTCATCGGGCCCACGAACCTCACCCGGGAACACCGCCGGACGGCACACACGACGGCGCGGTGCCCCCGTCCGGAGAGGGGCGACACCGCGCCATCGACAGCTACGGGTGATCAGGCCTTGTCGGCACCCTCGGTCTCGGGCTCGGGCACGAAGTCGATGCCCGTCTCCTTGCGCTGCTCCGGCGTGATCGGGCCGGGAGCATCGGTCAGCGGATCGACACCGCCACCGGACTTGGGGAACGCGATGACCTCGCGGATCGAGTCCACCCCGGCGAGCAGCGCGGTGATGCGGTCCCAGCCGAAGGCGATGCCGCCGTGCGGGGGCGCGCCGTACTTGAACGCCTCGAGCAGGAAGCCGAACTTCTCGTTCGCCTCCTCCTCCGAGATGCCCATCACCTTGAACACCCGCTCCTGGATGTCGGGGCGGTGGATACGGATCGAGCCGCCACCGATCTCGTTGCCGTTGCAGACGATGTCGTAGGCGTACGCCAGCGCCGAACCCGGATCGGTGTCGAAGGTGTCGATGTACTCGGGCTTGGGCGAGGTGAACGCGTGGTGCACCGCGGTCCACGCCGAATGACCGAGGGCCACATCGCCGCTCGCGGTTGCATCGGCCGCCGGCTCGAACAGCGGGGCGTCGACCACCCACACGAACGCCCATGCGTTCGGATCGATCAGATCGAGCTTGCGGGCGATCTCGTCGCGGGCGGCGCCGAGCAGTGCACGCATCTGCTTGGTGGGACCGGCGGCGAAGAAGATGCAGTCGCCGGGGTTAGCGCCCACATGCGCGGCGAGACCCTCGCGCTCGGTGTCGGTGAGGTTCTTGGCGACCGGACCGCTCAACGTGCCGTCCTCACCGACGAGCACGTAGGCGAGACCCTTGGCACCGCGCTGCTTGGCCCACTCCTGCCATGCGTCGAGCTGACGACGCGGCTGGCTCGCGCCACCGGGCATGACGACGGCACCGACGTACTCGGCCTGGAAGACGCGGAAGGTGGTGTCCTTGAAGAACTCCTTGCACTCCACGAGTTCGATGCCGAAACGCAGATCCGGCTTGTCGGTGCCGAAACGGCGCATGGCCTCGGCGTAGGTCATCCGCGGGATCGGGGTCTCGAGTTCGTAGCCCACCAGGCGCCACAGCGCGTGCAGCACCTCCTCGGCGAGGAGGATCACGTCGTCCTGGTTGACGAACGCCATCTCGATGTCGAGCTGGGTGAACTCGGGCTGACGGTCGGCGCGGAAGTCCTCGTCGCGGTAGCAGCGGGCGATCTGGTAGTAGCGCTCGATGCCACCGACCATGAGCAGCTGCTTGAACAGCTGCGGGGACTGCGGCAGAGCGTAGAAGTTACCGGGCTGCAGGCGGGCCGGCACCAGGAAGTCGCGCGCGCCCTCCGGGGTGGAGCGCGTGAGGGTCGGGGTCTCGACCTCCACGAACTCGTGGTGGGCGAGCACCGCGCGGGCCGCGGCGTTGACCTTGCTGCGCAGACGGATGGTCTTGCCGGGCTTCTCGCGACGCAGATCCAGGTAGCGGTACTTCAGGCGCGCTTCCTCACCGACCTGGTCGTCGAGCTGGAACGGCAGCGGGGCGGCCTCGTTGAGAACCACGAGCTCGGAGGCGTCGACCTCGATCGCGCCCGTCGGGATCTCGAAGTTCTGGTTGCCCTCGGGGCGGACCTCCACCTTGCCGGTGATCCGGACGCAGTACTCCGCGCGGAGCCGGTGCGCCTGCTCGAGGACGCCGGCGCTGCGGAAGACCACCTGCGAGACACCCGATGCGTCGCGCAGGTCGATGAAGATGACCCCGCCGTGATCGCGTCGCCGGGCAACCCAACCGGTGAGGGTGACTGTCTGCTCGGCGTGCTCGGCTCGCAACGAGCCGGCGAGATGGGTGCGCAGCACGGAATTCCTTTCGAAACGATCAGCGACGGGTTCGTCGGCTGTAATCCTACGAAAGACACGATCGGCCCGAGCGCACCCGTACCGAATAGTTCGTGCCAAGCTTGTCCGAATCCGACGAACACAGGAGAAAGCGGCGGCGATGACGTTCAGAGAAGGTGCACGCATGGATGCGGGCCGTGTCCGTACCGGCGGCGGTGGCCGCGGCGGGAAGCTCGCTCTCGGTGGCGGGGCCGGCGGCCTGATCGTCATCATCCTGGCGTTGCTGTTCGGCGGCGATCCGTCCTCGCTGCTCGGCTCGGGAGTGCCCGACACCTCCGCCGATCCGCAGGCCGAGAGTGCACTCGAACAGTGCGAGATCGGTGGCAGCGCCGCGAACGAGAACGTCGACTGCCGGGTGCTCTACACCGTCGGGTCGCTCGACTCGGTGTGGGAGCAGCAGTTCGCGACCCAGACCGGGGTGGCCTACGTGCAGCCGGAGGTCGAGATCTTCACGTCGGCCACGTCGACGGGTTGCGGCAACGCCACCAGTGACATCGGGCCGTTCTACTGCCCGGCGGATCAGACCGCCTACTTCGACACCAGCTTCTTCGACGAACTCGAGACCCGGTTCGGCGCCAGCGGCGGTCCGCTCGCGCAGGAATACGTCGTCGCGCACGAGTTCGGGCACCACCTGCAGAACCAGCTCGGCGATCTCGGTCGCGCACAGGCCGACCCGCGCGGCCCCGAATCCGGCGCCGTCCGTACGGAACTGCAGGCCGACTGCTACGCCGGGGTGTGGGCCTACCACGCCGACAAGCTGCCCGAGCCGACCACCGGAGAGCCCTTCCTCGTGCCGCTCACCGACACCGACATCCGCGACGCGCTGTCGGCCGCATCGGCCGTCGGCGACGACCGGATCCAGCGGGCCGCCACCGGTCGGGTGAACCCGGAGGGGTGGACTCACGGGTCGTCCGAGCAGCGTCAGGCCTGGTTCCTGGCCGGATACCGCACCGGCCGGGTCGACGCGTGCGACACCTACTCGGCGCGTGATCTCGACAACCCGCCCGCCCTGCGCTGAGCCCCGCACCGCAGGGCGAGCGCCGGGACGCCGTCACGCGACGGTGACGGTCATGTTCGCGCGGTCGGCGACCAGGTCGGCATGCTTCCGCATGCGCAGCGAGATGGGCCAGGTACCGGCGCGGCGCGCCTTGAAACAGAAGACCCGCTCGCCGGTCCCCCCCGGCAACGGGTTCTTCGACGGCAGGAATCGGATGTCGCGAAGGACGAGCCCCTCTCCGACCCTCGACGTCGACCAGCAGTAGTCCCGGGAGGTGTTCTCGGGAAGGTGCAGCTCGATCGTGTCCCCGACACCGACCGTGACATCTTTCGGACCAGTGGCGATGTGCTTCATGACCTCAGGATAACCCGCGAATGTGATTTTCCTCACTCTCGTGACGACGGCGCTCGCACACCCGTTGCAACCGCGATGTGTGATGGGACACAAAACGGGGCATTCGTTCTGCATGCACGAAGAACGAGCCGGAATCACACGCAGCGACGCGGTGATGGGAGGACGCCTTCTCGCTCTCGCACACGAGAACGGCTACAGCGAACTGACCGAAGAGGTCGCGGCGCTGGTGTCGAGCGCCGGTTCCGACTCGCCGTCACAGATCACTCCCCCGCTCTACGGGGGCGTGCTGAGGTGGACGGTCTCGACGATCGCCGACGTCGTCGTCGACAAGATCGGCCCGCAGGTGCGCGGCGACGAGAGCTTCGAACTGACCATCCGGACCGAGAGCGGCCGTCACGTCCGGCCGGAGGAACTCCCGCAGCCGGAGAGCACGGTGATGAAAGCGGTCGTCGACGCGCTTGCCGGCGACTCGGTCGCGGCGCGCAGCGACCTCGACGAAGTGGTCTTCGCGATGGACTGGGCGTCGCAGATGGAAGCGTTGGTCGAGGCGGTGCTCTGGCTCGACCGGCTTCTCGACACACCGGTACCGGACGGGAACGACACACCGCCCTGGTGACCCCCACAGACCCAAGGGCGTGAACGGCGAGCGATGCCTGCCTTCACTCCCCTGACCCCCGAGATACTCGCGGCCTCCGTCGCCGATCGCGCCGAGGCACTCACCGGAAGTGTGTGCATCGCCGTGAGCGCACCGGACGCGGCAGATCCGGTGGAATTCGCACAGCGTGTCGCGACGGAACTGAGAACGCGGGGCCGCGCAGCGGACGTCGTCGATCTCCACGATTTCGTCCGGCCCGCATCGCTCCGGCTCGAGCACGGACGGACCGATCCGTACAGCTACCGCCACGACTGGTTCGACTACGCCGCGGTCGACCGGGAGGTGCTGCGCGCAGTACGCGAACATCAACGATGGCTTCCGCGGCTGTGGGACGAACGCACCGACCGTTCGGCGCGCGAGCGCCCGCGGCGAGCGGCGGAGGACCAGATCCTCGTCGTCGCCGGCCCCATGCTCCTCGGCCGTGGTCTCGACTTCGATGTCACCGTCGTCCTGACGATGTCCCGGGGCGCGCTCGAAAGGCGCACGCGCCCCGAGGATCACTGGACGATCGACGCGGTGCTCGAACATGAACATGACGCGGTGCTCGACCATGCGGTGCTCGACCATTCAGGGGCGGACGCGGACGTCCTGGTGCGCTACGACCACCCCACCCGCCCGGCAGTGCGGACGCGATCCGACTGAGCGGCTCCCGCCGTCGCGGATCATCGCCCCGATCGAGGCTTGGCCAGGACCCGGTGAACCGCCGAGGTCACCGCGTCGGGCGCCACCGTGCCGAAGACCGCCATCGATTTCGCGAGCACGGAACCGGGCACCACGTTCGCCTCGCCGCGCATCAGAGCGGCATAACCGTCGCGCGCGACGTGAGCGGGATCGTCCTTGGGTGCCTTCCCGAGGATCGTGTCGAGCATCCCGGCACGTGCGAAGAAGTGGGTGTCTGTGGCCCCGGGCAGCATGGCCGTGAGCGTGATCCCGCTGCCGTCCAGTTCCTTGCGGACGCCGTCGGTGAAGGACTGCACGAAGGCCTTGGACGCGTTGTAGACGGCCTGGTAGGGGCCGGGCATCTTCGACACCACCGACGAGGTGACGAGCATCCGGCCCGAGCCCACCCGCAGCATGTCGTTCAGCAGCAGGTGCGCCAGATGCACCGTCGAGCGCACGTTGACGTCGACGATCGAGAGGACGTCCTCGAGCTCCGCGTCGACGAACGCTCCGCCGACCCCGACACCGGCGTTGAGCACAGCTGCCGCCGGGACGCGACCTCCGGCCGTCGCGGCCTCGTGCACCGCCCGGGCCCCTTCCGGAGTCCTCAGATCCGCGTGGACCGACACCACCTCGACACCGGAGGTCCGCAGGTCGGCGGCGACCTCGTCCAGAGCGTCCGATCTCGCCGCGAGCACGAGGTCGTATCCGTCGGCCGCGAACAGGGCCGCCAGTTCCCGGCCTATGCCTCGCGATGCTCCGGTCACCAGAGCGAGAGGTCGAGCGTCGTTCATATCTCCTCCTCGGCACGTATGGCAGGCGGGTACCCACACCGCTCCGGGTCGACACGGCACCGGGATCTCACCTGTTCCGGTTCCGAGGGCGCAGCCGTTTGGGGCGGGCACGTCCTCGGGTATGCGGAGGGCACCCTGCGCTCGCACCTTCACGCAGTCCCTTCCGAATTCTGGAGTCCACTTGCAGCACAAGACGTATCGGTCGTCGCCCGACAAAGCATCGGAGGATGCACGCGAGGAACTCTGCGCCGCCGCGCAGAAGGTGTTCGGCTGGGACACGCTGCGTCCCGAACAGCTGGACGCGATGGTTCCGCTGCTGGGCGGACGCGACGTCCTCGCCGTGATGGCCACCGGCTCCGGGAAGTCCGCGATCTATCAGGTGCCCTCGCTGCTGCTACCGGGGGTGACGGTCGTCGTCTCCCCCTTGATCGCGTTGCAGAACGATCAGATCGCCGGTCTGGACCACTCGGAGGCACCCGAGGCGGTCGCGATCAATTCGCGCCAGCGCGAGTCGGAGAACGAGGCGAACTGGCGGGCCGTGCTCGAACACGATGCCGACTACGTCTTCCTCGCCCCCGAGCAGCTCGCCAAGGACGAGGTCCTGGAGCGCCTGAAGAGCGTGGAGGTCTCGCTCCTCGTCGTCGACGAAGCGCACTGTGTCGCCATGTGGGGCCACGACTTCAGGCCGGAATATCTACGCCTGGGAGACGTGGCCGAGGCCCTGGGCCGGCCACCCGTCGTCGCGCTCACCGCCACCGCCTCACCCCCGGTCCGCGAGGACATCGTCGAGGCGTTGCGCATGCGGGACCCGCTCGTCGTCGCCGGTGGTTTCGACCGCCCCAATCTCGACATCGAGGTGCGCAGGCACACCGACGACGGCGAGAAGCGACACGCCGTCGTCGAGGCCGTGGCGTCCCTGCCCGGTCCCGGCATCCTGTACGCCGCGACCCGCAAGGACACCGAGCGGTACTCCGAGGCCCTGCGTGAACGTGGTATCGACGCGTGCCCGTATCACGCCGGGATGCGCGCGGCCGAGCGCGAGGACGTCCACCTCGGATTCCTCGACGGCCGCTGTGATGTCGTGGTGGCGACCTCCGCCTTCGGCATGGGCATCGACAAGCCGGACGTGCGTTTCGTCGTGCACGCCTCGGTACCGGACTCGGTCGATTCCTACTACCAGCAGATCGGGCGCGCCGGACGCGACGGCGAACCGGCCACCGTCCTGATGTTCTACCGCCCCGAGGATCTGTCGCTCGCGACCTTCTTCACCACCCACAACCCCGACGAGGAGTTGATCGGCCGGGTGTTCTCGGCGGTCCGCTCCTCGTCGCCGATGAGACTCGGACGGCTGCGTACCGAGCTCGACGTGCGGGGGCGGAGACTGGCCAACGCGGTGAACCTGCTCGAACGGTGCGGAGCTCTCGTCTCCGGCCGGCGTGGACTCTCCGCCGCCGACATCCCCCGGCGGAAGGCGGTCGAGCGCGCACGCGAGACGGCCGCGTCGGGCGAACGACTGGACCGATCGCGGGTCGAGATGATGCGCGGCTACGCCGAGACTCGCGGTTGCCGCCGCCGGTTCCTGCTCGGCTACTTCGGCGAGACGCTGTCCGACCCCTGCGGCCGGTGCGACACCTGCCGGGACGGCGCGTCCGACGAGGTCGCGACGGTGTCCGTGCTTCCGGGCGCCGATACTGCCCAGGTGGACTGCGAGACGTCGGTGTTCGCCCCGAACACGCATGTCGTTCATACCGAGTGGGGACCGGGAGTGGTGATGACCTGCGAGCACGATCGCGTCACCGTCCTGTTCGACAGCGAGGGTTATCGGACACTGTCGCTCGACGCGGTCGCCGAGTCGGGGGTGCTGAAGGCCGACGACCCCGCACCGGCAGAGCCTGTACCTGCGCATGCCGAAGAACCCGTGGCGTGAGGGGCCACGGGTTCTCGGATCCCGTCATCACGACGGGTGGGTACGGGTCAGGAGCGAACCGTGCCGGGGGTGGTCCGTGTGCGTGTGAGGAGCACACCGAGCGCGATCATGCCCACGCCCAGGACGAAGTGCAGCCAGTCGTCCGCGGAGTTCACCGGCACGAAGTTGGCGCCACTGTCCTTGTCGATGATCAGGCCGTAGATCCAGAGCACCAGGTAGATCGCACCGCCGATGAGGAGGAAACTGCGGGCGGTTGTCACGGCCCGGGCCGCAGCGAGCCCCAGGACACCGAACAACAGGTGCACGATGTTGTGCAGGATGGAGACCTGGAAGATCCCCAGGAGCATGGCCTCGGAATGATGGCCTGCGCCCGAGAGCTGGTCGTAGTCCGACGTGACCCCCGGGATGAAGCCGAGGATGCCCACCAGGAGGAAGACAGCGCCCACCACGAGCGCCGCAGTCTGCACCGGCGTTGCCGTCATCGAGCCACGGCCGGGGCTTGGGGTTCGAGATGTCATGTTTCGCGTCCTCTCACCGAACGTCCGTTTGGGTTGAGTGGTCCGAATTACACCCCCCGGTTAGCCGTGACCGAACGAACCCAAACGTCGGTTTCCGTGTTCGAGGACGGAGGTCGAGAACGGCGAGCGAGGGCGGGTGCGGTACTTCACCCCCTGGCCGGACGGACACGACCGTGTCCGGACACGACGAAGGCCCGCGGGATCAACCCGCGGGCCTTCGAGTCTGCGAGGCTCAGGCCTGGCTGCTGCCGAACGCATCGCCGGCCGCATCAGCGGAACCGGTGAAGAAGTTCAGCACGTCGAACAGGTCGGCGAGGTTACCGAAGAGGTCGACAAGGAACTCGAGTGCAGGCACGGGCTTCTCCCATCAATGGAACGACAACGAAGTTGTGACGACGCGCGTCGACACGCGATCCAATTGTTACCTGCATTCCACGCCAGCGCAGCACATAGATTTGTTATCCAGGCCACAAAAACTCTCTACCAGAGGAAACAGTGAAACATTTGAGAAAATCGGTCAGAAATGTCGTAATCGCTCGGAAATACCCGTGACGGGCAATTCGGTCCATTCGGATGATAATCCGGGACATTACAAGATCGCCTTGTGACCATACCTCCACCCCGGGTGTGGAACTTCCACCGCTGTCCGTTCGTCCTATCCTGTGAATGCACCCGTCCCGACCCGACCCAAGGGAGTCATGAAACCCCCCAAGCGAAAACCTCGAAGACCCGTCCCGCCCAGACGTGACGCTCTGCTCGTCACCCGAGCCCGGTCCCCGAAGTGCTGACCGCCCTCGGAATCGCGGCCGGCATTCTTGTCGTTCTCGCCATCACTGCTCTGACCGGCTACTTCGTCGCGCAGGAATTCGCGTACATGGCCGTCGACCGCTCCCGCCTGAAGGCTCGCGCCGAAGGCGGTGACTCGGCTGCGGCCCGCGCACTGGCGGTCACCCGCCGCACCTCCTTCATGCTTTCGGGCGCCCAGCTCGGCATCACCGTCACCGGTCTGCTCGTCGGTTACGTCGCGGAACCGCTGATCGGTAGCGGTCTCGGCGAACTGTTGGGCGGTGTCGGCATCCCCACCGCCGTGGGTGTCGCCGTCGGCACCGTGCTGGCCGTGCTCTTCTCGACGGTGGTCCAGATGGTCTTCGGTGAGCTGGTACCGAAGAATCTCGCCATCGCCCGTCCCGAACCGGTCGCCCGCGGTCTCGCCCTGTCGACGAACGCTTATCTCGCAGTCTTCGGATGGCTGATCAAACTGTTCGACGCGTCGTCGAATCTCCTGCTGCGCGCACTGCGCATCGAGCCGGTACACGACGTCGAGCACTCCGCGACACCGCGCGACCTCGAACACATCGTCGCTGCGTCCCGCGAGACCGGCGAACTTCCGCCGGAATTGTCCACCCTCCTCGACCGGATCCTCGAGTTCCCGACCCGGACCGCCGAACACGCGATGATCCCGCGGTCGCGGGTCGACGTCGTCGAACTGGACGAGCCGGTCGCCACCATCCTCGACAAGATGAGCGAGGGGCACACCCGATACCCGGTGGTGGGCACCTCGTCCGACGATCTGCGCGGTGTCGTGCACCTGCACGACCTCCTCGGCCTCGACACCCCGACGGGCACGGCCGCGGGGGTCTGCCGCCCGCCCGTGATCGTGCCGGCCACGCTGGCACTGCCGGAGGTGCTCGCCGAACTGGCCCGGGCCGAGGACGAGATGGCACTGGTGATCGACGAGTACGGCGGTTTCGCCGGCGTCGTCACCCTCGAGGACATCGCGGAGGAACTGGTCGGCGAGATCGCCGACGAGCACGATTCCGCGATGGCCGTCGAGGTCATCCGCCCCGAGGGCGACGGCTGGATCGTCCGCGGCGACGCACATATCGACGAGGTGGCCCGCACCCTCGACCACGAACTGCCCGAGGGCGACTACGAGACGCTCGCCGGCTTGGTCATCACCGAGTTCGGCGGCCTCCCCGAGGTGGGTGACACCGTCCGGATCACGCTGGATCCGGATCCCGCCGAACTGCTGAACGAGGACGGCCCGATCCACAGGATCCTGGTGGCCGAGGTACGCGACATCGACAAGCACGTGCCGTCGTCCGTGCGCGTGACCGTTCTGACGGACGAGGTGACCGGCAATGAGTAATCCTGTGGTTGTCGCGGTCGTGACGATCGGCCTGATCGCTGCCAGCGCGTTCTTCGTCGCGGTCGAGTTCGCGCTCATCGCGGCACGACGACACCGACTGGAGGACGCAGCGACGTCGAGCCGCTCCGCGCGGGCCGCCCTGCGCAGCGCGTCCGAACTGTCGGTGCTCCTCGCGGGATCCCAGCTCGGTATCACGGTGTGCACGCTCGCACTCGGTGCGACGACCAAACCCGCAGTGCACCACTGGCTCACGCCGTTGTTCGAGAACTGGGGCGCGCCGCTGTGGCTCGCGGACGTGGCCGGCTTCGTCCTTGCGCTGATCATCGTGACGTTCCTGCACCTCGTCGTCGGCGAGATGGCACCGAAGTCGTGGGCGATCGCTCACCCGGAGAAGTCGGCCACGATGCTGGCGCTGCCCATGCGGGCGTTCATGTGGGTGACCCGGCCGCTGCTCGTCCGGTTGAACCACATGGCGAACTGGTGCCTGCGGAAGGTCGGTGTGGATCCCGTGGATCAGGTCGCCGAAGGTCAGGATCCCGATGCGCTGCGGCATCTGGTCGAGCACTCGGCCACCGTCGGCACGCTCGACGAGCGTTATCACGGGCACCTGAGCAGCGCGCTGGAGCTCGAGACGCTCACGCTCGGCGAGATCGTCACGCCGCAGGCCGAGCCGAGCAGTGTGAAGCCGACCTCGACGGCCCTCGAGATCCGTGAGACAGCTCATCGCACCGGACACCTCCGGTTGCTCGTGCGCGCCAACGGACACGTGGACGGTGTCGTGCACGTGCGCGACAGTCTCCAGGCCGCACCCGGAACCACGGCGACCGAACTGATGCGCCCCGCGCTGACGATCGATGCCGCGACGCCGGTCTACGAGGCGCTGACGACGATGCGGGAGACCAGGAACCACCTGGTCACCGTCACCGAGAACGGACGGATCGTCGGGTTGATCACCCTCTCGGACGTCCTGGCCCGGCTGCTGCCGATGAGCGGCGCCGCGAGCTGACCCACGACGGCGACAGGCCCGTCCCGGATCCTCGGGGCGGGCCTGTCGCCGCTTCCGGTCCGCCGGACCGGTCGGGAGTGTCGGTGTTCAGGAATGTCCGAGTGTGGCGTGCATCTCCCAGACGATGACCTCGGCACCGGTGGTTGTGGTGAGCTGTCGGCCACCACCTCCGGCGATCCGCACCGCGTCTCCTTCGGCGAGAGGTCCGGCTCCCTCGAGTGCGGCTTCGCCCCGGGCGACGAAGAGGTGCACGAAGGGTGCGTCCGGCAGCGTCACGGGGCGATCCGGACGCATCCGCGCGACGTGCATGGCGGCATATCTGTTGCGGATGCGGATGGCGGAATGGTCGGCGTAGGCATCCATTCCGGATGCGACCGGCACGAGTCCGCCGGAGAGCAGTTCGTCGTCGATCTCGAGTTGTTCGTATCCCGGCTCGATCCCGGCTTCGTCCGGCAGCACCCACATCTGCACGAACCGCACCGGTTCGTCGTGCTCGGCGGAATACGACGCGGTGGCACCGGGATAACGCCACGAGTCGTTCTTCTCGGAGTGGAGGATCCCGGAGCCCGCGCTCATGCGCTGCGCGAGACCCGGGTAGATCACCCCGGAATGCCCCGTCGAGTCCTGGTGCACGAGCGATCCGCGGAGCACCCAGGTGACGATCTCCATGTCGCGGTGCGGGTGGGTGTCGAAACCGCTTCCCGGACGGACGATGTCGTCGTTGTTGACCATCAGCATCCCGAAATGCGTGTTGTCGGGATCGTAGTGGTGGCCGAACGAGAAGGAGTGCCTCGAGTCGAGCCAGTCGATCTTCGTGTGGAGGCGGTCGTTCGCGCGGCGGACGTCGAGAATCGGTGCGGTGCTCATGCGGGGTCCTGTGTCGGGCAGTTCGGATCTGCGGTGGGTGGATTGCGGCGGGGGCGGATACGCGCCTGGGGCAGGGGCGGTGCCGGGAGACGCTCGATTTTGCCGGTGTAGCCGGAGACGCTGCCGAACCGATCGGACCCGCGTTCCCAGGCGTCCCGGTAGGCGACGATCTCGTCGTGGTCGCGGCCGACGAAGTTCCACCACATCACGATCTCCTCACCGAGGGGTGTTCCGCCGAGGAGGACGATACGTGCGGGTTCGTCGGTGGTGTTGGTCAGTTCGAGGGCCGGCACGCCGGTTCCGGTGTAGCCGAGCGCGGCACGTGTGAGCACGGTGCCGAACAGCGCGACCGTACCGGTGTCGACGAGCACCCCGT
Source organism: Rhodococcus rhodochrous (assembly GCF_014854695.1). Classification (NCBI taxonomy): domain Bacteria; kingdom Bacillati; phylum Actinomycetota; class Actinomycetes; order Mycobacteriales; family Nocardiaceae; genus Rhodococcus; species Rhodococcus rhodochrous. The sequence goes on along the minus strand of NZ_CP027557.1, from coordinate 2,393,640 downwards.
GCTCGAACGACGGGTCGACGTCGAGGGTGATGCTCGCCGCGGGGTCCAGGACGATCTCCGCGCCGAGCAGCGGGGTGTACGTCGTCACGGGCGACTCCTGGCCGGCGAGCGAACCGAGGAAGACCTTGACGTCGGCACCGGGCACCCGGACGATCGGCGGTACGTGGTGCTGGAAGTCGCGGGGCGCATCGCGATGTGCGTCGGGCAGGGCCACCCACAACTGCACGCCGTGCAGTGTCGTGGTCGCAGAGGTGGAGACCTCGGAGTGACAGATTCCGTGGCCTCCGGTCATGAGGTTCAACTCCCCCGGCCGGACCATCGCGTGCACGCCGTGACTGTCGCGGTGTTCGATCTCGCCGGTGAACAGCCACGACACCGTCTGCAGTCCGGTGTGGGGGTGCGGTGCGACGTCCATGCCACCGGTACGGGAGACGTCGTCGGGGCCGTAGTGGTCGACGAAGCACCACGCGCCGATCAGCGAACGCTGCCGTTGCGGAAGCGTGCGGCGCACGGGCATCGCCCGGGGGCCGCCGAGCGGGACCTCACGCGAGGTGATGATCTCCACGCGGGGGCGGAGCGGGTCGCGGATCGGGAGGTCCTCCGTCCGGCAGTGGATTTCCTCGGGACGGGTGTCGGTGTTGCTCATGTCGCTCGACTCCTCTCGGTGGTCCGTCGGTCGACCCGTCCAGTGTGTCACATTTGATTGCGTAGTCAACTAACGCGGGTACACTGGAGATCATGGGAGAAGCGAAGTGGCTCAGCGACGACGAACAGCGCCTGTGGCGCGCGTATCTGGATGCGACGCGCCTGCTGTTCCAGAATCTCGACAAGCAGCTGCTGCGGGACTCCGACATCTCCTTCACCGACTTCGAAATCCTGGTCCTGCTGTCCGAGGCACCCGACCGCCGGATGCGCATGCGCGACCTCGCGGACGCGAGCACCACGACCCGCAGTGGCATCACCCGCGCCGTCTCCCGCATGGAGAATGCGGGATGGGTGCGGCGCGTGGAGTGCGAATCCGACCGACGCGGCGCGTGGGCCGAACTCACGGACGTCGGCTACGCGAGACTCGCCGAGGCGGGCCCCGGCCACGTCGGGGCGGTCCGCGCGAACATGTTCGACCTGCTCTCTCCCGCCGACATCGCCCCCATGACCGAGGCCTTCGCTCGCATGCGCGATCGCATGATCGACGGCAGACGGTAGGCCTTCGCCCCGAGGCGAACTCCGTCCGCACCTCCGGAGCGGGGACGCCGGTGGATCACGGATATGTTGACCGGGTCACAGTCACGACCTCCGAAGGCGGTACCTCCCATGCGGTACGACCCGCGACGCACCTCGCTCGACCTGTATCCGCTGCAGCGCACGATCACGCCCCTGTTCGGCGACACCGACGCGCTCGGGCACATCAACAACGTCTCGATCGCCCGCTACTTCGAGCAGGCCCGCGTCCTCGTCATGGAGGCCGTGTCGTCGACCCTGGGCGGTAACCACCCCTTCGAGCGTGCGGTACTCGCGAAGATCGAGATCAACTTCCTGGCCGAGGTGTTCTATCCGCACGACATCGTCATCGCCACCGGTGTCCACCGCATCGGGACGTCGTCGGTGGTGATCGGCTCGGCCCTGTTCCAGCACGGCCGGTGCGTCGCACTCGCCGACTCGGTGGATGTCGGCACCGCCGCCGAAGGCGGATCACGACCGGTTCCCGAAGCATCGCGCGTGGCGTTCGAGAAGTTCCGGCTCGCCTACGGCGACTGACACGCCGCCCACGAACCGCCTCAGAACAAGGTGAGCGCCGCCTCGGGTTCGGGGGTGTGTTCGTCGGTGCGCAGCGCACCCTTCTCCTCGCGCCGAGCGGACGCCCGGACCCCGAGGCGGTGACGTTCGAGCAGGGGCGCGACCCGCTCGTCCAACCACTGCGAGTACTCCGGAGCAACGTAGGCGCCCCGTCCGTAGAGGCGGCGATAGCGTCGCATGAGGGCAGGATGCTCCTGCGCGAGCCACGACAGGAACCACCCGCGGGTCGAGCCGCGCAGGTGCAGCGGTATCGCGGTGACCCCCGACGCGCCGGCGGCGGCGAGGGAGCCGAACAGCGTGTCGAGGTGCTGTCGCGAGTCGGTGAGGAAGGGCAGCACCGGAGCGACCATGACGTGGCACGACAATCCGGCGTCGACGATCGCCTTCACGAGATCGAGACGGGCCTTCGGCGACGGCGTGCCCGGTTCGATGTGCGCGGCCAGTTCGGGATCGCCGATCGGGAGCGACACCGCGACCGAGACGTCGACCTGACCGGCCGCCAGCGACAGCAGCGGGAGATCGCGGCGCAGCAGCGTGCCCTTCGTGAGAATGGAGAAGGGGGTGCCGGATTCGGCGAACGCCCGGATGACTCCGGGCATCAGCCGGTAGCGCCCCTCTGCCCGTTGGTAGGGATCGGTGTTGGTACCGAGCGCCACGTGTTCCCGGGTCCAGGATCGTCGCGCGAGTTCGCGGCGCAGGACGGCGGCGACGTTGGTCTTGACGACCAGTTGCGAGTCGAAGTCGTGCCCGGCGTCGAGATCGAGGTACTCGTGCGTGGGTCGGGCGAAGCAGTACCGGCAGGCATGGGTGCAGCCCCGGAAGGTGTTGACGGTGTACCGGAACGGCAACCGGGAGGCCTCCGGCGTCCTGTTCAGCGCGCTCTTGCACAGCACCTCGTGGAAGGTGACGCCCTCGAACTCCGGTGTGCGGACACTACGGACGAGGCCGGCCCGTTCGAGACCCGGCAGAGCTCCGTCGTCCGCATCCACAGTCTGACCCGCCCACCGCATGCCCTCCAGTCGAACATGTGTGCGATTCGCTGTCAACAGATCACTCGACAACGTGGCCGATCGGATGGAGCGCACTCGCTGTGCAACGAATACATCGGCGTTCCCACCGGTTCATCCACAGGTGGCCGAGGGCCCGGTGGCTCGCCCGGTGCGCTCGAGTTACAGTGCTCGCCACACTGATCTTCGATGGGGGGTTCGATGAGCGGTCTGTTTCCCGGTGCCGGAATCCGGGTGGTGCCCGACGGTATTCGAGCGTTCGGGGCCACAAATCTTCGTGCGGCCGAGCAAGTGGCGCAGGCGGGGACGTTCGATCTGCAGGCCAACATCTCCGCGTTGAGCCCGGCTCTGGGACTCATCGGCGGAGAGTTCCTCGCGGTGTTCGCCGCGGCCCAGTCCGAGCACACCCGTGCCGTCACGCAACTGTCGTGGGCCTACGCGTCCAACGGCATCGCAGCACACGAGGCGGCCACCGGTTACGAAACGACCGACACCGGAACGGCGTCGGCGCTGGCCGACGCTGCGGGAGGACTGTGATGCAGGGATCGGTCATCGACATCGCAACACCCGCCGCGTCACCGACCGTTCTCGACGCTCTCCGCGCGTCTCCGATCGGACCGGTCCTCGACGCACCGCTTCCGGTACTGCCGGAATCCGTTCTTCCCGAGCCGGGTCTGCCCGTCCTCGAGGCGAATTCGATCGTCGAGCTGCTCGAGTCGATCCCGGTACCGGTGCTGCCCGATCTCGAGACGATCGTGCGGCCGCTCACCGAACTCTGCTCGATGTTCGGCACCGGCATCCTCGACTCGCTCGATCCGTCGGCGATCCTGCAGCAGGGGTCGCGTCTGCTGGAGACCGCTACGATGCTCGGACGCAGTGCGCTGCACGCACTTCCGGAGTCGTGGGAGGGGGTGACGGCCGACGAGGCCGCAGGTCACGGTGTGCGCGCGCAGCAGTCCGCTCTCGAACTGGCCGACCGCGGCGACCGGATCGGCGACGTCACCCGCGCCGCCACGGCGACCGTCGAACGCGGCAACATCGAATTGACCGGCATCGCACAGTCGTTCGTGGCCACGGCGATGGCGGCCGCGCCCGCTCTCGCGACGCCGCCGGGCCAGGCCGCTCTGTTGGCGTCCGCCGCGCAGCATCTCCAGGCGGCACTGGCCGTCGTCGCGCGCACCCGGGGCGAGCTGACGGTCCACACCGCCGCGATGACAGCGCTGACCACGCCGATTCCCGTGCCCGCGCCGGTCGCCGTGGCCGGGGTGCAGGAGCTGCGCACGGTCGCCACGGCCGCGACCGATGTCGCGTCGAGTGTCGCAGCGCCGTTCACGGCCGCCGCGCACGCCGCGACCACTCCCACCGCCTACGCGGCGACCGTGCCCACCGCACACGCGGCGGTTCCGACCGTCGGCGCGGCGGTCGCGGGATCGGCCGGAACGGTGTCGGCCGGAGTGGTCACCGGTCACGGCACCGCGGGGGCCGCGCTCGGAACTGCGGGTGTGCCTGCCGCCGCACCGATCCCGACCGCGCCCGGCACGGGCGGCGGTGCGCCGGTCACGACCGGCGCGAGCGCGATGGGAAGGGCACCCTCGACCGGTGGGATGGTCCCCGCCGGCTCGGCCCGCGGATCCGACGACGAGGAGCACCGCTCCCCCACCCGTCTGCTGAGTGCCGCCGCGGAGGGCACCGAGGTCGTCGGCGAACTGCCGTTGGTCGTTCCCGCGGTGATCGGTTCGCACGACGAACGGTGAGCGCCGGCCGACGATCGACGGGCCGTCAGTCCACGAGCGAGGCGACCTCGTGGTCGGTCAGCGTCGTCTGCGGCACCCGGCCGGCGCCGCGCGCGAGTTCGATCGCCCGGTAGAGCGGGCGTTCACCGAGCGCGGCGTCGCGGGCCTCGGCCCGCAACTGTTCGACGAGCACCGACGAGATGGCCGCCGCCGGTGCGATCTCGCTGGTGGCGAGCGCATCGGCGAGCTTTCGCAGGGCCAGGACGTCGAGTTCGCGACCGCCGCCGTCGGTGTACAGGGCGAGCGGGACCGAGACGAGATTGTGCTCGCCGTCGTTGACGCGCACGACGGCCTGCGACACGCCACCCACCCGGACGATCAGTTCGACCCCTGCGAGTCGCGCGAGATCGACACTGCGCGACCGGAACGCCCCCGACAGCGTGACGACGGTGCCGCGCAGCAGTAGGTGCCGACGCGTCGCCAGGAACGCACCGACGGCCGCCGGCACCGCGAAGACGGCCCCGACGAGCAGCGCGACCCAGCCGGGCGCGACGATCCAGACGAGAACGCCGAGGACGACGCCGACGGCGAGTGCGAGCAGCGCGATCCTGCGGGCGCGTGGCCGGAGCAGCCGGGACGGGATCAGATCGAGCGGGACGGCGGCACCGTCCCGGTCGTCATGCGCCGGCAACGACCTCACCCACACGGGCGACGACGTCCGTGAGTGCAACGCTGTGCTGCTCGCCGTTGCGTAGATCCTTGACGACGATCTCGCCCGCCTCGAGTTCGCGGTCGCCGAGCACGAGGGCGACGACGGCACCGGACTTGTCGGCCGCCTTCATGGCGCCTTTGAGGCCGCGGCCACCGTAGGCGAGGTCGACGCGGACACCCGCGGCGCGCAGTTTGTGCGCGATGGGCACGAGCGCGGCCTTGGCCGCGTCGCCCATCGGTACCCCGTAGACCTCGCACCGCGCGGGACTGCCGGCGGTCTTGCCCTCGGCGGCGAGCGCGAGAACCGTGCGGTCGACGCCGATCCCGAATCCGATGCCCGAGAGCGGCTGGCCGCCGAGCTGTTCCATGAGCCCGTCGTAGCGGCCACCGCCACCGATGCCGGACTGGGCGCCGAGCCCGTCGTGGACGAACTCGAAGGTGGTCTTCGTGTAGTAGTCGAGGCCGCGCACCATGCGCGGATTGACGACGTACGGGACGCCGATCGCATCGAGGTGCGCGAGCACCTCGTCGAAGTGCGCGCGAGCGGTGTCCGAGAGATGGTCGAGCATCAGCGGTGCGTCGGCGGTCATCTCGCGGACCTCGGGGCGCTTGTCGTCGAGCACGCGCAGCGGGTTGATCTCGGCGCGGCGGCGCGTCTCCTCGTCGAGCGGGAGCGCGAACAGGAACTGCTGCAGCTTCTCCCGGTACTGCGGACGGCAGGTCTCGTCGCCGAGGGACGTGATCTCGAGGCGGAATCCGTCGAGTCCGAGCGACCGGAATCCTGCGTCGGCGACCGCGATGACCTCGGCGTCGAGCGCGGGATCGTCGATGCCGATCGCCTCCACGCCGACCTGCTGGAGCTGACGGTAGCGACCCGCCTGGGGGCGCTCGTAGCGGAAGAACGGCCCGGAATAGGACAGCTTCACGGGGAGCTGACCGCGGTCGAGGCCGTGCTCGATCACTGCGCGCATCACGCCCGCGGTGCCCTCGGGACGCAGCGTGACCGAGCGCTCACCGCGATCGGCGAAGGTGTACATCTCCTTCGTGACGACGTCGGTGGACTCGCCGACGCCGCGAGCGAACAGGCCGGTGTCCTCGAAGATGGGCAGCTCGACGTGCCCGTACCCCGCCAGGCGTGCGGCACGGGTCAGACCGTCCCGTACCGCCACGAACTCCGCCGACTGCGGGGGAACGTAATCGGGCACACCCTTCGGCGCCGAAAACGTGGAGGCCTTGCTCACTGGTACTGCCTTCTCTCGGGATTCTCTCGGTTGGTCACCGGACGGATCGCGGTGTTCGTGCGTCGGTATCGATGCGCCGGCGTTCGTGCGTCGGTGTTCGTGCCGTCAGCGGGATTCTGCCAGGCCGGAGAGGAAGGGATTCGACACCCGTTCCTGCCCGATTGTGCTCGCCCCGCCGTGTCCGGGGAGGATGTTGGTGCCGTCGTCGAGCACGAGCAGCTTGCGCGCGATCGAGTCGAGCAGTTGCGCGTGGTCGCCGCCGGGCAGGTCGGTGCGGCCGATCGATCCCTGGAACAGGGTGTCGCCGGTCAGCGCGACGTTCAGGACGGCCCCGTCGGGCGTGGTGGTGCGGGTGCGCAGGACGACCGAGCCGCGGGTGTGCCCGGGCGTGTGGTCGACGACGAACTCGATTCCGGCGTGTTCGATCTCGTCCCCGTCGGCGAACTCCACGACCTGCTGCGGTTCGACGAACTCGACGCCGTCGAGGAAGGGCGCAAGGCTCGACCCCATGCCCTGCAGCGGATCGGTGAGCATCATCCGGTCGTCCGGATGGATGTAGACGGGGATCCCGTACCGGTCGGCCACCGGCTGCGCCGACCACATGTGGTCGAGGTGACCGTGCGTGAGCAGCACCGCGCGGGGCGTGAGATCGGATCCGGTGAGGAACTCCACGAGCGGCTCGGCGGCGTCCTGGCCGGGATCGACGACGACGCACTCCTTCGCGTTGTCCTGCGCGAGGATGTAGCAGTTGGTCTGGAACATCCCGGCAGGGAATCCGGTCACGAGCACGAGCATCGCTCCTACGGGTGGAAGCCTTCGAGGTCTCCTACAGACTATGCGTTGCGCCCTGCCCGCGGGTTGCCGGTCCCGGGTGGCAGACTCGGGTCTGCTTCGAAGTCGGTTGGACCACATCGATCGTTCACGGGAGGACTACTGCAGTGCCGAGCAACGCACAACGGCGCCAGGCCGCGAAACGCAAACTCGAACGGCAGCTCGAGCGTCGAGCCGAACGCGAGCGCAAGCGGCGCCGCATGACGATCGCGCTGTCCGCGCTCGGAGTGATCGTGGTCGTCGGCGCCGGTGTTGCTCTGTGGGCGGTCAACCGGGGCGACGACACGGCCACCGAGGCGGCGTCGAACGACACCTCCGGTTCGGAAATGGAGTATGCCGCGCTCCCCGAGGGCCGGTCCGAGCCGTTGCCCGAGACGGTGAGCTGCTCCTACCCCGCGGACGGCCGCGAACCGTCGAAGCCGGCAGAGCCGCCGCGCACCGAAGGCATCCGCACCACCGGCGAGGGCAACACGGACATCAGCGTCAGCGTGGAGACGAGCCAGGGGAACATCGGCCTGATCCTGCACAACGACGATTCGCCGTGCACCGTCAACAGCTTCCTGTCGCTGGCCTCGCAGAACTTCTTCGACGAGACGGTCTGCCATCGGCTGACCACCTCGCCGTCCCTGCAGGTCCTGCAGTGCGGCGACCCGTCGGGTAGCGGGTCGGGCGGTCCGGGATACCAGTTCGCGAACGAGTTCCCGACCGACCAGTTCGCCGCCGACGATCCCGCGGCACAGGAACCGATGACCTATCCGCGCGGCACGCTCGCGATGGCCAACGCCGGCCCGGACACCAACGGCAGCCAGTTCTTCCTGGTGTACGGCGATTCGGTGCTGCCGCCGCAGTACACCGTCTTCGGCACGATCGACGAGACCGGTCTCGCGACCCTCGACAAGATCGCCGCGGCCGGGGTCTCAGGCGGAGCCGCCGACGGTGCCCCCGCGCTGGAGACCACCCTCACGTCGGTCAGGATGGACTGATGATCCGATTGCGCACCACCCTCGCCGCCGGCGCCGGGCTGGCACTCCTGCTCACGGGATGCTCCGACGACACGTCCACCGACAGCGCCGCGACCTCCTCGGCACCCGCGTCCGTCGCCGACCGGGAGTCCCCCGCCTACACGGGCGAACTGCCGGAGCGCCCCGCCGGTGGCGATCCCGTCTCGTGCACCTACAACGCCTCGGGTGACGCCGCGCGCGACGTGACCGCCCCGTCCGCGGACGACGTCTCCGCCACCGGCACCACCGCCGCGCAGATCACCACCAGCGTCGGCGTGATCGGCGTGGAGCTCGACCGGGCCGCGGCCCCGTGCACGGTCAACAGCTTCGTGTCCCTCGCCGAGCAGGGCTACTTCGACGACACGCCCTGCCACCGGCTGGTGACCTCGCCGGGTCTGCAGGTGCTGCAGTGCGGCGACCCGACGGGCACCGGCACGGGCGGGCCGGGCTACGGCTTCGACACCGAGTACCCGGAGAACGTGTACGCCCCCGGCGACGCCCAGCTGCGCCAGCCGGTGATCTACCCGCGCGGCACGGTCGCGATGGCCAACACCGGCCGGCCCGGCAGCAACGGCAGCCAGTTCTTCCTGGTCTACGAGGATTCGCAGCTTCCCCCCACCTACACGGCCTTCGGGACGGTCGACGAAGCCGGACTCGCCGTGATCGAGGAGGTCGCAGCAGAGGGCGACGACGGATCGATGGCGGCCGGCGGCGGTGCCCCCAACCGCGCGGTGCAGATCGAGTCGGTGACCGTCGGGTCCTGACACACGCCTGCGCGCACAACGCACGGACGTCCCGCCCCGGATTTCGGGGCGGGACGTCGCATTTTCAGAGCTCCGAAGGCGTGGATGCTGCCGTCCGGTGCGAAATCCGCCGGCCCCATCACCTCACGGGGTGATCTCGGGGGTGATTGTTCACCGATCCGCACTCGGCACCTATCGGTTCGTGCAGGGTTCCGATAGCGTCCCGATTCTGTGATCCACACCACCGAGCGGCGGTTCGCGTCCCGGCTCCGCACCGTTGTTCCACTCTGTCTCGTCGCCGTCGCAGCGTTGCTCGCCGGTTGTGCGCAGGACGCCGGTTCCGCGACCACGAAGGTCACCGAGGCCGCACAGCCACGGTCGGCTCCCCCGCGCGATCTGTCCATCTATCGCGGACTCCCCGAGGTCCCGGCCCCACCGGCACCGACCGTGACGTGCGAGTACGTCGACAAGGGTGGTGCTCGTCCCCCGTCGACCGCATCGACCGTGGGCATCGTCGACCTCACCCTCGAGACGTCGATCGGGGCGATCCCGCTCGTGCTCGACCGGGCCCAGGCGCCGTGCACGGTCAACAGCTTCGTCGATCTCGCGCGTCGCGGATTCTACGACGGCACGTCCTGCCACCGTCTCGCAACCGATCCGGGCGGTGAGCTCTACCAGTGCGGCGACCCGACCGGCACGGGATCCGGCGGTCCCGGCTACACCTTCGCGGACGAGTATCCGGTGCCCCAGTTCGATGCGGAGGCGGCGACGTCCTATCTCCCGCCGGCGGTGCTGTATCCGCGCGGCACGATCGCGATGGCCAATGCCGGGGTGGAGAACAGCAACGGCAGCCAGTTCTTCCTGCTGCTCGGAGATTCGCTGTTGCGACCGGACTTCACGGCCTTCGGCCGCATCGCCGATGCCGGGATGCCGGTGCTCGACGCGGCCGCCGCGAACGGACACGACGGTTCCAGCCCGCTCGGGGGTGGCGTACCCACGACGCCCGTCGTGATCGGAGCCGTACGGTGACGGAGCGACGTGAACGGGGCCGATCGGGGGCGATCAGGCAGCCGAGGTCACCCGGTAGACGTCGTAGACGCCCTCGACGTTGCGGACGACGTTGAGCACGTGTCCGAGATGCTTCGGATCGCCCATCTCGAAGGTGAACCGGCTCACCGCGACCCGGTCGCCCGTGGTCGTCACCGAGGCCGACAGGATGTTGACCTTCTCGTCGGCGAGCGCCTTCGTGACGTCCGACAGCAGGCGGTGCCGATCGAGGGCCTCGATCTGGATTGCGACGAGGAAGACCGACGACGGCGAGGGCGCCCACTGCACCTCGATGATGCGCTCCGATTGCTCCCGCAGCGACCCGGCGTTGGTGCAGTCCGTGCGGTGCACGCTCACCGCTCCGGTGCGGGTCACGAAGCCCATGATCTCGTCGCCGGGGACGGGCGTGCAGCACTTGGCGAGCTTCGAGACCGTACCCGGTGCGCCCGGCACGAGGACACCGGAGTCGCCGCTGTGCCGCGAGCGAGTGGGGATGGTCGACGGGGTCGACCGCTCGGCCAGCTCCTCCTCGACACCACCGACCCCGCCGAGCAGCGCGACCAGCCGTTGCACGACGTGGTGCGCCGAGACGTGGTGCTCACCGACGGCGGTGTACAGCGCCGAGACGTCGGCGTAGCGCAGTTCCTTGGCGACCGCGACCATCAGGTCGGCGTTCATCAGGCGCTGCAGCGGCAGACCGACGCGACGGACCTCCTTCGCGATGGCGTCCTTGCCGGATTCGAGGGCCTCCTCGCGACGTTCCTTGGCGAACCACTGCCGGATCTTCGCCTTGGCGCGGGGTGAGACGACGAACGACTGCCAGTCGCGGCTCGGGCCGGCGTTCGGGTCCTTGGAGGTGAAGACCTCCACGACCTCGCCGTTCTCGAGCTTGCGTTCGAGGGCGACGAGTCGGCCGTTGACGCGGGCTCCGATGCAGCGGTGCCCGACCTCGGTGTGCACGGCGTACGCGAAGTCCACGGGCGTCGAGCCGGAGGGCAGGGTGATCACGTCGCCCTTGGGCGTGAAGACGAAGATCTCCTTGACCGCCAGGTCGTAGCGGAGCGATTCGAGGAACTCCCCCGGGTCGGCCGCTTCCCGCTGCCAGTCGAGGAGCTGCCGCATCCAGGCCATGTCGTCGAGCTCGGCGACATCACCCGAGTGGCGTCCCTTGGTCTCCTTGTACCGCCAGTGCGCGGCGATGCCGAACTCGGCGGTGCGGTGCATCTCGTGCGTGCGGATCTGCACCTCGAGCGGCTTGCCCTCGGGACCGATGACGGTGGTGTGCAGCGACTGGTAGACGCCGTAGCGGGGCTGCGCGATGTAGTCCTTGAACCGTCCCGCCATGGGCTGCCACAGCGAGTGCACGACACCGACGGCCGCGTAGCAGTCGCGGATCTCGTTGCACAGGATGCGGACGCCGACCAGGTCGTGGATGTCGTCGAAGTCGCGGCCCTTGACGATCATCTTCTGGTAGATCGACCAGTAGTGCTTGGGCCGGCCCTCGACGACCGCGTCGATCCGCGACGCCGCGAGTGTCCGCCCGATCTCGTCGCGGACGGTGGCCAGATAGGTGTCGCGCGACGGCGCGCGGGTCGCGACGAGCCGGACGATCTCCTCGTACTTCTTCGGATGGAGGATCGCGAAGGCGAGGTCCTCGAGCTCCCACTTGACCGTCGCCATCCCGAGGCGATGGGCCAGCGGGGCGATGACCTCGAGGGTTTCGCGTGCCTTGCGGGCCTGCTTCTCGGGAGGCAGGAAGCGCATGGTCCGCATGTTGTGCAGGCGGTCGGCGACCTTGATGACGAGCACCCGGGGGTCGCGCGCCATCGCGATGATCATCTTGCGGATGGTCTCGCCCTCGGCGGCCGAGCCGAGCACGACCTTGTCGAGTTTGGTGACGCCGTCGACGAGGTGCGCGACCTCTTCACCGAACTCGGCGGTGAGCTGCTCGAGCGTGTACCCGGTGTCCTCGACGGTGTCGTGGAGCAGTGCCGCGACGAGGGTCGTGGTATCCATGCCGAGTTCGGCGAGGATCGTCGCGACCGCCAGCGGGTGGGTGATGTACGGATCGCCGGACTTGCGCTTCTGGCTGGCGTGCCGTTCCTCGGCGACGTCGTACGCGCGCTGCAGCTGCGAGAGGTCGGCCTTGGGATACAGCTCACGGTGGATGGTGACCAGCGGCTCGAGGACCGGCTTGAGGCTCGTGCCCCGCTGACCGGTGATGCGTCGAGCCAGGCGGGCGCGTACCCGCCTCGACGCGGAGGTCGATGCCGGTGTGGGGGTCGGGTTCTGACCGGAATTGTGGGACCGATCGAGATTCTGGGTCATGCCTCCACCTCCCGTCGCGGCTGCGAACCCGGTTCGTCACCGATGCGCATGTCCGGACCGTACGGGTCCGGCGGGTTCACCGGCACCTGTGGCAACTCTATCTCTCAGATCCGCACGAGAGACGTGAGCGGGTACTTCTGCAGTCGCACCCGGCCGCCGAGGGCTTCGATCTCGGTGACGACGGTGATCCCGACGACCTCGGCGCCGACGCGTTCGAGCAGTTCGACGGTCGCGGCGAGAGTTCCGCCGGTCGCGAGGACGTCGTCGACGACGAGCACCTTGCGGCCCTGGAGGGCCATCCAGTCGCCCGGGATCTCGATCGCAGCGGTGCCGTATTCGAGGCTGTATTCACAGGTCTGGACGGGCGGCGGGAGTTTGCCCGCCTTGCGGACGGCGAGCACGCCCACCCCGAGGGTGCGGGCGATGCCGCCGCCGAGGAGGAAGCCGCGCGCATCGATACCGGCGACGAGTTCGGCGTCGGGAGCCGCGGAAGCCAACGCCGCGATCACGGCCGAGAAGGACGGTCCGTCGGCGAAGACGGGCGTCAGGTCGGCGAAACGGACACCCGCGGTCGGGAAGTCGTCGACCCATCGGGTGTGTTCGGCGACGGCCCCGGCAGCTTCCTCGACGAGCCGCGGGTCGCCGATCCGTTGAGCGTTCATCCTCTGAGTATCCACCGGTCCATGTTCCAGCCCGCACCCGCGGTCGTCGGGTTGGGCACCCCGGCATGCATTCCCGCCGCGAACCCGATCGTGCGGGGCTGCGCGAACAGGGGCAGGGTGGGGACGTCGCCCCACAGGATGCGTTCGGCCTCGGTCGCGAGTCCCGCGATGGCCGCGTTGTCCTTCGCCACGAGCAGACCGTCGAGCAGTTCGTCGACGCGGCCGATCGAATAGCCGCCGACATTGCTGCCGGCGCCGGAGTGCAGTGCGTCGCGGGCGTGCTCCATGTCGGCGGCGCCACCGGCACCGGCCGCCGTGGCCGTCCCGACGAGGATCGCGTCGACCTCCCCCGCCGTCAGTTGCGACGGCGTGAAGCTGTCGGAGCCGGCGTCGACGATCTCGATGCCCGCCTCGCGGCAGGACTCGCCGATCAGCTCGACGGTGCGCGCGCGGCGCTCGTCCGGTCCGAGATAGCCGATGCGGACCTGCATGCGGTCCTGACCGGAGGCCTCACGTTCGGAACGCGCGGCGTCGATGTCGACCTCGGCGTAGCGTTCGGCGGTCGGCACGGTCTGCGGGTACAGCGGTGAGTCGGGAGCCAGGAGCCGCGAGGTGATCGGGCCCGTGACACCGTTCGACTCGTCGGATGCGCCGAGCTCGTCGAACAGCTGTGTGCGAGGCGTGCACAGGGCGACGGCGCGGCGCGCCGCCGGGTCCTGGAAGACACCGCTCGTGGCGAACACCAGTTGTTCGAGGTTGCGTGAGACGACGGTGGAGACGTCGGCACCGTCGCCGAGGTTGCTGTGACCGACGGATCCCTCGGCCACGTCGACGACGTGGATGCGGCCGTCCTCCGCGGCCGCGGACGTGTCGGTGCCGCGCGGCCAGACGACGATGCGGTCGGTGCCCGGGGCGTTCCCCCACCACCGCTCGTTCGCGACGAGCGTCAGACCGTCCTCGGCGGTGTACGACTCGATGCGGTACGGGCCCGCGGACGGGAACAGCGCCGGATCGATCTCACCCGGGGTGAGGCTCCAGCCGGTGTTCCAGAACTCCGCGATGCGCCGGACGGCGTCGGTGTCGTTCGCCGTGATCGCTCCGACCAGGTCGGACACACCCGACCGTCCTGCCGCCACGTGGGCCGGCATCAGCTCGGTGGCCCCGAACAGCGCCTTCCAGTTCGTGTCCTCGCGACCGGGCCGGAAGACGACGGTGGCCTCCTTCGAGCCGGGCCGACAGTCGACCCGGTCGATGTCGGCGTAACCACCGCGATGGGCGGCGTCGAACAACGGGACCTGCTCGCCGGACTCGTCGGGAGCGGTGAAGCGTCCGCTCGACGCGGCCCAGGCCAGGACGAGGTCGTCGCAGGACATGGGCACACCGTCGGAGTAGACCGCATTCGGCGACAGGCGGTACTGCACGGTGAGCCCCTCACCGGGCACGACCGAGGCGGTGCCGATGTCGGTGTCCGCGATCACCCGGCCCGACGGACCGACGTAGCCGAAGCCCGGCAGCACCCGGGCGAACGCCTGGCGCGCGCCCGAGGCCGCACCGTCGACGGTGTTGGCGTTGTAGGTCGTCACCGTGTTGTCGATCGCGTACCCGATCGAGTGCACCGGTTCCTCGTCCGTGCCGCACGCGACGGTGGAGAACGCGAGTGTCGAGGCCACCGCCGCGCACGCGAGGAGCGTGCCGCGGCGCCTCGGCGACCGCGTCGTCGTCGGGTCGTTCCGCTCGCTCACCGCCATGTCAGGACCTTCTCTTGCCGCGCTTTCCGGTGGGTCGTGCCCCTGGGGCGGGGCCGCGACGGACCGTCGCCCGGTCGGGCAGGGATCCGGCGTCCTGCACCGTCGGCACCACCTTCGCGTCGACCGCGTCGGCCGACTGCGATCCGGCCGTCGTCCCGGTCTTCGCCGCGCGGGCGGCGGCCTCCTCCCGCTTGGCGAGCACCTTGCGGGTGTGCTTCGCGACCGGACCACGCCATTCCTCGAGCGTAACCAGCAACGGGGTCGCGAAGAAGATCGACGAGAAGGTACCGACGACGATGCCGACCAACTGGACGAGGGCGAGGTCCTTGAGCGTGCCCACACCGAGGAGCCACACCGCGATGACCATCAGCGCCAGCACCGGCAACACCGAGATGATCGTGGTGTTGATCGAGCGCATGAGCGTCTGGTTGACGGCGAGGTTGGCCTGCTCGGCGTAGGTGCGACGATGCAGGTGCAGGATGCCGCGGGTGTTCTCCTCGACCTTGTCGAAGACGACGACCGTGTCGTAGAGCGAGAAACCGAGGATCGTGAGCAGACCGATGACGGTCGCAGGGCTGACTTCGAATCCGACGAGGGCGTAGACACCTGCTGTCACGATGATGTCGAAGAACAGGGCGGCGATCGCTGCGATCGCCATGTTCCGCTGGTATCGGATCGTGATGTAGATGCTGACGATGACGAGGAAGACCACCAGCGCGATGAGCGCCTTGTTGGTGATCTGGCTTCCCCACGTCTCGCTGACGTCGGCGACGCTGATCGAGTTGCGGGACGGCTCTCCGTCCGGCCCGGCGGGCCGGAACTCCTCGAACAGCGCGGTCTGCAGCTCCGCGACCTGATCGCCGTCGAGGGTCTCCGACCGGATCTGGACGGTCGCTCCGTCGCCGGCGCCGACGGTCTGCACCGCTTCGGGTTCGAAGCCGATGGTGTCGCTGAAGACGGTCTCGACGTCCTCGACGGAGACGCCCGGCACGGCCGGCATCTGGATGCGGGTGCCGCCCTCGAAGTCGATACCCCAGCTGAATCCGCGCAGCAGCATGCTGAGCAGGGCGATCAGCACGATCACCGCGGTGACGATGTACCACCGCTTGCGGCGTCCGACGATCTCGAAGGCGCCCGTGCCGGTGTACAGACGGGACAGGCGGCTGTGCTGCGGCGCGGCCGTCGTCGTGGTCGTGTCGGTCATCGTCACGCCTCCTTCGCAGCGGTCGCGGCGACGAGACGACGCTCGTCGGCCACCTGCTGGATCGCGCCCAGACCGTTCACGCTCGGCTTGGACCAGAACTTCGACTTCGAGGCCAGGAACACCAGCGGCCAGGTCACCAGGAACACGACGACGACGTCGAGGATCGTGGTGAGGCCGAGGGTGAACGCGAAGCCGCGGACCTGACCGACGGCCAGGACGTAGAGCACGGCGGCGGCGATGAAGCTGACCGCGTTACCGGACAGGATCGTCCGGCGGGCACGGGCCCAACCGCGCGGCACCGCGGAACGGAAACTCCGCCCCTCACGGATCTCGTCCTTGATCCGTTCGAAGAACACGACGAACGAGTCGGCGGTCATGCCGATACCGATGATGAGACCGGCGACGCCGGCGAGGTCGAGCGTGAACCCGATGTATCTGCCGAGCAGCACCATGACCGCGTAGACCGCCAGGCCCGACAGGACGAGCGACAGTGCGGTGAGCAGTCCGAGCATCCGGTAGTAGGCGAGGCAGAAGAGCAGCACGAGGGCCAGGCCCACCGCACCGGCGATCAGGCCGGCTTCGAGCGAGGCCAGACCCAGTGTCGCGGAGACGGTCTCGGCTTCGGACGCCACGAACGACAGCGGCAGCGAGCCGTACTTGAGGGTGTTCGCGAGCTCGGCGGCCTGCGTGTTCGTGAATTGGCCGGTGATCGAGGTTGCACTGCCGGCGGGCGTCGCCCCCTGGATCACGGGGGCACTGACGACCTTCGAGTCGAGCACGAAGGCGGCCTGCTGACCGATGTTCGCGGCCGTGAACTGCGCCCAGGTGTTGCTGCCCTCGCTGTCGAAGGTCAGGCTGACCTCGTAGCGCGACTGCTGCTGGTTGAAGCCGGAGGTCGCGTCGTCGATCTGCTGGCCGTCGATGATGCTCGGGCCGAGCAGGTAGATCGCGGTACCGTCCGTGGAGCACGCGACGAGCGGAAGCGCCGGATCGTCGTTGCCCGCGAGCGGGTCGGCGGCGGAGCAGTCGAGCGCGAGAGCCGCGGCCTGCTGCACCGCGGGGTCCTCGCTCTGACGGGTGGCCTTGGCCGCCGCGATGTCGGCGGCCGCCTGTTCCTGCGGCGTGAGCGAGCCGTCGTTCTCGGGAGCCTCGGGGGCTCCGGTGGGCTCGGCCGGAGCCTGGGGCGCCTCGGCGGGGGCCTCGGGCGTCTCGGCCGGTGCCGGGGCATCGGTGGGCGCGGTGGGATCCTGCGCCGGGAACGGACGTCCCTGCGGTTCGGGTGCGTCGGCGGGCGGAGCCTCGTCGGCCGGGGCGGGTTCGCCGGGAGCCGGTTCTGCGGGGGCAGGTTCTGCGGGCAGCTCGCCCTCGGGCGTACCGGCGCCGGGCTGCTCGGCGAGATCCTCGGCGGTCATGTTCGCGTCGATCGGTCCCCCGATCACCGGCCTGATGTACAGACGGGCGGTCTGGCCCAGCGTCCTGGCCTGGGCGCTGTCCTCACCCGGGACGGTGATCACGAGGTTGTCGCCCTCGACGATCACTTCCGAACCCGACACACCGAGCCCGTTGACGCGGGTCTCGATGATCTGCTGGGCCTGGCGGAGGCTGTCCGGACTCGGGCTGCTCCCGTCGGGGGTTCGCGCGGTGAGGGTGACACGGGTGCCACCCTGCAGGTCGATGCCCAGCTTCGGGGTGGGCGACTTGTCCCCGGTGAAGAAGACCAGTGCATACAACGCGGCGAGAATCACCCCGAACAGGGCGAGAGCGCGCACGGGATGCACCGATCCGTTGGAAGGTGCCACGGTCTGTCAGTCTCCTCGATGCGAGTGAGTGGTGGTCGGGTGCAGTCGCGCGGCGCTCGGCACCGGCACCGGAGGACTCCGGTGCCGAAACCGTGCGTCGCGGATCGACTGTCAGTACTCGGTCGGACGTCCCTCCGGCGGGTTCGCATCGTCGTCCTTGCGGAGCAGATCCGGATCCTGCGGGGTCGCAGTCTCGACGCGCTCCCGGATGACCAGACGCGACCAGGTCGTCACGACACCCGGCGCGATCTCGAGAGCGACGGTGTCGTCGGCGAGCGCGGCCACCGTGGCGTGCAGACCCGCGGTGGTCATCACGCGGTCGCCGATGCGCAGGGAGTCCTGCAGCGCCGTCACCTTCTGCATCTCCTTCTTCTGACGCCGCACGCCCAGGAAGGTCGGGACGAGCAGTGCCAGGATCAGGAGAGGGAAGAGCAGTTCCATCGTTGAAGTCAGTCCTCGGTCGTTGTCGGTGGGTGGTGACGCGAGCGACACCAGCGGGTCGTGGTGGCGCATGCGGCACCACGACATCGGGATCGGCCTCCACGGACCGACGCAGTAGACCAGTGTGCCATTCCCCGGGCGAGCGTCCTACCGCCGTACGTCCGGATCGTCCGGGTCGGACGGATCGATGCCGTCGTCGAGGGTGCCGGCGGGGTCGTCCTCGAACAGCTCGAGCTGGGGTTCGCGTGCACGCACCTCGATGCCACCGGTGGCGGCCTCCGGCGGCGGGGTGAGGCCGAGCTGCAACCAGGCGGCCTGCGTCGCGACACGTCCGCGCGGGGTGCGGGCGACCATGCCGGCGCGGACCAGGAACGGCTCGCACACCTCCTCGACGGTTGCGGGCTCCTCCCCCACGGCCACGGCGAGTGTCGACACGCCGACCGGGCCGCCACCGAAACTGCGGACGAGTGCGCCGAGGACGGCGCGGTCGAGACGGTCGAGACCGATCGGGTCGACGTCGTACACCTCGAGCGCGGCCTGGGCGACGGCCCGGGTGACGACACCGTCGGCGCGCACGTCGGCGTAGTCGCGGACACGGCGGAGCAACCGGTTGGCGATACGCGGCGTGCCGCGGGAGCGACCGGCGATCTCCGCTGCGGCGTCGTCGCGCAGATCGATACCGAGGATCGACGCGGAGCGGTGCAGGATCCGCTGCAGTTCGGGAGGCTCGTAGAAGTCCATGTGCGCGGTGAAACCGAACCGGTCGCGGAGCGGGCCGGTGAGGGCACCGGAACGGGTGGTCGCGCCGACGAGGGTGAACGGTGCGACCTCGAGCGGGATCGATGTCGCGCCGGGCCCCTTTCCTACCACGACGTCGACGCGGAAGTCCTCCATCGCGAGGTACAGCATCTCCTCGGCCGGTCGGGCGATGCGGTGGATCTCGTCGATGAACAGCACGTCGCCCTCGGCGAGATTCGACAGCATCGCGGCGAGATCGCCGGCGCGTTCGAGCGCGGGACCGGAGGTCAGTCTCAGCGACGTGCCGAGTTCGGCGGCGATGATCATCGCCATCGACGTCTTGCCGAGACCGGGCGGGCCGGACAGGAGGATGTGGTCGGGAGTGCCGCCGCGGAGTTTCGCTCCTCGCAGGACGAGCTGCAACTGCTCGCGGACCCGCGGTTGACCGATGAAGTCGTCGAGGCTGGTCGGACGCAGGCTCGTCTCGATGTCGCTGTCGGAGGGCAGATGCTCCGCCGTGACCGGCGACTGCTCGCGGTCGGCCGATGCAGCATCGAATTCGCGGTACTCGTCGGTCACCGCGACCTGCCCAGCAGCTTGAGCGCCGAGCGCAGAGCCGTCGAGACGTCGGCGCCCGGGTCCTCGGTGAGGACCTTGTCGGCGGCCGGCTCGGCCTGACGCGGCGTGAATCCGAGACCGACCAGCGCCTCGACGATCTGGTCGCGCAGCGGCGAGGCACCGGCCGCGACGGGCGACGACCCCGTGGCGCCGAAGGCCGCGACCTTGTCGCGCAGTTCGACGATCATGCGTTCGGCACCGCGCTTGCCGATCCCGGGCACCCGCGTCAGCGCCGCGGTGTTGCCGTCGGCGAGAGCCGCACGCAGAGCATCGGGTTCGAGGACGGCGAGCGTGGCCATGGCGAGCCGAGGACCGACGCCGCTGACCGTCTGCAGCAGGCCGAACAGCTCGCGCGCCTCCGCGTCGACGAAGCCGTACAGCGTCATGGAGTCCTCGCGGACGATCATCGCGGTGGCGAGCCTGGCCTGCTCACCGCGCCGGAGACCGGCGAGGGTCGCGGGTGTGGTGTTGATCCGATAGCCGATCCCACCCGCCTCGATCACCACGTGGTCGAGGGCTATGTCGAGTACCTCGCCGTGTACCGAGGCGATCACCGGCTACCTGCCTTCCGTGCGGCCGACTGTTCGCGCAGCCGCTCCTCGTAGCGTTTCTTCTGCTGGGCGGCCGCAGCTTCGGCGGCCGCGAGTCTGGCGAGCAGCGGGGCCCGCCAACAGTGTGCGACGGCCAGCGCGAGCGCGTCGGCGGCGTCGGCGGGCTTCGGCGCGGCGTCGAGCTTGAGGATGCGGGTGATCATCGTGGTCACCTGCTTCTTGTCGGCCGTGCCACTGCCGGTGACCGCGGCCTTCACCTCGCTCGGCGTGTGGAACATGACCGGGATCGAGCGACGCGCCGCTGCCAGGGCGACGACGCCGCCGGCCTGCGCGGTGCCCATCGCGGTGCGCACGTTGTGCTGGGAGAACACGCGCTCGATCGCGACGACGTCGGGCTTGTAGCGGTCCATCCACTCCTCGACCGAGTCGGAGACCTTGAGGAGCCGGTGCTCGAGGTCGAGTTCGGGCGAGGTGCGGATGACGCCGACGGCGACGGGGATCACGTCGCGTCCGCGTCCCGTGTCGACCATCCCCAGACCACAGCGGGTCAGACCGGGGTCGACACCCATCACGCGCACCCGACTCACCTCTCGACACCCGAATACGGCCGGTTTCCGATGCATCCGACGGACCCGACCTCGCTTCGCACGATTGCGAACGCCTGTTCGAGAGCATAGCGGCCGGGGTCGGGTGCCGGGAGACCGACACGCGACCCCGACCACTGTGACGAGTACGACGAGCGTCGCTCGTGGACGAGTACGACGAGAGCGTCGCTCAGGCGTCGAGTTCGGCGAGTACGTCGTCGGGGATGTCGACGTTCGTGTAGACGTTCTGCACGTCGTCGCAGTCCTCGAGCGCGTCGACCAGCTTCATGACCTTGCGTGCACCCTCGGCGTCGACGGGCACCTCGACGGACGCCCGGAAATCGGGGTCGGCCGAGTCGTAGTCGATGCCGGCGTCGACGAGAGCCGTACGCACGGCGATCAGGTCGGACGCCTCGGAGACGATCTCGAAGGAGTCGCCGAGATCGTTGATCTCCTCGGCACCCGCTTCGAGGACGACCTCGAGGATCTCGTCCTCGGAGCGGCCGTTCTTCTCGAGCACGACGACACCCTTGCGGGTGAACAGGTAGGCCACCGAACCCGGATCGGCCATGTTGCCGCCGTTGCGGGTCATCGCCGTGCGGACCTCGCCGGCGGCGCGGTTGCGGTTGTCGGTCAGACACTCGATGAGCAGCGCGACACCGTTGGGGCCGTAGCCCTCGTAGGTGATGGTCTGCCAGTCGGCACCGCCGGCTTCCTCACCGCCGCCGCGCTTGCGGGCACGCTCGATGTTGTCGTTCGGGACCGAGCTCTTCTTCGCCTTCTGGATGGCGTCGAACAGGGTCGGGTTACCCGCCGGGTCGCCACCGCCGGTCCGAGCCGCCACCTCGATGTTCTTGATGAGCTTCGCGAACATCTTGCCGCGCTTGGCGTCGATGACCGCCTTCTTGTGCTTGGTGGTGGCCCATTTGGAGTGGCCGCTCATTCGCTTCGAGCCCCTTCCGGCGAAGTGTGGTCGGCGTCAACCGACAGGTCGGAGCGTCGATTCTACTCGCTCCCGGTATGAGCCACCGGCACGGTGGCCGTGTCGTCATGTCGCCGAGGCCGTCGGACGCACCCGAGGTCGGGTCGCCGAGCGCACGGTCTCCACGAACAGCCGGTGCACGCGGTGGTCGCCGGTGATCTCGGGATGGAAGGAGGTCGCGATCACGCCGCCCTGACGCACCGCGACCACCCGGCCCGCTGCCGGCCCGTCCGGAACCGTGGCCAGGACCTCCACGTCGGGCCCGACCTCCTCCACCCACGGGGCTCGGATGAACACCGCGCGCACCGGCCCGTCGTCGAGACCCGTCATCGGCAGGTCGGTCTCGAACGAGTCGACCTGTCTGCCGAAGGCGTTGCGGCGCACCACGATGTCGAGGGCGTCGAGGTGTTCGGCGTCCTCGGTGGTATCGAGCACCCGGGAGGCGAGCAGGATCATGCCGGCGCACGAACCGTAGGCGGGCAGGCCCGCCTTCAATCGGGTCCGCAACGGCTCGAGCAGGTCGAACACGCGCAACAGGCGGCTGACCGTCGTGGACTCCCCACCGGGGAGGACGATGCCGTCGACCTCGTCGAGTTCGCGCTCGCGCCGCACCGCGATCGTCCGCGCGCCCGCCGCCTCGAGGGCGCTGCGGTGTTCGCGAACGTCGCCCTGCAATGCCAGGACGCCGATCGTGGGGGAAGAAATGGTCACCGTTGCCTGCCTGTCCGTTCGGGGTCGCCGGTGCGCAGGCACTCTGTGGGGACGCCCTCGTCGGGGACGTCCTCGTTCAGGACTCGCGCAGGTACCGCGTGAGTCCTTCCTGCACCACCGCCGCGACCATGTTGCCGTTGCGATCGAAGATCCGCCCCTGGGTGAGTGCGCGCCCCAGCCCGGCGGAGGGTGACGTCTGGTCGTAGAGCAGCCAGTCGTCGGCGCGGAACGGGCGCAGGAACCACATCGCGTGGTCCAGGGATGCGCCCTGCGTCCGCTCGTCGTCGTGGCCGACGCTCGCCGAGCCGAGCAACGTCATGTCGCTCATGTACGCGAGCGTGCACACGTGGAAGACCGGATCGTCGGGGAGGATCTCGCGGGACTTGAACCACAGCTGCTGCTGCGCAGCCATCCTGCTCGACGAGTCCATCCGGTCGCGGGGAACGAACCGGAAGTCCCATTCGGCCCATTCCTTCTTCGCCCACAGCAGGGTCGCGTCGTCGACCACGGTCTCCGGGTCGGGCAGTTCCTCCGGAGCCGGCACCCGCGGCATCGTGTCCTGGTGCTCGATCCCCTCGTCGCGCACGTGGAACGACGCCGACATGGTGAAGATCGCCTTGCCGTCCTGGACGGCCGTCACGCGCCGGGTGCAGAAGGAGCGGCCGTCGCGGATCCGGTCGACGAGGTAGACGATCTGCATCGTCGGGTTCCCCGGGCGGAGGAAGTAACCGTGCAGCGAGTGGACCCCGAATGCGGGATCGACGGTGCGGACCGCCGACACGAGCGCCTGACCTGCGACCTGACCACCGAACGTCCGCGGCAGCAACGTCTCCGTGGCTATCCCCCGGAAGATGTCGTTCTCGATCTGTTCGAGCGCCAGGATCTGCTCGATCTTCGCCATGGGAACTCCTTCTGTGCACCGTACGCAAGAAGGCTAACTGCACGGACGAGAACCGAATGCCGTGTCCCCGGGAAGCGGTGGGGAAACCGGGATCGCTATCGCGTAGCGCATATGGCACCCTCGGGAGAACGGAGGGGGTGCAATGCGACAAGTCACCGATGTGGTGCGCAGGAACAGCGTGACGATCACGGGCAACCGAGAGGGCCCGGTGGTCGTCCTCGCGCACGGTTTCGGCTGCGACCAGCACCTGTGGCGCCTGGTGATCCCGCTGCTCGAACCCGACTTCACGGTGGTGCGGTTCGATCACGTGGGCTCCGGGCGTTCCGATGCGACCGCCTGGCACTCCCAGCGCTATTCGCGTATGGAGACCTACGCCGAGGACGTCGTGGACCTGTGCCGGAGCCTGGATCTCGGTCCGGTGCTTTTCGTCGGCCACTCGGTGAGCGCGTCGATCGGTGCCCTCGCGGCGGCGGCTGCCCCGGAGGTCTTCTCCGGTCTCGTGCTGCTCGCACCGTCCCCGTGCTTCATCGACGATCCGGCCACCGGTTACCGAGGTGGGTTCAGCGCCGACGACATCGACGAGCTGCTCGAATCCCTCGAGGCGAACTATCTGGGCTGGACCGAGTCGATGGCGCCGGTCATCATGGGCAATCCCGATCGGCCGGAGCTCGGCGACGAACTCGCCGAGATCTTCTGCCGCACGGATCCCGAGGTGGCGCGTGTCTTCGCCCGGGTGACCTTCCTGGCCGACAACCGCTCCGATCTGTCCGCGGTGTCGGTGCCCACGCTCGTCGCCCAGTGCGCCCACGATGCGATCGCTCCGCGCGAGGTCGGTGCCTTCGTTCACGAGCAGATCCCCGGGAGCGAACTCGTGACCCTGAACGCGACCGGCCACTGCCCGCAGCTCAGCGCACCCGAAGAGACAGCAGCCGCGATCGCGGCGTTCGCGCGCCGATCGGGGTGACGGCGACGACCGATCGGACCCTCGATCCCCGTATCCGACACGGTGATGCGCTGTACGACAACGCGCCGTGCGGATTCCTGACGACGCTCCCGGACGGCCGGATCACGGAGGTGAACCGGACGTTGACGGACTGGCTCGGGTTCCCGAGCGACGAACTGGTCGGCAAGCGGTACTTCTCGGACCTGCTCAGCGTGGGCGGCCGCATCTACCACGAGACCCACTACGCGCCGCTCCTCCTCATGCACGGCCAGATCAACGGGATCGCCCTCGAACTCGTCCGTGCCGACCGGACCCGGCTGCCGGTCCTGGCCGCCTCGGTGGTCGAGCCGGACGCCGAGGGCAGGCCCGCGCTGATCCGCACGATGCTGTTCGATGCCCGCGAGCGCCGCGCCTACGAGACGGAACTGCTCCGTGCCCGTCGCGAGGCGGAACTCGAGCGTGAGCGGCTCCGCACGATCAACGCCACGCTCCAGGCGACCCTGCTTCCACCGAGCCTGCCGGCGGTACCGGGACTCGAGGTCGACGCGTACTACCACATCGCGTCCCCCGACGAGGTCGGCGGCGACTTCTACGACCTGTTCCCCGCGCGCGCCGGCACGTGGGGGCTGTTCCTCGGCGATGTGTGCGGAAAGGGTGCTCGCGCAGCGGCGGTCACGTCGATCGTCCGCTACACGCTGCGTGCAGCGGCGGTCTACGAGACGTTCCCGTCCGCGGCGCTCAGGACGCTCAACACCACCCTGCTCGACGAACGCGACAGCGAGACGCGAGCTCCCTTCTGCACGCTCACCTTCGGCACGGTCGCGCCCGATCCGGACACGGGACGGGTCGACATCCGTCTCGCCTCGGGTGGGCATCCGCCGCCGCTCCTCGTGCGCGCGAACGGCAACGTCGACTATCTCCCCACGATCGGCGGACAGCTGATCGGAATGCTGCCCACGCCGCGGCTCGTCGAGCACACCTTCGCGCTGCGACCAGGCGACACGCTGCTGCTGTACACCGACGGGGTGACCGAGGCCCTCGTCTCCGGTGAGACCCGCGAACGCTTCGGGGAGGACCGGCTCCTCGACCACGTCCGCGCATCGAAGCCGACGAGCGCGGCCGAAGCGGTCGGAGCCGTCCGCGAGGCGCTCGCGACGCTCGGGGCGGGCGTGCAGGACGACGTCGCCCTGCTCGCCCTGCACGCACCCCGGTAGAACGATCACCAGCCGCGTTCGGCGAGCCGGTGCGGCTGCGGGATCTCGTCGACGTTGATACCGACCATCGCCTCGCCGAGGCCCCGCGAGACCTTCGCGAGCACATCCGGATCGTCGTGGAAGGTAGTGGCCTTGACGATTGCGGCCGCACGCTGGGCGGGGTTGCCCGACTTGAAGATTCCGGAGCCGACGAACACGCCCTCGGCGCCGAGCTGCATCATCATCGCCGCGTCGGCGGGGGTGGCGATGCCACCGGCGGTGAAGAGGGTGACGGGCAGCTTGCCGGCCCGGGCGACCTCGACGACGAGGTCGTAGGGGGCCTGCAGTTCCTTGGCGGCGACGTAGAGCTCGTCCTCGGGAAGCGAGGTCAGGCGGCGGATCTCCTGGCGGATCCGGCGCATGTGGGTCGTGGCGTTCGAGACGTCGCCGGTGCCGGCCTCGCCCTTGGAGCGGATCATCGCCGCGCCCTCGTTGATACGGCGCAGTGCCTCACCGAGATTCGTGGCGCCGCACACGAACGGCACGGTGAACGCGAACTTGTCGATGTGGTTCTCGTAGTCGGCAGGGGTGAGCACCTCCGACTCGTCGATGTAGTCGACCCCGAGGGCCTGCAGGATCTGCGCCTCCACGAAGTGGCCGATGCGCGCCTTGGCCATGACGGGGATCGAGACGGCCTCGATGATGCCGTCGATCATGTCGGGATCGCTCATGCGCGACACGCCGCCCTGCGCGCGGATGTCGGCGGGCACGCGTTCGAGGGCCATGACCGCCACCGCGCCGGCGTCCTCGGCGATCTTCGCCTGCTCGGGGGTCACCACGTCCATGATCACCCCGCCCTTGAGCATCTCGGCCATGCCGCGCTTGACGCGGGCGGTGCCGGTGACGGGGGCGGTATCGGGGCTGGTCACGATGGGGGTCCTCCTCGGTGGACGGATCGGCGAATACTTCCGGCGCACGGGCGACGGACAGCGGATCCCAGCCTAGGGGCGCAGCCGAGCCGGTCCCATAGCCAGTTCAGAACAACTGGACTGCATCACATCGGTCCACTCTCCGAACGGGTACTGGAGATCCTGCGCGTTCCCGAGAGGAACCGTCCAGTTCCGCGAACTGGACCTCCACGTAAGGCGCCCGCGGCCGGACCGGAAGGGTTCAAAAGTTCAGTGGATCGCGCGGATCTCCGGCTCGAGCCGCCGCGTCGCGACCTGCCGCGCCTCATCGAGGAGCTCGGGCAGATCGTTCGGGTAGACCGGGTTCCCGGACCGCACCAGCGTCTGCAGTTCGTCGTCGTCGAACCAGCGATGTTCGAGCCGCATGCTCCGCTCGAGATCGGTGAAGCCGTCCGCAGCGGGTTCGAAGGACGGCACTCGCACCGCGAAGAACAGCTCCTCCGAGTGCAGGACCTCACCGTTGAACGGGAAGACGGCCACGCGCCGCCACATCGGCCCGCACAGCAGGTCGCGCTCGACCCGCAGGCCGGTCTCTTCGACGAGCTCCCGGAGCGCGGCCGTCGCCAGGTCCTCGCCGGGTTCGACGGCGCCGCCGATCGTGAACCAGAAGTGCCGCTCGGGCACCGCGGGGTCATGTCCGCGCAGGAGCAGGACCCGGCCGTCCTCGTCGAGCACCACGACGCGGGCCGACGTGCGTGCCCGATCCGGCACCGGGGTGGTCCGCGCAGCGGGAGCAGTGGCAGTGCCGGAGGCAAGGGCAGTGCCGGAGGTAGGGGCGGCGTCCGAGGAAGGGGACGTGCCGGAAACGGCGGGAGGCGCGGTGGCGACCGCACCCGCCCGCTCGGCGATCTCGAAATAGGTGGGCAGCGGCGCGGTTCCCCCGAGGTGCAACCAGCGGACCGATCGCCGGGTGCGCAGCGCCAGGGTGTCGCGTACCGCGTCGTTGTGGAAGCGGCGGGCGATGAGCACCCGCGCCTCGGCGTCGGCGAGTTCGGCCACGAGCTGGGGGCGCAGCCGGCCGGTCTCGATCCGTGCCAGTGCGGCCGACAACGCGTTCTCGGCCTCCTCGCGCCGGTCGCGGTCGGCCCGCTCCGCGGTGTCGGCGAGCAGCGCGAGTGCGCGTCCCTCCGGGACGGGGATCGACGCGGCGATGCTCCGCACGACCACCGCGCGACGCGCCAGGGCCGCATCGAGTGCCTGCCAGGACAGATCCGAGCGCACGTGGAGGCGGTCGAGTCGGTTGGCGGTGGAATAGGCCCACACACCGATCGCCACGACCACCGCGGCGATCAGCGACAGGACGAGGATCGTCACTGCACTGAGGGTCACGACCGGACCTCCCGCACCGGGCCGGCGCCGACGGTGACGGTCTCGTAGACCCGCAGGATCTGATCCGCGACCACCGGCCAGTCGTACGCCTCGACCACCGTGGATCCGAAGTCGACCAGTGCCTGCCGGCGGTCGTCGTCGTCGAGGACCTCGAGGATGCCGCGCGCGAGCGCGTCTGCGTCGCCGACCGGGACGAGGACACCGGCCTGCCCGTCGCGCAGCACCCGGCGGAAGGCGTCGAGCTGGGAGGCGACGACCGCCGTCCCTGCAGCCATGGCCTCGACGAGCACGATGCCGAAGCTCTCACCACCGAGGTTCGGCGCGCAGTACACATCCGCGCTGCGCATCGCGGACGCCTTGTCGTCGTCGTCGACCTGCCCGAGCAGGCGCAGGTGCCGGAAGTAGCGTCCCGCTTCCTTCCGCAACCTGTCCTCGTCGCCGCGCCCGACCACGAGGATCTCGATGTCGGGGTGACGCGCGACGAGTGCGGGCAGCGCGCCCAGCAGGACATCCATGCCCTTGCGGGATTCGTCGTACCGGCCGAGGAAGAGCACCGTACGGCCCGGTCGCGGATAGTCGGGCAGCAGCGGGGCGTGCCGGAAGAACGGCACGTCGACACCGTTGGGGATCTCGACCGCGTCGGCGCCGAGAGAGGTGACCTGCCAGCGCCGGGCCAGCTCGGACACCGCGATCCGGCCGCTGATCTTCTCGAGATAGGGCTGTAGGACGCCCTGGAAGGTGCTGAGCACCAGCGATTTCGTCGTCGATGTGTGGAAGGTCGCCACGATCGGGCCTTCCGCCACCTTGAGGGCGAGCATCGACAGGCTCGGCGCGTTCGGTTCGTGGATGTGGAGGACGTCGAAATCGTTGTCGTTGATCCAGCGACGGACCCGGGCGTAGGAGACCGGACCGAAGCTCAGGCGCGCGACGGACCCGTTGTACGGGATCGCGACGGCGCGACCGGCGGAGACCACGAAGTCGGGCAGGGGCGTCGTCTCCGACGCCGGTGCCAGCACGCTCACCTCGTGCCCGCGGCCGATGAGGACCTCCGCGAGATCTACGACGTGCGCCTGTACTCCACCGGGAACGTCGAAGGAGTACGGGCAGACCATCCCGATCCTCACCTACGCCTCCATCCGGGCACGGCGAGCCTCCGACAGGTCGTCGAGCCACAACGGTTGCAGCATGTGCCAGTCCTCGGGGTGGGCGGCGATGTTGGCGGCGAACCGGTCGGCGAGGGCCTGTGTGGCAGCGTCGATCCCGGCGCTCACGTCGAGCTCCGGATCCACGCGGAACCCCCAGCCGTCCTCGGTGAACCAGCAGTGCACCGGCAACAGTGCCGCACCGGTGTCGATGGCCAGTTTCGCCGGTCCGGCGGGCATGCGGGTGGGTTCGCCGAAGAAGGTGACCGGCACTCCCTTGCGGGCGAGGTCGCGTTCGCCGAGCAGGCACACGATCCGGTTGCCGCGCAGCCGCGCGGCCAGTTCCCCGAACGGCGGCGTCTCCCCGCCGCTCGAGGGGAAGATCTCGAAGCCGAGCCCCTCGCGGTAGTCGAGGAAACGGCGGTAGAGCGATTCGGGTCGCAGGCGCTCGGCGACCGTGGTCAGCCC
Source organism: Rhodococcus rhodochrous (assembly GCF_014854695.1). Taxonomy (NCBI): domain Bacteria; kingdom Bacillati; phylum Actinomycetota; class Actinomycetes; order Mycobacteriales; family Nocardiaceae; genus Rhodococcus; species Rhodococcus rhodochrous. The sequence goes on along the minus strand of NZ_CP027557.1, from coordinate 2,364,222 downwards.
GCCGAAGTAGCGGACGCACCACACGCCGGCGAGATCCCAGTTCCCACTGTGCGGCAGGGCCAGGATCGCGCCGCGACCGGCGGCGAGCGCCGCCTCGATGTGCTCGCGGCCCTCGATGGACGAATCGATCGACTTCGCGGTCGCGTCGAGATCCATCGCCGGCAGGCGGAACGCCTCGCGCCAGTAACGCGCGTAGGACCGGACCGACCGGCGGATCAGATCGTCGGGCACCTCGTGCGGCTGCACCCCGAGCACCCGCGCGAGGTTGCGTCGCAGTTGCTGGGGTCCGCCGTCACGCCGCGCCGCGTAGTCGGCGCCGGCGTCGAACAACCGTCGCGCGACGCCGTCGGGCAGTGCCCGGACCAGACGCCAGCCCCCCGCGTACGCGAGATCGGACGCCTTCTCGCCGACACTCACTGCGCTCCCCCGTCGTCCCGGGTCTCCGTCGTCCCGCCGGCCGGGGGTGTGATGGGAAGCAGTTCGCGCGCACCCGTGGAGTTGCGGACGGCGAGAACCCGCTGGAAGACGGTGATCACCGATCCGACGACGAGCAGCCACATCGCGATGTGGATCGCCCAGTCGAGCCCGAGGCCGGTGAGACCGGCGCCCACGAGCACGACCACGAGCCGGTCGGGCCGCTCGATCAGACCACCGTCGGCGGACAGTCCGCTCGCCTCGGCCCGCGCCTTCGCGTACGAGATGACCTGCGACGTCGCGAGACAGATCAGGGTGGCGACGAACAACGGGCGGCTCTGCTCGTGGTAGACGGCCCACCATGCCAGACCACCGAAGATCGCGCCGTCGGCGACCCGGTCGCAGGTCGCGTCGAGGACCGCTCCGAAGCGCGTTCCGCCACCGCGAGCCCGGGCCATGGCGCCGTCGAGCATGTCGAACATGACGAACAGCCAGATGACCATCGCACCCCAGAACAGGTGTCCCATGGGGAACAGGGTCACGGCGGCGGCGATCGTGGCGACGGTACCGATGAGCGTGACGGCGTCCGGAGTCAGGCCGGTACGGATCAGCGCCTTACCGAGCGGCGCGGTGACCTTCGACACCGACGCACGCCCGAAGAAGCTCAGCATCCCGCGACCCCTGTCTTCCTGTCCGACCGTTGTGTCCGGAATCCGATCCTGCCACGAGTGGAGCCGGAAATGCGCAGTCGGCCCGCGGCGGATCGGCATGCGAACGGCACCACGGCCGTGCGCTGCGATCGCGACGACTCTGGGAGGGCTGTCACTCGTCCCATGCCGAGGCGAGCAGTGCACGGGTGTCGCGCAGCAGCTGCACCATCACCTTCGACCCACCGAGGACGGTGATGAAGTTGGCGTCCCCACCCCAGCGCGGCACGACGTGCAGGTGGAGATGCTCGGCCAGCGAGCCTCCCGCTGCGGCGCCGAGGTTGAGGCCGACGTTGAAGCCGTGCGGACGCGAGACGCGCTTGATGACGCGGAGCGCCCGCTGCGCGAACTGCATGAGCTCGGCGCTCTCCTCGGGCGTCAGATCTTCGAGGTTGGCCACCCGGCGATACGGTACGACCATCAGATGACCCGGGTTGTACGGGTACAGGTTGAGCACCGCGTACACCAGTTCGCCGCGTGCGACGACGAGGCCCTCCTCGTCGGACATCTTGGGGATGTCGGTGAAGGGCTCGTACGGCTCGTCGCGACCCCGCGGGGACTCGGTGATGTACGACATGCGATGGGGCGACCACAGGCGCTGCAGGTGATCGGACTCCCCCACGCCGCGGTCGACCATCGAGGCGGGACTGTCGTCGGTCGCCGGGATGTCGGCGGGCCCCGGGGTACGGTCGCCCGTCACGACGGGCTGCCTTCCCCGCCGGAACCGACGAGTTCGGCGGTGGGCGAGGCGTTCTCGCGGCGGCGGACCCACTCGGTGACGATCCGCACGGCCTCGTCGACGGGCACGCCGTTGACCTGCGTGCCGTCGCGGAAGCGGAAGCTCACCGCGCCGGCCGCGACGTCGCGCTCGCCGGCGAGCAGCATGAACGGCACCTTCTGCGTGGTGTGGGTGCGGATCTTCTTCTGCATGCGGTCGTCGGAGACGTCGACCTCGGCGCGGATCCCCTGCGCCTTCAGCTTGCCGACGACATCGAACAGGTGGCCCTCGAAGTCGGCGGCCACGGGAATGCCCACGACCTGCACGGGCGAGAGCCACGCGGGGAAAGCACCGGCGTAGTGCTCGGTGAGCACACCGAAGAACCGTTCGATGGAACCGAACAGGGCGCGGTGGATCATGACGGGGCGGTGCTTGGCACCGTCGGCGCCGGTGTACTCGAGCTCGAACCGCTCGGGCAGGTTGAAGTCGAGCTGGATCGTCGACATCTGCCAGCTGCGACCGAGCGCGTCCTTGACCTGCACCGAGATCTTCGGGCCGTAGAAGGCGGCTCCGCCCGGGTCGGGCACGAGGTTCAGGCCGGAGGCCTCACCGACCTCCCGCAGCGTCTCGGTCGCGACGTCCCACAGCTCCTCGCTGCCGACGAACTTCTTGGGGTTCTTCGTCGACAGTTCGAGGTAGTAGTCGTCGAGCCCGTAGTCCTTGAGCAGGTCGAGGATGAAGTTCAGGACGCTGGTGAGCTCGTCGCGCATCTGCTCGGGAGTGCAGAAGATGTGCGCGTCGTCCTGCGTCATGCCGCGCACGCGGGTCAGACCGTGGACGACACCGGACTTCTCGTAGCGGTAGACCGAACCGAACTCGAACATGCGCAGCGGCAGTTCGCGGTAGGAACGCCCGCGCGACCGGAAGATCAGGTCGTGCATCGGGCAGTTCATGGGCTTGAGGTAGTAGTCCTGGCCCGGCTTGCGGACGGTGCCGTCCTCGTTGAGCTCCTCGTCGATGTGCATCGCCGGGAACATGCCGTCGCGGTACCAGTCGAGGTGACCGGAGACCTCGTACAGCTGGCCCTTGGTGATGTGCGGCGAGTACACGAACTCGTAGCCTGCCTCGACGTGCCGCTGGCGCGAGTAGTTCTCCATCTCCTGGCGGATGATGCCGCCCTTGGGATGGAAGACGGGCAGACCCGAACCGAGCTCGTCGGGGAACGAGAACAGGTCGAGCTCGTTGCCGAGCTTGCGGTGGTCGCGGCGTTCGGCCTCGGCGAGGAGTTCGAGGTGCGCGTCGAGGGCCTCGGTGGACTCCCAGGCCGTGCCGTAGATGCGCTGCAGGCCGGCGTTGTCCTGGTCGCCGCGCCAGTAGGCCGCGGAGCTGCGCGTGAGCTTGAAGGCCGGGATGAACTTGGTGGTGGGCACGTGCGGGCCGCGGCACAGGTCCTTCCAGACGAGCTCACCCGTGCGCGGGTTGAGGTTGTCGTAGATGGTCAGTTCCTTGCCGCCGACCTCCATCACCTCGGGGTCGTCTATGCCGGACTTGTCGTCGATGAGTTCGAGCTTGAACGGCTCGTCCTTCAGTTCCTCGCGGGCGTCCTCGAGGCTGTCGACGACGCGGCGCGCGAAGCGCTGGGCGTCCTTGACGATCTTCTTCATCCGCTTCTCGAGCTTCGCGAGATCCTCGGGAGTGAAGGGACGTTCGACCTGGAAGTCGTAGTAGAAGCCGTCGCGGATGGGCGGGCCGATGCCGAGCTTGGCCTCCGGGAACTCCTGCTGCACGGCCTGCGCGAGCACGTGGGCGGCCGAGTGACGGATGACGCTGCGGCCTTCCTCGGTGTCGGCGCCGACGGCCTCGACCTCGACGTCCGCTTCGGGCGTCCAGGACAGATCGCGCAGTGCGCCTTCGGAGTCGCGGACGACCACGATCGTCTCGGGTCCCTTGGTGGGCAGACCCGCGTCACGGACCGCCGCGCCCGCAGTGGTCCCCGCGGGCACCCGGACGATCGTGGCTGGTTTCGCGGATGCGGGCGTGGTCACTGTGACGGACTCCTCGGCTCGATGCCTGATACGTGGTCGTCGCCGGGCACGTGCTGCGGTCGACGACCGCGAGCACACGGCAACTTCATCATGCTATCGACATCCGCGCGGACCGCGGACACAGGGAGCCGCGAAGTCCTCAGAGGTGGTTGAGACCCGTCAGTACCCGTTCGAGCAGTTCGACGTTCGGCCCCACCTTGTCGGCCGTGCGGTGCACGGTGATCTCGCCGGTCGCCGCGAGATCCCCGACGAGCACGCGCGCGACACCGAGTGGGATCTGCGCGAGGGCAGCGATCTCCATGATCGATCTCGGCTGGGCGCACAACGCCAGCACGAGGCGATGCTCGTCCATCGCCGGACCGGACTCGCTGCCCATCGCGGAGGGGACGGCCGACACGAGCACTTCGAGAGGCAGCTCCACCTCGGCTCGGGTGCGTCCCCCGCTCCGCACGAACGGGCGCACGAACGACGACGTCTCTGGCTGGTTCATGTCCTCGATTCCCACACTGGTCCCGGTGCCCGCATTCCGGCCGGCCGCCTGCGCTGTGTCGACCGGCTCTGTTGCGCCGACCGCCTGCGCTGTGTCGACCGGCTGCGCTGCGGGCCGGTACATCTCGGCTGCCGTGACCTCGTCCACGACGGGGCCCGGCTCGCGGTGATTCCGTACCGGCACGGCGTGATCCGCCGGCCGTCGACGTCGACGGGACCGACCGGATCCGAATCTCGCTCCGGTCGCCCCCACGACCGGCCATTCGCTGTCCGCAACGCTCATCCGGACGTGTCCTCCTCGACGACCACGATCCTGCCATCACTATGCGCACTTCGGCCACAAGCACCACAGCTGTGCCCACACGACACGCGTGGTCGAGCCCGATGGGGCCGTTGCGGTTCGAAGGAAATACGCGCTCGCGGGCGACCCGCCCGACCGGGTGCCACGCACGCTCAACGATTTCATCAAGGTACGAAAAAAGGCACCCCTGCGGGGGTGCCTTTCGTCACTGTCGATCTCGGTGGTCCCGGCTGGGATCGAACCAGCGACCTCCCCGGTGTGAACGGGACGCTCTTCCACTGAGCCACGGGACCGGGCCGCTTCGCAGCGGCTCGAACGAGATGGAACACTAACACGCTCCCGCCACGAAGACGAATCGCCTGGTCGCAGCGTTTCGACGTGATGTTCCGGGTAGCGCGTCCGCGCGGCTCCTCGCGCGCGCGTACGCGGGCGGGCAAGAGACCGTGCCCGAGGAGGCAGGAGGACGCACCCGGAGCCCCGGGACGTCGACGGCCCTCCGCTCGGGAGGACCGGAGGGCGCATTTGCCGGCCGGAGCGACACGAGCGGTGGACGCGGGCTGGACTTCCGAAGCCCGATTCGTCGCCTCCCGCGGGGGTCATCGACCCGTCACCTTCGCGAAATCTGCCGGTTTTCTTCCGTTGACCTGCGGATTTGTGTGTTTCGTAGATGCTCGGCTACTGTTTTGAACCGCACCACGGAGAGCAAGACGCCGAACGGTGCGAATGCGGATGTAGCGCAGCTGGTAGCGCATCACCTTGCCAAGGTGAGGGTCGCGGGTTCGAATCCCGTCATCCGCTCGAGAGGTTGGACTCGACCTTTTACGGTGGAGTGGCCGAGTGGTGAGGCAACGGCCTGCAAAGCCGTGCACACGGGTTCGATTCCCGTCTCCACCTCGCGCGATTAGCTCAGCGGGAGAGCGCTTCCCTGACACGGAAGAGGTCACTGGTTCAATCCCAGTATCGCGCACCAGGTTCGACCAGCACGTGGGTCGAGCCGGTTCACCGAAACAACGTGCACATGCGGATGTAGCGCAGCTGGTAGCGCATCACCTTGCCAAGGTGAGGGTCGCGGGTTCGAATCCCGTCATCCGCTCCACTCCGGCGATCACCATGCCGGCGCGATTAGCTCAGCGGGAGAGCGCTTCCCTGACACGGAAGAGGTCACTGGTTCAATCCCAGTATCGCGCACAGAAGATGAAGGCCCCCTTCGAATTTCGGAGGGGGCCCTCATCCGTTCGTAGGGCCGGCCGATCGTCCGGGTCACCCGGTGAGGATCCGACAGCGGGCAGTCCGATGCGGAAGCACTCCCCCGCACCGGACCGGCGCGTCACGCGCCGAGCTTGTTGATCCCCGCGATCATGGCCCGCAGCGACGACTCGCTGCCGGTCTCGCCCGTGCCCATCACCCAGACCGTGCGCTCGCCGGAGCGGCACAGCAGGAAGGTCGCGGACATCTCACCGAGGTCGTGGCGGTGGAACGACAGGATCTCGATGTTCAGCCCGAGGTCGTACAGCATCGCGGTCATCGCGGCGATCGGTCCGCAGGTCGTGGCGGATGCCGTGTGGATCGTGTCGCCGATCGCGATCGTTGCCTCGAAGGCGCTGCGTCCCGCACCCAGGGCCGTCGCGGTCCAGCCACCGAGGCGGACCGGGCCGTGCTGCGCACCGTAGGTGGATTCGAACTCCGTCCAGCTCATGCCGGAGGCTTCCTCGCGCAATCCCCGAGGAAGGGCACGTCCGTAACGGGCGAAGAACGGATCGGCATCAGGGGTGCCGAAGGGGAACATCGGGGCGAAATCCGAGAAGGAGGTGAAGGCGTTCATCGTTCGTAGTGGTCTTCCACGAGAAGGAAGGACCGACGCGTAGCTCAACGACCCGCAGCGAGGGGTCGGTCCGAATCAGACCCCGCTACGGCGGTGAACTACGAGTACGCGCTTCATAGCCGCGACGGTACAACGCCCCGACATTTCGTGCAAGTCGCATGCACGGGACCGTGTGACGCAACCGTGACCACGGTCGCTGGAACCTGAGGGATCCCTCATGTAGCGTGGATGTTGCCATCCCCCCGATGGTGTCGAACCCCAGCCATGACCCCCCATCCAAGGCTGGGGTTCAGCCATATTCGGACCCTTCTCCGTCTCGCGTCCGGGCTCGTGTCTCCGTCTCGCATCGACACGCGGGGCATCTGCCGGATCGTCCCGTCCGAGTGCTTCACTGGTGTGCATGTCCATGCCACCACTCGAAGAAGCGATCTCCGTCGACGAGGCGGGCATCTGGGATGCCGAGGCGATCGCTCAGGTCGCTGCCGCGACCTTCCCGCTCGCCTGCCCTCCGGACGCCGCCGAGGACGACATCGCCGACTTCATCGAGCGCACCCTCAGCGCGGAGAAGTTCGCCGAGTACCTGTCCTCCCCCGAACGCATCGTTCTCGAGGCGCGCGCGGGTGAGGAGATCGTCGGATACCTGATGGCAGTGGACGCCGCTCCGGAGGATCCGGCGATCGACACGATGATCACGGCGCGGCCGGCGATCGAGATCAGCAAGCTGTACGTGATACCGGGCCATCATGGTTCCGGAATCTCTGCGGCGCTCATGGATGCGATCGTCGCGCGGGCCCACACGCTCGGGCGTGCCGGCCTGTGGCTCGGCGTCAACCAGAAGAACACCCGCGCCCGACGCTTCTACGAGAAGCAGGGCTTCGAGGTGGTGGGCACGCGCACGTTCGTCGTGGGCGCGCAGACGCACGACGATTTCGTCATGCAGCGCACCCTCCGAACGGATGTCGGCCGGTGAGCCGATGATGCGGTGAAGGTCGACCCGGCGGGCATGCGCGCGCCGGGTATCCGATCAGCCCGCGGCGACCTCGAAACGGGACAGCGCCAGCAGGCGGGACGTCGCGCGCAGGTACTTCTTGCGGTAGCCGCCCGCGAGCATCTCGGACGTGAAGATCTCGTCGAGCTTGGCGCCGGAGACCGTCACAGGGATGCTCGCGTCGTACATGCGGTCGGCGAGGACCACCAGACGCAGGGCCACCGACTGGTCCTTCGCCGGGTGCACACCTTCGAGGAAGACAGCGGGGACACCCTCGACGAGCTTGCCGTAACGCGACGGGTGCAGCGTGCTCAGGTGCGCGCACAGCTCGTCGAAGTCGTCGAGCGTGGCACCCGGGATCGCATCGGCGCGCTCGGAGAGCTCGGCCGAGTCGACCGGATCGGGTGCGGGCGGCAGGTCGCGGTGACGGTAGTCGGGGCCGTCGACGCGGATGGTCTCGAAGATCGACGCGAGCTTCTTGATCTCGCGCAGGAAGTCCTGTGCCGCGAACCGTCCCTCACCCAACTGGCCGGGAAGCGTGTTGGAGGTCGCGACGATCGAGACGCCGCGGGCCGACAGTTCGGTCAGCAGACGCGAGACGAGCATGGTGTCGCCCGGATCGTCGAGTTCGAACTCGTCGATGCACAGCACGCTGTGGTTCGACAGCTCCTCGACGGCCTTGTTGAACCCGAGGGCGCCGACGACGTGGGTGAGCTCGACGAACGTGCCGAAGGCCTTGGGCGCGGGTGCGCTGTGGAAGATCGAGGCGAGCAGGTGGGTCTTGCCCACGCCGAAGCCGCCGTCGAGGTAGAGGCCGGCACCCTGCGGCTGGGAGCGACGGCCGAACAGGCCGCGCTTGCCGCCGCGGATCTTCCCGATCTTGCCGACGAACTCCGCCGCGGTCTTCACCGCAGCCGCCTGGCTCGGCTCGTTCGGATCCGGAATGTACGACTCGAAGCTCACCTCGTCGAACATCGCGGGGGGCACCATCTGCGCCACCAACTGGTCTGCAGGCACCACCGGATTGCGGTCGACGAGACGTTCGTGCATTAGCCCAGGGTACGACCGCATCATGCTCGGATCCTCACTCGAATCCGGAATGCGACCTACTTCACACGGCGTTCACCTCGACGTCACGCACCGGGAGGACACTTCGGATCGGCCGCTCCACCACCGGTTGCACGCGCCCGCCGGTGAACCTGGCAGGCTGTGCGCATGCGCAGATCGGGAGTGATCGCCGCGATGTTGATCACGGTTGCCGCGGCGTCGACCGCGTGCGGAGCAGGACCGTCGATACGTCCCGACGTCGCCGTGGTGCGCGACGATCCCGGTATCGCCGTCGACAGGACCCCGCAGGACGAGACCGAGGTACCCGAACTTCCGGTGCCGTCGGCCGAACCGGCATGGCGGAACTGCACGGACGAGACGCTCTCCTCGTTCGACGCACCGCCCGGTCCCCAGGGTCTCGTCCTCGAGTGCGCGGAGGTCGTCGCCCCGATCGATGCGGCCGGCAACGTGGCGGGCACCTTCCCGCTGGCAGTCATGCGCGCACGGTTGCCCGACACCCCCACCGACGTGGCGCCGCTGGTTCTCACGACCGGCGCCGACATCGCGTCGACGCGCGCACTGACCGGCATGGCGACCGGCCCGATGTCCGGTGCACTGACGATGCGCCCGATCATCGCGGTGGATCGGCGCGGAATCGGCAACTCGCTCGCAATCGACTGCATCTTTCCCGCGGATCGTCGCGGTCTCGGCGATCTCGGACAATTCGGCCGCACCGGCGATGCACCCGAACGTGTCGCCGATCTGGGCCGTCAGGCGACCATCTCGTGCACCGACTACCTGCAGCCGCAGCAGCTGATGTTCGGCGCATCACACGCCGCCGACGACATCGAACGCCTCCGCCAGGCATGGGGCGTGGACCGGATCGGTCTCCTCGGGGTGGGGAACGGTGCGACGGTCGCGCTCGCCTACGCCGCCGCCTATCCGGGCGCGGTCGGCCGTCTCGTCCTCGATTCCCCCGCCGCGGCCACCGCCGACGCCGAACTCATGGCCGAGTCGCAGGCCCGCGGCGCGGAGGCCGCCGTCGATGCCTTCGCCCGGCAGTGCACCGCCCTCGACTGCGCCCTGGGCGACGATCCCCGCGCGGCGATCGAGGATCTGCACGAGCAGGCCACCGGGGGTGATCTCGCGCCGGTCTCGGCCAATTCGTTCCTCACGGCGCTGACGGGTGTCCTCGGCACGCCGCGCGCCGATCTGCAGGCCCGCGTCCGTGAGGTGGCGGACGTCCTCGCAGCCGCGCGGGACGGCGATGTCATGCCGCTCATCGAACTGGTCGGTGCGGCCGAGGAGAGGCTCTCGACGGACGGTCAGTTCGTCGCCCGGTGCAGCGACGGACAGCGGTGGCCGACCCCGACCCACGCGGGCGATCTCGCCCGGAGCTGGTCCACCCTGTATCCGCTGTACGGCGCGGACCTGGCGACGGGCCTGACGGCGTGTGCGGCGTGGCCGAGCCTGCCTCCCCCGCCGCTGCCGGCGGCGCTCGACGTGCCCGTGCTCGTCTCCTCGGGGGCCGCGGACCCCGTCGTGGGCAATGCCGGCGTGGAGTCGGTGACCGGTGTGCTCACCGCAGGCGGTATCGCCTGGGCGTCGCTGTCGTGGCAGGGTGCCGGTTACTCGGCGGTCCTGCACTCGGGTTGTGTGCAGGCCCGGGTGGAGGCCTATCTGTCCGGCGGGGAACTTCCGCCCAACGGGAGCCTGTGCCCCGCGTGACGTTCCCCGACCGGGGTCAGGGCGTGTGCACGGGTCCGCAGGCCCGCGGTGTACCGTGCCGTAGTGTTCCTCAGAAGTCTCGAACCCCGGACCGCACGCACGACCGCCGAGGTGGTCAAGGCTGTGATGTGGCCCCTTGCCGTACTGACGGTTCTGCACCGGGTCGTGATCAAAGCGGTCAACGGGTTCCGGACGGACGACTTCACCCCGGTCTACAACGCGGCGCTGGCCTTCCTCAACCGCCGGCCGGTGTACACCGCCGAGTTCCAGTGGGTCGATCCCCACTACCTCTATCCGCCTTCCGGCACGTTGTTGATCGCCCCGATCGCGGTGATCGACCCCGAGCGGTCGCGGTGGTTGTTCATCCTCGCCAATGCGATCGCGATCCTCGTCGCGCTCTATCTGTTGCTGCGCATGTTCGGTCTGCGACTCGATTCGCCGATCGCGCCGGTGCTGGTCTTCGCCGCGTTCGCGTCCGAGACGGTGACGAACACGCTCGTCTTCACGAACATCAACGGTCTCGTCCTGCTCGGCGAGATCGCGTTCCTGACGCTGCTGCTCAAACGACGTGATCTGTGGGCGGGGGCTGCGCTCGGCCTGACCTTCGCCGTCAAACCGATCCTCGCTCCCCTGCTGTTGCTCCCGCTCGTGCGCGGACAGTGGAAGGTCTTCATCACCGCCGCGGGTGTCCCGATCGCGCTGACGATCATCGCGTGGCCCCTGTCGGTCGACGCGTGGCAGTTCGTCGAGCACACCGTGCCGTACCTGCTCGAGTCCCGCGACTACTTCAACAGCGCGATCGTCGGCAACGGCATGTACTACGGGCTCCCGGCCTGGCTGATCTTCGGTCTGCGGGCGGCGCTCGCGGTGATGGTCGCGGTGTCGGTGTGGTTGCTCTACCGCTACTGCCGCCACGACGAGGTGTTCTTCGTGTGCACCGCCGGTGGTGTGTTGCTCGCCGCTTCGTTCCTGCTCGGATCGCTCGGCCAGATGTACTACTCGATGATGCTGTTCCCGCTGCTGATGACGGTGCTGCTGCCGAACTCCGTGATGCGGAACTGGCCCGCCTGGCTCGCCGTCTACGGCTTCCTGAGCTACGACTCGTGGCTGTCGAGCCGGTGGGTGGAGGCCGGGCGCGCGGCGGAGTACATGAAGACCACCTTCGGCTGGTCGCTGCTGCTCATCGTCGTCTTCGCCGTCCTGCTCGACCGCTACCTCGTCGCGAAGCGCGAAGGGCGCCTGGCGGACGGCATCGAGCCGTCGCACCTGCTCGAGGAGAAGCAGCTGGCACGGACGTGATCCGTCCGTGCCGGTGCAGACGTGACGCGCGCGCCGAGCGCGGTTAGCGTGGAGATCATGACGTCTGCTCCTCGATCCGAACCCGCACCCAAGGTCGTCCACACCGACGAGGAATGGCGCGCGAAGCTCACACCCGCCGAATTCGCCGTGTTGCGTCAGGCAGGCACCGAGCGCCCCTTCGTCGGCGAGTACACCGACACCGAGACCGAGGGCATCTACGAATGCCGCGCGTGCGGTGCCGAACTGTTCCGCAGCACCGAGAAGTTCCACTCCCACTGCGGGTGGCCGTCGTTCTTCGACCCCGCCGACTCCGACGCCGTGATCCTGCGCGAGGACAACTCGCTGGGCATGCGGCGCATCGAGGTGGTGTGCGCGACGTGCCACAGCCATCTCGGGCATGTCTTCGAGGGCGAGGGTTACCCGACGCCCACCGACCAGCGGTACTGCATCAACTCGATCTCCCTGCGCCTGGTTCCATCGGAGTGATCCCGGCCGCGGCCAGCGCGGTCCACAGTGCGTCGTGCCGCTCGGTGGTCGGTGCCGGTTCGACGAGTTCGAACGCACATCCGATCGACCGGGCGGCACCGTCCGCCTTCTCGCTGTCGCCGATCATCAGCGTCCGTCGCGGGTCGACACCGAGTCTGTCGACGGCGTAGCGGAAGATCTCCGGTTCGGGCTTGACGGCGCCCACCTCGAAGGACAGCGCGAACACCGACACGAGGTCGTCGATACCGAGCCGCGCGAAGGCCGGCCGCAGGTCGAAGGCGATGTTGCTCACCACGCCGACGGCGATCCCGTCTCCGGCGAGCGCCTCGATGACGGGAACGGTGTCGGGATAGACGGTCCAGCAGTCGGGGTCGGTCACCTTCTCGTAGAGCGCCTGTGCCTGCTCGGGATCGGCCACGCCCGACCTGCGCAGCACCGTCAGGTAGGCCTCGCGGTGCCAGCGCGGTTCGCGGTCGCGGTTGGTCCACGCGTGGTGCTCGTCGGCGTCCATCTCGACGGGCTGCCCGACGGGTTGCGTCAGCCGCCGCATGAGTTCGGCCTGCCGGTGCACGTCGAAGGGTCTGCCCTCGTGGTCGGTGACGTCCGCGAGCCAGCTCTCGTCCTCCTCGAGCCGGAACAGGGTGCCGGAGAAGTCGAACAGGACGGCATCGAAGGGAGTCTCGGCCATGTCCCGAGGCTAACGGCTACGCGACAGCGGCAGGTCGGCTCGGGTAGATCTCCTCGAGCAGTCGCTGCCATCGCGTCGGGCCGGCCGCTCGCAGGGAATGTCCCGATGCGGACCGAAATCATGTGGCCCGAGGTTACCGACCGAGCGGCCGGTATACGCCACAATTTCTCGCATGGGTGAGACGGGTACGAGAATCCGGCGACACACGAAGCTGTCCGTCGTCGGCGCCGGGAGCGTCGGTACCGCGGTGGCGTATGCGTGTCTGCTCAGGGGTTCGGCAGACGCCATCGCGCTGTTCGACACGAATTCCGCGAAGGTGCGCGCGGAGGTCCTGGACCTGAACCACGGCACCCAGTTCGCGCCGTCGTGCCGGATCGAGGGCAGCGACGACATCGCGGTCACCGCCGGTTCCGATCTGATCGTCGTGACCGCGGGGGCCAAGCAGCATCCCGGCCAGTCGCGTCTGGATCTCGCGGCGGCGAACGTCGCCCTGGCACGGGACCTGACTCCCGGCCTGCTGTCCGTCTCCCCCGAGGCGGTGATCGTCTTCGTCAGCAATCCGGTCGACATCGTCACCCGCGCCGCGATCGCGGCGACCGGCATCTCGGACGGCCGGATCTTCGGGTCGGGCACGGTGCTCGATTCCGGCCGGCTGCGGTATCTGCTCGCCCACCGTGCCGACGTCGCGATCGAGAACGTCCACGTGTTCGTCGTCGGCGAGCACGGCGATTCGGAGGTCGCGCTGTGGTCGGGCGCGGCGATCGGGGGTGTGCCGGTGGAGTCCTTCACCGTCGACGGACGACCCGTCTTCGGTCCGGAGACCCGCGCTGCACTCTTCGAGGAGGTCGTGCGCAGCGCCTACGAGATCATCCGCGGCAAGGGCGCCACGAATCTCGCGATCGGACTGTCGAGTGCCCGCATCGTGGAGGCCGTGCTGCGGAACCAGCGCCGGGTGCTTGCGGTGTCGACGCTGCAGACCGGGCGGCACGGCCTGCAGGACGTCTGCCTCTCGCTTCCCACCGTCGTCGACGCGCGCGGCGCGCACACCGTGCTCGAGGTGCCGTTGTCGCCGGAGGAGGAGGCAGGTCTGGCCGCCTCCGCGGCCACCCTGCGCGAGGTCCAGTCGTCCCTCGGTCTGTGACGATCCGGCCGTATGTGCTCGGCCGCGAGGACTCAGCGCTGCCGGACTACCGGCGGATCGTAGGCCCGGATGGGCGGTAGCTCGCCGTCGAACCGCTCGACGTCGACGAGCACGTGCTGCCCGGTGCAGCCGTGGGACAGCGACGATGTGCCGACGTCGGGGGTGAGCACGTTCGCGTTCCCGTGCACGCACATCGATCCGGGATCGGACGGATCCAGCGGGTCGTACCAGGCTCCCGTCGCGAGCTGGACGACGTTCGGCAGCAGACCGTCGTCGAGGACGACCCCGGCGAGGCACGAACCACGATCGTTGAAGACGCGGACGATGTCGCCGGCCTCCAGACCTCGCGCGGCCGCGTCGTCGGGACGCATCCGGATCGGTTCGCGGCCACGGATCTTCGACGCCTGGCTCACCGAGCCGTGATCGAGCTGCCCGTGCAGGCGCGTGGCCGGCTGGTTGGCGATCAGGTGCAGTGGGAACCGTTCGACCCGCGAGGAGCCGAGCCATTCGTCGGGTTCGTACCAGGTGGGGTGCCCGGCACAGTCGTCGTAGCCGAACGAGTCGATGTCGGCGGAGAAGATCTCGAGCCGTCCGCTGGGAGTCCGCAGCGGGTTCGCCTCGGGGTCGGACCGGAAATCCTCGAACAGCGTCAGATCGTCCTCGGTCCGCATCCGGACCGGTCCGCCGTACCAGAAGTCGTCGAAGGGCGGCGGGTCCTCGACGCGCCGGTCGTCGGCGAGGACGAAACCGCGCCACTGCTCGTAGAGGTGTTCGAGCCACTGCCGGGACGTCCGGCCCTCGGTGAACTGCTCGCCGAAGCCGAGGCGGTGGGCGAGAGCGGTGAAGGTGTCGTAGTCGTCGCGGGCGTCGGCGAAGCGCGGGACGGCGGCCTGCATCGCGACGAGCAGCGGATCGTTGCGCGTGCACGTCAGGTCGTCGCGCTCGAGCGCCGTGGTCGACGGCACGACGATGTCGGCGTGCTTGGCCATCGGCGTCCAGTACGGGTCGTGGACGACGATCGTGTCGGGTCGCTGCAGGGCCCGGCGGAGCCGCCCGATGTCCTGGTGGTGGTGGAAGGGATTGCCACCCGCCCAGTACACGAGCCGGATGTCCGGGAAGGTCAGGCGACGGCCGTCGTAGTCGAACTGCTCCCCGGGCCGCAACAGCAGGTCGGAGATCGCGGCGACGGGGATGAAGTCCTCGACGTCGTTGTTGCCCTGGAACAGGGTGGGCAGCGGATACGGGACGGGCGCGAGACCGGGTTCGTTCATCGACCCGTAGCCGTGGCCGAAACCGCCTCCGGGAACGCCGAGTTGACCGAGCATCGCGGCGAGGGTCACGCCCGCCCAGGGCGCCTGCTCGCCGTGCCGCACGCGTTGCAGCGACCATGTGACCGACACCAGGGTGCGGCCGCGGGCCATGCGTCGCGCGAGGTCGACGAGGGTGCCGGCCGGGATGCCCGACAGTCCGGCGGCCCACTCGGGGGTCTTCGGGACGCCGTCGGTGCGGCCGAGCAGATACTCCTCGAAGCGGTCGTAACCGGTGCAGTAGCGGTCGAGGAACTCGCGGTCGGCCAGACCTTCGGTGGCCAGGACGTAGCCGAGGGCGAGCATGATCGCGACGTCGGTGCCCGGCCGCGGCGCGAGCCACTCGTGCTCACCGTGCACGTCGCTGCGGATCGGGCTGAACGAGACGATCCGTCCGCCGCGGGCTCGCATCCGGTCGAGGGCGTCGCGGGTGGGGTGATCGCTCGTGCCGCCGTCGTTGACAGCGGTGTTCTTGAGCGGGATCCCGCCGAAACACACCATCAGATCGGTGTCGCGGGCGATGACCTCCCAGGAGGTCGAGCGCGCGAACAGTTTCCAGTGGGTGCCCACGACGTGCGGCATGATCACGCCGGTCGCGCCGAGCGAGTAGGAGTGCACCGAGCGGGTGTAGCCGCCGAACATCTTCAGGAAGCGGTGCACCTGGCTCTGTGCGTGGTGGAACCGGCCCGGGGCGGACCAGCCGTAGGAGCCGCCGAAGATCGCCCGGTTGCCGTGCCGGTCCTTCACACGCTGCAGTTCGCCTGCGAGGATCTCGGTGAGTTCGTCCCACGAGACGGCGACGTACTCGTCGTCGCCGCGTCGTGTGCTCGGTCCCGGTCCGTTCTCGAGCCAGCCGCGGCGGACGGCCGGGCCGGCGATGCGAGCACGGTGCCGCACCGATCCGGGGATGTTCCCCAGGATCGGTGAGGGGTCGCGGTCCCCGGCGTAGGGCTGCACGGCGACGACCTCGCCGTCGCGCGCCTGCGCCGAGAACATGCCCCAGTGCGCCATCTGGGAGAACAGACGACCGTCTCCCTCCGGTGGCACCGCGCTCGTCGAGGTCACGTCAGGGCAGCGACGCGACGAGGGCTTCGACGTCGACCCGCGGCCCGGTGAAGAAGGGGGTCTCCTCCCGCACGTGCAGGCGCGCGTCGGTGGCACGCAGGTCGCGCATGAGATCGACGATGCGGTGCAGCTCCGGCGCCTCGAAGGCGAGGATCCACTCGTAGTCGCCGAGCGCGAAGGCCGGAACGGTGTTGGCGCGGACATCGGGGTAGCCGCGTGCCGCCATGCCGTGGTCGGCGAGCATCTTGCGACGCTGCTCGTCGGGCAGCAGGTACCACTCGTAGGACCGCACGAAGGGGTACACGCAGACGTAGTTGCCCGGGTCCTCCCCCGCGATGAAGGCGGGCAGGTGGCTCTTGTTGAACTCCGCGGGTCTGTGCAGTGCGGTGTTCGACCAGACCGGGGTGCTCGCGCGCCCGAGGATCGTGGTGCGCCGGAAGTCGGCGTACAGCTTCTGCAGATCCTCGATGTGCTCGGCGTGGGTCCAGATCATGAAATCGGCGTCGGCGCGGGTGCCGGCGACGTCGTAGATACCGCGGACGATCACGTCGGTGTCGTCGAAGCGGGCGAAGAACGCCTTCGCGTCCTCGATCGCCGCGGTGCGGTCGTCGCCGAGGACGCCGGGCCGGACCTGGAAGACCGACCACATCGCGTAACGGAGGGTGGAATTGAGCTTGTCGTAGTCGAGACGTGCCATGACGTTCATCCTTCCATTCGTGCAGCCAGGCGTGCGGCCGCGGCCGTGCCTGTTGCGACACATGCGGGTACACCCACGCCGTGCAGCATCGCGCCGGCGACCTCGAGTCCGTCGATCCCTGCGATCTCGGCCTCGAAGGCGGCGACGATCTCGCCGTGGTGTTCGCGGTACTGCGGCAGCCCGCCGTGCCACCGCTGCACGAAGGCGGCCACCGGTTCGGCGTCGACTCCGGTGACGGTCGCGAGATCCGCGCGGGCCAGCGCGATCAGGTCGGCCTCGGACGCGTCGACGAGCGCGTCGTCGCCGAACCGTCCGAACGACGCGCGGGCGAGTGCGACGGGTCGTTCGGCGAGGTGCGGCCACTTGCGGCTCGACAGCGTGAAGGCCTTCGCCGACAGTTCCTCCCCGGTCGCGACGAGGATCCCGGAGTTCTGCGGCAGGCCGGCGTCGTGCGGCAACGCGAGCGCGACCACCACCGACGAGGCGAGCGGGATCTGCGCGGCGCACTGCGCGGCGGATCTGACACTGTCGACGAGCAGCCGGGCGGCGTCCGGGGCGGGCACGGCGAGCACCACACCGTCGACCTCGCCGAGCGGGTCGACCGACCACCGGCCACCGCTGCGCTTCAGTCCGGATGCGGCCGTGCCGTAGAGGAACTCGGCGTCGGCCTCGCGGACGAGGGCTTCGATCAGCACGCCGTAGCCCTCGCGCAGCGTCCCGAAGACCGGGGCGTCCGACTTCGGGGGCAGGGCGCGGGCGACGGCGTCGCTCAGGCTCGTCGCGCCGGCGTCGAGGGCCGCTGCGAGCGTCGGGAGGGTGGCACGGACACCTGCGGTGTCGGACAGCCCCGAGTACACCCCACCGAGCAGCGGGTCGACGCTGCGCCGCACCACCTGCTCACCGAAGCGTGATCGGACGAGATCCGCGACGGAGACGTCGGAGTCCCGGTCCCAGTGGAACGGCACAGTGGGCTCGGCGGCGATGCGCGCCAGGGTCTCGTCGTCGACGAGTCCTTCGACGGATTGCGCCGAGGCGGGGATGCCCATGAGCGTGCCCGCCGGCAACGGGTGCAGTCGCGCGTCGGCGTACAGGAGCGGACGGGCAGCCGAGGGGTGGACGATGTGGTCGCTCAGGCCGAGTTCCTCGACGAGCGCGAGCACCTCGGGTCGGCGTGCGATGAACGCCTCGGCACCGACGTCGACGGGGTCGCCCGCGAGCGGGACCGTGCGGAGCTTGCCGCCGAGCCGCGACGATCGCTCGAGCACGACGATGCGCGCGGCGGCGCCGAGCGAACGACGCAGTCGATACGCGGCGACGAGCCCGCTGATCCCACCGCCGACGACCGCGACCGTCGGCGGGGTCACAGCGAATGCACCAGCTCGACCACTCGGGTGATGGCGTCGGGATCGGTGTCGGGCAGGACGCCGTGACCGAGATTGAAGATGTGGCCGATGGCGCCGGCCTCGAGAGCGCGGTCGGCCTCGGCGACGATGCGGCGCACCTCGCGTTCGACGACCTCCCGGCCCGCGAACAGGATCGCGGGGTCGAGATTGCCCTGCAGGGCCTTGCCCGGGCCGACGCGGGTCGCGGCGACGTCGAGCGGGATGCGCCAGTCGACGCCGACCACGTCGGCGCCCGCCTCACCCATGGCGCCGAGGAGCTCACCGGTGCCGACACCGAAGTGGATGCGCGGCACCCCCGCACCGGCGATCTCGGCGAAGACACGTTCGGAGTGCGGCAGGACGTACTCGCGGTAGTCGGCGAGCGAGAGGGCACCGGCCCACGAGTCGAAGAGCTGGACGGCGTCGACACCGGCACCGATCTGCGCGCGCAGGAAGGCGATGGCGACGTCGGTGAGCTTGCCGAGGAGGGCGTGCCAGGTCTTCGGGTCGGCGTGCATGAGCGCCTTGGTGCGCTCGTGGTTGCGGCTCGGGCCGCCTTCGACGAGATATGAGGCCAAGGTGAAGGGCGCGCCCGCGAACCCGATGAGCGGGGTGTCGCCGAGTTCGCGGGTCAGCAGACCGACCGCGCGGGCGACCGCTCCGACCTCTTCGGCCTCGAGGGTCGGCAGCGCGGTGACGTCGGCGGCGGTGCGGACGGGGTTCGCGACGACCGGGCCCGTGCCGGCGACGATGTCGAGGTCGATCCCGGCGGCCTTGAGCGGGACGACGATGTCGGAGAAGAGGATGGCGGCGTCGACCTTGTGCCGCCGCACCGGCTGCATCGTGATCTCGCAGACCAGTTCGGGGTCGAAGCACGATTCGAGCATGCCGATGCCGGCCCGGATCTCCCGGTACTCGGGCAGGGAGCGGCCGGCCTGGCGCATGAACCACACGGGCCGGTGGGCCGGCTTCTCACCGCGCGCGGCCGCCAGCAGGGGCGCATGGGGCAGGATCCTCCGCGCGGGGTACTCCGCGGGCACCGCAGATCCGACGTTCGTGTTCTCCAAGCCGGTCATCGATCCTCGTTCTTCGGGCACTGCGCGCCGTCGCGCAGGGCAGCGTCTGCCGGGTCGCACACAGGACGTGTGGTCCGGACCCGCTGCCCATGCTGCCACACCCGTGCCGTTCGCCGGAATCGGCGCGCCTCCCGCGTGCGGTGCGTCACCGGCACTAACCTCCGCCCGGTGACCACCTCGCCCGCCGAGCCGGCCCGCTTCCGTTCCGCAGTCGATGCGATGAACGCGGCCACCGTGCGCCCGGAGATCGAGGTCGGGCCGATCCGACCCCCGCAACGGCTCGCGCCCTACAGCTACGCACTGGGCGCCGAGGTCCTGCACGACGAGACGGACCGGGTGCCCGAGCAGTCCGAGGGCGACGCGTTCGGCCGCCTCATCCTTCTCTACGACCCCGACGGCGACGAGGCGTGGCACGGGACCACCCGGCTCGTCTCGTACATCCAGGCCGACGTCGACGAGAGCCTGGCAGCGGACTCGCTGCTGCCGGAGGTCGCGTGGAGTTGGCTCGTCGACGCCCTCGCCGCGCACGGTGAACCGCTCACGGCGCTCGGCGGCACGGTGACCGCGACGACCTCCGTACGGTTCGGGGACATCGCGGGCCCGGGACGCGCCCACCAACTGGAACTGCGCGCGTCGTGGACTCCGCAGTCCGACATACTGACCCCGCACGTGGAGGCGTTCTGCGACGTCCTCGCATATGCCGCGGGTCTGCCTCCGGCGGGGGTCGCGCGACTCCAGCGGTGAAAACCTGCGCAATCCGACCGGATTTCTAGAACCTGTTCTACTCTTGATCCATGCAGCGTCTCAGCGGGCTCGATGCCGGTTTCCTCTATCTCGAGACCCCCAGTCAGCTCCTCCACATCTGCGGGCTGATCGTGCTGGACCCGTCCACCGTCCCGGGCGGCTACGACTACGTGAGCCTGCGCAACGAACTCGAAGCGCGCCTCACCGCCGTACCCCAGTTCCGGATGAAGCTCGCCGACAGCAGGTTCAACCTCGACCATCCGGTCTGGGTCGACGACCACGACTTCGACCTCGACCGGCACGTCCACCACGTCGGCGTGCCCGCCCCGGGCAGCCGGACCGAGCTCGCGGAGCTGTGCGGTCACATCGCCGCGCAACCGCTGGATCGCTCCCGGCCGCTGTGGGAGATGTGGTTCGTCGACGGTCTCGACGACGGCAGGATCGCGGTCATCGCGAAGATGCACCACGCCGGGGTGGACGGGGTCTCCGGTGCCGCGCTCATCGCGCAGCTGTGCAGCCTCGACCCCGCCGATCCCCGGCCCGAACCGGTGCAGTGGGGTGCCGGCGACGCGAACGACCTCGCCATCGCGATCGCCGGAGCCCTCAACGTGGCGCGCCGGCCCCTGCACCTGCTGCGGATCCTCCCGGGCGCGGTCACATCGCTGACCTCGTGGATCGCCCGCGCACGACGCGGCGACGCCATGCCCGCGCCGTTCACGGCGCCGCGCACCCCGTTCAACTCCACCATCACCGGACACCGCAACGTCGGCTTCGCCGAGTTGAACCTCGACGACGTGAAACTGGTGAAGAACGTCTTCGGCGTCACCGTCAACGACGTGGTGATGGCGGTGTGCTCCGGTGCGCTGCGCCGATATCTGGAGCGGCGCGGCGAGCTGCCCGACTCCCCGCTCATCGGGATGATCCCGGTCTCGGTCCACGGCAGGTCGGATCGGCCGGGACGCAACCAGGTCTCGGCGATGTTCGCCGACCTCCACACCCACATCGCCGACCCCGCCGAGCGGCTGCGAGCCCTTGCGGAAGCGAACGCGGTGTCCAAGGAGCACAACGCCGACCTCGGCGCGAACCTGCTGCAGGACTGGTCGCAGTTCCTCGGCGCGGCGGTCTTCGCCCCCGCGATGCGTGCCTACGCCGGGCTCCGACTCGCCGACCGGCATCCGGTGATCCACAACCTCGTGATCTCCAACGTGCCCGGACCGCCCGTCCCGCTGTACTTCCTGGGTGCGCGCATGACGGCGATGTACCCCTTCGGGCCGATCTTCCACGGCGCGGCGCTCAACGTGACGGTGCTCTCCCTCGACGGCAGGCTCGACATCGGCCTGATCTCGTGTCCCGATCTCGTCCCCGACCTGTGGGAACTCGTCGACGACTTCTCCCCCGCCCTCGAGGACCTCATCCTCGCGGCCGGTGCGGAAAGCGACGACGTCGTCTCGCAGGAGGGCTGACGCGGCCGCCCGAAGGGGGTTCGCGCGGCGTCGAGCGGGTTCGTGCGCACCCGCCGACCGGACGTTCCGGACAGGAACGGAATTGCGCACGGGAGCGACACCGCTAGAGTCACGCCCATGCCGGCACAGAACGACGAGGACGAGCAGAAGAGCACGAGCGTGACGACGGTGCCGCTCCTCGAACCGCGCGACGGCGTCCCCGAGGTCGTCACCACGGCGCGCGGGGTGGCCGAGGCCGCAGCGATGCTCGCACAGGGACACGGTCCGCTCGCCGTCGACGCCGAACGCGCGTCGGGCTACCGCTACTCCGCGCGCGCCTATCTCGTCCAGCTCCGCCGTGAGGGCGCCGGCACGGTGCTGCTCGACCCCATTCCGACACGGGACGACCTCGCTCCCCTGGCCGAGGTGATCAACGACCTCGAATGGGTCCTGCACTCCGCCGATCAGGATCTCCCCGGCCTGGCCGAACTCGGACTCCGCCCGGCGAAGTTGTACGACACCGAACTCGCCGGTCGCCTCGCCGGATTTCCCCGCGTCGGGCTCGCCGCGATCGTGGCCGAGACCCTCGGCCTCGAGCTGCGCAAGGGCCACGGTGCGGCGGACTGGTCGACGCGGCCGCTTCCCGAGTCGTGGCTCAATTACGCAGCGCTCGACGTCGAACCGCTCGTGGAACTCCGCGACGCGATGGCGAGTGAACTCGAGCGGCAGAACAAGACCGAGTGGGCCGCCCAGGAATTCGAGCACATCCGGCTCGCGGGACCGCCCGCTCCGAAGCCCGATCGATGGCGCCGCACGTCCAAGATCCACGCGATCAAGGACCGACGCCGCCTGGCGATCGTCCGGGAACTGTGGACCACTCGCGACGAGATCGCCGCCCGGCGCGACATCGCGCCGGGGCGCATCCTTCCCGACTCCGCGATCATCGCCGCCGCGGAGGCGAATCCCACGACCGTCGAACAGTTGCAGAAGCTTCCGGTCTTCGGCGGTCCGCGGCAGCGGCGTTCCTCCCGGGCGTGGCTCAACGCGATCGAGCGGGCCCGTGCACTGCCGGAGGACCGGCTCCCACCCCTCACGCCGCCGCTGACCGGGCCTCCGCCGGCCGGCCGGTGGTCGCGCCACCACCCCGAGGAGGCCGCACGTCTCGCCCTCGCGCGCGGCGAACTCGCCGCTCTGAGCGAGGAAGTCGCCGTTCCGGTCGAGAACCTGATCAGTCCCGAACTCGTTCGGCGCCTGTGCTGGGACTGGGACGTCTCCGACGGGGGCGACGTCGAGGAGTACATCGACGGCCGCTTCGCCGAGGGCGGGGCACGTCCGTGGCAGCGCGCGTTGACCGTGCCGCGACTCGCGAAGGCCCTGACGGCGGAGAACTGATCTCCGCCGCCTCTGCCGCATGCTGTCTCTTTCCGGCGCTGCCGCGTCCTAGGCAGCGACGTGCGCGGGCACCGCGGCGAACCTCTTACGCGCGTCGCGCAGGACCAGCCTCTTGGGCAGGTGGCGCGCCGCCGCGGGCAGCGCCCGGTAGGCGGGCACCGCGATCCGCATGAGGCGGTCGAACCATCGCTGGTGGGCCTCGGTCCACGTGAAGCGGTAGGCCTCACGGATACGGGGATCGAGCATGCCCAGGGTGAAGAACCTGTTGAGCGCCATCGCCGGCCGGACGACGATCGGCAGGTCGCCACCGGAGAGCAGGGCGCGTGCGTAGGAACGAATGGTCTCGTCGATCTCGAGATCGTCGACGACACTGTGCCAGTAGGCATCGAACGCGTCGAGGTCCGCGGGCCACATCTCCTCAGGTACCTGCAACGACGTGCCGTAGACCGCGAACTCGCGGTACAGCCGTTCGGCCTCGGCCCGGTCGAGGCGGCCGAAGAACCGCTCGTACACGTCGCGGCCGCCGTGGAACATCACCGCGGCGATCCACAACTGGAGCTTCGGATCGAAGGCGTTGTATCCGTCGGAGCGAACCGGTGCGTGGGCGCGGTTGACGAAACGCACCACCCTGCGCCGTTCCTCGTCGTCGCCGAACGCCACGAGGAAGATGTACGCACTCGTGTTCCGGAAGCGTGTGACGGGATCGATGAGCGCCTTGCTGTGTTCCACCACCCCGTGCCCCACCGGAGGCAGAGCGATCTCCATGAGGAACCTCCGAGGTGAGGTCAGCAGGAACGCCGCTTCACCCACCACACCCTGTACCGTCGCATCCGGTCGTCGCCGAGTCATGGAACGAGACTGTATTCCCAGATCACACAGTGTCAAGCGGAGGTCCTCACCGGATGGGAAGGTCGCAGGCAGAGCAACGAAGCGGAGAGAATACACCTTAACTTCTTGCCCGCTCGGAGACGTCGCCACACTCCGTGGATGTCCCGTTCGCAGTCCGCCCTGCGGGCGAGTTCTCGCCGGAAACGTCGAGTCGGCCGTTCACCCCGGCGTAATGTTCCCCTGAAGAAAACACACTGTGTCCAGCCCTTTTCCCGCCCTCGCGGCCAGTCCGATCCAGGAGTTCCTCGGTGACCCAACCATCGACCGCACACGCCGCGAAAGTCATCGCCGTGACCGTCGCGGCGGCCGTGGGCGGTTTCCTGTTCGGCTTCGACAGCTCGGTCATCAACGGTGCCGTCGACTCCATCCAGGACAACTTCGCACTCAGTTCGTTCGTGACCGGTTTCGCCGTCGCCATCGCCCTGCTCGGCTGTGCCGTCGGGGCATGGTTCGCCGGACGCCTCGCCGACAGTTGGGGCCGCAAGCGGGTGATGCTCCTCGGCTCCGCCCTGTTCGTCATCTCGTCGATCGGGTCCGGTCTGGCCTTCAGCGTTCCCGATCTCATGCTGTGGCGTGTGCTCGGCGGCCTCGGCATCGGTATCGCGTCGGTCATCGCACCGACCTACATCTCCGAGATCGCACCCGCTCGCTACCGCGGCGCCCTCGCATCACTGCAGCAGCTCGCCATCACTCTCGGCATCTTCGCGGCCCTGCTGTCCGACGCGGTGCTGCAGAACGCCGCCGGTGGAGCGTCGAACGAGCTGTGGTGGAATCTCGAGGCCTGGCGGTGGATGTTCCTCGTCGGCGTCGCGCCCGCCGTCCTCTACGGTGTACTGGCGCTGACGATCCCGGAGTCCCCCCGCTATCTCGTCGGCAAGGACATGGACGAAGAGGCTGCGGCCGTCCTGGCCAACGTCACGGGCGAGCTTCGGCCCGACGAGCGTGTCCGCGAGATCCGGCTGACGCTGCGCCGCGAGTCGAAGGCGTCCTTCGGCGACATCCGCGGCCCGGTCTTCGGTCTGCAGCCGCTGGTGTGGGTCGGCATCACGATGGCCGTCTTCCAGCAGTTCGTCGGTATCAACGCGATCTTCTACTACTCGACGACATTGTGGAAGTCGGTGGGCTTCACCGAGAACCAGTCGTTCACCACCTCGGTGATCACCGCCGTGATCAACGTGCTCATGACGTTCGTCGCGATCCTGTTCGTCGACAAGATCGGTCGCCGTCCGCTGTTGATGACCGGTTCGATCGGCATGTTCGTCAGCCTGCTGCTCGCCGCGATCGCCTTCTCGCAGGCGGTCGGCAGCGGTGAGGACGTCGAACTTCCGGCACCGTGGGGTGCGCTCGCCCTCGTCGGCGCGAACGCCTTCGTGATCTTCTTCGCCGCCACCTGGGGCCCGATCATGTGGGTGATGCTCGGCGAGATGTTCCCGAACCGCATGCGCGCAGTCGCCCTCGGTATCAGCACCGCGGCGAACTGGATCGCGAATTTCACGGTGACACTGGCGTTCCCGCCGCTGACCTCCGCGGTCGGGCTGTGGTTCCTGTACGGACTGTTCGCGTTCTTCGCCCTGCTGTCGTTCTTCTTCGTCAAGACGAAGATCCCCGAGACCAAGGGCATGGAACTCGAGGAGATGCAGAGCTAGTCGATACAGACGCCAGGGGCGGTATCCGGATCACCGGATACCGCCCCTCGCGTCTGTGCACCTGCGTCGGTCGGACTCAGCCCGCTTCGCGGTCGGACTGCTCGACCGCCGAGGGTCGCGATCGCTCCTCGGGTTCGCTGTCCAGACCGGCGACCCAGCCGGTGACCTGACGCGCCACATCCTGGGCCGTCAGACCGAGTTCGGCGTGGATCTCGTTGCGGGAGGCGTGATCGAGGAACTGCTGCGGCACCCCGAGATCGCGCGTGGGCACATCGACGTCGTTGCGGCGCAGCGCGGCGGAGACCGCCGAGCCGACACCACCGTGGAGGCCGCTGTCCTCGATCGTGACGACGATCCGGAAGCCGCGTGCGAGGTCGACCACCGCGTCGGGCACGGGGAAGACCCACCGCGGGTCGACGACCGCGGCGTCGATGCCCTGCTTGGAGAGACGATCGGCGACGTCGAGCGCGAGACCGGCGAAGGCGCCGACCGCGACGATCAGTGCGTCGCCGCGCCGCGACGGCGGCATCCGCAGCACGTCGACCGTGCCGTCGAGACGCTCAAGCGCCGGAATGTCTTCTCCCACCGAGCCTTTGGGGAACCGGAGGACGGTCGGGCCGTCGGAGACGTCGAGCGCCTCACCGAGTTCCTCGCGCAGCGTCGCCCCGTCGCGCGGAGCGGCGACCCGGATGCCGGGAACGATGCCCAGCAGGGACAGATCCCACATGCCGTTGTGACTGGCCCCGTCGGAACCCGTGACACCCGCCCGGTCGAGCACCACGGTGACCGGCTGCCGAAGCAGTGCGACGTCCATGAGCAGCTGGTCGAACGCGCGGTTGAGGAAGGTCGAGTAGACGGCGACGACGGGATGCATCCCACCGAGCGCGAGCCCCGCCGCCGACGTCACCGCGTGCTGTTCGGCGATGCCGACGTCGAAGGTGCGCTCGGGGAACCGTTCGCCGAACTTGGCGAGTCCGGTCGGTCCGGGCATCGCAGCGGTGATCGCCACGACGTCCTCCCGCTTCTCCCCCAGCGCGATGAGTTCGTCGGAGAAGACCGACGTCCAGTCGGGGGCGGAGGTGGACTTCGCCCGACCCGTGCGCGGATCCATCACGCCCGTGGCATGCATCTGATCGGCGAGGTGGTTCTCGGCGGGCGCGTAGCCGGCTCCCTTGCGGGTGACGGCGTGGACGAGGACCGGGCCGCCGTACGCCTTCGCGCGACGCAGCGCCGATTCCATGGCCTGCTCGTCGTGCCCGTCGACCGGGCCGAGGTACTTGATGCCCAGATCGGTGAAGAGCACCTGCGGGCTGACCGCGTCCTTCACACCGGCCTTCATGCCGTGCAGCACCGAGTAGGCCGCCGAGCCGATCCAGGGGATCCGCTTGACGATGCGCCGACTGTTGTCGAGCACCTTCTCGTAGCCGGGCTTGAGGCGCAGCGCCGCGAGGTGCTCGGCGAGACCGCCGATCGTGGGTGCGTATGAGCGGCCGTTGTCGTTGACGACGATCACCATCGAGCGGTTCTGCCCGGCGGCGATGTTGTTGAGCGCTTCCCAGCACATACCGCCGGTCAGCGCGCCGTCGCCCACGACGGCCACCACGGTCCGATCGGACTGTCCGGACAGCGAATAGGCCTTGGCGAGTCCGTCGGCGTACGACAGGGCGGCCGAGGCGTGCGACGACTCGATCCAGTCGTGTTCGCTCTCCGCGCGGCACGGGTAGCCGGACAACCCACCCTTCTGCCGGAGACTGTCGAACTCGTCGCGACGACCGGTGAGGATCTTGTGGACGTAGGCCTGATGACCGGTGTCGAAGAGGATCGGATCGCGTGGCGAATCGAACACCCGGTGCAGAGCGATGGTCAGCTCGACGACGCCGAGATTGGGCCCGAGGTGACCGCCGGTCGCCGCGACCTTCTCGACCAGGAATTCCCGGATCTCCCCCGCAAGCTCGGTGAGCTCCACAGGGGAGAGTCGACGTAGATCGTCGGGCGACTGGATGCGGGACAGAACACCCAACTGGAACAGCTCCCTCCGGCTCGTGCCTCACGCTCGTCGCGCGAGTGATTTCCTCAGTCTACGGAGCGCGGGAACGGAGCGTCTCCCGCCACCGCCTCGCTTCCGCGTGATCTCCTGGTCACCGGCGGGCGGATCGTCCGCCGGTGAGCGAGGTCACCCTCACGAGGAGATGTCGGCGCGATCGGCCGGCGACTTCTCCTCGACGAGGTCGATGGTGGTGCGCAACGCCTGGTTCGGGATCAGCACCACTGCCACCAGGGTAACGACCGCGAACGCCGCCGCCACGAGGAAGAGGGTCGCCGTCGCGTCGCCGTAGGCGGCACGGATGACTTCGGCCACCGGCTCGGGCAACTGGGAGAAGTCGAGAGTTCCACCCGATCCGCCACCGGAGGTGTCCACACCGAGCTTCGCGAGGCCGTCGGCGGAGATCGTCGCGACACGGGACGCGAGGATCGAACCGAGCACCGACACACCGATCGCGCCACCGAAGGTGCGGAAGAAGGCGACGGAACTGCTCGCGGCGCCGATGTTGCGCACGCTCACGGTGTTCTGCACGGCGAGGACGAGGTTCTGCATCAGCATGCCGGTGCCCAGACCCACGATCGCGATGTACACGCTGATGAGCGTGAGCGAGGTGAGGTGGTCGACCGTGCCGAGAAGTCCGAAACCGACCATCTGCAGAATCGCGCCGCCGACCAGGAAGCCCTTCCACTTGCCGAAGCGCGTGATGAGCTGACCGGAAAGCATCGACGAGACGAGTGTGCCGGCGACCATCGGGATAGTGAGCAGACCGGCGACCGTCGGGCTGTAGGCCCGCGAGGTCTGGAAGTACTGGCCGAGGAAGGTGGTGGCGCCGAACAGGCCGATACCGACTGCCACGGACGCGATGATCGCGAGACCGGTGGTGCGTTCGGTGACGATCTTCAGCGGGATGATCGGATCGGCGACCTTCGACTCGACGATCAGCGTCGCGACGAGCAGGACGATGCCGGCACCGACGTAGAGGGCGGACTCGGCCGAGAACCACTCGTAGTAGTCGGCCTTACCGGCGAAGGACACCCAGACGAGCAGGACACTCACGGCGGCGGTGATGAGCGTGGCGCCGAACCAGTCGATGCTCACGTTCTCCTTGCGGACGGTCGTGACGTGCAGCGTGCGCTGCAGCAGGATCAGCGCGACGACGGCGATCGGCACGCAGACGTAGAAGCACCAGCGCCAGCCGAGGAGGTCGACGATGACACCACCGAGCACGGGTCCACCCGACATGGCGACGGCCATGACGGCGCCCATGTAGCCGGAGTACCGGCCGCGCTGGCGGGGCGGGATGATGCTGCCGATGATCGCGACGACGAGAGCGGTCAGACCACCCATGCCGATGCCCTGGATCACGCGGGCGGCGAGCAGGACCGGCACGTTGTGCGCGATGCCGGCCAGGACCGAGCCGATCACGAAGACCAGGATCCCGAGCTGGACGAGCAGCTTCTTGTTGAACAGGTCGGCGAACTTGCCCCAGATGGGCGTCGACGCGGCGTTCGCGAGCAGCGCCGTGGTGATGACCCAGGCGTACTGGGTCTGGGTACCGTTCAGATCCGCGATGATCGTCGGCAGAGCGGTCGAGACGATGGTGCTGCTCAGCAACGCCGTGAAGAGAGCGGCGAGGAGGCCCGACAGCACGACGAGGATCTCGCGGTGCGTCATCTGCTCCTCGGCTGCCGGAGCATCCGGCTGCGCTCCCTGTCCGGAGACTGTGGTCATGAATTGGTCCTTCGAGTATCGATGACGAGCGGAGCCAGGGACGAGGTGAGACGTTCGAGCGTCGTGATGGCGCCTGCGATCTCGTCCTCGTGCCAGTCCGAGAGTTCTGCGGAGAGCCGTTCGGTCCGGCGCTTCTTCACGAGGTCGAGGATCTCGATACCCGCGACCGAACAACTCACCCGGTGAGCACGACGATCGTCGGGATCGGGATGTCGATCCACGAGGCCTCGCTCGACGAGTTCGGCGATCTGTCTGCTCAACGACGACTGGCTGACGCACATTTCGACGGCGAGCTCGCTGGGCCGGCACTCCCCCATCCGTGCGAGCACGAACAGCACCGCGACGAGCGCGGAAGGAAGCACATCGGTGTCGTGGTGCACGAGTGCACCACGCAGCGTGCGACCGAACATGAAGATGGCGTCGGCGAGTTCGTGGGCCTGAGCCTTTTCCGGCACAGCGAACCTCCGTCGGAATGAACTAATTGATTACGTCATGCAACTATACAGATTAGTTGCGTACTACAAGCAATCTCTTTTTCATGTCACACCGACTACCCGGATGCGGTCCCCGTCACACCTCGCCACACCACACACAGCACGGACCCCGGGCGGGTGCGACGGGAACCCGGTTCAACGGGTGAACAGACCGATGCACTCCACGTGATGAGTGGAGGGGAACGCCGCGAAGGCCCGGACGTCCGCCAACTCGAATCCGTTGTCCCGGTACAGACCCACGTCCCGACCGAAGGACGCGGGATCGCAGCCCACGTGGACGATCCGGCGCGGTCCCGCCGCGGCCACGGCGGCCACCACGTCCTTGCCCGCCCCCGCGCGCGGCGGGTCGAGGACGACCACCTCTGGGGCCGGCAGATCGGGGATCATCCGCTCCACGCGCCCGTGACGGAAGGACACCTGCCCGAGGTCGCCGAGCGCCTCGACCCCGTCGTCCACGGCGGTCTTCGACGACTCGACCGACACCACCCGACCGGACGGACCGACCTGCTCGGCGAGCACGGCCGCGAAGACGCCCACTCCGCCGTACAGATCCCACGCCGTCGCCCCCTCCGAGGCCTGCGCCCAGTCGGCCACCGCAGCCGAATAGGTCGACGCGGCGCCGCGATGAGCCTGCCAGAAACCGGTCGGCGCCAACCGCCACTCGCGCTCGCCGACCCGCTCGACCACCCGTCCCGAGCCTTCGATCACCTTCTCCGGACGGGGCGCGTTCACCGCCGCCCGCCGCGACGCCGCGCCGCGCCGGCCCTGCCGTCGCGCACCACCCGAGAGGACCGGAGGTGCGATCTCCACCACGTGCCGCCGGCCGTCCGCGTCGAGCACGACCTGCAGCTCCGCTCCCGGCTGCCACACACGATCGGTGAGGCCGACGTAGGCGTGCGGATCGATCTGCGGGCACGCCAGTTCGGGGACGACCTCGTTGCTGCGGTACCGGCGGTACCCCGGGTTCCCCACCACGTCCACCGCGAGCCGGACCCGGGTGCGCCACAGGGTGCCGTTGGACGCACCGCCGGGCACCTCCTCGACGGTCACCTCGCGGTCCACCCCACCGAGCCGGCGCAGCTGCTCGGCCACCACCGCGCCCGTGAAACGGCGTTGCGCCTCGACGGTCATGTGCGCGAGGTCGCAGCAACCCGCCCCTCCCGGACCGGAGATCGGGCAGACTCGATCGACGCGGTCCTCGGACGCCTCGAGCACGTCCTCCACGTCGGCGAAGCAGAACGACCCGCCCCGATCCTCGGTGACCCGAGCGAAGACCCGCTCCCCCGGCAGTCCGTGCCGCACGAACACGACGCGCCCCTCGAACCGCGCGACACACGCACCACCGTGGGCGGGATTGCCGAGGATCACCTCGATCCTCCGGCCGGACCAATCCGTGCGCGGGTGTGCCTGACGATTCACCGCGGTTCCTCCTCGTTGTCCAACTGTCGATCCTGCCCGTTCGGGGCGGCCCGCCCCACCGCACCGGCGTCCGCGGACGAGCGCAGCTGCCAGGGCACACTCGTCACCATCACCCCCGGCTGGAAGAGGAGCCGGCTCTTGAGCCGCAGGGCGCTCTGGTTGTGAAGCAGTTGCTCCCACCAGTGCCCCACCACGTACTCGGGGATGAAGACGGTCACGACGTCGCGGGGAGAATCGCGCCGCACCCGGCGGACGTAGTCGAGGACGGGCCGCGTGATCTCCCGGTAGGGCGACTCGACGACCTTCAACGGCACGGTGAGATCGCTCTTCTCCCATTCGAGTACGAGACGCCGGGTGCTCTCGTCGTCGACGTTCACGGTGATCGCCTCGAGGGTGTCGGGGTGAGTCGCCCGCGCGTAGGCGAGAGCGCGCATCGTGGGCAGGTGCAGGGTCGAGACGAGCACGATCGAATGGGTGCGGCTGGGCAGCACACCGTCCCAATCCGCCCTCTCGAGTTCCGCGGCGACCGTGTCGTAGTGGTGCCGGATCGCCTTCATGAGCCCGAACGCGACGACCATGGTCACCACCGCGATCCACGCCCCGGCGGCGAACTTGCCCGTCAGCACGACCAGCAGCACCACCGACGTGGAGACGCATCCGACACCGTTGATCAACCGCGACCGCGCCATGCGGCCCCGCGCCGACGGATCCGTCTCGGTGCTCAGTTCCCGCGTCCAGTGGCGCACCATGCCGGCCTGCCCCAGGCTGAACGCGACGAACACACCCACGATGTACAGCTGGATGAGCCGGGTGACCTCGGCCTCGAAGACCCACACGAAGACGACGGCGATCCCGGCGAGGAACAGGATGCCGTTGCTGAAGGCGAGCCGGTCGCCGCGGGTGTGGAACTGGCGCGGCAGGTAACGGTTCTGCGCGAGAACCGAACCGAGCACCGGGAATCCGTTGAAGGCCGTATTGGCGGCGAGCACGAGGATCACGGCGGTGACGATCGTGATCAGGACGAACGCGGCCGGCACCCCCTCGAAGACGGTGTGCGCCAGCTGGGAGAGCAACGTCTTCTGCTCGTAACCCTCGGGTGCACCGCGCAGCTGGGTGTCGGGATGCTCGGCCACCACCACACCGAGCCGCTCGGCGAGGAAGACCACCCCGAGGAACAGCGTGACGGCGATTCCACCGAGCACCAGCAGGGTCGTCGCGGCGTTGCGTGCCTTCGGCTTCTCGAAGGCCGGCACACCCGTGCTGATCGCCTCGACACCCGTCAGCGCCGCGCAGCCGGACGAGAAGGCCCGCGCGAGCAGGAGGACGAAGGCGAGCGCGGTCAGGTCCGTCTGCTCGGCGACGAGTTCGAAGTCCGCCGACTCCGCCCGCAGGTCGTCGCCCAGGACGAAGATCCGGAACAACCCGGCCCCGAGCATCACCAGCATGCAGCCCACGAAGGTGTAGGTGAGGACGGCGAACGCCCGGCCGGCGCGCCGGAGTCCTCGCAGGTTCACCGCGGTCAGCAGCACGATCGCGACGACGACGAAGAGCACCTTGTGCCGGGCGACGAACGGGACGGCCGATCCGACCGTCGCCGCCGCGGACGACAGCGACACCGCGACCGTCAGGACGTAGTCGACGAGCAGCGCACTGCCGACGGTCAGCCCTGCCGTGGGGCCGAGATTCTTCGTGGCGACCTCGTAGTCGCCACCGCCGGACGGGTAGGCACGCACGGTCTGGCGGTAACCGGCGACCACGATCACGAGCACGAAGGCGACAGCGAGCCCGATCCACGGCGAGAAGGCGTAGGCAGACAACCCCGCGACGGAGAGGACGAGGAAGATCTCCTCGGGTGCGTAGGCGACCGACGACAGCGCGTCGGAGGCGAAGACCGGCAGTGCGGTGCGCTTGGGCAGCAACTCGTGCCCGAGAGTGTCGCTGCGGAAGGGGCGACCCAGCACGAGCCGCTTCGCCGCGGTGGAAAGCTTGGACACGCGCAAAGCCTATGCGGTTCCGGCCCCGAAGTACCCCTCGGCCGGGTCACGACCTCTCGAAGATCGTCACGCGGTACCGTTCGGATCGGCGGTCCGCAGCGGTCCGTCTCGGAAAGACCGACCGGAACGGAGTCCACTCGGGTGTACGTGGTGGTGATGGGGTGCGGTCGGGTCGGTTCGGCGGTGGCCACCGCACTCGTCCGGCTCGGTCACGAAGTCGCGGTCATCGACCGCGACGCGAGCGCGTTCGGACGACTCGGCCCGGACTTCCCCGGGCACACCGTGCTCGGCATGGGCTTCGACCGCGACGTCCTGATCTCCGCCGGCATCGAACGTGCCGACGCCTTCGCAGCGGTCTCGTCCGGCGACAACTCGAACATCATCTCGACGCGCGTGGCCCGCGAGACCTTCGGCGTCGAACGCGTCGTCGCGAGGATTTACGACGCCAAGCGGGCCGCAGCGTACGAGCGACTCGGCATCCCCACCGTGGCGACCGTGCCGTGGACCACCGACCGTTTCCTGCATGCGCTCACGCACGACAGCGAGACCGCCCGCTGGCGCGATCCCACCGGATCCGTCGCCATCGCCGAGGTGAACGTGCACGAGGGGTGGGTCGGACGACGCGTCACCGACCTCGAGGAGGCCACGGGTTCGCGCGTCGCGTTCCTGATCCGGTTCGGCACCGGGTTGCTGCCCGACCGCAGGACGGTGCTGCAGGCCGACGACTCCGTCTACATCGCGGCCGTGTCGGGTTCGGTCTCGGAGGCGATCACACACGCCGAGAACCCGCCGGTCGACGAGAACTGACCCGTCCACCCGAGAGGAAGCCCACATGAAGGTGGCGATCGCCGGCGCCGGAGCGGTGGGGCGCTCGATAGCGCGGGAACTGCTGCGCAACGCCCACGAGGTGATGCTCATCGAACGCAAGCTCGACCACGTCGAACCCGAGTCCGTGCCGGACGCGACGTGGGTCCACGCCGACGCCTGCGAACTCAGCTCGCTCGAATCCACCGGACTCGAGCAGTACGACGTCGTGATCGCGGCGACGGGCGACGACAAGGCCAACCTGGTCCTCAGCCTGCTCGCGACCACCGAGTTCGGTGTTCCACGGGTCGTGGCCCGCGTCAACGATCCGCGCAACGAGTGGCTGTTCGACGAATCGTGGGGTGTGGACGTCGCGGTGTCCACACCGCGCATGCTCGCGGCGCTGGTCGAGGAGGCCGTCACCGTGGGCGATCTGGTGCGGCTGATGACGCTGCGCAAGGGCGCGAACCTGGTGGAGGTCACCCTGCGCGACACCACCGCCCTCGCCGGGAAACCGGTCCGGAAACTGGAACTGCCGCGCGATACGGCACTCGTGGCGATCCTGCGCGGCGGGCGGGCGATCGTCCCGCAGCCGGACGATCCGCTCGAAGGCGGGGACGAACTGCTGTTCGTCACGGCGGAGGACGTCGAGGACGATCTCCGGCAGGCGGTGAACCGCTAGTCGCGGAGTCTGTGTTGACTGGTCGCAGAGCCGGTGCCGACTAGTCGCGGAGCCGGTGCTGACCGGGGAGTTGAGGCTGCCCGTCGTGCGCCCCTTGCTCGTCGCGGGGCTTGTTCGACAGCCCGTCGTCCGCCGCCGGATCGTCGGCCGGCGCGTCGTCGGCCGTCTCCGCGGGCGCGGGTTCGACGATGCGGTCGGCACGCCGGACCGCCCAGAGGGTCACGAGCAGGGCCAGTGCGGTCAGCGGCCAGCCCATGCCGATCCGGGCCACCGCGAGCCAGCCGGTGCGGTCCTCGTCGTAGAGGTGGTTCTGCACGAGATAACGACCGAGGAAGACCAGGGTCCACGCGAGGGTCGCGACGTCGTAGGCGCGCACCGCGGTGGGATGCGAACGCCACCGCGATCCCTGGCCGTTGAGCATCCCCCAGATCACGCCCACGAGCGGTCTGCGGACGAGCACGGATAACAGGAATGCGCCCCCGTAGACCAGGCTGGCGTAGATCCCGAAGAGGAAGTATCCCTTCGCGTCGCCGGTGCGATGAGCGATGAAGGCACACAGGGCGACTCCGAAGAAGCCCGAGATCGCGGGCTGGATCGGGGTGCGCTGGATCAGGCGCCACACGAGCACCGCGAGGGCGACGCCCAGCGCGGACCAGATGGCGACGGTGAGGCCCCACAGGCTGTTGACGGGGACGAACACCAGCACCGGCAGCGTCGAATAGATCAACCCGCTGATCCCACCGAGTTGTTCGAGCATCGTCTGCTGGTTGGTGTCGCTCACTCCTACGAGCCTGCCACATCCAGGACAGGGCTACGACCCCGCGTGACCGGGGTTGCACCCCCGGCGCACACAGTTCAGGCGGGCTCGCGCAGCTCGTAGTAGGGGTTGTAGATCACCTTGCGTCCGTCGCGTTCGCCGACACGACCACGGACCGTCAACGTACGCCCGGGCTCGATTCCCGGGATGCGCCGACGACCGATCCACACGAGCTGGATCGAGTCGGTCCCGTCGAAGAACTCTGCCTCGACGACGGCGGCAGCGGCACGCGAACACGACTCGACACTGCGAAGACGTCCGTACATGGTCACTTCCTGACCGCGGGCGCATTCGACGACGGGTAGGGCGCCCGTGGAGTGCGAGGATTCGGCCATCTCCTCGGCATCGAGTTCTTCGATGTCCTCGGTGAGCCGCCGTGTGAGCCGACGCAGGTAGCCGGCCGGGGAAGCCATAACACGCTCCTGTACGGAAGGGGCACGGATCTTCGTGCCACCGGACTCTTCTTCGCCCGCCACTGTAGACCCATTCTCGCCGGATACAAGTTGCACGGTGCACACACGCGTGCAGCCGTCGTTCGTCCTGCTGTGCGGGCAGGTGAGCGTGGTCTCCGGAGGTCGATGGTGCAGGATCGTCCGCATGTCCCACAGCGAATCCCCGGTCCCCCCGACCGCCGGCACCGCGGTCGTGCTTCCCGGTACGGGTTCGGATGCATGTTTCGCCGAGAAGGCGTTCGGCGCCGAACTCCGACGGCGGGGTATCACCCCGATCGCCGTCGATCCGGATCCGCGCGGTGTGGTGGCGAGCTATCTCGCCGCGCTCGACGAGGCGGCCGGGAACGGGCAGATCCTCGTCGGTGGGGTGTCGATCGGTGCGGCCGTCGCGTTGAGATGGGCATTCGACAATCCGGGCCGGGTCGTCGGCGTCCTCGCTGCCCTACCTGCGTGGACCGGCGATCCGCGGGAGGCGCCGGCCGCCGCGAGCGCGCGGTGGACGGCCTCCGAACTGCGCGCTCACGGCCTCGATACGGTCACCGCTGCGATGGCGGCGTCGAGTCCGCCCTGGCTCGCCCGGGAGTTGACGCGCTCCTGGAGCGCCCAGTGGCCCGATCTCCCGTCCGCGCTGGACGAGGCCGCGCACTACCGGGCACTCGACGTCGACGAACTACGGTCCGTGGCCGTGCCGGTCGGTATTTCCGCCGCGGTGGACGACGCGGTCCATCCGCTCGCAGTGGGGCGGCAATGGGCGCGGGAGATCCCTCACGCGGAACTCGCGACGGTGACACTCGAACAGGTCGGGGACGACCCCTCCGTGCTCGGGAGGTTGTGCCTCGCCGCGCTCGACAGGATCGTCCCCGTCCCGAACCGATGATCGGTATCGGCCTCAGAAGCCGAGTTGCTGCATCGCCGAACCGGATTCGCCGCGGCGCGGCGGCGTCTGCCGGGTGGGCGGGACCTGCTGCGTCTGCTGGGTGGGCTGTGCCGCCGGGGCCGTCCGCGGAGCGGGTTGCGCCGGGGCCGCGCCCTGTTGTTGCTGCGCCGTGCCCTGCTGTTGCTGCTGCGCGGCCGCCTGCTGTTGCTGCTGCTGCGCCGCGACGAGCTGGCGGGTGAGCGCCTCGGGAAGCACGATCGGCAGCGGTGTACGGACCGGATGGGGCTCGGATCCGCGGCGGACGACGGTGCCGGAGATCACCGACCGTGCGATCCGAACGAGTTCGGAGTCGGCTCCGGCGTTCCCCGAGGGCGCCGCGACGACGCAGCGGATCATCCAGCGGAAGCCGTCGACACCGATGAACCGGAGATCCGCGTTCGCGGTCCTGCCGTGCAGTTCGCGACCCCACGGCCCCGATTCGATGCTGACCTCGGCCTTGTCGTTGCGCAGCGTCTCCGCGAGCTCGGCGGCGACCTCACGCCACTGTCCCGGCGACTTCGGTGCGGCGTACGCGGAGACCGTGATGCGCCCGAACTGGGTCACGAGGTGGACGTTCTGCGGCGTCCCGTTCGGAGCCATCTCGACCTGGATCTGACCACCGGCCGGGAGCGGTACGAGCACGGATCCGAGGTCGAGACGGGAGGCGGTCACCGTCTCCTCGTCGACCTCGTCGATGTCGTACGGGCCGGAATCGGCCGCACTTCCGGTGGCGTACTCGTCGTACTCCTCGTCGGCGGGCTCGTCGTACGCGCCGAGGTCGCCGGCGGATGCGGCGTCGGTCGCCTCGACGTTCGACCCGCGGTCCTTGCGGCGTCGTCCGAACATGTCAGGAACCCTCCTTCACGAGGCCGGCGTGCCCGCCGCTCGATCCGTATCCGCCGCTGCCCCGCGCCGTGTCGTCGAGCTCGTCCACTTCGACGAAATCGACGAGTTCGACACGCTGGACGAGCAGCTGCGCGATGCGGTCGCCTCGGCGGAGTTCGACGGCGCGCTCGGTGTCGTGGTTGATCAGACACACCTTGATCTCTCCACGGTAGCCCGCGTCGACCGTCCCGGGAGTGTTCACGACGGACAGGCCGAACTTGGCGGCGAGGCCCGAACGCGGGTGGATCAGGCCGACGGTGCCCACGGGCAGCGCGACGGCGATGCCGGTGCCGACGAGCGCCCGCTCCCCCGGGCCGAGGGTCACGTCGACCGACGTGCACAGGTCCACACCGGCGTCACCGGGGTGGGCACGAGTGGGCACGGGAAGGTCCGGATCGAGCCGGCGCAGCGGTATCGAGGGAAGATCGGTCACGTCGTCCGAGACTACTCGCGTGCCGGGTCGCTCCACCGAGGCGACTATCCTTACGGTGTGTCCCGTTCCTCGCGCACCTCACCGACTACCCCTCCGACGGCCGACGCTCCGACCTTCTCGGAGCGGATGTGGGTGCCGTGGTGGTGGTGGCCGATCGGGCTCGGTGTGGCCGCCCTGCTCGCGGCCGAGCTGCACATGGGCGCCCCGGGGATGTACGCGTGGCTTCCCTACGTCCTTCTGCTCCCGGTCCCGATCTGGGTCCTGACCTGGCTCTCACGCAGCCGGGTCGAGGTGGTCGGCGGCGAACTCGTCGTCGGTCGCGCGCATCTGCCCGTCGACGTGATCTCGCGGGGTGTGGTGGTTCCGGCGTCGGCCAAGAGTGCCGCGATGGGTCGCCAGCTCGATCCGGCGGCGTTCGTCCAGCACCGTCCCTGGGTGCGGACCATGGCGCTCGTCGTGCTCGACGACCCGGAGGATCCGACGCCCTACTGGCTGGTGAGCACGCGGCGGCCTGCCGAACTGCTCGCGGCGCTGGGCTGCGACGAGTCGGGCCGCAAGGACGATCCGACCCACAAGTAGGGCTGTTCGAACGGGCATCGGTCCCCGTATACGACAGGGCCCGTATACGACAGGGCCCCGGATGCCGGGAACAGCAGAGGCTGCCGCGGCGCCGGGGCACGCAGGAGGGAGACGCGGGTGACCACGGCGCACCGTCGTCACCCGGCCTCGTTCCGCACCTATGTCCTCACTCTGCCCTATGTCCTCACGCTGCGCAGTCCCGGCAGATCATGACACCGTTCTCCTCGCTCGCGAGTCTGCTCCGGTGATGCACCAGGAAACAGCTCGAGCAGGTGAACTCGTCGGCCTGCTTCGGGACGACACGCACCGACAGCTCTTCGCCGGACAGATCCGCCCCGGGCAGCTCGAAGGACTCGGCGGTGTCCGATTCGTCGACGTCCACCACAGCGGACTGGGCCTCGTTGCGCCGGGCCTTCAGTTCCTCGAGTGAATCCTCCGACACATCGTCGCTGTCGGTCCGCCGGGGTGCGTCGTAGTCAGTCGCCATTTCCTCTTACCTTCTAGTACTCGTACCGGTAGCCGGCCGGGACACGGACGGTGCTCCCGGCCAGGGCAACGCACGGCCGTCCGTTGGAGTTCCCGACGGGTGTGCCATTGCTGTGGCATACCCGAATTCACTCTGTTTTCGCGCCGCACCGCCCCTTCTTGGACGGTTCGGCCGCCGAACAATAGCCGACCTCACGCACGAATATGCAATCGATGCGTGGAAACGCCGGGAATTGTCTGGCAATCGTCATCAACAACACAACGACTCGTGACATTTCCTCGGGTCGGCGGTTCCACCGACCACGTCCGCGACCTCTACAGTGAGTGCGACGAACACGGCATGACACGAGAGGCAGGGCCGCGTGGTTTCCCTGATCACCGAAGGAAGCGCAACCGATGACCGCGGCCGCCCGTTCCGTCGGCGCCGGGTGGTCCCGGCCGCCGTGGCGGGTGCCGTCCTCGCCGCAGGCACCATCGTCGTGTGGTCCTCCGTGTTCACCTCGTCCGAGCCCGTCACGACCACCGTGGCGTGCAACGCTCCCCCGACCGAGGCCACCGACCCCGAAGGCCCGCAACCGGCTCCGCTCGGCGAGGTCGTGGACCGGTCGACGCTGCTCGAGATCGAACCCGCTCCCCTGACGGCCACCCGGGTGCGCGTCTACAACGCCAACGGCGAACGCGGCCAGGCCACGCACGTGGCCGCTCAGCTGAGCGATTACGGTTTCTCGAGCCCGCCCGACGTGCAGGCCGGCAACGATCCGGTCTACGTCGACCAGAACATGCAGTGCCAGGGGCAGATCCGCTTCGGCGAGGCCGGGCGCGCTGCTGCGTCCTCGGTGTGGTTGCTCGCCCCGTGCGCCGAGTTGGTGCAGGACACACGCGAGGACGACACCGTCGACCTCGCGCTGGGAACCTACTTCCGGGACATCTCCCCCGGGGCGGATGCCGAAGAGGTCCTGCGGGCACTACGCGAGGTCCCGGTGGGCGAGGAGACGGCTCCGCTCGACCTCGATCTGCTCACGGCCGCACGCAATGCCCGGTGCTGAATCTCTTTTCACAGACCGTGCATCCTGTTTTTCGTCACTGTTGCGGTAAAAGGTGACGAACGCAATTCATGATGTGACGAAACGGTCAATTCGGAATTGCGTCGAGCGCTCCGATTTCGCCGAGCAGAGTTTCGAAATCGGCCGCGATCCCCGGCGCGGCCGCGACCGTGAGTTCCCCGTCGTCCCCGGTGCCGCTCGGGACACGCACCACCGCACCGGCTTCCGCAGCGACGAGCGCCCCCGCCGCCCAGTCCCAGGGACCGAGTCCGTGTTCGTAGTGGGCGTCGACCCTGCCGGCCGCGACCATGCACAGGTCCAGGGCGGCCGCTCCGACACGCCGGATGTCGCGCACCCTCGGTAGCAGCGCCGCCACCAGCTCACCCTGACGTGCGCGTCGTGCCGGCGAGTACGAGAAGCCGGTCGCCACGAGCGCCAGTCGCGGATCCGTCACGGGATTGCATCGCAACGGCACCCGCGTGCCGTCGACGTCCAGATGGGCACCGAGACCCTCTGCCGCCGAGAACGTCTCCCCCGAGGCGATGTCGACGACGGCACCGGCCACCGAGCGTCCGTCGACCCGCGCGGCCACCGAGACCGCCGAGGCGGGGAGGCCGTAGACGAAGTTGACGGTGCCGTCGATGGGATCGACCACCCAGACGACTCCGCTCGCGGCAGTCGCCGTCCCGCCGTCGGCCCCGGTCTCCTCGCCGAGGAAGGCGTCGCCCGGCCGCAGTTCCGTGAGCCGGCGCCGGATGAGTTCCTCACTCTCGGTGTCGGCGGCGGTGACGGGATCGGTCACTGTCGATTTCGTCCCCACACGGACGGCCTCCCCCGAGCCCGGAGGACCGAACAGCTCGACCCGGCGTAAACGGACGTAGGACGCGGCCTCACGTGCGACGGTCACCGCCACATCCCTCAGCGCGGACAACTCGGATTCGGGGAGTGTTCTCTGTGCGTGCACGAACCGATCCGAACACAGTGCCGACGGTTTCGCCACCGACCCCGCACCCGGTGACACCGGGCATTATCGTTTCCACACGAGCGGAGCAGCCGGCCCCACCCAGCGAGAGGAAGTACGCAATGGCACAGGACGTCCCCACGGACCGAGCGACTCCCGTCAACCACGGATTCGGAGTCGACATCGGGGGAAGTGGCGTCAAGGGTGCCGTGGTGGATCTCGACACGGGCCGCCTGGTCGGCGACCGCATCAAGATCCTCACTCCGCAACCGTCCACTCCCGAGGCCGTGGCGAAGACGGTGGCGCAGATCGTCGAACAGGCCGGCTGGACGGGTCCCGTCGGCGTGACCCTGCCGAGCGTGGTCACCGGAGGCGTCGCCCGCACCGCCGCCAACATCGACAAGTCGTGGATCGGCACCGACGCCGGATCCCTCTTCTCGCGGGTGCTCGGCGGCCGGGACGTCTCGGTGCTCAACGACGCGGACGCCGCGGGAATCGCCGAGGACCGCTTCGGTGCCGCCAAGGACACCGACGGCGTGGTGATCCTCCTGACCTTCGGCACCGGGATCGGTTCGGCCGTGCTGCACAACGGTGTACTGCTGCCCAACACCGAGTTCGGGCACATGGAGGTCGACGGCAAGGAGGCCGAGCACCGCGCCGCCTCGTCGGTCAAGGAGCGCAACGACCTGTCGTACAAGCAGTGGGCCAAGGAGGTCTCCCGCGTCCTCACCCGCTTCGAGGATCTGCTCTGGCCCGACCTGTTCATCGCGGGCGGCGGCATCAGCCGCAAGCACGAGAAGTGGATCCCGCTCCTGACCAACCGCACCCCGGTGGTCCCCGCCGAACTGCGCAACGCGGCGGGAATCGTAGGGGCTGCTTACGCTGCGAAAACAGGTGTCACTCCCTGAGTCCGGCGCATCGGCCGCCCGAGGGATCGTTACAATGGTCCCCAGCAGGCCGGAACCGGCCCTCATCCCGACAGACCTCTCCGCCGGAATCACTCTGGCGCGACGCCGCACTACCTCGTCACGAAAGGGCGTACGTGGCAGCCACCGACATCCACACCGCTGATTCCGCCAACGAATCGGCACCCGTTGCGGACGCTTCGAGCGTCGCAGGCGCTGCGGACTCCGCGGAGGGTACCGCTCCCGGTGCCAAGCCGCCGGCGAAGAAGACCGCTGCGAAGAAGGCCCCCGCGAAGAAGGCAGCCGCCAAGAAGGCTCCTGCGAAGAAGGCAGCCGCCAAGAAGACCACCGCGAAGAAGGCAGCAAAGAAGGCCACGAAGGCTGCAGGTTCGGGCGACGAGGACTTCGACGCCACCGAGGAAGCGGACCTCGCAGACCTCGAGGTCTCGGAGGGTGATCTCGCCGGCGCCGAGGATGTGGTGGTCGAGGACGACGAGCCCAGCGAGAAGGACAAGGCCTCGGGCGACTTCGTCTGGGACGAGGAGGAGTCCGAGGCGCTGCGTCAGGCACGCAAGGACGCCGAGCTCACCGCCTCGGCCGACTCCGTGCGCGCCTACCTCAAGCAGATCGGCAAGGTCGCCCTCCTCAACGCCGAGGAGGAGGTGGAGCTCGCCAAGCGCATCGAGGCCGGTCTGTACGCGACCCACATGCTGCAGCAGCTGGCGGAGAAGGGCGAGAAGCTCCCCGTCGCCCAGCGCCGCGACCTGAACTGGATCT
Source organism: Rhodococcus rhodochrous (assembly GCF_014854695.1). Taxonomy (NCBI): domain Bacteria; kingdom Bacillati; phylum Actinomycetota; class Actinomycetes; order Mycobacteriales; family Nocardiaceae; genus Rhodococcus; species Rhodococcus rhodochrous. Next base: position 2,321,288 of record NZ_CP027557.1, on the reverse strand, counting down.
GCCGCGACGGCAACCGGGCCAAGAACCACCTGCTCGAGGCGAACCTCCGTCTCGTCGTCTCGCTCGCCAAGCGCTACACCGGCCGCGGCATGGCGTTCCTGGACCTGATCCAGGAAGGCAACCTCGGTCTGATCCGCGCGGTCGAGAAGTTCGACTACACCAAGGGTTACAAGTTCTCCACCTACGCGACCTGGTGGATCCGTCAGGCCATCACCCGTGCCATGGCCGACCAGGCCCGCACCATCCGTATCCCGGTGCACATGGTCGAGGTCATCAACAAGCTCGGTCGTATCCAGCGCGAGCTGCTCCAGGATCTGGGCCGCGAGCCCACGCCCGAGGAGCTCGCCAAGGAAATGGACATCACGCCGGAGAAGGTGCTGGAGATCCAGCAGTACGCGCGTGAGCCCATCTCCCTCGACCAGACGATCGGCGACGAGGGCGACAGCCAGCTCGGCGACTTCATCGAGGACTCCGAGGCCGTCGTGGCCGTCGACGCCGTCTCCTTCACCCTGCTGCAGGATCAGCTGCAGTCGGTGCTCGAGACCCTGTCCGAGCGCGAAGCGGGCGTCGTGCGTCTGCGCTTCGGCCTCACCGACGGCCAGCCGCGCACCCTCGACGAGATCGGTCAGGTCTACGGCGTGACGCGCGAGCGCATCCGCCAGATCGAGTCGAAGACCATGTCGAAGCTGCGCCACCCGTCGCGGTCGCAGGTGCTGCGCGACTACCTCGACTGACATCCGTCCCGAAGAACGAGGGCCATCCGATCGGGTGGCCCTCGTTCTTCGTTCCGGACCCCGGGGTCCGCAGAAGAAGGCCGCGAGAGAAGGGGCCGCTAGAGAAGCTCCGGTTCGTCTCCGGGAAGGCGCTGTCGCTCGTCGCCTCCGGGGAGTCGTGTGGATGCGAACCGCATCACCGGTTCGACGATCCGCGCGGCCACGGGACCGAGCACCGCGGTGATCATCACGTATGCCGAGGCGATCGCCGCGAGGCGACTGTCGACGTGACCGGAGGCCACGGCCAGTCCGGCGATCACGATGGAGAACTCTCCCCGGGCGATGAGTGCCGCGCCGGCGCGCGCCCGGCCCATCACAGCGATACCGTGACGGGCCGCCGCGATCCATCCGGTGACGAGCTTCGTCAGCGCGGTTAGCACGGCCAGCAGGATCGCCCAGCCGAGCACCGGCGGTATCGCCGTCGGATCGGTGTTGAGTCCGAAGAAGACGAAGAAGATGGCGGCGAACAGGTCGCGGAGCGGTTCGAGGACCCGGACCGCGTTGTGTGCCGTCGAACCGGAGATGGCGATGCCCAGCAGGAAGGCACCCACGGCCGCGGACACCTGTAGGGCCGACGCCATTCCCGCCACCAACAATGCCGCGCCGAGCAGCTTGAGCAACAGCGTTTCCCGATCGGGGCTGTCGAGCACGACCGAGACGTAGCGCCCGTATCGCACCACCAGCACCAACACCACGGTGACGAGACCGAGTGAGATCGCGACGGCTTCGAGGCCGCCGAGCAGACTCACGCCCGCCAGGATCGCAGTGAGGATCGGGAGGTAGACGGCCATCGCGAGATCCTCGAAGACGAGGATCGACAGGACGACCGGGGTCTCGCGGTTGCCGAGGCGCCCCAGATCGGCGAGGACCTTCGCCACGATCCCGGACGACGAGATGTAGGTGACACCCGCGAGCACGAAGGCGCCGATGGGTCCGAGACCCAGGATCAGCGCGACGGCGGCTCCCGGCACCGCGTTCAGGGCGAGGTCGAGCAGACCTGCCATCCGGGAGCGTCGCAGGCCGCTGATCAACTCGTTCGCGGTGTACTCGAGACCGAGCAGCAACAGCAGCAGGACCACGCCGATCTCGCTGGCGATGTGACTGAACGCCCCGATGTCGCCGAGCTGGATGAAGCCACCGTTGCCGAAGCACAGGCCGCCGATCAGATAGAACGGGAACGGCGACATGCCGATCCGCGCCGCGAGCCGTCCGAGGACGCCGAGTCCGAAGAACACCGCACCCAGTTCGATGAGTGCGAGTGTCGTCGTGTCCATTCTGCGGGATCAGCCGTTGCGCAGGATCCTGGCGACCGCGTCGAGACCGTCGGCCGTGCCGACCGCCACCAGGATGTCCCCACCCGTGAGAACGAAGTCGGGTGTCGGAGACGGCATGACCTGACCGGCACGCATCACGGCCACGACGGACACACCGGTGCGGGTGCGCAACGCGGTGTCGCCCAGTACCGCTCCGTCGAACCGGGAATCCTCGTTGACATGGAGCTGTCGGGTGAGGATTCCGGGCAGTTCGCGGTGGTCTTCACGCAACTGTGCGACGAGCTGTGGGGCACCGAGCAGATTGCTGAGCGTCGCCGCCTCCTCGACGGTGAGAGGCAGGGAAGCCGCACACGCGTCGGGGTCGCCCGCCTTCGAGATGATGAGGTCGCTGTGACCGTCCCGATGGGTGATCACCCCGATGCGGCGCCCGGAGGCCAGTTCGAAGTCCTTGCGTACACCGATCCCGGGAAGCGGCGTCACGTCGACGATCATGGTCGAAAGACTAGTCCTCCGGACCGACGGCGTCCGCTCGCTCCCGGTCCAGGGGCGGGAACCGACCGTCCGGTCCCGGCAGGTAGGGCGTCACCTCCACGACGGCGTCGACGGGCAGGGGCCCGTAGAGGTGAGGAAAGCGCATCGACTCCGGGTCCTCCGGTACGCCGGGTTCGAAACGGAGCGGGTCGACGAGGCGCGTCGGGTCGACGCGCAGCAGGAGGAGGTCCGTGCGGCCGACGTACAACCGGTCGGCGGGCAGGTGCACCTGGTGCGGGGTCGACAGGTGGACGAAACCCTGGGTCCCGAGGGAGTCCGGCACGACCGCCCCGAGGGGTCGGAAGCGGTCCCAATCGTCGCGGGAGATGATGTGCAGCAGGGTCTCGGTCATGGCGTCATTGTGCGTCGGACAGCCCGTCCGGGGCGTTCCCGGCCCCCTCGAGCTCTGCGCTGTGAGCGAACACACCGTGCGGAAAACGGCCATGTCGAAGCGTTTTCGCTGTTCGATGCGTGAAACACGCCACCATTGGGCATCCAGGGGAACAACACATGAATACGAATCGTCTGTCAGAGTAGATCCACCGCGCCGGCCGGTGCGGCGGACCAGACCCCGGCACCCGATATGAGCGGTGGCCAGTTTGGAGGAGTCATGCCCGGTACGTTGACCAGCCCGAAGTTGACCGCTGCAGATCGCTGCGATCGGTGCAATGCCGCCGCTCGTGTCCGCGCCGTCCTTCCGACCGGCGGAGAACTGTTGTTCTGCGGGCACCACGCGAACGAGCACACCGACCGCCTCCGTGAACTCGGAGCGACGATCGTGAGCGAGTCCGACGCCACCGTGTGATCCGCCGTCCGGAACCACGGTTCCGCGACCCGACCGAACGGGCGACCACCTCGAGGTGGTCGCCCGTTCTCGTCCTCACCAGCTGCGCAGGATCGCGATCCGGTCGCGCAGTTGCTCGGCGGTCGCCATCGCCGTCGGCGGACCACCGCACTGGCGACGCAGTTCGCCGTGGATCACCCCGTGCGGCTTCCTGGTCCGGTGGTGGACGACCGCGACGAGCGAGTTGAGTTCGCGACGGAGCTGGGCGAGGGTGTCGGCGGTCTCGACCCGCTCGGTCACCTGGGGCGGCGGCGTGGGTGCCGGTGCGGCCTTGGGCTTGTTCAGCTGCTGTTCCTGACGCTGACGCAGCAGCGCCCGCATCTGTTCCGCGTCGAGCAGACCAGGGAGCCCCAGATAGTCGGCCTCCTCGTCGGAGCCGGCGAATGTCGCGGTGCCGAACGAGGATCCGTCGTAGATGACCTGATCGAGTTCCGCGTCCGCCCCGAGCGAGTGGTAGGCCTTCTCGTCCTCGCCGGGCTCGTCCTTGCGCCGGTTCGCGTCGGCGAGCAGCTCGTCGTCGAAGCCCTCCTTGACCCGGTGCGGCTTGCCGAGGATGTGGTCGCGCTGCGCCTCGAGCTGGCTGGCGAGTTCGAGCAGCACCGGCACGGACGGCAGGAAGACGCTGGCGGTCTCCCCCTTGCGCCGCGACCGCACGAAGCGGCCGATCGCCTGCGCGAAGAACAACGGGGTCGAGGCGCTGGTCGCGTACACACCCACCGCGAGTCGCGGGACGTCGACGCCTTCGGACACCATTCGGACGGCGACCATCCACCTCTGGTTGCCCTCGCTGAACTGCGAGATGCGGTCGGACGCGGTGGGATCGTCCGAGAGCACGACGGTCGGCATCTCGCCGGTGATCGTCTCGAGGATCTTCGCGTACGCACGCGCGGTGGTCTGGTCGGTGGCGATGACGAGCCCACCGGCGTCCGGCATGCCGCCGGCACGCAGCTGCTGCAGACGGGTGTTCGCCGCCCCCAGCACCGCAGGAATCCAGTCGCCCTGGGGGTCGAGGGCCGTCCGCCACGCCCGGGCCGTCTGCTCGGCGCTGAGGGGCTCTCCCAGTCGAGCGGTGAACTCCTCTCCCGCACTCGTGCGCCAGCGCGCCTCGCCCGAGTACGCGAGGAACACGACGGGGCGCACGACGCCGTCGGCGAGTGCGTCGGCGTAGCCGTAGGCGTGGTCGGCCTTGGACTGCAGCAGACCGTCCTCGTTCGGCTCGTAGCTCACGAACGGGATCGCACTGTCGTCACTGCGGAAGGGCGTACCGGTCAGCGCCAGACGGCGGGTCGCGTCCCCGAACGCCTCGAGAATGCCCTCACCCCAGCTCTTCGCGTCGCCACCGTGGTGGATCTCGTCGAGGATCACCAGGGTGCGACGCGCCTCCGTGCGCACACGGTGCTTGAACGGGTGCGAGGCGACCTGCGCGTAGGTGACCACGACGCCCTGGTAGTCGCTCGACGTCTGCCCGGTGGAGTTCGTGAAGTTCGAGTCGAGCGCGATGCCGATGCGGGCCGCGGCACCCGCCCACTGGTGCTTGAGGTGCTCGGTGGGGGCGACCACCGTGATCTGGTCGACAGTCCGGTCGCGCAGCAACTCCGACGCCACCCGGAGGGCGAAGGTCGTCTTACCGGCACCGGGGGTCGCGACGGCGAGGAAGTCGCGCGGCTTCGTCGCGAGGTACTTGGTGAGGGCGCGGCGCTGCCAGGCACGCAGCTGGGCCACAGGGGCGGAGGTCGTAGCTTGTCCGACGGTTTCGGTGCTCACCGGTTTCTCGTGCTCCTTGTCCGCTTCGCTCGGGTCGGTGCCACCGCACTCGTCCGGGCGCCGACCGTCATGCAGCCTATCGTCTCGGAGCCCGCGAACCCGCCGAAGCCGCGGCGTCGGCGGGTTCTCCGAGGACTGCGTGGCAGAATTCGAGAGGCCCTCACCTGCCTGTGCGCGCACGCGAGCGTGTCTTCAGGAATTCTGGAAGTAGATGAACGACACACCACGATCCCCCGCCCAGGCACCCTCCGGCCGCGTTCGCCGCGCGGTCGGAAAGGGCTGGGAAGTCGTGACGCACACCCTGTCGTCGGCCTGGGACCACTCGATCTTCAGCAAGGCGGCGACCGCGGCCTTCTGGCAGACCCTCTCGCTGCCGCCCCTGGTGCTCGGTCTGCTCGGCAGTCTCGGTTACGTCGGTGGCTGGTTCGGTCCCGACACGGTGGAGATCATCACGTCGAAGACCGTCACCTTCCTCCGCTCGGTCTTCAGCGACAGCGTGGTCGACCAGATCATCGAGCCCACCGTCGAGGACGTCCTCCGTCGGGGTCGCGCCGACGTGATGTCGTTGGGCTTCGTGTTGTCGCTGTGGGCGGGATCGTCGGCGATCTCGACGTTCGTGGATTCGATCGTCGAAGCGCACCACCAGCAGGACCATCGCCACCCCGTGTGGCAGCGGATCTTCGGGCTGCTCCTCTACGTGGTCTTCCTGATCCTGGCGGTGTTCACGATGCCGCTCGTCGCGCTCGGACCCACCCTGATCGGCCGGTTGCTGCCCGACGCCTGGTTCGATGTCGGCTCACGGATCATCGACACCTTCTACTTCCCCGCAGTGGGCCTGCTCCTGCTCATCGGTCTGACGACCCTGTACAAGGTGGCGCTGCCGAAGTCACTGCCGTGGCACCGACTGCTCGGTGGCGCAGTGCTGGCCGGGGTGTTCTTCCTCGCGTCGAGCGTGATCCTGCGGTGGTACCTGACGTGGGTCGCGGCCACGGGCTACACCTACGGCGCGCTCGCCGCCCCGATCGCGTTCCTGCTGTTCACGTTCTTCCTGGGTTTCGCCGTGGTCCTCGGAGCGGAGTTCAACGCCACGGTGCAACAGTTCTGGCCGGCGCGCGCCACGCGTCTGGAGCAGTGGCGGATCTGGCTCGCGGAGCAGTCGGCCCGTGATCCGTCGCCCGACAGCGGGCCGGTGACGAACCTCACCCGCCGGTTGACGAGCTCCACGACCATCCGACTGTCGGACCTGATCCGGCCCGGGGATCGCCAACCCGAGTCGTGGCCGATCGACGGGAAACCCGCCGAGTCGGATGCGGCGCCGGACGACCGGCCTGCACCCCACGACGACACTGCCCCCCACGACCCTGCCTCGCACGACGACAAGGCCGGGGGATCCGAAGTTCCCCCGGCCCAGACCGAACTCCCGCCGGTGGAGGCAGTATCACCGTCTTCGCCGGCAGCAAGACCGTCGCCGGAATCACCCGACGCCGCGGCGGACGACGAGGTGTTCCACCAGGTGTCTCAGTCGCCCTTGCGCAAACCGTCGTAGACTTTCTTGCATTCGGGGCACACCGGCGAGCCGGGCTTCGGCGACCGGGTCACCGGAAAGACCTCACCGCACAGCGCGACCACATGGGTACCCATGACCGCACTCTCGGCGATCTTGTTCTTCTTCACGTAGTGGAAGAACTTCGGGGTGTCGTCGTCGGTCGTTTCGTCGGTGGTGGTATCCGACCGTTCCTTGATATCCGTGCTCACGTGTCCATGATGCCGCACGGAAGGGCCGGATGTGTATGTGCGTGCGACGGCCCGGCGTGGGAAGGTGGAAGACATGGCGAGAACTCACGGTTTCGGCGGATCCCCCGAGAACGGATCGCCCGACAACCCGGTTCTGATCACCGCGGCGGAGGCGTCGCTCGAGGATCAGCACCGAGCACGGGTTCGCAAGTACCTCACCATCATGTCGGTCCGCATCCCCGCCCTGCTGCTGGCGGCGATCGCGTACGGCGTATGGGCCAATCCCTGGATCTCGATGGCGATCATCGGGGTGTCGATCCCGCTGCCGTGGATCGCCGTCCTCATCGCCAACGACCGGCCGCCGCGCCGCAAGGACGAACCGAGCCGCTGGGACGGCCGCTTCGACGACGCCCCGGCGATCGAGTCGTCCCGACACCATGTGATCGACGGCTGAGAGGGACCCCCGACGGGGCGCTTGCGAGAATGTCGTGGTGGACCGCGACCTTCTCCTGTCTCTCTGCCCGGCTCTGCGCACCGCACTGATCCGGTGCCGCTACGACCTCGACACCGTGCGGGAACTGCTCGGACCCGAGGCGCACGCCGCCCTCGGACGCAGTGAACCCGTCCCCGCCCGGCGCATCGCGCGTGGTGCGGGCGATCTCGGCGTGCTCGTGCGACTGTTCCTCCTCCAGGACACCTGCCCCGAGGACGAGGTCGCGCAGGCTCTCGCTCCGGTGACGACGGAGCAGGCCGTGCAGGCGGGGCTCGTCGAACGCGACGGCGACGGCGTGCGGGCCGCTCTCGACCTGCGACCCCTCGACGCCGGGACCGGTAGCCGCTGGGTGCTGTCCGATCTCGACGGCTCGATCCGGCCCGTCCCGACCCGGCCAGATCACGTCCTCGGCGTCGGTCAGGCCTCCCTGTCGCTGCTGCAGGCCACCCCCACCGATCGGGTGGGTTCGGTGCTCGACCTCGGCACCGGTTGCGGGGTGCAGGCCATCCGCGCCGCGGACCACGCGGACGAGGTCACCGCGACCGACATCAATCCCCGTTGCCTGACCCTGGCCGCCGCGAGCGCCGCGCTGAACGAGATCGACATCGATCTTCTCGAAGGGTCGTGGTTCGAGCCGGTCGCCGGCCGGACCTTCGACCGCATCGTCGCGAACCCGCCGTTCGTGGTGAGCGCGGGACGCGTCGAGCACAGCTACCGCGACTCCGGTCTCGACCTCGACGGCGCCAGCCGGCTCATGATCTCGCAGGCCGCCGAGCACCTGAATCCCGGCGGCACCGCCGCGATGCTCGCGTCCTGGGTGCACGTCGAGGGTGAGGACTGGCGGGCGCGGGTCGCATCGTGGTTGCCGTCACACGGCGTCGACGCCTGGATCGTGCAGCGTGATGTGGCCGATCCCGCCCTGTACGTCGGGACGTGGCTGCGCGACGGCGACGCCGATCAGCGGGAGCCGGAGGTCGCGGTGCGCGCCGAGCAGTGGCTCGACCACTTCGAGGAGCACGGCGTCGAGGGCGTCGGGTTCGGGTTCGTCTACCTGCGCCGCACCGACCTGCCGTCCGACGTGATGGCCGAGGATCTGCGGCACGCGTTCACCGATGCGCTGGGTGACGAGGCGGTCGACTACTTCCGTCGCCTCGACTGGCTGCGTACGCACGAGGTGCTCGACGCCCGTTTCGCGGTGCGGCCCGATACGGCCCTCGAGCGGGTGCACCTGCCCGGCGAGGACGGGTGGGACCAGGTGGTCGTGCGGGTGCACCGCGGTGGCGGTCCGGCCTGGCAGCACGAGGTGGACGATCTCGCGGCCGCCCTGCTCGGCGGCATGCGCGCCGACGGTCTTCCGCTCGGGGATCTCGTGTCGCTGCTCGCGGCCGCGCACGGCGAGGACGAGGACGACCTCCTCACGCAATCGGTGGGCCTCGTGCACGGCTTGGTCCGGCACGGGTTGATCGAGCCCGTCTGACCCCCTTCGGGGCGTTACTGAGGTTCCACGATTCGGTTCTCTCAGCAACTTCTCAGGAGCTCATCGGGTTAGTGCAGGTCAGCGCGGTGGTACTCGGAGACGGACGGGAACTCCACCGCTTCGCCGGTCGTTGAACCCTGTGAGACACCACCGATGAGGAGGCACGTCATGGCACGCCCCGAAACCACCGCTCGCTTCGATTCCGACCTGGACGGTCAGAGCCCCGCAGCCGATCTCGTTCGCGTCTACCTGAACGGTATCGGACGGACTGCTCTGCTCACCGCAGCCGACGAGGTGGAATTGGCCAAGCGGATCGAGGCCGGCCTGTATGCCAAGCACCTGCTCGAGACGAAGAAGCGTCTGTCGGCGGCGAAGAAGCGCGACCTCGCGATCATCGTCCGCGAAGGACAGGCCGCTCGCAGCCACCTGCTCGAGGCGAACCTGCGCCTCGTCGTCTCGCTGGCGAAGCGTTACACCGGACGCGGTATGCCCCTGCTGGACCTCATCCAGGAGGGCAACCTCGGCCTGATCCGTGCGATGGAGAAGTTCGACTACGCGAAGGGCTTCAAGTTCTCGACCTACGCGACGTGGTGGATCCGTCAAGCCATCACCCGCGGCATGGCCGACCAGAGCCGCACGATCCGGCTCCCCGTCCACCTCGTCGAACAGGTCAACAAGCTCGCCCGCATCAAGCGTGAGCTGCACCAGCAGCTCGGCCGCGAGGCGACCGACGAGGAACTCGCCAACGAGTCGGGTATCCCCGTCGAGAAGATCGCCGACCTGCTCGACCACAGCCGCGACCCGGTGAGCCTCGACATGCCCGTCGGCAACGACGAGGAGGCCCCGCTGGGCGACTTCATCGAGGACGCCGAGGCGACGTCCGCCGAGACCGCCGTCATCGCCGGCCTCCTGCACAGCGACGTCCGCAGCGTCCTCGCGACGCTCGACGAGCGCGAACAGCAGGTCATCCGTCTGCGCTACGGACTCGACGACGGCCAGCCCCGCACACTCGATCAGATCGGCAAGCTCTTCGGGCTGTCCCGTGAGCGTGTCCGCCAGATCGAACGCGAAGTGATGGCCAAGCTCCGCGAAGGAGACCGCGCCGAGCGCCTTCGCGCCTACGCCAGCTGACCGGGCGCGTCAGCGGTATCCGATCCCCGAGAACCGGGCTGGGTTCTCGGGGATCGTTGCCGTTCGGGGTCTTTTCCGGCGGGCGGTCGGCCGGGGCTGCCGTCAGCGCAGACGACGCGGCCCGAGGTCGAGCGGGTGCGGTTCGGGCCCGATCCGCACGTGTGCGTCGGTGAGTTCGGCCCCCACCACCGAGGCCAGCACCGGTTCGCACACCAGTTCGCGCACCTCGGGCAGGTCGTCGGCGAGCGCCGAGATCCGCTGGACGAAGTCGACGAGTGCCGGCTTGTTCACCGGCGCGGCGTTGCGGTAGCCCGACAGCAGCGGCGCCGCCTTCGGCGCGTCGATCAGCTCGACCGCCTCGTCCTCCGTGAGCGGAAGAACACGGTAGGCCCGATCACCGAGCAGGTCGGAGATCACACCGGCGAGACCGAACGAGATGAGCGAACCGAACGACGGGTCGTCCTGCACCCGGATCGCGCAACCGATGCCCTTGTGGGCCATCCGCTGCACGTGCATCAACGGTTCCCCCGACACCGCGGCCAGGTCGCGATAGGCGATCCGCACCGAATCGGCGTCGACGAGATCGAGCCGGACCCCGCTCAGATCGGGCCGGTGCCGCCACTGCGCTCCGGTGGCCTTGACCGCCACGGGGAAGCCGATCTCGTCCGCCGCCGCGACCGCCTCCTCCTCGGTGGTGACGGCGCGGAAGTCCGCGACCTCGACTCCGTAGCAGGACAGCAGCAGGGCCGCCTCGGTGTCCGACAGGTAGCGACCCTCGGGAGTCGTCTCGAGCCAGCCGTCCACGAGCGCGCGGGCGCGCTCGGGATCGATGCCCGCCGGTCGCACGACCTGCGAGGGTGGACGACTGCGCCACTTCGCGTACCGCCACGCCCGCCCCAGGGCGAGCGCGGCTCGTTCCGGCCCGGGATAGGACGGCACTGATCCGCGCATCGGAGTGCCGTCCGGTCCGCGTACGGCCAGCACGTCGGGGATGCCCTCGGTCGCCAGGAAGGTGGTGACCACGGGCTTCTCCGACCCGGCGACGGCGTCGCGCAGGGCCTGGGCGTAGGGCTGGACGTCGACGGCGACCGGCGGGACGAAGACCGCGATCACCGAGTCGACGTCGGGTGAGTCGAGCGCCCGGGCGACGGCGTCGGCGAACTCCTCCGGCGACGCCTGCGCGCCGAGGTCCACCGCGTCCGGTGCCTGCAGGCCCTGTCCGCGGGCGGCGTCGACGGCGAGCAGGCCCAGGGCGGTGGAGTTGCCGACCACGGCGACGCGGGGACCGGCGGGCAGCGGCTGGTAGCCGAACAGCAGCGCGGAGTCGAAGAGCTGGCCGATGGACTCGACCTGGACGACGCCGGCCTGCTCGAACAGGTATCGCACGATGGTGTCGTCCATCTCCCCCGTCCGGGCGGCGAGCGCGGGGGGCACCGCGTGGCGGCCGCTCTTGACGGCGACGATCGGCTTGCTGCGCGCCACCCGCCGCGCGATGCGTGAGAACTTGCGCGGGTTGCCGAAGCTCTCCAGATACAGCAGCACCACTTCGGTGGCAGGATCGGTGTCCCAGTACTGGAGCAGGTCGTTGCCGGACAGGTCGGCGCGGTTACCGGCCGAGACGAAGGACGACAGTCCGACACCCGTCTTGGCGGCCTCGTCGAGGATCGCGATGCCGAGGGCGCCGGACTGGCAGAAGAAGCCGACGTTGCCGGACGCCGGGAGCACGGGCGCGAGAGTCGCGTTGAGCCGGATGGCGGGATCGTTGTTGGCGACACCGAGAGCATTCGGCCCGATGAGCCGCATACCGTGCGACCGAGCGGCCAGTGTGAGCCGCCGCTCGGCGTCGCGGCCCTCCGGTCCGGTCTCGCCGAAACCCGACGAGACGACGAGCAGCGCCTTGACGCCCTTGGCGAGGCAGTCGTCGAGCACCGAGTCGATCGATTCGGCGGGCACGGCGGCGACGGCGAGGTCGATCTCGTCGGGGATGTCGCGGACGGTCGGGTAGGCGCGGACACCCCGGACGGACCGGTGTTCGGCGTTGACCGGATAGACCGGCCCGGTGAACCCGCTGCGCAGCATGTTCACCAGCACGGCGTTGCCCACCTTGCGGCTGTCGGTGGAGGCACCGATGACGGCGACACTGCCGGGACCGAGGATGTTGCGCACGCTGCGCGCCTCGGCGGCGCGTTCGCGGGCGTTGCGGACCGAGACGAGGGCCTCGGTGGGGTCGATCGCGAACTCGAGCCGGACGACTCCCCCTTCGAAGCTGCGGCTGACCTGGTAGCCGGCCTCCCGGAAGACCGTGATCATGTGCCGGTTCTCGGCGAGGACCTCGGCGACGAAGGTGTGCAGTCCGTTCTCGGCGGCCGCGCCGGCGAGATGTTCGAGCAGGATCGGACCGAGACCGCGTCCCTGGTGGGCGTCGGCGACGGTGAAGGCCACCTCGGCGGAGAGGCCGTCGCCCTCGTGCGAGAGTCCCTCGTACCGCCCGACGGCGATGATCTCGTCGCCGAGCACCGCGACGAACGCCACTCGCGACTTGTGGTCGACGACCGTGAAGTTGAACAGGTCCTTCTTCGAGATCGTCGGGTACGGACCGAAGTACCGCAGATAGCGGGTGCGTTCGGACAGCTTGCCGTGGAAGGCGACGATCCCGTCGGCGTCCTCGGGGACGATCGGCCGCAGGTGCACGACACCACCGTCCGAGGCCAGCACGTCGGCGACCCAGTGCCGCGGATAGTCGCGGGCGCGCGCCAGCGCCGCCTCACGCGCGGGGTCGGTCTCCCCCGTCGTCCCGACGCCGTGTGCGGGTGCGGCGCCCGCCGCAGACGCGGTGTTCGGTGCCGCCGCGGGATTCTGCCGGTCAGTCACGGGGGTCCTCCGGGTCCAGGCCGAGCAGCGGGAAGGCCGCCCGCCTCGTGGCGATGATCGCCGAATCGATGCGGGTCAGTGCACGGTCCAGGGACGCGATTCCCGTCTCCGGGGTGCCGCCGGGACCGTCCCACGGCAGGTAGGAGACGTCGGAGCCCTCCCCCATGACGGTGGGCAATTCGACGCTCGGCGCGAGAGCGCCGACGCGCTCGCTCCAGTCCGCCGGGATCGGGGTGCTCAGGTCGATCTCGCGGTCCAGCGCTGCGGCGATCAGGTGGGTCCACGCGCGCGGCACCACTCGCACGAGACCGTAGCCGCCGCCGCCCACGGCGAGCCAACGGCCCTCACAGTAGCGATCGGCGAGATCGCGCATCGCGAGATACGACGCGCGCTGGCCGTCGACGGTCAGGGACAGGTCGGCCAAGGGATCTTCACGGTGGCTGTCGGCACCGCACTGACTGATGAGGATCTGGGGGCGGAACGCCGCGACCGCGCCCGGTACGACGGCGTGGAAGGCGCGCAACCACAGCGCGTCCACGGTGCCCGGCAGCACCGGCAGATTGATCGCGGTGCCCTCGGCCGGACCCGAACCGACCTCGCTGGACCACCCGGTGTTGGGCCACAGCGTCGCGGGATGCTGGTGCAGGGAGATGGTCAGGACGCGGGGATCGCCGAGGAAGGCGTGCTGCACGCCGTCGCCGTGGTGGGCGTCGACGTCGATGTAGGCGATGCGGTCGTAGCCGTGGTCGAGCAGCCACGAGATCGCGATGGCGGCGTCGTTGTAGACGCAGAATCCCGCGGCCCAGTCGGCCATCGCGTGATGCATGCCGCCCCCGATGCTCACCGCGCGGCGGGCCCGGCCGCTCGCGATCTCGCGTGCGGCGGCGAGGGTTCCTCCGGCGAGCGTCGCGCTGGCCTCGTGCATGCGGGGGAAGATCGGGTTGTCCTCGGTGCCGAGACCGTGGGGGGCGTCGGCCGGGGGTGCCGCTCCCTCGGGGGCGGAGCCCGCGCGCTTGACCGCGTCGACGTAGGACGAGGTGTGGATGCGCAGCAGATCGGTGTCGTCCGCAGGGGACGGGCGGACCGTCTCGACGCCTTCGAGGAGACCGAGACTGCGGGACAGCGCCATCGTGAGATCGAGACGCGTGGGATTCATCGGATGTGTCGGACCCCACCGGTAATCGAGGTAGTCGGGGCTCCACACCACTATCCGATCGCCGCTCAGCTGTGTCGTACCGCCCGCCGCGGTGGAGCTCGTGGTCATGGACACAGACGCTACTGGTCCACCCACGGACATGCGAGCCTCGGAGGGCGCCCCCACCGTCCTGTTCGCACGGTTAGAATCGGCCCAGACGAAGGGGTGTGAGAGTGAAGGACCTGGTCGATACAACGGAGATGTATCTCCGGACCATCTACGACTTGGAAGAGGAAGGCGTGGTGCCGTTGCGCGCGCGTATCGCCGAGCGCCTCGAACAGAGCGGACCGACGGTCAGCCAGACCGTGGCCCGCATGGAACGCGACGGCCTGCTCCGGGTCGCCGGCGACCGCCACCTGCAGCTCACCGAGAAGGGCCGCGATCTCGCGGTCTCGGTCATGCGCAAGCACCGGCTCGCGGAACGGCTTCTCGTGGACGTGATCGGTCTCGACTGGGAGAACGTGCACGCCGAGGCGTGCCGCTGGGAACACGTGATGAGCGAGGAGGTCGAGCGCCGTCTCGTGGAGGTGCTCAACAACCCGACCACCTCCCCCTACGGCAACCCCATTCCAGGACTGGCTCAGCTCGGCCTCGACCGCACGGCGGTCCTCGACGAGAAGCTGGTGCGGCTGACGGAGATCCCGCACGGCAAACCGACCGCGGTCGTGGTGCGCCGGCTCGCGGAGTACGTCCAGTCCGACCCCGAGGTCATCGCGCGGCTGCGTGAGGCCGGTGTGGTCCCCGACGCGCGGGTTACAGTCGAGACGCGACCGGGCTCGGTGTCCATCACCGTGGCCGGTCACGACAGCTTCGAGCTTTCCGACGAGATGGCCCACGCCGTGCAGGTGAAGCAGGTCTGATCCAGACCCCTTTTCGCATGTCCGGTACGGGCGTGCGAAAAGGGGATGTCCAGCGTGAGACTTCTGGTGACCGGCGGCGCCGGCTATGTGGGCAGCGTGTGCACGACCGTGTTGCTCGAACAGGGCAACGACGTCGTGGTCGTCGACGACCTGTCCACCGGGAACGCCGAGGCGGTCCCCACCGGTGCCGAGTTCGTCGAGGGCGACATCGCGGCCGTCGCCGACGAACTGCTCTCCGGATCCCGTTTCGACGGCGTCCTCCACTTCGGTGCACAGTCGCTGGTCGGCGAGTCGGTGGAGTTCCCCGAGAAGTACTGGCAGGGCAACGTGGTGACCACCCTCGCCCTGCTCGAGGCCGTCCGCCGCTCGGGTACCCCGCGGTTGGTGTTCTCCTCCACCGCCGCGACCTACGGCGAACCCGAGAGCGTGCCGATCACCGAGGACGCACCCACCCGCCCCACCAACCCGTACGGTGCGTCGAAGCTCGCCATCGATCACGCGATCTCGTCGTACGCGCACGCCCACGGTCTCGCGGCGACGAGCCTGCGGTACTTCAACGTCGCCGGCGCCTACGGCGGTGCCGGGGAGAACCGCGTCGTCGAGACGCATCTGATCCCACTCGTGCTGCAGGTCGCTCTCGGTGTGCGCGATCACATCTCGGTCTTCGGCACCGATTGGCCGACCAAGGACGGCACCGCGGTGCGCGACTACATCCACGTGAAGGATCTCGCCGACGCCCACGTACTGGCACTGACGAAGTCCGAGCCCGGCCGCCACGGCATCTACAACCTCGGCAGCGGAGAGGGTTTCACCGTCCGCGAGGTCATCTCGGCGTGCGAGCGGGTCACGGGCCTGCCGATCGCTGCGGTCGACGCGCCGCGCCGCGCCGGTGATCCGGCCGTGCTCATCGCCTCGAGCAGCCGCGCGATCTCCGAGCTCGGATGGAACCCCCAGCACACCGATCTCGACGAGATCGTCTCCGATGCGTGGGAGTTCACCCGGTCCCTCGGCGACCGTCTGCACGCCGCTCGACGCTGATCGAGCGCAGGGCCGGATCGAGCAGACGGCTCCGGTTCAGGACGGTTCGTCGCCGCGCGGCAGTTCGAGTCCCAGCCGCGCCGCGATCTCGTGTCCGGTCTCTGCGAGGCCACGGATCGACTCGGGACGCAGTCCCGCCTGCAGGGCCTGGTCGAGCAGATCCGAAAGCCGGTGGCGGGGATCGGATTCGAGGGCCGCTGCGAGCGCGACCCCGGCGAGCGGACCGTCGCCGCGCACGTAGGCGCCGAAGCCGACGAGCGCGGCGGCATCGGCCCGTTCGGGATCGGGCAGGGCCCGGGCGAGCTCGGTCCACAGACGCTCCGCCGGCCGTGCGAGCGGTCCGGTCGCGAGTCCCATGGCGGCGTCGCGCACCGTGCGGTTGGCGAGCAGAACGGCCAGCTCGGCGATGTCGGACGCGCTGGGATCCGTTCCGCCGGCGTACGTCTCGATGTGCGCGAGCACGGTTTCGAGTTCGAGACGGTCGGCGCGTTCGCCGCCGCCCTCGCGGGCACAGCGTTCGTACTCGCGGTCGCGGGTCTCGACGACCTCGTCGATACACCGCGCAACCTCCTGCCGCACCGCCGGCGGATACGGCGCGAGCAGTGCGGCGAGTTCGGTGCGGGAGCCGCGGATCGGGCTGCCCTCGAACACCCGGGCCGCCGCGACCACCGAGGACCCGGGATCGGCCACGCTGCCGGTGATGTCCTGGCCGGGCACGAACCAGGTCGCTCCACCGGTGATCTCCGGCAGCGCGTACACCCCCGCCAGGTCGATGCCGACGGCGTCGAGATGGTCGGCGAAGTCGTCGACGAGCCTGCACACGTCGGCGATCACCGGATCGTGCCGGTCGGCGAGATCGTCGTCCACGAGCACGGCCACCACCGATTCCGCGCCCTCGCGGGCACAGACGGCGCAGAAGCGCCGGAACGCCGCGCGCATGAGCTCGGGGACCGGTTCCCCGGACCGGGGCAGGACGAGGTCGTGTCGCATCACCGCACCGATGCTCGCCACCCTGCCGTTCGGGCGGGTCGGAACGTCACCGGTCGGAGTCAGGCACATCACGACGATCGAACGCGTCGGCGGGAAGCCCATCAGCGCGGGCAGGGCGGCGATCACGTCACCGACATCGGTGAGACGGAGTGGGTGCGACGACGAAGGCGTGGAAGTTGTCATGCTCGAACCGTGGCCCATCGGTCCGAGCGGAAAGCGGCTCCCGGGGCCGTTCCGGGGCCTTCTGGGGATGAACCGGCCGGCTGTGGACAACTTCGAGACCGGCACCGTGATCGGGTGCCGAGCGGACGATCCCGTCGGCGGGCGCTGTTAGGGTGCCGCGCCCGGCCCGCGTCAGGGGCGGGCGGCGAAGTCGACGGCCTCCCGGAACACGCGGTCGAGATTGTCGGTGTCGGGAGATGCCGCGTCGAAGGACATGTACGTGACCGTCACGCGCACGTCCTCGATCTGTGCGATGCGCGTGGCCATCGACTGCGTCAGGCCGCCCGATCCCCGGCCGGAGTCGACCGTCCGGGTCAGGGCCAGCGTCCCGGCTCCGTCGACGGGCGCAGCAGGATCGTCGTCGAGGACGGTCGAGACGGTCGAGGTGATCCCCCGCACGGTGGCGTCCACCTGCGAGCATTCCGTCAGATGGGTGCGGTACTCGGCGAGGTCCGGAGCAGGCCGGGTGACCTCGACGCTGATCGTCGCGCGACTGGCGTTGTCGGTACCGACCACCATGGCGGTGCTCTCGGGGCCGTAATCCTGCGCGGGCGGCAGACATCCGCCCGGATCGACCCTCGAGCCGGGCTGGATCCCGGTCAGGTCGGGCGCCGCCTGCGCCACGGCCTCAGGTGGGAGAACCACCGCGACGTACGGTTCGGGAAACCGTTCGGGGGGAAGCACCAGTTCGCCCGGTGCCCGGACGATCGCGGGGGCAGGCGCAGGCGCGGACGCGGTTCCCGTCAGGGCTGCCGGTTCGGGCCGGGGGTCGCCGGAGACGGTCTGGGAGCAGGCGGATGCGAGCATGAGGCACGCGGCCGCCACCACGCTCCGGCCGGCCGATGCGCGGCGCCTCGGACGAGTATCGCGTCGGGTCACCCGAACCTCCCTCGGTCGTCGACGTCGGGCAGGGTGTGCGCCCCGGAATCGGTCGTCGTGGCGTCAATTAGACTCGAACACCACCATGCCACGTCGGGTGACCCCGGCGGAGATGCCGAGACTGAGTGTGATCGGAGTGGTTCGCAGATGGACGAGCAGTCCCGCATGTACGAGCTGGAATTCCCGGCTCCGCAGCTCACCTCCCCGGACGGTGAGGGGCCCGTCCTCGTGCACGGTCTCGAAGGGTTCGCCGACGCGGGACACGCGGTGCGCCTGGCGACCACGCACCTGCGCGAGAACTTGGAGACCGAACTCGTCGCGTCGTTCGCCGTCGACGAACTGATCGACTACCGATCGCGTCGGCCGCTCATGACGTTCAAGGCCGACCACTTCTCGGATTACGCCGAGCCCGAACTGAACCTGTACGCGCTCATCGACGAGGCCGGCACCCCGTTCCTGCTGCTCGCGGGTGCCGAGCCGGATCTGAAGTGGGAGCGTTTCATCACCGCGGTGCGGTTGCTCGCCGAGCAGTTCGGGGTGCGGCGGACCATCGGGCTCAATGCGATCCCCATGGCGATCCCGCACACCCGGCCGTTGGCGGTCACCGCGCACTCGACCAACAAGGACCTCATCGCGGGGCACCACCGCTGGTCGGGCGAGCTGCAGGTGCCCGCCGGGGTCTCGTCGCTGCTCGAATACCGGATGGGGCAGCACGGGCACGAGTCCGTGGGCTTCTCCGTGCACGTGCCGCACTATCTCGCCCAGACCGACTATCCGGCTGCCGCCGAGACGCTGCTGACGAACGTCGCCGAGGTCGGGGGCCTGGAGCTGCCGCTGCAGGCGCTCGGCGAGGCTGCGGCACGGGTGCGGGAGCAGATCGACGAGCACATCGAGGACAACGCCGAGGTCCTCGGGGTGGTGCACGCGCTCGAGCGGCAGTACGACAGCTACGTCGCCGCCCAGGAACAGCAGACCTCTCCCCTGCCGACCGACGAGAGTCTGCCGACGGGTGAGGAGATCGGCGCCGAATTCGAGCGGTTCCTCGCCGAATACGATCGGCGCGGCACCGATCCCGGCGACGATCTCCCAGGTCCGGGCGACGGCGGGGCCGGCGACGGCGGGTTCGGCGAGCTCGGCCCGGACGACGGGGACGATTCCGCTCCGCGCTGACGCCAAGACGGGTCCGCCGGATGTTTCATGATCGTCACAATCGTCGTTGTCGGCGTCACATACAGGCGGTACGCTTCGGCGATATGCCACAGTGGTAGTTGTGTCCGGTTCCCGGCGACGGGCCGGGCAGCCCGGCTACCACCACGCGATCACCGACGTCGCAGGAGACGCTCATGGTTCCACCGCGCGCCCGGACGCTTCGCCCGGTTCCGGACAACGAACCCCGCATCGTGTTCCGCACGATCCACGGTTACCGACGCGCGTTCCGCATGGCCGGCAGCGGTCCCGCTCTGTTGCTCGTGCACGGCATCGGTGACGACTCCTCGACCTGGCAGGACGTGATCCCGCACCTGGCGGAGAAGTACACCGTGATCGCCCCCGACCTGCTCGGGCACGGTCGATCCGACAAGCCGCGGGCCGACTACTCGGTGGCCGCCTACGCGAACGGCATGCGCGACCTGCTGTCGGTCCTGGGGATCGAGTCGGTCACGGTGATCGGCCATTCCCTCGGCGGCGGGGTGGCGATGCAGTTCGCCTACCAGTTCCCCCACATGGTCGAGCGTCTGGTGCTCGTCGCGTCCGGCGGAGTCACCAAGGACGTTCATCCTGCGCTGCGCCTGATCTCGGTGCCGATCGTCAGCGAAGCGCTGCGGGTCCTGCGGCTGCCCGGGGCGATGCCGGTCCTGCGCGCCGCCGGTGCCGTGCTGAATCGGGTCAACGGATCGCCGCTGCGTCCCGGTGCCCTGCTGCACGACACCTCGGATCTGGTGCGCGTGCTGGGGAACCTCCCCGACCCCACGGCCTACGAGGCGTATCTGCGCACGCTGCGCGCGGTGGTCGACTGGCGCGGTCAGGTCGTGACCATGCTCGATCGCTGTTATCTGACGGAGAACCTCCCCGTCCAGCTCATCTGGGGCGATCACGACAGCGTCATCCCGGTCGCCCACGCCTATCTCGCGCACTCGGCCATGCCCGGTTCACGTCTCGAGATCTTCCGGGGTTCCGGCCACTTCCCGTTCCGCGACGACCCGCTGCGCTTCCTGCGGGTGGTCGAGAACTTTCTGGAGACCACCTCTCCCCTGGAGTTCGACCTCGACCGTTGGCGTCGACTGCTCGTGTCGGGCGTGAGCGAGTCGCAGATCAGCGGCGGCCCGGAGACCCGCATGGCGGTGCTCGGCGCGATGGGTTCGGACGAGCGCAGCGCCACCTGACCTGCACTGCCCGCAGGGCACCCGACTGCACTGCCCGCAGGGCACCGACTGCACTGCCCGCAGGGGCACCCGACTGCGCTGCCCGCAGAGCCGCGCGACCCGCTCGGGTGGGTCGGGTCCTTCCGACTAGCCTGGAGAAGTGCTGCTTCCCGATCTGATACCCGACCCCGTCGATGACGACGCGTTGTTCGACGCGTTCACCACCTGGACGACGGATCGGGGCATCTCGCTGTATCCGGCGCAGGAGGAAGCGCTCATGGAGCTCGTCGCCGGCTCCAACGTCATCCTCGCCACACCCACGGGCTCGGGGAAATCGATGGTGGCGCTCGGTGCGCACTTCTTCGCGCTCGCCGCGGGCAAGCGCACCTTCTACACCGCCCCGATCAAGGCGCTCGTGAGCGAGAAGTTCTTCGCCCTGTGCGACGTCTTCGGTGCCGACAAGGTCGGCATGATGACCGGCGACGCGTCGGTCAACGCCGGAGCACCGATCATCTGCGCCACCGCCGAGATCGTCGCGAATCTCGCGTTGCGCGAAGGACCGGACTCCGACATCGGCCAGGTCGTGATGGACGAGTTCCACTTCTACTCCGAACCCGACCGCGGGTGGGCGTGGCAGGTTCCGCTCATCGAATTGCCGCACGCGCAGTTCCTGCTCATGTCCGCGACGCTCGGCGACGTGACTTTCCTGCAGAAGGACCTGACCCGCCGCACGGGACGGCCGACGGCGGAGGTCTCGGGCTCCGAACGTCCGGTCCCGCTGACCTTCTCGTACTCGCAGGCACCCATCGGGGAAGCGATCGAGGAGCTCGTCACGACGCACCAGGCGCCCGTCTACGTCGTGCACTTCACCCAGGCCGCGGCCCTCGAGCGCGCTCAGGCTCTGACCAGCGTGAACATGTGCACGAAGGCCGAGAAGGAGGCGATCGCCACCGCTCTGGGCGACTTCCGGTTCTCCACCGGTTTCGGCAAGACCCTTTCGCGTCTCGTCCGGCACGGTATCGGCGTGCACCACGCGGGCATGCTGCCGAAATACCGGCGCCTGATCGAGAAGCTCGCGCAGGACGGGCTGCTGAAGGTCATCTGCGGTACCGACACGCTCGGCGTCGGCATCAACGTGCCGATCCGCACCGTGCTGCTCACGGGCCTGACGAAGTTCGACGGCACCCGCACCCGGCAGCTCAAGGCGCGCGAGTTCCACCAGATCGCCGGTCGTGCAGGTCGCGCCGGATACGACACGATGGGCACCGTCGTCGTGCAGGCCCCGGAGCACGAGATCGAGAACGTCCGGGCTCTCGCCAAGGCCGGGGACGATCCGAAGAAGCGCCGGAAGGTGCAGCGCAAGAAGGCACCCGAAGGTTTCGTCTCGTGGGGTGAGGGCACCTTCGACAAGCTGATCGCGGCGTCGCCCGAACCGCTGCAGTCGCGGTTCTCGGTGAGCAACTCGATGTTGCTCAACGTCATTGCGCGACCGGGCAATTGCTTCGACGCGATGCGGCATCTGCTCGAGGACAACCACGAACCCCGTCCGGCGCAGCGCAAGCACATCCTCAAGGCGATCTCGCTGTATCGGGGGCTGCTGCAGGCGGGCGTGGTCCAGCAGCTCGACGAGCCGGACGAGTTCGGGCGCCGGGCCCGTCTCACCGTCGACCTGCAACGCGACTTCGCGCTCAACCAGCCGCTGTCGCCGTTCGCCCTCGCAGCGATCGAACTGCTCGACGTCGACTCCCCCACCTACGCTCTCGATGTCGTGTCGGTCATCGAATCGACGCTCGACGATCCGCGTCAGGTGCTCATGGCACAGCAGCACGCTGCGCGCGGTGAGGCCGTCGCGCAGATGAAGGCCGACGGCATCGAGTACGACGAGCGAATGGAACTGCTCGAGGAGATCACCTGGCCCAAGCCGCTCGTAGAGCTGCTCGAGCCTGCCTTCGAGACGTACCGGGGTGGCCATCCCTGGGTGTCGGAGTTCCCGCTGTCCCCGAAGTCGGTGGTGCGCGACATGATCGAGCGCAGCATGACCTTCTCCGAGCTGGTCTCGCACTACGGTCTGGCCCGCTCCGAGGGGTTGGTCCTGCGCTATCTCGCCGACGCCTACCGCGCCCTGCGGCAGACGGTACCGGACGCCGCGCGCACGGAGGAGCTCGAGGACATCATCGAGTGGCTCGGCGAACTGATCCGTCAGGTCGACTCGTCCCTGCTCGACGAGTGGGAGTCGCTCACCCATCCCGGGGTGGAATCCGACGACCAGCAGATCGCGTTCGGTGTCGACTCTCCTCGCCCGTTGTCCGCGAACGTCCGTGCGTTCAAGGTCATGGTCCGCAACGCGATGTTCAAGCGGGTCGAGCTGGCCTCACGTCGGCGCTGGGACAAACTCGCGGCCCTCGGCGACGGTCTCGACGCCGAGGACTGGGAGGACCTGCTCGAGTTGTACTTCGACGAGTACGACGAGATCGGCACCGGCCCCGACGCGCGTGGACCGCTGCTCTTCACCGTCGAGACGGGTCCCGAACTGTGGCGGGTGCGTCAGACCCTGCACGACCCGCAGGGCGATCACGGCTGGGCGTTGATCGGCGAGGTGAATCTCGGCGAGTCCGATGCGGCCGGTGAAGTGGTGTTCGACGAGTTCGAGATCGTCGAGGGCTGATCGTCGCAGGCGGCGGGTCACGGGAGCGGTAGCCTGACTCGGTGAGCGAACCGACCGTGCAACCCTTCCGCTTGGCCTACGTCCCGGGTGTCACCCCCGCGAAGTGGGTGCGGGTGTGGAACGAGCGGATGCCGGACGTCCCGATCGAACTGGTCCCCGTCGAACCGACGGCAGGCGCGGATCCGCTGCGCGAGGACGCCGCCGACATCGCACTGCTGCGCCTGCCGCTGCAACGGGACGGCCTGTCGGTCATCCCCCTCTACACCGAGGTCTCCGTCGTGGTGGTGCCCAAGGAGCACGTGTTCGCGGCGGTCGACGAGGTGTCGGTGTCCGACCTCGCCGACGAGACGGTGCTGCATCCGCTCGACGACGTGCTCGATTGGGTCGCCCTTCCCGGCGAGGAGGCCTTCGAGCGGCCCGCGACCACCGAGGACGCGATCTCGCACGTCGCCTCGGAAGTGGGTGTGCTCGTCACGCCGCAGTCGCTCGCCCGCCTGCACCACCGACGCGACCTGACCTACCGTCCCGTCGTCGACGCGCCGGCGTCCCAGGTGGGTCTCGTGTGGATCACCGACCGGACGACCGATCTCGTCGACGAGTTCGTCGGCATCGTCCGGGGACGGACGGCCAACAGTTCTCGTGGCCGCCGCAGCGACTCCGAACCGGAAGCCGAGTCGGGCGGCACCTCGCGTCGTGGTGAACGCAAGGGCTCGGCCCCGAAGCGCCGCGCGCCGGAACCCAAGACGTCGCGCCGAGCAGGGACCTCCGCGCGCAAGCGCCCCGGAAAACCCCGACGCGGTCGGCGCTGAGGGGGTCTTCGTCAGGAGACGACGGGGCGGCAGGTCGGCGGGACGCAGCCGCGGATGGTCTCGGCGAGGATGCGGTAGTCGACTCCGCGCGGGGACGACGAGCGGAACACCAGACCGATCCGGCGGCCGGGTGCCGGGTCCGCGAAGTGCGCGACCTCGAGGTCTCCCCGGGCGGTTTCGACGGCGACCGCGGAGGCCGGGACGAGCGTGATGCCCAATCGTCCTGCGACGCAGCGCACCACGGTGGACAGGGAGGTCGCACGGGTGTCGCCGAATGTCGGTCGCGCGTCGACGGACCGGCACAGGTCGAGTGTCTGGTCGCGCAGGCAGTGGCCTTCGTCGAGCAGCAGCAGTTGCGCATTGTCGAGTGCGGAGACCGAGAGATCGGTGCGCCCGGCGAGTTCGTGTCCGGTCGGCAGGACGAGGACGAATTCCTCGTCGTACAGCGGAACTTCGATCACACCCGAAACGTCGGCGGGCAGTGCGAGGACGGCGACGTCGAGGGTTCCGGCGCGCAGTGCGTCGAGGAGCCGCGCAGTCTGGTCCTCGACGACCTGCAGCGACAGGGCCGGCATCGCTTCGTCGAGTGCGGGCAGGATCTCGGGCAGGACGTAGGGCGCGACGGTGGGGATCAACCCCACCCGCAGCGGGCCCGACAGTCCGTCGGACACTCCTGCCGCCGCGTCGACGAAGCCGTCGGCTGCGTCGAGCACCACCTCTGCGTAGGGAAGCAGGCGTGCACCCACCGGTGTCACCAGCACACGGCGGGTGCTGCGCTCGATGAGCTGGACGCCGAGGCCGTTCTCGAGAGCCGCCAGACCCTGGGACAGGGTGGGCTGGCTGACCTCGAGTCGCGCTGCGGCCGTGCCGAAGTGGCGGTAGGTGGCCACCGCGACGAAGGCACGCAGCTGCGAGAGGGTGGGCTGGTAGCTCTGATCGGTCACGCCTATCAGTGTAGAACGACCTATCGTCTTTACCTTTCACAACTATCGGACTACGCCGGTCCGGGCTCTACGACGCCGAGCCGGCCGCCTTTCCGGCAGCGAGGTCGTCCTCATCGAGCACGACCTCGATCTCGCCGCCGAACTCCACCCCGGGAGCGAGCGGCAGCCGATCGCCGCTCCAGAACCGGCCGGGGTCGTACCAGTTGCTTCCCCGGTGCCGTTGCTGCAGCAATCCCATCTCCTCCAGCGTCAATCCGACCACCTCGGCGCAGTACGCGCTCTCGAGCCCACCGGACGGGACGGCGGCCCGCCGACGACGTGGGAGTCGGCCCGCGAACCATCGCCCCGTGAGTGTCGTCGTCGACGGGAACGGTGTGCCGTCGAGCCGCGCGATCGTGCGCAGCAGCTGATCCTCCTGATCCGGGGTGACCGCCACCGAGATCTGCCGCAACCAGCCGCGCTGGCCGTAACGCGCGGCCCACACCTGCACCGCACTGCGCAGGTCGTGCAACTGCACGCCGCGCTGGTGCCGTCCCGTCCACATGTCCGGGAGGCTGCGGCCCAGCTCGGCGTGCCACATGAGCGGCGGCAGGTCCTCGAGTGCGACCGTCATCCCCACGTGGTTCACCGGCGCGTTGGTCAGCGTCTGGATCGCTCGGTCGGCCGGGGTTGCGCCGCGGAACATCCACAGGTCCCCCGTGCGGGTCGTCGCCACGGCCTCGTCGAGGGTGAGACGCGAACGCGCACCGGCACACCGATCAGCCGACGAAGTGTCCATGCCGTCAGCCTGCCATGCCCGACCGCCGCTGGGGTCGTCCGCATGGCCCCGACGGCCGCTGAGGTCGTCCGCATGGCCCCGACGGCCGCTGGGGTCGTCCGCATGGTCCCGACGGCCGCTAGGGTCGTCCACATGGCACTACGCGGTGGCAAGTGGTGGAAGCTCGTCGGACTCGCCGGGATCGTGGGAGTCGCGGCGACCGGTGCCGTCGCCGCCCGCAACGAGCGGCAACGACGGAACTACAGCCCGGACGAGGTGCGGTCGGTGCTGCACGAGCGTTACGCGCGTTCGCTCGCCGCACGCGACGGCAGCGCCGAACTCCCCCTCGCCGAGGTACCGGTCGGGCCGAAGGAACGGATCAGCCGAGTGCTGCGGCGATTCCGTCGGCGAGATCGGTGATCTGCTCGTCGGTCATCACGAACGACGGGGAGATCTGCATCGCTCCCTGACCGGCCGCACGTCCCGAGATCCCGTGCTGTCGCAGGGTCTTGACGAAGCCGAGCGCCTCGGACGGATCGGCGAGCTGCACGGCCGCCACCGCACCGAGACCGCTGCGGACCTCGGCGACCCGCGGATGATCCGCCAGCGGAGCGAGCTTCTCGTGCAGCGTCCGCTCGATACGCGCCGACTCGGTGAGCAGATCCTCGCGCTCGATGATGTCGAGGTTGGCGAGAGCGGCCGCTGCGGCGGCAGCGTGCCCGCCGTAGGTGTAGCCGTGGCGCCACCACACGCCTCCGGCGAAGAACGGTTCGGCGACCCGCGGAGCGACGAACAGAGCGCCCATCGGCAGGTAGCCGGAGGTGAGTCCCTTTGCGGTGGTGACCATGTCGGGATTCAGATCGAATCGGGACGACGCGAACCACGAACCACCGATACGACCGAAACCGGTGACCACCTCGTCGACGACGAACAGGATGTCGTGGTCGCGGCAGATGTCGCGGATCTCGGCGAGATAGCCGTCCGGCGGCAGGTACACCCCGCCCGCACCGATGACGGGTTCGCAGAAGAAGGCCGCGATGGAGTCGGCACCGACCGAATCGATGAGTTCGAGCAGAGCCTTGGCGTCGTCCCACGCAACCCGCGCGGTGTCCTCCCACAGGCGGCCGTAGCCCTCACCGTTGACGGGGATACCGGCGAGCGAGGTACCACCGACGTGCATGCCGTGGTACGCCTTCTCCCGCGAGACCAGCAGCCGCTTGCCGGGCTTTCCGACCTCCTGCCAGTACCGCCGCG
This sequence comes from Rhodococcus rhodochrous, assembly GCF_014854695.1. Taxonomy (NCBI): domain Bacteria; kingdom Bacillati; phylum Actinomycetota; class Actinomycetes; order Mycobacteriales; family Nocardiaceae; genus Rhodococcus; species Rhodococcus rhodochrous. Next base: position 2,294,423 of record NZ_CP027557.1, on the reverse strand, counting down.
CGAGCTTGGCCGCCGAATCGACCGAGTCGGATCCGCCGGAGGTGAAGAAGATCTTGCTGCCCGGAACCGGGGCGATCCCCGCGAGACGCTCGGCGAGTTCGACCGTGGGCTCGGAGGTCAGGTCGCCGAAGTTCGAGTAGTGGGCGAGCTTGGCGATCTGCGCTGCGATCGCCTCGCCGATCTCGGTGCGGCCGTGACCGACGTTGGTGAACCACAGTCCGGCGGTGGCATCGAGGTAACGGTTGCCGGCGTCGTCCCAGATGTACGCGCCTTCCCCGCGCGACACGACGAATGCGCCGTCCCGTTCGATCGCGCCCATATCGGCGAATCCGTGCCACAACGCACCCACGACCAACTCCCGTCCACGACGATCACGACACCCGCCATCGTATGCGGAGGAAACGACTCTGGCGCCGAAGACCCGCACCCGCCACCCTGGTGCCATGACCGAGTTCCGCTTCTCCGTCAACATCTTCGAGGTCGGGTCCCCCGATGCGTTCGCTCGCTGGTGCCGGGCCGTCGAGGACGCGGGCTTCGACGCCGTGTACGCGGCCGACCATCTCGGTGTCCCCGCGCCGTTCCCCGTCCTGGTCGCCGCCGCCGGCGCCACCGAGCGTCTGCGGGTCGGAACGATGGTGCTCAATGCCGGTTTCTGGAATCCGGCACTGCTCGCCCGCGAGATCGCGACCACCGATCTGCTCACCGGCGGCCGGCTCGAGGTCGGTCTCGGCGCAGGCCACATGAGATGGGAGTTCGAGGCGGCCGGGATCGAGTGGGAACGCTTCGACGAGCGAGCCGAGAGACTCGAAGCCACTGTGCAGGAACTGCAGCGATCGTTCACCGGGTCCGGTTTCGACGAGCAGGCAGCGCTGCGCGAAGCGTTCGATCTGTCCGTGCTCCGTCCGGTGCAACGGCGCGGATTCGGCGGCTACGGTCCGCCCCTGATCGTCGGAGGCACCGGCGACCGGATCCTCGCCGTCGCCGCCGCCCACGCCGACATCCTGAGCGTCGCCGGCGCCGTCCAACTGCCGGGGAAGCCACCGGGGACGTTCCGCATCGCCACCGCGGCCGAGGCCGACGACCGTGTCACGTTCGCGCGGGCACGGGCCGGCGACCGGGTCGAGGACATCGAGTGGCACACCCTGCTCCAGGCGGTCGTCGAGACCGACGATCGGGCAGGCACCGCCGCCGCGCTCGCCGAGCGGTTCGAGCACACCGTCGGCGCCGACGATCTGCTCGACTCGCCGTTCGTGCTGATCGGCACGGTCGACGAGATGGCCGGGCAGATCCTGCGCAGCCGGGAGCGCTACGGGTTCACCCACTTCACGGTCCACGCCCCGTACCGGGAGATCTTCAGTGAAGTGATCGGCCGGGTGCGCGCCCTGGCGGGCTGACCCCCGGGCCTGCCCGCCCTCCCCGACCGGCCCCGACCGGGTCGTTTCGCTAGGCTGTGTGATCAGCATGTCCATCTCCCCCGCCCCGAATCGTCGCGAACTGCGCGCTGCCCTGTCCGAGGTCTCCCTCCGCGACGAGAACCGCCTCCGTCGCAGGCTCGACCGGGCGTGGGGCGGCGAGGCGCTGACCGAGGTCGCCGCCGAGATCGAGAACGCCCGCACCCGGCTCGCGTCCCGCGCGTCGTCGGTCCCGGAGATCCGTTATCCCGAGGACCTGCCGGTCTCGCAGCGCAAGGACGACATCGCCGCCGCGATCCGCGACCACCAGGTCGTGGTGGTCGCCGGCGAGACCGGTTCGGGCAAGACGACGCAGATCCCGAAGATCTGCCTCGAACTCGGGCGCGGGGTTCGCGGCCTGATCGGCCACACCCAGCCGCGCCGTATCGCCGCGCGCGCCGTCGCCGAACGACTCGCGGAGGAACTGGACACCGAGCTCGGCGACGCCGTCGGATACACGGTGCGTTTCAACGATCAGGTCACCGAGTCGACACTCGTCAAGCTGATGACCGACGGCATCCTCCTCGCCGAGATCCAGCGCGACCGTCTGCTGCGCCGGTACGACACGCTCATCATCGACGAGGCGCACGAGCGCAGCCTCAACATCGACTTCCTGCTCGGGTACCTCGCGCAGCTGCTTCCGCGTCGCCCCGATCTGAAGGTGATCATCACCTCGGCGACGATCGACCCCGAACGTTTCGCACGCCACTTCGCCGACGCGAACGGCACGCCCGCCCCCATCGTGGAGGTCTCCGGCCGCACTTATCCCGTCGAGGTCCGTTATCGGCCGCTGACGGTCGAGGTGGGCGACACGCTCGTCGACCGCGACCCCGTCGACGCGGTGTGCGAGGCCGTCGAGGAACTCCAGCGCGAAGGCGACGGCGACATCCTGGTCTTCCTCTCCGGCGAGCGTGAGATCCGCGACACCGCCGATGCGCTGCGCGACCGCAAGCTGCGCAACACCGAGATCCTCCCGCTCTACGGACGTCTGTCGGCGGCCGAACAGCACCGGGTCTTCGCACCGCACACGGGTCGACGGGTCGTGTTGTCCACCAACGTCGCCGAGACGTCCCTGACGGTTCCCGGTATCCGCTACGTCGTCGACCCCGGCACCGCCCGTATCTCGCGGTACTCGGTGCGGACGAAGGTGCAGCGACTGCCGATCGAGCCGATCTCGCAGGCCTCGGCGCGTCAGCGCGCCGGGCGTTGCGGTCGCGTCGCCGACGGCATCTGCATCCGCTTGTACTCGGAGGACGACTTCGACGGCCGGCCGGAGTTCACCGAACCCGAGATCCTGCGCACCAACCTCGCGTCGGTGGTGCTGCAGATGACGGCGCTCGGTCTCGGCGACATCGAGGCGTTCCCGTTCGTGGAGGCACCGGATCCCCGCGCGATCCGCGACGGCATCGCTCTGCTCGAGGAGCTCGGCGCGCTCGAACCCGCGAAGAAGGGCGAGACGCCGCGCCTGACCGCGACGGGTCGCGAGGTCGCCCGGCTGCCCGTCGATCCGCGCATGGCCCGAATGATCGTCGAGGGCCACCGCAACGGATGCCTGCGCGAGGTCCTCATCATCGTCGCGGCCCTGTCGATCCAGGACGTGCGTGAGCGCCCGACCGAGTTCCAGCAGGCCGCCGATGAGAAGCACGCCCGGTTCGCGGTCGAGGGCTCGGATTTCCTGGCCTTCCTGCGGCTGTGGGACTACCTGAAGGAGCAACGGCGGGAACTGTCGTCGAGCAGGTTCCGCAGGTTGTGCCGCGACGAGTTCCTGCACTGGTTGCGGATCCGTGAGTGGCAGGACCTGCAGGGGCAGCTCCGTCAGATCACCGTCGACATGGGCTGGCAGACGCACCACCGCGACGTGAACCCCGACGACGTCCACAAGTCGCTGCTTGCAGGTCTGCTGTCGCACATCGGTCTTCGCGAGGGCGACAAGCGCGACTTCCTCGGTGCCCGCGGCGCACGGTTCGCGGTCTTCCCGGGATCGTCGTTGTTCAAGAAGCCTCCGCGCTGGGTCATGGCCGCCGAACTCGTGGAGACCTCCCGGCTGTGGGCGCGGACGGCCGCGCGCATCGAACCCGAATGGGTCGAGAAGCTCGCTCCGCACCTGGTCAAGCGCACCTATTCGGAGCCGCACTGGTCGACGCGCCGCGAGTCGGCGATGGCCTACGAACGCGTCACGCTCTACGGCATCCCGTTGATCGCCCAGCGTCCCGTGCCGTACGGACGGATCGATCCGGAGGTCTCGCGCGAACTGTTCATCCGTCACGCCCTCGTGCAGGGCGAATGGCGCACACAGCACAAGTTCTTCCACGACAACCGGGCGTTGCTCGAGGACGTCGAGGAACTCGAACACCGTGCGCGCCGGCGCGACATCGTCGTCGACGACGAGACCCTGTTCGACTTCTACGACCAGCGGGTCGGCCCGGAGGCGATCTCGGCCCGGCACTTCGACACGTGGTGGAAGAAGACCCGCAGGCAGCAACCCGACCTGCTGACGTTCACGCCGGACACCGTGGTGAACCAGGACGCCGCGTCGGTGCTCGAGGGCGACTACCCGGATGCGTGGCGCCAGGGCGAGATCCAGTTCCCCCTCACCTACCAGTTCGAGCCGGGCACGGAGGAGGACGGCGTCACCGCCCGCGTCCCCGTCGCGCTGCTCGCGAACCTCAAGTCCGTCGGTTTCGACTGGCTCGTACCCGGGATGCGGACCGAGCTGGTGACGGCCCTCATCAAGACTTTGCCGAAACACCTTCGGAGGCAGGTCGTCCCGGCTCCCGACTTCGCGGCGGCCGCCCTCGCCTCGGTGACGCCGCGCTCCGAACCGCTCGTCAATGCGATGGCCCGCGAGCTGTCGCGGCTCGGCCGGTGCACGATCGAGCCCTCCGACTTCGATACCGGTGCGTTGCCCGACCATCTGCGGATGACCTTCGCGGCGGTCGACGAGCGCGGCACCGTGCTCGGTCGCAGCAAGAGCCTGGCGGCCCTGCGGAAGAAGTTGGCTCCGCGGGTCGAAGCGGAGGTCTCGCGCGCCGCTGCGGGCACCGAACGTCCCGCGGCGGTGGTGTGGACGGCCGAGACCCTCGGGGACCTGCCGGAGACCGTCACCCGCGAGGTCGGCGGCCGGAAGGTCACCGGTTACCCCGCCCTGGTCGCAGAGAAGGACGGCGTCGCGGTGCGCGTGCTCAGCACACCGCAGGCCCAGCAGAACGCAACGCGTCAGGGGTTGCGCGCCCTGTTGCTGTCGTCGGCACCGACGAAGGCGAAGGCCGTGACCTCGGGGCTGACCAACATGGAGCGGCTCGCGCTCGGGCGGAACCCCGACGGATCGTTCGAGGCGCTGATCGAGGACTGTCGTGCCTGCGCGGTGGATGAACTCATCGCCGCGCACGGCGCTCCCGTGCGCACCCCCGAGGAGTTCGAGGCGCTCGCGGCCACGGTGCGGTCACACCTGCCGGGGCGCGTGGCCCGTCTGTTGAAAGCGGTTGTGCCCGTGCTGTCCCGTGCCCACGAGGTGGGTGTGCTCCTCGATCGGTCGAACGGCGAGGCTGCCGACGACGTACGCGAACAGCTGCAGTCGTTGCTGTTCCCCGGCTTCGTCACCGATCTGGGGTCGCGGCGGATCGCCGACCTGCCGCGCTATCTCACCGCGGCTGCGCAGCGCCTGGAGGCGTTGCCGGCGAGTGCGCATCGCGACGCGGCGGGAATGGATGTGCTCGATCGCGTCTACGGCGCTTACGACAAGCTGCTCGCACGACTGCCGGAGGAGCGGCGCGCCGCGCCCGAGGTGGTCGAGATCTACTGGATGATCGAGGAACTGCGCGTGAGCCTGTTCGCGCAGGGTCTCGGGACGCGGATCCCGGTGTCGGAGAAGCGCGTCCTGAAGGCGATCGACGGGATCCGGTAGCGACCGGGACGGTCAGTCGGTCGCGTCCGAGCGGGACTTCTTGTGCTCGCGCAGTTCCTGGATCTCACGTTCGAAATCCTCTGCGGAGCTGAAGGAACGATAGACCGACGCGAATCGCAGATAGGCGACCTCGTCGAGATCGCGTAGGGGTCCGAGGATCGCCAGTCCGACCTCGTGGCTCGGGACCTCGGGTGAGCCCTTCGCCCGCACCGCGTCCTCGACCTGCTGCGCGAGCTTGTTGAGTGCGTCGTTGTCGACATCGCGTCCCTGGCAGGCGCGGGCCACGCCGCGCACGACCTTCTCGCGGCTGAACGGCTCGGTCACGCCGCTGCGCTTGACGACGGACAGAACGGCCGTCTCGACTGTGGTGAAGCGGCGCCCGCATTCGGGACACGCCCGTCGGCGACGGATCGCGGCACCCTCGTCTGCCTCGCGCGAATCGACCACCCGGGAATCGGGATGGCGGCAATACGGGCAGTACATGTCGGTTCCTTCGTCGTGCCCGTGCGGGTCGCGACGTCGGCGCCGAAGCAATGTCTCCCGACCGGAACCGTCTCCACCCGCGAGTGGGCCGACACCGCCGCAACCACACGGAGTGGTGTGACTGACAGTGTTAGACAATACCCGCCTGTCCGGTTCGGGCGCGGATCGCGGGTCGGGCAGGGCCACGACGCCCTCATCCCCGGGTGGAATCCGGCACGAGGAGGCGGCTTCCGGCCTGCACGGCCGTACCGTCGAGCGAGTTGAGGTCGGCGATCCTCGCCATCGTGACGTCGACCGGGGCGTCGGGCCACACGCGAGCGGCCAAGGCCTCCAGGCTCTCCCCCTCTCGCACGACCGTGACCGTGGTGCCGGCGCTCTGCGAGATCACCTCATCGGTGCGCACGTGGGCCAGCACGAGGAGCATCGTGGTCGCGAGCGCGGTGAGGAGCACCGTCGCGGCCATCTGCCGCCAACTCGTCCCCTCCGCAGGCCGGCGACTGCGCGGTGTGATCTCCGAACGGCGGTGCAGGGGTTCGCGCGAGGGCGCGGCGCCACATTCGCGCGAAGGCGCGGCGACGCGCGGTCTCGTCCGCGCCGGGACACGGGTGCGATGGTGCAGCGTCGACGTCGCGATCGGCCGGATGCGATATACCGCCGCCCCGGGCGCACCTGCTCCGGGCGGGCCCGCGACGGTCCGCCCTGCCGTGCTCGTCCGGACTGAGGCACCGGTTCGGGCCACCGCGCCCTGTCGCGCCGTACCCACCGGAACCACCGTATCGATCCGAACCGCTCTGCTCATCGGAAATCCTCCGTGTCGCTGTGCGTGGTCTCCCGACCCCGTTCGGTCACTCGATCATGTGTTCGAACGAAAGTCTGTTCGAATGTTCTACCACGAGTCGCACCCCGACGACACCTCCTCGGAGGGTGAATCTCGAACATCTGTTTGATATACGCGCGGGATCTCGATAGATTCGAAGGCAACTTGCAACCCATCCGACACTCGCCGCACGGAGGTCACGATGAAGGCGGACGGAACATCCACAGCCCGCCGGGGCGGACCCGCGACCGACGATCCCACCGCGAGCCTCACCGAGCGTCAGCGTCGTGTGCTCGAGGTCATCCGCGATTCCGTCAGCGAACGGGGGTACCCACCGAGCATCCGCGAGATCGGCGACGCCGTCGGACTGAACTCCACGTCCTCCGTCGCGCACCAGCTCCGCACGCTCGAACGGAAGGGCTTCCTGCGCCGGGACCCGAACCGTCCGCGCGCCGTTGACGTCCGCGATCTCGAGCCCACCCCCGCACCCGAGTCCTCCCCCGAGGTGGTCGCCGGCTCGTCGGCCGACGACATCCCTTCGGCGGCAATGGTTCCCGTCGTCGGCCGCATCGCGGCCGGCGGTCCGATCCTCGCCGAGGAATCGGTCGAGGACGTCTTCCCGCTGCCGCGCGAACTCGTCGGTCAGGGCTCGCTGTTCCTGCTCAAGGTCGTCGGTCAGTCGATGATCGACGCGGCGATCTGCGACGGCGACTGGGTGGTCGTCCGGCAGCAGAACGTCGCCGACAACGGCGACATCGTCGCCGCGATGCTCGACGGCGAGGCCACCGTCAAGACGTTCAAGCGAGTCGACGGCGACGTCTGGCTCATGCCGCACAACCCGATGTTCGAACCGATCCCGGGCAACGACGCGGTCATCCTCGGCAAGGTCGTCACCGTCGTCCGCAAGATCTGACTCCCGGCCCCACCCGGAGACGAACGAGGCCGGGGTGGCTCCGCTGAGCGGAGCCACCCCGGCCTTTCTCGTACGTGCCTCAGACGTTGAGGCCGCGCCCGATGACTTCCTTCATGATCTCGTTCGTGCCGCCGTAGATCTTCTGCACGCGGGCATCGAGGTACGCCTTGGCGACCGGGTACTCACGCATGTAGCCGTAGCCGCCGTGCAGCTGCAGGCAGCGGTCGATCAGCTCGACCTGCTTGTCGGTGGTCCAGTACTTGGCCATCGCGGCCTCCTGGACGGTGAGCTTCTTCTCGTTGAGCAGCTCGATGCACCGGTCCACGAACACCCGGGCCAGCTGGGTCTCGGTGGCGAGCTCGGCGAGCTCGAAGCGGGTGTTCTGGAACTTGCCGATCGGCTTGCCGAAGGCCTTGCGGTCGCGGCAGTACTGGATCGTGTCGTCGAGCACGCGTTCCATCGCGGCAGCGGCGACGACAGCGATCGCGAGGCGTTCCTGCGGCAGGTTCTGCATCAGGTAGATGAAACCCATGCCCTCCTGGCCGAGGAGGTTGGCCGCCGGGACGCGGACGTCGTTGAAGCTGAGCTCCGCCGTGTCCTGCGCGTCGAGGCCGATCTTGTCAAGGTTGCGTCCCCGCTCGAAGCCCGGCATGCCGCGCTCGACGACGAGCAGCGAGAAGCCCTGGGCGCCCTTCTCCGGATCGGTGCAGGCGACGACGATCACCAGATCCGAGTGGATGCCGTTGGTGATGAACGTCTTGGCGCCGTTGAGGACCCAGTCGTCACCGTCGCGCACCGCGCGGGTCTTGATGCCCTGCAGGTCGCTGCCGGTGCCGGGCTCGGTCATCGCGATGGCCGTGATCAGCTCACCCGAACAGAAGCCGGGGAGCCAGCGCTTCTTCTGCTCCTCGTCGGCGAGCTCGAGCAGGTAGGGAGCGACGACATCGTTGTGCAGCATGAAGCCCAGACCGCTGAAGCCCAGCTTGGTGGTCTCCTCGGCCATGATGGCGTTGTAGCGGAAGTCGTCCATGCCACCGCCGCCGTACTCCTCCGGCACCGCCATGCCGAGGAAGCCCTGCGCGCCGGCCTTCTTCCACACCTCACGGTCGACGATCTTGTCCTTCTCCCACTGCTCGTGGAAGGGGGCCACCTCCTGTTCGAGGAACTTCCGGTACGACTCCCGGAAGAGGTCGTGCTCGGGCTCGAAAAGGGTGCGTTCCATCTGCGCTCCTGTGTGAGACGTCGTTCGACATACTCACGGTATGCAGACGAGCGCGCGGTGACGCTGACACAACCGAGCGCATTTTGTGACCCGGACGACCCCGGCGGGCACGCGTCGGTATCGAACGACCCGCGGGCACGGGTCGGTGTCGGCCGATGCGCCGGGTTCCGGTCACCGGCGCAGATCCGCGAGTCTGCGCAGCAGCGGGTACGCGACGAGGATGCCGATCGAACCCCAGGCGATACCGCCGAGTTCGACCGAGCCGATCGACAGGGTCAGGTCGCCGATGCCGGCGACGAGCGCCGCGGCCGCGACCGTGAGGTTGACCGGATCCGTGAAGTCGACCTTCGCCTCCGTCCAGATGCGGACACCGAGGATGCCGATCAGGCCGTAGAGCACGAGGGTCGCGCCGCCGAGGACACCGTCGGGCACGGTGAACACCAGCGCACCGAACTTCGGCGAGAAGGCCAGCACGACGGCGGTGACCGCCGCAACGGCGTATGCAGCGGTCGAGTACACGCGCGTGGCCGCCATGACGCCGATGTTCTCGGCGTAGGTGGTCGTGCCCGAACCGCCGCCCGCACCGGCGAGGGTGGTCGCGAGGCCGTCCGCGATGAGCGCGTTGCCGGCCATGTCGTCGAGGTTCCGACCGGTCATGGCGGCGACCGCCTTGACGTGGCCGACGTTCTCCGCGACCAACACGACGACGACGGGCAGCGCCAGCAGCACTACCGACAGTTCGAAGGTGGGGCCGTGCAGATCCGGCAGGCCGAACCAGGCCGCCTCGCGCATGGCGTCGATGCGTTCGGACGCGATCGCGCCGGTGAACGCCGCGAAGATCCATCCGACGATCACACCGACGAGGATGCCGAGGCGGCCGAGCATGCCCGGGCCGACCACCGTCACGAGCAGCGTGACCACGAGCGTGATCGTGGCGACGAGCGGTTGGGCTTCGAACGATCCGGTGGCGGTCGGCGCGAGGTTGAGGCCGATGAGGGCGACGATCGCCCCGGTGACCACCGGCGGCATGACCGCGTCGATGATGCGCGAACCTGCCGCTTTGACCACGAGACCGATGAGCACCAGCACGATGCCGACGGCGACGATCCCGCCGAGCTGCGCTGCCGGACCGGAACCGGCCGAGGCGCTGAGCGGCGCGATGAACGCGAACGACGAGCCGAGATAGCTGGGCACCCGGCCGCGCGTGATGATCAGGAACAGCGCGGTGCCGATTCCGGAGAACAGCAGCGTCGTCGTGACCGGGAAGCCCGTGATCGTCGGCACGAGCAGGGTGGCGCCGAACATCGCGATGACGTGCTGCATCCCGATGCCGACGGTGCGCGGCCACGACAGTCGCTCGTGCGGTGCGACCACCGCACCGGGGTTGATGCGACGCCCGTCGCCGTGCAGGGTCCAGCCGCGGCGTGTGGTCGTGCGTCCGGTCGTGCTTGCTCGTTCGGTCACGACAGGTCATCGTAGAACCGGGAGCATCAGCGGCGTAGAACAGGCCGCCCCGGCCGCGCGGAATCGGCCGTCCCGGCCGCGCCGCTCAGTCCAGCAGTTTCGCTGCCGCGGCACGTGCCGCGACGGGGTCGTCGCTCGCGAGGACCGCCTCGGCCGCCTCACGGCAACGGTCCATCGGGACCGAGGAGAGCCGGGCGCCGACACCCGTCACTGCCGACGCCGCGCACGACAGGGAGGTCACGCCCATTCCGGCCAGGACGCAGGCGAGGAGCGGGTCGGCCGCGGCTTCGCCGCACACCCCGACCGGCTTGCCCGCGGCCGCCCCGGCCTGCGCCGCGCGGGCCACCAGCGCGAGCACCGCGGGCTGCCACGGGTCGGTGAGTGCGGCCAGCTGCGGCGACATCCGGTCGGCCGCCATCGTGTACTGGGCGAGGTCGTTGGTGCCGATCGACAGGAAGTCCAGGTGTTCGAGCAATCGGTCGGCGAGCAGGGCGGCGGACGGAACCTCGATCATGACACCCGGTGACAGTCCGCGCTCGCGCACGCGTGCGGCGAAATCGGCGGCCTCCGAGACGGTCGCCACCATCGGCGCCATGACCCACGGCGTGGCGCCGGTGCGCGAGGCGGCCGCGGCCACTGCGTCGAGCTGACGATCGAGGACTCCCGGCGCCGTGGTCGTGATGCGGATGCCGCGGACGCCGAGGGCGGGATTGTGCTCGTCGGGGTGGTTGGCGAACCGGAGGGGCTTGTCGGATCCGGCGTCGAGGGTCCTCAGGACGACCTTCCGCCCGTCGAACGCCTCGAAGACCTCCGCATAGATGTCGGCCTGCTCGTCCACCGTCGGTTCGGTGTCGCGGTCGAGGAAGCACAGCTCGGTGCGAAACAGTCCGATGCCCTGCGCCGGCGTCCGGCGCGCCGCGACGGCACCGGCTCCGTCCTGCACGTTGGCGAGGATCTCGACCGGGTGACCGTCGGCGGTGGCGCCGGGGCCGGACCAGCCCGCCACCCGCTCGCGCTCGACGCGGTCGCGTTCGACCTCGGCTGCGGCCTCGGCGCCGTCCGGGGAGAGCACGATCCGGCCCGTCGCGCCGTCGACCAGCACCTCGGTGCCGGCCGGGACATCGTCGAGACCGGCCACCGCGACGACGCACGGGATGCCGAGCTGGCGCGCGATGATCGCGGTGTGGCTCGTGGGTCCTCCGAGGGAGGTGGCCAGCGCGACGACGACGGACGGGTCGAGTCCGGCGGTGTCGGCGGGTGCGAGATCGGCCGCGAGGAGCACGGACGGCGAATCGGGCATCTCGAGACCGGGTTCGGGGGCTCCCTGCAGTTCGGCGATCACGCGGTCGCGGATGTCGAGCAGGTCGGTGACCCGCTCGGCCTGCAGCCCGCCCATCTTCTCGAACAGGGCCGCGAACTGGTCGGTGGCAGCGACGGTGGCGCCGACCGCGTCGGATCCGGACCGGATCTTCGTCGCGGCCGCCCCGCGCCAGGCGCGGTCCTCGACCAGCACAGCGGTGGCCTGGAGCACTTCTGCCGCGGCACCCGATGCACGCGAGGCGCGGGCCCGCAGCCGCTCGGCCACGACCTTCGCGGCGTCCTCGAACCGGCCCACCTCGGCCTCGCGCGCCGTGTCGGGGATCGAGGCGCCCTGCGCCGGGACCACAGGACGCGCGACGGGACGGATGACCGGCCCGTATCCGATACCGGGGACGACGGGGGTGCCGTGCAGGACGGACACCGACTGCTCCATGGAGATCTCCTCACCGCAGTAGTTCGTTGTGACTCAGATTACTCGGACGCCTTGACATGTCAACACAGACAGGCGTAAAACAACATAAACCAACATTGTTTCCCCACAAATCGGGTACCCCCAGGAGTGTCGGTGTACGCAGAGGAACGGCAGCAGGCGATCGCAGCGCTGGTAGCGGCACGTGGCCGCGTATCGGTCGCAGTGCTCGCCGACCGGTACGGCGTCACCACCGAGACCGTGCGCCGCGACCTCGCCCACCTCGAACGCCTGGGCCTCGTGCGGCGCGTCCACGGCGGCGCGATCCCGGCCGCCTCGCTCCCGGTGGCCGAGCCGGCCCTCTCCGAGCGCGAACACACCCGCGCCGAACACAAGGACCGCATCGCCGCCGCCGCCACGTCCTTCCTCCCGCCGTCCGGCGGAAGCGTGCTCTTCGACGCCGGCACCACGACCGGCAGGATCGTCGGAGCGCTGCCGCCCGAGGTCGACCTCACCGTCGTCACCAACTCGGTGCCGATCGCCGCGCGCCTCGCCGCGATGAGCACCGTGCAACTGCACCTGCTCGGCGGTCGCGTCCGCGGTGTCACGCAGGCCGCGGTGGGCGCCGAGGCTCTCGCCACCTTGTCGACGGTGCACGTCGACGTGGCGTTCATCGGCACCAACGCGCTGAGCATCGACCACGGCCTGTCCACCCCCGACGCCGACGAGGCCGCGGTCAAGCGCGCGATGGTGCGCACCGCCGACCGGGTCGTCGTGGTCGCCGATTCGTCGAAGGTCGGTCGGCGCAATCTGCTGAGCTTCGCGTCGCTCGAACCGATCGACGTCCTGGTCACCGACACCGATCTCGACGACACCGACCGCCGGCAACTCATCGAACACGGAATCGAGGTGGTGACGGCATGATCGTCACGCTCACGGCCAACCCCAGTCTCGATCGCACGGTCGGGCTGACGGGCCCGCTCGAGCGCGGGAGGGTGCATCGCACCGAGCGATCCACCGTCGATCCGGGCGGCAAGGGGATCAACGTCGCCCGTGTGCTGCACGCCGCGACGACCGAGGTCGTCGCCGTTCTCCCGGCCAACGCCGGCGATCCTCTGCTCGCCGCGCTGGACGAGCAGGGCATCGCCCATCGGGCCGTGCCCACCTCCGGGCCGACGCGCAACAACATCACGGTCGCCGAACCCGACGGCACCACCACCAAGCTCAACGAACCCGGAACCCCCTGCACCGGACGCACACTCGGCGAGTTGCGCGCAGTCCTGCTGGAATGCGCGCAGGGAGCCGCGTGGACCGTCCTGTCCGGTTCTCTTCCTCCCGGTGTGCCCGAGTCGTGGTATGCCGATCTCGTGGGTGCCCTGCGCGGTCTCGGATGCCGCATCGCGGTCGACACCTCCGAGCGGCCACTGCTCGCCCTCGCCGAGCGGTTCCCCGCGGCGGCCCCCGACGTGATCAAGCCGAACTCCGACGAACTGGCCCAGCTCACCGGCGCCGACGCCCACGAACTCGAATCCGGCGCCGCCGCAGGAGACGTCGGCGCCGTGGTCGACGCGGGACGGGTGCTGGTGGAACGTGGTGTCGGCGCGGTGCTCGCGACACTCGGCGGTGCGGGCGCAGTGCTGGTCACCGCCACCGGCGCGTGGCGGGCCACCGCCGACGACGTCACGGTCCGCAGCACGGTCGGCGCGGGCGACTCGTCGCTCGCCGGATATCTGCTCGCCGAGCAGGCCGGTCACACCCCCGACGAGTGCCTGCGTCTCGCCGTGGCGTACGGGACCGCAGCCGTCACGCTCCCCGGAACAGCCCTGCCCACACCCGATTCCGTCGATCCATCCCGAGTGCACGTCACCGACGTCCACCGCCGACCCCGACCGCTCCCCTCCCACTCCTAAGGAACGTCATGTCCGACACCACCTCCGGCTCCGCAGGCGGTTCCTCGATCATCGGCACGGAACTCGTCTCGCTCGATGCCGACCTGGGATCCGACAAGAACTCCGTCATCGCCGCGCTCGCCGAGCGTCTCGCAGCGAACGGTCGCGCGTCCGACGCCGACGCACTCACCGCGGCCGTTCTCGAACGGGAGGCCAAGTCCGCCACGGGTCTTCCCGGCGGGATCGCGATCCCGCACGCACGCAGCGAAGCAGTGACCACACCGTCGCTCGGTTTCGCCCGGTTGTCCCCGAAGGCCGACTTCGGTGCGCCCGACGGACCCGCCGACCTCGTCTTCCTCATCGCCGCGCCCGAAGGTGCGGGCGGCGACCACATGAAGCTGCTCACCGCTCTCGCTCGTGCACTCGTGCGCCCGGACTTCGTCGCGTCGCTGCGCGCGGCCGCGTCCGCGGACGAGGTCATCGCGCTGGTCGAGGACGTCCTCCCGCCCCGACCGGCGCCGTCGAGCAGCGCTGCTGCCGGCGCGACCGCAGCGCCGCAGCAGCCGGCACCGGCAGCCTCCGCGAAGCCGGCGGTCGCGCCTCCGCAGAGCGCGGAACAGCCCGGAGGCCGCACGATCGTCGCGGTCACCGCGTGCCCGACCGGTATCGCGCACACCTACATGGCCGCCGACGCGCTGGCCGCCGCCGGTGAACGCGCGGGCGTGACGGTCCGGGTGGAGACACAGGGATCGAGCGGCAGCACTCCCCTGTCCGCCGACGTGATCGCCGGCGCCGACGCCGTCATCTTCGCCACCGACGTGGGCGTCAAGGGCCGCGAACGGTTCGCCGGGAAGCCCGTGATCGCATCGGGCGTCAAGCGCGCGATCAACGAACCGGACACCATGGTCGGCGAGGCCCTGCGGGCCGCCACCGATCCGTCCGCACGCACCGTCGAGGGCACCGCGGGCGCCCCGGCGGGTGAGTCGGAGAGCGGCAGCGACCTCGGCTGGGGTACCCGGCTGCGGCAGATCCTGCTCACCGGCGTGAGCTACATGATCCCGTTCGTCGCGGCCGGTGGTCTGCTCATCGCTCTGGGCTTCCTGCTCGCCGGTCCCGACATCACCGACTCGGCCGCCGACATCGTCCTCGACAACACGCTCACCAACCTGCCCGAAGGTGGGCTCGGCGCCTATCTCGGTGCGGTGCTGTACCAGATCGGCTCGTTGGCGTTCTCGTTCCTCGTCCCGGCACTGGCCGGGTACATCGCCTTCGCGATCGCGGACCGTCCGGGTCTGGCTCCGGGCTTCACCGCCGGTGCGGTGGCCGTCTTCGTCGGCGCCGGTTTCATCGGCGGTCTGGTCGGCGGCATCATCGCCGGCTTCGCGGCCCTGTGGGTCGGCCGTATCCCGCTGCCCACCTGGGCGCGCGGCCTGATGCCCGTGGTGATCATCCCGCTGCTTGCGAGCCTGATCGTCGGTGGGCTCATGTTCCTGCTGCTCGGTCGCCCGCTGGCCGCGATCACGACCGGTCTCACCGACTGGCTCAACGGTCTGTCCGGCGGTTCCGCGGTGCTGCTCGGTGCGATCCTCGGCCTGATGATGTGCTTCGACCTCGGCGGGCCGGTCAACAAGGCCGCCTACGCCTTCGCGGTCGCCGGTCTCGACGTCGCCAACACCGGTTCGCTCGAGATCATGGCGGCGGTCATGGCCGCCGGTATGGTTCCCCCGCTCGCAATGGCGCTGTCGTCGCTGGTGCGTCCGCGTCTCTACAGCACGGCCGAACGCGAGAACGGCAAGGCCGCATGGCTGCTCGGTGCATCGTTCATCTCGGAGGGCGCCATCCCGTTCGCGGCGGCCGACCCGTTCCGGGTGATCCCGTCGATGATGCTCGGCGGCGCCGTGACCGGCGGCATCGTCATGGCGACGGGTGTCACGCTCACCGCTCCCCACGGCGGATTGTTCGTGCTGTTCGCGATGGACCGCGTCGTGTGGTTCCTGATCGCGCTGGCAGCCGGCACGGTGGTCGCCGCACTCGCGGTCAGTATCGCCAAGTCGATCACGCGTCCCGCCCGGGTCGCCGCCGACGAGGCGAACCCCCAGCCCGTAGCGGCACGCTCCTGAACACAGCGGCACGCTCCTGAACACAGCGGCACGCTCCTGATCGATCCGACCCTCTGCACTTCCCCACCACGAAGGAGATTCACATGCCCAGCACCACGGTTGCCGTCGGTTCGTCCATCGGCCTGCACGCCCGTCCTGCAGGGATCATCGCCGAGGCCGTGGTCGCGGCCGGTGTCCCGGTGACCCTCGCGGTCGACGGCGGCGAGCCCGTCGACGCCGGTTCGGCCCTGATGATCATGACGCTCGGCGCGGAAAAGGGCACGCAGGTCACGATCTCGTGCGACGACGACGCGGTCCTCGCGCAGGTTGCGGAACTGGTCGCCGCAGACCTCGACGCCTGATCTCAGCCGCGGGCGCGGCGTCGGACGACGAGTCCGAGGACCCCGAGCCCGATGACCCCGGCTGCCACGCCCGCACCGACTACCGGCAGTGCCGCGGACGACATCTCGTCCGCGGCATCGTCGTCCGCGGGTGCGAAGAGATCGGTCGCACCGCGACGGATATGGATCGGTGGATTCTCCGTGCCTGCCGCGCCGCGCTCGGACGCGGTGAGCAGGTCCCCGTCGGCGGTGAAGGCGACGGCTTCGCCCTGTGGTTCGTCCGGGACCGGAATGCGGAAGCGCGGACCGGCGACCAGGGCGGCCGCGAGATCGCCGTCGGGCGCGTGGAACAGGTAGACGTCGGTGTAGGTGCGGACCGCCGCGACCGTCCCGTCGGCGCTGACCGCGCCGCCGGTGATCATCGAGGAGGACGCACCGGGAATGGGACCGCCGGGGGTGTCCGACGGTCCGAGTGCCAGCGACCCGACCTTCTCGAGGGGGGCCGGTCCCGGGGCGGGCAGGCCGTCGATCGTAAGTCCGCGTGCGGGCCGATAGACATTGCTCGAGCCGAACAGCGCCTTCGTCACGATCACAGGTTCGCCCGTCGCGGAGACGAGCACGGTCTCGGCGTCGCGGGGACCGTCGGAATAGGTCAGCCGATGCAGATCTCCCTGCCCGGTGTCGGGGTCGAGGGAGATGAGCGCGATCGTCTCGCGGACGCGGGTGTTGTCGCCGAGATCCCCGAGCCACAACCGGCCGTCGGGCCCCGCGGCGAGATCCTCGACGTCGTAGGGATCGACGGGCGACGGAACACGTTGCAGCACCGAGCAATCGCCGTCGAGTTCGACGATGCGTTCGTCCTCCCCGGCATCGGGCGTCGCGAACAGCCGGTTGCCGATCGTCGCGAGGCCGGACAGTTCGGCGAGCACGGGATCGTCGGGGATGCACAGCATCTCGGTCGGCAGATCCGCGACCGGAATCCCGGCGTCCTGCGCGCCGGCGTGCGAGACCGGCACGAACGCCGCGACGGCAGCGAGCAGCGCCGCCCGGCGCACGACCCGCATCAGGCCGCGAAGTCGACCAATGCCGACGCCAGCGCTGCCGGCACCTTCGCGTGCACCCGCGTGCCGTCCACCTCGTGCTCGGACGACAGGATCTGACCGTCCGAGTGGATGCGCGCGAGCAGATCACCGCGGGTGTACGGCAGGAGCAGTTTCACCTCGACGTCGGGATCCTCGAGCAGACCCGCGAGATGGGTCTGCAACTCCTCGACGCCCTCGCCGGTGTGCGCGGAGACGAACACCGCGCCGGGGATCGCGCTGCGCAACTGCGTCAGGGTGACCGGGTCGGCGGCATCGATCTTGTTGACGACGATCAGTTCCGGCGGCGGCGGTGCGTCCGATTCGCGGAGCACCTCGGTGACGACTTCGCGCACCGCCTTGATCTGCTCGGTGGGCATCGGGTCGGAGCCGTCGACGACGTGGAGCAGCACATCGGCGTCGGCGACTTCCTCGAGGGTCGACCGGAACGCCTCGACCAGCTGGGTCGGGAGGTGCCGGACGAAACCGACGGTGTCGGTGAGCACGTACTCGCGGCCGTCGGGCAGCGCCGACCGGCGGGTCGTCGGGTCGAGGGTCGCGAACAGTGCGTTCTGCACCAGGACACCGGAGCCGGTGAGCTTGTTGAGCAGGCTCGACTTGCCGGCGTTGGTGTATCCGACGATCGCGACGGACGGGATCTTGTTGCGCAGACGCCGGGTGCGCTTGGTGTCGCGCGCGGCCTTCATCGCCTTGATCTCGCGACGGAGCTTGGCCATCCGCTCACGGATCCGGCGACGGTCGGTCTCGATCTTCGTCTCACCGGGACCGCGCAGGCCCACACCGCCGTTGCTGCCGGCACGGCCACCGGCCTGCCGCGACATCGATTCGCCCCAGCCGCGCAGACGCGGGAGCATGTACTCCATCTGCGCGAGGGAGACCTGTGCCTTGCCCTCCCGCGAGGTGGCGTGCTGGGCGAAGATGTCGAGGATCAGCGCGGTCCGGTCGATGACCTTGACCTTGACGACCTTCTCCAGCGCGGTGAGCTGGGCGGGGGTGAGTTCGCCGTCGCAGATCACGGTGTCGGCGCCGGTGGACAGGACGATCTCTCGCAGTTCGTCGGCCTTGCCGGAGCCGATGTAGGTGGAGGCATCGGGCCGGTCGCGACGCTGGACC
Source organism: Rhodococcus rhodochrous (assembly GCF_014854695.1). Taxonomy (NCBI): domain Bacteria; kingdom Bacillati; phylum Actinomycetota; class Actinomycetes; order Mycobacteriales; family Nocardiaceae; genus Rhodococcus; species Rhodococcus rhodochrous. Next base: position 2,275,898 of record NZ_CP027557.1, on the reverse strand, counting down.
AGACCTTCGAGGACCTCGGAGCCCGCGGTCTCGGCGAGCGCGGCCAGCTCGGCCAGACTCGCTTCCGCCTGGGCGGCCGTTCCGCCCGTCCAGACACCGACGAGCACGACACGCTCGAGTCGGAGCTGACGGTATTCGACCTCGGTGATGTCCTCGAGTTCGGTGGACAGACCGGCCACACGCCGCAACGCGCTACGGTCTTCGAGTTGCATCTCGCCGACGGACGGATCCTCGGCGGTCCAGCCTCCGGATGCGTCGTACGCGGTCGGAGTGCTGTCATCTGTGGTTGCGCGATGCATGCGCTGTGTGTTCGTCATACACCTCCATGGTGTCACGAAGCCCGAATCGGTGCATTCGAGTTTTTCTGCCGCATCCCCGCGGGGGTACCCGAGTGCACCCCGAGCTGGCCCGATCGGTGCCGATCAGTTCGGCGCCGACCACCAGGTGTCGTCGAGTTCACCCGTCGCGACCAGCACCGACGGCCCGCGCAGCCAGGCGCGACCGTCCTCGATGCGCACCTCGACCGAGCCGCCGGGGATCCGCACCCGCACCGCGCCGTCGGATGCGCCGTCGAAGCGCAGGGCCGCAGCGGCCGCGGCCACCGTGCCGGTTCCGCACGAGCGGGTCTCCCCCACGCCGCGTTCGTGGACGCGCATGTGGACCGTCCCGGCCGCGATCGGGGTCAGGAACTCGATGTTGACCCCGTGCGGGAAGAAGCCCGGGTCGAAGCCGGGCGAGGTGAGGTCGAGACCGGCAAGACTCGTGTCGTTCAGGTGCGGGTCCACGCACGCGAGGTGCGGGTTGCCGACGTCGATGCCGATGCCCGGATAGACCCGCCCGTCGATGGTCGCCGCCGACTCGCCGAGGGTGCGCACCGTCCCCATGTCCACGGTCACCTCGCCGAGGACCGGTCCGGTCTCGTGCACGGTGACGGGCTTGCCTCCCGCCCGGCTGCCGACGACGAACTCGCGGCGGTCCTCGAGTCCGTGCGCGGTGAGATAGTGCGCGAACACCCGCACACCGTTGCCGCACATCTCGGCGATGGATCCGTCGCCGTTGCGGTAGTCCATGAACCAGTCGTCGGCGTCGGTGCCCTCGGGCAGTTCTTCGAGCACACCGGCCGACACCAGCGCACCGGCCCGCGCCACGCGGAGCACACCGTCGGCACCGAGCCCGCGGCGCCGGTCGCACAGGGCGGCGATCCGGCCTGCGTCGAGGTCCAGGCGCGCGTCGGGGTCGGGAAGGATCACGAAGTCGTTCTCGGTTCCGTGCCCTTTGCTGAACTCCATGCGCGCTACCTTATCGGGCTGGTGAGGCCGGTGATGTGCGTGCGTCCTGTACGGCCCGCCGGGCGACGTCGAGCAGGTGGGGGTCGGCGCCGTCGAGCCAGTGGATGCGCGGGTCGCGGCGGAACCACGAGCGTTGTCGTCGCACGTAGCGGCGGGTCCCGATGAACGTCCGCTCGCGTGCGTGGTCGAGGTCGTACTCCCCGTCGATGTACGCGAGCACCTGCGCGTAGCCGATCGCGCGACGTGCGGTGACACCCTCGTGCAGGCCGACCTCGAGGAGACCGTGCACCTCGTCGACGAGGCCCCGTTCGAACATCAGGTCGGTGCGCCGCGCGATGCGGTCGTCGAGTTCGGCGGTGTCGCGGTCGACGCCCAGGATCACGGTGCCCCAGCGAGGCTCACCGATCGTCGGCTGCGACGCCGCGAACGGTTGCCCGGTCAGTTCGACGACCTCGAGCGCGCGGACCATGCGGCGGCCGTCTGTGGGCAGGATCGTCGCCGCGGCGGCGGGATCGGCGCTCTGCAGCGCCCGGTGGACCGCTGCGAGCCCCTCGGTCTCGAGGACCGCCTCCCACTTGGCGCGGACCTGCGGATCCGTCGCCGGGAACTGCCATTCGTCGAGCAGTGCCTGTACGTACATCATCGATCCGCCGACGACGATCGGGAGACGACCGCGCCCGAGGATCGCCTCGACGTCGGCGATCGCGGCCTGCTGGTAGCGGGCGACCGTCGCGGTCTCGGTGACGTCGAGGACGTCGAGCTGATGGTGCGGGATCCCGCGACGCTCGTCCGGTGCCAGCTTGGCCGTCCCGATGTCCATCCCGCGGTACTGCTGCATCGCGTCGATGTTGACGATCTCGCCGCCGAGCGCCTCGGCGAGGTCCAGTCCGAGATCGGACTTGCCCGTGGCGGTGGGGCCCACCACCGCGATCGGTACGAGCGTGTCGGCGGGGCCGGTGATTCCTGCGCTCACGGTGTCCAGATTCCCACGTGGTAGCCCACGCCGTAGGGCGCGGCGGAGTAGGTGACGGACGCCGAACGCGGGCGCGCGCCGAGGGTGGCCGCCAGGACGTGCCAGGCGGCGCGTCCGGTCAGCTTGATGTCCGAACACAGCTCGGGGTCGAGTGCCGCGAGCGCCTCCGGATCGCCGGCGCCGAGCGCCGCGGCCAGGGCCGCCTCGACCTCCTCCGAACGCGGATCGTAGGCGCCGGGCGCCTTGGCCGTGAGGGTCGTCGCTCCGTCCGCGACGACGAGCAACGCTCGCGGCCGATCGTCGCGGTCGAGTTCCGCACGCAGGTCGCGGCCGAGATCGGCGCAGTCGGCGGCGGCGGCGTCGGCGGCCACCACGTGGGTCGTCACGCGGGTGCCGGGTGCCGTGCGGTCGCGGATCCAGCCGGCCACCAGAGCGGTCAACGCGAGCGCGGGATCGGGTTCGCCGGCGGCCTCGGGACCGAGCTGGACCGTGACGTCGACACCGAAGCCGAGGAAGGACCCGCGCGCGGTGGGGGGAACGGTCTGCTCGGCCGTCTCGGCTCCCACGACCACCCATTCCGTGGCACCGGACAGGCTACGACCGACCTCGAGAACCGCCTCGCGCAGATCGTCGGTCTCGGACGCGGCGAGACCGGTCAGCTCGGGCACGAGCAGCGGTGGGGACGGCACGAACGCCGCGGCGGTCAACACATCGGCAACCGTAGTCCACCGGACCCGGCGCCCTGCATCGACACGACCTGTTTCAATAGTGGGCGGACACGATCGCGGAGCCCCGGGATCGACCGGCGGTAGACCCATGCGACCAGGCAGCCGTGCCGCGCGGCAGAGATGAGGTATCGATGAGCGACCCGAACGCACAGGACCGAACCGGCGAGTCGACGCAGGAGCGGACCCCGCGTCCCGGTCCCGCCACACCCCGAGCCCATGCTGCGACGCCCGGCCCTGCGGGCCGAGAGAACGGCAGTTCCACCGCAGCACCCCCGAAGCCGCATCCCGTCGCGGCCCAGACGCACCCCCACGTCCCGGCGGTGCCCGCGAGCGATCCGAGTCGGTTCGGACGCGTCGACGAGGACGGCACCGCATGGGTCCGCACGAGCGAGGGCGAGCGGTGCATCGGATCGTGGCAGGCAGGCGACGCCGCCGAGGGCCTCGCGCACTTCGGACGCCGTTACGACGATCTCGCCACCGAGGTGGCGATCCTCGAGACCCGGTTGACCTCCGGCACCGCCGACGTGAAGAAGACCCGCGCGGCCGCCGAGGCACTGGCCGAGTCGCTGCCGACCGCCGCCGTCATCGGTGATCTCGATGCGCTCGCCACCCGGCTCACCGCGATCATCGAGCACTCCGAGGAGGCCGCGGCTCTCGCCAAGCAGGAGAAGGAGCGTCGGCGCGCCGAGAGCACGGCCCGCAAGGAGGCCCTCGCGGCCGAGGCCGAGACGATCGCCGCCGAATCCACCCAGTGGAAGGCTGCGGGCGACCGGCTGCGCGAGATCCTCGAGGAGTGGAAGACCATCCGCGGGGTCGACCGGAAGGTCGACGACGTGTTGTGGCGTCGCTATTCGAAGGCACGCGAGGGGTTCAACCGGCGTCGCGGGGCCCACTTCGCCGAACTCGACCGCGAGCGCGCCGCGGCGAAGAGCCGCAAGGAAGAACTCGTCGCCCGGGCGGAGGAGCTGCAGAACTCCACCGACTGGGGTGCCACCGCCGCGGCCTTCCGCGACCTGCTCGCCGAGTGGAAGGCGGCCGGACGGGCACCGAAGGACGCCGACGACCAGCTGTGGAAGCGGTTCAAGGGCGCCCAGGACGTCTTCTTCGCCGCACGCAACGCCGCGAACGCCGAGCGCGACGCCGAGTTCGAGGAGAACGCCCGCGCGAAGGAGGCCCTGCTCGAGGCGGCCTCCTCGATCGACCCGTCGGCCGATCTCGAAGGTGCCCGGGCGCGCCTGCGCGAGCTGCAGGACCAGTGGGAGGCGATCGGCAAGGTGCCGCGCGAGCGCATGCACGATCTCGAGGGTCGTCTGCGGGCCATCGAGAAGAAGGTGCGCGAGGCCGCGGATTCCGAGTGGCGCCGCACCGATCCCGAGGCCCTCGCCCGTGCGGCCCAGTTCCGTGAGCGGGTGCGCCAGTTCGAGGAGCAGGCCGCCAAGGCGACCGCCGCCGGCCGGGCGAAGGAGGCCGAGAAGGCCCTCGCCCAGGCCGCGCAGTGGCGCGAGTGGGCCGACGCGGCCGAAGGTGCCGTCGGCGAGCGCTGACCCCCGCGGCATCCGAGACGGACGATCCCCCTCTCCCGGTCGGGAGAGGGGGATCGTCGTGTTCGTGCCGGAGGCGTCAGGCCTCGGGGTCGTCGCGCATCAGGCGGGGCCGTTCGTGCTGGGCTGCGACCTTCCGCAACTCGGCCTCGGCCTCGAGCTGGGCCGAGGTCCGCGCCCACACCACGCGGGCCCAGTGGAAGACGATCACCATGACGGCGAACCAGCCGATGACGAGACCGAATCCCGGTCCCGCGGCGGACGACTCGACGGGCAGGGTCTGGCGCGACCAGATCGCGAGCATGCCGAAGACGATGGTCACCGCCGATCCGGCCAGGGACACCCACGCGAGCGCCCACTTGCGGGTGACGAGCGCGAGGATCGAGCCCAGCCCGGCGAAGACCACTGCGAAGCCGACGAACAGCCGCGACGGCAGACCGATCTCCTCGGTGGTCGCGTCCGGGGCGAAGGACAGCACCTCCCACCCGTTCGCGGATCCGGCGTGGGGCAGGCTGAAGGTCGCCAGCAGGATCAGGACGGCGATCGCGACGAACATCGCCCGGGCGCCCGGGTCGATGTCGCTCGCCACCTTCCGTTCGGCGGCTTCGAGTTCGGCGCGTACGTCACCCGTCGCGTGGTGATCGTGCGGCTTGTCGGTGGTCATGCGTTGCATCCCATCTGAGGCGGCAGCGGGTCGGGGACGCCGATGCGCGGCAGTCCGAGTCCGACACCGATCGGCGGTGTCTTGGGCAGCCGGCCCTGTTCGAAGTGGTCGCCCGCACGTGTACGGCGGTGCGTGAGGATCGGGGTGTCCGCGACGAGGTGGTGCGGCGCGGCGTCGCTGACGACGATCGTGATGACGTCGCCGGGACGCACCGCGGTGTCGATCGCGCCCTCGGGACGGAAGTGGACGAGGCGGCCGTCGCGGGCACGCCCGCTCATCCGGGCGGTCTCGGCGTTCTTGCGGCCCTCCCCCGCGGCGACGAGCAGTTCGACCTCGGTTCCGACGAGCTTGCGGTTCTCCTCGAGGGTGATGCGTTCCTGCAGCGCGATCAGGCGCTCGTAACGTTCCTGCACCACGGCCTTGGGGAGCTGACCGTCCATGTCGGCAGCGGGCGTGCCGGGGCGCTTCGAGTACTGGAAGGTGAACGCGCTGGTGAACCGTGCCTTCTCGACGACCTCGAGGGTCTGCTGGAAGTCCTCCTCGGTTTCGCCGGGGAAGCCGACGATGATGTCGGTGGTGATCGCGGCGTGCGGCATCGCGGCACGGACCCGCTCGATGATGCCCAGGAAGCGTTCCTTGCGGTACGAGCGGCGCATGGCGCGCAGGATCCGGTCGCTGCCGGACTGCAGCGGCATGTGCAGCTGCGGGCACACGTTGGGGGTCTGCGCCATCGCGTCGATGACGTCGTCGGTGAACTCCGCCGGATGCGGGGACGTGAAGCGCACCCGCTCGAGGCCCTCGATCTCGCCGCACGCGCGCAGCAGCGACGCGAAGGCGCCCCGGTCGCGGGGCTGCTCCGGATCGGCGAAGGACCGGCCGTAGGAGTTGACGTTCTGGCCGAGCAGTGTCACCTCGAGCACGCCCTCGTCGACGAGCGCCTGCACCTCGGCGAGGATGTCGCCCGGGCGCCGGTCGACCTCCTTGCCGCGCAGCGACGGCACGATGCAGAAGGTGCACGTGTTGTTGCAGCCGACGGAGATCGACACCCATCCGGCGTACGACGACTCGCGCTTGGCGGGCAGCGTCGAGGGGAACGCCTCGAGGGCGTCGAGGATCTCGACCTCGGCACGGCGGTTGTGCCGCGCGCGTTCGAGCAGTGCGGGGAGATTGCCGATGTTGTGCGTGCCGAAGACCACGTCGACCCAGGGCGCCTTCTTGACGACCGTGTCGCGGTCCTTCTGGGCGAGGCAGCCTCCGACGGCGATCTGCATGTCGGGGTTGTCGTCCTTGACCGGACGCAGATGACTCAGATTGCCGTACAGCTTGTTGTCGGCGTTCTCCCGCACCGCGCAGGTGTTGAAGACCACCAGATCGGGTGACGCGCCGGGCCCGGCCTTGGTGAAGCCGGCGTCCTCCAACAACCCCGACAGACGCTCGGAGTCGTGTACGTTCATCTGGCAGCCGTAGGTGCGGACCTCGTAGGTCCGGGCACCGGTGCGGGGGGCTTCTTCGTCGATCAGTGACACGTCTCAGGGTATCTCACCTCGACCGGTCTCCTTTCCACGCGCTGCCCCCATGAGCCCCGTCGAGGTGTCGGTCACCGCTCGTGCCGTAAAAATCCCGTGACGCGTGCACCGAAGGTGTCCCGAAATGCGAAGTCTCGGGCGCCGGACGGCATAGGGTCTGCAGATATGACATCAGCGGCAGCCGGAACGGATCGTCCGTCCGAGAAGTCGGACACCAGCTCGTCCATGATCTCCATGAACGGGGTGAACAAGCACTTCGGATCCCTGCACGTATTGCAGGACATCAACCTCGAGATCCCACGAGGGCAGGTCGTCATCGTCGTCGGCCCGTCCGGTTCGGGGAAATCGACCCTCTGCCGCACCATCAACCGGCTCGAACCGATCGACACGGGCGAGATCCACGTCGACGGCACCCTGCTGCCGGAGGAGGGCCGGGCGTTGGCCCGCCTGCGCGCGGACGTCGGCATGGTGTTCCAGTCGTTCAACCTCTTCGCCCACAAGACGATCCTCCAGAACGTCATGCTCGGCCCCTCGAAGGTGCGCAAGATCAAGAAGGAACAGGCCCGCGAGTCGGCGATGGCGCTGCTCGACCGCGTCGGGATCGCCAACCAGGCCGACAAGTACCCGGCGCAGCTGTCGGGCGGCCAGCAGCAGCGCGTGGCGATCGCACGCGCGCTCGCGATGAACCCCAAGGTCATGCTGTTCGACGAGCCCACCTCCGCCCTCGACCCCGAGATGGTCCAGGAGGTCCTCGACGTGATGACCTCCCTCGCGAAGGAGGGCATGACGATGGTCGTGGTCACCCACGAGATGGGATTCGCCCGCAAGGCCGGCGACCGCGTTCTGTTCATGGCCGACGGTCGCATCGTCGAGGACACCGATCCCGAGACCTTCTTCACCGCACCGAAATCCGATCGCGCCAAGGACTTCCTCGGCAAGATCCTCAGTCACTGACCTGATTCCCGCATCCGACGGGCCGCCCGGCCCGTCGGACGTAGTTCCGAACCGCACCGGAGGTATTCGATGAAATTGTCCCGCTCCATCCGCCTGGGCATCGGCGCCGTCGCCGTGGCAGTGGTCGCTACGGCGTGCGGTGGCGACGAGACGCGCAGTGTCTCGCAGTCCGCGGAGAACGGCACCCTGACGGTCGGTATCAAGTTCGACCAGCCGGGCCTGGGCCTGCGCAACCCGGACGGTTCGTTCAGCGGGTTCGACGTCGAGGTCGCCAAGTATGTCGCCGGTCAGCTCGGCGTCTCGGAGGAGAACATCGAGTTCAAGGAAGCTCCGTCCGCTCAGCGCGAGACCCTCATCCAGAACGGTGAGGTCGACTACATCGTCGCGACCTACTCGATCACCGATTCCCGCAAGGAGAAGGTGGACTTCGCCGGCCCGTACTTCATCGCGGGCCAGTCACTCCTCGTGCGCGCGGACGACACCGAGATCACCGGACCCGACTCGCTCAACGGCGGCAAGCGCCTGTGCTCGGTGGCGGGTTCGACCCCGGCCCAGAACGTGAAGGACAACTACGCGCAGGACGTCCAGCTCCAGGAGTTCGACACCTACTCGCTGTGCGTCGAGGCGCTGCGCAACGGCGCGGTCGACGCGGTGACCACCGACGACATCATCCTCGCCGGCTACGCCGCGCAGAGCCCGGGCGACTTCAAGGTCGTCGGTGAGCCGTTCACCACCGAGCGCTACGGCATCGGTCTCGCCAAGGGTGATGACGAGTCGCGCAACGCGATCAACGACGCGATCGAGGAGATGATCGCCAGCGGTGCGTGGGAGGCCGCCTTCCAGGAGACGGTCGGCGCCTCGGGTTACGAGCTGCCCGAGCAGCCCGAGGTCGATCGCTACTGAGCGTCGATCTCTACCGAGCACGGGCCAGTCCCGTCCTGTCCGCCGGTGCGGCCGGTCCGTGAGATCTCACGGACCGGCCGGACCGTTCCGGACACCCACCCCGTCCCCTCGATCCCGGAGTGACCTGTGGATCTGTTGAGCAAGTACAGCAGTCAGCTACTCGACGCGTTCTGGACCACGATCCAGTTGACCGTCATCTCGGCGATCGGCGCTCTGATCCTCGGAACGATCCTTGCTGCGATGCGCGTGTCTCCCATCCCCGTGGCGCGTGCCGTCGGCGCCGCCTACGTGACGATCTTCCGTAACACCCCGCTGACCCTGATCATCATCTTCTGCCTGTTCGGTCTGTCCCAGACGCTCGGCATCAAGCTGGCATCCGAGTCGTCGCCGACCTTCCTGGTGGACAACAACTTCCGGCTCGCCGTGCTCGGCCTGAGCGTCTACACGGCGGCCTTCGTGTGTGAGTCGCTCCGCTCGGGCATCAACACGGTCTCGCTCGGACAGTCGGAGGCCGGCCGCTCGCTGGGTCTGACCTTCAGCCAGAATCTGCGCCTGATCGTCCTCCCCCAGGCGTTCCGCGCGGTCATCGCCCCGCTCGGTTCGGTGCTCATCGCGTTGACCAAGAACTCGACGATCGCCTCCGTCATCGGCGTGTCCGAGGCCTCGCTGCTGATGAAGACGATGATCGAGAACGAAGCGGCCATCTTCGTCGTCGGTGGCATCTTCGCGCTCGGGTTCGTCATCCTCACCCTTCCCACCGGCCTGCTCTTCGGCCGGCTCAGCAAGCGATACGAGGTCGCCCGATGAGTGCACACGGAACCGTTCTCTACGACGCACCCGGGCCCCGCGCCAAGGCGCTCTACCGGATCCTGTCGGTGGTCGTGGTCGCGCTCCTCGTCCTCGTCGGCTGGATCGTCTACCGCGCGCTCGACGCCAACGGACAGCTGACGGCCGCCAAGTGGGAGCCGTTCGTCGAATCGTCCAGCTGGACCACCTATCTGCTGCCCGGCATCCGCGGCACGATCATCGCGGCCGTCGCGTCGATCGTGCTGGCACTGGTCCTCGGCACGGTGCTCGGCATCGCCCGTCTGTCCGATCACCGATGGGTCCGCGGGATCGCCGGCACGATCGTCGAGTTGTTCCGCGCTGTCCCGGTGCTGATCCTGATGATCTTCGCCTACCAGGTGTTCGCCGAGTACCGAGTCTTCAAGTCCGAGTACCTCGCGCTCGCTGCGGTCATCACCGGCCTGACCCTGTACAACGGATCGGTCATCGCGGAGATCGTGCGAGCGGGCATCAGGTCGCTCCCGCGCGGCCAGAGCGAGGCCGCCTACGCCATCGGCATGCGGAAGAACCAGCTCATGCGGCTGATCCTGCTGCCGCAGGCCGTGACGGTCATGCTCCCGGCGATCGTGTCGCAGATGGTGATCGCGCTCAAGGACTCCGCGCTCGGCTACCTCATCGGCTATGTCGAAGTGGTGCGTTCCGGACAGCAGCTCGGCGCGTTCTTCCAGAACTACCTGCCGTCGCTGCTGGTGGTCGCGGCGATCATGATCATCCTCAACAGCGCGCTGACGCAGTTCGCGATCTGGCTCGAGAAGCGCCTGCGATCCGGAAAACGCAAGAAGGGTGCCGTGCCGGCCGAGGAGCCGCAGACGATGCCCACGATGTCGGTGCCCGGCCTGGACATGACCGGGGAGGGACGCAAGTAGTGCGCCCGACCGTCGAGGTCCGGACGTAATGTTTCAGTCGTGCGGGAGGTCGCTCGCGTCGGCACCGAAGGTCGCGAGTTCCTCCCGCACGACGTCGAACGCCATCCCCTGCGCGTAACCGCGCCGGGCCAGCATTCCGACCAGTCGCCGTACCAACTTGTCGCGTTCGGCCGCGATCTCGCGCCGATCCCCTTCGGTGGGCAGCGGCGGCTGGGTGCGGAGCTTCTTGCGGACCAGTTCGACCGCTCGTTCCCGTTCGTCGGCGGTGTCGATCTGTTCGAGGGCAGCCGCCGCGTCGTCGGCGTCGATTCCCTTGCGGCGCAGTTCGAGTGCGATTGCGCGCCTACCCTTCCCCGCGTGCAGATGCCGTGAACGTGCCCACTGGTTGGCGAAATCCGCGTCGTCGATCAACCCGACCTCGGTGAGACGGTCGAGGGCACGTTCGGCGACGTCGGGTGCGAATCCCTTCTGCTCGAGCTTCGTCGCGAGCTCGGATCGGCTGCGTGCCCGATCGGTCAGCAGACGGAGACAGACGTCCTTGGCCTGCGCTTCGGTGCCACCGCCGGGCAGTTCCTGCTCGGTGCGAGCCGAGCGCCGCCGTCCGCGTCGTTCGCGCCGTGCGTCGGGCCGTCGTTCCTCGGGGTCGTCCATGACGCGCACAGTAGCCGGACCCACCGACAGCGCGGCCGGGTGCAGATACGCCACGGGGCACGGACGACGTGCGTCCGTGCCCCGTGCGGTCTGGGCGGTGACTAGAAGTCGACCGGCTCCTCGACATCACTCGGATCGGTGAGAACGGCACCGATGCCGAGCTTCTCCTTGATCTTCTTCTCGATCTCGTCGCGCACATCGGTGTTCTCGAGCAGGAACTTGCGGGCGTTCTCCTTGCCCTGCCCCAGCTGGTCGCCCTCGTAGGTGTACCAGGAGCCGGACTTACGGATGAAGCCCTGATCGACACCCATGTCGATGAGCGAGCCCTCCTTCGAGATGCCCTGGCCGTACAGGATGTCGAACTCGGCCTGCTTGAACGGAGGCGAGACCTTGTTCTTGACGACCTTCACGCGGGTGCGGTTGCCCACCGCGTCGCCGCCGTCCTTGAGCGTCTCGATCCGGCGCACGTCCAGACGCACGGAGGCGTAGAACTTCAGCGCCTTACCGCCCGTGGTGGTCTCGGGCGAGCCGAACATCACGCCGATCTTCTCGCGCAGCTGGTTGATGAAGATCGCGGTGGTGCCGGAGTTGTTGAGCGCACCGGTCATCTTGCGCAGTGCCTGGCTCATCAGGCGGGCCTGGAGACCGACGTGGCTGTCGCCCATCTCGCCTTCGATCTCGGCGCGGGGCACGAGCGCCGCGACCGAGTCGATGACGATGATGTCGAGCGCACCCGAGCGGATGAGCATGTCGGCGATCTCGAGGGCCTGCTCACCGGTGTCGGGCTGGGACACGAGCAGGGCGTCGGTGTCGACACCGAGCTTGCGCGCGTAGTCCGGATCGAGGGCGTGCTCGGCGTCGATGAACGCCGCGATGCCGCCGGCGGCCTGCGCGTTGGCGACGGCGTGGAGGGCCACCGTCGTCTTACCCGAGGATTCCGGGCCGTAGATCTCGATGACGCGCCCGCGCGGCAGGCCGCCGATACCGAGAGCCACGTCGAGTGCGATCGACCCGGTGGGAATGACTGCGATGGGCGGACGGACGTCCTCGCCCAGGCGCATCACCGAGCCCTTACCGAAGCTCTTGTCGATCTGCGCGAGGGCGAGCTCGAGCGCCTTCTCGCGGTCGTGAGCCTGTGCTGCCATCTTGGTCCCCTTAATAGAATCTCGTCCTTGTTGTCGACGACGTTAGAACCCGGCACCGACAAGTTCGCTGTCGCGACCGCGGAAACGCCGTATCTGTGGATGGAATCACCACCTGTGGACAACCCACCCGGCGTTCCCAGCATAGCCGAACACGTGTTCGAAAGCCGGTCGCTTCGTGTACGCGAAGAATGGTCGCATCCCCGTCGGACAGAAAATCGATTCGGCGCGTGACACTCCCGGCCGGTCCCGTGACTACCGCCGTACGGGCGGGACGTCGAACTCGTCGCAGAGCGCGCGCCACACCTCCCGGGGCTCCTGTCCCGCCTCGATCGCCTCGGCCGCCGTCCGTCCACCGAGCGAGAGCAGCACGTGATCGCGCAGCAGGGCATCGCCGTGCATCTGTCCGAACTCGTCCCGGACCACCTCGTAGAACTCCGTCAACCGCACCCCGACCACGGTAGTCGCGCGTGCTGCGCCGCGACAGTCAGTCCGCTGCGGCCTCGCACACCGCGACCGGATCCTCCACGTCGCCGGCACCGTCGGCGGCCGCACGAGCCGCTGCGGCGAAGTCCGGGGACGACAGCACGGTGTCGATCGCGGAGCGGACCGCAGCCGCGTCGAGCGGACGCACCACCACCGCACTCCCCTGCCGTGCGGCGCGGTTCGCCAGCTCCCACTGGTCGCCACCCCCGGGCACGATCACCGCCGGAACCCCCGCACTCAGCGTCTTGGCGAGCATCCCGTGCCCACCCCCGCACACGACGACATCGGCCTGCCGGAGCAGGACGTCCTGCCGGCCGCGACCCGAGACGGCCCAGCTCGGGAGCGACTGCTGCGGGGGGTCGAGCATCGTCGCGGCGACCCGCATCCCGGCCCCGTCGAGTGCGTCGCAGACCGTCTCGACCATCCCGGTCACGCCGGTGACCGCGGTCGACGGCGCGACCATCACGACAGGTCCGTCACCCGGCGGCGGATCGAGGATCTCCGCGGTGGGTTCCCACAGCAGTGGACCGACGACATGCGCGTGCCCGGGCCAGTCGGGACGGGGCACCTCGAGTGCCGGCAGGGTGGCGATCAGCCGGGCCCGGGGCCCGGGATCGCGCGCCGGCAGACCGATTCCGACACGTGCGGCAGAACGCTCGCGCTCCCCCTGCCGCAGCGATCTCGCGGTCATCGCACGCAACGCGGCGTCCCTCAACCGGCCCCGCACACCCGTGCCCACATCGAGACCGCTCCCGATCGGTGGAAGCCCGCGCGAGGGCAGGTACAACGGATGCGGCGAGAGCTCGACCCACGGGATCCCCAGTCGCTCGGCGGCCATCCCTCCGCCGGCGGTGAGCACGTCCGCCACGACGAGGTCGGGTAGCAGGGCTCCGAGATCCGGGAGCATCTCGTTCGCGATGTGGGCGGCACGGGCGTGGATCTTCGCCCCCGCGTCGCCGTCGTCGTCCCCGAGCCGGGGTGCGAGCCCCTTCAATTCTGCGAACGTCACACCGGGCAGCTCGAGGCCGAGCCATCGTTCGCCCGTGAGGACGACCGCGTCGTGCCCGGCATCCGCGAGCCGCAGCGACAACGCGATCGCCGGAATCGCATGACCCGCATCGGGCCCGGCCACCACCGCCACTCGCACGCGCACAGCCTGCCACATCCCGCGCACGCGGGATCGGGCCTCCCGCGCACGCGGGACAGATGTCACAACACCGTCGTGGGACGTCCCCTATCCCGCGAAGGTGTACAGCTCGAATCCGGCGACCCGAGCGGCCGGAAAGCCCGGCAGCGGTGCGGACGATCGCTCCACCTGCTCGCGGGCCTGCTCCTCGGCGCTCCTGTCGTCGAGGGCCTCGAGATAGCGGCGGTGCGCCGAGAGCGACTCGACCGCCACCTCGACGGTGTCGGTGACGTCCACCCCGTGGGTCGGAGACGTCGTATTGACCGCCACCCACCGCACCCCGGGCCAGGCTTCGAGACCGGCCTCCGCGAGTTCCGGGAAGATCCACTCGTTGGCAGCGTCGGCAACGGCATCGAGCACGGCCAGCCCGACCGCACGGTGGTCCGCGCTGTTGAGGATGCCGGGGAACCAGGTGAGCCCGAAGTTCCCGGTCACCACCATCTCGGGTCGGTGTCTGCGGATGCTCGCCGCGATGTCGCGTCGCAGATCGAGGCCGGCGACGATGTGCCCGTCGCGGTGGCCGAGGAACTCCACCGAGTCCACGCCGACGATCCGCGCGGATTCGCGTTCCTCCGCCTCCCGCAGCGGGCCGCACTCCTCGGGGTCGAGCCCGGCGATCCCGGCCTCCCCGCTCGTCGCGAGGACGTAGCGCACCTGTTTGCCCTGCCGGGTCCATCGGGCCACGGCCGCGGCGGCACCGTATTCGATGTCGTCGGGGTGCGCGGCGATCACGAGTCCGTCCTGCCAGTCCTCCGGTACCGCCTCCACAGCTGCCCCCTTCGTCCTACAGACGTGTCAGGTCGTGCTTGTCACCTCCCGATACTGCCTTGTACAGCAGGTATCCGCCGAAGATCACGGCGCCGAGTACGAGAAAGCCGAACAGGTTGTCGAGCAGGGCGCCGAGGACGGCGAGACCGACCCACACCACCGCGACGATTCCTACGATCTTCCAGAACATTGGGTACTCCCACCCTCGATGCCGACCTCTTCCGTGCCGGACTCCGTTTGCTCGGTACGCCTCGATCCTTGCAGCTCGAGTGGAGAAAAACAGCAGGTCAGCGCAGATATCAGGGAAAGATCAGGGGACACCCGGAGACGCACCCCGGGTGTGGCCCACGGGCACCCGGAGGTGGGTCGGTGACCCGCGGCACGCCGGTACGGCTTAGGCTCTACGGGTTCACCGTCCATACCGGAAGGCTGAGTAATCGTGTCCACGTCCCGCCGTATCCCCGCGCGCGACCTCGCGCAGATCGCCGTCTTCGCCGCCCTGATCATCGCCCTGGGACTGCCCGGTCAGATCAGCATCGGATCGTCCGGCGTGCCCATCACGTTGCAGACCCTCGGCGTGATGCTCGCGGGTGCACTGCTCGGCGCACGCAAGGGTGTCCTGTCGGTGCTCACCGTGATCGTGCTGGGACTGGCGCTGCCCGTACTCGCCGGCGGGCGCACGACCCTCACCTCGCTGGCCGGTCCCACGGTGGGCTTCCTCATCGGCTGGGTTCCTGCCGTCGCCGTGATCGGCTGGCTGAGCATGAAGATGCTGCCGCGATACCGCACGTTGCCCGGTGTGGCCGTCAACGTCCTCGGTGGCATCGTCGTTCTCTACGCCTTCGGTATCGCGGGCATGGTCCTGCGCACGGATCTCACGGTGTGGGCCGCCGCCGCTGCCAACGTCACCTTCCTGCCGGGCGATCTCGCCAAGGCGGTCGTCGCCGCAGCGGTCGCCGCCCAGGTGCACCGCGCCTACCCCGCACTGGCGGCACCGCGCATCGCGCCCCGCCCCGCTGCGGATCCCGCGCACTGACGCCGCCGCCCGACCGTCGATGAGCGAGATCCGATTCCGGGAGGTGCGGCACGCCTACGGCCACCGCACCGTCCTCGACGGGGTCGACGTGGTCCTCACCGAACGACGCGTCGGCATCGTCGGCGCGAACGGCAGCGGCAAGTCGACGATGGCGCGCATGATCAACGGCCTGCTCGTCCCGTCGTCCGGTTCGGTGACCGTCGACGGCCTCGACACGGCGCGCAAGGGCCGGGAGGTCCGCAAGAAGGTCGGATTCGTCTTCACCGACCCGGACCATCAGATCATCATGCCGACGGTCGCCGAGGACGTCGCCTTCTCGCTCCGACGCAGCGGACTCGGCAAGGAGGAACGCGAGGCCCGGGTACGGCAGGTCCTCGCCGACTTCGGGCTCACGGGGCATCACGACCACCCCAGCCACCTGCTCTCGGGCGGCCAGAAGCAGTTGCTCGCGCTCGCCGCGATCATGGTGACCGACCCGGCGGTGCTCGTCGCGGACGAACCGACGACCCTGCTCGACCTGCGCAACACGAAGCTCATCGCGCGCACCTTCGCGAGCCTGCCGCAGCAGGTGATCGCGGTGACCCACAATCTCGAACTCCTCGCGGACTTCGATCGTGTGCTGGTGGTCGACTCGGGGCGGGTCGTCGCCGACGACGAACCGGCGTCCGCGCTCGCGTTCTACCGGAATCTGATCGGGTGAACACTTTCGGCCTCTACCATCCCGGACGCTCCGTCCTGCATCGGCTTCCGGCGGGAGCGAAGCTGCTCGCGGTCGCAGCACTGATCCTCGCCCTGACCCTGTGGATCCGGCAGCCCTGGCAGGTGCTGCCCGCCCTGGCGTTGGCCGTGCTCGCGTACGCGGCCGCGCGCATACCTCCGCGTCTGGCCGCTGTGCAATTGCGGCCGCTGGTGTGGATGCTGGCGATCATCGCAGCGTTCCAGGTCCTCGTCGCGGGGTGGGAACGGGCGGTGGTGATCTGCGGGTCGCTGCTCGTGGCGGTTGCCCTGGCCGCCCTGGTGACCCTCACGACGCGGACCACCGACATGCTCGACGCGATCGTGCGGGCGGCCCGTCCCCTCGCGCGCGTCGGGGTCGATCCCGACCGGGTGGGACTCGTGCTGGTGATGACCGTCCGCGCGATCCCGCTGATCGGCACCGTGGTAACCCGCGTGACCGAGGCACGCAAGGCGCGTGGTCTCGGATTCTCGTTGCGGGCCCTCGTGGTTCCGGTGGTGGTGGGAGCCCTGCGCACCGCGGAGGCGATGGGCGAGGCCCTCGCCGCTCGCGGTGTCGACGACTGAGAGGTGTCGACGACCGACGTGTTCGGCCCGCGGTGTCGATGACGGAGGTGTTCCGCCCCTCAGGGGCGGTAACGCTGCTCGATCTGCCCCAACTCGCGCCAGGACTGCGCCCAGCTCTCGAGCTTGTCGGACGTGGCGATCAGTTCGGCGCGTCGCTGGTCGAGCATCGCCAGCGACCGGTTGCCCTCGGCGGTCGCGGCGAGGCGTGCTGCAGCGGCGACGAGTTCCTCGAACTGGTCGACACCCGTCCCGAGACGCTCGCCCGCGTCGACGATGGCAGCGGACAGGTGGGTCTTGGCGGCCGCACTGCCCTGCGCGGCGGATTCGAGGGCTACGACGTCCTCGACGACGGCATCGAGTGCGGATGCGGCTGCGCGGGCCGCGTCGTCGATCTCGGTGAGGTCGTCGGGGGCCACGGAGTTCGACCGCACGAGCACACCGAGCAGGCGCCGCAGGCTCTGCTCGTTCGCCGCGAGGCGTTCCATCGGGGCGCGGGCGACCGAACCGGCCGGTGGCAGCGGCCGGCGGCGCGGCGGCGGTGGGGGCAGCGGCACCGCATCGAGGCGACGGAACGTACGGACGGCGAGGACGGCGGGCACTGCGAGAGCCGCCGTCGCTCCCCCGGCCGCGACGAGCGTCCATTCGGGAGCCGACGCGACGGCCAGGGTCGCGGTGCCGATCGCCGTGGTGCCAGAGCCGGCACCGAAGAAACTGGCACGCCGACGCGCGCGACGTTTCTTACGCCGCAAGCGGGCGGCCGGATCGCGCCAGCGGCGCGCGGCCTCCATCGCGTTGTCGGTGGCGTCGCGGAACGCAGAGACGACCGAACCAGGGATGTTCCCGGTCCGGTCGTCTCCGGAGGCGTTCACGGCGGATCAGTTCCGAGGCGTGCGGATCAGCGGCCGGTGGTACCGGCAGCGTTCGGGGGCTCTTTGCGCGTGTCGACGGCAGGGTTGGCGGGAGTGCCCGGAAGCGCCTCGCCCTTCATCGACGCCCGGATCTGCTCGAGTCGGCTGTGACCGGCCATCTGGACGGTGGCCTGCTGCACCTCGAGCATGCGGCCCTGCACCGAGTTCTGGGCGAGCTCGGCCGAACCGAGAGCGTTGGCGTAGCGACGCTCGATCTTCTCGCGGACGGCGTCGAGGCTCGGAGTGGTGCCCGGAGCTGCGAGGGTCGAATCCATCGAACGCAGCGACTCGCTCACGCGCTCCTGCATCTTGGCCTGCTCGAGCTGGCTGAGCAGCTTCGTGCGCTCGGCGACCTTCTGCTGCAGCGCCATGGCGTTCTGCTCGACGGCCTTCTTGGCCTGCGCGGCGGCCTGGAGCGACTGGTCGTGCAGCACCTTGAGGTCCTCGACGGACTGCTCGGCGGTGACGAGCTGTGCCGCGAAGGCCTCGGCCGCGTTCGTGTACTGGATCGCCTTCTCGGTATCGCCCGCCGCCGTGGCCTGGTCGGCCATCATGACGGCCTGGCGAGCACTCGCGTTGAGCTTCTCGACCTCGTCCAGCTGACGGTTGAGCTTCATCTCGAGCTGACGCTGGTTACCGATGACGGAGGCCGCCTGCTGCGAGAGTGCCTGATGCTGACGCTGCGCGTCCTCGATCGCCTGCTGAATCTGGACCTTCGGATCGGCCTTCTCATCGATCTTCGAGTTGAAAAGCGCCATCAGGTACTTCCAGCCCTTGACGAAAGGATTAGCCATGGGTGTGATCCTGCCTCCATCTGGTACGCCGCGCCGAACGCGACCCGGTACGCGGCCCTCGCGCCCCGGTTCGAAGATCGCCGGTCCGCTGCTACCCCCGACGACCCACCTGCCCCGGCCGGGTCCGTGCACGCATCACGCCCCGGTCGATGTCGCTTACGACCGTATCCGGCGAGGCCGGCACGGTTCGTGATCCATGTTAGGCGGCTGCCAGCGCCTGTGCGGCGGGTGCAGGGATCACCATGCGCGGCTCCTGCGCGAGCAAACCGGGCTCGGCGGTGGCGCCGTCGTCGGACCGCTCGGCCGGTGCCGTGTCGGCTGCGGTGGTCTCCATGTCCGTGCGACGGTCGAGGCCGTCCGCCAGCAGACCGCTCACGTCGAACAGCACGTCGGACAGCGGGACCTCCAGTGCATCGCAGATGGCCGCGAGCAGTTCGCTCGAGGCCTCCTTCCTGCCGCGCTCGATCTCCGAGAGATAGCCGAGGCTGACCCGGGCGCTGCTGGAGACTTCGCGCAGGGTGCGGCTCTGCGAAACACGGGTGCGCCGAAGGCTGTCACCGAGTGCCTCACGCAACAACAGCGCCATCCCATCCTCCTTCGTCCGTCGTGCCGACACCTCGTCAACGCACGACGACGCTGCGAGGTTCCCGCAGATCGATCGGACCTCGATACCGCGGTGTCCAGACATTACAACGCCGACGGCGGTTGCAGACGTCCGAGTAGTCCCGACACAGCGGTGTCGACCGCACCGAGCCGGATCCCGCGCGTCCCGTCCCGTGGTTACCGGGCGTCCTCACCCACCGTGCGGCCGTCGCCCGGTGTGTCCCGGGCGGCGGCATCCCCCGAGACGTCCGCCCCCGAAATGTCCCCCGCACGGGCGGTCTCGCTCTCGCTCCGGCGCACCCCGGTACGCAGCCGGATCGCCTGGACCACATAGTCGAGTCCCGTCACCACCGTCAGTGCGACCGCCAGGATCATCAGGCCGATCGCCACCGGTTCCACCGATTCGGGCAGCGGCATCAGGTAGACACCGATGGCGAGCGTCTGCACCAGGGTCTTGAGCTTGCCGCCGCGACTCGCCGGGATCACGGCGTGCCGGAGCACAGCGAACCGCAGGGCAGTGATACCCAGCTCCCGAGCCGCGATGATGCCGGTGACCCACCACGACAGGTCGCCGAGCAGCGACAGCCCGACGAGCGCGGCACCGATGAGGGCCTTGTCGGCGATGGGATCGGCGAGTTTGCCGAAATCGGTGACGAGACCGTGCTTTCGCGCGAGTTGACCGTCGATCCGGTCGGTGATGGCGGCGATCGCGAAGACTCCGGTCGCCGCGAGCCTCCACGCGGTGTCGTGCCCGTCGCCGACGAAGAGCAGCACCAGGAAGACCGGTACCAACGCGATCCGGCCCACCGTCAGGATGTTGGCGATGTTCCACAACGGCACCGGATCGTGCGGGCTCCCGGCGTGCGGTCCCGGTGCGGCGCCGCTCCCGCCCGACGCGGTGACATGCTGGCGGGGCGTGCTCATGTGCCCCACAATATCGGTAGCCGCACGCGCTACTGTTCACCGCATGACGACACCGCCGACGAACCACGACTCGAACGATCGAATGGTCGTACGGCGCGCCCGAACCTCCGACGTGCCCGAGATCAAGCGGCTCATCGACATCTACGCGGGCAGGATCCTGCTCGAGAAGAATCTCGTGACCCTGTACGAGGCCGTCCAGGAGTTCTGGGTGGCCGAACTCGGCGGACAGGTCGTCGGGTGCGGGGCCCTGCACGTGCTGTGGTCGGATCTCGGCGAGGTGCGCACCGTGGCCGTCGACCCGTCCGTCAAGGGCCACGGCGCCGGTCACCTGATCGTCGCGCGCCTCATCGAGGTCGCCCGCGAGCTCGAGCTGGAACGACTGTTCGTGCTCACCTTCGAGGTGGAATTCTTTGCGCGGCACGGTTTCGCGGAGATCCAGGGGACTCCGGTGACGGCCGAGGTCTATGCGGAGATGTGCCGGTCGTACGATACGGGCGTCGCGGAGTTCCTGGACCTGAGCTATGTGAAACCGAACACGCTCGGGAACACCCGGATGCTCCTCACCCTCTGATCGAGACCACGAAAGCGAGACCCGTATGGCCCTGTTCGCCGTCGAGTACACCTATTCGGATGCGACCGCCTCGGCGCGCGACGAGCACCGCCCGAAGCACCGAGCATGGCTCGGCGACCTCGTGGATCAGGGCATCGTGCGGGCGACCGGCCCGTGGACGGACGGTTCGGGTGCGCTCATCCTCGTCGACGTGGCCGACGAGGCCGCGGCGCGCGAACTGATGGGCCAGGACCCGTTCGCGCAGCGCGACCTCGTCGACGCCGTGCGCATCACCGGGTGGAACCCGGTGATGGGCGTGTTCAACTCCTGACGGATTCCTTCTCGCCGCGCGTCCTGAGCAGGCTGGCCACCGTCGTCACGGCCAGCACTCCGATGATCACGACCAGGGACACGCCGGTGGAGATCTCCGGGACGGCAACGTGCTCGCCGCCGTTGATCCAGCCGAGCGTGTTCTCGTGCAAGGCATGGAGCACCAGCTTCACGCCGATGAACGCGAGGATGATCGACAGTCCGTAGGACAGGTAGACCAACCGCTCGAGCAGACCGCCGATGAGGAAGAACAGCTGTCGCAGGCCCATCAGGGCGAAGGCGTTCGCGGTGAACACCAGATACGGCTCGTTGGTCAGACCGTAGATCGCGGGGATCGAGTCGAGCGCGAAGAGGATGTCGGTGAAGCCGATGGCGACAAGCGCGAGCAGCATCGGCGTGACGAGCTTCTTGCCGTCGATGCGAGTGATGAGGCGGTCGCCGTCGTACTCGTCGTGCACCGGCAGGAACTTCCGGGCCAGCTTGACCATCCGGTTCTCCGAGATGGCCTGCGGGTCCTCACCGTGGTCGCGGATGAGCTTGACGGCCGTGTAGATGAGGAAGAAGCCGAACAGGTAGAACACCCAGCTGTAGGCGTTGATCGCCGCGGCACCGACCGCGATGAAGGCACCGCGCATGACCAGCGCCAGCACGATGCCGATGGTGAGGACCTTCTGCTGGTACTCACGGGGCACCGCGAAGGTGGCCATGATGATGACGAAGACGAAGAGGTTGTCGACCGACAGCGCCTTCTCGGTGATGTAGCCGGCGAAGTACTCGCCGCCGTAGGTCGGTCCCCAGACCGCGAAGACGATCACGCCGAAGAGGATCGCGATGGCGATGAAGACGGCCGACCAGAAACCGGATTCGCGCAGTGTGGGCGCGTGCGGCTTGCGGACGTGGGCGAAGAAGTCGAAGACGAACAACCCGATGATGACGGCGATCGTGATCAACCAGGTGGTCAGGTTTACGTGCATGGACCCATAGGCCTTCCGGTAGGTATGCGTACCTGCCGGAGGTCTCTCCCGCCCGGACTATCGCCGGACCGACGGCCCCGGGACGGCATCGGCGCCGCACGTGTTGACGAGACCGCCGCGGATCTGGGGATACTCCCCTCCACAGCTTCCACGATTGTGCCACACATCGTCGCTTCCCGCCGGAGGCAGCAGGGACGGCCCGTCGAGAGGGCATGTCTCACTGCTCTGCAGCCGGGGCCTCTGCCGGATCTCCACCGCCACGGATCGAGTACAGCAGGCCGTCGAGCTCCTCGGGCTTGACCAGCACCTCGCGGGCCTTGCTGCCCTCGCTCGGCCCGACCACACCGCGGGTCTCCATCAGGTCCATCAGGCGACCGGCCTTGGCGAATCCGACGCGCAGCTTGCGCTGCAGCATCGACGTCGAACCGAACTGGCTCGTGACGACGAGTTCGACGGCCTGCAGGAAGACGTCGAGGTCATCGCCGATGTCGGGATCGACGTCCTTCTTGTCGCCGGCCTTCGGAGCGGTGACTCCCTCGTTGTACTCGGGTTCGGCCTGATTCTTGGCGAAGTCGACGACCCCTGCGATCTCCTCGTCGGTGATGAACGCACCCTGCAGGCGGATCGGCTTGCCCGCCCCCATCGGCAGGAACAGTCCGTCGCCCATACCGATGAGCTTCTCGGCACCGGGCTGGTCGAGGATGACGCGCGAGTCGGTGAGCGAACTCGTCGCGAACGCGAGTCGCGAGGGCACGTTCGTCTTGATGAGACCCGTGACGACGTCCACCGAGGGTCGCTGGGTGGCGAGCACGAGATGGATGCCGGCGGCGCGGGCCTTCTGGGTGATGCGGACGATCGCATCCTCGACGTCGCGTGGGGCCGTCATCATCAGGTCGGCGAGCTCGTCGACGATGGCGAGGATGTACGGATACGGCCGGTACACGCGCTCACTGCCGAGCGGTGCGGTGATCTCCCCCGACTTCACCTTCGCGTTGAAGTCGTCGATGTGGCGCACGCGGTTGGCCTGCATGTCCTGGTAGCGCTGCTCCATCTCCTCGACGAGCCAGGCCAGCGCCGCCGCGGCCTTCTTCGGCTGCGTGATGATCGGGGTGATCAGGTGCGGGATGCCCTCGTAGGGCGTCAGCTCGACCATCTTCGGGTCGATGAGGATCATCCGCACCTCGTCGGGCGTCGCGCGGATGAGCAGTGACACGAGCATCGAATTGACGAAGCTCGACTTACCGGAACCGGTCGAACCGGCGACCAGCAGGTGCGGCATCTTCGCGAGGTTGGCGGAGACGAAGTCGCCCTCGATGTCCTTACCGAGACCGATGACGAGGGGGTGGTGGTCGCGCCGGGTCGACGGCGCCGCGAGCACGTCCGACAGCCGCACGAGTTCGCGGTCGGTGTTGGGGACCTCGATGCCGACGGCGGACTTGCCCGGGATCGGTGCGAGCAACCGGACGTTGTCGGTGGCCACCGCGTACGCGATGTTGCGGGCGAGCGCGGTGATCTTCTCGACCTTGACGCCGGGGCCGAGTTCGACCTCGTAGCGGGTGACGGTCGGGCCACGGGTGAAGCCGGTGACCGCGGCGTCGATCTTGAACTGTTCGAGAACCTCGGTGATCGCCTCGATCATCTGGTCGTTCGCGGCCGACCGCGTCTTGGGCGGGTCGCCCTTGGTGAGCAACTCCAGTGAGGGCAGCGTGTAGTCGCCCTCGATCTCGCGGTCGCGCACGAACGTCTCGGCCGGTTCCGGTTCGGAGGTCTGGTCGACGACCTCGGGTACCGGGGCGGCCTTCGGCTTCTTACGGGCGGGAGCGGGGGCCGGTGCTGCGGCCGCGGTCTCGGCGACCGAGGGCATCTCCAGCGTGGCCGGCGGCGAGGCGGGCGCCTCCGGTTCGGGTGCGCGGTCGTCCCACAGCGGGAGCACCTCGGTCTTCGCGTCGCCGTCGAACTCGTCGGGCGGGTAGTTCTCCACCGGGGTACGCCGGCGACGGGACCGCTTGGGCGCGGGCGGCTCGTCGATCGGGTAGCCGTCGGCGTCGAACATCGGCGGCTCGTCGTAGCCGTAATCGTCGTCGTAGTGGTCGTCGTAGTCGCCGTACTCGTCGTCGGCGCGGTAGCCGAGGCCGAAGTAGTCGCGGAACAGTTCGGGCAGCTCCCGCACCGTGGTGCCGGTGAGCAGCAGGATCCCGAAGCCCGCCGCGAGGAGCATCAGCGGCACGGACAGCCACACGGTGAGTCCGGAGGTGAGCGGTCCGCCCACGGCGGCACCGACGAAACCGGCCCCTTCCGAGCGGCCCTCCGCGTCGGTGGGCGAACCGGAGGCGATGTGCCACAGACCCAGCGCGGGCAGACCGACGAGCAGTCCGCCGACGACGAGCCGGGGACGGATCTCGGGATGCGGTTCGGTGCGCATGAGCGTCACCGCGACGCCGACCGCGACGAGCGGAAGGACCGCGCTCGCACCGCCGGTGACGGCGCGGACGGCCGTCTCGACCCACTCCCCCACCGGGCCGCCGACGCCGAACCACACCGTGCCGGCGATGATCACGCCGATGGAGATCAGTCCGAGCGCGATGCCGTCGCGGCGGTGTCCGGACTCGATCTCGGTGGCGCGACCCATCGTCCGGGTCGTGGCACCGAGGGCGCGGGCCGTGATCATCCAGCCGGCGCCGACGGTGCGGCCGACAGCGGTGAGGATCCCCCCGGAACTGCGCCGGGGACGGGCGGGCGCGGGGCGGCGGCTCGCGGCCGGAGTGCGACGTGCGGTGCCACCGCTGCGACGGTTCGCGGTCGAGGCCGCGGCGCGCGGCTTGCGTGCGGGGGTGGACCGGGTCGATCCGGACGCCTTCGACTTCGCGGTCGATCCGGTCTTCGAGGTGGAGGCACCCGCGCTGCGAGCACGGGAGGTGCTGCCGCCCGAACCCCGCGCCCCCGCCCGCGACCGAGAGGTCGTAGACGACGTTCCGCGGCTGCCCGACGACTTTCCTGCCATATCCGCCAGGGTAGCCGCACGGACCTCTCATGAACCATCAGCAACACGGGTACCGGGCGGCGGCACTGGTCACACGCCGTCCCGGGCGAGCGCTCACAGTCCGCGTTTCGACCCCGCCAGTTCGGTGACCGCCGACTCGTCACCCTCGATCTCGAGCCGCACCTGGTCGCGGCCGAAGGCGTGCAGCACGAGTTCGGCCGGTTCGCCGCGCAGCACGACGGTGCGCGGACCGCGCTTGCGCAGGGTGACCCGCTCGCCGGAACCGGACCGCTCGAAGACCACCGTGACGTCGCATCCGCCGTAGCTGTTGCGTCCGATCATCCGCGCGATGCGCCAGAGCTGGTCCTGGTCGTCCGCCGACAGCGTCCGCGGCTCCCATCCGGGCTGCGCGCGGCGCACGTCCTCGTGGTGCACGAACATCTCCGCCGCGTTGGCGACGGCGTCGAACAGGAACATCGGCGACCACTTCGGCGGGCCGGAATCGACGTCGGCGAGCAGGTGTGCCCACTGCCGGTCGGTGGCGGAGCGTCGCACCTTCTCCGTGTGATCGGCCAGGGCCGGGACGACGATGCCGGGCATCGCGTCCACCCGGCGCTCGCGGACGAGCAGGTGCGCGGCGAGATCCCGGACCGTCCAGTCGCCGCAGAGCGTCGGCGCGTCGGGCCCGACCTCGGACATCGTGCGGACGAGGGCATGTCGTTCGCTTCGGGCGAGGCTCATTCCGCCACTCTAGCGATCACTCCTGCCCTCGCCCATCGCGCGAACCCGCGTGTTCGGCGGGACCGCGCGCACCGCACTCAGGAGACCGGGATCACCGTGGGCACGATCATCGGGCGACGACGATAGGTCTCGGCGACCCAGCGGCCAACGACGCGACGGATGCCCTGGGCGATTCGATGGGTCTCCGTGACGCCTTCTGCAGCGAGTTCGTTGAGCGCCTTGTCGACGAGCTGTGCCGCCTCGTTGAGTGCGCCCGGGTCGTCGGAGAAACCGCGACCGGAGACTTCCGGGGTGCTCACCGCACGGCCGGTGGCGGCGTCGACCGCGACGGAGATCGAGATGAACCCACCCTCGCCGAGGACGAGACGATCCGACAGCGTGGACTCGCCCACGTCGCCCACCGACAGGCCGTCGACGTAGACGTGACCGACCGGGACGCGCCCGACGATCTCGGCGAGTCCGTCGACCATGTCGACGACCACACCGTCCTCCGCGAGCACGATCCGCTCGCGGGGAACACCCGTGGCCTCGGCCAGGGCGGCGTTCGCCCGCAGGTGGCGCCACTCGCCGTGGACGGGCATCGCGTTGGTGGGTCGCACCGCGTTGTAGAGGTACAGCAGCTCGCCGGCCGACGCGTGACCGGAGACGTGCACCTTCGCGTTCTGCTGGGTGACGACCTTCGCGCCGCGCTTGGCCAGACCGTTGACGACCGCGAACACGGAGTTCTCGTTGCCGGGGATCAGCGACGACGCGAGGACGACGAGGTCGTCGGCCCGGATGTTGATCTGCCGGTGCTCGCCGCGCGCCATCCGGGACAGCGCCGAGAGCGGCTCGCCCTGCGAACCGGTGGAGACCAGCACGACCCGGCCGTCGGGCAGGCTCGCGGCGGTGTCGATGTCGACCTCGAGGCCGTCGGGCACGTTGAGATAGCCCAGATCCTGCGCGATCTGCATGTTGCGGACCATCGACCGGCCGACGAACGCCACGCGCCGGTTGTAGCGCTCCGCGACGTCGACGATCTGCTGGATGCGGTGCACGTGGCTCGCGAAGGACGCGACGATCACCCGGTTGGTGGCCTTGCCGATGACGGTGTCGAGCACCCCGCCGATCTCGCGCTCGGGCGTGACGAAGCCGGGGACCTCGGCGTTCGTCGAGTCGACGAGGAACAGGTCGACACCCTCGTCGCCGAGGCGGGAGAAGCCCGCGAGGTCGGTGAGGCGGTTGTCGAGCGGCAGCTGGTCGAGCTTGATGTCGCCGGTGTGCAGCACGACCCCCGCGGCGGTGCGGATCGCGACGGCGATCGCGTCGGGGATGGAATGGTTTACCGCGAAGTACTCGCACTCGAACGGACCGTGCGAGGTGCTCTGCCCCTCGACGACCTCGACGAGCTTGGGACGCTGACGGTGCTCGCGGCACTTGGCCGCGACCAGCGCCAGGGTGAACTTGGACCCGACGACCGGGATGTCGGGGCGCAGACGCAGCAGGAACGGCACGGCACCGATGTGGTCCTCGTGGCCGTGGGTGAGGACGATCGCCTCGACGTCGTCCATCCGGTCCTCGATGTACCGGAAGTCGGGCAGGATCAGATCGACGCCGGGCTGCTGGTCCTCGGGGAAGAGAACACCGCAGTCGACGATCAGGAGCCGTCCCTGGTGTTCGAAGACCGTCATGTTGCGGCCGATCTCGCCGATACCGCCGAGCGCGACGACGCGCAGACCGTCGCGAGGAGCCTTGGGCGGCGTACCCAACCGTTCGGTGGGGTCGACGACGCGCGCGTCGGGTCGCTGGGCGGCCGCGGAGTTCTGCGGCACCCGGCGCGGGGCGCGGGAGGGCGGACCGGCGTTGCGGGTGGCGCGGCCACGGCCACGATCGGGGCGGCTCATCACAGCACCCCCGCAGCCTGGAGATCCGCCGCGAGAGCGTCGATCTGCGCTGTCACCGGGGCGACCTGCGGCAGACGGGGCTCTCCGACGTCGATACCGAGCAGTCGCAGCCCTGCTTTCGAGGCGCTCACACCTCCCAGTCGCGCGACGGCCCGGTAGATGGGCACCATCGACAGATTGATGCGACGGGCGAGTTCGAGATCGCCGGCCTCGAAGGCGGTGTGCAGCTCGCGGAGGCGACCGGGCACGAGATGGCCGATCACGCTGACGAATCCGACGGCGCCGACGGACAGCCACGGCAGGTTCAGCGGGTCGTCGCCCGAGTAGAACTTCAGGTCGGTGGTGCCGATCAGCTCGGCGCCCGCGTTCAGATCACCCTTGGCGTCCTTCACCGCGACGATCCGCGGGTGCTCGGCGAGCAGACGCAGCGTGTCGGTCTCGATCGGCACGACGGATCGAGGTGGGATGTCGTAGAGCATGACCGGCAGATCGGTCGCATCGGCCACCGCGACGAAGTGGGCGTAGAGACCCGCCTGCGGGGGCCGCGAGTAGTACGGGGTCACCACGAGCAGGCCGTGCGCACCGGCTCGCGCGGCGTCGCGGGCGAGCTCGACGCTGTGGGCGGTGTCGTTGCTGCCGGCACCGGCGATGATCTTGGCGCGGTCGCCGACGGATGCGAGCACGGCCCGCATCAGCTCCATCTTCTCGTTCTCGGTCGTCGTGGGCGATTCGCCGGTCGTACCGGCGAGAACCAGTGCGTCACAGCCACCCTCGACGAGGTAGTTCGCCAGACGCACGCCCGCATCCACGTCGAGCTTGCCATCGGCAGTGAACGGGGTCACCATCGCTGTGGCGACGGTGCCGAACGGAAGCTCGACAGCAGTTGCGGAATCACCGTTGGTCATGGTCAGAAGGCTACCGCGTGGCAGGGCCGCCTCGACACACGCCCGCCCCCCGAAGACGGATCACAGATCGGTGTAGCAGTCGATCGGAGATCGGGGTACAGGTCGATCAGAGATCGGTCGCGAGCGTGGGAGCTGCGATCTCGCTGCCGTCGGCCAGCTTCGTGATCGCGAAGTCCGAGAACGCGTTCGGTGCGGCATCCGCGAGCTGACGCACACATTCGACGGCGAGACGCCGGATCTCGACGTCGGCATGTTCGGTCGCGCGCATGGCGACGAAGTGACGCCACGATCGGTAGTTGCCGGTGACGACGATGCGGGTCTCCGTGGCGTTGGGGAGCACCGCCCGGGCGGCCTCCCGGACCTGCTTGGCGCGCAACGGACCGGCGGGAAGATGCGAGAGCTTCTCGTCGAGCGCCGCCAACAGCGCCACATAGGCCTCGCGGCTGCGCTCCGCGGCCGCGAAGAACAACTCCTCGAGTTCGGCATCGCCCGCGATCGCGGGCGGAACCACCACGGGCACCTCACCGTCGGCGACGAAACGCTGGGACAGCTGGGAGAACGAGAAGTGCCGGTGCCGGATCAGCTCGTGCGTGCACGAACGGGAGATGCCGGTGATGTAGAAGGTCGCCGTGGCGTGTTCGAGAACGGACAGGTGCCCCACGGTGAGCAGGTGACGGAGATATCCGGCGTTCGTCGCGGTGCGCGGGTTCGGTTTGGACCAGCTCTGGTAGCAGGCGCGACCGGCGAACTCGACGAGCGCTTCCCCGCCCTCGGCGTCGGTGTCCCAGTCGACGTCGTCGGGGACGTGGAACTCCGTCGTGGCGATGAGCCGGACCTTCGGAACGGCGGCTTCGGGCGCCATCGTCTCCTCCTCGCCTGGGTCGTCGCGCATCCTCCGGACGCGCCGTCTCTTCCGTCCGAACACTAACGCGCCTCGACCTGCGACGATCGATGACATCATGATGACACTTGCGTGACATCACTCGTGACGTCACACTGGCGTCATGGACATCGACAAGTACACGTCCGCCATCACGGACTCCGTGATCTCCGCGGCCGAACTCGGCGACGAGCAGACCCGACGCACCGCCGCCGCCCTCGCGACCGCCATCGCCGCACCCGTCCGACTCGCGGTCCTGGCAGCACTGTCCGACATGGCCAACGAGATCAGCGACGAACTCGGCGACCGCACCGTCACGGTGCGCCTCGACGGCACCGATGCCGTCCTCGCCGTCCACAGCGAACCCGCTCCCCCGCACGAGGTTCCGACGCCGTCCTTCGAAGAGATGACCGGCGACATCAGCCGGGTGACCCTGCGCCTCGTCGAACAGATCAAGACCAAGGCCGAGGAAGCGGCGCAGCAGAGCGGGCTGTCGCTCAATTCCTGGATGGCGCAGGCCGTGCAGGGCGCCCTGCGGGAGCAGATGCGCTATCAGCGCCGTGCCGACGAATGGCGCCGTCAGGGTGGCTGGGCGAAGCCCACCTCGCCCGAACCCACCGAGCAACCGCCGTCCGACCCGACCGACACCGCGGGCCCGGACGACACTGCCGGCCGCAACGACACTGCAGGTCCCGACGACACGAACCCGCGCAGCGACGCGTGAGGCACCTCACCGCACGATAGAGTGCCGACGCACACAATCGGGCGACACGGAGGGCGCATGGCGGTCAGCAGCACCAGGAGTTTCGACATCGACGCAACCCCGGAGCAGGTGATGGCCGCGCTCGCCGCGGTCGAACGCCTGCCCGAGTGGTCGTCGACCCACAAGTCCGTCACCGTCGAGTCCACCCACCCCGACGGACGACCGCACCGCGTGCGGATGACCGTCTCCATCGTCGGCATCACCGACGAACAGGTCGTCGAGTACTCCTGGAACGGCGACGAGTCCATGTCGTGGACCCTGGTGGAGAGCAGCCAGCAACGCCAGCAGGACGGCGCCTACACCCTCACCGCCAAGGGATCCGGCACGACGGCCGAGTTCTCGCTGACCATCGATCCGAAGATCCCCGTCCCCGGATTCCTCGTGCGGCGCGCCGAGAAGATGGCCCTCGAAACCGCCGGCAAGGGCCTCACGTCGTTCACGGAGACACACTTCCACTGAAGTCAGATCTCGCCGGCCGCGGTCGCCGCGACGATGGCGCCGAGTTCGTAACACTGCTCGCGTACCTTCGCGTCGACCGGTCCGGTGATCTCGAGATCGGTAGCAGCCTGCACGAGACCCAAGCCGGTGGTCAGGCGCCGAACCGAGGCCACAGCGCCGGCGGTGTCGTTGTTCCCGTGCACCCACAGACCGTAGGGACGACCGGCGACGGCATCGAGACACGGGTAGTAGACCGTGTCGAAGAAGTGCTTGAGCGCACCCGACATGTAGCCGAAATTGGCTGTCGTGCCGAACAGGAAGCCGTCGGCGGCCAGCACATCGGGAACCGTGGCGCCCAGCGCGGGGACCGCCCGGACGGTGACACCCGTGATCTCCGGGTCCCGAGCTCCCGCCAGGACGGCTTCGAGGATCTCGCGGGTCGGCGGCGACGGGGTGTGGTGCACCACCAGCACCGTGCGGGATCCGTCCCCGCGCCCTGCCTCGTCCGCCCCAGCCCGGTCTTCCACAGCCTCGTCCGTCACATCAGCAGGCTGCTGCACCACGTCGAGGTTGTCAAAACCACTCGCCGGTTCAGGAACCGGCGTGGCCGTCCCGTTCGAGCTTCTCGAGCGCGACCGCCCGGCGCATCGTCTCCCGCGCGCGACTGCGGTCGCCCGCGTAGTCGTAGGCGCGTGCCAGCCGGTAGGAGTTGCGCCAGTTGTCGGGGTCGGCTTCCCATTCCTGCTTCACGGTCGCGAACAGTTCGTCGGCGGCGTCCCGGTCGATCCGCCCCGACGGCATGCGGGGCAGGTCGTCGACGTCGAGTTCGAGGCCTTCGTCGTGGATCCGCCGCGCGAGGTGCTGATGCTGCAGCCCTGCGCGGAGGGTCGCGTAGACGATCCAGGCTCCCACGACCGGGAGGATGAGGATGCCGATCCCGAGACCGATCGCCGCGACCTCACCGGACCGGACCAGTTCCAGGCCGGTGGAGCCGAGCAGAACGAAGTAGAACCCCAGCGCGACCACGATGAACGCGATGGGCACGAGGACTTTGAGCGAGCCGGTTCTCACAGGTCGAGGAGGGGATCGATTCCGACGGTCAGACCCGGTCGCTTACCGATCTCCCGCACACCGAGCAGCACCCCGGGAGCGAAGGAGGAACGGTCGATCGAGTCGTGCCGGATGGTGAGGGTCTCGCCCTGGGTGCCGAGCAGCACCTCCTGGTGGGCGACGAGTCCGGCGAGACGCACGGAGTGCACACGGACACCGTCGACGTCGCCGCCGCGAGCACCGTCGAGTTCGGTGGTGGTGGCGTCCGGGCTCGGAGCCACACCGGCCTCGGCGCGGGCCTGCGCGATCAGACGGGCAGTGCGGTAGGCGGTGCCGGACGGGGCGTCGGCCTTGTTCGGGTGGTGCAGCTCGATCACCTCGACGGAGTCGAAGAACCGGGCGGCGGCCTGGGCGAAGCGCATCGACAGCACGGCACCGATCGCGAAGTTCGGCGCGATGAGCACGCCCACCTCGGGACGATCCGCGAGCCAGCTCCGCACCCGGTCGAGGCGCTCGTCGTCGAAGCCGGTGGTTCCGACCACGGCGTGGATGCCGTTCTCGACGAGGAAGTGCAGGTTGTCCATGACGACGTCGGGGTGGGTGAAGTCGACGACCACCTGGGTCTGCGAGTTCACGAAGGCGTCGAGGCTGTCGCCCTTGTCGACGGTGGCGACGAGCTCGAGATCGGACGCGGCGTCGACGGCGGCGCAGATCGCCTGGCCGACCTTGCCGGCAGCACCGAGTACACCCACCCGAACTTTTGTTGTATCCACTTGCGTCGTCACGCCCTTTCGTTGCCGTCTCCCCCGGAAATCCTACGCAACCACCCATGGACGTCCCGAGCGGGTCGAACGCCACCTACTGCTGTGCGCAGAGCGCGTCGAGCCACCGACCGACGGTCGAGCTGATCTCGTCGACCCATGCCGTGTCCGAATCCGAGGACGTGTGGGCGCGAGCGCCGTGGGTGCGGTCGAACAGAACTCCTTCGAGCAGGGTCACCAGATCGCGCCCCGCCGTGTCGGGTTCCGGCGCACCGAGTTCCCGCACGAGATCGGTGGCCGCGGAGATCGAGAACATGCAGGCCGCGAGCGCCTCGGCAGACTCCGGTTCGAGGCGCGCGTCGGTCGCGAGCGCGTACCGGGCCAGCACATCGGTGCGACGCACAGTGAGCAGGCGTTCGAGATAGCGCGCGATCAGGTCGGCAGGAGGGCTCGGGTCGCCGGTCGTGTCGTCGAACAGCGCGGCGAAATCCGCGCGCGACCGTTCGGCGAGGCGGGTGATCGCAGCCGAGACGAGCGCGTGGCGGGTGCGGAAGTAGTAGGAGGTCGAGCCCTTCGGCAGGCCGAGGTGCACGTCGATGGCCGTGTGCGTCACCGCGTGGTTGCCGCCACGGGCGGCGAGTTCGAGGGCGGCATCGCTGATGGCCGTGCGCCGGGAGGGACGTTCGGGTGAAGTCGTCACTCTACGATGATAGAGTCTCGGCCGTGAGGGTGCGCCGACGCAGGAACCGCATGTCGCCGAACACCGCCATGCCGAACCCCGTCCCCCGCACCGTGTTCGACGAGGCCGCGCGCAGCCGGGGGTTCGTGCTCGATCCCGCGCAACACGACGCCGTCGAGCAGCTGTGTCATCCCGAGCGCCCGAACGTCTACCTGTGGGGCCCGCCCGGGCGCGGCAAGAGCTGGCTCGCCGACGTGTACTTCTCGGCCTATCCCGGACGGAACAAGCTCCGCGTCCACTTCCACGAGTTCTTCCGCGACCTGCACGTCGAGCTCCGACGGCACCGCTTCGATCTCGACGCCGCACTCGATCACCTGATCGGTCGCGCCGAGCTCGTGTGCTTCGACGAATTCCACGTCCACGATCCGGCGGACGGCACGTTCGTCGCCCGGTTGTTCCCCGCACTGCTCGGTCGCCGCACGCGTCTCGTCCTGACCTCGAACTATCCTCCCCGCGACCTGCTCCCCAACCCGCTCTTCCACGACGGCTTCGTCCCGACGATCGAGCTCGTCGAGCGGTGCGCGACGGTCGTCGCTCTGGACGGTCCGCGCGATCATCGGCTCGGCTCCGACCATGCGAAGGGATTCGCGTCGGGGATCTGGGCCGTCTCCCCGTCCGACCGGCAGCTACGACGGCTCGGTCTCGAACGGCCGGCGCCGGCCGAACATCGGGTCCTGCGCCCGGCGGAACGTCCGCTCCGCGCTCTACGGGCCGAGGAGGACTGTCTCTGGTTCGACTTCGGCGATCTCTGCGACCACACCACGGCGCCGGTCGACTATCTGGCGCTCGCGGCGGATCACCTGTTCTGGGTCGTCGACAAGATCCCGGATCTGACGACCGCGGGTCGCGAACCCGCGCAGCGGTTCGCCAATCTGGTGGACGTGCTCCACGACCGCGACGTGCGGGTCGTGTTCGTCTCGGAGGTCGCGGTATCGGAACTCGCTGCTCCGGCGGGACCCGTCGCGCACGACATCGGACGCCTGCGGAGCCGACTGGCCCAGCTGAGGACGATTCAGGACACGAGTTCGCGCACCGACGCCGGAACGTCACGAGTGCGCCGGTAGGGGCCGGCGACGGCGACCGCGAACGGCCGGTGCAGCAGGTCGGCGGCCACGCTGCGCACCTCCTCGGTGGACACCGACGAGATGCGTTCGAGGGTCTCGGTGATGCTCCAGTGCTGCCCGTAGCTCAGTTCGCTGCGGCCGATCCGGTGCATGCGCGCCCCGGTGTCCTCGAGTCCGAGCACGAGACCGCCGCGCAGCGACCCCTTGGCACGGGCGCATTCCGCGTCGGTGATGCCGTGTTCGGCCACGTCGGTGAGCACCTCCCGGACCACCGCGGCGACCTCACCGAGGTTGTCGGGCTGACAGCCCGCGTACACGGAGAAGGCGCCCGTGTCGGCGAAGGTGTCGGTGCCGGAGTACACCGAGTAGGCCAGACCCCGCTTCTCGCGTACCTCCTGGAACAGGCGCGAACTCAGACCACCGCCGACGGCGGCGTTGAGCACCGACAACGCCCAGCGACGCCCGTCGTGCCGGCCGAAGGACCGCACGCCGAGGGTCAGGTGCGCCTGTTCGTTGTCGCGCTCGACGATGCTCATCGTCGGCGCGGTGCGCAGTTCGAGCCGTCCGTCGCGGCAGGGCGCGGGAGTGGCCGCGTCGTCCAGGTGACCGGCGAAGGCGCGGCGCACCAGTTCGACGGTGTGCGCGTGGTCGACGTTGCCGGCGACCGCGACGACCATCCGCGGCGGGGTGTAGCGGCGCACGTGGAACGAATGCAACTGGGTCCGGGTCATGGACTCGATCGACTCGACGGATCCGATGATCGGCCGGCCGAGGGGGTGATCGCCGTACAGCGCGGTGAGCAGCGAGTCGCCGAGCAGGTCCTCGGGATCGTCGTCGCGCATCGCGATCTCCTCGAGCACCACCTGACGCTCGACGTCGACGTCCGCGCTCAGGCACCGGCCGCGCAGGACGACGTCGGCGACGACCTCGACGGCGATCGGCAGGTCGTCGTCGAGGACGTGCGCGTAGAAGCAGGTGTGTTCCTTGCTGGTGAACGCGTTGAGCTCTCCCCCGATCCCGTCCATCGTCTCGGCGATGTCGAGAGCGGTGCGCGTCGGGGTCGCCTTGAACAGCAGGTGCTCGAGAAAGTGGGCGGCGCCTGCGACCGACGGTTGTTCGTCGCGGGATCCGACACCGACCCACACTCCGACGGCCGCCGAGCGCACTCCGGGGACGTGCTCGGTGACGACCCGCACTCCCCCGGGGAGGACCGAGCGGCGGACGCCGGTGGCCGCGACGGGTGCGGGGGTCGAAGCGTCGTTCTTCACGTGGGAACTGGAAGCCATGGGGATCTTCGGTGGTCCTGACAAGGTCGGGGGCGCGGAACATTTCACAGTACACCGGGACTCT
The DNA here is from genome assembly GCF_014854695.1 of Rhodococcus rhodochrous. NCBI lineage: Bacteria > Bacillati > Actinomycetota > Actinomycetes > Mycobacteriales > Nocardiaceae > Rhodococcus > Rhodococcus rhodochrous. Next base: position 2,240,400 of record NZ_CP027557.1, on the reverse strand, counting down.
CCCCCACCATCGGTCGCGCTCACCACCCCCGTCGTTGTGGTTGCGAACCCACGAGCCGGCCGGGACGTGCCTCCTCGCGGCTGCGGTAGACGATGTACGGCCGGAACAGGTATCCGACGGGGGCACTGAAGGCGTGGACGAGGCGCGTGAACGGCCAGATGGCGAAGAGCGCGAGGCCGATCAGGGCGTGCAGCTGGAAGCTGAACGGCGCCTCCACCATCAGGTCGCCGCGGGGTTGCAGGACCCAGATCGACCGGAACCACGGCGAGACGGTCTCCCGGTAGTTGTGTTCCTCGCCCACGACGCCCGACCCCATCAGCGTGGTGGCGAGACCCGCCACGATCGCGGCGACGAGCACGAGATACATGACCTTGTCGTTGAGAGTGGTGGCGCTGAAGACGGGACCGCGGGTGCGACGGCGGTACACGAGCAGGGAGATGCCGACGAGCGTCGAGACACCGGCGATCGTGCCGAGCGTGATGGCCTGCACGTGATAGGCGTGCTGACTCAACCCGACGGCGTCGGTCCACGACTGCGGGATCACCAGGCCGATGACGTGGCCGACGATCACGACCAGGATCCCGAAGTGGAACATCGGGCTCGCGATGCGCAGTAACCGCGCCTCGTACAGCTGGGACGAACGGGTGGTCCATCCGAACTTGTCGTATCGATACCGCCACCAGGTCCCCACCGCGACGATCGCGAGCGTCACGTACGGCACCACGTCCCAGAAGATCTCTCCTGCACTCATGATTCCGGGACTCCTCGCCGCGGCGGCACCGTCAGGGTGAAGGGCTGCAATCCGATCGACTCGCGGGGCGGTCCCGCCTGCGCAAGGCGCCGGGCCCGTTCCTCGTCCCGGGCGGTGACCGGCGGGAGGGTCGCGCACACGGCCGCGACGACCTGCGCGTACGGCGAGCCGGCCTCACGCAGGGAGGTGTGCAGCACGTCGAGGGCCACCCGATACCGGGTGAGGAGTTCCTCGCCCGCGGCGGGATCCACGGTGGCCGCGAATTCGAGAACCACCGGCAGATGGTCGGGTGATTCGTGGACGGGCGGCTCGACACCCGCGGCGCGGTAGGCACTCGCGAAGGCGTGCATCTCGGCGCCGCGATTCCGGGTGTCGCCCGCGGTCCAGTAGGTCAGGTACATCGTCGAGCGTCGCCGCAGGTCGAAGGTCTCGACGTACCGTTGGGCCAGGACGAGCAGATCCGGTTCGTTCAGTGCGCGGACCGCCGTCCCCAGCATGTCCTTCTCGGGATCGGTGATGTGGTCGACGAGTTGCCCGGCGACGCCCAGCCGTCCGGCGTGTCCGTCGTCGGGATAGGCGAGCAGCAGCGACGCGGCCTGACGGACGAGACGATGGTGCAGGGCGCGATCGACGCCGGCGCGCCGTGGACGCAACAGTCTCATCGCTTCTCCCCTTCCGTGCCGTGACCGCCCGGGAACATGCCCGTCGGCACGCCCTTGCCGTCCCAGTTCAGGAGATTCACCCGCGACGGGTTCGACGCGTTCGCTGCCATCCCCTCACTGGTCTGCCGCTGCGCGAGGGCGTGGAAGGTCTCGACCGCCACCGGGACCGGGGCGCCGCTGGCCTCCCCGAACGGACCCGACTCGTACATGCCGGGGCCACCCTCGTAGGACAACGCGCAGTCCGTCGCCGACTCCTCGAGCCGATGCCCTTCGGCCGCGTAGGCGGTGGGGATGACGTATCGCTCGTCGTACTTGGCGAGGGCGAGGAGCCGGTACATCTCGTAGATCCGTTCCTCGGTCATGCCGACGGCCTCGGGGATCTCGGGGCGGGTCTCGCGGCCGAGATTGATGTCGCGCATGTAGGAGCGCATCGCCGCGAGTCGTCGCAGCACCGTCTCGACCGTCGCGGTGTCCCCGGCGGTGAACAGTTCCGCAAGGTACGCGATGGGGATGCGCAGGGCGTCGAGGGCGCCGAACAGGTTGCCGATGTCCTCGCCGTCGTGTCCCTCCCGGCTGACGGCGTCGACGACCGGCGACAGCGGTGGCACGTACCAGACCATCGGCATCGTCCGGTACTCCGGATGCAGCGGCAACGCGACCCGGTACGTGCTGATCAGGTCGTAGACCGGCGACCGTTGCGCGGCCTCGATCCACTCGTCGGAGATGCCCTCGGCGCGGGCGCCGGCGATCACTTCGGGGTCGCGCGGGTCGAGCAGCAGCCCGCGTTGCGCCTCGTACAGGTCGGTGTCGTTCTCCACCGATGCCGCCTCCAGGACCCGGTCGACGTCGTAGAGGACGAGACCGATGTACCGGAGCCTGCCCACGCACGTCTCCGAGCACACCGTCGGCAACCCGACCTCGACCCGCGGGTAGCAGAAGGTGCACTTCTCGGCCTTGCCGGTCTTGTGGTTGAAGTACACCTTCTTGTACGGGCATCCGGACACGCACATCCGCCAGCCGCGGCACCGGTCCTGGTCGACGAGGACGATGCCGTCCTCCGATCGCTTGTACATCGCGCCGGACGGACACGACGCCACACACGACGGGTTGAGGCAGTGCTCGCAGATCCGCGGCAGGTAGAACATGAAGGTCTGCTCGAACTCGAGCTTGACCCGGTCGCCGACCTTCTTCAGAATCGGGTCGTCGGGCACGATCGACGGCGAGCCACCGAGATTGTCGTCCCAGTTCGCCGACCATTCCACCTTCATCGGCTCGCCGGAGATCAGGCTGCGCGGTGACGCCACCGGGACGTGGTCGCCGAGCGGCGCGTTCGTCAGGTTGTCGTAGTCGTAGGTCCACGGTTCGTAGTAGTCGTCGATCGACGGCATCTTCGGGTTCGAGAAGATGCGCGCGAGTTTCGCGAGGCGTCCACCGTCGCGGAGACGCAGCCGTCCCTTGCTGTCCCGGACCCAGCCGCCGCGCCAGCGCTCCTGATCCTCGTAGGTGCGCGGATAGCCCTGGCCCGGGCGGGTTTCGACGTTGTTGAACCACACGTACTCGGTGCCCGACCGGTTGGTCCACGCCTGCTTGCAGGTCACCGAACAGGTGTGGCATCCGATGCACTTGTCGAGGTTCATCACCATCGCAAGCTGTGCCATGACCTTCACGACCGCCTCGCTTCCTGCTCACGCATCAGTAGACGACCTCCTGGGATCGGCGCCGCACGATCGTCACCTCGTCGCGCTGGTTGCCCGTCGGGCCGAGATAGTTGAACGCGTAGGCCGTCTGCGCGTATCCGCCCGCGAGGTGGCTCGGTTTGATGAGGATGCGGGTGAGCGAATTGTGGATGCCGCCGCGGCGTCCGGTGGTCTCGCTGCGCGGGACGTCGATGACGCGGTCCTGGGCGTGGTAGACGAACACCACCCCTTCGGGCATGCGGTGCGAGACGATCGCCCGGCACACCACGACACCGTTGCGATTGACGGCCTCGACCCAATCGTTGTCGCCCACCGAGATCTTCGCGGCGTCGGCCGGCGACATCCACATCGTCGGCCCGCCCCGGGACAGCGACAGCATGAACAGGTTGTCCTGGTACTCCGAGTGGATCGACCACTTCGAGTGTGGGGTCAGATATCTCACCGTCAGGCCGATACCGTCACCGGAGCCGACCGCCTGCTCGCCGAACAGCCGCGACATGTCGAGCGGGGGCCGGTAGACCGGGAGCTGCTCCCCGAGTTCTTCGAGCCAGTCGTGGTCGACGTAGAAGTGCATCCGGCCCGTCAACGTGTGGAAGGGTTTCAGCTCCTCGATGTTCACGGTGAACGGCGCATACCGGCGACCTCCCGTTTCGCTCCCCGACCATTCGGGGCTCGTGATGACCGGTACGGGACGGGCCTGGGTGTCGGCGTAGGTGATCCGCCGTTCCTCGCTACCCTCCGCGAGGTGCACGAGTCGTCGTCCGGTGCGTTTCTCCAGTTCACGGAAACCCTCGACGGCGAGCCTGCCGTTGGACGTGCCCGACAGCGCGAGGATCGTGTCGGCCATCCGTTCGGCGGTGGTGATCGCCGGACGGCCCCGTCCGGCACCGGAATCCATGACGCCGAATCTCTGTGCCAGTTCGGCGACCTCACGGTCCGGCCGGGTCACGACGCCCTTGGTGTTCAACCCGAGGGTCTCGACGAGCGGACCGAGCGTCGCCCACTTCTCCGCGATCGCACCGTAGTCCCGTTCGACGACGGCGAGCGGACCCATCGTCCTCCCCGGAACCGGCACTTCGCCGGTCGAGCGCCAGTCCCGTTCGGTGCCGGAAGGATACGCCATCGCTGCGGGCGTGTCGTGCTGCAGTGTCCCCATCACGATGTCGGTGCGGGTTCCCAGGTGAGTCCGGGCGAGGGTGCTGAAGGTCTGCGCGATGGCGCCGAAAGCGTCGTAGTCCGAACGGGTCTCCCAGGGCGGGTCGACCGCCGCGGTGAAAGCGTGGATGTAGGGGTGCATGTCGGTGCTCGACAGGTCGCCCTTCTCGTACCAGGTCGCGGCGGGCAGGACGATGTCGGAGAACAACGTCGTCGAGGTCATGCGGAAGTCGATCGACATGAGCAGGTCGAGTTTTCCTTCGGGCAGGTCGTCGGGCCACGCCACCTCACCGGGCCGCAGGCCGGGGGCCGTCGGCTCGGCCTGCACGTTGGAATCGGTGCCGAGCAGGTGCCGCAGGAAATACTCGTTGCCCTTGCTGGACGAGCCGAGCAGGTTCGACCGCCACACGCTGAGCACGCGCGGCCAGTTCCGCGGGTCGTCGGGGTCGGTCACCGACAGTTTCAGTTCGCCCGAGGCGAGTTGCTGCGCGACGTGCTGTGGGATATCCCGTCCCGCCGCCCGTGCCTGTTCGGCAACCTCGTGGGTGTTGCGGTCGAACTGGGGATAGAAGGGCGTCCAGCCCATGGCGACCGCGGACGCCATGACGTCCATCGTGTGCTTGTCGCGGAAACGCCCGCGCCCCAGCGGATTGGCCAGCGCGTCGGCACGGTAACCGTCGTAGCGCCACTGGTCGGTGTGCACGTACCAGTAGGAAGTGCCGGCCATCTGGCGGGGCGGGCGAGACCAGTCCGTCCCCATCGCCATGGCCGCCCATCCCGTGACGGGACGGCACTTCTCCTGCCCGACGTAGTGCGCCCATCCACCCCCGTTGCGTCCCATGCAGCCGGTGAGCATGAGCAGCGCGAGCACCGCGCGATAGGTGGCGTCGCCGTGGAACCACTGGCAGATGCCGGCCCCCATGATGATCATCGAACGCCCGCCCGACTCCTCGGCGTTGCGGGCGAACTCCGTCGCGATCCGGATCGCCTGGGCCGCGGGCACCCCGGTGAGGGCCTCCTGCCAGGCCGGGGTGTACGGCGAGCCCGGGTCGTCGTACCCGCTCGGCCACTGCCCGGGCAGGTCGAGCTCCGGACGGTTCACCCCGTACTGCGCGAGCATCAGGTCGAAGACGGTGCACACGAGGTGATCCCCGATCCGACGGACCGGCACACCCCGTTCGATGCTCTCACCGTGCCCGTCGACGGTGTCGAAACTCGGCAGGTGCACCGCCGCGGTCTCGACCGCTCCCCCGCCGCCGGGCGCGACCGTCAGGGTCGGGACGAGGTCACCGAGTTCGAGATTCCACTTGCCGATGCCGTCGTCGCCGTAGCGGAAGCCGAGGGAGCCCGGGGGTACGACGACGGTGTCGGTCGCACCGTCGACGAAGACCGGCTTGAACGCCGCGTTCTCGACGCTGTGTCCGAGATCGACGGCGGTGAGGTTCTTGCCCGGCACGAGCCGTCCGCCGCGTTCCTCGAGCCGCACGAGGAACGGCAAATCGGTGTATCGGCGCACATAGTCGACGAAGAACGGAACGCGCTGCCGCACATAGAACTCGGTGAGGAGCACATGGCCCATCGCCATCGCCAGGGCACCGTCGGTACCGGCCGCGCACGCCATCCACTCGTCGGCGAACTTGGTGTTGTCGGCGTAGTCCGGACTCACCGAGACGACCTTGGTGCCGCGATAGCGGACCTCCGTCATCCAGTGCGCGTCCGGGGTGCGCGTGACGGGCACGTTCGAACCCCACATCATCAGGTAGGAGGCGTCCCACCAGTCCCCGGACTCGGGCACGTCGGTCTGATCGCCGAAGACCTGCGGCGACGCCACCGGCAGGTCGGCGTACCAGTCGTAGAACGACGTCATCACGCCGCCGAGCAGTTCGACGAACCGGGAACCGGCGGCGAAGGAGACCATCGACATGGCGGGGATCGGCGAGAAGCCGGCCACCCGGTCGGGTCCGTACTCCTTGATGGTGTGGACGTGCGCGGCGGCGATCATCTCCGTGGCCTCGGCCCACGTGACGCGCACCAGCCCACCCTTGCCGCGGGCACGCTGGTAGCGGCGGCGCCGCTCGGGATCGTTCTGGATGTCGGCCCAGGCGAGCACCGGATCGCCGAGTCGCTGCCGCGCCTCCCGGTACATCTCGACGAGCAGCCCGCGCGCGTACGGATAGCGCACGCGCGTCGGCGAGTAGGTGTACCAGGAGAAGGCCGCGCCGCGCGGGCACCCACGCGGTTCGTACTCGGGACGGTCGGGCCCGACTGTCGGATAGTCGGTTTCCTGGGTCTCCCAGGTGATGATGCCGTCCTTGACGTAGATCTTCCACGAACACGAACCGGTGCAGTTCACCCCGTGTGTGGAGCGGACGACCTTGTCGTGGCTCCAGCGGTCCCGGTAGAAGATGTCGCCTTCTCGGCCACCGCGCCGCGTGACCGTGCGTGTGTCGTCGGACTGCTCGCCGGAGGTGAAAAACCGTCCGCTGCGCACGAGCAGTTCCTCGATCCGGTTCCCGATTCCGGCGGTGTCCGTCACGATTTCTCCTCACGTACGTCGCGGGCCCCGGATCCTGCTGCTGTCGGAGGCGGTTCGTGGGTGTGCAGGCGGAATGCGGTGTAGAGCAGGCACACCAGTGCCGTCGCCGCGAGCAGGAGCAGACCGACGGTGTAGTCGTTGCCCTCGGCGTCGTAGGTCGCGCCCATCACCAGGGGCGGGAAGTAACCGCCGAGCCCACCTGCTGCGGCGACGATGCCGGTGACACTGCCCACCGCGTGTGCCGGGGCGCGACGCGCCACCCACGCGAAGACACCACCGGTGCCGATGCCCAGGAAGATCGCCATCGTGATGAACGTCAGCGCCGACCACAGGTCGGGCGGGGGCTGGAAGGTCGCTATCACCGCCATCACCGCGGTACCGGCGAACGAGGCCAGGACCACGTACTTCGGCGGCACCCGGTCCGACAGCGCTCCGCCCACGGGCCGCGCGAGGACCGCGGCGAGCGCGAAACCCGCCGTGCGCGTACCGGCGTCGACGGCGGAGAAGCCGTAGATCGTCTTGACGTAGGTGGGCAGATAGTTGCTGAATGCCACGAACCCGCCGAACACGACGGCGTACAGGAACGACATCTCCCAGGTCACACCGAGTTTCGCCGCGGCGGTCAACTTGGGCAGCACCGGATCGGTGTTGGGACGGAATTCGGGAGCGTTGCGCATCACCAGGATGCACACCACGGCGGTCACGGCGAGGGCGGCCGCCACGACGATGTGGGTGGGCACCAGCCCGAACCAGTTCACGAAGCGCGGCGTGAAGAAGGCCGACAGGGCCGTGCCCACCATGCCCGCCCCGAACACGCCGGTCGCGAAGCCGCGGCGGGCAGGTTCGTACCAGTTGTTGGCGAACGGGATCCCGACCGCGAAGATCGTGCCCGCGATGCCGAGGAAGAACCCGCAGACCAGGAGCAGCGGGTAGGAGCCGGCCTCGGCGGCGAATCCGACCGCGACGACAGGAACGATCGACAGCAGCGAGACGGCGATGAACATCGCCCGTCCGCCGTACCTGTCCGTCATCGCCCCGACCACGATGCGGCCGAGGGAGCCCACGAGGATCGGCGTGGCCACCAGCATCGACGCTTCCGTGCTGCTGAGCGACATGTCGGTGGCGTAGGTCGTCGACAGCGGCCCGATCATGTTCCAGGCCCAGAAGTTGATGGCGGACACCCACGTTGCCAGAGCCAGATTCGCTCCGCGCAACCTCCCGAGATCCGCCGGCGTGGCCGTTCTCACATACTCAGGGAACCATTCCCGGGCGCGGTCCGGACCCGGTTCGGCGGAACCTCACCCGGATGACGTCCGGCCGTTGCACCCCGGTAACCATGGTCTGCCGGAAACGACGCACCCGTGGTGCCCGACCGGATGTCGGGCGCCACGGGTGCGGGGTTCACGCGCCCACCGGGAACCGGCAGGCGGGTGGGGTGATCAGGACTCGGCGTTCTCGCCGGTCGCAGCGGCCTCGGCCGACTCGTCCTCGACGGGGACGAGGCTGATCTTGCCGCGGTTGTCGATGTCGGCGATCTCGACGCGGATCTTCGAACCGACGTTCACGACGTCCTCGACCTTGGCGATGCGCTTGCCGTTGCCGAGCTTGCTGATGTGCACCAGGCCGTCGCGGCCGGGGAGCAGGGAGACGAACGCTCCGAACGCCGTGGTCTTGACCACGGTGCCGAGGAAGCGCTCGCCGACCTTCGGCAGCTGCGGGTTGGCGATGGCGTTGATCTTGTCGATCGCGGCCTGCGCGGACGGGCCGTCCGCTGCACCGACGTAGACGGTGCCGTCATCTTCGATGGAGATGTTGGCGCCGGTCTCCTCGGTGATCGAGTTGATCATCTTGCCCTTGGGGCCGATGACCTCACCGATCTTGTCCACCGGGACCTTGATGGTGGTGATACGCGGAGCGAACTCGCTCATCTCGTCGGGCGTGTCGATGGCCTCGGCCATGACCTCGAGGATCGTGGCGCGAGCATCGTGGGCCTGCGAGAGCGCACCGGCGAGGACCTGCGACGGGATACCGTCGAGCTTGGTGTCGAGCTGCAGGGCGGTCACGAAGTCCTTCGTGCCGGCGACCTTGAAGTCCATGTCGCCGAACGCGTCCTCCGCACCGAGGATGTCGGTGAGGGCGACGTAGCGGGTCTCACGGGTGCCGTCCTCGAGCTCGACCTCGTCGGAGACCAGGCCCATGGCGATACCGGCGACCGGGGCCTTGAGCGGCACACCGGCGTTGAGCATCGACAGCGTCGAGGCGCAGACCGAACCCATGGACGTCGAGCCGTTCGAGCCGAGGGCCTCGGAGACCTGACGGATGGCGTAGGGGAACTCCTCCTGGCTCGGCAGAACCGGGATGAGCGCGCGCTCCGCGAGGGCACCGTGGCCGATCTCGCGACGCTTCGGCGAGCCGACACGACCGGTCTCACCGGTGGAGTACGGCGGGAAGTTGTAGTGGTGCATGTAGCGCTTGCTGGTCTCGGGACCGAGCGAGTCGACCTGCTGCGCCATCTTCACCATGTCGAGCGTGGTGACACCCATGATCTGGGTCTCGCCGCGCTCGAACAGCGCCGAACCATGGGCGCGGGGAACGACCGCGACCTCGGCGGAGAGGGCACGGATGTCGGTGACACCGCGGCCGTCGATGCGGAACTGGTCGCGCAGGATGCGCTGGCGCACGAGCTTCTTGGTCAGCGAGCGGAAGGCAGCGCCGATCTCCTTCTCGCGACCCTCGAAGTTCGGAGCGACCTGCTCGAGCACCTCGACCTTGATCTCGTCGGTGCGGTCGTCGCGCTCCTGCTTGCCGGCGATGGTGAGCGCCTCGGCGAGCTTCTCAGACGCAGCGGACTCGACCGCGGCGTAGACGTCGTCCTGGTAGGGCGGGAACAGCGGGAAATCGCCGGTGGGCTTCGCGGAGGCAGCGGCGAGCTGCTGCTGCGCGATGCACAGGCGGGCGATGAACGGCTTCGCTGCCTCGAGGCCCTCGGCCACGACGGTCTCGGTGGGCGCCTGGGCGCCACCGTCGACGAGGGCGATGACGTTCTCGGTCGCCTCGGCCTCGACCATCATGATCGCGACGTCGGCGGTGTCGGGGTTGTCTCCCCCACCGACGATGCGACCGGCGACGACCATGTCGAAGACGGCGTTCTCGAGCTGCTCGACGGTCGGGAACGCGACCCACTGGCCCGACTTGTTGTCGTCGGAGACGATGAGCGCGACACGCACGCCACCGACCGGGCCGGAGAACGGCAGGCCGGCGAGCTGGGTGGAGGCCGACGCGGCGTTGATCGCGACGACGTCGTAGAGGTCGTTCGGGTTCAGGCTCAGAACCGTGACGACGACCTGGATCTCGTTGCGCAGACCGTCGACGAAGGACGGGCGCAGCGGCCGGTCGATCAGACGGCAGGTCAGGATCGCGTCGGTGGAGGGGCGTCCCTCACGACGGAAGAACGAGCCGGGGATGCGACCCGCGGCGTACATGCGCTCCTCGACGTCCACCGTCAGCGGGAAGAAGTCGAACTGGTCCTTGGGCTGCTTCGAGGCGCTGGTAGCCGAGAGCAGCATGGTCTCGTCGTCGAGATAGGCGACGACCGAACCGGCGGCCTGGCGTGCGAGGCGGCCGGTCTCGAAACGGATGGTGCGGGTGCCGTAGGCACCGTTGTCGAGCGTCGCGGTGGTCTCGTAGACCCCTTCGTCGATCTCGACTGCGGTAGTGCTTGTCATCTGTATGTCTTCTCTTCCCTCTTCGTCTTCGCCGTACCCGCGCGGGCGCCGCGACCCCCGTGGCCGCGGCTGCGCACCGACTCACGGAGGCGGTCGTCGATCGAAACCCTCCGGCGGATTCGGGATACGACACCCGACGGGACCGGAAGGTCACTACCGAGGACCGACACCGTCGGTGCATACGGATCATCACCATTGGAGGCGATGGAAGTCGCCGGCCGAACCGGCACAAACACCGACAGCCAACGAGGCCCAGTGTAGTGGGTACCCCGTCGGCTGCCGGAAAAGATCAGCGAATGCAGATCAGGTCGTGTCGTGTCCGCGTCAGCGACGCAGACCCAGACGCTGGATGAGCGAGCGGTAACGCTCGACGTCGACCTTCTCGACGTACTTCAGCAGGCGGCGACGACGACCGACCAGCAGCAGCAGGCCGCGGCGGGAGTGGTGGTCGTGCTTGTGCTGCTTGAGGTGCTCGGTGAGGTCCACGATGCGCTTGGTGAGCAGTGCCACCTGCGCCTCGGGGGAACCGGTGTCGGTCTCGTGGAGGCCGTACTCGCCGAGGATCTGCTTCTTCTGTTCGGTGGTCAGAGCCACTGGGTCACTCCTGTACAACTGACGTCCGCGTGACGGTAGACGGACCGGAGTCCGCCCGGTACGGCCACCGCGAACCGCAGCGCGCACCGACGGTCCAGCCTATCAGAGCCGGCTTCCGCCGCCGAACCACGATCGGGTTCAGCGCCGGCCGGCACCTGCGCGGCCCACCGCGGCGGACACCTCGGCGAAACCCTGGTCGAGCAGCTCGACGTACCGGTCGATGTCGCGGTCGGGACGGAGGTCGTCCCGTGCCGGGGCCAGGACCGTGACCGCGAAGGCATCCCCCGCCCGCGCGAAGGTGTGCATGAAGTCGACACGCGGCACGAGGGCCTGCACACCGGCGACGAACTTCAGGTGCCCCCACGGCACCGACCACCGCACGTCCGCACCGCAGTTGACGCTGCTGAGCGCCGTCGCGACGCCGGGGACCGCTCCGGACGCGAGCGCGTGTGCCAGCGCGCGGGAGACACGCCGGAAGACCGGATAGGGCGCTGCGCCCGTGCGGTGCATCGCGTCGATGCTCTCCGCCGAGTCGACGCGGGCCCGTTCGCGCGCGAGGGAGTCGGCGATCGTCGCGGCACGCTGCGCAGGTTCGGGGATCTCGACGTGCAGGGGGACCAGACCGCCCGCGACGCGGTTCACCCCGAGTCCGGCCGCCGACTCGCCGAGCGCCACGGGCACCGCCGCGTACTCCGAGGGCAGATCCTCCCCGCGCTCGCGGTAATAGCGCTCCATCGCGAGCGACACCGCCGTCAGGCCGAGGGCGGTCACCGTCCACGATCGTCCGGCCAGCGCCGACAGGTCGGGCCGCAGGATGCGGATGACCCGGCGGTTCGTCTGCGCGACAGCGGACGTGTCCGGCGTGGGATCGGCGCCGACCGTTCCGGGCAGCGGATCCTGACGGCGACGACGCGCCTCCAGATTCGCTCGCACGAGGACGCCGAGCGCGACGACCGGCCAAATCGCGAGACGGGCGATGCCGTGTGTCGTGGCCGCGACGGGATGTGTGGTGCCGGCGGGCGGCGCGAGACCGTCGACCTCCAGCGGCCGGCTCTCCTCGCCGAACAGGGCTTCGAGGAGCCCCCGGGCGGAGGAACCGACGAGCATGGCGTGGCTCGCCTGGATCGCGGCGACGGTGACGGTCGCGCCGGGCTCGTCCGGATCGGGGACGCCCGGGAAGACGTGCACCTGCCACGGGCACCGGGCGGCGTCGACGCCGTCGGCGGACAGTCGCGCCACCGACCCGAGCCAGTCCTCGAAGGTGGAGCTGCGCGCGTCGTGGACGGTGACCACGTCGTCGACGGCGAGGTCGGCCTTCACCCAGTAGGGATAGTCCAGTGAGCCGGGCGCGTCGGCGATCCGACGTGCCAGAGCGCTGACCAGGTGCATGCGAGAGTCGAAGAACGACAGAATCGACCCGCGGTCCGGGGTGCGCCCCCGGTCCTCGGAGAACACGGCGAACGACCACCAATCGGTGGGCCGTCCCGGGATCGACTGAAAGTAGTTACCCGCATCGACCCACGAAAGGCGCGCGGACCTCCACTCTCGAAAAAGCATGTAGCCGATTGTGACGGCGGACAAGATCTTTTTCGTACCGAACTCGCAGTTTCGTTCGTTCGGACGACACCGGCCGCTCGAGTGACGCCCACGTCATCCGGGAGTCGGTGTCACTCGGGAGTCGGCATCACTGGGGAGTCTTCGTGAGAACCTCTCGCGCTCGTTCGGCGTCGCGGTGCATCGCGGAGATGAGCGCCTCGACCGAATCGAACTTCTCCATGCCCCGCAGCCGCTCGACGAAGTCGACCGCCACGTGCTGGCCGTAGAGATCGGCCTTCTCGTCGAGGACGAACGCCTCGACCGTGCGCTTGCGTCCGGAGAAGGTCGGATTGGTGCCCACCGACACGGCCGCAAGGTAACGCTGACCGGCCGTGAGTCCCTCGACGGGCGAACCGGAGTCGAGCACCGTGAACCAGGCCGCGTACACGCCGTCGGCGGGGATCGCCGCGTAGATCGGCGGTGCGACGTTGGCGGTCGGGAATCCGAGTCCGCGACCGCGACCGTCGCCGTGCACGACCACGCCCTCGACCCGGTGCGGGCGCCCGAGTGCGTCCGCGGCCGCGACGACGTCCCCGGCGTCGACGCACGAACGGATGTAGGTCGACGAGAACGTCACGGCGTGCTCGGCGACCAGCGTGAGCCCCTGCACCGCGAACCCGAAGCGCTCACCGATCGAGCGGAGCATGTCGACGGTGCCGGCCGCCTTCTTCCCGAAGGTGAAGTTCTCCCCCACGACCACCTCGGCCACGTGCAGTCGCTCGACGAGGATCTCGTGGGCGTACCGCTCCGGTGAGAGCTTCATGAATTCCGGGGTGAACGGCATGACGCAGAAGACGTCGATACCGAGTTCCTCGGCGAGCTCGGCGCGTCGCGCGAGGGTGGTCAGCTGCGCCGGGTGGCTGCCCGGGCGGACCACCTCCATGGGGTGGGGATCGAAGGTCATGAGCACGGCGGCCACACCGCGTGCCCGCGCGGCCTCGACGGCACGCGCTATGAGCTGCTGATGGCCGCGGTGTACGCCGTCGAACACGCCGATCGTGAGTACACACCGACCCCAGTCCGCAGGAATTTCGTCCAGACCTCGCCATCTCTGCACATCGGCAGCCTACGGCCCGTGAGCGGGTCGGGCACGCCCGGATGGCTCCCGGCGCGCCCCACATGACGGTGACGGCTTAGCGAATGCATAATTTCGGTGTGCCGAACTTTTCGTCGAGAGCCCACAGAACACGGTCCGTACGTTCCCGTGCCGGTCGCATGATCGCCGCCCTCGCGGCCACGGCCTGCGCCGCCGCCCTCGCGGCGTGTTCGACCACCGGTTCCGCCGACGATCGGCCCCTGGTCCTGACCACCTTCACCGTCCTCGCCGACATGGCACGCAACGTCGGCGGCGACCACGTGCGGGTCGAGTCCATCACCAAGCCCGGCGCCGAGGTCCACGGCTACGAGCCCACTCCGGGCGACCTGCGATTCGCGACCGAGGCCGACCTCGTCCTCGACAACGGACTCGGTCTCGAGCGGTGGTTCGAACAGTTCGTCGCCGACGTCGACGCCGAGCACGTGGTCGTGAGCGACGGTGTGGACCCACTGCCGATCGGTGAGGGCGCGATGACGGGCCCCTACAACCCCCACGCCTGGATGTCCCCACTCGCCGCCCGCGTCTACGTCGACAACATCGCCGCGGCACTGGCCGACCTCGCCCCCGAGCACGCGGACGCCTTCGCGGCCCACGCCGAGGCGTACAAGGCCGAACTCGACGCTCTCCACACCGAACTCGTCACCGCCCTCGACGGCATCCCTGCCAACCGGCGCGCACTCGTCACCTGTGAGGGCGCGTTCAGTTATCTCGCCCGGGATGCCGGGCTGCAGGAGGCCTATCTGTGGCCGGTGAACTCCGACCAGCAGGGCACCCCCCAGCAGATCGCCCGGACCGTCGACTTCGTGCGCACCAACGAGGTGCCGGCGGTGTTCTGCGAATCGACCGTCTCGGACAAGGCGCAAAGGCAGGTCGCGGCCGACACCGGAACGGAATTCGGCGGAATCCTCTACGTCGACTCGCTCTCCGAGGCGGACGGCCCCGTCCCCACCTACCTCGATCTGCTCCGACACGACATCGACGTCATCACGACGGGACTGAGGCCATGACTTCGACACTCGACACACCGGCACTGTTCGTCGACGACGTGACGGTGCGCTACGACACCGTCCTGGCCCTGCAGAACGTCACCCTGAAGCTCGCACCGGGCCGTGTCTGCGGACTCGTGGGAACCAACGGTTCGGGGAAGTCGACGCTGTTCAAGACGATCATGGGTCTCGTGCGACCCACCTCGGGTCGCGTCACCATCGGCGGGACGACCACCGCCGTGGCGCGTCGTCGAACACAGGTCGCCTACGTGCCGCAGTCCGAGGCCGTCGACTGGAACTTCCCGATCGGCGTGCGCGACGTCGTCATGACGGGCCGCTACGGCCACCAGGGCTTCCTGCGCCGCCCGCGCGCCGCCGATCACGAGGCCGTCGACGCCGCGCTCGAACGGGTCGGGATGACGGCGCTGTCCGGCCGGCAGATCGGGCAGCTCTCGGGCGGCCAGCGCAAGCGTGTCTTCGTGGCACGGGCGATCGCGCAGGGCTCGCCGTTGCTGCTGCTCGACGAACCGTTCGCGGGGGTCGACACCACCACCGAGCACGCGCTGACCGCCGTCATCCGCGAACTGGCGGCGAGCGGTCACACGATCCTCGTCGCCACCCACGATCTCGCGGGTCTGGCGCAACTGTGCGACGAAGCGGTGCTGCTGCAGCGGCGCGTGCTCGTGCACGGCTCCCCCGAGGAGATCCTCCTCCCGGTGAACCTCGCCCGCGCCTTCGGCGCTCCCCCACCGGCGAACGGTGGACGAGCCGAGGACGTCGCGCGGGAGACCTACGCACAGGAGGCCGGACGATGATCGACGTGCTGATCGAACCCCTGCAGTACGGTTTCATGCAGCGCGCGCTGCTCGTCGCGGTCGCCGCGACGATCGTGTGCGCGCTGCTCAGCTGCTGGCTCGTGCTCATCGGCTGGTCGCTGATGGGCGACGCGGTCTCGCACGCTGTACTGCCCGGTGTCGTCCTCGCCTATCTGGTGGGGGTGCCGTTCGCGCTCGGAGCCCTCGTCTTCGCCGGCATCGCCGTCGCGTTGATCTGGCTCGTCCGCGGCACGAGCCGCGTCAAGGAGGACGCCACCATCGGCATCGTCTTCACGACACTGTTCGCCCTGGGCGTGGTGCTGATCTCGAAGAACCCGAGCCAGATCGACCTGCACCACGTGCTGTTCGGAAACCTGCTCGGGCTCGCGACGGGCGACGTCTGGCAGGTGTCGATCCTGGCGGCCGTGGTGCTGGCCGTCCTCGTCGCGAAGCGCCGCGATCTGACGCTGTTCGCCTTCGACCGCGTCCAGGCGCACACTCTCGGCCTGTCCCCAGCCGCGTTGTCGGCGCTGCTGTTGTCGCTGCTCGCGGTGACGATCGTCAGCGCGCTGCAGGCGGTCGGCGTGATCCTGGTCGTCGCGATGCTCATCATCCCGGGCGCGACGGCCTATCTGCTCACCGACCGGATGGCCCGGATGCTGGTGATCGCACCGGTACTCGCGGTGATCGCGTCGGTGGTCGGTGTGTACACGAGCTATTACACCGACGCCGCGACCGGCGGCGTGGTGGTGCTCGCCCAGGCCGTGGTCTTCACTCTCGCGTACCTGTTCGCGCCGCGTCAGGGTGTCGTCACCCGGCTCGTGATGCGTCGCCGCGCGCCGGAGGGCGAAAGGACGAGCGAGACGACGGAGAGCGTGATTCCCGGGTGATGGTTACCTAAGCTGGACGCGTGCCTGAGAGTAACGAGACCACCGCGACCGAGATGCTGTCCTCGGTCGCACAGGACTATCTCAAGATCATGTGGACGGTCCAGGAGTGGTCCGGGGAGAAGATCTCCACCAAGCTGCTCGCCGAGAAGCTGGGCGTGTCGGCGTCCACCGTGTCCGAAGCGGTGCGCCGTCTCGCGGACCAGGGACTCGTCGACCACGAGCGCTACGGCGCGATCTCCCTCACCGACGAGGGCCGGCAGGCCGCGGTGGCGATGGTCCGGCGCCACCGCCTCATCGAGACCTTCCTGGTCCGCGAGCTCGGCTACGGGTGGGACGAGGTGCACGACGAGGCCGAGATCCTCGAGCACGCCGTCTCCGAACGGATGGTCGCGGCGATCGACACCAAACTCGGTCATCCCGAACGCGATCCGCACGGCGACCCGATCCCCGCGCCCGACGGCACGATCCCGTCACCTCCGGCCCGCGCCCTGAGCGAGTTCAACGACGGCGACCACGGCCGCGTGGCCCGCATCTCCGACTCCGACCCCGCGATGCTGCGCTACTTCGACGAGGTGGGGATCGCCCTCGACACCGACATCACCGTGCTCGAACGTCGCGACTTCGCCGGAACCATCTCGGTTCGGCTGGGCCCGACCGAGGGCCGCACGATCGATCTCGGTCACCCGGCGGCGGAAGCGATCTGGCTCGTCTGAGCCGGCTCACATGTTGGAGGGCCGCACCACGAACACCGCCGCGGCCCGCTTGCCCTTCTCCTGCAGCAGCGCCGCGGCCCGACCCTGTGCATCCACGGCGCCGTAGACCCCGTGGATCCCGACGGGCTCGAGCCAGCGGCCGTTCGCGAGCAGCCCCGCCTCCTCGTCGCTGATGGTGCGGCACTCGAAGGCCGTGCGCACGGCCGCGTCGATGTCGAGGCTCGGCGTCGGGTCGTCGACGAGCTGTTCGAGCGTGCGGGCGTGCTCGAGGCCGAACGGGCCGACCTTCGTGCGACGCAGCGCCGTGAGATGACCGCCCACTCCGAGCGCCGCGCCGAGATCGCGTGCGAGCGCCCGGATGTAGGTGCCGGACGAGCAGTCCACGTCGACGTCGACATCCACGAAGCCGCTCTCGGGCACATCGCGGCGGGCGAGGACGTCGAACCGCGAGACGGTGACCGGCCGGGCCTTCAACTCGACCGCCTCCCCCTCGCGCATGCGGGCATAGGCGCGCTTGCCGTCGATCTTGATGGCGCTGACGCTGGCGGGCACCTGCTGGATGTTTCCTGTCAACGCGGCCACGCCCTCGCCGATCTGCTCGTCGGTCACGTGCGTCGCATCGATGGTCGCGACGGTCTCGCCCTCCGCGTCGTCCGTGACGGTGCTCTGCCCGAGACGGATCGTCGCGGTGTACGACTTGGTCGTCAGTGCGAGCAGCCCGAGCAGCTTCGTGGCGCGCTCGACGCCGAGGACGAGCACACCCGTCGCCATGGGGTCGAGGGTGCCCGCGTGCCCGACCTTGCGGGTGCCGAGCAGTCGGCGGCAGCGCGCCACCACGTCGTGGCTCGTCATGCCGGCGGGCTTGTCGACGACGAGCAGGCCCGCGCGGGCGAGTGCCGGATGTTCCTGCGGGGGTGCGATGTCGTTCATCAGCGCACCGTGATCGCGGTGAGGACGAGACCGTCGGCGACGAGCCACCGTCCGTCGAAGCCCGTCAAGGGCTGCCCGTCGAGGGTGTCACCGGGGACGAGCAGTCGCGAATGGAAGGTGCCGGTGACCGCGTCCGAGGTGGTGTCGCGCTCGAAGGTGATATGGGCGTCCTCGAAGCCCAGCCACCTCTTCGTCAGCGGGAACCACGCCTTGTAGGTGGCCTCCTTGGCGCAGAACAGCAGACGGTCCCAGTGCAGGTCGTCGCCGACCGAGGCGAGCCACTCGCGTTCGGGTTCGAGGCTCACCGCGGGCAGCACCCCGTCGGGGAGCACGTCGTGCGGCTCGGCGTCGATGCCGAGCGAACGGATCTGCAACGAATAACCCAGCACCGCACCGCGATAACCGTCACAGTGGGTGAGGCTGCCGACGACGCCGCGCGGCCAGACGGGATCGCCCTTCTCTCCGCGCAGTACCGGCGCGGGGTCGACGCCGAGGGTGCGCATGGCCTGGCGGGCGCAGTGACGGGCACCGGCGAACTCGCGGCGCCGCTTCTCCACGGCCCGCGCCACGAGCGGCTCCTCCTGGGGATGCGGCCGCAGTCCCGGTGGGTCCTCGAACAACTCGGCTGCAGCGACGCCGTCCGGCACGATGCGCCCGATCAGCGCGCCGCGCGTGTCCGTCTTCTGCCCGGTGTCCGGTTCGGTCACCGCAACTCCTTCTCTCGTTGAGCCCGCATCTTCTCGGCCTCGGCTTCCATCTCGGGGGTCACGGTGAAGTGACCGCCCCACTTGTTCAGGCTGCCCGGCGGATACTCCGGGACGGGGAGGATCTGCCGCAGGGGCTGCTCCGGCATGCCGCGTCGCTGCCATTCGCGCGGGTAGCCGACCGAGACCTCCTCGAAGCGCACCCCGTCGTAGTAGGTGGTCCGCGGGATGTGCAGGTGGCCGTAGACGCTGCACAGCGCCCGGTAGCGCAGGTGCCAGTCGGCCGTCTCGGTGGTGCCGCACCACAGCGCGAACTCGGGGTAGAACAGCATCCGCGTGGGTTCGCGCACCAGCGGGAAGTGGTTGATCAGCACGGTGGGCAGCGCGGGATCGAGCGCGTCGAGACGGGCTCGGGTCTGCTCCACACGTACCCGGCACCAGGTGTCGCGCGTGATGTACGGATCCGGCTTCAGCAGGAACTCATCGGTCGCGACGACGTTGCGTTCGCGCGCGAGAGCGAGACCGTCCGCCTTCGTCGTGGTGCCCTCCGGCAGGAACGAGTAGTCGTAGAGCAGGAACATCGGCACGAGCACCACGGGCCCGTCCTCGCCCTCCCAGATCGGATACGGATCCTCGGGGGTGAGCACGTCGAGTTCGCGGCACATCGTCACGAGGTAGTCGTAGCGCGCGACCCCGAACATCTGCACCGGATCCTTGGCGGTGGTCCACAGTTCGTGGTTGCCGGGCACCCAGATCACCTTCGCGAACCGGCTGCGGAGCAGCGACAGCGCCCACCGGATGTCGTCGGTCTTCTCCGACACGTCGCCCGCGACGATCAACCAGTCGTCGGGCGACTCGGGATACAGACCCTCGGTGACCGGCCGGTTGCCCCGATGGCCCACATGGATGTCGCTGATCGCCCACAGCTTCGCTGCCACGCACTAACCTCCCGACTCGTCCTGGACACGCACCTGCCGGTCCGCCCCCGTCACCGCCCATCGTCCCGAGAGCGTGCGCCATACGACGGCGATCATCCGGAACACGATGAACACCGTAAGCCCCGTCCAGATACCCGCCAGACCCCAGTCGTACGCGAGCGACAACCAGATCAACGGCAGGAAGCCGAACAACGCCGAGGCCAGCGTCGCGGTCCGCAGGAACGCCGCGTCCCCGGCACCGAGGAGAACACCGTCGAGTGCGAACACGATTCCTGCGAGCGGCATGATCGCGACGAAGAACCACCACGCCACCCCGATCTGATCGAGCACCTCGGTGTCGGTGGTGAACAGACCCGGGATCACGTCCTTCCCCACCACGAAGACCACCGCGAGGACGACGGCGAAGACCGCCGACCAGGCCGACAACCGCCACGCCAGACGCGTCGCGCCCCGCCGATCGGCCGCACCGAGCGCTGCGCCGACGAGGGCCTGCGCGGCGATCGCCAGCGAGTCCAGGGTGAGGGTCACGAAGTTCCACAGTTGCAGCACGACCTGATGACCGGCCACCGCGGCCGCACCGAAGCGCGACGCCACCGCCGCCGCGGACAGGAAACAGGCCTGGAACGCGAGGCTGCGGGCGATCAGATCGCGTCCGAGCCGCAACTGCGCCCCGATCACGGCGGGTCGAGGCCGAAGCGGAACCCCGGACCGCAGCAGCGCCACCACGAACAGGACGGCCGTCACGGACTGCCCGATCACATTGGCGACGGCGGAACCGACCAGCTCCCACCGGGGAGCACCCAGCAGACCGTGGACCAGAACCGGGCACAGCACTGCCGACAGGGCGAGACCGACAATGACGAATCGCAGCGGCCGGATCGTGTCCTGGACGCCGCGCATCCAGCCGTTCCCGGCCAGGCCGACGAGGATCAAGGGTGCCCCGAACAGCGCGACCCGCAGCCACGAGACGGCGGCGTCGGCGATCTCGGCATCGCCGGCGAGCAGCCGCGCGACGGGACCGGCCAGTGCCTGGCCGACGAGCAGGATCGCCAGTCCGACGATCATCGCGAGCCAGGTCGCCTGCACGCCCTCGCCGACGGCGTCGTCGTGCCGGTCCGCGCCGTGGAAACGCGCCGCGCGCGCGGTGGTGCCGTACGACAGGAAGGTGAGCTGGGTGCTCACCTGCGCGAGGATCAACCCCCCGATCGCGAGACCGGCCAGGGGCAGCGCCCCGAGCCGGCCGACGACAGCGATGTCGAACAGCAGGTAGAGCGGTTCCGCCGCGAGCACCCCGAGGGCGGGAAGGGCGAGCCCGAGGATCCGCCGTCCGGTGACGTCCGAGGCGCGTGAGCCGCCGGACGTCTCAGAGGCGCGTGAGCCGCCGGGCGTCTCAGAGGCGCGTGAGCCGCCGGGCGTCTCAGAGGCGCGTGAGCCGCCGGGCGTCTCAGAGGCGCGTGAGCCGCCGGGCGTCTCAGAGGCGCGTGAGTCGCCGGGTGTATCCGAGGCGCGTGAGCCGCCGGGCGTCTCGGAGGCGGGCGACCCGCCGGACGCAGTCAACCGAGCACGCCGCGCAACGCGGCGACGATCCGATCGGTGTCGCCGTGGGCGGTGTATCCCGCCGCCAGGCGGTGTCCTCCGCCGCCGAGTGCGGTGGCGACGGCGGACACGTCCACCGAGGTCTTCGCGCGCAGCGAGACGGTCCACTCCTCGGGAGCGACCTCCTTGAACACCGCGGCGACCTCGGCCTCGGCGGTGGTGCGCACGATGTCGATGACGCTCTCGACCTCCTCCGGACCGAGATGCGCGGAGTCGGCGCGCCGGACGAAGGCGTAGACCAGTCCCCTGCCCTGCGCAGCGTCGCGTTCGAGCGTGGCGGTCGCCAGCACCGACGACAGCATCGGCAACCATCCGAAGGGATGGGTGTCGAGCAGGGCCCGCGTGATCGACGTGCCGTCGATCCCGGTGGCGAGCAGTCGCTCGGCGAGTCCGTGGGCCTGCGGGCGACCCCACCGGAACGATCCGGTGTCGGTCACCAGTCCCGCGTACAGGCAGTGCGCGAGTGCGGCATCGATCTCGACACCCCACACGTCGAAGAGGTCGGCGAGCACCATCGCGGTGGCCTCGGACTCCGGGTCGACGAGGTTGTGGGTGCCGAACCGCGTGTTGGACAGATGGTGGTCGATCACCAGGACGTTCGGTGCGGTCTTCAGACGGTCGCGCAGGACACCGAGACGGCCCGCGGTACCGCAGTCGACGGTCACCACGAGATCGGCCTCGCGGCGCACCTCCGCGACGGGCGTGACCAGGTGTGCGCCCGGCAGCGACCGCATCGATTCCGGCATGTCCGCGGGCGAACCGAACGCCACCTGCACGGCGACACCGCGTCGCTCGAGCGCGAGCCCTAGGGCGAGCCCGCTGCCGAGGGTGTCGGCGTCGGGGTTGATGTGGCACAGCACCGTCACGGTGGCCGCCGCGTCGAGCAGTGCGGCGGCACCGTGCAGGTCGACGGATCCTGCCGGGCCGGACGGGAGAGCGGCATCGTCGCGGTGCGACGGGTCCATCGGAGGAGTCTGGTCGGGCACCGGTGCGTTATTCGTCGTCGTCACCGGCGTCGCGCTCACGGGGTTCCTTGTAGGGATCGGCATCGCCGGCCGGAACGGCACCCTCACGGGCGCGTGCGACCTCGTCGTCGGCCGCGCGAGCACGCGCGAGGAGTTCCTCCATGTGTCGTGCCGTGTCGGGCACGGTGTCGGTGACGAACGTCAGCGTCGGGGTGAACCGCACACCGGTGCCGGCGCCCACCTTCGAGCGGAGCACGCCCTTGGCCTTCTCGAGGCCGGCAGCAGCGGCCTCGTGATCGGGTTCGGTGTTCAGATCCGCGCCGCGGACCGTGTAGTAGACGGTGGCGTCGTGCAGATCCGCGGTGACCTTCGCGTCGGTGATCGTCACGAACTCGAGCCGCGGATCCTTGATCTCGAGGTCGATGGCGGTGGCCACGATGGTGGCGATGCGCTTCGCGAGTCGGCGGGCCCGTGCTGGATCGGCCATGTCGTTCGTTCCCTTCTGTGGCCGCCGGCAGGCGGCCCGTCGTGCGGCCGGGATCAGTCCTCGGGCCCGTACAGCCTGCGTCTGACCGACAGCAGGTCGAGTTCGGGCCGCTGGGCGACCAGCCGCTCACACTTGTCCAGTATCTCTCCGACGTGCGCGAGGTCGGGGGCGACGACCGCCACACCCACCTGCGCCCGGCGGTACAGATCGTGTTCCCCGGTTTCGGCGGCGGACACCCCGAGCCGGCGTAGTTCTGCGACCACCGGACGGATCGCCGATCTCTTCTGTTTGAGCGAATGCACGTCGCCGAGCAGCAGGTCGA
The DNA here is from genome assembly GCF_014854695.1 of Rhodococcus rhodochrous. Taxonomy (NCBI): domain Bacteria; kingdom Bacillati; phylum Actinomycetota; class Actinomycetes; order Mycobacteriales; family Nocardiaceae; genus Rhodococcus; species Rhodococcus rhodochrous. Next base: position 2,217,242 of record NZ_CP027557.1, on the reverse strand, counting down.
GTTCGAGTGCTCCCAGATACATCCGCTTCTCCCCTCGAGGACCGTCCGGTCGGCCGCCCGGTCGGCTCCGTGCCGGCAGGGTCGGGCGTCCCGACACACCCGTGGCGGCGAACGACGAATCGTTCACCGCCACGGGTGCGGGTGGATCAGTCGCGCGGCTTCTCGCGCAACTCGTACGCCTCGATCACGTCGCCGACCTTGATGTCGGAGTAGGTGATCGTCAAACCGCACTCGAAGCCCTCGCGGACCTCGGTGACGTCGTCCTTCTCGCGGCGCAGCGACGAGATGGTGACCGTCTCGGCCACGACGTTGCTGTCGCGGATGAGGCGGGCCTTCGCGTTGCGCTTGACGATGCCGGACTGCACGAGGCAACCCGCGATGTTGCCGACCTTCGACGACTTGAAGATCGCGCGGATCTCGGCGCGGCCGAGCTCGACCTCCTCGTAGATCGGCTTGAGCATGCCCTTGAGGGCCTTCTCCACCTCGTCGATCGCCTGGTAGATGACCGAATAGTAGCGGATATCGACGCCCTCGCGGTTCGCGAGCTCCGTGGCCTTGCCCTCGGCGCGGACGTTGAAGCCGATGATCACGGCGTTCGACGCGGCAGCGAGGTTGACGTTGGTCTCGGTGACGCCACCGACACCGCGGTCGATGACACGCAGACGCACCTCGTCGTCGATCTCGATACCCATGAGCGCCTCTTCGAGGGCCTCGACGGTACCCGAGTTGTCGCCCTTGAGGATGAGGTTGAGCTCGTTGTGCTCCTTGAGAGCGGCATCGAGGTCCTCGAGGCTGATGCGCTTGCGGCTGCGTGCTGCGAGCGCGTTGCGCTTGCGGGCATTACGCCGGTCGGCGATCTGACGCGCGATGCGGTCCTCTTCGACGACGACCAGGTTGTCGCCGGCGCCGGGCACCGACGTGAAGCCGACGACCTGGACCGGACGCGACGGCAGTGCCTCGAGCACGTCCTCGCCGTGCTCGTCGACCATGCGACGCACGCGGCCGTAGGCGTCGCCGGCGACGATCGAGTCGCCGACGCGCAGGGTGCCGCGCTGGATGAGCACCGTGGCCACCGGACCGCGACCGCGGTCGAGGTGCGCCTCGATGGCGACGCCCTGCGCCTCCATGTCCGGGTTGGCCCGCAGATCGAGCGCTGCGTCGGCGGTGAGCAGCACCGCTTCGAGCAGCTGGTCGATGTTGAGGTTCTGCTTCGCGGAGATGTCGACGAACATGGTGTCGCCGCCGTACTCCTCCGCGACCAGCCCGTACTCGGTGAGCTGCTGACGGATCTTCTGAGGGTTCGCACCCTCCTTGTCGATCTTGTTCACCGCGACCACGATCGGGACATCGGCGGCCTGCGCGTGGTTGATCGCCTCCACCGTCTGCGGCATGACGCCGTCGTCGGCTGCGACCACGAGGATCGCGATGTCCGTCGACTTCGCGCCGCGGGCACGCATGGCGGTGAACGCCTCGTGACCCGGGGTGTCGATGAAGGTGATCAGGCGATCTTCACCGTTGAGGTGCGTCATCACCTGGTAGGCACCGATGTGCTGGGTGATGCCACCGGCCTCGCCCTCGCCGACGTTCTCCTTGCGGATCGTGTCGAGCAGGCGGGTCTTGCCGTGGTCGACGTGACCCATGACGGTGACCACCGGCGGACGCTGACGGAGGTCTTCCTCGCCGCCCTCGTCCTCGCCGTACTGGATGTCGAACGACTCGAGCAGCTCGCGGTCCTCGTCCTCGGGCGAGACGACCTGCACGACGTAGTTCATCTCCGAGCCGAGCAGCTCGAGGATGTCGTCGTTCACCGACTGAGTGGCCGTGACCATCTCACCGAGGTTGAACAGCGCCTGCACCAGGGCCGACGGGTTCGCGTCGATCTTCTCGGCGAAGTCGGACAGCGATGCGCCGCGAGCGAGACGGATGGTCTCGCCGTTGCCACGCGGCAACCGCACGCCGCCGACCGACGGCGCCTGCATCGAATCGTATTCCTGCCGCTTCTGCCGCTTCGACTTGCGACCACGACGCGGAGCGCCACCGGGACGACCGAACGCGCCGGCTGCACCGCCGCGACCGCGTCCACCGCCGCCGCCACCGGGGCGACCGCGGAAACCACCGGGAGCGCCTGCACCTGCGGGTGCGCCACCACCGGCGCCGCCACCGCGGTAACCGCCGCCGCCGCCACCGGGACGTCCACCGGGAGCTCCGCCCGGACGACCCGGACGACCGGATGCGGCCGGACGCGCAGCACGCTGCGGCATCGCACCGGGGTTGGGACGCGGGGGCATCGAACCCGGGGACGGACGGGGTCCGCCCTGACCGGGCGCCGGGCGGGGACCGCCCTGACCCGGCGCCGGACGCGGACCGGCCTGGCCGGGTCCGGGACGCGGGCCACCGGGGCCTGCTGCGGGACGTCCCTGTCCGGGCGTGGGGCGGGGGCCGCCCTGGCCGGGAGTCGGACGCGGTCCGCCCGGGCCGGGGCGCGGGGCACCCGGACGCGGAGCGGGACGCTCGGCCGGAGCCGAGGAGTACGGGTTGTTACCGACGCGCGGGGTCTTCGGACCCGGACGCGGACCGGCCGGCTTGGGGCCGGGCTTGGCCGCGGGGGCCTGCGGCGTCGCGCCGGGAGCCTGAGCAGCCGGGGCCTGCGGAGCCGCCTGGGCAGCAGGGGCGTGCGGCGCGGGAGCCGCGGGCTTCTCCGGTGCCGGAGCGGGCTTGGGAGCGGCCGGCTTCGGTGCGCCGGGCTTCGGACGTGCGGTCTCGGCCGCGGGGGCCGGGCTCGCAGGGGTGGGCCGGGGACCCGGCCGGGGAGCACCGGGCTTCGGTGCGGGGGTGGGTGCAGCCTTCGCGGCTGCATCGCCTTCGGTCTTACCGAACGATTCGCGCAGTCGACGCGCGACCGGCGGTTCGACGGTCGACGACGCGGACTTGACGAACTCGCCCTGTTCCTTCAGGCGTGCGAGTAGTTCCTTGCTGGTGACACCGAGTTCTTTCGCCAACTCGTGCACGCGGGCCTTGCCTGCCACTGCTCTCCTCACTGATGAGGTCGAGCGGCCGACTGCCCGCACGACCTCGGGTTATCTCCGATGGACGTTCATCGCTGGTGCTTCACGGTGTGCTCATGAGTGTTCGTGCCTGTTCTTCTCAGAGTGCGATGTCACTGTTGGTGTTCCTCGTCGTCGTTCCCACGTCCGTCTACCCGGCCGAAGCCGATTCGATGCGTCCGTGATCACTGTTCCGTGGACCCGACCAGCTGATCCAGCGCTGTGGTGTCCGGTTGTCCGGTCACGCGCAGTGCCCTGCCGAATGCTCGACGCCGAACCGCCAGGCCCAGACATTCCGAAGTGGGATGCAACCAAGCACCTCGCCCGGGAAGCCTGCGTCGGGGATCGGGAATCACGGCGAAACCTGACGGTTCCTTCTCGCGCGCCACCACCCGGAGCAGTTCGGCAGCCAGCGTTCGCTGCCGACATCCGACACAGGTCCGCACCGTAGTGGCGCGTTCCCCGCCGGTCGAGGACAGGTCATGCTGAACCATCGACCACTGTACCGCTGATTTGCCCGGAATCCCGCATCCCACTCCTACGCGCCTGTCGAGCCGCCGCGTGAATCGTCGTTCCCGGCCGGTGCCGCGTCGCTGCGGATGTCGATCCGCCAGCCGGTCAGCCGGGCCGCGAGCCGGGCGTTCTGCCCTTCCTTGCCGATCGCGAGGGACAACTGGAAGTCGGGAACGACCACCCGGGCGGCACGCGCGTCGGGGTCGACGACCGTGACCGAAACCACCTTCGACGGCGAGAGTGCGTTGCCCACGAACTTGGCGGGGTCCTCGTCGTAGTCGATGATGTCGATCTTCTCCTCGCCCAGCTCGCGCATGACGTTGCGCACCCGCTGCCCCATCGGGCCGATGCACGCACCCTTCGCGTTGAGGCCCGGGACGGTCGAGTGCACGGCGATCTTCGATCGGTGCCCGGCCTCGCGGGCGACGGCGACGATCTCCACCGACTCGTCGGCGATCTCGGGGACCTCGAGGGCGAACAGCTTGCGCACGAGGTTGGGGTGCGTCCGCGAGAGGGTGATCTGGGGGCCGCGCTGTCCGCGGGAGACGCCCACGACGTAGCACTTGATGCGGTCGCCGTGCTCGTAGGTCTCCCCCGGCACCTGCTCTGCCGGCGGGATCAGTCCCTCGGCGTTGTTGGTCTCGCCACCGATCTTCACGACGACCATGCCGCGGGCGTTGGCACGCGAGTCGCGCTGCACGACACCGCTGACGATCTCGCCCTCGTGGGTCGCGAACTCGCCGAAGCGCTGCTCGTGCTCGGCGTCGCGGATGCGCTGCATGATGACCTGACGCGCGGTGGTCGCCGCGATCCGGCCGAAGTCCTCGGGAGTGTCGTCCCACTCGGCGATCAGGTTGCCGTCGGCGTCGCGTTCCTCGGCGAGGACCTGGATGGCGCCGGACTTCGTGTCGACCACGACCCGCGCGTGCGGCTGGTGTCCGTCGACGTGCCGGTACGCCGTGAGCAGGGCCGTCTCGAGCGTCGCGATCAGCTCGTCGAACGGGATGTTCTTCTCCGCCTCGAGCATGCGCAGGGCGGCGATCTCGATATTCACTTGTCCACCTTCGTTTCGTTCGTCTCGTCGTGGTCGTCGCTGCCGGTCTCGTCGTCGGGTCCTTCGGCCAGCTCTCCGGCCGCGACCCGGCCGTCCGGAACCCCGCCCGCCAGCTCGAGTTCCCTCGGCGGCGGCGGGGAGAACTCCACCTCCACCACCGCTCTGCGCACCGCCGAGAACGGGACCGAACGCACGACCGGCCCGGACCGATCGGGCAGGACGAGCCTGATCTCGTCGCCGACGAGCTCGCCGATGCGGGCGACGAGGATCTCGTCGGCCAGTTCCACCTTCGCCTTGCGACCCTGGGCGCGCCGCCAGTGGCGGGGCTCGGTCAGGGGCCGGCCGATCCCGGGGCTGGTGACCTCGAGGACGTAGGGCGACTCACCGAAGTCCGAGACCCCGTCGAAGGCCTCGGAGACGATCCTGCTCAGGCGGGCCGCCTCGTCGAGACCGAGACCTGCGTCGCTGTCGACGAGGAGGCGCACCGTACTGTGCTTTCCGGCGGCCGTGACCACCACGTCCTCGAGGTCGTATCCCTCTCTGGCGAGCAGATCGGAGACGAGCTCGACGATCCTCTCCGGGGGCGGCACAGGCATGGCGGGCGGGCTCCTCGTTCAGTTGTGGTCGCAGCGGGCAGCGGGCCGGAACGGATGCGTACCGGCAGACATCAAGCCTAACCCGCGTTTCGTGCTGCCGTGACCAGGGCGGCGTCCTTCGTCGGACGACGGGACTGGCAGGATGGTCCGGTGCCGATGCCACTCGACCGTCCCACCGTCTCCCGACGAACCCTCCTGCGATGGTCGTCGGTCGCTGTCGGTGGGTTCGGAATCACGACGATCACCGCGTGCGGCGCCTCCGACGAGGATGCCGCCGAACCGGATCCGCTGGCGAGCCAGGCGACCCGCGCCCGCACCGACGCCGCGACGGCCACCGCGGTGGTCGCGCGGGCGCCGGAGCTGTCCGCGGCGCTCACCACGATCGCGGCCGAGCGGACCTCCCACGCCGACGCTCTCGAGGCCGAGATCGCCCGCATGGAGGGTGCCACCACGAGTTTCACTCCCCCGTCGACCACGGTGACCATCCCCACCGGTGAGCTGCCGACCGTCGAGGAGCTCCGTGAGCGGTTGAACCGGTCGCAGCGCGAAGCCGCCGACCTCGCACGCACGCTCTCGGGTTACCGCGCGGGTCTTCTCGCCTCGATCAGCGCGTCCTGCGCCGTGCAGACGGCGGTGATGTTGCCGTGAGCTCACCCGAACTCGGTTCCGAACAGCAGGCCCTCGTCGACGCCCTCGAGGCCGAACACGCGGCGGTGTTCGGATACGGCGTGATCGCGGCCTTCGCAGATCCCACCCACGCGGACGCTGTGGCAGAGGACACCGCCGCGCACCGCGCACGCCGTGATGCGACGGTCGAGGCGTTGCGCGCCGCGAGTGTCGAGCCGCCGGTCGCGGCACCCGGTTACACCGTGCCGTTCCCGGTGATCGACGCCGCGTCCGCCGCGCAGCTCGCCGAGCAGATCGAGAGCGACACCGCGGTCGCGTGGCGATCGGTCGTGGAGCGTGCTCGCAGCGAGGCCACCCGGGCCACGGCCGTGGGTGCACTCACCGAGGCGGCCCTGCGGGCGGCGCGGTGGCGGCAGAGCCGCGGAGTCGTGCCGTCGGTGGCCTTCCCCGGTCAACCCTGAGCCGGTCGGGCCGAAGCACGGGTCAGCCGGTCACGACGGCGAGCGCGAAGCCGTCCCAGCCCTTCGATCCGACGGTCTGCAACGCCGTTGCGTCGAGCCGTGGTTCCTGGGCGAGCAGTTCGAGCACGTCCCGTGAGGCGCGGACCCGTTCGTCGCCGCTGTCCTGATCGACGATGGCCCCGGCCCGCACCACGTTGTCGACGACGATGACGGTGCCGGGTCACGACAACCCGAGCGCCGCGCGCACGTAGTTGCTGTTGTTCTCCTTGTCGGCGTCGATGAACACCAGGTCGAAGGGATCCTCGTCGACCAGGCCCGGCAGCGAGTCCAGGGCGGGGCCGACCCGGATGTCCACGCGGTCACCGATGCCGGCGCGGTCGAGATTGGCGCGGGCCACCTCGGCGTGCCTCGGCTCGTATTCGAGGGTGACCACCCGGCCGGACTCCCCCACGGCCCGGGCGAGCCAGATGGTCGAGTACCCGCCGAGGGTGCCGATCTCCAGGACCCGGCGCGCACCCCGGATCCGTGCGAGCAGGTGCAGGAACTTGCCCTGCGGCGCGGAGACGTCGATGGGCGGCAGTTCCGCTGCGGCGTTCGCCTCCAGCGCCGAGCTCAGCGCAGGGTCGTCGCCGATCAGCACGTCGGTGAGGTAGTTGTCGGTCGCACTCCAGTTGTCGGCCATGCACCTCATTGTGTCCCGGGGTGGGTCACTCCACCACTTCGTAAGCGGCGCCCACCTCGCGGGCGAGCAGGCGATCGGTCATCTCCTGCTTCAACACGGTGAGCCGCGCGTTCTCGGCGTCGGTGCGGCCGGGCTTGGCGCCGAGCGCGATGAACTCGTCGGTGACGAGTCCGTCGTCGCGGATCTGCAGCGTCACGCTGCGCTCGCGCCAGGTGAACTGCCAGACGTAGCGGGCGAGGGTGGCTCCGCGTTCGGTCGCGGCCAGTTCCGGGTCGACGACATAACGCCCGTCGGTGACGGCACGCAGCACCATCTCCACCGCGTCGCGTCCGCCGGGACCGGGGAAAGCGGTGCGCACCCGAACTTCCCGCCGCTCGACGTCGCCGAGGATCGAGAAGGCGTGCCGCATCACCGTGAAACCGTGAGCCACTCCCCCGGGAAACTCGGGGCCGTGATATTTCATCAGGTCGGCGAAGGTGAATTCGATCGGGTGACCCGACTCGTAGACGGTGAGCACGCGCGTCCTATCCTCTCGTGGCCCAGTGCAGGGCCGAGTACAGCAATTGGGTGGCACCGGGCATGAAGCCCGACCCGTGGTGGTAGACCGGATCCATCGTGGTCACCAGCAGGCGGCCGCGGTGGTTGGTCTCGTCGACGAACAGGATCGAACCGTCCCGTTCCCCGTCGGGGGTGTGCAGATCCGCCAGACTCACGGCGCCGGGCGGGGGCTCGAGCACCCCGTGGTAGTGCCAGATCACCGAGCGGTCGGAGAAGAATCCCCAGGCCGGATGGTCCGGTGCCTGCAGTCGCACCCGGTGGTCCTCACCGGTACGCCACCACCAGAAGATGGTCGGCCGCGGCTGTTCGGGCACTCCCAGCCAGTCCTGGACGTGGTTCTCGCCGAAGACGACGACCGTTGCGCCTCGTTCCAGGGCCTCCTTCACCTCCGCTGCCCATCCGGACAGCAGGTCCGGCCGCAGCCGGTCGGCGACGACCACGACATCGGAGCCTGCGATGTCCTCGGGTACGCCGGTACGGACGTGCACCGCGCGCATCCGGTAGGGCGCGAGGGCGGGGTCGGCCAGTGTCGCCAGGTGACTGTGGCTGCCGCCGTGCAGGAAGGCGACCGCCGGCGCCGGATTCGTTCGGGTCGCTCGGCTCATCGGCCCTCCAGCCAGTCGAGGATCTGCGTACGAAGATGCGCGGTGCCCCTGTGCTCGCCGGCGAACTGCAGCAGGTCGTTGCCACCGTGCACGAGCACCCGTCCTTGTCCGAGCCGGTACTCGTAGTCGATCGGCGCGCGGGTACGTCCGAGGGTGTGCACCACCTGTGCGCCGTCGGGCATGTCGAGATAGCATCCCCGGCCGTAGAAACCGGCCACGCCGATACGTTCGAGTTCCTCGAAGGGCACCGGCTCCCGGCGACCGCTGTTGTACAGCAAGGCCTTCGGATCGATCCCGGCCCAGACCGGATGCTCGTTCACCCGGCGCAGGGCGAGATCCGAGGGGTTGCGGAATTCGAGCTTGCGCCACCGTGTGAGGCCGGTGAGGAAGATCCGCTGGACGTGACCGTTGATCAGAACTCTGCCGCCTCGCGCGACGAACGCGTCGAGCACATCGCGGTTGTCGAACAGATACTCCTGATCGACGTCGCCGGTGAAGTAGATACCGGTGACCGCGGGCCCGCACACGGACGGCAGGTCGTAGACGTCGATCTCACGGAAGCCGTCGACCAGCGCACCGTCGCGCGGCGCCATCACCGCTTTCAGGACGCTCATGCGATCCCCCGTCCGAAATCCGGAACCGTCAACCGCCGGAGTGCACTCGGTGTCGCGACGTCGGCGGTGACGATCGGCACGCCGTACATCTCACTGAGCAACTCGTCGCCGAGCAGCTCCCGGGTGGCACCGACCCGCTGGTCGTCAGCAGAGACCATGAGCATCGAACGCTCGGCGATGTGCAGGGCGTGATCGGGATGATGGGTCGTCATGACCACGGCCATCCCGTCGTCAGCCAGGCCGCGCAGAACCGTGAGCACACGTGCCTGATTCCGCAGGTCGAGGGCGGAGGCCGGCTCGTCGAGCACGATCGTGTCGCAGCCGGACACCAGGGCCCGGGCGATGAGGACGAGCTGCCGTTCGCCCCCGCTCAGACCGCCGTAATCGCGAGTGGCCAGATGCAGGATGCCGACGCGACCGAGTGCGTCCAGAGCGGCGTCACGGTCGGCATTCGTGGGGCTGCTGTAGATGCGCACCTTGCGGGCGCGTCCCATGAGCACGATGTCGAGCACGGTGAACGAGAACGCCACCGCATGACTCTGCGGCACGTATCCGATGGTGCCCGAGGACGTGACGGTCCCGGTGACCGGTGTGAGCAGGCCGGACAGACACTTGAGCATCGTCGTCTTGCCGCGCGCGTTCGGCCCGAGCACAGCGAGAACCTCACCGGCACTCGCGGTGACCGTGACGTCCTCGAAGATCCACGGCCCCTTGGCCGAGTACCGGAACGAGATGGATTTCGCGTCAAGCATCGCTACCCCACAGTCGGGTTCGGTTGCGGATCAGCAGGGCGACGAAGAATGGCGCACCGATGATCGCGGTGAGGATGCCGATGGGGATCTCGGCCGTACTGAGCACGCGCGACAGGGTGTCGATGGCGGTGAGATAGGCGGCGCCGAGCAGCGCGCTGACGGGCAGCACCATCCGGTTGTCGGTGCCGATCATCATGCGTACCAGGTGCGGCACGACCAGGCCCACCCATCCGATGACACCCGAGACCGCCACCGCAGCGGCGGTGATCATCGCGACGCAGCCGAGCAGCAGCAGCCGCAGGCGTTGCGGGCGCAGGCCGAGCGCAACGGCGTCCTCGTCCCCCATCGACAGGATGTTCAAACGCCAGCGCAGCGCGAGTACCACGAGGGCGGGCAGGAGGATCGGCACCGCGGCGATCGCGAGTTTCCCGTAACTGGCAGTGGCAAGAGATCCCATGAGCCAGAAGACGATCGACGGCAGTTCACTGTAGGGATCGGCGATATAGGTGATGAACGAGACCATCGCCTGGAACATCGCGCCCACGACGGTCCCGCCGAGGATGATCATGAGCAGTGGTGCCCCCGGGACGGCCCGCGCGATCGTGAGGACCAGCAGCAGGGCGATCACCCCGCCGACGAAAGCGCCTCCGACGAGGGCGATTCCGCCGAGTCCGACGAGCAGCACCAGCACGCCTCCGAAGGAGGCACCGGAGGACACTCCCAGGATCTGTGCGCTCGCGAGGGGATTGCGGAAGACCCCCTGCATCACGGCGCCGGTGAGCGCCAGTCCGGCGCCGATCAGGATGGACAGCAGCACGCGAGGCAGGCGGACGTCGAGGACGACCGTGCTCTCCTGCTGCGTCCACGTCTCGCGGAGGGGAAGGATCTGGCCGGCGAGCAGGCGGACGATCTCGTTCGGCGGGACGAAGTAGCGTCCCACTGCCAGCGCGACGAGAGCGACCACCACGACCAGTGCGGTGAAACCCGCGATGATCAGGGGGTTACGGCCCCACCTCGCCTGCCGCGGCGTCGAGACCGACGCCGGGGAGGTCGAGCGGGCCGTCGCGTCAACGGGCGAACTGGTCATAGCTCGCGGCATCCCGGTTCAGGTCGAAGCGCAGCACCTGGTCGATCTCGTCCTCGGAGATCTCGTAGGCGAACAGGTCGTCGAAGGCGGCGCGGATGTCGTCGCGGAACTCACCGCTCTGCTCCTGCGGGTACAGGATGCGGAACATCCAGTCCCACATCAGCGGAGACTCGGCACTCGGCACCTGCCAGCGGTAACCGCCGAGCGGGGTCTTGTAGACGCGGCGGTTCTGCACGGCGCTCACGCTCGCCAGACGCGGGTCGGCGTAGATGTCGGCCGGGGTGCTCTGGTCGAAGCCGCTCAGCATGATGACCTCGGGATCCCACGCGAGGATCTGCTCGGGGCTCACCTGTCCGGAATCCGAGACGAACCCTTCGGTGACGAGGTCCGCTCCGACGAGGTCGAACTGGAAGCCGTCGTATCCGGTGGCGCTCGTGGTGCTGTAGGCGTCGCCGTTGCGGGAGAGGATCATCGCGCGCGGCCGCGGGGCGTCCTGTCCGGCGACCTTCTCGCGCATCTCCTCGATCTCGGCGCGCTGCCAGGCGACGAGTTCCTCACCGCGCTCGGGCTTGCCTGCGATCTGCGCGAACAGAGTGATCCACGTTTCCAGGTCCTCCTGCGTGCCGTATTCGAGTCCGACCACGGGGAAGCCGGCGGACTCGATGGGCTCGACCACGTCCGGGCCGCGGTCGCCCCACTGCACGACGACGTCGGGGTCGAGTTCGAGCAGCGTCTCGACGTTGGGTACGAAGTCGCTTCCGGCCACGGTGGTCGACTCGGCCGAGCCCGGGAACATGGTGGCGAACATCCCGCCCTGGTTCGCGACGAGCGTCGACTGGTTGATACCGACGATCCGGTCGTAGCTCCGGTCGACCGCCGCGAAGATCGAGGGGGCGGGCATGACGGTGAAGGCCACCTTCTCGGCCGGACCGTCGAGGGTGATCGTCTCGCCTCGCTGGTCGACGATCGTGACGGCGTCACCCGTGGTCGATGCGTCGGCCTCCTGGGTGTCGCGGCTCGAGCATCCGGCCGTGAAGGCGAGGGCACCGATGAGTCCCGCGGCGACCCACCGGGACGACGACGCCACGCCCCGCTGCCGCTTCTCCCGCCGCACCGTCGATCTCATTTCCACCATCCGTTTCTGTCGTGACAGACCACAAGAACGGAATGAGGTTAGCGTTACCTATCCGATGTCGGTATTGTCACCTTCGCACAGATACAACGGTGCCCCCCCGCACAGAGAGTGCGAGGGCACCGGCAGACAAGGGGGTCAGCGCGAGACGATGCGCTGGACGACCTCACCGATCGGCAGTTCGTCGGCCTCGCCGGAGAAACGGTCGCGGACCTCGACCTTGCCGTCGGCGAAACCGCGGCCGACCACGACGACGAGCGGCATGCCGAGCAGCTCGGAGTCCTTGAACTTCACGCCGGGCGACGCCTTGCGGTCGTCGAGGAGCACCTCGAGGCCGGCGTTCGAGAGTTCCTCGGCGAGGTTCTCGGCGCCCTCCCGGGCCTGCTCGTCCTTGTTGGCGATCACCAGGTGCACGTCGAACGGCGCGATCTCCGACGGCCAGCGCAGGCCCTTCTCGTCGTGCTGCTGTTCGGCGACCACCGCGACGAGACGCGACACGCCGACACCGTAGGAGCCCATCGTGGGGCGGACGGGCTTGCCGTTCTCGCCGAGGACGTCCACCGCGAAGGCGTCGGTGTACTTGCGGCCGAGCTGGAAGACGTGGCCGATCTCGATGCCGCGGGCGGAGACGAGCGGGCCGGCTCCGTCGGGCGACGGATCGCCGTCGCGCACCTCGGCGGCCTCGATCGTGCCGTCCGGGGTGAAGTCGCGACCGGCGACCAGCCCGAAGACGTGCTTGCCCTGCTCGTCGGCGCCGGTGATCCAGCTGGTGCCGTCGACCACGCGGGGGTCGACGAGGTAGCGGACACCGTTGGCGAGCAGCGCCTTCGGCCCGATGTAGCCCTTGACGAGGAAGGAATTGGCCTCGAAGTCGGCGTCGGTGAGCAGCTCCACCTCGGCGGGCTCGAGCGAGGCCTCGAGGCGCTTGTCGTCGACCTCGCGGTCGCCGGGGATGCCGATGCCGAGCAGTTCCCACTCGCCACCGGGCTGCCGGACCTTGACCATGACGTTCTTGAGCGTCTCGGCCGCGGTGACCTCACGCCCGAGGACCTCAGACGCCGAAGCGACGAGCGAGGCGATCGTCGGGGTGTCGGGGGTGTCGTGCACGACCGCTTCGGGCTGTCCGTCGATCGGCAGCGGTTCCGGCGCGAGGGTCTTCACCGCTTCGACGTTCGCCGCGTAGCCGGACTCGAGGCACCGCACGTAGGTGTCCTCACCTGCGGGCGAGTCGGCCAGGAACTCCTCGGAGGCGCTGCCGCCCATCGCGCCGGAGGTGGCCGAGACGATCACGTACTTCACGCCGAGGCGCGCGAAGATGCGCTCGTAGGCGTCGCGGTGCGCCTTGTACGACTGGGCCAGACCCTCGTCGGTGAGGTCGAAGCTGTAGGAGTCCTTCATGACGAACTCACGACCGCGGAGGATGCCGGCGCGGGGGCGCTCCTCGTCGCGGTACTTCGTCTGGATCTGGTAGAGCGTGACCGGGAAGTCCTTGTACGAGTTGTACTCACCCTTGACGGTGAGCGCGAAGAGCTCCTCGTGTGTGGGGCCGAGGAGGTAGTCGCCGCCCTTGCGGTCCTTCAACCGGAACAGGCTGTCGCCGTATTCCGTCCACCGGTTGGTGGCCTCGTAGGGCTCGCGCGGCAGCAGCGCGGGCAGAGCGATCTCCTGCGCACCGATGGAGTTCATCTCCTCGCGCACGACCCGCTCGATCTGCCGCAGCACCCGCAGACCCAGAGGCAACCACGAGTACACACCCGGCGCGATACGTCGCACGTATCCGGCTCGGACCAGCAACTTGTGGCTCGCGACCTCGGCGTCGGCCGGGTCGTCTCGGAGGGTGCGGAGGAACAGGTGCGACATGCGGGTGATCACGACCTTGCAGCCTACCGTGGCCGCCTCGAGTGACGTCGGTACGGTTACCGGTTGTGCTGGTGCTTCTCCCTCCATCCGAAACCAAGTCCGACGGCGGCGACGGCGGGCCGCTCGATCTCGCCGACCTGTCGATGCCGCAGTTGACGGAGACGCGGGAGATGCTCGTGCAGGCCCTCGTCGACCTCGCTGCCGACCCCGAGGAGTCGAGCCGCGCACTCGGACTGGGCACGAAGGGCGCCGACGAGATCGAACGCAACGCGAAGTTGTGGGTCTCCCCCACCCGCCCGGCGCTCGAGCGGTACACCGGGGTGCTGTACGACGCGCTCGACGCGGGAGCGTTCACGAAGGCGCAGCGCGACAAGGCCTATCGGCGCCTGGGCATCGGGTCGGCGCTGTTCGGCGCGGTCCGGGCTGCGGATCCGATCCCCGCCTACCGCCTCTCGGGAGGGTCGAAACTGCCCGGCTTCGGCACGTTGAAGTCCGTGTGGCGGAACGAACTCACCGACGCGCTGGTGGCCGAGGCCGGCGGCGACCTCGTGGTCGATCTCCGCTCCGGGGTCTACCAGCAGCCCGGTCCCGTGCCGGGTGCGGTGACCGCCACCGTGCTCACCGAGCAGCCCGACGGCACCCGCAAGGTTGTCAGCCACTTCAACAAGCACCACAAGGGCCTGCTGGCCCGCGCGCTGGTCCTCACCCGCGCGGAACCGAGCGATATCGGAGCGCTCGCCCGCGTCGCGTCGAAGGCGGGACTGAGGGTCGAGGTGGAGTCGCCGACCGAGCTGGTCGTGCTCACCTGACCTCGAGTCCCATCGCCGCGACGATCCGGCGGGCCGTGTGCAGGACGGCGCCGAGTCGCGCGGTCAGGACCAGGTCGTCCGATTCGGTGGCGAACCGTTCGAGCTCGGTGAGATTGCTGCGGCACGCCCCGTCGGGGTCGACCTCCCGGCCTGCCCCCACGGCATCGACCATCTCGGCGAGGGCGTCGAGCATCGCCGCGATCCCCGTCCGCAGGCGGTCGCGGTCGGCTTCGGCGATGTCGTCGCCGAGTACGGGGTCCAGAGCGTGCGCGAGTTCCTCGACGGCGCTGGACACCGACGAGAGGTCGTCGAGGGTCCGGTCCCAGCGACGTGCCCATTCCCCGGCCCGTGCAGCGGCGGGCCGTGGGTTCATCCGGGCACTCTCGTGCGCCCACCGCGATTCCTCGAAGGCGCGCTGCACGAGGCTGTCGATGCCCCGCGCGCGCTGCACCCAGTCCCGCACCCCCGACGATCCCTCACGGCATCCGGACGCCATGTCCCGCAGCAGGTCGCGCAGCTCACCGGTGAGTTCGCGGGCCTCCTTGCCCGCCGAGTACACCGGCGGGAAGACCAGCGCCGTCACAGCGACGCCGATCGCGGCGCCGATCATCGTCTCCGCGAGTCGTTCACCGAGCAGGATCGGGCTGTCCGAGGCGCCCGTCGCGATCACCAGCAGCGCGGTGATCGCCACCCAGATGCCACTGGCCCCGAACCGTCGCCAGCGACCCGCGAAGTAGCCGACCGCCACGGCGATACCGATCGCAGCGGTCGTCGACTCCACGAGCCGTGTCACCACGACCGCGACCAGCAGACCCGCAACCACCGCCCCGACCTGCACCACCGCCTGCTGGAGCGAGCGCACGAGTGTCGCCTCGACGAGGAAGACCGCGACGTAGGGCGCGAGGAAGGCCTGCTGGAAGTGGAAGACCTCGGTCACGACGAGCCACGCGACGACCGCGGCGAGCGTGGACCGGAACGCCTGGAGGGCGACGTACCGCTCGTGTCCGGCCTCGCGCACCGCGCGGACGATCCACGATGCGACGAATCTGCCCCGTTCGAGAACACCGACCTGCATGAGGGTCGGGTACCCGGGGGTCGTGCGTGGCAGGCGTGAGCAAACTCATCCGCCACGGCGGTCGAGCGGTCAGGAGGTCTGCGCGGCCTTCTCGGCTTCCTGCGCCTGCGCGACCTCTTCGGGAGTGAAGCGGATGAACAGCGCCGCGACACCGGCGATCACCGCGCAGACAGCACAGCCGACGAGCGCGAACATGTATCCCTCGCCCTGGGCGACGAGCTGGGCGTCGGTCATGTCGGCGACGGCTCCGGAGACACCACCGAGCGACATCGTCCGCGAGGTGGCCATCGCACCGATCACGCCGAGACCGACCGGACCTCCGAGGGTCTGCGCGACCTGCGCGATCGCCGAGAGCGGTCCGATCTCGTGCGGTCCCACCCCGGAGATCGCGCACAGCGGCAGCGGGACCACGGCCAGGCCGACCCCGAAGCCGACGACGAGCACCAGCACGAACAGGGTCGGGAAGTAGCGGACGCTGCCGTCCATGGTCGAGCCGTAGAGCAGGCTGACGGTCATGATCGCCGAGCCGGTGACCACGAGCCAGCGCGGTTCGATCCGCGCGACCAGCTTCGAGGACACCGCGGCGGCACCGCCGAGGCCGAAGGCGAACGGCACGAAGGCCAGACCCGCGGCGAGCGGGCTGTAACCGAGGATGTCCTGCACGAACAGGGCGACGAAGGCCGCGAGGCTGAACATCACGGCGCCCGCGAAGAAGATCGCCACGAAGGTCGCGACGCGGTCCTTGTTGCGGAACAGCACGAACGGCAGCAGCGGGTTCTCGGCCCGCCGCTCGACGAGCAGGAACACTCCGAGCAGCACGAAGCCGGCGACGATCGCGCCGATCACCGAGGGGCTCGACCAACCGACTTCGGGACCCTCGGTGAGACCGAAGACCAGGCCGGTGCATCCGAGCGTCGCGAGGATCGCTCCGGGCACGTCGAGCGCGAGGCGTTCGGAGGCGGTCTCACGCAGCGCGATCGCGGCGAGCACGACGATGAGGACGCCGATGGGGACGTTGATGAGGAAGATCCAGCGCCACGACACCTGGGTGAGCGCACCACCGAGGATCAGTCCGGCGATGGACCCGACACCGGTCATGGCCGCGAAGACCGCGATGGCACGGTTGCGTGCCGGACCTGCGGCGAAGGTCGTCGCGACGAGCGCGAGGGCGGTCGGGGACGCGACCGCGGCGCCGACGCCCTGCAGGGCGCGGGCGCCGATGAGCATCGCCTCGCCGGTCGCCAGACCGCACAGCAGGGACGCCAGGGTGAACAGGCCGACCCCGCCCATGAACATGCGCTTGCGCCCGTAGCTGTCGCCGAGACGACCGCCGAGGAGCATCAACCCGCCGAAAGCGAGAGCGTACGAGGTGAGGACCCAGTTGCGACCCGCGTCCGACAGTCCCAGATCGCTCTGCAGCGGCGCGAGCGCGAGGTTTGCGACCGTTCCGTCGAGCACGACCATCAACTGGAGGCCGCTGAGGACCAGCATGGCCAGAGCGACCGCGCGGGTGGCCGACGGATGCGAGGTGGCTGACACGTGATCCAACGTTACCCACCGTCCGAGTCGGAGCCGGTCCGCGGATCGAGTCCGAATCCGGCCACCGGCCCGATCACGACGATCGCGGGCGGGCGCACGGCCTCGTCCCGGACACGCTGAGCGACGGTCGACAGGTCGGCACGCACCACACGCTGACTGCTCAGCGTGCCCTCCTGCACGACGACCACGGGGGTGTCTGTGGGGCGCCCGCCGGCCATCAGGGCGTCGGCGAACTGCTCGATGCGTTCGACGGCCATGAGCAGGACCAGGGTGCCGCGCAGCTTGGCGAGCGCGTCCCAGTCGGTGAGCGAGTCGGGATGTCCGGGTGCGACGTGGCCGCTGACCACGACGAACTCGTGGGTGACCCCGCGGTGAGTGACGGGGATCCCGGCTGCGGACGGCACGGAGATCGCGCTGGTGATGCCGGGGACGACGGTCACCGGGATGCCTGCCGCGGTGCAGGCCTCGAGTTCCTCGTAACCGCGTCCGAAGACGTACGGGTCGCCGCCCTTGAGCCGGACCACGAACTTGCCGGCCTTCGCGCGGTCGATGAGGGTCTCGTTGATGACCTGCTGGGCCATGGCCCGTCCGTACGGGAGCTTCGCCGCGTCGATCACCTCGACGTGCGAGTCGAGTTCCGCGAGCAGCTCTTGCGGGGCGAGATGGTCGGCGACGACCACGTCGGCGCGAGCGAGCAGGCGACGGCCGCGCACGGTGATCAGATCGGGATCGCCCGGTCCGCCGCCCACGAGGGCGACGCCGACCGGCTTCGGTGCGGTCCCGGCGAACTCGGTGACGGCCGCTCCGGCGAGAGCGTCGCGGATCGAAGTGCGCACAGCAGCGGACCGGCGGTGGTCGCCGCCGGCGAGGACGCCGACGGTCAGGCCCTCGTAGCGGGCTGTGGCGGGGGTGACGGCGCTGCCGTGACGGGCGTTGTCGGCGCGGACGCAGAAGATCCTGTTGCGTTCGGCTTCGGCGACGACCGCGGCGTTGGTCTCGGGTTCGTCGGTGCAGGCCATGGCGTACCACGCGCCGTCGAGGTCGCCCTCGCGGTATTCGCGCAGGTCGAGGGAGATGCGGCCCTTCGTCGCCATGCTCTCGACCACGGGGGTCGCGGCCCGGGCGACGACGTGGACGTCGGCACCGGACGCGACGAGCAGACCGAGACGCCGCTGCGCGACGCTGCCTCCTCCGACGATCACGACGCGGCGTCCACGGAGATCGAGTCCGACCAGGTAACTGGTCTCGTCCTCAGCGGCAGCGGACACGGGCATCTCCCCATCTCTCGTGTCGAGGCGAATCCGATCGGACCCACCTTCAGGACACCTGTGGCCCGGGCATCGCGCCGGGCCACAGGTGCAGTGATCGGATCAGACCGCGGCGGCCTCTGCGGGCGCCTCGGCCACGGTGTCGGAGACGACGTCGAGCTGCAGCGACTTCGTGCTGTGGTCCCAGACCTGGCGGAACAGGTCGGGGTTGTCGGACAGCTTCAGGCCGAGCGACGGGACCATCTCGCGGAGCTTGGACTGCCAGCCCGCCCACTGCTGCGGGAAGCAGCGCTCGAGGACGTCGAGCATGGCCGGAACGGCCGTCGAGGCACCCGGCGACGCACCGAGCAGACCGGCGATCGAACCGTCGCCCGCGTTGACCACGGCGGTACCGAACTCGAGGACACCGCCCGCGCCCTTGCGGCGGATGACCTGCACGCGCTGACCGGCGACGATGAGCTCCCAGTCCTCGAGGCGCGCCTCGGGCACGAACTCGGCGAGGGTGCCGATACGGTCGGCGGGCGACTGCATGAGTTCACCGACGAGGTACTTGACCAGGCCGAGCTCGGTGACGCCGACGCCGAGCATCGACATCAGGTTGCCGGGCTTGACGGACTTGGGCAGGTCCATGATGCCGCCCTGCTTGAGGAACTTGGGCGACCAGCCGGCGTAGGGACCGAAGAGCAGACCCTGCTTGCCGCCGATGACGCGGGTGTCGAGATGCGGCACCGACATCGGAGGGGCACCGACCGCGGCCTTGCCGTAGACCTTGGCGCTGTGCTGCGCGATGACCTCGGGGTTGGTGCAGCGCAGGAAGGCACCGGAGACGGGGAAGCCACCGAAGCCCTTGATCTCCTTGATGCCCGACTTCTGCAGCAGGTGCAGCGCGCCACCGCCGGCGCCGACGAAGACGAACTTGGCCTGGACCTTGCGCGACTCGCCGGTGCGGCGGTTGCGGACCTTCACGATCCAGCTGCCGTCGGACTGCTTGGACACGTCGGTGACCTCGTGGCCGAAGAAGACGGTGCCGCCGGAGGCCGCGACGTGGTTGATGAGCTGCTTGGTGAGGGCGCCGAAGTCGACGTCGGTGCCGGTCTGCGTCCAGTTCAGGGCGACCGGGTCGGAGAAGTCTCGGCCCTTACCCATGAGCGGCAGGCGCTCGGTGAAGACCTCGGGGCTCTCGGTGTACTCCATGCCCTCGAAGAGGGGATGTCCGGCGAGGGCGTCGTAGCGGGCACGCAGGTACTTCACGTTCTCGGCGCCGTGCACGAAGCTGACGTGCGGGACCGGGTTGATGAAGTTCTTCGGGTCGGACAGGATGCCGTTGTCGACGGCGTACGCCCAGAACTGGCGCGAGACCTGGAACTGCTCATTGACGTTGACGGCCTTCGCGATGTCGACCGAACCGTCCGGCTTCCCGGGGGTGTAGTTGAGCTCACACAGCGCGGAGTGGCCCGTACCGGCGTTGTTCCAGGGGTCGCTGCTCTCGGCGGCCGCGGCGTCGAGGCGCTCGAACGCGGTGATCGACCAGTCGGGCTGCACCTGACGCAACAACGCACCGAGGGTTGCGCTCATGATGCCCGCGCCCACGAGCACTACGTCGGTCTTCGCTACTACGTTCTCTGACACTGGGAAATCGACTTCCTTGTCTGGTTCGCACGCGCCGCCGAAGTACGGAGGTACCGTCTCGCGTGGGTGTCCCGTCAACGCGGCGCGCGAATGCGACAGACAGGTTACCCGCGCGTGGTCCGGCGTTTCATTTCACCTCATTGTGTACCCATGAGCGGTGGTCGGCGAACACACCTAGGGTGTGATAGTGACTACTTGGCGTCCTGACGTCCTCGGAGACGGCTACGAGCAGCTCGAACTGCCGCTGGGCACCGACCCCGACGGCGAAGGCGAGATCTCGGCGACCCTGGTGCGCTACCAGCCGCCGTCCACCGATCTCCCCGATCGCGCGGTGCTCTACGTCCACGGCTTCACCGACTACTTCTTCCAGCAGCACCTCGCCGAGCACTTCGCGGCGCGCGGCTACCGCTTCTTCGCACTGGACCTGCGCAAGTGCGGCCGCTCGCGGGCACCCGGGCACACTCCTCACTTCGTCACCGATCTCTCCCACTACGACGCCGAGCTCGACGAGGCGCTGCGCGTGGTGCGCGAGGAGGTCGGTGGCGGTGTGCTGCTCGCGGCCCACTCGACGGGCGGGCTCGTCCTGCCGTTGTGGCTCGACCGGCTCCGTCGCCGGTCCGGTGGGGTTGCCGCGGCGGGCATCGTGGGTCTCGTCCTGAACAGCCCGTGGTTCGACCTGCAGGGACCGTCCTACCTGCGCAATGTCGGCACGGCGGCCATCGACGTCGTCGGCCGCCTCCGGCCCCGCGCGCTCATCCCGCTGCCGAAGACCGAGGCCTACGGCCGCAGCCTGCAGAGCGACGGCTGGCGCTACGACCTCGATTGGAAGCCGTTGACCGGCTTCCCCATCCGGTTCGGCTGGTTGCGTGCCGTGCGGCGCGGCCAGGCCGTCCTGCACCGCGGGCTCGACATCGGGGTGCCGTCGCTGATCCTGCGGTCCGGTGCCTCCCGCTCCGCTCCGCGGTACGACGCGAGCGTCGACACCGTCGACGCGGTCCTCGACGTCCGCCAGATAGCCCGATGGGCGGGATGCCTCGGCAACCGCACGACGATCGTGCCGATCGACGGTGCCCGCCACGACGTGTTCCTGTCCACACCCGGTCCCCTGGCGGAGGCCTTCCGGGAATTGGACCTGTGGCTGGAATGGTTGGACGGAGCGGACGAGGCGGACACCTCCGGTTCCCGAACCGAGGCCGACGACTCCGCCACCGTTTCCGTACTGCACCGACCCATGGGAGAGCACGCGTGACCCACTACGACCTCGCGATCATCGGCACAGGATCGGGGAATTCGATCCTCGACGAGCGGTACGACGGGAAGCGCGTCGCTCTCCTCGAAGAAGGCACCTTCGGGGGCACCTGCCTCAACGTGGGCTGCATCCCCACGAAGATGTACGTCTACGCCGCGGAGGTCGCCCACACGGTCCGCACCGCGGCGAAGTACGGCGTCGACGCGTCGATCGACGGGGTGCGGTGGAACGACATCGTCGACCGGGTCTTCGGTCGCATCGATCCCATCGCTGCGGGCGGGGAGCGCTACCGCCGCGAGGACTGCGCGAACGTCACCGTCTACGACGGTCACGCGCGGTTCGTCGGCGAGCGCCGCATCGACACCGGAACCGGTGAGGTGATCACTGCCGATCAGGTGGTCGTCGCGGCCGGTTCGCGGCCCGCGATCCCCCAGGAGGTACTCGATTCCGGTGTGAGATATCACACGAGCGACGACGTCATGCGGCTGCCGAAACTGCCCGAGTCCCTCGTGATCCTCGGGACGGGCTTCATCGCGATGGAGTTCGCCCACGTCTTCTCGGCGCTCGGCACGCGGGTGTCGGTGATCGCGCGGACCGACCGTCTGCTGCGGCACCTCGACGCCGACGTCTCCGAGCGGTTCACGGCGCTCGCCGCGGCCAAGTGGGACGTCCACCTCGCCGATCCGGCCCGGGCGTTCCGTCCGGTCGGCGACGGCGTGGAGGTCGAACTCGCCGACGGCACCGTCGTGAGCGGCGACGCCCTGCTCGTCGCGACGGGTCGGCAGCCCAACGGGGACCTGCTCGACGCCGCGGCGGCCGGCATCGAACTCGATGCGAAGGGCCGGATCGTGGTCGACGAGTTCCAGCGCACGTCCGCTGCGGGTGTGTTCGCCCTCGGCGACGTGTCGTCGCCCTACCAGCTCAAGCACGTGGCCAACCACGAGGCGCGGGTCGTCCAGCACAACCTGCTGCACGACGCGTGGAGCGGCGACACCACGGGTCTGCAGCGGACGGACCACCGCTACGTCCCCTCCGCGGTGTTCACCGATCCGCAGATCGCGTCGGTCGGTCTCACCGAGGCCGAGGCCCGGGAGGCGGGATACGACATCTCCGTCAAGATCCAGGACTACGGGAACGTCGCCTACGGCTGGGCCATGGAGGACACCGAGGGCTTCTGCAAGCTGATCGCCGACCGGTCGACGGGTCTGCTGCTCGGCGCCCACATCATCGGGGTGCAGGCGTCGACGGTCATCCAGCCGCTCATCCAGGCGATGTCGTTCGGTCTGCCCGCGCGGGAGATGGCGACCGGCCAGTACTGGATCCACCCCGCGCTGCCCGAGCTCGTCGAGAACGCCCTCCTGGGTCTCTGAACTTCGGGGTCTCTGAGCACTTCCATCAGCGCCGTGTGGCCTGCTGCCCTCTCCGGGCCGCAGGCCACACGCGTCTCACCAGCTTCCGGTGCGCAGCGCGATCGCGGACGCGAAGTCGGTGGGCGCCTCGGCGGGCACGTTGGCGACACCGGCGAGTTCGACCACCCGGAACTCTCCCGTCACGTAGCGCATCGATGCGTCCGCTTCGGGGCGACGCGAGGCATCGCCCACGACGATTGTGGTGGGCACCTCCGCGGGCGGCGCCGATGCGTCGCGCACCGTGCCGTCACGATCCGCGACCGCGGGATGGCCGCGGTCGGCGACCACCAGGCTCGCGAAGCGTCCGAAGCGCCCTGCGGCGACGGCCCATGCCAGTTCGGCTCCCGCGCCGCTGCCCGCCAGATGAACCCAGGGCAGAGCGAGGGCGTCCAGTAGGGCGAACACGTCGGCGGGCGCGAGTCCGTCGATCTTCTCGACCACGATCGTCCGCAGGTCGGACGTGTGCAGCCGCTCGCACACGACGTCGTACACATCCCCGTCCTCCCCCGCGTCGGGGAAGAGCAGCACCGTGTAACGACTTTCGGGGCCGCCGATCCGAACCTGCACGTCCCCACCGGGCGTGGTCACCGTCCTCGATTCCATGGGCAAACGCTACATGGCCGCAGTCCGTGCTCCGCCTCTTGCCGTATCGACGACGAGGTCCTATGGTTCATTACATGAGTAATGAACCGATGCACCCGCCTCCGGGCCCCGGGGCGTCGTGCTGAACGACGAGGGCAAGCCCCTCTTCCAACAGATCGCCGAGCTCATCGAGAACTCGATCGTCGACGGCAGCCTCGCGGAGGAATCGCAGGTTCCCTCGACGAACGAGCTCGCGGCCTTCCACCGCATCAACCCGGCCACGGCCGCGAAAGGCCTCAACGCCCTGGTCGCCGACGGGATCCTCTACAAGAAACGAGGAATCGGCATGTTCGTCACCACCGGTGCCCGCGACAAACTGATCGCCCGCCGACGGGATCGGTTCGCCCAGCAGTACGTCGTCCCGCTCGTCCTCGAGGCCGAGAAACTCGGAATCGGCATCGACGAGCTCAAGTCCATGCTCGACACACGGGAGCACGTATGACCATCACTCCGCCCGTCGTCCGCGCACGTCACCTCGGCATGCGGTTCGGGGACGTCGCCGCCCTCACCGACGCCGACTTCACACTCCACCGGAACACGATCTACGGCCTGCTCGGCCGCAACGGCGCCGGCAAGACCACCCTGATGCAGCTGCTCGCGGGCCACATGCGTCCCACGACCGGCAGCGTCGAGGTGTTCGACGCCGATCCGTACGAGAACACCGCGGTGCTCCAGCAGTTGTGCTTCGTCGCCGACACCCAGCGCTATCCCGACGACATGCGCGTCGGGCACGTGCTCGCCTCGGCGGAACTGCTTCTGCCGCTGTGGGATCGGGAGTACGCACAGCGGTTGGCCGACAGGTTCGCGCTGCCCTGCGGACGCAAGGTCAAGAAACTCTCCCGCGGCATGAGTTCCGCACTGGGCATCGTGGTGGGTCTCGCGTCGCGCGCACCGGTGACGGTCTTCGACGAACCGTATCTCGGTCTCGACGCCGTGGCCCGGCAGATGTTCTACGACGAACTGCTGCTCGACTACGCGGAGCGGCCGCGCACGATCGTGTTGTCGACCCATCTGATCGACGAGGCCGCCGACCTGCTCGAACACATCCTCGTGCTCGACCGCGGACATCTCGTCGTCGACGAGGACACCGACACGCTGCGCACCCGCGCCGCACAGGCGACCGGCCCGGCGGACGAGGTGGCGCGGATCGTCGGCGACAGCACCGTCCTGCACACGGAGAGCCTCGGCGGTGTCGCCCGCACGGCCTTCCTCCGCAACGACGCGGACGAACTCCCCCACGCCTCCGGACGTGTGGACGTGCAACCGATCTCGCTCCAGGACCTCGTGGTCCACCTCCACCGGACACCCGAGACCATCACCACGAACGAGGAGGCATCGCTGTGACCACCGCGATCCCGTTGCCCGCCCCGGTCACCACCGGGTCGGCGCGTGTCCTGTCCGTCGCCCGCCTGCAACTCGTCTCGTGGCCGCTGTTCGTCGCGTGGCCCGTCGGACTGCTGATCACCTCGGCCCTCATCCCGTGGGTGATCTTCTCCCTCGTCGACACGGGTGCGGAGTACAACGTCACCGGCAGCATGCTGTCGGTCTACGGCTTCGTCGTCGCCTTCTACCTCCTGGCGATGACCCAGATGTTCTCGTTCGCACTGCGTCTCGGTTCCACGCGATCGCACTACATGCAGTCGATGGTCGCGATCGCGGTGGCCCAGTCGGCGGTGTTCGCGATCGCCTTCCAACTCCTCTCGGTGCTCGAGGCCGCGACCGGGGGCTGGGGTGTGGACATGCGGATGTTCGGGATCCTGCGTTTCGTCACCGACAGTTCCGTGGTGCAGTTCCTGGGCTTCTTCGCCACGATGCTCCTGATCGTCGCGCTGTCGATGCTCACCGGCGCGATCCAGCACCGTTGGCGTGCAACGGGTCTGCTCACGGCTGCCGCGTCCGTCGTCGTGATCGGCGGTCTCGCCGCGATCCTCGTCACGTGGACCCGGTCGTGGTCGTCGCTGTGGTCGTGGATCGTCGACACGTCGCCGACGACGACCCTGGTGGTCCTTCCCCTGCTGGTCGCCGCGGTGTGCGTGGGTGCGACCTGGCAGGTCGTCCGCAACGCGGCACCCTAGGCCGGCCGCCTTCCGGAACAGGTTCGGCCCCGACCTTTTCCGGGTCGGGGCCGAACTCCGTGCTCGCTCAGCGAGCGGAGGTCACGGCAGGGTGAGGATCTCGGCGCCGGTATCGGTGACGACGATGGTGTGCTCGAACTGCGCGGTCCACTTGCGGTCCTTGGTGACGACCGTCCAGCCGTCGTCCCAGATCTCGTAGTCGGGCGTACCGAGGTTGATCATCGGTTCGATGGTGAACACCATGCCGGGCTCGATGATCGTGTCGATGTCGGGCCGGTCGTAGTGCAGGATCACCAGGCCGTTGTGGAAGGTCTCGCCGATGCCGTGGCCGGTGAAGTCGCGGACGACGCCGTAGCCGAAGCGGTTGGCGTAGGACTCGATGACCCGGCCGATGACGTTGAGGGCCCGGCCCGGCTTGACCGCCTTGATGCCGCGCATCGTCGCCTCGCGGGTGCGATCGACGAGCAGACGGACGTCCTCGGAGACGTCGCCGGCCAGGAAGGTCGCGTTGGTGTCGCCGTGGACGCCGTCGATGTAGGCGGTGACGTCGATGTTGACGATGTCACCGTCCTCGACGACGGTCGAGTCGGGGATGCCGTGGCAGATGACCTCGTTGAGCGAGGTGCAGCACGACTTGGTGAAGCCGCGGTAGCCGAGGGTCGACGGGTAGGCGCCGTGGTCGCACATGTACTCGTGCGCGATGCGGTCGATCTCGTCGGTGGTCACGCCGGGCGCGACGGCCTTACCGGCCTCCACGAGGGCCTGCGCGGCGATCTTCGACGCGAGTCGCATCTTCTCGATCGTCTCCGGTGTCTGCACCCACGGCTCGTTGCCTTCCTTCGCCGTGGGCTTCCACACGTACTCCGGCCGTTCGATCGACGCGGGCACCTCCCGGACGGGAGTCGGAGTGCCGGGGACGAGCGGAGCGCGGGTAGCCATGACTTCCAGATTAGCTGCCGCGCCCCGCTCCCCCGTCATCCACCGATCGAGCGGTCGTGCACCGATCAGCCGACAGCGCCCGCCTGGCGCAACTTGAAACGCTGGACCTTGCCGCTCGGCGTCTTGGGCAGGTGCGGCACGAAGTGCACCGCGCGCGGGTAGGCGTGGGCGGCGTACTTCTGCTTCACGAGCTTCTGGAGCTCCGCCTCGAGCGCGTCGTCGCCCTCGACACCCTCCCGCAGCACCACGAACGCCTCGAGGACCTCACCCCGCAGTTCGTCGGGCAGCCCCACCACGGCGGCCTCGATCACGTCGGGGTGCATCACGAGCACCGACTCGACATCGAACGGGCCGATGCGGTAGCCGGCCATGATGATCACGTCGTCGTCGCGGGACGAGAAGAAGAAGAATCCGTTCTCGTCGACCTTGCCGGCGTCGCCGGTCAGGTACCAGCGGCCGTCCTCGCTGAACCGGTCGGCGGTCTTCTCGGGTGCGTCGACGTAGCCGGTGAACCACACGAGCGGGCTCGCGTGCACATCGATCGCGACGCGCCCGACCTCACCCGGCTCGGCGATCTCGTCGCTGTCCTCACGCAGCACCGCGCAACTCCAGCCCGGCAGCGGCTTGCCCATCGAACGCGCCGGGGTGTCCTCGCGCAGTTCGTCCGCCCACGCGTCGACGACGAACATGCCGTGTTCGGTCTGTCCGTACTGGTCGCGCACCACGACACCGAGGGTCTCCTGCGACCACTCGAGCACGTCCGGGGTCAGCGGCTCACCGGCCGAGGAGGCACGACGCAGCCGGACCGGCGGGTGCTCGGCGGTGTCGGCCTTGAGGCTGCGGTAGACCGTCGGGGCCGCCGCGAAGTTGGTCACCCCGAAGGTGTCGAGGATCTGCCAGGTGAGCGCGGGCGAGAAACCGGCGTGCAGCAGGAGGCTGCGCCGACCGGCCGCGAGCGGCCCGAGCAGCGCGTAGTAGAGCCCGTACGCCCATCCCGGATCGGCCGCGTTCCAGAAGACGTCGTCCTCGCGCACGTCGAGGCCGAACTCCAGGTAGGCGTGGAAGGACGCCAGCGCCTTCACCGGGACGGGGACACCCTTGGGAGTGCCGGTCGTGCCGGAGGTGAACAGCTGGACCAGACGCCCCTCGGCGCCGACGGCGACGGCCTCGCCACGCGGGTCGTCGGCCGACTGCGCGGCGACCAGTTCGCCGAAGTCGCGGCCCCCACGACCGGACGCGTCTGCGTCGCCCTGGCCGGCCACGACGACCTGCCACGGCACCTCGGCGGGAAGATCCGATCCGGCGGCGAGCTTGCCGGCCTGATCCCGATCGGCCACGACCACCTTGGTGCCGCTCGCGTCGAGCCGGAAGGCGATCGCCGGCGGGGCGAAGGCGGTGAAGAGCGGCACGTGCACGGCGCCGCGACGCCAGATACCGAGAACCGCGACCACCAGGTCTGCCGACTTGCCCATGAGCGTCGCGACGTGGTCGCCGGGTTCGACACCGAGATCCGCCAGCGCCGCAGCGAAGCGGGCCGACCGTTCGCGGAGCTCACCGTAGGTGAGATCCGTCGAGCTCAGGTCGGCGTCGACGACGGTGAACGCCACCGCGTCGGCGGGATGGTCGTCGCACAGCAGTCGGGCTGCGCAGGCGTCTGCCGTGTCGTACCGCTCGAGCAGTGTCCGCACGCGGCTCGCTGTGTCGCCCATTGTGGTCCTTTCGTCCGTACCGGCCAGGGTGTTCCCGATCTGGGGAGCACACCCGTTCGACGTCTATGATTCGAGTCACACCATGTTCCCCGATACCCCCGGAAAGGGGTGGCGTTCGTGTCGTCCTCCTCGTCGGCGCTGCTGCGTCCCCGCGACGGTGATGCCCTGCGCGGTGAACTCCGCCGCACCGCGGCGCAGGCCCAGCTGCCGGTGGTCTTCGCCGGCGAGGTCCAGCAGGGATCGCTGCAACTCAGCGAATTCTTCGGCACCCGCACCAACAGCCTGGCCGGGGTCGTAGTGCCTCCGCGGGCGGGTCTCGGCGGTCGCGTCCTCGCGGAGTCCCGAGTGGTGACGGTGTCGGACTACGGTCGCTCCGCGTCGATCACGCACCACTTCGACCGTCCCGTTCTGTACGAGGGATTGCGGTCCATCCTCGCCGTGCCGGTACTCGTCGAGGGCAAGGCCCGCGCCGTGTTGTACGGCGCCGCGCGCGAGTGCGCGCCCGTCGGCGATCGGGCTGTGACGGCGTTCGCGCAGGCGGCGGCTCGTCTCGCGCACGAGATCGAGGTGCGCGACGAGGTCGATCGGCGACTCGCGATGCTCGAGCGGTCGTCCGGCGACCGCGATCCCGTCGCGACCGCGCAGGTCCGCGAGGTCCACGCCGATCTGCGGGTGCTCGCGCAGGGCACGACCGATCCGGCGCTGCAGGAGAAGCTCCGCTCGTTGTCCGACCGTCTCGCCGGGGTGCTCGACGGAACGGAACCGGAACCGACGGACGTCGTGCTGTCCCCCCGCGAGACCGACGTGCTGTCCCATGTGGCGCTGGGGTGCAGCAACGCCGAGATCGCCCAGCGCCTGTCGGTCGGCGCCGAGACGGTCAAGAGCTACCTGCGCAGCGCCATGAGCAAGCTCGACGTCCATTCCCGCCACGAGGCCGTCGTCGCCGCGCGAAAATCGGGTCTGCTGCCCTGAATCCGGTCGGTCCCCCGCCGGCGGACAGGGTGCGCGGAAGGGGGCCTGCGGTGGCCGAGACGACCGACTCACCCCAGCTCGTCCGCGTTCTCGGGCCGGGTCTGCTCCTGCTGTTCGTCATCGGTGACATCCTGGGCACCGGCATCTACGCCCTCACCGGGGAGGTCGCGAACGAGGTCGGTGGCGTGGTGTGGCTGCCGTTCCTCGTCGCGTTCGCCGTCGCGACGGTGACGGCGTTCAGCTATCTGGAGCTGGTCACGAAGTATCCGCGGGCGGCCGGAGCGGCGCTCTACACGCACAAGGCGTTCGGCGTGCACTTCCTGACCTTCCTGGTGGCCTTCGCCGTGATGTCCTCGGGCATCACCTCTGCCGCCACGGCTGCGCGGGCGTTCGCCGCGAACTTCGCCGAGGCCTTCGGACTCGACCTGGCCGGCACGGCCGGGATCACCGTGATCGCGCTGGTCTTCGTCCTCGTCCTGGCGGTGATCAACTTCCGCGGGGTCGCCGAGAGCGTGAAGACCAATGTGGTGCTCACGATGATCGAGTTGGGCGGCCTGCTCATCATCGTCGCGATCGGCATGTGGGCGTTGGGTTTCGGCGGCGGCGACTTCTCGCGTGTGGTCGAGATCGATCCCGGCGACCGGTCCGTCTTCTCCGCGGTGGTCGCGGGGACGGCCCTGGCTTTTTTCGCGATGGTGGGATTCGAGGACTCGGTGAACATGGCCGAGGAGTGCAAGGAGCCCACCCGGATCTTCCCCCGGATGCTGCTGCTCGGCCTGGGTCTCGCTGCGCTGGTGTACGTGCTCGTGTCGATCACCGCGATCTCGCTCGTCCCGCCCGACGAACTCGGGGCGGGCGAGACGCCCTTGCTGCGGGTGGTCGAGGTCGGCGCCCCGGCGTTCCCGGTCGGGATCTTCGCCTTCGTCACGATGTTCGCGGTGGCCAACACCGCGCTGATCAACATGCTGATGGCGAGCCGGCTGATCTACGGCATCGCCCGCGAGGACGTCCTGCCCGCCGTCCTGGGGCGGGTGCACCCGACCCGCCGCACGCCCTATGTCGCGATCGTGTTCACGACGCTGCTCGCGGTCGGTCTCGTCGTCTTCGTCGGCGGGGTGCCCGAACTCGGGGGTACGACGGCGCTGCTCCTGCTGGGGGTGTTCGCGATCGTCAACGTCGCGGCCCTGGTCCTGCGCCGGGACCACGTGGAGCACCGGCACTTCCGCGCGCCGACGATCCTTCCGGTGCTCGGGGCGACCAGTTGCCTGTTCCTCGTCCTACCGTGGGTCGACCGGCCTGCGACCCAGTACCGGACGGCCGGGGTGCTGCTCGGGATCGGCGTGGTGCTGTGGCTGGTGACGCGACTCGCGGGCCGGCGCGACGGCCGGCCCGCGAGTACGACGGATCGCGAGGAGAGCTGAGGGTCCGTCAGCGGTTGCGGACCAACGCCATCGAGCCGAGGCCGAGGACGGCGGTGACGAGCATGGCGAGGGACATGGGGACCGCGGTGTCCTCACCCCAGGCGCCGACGATCGGAGCGACTACGGCCGCCAGCAGGAACTGGAGGGCGCCGAGGAGCGCCGAGCCGGTGCCGGCAGCGTGCCGGACCTGACCGAGAGCGAGGGTCGCGGCGTTGGCGAGCACCAGCCCGAGGCTCGCGACGCCGAACCACAACGCCACTATGGTCACTCCGAGGACGGGTCCCGCGAGGGCGTTGACGGTGAGCACGGCGGACCAGAAGACGAGCAGCGCCGACCCGATGCCGAGCAGCCGGTGCGGGGTCGTGCGCTGGAGCAGCTTCTGGTTCACCACATTGCCGAGGCTGATGCCCACGGCGTTGAACGCGAACAGCAGGGTGAACCAGCCGGTCGACAGGCCGTGGATCTTCTGCATGACGAACGGCGACGCGGAGATGTACGCGAAGAGCACACCGAACGCGAAGGTGTGGGCCAGCAGGTAGCCGAGATAGGTACGGTCGCGGGCGACGACGGCGATCCCGCTCACCAGGCCGCCGAGGCCACCCGCCGAGCGACGGTCGGCCGGGAGGCTCTCGGGCAGGAAGAAGACGATCGCCGCGAGCATCACGAGGCTCAGCGCGGCCAGGAACCAGAAGACGGCGCGCCAGCCGACGGACAGGATGATGCCGCCGCCGACGAGCGGCGCCGCGATGGGCGCCACTGCGCTGACGAGCACGAGCAGGCCGAACAGCTTCGCCGCGGCCATGCCCTCGGCACGGTCGGAGACGACGGCTCGACCCACGACGATGCCGGCGGCGCCGGCGAAGCCCTGGACGAAGCGGGAGACCGCGAGCAGTTCCACGGTGGGCGCCAGGGCGCACGCGACGCTTGCAAGCGCGCACACGGCCGTGCCGATGAGCATGGACGAGCGGCGACCGAACCGGTCGGACATCGGTCCGATGATCAGGTTGCCGAGGGCCATGCCGATGAGGAAGGCCGTCAGCGTGAACTGCACCGCGGACGCGGTACTGCCGAATTCCTCGGCGATGTCGGGGAAGCCGGGCAGGTACATGTCCACGGCGAGCGGGGCCAGGGCGGCCAGCAGACCGAGCGACGCCACGGACATGCCGGACAGCGAACGGCCGCCGGATCCGTGCTCGCCGGTCTTCACTCCGGTTGCGGCCTCGGAGGGTCGGTTCATCACACCTCGATCGATAAGTTCGAATTCATATATAAATTTATATATAGATTCTAGCCTACGATCGAGGCATGCCCGACGACCCGAGGATCAGCGACGCCGACGTCGACCGCCTGGCCGACAGCGTGCGCACGCTCGTGTGGAAGTTGCAGCGCGTCGGCGAACGCGAATCGGGCCTGGTCGGGATCCCCCAGTCCGAGATCGAGGTCCTGCGGGTGCTCTCCGACCATCCCGGCATCACCGTGTCCGATCTCGCGCGCATGCTCGGACTGCAGAGCAGCAACGTCAGTGCCACGGTGCGCAGCCTCGTCGCCCGCGGCCTCGTCTCCCGCACGACCAACCCGAACGACGGGCGGTCGCACCATCTGCACCGCACTCCCCTGGCGGAGCACAACGGGAATCTCATTCGGCGTATGTGGATCTCACGGATGCAGGAGGTGCTCGCAGCGATGGATCCGGTCGATGCCGCCGAACTCGTCGCGGCGGCACCGCTGCTCGAACAGCTCGCCGCCCTCGCCGAGGATCCGGCCCTGGCCTGAGCTCAGGCTCCCTCGTCGTACTCCGGCGGCAGGGCGGCGAACATGTCGCGGGTGACCGCGACCGCGTTGTCGGAGCTGCCGCCGCGCACGACGAGCGTCGCGAACGCCAGATCGCCGCGGTAGCCGACGAACCACGAGTGCGACCCGCCCTCGACCTCGGCCTCGCCGGTCTTGCCGTAGACGTCGCCCTGGTCCCGGATACGGTCGGCGGTACCGCTCGTGATCACCAAGCGCATCATCTCGCGCAGACCCTCCACCATCTCCGGCGTCACCGGCGGCGGTGAACCGTTCACAACCGTCTCGCGACCCGCGATGAGATAGGGCACCGGAGTACGGCCGGCGGCGACCGTCGCCGCGGTGAGCGCCATCCCGAACGGGCTCACGACCACCTTGCCCTGACCGAAACCGTCCTCGGTCCGTTCGACGAGATCCTCCGCGGGCGGAACCGATCCGGTGAAGGTCGGCATCCCGACCACCTCGTAGTCCACACCGATACCGAACTGCGAGGCGGCGACGGTCAGCGCGTCCGGGGCCATCTCGGAGGCGAGCTTGGCGAAGGAGGTGTTGCAGGATCGGGCGAAAGCGGTGGCGAGAGAGACCGTCCCGAGCTCGAACTCGTTGTAGTTCGGCACGCTCCGCTCGCCGATCGTGATGCGACCGGGGCACGGCACCATCGTGTTCGGGGTCGCGCGACCCTCGGCGATCGCCGCACCCGAGGTGACGATCTTGAACGTCGAGCCCGGGGGGTACTGGCCGGCCAGCGCGACCGGCCCGTCCCTGTCGGCGGCCTTGTTCTGGGCCACCGCCAGCACCGCACCCGTGGACGCCTCGATCACGACCGTCATCGCCTGCTCGGTGCGGGCATCGACGGCCGCCTGAGCCGCGAGCTGGAGGGGACGGTCGAGGCTGACCGAGAACGACGGCACCGGCTGCGGCGGCGTCTCGGTGAGCACCCCGGTGTCCACGCCGTACTGGTTCACCACGACGACGCTCCACCCGGCCGTGCCGTCGACCTCGTCGATGACGGTCTTCTTGATCTGGCCCACGAGATCAGGCGCGAAGTTGCGATCGGTCGCGACGAGGTCGGCCTGCTCGGTCACCACGACACCGTCGATCCCGGCGAGGCGTGGGGCGACGCGCTCGTAGTCGTCCTCGCGCAGTCGCATCACCGACCGCGGCCCGGACGAGGCCGTCACCGATTCCGCGATCGCCTGCGCCGTGAGCGAGGAATCGAACTCCGACAACGTCGACGCGAGCTGTCGTGCCGCACCGGCGACGTCGGTGGTCTGCGAGGCGTCGAAGGCGATGCCGTAGACCGTGCCGGGGACGAGGATGTCGCTGCCCGCGTGCTCGTTGACCCGGGCGCGCGGCGCCGGACTGCTGCGGAGCTGCATGGTCTGCCGTTCGCCGAGCTGCGGGTGCAGCGCGGATTTCGCCCACCGCACGATCCAGTCGTTCCCGCTGCGCCCCATGTTGAGCTCACCGGTGTACTGCCACACCCGTTCCTTCGGCAGGTGCCACTCGTAGTTGTAGCCCACGGTCGCGGAGTCGCCGCTGATCCGGGTGGATGTCGTGGTGGCGGTGAGGGATTCGGCCTGAAGCCCGTCCAGGACTTCCTGCATCGCGACGGCCGCGTCGTCGGGGCGGTCGGTGCGGTCCGCCGCCGACGCGACGTCCTGAGCGGCGAACGA
The DNA here is from genome assembly GCF_014854695.1 of Rhodococcus rhodochrous. NCBI lineage: Bacteria > Bacillati > Actinomycetota > Actinomycetes > Mycobacteriales > Nocardiaceae > Rhodococcus > Rhodococcus rhodochrous. The sequence goes on along the minus strand of NZ_CP027557.1, from coordinate 2,183,457 downwards.
GTCGAGAAACGCCTGGGCGGCGGCCTCCGGCCCGGCCGGGCGCGGCGTGCACGCGACGGCCAGGCCGAGGAGCACGACGGCCGCCGACAGCACAGCGCCGATCCGGAGCGCGCGTGCGTACGGGGATGCCGGGGTGGAACTTCGAGGTCTCATCGCCCGTCATCGTAGGCAGAGCCGACGGGAGATCAGTCGAGCAGCACCGTGGAGAACGTCGCGACCTGACGGAAACCCGCGCGGGCGTAGGCTCCGCGGGCCGGGGCGTTGAAACTGTTGACGTAGAGGCTGGGCAGGCGACCGCTGCGAGCGACCGCGCAGGCCACGGCGGCGGTACCGATCGTGCCGAGGCCCGAGCCGCGATGCGCGGGATCGACCCAGACGCCCTGGATCTGGCCCACCGTGGACGACTGGGAGCCCACCTCCGCCTTGAACACCACCTGTCCGTCCTCGAATCGCGCCCAGGCGCGTCCCGCCGCGATGAGGCTCGCGACGCGGCGCCGGTAACCCGCACCGCCGTCGCCGGTGCGCGGGTCGATACCGACCTCCTCGATGAACATCGAGATCGCGGCCGGCAGATAGACATCGAGTTCGTCGGGCCGCACGGGACGGACCTGCGGGTCGGGTTCGACGAGCGGCTCGCGGTCGAGAACGAGGAGGGGTTGTTCTGCCCTCACCTCGCGGGGAGCGCCCCACGCCGATTCGAGCCGCTCCCACATCGGCAGCGCGTACTCGGCGCGACCGACGATGGACGAACACAGTCGCGGCCCGCGACTCGCGCGCTCGGCGAACGCCTGGATGTCGTCCGGACTGCCCAGCAGCGGAATGAGGTTCGCGCCGGAGAAGCACAGCGAGGTCTCGGGGCCGCCGCGGCTCCACATCTCACCGCCGACGGCACGCCCGTCGAGTCCGTACTCCTCGACGCGGCCGGCCACCATGCACGCGGCCACGGGGTCGCGGGAGAGCACCCGGAGCACCGCGGCGGTGTCACGTCCACCCAACGACCGGACACCCAGAAGCTTGAGCACTCGCTCACCACCCGTCGACAAGCCGATACGAGATCAGAGTGCCATGCCGGACGGCGGCGTGGAAACCTGAGTCCTCGAAAGTGAGAGAACGCCGTCCCGTGCGCCCCACCCGTATCAGCCGACCGACACCACGGGGCCGCCGCCCGAGGCGTTGCCTTCCATCTCGTCGGCGATGCGCATCGCTTCCTCGATGAGGGTCTCGACGATCTGCGCCTCGGGCACGGTCTTGATGACCTTGCCCTTGACGAAGATCTGGCCCTTGCCGTTTCCGGAGGCCACACCGAGGTCCGCCTCACGAGCCTCACCGGGTCCGTTGACGACGCACCCCATCACCGCGACCCGCAGCGGCACCTCCATGCCCTCGAGTCCGGCGGTGACCTCGTTGGCGAGGGAGTAGACGTCCACCTGGGCGCGCCCGCAGGACGGGCAGGAGACGATCTCGAGCTTGCGGGGACGCAGGTTCAGCGACTGCAGGATCTGCGTGCCGACCTTGATCTCCTCTGCGGGCGGCGCCGACAGCGACACGCGGATGGTGTCGCCGATGCCCTCGCTGAGCAACGCGCCGAAGGCGACGGCCGACTTGATGGTGCCCTGGAAGGCGGGGCCGGCCTCGGTCACGCCGAGATGCAGCGGGTAGTCGCACTGCGCGGCGAGCTGCCGGTAGGCCTCGACCATCACGACGGGGTCGTTGTGCTTGACGGAGATCTTGATGTCGCCGAAGCCGTGTTCCTCGAACAGGCTCGCCTCCCACAGGGCGGACTCGACGAGCGCCTCCGGCGTGGCCTTGCCGTACTTGGCGAGCAACCGGGGGTCGAGGGAGCCGGCGTTGACGCCGATGCGGATGGGGATCCCGGCATCGCCGGCCGCCTTGGCGACCTCCTTGACGCGACCGTCGAATTCCTTGATGTTGCCGGGATTGACGCGCACGGCCGCGCAGCCGGCGTCGATCGCGGCGAAGATGTACCGCGGCTGGAAGTGGATGTCGGCGATCACCGGGATCTTGCTCTTCTTCGCGATGATCGGGAGCGCGTCGGCGTCCTCCTGACGCGGGCACGCCACACGCACGATGTCGCAGCCGGACGCCGTGAGCTCCGCGATCTGCTGGAGGGTGGCGTTCACGTCGTGCGTCTTCGTGGTGGTCATCGACTGCACGGACACCGGATGATCGCTGCCGACGCCGACATTTCCGACCATGAGCTGCCGGGTCTTGCGTCGGGGTGCGAGGACCGCAGGAATTTCGGGCATGCCCAATCCGACGGGGCTGGTCACAGTTCGCCTTCTTTCGTCGCTACTCGGCAAGTCTACCGGCGCAGATCAGAACAGCTTGATGGGGTTGACGATGTCTGCTGTGAGGGTGAGCACCATGTAGGCGCCACCGATGACCACCGCCACATAGGTCAGCGGCAGCAGTTTCATGTAGTCCACGGGCGGGCCGACCGGCAGTCCACGCAGGCTGCGCAGCCAGTTGCGGGCTTTCTCGTAGATCGCGACGGCCATGTGCCCGCCGTCGAGCGGCAGCAGCGGGAGGAGGTTGAACGCACCGAGGAAGAAGTTCAGCTGTGCGAGCAACAACACGAACGACTCCCAGATGCCGCGCTCGGCGAACTGGCCGCCGATGACGCTGGCGCCGACGACGCTGACCGGGGTGTCGACCGCGCGCTCTCCCCCGGTGACGGCCATCCACAGGTCGGCGACCTTGCTCGGCAGGCTCACGAGCGCCTCGGCCGTGCGGACCGCGAGGTAACCGGTGAAGTCGAAGGTCGCGGGGATCGCCGAGAGCGGCGTGTACTCGATGATTCCCGGCTCTCCCCCGACACCGATCGCACCGACGGTGCGGGAGACGGGTTCGGCGTCGGGCGACTCGCTCTCGTAGACCCAGCGCTGGACCTGCTGGACCGTGACCGGCACGGTGAGGGTCTCCTCGCCGCGTTCGACGGTGAACGGCACGGTGCCCGACAGGGGCTGTGTGGCCCGGACGAGGTCGCCGAAGGTCTCGACGGACTGCCCGTCCACGGCGACGATCACGTCGCCCGGTTCGATGCCGGCCTGCTCGGCCGGACCGGGACCCGAACAGTCGGCCGGGGTGTAATCGGGCGGACCGTCCTGGGTCGGCGCGGCACAGCCGACGGTGCCGACCACCGCGCGGTTGTCGGTGTTGGGCAGCCCCGCACTGGCGGCGAGGCCGTAGATGAGCACGATGCCGAGCAGGAAGTTCATCGCGATGCCACCCGACATCACGACGAGGCGCTTCCACGTCTTCTGCTTGTACATCGCGCGCTCGACCTCGTCGGGCGCGAGTTCGTCCAGGGCCGTCATGCCGGCGATGTCGCAGAACCCGCCGGCCGGAACCGCCTTGAGACCGTATTCGGTCTCACCGCGGCGGAAGGCGAACACGCGGGGACCGAACCCGATGTAGTAGCGCCGGACCTTCATGCCCAGCTTCTGCGCGGTCCACATGTGGCCGGCCTCGTGCAGGGCGATGGAGATGGCGATGCCGAGGGCGAACAGCACCACGCCCAGTACGAACATCATGAGTGGCCGATCCTCCTATACGAGTGTGCGCGCCCGGTCGCGGGCCCAGCCGTCGGCGGCGAGCACGTCGTCCACGGTACTGGGTTCGGCGGACCACTCGTGTGCGTCGTTCAGCACGGCCTCGACGGTCTGCACGATCCGCGGGAACGACAGCGTCCCTGCGAGGAATGCCTCGGCGGCGACCTCGTTGGCCGCGTTGTAGACGGCGGTGAGGCATCCGCCGCCCACGCCCGCCTGGCGCGCGAGCCGCACGGCCGGGAAGACGTCGTCGTCGAGGGGTTCGAACTCCCAGGTGGACGCGGTCGAGAAGTCGAGTGCCGGGGCGGCGTGCGGAACGCGGTGCGGCCAGCCGAGGGCCAGCGCGATCGGCAGCTTCATCGACGGCGGCGACGCCTGGGCCAGAGTCGACCCGTCGACGAAGGTGACCATCGAGTGCACGATCGACTGCGGGTGCACCGTCACGTCGATCCGGTCGTAGTCCACGCCGAAGAGCAGGTGGGTCTCGATGAGTTCGAGTCCCTTGTTGACGAGGGTCGCCGAGTTGAGGGTGTTCATCGGTCCCATCGACCAGGTGGGGTGGGCGCCGGCCTGTTCGGGAGTCACCGATTCGAGGCGGTCGGCGGTCCAGCCGCGGAACGGACCGCCCGAGGCGGTGAGCACGAGACGCGCCACCTCGTCGCCGGTGCCGCCGCGCAGGCACTGCGCAAGCGCGGAGTGTTCCGAGTCCACAGGCACGATCTGACCGGGCGCCGCCGCCTTCGTCACGAGCGAGCCGCCCGCGACCAGCGACTCCTTGTTCGCCAACGCGAGTCGCGCACCGGTACCGAGCGCCGCGAGCGTCGGTTCGAGGCCGAGGGAGCCGACGAGGGCGTTGAGCACGACGTCGGCCTCGACCTCGCGCACGAGCTCGGTGACAGCGGTCCGGCCGCTCCGGACCGGCAGGTCGAGACGTGCGGCGGCGGCGGGGTCGGCCACGGCGACCTCGCGGACACCCGTTGCGCGGATCTGCTCGGCGAGCAGGTCCGTCTTGCCTCCGCCCGCGGCGAGACCGACGACTTCGAAGTCGTCGGGGTTGGCGGCGATCACGTCGAGTGCCTGGGTACCGATGGAACCGGTACTGCCCAGCAGGAGCACCCGGGTGCGGGAAGAAGATCGAGTGTCGGCCACGCGAGCATTGTTCCCCACGCACCTGAACGGTTCCTGAACCGCCCGGTCTCCACCTCTCGACAGGCGCCACATGCATGCCCCGCTTCGTACGACGCGGGGTCGTATGTCACGATAAGCAGCAACAGCAGCATCTGGTGAGCAGGAGGAAACCGTGGCCGGTACCGAGTTGCAGTCCACTCGTGGTGATGTGGCGGCGGAAGTGCCGTCCGCCGAGTGGGGTTGGAGCGGGGAAGCCCCCAAGTTCTTCCGCGTGATGGCTCTGATCGTGGCGGCGTTCCTGCTGCTGATGCTGATCGGCAATCACGAAGGCCATGTCGAGAGCCTCTACCTCATCGGTTCGGCGGCTCTGCTGGTGTTCATCGTCGCGCGCGATGCGGTGCGTCGCCGCCGGTTGCGCTAGTCCATCGACGAAAGGGCCCGTCCGGAATTCTCCGGACGGGCCCTTTCGTGTCTGTCGGCTCAGCCTTCCGCGGCGAGCTGACCGCACGCTGCGGCAATCTCCTGGCCGCGGGTGTCGCGGACGGTGCACGACACGCCCTGGGCCTGCACGCGCCGCACGAACTCGCGCTCGACGTCCTTCGGGCTGGCGTCCCACTCGCTGCCCGGGGTGGGGTTGAGCGGGATGAGGTTCACGTGCACGAGCGACCCGAGAGCCTTGTGAAGCTTCTTGCCGAGCATGTCGGCGCGCCACGGCTGGTCGTTGACGTCGCGGATGAGGGCGTACTCGATCGAGACGCGCCGGCCGGTCTTGTCGGCGTAGTACCGCGCCGCCTCGAGGACCTCGGCGACCGACCACCGGTTGTTGACCGGGACGAGGGTGTCGCGCAGTTCGTCGTCCGGGGTGTGCAGCGACACCGCGAGGGTGACGCTGAGCCCTTCGTCGGCGAGGCGGCGGATGGCCGGTGCGAGTCCCACCGTGGAGACGGTGACCGAACGCTGCGACAGACCGAGGCCTTCGGGCGCAGGTGAGGTGATGCGCCGCACCGCCGCGACCACGCGCTTGTAGTTCGCGAGCGGCTCGCCCATGCCCATGAACACGACGTTCGACAGCCGTCCTGGTCCGCCGGCGACGTCGCCGTCGCGCAGGGCAGCGGCGGCCGCGCGCACCTGGTCGACGATCTCGGCCGTGGACAGGTTGCGGTCGAGACCACCCTGGCCGGTCGCGCAGAACGGGCATGCCATGCCGCATCCGGCCTGGCTGGAGATGCACAGCGTGGCGCGGTCGGGATAGCGCATGAGGACGCTCTCGAGCAGGGTGCCGTCGTGGGCGCGCCACAGGGTCTTGCGGGTCTCGCCTCCGTCGCACGCGATGTGCCGAACCGCGCTGAGCAGAGGCGGGAACAACGCTTCCCCCACCTTGTCGCGGACGGCGGCGGGCAGATCGGTCATCTTCGCCGGATCCGCCTCGAGCCGCCCGTAGTACTGGCGGGCGAGCTGGTCGGCGCGGAAGGCCGGAAGCCCCAGTTCGCGCACCGCATCACGACGCTGATCTGCGTCGAGGTCGGCGAGATGGCGCGGCGGAAGACCACGCTTGGGTGCATCGAAGACCAGGGGCAGGGAAGAAGCCATAATCACCTATTGTCCCATGATCCGGGACGGATGGGTCCGGGCGTTGCTGTGATACTCGCCCCCATTCCCGGGCCGGTGTCACCGGTCGGTCTCCCTCACGCCGAGTCGCCCGGGCGCGGAGGGGGAATACGGGAGCATGGACATCATGACCGGTCTCGTCGCTCCCGAAGTCGCACGCTCGTGGTTGCTCGTTCCGGGCCGCTCCCCCGATCTCTTCGACGCCGCCGTCGACTCGCCGGCGGATGCGGTGGTGCTCGACCTCGAGGACGCCGTACCCGCCGCGGCCAAACCCGCTGCTCGCGAGGGCACCGAGGCGTGGCTGCGCGAGGGTGGGAAGGCCTGGGTGCGGGTCAACGACGCCACCACGTCGTTCTGGGCCGACGATCTCGCCGCGCTCGCCGGGCTCCCGGGCCTGCAGGGCGTCATGCTCGCGAAGGCGGAGAGTGGTCACCAGGTCGAGGCCACCGCAGATCTGCTGCCGGAGGGCACGCGCATCCTCGTGTTGATCGAGTCGGCGATGGGTCTCGAGGCGGCTCCCGAGATCGCCCGTGCGGAGGGCACCTTCCGCCTGGTCTTCGGCAGCGGCGACTTCCGGCGCGACACCGGCATGAGCGACAGCCCGATGGCGATGGCGTACGCGCGGTCGAGGTTGGTCATCACGAGCCGCGCCGCGCGCCTTCCGGGACCCATCGACGGACCCACACTCAGCGACGACCCCGAGGTCCTCGAACGTGAGGCCGAGCTGACCCGCTCGATGGGGATGACCGGCAAATTGTGCATGACCGGCGAACGCGCGTCGTACGCGAACGTGGCTCTGAGCCCGAACAGCACGGACGTGGACTGGGCGGAAGGCATCATCGACAAGCTCGGTGAGGACGGGCGCAACGTCCGCGACGGCAGCGACCTGCCGAACCTCGCGAAGGCGAAGAAGATCAGCGAGCTGGCGCGGATGTTCGGTATCGGCCGGTCGCGCTGACCGCTCTCAGTTCAGTTCCAGGCCGAGGGGTCTGCGGCGCACGTGCAGCCGGTAGCGGACGGTGAGCGTCGTGCCGGGTGTCTCCCGGATCGCCCGGGTCGCGACGCGTGGTGCGAATTCGATGCCGAGCACCCGCTCGAGGGTCGCGCGGTCCGGAAACTTCCACAGCGTGTCGATGCGGCGCAGATCGAATCCCTGCGCCGCGAAGAACGCCTCGACCGCGGCCGGGTCGTAGTGCGGCAGGTCGTCGCGCATCCAGTCGCCGTAGGGATGGGCGGTGGCGTCGAGATCGACGACGGCGAGCGCGCCGCCCGGACGCAGCACACGCATCGCCTCGAGGATTCCGGCGCCGCACCCCGGGCCGAAGAAGTAGGCGGTGCGGGCGTGGACGAGATCGACCGAAGCGTCGGGAAGCGGCATTTGAGCCGCGGAGCCTTCCGTCACGGTGACCGACGGAAGACCGTCCACGCGGATGCGGGCCGCGGCGACCAGCGGCGGGTGCGGTTCGATCCCGGTCACCGTGCGTGCGTCGGCCGCGAACATCGGAAGGTGGAAACCCGAACCGCACCCGATGTCGACGACGTCGCGGCCGGTCCAGTCCGCGGCCTCCCGCAGCGCCGCGTACACGGCGCCGCGGGGATCCTGCGCGCGGTTCTCCTCCTCGTACACCTCGGGCCAGTGCCAGATGTTGGGGCTGGCGATCACACCACTCCCCGACTTCGGCGCACGAAGCTTCGACGAACGCACCATCGGGCGACTACACGAAGGCCGTGAGGATCAGCCAGGTGACGAAGGCCGATGGCAGGATCGAGTCGAGCCGGTCCATGATGCCGCCGTGGCCGGGCAGCAGGGTGCCCATGTCCTTGATGCCGAGATCCCGCTTGACCTGCGACTCGATGAGATCGCCGGCCGTCGCCGTCACCACGAGCACGGCGCCGAGCAGCAGACCGGCCCACCACGGGCCGTCGAGCAGGAAGACGACGGTGAGGACACCGACCGCGATGCAGGCCACCAACGACCCGGCGAAACCTTCCCACGACTTCTTCGGGCTGATCGCCGGGACCATCGGGTGCTTGCCGAACAGGACACCCGAGGCGTAGCCGCCGATGTCCGACGCGACACACACGAGCATCAGGCAGAACACGCGCTGGGCGCCTTGATCCTCGAGGACCATGAGGGTCGCGAACGACGCCAGCAACGGCAACCAGGCCGCGACGAAGACCGCGACCGCGGTGTCGCGCAGGTAGTTGCGCGGTTGCGCGACGAGACCGTGGTCGAACAGGCGCCACAACATCGTCACGACGACCGTGCCTGCGAACGCACCGAGCACACCCGTCGTGCCGTACGGCCACCCGAGCCAGATCATCGCCTGACCACCGGCCAGCAACGGCAGTCTGGGGACGAGCACGTCCGCCTCGCGCAGACGCTTGGTGACCTCCCAGGTCGCGATGCCGATGGCGATCGCGACGACGGCGAGCCACGCCTTCGGGGCGAACAGCAGGATCCCGATGACGAGCGCGCCCAGACCACCGCCGACCGCGAAAGCGGCCGGCAGGTCGCGTCCCGCCCGTGAGGGTTTCTTCACCGGCTCCGACGCGGGGTCGGGGGCCGGTGCCGGGTCTGCAGGGGTGGCACCGGAGTCGGCTCCGGCACCGAGTGGAAGCTGCGGGTCGGAGGACCCGTCGGCTCGACCCACTGTCAGACCTCCATCAGTTCGGCTTCCTTGTGCTTGATCAACTCGTCGATCTGACCGACGTACTTGGCGGTCGTCTTGTCGAGTTCCTTCTCGGCGCGGTTCACGTCGTCCTCGCCGGCCTCGCCGTCCTTCTGGATACGTCCGAGTTCCTCCATCGCCTTGCGGCGGACGTTGCGCACGGCGACCTTGGCGTCCTCACCCTTGGCCTTGGCCTGCTTGACGAGTTCGCGGCGACGTTCCTCGGTGAGCTGCGGGACCGAGATGCGGATGATGTTGCCGTCATTGGTGGGGTTGACACCGAGATCGGAGTTGCGGATCGCGGTCTCGATCGCGTTCAGCTGCGAGGCCTCGTACGGCTTGACGATGACCATGCGCGCCTCGGGAACATTGATGCTGGCGATCTGCGTGATCGGCGTGGGAGCCCCGTAGTAGTCGACGACGATGCGGTTGAACATGCCCGGGTTCGCGCGACCGGTCCGGATGCCACCCAGATCGTCCCGGGCCACCGTGACGGCCTTCTCCATCTTCTCTTCTGCTTCGAAGAGGGCTTCATCGATCACGGCAGTTCCTCCATGTTCCGTTGTCCGTTCATGACCGTACGAGTGTTCCGATCTTCTCACCGGCGATGGCTCGGGCGATATTGCCCTTGGTCAGCAGATTGAAGACCATGATCGGCATGGCGTTGTCCATGCACAGGCTGAAGGCGGTCGCGTCGGCGACCTTGAGGCCCTGCTCGATGACCTCGCGATGGGTGATCTCCTCGAACAGCACCGCAGCCGGGTTCGTGCGGGGGTCGTCGGAGTAGACGCCGTCCACGGCCTTCGCCATGAGGACGACCTCGGCGCCGATCTCGAGGGCGCGCTGCGCGGCGGTGGTGTCGGTGGAGAAGTACGGCATGCCCATGCCGGCACCGAAGATGACCACACGCCCCTTCTCGAGGTGGCGGCGCGCACGCAGCGGCAGGTAGGGCTCGGCGACCTGCCCCATCGTGATGGCGGTCTGCACGCGGGTGTCGATGCCTTCCTTCTCCAGGAAGTCCTGCAGCGCAAGGGAGTTCATGACCGTGCCGAGCATGCCCATGTAATCGGACCGCGCGCGTTCGAGACCGCGCTGCTGGAGTTCGGCGCCGCGGAAGAAGTTGCCGCCACCGATCACGACGGCGACCTCGGCGCCACCGCGCACGACCTCCGCGATCTGCTGGGCCACCGTCGTCACCACGTCCGGATCGAGTCCGACCTTGCCGCCGCCGAACATCTCGCCGCCGAGCTTGAGCAGTACCCGGCGGAATCCGGGCCGATCGTGGGCGTGGTCGGACATGACTCTCCTCTGGTTGCGCATGAATCGGCCCTTATCATCCTGCCTCATCCGCTCGAGGGAACCGAGATCGGGCGGATAGACACGCCACACCTGTCACCGCGCAGCACGCGCGAGCGCCTCCGTGCCCCGAGGCGGCGTGGCCCGACACACCTCGACCCCGCCGGTAGCAGCACCGACGGGGTCGTGGAGTGGAAGAACTAGCTGGCGCCGACCTCGAAACGCACGAAGCGGACGACGTTCGCGCCGGCCTCGTCGAGGATCGCCTTGACGGTCTTCTTCGAGTCCGTCACGGACGCCTGCTCGAGCAGGACGACGTCCTTGAAGTAGCCGTTGACGCGGCCTTCGACGATCTTCGGCAGAGCCTGCTCCGGCTTGCCCTCGGCCTTGGCGGTCTCCTCGGCGATACGACGCTCGTTGGCGACGATGTCCTCGGGAACCTCGTCACGGGTGACGTACTTGGCCTTCAGAGCGGCGATCTGCATCGCGGCAGCGCGAGCGGCCTCGGCAGCAGCATCGCCCTCACCGGTGTACTCGACGAGCACGCCGACGGACGGCGGTAGGTCGGAAGCACGCTTGTGCAGGTAGACGGCGGTCTGACCGTCGAATGCGGCAACGCGACGCAGCTCGAGCTTCTCGCCGATCTTCGCGGACAGCTCCTGGACGAGGGCGTCGACGGTCTTGCCGTCGGCCTCGACGGCCTTGAGCGCCTCGACGTCGTTCGCGCGGGCCTGTGCGGCAGCGGTGACGACCTTGTCGGCGAGAGCCTGGAACTCGTCGTTCTTGGCGACGAAGTCGGTCTCGGAGTTCAGCTCGACGAGAACGCCGTCCTTGGCGACGACGAGGCCCTCGGCCGTGGAGCGCTCGGCGCGCTTGCCCACGTCCTTGGCACCCTTGATGCGCAGCTGCTCGACGGCCTTGTCGAAGTCGCCGTCGTTGTCGGCGAGAGCGTTCTTGCAGTCCAGCATTCCGGAGCCGGTGAGCTCACGGAGACGCTTGACGTCGGCGGCGGTGTAGTTCGCCATGGAAGCGAGCCTCCTGTGTCTGTGGTGGAAAAGTCTCTGGGGGCGGCCCTATCGCGCGGATGAGCTCGGGCCGCGATGCGACGGCCCCGACCAGGATCTCTCGATCGGAAGGTCGGGGCCGGGCAACGAATCAGGCCTCGGGGGCCGCGTCTGCTGCGGGGGCTGCGTCCGCTGCGGGCGCCTCGGCGTCGGCGGCAGGGGTGGCCTGCGCGAGCAGCTCCTGCTCCCACTCGGCGAGAGGCTCGGCGCCGGCCTCGGGCTTGGCCTCGGCGTCGCTGCTCTTGCCGGCGCGGGCCTGCAGGCCCTCGGCGACGGCGGAAGCGACGACCTTGGTCAGCAGCGCCGCGGAACGGATCGCGTCGTCGTTACCCGGGATCGGGTAGTCGACGAGGTCCGGATCGCAGTTGGTGTCGAGGATCGCGATGACCGGGATGTTCAGCTTGCGGGCCTCACCGACGGCGATGTGCTCCTTGTTGGTGTCGACGACCCAGATCGCCGACGGAACCTTCGCCATGTCGCGGATGCCGCCGAGGGTGCGCTCCAGCTTGTTCTTCTCACGCGTGAGCATGAGGATTTCCTTCTTGGTGCGTCCCTCGAAGCCACCGGTCTGCTCCATCGACTCGAGCTCCTTCAGGCGCTGCAGGCGCTTGTGGACGGTCGAGAAGTTGGTGAGCATGCCGCCGAGCCAGCGCTGGTTCACGTAGGGCATGCCCACGCGGGTGGCCTCTTCGGCGATGGATTCCTGCGCCTGCTTCTTGGTGCCGACGAACAGCACGGTTCCACCGTGAGCGACGGTCTCCTTGACGAACTCGTACGCCTTGTCGATGTACGTCAGGGTCTGCTGCAGGTCGATGATGTAGATGCCGTTGCGGTCGGTGAAGATGAACCGCTTCATCTTCGGGTTCCAGCGACGGGTCTGGTGTCCGAAGTGGGCGCCGCTGTCGAGCAGCTGCCGCATAGTCACAACAGGCATGCCTGTTTCTCTCTTTCGTGTCGGTTTCCGCGGTGGATCTTCCGATCCCCGCCCTGGCGTCCACATGCCCGTCGAACCCTTGCGGGACCGGCCGACGGCCATTTCCGATGCGGCCCGGAGAAACGGGTCGGCATCGATGCGCGGACGCGCGAAGTCGATCTGCGTATACAGACCGCCCGACAAGTGTACGCGGAGCAGGCGCGGATCCCTAACCGGGAGTCACCGGACCTGTGGACGGATCCGGGGCTGTCCACAGATCGCGTCGCCCCCTGGTGCGCAGGGACTCCGATTCACGAGGCTGAAGAGCATGGTCCTCGCCGCGCCCCTCCGGACGTTCGCCGTCGTGATCGCCGCGCTCGTCGTGCTCGCCGCCGTCCCGGGAACCGGATCGGCGGACGCCGGACGGTTCGTGTGGCCGCTCGATCCCCGGCCGTCCGTGAGCCGGCAGTTCGACCCGCCCGAGCAGAACTGGCTCCCCGGTCACCGCGGTGTCGACCTCGACGCGCGTGTGGGGCAGACCGTCGTGGCTGCCGGTGACGGCGTCGTTGCGTTCGCCGGTGTCGTGGCCGGAAAACCCGTGGTCTCCATCGATCACGAGGGCGGGCTGCGCACCACCTACGAGCCGGTCGAGGCATCGGTCGCCGCGGGTCGCCGGGTGACGAGGGGCGATCCGATCGGCACCGTCGTCGCCGGTCACGAGGGCTGCGTCTCCCCCGCGTGCCTGCACTGGGGACTGCGTCGCGGCCGCGACGACTATCTCGACCCGCTGCCCCTCGTCGAGCGCCCGGTGATCCGCCTGTTGCCGGTATGACGCCCGGCTAACGCCCCGCGTGTCGACCCGACAGTGCGGGGAAGTCGTCGGCGACCATCGCGGCGAGTTCGACGAACGCCGTGCGGGTCGCGGGGCGGAGTCGTTCGAGATCGATCTCGGCTCCCTCGGCGAGATGCTCGTCGAAGGGCAGCACCTTCACCGCCCGGCACCGCGCGAGGAAATGTGCGGTCAGCGCGTCCATGTCGATGCTCGCCGCACCCGGCCGCGGCGAACTGATCACCACGACCGTGCGTTCGACCAGGTCGGAGTAACCGTGCGCCTGCAGCCAGTCGAGCGTCGCAGCCGCACTCCGCGCCGCATCGACAGCAGGCGAGGCGACGAGAACGAGGGTGTTCGCCAGGTCCAGCACGCCGCGCATGACCGAGTGCATGATCCCGGTCCCGCAGTCGGTGAGGATCACGTTGTAGTAGACCTGCAGGATGTCGACGACGCGCCGGTAGTCCTCCTCGCTGAACGCTTCCGAGGCAGCGGGATCGCGTTCGCTCGCGAGCACTTCGAGCCGGCTCGGCGCCTGCGATGTGTGGGCCCGCACGTCCGAGTACCGGCGGATGTTCGACGCGTTCGCGAGCAGGTCCCGCACCGTCGAGGTGGTCTGCTGCGGAATCCGCTGCCCGAGGGTGCCGAAGTCCGGATTCGCGTCGACGGCGATGACGCAGTCGCCGCGCAGCGACGCGAACGTCGACCCGAGCCCGACGGTCGTGGTGGTCTTCCCCACCCCACCCTTCAGGGACAGCACCGCGATCCGGTAGTCGCCCGGGATCGGCTGGCGGATCCGGGCGACGAGCTCCTCGCGGCGCTCACTGCCTCCTCCGTCGAGCCTGCCGCCGGTCAGCCGGTCGACCCGCTCCCGCCACCGCCGCGTGGAACGCCGTGACCTGCGGACGAGCACGCCCGAGGCGAGGTCGACGTTCGACGGCTGATGGTCGAACCGATGGGCCTCGTGTCGCAGGGCGTCGACCGTAGCGTCTGCTCTTGCCGGTAGCGGGGCGGGGACCGATGCGTGCCCGGGGTCGAGCGGACCGGATACGACCTCCGTCGCCTCCAGGCTCGCCACCTCCGACTCCGGCGCAGGTGCAGGTGCAGGTGCAGGTGCAGGTGCAGGTGCAGGTGCCCCAGTCTCGGGCTGTGTCTCCACGACTTCGGGTGCCGGCTCTGAGAAGACAGGCTCGGGCTCGGGTTCGGTCACGGCCTCCGGAACCGCCGCATCAGGCTCCGCCGAAACCGCCGCCTCGGGCTCCGACGGTGGGAGCACCGGATTCTCGGGTCGCGCCGGTTCGTGCGCGACGAGCGGTCCGGACGACTCCGGCTCCGGGTCGTCTGCGCTGATCCGGGGCCGCAACGCCATACCGAGAGGCACCGAAGCCGTCATCTCGAGCGGAGCGGAGGGAGTGGGCGGAGTCGCACCGTCGCCGGACGGAGTGGAGGGACCGGGCGTCTCGGCGCCTCTGGCCGCGCGGCGGAGGCCGCGTCGCGCATGGTCGCTTCCGGATTCCGGTGGGTCCTGCAGCCAGGCGGGCACGGCAGGACCCGGTTCGTTGCGTCTCATCTGTTCCCCCGATTCGATGGTGCCGGCGCACGCTACCAAACCGGGACGGCTTCTCGGGCAGGCCGATCAGGCGCGGGGATGGGCCTGATCGTGCGCGGCGCGCAGGCGCGCCACCGACACGTGTGTGTAGAGCTGCGTGGTGGCCAGACTCGAATGGCCCAGCACCTCCTGGACCACGCGCAGGTCCGCTCCCCCTTCGAGCAGGTGCGTCGCAGCGCTGTGCCGCAGGCCGTGCGGCGCGAGGTCGGGTGCGCCCGGCACCGACGAGACGGCGTCGTGCACCACCGACCGCACCTGCCGCTGATCGATCCGGCCGCCGCGCTTGCCCAGCAGCAGCGCCGCACCCGACGACGGTCGTGCGAGATGCGGGCGTCCGTGACGCAGCCACGCGTCGAGCGCCTCGGCCGCGGGACCGCCGTAAGGGACGATCCGTTCCTTGTCGCCCTTGCCGAGAACCCGGACGACCCGCCGCTCGGCGTCGACGTCGTCGATATCGACGGCGCACAGCTCACCGACCCTGATTCCGGTGGCATAGAGCAACTCGACGATCGCCCGGTCACGCAGTGCGACGGGATCGCGTTCACGCGCACCGGATTTCGCGGCCTCCATGATCTCCAGTGCCTGGTCGTCGCGGAGCACGGCGGGCAGTGACCGATGCGGACGTGGCGAGACGAGACGCGTCGCCGGGTCGGCGTCGAGCCGCCGGGTGCGCACGAGCCATGCCGTGAAGACGCGTGCCGACGAGGTGCGCCGCGCGAGCGTGGTGCGGGCCGCTCCCGCCGCCACCATCCCGGCGAGCCAGGACCGCATCAGATCGAGATCGAGGTCGGTGATGCGCGCGTCGGGATCCCGGTCCGCAAGATGCTGCAACAGCGAGCGGATGTCGGTGCGATAGGCGCGGATCGTGTGTTCCGAACGGTTGCCTTCGAGGCGGAGGTGGTCGACGAAGTCCCCGAGGTGCACGTCCAGCGTCGCCGGGAGCATGTCGGATTCGTTGCCTCGCATGGGTCTACCGTGCGGCACGACCGGCTCGGGTGCAACGACCCGCGCCGACTAAGGTGCTTTCGTGAACAAAACGATCCCGGTACCGATGTTGTGCGCCCTGGCGTTGCTGTCGGCGATCGCGCCGCTCGCCACGGACATGTACCTCCCGGGACTTCCCGTCATGGCGGAGAGCCTGGGCAGTTCGACCGTGGGCGTCCAGCTCACACTCACGACGTTCATGGCGGGTCTCGGGCTCGGCCAGCTGCTCGTGGGTCCCCTCTCGGACGGCTGGGGCCGGCGACGACTGATCCTCGCCGGCACGATCGTCCTGGCGGTGAGCAGCGCGATCTGCGCGATGGCACCCACCGTCGAGATCCTGATCGCGGCGCGTCTGGTCCAGGGATTCAGCGGCGGAACAGGCATCGTCCTCGCGCGTGCGGTCATCGCCGACCGGGCGCGAGGCAATCAGGCCGCCAAGCTGTTCAGCCTGATGATGATCATCGGCGGCATCGCGCCCGTCGCCGCTCCCCTACTCGGTGGCGTGCTGCTGGGGCCGATCGGGTGGCGCGGCATCTTCTGGGTGCTCACCGGCCTGGCCGTTCTGATGGCCGTCGGCGCCTTCGCGTTCGTCCCGGAGACCCTGCCGCCGGAGAAGCGGCACGGCGGCGGTCTGAAGACGATGGCCGGCAACTTCGGGTACGTCCTCCGGCAGCGACGCTTCGTCGGTTACGCCGCCGCCATGGCCCTGGGATTCGGCGCGATGTTCTCGTACATCTCTGCCTCGCCGTTCGTCACCCAGAACATCCTCGGTCTGAGCCCGGGCCAGTTCTCGATGGTGTTCGCCGTGAACTCGGCCGGTCTCGTGCTGGCCAACGCCGTCAACACCCGCCTCATCGGCCGGTTCGAGGTGCGGACGCTGCTGCTCTTCGGTGTGACCACCATGTTCACGGCAGGGGCGCTGCTGTTGCTGACGATGGTCGTCGTCGGCTACGTCGCAGTGCTGATCCTGCCGCTGCTGTTCGTCGCGATCAGCATGATGGGCCTGACGCTGGGCAACGCCACCGCGCTGGCCCAGTCACAGGTCCCGAAGGCGGCCGGTACGGGCTCCGCCGTGATCGGTGCCTCTCAGTTCGGTCTCGCTGCCGTGGTCTCCCCGCTCGTCGGGCTCGGCGGCGAAGGCACCGGTATCCCGATGGCCGTCGCCATCGTGGTCTGCTCGGGACTCGCGCTCACCTCCGCGGCGGTGCTGGCGCGCGACTCGGCCTCGGTGCCGGCGCGCGAGTCCGCGAGCTGACCCGAACCGCCGGCCGTCAGTTGCTCTCGACGGCCGCCAGTTCGCTCTTCCACACGCGGAAACCCTCCTCGGTGCGTCCGCGACGCCAGTAACCCGAGATCGACGCGCGTGCCGGCGGTACGGCCCGTTCCTTCCGCAGGTACGGACGGATGTGCTTCATGACGGCCTCGGCTTCACCGTGCACGAAGACCTGCACGTCGCCTCCCGGCCAGGGCAGGGCCCTCACCGCGGCGACGAGGGGCGAGTTGCCGTCGATCAGGTCGGCACCGGCGTCACCGGCCGCGACACCGCGATGGAGCCACGTGATGTCCATTCCCGCCGGGGCGTCGAGTTTCAGTTCGTCGCCGGGACCGATGACCTCCAGGAAGACCGCCCCACGCGCGTCGGCGGGCAGGTCCTCGAGCGCAGCCGCGATCGCGGGGATCGCGGTCTCGTCGCCGGCGAGCAGATGGAAGTCGGCGGAGCGATCGGGCCGGTATCCCGCGCCGGGTCCCCGCACCACGACCTGCGCGCCCGGTTGCACCGAGCGAGCCCACGGGCCCGCGACACCCTCGTCGCCGTGCACGACGAAGTCGATCCAGATCTCCCGGGCGTCCGAGTCCACGCGCCGGACGGTGTAGGTGCGGACGACCGTCTCCTCCCCCGCGGGCAGCTCGATCTTCACGTAGCTGTCGGTCTCCGCGCGGGCCTGGAACTCGCCGAAGCCGTCTCCGCCGAGCACGACGCGGACGAAGTGCTCGCCGATCGCCTCGGTCCGCAGGACCGTGAGTGTTGTCCCCATGGGCGCTTTCCGTGCCACCGAACCTCCTATTAGGGTTACCTATTCTCGCGTCACCGTACTCTGTCGCGGGGTGCGGCGGGAAAGTCACGATCGGGGAGGCTCTAGGCTCGAGAACATGAGCACCACCGCGGCCGACATCGCCACCTGGATGACCGACATCATCACCACCGAACGCAGGGTCACCCAGACCGACATGGTCGACGCGATCGAGGCCAAGTTCGGCTCCGAGTGGATCTATGTGAACGACAACGGCCACCCCTCGATCGACCGCGCCGTCCTCAAGGAGTTCCGCAAGGCCCACCGCGGTGCCGTGAAGTGGGACCGCGACGACCGCGCCTGGTACGTCGAGGACGAGCCCACGACCGAGACCGCCGCCGAGTAAGCGGCCTTCCTCCGAATTCACCCTCGCACGTCCCGGCGGAACGTCCCGGAGTCTGTGAACATACGGTCACGACTCCTTCGCGCGACCGTCTCCGGCACCGCCGAGCGGATCGGCGCGTCGGCGGCAGGTCGGAGGACACCGGGTGGATACCGAGGACGTGCGGGAGCCTTCCGTTCCCCCTCGCGAACTGGCAACGATCTGTGTGCTGGCGATCGTGGCCGGCGCCGTCATCGGCATCGTCGGCGGAGCCTTCCGCTGGTGTCTGGAACGGCTCGAGCGATGGCGGATCCACACCGCGGAGTGGGCGCACGACCTCCCCGGTCCGGGATGGCTCGTGCCGGTGGGAATCACGATCCTCGGCGCTCTGCTCGCGGCGTTGATCGTCCGGATGGTGCCCCTCGCCTCGGGTAGCGGAATCCAGCACGTCGAGGCCGTCGACCGCGGGCAGGCAGAGCCACCACCTTTGTCGGTGCTGCCCTCCAGATTCGTCGGGGCACTCCTGTCGATCGGGTCGGGTCTCGTCCTGGGGCGGGAAGGCCCGATCGTGCACATGGGTGCCGCGGTAGGCGCCGAGACCGCGCGTCGCGCCCGGTGTCCCGAGCACGAACGTCTACTGCAGACCTCGGTGTCCGGTGCCGGACTCGCGGTCGCGTTCAATGCCCCGATCGGCGGTGCGCTGTTCGTCTTCGAGGAGGTCACCGGTAGCTTCCGTGTCCGCACCGTCGTACCCGTCGTCCTGTCGGTGGCCGCCGCGGTGGCGTGCTCGCGGACGATCGTCGGCGATACCCCCGACTTCGCCGTGGACCCCATCGTTCCCCCGTCCATCGTCCTGCTGCCCGTGTTCGTGGTGTTCGGCCTGCTCACCGGACTGCTCGGCGCGGCCTACAACCGGATGGTCCTGGGATCTCTGAGCGTGGTGGAGTCGGTCCGGTCGCTCTCCCCGGTGACGAAGGCCGCGATCATCGGCGGGCTCGTCGGGTTGTTGTCGGTGGTCGCACCGTGGGCCGGCGGTGGCGGCGACTCCCTCGTCCAGCACGTGGTGGGCGGTGGTGCGCTCGCACTGCCGGTCGTCGCCTGGTACGTCCTGCTGCGGTTCGTCGCCGGCCCGCTGTCGTACGCGGCCGGGACACCGGGCGGACTGTTCGCGCCGCTCCTCGCACTGGGCGCTCTCTGGGGTCTGTTGTGCGCCGGGATCTCCGCCGCGATCGTCCCCGGGCTCGGGTCGTCCCTGGCCGTGCCGATGGCGCTCGCGGGGATGGCCGCACTCTTCGGCGCGTCGGTGCGGGCCCCGATCACCGGAGTCGTCCTCGTCGTGGAGATGACCGCGGCGACGGGAGTGACGGTTCCGATGCTCGCCGCGACGATCTGTGCGGTCGTCGTGGCGTATTCCACGCGGGTCCCGCCCATCTACGACAGCCTGCGCGACCGCATGTTCGGCGCCCCTCCCGCCCGGGGGTAGACCGCCCCGGCGTCGATCCGCTGTCACATCCGCCGCCACCCTCCGTCCGTCGCCACCACCAGGCCGTCGAGTTCGAGCAGGGGCAGCGCCGCCCGCACCCGCTCGATCGGCAGTCCCGCCGACTCGGCCAGCATCGCCGGATCGCAGACGTCCGACGACGGAAGCGCCTCGTAGACCAGTGCCATGTCGCCCGACAGTCCGTCCAGGTCGCGGCGGAACAGGCCGTCTCGGTCGTCGTCCCCGCCCGCCAGGAGCGGACCGCACTCCTCGACGACGTCGCGCGCCGCGCCCACCAGACGCGCCTCGCCCTCCTTGATCATGCGGTGACAGCCTTGCGAGGCCGCCGAGGTCACCGGTCCGGGCACCGCCATGACAGGCCGTCCGAGTCGTCGCGCCCACGCCGCGGTGTTGCGCGCCCCGCTGCGCCAGCCCGCCTCGACGACGACCGTGCCGGCGGACAACGCCGCGATCAGCCGGTTGCGGGCGAGGAACCGGTACCGCGCCGGAGTCGTACCCGGCGGATACTCGCTGACCACGAGGCCGGATTCGGAGATCCGCCGCAACATCGTCGTGTGTGCCGCCGGATACGCTCGATCGACCCCGCAGGCGAGAATCGCAACGGTGGTGCCACCCACCCCGAGCGCCGCCCGGTGTGCGGCAGCGTCGACGCCGAAGGCCGCACCGGACACGACCGTCCACCCGTCGGCGGCGAGATCCCCGGCGATCTCGGCGGTGACGTGCTCCCCGTAACCGCTCGCGGCGCGGGTCCCGACGATGCCGATTGCACGTTCGGCCAGTTCGTCGATCCGCCGGCTCCCCCACACCCACAGGGCGAGGGGTGGCCCCTCGGCGTCGGTGGCGGTGTCGAGGGTGCCGAAGCCGAGCATCTGCCAGGCGGGCCATTCGTCGTCGTCGGGCGTCACCAGTCGCCCACCGGCCCGCCCCAGACGGTCGAGATCCCGCGCCGCGGTGTCGAGGTGCGCCCGCATCGAGTACCGCGCCGAGAGTTCACCGAGGCCCGCACCCGACCGGATGGCCGCCGCCACCTCGAGCACACCCCCGGCTTCCACGGCCGCCGACAACGATCGTGACGCACCCTGCGTGACGGTCGACAGATAGGCCCAGGCCAGGCGCCGTTCGTCGTCGTGCCTGCTCATGCGACACCACGATCCCGGAAGTCCAGTGCGGCAGCGACGTGCGTCGCCGACGGCGAATCGGAGCCGTCGAGGTCGCTCAGCGTCCACGCGACCCGCAGTGCCCGATCCGCTCCTCGCGCGGTGATGGCGCCCTTGCGCAGCGCCCATTCGACGGGTTCGAGCGCAGCACGCGGAAGGCGGAACTTCTGTCGGAGGGCCGGTCCGGGCACCTCGGCGTTGGTGGCCCAGCCGTGCTCGGCCCACCGTTCGCGTGCCGCCGCTCTCGCCCGGGCGACACGCGCCCGTACGTCGTCGGTACTCTCGCCCGTCTCCCCCATCAACGCGCTCGTCGCGACGGCCTGCATCCGGACCCGGAGGTCGATGCGGTCGAGGAGCGGGCCCGACAGACGCCCCAGATAGCGGCGACGTGCCGTCGGCGCACACACGCAGTCGGCGTCACGCGGAGGTGCGCACGGGCACGGGTTGGCGGCGAGGATCAACTGGAAACGGGCCGGATATCGTGCGACACCGTCCCGCCGGGCGATGCGCACCTCCCCGTCCTCGAGCGGTGTCCGTAGTGCTTCGAGCGTCTTCGTCCCCATCTCGGCGACCTCGTCGAGGGATGGCCAAAGACACCCCATCCTGCTACAATAGGTAACACAAATGAATCCGCTTCCCGTCAGCCACACCCCCAAGGCAGTCATCTACTGCCGCATCTCCTCCGATAAGACCGGTGCCGGTCTCGGCGTCGAACGCCAAGAGAAGGACTGCCGTGAGCTGGCCCGCCGCCTGAAGATGCAGGTGGTCGAGGTTCTGAGCGAGAACGACACGTCGGCCTATAGCGGCGCACCCCGCCCCAAGTACGAACGTCTCTTAGAGATGATGCGCTCTGGCAGCATCGACGCGGTCCTCGCCCTTCACACGGACCGCCTGCACCGCTCGCTGGTCGAGCTCGAGGAGTACGTGAACGCCTCCGAACAGGGCAGCGTCACGACCCACACCGTCATGGCAGGACCGATTGACCTATCCACGCCTTCAGGCCGGCTTGTCGCCCGCCAGCTTGGGGCAGTAGCCCGCTACGAAGTCGAGCATGCGATCGAACGCGTCAAGGCCGCGAAGCTACAGATGGCACAGAGCGGCAAATACCTAGGCGGGCAGCGCCCATTTGGCTTCGAACCGGGGCGCACCGCTATCCGAGAAGAGGAAGCGGCTGTTATTCGCGAGATCGTGCAGCGAGTAATCGATGGCGATTCATTCCGCGCCATTGCCATGGATCTCAATCGACGGGGCATCACTACAACGCATCAGCGAGAGTGGAATGCGCTAAAGGTCCGCAACGTTGCGCTGCGTCCTATCAACACCGGCATCGTGCGGCATAACGGCATCGACTATGAAGCCAACTCCCCTGCGATTATCCCCCGCGACCAATGGGAAGACTTCTTGATTGCCGTCCAACTAAATCGCACGCGCTCCAACCATCCCGGCACGTTCCGTAAGCACGTCCTCAATGGCTTCGTCTTCTGCGGTGAGTGCGGCAAGAAGATGGTCCATAAGACAAAGGTGTCACGCGGCAAGAAGAGCACGATCGTGTCCTGCGAATCGGGCAACCGACAAACCGGTGGCAACGGTGGTTGCGGAAGAGTCGCCCGCTCTGTTGATCCAATCATCGAGCTAGTGCGGCAGTCGATTATCTACCGTTTGAACTCACCAGAGCTTGTCTCAGCGCTGCACGCGCAGAAGACCAGTGCAGAGACATTGAAAGAACTTCACGCTAAACAGCGTGCCGCAGAAGGCAGAGCACAGGAAGTTTTAGATGACTACTACGTCCACAACCTCCTCACGCGAGAGCAGTTTGAACGCGCGAAGGTGCAGGCAGATGCTGCATTGAAGGCCATCAACGAGCGAATCGAGAGCGAATACTCTCACGCCGTGACCAGCGCGATTGATCTTAACGGCAACCTCGAAGAGGCATGGGAGAACGGCACGCTTGAATGGCGGCGTGATCTTATAGCGCTACTTATAGATAAGATCATCGTGCACCGCGTCCCCCGCGAGACGGGGTACAAGCGCCCGATGTTCTGCGGCAAGTGGCGGTTTGATCCGGACCTAATTGATATTCAATGGCGAGCGTAGGACGCGGCGTGCCACAACTATCTTTCAAGAGGGTAGTCCAAATTCAATCGGTCGGCGGGGTGCGTATGCCAATCCATTAACCACTCATGTTCTTTCAGTACAGCATCAAGAAGATTGGTAAGCTCAGAAGACTCGGTGTCGCTTAGATTGACTTCGGACATTCGTTCAGATAGCTTGACCAGGTCGCGATGAATACTGTCTAAGACTTTCCTGTACCGGCTCTCCGCAGACTTGATTTCCTCAAATCGCGCAGACCGATCCCGACCTAAGTACTCGGCGATGCTGAGCGCCGCATTTTGCTCACGTCGAGTGACCGTGCGATAACTGACGGGCGCACCTCGACGCTTCTCATAGTTCATATACGCACGCCGACGATCTTCAAGTGAACCCATCGACATTGATCCCGTGATGCCACGAAGCATTTCGATATAAATCGGATCGTTCCAAAGCGGTCCAATGCCCAATGACGATGACATTGCCAAAGTGTCGAGGCTGGACGGTAGAACCCGAAGCGCACGGTCCAGCATGGAGACCACAGCATCGTCATCCTTGGCACCAAAGACAGCTGCCGCTCTGCCAGGGTTGGCAGGCAATTGAGCCCTAAGACCCCCGCCTCGCGCCAGCTCGCGAATAAGATCCGCCCGCTCGTGAAGCACCTTATCGGCAACTTCTGATGCTGCCTCCTTCTCTGCCACAGAACGAAGTGTACCGGCCTCCTTAGTCAATCTGTAGCGAGTCAGCTCTCCACGCGTTGCTCGCTTACCGGTCATGATTCGGCGCGTAACTGGTCAACTATTGACTTGTCAGTCCCGCCGTGCCAATCTTGCCCCACTGAAGTTGAGCGATCACCTTCGGTGCAGCACCCACCTTGATTCGCCGCTTCACCGCGAACCAAGCAACGCACGTTCCCGATTCCACTAGGTCGGCAGCTTCAAGCCGGCCCCCTCTAGTGAGGAGACTCGATGGCAAACGTCGAGAAGCGCACCGGCGGAAAGGGAGGCGACAACCTTCCTGCCCGCCGTTTCATGCAAGACGTCGAACTCCACATGGACCACATCGAGTTCGACGATGAAACCGAGGATTACGAAGCGTTGGCGACGCGACGATCCATGCGCCGCGGCATTGAACTTGCTGAGTTCGGCTTGGAACGTGCCGGCAAGAGCGAAGTCTCACAACGGATCGTCTTGGCCCACGTGCAGGCGTTCACCGAAAACTCACTCGCCCGACAGCGGCGACGGATGATGGGAGACTACTGATGATCGGCTTCTATATCTTCCTTGGCTGCTTCTTCGTCGTGCTCATCCTTGGTGCGTGGTGGGGCATCAAGGATGCAAAGAGTGCACCCCTCAAGCGGGCCAAGGAGAATACGCAGTACTGCCGAGCAGTTCGCGGCCTCTACCGGCAGGCAGCCCACGAGATCGATGAAGCAGAAGAGCGCCGAGAGAAGCAGCAGCGGCTGCGCGAGATGCAATGGCAGATCGACGACGCAAACGGCGAGACTCCCCCATGGCGGCGTCGCCGATGATCAAGAAGGTCATCTCCCTCTTCTGGGCGTTGATGTTCTTCTCTATCGCACTCTCGGTCGCACTGCCCGCCCTCGCGGCAGCTGTCGGCTCGATCGCACTACTCGCTGTGATCATCGTCGCCACCAGCGCACTACTCGCTGTGATCATCGTCATCGCGAAGTTCTTCTGGCGGTACTTCTAGTCCCCCTCCCCCGAGCGGCGACGGCACTCTCCAAGGTTCCGTCGCCGCTCCCCACTTTCGTCACCGTGACGTTCCTTCTTTCATGTGACACATTGGAAGTACATGGGCCATTATCACCCTCTACTTCCCGCTCGATGCACACCTTCTCAAATCGAAAGGCGTTGCTAACGTGGGCTTTCTATCCCGAAACCAGAACCAGTTCGACGCGTCCCGCGATGTGTGGCAGATCGTCGGCTTCCCCGATCCCCTGAAGGAAGACCGTCTCGCGGCATGGCTTCGGTCAACCGCCCAGACCATCAAGGGTGCAGGTCGCTACTACGGCATCCCCACCATCGTGCTCGAAGTGGTGGCCTCGCCTGAAGGCATTCACCACCTGATCCGCCTCCCCAAGGGCAAGAGCGCATACCTCATCAACCAGCTTCGTGCTTCGATCCCCGGCATCGAGTGCGTGCAGATCACCGAAGAGTCGGTGTACCAGTTCGACACTGGTGCCGAGTTGAAGATGCACAACCGTGCTCGCAAGCTCGTCGTCGCGGACATCACCGACTTCGCCAACCGCGTACTGGCGAGCATGCAGGGTGTCACCGAGGAAGGCGACCAACTCGTACTGCAGTGGGTCATCACGCACGCCAAGCCGCGCCCCGTTTCCTCAGGCGGTACGGTCGCCGGCACGAACGTCTCGCTCTGGGGCGCATTGATGGGCAACACTGCAGCCAGTGCCCAAGAAGTCGCAGATCGGCAAGCGAAACAAGTCGATCAGATGTTCCTCGCGACGGGGCGTATCGGCGCGCGCTCCAATGACCCCGACCGAGCACAGTGGCTCGTAGCGAACGTAGTCGATGCCCTCACCAGTGAGGCCGGTGCGGCGTACTTCAAGCCGAAAGCCGTCGAACCGACCAAGCTCTCACGACAGATGGAGTTCGCCGAGACGCCGCTGCTCATGTCCGCAGAACTCTCGACCACTGAGTTGATGTCGGTCATGGGGTGGCCGCTCGGATCACCGAAGATCGCCGGCCTAGCAAGCGGACTCGTCCCGCACATGCCGGTCGCATCAAGCGTTCCATCCGAAGGCATCATTCTCGGCTACTCCACGATGCCGGGACCGAAACGCCTGGTGGCCATCGACGACACGGCGCTCACCACCCATGTGTACGTCGGTGGCGGGAGTGGCGTCGGCAAGACCACGCTCTTCGTCAACATGTACCGCCAAGCCGTAGAGCGAAGGCACGGCGCGATCGTCATCGAGTACGCCGGCAACATGATTCGCCGCTCGCTCAATCAGGTCCCGCCCGATCGGCTTGAGGATGTGGTGGTGCTTGATTTCGGTGACACGAGCCGATCCATCCCGCTCAACATCTTGCAGCTCGGTCCACCCGACGTCATCGCTGCTCAGCTGTCAGCGCTCTTCGAGATGATGTTCCCGGAGAACAAGAGCATCTACGCCGAAAAGCTGCTCACGCATATCATTCCAGCACTGCAGGTAGTTCCCGGCGCTACCATCGCGGACATCCCCATCGTCGCCAACCCACAGGGTCCAGCTCAGAAGCGGTGGGTCACCCACATCATCGGTCAGCAGAAGGACCCGATGATCAAGCGGTTCCTCGAATCCTGGATGCGCAAAGACGACAAGGAACGAGCCCGTGATACCCAGGGCTTTGACAACCGCATCTGGAAGCTCTTGACTCCTCTCGAAACTCGCTACCCGTTGACGCAGGAAGGCTTGGCGTTCAACCCGAGGGACATTATCGAGAACAACCGGTTGCTCTTCGTCGACTTCGCGGGGATCTCGGAGCAGGCCGCCAGCTTGATCGGCAGCCTTCTCGTCTCATCACTATGGCGAGCGGCCCGCACCGTTCGTGCGGAGCGGTCGAACTTGATGTTCATCGACGAGTTCCAATACTTCAGCCGCCTCAATGGTGACTTCGAAGACATGCTCGCCGTTGCGCGCCAACGGAATCTCGGACTGGTCCTTGCAACGCAGTACATCGAGCGTCTTCCTACTACAACGCAAGATGCCATCGCCGCCAACGCTCGGACGAAGATTGTCTTCCAAAGCAGCCCGAAGAGCGCACGGTTGCATAGGACGGACTTCGCCGATCCCTCCATCCCGCAGGAGCACTTCCAAAACCTCCAGCGCTACGACGCGCTCGCTCGGATCAACACCCCAAACGGCATGAGCAAGCCCCTCACGATGCACACGTTCGATGACCCAGAAGGCTACGACCTTGCCGCCCACGCCATCGAACTATCGCGGTCGAAGTACGGCGGCGACCCCTCGACCATCGAAACCGATGAACAACGTCGACGGCGGGTAAACGGAGAAACACCTCAGGCACCGCGTCCTCGGCCGGGTGCACCCGGTACCGCGGATCTCGCAGAAGATGACCCATACATGGATGGACGGAGCGCATGATGATCAGCCCAATCGATCGCCTCGACATGCTCATCGAAGAGGCATTCCGCATACGAGACCTTGGTCTGGGTCTCGTGAGTGCCGCCGAACTGCTCGTGTTCGAAGCTGAGAAGTTGCGCCCCCAGCTTGATCCCCCGTCCCGGCGTGAACTTGGAGGCGCATGATGTCCACCGAAGTCTCGCTCGATCACCTGAAGACGCTGCAGGAACTCACTAAAGACGCGCACTCCATGGCCGAGACGATCGACGAACTCAGCCGAACAAATCCATTACTCAGCACCGTCTTGCTCGCAGCGATGGACGTGTATCTCGAAGCCATTCGTGAACACATCAGCTACACGATCGGAGTACCTACATGAAAGACGCCCTCTTCAAGTGGAGCGACGAGGTCCACGCGAGCGCCGAAGAAGCTGCGAGCCTTCGCGTCGAGATTGACGACCTCACGCGCGATATCGACGATCTCGTGGCGCAGATTCGCGACCTCGGAACGGTCGAATTCTCCGATGACGTGGAGGACTACGAGATCCTCACCAAGGCTCAACAGCTGTGGAGTGCCGTGTCCAGTGGCGTCGCTGAAATCCGCTCCCATATCGACGATGCGCGCTCATCTATCCGCGACACCCGTCGAGTCGTGGACTTCTTCGGATGAAAGGGAACCATCATGGACTACACGCCCCAAGAACTGGAGCAGGTTGCACAGACCGTATGGAAAGTCGCCGGCAATGAGGCGATCGAAGGTGGGATGACGCTCGAAGAGGTGCGTGCGCTACTCCTTGACTTAGCCCGTCCCGATGACCACGAACGTGAAGACCGCTCGCGCGACATTGAAGCGCTCATCGAACGGTCGCAGCGCGCTGTCGCTCGGGCACGCGAGATCCTGTCGCGCTCTCGGTCGTAGACACACCAAAACCCCGCACCATACGTACAGGTGCGGGGTTTTGGTGTGGGAGTAGTGATTGCGCTTATACCTGCTCTCACCCGGACTCAGGACATACGGATTTCTATAGGCCAACAGGGGCCGGTGGGGTCTTCCGAGCGGGGTAGGGGAGTCGGTGTTCTACTTTTGTTCCTAGCTTGCTTAGCCTTTGTGCGCCTCGTCATAAGCGTCCTGGATGTCCTTGGCGATGCGTCCCCTCGCGCTCACCTCGTATCCGTTCTTCTGCGCCCACTCGCGGATGTTAGCGAGCTCTTCCTTGCTCCGACCACTAGCGGACGACGCTCGACGCTGCCGGGTTGCACCCGTGCTCCGGCTCTCTTCCGTCGCGTGCTTCGTCCATTTGTCGAAGTCCTTAAAGAACTCTTCCTTGTTCTTCACGCCCAGGTCGATGGAGTAGTCCTTGCCCTCAATCGAGAAGCGAACCGTCCCACCTCCCAGATCAGGATCAATCGTTTCGCCGCTTACGTCGTCGATCAGAACAACTTTCTTCGCCATTACAGGCTCCCATCTATGTGAACAAACTTTGTGCTCACGTTAGCATAAGAGCCTTGAGGGCTCTGTACAAGCAACTTGTTCATTCAGTGCGTCATTGGACACAAAAAGAGCGCCTGGTAGGTCAGGCGCTCCGATAGGTACTAAATACGCGTTGTTCTGCTGGGTTTACGATTCGGACTTCTTCATGTAGCCCGCACCGAACGCGATGATGGCCGTGATTGCCGCGGCGACTTCAGCCGGCATGTCGATGCCCGCAAGACCTGCGACCCAGATCAACACGATGGCGATCGACCCTGCGATACCAGTCGCTGCGACCTTCGCGGTTGGTTTTGCCGTTGCTTGTGAATACGTGTGGCTCATATGATCCTCCTTACTTAAAAATACTTGTCAGCTTGTCCGCGATACCCTGCACGATTGTGAGAATCTGCTTGAGCATCGTGTTGTTCTCGTTAGCGATCGCCATGTAGTCGTGCGCCTTCTGCTCGGCAGCTAGGCGTGCCGCCTCTTCCTCAGCCGCGATACGGTCGAGCTCTTCCTGTGCCTTGCGAGCGGCTTCTTCAGCTGCCTTGCGTTCCGCTTCCTTTCGCGCTTCCTCAGCCCGACGGTTAGCCTCCGCTTGGGCTGCGGCAGCCTTATTAGCTTCGAGTTGTCGCTTCTCAGCGGATTTCGCGAGGTCACTTCGCACAAAGTCGACTGGGTAGTTACGGTAATGTGCAATTCCACCCGCGTCTGCATCACGTTCAAGGATGTCTCGATACGCTTGCTGGATCTGCGCGTCCGTGGCGTTCTGTGTGGTCTCGATGTATGGAGTGATATTGATACGTCCAGCGAACCCATTATTAAAGTTCGGGTTTAGAGGCAGCATTTCAAAGTGCAGGTGCGGTCCTGTGGCTGCACCTGTCGCACCGACGTAGCCGATCAGTTGTCCCTTGCTGACACGTTGCCCCTTATTGATTACAGTTCTGCTGAGATGAGCGTAGCCAGCGTATGATCCCCCGTGATGAATCAGAACGCAGATGCCCGCGGGGCTTCCCATCCACGAATGATTTTGCCCCCACCCTTCGTACGAGACCGTACCTTCGTCTGCCGCGTAGACAGGTTCGCCGTTGTTTGCGGCAAGGTCTATACCGTTGTGGCCTGATTGGCCGAACTGCTTGTAGTAGGCGGCATTACCACCAAACCCTTGACTGATTGTGAACTTGTTGAGTGGCCATCTAAATGCCATATATTACCCCCTTAGTTTCTTAAATCCACCGGCTCACTACACGGAGCAAGTGGTGGTACTTGATAAATGTTGCGGAATGCCGAGATTGGCTCGTCTTCATAGCGCCACGCTACGTATTGGGTGTCTGCCAGTCCCCCGCTGCGAAGAACACAGGCGATGACCGGTGTCCGGCCGCTCGCTCCTGGGAGACCATCTTCACCGTCCGCTCCAGCCGGCCCGGTGCATCCGAACGAGGCGCAATATGCAGTCACCTGTTGCTGGATCTGCGCATCCGTAACTGGTACAGCGTCCCTACCGTCACGTCCCGCTGCGCCTGAAGTCCCATCTTTACCTGCGACTCCGGCTTCTCCTTGACATCGGTTCTCCGCACAGTAGCGGGTCACCGCGGCATAGACTACTGAGGCACTTGGAGCCTTGCCTTCACAGAGCCCGGACTGTGCGCAGTAGTCTGCGACGGCTTGTCGGACTTCCTGTGGGCTCGGGCGGTCGCCCTTATCGCCCTTTGGTCCCTGCGCGCCCTGCTCCCCCTTGACCGGCGTCGTCGGCGTAATAGTTACCGGGTCACGGTCTTGTTCGAGTGCCTTGTTGGTCACATAGACATTGCCCCAGATGACGCCAACGATGAGTGTCGCTACGGCTACGCCTAATCCAGTTCGCACTAATGCTTTACGCGACACCTTCATAGCGTCTTCACTCCATTGATAAGGAGCTGATACAACGTGGCAAGGAACATCACCCCCATGCCGCCCGCTACCCACCAGAAGAACTTGCGGATCGGCTCGTACGGTGAGAGCTTGATAGTCAGCTCATCTTTTTTCACGTAGTCGTTGCGTACCTCAGCCCTTAGCTCGGCTAAAGCCTCGCGCATGATCTCATTGTTCTCTTTCAGTAGCGCCTTTATCTCCGCACTATCCTTCGCCGCCTGCTCGCGATCAAGGGTGCGATCCCGGCTCGCCTGCGCAATAAAGTCCGTCAACTCTTTGGTGACGGCCTCTAGTTCGTAGCGTTTAACGGGGAGTTCACGGTCTGGCATGAGATCCCCTTATGCGTACGCCTCGTAAAATAACGCCAGGTTTGAGGCGTTTGATACATTGATCGTGAACCCGTCGTTGTCCATTGAGACCTTAGCAATTTGCAGCATTGGTGTGCCACCGGTGGCGTTATAGCGCTGCAGACAATAGGACGTGCTACTCCAGCGATACCACTGACCTGCTCCAGGGTCAGCAACCCATCCGCGACAGTACTGTGCATCTGCGGTAAAACCACCGTCAGTTAATGCGGGGAATCCTGTCATGTTACTCTCTAGGACACCTAAGCGAACAAGTTTTGGCTTAAATCCGACACCAGTAATCGACTTGTTGCCCGTCGTGCTTACTGTCGAGCTAGCAATGGTGCCGATTTTATATCCATCACCTCGCATCGCTGGAGTGATGGCACCGGCTGGGATATTCTCCGCCACCCCCGGCGCCAACCCCGCCACCGTCGTCCGCTTATCCACCCCGGCAGACACATCGCGAATCGGGAGTACATCACCCGCATCAGCGGTAGGTAGTAGCGGTTGGTCGGTAAACTGTTTTGCCATATGTAATTGTTCCTCTTTGTTCGTAATATAACAGACCCTTAGCTTGGTGAAGTAGGGATCTTCTCGAATTGCTCGTTCAACAGGGTCTCCTGAATATCCGCCACGATTCTCTGCTGGCTATCGAGCACTCCTCCAAGCTGCACGGTCACTTTTCGCGGCGTGTAGCTCAGGCTCACGATCTGCAGGACCAAGCCGTCGATGAAGTTGTCGAAGTTCCGAAAGCCCACCATCTGCCCAAGCTGGATCGTCTCGATGTCATACGCCCCACTACTCACCTCAAGCGTGGTGGTGTAGATCGGCTGGCTGTAGAGGCTCATCATCTTCTGGGCGTAGCGCTGGGCCGTGGCCTCCAATGTGATACGCCGGTCGGTAATGCGGTGTACCTTCCGGCCCCACTGCATCACGCTCGTGATATCGATGTACTCCTTATACAGCTGTGGGCCACCGGGACTCGTCTCCCCGCCGATCACGTGCACCACGTTGATCAGGTTCTCGATCGACTGCTTCGGGTTGATGACCTTGATGTCTTTGCGTTTCGTGAACACATGATGCGGCTCGGTGGCGACTTCCTTCAGATAGATCAGGTTGTCCGCCACGTTCCCGTACCAGTACCACCCTTCAGGCGATTGGTTGTACAGGCCCTTCACGGCTTCGAGCTTGGTGTTGAGTTGGAACTTCTGCGTGATGCTCAGGCCGGTGGCGTCGATGGAGTCGTTCGACCACGTCATCTCGCCGGGGTCGGTGTCGAGCACCGTCTTGAGGATCTCCTCAGGCGGCTGCGCGCTGTAGATCACCGTCGTCGCGCTCCCCGCCCGCACGAAGTCATCCGTGGCAAGCCCTATCCCATGGCTCTCGATCGTCACGGTCACGCCAGTCGTTTCCCCGTAGCTCGCTTCGTAGTCGATGATCTTGCCGCTGAACACGCGCCGGCCCATCGGAGCACCGGTCGAGACAATGTACGGATTCCCATCCTGATCCACGTACGGCACGCCGTCTTGATCGACCAGCTCCTCATACCCGCCGTACACCGCGTAGATATCCACCAGGTAGCCCATCTGCACGTCAGTGTCTTCGCCTACGGTGTTCGAGGTTTCGCTGGTGATATAGTAGGCCTCGCCGTCCTGGTCCACATACGGTTCGCCCGTGTGATCAACCAATGGTTCGCGTACTTGAATCGTCTGATTAGCTGAACGAGCGAGCAGCACCGTCGTCGTGGTTCCTGGGGTGTTGATCTGCTGCGTCCACTCCGGATCGTCCTTCACGTCGTTCCATACGCCGTAGTAGCTGCCATCCGGGCGGCGGACCTTGTAGATGTATTCCTTCTTGTTCTCTGTACCGAGATTCGACCAATCCAATTCGCCAGGTGGAGGGGGCGGGCCTTGTTCGACGGTGAGCTCGCCGTCTGCCGCTGCAGACGCGTCCCCTCCGGCATCCCAGACGTTGTACGTGAAGTGGGGCATCCCGTCTTCTGCTTCCGAAGCATCTCCCCCGAGCGTCAGGGTAATCGCACCAGGCTTCACGGTTAAGGTGCCATCGGCTTCTGCGGTGGCATCGCCCCCGAGGTTGCTGATCGTCTTCACGGACACCGAGATGAAGCCGGCCAACGCCTTCGTCGTGGTGCCAAGGGAATTGGTGACTTTCAAGCTGACCGTGTAGCTACCTGCCGCGGTGTACGTCTTCGTTG
The DNA here is from genome assembly GCF_014854695.1 of Rhodococcus rhodochrous. NCBI lineage: Bacteria > Bacillati > Actinomycetota > Actinomycetes > Mycobacteriales > Nocardiaceae > Rhodococcus > Rhodococcus rhodochrous. The sequence continues at coordinate 2,150,594 of NZ_CP027557.1, read as the reverse complement.
GATTCTGTGCGGTGCTGGTCGTGCCGTCTCCGAAGTTCCAGAGCCACGATGTTGGGATGCCGGTGCTGGTGTCCGTGAAGTTCACGGTCAATGCCGTGGGACCACTCGTAGGTGAGGCACTGAAGTTGGCTACCGGTAGCGAAGGGCCGATGAAGTTCCAGCCGGTGTTGTTGCCGGAGTTCGTGGAGTTATACGCGCTCCAGGTGGCCCCACCGGTAGCGGCGGAATCCTTGATGTCGACATATGAGACGTTGATATAGCCCGCGCTCGATAACGTGTACTGGTCTCCTGCAACCCATGATCTGAGCTTGAGCGGGTGCGACGATGACCCGTTCACTAAGAAGTCATCGAACGTACTGGTCGATCCGTGAGTGAACTGGAGAGTGTGATTGCCATTGCTGAGCGACTGAGCCGTAAAGGTGCCGTACTGACGCGTACCGAAGGCTGTTATCTGTAATGTCGCGTCACCGGCCATTTGGTGGCCGAAATATATGTTGAGGGCGTGTATTTTTCCGCCAGAAGGAACAGTGATGCTGTTGCTCCCGGCATACCGCACATAAACGTTGATCGTGGCCGTGCCAGGCGTGAATGAGAACAGTGCATGGTTGTCGTAGTGGAAGTAACCGTTGCTCCAACCCGTGAGCCAGCCGAGATTGAGTGTGCCCGAGCCAAGGTTGATCGCGCGGGCAGCACCGGACACAAGTCGTGAGTCGAAGTACGCAGCACTGAGTGTCTGTGATCCAAGGTTGAACGTGCCTTTGGTATGCCTGAGCGCTCGACACTCAGCCGTCGCATCTACCGTCACCGTCACTGGCTGATCGAGGTAGACATCATCGTTTCGTGTAGGGACACTCGCGCCACCAACACCCCCACTGGTCGTAGACCAGTGGCTTGTGTCGGTCCAGGTACCTGAGCCATTTACCCAATATCGACTGGCCACCTAGCCGCTCCCCCTACAGCTTGAAGATTCGGTTAGCGGTATTGCCCCAGGCCAGATTGATGTCGCCAGAGTTCGGTGTCACCGGAAGCCCGGTGGCTGAGGTGGTGTACCAGATCAATCGCGATGTGCTCGCCGTGCCCGTATCCTTGTACAGCACAACCATTTCGGCGCTGGCACCTGATACGCCGGTCAGCGTCACGTCTGCTGCATCCGCTACACCTGCCGTTGCCGTCTTACCGGTCAGGTTGCCGCTCGTCGCGATCCGCGCCGGCATAGGGATGTCACTCAGGTTCGCGTGAGTTGCAGCGTTCACCGTGTACGCGCCTGTATCGACAAGCACGGCCTTGATGTTGTCATTCGTCCAAGAGATCGATCCGTCTAAAAATCCTTCTCGCCCTTTATCATACAGTGGCATATACGTGTTTCCTGTTTACTGCTTTTCCTCAATATATGGCAGCGCCCCTCTATCGCCTAGAGCCATCGCCGCACATACTCCACGCCGATCGTCATGTCCCGCGCACCGAAGTCATCCATCACGCCGATGCTGCCTGGACCCGGCTCCCATACCGGGAACTGCCCTATGAAGTCCATCGGGATGTTGTTCACGTAGATGCGTTTGCCGAGCGTGTCGATCTCAAGCTTGTCCCCGGCAGTCCAATCCCGCGTCACCGCAACACCGCGTCGAGTCACGTCATTCGTCACGGTCACCGTCTTGTTCGTGCCCCCGGTAAGGGTGTTGATCGTCAGGACAATCGTCGGCTCCGCCTGGTACGTCCCGCCGATGTTCACGCCCAGCGAGGCGGTCGAAGTCGTGATTGCGGTCGGGGCAAGCAGGGTGCTGGCGTAGGTGTCCGTTCCTACCCCGCTTGGGCACAGGAATTCCACGGAGAAGCCGGCAGAAGCCAGTCCCCGGTCGTTGGCGAGCATGATGTTCTGGGCCGTCGAGATGAAGCGGCGAGTGTCCCCCGCGTACTGGATATCGAGGGCTTGGTTCGGCACGCTCAGTGCGGCCTTGAACTGATCCATCAGGTGCTGGGTGGCTTCGATGGAATCGGTACGCAGGATGCCTTCTACCGTGAAGACTTTCGGTTCAAGTTGCGCCTTGACGATGACGGCACCGTCGGACTCCGCCAGTTTGTCCGCCTGGATGTTGTTACGGGGCGCAGAGAAGACGTTCGTGCGTGTGGTGCGTACGTTGGTCGTCTGCAGGCTGTACGGGCCGTAGGTGACGGGGATTGCGCTCATACTTATGCTCCTTTCAGTGCGAGTCGTTGGGCTCGGTTAAGTCGTTCGGCGAAGTAGTCGATGTCCGTACGGTCAGCGAACGTCACGGGGCCGGTAATATTGACGGTGACTCCCCCGCCGCCTTGATTCAGTTCATTACGGGTGCGGTAAGCCGGAGTGACTTGCGCGCCTTGAGGCAGGCGGACAATCTCGGGGCCGTTCTCACCGACAAGGGTCGCGCCACCCTGCCAGTAGGCGGTACCGCTGGCGTTCTTGCCGAGTACTTTGCCCATGGTGAGCGGACTTGAGTTCGCGTCGAAGCCTTTGGGTTTCACTTCTTTTCTATTGAGTTCGTCGATTGAAAGACCGATGTTGCGGAAGCCACCAGCGGCGTTATTGGCTGCATCCCGCGTTTGGTTCAACGCCGCCTGCTTCACCGCCTCTGCCTTCGTGAGCTCGTCACGCTTCTTAGCGGCCTCCGACTCAGCGGCTTGTTTCTCTTGAGTCTTGTTCTTCACGTCCTCATTCGCTTGAGCCAACCGCTGCTCCGCTTCCCGAAGCTGGTGCGCTGCCTCACGTGCTTCAAGCGATTTAGGGCCGTACTGTGCCACCGTCTCGTTGTACGTACGTTGTGCGCGTTCGACGGCCAAAGCTGAGCCTTCTGCAGCAAGTACAGATCCGTTGAGTGCGTCTTGGGCGAGCTTGGCGTCACGGTTTGCCTGAGCGAGCGCGTCTTGGGCTGATTTATGCCTGGCGACTGCAGCAGCGGTCGCATCGTTCTGCGCTTGAGCTTTCCAGAACATTGAAATCAGTCCAGCAACTGACACAGCGACGAGACCGATCGCACCAAATATTGCGACGTGGGCAGCTGTCCAAGCGATAGCCGTTCGTGCTGCGGATGCGACATGAGCCGCTGATGTCGCTCCAGCTTGCGCGATTGACGTGCCGCCAAAAGCGATTGCGGCTCGGTTCATACCCGCGAACGACAGTAGCCATGCGGTCCCCACCCTGGTGCTCTCGAAAAGCCACTTATGGCCGGCAAGCGCGGCAGAAGCAACTGACTTCGCTGCGTGAGCGGCGGCAGCGGCAGCCATCTTCGCGTGAGATGTCACCCATGCCACTGTCGCCGCTTCCGCCTGACGAACCCATGCCGCAGCTGCCGCTAGAGCACTGTCGGCAAGGCGGAGTGCCGCGACACCCGCAGCCTTCGACGCGGGATATAGACCTCCTACCCACGCTGCTGTTGATGAAGCCGCGGCAGCTACCCACGCTGCAGATGATTTCACCGCTGACGCGACTACAAGCGCGCCAGTTGCAGTCGCTTGTGCGCCGACCCGTACCAGCGCCGGTCCGAAGATCATACTCAACACGAATGCCGTAGCCCGGATCGCGCTTTCATGTTCTTTGAGCCACTGTTGCGCACTCTGTATTCCGTCACGGAACCTATCGACTCCTGCCTTAGCAGTCGAAATAGCCGAGGCGAGACCGCCCTTGAACTGCTGTGCAAGATCACCAGCTGTCTTCGACGTCCATTCCACCGCACTGTTGAAGCCATCTGCAGCCTTACCCACGATGTCGAACTTCTCTTGTAGGAACACGAACGCCCCCACAAGTCCGGTAATGGCGAGAATCCAGGGGTTCCACCCCATCGCGGACATGATCCCTGAGAAGGACTTTGCTTCCACTGCGAGCTTGGCAAAGTCCGTGACGATCTTGCCTACCTTGAACGCGGCGAATGCCGCAGCAGCCGTGATTGCTGCAGCCCGGACAGTGTCGAGGTTGCCCGCCAACCACTTCAGCGTGTCCACCAGTAACCGTCCACCGTTCTCGACGATGCTTGCGAGCCCGTCACCAATCTGGACGGCCGCTGCCTTGAGCTGCGGGTCTCCGAGTGCCTTGGCGAACTGTTCTACTGCTTTCGTCACCCGGTCGAACAAACCGCCCTGCTTGACGAGGAGCGGTTCGCCTTCGTCGAACTTCGAGTAATCGATCCCCACCAAAGAGAAGGCCAGGCTTCGGATTGAGCCCGTCAGTCCGGAGAGTCGCCCGGTCATGGTGTTGCTCATCTGCGCGATGGCATCGGCTGGCACCATGTCGCGCATCGCTTCATTGAACAGCTGCGCGGAGATCTCGCCGTCTTCCATCTTCTTCTTGACGTCCTGAATTGAGACCCCAAGCTTGTCGGCGAGCGCCGTAGTAATCGGCACGCCGTTCTCGATGAGCTGGAGCGCGTCCTGGGCGTAGAGCTTGCCGGCTGCATTCACCTGGCCGTACACGACTGCGAGCCGCTGCCAATCAGCACCGGTCGTCGCAACCATGCCGCCGAGTGTTTGGATGTCGGACTTCACCTCTTGGGCAGTACGTCCGTAGCCCATCAGGGTTTTGCCGGCTGCGGCTACGTCAGGGAAGGCGAACGGGGTGCCCCGAGCGAAGTCGTACAGGTCTGCGAACAGTTCCTTCGCGACCTTGGCGTCTCCGGTGAGTGCCCGGAATGATGCTGCAGTGACCTGCAGTTCGGTGGCGCTCTTCATTCCGAACGCCAATAGGCCTGTGCCTGCCGCGACAACTGCGGCACTCGCGGCCTTAGCCGCGGTTTCGATGAACCCAAAGTTGGACTTGAAGTCGTCTGCGGCAGCACGTGCGGCTGCAGACTGCTCTTGTTGTGCTCCGGCGACATTCTTGACGAGCTTCTTCAGTCCGTCAGATGCGTTGTCCAGGAGGTCGACGACGATGTTTATTCGATTGTTTGCCACGTCCGCTATTTATTGGAGATTCGGTTACAATCTCCCCTCTAAAGCCCAATTTATCACACTGCCTTAGCGGATTCCTGACGCGCATTATCAATGCGCCGCTTATCCCGCTCAAGTTCCCATACAAGCATGGCATGCTCGATTGCCGCTTGCGGTTCGTTGAGCGCCTCGACATATGAAAGATGGAACTCTTGCCGATACCGGTAGAGAACCATCTCATCAATCACATCACCCGGAATCTGGGACGTCAGTTCGTGAACGATCAGGTCGCGGTAGTGGGCCTGCTTCTCTTCGGCCCGTTGCGCAAGCTCCTGATCAGCTATGCTTTTGGGTTCGAGAACTCACTGCGAGAGACCACAGTAAAGATGTTCGTAATAACTGGCGCCGGAAGGGCTTCCAGGTCGTCTACTTCTGCGTCGACGGTCTCGCCGGCTACGAGCACCTTGCCGCCTGCGAACTGCTTCTTGGCGTACTTCTTGAAGACCTCAATCATCCCGCGGGTGTCTTCGTCCTTGATGCCCTTCAGTTCATCGCCGGAATCAAGTGAGTCAGCCGCACTAAACGAAGCGAACTCAAGGTAGTGGTCTTTCGTCCACCCGTCTGCAAGACCTTCCAGGCTAACGCGTACTTTCAAATCAAATCGTGACATCAAACTTCTCCAATTAAATATAACCCCAGTATCGCAGGGGTTATATCTTCGGTCAATATCGAAACTAGGCGGCGACGTATGACGCGGTCGCGTTTCGCAGCACTGCGTCGATCGACTTGTTCGTTGCGGTGTCGAACTCGCAGAAGAACTGCACCGTCTGAGTCACTACGTTGTCCCGACTCCGATCAGTGTCAATCTCGCGGAAGCGCACCTTGCTCGCCGTGAAGGTCAGGCTGGTGGTGTCGTTCGTCAGGGCGATACTCAGCGCCTTGACGGTGTTTGCGAGCATGTCCGTCTCGTGCTGGTCGGTGGTGTGGCGCACCACGAACTCACCGCGCGCCTCGAAGGTCCCTCGGTCGAACTCCGGCTCGTTGTTGGTTCCCAGTGCATCGAACTGTTCGCTTGGACGCTCGATGGTCAGGGTGAGGCTGCGTGCTTTCACCGGGGCCGCGCCGCTCAGGTTCCCGACCGTAGCGGCTAGCTTGAGGACGATGTTCTTGCTGGTGAACTCCTTCTCCGGTGCGATAGCCGGCGTCTCGGTGCTCGACACTCCGGTACGTGCCTTCACCGCGCACGAGACCTGCACCCAGCCCTTCTCCTCAGCGGTGAGCTCGAAGGTGTCAACGGTTCCGTAGCTATGGCGCTTCGCTCCTGCAGGACCACTCTGGGCAATAGTGAGGGTCTTCGGGATCGAGCTTTGGTTCACGGCGAAGGTGTGCGGATAGATGCCGCTCGATACCGTTCCGGTACTGACCTCGCCGAAGATGCCAAGGAGCAGGTAACCCACACCGCTATCGGTTACCTTGCCGCCGAGCGTTCCTTCTACCCAGGCGCTTGCTACTTCGCTGTCGTTCACGCGGTCCACCACGCCCATGGCGCTCTCGTTTTCGAGTACTTCCGTGCGTGGGTTGAGCGGCTGGTCTAGCCAGCGCAGCCATACCTGTGGGGCTACTGCCGTCCCTGGGGTTGTTTCAATGCCGAGACCTACGGCGTCTCGCCTACCGATATATGGATCAAATGTCGCCATCACCTACCTCTTGCTCTTCGAGCTGCTTTACTTTGTCTTCCAGGTCTGCAAGGTCTCGTGCTTCAATCTGCCCGATACCGGGAACGAAGTACGGCACAAGCTCTTGCTCTGGTTTCGTGGGAGTCTTCTTACTCATGTCACTCAATATATGGATATTGCTAGATACGTAAATAGCTACGCCGCCTCCTCGACATCAACCGGGTACTCAATCGTGAAGCGCACCCAGCCTTCTTGAGTGAGAAGTCCCTTGTCCCCATTCACGCGGGGCACCATGCCGTACTCCACGGACAAGTTCCCGCCTACTGCCGTAAGTCCCTTCGTTCCCATAGCCCGCAAGGCACCTTTCACGGTGTTGGGTAGGTACCGGCCCGTCTTTGGGTCACGAGCAGCGATGATGCGGCGGATCTTGCGGGAGGTCAGGTCATTCGGGTCGATGTTCGCGGTCCAGTCGTCCGCCTTATTGAAGATCACCTTGATCATGATCGTGTCCGTCACGTCGTCCTGGCCCCACGCCCCTTTGTCGGTGTCATCGTTGGTTTGGTCCACCACGATGCAGGGCAGGTTGAACGCCGGGATCTCGTCGGGGTCGCCGTCATAGAACTCTTTGAATGGCCCACCGCCTTCATGGGTACCGAAGGTTTGCTTCATCAGGTCGAGTATTCGTTGCGTAGTTTCTTCATACATCTAGGCACCTCCCTTCTCTTTAATCGTCTGCGCCAGGCGGCTATTGATGATGCGTACGATCTGCTGGTAGCGCTCATCCCCGTCTTCCACTTTCATCATGGGGCGATATGGAATGAGCGTCCGTGGGGCATCGCTTTGGTGGTACACGAAGTGCGCTGCCTTGTTGCTGATCGTCACCTGCAGCGGTTTAGACTTGTACGTGAAGGACTTCTGCATAACTCCCGTACGTACGAGCACTGGACGTCCGGGGTACTTCCGTGCTTTCCATGCCGCGTACTTGGTGCTCAGGCGCGGCCACCGCTCACCGATCGCCCCACCGCGCGAAGCAAACACCTCACCCGAGAAGAACCCCTTGAGGTACTTCCCCACGTCCTGCATGGCGGGCTGCATGTCCTTGACTTCCAGCCCCACGCTCTCGAGCATGGCCACGACATCCTTGTCCCCCGAGATGTTGATATGGACGCGGGTTGCATCAGCCATCGCTAGAACCTCTGGTCCATCGTGAAGGCACGGGGCTCATTCTCGCCTGGCCAATACGAAATGCCATCACCGGCAATCGAGTTACCAGTTTCATCTGTGATCGTCTGGTCGCGGTTCTGCAGTGCTTCCATCTGCGTCCGGGCGTCCTTCAACTTCACGCTGGCCGCTGCGGATCGTTCTCCGTACGCGTACTGGAGCAAGTAGCCGGCTGCCAGCTGGATGGTCAGGGTGCGGATGATCTCCGGTACTGGGTCGAAGGGTGTCGTGTAGGCACTGGACAGCGCAGTGTTGACCTCGCTCTCCGCAGCCCGGCGCTTCTGGTCCACCACCACGTCAGACAGGTTCGTGGCGTTCTCAAAGCCTGCTTCGCGCCGGATCTCGGTCAGGCTCGCGTAATGGCCAAAGTCATCGCCGCGGACCGGGATCGAATCGTTGAGCGAAGTCTCGTCCATCGTGGCCGCGTTGAAGTACGTGAAGCGGTACCAGTAGTTGGAGCTGCCCTGGGAGTCAGTGAAGTAGGTACTCAACTGGTCCGGGTCGATCGAGCGCGTGGCAAGCACAGCGAACATCTCGGTCGAGGGCACGCCCCCATCCACGTTCACGGCCCGGTAGATACGGATCAAATCGCCCAGCACGCTGGTCACGGGCTCGAAGCGCGCATGAGGCAAGGTCGTCGGGTTCGTCAGTGTCACCGTGGTCGCATCGTCAACACTCGCGATGACGGTCTTCTCGCACCCCTCCCGGCTAAGGTGGCCCAGGTACAAGATGTCCCCGGCTACGTAGCCTTCCGTGCTCGATAGTGTCAGTACCGTCGAGCCGGCTTCTGCGTCCTCGGCAAGCGTGGACCGCTCCCGGATATTGATCTCGCTGAAGGACTCGACGTTCAGTGTTGTGCTCATACAATGGATTACCTCTTAACTGCCCTCAATATCGTTTGTTTGGGGCCGAGGGTCAAGAGGGTGGCGCGGGTAGCGATCACGCCCAACTCACGCACGATCCCCAGCGATGAACTGGCGAGAGGGGCGGAGGCAAAGGATGTGGAGCCGAACATATGGCTTCAATATGGGGCGAAGTGGGAGGGGTGTCAACTGGCGGGAGGATCTTCAGGAGGATCTTCAGGAGGATCTTCAGTTTGCTGACCCTCCTTCTTCTCCGGCTCTTTTTCATCCTTCTTTTCTGCAGGCTTATCGCTAGCCAAGATTCCGCCCGGGTTCCAGCTGTCAATTCCCGCCAATGGGCGACCAAGGATCAATAGAACACCTGGAGCAGACACAAACAGAGCCAGCGCGAATATTATCAATGCGAGATGGCTGCCATTAAAGTTGTTGGAATTCAACTTAGCAAGCAACAGCCAAATTAGACCTGCTGACGCAGCGGATAGCACTAACACGGCGCCAACACCAAGCCATGCAACTATCGGCCACTTTTCTGCCTGCTTAACAAGTAGACCGCTAAGTTTTACTACGTTCGCAAGATAATCGCTACGCTGTTTTGCGTCCTCAGGCGAGATCTCGCCTTTACGATCGAATGCGCCTGCGAGTTTTCCTATTGACTCTGTCGCCGGACCTGGCGCAAGAAGATTGAGCACGGGAGAAGATAGAGGACTCCGCGCCGCAGAGCTGGGTGGATTGAGGTACTCCTCCAATACCACCCCCACCCCTTCCCAATCCAAATCCCCTCTCACAAACGTCATCCGCAGGACGCCTTCGTTGTCTACAATGACCGGGCCGCATTTTGTCCATCCCTGCCGACGGGCCTCTACGATTGCCTCTACATCCAGCGCATCAATAGTCATTCGTTCTACCGCCATGACTTGCCTCCCGCCTGGAGCCAACGAAGCAGATTAAGCGTACGCCTACACTCTGTCGCGCATGTCGGTTTTGAGACATGTCGTCCGCCTGCCGCCGATTACCAGACAGATATGATCCCAGCGTCATGCACGCGAGGACGGACAGTCCCTACGCTACTCATACAAGGAAAAGATGAACAGCTAGTAGTTCGTCTCTACCCAGTTGGAACCATCCCAGCGCTTGACGGGCTTGGTGACCCACTCGGTGCCGTTCCAGACTTTGACGGGTTTGGGAGCAAACTCGGAGCCGTCGAATACTTTTATCTGGCCTGATGTCTCGACCTGCTCGCCAGGTGTATAGATAAGCCCGATATTATAAGTCCTATTTGCTCCAGTTGCGTTGACGGATGTGTTTTGAGTGAAGCCACCGTTCGTGATGCCCCCTGCAGAGTCGCTGAGCATTGCAGTATGATTGAGATCCGACCGGACCGCATATCCGGTCAGGGCACTGCTTAAAAGGTCGGTAGCTGTTCGGTGGGCACCGATACGAACACCCCAAGATGTTCCATCAGTGACGTCCAGTCGTACAGGTGCCCAGCTCATGGTGGCTGAAGATGAGTTATTACCCATATTCATACCGCCATACCGAGCATTACGGTATACAGCGATCAAGAAGAAGGTTGCATGCTGCCATGAATTTGATTCATTGTCACTACCCGCCACCTTATGCGCCAGCACTGCTTGCACTCCCGGGGATGGGCTGCTCAGAGTATTCCAAGCAACCTCAGTATATCCCGCTGAAGATATCGGATAATTGCTGCTAGATCCAGTGTTCATCGCCAAGGTAAGGATTAGATCACCCGTCCTATGCACTGGGATTGCCGTCGTATTATCACCGGTTGCTACGCCTACGAAAGATATGGACATACTAGTTCGTATCCACCCAAAGGTCGTTCACACTTGGCGACGTGGGTGCCGTGGTTCCGACAGTTATACGCACCGTGCCATTCACCTTGCCGTCAAGAGCCGTCTGCAGGTTGGTGACGTTGGCTATGGAATGGGTGTGACTCGATGCCGCTTTGCCATCGAGCGCTGTTTGTAAACCAGTTACCGTGGAGATCGCCTGCGTCCCCGTGTGATTCGCTCGATTGAGCAGTGTCGCATCCGCGCTGTTCGCTGTTGCCCCTGTGGCGATGCCATCTAACTTGGTGCGGTCCGCGCTTAGGAACGAAGCCGTTGTCGCATCGAGCACGGTCTTATTGCTATGTGAATGTCGCGCTGCGGTGTTGGCGGTGACGTTGGTGTTCGCACTCACTGCGGTTTCGAAGTCCGTCACCTGCGCTGCGGTATGCGTGTGGGTAGCGCTCGCTTTTCCGTCCAGGGCCGTCTGGGTGGCCGTGCTGATCGGCTTATCCGCATCCGCAGTGTTGTCCACGCTGCCAAGTCCCACGTCGGCTTTTGCCAGGGTGACTGCGCCCGTCTTACCTGCGACTGACTTCACTGGAGCCAGTGCTTGGATCGCTTGATTTACCCGCTGCGCCGTGAAGGTGCGGGAAGTGGTCGCGGTGCCGGCTTCTGCTTCGGCCTGAGACGGTGCGGTGTAGGTGGTGTTGTTATCCGCGCCCCATGCCGGTACGCCGCTGACTACCTTGAGGACCTGTCCTTCAGATCCCCCACCAGGGACGGCGCTCACCGTGACCGCGCCCGTCTGCCCGTTCACGCTTGAAACCCCAGCAGTTGGGGTGAGGAGTTCTGACCAATCAGCCGCGGTGCCTGCGGTGCCGCCATTATGGATGAAGCTCTTGTTCAGATCGGTGCGTATCGCCACGTCACCTTCATCGGCTACCAGGGCGACCATCGCCGCTTCGGTAGCAACCGTGAAGACCTCAGTAATCGTGATGCTCGGAAGCTGCGATTGGTTCACCTTGCCCCCTGCATCGAGGGTGGCGACGCCGTTGTTCGCTCCGAGCAGGGTGCTTGCCACCTTGGCGTCGAGGGCAGTTTGAAGCCCTGAGACATTGGCGATGGTGTGCGTATGGCCTGAGGCCGCCTTGCCATCGAGTGCGGTCTGCAGTCCCGATACGGTCGATATGGCCTGCGTACCGGTGTGGTTGGACCGGCTCTTGAGGTTCGCATCAGTGTCGTTGGCCGTCGCACCCGAAGCAATGCCGTCGAGTTTGCTCTTATCCCCCGTCGTGAAGCTCGCCGTCGTGTTGTCCAGGACCGTCTTATTGCTGTGGGTGTGCCGGGCGCTCGTGCTGGCCGCGACGTCTGCATTCGCACTCACGGCAGAATCAAAGTTCGAGATGTTGGCGGCCGTGTGGGTATGACTCGATGCTGCCTTACCGTCCAACGCGCCCTGAAGCCCTGTGACGCTTGAAATTGGTTGCGAGCCGGTATGAGTCGCACGGTCGCGTAACGCCGCGTCTGGCACGTTCTGCGTCGCTCCTGCAGCGATTCCGGAGAGCTTGTCCTTCTCATCGTTGGTGTAGTCGTTAGAGCTCAGGCTCTTGCCGGCCTGTTTATCCACCTTGCCTTCGATGGCAGTCGCAAGGAGCCCGTCCTGGCTGTCCACGTAGGACTTGTCCGCCTTCCCGCTGATGTCCACGGGTGCCGGGATCTCGCTGCGGTCGGCCTTGCCTTCAAGCACAGTCTCGATATCGGTCAGGCTCTTCGCCGTCAGCCCTGCGATCACCTGCCACCCCGCGTCCACCGGCATGGCGAGCGACCCTTCCTGCGCGCGCAGGAGGGTCAGCTGTCGCCCCTCAACCGCCGTTATGTAGGCGATCTCCGAGTTATCGAAGCGTGGTGACACTTCGGGCGGGCACAGCGTCACGGGCATGTTCGGCTCGAAGCGGGCGTCATCTCCCGGCATCAGGATGAGCGTTTCGCCAGAGGTCGCAGGCGAAGGTGCGGTGTGAACGGTTCCAGAAAGTAGATTCACGTGGGTGTCAAACATATCTGCACCCAATTAAGCACAGAGCCTGGGGTTTTGGAACAGAAGTTCATCCGCCCGAAGGGCAGACAGTCACTGCGTATCTGTGGTCCACTACTCGTTCGATCTCCGACGAGCAAGGAGTACCGCCTTGAGTGATGTGCCCGCGCAGTACCAGAGAGACTTCGACTACCTGAAGAGCAAGTCCAATAACGGATCGCTCACCGCAGATGACCACATCTATAAGACGCTGAAAGCCAAGTCCTACAACCTTCCGGGCCTCGCCCGCGCGTTGGACAGTCTCAACGTCCGCTAGTCAGGCAGGCCGCGCCCCGGTGAAGTGCTGGAGCGCGGCTCCGTCATCCCAGGTACAGCAGCCAGAACACTGCCGCACCTACCAGCGCCAGCGTGAACAGCCCAAGCACTACCCAGTCGTCACGGGTGATCCCCACGAACGGCAGCGCCCACCACTTCGCTCCGTAGGGTCGGGCATGGCCGTTCACGGGGGTCACTCCCCCAACAGCGTCGATCACGAACAGCGCAACACTCATCGTGTCGGCGTAGGCCACTGCCTGGCGGGTGTAGCCGGACTTCGAGAAGAAGAACAGCTTTTGCCGGCCGCTCCCTCGGGCTCCGACCAATTGCTGCACCTCAGGCCGTCCGGTCGCGTTAGTCCGCCACTTCACCTGCGCCAGTGCATCATGGGCGCGAACATCTACTCCCCCGTCCGACCCGCCCGTTGTGGCCACGGCGTCAAGGAAACCCCACGATCTCATCGCTTGAGCGGCGTTCAGTTCGGCCTGATGGAAGTCGGTAGTCGGTTGCATCTAGGTTCAATATCGCACATGTGTTCGAGGCGCGGTAGAGTCAGCAGTCTTTGTCAGAGGCCAGTGCTACTTTCGTCCGCTATGAGCGCTCTTTCGGACTTCCTCACGGAGTCAAGTTTTTGGTGGGGCACAGGGGTCGGCACGATTGTTGCCGGCACTGCCGGACCACTCATCACAGCAAAGGCACTGAAGGCCAGCGATAGACGTAAGGCCAAGCAGGAAGACAAAACCAACCAGGACCGACGCGATTTCGAAGAGAAGCAGGCGAAGGCCGCACGCGAGCACGACGAAAAGGTTCAGCGCGAAAAGCGAGCGTATGAAGCCTGCACTGAGTTCTATACGCTTACGACCGAGATTCTTACCGGTGCAATCGACGTAGACGGGACTTTCAACATGGTCCGCGACACTGCACTCACGGTTAGCGGACAAGCTGACCCCAATGTCGAAGCCAAGATTGCGTTCGCCACCGAGCAGACTGAGAATCTGACGAAGCTCGGCACTGTGTACAACAAGGTCAAGTTCAACGCTCCGAAGCCGATCGTCGGATACGCGACCCAGCTGTTTCAATCTGTCTCTGCGGTCAACAGAACAATGACTGAACCATGGGCAAAGCTTGTTGCACTCAAGACGGCGAGTGAACAGCTAGGCATCTTCATGAACGGATACCGCACTCACTACGGCGAAGAACCGTACGTGGAGGAGGACGCCAATGTCGATTCCCAAACATTCCTCGGGCTACTTGAGAAGCAGCGGGACCAGTTCATTGAGGAGACCAAACGGGACCTGCGCGCCGCCGGATTCACCACGACGCCCTGGGGCTAGCGAAAAGAACGCCCCGTAGGGCGCTCTCGCTTCGTCTGTGACGTTCCAGGTTCTACTTCGACTTGGTAGTCGTCTTCGCCTGAGCCGTCTGTTGTGCAGGCTGTGACGGGGTCTTCTCCGCATCATCTGCCTTCGGTTCGTCCTGGGCTGGTGCCTTAGGCTCCGCTTCCTTGGCAGCTTCGACGAATCGTTTCTCCGCAGCTTCGACGATCTTCTGCGCAGCGGCTTCCGCATCGCTCACGATCTTTTCTGCCTGCGCCTGGGCCTTGGCGACGATCTCTTTGGCCTGCTCCTGAGCGGCTTCCGCCTCGTCGTTGGTAGCAGGTGCCTCGTCCAGAACACGGACTGCGCCTGCGCGGCGGAGTTCTTCGACGATCTTCGCGTCACCTTCGAACGTGTCACCTGGCTGGTACCAGGTGCCGTCGTGCTTAACGGCGCTTCCCAGGGTTACTTTCTCTCGCTTTGGTTCTGCCATATCACCTCCTACGCTGCTGCGTCTTCCAGTGCCTGAACGCGGGCTGCAAGTGCTTCGATAGTCTCCTGCAGCGTGCCGGCCTCGACGCCATTAGTGCTGTCTGCTTCTACCTGGACGCTGGCGGAGTCGACTTCGACTCCCACCAGCTTTGCGCCCTTGAATCCAACTTCTAGTCGTGCCATCTGATGACCTCCTACTCGTAGTCCGCGAATGCGTTCTTAAAGGTGTAGAAGGCTTCAGGGAGCAGCAGTTCGTAGTTGTAGTAGTCCTCAACCACGATCTTGGTGTACTCAGGATCGAAGATCTGGGTCTTGCGTACCTTGCGGCCGTTCTCAAGGGTGAACTTGTAGCCACCGTTGATCTCTTTACGGCTTGGCTTCGGAGTGACGTATGCCAACAGCACATCGCTACCCCAGATCTCGTTGATGTCTTCGGTAAGTCCTTCCGCAGCAAGGTTCGCTCGTGCCTGGCCGATCAACACGTTCGTGATGCCGAAGCCACCGAGCAATTGCTTGAGCTGGTCAAGACCGACCGCGCCGCCGACTGCCCACTTGAACTTGTCGAGCACCGAAGGGTGGCTCACGAGCTGCAAGAAGCTGTCTTGGCTGAGAGAGATGGTGTTTGGCTTACGGAACGGGAAGTGCGCCAGTGACACGCGAATGTCGTTGAGTGGGTCAGCACTTGGGTTGCTCCAGCGGCTTGCTCCCGTGAGTGCCGCCCCAGGGACGTTGCTGAGGTCGGTAACGTAGTCCGCAAGGTTCTTCTCGTCGACAAGTGCCATGCGTTCGAGGATGAACTCGGTCGTGTCGCTTTCTGGCGTGAACGGATCGTCGCTTAGCTCGTAGTCGTCTTTGGTGACTTCGCCTGATAGCGCGTGTTCAGCCAGTGGCTTGCCGTCTTTGTACTTACGGGTGTAGCTGACACTCTTGGCTTTCGAAAGACCGGTACGGGTCGTGTTCTCGATCAGCTCCAGGTTCTCTTTGCCGTACTCAGGCACCTTGAAGGTTGGTTTGCTCACCGGTACAACAGGAAACAGCTTGTCCGCGATGAAGCTCTCTTGCGAGTTGACCCACGCGTTGGCGACGTTTGTCAGCGCTGGATCGATGTAGATTGGTTGGTTTGCCATATTCAGTTGTCTCTACTTTCTTAGTATTTCTCGTTGTGTTTGATGTACTCAGCGATCTCGTTCTCGACCCCGGCACGCACCAGTCGGCCGATTACGCGGTTGCCCGTCGTAGTTGTGCCGATCGCTTCGCCGTCGCCGTTCGCGGTCAGGAAGGCACCTGCTGACGCGTTCGCGCCGAGCTTCACCTTGAATGAACCCACGCCGTTCGCCAGTACGACGTCGGCGGTCTGGCCGAGACGCGGGCTGTTGTCGAGCACGCCAAGGATGTTGTCGGTTGCTGACGTAGCAAGTACGACTTCGCCGTTGGCATCCAGCTTCACGAGGTGATAGCGCTTAGTTGATAGATCTGCGGCTGCTGGAGCGCTGTAGCGCTCGCCTGGTTGTACTGCTGCCATTTACTGTTCCTCCTCTTCGAGTTGTTGTTTCAGGGTCGCGTCGGCGTCGAGCACCTGCTTGCGCGCCGCCGAGTAGGCAATCGTGTTGCCAGCTGCGCGGGCGTCGGCCATGATCTTGCGAACGCGCTTATCGAGCTCTGTTGATGCTTCGACCGATACCTGCTGTCCTACGTCGCCCACTTCCTTGCCGAGCTGTTCGTTCTTTGGAAGGCCGGCTAGGAGCGTTTCAAGCGCTGTGCGCTGCTCGCCCTTCGATGCCAAGAGCACCTTCACGGTGTTGTCCTTCTCGCCGCTCTTGATCTGACCAGCGCTGATACGAGCCTGTACGAACTCTTCAGCCTTCTTGCGCTCGAGCTCAGCCTTCGCTTCGCGGCCTGCCTGTGCGTCGGCGCGGAGCTGTGCGATCTCTTCGTCAGTAATGCCGGTGATGGCGCTGGCCTGCACGTTCGTCTGAGTTGTGTCTGTCGTGTCCTCAGTCTGCTCGGTGGTTTCCGTAGCTTCGGTTGTCTCCGTGGTCTCGGTAGTGCCTTCTTCCAGACCGAACGTCTTGCGCTCTTCGTCTGTCAGTTCTGCTTTGTGCTCGCTCAGGAAGGTCTTTTCCTCTTCCGTGAGGTCTGCAACTTGTTTCGCTCGAATGTCTTCTAGCTTCATGCTGTCTCCTTTATCTTGCTTATCACCGCCGCCTTGGGCGTCCGCCTTCACCCGCTTAGTGGGGATTCGGGACGCCGTGATTGGCTTCAGCTTCTTGAATAGTGGAATGTTGGTCAGGGCCGCACCGGTAAGGACGTTGTCGACGAAGGCGAACTCCTGCTCGGGGTCTTCCCATGGGAAGCCGCGAGGATTGAACTCCGGACTTAAATATTTCCACTCACCGTCTTTGATGGCCTGCTCGGCTGCGGGAGTCCACTCCACATCAGCGAAGAGTCCGATCGTGCCATTGACGGCCTGGGTATAAAGTCGTTTCATCCAGCCCGCGGCTTTGTCGCCCATAGCGTGGCCGTAGTTGACGGGGGCTTGCTTGTTGTCTTCTTCGACAAGGCCCACTCCCTCGTCGAAGTTGGCGACCATCTCTTCGAGGTCCGTACCGGTTAGTTCAAAATCACCGTGCCATACTGTATTCCAGGAGCCGGCCTTCAGCAGGTTGATGGTCGTGGGGACGTTCCCCTGGCTATCTGCCTTAATACTCGTTTTAGTTACAAAGCCCTTCATATGTCCTTGAATATCTGAGGGCGGCGAGCAAATGTCAATACGGAAGTTGGACATGACGCCTAATTCTCTGCCCAAGTAGGCACTCAAAGCGTGCCGAGCCCGCCCCACTACACTTCAGGTAGCATCACCGAACGTGGAGCCCACGGAAGCCATCAACACTGTCGAGGTCGTCTTACGGTCCCTCGTGCGCGAGGTGATCGGAGATAGTTGGCAATCGGTATCCTCGATCGACATCGCCAAATTAGAAGAGAAGCGAGCCGCCGAACTAGCCAAGAGACGTGGAGTGGCGGTACCGGACGACCTACTCGCCTTCACCGAGTTCTATCAGCTTCGAAACATAGTCAACAACCGGTGGAATGAGTTCAGCGACGCACTCGGCAAGAAGAAGTACTTCGACGTCTACATGGACAGGCTGGAGGGATTTCGTAATCCTGCGATGCACAGCCGGTCCCTCCTCCCCTTCGAGGAAGCCCTCGTTCACGGAATTACGGGAGAGCTACGAAATCTCATCGCTATCTATAGAAGCCGCAAAGAGGGCAACATGGAATTCTACCCTGTAATTGACTCGATCATCGATTCCTTTGGCCACCAGCTTACGACGAACCAATATGTTGAGATACCTCTCCGCCCGGGCGAGCAAGTTACGTTCCGGTGCGCTGGCACAGACCCAGACGGACGAGCTCTCATTTGGAACCTGAACACAAATCCACCAATCGATGGGTTATCACCGACCGACCAAGCTATTGGTAACGAAGTCACTTTGACCTGGACTGTGGGTGATAATCAGGTGGGAGAAAGGACTACGGTACTAATCGAGATGGCCAGTACCGGACCACACCACCGGCATCATACCTTCGACGGCGGAATGGTCATCTGGTACCGAGTCGATCCTCCGCTCTAGTAGTTGTAATAAGCACCACATCTTCCTCGTGGATGGCATCCCGGGTGCATGACCTCTTTGCCATTCCCCAGTACAAAAGGCTTGTCTATCGGGACGGTTTGTCCATCAATAGGTGCACAGATCTTGCAGGCGCCCGCCAGCGCCTCCCACGTCTTAGTCTTCGCACCCGTGGTATTGGCGAAGTCATACAGCCCCCGTCCATACGCATTCACGCTCTCCGTCTGCGCAATCATCTCTGCCCGCACGGGGTTGTTGATGACCTTCCTGATCCGCGCGATCGTGCCGTCCGCATCTTCCCCACGGGCGATGCTCTGCTTGATTGCTTCACGGATGAGCTTGCGGTTCGTCTCCGTCACCTGGCTTACCAGCGCGGCGGTCTGTTCGCGGGCCGCGACGAGCACAGTCTCGCTGAGGGACGTGATGCCCAGATCGATGCCGTACTCGAGTTCCCCGTACTGCCCTCCGGTCGCAACGAGCAGGGTGATGGCTTCGATGACGGCCTTCGTCAGGTCGAGCGCTTCGCCCTCCCACACAGCGTCGTCCTTGTTCGCCAGTGGGCTCGACGCCGCGGTGACCTGTAGAGGTTCGGGGATCAGGGACCAGTCGATGTAGTTCGGTGCGCGATCGGCAAGGCCGGCCAGATACTCGGCTACTGACTCTTCCAGCTGGGCTTCATGAAGCAGCAGCGCTTTAAACGTCGCCGGGTGCTTCTTGTAGCTCGGTTGCCACTCTTCACTCGCTCGGATGCTTATGGACACCTCACGGCGTGCCTCAAGCAGCGTGGGACGCGTCGTATCCGGCAGTGCCATACAAGTTCTCGGTTAGTAGCTTCTTCATGTCCCGGGCGTGGGCCAGAACTGCGGCAGCTTCGACCTTCTTCTTATCGTCGCCGTCAGGCAGGTCGCCGTAGTTGATGCTCTTCGCTTTCACGGTCTTACCGTTGTACGCCTTACCCAAAACATCCACCCACTTGTCCACGTCTGCATCCTTCGAGACGTACGCGAGAGTGAGGTGCGGCTTGTATTCACTGAATGTTTGGATGTGAGGGAGCAGCGTCAAGCGCTCGTGACCGTCGATGAGTTCCGGTGTCGTCTCGATATGTGCGATCACGGCGTAACTGTCCGAGGTGTCAAAGAACCCGACTTCGGCGATCTTAACCGTGTCGATCTTCCAATCCTTGAGGACAGTGTCCACCTTGTCCTTCCAGACATTGCCGTTTTCAAGGAGTCCGTAGAGCAGAGTGACATGCGCTTCGGTCTCCGCAACCGCACCCATGGTGTGATCGTGTCGGGTGGTTGCCTCTACGAGGTCACTGTGTAGATCTTCAGGGATGTGCTTGAGCACGTCGAGCGTCTCTGTGTCGAGCATGATGCATCCCAGGTCATTCGGATCAATGTCGATACCGTCGTACAGGTCTGGGAAGTCCCGTGCACTCACGGAAGCCTGAATATTTCGGCGGCGGTTTGCCTCTACCTTCTTTGCCTCCTCCGATTCGTCTTCCACGTCGTCGGCAACGTCCTTGTCCTTCACTTCCTCCTTCACGGTGCGGTCTACCTCTTCGCCTTGCGGCATCGCAGGGAACCGCAGGAGCTTGCGCACGTGCTCTTCGTCTTGGTCGTTCGGGGTCAGCAGCTTGGCCGTAGTGAACTTTGCAATGGCGTCAGACAGCTCGACGATGTTCTCGTCCCCGATCTTGCCCACCGTCCACTTCGGATAGGTGCTGAGATTGAAGTTGAGATCGCAGATCAGCTTGACCACGGTCTCATTGATCTTCGCAGCGATCTGCTTGGCGATGGCTTGGTCCTGTAGCTCGAGCAGCTTGCGTTGATCGGTGCTGGCGCTGAACGAACCGCTCGTGCCCTGCGAACCAATGTCGATGTACTGGACGCTCATGTTCTTCAGGATCTGGCGGTCGTGGTACGCGATGGCTTCACGTGGGTCCTTGGTGGTGTTGGCCTTCATGTCCATGAAATCGATGTCCCAACCATCCGGCTCTTCGATGTAGGCCCGTTCGTTGGCGCGGACGTTCTGGGCAGCCTGTGCGGCTTGATTGCGCAGTTCCTTGCTCGCGCCCTTCGGGTACTTGATCTTCACGACGCCCAACGCCTGGCGTTCATGCCCGATGGCTTCGATCTTCGTGAGGGTCTTCTTGAAGTACCAGTCCTGGTAGCTGCTGCGGAGGATGCTGATGCCTTCCCAGTTGTCGCCCTCCTGCTGATGCGTAAAGACCATGAGCTTCTCGAGCGGGATCGACACGGCGCTGCCGTCGCTTCGGCGCTGCGTGATGCCGGGCTTCTTGTCCTCGGTCTGCCACGCTTCGATCGTCGTCTGCTTGCGGTAGGCCAGCTTGGTCACGACGATGCGCTCCACACCATCCACTACTCGCGTATCGAGCACGATCTCGAAGACACTGAACCCGAAGTCGAGCATGGTCAGGATCTCTTGAAGCGTGTGCTCCCAGTTGAGGATCTCTCGGAAGTTGTGCTCGATGAGCTCGGCGGCTACTTGGTCGTCCTTCTCGTCTCCACCGGGATCGGCGTACCACTCAGCAGCGACGATTGGGTACTTGACCGCCTTCAGGCCGGCTTGAATCGTCGCATCACCGCGGCGCATCTCTTCGATCGTGCGCATGAGCTGGCGCCCACGGAGTTCCGGAACATATTCGTCCGTGCTAATCACACCGTTAAGGATTTGTACGCCAGAGTCACCAAATTCGCCGGTTAGTTTTCGTCTTGCCATATCTGCTTTTGAATGTAAAGCACCCGGCGGTTTTAGTAAATGAGTTAGAAGGCCCGGTCGAGAATCCCAGAGGTATACGGTTCTGTGGGTCCGAAGGCGTCGTCATCACCGGGGAATGGTTCGATCGGTCGCAGTGCCACGTAAAGCGCCATGATCACGGCGTCAAACAAGTCAGGACTCACCCCAAGGCGCTTCTTGATCTGCTTCTTGCTCTCGACCTTCAGGATCTTCTCCGTCACATCGAACTGGTGCATCATCGCTTCCTTCTGCAGCTCGCTCAGGAACGGACAGCCCTTGAAGTGCTTGATGATCCCCAGCTCGACACCGCGTGCATACAGGTAGATCATCTGCGAACGAAGATCACCGAAGTTGAGAGGCGAAGCAGCCACCCCTGGCAACATCACGCTCGGGTCTGGCGGGAGCCCGCTCATGAACTCGTACGGGTGCAGGTCCTTGGTGACGAGGTCACCCACTACCCCGGCTCCGATACCCACTGCATCCACTGCCAAGTTCTCGATGCCGTACCCGCTGTCCACTGCGTCCTCGATCAGCCAATCCGCTTGCTCGGAAGTCTCCATGCGCACGTTCTTCGCTTTCACTATTGCGAGGTCAGCCAGGGTGAGTCCGTAGAACAGTGCCCGAGTAGAGCGATCTTCGCCCTTCCACGCCACGTCATAGCCGGCGACTCGTGGGGCATTAGCGTCTAGTTCGTCAGCTAACGATGCCGCGAAGTGACGCGACTTGAAGAGCGAGTTTGATTCGTCGGCGTAGTCCCAGTTGTTCCGAAGATAGCGCTCGACCCACCACTCCGGGTTCGTCATAAGCGCGGCGATGTCGCCTTCGGACTGCCAGGAGTCCTCTATGCCGAACTCGATGACCCGGATGTTCTTCGGAAGGGTTCCGGCCTTCCACTTGTCGTAGATGTGCTCCTTCAGCCAGCCGTCGTTCGGGTTGGCGGTAAGGATCGAGAGGGATGGCTGGCCGTTCTCGTTCTTGCGCCCTTTACGAGAGGTCGCCTGCAAGTACATCTCATACTCGAACTCGTCCACCTCATCGAGATGGTTCCCCGAAGCGTTTATTCCCTTGATCTTCTTGCCGCCCCGGTCCTTCGTGGCGTCTGCCTCACGGAATGGGATAGTCGAGCCGTTAGGGAATGAGATGCGATAGGGCTTCTGGGTGTAGAGGAAGTCTTTTCCCTGGACCATTCCCATGCGTTCGGCCATGTCCAGGTAAGAAGGAATCACCGTTTCAACGGCGGTCGATTGGTTCACACGAAACACCGGCCAGCGGGTCTTGGGGAACTGATGGCAGATCGACAGGACAAGGTGCGCAGCAATGTCAGTCTTGCCGGTGCCGACTGCGCCGATCAGGACGATCGTGTCGACGGTCGGATCATTCGCCGCCTCGATGACCTCAGCTTGCTTCTTCTTCAGTCTCAGCGGCTGCATCGCCCGTACCTCGTGACTTGATACTGCTGATCACGAGTGGAGCAACCTCGACGCGTTCACCGTCCGAGGTCACGTCGATCTTCGTTCCGAACCCGTACTTGCCTATCCACTCACGTGCAGCGGCCCGCGCCTTGTACTGACCACTCGGATCGAAGGACTCGATGATCGCAGTAGCGACGATCGCCTTCATCGGCGTCCCCTGAAAATCTGGGTCCGGCTTCTTGTTGTCGGGGAGCTTCTCGGCAAGCCGCTCGATAAAGCTCTCGTCATTGAGCATCTCTTGGATTACCGTGCTCAGCTTCTTCCCTTTTGGTCCGCCTTTAGGGTTCCCGGACTGACCTGGTTTGAACTGAGTGTCCTTGCCCATGTTCGGGTCTTTGTCATCACCGAAGCGGCCCGTCCGCCTGATGGGAAGGTTGTCCGCCTGCTCGCCGCCTGATTTACCGCCTGCTGCCATATATGCTACTAGCATAAGACAACAGCGCATATTCGTCTATCGCGAACTAATCAAGTCAACCTGAAATCTGTGGTAAAGTTAATCGTTGCCGAAAAACGGCAATCTCGAAATCGTCGAGAGATAGGAGGGTTGATGACTAAGTGGAGATCGCCACCATTATCGGTGTAGTCCAGATTATCATCATGCTAGGGCAACTAGCGCTAATGATGAAAGACTAACGCCAATACGAAAACGGTCGCCCTGGCCACGCTTAAGCGCGTGGACCAGGGCGTACCTGTATCCCGTTCACACCGGGGTACTCCCTAGAGAACCGGGCGTAGACCTCGTTGGTTATAACATCGTGCGGTATCACGCAGCTGTAAAGGAATCGCCGAACCTCAAGCAATCCCCCTTCGTCATCTGGCAGTCTTTCGAGCAGTCCCGCAAGGTGGCTCCCCTCGCGATCTGAAATCGCGTAGATGAATTCCTCATCAACCAAGTCATCCAGCTCTGCCGATAGATTCTCGATGGTTTGCCTGCGCAGGTCCGGATGGAAGTCGGCGTACAGCGGGTTGCTTTCCACGAGGGAAGTCACAAGCTCCCTGGTGCGCTGCACCCTGCGGTGAATCTGCTCGTCCATTTCCACCCGCCTTTCACAGTTACCAAAAATTTATAGCAGGGTAACAGCAATTCCCGTACGATTCTGTCCTACAGATGGACTACACCCGTATTCCGTCACGTGACGCCTATCTGGCCTCTCACCACTTGGGGATCGCCATGAGCCCTGCATTCCCTTCCCCCCGTCCCGCGAGCGAGCGTTGGAAGCGTCTCGAACCGTTCTTCCTGCTCGCCACCCCACAACAAACTCGGCCGGCCCCGCCCGAACCGCCCATCACCGAGCCACCGGACGCCGGGCCATGGGATGGAGAACCCAACCCTCCCGAGCGGAAGAGGCCCCGGTGGAAGCTGTGGACCCTCTGGAGCACGGTGGCCATCCTGGCATCGATGCTTCTGCCACCGTGCTTGTACGTCATCGCAACTCCCCCTCGGACGATGTTCATGCTCACCGACGAGGCGGATGGGAAGACGGTCTACCAGTACGTGGACATCGACTATGTCAGTCGGTATTACGTGGCTGCGGTGCTCATCCATGAAGACGACAAACTCGGAACGCGCAAGGGGCCATTCCACGTTGGGGATTTCATCGAGCGCATCGATGCCTTCCTAGCGGGTGAGAAAGACCCTTCCGGCTCGACCATCCCGCAGCAGCTCGTGAAGAACATCTTCCTCATCCGCGGGCAGTCCAAGCCGGTGCAGGCGGTACGTAAAGGCGTCGAGGCGATCCTGTCCTACCCGTTCAACCTAATCCTTGGGGACAAACGGCAGCTCGATCTCTACATCAACTACGCCCAGTTCGGTCCGAACCTCTACGGGGTCTGCGCTGCTACGTGGTACTACTTCAACCGTCCGCCGTGGGATGGAGACCTTCCAACTGCAACACTTCTCGTTGGCCTGCTTCCTGCCGGCGAAGATGCTGTGCGCGCTCCGGGTGGTGGGATCGATACGAGCGGCATCGTCGACATCGATCTACTCGCAACTATCTGGCGGGCCGAGAAAGTTGTTCCGGACTTGTACAGCCTCAACGGCGGCTGGGAAGGTCTTACGCCCACGGTTGGAATCACCGAGCCGGCAAGTGCTTTCAATCCCACGGAACACGATGACAGTTGCTCGGTCATGCCGGAGAGCGTAGCGGAGCGGTTGGAGGCCGAGGGTGCATGGTGGGACCCGGCCTACCAATAGACGGCGATTCTTCGAACACGTGTGCGACTGAGTGATAGAGTCTCACTTGGCGGGCGACGGAGGTCTCCATCGGACCTCGGGAAGCGTCGCCCGCCTTCTCCGTGCTTTAGGTATTGACTTTCTGATACAATGTGTGCTACAATGTGTATATAACCTAATCAGGAACCCAAAACACACATGCAACCCATCAAGATATACCGAGATAATAAGTTCGACCTCGTAGAGACTACGAAGTTCTTCGTTACCGTGAAGGCCAAGCACTACGGCCCGATCATTGCTGATCGTATCGATTGGTTCTTTGAAACGCAGGCCGGCACTAATCCTCGTTAGACGATACCCACTCCCGCACCTTCGCCCGCAGCTCATCCCGTACCTGGTTGCGGGCTTCAGGGCGAATGCTTCGGTCGGGACTTTTGCTGAAGTAGTCGACGGGTTCGTTGGGGCCGATGAGGTCGAGGATGTCGTCGTGAATCTTCTCTTGAGCAGTCGCAACGCGGATAGCCGGCAGTGGCTTACCATCTGCGTTTCTCAGGTACGAAGGACTCGCGAGTTGCGCCCCGTCGCGCCAGGTTGCGTCAAGTAGGTTGTAGAGCTTGCCGAACATCACTTAGGGTCCTTAATCGGGTAGACGTTGCGTTTGCGCTGTTCGGCACGTAGCGCGTTACGTACAAACGGTGGCCGTGCCTTTAGGGTTCGCTCGTACTCGCCTATCACTGCATCGGCGTGTGATTCGGCTTCTTGCTTGATGAGTGGAAATAGTTTATGCCATACGTACGCCTTCACATCCTTAACCTCAACGATAACTCCGTCGCAGTCATCTATGTGGAAAGCATCAACCATACTGGCTATTAGTTTCTCCTGTAGCTCATCTTCACTCTTTGCTGGTTCACTCATGGTTGCCTCTCTAGCCTTATAACTTTGCGTTTGCAGCGTGGGCAGCGTGCTTCATCAATTACTGCCACACCGCAGCAGTTGGTAAAGTCCGTGCTGTTAAACTCGTTAGCTTTATGTGTGTATGTAAATTGGTCAGGAAACACTGTTACCTGTACTTCATCTTCACTCTTTACTGGGGGTTGTGGGTTCATGATTCAAACTCCCACTCATCCTTCCTTAGCGCCAGGCTACGCCATGCACCAAGCACACATGCTTCGAGCGATGCTTCGTCCCTATGAATAAACGTGTCTTTCGTGTCGTTGGTTCCATAGGATAAAGTCCAGAAGTTGTCGAGGCTGCCGAAGTACTTGATTTCAAGGGTTAGCGTCTTGCCATCTACTATAATCTTTTTCGGTAGTCTGTCAGATACGCGTTCGATATACCTTTGTAGTTCAGTTGTTGATAATGCTGTGCTCATCTTTACTCTCCTTTCATTGCTTCGGTTTGACTAATCGCAACAAGTCTCTCGATGGCATATTCGACCCGCGCTCTTTCCTGATCTTCGAATCTATTCTTGTCTTGTAGATAGGCCTGGGCTGTTGCAAATGTTGAAGTTTCAGCCTTCTCTATTCCATGAAATGACTCCGCTGCCTGGTTAAAGCCGAGCATCTTCATAGTTCTTCCATGGTGCAAAATTTCATTGATAAGATGCTCTTTCTCCTGCTCGTACGTCATACATTCTCTCCTTTCATTGCTTCGGTTTGTTGGCGCTCAAGCTCTGCGATACGGCCGTCAATCAGCTCCTTAACTCCAAATGAACGTAAGCTGTCTGCTGCTGCCTCCAGTTCACTTATCCCCGCCTGTAGTGCATGCTTCTTGCGGTCGGCTAGGATTATCGGCATAAAATCGTCTATGAACCGCAAGGACTCGTTAGGGGTCATCCAGAGTTTTACCTCGTTATATATTCTATTTCGCAGCTCATCATCTGCATTAAGTGGTGTGTCTTGCGACTGCTTACTCATCTTCCTTCTCCCCCTCGGGCATCCCCGCCCGTAAAATTTCATCCGACGCCTTAAACACTTGGCTTATCGCCTGGTCGCTTGGCTTCTCATCCCGGAGCCAGTTTCGGATGTATGCCCGGCTCTCTGCTGGGTCGAACTGATCCCGCATGTTCAGCTCGTTCATGACTATGTACGCCGTGCTCTCGGCCTGAAACTCTTTGATTCCCCGGTGCTCTAGGTAGTCGGCGTGCGCTTCCTTCGTGGTGTGCAGCAGACAGACGTGCCCGAGCTCATGGATCGTGGTTTTCATCGGGTACCGAGCAATCGGACTGATGGCGATGTTGCGCTCATAGCTGTAGCCCTGCATGTTGGCGCTGACGTCCTCGAAGGCCACCTCACGGATCGCGAGGGCTCCGAGGGCACGCTCTTTACTCCAGGTCGGGTGCTCGATCTCAGGGAGTGGCTCGCCTTCGGTGTCGGAGTAGGCGAATGCCCCCTTGACCGGCTTGAACTTCGTGAACTTCTTCGGCTCCCCGGTGTTCTCGTCGATCTCCTCTGACTTCACCGTGATCGGGCGGTAGATGTACTTGCCCTTCGCGCCCTTAATGACGTGCCTGTTGAAGGCCCTCCAGCCTTCGTAGCTTGCCACGGGCTCTCGTACGCCCTGAGAGCGTAGGAGCATCTGATTGCGGACTGAGTAGGTGTGGGCGCGGTTGTATGTCGTGAGTTCGCCGGGCTCTAAGGTCAGCGCCTCTTCGAGCAAGTCGGCCGGCGTGAGCTTAGCGACTGATTCTGGTACCTCAGCTTTCGTATATCGTTTGCGGGCGGTGCGTTCCATTTACAAGGTGGTCTCCTTTCGTTTGTTGAATCTGATCGTGGTGTTCTTCGGCATCACTCGCTGACCGTTCCGGTACAACCTCACGAAGCCTGCGGTGCCTGTACGGATCTCGTAGCGGTCGAAGGCTTTGCGCAGACGGGCGGGGATTCGTCGCTTGCTCATTCCCGGACCCCCACATGCATCACCACCACCCCCTCTTGCTCGCAGATCCCCTGCTCGTTGAACTCCCCCAGGACGTTCGCTCGGTGGGACGGACTGTGCATCCAGGCCTGCACGAGCTCGTAGTTGTCTGGGTAATGCTCCGCGAGGTTCTCCCCTGCCAGGGTGTACTGATAGCCGGCCTGATCGATGAAGCTCCACGGAGTGGTGCCGTTGGGTGCGACGTGGGCGAAGTAGTCGTGCTCGATGAGGTGGGCCGCTTTGTTGCACGAGCTCTTTCGTAGCTGTGAGCTTGTTTCGAGCGCGCTAAGGCCCTTGGACGTACGTTCCTGGTTCACGAGTGCTTCGAGCACGTTCGGGGCTATTGGAGCGGACGAGACGGCGGATTGTGGGGTAATTGCAGGTTGATTGGACGGAAGGCTTGCGACGAGTAGTACGAACCACGCGACAAGGATGACGAGCGTTGCGCTCAGGAACGGCACTTCTTTCGCAGCATCAAGGATGTCGCCTAAACCTTCCCATAGCCCCTGGAAGATGAGCTTGAGGTAGCGGGTCATTGGTTGCCCTCTAGCAAATGGCTGTGTTCGTAGATGTTGCCGATGACTTCGTACAAACCACTATCGTAATCACTTAGGTGGTAGTAGTCGCCCACCCAGTACGGTATATGCATCATGAAGGACCCGTCTCTAAACACAACGGGAACGAAGCCCCTGTCGCCGCCCGCCAATTTGATGTCAAGCAAGTCACCCTCGTAGATCTCTACGCCGTTCTTGTCCTTGAGGCCCGTTTGCTGTCCAACAGATGCTCGCTCGACTAGACAGAACTCCTGTATCTCCGGGCGATATCCACGACCGTCTTTGTCGTCGACTTCTTTCACCACACCGATGATGTGTGGCGCCAGGAGGTGGCCATATACCCAAGTGCCCCTAGCGATATGTCGTCCCCTGAACTCAATCTCTCGTGCCATCCCGACTACCTCACCCGATGCAGCGACGCCATTTCCGCTGAGATCACATGCCCGACCACGTAACACGCGTCTGGCTGCACGTTGACGATTACCTGGCCGCCTTCGAGCGTGTACCTACATGTCCAGCCCGAGTGCTCCCCGTAGCGATTGATCTGCTCCTCCGCTGCTACTGCCACGACCTTGCGGGGGTTGAGCTGTGGGATCGGAGCTGGTGCTTGGGCGGGTTGGGGTGCAGGGGTCGGTGCGGGTGATGGCGCAGGGACCTGCTCACGGACGGTCTCGACCTGACGCTCTACCACGGTGACGCGTTCGTTCGTCTGGGCGATGGCCTGAGTGTTCTCTTCGGTCTTCTGCTCGACCTGCTCGACACGGCCCTTGGTTTCGGTGATGTCGGCTTCCGCCTTCGTGATGCGGTCTTCGTGGTCGTTGACCTTGACCTCGGTCGGACTCATGATGTCCGCTGCGGAGTTGTCGAAGTTGTTGAACGCGAGCACGGATGAGGTGCCGGCTAGAACGATGCCGGTAGCTACGAAGAGCTTGGTACGGCGGGTGAGCGATTTGAGGCTAATCTTTTTCATAGGGTGAATACCTTGTTTAATTGTATGACTTTAGTATGAGTGAAATAGCGTTAAATTGCAATAGCTTTGTATTGCAAAATATAGGGGCTGTGGAAAAGTCTCTATCCCGCCAAGCCTTTTCATCCGAACGGACGACATTCCCGCACATCCCGCGGATGCCCGGTACCGTGGCTCTACCTTCCGGCCCTACCAAAGGTGGCGATGATGCGCAGTGGCTTCCCCGTGTCCTGGGATGATTGGAACACTAACCACGATCGCGGCACGGTCGCGATGGAAGTCGATGAGCACGGAGATCTCGTGGCGGTAAGTTACGACTACGACGAGAGCTACGTTGCGCTCTTCTGGGACATGCCGGAGCTCAATCACCTGTTCGTCGTCGGGCATCACCGGCAGGTCGCAGGTGAGGAACGGCAGGACTACACCAAGTACGAACGCCTCTACGATGCCGGTCACCTGAAGCTCGCCTGGCGGCACGGATGGAACGTCCGGGTACATGCCACTGCTCCGAAGCATGAAATTGACGCCTATGCGGAGTGGAAGGCGAAGCAGCGGGAGAAGTAGGCCTGTCAGTCGCGAGCTGTACTTTCTGCCCATGACCGAACCTGAGGCTGCCGACGACACGGAGAACCACTCGGATGAGACCCGCTGGTGGCAATGGCCGGCGCGGTGGGTGCGCGACCAGAAGTTCTGGCAGCAGGTGGCCGCAAGCACGATCGCTTCGCTGATCGTCGCGTTCATCTTGTACATCGGGGCTATCACCCTCGGCTACATCCAAGGTCCGCAGGGGCGTCCGCTGATTGCGCTCATCCTTCAAGTGCTCGTTCTGCCGGGAATCACTATCTGGGCAGCGATCAAGCTCGTGAGCATCCGGTACCAGCGGCAGATTGACCGGGGTGACTTCAGTGCGCGGGGATACCCCTGGTACATCGCCATTCCCGCGACGATCGGCATGGTGTGGCTCTTCTTCGTTGCGTCGAATGCTATCCAGACATGGGGCGCAAGCTAGAAGGCTGTCCCGCGACTGATCTGGTTAGATCGCCGGGTGGCGCACGAGAACGCGGACAAGGACCCCGACCTTCGGAAGAAGAGCGACGCTGAGGCGGATGCCGCCTTGTTGCCACCGAAGCCGAAGTGGTGGCAGGCACGGTGGGTGCTGCGGGTTAGCCCACTTGTCGTATTCGTGCTCTTAGTCCTTGCAGGGTGGGCGGGTCTCTCCCTATTCAACTGGTGGGCGGGGGACGGTAGCGATGGCGCTGCTGCCGGCGCGTGGGCAAGCGCGTTCGGTGCGACCGCCCTTGCTATCGCTTCGGTATGGCTCGCTGCTCAAGCCAACGCTCAAGCGAGGAAGGCGGAGCAGCGCGCCGACGCTGAAGCAGCCAAAGCCGAAGCGCGCCATAAGAACGAACTCGAAGCTGCCGAGAAGCGTCTCATAGATGAGCTAGACGCACAGCGGCGTCATCAGCAGCTCATGTCTATTACCCCCGTTTGGTCTACCTCAACACTTTACGTCGACGCGGCAGGGGACCTCGTCAAGCACTATCCGCTCACCGCCGGCCACTCGCGCGATCACAGTACGCACATTGAGGCTGGACGGATCTTTAGGCGATGGAGAGAGATCTATGGGGAGATGAGCAACACGTTTATCGAGCCGAATCTACTTGTGACCGACCGAGAGACACGCGCCCACCTCAGCGAGCTTCAGGATGCGTGCGGCGATCTCAAGCACACGATGACAATTCTTCAGGTGAGCCTTGAGGCGACAGAGCAGTATGACACCAATCAGATCGAGGAAGCCAAGACAATCGTGTCTCGGATATTCAGCGCGAGGACGGCGATGCTCATTAGTGCGCGCAAGAACATCGCAAAAGTCCCTGCACTAAGCGACCAGGAAGCCGAAGACCTTTCTGCGGGACAAGGTGAGTGAGGCTATCTCGTTCCCGCGTCACGCCGCTTCCTCCATACTCGGCATGGTCCGCCCGATCCGTATGAAGTCATACAGGTCACCCGCATCTCGGATCACCGTGCGTCTGCCGTCTTCATGGTGGATCACACAAGACTCGAGGTCCTTGCCGGCCTCGGGGGCATCCCATAACCACCAGGAGATCCAGTCGCTCTGACTGCCGAGTTCCGCTTCGAGTAGGTCCAGAAGTTCCTCGCGAAGAGGTGTGATGAAGACGCCGTCCGTGGAGTTCGGCATGAGGGCGTTGATGTGGCCTCCGGTCACTTCGTCCTGAACGGCCTGGCGCTGAACAGCTTCGATGAGGGCGATGAAGGTGGGGCGGGTGATCACGATTTAGCGTCCACCTTTACGCCGTACCGCTCCCCATGCGCGATCAACCGACGTTCCAGTGTCTTCAGTGACCGGATCTCTTCCTTGAGCGCCTCGGCTTTCGTCTCTGCTTCAGGGTCGCCGTACTCGCCATCACGATCGCAGTACTCACAGTCACACTCATGGCCCCAATCGAGATGGTCAATTTCCCGGTGCTTGGCGGCTATGGCTTCGCGGACTTCCTGGACGTGCTGAGGGATGTTTCGTTCGAAGTTGCTCATGAGGCAACCCCATGCCGTTCGGCTTCCTTCGCCCATCCGGTTTGAGTGTCTTCAATCCGACCGAGCCACAGATCCTTCAAGTACGCGATGCAGCGCTGCCGTGGCGTCTCCTGAGGGTATGCAGGATGTCGGCCATCGTTGATCTCGTACACGAGGTAGGTCGTTCCCCAGATCTCTTCGAACATGTCCCAGATTGCCGACACGCTGCCCTCGTAGTCCTTGCCATATGCCCAGTTGATCAGATGTCCGAACAGGCAGTTCTTCGTGTTGCCTGAGCTGCGAACGGTGTCGACCTGCCATTCCGCCTCATCGGTGTCGATGCAGTACTGGATAAATGGCTGTAGGTCATCGAGCTTCTGGGCGGCTTCTTCCCAGGTGTAAGTCATGATGCATCCTCCTGCGCGCCTGCATCAATCAAGTTGTCCAGCCATGTCGGGAAGTCCTGGTAGATGTACAGCGGCGGCTTCATTGCTTCCTGCCACTGTTCGTACATGTACTTAGCTACTTCGGCGCACTGACGGGAACCCAGCTCGACCGTGTTTGTCTCTTCTGTCTTCGATGTCATGTCACCTCCTTCTTCTTTAACCATTACGCCCCTCTATCCCTCTAAATCCGGGGATACGGGCACTGATTCCCTCCTACGATGCACGTCCACCCGAACCCGATACATATCCACCTCTGGACGTATCCTTTGCTCCGATCCCCTGGTAGGAGCGGTACGTGCCAACGTCGTAGGCTCGTTAGAGTCGCCGTTGTCAGGGTGGGACAGCGCGGCAAGTCTGGGAGCCTACGACAGGGCCATGCAGTTTTGATCTATTGACTGCGAACAATAATCGTAAAAGTACCTTTGCATAGGTAATCAAAAATGTTAAACTAAGAGTGTCTAGGTTAGAGAACAACTCCAACACAAACACTGCAGTCGCATAAAGCGGCTGTTTTTGATTCCTTATACCCCCGGATCTCTAGCTGTCTAGGTTAGAGAACCGGTTGCCCCCATTTAAACACAAACCACGATATTTTCACAGCCTATTTGTAGCCGTTTCGCTTGACTATTCCCCAATCCCCCGAAACATGCCATAATACCCGCATATGGCAGAGGGCATCAAACAAACACAAGACCACGACTTAACCCTCCTCTTCGGCCGGCGCATCGAGATAGACCAAACTCCCACTCCTACTACTCCGGCAGCTCGTGCCGCAGAGTTCGGTGGATACAAGCAGACGCGCAGGAAGCAGAAGAAGATCTTCCAGTTATACCCCATGAAGCGAAAAACACCGGGCTTGTAGTCCCGGAACTATGCTATTTTAAGGACACAAGGACCTCATGAAGACCCTTGCGCACCTTCCTCGCATAACTAAAACATCTTTCAGCTCTCAGGACTCCACACTACTTGAGACCAAACAAACACCTACGAAAAGACGCCCGTCAGTCGCGGGCGTCTTCTTTTTCGTTCCGGGCTACTGGGTTATCGCGATACTCGCCACCAGGAGCGCCAGCAGGGCCACGAACCACCCGGAGTCGGTGAGTCGGTCGTTCCTGCGTCTCGGGCGGTGTACGCGGGCTCTCGCGGGCTTACGCGGTGGGTTCTTTAGTGGGGTGAGGTCGAGGATTTCGCCGGTGCGGGTGTCAGTGGGGCCATAGCGGGTGGGGCGGATCATGCCGCCCCTGCTCCGATCTGTAGTTGCGCCCGCCTTATGTAGAACTCGTGGCGCTCGACTGTATCGGCGTAACTATCCCGCCCCTCGAAGCTGTCCACTACGGCACGTTCTTCCCGGTCCATGGCCTCGTATGACTTCGCGCCGTAGTTCGGTGGAAGCCATCCCTTGCGCTGGGAGCCGATGAGGTTGAACTTCTTCAACAGGTCCGGACGCTTGAAGGTGATGTGCACGGTGCCCTTCTTGAAGAAGTCGACC
This sequence comes from Rhodococcus rhodochrous, assembly GCF_014854695.1. Classification (NCBI taxonomy): domain Bacteria; kingdom Bacillati; phylum Actinomycetota; class Actinomycetes; order Mycobacteriales; family Nocardiaceae; genus Rhodococcus; species Rhodococcus rhodochrous. The sequence continues at coordinate 2,117,058 of NZ_CP027557.1, read as the reverse complement.
GTCACATAGCCAAGATCGACGCCCTTCGTCTGTTGGCTCTCCCGCGCAGCGCGTAGCGCGTCCTCTAGCTGGGTCATGTCGCTAGTCAGTTTGCCGTCGAGATAGGCGAACACGCGTACGACATCCGCAAGCTTGTTCCTCACATCCCAGCTGAGCGGGTCGAAGGGATGGGCGGTGTAGTAGCCCCATGCGTTGAGCCGGGTGATCACCTTCTTGTTGATGACGTACGCCTTGTTGGTCTTCCATCCGTTGTAGTAATGAATGTTCTTGCTTGCCTCGTCCCAATACTGCGCGCTGAACTCGTCGAACAGCCCTACTATCGCCTCGTCGAGAGTGTCGAGCATGGAGGCAGATATGTCTGTCTGCATCTGTTTGATGTTGCCCACGGTGAACTCGTAGTGCCGTAGGCCGTCGATCTGCTCCCGGTAACGCTCGCGCGTCTTCTCGGTGAACGCTCCCGCGAACTGGTTGGACTGGAACAACTCGCGCCAGTACTTCATGCGTAGGTGCTCCACGAAGTTGTTTTGTAGGTCTCCATGCTCCCCGCTTACTTCGAGCTTCAAGATCGGGCTCTTGTCGTCCATGAAGCTGCGGCTCAATATCGGCGCCAGTGCCTGGTACTCCCGGATAAGCGCAAGGCCGGCGCGGGCTTCGATCTCATAGCGGCGGACGGCTCCCGTGATGTACTCCCCTTCGACTACCTCGCGGGGGCTCCCCTCTTCACTCGTCTCGATTGCCTGAGCGCGCTTCAGATTCTCCAGGATGTCGCTTTTCGGTATGCGCGGGATGTCTACGTGTATGAGCGCCGTCTCTACGCTCGTAGTGCGCGCCGCAGTAGCGAAGGCATCTTGTACGTATTCGATCGAAGCGCCCAGCTCCTCAAGCTTCGCCACGAGGTCGCGCCGTTCATTGGTATGCGGGTTCTTCAAAGTCTCGGCATTCAAGAGGCTCACCACTTGCCCGCCGTGCTTCTGCAGTTCGAGCGCCTTGAGTAGGTGCTTGGCTCCCTCCGAGAATGGCGGGTTCATGACGATCAAGTCATAGCGCCGGAAGCTTCGGAAGCTGAGGAAGTCACCCGCGATAGGCTTATGACCCTTACCCGCCAGGACTGCGGCCAGTTCTGGGTCGATCTCTACAGCGTCGATTTTCTTGACGCTTCGCCACCTGCCACCGGTACTTCGGCATGCTTCAATGCGCTCGATAATGTCGCCGCGGCCTGCAGAGGGCTCTAGTACCGTCTCTACGGTCTGCGGGTCCACCTTGGCCAGCATCTTATCTATTAGCGCTTCAGGAGTTGGGTAGAAGTCGCCGCCAAACATTACGCGGCGACTCCCTGCGCGAACTGCTCAAGATCGCGCAACCGGTAGCAGAAGCGGAACCCGCCCGGGTTGTAGTCGCTGCCTGGGTCGAAATGATCGCGCTTTGATTCGTGTCGCACGGTGAAATAATCTGACTCAAGGTCATCCATATGGATATCAAAGCCGTTGAGCTCGCCGACTACCTCGTGCTTGGTCCATGGCCGACCGTCGTAGTCGGTGCGCTTTTCACTGATCAACGACGCAGTGCCGCCCATTTTCTGGATCTTGCTTACTAATGAATTTGCTTTCATATGGTCCCCTGTATTTAGTTATTGTGTGAGCGTCCTAAGCTCTACACCTATTATCTCAATAACAGGGGTAAAGTGCAATACATTTGCATTGCAATATGCACATCATTAGCTGTGGAAAACTACCGCATGAGCTGGTCCATAAAGTTCGCCTGCGACGCTACGACAAACAGGTCGCCGTAGGTCTCTACGTCGCGCGTGAGCGGGCGTATCCATCGCCGCAAGTCCGCCACCGTGTCGTCGTCTTTACCCACGAACACGACTTGCGGGAAGCTTTTCATGCCGCCGTGAAGGTAGGCGTGCTTGTACGCTTCCACCTTCTTCGCGATGTCGTCACGGCCTTCGCTGTGCTGGTCCACTTCGAGCCAGTACAGCCGGCGCATCGGAGCTTCTGCATTCTCGTCTATTAGGTCCACGTATAGATCCGGGCGCAGCTCCACCCCGGCAATGTCCAGCCACGTGTCGGGTTCAGTGCGGTAGTGGGAGATTTTAAACGCCCCCGCTCGTTCTGCCTGCTTGAGCGCGATATACGCATCAGCCACTGCCAGGGTGTGGTGCAGCTTCAAGGGGTTGCCCATGACCTTATACGGACGGGTATAGAACGACTTCCACGCTGCCCGGCCTATCTGATAGCAGCCCATAGGCGACCCGCCCCGACTATTGCTCGGAAGGCGTACGGACACGCTTGCCAGTATTCCCGCTTCACGAAGCCGGCGCAGGCTCCGGGTGCAGGAAGTTTCGGACTTCTTATCGTGGAAGAGAAGGGCTCGTATCTGTGCCGTGGTGAGGGCACCAAAGCGAGCAACGTGCCGCATCACCTCGGCGTCCCGGTGCAGAAGTTCCATGTACCCAAAGTACAGGTACTTAGCTTGCGCCGCCGCGCCCATGTCCGCCCTGGTCAGAGGGGTGATCAGTGTGTGGTCATCCGGCGCGATACGGGCGGGTTCAGGTGGTGTTTCAACACGGCCATGCATCTTGGAACTACTTTACTACATTCTGAACTCCCGACTTTTCCACAGGCATCGAGCATTTACCTAATTTCGCACTACAAACCTATTGCAATTATTAAACCATTAGCTCATAATAAGCGGCAGAAGCGAAGGGCTTAGAGCAGCGCGGCACACATAGCGCCGGACAGATACACCGCTCAGCCATATCGCTCGGAGTTCATTCAGGAAAGAGAACACAGCAAGGGGGACGTAGCAATCAAAGAGAGGCAACATTCATGGCAAAGCAAACAACCAAACGCGTCTACGGAAGCGTGACTTATCACTCGAATCGCGAAACCTTTACAGCAAGGTTGCCCGCGTTCAAGAAGCGAGCTTTCGAGCTCCGCATGACAGAGCTAAGCGAAGAGAACGGTCGCCCCCTTGGGTTCGGCAAGTTCGTAGAGATGCTCGGCGATAACGACAAGAACGTCTCCCGACTCTACAAAGTCGCGAAGCAGCAGCTAGAAGAAGAGAACAACAAGAAGCCGGAGCAGTAGCCGGCAGAAAGGAGCTGGATGGCAGATAGCAAACAAGAGCAGGAGCGAGAAGCCGCGCCGGTGAAGAATGCTAGCGAGGTGATATGGCGGCCACGATCATCGGACGGGCACAACGTTCTGCTCCGTCCAGGCGAGGTAGCGGTAATCCCGCCAGAGATCGCCAAGGCCATCGTCGCGATTCAAGCGAAGGTCTCACCTCTGGAGAAGTCCGCCGAGAACGCTCACTTTAAGAACACCTATGTACCGCTATCAGAGGTCATGCGCGAAGCCCTGAGACTCCTCAGCGAGCACAAGCTCGGCATCAGCCAATGGCCGCTCACACGGGATGACAGGACGTTTCTCATCACGATCCTGATGCATGAGTCCGGCTCATCGATACAGGGGGAGCAAGAGCTTCTAATGAGTCGGAAAGATTCTCAAGGGCAGGGATCGTCTATGACGTACGCCCGCCGCTATGGGATCATGGCCATACTCGGACTCGTCGGCGATGACGACGACGATGGCAATAAGGCGTCCAACCGACAAACGAAGCCAACACCTGAGCAACTTTCGGAGATCCGACAGCTCTGTATTGACCTGAAGTTCCCAAAAGACCAGATGGAAGCACGTGTCGCGTCACTGCGTACGGAAGACCAAGCCACCGTCGCAATCGCAAATCTTCATAAGATCGTGTCTGAGAAGGCGAAGCGGATCAAAGACACGGCGGAGGCTACTCCAGTCTTCACGGGTGATCGTGACCAAGTAGTGCCAATCAAGACCCCTACTAAAGAGATCGATCCTATCGAACACCTTCGCGTTCAGCTAGAGAAGCTCCCGATACCGCCCAAGCGCGTCCGTGAGCTCATCCGCAACGTCACAGGCAAGCCCTTCTTAAAGAACTGCAACGAAGAGGAACAGTTCAAACTGGCGGAGAAGCTGGATGACATCCTGAGCGGTAAAGAGAAGCTCCCGGCCGACTGGTTCGACCCTGACATCGCGCCGGCTGAGGAGACCGCCTAATGCGCGACTACGAAACCATCGGCGCGCACCGCGAAGACGAGATGGAAGTAGAAGGTCAGATCGACAATCCACTTCCGCTCACCGAGGACGAGAAGGCGAAGATAAAGGTACTCAGCAAGCTCCTAGAGCAGGAAGCCTGCAATGAGTAGCACCATCACCCTCACCGTCCGCTCCACCTGCAAGACTTGCCTAGAGCTTGCACCTACCAACCAAAACGGACTCTGCATTAGTTGCGAGTCCCTCAACGATCCCGAAGGTGTGCTCCTGGCACTCCTCGACGATCACGTAATCATTAACGCGGCGAGAGAGGCCGCAGGAGATCCACACCATGCCGGCGAAAAATAGCCAGCCCCTCACAGAAGCAAAGTTCACCGCAGTCATCCGTGCACTCAAGAAAGACCCCAAGGGCGTCGAAGGAGTCGCGGAGAAGCACGGCCTCAAGCCATCCACGATCCGCACCATTCGCCAGGCGAGGACCTGGGCAGAATACACACGGCGCAAGGCCCTGAAGGTCGAGCAGCAGAAGACACGCACTAAAGCGGTAACTCTCGAGACGAAGAAGGCGGTGCGTAAGCCGGCCGCTAAGCAGGGGGTTGCGAATGCCCCGGCCATCAAGGGAGTGCCGGTCACCCCATCACCGCTTATCCCCTCAGCCCCGCTTACTCGCGAAGAGCTCCGAGCCGAAGTACAGGCGGCTGTCGAGCTACTGACATTGAACTTCGAAACACGGCAGGATCGCATCGAGGCGAAGGCAGATCGCGCCCTTAAAGAGGTTGAGCAGATCTCAGTCCAGCAGGTGATCGACCAAGCGCGTAAGGAACGCAAGCCGTTCTGGAGGTTCTGGTAGATGCCGGGTATACGCGGAGTTGATTACATCGACGAGAATGGCATCAGGGTTCTCACCGGTGGTCTGAAGGCCGCTGCGGTGAACAAGGCCAAAGACCCCGACTTCTATCGGAAGATTGCCCTGAAGGCACAGGAATCATGGCGCAACAATGGCCGCGCACCACGGGGATTCGCCGCGGACCCAGAGTTAGCGCGGATCGCGGGAGCCAAGGGAGGTCGCAAGAGTCGCCGCGGTCCGGCGAAAAAGGAGGCGGCATGAAAACCGTCGACCACCGCGAAACCCTTATGACGTACCTACACAGTGACTCACTCGATGACGCGGCCAAGAACCTGGGGATCACCAAGGCAGCGCTACAGCAACGCCTCCACACCTTGAAGAAGGCCGGCGTGGCGATCCCCCGCAAGGGTGCAAAACGGGGGGGGGTTGTCTCAAATGGAGGTCGCACAGTTGAATTCGCTCATTAAGAAGTACCAGCGGGAAGCGAGCACCTGAGCCATGGAAGCCCCTCACGAACTCCCCCATCGCACGGACCAGTCCGCAGAGAAGCTGCAGCAGTCCTTCCTTGAGGCCTGGGATGCAGTTCCCCCGATGGACCAGATGTCCGACGAGGCTCTGGCGGAGCTATCGGAGACGGTCGTGTGCCTGCACATGATGCTGGACGAAATCAACATCACCCTGACGGACGCGCTGATCTTCCGTGGGGTGGAGATGCCGGACCCGATTCCGGATGAAGAGTAGAACCTAGACATCACCCGGTCGGACACAGTGCCGACAGACAAAGACCAAGCTGCCCAGATCGTCGTCTTGGCGCAGTTCGCGGATCGAGCATGGATACGCCGACCATTGGTTGCAGGCTGCACAGTAGTGCTCGTCGAGACCACTCTCGACCATCCATGCGACGACGCGACGGCGGAGACGGTCACCGGCCAAAGCGGGCGCGCGTTTCGGAAGCGGACCAAGATACTTATTCACCGCCTTCTGGATCGCACGCTCACCCACGGTCAGACCAAGCTCTTCGATGATCTCAGCAGCAACCTTGCCGGATTCGGCAAGTGCGAGGACTTCATCGAGATCGTAGTGACGGCGAGGCATATATAAGCAACATTATAATGGTTCGCGATAGTGTGCCTCGCCGAAGGTAGCTTGTGCGACCCATGATTGTCGGACCTAACAGAGGTCAGCACGTAGAAACATAGCGACACCACATTCTCGCTTCGTTCGCCACTTGCCAAGCAGCCGCGAAATGTTGCGTAGTAAGCGTGTTTTCATAGCTACACCATCATCAAGCAAACGCCGTCAAGTACGGCGGGTTGCTGGCAAGGCAGGCAGAGTTTTCCACAGGCTCGGCTGGCACATCCAACGCATCGCTGACTCCCCCAGCCGCCCGGTTCAATAATTAACCTATTGCTTTACACCCGGACGGTGTGGCGAGTCAGCGAGACATACAACTTAATCGGAGAACAATTGAATATGAACCAAGAATCGAATTCATCAGGTGGCATCGGCATCGTCGGCATTCTGACCATCGTCTTTGTGGTCCTCAAGCTCGTAGGCGTCATCGACTGGTCCTGGTGGTGGGTGCTCTCGCCGCTCTGGATCTCGGCTGCTCTGGGTGTCGTCGTCTTCGTCATCCTGCTCGTCACCTTTAAGGCCATCGGACGCCGCACTCGTCGGTAGGGGCCAGCCATGAGCACTCCCCTCTCCCATACCGCCCGCATCCTCAGGCTCCTGAAGGCGAAGGGCAAGGTCAGCAACTTCGAATTGCGCAAGGTGGCCTGGCGCTACCCCGCCCGCATCTTGGACCTGAAGAAGGAAGGTCATCGGATCAGGAGCGTGCACGCCGAAGGCACTCGATGGTTCTACATCTATGAGGGTCACGAAGACGACGAGAAAGAACTGAATAAGGAGAACAACTGAACATGAGCCCCGAAAACATCCCCTCCATCGCGGACCACCCGAACTTCGAAGAAGCGAGTTGTCGGCAGGTGGACCCTGAAACCGCGGACGAGTACTGGCACCCGCAGCGCTACGAGTCAGCAGCCGCCAAGATGGCCCGCCGGATCTGCCAAAGCTGCGTGATCATGCAGGACTGCCGCGACTACGCCGTGAAGACGCTCCCGGACTTCGGCATCTGGGGTGGTCTATCCCCTCGCGAACTTGAGCGTCTTGCCAGCACAGGGGACGGCGCATGAAGCTTCCACGCCGCACCCCCGTACAGCGGGCAGCCGACGCCATCGTGGACATCGTGAAGGTGCTGGCCTGGCTGGCGATCGGACTGATTCTGATCGTCAGCCTCGGCTACTATCTCTTCTGCGCGGTCCACTGGACGTAACCCCGCACCGGACGAAACCCTTGCTCCGGCAGGGGTTGTCTGCGTTTACTGAGGTATGGAATCCTCCCTCGACAAGCCATGTGGCTATTGCGGAAGCAAACCAATCGAGCCCCATAGCATCGGGTGTACGCCGCTCGACTGGAGCTGGGGGCACACCGAGTACGGGGCGTACTGCGAGTACTTCAGTGAAGACAAGCAGTACGTGTACGAGATGGACAAGCGCTTCGCAGGGCGATTCAACTCCCCCGCTGCGTACATGGAGTACACCTTCGGTTCGACGGGACAGTTCGGTGATGTCCGGCAGAATCCAGACGCCCTGAGCTACGAAGAGACCGCGCGGCGATGGGAAGAAGCCGGCGTGATCATCGTGCATCCGCTACCGGATGGCACCGTGTACATCTTCCATACATTTGACGCCACATAGTTTTCCCCAGCACTTATCCACATGTGCAAAACTTTGCACTACAAAACTATTGCAAATCGTTACCAATAAGCGCATACTTGAAAACACATAAACAACGAAAACATAGGGGGCTAAACGCAACGCACATATGAACACACACCCAGATAGCGAACTTTCAAAATTCCCGCTCCGGTTCGAGCAAACAGACGAGAGCACCGTAGCCGCAATGATCCGCCGCTTCCGCATCCGGCAGCAGAAGAAGATCGTGGCGAAGGTGGCTCAGCAGCCGGTCCTCATGAAACTTCTCCGACATGCTCGGGGACTTGGCACAGTAGCCACGGAGTCGTCTTTATCGAGGCGATGATATTTCTACTGACACGCATCGTTCTACTCATCGCTGTACCGGTGATCATGGTCCGAGGGCTTCTACAGAGCCAGATGGAACGCACAGATACGGCGGAGTGAGGGATAATAGAGAAGGTGGTTGCACGCACAGACCGAGCGGGAGAACCCCGTTGCAACCACTGGCAGTCCCACTGCACATTAAAAATTCGATACCTTGAATCCTCCTACTGGGCTAGCAGTGGAAGGGCGGCGCTTAGGTGACGACAGCGCAGAGTGCGGCTTGCTAAATACTAACTAACTCCTATTCGGTGAGTAAGCCAATCTTTCTTGACGGCCAGGTTCACTGCCGGCTCACTAGGAGGGTTCAAGTACGTTGTGTGGAAGTGTGGCGAGAGAAGCGCGTAGTTCTAGACATGAGAGGTCTCTAAGGTTTCGACCGACCAGTCCTCCCAGCGGCTTATCTCGTCAACGGTGATGGGCGCACGAAACCGTTAATCCGTCGAACGTAACAGACAAGGGTGCCGGTAGTGTTTTGAACGTTTGTACTACTAGGCATACGGCTGACGTGTCACCACCGTATTGAGCGTAGTAGTGCTGGTAGTGACAGGCATACCCGTTGAGGAAGCGTGGCAAAGGGATAGCTTCCCTGTCGATTCTGCGACCAGATACACGGATTGACCAACACGCGTGGCTACCGGCACCATACGCTCAATACACGCTATCGAAGGGCAGCCAAAAGGGTGACCTGCGGCATTGTGCGGCTTTCGAGCCAATCTTTCTGACAGGCCAGGTCGATAGCAGAGCCACCGATATCATCCTGCTTGTTTTCAATCGAGCGTGACTTGTGGGATGCGGTGGCCCACACCTCCACACAACATCAGTAGCCTGCTCCTGGGCCGGCGTGCGTCTATGTTTGTTGAACTGCACGTCAGCCCGGTTGCCGGCTACTCCCGGCTTCGACACCTATGCGAGGGGTGTCGAAGTTCCAGTTCTGGCTAGGTAGTCCCTCCTTTGGTCTTCGATGGGTTGGGGGAACGCAACCCATCTCACCTAGCCAGAACTGGGCACATGACCCCTCCACAACATCGGTCATGTGCTCCGCTCCTTGATACGCCCCGTGCTGCCGTCGAAAAACCACCACACCAACTTCGTACGGCCCCCTGCTGTCTCGAATGGCATGCAAGTGTGAGCGTCCTACACCGTCACTTGTATGTGGACGGCAGCGCCGGACGTATCAAACCCGAACCAATACAACTAAATACGGAGAACCATCATGGCTTACAACGGTCCTGAGAGCCTACGAAACCAACCTTGTACGAACGAGCTTGAGAACACTCGCCCTTTCACGGAGCGTGAGGTGGCACAGCTCGCCATCTACCTCGCGTTCGAAGACGCCATGGCGGCCTCCGATGAACGGCTCATCACCCGTGAAGATGCCATCACCTACATGGAGCAGCTGGCGCCGGAGATCTTGAGCCAGGTGGAGGAGGCGGCGTGAGCTATTCAAACCGACTCAGAACCTATAACCCAGATGAACTATCAAAAAGGCGGGAACATGAACGTAACGGTGATGTCGAGTTCGTCCTGAACTGCTGGTCATGCAAAGAAGACTTTTGGGTATGGATCGGGCTTGGCAATCTCCACGCGTCAATATTCAACTGTGACAAGTGTGGCGCCAAAAATGAAATCGATTAAATCAAGGAGAAACCCAATGAAAGAACGAGACCCCACCCAAAACGCAGAACACTTCCACTACAAGAACTCCCGAGATCACGTGCTTCACGACATGGCCCTCAACGGCTGGGCAAATCAAAGCGGCGGCGAGACTGAAAGCCACGTGGGCCAGTTCTGGCGCATCAGCACAAGCGCCGACGAATTAGCTGAGGTTGTAGGCGCGTTCGAGCGTGAGATCGAGGCTGCCGGCCTCACTGACCCCACCGAACTGATCGGGCACTGGCTCCTGTGCGAACTCGACACTGCTGACATCGTGGTCATGGAGTACCACAGTGAGCGGGGATTGCTTGAAGACTTCGAGAACCTGACCACCGCGTACAAGAGCTGGCAAGAGGATCAGCAGACGTCCACCATCGCGCACCTGGATGAAGAGGCGTACTTACGTGGAGAGCAGGAGGCCGGAGATGCGTAGAAAGCTGTGGATCGGATTCTTGCTTGTAGGACTGGTAGCTAATGCGTGCACGGTGCTTTTTAGCGCTACAGAAGGTGACTACGCCAAATCACTACTCTTCCTCATTTTCGCTGTCTTTTGCGCTGCGGAACTTAGTAAAACCCTCTCGGAGAAGAACTCATGAGTGAGCACTTCCCTGCCACCCAACCCGAGATGACCCCGCTAGAGCAGGCGGTCGCCGAGAAGTTCGCGGGTATGTCGAACGCACAGATCATCCGCCGTATGGAACGGAGTGCGGACTTCAGTACTGACGACGAAGAGTACGAACTCACTCGACGCACCCGCTTGGGCGGACTCGCGTGGAAGTACAGCGGGGACCTTTATAGGCCGAAGGTCGAGATCTATAAACCAGAAGGAGGTGAAGATGAATGAAAAACTAGCAACGTATAAGACCCACGACCTCCCTACTCCCCTCCCGGAGTATGTGGACACCGAGGACCAACTGGTCATCGGACATGAGCGTGACTTCCTGGAGCTACAAGATCCCCAGATGGTCCGCGAGATCGGCGCGTATGCCCTGCGTAGGGCGCAGGAGTTGATCGAGCTGGCGAGTGAGTGTGAGGCAGTGCTCGTTGATTGGGATATGGCAGAGAAGTCTCGGGCGAAGAAGATCGACGTGACAAGCCGGCTGAGGGTGTTTGAGGGCAACGCGGTATGAAGTTCGTCCGCACATTCACACCGCTACTGATCGGATGCTTCGGCCTTGGATGGGCTGGCGTCCAAGTTGCCGCAGGTAATCCCTTTGATGGCGTGCCTACGATTATCTTGTCCATCCTTGTTCTCGAAATGAACAGATCACGAGAACGCCAGTACTGGCGAGGGAGTCATTATGTCGAAGTCCCCGTCGCCTGGCTTGAAGGCCTTCTCACGAACTTCACGGCGTACGACACCCGCCGCCCATCAGCGGATGCCTTTGATGACGAAGGTCTCGCAACCGACCAGGTGTACGCCTATCTCAAGGGATACGTACAGGGTGCCGAGGCGATCGTAGAGCGAGGACGCAGCGAGGAAGGGAATGGGTGAGCACCTTCCTCTACCGGAGCGGCGCAAGATAGCTGAACGGGCATGGCTTGTCGGGCTAGGCGTTGTGGCAGCGTACGAGATCGCTTGCCCACCAGGACACACTTTGAGTGAGGGATTAGACCATCACCTAGAGCATCCTGTGAAGCGTCGGATCATCGAGGGCGTACTCGCCGTGACGGCACTCCACCTCTGCAACCGCCTGCCGAACAGCGTAGATCCCTATCACCAAGTCGCACGTATCGGTAGAAAGCTCGGTATACGGCGTGGCCCGGAGGATGGTGATGAGTAGCCTCTCATTCCTTCGGCGTCGATGGATCATGATGATTCAGGATGGAGCGGTAATCAACTGCGGTATATGCGGAGAACCTGTGCCTGCCAAAGCTAAGGGCTCCAATCGTATATGCAAGGGTGGCAAAGGCACAATCACTGTCGATCACATCTTCCCTAAGTCATGGGGTGGGTCGAATGATTTAAGTAACCTGCAGCCCGCGCATCTGCTCTGCAATCAACAGAAGGGCAACCGCCTAGGAAAACACTCCCAGGGAGGACGGTGATGCGCAGTAACGAAGAGAACGACATCTACCGGCTCATCGCGCAGCACCTTCGCATCAACCACCAGAGCGTCGTTTTCCACTTCGACACGTCGGGCGTCAATAACACCAGTCGCTACTCGCGGAGCCTGTACAAGTCATTGAACGGCGATCCCGGGTGGCCCGACCTGCAGATCTGTGCGCGGTCGCATCCTGACTTCGGGGACTACATGGGGCTGTTCATCGAGGTGAAGAAAGCAGGTACGCGCATCCGCAAGCGCGACGGCTCACTCGTGGCCGACCAGCACATCCGGGACCAGGCGGAGATGATCAAGCGTCTCAATGCTGCCGGGTACTACGCAGCGTTCGGGATCTCGTATGAGAGCTGTAAGCGCCTAATCGACGAATACTTGACCGGGACCTACAACGAGACCGTCTTCTTCTAGATCGCGGGCTGAATCTTGCGCCTCATTCCGAGACGCAAGTACATCCCACGAGAGAGGACACGACCATGCGTTCATTGGTGCAGGTCATCGTTATCCCGGCAGACCCCCAGTTTCCGGCCTTCAAAGCCAGCATCGAGAAGGGTGACTACCGGGCGTATCAGAAGGTGGTTGGTGGGCCATTTGAGTGCATCGACCTCGACAACCCCAACGTCACGCTGTTCTGCAACGAAGAAGGCAAGCTCATCGGAGGCGAGTTCAATCCACGAGCGACCACCCTGCTGTGGACGAGCACACCCGTCTGGCGCGGACGAGATGTCATCTGTGGAGACGTCGTACTCGCCGGCCAACCAGACGACGAAGGATCAACCACGTCGGTGCCGGAAGAGCTGATCACCGACATCTTCAGGTCCGAGACATTCCTGGTCGAGCACAAGGACCCCGAGGACGGCGAAGCGGAACTTGTCGCGGCACTCCACTGCGACTACTGGGCTGCGCTGTTCGAAGCGATACACCTCATCGACGCACGGAGATGGGAAGGGACCGTACGTGTCGTTGCAGCCTGATCGTGGATTACCCGTCACTTCGGTGGCGGGTTTTTCCATATACTGCGGCAACACCACCGACCAGGATGGGGGCAGGCCATGTGGTTGAACAGACTCGGACGGTCGCCGTGGCATAAGCGAGCGCATCAGAACATCCCAGGTCGATGGAGGAAGGTCGGGGAACAGCGGACCTTCCTACTTGAGCTCCGTCCCAATGGGGTTGCCATTGAAGCGCTAGCTGACGCTCCTCATGACACCTGGGAAGGGACGTGGGAGCTGCCAGAGTTCAATGAGTTCAACTTCCCGGAGCCGGATGACGACTTGGAGTTCTACCTTCGCATCGGGCACATACAGGCTCAATACATAGAAGACAGGGCGACCGGCCGCTATCTCACCCGGGAGGGCTTTCGCCGGAGTATTACCGGTGTACAAGACATTGGAGTGCCGTTCACGCTGTACCGCATCAACTAGCCCGGCAATTTAAAGACCCGCGCCTACACCGATCCTCTCCAATCAGGTGTAGTCGCGGGTTGTTCAGTTAGATGAAGTTGTGTAGACGAGGATCACCTCCTAGGTCAGTCGAAGCCGGGAGCAGCGTTCTTCCGCCGGCCACGAAGGTTGTCTGCAGCCTTGAGGTTGTCGAGCGGAATCCACTTCGACACCTCTGCACTCGTTGCGAACAAGTCCTCGGTCCTACCGTCCGGGTAGTACACCGTGAGCGACACGAGGTTGTTCACGGTCTTCAGACCCGGCAGCTCGTCCGGGGCGATGTCGATCTGGCGATCTCCGTCTACGTCGCTATGTCCTTTTACAGCGACCCGCAGAGCCGAGAGTTCATTCAGTTCGGTACCGCTGATGTCGGATACTTTACTGCGCTTGATTGCCACGTTCTCACCTACTTCATGTACTGCGCGTGTGCCGATTGGCTATCGCGTTGAATCAATTTAAATACAGCTGAGTTTATTTAGCAAGGGTAAAGAGTTACAATAGAGGGTAGATGAATGACGCTTTCAATATTGCTGCTTACATAGAGAAGTCAACCACTGCGAGTGGCGTCCCATTGCGAGTTAAGAACCCGCAGACTATTGCGGCACTAGCTCGCAAGCTTTCGCAGCGCTAATCCACCACTAACAGATATGAGGCCTTCCGGGGCCTCCTTTTTGTATGTACAATGAGCCGTCCCCCTGGGGTGTCACAGCCAATCTTCCGACTCGTCGAGGAACAGCACGCCGCGGTGCGCCCGGCTCACCGCGCCGGGTTTCGCCATACCGGTGCCGCCTCCGATCAGCGAACTCACCGACGCCGTGTGATGGGGCGCGATGAAGGGCGGTTCCGTCACGAGCGGACGGTCGCTGGTGAGGGTGCCCGCCACCGAGTGGATGGCCGTCACCTCGAGGGCGTGACTTTCGTCCAGGTCCGGCAGGATCCCCGGAAGTCGCTGCGCGAGCATCGTTTTCCCGATTCCCGGCGGACCGGTCAACATCAGGTGGTGCGCACCGGCCGCAGCGACCTCGATCGCGCGACGCGCTTCGTGCTGGCCGACCACTTCGCTGAGATCGCCACGCACCGCCCGTGGTGGCAGCGCACGCGGATCGGGCCGTTCGAGCGGACCGTCGCCCTGGAGCCAGAGCACCAACTCGCGCAGCGTCTCGGCGCCGTAGACGTCGATGCCGTCGACGAGCGCCGCCTCGGTCATCGTCGCGGTCGGCACCACCACGCGCGACCAGCCGTGCTTCTTGGCCGTGAGCACGGCGGGCAACACCCCACGTACCGGCCTGACGCGTCCGTCGAGCGCGAGCTCACCGAGCAGCACCGTCCGGGAGACGGCCTCGGTCGGCACGATATCCGCCGCGTCGAGCACCGCGCACGCCAGTCCGAGGTCGTAGACACTGCCGACCTTCGGCAGCGTGGCCGGAGACAGTGCGAGCACGACCTTCGAATCCGGCCACTTGGCACCGGAATTCGACACGGCGGCGCGCACCCGGTCGCGCGACTCCTGGAGCGCGGTGTCGGGCAGTCCGACCATCGTCACCCCTGGCAGACCTCGTCCGATGTCGGCTTCGATCTCGACGACCTGCCCGTCGATCCCGGAGACGGCGACCGACCAGGCGCGTCCGAGTGCCATCAGAGGACCTGCTTGCGGTGGGTGATCTCCGGGGCGTGTCCCCGCGCGAGCAGAACGGTGACCACATCGACGCGGATGTGCGACCAGCGGCGCGTCTGCTCGGACAACCACTGCCCGGCGAGGCGACGGATACGTTCGGCCTTCGCGTGCGTCACCGCTTCGGCGGGGGTGCCGTATCCGGTGCCGGTGCGGGTCTTGACCTCGACGAAGACGACGGACGCGCCGTCCTGTGCGATGAGATCGAGTTCGCCGTATCGGCTGCGCCAGTTCCGTTCGAGCACGACCATGCCGGTCGACTCGAGGTATTCCGCGGCGAGGTCCTCGCCTCGCGCGCCCAGATCCCGGTTGTGTGATGTCCGATTCGTCCCCTGCATGCCCCCACTGTGGAGGACCGGGGCACGCGAAATCGGGTCCGAGCACGGAGATCGGGGAATCTGTGGATGAGTACGGTGCCTGTGCACAACCGCGCGCGTCGAGCCTCGGCGGACGGCTCGGTGTCGGCGCCCCGGTTAGGATGCGGCCACTCCGCGCAGGATCGTCCCCGCCGACGTCAGCCCAGCTTGTCGGGCAGTCTCAGTTCGGGCTTGTCGAGCTCTTCGATGTTGACGTCCTTGAACGTGATGACACGGACGTGCTTGACGAAGCGTGCGGGACGGTACATGTCCCACACCCAGGCGTCGGACATACGCACCTCGAAGTACACCTCGCCGTTGGCGTTGTGCGGCAGCAATTCGACGGCGTTCGCCAGGTAGAACCGGCGCTCGGTCTCCACGACGTACGCGAACTGACCGACGATGTCCCGGTACTCCCTGTACAGCGAGAGTTCCATCTCGGTTTCGTACTTCTCGAGATCCTCGGCACTCATCGGTCTCGGTGTCCTCCCAGTCTGGTGTGTCCTGCAATCATCCCGCATCCGCCTCGTCGGTGAACAATCGACGCCCCAGGTCGTCTGCGTACGATCGACGAACCAGGTCGTCGGCGAACAGCCGACGTCGCACTGCGGGCACTCCACACACCGAGCGCACATTGGCCCACGACCGCCGGTGCTGCGGTGACGGGCCGTGCTCGGCCAACGCCGCCATGTGCGTCGGAGTGCTGTAGCCCTTGTGTACTGCGAAACCGTACTCCGGTAGCTCGCCGTCGAGGTCGACCATCATGCGATCGCGTGTGACCTTCGCGAGCACACTGGCCGCCGCGATGCACGCGGCCGCCGCGTCGCCGCCGATCACGGGCAGGGACGGTGCAGGCAGTCCGGGCACCCGGAAGCCGTCGGTGAGCACGTAGCCGGGCGGAGTCGACAGACCTGCCACCGCGCGTCGCATGCCCTCGATGTTGGCGACGTGGATGCCGATCGCGTCGACCTCCTCCGCGGGGATCACCACCACGCTCCACGCCCGGGCGCGTCGCACGATCACCGAGTACAGCTCCTCACGGGTGCGTTCGGTGAGCTTCTTCGAATCGTCGAGCCGGTCGAGCGACGCGTGCGGCCGGTCGCCGAGCACGCAGGCGGCGACGACCAGCGGTCCGGCGCAGGCACCGCGGCCGGCTTCGTCGACCCCGGCGACCGGACCGAGACCGCACCGCGCGAGCGCGGACTCCATGGTGCGCAGTCCCGAGGAGCGACGGATCACGGGTCGAGGT
Organism: Rhodococcus rhodochrous; assembly: GCF_014854695.1. NCBI lineage: Bacteria > Bacillati > Actinomycetota > Actinomycetes > Mycobacteriales > Nocardiaceae > Rhodococcus > Rhodococcus rhodochrous. The sequence continues at coordinate 2,100,548 of NZ_CP027557.1, read as the reverse complement.
GGCCAAGCAGTCACGAGGGAAGGATCTCCGGTGAGTCGATCAGGCCCCATCGGCCGGGAGGCAGCACGATGAAGCGGGCTTTTCCGATGACATTGTCCAGCGGGATCGAGCCCTGATGCTCGTCCCCGACGTGGTAGCGCGAGTCGGCCGAGTTGCTGCGGTTGTCGCCCATCACCCAGACGTGGCCCTCGGGCACGGTGACGGGCCCGAAGCAGCGCCCGGAGGGCACCTCGGTCTCGCACGTGACGACACCCGGGGTGAACGGGAAGTCCATCGTCACGTACGGCTCGTCGAGCGGGACACCGTCGACGAGCACACGGCCCTGGTCGTCGCAGCATTCCACCGTCTGCCCGCCTGTCGCGATCACGCGCTTGACGAGGTCGTTCTCGTCGGGCGGCACGACGCCGACGAGCGAACCGATCTCCTGCAGTCCCCGCACGACGACGTTGTCGGAACGGGTCGAGACGTAGCCGGCCGACCACGAGTCGGGGCCTTCGAAGACGATGACGTCGCCGGGACGGGGATCGGTGAAGCGGTATCCCACCTTCTCGACGACGATGCGGTCACCGGTGCAGCCCGGGCAGCCGTGCAGTGTCGGCTCCATCGACTCCGAGGGGATGAGATAGACCCGCGCCACGAAGGTCTGCAGCAGGAAGCTCAGGGCCAGTGCGACGACGACCAGGATCGGCAGTTCACGCCAGAACGACTTCTGCTTCTTCGCCTTGGGGGCGGTGTCGTTCGCTACGGGGTCCTCGCGCCGGTGGTGTGCACCGTCGGCTCGATCGCTCCGAGCCGAACCTCGAACATCGTTGCGGTTCACATCCGGTCGAGCCGGATCGTGCGGGGAATCTGCCACCTCGACAGACTAGCGTCTGCGGCACGGCGGCCCGCCGAGGACGACCGTCGGCCGGACGGGTGAGCGACAGACCACTGCCCACAACGACGACGACCCGGCCGGGACGGAAGTCCGGGCCGGGTCGTCGGATGCTGTATCGGGTGGCTCGGGAGCCGTGCCGAGCAGCCCAGGGGGCCGATCAGCAGCCGAAGATCAGCGCTTCTCCTTGATCTTGGCAGCCTTGCCGCGCAGCTCACGCAGGTAGTAGAGCTTCGCGCGACGGACGTCGCCACGGGTCAGCACGTCGATCTTGGCGAGGTTGGGGCTGTGCACCGGGAAGGTGCGCTCCACGCCGACGCCGAAGGAAACCTTGCGGACGGTGAAGGTCTCGCGGATGCCGCCGCCCTGACGCCGGATCACGACGCCCTTGAAGACCTGCACACGCTCCTTGCTGCCCTCGATGACCTTGACGTGCACATCGAGAGTGTCGCCGGGACGGAAGTCCGGGATGTCGTCGCGCAGCGACTTGGCGTCCAGAAAGTCCAGGGTGTTCATCGGTTTTCATCCTCTTGTTCGCTCGAGCAGAGGAACCTGGCGGCGACCGCCGTGTGGCGGGCTCGACCGGTTCGTGCCCAGGTCAGGTAGGCGTGCCCGAACGGGGCAACCCGTCCATTGTGCCAGACGGAACATCGATCGATGAAATCGGCGGTGGCGCCGGTTTGACGCGACGGTCCAGTTCCGCCTCGGTCGCGGTGCGCGAGTGCTCGACACTGCCCCGCACGGTCTCGAGCGTCGGTGCGCCCGCGACGAGATCCTGCACGAAGATCTTGGCGCGGATCACCGGGCGCCGAAGCCGACGTTCGCGTTCGAGCGCCCGTGCCATGCGACGGGGCCGCTTGCCGTACCGCCAGCGAGCCCAGGGCGCCCCGGGCCGGGAGAGCCGGATCGCGCCGACCCACAGCAGCGGAACGACGAACAACCCGACCAGGCCTGTCCAGATCTTGCCCTTCGCCAGGACGATCGCGGCGAGCAGGAGGTTCACGAGCACGGCCACCACCAGCGCGGCCCGTCCGGCCCAGTCACCGCTGTCCTCGAAGTTCGTGGTGTCCCCGAGTTCGAACGGTCGCAGGCCGAGCAACCACATCCCGGTCACGGCGATCGCCACGAAGACGGCGTCGACGGACACCCGTCCCTGTTCTTCCCAGTACACGTCGTTCAGGTAGAAGATCAGGGCGAACTCGTCGAGGGTCAGCGCGGCGCCGACTCCGAAGAGCGCCGCGAGGATGCACGCGGCGACGCGGTTGGCATCCTCGGAGATCGCGATCAGTTCCCCACCGGCGATCACCATGGTGACGACACCGAACACCACGTGGTGCACGTGCTGACCGCCCGGGGTGATGTTTCCGGGCCACCAGCGCACCTGCGCGCGGATCAACCGCACGCTGATCCGGATGAAGACGAACGCGGCCACGAAACCGAGGAGGAAGAACAGCAGCGGCAGGCGCCCCTGATCGACGATCTCGCGCTGCATCCAGTCGAGCATCACCGGATCACCCCGGCCACCGTGGATCTCATGTCCACAGCATCGCAGGAGTGACCCGGTGATTCGCGTCAGTTGTTGCCGAAACCGGCGCGTCGCAGGGCGTCGGCCATCGATCCGGAGGCGGCCGGTGCCGAACGGCGGTCGCCGCCACGGCCCTGCTGCCCACGATTGCCCTGCTGTCCGCGATTACCCCGGCCGCCCTGGTTGCCGCCGCCCTGGCCTCCGGGACGTCGGCCACCTCCGCGCGGCTGACCTCCCGACTTCTCGGCGCCCGGGGTGGGGACCTCGTCGTCGAGTCGCAGCGTCAGACCGATGCGCTGGCGCGCGACGTCGACCTCGAGGACCTTCACCTTGACGACCTCACCGGACCGGACGACGTCGTGCGGATCCTTCACGAAGCTGCGCGACATCGCGGAGACGTGCACGAGACCGTCCTGGTGCACACCGACGTCGACGAAGGCACCGAAGGCCGCGACGTTGGTGACCACTCCCTCGAGGACCATGCCGGGCTTCAGGTCGGCGACCTTCTCGACACCGGCGGCGAACGTCGCGGTCCTGAACTCCGGACGCGGGTCGCGGCCGGGCTTCTCGAGCTCGGAGATGATGTCGGTGACGGTCGGGACACCGAAGCGATCGTCGACGAACTCGTCCGCGCGCAGCTGCCGCAGGGTCGCGGTGTTGCCGAGCAGTTCGCGGACGCTGCTGCCGGTCCGGTCGACGATCCGCCGCACCACCGGATACGCCTCGGGGTGCACCGCGGACGCGTCGAGCGGGTCGTCGCCGTTGGGGATCCGCAGGAAGCCCGCGCACTGTTCGAAGGCCTTCGGGCCGAGTCGCGGGACGTCCTTGAGCGCTCTCCGTGCCCGGAACGGACCGTTCTGGTCGCGGTGGGCGACGATGCTCTCCGCGAGCGACCCGGTGATACCCGAGACCCGCGACAGCAGCGGGACCGACGCCGTGTTGACGTCGACACCGACGGCGTTCACCGCGTCCTCGACGACCGCGCCCAGCGACCGCGCGAGCATCGTCTCGGACACGTCGTGCTGGTACTGGCCGACACCGATCGACTTCGGGTCGATCTTGACCAGTTCGGCGAGCGGATCCTGCAGGCGGCGTGCGATGGAGACCGCACCGCGGATGGACACGTCGAGATCCGGGAGTTCCTTGGTGGCGTACTCGGAGGCCGAGTAGACGGACGCGCCCGCCTCCGACACCACGATCTTCGTCAACCCGGGCACCTTCGCCAGCGACACGAGATCGGCTGCGAGAGCGTCCGTCTCACGAGACGCCGTGCCGTTGCCGATGGCGATCAGTTCGACACCGTGCCGCGCGACCAGCGCGGCGAGCACCGCGAGGGCCTCGTCACGCTTGTTGTGCGGCTGATGCGGATAGATGGTGGTGTGGTCGACGACCTTGCCGGTCGCGTCGACGACGGCGACCTTCGTGCCGGTGCGGTAGCCGGGGTCGAGACCCATCGTCGGTCGCGTGCCGGCCGGTGCGGCGAGCAACAGGTCCTTGAGGTTGGCGGCGAAGACGTCGACCGCGTCCTTCTCGGCGGACTGCCGCAGCCGCATCCTGATGTCCAGCGACAGCGACATCTGCAGCTTGGTGCGCCATGCCCACCGCACGGTGTCGAGCAACCACTTGTCGGCGGCGCGTCCCTCGTCTGCGATGCCGAAGCGCGTCGCGATCCGTCCCTCGTAGTAGCTGCGCTCACCGGGCACCGGCTCGTCGATCTCGGGATCGAACGACAGCGACAGCACCTCCTCCTTCTCGCCGCGCAGGAGGGCGAGGATGCGGTGCGAGGGCAGCTGGGTGAACGGTTCCGAGAACTCGAAGTAGTCGGAGAACTTCGCGCCGTCGTTCTCCTTGCCGGACCGCACGGTGGAGCTCACCTTGCCGCGCGTCCACATCGCCTCGCGGAGCTCGCCGACGAGGTCCGCGTCCTCGGCGAAGCGTTCGACGAGGATGGCGCGCGCACCGTCGAGCTGCTCGGAGGTGTATCCGGCGGGATCGGTGGTGGGGTCGCCGATGAGCGCGTCGGCGACGGGTTCGTGACCGGCCTCGCGGGCGATCTGCGCCTTGGTGCGCCGCTTCGGCTTGAACGGCAGGTAGATGTCCTCGAGCCGCGCCTTGGTGTCGGCGAGCATGATCTGTCCGCGCAGCGTGTCGTCGAGCTTGCCCTGCGCCTCGATCGATTCGAGGATCGCGACACGGCGCTCGTCGAGTTCCCGCAGATAGCGGAGGCGTTCCTCGAGGGTGCGCAGCTGGGCATCGTCGAGCCCGCCGGTCGCCTCCTTGCGGTAGCGCGCGACGAACGGCACGGTCGCGCCGCCGTCGAGCAGTCCCACGGCCGCAGCGACCTGGTCTTCGCGGACGTCGAGTTCCTGGGCGATCCGCCGGTTCACGGTGTCGAGTTCGGTCGTCACGTCGAACGACCCTACAGTTGCCGTCCCCCGCCCGCGCCTGTGGCAGCGTGGGGCGCTCGCGCGCGTGACGGCACTCGCGCTCGCGCGCGGGGTCCGTGCAGGCTGTCGGGTGGACCGGCGCTATCGTCCACTGCACAATGGAATGCAGGAGCCGGACATGAAGCACGGGCGCGGACGCGCACGATCGGGCGCGATGATGCTCTGCGTGGCCACCGCACTGGCCGTATCCGGCTGCGAATCGATCGATTCCCATCCACTCCCGCACGAGGCGCTCGGTCTCGCTTCCGTGACGGACGCCGATTCCGACGAGTCGACCGTGACGCTGTCGACGGCCGAACTGCCCCGGCAGATCGACGCGGCCGTCGCGCTCGCGGACAGCCGCGGAGCGCGCCTGACCGTCGCCGTGCTCGACCGTGAATCCGGGACCCGCGTGCTCGGCGGATCGGACGAACCCTTCGAGACCGCCTCGACGGTGAAACTGTTCATCGCCGAGGAGGTCCTGTACCGCGAGGTGACAGGCGAAGCGACGCTCGCCGACGAGGACCACGAGTTGATCCGGTCGATGCTGCGCTCCTCGGACGACAACGCGGCAACGCTGCTGTGGGAGACCTACGGTGGTCCCGAGATCGTCGAGCACGTCGTGGAACGGCACAACCTGACCGGCACGACTCCCCCGGATCCGGGGTCCTGGTGGTGGAACACAACTACGACGGCGTCGGACCTGCTGACCTGGTACGACGATCTGCTCGGCGACAGCGCCTCCGGTGACGAGAGCGCGGCCCGGATCGTCGGCCATCTGGTGGAGTTCACCGACGAGGGCGTCGACGGATACGACCAGCGTTTCGGGCTTCCACAGGGTCTCGGCGATTCCACGGAGCTGGGTGTGAAGCAGGGGTGGATGTGCTGCCTGACCGGTGAATGGCTGCATCTGTCCACCGGATTCTTCGGCGACGATCACCGTTACGTGGTCGTGGTCGCGGCACGGGAGACCGTCACCTACGACGAGTCGGATCCCTTCTACGACACCGGTTTCCTGCCCGACACGGCGATGTACGACGCGACGGACGACGGGAGCGCGCAGCATGCGCGCGAGACCGTCACGCTGGCGGTCGAGACGACGCTCGGAAGCGCCCACCGGCCCTGAGGGCCGTCCGGCGCGGCATCAGTCGTCGGACGGGAGCAGGTCGGGTCGTCGTTCGCGGGTGCGTTCGAGCGACTGCTCATGGCGCCAGCGGGCGACCTTGCCGTGGTCGCCGGACAGCAGCACCGGCGGCACCTCGAGGTCGCGCCACACCGCCGGCCGGGTGTAGCTCGGTCCTTCGAGCAGTCCGTCGGAGAACGAATCCTCCTGGTGCGACTGCTGATTGCCGAGCACACCGGGCAGCAGCCGGACGACGGCCTCGACCATGACGAGAACGGCGACCTCCCCACCGATGAGGACGTAGTCGCCGATGCTCACCTCTTCGACGCGCACGCGCCGCGCGGCATCGTCGAAGACGCGCTGGTCGATTCCCTCGTAGCGGCCGCAGGCGAAGACGATCCGCTTCTCCTTCGACCACCGTTGTGCGGTGGCCTGATCGAAGCGGCGGCCGGCGGGAGTCGGGACGACGAGCAGGACGTCGGGATCGGTTTCACCGTCGGGTCCGGCGAGCACGTCGTCGAGCGCCGGGCCCCACACGGTGGGTTTCATGACCATGCCCGGTCCGCCGCCGTAGGGCGCGTCGTCGACGGCCTTGTGCACGTCGTGCGTCCAGTCGCGCAGGTTGTGCACGCCGACGGAGATGAGCCCCTTGTCGATCGCCTTGCCGAGCAGGGCGACGCGCAGGGGTTCGAGATATTCGGGGAAGATGGTGACGACGTCGAGCCGCACGGACTACTGCTTCCCCTCGATCGACTTCTTCTTCTTGGACGGCGGTTCCCCGAAGTCGGGGTCGAGGAGTCCTTCGGGCGGATCGATCTCGATCACGCCGTCCCGGACCGATACCGTCGGGACGATCTCGGTGACGAACGGGACGAGCAACTCTCCGCGCTCCTGGCCGGCAGGCCGGATCGACAGCAGTTCGCCGGCGGCCGTGTGCAGGACCTCGCGGACGGTGCCGACCTCGGTTCCGCCGTCGGGGCGACCGGCGACGATCCGCACCGTCAACCCTTCGAGTTCGTGATCGTAGAACTCGTCCGGGTCGTCGGACGGCGGAAGGTCGGCGCTGTCGACGACGAACAGCACGCCGCGCAGTGCGTCGGCGGCGTCGCGACCGTCGATGCCCTGCAGGCGCAGCAGAAGCCGCCCGGAGTGTTCCCGGGCGGCTTCCACTGTGTACTCGTGCAGGTGCTTGTCGCGAGGCTTGCGGCCACGCAGGACCGCGCCGACGGCGAAGCGCTCCTCGGGTTCGTCGGTGCGAACCTCGACGACGACTTCGCCTCGGATGCCGTGCGACTTGGCCACACGGCCCACGACGAGCTCCATCGACGCTCGCCTAGCGGTCGGTGTCGACGACGTCGACACGGATACCCCGGCCACCGATGCCGGTGACGAGGGTCCGCAGCGCGGTCGCGGTACGACCGCCGCGGCCGATGACCTTGCCGAGGTCGTCGGGATTGACGTGCACCTCGACGGTGCGGCCCCGACGGCCCGCGATCAGGTCGACGCGGACGTCGTCGGGATGGGCGACGATTCCACGAACGAGATGCTCGACGGCATCGGCGACCACGGCGCTCATTACTCGGCGGCCTCGGTGGACTCGGCCTCGGTGGACGCCTCGGCGGACTCTTCCTTGGCAGCCTTCTTCTTCTTGGGCGTGACGGCCTCGGCAGCCGGCTCGTTCTCGGCCTGCGCGAGGGCGGCCTGGAACAGCTCGAGCTTGGACGGCTTCGGCTCCGCCTTCTTCAGCGTGCCCTCGGCACCCGGCAGGCCCTTGAACTTCTGCCAGTCACCGGTGATCTTGAAGAGGTTGAGGACCGGCTCGGTCGGCTGCGCGCCGACGTTCAGCCAGTACTGCGCACGCTCCGAGTCGATCTCGATCAGCGAAGGCTCTTCCTTCGGGTGGTACTTGCCGATGGTCTCGATGGCCCGGCCGTTGCGGCGGGTGCGCGAGTCCGCGACGACGATGCGGTACTGCGGGTTGCGGATCTTGCCGAGACGGGTGAGCTTGATCTTGACAGCCACTGCTGTGTTCTCCTTCGGGGTGCGCCGAGGCGCGTGTCACGTGCAATTCGGACGACGCGCCCTTCTGGCACGCCCGGTTTTGCCTCTAGCCTGTGACCGCCGCGCGGTACGTAACCGGATGCGACGACAGCGAACCATTCTGCCAGACGCGTGAGCCAGGACGAAACCGGCACCCGGTGACCCCGCGCACCCCCTACAAGCGCGCAGGGCTCCCCGAGACCACTCGGCCGCGGAGAACCACGAGATCGGGACGCGCGGCCGCGGGGTCGCTGCGCGGATCCTCCCGGTACACGACGAAATCCGCCGACGTCCCCGGCTCGAGACTCGGATGCCCGAGCCACGCGCGGGCCTTCCAGCTCGCCGCGGCGTACGCCTCGGTGGGGTCGAGACCCACGCGCACGAGCGATGCGATCTCGTCGGCGATGCGCCCGTGCTGCACCTGGCCACCGGCATCGGTGCCCGCGTAGATCGGGATGCCGGCCTCGTGGGCGGAGCCGATGGTCTCGTCGAGGCGCGCGTACAGTGCGCGCATGTGCGCCGCGTACACCGGGAATCGCGTCGCCGAATCGGCGATGTCCGGGAAGTTCTCGATATTGACCAGTGTGGGCACGAGCGCGGTGCCGTGCGCGGCCATCGTCGCGATGGTCTCGTCGGTCAGGCCCGTGCCGTGCTCGATGCAGTCGATCCCCGCCGCGAGCAGTCCGGGCAGGGCGTCCTCACCGAAGACGTGCGCCGTCACCCGCGCGCCTTCGCGGTGGGCCGCGGCGATCGCCTCGACGAGGATCTCGTCGCTCCACAGCGGAGCGAGGTCGCCGACCTCCCGGTCGATCCAGTCGCCGATGAGTTTGACCCAGCCGTCGCCGGCCCGGGCCTGACGGGCCACTTCGTCGGGCAGCTGCGACTCGTCCTCGAGGTCGACGGGCAGCCCGCGGATGTAGCGCTTGGGCAGAGCGATGTGCCGACCCGCCCGGATGACCCGGGGCAGGTCCGCCCGCTGATCGAGGGCCCGGGTGTCGACAGGTGAACCGGCGTCACGGAGCAGCAGGACACCCGCGTCGCGTTCGGTGACGGCCTGCGCGAGCAGACCCTCCTCGTCCTCCGCTCCCCCGCCGAACCTGATGCCGACGTGGCAGTGCGCGTCGACGAGGCCCGGCAGGATCCAGCCGTCGGCACAGAGCACCTCGGCGTCGCGGCCGGGCTCGGCCGTAAACGATCCGTCGGCCCCGACGAACAGCTCGACGGTTTCGTCGTCGGCCAACGACCGGCCCCGCACCACGAAGGAACGCGCATCACCCTCGGTCACGGTCATCCCCGGCCCGGCTCAGTTCTTGGGGAACTTCAGCTTCGACAGGTCGAAGTTCTCGAGTCCCGGAGGAAGCTCGTCGAGGCCCTTCGGCATCTTCGACAGGTCGGGCATCCCGGCGGGCATGCCACCCGGGAGACCGGGGAAGCCGCCGGGCATACCGCCCCGCACCTTCGGCGGCGTCGGTCCGCGACCGCCCTTCTTCCCCTTCTTGCCCTTCTTGCGCTGGTTCTTGCGTGCGCCCGGCATGCCCATCTGGCCGGCCATGGCCGTCATCATCTTCCGGGCCTCGAAGAACCGGTCGACGAGCTGGTTGACGTCGGAGACCTTCACACCGGAACCATTAGCGATACGCAGTCGCCGCGAGCCGTTGATGATCTTCGGGTTGGCGCGCTCCTCCGGCGTCATGCCGCGGATGATCGCCTGGATGCGGTCGAGCTGCTTCTCGTCGACGTTGGCCAGGGCGTCCTTCATCTGCCCGGCTCCGGGCAGCATGCCCAGGAGATTGGCGATGGGGCCCATCTTCCGCACGGCCATCATCTGCTCGAGGAAGTCCTCGAGGGTGAGCTCGCCCGAACCGATCTTGTTGGCGGTGGCCTCGGCCTGCTCGGCGTCGAAGACCTGCTCGGCCTGCTCGATCAGGGTGAGCACGTCGCCCATGCCGAGGATGCGGCTGGCCATGCGCTCGGGGTGGAAGACGTCGAAGTCCTCGAGCTTCTCACCGGTGGAGGCGAACATGATCGGCTGGCCGGTGAGCTCGCGGACGCTGAGCGCGGCACCACCACGGGCGTCGCCGTCGAGCTTGGTGAGCACCACGCCGGTGAAGCCGACGCCCTCGCGGAACGCCTCGGCGGTACTCACGGCGTCCTGACCGATCATCGCGTCGAGGACGAACAGCACCTCGTCGGGCTGCACGGCGTCGCGGATGCCCGCGGCCTGCGCCATGAGTTCCTGGTCGATACCGAGGCGACCGGCGGTGTCGACGATGACCACGTCGTACTGCTTGTTGCGCGCCTCGGCGATGCCCTGCTCGGCCACGGCGATCGGGTCGGCAGCGGTGACTCCGAGTTCGTTCTCGCCTCCGCCGATGGAGGTGCCGGGATGGGGAGCGAAGACCGACACGCCGGCACGCTCACCGACCACCTGCAGCTGGGTGACAGCGCCGGGACGCTGGAGGTCGCAGGCGACCAGCATCGGGGTGTGTCCCTGCGCCTTGAGCCACTTCGCGAGCTTGCCCGCGAGGGTGGTCTTACCGGCACCCTGCAGACCGGCGAGCATGATGACCGTCGGCGGGGTCTTCGCGAACTGCAGACGACGGGTCTCGCCGCCGAGGATCCCGACGAGTTCCTCGTTGACGATCTTGACGACCTGCTGGGCCGGGTTCAGCGCGCCGTGCACCTCGGCGCCCTTGGCGCGCACCTTGATCTTCTTGATGAACTCGCGCACGACGGGCAGCGCGACGTCGGCCTCGAGCAGGGCGAGGCGGATCTCACGGCAGGTCGCGTCGATGTCCGCGTCGGACAGCCGCCCCTTGCCGCGCAGGTCCTTCAGGACCCCTGTCAACCTGTCGGAAAGGGATTCGAACACCGAATGCGCTCCTGAGCTCTGACGAAGATGCGGACATTGCTGCGAACCAGGGTAACCGCTCCCGATCCGTCGCGACCGCGGGTGGCCACGCCACAGGGCGGGCCGCCCGCGCGGTCACGATCTGTCGGTCACGGTCTGTCGGCGGGCGCAGGCGGCTCGGGGGCAGGCAGGACCGACAGCAGTTCCTTCTCGAGATGCTCCCGGGAGACACGGGTGTGGGCACCGGCGAGATCGACGCAGAACGAGTCGATCACCGTCGAACCCAGCGTGCTCACCCGTGCCCACCGCACGTCGGCTCCGACATGCTCGAAGACGTCCGCGAGGCGGCACAGCAGACCGATCCGGTCCTCCGACCGGATCTCGAGCACGACCTGGTCCGCTTCGGATCCTTCGAACCAGATGATCCGCGGCGGCGCGAGAGCGGCGCTGACGGGAACCGCCCGGGCCGTTCGCTCGGGAAGCCTGCTCTCACGTTCGGCGCGGTCCTTGGTCTCGAGGGCACCGAGGAGGTCGAGGTCGCCGGAGCGTGCCCGCACGAGTTCCTGCCGGAGCAGCGCCGCTTCGGGCGGTGAACCGAATCTCGGGGCCACGACGAAGCTGTTGACCGTGCTGCCGGCGTGACTGCCGATCGAGGCCGACAGCACCCGTAGACCGTGCAGCGAGAGCACGCCGGCCTCGTCGGAGAGCACACCCCGCTCGTCGGGCGCGACGAAGGTCGCGGTGAAGCTGCGACCGTCCTCGCGTGGTTCGAGCGCGACGTGCAAGGCGCCGTCCTCGGCGAGGTTCGCGAGGGCGGGATCGATCGGATCCGGTGCCGGCAACTCGTCCCCCGCCATCATCATGCGGCAGCGGCGCACGAGTTCCCTGATCAGCGACGCCTTCCAGTCCCCCCAGACTCCCGGGCCGGTGGCCTGCGAATCCGCCTCGGCCAAGGCGTGGAGCAGGTCGAGCAGCACCGGATCGCCGTCGAGGGCGTCGACGACCGCGGCCACGGTCTCCGGATCGTCGAGATCGCGCCGGGTCGCGGTGTGCGGCAGGAGCAGGTGGTGTCGCACCATCGAGGTGAGCAACGCCAGGTCCGAGGGCCACAGGCCCATCCGCCGTCCGATCTGCAGGGCCAGTTCGGCACCGACCACGCTGTGGTCGCCGCCGCGTCCCTTGCCGATGTCGTGCAGCAACGCGCCGAGGACGAGCAGGTCCGGCCGGGCGACCCGCGTCGTCAGTTCGCTCGCGTAGACGGCGGTTTCGACGAGGTGCCTGTCCACGGTCCACGTGTGGACGGCGTCGCGCGGCGGCAGGTCGCGCACCGCACCCCATTCGGGGAGCAACCGCCCCCACAGTCCTGTGCGGTCCAGCGACTCGATGACGTCGACGGCGCGACGTCCCGAACCGAGCAGCACCAGGAAGTCGTCGAGGGCTTCGCGGGGCCAGGGTTCGCGTAGTTCCGGGGCGTGATCGGCGAGCCGGGTGAGCGTGGCCGCCGAGACGGGCAGTCCGGCCTGCGCGGCGGCCGCCGCGACCCGCGTGATCAGGCCCGGGTCGCGACGCGGATGCGCGTCGCGCGCGAGGGCCACCTCTCCCCCGTGCTCGACGACCCCTTCGTCGAGGGGTCGCCGCACCGGTCCGCGACGCAGTCGCGACAGGCCCTTGCGCGGCAGCGAATTGGCCGCCGTGCGCAGGCCGACGTCGACGGAGTAGCTGATCGTGCGGGCCGATTCGGTGAGCACCCGCGCGAGATCGAAACGGTCGCCGATCCGCAGCGCCGCGGCGATCTCGTCGGCGTCCTGCGCGCGCAGCTGATCGCGGGAGCGGCCGGCGACGCGGTGCAGCTCGGTGCGTACGTCGAGCAGTCGCCGGTGGGCGGCCGCGAGACCACCCCCCGGGACGTCGGGTCCGAGTCCCGGCATGCCGTCGGTGAGCTGCGCAACGGACAGGGCATTGAGCAACTGCACGTCCCGCAACCCGCCGCGACCGCTCTTGAGGTCGGGTTCGGCCCGGTGGGCGATCTGCCCGCTGCGCTGCCACCGCACCTCGGTCATCTCGATGAGTTCGTCGAAGCGGGACCGGATGCCGGTGCGCCACTGACGTCGCACACCGCCGATGAGCAGATTGCTCAGCTGGGCGTCGCCCGCGATGTGCCGCGCCTCGAGCATTCCCAGTGCGGCCGTCAGATCGGACGAGAACACCTGGAGGGCCTGGGGCACCGTCCGGACACTGTGGTCGAGTTTGATGTGCGCGTCCCACAGCGGGTACCAGAGCTCGTCGGCGACCTTCGACACGACGGACGGCGCCATGTCGTCGTGGAGGAGGATGAGATCGAGATCGGAGTACGGGAGCATCTCGCGGCGTCCGAGACCCCCGACGGCGACGATGGCGAAGCCTCCCTCGCGCTTGATGCCGAGTTCGGAGCCCTTCGTCGTCAACCAGAATTCATGCAGGTCCACGAGGGCGTGACGCAGGGCCACGGTGTCGAGGCGGCGGCTGCGGGGGCCGCCGGAGAGCAGGGTGTCGCGGGCGGCCGCGAGATCGGCGGCGCCCGCCGGTGCGGTTTTGCGGGCCGAGGACACCGAAGGCCCCGACCCCGCTGCCGAAGCAACGGGATCAGGGCCTCGAGTGCCGGACCCCTGGGGGTCAGAGCGCATCCGAACCTCGTTCTCCGGTGCGGACCCGGACCACGGCTTCCACGGGCGTGACCCACACCTTGCCGTCGCCGATCTTGCCGGTACGGGAGGCCTCGACGATGGTCTCGACGACCTTGTCTACAGCGGAGTCGTCGACGACGACCTCGACGCGGACCTTCGGCACGAAGTCGACGGAGTACTCGGCTCCGCGGTAGACCTCGGTGTGGCCCTTCTGGCGGCCGTACCCCTGCACCTCGCTGACTGTCATTCCGAGCACACCGGCCTGCTCCAGGCCTGCCTTGACGTCCTCGAGCGTGAACGGCTTGATGATCGCCGTGATCAGCTTCATATCCTCATCCTTCCCAGAGCCCGCTGGCCGCTGTCATCCCTGCTCGCTGTCGTGGTCTTCTTATCACTTGAGAGCCGGCGCGAAGTCGTATGCGGATTCCGCATGTTCGGCTTCGTCGATACCGCGGGCCTCTTCCTCGTCGCTCACACGCCAGCCCATGGGCTTGAGTGCGAAGGCGATCACTGCGGTGACGACGGCGGTGAACACCAGGGCGACGACTGCGATGACGATCTGGATGACGAGCTGCTTGTAATCGCCACCGTAGAACAATCCGGTCTCGGTGCCGAGGAAGCCGATGGCGACCGTGCCCCACAGGCCGGACACGAGGTGGACACCCACGACGTCGAGCGAGTCGTCGTAACCGAACTTGTACTTCAGGCCCACGGCGAGGGCGGACAGGACACCGGCGATGACGCCGAGGGCGATCGATCCGACCGGGCTCAGCGAGCCGGCAGCCGGGGTGATGGCGACCAGGCCGGCGACGGCACCGGACGCGGCACCGAGGCTGGTGGCCTTGCCGTCACGGATGCGCTCGGTGAGGAGCCAGCCGAGGATGGCGGCAGCGGTGGCGGTGGTGGTGTTGACCCAGGCCAGGCCGGCGGTACCGTCGGCGGCGAAGGCGGAGCCGGCGTTGAAGCCGAACCATCCGAACCACAGCAGCGCGGCACCGAGCATGACGAACGGCAGGTTGTGCGGACGGAAGGCGGTGCGTCCGAAGCCGGCGCGCTTGCCGATGACGATCGCCAGGACGAGAGCGGCGATACCGGCGTTGATGTGCACGACCGTGCCACCGGCGAAGTCGATCGGGTGGACCGCGGCAGTCAGGCCACCTTCACCGTCGTCGACCGTTCCGAACAGTGCGGCCGCGATGCTGTCCTCGGAGCCCGAGAGCAGACCGCCGCCCCACACCATGTGGGCGAGCGGGAAGTAGGCGCAGGTCACCCAGATCGCGACGAACGCCATCCACGTACCGAACTTCACGCGCTCGGCCAGCGCACCGCTGATCAGGGCGGTGGTGATGATCGCGAAGGTCACCTGGAAACCGATGTCGATGATCTGCGGGTAGTTGCCGATGCCGGCGAGGAATTCCCCGTCTTCGCCGTAGATGGCGCCCTGCAGACCGAACTGCTCGAACGGGTTCGCGAAGATGCCGAGCACGCTCTCGGTGCCGTAGGACATCGACCAGCCCCACAGGACGTAGATGACGCCGATCAGTGCCATCGCACCGAACGACATCATCATCATGTTGAGCACGGACTTGGAGCGGGACATCCCGCCGTAGAAGAACGCCAGGCCCGGGGTCATCAGAAGCACGAGCGACGCTGCTATCAGCATCCACGCTGCGTCGCCGGTGTTCACCACTTCCTCCACTTGCAACCTCCCTGTAGGCCGCGCCGATCGGCGCGTTGTCGAGGGAAAGCTTGCTGCCCGGATGTTTCCGTGGAGGCGCCGCGCTGTTTCGTGGGCGTGAACGCAGGAACCGACCTTGTTTCATCCTTGTTTCACACTTTTCGGACACCGCATCCCCACCGACGGAACCGGCCGCTGCCCGCGTGAGCGGACAGCGGCCGGAACGACGGACGCGGTGCGGATCAGCCCAGCAGAGCAGCGCCGATCAGCCCAACAGGGCGTCCACGAAGGCTTCCGGTTCGAAGGGTGCGAGATCGTCGGCGCCCTCACCGAGACCCACCAGCTTCACCGGGACGCCGAGTTCGTGCTGCACCTGGAAGACGATGCCGCCCTTGGCGGTTCCATCGAGCTTGGTGAGCACCACACCGGTGATGTCGACGACCTCGGCGAACACGCGGGCCTGCATCAGACCGTTCTGGCCGATCGTCGCGTCGAGGACGAGCAGCACCTCGTCGACGGCGGCCTTCTTCTCCACCACGCGCTTGACCTTGCCGAGCTCGTCCATCAAGCCGGTCTTGGTGTGCAGGCGGCCGGCGGTGTCGACGAGGACCGCGTCGACACCGTTGTCGATGCCCCTCGCGACGGCATCGAACGCCACCGCGGCCGGATCGGCGGCCTCCTTGCCGCGGACGACCTCGGCACCGACGCGTTCGGCCCAGGTCTGCAACTGGTCGGCGGCCGCGGCACGGAAGGTGTCGGCGGCACCGAGCAGCACCCGGCGTCCGTCCGCGACGAGCACGCGGGCGAGCTTGCCGGTCGTCGTGGTCTTGCCGGTGCCGTTGACACCGACGACGAGCAGCACGGCGGGATGGTCCTCGTGCGGGAGGGCCCTGATGGAACGGTCGAGCTCGGGACGGAGCTCGTCGACGAGCACGCTGCGCAGCACGGCGCGGGCGTCGGCCTCGCTGCGCACGTTGTTCACGACCATCTCCTCACGCAGACGGTCGACGATCTTGGTGGTCGTCGCGGCGCCGAGGTCGGCGACGAGCAGCGTGTCCTCGATCTCCTCCCAGGAGTCCTCGTCGAGGTCGCCGCCACCGAGCAGACCGAGCAGGCTCTTGCCGACCGCCGACTGCGAGCGGGCCAGACGGCCACGCAAGCGGACGAGGCGACCCGCGGTGGGTTCGATCTCCTCGATCGGGGCTGCCGGCGGAACAGCGGCCGGTCCGGCCGGTTCGACAATTTCCGGTTCGGTGACCTCGGGTTCGGTGACCTCGGGTTCGGTGACCTCGGGTTCGGTGACCTCGGGTTCGACGACGGTCTCCGTCGCCGGGGCGGGCTCGACCTCGGGTTCCGGTGTCGGTGCGACTTCCGGTTCGGGGGCGACCTCGGGCTCGACGGGCTCGGGAGCGGGACGCTCCGGCTCCGGAGCGACCTCGGGTTCGACCGGCTCCGGTTCGGCCGGCTTCGGTTCTGCGGGCTCCGGTTCTGCGGGCTTCGACTCGGGCTTGGGCTCGACCTTCGGTTCGGGCTTGGGCTCGACCTTCGGTTCTGTGGGTGCGGGTGTGCTCGGCGGAGCTTCGGTGATCTCCTCCGGCAGCGGCACCGTGCGGGGCGCAGGCTCCGGCTTCGCCGCAGGCTTCGGTGCCGGTTTCGGCGCAGGCCGGGGGGCCGGCGCCGGTGGCGCGGCCGTGCCCTGCGAGAAACTGAATCCGCTCTGCGCCTTGTAACCGCCCGAGCGGTCCTTGGTCTCGGCGGAATCGAGCTGCGGGGTCTCGGGCGCCTTCAGCGACACCTGTCGCCGCCGGTAGAGGGTCAGACCGACGACGAGCGCGACGAGAACGACCGCCAGCGCGGCGGCGATGACTATCCAGGCTCCGGTACTCACGCACCCATACTGTCAGGCTTGGAGCTCTTCCTCCGGTTCGGGGACCGGTGTCGCGATCTCGCGTCCGCGCAGACGCTGCGAGATGACCCGGGTGATGCCGTCGCCCCGCATGCTCACGCCGTACAGCGCGTCGGCGACCTCCATCGTCGGCTTCTGATGCGTGATGACGATGAGTTGGGACTTCTCGCGCAGCTGCTCGAACAGCCCGATCAATCGTCGCAGGTTGGTGTCGTCGAGCGCGGCTTCGACCTCGTCCATCACGTAGAAGGGTGACGGGCGGGCCCGGAAGATCGCAACCAGCATCGCCACCGCGGTCAGGGACTTCTCGCCGCCCGACAGCAGCGACAGGCGCTTGACCTTCTTGCCCGGCGGGCGGGCCTCGACCTCGATGCCGGTGGTGAGCATGTCGCTGGGGTCGGTGAGCACGAGCCGTCCCTCCCCACCGGGGAACAACTTCGCGAAGACCTGTTCGAACTCACGCTCGACGTCGGCGTAGGCCTCGGTGAACACCTGCAGAATTCGCGCGTCGACCTCCTCGACGACAGCGAGCAGGTCCTTGCGGGCGCTCTTGACGTCCTCGAGCTGGGTCGACAGGAAGTTGTAGCGCTCCTCGAGCGCCGCGAACTCCTCCAACGCGAGGGGGTTGACGCGCCCGAGCGTCGCGAGATCCTTCTCGGCGCGCTTGGCCCGCCGCTCCTCGGTGGCCCGGTCGTAGGGCATCGGTTGCGGAGCGACGACCTGTTCGCCGCGTTCGCGTGCCTGCTCGTACTCGGCCATCTCCAGCGGCGTGGGCGGCAGCGGCACGTCGGGGCCGTACTCGGCCACGAGGTCGTCGAGGGCGATGCCGTGCTGTTCGAGGATGGTCTGCTCGAGCTGCTCGATCCGGAGCGAGGCCTGCGCCCGGGCCACTTCGTCGCGATGCACCGCGTCGGTGAGCTGGTCGCGCTGCGCCGACAGTTCGCGGACGAGTTCGCGGGCGCGTTCGAGTTGCTCGGCGCATTCGGCGCGGCGCCGGTTCAGGTCGTCACGCTGTGCGAGTGCCGTCGCCACGGCCAGCTCGAGTTGTTCGGCGAGTCGCTGCCCTGATTCGGCCACCGCAGCGGCGACGGCCGCCGCCTGACGACGCGCGATGCGGGCACGTTCGGCACGAGCACGGGCCTCGCGCTCGGCCTGCGCGGCACGACGAAGCGAATCCGCCTTGCCCCGAAGCGCTTCGGCGCGTTCCTCGGCCGTGCGCGCCGCGAGTCGCGCCTCGACCTCGACGGCCCGGACCTCGGCGAGGGCGGCCGCGGCCATCTCCCGTTCGGCGGCGGTGTGTTCGGTGCCGGCACCGTCGCTACTGCCGGCCGAGTCGTCCTCGGCCAGACGCAGTCGCTCCTCGAGTTCGACCAGCTTCTCTCGTGCCGCGTCGCGTTCCTTCTCCGCTTCGGTGCGCTGGGCCGCGAGCCGTCCGGATTCGGCGTGGGCGGTGCGCGCTGCCTGGCCGAGCCGGCCGAGTTGTTCGTAGACGGCCGACATCGCCGCGTCGGACTCGTTGAGCGCGGCGAGGGTCTGTTCGACGTGTTCGGCGCGTTCGGCCTGCTCCGCGAGTGCGCCCGCGAGGGCTGCGGCCAGTTCCTCGGAGCGGCGTTCGGCCTGTTCGAGACCGGCACGGGAAGTGTCGATCGCCGCCTGGATCTCGAGGGTGCTCGGGGCGCGATGCGAGCCGCCGACCACCCAGCCCGCACCGGCGAGGTCTCCCCCACGCGTCACGGCGCGCAGGTCGGGCCGGGCGGCGCAGACCCCGAGGGCGGTGGGCAGGTCGTCGACCACGACGGTGCGGGCCAGCAGGCCGTCGACGCCTCCGCGCAGGTCGGCGGGGCACTCGACGACCTCGCGGAGCCATCGGGCACCGGTCGGCAGGTCGCCGGCGTCGGTGGGGCCGGCTGCGCCGGGCAGGACGAACGCCACCCGGCCCTGGTCGGCGTCGGCGAGCGCTGCGACCGCCGAGATCGCGGCGTCGGCCGACTCCACCTCGAGGGCATCGGCCGCGGCGCCGAAGGCTGCTGCGACGGCCGCCTCGTATCCCGGGGACACCCGGAGCCGGTCGGCGAGGCGCCCCACGAGTCCGTCGCCGGACCGCGTGTCGATCAGCCAGGCGGCGCCGTCGGTGCGTTCGAGGCCCATCGACAGGGCCTCGATGCGGGCACCGAGGGAGGCGACCTCCTTGCCCGCAGCGCGTTCTGCTTCGTGGAGTTCGGTGACCCGCTCGTCGGCGAGCCGCTGCGCTTCCAGGGCTCGTTCGTGCTGCGCGTCGGCGTCGATCTCACCGGCATCGAGATCGTCGATGCGTGCCTGAGCGGTCTCGAACTCGGCCTGCGCGGCGACGCCGCGGAGCCGCGCCTCCTCGATGGCGACGGTCAGGCGCGCGATCTCCGCGTCGATCGACTCGGCGCGGGTGCGCATCGTCTCGACCTGACCGGCGAGACGCGCGAGGCCCTCGCGCCGGTCGGCGACGGCACGCACCGCGGCCAGATGTGCGCGTTCGGCGGCCGCTGCGGCCTCCTCCTGCTCGGCGAGCTGCTCGCGAGCCGCCTCGAGGGCTCCGTGCGCGATCTCGACGGCCTCGACCAGTTCCGCTTCCTCGGCGGCGATCCGGTCGGCGCGGGCTTCCATCTCGTCGGGATCCTGACCGGAGCGATCCTCGGGTTCGGCGTGCAGGTGCCGGGCGCGTTCCTGCGCGACCCGCACGGTCGCCGACACACGCTCGGCGAGGGCGGACAGGCGGAACCAGGTCTGCGACGCCGCTTCGGCGCCCGGCGTGAGCTGCGCGAGGGCTTGTTCGTGACGGGCGAGTTCGGCGTTCGCGTCGTCGAACGCCGCGAGCACGGTGTCGAGCCGCTCCCGGACCATCTTTTCCTGCTCGTCGTGCCCGGCGAGTTCGGCACGACGCGTGACGAGGTCGTCGGCGGCCAGTCGTAACCGCGCGTCGCGCAGGTCGGCCTGGATGGTCTGGGCGCGACGTGCAACCTCGGCCTGCCGGCCGAGCGGTTTGAGCTGACGGCGCAGTTCGGCGGTGAGGTCGGTGAGACGGGCAAGATTGGCCTGCATCGAGTCGAGCTTGCGCAGCGCCTTTTCCTTGCGCTTGCGGTGCTTGAGGACGCCGG
The DNA here is from genome assembly GCF_014854695.1 of Rhodococcus rhodochrous. Lineage (NCBI taxonomy): Bacteria > Bacillati > Actinomycetota > Actinomycetes > Mycobacteriales > Nocardiaceae > Rhodococcus > Rhodococcus rhodochrous. The sequence goes on along the minus strand of NZ_CP027557.1, from coordinate 2,080,334 downwards.
CGGCCTCCTCGATGAACGCGCGTCGGTCCTCCGGGCGGGATTCGAGGATCGCGGCGAGGCGGCCCTGGCCGACGATGACGTGCATCTCGCGGCCGATACCGGAGTCGGACAGCAGTTCCTGCACGTCCATGAGACGGCAGGAACTGCCGTTGATCTCGTATTCGCCCGCACCGTCGCGGAACATGCGGCGGGTGACGGAGACCTCGGAGTACTCGATGGGCAACGCGCCGTCGGAGTTGTCGATGGTGAGCGTGACCTCGGCGCGTCCGAGCGGCGGGCGGCCGGCGGTTCCGGCGAAGATGACGTCCTGCATCTTGCCGCCGCGCAGGGCCTTGGCACCTTGCTCCCCCATCACCCAGGTGAGCGCGTCGACGACGTTCGACTTGCCGGACCCGTTGGGTCCGACCACACAGGTGATGCCCGGTTCGAAACGCAGAGTCGTCGACGAGGCGAAGGACTTGAAGCCCTTCAACGTCAGACTCTTGAGGTACATGGGTGAGAACTCTACCGGCGGGTTGTGACTGCTTTCCTAGGCCGGGTGCACCCTCGAGACGGTCGTGTTGCCTACGTTCAGGTACACGGTGGGACCCTCGACGACGATGCCACCCGGACCGGTCACCTCGGGTAGCACGGTGGTCACGCTGCCGTCGGGAGTGATCCGGCGCAGCGCTCCGGGGCCGACGAAGGAGGTGTCCGAGACGAACGGACAAACAGGACGGATGTCAGCGTTCGACGAAGCCGGTGAGGTCGCCGCGCGCGGGATCCCAGGATTCGACGACGAGCCGCACCTCACCGGGGGTGTCGCCGGATCGCAACCACGCGAGGAGCTGTTCGAGCGCGGACCGGGGGCCTTCGGCGACGACCATCACGCGACCGTCGGGATGATTCGTCGCGTGCCCGACGAGCCCGAGTTCGAGTGCGCGGGCACGCGTGAACCAGCGGAAACCGACCCCCTGGACGCGGCCGTGCACCCACGCCGTGAGCCGTTCGACGTCTGCGGGGGCGCTCATCGATCAGTCCTCGGGGGTGATCGTCAGCGAGACCTCGGTGCCCGCCTTGAGGGTGCGGCCCACCGTGCACACCTTGTCGACGGACCGTTCTACGAGGGCGATGAGACGGTCCCGTGCGTCAGCGTCGAGCTCCGACAGGTCGAGGACCATCTCCTCCTCGAGGTGCGGGTAGACCTCGTTCTCGCGGTCGGCGGCACCGGAGACGCGGATCGTCGCGTCGTAGTCGTCGCCGAGCCGGCGGGACAGCGGGAAGTCCGAAGCCATGCCGGAGCACGCGGCGAGCGCGATCTTGAGCAGCTCGCCCGGGGTGAAGACGCCCTCGACGCTCTCCGAGCCGATGAGCACCTCGGCGCCGCGGGAGCTGCGGCCGGTGTAGCGGCGCGTGCCGGTGCGCTCGACCCACAGCTCGGTGGCGGGAAGGTCGGAAGTCTGGTCAGCCATGGGGGAAATCCTGCCATGTCCCGTCGACCGGGATGTCGCGCAGGATGGTCACGAAGTCCTCGACCGCGGCGGACGACGCGTCGGCACTGCGTCGCAGCACTCCGACCGGTTCGACGGTGCCCGCGGTGGGCACGTCCAGGCGCCGGACCACGCCGTCGGCGAGGTCGTCCCGGGCCGCGCGTTCAGTGGTGATCCACACGGCGTCGCTGCGCCGGACCACCCCGCGTGCCACGGCGAGGTCGAGTGTCTCGATCAGCCCGACCGGCAGTCGCAGGCCGTGACGTTCGAACAACGCCTCGGTCGCGTGGCGCGGCACGGTTCCGCCGGTCGCGACCACCAGGGGGTGTTCGAGCGTGTCGGCGACGGAGACGGAACGCTCGGCGAGGGGGTGGCCGGGCCGGACGACGAGGATCAACGTCTCGGCGTACAGGAGCTCGAACGACAGCCCGACCATCCGGGACGGTTCGGCCATGCGCCCGAGGACGACGTCGAGGGCGCCGGCGGCGAGCGTCGACAGCAGGACGGCATTGGGGTCGGTGCGGATCCGGATGTCCAGATCCGCGCGCATGCGGCGCAGCTCCGCCAAGGCTTCGGGGAGTACGGACCCGGCCACGGTGGGCAGGGCCCCGATCCGCAGCGGTTCGCGGGCGGGTTCGGCCGCTCCTGCCAGTGCGGCCACCGCTGCGTCCAGTGAGGTGGTGGCGTCCTGCGCGTATCGCAGGAAGCGGTGACCCGCCGCGGTGAGGCGCGCACCGTGTCGGCCGCGGTCGAGGAGTTTCGCTCCGGCGAGCACCTCGAGCTCGTTGAGGGTCTTCGTGACGGCCGGCTGACTCAGCTGCAACAGTTCGGCGGCCCGCCCGACCTGACCTTCGCGCGCGACGGTGACGAAACATCTCAGGTGCCGGAGGCGGATGCGTCGCGCCTGCTCCGGGAGGGACGAAGACGGACCGAACTGGGATTGCATTACTGGAAGTTATGAATCAACTGCTGTTTTGTCAATTTACATGAGTTTTTCTTCATCTTATGGTGGTGTCCACAGCTCAGAGATCGGAGATCGCATGTCCACCGGCGAGTACGTCGAGCGCGACCACACGCTGCACCCACCCGCGCTCACCCCCGGCTACCGCACATCGGTGCTGCGCGCACCGCGCAACGCGCTCATCACGCCGAAGCCGACCCTGTCGGAGATCACCGGACCCGTCTTCCGCAGCGACGAGCTCGGCGCCCTCGACAACGATCTGATCCTGAACTTCTCGAAGGACGGCCTGCCGATCGGTGAGCGCATCATCGTCCACGGCTTCGTCAAGGACGAGTTCGGCAATCCGGTCGAGGGCGCACTCGTCGAGGTGTGGCAGGCCAACGCCGGTGGCCGGTACCGCCACAAGAAGGACACCTATCTCGCTCCCATCGATCCGAACTTCGGCGGTTGCGGGCGGATGCTCACGGACGCGAACGGCTACTACCAGTTCCGGACGATCAAACCCGGCGCATATCCGTGGGGCAACAGCCGCAACGCCTGGCGCCCGGCGCACATCCACGTATCGATCCTCGGCCGCGGGTGGGCGCAGCGCCTGATCACCCAGCTGTACTTCGAGGGCGATCCGCTCATCGAGAAGTGCCCGATCGCGCGGACGATCCCGACCGTGGATCAGCTCCGCAGTCTGATCGCCCAGGAGGATCCCGCCTCCAACGCTCCGTTCGACGCCCGTGCCTACCGCTGGGACATCACCCTGCGCGGTCGCCGCGCCACTTTCTTCGAGAACACCGACCTCCCGGGAGCCCCGCGATGAGCCTGCCCACCGATCCCTACCGGCCCGTGCCCCCGCTGCTCCCCCGCGCGATGGTCACACGTTTCCCGGAGACGCCCTCGCAGACCGGCGGCCCGTACGTCCACATCGGGCTCGCGCCGCAGCAGGCCGGCTTCGACATCTTCGACAACAACTTCGGCAACGTCCTCGTCACCGACGAGACCGAGGGCGAGCGAATCGTGTTGGAGGGCCGTGTCATCGACGGCACCGGCACCCCGGTGCGCGACGCCCTGCTCGAGAGCTGGCAGGCAAACGCCCACGGCCGGTACGCACATCCCGACGACGCACAGGACAAGGACCTCGATCCGAACTTCCGCGGCTGGGGACGCACCGGCGGCGACTTCGAGACCGGCGTGTTCACGATCGAGACGATCAAGCCCGGCGCCGTCACCAACCCCGACGGCTCCGTCTCGGCACCCCACATCCTGCTCGTGATCTTCGCGCGCGGCATCAACCTCGGCCTGCACACGCGGGTCTACTTCGAGGACGAGGCCGAGCTCAACGCCGACGATCCCGTCCTGAAGGGCATCGAATGGGAGGTGCGGCGCAACACCCTGATCGCGTCGCGTTCCGAGCGCGACGGACGCACCGTCTACACGATCGACATCCGGCTGCAGGACACCCCGGACGGTGGCGCCGAGACGGTCTTCTTCGACATCTGAACCACCACGTTCCGAACGGCCCGGTATGCGCCTGCGCTACCGGGTCGTTCGCGGTCGTGGCTGACACTTCGGGCAGCTGTACGACGAGCGGTTCATGAACTTCTCGCGGCGGATCGGCGCGCCGCAGCGTCGGCACGGCTCGTTCTCGCGCCCGTAGACGTTCAGGGAACGCTCGAAGTAACCGGACTCCCCGTTGACGTTGACGTACAGGGCGTCGAACGACGTACCGCCCTGCCCGAGAGCCTCCGCCATCACCTCGGTAGCCGCATCGAGAGCCGACCGGAGCTTCGGACGCGACAGCGCGTCGGTCGGCCGGTTGCCGTGAATCCTTGCGCGCCACAGCGCTTCGTCGGCGTAGATGTTGCCGATGCCGGAGACGATGGTCTGGTCGAGCAGCGCACGCTTGATCTCGGTGTGCTTGGTGCGCAGCACGGCCACGACCGCGTCCGGGTCGAACCGGGAATCCATCGGGTCGCGGGCGATGTGCGCGACCGGCAGCGGCAGATGATCACCGTCCACCTCGACGAGCGGAGCCAGGGCCCAGCCTCCGAAGGTGCGCTGGTCGACGAAACGCAGATCGGCACCGTTGTCGAGGACGGCGCGGATACGCAGATGCTTCTCGTCCGGCACGGTCGGAGGCTGCACGAGCATCTGCCCGCTCATCCCCAGGTGCACCACGAGCGCCAGATCGGCCGGTTCGAGCACGAGCCACATGTACTTGCCGCGACGCTCGACCGAGGCGACCTTCTGACCGGTCACCTGCAGTGCGAGATCGCGCGGACCGGGCTCGTGCCGGCGGACGGCACGCGGATGCAGCACCTGTACCGAGTCCACCGTCGCGCCGACGACGTGCGCGTCGAGTCCGCGACGGACCACCTCGACCTCGGGAAGTTCGGGCACCTGCGGTCAGTTGCTCTCGGTGGGCGTCTCGGCGGATCCGGACTGCTGATCGGAAGCCCCGACATCACCGGCTTCGGCAGCAGTGCCCTCGGTCAGCGCGTTCCACGCGGCCGACGCGGCCTTCTGCTCGGCTTCCTTCTTGGTACGTCCGACACCGGTGCCATAGGGATTGCCACCGATGAGGGCGGTGGCGGTGAATTCCTTGTCGTGGTCGGGACCCGTGGCGGTGATCTCGTAGGCGGGAACACCGAGACCGCGTTCGGCGGTGAGTTCCTGCAGACTCGTCTTCCAGTCCAGACCGGCACCGAGGCGGGGGCCGCGTTCGAGCAGTGCGGCGAACAGGCGCAGGACCACTTCGCGCGCGACGTCGATGCCGTGGGCGAGATGGACGGCGCCGAGAAGCGATTCCATTCCGTCGGCCAGGATGCTGGCCTTGTCGCGTCCGCCCGTCAGCTCCTCGCCCTTACCGAGCAGGAGGTGCACTCCGAGCCCACCTTCTCCGAGGCCGCGCGCCACCTCGGCGAGCGCGTGCATGTTGACGACGCTCGCGCGGATCTTGGCGAGTTCGCCCTCGGACTTGTCCGGGTGGGTGAGGTAGAGCTTTTCGGTCACCGCGAGCCCGAGGACGGCATCGCCGAGGAACTCGAGACGTTCGTTGGTGGGCAACCCGCCGTTCTCGTAGGCGTACGAGCGGTGGGTGAGCGCCAAGGACAGCAGTTCTGCGTCCAGAGGCACGCCGAGGGCGGCGAGGAGAGACTCGTGGCTCTCTTCGCCGCCCTCGGTAGCTGTTTCGGAGGACTTGCTCGTCACGTGAATACCGATTAGACGGGCGCGGTCACCTGACGGCCGTTGTAGGTGCCGCACGACGGGCACGCCACGTGGGGCAGCTTCTTCTCTCCGCAACCCCGGTTCGGGCAGGTGACGAGCGTCGGCGCAGTGGTGTTCCACTGGCTGCGCCGCGACCGGGTGTTGGAACGCGACATTCTGCGCTTGGGGACGGCCACGTCTACTTCTCCTCGTTGTTCGAGCTGTCGATTTGACTGCTGGGTTCTTCGGAGCCCGCGCCGAACTTGGCTGCCAACCCAGCCCAGCGAGGATCCATTGTCTCATGACGGTGCCCGGATTCTGCAATCGCCAGGCGAATGCCGCATTCGGGGCACAATCCCGCACAGTCGTCACTACACAACGGCTGCAGCGGAAGTTCCAGACCCACCGCGTTCACGAGGACCGGTTCGAGATCGATCAGATCGTTCTCGACGCGGTACACCTCGTCGTCCTCGGTGGTCTGCTCCGTAACGCTGTTCGGGTAGGCGAACAGCTCGGTGAGGTACACGTCCACCGGCTCGGTGAACGACTCGAGGCACCGAGAGCACTCACCGACGGCGTCGGCACGAACACTACCGGTGACCAGGACGCCCTCGGACACCGACTCCAGGCGGAGATCGAGATCGATCTCGGAGCCTTCCTCGATCGCGATCAGATCGAGCCCGATGCGCGAGGGTGACGGCACCTTCCGCTCGACCGTACGCATCGAACCGGGCCGACGGCCCAGGGAGAGCGTGTCGAACACCAGCCCGGAGTCCCGGCCGGAACGGGACGTGCTGGAATCACGGGTGGACACGGGGAACTCACCTTCTTCGGACGACGCAGGACACGACTCGGTCGTGATAGGGCAACCGCTCCATGATACGCGATGGGCGGCAGGAGCGAAAATCCCGCGGGTCAGCGGCGACGGCTCGCCCGGTGGTCGGCCTCCGCGAAGTCGGGAGCACCCGACAGCCGCAGCTGCTGCCGGCCGCGGCCGACGGACCGCAGCGTGGTGCCGAGCAGTTCCTCGAACTCCGCCAGCTTGCCGTCGATGTACTCGTCGCACTCGGTCCGGAGACGGTCGGACTCGGCGTGGGCCGAATCGATGACTCGCGCCGACTCGGCGTGTGCGGCCTGCACGACCTCGGTCTGCGACACCAGGCGTGCCTTCTCGGCCTCACCCTCGGCCACGGAACGCTCGTAGGACGCCTGCCCGGACTCGACCAGGCGGTCGGCCTCGATGCGGGCACGCCCGGTCACGCTCTCGTACTGCTTGTTGCCCTCGGCCACGAGATCGTCGGCCTCGGCCTGCGCATCGCGCACGAGTTCCTCGGCGTGGGCGCGGGCCTCCTTGACCATGCGGTCCGCCTGGGCCTTCGCGTCCGCGAGCATCCGGTCGGCGTCGGCGCGCGCGTCCTCGAGGAGGGTGCGCGCCTCCTCGTCGGCGTCCCCGACGGTCTTGTCGGCCTGGGCCCGCGCATCGTTGATCAGCTTGTCGCGGTGATCGAGGACGTCCTGTGCATCGTCGAGTTCGGGCGGCAGCGCGTCGCGCACGTCGTCGAGCAGTTCGAGGACATCGCCGCGCGGTACCACGCAGCTCGCCGTCATCGGAACGCTACGTGCCTCTTCGACGATTGCGACCAGCTCGTCGAGTGCCTCGAATACCCGGTACACGCCCAACCCCAATCACTCGCTCGACACGACCGGTGCGGTCGCGCCGCCGTCCAGTCTGCCGCAGCGCAGGGCACGCTCGTGTGCCCTGCGCTCGGTGTGTCGGGATACGGCCGTCACAGGCCGTGCGGGAGGGTGCGGTCTATTTCGCGGCGGCCCGCTCGGCCAGGCGCGCGAGCAGACGATCGTGCACGGAGCCCGGCAGCATCTCGGAGACGTCGCCACCGTAGGTCGCGACCTCCTTGACGAGCGAGCTCGACAGGTAGCTGTAGACCGGGTTGGTGGCGACGAACAGCGTGTCGACGCCGGTGAGCTTGTGGTTCATCTGCGCCATCTGCAGCTCGTAGTCGAAGTCGTTGGCGCCGCGCAGACCCTTGACGATCGCGGTGATCCCCCGCTCCCGGGCGTAATCGACGAGCAGGCCCTGCCAGGCGTCGACCGTGACGTTCGACAGGTGCGACGTGGCCTCGGTGAGCATCTCGAGGCGTTCGTCGATCGTGAACATCCCCTGCTTGTTGGGATTGATCGTGACGGTCACGACGACCTCGTCGAACTGGGCCGAGACCCTGCCGATGACGTCGAGGTGTCCGTTGGTGACCGGGTCGAAGGATCCTGGGCAGACCGCGCGGCTCATGACCCAGCACCGTAGCAGGTGGCGATCTCCACTCTCGTCTCGCCGTAGCGCTTCGACCTGCCGACCTCGAATCCCTGCGGCCACACCGTTTCCGGTGATCGCGACGACCGTTCGACCACGACGATCGAGCCGTCCTCTACCCAGCCTCCGGACACGAGCGTCTCGAGCATGCCGGTGACGGCCTCCTCGGTCACGGCGTAGGGCGGGTCGGCCAGGACGAGGTCGTAGACGCGGTCCGGGGTGCCCGCGAGTACAGCGGATACCGGTGCGGTGCGCAGCACCGCACCGGACAGTCCGACCGTCGCGATGTTCTCGCGGATCACGCCCGCCGCCTTCGCGTCGGACTCGACGAGCATTGCGTGCTCGGCGCCGCGGGACAGCGCCTCGAGACCGAGCGCCCCCGACCCCGCGTAGAGGTCGAGGACGGCGGCCCCGTCGATGTCCATGCGTGCGTCGAGCGAACTGAACAGGGCTTCGCGCACCCGTTCGGAAGTGGGCCGGGTCCCGCGGGGCGGCACCTTCAGGCGCCGCCCCCCGGCCCGGCCGGCGACGATCCGTGTCACTCGGCGCTGTCTCCCGTGGACACCTCGACGAGCAGGTCGCCACCTTCGACCTGTTGCACCGGCCCGATCGCGACGCGCGTGATGCGTCCACCGCGCGGCGCGGTGATCGCGGCCTCCATCTTCATGGCCTCGATCGTGGCGACGGTGTCGCCGGCCGAGACGCTCTCGCCCTCGGACACGACGAGGGTGACCATGCCGGCGAAGGGCGCCGCGACGTGACCGGGATGGTTGCGGTCGGCCTTCTCTGCGGCAGGGATCTCCGCAGCCACCGAGCGGTCGCGCACCGACACCGGGCGCAGCTGCCCGTTGAGGATGCACATGACCGTGCGGTAGCCCTTCTCGTCGGCATCGGAAATCGCCTCGAGGCCGATGAGCAGTTCGACACCCTTGTCCAGGCGCACCCGGTGCTCGTCGCCGTGACGCAGACCGTAGAAGAACTGGTTGGCCGACAGCTCGGTGGTGTCGCCGTAGGTCTCGCGGTGCTGCTCGAACTCCTTCGCGGGGCCCGGGAAGAGCAGGCGGTTGAGCATGCGGCGACGCTCGTCGGACGAACCGCCGAGGGCCTTCTCCTCCTCCGGCGCGAGCGGGGTGACCGGCTTGGGCTCGGCGCGGCCCGACAGCGCCTTGCTGCGGAAGGGCTCGGGCCAGCCGCCGGCCGGGGTTCCGAGATCGCCGCGCAGGAAGCCGATCACCGAATCGGGGATGTCGTACTTGCCGGGCTCGGCGGCGAAGTCGTCGACCGAGACGCCCGCGCCCACGAGGTGCAGCGCGAGGTCGCCGACGACCTTGCTCGACGGCGTGACCTTGATCAGGCGGCCCAGGAGGCGGTCGGCGCCGGCGTAGGCGGCCTCGACCTCCTCGAAGCGGTCGCCGAGGCCCAGCGCGATGGCCTGCTGGCGCAGATTCGACAGCTGACCGCCGGGGATCTCGTGGGTGTAGACGCGGCCGGTCGGTGCGGGCAGGCCCGACTCGAACGGTGCGTACACCTTGCGCAGCGCCTCCCAGTACGGCTCGAGATCGCACACGGCCTGCAGGTCGAGACCGGTGTCGAACTCGCTGTTCGCCGCGGCGGCGACGATCGCCGACAGGGCGGGCTGGCTCGTCGTACCGGCCAGCGCCGCGGACGCACCGTCGACGGCGTCGGCACCGGCGTGCCAGGCCGCGAGGTAGGTGGCGAGCTGACCGCCCGGGGTGTCGTGCGTGTGCACGTGCACCGGCAGATCGAAGTTGCTGCGCAGCGCCGACACGAGCGTCGCGGCAGCCGGGGCGCGCAGCAGACCCGCCATGTCCTTGATGGCCAGGACGTGCGCACCGGCCTCGACGATCTCCTCGGCCAGACGTAGGTAGTAGTCGAGCGTGTAGATCGTCTCGTTCGGGTTCGACAGGTCGCCGGTGTAGGACATCGCGACCTCGGCGAGGGTGGTGCCGGTCTCGCGGACGGCGTCGATCGCCGGACGCATCTGGTCGACGTTGTTCAGCGCGTCGAAGATGCGGAAGATGTCGATGCCGGTGTCGGCGGCCTCCTGCACGAAGGCGCGGGTGACGGCCTCCGGGTAGGGGGTGTAGCCGACGGTGTTGCGTCCGCGCAGCAGCATCTGCAGGTTGATGTTCGGGATCGCCTCGCGCAGCGCCGCGAGCCGCTCCCACGGATCCTCGTGCAGGAAGCGCAGTGCGACGTCGTAGGTCGCGCCGCCCCACGCCTCGATCGACAGCAGCTGCGGCGTCATCCGGGCCACGTGCCCGGCCACGGTCAGCAGGTCCTTGCTGCGCACGCGGGTCGCGAGCAGCGACTGGTGGGCGTCGCGGAAGGTGGTGTCGGTGACGCCGATCGCCTTCTGCTCACGCAGCGCACGGGCGAAGCCCTCGGGGCCGAGCTCGAGCAGACGCTGACGCGAACCGGCCGGCGGCTCGGCGTTCAGATCGATCGCGGGCAGCTTGTCGTGCGGGTAGACCGTCGTGGTGCGCTCGCCGTGCGGCTTGTTCACCGTCACGTCGGCGAGGTACCGCAGGATCTTGGTGCCGCGGTCGGCGGACGAGCGCAGCGTCAGCAGGTGGGGGCGCTCCTCGATGAACGAGGTGTTGACGTTGCCGCCGCGGAAGTCCTCGTCGTCGAGCACAGCTTGGAGGAACGGGATGTTCGTGGCGACACCGCGGATGCGGAACTCGGCGACCGCGCGGCGCGCGCGGGCGACGGCGGTCTCGAAGTTGCGGCCGCGGCAGGTGAGCTTGACGAGCATCGAGTCGAAGTGGGCGGAGATCTCTGCGCCGACCGAGGTGCCGCCGTCGAGACGGATGCCGGCACCGCCCGGGGTGCGGTAGCCGGTGATGCGGCCGGTGTCCGGACGGAATCCGTTGGCCGGGTCCTCGGTCGTGATGCGGCACTGCAGCGCCGCGCCGCGGATGGTGATGCTGTCCTGCGACAGGCCCAGTTCCTCGAGCGACTCGCCCGCGGCGATGCGCAGCTGGGACTGCACGAGGTCGACGTCGGTGATCTCCTCGGTGACCGTGTGCTCGACCTGGATACGCGGGTTCATCTCGATGAACACGTGGTTGCCGCGTTCGTCGACGAGGAACTCGACGGTTCCTGCGCACTGGTAGCCGATCTCCTTGGCGAAGGCGACGGCGTCGGCGCAGATACGGTCGCGCAGCTCGGGATCGAGATTCGGGGCAGGGGCGAGCTCGATGACCTTCTGGTGGCGGCGCTGCACCGAGCAGTCGCGCTCGTACAGGTGGATGACGTTGCCGTGCTTGTCGGCGAGGATCTGCACCTCGATGTGCCGCGGGTTGACCACGGCCTGTTCCAGGAAGACGGTGGGATCGCCGAAGGCGGCGTCTGCCTCGCGGGAGGCGGCTTCGATGGCCTCGCGCAGCTGGGAGGGTTCGGCGACCCGGCGCATGCCGCGTCCGCCGCCACCGGCGACAGCCTTGACGAAGACCGGGAAGTTCATCGTCTCCGAGGCGGCGACCAGTTCGTCGACGTCCGACGACGGCTCCGACGACGCCAGCACCGGGAGGCCGGCGGCCTTCGCCGAGGCGATCGCGCGAGCCTTGTTGCCCGTCAGCTCGAGGATCTCCGCCGACGGACCGACGAAGGTGATGCCGGCTTCGGCGCACGCCGCGGCGAGGTCCGGATTCTCGGAGAGGAAGCCGTAGCCGGGATAGATCGCGTCGGCACCGGCCGACACGGCCGCTTCGACGATCTTCTCGACCGACAGGTATGCGCGGACCGGGTGCCCCTCCTCACCGATCTGATAGGCCTCGTCGGCCTTCAACCGGTGCAGGGAGTTCCGGTCTTCGTACGGGAACACCGCGACCGTCCCGGCACCCAGTTCGTAGGCGGCACGGAACGCGCGGATCGCGATCTCGCCACGGTTGGCGACAAGCACTTTCGAGAACATTGGTCGACGGTACCGCGACGTAACATGCCGCCTTCGACGCGCGTTCCACATCGTGGGACAAGGCGTCCGGATGGCACGACTGGAACGATGCAGTCGGCCCTGTCGTAACACGGCGTCAACATGCCGGGCACGGCCACCGAAACCTCACCGCGGGCTCTGGGGCACGGTGTACGGAACGTAACTCACGACTTGTCGAGATACGCCACGCGTTCGGCGTCGAGCGCGGCCCGCACCATGCTCGCGAGCCCCGGGTGGTGTTCGAGGCCGGGATCCTTCTCCGTCACCGTCCGGGAGAAGTCGCGGGCTGCCTCGATGACGTCGGCGTCGTCGACGAGCGAGAGCAACCGCAGCGTCGACACGGTGCCGGACTGGGCGACACCGAGGACATCGCCCTCGCGGCGCAACTGCAGATCGAGCTGGGCGAGCTCGAAACCGTCGGTGGTGCCGGCCACGGCCTCGAGCCGCATCATCGTCGGGGTCGCGGGCTTCGCGTCGGTCACGAGCAGGCACAGGCCCTGATGGCCGCCACGACCGACGCGACCGCGCAGCTGGTGCAGCTGGCTGACACCGAACCGGTCGGCATCGACGATCACCATCACGGTCGCGTTCGGCACGTCGACACCGACCTCGACGACGGTCGTGCACACGAGCACGTCGAGCTCCGCGGCGTTGAAGGCCTGCATCACCGCGTCCTTCTCGTCGCCGGGGAGGCGGCCGTGCAGCAGCCCCACCCTCAGGTCGCGCAGCGGACCGGAGGTGAGGAACTCGAACTGCTCGAGCACCGAGACGGTCTCGGGCGGGGCCTGCTTGCCCTTCGTCGATCCCGACGGCTCGGGCCCGTCCGGATCGAAGAGCGCGTCGTCGTCGGAATCGCCGTCGCCGATGCGGGAACACACCACGTAGGCCTGCCGTCCGTCGGCGACCTCCTCGCGGATGCGCTCCCACGCGCGGTCGACCCACTTAGGATGCACCTTCGCCGGGACCACGCGGCTGACGATCGGCGACCGTCCTCGAGGGAGTTCGCGCAACGTCGAGACCTCGAGGTCGCCGAGCACCGTCATCGCGATGGTGCGCGGGATCGGCGTCGCGGTCATCACCAGCACGTGCGGGGACGCGCCGTCGCGACCTCGCGACCGCAGTGCGTCGCGTTGGTCGACACCGAAACGATGCTGCTCGTCGATCACCACGAGACCGAGGTCGAAGAACTGCACCGTGTCCTCGATCAGCGCGTGCGTGCCGATGACGATCCCGGCATCGCCCGTCACCGTCTCGTTGAGCGCGGCCCGCTTGCGTGCGACCCCCATCGAGCCGGTCAGCAGAGTCACGCGGGTCGCGAGTTCGTGGGCGCCGAGTTCGCCCGCCGCGGCGAGATCGCCCAGCATCTTCGTGAGCGAGCGCGCGTGCTGCGCCGCGAGCACCTCGGTGGGTGCGAGCAGCGCGCACTGCCGACCGGAGTCGATCACCTGCAGCATCGCCCGCAGCGCCACGATGGTCTTGCCCGAGCCGACCTCGCCCTGGAGCAGCCGGTTCATGGGGTGTTCGCGTGCGAGATCGGCCGCGATCTCGTCGGCCACCGAGAGCTGCCCGGCCGTCAGCTCGAAGGGCAGCCGCCGGTCGAACTCGTCGGCGATTCCGCCCTCGCGACGCGGGCAGGACGGCGCCGACCGCACCTCGACGTCGTGCCGGCGTCCGGCGAGCACGAGCTGCACCGCGGCGGCCTCGTCGAACCGCAGGCGGTCGCGTGCCCGGTCGATCTCCTGCTTCGTGTCGGGCAGGTGGATCGAGCGGAGCGCCTCGTCGAGGCCCACGAAGCCGTGCTCGTCGCGCACCCACTCGGGCAGCGGATCGTCGACGTGATCGAGCTGGTCGAGCACCTGCCGCACGCAGCGCATGACGGTCCACGACTCGACCTCGCGAGTCGCGCGGTACATCGGGATCAGCGCGCGGTCGAAGACCGACATATCGACCCCCGACCCGTCCTGCGCGGTGCGGGCGAGACCCGCCAGGGCGCCGGCGCCCCGCACCCGTGCGGGGGTCGCCGAGACCAGATCCTCGGCGTCGCGCGGCTCGGGCAGCACGAGATAGCTCGGATGGGTCAGGCTCCACTTGTCGCGGAAGTACTTCACGGTGCCCGAGAACATCGCGCGCACGCCGGGCTTGATGTTGTGCTTGACCCGGTGCGGGTTGAAGAAGGTGACGTCGATGCTGTGGCGATCGGAGCGCAACCGCACCGCGAGGCGCTTGCCGGCGCGGGACTTCATCGGCACCTCCTGCGCCGACTCGACCCGCGCGATGATCGTGATGTGCTGGCCCTCCGCGGGCCGACTCTCGCCGAGCTCGGCACCCTGGGTGGCGTAGCGGTGCGGATAGTGCCGCAACAGATCCTCGACGGTGGTCATCCCGAACGCGTCGTGCAAGGCGTCCGCCGTCTTGCGGCCGAGGACATGATCGAGCCGGTCCGCGAGTGTCGCCACTGCCGTCCCTTCCGCTACTCCTGCGGTGGCCTCGCGGCGCACCGGCTACTCGACGCCGAGCTGCAGCAGGTCGCTGCGCTGACCGCCCTGGTAGACCACCACGTCGATCTCCGGGTGACGGCGATCGAGGTGAGCGGCCAGTTGCTCGACGAGTCCGTCGGGGGCGTCGGCGCCGACCAGCATCGTCACGAGCTCGCCGCCCGCGGCGAGAATCCTGTCGAGCAACGACGCTCCCGCTGTCACCAGATCATGCTCGATCACTACGACATCATGGCCGGCCAGTCCGAGACTGTCGCCGGGCTCGCACGTTCCGACCCAGGTCAGCGCACGTTCGTTCGCGTACCGCAGCGATCCCCAGCGCACGCACGACGCCGCCTCCGACATCGCGAAGGCGTCGTCGACGGTGGCGCGCATCGGATCGTGCACGGCCAACGAGGCCAGTCCCTGGACCACGGAGGAGGACGGCAGGAACATCACGTCGCGGTCGTCCCGCCGCGCCCGGGCGCCCACGGCGACGACGTCCTGCGCGGAGAGCGCACCGTTGGGCAGCACGAGGACGTCCCGGCTCGGCAGTTCCCGGATCGCCTCGAGCAGTTCGTCCGGGGCCGAGATCTCCTCGGCCCGCAGCACCCGGGCACCCTCCGCCTCGAACAGTTCGGCCGCGCCCTCGCCGCCCACCACTGCGAGGACCGCCCGGGACTGCTCCTCCGCCGGCTCGGCACGGACCGGGGCGGGAGCCGTGCCGAGCGCCACAGCGCCGTCGCCGCACCCGCGACGCGCGGACTCGAGCGCGAAGCACGTGATGTCGATGCGGCTCAGCGAACCCGCCGCGAGACCGGCCTCCACGGCGGCTCCGGGATCGCAGCAGTGCACGTGCACGGACCAGCACCCCGATCCCCCGGCGACGATCGCGACCGAGTCGCCGAGCGCGTCGAGAGACGACCGCAGGGCGTGCATGCGCGCGTCGTCGGAGTTCCCGACGAGATACATCACCTCGTATTCCTGATGGTCGCTGTCGTGACGTTCGTCGACGATCTCGGGTTCGACCACGGGCCGCGAGGCTCCGGCGAGCACCATCCGGCGATCGGGACGTGTTCCGGTCGCGACCTCCACCAGGCAGTCGAGCAGCACGAGCAGGCCGAGGCCGCCGGCGTCGACGACCCCGGCCTCGGCGAGGACGTCGAGCTGAGTGGTGGTGCGCTGCAGCGCGTCGGCGGCGGCATCGGCACTCGCGACGGCGACATCGCACACGGTCGCATCCGTCTCCGAGGCGACGCGGGTCGCGCCGTCGGCCGCAGCTTCGAGGACGCTGACGATGGTGCCCTTCGCGGGTGCACTGAGCGCTCCGGTCACAAGCGTCGCGGCGTTGGAGAAGGCGGCGGCAAGGTCCCGGGCGCCGATCGTCGTCAGTCCCGCGATCGCGTCGGCGAGACCGCGCAGTGCCTGCGCCAGGATGATCCCGGAGTTGCCCCGTGCCCCGGCGAAGGCGCCGCGCGCGAGCCCTTCGGCGACGTCGGATGCGGTGAGCGCGCCGTCCACGGGCCCGCCGATCCGGGCCGCCGCGGCCTGCAGGGTGATCAGCAGATTGTTTCCGGTGTCCCCGTCGGGCACCGGGAAGACGTTGAGCGAGTTGATCTCCGCTCGGCGCTGTTCGAGCGCTTCCACACCGAACTCGACCCACCGGCGCAGCGCCCGCCCGTCCACCGTGTCCTCGGCTCCGAGCAACGATTCCACCCCCTTCGCCTCGTCCTACGGGCATCGTCCACCTCTACGATCGGTACCGTTGCGCACGGTGCCGAGCCCTGGCGAACAGGTTAGCCGCGACCCGGCGCACCGTCCGGTTTGGCCAACCGCCCTCGAGTTCGCTAAGCTTGCCGGGTTGCCTCGCACGGGCGGCTCGTTCCCCGTGTTCGCAAGGCGAAACAACAGACAGAAGATCTATCCACTAGACACAAGGAGTTCGCGACATGGCTGCCGTCTGCGACGTATGCGCCAAGGGCCCCGGCTTCGGGAAGTCGGTCTCGCACTCGCACCGGCGTACCAACCGTCGCTGGAACCCGAACATCCAGAGCGTGCGCGCTCAGGTTGCACCGGGCAACACCCGCAAGATGAACGTGTGCACCTCCTGCCTCAAGGCCGGCAAGGTCGTCCGCGGCTGATTCCCGGTCGAGTCGTAGCGAAGGCCCCCTGCGCTGATTGCGCAGGGGGCCTTCGCCGTTCGATCCCTCGGCCGGATATCGTGCGGGAATGACCGAGAACCAAGTTTCCTTCCCCGACAGCGACTCTCTCCGTTCACTGGTGAGTGTGGAGGACCGCGTCCTGCGGATCGCCGTGGCGACCTCCGAACACGGCACCTCCCTGTCCCCCGCAGGGATGGAGCAGGGCATCGCGGCCCTGCGCGCGGCAGGCACCGAGATCGGCGCCGTGCTGCTCGTCGGTGAGGGTGCGAACTTCTGCGCGGGCGGCAACGTCCACGGATTCGCCGCGGCCGAGGACCGCGGCGCCCACCTGCTCGAGATCGCGAACCTCTTCCACGACTTCGTGCGCGAACTGGAGAAGGCGGCCGTGCCGGTCGTCGCCGCCGTGCACGGCTGGGCCGCAGGCGCCGGCATGAGCCTGGCGTTGCTCGCCGACATCGCACTCGCCGGCCCCGGCACGAAGATGCGCGCCGCGTACCCGTCGATCGGCTTCTCCCCCGACGGCGGCATGTCGTGGACCCTGCCGCGGATCGTCGGCCCGTCGCGGGCACGGGAGATCATCATGACCGACACCGTGATCGGCGCCGACGAAGCCGTGCGCCTGGGTCTGCTCAGCCGGCTCGTCGCCGACGGCGAGATCCAGAGCGAGGGGTTGCGACTCGCACGAACCCTCGCGCACGGCCCCACGCAGTCCTACGCCGCCATCCGCTCGCTCGTGGCGGGCTCGGCCGGACGATCGCTGTCCGACCACCTCGACGCCGAAGCCGCCTCGATCTCCGCCGCCGCGACGACGCCCACGGGTATCGAGGGTGTCGACGCCTTCGTCGCCAAGCGGCGCCCGGACTGGGATTCGGCCCGCGCCTGACATCCGGGCGGCGGACCGGTGGTCAGGGCAGTCGCCAGTCCACCGGTTCGCCGCCCCGCTCGACGAGCAGGGCGTTCGAGCGGCTGAACGGACGCGACCCGAAGAATCCGCGTGAGGCCGACAGCGGGGACGGGTGCGCCGACTTCACGGTGGGCACACCGCCGAGCATGGGTTCGAGGGTCGCCGCGTCGCGGCCCCACAGGATCGCGACGAGCGGGGTACCGCGCGCGACCAGCGCGCGGATCGCCTGCTCGGTGACGGCCTCCCAGCCCTTGCCGCGGTGCGAGGCCGGCTGGCCCGGCGCGACGGTGAGGACCCGGTTGAGCAACAGGACACCGTGCTCGGTCCACGGCGACAGGTCGCCCGTGGAGGGCTGCGGCAGACCGAGATCGTCGGTGTACTCGCGATAGATGTTGGCGAGACTGCGCGGGATGGGACGGACGTCCGGAGCCACCGAGAAGCTCAGTCCCACAGCGTGACCCGGAGTGGGATAGGGATCCTGCCCGACGATCAGGACGCGGACGGATTCGAACGGCTGCGTGAAGGCACGCAGCACGTTCGGACCGGACGGCAGATAACTGCGGCCCGCGGCGAGTTCGGCGCGGAGGAACTGCCCCATCGCGGTGATGTCACCTGCGACGGGTTCGAGTGCTCGCGCCCAACCCGCCTCGACGAGTTCGGACAGGGGCCGACCGGAACGGGGCTCGTCCGCTCCCCCGGCCGCGGACTGTGTGTCGACGGTGTCGGCCACCTGTCACTCCTGGTCGATGCGGCGGAGGGCGGTCCGGTAGTAGGCGGCGTTCGCCGCATACATCTCGGCGTTGGCGTCGAAGTTGTTCTCGGGGATCTCGTAGCCCTCGCGGACCTTCGCGGGGATACCCATCGCCATGCGGCGGGGCGGCAGTTCGAAGCGCGGCGGGATCAGGGCGCCGGCGGCGACCTGCGCGCCGGCACCGATGACCGATCCGTTGAGGACGAGCGAACCCGAGCCGATCAGCGCGCCGTCACCGATCGTGGAGCCCTCGATGTGCGCGTTGTGCCCGACGACGCACCGCGCGCCGATGACGGTGGCCTCGATCGCGGTGCAGTGGATGATCGTGCCGTCCTGGATGTTGGTCTTCTCCCCCACGGTGATCGTGCCGTAGTCCCCGCGCAGCACCGCCGAGGGCCACACGGAGGCACCGGCACCGAGGGTGACGTTGCCGATCACGACCGCGTCGGGATGAACCCACGCGTCGGGATGGATATCGGGGACACGCTCGCCGAGTGCGTAGACAGCCATGACTGCAGAACCTATCTCGAGCGAACCCCACCCGGAGTGAGCGGCCTAGAGACCAGCGCCCGCCGCGAAGCTCTCCCAGCCTCCGGATCCGTCGTGGCGCTGCCCGTCGACCGTGACGCCGGAGCCTTCCAGGACCACGCCGATCGGCCGCCATCCGTCCGGCAGGACGACCTCGCGAGGGAAGCAGGCCGCGAGGGCATGATCCTCGCCGCCGGTGAGGATCCATTCCCACGGGTCGGCCGCCAGTACCCGACCGGCCTCGCGGAGTTGCGTGTCGGGAGCGAGCGCACCGGAGTCGAGGTCGATCGCGACCTCCGAGGCCGTGCAGATGTGCCCGAGATCGGCGACGAGACCGTCGGAGATGTCGGTGCAGGCGTGGGCGCCGGCTGCGGCCGCTGCAGGACCTGCTGCATAGGGCGGAGTGGGCACACGATGCGCCGCGACGAGTTCGGGGAAGTCCCGGTTGCCGGCCAGCAGCAGGGCCAGACCCGCCGCGGAGCGACCGGTGCGACCGGCGAGGGCGACGACGTCGCCGGGGCAGGCGGTGGAGCGGAGCAGTGGTGGCCGTCCGTCGAGTTCGCCGAGCACGGTGACCGAGACGATCACCTGATCGGCCTGCACGAGGTCGCCTCCCACGACTCCGGCGCCGATCTCCTCGGCGGCTTCGCCGATGCCGGCCGAGATGCCGTCGAGCACGGCGACGGGTGTGTGGGGTGGGCATCCGAGGCCGACGACGAAGGCGGTGGGGCGTGCGCCGACCGCGGCGACATCGGCTCCGTTCTGGGCGACGGCCTTGCGTCCGACCTCCTGCGGGGCGGACCAGTCGAACCGGAAGTGCCGTCCTTCGACGAGCATGTCGGTCGAGATCGCGATGCGCCCGTCGGCGGCTGTCACGACCGCTGCGTCGTGCCCCGGCCCGACGAGTGTGCTGTCGGGTTGCCGCCGTGCTCTCACCGCCCGTTCGATCACGGGAAATTCGCCGATGTCGGCGACGGTGGGTCCGGTCGGGTTCGTCACGGTGACGGTCGCCTCTTTCTCGGTCGGCGGTGGGAGAGAGCCGGCACGTGCCCTGCTACGTTCGATCACGCTACCGCCCCCTGTCCCCGAGCCCGGATGCTGGACACGATGAACGACACCTCTGCTTCCGATCGCGAACCTTCCGACGACGCCCCCGCCGAGGCACCCGGATCGGACGGGACGCGACGCAGTCCCGCTCTGATCGCCACGGCGATCGCACTGCCCGTCGCTCTGCTGGTCGGCGTGGTGGTGGCGGCCGTGATCGTGTCGCAGTCACCTGTGAACACGCCTGTCGGCCTCGGTCCCGTGCCTGCTCCGGAAGCAGAATCCGAATCCTGCTCGCAGTTGCTCGACGCGCTGCCGGAGGAGCTCGGCGACTACACGCGCGCCGAACTGGCCGATCCGGCACCGGTGGGTGCGGCGGCCTGGCAGTCGGACGACGGCGAGGAGGTCGTCCTGCGCTGCGGTCTCGACCGGCCCGACCAGTTCGACCAGGCGGCGGCGCTGCAGGTGATCGACGACGTGCAGTGGTTCGAGGTGTCGGGAGCCGAGCAGGGTATCCCGGCGAGCACGTGGTTCGCCGTCGACCGGCCGGTCTACGTGGCCTTGACCGTGCCCGACGGATCCGGGCCGACCCCGCTGCAGGACATCACAGCGACGATCTCGACCACACTCCCGCAGCAGCAGATCGATCCGGCGCCGATCCGCTGAGCGGGATTCGCCCCCGCCGTCTTCACTACGACCCACGAACGAAGGTCGGCCCCGGCACCGTGGTGTGGTGCCGGGGCCGACCGTGTTCGTCGCCGCGCCGATCAGGACGCGTGCATGGTCCCCGTGCGCTGGTAGCGCTCGTGGAAGGAGAACGCCTCACCGAGCAGGTGCGGGGTGTGACCTGCTCCGGGGGCGGCTTCTGCGCGCTCGATGTAGTCGAGCAGTTCGGCGCGGTAGTCGGGATGCGCGCAGCGCTCCACGACGACCCGCGACCGACGACGGGGAGACAGGGCGCGCAGATCGGCGAGACCCTGTTCGGTCACGATGACCTGCACGTCGTGCTCGGTGTGGTCGACGTGCGGCACCATCGGGACGATCGACGAGATCGCGCCGTCGCGGGCCGTCGACGGGCTCAGGAACATCGACAGGTAGCCGTTGCGCGCGAAGTCGCCGGAGCCACCGATGCCGTTCATGATGCGGGTGCCCATCACGTGGGTGGAGTTGACGTTGCCGTAGACGTCGGCCTCGAGCATGCCGTTCATGGCGATGATGCCGAGTCGGCGCACGATCTCGGGGTGGTTGCTGATCTCCTGCGGCCGCAACATGATGTGGTCGCGGTAGAAGTCGATGTTCTCGACGAAGTCGTTCAGCCCCGCTTCGGACAGTGCGAGGGCAGTCGCCGAGGCGAACCGGACGGTGCCGTGCTTGACGAGGTCGAGCATGCCGTCCTGGATGACCTCCGAGTAGCACGTCAGCCCCCGGTACGGTCCGCTGTCGAGACCGGCGAGCACGGCGTTGGCGACGTTGCCGACACCCGACTGCAGCGGAAGCAGCGTGTCGGCGGGCAGCCGTCCCGCGGCGACCTCGTGCGCGAAGAAGTCGAGGACGTGGTCGGCGATGGCCCGGCTGGTGGCGTCGGGCGCCGTGAGCGCGGTGGCGCTGTCGGGACGGTCGGTCTCGACGACCGCGACGACGCGTTCCGGATCGATCCGGAAGTAGGGCTGGCCGATGCGGTCCTCGACGTCGGTGAGGTCGATCGGACGACGGTGCGGGGGAAGCGCGGTGCCGTAGTAGACGTCGTGCACGCCGTCCATGGCGGCGGGGATCCACGAGTTGACCTCGAGGATCACCTTCTCGGCGACGTCGAGCCAGGTCTTGTTGTTGCCGATGGACGTGGCGGGGATCAGCTCGCCCGTCTCCGTGATGCCGGAGATCTCGACGACGGCAACGTCGACGTGTCCGTAGTAGCCCTCCCAGACCTGCTGGGCGACGTGCGACAGGTGGATGTCGACGTAGTCCATGCGGCCTTCGTTGATCCGCCCGCGGGCGGTGGGCTCTGCCTGGTACGGCATACGCAGCGCGATTCCGTCGACATCGGCGAGCATGCGCTCGGTGTCGGAGGCCACCGACGCCCCGGTGAGCAGATTGATCCGGAAGTCGCCGCCGGTCGCCCGCGTGCGCCGGATGTGTTCGGCGAGGGCCGGGGTCACGGCCTTCGGGGTACCTGCGCTGGCGAAGCCGCTGATGGCGACCGTGTCGCCGGGGCGGATCCACTGGACGGCGTCCTGAGCCGACACGATCTTCTTGCGGTAGGTCTCATGACGTACCCGAGCCTCGGCCGGGGTCACGACGACCGACTCCACAGACGGCGCTGCGGGGGATGAAAGGGCTGCGTACATGACGACGACCATAGCGGCGCGGATGATCCGCTCGTCACACTCGGGCCGGACCGGCGATCGCCGTCACCAATTTGGACACAGAGTGTCACGAGTCGCACTCCAAGATCGATGTAATCCAAAGTTGTTGTTTCGCAAGATTTTACATGATGATTTCCGTCCCGCGGACTGACACTGGGTGCCACCACCTTTCGCGAGAGCCACTCCGCCGCCATCTCTACGGTATCCCCGTTCGCCGCCGCATCAGTACCGTTCGCCGCCCCCGGAGAACCGTTCACCGCCGCCGTGACGGAACGTCGTCGGGCACGATTGCAGCATGACGAACTCCACCGACCTGTTGCGCGACGATGCCGAGCACCTTCTCCGCGAGCTGGCAGGCCCCGATGCCCGGCTCCGCGACGACCAATGGGTCGCGATCGAGGCGCTCGTGGTGCACCGTCGCCGCGCCCTCGTCGTCCAGCGCACGGGCTGGGGGAAGTCGGCCGTCTACTTCATCTCCGCCAAGCTGCTGCGGCGGCAGGGCCGCGGCCCCACGGTGATCGTCTCGCCGCTGCTCGCCCTGATGCGCAACCAGGTCGCGGCCGCCGAGCGGGCCGGCGTCCACGCCGCGACCATCAACTCCGGCAACGTGACGGAATGGGCGGCGATCCACGAGCGGATCGCGGCGGGCGAGGTCGACGTCCTCCTCGTCAGCCCCGAACGCCTCAACAACCCCGACTTCCGCGACCAGGTGTTGCCCTCCCTCGCCCGCGACGCCGGACTGGTGGTCGTCGACGAGGCGCACTGCGTGTCGGACTGGGGTCACGACTTCCGGCCCGACTACCGCCGCATCCGCACCCTCGTCGCCGAACTCGGCGACGATATCCCGGTCCTGGCGACGACCGCGACCGCCAACGACCGGGTGGTCGCCGACATCGCCGCCCAACTCGGTGTCGGCGGAAGCAGCGACCTCGGTGGACGCAACGATGCCGGCTCCGGCGGCACGCTCGTACTGCGCGGCGGCCTCGACCGTCCGTCGCTGCACCTGTCGGTGGTGCGGATCGACGAACCGGCACGACGCGCGGCGTGGCTCGCGCAACATCTGAAGGATCTGCCGGGCTCGGGCATCGTGTACGCGCTGACGGTCTCCGCCGCCCGCGACCTCGCGGCGCTGCTCACCGACCACGGCTATGCAGTGGCGGCATACACCGGTCAGACCGAACCGACCGAGCGTGAACAGCTCGAGGCCGATCTCCTCGACAACAAGGTCAAGGCGCTCGTCGCGACCTCGGCGCTCGGCATGGGCTTCGACAAGCCCGACCTCGGCTTCGTGGTGCACCTCGGCGCTCCCTCGTCCCCGATCTCCTACTACCAGCAGGTGGGGCGTGCGGGTCGCTCCACCGAGCGCGCCGAGGTGGTTCTGCTCCCCGGCCCGGAGGACCGCCGGATCTGGCAGTGGTTCGCCTCGGTCGCCTTCCCGGACGAGGCGCTCGTACGACGCGTGATCGCAGCGCTCGATACCGAACGGCCGGTATCGACACCCGCGCTCGAACCGCGGGTCGACCTCACGCGCTCACGCCTGGAGATGGTCCTCAAGGTCCTCGACGTCGACGGAGCGGTGAAAAGGGTCAAGGGCGGCTGGATCGCCACCGGGCAGCCCTGGACGTACGACGAGGAGCGCTACGGGCGCCTCGAGGAGGCCCGCGCCGCGGAACAGGAGGCGATGCTCGAATACGAGCGCACCACCGAATGCCGCATGGTCTTCCTTCGCCGTCAGCTCGACGATCCCGATCTCGCCGCCGGGGGCCCCGGCTCCGATCACACCGCCGGGGGTCCCGGCTCCGATCACACCGCCGGGAGCCCCGGCTGCGGCCGGTGTGACAACTGCATCGGGTCCCGGTGGGAGACGTCCGTCGGCGACGACGAGGTCGCCCGGACCCGTGCCCGCCTCGAACGCCCCGGTGTGGATCTGCCGCCGCGCCGGCAGTGGCCCACGGGGATGTCGACCCTCGGGATCCCGCTGTCGGGCCGGATCACGGACGGTCCGCGCCCCGGGCGCGTGCTGGGCCGGCTGTCGGATCTGGGATGGGGACCGCGACTGCGCGAACTGCTCGACGGACCGGACCGCGAAGCGCCGAAGGCGGTGGTCGACGCGTCGATCGCGGTGCTCGCGGCGTGGGACTGGGAGGAGCGGCCCACCGCCGTCATGGCCATGGACTCCCCCACACATCCCTTGCTCGTCGAGTCACTCGCGTCCCGATTGGCACAAATCGGACGATTACGAGATCTAGGTGTATTGCGACGCCGAAGCGGGAATACGGAGCCGACGGCAGCGAACTCGGCATATCGGGTCGCCGCACTGATCGACGCGTGGGAGCGACCCGACAATGTCGGGTCGAGTGGTCCGATCCTTCTCGTCGATGCGGTGACCGACACCGGCTGGACGTTCACGATGGCGGCGAGAACTCTCGTCGCCGCGGGAGCCGACGCGGTGTTGCCGTACGCACTCGCGAGCCCGAAGTAATCGCCACGAGGAGGACCGACGTAACATGTTTGTGACCGGCATCACAACATGCGCTCGACCTGCACGGACCACAGGGTTCCGATCCCGATTCCGGACACGGGCGTGATCTCGACACCGGAAGTTGTTAGGTTGAAAGGACATATGAGGCCCGTCAAGGAAAGAAGTACCCCGACCCCCGACTCGGCTGAAACGAATATCGCGACCACATCTTCGGACGTGGCCGCAACCGAGTCCGGTAGTGAGCCGGCTGCAATCGAATTCCGGCGTCCGCGTATCGCCGACGGTAGACGACTCTGGCAGATCGCGCGTGATTCGCAGGTTCTCGACGTCAATTCCGGTTACGCATATGTGCTGTGGTGTCGCGATTTCGCCGACACATCGGTCGTCGCAACGGACGACACCGATCGCCCCGTGGGATTCGTGACCGGCTACCGCCGCCCCGACTCCCCGAACACCCTGTTCGTCTGGCAGGTGGCAGTCGACGCAGACCAGCGTGGACGTGGAGTGGCCGGCCGTATGCTCGACGCTCTGCTCGACCGACTCGAGCCGCTCGGCGTGACCCGTCTGGAAACGACGGTGAGTCCCGACAACGAAGCGTCGATCGCAATGTTCACCGCTCTCGCGCGTCGCCGCGGAACGCATATCACTCGCACCGAGTTGTTCGCGCCCGACGATTTCCCTGATTCACATCTGGCCGAGGATCTCTACACCATCGGCGAATGATCGCAGCGCATGTGCGCGCGACATCTCATAATTCTCGAATAATCACAGGAGGACCACGACATGACCATCCTGGAAAACAAGCCCGAGACCACCGGTAAGCCCGATACCTCGATTTTCTCGCACCTCGAATCCGAGGTTCGGAGTTACAGCCGCGGCTGGCCCGCCGTTTTCGACAAGGCATCGGGATCCTGGCTGCGCAGCGAGGACGGCAAGGACTACCTCGACTTCTTCGCCGGCGCCGGAGCCCTGAACTACGGCCACAACAACCCGGTGCTCAAGTCGGCCCTGGTCGACTACATCATGAGCGACGGCGTCACCCACGGCCTCGACATGTACACCGTCGCCAAGCGCAAGCTGCTCGAGACCTTCGAGTCGCACGTGCTCGCACCGCGTGGCCTGGACTACAAGGTCCAGTTCCCCGGCCCGACCGGCACGAACGCCGTCGAGGCGGCTCTGAAGCTCGCCCGTAAGGTGACCGGTCGCGAGTCGATCATCAACTTCACCAACGCTTTCCACGGCATGACCCTGGGTGCGCTGTCGGTGACCGGCAACTCGATGAAGCGCGCCGGCGCGGGTGTGCCTCTCGTCCACGCGACGCCGATGCCGTTCGACAACTACTTCAACGGTGTCACCGAGGACTTCCAGTGGTTCTCGCGGGTCCTCGACGACGCGGGCAGCGGCCTGAACCGTCCGGCCGCGGTCATCGTCGAGACCGTGCAGGGTGAAGGCGGCGTGAATGTTGCTCGCCCCGAGTGGCTTCGTGCTCTGGCCGACCTGTGCAAGGAACGCGACATCCTGCTGATCGTCGACGACGTGCAGATGGGCTGCGGCCGCACCGGCCCGTTCTTCTCGTTCGAGATCGCCGGCATCACGCCCGACATCGTGACCCTGTCGAAGTCGATCGGCGGATACGGAATGCCGCTGGCGCTCACCCTGTTCAAGCGTGAGCTCGACGTATGGGGTCCGGGCGAGCACAACGGCACCTTCCGCGGCAACAACCCGGCCTTCGTGACGGCGGCTGCCGCCCTCGAGCACTACTGGGCCGACGACAAGCTCGAGCGCGACACCCTGCGCAAGGGCGAGCGCATCCGCCAGACCTTCATGAACCTGTCGGACATGTTCGACGGCGTCTCGACCCGCGGCCGCGGCCTGGTCCAGGGCCTGGTCTTCGACAAGGCGGAGGACGCCGACAAGGTCTGCGCCCTGGCCTTCGAAGAGGGTCTGCTCGCCGAGACCTCCGGTCCGTCGGACGAGGTCGTCAAGCTGCTGCCGCCGCTGACCATCACCGACGACGAACTCGAGTTCGGGCTGAACATTTTGGCGGAAGCGACCGCCAAGGTCCGTTCCTGAGCGGTCCCCGCTCCGCCCGCTCGAACCCACTTGCAGAAAAAGGACTTTCGACACCCATGATCGTTCGTACGACAGAAGAGATCACCGGCACCGAGCGCGACGTCGTCTCGGAGGACGGCCAGTGGCGCAGCAAGCGCATCGTCCTCGCCGGCGACAAGGTGGGCTTCTCGTTCCACGAGACCACCATCGAACCCGGCACCGTCAACGAGTTCCACTACGCCAACCACGTCGAGGCCGTGTGGCTCGTCGAGGGCACCGGCAAGCTCCAGGACCTCGACAACGACGTGGAGTACGACCTCGCTCCGGGCACGATGTACCTGCTCAACGGACACGAGCGTCACCGCGTGCTCCCCGACACGCGCATGCGCATGCTGTGCGTCTTCAATCCCCCGGTCACCGGCCGTGAGGTGCACGACGAGAACGGTGTGTACCCGTTGATCGTCGAGCCCGCCTGAGTGCGGTAACCACGTGACCGATGCGGGGCGGACGCTTAGAGTCGAGACCATGACTCCCGAGCGTGCGCCCCGCATCGCTGTCGGCCCCGAGCGCGACCCCCGTTTCGAACGGGCGGTCACGGGCGGGGGCGGCGTGCCCTGCGGACTCGAGGACACCCCCGACGCGCTCGTCTGGACGGCCGGGCCGCAGGACTTCCCCGAGGTCCTCCCCGCCTCCGTCCGCTGGGTACAGCTACCGTCCGCCGGTGTCGAGTACTGGCTGTCGCAGGGCGTCGTCAAGGCCCACCCTCGCGTCACCTGGACGTCGGCGGCCGCGGCGTACTCCACGACCGTCGCCGAACACGCGCTCCTGCTCCTGCTCGCCGGGGTCCGGGCCCTGCCGGCCCATCTGGCGGCCACCTCGTGGACACCCGAGAGTCTCGCGCCGGTCGTCGGCACCCTCCGCGGCGCGACGGTCGGGATCATCGGCGCCGGCGGTGTCGGCCGGGCGCTGATCCCGATGCTGGCCGCGCTGGGGGCGCGCGCACTCGCCGTCACCCGCAGCGGCCGTCCCGTGCCGGGGGCCATCGAGACGTTCCCCGTCGAACGCATCGACGAGATATGGCCTCTGGCAGATCATTTCGTCATCTCCGCGACAGCCACCCTCGACGTCGAGCAGCTCGTCGGTGCAACCGAGCTCGCAGCGATGAAATCCACGGCGTGGGTCGTCAACGTCGCCCGGGGCGATCTCGTCGACACCGACGCCCTCGTCGCCGCTCTCCGATCCGGCGCGATCGGCGGCGCGGGGCTCGACGTCACCGATCCCGAACCGCTCCCCGACGATCATCCGTTGTGGACGCTCCCCAACGCCGTGATCACCCCCCACGACGCCAATCCACCCCCGCTGCGCATCCCGGCCTATCTCGAGCACGTGACCGAGAACGTCACACGGTTCGCGTCCGGCCTCGTGCCGATCGGGGTCGTCGATCCCAGCGCCGGCTACTAGGCCACGTCTACCGGGTCACCGTTACCGGGCCACAGGGCTCACTCGGACGCCTTCTCCTGCTTCTCGTCGCGTTCCGCCCATTCCAGGAGCGGATCGAGGGAGAAGACCGCGTCGTCGATGCCCGCGTGCAGGTCGCCGAGTTCCTCGAACCGCTTCGGCACGGTCCGGATCGTGAAGTCCCGTGGTTCGAGGTCGTCGATCTCGTCCCACCGCACCGGAGTGGAGACCGTCGCCTCCGGCACACCGCGGACGGAATAGGCACTGGCGATCGTGTGGTCGCGCGAGTTCTGGTTGTAGTCGACGAAGACCGCCGACGGGTCGCGTTCCTTGCGCCACCACGCCGTCGTCACGTCGCCGGGCGCGCGCCGCTCCACCTCCCGCGCGAAAGCCCATGCGGCCCTTCGGACGTCGTCGAACTCCCATTCCGGCGCGATCCGGACGTAGACATGCAGGCCGTCGCCTCCCGAGGTCTTCGGCCAACCCACGGCACCGAGTTCGTCGAGCACCTCGTGCGCCACCGACGCCACGCGCCGCACCCGATCGAAATCGCAGTCGGGCATCGGATCGAGGTCGATCCGCCACTCGTCGGGCCGCTCCACGTCGCTGCGCCGAGAGTTCCACGGATGGAACTCCACGGTGGACATCTGCACGGCCCACACGACGTCCGCGAGACGGGTCACGCACAGTTCGTCGGCGTCGCGGTCGTAGCGCGGGAAGTGCACCCGCACGGTCTCGACCCAGTCCGGAGCCCCGCGCGGCAGCCGCTTCTGGTGCACCTTCTGCCCTTCGAGACCGTCGGGGAACCGGTGCAGCATGCAGGGCCGCTCACGGAGTGCCCGGACGATCCCCTCCCCCACGCTCAGGTAGTAGTTCGCGAGATCGAGCTTGGTCGCCCCGATCTCGGGGAAGTACACACGATCGGGATGCGTGATGCGCACCGTGCGACCGTCCACGTCGAGTTCGACTGCATCGGCGTCCTTGCTCATCCGCCTCTCCCGTCCCTCCCCCTCGTGCACACGTCCTGTGCACCATCCTGGCCTCTCGATTCCCACCGGCGTGCGGAAATACACCCCGACGCACGATTTCCTCCGCGTGGCACGTCCGGGCGCTAACGTCGAAGCGATGCTGCTGCACTCGGTTGTCGACACCTCCGTTGCCGTCGCCGCCACACGGTCACGACGCACCAAGATCGATCTGCTGCGGGAAATACTCGGGCGCGCCGAACCTCACGAGGTCGAAGCGGTGGTCTCATGGTTGTCCGGAGAGATGACCCAGGGCCGCGTGGGTGTCGGCTTCCGCACCCTCGCCGGCCTCTCCGCGCCGGTCGCCGACGATCCGACGCTCTCCGTCGACGAGGTGTCCGGCTTCCTCGACCGCCTCGCCGGCATCGCGGGTTCCGGATCCACCGCCGCGCGGCAGCAACTGCTCCTGGAGCTGTTCGGCCGGGCCACCGAGTCCGAGCAGCGTTTCCTCGTCGCGCTCCTCGGTGGTGAGCTGCGGCAGGGTGCTCTCGAAGGGGTGATGACCGATGCGGTCGCAGCGGCAGCCGGTCTCCCCGTCGAACCGGTCCGCCGGGCGGTGATGCTCTCGGGCCGACTCGCGCAGGCCGCGGCGGCGGCCTTCGACGGTGGCGTCGACGCGCTCGCGGAATTCGGCCTGGAACTCGGCCGACCGGTCCGACCGATGCTGGCCTCGCCCGCCGAGTCGCTCGAGGCGGCACTCACCGAGTTCGACGGGGCCGTGAGCGTGGAATACAAACTCGACGGTGCACGCATCCAGGTGCACCGCCACGAGGACGCCGTGTGGATCTTCACTCGCACGCTGCGCGATATCACCGCATCGGTCCCCGAACTGGTCGAACTCGTCCGGGCACTGCCGTGCCGCAGTGTCGTGCTCGACGGCGAGACACTCGCGCTCACCGATGCCGGCCGTCCCCGACCGTTCCAGGAGACCATGAGCCGGTTCGGTGCCCGCTCCGAACGCGAACTGCTCCTTTACCCGTACTTCTTCGACTGCCTGCACCTCGACGGCGCCGACCTGCTCGACGAGCCACTGTCGGTGCGTCTCGACCAGCTCGCCCGTGTCGCGGGTGAGCACCGTATCCCCGCGCTCGTCGCTCCGGACGCCGACAGCGCCGAGGCGCATCTCGGTGACTCGCTCGGCAACGGTCACGAGGGCGTCATGGTGAAGTCGCTCACGTCGACCTACACCGCCGGACGCCGGGGCCGAGCCTGGCAGAAGGTCAAACCCGAGCACCCCCTGGATCTCGTGGTGCTCGCCGCCGAGTGGGGTTACGGGCGCCGCACCGGCTTCCTGTCCAATCTGCACCTCGGTGCCCGCGACCCGGACGGTGGTCCGCCGATCATGGTCGGGAAGACGTTCAAGGGACTCACCGACGCGCTGCTGCAGTGGCAGACAGAGGAATTCCCGCGCCACGAGACGCATCGCGACGAGCACACCGTCCACCTGCGACCCGCGATCGTCGTCGAGATCGAACTCGACGGAGTGCAGACCAGCAGCCGCTATCCGGGCGGGGTGGCGCTGCGCTTCGCACGGGTGCTGCGGTACCGGCCCGACAAGTCGGCCGCCGACGCCGACACCATCGATGCGGTCCGCGCGCTCCTGCCCGCAGCGCCGGTTCCCGGAAGCGGCCTACCGTAGATGGAGTGATCGACGTTCCACTCCGTTCCGACGACCTGCCCACTCTCCTGCACGGCCGTCGGATCGCTGTTCTCACCGGCGCCGGGCTGTCGACGGACTCCGGTATCCCCGACTATCGCGGACCGGACTCGCCGCCCCGCAACCCGATGACCTACCAGCAGTTCGTCGGCGACGCGGAGTTCCGGCAACGCTACTGGGCGCGCAACCACGTCGGCTGGAAGCACATGGACGCCGCCCGCCCGAATGCCGGGCACCGGGCGCTCGCGGCCCTCGAACGCGCCGGTTCCGTCGTCGGCGTGATCACCCAGAACGTCGACCTGCTGCACACGAAGGCCAGCAGCCGGCGGGTCGTCGACCTGCACGGCACCTACGCGCAGGTCCGATGCCTGTCGTGCGA
The DNA here is from genome assembly GCF_014854695.1 of Rhodococcus rhodochrous. NCBI lineage: Bacteria > Bacillati > Actinomycetota > Actinomycetes > Mycobacteriales > Nocardiaceae > Rhodococcus > Rhodococcus rhodochrous. The sequence continues at coordinate 2,049,143 of NZ_CP027557.1, read as the reverse complement.
ACACCGCATCTCGCGGTTCACGCTGCACGAGCGGCTGTGCGCGGCCAATCCGGGATTCGACGACCGGATGCGCGCGACGACCGGTCTCGAGGTCGCCCCCGACGCGGACGCGGTGGTCACCGACACCGAGGACTTCGTCGTAGTGGACTGCGAGCGCTGCGGCGGGATGCTCAAACCCGACATCGTGTACTTCGGGGAGACGGTGCCGCGCCCGCGCGTCGATCTCGCATTCTCGGTGGTGGACAGTGCCGACGCCCTGCTGGTCGCCGGGAGTTCGCTGACGGTGCAGTCGGGGCTGCGTTTCGTGCGTCGCGCCGCGCAGCGGAACATCCCGGTGGTGGTGGTCAATCGCGGCCCCACCCGCGGGGATGCGCTGGCGACCCTCAAGCTCGAAGCGGGTACCTCGGAGACCCTCGCCTTCCTGGCCGACGCGGTGACCGCACCGACTTCGTGAGGTTCTCAGACCACCCGGACGAGATCGTCGGCGTGCACGACGGGTCGCTGGAGATCCGGCGGCAGCTGCCTGGTCGAGAAGCCGATCATGAAATCGAGTTCGGACGCGTCGTAGGCCACCACACCGCGCGCAACCGTGCGGCCGTCGGGCGCGACGATGCCCACGACGTCGCCGGCGTGGAAACCGCCACTGGTGCCGGTGATTCCGGCGGCGAGCAGCGAGCGTCGCCGCTCCATCACGGCGCGCACGGCACCCTCGTCGAGATACAGCGAACCGTGGACGTCGGCAGCATGCCGCACCCAGAAACGCCGCGCCGACAGACGCTGCGGACGGGCCGCGAAGGCCGTGCCGACGTCGGCGGCGCCCAGCGCGCGATCGGCCTGGGCGGCCGCGGCGAGCAGCACCGGCACGCCGGAGTCCGCCGCGAGACGGGCCGCGGACAGTTTCGACGCCATGCCACCGGTGCCCAGCGCGCCGCCCGAGCCGGCGACCACGCCGTCGAGATCCTCGGGGGTGCGGACCTCGGGGATGAGGTTCGCGGAGCCCTTGCGGGGATCCCCGTCGTACAGGCCGTCGACGTCGGACAGCAGGATCAGCGCGTCGGCGCCGATGAGATGCGCGACGAGGGCGGCGAGCCGGTCGTTGTCGCCGAAGCGCAGTTCGACGGTCGCGACGGTGTCGTTCTCGTTGACCACCGGGACCGCCCCGAGCGAACGCAGCCGGTCGAGGGTGCGTTGCGCGTTGCGATGCTGAATGCGCCGGCCGATGTCGTCGGCGGTGAGCAGCACCTGGCCCACGGTGCGGTCGTAGCGGGCGAAGGAGGTGCCCCAGGCGTGAGCGAGGGTGAGCTGCCCGACGCTGGCCGCAGCCTGCTTCGTCGCGAGATCACGCGGCCGACTCGTGAGACCGAGCGGTGCGAGCCCGGCACCGACCGCACCCGAGGAGACCACGACGACACTCGAACCCGTGCGGATCCGGGCCTCGATGGCATCGACGAGACGATCGAGCCGGCCACGGTCGAGCCCACCCACCAGGCTCGTGATCGCCGACGAGCCGATCTTGACCACTACGCTGCGGGCGTGGGAGACGACCTCCCGGGTGTCGCTCATGTTCTCCTCGGTACGCTTCGGGCTTCCTGAACGGTGGGAACGCGGGGCCGGTTACTCGAACTCGTCGTCGGTGGCCAGACCGCGGCGCACCTTCTTGGCGTGGCGACGTTCGGCGGCGCCGACGCGGTCGACCTGGTCGAGGCGGGCGTCGGTGCCGCGACCGGTGGGCACGACGTCCACGCCGGCCTGCGTCTGCGGTTCCCACTCGAAGCCGACCTCGCCGATGGTGACCCAGCATCCGGGTTCCGCGCCGAGCTTGACGAGCTTGTCCTCGACGCCGAGACGTGCGAGGCGGTCGGCGAGGTAACCGACGGCCTCGTCGTTGTCGAAGGCCGTCTGGCGCACCCACCGCTCGGGGCGGGTGCCCCGCACGATGAATCCGCCGGGCACCTCGGGATCGCGGACCACGGTGAAGGCCTCCTCGTCGCGGGCGACGGGACGGATCACCGGGCGGGTCGGCGCGGCCGGCGGATGTGCCTCGCGGTATTCGTCGACCATCTTCGCGAGCGCGAACGTCAGCGGACGCAGGCCGTCGCGGCTCACGGCCGAGATCGTGAAGACCGGCCAGCCGCGGGCCTCGAGTTCGGGGGTGACGAACTCGGCGAGTTCCTTCGCGTCGGGCACGTCGGCCTTGTTGAGGATCACGATGCGGGGGCGCTCGGCGAGGTCGCCGAGTCCGCTGTCGCCCGACAACGCGGGCTGGTAGGCGGCGAGTTCGGCCTCGAGCGCGTCGATGTCGGAGATCGGGTCGCGGCCGGGTTCGAGGGTCGCGCAGTCGACGACGTGCGCGAGCACGGCGCAGCGCTCGAGATGACGGAGGAAGTCGAGGCCGAGACCGCGGCCCTCACTGGCGCCGGGGATCAGGCCGGGCACGTCGGCGACGGTGAAGGTCGTGTCGCCCGACTGCACCACACCGAGATTCGGCACGAGGGTGGTGAACGGGTAGTCGGCGATCTTCGGCTTCGCGGCCGAGAGCACCGACACGAGCGACGACTTGCCGGCCGAGGGGAAGCCCACGAGACCGACGTCGGCGACGGACTTCAGTTCGAGGACGAGATCGAGTTCCTCACCCTCCTCACCGAGCAGCGCGAAGCCGGGGGCCTTGCGTGCCTTCGACGCGAGTGCGGCATTGCCGAGACCACCGCGACCGCCGTGCGCGGCGACGAAACGCGTGCCGGTGCCCACGAGGTCGGCGAGGATCCGTCCGTCGCGGTCGAGCACGACGGTGCCGTCGGGAACCTTCAGGACGAGGTCGCCGCCGTTGGCACCGTTGCGGTGGCCGCCGGCGCCCTGGGCACCGTTGGTCGCCTTGGCGTGCTGGTGGAAGTGGAAGTCGAGCAGGGTGTGGACGTTGCGGTCGACTTCGAGGACGACGTCGCCGCCGTTGCCTCCGTTACCGCCGTCGGGGCCGCCGAGCGGCTTGAACTTCTCGCGGTGGACGGAGGCGCAGCCGTTGCCGCCCTTACCGGCGCTGACGTGCAGCACCACCCGGTCGATGAAGCGGGACATGGGTGGACCTTCTCTCGTCCGAAAAAACAAACCTGGTGATCAACGCAACAAGGGCGGGTCAGGGTGTGCGACCCTGGCCCGCCCCTATTGGGAGTATGTCGCGGGAACTGGTCCCGCGGTGTCCGTTACCGGACGGCAGATCAGGCGTCTGCCGCAGCCGGAACGATGTTGACGGTCTTGCGACCGCGCTTGGTACCGAACTCGACGGCACCGGCCGCGAGGGCGAACAGCGTGTCGTCGCCGCCGCGTCCCACGTTCACGCCGGGGTGGAAGTGGGTGCCGCGCTGGCGCACGATGATCTCGCCGGCGTTGACGGCCTGGCCACCGAAGCGCTTGACGCCGAGTCGCTGTGCGTTCGAATCGCGACCGTTACGGGAGCTGGATGCGCCCTTCTTGTGTGCCATGACGAACCCTCCTGGGGTTGAAGCTCGAAGCTCGGTTTACTTGATGCCGGTGACCTTGACGACCGTCAGCTTCTGACGGTGGCCCTGGCGCTTGTGGTACCCGGTCTTGTTCTTGAACTTGTGGATGCGGATCTTCGGGCCCTTGGTGTGCTCGACGATCTCGCCGGTGACCGAGACCTTGGCCAGCTTGTCGGCGTCGGTGGTCAGTTCGGATCCGTCGACGACGAGGACCGGGGCAAGCGAGACAGCAGCGCCGGGCTCACCCTCGATCTTCTCGACCTTGACGAGGTCGCCTTCAGCGACCTTGTACTGCTTACCGCCGGTCTTGACGATCGCGTACGTTGCCATCGGACGGCTACCCCTTGCTTCTTCGAACGTGCTCGCGCCACAGTGCTGCGGACGCGACTGGTCTGGTGTGGTTGCTGACTCGGGTCCCGCCGGCATCCTGAATCCGGACGCGGCTGGGCACTATCGCCGAGTAGCGACTGAACAAGATTACGGGAAGGTGACTCCCAGGGTCAAACCGGGTGGCACGGTAGTGCCTGCTTCCGGGCCGGTCGTGACCGGCCCGGAAGCGGAGGGTCACGCTTCGGCGTCCACCGGAGGTCCGGCGGGGCGCCCTGCGGCACGCCGCGAACGCGGCCGCCGCACGATCTCCACCGGCGTCTCGACCGGTGTGCTCGGCCGGGAATCCGACTCGGCCTCCGTCGACGTACCGGTCGGCGCAGGGACGACGAACACCTTGGCTGCAAGCCCACCGTCCCCGGCGGGCGCTGCGGCCGCCCGGGCGACCCTGCGTGCCCGGCGGCGACGCGGAGCCGGTTCTGCGGCCTCGACGGAAGCCGCTCCGTCGGTGCTCTCCCCTGCTCCGGAGACGGCAGCCTCGGGAACAGCGGTCCCCGCGACTGCGGCTTCGGCTGCTGCGATCTCTGCCTCGACCTCGGCGGGTTCGTCGGAGGCGGTCGTCACCGTGGTGGCGTCCTCCCCGGCGACGGACTCCTTCGTCGGCGCGGCGACCTTCTCGGGCTCGACGGCCTGCAGCGGCTCGGTGACCTTGACCGGGTCGACGTCGCCCGCGGGTGCGGACACTGCCTCGGATGCGGTCTCGGTCGCTGCCGGCTCTGCCGCCGGAGCGTCCGCGGCCGGTGTCGAGTTGTGCGCGGCCATCGCGAGCGCGACGGGGTGAGCGGCACGCTTGACGACCTCGTCGGGCGACGGCGTCGTGTGTGTCTCGGCGGCGGGCTCCTGCGAGCTCTTGTCGCGTCCACGCTTGCGCCGCGAACCACCGCCGGACGAACGACCGGAGTCGTCCGACGACTTCGACTCGATCGGCTCCGAGTGCACGATGAGGCCGCGGCCGCTGCAGTGCTCACAGGTGGTGGAGAACGCCTCGACGAGACCGGTCCCGAGCCGCTTGCGCGTCATCTGGACCAGGCCGAGCGAGGTGACCTCCGAGACCTGGTGGCGGGTGCGGTCCCGGCCGAGAGCCTCGGTCAGGCGACGCAGCACGAGGTCGCGGTTCGATTCGAGCACCATGTCGATGAAGTCGACGACGATCATGCCGCCGATGTCGCGCAGGCGCATCTGGCGGACGATCTCCTCGGCCGCCTCGAGGTTGTTGCGGGTGACCGTCTCCTCGAGGTTGCCGCCGGACCCGGTGAACTTGCCGGTGTTGACGTCGATGACGGTCATCGCCTCGGTGCGGTCGATGACGAGCGTGCCGCCGGACGGCAGCCACACCTTACGGTCGAGAGCCTTCGCGAGCTGCTCGTCGATGCGGTGCGCACCGAAGACGTCCACCGAGTTCTCCGAGCGGTAGCGCTCGACGCGCGGCAGCAGGTCGGGTGCGACGGTCCGGATGTAGCTCTCGACGGTGTTCCACGCCGAGTCACCCTCGATGACGAGCTTGGAGAAGTCCTCGTTGAACAGGTCGCGCACGACCTTCACGAGCAGATCCGGCTCCTCGTAGAGCGTCTTCGGCTGGCCCGATGCGTCGGCCTGCAGCTTCTCGGACTGCTCGCGGATCGACTCCCACTGCGTCTGCAGGCGGGTGACGTCGCGCGAGAGTTCCTCCTCGCTCACGCCCTCCGCGGCGGTACGGATGATCACGCCCGCCTCGGAGGGGACGATCTCCCGGAGGATGTCCTTGAGTCGCTTGCGCTCGGTGTCGGGCAGCTTGCGGCTGATGCCCGTCGACGAACCGCCCGGCACGTACACCAGGAAGCGTCCGGCGAGGCTGATCTGGGTGGTCAGACGTGCGCCCTTGTGACCGACCGGGTCCTTGCTGACCTGCACGACCACCTGGTCGCCGGGCTTGAGGGCCTGCTCGATCTTCCGGGAGTTGCCTCCGAGGCCCGCGGCCTCCCAGTTCACCTCACCGGCGTAGAGCACGCCGTTGCGGCCACGGCCGATGTCGATGAACGCCGCCTCCATGGACGGGAGGACGTTCTGCACGCGGCCGAGGTAGATGTTGCCGACCATCGACGCCGAACCGGAGGTCGTGACGAAGTGCTCGACGAGGATGCCGTCCTCGAGCACCGCGACCTGCGTCATGCCCGCGTGGGAACCGCCCGTGCGTTCGCGGACGACCATGACCCGGTCGACGGCCTCGCGGCGGGCGAGGAACTCCGATTCGGTGAGGATCGGGGGCCGGCGGCGACCGGCCTCGCGACCGTCGCGACGACGCTGACGCTTCGCCTCGAGACGCGTCGAACCGCTGATGCCCTGGACCTCGTCCTTGGCGCGGCTCTTCGGACGCGGCTCCCGCTCGTGGACGACCGTGGGAACCGAGTCGTCATCGGTGCTCGCGGTGTCGGTGTCGGAACCGCGACGACGACGGCGACGGCGGCGGCGACGGGACGTCCCCCCGCCCTGCTCGTCGTCGGTGTCGTGCTCGTCGCTGCTCTGTTCGTCACCCGAGGCGGCCTCGTCGGAGGTGCCTTCCTCGGTGCCTGCGGTCTCCTCGGCGGGAGTCTCCGCTGCGGTGGACTCCGATTCGGCGGACTTCTCCGTCTCCGCGGCGGCGGACTCCGAGTCCTCGCCGGTCGCGGTGGTCTCGTCCTGCTGGTCGGTATCGGTGCCGTCCCCGCGGCCACGTCCACGACCGCGACGTCCGCGGCGGCGGCGACGCGGCTGATCGTCCTGGTCTTCGTCCGCCTGCTGCGACGGCGCTTCCCCGGTGGACTCGGCGGACTCGGCGGCGGCCGGCTCGACGGTCTGCTGCTCGTCCTCGGCCGGTGCCTGCTCGGTGTCCTTGCCGCGGCGTGCGCGCCGGCGACGCGGGCGGGTCTCCTCCTCCTCGGCAGGCGAGGGCACCTCCGGCTGGAGGAACAGCGGTGCAGCGACGATCGGCTCGGCCGTGGTGGACGGCTCGGGCATCTCGAACAGCGGCGTGCTCTGCTCCACCGACGTGAACAGCCCGGTGGGTCCTCCGACGGAGGGGATGTCGAGTGCCTGCGGTGCGGTCTCGTCCGCGGTCTTCTCGGTGGGTCGCAGTTCGTCGCTCTCGACCGGCACGGCCTCGGCGGTCTCCGCAGCCTCGGTAGCAGGCTCGGGAGTCGTCTCCACGGCAGGCTCCGGCGCGGGCTCGGCTTCGGGAGCCGTCTCCGCCACAGCTTCGGGAGCCGTCTCGGCTGCAGCTTCGGGAGCCGTCTCAGCTTCCTGTACGGCGGGCTCGGGTATGCCCGTGTCGTCGCTCAACGCGGCATGCAGGTCCTCCGCGACATCGCGTGGGAGGGTCGAGTGCGCACTGCGCAGCTCGGTGCCGCGCTCGGCGGCTTTCGCGATCACCTGCTTACTGGTCAGCCCCAGCAGCTTGGCGAGGGCATGGACGCGGATCTTGGCAGGCAGACCGAGGAGGTTCCGTCCCCCTGCGTCCGACGCTTCGATCGAGTTGTTCTCCGGCGGCTCTTGATCGGCCACGTAGGTCTCCTAAGGCCCCCGGGCGCGTCCACCACCGACAACAGCGATGTGAGCGGCCACGCGGGGGCGCAGCTTGTGTACTCGCGCCGGGTGGGCGCGAGTCCTTCCGGTCTCGCATCGCGCGGTCGTCCGGTGCCCGTTTTCACTGCACGGCCGAGCAATGCCTGGCTTGATCGCGGGTCGAGCGCCGGAACATCCAGCGTGCCGCCGAGCGAGGTGTCTCCTTCGTCCTCGGCCACAGCGATGTCGGGCATCGATCCGTGATGTCGTTCGGCCGCTCCGCACGCGGTGTGTGCGGGGCAACCTCTGCCAGTATCCCACACGGAGATGCACGGATACGCCAACGGCGCCCCGGAGGGCGCCGTCGGCGGTGTCGGGAGGCGCGAAGCGCGACGCCCGAGAGGTTTCGTGAGCGACACGCCAGGCGCCGCTCGGGCGGGGCTGTTACTTCGCAGCCAGGGCGGGGAACCAGAGAGCGATCTCGCGCTCGGCGGACTCCACCGAGTCGGAGCCGTGGACCAGGTTCTCGCCCGGATCCAGACCGAGGTCGCCACGGATCGAGCCGGGCACGGCCTTCTCGACCGGATCGGTGCCACCGGCGAGCTGCCGGAACGCCGCGATCGCGCGGGGGCCTTCGAGGACCGCGGCCACGAGGGGGCCGCCGGTGATGAACTCGATCAGCGAGGGGTAGAAGGGCTTGCCCTCGTGCTCGGCGTAGTGCGCTCCGGCGACCTCCTCGGTCGCGGTGCGCAGCTCGAGAGCCACGATGTCCAGCCCCTTGCGCTCGATGCGCGAGAGGATCTCTCCGACGTGACGGCGTGCGACGCCGTCGGGCTTGATCAGTACCAGGGTCCGCTCAGTCACGCGACAAGCCTAGAGGTCGTCCCGCTGGCCCGGCAGCAGACCCCTGGATTCGCGATCCCTGATGTCCTTGCGCAGGTAGAAGATGTACGCCCACACCACGGCGAAGAGCACACCCACCGCACCGAACGCGAGGTCGACGAAGAAGCCGAGCACGGCGAGCACCTGCAACGTGATGTTGAAGGGGATCGCCCACGACTTCTTCTGCACCCCGGCTCCGAGGAACATGAGAACGGCGAGGCCCACGACGTAGGTCGTCGACCACGCGCTCAGTCCCCCGCCGACGGTCGCGATCACCGGCAGCACCAGCAGCACCACGATCGCCTCGAGCACGAGCGTTCCCGCCATCACGCCGCGGAAGCCCTTCCAGGGGTCCGTCGTCGGCGGCCGGAACTTCTGTTCCTCCGGCTTGTCGTTGCTCACGCGGGATCCTTTCCGAACAGACTGCGGGCCGCACCTGCGGTCACCACCGAACCGGTGACCACGACCCCGGCGCCCGACACCGCTTCGCCGGGCTCGCCGACCTCCTCCGCGATCGCGATCGCGGTCTCGATCGCATCCGGGAGCGTCGCCGCGGTGACGACCCGTTCGTCGCCGAATCGGGCGACGGCGATGTTCGCGAGATCGTCGACGTCCATCGCCCGCGGCGACCCGTTGTGCGTGACGACGATCTCGTCGAAGACCGGTTCGAGCGCCTCGATCAGACCCGCGACGTCCTTGTCGGCCATCACGCTCACGACGCCCACGAGCTTGCGGAAGTCGAACTCCTGGGCGAGCGCGGCCGCGAGGGCCTTCGCGCCGTGCGGGTTGTGCGCGGCGTCGAGGAAGACAGTGGGTGCGTTGCGCACCCGTTCGAGCCGGCCCGGCGTGGTCACCGACGCGAACGCGTCGCGCACCGCCTCCACGTCGAGCTGCTTGCCGGGGCCCGCCCCGAAGAACGCCTCGACCGCGGCCAGCGCGACCGACGCGTTGTGCGCCTGGTGCTCGCCGTGGAGCGGCAGGAAGATGTCGGTGTAGAGACCGCCGAGACCCTGCAGGTCGATCTGCTGTCCGCCGACGGCGACCGCGCGTCGCACCACCGCGAACTCGGAGCCCTGACGGGCCACGGCCGCGTCGGCCTCGACGGCCTGCCGCAGCAGCACGTCCATCGCCTCGGGCTCCTGCTGCGCGATGATCGCCACGGTGTCGCGGGGCACGAGACCGTCGTCGGGTGCCTTCTTGATGATCCCGGCCTTCTCCCCCGCGATCTCCGTGAGGGTGTCGCCGAGATAGCCGGTGTGGTCGATCCCGACCGGCGTGATCACTGCGACCTGCCCGGTGACGACGTTGGTGGCGTCCCACCGTCCGCCGAGACCGACCTCGACGACCGCCACGTCGACGGGTGCGTCGGCGAACGCCGCGAACGCCATAGCGGTGGTGACCTCGAACTTGCTCATCTTCGGGCCACCGGCCGCCTCGGACTGCTCGTCGATCATCCGGACGTACGGTTCGATGTCGCGGTAGGTGTCGACGTAGGTCCGCGGCGAGACCGGCGCACCGTCGATGCTGATCCGCTCGGTGGCGAGCTGCAGGTGCGGGCTCGTCGTCCGGCCGACGCGGTGGTGCATGCGGGTGAGCAGCGCGTCGATCATGCGGGTCGTCGACGTCTTGCCGTTCGTGCCGGCGACGTGGATCGACGGGTAGCTGTTCTGCGGCGACCCGAGGATGTCCATGAGCGCGGCGATCCGCGCCAGGGACGGTTCGATCTTCGTCTCCGGCCAGCGCTTGTCGAGCTCGGCTTCGACGAGCGTCAGTTCGGCCAGGTCCACCGGGGACGGCGCCCCCGGGGTGTCGGTGCTCACGCCGCGCCCAGCTCCTTCAGTCGTGCGGTGATCCGTGCGATCTCCTCTTCCGCGATCTGCTTGCGACCACGGATCTTCGCGACCACCTGGTCGGGTGCCTTCGCGAGGAAGGCATCGTTCGACAGCTTCGCGGAGGTGCCCGTCAGCTCCTTCTCCGCGGCCGCGAGATCCTTGCGCAGGCGAGCGATCTCGGCGCCGACGTCGATGCTGCCGGAGGTGTCGAGCTCGACGGTGACCGTCGCGCGGCTCAGCCGGACCTCGATCGACGCGGTGGCCGAGAACGAGTCCTCCGGCGCGGTCAGGCGCGCGAGCGACTGCACGGCCGGCACCTGCGCGACGAGATCGGCGTCCTCGACACCGACGAGCCGGGCCGCGACCTTCTGCGACGGCTTGAGGCCCTGGTCGCTGCGGAACCGACGGATCTCCGTGACGAGCCTCTGCAGGTCGGCGACACGCTGCGCCGCGGTCTCGTCGGTGGCGACGCCGGATGCCTCGGGCCAGGATGCGACGACGACGGACTCGCCGCCGGTGAGCACCTTCCACAGCGTCTCGGTGACGAACGGGATGACCGGGTGCAGCAGGCGCAGCAGCTGGTCGAGGACGGTGCCGAGCACGACCTTGGTGCCGTCGGCGTGGGCGCTGCCGTCGGCGAGCTGGACCTTGGCGAGCTCGAGATACCAGTCGCAGACCTCGTCCCACGCGAAGTGGTAGAGCGCCTCGCACGCCTTCGAGAACTCGTAGTGATCGAAGGCCGCGTCGACCTCGGTACGCACCTGCTCGAGGCGGTCGAGGATCCACCGGTCGGCATCGGTGAGCTGGTCGCGGGCCGGGAGCTCGCCGACCACCGCGCCGTTCATCAGCGCGAACTTGGTCGCGTTGAACAGCTTGTTCGCGAAGTTGCGCGACGACTGGGCGTGGTCCTCACCGACGGCGAGGTCGCCGCCCGGGTTCGCGCCGCGCGCCAGCGTGAAGCGCAGGGCGTCGGCACCGAAACGCTCGACCCAGTCGAGGGGGTCGATGCCGTTGCCGCGCGACTTCGACATCTTCTTGCCGAACTGGTCGCGGACGAGGCCGTGCAGGAACAGATCCCGGAACGGCACCTGTGCCTGGTGCACCGCGTCGTCGCCCGACACGTAGGTGCCGAACATCATCATGCGGGCGACCCAGAAGAACAGGATGTCGTAACCGGTGACGAGAACGCTGGTGGGATAGAACTTGTCGAGCTCGGGGGTCTTCTCCGGCCAGCCCATCGTGGAGAACGGCCACAGGCCGGACGAGAACCACGTGTCGAGCACGTCCGGGTCCTGCTCCCAGCCCTCGGGCGCGCTCTCGTCGGGGCCGAAGCACTCGACCTCGCCGTTCGGGCCGTACCAGATCGGGATGCGGTGGCCCCACCACAGCTGACGCGAGATGCACCAGTCGTGCATGTTGTCGACCCAGTCGAACCAGCGCGGTTCCTGGCTCGCCGGGTGGATGACGGTGTGGCCGTTGCGCACCGCGTCGCCGGCGGCCTTGGCGAGCTTGTCGACCTTGACCCACCACTGCATCGACAGGCGCGGCTCGATGGTCTCGCCGGACCGCTCGGAGTGGCCGACGCTGTGCAGGTAGGGGCGCTTCTCGGCGACGACGCGACCCTGCGCGGCGAGTTCCTCGCGGATCGCGACGCGCGCCTCGAACCGGTCCATGCCGTCGAAGCGGGTGCCGGAGTCGGCGATGCGACCGGCCTTGTCCATGATCGTGGGCATCGGCAGATCGTGCCGCAGGCCCATCTCGAAGTCGTTGGGGTCGTGCGCAGGCGTGATCTTCACTGCGCCCGTACCGAATTCGGGGTCGACGTATTCGTCGGCGATGATCGGGATCTGCCGGCCGGTGATCGGGTGCTCGAGCGTGGTGCCGATGATGTCCTTGTAGCGCTCGTCCTCGGGGTGGACCGCGACGGCGGTGTCGCCGAGCATCGTCTCCACACGGGTGGTGGCGACGACGACGTGCGGCTCGTCGTCGTTCAGGGAGCCGTAGCGCAGGGAGACGAGCTCACCCTCGACCTCCTCGAACTTCACCTCGATGTCGGAAATGGCGGTCTGCAGCACGGGCGACCAGTTGACAAGACGCTCGGCGCGGTAGATCAGACCCTCGTCGTAGAGGCGCTTGAACATCGTCTGCACGGCGCGGGACAGGCCCTCGTCCATGGTGAAGCGGTCGCGCGACCAGTCCACACCGTCGCCGATGCGGCGCATCTGGCCCTGGATCATGCCGCCGGACTCGGCCTTCCACTGCCAGACCTTCTCGATGAAGGCTTCGCGACCGAGGTCCTCCTTCTTCTTGCCGTCGGCGGCGAGCTGCTTCTCGACGACGGTCTGGGTGGCGATGCCGGCGTGGTCCATGCCGGGCAGCCACAGCACCTCGTAGCCCTGCATGCGCTTACGGCGGGAGAGCACGTCCATGAGGGTGTGGTCGAGGGCGTGACCCATGTGCAGGCTGCCGGTGACGTTCGGCGGCGGCAGGACGATCGAGTACCCGGGCTTGTCGCTCGTGGGGTCGGCCTCGAAGTAGCCGGCGTCGACCCACTGCTGGTAGAGCTCCGCTTCGACGGCGCTGGGGTCCCAGCTCTTGGGAAGGGCGTCGGCGGGGTTCTGCGAGTTCTCTGGCGCACTGGTCACCCGTCAATCGTAAGCGTCGCGGCGAACCTCCTGGACACGGGCTACGACAGAGCCGGACAGGGGTCGCGACAGAAGAGTGTGGCCCGCTCCCCGACCGGGTATCGCAGTGCCGGGCGGCCGAATGCGCGGACGCCGAACGGACAGGACGGAGGACACCGTCATGATGCGGGCATTGATCTTCGCTGCAGGTGCAGCCGCGGGATTCGTCGCGGGGACCCGGGCGGGACGCGAGACCTACGACAAGATGCGGGGGCGTTCGAACGAGCTGTGGCACAACCCGGCGGTGCAGGAAAAGGTCATTCCTGCGGTACAAGACAAGGTGACGGAAGCGGCCGGCGTCGTGAAGGAGAAGGCGCCACACCTCCAGGATACGGTCGGTGGTCTCGCCGAGAAGGTCACCCATCGCGGCGGATCGGGTCAGCACTCGGCCGGTTCCGGTTCCGCGACGAGCGAGTCGACCCCGGCCACCGACGAGCCCACGCGTCCGCCGGCCTCGCCGGGCGACCAGCCGCGCCCGCCCGAATAGCGAGGCAGTAGACCCCGAGCGGACGTCCTCGGTCAGCCCAGCTCGTCCGGCAGGTCGAGCGGGCGGCCGAGCACGTGCTCGGACAGGAACGCCTCGACGGTCCGGTACCAGATCTTCGAGTGCTGCGGCTTCAGCACCCAGTGGTTCTCGGACGGGAAGTACAGGAAGCGGTGGACGGTGGTGCCGTCGTCCTCGGCGGGCCGCCCCGATTCGTCGAGCAGCTCGTACCACAGGCGCAGGGCTTCGCCGATCGGGACGCGATAGTCCTTGTCGCCGTGGATCACGAGCATGGGCGTGACGATGTCGGCGACGAACAGGTGCGGTGAGTTCTCGACCGCCATCTCCGGGGTCATCTCCCGCTGCCAGTACCAGGCCACGTCGGTGGTCGGCGTGAACTGGTCCAGCGCCCACAGGCCGGCATGGGTGACGACCGCGCGGAACCGGTCGGTGTGCCCCGCGATCCAGTTGGCGAGATATCCGCCGAACGATCCGCCCATCACCGCGGTCCGTTCCTCGTCGATGTCGGCGCGCGCGACCGCAGCATCGGTGACGGCCATCAGATCGGTGTACGGTTCGCTCCCCCACCGTCCCCAGCCACGCCGGACGAAGTCGTCGCCGTATCCCGTGGACAGTGCGGGATCGGGCAGCAGCACCGCATAGCCGCGGGCGACGAGGAGCCACGGGTTCCAGCGCCACGACCACGTGTTCCAGCTGCTCAGCGGACCACCGTGCACCCACAACAGCATCGGCGCGGGGTCGTCGGGGGACGCGGTATGCGGAAGTGCGAACCACGCCCGCACCGGCGTGCCGTCGGCGGCTTCGGTGGTCAGTTCCTCGAGGCGTCCCGGCAGTTCCGGGAGCGCAGCGGGAGCACGTAGCGGCGTAACGGTGCCGGCGTCGGGTCCGGTGACATCGATGCGCACGGGGTGCGGCGGTGCTTCGTAGGAGGCCCGCAGCGCGTATGCCGTGCTGCCGTCGGGTGCGAGGCAGACGTCCGTGTAGGCGGCGTCGTCCGGGGTGAGGCGGTCGGGCTGCTCGGACCCGAGTCGCTGCACGAACACCGGCGCGCGTCCGTGATCGTCGGCGGTGAGCACGAGACCGGAACCGTCGGGCAGCCAGGTGACGGAAGTGGGACGTCTGTCCCATTCAGGGGCCTCGATTGTCGTGGTTCCGCTCGCGATGTCCAGGACGCGGACGGTGATCTGCGGCGGGTTCTCCGCGTCGCTCATCGATTCGTGCAGGTAGGCGAGCTTCGTCCCGTCGCGCGAGATCGACGGGTGCGTCACGTCGCCGGTCTCGTCGTCGACGAGCGGGGTGCGCAGGCCGGTGCCGAGATCGACCCGCACGAGCGTGACGCGGCGCGAGGCGAGCGGACCGGGGACCACCCATGTCGCGGCGGCGAACGAACCGTCGGCAGCGATGTCGACGGAGCCATCACGCAGCGACCCTCGGATCCCGGGCGTGAGGTCGGTGAACCCGTCGCCGCTCTTGTCCGGGACGAGCAGGTGCGGCTGGTCGGGCCCGAGATCGTGGTCCCAGTAGCGCACCGGATAACCCGTGTGCAGCACCGCGGTCACGGCCCCGTCCTTGCGGGCGTCCCGGATCCGTTCGTCGTCGGACTCGCTGTGGCCGAGGACGGACGCGACGAGGACGATCCGGTCGGCCTCGGACGCCGCGTGCACCGATGCGAATCCACCCTTGCGAGATCCGACCTGCTCGGCCTCGCCGCCCGCCGCGGGCAGTCGCCACAGCGACACCGGCGGGTCGTCCTTGCCACGTGCGGCGGTGAACAGCAGGTCGCCGGTCGCGGTGAAGGTCGGGTTCGATTCACCCGTGGTGCCGTGGGTGAGGCGTCGCGCCGGAGCGTTGCCTTCGGGATCCACCTCCCACAGGGCCCCGGTGTACGAGGTGGCCTTCTCGTCGAGCGTCGACTGCGTGATCACCAGGCGTTTCCCGTCCGGAGACATCGTGAGGGAGGTGACACGGGGAAGCGTCAGGTAATCGTCGAGCTCGTGGAAGGCCGTCATGCCTGGACGATATCGGGAGCGACGGTGGGCGGTCCGCAGGTGGCACCGGGTTCGTCTGTAACCTGGTCGTTCGGCGGGTACATCCCGTGGCAACGCCGTCTCCCAGTCCGAACGGAGCACTCACATGGTCGACCTCGCATACGTCATCGCCGGCTCGGAAGCGACCGGTGGCGCCGGTCTGCAGGTCGACCTGAAGACGTTCCAGCAGCTCGGTGTGTACGGGGTGGGCACCACGACGTGCATCGTCTCGTTCGACCCGAAGAACAACTGGGGCCACCGCTTCTTCCCCGTCCCGGCCGACGTGATCGCCGAGCAGATCGAGGCCGCCACCGCCGCCCACGATCTCGACGTGGTGAAGATCGGCATGCTGGGCACGCCCGCGACGATCGACGTCGTCGCCGAGGGTCTCGAGAAGCAGGACTGGCGGCACGTCGTGCTCGACCCGGTCCTGATCTGCAAGGGCCAGGAGGCCGGTGCAGCGCTCGACACCGACAACGCGCTGCGCGCGCAGGTGCTCCCCCACGCCACGGTCGTCACCCCGAACCTGTTCGAGGCACTCACCCTGTCCGGCATGGACGAGATCACCTCCGTCGACCAGCTCATCGAGGCCGCACGTCGCATCCACGACCTCGGCCCGAAGTACGTCGTGGCGAAGGGCGGCGTCGAACTGGACGGCGAGGACGCGGTGGACGTGCTGTTCGACGGTTCCGAGGTCACTCTGCTGACGGCACCGAAAGTCGGCAACGAGCGGGTGTCCGGTGCCGGCTGCACCCTCGCGGCCGCGATCACGGCCGAACTCGCGAAGGGCGCGTCGGTCGCCGACGCCGCGGCCCGCGCCAAGGATTTCGTCACCGCGGGGATCAAGGGGCGAGTGTCCGCCCACACCCCGTTCGACACCGTCTGGCAGGGCGCCTGATCTTCTGCAGCGCGGACCTCGCGGCGCTTCACCTCCGTCGACCGGTCACGAGTCGAACCACCGCAACGATCAGAGCGATGATCGTCCCGAAGATGGCCACCACCAGCACGGTCCGGGCGATCAGGTCCCAGGGCACCGATCCGTCGTCGGGGAAGTCGAACGGAAACACCTGCCAGATCCGTACGAGGGCGTAGAGCCCGATGCCGTTCACCACCAGATCGCCCAGGGCTTTCAGCCGTGGCGGGTCGGAAACAAGGTAGACGGCGTTGGTGACGACACCGGCGATGATGGAGGCGTTCACCCAACCGAGGACACGGGTGGTGTCCTCGGTGAGCAAGGGCACCACGTCCCATCCGGGCCAGCCGTTGATCAGGTACAGCAGCACCGCGTCGACGACGATGGCGACGAGATAGCCGGCCCGGCGCCCGACCGAGGACCGCTCCGGGGCACTCACCGAACAGACTCGGCTTCGAGGAGCGCATGTCCCCACCGGGTCGCACGTTCCGCCTCACCGGGTTCGAGGACGGTCTGTTCGTCGACAAGGAAACTCTCCGGTTCCGCGGCGAGTGTGCAGCCCCGTTTTCGCAGTTTTCTCCCGATCGTCTTCGAGGCGCGACCGGTGAACACGGGTGACGCGTCGAGCCGGGTTTCGTAGACAACGAGCACCTGCATATCGGACTCCTCGGGATCGGCACGATTCACCTACGGAGACGATCCGCCGAAAGCGTTCCCGATACAAGACCATCCTCGATCCCGCTTGTCATCCGCATCGGCAATTGCCGTAGCGAATGACGAACTCGATCGCGGATCGGCGCCGATCAGCGCGGCTGCCGCCACATTCCCCACAGCGTCGGCCCGCCACCGGGTACGGCGATCTCGCGGGTGACCTCGAACCCGAACCGCTCGTAGTAGGGAATGTTCGACTCCTTGCTCGATTCGAGATAGGCGGGAGCATGTTCGGCATCGGCCCGGGCGAGGCCGGCTTTCATGAGCTTTGTACCGAAGCCGCTCCCGCGCGCAGCGCGTGAGGTGCCGATCGTCGACAGGTACCAGTGCGGTTCGTCCGGGTGCGCCGCGTCGAGCGTTCGCTCGACCTGACTCCCTCGCCCCATGTTCCGTCCGAGCGCTGCGTAGAAGCCGGGCAGCAGGCGGAGCAATGTCCACACATCGGTACGCCATCGTCCGGGCGGCGCCCACATCGCCGCGCCTCCGACGACTCCGCCGGACTCGGCGATGTCGGTGGCCCCCAGCGGCACCATGTGGTGCCGGGCGTCGGCCGCGAAGAAACGGGTCATGCGCCGGATTCGGTGTTGTTCGTCCGGGAACATCCACGTGAAGACCGGATCGTCGGAGAAGGCTTCGGCGATCACCGGAGCGAAGGCCGGAATGTCTCGGCGCGTGGCGGTTCTCGTTTCGACGGCCATGTGCGCAGCCTACGGCGAAGACCTGCGTGAAGGCTTGCCTTCCGTGGCACCCGCGAGCTCTTTCGCGAGGGGCGTCGGGAATCTGGCCATCACCTTCACTCCCCCGAGCCACTCGTCGAGGCGCGTCGCCTCCTGTTCGAGCACCGCCCGGCCGTCGGCACCGATGTCCTCGAGCAGATGCAGTTCGACGGATCCGGAATCGCTCTGCCACCACGTGCCGACGATCCGTCCGTCCCACCACGCCGTGGGCCCGGCATTGCCGTTCGAATCGAACAGGTCGTCCTTGTACGGCCCCAGATACCAGTCGCGTTCGGCCCACCCCATGACCGTGGGGTCCAGGGAGGGCAGCAGCACTCCCCACGGTTCGACGGGAGCGGGTTCGTCCACGTCGTCGGACAGGAGGTAGCCGGGACGGCCGTCGAGATCGACCTCCACCACGTCGAGTTCGGCGAGGGCCGCGCGGACGGCCGTGAGGGTGGAGCCGAGCCACCATTTGATGTCGGCCTCGGTCCCCGGTCCGAAGACCCGCAGCCACGATTCCACGAGCGCGCGTACACCGTCGGCTTCGTCGCACGGTTCGATCTCGGAGCCGAGCCACGACTCCGTGGACGTCCAGGTGGGCCGCGACACGCGCCACGATCCTCTGTTCGACGCCCGCACCACCTTGCCTTCGGCGGAGAGCACCGTGAGCACGCGTGGAGCGAACGGAACCCTGCCGCCCCACGACTTTCCGATCCCGTAGTCGATGCTCGCGTCGAGAAGCGGGATCGCGGCACGCAATTCGGTGGAGGTCGCTTCGCGTCCCCCGGACAACGCCTGCAGCACGTGGCCACTCACCTCGTCGAGCCACTGCTCACCGTCGCGGTACAGGCCGGCTTTCTCGACGTCCTTGACCACCTGCCGGCGCTGCATCGTCGCCACTCGCGTACTTGCGCCCGCCTGCACGACGGGCAGGATCTCCCGGGCGAAGACGAAGACGGTGCGCCGCATGGCCATGTGCTTCACCAGCGACCGATCCGTGTAGAGCATCCGGTCGAGGTCGTCCGTGGTGAAGTCGTCGACGCGAGCCCACGCCGACAGGTAGACGGAGGCGGCGTCGGTGCCGTGCAGGCACACTAGGCTCCTTGCGGCATCGACCGCGTCGGACGCGCGATGCTTCGGGTGCAGGCGGTGCCTGGCGGCAAGTCGCGCTCGGCGTTCGGTTTCGTCGATCCTGCGCACAGCCATGGCCGACATCGTAGAGGCGGTGGCCGACGCAGGAGGGCTACCGATGAGCCGAATCGACAACTGCGGGGAGGTCGTGTGCGAGTTTCTCGAGAATTCCGCACACAACCTCCCCGAAATCCGTGTTCAGGGCCGGACGCCGCCGTAGGTGCGCAGCCAACGCAGACCCGGTCCGCGGGTACGCGTGATGCCCTTGTAGTCGGCCATGTCGTCGGGAAGTTCGTCGAGGACCGAGTGGAGACACTCGGACCACTCGGGCACCCGGGCGATGTCCTCGAACGACAGCAGGTGTGTGCGGATGAGGAACATGATCGCGCCGGAGACACCGAGACGCACGAGATGCTGGACCTCGACGCGGAGGTGCAGGCGAGGTCCGACGTCCTCGAGCGGCCCCTCGGCGAGCAGTCGGCGGTCGCGGCCCCATTCGGGATAGGTTTCGGTGGACTGGTCGAGTCGACGGTCGACGCTGAGCGACCAGTTCGTGCGTCGGTAGCACTGTCCCGCCTGCAGACCCATGAGGAACTGCTCGGCGCGCGGGATCACTCCTTCGGTGTGGACGCGCGGGACGGGCCCGTGGATCTGGCGGAAATTCATGCCGACGTCGAAGCGCAGCGACCAGTCGGCCGCGAAGGTGACCAGGCCGGCGTCGCCCCAGAGGGCACCTTCGCGCTGGTCGAGCAGGACGACGTCCTCCTGGAGGTGCCTGCCGATGAAGCGCAGAGGCGGCTCGGGCAGCGTCGACCGATCACCGAAGACGAAGGGCTGTTCGACGCCGAGCGCATGGTTGACGAACAGCCGCGCCTCACGGTCGCGTTCGAGTGCGAAGGTCTCCGGGTACGCGTCGGCGAGCATCCGCATGAGCGTGACCATCGCGTCCCACTGCGCGATCTCCATGTGCGGCAGAGACTGGAACCGGGTGGGGTCGGTGGTGAGGATCCGCTCTCGTTCGGCGAGGTCGTCGAGATAGTGGTCGTCGATGTCGACGGGATGCCGACCCCATCCGCCCGCGGCGGTCGCAACGGGACTTCCGGCAGGTTCGACGTTGGTGCTGTAACGATAGGCGTCACGAGCGAACGGAAACGGGAAGCGCGCGATCCGATCGGGGAGACCGAGGTCGTCGTCGCGGACGGCGAGATCGATTGTCGTACTCACAGATCCAGCTCCAATCGTGGTCCGTTCGATCGGGAGACGCACGGCATCATGCAGTCTCCCGCGTCCTTCTCCTCAGCACTCAGGTACAGATCGCGGTGGTCGATCCCTCCGCTCGTCACGGGCAGTCGACACTCACCGCACACGCCCTGCCGGCACAGGTTGGGCACTGCGACCCCGCGACTTTCGAGTGCGTCGAGCAGGCTGACGCCCGAGTCGACGGCGACGTCGATGCCGCGGCGGGTCAGGTGTGCAGTGAACGGCTCTCCCGGGTCGAGGTCACCGACCCCGAAGCGCTCGTAGTGCACACGCGCGTCGGGCCACCCCGCGCGACCCGCACGTTCGCAGAGGTCGTCGACGAGACCGGTCGGACCGCACATGTACAGGTGGGTGCCGATGGGCTGCTCCAGCAGCGCCTGCCCCATCCGCTCCCGGAAGACCTCGCGCGCCGTGTAGGTGTGCAGACGCGGTCCGCACAGATCATGCAGTTCGTCGAGGTGGGCACCGTCGCCGTCGCGGAAGGCGTAGTGCACCTCGAACGATCGACCCCACTGCACGGCCGCGCGGATATGGGACAGGATCGGCGTGATCCCGATTCCACCCGCGACCAGCAGATGGTGCCGGGCCGTGAGGATCGGAGCGAACGCGCTGCGCGGTGTGCCGACCGGGACTCGGTCACCGACCTGGAGGTCGTGGACCCACTGCGACCCGCCGCGACCGGATTCCTCCAGCCGCACCGAGATCGCGTAGTGGTCGGGTTCGAAGGCGGGACCGGTCAGGGAATACGAGTTGCGACGCGGTCGCCCGCCGGGTCCGGTGCCGCAGGCGACGACGATGTGGCTACCGGGCGTGAAGGAGGGAAGCGGGCGGCCGACAGGGTCCACGAGGCGGACGTGTCGCACGGTGGGCCTCAGCGCGATCGTCTCCGCGACCGTCAACTGCAGTTCCGTTCCGCAGGCCGAGTTCCGCACCGGGACGTCGGATGTCAGCGTCATCGGCGTTCCTCCGCGTCGACCGCGAAGCCGAGATAGGCGGCGTGCAGTCGGGAAACATGGTGGTAGACGACGAGTTCCGAGGCGCAGGCCGGACAGGTGGTGCCCTGCCCGATCGCGACGGCGGCGAGATGGGTGGAGTGGCAGTGGGCGCAGTAGACGGTGCGCGTCGCCGATTCCACGGGGAGGGGAAGGATCTCGTCGTCGAGGAGTCCTGCGGCCACGGCCGCCGATCGTCCCGCGAGCACCGCCGCTTCCGGCCCGACCAGCACGAGGCGCCATCCCACACGAGCTACGCTCGCCTGCCGCTCCAGGATCTGTGCGGCCGTGTCACCCCATTCCTCCGGCAGGCGGATCCAGTCGACACGACGACCCTCGAAGGACGACACGAGGCTGCGCGCCTGGTCCAGGGCGGCGTCACCGAAGGACAGGACGGTCACGTAGCGACCCTCGCCGGCGATGCGTCGTTCCTCGTCCCACCTCGGGACGCTGGTGGTGCCCATACAGACGCTCACGCGATCACCTGCGCCTTCCGGCAGCCCGAAACGGCAGGAAAACGGTTGCAGTGGTGTCGATCTCGGACATGAGAACTCCTCGGGAGGACCGACGTGGACACGCCGGGTGTGGTGGATACCGATCGCTGACGTGAAACAGACGATAATGGGAAGAAACACGGCGATGGGTTGCCGCTCGGTTAACGCGTGTAACGGATCCCTCTCGGCCCCGACCGTCGGCGCGTTCGCGACCGATGCCTTCCGTACACATGCAGACCGTTGGTACATGCAGACCGTTCCGGCGAACCGTCACGGCAATCTCACCCTCGCGTAACACGCTCGTCATCGCTACCTTGTTTCCTCGTACTCGACATCGATTCATATAGTGAAACCCCGTCGAATCCGAGGAGCCCCCATGACGCTGGAAGCCACCGACACGTCCGTGCTGCGCCTCCCGTCCGCGAACGGCCGGTCCCCCGAGACCTCCGGATCCCCCACCCTGACCGAACTCGCCCACGCCGCCGGCACCCGCTACATCCTCGCCGTCTTCACCACCCTGTCCGGAAAGCCTTGCGCCAAGCTCGTTCCCGTCGAATCCGTCGGGGAGCTCGAGACCGAGGGCGTCGGATTCGCCGGCTACGCCGCCGGGTCGATGGGCCAGGTCCCGAAGGATCCCGACCTCGTCGCCATCCCCGATGCCGCGTCGTTCACGCCCATCCCGTTCGTGCGCGAAGGCCTCGCTCTCGTCCACTGCGACCCGCACGTCGAAGGCAAGCCCTGGCCGTACGCGCCGCGCGTGATCCTCAAGTCCGTACTCGCGCAGGCTGCCGCACTGGGCCTCGAGGTCAACGTGGGCGCCGAGATCGAGTACTTCCTCGTCAACAAGGACGAGAACGGAACGCTGCGCACGGCCGACGCGCTCGACACCTCCCGCCAGCCCTGCTACGACGCCCGCGACGTCACCCGCATGTACGAGCACCTGACGTCGATCTCGTCGGCGATGAACACCCTCGGATGGGGCAACTACGCCAACGACCACGAGGACGGGAACGGCCAGTTCGAGCAGAACTTCCAGTACGCCGATGCCCTGACCACCGCCGACCGGGTCGTCACCCTGCGCTACCTGATCTCCGTGCTCGCCGAGCAGCGCGGCATGACCGCAACCTTCATGCCCAAGCCGTTCGCCGACCGCACGGGATCGGGCATGCACATGCACCTGTCGCTGTGGAGCGACGGCGTCTCTGCCTTCCCCGACGCATCCGACCCGCACGGCCTGGGCCTGTCGAAGACCGCCTACTCGTTCATCGCCGGCATCCTCGAGCACGCCTGCGCTCTGCAGGGCGTCATCGCGCCGACGGTCAATTCCTACAAGCGAACCGGTGCAACCAGCACGTCCTCCGGTGCCACCTGGTCGCCGCGCTACGCGACCTACGGTGGCAACGACCGCACCCACTACCTGCGGGTCCCCGACTCCAACCGCGTCGAACTGCGCGGCGGTGACGGTTCCGCCAACCCCTATCTCGCCACCGCCGCGACTCTCGCTGCCGGCCTCGACGGCATCGAACGCAACCTCGACCCCGGGACTCCCGGTACCGGCGGTTCCACGGAGACCCTGCCGATGACGCTACTGCACGCGATGGACGCCCTCCAGGCCGATCCGGTCGTCTCCGGCGCTCTCGATTCGGCGGGCGCGAGTGTCACCGATTACTTCGCCTCACTCAAGCGCGAGGAGTTCTTCCACTGGCACAACACCGTGACCCCGTGGGAGATCGACAGCTACCTGACCGCCTTCTGAGAAGTCTTCGCTACTTCCCTACCCATCGAACAGGAGAGACGACCATGTGCGGAATCGTCGGACTTCATCTGCGGGACACCTCGCTCGAACCCCGACTGGGCAGCCTGCTCACCGGAATGCTCGGGCAGATGGTGGACCGCGGACCGGATTCGGCGGGCGTCGCCGTCTACGGCAACCCGGTCTTCTCCCCCGCCGGGGAGTCGTCGGTCTCGGTACTCGATGCCCCCTCGGATCTCGCCACGATCGTCGGCGACGCACTGGGCGTGACCGTCGGTGCACTCGATCTCGCACCCACCACCGTGCTGCACGCCCCCGTCCCCGCCACTCTGCTCGCCGACACCGTCCGCGCCCTGGCACCCACTGCGACCGTCATCGGCTTCGGTGACGACGTGACCGTCCTCAAAGGAACCGGCGATCCGCGCATTCTCGCCGAGAACTTCGGCCTGCCGACCGCATCCGGATGGCAGGGTGTGGGCCACACCCGAATGGCCACCGAATCCGCCGTCACCGCTGCCGGATCACATCCCTTCGCCGTGGGACCGGACCAGTGCCTCGTGCACAACGGCTCGTTCTCCAACCACCTGTCGATCAAGCGCGAACTCGAGGACGAGGGGGTGGTCTTCGACAGCGAGAACGACACCGAGGTCGGCGCGCGCTTCGTTGCCAAGCACCTGGCGGAGGGCGCGGATCTCGAGAAGGCGTTGCGCCTTCTCGGCGAACGTTTCGACGGGTTCTACACCCTACTGGTGTCGACATCCGATTCCTTCGCCGTGGTGCGCGATCCGATCGCCTGCAAGCCCGCGATCGTCGCCGAGTGCGACGCCTACGTCGCCATGGCCTCGGAATTCCGCGCTCTGGCAGGACTTCCCGGCATCGCCGACGCCCGCATCTTCGAACCCGAACCGGACCGGGTCTACGTGTGGCAACGCTGAAGGTCGCCACAACCCCCGATTCCGCTGTCCGACCCCGTTCCACGGAGGTAATCATGACCACCGACACCCTGCTCCCGACCGCCACCTACGATCTGGCGACGACCACCACCCGCGAACTCAATGCGGCACTGCACGCGACGGAGGCCCCGGCTTCGGTCGAGGTCGCGAACCCGCAGGGCGCCCACGCACTCGCCTGCGGCCTGAACCGGCCGATCGACGTCCGCATCGACGGCCACGTCGGCTACTACGCCGCCGGTATGAACCAGCACGCCCACGTGACCATCGACGGCAACGCCGGCGTCGGTGTCGCCGAGAACATGATGTCGGGCAGCGTGCGCGTCACCGGCGACGCCTCGCAGGCCGCCGGTGCCACCGCCCACGGCGGGTTGCTGGTGATCGAAGGCAACGCCGCCGCACGCTGCGGCATCTCGATGAAGGGCGTCGACATCGTCGTCGGCGGCGACATCGGGCACATGAGCGCCTTCATGGGACAGGCCGGCCGACTCGTCGTCCTGGGCGATGCCGGTGAGGCCCTGGGTGATTCGTTGTACGAGGCACGGATCTACGTGCGGGGCAGCGTCGCCTCGCTCGGCGCGGACTGCGTCAAGAAGGAGATGCGCCCCGAGCACATCGTCGAACTGCAGGAACTGCTCGACGCGGCCGGTTTCGACGCCGACCCGGCCGAGTTCACCCGCTACGGCTCGGCCCGTCAGCTCTACCACTTCCACGTCGACAACGCTTCGGCGTACTGACGCCCCGACGTTCTTCCGCCCGCTCGACCCCGAGGAGAATTCCATGACCTTCCAGCCCGGACTGCGTGAGTCGGCCACGTTCGACCGCAACGTCATCCACGAGATCCAGCGTGCCGCCGCGACCGGCATCTACGACATCCGTGGCTGGGGCGCCAAGCGCAAGGTTCCCCACTTCGACGACCTGTTGTTCCTCGGCGCGTCGATGTCGCGTTACCCGCTCGAGGGTTACCGCGAGAAGTGCGAGACCGACGTCGTCCTCGGCGACCGCAACGCGAAGTACCCGCTGCACCTCGACATCCCGGTCACGATCGCCGGAATGAGCTTCGGCGCGCTGTCCGGCCGTGCCAAGGAGGCTCTCGGACGTGGTGCCAGCGAGGTCGGCACGTCCACCACCACCGGTGACGGCGGCATGACCCCCGAGGAGCGCGGACAGTCCAAACACCTCGTCTACCAGTACCTTCCGTCGCGATACGGCATGAACCCCGACGACCTGCGCAAGGCCGACGCCATCGAGGTCGTGCTCGGCCAGGGCGCCAAGCCCGGTGGCGGCGGCATGCTCCTCGGACAGAAGATCACCGAGCGGGTCGCGGGGATGCGCACCCTGCCGGTGGGCATCGATCAGCGCAGCGCGTGCCGGCACCCGGACTGGACCGGCCCCGACGACCTCGCCATCAAGATCCTCGAACTGCGCGAGATCACCGGCTGGGAGAAGCCGATCTACGTCAAGGTCGGTGCGACCCGTACCTACTACGACGTCAAGCTCGCCGTGAAGTCCGGCGCCGACGTCGTAGTGGTCGACGGCATGCAGGGTGGCACCGCCGCCACCCAGGACGTCTTCATCGAGCACGTGGGCATCCCGACCCTCGCCGCGCTCCCCCAGGCCGTGCAGGCCCTGCAGGAGATGGGTGTGCACCGCACTCCCGGCGGCGTGCAGCTGATCGTCTCGGGCGGTATCCGCTCGGGCGCCGATGTCGCCAAAGCGATGGCCCTCGGAGCCGACGCCGTCGCCATCGGCACGGCCGCGCTGATCGCCCTCGGCGACAACGATCCGAAGTACCAGGCCGAATACGAGAAGCTGGGCTCGGCCGCCGGCTTCTACGACGACTTCCAGGACGGCAAGGACCCCGCCGGTATCACCACGCAGGATCCCGACCTGCAGGTCCGCTTCGATCCGGTCGAGGGTGGCCGCCGCCTGGCGAACTACCTACGGGTGCTCACCATGGAGGCGCAGACCATCGCCCGCGCGTGTGGCAAGTCGCACCTGCGCAATCTCGAACCGCAGGATCTCGTCGCCGTCACGATGGAGGCCGCCGCGATGGCGCGGGTGCCCCTGGCCGGAACCGATTGGATCCCCGGCCGCAGCACCTTCTGACCGTGGCGACAGGCCTGCCACCGCACTTCCCGAGAGGACACACCACATGACCGCATTCGACACGCTCTGGGCATCGATCCTGGACGTCGGGCAGCATCCGACGACCGGGGGCTACCGCCGATTCGCCTGGAGCGACGCCGATCTCACTCTGCGTGAATGGTTCCGCGGCTGCGCCGCCGAACGCGGTATGGACGTCGAAGAGGACCGCAACGGCAACCTGTGGGCCTGGTGGCTTCCCGAAGGCTGGGCGGGTGATCCCACCGGCGCGTTCGTCACCGGTTCGCACCTGGACTCGGTGCCCGACGGCGGTGCGTTCGACGGCCCCTTGGGCGTGGTCTCCGCCTTCTCCGCCGTGGACCTGGTAAGGGAACGCGGCATCGTCCCGACCGTCCCGATCGCGATCACCGCGTTCTCCGACGAGGAGGGTGCCCGCTTCGGTGTGGCATGTGTGGGAAGTCAGCTCACCACCGGGGCGCTGACTCCCCAGCGCGCGCTCGGACTGCGCGATCGCGACGGGATCACGCTGGCCGAGGCCATGACCCGTGCCGGTCGCGTACCCGAACACATCGGTGCCGATCCCACACTCGTCGACAGGGTGGGGGTGTACGTCGAACTGCACGTCGAACAGGGCCGGGCACTCGACCTCGTCGACGCGCCGGTCGCGGTCGCGTCGTCGATCTGGCCGCACGGACGATGGCAGTTCACCTTCACCGGTGAGGCCAACCACGCCGGCGCTACGCGCCTGGTGGACCGTCGCGATCCGATGCTCGCCTACGCCTCGTCGGTGCACAGCGCCCGCTCGTGTGCCGCGGCGGCCGGCGCGGTCGCCACCTTCGGCAAACTCGAGGTGTTGCCCAACGGGGCCAACGCAATTCCATCCGAGATCAAGGCATGGCTCGACGCCCGCGCCGCGGACGAGGAAACCCTGACGATGCTGGTCGCCGACATCGAGGCCGAGGCCCTCAAGCACTGCCTGCCCGACGAGATCGGGCTCGATGTCTTCGCCGAATCGATCACCCCGATCGTCGAGTTCCCGGCCGGGCCGCGCGAACGGTTGCGCCGCGCGCTGTCGCATCTCGGTGACATCCCGGTACTCCCCACCCAGGCGGGGCACGACGCCGGCATCCTCTCGGAAAAAGTGCCCACCGCAATGTTGTTCGTGCGCAACCCCACCGGCGTCTCGCATTCACCGCACGAGTTCGCCGAGGCCGACGACTGCAATATCGGAGCGCAGGCACTGGCCGACATCATGGCCGACTGGACGACGGGCAGTTAGGTGGCCGTGCAGGTGATCCGCTCGGGCGACCGACGGCGGACGCTCTGGCGCAACGGCGCCGGGACCACGGAGGAGGTAGCGACCGGACCTCGCGGCCCCGCCGGACGCCCGCTGTGGCGGATCAGCGTGGCCGATCTGGGATCCGATCCCAGCGAGTTCTCGGCCTTCCCCGGCAGGGACCGCATCTTCACCGTCGTCGGTGAGCACGGGGTCGACCTCCACTCGGGCCACGGACTTCGTTCGCTGGATCCGTGGCATCCGCACCCGTTCGCCGGTGAGGACGCACCCCGCTGCATCCCCCGAGGCGCGACCAGCGCATTCAATGTCATAACCGCGCGTGGGGCCGCCACTGCGGCCGTCGGGTATCTCACGCTCGACACGGCCTTCGACACCGCCGCAGGCGGAGTCACTGCCCTCTACGTGCGATCGGGCTCCGTACAGGCCGGCACGGAACGGGCCGGGCCCGGGGACTGCGTCCTGATCCGCCACGAGGCGATCACGCTACGAGTCTCGTCGGCCACCGGACTGCTGGTCCGCATCGAACCGACTTCCTCCCTCTGACATCGACTCCCCCACCGACCTCCCCGATTCGGAGGCCGACCGAACAAAGGATCCTCAGGTGACGGACACGACCAAGTTTCTGATCGTCGGCGGCGGCCTCGAAGGCCTGGCCATCGCCTACTCCCTCGCTGACCGCGGCGAGACCGACGTCCTCGTCCTCGAGCGCGACACCCTCTGCTCCGGCATGACCGGCAAGTCCAGCGGTGTCGTGCGCTGTCACTACGGCACCCCGTCGTTGGCTGCGATGTCCTGGTACGGCGTCGACATCTTCACCAAGGCGACCGAGATCTTCGGCGACGACATGGCGTTCCGCCAGTGCGGTTACGTCGTCGGTGTGGCGGAGAACAACGTCAAGCCGCTCGAAGCGAACATCGAGATGATGCAGGGCCTGGGTATCGCCACCGAACTCATTACCCACGACAAGATGGCCGAACTGTGGCCGGGCCTGCACCTCGACGACTTCGCCCTGTTCGCCTACGAACCGCTCGGTGGTCGCGGCGAGGCCTACATGGCGGGAATGGCGTTCGGGGCGACGGCACGGCGGATGGGCGTGAAGATCCGGCAGAGCACCCCGGTGGTGTCGCTGCTGCAGAACGCCACAGGCCGCGTCTACGGCGTCACCCTCGCCGACGGGTCCGAGGTGCACGCCGAACAGGTCATCGTCGCCGCAGGCCCCTGGACTCCGGCACTCGTCGCCGGTGTCGGCGTCGACATCGACGTCCGGGCGCAGCGCGCGCAGTTGGTTCTCGTCGACCAGGGCGTCCCGACCCCGGAGGTGCCCGTGCTGTCCGATCTGGCGGGCCTGCAGTACATCTGCCGCGAGCCGAACGGTGAACTGCTGGTGGGCAATTCCGATCACCAGGCGCCGGAGTACATCGACCCGGACAAGTACGTCAACCGCGCCGACGACTCGACGATCGAGAAGAACATCATGAAGCTCGGCAACCGCCTTCCCGACATGCCGGACCCACGGATCACCAGTTCGTACGTCGGTGCCTACGACGTCACCGAGGACTACAACCCCGTCATCGGTCCGGCACCGGTCGAGGGCCTGTTCCTGGCGACCGGATTCTCCGGGCACGGGTTCAAGATCTCCCCCGCGGTGGGCAAGTTGGTCGCCGACCTGCTGATCGACGGGAAGACCGACCTTCCGAATGTGAACCCGGACGACTTCCGTTTCTCCCGCTTCGAGGAGGGTGATCTGCTCCTGAGCCTCAACCCCTACGAGGGCGCCGGCGAGATGCGCTGATCCCGACCTCCCAGCGCGCGTGCCCTCCACGGACCCGGCCGGATCCCTGTCGTCCGGATCGTGGAGGGCACCGCCGTGTCCGCATTGCGGCGTTCACCACCGGTGGACACACGCTACGCTGATGATATGGCCAGCCCAGATCGTCCCGTCCTGTACGACGATTCCGGACGCGAAGTCCCGCGCGGCACCCCGACGGGTGTGGATCTCGAGCGCGCGATCGCCCACCAGGTGAGGTCGCTGCGGCTGGCCAGCGGTCTGTCCGTCGGCGACATGGCCGCCAAGGTGGGGATCTCCAAGGCGATGCTCTCGAAGATCGAGAACGCCCAGACGTCGTGCAGCCTGTCGACTCTCGCGCGCCTCGCCGCCGGCCTCGACGTCCCCGTCACCTCGCTCTTCCGGGGCGCGGACGCGCACCGCGACGCGGTGTTCACCAAGAACGGGCACGGCGCCGAGATCGTCGGTCGCGGTACGCGGGTCGGCCACCACTACGAATTGCTCGGCGCACTGCGTGGGCAGCACAAGCGGCTCGAACCGGTGCTCGTGACCCTCACCGACGCAAGCGAGGTCTTCCCCCTCTTCCAGCATCCCGGCACCGAGCTGCTGTACATGCTCGAAGGCGAGATGCTCTACGGCCACGGCGATTCCGAGTACCACCTGCAACCGGGCGATGCCCTGCTCCTCGACGGTGAGGGACTACACGGACCGAACGA
Organism: Rhodococcus rhodochrous; assembly: GCF_014854695.1. NCBI lineage: Bacteria > Bacillati > Actinomycetota > Actinomycetes > Mycobacteriales > Nocardiaceae > Rhodococcus > Rhodococcus rhodochrous. Next base: position 2,018,988 of record NZ_CP027557.1, on the reverse strand, counting down.
GCTGCTGAAGCTGCCCATCCGGTTCCTCGCCGTGACGGCGTATCCCGACAACCACCAGCCGTGAACACGACGGAGCCCTCACCGCGCGGTGCGGTGAGGGCTCCTGCCGTTCGGTCGGGGAAACTCGTCGGTCAGGACTTGGGCACGATCACGTCGCGGTCCTCGGCGAACACCTCGGGGCGCAGCGTCGACGGGCCGGTCGGCGAGAACGAGTCCATCACGTAGGCCGTCTCCCCGTGGACCGGGACGTCGATGCCCCGCATCTCCGTCTCGGTGTCGACCCGAATGCCCATGATCTTGTCGAGCGCCTTCGCGATCAGGAAGGTCACCGCGAACGAGTAGGCGAACACCGCAGCCATCGCGACGATCTGGCGTCCGAGGAAATCGATCCCACCACCGAAGAACAGACCGTCGACGCCGGCCGGCGCGGCGGCCGTCGCGACGAAGGCGATGAGGGTGGTGCCCACGACGCCGCCCATGAGGTGGATGGCGACGACGTCGAGCGAGTCGTCGTAGCCCATGCGGAATTTCCAGCTCACGGCGAAGCAGCCGACGGCACCGGAGACCACGCCGATCAGCAGGGCACCGAGCGGGGACACGAGGCTCGCGGCGGGCGTGATGCCCACGAGTGCGGCGATCACGCCCGAGATGGCACCGAGCGTCGTCGCGTGCTTCTCCTTGATGCGTTCGACGAGCAGCCAACCGAGCAGGCCGGCCATCGCGGCGACGAGCGTGTTGAGGACGACGACACCGGCCATGTGGTTGGCGCCGCCCGCCGAACCGCCGTTGAATCCGAACCAGCCGAACAGCAGGATTCCGCCGCCGAGGACGACGAGGGGCAGGTTGTGGGGACGGGCGACGTGCGGGAATCCGCGGCGACGACCGAGCGCGATGGCGAGTGCCAGCGCCGCGACACCCGAGTTCATGTGCACGGCGGTGCCGCCGGCGAAGTCGTGGGCGGCGAGCGTGTTGGCGATCCATCCGCCCTTCGTGCCCGCTTCCTCGTCGTCGAAGGCGAAGACCCAGTGCGCGACCGGGAAATAGACGAGGACGACCCAGATGCCCGAGAACACCAGCCACGCCGAGAACTTCATCCGGTCCGCGACTCCACCGGCGATGATCGCCACCGTGATGCCCGCGAAGAGGAGGTGGAAGGCGGCGGTCAGGGCGGCGGGCATCCCTCCGTCCGGGTTCTCCTCGAGCAGCGACCCGAGACCGATGTCGGTGAAGGGATCGCCGATGAGGCCGAGGCCCCCGACGCTGTCACCGAGCACGGCGGCCGGACCGAACAGCACCCACAGGACGGCGGTGACGGCGAATCCACCGAACACCATCATGATCATGTTGAGCGCGCTCTTGACTCCGAGCATGCCGCTGTAGAACAGCGCCAGGCCCGGAACCATCAGTACGACTGCTGTGAACGCCGCCAAAACCCAGGCGGTATCGGCGGCCGCGAGTGCCTGTTCCATATAAGTCCACCCTGTTCGATCCCGGGGTTCACGACCCCTACGTCAGTCGGTGACCCGCATTCATCACCGTCCCCTGAGAGTGGACCCACTCTGTAATGTCCCTGCGAGGTGCGGGTGAACTTCGTGTAACGCCACCGCAGTTCTCAGGACAGGGGTGCCGTTGCATGCGGGCAGGCAGTATGGAGGACGAGGCGCCGCGTCCCCCGGTGTGCACAACCAGCACCGCCGGGGTATCCCTGCCCTGCCGGGGTTCCGTGGGAACGACGGCTCGAACCGCTGCACGCATCTGGGAGGTAGACGATGGGACGGGTCACGACACGTCGTCCGGTACTGCGCATCACTGCGGACAGGGCGACGCGACGTCCCGACACCCTCGCCGTCGAGGAACCGCTCGAGATCAGGGTCGGCGGTGAGTCGCTCACCATCACGATGCGCACCCCCGGGCACGACGTCGACCTCGTCCACGGCTTCCTGCTGGCCGAAGGGATGATCGGCAGTCGCGAGGACATCGCCGCCGTCCGCTACTGCGACGGCGTGGACGAGAGCGGCGCCAACACCTACAACGTCCTCGACGTCGCCCTCGCCCCCGGCGTCACCGTCCCCGAAGGGACGGGGCGACGCGCGTTCACGACGACCTCCGCGTGCGGGGTGTGCGGGAAGAACTCGCTCGACGAGGTGCGCACGCGCACCCGCTATCCGTTGAAGGATGCCGGCACCACCTCGATCGGCACGCACACCCTCACCGAACTGCCCGACACGCTGCGTCGGCACCAGCAGGTCTTCGAGTCGACCGGCGGTCTGCACGCGGCCGCGCTGTTCACCCCCGACGGGGCGCTGCTGGCCCTGCGCGAGGACGTCGGCCGGCACAACGCCGTCGACAAGGTGATCGGCTGGGCCCTGACCGACAACCGGGTTCCGCTCTCGCACAGCGTGCTCATGGTGAGCGGACGCGCCTCGTTCGAACTCGTGCAGAAGGCGGTCATGGCCGGGATCCCCGTGCTCGCGGCGGTCTCGGCGCCGTCGTCGCTGGCCGTCGATCTCGCCGCGGAGTCCGACCTCACCCTCGTGGGCTTCCTCCGCGGCGACACGATGAACATCTACACCGTCCCCGAACGCATCAAGACCGACTGATCGACGGCATCAATCGCACGTGCCGTCCTGCGCCTCGCCCGCGCGTACTCCGTCGACGAACGCCCGCACGTCGCCGAAGGACTCCTCGAGTACCGCGCGGTGGTCGGCCCCCTCGTACACCCGATAGGTCAGGTCGGCTCCGTTGTCGCACAGTGCAGCGGTCACCTGATCGGTGACCGGACGCGACACCAGTGCATCGTCGGTTCCCTGCACGACGAGCGTCGGCACCGTCAGGGTGAGCGGTTCGACCTCCTGGCCGGCGTAGTACTCGCGGAGCGGCTCGAGGTCCGCATCCGGAGCGAACACCTGATCCACCGGGACCGTGCTCGCCACCTCGCGAACGTCGTCCATGCATCCGGTGCGCGCGGCCTCGAGCAGAGGTCGCGACGCGTCGGTGAGCATCGCGTCGGCGTCGATGCTCGGGTCCGCCGCCTGCGCTCCGAGCAGCAGCACCGGGAGGAATCCGAGCGCCGGACCGATCGCGGGACCGGCGGTCGCGTAGTACTCGGCGGTCTCACTGGTGCGGCTACCCGGGGCGAAGGAGACCGCGCCCTGCAGTTCGAGTTCGGGTGCGCGTTCCTCGCCGTGTGCCGCCACATACAGCGCGGCGTGTCCGCCCTGGCTGTGTCCCATCGCGACCCATCGGGTGCCGATGCCGGAATCGAGTTGCCGAGCCGCACGCACGATGTCGACGACAGCGGCAGCCGCGCTGTCTCCGTTCATGTACGGGTGTTCGCCCGGTGTTCCGAGGCCCTCGTAGTCGGTCTGGACCACGGCGTAGCCGTCGGCGACCCACTGGTCGAGCATGGCGGTGGTCCTGCCGACGTAGGAATGGGCCGGACCGCCGGGGGTGTCGGCGGAGGGTGCGCAGGCGTCACCGACCCCGGTGGTGCCGTGTGCCCAGCTGATCACGGGCCAGCCCCCGTCGGGGGCCTCACCGTCGGGGATCGCGACGGTGCCCGACACGAGCGTGGGGCGCCGGTCGGCCCCCTCGGACAGATAGGTGATCAGATGCGTGCGCGATGCGCTGGGAATCGCCGCCGCACCGGTGAGGGTACGTTCGGTGACGAGAGAGCCCGGCCCGCCGGAAGTCTCCTCGGTGTCGTCACCGGAGTCCGCGCAGGATGTGATACCGAGCATCGCCGTTGCGGTGAGTGCTGCCACCAGGCGCCGGGAAGTACGAGAGAGCATGAATCCTCCGTTGGGATTTCAGTCCACGTTCGGCGCCCACTGCACGCCGTTGATGTGGCTACCGCCGTCGACGAACAGCGTGTTGCCTGTGAGATAGCGGGAGTCGTCGCTCGCGAGAAAGGCTGCGACGGTACCGATGTCCTCGAGCGGGTCGCCGATACGGCCCATCGGGTTCGCTGCGGCCTGCGTCGCTGCCATCTGCGGGTCCGCCTCCGCGACCCGCTGATATGCCGCACTCTGCGCGCCGGGACAGATCACGTTGCAGCACACCTGCTTCGGTGCCCACTCTCGGGCCGCCGTGCGAGTCATGCTGCGCAGCGCCTCTTTCGCCGCGTTGTACGACACCGAGTACATGTGCGCATTGACGCCGTTGAGACTGCACATGTTGATGACCCGACCGGTGCCGTGTCGGGCCAGTTCCGGATACGCGCGCTGCATCGCCCAGAACGCGGCCATCACCGCCATGTCGAACCCGGCCTGCATGCTGTGTTCGGGCGTGTTCTCCATACGCGCGAAGCCCAGTGACCGCCAGGCGTTGTTGACCAGGATGTCGAGGCGCCCGAATTCCCGCGCGGCGGTGTCCACCGCGTTGTGCACCTGTTCTCGGTCGGTGACATCGGTCGATACGAAATGTGCCGCCGTCCCCCACTTCTCGGTGATCCACCGTGCGGTGGCCGCCCCGGCTTCCTCGTCGACCTCGGCGACGACGACGCTCGCCCCCTCACGGGCCAGCGCGCCGGCAACGCCGCGGCCGATTCCCATCCCGGCGCCGGTGACGATCGCCACCCGCCCGTCCAATTTCCCCATGCCGTTCCTTTCCGATACGACGGCGTATGCGGTGCAGGCCGTCAGCGCGGACGGGGAACCGTCCTGTCGATGAACAGCGCCTCGACGGAGACGCACACCGTGCCGTCCGCGGTCCTGATCTCGCCGACCGTGTTGATCTTGCGGCCGTCCTGCTCGACCAGACGACCGGTGATCGTCAGCGGCTCGAACAGCGGGGTCGGGCGGTGGTACCGCACATTGAGCTGTGCGGTGGCGCCGCTGCGCCCGGCCCAGGCGTTCGCCACACCCAGAGTGTGATCGAGCAGGAGGGCGGAGACTCCGCCGTGCACGTGCCCGGGCGGGCCCTGGTACGGGAAGGTCAGTTCGACGACGCCTTCCACCGATCCGTCTTCGCGACCGGCGAGCACCAGCGGCGGAGCGAGCGCGTTCTCCGGCCCGGTGACCGGATCGTGCCGGGTGACACCCTCCCCGTGCCACATGTCGATCAGTCGCTCCCGCACTTCGGGGGCGTGTTCCTCGAGGTGCTCGGCGATATTGTCGAGTTCTTCGGCGACCCGCTCGAGATTCGCGTTGCCACGGTCGGTGCGCAGCAACGCGTCCACCACGCGCCGCGCGGCGGCGGTGGCGCGGTCGACGGCGGTGTCCTGCGGTGCCGAGGTCAGCACCGTACCGTCGGGCGCGTGTCCGACGACGGGGTGGGTGTCCGGGTCGACTCTCATCGAATCTCCATCGTGGCGTGGGTGAGCACCGGTTGCCCGTCGCGCTCGGGACATGTGGCGAGCAGGGTGAGGGTGTCGCCGTCTCGCCAGACCGCCGTCTCGATCGTCTCCCCGGGGTACAGCGTGCCGGCGAAGCGGACCGAGAACGACCGGACCCGGGTCGGGTCTCCGTCGAGCACACCGTCGACGACGGCCTTGCACACGACACCGTACGAGGCGAGTCCGTGCAGGATCGGCCGATCGAAACCGGCCGCCTTCGCGAATTCGGGATCGGCGTGCAGCGGGTTCATGTCGGCACTGAGCCGGTACACCAGTGCCTGTTGCGTGCTCGTAGGTGACACCAGGGTCTTGTCGGCGTCCCGTTCCGGCACTGCGTTCGACACATCGGGCCCGGCGTCTCCGCCGAAACCTCCCTCACCGCGCGCCCAGATCTGCATCGCACTGGTCCACAACGGGTTTCCGTCGGCGTCCACTGCGGACTGCTCGAGCACGATCACGGCGGCTTTGCCCTTGTCCCACACATCGGAGATGCGAGACGAGACGGTCGCCGAACCCGAGATCGGGATCGGGGCGTGCACGGTGACGGACTGGCCACCGTGCAGGATCCTGCGCAGGTCGATGTCGATTCCCGGCAGGCTCAGTCCGGCCGGTGTCACCGCACCGGCGGAGACACCCTGACCGGCGACCATCGCGAAGGTCGGCAGGACCCGCAGGTCCTTCTCGTACACCCACCGCAGTTCGGCGGGATCGAGCGAGTCGGCACCCGCACCCAGACCGAGGTGGTAGAGGATCACATCGCGTTCGGTCCACGAGGCGTCGCGGACGGTGGGCGCAGCGGAGAGCGCGACATCGGTATCGATGGGCATGGGCGTCACTTTCCGGGTTCGGGATCGCGGGGCAGGCCGAGAAGCCTCTCACCGATGATGTTCAGCTGGACGTTGGTCGTCCCACCGGCGATGGACATGCACTGCACGTTGAGGAACATGTGGGTGGCCGAAGTTCGGTCCTGGTCGTCGAGCAACGACGCGGGACCGGCCCAGTCCATCGCGGTCTCCCAGACCTGCTGGAGGTGCTCGACGCCGAGGAGCTTGGCGACGGAGGACTCGGCACCCGGCTGTGCACCGGCCAGCGAGCGGAGAGCGGTGCGCAGCCCCATGAGGCCACCGGACGCGGCATCGCCGAGCACTTTGCCGAGAACGGTGAGCTGTTCGTCGTCGGGTCCGCCGGGCATGCCGTTCGCGAGCGCCATGAGAGTCTCGCAGCCGGCACCGAAAGTCGAATCGTGTGAGAGGGAGACGCGTTCGTTCGCGAGGGTCGTACGGGCGAGCTTCCATCCGTCCCCGGGCTCGCCGACGAGGCACTCGTCCGGCACGAACACGCCGTCGAGGAACACCTCGTTGAACAGGGCTTCGCCGGTGATCTCCCGCAGCGGCCGGATGTCGAGGCCTTCCGTGTTCCTGATGTCGATCAGGAAGTAGGACAGGCCTTTGTGTTTGGGCGCTTCCGCGTCGGTGCGGGCGAGGCAGATGCCCCAGTCCGCGACCCGCGCCATCGACGTCCACACCTTCTGACCGTCGAGCCTCCATCCGCCGTCCACCTTGACGGCCTTGGTGGACAGGCCCGCGAGATCAGACCCGGCGCCGGGTTCGGAGAAGAGCTGACACCACACGAGATCCCCGCGCAGCGACTGCGGGACGAATCGCTCGATCTGCTCGGTACTGCCGTGCGCGATCAGGGTCGGCACCACCCAGTTGCCGATGATCATGTCGTGCGGTTCGAGTTCGGCGACGCGCAGTTCCTCGGCGACGACGAGTTGCGTGACGGCGTCGGCGGCCTTGCCCCATGGTTCGGGCAGATGAGGAGCGGTGTAGCCCTTCTCCGCCAGATACGCCTTCCGCGCTGCGTTCTCCAGCGACTTCGCCGGCTCGAGTTCGGCACGGACGTCGGCGCGAATCCGTTCCGCCTCGGGCGGAAGATCGACGCTCAGCACGCGGCGGGCACCGTCGAGCGTGAGGTGGGCGACCCGGCGCCGCCACGACGCCGTGGAGCCGAGCAGGATCCGGAGCGACTGGGCGCGCCGCATGTACAGGTGCGCGTCGTGCTCCCAGGTGTAGCCGATGCCGCCGAGCACCTGAATGCAGTTCTTGGTGACCTGGAAGGCCGCCTCCGGAGCGATGGACGCGGCGACCGCCACGGCGAGCGATGACTCGTCGTCCGCCGCGTCCTCTGCCTGCGCTCGCGCGGCGTCCCAGGCCACGACCCGGGCCTGTTCGGTGAGACAGAGCATCCGGGCGACGGTGTGCTTGACACCCTGGAACTGTCCGATGACGCGGCCGAACTGCTTGCGGACCCGCGCATAGTCCGCGGCGGTGGTGGTCGCCCAGTCCGCGAGACCGGCGGCCTCGGCGGCGAACAAGGTCGCGGCGATATCGACGATCCGATGCGAATCCGACCTCAGCACGTCCCCGTCGGACAACGTCAGGGCGCTCGCGGTGATCTCGGCGTTGCGGCGGATCACGTCGTAGCTGGGCAGGTTCGTGACCTCGACCCGGTCACGGGTCACGACGACGAAGACCCGCTCACCACCGTCGTCGGCCGCGAGCAGGAACACATCCGCGACCTGGCCGCCGAGGGCGGCACCGGAGGTTCCCGAGAGCATGACGGAATCGCCGTCGCGCTCCACTCGCAGGTCCCCCGGCTGCAGGGCGACCGCACCGAACAGCGAACCGTCCGCGAGCCCATCGAGTTCGCTGCGACGGCCGGCCTCGTCGAGGACCGCGGACACGATCACGGTCGGAAGGAACGGGCCGGGCACCATGGCTCGTCCGAGTTCCTCTGCGACGATTGCTGTTTCGAGCAAACCGAAACCGGCGCCTCCGACCTCTTCGGGCAGGTGCAATCCCAGCATGCCGAGTTCGGCGAACGAGCTCCAGTACGTCGGGCGGGCTTCCGTCTTCGCTTCGACGGCCGTGCGGATCACGTCGGGTGTGGCGTGCCGTGCCGCCCAGCCGCGTACGGAATCGCGGAGCTCGCGGTCCTCGTCGCTCAATCCCAGAGTCATGATCGGGTCCCTTCGGATAGCAGAATGTCCGGCGTCAGATGCGCTCGATGATGGTGGCGGAGGCCATCGCGCCACCCGCACACATCGTGACCAGCGCCGTCGAGCGGTTCGAACGCTCGAGTTCGTGCAGGGCACTGGTGATCAATCGCGAGCCGGTGGAACCGACGGGGTGGCCGAGCGCGATGGCGCCGCCGTTGACGTTGACCTTGCTCATGTCGGCCCCGTGGACCTGAGCCCAGGACAACACGACCGAAGCGAAGGCTTCGTTGATCTCGACGATGTCGATGTCGGACAAGGACATTCCGGTGCGCTCGAGTACCGCGCGAGTCGCGTCGATGGGACCGTCGAGGTGGTAGTACGGGTCGGAACCGACGAGCGTCGACGCGAGAATCCGGGCCCGGGGCCGCAGGCCCGCCTCCCGCGCCTTGTCCTCGCTCATCAGCAGCACGGCGGCGGCACCGTCGCTGACCTGAGAAGAGTTGCCTGCTGTGTGGATTCCGTTCTCGATGACCGGGCGGAGGCCCGCCAGCCCCTCGGCGGTGGTCTCACGCAGCCCGCCGTCACGAGTCACTGTCGCGATCTCACCGGTGGGCTCACCCTCCTTGGTCACGATCGGCGCCTGCACCGGGACGATCTCGCGGTCGAAGCGCCCCTCGGCCCACGCGGCTGCGGCGCGACGCTGCGACTCGAGTCCGAGAGCATCGACATCGTCACGTTTGATGCCGCGCTTGTGGGCGATACGTTCGGCAGAGGTGAACTGGTCGCCCATGTCGATCGACCAGTCGTCCGGATAGGGGTTGCCGGTGCCCGGTGCGTTGGCCTGGCCGAGGAACACCCGGCTCATGACCTCGACTCCGCATCCGATTCCCGCGTCGATCTGCCCGGACGCGATCAGTCCGGCCACCATGTGGACCGCCTGCTGCGACGAACTGCATGCGCAATCGATGGTCGTCGCGGCGGTCGTGTACGGGAGACCTGCGTGGAGCCAGGCCTGGCGGGTCACGTTGTTGGACTGCTCCCCCGCCTGGGTGACGGCGCCTCCGACGAGCTGACCGACCTGGTCGGCAGGCAGTCCGGTGCGGTCGAGAACGGCCTTCTGGGCGGCACCGAGCAACACCGCGGGGTGGACCCCGGCCAGCTGACCGCGTCGGCGGCCGATCGGTGTCCGCGCAGCCTCCACGATGACGACCTTGCTCATGCCTGCTCCCAACTGCTCGACGATATTGAAATTTATTCTAGTGACGAGGGTCGCAGATTACCGCGCCGTCCCACCGACCGGGACCACCCTTGTGGAAGCTCCGCGAAACCCGCCGGCTCAGTTCCCGGCGACGGAAAGATCCACCAACAGCAGATCGCACGCAACACGCAGGTCGGATTCGACCTCCGGAATCGACATCCGCCCGTTGAGGGCCGACCGGACCAGCCCGAACCACAAGGCCACCAGGAGACGCACGACGGTCGCGTCCCGGACCGTCGGCTCGGCGATGCCGGCCGCGGCCAAGAGCAGTCCGTCGAAGTGCCGATCGATCTTCGCCGCGTCCGGAACCGAGGCGGCGTTCGACGAGGCCGCGGACTGGATCATCGCGTTCGCCAACAACGGTGCGCGCACCAACGCCCGGGTGGCCTGCAGCAACACGTCGTAGACGGAGGCGGCCGGGGAACCGCCTGCCCGTGGCCGACTGGACAACCGAATCCCCATTCGGTCGATCCGGTCGACCATGACCGCCACGAAGAGATGCGTCTTCGACGGGAAGTAGCGGTAGAGGGTTCCGATGGCGACACCGGCGAGTTCGGCGACCTCCTGCATCCGGACCCGTTCGAGCTCTTTCGCTGCCCCCAATTGTGCTGCCGCGTCGAGGATCCTGTCGTATCGCGCGTGTTGTTCCGCCGAATTCGGTTCGGCGGCATCGCGCACCTCCGCAACCCTGGGCATGCCCGGCCCTCCCTCCCTCGTCCGCCGTGATCTCGAACCACCGTCGCCGACGAACGTTCCAGGCAAGCCGGTCGGCGGTCCGCTCGATCCCGGCCACCGAGACCGTCGGCGTCCCCGGATCGCGTACGGCTCCAGACTAGAATGAATACTAATTCCGGCGCGGTGCACTGACGAACCGCCGCAATCGAACAGGAGACGTTCCATGGGTGAATCCGTAAGTCTGGCCGGGCGCGCGGCGGTCGTGACCGGCGCCGGGGCCGGCCTGGGCCGCGCCGAAGCCCTCGCCCTCGCCGAGGCAGGCGCCGCCGTCGTCGTCAACGACATGGGCGACGCGGCGCACGAGGTGGCAGAGGAAATCGTCGCGTCGGGAGGCCAGGCCATCGCCGTCACCGGCGACGTGTCCGACTGGGCTCTCGGCGGTCGCCTCGTCGAGGAATCGGTCAAGGCATTCGGGTCCTTCGACATCCTCGTCAACAACGCGGGCATCATCCGCGACAAGATGATCTTCAACCTCACCGAGTCCGACTGGGACGACGTGATCCGAGTGCACCTCAAGGGCCATGCCGCCACCTCACATGCGGCGGCGGTGCACTGGCGTCAGGCGAGCAAGGCTGCGGGTGGACCGGTCTACGGCCGCGTCGTCAACACCTCGTCGGAGGCCTTCCTCTTCGGTTCCGCCGGACAGCCGAACTATTCCGCTGCGAAGGCAGGCATCACGGCACTGACACTGTCCACGGCGCAGGGGCTGGCGCGCTACGGCGTCACCGCGAATGCGATCTGCCCCCGCGCACGCACCGCGATGACCGCGGAGGCCTTCGGCGAGGCCGGCGCCACGACCGGACTCGATCCCCTGGCGCCGGAGCGCGTGGCCACCCTCGTGCGTTACCTCGCCTCGCCGGCGTCCTCGGAGATCACCGGACAGGTGTTCGTGGTGTACGGAAAAATGGTCGCGCTCATGGCGGCGCCGACCGTCGAGAACCGTTTCGACGCAGCCGGTTCGGCATTCACGGTCGAGGAACTCGACGAGCAGCTCTCGTCGTACTTCACCGGCCGCGGCCCGTACGAGACCTACGCCGCTTACAGCATCGCGGAACTCGAGAAGGTCGCGCTGGCCGTCGACTGAGCGACGTGTTTCAGCGACTAACAGACCACCCGGTCCTTCAGACCGGGCTGACGTGAGCGACGTTCGCTTCGGCGGCGCCCCTCGGAGCTTGCACACCGCGACCGTTCGAGGGGCGCCGCCCTCTTCCTCCGACACCACCCGATACCGAACCGCGCCGACCCAGCAGGATGATCGTGCCGTCGCCCTCCACCCGGGCCATATCCCCGAGAATCGACACACGGACCCCGTCGACAACGGGGAAGGTCGCGGCCGTCTTCACAGGGTCGCCCCAGTAGCCGAGCGGGACGTGCCCGGACCGGGCGACATATCCGACGGCACCCGAGCCCGGCTCGATCGGACGCAGCTGCTCGTCGACCACCCGTACCGCCGGTGTGGGCGTGAGCCGTACCGTTCCGTCCTCACCGACGGTGACTTCGCCGTCCATGCCTGACTCCGAGGAACCGAAGTTGTCGCGCACGATCACGTTGGGGAGCAAAGCAGTCAAGTGCTCGCGGACGGGATGCGAGAACAGCGCACCGCCGGAACCGACCACGAACAACGAGCTCAGATCGAACTCCGAGCCGTACACCGCGATCGCGTCGGCGAGGGCACGGGCGCCGGCGTCACCGACAACGGTCATCGTCATCACCCGTTCACGCTCGACGAGCGTCAGCGCCTCCACGGGGTCGAAACCGTGCATCGATACCTGGGTTGCTCCGAGGCAGAAGGCGCTGAACATACTCTGCAGGGCAGCACCGTGTACGAAGGGGCCGGTGAGCATCCAGGTCATCTGCGGAATGCTGGAAACGACGGACACGACTGTTGCCCCATCGGCGTGGTGTGCCCCGAAGGGACTACCTCCCGACAAGGCCGCGTGGAAGAAGTCCTCGTTCCGCCACATCACGGCCTTGGGCAGACCCACCGCCCCGGCGGTGTAGACGATCAACAGGTCGTCACCGCTTCGCGCAGCAAAGCCGCGCTCTGCAGACTCCCCGCTCGTCGCCTCGTCGACGTCGACTACCGTCACGTCCTTCCATGCCACATCGCATGCCTCCCCGACGGTGACGACATGCCGCACGGTGGGTGTTCGCGGAAGGACCGCAGCCGCATGCCCGGCCAAATCACCATCGAGAACCATGGCCGCGAGCTCCACATTGCCGATCAGGTAGGCCAGTTCCGCGTCGGCGTAACGAAAGTCGATATTGATCGGTACTGCGCGGATCTTGAGACACGCGAGCAGCGCCCGAACGAATTCATTGCCGTTGCGCATGTACAGACCGACGTGTTCCCCCGGGCGAACTCCCGCACGAACGAAATGCCGGGCGAGACGATTCGCATCCGCGTCGAGTTCGCAGTAGGTCGGCCGCTTGTCCCCATCCACGAGCGCTGTGCGCGTGGGTACGGCATCGACGATTGCTTCGAACAGATCCGCAAGATTCAGCGACATCGAAGTCCTTTCGACGCGGAACAGGGACGACTCCAATGTCCCATGCCATCCCTCCGGTGAGCTGCACCACTTCCATTCAACGGAATGGTTCCGGATCACATGTTCAGTTCTCGCGAAAAACGCCCCGGCACTCTGGTGCCGGGGCGCTCGTCGTAAATCTCGCAGGATCAGGCGCTCTTGTCGCGACGCTCCCGATCGGCCTTGCGCGGAACGATCGTCGGAAGGACGTTGTCGTTCACGGTCTCGGCGGTGACCACGACCTTGGCGACGTCGTCGCGGCTGGGGATGTCGTACATCACGGGCAGGAGCACCTCCTCCATGATGGCGCGGAGCCCGCGGGCGCCGGTGCCACGGAGGATCGCCTGGTCGGCGACCGCTTCGAGTCCGTCCTGGGAGAACTCGAGTTCGACGCCGTCCATCTCGAACAGGCGCACGTACTGCTTGACCAGAGCGTTCTTCGGCTCCGACAGGATCTGGACGAGCGATTCCTTGTCGAGATTGGTCACCGACGCGAGGATCGGCAGACGACCGATGAACTCGGGGATCAGACCGAACTTGATGAGGTCCTCGGGCATGACGTCGGCGAAGTGGTCGGTGGTGTCGATCTCGGCCTTGGACCGCACCTCGGCGCCGAATCCGATGCCGCGCTTGCCGACCCGATCGGAGACGATCTTCTCGAGACCGGCGAACGCACCCGCCACGATGAACAGCACGTTCGTGGTGTCGATCTGGATGAATTCCTGGTGCGGATGCTTGCGGCCACCCTGCGGCGGGACGGATGCCTGGGTGCCTTCGAGGATCTTCAGCAGCGCCTGCTGCACGCCCTCGCCCGACACGTCGCGGGTGATCGACGGGTTCTCGCTCTTGCGGGCGATCTTGTCGACCTCGTCGATGTAGATGATGCCGGTCTCGGCGCGCTTGACGTCGTAGTCGGCGGCCTGGATGAGCTTGAGGAGGATGTTCTCGACGTCCTCACCGACGTAGCCGGCCTCCGTCAGTGCGGTGGCGTCGGCGATGGCGAACGGCACGTTGAGCATCTTCGCGAGCGTCTGCGCGAGGTAGGTCTTGCCACAACCGGTGGGGCCGAGAAGCAGGATGTTGGACTTCGCGAGTTCGACCGTCTCACCGCGGGAGTCTCGGCCCTTGTCGCCGGCCTGGATGCGCTTGTAGTGGTTGTAGACCGCCACGGCCAGCGTGCGCTTGGCGGCGTCCTGGCCGATCACGTAGTTGTCGAGGAAGTCGCGGATCTCGGCCGGCTTGGGCAGCTCGTCGAGCTTGACCTCGCTGGTCTCGGCCAGCTCTTCCTCGATGATCTCGTTGCAGAGATCGATGCACTCGTCGCAGATGTAGACACCGGGGCCCGCAATGAGCTTCTTGACCTGCTTCTGGCTCTTTCCGCAGAAGGAGCACTTGAGCAGATCTCCGCCGTCACCGATACGTGCCATCAGTCAGGTCCCTACTTCCTCGTGTGCGTGCAACCGGTCCCGCAACCACCACACGGGGCGGTCCCGGGGAGCGGGCCCTTTGATCGACCGTACCCGGATGTCGGCGCGCAGGTCGACCGGTTCTGCGCGTTTCCGGTCATATTTGTACAGCACAACATGTGTCGACGATCACAGTCCCGGCGTCGGCGGCTCCGGAAGACACCGTGTCTCCCGGAACCGCCTGCGACGTTCTACTTCTGGGCCGAGAGCTTCCGGTACTCGAGAACCCGGTCGATCAGACCGTATTCGACGGCCTGCTCCGCCGTGAGGATCTTGTCCCGATCGGTGTCCTTGCGGATCTGCTCGGGATCCTTGCCGGTGTGCTTCGAGAGCGTGTTCTCCATGAGAGTACGCATGCGCTCGATCTCGGCGGCCTGGATCTCGAGGTCGGAGACCTGACCCTGGATGCCACCCGTGGCGGGCTGATGGATGAGCACGCGAGCGTTGGGCAGCGCCAGGCGCTTACCGGGGGTGCCGGCGGCGAGCAGGACGGCCGCGGCGGAGGCTGCCTGACCGAGGCACACCGTGGTGATGTCGGCGCGGACGTACTGCATGGTGTCGTAGATCGCCATGAGCGAGGTGAACGAACCACCGGGCGAGTTGATGTACATGGTGATGTCGCGGTCGGGATCGAGCGACTCGAGCACCAGCAGCTGAGCCATCACGTCGTTGGCGGACGCGTCGTCGACCTGGACGCCGAGGAAGATGATGCGCTCTTCGAACAGCTTGTTGTACGGGTTGGATTCCTTGACGCCGTAGCTCGAGTGCTCGATGAACGACGGGAGGATGTAGCGGCTCGCGGGCGAGGCAGGAGCTGCGCCGCCGAGCTGGCGCGGATCGAACATGTTGGTCATCGCTTCTCCAAGAATTCGGTGGTGTGAGGGCAGATCGGGCCGGGACCTAGTTGGCGGTACCGCCGGCCTGCTGCGCCCGGGAGACGACGTGGTCGACGAAGCCGTATTCGAGCGCCTGCTGCGCCGTGAACCAGCGGTCGCGGTCGGAGTCCTTGGTGATCTGCTCCACCGACTGGCCCGTGTGCTCTGCGATGAGCTCGGCCATCTCGCGCTTGGTGTGTGCGAACTGCTCCGCCATGATCGCGATGTCGCTCGCCGTACCACCGATACCTGCGGACGGCTGGTGCATCATGATCCGCGCGTGCGGGAGCGCGTAACGCTTGCCCTTGGTGCCGGCGGAGAGCAGGAACTGACCCATCGAGGCGGCGAGGCCCATCGCGAAGGTCGCGACATCGCACTCGACGAACTTCATCGTGTCGTAGATCGCCATACCGGCGGTGACCGAACCGCCCGGCGAGTTGATGTACAGGGAGATGTCGCGGGTGGGGTCCTCGGCCGACAGCAGAAGGATCTGAGCGCACAGCTTGTTCGCGATGTCGTCGTCGACCTGGGTGCCCAGGAAGATGATGCGCTCGCGGAGCAGGCGTTCGTACACCGAGTCGCTGAGGTTCAGCCCAGCGGTGGCCGAGGTCATCGCGGGACCGATGGATGTCGCCGGATTCTGAGGAGTCACGGGTACCTGCCTTCTCGTCGATCGTGGGTTGCTGACACTGACACTAACGAAACGGGGCGGCACCGGATGCCCGGTGCCGCCCCTCTTCGCTGAAAGCGGAAATTCGTGCCCCTGGGGTTTCGAATCTCCGTGGGTCGTCCGACTACTCGGAGGCCGAGTCCTCGGTGGTCTCCGCCTCGGCGTTCTCGCCCTCGGCGTCGTCGTCCTTCTTGGTGCCGAACAGCTCGGCGGTGTCGACGGTCGCACCCGTGGTGTCGGTCACGTTGGCGCGATCGACGACGGTGCCGAGTGCCTTGCCGCGGCGGACGTCGGCGAAGACGGCACCGAGCTGGTTGGCCTGGCTGATCTGCTGGATGAACTGCTCCGGCGGAATGCCGTAGCGCTGCGCCTGGAAGAAGATGCGCTCGGTCAGCTCCTGCTGCTCGACCGTGGTGTTCTCCGCCTCGGCGATCGCGTCGAGGAGCAGCTGGGTCTTCACCGAACGCTCGGCGGACTCGCGTGCTTCCTTGTCGAACTCTTCGCGGCTCGTACCCTGAGCCTCGAGCAGCTCGTTCAGCTTGGTCTCGTCGTGATCGAGCTCGTGGATCGCGTCGTGCAGCGCGCTGTCGACCTCGGCCTGGACGGCGGCCTCGGGAACCGGGATCTCGACGGTCTCGAGGAGAACCTCGAGGACCTTGTCGCGGATCTGGCCGGCCTGCTCGACCTGCTTGACGCGCTGGACGCGCTCGCGGAGGTCGGCCTCGAGCTCGCCGATGGTGTCGAACTCGCTCGCGAGCTGCGCGAACTCGTCGTCGGCCTCGGGCAGCTCGCGCTGCTTGACGGTGTTGACCTTGACGGTGACGACGGCTTCCTTACCGGCGTACTCGCCGGCGACCAGTGTGGAGGTGAACTCCTTCGACTCGCCGGCGGACAGGCCGATGATCGCCTCGTCGAGTCCGTCGATGAGTTGGCCGGAGCCGACCTCGTGCGACAGGCCCTCGGTGGCGGCCTCGGGAACCTCGTTGCCGTCGACCGTCGCGGACAGGTCGATGGAGACGAAGTCGCCGTCCTGCACCGGACGCTCGACGCCCGTCAGGGTGCCGAAGCGCTGACGCAGCGACAGCATCTGCTCGGCGATGTCCTCGTCGGTGATCTCGACGGGATCGACGGTGACGGCGATCTCGGAGAAATCGGGGAGGGTGATCTCGGGACGGACGTCGACCTCGGCGGTGAACGCCAGCTCGACGTTGTCCTCGAGCTTGGTGACGTCGATCTCGGGCTGGCTGATGACCTTGACGTCGTTCGCGGTCACGGCCTCGCTGTAGCGGCTCTGGATGGCCTCGTTGATGACCTGGTCCAGAACGGCGCCGCGGCCGACGCGGGCCTCGAGGATCTTGCGAGGAGCCTTACCGGGGCGGAAGCCCGGGATGCGGACCTGGCCGGCGAGGGCCTTGAAAGCGCGGTCGAAATCAGGCTGGAGCTCCTCGAAGGGCACCTCAACATTGATACGGACTCGCGTCGGGCTCAGCTGCTCGACGGTGCTCTTCACGGACATGCTCCTTCTGTCGTGCTCTCTTGTCGGTCGTTCGTGTCACTACTGAGCGCGCTGACGCTGTTCGATCTGGTCGGGATGACAGGATTCGAACCTGCGACCCTCCGCTCCCAAAGCGGATGCGCTACCAAGCTGCGCCACATCCCGGTCGTGAAGGCACCGCATCCGACCGCGGGACCCATCGCAGAATCCTACGGCCCCCCGATTATGAAATCCAAAGCGAGGTCCGGTACAGTCTCATCTCGCAAGCCGCAGCACCGGTCTACACCGGCGCCGCAGCCGCAACGGGGATGTAGCTCAATGGTAGAGCCCCAGTCTTCCAAACTGGCTACGCGGGTTCGATTCCCGTCATCCCCTCCACGGAGGAAGCCCGCCGGGTGCGCACAGCACCGGCGGGCTTCGTCGTTCCGGACCGATCCCCCGACGTCCGGTTTCCGGCAGGTGACATGCACATTTCTGGACACATCGTCCCGAGGGGTGTCATCATGCCGTCGAGGTTGAGAAGCAGCCCCACCACAGGTCGTCCGAATGCGACCTCGGCTGCAGTCCGCCACCGTCTGTGACATCGACAGTTCACTATCGTCGGTCACATCGACAGTTCACTACCGTCGGTCACATCGACCTCCGTGTCGGTTCCGTTCGGGCCGGCCCTGCCCACCCGCATTCCGACGACCGCACGTACCACCGCGTCGCCATCCCCGTCGTGTCCCCCGAGCGGACGCGACCGCGAACCGGTGGGGCGTCGTCGGATGACACCGCAGGGGGGTGTCGAGGAACCGGCCTCGCCCCACCTCCGGCCGGCCGGAGTCGGGAACGGCTCCGGTCGGTCCCCGGTCCCCCACCGAACCCCGTTCTCCGGTGTGAAATCCGAGTATCGTCGTCTCACCCCCGTAGGTCAGCGGTCGGTCGAGAAGGCGCCGGCGTCTCCGACGGCGCCGGCTGTACCGACGGCGCCTCGCTATGCAGGGAGGCAACGATGCCTCGGTGGCACGGACCGAATCCCCAATCGCCTGCGGCCGCCGCGGGCGCCGGACACGGCCTCCCGACATCCGCTCCGACCGTCGGCGTCGAGGAGGAGTTCTTCCTCGTCGACCCCACCTCCGAACGGCTCACCGCGAGCAACGACCTCGTCGTGGCCGCCGCTGCCCGACTCGGACTCGACCTGGACTACGAGCTCAAACGCACCCAGGTCGAGGTGAACACACCGGTCTGCCACAGCTCGACCGAACTGCGCGCGCGTGTCGTCGAAGGCCGGACCATCGCGGCCGCGGCCGCGCGGGAGGCGCACGTGGGTCTGCTCGCGTCGGGTGTGTCGCCCGTACTCCAACAGCTCGCGTCCGTGACGGATGTGCCGCGCTACCGGACGATGGCCGAGCGGTACGGACGTCTCGTCGAGGAGCAGGAGGTCTGCGGCTGCCACGTCCATGTCGGTGTCGCGGACCGCGAGACCGCCGTCCTGGTGTGCAACCACGTCCGGGTGTGGTTGCCCACCCTGCTGGCCGCGACGGCCAACTCGCCCCTCCATCGGGGCCGCGACACCGGGTACGCCAGCTGGCGGGCGATCATGGCCTCCCGGTGGCCGTGCGCGGGCCCTCCCCCACGTTTCACGTCGGCGGAGCACTACGACGCGATCGTCGCCATGATGATCGACAGCGGCAACATCCTCGATCCGGGCATGGTCTATTGGGACGTACGTCCCTCGGCGCATCTGCCCACCGTCGAGGTGCGGGTGAGCGACGTCCCGGCGACGGTCGACGAGACGGTTCTCCTGGCGATGCTCGTCCGCGCGCTCGTCGCCACCGCCGAACGCGAGGTCCGGGAGGGCACCGCTGCTCCCCCGGTCGCCGACGAGGTCGTCCACGCCGCCTATCTGTGTGCCGCGCGCGAGGGGCCGACCGGACGTGCCGTCGACGTGTTCACCGGGCGGCCCACCACCGCGCAGCAGTCCTTCCGCGCATTCCTCCGCCACATCGGCCCCCAACTCGAGGAGACCGGCGACCGCCGGTGCGCGGTGGCGATGTGGGAGGCGATCCTCGCCCGCGGCACCGGGGCGATGCTGCAGCGACGCGCGTTCGCCCGCCGTCACGCCGTCGCCGACGTCGTCGATGCCCTGCGCCGGGCGTTCGTCGACGGACCGCAGACTCCTCCTCTGTCCGGCGGCGTCCACCCCGCCCCGGACGTCCCGGCGCTCTGATCCCACGACCTGCCGTTTGGAGCACTTTCCCTCGGGTATTCGCGACCACACGAGCACGACGAGGGAGCACCTATGCGCGCGATGGTCTATCGCGGCCCCTATCGGGTCCGCGTCGAAGAGAAGGACATTCCCCGGATCGAGCACCCCAACGACGCCATCGTGCGCGTCGAGTTGGCGGCGATCTGCGGTTCCGACCTGCACCTCTACCACGGGATGATGCCCGACACCCGCGTCGGTACGACCTTCGGTCACGAGTTCGTCGGGGTGGTCCACGAGGTCGGGCCATCGGTGCAGAGCCTGAAACCCGGCGACCGGGTCATGGTCCCGTTCAACGTCTTCTGCGGGTCGTGCTTCTTCTGCGCGCGCGGCCTCTACTCCAACTGCCACAATGTCAACCCCAACGCCACCGCGGTCGGCGGCATCTACGGCTACTCGCACACCTGCGGCGGCTACGACGGCGGCCAGGCCGAGTTCGTGCGGGTGCCGTTCGCCGATGTCGGCCCCACCATCGTTCCCGACTGGATGGACGGCGAGGACGCCCTGATGCTCACCGACGCCCTCGCGACCGGCTACTTCGGTGCACAGCTCGGTGACATCGTCGAGGGCGACACGGTCGTGGTCTTCGGCGCCGGACCGGTGGGCCTGTACGCGGCGAAGTCCGCCTGGTTCATGGGCGCCGGCCGGGTGATCGTGATCGACCATCTCGAGTACCGACTGGAGAAGGCCCGGACCTTCGCGCACGCCGAGACCTACAACTTCGCGGAGTACGACGACATCGTCGTCCACCTGAAGAAGATCACCGGTCACCTCGGGGCGGACGTCGCCATCGACGCCGTCGGCGCAGAGGCCGACGGGAATTTCCTGCAACACGTCACAGCCGCGAAGCTGAAGATGCAGGGGGGCTCGCCGGTCGCGCTGAACTGGGCCATCGACGGTGTCCGCAAGGGCGGCACCATCTCGGTGATGGGCGCCTACGGCCCGATCTTCAGTGCCGTGAAGTTCGGCGACGCACTCAACAAGGGTCTGACACTGCGGATGAACCAGTGCCCCGTCAAACGCCAGTGGCCGAGACTGTTCGAACACGTCCGCAACGGCTACCTGAAACCGAACGACATCGTCACGCACCGCGTCCCGCTCGAACACATCGCGGAGGCCTACCACATGTTCTCGTCGAAGCTCGACGGGTGCATCAAGCCGATCATCGTCGCCGACGGGAGCTGAGGAGGACCACCATGGCCTACACCGCGGACAAGCCCGAACCGCCCGAGACCCCCGACCAGCTGCGGGCCCGCATCCCCGGGTGGGGAGTCGACCTGGATCCGCGCGACCGTCCGTCGGTGCCGAAGGAACGCTTCGCGCCCGAGGCGACCGGTGCGCACTGGGACTTCCCCGAACGCCAGCCGGGACACGAGACCCGCGAACGTTCGATCGAGCACGCCTTCGTCACGCCGGTCTTCGGCACCACGGCGCCGCTGAAGGGACTGTCCGGTGTGGTGCGCAGGCACGCCTACCGCCGGTACAGCGAGGGGCGCGCCGCGCACTGGTTGCTCCTGATCGGCGCCGACCGCATCGACGTCGCCGAGAGCCGGGTGCGGGCGCTGTTGCAGGGCCGTCCCGACAATCCGGTGACCGAGAGCGGCCTCCGGGCGGAGATCACCGCGCACGGTGGGGCGTCGCGACGTCGGAGTTCGCGTGCCGATGTCAATCACCAGTGGCTCGATCCACTCGTCTCGGGTGCACCGTGGATCGCCGCGGCGGGTCTGGGCGCAGTGGCCGTCGGACGTTGGAAAGGGCGAGCACGGAGGTGAGGACCGGCACGTGGGGTCATCCCGAATCCAGCAACGACGTGTCACCTTTTCGACTCGATAGTGCAAAGCAAGAGTCAAGCGCAGGTGTGGGTCGTTCACGATATGAGACCGTCCCTGTTGTGAAGGACACCTCCGACGACCTCGCCCGGGACTGCTCACCGGGCTCCTCGGTCGTCGCCGCCGTCCTTCTCGACGCCACCCCGGACTGGGATCGGGTCGCGGCGGTGCTCGCGCCGGGCAACCACGAATCGCCCAGCTTCCGGCACCGGGTGGTGGAACTTCCGTTCGGTCTCGACCCGCCGCGACGCACCGGGCATCCGGACTCGGATCCGCCCTGGCATCTCGAGCGGGTCGCACTGCCCGCCCCGGCGAGTTTCGAGGAGGTACTCACCTACGCCCGGACCGCACCCGACCCCGCCGGTCTCCGGCACCCGCGCTGGGAACTGACCCTGCTCGACGGCCTCGACGGCGGCCAGTCGGCGCTGGTGATCCGTCTCCGCCACCTCGGCTCCGCTCTGGTGCCCGATCAGTCCGATTCCATGTTGTCGTGGGCGAAATCGGTATCCGAGCAGAGCGCCGAGTCGTTCCGCACCGCCGCACACGTGTTCACCTCGCTGGGCACCGGATTGATCAACGCCCTGCTCGGACGCACCTGCGACCGCGAGGAGCCCGCACCCCGCGCCCCGCGACTGCACGTACTCGACGCGGATCTCACCGCCCTGCGTCACGCCTGCGAACGCGCGGGCTGTCGCGTGTCGAGCGGGTTCTCCGCTGCGATGCTCCTCGCGTGCAGCGAGTACCGACGGCGACACGGTCGCTCGATCGACGGCCTGCGCGTCGTCGTCCCCGGGCCGGACGGCGGAGCGGTGCCCATGGCACCCGAGGATGCGGCCGACCTCCAGGCGATGGACGCGGTCGATCTCATGCGGCGCATCGACATCTCGTTCCCATCCTCCGCCGGTGCACAGGCCGACATCGCCGTCGGTCCGCGGGACGTGGTGGTGTCCACGCTCCCCGGTTCCCACGCGCCGCTCTACGTCGGCGGCGCGAAGATCGAGCGGTACTACGGCTTCGGTGCGGCCGACGGCGCGATGATGACCGCGTCGGCGATGTCCTACCGCGACACCTGCTGCATGGGCCTGGCGGTGGACCCCACGGTCGTCCCCAACCGCGATTCGTTCGATTCGTGCCTGCAGGAAGGGATGCGCGCCGTCCTCGGGGAGTGACTCCCCGCGTCGGTACGCTGGAGGACAGGACCCTCCCCCACCGGAAGGATCGGCCGTGGAACTTCTGCTCATCCTCGCCGCCGTCGGTGCCGTGGTGTACTTCGTCTCCCGCTCCCAGAAGAGCACCACCCGTCACCGCACCGTCACCCTCGACGACGCCAAGGCCGACGCACGGCAGGCGATCGAGCGTCTCGGCGGCCAGATCTACAACCTGACCGGCACCGACGACGCCTCGCGTCAGGCGCTGGCGGACGCCTCCGAGCGCTTCACCGCCGCCGGCTCCCAGATCGAGCAAGCGAACTCGCCGATGCAGGCGCGTCTCGCCAAACAGACCGCGCTCGAAGGTCTGTACTACATCCGCGCCGCGCGACTGGCGATGGGCATGGACCCGGGGCCGGAGATCCCGACGCTCGACGGACAGAAGTCCGCCGGTGAGGTCACCGAGAAGCGCACCGTCGACTTCGAGGGCCGCACCATCGCCGCGTCGCCGTCACCGTCCTCCGCGACGCCGAACTACTACCCCGGTGGCCGCGTCGCGGGCCGGCCCGTCCCTGCGGGCTGGTATTCGGAGCCGTGGTGGAAGCCCGCCCTGGTCGCGGGCGCGTGGGGCGTCGGCTCGATGCTGCTCTTCTCGACGATGTTCGCCGGGATGGCCGGTGTCCCCTACGACGCGCAGGCATTCGAATCCGGTGTCGGTGATCCGTCGGCGGAGACAGGTACGGGCGACGACTTCGGCGGGGGCGACGAGTACGGAGGCGGTGACGAGTACGGAGGCGGTGACGACTTCGGGGGCAGCGACTTCGGTGGCGGAGACGGCGGCGGATTCGATTTCGGGGGCTTCGATTTCTGATCCGGGTCTTCCGAGTCGGGTCTTGTGAGTCGGGTCAGCTGGGCTGACAGACCGGGCACCAGAACAGGTTTCGCGCCTGCATGACCGAGTGCAGAACGGGAGTCCCGCAGATCCGGCAGGGTTCGCCGGCACGGCGATAGACGTACGTCCGGGGCCTGTTCTTGGCGTAGGCCGGTGCGCCGTGGTCGTGTTCGGGTCGCACGACGTGCATGCGCCCGTGCTCCACACCGACGTTCATCAGTTCGACGAGGTCGACCCAGATCGCGTCGAATTCGCTGCGGGACAGCTTGTTTCCCGGACGTTCGGGGTGGATGCCGTGACGGAAGAGCACTTCGGCCCGGTACACGTTGCCGACCCCGGCGATCACCGCCTGGTTCATGAGCAGCGCCCCGATCGCGGTGCGTGATCTGCCGATGCGACGCCACGCCCGCTCGGGATCGGCGTCGGGACGTAGTGGGTCGGGACCCAGTCGGGCCTCGATCGCCTCGACCTCGCCGGGGGTGAGCACCTCGCACGCCGCCGGACCTCGCAGGTCGCTGCCGTGGCGCGCGCCGATCATCCGCATCCGTACCTGTCCGACCGGTTCGCCGAGCGGCAATGCGCGGTCGGTGAACTCACCGTAGATACCGAGATGCACGTGGACGGCGAGACCGCCCTCGTAGTGGTGGAAGAGATGCTTGCCCCACGCGTCCGCGTGGGTCAGGACGCGCCCGTTCACGGCGGCGGCACCGTCGGCGAACCGCCCCTGCGGACTGGACACCCGCACCGGCGCACCCGAGTACCACTCGTGGTGCAGCCGGGCGAGCCGGTGCAGGATGTGTCCTTCGGGCACGGATCAGGCAGGCGCGCCGGGAACTGCCGGGGCCTCGCCGGTCTTCTCGTACTCGGCGAGGATGTCGATGCGGCGCTGGTGACGCTCCTCGTTCGACCACTCGGTCGACAGGAAGGCGTCGACGATCGCGAGGGTCTCCTCGAGGCTGTGCATGCGGCCACCGATGCCGATGAGCTGCGCGTTGTTGTGCTCGCGCGCGAGCTTGGCGGTGTCGACGCTCCAGGCGAGGGCGCAGCGCGCACCCGGCACCTTGTTGGCGGCGATCTGCTCGCCGTTGCCGCTGCCACCGAGCACGATGCCGAGGCTGCCCTTGTCGGCGACGGTGCGCCGCGCAGCCTCGATGCAGAAGGCCGGGTAGTCGTCGAGGGCGTCGTACTCGAACGCACCGCAGTCGATCGGCTCGTGGCCGTTCTTCTTCAGGTGCTCGATGATCTCATTCTTCCGTTCGAAGCCCGCGTGGTCGGCTCCCAGGTAAACGCGCATGGGCCGAGTCTAACGAGGCCGGTCGGTGTGTCAGACGCCGACGGGTTCGCGGGCCTCCTCGGCCTCGAGTTCGCGCACGATCGGCAGCACGTTCCTGCCGAAGTACTCGACCTCCTCCTGGAAGTGCAGGAAGCCGGCGAGGATCAGGTCGACGCCGCGACGGCGGTATTCGACGATGCGGTGTGCGATCTGCTCGGGCGTACCGATGAGCTGGGTCTTGAAACCGTCGTTGTACTGGACGAGGTCCTCGAAGGTCGAGTCCGCCCACATGCCCTTCTTGTCGCCCGTGGACGAGCCGGCCTGTCGGACGGCGCTGCAGAAGCCCTCGACGGCCGGCTTGTTCGCCTTCTCCACGATCTCCCGGAGGGTGTCGCGGGCCTCCTTCTCGGTGTCGCGGGCGATGATGAACCCGTTGAGCCCGATCTTCACCTCGCGGTCGTGGGTGCGGGCGACCTCGCGCAGCTCGTCGATCTGGGTGGTGATGCCGTCGTAGTCCTTGCCGTTGCTGAAGTACCAGTCGGCGTACCGGCCACCGTTGGCGATGGCGGCGGTGGAGTTGCCGCCCTGGAACAGTTCCGGGTTCGGGCGCTCGGGGGTGTTGGCCGGCTTCGGCTTCAGTGTGAAGTCGTGGATCCGGTAGAAGTCGCCGCGGAAGTCGACCTCGTCCTCTGTCCAGATCTTGCGGAGCACCTGCAGGAACTCGGCGCTGCGCCGGTAGCGCTCGTCGTGCTCGAGCCACGGCTCACCCATATGGGTGAACTCGTCCTTGAACCATCCGCTGACGACGTTGACCGCGAACCGGCCACCGGACAGCCGGTCGGCGGTCGCGCCGAGCTTGGCCAGCACGGCCGGCTGCCACAGACCGGGGTGGACGGCGGCGATGACCTTGAGTCGCTCGGTCGCGAGCAGCAGGGCGAGGCTGAAACTCGTCGACTCGTGCTGGAACTCCGCGCCGTAGCTGGCCTCGTACCGCACCTGGCTCAGTGCGTATTCGAAGCCGTTGTTCTCGGCCGTACGGGCGAGCTCGACGTTGTACTCGTAGTCCCAGCTCGTGCGCTGTTCGATGTCCGAGGTGACCAGGCCACCACTGACGTTGGGCACCCAGTAGGCGAAAGTGGTCTGATCGGCGATGCGTTCGGTCGACATGTGTTCATCCAAGTCCGGGACCTACCTCCTGCCCACCATAAGAATCAACGAGATCCGAACCGTGGACCGTCGGGGGCGGGTCGGAGCACACCCCGCCGGGGGGCGGGTCGGAGCACACCCCGCCGGGGGCGGGTCAGAGCACGCCGTAGCGCGGCGGGTGGGTGCCGCTGAGGGTCCACCGGCCGATGTGCTGGAGCTTCCACCGGGTCGCGTCGTGCAGGGTGTGGGTGCGGGCGTCGCGCCAGTAGCGCGACAGGTTCGCGGCTCCCGATGCGCTGCGGGTGCCGCCGAGTTCGAACAGGATGTTCGCCGTCTCGACGGCGGCGCGGGTCGCGGCGACCTTCGCGGTCGCGACCTCGATGGAGGCCGCGGCAGTGGTCTCCGCGGTCGGGTTCGCACGTGCGCGGTCGACGGCCCGTCCCGCCTCCGCGAGCAGCGCCTGGGCAGCGCGGACGGTGACGGTGGCCTCCCCGGCGATCTGGACGAGCAGCGGATCATCCACTGCGCGTTCCACATCCGCCTCGAAGTGCGGGCGCGCGCGACCTGCCTGGACGACGGTCTCGGCGAGCGCGCCGGTCGCGATACCCACGTCGATCGCCGAGTGCAGCAGCTGCGCCTGGGCGCCGTAGGTGGTGGGCGCTTCGAAGATCGGCGTGTACGGCACGATCGCCGCGTCGGGGACCTCGATGTCGTCGAGGGTGACGGTGCCGCTGGCGGTGGTGCGCTGACCCATGCCGTCCCAGTCGTCGACGACGGTGAGTCCGGTGGTGTCGCGCCGGACGAAGGCGACGGCCTTCGGGGTCGACGCGTCGGTCGCGTCCGGATCGTCGGAAAGACTGGCGCGCACCGCGATCCAGTCGGCGAACAACGCACCGGTGCTGTAGAACTTGCGGCCGGTGAGGACGTAGCCGTCCCTCTGCCGGCGCAGCACCGTGCTGTCGATGTTCACCGCACGCGACCCGCGTTCGCTCTGGGCATTGGCGAACAACGCACCGCCGAGCACCTCGCCGTAGAAGAAGCGCTTCTGCTCGTCGCTGCCCTGGGATCGGATCGCCTCGAGGAAGGTGAAGTGCGAGTGCGGGATCTGGGCGATGCTCGGATCCGCCGAGGCGAGGATCCGGAAGATCTCGGCGACCACTTCGTACGGAGCGGCGATGCCGCCGTATTCGGTGGGCACGGTCACCGCGAGCAGTCCGGAGGCCGCGAGCGCGCGGATCTCCTCGCGCGGCAGTTCCCGTTCGGCATCACGACGTGACGCGCCGGCCGCGAACTCGTCGGCGAGCGCGGAGGCGACGCGCAGGGCCTCGTCGGTGTCGGCGAGGCGGGTCGCGGTGCGTGAGGTGGTCATCGCGTCACCTCCGGCGCGAGCGACGCGCTGGTTGTGACGAGCAGGGTACGGGGACAGGGAACAGCCATGATGCATCACGGTAGTCCGCGCCCGACCCGAAGCCGAGAATTGAATTCGGGGTGAGCACAAGTCTGTACGGCGGAGCGTTGCGACCTTCGGTCCCGAGCGTGGCGAACCCCGCCCCGGCAGGTCAGCGGCGCATCGCCCAGACTTTCGGGCCGCCGTCCGGCAGCTCCACGACACCGGTGACGACGAATCCGAGACGTTCGTAGAGCGCGACGTTCGCCTCCGAGGAGGTCTCCAGACAGGCCGCGACCCCCTGCCGTTCGGCCGCGCGAAGTCCTGGTTCGAGGACGGCCCGTCCCAGGCCGCGCCCCTGCGAGGCGGGATCGACGCCCACCGTGGCCAGGAACCACGCGGGCTCGCTCGGCTGCAGCTCCGCGGTGGCCTGCTCGGCCAGTTCGGCGGCGTGGGCACGATCGCCTCGCAGTTCCGTCACCCGCTCGGCGACGGACACGAACGCCTCCTCGAGTCCGGTGGAGCCGGGCGTCGTCCAGACGGCCACCGCATCGACGTCATCGGAGACCCACACCTCGCCGCAGCGCATGCCGATCTCGGTGAGGAAGAGCCCCTGCAGGTCGCGGACCCGGGTCTCGTGGTCCCGGCCGTCGACGGTGTAGCGGGTGAACGGATAGTCGCGGAACGCTCGTCCGAGCGTTGCCGTCGCTTTCTCGACATCGTGCACCGTCGCCGGCCGGACCACATGATCGTTCGACACGCCGTGGCACTCTACCGAGCTCCACGGCCGCACTCGGTCAGGAGAAGTCGGGCTCCTCGTCGCGGCTGCGCTTGAGTTCGAAGAAGTGCGGGTAGGACGCGAGGGCGACCACGCCGTCCCACACCTTGCCGGCCTCTTCGCCGCGCGGGATCTTCGACAGGACGGGCCCGAAGAAGGCGATGCCGTTGACATGGATGGTGGGCGTACCGACGTCCTGGCCCACCTTGTCCATGCCGGCGTGGTGGCTCGTGCGCAGAGCCTCGTCGTAGGCGTCGCTGTCGGCGGCCTCGGCCAGCGAGGCATCGAGGTCGAGTTCGGCGAGCGACGCGGCGATCACGTCCGCGAAGTCCTTGTTGCCCTCGTTGTGGATGCGGGTGCCCATCGCCGTGTACAGCGGGGAGAGGATGTCGTCGCCGTACTTCTGCGCTGCGGCGATCGCGACGCGCACCGGGCCCCACGCCTTCGTCATCAGCTCGGCGTACTCCTCCGGCAGGTCGCGCCCCTCGTTCAGCACGGCCAGGCTCATGACATGGAAACGCGCGTCGATGTCGCGTACCTTCGTGACCTCGAGGATCCAGCGCGAGGTGATCCAGCACCACGGGCACAACGGATCGAACCAGAAGTCGGCGGTGTCCTTGCCGGTCGGGGACGCGGCAGTCAGGTCGCTCAAGAGATCTCCTCACAAAAATTCGTACGGGCCGGACAACTACGAGCATGTTCAACGCGGTTCCGTCGACGATTCTTCCTGAACCGGGCCGTAGTGCGGGCGGTAGCCGTAACGTCGGAGCCGGGAAGCAGGTCCGGCACGCATCACAGTGGAGGCACCACGATGTCGGGTGAGGAAACGTTTCTGATCGTCGGCGCGGGTCTGGCCGGTGCCAAGCTGGCAGAGGAACTGCGCGCCCGCGACTTTCCCGGGCGCATCCTGCTGATCGGCGCGGAGGAGCACCTGCCCTACGAGCGACCGCCGTTGTCGAAGGACTACTTCGCCGGACGCAAGCAACTCGCCGACTTCACGGTGCACGACGGCGACTGGTACCGCGACCACCGCGTCGAACTGCTGCTCGGCACGAAGGTCACCGCGATCGATCCGGCCGCCCACACGGTGACGTTGCCCGACGGGTCGACGTTGCACTACGACAAGCTCGCTCTCGCAACGGGCTCGACGCCCCGCACGGTCCCGATTCCCGGAGCCGACGCCGAACGCGTGTACGTCATGCGCACCGTCGAGGACTCCGATGCGCTGCTCACCGCGATCCAGGGCGAGACCGACCATGCGGGATGGCTGGCCGTCATCGGCGCGGGATGGATCGGCATGGAGATCGCCGCGAACGCCCGCGGCCGGGGCGCGGGGGTGGTGATCGCGGAGACCGCGAAGCAACCCCTGCTCGGTGCACTCGGCGAGGAGATGGGCGCGGTGTTCGCCGACCTGCACCGCGCACACGGGGTCGATCTGCGGACGAACACCTCGGTGCGCGAGATCGTCGCCTACGACGGTCGCGCGAGCGGCATCCGGTTCGGCGACGACAGTGTGGTGCCCGCCGACGCCGTGCTGGTCGCGGTCGGGGCGCGCCCGAATGTCGACCTGGCCCGCGACGCCGGGCTCGCGGTCGACGACGGCGTGCTCGTCGACGCCTCGATGCGGACGAGCGATCCGGACATCGTGGCCGTCGGCGACATCGCCTCGGCGGAGCACCCGCTGCTCGGCACCCGGGTACGCGTCGAACACTGGGCCAACGCCCTGAACCAGCCGGCCGTCGCGGCCGCGACGATGCTCGGCCGCGAGGCAACCTACGTCCGGCTCCCCTATTTCTTCACCGACCAGTACGACCTCGGCATGGAATACGTCGGGCTCGCTCCCCGCGACGCGCGGGTGGTCACCCGCGGCGACGTGCAGGACCGGCAGTTCCTCGCGTTCTGGCTCGACGACGAGCAGCACGTCCGGGCGGGGATGAACGTCAACATCTGGGATGCCGGGGACGACATCCGCGCTCTCATCGCCTCGGGGCGGCCCGTCGACGTCGGCCGGTTGACGGACACCACGGTGCCGTTGTCCGACGTCGCTCCGTGAGGGTTCGCCGATCATGATGGGATGGACGCCGACCGACATTCCGTCGTGAGAAGGAGTTCTCCCGTGGCACCACCGAATCTGACCCGCGAGCAGGCCGCCGAACGGGCCGCGATCCTGTCCGTCGACAACTACAGCATCGAACTGGATCTCACCGACGGTGCCGGCGCGCCGGGCACCACGACCTTCCGGTCGGTGACCACCGTGCGATTCGACGCGACCGCGGGCGCCTCGACGTTCATCGACCTCGTCGCGAAGACCGTGCACTCGGCGACCCTCAACGGCGAACCCGTCGACGTGTCCGGATACTCCGAGGAGACCGGCATCGCCCTCACCGGGCTCGCCGCCCACAACGAACTCGTCGTCGACGCCGACTGCCTGTACACGAACACCGGCGAGGGCCTGCACCGGTTCGTCGACCCCACCGACGACGCGGTGTACCTGTACTCGCAGTTCGAAACGGCCGACGCCAAGCGGATGTTCGCGTGCTTCGACCAGCCCGATCTCAAGGCCACCTTCGACCTGAAGGTCACCGCGCCGCAGGACTGGGCCGTGATCTCCAACGCCGACACCGTGCAGACCGCGGCCGCGCAGCCGGGTCTGCACATCTTCCGCACCACCCCGCGGATGAGCACCTATCTCGTCGCGCTCATCGCCGGTCCGTACGCGGTGTGGTCCGACGAGTACACCGACGAGCACGGCACGATCCCGCTGCGCATCTTCTGCCGAGCGTCGCTCGCGGAGTACATGGACGCCGACCGGCTGTTCACCGAGACCAAGCAGGGCTTCGGCTTCTACCACGCCAACTTCGGGATTCCCTACGCCTTCGGCAAGTACGACCAGCTGTTCGTGCCCGAGTTCAATGCCGGGGCGATGGAGAACGCCGGCGCGGTGACCTTCCTGGAGGACTACGTCTTCCGGTCCAAGGTCACCCGCTACTCCTACGAGCGCCGCGCCGAGACCGTCCTGCACGAGATGGCGCACATGTGGTTCGGCGACCTCGTCACCATGCGCTGGTGGGACGACCTGTGGCTCAACGAGTCGTTCGCGACGTTCGCGTCGGTGCTGTGCCAGGCCTCGGCCACCGAGTACACCAACGCGTGGACGACCTTCGCGAACGTCGAGAAGTCGTGGGCCTACCGGCAGGACCAGCTGCCGTCGACACACCCGATCGCCGCCGACATCCCCGATCTCGCCGCGGTCGAGGTCAACTTCGACGGCATCACCTACGCCAAGGGCGCGTCGGTGCTCAAGCAACTCGTCGCCTATGTGGGGCAGGAGCCCTTCCTCGCCGGCCTGCGCGAGTACTTCCGCGACCACGCCTACGGCAACGCCACCTTCGACGACCTGCTCGCCGCGCTGGAGAAGGCCTCCGGCCGCGACCTGTCGGACTGGGGTGCCCAATGGCTCAAGACCACCGGCCTGAACATCCTGCGACCGGACTTCGAGGTCGACGACCAGGGACGCTTCACGCGTTTCGCGGTGGTGCAGGAAGGTGCCCAGCCCGGCGCCGGTGAGTTCCGCGTGCACCGCCTCGCGATCGGTGTGTACGACGACGACGGCTCCGGCAAGCTCGTCCGCACGCACCGCGTGGAGATCGACGTCGACGCCGCCGAGCGCACCGAGGTCCCCGATCTGGTGGGTGTACCGCGCGGCGCGTTCGTGCTCGTCAACGACGACGACCTGACGTACTGCTCGGTGCGGCTCGACGAGGAGTCGCTCGCGACCGTCATCGACCGGGTCGGCGCCATCGCCGAGTCGCTGCCGCGCACCCTGGTGTGGTCGGCGGCGTGGGAGATGACCCGTCAGGCCGAGATGAAGGCGCGCGACTTCGTCGCCCTCGTGCAGCGCGGGATCGCCGCCGAGACCGAGGTCGGTGTCGTCCAGCGTCTGCTCATGCAGGCGCACACCGCGCTGGAGAGCTACGCCGACCCGTCCTGGGCCGCGGAGCAGGGCCGGGCGGACTTCGCCAACCGCCTGCTCGAGCTCGCCCGCGAGTCCGAGGCCGGCTCCGACCATCAGCTCGCGTTCGTCAACGCGCTCACCACCGCGTACCTGTCGCCTTGGCACACCGAGGTGCTCGAGGAGCTGCTGGGCGCCGATCCGGCGACGGTCGGCCTGCCCGGGCTGACGGTCGACACCGATCTGCGCTGGCGGATCGTCCAGGCGCTCGCCGCGGCGGGTGAGGTCGACGCCGAGGGTGTCGAGTCGCCGTTCATCGACGCGGAGGCCGAACGCGACCCGACGGCTGCGGGTGCCCGCCAGGCGGCGGCCGCCCGCGCGGCCCGTCCGCAGGAGGCCGTCAAGGAACAGGTGTGGCAGACGGTCGTGCACGACGACAGCGTCCCGAACATCACGGCGCGCGCCGTGATCGGCGGTTTCGCCCCGGCCGGTCAGGGCGAACTGCTCGAGCCGTACGTCGCGCGGTACTTCGCGGAGGTGCCGGGAGTGTGGGAACGCCGTTCGAGCGAGGTCGCGCAGACCGTCGTGATCGGGCTCTACCCGTCGTGGTCGATCAGTGAGCAGTCGGTGGCGGCAGCCGACGAGTTCCTCGCCGGCGACCATCCGCCGGCCCTGCGGCGACTCGTCGTCGAGGGTCGCGCCGGGGTCGTGCGCTCGTTGAAGGCACGCGCGTTCGACGTGTCCTGACGCACCGACCTCACCGAACGACTGTGGGCGGTGCCCACATGAGACGACTGTGGCCCGCTGCCTCTCCTTCACGGAGTGGCAGCGGGCCACAGATGGTTCGTGGGCTCCGTATCAGGGAGCGACCATGGCGTTCGCGATGACGCGGACAGCACTGGTGATGCCGTCGAGCAGATTCCCCTGACCGAAGGACGACACGGCCGCGGTGACGCCGAGCTGCAGCACCCGGTCGGTGGCGCGGTCGGCGGCGGTGCGACCCGAGCGGACCTCGATGCTCCGCTGGTTCGGGAAGACGGCCACGAGGACCGAGTTGTCGGCGTCCGGCGTCGTCGGCATCAGGGCGTCGGTCGCCGCAGCCGGATTCACGTCGTCACCGATGTAGACGGTGAACCGCACGTTGGTGATCCGCATCGCGTGCGTGAGCGTGTCGTCGAGGGTGATGAGGTCGCGGTCCTTGAACGGCGCACCCGTGAAGGCCTGCCCGAGACCGCGCACGGCGGAGATGCGTCCGCTCGCGGTGAGTGCCGCACCGTGCGGCAGGTTCTCCGGCGCGACGGCCGGACGCTGGATCACGTCACCACTTGCCACTTGCGGTACCTCCGATCAGCTCCGCCGAGGTCAGAGCGGCATGACCGTGACCATGATGCGGGTATTTCCAGGGATGGGTCGATTCGTCGGTCGCGGTCCACAGGAGCGGTCCGTGCTCCCATTTCCGGTCGAGCGTGTACGGGTCGTCCGACGGCGTGGAGCCCGGGTACTTGCTCATGACGAAGGACAGCCCACCGAAGACCAAGACGATCAGCAGCGGGATGCCGACGAAGATCAGGGTTGTCTCGAGAATGCTCACAGCCAAACGTTAGCCCAGCCGGGCCCGAAAGGCCTCATACGCCCCGGAGAACGACCCGATCAGGCCGCGCCCTCCCCCAGATAGGGCAGCCAGGTGGGGTGCAACTCGGGCAGGGTCGCGAGCAGGCGCCAGTGCCGACCCTTGGGCGGATTCGGCACCACACGCAGGGTCCATCCGAGTTCGGTGAGCAGCTTGTCGGCCTTGCGATGGTTGCACGGCGCGCAGCACGCGACGCAGTTCTCCCAGGTGTGCTCGCCGCCGCGGCTGCGCGGCACGACGTGGTCGATCGTCTCGGCCTTGCCTCCGCAGTAAGCGCACCGGTTCCGGTCGCGGTGCATGAGCGCGGCCCGGGTGAGCGGCACCCGGGCGTGATACGGAACGCGCACGTAGTTGCGCAGACGGATCACGGACGGCAGTTGCACGGACCATTCGGCCGACCGCACGAGCGGGGCGAGCGGATCGTCGTGCACGGTATCGGCCTTGCCCCCGGCCATCAGGACCACGGCCCTGCGGGCGGGCAGGGCGGTGAGCGGCTCGTAGGTGGCGTTGAGCAGCAAGACTCGACGTTTCAACCAGTCGGGTACCGTCGCGGTGCTGTCGTGCACCACGCGCAGTGTGGTAGCCCCCGGCACCCCTGCAGGGGCGTCCGCGGGCGGGAGTTGTCGATGCGAGCTGCTGCTGTGCTTCATACGACCTCCGAAAAGACTGGGAACAGTGGACCACGGATGCTCCCGAATCGCACCCCGAATCAGCGGACCGGTCCAGGTCGGGCCGGTGAACATCCGGTGACGGTCCCGCCCGGCACAGCTCGTCGGGCGGTGTGCGGTCGGGAGCGGGCACAATGGACGGTCGAGAGGGACGGTGAACGAATACAGATGAGTGACGAGCAGACCTTCTACGAGGCGGTCGGTGGCGCCGAGACGTTCCGCCGGCTCACTGCACGGTTCTACGAGGAGATCGCACGGGACGAGATCGTCCGGCCCCTGTATCCCGAGGAGGATCTCGGTCCGGCCGAACGGCGCATGCGGATGTTCCTGGAGCAGTACTGGGGCGGCCCGCGCACCTACTCCGAGGAACGGGGCCACCCGCGGCTGCGCATGCGTCATCATCCTTTCCGGATCGGGCCGCTCGAGCGCGACGCCTGGTTGCGGTGCATGCACACCGCGATCGCGTCGATCGACGAGAAGACGCTCGACGACGAGCACCGTCGGCAGCTCGTCGACTACATGAACATGGCGGCCGACTCGATGATGAATTCCCCTATCTAGGAGTCGGCGTGTCCGGGGTCAGCGGCCCAGTATCCGGCGCAGGCGGTCCTCCACCTTCTGGGTGAACCGCGCCGCCGGAGACAGATGACGACGCAGAATGGCGTGCTTGCGCACGTATTCGGGGACCTCCCACAGAGCGGTGGTCCCGGCTCGGAAGAGCGCCGCGTCCCCGGCACGCAAGGTGCGCGGCTCGGAGTCGACGGATGAGACGACGACCGAGCCCTCCACGATGTGGACGATCTCGTCGACGCCGAAATGCCAGTCGAAGCGACCGGCCGTGCAGTCCCACACGTGTGTGGTGGTGGTGCGGTCGGCGCTGGTCGCCCACTGACCGCTGCGTGCCACGGGGGCACCCTCGCGGATCCACGCAGGATTGATCGGGTCGTCGCGCAGCTCCACGTCGTCCAGCCGGACCGCGACGATCGATGTCGTATTCATGCTGTTCGTCCTATCATGCGACCCGGTCCGGACGGAACGGCCGCGGGCACCGTTCGCCCTGCCTTTCGCCTTGTCGTCTGACACGATGACTCTCGTGGCCCACCCCGCAGCACCGACCTCCGGACGAGGCGACCCGACGGCGCCGTGGTGGCGCAACGCGGTCTTCTACCAGGTCTATCCACGCTCGTTCGTCGACGCGAACGGTGACGGCATCGGCGACCTCGCGGGTGTGCGCAGCCGCCTCGGCTACCTCGAACTGCTCGGTGTCGACGCGATCTGGCTCAACCCGGTGATGCGTTCGCCGATGGCCGATCACGGCTACGACGTCTCCGACCCCCGCGACATCGACCCGCTGTTCGGGGACATCGCCGATCTCGAAGCGCTGGTCGCCGACGCCCACGCCCGCGGCATCCGGGTGGTGATGGACCTCGTACCGAACCACGTCAGCGTCGAGCACCGCTGGTTCCGGGCCGCGCTCGAAGCCGGGCCGGGCAGCCGCGAACGCCGGCGCTTCCACTTCCGCGACGGGCGCGGACCGGACGGCAGCGCGCCACCGAACAACTGGCCGAGCGTCTTCGGCGGGCCGGCCTGGACCCGCATCACCGAACCCGACGGCACGCCCGGTCAGTGGTATCTGCACGTCTTCGCTCCCGGGCAGCCCGATCTGAACTGGGACGACGAGGAGGTCGTCGAGGATCTCGACAAGACCCTGCGGTTCTGGCTGGACCGGGGCGTGGACGGTTTCCGCATCGATGTGGCCCACGGCATGGCCAAGCCCGCGGATCTTCCCGACCACGACGGGTGGGAGACCAACGAACTGCTCGGGCACTCCCCCGCCGACCCGCGGTTCAACAATCCCGAGGTGCACGACATCCACCGCCGCATCCGGCGGGTCTTCGACGAGTACCCCGACTCGGTGGCGATCGGTGAGATCTGGGTCGACGACCACGAACGGTTCGCCGAGTACCTGCGCCCGGACGAACTGCATCTCGCCTTCGACTTCCACCTGACGCTGTCGGACTGGGACGCCGACGCCGTCCGCGACGCGATCGAGAAGGGCCTGGCGGCGGTGACGTCGGTGCAGGCCTCACCGACGTGGACGCTGTCGAACCACGACGTCGACCGCGAGGTCACGCGGTACGGAGACGGTGAGGTCGGGCTCGCACGGGCACGCGCGATGATCCTCGTCGCCCTCGCCCTCCCGGGAGCCGTGTTCGTCTACAACGGTGCCGAACTGGGGTTGCCGAACGTCGACCTGCCCGAGGAGGTGCTGCAGGATCCGGTCTGGGAACGATCCGGCCACACCGAACGCGGACGCGACGGATGCCGCGTGCCGCTGCCGTGGGAAGGCGAGGCACCCCCCTTCGGATTCACTTCCGCCGGGTCGGCGTGGCTGCCCCAGCCCCCGGAGTGGTCGGCCCTGACCGTCGAGAAGCAACTCGAGGATGCGAGTTCGACGCTCTCGCTGTATCGCCGGGCGATCGAGATCCGCACGGAGCGAAGGCGACCGATCAGCACGGAGCGAACGCGACCCATCAGCACGGAGCGAAGGCGGGCCGAAGGCGGCGAGATCGGCTGGTACGGAAGCCCGGCGGGGTGCCTGGCCTTCCGCCGTTCCGACGGCCTGACCTGTGTGCTCAACGCCGGCGACGTCGCGGTCGATCTGCCTCCCGGTGAGGTGCTGCTCGCGAGTGCGCCGCTCACCGGACACGCACTGCCGCCGGACGCCGCCGCCTGGCTGGCGTGAGACCTCGTCAGAGGACGCTCAGACCGAGCCCGCCGCCGCGTCGCAGGTAGACCGACCCGAAGCGGGCGTCGAGGCGCATCCAGGTGGCGTGCGCCCGCACCCGGACCACCTCGGTGGGATCGATGTCCGTCGAGTCGACGCTGTCACGACCGGCACCGGGCACGAAGCCCATCGCACCGAGCGCGAACACCATGCGCATCGGCACGCCCACGGTCGTCCCGGCGCCGCTCACCTCGAGAACCTCCTGGGCGAGCAACGACGCCGGTGGCCCTTGCGCGCCGTGCTCGCGGGTGAGCGCGACGCCGCGTTGCGCGAGTTCGACGAGGATCCGGGCCGGCACGTCGTCGACGTGGACGTAACCGTCGTCGGGCGGAAGTGCGCCGCGCCAGGCGGAATCCATCGCCCAGCCCGGGTCGACCTGGGTGCGCGGTTCGGACCCGGCGAGGAGCGCGGCGCGCAGCGATTCGGCGGCCACACAGGTGTCGGCCGGAGCCACGGTTCCGCGGACGACGCGTCCGGCGAGTACCTCGAAACCGGTACGTGTCCACACGCCGAGCAGTCCGTCGCCGCGGCGACGCAACCGCACCACCGCGGCCTCGTCGAGACGCGCGGCCCGGGCCAGGAAGGCGGCGAGATCGACGCTGTCGTCGGGGCCGGCGAGCGTCAGGAGGCGCTCTGCGTGTCGGATCCGGTCGTCGGTCACGTCGCCCTCGTCACTTGCGGTGCCACCGTCAGTTTCGTTGCCACTGCCGCAGGAACTCTCGTTCGTCGTTGCTGAGTCGGCGCAGGCGCTGGGTCTCGATGTCGAACGCCGCGATCTGGGTGGACGCGACCACCGCCGGCGCCGAGTCGACCGGAGCACCGCTCGGCCGCACCTCGTACCCGATCGTGAAGTCGACGGCCCGCACCTTCTCGGTCCACATCAGCACGTCGAGCGGACCGTCGTCGTGGCGCAGCTGACCGCGATAGCGCACGTGGAGGTCGGCGATGACGGCACCTTCGCGCAGGTCGCGGGTGGGGCGACCGTCGGCGAACAGCCACGGGATCCGTGCTTCCTCGAGGAGCGTGACCATCCGCGCGTGGTTGATGTGCTGGAAGACGTCCATGTCGGACCACCGCACCATCACCTCGGTGTGGAAACCGAACTGTTCGCCCGCACCGCTCACTCGTTACCTCCGATCGGATGCGCCCGTGCGCACCATGCCCCTGATCTGTCGTGCCGCCACCGACAAGGTGGCGAGGTCCAGACTTCCAGACGCGAAGATCTCGTCGAGCGCCGCCCTCGCACGGACGAGTTTGGATCCGTTGGACGACTCCCAGTCCTCGATCATCTCCTCGGTCGATTCCCCGGGTTCGGCGCCGGCGAGCACGTCGAGGACGATCGAACGCAACGAGCCGTACAGGTCGTCGCGCAGCGCGAGTCGCGCCAGCGAATGCCAGCGGTCGCCCCGTTCGAGACCGGAGACCGCCGTGAGCAGGCGGTCGACGCCGAGTCGCGCGTCGAGGGCGTAGTAGAGGTCGGCGACCTCCGCCTCGTCGCGCTGCTCGATGTCGGCGATGTCGATGACGTCGAGCAGCGGGAACTGGTCGAGGAGCCGGAAGACCACGCCCGTCAGCTCCTCTGGTGCTCCCCGCTCGAGGAGCGGACGGGTGCGGCGCACGAAGTCCTCGGCGTGGTGCCCACGCATCCAGTCCGCGACCCGCGGTGCGAGACGCGCGAATGCGTCGCGGTAGCGGCTGATCTCGGCCCCGACCGCGAGGGGCTGCGGCCGCGTGGCGAGGAGCCGGCGCGACGCCCGGTCGAGCACGCGGCGGGATTCGAGCAGCAGGTCGTCCTCGATGTCGACGCGCAGCCCGGCGGTCCGGATCTCGTCCCACAGGGCCGGTAACCCGAAGATGGTGGTGACGGCGGCGTAGGCGCGGATGGCGTCGGTCGCCGTCGCCCCGGCCTCCTCTGCGAGCCGGTAGACGTAGGTGGGGCCGCCGTTGTCGACGGTGGTGTTGGCCAGCATGGTGGCGACGATCTGCCGGCGCAGCGGATGCGCCCGGATCCCGGCCCGGAACCGCTCGCGCAGCGCGGACGGGAAGTAGGCGGGGAGGATCGCCGCGAAGGTCTCGCTGTCGGGCAGGTCCGTGGCGAGCAGGTCGTCGACGAGGGCGAGTTTGACGTGGGCGAGGAGCTGCGACAGCTCCGGCGACGTCAATCCCTCCCCCGCCGCTTCACGACGGTCGAACTCGGCCTCGTCGGGCAGGGCCTCGAGGTCGCGGTCGAGTCCGCGATCGAGTTCGAGGGCCGCGAGCAGACGACGGTGTACTCCCAGCAGGGACGGCGCGACGGCCCGCTCCAGTCCGAGCACGGCGTTCTGGGAGATGTTGTCGGCCAGAACGAGTTCGGCGACGTCGTCGGTCATCGACGCGAGCAGCGGATTGCGGTCCTCCGCCGCGAGCTCACCGGCGGTCACCATGGCGTCGAGGAGGATCTTGATGTTGACTTCGTGGTCGGAGCTGTCGACACCGGCCGAGTTGTCGATCGCGTCGGTGTTGATCTTTCCGCCGGCACGGGCGAACTCGATGCGGCCGCGTTGCGTGACACCGAGATTGCCGCCCTCGCCGACGACTCGGGCGCGCAGCTCCCGCCCGTCGACGCGCACGCCGTCGTTGCTCTTGTCCCCCACGTCCGCATGGGTTTCCGTCGACGCTTTCACGTAGGTGCCGACGCCGCCGTTCCACAACAGGTCGACGGGTGCGCGCAGGATCGCGCGGATCAATTCGGGCGGTGGGAGTTCCGTGACATCGTCGGGCAGGTCGAGCACCGCCCGCGCC
The DNA here is from genome assembly GCF_014854695.1 of Rhodococcus rhodochrous. Taxonomy (NCBI): domain Bacteria; kingdom Bacillati; phylum Actinomycetota; class Actinomycetes; order Mycobacteriales; family Nocardiaceae; genus Rhodococcus; species Rhodococcus rhodochrous. The sequence continues at coordinate 1,979,105 of NZ_CP027557.1, read as the reverse complement.
TCGGGGCCGACGGGCACCGACTTGGCCGTCCGGTCCCACACCCCACCCCCGGCCGCGATGAGCTCTGCCGAGTAGTCCTTCCACGACGATCGCGGCAGTTCGAACAACCGGCGCCGCTCCTCGAAGGACCGCTCCGGATCGGGATCGGGATCGAGGAAGATGTGCCGGTGGTCGAAGGCCGCGACGAGCCTGATGTGCCGGCTGAGCAGCATGCCGTTGCCGAAGACGTCGCCGCTCATGTCGCCGATGCCGACCACGGTGAAATCGTCCGTCTGCGGGTCGGATCCGAGTTCACGGAAGTGACGCCGGACGCTCTCCCACGCACCGCGCGCGGTGATGCCCATCTCCTTGTGGTCGTAGCCGGCGGAACCACCGGAGGCGAACGCGTCGCCGAGCCAGTAACCGTATTCCGCTGCAACGGAATTCGCGAGATCGGAGAACGACGCCGTGCCCTTGTCCGCGGCCACCACGAGATACGGGTCGTCGCTGTCGTGACGCACGACCCGTTGCGGCGGGACCGTCTCGTTGCGGGCAGCATCGAGATTGTCGGTGATGTCGAGCAGACCGGCGATGAAGCGCCGATAGCACCGTTCGCCGCGCTCGCGGACGGCACGACGATCCGCCTCGGCGTCGCCGGTCGGACGGGGCGAGTGCTTGACGACGAAGCCGCCCTTCGCCCCCACGGGCACGATCACCGCGTTCTTCACGGCCTGCGCCTTGACCAGGCCGAGCACCTCGGTGCGGAAGTCCTCCCGGCGGTCCGACCAGCGCAGACCACCGCGGGCGACGGGACCGAACCGCATGTGGACGCCCTCGACGGCCGGGGCGTAGACGAACACCTCGAAAGCCGGTCGCGGCTGGGGTAGTTCGGCGATCCGCCGCGGCTCGAACTTGAGCGACAACGCCCGGCCGTCCGGACGCTCGTGCCCGATCCCGCCGGCCACGTGGAAGTTGGTGCGCAGGGTCGCACGGATCAGGGAGAACAGTCCGCGGAGGATGCGGTCGGTGGCCAGTGCGGTCACCTCCGCGATCGTGGTCGTGATTTCCTCGGCGATCTGCTGTTCGCGTTCGGCGGAGGCGTTCTCCGGATCGAACCGGGACTCGAACAGTCCGACGAGCAGGGCCGCGGTGCGCGGGGCGCCGAGCAACACACCTTCGATGTTGTACTGGCTGTACGGGAATTCGGTCTGGCGCAGGTACTTCGCGTAGGCCCGGACGAGCACGACCTGCCTCCAGGTGAGCCCGGCGCGCAGCACGAGCTGGTTGAACCGGTCGGTCTCGACCGCACCCCGCCATGCCACGGTGAAGGTGTCGGTGAGGCGACCCGCCAGCGTCGGATCGGTCTCGACGATGTCGGGCTCGATGTCCTCGGGCAGGCAGAGCCCGAAATCGTAGATCCAGCAGTCGATCCCGTCCGATCGTGGCAGCCGGTAGGGTCGCTCGTCGACGACCTCCACGCCGAGGCTCTGCAACACCGGGAGGATACGGCCGAGGGTGACCGTCTCGTCCGCGACGTACAGGGTGAAGCGCAAGGACAACGGATCGTCGGATCCCGGCCGGTACAGGTGCGTGTCGAGATCACCGGAGTCGAGCGCTTCCAGACGCCGCAGGTCGTCCAGGGCGCGTTCGGAGCCGAAGTCCTCCTTGTACGCCTCGGGCACGACCTCGGAGTACCGCTGCACCAGCAACGGATCGAGATCGCCGGTCGCGGCCGCCGCCTCACCGAGCCGATCGGCCCAGTTGCGGGTCACCTCCGCGAGCATCGCCTGGATCCGCAGACGGTTGTCCTCGGAGGTGTCCACCTCGCGACGCGCGCGACCGGAGAACCGGATGGTCACATGCAGCAACGCGAGGTCGCGTTCGGAGACACGCGCGGTGTAGTCGAGTACGCCGCCGCCGAACTCGCGCAACAGGATGTCCTGGATCGCGACGCGCACCTTCGTCGTGTAGCGGTCGCGCGGCAGGTAGACCAGGCACGAGATGTATCGCCCGTAGGTGTCGACGCGGACGAACAACCGCACCTGCCGGCGGATGTCCACCACCGCGGTGACGGTCTCGTAGAGGGTGTCGGTGTCCATCGAGAACAGTTCCGCGCGGGGCACCGTCTGCATGATCTCGAGCATCGCCTGACCGCTGTAGGACGACAGTTCGACCCGCGCCCGCGCGACGACCTCCCGCACCCGGCGCGACACCACAGGGATGTCGAGGATGTTCTCGTGCAGAGCGGTCACCGTGAGGACACCGAGGAAACGGTCCTCTCCGACGACCGCGCCGTCGGCGTCGAGCCGGGCGACGCCGACGAAGTACGGGTAGACGGACCGGTGCACGGTGGCGGGAAGCGCGCCCTGGGTGAGCACGAGCAGCGGGCGGCGGCCCGTGCCGACCTCACCGGGCAGGTCGAGCGGGTCCGCGACCGAGGCGTCCGTGCGCAGCACTCCCCTGCCGCTGCCGGGTACGGGTGTCGCACGGACATGGTCGGCGCCGCCGTCGGGTACGAAGTCGTATCGGCGGTAGCCGAGGAGTGTGAAATTCCCGCCGCTCAACCATCGCAGCAGCTCGGCGGTCTCGGTGAGCTGGTCGGCCGTGTACTGCGCGGGCGGATCGGCGGCCAGGTCGTCGAGCGCGTTCGCAAGGTCGCGCTGCAGGGCGTGCATCTCCGCGGAATCCGACGCCACCTGCCGCACGTCGGACAACACGCGCCGCAGACCGTGATCGATCTCCTCGACCGACTCGTCGTCGACGGGCCCACGCAGCTCGATGTGCATCCACGATTCGGCGGCTCCGCCCGAGGCCCGTCCCCCTTCGTCGGCCAGGCTCTCGAGGTCACCGTCGGCAGTGCGACGCGCCGACAGAACGGGATGGATGACCGTCCCCACCGAGACACCCAGCCGGGAGAGCAGTGCCAGCACCGATTCGACGAGCAGCGGCATGTCGTCGGTGACGATCTGCACGGCGACGCCCATGCCGTCGGTGCGGCGCACGCCGACGACAGCGGTGTCCGGTGCGCGGCGGCGACCGAGGCGGACGTGCTCGAACGCGGCCGCGCCGTGGTCGGTGGTGAATTCTCCGGAGCCCTGATAGATCCGCTCGAGGACTGCCTCGGGGGGAGTATCACTGCCCGTTGAATTTGTCTGCGCCACAGCCGGATCGGCCATCGACACCCCTCCTGCTCTGTCGGGCGGATACACCGCGCGCCGCGGACGGACTCGTGATCGAGCCTATCCGCGGCGCGCAGTCGGGGGGTCGGAACCGGCGGGTCGGTAACCGGCTCGGCCGGCCGACACGATGTACCGGCTCAGCCGGTGGGCGCGACGGCGCGGTGCCGGTCGAGCACCGCCCGTACCTCGTCGGTCAACGGCCGGGACGTATCGGTCTCGGGATCGAAGCCGACGAGCACTGTGTCGGCGACGGCGCACACCGCGCCCTCCCGGTCGAGGATCGTCTGGCGCACCGTGAACGAGCTCGTGCCGAGACGCAGCACCGCCGTCTCGACCTCGATCGGTGCCGACGAGTCCTTGAGCGGCCGCAGGAACTCGACGTCCATCTTCCGGACGACAACTGCGTCGCGCGACGGCAACTCGCTCAGGAAGAACTTGATGCGTCCTTCCTGCAGGTACTCGACGACCTTGGCGTTGTTGACGTGTCCGAGCCGGTCGGAGTCGCCCCAGCGCACCTCGATCGGGCACCGGTAGTGCCGGTGCCCGTCAGGCTCAGTCACGCGTGAGCTTCCGGTGCGTGACACGGTGCGGACGTGCGGCGTCCGCACCGAGGCGCTCGATCTTGTTCGCCTCGTAGGCCTCGAAGTTGCCCTCGAACCAGAACCACTGGCCCTCTGCGACGTTGCCCTCCCACGCCAGGATGTGGGTACAGGTGCGGTCGAGGAACCAGCGGTCGTGGGAGATCACGACGGCGCAGCCCGGGAACTGCTGCAGCGCGTTCTCGAGCGACGACAGGGTCTCGACGTCGAGGTCGTTGGTCGGCTCGTCGAGGAGGATCAGGTTGCCGCCCTCCTTGAGCGTGAGCGCCAGGTTCAGGCGGTTGCGCTCACCACCGGACAGCACACCGGCCGGCTTCTGCTGATCGGGGCCCTTGAAACCGAACGCGCTCACGTAGGCACGCGAGGGCATCTCGTTCTGCCCGACCTCGATGAAGTCGAGACCGTCGGAGACCACCTCGAAGACCGTCTTCTTCGGATCGATGTTCGCGCGGTTCTGGTCGACGTAGCTGAGCTTGACCGTGTCGCCCACCTTGACGGTGCCGCTGTCCGGCTCCTCGAGACCGACGATCGTCTTGAACAGAGTGGTCTTGCCGACACCGTTGGGGCCGATGACACCGACGATGCCGTTGCGCGGCAGCGTGAACGACAGGTCCTTGATCAGGACGCGGCCGTCGAAGCCCTTGTCGAGGTGCTCGACCTCGACGACGACGTTGCCCAGACGCGGCGGCGTCGGGATCTGGATCTCCTCGAAGTCGAGCTTGCGGTGCTTCTCGGCCTCCGCAGCCATCTCCTCGTAACGGGCCAGACGCGCCTTGTTCTTCGTCTGCCGGGCCTTGGCGCCGGAGCGGACCCACTCGAGTTCCTCGCGGAGCCGCTTCTGCAGCTTCTGGTCCTTCTTGCCCTGCACCTCGAGGCGCTCGGCCTTCTTCTCCAGGTAGGTGGAGTAGTTGCCCTCGTAGGGATGCAGCTTGCCGCGGTCGACCTCGCAGATCCACTGCGCGACGTGATCGAGGAAGTACCGGTCGTGCGTGACGGCCAGCACGGCGCCCGGGTACGACGCGAGGAACTGCTCGAGCCACAGCACCGACTCGGCGTCGAGGTGGTTGGTGGGCTCGTCGAGGAGCAGCAGGTCGGGCTTGCTCAGCAGCAGCTTGCACAGCGCGACACGGCGGCGCTCACCACCGGAGAGGTGGGTGACGGGCTCGTCCGGCGGAGGGCAGCGCAGCGCGTCCATGGCCTGCTCGAGCTGCGAGTCGAGATCCCACGCGTTGGCGTGATCGAGCTCCTCCTGGAGCTTGCCCATCTCCTCCATCAGCTCGTCGGAGTAGTCGGTGGCCATGAGCTCGGCGATTTCGTTGAAGCGGTCGAGCTTGACCTTGATCTCGCCGAGGCCTTCCTCGACGTTCTCCTTGACCGTCTTCTCCTCGTTGAGGGGCGGCTCCTGCTGGAGGATGCCGACGGTGGCCTCCGGATCGAGGAAGGCCTCGCCGTTGCTGGGCTGATCGAGCCCGGCCATGATCTTGAGAATCGACGACTTGCCCGCGCCGTTGGGTCCGACGACGCCGATCTTCGCGCCGTGGTAGAAGCTCATGGTGACGTCATCGAGGATGACCTTGTCACCGTGCGCCTTGCGCACCTTCTTCATCGTGTAAATGAACTCCGCCATGACCACCAGCGTATCGGGCGACGGTCGATAACCCACATCGTGCGAACACGACAGGTGGGGCCGGCGCCGGAGTCCGGCAGGTGCCGGAGCCTCCGGCCGGGTCACACCAGCTCCGCTGCCGGGGTCACAGCAGCTCCGCTGCCGGGGTCACAGCAGCTCCCGCTGTCAGGGGTGCAGCAGCTCCGCGACGAAGCCCGTGGTGTCGGGTAGCGACGCGAACATCGTCTCCGAATGCCCTGTCGGGTACGTCCTGAACTGCGCGTTCGCGCCACCGGCCCACAGGTCCGCGATCAGTGTGAACGCGAGGGGCGCGGGCACCGTCGCGTCGCGCAGGCCCTGGGCGAGGAACAGCGGCCGGTCGTATCCGGCGGTCGGCACGGCCAGGTAGTCGGTGAACGCCGCACGGAACCGGTCGTCGCTCAGCGGTCGAGCGAGGACCTCACCGACGCCGACCTCGCCGTACCGGTCGCTCAGGTCGTCGTAGCAGAGGCGTTCGGCGGCGTCGACGATCTCCCGTCCGAGGGGTGTGAGATATCCGTCGAGGTCCAGGGCCGGATCGGCGTCGCGCAGGCCCGCGAAGATGTAGGCGGCGAAGGTGGTGAGTCCGTCGAGACCGAGATCGGGAAGGCCCGGGAATCCGAGCGGGAACAGGTACTCGAGGTTGGACGGGGCGCCGGTCGTGAGCGTCCCGCGGAAGTCCAGTTCGGGTGCCCGGGCGGTCGCGGCGCGCGCGGTGTGCAGGCCGGTGTGCCCGCCCTGGGACTGCCCGATCACGACCCAGCGGTCGGACAGCGACGGTTCGACGGCGCGTCCCGCCCTCACGATGTCGATGACGCTGTTCGCGGCGCTCTGTCCGTCCAGATAACGGTGCAACCCGTCCGACCCGAGACCCGGATAGTCGGCTGCCACGACGGCGTAACCCTGCCCGAGCCAGTGGTCGAGATAGGCGGTGTCGCGCGGTGTACGCGGCAACCGCGAGGGTGCGCACGAATCGTCGAGGCCGACGGTGCCGTGCGCCCACGCGACGACGGGCCACCCTCCCTCGGGAGGCGTGCCGTGGGGAAGGAACAACGCCCCGGTCGCGGTGGTGGGAGCGCCGCTGCGCCACTGCGTGGTGTAGGTCAGGGCCCGCGCCGAGGACGCGCCGGGTAGCGACAACCCGAGCTCGAGCGGGGCGACATCGACGACGGTCCCCGGCGTGTCGACGACGGCCCCCGGTGCCGGACTCGCGTGCACCGCGGGAGGTGCGAGGAGTGGCGTCAGCAGTGCCAGTGCACAGGTGAGCAGCAGGGCCGGGACACGCGCGGTACGGGTCACGTCGTGGACGATACGGGTCGTGCGGCCGGTGCGTTCGCATTCGTCCGATTCGCCGGATCGGGATTGAGTGATCCGCAGGACGGGCACCCTCCAGGCATGACATCCCATTCCCACGGATCCGCGCCCGCCACATCCCCCGCGACCCGCACCGGGCGCGACATCGCCCGCGTCGTGGCCGTGGCGGTGAGCGCTCCGCTTGCCGTCGTGGTGTCGTTCTTCGGTTCGGGTGCGGCCGGTGGGACGCCGGTCGCGGAAGCTGCAGGTGGTGCGTTGTCGGCGGATTCCACGGCGGTCGCGCCCGGAGGCCCGGCCTTCTCGATCTGGACCCTCATCTACGCCGGTCTGCTCGCGCTCGCGGTGTGGCAGGCACTGCCGGCGAACCACACCGACGCGCGTCAACGCGCCGCGGGCTGGTGGATCGCTGCGTCGATGCTGCTGAACGCAGCGTGGATCACGGCGATCCAGTTCGATCAGGTCTGGCTGAGTGTCGTGGTGATCGTCGCGCTGCTCGCCGTGCTCGTCCGGGTGTTCCTGATCTTCACGCGCGTCCTGCCGTCGAGCAGGCTCGAAGCGGTGGTCGTCGACGGCACGATGTTCGTCTACCTGGGCTGGGTGTCGGTGGCGACCGTCGCCAACACCGCCGCGGCGCTGCGTTACGAGGACATCGATCCGTTCGGCTGGGGAGCCGACGTGTGGGCGATCATCGTGCTGGCCGTCGTCGCCGCCGTCTCCGTGGTCCTCGCGACGGCAGGTCGGGGCCGACTGGCCGTGACCGGTGCGCTCGTGTGGGGTCTGGCATGGATCGCGGTCGCCCGCACGGGTGACGGCGGTCTGGTGTCCACTCCCGCAGCGGTCGCCGCCGTGACAGCCGCGGTCATCGCGGTCGTGGCCACCGTGGTGGCGCGCATCGGCGCCGAGCGCTCCCCCACCCGCACGACAGCAGCCGCCTGATTCCCTCGGACGTGCACATCTCGTCGGTCCGCTTCGGCGTGGCGCGACGAGATGTGCGCGTCGGAGCGGGTGCGGTCAGCGACCCTCGTGGTCGCGGCGCGCCAGCTCCGCGAACATCGCGTTGTGTGCCGCGAGATCGGCGTCGTCGTCACGCTCGGCGGCCCGGTCGACACGTCGCGCCGTGCGCCGGTCGCTGCGCGACCACTGGACGAGCAGAGCGAGCATCACGAGCACGAGCGGGATCTCGCCGGCCGACCACGCGATGCTGCCGCCGACCTTCTGATCGGAGAACAGGTCGTAGTTCCACGGCAGTGCCAGGCCGCGGTAGTAGCTCTCGGCCATCACCGTGCCCATGCTCATGAGGGTCACGCCGAAGAAGGCGTGGAACGGGAGCGAGCCGAAGACCATGGCCAGCTTCGTCACGGGCTGCAGATCGCGCGGCGACGGGTCGACGCCGATCACCACCCAGTAGAAGAGGTAGCCGCTCAGCAGGAAGTGCAGGTTCATCAGGACGTGCGCGGTGTGGCTGTCGATGAACGTGGTGAAGATCCCACCGAGATACAGGGCGTAGAAGCCGCCCACGAACATGACCGACGCGACGATCGGATGTGTGAAGAAGCGCGACGGCGGGCTGTGCAGGAACTCGAGGATCCATTCGCGCGGTCCGGGAGGGGCGTTGCGTCCGGCCGGCTTGAACGCACGCAGGGCGAGGGTCATCGCCCCGCCGAGCGCCAGGAGCACCGGGGCGAGCATCGACAGGGCCATGTGCGCGCCCATGTGCACGCTGAACATCGCCGGCGAGTACATCCCGACGCCCGAACTGGTGGCGACGAACAACACGAAGCAGCCCGAGAACCAGGCGATCGAGCGGCCGATCGGCCACGAGTCGCCGCGCTTGCGCAGCGTCCACAGTCCGACTGCATAGGCGGCGGCGAGCACGAGAGCAGCCGTGCCGAAGATCAGGTCGAAACGCCACTGCCCGAAGAACAGGCTCACGAACGACGGCGGTACGTCGAGCTGGTAGCCGAGCTCGACCTCCTGGATCGTCGGCACCGTAGCCGGCGGCGGCGGGGGCGTGCGGCCGAGTCCCACGGCCAGACCGATCGTCGCGGCGAGGACGAACGCCTCGACGAGGGTGAACCGCACGAGCGCGGACCGGCTGGTGGGGTCGGCTTCGAGTGCCGGCAGTGCCCGGCGGCGCTGCGCCCAGCCGAAGATGCCGAGCAGGACCAGCGCGACGATCTTCGCGAGCAGCAGCCTGCCGTAGGTGGTCGTGGTCAGGTCGTCGAACGACATGCGGACCGCGGCGTTGATGACGCCGCTGACGGCCATGACGACGAAGGCGAGTCCGGCGACGAAGGAGAACCGCCGGGCCGCGATGTCGGTGTGCTCACCGCCCCGCATGGAGTGCGCGAGCAGGGCGAACAACCCGCCCGCCCAGACGGACGCCGCGACGAGGTGCAGCACGAGGCTGTTGGTCGCCATGTCGTGCGAACCACCCGACGATGAGTGCCCGGTCAGGGCGATCGGCATGAGTGCGACGACCGACAGCAGCAGCAGATAGGGCGTCCACGACCAGCGCACCGTGAGCCGGATCAGCAGGGCGGTGATCAGGGCGAGCACCGTCGTCCAGGCCCAGGCCGACGCAGCCTCCACCTGACCGAGCGCCGAGAAGAGGTTCTCCGGCCGGATCGCCTCGCTCAGCGGGCTGCCGGAGGTGTCGGACAGGGTCAGCGGCACCATCAGCGCCGCCGTGACCGCCCACACCGTCGCCGCGACGCCCGCGGTCCGCACGGCGCGGTAGCCGCCGACGTCGAGCACACCCCCTCGTTGCGGGGGCACGAGGAAGGCGGCGAAGAACAGCGATCCGATGGTGATGACGGTCGCGATCTCGGAGATCGCGCGGACCGCGGGCAGACCGTAGGTGGTGAGCGGACCGGGGTCGGGGATGCCGAGCAACACCAGAGCCTGCGCAGCGGACAGCCCGACCGCGAACGCCGCGACGAGGGCGGCGAGGAGGCCGAGGAGGATCAGCAGTGCCGGCGGGTTTCCCCTCGTAGGGGCGGGCGCCGGAGGCTGCGCGGGAGACGCGAGCTCGGATGTTGCCATGCCTACCAGGGTAGGACGTCCACGCCATGACCTACGACACGCCGTCGGAGCCCTCCGGGGCCGGTAGCGGTGCCTGTGACGACGTCGACGGCGTGCTGCAGCGCGAGGAGTGTGTCGGCCGCCACCATCGCGTCGCAGTGCGGGAGCGCCGCGGACATCGACCCGGTGGAGGGTGTGAATCCGGACTGCCCGGCCCGGGGGTTGAGCCACACCACCCGGTGGGCGCGGCGCCGGATCCTGGCCAGGACGTGGGCGAGTGCGGTGGGATCGTCGCTGTCCCAACCGTCGGACGCGACGACGACGATCGCTCCGCGCAGCAGGTGTCCGTGATGGGAGGCGACCACCTCGGCGAGGGATCCGGCGATGCGCGTGCCCCCGAACCGGGTCCGCACACGCTCGTTGGCGACGTCGATCGCCTGCTCCACAGACCGGTGCCGCAGGACCGGGGTCAGACGCGTCGCTGTGGTGGAGAACACGAAGACCTCGGCCGTTCCGGTGTGCGCAAGAGCACGGACCAGATGCAGATACACCCCGACGTAGGGGCGCATCGACCGGCTGACATCGCAGAAGACGACGATCTGCCGCCGCCGTCGATCGGGGCGGGTGCGGATCAGCCGGAGCGCCTCGAACCCGGTACTGCGCGAGGCGGCGATGCTCGCCCGCACGTCGACGCGACCGGTGCGGCGTTCGACCCGGCGACGGGTGCGGCGGGTGGCCCATCGGACCCCGGCCTCCTCGATCCACGATTCGACCAGTGCGAGTCGTGCGGGGTCGAGGTCGTCGAACCGCTGGTCGGCGATCTCCGCCAGTGCGCTCGCGACCTCGCGGCCGGGCCGATCGGCCGCCCGCTCCCCCTCCGCCGATTCGACGACGGTCCGGGTGACCCATGGGACGTCGTGGCCGCCGGCCGGAGCGTCCCGTATGCGGCGGGGCGCGTCCGTCGTGGGCGCCGCGCGCGGGCCGTCGTCCTCCGGCCCGGTGCGGCGGGCGTGTGGGTCGAGTGGGAGCGGAGCATCGCCGAAGATGCGGTCGAACACCGCGTCGAAGGTGGCGAGGCTCTCGTGCCGGTCGACGAGCGTGAGCCGCGCCGTCCAGTACAAACGGCTCCGGGTGCTCGGGGGGCACACGCGCAGAGCACGCGTGAGGGTCGCCGCTCCGTCCGCCGGTACCACGATCCCGGCGGACCTGAGCCGGTCGACCAGTCCGACCGCGAAGGCCGCGTGATCGACCCCGGGAAGCAACCGAGCGCTCACGACACCTCGGTGGAGACGAACCGGGTCAGCGCCTCCCCCAGCGCATCGACGTCGTCGGGAGTCTTCGCCAGTGCCGCGAGCGACATCGCCGCTTCGGGCCGGACGAGGTCGGCGACGCCGAGCGCCGCGAGGGCCGATACCCAGTCGATGGTCTCCGCGATCCCCGGCGCCTTGTCGAGATCGAGCCCGCGGGCCACCGCGACGAAATCCGTGGCACGTTCGACGAGCGCGGCGTTCGCCGACGGTACCGTGCGACGCAGGATCGCCGCCGCGCGGGCACGGTCGGGAAAGTCGATCCAGTGGTACAGGCAGCGCCTTCGCAGTGCGTCGTGCAGGTCGCGGCTCCGGTTGGAGGTGAGCACCACGACGGGCGGGCGGGTCGCAGTGAGGGTGCCGAGCTCCGGGACGGTGACGGCGAACTCCCCCAGGAACTCGAGCAACAGCGCCTCGAATTCGTCGTCGGCGCGGTCGATCTCGTCGACGAGCAGGACGGCGGGTCTGTCGCCGCGATGGCGGACGCAGCGCAGGATCGGGCGTTCGAGGAGATACTCCTCGGAGTACAGGTCGGCCTCGGCGGGAACCTCGCCGCGCGCTTCGGCGAGCCGGATCGCGAGCAGTTGACGCTGGTAGTTCCAGTCGTAGAGGGCCTCGGCGACCGACAGTCCCTCGTAGCACTGCAACCGGATCAGCGGGCTACCGAGGATCTGCGCGAGGACCTTCGCTGCGGTGGTCTTGCCGACCCCGGGTTCGCCCTCGAGCAACAGTGGTCGGCCCAGCGCGACCGCGAGGTGGATCGCGGCGGCGGTGCCCTGATCGAGCAGATGGTCGTGGTCGTCGAACCTGGCGACCACGTCGTCGACGTCGGTGAAGATGCCCGGGGACGACGGATCGCTCACGCCACGTCGTCCTTCTCGTAGCGGCGGCGGCAGCCCGGGCAGCAGAACCACACCGTCCGCCCGGCGACGACGAGGTGCGGGGTCGACTCGGTGACCGTGACGGTCATCCCGCACACCGGGTCGACGGCCGTGCGCGGCTTCGGGCCCGTCTCCCTCGGCACCTCGATGCGTTGCGCGCTCTCCTCGGAGGATCGGGCCAACCCACCGCTGCGCGCGACCCGCACGATGTCGGCGACGATCGACAAACCGATCTCCGCCGGGGTGCGGGCACCGATGTCGAGGCCGACCGGGGTGTGGATGCGGGCACGCTCCTCGTCGGTCGGCTCCACCTCGTCGAGCACCGCGGCACCCCGGGTGCGACTCGCGACCAGGCCGACGTATCGGCTCCCGGCATCCAGAGCCGCACGGATCACACTCGCCTCCTCGCCCCCGTGGCTCGCGACGATCACCACCGACGCCTCGGCGGGCACGCGCGTCCCCCGGATCGGTTCCACCGAGTACTCGACGCGCCGCGCGAAGTCGCCCACGGCCTCGGTGACGGGCGAGTCCCCGAAGACGGCCACCACGATCGCGGGCATCCGCGGTTCGAGGAAGATCTCGGTGGCCCCACCGGACATGCACGGGTTGACCGCGATCGTCGCTCCCGGGGCGTCGGGGAACTCGCCGGCCCCGGCGGGCAGCACCCGCAGGAGCATGCTCTCCCCTCGTGCGAGCACCGTGCGGGACGCTTCGCGCACGGAACTCTCGGTGCACTGCCCGCCGACGAACCCCTCGATCGTGCCGTCGGCGAGGACGAGCGCCCGGTCGCCCGAGTGCGCGGACGTCGGTGGTTGCGCCCGCACGACCGTCGCTTCGACGAACGGTCGTCGTTCACTGCGCAACTGCTCCGCCCGCACCGCGAGATCCATGTCCCCGTCCTCCGATCGCTCCACTGACATCCTCCGCTCGCGTCGCTCAGATCGGCGGGGTCGCGCGGCCCTGCATGGCCTCCCACACCCGCGACGGCGTCAGCGGCATGTCGGCGTGCCGGACGCCGAACGGCTTCAACGCGTCGACGACCGCGTTGACGATCGCGGGTGGCGAACCGACGGTGGCGGATTCGCCGATGCCCTTCGCGCCGATCGGATGGTGCGGCGACGGGGTGACGGTGAACGCGGTCTCGAGCGTCGGCACCTCGAGGGCCGTGGGGATCAGATAGTCCATGAACGAACCGCCCAGGCAGGTGCCGTTCTCGTCGAACGCGATCATCTCCATCAGGGCCATGCCGATCCCGTCGACGATGCCGCCGTGCACCTGGCCCTCGATGATCATGGGGTTGATGCGGGTGCCGCAGTCGTCCACCGCCAGGAACCGGCGGATCTTCACCTGCGCGGTGCCGGGATCGACGTCGACGACGCAGAAGTAGGCCCCGTAGGGGTAGGTGAGGTTCTCGGGGTTGTAGCAGATCTGCGCTTCGAGACCACCTTCGAGACCCTCCGGCAGGTCGCCGGCGCCGTGGGCGCGCATCGCGATGTCCTGGATGGTCACCGACGCTCCCGGGTCGCCCTTCACGTGGAAGCGGCCCTTCTCCCATTCGAGGTCGGCGACCGAGACCTCGAGCATGCCCGCGGCGATGATCTTCGCCTTGTCGCGCACCTTCCGCGCGACGAGCGCGGCGGCCGCCCCGGACACCGGTGTCGATCGACTTCCGTAGGTGCCGAGCCCGAACGGGGTGTTGTCGGTGTCGCCGTGCACGACGTCGATGTCGTCGGGCGGGATGCCGATCTCCTCCGCGACGATCTGCGCGAAGGTCGTCTCGTGCCCCTGTCCCTGCGACTGCACCGACAACCTCACGACGGCCTTGCCGGTGGGATGGACGCGTAGTTCGCATCCGTCGGCCATGCCGAGACCGAGGATGTCCATGTCCTTGCGCGGACCGGCTCCGACGGCCTCGGTGAAGAACGACATGCCGATACCCATCAGCTCACCCCGCGCGCGGCGTTCGGCCTGTTCGCGGCGCAGTTCGTCGTAGCCGACGATGTCCATGGCCTTGCGCATGGTGGTCTCGTAGTCGCCCGAGTCGTACTTCCAGCCGGTCTTGCTCGCGTAGGGGAACTGATCGGGGCGCAGGAGGTTCTTCAGGCGCAGTTCCGCGGGGTCCATGTCGAGGTCGTGGGCGAGGCAGTCGACGAGCCGTTCGACGAAGTACACGGCCTCGGTGATGCGGAACGAGCAGGCGTAGGCGACGCCGCCGGGTGCCTTGTTCGTGTAGACGGCCGTCATGTGGCAGTAGGCGGCCTCGATGTCGTAGCTGCCGGTGAACACACCGAAGAAGCCGGCCGGATACTTCACCGGGGCGGCGGTGGCGTTGAAGGCGCCGTGATCGGCGAGGACCCGCGACCGGATCGCGAGGATGCGGCCTTCCTTCGTCGCCGCGATCTCGCCGACCATGATGTAGTCGCGCGCGAAGCCGGTGCTCATGAGGTTCTCGCTGCGGTCCTCCATCCACTTGACCGGGTGCCCGGTGACCAGCGAGGCAACGATCGCCCCGACATAGCCGGGGTAGATGGGGACCTTGTTGCCGAATCCTCCGCCGATGTCGGGTGAGATGACGCGGATCTTGTGCTCGGGCAGACCCGCGACCAGCGCGTACAGCGTGCGGTGGGCGTGCGGGGCCTGCGTGGTGGACCAGAGCGTCAGCTTCCCGGAGATCCGGTCGTAGTCGGCGACCGCACCGCAGGTCTCCATCGGCGCTGGATGCACGCGTGGATAGACGATCTCCTGCCGGGTGACGACGTCGGCCTTCGCGAAGACCGCGTCGGTCGCCGAGGCATCGCCGGCTTCCCAGTCGAAGCAGTGGTTGTCGGTCTTGCCGTCGAGATCGGTCCGGATCACCGGTGCCTCGGGCGACAGGGCCGTGCGCACGTCGACGACCGGGTCGAGCATCTCGTAGTCGACGTCGATCAGTTCGAGGGCGTCGCGCGCCGAGTAGTGGTCGTCGGCGACGACGAAGGCGACCTCCTGACCGTGGAAGCGCACCTTGTCGGTGGCCAGCACGGCCTGTACGTCGTTCGACAGCGTCGGCATCCAGGCGAGCCCCTTCTCGGCCAGATCGGCGCCCGTGATCACCGCCCGCACCTTCGGGTGCGCGAGGGCGGCGGACGTGTCGATGCCGTTGATGCGAGCATGCGCGACCGGCGATCGGAGCACCGCGAGATGCAGCATGCCGGGCAGCCGGACGTCGTCGACGTAGTTGCCGCGGCCGCGCACGAACCGCGGGTCCTCCTTGCGCAGCATCCGGCCGTGTCCGCACGGCTTGCGATCGTTGTCCTGTTCCTCCGGACGTGTGTCCGGTTCGACCGCGGTCATCACGACACCTCCGTGGGTTGCGCCTTCGAGGAGTGTTCGGCGGCCCACCGGACCGACCGGACGATGGTGGTGTAGCCGGTGCAGCGGCAGATCTGCCCGGAGATCGCCTCGCGGATGGTCGCCTCGTCGGGGTCGGGATCGCGGTCGAGCAGGGACCGCGCGGTGATCATCATTCCCGGGGTGCAGAAGCCGCACTGCAGTCCGTGGCAACGCACGAAGCCTTCCTGCACGGGGTCGAGGACACCGTCGCGTTCGAGTCCCTCGACGGTGAGCACCTCGTGGCCGGCGGCCATGACCGCCAGCGTGGTGCACGACTTCACCGGCTCGCCGTCCACGGCGACGACACACGTTCCGCAGTTGCTCGTGTCGCATCCCCAGTGCGTTCCGGTCAGACCGAGGTGGTCGCGCAGGAAGTGCACGAGCAGTGTCCGGGGTTCGACGTCGGCGGTGACACTGTCGCCGTTGACCGTCATCGAGATCTGCATCGGTTCACACCCTTTCGGTGGCGCCGAGACGTTCGGCGGATCGGCGCAGGGCCCGCACCGTCAACTCCGATGCGAGGTGACGCTTGTAGGCGGCGGTGCCGCGCTGATCGGTCTCGGGATCGCATGCCGACGCGGCCGCCGCTCCCGCCTCGCGGAACAACTCCTCCGAGACCGGCGAGCCGCGCAACAGCTCGGACACCCTCGACAGCGCCGCCTCGTCGGCGCGCACCGCCGTCAGCCCGACACGCGCGTCGGCGATGCGTCCGTCGTCCGACATCCACAGCGCGGCGCCCGCCGCGGCCACCGCCCAGTCCCCCGCGCGACGCTCGACCTTCTCGTACGCGCTGGAGGCGGTGCCCTTCCGCGGCAGTCGCACCTCCACGAGCAACTCGTTCGGAGCGACGGCCGTCTCGTAGGCACCGAGATGGAAGTCGTCGAAGGCGAGCTCGCGCACACCCGCCGGCCCGCGGACGACGCATGTCGCACCGAGCACCGCGCAGACCGTCGACAGGTCCTCGGCGGGGTCGGCCTGGCAGATCGACCCTCCGAGCGTCCCGCGATTGCGGACGACCGGATCGGCGATGACCTTCTCCGCGTCCCGGAAGATCGGGAAGATGCCGGCGAGTTCGTCGGATTCGAGCAGTCGACGGTGGCGCACGAGGGCACCGATGCGAACGACCTCGGGTTCGACCGTGATGTGGTCGAGTTCGTCCCCGAGGTCGTTGATGTCGATCAGGTATTCCGGATTCGCGAGCCTCAGTTTCATCATCGGGAGAAGGCTGTGTCCGCCGGCGACGACGCGGGCACCTTCTCCGTGCCGGTCGAGCAACTCGACGGCGTGCTCCACTCCGGTTGCGCGCGCGTATTCGAACGGGCCAGGAACCTGCATGAAGAACTCCCACCCTCGGGCGGACGCATCGGTTGTCCCCCGCCGATCCGTCCGCACTTCCCCCTTCGGCGCCCAGGTTAGTCCCGAGCCACGATCCGTGGGGCGAAACGGACGATCTGGACCGAACCCCCATGTCCGGGGCGGCGAGTGGAGAGCCGACCGTCCTCGTCAGGAGCTCTCGGCGGCGCGAGCGGATAGCGTGGAAGGAGCCGACCGGCCGACGCGACGGGAGCACCACGCATATCCATGGACGTGATCAACGAATTCATCATCGGCCAGGCCGCAGCCCTGTGGGTCTACCCGTTGCTCTTCGCCGTGTGCACGCTCGACGGCTTCTTCCCACCGGTGCCCAGCGAGACCGTCCTGGTCACCCTGTCGTCCCTCTCGGGTTCGACGGGACGTCCCTATCTGTGGATCGTCATCGTGCTGGCGGCGCTCGGCGCGATCATCGGCGACAACATCGCCTACGCGATCGGACGGAAGGTCGGCACCGAACGGTTCCGGTGGATGCGCCGCCCGAAGGCGCAGGCCGCCTTCGCGTGGGCGCGGCGCGGACTCGACAAGCGCGGCGCCGCAGTGATCCTCACGGCGCGATACATCCCGATCGGTCGGATCGCCGTGAACATGACGGCCGGAGCGACCCGCTACCCGCGACAGAAGTTCGTGCCCCTCACGATCCTCGGCGGTACGACCTGGGCGCTGTACTCGGCGTTCGTGGGGCGTCTCGTCGGCGGCTGGTTCGAATCGCAGCCGCTGTTCGGCGCCGCGGTCGCCATCTGCGTCGCAGTGGTCCTGGGTGTCGGAATCGACCATCTCATCCAGCGGTTCAAGACCGGTCGAGTGGACATTCCCCGGGGCGAATCGAGCCCCGACGACGAACGCGGCAGCACGCTCGAGCGCTGATCCCGGCGGGTACGAGGGTGTGTGCGGCGACCGCAGGAAGCACCCGCTAAGATTCTGGCCGCGCCTCCGTAGCTCAGATGGATAGAGCAAGAGCCTTCTAATCTCTAGGTCGCAGGTTCGAGTCCTGCCGGGGGCACCTCCGACCGTCGGCGCAGCGCCCGCCGCGGGGTCGCACATCGTACCGATGAACCGGGCAATCCGCCCGACGGACAGGCCGTTCGGACCGTGTGTTTCTCATCCCACCTTGGAGGCGGGCTAACACATGCTAAGGGCCACACCCTATAGTTTTCGTCGTAAAACCCTTGTTACAGAATCCTCACAGAGTCAGGTAGGTGGGCGTGTCGACATCGGACCGCATCGAAGAGATCTACGAGCAGGTCAAGGCCCGCAACGCAGGTGAACCCGAATTCCACCAGGCTGCGGCCGAAGTGTTCGAGTCTCTGCATGTCGTGCTCGAGCGTCACCCCGGATACTTCGAATCCGGCCTGATCGAGCGCCTGTGCGAGCCGGAGCGGCAGATCATCTTCCGCGTGCCGTGGATCGACGATCAGGGCAATGTCCACGTCAACCGTGGCTTCCGCGTGCAGTACAACAGCGTTCTCGGCCCCTACAAGGGTGGCCTGCGCTTCCACCCGAGCGTCAACCTCGGCATCGTCAAGTTCCTCGGCTTCGAGCAGATCTTCAAGAACGCGCTCACCGGTCTGCCCATCGGCGGCGGCAAGGGCGGCTCGGACTTCGACCCCAAGGGTCGCTCCGAGCAGGAGATCATGCGCTTCTGCCAGTCGTTCATGACCGAGCTGCACCGCCACATCGGTGAGTACACCGACGTCCCGGCCGGTGACATCGGCGTCGGCGGCCGCGAGATCGGCTACCTGTTCGGCCAGTACAAGCGCCTCACCAACTCCTACGAGTCCGGCGTGCTCACCGGCAAGGGCCTCACCTGGGGTGGTTCGCAGGTGCGCAAGGAAGCCACCGGTTACGGCGCGGCCTACTTCGTCAACGAGATGGCCAAGACCGCCGGCACCTCGCTCGAGGGCCGCACCGCCGTCGTCTCGGGTTCGGGCAACGTCGCGATCTACGCCATCGAGAAGATCCACCAGCTCGGCGGCACCGCGATCGCGTGCTCCGACTCCTCCGGCTACATCGTCGACCGCAAGGGCCTCGACGTTGCTCTCCTCAAGGAGATCAAGGAGGTCCGCCGCGGACGCATCTCCGAGTACGTCGACGAGCGCGGCGACGCCGAGTTCTTCCCCGGCGGTAACATCTGGAACGTGCCCTGCGACGTCGCACTGCCGTGCGCCACGCAGAACGAGCTCGACGAGGAGTCGGCCAAGACCCTCGTCAACAACGGCGTGAAGATCGTCGCCGAGGGCGCCAACATGCCCACCACCCCGGGCGGCATCAGCGTCTTCCGTGACGCCGGAGTCGCCTTCGCACCCGGTAAGGCCGCCAACGCCGGTGGCGTGGCGACCTCCGCGCTGGAGATGCAGCAGAACGCCTCGCGCGATTCGTGGCACTTCGACTACACCGACGAGCGCCTCGCCGGCATCATGGCCGACATCCACGGCCGGTGCGTCGAGACCGCCGCCGAGTACGGCAAGCCGGGCGACTACGTCCACGGCGCCAACATCGCCGGCTTCGTGAAGGTCGCCGACGCCATGTTCGCACTGGGCGTCATCTGACGCTGTGTTCGCACCGTGCGTCATCTGACGACCGATTCTTCATGCGAAGTGCGGGTACCGACGAGTTCGGTACCCGCACTTCGTGTTTCGGGTGAAGAATCCTCGCCTCGGGGAGGGCGGGGACGGCTGTTCTAGCGGACGATCTCGCGGCGGTCGTCGGGGAGCCGGCGTGTGCGACCCGCCTTGTCGAGCCGGTCGAGCAGCGGCAGGACCACCCGCCGTGTCGTTCCCAGCCGCTCGCGCGCGGCACTGGTCGTGAAGGGCTGGTCCAATTCGCCCAGCAGCTCCACGGCCGTGTCGGCGGCGTCGGGGAGCAGGACGATGCCCGGGCCCGCCCGCCACAACCGTCTGCTGCGTTCGGCCGCCCCGAGGGCGCGGTCGTCGAGGCCGAGCTCGCGCAGGCGATCGGCGGTCGGAGCCGCGAACGGAGCGGCCGACAGATCGCGGCGCACCTGCTCGACGGCCTTGCGGATCTTCGGCGGTAGACCGTCGGCACCGGGGGCGATCACCCGTCCCCCGACCACTTCGAGCGGAGGTCGCACCAGCGCTCGGACGAGGTCGGGTGTGGGAAGACGAAGCTGCGACGCCAGCACCGTCAACGGCGCCGCCGGATCCAGTGGGTGGGCGCGGGCATGGGCCTGCACGAGTGTGGGCAGCCGGTCGGCGACGGCCTTCGCGAGGCCGGGTGCGACGAGCCACGGCCCGACCGTCAGGTGCTCTCCCCGTTCGAGCGGGATGCCCAACTGTCGCAACCGTTGCCGATGCAGGAGTCCGCGGCGGGCGAGTTCGTCGTCCAGGCGCGGCGTCCCGTCGGCCCCCGCCAGTTGCAGCGCACGGCGTGCCGCCGCGCCGCGACGCCGGAATCGGGGTGGATCGGGATCGAGAACGTCGGCCCGCCAGATCATCCGGCGGCCCGGGTCGCGCAGCAGGGCGCGGTCGCCGATCCGCAGGGGCAACGGGCGGTCGAGGGTGAGCCGGACGAGATCGTCGCCCAGCGGACGGCACCGGACACCGACGTCCGCGGCTCCGATGTGCAGCACCGGAGCGACGGGCGGCCGGTCGTCGCCGCTGATCCGAACGTCGACGACGGAGGTGTGGTGCCACGCGCCGGGCGTGACGAGCACACTGCCCCGCCCCAGGTCGTCGACCCGGCCGGCGAGATTGAGGGCGACCCGGGCCACGCCGCTCACCGCGGTCCGGTCGCGACCGAGTGCCTGCAGGCTGCGGACCCGCAGCGGTGTGTCCCCGAGCGCGAGGGTGTCCCCCACGCGCACCGTGCCCGCGGGAAGTGTTCCGGTGACGACGGTTCCGGATCCACGCACGGTGAACCGGCGATCCACCCAGAGCCGGACGTCGGCCTGCGGATCGGGGTCCGGAAGCGAGGCGACCATCGTCGTCAGTGCGCCCCGGAGATCGTCGAGGCCCATCCCGGTCCGCCCGCTCACGGCGACGACGGGAGCCCCCGCCAGACTCGTACGGGCGACCTCCGCCGCGGCCCGCGCGGCCGCGGGTCCCGGATCGGCGAGATCGGCGCGGGTGACGGCGACGACCGCGTGACGAACGCCGAGCGCGTCGAGCGCTGCGAGGTGTTCGGCCGCCTGCGGCATCCACGGATCGTCGGCGGCCACCACGAACAGCGCGGCCGGGACCGATCCCACTCCGGAGAGCATCGTCGTGAGGAATCGCTCGTGTCCGGGGACGTCGACGAAGGCGACCTCCCCCACCTCGGGCCAGGACGTCCAGCAGTAGCCGAGCTCGATGGTCAGTCCTCGTCGCCGTTCCTCGGCGAGCCGGTCCGGATTTGCACCGGTGAGCGCCTCGACCAGCGTCGACTTGCCGTGATCGACGTGACCGGCGGTCGCGACGACGTGCATCAGGATCCTTCGCGAGTAGCCACGCGCGTCACGGCGTCGATCAACTCGCCGTCCTCGGCGGGGTCGACCGCGAGCAGGTCGAGCAGCAACCGGCCGCGTTCGACGCGGCCGACGACGGGGTGCTCACCGAGCCGCAACGGGAGTGCGAGATGTTCGGGCAGGGCGATCGCGACGCTCGGCAGGACGACGTCCGGGGCGCCGCCGCCCCCGACGACGCCGTCGGAGTCGACCACCTCGGGGTCGCACTCCGGTGGCAATGCCACGCAGATCGCCTGTGCGCGGGCGTGGAGATCCTCCGGGCGGGAGGCCAGCGCCGCCGCCACGGGTGGCATCGGTCCCGTCAGGGTCGCTTCGAGAGCGGCCAGGGTGAGCTTGTCGACGCGCAGTGCCCGCGCGAACGGGTCGCGCCGCAGGCGTTCCACGAGTTCGGCCCGCCCGAGCAGCAGGCCGGCCTGCGGGCCGCCGAGGAGCTTGTCGCCCGAGGCGGTCACCAGGTCGGCGCCGGCACGCAGCGCGGTGGTGGCGTCGGGTTCGTTCGGCAATCGCGGATGCGGCGCGAGCAGCCCGGATCCGATGTCGACCACGACGGGCGGTCCGAGCCCGGTGAGTTCCCGGACCGACACCGACGACGTGAAGCCGCTGACGGTGAAGTTCGAGGGGTGCACCTTGAGGACGAAGGCGGTGTCGTCGTCGACGGCCGCGGCGTAGTCGCTCAGGCGCACGCGGTTGGTGGTGCCGACCTCACGCAGCGTCGCGCCCACGGATTCCAGCAGTTCCGGGATCCGGAAGCCGTCACCGATCTCGACCAGTTCGCCCCGTGCGATCACGATCGAGCGACCACCGCGTGTAAGCACCCGGGTGACCAGGGCGAGAGCCGCGGCACCGTTGTTGACGACGTGGACGCCACCGGCGTCGGGTACCTGTTCGGCGAGCGCCTCGAGGGCGCCGCGTCCTCGCCGTCCGCGCCGGCCGGTGGCCAGGTCGAGTTCGACGTCGGTGGCACCCGCCGCGGTGGACACGGCCTCGACCGCCGCTCGGGACAGCGGGGCGCGACCGAGATTGGTGTGCACCACCACGCCGGTCGCATTGACGACGCGGCGCAGGGTGGTCGCCTGTTGCGGCAGCGACGCGACCGCGACGTCGGCGACGGCATCGGGCCCGATCTCGCCGTCGCGGCACCGTTGCTGGGCCGCGACGACGGTCTGCTTGACCAGTCGGGCGCCGAGCCGGTCGACGGCCTCGCGCAGGCGCGGATCGGCCAGGACCTGGTCGGTGCGGGGAACGTCCCGTCTCGGATCCGGCACGCGCTCCCCATCCCACGGTCGACGAAAACATTTGGCGGAGGCGGACGGGAATCGAACCCGCCCAGCCCAGATACTGGGCCACAACGGTTTTGAAGACCGCGACCGTCACCAGACGAGAACCACCTCCGCGCTCACCCTAACCGAAGTCGGGCCCTCGGTTACGACTCGCCCGTATGTTTGGGTTCATGACCGCACACGTCGACCTTCCCGAGGGCGCCATCCGACTCACCCAGTACGCCGCCGGCGGCGGTTGCGCATGCAAGGTTCCGCCGGGTGAACTCGAACGGGTGCTCGGCGGTCTGCAGGGTGGACGGGCCGCCGGCGAACTGTTGGTGGGCGTGGAGAACGGCGACGACGGTGCCGCGGTCCGGATCGAACCAACGCCCGACGGGAGTGGCCGGGCCGTCATCGTGACGGCCGACTTCTTCACCCCGGTCGTCGACGACGCCTACGACTGGGGACGGATCGCCGCCACCAACGCCATGTCCGACGTCTACGCGATGGGTGGCACGCCGATCATCGCGGTCAACCTCCTGGGCTGGCCGCGCGAACTCATCCCGTTCGAACTCGCCGCCGAGGTGATGCGCGGTGGCGCCGACGCGTGCGCCGAGGCGGGTGCTCATCTCGCCGGCGGGCACAGCATCGACGACCGGGAGCCGAAGTACGGGCTGGCCGTGACCGGTCTGGGCGATCCGGATCGCCTGCTGCGCAACGACGCTGCCACGCCCGGCCTGCCCCTGACTCTCACCAAGCCGCTCGGTCTCGGCATCCTGAACAACCGGCACAAGGCCACCGGCGAGCGTTTCGAGGAAGCGGTCGCGGTGATGACGACTCTCAACCGCGAGGCGGCGCAACTCGCGCACGAGGCCGGTGTCCGAGCCGCCACCGACGTCACCGGTTTCGGTCTGCTCGGGCACCTGATGAAGATGATGCGGGCCAGCGGTACGACCGCCGTGATCGACTCCGCGGCCGTGCCGTACGTCGCCGGGGCGCGGGAGTCGCTCGCGGAGGGATTCGTCCCCGGCGGGAGCCGGCGCAATCTCGACTGGGTACGCGACGCGGTCGACTCCGAGGTGGACGACGACGAACTGCTCCTGCTCGCCGACGCCCAGACGTCCGGCGGTCTGCTGGTCGTCGGTGAGCTGCCCGGCCATCCGGTCATCGGCGAGGTGGTCCCCGCGGACGAACACGCGATCCGGGTGCGCTGACCCCGTTCATCGTCGGACATGCCGACACACCTGCACCGGATTAACCGGCACGAACCGGGGGTAGACGGTAGCTTCGGAACGAGAGCGCAGGAAAGGAGCACCGATGGCGGAGAAGGACACGTCCCTCCCCTGGCCCGTCCTGCGCCAGTTCCTCGGCAAGGATCTGCTCGGGCGCGGCAAGGCCGCACGGTCCCGTCGTACCGAGGAGATCGAACCGCGCACCTCCACCGCCGATCGTGTCGCCCGCAGCGTGTGCCCCTACTGCGCTGTCGGATGCGGACAGAAGATCTTCGTCAAGGACGAACAGGTCGTCCAGATCGAAGGCGATCCCGACAGCCCGGTGAACCGCGGGCGACTGTGCCCCAAGGGTTCGGCGAGCAAGAACCTCGTCACCAGCGAGCTGCGCGAAACCCGGGTCCGCTACCGCCGGCCCTACGGCACCGAATGGGAAGACCTCGATCTCGACACGGCCATGGAGATGGTCGTCGACCGCGTGCTGAAGACCCGCCGCGAGACCTGGCAGGAGTTCGACGACAAGGGCCACCGTGTCCGGCGCACGATGGGTATCGCCAGCCTCGGCGGTGCCACGCTGGACAACGAAGAGAATTACCTCATCAAGAAGCTGTTCACAGCGATGGGGGCGGTCCAGATCGAGAATCAGGCCCGCATATGACACTCCGCCACCGTCCCCGGTCTGGGGACCAGCTTCGGACGCGGCGGCGCCACCGGCTATACGGCCGACCTTGCAAACGCTGACTGCATCATCATCCAGGGTTCCAACATGGCCGAGGCCCACCCGGTGGGCTTCCAGTGGGTCGTGGAGGCCCAGAAGCGTGGTGCCCGCGTCATCCACATCGATCCGCGCTTCACCCGTACCAGCGCAGTGGCGGACAAGCACGTCCCGATCCGGGTAGGCAGCGACATCGCCTTCCTCGGAGGCATCGTCAACTACGTCCTGAGCAACGAGCTGGACTTCCGCGAGTACGTGGTCAACTACACGAACGCCGCGGTGCTCGTCAGCGACAAGTTCGAGGACACCGACGATCTCGACGGGCTCTTCTCGGGCTTCGACCCCGAGAAGCGGACCTACGATCCGACGAGCTGGCAGTACGACGTGGAGGACGAATCCGGCGACCTGCACAAGTCGCAGGCCAACGGCTCCGACGAGCACGCCGAGCATCGGGAGACCGCCGCGGGTTTGCAGAACGAGTCCCACGGCATGCAGACGTCGAGTCATCCGAGGCGCGACGAGACGCTGCAGCACCCGCGGTGCGTCTACCAGGTGCTCAAGCGGCACTTCGCCCGCTACACCCCCGAGGTGGTCGAGCAGGTGTGCGGCGTCTCGCAGGAGGACTTCCTCGACGTCTGCCGCGCGTGGACCGAGAACTCCGGCCGGGAGCGGACGACGGCGCTCGTCTACAGCGTGGGCTGGACCCAGCACAGTGTCGGTGTGCAGTACATCCGCACCGGCGCGATCCTGCAGCTGCTGCTCGGCAACATGGGCCGCCCCGGCGGAGGCATCATGGCGCTGCGTGGTCACGCCAGCATCCAGGGCTCGACCGACATCCCGACGCTGTTCAACCTGTTGCCCGGCTACCTGCCGATGCCCGACGCGAACAAGCACCACTCGTTCACGGACTGGGTCGACAGCGTGCGCAACCCGGGCAGCAAGGGTTTCTGGTCGAAGGCCGACGCCTACGCGGTGAACCTGCTCAAGGCCTACTGGGGCGACGCGGCGACCGCCGACAACGACTACTGCTTCGACTACATGCCGAAGATCACCGGCGACCACGGCACCTACCGTTCGGTGCTCGACATGATCGACGGAAAGGTCAAGGGCTACTTCCTCCTCGGGCAGAACCCGGCCGTCGGCTCCGCCCACGGGCGCGCCCAGCGGCTCGGGATGGCTAACCTCGACTGGCTCGTGGTGCGCGACCTGTTCGAGATCGAGAGCGCCAACTTCTGGAAGGACTCCCCGGAAATCGAGACCGGTGAGATCGTGACCGAGGAGTGCCCCACCGAGGTGTTCCTCTTCCCGGCGGCCTCCTACGCCGAGAAGGAAGGCACCTTCACGCAGACCCAACGGATGCTGCAGTGGCGGGAGAAGGCCGTCGAACCACCGGAGGACTGCCGCTCGGAACTGTGGTTCTTCTACCACCTCGGCCGCATGATGCGGGAGCGTCTGGCCGAGTCGACCGACGAGCGCGACCGGCCGCTGCTCGACCTGGCGTGGGACTACCCCGTGCACGGCGAGTACGACGAGCCCAGTGCCGACGCGGTGCTCATGGAGATCAACGGCTACGACGTCGCGACCCGCCGGCCGCTGTCGTCGTTCACCGAGATGAAGAACGACGGCTCCACCCTCGGTGGCTGCTGGATCTACACCGGGGTCTACGCCGACGGCGTCAACCAGGCCAACCGGCGCAAGTCCCGGCACGAGCAGTCGTTCGTGGCTCCAGAGTGGGGCTGGGCGTGGCCGATGAACCGCCGCATTCTCTACAACCGGGCCTCCGCCGACCCCGAGGGCCGGCCGTGGAGCGAACGCAAGGCCTACGTGTGGTGGGACGACGACGCGCAGCAGTGGACGGGTGCGGATGTTCCGGACTTCGAGAAGACGAAGCCGCCGAGCTACCGCTCCCCCGAAGGCGCCGACGGTGTCGAGGCGCTCGAAGGGATCGACCCGTTCATCATGCAGGGCGACGGCAAAGGCGCCCTCTACGTGCCGCAGGGGCTCGTCGACGGTCCGATGCCGACGCACTACGAACCGGTGGAGTCGCCGTTCCGCAACCCGCTCTACGCGCAGCAGGCCAACCCGACGCGCAAGGAGTACCGCCGCGACGACAACCCGATGAACCCCTCACCGCCCGAGGACCACGTCGACGTGTTCCCCTTCGTGTTCACGACGAGCCGCCTCACCGAGCACCACACCGCGGGCGGGATGAGCCGCTATCTCGAACATCTCGCCGAACTGCAACCGGAGATGTTCGTGGAGGTCTCCCCTGCCCTGGCGGCCGAACGCGGACTCGAGCACATGGGCTGGTGCCACGTCGTCACCGCCCGCTCCGCGATCGAGGGCCGGGTGCTGGTGACCGAGCGGTTGCGCCCGCTGAAGGTGGAGGGACGGACCGTCCACCAGGTGTGGATGCCCTATCACTGGGGCAGCGGCGGCATGGTGACCGGCGACTCGACCAACGATCTGTTCGGCATCACGTTGGACCCCAACGTGCTCATCCAGGAGACCAAGGTCGGTACGTGCGACGTCCGGGCAGGACGCCGACCGTCCGGAACGGCACTGCGGGAGTACGTCGAGGGATATGCGCGGCGGGCGGGGGTAACCGATCACGTGTACCCACCCATCGTGACCGTCCCGGACGGCGATACGGCCTCGGACGACCCCCGTGCCCCGGAGGCCTCGGACGACCCACGTGCCCCGGAGGAGGACGAGTGACCGGCCCCAACAGCTTCTTCGGACCGATCGACCCGGCACCCGATGCCGGGTACGAGGATCCGCCGGCTCGCAAGGGCTTCTTCACCGACACCAGTGTGTGCATCGGGTGCAAGGCCTGCGAGGTGGCCTGCAAGGAGTGGAACGACGTCCCCGAGAACGCCTTCGCGATGCTCGGTACCTCGTACGACAACAGTCATTCGCTCAACGCCAACCAGTGGCGGCACGTCGCCTTCATCGAGCGCCCTGCGGAGTCGAAACCCCCGGTCTCGCTGGGGATGCCGACCGTCGGCGCGACCCCGACGGAACTTCCGGAGGAGGAGAAGCCGGACTTCCGCTGGTTGATGTCCTCGGACGTGTGCAAGCACTGCACCCACGCGGCGTGCCTCGACGTGTGCCCGACCGGGTCGCTGTTCCGCAGCGAGTTCGGCACGGTGGTCGTGCAGGACGACATCTGCAACGGCTGCGGATACTGCGTGGCCGCCTGCCCGTACGGCGTCATCGACCGCCGCAAGGGTCCGGAGGGCGACCCGAAGGTCGGTATCGCCCAGAAGTGCACGCTGTGCTACGACCGGCTCACCGACGGCCAGACCCCGTCCTGCGCGCAGGCGTGCCCCACGGAGTCGATCCAGTACGGCGACGTCGAGGAACTGCGCGCTCGCGCCGAGGAACGGCTGGCTGCCCTGCACGAGCGCGGCGTGAGCGAGGCACGGCTCTACGGCAACGATCCCGAGGACGGGGTCGGCGGGACCGGCGCCTTCTTCCTGCTCCTCGACGAACCGGAGGTCTACGGCCTGCCGCCGGATCCGGTGGTGACGACCAAGGATCTGCCGGAGATGTGGACCCGCGCCGCCGTGGCAGCGGTCGCGATGCTGGCGGGCGCCGCCGCGTCCTTCCTGAGGAGGAGGCGCTGATGACCCAGGTGCAGCACGGCGGCAGCCCCGGCAACCCCCGCCGGTCCGGAGGTGGTCGCGGCGGCGACCGGGTGATGGTGCCGGAGGCCGACTTCGAGTCCTATTACGGACGCCAGATCGTGAAACCGGCTCCGTGGGAACACGACATCGCGATCTATCTGTTCACCGGCGGCGTGGCCGCAGGCAGTTCGCTGCTCGCTGCGGGTGCCGATCTCACGGGGCGGCCCGCCCTCCGTCGCGTCGCCCGATTCGGTTCGCTCACATCGCTGCTCGTCAGTGTCGGTGCGCTGGTCCACGATCTCGGCAAACCGAGCCGCTTCCTCAACATGCTGCGGGTCGCCAAACCGACCTCCCCGATGTCGGTCGGGACGTGGATCCTGTCGCTGCACGGTCCGTTCGCGGGCGTCGCGGCGGTCGCGGAGATCGCCGAGATCCTCCCCGCCCGATGGAAGCGCGGACCGGTGCGCCTGCTGCTCGCCCTCGGCCGGCCCGCCGGGATCGTGGGTGCGCTGACGGCACCGCCGGTCGCCGCCTACACCGGAGTCCTGTTGTCCGACACCGCAACCCCTGCCTGGCACTCCGCCTACAAGGAAATCCCCTTCGTGTTCTGTGGGTCGGCGGCGGCCGCATCGGGTGGTCTCGGACTGCTGGGTGCGCCGGTCGCCGAGGCCGGGCCAGCGCGCGCCTTCGCCGTCGGCGGTGCGCTCGTCGAACTCGCGACCGAGCAGCAGATGGAGAAGTCGATGGGCCTGTCGGCCGAGACGCTCCACCAGGGCCGCCCCGGGCGATTGATGAAGGCCAGTAAGGCATTGACGGTGGCCGGCGCGCTCGGCGCACTCGTCGGCCGCCGCAATCGGATGGTGTCGGCAGTGTCCGGTGCCGCACTCATGGTCGGTTCGCTGTGCACGCGAGTCGGAGTCTACGAGGCCGGCATCGCGTCGGCGAAGGATCCCAAGTACACCGTCGTTCCCCAGCGTGAACGAGTCGATCGCGGGGAACCCGTTCGTTACCGCAGCTGAGATCCGGCTCGCGGGCAGGACGAAGGAGAACGCATGGACTCCGGCAAGCCCACGCGCGAACCACACGGCGACGCCGCGACGGCACAGCCTCCGGGCAGCTTCCGCTGGCTCCTCGTCGCCGGGGGTCTGTTGCTGCAGTTCTCGATCGGCGCGGTCTACGCGTGGTCGGTCTTCGGCGGAGCCCTCGAGAGCGCCGACTCCTGGCAACTGAGCACGGTCCGGGCCTCACTGCCGTTCACCGTCACCATCGGCATGATCTTCATCGGCACCTATCTCGGTGGCCGACTGCAGGACCTGAAAGGTCCCCGGGTCGTCGCGTTGATCGGCGGCATCATCTACGCACTCGGCATCCTCCTCGCCTCGTTCACCGACGGAGCCGACGACTACTGGCTGCTCATCCTCGGGTACGGCATCATCAGCGGTTTCGGGCTGGGCTTCGCGTACATCGTCCCGATCGCCATGCTGCAGAAGTGGTTCCCCGACAAGACCGGTCTCATCACCGGACTCGCGGTGGGCGGCTTCGGGTTCGGCGCCGTGCTCACCTCGCCGGTCGCGCAGTGGCTCATCGACCGGAATCCGGACGATCCCACGAGCGCCTTCCTGCCCTTGGGTATCGCCTACCTCGTGATGTCGCTGGCCGGTGCGGCACTCTTCCGCAACCCGCCCGAGGGGTACACCGTGCCGGGCTTCGACCCCGTCGGCCGCGACGGCGGCGGAGCGGACCGCGGCAAGGAGTACACCCAGGGCGAGGCCCTCCGCACGCCCCAGTGGTACCTCCTGACCGCCATCCTCACCCTGTGCGTGACCGCCGGCATCTCCCTGATCTCGCAGGCGAAGCCGAGTGCGTCCGACATCGCCGGTTTCAGCGCCTCCGGCGCGGCGGCCCTCGTGGGCGTGCTCGCGATCTTCAACGGCGCCGGCCGGATCGTGTGGGCGGCGATCTCCGACCGCATCGGCCGGATGAAGACCTTCACTGCCCTGTTGGTACTGCAGGGCGTGTGCCTGATCGTGCTGCCGCATGCCACCGGCGTGGTGTTGTTCTCGATCCTGGCCGCGATCATCTATCTCTGCTACGGCGGCGCATTCGGCACCATGCCCGCCAGTGCGGGCGACTTCTTCGGGGTCCGCAACGCCGGCGCCATCTACGGCCTGATGCTCATCGGGTGGAGCATCGGCGGCATCATCGGTCCGATCATCGCGTCCACGCTCCTCGGTGACGACAAGGCCTACACCCTCGCCTACACCACCATCGGCATCATCGCGCTCGTATCGGTCGTGCTCACGATGATCACGAAGGTACCCGCAGCACGCCGGGAGTCGGCCTCGGCCCGGTCCTGATCCGGATCGCCGCCCTGCTCGCTCACACTCGGGGCGCTTCGTGGCCGTGCAACCACGAGACGACCTGTGTGCGGGAGTGCACGCCGAGTTTGTCGAGTATCCGTTCGACGTGACCGTCGACGGTCCGGCGTGAGATCACGAGCCGGTCGGCGATCGCGCGATTGCTCAGACCTCCGGCGACGAGTCCCGCGATCTCCTGCTCCCTCTTCGTCAGTGGGGATGTCCGGGAGGCGGACTCGCCTCCACCGCGGTGCCGCCGTTCGGAGACCGGAGCACGCGAGGCCCGTCTCCCCGAGGACTTCCTCGGCTCCAGCGCGCTGTCCACGAGATCGACGATGGTCGTGCCGGACTGCGGGTGAGGCGATCCGACGGAGTCCGTCTCGCCCACCTTGTCCCGGAGGCGACGTTCCGCTGCGATCGAGTCCTGCTCGATATGCGGTCCGAATGCTGCGATCGTCGTACCGAGGAGCTGCCACACCGTCCGTGCGGCCCCGAACAGCCGTGCCGCCTTCTCCGGATCGTCTTCGGCGCCCGCCGACCAGGCCAGCAACTCGAGCGACAGCGCCGTGCAGATCTTGTCCTCGAAGTCGCGCTGTACGGCCAGGGCACCGTTCGCCGCGTCGACCGCGGAGTCGAGGCGCCCGAGACGGAAATGGGCGAGTCCCGAGACCCACAGCGCATAGGCTTTGTTCCACCGCTCGCCGTGCTGATCCGCCATCTCGACGACACGAGCGCACGTCTCCAGGGCGTCGTCGAGTCGCCCGTCGTAGGTCTGCGCCATCGCCAGCTGGAACAGGCAGGTCAGGTGGGCGGCGTGGTCGCCGTGCGCACGATGCACCCGGGCCGCACGGAGGTAGAGGTCGATCGCCTCGGCCGTCGCCCCGCAGAACAGTGCGTGCAGAGCGCTCCAGTGATCGCAATGAGCCCGCAACCGTACGTCGCCGGATTCGTCTGCGATCGAACGACACTCGTCGAGGTGGACCGCCGCTCCGTCGCGATCTCCCTGGATGAGAGCCGTCCACGCGGTCACCCACAGCACGTTGCCGCGCTCGCTGCTCGAGAGCGGAAGTCGTTGCAGGAGTCGTTCGAGCCGGGCCCGCCCGGTGGACAGGTAGCCGCCCGCGATCCAGTGATAGCGCAGCGCGACGGCGAGTGCCGCCCCCGTGGCGAGTTCGTCGTCGTTCCGGATCGACCGGTCGAGCGCGGCCATGAAATCCGCGTGGTCGGCGCGCATCGACGACAGCAGGGCGGATTGTCTCGGCCCGTACCAGCTCTCGGCGCAGCGGCGGGCACGGTCGAGATAGTGCTCGCAATGCCGCCGGTACAGCTGCTCGCGTTCCCCGCGGGCGTCGAGCAGTTCGTGTCCGTACTCGCGCACGGTCACCAATTGCGAGTATCTCAACACCGACGACGAACGATCGACACCCACAAGCGATTTCGCGATCAATCTGTCGAGCAGGTCGATGACCTGCTCGCTCGGCAGATCGTCGTCGGCGCAGACGGTCTCCGCGGCTTCGAGGTCGAAACTGCCGGTGAACACCGACAACCGCGCCCACAGCGTCCGCTCGGCGTCGGAGCACAGTTCGTAGCTCCAGTCGATCAGGGCGCGCAACGTCTGCTGCCGTGGCACCGCCACGCGACTGCCTCCGGTGAGCAGTGCGAAACGACGATCGAGTCGGTCGACGAGTTGTGCCGGAGACAACGAACGCAGCCGGGTGGCCGCGAGTTCGAGAGCGAGCGGCACGCCGTCGAGCGCGATGCACAGTTGCGCCACGGCATCGGCATTGTCATCGGTCACCTCGAAGTCCGGGACCACCTGCCGAGCCCGTTCCGCAAGCAGACCCACCGCTTCGAACCGCTCGAGATCGGCCGCCCGGTTCCCCGTCGATCCCTCCGGTGTCGTCAGAGGTGGAAGCACATACTCCGTCTCCCCTGCCACCGCGAGCGGCTCACGACTCGTTGCGAGGATCCGCACCTCCGGTGCATCACCGAGGACGGCAGCGACGAAGTCGGCCACGGTCGCGATCAGGTGTTCGCAGTTGTCGACCACGATCAGCATGTGCTGGTCGCGGAGACGATCGATGATCTTGTCCATCACGGGTCTGGTGGACTGGTCGGTCACGCCCAGAGCGGCCGCCGCAGCCGAGGGAACGGACTCCGGATCCCGCACCACCGCCAGATCGATCCAGCGGAACGAATCACGGAACGCCCGCGAGGTACGCACCGCCAGTTCCTCGGCCACCCGGGTCTTCCCCACTCCGCCCGGACCGAGGATCGTCAGCAGCCGGGTCCGCTGGAGACACGACCGGGCCTCGTCGATCTCGCGACGGCGACCGACGAAGGTCGTCACCGAACGGGTGGGCCCCGCGGTGCGGGGTGGTGCAGATTCCGACAGGGCAGATTCCATCGTCACGCTTCTCAGAGATAGTGGGCCCAACATACCCGGGTGGTCGTGTGACGGCCAACACAGGTATCGAATGGGGTAATTCACCCCGAGTCCATGAGTGTGATCCACGTCATCGTCGATGCAGACCTTCGGTTCACCCGCCGGAGCCACATCCCCGATACCGAGGAGCCAGGACAGATGACCACTTCCTCCATCACCCCCGACACCGACGTCGTCGTCGTAGGAGCCGGTTTCGCCGGCCTGTACGCGCTGCACAGATTGCGCGACCGGATGAACATGTCCGTGCGGGTCTTCGAGGCCGGCGACGATGTGGGTGGCACCTGGTACTGGAACCGCTATCCCGGCGCCCGCTGCGACATCGAGTCGATCCACTACTCGTACTCGTTCGACGAGGACCTGCAGCAGGAATGGCAGTGGAGCGAGAAGTTCGCCGGGCAACCGGAGATCCTCCGCTACCTGAACCATGTGGCCGATCGCTTCGATCTTCGGAAGACGATCACGTTCGGCACGCGGGTGATCGGTGTGCATTGGGACGACGACAATTCGTGGTGGACGGTCCGTACCGACACCGGCGAGACCGTGACGGCCCGGTGGTTCATCTCCGGCGCCGGCAACCTCTCGGTCCCCAAGAAGCCCGAGTTCGGAGGCATCGACAACTTCCGCGGACAGGTGCTGCTGACCGGTAACTGGCCGCACGAACCCGTCGACTTCACCGGCAGGCGCGTCGCGATCATCGGCACCGGCGCCAGTGGGATCCAGGCAATCCCTCTGATCGCGCAACAGGCCGCGGAACTGGTGGTCTTCCAGCGCACACCGCAGTTCGCCACCCCACTCGGGAACGGCCCGCTCGACCCGCAGGTGCTCGACGACGCCAAGAAGGTCTACCCCGAACTGCGAGAGGCCGCACGCAACCACTTCCTGGGTGTTCCGTTCGACCAGGTGCAGCCGTCGGCGCTCGCCGTCGATGCCGAGGAGCGTCGGCGGGTGTTCGACGAACGCTGGAACGCGGGCGGGTTCCGCCTGTTCATCGACAGCTTCCAGGACATCCTCTTCGACAGGAAGGCCAACGACACCGCCGCCGAGTACATCCGCGAACGGATCCGCGAGCGGGTGCAGGACCCTGCCACGGCAGACACGCTCGCACCCCGAGGCTACGCCTACGCCACGAAACGTCCCCCGCTCGAGACGAACTACTACGAGGCCTACAACCGCGACAATGTGCACCTCGTCGACGTGAAGAGCACCCCGATCAGCGAGATCACCGAAACCGGTGTGCGCGTCGGCGATCACACCTACGAGGTCGACACCATCGTGCTCGCGACCGGCTTCGACGCGATGACCGGACCGCTCATGGCCATGGACATCCGCGGCCGCAACGGTGTGCGCCTGGCCGACAGGTGGGCACACGGGCCGCGCACCTATCTCGGCATCATGAGCAACGAGTTCCCCAACCTGTTCACGATCACCGGACCGCAGTCGCCCTCGGTGCTCTACAACATGCCGCTGGCGATCGAGGACCACGTCGATTTCGCGACCGACGCGATCGCGTACCTGCGCGCACACGATCTCGACGTCATCGAACCCACCCCCGACGCCGAAGCCGACTGGGTGCGCACCACCACCGAGATCGCCGAGCAGACGCTGCTGCCGCAGACCGACTCGTGGTACATGGGCGCG
Source organism: Rhodococcus rhodochrous (assembly GCF_014854695.1). Lineage (NCBI taxonomy): Bacteria > Bacillati > Actinomycetota > Actinomycetes > Mycobacteriales > Nocardiaceae > Rhodococcus > Rhodococcus rhodochrous. The sequence continues at coordinate 1,944,702 of NZ_CP027557.1, read as the reverse complement.
AACATCCCCGGCAAACCGCGTGCCTGCATGGTCTACCTCGGTGGTGCCCCGACCTACCGGCAGGTCTGCGCCGAGGTTGTCGAAGGCGGTTACGTCGGCTTCGACCTCGCCCCCGCACGAGCCACCGTCCCGGCCGCCTCGTAGAGCACCGAATTCCCCCACCTCCCGGAAGGAAACCACCCATGGCACTCGACGACCACGCCGCCGGCCTCATCGCAGGACTTCGGCAGCAGGGATTCACGTCGTTCTCGCAGATGACGGTCGATCAGGTCCGCGCGACGATCGCGACCTTCACCGACCTCCAACTCCCACCGCAGGACGTCGAGCGTGTGGACGAGACCCACTACGAGAGCGACGGCACCCGTCTCCCCCTCCGGATCTACACCCCCGGGGCCGACACCGGGCCGCGTCCGGTGGTGCTCTACTTCCACGGCGGCGGGTTCGTCGCGGGTGACCTCACCGTCGTGGACGAACCGGCGCGGGCGGTCGCCCGCGCGACCGGGGCCACCGTCGTGACCGCGGGATACCGCCTGGCGCCGGAACATCCGTTCCCCGCAGCGGCCGACGACGCGTGGGCTGCGTTGCAGTGGGTCACCGCGCACATCGCCGCGCACGGCGGCGACCCGCACAACCTGGTGGTGATGGGCGACAGCGCCGGTGGCAACCTCGCAGCAGGAGTCGCGTTGCGGGTCCGTGACGAAGGCGCACCGGCGCTGCGCGGACAGGTATTGATCTACCCGGCGCTGGACCGCGCTGCCGACCTGCCCTCGCGCCACGAGTTCGCCGAGGGGTACATCGTCACGGCAGCCGACATGGACTGGTTCCTCGACCGGTACTTCACCTCACCCGAGGACGCAGATACTCCGTATGCGCTTCCCGCACGCGCGGCCGGTGTCGACGGCCTGCCACCGACCCTGGTGATCACCACCGAGAACGAGGTGCTCCGCGACGAAGGTGAGCTCTACGGACGACGGCTACGCGAGGCCGGCGTGGACGTGACGATCCGCCGGTTCGACGGGCTCGTGCACGGCGCCTTCTGGATGTCGGGTGCGGTGCCGCGCAGCGGCGAGATGCGCGACGAGGTGGCCGGGTTCGTCACCCGCACCACCTCGAGCGTCCCCGCGCGGTAGGAACTCGATCCGCTGTTCCGATCCGCTATTCCGTGGGAGGGGCCGAGCGACGATCCGACGTCGCCGGCCCTTCTCCGCGTTCCTCGTCGTCGCGCGCCGCGCGAGCAGCCTCCCGCATCTCGATCGCGTCGGTGATCAGTTCACCGATCTCACGGGTGACATCGCGGACCGCTCCGGTGATGATCCCCGCGATTGCGCCGACGTGGGTGGCCGCCGACTCGGTGACCTCCTGGATCGTGTCCTTGTTACGCTCGAATCTTCCCACCATGGTCGACCCCCTCGATCGTGTCGTCCGCGAGGGTACCCGCATCGTCGAGCCGGCGATCGGTGGAGCGACGACGTTGGATGATCACCTGCGACTCGGGTTCGGGCGCGAACCAGCCGGGCGGGAGAGCAAGCGTGAAGATCTTCTTCCACACCGACGTCACCTGGGCGGTGAGGCCACCGGTGTTGTACGGAAGTCCGTGCTTGTCGCACAGTTCCCTGACCTTCGGGGCGAGCTCCGGATAGCGGTGCGCCGGCAGGTCGGGGAACAGGTGGTGCTCGATCTGGTGCGACAGGTTGCCGGACATGATGTGGAACAGCGGGGAACCGGTGATGTTCGCGCTGCCCAGCATCTGCCGGACGTACCACTCACCACGGGTCTCGTCGGCGGTCTCCTCCTCGGTGAAGGACTGCACGCCGGACGGGAAGTGGCCGCAGAAGATGATCGAGTACGCCCACACGTTGCGCACCACGTTGGCGGTGACGTTGCCCAGCAGGGTCGGGACGAACATCGGGCCGCTCAGCAGTGGGAACGCGATGTAGTCCTTGATCACCTGACGGCGGGCCTTGCGCCACCATCCCTTCGCGATCGGGATCACGTCGCGCCACGACCGCTTGCCGGCGACGATCCGGTCGACCTCCGCGTCGTGCATCATCACGCCCCACTCGAACAGGAACATGAGGGCGGTCGCGTAGACCGGGTTGCCGAGATAGTAGGGATGCCACTTCTGGGCCGGGTCCATGCGCAGGATCCCGTATCCGATGTCGCGGTCCTGGCCCAGGATGTTGGTGTAGGTGTGGTGCACGTAGTTGTGCGAGTGTCGCCACTGGTCCGACGGGCACACCGTGTCCCATTCGAAGACACGGGAATTCAGCGACGGTTCCCGCATCCAGTCGTACTGACCGTGCATGACGTTGTGCCCGATCTCCATGTTGTCGAGGATCTTCGACACGCTCAGCGCCGCGACACCGGCGACCCATGCGGGCGGGAGGAATCCGACGAAGAGCAGACCGCGACCGGCGATCTCGAATCCGCGCTGCGCCCTGATGATCCGGTAGAGGTACTCGCGGTCCTCGTCACCGAGTGATGCGAGCGTCTGCTCCCGCAGCGCGTCGAGTTCGCGGCCGATCTCCTCGACACTGTCGTGGTCGAGGACGAGCGGTTCGTTCTCGACCGCAGAACTGCGGCCGGACAGGAAGGGTAGGAAGGGGACAGTGGGTAGGGACAATCCGAACATGATGTCCTCCAATGGTTTCGGTGGTGTCCACCGGTCGGTTCAGAGTTCGACGGCGACGTCGCCGACCGGGGCATTGACACAGATCCGGATGCGGCGGCCGGGTTCCGAATCGACGTCGCCGGTACGCACGTCGCGCGTGCACCCCGACAGCCGGACGGCGGTGCAGCTGTGGCAGATGCCCATGCGGCATCCGTGTTCGGGCGTGAGCCCGGCCGCTTCGGCCTGCTCGAGCAGCGTCGACCCGGTGTTCTCGGCAACGACTCCGGATTCGGCGAATGAGATCTCACCGCCGGCATCGTCCGTCGACACGACCGGAGGCGCGAGGACGAATTCCTCGGTGTTCACCATGGTCTCGGCGCCCCGCTCCGCGTAGACCTCGCGAATGCTCGTGACCATCTCCGCCGGACCGCACACGAAGGTGGGCGTGTCGGCGTACCAGGGTGCGACGGCCGCGAGGTGACTGCGGTCGAACCGCCCCTGCAGCATCCCGTCGTCGGAGCGGGTGTGGGCGTGGACGATCTCGATGTTGGGCCGGTCCGCGAGCGCCTCGAGTTCGGCGCGGCGCGGAACGTGTCCGGGGGTGCGGGTGTAGTAGAGCAGCACGGCGGACCCGTCGTACCCCTCGGCGACGAGACCGGACAGCATCGACAGCACCGGCGTCAGCCCGGAGCCCGCGGCGACGAACAGCAGGCGTCGGGGACGCGGACTCGGCAGCACGAACTCGCCTACGGGAGAACCGAGTTCGACGACGTCTCCGACCTGCGCACGGTCGTGGAGGTGGCGCGAGACGGTGCCCTCGGGATGCCTGCCGATAGTGAACCGCAGATCGGGCCGGCGCTTCGACCCCGCGTCGACGAGCGTCGGCGAGTAGCAGCGCGTGTGCCGCACGCCGTCGATGCGGACCGACACGGTCACGTACTGCCCGGGAAGGGGTCGGCACGGCTGCGCGGGGCGCACCGTGACCGTGAGCGAATCGGTGGCACTTCGGTCCACATCTGTAATCCGGGCATAATTCGCCGACGTGACGAGAAGCGGGTCGGCGAGTTCCAGGTAGCGGTCCGGGTGATGCGGATAGGACAGCATTCCAAGCGCCTCTACCAGCAGCTTTCGCAACGAACCTGGGCGCGGGACGGGTGTCGGACGGTCGCGCACGATCATGTCTGTCCGCCTTTCGGTAGACCTCTGCGTGCTCAGTGAACGAATGTGCACTGAAATCAGTGTGACAGCCGGACACACCTGCCTGTCAACCCCGATGTGACTGCCGACACAGATGTACGGACACCGCGCGGAACGTCGTGCCTAGACTCGGGGGGTGTCCACCGCTTCCGTACCTCCGCCGACCACACGCGCCGAACGCAAGGAACGCACACGTCAGGCGCTTCTCGACGCCGCCCTCGACCTGTCCGCCGACCGGGGACTCGGCGGGCTGAGCCTGAGGGAGGTGGCCCGTCACGCGGGCATCGTGCCCACGGCGTTCTACCGGCACTTCTCGTCCATGGACGAGCTCGGTGTCGCCCTTGCCGCGGACACGATGCGGGTGCTGCGGCGCCTGCTGCGCGACGCGCGTCGCACACCCGGCCCGGCAGGTGCGCGGCAATCCCTCGACGTGCTGGTCCAGCAGGTACGGGCACACAAAGCGGCCTTCCGGTTCCTGGCACGCGAACGCCACGGCGGCGTTCCCGAGGTCGCCGCCGCGATCTCCGTCGAACTGCGCCTGCTGACCAGCGAGCTCGCCGCCGACCTGGGCCGCTCCCCGGGACTCGAAGACTGGGATTTCGACGATCTCGAGATGGCCGCCGACCTGCTGGTGACCGCGATGCTCGATTTCGTCCTCGACCTGCTCGCCGTCGAACGTCCCGGCAGCGCGCAGGAATCGGAGGTGGTCACGCGCGCGGAGAAACAGATGCGTCTGATCCTGCTGGGCGCGGCGGCGTGGCGGCCGCGACGGACGTCCGGCGACCGGTGACGGGTCGGGGTGACGCCGGTTCGTCGAGGTGGACAGGAAATCCTGTCGCAGACCCTCCCCTTCCGTAACGTGGTTCCCATGGCATCGACCGAACCCGCCACCTACGACGACCTGACCTTCGACGTGCGTGTGGCGGGTCCGAGGGACGGCACACCCGTCGTGCTCCTGCACGGCTTCCCCGAGACATCACGCAGCTGGACGCCGGTGGCGCGCCTGCTCGTCGAGCGCGGTTTCCGCGTGATCGCCCCCGACCAGCGCGGATACTCCCCCGGTGCCCGGCCGACCGGCGTCGAGCACTACGGGGTGCCGGCACTCGCCGGCGACGTCCTCGGCCTGCTCGACGAGTTCGAGCTCGATCGCGTCCACCTCGTCGGGCACGACTGGGGCGCCGCTGTGGCGTGGTACTTCGCCGCCCACAATCCCGACCGCGTCTCGGCGTTGACCGCGGTCTCGGTCCCCCACCTCGCTGCCTACGGCTGGGCGTTGCGGGAGGACGCCGACCAGCGCGAACGCTCCTCCTACATCGGGCTCTTCCGCGAGGAGGGCAAGGCGGAGGACCTCCTCCTCGCCGACGACGCGCGGCGCCTGCGGGCGATGTTCACCTCCGCCGTCGACCACGACTCGGTCGACCACTACGTCGCCGCCATGTCCGCGCCGGGCGCTCTCACCGCCGCCCTGAACTGGTATCGCGCCATGACGCGGGATCTCGATTCGACTCCCCCGGTCCGCGTCCCGACGACCTACATCTGGAGCACCGCCGACATCGCGATCGGCCGCGCCGGCGCCGAACGGTGCGGCGAGTTCGTAGACGCCGAGTACGACTTCGTGGTCCTGCCCGACGTCTCGCACTGGATTCCGGAGGAGGCCCCGGACGAGATCGCGAACGCGATCACGCGGCGGCGGAACGGCTGAGAGCCCGCCCACCGCGGCTTCCGTCAGCCCACGACCGGGGCGAGCAGCACCTCGAGTTCGGCGACGACCGCATCGAGCGGAGCCGGACTGCGCTGCGCCTGGGCCACCACCAGTGCGCCCTCCAGAGCTGCGATGACCAGGTTCGCCAACGACCGCGCACGCTCCGCGCCGACGCCGTCGGCCACCAGGGACCGCGTGACGACGTCGACGAAGGTGTCGAAGGCCTCCGCTGCTCGTGCGCGCGCCCGCGGTTCGGTCCCGAGACCTGCGGCCACCACCGGGCATCCCGCGACGTAGTCGGTGGCCACGAGACCCTCGCGCCACAGGTCGACGACGGCGCGCACCGTCTCCACCACGCCGAGACCGTCGACCTTCGCCGTCAGCGACCGCTCGATCCGGGTTGCGGCCTGGTCTGTGGCCTCTTCGACGAGTTGGGCCTTGCCGCCGGGAAAGTGGTGGTAGATGGAGCCGCGCGGCGCCCCGCTGTGCTCGAGCACGTCCCGGAACGATGTGGCCGCGACACCTCGTTCGCTCATCAGCGCGATCGCGCTGGCGATCATCGCAGCGCGCGGTCCGTCCCGCCGTTCTGCAGCGCTCACCCGTTCCTCCGGCAGTGGTGGTTGTCACCCATATTCTATGTATGTAGTCGTACAGATCCGACGCTGGGCGACACCATTTTCGAGGAGACCCTGCCATGACCGACGTCTCGGTGACCACTCATGTCTTCGACGCTGCCGTCGACCTGTTCGAGGTCCGGGACGATCGCACCGAAGGGCACACGCACCCCGCCTACGCGAACATGGTCGGTCCGTTCGGTGGCATCACCGCCGCGACTCTCCTCCGAGCGGTCGAACGACACCCGGACGTCCTCGGCATGCCGCTGTCCCTGACGATCAACTACGCCGGTCCCATCGCCGACGGACCGTTCGACATCGCGGTGCGACCGGTGCGCACGAACCGGACCACCCAGCACTGGTCGATCGAACTGTCGCAGGACGGCGAGGTCGCCACCACCGCGACGGCCGTCTTCGGTCTCCGTCGCCCCACCTGGTCGTCGACCGAACTGCAGGCGCCGGCCGCCCCTGCACCCGACTCGCTCGAGCCGACACCGCTGCCCGACTTCATCGCGTGGGCACGCAACTACGAGATGCGGTACACCGCGGGAGTCGTTCCCGAGGAGGGCAGCACGGAGGTCGCCGACTCCACGTCGACGCTGTGGGTCCGCGACGTCCCGCCGCGCCCTCTCGACTTCGCCTCGCTCACCGCGATGTGCGACATCTTCTACCCCCGCGCCTTCCTTCGTCTGGGTCGGGTGCTGCCGGCCGGCACGGTCTCGATGACCGTCTACTTCCACGCGGACCCGGAGACCGTTGCCGCGCAATCCGACAACCCCGTACTCGCGACCGCACGCGCGAATCGTTTCGAACAGGGCTTCTTCGACCAGAGCGCACAACTGTGGGGACGCGACGGCGTTCTCCTCGCGACCTCGCACCAGATCGTCTACTTCAAGGCCTGACCCGAGCGACCGCGTTCGGCGCCCGTCCCGGTCACCGGCACACCTGTAGCCTCGGAAACATCTACCCACCGGATTGCGAGGTCCACTGTGACGATGCCGAGACTCCTCCGACGGTCGGGTGTCATCGCCTGCGCCGCAATCGCGTTCACGACCGTGGGCACGGTCGCCTGCGCCGACACGGAGGACACGGCCCCGGCTGCGGACTACGCGTCGTACGTCGCCCTGGGAGACTCGTTCACCTCCGGGCCCGGCATCCCGCCGCAGACCGAAGGTGATCCGTGCGGGCGGTCGGCGAGCAACTACCCCACCCTCGTCGCGACCGATCTCGGTATCGAGGACTTCGTCGACGCGTCGTGCGGTGCCGCCACCTCCCTCGACTTCGCGATGCCGCAGACCACCTTCCGTGGCGCGACGGTGCCACCGCAGTACGACGCGCTGCGCCCCGACACCGAACTCGTCACCGTCGGTATCGGCGGCAACGACATCGGTCTCGTCCAACTGGCGTTGGGGTGCGTCAATCTCTCGGCACCGCCCGAGGGCACGTCGTGCGCGATCACGAACGCACCGGACGGCACCGACCGTGTCGACGCCGCCATCGACGCCTTCGCGCCCGTCTACACCACGGTGATCGACGAGATCCGCCGGCGCTCCCCGGAGGCACGCATCGTGCTCGTCGGCTACCCCACCGGGATCCGCGACGGCGGATGCTTCCCCGAACAGCGGATGTGGCCCGAGGACGCGACCTATCTGCAGGCGAAGATCGACCGGTTGAACACCGTCATGCGTGAACAGGCCGAGGCCGCGGAGGCGGACTACGTCGACCTGCGTGAGTCGAGCCGCCACCACGACGCGTGCGCCGATCCGGAGACCCGGTGGATGGCCGGTCTGCAGCCGACCGCCGGATCGATCCCGCTGCATCCGAACGCGGCCGGGCACCGCAACGCCGCCGACCAGGTGCTGGCCACGATCACCGACTGAGCGGGTTCACACCGTCTCGGACGTCTCGGGAGCCCGCACGGCGAGCAACGCCACCAAGCCCGCGCCGAGCACGATCAGCAATCCCACGATGCCTGCCCGGTCGGTGCCGAACCACCACGCGAAGAACCCGAACAGCGTCGGTGCCAGGAACGACACCGCGCGTCCCGTCGTCGCGTAGAGACCGAACATCTGCCCTTCCCGGCCCGGTGGAGTGAGTCGCGCCAGGAAGGTGCGCGCCGACGACTGGGCGGGGCCGACGAACAGGCACAGCACCAGACCGAAGATCCAGAACATCGTCGGACCCGAGACCACGAGCAGGACGATGCCGGTCGCGATCATGGCGACAAGTGAACCCACGATGACCGCCTTGGGTCCGACCCGGTCGTCGACGCGTCCGGCCACCAGTGCGCCCACCGCGGACACGACGTTCGCGGCGACACCGAAGATCAGCACGTCGCCCGCTCCGATCCCGTAGACCGTGACGGCGAGGACCGCGCCGAAGGTGAAGACACCGGCGAGGCCGTCCCGGAACAACGCCGACGCCCCGAGATACCAGATGGTGCGACGATCCGCCCGCCACAACTCCGTCAGGTCGCGCCACAGCACGCGATAGGACTCGACCAAACCGGCGCGGCGGGCGACGTCGCCACGCGCGACCGGTTTCTCCGGGACGGCGAGGAGCACGGGCACGGCGAACACCGCGAACCACACGGCCGCGAACAGCGCGACGAGCCGGATGTTGGTGCCGTCCTCGGTGGGCACCCCGAGGAAGCCGCGGGTGTCGCCGTCGCCGGCGATGAACCCGGTGTAGCACAGCAGCAGGAGCACGATGCCACCGAAATAGCCCATCGCCCAACCGAAACCCGACACCCGTCCGATGTCGTCCGGCGTCGACACCTGACGCAACATCGAGTTGTAGGGCACCTGCGCGAGCTCGGCCATCACGGACGCCACACCGAGCAGGACCAGACCGAGCCACAGATAGTGGTAGTCGTCGCGCACGAAGTACATCGCCGCCATCGCCGCGACGGTGACCGCGGTGAGGATGCCCAGCGACCACTTCCGCCGCCCGGCGGCGTCGTACCGCTGACCCGACACCGGCGCGGTCACAGCGATGACGAACCCGGCGATACCGAGCGACCATCCGAGCCAGGTGCTCGCCGAGATCCCGCCCGGCAGGTCGTCGCCGACCGCGTCGGTGAGATAGACGGAGAACACGAACGTCAGGATCACGGCGTTGAACGCCGCGGAACCCCAGTCCCACAGACCCCACGAGACGACCTGACGACGTGTCGCGGCCTCCCCGGCCCCGCTCGCCGTGTCCGTGAACGCATTCATGCCCCGGAGCCTAGGCTTCCGGAGCTACCGTGGCACCGAACGACTCCGTCGCGTGGCACCGAACGACTCCGTCGCGTGGCACCGAACGACTCGGCCGCACGACCGGAAGGCGGGCCCGGTCGCCGCTCCTGTGCCTGCCGCTACGCTGACCCACTGTGACTCTGCCGAATCCCCATCCCGATGCCCGTGCCGTCGTCACCGGAGCGTCCTCCGGCATCGGCGAGGCCCTCGCAACCGAACTCGCCGCCCGCGGCCACTCACTGATCCTGGTCGCCCGTCGCGGAGAGGTGATGGAGGCCCTCGCCGAGATCCTGCGCGAGAAGCACGGCGTGACCGTCGAGGTGCGCGCGTGCGATCTGTCCGACCGCGACGCACGGACACCGCTCGTCGACGAACTCGGACGTCGGCGCATCAGCATCCTGTGCAACAACGCCGGTATCGCCACCTTCGGTGCGGTCGCCGAACTCGACGCGGCCTACGAGCGGGCACAGGTCGAGCTCAACGCCGTCGCCGTGCACGACCTCACCCTCGCGGTGCTGCCGCAGATGGTCGAGCGGAACTCCGGCGCCATCCTCATGGTGGGTTCGGCCGCCGGCAACATGCCGATCCCGAACAACGCCACCTACGCCGCGACGAAGGCGTTCGTCAACACCTTCTCCGAGTCGCTGCGCGGCGAACTCAAGGGCACCGGCGTGCACGTCACGCTGCTCGCCCCCGGCCCGGTCCGCACCGAGGAACCCGACCCGGCCGAGGCGTCGATCGTCGACAAGCTGGTTCCGGACTTCCTGTGGATCTCGAGCGAGCACACCGCGAAGGTCTCGCTCGACGCGCTCGCCGCGAACCGGATGCGCATCGTGCCCGGCGTGATCAGCAAGGCCATGTCGGCCGCCGGTCAGTTCTCGCCGCGGTCGATCTCGGCCCCGATCGCCGGCGCCTTCTACAAGAAGCTCGGCGGCAACTGACGGGCCACCGCCTGCTGAAGCAGTCCTTCACCGCCGTCGGCGGCGTCCCGTGCCGAAGAGGCTCCGGCCGATCTCCCGACCGGCCGCGGACGCCGCCGACCGGATGAAACTGCGCACCGCCGCACTGCCGAGCACCTGCTCCACGACCGACACCCCGGCGTCGTCCGGCGCCTGCCGCGGCACGTCCGGGACGGGTTCGACGTCGGTCGCCTCGACCACCGACGCGGTGAGCTTCTCGTAGGCCGATTCACGATCGATGGTGCGGCCGTACTTCCCGTAGAGGGGGTTCGCCTGCGCCGACGCACGCATCGCGCTCTCCCCCACCGTGCCCATCAGCGAATGCGGCGGTCGCAGGCGCGTCCAGGCCACGGGCGTGGGCGCACCCAGCTCGGACAGGACCGTCACGATCGCCTCACCGGTCCCCAGGCCGGTCAGAGCGTCGGCGAGGTCGTAGGCGTCGGTCTTCGGGAAGGTGCGCACGACCTCCGCGAGCGCGGCCTCGTCCTCGGGCGTGAAGGCGCGCAGCGCGTGCTGGATCCGCGCTCCGACCTGCGACAGCACACTCCGCGGGATGTCGGTGGGCGACCGCGTGCAGAAGACCACGCCGACGCCCTTGGACCGGATGAGTTTCACGGTCTGTTCGATCTGCTGCAGGAACGCCTTCGACGCATCGGTGAAGAGCAGATGCGCCTCGTCGAAGAAGAACACGAGCCGCGGCGTGTCGACGTCGCCGACCTCCGGAAGCGACTGGAACAGGTCGGCGAGCAACCACATCAGGAACGTCAAGAACAGGGCGGGGCGGGTGGCCTCGTCGCCGAACTCGAACAGGTTGATCGTGCCCTGACCGTCGATCACCCGCAGCAGGTCCTCGACCTCCAGTTCGGGTTCGCCGAAGAATCCGTCACCGCCCGCGTTCTCGAGGTCGACGACCGCACGGAGGATGACGCCCGCGGTCGCCGGCGACACGGCGCCGCGCCCTTCGTCGCTCGCCAGGTGCCGGATCACCTGCCGCAGGTCGGCGAGATCGAGCAGCGGCAGGCCGTTGCGGTCGGCCCAGTGGAAGATCAGCCCGAGGGTGGATTCCTGAGTAGCGTTGAGCCCCAGGACCTTCGAGAGCAGGAGCGGCCCCAACGAGGTGACGGTGACGCGGACGGGGATACCGACCCCGTCGGTGCCGAGCGAGTAGAAGGCCACGGGATGTCCTGTGGGCGTCCAGTCCTCGTCGCCGGTGTCGGCCGCACGGGTGATCACCGCATCGTCCGGCTCACCGGCGGCCGACAGACCCGACAGGTCGGACTTCATGTCGGCCATCACCACCGGAACCCCCGCCGCCGACAGCTGTTCCGCCATGACCTGCAGCGTCTTGGTCTTGCCCGTGCCGGTCGCACCGGCGACCAGCACGTGACGATCGAGTGTGGCGAGCGGGATACGCACCGGCGCCTCGGGATCGGCGACGCCGTCGAGCACGACGGCGCCCAGTTCCAGCGCCTCGCCGATCACCTCGTACCCGGCCGCGATGGTCGCGGCAGTGTTCTCCGGCTTGTCGGTCATGCTCGCCCCCTCCGGCCTCGACCTCGCCCACCGCGACGGTACCGGGCCGTCGAACCCACGGAAGGACCATTTCTATCGGGCGCCAGAATTGTCGCATTACAGTGATTCCGCTCACAACAGCGGCGACGAGGTTTGCCGCTTCCCGAACCGTGCTGACCTGCGATTTCTCCGAGAGAATCCTCGTCGTCGACGACGCGAGGATCGTTCGCAAAAACAACGACGTGTGCTAGCAACGAACTACGCGACATATTCGACGAACACAGGAGAAACACATTGACGCCCAAGATCGCCATTCTCGGAGCAGGTCCCAGTGGACTCGCGCAGCTGCGCGCTTTCGAAGCAGCCCGAAAGGCCGGTCTGGAGCAGATCCCCGACATCGTCTGCTACGAGAAGCAGCCCGACTGGGGAGGAATGTGGAACTACACCTGGCGTACGGGACTCGACGAGAACGGTGAGCCCGTCCACGGGAGCATGTACCGCTACCTGTGGTCCAACGGCCCGAAGGAATGCCTCGAATTCGCCGACTACTCCTTCGAGGAGCATTTCGGACGTCCCATCCCGTCGTACCCGCCGCGGGCCGTCCTGCTCGACTACATCATGGGTCGCGTCGAGAAGAGCGACGTGCGCAAGTACATCCGGTTCAACACCGCTGTGCGGTGGGTCGAGTGGTCCGACGAGACACAGAAGTTCACCGTGACGGTGATGAACCACGACCGGGGCGCGCTGGAATCCGACGAGTTCGACTACGTCGTCGTCGCCACCGGACACTTCTCCACCCCGCACGTTCCCCACTTCGACGGCCTCGACCGGTTCCCGGGACGCGTGCTGCACGCCCACGACTTCCGCGACGCCCGCGAGTTCGCCGGCAAGCGACTGCTGCTCGTCGGCAGCAGCTACTCGGCCGAGGACATCGGAACGCAGTGCATCAAGTACGGCGCCGAACAGGTCACCTTCAGCTACCGCAGCGCACCGATGGGTCACGACTGGCCCGAGCAGTTCTCCGAGGTGCCGTTGCTCACCCACGTCGACGGCAAGGTCGCCCACTTCCGTGACGGCAGCACCCGCGAGGTCGACGCCATCGTGCTGTGCACGGGGTACAAGCACCACTACCCGTTCCTGCCCGACGAACTCGCACTGCGCACCGGCAACCGGCTCTACCCGCGCGACATCTACAAGGGCATCTTCTTCCAGCGCAACCCGAAGCTGATGTACCTCGGCGCGCAGGACCAGTACTTCACGTTCAACATGTTCGACGCGCAGGCCTGGTACGCACGCGACTTCATGCTCGGCCGCGTCGCCCTGCCCGACTTCGACGCCCGCGAGCAGGACATCGATCAGTGGCGGGCTCGCGAGGAGAAGCTGTCGTCGCCGGTGGAGGACATCGACTTCCAGGCCGCCTACATTCGCGATCTCGTCGACCGCACCGACTACCCCGAGTTCCACGTCGAACGCCAGGGCGAGGTGTTCAAGCAGTGGAAGCAGGACAAGAAGCGCGACATCATGGGCTACCGCAACAACAGCTATGCCTCGACGCTGACCGGCACCGTCGCTCCGCCGTTGCCGGCACCGTGGATGGAGATCGTCGACGACTCCCCCGAGTCCTTCCTGAGCCACGACTTCACCGCCCCGGAAGTGACCGCCGAGGGGCGGTTCACCGTCCCGGACGTGACCCCGGAGGGCCGAACCCTCGAGCGGCAGTACACTCCGGCGGCACGTCGTCCCGCCCGCCCGGCCGCGCCGCGCACCGTCGCCGTGAAGGCGTGACGGTGCACATTTCGTCCCGGACCGTCGACGCCGCGCCTCGTGGGTGCGGCGTCGATGGATAGTCTGTCTGTCGTGCAGGACAAACTCGTATGGATCGACTGTGAGATGACGGGGCTGCGTCTCGGCAGCGACAAACTGATCGAGATCGCGGCTCTGGTCACCGACAGTGATCTCAACGTGCTCGGCGAGGGCGTGGACATCGTGATCCACGCCGATGACGACGCCCTCGCCGACATGCCGGAGGTCGTGCAGCAGATGCACGAGCGGTCCGGCCTCACCGAAGAGGTGCGCCGCTCGACGGTGAGCCTCGCCGAAGCAGAGAAACAGGTCCTCGCGTACATCCGCGAGCACGTCACCGAGGCGGGCACGGCGCCGCTGGCCGGCAACTCCATCGCGACCGACCGCGCGTTCATCACCCGCGACATGCCCGAGCTCGACAACTACCTGCACTACCGCATGGTGGACGTCAGCTCGATCAAGGAGCTGTGCCGGCGCTGGTATCCGCGCATCTACTTCGGTCAGCCGGAGAAGGGGCTGTCGCACCGGGCGCTCGCGGACATCAAGGAGTCGATCCGCGAACTGCGCTACTACCGGCGCACGGCCTTCGTGGCGCCTCCCGGCCCCACTCCCGCCGATCTCGCGGCCGTCGTGAAGGACCTGGGACCGGCCTGACCAGCCGATTCGTCTTTTTCGTCTTCGTCAGGCTAGTATCTGTACCGCAGGCGCAAGCGACCGAGAGGTTGCCGGCGAATGCGATGGTGAGTGTAGTTCAGTTGGTAGAGCACCAGGTTGTGATCCTGGCTGTCGCGGGTTCGAGTCCCGTCACTCACCCCGAAGAAAACCCCCGATCGGATTTCCGATCGGGGGTTTTCTCGTTCCCGGAGAATCCTCACGCACGGCGGTTCCTCACGCACAGCGGCTCCTCGCGCGCCGAACCGGGGTTCGCCGCCGCTGCAGCGCGCGCAAGGCCCGGTTCGGTGCGCGAGGCCGGCCTATTCGAACGAGCGCGTCACGAAGGCGTCGACGTCGGCCCGGGAGCGCTCCACCGTCGTGTAGTGCCCGGCCATGTAGACGCGGTAGTCGACGTCCGCCCCTGCGGCCTTCATCTCGGCGGCGAGCGCCGCGGACAGCGGCAACGGGACCATCACGTCGTGGATGCCGTGCGCGAGGAAGACCGGCCGGTCGTAGCCGTCCGCCGGCGCGGCGAGATAGTCGGCCAGCAGCGCCGGCATCGGGCCCTCGGCCAGCGGGCGCACGAGCAGCTCCCCGACCGGGATGTCGCGCACCGATTCCTCGAGATCGTCGTAGCAGAGCTCTTCGGCCCGATCGACGACCTCACGGCCGATCGAGGTCAGGTAGCCCTCGACGTCGGCCTCGGGGTAGGCGTCGCGCAGCCCGGCGAAGATGTACCCGCTGAAGCTGACCAGGCCCCACAGGCCCGGATCGGGGAAGCCCGGGACACCGATCGTGAAGGCCCGCTCGAGGTTCGCCGGGGCGCCCGTGGCGACCGTTCCGCGGAAGTCGAGTTCGGGAGCGCGGGAGGTCGCGATCGCGGCGGTGTGCAGCGCCGCGTGCCCTCCCTGCGACTGCCCCATCACGATCCAGCTCTCCGACAGCGGCGCCCCGCCGTCGCGGGCGGCCCGGACGATGTCGACGATGCTGTTCGCGGCGCTGGGGCCGTCGAGATAGCGGTGGAGCCCCTCGGAGCCCAGACCCGGGAAGTCGGCGGAGACCACCGCGTACCCGGAATCGAGCCAGTGCTGCAGATAGGTCCGCTCGAGATCGGAACGCGGCGTGCGGGTCGTGAGTGCGCAGTCGTCGCCCACGCCGGTCGTGCCGTGTGCCCATGCGATGACGGGCCAGCCACCCTCGGGGGCGTCGCCCTCGGGCAGGAACAACGCGCCCGTGGCGACGGTCGGCTCACCCGACCGCCACTCGGTGGAGTATTCGAGCTTGGTGGCCGTCGCGGCACCGGGCACCGACAGTTCGTCGGGCAGCGGCTGTTGCGAGACCACCGAACCCGGTGCGGGTGCGGTCGACGACGCGACCGGCGAGGCCGCGGCCCCCGTCGGTGTCAGGGCTGCGAGCAGTACGGCACCGCAGCAGGCAGCGCGCAACCATCTCCCCCGAACGGTCATCGATCCCCCTTCACCCGTCACGCCGCAGCGTTGCCGGCCTTCCACGTCGACCACGGGATGTTCCAGTCACCGAGTCCGTCCGTTCCGGGGAGAGTACCGCCCACGGTGTTGCGTACCACGACGATGTCGCCGCGCTTGGTGTTGTCGAAGATCCACTTGGCGTTGGCGGGGCTGAGGTTCAGGCAGCCGTGGCTGACGTTGCGCACACCCTGGTCGCCGAGCGACCACGGCGCGGAGTGGAAGAAGATGCCGCTGTAGGACATCCGCGTCGCCCACTCGACCGGCGTGCGGTAACCCTGCGCCGAGTCGGAAGGCACGCCGTAGGTGGACGAGTCCATGATCATGGACTCGAACCGGTCGCCGATGATGTAGACGCCGTTGGGCGTGGGCGTGGAGTCCTTGCCGAAGGAGGTCGGCATCGTGATGACGTCGACGCCGTTGCGGGTGACGGTGACCTGCTTGGTCGCATCGTCCGCTGTGATGACCACCGCGTCGCCGATGGTGAAGGACGAGTGGACGTCGGACTGACCGAAGAGGCCGTCGCCGAGATCCTTGCCGTAGACGTTCACGTCGACGGTGATGGCGGTGCCGGGCACCCAGTAGTTCTCCGGGCGCCACCGCACCTCGCGGTTGTTGACCCAGTAGAAGGCGCCTTCGACGGGCGGGTTCGTGGTGACGGTGATGGCCGCCTCGGCCGCGAGCCGATCCGGGATGTTCTCGTCGAACTGCACGGCGATCGGCTGACCGATGCCCACGATCGAACCCTCACCGGGCAGCACGTAGGGCTGGGTGAGGTTGGCCGGGGACGACGTGGTGAACGACGCCGTCGAGGTGGTCGCGCCACCGAGCCCGTACGCGACGGTCTCGAGCGTGTAGGAGCGGTTGTAGCCGAGCGGTTCGGTGTTCACCCAGGTGAGTCCGTCCGCGGCGAGTTCGCCCTGCACCGGCTCGCCTGCGGGATTGAGCAGGGTCACCGAGTCGAGCTTGCCGTTGACCACCGAGACCGTCACCGGATCGATCGGCGAGAAGCCGACCGAGCCGTCGGCGACACTCGACGACACCGTCGGCTTGATCAGCGCGGCCACGGGATTGGAATCGATGGGCACCTCCTCGGCGCCCGTTCCCGAACCGCCGGCGCATCCCGTGACGAACGCAACAACGCCGACGACGACCACTCCGAGGATTCCCCGTACCCGACGACCCCGGGGGTTCCCCGCACTCGATTCCGCCACTTCCATACTCCGATCCCGCCTCCCCCAAGGCACCGAAAACGCACGTCACAACACCGGACACGATGATGCCAGCCCCTCTTGCGGCCGACCCGACGCGACTCCCCCGTACGTCGGTAACGTTCGAATGACAATCGCTCCGACCGTCCGATCCGTTACATCGACGACCTTACAGAAAACATCCTGACCAGGCGATTTGGCGCGTCGCGCGACGGTGTGTAATGTTCTCTTCGTTGCTGGGACGGCATCCCGGGAACAGATCGTCAAGCGCCATTAGCTCAATTGGCAGAGCAGCTGACTCTTAATCAGCGGGTTCGGGGTTCGAGTCCCTGATGGCGCACAACACGAAGGCCGGACACCCAGTGTCCGGCCTTCGTTCTGGCGGTGACACCGTCCTCCACGTCGCCCGGACGGCGACCGGGAGACACATCGCCACGCGCCATTAGCTCAATTGGCAGAGCAGCTGACTCTTAATCAGCGGGTTCGGGGTTCGAGTCCCTGATGGCGCACAACACGAAGGCCGGACACCGGAAACGGTGTCCGGCCTTCGTCGTTCACGGCCGACGACGCTCTCGCGGCGGCTCCGTCCCCGGAACGAGGAACACCCACGCCGAGTCGACGTGGGTGCCCTCCTGTCACGCGGTGGAGCGGATGGGTCAGCGCAGGATCCTGCGCAGCACCAGCAATCCGACCACCGTGCCGGCCGCGATCGCTGCGTACTTCTTCACCTGCGGCTGGTTCACCTTCGCGATGAGGGTCTGCTTCGTGCTCGCCACCAGATTCTTCGGGTTGGCGCGGACGCTCAGTTCGTCGAGTGTGCTCGCGAGCTGATTGCGGGCTTTCTCGATCTCCCGCTCGATGTCCTCGGTGTCCCTAGCCACGTGTCCTCCAGAAGGTCGCTGCAGTGTGCTGCGACCACGGTAATGGACGCGCACCGGGAATGGCTGCACGGTCCACTACTGTCGCCTTCATGACCGAGAACAGCAGACTCGCCCCCGGTGATCCCGCACCCGATTTCACTCTTCCCGATGCCGACGGCAACGAGGTGTCGCTGTCGGACTATCGCGGACGCAAGGTCATCGTGTACTTCTACCCCGCCGCGAGCACCCCGGGATGCACGAAGCAGGCGTGCGACTTCCGCGACAGTCTCGCCGAACTGAACGAAGCGGGCCTCGAGGTGATCGGCGTCTCGCCCGACAAGCCGGCCAAGCTCGCGAAGTTCCGCGACGCCGAAGAGCTGACGTTCCCGCTGCTGTCGGATCCCGAGAAGACCACCCTCCAGGCGTGGGGCGCCTTCGGCGAGAAGAAGATGTACGGCAAGACCGTCACCGGCGTCATCCGCTCGACCTTCCTCGTCGACGAGGACGGGAAGATCGAGGTCGCGCAGTACAACGTCCGCGCGACCGGGCACGTGGCGAAGCTGCGCCGCGACCTGTCCGTCTGACGCCCGGCAGCCCGGCCGGCGGCGTTACCGCGGCGCCAGCGAGGTCAGCAGCAACGCCTCGGCCACGGCGAGATTCTCGATCTCGGTGGGATCGACGCTCTCGTTCGGCGCGTGGATGACGCAGCGCGGTTCCTCGACGCCGATCAGGGCGATCTCGGCCCGCGGCACGGCGCGTTGCAGCGCGGTGCACAGCGGGATCGAGCCGCCCTGCCCGGCGGTCCCGACCTCCCGGCCGTAGGCGGTCTCGAGCGCGGTGCGCAGCGCGGCGTAACCGGGACCGTCCGTGGCCACCCGGAAGGGTTCGCCGAGGACGTCGCGGTCGATGCGCAGATGCGCTCCCCACGGCACGTGGGCCTCGAGATGGGCGACGAGCGCGTCCTGGGCGGTACGGGCGTCGATGCCGGGCGGCACGCGCAGGTTCAGGCGCGCGGACGCACGCGGCACGACCGCCGCGGCCGATCCGACCACGGGCGGGGCGTCGATCCCGAGGACGGTCAGTGCCGGTCGCGCCCACACCGCGTCGGCGACGGTGCCGGAGGTGGGCAGCGAGACACCGTCGAGCACGCCCGCGTCGGTGCGGAAACGGTCTTCGGGATAGGGCACGCCGTCCCAGGTCGCGGTGCAGTCCAGTCCGTCGACGACGGTGTTGCCGTGCTCGTCGCGCAAGGTGCCGAGCAGATGGATCAGCGCGGCGAGCGCGTCGGGTGCCGCTCCCCCGTACATCCCGGAGTGGATTTCGCCCCTCAGCGTCTCGATGTGGACGTCGACGTTCGCGATGCCGCGCAGCGTCGTGGTGAGGGTGGGACGGCCGACCTCGGCGTTGCCGCTGTCGCCGATGACGATGAGATCGGCGTCGAACAGTTCAGGTCGTTCGGCGACGAGGTGGTCGAGGCCGGCGCCGCCCATCTCCTCCGAGCCCTCGATGACGATGCGGACACCGACGGGCAGCGGGCCGTCCGCGCGCAGGGCCCGCAGCGCGAGCAGGTGCATGACGACGTTGCCCTTGCAATCCGCGGCGCCGCGGCCGTACCAGCGGCCGTCCCGCTCGGTGAGCGTGAACGGTTCGCTGTGCCAGAGCGATTCGTCGCCGGGCGGCTGAACGTCGTAGTGGCTGTAGAGCAGAACCGTCGGGGCGCCCTCGGGCGCGGGTGTGTGGCCCAGCACCGCGAGCGAGCCGTCGGCGGTCTCGACCGTCTCGACGTTCTCGATTCCCGCCTCGGCGAAGGCATCCCGCACCCAGTTCGCCGCACCGACGCATTCCTCCACCGGGAACTGGCGCGGATCCGCGACGGAGCGGAACGCGACGAGCTGCGCGAGGTCGTCGCGCGCGGCGGGCATCGCCTCCCGGATCCGTTCCCGGATGCGCTGTGTCGCGTCGGTGTCTGTCGCTGTCATGATCCGTCCTCCGCACGTCGGATGAGTACGTCGATTCCGTCCAGCAGTCGTTCGAGACCGAAACGGAAGTCCTGTTCGTGCCATACTGCCTCGTCGTCGGCGTCACTCTCGTCGGGGTCGAACGCACCGCCCTCGACCGCCGCCAGCACCGAGGGGTACTTCCCCGGGTCGAGGATGCGCCGCAGCATCGCCGGGGCGTCGGTCGGGTCGTCCGCGGCATCGCTTCCGAGCTCCCACGAGAAGCGTGCGCGACCGATGGCGTAGAGCGAGATCATGGTCACCACTTGCACTTTCGCAGGTTCGTCGAGCGGCGTGGCGGACAGCGCGTCGAGTCCGGCGTCGAGCCAGAGCAGGTTGTTGGGATAGTACGGCGCCGTGCGGATCGGGTACTGCGTCAACCACTTGTGCGCGCGCAGACTCCGGTACTCGGCCATCGCCCACGCGTCGAGCCGTTCCCGCCACTCGCCTACGGCCGGTAGTTCGGGAGGCGGTCCGATCGCGCGGTCCCACGCGAGTTCGACGAGCTGGTCCTTGTTGCTCACGTAGCGGTACAGCGACATGGTGGTGAAACCCAGATGCTTGGCGACCCGGCTCATCGAGAGCGCGTCGAGCCCTTCGGCGCCCGCCACCTCGATCGCCGCGTCGAGGACCTGCTCGAGGGTGAGCCCCCGTCGCGGACCGCGGGTGCCACTGTCGCTCAAACCCCATGCCAGCTGCACACTCTGCGGCAGCGGATCGCCGGGCTCGGGACTGCTCATGCTCCTCCAGAATTCGGGTCTTGCCGCCATCCTAAAACTGTGTACGCTATACACATTGGTATATGGCATACACAGTTAGGGAGATGTCATGACTCGTCCCGTTCCTGCCATCGACGTCCGGGGCCTACGCAAGTCGTTCGGCCCGACCACCGTTCTCGACGGTGTCGACCTCCGGGTCGAGCCCGGATCCGTCTTCGCACTACTCGGCGCGAACGGCGCCGGCAAGTCCACCACCGTCCGCGTCCTGACCACCCTGCTGCGCCCCGACGCAGGCACCGTCACGGTGGTCGGCCTGCCCCTTCCTGCCCGCGCCCACGCCGCGCGCGAGAACATCGCGCTCACCGGCCAGTACGCCGCGATCGACGACCTCCTCACCGGCACGGAGAACCTCCGTCTCGCTGCGCGCCTCGCGCACCTGCCGTCGGCCGCGATTCCCGGCCGCGTCCGCGACCTGATCGAACGCTTCGATCTCGGGCACGTCGCCGACCGTCGCGCCGGCACGTACTCGGGTGGCACGATGCGACGCCTCGACATCGCCATGAGCCTCGTCGCATCCCCGCAGGTACTGTTCCTCGACGAACCCACGACCGGCCTCGACCCGCGCAGCCGCCTGGTGATGTGGGAGGCGATCCGCGAACTCGCCGACGACGGCGTCACGATCTTCCTGACAACCCAGTACCTCGAGGAGGCCGACCGGCTCGCCGACCGCATCGCCGTCCTCGACGGCGGCCGGATCGTCGCCGAGGGCACACCCGACGAACTCAAGTCGCTGGTGCGCGGGGGATATCTCGAGCTGCGTTTCGCCACCGACGTCGACCTCGCCCACGCGGCGTCGGTGCTCGACGGCGAGATCGACCGGGCCGCACTGACACTGCAGGTCCACACCGGCGGCGACCTGCCCCACGTCGCCGCCCTGCTCGAGCGCCTCGCCGCCGAAGCGGTGCCCGTCGAGAAGTTCGGGCTGCACTCCCCCACCCTCGACGACGTCTTCCTCACCCTCACCGGCTCCAGCGACGAAACGAAGGTCGTCCGGTGACACTCCTCGCACACCCCACCCCGCTCCGCTTCGCCGCGCGCGACCACGCCGCCGTGACCGGCAGGAACCTGCGACGGATGCTCCGCAGCCCCGACGCGCTGCTCATGGGACTCGCGCTGCCGGTCCTGCTGCTCGTGCTGTTCGTCTACGTCTTCGGCGGCGCGATCGACACCGGCACCGACTATCTGAACTACGTCGTGCCCGGCATCGTGCTGCTGTCGGCGTCCTTCGGGGCAGCGCAGACGGCCGTCGCGGTCGCCTCCGACATGCACCGCGGCATCGTCGACCGGTTCAGGTCCATGCCCATCGCCCGTTCGGCCGTGCTCACCGGGCACGTCGTCGCGAGCCTGGTCCGCAATCTCGCCAGTACCGTCGTGGTGTTCGTGGTGGCCGCGCTCATGGGATTCCGGCCCGACGCCGGTCTCGTCGAATGGGTGGCCGCCGTGGGCGTCATCGCGTTGTTCGTCCTCGCGATCTCCGCCGTCTCGGCCGCACTGGGGATGCTCGCAGGCAACGAGGAGGCCGCGAGCGGGTTCACCTTCTTCCTGCTCTTCCTCCCCTACGTGAGCAGCGCGTTCGTCCCGCCCGAGACGATGCCCGGATGGCTGCGCGGTTTCGCCGAGCATCAGCCGGTCACCCCGGTGATCGAGACCGTCCGGGGGCTGCTCACCGGCACCGGGATCGGGTCGTCCGCGATCGTCGCGGTCGGGTGGTGCGCGGCGTTCACCGCGATCGGCCTGGTCGCCGCCACCGCACTGTTCCGGCATCGAACCGCGCGGTGACCTGTGGCTGCCCGGTTTGTGACACTCTGACTCACATCAAGTATTCGGGAAAGCACGGACGTCCGGCTAGCCTGGGCGCGTGGAGTCAGCAACGAACGGCCGCCGCGCCCCGCGCCGGATCGATCCGGCGCTCGAGGTTCAGGCCGAGCCCCAGGAGCTCGTGCCGCGTCGGCGGCCCACCCAGGAGCGGAGCCGCCGCAAGTTCGACGCCCTGTTGGCCGCCTCGCGTGAACTGCTCACCGAAGTCGGCTTCGAGTCGTTCACCTGTGAGGAGGTCGCATCCCGCGCAGACGTCCCCATCGGCACCCTCTACCAGTTCTTCGCCAACAAGTACGTGATCGTGTGCGAGCTCAACCGGCAGGACCTCGTCGGCGTCCAGAGCGAGCTCGCCCAGTTCAATGGCAAGATCCCGTCCGTCGACTGGTTGCGCTTCCTCAACAGCTTCGTCGACCACCTCGCCGGACTGTGGACCACCGATCCGTCCCGCCGCGAGGTGTGGCTCGCGATGCAGTCCACCCCGTCCACCCGGGCCACCGGCGCCATCCACGAACGCGAGTTCGCCGAGCAGGTCGCGCGGATGCTGGCACCGCTCACCCCGGACACCCCGCGACCGCGCCGCAAGCTCATGGCCGAGGTGCTCGTCCACATCGTGTACTCGATGCTCAACTTCTCGGTGCAGGATGACCAGACCCATGCCGACGCCGTCGTCGAACTCAAGCGCATCATGGTCGCCTATCTGCAGATCGCCGAACAGGACTCACGCGCTCAGGCCAAGCGACGCCAACGCCGTGAGGAACGCGAGGGATCCGTACGCGAACAGGCCGACCGGCGGGACACCGAAACGGATCAGGCCGAGGAAGCTCGCGCTCCCTCGGCCTGATTCCCCACATCTACGTACGTCGGCCGTCGACCTCGTCGAGGACGACGAACGCGCCGGCCATGTCACCGTCGTGGGTCAACGACACATGGATCCGGACGCCGGTCAGCTTCTCGGCGACCTGCCGGTGCAGCCGGATGCTCGGGCGACCCCACGCGTCCGAGACCACTTCGATCTGCTGATGGATCGTCTCCGGTAGCACCGGTGGGCTGCCGAACAGCGACGCCGACCACGCCTTGATCACCGCCTCCTTCGCCGCCCACCGGGCGGCGAAGTGACGGGCGGGATCGGAGCTGCGGGTGTTCGCGTCGCGACGCTCACCCGGTGTGAAGTTCGCCAGCATCGTCGTTCCCGTCCGACTCAGCTGTTCCGCGAACTCCGGCACCGACACGAGGTCGAACCCGACACCCGCAACTCCCATCCCGAGACCCGTGCCTACTTGCAGCCGGGCAGACCGGAGCGGTACACGTCGTCCTCACCGAGGCGGGCCTCCGGCGAGAGCAGCATGTCCGCCTCTAGCTGACGCGTGGCCGAAGCCGGCACGTGATCGTCACCGAGACGACGATCCGCAGGCCGCTGGTAGAGCGACGCTCCACCGGTCATCGCGTCCACCAGGCGACGCTTGCCGGCGACGGTGCGCTCGGCAGCCTTCGCCAGGTAGGCCTCCCGGCGCTCGGCCGGGATCGCCTCGACGAACGCCTGCGGATGGACCACCGCGATCAGACCCGACACGTGCCCGAAGCCGAGGCTCGTGAGCAGACCCGCCTTGAGCGGGAGCTGCTCGCCGAACCGGATCGGCGTGCGCGGCCACACGAGGTGCTCGAACTCCGCCATCTTCTCGTCGACACAGTCGAGGCTGCGGTTCGGCGGAACCACACCCTGCGCGAGGACCTGGCACAGGCCGATCAGCTGGAAGGCGGCGGCGCCGCCCTTGGCGTGACCGGTCAGCGACTTCTGCGAGACCACGAACATCGGGTTGCCCTCGCTGCGGCCCAGCGCACCCGCCAGACGCTCGTGCAGCTCGGCCTCGTTCGGGTCGTTCGCGGCGGTCGAGGTGTCGTGCTTGGAGATCACCGCGATGTCGTCGGCCGTGAGACCGAGCTTGCGCAGTTCCTTCGCCAGACCCGACTCGCGTCCACCGCGACCCGCACCGAGCGCACCGATGCCGGGCGCCGGGATCGAGGTGTGCACACCGTCGGCGAACGATCCGGCCCAGGCGACCACACCGAGCACCGGCAGGCCCATCTCGAGCGCGACATCGCCGCGGGCGAGCAGGACGGTGCCGCCACCGGCCGACTCGACGAATCCACCGCGACGACGGTCGTTGGCGCGGGAGAAGCGACGATCGCTGATGCCCTTGGCCTGCATGTCCTCCGACTTGGCGGTCGCGGACATATCACCGAAGCCGACGATGCCCTCGATACCGAGATCGTCGAAGCCACCGGCGACGACCAGGTCGGCCTTGCCGAGCTTGATCTTGTCCACGCCCTCCTCGACGGAGACCGCAGCCGTGGCGCACGCCGCGACCGGGTGCACCATCGCGCCGTAGCCACCGACGTACGACTGGACGACGTGCGCGGCGATGACGTTCGGCAGGGCCTCCTGCAGGATGTCGTTCGCCCGCGACTCGCCGAGCAGCGTGTCGATGTACAGCGACCGCATCGAGGACATGCCACCCATGCCGGTGCCCTGCGTGTTGGCGACCATCGACGGGTGCACCCAGCGGAGCAGCTCGGACGGGGTGAAGCCACCGGTGAGGAAGGCGTCGACCGTGGTGACGATGTTCCACAGACCCACCCGGTCCACCGAGTCCGCCATGTCGGCGGGGATGCCCCACTTGGTGACGTCGAAGCCGGTCGGGATCTGGCCGCCGACCGTGCGGGTCAGCTTCGCCTTGCGCGGCACGCGGATCTCGGTGCCGGCCTTGCGGGTGACCGTCCAGTCGCCCGACTCGGCGTCGACCGACGCAACCGTGTTCTCCGGATCGGAGTCGACGAACGCGCGGGCTTCGGCCTCGGAACCGACGACGAAGGACAGGTCCTTGTCGAGGAAGACCGAGGTCAGCAGCGGAGCCGTGTTGTCGATCATCGCACCGTCGTCGCCGTAGCGGCGGATGCCGCAGCGCTCGACCACCGCGTCGTGGTAACGGTCGGCGATCTCCGCCTCGGGCACCAGCTCACCGGTCTCGGTGTCGTAGAAGCCCGGCTTGGGATCGTTCTCCCAGCCGATCAGGCCCGTGACCCACGCCAGCTCGAGCACACCGGCGGCCGACAGTTCCTCGTCGACCTCCATCTCGAAGCGGGTGCGAGCGGAGCCGTAGGGGCCGAGCTCACCGGCACCGACGATGACGACCGTGTCGGCGAGGTCGGCGGTGACCGTGCCCCACTCGGGGGTCGGCAGCTCCTCGGCACGCGGAGGTTCGGGCAACGCCGCGATGGTCGCGGTGTCGTCCTCGTCCTCCTCGACGGCGTCGGCCGCCTCCTGCGCCTGCTTCGCGAGCGCCGGCAGGTCGACGTCCACCTCGGACAGTCCACCGGTCAGGTCCGCGACGAGCGGAGCCTCGGCGGCGAGACGCGTGGCCTCCGGTCCGACCAGCTTCAGCAGCTCGCCGGCCATCTCGTCGGTCGACCAGGTACGGACACCGGCGGCCTCGACAGCCTCGACCAGCGGGTCGTTGCCGCCCATCAGGCCCGTGCCGCGCACCCAGCCGATGAGGGCGTGGGCGAGGGTGACGCGCTCGGCCCAGGTGCGCTCGGCGCTCCACCGGTTGATGATCGCGTCGAGTGCGGCCTTGGCCTCACCGTAGGCACCGTCGCCACCGAACTTGCCTCGGTTCGGCGAACCGGGCAGCACCACGTGCAGGTGGGTGTCGACGTCGCGGTCGTACCCGATCTTCGACAGTCCGGCGATCAGTCGCTCGACCGACCACAACAGCACCCGCATCTCCATCTCGGCGCGCGCACCGGCGTCGGCGAGCGAACCCGCCACGCGCGGCGCGGCGAACGGGAAGAGCAGCGTGGGGGTGAGCGCGTCCTTGATCAGCTTCTTCGCGCCACCGGCGACCTCGACGGTCTCGGTGCCGATCCACTCGATCAGGGCGTCGACGTCGCTGTAGGACGCCATGTTCGCGGGAACCACCCACAGCGCCGCACCGGCGCGAGCGTTGCGTGCGTACAGCTCCTTGTAGAAGCCCAGGCGGCTGTCGTTCAACGAGGACGTGGTGACGACGACCGTCGCGCCGCCGGCGAGCAGCTTCGCGGCGACGGCTGCGCCGATACCGCCCTTGCTGGCGCCGGTGACCACGGCGACCTCGTCCGCGTACTCGGCACCCTCGGTGACGACGGCGGTCTCGGCGATCGCGGCGTAGGTCTGCGCGAGCTCCGTACGACCGGCCTCGGTGGCCTTGCGGCCCCAGAACTCGGCGTGCGCAGCCACGGTCCGCCCTGCACCGGTGAAGCGCTCGACCTCGAGCTGCTCCCCGAGCCAGACGCGCGCCAGGTCCTCGCGGGCGGTGGCCCAGCGATCGTCGATCAGGACGGCCTTGCGCTCGTCGAATGCCGGAGCGACCAGACGCGGCCAGTCGGAGCCGAGCTCGGCGGAGACCAGGTCGACGAGTTCGTCGTCGGCCTTGTCGGCCAGGCCCGAGACCTGCTCGGTGTGGCCGAGCTGCTCGAGCACGAGACGGGCGGCACTGGCGAGAACCCCGTCGCGACCGGTGATCTGCTCGGCGAACTCGCCGAGGGCAGCGGCGTCGACCGTCGCTCCCCCGCCGCCACCGGCGGACGGCATCGACACGGCGATTCCGCGACGCGAGGCCACCGACTGCACGGCGGCGTCGATCAGCTTGTCGACCGAAGCAGCATCCGCGAGGGCACCATCGCTCAGGCCGCCCAGGTCGCCGCCGCGGACGGACGAACCGTCGCGGCTGCCGAGAGCAGCTTCGGCGGTGACGTGCGACGCCCAGCCCTCGCCCAGACCCCACACCTTGGTGACGCGGTCGGCGACGTAGGCGGGACGCTTGCCCGACGGACCGAACACCTTGCGCAGATGATCGTTGATCGAGTCCGACAGCACCGGGCCGAAGGGGCGGTAGGTGCGGGCGAGACGGTCGACCGTGCCGGCGAGGGCACCCATGTCGGCGTCGGCGGCACCGTCGATCGCACCGAGCGAAAGCTCGGAACCGAGGTCGACGAGCAGCTGGTTGCGGCGCGAGGACACGCCGTCGCACAGCGCCTCGATCGTGTCGGCGGGACCGATCTGATCCGGGCGCAGCTTCGTCCACAGGGCGATGAGCACCTTGGTGGCGTCGGCGGCCTTGAACGCGATGTCGTCCGGGGTCGGGCCACCGGCCGGCGCAGCGGGAGCCGCGGCGGGTGCCGGGGCCGCAGCAGCGGCAGGCGCGGCGTCGGCGGCCGGTGCGGCCGGCTCGTCGTCCTCGACCGGAGCGGGATCGGTGTCGGTCGAGTACACGATCGACGCCTCGCGCTCGATGTTGAGCACCTCGACGGGCTGACCGAAACGACCGGGCAGCTTCAGCGTCTGCGACGCGAGGTTCGCGACGGTGGGAGCGCCACCGAGGCCGACCTCGACGAACCGCTCGACACCGAGACCACCGTCGGCCTCGTCGGCGAACAGCAGGTCCTGCGTCTCGATCCAGCGCACCGGCGACGCGAACTGCCAGGCCAGCAACTCGGCGAGCACCACGCGGGTGAGCTCGACCGGCCTGGCCGACCAGCTGTCGAAGTCCGCGAGGACGTCGGCGAGCGGCTGCGACGGCACCAGGTCGGCGATCTCCTGGATGAACTCGCGGCCCAGGTTGAACGGCTTGGGCACGAGGTTCGGGATGTACCGGCCGATGAGGATGTTCGGGTCGATCTCCTGCGGCAGCAGGGCGAGCAGACGCTCGCGGAAGTCGTCGACACCGCCGCGCAGCACGGTCGAGTGGAACGGCACGTCGATGCCCGGGACCAGGATGAACGCGCGCTTGCCACCGAACTCGGCGACCTTACGCTCGATCACGGACTCGAGGGCTTCGAGGCCGGCGACCGTACCGGCGATCGCGTACTGCGATCCGCGCAGGTTGAGGTTGACGATCTCCAGGAACTCCCCGGTCTCCTCGGCGACACCGGCGACGAAGGCCTGCAGGTCCGCATCGTCCACACCGAACTGCGACGGCCGGATCGCGGCCATGCGGTAGTTCGAGCGGCCGTGCTCGTCGCGCGGCACGAGGGCGTGCATCGCGGAGCCGCGCTGGAAGACCACCTCGAGGACGGCCTCGAGCGGCAGCACACCGGCGACCGCGGCGAGCGCGTTGTACTCACCCACCGAGTGACCGGCCAGGAAGGCGTCGTCGACGAACGCGCCCGCCTCCTTGAGCTCGGCGATCTGCGCGACACCGAGGGTCGCCATCGCGACCTGCGTGAACTGGGTCAGGTGCAGCACGCCGTCGGGGTGCTTGTGGGTGACACCGCGAGCCTTGAGAACCGTCGGGTTGTCGCGGACCACGGCCAGGATCGAGAAGCCGAGCGCCTCGCGGGTGTGCTTGTCGGCGCGCTCCCAGATCTCGCGGGCGGCCTTCGAGCGGGCACGGGCGTCGAGGCCCATGCCGGGACGCTGGATGCCCTGGCCCGGGAAGGCGTAGACGGTCTTCGGCGCGGCGATACGGCCGGTCGCGACCATCACCAGATCACCGTCGACGCGGCAGCCGACCTCGAC
Source organism: Rhodococcus rhodochrous (assembly GCF_014854695.1). Taxonomy (NCBI): domain Bacteria; kingdom Bacillati; phylum Actinomycetota; class Actinomycetes; order Mycobacteriales; family Nocardiaceae; genus Rhodococcus; species Rhodococcus rhodochrous. The sequence continues at coordinate 1,915,709 of NZ_CP027557.1, read as the reverse complement.
GACCTCGGCTCCACCGTCGGTGGCGATGCGGTCGACGCGCACGTCGATCTTCGCGCCCGGACGGACCATGCCCAGGAAGCGGGCGGTCCACGCCGTGAGACGACGGACCGGCAGCTTCGCGTCCTGCTCGATCGCGGTGACGACCTGCTGGGCCGCGGCCGACAGCCACATGCCGTGGACGATCGGGCTTCCGAGACCGGCGAGCAGCGCGGCATTGTCGGAGGTGTGGATCGGGTTGTGGTCGCCGGAGACCTTCGCGAAGGCGCTCATGTCGGTCGGCGCGACGATCACGGCGTCGCGGCGGCGACGACGCGGGGTGTCGGCGACGGCCTCGGTGAGAGCGCCACCAGCGCGGACCGGATCGGCGAGATCAGCGGTGCCGGTGCGGCCGCGGATCGCGAACCGCTCGGCCAGGGTGGCGACCACCCGGTCGCCCGAGCCGTCACCGCTGTCGGCGGTGATGACCACGTCGACCTCGACGACGCGACCCAGGTCGGTGTCGGAGACACCGGTGACCTCGGCCTTGACGCCCAGGAAGGCCGGATCGGTGGGCAGACCGTTCTTGACGTCGATCGCGTGGTCCAGGTGAACCAGGTCGAGCATGCCCTCGATGACCGAGAGATCGGTCTCGGTGCGGGCGGCGCCGAGCGCGGCGAAGACGGCCGGCCAGCAGGCACCGACGAGCACATCGGGCACACCGTTGCCGCTCGGCGTCAGGGTCGCGGGCAGACCCGAACCGGTGACACCGGCGTGGTCGGCGATCTTCTCCGGGAGCCAGCCGAGGGTGATACGGGCAGCGCCCTTCTTGACCTCGGGCAGTTCCTGACCGGCGGCGACACCGAGCAGAGCCGACATCGACGCATCGGCGTCGGCCTCGGTGACGACGGGCGCGCCACCGGAGACGACCGAGGCGGGCACGGTCAGGCGGATCTCGACGGCCTTGTCGCGCACCAGCGGAACCCGCAGGCCGACGTGCTCGTCGTCGAGGATCGTCAGGGTCGCACCCGTCGGGGCGTGCGAGGCAGCGGTCTCCGACTCGACGGTCCACTCGTCCAGATCACCGAGACGGTGGATCGGGTTGCGGGTCTGGCGACCCGCCCACGAGACGTCGGGCGAGGACAGCACGGCGTCGAGCAGACCCGGCGCGATGTCGCGGTGGCGACGCGCGGGAAGCTCGACGGGCTCCGCTCCCTCGGCGACGAGCTCGTCGGCCGTGGCCTTCTCGAAGCGGTCGAGGAGTTCACCGACCGGCTCGTCGACGCGGGTGATGCCGGCGACGGCGACGGTGCCGGGGATGACGCAGACCTGGTCGGCGGAGTACCGCGGATCGTGAGCCTGCCACAGCGAATCCGAACGCCACCAGCGACGCACGTCCTGGTCGACGACCGGAACGAAGTTCACGGGCTTGCCGGGCGTGCGGCACAGCGACACGAAGAACGGCACGTCGGCGGGGTGCAGCACGACGTCGCCCGCGTCGGGGTACTGCGCGAGCAGAGACTTGATCGCGGCGTACGGGCGCTCGAGCACCGCGTCGTCGTCGAACAGCGTCGGGATCGGGCCCCGGCAGACGGGGTGCAGGCGGGCCTCGGCGCGCTGCAGCATGTCGCGGAAACGCTCACGCCACGACACGTCCAGCCACGGGCTGGTGTGCGCCTCGGCGAGGACGTCCGCCAGATCGGTGCCGCAGTCGAACTCGGCACCGTTGTCCGCGCCGACGGCCAGCTCGAGGTAGCGCTCGAGCCACTGCAGGTAGGTCATGGTGTCGAGGTCACCGAAGTACGGCTTGGCCGTTCCGTTCAGGGCCTCGATGATCTCGTCGCGGCGTGCGGCCACGGCGTCGGCGTCACCGGCGACCTCGTCGAGGAGGCGACCCGTGCGCGATGCGGCGTTGTCGATCTCGTGGATGTCGGCGCCGAGCTGGCTGCGGCCGGAGGCCATACCGCCGGTCGCGGTGCCGGCGGCGACCCAATCGGGGGTGCCGGGGGTATCGACGAGCAGCTGCTTGACCTCGGGAGCCGTGGTGGCCTCGAGAGTCGCCATCGCGGCGGTGCCGACGAGGATGCCGTCGAGCGGCATGGCCGGGAAGCCGTAGACGGTCGACCAGCGACCGGTCAGGTACTCGGCGGCCTTCTCCGGCGTGCCGATGCCACCGCCGACGCACAGCACCAGGTTCGGGCGCGTGCGCAGCTCGGCGTAGGTGTCGAGGAGCAGGTCGTCGAGGTCCTCCCACGAGTGGTGACCACCGGCGCGGCCGCCCTCGATGTGGGCGATGACCGGGTAGTCCGGAACCTCGTTGGCGATACGGATCACCGAACGGATCTGCGCGACCGTGCCCGGCTTGAAGGCGACGTGCTCGATGCCGGCCTCACGCAGGTCGGAGATGATCTGCACGGCCTCGTCGAGCTCCGGGATACCGGCGGTGACGACGACACCGTCGAAGGGCGCACCGGCCGCGCGGGCCTTGGGCACGAGACGCTTGCCGCCGACGTGCAGCTTCCACAGGTAGGGGTCCAGGAACATCGAGTTGAACTGGACGGCGCGACCCGGCTCGAGCAGCTCGGTGAGCTCGGCGACGTGGTCGGCGAAGATCTGCTCGGTGACCTGGCCACCACCGGCGAGCTCGGCCCAGTGGCCGGCGTTCGCGGCGGCGGCGACGATCTTCGGATCGACGGTCGTGGGGGTCATGCCCGCGAGCAGGATCGGCGAGCGGCCCGTCAGGCGGGTGAAGGCCGTCTCGACGGCGATGCGGCCGTCGGGCAGCGCGACCGGCTTCGGAGCGAACTCCGACCAGGCACGCGGAACCTCGGGCTCGGCGCCCGGGGTGAGGAGGTTGCGCTGACCGCCGCGGGTCGCGGCGGCGATGATGCCGACGCCCTGACCACGCAGGCCCGAGCTGGTCATGCGGGTGAGGAGCTCACCCGGACCGAGGTCGAGGATCCACGAGGCGCCGGATGCGACGGCGGAGTCGACCTGCTCGACCCAGTCGATCGGGGCGACGAGGATGGCTTGTGCGAGGCTGCGCGCGAGTTCGGCGTCGAGCTCGCAACGGGCGGCCCAGTCGGCGACCTGCTCCACGGCGTCCGCGAAGGCGGGGTGATGGAAGCCGACCTCGGCCGCGACGGGCTCGAAGGTCGGGGAGAACACGGCGCCACCGCGCTTCTTGGCCTCACGCTCGCGGGTCTCTGCGGCGGAGATCTGCTCGCAGCGCTGCTGCACGCGCTTGAGAGCGGCGGGCGGGCCCGACAGCACGACGCGACGGCGTGCGTTGCGGATCGCGACGACGGCGCTGCGCTCGGGGTCCTGGCCCTCGAAGACCTCGGCGACGATCGCGCGCAGGCGCTCGGGGTCGACGTTGGCGACGGCGAGCATCGGGTACTTGCCGGCGCCGGAGATCAGGCCGCGGCGGCGACCGACGAGAGTCGCGGCGGCACCGATGAGCTGGGCGATGGCGAGGATCTCGGCATCCTTGCGGCCGGCGGCGGCGACGGACTCGACGGCGAGGACGCCCTGCGAGTGGCCGATGACCGAGCTCGGCGCGACGGAGTCGACGTCGAGGCCCTGGTTCGCGAGCGCGCGCAGCGCGGCGACCTGGGTGAGGAAGACGCCGGGAAGCGACACAGCGGCAGAGGTGAGAGCTGCTTCGGAGGGGCCGGCGGGCGCGTCGTCCTCGTCGGCGAGTTCGGCCTCGAGGATCCACGCGACGGGGTCGAAGCCCGTCGGGCGGACCACGACGAGGTCGCTCGCGACCGGGGCGAGGTGCGCGGTGGCGCGGTTGACCAGGTCGGTGAGGACCGGTTCGAGTCCGTTGTCGCGGCTGAGTTCCTCGAGCGAGGTGAGCCAGGGGGCACCCTGGCCACCGAATGCGAGCGCGTAGGGCTCACCCGCGAGGAGCTTGTCGACCAGAGCACGGGCCGGAGCGGCTGCCGTGGACCGATCGGTGGTGCGTCGTGATGCCTTCGAGTTCCGTCCGTTGTCGCCTGGTGTGGTCTCGTCGATCGTCACGCGTGTGGTTCCTCTCCTGAACACCCCGGCGTCGAGGCTTCGTGTGTCAGCGCTGCGCGCCGGTGTGCTGCTGGACTAGTGGTCCGCTGTTCGGGCACGCCAAGGTTCGCACAAAATCATGAGGGGTTCCTCATGTTTTGTTTCACGCAGTTTGCCCGGCACCCCTCCCACCAGTGATTTCGCTCACACGCTCGCTCGAAAGTAACTGGTCGGTAACCCGAATCACTCCTGGCTGCGCCGATGCGTGGACGTCCATGAACCCGAGGAATCCCTCACGTTTTTCGTTATCGAATCGTTACCTGTTGACGGGCGTCGCGGATCGTGCATCGCAAGATCGACAACGTGTCGGACCCCCGCGATAGCTTCGGGACAATCGAACAAATATTCGACAGGGGGCACGGTGGGGAGAAGGGTGAAGTACACGCGGGAGGTCCTCGAAGAGGCGGTCGCGAAGGCGACCAGCGTCGCGGGCGTGTTGAGGCAATTCGGATTACGGGAAGACGGCGGCAACCATGCCAACATCAGCCGACGAATCAAGCTCTATGGAATCGACACGTCCCACTTCCGGGGTATGGCCCACCAGAAGGGGATACCGCCCCGGAACCGCCTGCACTGGTCGAGGTGCTCACGGTCTCACCGGCCGGCTCCAACCGTAGAGAAGCTGCCCGCCTCAGACGAGCGCTCATCGAATCCGGGCGGTCGCACAGGTGCGAGAACTGCGGCACCGGTCCGGAATGGCGGAAATCGCCGCTCGCACTGCACGTCGACCACATCGACGGCAATCCGAACGATTCCCGTCCGGAGAACCTCCGCTTCCTGTGCCCCAACTGCCACAGCCAGACACCCACCTGGGGCAGGAGGATCCGGCACAACCGACCCATCCGAGCCCTCGACGCGGCTCCAGCCGAGTCGAGCATCGAGGCGGAAGCGGGGACACGGTGACACGACCGGTCAAGTACACGAAGGAGATGCTTGAAGAGGCAGTTCGCAGCTGCGTCAACTTCGCCGACGTCATGCGGTACTTCGGTCTCAAACCCAACGGAGGACATCACACGCATCTGACCCGCAGGATCAGGGCACTCGGTATCGATACGTCCCACTTCACCGGCCGCCCTCCCGTACAGGGTGGGCCTGTGGTGAAGCGGCACTGGACCACGATCCTGGTCGAGACACCGGCAGGCTCGCCACGAACCAAACCTCATCTGCTGCGTCGGGCTCTCATCGAGTCCGGTCGCCCACACGAACGCGAGGGTTGCGGCACGGAGCCACATTGGTACGGCCAGCCGTTGGTCTTCCACGTCGACCACATCGACGGAAATCCCAACGATTCGAGACCCGACAACGTCCGGTTTCTGTGCCCCAACTTCCACACCCAGACATCGACCTGGGCCGGGCGACGCCGCTTCACCTTCCGTAGGGAAGAGCCGTCCTCGTGACGTATTGTGTCCGTGACGCGCGAGTGGCGGAACGGCAGACGCGCTGCGCTTAGGACGCAGTGTCCATAGGACGTGGGGGTTCGAGTCCCCCCTCGCGCACCACGTGACCTCACCCACGGTGCACCGACCGGTCTTGGCAGGTCGGTGCACCGTTCGGGTACCGTCGAGGGCGTGTCCGAGCATCGCCCTCCCCGCCGGTTGGCCCTGATCATCCTGGTCCTGGTGGCCGCGGCCGGATGCCTCGGCCTCGGTTACTGGCAGTGGACCGCCTTCGAAGCGGTGGGCGGCACCTACCAGAATCTCGGCTACGCGCTCCAGTGGCCTGCCTTCGCATTCTTCTGCGTCTACGCCTATCGACGCTTCGTGCGCCTCGAAGCGGAGGAGCAGGAAGCCGAGAGCACCGGCGGACGACGTCCGTCCGAGCCGGACGGGCCCACCGAGATCCCCGAGGATCTTCTCCCCACCCGTCCGCGCACGCTCGCCGAGGCACGCGAGCAGGAAACCGCGGATCCCGACGCACGACAGATCAACGAGTACAACGAGTACCTCGCGCAACTCGCGCGCAGGTCCGATAGGAGCGCTCAGTGAGCACGACCCCCGAGCAGGCGTCCGGCCAAGCCACCACGCCGCGCGTCGTCAGTGAGGCCGACCGGAAGAAGATCCGGTCCGCCCTGCTGCGTTACCGCGTGCTCGCCTACGCGACCGGTATCTGGCTGCTGATCCTCACCGGTGAGATGGTCGCCAAGTACATCATCGGTGTCGAGAACGTGCCGGCCTGGATCGCGATCGTGCACGGCTGGGTGTACGCGGTGTACCTGGTCCTCACCTTCGACCTGTCGATCAAGGTGCGCTGGCCGATCGCCCGGACGGTGTGGACGCTCCTGGCGGGTACCATCCCGTTCCTGTCCTTCTTCGTCGAGCACAAGCGCACTCAGCAGGTGAAGGCCGACTTCGGCGTCTGAGCCGGCAACCTCCACGAACACGAATCGGGCGGATCCTTTCGAAGGATCCGCCCGATTTCGTTGTGCCCGTGTGCGCGCTCAGCGTCGCGGCAGGCGCACCACCTGGACGAAGAACTCGTCGATCTGGCGCACCGCGCGGATGAACTGGTCGAGGTCGACCGGCTTCGTCACGTACGCGTTGGCGTGCAGCTTGTAGCTGCGGAGGATGTCCTCCTCCGCTGCCGAGGTGGTAAGGACGACGACGGGGATGTCGGTGAGGTCGGTGTCGGACTTGACCTGCTCGAGGACCTGCCGCCCGTCGTACTTGGGCAGGTTCAGATCGAGGAGGATCAGGTCGGGCCGAGGGGCGTTCTCGTACTCCCCGCGCCGGTAGAGGAAGTCGAGTGCCTCCTCGCCGTCGCGGACCACGTGAAGGGTGTTTCCGATCTTGTTGTCCTCGAACGCTTCGCGCGTCATCAATTCGTCGCCGGGGTCGTCCTCGACTAGGAGGACGTCGATCGGCCGCCCGGAAACGCTCATGCAGATGCCCCTTTCAGAGCGACTTCGGTTGCAGACATGTCGTCGCCTGCCTTGGGAATCGTAAAGCAGAATCGACTGCCTTCCCGATACTGCGGGTCGAGCCAGATCTCTCCACCGTGGTATTCGACGATCTTCCGGCAGATCGCCAGGCCGATGCCGGTGCCGGTGTAGACGTCCCGGCCGTGCAGCCTCTGAAAGATCACGAAGACCTTGTCGGCGAACTCCTCCGCGATACCGATGCCGTTGTCCTGCACGGAGAATCGCCAGAACTCGTCGTCCCCGTCGACGATCTCCTCGCAGTCGACCCGGATCTCCACGGGACGGTCCTCATGGCGGAACTTGATCGCGTTGCCGATCAGGTTCTGCCACAACATGATCATCAGTGTGGGATCGCCCACGATCGTCGGCAGGGACTCGGGCCGCGTGATCGTCGCCCCGGATTCGTCGACCGCCTGCGAGATGTTCGTCAAGGCCGCGTCGAGGGTCACGTCCAGTTCGGTGCGGACGTGCGCGTCGCTGACGCGTCCGACGCGGGAGAAGGTCAGCAGATCGTTGATGAGCACCTGCATACGCTTCGCGCCGTCGACCGCGAAGGCGATGTACTGGGTGCCGCGTTCGTCGAGCTTGTCGCCGTAGCGCTTCTCGAGGAGTTGGCAGAAGGACGCGACCTTACGCAGCGGCTCCTGCAGGTCGTGGGAGGCGACGTAGGCGAACTGTTCGAGTTCGGAGTTCGAGCGCCGCAGTTCCGTCGTCTGGTTCTCGAGTTGCTCCTCACGCTCGTGCGCGACCTGCAGTTCGCGCACGATCCGCTCGCGCATGTCCTCGACGTCGCGGCCCAACGCATAGATGTCGGCGGGGCCCTGCGGCACGATTTCGCGCTCGAAGTTCTGCCCCGCGACGACGCTGCGCGACGCCTGCCGCAGACGTTGGATCGGGCGTACCACGATCGTCTGGAGCAGGACGGCCAGACCGACACCGGTGAGGAGGAACACCACCACCATGCCGGCGAGGATGCGATCGCGCGTGGTGCGGGTGTCCTCGAGAGTTGCGATGCCGTCCTCTCGGGCCTGTGTGAGGTCGGCGTTCTGGACGTCCAACGCCGTCCGGATCCGGTCGAATGCGTCCCGGCCGGCTGCGACGACCGCGGGGTCGACGAACTGCGGTTCCCCCGGCACGACGGTGGAGATGAGCGGCTCGGCGTACACGCGTCGCCACTCCGCCGCATGCGCTTCGATCGCTTCGAGGTCCGCCATCAGCTTCTCCTCGTCGCCGACGAGGGCTCGCAGCTCGGCGGCCGCGGCTTCCTCCTCACGTCGCCCCTCCTCGTAGGGCATGAGGAAATCGGGATCGGCGGCGAGGATGTAGCCCCGCGCGCCCGTCTCCTGGTTGATCAGTGCCGATTGCAACCGGTATGCCTCGACGCGAGCGGGCTGGATCCGGTCGCGCACGTAGTTGGAGTACTCGGTCGTCTCACGGAGGAAGTGGCTGCCGACCACGGTGCCGACGACGACCAGCACACCCATCACGCCGAGTACGAGCAGGAACCATGCCTGGACCGTCATCCTGCGAGACGGAGGGCGACGCACGTCCCCCGTCTCCGCCGTTGCGTCGCTGTTCGTCATGCGGTGGTGATCACTTCCTGTTCCATTGCACGTGGACGACTGCCACGTCGTCGGACAGTCCTCCCCGACTGTCCGCGAGTTTCTCGGCACCGTCGATGAGCGAGTCGGTGAAGTCGGCGGCCGGCAGATGGGCGCGTTCGCGCGCGAGCTCGAGGAGTCCTTCCTCACCGAGTCGTTCCGGGCCGTCGCCCCGATGGCCCTCGAACAATCCGTCGGTGAACAGCACGATCGCGCCGTCCTCGGGCAGATCCAACTCGTGAACGGGCCAGGTGGCCCCTCCCGGCAGCAGGCCGAGGGCGGGACCACCGGGCGCTTCGACCCAGTCGATGGTTCCGCCGTGGCGGAGCAGCAGCCCGGGATGACCGGCGCGCATGACCTCGACGGTGCTGCGGTCGGCACACATCGTGAGGTTCGTCATCGACGCGAAGAAGCGGCTCTCCGTGCGCTCGGCGACGAGCAGTTCCTCGAGTTGGTGCAAGCGGCGGGGACCGTCGACCCCGCTGAGCACGAGCGTGCGCCACGCGATGCGTAGGCCCACGCCGAGGGCTGCCTCGTCGGGACCGTGACCAGAGACGTCGCCGATGAGGACGTGGACGGTTCCGTCGCCGGTCTGCACGACGTCGTAGAAGTCGCCGCCGAGAAGAGCCGACGACCGGCCGGGTCGGTAACGGGCGACGACGTCGAAGTCCTGCCCGTCGCGCAGGAGCGGGGACGGGAGCAGGCCGCGTTCGAGTCGGGCGTTCTCCTGCGCGTGAAGCTGACTCGCCTGGAGTTCCGCCGCCGCGATCTCGGTCTGCTTTCGCTGGATGGCGTAGCGGACGGCGCGGCCGAACAGATCGGGTTCGACGCGTCCCTTGACGAGATAGTCCTGGGCGCCCACGGACAGCGCGGCGAGGCCGGTCTGTTCCTCCGCGAGGCCGGTGAGGACGACGATGGGGACGGAATCGGTGATCTCCTGGATGCGGGCGACGGCTTCGAGGCCGCTCGCATCGGGCAGGTGGAGGTCGAGAAGTACGCAGTCGGGAGCCGATGTGGCGAGTTCGTCGCGGGCCTGCGCGAGTGTCTGCACCCACACGACGGTCATCTCGGGGGCACTGTCGACGACGAGTTCCTCCACGATGAGCGCGTCGCCCGGATCGTCCTCGATGAGGAGCAACGACGGTGGTTCGACCGACTCGCTCTGCGCTCGGTGCATGTCCACTCGGCGCCCCTCCCTCCCTGCTCGAAAGGGAACATTACAGACTCGACGACAGCATGGTCACAGGGTGGTCACGGCGGGTCGCGGCCGCGGCCGATGGACCGTTGTGTGCATCTATCGGCACGATCTTGCATGATGGCAAGGTGAACGATCCCATGACCGCGCATCCGCATATGACTCTTTCCACGACCCGTAACGGCTCCGTGGCCGTGCTGTCCGTCAACGGCGAAGTCGACATGACGAGTGCCCCGCTCCTCGAGCAGGAAGCCCTCGCGCTCCTCGACTCCGACATCTCCGGACTGATCGTCGATCTCAGCGGGGTTGATTTCCTCGCTTCGATGGGTATCGCTCTGTTGGTCGAGTTGTCCAAGCGAGCCGCCGACAGCACCGGTTTCGCCGTCGTGGCACACGGCAGTGCCACGGCACGCCCGCTCGAACTCCTCGGCCTCGGAGAGGTCCTGGCGATCCATCCGAAGCTCGACGACGCGCTCGTCGGCCTCGGTGCCTCGCCGGAAGGCGTCTCCGAGTAGACCGCCGTACCCGTCGAACCGAGGAGCCATGTCGTCTGCGCCCGAGGAGTCAGCTTTGCTCTTTCCCGACGAGATCCGTTCGTCGGGTGTGCGAGCCGACCCGACCGAGATTGCAGGCCTGCGGGTCGTCACGAGGCGGTGGCTGGCGAAGCTCCCCCTCAGCGAGGACCAGAGACAGGACATACTGCTCGCGAGCTACGAAGCGCTCGCGAATGCCGTCGAGCACGCCTATGCGCCGGACGATGCGCACGGCACGCTCGACTACGAGGCGACGTATCTACCCGACGAGGGTGAGGTGGTCGTGCGGGTCGTCGACCACGGCTCCTGGCACGACGCCGTCGACAGCGACGCCCGACGTTCACGCGGTCACGGGCTGACGCTGATCCGCAATCTGGCCAGCGACGTCCGGGTCTCGGCCGGCCCGAAGGGCACGATCGTCGAGATGCGATGGGTCCTCGACGAAACGGACAGGGCTGAGGACGACAGGGCCGGGGACGAACTCTCGTCCCACGACGCGAGCTGATCTGCGCGGTAGGCGCGCGTCGCGAGTTCCCCGATTCGAAGCGGCCGTGGGAGGAGCACGATGCTCCTCCCACGGCCGCTTTGGTCATACCTGCAGGGCGCCCACGTCCGGCTTCGCAGAACCGAACTTCAGTTCCAGTTCGCGGCGTGCCGCACGGTCGCCGAGGTGCTCGAGCAGCCGACGTCCGGGAACGCATCTCTTCAGCACCTGGGACTTGACGATGTTCGTCGCAAGGACCGGGACGACCGCCCAGGGCGGAGTGACCGGAAGCCCCAGATCGTGGAGTCCCTGCTCCCCGAGGAAGAAGCGCAGCATGCTGAGCAACCGCAGTCGCTCGTAGGCACCCCGGAGCCGGGAGAAACGCCCGTAGTCGAGCGTGCGCTGGCCGTCGACGAGTGCACGGGACAGGTCGGCGCCCGCCGGCGTGACATCGTCCTGCACGAGCACCACGTGGTAGTTGAAGCGGTGCTGCTCGCGTTCGGAGTCGAACAGCCACTCCTCGTCCACGCCCATGAGCCAGCCGACGTACTTCCACAGGTGCATCACGGCGCGGGATTCGTCGCGGCTCACGGTGTAACCGAGTGCGCGGACGCCCAGGAGGAGGGTGCCGTTGAACAGTCCGAGGGTCGCGGCCTGGTCGGTCTGATTGATCGGCAGTCCCCAGTGCTCGATGTCCCATCGGCCGTTGTTCTCGAACCGATCGTTGACGAGTGCGTGCATGGCGCGCACGTGCACGGTGAGCTTGAAGCCGTCCCCGTTCCGGCGCATGCCACCGGGTTCACCGACGGCGGTGCCCCACTTCTGGGTCTCGCCGAGGCGGCGCATGGCGGTGGATCCGGTGAGTCCGCCGGTCTCCACGAGGAGGTCCGGAGGTCCGCCGAAGCGGTAGCCGCCGATGAGCGACAGCTGGAGCAGCACGTCGTTACGGGTGCGGCCCATACGGCGAAAGGCCCGTGCGCCCTGCTCGAGCAGGTTCCAGTCCACCCAGTCGGGGACGGTGTCGACGACGGCGAAGAACTCGCGCAGCGCGGCGGGAGCGTCGGGTACGGACTCGATGCCGTGTTCCAGTGCCCGGTGGAACTGCTTCATGGTGACGCGTTGCGGGTCGTCCCGGTCGCGGCGCATACCGTGGACGAGCGCGGCCCCCACCTCGTCGCGTGCGAACATCCTGCGGCCGATGCGGTCGAGCAAGCGCTGATCCACCTCGTGGATCCGGGCGAACTTCTTCAGCGGTCTCCCGATGCGCTCGTTGCGGGGCCGATTGCCCTCGTACCGCGTGGGGTACGGGCACGTGCTCTCGTCCCGTAGCAACTCCTGTGTCACCATGAGGCGATGTTCACACGAGCTGTTACTCGCGTTCAATTCGCATTTCCGGTGCGGCGATGAGCCCGAGCGACCGGCGTCGGCGTCGCGCGCCGCAACAGGAACGCTCCCGCGCGATGGTCGAGCGGATCATCGCCGCGGGACGCACGGTTCTGCTGGACAACGGCTACGAGGGAGCTTCGACGAACCGCATCGCGCGCGTGGCGGGGATCAGTCCGGGCTCGGTGTACCAGTACTTCCCGGACAAGGACGCCATCGTCGCCGAGGTGGTGGACCGTTGGACGGATGCGATGCATGCTCGCATTTCGCGCGTGTTCGCGGACGCACTGGAAGGCCCACCCACCCCTGTGTCGGTGCGCGACACGATGGGTGAGTTGCTCGATGCGCTCGCCGAGAATCCGCGCCTGCTGCGGGTGCTCATCGAGGAACTACCGCGCTCCCCCGACAGCCGGCTCGCCGCCTTCGAACGGCGGATCGACGACCTGCTCACCATGTGGCTGCGTTTCCATCTCCGCGGACGCGGCGACCGTCCGGTGGAGGCGATCGCGTGGATTCTCGTGCGCACGGTCGAGAACGTGGCCGTCTCCTACGTTCTCGACCGTCCCCCGATGGAACGGGACGTCGTGGCCGACGAACTCACTGCCATGGTCACGGCGTATCTGCAGGACATGTCACTGCCCTGAAAGGGGACATTCACTGCCCTGACGGGGCGAATCAGGTGTTCCTCGCTATCGTGGCGGGAACCCTGTGACCCTGACAGGGGGTTTCCGCCGGACCCTTCGGTTCGAAGGGTCCGTGCGGGACGGTGAGTGAGGAGGCGACGATGGCGCGTTGGAATCCACGGGTGGTACTGGACTGGTTGCGTGCGGGATATCCCGAAGGGATCCCGGCGAAGGATCACTTCGCGTTGCTCGCCGTGCTCAAGCGTCGTCTCACCGACGAGGAACTCCTCGAGGCGATCGAGACGGCAGCGGCGACCGCGTCCGAGCACCCGGAGCGGCAGGTCGACCACGACACCCTGCGGAAGATCGTGGCAGGGGTGATCCACGAGGAACCGGACCCGCAGGACGTCGAGCGCGTCCGTGAACAGCTGGTCGCTGCGGGCTGGCCCGTCGTGGGCGGTGAACTCTCCCGCGGCGACGAGCCGACCGTACCCGCCGAACCGGGAACGCAGGCCGGCGCGCGCTAGCGGCTCGCGGCGAGCGCAGCGAGGGCGGGCACGAGCTGGGCGAGTGCCCGTCCTCGATGCGACTGTGCGTCCTTCTCCTCCGCGGACAGTTCCGCCGCGGTGCGTTCCTCACCTTCGGGGAGGAAGACCGGGTCGTAGCCGAAGCCGTTCTCGCCGCGCGGCTCGCGCACGATGCTGCCGCGCCATTCGCCGCGCACGACGGTCGTGACGAATCCGTGGTCCGACGGCACCACGAGCGCGCAGGCCGATACGAATGCCGCGCCGCGCCGCTCGTCCGGCACGTCCTGCATTTGGCCGAGCAACAGTGCGGTGTTCGCCTCGTCGTCGCCGTGGCGTCCGCTCCAGCGCGCCGAGAGCACGCCGGGCATGCCGCGCAGGGCGTCGACCTCGAGACCGGAGTCGTCGGCGACGCAGGGCATCCCCGTGGCGACGGCGCCGTCGCGGGCCTTGGCTCCGGCGTTCGCCTCGAAGGTCTCCCCCGTCTCGGGTGCCTCCGGGTAGGGCGGGACGGTGTCGAGGCCTACGAGTTCGATGCCCTCGATCCCGGCGCGGTCGAGCACGCGCTGCAGTTCGCGCAGTTTCTTCGCGTTGCGACTTGCGACCAGCACCCGCACGTCAGACTCCGAACTTCTTCTTGACGACCCCCGCCTCGACCGGCTCGGGCAGGGTGCCCGGGTACGGCTCGGCGAGCACCTCGCGCTGGATCCGGCACAGTTCCTCGATGCCGGCGAGCGAGGAATCGAGCATCGCGTCGAGCGTGGAGCGCGGGAAGGTCGCGCCTTCGCCGGTGCCCTGGACCTCGACGAGGGTGCCCGTCTCGGTGGCGACGACGTTCATGTCGACCTCGGCGCGCACGTCCTCCTCGTAGGGCAGGTCGAGGCGGACGCGGCCGTCGACCACGCCGACGCTGACGGCGGCGATCTGGCACGAGATGGGTTGCGGGTCGGCGAGGCTGCCCGCGGCACGCAGGTAGGTCACCGCGTCGCACAGCGCGACGTAGGCGCCGGTGATCGCCGCGGTGCGGGTGCCTCCGTCGGCCTGCAGCACGTCGCAGTCGATCGCGATGGTGTTCTCACCGAGCGCGGCGAGGTCGATGCACGCGCGCAGCGACCGGCCGACGAGCCGGCTGATCTCCTGGGTGCGGCCGCCGAGCTTGCCTTTGACCGATTCGCGTCCGCTGCGGGTGTGGGTGGCGGCGGGGAGCATTGCGTACTCGGCGGTGAGCCAGCCGAGACCGGAGCCCCGGCGCCACCGGGGGACGCCTTCCTCGACGCTGGCGGTGCACATCACGCGGGTCTGTCCGAATTCGACGAGCACCGAGCCCGCCGGGTGGTTGGTGAAACCCCGGGTGATGCGAATGTTCCGGAGTTCGTCGTCCGCTCTGCCGTCTTCTCGTGTCGTCACTCGTCCGAGCCTAGGCGATCCGGGGACGGGCCTTTCAGATGCGGTACACGTCTCCGGCGGTGACGGCGTGGACCGGTCCGGAGTACTCGGCCTTGGCCTCGGCGATGACGTCCTCGCGGGAGGTCCACGGCGGGATGTGGGTCAGGAGGAGTTCGCCGACACCGGCGAGGGCTGCGACGCGTCCGGCTTCGGTGCCCGAGAGGTGCACGCCCTCGGGGCGTTCCCCCGGCGCGTGGGTCCACGATGCCTCGGCGAGCAGCACGTCGGCGCCGCGGGCGAGTTCGACGACCGAATCGCACATGCCGGTGTCGCCGGTGTAGACGAGGGTGCGGCCGGAGTCACTGGTGATGCGGAAGCCGTAGGCCTCCGGCGGGTGATGGACGCGACCGGGGCAGATGGTCAGGCTCCCGAACCGGATCTGCTCGCCGTCGCCGAGCATCCGGACGTCGAGGGTGTCGCTGACGTCGTCGACCTCGCCGGGGATCTCCGCGGACGCCACGCCGATGCGGTGGGCGGTGCCGGCGGGACCGTAGGTGAGGACGCGGCCCTGCGGCGGGGACGGCGAGTAACGGCGCCAGACCAGCAGACCGGGCAGGTCGAGGCAGTGATCGGCGTGCAGATGGGACAGCAGGATCGACACTTCACCGGGGTCGGCGTGGCGCTGGAGCGCGCCGAGGACGCCGGGACCGAAGTCGATGACCAGGGGCGGGGTGTCCGGTGCCGTCAGCAGGTAGCCGGAGGCTGCGGAATCCGGCCCGGCCACACTGCCCGAGCACCCCAGAACGGTCATGCGCATATCAGCCATGCTGCCATGCCGAAGGTCCCTCGATGAAGCCAACGCGCGTATTGCGGCGCAGACTCACAATGGCCGGGAAGGTGTGACGCGCGGATCGTTCGGCCACTTCGCGTGGCCGATCGGTGGGTTGTCGGCGCGGGTGGTCAGCGCGGCACGACGGAGGTGGTGGTGCGGCGGGCGCGACGCGCGTCCGCGGACAGCGCCCACGCCGCGAGGACGCCGCCGACGGCACCGAAGAAGTGCCCTTCCCAGGAGATCCACGGTTCGCTCGGCAGCACGCCCCACAGCATGCCGCCGTAGAGGAACAGCACCACGACTCCCAGCAGGATCTGCCCGGCCTTGCGGGTGAACACGCCGCGCACGATCAGATAGGTGAGCCACCCGAAGATCAGGCTCGACGCTCCGATGTGGGTCTCGCCCGAGCCCGCGATCAGCCACGTCCCCACTCCTGCGACGACCCAGATGATCGCGGTGGCGGCCAGGCCGCGCCCGATGCCGGAGAGCAGCACCAGGAAGCCGAGGACGAGCGCGGGCACGGTGTTGGCGGTGAGGTGGGCCCAGTCGGCGTGCAGGATCGGCGCGAACAGCACGCCCCACAGCCCGTCGGCGGTGCGGGGTTCGACACCGGCCGCGTCGAGATCGGCGGGGAGCACCGCATCGACGGTCTCGATGCCGTAGAGCATCGCGACGAACCCACCGATCCACAGTCCGGCACGTTGCCAGATCGGCCGGATTCGGGTGTCGGCGCCGGTACCGCTGGGAATGGTCATGGCACCATTCTGCCGTCACGTACCGGTCAGCGGCCGAAGACCGAGGGCAGCACGTCGCGATAGGCGGGGATGTCGGCCACGGAGGTCGCGGACAGGATCGCGTCGACGATCGCGCGTTCGACCACCACCGCCGCGGCTTCGCACACCGCGGCGAGGATCGGCAGTTCGGGGGCGAAGGCCGGGATCGACGGGGCGTCGCGGAGTGCGTCGGAGACGTCGGCGGTGCCGGTCGAGAGGGCGAAGATCGTGTCGCCGTCGAGCGGGGAGTGCGCGGGACGGATCGCGCGGCCGATACCGTCGTGTCCGGTGACCGCGACGCGACGGCACGCCGCCTTCGACAGCGGTGCGTCGGTGGCGACCACACCGATCGTGGTGTTGAGGACGGTGCCCTTGTCGCCGAGCGCGCGGGCCGCGGCGAGATCCGACGCCGACGGCGACGACAGTCCGAGTTCCTCGGCTCGCGCGGCGTCGACGCCCCAGGGCAGGCCGGTCACGGGGTCGAACACCGAACCGACAGGGTTGGCGACCATCAGCGCCGCCACGGTCACCCCGGCTGCGGGACCGTCCGTGATCCGCACGCTCGCCGATCCGATGCCGCCCTTGAGCGCCCCGGCGCGGGCACCGGTGCCGGCGCCGGCGCTGCCGCGGTCGAAGTGCGTGGAACTGGCGGTGGCGGCGGCGGTGCAGCCGGAACCGGCGGTCGGGCGCGCGGACCACTGCCCCACCGGCAGGTCGAAGATAACGGCACCGGGGACGATCGGGACGACCGCGCCGGGCGCGCCCATCGGAATCCCCTTGCCGTTCATCTCGAGATAACGCATCACGCCGTCGGCGGCGGCCAGCCCGTACGCACTGCCACCGGTGAGGAGTACCGCGTCGACGCGCTGCACGGAGTGGCTCGGATCGAGCAGGTCGGTCTCCCGGGTGCCCGGTCCCCCGCCGCGCACGTCCACCGAGGCGACGGCGGACGGGTCGGCGAGCACGACGGTGCATCCCGTGGCGGCGCCCGTACCGGGAATGTCGGGGGTGCCGACGGTGACCTCGGGGTCGAGGCGCTGCCAGTGGCCGACACTCAGACCCGTCACGTCGAGCAGCGAATCGGTCGGTCCCGGCACGATCACGGCTGCAGCGCCTGGACGAGGGAGTCCTGCATCCACGTCAGCCAGTGGTAGACGTCGAGATGCGGGGCACGCGGATCGTCGTCGTCGAGGACGTCGGGGGTGTCGGCGTCGATGCTGAGGGTGGTGCCGAGCGCGAGTCGCACGTCGTTGAGTCCGTACAGCCAGGCTTCGGCCTGTTCGGGATTGAGCACCACCTTGCCGCCGCCTTCGGGCACGGTGCGCAGGATGACCGCGCCGGCGGCGAGCTTGGCGTCGATGATGCTCGGTTCGTGCAGGCTGCGCATCGCACCGTTGAGGTCGGCGGCGTCGTCGTCGACATCGGCGACGGCATCGGCGTCCGGGCGGTGGAAATCGGGCAGGAGGCGGCGCAGCGCCGGGATCTCGGGCGGGGTGGCGTTACCGGTGCGCAGACCCGTCAGCGCCGCGAGGTCGTCCTGCGGGGCCTGTCCGGCGCGTTCCTCGAGCATGCCCAGCACGGAGGACACGAGCGACCGCAGCACCGACGCTTCGTGGGCGTCCATCTCCGACCGGAGCTTGGGGCCGCTGAGCGAGTTCTTCCTGGTCCACTGCCGCACGTCGGTCGGGCCCTCCTGTGGGGATCATTCGTCGCGCTGCATCGTCGCCCACAGTCCGGCGGCGTGCAGACGCTGCACGTCGTGTTCCATCTTGTCACGCGAACCGCTCGACACGACGGCCTTGCCCTCGTTGTGGACCTTGAGCATGAGCTCGGTGGCCTTGGCCTTGCTGTACCCGAACAGCTTCTGGAAGATGAACGTCACGTAGTGCATGAGGTTGACGGGGTCGTCCCAGACCACGGTCACCCATGGCCTGTCGACCGCTTCGATCTCCTCGACGATTTCGGCTTCGGCGGGAACGGCCTGTCCTGCCATGACCGGAACGGCCTGGCCGGCCGTCGAGCGGACGTCGAGCGGAGTGGTCGTACTACACGGCGCCATGTTCCCAGGGTACGACTTCGGAGCACCGCGAAAAACCCGCCTCGGAGGCCGTGGCTCTACAGTGATCGGGTGCCCGAAGCCATTCACCCTGCCGGTCGTCCCGGCACCGCACTGTTCACGGACATGTACGAGTTGACCATGCTCGAGGCTGCCCTGGCGGACGGCACGGGCGACCGCCCGTGCGTCTTCGAGGTCTTCGCCCGGCGTCTTCCCCCGGGCCGGCGGTACGGCGTCGTCGCGGGCACCGCACGGTTGATCGAGGCACTCGCATCGTTCCGGTTCGACGAGGCCGAACTCGGACTCGCAGCCGGTTTCCTCACTCCGCGCACCGTCGAGTGGCTGCGCGACTTCCGGTTCTCCGGCGACATCGACGGCTACCGCGAGGGCGACTTCTTCTTCCCGGGTTCGCCGATCCTGTCGGTGAGCGGCACCTTCGCCGAGTGCGTGCTGCTCGAGACGCTGACCCTGTCCATCTTCAACCACGACAGTGCGATCGCCTCGGCCGCGGCGCGCATGGTGAGTGTGGCCGACGGCCGCGCGCTCATCGAGATGGGTTCGCGGCGCACCCACGAGGAAGCGGCGGTCGCCGCGGCGCGCGCCGCCTATCTCGCGGGCTTCGACTCGACGTCCAATCTGCAGGCCGCGCAACGGTACGGCATCCCCGCGGCGGGTACCGCCGCGCACGCGTTCACCCTGCTGCACACCACGACGGCCGGCCGCGACGAGGCGTCCGCCTTCCGCAGCCAGGTCGAGAGCCTCGGCGTGGGCACGACCCTACTGGTGGACACCTACGACATCACCGACGGCGTGAACACGGCGATCGCAGTGGCCGGCCCCGAACTCGGTGGCGTGCGGATCGATTCGGGCGATCTCGGTGTGCTCGCACGCCAGGTGCGCGAACAGCTCGACGGACTCGGCGCGACCCGCACGAAGATCGTGATGTCCGGTGATCTCGACGAGTACGGGATCGCGGGTCTGCGGGCCGAGCCGGTCGACGCCTACGGTGTCGGCACGTCGCTGGTCACCGGGTCGGGGGCTCCGACGGCGGGGATGGTCTTCAAACTCGTGGAGGTGGACGGCATCGCGGTCGAGAAGCGCAGTGCGGCGAAGGAGTCCCGCGGGGGCGCCAAGCGGGCCGTCCGGTACGCGCGGAGGACGGGCACGCTCGTCGAGGAGGTCGTGTACCCGGCCCGCGCCGAGCAGGTTCCGCCGGGCGAGGGTTCGCAGGTCCACGAACTGATGATCCCGCTGGTCCGTGGTGGCGAGGCGGTCGGCGATCTGCCTACCCTGGAAGAGAGCCGGGAGTATCTCCGGCAGGGCATGGTGCGTCTGCCGTGGGAGGGCCTGACGCTCTCGGCCGGGGATCCCGCCATCCCCACCCGCTTCGTCCGTGAGGGGTGAGTGCCACGCGCGCATTGCTGGTGGTCGACGTCCAGAACGACTTCTGCGAGGGCGGTTCGCTCGCCGTGGAGGGCGGCTCGCGGGTGGCGTCCGACATCACACGGTTCCTGCAGGCGCGCGGTGACGACTACGTACACATCGTCGCGACCCGCGACCATCACGTCGATCCCGGGGACCATTTCTCTCCCGAACCCGATTTCGTCGACTCGTGGCCGCCGCACTGCCGGGCCGGGACGCCGGGTGCGGACTTCCATCCGGAGCTGAGCACGGACCGGTTCGAGGCCGTCTTCTCGAAGGGGGCCGACGACGCGGCCTATTCGGGCTTCGAGGGAATCGACGACGAGGGCACGCCGCTGGTGTCGTGGTTGCGCGACCGCGGCGTGACGGATGTCGACATCGTCGGGATCGCCACCGACCACTGCGTGCGGGCCACCGCGCTCGACGCGGTAGAGGAGGGTTTCGGCGCTCGGGTGCTGCTGCCCTACACCGCGGGGGTGTCGGAGACGACGATCCGCCCCGCCCTCGAGCGGATGCGTGAGGCCGGTGTCGAGCTGGTCATTGACCTTCCCGGCGACACCGATATCACCGAAGTCACAGGTAGTGGGGTCGCAGACCGAAGGTGACGGTGGGGACCGATACCCTGTGCCGGTGCCGGATCTCCCCGAAGTCCCAGAATTGCTGCGAACCGCGGTGCACGCGCTGGGCGGTAAGGAGCGGCGCAACCAGCTGACGATGGCCTCGGCCGTCGCGCACAGCATCGACACCGGCGAACACCTCGCCGTGCAAGCCGGCACGGGTACCGGCAAGTCTTTGGCCTATCTCGTGCCGAGCATCCGGTACGCGGTGAAGACGGGCCGCACCGTGGTGGTCTCCACCGCGACCATCGCGTTGCAGCGGCAGCTCGTCGAGCGCGACCTGCCGCGACTCGCCGACGCCCTCACCGGTTCGCTCGGCCGGCGCCCGCGCTTCGCGATCCTCAAGGGTCGCGGAAACTACCTGTGCCTGAACAAGATTCATACCGGACTCGCCGAGGAGACGCCCGACGCCGAACTGTTCGACGCCTTCGCCCTCTCGCGCATCGGCCGCGAGGTGCGGCGGGTGACGGAGTGGTCGTCCACCACCGAGACCGGCGACCGCGACGACCTGTCCCCCGGTGTCTCCGATCAGGCGTGGCGTCAGCTCTCCGTCACCGCGCGCGAGTGCCTCGGCAAGTCGCGGTGCCCGGTGGGGGAAGATTGCTTCGCCGAGATCGCGCGCGCCGAGGCCGCGCAGGTCGACGTGGTCGTCACCAACCATGCACTGCTCGCGATCGATGCGATCACCGGCATCTCGATCCTGCCCGAGCACGATGTCGTGGTCGTCGACGAGGCGCACGAACTCGTCGATCGGATCACGAACGTCGCCACGGCCGAGTTGTCGCCGGGCACGGTGTCGGCGGCCGCGCGGCGCTGCGTCAAGCTCGTCGAGGACGAGGAGATCGACCGGCTCGACGGTGCCGCCGAGAACTGGGAGTCGTTCCTCGAAGAACTGCCGGCGGGTCGCTGGGACGAACTGCCCGAGGGCGCCGCGGCCGCGTTGGCCTCGATCCGCGACGCCGCCTGGGCCGTGCACACGGCGATCGGACCGGCCAAGCCCGGCACCGATCCCGAAGTCGCCGCGGCCCGCAGTCAGGCGCTGGCGGAGATCGACGAGGTGCACGACTGTGCGGTCCGGGTGCTCACGACCTTCGAACAGCGCGATCCGTCGCAGCGCCCCGACGTCGTGTGGCTCGCCGCCGACGAGTTCCGCGGCAACGTGCGCCGCACCGTGCGGGTCGCGCCGCTGTCGGTCGGCGGATTGTTGCGCAGCCGGTTGTTCGGTGAATCCACGGTCGTCCTCACCTCCGCGACCCTCACGGTCGGCGGGTCGTTCGACGGCCTCGCGGTCAACTGGGGTCTGCCACCGCAGTCACCCGCCCGCAGCGACACCACCTCCGCTTCGGGTGCCGAACCGCCTTCCGACAAGGGCGATCTCGCGTGGAACGGGATCGATGTCGGGTCACCCTTCGATCACGCGAAGGCGGGCATCCTCTACATCGCGAAGCATCTGACGCCACCCGGTCGCGACGGTCTGCCGCCCTCGCACCTCGACGAGATCGCCGAACTCGTCACCGCCGCCGAGGGGCGCACGCTCGGGTTGTTCTCCTCGATGCGCGCCGCGAAGGCCGCCACCGAGGCGCTGCGCGAGCGTCTCGACACGCCGATCCTGTGCCAGGGTGACGACGCGACCGGCGCGCTGGTCGAGAAGTTCGCGGCCGACGAGGCGACGAGCCTGTTCGGCACCCTGTCGCTGTGGCAGGGCGTCGACGTTCCGGGCCCGTCGCTGTCGCTGGTGATCATCGACCGGATTCCGTTCCCCCGCCCCGATGATCCGCTGCTGGTCGCCCGGCAGCGCGCTGTGGAGGCACGCGGCGGCAACGGGTTCATGGCGGTCGCCGCCAACCACGCCGCCCTGCTGTTGGCGCAGGGTGTCGGGCGTCTGCTGCGCAGCACCGACGACCGGGGTGTGGTGGCGGTGCTCGACTCGCGTCTGGCGACCGCGCGGTACGGCGGTTATCTGCGTGCGTCGCTGCCGCCGTTCTGGGAGACGGCCGATCCGGCGGTGGTCCGCCGGGCACTCACGCGTCTGCGCGGCTGAGTACCCGGCGGGTCCGGTCTCCTACGGGAGCGCGACCATCCCGAGTTCCGCGGGTGAGGCGAGCAGGCCGTGCTTGGGCAGCACCCGCACCGTGTAACCGACGGCGCCGGCGAGCGGCAGCGGCACCGTCGCGGTGAACTCCTCCCCCAACGGGTCGGTGCCGATGTGTTCCATCGGCACGGTGACGGGGTCGCCGATCGTGTCGTCGGAGCTCACCCGCCCGACCACGGCCTGCACCTCGACATCTTCCGGGGTCAGGTCGCCGAGCTGGACGTGCGCGGTCAGCCCCAGCGGCAGGCCGATCTGCGGCACGTCCGGAATCGGCGTCGAATCGACCTGCGCGACACGCACTCCCGGCCACGCCGCCTCGATGCGGTGCCGGTAATCGGCCAGCGCCCGTGCACCCGCGTAGTCGTCGGCGGTCACCTTCGCGGCCGCGGCGGCAGCGGGGATGTAGTAGTCGACGGCGTAGTCGCGCACCATGCGCGAGGCGAGCACCTTCGGGCCGAGATTCTCGAGCGTGTGGCGCACCATCTCGATCCAGCGGGCCGGCACACCGTCGGGGTCGCGGTCGTAGAAGCGCGGCAGCACCGAGCGTTCGAGCAACTCGTACAGCGCGGCGGCCTCGAGGTCGTCGCGGCGGATGTCGTCGACGCCGTCGGCGGTGGGGATGGCCCAGCCGTTCTCGCCGTCGAACATCTCGTCCCACCATCCGTCGCGGATGGACAGGTTGAGACCGCCGTTGAGGGCCGACTTCATGCCCGACGTGCCGCACGCCTCGAGCGGGCGCAGCGGGTTGTTCAGCCACACATCGCAACCCCAGTACAGATAGCGGGCCATCGACATGTCGTAGTTGGGCAGGAAGACGATGCGGTGCCGTACGTCGTACTCGTCGGCGAACCGCACGACCTGCTGGATGAGTGCTTTACCTCCGTCGTCGGCGGGGTGGCTCTTGCCGGCGACGACGAGCTGCACGGGTCGTTCGTCGTCCAGCAGCAGCGCGCGCAGCCGCTCGGGGTCGCGCAGCATCAGGGTGAGGCGCTTGTAGGTGGGCACGCGCCGCGCGAACCCGACGGTGAGCACGTTCGGATCGAAGACCGACTCGATCCAGCCCAGTTCGGCCTCGGTGGCGCCGCGTTCGAGCCACGACTCGCGCAGTCTGCGACGCACCTCGGCGACGAGCTGGGCGCGCAGCGTGTTGCGGGTCGACCACAGCTCCTTGCGGTCGATGGTCTGGAGCAGTTCCCAGCCGCGGGCCTCCTCGACCCGGTCGGGTCCGGCGAGGCGGTTGGCGAGCGCGATCCATTCGCGCGCGGCCCAGGTGGGGGCGTGCACACCGTTGGTGACCGAGCCGATCGGCACCTCGGCGGCGTCGAATCCGGGCCACAGTCCTTCGAACATGCCGCGGCTGACCTCGCCGTGCAGCTTCGACACGCCGTTGCAGCGCTGGCCGAGGCGCAGACCGAGATGGGCCATGTTGAACACGTTCGGGTTGCTCTCGCGTCCGAGCGCGAGGATGCGGTCGACGGTGAGGCCGGGCAGCAGTGCCGACTCGTTCTCGCCGTTGGTGCCCGAGAAGTAGTGACGCACGAGATCGATCGGGAAGCGGTCGATGCCCGCGGGCACGGGGGTGTGGGTGGTGAAGACCGTGCCGGCCCGCACGGCGGCGAGCGCCTCGTCGAAGTCGAGGCCGGCGCCGGTGACGAGTTCGCGGATGCGTTCGGCGCCGAGGAAGCCGGCGTGTCCCTCGTTCATGTGGAAGACGTCGGGGTCGGGCAGGCCGTGGATGCGCGTGTAGGCGCGCACGGCGCGGACACCGCCGACGCCGGCGAGGATCTCCTGCTTGATCCGGTGGTCCTGGTCGCCGCCGTAGAGGCGGTCGGTGACCCCGCACAGCTCCTCGTCGTTGGACGGGATGTCGGAGTCGAGCAGCAGCAGTGGGACGCGCCCGACCTGGGCGATCCAGATCCGCGCATCGAGTGTGCGTCCGCCCGGCACGGCGACCTGCACGAGCGCTGCGGTGCCGTCGGACTCGGTGAGCAGTCGCAGCGGCAGGCCCTGCGGGTCGTAGGAGGGGTAGTGCTCCATCTGCCAACCGTCGGCGCTGAGCGACTGCCGGAAGTAGCCGGAGCGGTAGAGCAGGCCGACGCCGATGAGCGGCAGGCCGAGATCGGAGGCGGCCTTCAGGTGGTCGCCGGCGAGGATGCCGAGACCGCCGGAGTAGTTCGGCAGAACCTCGGTGACACCGAACTCCATGGAGAAGTAGGCGATGCCGGCGGGCAGTGTCGTGCCGCGCTCCTGTTGTTCCTGGAACCAGCGGGGTCGGGTGAGGTAGTGCTCGAGGTCGGCGGCGGCGGCGTCGAGCCGGGCGAGGAAGTCGCCGTCCTCGGCGAGCGCGTCGAGTCGGGCGGGCGGCACCTCGCCGAGCAGCCGGACGGGGTCGTTGCTGCACCGGCGCCACAGGTCCGGGTCGACCGATTCGAACAGGTCCTGGGTCTGCGGGTGCCACGACCATCTGAGGTTGGCCGTCAGGGCTCCCAGCGCAGCCAGCCGCTCGGGAAGGTGGGCTCGTACGGTGAACCGGCGCAGTGCTTTCACGGGGTGAACACTACCGACCGCGGACGCTTCGTGACGGCCGGGCGGCCGATCTCACGTGCCCGCATCCACGCCGGTCGCGGACGGGATCGCCCGGCACACGGAGAGGCCCCGCGGCGTGCACACCGCGGGGCCTTCTCTCCTGTGGCCGACCCCCCGTCGGCCGGTGGACTCAGAGTCCGCCGAGGAGCAGGTGCAGCAGGTCTCCGACGACTCCGATCAGACCGGCAACCAGACCCATGTGTTCTTCCCTTCGTCGTGCCTCCGGGGAGGCTGTTGTTGTCTTGCAGAACAAACAGTAGGGAGCGGGATGTTGCCGTCCGATCAATTGAAGTGAACGCTGAGTTACAGATAATTTCGGTGCTGCAGAGGGGATCCTTCGCGGGTCCCGCCGCATGCACAGCCCCGCGGCGCGACCTCCATTACGGTGGTTCGAGACACGGTCGTTGCCCCCATCGGCCCTGCTCGTCCACTCGGACCCGCACGGAACGGAGCTAGCGTGACAGGTCGGCTCGCCATCGACGACGTACAACCCTCCATCGACGGAGGGCGTTATCCGACGAAGGCGGTCGTCGGGGAGGTGGTGCCGGTCTCCGCCGTCGTGTGGCGCGAGGGCCACGACGCGATCGCCGCGACACTCGCCGTCCGAGGACCGGCCGACGACCCCGAATCCGCCGGCAGGCTGGTGCGGATCCCGATGGTTCCGGGCACCGAACCCGACACCTTCCACGCCACCTTCTCCCCCACGAGCGTCGGGGCGTGGACCTACCGGGTCGAGGCATGGAGCGACCCGGTGGCGACCTGGCGGCACGCGGTCACCGCGAAGACGGACGCCGGGCAGGACGCCACCGAACTCGCGAACGATCTCGAGGTCGGCGCACGGATCTTCGAGAAGGCCGCCAAGGGCGCACCGCGCGGCAACCGCCCCGCTCTGCTCGCGGTCGCTGCGTCCCTGCGGTCCGATCGATCGCTGGCCGAGCGTATCGCCCCGGCCTTCTCCCCCGACGTCACCGAGATCCTCCGCGCCCATCCCCTCCGCGAGCTGGTCACCCGCGGAAAGGCGTTCACGGCGTTCGTCGATCGTCGCCGCGCACTGTTCGGCTCCTGGTACGAGTTCTTCCCCCGGTCCACCGGAGGCTGGCACGAGGACGGAACCCCGCGGCACGGCACCTTCGCCACGGCCGCCGGCGATCTCCCACGCATCGCGGCGATGGGATTCGACGTCGTCTACCTCCCCCCGATCCATCCGATCGGCAAGGTCAACCGCAAGGGACCGAACAACACTCTCGTCGCCGGCCCGAACGACGTCGGGTCGCCCTGGGCGATCGGCTCCGACGAGGGCGGTCACGACGCCGTCCACCCCGAACTCGGCACCGAGCAGGACTTCCGCGATTTCATCGCCCGAGCGAAGGAACTCGAGCTCGAGGTCGCACTCGATCTCGCCCTGCAGTGCGCCCCCGACCACCCGTGGGCCCGGGAGCATCCGGAATGGTTCACCGTGCTGCCCGACGGCACGATCGCGTACGCGGAGAACCCGCCGAAGAAGTACCAGGACATCTATCCGATCAACTTCGACGACGACCCCGAGGGCATCTACGCCGAGGTCCTGCGTGTGGTCCGGCACTGGATCCGGTTGGGCGTCGACATCTTCCGCGTCGACAATCCGCACACCAAGCCCCCGAACTTCTGGGAGCAGCTCATCGCCGAGATCAAGCGCACCGATCCCGACGTGCTGTTCCTGTCGGAGGCCTTCACCCGCCCCGCCCGCATGTACGGGCTCGCACGACGCGGATTCACGCAGTCGTACACGTATTTCACGTGGCGGGTCGCGAAATGGGAGCTCACCGAGTTCGGTACCGAGATCGCCGCGAAGGCCGACGAGGCCAGGCCGAACCTGTTCGTCAACACCCCCGATATCCTGCACGAGACGCTGCAGCACGGCGGGCCGGGCATGTTCGCGCTGCGCGCGGCGCTCGCCGCCACCCTGGCTCCCTCGTGGGGTGTGTACTCGGGGTACGAACTGTTCGAGCACCTCGCGGTGCGACCGGGCAGCGAGGAGTACCTCGACTCGGAGAAGTACCAGTTGCGGCCACGCCGATACGACGAGGCACGCCGGCGCGGCGAGTCGCTCGAACCGTGGCTGACCACCCTCAACCGCATCCGGCGCGCCCACCCGGCATTGCAGCAACTGCGCAACATCACCTTCCACCACGTCGACAACGACGCGCTGATCGCCTACTCGAAGTTCGATCCGTCCACCGGGGACTGCGTGCTCACGGTGATCAACCTCAACCCCTACGGGGCCGAGCAGGGCACGGTCTGGCTCGACATGCCGGCGATCGGACACGACTGGCACGACCACTTCCCCGTTTACGACGAGGTGAGTGGGGAACAGTACTCGTGGGGACAGGCCAACTACGTGCGCCTCGAGCCGTGGCGGGCGGTGGCGCACATCCTGGTCCTGCCCCCGATCGGCATTCCCACCCGCACAACGCTCGCCTACAGGAGGCAGTCGTGACCGTGCCGCCCCAGACGCCGGGCGCCGATGTTCCGCGCCGGCGCCACAGCCCGCGACCGGAGGACCTCGACCTGCTCGCCGCCGGTGAGCACCACGATCCGCACGCGGTGCTCGGGGCCCATCCGCATCCGGAGGGGACGGTCATCCGGGCGCTGCGCCCCGGGGCAGAGAAGGTCGCCGCGCGGATCGGTGGTCGCGACCATCCGCTCGAACCCGTGGGCGAGGACGTCTTCAGCGCCCTGATCCCGGTCTTCGATCTCGCCGACTACCGGCTCGTGGTGACCTACCCGTTCGATCACGTCGAGGTCGTCGCGGACGGCTACCGCTTCATGCCGACGCTGGGCGAACTCGACCGTCACCTGCTGAGCGAGGGCCGGCACGAACGGCTGTGGGAGGTGCTCGGGGCCCACCCGCGGACCTACGAGACCCCGGACGGCCCGGTGACGGGCACGTCCTTCGCCGTGTGGGCACCGGGCGCACGCGGGGTCACCGTCACCGGCGACTTCGACGGCTGGGGTGGGCGCACCACCCCGATGCGGGTGCTCGGCTCGAGCGGTGTCTGGGAGGTCTTCGTTCCCGGTGTCGAACCGGGCGCGCTGTACAAGTACCGGGTGCACGGCCGCGACGGATCCGTCCGCGACAAAGCCGATCCGATGGCGTTCGCCACCGAGGTGCCCCCCGCGACCGCGTCGAAGGTCACCGAGAGTCGTTACACCTGGAACGACGACGACTGGGTTGCGACCCGCGAGAAGGCGCAGCCCTGGCAGGAACCGATGGCGGTCTACGAGGTGCACCTCGGTTCGTGGCGCCCGGGCCTGAACTACGTCGAACTCGCCGATCAGCTGGCCGAGTACATCCTCGAGACCGGATTCACGCACGTCGAACTGCTGCCGGTCGCCGAGCATCCCTTCGGCGGGTCGTGGGGCTACCAGGTCACCTCCTACTACGCTCCCACCTCCCGGTTCGGCACTCCCGACGAGTTCCGCGCGTTCGTCGACCGTCTCCACGCCGCCGGGATCGGCGTGATCATGGACTGGGTGCCCGCCCACTTCCCGAAGGACGAGTGGGCGCTCGCGCGCTTCGACGGCAGCCCCCAGTACGAACATCCCGATCCGCGTCGCGGTGAGCAGCTGGACTGGGGCACTTATGTTTTCGACTACGGCCGACCCGAGGTACGGAACTTCCTCGTCGCCAACGCCCTGTACTGGATCGAGGAGTTCCACATCGACGGTCTGCGCGTCGACGCCGTGGCCTCGATGCTGTATCTCGACTACTCGCGCCCCGAGGGCGGCTGGACGCCGAACATCTACGGCGGGCGCGAGAACCTCGAGGCCGTCGCGTTCCTGCAGGAACTCAACGCCACCGTCCACAAGCATTATCCGGGGATCGTGACCGTCGCGGAGGAATCGACCTCCTGGCCGGGCGTGACCCGCTCGACGAACGTCGGCGGGCTCGGGTTCAGCATGAAGTGGAACATGGGCTGGATGCACGACACCCTCGGCTATCTCGGCCGCGATCCTGTGCACCGCACCTATCACCACCACGAGATCACCTTCTCGCTCGTGTACGCGTGGAGCGAGAACTTCGTGCTTCCCATCAGCCACGACGAGGTGGTCCACGGCAAGGGCACGCTGTGGACGCGGCTGCCGGGCGACGACGCCACACGCGCCGCGGGTCTGCGGTCGATGCTCGCCTACATGTGGGCGCATCCCGGCAAGCAGTTGCTGTTCATGGGCCAGGAGTTCGGGCAGGTCGCCGAGTGGTCCGAGGAACGCGGGCTCGACTGGTGGCAGCTCGACGAGCCGCTCCACGCCGGTATCCACCGGCTGGTGTGCGATCTCAACGGCATCTACCGCTCGCATCCGGCGCTCTACACGCTCGACACCACGCCCGGCGGATACTCGTGGATCGACGCCAACGACGCGCACAACAACGTCCTGTCGTTCCTGCGCTACGGCAGCGACGGCTCGGTGCTCGCGTGCCTGCACAACTTTTCGGGCACGACCTACGGCGACTATCGTGTCGGATTGCCCGAACCGGGCACGTGGGAGGAAGTCCTCAACACGGACGCGACCGCCTACCAGGGCAACGGAGCGGGCAACTTCGGCGCCGTGGAGGCGGACGAACATTCGTGGCACGGGCGTCCCGCCTCGGCTCGGGTGACCTTGCCTGCGCACGGCGCCATCTGGCTGTCGTTGCGGAGGTGACACTGCTCGACGACAGGAGCACAACGACATGCGACGGACGCACCGGTTCGCGCGACTGGTGGTGCCCGCACTGACCGTCGTCCTGCTGGCGGGATGCGCCCAGCGGATCGAAGGAACGGCGGTGTCGATCTACGACAACCCCTTCACCGTGGCGGGGCTGCCCGTCACCTCCGGGGCGTCGGGTCCGCGCAGCGGGGTGCCCGATGCGGACATCGAGATCGAGAACACCGACGGCGGTCCCGTCGACGTCCTGGCCGGCAACGCGATCGCCGACATCGAGGAGTACTGGCGTCAGGAGTTCGCGTCGGTCGCCCGGGGCACCTTCCGCCCGGTCGAGACGATCGTGTCGTGGGATCCGTCCGAGCGACGGGGACCGCGTTTCTGCGGTAAACCCACCTACGACTTCATCAACGCGGCCTACTGCAGCGGCGGCGACGAGATCGGGTGGGACCGCACCTACCTCATGCCGCAGCTCATCGACAGCTTCGGGCCGATGGCCGCGGTGACGGTCCTCGCCCACGAGTACGGGCACGCCGTCCAGCATTCGGCGGGGCTGGTCGCCGAGGACGATCCCGGCATCGTGTTCGAGCAGCAGGCCGACTGTTTCGCCGGGGCATTCATGCGGCACGTCGCGCAGGGCCGGTCGACGCACTTCCAGCTCGACACTTCCGACGGGTTGAACAACGTGCTCGCGTCGATGGTGCTCTTCCGCGACGCCGATCCGAACGACCCCGACTCGATCCACGGCTCGGCCTTCGAACGGGTGACGGCCGTGCAGATCGGATTCACCGACGGGGCCGGCTCGTGTGCGCGCATCGACGCCGCCGAGATCGAGTCGCGTCGCGCCGACCTGCCGCAGTACTACAACTCCGCCGACGACGGCGAACTGCCGGTCACCGACGAGTCGGTCGAGGCGATCTTCGAGTCGTTCCACCAGGTCTTCGACCTCGACGCCCTGCCGCAACTCGATCTGTCGGGCGCCGACCTCGGATGCTCGGATGCCCGGGCCACCTCACCGGTGTCGTACTGCCCCGCGACGAACACCGTGGGCGTCGACATGGAGGCACTGAGCGAGCGCGGTACGGCCGCCCCGCCGGGAAGCGGCTTCGATCCCGGTGTCCGCGGCGACTACAACGCCTACGTGCTCGTCGCCTCCCGCTATGCCCTCGCGGTGCAGAAGGAGGCCGGCCAGTCGCTCACCGAGCCGCGCACAGCGCTGCGGGCGGCCTGCTTGTCGGGCGTGATCAGTGCCGCGCTGAGCCCGGACAGCACCCTTGCCTCGAACGTCGACCCGAGCCAGGTGCTCGTGTGGCTGTCCCCCGGCGACCTCGACGAAGCGGTCTCGGGCCTGCTCACCGACGGACTGGCCGCGAGCGACGTCAACGGCAACACGGTGCCGAGCGGATTCGCCCGGGTGGATGCCTTCCGCACCGGCGTCCTCGGCGGCGAGGCGGCCTGCAGCGGGCGGTACCGCTGAGACGGCACCGGCCGCCCACCACGAGTGGTGAGCGGCCGGTTGGGCGGATCGGTACGGATCAGTAGAGGGCCATCGCGAGCTTGCGGCGCGACGACACCACGACCGGATCCGCCGCATCGAACAGTTCGAACAGTTCGAGGAGCCGGGTACGTGCCGCGGTGCGTTCGTCCCCGGCGCTGCGACGCACGAACTCGATGAGACGACCGAAGGCCGCCTCCGGCTGCTGCGCGAACAGTTCGGCGTCGGCCGCCGTGAACTGGGCTTCGAGGTCGTTCGGGGCGGCATCGGCGCGCTCGATCGCATCCTCGGGAACCGTGCTCGCACGGGCCAGGAAACGCACCTGTCGTAGCGCGGCCTGCGCCTCGGTGTTGTTCGGCTCGGAGTTCAGGACGAGCTGGTAGGCCGCCTCGGCGCCCTCGAAGTCGCCGTTCTCGAGTGCCTGCTCGGCGGCCTCGAAACGCGGGTCGGCGGGCTGTTCCTCCGGCTCGGCGCCGGGGGGGCCCGACAGCTTGCCTGCAACGGCGTTCTGGATGGCGTCGAGCCACTGACGCAGTGCGGGCTCGGGCTGCACGCCCTGGAAGTCGGCGAGCGGCTGGCCGGCCGCGATCGCGACGACCGTGGGCACCGATTGGACACCGAAGGCCTGCGCGATCCGCGGGTTCGCGTCGACGTCGACCTTCGCGAGGACCCACGCACCGTTGGCTTCGTTCGCAAGCTTCTCGAGGACGGGTGAGAGCTGCTTGCAGGGCTCGCACCAGGTCGCCCACAGGTCGACGATCACGGGCACCTGCATCGATCGCTGCAGCACCTCGGTCTCGAACGTCGCTTCGGTGACGTCCACGATCGGGGCGATGGCACCGGGTGCGGCACCGTCGCCACCGGACGGAGGCGGAGGTGGCGGCGCGGAGGCCCTCTCCTTGAGCGGTGAGAGATCCACCGCGCCGGACATCGCCGCGGCGACGGCGGCAGAACGTGCTGGACGGGAACCGGGTCGAGTCACGTCCACCAGTTTGTCACGAGTAGTCCGAATCGTGCTGCGCGGACCGGGGGACGTCGCCGTGAGGTCAGACGGTCGTGGTGGCGTCCTCGCGGGTGGCGGGAGCGGACAGCTCTCCGAGGCGGCCGGTGCGCACGGCCCAGCGCTCGAAGACGATCGTGCCGAACGGGGGCACGCTCGAGACGAGGGCGAGGAAGGTCGTCTTGAGATCCCACTTCAGCGACAGCGCCGTGAGGAGCGCGATGAGCACGAACGGGATGAAGCCGGCCACGCCGTGCACCATGCCCGGGATCGCGATGGCCTCTTCGTAGCCGAGCACCCACTTGAAGAACATGGCGATCAGGAGGGCGAGCCAGGTCACCGCTTCCCAGATCGCGATCAGCCGGAACCGTTTCGCGGGCGTGGACACGTCGAGGATGTTGGTCATGCGGCCATTGTGCCGAAACGCCTACGACAAGCCGTAGTTCAGTGAGAGACATCACGGCCCCGGCATGCTTGCGCCGGGGCCGTGAGCGTGCTGCGGAGAAAAGGGTCAGTTCTTGGGGACCCGCACGATGAGCGCGTCGCCCTGGCCGCCCCCACCGCACAGGGCGGCAGCGCCCACGCCGCCGCCGCGGCGCTTCAGCTCGAGCGCCAGGTGCAGCACGATGCGCGCACCCGACATGCCGAGCGGATGGCCGAGCGCGATCGCACCGCCGTTGACGTTCACCTTCGCGGGATCGATGCCCAGCTCGCGGGCAGAGACGATGCCGACGGCGGCGAACGCCTCGTTGATCTCGACGAGGTCGAGCTCGGTCGGGTCGAGGCCCTCACGCTCGCAGGCCTTGGCGATCGCCCGTGCCGGCTGCGACTGCAGGGTCGAGTCCGGTCCCGCGACGACACCGTGGCGGCCGATCTCGGCGATCCAGCTCAGGCCGAGCTCGGTGGCCTTGGCCTTGCTCATCACGACGACCGCGGCGGCACCGTCGGAGATCTGCGAGGCCGAACCGGCGGTGACGGTGCCGTCCTTCGAGAAGGCCGGACGCAGCGAGCCGAGCGACTCGGCGGTGGTCTCCGGGCGGATGCCCTCGTCGGCGGCGAAGACGATCGGGTCGCCCTTGCGCTGCTTGATCGACACCGGCACGACCTCGTCCTCGAACAGGCCGTCCTTCCAGGCGCGGGCAGCCCTCTGGTGCGAGGCGGCGGCGAAGGCGTCCTGCTCGGCGCGGGAGACGAAGCGCTCGCCGGAATTGGCCGACTCGGTGAGGTTGCCCATCGCCTGGTCGGTGAAGATGTCGTGCAGGCCGTCGTAGGCCATGTGGTCGCGCAGGGTCACGTCGCCGTACTTGAAGCCGGCGCGGGACTTTTCGAGCATATGCGGGGCCTGGCTCATCGACTCCTGGCCGCCGGCGACGACGACGTCGAACTCGCCGGCGCGGATCAGCTGGTCGGCCATCGCGATCGCGTTGATGCCCGACAGACACACCTTGTTGATCGTCAGTGCCGGGACGTCCATCGGGATGCCAGCGGCGACGGCCGCCTGACGGGCCGGGATCTGGCCGGCGCCGGCGGTGAGCACCTGGCCCATGATGACGTATTCGACCTGCTCAGGAGCCACACCGGCGCGTTCGAGTGCGCCCTTGATCGCCACGCCACCGAGATCCGATCCGGAGAAATCCTTGAGCGAACCCTGCAGGCGCCCCATGGGCGTCCGGGCTCCGGCGACGATGACAGAACTGCTCACGGGACATTCCTCCGAAAGATCGGCATGTGATCGGAAAACTCCAATCGGATATTCACCTGAATCCCGATAGGAGTGCACTCAACGGTACCGCTACCGTCTAGAGCATGACCGAGACCTCTCCCACATCCACTCCGGCGGCGTCCGTTCTCGCTTCCGGACTCGTCACCGCCATCGATCACGTCGGTATCGCGGTGCCCGACCTCGATGCCGCTCTCACCTGGTACGCCGAGAACCTCGGCCTCGTGTCCACCCACGAGGAAGTCAACGAGGAGCAGGGCGTGCGCGAGGCGATGCTGGCGGTTCCGGGGACCCCCGAAGGGTCCACCATGATCCAGCTGCTCGCCCCGCTGAACGAGAACTCCACGATCGCGAAGTTCATCGACCGCAACGGCCCGGGCCTGCAGCAGCTCGCCTACCGCGTCTCCGACATCGATGCCGTCTCCACGGCGTTGCGCGAGCGCGGCGTCCGGCTGCTGTACGACGCACCCCGTCGCGGCACCGCCGATTCGCGCATCAACTTCCTGCATCCGAAGGACGCGGGCGGCGTCCTCGTCGAGCTCGTCGAACCCGCAGCACATCCCGCTCACTGACGGCCGTTCCGGTGCGCTCCCGAAGACGGATGGGGCGGGAGCGCACCCGGGTCGTACCCGCAGGGACCGGGTAGATTGTCTCCATGGTCTTCGATCGTGATCGCGCACCCAGCCACCTGCCGTTCTCCATCGTGCGGAAGGGATTCGACCGCGACGAGGTGACCAACTACTTCGCCCGGTTCGAGGCCGAGCTGCGCGTGACCGCCACCGACCGCGACGCCGCCGCCGCGCAGGCCCGCGATCTGGCCCGTCAGCTCGAGAACGCCCGCAACGAGATCGACGAACTCCGCAAGGACGTCGACCGTCTGTCGGTGCCGCCCACCACCGCCGAGGGTATGAGCGACCGCATCTCGCGGATGCTGCGTCTCGCCTCCGACGAGGCCTCCGAGCTTCGTGCCCGCGCCGAGGCCGACGCCGCCGAGATGATCTCGCTGGCGGAGCAGGAGGGCATCCGCCTCCGGGGCGACTACGAGAAGAAGCTCGCCGAACTCGAGGACACCCGCATCGCCTTCGCGGCCGAGCACGAGCGGACGATGACCGCGGCCCGTGCCGAGGCCGAGCGGATCGTGGCCGCGGCCCGCGCGGAGGCCGAGCGACTCGACGCCGAGGCCGAGGCCAAGCGCGAGCAGGTGCAGCAGGACTTCGAGATCACGATGGCCGAGCGTCGCACGAAGCTGCTCGGAGCCCTCGACGAACTCGAACGGACGAGCAAGGCCGAGGCCGAACGCCGTGTCGAGGAGGCCACGCAGGAAGCCGAACGACGGCTCAGCCGCGCCACCGAACAGTCCGAACGGAAGGTCGCCAACGCGCGCGACCTCACGGAGGAACTCCGCGTGCTGCGCGGACGCATCCTCGGCCAGCTCGACGCCGTCCGCGAGCAGCTCGACGACGTCCCCACCCTCCTCGCGGCGATCAACCGCGAAGGCGAACTGCTCGACCGGGAGATCTCGCTCGACGAGCCCCGCACGACCGTCCTCGGCACGGCGCGCGACAAGCAGGGCGGCGACGAGAAGGGCGCGGACGACGAGAGCCCGACGGAGCCGGCACCCACCGAGGCCGACGCGAAGGCGGACAAGACCGCGCCGCTGCCGCAGACCGACAAGACCACGCCCTTGCCGCAGGCCGACCGGACGGTGCGGATCCCGACGAGCGATGCCCCCGGTTCCGCATCCGGCTCGAACTCGGCTGCGCAGCCGAACACCGGCGGGCAGGGCTCGCAGTCCACGCCGCGCACGCCGAACGCCTCGGCACCGCATCGCTCACCCTCGGTCGGTTCCGGGGTGCAGGGCCGCTCCCCCGCCGTGGCCAGCAAGGTCCGCAACTGACGGTCGCCGCCCTCGGGCTTGACCTTCGAGTCGGTCGAGGCTCCATGATGGGCCGGTGACCGACCCGGAGATGATGTCGATCGGCGTGTTCGCCGAACTCGTCGGACTGACCGCGAGCGCATTGCGGTTCTACGACGACGCCGGCCTGCTGCGCCCCGCGCAGGTCGATCCGTCGACGGGATACCGGTTCTACAGCCGATCCCAGGTCTCCCGCGCCTGCCGGCTGCGGCAGTTGCGGGAGATCGGGATGCCGCTGCCCACCATCGGCGAGTTCTTCGCCGCCGACGCGGACGAGGCAGCGAGGTTGCTCGATGAGCACGTCGCCGGGATGACCACGGAGGCCGAGAGGCTCCGACGGGCCGCCGAGACACTCGGCGCGTCCCTGCGGGCCGAATCACGTCGCGCGGTCTGCACGGTGCCCGGGCCCGTCCTCGCCGGTGCCGTCGATCAGGTCTCGGCCTCCACCGGTCACGACCCCGACATCCCGGTGCTGAACGGCGTGCACATGGAAACCGAGTCCGGCTGCGTGAGGTTGACCGCCACCGACCGGTACCGGCTCGCCACCCGGACACTCGTGCCCACCGATCCGACCTGCCCGTCCTGGGCCGGCACACTCTCCGGCGACGACCTGCGGGTCGCGACCTCCCGGCTCCGACGCAGTCCGTCGGTGACCGTCGAAGCGGACGAGCGGGCGGTCACCTTCCGCACCTCCAGTGGCGACGTCCTCCATTGCCGTCTGTTCCCCGAGCCGTTCCCCGACCACCACCTCCTCCTGAAATCTCTCCCCGCGGTGACGCAGCGGGTCACCCTCGGCAAACGCCGCGTGGTGACGGTGCTCGAACAGCGAGCACCGGAGACGGTCGGCCTACGGACCTCCCCCGACGGGCCGGTCCTGGTGTTCCCCGACGGGGACGAGGCACCGCTCGACGGTACGGCCACCGGACCGGAGCTGACGATCTGGTTCGACCTGGTCACCGTGTATCCCGCTTGGAGTCATGCGCTCGGCGACGACCTGATGCTCGACGTGCGCGATACCGATCTGCCGGTCACCGTCCGGTCGGCCGAAGACGGGGATCTCACCACGCTCGTCATGCCGCGCAGTGCCCCCTGACGCAGCGTCCCCGATCTGCCGAATCCCTCGACAGGAGCCCCACCATGTCCACCTCCCCCTCGAGACCCGATCCCACGATGGATGCGATCAGCGCAGCGGTCCTTCGCGGCCGCGACGGCGACACCGAGTCGGCCCGGCGCGACCTGCTGTCCCTCTGGGAGCGGATCGGTGCGGCGGGCGACGCGTTCCATCGCTGCACGCTCGCGCACTACCTCGCCGATCTGTACGACGATCCCGCCGAGTCCCTGGTCTGGAATGTCCGCGCCCTCGACGCTGCCGATGCCCTCACCGACGGGCGCGCACAACGACACCACGACACCCTCCGGGTCGCTGGCTTCTATCCCAGCCTGTACCTGAACCTGGCCGACGACTTCCGCCGCCTCGGGTCGTTCCGGGCGGCCGCGGAACATCTCGACCGCGGGCAGGACCACATGTCCGCGCTCCCCGACGATCCCTACGGCGACACCATCCGCACGGCCGTCCACGAGGTGCGCCAGGCGATCGCCGACCGCGATACCGCGCCGCGAGCGTCTGCGCCGGGCACCGCCGGCTGAGGCGCCGAACGGACGCGCCGGTCCCGATCGGCCGCGGCCGTCTATACCCGGTTCCCGTAGGCGGCCATGAACATGTCGATCAGGCCGTCGATCGCTTGCTCGTCGACAGGCCGGGGTGTCAACAACCAGCGGTAGTAGAGGGTTCCACACAGCACTTCCGCGGGATACTCCAGCTCCGCCCCGGGGACGAGTTCACCGTTGCGCTGGGCTCGCAGGATCCGATCGTAGGTGCGCTGTTCGACCGTGGACAGGAACCGTTCGTACAACGTGGCCCGGAGTTGTGGGTCCGCTTGGGCCTCGGCGATGACGGCTCGGTAGACGGGTCCGATCGGCGGCGTGGACAGGGCGTGACACGAGCGCACGAACTGCTCGTGCAGGTCCGACCTGATGTCCCCGTCCGTGCGGTAATCCAGATCGTTGACCCACACGAGGCCGAGCGCGTCGAGCAGGAGCGCTGCGATGGACGGCCAGCGCCGGTAGATCGTGTGCTTCCCGACTCCGGCCCGTCGTGCGACCGCTTCGATACTCAGCCCCGCGTAACCGACCTCGGCCGCGAGTTCGAGCGCCGCATGCAGCAGCTCTCGGGTGCGCGCAGCGCCGCGGCGTCGCGGGCCAGTGGGCGAATCGGTCATACGCGCAATTCTATCGACACGCTCCGTGCCGTTGACGATCGCCGCAATCAGGAGCATGATTCTCGCTATCGGCACACACCGTGCCGATAGTTCGACGCAGTATCTCGGGTGCAACCGACCCTCACCGACAGAGGAGACGCCGTGAAGACCATGACCTGCCGACAGCTGGGTGGCCCCTGCGACCTGGAGTTCAGCGGAGAGACCGCCGACGAGATCATCAAGGCACAGGATTGTCATCTGCGCGATGCCGCTCGAGGTGGCGACGCGACCCATCAGCCGGCACACGAACAGATGAAAGGACGCTGGCGGCACCCGATCAAAGCGATGGGGTGGTACCGCGACGTCAAGAAGGCGTTCGCCGACCTTCCCTGAGCCGACGGCCGAACGGCGACCGGACGCTAGGACCAGCGTCGCGTGGGGCGGCGGGTCCCGCGTCCCGCCCAGCATCCGCTGTGCCAGTGCCGCCGGTCCTCCGCACCGCCGAGCGCATCGGTCGGCCAGGCGACGACATGGGGTGTTCCCGGCGCGATCTCGTGATCGCATCCCGGGCACCGGTACGGCTTGGTGGCACGCGAACCCGGCACGGTGCGCACGGTGAAGCGTTCCCCTTCGGCCCCCGCGGGACCGTTCTCGGTGCGCACCGTCGCCCCGAAATAGGTCGGGGATTCGTCGGCCGCCCCGCCGCGCTTGCGACCGGTGCGGGATCTGTTGCGGCGCGGCACGATCAGAACAATCTGAACTCGGTGCTCTCGGTACCCCGCAGCGCCTCGTAGTCGAGCACGAGGCAGCGGATGCCGCGGTCCGTGGCCAGCGTCCGTGCCTGCGGCTTGATCTGCTGGGCCGCGAACACGCCACTGACGGGTGCGAGCAGCGGATCCCGGTTGAGCAGTTCGAGATAACGGGTGAGCTGTTCCACGCCGTCGATCTCGCCGCGGCGCTTCACCTCGACGGCGACGGTCGCTCCGTCGGCATCGCGGCACAACAGGTCCACCGGGCCGATCGCCGTGGGGTATTCGCGCCGGATGAGGGTGAAGCCCGTCCCGAGGGTCTCGACGTGCTCGGCGAGAAGTTCCTGCAGGTGCGCCTCGACACCGTCCTTGATCAGGCCGGGGTCGACACCGAGCTCGTGGCTCGAATCGTGGTCGATCTCCTCGAGAGTGATCCGGAGCTGCTCACCCGCCTTGTTGGTGACCACCCACAGGGCCTCGGCGTCCTCGACGGACTCCTCCTCGAGCCAACAGGGTGGGCTCATCCAGTTCAGAGGCTTGTAGGCACGGTCGTCGGCGTGGACACTCACCGAACCGTCGGATTTGACGAGGAGGAGACGTCGGGCCGTCGGCAGATGAGCCGTCAGGCGTCCGATGTAGTCCACACGGCAACGGGCAATCACAAGACGCACACAGCCACCCTAGAGGATCGACTCGACTAGTCTCGAACGACCATGCCCGCACGCAGTCACCGCACGGCCCCGCTCGGATCGGCGATCCTGGGAGAGCCTGCCGAACCGATCCGACGGCAACGCATCCGGATCCAGACCCTGTTGACGTTCTCGCTCATCGGTACGCATCTCGTCGGTGCCCTGATCGTGGCTGCTCTCATCAACGTCGTGATCCCGGGCCCGTCCGTGCTGAGCTCCGATTTCCTCATCGTGACCGCGATCCTCGCTCCGGTCTACGTGGTCTCGGCCGTCGTGGTCGGTTCGGTACTCGGTACCCGGGCGACGCTCCGCAGGCTGCGGTGGGCGCTGGAGAACCGCCCACCCACCCCGCAGGAACAGCGGATCGCGTTGCGGATGCCCTGGCGCACCACCCTCCAGCAAGGAGCACTGTGGTTCATCGGGTTGATCCTGTTCACCGTCGGTTTCGGGGTCATCGACCCACAGACGATCCCGAAGGTCGCGCTGACCATCACCCTGGCCGGCGTCACGGTGTGCGGATTCGCGTACATGTTCACCGATTTCGCGTTGCGCCCCATCGCGGCGCGCGCGCTCGAGGTCGGAACGCCTCGCCGTCCGCGACTGGCCGGCACCACCGGACGGGTGATGCTCGCCTGGGCCCTGGGTAGCGCGGTGCCCGTCGTCGGCCTGCTGTTCATCGCGGTCTTCAGCTTCATCCGTCCCGTCACGCCCACGCGACTGGCGATCACGATCCTCGCCATCGGCGGACTCGGTCTGCTCACCGGCTCGCTGCTGATGTTCCTCACCATCCGGTCGACGATCGCGCCGATCGAATCGGTGCGCGCCGGGATGCAGCGAATCGCGTCGGGTGACTTCGACACCGCGGTCGTCGTTTACGACGGAACCGAATTGGGGCAGTTGCAGACGGGATTCAACCGGATGGCCGAAGGATTGCGCGAACGCGAGAAGCTGCGCGACGTGTTCGGCAGACATGTCGGACGGGAGGTCGCGGCCGCGGCGCTGGCCAATCCCGGTGTCCTCGGCGGCGAAGAACGGGACGTCGCGGTGTTGTTCGTCGACATCGTCGGCTCCACCGCGTTGGCCGCGAGTCGCCCGCCCACCGAAGTGGTGGCGCTGCTCAACCGATTCTTCGCAGTCGTCGTCGAAGAGGTCCACGCGGCCGAAGGATTCGTCAACAAGTTCGAGGGCGACGCGGCGCTCGCGATCTTCGGGGCGCCGGTCGCCCTCGACAACGCCGCCGGCTCCGCTCTCGGCGCGGCGAGAAGGATGGCACGACGCCTCGCCGACGAAGTGCCGGAGTGTCGCGCAGGTATCGGGGTCACGGCAGGTCGCGCGGTCGCCGGGAACATCGGCGCTCAGGAACGCTTCGAGTACACCGTGATCGGCGATCCGGTCAACGAAGCCGCGAGACTGTCCGATCTCGCGAAGACCGTTCCGGGTTACGTCGCGGCGTCGGCCCGCACCGTGCAGCTCGCCCCGGAGGACGAACGCGCCCGGTGGGAGCTGGGCGAGGAGATCACCCTGCGTGGCCGCTCCGAACCGACCCGGCTGGCGACCCCGCTCGCGGACTGACGGCCGGCCTCACTCCCCCGCCAGCACCGCGTCGAGGAACTTGCGGGTGCGTTCCTCCCGGGGACTGGTGAAGATGCGCTCGGGCGGACCCTCCTCCACGATGCGACCCTGGTCGAACATCAGCACACGATCGGAGACGTCGCGGGCGAAGTGCATCTCGTGCGTCACGATCAGCATCGTGATGTCGGTCGTCTCGGCGATCGTCCGCAGCACGTCCAGCACGTCGGCGACGAGTTCGGGATCGAGGGCCGAGGTGACCTCGTCGAGCAGCAGGATCTCCGGATCCATCGCGAGGGCACGGGCGATCGCGACCCGCTGCTGCTGACCACCCGACAGTTGTGTGGGATGGGCGGTCTCCTTGTCGGACAGACCGACCATCGCGAGCAATTCCCGCGCACGGTCGCGTGCGTCGGCCTTGCTGCGGCCGAGGACGTGCACCGGAGCCTCGGTGAGGTTCTCCATCACGTTCATGTTGGGGAACAGGTTGAACTGCTGGAAGACCATGCCGATGTTGCGGCGCATCGTCCTCAGGTAGCGCTCGGAGGCCGGGACGAGGCGCGACCCCTTGCGTTCGTGGCTGAGCGGTTCGCCCTTGACCCACACCACACCGTCGTCGATCTTCTCGAGGGTCATGAGCAGGCGCAGGATGGTCGTCTTGCCCGAACCGCTCGGACCGATCAACGTGACCCGTTCCCCCGGAGCGACGGTGAAGTCGAGATGGTCGAGGACCACGTGATCGCCGAATTTCTTGACCACGGAGTCGAATCGGATCATCGACCCGTCGGACGTGGCGGCGGACAGCGAGTCGCCGTCGGCACCGGCTTCCTTGTGCATCTCAATAGGCAAGGCGACGCTCCAATCGGCGGACGAGCAACGACGTCGGGTAGCTGGCGAGGAGGAAGATCAGGCCGGCCAGCGTGAGCGGCTCGAGGTACTGGAAGTTGCGCGCACCGAACTGCTGGGCCGCGGTCACCATCTCCACGACGGAGATCGTGA
Source organism: Rhodococcus rhodochrous (assembly GCF_014854695.1). NCBI lineage: Bacteria > Bacillati > Actinomycetota > Actinomycetes > Mycobacteriales > Nocardiaceae > Rhodococcus > Rhodococcus rhodochrous. The sequence goes on along the minus strand of NZ_CP027557.1, from coordinate 1,873,567 downwards.
ACAGGAACGGGGTGTCCTTGAACAGCGACACCGCATAGTTTCCCAGCGCAGGCACGACGCGGCGCACGGCCTGCGGCAGGATCACCGCACGCCACGTGCGCATCGGCGACAACGACAGGGCGCGGCACGCCTCCCATTGTCCCTTCGGAACCGCGTCGATGCCCGCCCGGTACACCTCGGCCATGTAGGTCGAGTAGTGGATCCCCAGTACCGCGATGCCGATCTGCAACGCACTGAACTGCGGGAGCAGGTAGTAGACGAACAGCAGCTGCACCACGAGCGGGGTGAGCCGGATGAACTGGACGACGGCGGACAACGCCGTCGCGAGGACCTTCGGCAGCGAGCGACGGGCGACGGCCACCACCAGCCCGAGCACCGCGGCGACCACGAATCCGAGGACCGTGGCCAGCAAGGTGATCCGGAACCCTTCGAGCAGTACCGGAAGCGCGTCGGCCGCGCGTTCCCAACTCCAATCGACGGTCATGAGCGTGCCCCTACCGGCTGATCGAAGACAGGGGCGAGCCCGAAGATCTCACGCAGAGTGGGACCGGTCCCGAGTCGACTCTTGGCGCGCACCTCGAGCGCATTCATCAGCAGCGTCAGCAGATAGCCGAGCACGAAGTACAGCACCAACCCCACACCGAACGCGAAGATGGTGTCGCCACTGCCTCTACGGAGCTGCTCGATCTGGAATGTGAGGTCCTGCAGGAGGATGTAACTCGCCAGTGCCGTTCCCTTGAGCAGCTGGATGAGCAGATTGGTCAGCGGCGGGATCATCTCGGCCCAGGCCTGCGGGAAGATCACCCGTCGCATGCGTTGCCAGTAGCCGAAATTCAGCGCTGTCGCCGCCTCGAGTTGCGGCTTCGGCACCGAGGCGATCGCACCGCGCACCACCTCCGCTCCGTAGGCGCCGTAGTTGAGCGACAGGGCGAGGATCCCGCACACGATCGATTCGAGCCGGAACCCGAACAACGGCAGGACGTAGAAGAACCAGAACAGCTGAACGAGAAGCGAAGTGCCGCGGAAGAACTCGATGAACACCCGCGCACTGCCGCGCAGGGCGAGGTTCTTCGCGCCTGCCGCCAGCCCGAGGGCCACGGCGAGCAGGAACGCGAAGACCGCACTCCCCACGGTCAGTTCGACGGTGACGAGCAGACCGTCGAACAGTTGCGGAAGGGAGTTCCACAGCAGTTCGATCTTGGAACCGAAATCCATTACGACGCAGCCGGGATCAGGAAACGCCCTCGCAGAGCATCTCGGTCGTCAGCCCCGGATCGGGCATCTCCGCCTCCGTGAACCCGAACTCGCCGACGATCGACAGGTACTTCTGCGGATCGGACGTGATCTTCGCGAGTTCCTCGTTGTAGGCGTCGCGCAGTTCGGTGTCCTCCTTGCGGAAGACCGTTCCGCCGGCGCCCACCTGAGGCACCCCGTCGATCTCCGCGACGAACGACTCGGTGACGTCGACGGGCGCACCCTCGTTGTTCTGCTTCATCCAGTTCAGGGAGATACCCGTCAGCGCGAAGACGTCGGCGCGTCCGTTGACGACCGCATCCATCCCGTCCTGGGGAGACGCCACCTGCATCGCGTCGATACCGAGCGCAGAGGCGTAGTCCGCTTCGATCGCGCCGGTCATGACCGCCATCCGGACGCCACTCTCGGCGATCGACTGCATGTCGGCGAGTTGTTCCGGATTGCCCTGCGGGACCATGAGTGCGGTGGTGTAGTTGAACTCCGGCTCGCTGAACAGTGCCTGTTCGCAACGCTGCGGGAGGATCGACATGCCGGCGCTGACGACGTCGAATCGTCCGGCCTGCAGGCCGGGGATGAGCGCACCGAAGTCGGTGGCCACACCTTCGACGTTGTCGATGCCGAGGTTCTTGAAGATCTCGCGGTGCAGAGCGACGGTGGCCCCGGTGAGTTCGCCGTCCTGCATGAAGCTGTAGGGTGCCTCGCCGGCGAACCCGACGGTGACGGTGCCTTCCTGCTGGAGTCGTTCGAGGGTCGAGCCCTCGGTGTCGGTGTCGACGCTCGTGCATCCTGTGACGGCCGCGCCGATGAGTCCCAGTCCCGCGATCACCGCCGTGAACCTGCCGGCGGTACCCGTAGTCGATCGATTCGTCATCGTCTCGCCCCTCCTCGTCGTCGACGAGAACGCCCCCGACAGGCGCTCACACGCCGAACCCACACGAACCGTGCGATCGTGCATGAGCGGACGTTACCGACATAAGTGGGCATAGCCTGGAACAGAGCGTGTTTGTTACGAGGTCGTGATCCGTTGGGTGCCGGCGATCGGAGCGGGCACACCGTACCCGAAATCCTTTTGGAGCGTAAGGACTTTCCGTGGGGTGGGATCCTCCGACACGTCTGAAGAGGACCCGGAGAACACGAAAGGGGACCCACAATGTGGGTCCCCTTTCGGAACGGGTGTTCGGCGGTGTCCTACTCTCCCACACCCTGTCGAGTGCAGTACCATCGGCGCAGACAGGCTTAGCTTCCGGGTTCGGAATGGGACCGGGCGTTTCCCTGTCGCTATGGCCGCCGTAACTCTATGAAACAATATTCCACGCATCGGATTCGGTTCTCCCGCAGGGGGATTCCCGATATCTGATGTGTGTGTTGTTTCAGATACCGCACAGTGGACGCGTAACATCTTCGTGGTAAGTCCTCGGCCTATTAGTACCGGTCACCTCCACCCATTGCTGGGCTTCCAGTTCCGGCCTATCAACCCGGTGGTCTGCCGGGGGCCTTACCCCCTCGAGGGGGTGAGAAACCTCATCTTGGAACAGGCTTCCCGCTTAGATGCTTTCAGCGGTTATCCCTTCCGAACGTAGCCAACCAGCCATGCCCCTGGCGGGACAACTGGCACACCAGAGGTTCGTCCGTCCCGGTCCTCTCGTACTAGGGACAGCCTTCCTCAAGTTTCTAACGCGCGCGGCGGATAGAGACCGAACTGTCTCACGACGTTCTAAACCCAGCTCGCGTGCCGCTTTAATGGGCGAACAGCCCAACCCTTGGGACCTACTCCAGCCCCAGGATGCGACGAGCCGACATCGAGGTGCCAAACCATCCCGTCGATATGGACTCTTGGGGAAGATCAGCCTGTTATCCCCGGGGTACCTTTTATCCGTTGAGCGACACCGCTTCCACATGCCGGTGCCGGATCACTAGTCCCGACTTTCGTCCCTGCTCGACCTGTCAGTCTCACAGTCAAGCTCCCTTGTGCACTTGCACTCGACACCTGATTGCCAACCAGGCTGAGGGAACCTTTGGGCGCCTCCGTTACATTTTGGGAGGCAACCGCCCCAGTTAAACTACCCACCAGGCACTGTCCCTGAACCAGATCATGGTCCGAGGTTAGAGGTCCAATACGATCAGAGTGGTATTTCAACAACGACTCCACCCATACTGGCGTATGAGCTTCACAGTCTCCCACCTATCCTACACAAACCGAACCGAACACCAATACCAAGCTATAGTGAAGGTCCCGGGGTCTTTTCGTCCTGCCGCGCGTAACGAGCATCTTTACTCGTAATGCAATTTCGCCGAGTCTGTGGTCGAGACAGCAGAGAAGTCGTTACGCCATTCGTGCAGGTCGGAACTTACCCGACAAGGAATTTCGCTACCTTAGGATGGTTATAGTTACCACCGCCGTTTACTGGGGCTTAAATTCTCAGCTTCGCCACCGAAATGGCTAACCGGTCCTCTTAACCTTCCAGCACCGGGCAGGCGTCAGTCCGTATACATCGTCTTACGACTTCGCACGGACCTGTGTTTTTAGTAAACAGTCGCTTCTCTCTGGTCTCTGCGACCACCCCCAGCTCACGGAGCAAGTCCGGTCACCGAGCGTGGTCCCCCTTCTCCCGAAGTTACGGGGGCATTTTGCCGAGTTCCTTAACCACAGTTCTCTCGATCGCCTCGGTATTCTCTACCTGACCACCTGTGTCGGTTTGGGGTACGGGCCGTGTACCAACTCACTAGAGGCTTTTCTCGGCAGCATAGGATCACTGAATTCCCCTCAACGGGTACGCATCACCTCTCAGGCTGTATGTGACACGGATTTGCCTATGTCACGCCCTACCGGCTTACACCAGGTATTCCATCACCTGGCCCAGCTACCTTCCTGCGTCACCCCATCGCTTGACTACTACAATCAGGGTCCCGTGCAGCCATCCCCACAGTTCCCGAAGGAACAGTGGAGACTTTTGGACGGTTAGCACAACTGATTCGCCATTGGGCGCGGATACACGGGTACGGGAATATCAACCCGTTGTCCATCGACTACGCCTGTCGGCCTCGCCTTAGGTCCCGACTCACCCTGGGCGGATTAACCTGGCCCAGGAACCCTTGGTCATCCGGCGGACGAGTTTCTCACTCGTCTTTCGCTACTCATGCCTGCATTCTCACTCGCGCAGCCTCCACACCTGGATCACTCCGGCGCTTCTACGGCTGCACGACGCTCCCCTACCCACCCACACCACTGCCGGAAAAGTCGTAACCCTTCCGGGGTGTTGTGTGAGTGCCGCGGCTTCGGCGGTGTACTTGAGCCCCGCTACATTGTCGGCGCAGAACCACTTGACCAGTGAGCTATTACGCACTCTTTCAAGGGTGGCTGCTTCTAAGCCAACCTCCTGGTTGTCTCAGCGATCCCACATCCTTTTCCACTTAGTACACGCTTAGGGGCCTTAGCCGGCGATCTGGGCTGTTTCCCTCTCGACTACGAAGCTTATCCCCCGCAGTCTCACTGCCGCGCTCTCACTCACCGGCATTCGGAGTTTGGCTGATTTCGGTAAGCTTGTGGGCCCCCTAGACCATCCAGTAGCTCTACCTCCGGTGAGAAACACGCGACGCTGCACCTAAATGCATTTCGGGGAGAACCAGCTATCACGGAGTTTGATTGGCCTTTCACCCCTACCCACAACTCATCCCCTCAGTTTTCAACCTAAGTGGGTTCGGGCCTCCACGACGTCTTACCATCGCTTCACCCTGGCCATGGGTAGATCACTCCGCTTCGGGTCTAGAACATGCCACTACACACGCCCTATTCGGACTCGCTTTCGCTACGACTACCCCACACGGGTTAACCTCGCGACATGCCACTAACTCGCAGGCTCATTCTTCAAAAGGCACGCCATCACCCCCAGTGACAAGTCACTCGAAGGCTCTGACGGATTGTAAGCGCACGGTTTCAGGTACTATTTCACTCCCCTCCCGGGGTACTTTTCACCTTTCCCTCACGGTACTAGTCCGCTATCGGTCACCAGGGAGTATTCAGGCTTATCGGGTGGTCCCGACAGATTCACACCGGATTTCACGGGCCCGGTGCTACTCGGGTATTCGCATCGACAGTCGCCGTGTTTTCGTCTACGGGATTCTCACCCTCTACGACAGGCCGTTCCAGACCACTTCGACTAACACGACGATTTCTCACTGTCGGCCGGCATGGCAGCGCCGACACAACGAACCCCACAACCCCGAATACACAACCCCTGCCAGGTATCACATGTACTCGGTTTAGCCTCATCCGCTTTCGCTCGCCACTACTCACGGAATCACATGTTGTTTTCTCTTCCTGTGGGTACTGAGATGTTTCACTTCCCCACGTTCCCTCCACACACCCTATATATTCAGATGCGGGTAACACGACATCACTCGTGCTGGGTTTCCCCATTCGGAAATCCTCGGATCACAGCTCGGTTGACAGCTCCCCGAGGCATATCGCAGCCTCCCACGTCCTTCATCGGCTCCTGGTGCCAAGGCATCCACCGTACGCTCATAAACACTTACAACAAAGATGCTCGCGTCCACTGTGCAGTTCTCAAACAACACACAACAACCCCTACCGCAAGAAAACTGATTTTCTTGTTTCGCGGATCATCGTCGCTGATCAAACACATCGCGTGTTCTCTCAGGACCCAACAGTGCACCGATATAGCTCCCCGAATTCTTCCTGTGAAGAATCCGTGCTGGAGAGCGATTGTCAGCGTTCCACCCATGAGCAACCGTGTCCCACGATCGGGGACAATCGGCCTCTGCCTGCTCCCCCAACACCACTGTGCTGGTCCGAGACAGGAGTTGCTCCTTAGAAAGGAGGTGATCCAGCCGCACCTTCCGGTACGGCTACCTTGTTACGACTTCGTCCCAATCGCCGATCCCACCTTCGACGGCTCCCTCCCACAAGGGGTTAGGCCACCGGCTTCGGGTGTTACCGACTTTCATGACGTGACGGGCGGTGTGTACAAGGCCCGGGAACGTATTCACCGCAGCGTTGCTGATCTGCGATTACTAGCGACTCCGACTTCACGGGGTCGAGTTGCAGACCCCGATCCGAACTGAGACCGGCTTTAAGGGATTCGCTCCACCTCACGGTATCGCAGCCCTCTGTACCGACCATTGTAGCATGTGTGAAGCCCTGGACATAAGGGGCATGATGACTTGACGTCGTCCCCACCTTCCTCCGAGTTGACCCCGGCAGTCTCCTGCGAGTCCCCACCATCACGTGCTGGCAACACAGGACAAGGGTTGCGCTCGTTGCGGGACTTAACCCAACATCTCACGACACGAGCTGACGACAGCCATGCACCACCTGTCTACCGGCCACAAGGGAAACCACATCTCTGCAGTCGTCCGGTACATGTCAAACCCAGGTAAGGTTCTTCGCGTTGCATCGAATTAATCCACATGCTCCGCCGCTTGTGCGGGCCCCCGTCAATTCCTTTGAGTTTTAGCCTTGCGGCCGTACTCCCCAGGCGGGGCGCTTAATGCGTTGGCTACGGCACGGATCCCGTGGAAGGAAACCCACACCTAGCGCCCACCGTTTACGGCGTGGACTACCAGGGTATCTAATCCTGTTCGCTACCCACGCTTTCGCTCCTCAGCGTCAGTTACTGCCCAGAGACCCGCCTTCGCCACCGGTGTTCCTCCTGATATCTGCGCATTTCACCGCTACACCAGGAATTCCAGTCTCCCCTGCAGTACTCGAGTCTGCCCGTATCGCCTGCAAGCCCGCAGTTGAGCTGCGGGATTTCACAGACGACGCGACAAACCGCCTACGAGCTCTTTACGCCCAGTAATTCCGGACAACGCTCGCACCCTACGTATTACCGCGGCTGCTGGCACGTAGTTGGCCGGTGCTTCTTCTCCCACTACCGTCACTTGCGCTTCGTCATGGGTGAAAGAGGTTTACAACCCGAAGGCCGTCATCCCTCACGCGGCGTCGCTGCATCAGGCTTGCGCCCATTGTGCAATATTCCCCACTGCTGCCTCCCGTAGGAGTCTGGGCCGTGTCTCAGTCCCAGTGTGGCCGGTCGCCCTCTCAGGCCGGCTACCCGTCGTCGCCTTGGTAGGCCATTACCCCACCAACAAGCTGATAGGCCGCGGGCTCATCCTGCACCGAAAAACTTTCCACCCCAGGACATGCATCCCGAGGTCATATCCGGTATTAGACCCAGTTTCCCAGGCTTATCCCAGAGTGCAGGGCAGATCACCCACGTGTTACTCACCCGTTCGCCACTAATCCACCCAGCAAGCTGGGCTTCATCGTTCGACTTGCATGTGTTAAGCACGCCGCCAGCGTTCGTCCTGAGCCAGGATCAAACTCTCCGTTGAAGACTCAAGATTCCCCACCGAAGCGAGGTAATCAGTCAAAGACACAAGAGTCAAATCACTAGCATACAAACTCAAACTAGCTCAAACACTGGATCACCGCAGACGGAAGAATGCGATGTCCAGCAACAACCACCGAACAAATTCGATGGCCGCACCAAATATTATTTGGCACTGACATTCATCGGCACACTGTTGAGTTCTCAAAGAACACGCACACACCATCGATCCCGAACCTTCCGGTTCGCTCACTCCGGGGTGACTGTTCATCAGGAGGTCTCTTCGACCTCCGGGGCCACCGACCTTACCAGAAGAATCGGGGGCTCGTAACCAAGTTCAGGCGCCTTCGTCCAACCTCGTTGTCCCGTTCCTCTCGGCCCGGGTCGGTGTCCGTGTCGCTCTGACCTGGAATAAGTTACGCGAGGATCAACAGCCTGCCAAATCGCCTGGTCAGAGGGGTAGCCCTCGAGGAAAGCCCAGGTGGATGTCCCCGAAAGGCGCCGACCGAACCGAAATCGCCACCGGTGACGCCGGACACAGGTCCCGACCAGGGATTTCTCCCTAGTGCGACAGGAGTCGGCCTTCCTCGACACCCACCCGCTCGATGGTTCCGCCGAGCTCCTGGAGGATCTCGACGAACCGCGGATAACCACGGTCGATGTGGTAGACGTCGTGCACTTCCGTGACCCCGTCCGCACACAGGCCGGCGAGCACCAGACCTGCGCCCGCACGGATGTCCGATGCCCACACGGGAGCACTCGACAACTGCTCGACTCCCCGCACAACCGCGTGATGGCCGTCGGTGCGGGCGTCCGCACCGAGACGCACCATCTCCTCGACGAACCGGAACCGTGCTTCGAAGACGTTCTCGGTGATCATCGACGTCCCGTCGGCGATGGCCGCGAGACCGATGGCCATGGGCTGCAGGTCGGTAGGGAATCCCGGATACGGCAGCGTCGCGAAGTTGACGGCACGGGGCCGGTCCTTCTGCACGACGTGGAATCCGTCGGCCAACGGCAGGACCTCGGCGCCGGCACTGCGCAACTTGTCCAGCACCAACGCGAGGTGCTTCGGATTGACGCCGCGGACGGCGATATCGCCCCGCGTCATCACTGCTGCGATCCCCCACGTCGCCGCAACGATCCGGTCGCCGATGCACCGGTGCTCGGTGGGACGGAGGGACGAGACTCCCGAGACCCGCAGCGTCGTACTGCCCGCACCGGTGATCCGTGCCCCCATGCGGACGAGCATGTTGCACAGGTCGACGATCTCGGGTTCGCGGGCTGCGTTGTCGATGGTCGTGTCACCCTTGGCGAGGACCGCGGCCATGAGGATGTTCTCCGTCGCTCCCACCGAAGGGAACGCCAGACGGATGGTGGCACCGTGCAGATCGTCCGCTTCCGCGACGACGCATCCGTGCTCGATCGACGAATGGGCGCCGAGCAGTCGCAGACCTGCCTGGTGCATGTCGAGCGGACGGGAGCCGATGGCGTCGCCTCCGGGTAGCGCCACGATCGCCTTGCGGCAGCGTGCAACCAGCGGGCCGAGTACGCAGACCGACGCCCGGAACTGCCGCACGGCCGCGAAGTCGGCGCGGTACTCGGGTTCGGCAGGCGTCGTGATGCGTACGGCGTCGCCTTCGAGTTCGACCTCGCATCCGAGTCCACGCAGGACATCGGCCATCAAGGGCACGTCGAGGATGTCGGGGCAGTTGGTGATCGTGGTGGTGCCCTCGGCGAGCAGTGCCGCGGCCATCAACTTGAGGACGCTGTTCTTGGCACCCCCGACGACGACGTCGCCGGAAAGGCGGTTCCCACCTGTGACAAGAAAGCGTTCACTCACAACGACACAGCGTAACGGGCGTGTCCGTGGGAAGAGCAGAGCCGGTACCGTGACGCTCATGGCAGTCCACCTGACACGGATCTATACGCGCACCGGAGACGACGGAACGACGGGACTCAGCGACTTCTCGCGCGTCTCGAAGAACGACCCTCGTCTGGTCGCCTACGCCGACTGCGACGAGACCAACGCCGCAATCGGTGTGGCGCTCGCACTGGGAGCACTCTCGGAACGGCTCGTCCTGGTACTCCGTCAGATCCAGAACGATCTCTTCGATGCCGGCGCTGATCTGTCGACGCCCGTGGTCGAGAACCCGAAGTACCCGCCGCTGCGGATCACCCAGCAGTACATCGACCGGCTCGAGGGCTGGTGCGACGAGTTCAACGAGGAGCTGGAACCGCTCAACTCGTTCATTCTTCCGGGCGGTACGCCGGGGGCTGCTCTGCTGCACACCGCCAGGACGGTCGCACGGCGTGCGGAACGGTCGGCGTGGGCGGCGGTGGACGCGGCTCCGGACGATACGAACGTCCTGCCGGCGAAGTACCTGAACCGGCTCTCGGATCTGCTCTTCATCCTGTGCCGGATCGCGAACCCGGACGGCGACGTGCTGTGGAAGCCGGGAGCGGGCGCGTGAGGAAGTCCCTCTAGACGGGGCGGCGGCGCTGCGACCGGCCGTCCGGCCTGGATTCGACCCAGGACATGAAGGCCATCAAAGCGCCGCTGTCGAGCGCGATCTCGTACGAGTTGTCGCGGTCGATCACATCGAGGATCACGATGTCCTCGGTCATGATGTCGAATTCACTGCCTTCCGGCTTGCGCCGCGAACGCACATCGATGCCCTGACGGGTCAGGCGTACGTCGGGTCCGGGCCGAAGGCTCGAAAGCTTGAAGAAAGCGAGTGTGTTGTCGCCGTACCGAACGATTCCGTGCCTCCAGCCGGAACCCTCGTTCTGAGGCATCACTCGCAGGATGGCGGCGGTACCCCCGCCGCGCAAGGTGAAGAGACGGTACAACAAAGCCGCGACGGAGACCGCGAGCAGCACCACAAGGATATTGAGAATCAGAAATCCAAGTGACACTGCTCGTCGGCTCCGTCGCGGCTTCTCGTTGTTTCGACGATCAAGCTCGTTCGACAGCCCGCAGGCGGCCGCGGGCCGCTGCGATCTCCGACTCGTCACGATCTGCATCGTTCAGAGTCGACTTGGCTGCCTCGACGTCGATGTCCTCCACGCGGTCGGCGGCTTCGGCGAGCACCGTCACCGTCGTCGCGGTCACCGAGAGGAATCCGCCATGGACGGCCATGACGATCCGCTCACCGTCCGCGGTCCTGACGGACACGACGCCACCCTCGACGAGCTGGCCGAGCACGGGCTCGTGACCGGGCATGATGCCGATCTCGCCCTCGGTGGTCTGGGCGGTGACGAGAGTCGCCGATCCGGACCACACACGCTCCTCGACGGCAACGATGTCCACGCTCATCTCAGCCACGGTGGCCTACTTTCCGGCGATCTTCTTGGCTGCAGCCTCGACGTCGTCGAGTCCACCGCAGCTGTTGAACGCCTGCTCGGGCAGGTGGTCGAACTCGCCCTTGCACACGCGGTCGAAGGCCTCGATGGTGTCGGCGAGCGGCACGACCGAACCCGGCTGACCCGTGAACTTCTCGGCGACGATGAAGTTCTGGCCGAGGAACTTCTGGAGACGACGGGCACGGGCGACCGTGACCTTGTCCTCTTCGGAGAGCTCGTCCATACCGAGGATGGCGATGATGTCCTGCAGTTCCTTGTACTTCTGCAGGATGCGCTTGACCTCGTTGGCCACCCGGAAGTGGTCGGCACCGACGATGCCCGGCTCGAGGATTCGCGAGGTCGACGTCAGCGGGTCCACAGCGGGGTAGATACCCATCTGCGAGATCGGACGCGAGAGCTCGGTGGTCGCATCGAGGTGAGCGAACGTCGTGGCCGGCGCGGGGTCGGTGTAGTCGTCGGCGGGCACGTAGATCGCCTGCAGCGAGGTGATCGAACGGCCACGCGTCGAGGTGATGCGCTCCTGGAGCTCACCCATCTCGTCTGCCAGCGTGGGCTGGTAACCCACGGCCGACGGCATACGGCCGAGGAGGGTCGAAACCTCCGAGCCGGCCTGCGTGAAGCGGAAGATGTTGTCGATGAACAGGAGCACGTCCTGTCCCTGGACGTCGCGGAAGTACTCCGCCATCGTCAGGGCCGACAGAGCGACGCGCATACGCGTGCCCGGCGGCTCGTCCATCTGGCCGAAGACGAGGGCGGTGTCCTGGAGGACGCCCATCTCTTCCATCTCGAGGTGGAGGTCGGTGCCCTCACGGGTGCGCTCACCGACGCCGGCGAACACCGACGTACCGGAGAACTCACGCGCGATACGGGTGATCATCTCCTGGATCAGAACGGTCTTGCCGACACCGGCACCACCGAACAGACCGATCTTGCCGCCCTTCACGTACGGGGTCAGCAGGTCGATGACCTTGATGCCGGTCTCGAGGATCTCGGTTTTGCCCTCGAGCTGGTCGAAGGCCGGGGGCTTGCGGTGGATGCCCCACTGCTCGCCGTCGCGGCCGGTGCCCGGCGCGTCGAGGCAGTCGCCCAGCGCGTTGAACACGTGGCCCTTGACGACGTCGCCGACGGGAACCGAGATCGGCTTGCCGGTGTCGCTGACGGGGGCGCCACGCACCAGGCCGTCGGTGGGCTGCATCGAGATCGTGCGGACCAGGTTGTCACCCAGGTGCTGCGCGACCTCGAGGGTCAGGGTCTTCGCCACGGACGGCAGAGTGACCTCTGCGTGCAGGGCGTTGAACAGCTCGGGCACGGCGCCACGCGGGAATTCCACGTCGACGACGGCGCCGATGACGCGGACGACGCGCCCGGCAAGGGCCGACGCCGCACCGGCGTTGTTGTCGGTTACTGCTGCGGTCATTGTGGTTCAGTCACTTCCTGCACTCGAGGCGAGCGCACCGGCACCGCCGACGATCTCGCTGATTTCCTGGGTGATCTGGGCCTGGCGGGCCTGGTTCGCCTGACGGCTGAGGGTGTTCACCAGTTCCGTCGCGTTGTCCGTCGCGGCCTTCATGGCGGTACGACGGGCTGCCGACTCGGAGGCCGCCGCGTCCAGCAGCGACGCGTAGATGCGCGTGCTGATGTACTTCGGCAGGAGAGCCTCGAGCAGAACTCCGGCCTCCGGCTCGAAGTTGTACACGGCCTGCGGTCCCTCGGTGTCCGTAGCGCGGCGTCCGTCGGTGAGCATGTCCTCGCCGAGGTCGATCTCGTCCTCGGTGATGCTCACCTCGAGCGGAGCCATCCTGCGAACCTGGGGGGTCTGGGTCAGCATCGACACGAAGCGGGTGTAGACGATGTGCAGTTCGTCGACGCCCTCGATGGTGCCCTCGCCGTTCGGGGCGGGCACCTCGGTGCCCGAACCCGCCATGAACAGCTCGACCAGGTGACGGCTCGCCTTCGCGGCGTCCGTGTAACGGGGGTCCTGCGAGAAGCCCGTCCAGGCAGCGGCCACTTCACGCTCACGGAACGTGTAGTAGCCGAGGCCCTTGCCGCCCATCACGTACAGCACAGGCTCCTTGCCCTCGCTGAGGAGCAGCTGACGCAGCTCCTCGGCTTCCTTGAGGACGTTGGAGTTGTAACCGCCGGCCATACCGCGGTCGCTGGTCACGACCAGCACTGCGGCACGCTTGGGGTTCTCGCGCTCGTTGAGCAGGGGGTGATCCAACGAGGCCGACGCACTCGCCAGCTCGGAGAGCACCTTGGTGATCTCCTCGGCGTACGGCTTCGACGCTGCCACTCGGGCCTGGGCCTTCGTGATACGCGACGTCGCGATCAGTTCCTGCGCCTTGGTGATCTTCTTGGTCGAGTTGACCGACTTGATCCGCGAGCGCAGTTCGCGCAAGTTCGCCATTCGTCGATCACACTCCCTTCACTGGACGCTGGGTCATGGACTCCCCGCTCACTTGCGAACGGTGGTGCGCTTGACGGAGACCTGCTCCTGCTGGACCTCGTCGGCACCGAGGGCCTCGGCCTCTGCCTCGTTCACGACACGGCTGCCGTCGGAGGCGATGAAGCCCTCCTTGAACTTGGCGGTCGCGGCGGTGAGAGCCTCGATCGACTCGTCGGACAGGGCCTTGCCACCGGCGATCTGCTCGTAGACGCCTGCGGCGTTGCGGTGCAGATCCTCGAGGAGCTCGGCCTCGAAGCGACGCACGTCCTCGACCGGAACCGAGTCGAAGACACCTTCGCCGGCGAGGTAGATCGACACGATCTGGTCCTCGACCGCGATGGGCGCGTACTGGTCCTGCTTGAGGAGCTCGACGAGACGCTGACCGCGCTCGAGCTGAGCCTTCGATGCGGCGTCGAGGTCGGAGGCGAAGGCGGCGAAGCCTTCGAGCTCACGGAACTGCGCAAGCTCGAGACGCAGCGAACCGGAGACCTTCTTCATGCCCTTGGTCTGGGCGGCGCCACCGACTCGGGAAACCGAGATACCGACGTTGATGGCGGGGCGGACACCCTTGTTGAACAGGTCGGACTCGAGGAAGACCTGGCCGTCGGTGATGGAGATGACGTTGGTCGGGATGTAGGCCGACACGTCGTTCGCCTTGGTCTCGATGATCGGCAGGGCCGTCAGCGAGCCGCCACCGAGCTCGTCGGAGAGCTTGGCGGAGCGCTCCAGCAGACGCGAGTGCAGGTAGAAGACGTCGCCGGGGTATGCCTCGCGGCCCGGCGGACGACGCAGCAGCAGCGAGATGGCGCGGTAGGCCTCGGCCTGCTTGGTCAGGTCGTCGAACACGATCAGGACGTGCTTGCCCTGGTACATCCAGTGCTGGCCGAGGGCCGAACCGGTGTAGGGGGCGAGCCACTTGAAGCCGGCGGAGTCGGAGGCCGGAGCCGCGACGATGGTGGTGTACTCCATCGCGCCGTTCTCCTCGAGTGCCTGCTTGACACCCGCGATGGTCGAGCCCTTCTGGCCGATCGCGACGTAGATGCAGCGGACCTGCTGCTTCGGGTCGCCGGTCTCCCAGTTCGCCTTCTGGTTCAGGATCGCGTCGATGCAGACCGCGGTCTTACCCGTCTTGCGGTCGCCGATCACGAGCTGACGCTGGCCGCGGCCGATCGGGGTCATCGCGTCGATGGCCTTGATGCCCGTCTGCAGCGGCTCCTCGACCGGCTGGCGCTCCAGCACGGTCGCGGCCTGCAACTCGAGGGCGCGGGTCTCATCGGCTTCGATGTCGCCGAGGCCGTCGATCGGCTGACCGAGCGGGTTCACGACGCGGCCGAGGAAGTTGTCGCTCACCGGCACCGACAGAACGTCGCCGGTCCGCTTGACTTCCTGGCCTTCCTCGATGGTCTGGAAGTCGCCCAGGATAACGGCACCGATCTCGGTGGCCTCGAGGTTGAGGGCCACACCGAGGACGCCACCGGGGAACTCCAGCAGCTCGTTCGCCATCGCCGACGGCAGACCGCTGATGTGCGCGATGCCGTCACTGGTGTCGACGACCACGCCGACCTCCTCGCGGGAGGCCTCCGGGGAGTAGCTCGCGGTGTAATTGTCAATCGCGCTACGGATCTCGTCGGAGGAGATCGTCAGCTCCGCCATGTTCTTCCTGCTCTCGGTATCTGGTCTTCGAAAAGATCTATGTGTGTGTTCGGTAGTGGACTACGTGAGGCTCTTGCGCACTGCAGCGAGTCGACCCGCGGCACTACCGTCGATGACCTCGTCGCCCACCCGGACGACCAATCCACTGAGAAGCTCGGGATCGACCTCGACGTGCACCGTCACAGGCTTCCCGTAGATGCGGGTCAGGGTCGCGGTGAGCCGCTCCTCCTGCTTCGCATCGAGCGGTGCCGCGCTGCGGACGTGCGCGACGGCACGGTCCCGCTGGGCCGCGGCGAGCGCCGACAACTCGTCGAACGTCTCGGCCGGCGACGTGCTCAGCCGACCGACCGCGTGGACCGCCAGCGCCTCGGTGACCGCGGTGACCTTGCCGTACAGCAGGCGCGTCAGCAGATCACGCTTGGCCGAAGCCGGGGTGCTGCGATCCGAGAGCGTCTGCTCGAGTTCGGGGTCGCCGGCCACGATGCGACCGAGGCGGAACAGTTCGTCCTCGACAGTGTCGAGCTGGTCCTGGTCCGCCGCCGCCTTCAGCAGTGCCTCACGGCCGAGCTGGACGAGCGAGCCGGTCAGGTCGGACTGTGCCGACCAGTCCTGCCCCGCTGCGGCCTTGACGGTCGCGAGGGTCTGGGCCGAAACCTTGCCGCCGAAGACCTGCTCGGCCAGCCGCTCGCGAACGGCAGCCGGGGCCGAGGCGTCGGCCAGCGCGGTCCGGAGGGCCCGCTGGCTGTCGAGCGCCTCGACCACCGAGAAGAGTTCGGAACCGGCCTGAGCCGCAGCGGCAGTCGCGGCACCCGAGCCCAGGGCGGACTGCAACGCGGAACGCGTATGAGCGAGTGCCTCACGGCTTGCTGCGTACATGGTGCTCACTTTCCGGATGCAGAGTCAGCGCTGAGGGAGTCGAGTTCGTCGAGGAACCGATCGATCGAGCCGGCACGCTTCACGTCGTCCGCGAGCGCTTCGCCGAGGATCTTCTCGGCGAGATCCACGGAGCTGCGTCCGAGATCGCTACGCAGCTCGGCCACGATCTGCTGGCGCTGGGCCTGCAGCTGGTTGTGACCGGCGGCGACGATACGGTCGCTCTCCTCCTGGGCCTGCGCCTTCATGTCGGCGATGATCTGCTGGCCCTGTGCACGGGCCTCTTCACGGATCTGCGCCGCCTCGGTGCGGGCCTCGGCGAGCTGGCTACGGTACTGCTCGAGCGCGGCCGCAGCCTCCGCCTGAGCTTCCTCTGCCTTCTTGATGCCGCCTTCGATCAGCTCCGAACGCTCGTCGAGCACCTTCTGGAACATCGGAAGCACGAACTTCCAGAAGACGAATCCGACGAGGATCAGGGCGACCAGCGACCAGACGATGTCGTATGTCGCGGGGAGAAGAGGATTGGGAGTCTCCCCTTCCTCTGCCGCGAGGATCAGGATGCTGTCAGCCATTGTGATCGTCGGATCAGAAGATGAAGCCGGCGACGATGCCGATCAGCGCGAGGGCCTCGGTGAATGCGATACCGAGGAACATCGTGGTGCGCAGCTGGCCGGCCATCTCGGGCTGACGAGCCATGCCCTCGATCGCCTTGCCGACGACGATGCCGATGCCGATGCCGGGGCCGATGGCGGCGAGGCCGTAGCCGATGGCGCCTGCACCCGAGATCGTGGTCTCCTGGGCGAGGACGTCTGCTGCCTGAAGCGCAACGCTCATTGGTGTTCCATTCCCTTTCTTGTGGCTCGGCCCCGGGAGTCGGCAACCGAGTCAGTCTTTGTGTAGATGTGGGTCGTGCCGTTCGTCGAGCTAGTGCTCTTCGGCGTGCAGGGCCAGGTCGATGTACACCGCGGTGAGCAGCGCGAAGATGTAGGCCTGCAGGACGATCACCAGGAGCTCGAAGAAGGTGAACGCGATTCCGCCGATGAGAGAACCGATGCCGAACACCTTCATGAAGCCGTCGGAATCGAAGAAGAAGAACTGCGTGGCACTGAAGAACAGCACGAGCATGATGTGACCGGCCAGCATGTTGGCCATGAGACGAATGGTCAGCGTGAACGGCCGCAGAATGAACGTCGAGACGAACTCGATCGGGATCACCAGCACGTGGAGAGCGGGCGGCAGGTTCGGGATGACGATGCTGCTCTTGACGTAGCGGAAGAATCCGTACTTCTTGATGCCCACATAGTTGAAGACGATGTAGGCGAGTGCCGCGAGCACGATCGGCATACCGATTCGTGCGTTGGACGAGATGTTGAGGAACGGGATGACCGATGTCAGGTTCAGACCGACCACCAGGAAGAAGATGGTGACGATCACCGGGAGGAACCGGCGTCCCTGTTCCTTACCGAGGATGTCCTCGGCGATATGGATCCGGACGAAGTCGAGCATGATCTCGGCGACGTTCTGCACGCCCCGCGGCACGATCTTCGGACTCCGCAGCGCGAAGAAGAAGAACAGCGCGACGATCAGGGCGACGGCGACGCGGATGAGCATCAGCCGGTCCATCTCGAAGGGGGTGCCTTCGAACAGGACTGCCGGTGGGAAAAAATCAGCTAGTGACGGCGCGTGGAATTCTCCGGCTGCCAAGGTGGTGACGCTCAGCGCTCTCTCCCGTAGTCGGCCGCAGGCATGCCGTCTGCGGTTCGATCGGACATTGACGATCCAGAAGTCGACCAGGTCGGCTCGCGTATTCGCCAGTGGTCCGAACCGCGTGAACGGTCCCGCTTCCTGCCGGTGTCGGCGACTCTCGTCGACTCGGCGGCCATTTGAACACGACCGCCTACGAAGTCACAACTGCGCACCCTCTTCGAACCCGATGCGGGCAGCGTCACTTTCGTAGAACTCACCCTACCAACTGCTCTACGACAGTGCGTAGGTGGGTTCCTACGTGGGGGGTTATGGACAAGCGGTACTACTACCGATCGTCGTTGTCGGATCCGGAGGACGTCTGGGGATCGACGTACAGGGCGCGCTGCGAGAGCACCCCGTAGGTCTCGGCTCCCAGAACGATGACCAGGGCGAACACGATGGTGAGGACGAGCGCGTTGCGGTTGTAGAAGTCGAGCGAGTCGAGCGAACCCATCACGACGATGGCGAGGATCAGCTTCAGCAGCCAGGTGCCGAGAAGTACGGCTCCGGCGGTCATCGCCGGCATCTTCGACGTCAGGAGAACGCCGAGTGCAGTGAAGAGGATGAACCCTCCGCCGACGGCCGCTCCGATGAGTGCACCCCACAGGCCGGGCATCCCGGCGACGAGCACCGAGATCACCGAGGCCACGACGGCGAGCGCGAGAAGACCGAGGGCGCCGTACCGCACGGCCGCACGCATCGGCGCGATCGGGTCGGGCAGCGAGGGCAGACCGTGGTCGGGTTCGAGATGATCCGGGTTCGTCACGATATCCGAGCCTAACCGACCTCTCGGGAGTGCTCCGGCGGCGTCTCCCCCGACTCGTCGTGCCGCCGCAGCGACGGCACGGCGGTCACCACGAGGGCGAACACGAGACCACCCGCGAGGATCAATACCACCGCCCGCCGGTCGAGCAGCGAGGAACCGACGGCTCCGAAGGCCAGGATGCCGACCCACAGGTAGAGCAGCAGCACCACGCGACGGTGCGAGTGCCCGATCTGCAGCAGGCGGTGGTGGAGGTGCATCTTGTCGGGGCTGAACGGGCTGACGCCGGCCCGGGTGCGCCGCACGATCGCGAGGAGCAGGTCGAGGATCGGGATGAACATCACGGCACCGACCAGGATCAGCGGTGAGAGCAGACCGAGCAGGTCGCGCGAACCGTAGGCGCTGAGCGGGATGAGGCCCGAGGCGCTCGTGGAGATCGCGGCGAGCATGAGACCGATGAGCATCGACCCGGAGTCGCCCATGAAGATCCTGGCGGGCTGGAAGTTGTGCGGCAGGAAGCCGAGGCAGGCGCCGGCGAGGGCCGCGGCCATGAGGGCCGGGGGGTAGGCGGAGACGTCGCCGCCCTGATCGAGCAGCAGACCCACGGAGAACGCGCAGATCGCGAGTGCGGCGATGAGCCCCAGTCCGGCCGCCAGTCCGTCGAGCCCGTCGACGAAGTTCATCGCGTTGATCGTCACCGCGGCGACGGCGACGGTGATGAGACCGCCCTGGAGCTGGTCGAGCACGAGTGTCGAGGCACTGAACGGGTCGTAGATGACGATCCAGCTCACGCCCATGACCACGAGCACGCCGGCCGCGGTGACCTGGCCGACGAACTTGGTGAGCGCATCGAGTCCCCACCGGTCGTCGACGATGCCGACGACGACGATGATCGAGGCCGCGACGAGCGCCGCCCCCATATCCGGGGTGTATTCGAAACCCCTTGTCAGAGCAGGCAATTGCTGAGCGAAGACAATTCCCGCGACGAGGCCGATGTACATGCCGACCCCACCCATCCGGGGGGTCGGGGTCACGTGCACGTCGCGGTCGCGAGGAACGGCGACCGCTCCGAACTTCAGCGCGAGGATCCGCACCACACCGGTCGCGAGGAAGGTCACCACCGCGGCGGTGAGCAGGACGAGGAGAAGCTCCCGGATGGGAACGCCGGCGCCACGCCCGGCCTGGGCGAGCAGTACGGCGGTGGTGTCGGCTGCAGTCACGTGCTCCGTTCCTCCGCCGCTACTCCCCGCCGGACCGAAGGCGCTCGGGATCGTCGCCGAGCACCTCCGCGAGTGCTTCGGCCGTCACCGCGCCTTCGCGCAGGATGCGCGGGCGGTCGCCCGTGAGGTCGACGATCGTCGATGCGACTCCGTGCTCCGCCGGGCCACCGTCGAGATAGACACTCGCCGATGCTCCGAGTTGCTCGCGCGCCTCGGTGACGTTCGTGGCAGGGGGCCGGCCGGAGACATTGGCGCTGGAGACCGCGAGCGGACCGACCTCGCGCAGCAGTTCCAGGATGACGGGGTGCAGCGGCATGCGGAGCATGACGGTGCCGCGGGTGTCGCCGAGGTCCCAGGCCAGGGACGGCGCCTGGTGCACCACGAGGCTGAGCCCGCCCGGCCAGAACGCGCGGATCAACTCCCGTGCCTCGGGACGCACAGAGGCGACGAGACCGTCGATGGTCGTCCAGGAGCCGACGAGGACCGGCACCGGCATGTCGCGGCCGCGGCCCTTCGCGCGCAGGAGCGCCGTCACCGCGTCGGAGTCGAAGGCGTCGGCAGCGATGCCGTACACCGTGTCGGTGGGTACGACGACGAGTCGTCCGGCCTTGAGTGCGCCACGCGCCGCGTTGAGTCCGGCGGCGCGCGAAGCTTCGTTGTTGCAGTCGTACACGGTGCTC
Organism: Rhodococcus rhodochrous; assembly: GCF_014854695.1. Taxonomy (NCBI): domain Bacteria; kingdom Bacillati; phylum Actinomycetota; class Actinomycetes; order Mycobacteriales; family Nocardiaceae; genus Rhodococcus; species Rhodococcus rhodochrous. The sequence goes on along the minus strand of NZ_CP027557.1, from coordinate 1,853,216 downwards.
ACGCGCTCATCCTTCCACTTCGGCCGCACTCGGCACCGGACGGGTCCTGCCCGTCAGCCGTCCGCCGCAGACCGTACCGACTTCATGCGGTCGGCTTCCACCGCCGTGGGAACACGGTGCGCGGTCACGAAGCGGGCCTTCCCGGCGAGGTCGGGGTGCCGCACGACGTCGCCGAACACCCGACGCTGCTCGAACAGTTCGGCGACCAGCAGGCTGTGCGTGTCGTCGTGCTCGACCGCTGCCGCTCCCCCGATCCGCAACCACCGCGCAATGTTGGAGACCATCGGCCGGATGACGGACAGTCCGTCCGCTCCCCCGAAGAGCGCCGAGTGCGGATCGTGTTCGATCACCTCGGGTTCGAGGTCGGCCCCTTCCGGGATGTAGGGCGGGTTGGCGACCACCAGATCGACGCTGCCTTCGAGGTTGGTGAGCAGCATGCGGTCGGTGACATCGCCCTGGTACAGCCGGATCGGGGTGTCCCCTTCCTCCGCGCGCGTCTCGGCGTTCCGACGCGCCCAGGCGAGGGCCTTCGCCTCGAGTTCGACGGCGTGGACCTCGGCGTCGGGACGCGCATGCGCAATCGCCAGGGCCAGCGCGCCGGATCCGGTGCACAGGTCGAGGACGACCGGGTTGCGGCTGCCGTGGCGTTCGAGGAAGGCCAGCGCCCACCCGAGCAGCAGTTCCGTCTCGGGCCGCGGGACGAACACCCCCGGCCCCACTGCCAGGTCGATCTCCCCCATCGGCGAGGTGCCGGTGATGTACTGCAGAGGAATCCGCTTCGCCCGCTGTTCGACCATCGAGCGGTAGGCGTCGATGGTCGTGGCATCGACGAGCGGGACCAGACCGAGTCGCCCGCGCTCGATGCCGAGCAGGTGCGCTGCGAGAAGTTCGGCGTCGACCCGAGGACTCGGGACTCCGGCTTCCTCGAGGACCGATGCCGCTTCGATGATGGCCAGGCGCAGAGGTTGACGGCTCACGCCTTACAGCGTGCCACGACCTCGTACCTGCACTACGCCGAGGTAGCCCTCGCATTGCACGCAGAACACCCGAACCGGACATCGAGGATGTTTCCGACAACGTGATTGACGGCACGGCGGGGTGGGCACCCGAACGAGGACCGATACCTTCCGGTCGGTTTCATCGACAGAAAGGGATTGCTCCATGAAGACGCGGACTGTGCGTGGAATCACCGTTCTTGCCGCTGCGGGTGCGACCGCATTCGCGGCCCCTGCTCTTGCGAGTGCCGAGCCCATCGACTTCCAGCCGATCCCGATCGGATGCCCGGCGGGTATCGGCGTGGTCGACACGGAGACCGCCCTCGCCGAGGAGGACGCGGCGCCTGCGGGGATCGAGTACGAGATCGAGCAGGAAGGCAGCGGCGGAGGCCAGATCAACTGGGTGAACCTGAGGACGCTGCAGCTCGGTGGCGGCGTTCTTCCGCAAGCGGCCGAGGGCGACGAGCCCGCGATCGCCCTCCAGACCGGTGACGGACTCGTGGTCAGCGCAGTCTGGGGCGCCCATCAGAACGCCGACGGCCAGGGTTGCTTCCTGCTGCCGGGCGTCGATCTCACGAACGTTCCGCCGGCGCCGGCACCCGACGAGGACGAGGACACCGACCCGACGGTGGAGTGACAGTGGAGTAGAGCCCCGCTCCCCTGTCAGGGCCCGGTTCGCGGTTACTCCGCCGCGAGCCGGGCTTCTCTGTCTGCAGCGCCCAGGGCGTCGAGCAGCGCGTCGAGTTCGCCGTCGAGCACCGCGTCGAGATTGTGGGACTTGAAGCCGATGCGGTGATCGGTGATCCGGTTCTCGGGGAAGTTGTAGGTGCGGATGCGCTCCGACCGGTCGACGGTACGGACCTGGCTGGCGCGACCCGCCGATGCCTCGGCCTCGGCCGCCTCTTCGGCCGCCGCCTGCAGGCGCGCCGCGAGGACCTGCATCGCGCGGGCCTTGTTCTGCAGCTGGGAACGTTCGTTCTGGCAGGTCACCACGATGCCGGTGGGAAGGTGCGTGATGCGCACGGCCGAGTCGGTGGTGTTGACGCCCTGACCGCCCTTGCCGGACGACCGGTAGACGTCGATGCGCAGGTCGCTCTCGTCGATCTGCACCTGCTCGACCTCGTCGGGCTCCGGGTAGACGAAGACGCCGGCCGCGGAGGTGTGCACGCGTCCCTGCGACTCGGTGACGGGCACACGCTGAACGCGGTGCACGCCGCCCTCGAACTTCAGACGGGACCACACGCCGTCGCGCACGTCGGTCCGCGACTTGATCGACAGCGTGACGTCCTTGTAACCGCCGAGATCGGAGTAGGTGGCACCGAGAACCTCGACGCGCCAACCGGCACGTTCGGCGTAGCGCGTGTACATCCGGGTGAGATCGCCGGCGAACAGGGCGGATTCCTCCCCGCCCTCACCGGACTTCACCTCGAGGACCACGTCGTCGCCGTCGTGCGGGTCGCGCGGAGCGAGCAGGTCGGTGAGCGAGCGGTCGAGCTCGGCGACCTGCCCTTCGAGGTCGTCGACCTCGGACGCGAACGACGAGTCGTCGGCGGCGAGTTCGCGCGCCGCCTCGAGATCCTCGCGTGCCTGCTTCAGAGCGTTGTAGGTCGACATCACGGGGGCGAGCTCTGCGAACCGCTTGCCCACCCGACGCGCTGCCGCAGGATCGTCGTGCAGCGACGGGTCGGACAACTGCTGCTCCAGACCCGCGTGTTCGGCCAGGATGTCGTCGATGGCCGACGGCTTGGTCTGCCCCGCCATGAGTGTGCTCCGCTCTGGTTTCGGTCTTGCAATGAAAAAGCCGACGCCCGGCCTGCACGAGGGCAGTACCGGGCGTCGGCGTGACAGCTAGCTGTCGGAAGCGGCCTTCTTCGGCGCACGCTTGCCGTAGCGAGCCTCGAAGCGCGCGACGCGTCCACCGGTGTCGAGGATCTTCTGCTTGCCGGTGTAGAACGGGTGGCAGTTGGAGCAGACTTCGACGTTGATACGTCCCGACTCCTTGGTGCTGCGCGTCTCGAACGTGTTACCGCAACCGCAGACGACGGTCGTCGTCACGTAGTTGGGGTGGATTCCTGCCTTCATGGTGTCCCTTTCATGGCCGCCGGGTCGCCTTCGCGGATCGAAGACGTGAACCGGAGCCGGACTGAGCCTGTCGATTATGCCAAACGTAGGGCCCCGGGAAGAAATTCCCCGGGGCGCCGACGTCAGTCGTCGAGTGCCCCCGGTGCGGTCTTCGCCACATTCATGAGGAACTCGATGTTCGTCTTGGACTTCTTGAGCCGGTCGATGAGCAGGTCGATCGCCTGGTGCGAATCGAGGCCCGAGAGCACGCGGCGGAGCTTGTGCACCACGGCGAACTCGTCGGGGCTCATGAGCAGTTCGTCCTTGCGTGTACCGGACGGGTTGACGTCGACCGCCGGGAACACGCGCCGCTCGGCGATCTTCCGGTCGAGCTTGAGCTCGGCGTTACCCGTGCCCTTGAACTCCTCGAAGATCACCGTGTCGCCGGTGGAACCGGTCTCGACCATCGCGGTGGCGATGATCGTGAGCGATCCGCCGTTCTCGATGTTGCGGGCAGCACCGAGGAAACGCTTCGGCGGGTACAGCGCGGTCGAGTCGACACCACCGGAGAGGATGCGTCCGGATGCCGGCGACGAGTTGTTGTACGCGCGGCCGAGACGGGTGATGGAGTCGAGGAGCACCACGACGTCCTGGCCCATCTCCACGAGACGCTTCGCACGCTCGATGGCGAGCTCGGCGACCGAGGTGTGATCCGACGGCGGCCGGTCGAAGGTCGAGGCGATGACCTCGCCCTTCACCGAACGCTGCATGTCGGTGACCTCTTCGGGACGCTCGTCGACGAGCACGACCATCAGGTAGCACTCGGGGTTGTTGACGGCGATCGCGTTGGCGATGTCCTGGAGGACGGTGGTCTTACCGGCCTTCGGCGGCGACACGATGAGTGCACGCTGACCCTTGCCGATCGGCATGACCAGGTCGATCACGCGTGTGGTGAGGATGTTCGGCTGGGTCTCGAGGCGCAGTCGCTGGTTGGGGTACAGCGGCGTGAGCTTGTTGAACTCGGGGCGGCGCTTGGCCGAGTCGACCTCGCGGCCGTTGACGGTGTCGAGGCGGACCAGCGGGTTGAACTTCTGACGCTGGTTGCCCTGCTCACCCTCGCGGGGGACCCGCACGGCGCCGGTGATGGCGTCGCCGCGGCGCAGGCCGTTCTTGCGCACCATGTTCATCGAGACGTACACGTCGTTCGGGCCGGCGAGGTAGCCGGAGGTGCGGACGAACGCGTAGTTGTCGAGGACGTCGAGGATGCCGGCGACCGGCTGCAGGACGTCGTCCTCGCGGATCTCGGGCTCGCGCGAGTCCGAACCGCTCTCGCCGCGGTCGCGTCCACGACGACGCTCACGGAAGCGCCGACCCCGGCGGCCGCGGCCGCCTTCCTCGTCGTCTCCCCCACGGTTGTCCTGGCCCTGGCGCGGACCCTGATTACCGCCGTCGCGATCGCCGGCGTCCTGGTTGCGATCACCCTGGTTACGGTCGCTCTGGTTGCGGTCGCGGCGCGAGGAGCCGTCGCCGGAGTTGCGGTCCTGGCCACGCTCGCGCTGCGAGTCGCGATCCTGGCTCTTCTCGCGCTGCGAGTCGCGATCCTGGCGACCGTCCTCGGACGCGTCGGCGCCCTCGGCCTGCTGGTGCTGGTCGGCGTTGTCGCCACCGCGGCGTCCGCGACGGCCACGGCCGCGGCGGTTACCGTCGGATTCGTTGTCGCCGCTGGGGGTCTGGCCGCCCTGCGGCTTCTCCTGCGAGCCCTCGTCGCCGGACTTCACGTCGGCCTTCTGCTGGGCCGGCTCGGCGTCGGCCTTCTGCTCGGGCGCGGCGGTCTCGTCGGCGGCGGCACGGCCACGGCGACCGCGGGTGCCACGCGAGGGCGCTCCCTCGGGCTTGTCGGCCGTCTCGGTCTTCGCTGCTGCTTCCGTCTTCTCGGAGGCAGCCGTCTTGGCTGCAGGCTGCTCGGCAGGTGCGGCGGCGCCGCCTCCCTGCTTCTCCTTGATCGCAGCGATGAGATCACCCTTGCGCATCCCGGAGGTGCCCTTGATCCCGAGCTCGGCGGCAAGAGTCCGCAACTCGGCAAGCACCATGCCCGAAAGGCCTGCTCCGCGGCGACCGCGCGTGGTCGTCCGGCTACCGGCCTCGGGAATGTCGAGAGCAGGTGTAGTGATCAGGTCCGTATCTGTCACGGAGATCCTTCCTTCCCTCGCTCGCTCCATGCGCAGCAGAGGGTTCGTCCCGCAGATCAGTTCGTCCACTGAGCTGGGATTTGCCGTACGAGTTCAGGGAAAACGAACGGTCGGCACGTCCGCCACCACACCGAAATCCGGTAGGTGCGGTCTGTCCCCCTCCCGGATCCGGGAGCAGGTGAGGATCGATCCAGGCTCGACGCCCCGATGGAGCTGGAGTGATTGCCCTGGAGAATCCGGCGACTGATACGCACGACGTGCGGACACCCCACAGAATAGCGACGATCTGTACGTAGAGCAAGAATCGCCGTGCCGGATGGGACGTGTGTGTTGCACCACCCGTCGACCCCCCACCCGGCACCGCGTGTCGGTCTCAGTCGACCTGGACGCCCTCGGCGATCTCGAGGTCGAGCACCGTCAGTTCGTCGGCCTCGGCGGCGGCCCGCAGTTCGTCGGGCAGCGCGGAGGTCGTGAGCGCGAGCACCGTCGGCCCGGCACCCGAGACAATGGCGGGGATGCCCGCCTCGCGCAGTGCGGCCACCCATTTGGTGGTGAGCGGCAGTGCGGGAGCCCGCTGGGCCTGGTGGAGCAGATCCTGCGTCGCCGGCATCAGCAGCTCGGGTCGCTCGGTGAGCGCGACCACCGCGAGAGCCGCCCGGCTGACGTTGAACGCCGCGTCCCGGTGCGGGACGAGTTCGGGCAGCAGGCCCCGGGTGTGGGCCGTGGACGAACGGACCGACGGGACGAAGGCGTATGCCTTGATGTCCGGGTGCACACGCAGGTTCACCGCGCGGTAGGTCCGTTGCTCGGAGTCGACTTCGGCCTCGGTCCACGACACCACTGCCCCACCGAGAACGCTCGCGGAGGCGTTGTCGGGATGGCCCTCGAACTCGGAGGCGAGCTGCACGAGCTGCTCGTCGTCGAGGACGCGCTCGGGAGCGATCTTGCGGACGAGCCCGTTGGCCGCCGCCAGCCCTCCCACCGCCGCCGAGGCGGAGGATCCCAGGCCACGCGAGTGCGGGATGACGTTGTGGCACACGACGTCCAGTCCGTCCGCCCACACACCGGCGGCCTCGAGCCCGCGCTCGACGGCACGGACCACGAGGTGCGAGGGTCCCCACGGAACCTCCTGGGCGCCTTCCCCCTCCACCTTCACGTCGAGCCCGGAAGCCGTTGTCGTGACGGTGATCTCGTCGTACAGACCGAGGGCGAGACCCAGGCAGTCGAAGCCGGGGCCGAGATTCGCGCTCGAGGCGGGAACCCGTGCCGTCACCGAAAGCCCCACGGGCAACGTCTGCGTCATGTCCTGATTCCCAACGGAGGAAGGCGTGGCGGTCAACTCAGGCCAACTCGAGCGCGGAGGCGACCGCGACCGGGTCGACCGGGATGGGCTCGACCACGGGCACGTCGCGCAGGGCAGTATCGGGGTCCTTGAGACCGTTGCCGGTCACGGTGCACACGACCTTGAGGCCGCGCTCGAGCCAGCCTTCCTTGCTCGCGGCGAGCAGACCGGCGATGGATGCGGCCGAAGCCGGCTCGACGAAGATCGACTCGGACTTCGCGAGCAGCCGGTACGCCTCGAGGATCTCCTCGTCGGTCGCCGCGCGGAACGCGCCGTTCGACTCCTCCTTGGCGGCCACTGCGCCGTTCCACGATGCGGGGGCACCGATGCGGATGGCGGTCGCGATGGTCTCGGGATCCTTCACGGGATGGCCGAGGACGAGCGGTGCCGCACCGGCCGCCTGGACGCCGAGCATGCGCGGGCGGCGAGTGCTGAGGCCGTCGGCCGCGTACTCGCTGTAGCCCTTCCAGTAGGCCGTGATGTTGCCGGCGTTGCCGACGGGCAGGATGTGCACGTCCGGAGCATCGCCGAGCGCGTCGACGATCTCGAAGGCCGCGGTCTTCTGGCCCTCGATGCGCACCGGGTTCACCGAGTTGACCAGACCGATGGTGGAGAACTCCGCGGTGGTCTTGCGGGCGAGCTCGAGGCAGTCGTCGAAGTTGCCCTCGACCTGGACGATCTTCGCGCCGTGCATGACGGCCTGGGCGAGCTTGCCCATCGCGATCTTGCCCTGCGGCACGAGCACCGCGCAGCCGATACCGGCGCGGGCGGCGTAGGCGGCGGCCGACGCGGAGGTGTTGCCGGTGGAGGCGCACAGCACGGCCTGCTTGCCGGTCGCGAGGGCCTCGGTGACCGCCATGGTCATACCGCGGTCCTTGAACGAGCCGGTGGGGTTGAGACCCTCGACCTTGACGTGGACCTCGCAGCCGGTGATCTCCGACAGACGCGGAGCCGGGAGCAGCGGCGTGCCACCCTCGCGCAGCGTGACCGTCTTCCAGTCGTCACCGATCGGCAGGCGCGAACGGTACGCCTCGATCAGGCCCGGCCACGGCGTGTGCACGGGGGTGGTGTTCTTCTCGGCCGCGCTCATTCGGCGGATCCCTCCAGTCTCAGGACGCTGGTCACAGCGATCACGGATTCGAGTTTGTCGAGCGCTGCGACGGTATCCGCCAGCGCACGGTCGGTGGCCTGATGGGTGAGTACCACCAGACGGGCAGCGTCGCCGGCGCCTTCCTGACGGACCGCTGCGATGCTCACGCCCCGCGTGGCGAACTCGGCGGCCACCGCGGAGAGCACGCCGGCGCGGTCGGCGACCTTCAGATTGACGTAGTAGCGGGTGAGGATGTCGCTCATGGGCGCGATCTCCAACTGCGCGTACTTCGACTCACGCGGACCACGACCTCCCTGCACCCGGTTGCGGGCGGCCATCACGAGGTCGCCCATCACGGCGGAGGCGGTGGGGGCGCCACCGGCACCCTGGCCGTAGAACATGAGCCGGCCCGAGGACTCCGCTTCGACGACGACGGCGTTGAACGCGCCGTTGACCGAGGCCAGCGGATGCTCGCGGGGCACGAGCGCCGGGTAGACCCGGGCGGACACGCGGTCCTTGCCGTCGGCGGACGGGACGCGCTCGCACAACGCGAGCAGCTTGATCGTGCAGTTGAGCGCGCGCGCCGAGGTGAGGTCGGCGGCGGTGATCGACGAGATGCCCTCGCGGTAGACGTCGGCTGCCGTCACGCGGGTGTGGAAGGCGATCGACGCGAGGATCGCCGCCTTCGAGGCCGCGTCGAAGCCTTCGACGTCGGCGGTGGGATCGGCCTCGGCGTATCCGAGGCGGCCCGCCTCGGCGAGCGTCTCGCCGTAGTCGGCGCCCGTCTCGTCCATGGCCGAGAGGATGTAGTTCGTGGTGCCGTTGACGATGCCGACGACCCGGTTGACCTTGTCGCCCGCGAGCGACTGGGTCAGCGGACGGATCACCGGGATCGCACCGGCCACGGACGCCTCGAAGTAGAGGTCGACGTTGCGGGCCTCGGCCACCTCGGCCAGTTCGCCGGTGTAGGCGGCGAGCAGTGCCTTGTTGGCGGTGACGACGGACTTGCCGGCGTCGAGCGCCGTGCGCACGAGCTTGCGGGGCAGTTCGATGCCACCGATGAGTTCGACGACGATGTCGACGTCGTCGCGGCGGATCAGCGCCTCGGCGTTCGTCGTGACCAGCTCCGCGGGAAGACCCCGGTCGCGGGAGGCGTCGCGCACGGCGACCCCCCGCAGCTCGAGGGGGGCACCGATGCGCGCCTCGAGATCGGCGGCGTCCTCGCGGATGATCCGCGCGACCTCGGCACCGACGGTGCCGTGCCCGAGAACCGCCACACCCACCGGACGCCGGCCCGAAGCATCGGTCGCCGTTGCACTGGTCACTCCGAAACCTCCAAGTTGAGCAGATCTTCGAGGGTCTCGCGGCGCAGCAGAACGCGCGAGACACCGTCCTTGACCGCCACGACGGCGGGGCGAGGCAGCAGGTTGTACCTGCTCGACATCGAGTAGCAGTATGCACCCGTCGCCGCGACCGCCAGTAAATCACCGGCTGCGACGTCGGCGGGCATCCAGGCGTCGCGGATGACGATGTCGCCGCTCTCGCAGTGCTTGCCGACGACACGCGAGACCACCGGCTCGGCGTCGCTCACGCGGGAGACGAGGCGCGACTCGTACTCCGCCTGGTACAGCGACGTGCGGATGTTGTCGCTCATGCCGCCGTCGACACTGATGTAGCGGCGGACGTGCCCGGAACCGACCTCGACGTCCTTGAGGGTTCCCACCTCGTAGAGCGTCACCGTGCCCGGTCCGGCGATGGCGCGGCCGGGTTCGACCGCGAGGGTCGGGGCCGGCAGCCCCGCGAGCGCGGACTCGGTGCGGACGATGTCGTTGAGCTTCGCCGCGAGATCGGCGACCGGCGGCGGGTCGTCGCTCGGCACGTACGAGATGCCGAGGCCACCGCCGAGATCGACGATGTTCATCTGCGAGGTCTTGTCGACACCGAACTCGGCGACGATGTCGCGCAGCAGGCCGATGACGCGGTGGGCGGCCAGTTCGAAGCCGTCGACGTCGAAGATCTGCGAACCGATGTGGCTGTGCAGACCGACGAGGCGCAGGTTGTCGGCCGCGAAGACGCGGCGCACGGCCTGCATGGCGTTGCCGCCGGCGAGCGAGAGCCCGAACTTCTGGTCCTCGTGCGCGGTGGAGATGAACTCGTGGGTGTGGGCCTCGACGCCCACGGTCACGCGGATGAGCACGTCCTGGACGACACCGGCCTCATCGGCGACCGCGTCGAGCCGGTCGATCTCGGCGAGCGAGTCGAGCACGATGTGCCCGACCCCGGCGGTCACGGCGGCCTGCAGTTCGCGGACGGACTTGTTGTTGCCGTGCATCGCGATCTTCCCGGCGGGGAAGCCGGCGTGCAGGGCCACGGCGAGCTCACCACCGGACGAGACGTCGAGCGAGAGCCCTTCCTGATGGACCCACCGCGCGATCTCGCTGCACAGGAACGCCTTCGACGCGTAGTGCACCTTCGCCGACGGACCGAAGGCCTCCGCGATCTCCCGGCAGCGGGAGCGGAAGTCGTCCTCGTCGACGACGAACAGCGGGGTGCCGTACTTCTCGGCGAGCTCGGTCACCGGGATGCCGGCGATGCTCATGACGCCGTCCTCGCCGCGCGACGCGTTGCGCGGCCACACGTGCGGAGCGAGCGCGTTGAGCGCCGCGGCGTCGGTGGGTCGTTCGGGCAGGTTCGGGGCGTGCGGGATCTGGGCGTGGCGCGGTCCCGCCGGATGCGCGTTCACATCCGCTCCGGGGCGCTGACGCCGAGCAGGCCGAGGCCGTTGGCGAGGACCTGACGTGCAGCCGCACACAACGCGAGTCGCGCGGTGTGCAGCGGGCCGGCCTCCTCGTCGCCCTGCGGGAGGATCCGGCAGGCGTCGTAGAAGCGGTGGTAGGTGCCCGCGAGTTCCTCGAGGTACCGGGCGACGCGGTGCGGTTCGCGCAGTTCGGCCGCCTTCGCGAGCACCCGGGGGTACTCGCCGAGGGTGCGGATCAGGTCGCCCTCGCGCTCGTGGGTGAGCAGCGCGAAGTCGGCGCCCTCGGTGGTCAGGCCGAGATCGGCGGCGTTGCGCGCGATCGACGACAGCCGCGCGTGGGCGTACTGCACGTAGTAGACCGGGTTCTCGTTCGTGGTGCTGGCCCACAGTTCGAGGTCGATGTCGATGCTCTGGTCCACCGAGGACCGCACGAGCGAGTAGCGCGCGGCGTCGACGCCGATCGCCTCGACGAGGTCGTCGAGGGTGATGACGGTGCCGGCCCGCTTGCTCATCTTCACGGCCTCGCCACCGCGGACGAGGTTGACCATCTGGCCGATCATCACCTCGACGGTGTCGGGGTCGTCGCCGAAGGCCGCCGCGGCGGCCTTGAGGCGCGCGATGTAGCCGTGGTGGTCGGCCCCGAGCATGTAGATGCACAGGTCGAAGCCGCGCGAGCGCTTGTCCTGGAAGTAGGCGATGTCGCCGGCGATGTAGGCGGCGTTGCCGTCGGACTTGATGACGACGCGGTCCTTGTCGTCGCCGTAGTCGGTGCTCTTGAGCCACCAGGCGCCGTCGTCGAAGTACAGATTGCCCGACGCCTTGAGGGTCTCGACGGCCTTGTCGACCGCTCCGCTCTCGAAGAGGGAGTTCTCGTGGAAGTACACGTCGAAGTCGACACCGAACTCGTGGAGGGTGCTCTTGATGTGCGCGAACATCAGGTCCACGCCGATGGAGCGGAAGGTCTCGTGCCGCTCGGCCTCGGGGAGTTCGAGGGCATCGGGGCGCTGCTCGAGCACGGAGGAGGCGATGTCGACGATGTACGCGCCGGCGTAGCCGTCCTCGGGGGCGGGCTGTCCGAGCGCGGAGGCGATGAGCGACCGGGTGAAGCGGTCGATCTGCGCGCCGTGGTCGTTGAAGTAGTACTCGCGGGTGACCTCGCCGCCCTGAGCGGTGAGGATGCGGCCGAGCGCGTCGCCGACCGCGGCCCAGCGGGTACCACCGAGGTGGATCGGGCCGGTGGGGTTGGCTGAGACGAACTCGAGGTTGATCCTCGTGTTCGCAAGGTCGCTGCCGTTGCCGTAGGCGGCGCCCTCGGCGAGCACCTTCGCCACGATCGCTCCCTGGGCGTCGGCGGCGAGCCGGATGTTGAGGAAGCCGGGTCCCGCGACATCGGCGGAGTCGATGCCGTCGGCGGCGGTCAGGGCCTCGGCGAGCCAGGTGGCGAGTTCGCGGGGATTGACGCCGACCTTCTTCGCGACCTGCATCGCGACGTTGGTCGCGTAGTCGCCGTGCTCCGGATTGCGCGGGCGCTCGACGGTGAGGGTCTCGGGAAGAACGGACGCGTCGAGACCACGGTCGGTGAGGACACCGGCGGCGGTTCCGCGGAGCAGCTGAGCAAGGTCGGAGGGAGTCACAGGTGTCCATCCTATTGGCTGGTCGATCGCGGCGCCGACGCTCCCCCTACCGGCAGCTCCGGGCACCGCGCGAGAGCACGCCCGTAGAGTTGTGGGTGTTTGTGCGCCCGATGGGCGCGCGTCCGCCTGTCCACCCGTCGAAAGAGCACACAGCGATGCCCAGCGGTTCGGTTAGTGGCGGCTCCGGTAACAAGAAGACCGGAGCCAAGTCGTCGAAGGCCATTCAGGCCGCCAAGAAGAAGAGCGGCGGCGCTCGCGGGGTCCCCGCGCAGCGTCAGATCCCGTGGTTGACAATCGGCGGCGTGGGCCTCGTCGTCGTGCTGGTCGCCGTGATCGCTGTGAGCCTGATCCCGAAGTACCAGAACCAGCAGGAGATGTCGGCGTGGACGCCGTCGGAGTCCAACCAGGACCCGTCGGACGACATCGAGGGCGTGCTGAAGATCGAGTATCCGGCCGGTGTGCACGTCGCGCCGGGCCAGCGCGTCGCGTACGACCAGTCGCCGCCCTTCGGTGGCCCCCACGACTCCGTCTGGGCGACCTGCACCGGCACGGTCTACGAGCAGCCGGTCCGGACCGAGAACATGGTCCACTCCCTCGAGCACGGCGCCGTGTGGGTGGCCTACAACCCCGATCTGCTCGACGACGCCGCGGTCGACACGCTGCGTCAGAAGGTCGACGGCCGCACCTACACGCTGATGTCGCCCTACCCGGGCCTCGACGCCCCGATCGCGCTGCAGTCGTGGGGTCACCAGCTCAAGGTCGACAGCGTCGACGACGAACGCATCGACCAGTTCATCAGCGCGCTGCGCCTGAACCAGTACACCTACCCCGAGGTGGGGGCGAGCTGCTCGACGATCCCCGGTTCGTTCGATCCGGCGAACCCGCCGGCCTTCGACGCCTCCGAGCCCGGCCCCGACGCGGTGCCGATGAACGCGGAGACCGCCGGCGACATGCAGCAGGCACCGGCCGGGAGCTGACGATGAGCGAGACCACCTCGGACATCTCCACCCCCGAGCGCGGTGGGCACAACCGGCTGCTGTTGGTGCTGCTCACCGTCGCCGCGGTCGCCGTCGGTTTCCTCGCGGGGTTCCTGTCCCGGATCCCCTTCGAGGACTCCGCGCAGGCGGCGCCGGAGGCCGGCTCGGTGGACGTCGGATTCGCGCAGGACATGATCGTGCACCACGACCAGGGCGTCGAGATGGCCGCCGTGGCGGTCTCCAATTCGGAGGACGATCGGATCCGCAACATCGCGTACGACATCCTCACCACCCAGCAGAACCAGATCGGTCAGATGCAGGGCTGGTTGTCGCTGTGGGGACAGCCGGCGCTGCCGACGGGCGAGTACATGGAATGGATGACCGAGACGGAGACGGGTCACAGCCACGGTGCTCACGGCGCGACCACCGAGTCCGAGAATTCGGACAGCTCGCACCTGATGCCGGGGATGGCGACCTCCGAGGATCTCGCGAATCTCCGGGCCGCGCGCGGACCCGAACTGGACGTGCTCTTCCTCCAGCTGATGTTGCGCCACCACGAGGGTGGTCTGCCGATGATGGAGTACGGCGAGCAGTACGCGAGCACCTCGGCGGTGCGCAATCTGGCGGGCACGATGGTCGCGACGCAGCAGGGCGAATCGGATCTGATGAGGTCGCTGCTCGCCGAGCGCGGCGCCGAACCGCTGCCCCTCAATTGAGCCTCCGCGCGGGTGAAACCGCGACTCCGGGCCGAAAACCGGCTCTGACCTGGCGATGTGGAGTTGAGCGCTCGATGCGCTAGGCTAACTCCCGCACCTCCGGTCATCCGGTGGTCCGGATGCCCTCGTAGCTCAGGGGATAGAGCGCTTGCCTCCGGAGCAAGAAGTCGCAGGTTCGAATCCTGCCGAGGGCACCACGAAGGCCCCGCTTCTCACGAAGCGGGGCCTTCGGCGTTCCAGGGGCCTTCAGGTGCTCCAGGGGCCTTCGGTGTCCCAGGGGCCGGTCAGGCTCCGGTGGTGAAGGGTGTGGGATCGAAGTAGTCGCGGCAGGCCGCGATCTTCCCGTCGACGATCTCGAAGACGCCCGTGACGGGCAGTTCGATCGTCCGGCCGTTCATCGTGAACACATCGGTGCGTTCGTTGAGCACGACGTTGCCGGAGACCGCCTGGTGGTGGATGCGGTAGTCGATGGCCCCGAAGGACGTCACGAAGCCCGCGATGTACTCCTCGATGGCCGCGCGGCCGCGGATCGGTTCCATCGGGATGTTGTGGAAGACGGCGTCGTCGGCGAAGAAGGCCGCGAGTTCGGCAGGGTCGGGATCGGCCCAGCGCCGGCAGAACTCGGTGACCAGCTCGTCGGGGCTCATCGGGTCTGCACGCGCGCGAAGCGGGCGGGTTCCGTACCGGGCACGCGACGGACCCGTCCCCGCTCGATGAGTTGCCGGACGTGCGCCGAGCCCTCTGCGAGCGCCATCCGCTTGCCGTGCAAGGGGGTCTCGTCCCACGGCCGGTACCAGCGCATGCGGGCGGTGGCCTCCCACAGCGTGAGTTCCTCGTCGCCGAACGCGTCGTAGAGACCGTCGAGGCGCTGGTCGTGATGGGCGATCAGTTCGCCGACGCGGTGCGGCAGGTCGTCGATCTGCTGCCGGTGCGCGGGCAGTGCGCGTCGCACGGGCAGGTCGGCGACCGCGCGCAGCGAGTCGAGGTACTCCCCCAGCGCGTCGCGTTGCGGCAGAGGGAAATCGAACTCGCCGACGTGCGGGGTAGTGGTCGCGAGGACGTGGTCGCCGCTGAACAGCACGCCGTGTTCCTCGAGCAGGAAACACGCGTGGCCGGCGGTGTGGCCGGGGGTCAGCACGGTGCGCAGGGCTCGTCCCGTCAGCGGGATCGTCTCGTCGGCACCGAGTTTGCGGTCGGGCAGCGCGTCGGGACGGCCGACCGCCGGTACGAGGGTGGCGAGCGATTCCTCGATCGCGTCCTCGGGTGCCCCGGCGCGGCGCAGCAGGTCGGCTTCCTGGGGACGGCGGTCGTCGTCGGAGAGCATGACCTCGAGGTGGGCGAAGTCGGCCTCGTTCATCGCGACCCAGCAGCCGGAGGCCTCCCGGATACGCCCGGTGAGCCCGACATGGTCGGGATGGAAGTGCGTGACCACCACGCCCTCGACGTCGGTGACCGACAGGCCCGCCGTGGACAGACCGTCCTGCAGCGCCGCCCACGACCGGTCGTCGTTCCAGCCGACGTCGACGAGGACGACGCCGCGCGGGGATTCCATCACGTAGACCTGGGTGTCGCCGACGGGCAGGTCCGCCACCGGGACGGGAACGACGTGGATGCCGTCCCCGATGTCACGTGCTTCGGCCATGGTGATGCCTCTCGATCATGGTGACTTTCGTTCGAAAGCTACAACAACGAATTCAACTATTACCCTGCACGGGCTCGATGATCGCGACGATCGACCGGATCTCCCCCGCAGGGATGTCGAAGTGCTCGGTCACCGCAACCGACGTCTCGGCGCCCGGACCTGCCGCGATGTCCAGGACGAACCGCGCGACGACACTGTGGTGCCATTCGCGGAACTGCAGGTTGCGGACGCGGCGGATGGGCCGGTATTCCGGGCCGTTCTCGAGCCGGTCGCGGATCTCGATGCCGCTGTCACCGGTGCGTTCCCCGTTCTCGACCCGCCAGGCGTCCTCGGCGAGCCGGACATGGGACGCGTCGTGGCTGACCAGGGATCGGATGTATGCGCGTGCCATCGCGGCGCGGGGGCTGTCGGTCGGCCCGGTGGCGTGCGCGGCCAGCGCGGACATCACCTCCGGTGCCCAGTCTGCGCGGCAGATCACGAGGTCGGGCAGATACGGGTGCGGCCGGTTGTATTCGAGTTCGCTGCCGTCGATCCGGGCGCAGTGCAGACCCGCGGCGCGCGCGACCGCGACCGGCGCCGCCGAATCCCACTCCCACTGACCGCCGGCGTGGATGTAGGCGTCGGCCTCCCCGCGGACCACCGCCATGGCCTTGGCACCGGCCGAACCCATCCGGATCAGGTCGGCGCCGAGATCGCGGGCCAGATCGAAGACGAAGGCGGGCGGCCTGCTCCCGCTGATGACGATGCGGGGGCGACGGCGGGCCGGCCGCGGCGCCGGAACCGGATCTGCGGTGCTGTGGACGACGCCGATCGCCGGTTGCGCGACCGCGGCGGCGGTGAGCCCTCGTCCTGCCTCCCAGAGCGCGATGTGGACCGCCCAGTCGACGTGGTCGGGCATTCCGTACTCCTTCGACCCGTCGAGCGGGTCGATGATCCAGACGCGGTCGGCGCCGACCCGGGCCGGATCGTCCGCGGATTCCTCCGAGAGCACCGCGTCGCCGGGCCGCGCGGTCGCCAGCCGTTCGAGGATGTAGGTGTTGGCGGCGTGGTCGCCGCGCCGGCCCAGCTCGCGCCCGGTGAGGGCATCCGATTCGATGGCGCGGACCGTGAGCAGCAGTTCACCTGCGCCGGAAGCCGTCTCGGCCGCGAGTCGGGCGTCGTCGCCCTCGGCCGCGGGTCGAGCGTCGTCGCTGTTGTCGTGCGTCATGGCCTCAACAATTCCACGACGAGGCCCGCCTGCACGGCAGGCGTGCCGTCGTGGGGGCGCACGACCAGCTCGGGATCGGACGGTGGTTCGTAGGGATCGTCGACGCCGGTGAAACCGGTGATCTCACCGGCACGTGCCCGCGCGTACATGCCCTTCGGGTCGCGGGCCTCGCAGTCGGCGAGCGGGGTGTCGACGAAGACCTCGACGAAGCGGATTCCGGCCTCCTCGTGCTGCCGGCGGATGCGGTCGCGGTCCTGACGGTAGGGACTGATGAGCGCGCAGATCGCGACGAGTCCGGCGTCGGCCATCATCTGGGCGACCGCACCGACGCGGCGGACGTTCTCCGCGCGGTCCTCCGGACCGAACCCGAGGTCGGCGTTGAGGCCGTGCCGGAGGTTGTCGCCGTCGAGGCGGTAGGCGGGGATGCCCTCGGCGAGCAGTCGCCGTTCGAGTTCGACGGCGAGGGTGGACTTGCCGGAGGCGGACAGCCCGGTGAGCCACACCGTCGCCCCGGCCCTGCCCCGTTCGGCCCGCGAGACTGCCGCCGAGTGCCAGACCACCGCCGCGTCGGCGAGTGTCGGACCGGTGATCATTCCGGCCGCGACGGTGTTGCCGGTGCGTTCGTCGACGAGCACGAAGCTTCCGGTGGTGCGGTTGCGCCGGTAGGGATCGAACAGCAGCGGCTGTTGCGTCCGCAGTTGCACGCGGCCGATCTCGTTGAGACCGAGCGTCGTCGCGGCCTCGTCGCGGTGCAGGCTGTTGACGTCGAGACGGTAGTCCAGCCGCGCGACCCGCGCGGTGGTCGAGCGCGTGGTGTGCAGCAGGGCGTAACAGGCGTCCGGGTCGAGGGCGGAGCGTTCGTCGAACCAGCACACCATGGCGTCGATCTCGCGGCCGACGAGCGGACGGTTGTTGGGGCGGCACAGCATGTCGCCGCGTCCGACATCGAGGTCGTCCTCGAGTTCGACGCACACCGCCGCACCGGCGAAGGCGTGCTCGAGTTCCGTTCCGCCCGGCCCCCACAGCGTCCGCACCCGCGTTCCGAAACCGGAAGGGAGAACGACCACGTCGTCGCCCGGCGCGAATCCGCCGGCGGCGACCGTTCCCGCGTAACCGCGGAAGTCGCGGTGCTCGCCCTCGCCCGGGCGGATGACGTACTGCACGGGCAGTCGCGCGTCGATGAGGTTGGTGTCCGACGCGATGTGGACCTGTTCGAGATGGTGCAGCAGCGAAGTGCCCTCGTACCACGGCATGTTCGCGGTGCGGGAGACGACGTTGTCGCCGTGCAGCGCGGAGACGGGAACGAAGGCGAGGTCGGGCATGTCGAGCTTGGCCGCGAAATTCCGGAATTCGTCGCAGATCTCGTCGAACCGGCTCTGCGACCAGTCCACCAGATCCATCTTGTTGATGCACAGCACCACGTGCCGCACCCCGAGCAGCGACGCGAGGAAGGCGTGCCGGCGGGTCTGCTCGACGATGCCGTTGCGGGCGTCGACGAGGACGAGCGCCAGGTCGGCGGTGGACGCCCCGGTGACCATGTTGCGCGTGTACTGCTCGTGACCGGGAGTGTCGGCGATGACGAATGTTCTGTGCGCCGTGGCGAAATAGCGATAGGCGACGTCGATCGTGATGCCCTGTTCGCGTTCGGCGCGCAGGCCGTCGGTGAGCAGCGCGAGATCGGCGCGGTCGGCACCGCGGTCGAGGCTCGTGCGGGTCACCGCCTCGAGTTGGTCCTCGAAGACGGCCTTCGAGTCGAACAGCAATCGACCGATGAGCGTGGACTTGCCGTCGTCGACGCTGCCGGCGGTGGCGATGCGCAGCAGGCGGGACATCAGAAATATCCTTCCCTCTTGCGGTCTTCCATCCCGGCGTCGGAGATCCGGTCGTCCGCCCGCGTGGCGCCGCGTTCGGTGACCCGGCTGGCGGAGACCTCGGTGACCACCTCGTCCGCGGTGGTGGCAGCGGATTCGACGCAGCCGGTGCACGTCGCGTCACCGACGGTGCGGAACCGGACGAGGCTCTCGCGCGGGGTTTCTCCGGGGAGGATGGTGAGAAAACGGGTGTGTGCGAGCAGCATTCCGTCGCGTTCGATCACCGGCCGCCGGTGGGCGTAGTACAGGGACGGCAGGTCGACGCCTTCGTCGCGGATGTAGCGCCAGATGTCGAGTTCGGTCCAGTTGGACAGCGGGAAGACCCGCATGTGTTCGCCGCGGCGGTGCCGCCCGTTGTACAGCTGCCACAGTTCGGGTCGTTGCGCCTTCGGGTCCCACTGCCCGAACTCGTCGCGCAGACTGAAGATGCGTTCCTTCGCGCGGGCCTTCTCCTCGTCGCGGCGGGCGCCCCCGAAGACGGCGTCGAATCCGCCTTCCCTCAACGCGCGCAGGAGGGTTCCGGTCTGCAGCCGGTTGCGGGTCGCGTGCGGTCCGTCGTCCTCGACGGCGCGCCCGGCGTCGATGTCGTCCTGCACCGAAGCGACGATCGACCGCAGCCCCAGCCGTTCGACGGTGCGGTCGCGGAAGTCGATCACCTCGTCGAAGTTGTGTCCGGTGTCGATGTGCAGCACGGGGAACGGCAGCGGCGCGGGCCAGAACGCCTCGGCCGCGAGATGGAGCATCACCGCGGAGTCCTTGCCGCCCGAGAACAGCAGGACGGGACGGGAGAAGGTCGCGGCGACCTCGCGGAAGATGTGCACGGACTCGGCCTCGAGCGCACCGAGCAGCGGCAGTTCGTAGATCGGTGGTCGTTGCGGTGGCACCGTGGTCACTCGTGCCCCTCTCACCCGGCGCGGTACATATGTGTACCGACGCGGTCGAAGATTACTCCGCAACAGTAGAACGAGTTTCAATTCCAGGTCAACGGGCGGTCCCCGCAACCGTCCGTCAGCGCGCCGGTCGACGTCCGCCGAGATCGGCGGTGATCGCATCCGCGACCGCCACGAGCGCGGCACCGCACCGCTCGATCCCGGCGGCGTCCACCTCCCGCTCGAGGTGCAGCGTGAGCACGAGTGACTGGTGGCCCTCGGGATCGTAGGCCGGGGCGGCCACGAGGTTGACCGCCCGCTTCTCCCCCGCGGCGAAGGCACCGGGCACCAGCACGCGCTCGCCGGGGCCGGCCACGAGTTCCGCCAGCATCTCCCGCATCTCGGGCGCGAGGTCGTGCGAGACCACCCCCGCCATGAGCGCGTACAGGCGACGGCCGCCGGGCGTGAGGGGCTCGGCCAGATAACCCGTCCGGCGACATTCGGTGACGATCCGCCACAGGTCGTCGAGGTCGACGGTCACGGGCAGGGTCGGTTCGCGCCGCAGCCACTGTTCGATGCGTTCGTCGGTGTCCCACAGCACGTACATCAGCCCTACCGGGGGCGCGAAGGGGTACACCTCCCCCACGCGCGCCGCCGCGGCCGCGCCGTGTCCACCGACGACGTCGAGCACCGCGATCCGGTCGCCGACGACCGCCGACGCGGAGCACATCACGCCGAACTCCTCGGCGAGCGCGGCGAGATGCCGGTGCGCGACCGGCCCGGACGCGAAGCCGCGCTGGGCGGCGCGTCCCGCGACGATCAGCGCCGGGCCGAGCCCGTAGGTCTTGTCGACGGGATCGCGGACCAGATAGCCGGCGTCGGCGAGCACGGTGAGGATGCCCAGGCAGGTGGGCTTGCTCAGGTCGAGTTCGCGCGCCAGTTCCGACAGTCCGAACCGGACACCGGGTCGCGCGACGAGGTGGTCGAGGACCTGCACGACGCGTTCCGTGGGTGGCGACCGGCGGGCGGCTCCCGCCCCGGCAGTCGACTCCCCGAGCGTCTCGGTCTCGCGACGAGCCATTGACCCTCCCTGGAACACGTTCTACTCTCGGCGCAACGGAAGACTACCGCAGCGGTACATATTTGGACCACAGGAGATCGCAGTGCTCACCGATCCGCTCACCGCGTCGATAGCCGAGGCCGAGAAACTCGTCGCCACCGCCCCGCACATCCGCACCGAACAGGACCTCGTCGAGGGATACGGATATCTGGCGGGCGGGATCTCGGCGTGCGTCCACGCCACCTTCGCGTACAGCCGATCCCACCCGGTCTTCGTCACCGGCACCGGCCCCTACGCGAAGATGGGCCTCGACAATCCCGACACCCTGTACTGGGGCGCGTCGATCCGCGACGACGCCGAATATGTCGTCACCGGGCGCCGAGGCACGACCTGCGATCTCAGCTTCCAGGTGCTGGCCGGCAACTACACCGACGCCGAGGTACCCGGCAACGTCACGGCCTTCGACGACCGCGCGTTGACCATCGCCGACGACGGCACCTTCGAGGTGCGGTTCGGACCCGGCCCACGCGACCCGGAACGGAACTACTTCCCGCTCGCGCCCGGCTCTTCGCAGCTCGTGGTCCGCGAGGTCTACAGCGACTGGACGCAGCGCCGCGGCACGCTGAGCATCCACCGGCTCGACAGCCTCGGCGCCCCCGCACCCGAGCCCACCCACCAGGACGTGGTCACCCGTTACGAACGTGCCGGTCGCGCGCTGGTCTCGCGGGTGAAGACCTGGCTGCAGTTCCCCGAGTGGTTCTATCTGAAGCTGCCGGTGAACACGGTCACCGAACCGCGCCGCACCCCCGGCGGTCTGGACACCCAGTACTCGTCCGTCGGGCACTACGAACTCGGCGACGACGAGGCGATGGTCCTGACCCTCCCGGCGAGCGACGCGCCCTATCTGGGCTTCCAGATCGGCAGTCTCTGGTACATCTCCCTGGATTACATCCACCACCAGACCTCCTTGAACAACAGTCAGGCGCAGGTCGATCCTGACGGGATGGTCAGGATCGTCGTCTCGGCCCGCAATCCGGGGCTGACCAACTGGGTCGAGACCCTCGGCCGCAGCCGCGGGATCCTGCAGTTCCGCTGGCAGCGCCTCGATCGCGGACTCACCGCAGCCGACGGTCCGACCGCCGAGGTGGTGCCGTTCGACCGGCTCCCCGAGGTCCTGCCCTTCCACCGTTCGAACCGCATCACCCCCGAGGCCTGGGCGCAGCGCATCGCGGAACGCCAGCGTGGCGTCGCCGATCGGATGCTCGGATGAGCGCGGCAACGGGACTGCTCCGCGACCGCGTCGTCGTGATCTCCGGTGTCGGCCCGGGACTGGGTCGCACGCTCGCGCTGCGGTGCGCCGAACACGGCGCCGACGTGGTGCTCGCCGCCCGGACCCGGGAGCGACTCGAGAAGGTTGCGGTGGAAATCGAGGGCACAGGCCGTCGAGCACTGGTCGTGCCCACCGACATCACCGACGACGGGTCCGCCGCCGCACTCGCCGAGACGGCGGTCTCGGAGTTCGGGTGTGTCGACGTGCTCGTCAACAACGCCTTCTCCGTTCCGTCGATGAAACCGCTGGCGCGCACCGACTTCCAGCAGATCCGGGACAGCATGGAACTTACCGTCCTCGGCGCGCTGCGGCTCACGCAGTTGTTCACCCCCGCCCTCGCCGAGTCGGCCGGCGCGGTGGTCAACATCAACTCGATGGTGCTGCGGCACTCCCAGGAACGTTATGGCAGTTACAAGCTCGCGAAGTCGGCGTTGCTGGCGATGTCGCAGTCCCTGGCGACCGAACTCGGACCGCAGGGAGTCCGCGTGAACTCCGTTGCGCCGGGCTACATCTGGGGTCCGATCCTGCAGGGCTACTTCGAACACCAGGCCGGAAAGTACGGCACCACCGTCGAACAGATCTACGAGCACACCGCCGCCGCCTCCGATCTGAAGCGTCTCCCCACCACCGAGGAGATCGCGGATGCGGTGATCTTCCTGGCCTCGCCGATGGCGTCGGCGATCACCGGCCAATGCCTCGACGTCAACTGCGGCGAATACCACCACTGAACGGGACAGCACATGAGCGAACGCACCACCGTCGGCACCGTCGAGGATCTGCACGCCTCCGCGACCCGCTTGACGGGCCTGACCGATTTCGGCGACGACGACTACCGGGACGGGCTCGAGGTCCTGCTCGAATCGTATGCGCGGGACGAGAAGCTCACCCCGCTCGGCAGCAAGATGTCGCGGGTCTTCCTGCGCGGTGCCCTCGTGGCGCGGTTGCTGTCGGAATCGGCCTGGGCCGCCCGTCCCGAGCACGCCGACGTCCCGATCACCCGGCCGATCTTCGTCACCGGTCTGCCCCGCACCGGCACGACGGCACTGCATCGCCTGCTCGCCGCGGATCCCGCCCATCAGGGGCTCGAGATGTGGCTGACCGAGATGCCGCAACCGCGACCTCCTCGCGAGACCTGGGCGGAGAACCCGGTCTTCGCCGGTATCGAGGCCGGATTCGCGCAGCACCACGTCGAGCATCCCGAATTCATGGGTGTGCACTACATGTCGGCCGCCGAGGTCGAGGAATGCTGGCAGTTGCTGCGCCAGTCGTTCCGCTCGATCTCCTACGAGTGCCTCGCCCACCTGCCCACCTATTCGCAGTGGCTCGCGGAGCAGGACTGGACCGCGGCGTATGCCCGGCATCGGAGGAACCTGCAGCTCATCGGACTGCCGGACGCCGACAAGCGGTGGGTGCTCAAGAATCCCAGTCATCTGTTCGCACTGGACGAACTGCTCACGGTGTATCCGGACGCGCTCGTCGTCGTCACCCATCGCGATCCGCGCACCGTGATCCCGTCGGTGTGCAGCCTCGCGGCGCAGGCCACCGAGGGATGGTCCGACGCGTTCGTCGGCGAGACGATCGGGCGCAGCCAGCTCGACCTCTGGGCACGAGGTTTCGATCATTTCACCGAGGTGCGCCGCCGGCACGATCCCGCCCGTTTCGTCGATGTGGACTACCGAGATTTCGTCGCCGATCCGCTCGGCACCGTCGGCGGCCTGTACGACCGGTTCGGTCTGCCGTTCACCGCGGAGGCCGAACGTGCGATGGCCGACCTGCACGAAGAAAGCCGCAGCGGGGCAAGGAAACCCGCGCACCGGTACACGCTCGAGGAGTTCGGGCTGAGTGTGGGCGAGGTCGACGAACGTTTCCGCGACTACGCGTACCGCTGAACCCGGCAGGAAAGGCACCGGAAACCGGTGTGCCCTGACTACCTGCGCGTTCGTCCGTGGGATGATGGAGGCATGCCCGCACCACTCCCCCTCGACCCCATCGCCGAAGCCCACCGCCAGTGGACCGCCCACGGCTGGGGCGAAGTCGCCGACGGCATGGCCGCGGTCACCTCGGTGATGCGAGCGCAGCAGATCATGATGGCGCGGGTCGAGGAGGTGCTCAAGCCCTTCGGCCTGACCTTCGCGCGCTACGAACTCCTCACGCTGCTGCATTTCACCAGGTCGGGAGCGTTGCCGATGGCGAAGGCCAGCGCGCGCCTGCAGGTGCACCCCACCAGCGTCACCAACGCAGTCGACCGCCTCGAGAAGGCCGGACTGGTCCGGCGTACCCCGCATCCGAGCGATCGACGGGCCACCCTCATCGAACTCACCGAGGAGGGACGGGCATTGGCGATCCAGGCGACCGAGAAACTCAACACGGAGGTCTTCGCCCGACCCGGCATTCCCGAGGAGCACATCGACACACTGCTGCGCATCATCGCGACGATGCGGCACGACGCCGGCGACTTCGACACCGGCGGTGCGCCTTCCAAGTGGTGAGGCGCGAGAGACGGCCGAGAAACGAGGAGGGCCGCCCCGTTCGGGGCGGCCCTCCGTCGTATACGGGTGGTGCGGGTCAGGCGTGCTTGAACTCCGGCGCGCGCTTCTCGACGAAGGCCGCCATGCCTTCCTTCTGGTCGGCGGTGGCGAACGTCGAATGGAACACGCGGCGCTCGAACTTCACGCCCTCGGCCAGCGTCGTCTCGAAGGACCGGTTGACGGCCTCCTTCGCCATGATCGCGACCGGCAGCGACATCGACGCGATGGTCGTCGCCGTCTCGAGCGCCACGTCGAACAGGTCCGCGGCGGGAACGATGCGCGAGACGAGTCCGGCGCGCTCGGCCTCCTCGGCGTCCATGTTGCGGCCGGTCAGGCACATGTCCATGGCCTTGGCCTTGCCCACGGCGCGGGTGAGACGCTGCGATCCGCCGATGCCCGGGATGACGCCGAGCTTGATCTCGGGCTGACCGAACTTGGCGGTGTCGGACGCGATGATGAAGTCGCACAGCATCGCCAGTTCGCAACCGCCGCCGAGCGCGTAGCCCGACACCGCAGCGACGATCGGTTTTCGGACGGACGAGAGCCGATCCCACTGCGAGAACAGGTCTTCCGCGTAGACCTCGGCGAAGGTCTTCGGAGCCATCTCCTTGATGTCGGCGCCGGCGGCGAATGCCTTCTCCGAGCCGGTGAGCAGGATCGCACCGATCTCGTCGTCCGCGTCGAGTTCCTCGACGGCGGCGACGACCTCACGCATCAACTGGCTGTTGAGGGCGTTGAGCGCCTTCGGCCGGTTGAGGGTGACGATGCCGACGCGACCCTTGCGGTCGAGCAGGATGGTCTCGAAATCGGTCACTGGCTGTCCTTCGCGGTCGAGCGGTCTCGGATGTCGGTGATGATGGCGGAGAAGTCGAGTCCTCCACCACCCTCAGTGTTGAAACGATGGTAGAGCTCGGCTGCACGCAGCCCGAGTTCGGCCTCGACACCGTTGGCCCGCACCGCGTTCGCGGCCAGTCCGAGATCCTTGTCCATGAGCGCGGCCGCGAAGCCCGGCGTGTAGTCGTTGTTCGCGGGGGTGGTCGGGACGGGACCCGGCACCGGGCAGTTGCTCGTCAGCGCCCAGCACTGACCGGACGCGTTGGACGCGACGTCGAACAGTGCCTGGTTGTCGAGGCCCAGCTTCTCACCGAGGACGAACGCCTCGCTGATGGCGATCATCGAGATGCCCAGGATCATGTTGTTGCAGATCTTCGCGGCCTGGCCGTTGCCCGACCCGCCGCAGTGGACGATCTTGCGTCCCATGGCCTCGAGCAGAGGCTTCACGGTCACGAAGTCGTCCTCGCTGCCGCCGACCATGAACGCGAGGGTGCCTGCGGCGGCACCGGCGACACCTCCGGAGACCGGGGCGTCGACGGCACGGTGACCGGCCTTCTGCGCCTTCTCCGCCGCCGCGCGGGCATCGGCGACGTCGATGGTCGAGCTGTCGACGAACAACGTGTTCGCCTCGGCTACGGGCAGGATCTCGTCGTACAGGTCGAGGACGAGCTTGCCGTTGGGCAGCATGGTGATCACGACCTGGGCGCCGCGCACCGCGTCGGTCGCGGCCTCGGCGACGGTGATGCCGTTCTTCGTGGCCTCTTCCTGCGCAGCGGGAACAGGGTCGTAACCGTTGACGGTGTACCCGGCGCGGACGAGGTTCGCGGCCATCGGCCCGCCCATGTGTCCGAGGCCGAGGAAGGCGACGGTGGGAAGTTCACTCATCGGTCGTTCTCCTTGGGAGCGGCGAGCCCGAGTTCGAGATCGCCGAGCGGCTGGAAGTAGGCGTCGACGTCGGCCTCGGTGACATCGGCGAGGGTCGCCGGCGACCACTGCGGGTTGCGGTCCTTGTCGACGACCTGTGCGCGGATGCCCTCGACGAGATCGTGCGACTTCAGCGAGGCGGTCGAGACCCGGAACTCCTCGTTCAGCACCTCTTCGAGGCTGCCGAGCTGCCGGGCGTGACGCAGCGAGCGGAGGGTCACCTTCAGCGCGACAGGCGATTTCGCGATTACCTGGTCGGCGGTCTCGCGCGCCTCCGGAACATCGGAAGCCCGAAGGCGTTCGACGATCTCCTCGACGGTGTCGGCGGAGTAGGCCGCGTCGATCCACTCGCGCTGCGCGAGCAGCGCCGATTCCGGTGCGGGCTGCGAGTACTCGGCGAGCGCGTCCTCGAGCGAGCCGGATTCGAGTGCGGCGACGAACTTGTCGAGCGACTCGGACGGCAGGTAATGGTCGGCGAAGCCCAGAGCGACGGCGTCGCCGGCCTTCATCCGTCCGGTGGTCAGCGCGATGTGCGTGCCGATCTCGCCGGGGGTGCGCGAGAGCAGGTAGGTGCCGCCGACGTCGGGAACGAATCCGATTCCGGTCTCGGGCATCGCGATGCTCGAGCGGTCGGTGACGATCCGGACGTTGCCGTGCGCCGAGATCCCGACGCCGCCGCCCATGACGATGCCGTCCATGATCGCGATGTACGGCTTCGGGTAGCGACCGATGGCGGCGTTGAGGATGTACTCGTCGCGCCAGAAGTCCTGCGACCCCGTGCCGCCGTCCTTGGCGTCGTGGTAGATCGAGACGATGTCGCCGCCGGCGCACAGGCCGCGCTCACCGGCACCGCGCACCAGCACCGCACGCACCGAATCGTCGTTCTCCCACGCGCTCAGGGCCTTCGACATCTCGAGGACCATAGCGTGGTTGAGCGCGTTGATGGCCTTGGGCCGGTTGAGCGTGATACGGCCGATGCCGTCCTTCACGTCGATGAGGATCTCGGGTTCCTGCCCGGTCATGCCGCTCCGTTCTGCGCTGCAGCCACCACGCTCCGCGCGACGACCACCCGCATGATCTCGTTGGTTCCTTCCAGGATCTGATGCACGCGCAGGTCGCGCACGATCTTCTCGATCCCGTACTCGGCAAGGTAACCGTATCCGCCGTGCAACTGCAGCGCCTCGTTCGCGACCTCGAAACCGGTGTCGGTCGCGAAGCGCTTGGCCATCGCGCACAGCTCCACGACGTCGTCGGCGCCGCGGTCGAGCGCGTCGGCGGCACGCCACAGCATCGTGCGTGCGGCCTCGAGTTCGATCCGCATGTCGGCGAGGCGGAACTGCAGCGCCTGCGAGTCGAGCAACCGTTCGCCGAATGCCTTGCGCTCGGCGAGGTAGGCGACCGCCCGGTCGAGGGCGGTCTGGCCGCCGCCCACCGAGCACGCGGCGATGTTGATGCGGCCGCCGTTGAGGCCGTGCATGGCGATCCGGAAGCCGCCGCCCTCGGCGCCGAGGAGGTTCTCGGCGGGCACGCGGGCGCCGTCGAGGATGACCTGGCGCGTGGGCTGCGCGTTCCAGCCCATCTTCTTCTCGTTGGCGCCGAAGGACAGCCCGGGGGTGTCCTTCGGGACGATGAACGCCGAGATGCCGCGGGCGCCGGTGTCGCCGGTGCGGGCCATGACCACGTAGACGTCGGACGTGCCGGCGCCGGAGATGAACTGCTTGACTCCGGTGAGCACGTACTCGTCGCCGTCACGAACGGCCTTGGTGCTCAGGGCCGCTGCGTCGGATCCGGCGCCCGGCTCGGTGAGGCAGTAGCTCGCGAGGTGCTCCATCGTGCAGAGCTTCGGGATCCACTGCTTGCGCTGGTCGTCGTTGCCGAACTTGTCGATCATCCACGTGACCATGTTGTGGATGGAGATGTAGGCGGCGATGGACGGGCAGCCCTTCGCGAGCTCCTCGAAGATGCGGACGGAGTCGAGGCGTCGCAGCCCCGATCCGCCCACGTCCTCGCGGACGTAGATCCCGCCCATGCCCAGTTCGGCGGCCTTGCGCAGCACGTCCACGGGGAAGTGCTTGCTCTGGTCCCATTCGACCGCGTTCGGGACCAGATACTCGGTGGCGAAGTCGCGGGCGGTGTCGCGGATCGCCCGGTCGTCGTCGGTGAGAACGAACATCGATGGACCGCCTAGTTCATCGTCGGGATGACGAAGTGGTCGGTGTCGGCCACGTGCGCACCCTCGATGTCGCCTTCCTTGACACCGGACGGCCAGCGCTGCGTGACCGTCTTGGTCTTGGTGTAGAAGCGGAAGGCGTCGGGGCCGTGCTGGTTGAGGTCGCCGAAGCCGGAGGCCTTCCAGCCACCGAAGGTGTAGTACGCGATCGGAACGGGGATCGGGACGTTGATGCCGACCATGCCGACCTCGACGCGGGCCGCGAAGTCGCGGGCGGTGTCGCCGTCGCGGGTGAAGATCGCGACGCCGTTGCCGTACTCGTGCTCTGTGGGCAGGCGCAGGGCGTCCTCGTAGTCACGCGCACGCACCACGGTGAGCACGGGGCCGAAGATCTCCTCCTTGTAGATGGACATCTCGGGGGTGACCTTGTCGAACAGGGTTGCGCCGGAGAAGAAGCCGTTCTCGTGACCTTCGAGGACGAAGTCGCGGCCGTCGACGACCAGCTCGGCGCCTTCCTCGACGCCCTGGGCGATGTAGCCGTGCACGCGGTCGCGGGCGGCGGCGGTCACGAGCGGACCGAAGTCGGCCTTCTCGTCGAAGCTGGTGCCGATACGCAGTTCGGCGATGCGCTCGGTGAGCTTGGCGACGAGGCGATCCGCGGTCTCCTCGCCCACGGGGACAGCCACGGACAGCGCCATGCAGCGCTCACCGGCCGAGCCGTAGGCGGCGCCGACGAGTGCGTCCGCGACCTGGTCGAGGTCGGCGTCGGGCATGACGATCGCGTGGTTCTTCGCACCACCGAAGCACTGTGCGCGCTTGCCGTTCTTCGCGGCCGTCTCGTAGATGTACTGCGCGATGGGGGTCGAACCGACGAAGCCGATCGCCTTGATGCGCGGGTCGTTGAGCAGGTAGTCGACGGCGCTCTTGTCGCCGTTGACGACGTTGAACACACCGGCGGGCAGGCCGGCCTCGAGGAACAGCTCGGCCAGACGGAGCGGCACGGAGGGGTCGCGCTCGGAAGGCTTGAGCACGAACGCGTTTCCGGCAGCGAGCGCCGGGCCGGCCTTCCACAGCGGGATCATGGCCGGGAAGTTGAACGGGGTGATCCCGGCGACGACACCGAGGGGCTGACGCATCGAGTACACGTCGATTCCGCCGCCTGCGGACTCGGTGTACTCACCCTTGAGGAGATGCGGGGCGCCGATGGCGACCTCGATCACCTCGAGGCCGCGCTGGATGTCGCCCTTCGCGTCGGGGACGGTCTTGCCGTGCTCGCTCGACAGCAGGTGGGCGAGCTCGTCCATGTTCTCCTGCACCAGGTACACGAACTTCATGAGCACGCGCACGCGCTTCTGAGGATTCCAGGACGCCCACACCTTCTGCGCCTCGGCGGCGTTGGCGATGACGGCGTCGACCTCGGAGTCGGCCGCGAGCGGCACGCGGGCCTGGACCTCTCCGGTGTTGGGGGCGAAGACGTCGGCGAAGCGGCCGGAGGTGCCGGCGACGTGCTGTCCGCCGACGAAGTGGGTCAATTCTCGAACGCTCATGTCCGATCCCGTCCTTTACTGGTGTGCGATGACGTGGGATGTGCGATTTTCGGCGCGAACGGGCGAAGGCCCGAAGTCTTCGCCCATCCTATAGTTGGAAGTCCACGTATGTCTACCGTCACACCGAACCGGATCGGCCGGCACCCCTGACGAGAGGTCGATCAGCCCTCGGCGATCTGCTGCGCCTTCGCGTACGCCAGGTGCAGGAAGTCGGCTCCGGTCAACGCCGCGAACGACCCCGCCACCAGACGCGTGAGATTCGGAGCGTAGACACGGCCGAAGACCAGCGCCGTCACGGTCCACAGGTCGAGGCAGAAGGGGCACGCCAGCAGTTCCCCGACGGCGTGACGGACCCGCGACGACTTGCGGGGCTGCTCCATCACCTCGGCCGGACCACCGGGGCCGTCGAACTTCGTGAACGGTGCGCGGACGGGGCTGGTCACCGCCGCCTTGCTCACGATCCGGGAGATCTTGTGGCTTGCGAGCGCGGTCACCACGAGATCGCCGGCATCGGGCCTCGGCATCGGCCGCCCGCGCTCGGCCGCGACGGCGCCGAGCGTGCCGACGGTGGTGAGGTACACGGACATGAGCACCGCATATCCGCCGAGGGGCCGATCCTCCCCGTTCCGATAGGTGTCGGCCTCGTCCTGGACCGCCTCGACCGCACGTTCGGCGTTCTCCCGCGCTGTCGACGATGCTTCCGGTGTCCGCATGAATCCTCCACTCGTGGCATGTGCTGTCGGTGGCGCGACCGGAGCCGTCACCTTCACGGGCGGCATACCCCGGGGACGGACGGCACAACCACCGACGACCGACCGAGGTCAGCGCATGCGGCGGTAGAGATCCTCGAGGTCGGTGATCCCCCGGATGACCACGGCTTCGTCGGTTCCGCCGGCCCGCAACGCGCGGCGCAACAGCATCGGATCGAGGTCCTCGAGCGCGGGACGGAACCGTTCCGTGGGCAGCTCGGGCAACTCGGTGTCGTCGCCGTAGAAGTCCTGCGCCGCGGCCGCGTCGTCGTCGGCGTCCGCATCGTCGACACCGCCGATCAGCGTCGCGAGGTCCACCCCGCGCAGGGTCAGAACCGCGAGCGGTTGGTCGTCGACGTGTTCTGCGAGCAGGTAGGCGACGGCCGCGGCGTGCTTGCAGGGCCACCCGTCGTCGGGGCAGGTGCAGTCGAAATCGAGTTCACCTGCGCGTCGCGGGAGGAGGGCCGATCCGAGTTCCTCGGGAAGGATGCCTGCCGCGAGTCGCGCCAGCATGCCCGGCGACGAGCGGACGAGCGAGACGAGTTCGCCCACCGCCTCCTCGTCGAGCGTGCGCACCCGCACCGCCGAGGTGAAGGGAGTGAGCTGACTGCCCTGCACGTCGCCGACGGCCGCGCCGGGTTCGAGCCGCATGGAGATCACCTGGCCGGCGCGCGCATACGCACGGCCCCGCGTCAGTCGCCCCTTCTCGGCGACCTCCTCCATCGCCGAGATCAGTTCCTTCGACCACCAGCTGCGACCGATCGCGCCCCGCTTGGTGCGCGCCTCGATGCCGCCGTCGATCCGGCGGGCCGTGCCGTAGCGGCGTACGTTGCCCCGTGCCATCTAGTCCCCCACCGCGTCGTCGCCGAGGGTGAGCAGGGAGTGCAGCTGATCGGTGGACAGCTCGGTGATCCAGTTCTCCCCCGCCCCGACCACGATCTCGGCCAGTTCCTGCTTGCCGGTGAGCATCTCGTCGATACGCTCCTCCACCGTTCCCACACAGACGAGCTTGCGGACCTGGACGTCGCGGCGCTGCCCGATCCGGAACGCGCGGTCGGTGGCCTGGTTCTCCACCGCCGGATTCCACCACCGGTCGAGATGCACGACGTGGTTGGCTGCGGTGAGGTTCAGTCCGGTGCCACCCGCCTTGAGCGAGAGCACCATGATCGGCGGTCCGCCCTCACCCTGGAAGCCGTCGACCATCGCGTCGCGCCGACCCTTGGACACTCCCCCGTGCAGGAAGGGCACCGTCGTCGCGAACCGCTCCTCGAGATAGGGGACGACGAGCTCACCGAACTCGCGGAACTGCGTGAACAGCAACACCTTCTCGCCGTCGGCCAGCACCGACTCGACGATGTCCTCGACCAGGCCGAGTTTGCCCGAGCGGTGCCGTCCGCGACGCAGGACGGGCGAGCCGTCGCCCAGATAGTGTGCGGGGTGGTTGCACACCTGCTTGAGCCGGGTCAGCGCCGCGAGCACCGCACCCTTGCGGGCCATGCCCTCCTTGTCGCGGATCCGGCGCATCATGTCGTCCACGACGGCCCGGTACAGGGCGGCCTGCTCGGCCGTGAGGTTGGCGCGCACGGTCTGCTCGAACTTCTCGGGCAGATCGGAGATCACGTCGGGGTCGGTCTTGACGCGGCGCATCACGAACGGTGCGGACAGCGCCCGCAACCGCGCCGCGGCGACGGCGTCGTGGTCGCGCTCGATCGGCACCGCGAACCGGGCACGGAAGGACGCCGCGCTGCCGAGCAGGGACGGATTCGCGAAGTCCAGGATCGCGCGCAGTTCCTCGAGCCGGTTCTCCACCGGTGTGCCGGTGAGCGCGATCCGGTGCGCCGCGGGCACGGCGCGCGTGGCGCGAGACTGCGCGGTCGCGGTGTTCTTCACGTGCTGGGCCTCGTCGAGGACCACGCGTTGCCAGGTCGACGTCGCGAGCTGCGCGACGTCGCGGGCAGCGATGGCGTAGGTCGTCACCACGAGATCGTGGTCGGCGGCAGCGGCGGCGAGTGCCGGTCCGCTCAGCCGCTGGGCACCGTGGTGGACGTGCACCCGCAGGTCGGGCACGAACCGTTCGGCCTCACGCTGCCAGTTGCCCACCACCGACATCGGGCAGACGAGCAGGGTCGGAGCGTTCCGCAGGCCCGACTCGCGTTCGTGGGCGAGCAACGCGAGGACCTGGATGGTCTTGCCCAGGCCCATGTCGTCGGCGAGCACGGCGCCGAGACCGAGCCTGCTCATGAAGGCGAGCCAGTCGAGGCCGCGCTGCTGGTAGGGACGCAGTTCGGCGTTCAATCCCGTCGGCACGGGGACGGACTCGGGGTGGGCCTGCCCGTCGAGCAGCATCTCGACCCAGCCGGACGCGGAGATCTCGGTGACCTCCGCCGGCGGCGCATCGTCGCCGGTGAACTGGGCGAACAACGACCCGAGGGTCGCGTCCTCGGCGGAATGCGCCGTGACGTACCGGGCGGCGCGGGCCAGCGCCTCGGCGTCGGCCCGGACCCACTTGCCGCGCAGCTTGACCAGGTCGCTGTTGGCCGCGACGAGCTCTTCCATCTCCGACTGGGTGAGCAACATGTCGCCGACGGCGAGCTGCCATTCGTACGAGACGATCGCGCTCATCCCGACGACGCTGTCGTCGGCGCTCACGGGGGCGACGGGCGAGTCGACCTGCAGACGCAGGGACGGATCGACCCGGGTCCAGGCGCGCGGCAGCAGCACCGCGATGCCCGCGGCGTCGAGCTCTCGGGCGCCGTGCTCGACGAGATCGACGACGACCGGGGTGGGCAGCAGAAGGTCGAGACTGTCGGGATCGCGGGGCACGTCCTGCAGGCGGGGATAGGCCTGGAGCGCAATCCCGAGCTTGCGCACGCCGATCTGGAGCAGGTGCGGGTCGGTGTCCTCGACGGGCAACGGCGTCGGGGACTGTCCCTCCGGACGCAGGCACACCTCGAGCCGCCAGATGGAGTCGGCTCCGACCCCGTCGTCGGCGTCGTCCGGCTCGACGAGGCGCAGCACGAGGTCGGGTTCGTACCCGGCGAGGCTGGAGCGCCATTCCTCGAGCGCATCGGCCATGCGCTGGGTGCCACGGGGATGGGGACTGCCCTCGGCCAACGCCGCGACGAGAGGGTGCAACGAGGTGGACGAGCCGTGGAGGGTGCGCACGATGGGATCGGTCAGTTCGCGGCACAGATCGTCGAGGAGATCGACGGGCCGTCCGAGTTGTCGCTGCGCGGGAGACATCGCGGCCGCCAGTTCGGCGGACCAGGCCCGCGTCTTCTCGCCGCCGAGCAGTCGCCACCGCGCCCACCACTGCTTCTCGACACGCACGAGCTCCGGTGCGACCCGGCCGGCCTGCGCCCACCTCTCGATGCCGCGGGCGACGTGCGCGAGATAGCGCAGGTCGCCGCCGACGCCCCCGGGACGCCGCGGCATGTCCAACAGGAGCTCGGCTGCGTCCGCCGGTGCGACCGCGACGGCGGGCAGCGTGCTCGGCTCGGTGTCCGTGGGGAAGGTGAGGGTGACGCGATGGCGGAACGGACGGTCGATCCACCGGCGCAGCGCAGACGGCAGCGCGTCGGGATCGGGCTCTGCGGTGGGGTCCCACCACAGCATCAGGCCGGATCCCGGTGACCACAGCCCGTGCAACATGCCCACTATCGTGCCAGCCGCACCCGACCCCGATGGCAGGCTGGGTCCCATGGCACGCGCATACGGCTTCGTGGAGTACGGCGGTCCGGAGACACAGCAGCTGTTCGACACCCCCGTCCCATCGCCCGGTCCGGGGCAGCTCCTCGTGGCGGTCCGGGCAGCGGGCGTGAATCCCGCCGACTGGAAGGTGCGGTCCGGACGGCGCACAGGCAGCGTCACGGTGCACTTCCCGGCGGTCCTCGGCCGGGAGGTCGCGGGTGTGGTGGAAGCCTCCGGTCCGGACACCGGCTTCCGGCCGGGCGACGCCGTCTTCGGGGCCACCGCGGAGGGCTACGGCGGCTACGCCGAGTACACCCTGGTCGACGCGCGGGCTGCCGCGCTCGTGCCCGAGTCGGTGCCGTTCGAGGTGGCGGCGACCCTCCCGGTCGCGGCCGGCACGGCCTTCGACATCGTCGAGCACCTCGAGATCGTCGACGCGGACACCGTCCTCGTCCTGGGTGCCGGTGGTGGCGTCGGGTCGGCGACGACGCAGCTCGCGCACGCCGCAGGTGCCGCCGTGCTCGGCGTGGCGAGCGCGGGGAAACGGGATCTCGTCGAATCGTGCGGCGGACTGTGGATCGAGTCCGGCGACGGGTTCGACGCGCGAGTCGCGGCCACCGCGGAACGGTGCGGGGCGGTGACCGCGGTCGTCGACCTCGTCGGTGGCGACGTACTCGAGCGGGCGGTCGCGCTGACGCGGGCGCCGGAACGGGTCGTGAGTGTCGCCGACCCTGTACGCGCGGAGAATCTGGGCGGTTCGGGAATCACGCGGTGCCGGACCCGGGAGGTGTTCGAGCAGGTCGTGGCGCTCGTCGAGCGTGGTGTCCTCATGCCGCGCATCGCGCGGAGCTTCCCGCTCGCCGAGGCCGGGGCTGCGCTGGAACTCGTCGAGTCCGGGCACGCCGGCGGGAAGATCGTCGTCACATTCCCCTGAATCACTCCGCTCCGTATCGCTCTGTCCCGAGGATCCTGTCGGCAGGGCATGCCAGGATCGCCGCGTGCGTGGGGGGAACGCGACGTGGTGGGTGGCGGCAGTGGTGGTCGCGGTGGCGGTGTCCTGGTTGTGGGACCGCACCGCGCCGGGGTCCGGGACGGTACCGGGCAGCCCCACCCGAGCCGAGGTGCACGTCCTGCTCGAGCAGGTGACGGTGGTCGAGGAGCGCCGGAAGGTGCCCGGCTATCAGCGGGGCTGCGACCCGGGCGAGCGATGCGTGTTCGGTCCGGCCTGGTCCGACGACCACCCCGGTGCCGGCGGGCACGACGGTTGCGACACCCGCAACAACGTCCTCGCGCGCGACCTCGCCTCTCCCACCTTCCGCGCCGGTAGCGACGACTGTGTCGTGACGAGTGGGGTCCTGAACGATCCGTATACCGGGGCGCGCGTGGAGTTCCGGCGTGCCGAGGCGAACGCCGTGCACATCGATCACATCTATCCGCTCGCCGCGGCCTGGGATCTCGGTGCCGCCGCATGGCCCGCCGAACGTCGGCGCCGGTTCGCGAACGACATCACCTACAACCTCGTCGCCGTCGACGGGCAGGCCAACCTCGACAAGCGCGACGGCACACCGGCGCAGTGGCTGCCACCGGCTCCCGGTTACCGCTGCTGGTTCGCCGGCCGGTACCTGACCGTCGCGGTGCGCTATGCGTTGCCGATCACGGTCGACGACCACCGCGCCTTGGTGGGCGCGGCGGAGTCGTGCCCGTGACATCGGCGCGACGGAGTCGTGCCAGTGACACCGGCGCGGCGGAGTCGTGCCCGTGACACCGCTCAGGCGGGGAGGTTGCGCGGGATCCAGTCGGGTTCGCGCTTCTCCATGAACGCCCGCATCCCTTCGCGGGGTTCGGGTGAGGTCTCGAGTGCCCCGAACATCGTCTGGTAGTCGAACTGTCCGTAGCGCTCGTTGAGCATGCGCTTGACCTGGGCGCGCGCGATGGGTGCGGTGCGCAGAACTTGCCGGGCGGCCTCGAGTGCGGCCTCGCGCAGGTGTTCGTGCGGGACGACGCGGGAGATGACACCCAGGCGCTGCGCCTCGTGGGCGTCGAAGACCCGCGCCGACAACAGCAGGTCGCGGGCGGCGGCGAGACCGACGTGCGCGGGCAGCGCGGCGGCGAAGGTCGCGTCGGGGATGCCCCGGAGGAGTTCGGGGACACGGAAGGTCGCGCGTTCGCTGGCGACCGCGATGTCGGACATCATCGCGACCAGCAGTCCCCCGGCCTGGCAGATGCCGTTGACGGCGGAGATGACGGGGGCGCGACTGTCGCGGATGGTGAGGAACGGGACGACGTCCACTCCCGAGAGGCCCTCGGGCAGATCGTCGCCGGGTTCGGCGCGACCGCCGAGATCACCGCCGGGCGCGAAGACGTCGTCGACACCGGTGATGACGAGGGCTGCGAGGTCGGGGTCGGAATTGACCAGTCGCACCGCACGTTTGAGCCCGTAGTACATCGCCGGGGTGAACGCGTTGCGTGCTGCGGGCCGGTCGATGATGCACCAGCCGATCGCGCCTTCCCGTTCGAATCTCAGTCCACCTGCACCCAGATCGTCTCCCATGCATCGGACAGTATCTCATTCTTCATTGCGAGAACAGCATGCTCGTCCGAGAACATCGATGTTTCCGTGTGTGTCGGGACTACGGTGAGGAAATGCTCGAGCGCATCTCCAAGGACACCCGGCTGTGCATCTCGATGTCCGGCCGCCCCAGCAACATCGGCACCCGGTTCCACAACCATCTCTACGAGGAACTCGGTCTCGACTTCGTCTACAAGGCGTTCGCGCCCGCGAACATCGAGGACGCCGTGGCGGGGATACGCGGCCTGGGCATCCGCGGCGCGGGAGTGTCGATGCCGTTCAAGGAAGCCGTGCTGCCCCTCGTCGACGTGCTGCACGATTCGGCGCGGGCCATCGAGTCCGTGAACACGATCGTCAACGACGACGGCGTCCTGCACGCCTACAACACCGACTATCAGGCGGTGAGCGACCTGCTTGTCGAGCACGGCGTCGACTCCGCCCTGCCGGTCACGGTGGTGGGCAGCGGCGGCATGGCGAAGGCGGTGACAGCGGCGCTGCGCCACAACGGATTCACCGACGGGACGATCGTCGCGCGCAACGGGGACACCGGACGACCGCTCGCACGCAAGTACGGCTACGAATGGCGCGCCGACACGAGCGACGTCGCACCCGGGCTGATCGTCAACGCCACTCCGATCGGGATGGCGGGCGGCGCCGAATCGGACGACCTGCCGCTCCCCCACGACTTCGTGGCCGCAGCGTCGACGGTCTTCGACGTCGTGGCCGTTCCGCCGGACACCCCGCTCGTCCGATTCGCCCGCGAGCACGACATCCCGGTGATCACAGGCGACGAGGTCATCGCGCTGCAGGCCGCGTTGCAGTTCGAGCTCTATACGGGAGTGACCCCGACGCGCGAGCAGGTGCGTCGCGCGTCGGAGTACTCCCGTTCCTGAACGGAGGGAACCGAGGACGACCCAGCCGTCAGACGATCCTGCCCTGCTCGAGACCGTCGAGCACCACGGTGGCGGCCTCGACCGCGACGTTCATCTCGACGCGGGTGATGTCGTGCGTGGCGGGATTCTGCAGACCGAAGTTGTTGATCCACGCGGCCGTTCGTGCCGACTGGAACATGAACGTGGTGGTCTCGGTGTCGCCCACCAGGTCGCCGACGAACCAGCCGGTGAAGAACGGGCCGAGGTCGACGCCGTAGACCACCTCGAACTCCTCGACGATCATGGGCGCAGCATCGACGAGTGCTTCACCGAAGGTGTAGAAATCGCGCGTGTGCCCAGGCGTCGATCCGATGGTCACGAGCGCTTCCGGAAAGTCGATCACCAGGTGCGCGACGATCGCGCCGAGCAACACGCGACCGGGGCTGCGGTCGCACTGTTCGGTGAGCGCGAGCGCGTCCGCCCAGTGCGCCGCCGGCGACCCGCCGGTCACGTACTCGTGCAGATTCGCCAGGTAGAGACGCACCACTTCGACGGCAAGCGCGGACGCCCATTCCGGATCGTCGTAGATCCCGGAGTCGAGGGTCGGGCCGGTGAGTTCGAGGATCTCGTCGAAGGCGAGGACGAACGTGCCGCGATAGTCGTCGCTGCGGGTGAGGAGGTCGCGCAGCGCGGCGATCCGGGTGCGGGCGTCGTCGAAGGTGTCGATTCCCGCAGGATCGGTCAGCGCGACGATCTCGGCCTGGGGAGCGGCGGATACGCAGTGGGACGGTCCCGGATCGGCCGGCACCGGCGCGGCCGATCCGGTCGGTGCGGCGAGCAGGGTCGCCAGGACTGCGGCACCTACCGTGATCGCCGTACGGCCTCGGGCGAAATGTTTCATTTGCGTGAATTTACCGGGCATTTCTCCGAGATACTTCGGGGTGTCCCATTCACGGCCGGCTCCGGCGGATCGCCGCTCAGCTGCCGGTAGCAACCTCCCGCTTCGGGTCCGCCGACCACTGCGACCACGAGCCCGGATACAGGGCGGCGCCGATGCCCGCGATCTCCAGCGCAGCGATCTCGTGTGCGGCGTTGATTCCCGATCCGCAGTACACGGCGACGTCGGTGCGCTTCACGCCCAGCTTCGAGAAACGGTACGCGATCTGATCCGCGGGCAGGAACGACCCGTCCTGACGGAGGTTCTCGGTGGTCGGCGCGCTGACCGCCCCGGGGATGTGGCCCGCCCGGCGGTCCACCGGCTCCTCGTCGCCGCGGTACCGCGCGTGGGCGCGCGCATCGAGCAGAACTCCGTGGGTCGCGTAGGTCGCGGCCTCGTCGGGACCGATCGTGGGCATGTGGCCGGGGCTCAACGTCACGTTGCCGGGCTTCTTCTCACCACCCGGTCCTGCGGCGAGAGGGTGCCCGCCGGCGATCCACGCCTGCAGTCCGCCGTCGAGCAGCCGCACCTCGGTGTGCCCGGCCCAGCGCAACAGCCACCACGCGCGGGCCGCGGCGAGATCGCCGCTGTCGTCGTATGCGACGACGAGAGCACCGTCGTCGATCCCCCACCGGCGTGCGGTGGCCTGGAAACGGTCGATGTCGGGCAGCGGATGACGACCGAGTTCGGGTGCGGGCGGAGCCGCGAGATCCTCGTCCAGGTCGACGTAGACCGCGCCGCTGATGTGCCCCTCGTGGAATCGGTCCCGTCCGTGCCTGTCGCCGAGTGCCCAGCGGACGTCGAGTATCACCGGCGATCTGCCCTGCTCGATCATCTCGGCGAGTTCGACGGTGGAGAGAAGAACGGGGGTATCGGACATGACCCGATCCTGACACGAACGGCACACGCCGTTCCGGCTTTGGGGCGACACGCCGTGCGTGCCGGGACGACCCCGGCAGGCGGACACGCCCTGTGCACGTCCGATTCGAGGGTTTTGCGTCTCGGTTCGGAATTGGCGTGGGGGTTGGTCTGATTTGACGTGCGGAGAGCACTATCGTCGAGACGTGAGCAACCGCCAACCGACGAGCCCAGCCGCCCCGCCTGAGCCGGAGCAGTTCCCGGTGTTGTGGCCCATGCAGACGCGTTGGGCCGACAACGACCATTACGGCCACGTCAACAACGTCACGTACTACTCGTACTTCGACTCGGCGGTCAACGGGTGGCTCATCTCCACCACCGGTGTCGACATCCGCGAACTCGACGCGATCGGGGTCGTGGCCGAGACCTCCTGCCGCTATCTCGCCGAACTGTCCTTCCCCGACCGCCTGCAGGTCGGGCTGGCGGTCGAACGCCTGGGCACACAGTCGATCACCTATTCGCTCGCAATCTTCCGGGAAGCCGACGACACCCTGATCCCCGCGGCGACCGGCCGGTTCGTCCACGTCTACGTCGATCCGCAGACGCGCCGCCCCGTCCCGATCCCCGATCAGATCCGCAAGGCCGCCGCCCAGTTGGCCACCCCGAACGCGGGCCGCTAGTGCTCTAGGCCTCGTCTCCGCTGCGCCCGGCCGCCCGGGCCAGCAGCGGAGCCGTGCGCTGCGGGACGAGGTCCTGCATGACCAGCGACATGTCCGTGCGTTCGACACCGCGGATCTTCAGGATCCGGCCCGCGAGCCGATAGAGGTCGTCGGCGTCGCGGGCGACCACCTTCACCGACAGGTCGATCTGCCCCGTCAACCCGTAGACCTCGGTGACCTCGGGGATCTGTGCGAGTTCGTCGACGACCTCGTCGAGACGGTGCTGATCGACGCGGGTGGCCACGTAGGCGGCGAGCGGATACCCCAGGCTGACGGGATCCACCCGCCGGTCGAACGAGGCGAGCACACCCTCTGCTTCCCATCGGGCAAGGCGCGCCTGGACGGTGTTGCGGGACAACCCGAGACGCTGCGCCAGCTCGACTCCTGTGGCCCGCGGTGTGCGCGTGAGTTCGAGCAGCAGACGCGCATCGGTGGCATCCAGACTGGTCATTCTTCGCAGTCTGCCAGCTCCGAACACCCCGAAACCGTGCTTTCTGCACGGTTGCAGGCTGATCGATTGCGCACGCGCGATTTGCCCGGATGATGTGATGTACGGCACACATCATCCGGTCGGGCCTCACGAGGGCACGCCGGATCCGCACCGACGAGGTGATCCGATGGTTGTACCGACCGCCTATCCGGTCCAATTGATCCAACCCGACGGGCGACGCGTCCTCGACACCGAGTACGGCCCACTCGTCGCCGATGTCGGCCCCGACGAACTGCGCGGGCTCTACCGCGACATGGTCGTCGCGCGACGCGTCGACGCTGAGGCGACGGCTCTTCAACGGCAGGGTGAACTCGGCCTCTGGGCGCCGCTCCAGGGCCAGGAGGCCGCGCAGGTCGGCTCCGCCCGGGCACTCGCGCCCGACGACTACGTCTTCACCAGCTACCGCGAGCACGCCGTCGCGTTGTGCCGCGGTGTCGATCCCGCCGACATGACACGCCTGTGGCGTGGGTGCGGACTGTCCGGATGGGATCCGAAGACGGTCGCCACCACCAACCCCGCGATCGTCGTCGGAGCCCAGGGCCTGCACGCCACCGGTTACGCGATGGGCGCGAAGCTCGACGGAGCCGAGATCGCCACCGTCGTGTACTTCGGAGACGGCGCCACGAGCCAGGGCGACATCTCGGAGGCGATGGTCTTCTCCGTCAGCTGGGGCGTCGGCGTGGTGTTCATCTGCCAGAACAACCACTGGGCGATCAGCGCGCCCACCCACGTGCAGAGCCCTGTCCCCCTCGCAGGGCGCGCTGCCGGATTCGGGATGCCGGCCGTGCAGGTCGACGGCAACGACGTCCTCGCGGTCCTGGCGGTGACTCGGCGTGCCGTCCGGCATGCCCGCGAGGGTGCCGGCCCGTTCTTCATCGAGGCCCTCACCTACCGTATGGGTCCGCACACGACCTCCGACGACCCCACCCGCTACCGAACACCCGCCGATCTCGAGGAGTGGAAGGCACGCGATCCCATCGATCGGTTGCGACGATTGCTCGAACGCGAAGGGCACGCCGACGACGACTTCTTCGACGAGGTCCGGACGGCCGCCGACGACACGGCGATGCGGCTCCGGCGCGGCACACTCGGGATGCCCGACCCCGAACCCGCTGCCCTGTTCGACCACGTCTACGCCACCGAGCATCCGCTCGTCGAACAGGAACGTGCGGACTACGCCGAGTACCTGGCGAGTTTCGGCCCCACGGAGGAGGCGCGACGATGACCACCACGACGATGACCCTCGGCAGTGCCCTCAACGCCGGACTCCGCCGCGCACTCGAACGCGACCCCAAGGTCGTCATCATGGGTGAGGACGTCGGCACCCTCGGCGGCGTCTTCCGTATCACCGACACCCTGCAGAAGGATTTCGGTGAGGGTCGCGTGATCGACACTCCCCTCGCCGAATCCGGGATCGTGGGAACGGCCTTCGGAATGGCGCTGCGCGGCTATCGGCCCGTGTGCGAGATCCAGTTCGACGGCTTCGTCTACCCGGCCTTCGACCAGATCGTCTCGCAGGTCGCGAAGATCCACTACCGCACCGCCGGTGCCGTGGTGGCCCCGTTGACCGTCCGGATCCCCTACGGCGGCGGCATCGGTGCGGTCGAACACCATTCGGAATCACCGGAGGTGTACTTCACCCACACCGCGGGTCTGCGGGTCGTGAGCCCGAGCACTCCGTCCGACGCGTACTGGATGATCCAGCAGGCCGTCGCACTCGACGATCCGGTGATCTACCTCGAGCCGAAGCACCGCTACTGGGAACGCGGTGAGGTCGACACGGACACCGCCCCCGACCTCCCGCTCACATCCGCGCGGGTCGTCCGGTCCGGTTCCGACGCGACGGTCGTGACCTTCGGTGCGCTGGTCGGCACGGCGTTGCGCGCAGCCGAGATCGCCGAGACGGAAGGGCATTCGCTCGAGGTCGTCGATCTGAGGTCGCTGTCCCCCATCGACTTCGACACGATCGAGGCCTCGGTGCGACGGACCGGCCGACTCGTCGTCGTGCAGGAGGCGCCGGTCTTCTGCGGCATCGGCGCCGAGATCGCCGCCCGCACGACCGAGCGGTGCTTCTACCAGCTCGAGGCACCGGTCCTGCGGGTCGGCGGATTCGACATCCCCTATCCTCCGGCCAAACTCGAATCCCATCACCGTCCCGACCCGGATCGCATCCTCGATGCGGTCGACCGCGCACTCGCAGCGTGAGGCGCAGCGATGACGAATCCCACACGTGCAGTACAGGAATTCCGTCTCCCGGATCTCGGTGAGGGACTCACCGAAGCGGACTGGGTGCAGTGGGCCGTCGCGGTCGGCGATCGCGTCGAACTCAACCAGGTCATCGGGGAGGTCGAAACCGCCAAGGCCACGGTGGAACTGCCGTCGCCCTATGCCGGCACGGTCGAGGAACTGCTGGTCGAACCAGGGCAGACGGTGCCGGTCGGGGCACCTCTGCTGCGGATCGTCACCGAGGACGGACCCGCCGAACCGACCGGTGACAGCGGCGTCCCGTCCCGACCGTCGGTGCTCGTCGGTTACGGCCCCGGCGACGCCCCGCAGAGCAGGCGCGCGACCCGCCGTACCTCGGCGGACACCGGGCGGGACAGCGACGGCGACACCCCACCTGCACGACCCGACGCGAAGCCCGGCGCACGCAAACTCGCAGCCCTCCTCGAGGTGGATCTTGACACGGTGACGGGCACCGGCCGAGGTGGGGTGATCACACGCGACGACGTGCGGCGCACCGCCGGGCACGGCGAAGAACCCACCGCCGGGCACGGCGAGGAAACCACCGCCGGGCACGGCGAGGAACCCACCGCCGGACAATCACGCCCACCCGCCCGTGCGCCCTCCCCCGAGAGGACCACGCGGATACCCGTAGGAGGGGTGCGCAAGAGGACCGCCGAGGCCGTCTCCCGCAGCGCCTTCACCGCCCCGCACGCGAGTGTCTTCCTCACGTGCGACGCGACTGCCACCGTCGATCTGGTGTCGACCCTGCGCGCGTCGCCGGCCTTCGAAGGCGTCCG
This sequence comes from Rhodococcus rhodochrous, assembly GCF_014854695.1. NCBI lineage: Bacteria > Bacillati > Actinomycetota > Actinomycetes > Mycobacteriales > Nocardiaceae > Rhodococcus > Rhodococcus rhodochrous. The sequence goes on along the minus strand of NZ_CP027557.1, from coordinate 1,809,565 downwards.
TCCGACGGCGCTGAGCATCGTCTCCCGCGCGCTGTTGCACGCGATCGCGGCCGAACCGTCGCTCAACGCGCACTGGGACGACGACGCAGGTGAGATCGTGCTCCATCACGACGTGCATCTCGGGATCGCCACCGCGACCTCCGACGGCCTGAAGGTCCCGGTGGTCCGGGAGGCCCAGCGCCTGTCGTTGCCGCACCTGGCCCGGTCGATCGCCGAGGTCGCCGACCGCGCGCGGACGGGTCGCTCCACGCCGTCCGAGCTGACGGGTTCGACGGTCTCGGTGACGAACGTCGGGGTGTTCGGGGTGGACGGGGGAACACCGATCCTCAATCCCGGCGAGTCGGCGATCCTCGCCGTCGGTGCGATCTCCGATCGCCCGTGGGTGGTGGACGGTGCTCTTGCGATCCGCAAAGTGGTCACGTTGTCGCTGTCGTTCGATCATCGGCTCGTCGACGGGGAGCAGGCGGGACGGGCACTCGCGACGATCGGCGCTTTCCTCGGCGATCCCGTGCCCATGCTCGTTGCCGACAACTAGGTGAGCGTGGCCGCCCTGACGCCGACGGCGCCCACGCGGTGATCCGCGTGGGCGCCGTAAGGGAGCAGCGACAGGTCCGGAAGGCCTACAGGGCCTTCAGTTCCTCGGTGACCTCCGAGACCATCTTCTTCGCGTCACCGAACAGCATCGACGTGTTGTCGGCGGTGAACAGCGGGTTGTCGATACCGGCGTAACCGGAGCTCATCGAGCGCTTGAGCACGATGACCGACTTCGACTGGTCGACGTTGAGGATCGGCATGCCGTAGATCGGGCTCGTCGAGTCCAGGCGGGCAGCCGGGTTGGTGACGTCGTTCGCGCCGATGACGATGGTGACATCGGTGCGGCCGAACTCGCCGTTGATGTCGTCCATCTCCTTCATCGCGTCGTATTCGACGTCGGCCTCGGCGAGCAGGACGTTCATGTGGCCGGGCATACGACCGGCGACCGGGTGGATCGCGTACTTGACCTCGACACCGCGGTCCTCGAGCAGCGCCGCCATCTCCTTGACGGCGTGCTGCGCCTGGGCGACGGCCAGACCGTAGCCGGGAACGACGATGACCTGGTTGGCGTATGCCATCTGGATGGCGGCGTCCGAGGCCGAGGTGGCCTTGACCGTGCCACCCGACGCCGAGGCCACACCGGCGGCCGCCTCGCCGCCACCGAAGGCGCCGAAGACGATCGCGGGGATCGACCGGTTCATGGCCTTGGCCATGAGGTTGGTCAAGATGGTGCCCGAAGCACCGACGATCATGCCCGCGACGATCATGGCCTGATTGTTCAGTGCGAGACCGGCAGCTGCTGCCGACAGACCCGTCAGGGCGTTGAGCAGCGAGATGACGACGGGCATGTCGGCGCCACCGATCGGCAGCACGACGAACAGACCCATCAGGCCGGCGGCGACGAGCAGCGCTAGGATCCACCACGAGGCCAGCGGCTCACCGTCGGCGCTGATGCCGATGTAGACGGCGATGGCGATCGACGCGAGGACGAGCACGATGTTGGCGAGCTGGAACAGCTTCGCCGACGCGACGAGCTTGCGCTCGAGATTCTTGTTCAGCAGTTCCTGCAGCTTCGCGAAGGCGACGAGCGAACCCCAGAACGAGATCGAACCGATGATCGCGGCGAACAGCGAACCGACGATCATGACCACGGTCGGGTCGTCGTCGAGCGTCGTGAAGCTGGTGGACTCGAGATATTCGGCCCACGCGATGAGTGCGACGGTGCCACCACCGACGCCGTTGAACAGCGCGACCAGCTGCGGCATCGCCGTCATCTTGGTCTTCAGTGCCGGCGGGACGCCGAGGATGATGCCGACGGCCAGACCGCCGATGATCAGACCCCAGTTCTCCGTGTCACGAATGTCGATGAGCACCGCGACGACCGCGATGAACATACCGACGGCGGCGATGTAGTTGCCGCGCACTGCGGTCTTCGGGCCCGTCAGACCCGACAGACCGTAGATGAACATCGCGAAGGCGATGATGTACAGGACCGAGACGAGGTAGCCCATCAGGCGTCAGCCCCCTTCTTCTGTGCAGCCGGGGAGTCCTTGCGCTGCTTGAACATCCCGAGCATGCGGTCGGTGACGACGAAGCCACCGACGACGTTCAGGGTGCCGAAGACCAGAGCGACGAACAGGATGATCTTGATGCCCCAGTGGGCATCACCGGGGAGATGACCGAGCACGACGAGTGCGCCGAGCACGACGATGCCGTGGATCGCGTTGGTGCCCGACATCAGCGGCGTGTGCAGCGTGTTCGGCACCTTGGAGATGACGGCGAAACCGACGAATCCGGCCAGGACCAGAATCGCGATGTTCGCGAGTAGTTCGTTGTACATCTAGGAGTTCTCCTTCGAACGCGTCACGCAGGCAGCCGCGAGGATCTCGTCCGAGAAGTCCGGGGCCAGGGCACCGGACTCGTCGAGCAGCAGCTCGATCAGCGCGTACACGTTCTTCGAGTAGAGCTCGGAGGCATGCTCCGGCATCGTCGCGGGCAGGTTGAGCGGCGAGCAGATGGTGACGTCGTGCTTGACGACGGTCTGCCCCGGCTCGGTGAGTTCGCAGTTGCCACCGGTCTCGCCGGCGAGGTCGACGATCACCGAACCCGGCTTCATCCCTTCGACCGCGGCGGCGGTCACCAGGCGCGGCGCCGGGCGGCCCGGCACGAGCGCGGTGGTGATGACGACGTCGAAGCCCTTGATGGCGTCTTCGAGCGCCTGCTGCTGCTGGGCCCGCTCGGCCTCGGTGAGCTCGCGTGCGTAGCCACCCTCACCGGCGGCGTCGATGCCGAGGTCGAGCCACTGGGCACCGACCGACCGGACCTGGTCGGCGACCTCGGGACGCACGTCGTATCCGGTGGTGCGGCCACCGAGACGCTTCGCCGTGGCGAGCGCCTGCAGACCCGCGACGCCCACACCGAGCACCAGCACGGTCGCCGGCTTCACGGTGCCTGCGGCGGTGGTGAGCATCGGGAAGAAGCGCGTGGATTCGCTCGCCGCGACCAGCACGGCCTTGTAACCGGCGACGTTCGCCTGCGACGACAGGGCATCCATGACCTGCGCGCGGGAGATACGAGGAATGGCCTCGACGGCGTACGCCTCGACACCGGCCTGCGTCAGGGAGCCGATCTGGTTGTCGGCGTTGCGCGGGGCGAGGAAGCCGATCAGGCGCTGACCGGACTTCAGGCGTGCGATCTCGGCGTCGCTCGGCGGAGCGACCTTGACGACGATGTCGGCGGACCAGGCGTCGCCGACGGTCGCGCCGGCTTCCTTGTAAGCCGCATCCGGAATGAGCGCGCCCTGGCCGGCACCGGACTCGACGACGACGTCGAGCCCCTTGCCGATCAAGGAGGGCACGATCTTCGGTACGAGCGCGACCCGCCGTTCCCCGTCGTTCGTCTCACGAACCACGCCGACGGTCGGACGGCGGTGCGCTCCGCTCCCCGTGTTCGATCCTTCGGTACTCAATTCTTGACTCCTGCGTCGATGAAAGTGCGCGTCGTGCCGCGATCGGCGGCGAAAGATGCGTTATCGAAGGCCATGTGACGGCCCGTCATGCACTGAAAGGCTTAAGCAGACCTACCGTGCCCTCCCGTGACCTCGCAACCTGGTGAAATCATCTGAATCGAGTCCGAACAGCAAGATGGCGCAAGTTTGTGAGGCAGCTCACCTCACAAATGCCATTTTCCTCCGGTGAGCAAGAGCGTGGAGGACGATCGGAAACGGTCCCGGGAACGGGCCGGGAAACGGCCTCCGAAGCGAAAGAAGGCGGTGTGCAAACAGATTCGTTCCGCGTGTACCGATCGACGGTGTGTACCGATTCAGAACACTTCGGAATCGATTCAGATACCGCGTCGCCGAACGACATCTTTGCGCTCGTCCGGCAGGCGGCGTAAGGGGCTCTCATGAGTCACGACCGCGAGAAGGACCACGACGACGACCTCGGCGGCGACCCGGTCTGCTGGCTCCATCTCCTCTGCCCCGACTGCGGAGCGATGCTCACCTCCGAGGAGGAGCCGTGCCCGCGATGCGGCAGGGAGCACCCGATCCCGGATCCCTCCTGACCCGAGCACCTAACCTGGCCACATGAACGTGCCGGCTCCCGTCCTCGACCTCGCCCGCTCGGCCCGCCGCGTCGCCGTCCTCACCGGTGCCGGGATGTCCGCCGAGAGCGGTGTCCCCACCTTCCGCGACGCGCAGACCGGGTTGTGGGAGAACTTCGACGCCACCGCGCTCGCCACACCGGAGGCGTGGGCGGACGATCCGGCTACGGTCTGGGCCTGGTACCAGTGGCGGGTCGCGCTCGTCCGCCGGGTGCAGCCCAATGCCGGACACCTGGCGCTCGCCAACTGGGCACGGGCGGCCCACGTGCAGATCGTGACGCAGAACGTCGACGACCTCCACGAGCGGGCCGGAAGCTCCGAGGTCACCCATCTGCACGGAAGCCTGTTCGCCCCACGCTGCAGCAGGTGCGAGCGCGCCGTCGACCTTCCCGATCCGCCGGAGGATCCCGTCGCTCGTCTCGATCCGCCGTCGTGCCCCGCATGCGGAGGCGACGGGCGGCCGGGCGTCGTGTGGTTCGGCGAGATGTTGCCGCAGGAACCGTGGGAGACCGCGACCGAGTCCCTGCGTGATGCCGACCTGCTGCTCGTCGTCGGCACCTCGGGTGTCGTCTACCCGGCGGCCGGCCTGCCGTCGCTCGCACGCAGTCACGGCGTACCGGTGGTGCAGATCGATCCACGCGAGACCGATCTGAGCGATCAGGTCGACCATGCCTGGCGCACCACTGCTGCCGTCGGTCTCCCCGCCCTCGTCGACACACTGGAGATCGGGGCCGACACACCGCGTTAAGGTGACCCGGTGAGTTCCTGTGTGTTCTGCGCCATAGCCGACGGCAGCGGTCCGGCGACACGGGTGTACGAGGACGACGAGGTCGTGGCCTTCCTCGACATCCGACCGATCGCGCGCGGGCACACCCTCGTGATCCCCCGCGTGCACACCGCACGCCTCGAGGAGCTCGATCCGGCGTCGGGTGCGGCAGTCTTCCGTGCCGGACAACGGATCGCCCGGGCGATGGCCCGTTCCGAACTCGCCACCGACGGAACCAATCTCGTCCTGAACGACGGACGAGCAGCCTTCCAGACCGTCTTCCACACCCATCTGCACCTCCTGCCCCGCTGGAACGGCGATCGTGTCCGGATGGGTATCGGTCTGGTCCGCCGTCGCCCCCACGACCCCGAGACCACCGCGGCGATCATCCGCGCCGGTCTCGAACGTCTCACCGCCGAGGAGCACCAGTGACATCACAGCCCGACACCACCCCCGACACCTCCGCTGCCGAGTTCCCGATCGACACGATCCGGCCGCTGCTGCTCGAGCAGTTCGCCGTGCTCGACGACCTGCTGGCGGGACTGACCGAGGACGAGTGGACGACCGCCACCTGCCTGCCGGGATGGACCGTCAAGGACATCACTGCGCATCTCATCGGCACCGAGTCGATGCTCGCGGGCATCGAGGCTCCGCGCGTCGAACGCGACGTGCGCTCGTTCGACCACGTGCGCAACGACATCGCGGCCTTCAACGAGTTGTGGGTGGAGTCGTTGCGTCCCGTCCCCGGCGCGGACGTGCTCGAGCGGTACCGCGAGATCGTCGCCCTGCGCACGGAGCAACTCGGCGCGATGACCCAGGAGGACTTCGGGAAACAGTCGAACACTCCCGTCGGGCCGGCACCGTACGGGCGCTTCATGCGGATCCGCGTGTTCGACTGCTGGCTCCACGAACTCGACATCTGCGACGCGCTCGGCAGGACGGGCAGCGAGGGCGGCCCGCGTGCCGAACTCGGATCCGCGGAGGTCTTCGGTGCGGTTCCGTTCATCGTCGGCAAGCGCGGCAAGGCCCCCGAGGGAGCGCGCATCACGCTCGAACTCACCGGTCCCCTCGCGCGCACCATCCACATCGAGGTGCACGGACGGGCCACCGAGGTGCCGGCCCTGTCCGAACCGGTCACGACCACGATCGCGATGGACTCCGGGTTGTTCGTTCGGCTCGCCGGTGGACGCGTGCGCGCCGAGGACCGGATCGAGGAGATCTCCCTCGGCGGCGACACCGAGGTCGGACGCCGCATCGTCGACAACCTCGCGTTCACGATCTGACGTCGTGCGGCTGTTCCTGTCCTCCTACCGGTTCGGCACCGATCCGGACGCCTTCGTCCGGTTGACGACGCCGGGCCGGATCGCGGTGATCGCGAACGCCGCCGACGCGTGGCCCGCCTCGGCCCGCACGGCGGCGGTCACGAGCGAGATGGGCCCGCTGCGGTCGCTCGGCTTCGAACCGGAGGAGGTGGATCTACGTGATCACCTCGACGATCCCGACTCGCTCCGGCGGCGCCTGTCGGACTTCACGTCCGTGTGGGTGCGCGGCGGCAACACTTTCGTCCTGCGAGCGCAATTGGCCCGCAGCGGAGGCGATACCGTGCTCACGGATCTGGTGAGCGACAACCGTCTCGTGTACGGGGGCTACAGCGCCGGGGCCTGTGTCGCCACACCGTCGCTGCGCGGCATCGAGTTCTCCGACGACCCCGACGAGGTCGCCGCGACCTGCGGTGTCCCGGTGGTGTGGGACGGACTCGGCTGGGTCGAACACGCGATCGTGCCGCACGCCGGTGACTCGATGCTGGCCGACGACGGGATACGGCAGACCCTGCGCTACCTGCGCGAGCACGACGTCGAACACGTGGCGTTGACCGACGACGACGCGATCGTCGTCGACACTCCTCCCGGTCACGCCCCGAGTACGGTGAGATCATGACGCAGAACATCGACGGCACCGAACCCCGGATCGAGCACGACGCCGACAAGGCCCGTTTCGCGCTCTATCTCGGCGACGACCTCGCGGCCTACGCCGACTACACGCAGCACGGCGACCTGCGGGACTTCGACCACACCGTCACCGACCCGCAGTTCCGCGGCAAGGGCCTCGCCGGGATCGTGGTGAAGCACGCCCTCGACGAGACCAGGAAGCAGGGACTGAAGATCGGTACGTCCTGCTCGTACGTCGAGAAGTTCGTCTCCGAACATCCCGAATACCGCAACTGATCCGTCACACCTGCACGTCGCGGCGGCGGAAACCGACGATCGCCGCTGCGACGAGCAGCACCGCCGCAACCGCCGGGACGATCAGCGGCATCACCGTCACCCCCTCTGCGGGCACCAGCGGGACATGCGAGAACGGCGACAGTGCGACGAGTTCGTCGGGGAGGTTCAGCATCTCGCCGAGCCACGCGACGAACACCATCCACACCACGAGCACCCACACGAGCCCGGTGGCACGCGGCACGCAGCCCAGCAGCGCGAACGCCACGGCGACCACGAGGATCGCAGCCGGCGCGTAGGCCAGGGACGCCGCGATCATCCGCGGCATCCACCCCCAGTCGCCCACCGCGAGCGCGACCCCCAGTCCGGTCGCAGCACCGGAGACGAGCAGCGCCACGACCAACTGGACGACGATCACGCCGAGTGCCGCGAACAGCCATGCGCTGCGCGCCGTTCCGGTGACGATCACGAGACCGGAACGTCCACCGTCCTCCTCGCTGCGCATCCGCATCACGCCGGACACACCGAAGGCGGTGGCGCCGAGAGCGAGGAACATCAGCATCATCCCGGAGAATGAGGCGGTGAGGGCGTCGGGGTCCACGCCGACCATGTCCAGCACCTGCGGCATCTCGTCAATGAGGTCCTCGACGGAGCTGGCGAGAGCGCCCATCGCGACGCCGAACAGGACCAGTCCCGTCAGCCAGCCCACGAAGGCTCCGCGCAGCAGGCGGCGGATCAGACCGACCGGACCGAGCAACGCGGAATTTGCCTCGGCGGGTCCGGGTTTCGGTGCCCGCAGTCCGGCTCCGAGGTCGCGGCGCCGCGACAGTGCGACGGCGACGGTGAGCAGCACGACCGTCGTGGCGACGGACAACAACAGCGGCCACCACCGCTCGTCGACGTAGAGCCGGGTCTGCTGGGCCCAGGCGATCGGCGAGAGCCACGACAGCCACGAGCCGGTCGACTCGATGATGTCGCCGGCGCCGCGGACGAAGAAGGCCGCAGCGAGCACTGCGAGCGCGGTACCCGTGGCCGAGCGGGAGTGTTCGCCGAACTGGGCGGTCACTGCCGCGACCGCACCGAAGAGCACCCCGGTGACGGCGGAGGCCACACCGAAGGCGACCGAGCCGACGACATCGAGCCCGCCTGCGATGAGCGCGACGGTGATACCGGTGCCCACGATGAGGTTCGCGACCGAGACCAGCATCAGGGCGGCCGCCGGCGGAGCATAGGCCCCGACGGGCAGCGCCCGCAGAAGTTCGAGCCGGCCGGATTCCTCCTGCGCCCGGGTGTGCCGCACGACGAGCAGGATGCTCATGATCGCGGTCGCGACGAAGACGGTCAGGCTCAGTTCGTTCGCGGTCATCGCCCCGAGCGTGTAGTTGTCGATCCCGTAGGCCGGGCCCGTCATGAGTACGGCAGCCGGATTCTCCAGCAGGGCAGCACGGGCCTGACGGGAGGCCTCGTCGGGATAGACCGCGGCCAGGCTGAGGACGGTCGACCACACCGTGAAGGCGAGCGCGAGGGTCCAGACGGTGATGCGCACGCGGTCCAGCCGCAGGTAGAGCCGCAGCAGGGTGCCGAGCCCGGTGAACGGTGCCGCGGACGTCGCGGAGGTACCGCTCGGGGTCGGTACAGCTGTCGGTGTCGTCGTGGTCATCGTGAGGACACCTCCTCCACCGCACCGGCGCCGTTCCCGTCACCGGTGTCGAAGGTGTCGCCGTAGTGCCGCATGAACAGCTCTTCGAGCGACGGGGGCGTGATGGTGAGGTTCTCGACGCCGAGTCCGGCGAGTTCCTGCAGGACCGGGGCGAGGGCGGTGTTGTCGACGTCGAACGCGAGCCGGCCGTCGTCGGCGTAGAGGTCGTGGACCCCGGAGAGCCCGCCCAGTCGCTCGGCAGGGGCACTCGTGGTGGCCCGCACGGACGAGCGCGTCAGGTGCCGCAACTGCGCGAGGGTGCCGGTCTCGACGTCGCGCCCGGCCCGGATGATCGTCACCGTGTCGCAGAGCTTCTCGACCTCGGCGAGGATGTGGCTGGACAACAGGACGGTCGCGCCGCGGTCGCGGAGCCCTCGCACCTCGTCGGTGAACACCGCCTCCATGAGCGGGTCGAGACCCGAGGTGGGTTCGTCGAGCAGGTAGAGCTCGGCGTCCGATGCGAGTGCGGCGACGAGTGCGACCTTCTGCCGGTTGCCCTTCGAATAGGTGCGGGCCTTCTTCGTCGGATCGAGTTCGAACCGCTCGAGGAGTTCGGCGCGACGACGCGTGCGGACCTCGCCCCCGCGGATGCGGGTGAGGACGTCGATGATCTCGCCACCGGTGAGGGTGGGCCACAGGTTCGTGTCGCCGGGCACGTACGCGAGCCGGCGGTGGATCGCGACGGCGTCGGTCCACGGGTCGAGTCCGAGGACGCGGACGGTGCTGGAATCGGCACGCAGCATTCCGAGCAGCACGCGGATCGCTGTGGACTTGCCGGCGCCGTTCGGTCCGAGGAATCCGGCGACGGTACCGCGTTCGACGGTCATCGAGAAGCCGTCGAGGGCTCTCGTGGTTCCGAATGTCTTGACGACGTCGCGGATTTCGATGATCTGGGTGTCCATCTTTCCTCCGTCAGGAGTCGGGGGGTGCCTTCCGTGCTGCCAGAAATGCCTCGAGGAGCGTCGAGTCCGTCAGCAACGGCTCGGTGTAGAGCTCGAGCATCGGCAGCATGAGGCGCTCGGTGTAGGAACGCAGCCTGGCAGGAAATGTCTCGAGATCGAGATACTCGTCCGGACCCGGAAGGTCCATGAGCACGGCGCCGACGCTGAACGAGATGAGGGCGCGTGCTCGTTCGGAGGGGAACCGGCTGGGCCGCACGGTTCCGGCAGCCACCGCCTCTTCGAGATATGCCTCGGTGTCGGCGACGAGTCGGTCGAGGAAGTCGGCGGCGGGTGCACCGCCGGCCCGGAGGGTGCGGAAGAGATAGGCGACCGTGGTCGCGTAGTTCTCGATGTGCTCCATCTGGTCGTTCAGCGCGGCCGGCCCGGCCTGCGGGTCGAGGACGGCACTCTTCGCCTGCCGGATCCCGTCGAGCACGTACCGGTCGCAGTGTTCCTTCAATCCGGCGCGGGATCCGAAGTGATGCACGATCAGCGAAGCGCTGACGCCGCACTCTGCGGCGATGGTGCGTAGTGGCACGCCGACGCCGTACGCGGCGATGCACCGGATCGCGGCGTCGCGGATCCGTGCACGGGTGGTGAGGTCTTCACCGGCGACGGTTGAACGCACGTTTCAAGCGTTGCACACGTGTTCAACCGGATCAACGCACGGAATGTGTCATCGAAGGGTGTACCGCCGGTACTTGCAGATGTGCTCGGCGCTTCGGGGTGCGCTCAGGTGAAGGCCATGACCTGACTGCCCCAGACCCGGCGCATCTCGCCGTCCGGATCCGACTCGACCCTGTCCGTGGAGTCGATGAGCAGGGTCGAACGTTCCTCCACCTCGTACTGCGGCCAGTGCTTCGAGCCGTCCAGCGCCGCCGGCACGCCGTGGTGCGCGAACGCGAGCCAGCGCCGCTGCACACGCCCGGAGACCTCCCCGGCGGACCTGCGGCCGCCGAGCCAGAAGGTCGGATCCCGACCGAGGGTGCCGAAATTACCGAATACGTAAGGTAATTCGGTTGCGTGCCCGGCACCGATCCGCGCAGCCTTGAGCATCGGGGTGGCGTGGTCGAAGCGGTACACCCAGGTCGGCGAATGCGCGCTGTGCGCTTCGGCGACCCACAGCACCGGCATCCGGAAACCGGCATCGCGCGAGAGTGCCATCGCTCCGGCGGGTTTGGGCAGGTCGGGATACGCCGCGACGATCTCGGCGAGACGCTCGGGAGGCAGATCCGTCCGGTCGTCGGCCAGCGCCTTGAACATCGCTTGCACGGCCGTATCGTTCACGGGCATCAACGGCGACTTCATGAAGCGGAAGATCGACGGCTCGTCCTTGTTCGAGCCGATGATCAGCGGGATCCGGTGCGACAGCCCCTTCTGGAAGGCAGCGACCGGATACTTCGGCACCAGGTCGCGATCGACGACCGGGGTCATGGCGAGCGTTCCCGGCACCTTCGTGGGGGTCTCGGCGACGAGCACTTCCGACGCCTCGACCAGTGTGTCGGTCGACATCGTGAGCAGTTCGGCGGCTCGGGACGGCGGTAGGTCGAGGATCTCGAGGAAGCGCTGCGCGACCGTCGCGGCACGTTCGCTGCCGTACACCGAGGTGGCGGGCGGCGACTGGGCGATCGCGCGATGGAAGAAGCCTTCGGCCTTCGGGACCGTCATGAGTGTGGTGACCGACCCCGCACCGGACGATTCCCCGAAGAGCGTGACGCAGTCCGGATCGCCCCCGAAGTCGGCGATGCAGTCGCGCACCCACTCGAGGGCGGCGATCTGGTCCCGGAGACCGACGTTGGATTCGAAGGTGGCATCGGGTGTGGAGAACGACGACAGATCGAGGAATCCGAGCGCACCGAGCCGGTAGTTGATCGTGACGACCACGACATCGCCGCTCTCGCACAGGATTCGGCCGTCGTAGATCTTCTGACCCGAGTATCCGATGATGTAGGCGCCCCCGTGGATCCAGACCATGACGGGGCGGCGGCGGCCGTCGGGCGGCGGCGCCCAGATGTTGAGCGAGAGACAGTCCTCGCTCAACGTCATCTCGGGTTCGATCCCGATCGGACTCTGCCGACTCTGCGGAGCGATCGGTCCGAATCGTGCGCCGTCGAGGACGCCGTCCCACGGTTCCGGTGGTAACGGCGACCGGAACCGCCGGGAACCGGTCGGGGCCGCGTACGGGATGCCCTTCCAGACGTAGACCCCGCCGTCGCGATATCCGCGGACCTCGCCGTATTTGCAGGCGACGGTGAGCGTGTCGTCCTCCACGTGGCCTCCCACCCCGGTCGGTACCGCCGTGCAGTACCGTTCACTTCGTTCGTCGACCTACCGATTCGATGATGGTGGATGCCGGGTCGGTTGTCAGCCGGCTGCGGAGAGAGGTTCGGGGGCCACACAGTCGACGAGATCGATCACGAGTGCGTCGAGTACGTCGCGCAGGTCGCCGCGCGCCGAGTCGGCGAGCGCCGGGAAGACGGTCGCGAGCGCGATGGGCACGAGCGAGGCCTTTCCGAGCAGGATCCCCATGGCCGCATCGAGCTTGACGACCTCGTCGTGCAGCCGGGCGTAGGTGGTGGTGTCCACGCCGTGCGCCACGGCGATCCGGTCGGGCTCGCATGCCGCGGCGTCCGCCACCATCCGGGGCAGGTTCTCCGCGGTGATCTCGTCGGCACTCATGCTTGCAACGTCGAATTTACGCAACATCTCGCCTTCGTTCGTCCCCCAGGAGCGACGCCGGGCCGCGCGCCGCAGTCGAAACATACAGTCAGTGTGGCCCGAAAAGTACGGAATGTGTAGAAGGTCCGGAAAACTTTTTGCACTGCCGGTACCTGACAGAAGGTACATCGCCGAGAACCCACCTTCACCCGGAATCATCACCCTGAGACCAGGACCACAACGATTGCTCCGCGAACCCTCGCGACCTGGATGAACGGGCGTATCCTCGTAAATCCGAAGTCCGTGCAGCCACCCCGACCGGGTCCGACCACGACTCCGGGCAGACCGAGGAGGTGCCGGTCGTGAGCGTCGCCCACGCCGAGTTGCTCCCTCTGCCCGCGCACCGCGCCACGACGCGCGAGTTCGCGGGGGTGAGCACTCAGTCCCGTGCCCTGTCCTTCTCCGTGCGTCGTACCGTGCGGCCGTTCATCGAGGCGTGGTCGTACGCGCCGACCCTCCCCTGGCCGGCGTCGGTGATCGACCGCCTCGCGTTCCCACTCGTGCCGGTACCCGGCACACACCGCCGGCGGGTCGATCTCCCGACGTGCCCGGCGGAACTGCTGTGGGCTCCGGGTGCCGCACCCCCGGCCGCACAGGTCGGTACGGACGGCACCGCCGTCCGGGCCAATATCGACAGCACCGCCGTCCTGTACCTGCACGGTGGCGCATTCCTGTGCTGCGGGCTCACCACGCACCGCCATCTGGTCTCCCGCATCTCCGCCGCAACCGGCGCGCCGGTTCTGGCGGTCGGTTACCGCATGCTGCCCCGCCATCCGATCCGGAGCGCGGTCGAGGACGGGCTCGACGGATTGCGCTGGCTCGTGGCACACGGCTACCCGGTCGAGCGTGTCGTGATCGCCGGGGACTCCGCGGGTGGCTTCCTCACCTTCGCCGTCGCCCACGAAGCCGTACGCCTCGGCATCGGCCGTCCGGCCGGCACCGTCGCCCTGTCACCCCTCACCGATCTCGACCCGCGGGGCAAGCTCGACCATCCCAATTCGCACCGGTGCGCCGTCTTCCCACGACGCGCCGTCGGCGTCCTGTCGACCCTCGTCGATCGCGCCGAGCGCCTCGGTGGCGAAGGCGCCGAGCCGGTCGCCTCCCCCGTCGATCTCGACCTGTCCGAGATGCCTCCCGCACTCATCCAGACCGGATCCGAGGAGATGACCTACGTCGACGCCGAGCTGATGGCCCGGCGGCTGCAACTCGCCGGCGTCTCCACCGAACTCCAGGTGTGGGAGAAACAGGTGCACGTCTTCCAGGCCGCGGCGGGGATCGTCCCGGAGAGCGGCCGCGCGCTCGCCGAAATCGGCCGCTTCGTGCGTGAACTGCGGTGAGACCCGCCTCCCGACGCCATTGCCCTCGAGCCCGCCCCGCCCAGCAGGGTCATATCGAGACCCGGATCGCATAGTCCGCCACGGCATCCGTGGTGCATTCGGGTGTTCCGGCCGGTACGACGACGGGCCACACGGACGGATCGGCCGACCGTCCTGCGGGGATGCGGGCCGGCAGGGTCCGGACGAGACGGATGATGGCGTCGATCATGCGTCGATGGTCGGGCACCTCCGGACGGATCGACACGGTTTCGTTCACCGGGATCGGAACACCTCGGCGGGCCGTCGCAGGCCGAGAACCGTGCGCTTGGGCAAGCCGTCGCTCGTGCGACCCAGCGGAGGAATGCCTGTCGGTGCCGGCGACTAGTCTTTCTCTCGGCTCGACCGCACAGAGAAGGGGGTCCGATCATGGCCGACGCGCAGACCCGGTTCGACCAGGACGTCGACGCGGCCTGGCGCGAGTTCCGCACGCGCCTGGCCGACCATGTCGCGGCCATGTGCGACGGCGACGGCCTGGTCCTCGAACCCTTCACCGACGAGGCCGGTGGCCCTGCCGGGCCGTGCGTGCAGTTCTACGCGTGGGGAGACCGGCTCGTCCGCTGCGAGGTCCCGTCCAACGCACACCTCGCCCCCGACCGGCACCTCACCCCGGTCGACGAGCAGATGCTCCTCGAACTCGGGCTGCAGGCGCCCTCCCGCGGACCGGACGATCCGGAGGACGGCGGATCCCCGGCGTTCTGGATCGATCGTCCTGGCAGCTGGGCCGATCAGCTCGCCGTCATCGCCGTGCGTGCACTTCGTTCGGTGTGGGGTGTTCCCCACCCCCTCTTCCTGCGGGCCGAGACGTTCGGAACGGAGCGCTCGGTCACCGAGCTCACCTCGTTCCTCGTGCCCGAGACGCCGCAGGCCGGTCGCACGCAGGCCCCGCAGGTGCCGCTCGCGGTCGTCCCCACCGGCGACGACCATGTGCGCGAACTGATCGAATCCACCCTGCACGAGCGGATCGACGATCTGCCCGCCTGGGACGAGGACGGCGATCTCGTCCTGCGGATCGCCGGAGTGCTGGTGTTCGTCGGTGTCGGCCCCGGAGGCGGCACCGTCGACCTGTTCGCACCGATCGTCCATTCCATCACCGGACGCACGCGGGCCGCCGAGATCTGCGTCGACCTCAACCGCCGGTGGCCGCACCTGAAGTTCGTGCTGGTCGACGACCGCCTCGCGATCGTCGACCGTGTTCCGGCCGCGCCGTTCGCCCCGGCGCACCTGCTCGGATCGCTCGAGACCATCACTCAGTTCCTCGACACCGTCGACAGTTCGTTCGCCACCCACATCGGTGGCTCGCTGCTGCGCGATCAGGGATTCGACGGGGCGACGGGCGGTGCGACCGATCCGCCCTGGGGCGACGTCTCGCAGTTACCCGACGCCGAGGACGATCTGCCGGTGGCCCTGCTCGCGGTGCGCGACTTCCATCTCGACGGCGCGACCGATGTCGCCGCGAGCACCGTCGCGGCGATCGGCGATCGCAATCCCGAACAGTTGCGGCGGTTCCTCACCATCAGCACCGAACTGCAGGTGTGGTGGGACGGCGAGTCGCAGACCCGCGAGGCAGCGCTCAACACCGACGGTGCTCGGGAGGCACGGGCTCGGGCACTCGAATGGGAGGCGACGAGCCGCTCGCTCGCGGAGGCCCTGCAGTTCCTCGAACAGGGCGAGGGCACCGACTCGGCCGGATCGCGCGCATCGAGATCGAGCGCCGGCCGTGAGGCGTCGCCCGAGCAGCCCGCACTGTTCGACAACCCCGACGAACCGACCCTCTTCGACGGCTTCGGTGATTACTCCTGAGCTGATCCCGCTCGGGACACGGCGCGACGGAGCGCGTCGACAGCGGCGTTGTCGAAGCCGACGAGTACGACGGTCTCCACATCCGTCTGCGTCTCCCGGATGGTGGTGACGGCCTGCAGGGCGGCGTCGTCGAGCGGCCAGCCGTAGACGCCGGCCGAGACGAGCGGGGACGACACCGTGCGGGCGCCGAGGTCCTGCGCGACGAGCAGACTGTTGCGGTACGCCGAACGCAGGATCCCGGATCGGTCCTCGTGCGCCGACCACACCGGGCCCACGGTGTGGATCACCCATCGCGCCGGGAGACGCCCCGCGGGAGTCGCCACCGCACGGCCCGGTTCGAGTCCGTCGGGTAGCGAGGTCGCGCGGAGTTCGCGGCAGGCCGCGAGGATCTCCGGGCCGCCCGCCCGGTGGATCGCACCGTCCACTCCTCCGCCCCCGAGCAGGGAGGAGTTCGCGGCGTTGACGATCGCATCCACCGCGATGGTGGTGATGTCGCCGTGCGCGATGTCGAGAGCGGTCACGCTGTCGACCATATGTTCCGCGCGCTGCCCCCGAGTCGTTTTGCTGGCATGATTCAGGACCGTGACGTCCTCGGCGAAGCTGCGCGAACTGGCCGGAAAGCACGGCATCACCACCACCTACACGGGATGGGGTGGACGCGACCACGATGTCTCCGACGAGACGTTGCGGCGCGTACTCGCCGCGCTCGACGTCCCGGCCGGGACGGACGACGAGGTCGTGGCATCGATCGCCGACTTCGACGACCGCCCGTGGCGCTGCATGCTCCCGCCCGCGCTCGTGGTCGTCGAGGGCGACGACCGGACGTTCCCGGTGCACGTGCCGCACGGCGACCCGGTGTCGGTGTGGGTCGTTGCCGAGGACGGGGCGGAGGTCGACGTCGAGCAGCTCGACGTGTGGGTGGACCCGCGGACCGTCGACGGCCGGCTCGTGGGCCGCGCGACCTTCGCCGTTCCTCGACTGCCCCTCGGCTGGCATGTCGTGCACGCCCGCAGCAACGACATCGAGACCACCGCGGTCCTGGTCGTGACCCCGCGCCGGTTGTCCACCGCCGACCGGCTGCTCGAGAAGAAGCGCTGGGGTCTTGCGGCCCAGATCTATTCGGTGCGCAGCCGCCGGTCGTGGGGCATCGGTGATTTCGCCGACCTGGCCGATCTGGCGGCGATCACGGCCGGTTACGGCGGCGACTTCGTCCTGATCAACCCCGTGCACGCGGCCGAGCCCGTGCCGCCGCACGAACCGTCGCCCTACCTGCCGTCGTCGCGGCGTTTCGTCGACCCGCTGTACCTGCGTATCGAGGACATCCCGGAGTTGGCCTACCTCCCCGCGAAACACCGCAAGGAACTCGACGAGCACGCGCAGCGCGCGGCGAAGGCGAACCGGAAGGCACGGCGTCTCGACCGGGATGCGACCTTCCGCGCGAAACTCGACGTCCTCGAGCGCGTGTACCGGGTGCCACTCGGCCCCGCTCGACGCGCACGGTACGAGGCGTTCTGCGCCGAGGGTGGGCAGGCGCTCGACGACTTCGCGCTGTGGTGCGCGCTGTACGAGAAGTTCGGCGACCGCGCCGACCGGTGGGCGTCGCGCGCCCCGAGCCCCGACGACCCGAAGGTCGCCCGGTTGCGCGAGCGACTGGCCTCGCGGATCGACTTCCACCGGTGGCTGCAGTGGTTGTGCGACGAGCAGCTCGCGAACGCCCAAACCGCTTCGCTCGCAGCCGGTTCCGATATCGGCATCGTGCACGACCTCGCGGTGGGTGTCGGCCCGCACGGCGCCGACGCCTGGACACTGGGCGACGCGCTGGCGTCGGGCGTCACGGTGGGCGCCCCCGCCGACGACTTCAACCGCAACGGTCAGAACTGGAATCAGCCGCCGTGGCGGCCGGATCGTCTTGCGGAGCTGGGATACATCCCCTTCCGCGATGTGGTGCGCTCGGCGTTGCGGCACGCGGGCGGTGTCCGGGCCGATCACATCCTGGGACTGTTCCGCACCTGGTGGGTGCCGGAGGGGATGTCGCCTGCCGACGGCGCGTACGTCCGCAGCGACCACGAGGCACTCGTCGGCATCCTGGCGCTCGAGGCGCATCGCGCCGGCGCCGTGGTCGTGGGTGAGGACCTCGGGGTCTTCGAGGAGTGGGTGCAGGAGTATCTTGCCGAGCGCGGCATCGCCGGGACGTCGATCCTGTGGTTCGAACGCGACGAGGACTCCCCGCGCGGGCCGGAGACCTACCGCCCCCTGTGCCTGACCTCGGTGACCACACACGACCTCGCGCCCACGGCGGGATATCTGGCGGGCGACCACATCCGGCTGCGGTCGGAGCTCGGTCTGCTCGAGGGCGACCTCGACGCCGAACTGACCGATGCGGCCGCCGAACGCGACTCCGTTCTGGCGCTCGCGGTCGAACGGGGTCTGCTCGACGAAGGCGAGACCGACGTCGATCGCCAGGTCGAGGCACTGCACCGGCTGATCGCGGCGAGTCCGTCTGCGCTGCTGGGTGTTTCGTTGGCGGATGCGACCGGTGAGCGACGCAGCCAGAACCAGCCGGGCACCGTCGACGAGTATCCGAACTGGCGGGTTCCGCTCGCCGATGCCCGCGGCAAGGTCGTGCTCGTCGAGGATCTCGTCGACCACGACGGATTCGCGAGACTGGCCCGTGCGGTCTCCGGAGACACCTCACCGGTGGAGTGACATCACACGAAGGCTGCGGCCGCCGATCCGGATGTCGGATCGGCGGCCGCGGCTCGAGTACGCACCCCTAGGGCATCACTTCGCGTACAGGGCGTCGATCTCGTGGGCGAAACGCTCGGTGACGACGTTGCGCTTGATCTTCAGCGTCGGGGTGAGCTCACCGGACTCCTCGGTGAGATCGCGGTCGAGGATGACGAACTTCTTGATCGCCTCGGTGTGCGAGACGAGGGTGTTGGCGTCGTCGACGATGGTCTGCACCGCGTCGCGTAGCGCGGGATCGTGGCGCAGGTCCGCGATCGTCGCACCGGTCGGCTTTCCGTTCTCGGTCTTCCAGTTCTCGAAGACGTCCGAATCGACGGTCACCAGGGCTGTGACGAAGCTGCGTCCGTCGCCGACGACGACGGCCTGGGAGACGAGGGTGTGCGACCGCATGCGGTCCTCGATCGGCCCGGGCGAGACGTTCTTGCCGCCGGCGGTGATGATGAGGTCCTTCTTGCGCCCGGTGATGGACAGGTAGCCGTCCTCGTCGAGCGAGCCGAGGTCGCCGGTGCGGAACCAGCCGTCGTGGAACGCTCCCTCGGTGGCCTCGTCGTTGCGCCAGTAGCCGTCGAAGACGACCATGCCGCGCAGCTCGATCTCGCCGTCGTCCGCGATGCGCGCCGAGTTCCCGCCCATGGGACGTCCGACGGTGCCGATCTTCTGCGCGCCGGGCGTGTTCACGCTGTGTGCGGCCGTGGTCTCGGTGAGGCCGTAGCCCTCGTAGATCGGCACGCCGACGCCGCGGAAGAAGTGACCGAGGCGGGGGCTCAGGGCACCGCCGCCGGAGATCGCGTACCAGCACTCGTTGCCCATGGCCTCGCGCAGCTTGGAGTAGACCAGCTTGTCGGCGACGGCGCGCTTGGCCTTCAGCGTCAGGGTGGGGCCGCCCTGGTCGAGCGACTCGCTGTAGGCGATGGCGGTGCGCTCCGCGAAATCGAAGATCGCCGCCTTGACCGGTCCACCGGCCGCCGCCTTGCCCGCTGCCGCGTCGCGCACCTTCTCGAAGACGCGCGGCACACCGAGGATGATGTTCGGCGAGTACCGGGCGAACTGCGCGGAGACGGTCGAGAAGTCCGCCCAGTGGGCCTGCGCCGTGCCGGATTCGAAGAGCGCGAGCGACACCGCGCGCGCCAGCACGTGCGCGAGGGGCAGGAAGGTCAGGCCGCGGTTGCCGGGCTTGGCGACGATACCGACGTCCGAGGTGAGGATCGACCGGACCTCGGCGAGGAAGTTGCGGTGGGTGAGCATGCAGCCCTTGGGCCGCCCGGTGGTTCCCGAGGTGTAGACGAGGGAGGCCAGGCCGCTGGAACGGATTCCGGCCAGGCGCGTGGTGATCTCGGCGTCGTCGACGTCGGCGCCGTCGGCCGCGAGCGTGTTCACCGCGCCGTCCTCGATCTGCAGGATGCGACGGAGGGTGTCGGGCATGTCGACGAAGAGCTTCTCGTGCCGCGCGGTCTCGACGACGGCGAGGACGGCCTCGGAGTCCTGGAGGATCCAGCGGATCTGCTCGGTGGACGAGGAGTCGTAGATCGGTACCGACACCGCGCCGGCCGTCCAGATCGCGTAGTCGAACAGCGACCACTCGTAGCGGGTGGCCGAGAGCAGCGCGACACGATCACCGGGCTGCACACCGTTGGCGATCAGGCCCTTGGCGACGGCCTTCACCTGGTCGGCGAACTGCTGCGCGGTGACCGCGACCCAGTCGTCACCCTGCGGCCGGGAGTACATCACGCGGTGCGGAGTCTTCTCCGCATGGGTGAACACCGTGTGGACGACCGATTCGTCGTCACCGATGGTGAACGGGGCCGGGGTCGAGTACTCACGCACTGCAATCTCCATCGTTCTGGTCGGGAGTCCGGTCGTCGGAATCGATTCCTGCACGGAAGCGACGCAGGAGATCCACGAAGCGTTCGAGTTCGTCCTCGTCCCAGCCCTCGAGGCCGGCGCGGACGTCATCGAGACGACGCACGACCGCACCTTCGAGAACTGTCGCTCCGTGGTCGGTGAGCCGGAGAGGATGTCCGGCACGTGCCGGACCGGTCCCCGCCTCGACCCAGCCCGCATCGACGGCGTGACGCAGTTGGCGCGACACGGTCGAGCGGTGGACACCGAAGACCTCGGATATGTCGGTGGCGCGGCAGCCCGGATTTCGGGAGATGAAGCCGAGAAGCGAATGCTGGACCAGCGAGAGTCCGTTGTCCTGCGCTCGTGCTCCGGACGTCAGGAAGCGCACGAGAAGCACGAACTCCTCGTATACGCGGGCAACGCCGTCCGCGGACGGCCGCCGGGCCTGCCGATTGTGTTGCACAGGGCAACTATAAACGCGAGTGAGGCACGGCACGAATCCGCGCGGTGTCCTGCCGATTCCCGGTCTGTCTCTTCACAGCCCGTGCGCGCACCCGGTGAACTCGCCCACCCCGCTCGGCGTTCACCGGGCTAGCCTGTCTGTCCGTACGGCGTCAGCACTCGGGAGAAGAGGTCGGATGGGCGAACACATCGGTCGCGACCTGTTCCGTCATCTCGTCGCCGACGAAGCGGACGAGTACCTCGCGGTGATGGACTGCTTCACCGACCTCCTGCTCGCCGATCTGTCCACCGACGATATCGCGGTCTCGTGTGCGCGGCGCGGCGTGGCGCTCGACATCACGGTCGTCGCCGCCCGGTGCCGCAGCCTGGTCCGGTGGGGCAATCTCGCGCTCACGAGCGGCGGAACCGGCGGCGGTGGCACCGGCGGCGGTTCCCACCGGCGGAGCGCCCCCGAGACCGCCTCGACCGAGAGCCTCGCCCGGTACCGGCCGACACCCGCCGGGCTGCGGGTGCACCGCGAGACCGGCAGGCTCCTCTCCACCTCCGACGACGTGCGCGGCGTGGCACGCGAGTCGCTCCGGTGTGTCGCGGACGGACTCGCCCGAATCGAGGAGCTGCTGGTGGACGACGGGAGCGTGCTCGACCGGGACGAACTGGCCGCCCACGTCACCGCCCTGTTCTCGCACCACCGGTCGTTCACCGACAGCGTCGCCGACTTCTATGCGCACCTCGCCGAGATCCTGAGGCGTCTCGAGCACTCCGGCCGTCTCGGACACTCCTCCGAGCACGAACGCGCCGGGGTGGTCGACGACTACGCCGAGACCAAGAACCTGCTCCTCGACTACGTCGACGTCATCGGTTCGGACGTCGAGCGTCTCGCCCCTCTCGTCGCCGGCAGGCTCGACCGGATCAGGCCGCGTCTGGACTCCCTGATCGCCGCGTTGCGCGAGTCCGGCCTGCCGAACACCGTGCCTACCAACACAGTGCCTACCAACACAGTGCCTACCAACACAGTGCCCGGCCGGTCGCCCGGTCGCAGTCGCACCGACTGGAACGAACTGGCGCAGTGGTACGCCGAGGACGCCGGCCCGCGCCGCATGCGCGAGGCAGCGGCGGCGGCGCTGAACCGGCTGCTCGTGCGCACTCGGCGGATCACCACGAGCACGTCGGGCTTCTCGCACCGCGCAGATCTCCTGCGCCTGGCCCGGTGGTTCACCGAATCGTCCGACGAACAGGCCCACCGGTTGTTCGCCGCGACCTTCGGTGCCTTCCCGAGCCGGCACCTGCTGCTCGGCCCCGACGATACCGACCCGCGAGTGGGTGCGGGCACGTCGTGGTGGCGGGCCGATCCCGTCGTCGTGCCCGTGTCGTTGCGCGAACGCGGCGACCACACGTCTCGCGGGGCCGTCGGCCGACTCCCCGATTCGCTGCCCGGCCGGGTCCGGGCCGACGAACTCGCCCGGCGCGAGTCGCGCCGCCGCTCCGACGCCGTCGCCGAACTGGGTGCGGCGGGCGACCTGCACGGAGCGGACCTGTCGACGGAGGCGCGCGACATCCTGCTCGACGTCCTCGCCGCTGCGCTCGCGGGCCACCGCACCACCGACGGTCCGATGCATGTGGACGATCCCGATCTCGGGTTGTCGCTGACGGCGGAGCCCGGCGCCGACACCGTGGTGCGCTCCCCCGACGGCGATCTCACCGTGCACGGCTTCTCGCTGCGCATGTCGGTCACGACATCGCTCGACCACAGTGCGGTGGCGCCGTGAGCACCTCGTACGCGAGCGCGGTGTCCGGGGACGTCTCCGGTCGGCGGGACGCCGCACGGGCGCTGCTGCAACAGCCGATCGTCACCGCCGCGACCGATCGGGAGGCCTTCGGCCTCGTTCGGCGTCACGCCCCGGCCCTGAAGTCGATGTTCGCCGACCGCCTCGGATACCGGCTCGTCGTCGAACCGACCTTCGCCCGCCTGATCAAGGCACCGCTCGGTCCCACGTCACCGCACCGCGCTCTCCGCCACGCCGACGGTTCCGAGTTCGGCGCGATCACCTATGCGTGTCTCGCGCTGGTGTGCGCGGCACTGATCGAACCCGGGACCGGCGAGAGGGTGTCCGTCGACGACCTGCTCGAGCAGGTACGCGCCGACGCGCGCGAGAACGGGATCGTGTTCGGCGACCCGGTGTCCGAGGAGCGGAACTTCGCCGCGGCCCTGCGCGTCCTCGAGGAATGGGGCGTGATCACCGAGTCCGCTCGCGGGGACGAGGCGACCGGCGACGGGCCGCATCTCGACGTCCACCGCGACCTGCTCCCCCATCTGCTCGACACTCCCCTGCACGGGATGCCCGGTCCCGCAGCGGCACTCGCACGTCACGAGCACGAACCCGCCGCCCGCCGCCTGTACCGCAGGCTCGTCGAGGATCCGTTCGTCGCGCGTGACGAACTGGACGACGAGGCGGCGGCAATCCTCGCCCGCGACCGGCACGAGCTCACCCGGATGCTGGAGGACGACTTCGGTCTCGTACTCGAGGTGCGTGCCGAGGGTGCGCTCGCGTACGACCCGGCCGGCATGCTCACCGACGAGGCGTTCCCGGGGTCCGGCACCCTGAAACACGCCTGCCTGCTGCTCCTGACCGAACTCACCGAGCGGTTCGGTGCCTCGGCGGCGACCACGCTGCACGTCGACGTCCACACGCTCGACTCGGTTCTCGCCGACCTCGCCGCCGCACGTTCCCGCACCTGGAAGAGCATCTACGTCCGCGACCTCGCACTCCTGCGCCGGGACGTGGTCGCACTGCTCGTCCGGCTCGGGCTGGCGCGCCCGCACGAGAACGGACTCGAACTGACCGCACCCGCCGCCCGCTACCGCCCCGTCCCCGCCGAAAGCAAGTGTCGATGACCCACTCGTCCGATCCCTCCGCCCTCGACGAGATTCCTCCACCCCGTTTCCCGGATCGCTGGCGTCTCCACCGCGCCGGCATCGTGAACGTCTGGCACTACCTGGACGTCGAGTTCGTCCTGTCCGGTGGGCGGATGATCCTGCGCGGCACCAACGGATCGGGGAAGTCCCGCGCCCTCGAGATGTTGCTGCCCTTCCTGCTCGACGCCGACCGCAGGCGCATGGACGCGACGGGCGCCGCGAAGGTCGATCTGGACGAACTCATGCGCACCGGGGCGTCGGACACCACCGACCGTGTCGGATATCTGTGGCTCGAACTGGCGCGCCCCAGCGGACATCTCACCGTCGGAGCACAGATCCGGCACCGCGCCGACGCCCGTCGCAGCGACGTGCACTTCTTCACGACACCCCTCCGTGTCGGCACCGACCTGCACCTCGTCGACGACGCCCGTATCCCGCTCTCGCGGGAGCGACTCGCCGAGCTCGTCGGTACCGACAATCTCACCCGTGATCCGGAGCGGCATCGCGAGGCCGTGCGGAGGCTGGTGTTCGGGCTGCACGGGGAGACCGGACGCGAACGCTACGACGGCCTGCTGCAACTGCTGCACACCCTGCGCTCACCCGATGTCGGCCACCGCATCGACGAGGGCCGCCTCCCACAGATCCTGTCGGACGCGCTTCCACCGCTGACCGAGAACATGCTCGCCGAAGCGGGAGGCCGTCTCGACCTGCTCGGTGACACCCGCCAGGAGCAGGTCCGTCTCGAAGCGGCGCACGCACATGTTCTGCGTTTCCATGAGGTGTACCGGAAATACGCGGCGGATCTGCTGCGCGCCGACGCCGAGACCGCCCGCGACCTCGCGCAGCGGGTCATCGAGACGCGACGCGCACTCACCTCCGCGGAAGCCGAGGCGGCCGACCTCGACACGCAGGCCGCCGCGGCGGACACCCGCCTGAAGGAGCGCCGCGACCAGGTCGCCGAACTCGACCGCGCGATCCGCGGACTCGAGACCCACCAGATGTTCCGGTCCGCGGACGATCTCGCGCAGCGCCGGCTCTCCGTCGATGCGCTCCGCCGCGCCGCCGAGCACGCGGCCGCTGCCGCCGATCGCAGCCGCCTGCACGAACGGCGCGACGCCAACCATGCGGCCCGCGCCCTCGACGAACTGTCCTGTTCGGTCACGCATGCCGCGCGACGGCTTGCGACGGCAGGCCGCGACCTGCTGTCGGTGGGTCTTCCGCACGACACCGTGCCGACCACGCTGCACTTCTCCGTCGACCGTCCACCCGCTGTGCTCGAATCCGTGCGCACCGGCATCGACGACACCACCGAGCAGGTGGTGCGGCCGGTCGTCGCGACGGTCCTCCTCGACGCCGGACACGTCGACGAGGTCCGTGATGCGGTCCTGCGTGCCGTCGAGGCGATCCGTCGCCGTCGAGATCAGGCGGGCCGGAGACTGCTCGAGGCGCGTCGTCTCGACGCTGCCGCGCACGCGGTCCGGGAAGCCGAGGCGGCGGCCGACCGCGCGGCCCGCGATGCCGAGCAGCGTGCCGTCGATGCCGCCGAGACGGATGCCGGTGTCGGTGCGGCCGCCGCGGGTCTGCAGCACCGATGGCGCGAGTGGATCACCGCCGACCGCACGACGGCTCTGCTGCCGGAACTCGAGCGGGATCGGGTCGTCCTGATGCGCGGATTGTCCACGCGACTCGACGCACTGATCGACTCCTCCCCCGTCGGCCCCACCGAGACGGACTCCGAGGGCGTCGACCTCGATTCGACGCTCGCCGAGCTTGATTCGCTGCCCGCCGCTGCCGCTCGGTCCGCTCTGAGCGACCTCGCCGGCGCGCCGGCCGAGCGCGAGCGCCGGGAACGTGAGGCGCAGACCACGCGCGAGGATCTCGTCCGGGAACAGGCGGCACTCGACGCGATCGGCGAGGGACCCGAACAGGCACCCTGGCACGTGCGCACCGACGGTGTCCCCCTGTGGCGGGCGGTCGAGTTCGTCGACACGCTCGGGGACGACGACCGTGCCGGGATCGAGGCTGCGTTGCTCTCCGCGGGTTTCCTCACCGCCACGGTCGACGGCGAGGGTCGCTTGCGTGCGCTGGGCGGCCAGGTCCTCGTCTCGCCGCGCGGCGAACCACCGGCGCAGTCCCTGTCGACCGTCCTGCGCCCGGACCCCGAGGCCGACGTGCCGCGCCCGGCGATCGAGGCGGTCCTCAACACGATCGGATTCGAGGACGCCACCGCCGTGGCTTCGGTCTCGCGGGACGGCCGCTGGCACAACGGCGTTCTGCGTGGGCGCCACACCGCCGAGACCCCGCACTGCATCGGCAGGCCTGCCCGGGAGGCCGCGACCGCGGCACGGCGGGTGCGTCTCGACGAGATCCGCGCCGAACTCACCCGGATCGACCTGGCGGTGGAACAGCTGCGCGTCGACTATCCCGACGCGGCGCACCGGCGGGCGGAGATCGACGCGCACCTGTCGACCGCGCCGACCTCGCACGCCCTGCGCGCCGCGCTCGAACGACGTCAGCACGCGTACGCGCATGTGCGGTCCGCGGCGAACACCGCGGTGGAACTGCGCGAGCGGGCGACGACGCTGCGTGCTCGCTGGACCGCCGAGCTCGACGCCCACCGCACGGCGTGCGAGCACTTCGGCGTGCCCTGCGACGTTCCAGAACTGGAGGCGCTGGTCGCCGGATGTGCGTCTGCCGACACGCTGTGCACCGAGCTGGCACGCGATCTCGGTGACGTCCTGGCCGCCCACACCAGGTTCACGGATGCCACCGAGCGGTGTGCGCAGGCCACTGTCGAACGGGTCGACGCGGAGGAGATCGCCGAATCGTGCCGCTACGAATGGCACGCGAAGGCCGCCGTGGTCGCGGCGCAAACGGCGGCCGTCGACGTCGACTCCGCCGACCTGGCGCAGGAACTGCGCGATTCGGAGACCGAACGGGCACGCGCCGACGAACAGTTCCGGCGCACGGTCGCCCATCGCGACCACCTGGGCCGTGCCGTCGCCGAGGTGCTGCAGCGATGTGCTGCCGCACGCGAACGGCTCGACCGCGACCGTCGCGAACTCGCCGCGGCCGCCGAACTGCTCGCCGCTCACCTGCAGCTGCCCGAACTGCGCGCCGCACTCGAGGAGGATCCGGAGTCGGACTCCGCCTCTGCCCGGACGGTTCTGCCTCCCGTTCACCTCGAGGATCCGGATCACGTGCTCTCGGTGGCCCGCACCCTGCTTGCCGCGTTGCCGCCGCGCACGGGAGTCGACGACAACGCGATGCTCGTCGCGCTGCAACAGTTCGACCGCGACCTCACGGCCCAGTTCGACATCGAGCACACGGTGACGCACGGCGCTCATCGCGTCCGGATCGCCGGGGCGGGCGACGACACCACGCCCACGGGCGTCTCGGCCACCCTGACCCGGCAGGTCGAGGACGGTCGGCGGGCACTGTCGCAACGCGAGCACGACGTATTCACGGGATTCGTGCTCGGCGGTGTGGCCGACGAACTGCGCCGGCGGATCGAGCGGGCACGACAGGTGATCGCCGCGATGAACGACAGTCTCGCCGACAGCCGCACGACGCACGGGATCGGCGTGAGGATCGAGTGGCGCCCCGGTGGCGAGGACACCGACGCGGCGCGGATGACGCAGCTGCTCACCGCCACCGAACGGTCACCCGAGGATGCGTCCGACCTGGTCGGGATGCTGCGGCGCCGGGTGGAATCCGCTCACGCCGCCGATCCGTCCGCCGGCTACGCGCAGCACCTGTCGCAGGCACTGGACTACCGGCGCTGGCACGAGGTCGAGGTGACCATCCTCGGCCCCGAACCGGACCGGGAGAGGCGGATCTCCGCGCGCGCCAAGATATCCCAGGGTGAGACCCGGTTCGTGTCGTACGTGGCACTGTTCGCGGCGGCGGACGGTTATCTCTCCGGCCTGCCCGACACCGGCACCGCACTGCGGCTCGTACTGCTCGACGACGCATTCGCCAAGATCGACGACCCGACGATCGGTGAACTCATGGGCCTGCTCGTGCGGCAGGACATCGACTTCGTCATGACCGGGCACGCACTGTGGGGTTGTGTGCCCGAGGTGCCCGAACTCGACGTCTACGAGGTCCGGCGACTCGCCGACGGTGCGGCCGTGACGACCCGCGTGCACTGGGACGGCCGCGTGCGGCGACTCCGACCACTCACCGAGCTGTCGACGTGACCGAGCCGGAGACATGACCGGGCTTCGGAGACGACTGCGGCGGACGCGATAGGGATCGCGCCCGCCACAGTCGGGTCCTTCAGGGAGTGCCCGGATCAGGACACGCGGCGCAGCAGCGCGGCGAGTGCCTGTCCGCCACCGATGCACATGGTGACGACACCGAGTTCGAGATCGCGGCGGATCAGGTCCTTGGCGACGCGCAGCGTCAGGATCGCGCCGGTCGCGCCGACCGGGTGGCCCAGGGCGATCGCACCGCCGTAGGGGTTGGTCTTCTCCGGGTCGAGCTTGGCGTCGCGCGCCACCGCGAGGGCCTGCGAGGCGAATGCCTCGTTGAGCTCGACGGTGTCGATGTCGGCCGGCGTCAGGCCGTTCTGCTCGAACAGCTTCACCAGCGCGAGGGTCGGGGCGTAGCCCATCAGCTCGGGCTCCATCGCCGCGGTGACCACCGACTCGAGTACGACGGAGGCACCGAGGCCGCGTTCGCGGGCGACCGACTCGCGGGCCAGGACGAGCGCAGCAGCGCCGTCGTTGATGCCGGAGGCGTTACCGGCGGTGACGGTGCCGTCCTTGATGAACGCCGAACGCAGCTTGCCGAGCACCTCGAGGGTGGTGTCGGGCTTGGGGTGCTCGTCCTCGGTGACGGTGACAGGCTTGCGGCCACCGATCTCGACCGGGGTGATCTCCTCGGCGAAGGCGGCCTTCGCGGCGTCGGTGGCGGCGCGGCGCTGCGATTCGAGGGCGAACTCGTCCTGCTGCTCGCGGCTGACGCCGTACTCGCGGGCGACGTTCTCGGCCGTGACACCCATGTGCTGTCCGCTGAACGGGTCGGTGAGCATGCCGACGGTGCCGTCGACGAGCTCGCGGTTGCCGAGCTTGTAGCCGTTGCGGGCACCGAAGTCGTAGAACGGCATGCGCGACATGCTCTCGTCGCCACCTGCGACGGTGATCTCCGCGGCACCCCACCGGATCTCCTGGGCCGCGGACCACACGGCCTGCAGACCCGAGCCGCACAGGCGGTTGACGGTCAGGGCCGGGGTGGAGACGGGAAGTCCGGCGGCGAGGGTGACACGACGGGCGTTGTAGGCGTCGGCACCGACCTGACCGATGCAGCCCATGACGACCTCGTCGATGTCCTCACCTGCGACACCCGAGCGCTGCAGCGCCTCGCGTACGGCGGTGGCGCCGAGTTCGTGCGCGGGTACGTCCTTGAGTGCGCCGCCGAAGCTGCCGACGGGGGTGCGTGCGCCGTCGACGATGACGATGCGTTCCGGAGCGGTCATTTCTCGTCCAATCTGGTCGAACACCTGGGGTCCACGCGCCGGCACCGCCGAGCGCACGGATCTTCGGGAAGGCGTCCTCCCGAAGCGTCTGACTCGATGCTACGGCACCGAGTGCCGCGATCGCGATGGCCCGAACACACGTTGCAGGAACGGGGACGGAAACGCCATTCTACAATACTGACTACGCCATTTTCACTCGTCGTCGAGGGTGAACGGAGGACCCTCCACGAGACGTTCCGCAGCCGCCGGTGTGCCCAGTTCACGGCGGTGGCGAGGATGCTCCACATAGAACTCGAGGAAGAGGTACAACTGCACGGGATCGACGGCCAGATGCCGTGAGTCCACCTCGATCCGGGGTTCGGGCGGCAGGCGCTCGAAGAGGAACACCCGACTCGTGCGTCGACGCGCCCACGCCGCCGACCCGTGCCCCTCGATCCAGATCTCCGGGAACCCCCGGTCGATCGCACGGAGACCCCGCACCGAGACCCACGGCAGGTAGGACTCCACGAACCAGCCGCGCAACCTGATCCCGTCCGGTCCGAGAACGAGCGAACCGGCCCGGATGCGCCCGAGTGCCACCTCCACGAGGAAGGCCAGGCACACCCCGGCGACGAACGCCAGCACCAGCGCCACGAGGGGTAGCCCCTCGTTCCCGACCACGATTTCCACGGCGGCGCCGAGCGAGAGGAACGTCCCGCACAGCACCATCGCGAGCAGCAGACCGAAGACGGGACGGCGGCCCCCGATCTCGGTACCGCCGCGACCGGCCGTCTCGACGTACCGGACCCGCGGTGTGCGGCTCGGTGGTGACGACGGCGGTCGCCGACCCCCGGATCCGGTAGGCCACCAGAAGGTGGCTCCGAAGGCCGCCGTCAGCAGCATCAGCAGCGCCAGGATCGAATAGAAGCGGTCGGCACCCACCGAATCGGTGCTCCACGCCCCCGCTCCGCGGGCCGCTGCGAAGACCGCCACGAGCACCGCCGCGCCGGCCGCTGCGTACACGTGCAGATTGCGCGTGCCGTGCTGCCATTCGCTCGGCGGTTCGGTATCGGACGTCGGTTCGGTGTCGGAAGTCGCAGCCTCCGTGCCGCGCCCACCCCACGGGACAACAGGTCGTCGCATCGGTCTCCCCTCCCGGTGTACCGAGGAGCCCCGACGTCCTCGGCCCTGCCGGTCGGCCGGAACGCTACCTCGAGCGGCGGACCCGATGCGGACCCTTCGGGCGCGATGTCACCGACGGGCACACGAGTTGGCACCGGTCGGTGTGACAATTAACATACCCCTCGGTCATCAGAGTGTTGAACCAGGTCACGGCCGTTTCTGAAGGGACAGGACGCGCATGGGAGAGTCTCGCGAGAATTTTTCCCTACGTGTCGGTAACACCTATAGGCGTGAGCACGACACAATCTGTGACGATTCAGACGAGACCGGAGGAGTCTGCATGACTGTCCAGCTTGATTCGCCTGGCATCGCGTCCGTCGGCGAAGCTTCGTCGGCCGAGGCAGAGCTCGGGGAGCTGTTCGAGCAGATCAAGGAGCTCGACGCTCAGCTGCTCGCGGTGATCAAGCGGCGTTCGGAGCTCGTTCAGCGCGCCGGAGCATCCGCGAAGGGCACCGACGCGAGCCGCGAAGCACAGGCCGAGGAAATGGCCGTCCTGGGACGCTTCGCCGAACTCGGCACCGACGGCAGCACGCTCGCGATGACGCTGCTGCGCCTCGGCCGCACCCGCAAGGCCTGAGACCTACAACCGACGGCCCCCGCACCACACGGTGCGGGGGCCGTCGCCGTACCCGGAGCCGTCCACCGATTCGCATCACGCCGGTCGCAAACGTGGCCGCCCGCTCCCCTGTCGGCATACCGTCGGGACATCCCCGAAGAACGGACAGGAGCAGCATGGATCTCGGACTCACCGCGAAGAGGGCCATCGTCACCGGCGGTAGCCGCGGCATCGGCTACGCCATCGCGCGGGCACTGGCCACCGAAGGCGCCGACGTGGTGATCGCGGCCCGTACCGCGGCCGATCTCGACATCGCAGCGAAGACCCTCTCGGAGGAGACCGGGCGACGAATCGTTCCCGTGCCCACCGACACCGGCGACCAGGCCTCGGTCGACGCGCTGGTCGCGCGGGCCGTCGCCGAACTCGGCGGGGTCGACATCCTCGTCAACTCCGCCGCCACTCCCTGGAGCGCCAACAAGCCGACGGACTTCGCCGCGACCACCGACGACGTCGTGCGCAACGAGGTCGAGATCAAGGTCCTCGGCTGCCTGCGCACCGCACGCGCCGTCGCTCCCTATCTGATCGAACAGGGCTGGGGCCGGATCATCAACATCAGCGGCCTCGGTGCGCGCAGCGCGAACTCCATCGCCCAGACGGTCCGGAACGTCAGCGTTGCGGCTGTGACGAAGAACCTCGCCGACGAACTCGGCCCTCACGGCATCAACGTCACCGTGGTGCACCCCGGCCGGACCCGCACCGAGCGGCTGGCGGCACGCCTGGCCGAGGAGTCGGCCGAGACCGGCACGCCGGTAGCCGAACTCGAACAGCAGATCGCGAAGAACTCCGTGAACCGCCTCATCGACGCGAGCGAGGTCGCCGACGTCGTCGCGTTCCTCGCGAGCCCGCGCAGCATCGGCATCACCGGCGACGCGATCGCTGTGGGCGGTGGCGTGCCCGGCGCGGTCTACTACTGACCGGTCCGACGAAACGATGCGGCACCGTCAGCGCAGGATCGTCTTGATCTCCAGGAACTCCTCGAGCCCGAAAACGCCGGCCTCGCGTCCGATACCCGACTGCTTGTAACCACCGAAGGGTGCGTCGGTGTTGAAAGCGCCGCCGTTGATGTAGACCTGACCGGTGCGCATCCGGCGGGCCACCGCCTCCGCTCGCGCCGGGTCGGCCGACCAGACCCCGCCGGACAGGCCGTACTCGCTGTCGTTGGCGATGCGCACCGCGTCGTCCTCGTCCTGGTATCCGATGATCGACAGCACCGGCCCGAAGATCTCCTCGCGGGCGATCGTCATCTCCGGCGCGACGTTCGTGAACACGGTCGGGCCGACGAAGTAGCCGGTGGTGAACTCGGTTTCGCGTCCGTCGAGCACCAGTTCGGCACCCTCCTCGACGCCCTTGTCGATGTACGCCTTCACGCGTGCCTGCTGCGTTCCGCTGACGAGCGGGCCGAGCTTCGACGACGGATCGTCGGGCAGCCCGACCGTGTAGGCCCGCGCGACCTGCTCGGCGATGGCGGTGGCCTCCTGCAGACGGTCGGCGGGGACGAGCATGCGGGTCAGTGCGGTGCAGGTCTGGCCGGAGTTGAGGAAGCACTTGCCGACACCCTCGGTGACGGCCGCGGTGAGGTCGGCGTCGTCGAGGATGATGTTGGCCGACTTGCCGCCGAGTTCGAGCGCGACCTTCTTCACCGTCTCCGCGGCAACGACCGAGACGCGCTTGCCGGCACGCGTCGAGCCCGTGAACGACACCATGTCGATGTCGGGGTGCGCGGCGATGGCCTCGCCGACGACCGGCCCGTAACCGCTGACGAGGTTGAACACGCCCGGCGGCAGGCCGGCCTCGTCGACGATGTCGACGAGCGCATAGGTCACCAGCGGCGCGACCTCGGTGGGCTTGAGCACCACGGTGCATCCGGCGGCGAGCGCGGCGAACACCTTCAGCACCACCTGGTGCAGCGGGTAGTTCCACGGGGTGATCGCCCCGACGACCCCGATGGGTTCGCGCACGACCAGGGCGTTGCCGATCTCCTGGTCGTCGAAGTCGTACGTTCCGGCCAGCGACGCATAGCCGGCGATGTTCTTCAGCGGCATACCGACCTGGATGGCACGCGCGAAGTGGGCGGGCATCCCCATGTCCTGGGAGACGACCCTCGTGAGCTCGTCGGCGCGCTCGTTCGCCAGCGAGGAGACCTTCTCCAGGTAGGCGGCACGTGACGCGCCACTGAGCGCGGCCCAGGCCGGGAAGGCGGCCTTCGCCGCGGCGACGGCTCGATCGACATCGGAGGCGACACCCTCGGCGACCACCGCGACGACCTCTTCGGTCGCCGGATTCACGACCTCGATGCGGCCGCTGCCGTCGGAGTCCACCCACTGCCCGTCGATGTAGATCTTCGTGCGGTCGAGAATGTCGGTCATATCGCTCTCCCCTGCTCGTAGGCCGGCCTGTCGACGCCGTTGGGCGCGAGCGTAGCGAAGACCCCTCCCGCAATACAGCGTTTACTCCCGGCGGGTTGTGATGTATCCCGCCGTCATCGGAGTTAACACGTGCGCTACACTGGCCATTGCTGCTCGCGCGCTCCACCGTCGCAACGCACGGCGCATTCGGACAAAGACGTCTGCATTCACACACATCGTCTCCGGCACACGTCTATGCACCTCAGGAGCTGCGCCTTCCCACGCGTTCCCTCTTCTTCGCATCGTCACTGCCGGTCGACGCCGATTTCGATGCACCGAGGAGGACGTCCGTGACGCACGCCAGTGACACCGGCCTGTACGACAGCACGCTGGACAAGAGCAGTTGTGGTGTCGGTTTCATCACCCGCAAGGACGGGGTGCAGACCCACGACGTGCTCACCCGCGGCCACGAAGCCCTGTGCGTCGTGCCGCACCGCGGTGGCATGTCCGCAGAGGGTGTCGGCGACGGAGCCGGCATCAACGTGGACCTGTCGGTCGCCTTCTTCTCCGAGATCACCGGAACGCCCCTGCAGGAAGGGAACTTCGGTGTCGGAAACTTCTTCCTCCCCACCGATCCCGCGGCGCATGCCGATGCCGAGGAACTCGTCTCGTCGGCACTCGCCGGAGCCGGGGTCACCGTGCTCACGGTGCGCGACGTTCCCGTCGACGACAGCGTGTTACGTCCTGCCGCAACGAAATACCAGCTGCCGATCCGGCAGTGGATCTTCACCCGGCCCGACGCGTGCGAGACCGTCGACGAGTTCGACCGGCTGCTGCACGACGTGCTCCTCGAGGTCGAGGCCCGCGCCTACACCGAGCCGGAACTGGGCGGGCTGTACCCGCTCTCGCTCAGTGCGCGCACGCAGGTTCTCAAGAACCGCTTGAACTCTCACGAGGTCATCCCGTACTTCCGCGATCTCACCGATCCGCGGCACGCGGTGCACACCCTGTTCTTCCACACCCGGTTCTCGACGAACACCGATCCGCATCCGACGATGGCGCAGCCGTTCCGCCTCATGGCGCACAACGGCGAACTGAACACCGATCGCAAGAACCGGCTGTTCGAGGGCGCCCTCGCCCGCGCGATGGGCCGCGACATCATCCGCCCGCCGGGACAGTCCGACAGCTGCCGCTTCGATCAGACCCTGGCCTCGCGCATCGCCCACAACGACCTCGACCTCGTCACCGCCGTCGTGCAGATGATGCCGCCGGCCTGGGAGAACGACACCGAGCTGTCGCCGCAGGTCCGCGCGATGCTCGAGTTCTTCTCGCTGTACGAGGAGAAGAACGACGGCCCCGCGGCGCTGATCTTCGGCAACGGCACCGTCGTCGGCGCGCGCCTCGACCGCCTCGGCCTGCGCCCGCTGCGCACCGTGGAGACCGAGGAGTACCTCGCCGTCACCTCCGAGGCCGGTCAGTTCGATTTCGCGCCCGAGACCGTGCTGCGTCGCGGCCGCATCGAGGCCGGCGGCATGCTGTACTTCGATCACCGCACGCGCCGCTCCTACGGAACCGTCGAGGCACTCGAACTTCTTGCTGCCCGGCAGGATTACGCGTCGCTCGTCGACGAGGCCCGCCGCGATCTCGACGCCCTGCCCGAGGTTCCCGCCGAGAAGGCCGGTTCCCCGCTGCGCTACAACGGCGATCTCGGCCGCTACCAGCGCTACGTGTCCTACAGCATCAACCAGGAGTCCTTCCGGTTCATGCTCGACCCGATGCTCGCCTCGGGTCAGGAACGCATCTCCGCGATGGGTTACGGCAACGCCATCAACGCGCTGTCGGATCAGGAAGGCGGTGTGGCCAAGTACTTCTCGCAGCGCTTCGCCCAGGTCACCAACCCGTCGCTGGACTCGATCCGCGAGGCGGACGGCATGACCCTGCGCGTCGCGCTCGGTGCCCGTCCCGGTAGCGGTGCTCCCGCCTCGTCCGCGACCCAGATCGTGGTGCCCACCCCGATCCTCACGCACCTCGACATGCTGCGTATCCGCGAGCAGTCCGACACCCCGGTGCGGCGATTCGAGATGCTGTACTCCCCCGTCTTCGACGACGCGAAGGCGAACGCGGCCGCGCTCGCCGCCGCGATCGACGGTACAGCCGAGGCCATTGCCGATTTCGCTCGCGAATCCGGTGGCATCGCCGTGCTCACCGACCGGCACGTCTCCACCGACCGCGCCGGACTGCCGATGGTGCTCACCGTCGCCGCGGTCAACCAGCGCCTGATCGACGAGGGACTGCGTCTGCGCGTGTCCGTCATCGTCGAGTCCGGACAGTTGTTCTCGTCGCATCACATCGCCGCGACCCTCGGCTTCGGTGCCGCTGCGGTGTATCCGCTCACGGTGCAGATGCGCGCCGAGGAGAAGTTCGGCGACGACGCCGACGCCGCGTTCCTGAAGTTCCGCAAGGCCGCCGAGAAGTCGCTCATGAAGACGATGGGACGCGTCGGCCTGTGCACCGTCGAGTCGTACATCGGCGGTGAGTTCTTCGAGCCGAGCTATCTCGACACGAGCGACGAGGTGCTCGCGCGCTGGTTCCCGAACGTCAAGTCCCCGGTCGGCGGTGTCGGTTTCACCACCCTCGCGCAGGCCGTCGCCGACTGGCACCGTCGCGCCCTCACAGTCGAGACCGAGAAGGACGTCCCACTGCTGGGTCTGTTCAAGGAGCGCGCCGAGGGCGCCGGTCACTCGTTCGGCACGACCGCCGTACGCGGCTTCGTGGACATGACCGAGGAACCGTCCACGCTGCCCGTCGAGAAGGAGGCCGAGCCGGACCTGACCGACGCACTGCGTCTGCTGCCGCTGCACCGCCTCTCCGACGCGCACGGTCTCGACGACGCGTCGTACCGCTACGGCGGTTTCCGTGCCCTGACACCCGCCGAGATCGATGCCTTCGAGATCACCCCGGGCTACCGCGCGTTCGCTCGCACGATGGCCGACGAGCGCGCGCAACGTCCCGCGGCGCTGCGCGACGTGCTGGCCTTGCCCGCCGACGTCACTTTCGCCGTCACCGCCGAGGATTTCACCAAGGAGATGGGCCGCTTCGCACGGTTCGGCAACAACTCGATGCTCGTGCGCGGAATCTCCGCCGCGCGGGTCGGCGAGAGCGAGTTCGTCCTGCGTCTGACCGGTCCGCTCGCCGACGACCACCGTCGCCCCGATGCGCTCGCGGCCTCGCTCGTCGCCCGCTTCGGCGACGGCATCGTCTCGCACCGCTGCTACGGCGACACCCTGACCGTGCACGCGATCGGTGATGCCGCGCGCTATCTCGAGCAGGTCCGTCAGGCCCCGCTGAGCGTGCGACTCGACCGGGTGCAGCCGGCGCACGAGATCACCCCGACGCTCGCGTCGGGCGCGATGAGCCACGGCGCGCTCAACTCCAACGCCCACGAAGCCGTCGCCCACGGCACCAACATGGTCGGCGGCATGTCGAACTGCGGTGAGGGCGGCGAGCACATCTCCCGCTACGGCACCATCCGCGGTTCGCGCATCAAGCAGTTCGCGTCCGGACGCTTCGGTGTATGGGCCGGTTACCTCGCCGATCCGATGCTCGAGGAGATCGAGATCAAGATCGCGCAGGGCGCCAAGCCCGGCGAGGGCGGCCAGCTGCCCGCCAAGAAGGTCACGGTGGAGATCGCCGCGGCACGTGGTGCGACCCCGGGCGTCGAGCTGGTCTCGCCGCCGCCGCACCACGACACCTACTCGATCGAGGACCTCGCCCAGCTCATCCACGACGCCAAGGCGGCGCGGGTGCGGGTGATCGTCAAGCTCGTCTCCTCGGAGGGCATCGGCACGATCGCTGTGGGTGTCGCCAAGGCGGGCGCCGACGTCATCAACGTCGCCGGCAACACCGGCGGCACGGGCGCCGCCTCGGTGACCTCGCTGAAGTACGCGGGCCGGTCCGCGGAGATCGGTGTGGCCGAGGTCCATCAGGCCCTCACGGCCAACGGTCTGCGCGACAAGGTCGTGCTGCGGTGCTCGGGTGCGCACCAGACGGCGTCGGACGTCATCGCCTCCGCGTTGCTCGGCGCCGACAGCTTCGAGTTCGGCACCACGGCGCTGATGATGCTCGGTTGCGTCATGGCGAAGAACTGCAACGTCAAGTGCCCGGCAGGTCTGACCACGAATCCCGAAGTGTTCAACGGTGATCCGCGGGCGATGGCCCAGTACCTGCTCAACGTCGCGCACGAGACCCGCGAGCTGCTCGCCCGCCTGGGTCTGCGGTCGCTACGCGACGCGCGCGGCCGCGCCGACCTGCTGCACCTGCTCGACCACCCGTCGAGCGTGGGCCGGCTGGACCTGCGGGCGATGCTCGCGGTGCTGCCCGAGGTGCACATCGACAACCCGGTCTACATGGAGAAGGACTACTCGCTCGACGAGGCGTGGGTGGCCCGGCTGCGCGAGGCCCTCGTCGATGGGATGGAGCTCACCGTCGCGCTCGGCGACGGCGTGCAGCTGACGAACAACAACAAGAGCGTCGGTGCGCAGCTCGCGATCGACATCGAGCGCATGCTCAACCACGAGGATCTCGGCGTCCTGCCGGCCGTGCTCGACGACGAGCGCGGACGCCGCTGGTTGCGCGACGGCACCGTCACCATCACCACTTCCGGTTCGGCGGGCCTGTCCTTCGGGGCGTTCTGCAACGACGGCATGCACATCGAGCACACCGGTACCGCCAACGACGGCGTCGGCAAGGGCCAGTGCGGTGGGCAGATCGTGCTGCGTTCACCGGGTGGCGGCAGCGACGATCGCGGTGGCAACGTGCTCATCGGCAACTTCGCGCTCTTCGGTGCGACCGGTGGTCGCCTGTTCGTCGAGGGCGAGGCCGGCGACCGCTTCGCGGTGCGCAACTCCGGTGCCACCGCCGTCGTCGAGGGTGTCGGCGAGTTCGCCTGCGAGTACATGACCAACGGCGCGGTGCTCAACATCGGCGAGTTCGGCAAGGGCTTCGGCAACGGCATGTCGGGCGGGTTCGTCTACCAGTACGACCCCGAGGGCCTGCTCCCCCGCAAGGCCAGCGCCGACTCGATCGTCCTCGGGTCGATCACCGGCGACGACCCGCAGGCCGCGATCCACAACGCCGCGGTGCTGCAGCTGCTGCACCTGCACGTCGAGGCGACCGGCTCGGTGAAGGCCCGCTTCCTGATCGACAACTGGCAGGTCGAGCAGCACCGGTTCGCGTACGGCATGCCGCGCGCGCTGCTGCAGTACCAGGACCTCGACGAGATCCTCGCCGCAGCGTCGCGCAAGGACCTCGCTGCCGAGGTCGCCACGGCGCTGGTCGCGCACCAGGTGCGCAAGTTCAAGGAGAACTACCGCTCGGGTGTTCCCGTCGCCGGTGGTGTCACCCCGGACGCGACCGACACCGAGGCCATGTACGCGCTGCTCAACAACTACACGGTGCTTGCCGCCGCGCAGGAGATGGCGCTGCAGAAGGTGCCCGGCGCCACCGACGTCGCCGACCCGGCGGTGCAGAAGGCCGCACGCAATCTGCTGCTCACCGAGGACTTCTTCCTCGTCGCGAAGCTCGAGCGCTACGCCCTCGCGGCGATCGCCGACCACACCGACGAGCAACTCGCAGCGCTGGTCGCCGACAAGCGCCTGAACGACTACAAGCAGGCCCTGGCCCTGCGCAACGTCCGCTCGGTCGATGCGCCCGGTACCTACGGCTGGATCCTCTTGCAGAGCCGCAAGAATCTCGACGCCGCAGGTCGCCTGCCCGGTTACGAGGAACTGTTCGCACGCAACGCCGTCCCGAACGTCCTCACCTCCACGATGGGAGTCTCCGCGTGACCACCACCGGCCCGTTCATTCCCCTCGACGCCCCGTTCACCGCCGATCAGCGGTCGTGGCTCTCCGGCTTCGTCGCCGGGATGCAGACCCGCCTGTTCTCCGGTGGTCCCGCCGACGATGCCGGGACCGCCGGCTCGGCACCCGCTCTGCATGTGCTCTACGGCTCGCAGACCGGCAATGCCGAAGCCGTCGCCGAGGACGCCGCGGTCGCGGCCCGCGCCCAGGGCTTCGCGCCCGTCGTGTGCGCTCTCGACGACATGGACCTCGACCGGTTCGCCGGTCTGGCCCAGGTCCTGATCGTCACGTCCACCTACGGCGAGGGCGAGATGCCCGACAACGCCGAGCTGTTCTGGGAGGCACTGTCGGCCGAGAGCGCCCCGCGTCTCGACGGCATGAACTTCGCGGTGCTCGCTCTCGGCGACACCGGTTACGACGGGTTCTGCCAGGCGGGCAAGCTCATCGACATGCGACTCGAGCAGCTCGGTGCGCAGCGCATCATGCCGCGGGTGGACTGCGACGTCGAGTTCGAGGAGCTCGCCGCGACGTGGATCGCGGAGACGCTGCCGCTCGTCGCGGCCGTCGAGGGCATCGTGGGCGACGGCGCTCCCGCCCCCGCGGCACCGGCGGCACCCGCCCCGGCGAAGTCGCAGTGGACCCGCAAGAATCCCTATCCTGCGGTGCTGACGTCGAATGTGCTGCTGTCCGGGGAGGACTCGGCCAAGGAGATCCGGCACTACGAGTTCGCGCTCGCCGATTCCGGTCTCGAATACGAAGCGGGCGACGCGCTGAACGTGGTGCCTGTCAACGACACCGAACTCGTACGCGCGATCCTCGGTCGGCTCGGTCTCGACGGCGCGACCGTCCCCGAGGGTCACGACGACACGCTCGAGCATCTGCTCACCTACAACTACGAGATCACCGCTCCGTCCGTCGATCTCCTCGAGGAGATCGAGAAGCACACGGGCAACGAGGAACTCACCTACGTGCTGCGGCACGGCGACAAGGCCGCGCTCGACGAATGGTTGTGGGGCCGCGACATTCTCGATGTGCTGCTGCTCGATCCCGCACCCGAGCTGTCGGCCGAGCAGTTCCTGGCGCTGCTGCGTCCGCTGCAGCACCGGGCGTACTCGATCTCGTCGAGCCCGAACGCGTGCGACGGTTCGGTGCATCTGACGGTCGCGGCGGTGCGCTACGGCACCGACGGCCGCGAGCGTCGCGGCGTGTGCTCGACCTTCCTCGCCGATCGTGTCGGTGAGAGCAAGGTCGGCATCTTCGTGTCGAAGAACAAGGCCTTCCGCGTCCCCGCCGACGACACGGCGCCGATGATCATGATCGGTCCGGGCACCGGCATCGCACCCTTCCGCGGCTTCCTGCAGGAACGTCGCGCACGGGGTGCGACGGGGAAGAACTGGCTGTTCTTCGGCGACCAGAAGCGCGGCTGCGACTACATCTACGAGAACGAGTTGACCGAATTCGCCGACTCGGGCGTGCTCACGCGCCTGGACCTGGCGTTCTCCCGCGATCAGGCCGAGAAGATCTACGTGCAGACCCGCATGAAGGAGCACGGTGCGGAACTGTTCGCGTGGCTCGAGGAGGGCGGACACTTCTACATCTGCGGCGACGCGTCGCGGATGGCGAAGGACGTCGACCGTACGCTGCACGAGATCGTCGCCGAGCACGGCGGCATGAGCGACGAGCAGGCCGCCGAGTACGTCACCACCCTCAAGCGCGAGAAGCGGTACGTGCGCGACGTGTACTGAGCAGGCCGGGGTACGCATCAGCACCTCGAGGCTCGCAACATCATCGGTCACCGGTGGCGTTGCGAGCCTCGAGCGCGTGTTGCGAACCTCCCCGGAGGGACGATCGGAATGCCCTAGACTGTGCTGCAGGTCACACGAGGGAGTAGCTCGATGCCCGATCGCTCCGCAGCACGCAGCCGGCAGGCACCGACCGCCGACAGTCCCGACCGGATCCGCAAC
Source organism: Rhodococcus rhodochrous (assembly GCF_014854695.1). Lineage (NCBI taxonomy): Bacteria > Bacillati > Actinomycetota > Actinomycetes > Mycobacteriales > Nocardiaceae > Rhodococcus > Rhodococcus rhodochrous. The sequence continues at coordinate 1,768,511 of NZ_CP027557.1, read as the reverse complement.
GTTGCCCTGGTGGGGTGCAGCGGCTCCGGGAAAACCACCCTCACCGAGTCCCTCGCCGTCGCAGCGGGCGCCGTCGGGCGCGCCGGGCGCGTGGCCGAGGGCACCACGGTGTCCGACTACGAGGAGATCGAGCAGCGCCACCGCCGGTCGGTGCAGCTGTCCGTCGTGCCCCTCGAATGGAACGACATCAAGATCAACCTGATCGACACACCGGGACATCCCGACTTCGACGCCGAGGTCCGCGCCGGTCTCCACGCCGCCGACGCGGCGATCTTCGTCGTCTCCGCCACCGATCCCATCAGCGCCGCGACCCGCGCGCTCTGGCGCGAATGCGACGACGAGGCGATCCCCCGCGCGATCGTGGTGAACAAACTCGACGTCGCCCGGCACAGCTTCGACGACATGCTCACCGACTGCCACGACGCCTTCGGTCTGGGACCGGACACCCTCCGGGCCATGTTCTATCCCGTCTACGACGGCGACCGCCCGATCGGGTCGATGGGTCTGCTGACGGGCCGCAGCTACGGCGAACCCGGTCCGTGCCCGGTGTCCACCGAGGCGCGCGAGAGTCTCGTGGAGGCCATCTCCGGCCAGGACGACACACTCATGGAGCGGTTCATCGCCGGCGAGCAACTCGACACGGCCTCCCTGCAGGAAGGACTCACCCGCGAGATCCTGGCGTGCACCCTGCACCCGGCCGTCCCCGCCGACGAGACGGGGATCGGCGCCGTCGAATTGCTCGAGTTGATCACCACCGGTTTCCCGGCACCGACGCAGCGCGGTCGTGGTGCACCGCCGTGCGATCCGGACGGTCCGCTCGCCGCGCAGGTCGTGCGCGTGGCCGGCGACTCCTATGTCGGGCGGATCAGCCTGGTGCGCGTCTACTCCGGCACGCTGCGACCCGACACGATCGTCGCGCTGGCCGACGGCGACCGCGACAGCCGCGAACGCATTCCCGCCCTGACGAGCCCGTTCGGCAAGCAACAGCGCCCGGTCGGCGAGGCCGTGGCGGGAGACATCGCCTCCGTCGGGAAGCTCGCGACGGCACAACCCGGCGACGTCCTGTACGACCCCGACCATCCGGTCCCGCTCGACCGGTGGCCGACCCCGACTCCCCTGCTCCCCGTCGCGATCGAGGCACACACCCGCACCGACGACGACAAGCTGTCCCAGGCCCTGTCGCGCCTCGCCTCCGAAGATCCCGCGCTGCGCGTCGAGCAGAATCCCGAGACCCATCAGCTCGCGCTGTGGTGCACGGGTGAGGCGCACGCCGCACTGGTCCTCGAACGGTTGCGCACCCGGCACGGTGTCCAGGTCGACACGGTCGAGCATCGGGTGCCGCTGAAGGAGACCTTCGCCGGCCCCGCGAAAGGCCACGGCAGACTCGTCAAACAGTCCGGCGGGCACGGCCAGTACGCGGTCGTCGACGTCGAGGTCGAACCACTTCCGGTGGGCAGCGGGGTCGTCTTCGCCGAGAAGGTGGTGGGCGGTGCGGTTCCGCGCCAGTTCATCCCGTCCGTGGAGAAGGGCGTGTACGCGCAGGCCGAGAAGGGCGTGACGACGGGATATCCGCTCGTCGACGTGCAGGTCACCCTGGTCGACGGCAAGGCCCACTCGGTGGATTCGTCCGATGCTGCATTCCAGGCGGCAGCCGGGCTGGCCCTGCGGGATGCGGCCGCGCACAGCACCGTTCGCGTACTCGAACCGGTCGCCGCCGTGCGGGTGATCGTGCCCGAGGAGTATCTCGGCGCGGTCCTCGGCGATCTGTCGGCCCGGCGCGGACGGGTGCTCGGCACCGAATCCCCCGAGCCGGGTGTCGCCCTGCTGCGCGCGGAGGTTCCCGAACTCGAACTCGGCCGCTATCCGGTCGAATTGCGGGCGATCACGCAAGGCACCGCCGATTTCGCCCGCCAGTATCTGCGGCACGAACCGATGCCCGAGAACCTCGCGGCCCGATACGGCGAGTCGGACTGACCACTGCAACGGACGGGCAGCGTGTCAGCATGAACGCCATGAGCGTTCTGCTGTGCTTCCACGCACACCCCGACGACGAGGTGTTCCTCACCGGTGGCGTGATGCGCCGGGCCGCCGACGCCGGGCATCGCGTCGTGCTCGTCGTCGCCACCGACGGTGCCCGCGGCGAGTATCCCGATGGGCTGCTCGCGCCCGGCGAATCCCTCGCCGCCCGCCGCACGAAGGAACTCGAGGAATCGGCCCGGGCGCTGGGTGCGGCGCGGGTGGTGCCCTTCGGATACGGCGATTCGGGGATGGCCGGCACCGCCGGCAACCACGACCCGAGTTCGTTCGCCAACGCCGATCCGAGCGAGGTGGGAGCCAGGCTGGCCGCCGTGATCGAGCAGGAACGCGCCGATGTCGTCACGATCTACGACGCGCACGGCGGCTACGGCCATCCCGATCACGTCCAGGTCCACCGTGCCGGGGTCCATGCCGAACGGATCACCGGACACGACGCCGTCTACGAGGCATCCACGAACCGGGACCATCTGATGCGGCTGCTCTCGGCGCTGCCGGACACCCCCGACGACGTGCGCCCACCGGACCTCGAGACCTTCGGCCTACCGGAATCGGAACTGACCACCGCCGTGGACGTGTCGACGACGCTGGGCGCCAAACGCGCGGCGATGGTGGGCTACGAGTCGCAGATCGGCGACTTCGGGCCGATGCTGAACATGCCCGAGGAACACCTGCGGGCGGCCTTCGGTGTCGAATGGTTCCGGCGCCGTAGCCTTCCGCCCGGGTTGCAGGAGACCGAGCTCCCGCTCTGACCCGAACGATCACGAGGAGAGAAGTGGAACAACGCATCGAGGTCTCCCGCCACATCGCCGCACCACCGTCCGCGGTGTGGCGGGTGCTCACTGCACTGGACGAGGCACCTGTCACCCTGCGCGGGGTGAAGGCCGTGGAACGACTGGACGGCACCGGCTACGAGGTGGGGACGCGATGGCGGGAGACCCGGGTGATGTTCGGGCAGTCGGCGACCGAGGAGATGCAGGTCGCCGAGGTGGATCCGGAGCGGCGCACCGTCGTCGTCGCCGAATCCCGCGGCGCCCGTTACCGGACCGTCTTCGACCTGACCCCCTCGGCGGGCGGCACGGATCTGACCGTGGAGTTCTCCGGGGAGAGCGGACCGCTCGGGGCCTTCGCGCAGCTCGCGATGACCTTGTTCGCCCCGCTGGCGAAACGCGCGACCCGCAAGGCCCTCGAACAGGACCTCGCCGACATCGCCGCCGCGGCCGAGCAGACCCGATGAGCTAGGCGGCGGGCACGGTCTCCTCGAGCTTGCCGGTGGCCACGTCGAAGACGAACCCGCGCAGCGAGGTGGTCTTCGTGACGAACGGGCTCGTCTCGATGCGGCGCAGCGACTGGCGCACGTCCTCGTGCGGGTCGCGGAAGGACTCCGGCGCCCAGGCCGGGCGGATACCTGTGTCGTCCTGCACCGCGCGCGTGAACTCGTCGTCGGTGAAGGTCAGCATGCCGCAGTCGGTGTGGTGGACCAGCACGATCTCGGTGGTGCCGAGGAGTCGCTGGCTGATCGTGAGCGAGCGAATCACGTCGTCGGTCACGGCTCCGCCGGCGTTGCGGATCACATGGGCCTGGCCCTCTTCGATGCCGAGCGCCCGGTACACGTCGAGCCGGGCGTCCATGCACGCCACGATCGCGATGTGCTTGCTGGGCGGGAGCGGCAGCGGGCCGGAGAAGCCGGCCGCGTAGGTCTCGTTGTTCTTCAGGAATTCCTCGGTGACGGTCATCCTCGTCCCCCTTCGTCGTCGGACAGGCCGCCCCGATGATCGTCCGGATCGGCCCGCCCGTACAGGGTGGTGATCGGCGTGAGCAGAACCGTTGCCCGTTTGACCGTTCAGGCGCTCGGGTACCGCTCCCCTGCACCCTACGAACGAAGGACGGACGTCGATGGACAACGCCCCCAAGCACGGCTCGGGCCGCCCCGAGGACAACGACGACCTCACCGGCCAGAAGATCAAGAACCTCGTCGACAAGCTCGAACAGAAGGTCGAGAACGAACGCGAGCAGGAGGGTGTACCCGGCAACGTCGCGGACCGGGTGAAGACGGAGAAGGTCGAACCCGACGATCAGGCTCCCGAATGAGCCGTTCTCAGGCGTAGATCCGCCCGTAGAGTTCGCGGATCTCGTCGGCCGTCGGGATCCTCGGGTTGTTGTTCGGGGATCCCGACGCCAGCGCCTGCTCGGCCATGACCGGGACCCTCTCGTCCCAGGTCTGCTTGTCGATGCCGTAGGACTTCGGTGTCGGCACTTCCACGTCGCGGCACAGTTCCTTCAGCGCGACGACCAGGTCGGCGGCGGCGGTCGCATCCGAGGCATCCGCCGAAGTCGCGCCGAGGGCGCGGGCGCAGTCGGCATAACGGGACTCGGCGGCATCCACGGAGAATTCGGTGACCGCCGGGAACAGCATGGCGTTCGACAGGCCGTGCGCAACATGGAAGTGCGCGCCGATCGGCCGGCTCATGCCGTGCACGAGCGCGACGCTGGAGTTGGAGAACGCGATGCCCGCCTGCGTGGCGGCCAGCATCATCCGCTCGCGCGCCTCGGCATCCTGCCCGTCCGCGTAGACGCGTCGCAGCACCTGTCCGATGGTGCCGATCGCGACCAGCGCGAGGCTGTCGGAGAACGGGTTCGCCTTCCTGCTGACATAGGCCTCGATGGCGTGGGTGAGCGCGTCCACGCCGGTGTCCGCAGTCAGGCGCGGGGGCATCGTCAGGGTGAGCCGGTAGTCGACGATCGCGGCGACCGGCAGGAAGGCCAGACCCGGGCACAGCATCTTCTCGTCGGTCTCGCTGTCGCTGATGACCGTGAACTGGGTTGCCTCCGAGCCGCTTCCCGCCGTGGTGGGCACGGCGATCACCGGTAGCGCCGGACCGATGTTGTCGCGCGGCGCCTTGTAGTCGCGCATGTGGCCGCCCTGCCGGGCGAGCAGGCCGAGTGCCTTGGCCGTGTCCATCGGGCTTCCCCCACCGAACCCGATCACGCAGTCGGCGTCGTGCTCGGCGACCGCAGCGACACCCGCCTCGAGCGAGGCGGTGGTGGGGTCGGGCACGGTCTCGGCGAAGACAGCGGGCTGCAGTCCGGCGGCCTCGAGCTGCGCGACCATCCGATCCACCGCGCCCGTGCCGACCAGGAACTTGTCGGTCACCACCAGCGGTCGGGCGAGTCCGAGTCCGGCGACGACCTCCCCGATCTCGTCGACGGCACCCCCGCCGACGCGCATGATGCGTGGAAGTGCGATGGAAGCCACGTGCGATCCCTCCTCGAGTATCCGGCCGACGGGTCGTGTCTACCGCATCACAGCCGCGAGCGGAGGCATCCGGCGGATTCCGGGAAGTCTCACCCCTCGACGACCCGCAGTGCCGCCCCGCCTTCCCGGAGGAAGGCCGTGTCACCCCGCCTTCCCGGAGGAAGGCCGTGTCACCCCGCCTTCCCGGAGGAAGGCCGTGTCACCCCACCTTCCCCGGAGCCCTTCCGCGCGGTGAGCAGCCCGAGCCGCTCGAGGTCGTCCGCACGGTAACCGGGCCATCCGTGCAGCATGCGACGCCACCGCTCGGGCACCGCGGACGCACCCCACCGGGCGCCGAGCAGTCCGCCCGCGATGGCTGCGACCGTGTCGGTGTCGTTGCCGGCGCGCACGGCGAGTTCGAGTGCCTCCGGCAGGTGTCCGGGGCCGTCGGTGCGGGCGTGCGTGATCGCCCACCACGCGGCCTGCAGGGCATAGACGACCCAGCCGTTGTTGTCGAACACGCGCGGACTCGGCGCGGTCTCGGCCTCGTCGAGCAGCGCCGTCCACCGCTGTGCGGCGGGTCGCGGCAGGTGGGCCAAGGCGACCCGCACGCCGTCGAAGGTGCCGTGGAGGACGGCGTGACGGATTGCGAACGACCACAGCCGGCATGCCTCGGAGGCCTGCTCGTCCGCGTGGGTGAGGCTGCTGATCGCATGTGCCGCGGCCAGGCACCGCTCGGCGTCGTCGAGGTAGGCGAGCCCGACGGGTGCGGTGCGCATGAGCGATCCGTTGCCGCCGGTACGTCCCGGGAGGCTGCGGGCGCGCGCCGTCATGGTGGCGGCGGTGGGACCCGCCTCGCGCAGGACGGCACGCGTCTGGTTGCCGATGTCCTTGGGGTTCGTGGCGTACCAGCGGAGGAACTGCGCCGCGACCGCGTCGAGTCCGGCGCCCTCACCGATGTCGACGCCGGTCGCCGAGACCTCGGCGATGGCGAGGGCCATGGAGGTGTCGTCGGTCCACTCACCGGGCGCGAACGGCCCGAGTCCGCCGCCGATCATGTCGATGGGCGTGGCGTCCGTCGGATAGGTGAATTCGTATCCCGCCCCGAGTGCGTCTCCTGCTGCGGTGGCGAGCAGGACTCCGGCGGCCCGGTCGTTCTGTGCTGCGGTCGTTTCCATGACCCCCTCTATTCGCTCAAGTTTGCGCTAAAGTTAGCGCATCAATGATTGAATGTCCACCATGGGCACACCGACCGACTCGACCGGCAGGTCGCTCACCGATTACCCGCGCCCCTCGGTGGCCGTGGACGTCGCGGTCCTCACCGTCGACGAGGCACTGAAGGTGCTGGTCGTCGAACGTCCCGACGGCAACTTCGCCCTGCCGGGCACCTTCCTGCACCCCGGTGAGCGACTCGCCGAGGCCGCCGAACGCGCCCTGCGCGACAAGGCCGGGCTCACGGGCGTGGACTTCTACCAGCTGGCCATGCTCGACGATCCCGAGCGCGACGACCGCGGGTGGGTGCTGTCGATGGCCCACGGCGCCGCGGTGCCGGTCGCCGAGATCCCCGCCGAGGCGCATCTCGTGCCGACCACCGAGACCAGCGATCTCGCCTTCGACCATGCCGAGATCGTCGACCTGGCCGTCGCCGACCTGCGACGCCGGTACTCCGCCGAGGTCGACCCCGGCAACTTCCTCGGCGAGCAGTTCACCGTGCTCGACCTGCGACTTCTGTACGAAACCGTCTATGCCCGCAGCTATCCCAAGGACACATTCCGCAGGCATCTCCTGCACGGTCTCGAACCCACCGGCGAACTGCGGAGGGAGGGCACGGGCCGGCCCGCCGAGATCTACCGCCGACGCAGCACTCCCCTGCCGTCGTCCACCGCCGCCTTCCTCCTGCAGTGAGGAATCAGGACGCCAGCGCGTGCGCGATCTCCGCAGCGACCGCGACGTTCCCGCGATAGACCGCGACATTCGTCTCGAGCGAGCGTCCCTCGGTGGCCCGGTGCATGTGGTCGAGCAGGAACGGGGTGATCGCCTTCCCGCGCGTCCCGGCCTCGGCGGCTGCGCGTTCGGCCTCGGTGAGCACGCGGTCGTGCAGTTCCGGATCGATCTGCGCCTCGGCCGCCACCGGGTTCCCGACGAGCACCGCCGACCGCAGACCGAGCCCGTCCCGAGCCCGGGCCACCTCCGCGGCCTGCTGCGCCGACTCCACCTCGTCGACATCGCAGCCGCTGTCGCGCACGTAGAAGCCGGGAAAGCGGGTGGTCCGGTAGCCGACCACGATCACCCCGAGCGTCTCGAGCCGTTCGAGCGTCGCCGGGATGTCGAGGACGGACTTGACGCCGCCGCACACCACCACGATCGGAAGTGTCGCCAGCGCAACGAGATCCGCGCTCTCGTCGAAGGTCGACGAAGCTCCCCGGTGCACGCCGCCGAGCCCGCCCGTGGCGAACACGTCGATCCCGGCGCGATGCGCGAGCAGCGCCGTCGCCGACACCGTCGTCCCGCCGTGCAACTGCTTGGCCGCTGCGACCGGCAGGTCGCGGACACCGAGCTTGACGACCGGGACGTCCTCCGCGCCGAGCATGCGGATCTGCTGTTCCGACAGACCCACCGTGGGTGTCCCGTCGACGACCCCGATGGTCGCGGGCAGCACCCCGGAATCGCGCAGACGTTGCTCGGCGTCGAGCGCGACCTCGATGTTGCGTGGCCGGGTGAGTCCGTGCGTGAAGATCGTCGATTCGAGCGCCACGACCGGCCGCCCGGCCGCGATCGCCTCGCGCACGTAGTCCGCGACGCGGATCGTTTCGCTCATACGACCGACGATAACGCGGCCTAACCGATCGACGCGGCCGTGCGGCGCCCCATCTTCGCGAGGATCCGGGTCGTACGGTCCGCGTCCTCGGGAGCCGGCACGGCCGGAGCACAGACACCGTCCATGTAGAGCGCGTCGCCGAAACTGTCGGCGCCGGCCTCCATCCGGTCGAGTTCGGCGGCCGAGAAGGTCGCACCGATCCCGGCGCTGCGCGCGATGTCCCAGCGGTGCACGAGCATGTCCCAGATGTAGAACTGCTCGAAGGTCGCGCCCACCGTGGTCGGCCCGAAGTATCCGTCGTAGGTCGTCGAGACGAGTGTGTCGTCGGCGAGGATCTCGGCGATGCGTGCCGTGTGCGTCCTCCACGCCTCGGCAGGACGGTCGGTATCGGGCCGCTCGCCCACCTCGACGCCGCGTCCGGCGAAGAAGTCCCGCTGCGTGTCGATGATGTGGGCCAGGACGTCGCGTGCCGTCCACCCCTCACACGGCGACTGCACGTCCCAGTCGGTGTCGCGGAGCGACGAGATCACGTCGGTGAGCGGCTTGTCGGCCTCTGCGTGTCGCAGTGCTGTTGTATTCATGACTCGATACTGACGACCGGCGAGCGTGAGGTATTGATGAAACCCGACGGCGGCGACCCTCTCGGCGGTCGCGACGACACCGACCGTGTCGGCGGTCGCGACGACACCGAACGTGCCCACCTGAAGGATCCGCACGACGCCTCGCACACCATCCACCGCTATCCCGCCGCGCCCGACCTCACGGATCTGATGCAGCGATACTGGATTCCCGTCTGGTCGGTGCCGGCCGGCCGGGAGGCACCCCAACGGGTGCTGCGCTATCCGGTCTGTCAACTGGTGGTCGCACACGACTATGCACGCTTCTACGGTGTCGAGCACGGACTGTCCACGGTCACCCTCACCGGCGAGGGCTGGGCGGTCGGGTCCATGCTCAGCCCGGCGACCGGTGCCCTGATCACCGGCACCTCGCTCGCGGCGTTCACCGACCGGGCGGTCGACCTCGCCGACGTCCTCGGACATGCCGGGTCGCGTCTGATCACGCGGGTGCGCGAGGCGATGGCGCACGACCCGGACTCTCGCGAGTCGCACCGCGCCGCGACGGAGGCGTTCGACGACGTGCTGCGCGCCTATCTGCCGATCGACGAGGAGGGGCGACTCGTCAACCGGGTGGTGGCGTTCGTCGAGGAGAACTCCGACGTCCTGCGGGTCGAGCAGGTGCGGGCGGAGTTCGGCCTCAGTGAGCGCGCGCTGCAACGTCTCGTCCAGCGACGGATCGGGCTGACCCCGAAGTGGCTGATCCAGCGACGGCGACTGCAGGAGGCCGCCGGTCGCCTGTGCGAGAAGCCCGGATCGTTGTCGGAGGTCGCCGCGGTCCTCGGTTACGCCGACCAGCCGCATTTCGTCCGGGATTTCGCGAGGGTCGTGGGCATGACGCCGGGCGCGTTCGCGGCTCGCTACGGCGGTGGATGACCGACTTCCCGGGCGAGCCCCTCGGATTCAGGCGGATGTACCACATAGTGGAACGTCATAAACCTGCGACGCTTCGCGATCAGGTAAATGTAACGAAGCACACAGAGAAGACGACCTACCTGTCGAAGCACGACGAAGAACGAAGGGGTTCATCGTGGGACACGACCGCCTACTTTTCATCGGACGTCCGGATGCGGACGAGGTCGCGCACTGGAGCACTCTGCGCGAACTCGCTCCTCAGCGAGGATGGAAGCCCACCCGGACATTCGAGCCCGGCGAAGTCGCCTGGGCCGTGGCCGCCGGTAGCGCCTTCGAGCAGTCCGGACCGATCGCCGAGGTGATCCATTCGCTGCAGGAAGCTCATATTCCCTGCACCAGCGCACTCGACGCGATCCGCCACGCGTACTCGGCCTCGCGCCTGTCGGTCTGACTCGCAGGCGGGTGGCCGCGCCTCAACGTCGCGGTGCGGCCACCCGCTGTGCGTTCTGCCTTCGGGCTAGCCGAAGGGACTGACGTCGAGCCAGGACGCCAGGAACCCGGTGTCGCCGAAGACCTCCACGTCGGCTGTGTCCACAGCGCGCCGACGATAGAGCACCAACAGCAGTTCCGTCAGCGGTCCGCGTACCGCCACGGCACTCTTCTCGTGGGCATGCCGCCACGCGAAGTCCTCGCCGGTCAGGTCCACCACCCACTCCGCCGACGTGTCCGTCGCGTGGAAGTGCAGCGTCCGATCGGGTCCGTGCAACGCGCGGTGCCGTTCGACATCGAGTCGTGGCCAGGTGACCACCGCCAGGTCGAGCCATTCGTCCACGCAGTCCACGGCGAGATCGTGAGCCGGCTCGAAATCCGCTCCCAATGCGAGCGCGGCGTCGGCGCGATGCACCATGGTCTCGTGGGCGAAGCGCCTGGCGAAGAACTCCGGGGTCTTCTTGCCGCCCGGGATCGGTGTCCACACCCGCATGTTCGGACCGACCTCCCGCAGCGCGGCCTCGAATTCGCGCGCTCCTTCCCGTAACCACGGAATAAGCTCGTCCGGATCCTCGTCGACGTAGTCCGACAACTCCCGCATCGCCCGGTCGGTGCGCGGCATCGCCCCTTCACCGCGGACCGCCTCGGTCGCCCAACGATGGCCGTAGCCGATGTGCCGGGCGAGCTGACCGACGTTCCATCCCGGGCACGACGGCACCGGTGTGGTCATGTCCTGTCCGGCCAGTGAGTCCACCAGCAGTTCCGTCTGTTCGACGATCTCTCCGCAGTAACGCGCGTAGTTCAGCATGTCTGCCCTTCGTACTCGGCTCCCATACCCGCCCCGATTCTGCACGGTCGGCCGTAGTCTGGGCGCCATGCCGGCCGACGAGAGCTCACTCGAAGCCCTGTTCCCGCCCACCGGAGTCGTCGCGCTCGCGACGATCAAGCGCGACGGACGACCCCAACTGTCGAATATCACCTACCGGTACGAGTCCGCGACCCGCACGTTCTCCGTCTCCATCACCGACGACCGGGCGAAGACCCGGAACATGCGCCGCGACCCGCGTGTGAGCCTGTTCGTCGACTCCGACGACAAGTGGTCCTATGCCGTCGCGGAGGGCGAGGCCGAACTGTCGCCGGTGGCGGCCGATCCCCACGACGACACCGTCGAACAGCTCGTCGAGTTGTATCGGGCGGTGCAGGGCGAGCATCCGGACTGGAACGACTTCCGGGCCGCGATGGTCGCCGATCGCAGGTTGCTGCTGCGCGTGCGGGTCTCCCGCTTCTACGGCTTCGCGCGCTGATCCTGCGGCACCGCGACGGGCACCGGCACGTACCGCGGGATGTACCGGTACATCGCTCCGGCGCCGACGAGGGCCAGCGCCCCGATCGCGGTGGCACCACCGGCGAGCGACACCATGGCCACTGCTCCCACGACGAGAGGTCCCGCGAACGATCCGGTGTCGTGGGTGAGTCGCCATGCCGCAAGGAACTCGGCACGCGCATGCGGTGGTGAGACGTCGGCGCCGAGCGTCATGACGATGCCGTTGCTCATGCCGTTCGCCGTCCCGAGCACCACCGCGACGACCACGAGCCACCACAACTGCTGCGACAGCGGCAGGATCAGGAAGGCCGTGCCGAACAGCAGCAGCGCCGGTACGGCCGTCACCCGGCGGCCGTACCGGTCCATCAGGACTCCGGACGGGTAGGCCAGTGCCACGTCCACTGCCGCAGCGACACCGAAGATCAACGAGACGGTCGCCGGCGCCACCCCGATATGATCGGCCCACAACGGAAGCACCGCGTCGCGTGAGGCGCGCGACGCGCCGACGAGCATCGCACCGACACCCAGAGTTCCGAGGACCGTCCGGTGCGAGGCCGCCACCGCGATCACGCCACCGCTGCGCTGCTCCGACCTGTCCGGTTCCGGCACAGCGGCATTCGCGACGAGCGCCCCGGAGACGACGATTGCGATCACCTGGACGACCAGCCCTCCGCTCACGCCGGTCAGGTGCACCGCGACGGCCCCGACGAACGGACCGACGAACACACCCGCCCGGCTCATGGCTGCGTTCGCGGAGATACCGCGGGCTCGCATGTGCAGTGGAAGGGCACCGGCGAGATAGCTCTGCCGCGCGAGCCCCCACACCGCGTTCGCGAAACCGGTGAGCGTCGCGCCCACTGCGAGCACCGCCGGGGTGGGCGCCGACAACGAGACGAGAACGCCGGTCGCACCGAGCGCCGATCCGAGGACGATCGCGCGACGTTCCCCGAAGCGCGCGACCACCGTGCCCGACGGTAGGTCGCCGAGGACCGCCCCGAACGCGACCAGCGCGACGATCAGTCCCGCGACCGGCACGGACGCACCGAGTTCGCGGGCGAGCAGCGCCATCATCGGAGCACCGGCACCGGTGCCCAGACCGAAGATCGCCGACGGGACGAACAGCGACAGGAAGAACGGACGGAGCCCGGGTCCGGGCTCCGTCCGTGCGGTCACGCGGTTCAGACTGCCTCGAACGGTTCGCCCTCGAGCGCGACGGATTCGCGTCCGTCCGGTCCGACCGGCACGTCGCCTTCGAGGGTGATGCGGTACAGGCGCCGGTCGTGTTCGGTGACGAGATCGCTCGGCGCGAGATGCACGGCGGATCGGTTGTCCCAGAATGCGATCGATCCCGGCTCCCACTTGAAGCGGACCGTGTACTCGGGACGGCCGAGTTCCTCGAAGAACAACCCGAGCAGACGCCGGCTCTCGTGCGGCGAGACCCCCGAGATGTACTGCGTGAAGCCCGGATTGACGTACAGTGCCTTCTCCCCCGTCTCCGGGTGCAGCCGCACTACCGGATGTTCGCTCACCAGGGGGCGACGTTCGACGCGGCGCAGGTAGTCCTCGGTCGGCTTCGCACCGTCACCCGGGGTGAAGCGGTGCACCGCGCGCAGCTCGTCGGCGAGTCGCTGGACAGGCGCCGACAGACCGTTGTACGCCGCCACCGCGTTCGACCACTGGGTGTCGCCGCCGTAGGGCGGGAGGGTCTCGGCACGCAGGATCGACGCGAACGGCGGGTTGACCGCCGCAGTGACATCGGCGTGCCAGCGTACTTTGTCGTAACCGCTGCTGTTCGCGATGCGCGCCTTGAACCGGTCGCGGAAGATCGGGTAGATCGTCGGGTAGTCCGGGTCCGGAGTCGAGTCGAACAGCGGGTGCGCGGGCGTCGGCTTACCGAAGTACGACGAGAACCGCAGATGCTGGTCGTGGTCGAGGAACTGGTCGCGGAAGAACACGACCTTCCACTTCAGCAGTGCGTCGCGGATGGTGCCGATCTCGTCTTCGGCGAGTTCGCGGGTCAGGTCGACGCCACGGATCTCGGCTCCGGCATGGCCGGACTGAGGGATGACGTCGAGTCGGGTTGCGGCCTGGGTCATGTCGGCTACTCCTTCGATCGGTGGAATTGCAGTGATGGATCGGATCAGGGGAGCGGATCCGGAACGCTGTCGTCCGCCTCGTTCTGCGCGACGACGATGTCGTTGTAGCGGCCGTCCACGTACGGCGAGATATCGACGGGAACGGACATGGTGCCCGTCTCGTAGAGCCCGTCCGAGACGCTTTGGAACAGGGCGATCGACTTCTCGTCGATCGGATAGAACCGTCCGGTGCCTGTGTGGTCGAGCAGTTCACGGCCCTCTTCGGGCGTCATCCCCTGGGTACCCACGTGATAAGCCGCCACCCACTCGTCGGGATGCCGGCCGATCCAGTTGTTCGCTGCGACCGAGCGTCCGACGTAGTCGCCGATCGCTGCGGCCTTCGCGGGATCCTCCAGGGTCTGCTTCCGCACGATCAGGGTGTTGATCCCGGTGTTGATCCCGGTGCCGTCGCCGAGGATGGGTGGCGAACCCACCTTGTAGTACTGCACGCCCGTGAGGATCGCGGCGTCCACGGCTCCTGAGGAGAAGGTCGGCGCGACCTCCGCGCCCGCCAGTTCGACCGCGTCGATGTCGGTCTTCGGGTCGAGTCCGGCCTTCGCCAGCAGGCCTGCGACGATCATGTGACGTCCCGTTCCGGGTGGGTAGGCGACTTTCTTGCCTTTCAGGTCGGCGACCGTCTCGATGCCACTGCCCGGCTGCGCCACCAGGAAGTAACCACCGCTGCTGCCGGGGTTCGCTTCCAGCGCGATCGCCACGATGTCGGTGATCCCGTTGGACACCGCGATCGGAATGGGCGCCTCTCCCAGCGACCCGATGTCGGCAGCACCGGAGCGCAACGCCTCGATGACGGCCGGTCCACCACTGAAGTCGGCGAATTCGAGGTCGTACGGGAGATCTTCCCCTGCCCCCGAGAGGTAGAGGGGCTGGGAGCGGGACGCGTTCTGCTCGGCGACGACGAGTTTCACCCCCTCGGGGATGCCCTCGCCGGTGTGGGCGATCGTGGCCTCGGCGAGGGCCTCCTGCCCATCACCACCACCCAGGCCGCACGCGGATGCCGCGAACAACACTGCGAGCGACGGCACCACAAGCCATCGCGAGCGAACACTACGAAACACAGTCGATCCTTCTCGGGAGGCGTCCTGACCTGCTGTCCGGACACAAGTGGGAATACCGGCCGCACTCAACGCGAGTCGGGCTGGTCGCCGACACCGAGTTCGGTGAGCAGGCGGCGCCGCAGAGCGACGAACTCGCTGGAGTCGCGACCTCTCGGACGCGGCACCTCGACCTGTGACGACAGGGAGATCACCCCGTCGGTGAGGACGATGACGCGATCCGCGAGCAGGATCGCCTCGTCGACGTCGTGGGTCACGAGGAGCACGGCCGGCCGGTGCTTGGCCACCAACTTCTCGAGCAGGCCGTGCATGCGGATCCGGGTGAGTGCGTCGAGAGCTCCGAAGGGTTCGTCGAGCAGCAACAGTTCGGGTTCGCGGACGAGTGCCCGGGCGAGCGCGACCCGCTGTGCCTCTCCCCCGGACAGCGTCCGCGGCCACGCCTTCGCCTTGTTCTCGAGCTCGACCTCTGCGAGCGCATCGAGCGCCTCGGCACGGGTCCGCGCGTTATCCGGTCGTCCGATGTTGACGTTCGTCAGCACCTTCTGCCACGGCAGCAGCCGGGGGTCCTGGAAGACGATGGCCTGTTTCGCCGGCACCCGGAGATGCCCTTCGACGTCGGGGTCCAGGGCTCCCAGCGCCCGCAGGAAGGTGGACTTCCCGGAGCCGCTCCGACCGAGCAGCGCGACGAATTCTCCGGGGGCGATGTCGAGGTCGAGGCCGTCGAGCACTACCTGCTCGCCGAACACGCGCCGCACACCGCGGGCGACGACGACGGAATCGAGCGCGGTGCGTTCGGTCACATCAGTTGCCATCGAACGACCTCCTCCACGTGAGCAGGCGTGTTTCCAACGCCCGCACGATGAAGATCGAGAGCAGACCGAGGAGGGCGTAGACGGCGATCAGGACGAAAACCACGTCGAGCTGGAAGTATTCGCGCGCGTCGCTCATCATCCGTCCCAGACCGCGTTTGGCGTTGATGGTCTCGGCGAAGATCAGCGAGAGCCACGCACCGGTGAGGGCGAGACGCAGGCCGATGAGGAATCCGGGCAGCGCACCCGGCAGGATGACCCGCCGGATCAGTTCGCGGCGCTGGACACCGAACGATCGTGCCGCCTCGACGAGTCCGGCGTCCACGCTCCGGATCGCGGAGAACGTGTTGATGTAGATCGAGACTGCCACGGCGAGGGTGATGAGCAGGACCTTCGGGGTCTCGCTGATACCGAACCACACGATGAGAAGCGGAACGAGCGCGAAATTCGGTACGGCACGCAGGATTTCCATATTGGCGTCGACGAAGTTCTCACCCACCCGCGACAATCCGGAGACCAGCGCGAGGACCAGACCAAGCGCGATGCCGATGAGCAGGCCGTTGCCGACCCGCAACAGGCTGACCGTCATGTGTTCCTGCAGTTCCCCGCCGGCGATCAGTCGCCACGCCGCGGTGAGCACCGACAGCGGTCGGGGAAGGACGTTCTCGCCGAACAGGCCGCTGGACGCGGCGAGTTGCCACGCCACGACGAGCAGGACCGGCCCGAGCAGCCGCTGGACCGAACGCGGAATGCGGGACGAACTGCGGGTCTTCCGGCTGATCGCGGTGGGATCGATCAGTCCCGATGGTCCGGTCATCGCAGGCGTGTCCGCCGCGTCCGGTGTGGTCCTGCGCGTCCTGTCGAGGATGGTCGCCACGATCAGCTCACCCCGGTCCGGCGTCGAAGCATGTGATTGCTCGTCATGGCCGCCGACAGTAGGGAGTGCCCGCACGGACGAACCACCCTTGTGATCGAGGTGATCGCAATCGGCCGCCGCGGAGGACGCAGCAGGAATCACCGTGATCACAACGGTTCGCTCCGCGTCGGAAATGGACTGCACTGGCAAGGATCTCTGTCGGGACTTCGGAAGGTGTCCGCCTTGCCCTCTCAGCTCCATCTCAACGTGTTCATCACCGGCGCCGGCCACCACGAGGCGTCCTGGCGTCTGCCCGGTACCGCACCGGAACGGGTCGACGACGTGCACTACTTCCGCGAGATCGCGCAGACGGCCGAACGCGGGAAGTTCGACTCGATCTTCTTCGCGGACGTCCCGGCCGTGGGTCGTCACTACGACCGTGTGGCCCAGAGCAGCTTCGAACCGCTCACCCTGCTGTCCGCGTTGGCACTGGTGACCGAGCGGATCGGGCTCATCGGCACGGTCTCGACGACCTATACCGAGCCGTACAACCTTGCGCGCCAGTTCGCTTCGCTCGACCACATCAGCCGTGGACGTGCGGGCTGGAACATCGTGACGTCCTGGTCGTCCGCCGCCGCGTACAACTTCGGTGTCGACGGACGACCCGGCCACTCCGACCGCTACACCCGCGCCGCCGAATTCCTCGACGTCGCAACGGCATTGTGGGACAGCTGGGAGGACGACGCGGTCGTGCTCGACCGCGACGCCGGCGTCTACGCCGATGCGAGCAGGGTGCACCGGATCGACCACGCGGGCACGCACTTCCGGGTGCGCGGACCGCTCGACGCGGCACGCTCCCCACAAGGCCGACCCGTGCTCGTCCAGGCCGGATCGTCCGCCGACGGTCGCGCGTTCGCCGCGCGTTACGCCGAGGCGATCTTCACTGCGCAGGTCGACCTCGACGATGCGCGCGTGTTCTACCGCGACGTCAAGCGGCAGGCCGCCGAGTTCGGACGCGATCCCGAGGCTGTGAAGATCCTGCCCGGCCTCTCCCCGATCGTGGCGTCCACCGAGGCCGAGGCGCGGCGCATCGAACAGGATCTCGCCGACCTGTCGATCCCCGAGGTCGGACTGGCGCACCTGTCGGCGCGGTTCGACGACGTCGACCTGTCGGGCTTCCCGCTGGACGGACCGGTGCCACTGCACGCTCTGCCCCGCCCCGAGGACGTGCAGGGAGCGCAGAGCCGATCACGCATCATCTTCGACCTCGTCGAGCGCGAGCCGGGTCTGACGCTGCGCGAGTTGCTGCACCGGCTGGCCGGGGCCCGCGGTCACGGCACGGTCGTCGGCACACCGGAACACGTCGCCGATCGCATCGTCGCATGGTTCGAGGTAGGCGCCGCGGACGGTTTCAACATCATGCCGCCCTACCTGCCCGGCTCGTTCGAGGTCTTCGTCGACGAGGTCGTGCCGATCCTGCAGCGTCGTGGAGTGTTCCGCACCGAGTACGAGGGCACCACACTCCGCGACCACTACGGACTGTCGCGGCCGGCCGGACTGTTCTCGCAGGTCCCCGCCTCATAGCGGAGCAGTTTCGCCGCTCGGTCGTACTGTGGAGCCATGTACTCGTACAAGGTGGTCGAGATCCGCGAAGGCATGTTCGGTGGCAAGATGTCCGGCGACAAACTCGAGAAGATCCTCAACGACCACGCCCGCCAGGGGTGGCGTCTGAAGGCCATCACCTCGGCCGACATCAAGGGACGGGTCGGTCCCGGCGGCGTCGAGGGAATACTCGTGACGTTCGAACGCGAGGAGTGAACACGATTTCGGTGGTTCCGGCCCCGCTGAGCGGGGGTGGAACCACCGAAATCGGTCCTCTGCGAGTCAGGAGGCGAGCAGGCGGCGGAACGAACTGCGGTGGAACACGATGGGTTCGACGTCGGCGTCGGTGAGCAGTTCGTTGATGCGCAGCACGACGATGGCGTGATCGCCCGCCGGGACCTCCTGCTCCACCGTCACGTCCATGCGCACGCTCGTGCCGGACACGAACAGGGCACCGCCCTCGCGGCTCTCGATGTCGATACCGGCGAAGCGGTCGCCGTTCTTCGCGGCGAGCACCCGCGCGGCACCGTCGTGCTCCTCGCTGAGCACGCTGATGCCCAGGTGCGGGAGCGACGACAGTCGCGGCCACGTGGTCGAGGTGTTCTGCACGCAGAAGGAGACGAGCGGCGGGTCGAGCGACACCGGCACGAAGGTGCTCGCCGCCATCCCGATCCGCTCTCCGTCCACCTCCGCGCAGATCGCGACGACGCCCGAGGGGACGTGCGCGAATGCCTGACGCAGAGACGGTCCGTCGAGAGTGGTCATGAGGCGGCCTCGTTTCGGAGTGCGGCGGACAGCGCCGGCGACCAGCGTTCGGCGTAGTCCGCAATACGGGTATCGGTTGTGTAGGTCGAATCGTGAAGATACAGGCCGGGCGCCGGGCTCGTGGCGCCCAGTTCCACCAGGACGGGCTTGAGCAGCAGGTCGGGCGCGAGTGCGTGAGCGGGCCCGGCACCGAGCATGAGCGGCACGGCGACGACGTCGCGCAACCCGTCACCGGTGGCGAACTGGTCGAGGAACAACTTGAGGACGCCCGTGTAGGTGGCCTTGAAGGTGGGGCTCGCGAATACCACGAGATCGGCGGCCGCGACGGTCTCGACCGCGGCGGCGACCTTCTCGTCGCCCCAGCCGAGCAGTCCCGCTCCGAGTGTGATCACGTCCACAACGTGATCGGGCTCTCGTCCGGTAAGCGCCGTGGCGAGGCGGGCTCCGGCGTCGAGGGTGCGGGATGCGGGCTTCGGGTTGCCCGCGACGACAACGATCGTCACTGGAGTTCACCTTCCGGATCGGCCCTCCGGTGGAGAGCGGAGTACCCCGCCATCCTTCTCCCCGGTCACACGTACCGGAACCGTTTCGATCCGTACGAGCGGAAACCTCGACGCCCCCTCGGTAGGGTCGGGTGGATGAGTGTCGCGGATTCACAGTCAGCCCCCACCGACGGTCTCGCGGGATGGGCGCTCGACCTGATGGACCGCCTCGGCGGTGTCGGTGCCGGCATCGCCATCGCACTCGAGAACTTCTTCCCTCCGTTGCCCAGCGAGGTCATCCTGCCGCTCGCCGGATTCGCCGCGAGCCTGGGCAGTTTTACCCTGTTCGGTGCGCTGTTCTGGACGACCCTCGGTTCGGTGGTCGGCGCTCTCGGCCTGTATTCGGTCGGCCGCTGGGTGGGTGAGGACCGGATCCGTAAGGTCGTGCGGAAGTTGCCGCTCGTCGACGTCGAGGACCTCGATCGTTCGACCGCGTGGTTCGAGCGGCACGGACGCAAAGCCGTCTTCCTCGGCCGGATGGTGCCCGTCTTCCGGAGTCTCATCTCCATCCCCGCCGGGGTCACGCAGATGCCGATCTGGCAGTTCCTCGTCTTCACCACCACCGGCAGTCTGATCTGGAACTCGATCTTCGTGCTGGCCGGCTATCAGCTCGGCGAGAACTGGAGCGCCGTGGAACCGTATGCCTCGGCGCTGCAGTACGTCGTGATCGCCGTCGTCGTCGCGGTGATCGGTTACGGGCTCGTCAAGCGGATCCGCTCGCGGTCGAAGGACACCGCTTCGGACAACCGCAACTGACGGCTCAGCCCCACACGGTGATCGCCGTGCACGCGCCCACCACGACCAGGACGGTGACGACGTCCCCGATCCGCAGTCGCAGTGGCGGGCGGGTCGCCGATCGTGGTCCCCGCACCGACAGTGCGTCGCCGAGATCTCGGACCTGCCGCATCGACACCGACACCACCGCGCCGACGGCGTCGATCACCTCGTGCCACCATCCCGCCGGATTGCGGAAGCCGGGTCGGCCGCGGACCTTGCGGGCAGCGAACAGCACGCGCATCTCGGCACGCACGGTCGGCAGCATCCGCAACGCCAGCGCGCACACCGTCACCCATTCGTCGACGGGCAGCCGCAACAACCGCAGCGGGGCGAACAGGACCGGCAGGGCATCGACGAGATCGGACAGTCGCGTCGTCCACCCGACCAGCGACGCGAGGAGCAGCAGGCCCACGCCGAGCAGGATCGTCCGGACGTAGGCGGCGAGTCCGCCGCCCGCGGCGTTGAGGACCAGGCCGACGGCGAGGACCGCGAACACCCACCACGGAATCGTCGGGACCACCCCGCGGGGGATCCGCGCGACGAGCACGCCCACGACCAGCACGGCGAGCAGGATGCCGAGTCCGGTCCAGCTCGGCGCGAAACTCACCGCCACCGACAGCGCCGCTGCCGACAGCACCTTCGTTCCGGCCCACACTCGGTGCAGGGGGGTCTGCCGCGGCACGGGTCGCAGCAGGATGACGGGGCGGCGCTGCCGCGTACGTGTGCGACTCATGCGATCACCGCTCCCGTCTGCTCCACGATGCGTCCGTCCTCGAGCACCACGGTGCGCGAACACACCTCTTCCATGCCGTGCAGGTCGTGGGAGATGACGATGATCGTGACGTGCTCGACCGCGCGCAGGTGGGCGAGGATCGACACGACCTCGCGGCGGCCCTGCAGGTCCAGCCCGGCCAGCGGTTCGTCGAGCACGAGCACCCGCGGAGTGCGGGCGAGTTGGGCGGCGATCGCGACCCGCCGCATCTCTCCTCCGCTGAGCCGGTCGATCGGCCGGTCGATGAGTTCGGGACGCAGACCCACCCGGTGCAGGACGGCGGCGACGTAACCGCGGTCGGTGTGCGGAAGCCCGGCCACGTCGGAGATCTCCTGCGCGACGGTCGGTCGTTGCAGCTGGAGCCGGGCCTGCTGGAAGACCATGCCCACTTCCCCGTGCAGGTCGGCGGTCGGGGTGTCGTGCAGGACGGCCGTTCCGTGCGTGGGGCGCATCAGTCCGGCGACGATCCACGCAAGCGTCGACTTGCCCGAACCGTTCTCCCCGACGACGAGCACGCCTTCGCCTCGGCAGATCGTCAGCGACACCTCGCGGAGGGCGGTATGAGCCCAGGGTGTGCCGGACGCGTAGACGTGCGTGATATCGCGTAGTTCGAGGACAGGCTGCGGGACGGACGGGGCGGTCGCCGGGACCGGTGGCGGCAGTGGGGGCGACGCGACCCGCGGGACGATCCGGCCGTCGGCGATGTGCACGACGCGATCGGCGGCGCGGGCCTCGTCGTCGAGGTGGGTGACGAGCACGACCGCGGTACCGTCGTGCGCGACGTCCGCGAGCAGGCGGATCAGGTCCGCGCGACTGTCCGCGTCGACCATCGCGGTGATCTCGTCGGCGATGAGCAGTGCGGGTCGTCGGGCCAGTGCGCCTGCCAGTGCCAGTCGCTGCAGTTGCCCGCCGGACAGATCCTCCGTCGCGCGGTCCTCCATCCCGGCGAGGCCGACGCGGGCGAGCAGATCCTCGACGTCGACGTCGTCGATCCCCCACCGCAGGTCTTCGGCGACCGTGCGACCGAGGACCTGGCTCTCGGGATGCTGCAGGATCATCGCGGTTCCACCGGGGCGTCCCGGTCCGACGGGTCCGGGCCGGTCGACAAGGCCGACGGTCGGCTCGAGTCCCGCGAGCAGCCGCACGAGTGTCGACTTACCCGAGCCGTTGCCACCGACGATCGCGACGAACTCTCCCGGTTCGATCGTGAGGTCGATGTCCGACAGGGCGTCGCGGTCGGTTCCCGGATACCGGTAGCCGACCAGGCGCAGGGCGACGGGCAGTGGAGCCGGGTCGGCGGTGGGGTCCTGCTCGGGCCAGTCGACCGACCGGGTCGCCCACGTACTGCGGAGGGCCACCACGCGGAAGATCCCGAAGCACAGCAGTGCGGTGCCCACGGTCCCGATGAGCACTGCGCCACCGATCCACACCCACCACAGCCGCACCATGATCTCGAGGGTCCGGTCCCAGGTGTCGACGAACTGCCGGCCTGCACCGGCCGCCTCGAACGCCCGGATCGTGCCGCGCATCGACGCTTCGAGGGCCTCGAGCAGCAGCACCCGGGTCCGGTCGAACAGCAGCAGCAGACCGCAGGCGGCGGCCGCGAGCAGCAACCCGGCCGGGACGGATCCGGCCAGCACCGCGAACACCGCGGCGTGACCCCACCGGCGGTGCGCGAACCCGACGAGTGTTCCGATACCGGAGAGGACGACGACCGCGGCGACGGCGAACGGCCCGCCGGCCACGAGCGCGACCACCCCGGCGGCAACGGTCGCGGCGACGATCGCGCGCAGGCGGCCGGTGGCCGCGAGGAAGGCGACGGGCAGCGCGACCAGCACTTGGGCGACACCGACGGGTATCAGTCCCGCGACGACCGACAGCACAGCCGTCAACGTCCCGAAGACCGCCGCTGCGGCGGCCTCCGGTGGTCGTAGAGGTCCCCGTGTCCTGGTCACCGATCGCACCGGGCCCAGTCTGCCAGCCGTTAGGGCGACCGCACGTTCTCCGGTGGCGTCATCTCCACCCGCACTCCGACGAGCCGGACCTCGCGTTCGTGATCGAAGCGGTCGAGCAGTCCGACGGCCGCGTCCGTGACGGTCGTGAGATCCGTGGTGGGCGACGGAAGAGCGACGCTCGCGGTGTGGGTGACGAACGGCGCGTAGCGGATCTTCAGCGCGACCCGCACTCCCTCACGCCTCTCACCTCGGACGTCGTCGACGGCCCGCGCCGCGAGGTCGCGCACGCACTCGGTGATCGCGTTCCAGTCGCCGACGTTGTGTTGGAAGGTCGTCTCCCGGCTGCGCGACCGCGCCACCCACGGTTCCGCCGACACCTCCGTCGAGCCCGCACCGGCGCCGAGGCCGACGAGCCACGGACCGATCTTGGGTCCGAACCGCGCTGCCATCTCGTCGACCGGGGCACGCGCCAGCTCGCGGACCGTGCGGATACCCATGTCGTCGAGTTTCTTCACCGTGCGCGCGCCGATGCCCCACAACGAATCGGGTGAGCGCTCCCCCATCACCGCGAACCAGTTGTCGCGCGTCAACCGGAAGATCCCGCGAGGCTTCCCGAATCCCGTCGCGATCTTCGCGCGCAGGACGTTGTCGCCGACCCCGACGGAACAGTGCAGCCCGGTTGCGTCGAGCACGGCGGCCTGCACCTCGCGCGCGAACGCCTCCGGATCGTGGGTCTGCACGCCCATGAACGCCTCGTCCCAGCCGAGCACGTCGACGACCGTGCCGAAGCCGCGAAGGGTGTCCATCACGACCTGCGACACCTCGTTGTAGGTATCGGCGTCGACAGGGAGGAAGACCGCGTCGGGGATCTTGCGTGCGGCGACCCGCAGCGGCATCCCCGACCCCACCCCGTGCGCCCGCGCCTCGTAGGACGCGGTGGAGACCACGCCGCGCTCGGTGGGGTCGCCGCGACCGCCCACCACCACCGGACGGCCCGCCAGTTCCGGATTGCGCAGCACCTCGACCGCAGCGATGAACTGATCGAGGTCGACGTGGAGGACCCACTGGTCGATGCCGGGCGTGCCCATGCCGACAACCGTAGGACGCGCGGTAAGTGTGCGTTCGAGAATTCCGACAGTGTCCGGGTTCGCTCGCCGAAACGAGGTTTGCCCCTGCTGCAGCAGGGGCGAACCTCGGTTCGTGCAGCGAGGATCCGATTCAGTTCTGCGCCGCGGGCAGCATGTGCCCCATCCGTCGCCGCTTCGTTTCGAGATACCGCACGTTCGCCGGTGCGACGCCGACGTGCAGCGGTTCCCGCCCTGCGACGACGATGCCGTTGTCCTCGAGTCCGGCGATCTTGGCGGGGTTGTTGGTGAGCAGTCGCACCGAGCCGATGCCGAGATCGTGGAGTATCGCCGCGGCGCCGCCGTATTCGCGTCCGTCGGCCGGTTCGTCGAGTTCGAGGTTGGCCGCGACTGTGTCGAAGCCGCCGTCCTGCAGTCGGTAGGCCGCGAGCTTCTTGAGCAGGCCGATCCCCCGGCCCTCGTGGCCACGCAGGTAGACGAGGACGCCGCCTTCCTGGGCGATCCGTTCCAGCGCGGTATCCAGCTGGGGACCGCACTCGCAGCGTTGCGATGCGAACGACTCACCCGTCAGGCACTCCGAATGCACCCGGACCAGCGGGGCGTCACCCAACGGTCCGGCGATGAGCGCCATGTGATCGGCGCCGGTGTGGCGGTCGAGATAGCCGACGGCACGGAAGGTTCCGAAGCGGGTCGGCATCGATGCCTCGTCGGCCCTCACGACCCGTCCGGACGGCACCACCGGTGACGGAAACGGATGCGCCGCGCGGTAGCGGATCAACTCCTCGATCGTGAGCACGGGCAGGTCGTACTGCGCTCCCAGCGCTTCGATCTCCGGCATGCGCATCATCGATCCGTCGTCGGAGACGAGCTCGGCGATCACACCGACCTGCGGCAGACCCGCGAGTGCACACAGGTCGACGGCGGCTTCGGTGTGACCGGGACGCTCGAGCACTCCACCGGGGCGGGCCCGCAACGGCAGAATGTGGCCGGGGCGGATCAGATCGCGCGAGGTGGCCGTCGGATCGGCGAGCACACGCAGGGTCGTAGCACGATCCGCGGCACTGATGCCGGTGGTGACGCCTCGCGCGGCGTCGACCGTGACGGTGTAGGCGGTCTGCTTCGGATCCTGGTTGTCGGCGACCATTGCCGGCAGGTCCAGGGCGTCGGCGCGGGCACCGGTCATCGGGGCGCACAGCAGACCCGAGGTGTGTCGGACGGTCCACGCGATCCATTCCGGGGTCGCGTGCTGCGCGGAGAGGATGACGTCGCCCTCGTTCTCCCGGTCCGCGGCGTCCGAGACGAGGACCGGCTTGCCCGCCCGCAACGCCTCGAGCGCCGCCTCGATGCGGCTCACGACGCCACCAGACGCCGGAACGAGCTGCGGTGGAAGACGATCGGTTCCGTCGCGTGATCGGCTTCGTCGCAGAACAGTTCGTGCACGCGCAGCACGACGATCGCGTGATCGCCGGCCGGCACCTGCTGTTCGATCGACACGTCCATCCGCACACCGCAGCCGTCGATGAACAACGCTCCGCTGTCACGGGTCTCGGTCTCGATGCCCCCGAACCGGTCGCCGTTCTTAGCTGCGAGCACCCGGGCCGCGATGTCGTGTTCGGACGACAGGACGCTGATGCCCAGGCGCGGCTGCGCTTCGAGCTTCGGCCAGGTGGTCGAACTGTTCTGCACGCAGAACGCCACCAGCGGCGGGTCGAGGGAGACGGGAACGAAAGTGCTTGCGGCCATGCCGATCCGCTCACTGCCGGTGTCGGCGCAGATCGCGACGACACCCGAGGGGACGTGGGCGAACGCGCGGCGCAGGGTGGCGCCGTCGAGGGCGAGGGTGGTCATCGTGCCTCCGTCCGGATGGTGGATCGCAGCACCGGCGCCCAGCGCTCGGCGTACTCGGCGATCCGGGTGTCGGTGGTGTAGGTGGAATCGATCAGGTACAGCCCCGCGGCGGGGCAGGTGGCGCCGAGTTCGACGAGCACGGGCTTGAGCAGCAGGTCGGGCGCCATCGCATGGGCCGGGCCGGCGCCGAGCATGAGCGGCACCGCCGTGACGTCGCGCAGACCGTCGCCGGTCGCGAACTGGTCGAGGAACAACTTCAGGATGCCGGTGTAGGTGGCCTTGAAGGTCGGGCTGGCGAAGACCACGAGGTCGGAGGAGGCGACGGTCTCGACCGCCTCCTTCACCGCGTCGTCGCCCCAGCCGAGCAGGCCCGGACCGAGAGTGACGACGTCGACCACGTGATCGGGGGCCTCCCCGGTGAGCGCGGTGGCCAGCACGGTGGCGGCGTCGAGCGTACGGGAGCCGGGTTTCGGGTTACCGGCAACGACAGTGACCTTCATGTGGATCTCCTTTCGGGCGAGACTTTCCGCCCGTCACCGGATATTCGACCCGACGGGTATGTCGGGAACGATGCCGAAATATGGCGTGCACATTGCGCCGTCGGGAGGCGGATCGGGCTGCGTCGCACCAGGGTGGATCCGTCGATGCAGCCCGATTCCGCCGTTCGTCATCGCGTGGAGCGTGACGCCGTGCGGCGCCGCACCGCGCCGGACAGCGCGACCGCGACCACCAGTGCGCCACCGTAGAACAACTGCTGGACGAAGCTGGCGACACCGAGCATCTGCAGGCCGACCACCCCGGCGACGAGGAAGTACACCGCGACCAGCGTGCCGAACGCGTTGAAGCGGCCGGGGACGATCGCTGTGGCACCGAGGAAGGCCGCCGCGAAGGCCGGCAGCATGAACGACTGGCCCGAGGACGGGTCGGCGCCACCGAGCATGCCGGCGTAGACGATGCCGGCCAGAGCCGCGACGAGCGCGGAGGTGACGAGCGCACCCCCGCGGATGCGGTCGACGTGCAGGCCGCTGAGCCGGGCCACCTGGGCGCCGCGCCCGACGAAGAGCAGGCGGCGTCCGATCGGGGTGTACTGGAAGATCACCGCCATGATCAGCACCAGGGCGAGGGCGTAGTAGAACTGCAGCGACACCCCGAAGATACGGGTGCCGATGGTGGCGTCGACGAGCGCAGAGTCGACGCCGGTGACCGAGGTCGAGTCGGAGATCCACTGCACCACACCGAGGACAACCGTTCCGCTGCCGAGGGTCGCGATGAACGAATCGATCTGCAATCGCACGACCAGCAGTGCGTTGATCAGGCCGACGACGAGGCACGCGAGCACGGCGACGGCGATGGCCGACAGCAGCGACCAGCCGTGTTGCACGTTCAGTACCGCGATCGTCATGGCTGCCAGCGACATCGTCGACACGGCCGACAGGTCGAACTCACCGGCGGTGAGCGGGACGATGAGCCCCAGGGCCAGGACGAGCAGGACGGCCTGGGATCCGAGGATGTTCTGCAGGTTGTTGGCGGTCGGGTAGGTCTCGGGTCGCAGGGCACTGAACACGACGATGACGGCGATCAGTGCCAGGACGAGCGCGTACTTCTCGAACAGCGGACCGAGAGAGCGACGGGGGCGCGCGGGATCCGATTCGGTGGATGCGGTTTTCGCGGTGGTGCTCTTGTCGATGGTGACGGACATCAGGCGATCACTTCCTGTCGGGTCAGACCGAGAACACTGTCCGAGATGTGATGCTTGGAGAGGTTGTCGCCGGTGAGTTCGGCGACGACGTGCCCGTGGGAGAAGACGAGGACGCGGTCGCACAGGACCGACAACTGCTCGTAGTCGGAGCTGGCGACGACGATGCCCGCTCCCCCACGCGCGGTCTCCCGCAACATCTCGAAGATGCGGGCGCGGGCACCGATGTCCACACCCTGGGTGGGTTCGGCGAGGAGCACCAGTACCGGGTCGGTCTGGAGCCACTTGCCGAGCAGAGCCTTCTGCTGGTTGCCGCCGGACAGCGACCCGTAGACGGCCTGCGGGTCCCGTGGCCGGACGTCACAGTGCTCGGCGAGCGCGGTCGCGATGTCCTTCAGCGCCCGCGGTTTGACGAATCCTGTACCGAGCACGGGCAGGGTGACGTTCTCGGCGACGGTCAGCTCGGGTGCGCTGCCCTCGACCTTGCGGTCCGGCGGCACGTAGACGACCTTGCGGGCGAGCGCGTCGATCGGTGTCATCGCGGGCAGGTCCACGCTGTCGTCGTCGACCGTCAGCCGCCCGCCACGAGCCTGCCGCGCCCCGTACAGGGCGGGCAGCACGTCGTCGTATCCCGAACCGGCGATGCCGGTGAGTCCGACGACCTCCCCGGGCCGCACGTCGAACCCGACGCCGTCGACGGTGGTGGTCTCGAGGTCCTCGATCCGGGCGAGGGCCGGAACGTCCTCGAAGTCGCGGACGGGCCCGGCGACACGCGGGTCGGCGGAGTCGAGACTGCGTCCGACGATGAGGTCGATGAGCGAGGTCGCGGTGAGGTCGCGGGTACGGTGCGTGCCCTGCGACACCCCGTCGCGCAGCACGGTGACGCGGTCGGTGTGGTCGAGCACCTCGTCGAGATCGTGGGAGACGAACAGGACGGCGGCCTTCTTGTCGGCGACGATCTCACGGACGACGGCGAACAGCAGGTCGGTGCCCTCGCGGGGCAGGAAGACCGTGGGTTCGTCGAGCACGAGCAGGGTGCGGCGCTCCCCCAGTTCCTCGGTCGCCCGCAGGATCGCGAGGAGGGCGCGTTCGGTCTCGTTCAGGCTCGACACCGGCGCCTCGGGATCGATGTGGAGTCCGAAGCGCTCGAACAGTGCTCGGGCGGTGAGCTTCTCGCGCCGCCACGAGATCCAGGGCCTCGATCCGGCCACGACCGGTCCGACGCGGAGGTTCTCGACCACCGACAGGTCGGGCACGAGGGCGAGGTCCTGGTGGACGAAGCTGATGCCGAGGTCGCGGAATCCGCCGGCCGGGACCGGCAGTGTCACGTCCCTGCCGCGCACCTGCAGCGCAGCGCCGGGGTCGGGGGCGTGGAAGCCGGCCAGGACCTTGATGAGCGTGGACTTGCCGGAACCGTTCTCCCCGAGCAGGCCGTGCACCTCACCGGCGTGGATCGTCAGGCCGACCTTCTTCAGCACCGTGTGCTCACCGAAGGTCTTGGACAGACCGACGATGTTGATGATGGGATCAGGACTGCTCACTGGGCCCCCACAGTGCTTCGTAACCGGTGACGTAGGCCGTGCCGTAGCCCTTGTCGGGCTGCGGCGGGGTGCCGGTCTCGTCGATGTTCTCGGCAGTGATGAGCTTGAGCGGGGTTTCCTGTGCGCCGTTGGGGACGGGGTCGTAGCCGAGCAGGAGGCGACCGGCCTGGTCCATCGTCGCCCACGCGAGCCACGGGATGGATTCACCGACGTTCATGGTGACGATGCCGTCGTCCTGCTGGATCTTGAGGACTGCGGGGGTGCCGTTCACCGAAGAGATCTCGACCTGGCCGGTCTTACCCGCGGCCTTGATGCCCGACTGGGCGTAGAGCGACATCGAGTCGTAGATGGGCAGAATGAAGTTGATGTTCGGGTCGGCAGAGAGTGCGGACTGCACCTCGGACTGGATTTTGGTGGCCCACTCCGTGACCGGGACGTTGACGATCTTGTAGGTGCACTGCGGGCAGTATTGCGCGATCTCGTCCTCCATCGCGGCCACCTCGGCCTTGGCCGGGGGAACCTCGTTGGAGGTGATGATCAGCGCGTTGCCCTCGCCTTCGGTGCGGTCGATCATCCAGTCGACGGTGAGCCGGTTGGCCTCGGACAGCGGGGCGTCGGTGGTGGCGTCGATCAGTCCTTCGAGGTCGGCGGGTACCGGTTCGCCGCGCAGGATGGTGTGGGTGAGCAGAACGGGAATTCCGGCAGCATCGGCTTTCTCGAGCGCCGGCTTGATGAGGGACGCGTCGACACCCTGCGACAGGATGATGAGGTCGACCTTCTGGTTCACGGCCTGTTCGACACCGGTCGCCCACTGGGCGGGCTGACCCTGGTTCGTGTACTCGATCCAGGTGGCTCCGTAGCGTTCCGCGACCTTCTTCGATTCCTCGTCGACGGCGACGTTGTACGGATTCTCGCTGTTGGTGGGGATCGCGAAGATCGTCTTGCCGGCGATGTCCTTCATCGGGAACGGCTCGGCTTCGAGCGTGAACTCCGGGTCCGCCTCGTACAGGGCGAGCTGAGCGCGGGCGTACTCGATTCCGGCGGTGACGTCGGCGTCGGACACGTCGCCGCCACCCGAGCCGCCGCTGCTGCATGAGGTGAGACCGAAGACAGCCGAGAAGGCGAGCGCGGCGATCGCGGCGCGGCCGGGAAGGGAATGACGCATGGATTCTCCTGGGGGATGAGGAGCGTGCCGAAGAAGAAGCGGCCGCGTCGTTGCGGAACCGGTTGGGAGGCGATGACTTCGAATGTATCCGCAGCGTGTTGCGTGCGGCGACATCCTTGGTTCATTCGTGTTAATTGCGTGCGGAAATCGCCTCCAGGTACTCCCGTGCCCGGCCGAGCGGCCACACCTCCGCCATCTTCTGCTGCATGTCGAACAGATTCGACGAATGGATCACCGGATCACGATCTCCCACAGCATCTTCCACGACGATCGGAACGAAGCCGTGCTGCATCGCATCCAGTGCCGTCGCGCGGACGCAACCGCTGGTGGACAACCCGGCGATGAGCACGGTGTCGACGCCGAGCGACGTGAGGTGCGAATTGAGAGTGGTGCCGAAGAACGCGCTCGGATACTTCTTCGTCACCAGCATTTCGGCGCACGTCGGTTCGAGACCCTCGATCAACTCCCCGTACGGACTGCCTTCGCAGAACGCGACGAGGGTGCCCGACTTCTTGAAGAACACCCCGGCGTCGGCACCGTCGGCGCGCAGACGAACCTCGGTGATCACCACCGGGATTCCGGCCTCGCGCGCGGAGGTGAGCAGGGTGCGCATCGCCTCGACGTTCTCCTCCACCCCTGCATACAAAGGGCAGTCGGGATCGATGTAGGCACGGGCGGGATCGACGACGACCAGTGCGGGACGGGTTCCGGGCTGGAGCTCCTGCCCGAAACCGGCGCGGGCGTAGTCGGCGGCCTGTTCTGCACGATCGACGATGGTCATGCGGACTCCTTCAGTGGGGTGACGGATTCGAGGGTGTGGACGGTCGCGGCCGGATTGCGGCGCGGAAAGGCGAGACACACGCCGACGCCGAGCAGGGCGACGACGGCGAGAGCGATGCCGACCGCTCGCACGTTGTCGACGAACCGCGCCACCTCCGCACTGCCGAGCGTGCCGAGGGTCCCGCCATAGGCAGCCTGGCGGGCAGCGGCGCTGAGTCCGGCAGTGGCGAAGACGAGCGCCAGCGCGGTGCTGAGCAGGTAGCCGACGTTCTGCAGGGTCGAGCGCAGCCCGTTGGCGATGCCGCGACGGTCCGCAGGGGCCGTGAGCATCAACGCGCTGGTGCTCGGTGTCATGAACAGTCCGGTGCCGCAACCGAGCACGAACAGGAAGGGGGCGGTCGCCCCGAGTGAACCGCCGTCCGGCGACAACAACAGTGCCACTCCGAGCAGACCGACGGCGTTGAGTCCCATGCCGGCAGCGGTGAGCGTGCGAGGACTGAAACGCAGCATCAGAGATCCCGCTGCTGCCGCGGCGACGACGGTGCCGATCGCGACCGGCATCACCAGCGCCCCAGCAGCGACCGCGGAGATTCCGCTCACCGCCTGCCCGTACAGCGACACGAGCAGCGTCACGGCGTAGGTGGCGATCGCATTCACGAGCACCGCGGCGAGAACGAGTGCGATACCCCGGTTGCGGAACAACGACAGGTCGACGAGCGGATGGGTCCGTCTGATCTGCACCGCGACGAACGCTACGGCGAGGACGAGGCTCGCCGTGCCGCACGCCCAGGGCAGCCAGGACGTCGACCCGACCCCCGGCGTGAGAGCCAGGACGACCGCGGCCAGCAGGGCGGTGGACAGTACCGCGCCGGAGACATCGAAGGGTTCCCGGGTCACCGCCCTGGAGGGACTGCGCGGAATCACCGCGATCGACGCGGCGATCGCAAGCAGCCCCACGGGCAGCACCACGACGAACAGCCCGCGCCACCCGAAGACTGCGGTGGCGGCACCGCCGATCACCGGTCCGACCACCTGCGCGACGGCCGCGACCGTCGCGTTCCACCCCAGCGCCCGGCCGAGGGTCCGCGGCGGGAAGGTGTCGGTGAGCAGCGCCGTGTTGTTCGTGACGATGGCGGCGGCCCCGGCTCCCTGGAGCACCCGGGCCGCGACGAGCCATCCGGCCGACGGCGCCAGCATGCACAGTCCCGTCGCGACGGTGAAGGTGATCAGTCCCGCGAGGTAGAGCGGTCGTCGTCCGATGATGTCGGCGAGCCGGCCGAACACCAGGATCAGGGCGGTCGTGACGAGCATGTAGCCGAGCAGGATCCACGTCGACTGGGCGCCGGAGGCATCGAGTTCGCGTGCGACGGTGGGCAGTGCGACGGTCAACCCGCTCAGGCTGAGGAACACCGCGACGACCCCGATGCTCGTCGCCGAGAACACCCGCCACGGATGCGGATGACGCTGCGGGGCTACACTATCCATCAGCACGGCTATCCATCGGACCGGCGGTTGTGGACGTCGGTGACGGATTGGAGGACCTGCGCCAGGCGCAGGCACGTGTCGTCCGCCCACGGCCGTCCCACCAATTGCACGCCGACCGGCATTCCGTCGGAGAAGCCGGCTGGCGCCATGACGGCGGGCAGGCCGAGGTAGTCGAACAGGCCGGTGTTGCGGCCGACGATCGACTGCATCGGGTACCGCGCCCCGTCGATCTCCATCGTCACGTCCGACAACCGCGCCGCCGTGGCGCCGATCCCCGGCGTGACGAGCACATCGATACCCGCGGTGTCGAAGGCACGGATCGCTTCCTGCTGGGCGAGCGTGCGCCGGCGCACCGACCGCAGATAGTCCACCGCCGAGGGCACGAGTCCGCGCGCGATCCGCACCTGCGTGCCGATGTCGTACAGCGCGAACTTCTCGAGGGCGCCCTCCTGGTTGGAGGCGAGCTCACAGGTCATGACGATTGTGACGTCGTCGTGAAGACGGTGGGTGTCCGGGATGTCGACCGGCACGATCTCCGCGCCGAGGGTCCGGAAGGTGCCCACGACGGTCTCCCAGGCGGCGAGTACGCCGGCGTCGCACAATTCGGTGAACCAGGCAGTAGGTACGCCGAGACGTACGCCGGCCAGTGAGACCGGCCCGGTGGTGCCGGTGGCGGCGAGCCCGTCCCGTACCTGCCGGACCGTCTCGTCCGGGACGGCGGCAGGGTCGTACCCGTCGGGCCCTGCAAGCACTTCCAGGACGATCCGCAGGTCGGCGGCGGAGCGCGCCATGGGACCGATGTGGTCGAGGGTCCACGACAGCGACGCGACGCCGGTGCGCGGTACGAGACCGTAGGTGGGCTTGATGCCGGTGAGGTTGCACAGGGCGCTGGGCACGCGGATGGAGCCACCGGTGTCGGTGCCGAGAGCGAGCGGGACCAGTCGCACGGCGAGGGCGCCGGCCGATCCGGTCGACGAGCCACCGGTCCATCGGGTCCGGTCCCACGGGTTGGTCACGGCACCGTAGCGTGCGTTGTGCGGCGCACCGCAGGCGAACTCGGTGGTGGCGGTCATGAGGACCGGGATGGCACCGGCCGCGCGAAGGCGTGCGACGACGGTCGCGTCGGTGACAGCGATGCGGTCGCCGGTGGTGCGCGAGCCGGCGGTGACGGGCGCTCCGGCCACGTCGATGATGTCCTTGACGGCGAAGAAGATGCCTTCGAGCGGGCGGGCGGTGGCGTCGCTCCATCGTCGGTCCGAGTCCGCAGCCGCGTCGTCGGCGCCCTCGATCACGGCGAGGATTGCCCCTCCGGACAATCCCGGGTCGCTCCACCGGGCCCGCAGCGCGTCGAGGACGTCGGTGGGTGTGGTCGCGGCGGACCGATAGGCGGCGAGCAGGTCGAGGACGCCGAGTTCGTGCACGGGTGCCTCGGTGCTAGCGGAGTAGGCCGGCGCTTCGATCGGCGACGCGAGGACCGGGCTCGCCGCCAGCAACGCCGCGGAATGCGCCGGCTCGCAGGCCCAGCCGTCCGGCACCGGGGCCAGGGGCGTGTGTCGCCCCGCCTCGAGAAGCGGCTCCATGTCGGCGCGGGCCTGCGGGAGCAGGTCGTCGACGGTCGTGGCGGACGCGGCGGTGAGGTCGGGGTAGTCGGTGGTGGTCACCGGAGCACCTCCGTGGTCGCCGGGGTCGGCCGCGGCAGCGGAGCGGGCCTCACGGTGCCCGCGGTGAGATCGGCGAGCAGACGCAGGACGTCCGGGCGCCGGTCCCGGGTCAGCGGAAAGGCGGTGCGTTGCGCGGGGACGGCGTCGAGGTCGAGGGTGAAGCGCAGCGTCTCCCCGGCACGATGGGCCGGAGCCTGGGCGACGATCGCACCGTTGGGGGCGATCACGCACGACAGTCCGAAGTAGTCGACCGTCACACCGTTGAGGGTTTCCGGGCCGGCGCGGTTGGCCGCGACGATCCACATCTGCGATTCGAGAGCGCGCGTCTGCAGTTCGGCGAGGAAGAGGTCCTCGCGGGTGCCGAGCGACGAGACGATCGCGAGCATCACCTCGGCGCCGAGGGCACGGGCGACCGCCCAGTTCTCGGGGAACGTGCGGTCGTAGCAGATGACGCACCCGAGCCGGGTGCCGAAGGCGTCGACGGTCGCGGGCGCCTGCCCGGGCGCGAAATGGTACTTCTCGTCGATGTCCACGTCGCCGACCTTGCTCGCCGGCAGCGACAGCTTCCGGTAGGCGGGGAGTGTTCCGCCGTCTGGGGAACGCCAGCTCAGGATCTCGCCGGTGGCGTCGATCATCACGACGGAGTTGTGGGTGACGTCGTGGGCTGTACGTTCGAAGAGACCGAAGGCGATGGCGCAACCCAGTTCTCGCGCGAGCGCACCGAACAGGTCGGTGGCGTCACCGGGGATCGTCTCGGCCCAGGACGTGCGGTCGACCTCGTGACTGGTGCAGAAGTAGGGAGTGGTGATCAGTTCGGGCAGGACCACCAGGTCGGGCGTGGTGCCGTCGCCGTCGGGTGCAGCTGCCGCGCGCACGAGGGCGGCGATCCCGGCAAGGTTGCCGAGGAGGTCCTCGGTCAGTTCGCCGGCCTGAACGATGGCAACGTCGAGGGTGCGCGAAGTCAAGAGGAACCTCCTGGAAATGGGAGGACGGGTGGGAGCGCGGCTCGACGCTCGCGCTCCCACCCGCCGTTCGTGTCAGGCTGCGGCGGCCTGGATGGTGTTGCGGCTCTTCATCAGAGGTTGGATACGGGTGCCGAAGTTCTCGATGCCCTCGACGAAGTCGTCGAAGGTGAGCATGATGCCCTTGATACCCTCGAGCTCCGCGACCTCGTCGAGCATCTTCGCGACGGTCTCGTAGGAGCCGACGAGAGTACCCATGTTGAAGTTCACCGCGCCCTCGGGAAGCGAGATGGTCTTCGCCGTGGAGGAATCGTCGGCGGTGGCGTCGGCGGCGGACTGATCCGCCATGTAGCCGAGTGCGGCGAGGTCGGCGTTGTCGTGGTAGTCCTGCCACTTCGCCTGTGCCGCTTCGTCCGTCTCGTCGGCGATGATCATGAACAGGGTCAGCGCACCGACGTCCCGGCCGGTCTCACCAGCCGCGTCGACGAGGGTCGCCACGGAGTCCGAGATGGCGGTCGGGGTGTTGATCCCGGTGCCCATGATGAAGTTGAAGTCGGCCATCTCGGATGCGAACTTCATGCCGCTCTTGGACTGCCCCGCCGCGACGATCGGCACCCCGCCTCCGGTCGGGCTCGGTGACAGGACGCACTCGTCCATCGTGTAGTGCTCGCCCTTGAAGTTGCTGACACCGTCGGCCCACAGCTGCTTCATCACCGTCACGTACTCGGTGGCCTGCGCGTAGCGGTAGCCGAAGTACTCGTCACCGGGCCACAGACCCATCTGCGTGTATTCGTTGGGCGCCCAACCGGTCACGATGTTCACACCGAACCGACCGGGAGCGATCGAGTCGATCGTCGACGCCATCCGGGCGACCATCGCCGGCGGCAGGGTGAGGATCGGAGTGGAGGCGAACAGCTTGATCTTCTCGGTCACCGCCGCGAGACCGGCCATGAGCGTGAACGATTCGAGGTTGTGGTCCCAGAACTCGGTCTCGCCACCGAAGCCCTTGAGCTTGATCATCGAGAGTGCGAAGTCGAGGCCGTGCTTCTCGGCCTTCTGCACGATCGTCTTGTTGAGTTCGAACGAGGGCATGTACTGCGGGGCGCT
Organism: Rhodococcus rhodochrous; assembly: GCF_014854695.1. NCBI lineage: Bacteria > Bacillati > Actinomycetota > Actinomycetes > Mycobacteriales > Nocardiaceae > Rhodococcus > Rhodococcus rhodochrous. The sequence continues at coordinate 1,732,526 of NZ_CP027557.1, read as the reverse complement.
CTTGGAGATGAGCCAGCCGTTGTTGCCGATGGGGATGAAGACGCCGATTTCCATGTCACTCACTCCTGAGAGGCGGGGAGATTCGAGGAAGCGATCCGGCGGCACTGCCTGACTCGCTGTGACTTCGAATGTATTCAGGAGTTGTTGCCGGATGTGTGTCGAGGGGTAACGGGATTGTTGCCCGCGTTAACGATCGGCGACGGACTGCGCAAACGGCACCGCGCAGGGTGCCGCACTCCCCCGCGGCACCCACTCGACGTCGAAGTTCCGATGCACCGGCCGTCCCTCGTCCCCGTCGATCCGCGCCAGCAGCAGCTCCGCGGCGGCCACAGCCATGTCCTCGAGCGGTTGGCGCACGGTCGTCAGATCGAAGATCGACCAGCTCGACTGCTGCAGGTCGTTGTATCCCACCACCGAGACCTCACCGGGCACATCGAGATCGAGCCGCTTGGCGGCGTCGAGCGTGCCGTAGGCGATGTAGTCGGTCGCACAGAACACCGCCGTGGGACGAGCCGGTCCGGCCAGCAACGTCAACCCACCGGCGAGACCCGTGGCGGCGTCCACGGCACCACGATGGACGCGTCCCTCGTCGATCGGCACACCACGCTCCTCGAGCCGGTCGCGGAAGCCCTTCTCACGCAATCGGATGCTGGGGTTGTCCAGCGGACCGGAGATCAGAGCGATTCGGGTGTGCCCCGTGTCGATCAGATGGTCGGCGACAAGCCTGCCACCACCGATGTTGTCGGAGGTGACCCGATCCACCCGGTGCGCGTACCGGCCGTCGACGTCGCGATTGAGGATGACGAGGGGAATCTTCCAGTCGATGATCTCCGACACCATCGGTGAATCCAGTCGCGAGGAGATGAACACGACCCCGTCCACCAGTCCCCCGCGCAACGCGAGGATGTCCTTATCCAGAGATCCCTCGGTGCGGTCGCTCATGAGCAGGACCCGGTAGTCGTTGCGGGCGAAGCAATCCTGCAGAGTGTTGACCAGCGTCGGGTACGACGGATTGTGCAGGTCGCCGCTGACGATCCCGATGGTCGACGACTTCCGGGTGATCAGGCTCCGGGCCGTGACGTGCGGGACATACCCCATCTCCTTCGCGAGAGCCCGGATGCGCAGGCGGGTCTTCTCCACGACGCGCGGGTCGTCGCGCAGGGCGCGCGAGACCGTCGATTGCGACACCCCCGCGCGGCGGGCGACGTCGTAACTGGTGACCGACCTGTTCCCCATTCCCGGATTGTAGGGACACGAGACAGGGAGAGCAGAGTTCGCGCGGAGAACAGGACGAACCCTCCGGCCTCTCCCGCGCATTCGCTACGACTTCTGCTATCCGCTGCAGAAATTCGTTGGTTGTCAGGATGGTCGTGAGACATCCTGACAACCAACGCGGGGATCGGAGTAACAGATGTCCGACCTCATCACCCTCCCCGTAGGACGAACCCGACAAGGCCACCGCGCGTTCTCCATGGCCTACAAGATCGAGTTCTTGCGCCGATGGGACACCTGCGTCGAACGCGGAGCCAAGACCCGACTGCTGCGCGAGAACAATCTCGCCGAAGGCACCGTCCGCCGCTGGCTGCAGGCCCGCGATGAGGGACACTTGCAGAAGTCGATGGTCGAAGCAGCAGACAAAGCGAGGGACCGATTGGATAGTCGAGACCGCGCGGAGCTTGCCAAACTCCGCCGCGAAAACGAACGCCTCCGCGACAAGGTCGCCCAGAGCGACGCCGCCGTGGAGATCCTGGGAAAAGCATTCGAGCTCTTGCAGGGGATCCACAAGACCTCGACCGACGAGACCACCGAGATCCCGCCGGCATTGATGAGCGCACGCGAGTACGCGCTGTGGCTCGAGCGCAGAACATTGTCCTGACCGACATCGTCACCGAATTGACCGAGGCGGGAACGTCCGTCACCCGGGGGTGCGCGCTCGTGGGAATCGCTCGGTCGAGCTACTACCGGCGGGCCCACCACTACCGGCACTATCAGCCGGTCACCGATCCGATCCCGCAGCGACAGCGGCAGCAACCAGCGGCGCTGTCGCCAGCCGAAAAGGACACCATCATCGCGTTGATCCTCGCCGAGGAGAACGCGGATCAGTCTGTGTGTCAAATCTATTGGCGTTCATTCGACGACGGATTGGTGGACTGCTCGGAGGTCACATTCTATCGGGTGGCCCGGGCCGAGAAGCTCACCGGGGACCGGCGCCGCAGCCGCACCGGAGGACCGTCGACGTCGCGGCGCACACCGGTCGTCGAGGCCCTCGACGTCGGGGACCTGTGGTCGTGGGACATCACCACGCTCAAGGGGCCCCGCACGCAGGACCTGTTTCGGTTGTATCTGGCGATCGATGTGTACTCACGGTTTCCGGTGGCGTGGCGTATCGAGTACCACGAGGACAAGGCAAAAGCGGTGGAAATGTTCACCGAAGCGTTCACCGCGTTCGGGGCGCCGGGCGTGCTGCACGCCGACAACGGGGCATCGATGCGGTCGGGGTTGTTGCTCGATGCCCTCGCCGGGGCGGGGGTCGTGTCGTCGTTCTCTCGTCCACGGGTCAGTGACGACAATCCGTTCTCGGAGTCTCTGTTCAAGACCATCAAGTACGACCTGACCTGTCCGGATCGTTTCGATGATATCGATCATGCTCGGCGGTGGACCGAGGACTTCATGAACCGGTATGCGCTCGAGCACCGGCACGGCGGGCTGGGACGTTATACGCCGGTGTCGGTGTTTCTCGGCAGTGCCGCCGAGGAACACCGACGTCGGCAGGAGCGTCTCGACCGGATCCACGAAAAGTATCCGCAGCGGTTCCGTCGTCGACCGGCAGCGCCGGCGTTACCGCAACCGACGGGAATCAACACACCTGTTCTGTCTCAGACAGGTTGACAACTTCCGAATTTCCGTAGCGGATGACCATTCCTGTAGCGGATGGACGGTCACATGATGTGGTGCCGGCCCACGGGCAGGACGAGCGGCTTGCCGGAGACCGGATCGGAGATGACGCGGCTGTCCAGACCGAAGACGGCCTTCACCGTCTTCCCGGTGAGCACGTCCGAGGGGTCCCCCGACGCGTAGATGCTGCCGTCGGCCATCGCGACGAGGTGATCGGCGTACCGCGCGGCGAGGTTGAGGTCGTGCAGCACCATCACGATCGTCGTGCCGCGGTCGCGGTTGAGGTCGGTGAGCAGGTCGAGGACCTCCACCTGGTGGCTGACGTCGAGGAAGGTGGTGGGTTCGTCGAGCAAAAGAAGGTCGGTCTGTTGCGCCAGCACCATCGCGATCCACACGCGCTGCCGCTGACCGCCCGACAGTTCGTCCACGGAGCGCTCGGCGAGTTCGGTGGTGTGGGTGGCGGCGAGCGCATCGGCCACGGCCGCGTCGTCCTCGCGGCTCCAGCGCGAGAGCACCCGCTGGTGCGGATGCCGGCCGCGACCCACGAGGTCGGCGACGACGATGCCCTCGGGTGCGATCGGCGACTGCGGCAACAGACCGAGGGTGCGGGCGAGCTTCTTGGCGGGCAGGCGGTGGACGTCCTTGCCGTCGAGCAGGACGTGCCCGCCGCGCGGCGACAACAATCGCGACATCGACCGCAGCAGCGTCGATTTCCCGCACGCGTTGGCGCCGACGATGCACGTGATCCGCCCCGGCGGCACCTGCAGGTCGAGGTTCTCGACGACGGTGCGGTTGCCGTAGCCGAGTTCGAGATTCTCGGCGATCAGGGTGTGCGTTGCGGTCACAGCGAGCCTCCCGCGCGGTTGGAGCGAATGATGAGGTAGACGAGATAGGGCGCGCCGAGCGCACCCGTCACCACGCCCACCGGGTAGCGCGTGCCGAAGGCGTACTGGCCGACGAAATCCGCGACCAGCACGAGCAGCGCCCCGACGAGTGCCGCCGGGACGAACAGCGACGTGCCCCGCCCCACGATCCGCGCGGCGATCGGGCCGGACAGGAAGGCGACGAATGCGATGGGTCCGGCCGCGGCGGTGGCGAACGCGATGAGCCCGACCGCCGAGACGATCGCGAACACGCGTGTGCGTTCGACCCGCACGCCGAGTGCCTGCGCGGCATCGTCGCCGAGCTGGACCATCGACAGGTTGCGGGTCTGCACGAGCAGCACCGGTCCCAGCACCAGGAGGGCGACGATCACGGGCACCGTCGCCCCCCAGGTCGCACCGTTGAGGCTGCCGGTGAGCCAGCGCATCGTCTCCTGCAGGTCCCACGTCGCCGCGGTGCTCAGGAGATAGGACGTGACGCTGTCGAGCATGGCAGCGATACCGATGCCGATGAGGATCAGGCGCGTGCCCGCCACCCCGCCGCGATAGGACAGTCCGTAGATCAGGAGAGCCACGGCGAGACCGGCGACGATCGCGAAGACCGACACCCCGGTGCCACCGAGTCCGAGCACGATGATGGCGAATGCCGCCGCGGCACTCGCGCCGGAGCTGATGCCGATGATGTCGGGGCTTGCGAGCGGGTTGCGCAGCATCGTCTGGAAGGTGATGCCGCCGAGCCCGAAGCAGATGCCGGCGACCACCGCGAGGACCGCGCGAGGAAGCCGGAGGCGGCCGACCGTGAAGTTCGCGCCGGCCACGTCCTGTCCGAGGACGACGCGCAGCACGTCCGCGGGCGGGTAGAAGGTCCGGCCGAACATCAGGCTCGCCACGAAGGCCGCGACCACGAGGGTCGCAAGCACGGCGATGACGAGACGGCGTCGGCGTCCCCGTCGTATCCGGCTCGCGGCGAGGTCGTCGATGCCGGTGTCGATGGTCTCGAGTGTGGCGGTCACAGTTCGCGCAATTTCTGCCGTCGGACGATGTACACGAAGAAGGGCGCCCCGATGAGCGCGGTGATGATGCCGACGTCGATCTCGGCGGGTCGCGCCACGATGCGGCCCACGACATCGGCGGCGGTCAGCAGTCCTGCTCCCACGAGAGCGGAGAAGGGCAGCAGCCACCGGTTGTCGATGCCGATGAGCAACCGGCACAGGTGCGGCACGACGAGGCCGACGAACGCGATGGGACCGGCGATGGCGGTCGCCGCCCCGCACAGCAGCACCGCACCGAGCGACGAGATGCCGCGGGCGAGAGCGACGCGCTCTCCGAGCCCGGCAGCCATATCGTCGCCGAGCGCGAGCGAATTGAGGCTGCGCGCCGACAGCAGGCAGATGGCGAAGCCGACGACGAAGAACGGCAGCGCCTGGGAGATGGCGTCGTAGTTCGCGCCGCCCACGCCGCCGATCTGCCACGACCGCACGCTGCCGGCGATGTCGCCGCGCGGCAGGATCACGGCGGTGACGAACGACGCGAGCGCCGCCGAGGTGGCCGCACCGGCGAGGGCGAGTTTGAGGGGTGTCGCTCCCCCGCGCCCGAGCGACCCGATCGTGTAGACGAACACCGCAGCAGCGGCGGCACCGATGATCGCGATCCAGATCATCGAGGTCTGCGTCCACAGCCCGAACCACGCCATGCCGATCACGACGGCGAGCGAGGCGCCCATATTGACGCCGAGAATGCCCGGGTCCGCCAAGGGATTACGGGTCACCCCCTGCATCACGGCACCGGCGAGACCGAGCGCCGCGCCGACCAGCAGCGCGAGCACCGTGCGCGGGATGCGTTTGGCGATCGCGCCCTGACCGATGTTGTCGGTGGCGCCGCCGAGGGCCGCGACGATGTCGGCCCAGTCGACGTTGCGCGAACCGATCGTGATCGATGCGATCACCAGCAGGACGAGCACACCGAGCAGAACGAGAAGCCAGACGGAATTGCCGATGGCCGAGCGCCCCTTCTCGGGGGCGCTCGGCATCGACTCGTCGTGGAGTGCGGTCACTCCGCGTTCGTCTTGGCAGCTGCGTCGGAGAGCAGCTGGACGTAGTCGGAGAGGACCCAGGAGATCGCCAGCGGCGTCGGGTTCGCTGCGGTACCGAGCGGGCCGGAGCCGTCGAGGAAGACGATCGAGCCGTTGCGGACGGCGGGCATCTGCGACAGCAGCGGGTCGGCCTCGAGCGCGTCGACGAGTTCCTGGTCGCCGTAGGTGACGATGATCTGTACGTCGTCGAAGACGTCGACCTGCTCGGCGCTGACCTTCTTGGAGAAGGCGTCGTCGGTGGAGGCGTCCGCGACGCTCTTCGGGGTGGCCAGTCCGAGGTCCTCGAAGAAGGCGGCGCGGGTGTCGTTGGCGGTGTAGAAGCTGACCTGGCTCAGGTCGGCGGTGTCGACGTGGGTGAGGAACATCGTCGCCTTGCCCTCGAGTTCGGGGTGGGCGGCGGCCGCGTCGGAGATCTCCTGCTCGAGGCTCGCGACGAGCTCCTTGCCCTCCTCGGCCATACCCAGCCCGGCGCTGTTCAGTTCGATCATGTCGCGCCACGAGGTGGCCCAGGGAGCTTCGGGGTACGCGACGACGGGAGCGATCTCGCTGAGGGTCTCGTAGTCCTCCTGCGTCAGACCGGAGTAGGCGGCGAGGATGACGTCGGGGTTCGTGTCGGACACGGCCTCGAAGTCGATGCCGTCGGTTTCGTCGAACAGCACGGGGGTCTCGGCGCCGAGTTCCTCGAGACGTTCCTCGACCCACGGCAGCATGCCGTTGCCGTCGTCGTCACCGAAGTTGGCGGCTGCCATTCCCACCGGCACGACGCCGAGCGCGAGCGGCACCTCGTGGTTGGCCCAGTTGACCGTGGCGACGCGTTCGGGCTTCTCGTCGAGGGTGACGGTGCCGAGCGCGTGCTCGATGGTGATCGGGTACTCGCCCGAACCGGAGCCGGACTCGGCGGTGTCCGAGGAGTCGGAGGATCCACAGGCGGTGAGACCGAGGGCGACCGCGACGGATGCGGCGGCGATCGTCAGGAGGCGCTTCGAACGCATGGAGGCAGAACTCACTCTCGTACTGGATGGGGACTCGGCCCTATCTGCCGCGAGCAGTTAGGCGAGGTTTGCCTAAACCTAATGTCGAAACCAGGTCCGGCGCAATCGCTCGATCGGGACAGCTCCTGTAGCGATCGGGACATCAGCCTACGCGGAACATCCCGGGCGTCGTACCGGTGATCCGGCGGAAGGCCGCACCGAACGCACTCGCCGATCGGTAGCCCACCTGTTCAGCGACGTCGTCGACGTCGGTGCCGTGACCGAGCAACATCACCGCTCGCTGGGCACGCACCGCCGCGACCCAGCGTCCGAGACTCAGACCGGTCTCCGACCGGAACGTGCGAGTGATGGTGCGGGTACTCACCCCGAGTTCGGCCGCCCAGTCCGAGAGCGTCCGCGGATCGCTCGGGTCCTCGGCGATCGCCTCGACGATCGGCCGCACGACCGGCGACGAGGGCACCTGCACCATCAGTTCGTTCTCGGCCGGTGCGAGCACGTCGATCACCATGCGTTCGGTCAGCGAGCGCGAGTCGTCGCCGAGACGATCGTCCGTCAGCCGGTCGAGCAGCAGTCGCAGCAGGGATGTCATCTCCACCGCCACCGGTCCGTCGGACAACGACGGGGCCGATTCGATCCCGAAATGCGCGGTGCGGTACCAGGTTCCGGCGGGCAGGACACCCCAGTGCAGCACGCCCGCCGGAATCCACAGGCCCATGGTCGGGGTGATCGTCCATGTGCGCGAACCGATGGTTGCGGTGGAGGCACCCCGGTCGTTCCACAGCAGTTCGTGCGTCGGATGCGAATGCGCTTCGAAGCGGGTCTCGCGGGAGACGAGCTCGTCCATGCCCGCGATGACGAAGGGCACGTCGATCTCGCCGGCCTCGTAGACCGGCAACGTCCTGCTCTCGACCGCCTCGACGCTCTTCACCCGACGCCCTCCTCCGCTCCGCGACGACGACAATCCTCACACGTCCCGCCGCCGCGGCTCAGGTCAGGATCTCGACGTACCCTTCCGTGCCGTGTACGCGGATACGCTGCCCGTCGCGGATGATGCGGGTCGCGCCCTCGACACCCACGACGGCCGGCAACCCGTACTCGCGCGCGATGACGGCGCCGTGGGTCATCACACCACCGACCTCCGTCACCAGCGCGCTGACGGTGACGAACGCCGGGGTCCAGCTGGGGTCGGTGAACGCGGTGACCAGGATGTCGCCGGGTTCGAGATCGGCCCGGTCCATGTCGGTGACCACGCGGGCGCGGCCCTCCACGACACCGGTGGACACCGCGATACCGGGCAGGGCACCGTCGGGCAGGCCGTCACGGCTGTACGCACCGGTGAGTGTCTCGCCTGTCGACAGCAATACCCGAGGGGGTGTGAGAGTGGCGAACGATGCGAACTCCCGCTTCCGCTCGGTGACGAGGTCACCGACCGGACGTGGTGCGCGCACCACGTCCTCGAGTTCGTCGAACCTCAGGAAGAAGATGTCCTCCTTCTCGTCGATCACCCCGGCTCGGACGAGACGCTCCGCCTCACGCAGCAGCGCCTGCTTGTAGACGAAGTAGCGGCCGACCATGCCGTACTTCGGATACTCGCGATATCCCGCGAAAGCGCGGACCCGGTCGACGAGCCTCTCGATCTCCCGCGCCTTCTGCTCCCCGTCGGGCAGACCCCGGACGCGTTCGAGGAGTTCGCGCTTCTTCTCCTCCGCTCGGCGGCGACCCTCGTCGAAACGCTGTGCCGCGGCACCGGGTTCGAAGTTGTCGAGATTGCTCACGACCATCGGCACCAGCATCGTGGGGCGCTCACCCCACCTGGGCCGGGTGATGTCGATTTCCCCGACACACCGCCTGCCGTACTTGCCGAGGAAGTCCTCGAATGCCGCTCGTACCTGCGGTCCGCCCTCACGCGCGCCGAGTGCGTCGAGGAAGCGTGCGTCGTCGAAGCCCTCCTCGTCGACCTGCCGCAGGAACGCCACGACGTCCGGGTACGGGCGCGCGGCATCGGCGACGTCGAGCAACGCCAACCCCATCTCCGACGTGACGTTGTAGGGCACCGAGCGGGAGACGACGTCCGCGACGTTCTTCTTCCCCAACCATTCCTGCCCCAACTCGTTGAGCCGCTCGGCCGCCTGCATACCGGCAGCGAGCACCTCTCCGACCTCTTTACCGAACAACGAATCCTGCAGCTCGCGGATGTCGGCGCGGATGATATCGAGTAGCGCCGAACCGGTTTCGTTCTCGATGAGACGTGCCGATTCGACGATCGCGGCCTCGTTGCGGGCGACGAGTTCTGGCACGACGGCCGGGTCGATCGCGTCCGGGGCAGGTGGCAGACCGACCCGCGCGGCAGCAGGGTCGTCCGGGCGCGTCGGGACGAATCCTCGATCGAGCACGGTTCGCAGCGCGTCGCCGAAGAGCGGGTCGGAGCTGCCGATCATCCCGACGATGCCCGGTCCCTGGGTGGGTGAGGCCAGCATGGGCGTGACGTCGACGAAGAGCCGTCCACCCGCGTGTCGCATGGGCGCACGACTGGTCAACTGCCACATGGAGATTCCCAGTGGCTTCAGCGGATCGGTCATCATCTGCTGGTGACCGACGGACAGGTACACGTGGTTGTCGTCGTCGCCGGCCTCCGGAACGGGGAACAGCGTGGTGATCGGGCGGCTCTGCACGATGTGGAAGACGTCGTCGGCCAAGCACCATTCGATGTCCTGGGGACGCCCGAAGTGCGCTTCGATGCGTCTGCCCAGCTGCACGAGTTCGACGAGGTGCGTGTCGGTCAACACCGGTACCTTCTGGCGCTGCGTCCGGTCCACGACCTCGCCGGCACGCACCGCGTACGCGTCGGCGTTCACCAGACCCGACACCAGGTCGTCACCCAACCCGGCGACCGCATCCACCCGGGACACCGTGCGGTCCGAGGTGACAGGATCGGCGGTGAACAGAACACCCGAGGCCTGCGGGAACACCATCCGCTGCACGACCACGGCCATATGCACCTTCCGGTGGTCGAAGCCGTTGTTCACCCGATAGGCGACGGCGCGCTCGGTGAACAACGAGGCCCAGCACCTGCTCACATGCCGAAGAACGTCCTCGACGCCCCGGATGTCCAGGTAACTGTCCTGTTGCCCCGCGAACGACGCCGTCGGCAGATCCTCGGCGGTCGCGCTCGAGCGCACCGCGACAGGCACGTCCTCCCCGAGGTCGCGGACCCACGCGGCGATCTCCTCCGCGATGTCGCCAGGGATCGTGCACCCCTCGATCTCCGCACGAATCCACGCGCTCAGCGCTGCGATGTCGTCGGGTTCGGCATTCGCGAGTCGCTCGAGCAGGTCGTCGACATGCGGTAGCTCGGAGAGCACCGTCCGATAAGCGTCCGTCGTCACGCAGAACCCCTCGGGCACGTCGACGTCGGCGATGCGCCACAACTCCCCCAGACTCGCTCCCTTGCCACCCACGATCGACACCGCCGTGCGGTCGATCTCCCGAAAATTCTGTACGTAACCCATTCCAGCTCCCCACCTGCGACTTCAATGCTGTGTGGGCGAGTATGAACCCAATTTTCGATCCTCATGAGGGCCGAGGATCCGGTATAACGTGAGAAGGGGAAGACGAAATCCACCTCTACAGCGGCGCGCCGAACTGCGAGCCCAACCGCAACGCCTCGTCCGCCACCCGTTCCGCCAGGTCCACCCGTTCCTCGAGACTGCCGGTGAGCAACACCCACGAGCGTCCCGTGGCAGTGAGCGCGTCGACGAACCACTCCGTCATCCGCGCGCGGATGTGCTCGCCGTCCCGGATGCCGTCCTGCACGAACGGAACACCGCTGTAGTCGGTGAGCAGGTACAGCGCTCGCCGGTCGCGGACACCGCGCCACGCCCGCTCACTGCTGCCGAGATAGCGTCGCTCCCACACGGTGGTCGCGAAGGCATCGGTGTCGCAGACGAGCAGCGGAGACCCCTCCCGTGCTGCCCGTTCCTCGAGTCGCGTCTGTTCGACGGCGATGTTCTCGAAATCGTCGCCGGTCCACACGATGTCGTCGATGGTTCCGGTGCCGAGCTTGTCGTAGGTGGCCTGCCGGCCGTATTCCGGCACCCAGCCGGTTCGTTCCCACACATCACCGCGATTTCGGAATCGTCGCACCAGTTCTCGGCTCACGGTGGTGGTGCCCGTGGATTCGGCGCCGAGGACGACGATGCGGGTCGTGAGGCCGGCTCGGGCGGGTGCGTCGAGATCGTCCCAGCGCCCGGTGAGATCGCTGCGGCAGGCCGTGCCGGAGGCGGGATGCGCGACACGCAGCGGGTCGACGCACACGTGCGTGGCCGAGAAGTGTCGAGCGAGTTCGTCGCCGTACTTCTCGCTGGAGACCACCGCATCGACCGGAACATCGGTGACGGTGCGCGCGGCTGCTTTCATACAGGCGACCTGCGCGGTCCATACGGTGTCCGATTCCAGATCCATCGGTGCGTCGCACGGGATCCCCGTCACGGTGACCGCCGTGTCGGCGGCGTGCGATTCGCGCATCCACGACACGCGGTCGACCAACGGAATCGTCTCTGCCGCAGAGGACATCACGACGACGGTGACGCGTTCGGCTACTTCCGCGGCACGCCGGACGAGGTGATGATGACCGACGTGAGGTGGGTAGAACTTCCCGATGACGAGCGCGTGCCGATACATCAGCGCACCTCCACCAGTTGCCGCTCGGCCGCCATGGAGCGTCGCCAGGCGAGCAGGCCCCGAATGCACAGCAGCAGGAAGCCCGCGTACAACAGCGCCGTGAGCGTCAGCCCCTTGTGCAGGTAGAGCGGGATGTAGATCAGGTCGGCGGCGATCCACAGCAGCCACGATTCCCACCGTTTCTTCGCCTGTCCCCACGTCGCCAGCAATGACAGCACGGTGGTGGTTGCGTCCCAGAATGCGACGGTCGAGTTCGTCGCGACCTCCAGCAGTGCCGTCAGCCCGATCACCGCAGCGACACCGACGACCGCGAGCACGCTCCATTCGGTCGTGCTCGTGCCCGTCACCGGCAGGGCATCCCCGTCCCTGCCCCGCGCCCAGTTACTCCACCCCCACACGGCGAGCGCGATGTACACGACCTGCAGTCCGGAATCGGCGTAGAGCCCGGCGGTCGCGAAGAGCAGGATCCACACGAGATTGTTGGCGATCCCGATCGGCCAGTTGAGGATCGACTGCCGCCCCACCAGGTACACGCACCACGCGCCGCTGACGAAGCCGAACACCTCGGCCCAGGTGGTGGGCGTACCGAGCGCGGTGAACGCCGTCGAGTTCAGAAATGCGATCATCATCGCCGCCTTTCGCTTGTGGCAGCGATTAGATCATGTTTGCTCTAACTGATGCAACGGTGAAATCAACTTCGGTGTTCTCGACGGCGCTATACGACGTCGAGAACACCGAAGATTCAAACGTCAGCGGGGGTCGGGGCCCTCCACGAGCGGCAGGGATGCGTCGGCGGTCCACGCGTTGAGCGAACCGTCGTACACCGCAACATCCGACCGTCCTGCAGCTGCGAGCGCGTGCGCGAGTCCGGAGGCCGCGATGCCGCCGCCACAGTAGGTCACCGGCTTGACGTCCGGGTTCAGGGCACCCGCCTTGTCGAAGATCTCGCGCAGTTCCGCCGCCGGCTTCAAGCGTCCGGTCGACGGGTCGACGAGATCACCGAAGGGGATGTTGATGCTGCCGGGGATGTGTCCACGCCGCGGGTAGGACGGGCTCTCCCCGCGGTAGGTCGCGGGATCCAAGGCGTTGATGATCAGCGTGTTCGGGTCGTCGAGCGACGCCGCGATCTCCTCCGTCGACCGCACGAGCTCGGGCCGGTGCTGCGAGGTGAACGTCGCGCCGTGCGGGACCACCTGCTCGTCCGAGACGGGATACCCGGCGGCCTTCCAGGCGGGCAGCCCACCGTCGAGCACGGCGGCGTCGTCGAAACCTTCGAGCCGCAACTGCCACCACAGTCGCGCGGCCCAGATGCCGTTCTTCTGGTCGTACAGCACCACGCGACGTCCTTCACCGATACCGACCGCGCCGGCGGCGGTGGCGAACCGGTCCGACGGCGCCGCGGTGAACGGTTGCGGCGCTTCGTGATCGGAGAAGTCCGTGAACAGGTCGGCGTAGACCGCGCCGGGAATGTGTTCCTCCAGGTAGGTCGCCAAACCGGGTTCGATGTGCACGGACCCGTCCGGCGGCGTACTCAGGTGCACGGTGGCGTCGACGATGACGAGGTCCTCGTCCCCCAACTGCTCGTACAGCCACTCCGCGGAGACGGTGTTCGGCTTCGTGTCGTTCATCGAGGTCCTCCTCTGCTTTCGGTGTCTCCCTCCAGTAGAGCAGTCACAGGACTCCGGTGGGTTCGTCCCCGCTCAGCGGGGACGAACCCACCGAAATCGACGTCAGATCTGTTCGGTCCGGGCAGCGGCGAGGTTCTTGCCCCGGGTCTCCGACGCGATCCACGCGGCGAAGATCGTCACACACGCGGTACCGACGAGGATGAGGCTCAGCGGCAGGCTCGATCCGTCCGACGCGACCAGCAGGCTCGCCGCGATCATCGGCGTGAAGCCGGCGCCGATCAAGCTGGCGAACTGGTAGCCGAACGACACCCCGGTGTACCGCACGTCGGTGCCGAACATCTCCGACAGCATCGGTGCGAGCGGCGCGTACATCGCCGACTGCACGACCTGCCCGAACAGCAACGCGACCGTGAGCAGCGCGATCGAACCCGTGTTGATCATCATGTACAGCGGGAAGGCGTACAGCACCGCGACGGCCGCACCCGTGAGGCTCACCGCGCGACGTCCCACGCGGTCGGACAACGCCGAGAAGCCGGGGATCGCGAAGATCGAGACGACCGACATCAGCACCAGAATCCGCATGACGGTCGACGAGCTGTATCCCACCGATGTCGTGTAGGCGATGATGTGCGACGTGATCAGAGCCGTCATCGCGAACGGGCCGATACCCACCGCACACGCAAGGATGAGCGGGCGCGGACGCCGGAGCAACTGCAGCACCGGTGGTTTCGCCTCCGCGGCGTCCTCCGCTCTCGCCGCGGCCTGCTCGAAGACAGGACTCTCAACGACACTCATGCGCACGTAGAGGCCGATCGCCAGAAGCGCTGCGCTGGCGATGAACGGCAGTCGCCATCCCCACGATTCGAACGACTCGTCCGGCAGCAGGGTCGCGAGCATCACAGCCGACGTCGACAACAGGAATCCGATCGGCGAACCGAGCTGCATGAGGCCGGTCCACAGTCCGCGACGACGGTCGTCGGAGTGCTCGGCGACCATCAGTGCCGCGCCACCCCACTCGCCACCGACGGCGACACCCTGCACGACACGCAGCGTCACGAGAAGGACGGGCGCCAGCATGCCGATCTGTTCGTAGGTGGGAAGGATGCCGATCGCGAAGCTGGCGATACCCATCATCACCATCGTGATGACGAGCATCGACTTGCGTCCGAGCCGATCGCCGAAGTGCCCGAACACCAGGCCGCCCAGCGGTCGCGCGACGTATCCGGCCGCGAGTGTCCCGAAGGCGGCGATCGTCGAGACCGCCGAGTTCGACGACGGGAAGAACAGGTCGCCGAAGACGAGGGCGGCCATCGTGCTGTAGAGCAGGAAGTCGTAGTACTCGATGGTGGTGCCGAGCAGGCTCGACAGGGTGACCTTCCGCAGTTGCGCGATGTCACCTGACGGCGGGCTCTGTACGTCGCGCGCTGTGTTCGTTTCCTCGGTCGGGGTCGACGCAGGCTGCTCCATTCAGTACTCCTGGGGTCGCAGGGACGGAGTCGATGGGTCACAGCGGTTGCGTGATGCCCATCACTTCGACTCTGTCGACCCGGGCGAGACGATCCAAGGATGCGCCCGCTCAATGGGACGTTCCCGGAAGGCTCAGGACCGAACGACGATTTCGGTGGATCCGGCCCCGCCGAGCGGGGTCTAACCCACCGAAATCGGGCGGGCGTTCCAGCTGTCCTCGACCACCCGCGGCTTGCAGGCCTGATAGGCGCCGGTCACCAGTACCGCGACGGCGACCGTCATGAAGGCGAACGAGGCCGTCCAGCCCGAGGTGAGGTCGTGGAAGACACCGAACAGCAGCGGGCCCAGACACGCGACGGTGTAACCGACGCCTTGCGTGAAGCCCGACAGGGCCGCGGATCCGGCGTGGCTGCGGGAGCGCAGGTTGATGAGAGTCAGGGCCATCGGGAACGTGCTCGGCCCGAGTCCGAGCAGCACGATCCACAGGATCGGGGCACTCATCGGCGCGATCCACAGACCGGCGAACGCGATGAGGAAGCACGACGCACACGCCACGACCACCGGGAACGGATTCGTCATCCGCGCGCACAGCGACGGAGCGCCGAACGCGGAGACCAGGCCGAGCAGGGCGAACAAGCCCACCATCGCACCGCCGAAGGCAGCGCTGGCACCGGCGTCGGCGAGGATGTCCGGGATCCACGTGAACATCGAGTAGGTGACGAGGGATGTCATGCCGAACATGCCGGCCATTCCCCAGCCCACCGGCGACCGCCACACCCTGCCGTCGACGTTCCGGTCGACGAGAGCCACGTCCCCGGCATCGGCGTTCCGATGACGCAGCAGCACCCACACCCACGGAACGGCCGCGGCGAACCCGATGAGCGCCCACACTCCGAGCGAGACGCGCCAGCCGAAGGCGTCGGCGAGGGGAACCGCGACGAAGGCGGGCACGATGGTGCTCAACTGCACGCCGACGATGTATACCGAACTGACGAGTGCCAGCGTGTCGGAGAAGTAGCGCTTGACCAGAGGAGGGATGACGACGTTGCCGATGCCCATCCCACCGAGCGCGAGCCCCGACAGGAGCAGCAGCGACCACGTGTCGGTCATGAGCGCGCGGGTCGCCATACCCACACCGGCCATAAGCATTGCGATCAGCGCGGTGCGTTCGAGCCCCCATCGTCGGCCGAGCGCCGGGGTGGCGAGGCCGAAAGCCGCGAACATCGCGGTCGGGATCATGCCGAACACGCCGACGACCGTGGACGAGAAGCCGATCTCCTCACTGATCTGCGCGGCGAGCGGGCTGAACGAAGTGACCGCGAGTCTCAGCACGAGGGCCGACATCGCGATCGCACAGAACACCAACAGCCGACCACGCAGAAGACTCACACCGGAAATCATAGGATGATGGGATGACTTTGGGAAAACCTGTTCAGCGGACGAACCTGATCGAGCAGGTCACCGAGCAGTTGCGCAGTGAGATCTGCAGCGGACGCTGGAAGGTGGGCGAGAAGATCCCCACCGAACCGCAGCTGTGCGAGTTCACCGGCACCGGACGCAACACCGTCCGCGAGGCCGTGCAGGCACTCGTCCATACCGGCATGCTCGAACGCCGGCAGGGCTCGGGCACCTATGTCATCGCGACCTCCGACGTCACCGGCACCCTCGGCAAGTACTTCGCCACCGCCCACGAACGCGACGTCCTCGAACTGCGGCAGGCACTCGACGTCACCGCCGCCGTCCTGGCCGCGCGCCGACGCACCCCCGACGACGTGGCCCGGCTCGAGCAGTTACTCGCCGAACGCAACCGGTTGTTCGCCGGATCCGACACCGACGCCGCGGTGGCCGCCGACGTCGCCCTGCACCGCGGCATCGTCGAGGCCAGCCACAACGCGGTGTACCTCGAGTTCTACGACTCGCTGCTCCCGTCGATCCGGCGGACCATCGACCGGCACGTCCGCGTCACCGGTCTCGGTTTCGAACCCGAACACACCACCCTGGTCACCGCCGTTATCGCCGGCGACGAGAACGCCACCGTGGAGGCGGCGCGGGCACTGTTCGCGGAACTCACCGACTGAGGCCGCCGCTCATCGGACCCCGGCCGAGCGCAGGGCGTCCGCGAGGGTGTACGCCTCAGGAGAACTCAGGAGAAGTTCGTCGAACTCGACGCCGGGGCCACCCAGCGCGACGCGCAGCACCGGATGACCTCGCTTCATGGCGACCAGGCGCTTGATGCCGCGCGGGTGCCGGAAGGTGCCCACTTTCAAGAGGCCGGAGATCACCATGCCCGATCTGATGCCGAGGATCTCGGACGTCCATCCCGGGAGGACCTCCACACGGGTGATCGCCGAGATCGGCATCTCCATCGCGGCGCGGCGGACCAGAAAGGCTTCCCACCGAGAGAAGGACAGGTGGAGGGTTACGTTGTCGTATGTCGTTTCGGCCATGACGTCGGACCTTCCGTCGACGGTAAACTGGCTACAGCACTGAGAACATTATCACGGTGATAACAATGATGGGTAGGTACCGATGGCGAAGACGTCCCCGCTCGCGGAAGTCGTGCTGCACCCGGTTCGACTGCGGATCGTGCAGCAACTCGGAGGACGGCAGCTGACTACGAGCGACCTCCGGTCGGCACTTCCCGACGTCACCCAGGCCACGCTCTACCGACACGTCGCAGCATTGATCGACGCCGAGATCGTCACCGTCGTCGACGAACGTCGCGTGCGTGGAACCGTCGAACGCACCCTCGCGCTCGGCGACCGCATGGCACACGTCGGCCACGACGACCTCGCCGCGATGAGCGACGCCGAACTGCGCAATGCCTTCGTCACCTTCCTGGGTGCGCTCGGCGAGAGCTTCGACAAGTTCATCGAGGACGACGATCGGAGCCTGCGGGACTATATGGGCTTCGGTACCACCCCGCTCTACGTCACCACCGACGATCTCGCGGAGATCCAGAGCAGGTTCGCCGACATCCTCGCCCCGTATCGCATTGATACCGGTGACGACCGGATGCGCATCACCCTGACGACCGCGGTGATACCGGTTCCTCCCGGCGCTGCTTCCGAAGAGGAGAAGCGCTCAGAGGAGTAGACCTCGGCGGAACTCGTCGACGTGCGCGTCGGCCCACTGCGCGAAAGTCGTCGCAGGCCGGCCGAGCACGTCCGCGACCGCCGTCGTCGGCAGTTGCGGGTTGTCGACGAGTTCGGCGCGACCGTCGAGATACCAACCGGCGTACTCCCCCATCGCGTCGGCGAGCACCGCTTCGGCCTCCTCGCGTGGCACTTCGACGAACGGCACGTCGCGGCCGAGGGCACGTCCGATCTCGTGGACGATCTGCGGGTGGGTCAGCGACTCCGGTCCGGTCAGGTCGTACGTCCGGCCGGCATGCGAGTCGTCGAGCAGTGCGCGGGCTGCGACCGCGGCGATGTCCTCGAGAGCGATCGGAGCGTTCGCCGCGGTGGGATAGGCGCCGAGGACCCGGCCGGTCGTGCGGATCTGCCCGGCGAAGATGGTCGCGTTCGCCATGAACTCCCCCGGTTCGAGATGCGTGCACGGCAGACCCGACGCTTCGACGTCGGCCTCGATGCCGTGCCACTCCGTCCCGGGCCCTCCGGTGAGTGTGACGAACCGTTGCGCACCCGCATCCCGGGCGAGTACCGCAACATCGCGCGCTACGGCCGGAACCGGAGCAAGATAGACGGTGTCGATGCCGTCGAAGACGCCGTCGAGGGATTGCGGTCTGCCCACATACCCTTTCACCGCCTCCACGCCCGCGGGCAGTGCTGCCCGAGCGGGATCCACGGTCAGTGCGCGAACATCCGAGGCGCCTGCCCGCACCAGTTCGTCCACCACGAGTCTGCCGACGTTTCCGGTCGCCCCCGTTACGAGAATCGTCACCGCACCAGCGTAGGTCCGAGTCCGAATCGATGTCGGACGGTTACGTCTTCCCGTACCGTGTCTGCGGGAGGTAGACATGACAATTGCCGGTTCGCTCTTCCGTCTCGCAGGTCCCTTCAATTCCATGGTCATGGCAGCCGCCGGCCTACCCGTCATCGGTAACCGGATCCGTAACTATGTCGCACCGATCACGTACACGGGTCGAAAATCCGGCAGGACGATCACGTTACCGATCAGTTACCGACGTTCGGGCGACTCTGTGACGATCGGCGTCGCGATGCCCGACGAGAAGTCCTGGTGGCGCAACTTTCTCGGCGTCGGTGCTCCCATGAGCATCGAGCTCGACGAGGAGGAACGCACCGGCCACGCCGTTGCGACACGCGACGAACGCGGGCGCGTCGAGGTTGTGCTGCAGCTCGATCCCGCCTGATCCGGTCATCCGAGACGAGCGGGGCACCCGACCCCACGGTGCGGCATATCATTCCGGTGAACAACGCGCGTAAGGGAATTCGGCGGCGGTAACCTGAGCGGTACACGACATCATCACGATGCCGCTGGACACCATCCGGAAAATTTCGCTGGGATCCTCTCGGAGGCCGACGTGCGTGGATTCGGTATCGATCTCGGAACAGCCAACACCGTCGTCGGAACTCCCGACGAAGGCATAGTCCTCAACGAACCGTCGCTGATGATGGTTCGGACGAAGGAACCGCGCCGAGCACTCGCGATCGGCAAGGAGGCGAGCGACCTCGTCGACCGCACACCCGGTGGGATCACTCCCGTCCACCCCATACGCGACGGGGTGATCGTCGATCTCGAAACGGCACGGACATTCGTCACGGCCGTGCTCGCCCAGCTCGCGCCGCGCCGCCGCTACGGCATCCGGCCCGTGGGCGTCATCGCAGCTCCCGCCGGGGCCACGCCGCTCGAGCGTCGGGCGCTGCTTGAGGTGGGGCACGAGGCCGGCCTGCGGAAGGTCGGGTTGATTCCCGAGCCGGTCGCCGGTGCCATCGGCTGCGGGATCGACCCGCTCGAGCCCCGGACCCATCTCGTCGTCGACATCGGCGGTGGCACTTCGGAAGTCACAGCTCTCTGCTACGGCGGTGTCCTGTCGCACCGCAGTTGCCGCATCGCCGGGGACGACCTGACGAGCGCGATCCTCCGGTATCTCCGCGCAGAACACCAGATCCTCGTCGGTGAACTCACTGCCGAGCGTGCCAAAGTGGGTGCGCCCGAGACCGCCGACGAACGGTCGCTCGTGGTCGAGGGTCGCGACGCCGCGACCGGCCGCGCGCGTCTGGTGACGCTCGAGACCGAGGAGATCATGGATGCGGTTCGGCCCACCACGACGAGCATCGTGCAGACGCTGTCGAGCTGCCTCGACGACCTGCCGCCGCGCGCGATCAGCGACGTGATGTCCGAAGGCATCCTGGCGATCGGCGGAGGATCGATGCTGCGCGGCGTGCCGCAGCTGCTCGAGGAGGCCTTCGGCCTGCCGGTGAAGACGGCCGAGCGGCCGCTCACCTGCGTCGCCGAGGGCGCGACCTCGTGCATCGAGCACGCCGACGTGATCGCCGCCTACGCCGCCTGACCTGTCAGGGATTCGGCGTCCGGAGCTGCGCGAGGTAACGCTCGAGCAGACCCTTGACGACCGGTCCCGAGGTGGCCGATCCGAAACCACCGCCACGTACCAGCGCCGTCACCACGACCTCCGGCGACTCGGCGGGCACCACCGCGGAGAACCACGCGTTGAGTCCCTTGCCCGGTGCCGACGGATCCTCTGCCGTGCCGGTCTTGGCGGCGGCCGTCACCGGCAAGCTCGCGAGCTGACCGGCGGTGCCGGCCGAAGCCGACGCCCGCATGCCCGCCCGTACCGGTTCGAGCTTGTCCGCGAACGACAACCGGCGCGGCTCCTCGGTGGGAATCGGAACTGCGTCACCGGGTCCGTAGGCAGCTGCGAGCTTCGGGGTCACCATCTGACCCGACGCGATACCCGCCGTCCACCGCGCGACCTGGATCGGCGTGGCCGTGACGGTGCCCTGACCGATACCCATGAGCAGGGTCGAGCCCGGATACCAGGCACCGCCGATACTCTCCACGTTCTCCGGGGTGCCGACGAAACCCGCGGATTCGGCGGGCAGGTCGATCCCCGAGAGAGCACCGGCGCCGAGTTCGGCGGCGGTCTGCGCGATGCGGTGGGGACCGAGAAGATCGGCGAGTTGGTAGAAGTAGACGTTGTCGGACCACTGGATCGCCCCGAGCAAGTTGTTCGGGCCCATCGGCTGCCAGTTGGCGAAGGTGTGACCGCCGTAGGTGTACGCCGCCCCACCCGCCAGGAAGGCGTCCGGGGACAGCACGTCGAACGCGGCGTTCGTCGACGCTGTCACGATCTTGAACGTCGAGCCGGGTGGTACCGCCGTCTGCACCGCGTGATTGAGCATGCGGCCCGGACCCGATGCCGCGGTCTGCGCCGCGATCGCGGCGAGGTCGGCCGGGGGTCCGTAGACGTTGTTGTTGTAGCCGGGAACGCTGGCCAACGCCAGTACCGCACCGGTGCGGGCATCCATCACGACCGCCGCACCGAGGTCGCCGCCGCTGGCGCGCACCGTCTGCGCGAGCGCGTCGGTCGCGGCCTGCTGCATGCCGAGATCGAGGTGCAATCGCAGGTCGTGGCCGCGGATCGGATCCACCCGCTCCCCCGTGCCCACCGGGCGCCCGGACGGGTCGACGTAGACGCACTGCCTGCCGTCGACGCCGCGCAGCAACGCGTCGTACTGCCGCTCGAGCCCCGCCTTGCCGACCCGTGATCCGAGCGCGAGGGTCGGCCACAGCTCCATGTCCTGCTCGTCCGCGATGCCGACGTACCCGAGGAGCGACGCCAGCACCTCTCCGTGCGGGTACTGCCTGCGCCCCGTCGGGTAGACGAGCACCCAGGGCAGCCGAGCGTCCACGATCGCCCGGGCCTGGTCGGGCCCGACGCGTCCGAGCACGACCTGCAGGTCCCCGCCGGTACTGCTCCGCAGTTCCTCGTCGAGCTTCTCCGGGGGCATGCCGAGCAGGGCGGCGAGTTCGTAACGCGCCGACGGGACGCCCTCGGCGAACATCCGGGCGACCACCGCGACGGTGTACTCGGCGACGTTGGTCGCGACGGGAAGGCCGGCTCGGTCGAGGATGTGGCCGCGTTCGGCGGGCAGGCGGATACAGCGCAGCATCTGCGTGTCGCTCGTCGCGCGGAACTCGGTGCCGTGCGCGGTCTGCATCTGCCACGCGAACACCGACATCGCGGCGAGCGAGGCCGTCAGCGTCAGCGCACCCACCGACACGCCTCGCGGCAGGCGGCGCTTCTTGGGTTCGGTCACCCACAGCGGCCGGGTCACGCCGTCGCGGCGCACCGCGAGCACCAATCCGATCGAGACGAATCCGATGATCGAGGCGGTGCCTCCGTAACTGAAGATCGGGATCGGCATGCCGGTGTGCGGCAGCAGCGACAGGCTCTGGGCCACCGACACCACGGTGTGCAGCCCGAACACACCGCCGATGCCCGCTGCGACGAGTGCCGCTTCCCGGGTGCGTGCGACGCGCGCGGCGACCACGGAACGCCACACGATGATCACGACGGCCGCCACCACGGCGATGCCGGCGACCAGGCCCCACCCGTACACCAGGCTCGCGAAGGCCAGATCGTGTTCGGACTCGGGGAGGTACTGGGCCCGCAGGTCGTAGTCCGGTTCGCGCCCGAGCCCCCACCACCCCGCGCTGCCGATCGCGATGTCCGCCTGCCACGCAGCCCAGCCCGATCCCTGCGGGTCGGCGTCGTTCGACAGGAAGACATGGATCCGCTCGAGCTGATACGGACGCAGGAACAACACGGCCATCGGCAACGAGGCGAGCCCGAGCGCGAACAGCGGGAACAACGACCGCAACGGGACTCTCGCCAGGATCAGCATGAGCAGCACGGTCGCCACGAGGACCACGGCGGTCGAGAGGTCGGGTTGCAGCGCCACCAGGGCGATCGGCACCGCCGACACGATCAGGACGCCGACGAGCCTGCCGAGCGTGTATCCGCCGGCCAGTATCGCGGCGGGCACCATGACCAGCGCGAGCTTGGCGATCTCGGAAGGCTGCAGGGTGAACACGCCGAGATCCAGCCAGCGTTGAGCGCCCTTGGTCGCGATGCCCACCAGCGGCACCGCCGCGAGCAGAACCACCGAGGCGGTGAACAGCGCCCACCCGAAACGGCCCAGAGCGGCGATCCGCATGCGCGAGGTCACCCACATCGCACCGAGTCCGACGGCAGCGAGCAGGGCGTGACGCACTGCGAGCGACGACATGCCCGTCGAGATCATGTTGAGCATGCCGAGAGCAACCAGTGCGACGGCCGCCGTGACGAGCCAGGGATCGGATGGGCGCC
The DNA here is from genome assembly GCF_014854695.1 of Rhodococcus rhodochrous. Lineage (NCBI taxonomy): Bacteria > Bacillati > Actinomycetota > Actinomycetes > Mycobacteriales > Nocardiaceae > Rhodococcus > Rhodococcus rhodochrous. The sequence continues at coordinate 1,709,577 of NZ_CP027557.1, read as the reverse complement.
TATCCGCCGTCACGAGAGCCCCCGGGCACGCAGGCGGCATTCTCGGCGGGAACGTACAACGGCTCGGACGCGGCCGCTGCAGGGACGGTGGTGACCGCGGCGACGGCGAGTGCCGACCCGGGCGGCAGGTCGACGCTGCCGATGCCGTAGGCCTCCGGGCCTCCCGGTGGCACCGGCACAGTGACCTCCCCGCCCGGCAGTGTCACGCCCGTACATCGGTCGTAGACGGTCAGATTCCATGTGACCGCACCGATATTCGCCGCGGGGTCGAGCCCGACGTCGACGCGGACGGTGCACGATTCTCCCGGCTCGCACGGACCGTTCGCGAAGCTCGCGGCGACCCGCGTGATCGGTCCGGCGCTTCCGGGAAGACCGGTGCCGACGGGCCCCGGCACGGGCGCTCCCGGTGCGACGTCGGGCACCGGTGGCGGTGGAGACACCGGATCGATCCGGTCGTCCATCGACGACTCCACCGGGTCGAGAAGTGTGTGCCAGCCCCGATTCAGTTCCGACCACGCCGCGGGGGCCACCCACACCAGCCCGACGAGCGCGATGATCGCGAGCAGCGCCATGACGGTCCGGCGTCGCGGCAGCCGTCGCTTCTTGCGATGCCACACCTTTCCCGCCGGCGGGCGACGACGATTCGGGACGAAGGTCCTCTCTTCCGTCAGGCGCGGCACGTTCGTCCACTCCGCCGTACCGTCCACCGGACGAACAGTTCCCTTCACCACCGAGACGAGCGCGGCGATCTGCGATCGTTTCCTTTCGACCTCCGTTTCGTCGAATTCGGTTGCAGCAGCATAACGAACGCGTCTCGCCAGACCGACGAGATCCGACGACTCGGCGATCGCCGCGTCCATCCTCTCTTCGAGCGCTTCGCTGCGGCAGTTCGTCACGATTCGGCGAAGAAGACCCACCGTCGCGTCGCGCACCTCGCCCCAGGATCGTGCGTTCTTGACACAATCGATGGTGAGCTGACCGCCCTCGGACACCATCACTGCGTCGCCTCGGAGGCGGATCGGATAGCGGCCCCGGGTGTGCGCGAGTTCGAGTTGATCGACCGCATCCGTGACGAGCAGCGCGGCCTGCGCAGGAGTCAAAGTCGCTACGGCAAGCAGTCTTCCGAGTTCTACGCCGCCCCCCGCGTCGTCGTCCGTTCGCGTGGGCGGTCCGGATCGAACCTCGACGGGCTCGTAGTCTCTCGCATGGATTCCCAAGACTGCTTCGATCATCGCACATCCCGAAAACGCCAGGCCTCCCGCAAGTGTCAGCAGACCGGAGCGGGCGGGTGATTTGACCTTGAATTGCCTTTCCCACTTGACGACTCGTTACCGAAATCCATTGTGTGTCATTTGCGCAAGAGTTGCCTCGACTTTCGAACGAAACCTTGTGACACTCCCGTCCCAGAGACTGTTACCCCCGGGAACACCCACCGATCACTCGCCGTCCGCATACACCGTGTCGGGACGTGCCGGGAAGTGACGCCGAGCGTCGAACGGTTCGAGCCAGACCTGCACCGTCGCGAACAGCCCGCGCTGCGGGAGCCGGAAGTCACCCAAGCGGTCCTGCTGGGTCAGTGGACCTTCCGGCCCGAGATCCACTCCACCGACGACAGCGCGCTCGGTGTGCGCGGCCCACAGCTGCCGCGGGTTGGCCCGGAACCACTGCCCGTTCGGCAGGTGCCCACCGAGCCGCATCCGGCCGGCGCCGAGCACCGGTCCGGCGACGCGACCCATCGCAGCCAGCACCGTCGGGCTGCGCCAGAGGGCGTCGGGCATCAGACTGCCCGCCGCGTTCATGAGGGTGGTCGCCGGCGACGTCGTCATCCGGAGATCCCACTCCAGTTCGCCACCGACCGTCACGTGCAGGTCGGCCGGTCCGGTCCACTCGGCGCGCACGTCGGTCTGCTCGGTACGGCTCAGCGCGCGACCGAGATAGCGCGGGCAGCTCAGCTCGGCGGGCACGTCGCTGTAGACAGTCCACGTGCCGACCGGGTTGCGGTGCCACACGGACGTGAAGCCGTCGCCGATGCTGTTGATCGGGAATCTGCGCAGCGCGAGATAGTGGCCGCTTGCAAACGGCGCGCCGATCACGGCGTAGCCGGCGAAACGCTCTCCGGAAACCCGGGGCAGTTCGCAGGACTGCTGGGCGGCTTCGTGCGGGGTGATGGTCATGTCGTCCTCCTCGATTGCGGGTACTTCGATCCTGTGCTCGCCGCGTCCGCACGTCATGAGGCCGCTGCCTCATCTTTCGGACCGGGCATCGTGCGAGGACACTGATTCCATGACGTCCACGGGTGACGGTCCGCGACGGGCGGAACTGGTCGCCGCGTTGTCCCTCGCTATCGATCTGGGTCTCGGTCAGCCGATGGAGCACATGCTGCGTTCCGCAGTGATCGCCACGCGCATCGCCGACCGGATGGGGCTGAGCGGCGACCAGCGGGACGTCGTCTTCTACGCCAACCTGGTGGCCTGGATCGGGTGCCACGCGGACTCCCATGAACTGGCACGGATGTTCGGCGACGACATCGCGTTCCGCGCGGACACGTACGCGGTGGACATGACGGGACTCCCCTTCTTCCGCATGCTGATGGGCCACAGTGGGCGGGGACTGCCGTACGCGGAGCGCTTCCTCCACGCCACGTCCTTCTTGTTCACGGCGCGCCGGCAGGTGTCCGAGCTCATCCGGTCCCACTGCGGGTCCGCGAGTGTTCTCTCCGATCGCGTCGGGCTGGACCCTCGGGTGAGCGGGATGCTGACCTTCACCTTCGAGCGCTGGGACGGCGCGGGGCTACCCACGGGCGTTCGCGGTGATGAGATTCCCGTCGAGATGCAGATCGTGCAGCTGGCCGACGTCGCCGAGGTCTATGTGCGTCTCGGTGGGCCAGCGCAGGCGGTCGCTGTCGCTCGTGCGCGAAGCGGAACCCAGTTCGGTCCTCGTGTGGTGCAGGTGTTCGTCGACGACGTCGACGCCATCACGGCGGGTGTCCTCGAACATGACGCATGGTCGGCGGCGCTCGCCCAGGCGTCCGATCGTGACTACATCCTGAGCAGACCCGAACTGGACGAGATGCTGCGCGCAATGGCGGATTTCGTCGACCTGAAATGTCCTTACCTGTTGGGGCATTCGAGACGCGTGGCGGATCTGGCGGCGGCCGCGGGCCGGCATCGCGGACTTCCGGTCGCCGAGGTCGAACTCCTCTACCGCGCGGGTCTCGTGCACGGACTGGGACGGATGGGTGTGCCCAATCAGATCTGGGAGAAGGTCGGTCCGCTCACCACCGCGGAATGGGAGCGGGTCCGCTTGTATCCGTATCTGACCGGACGGATCCTCAGCCGCGTCGGAGGGTTGGAACCCGTCGTCGCCGTCGCAGTGACGCACCGCGAGCGGCTCGACGGCTCCGGATATCCCGGCGGACTCCGAGCTGCCGACCTGGGCGTGACGGCGCGGATCCTCGCCGCCGCGGAGTCCTACCAGCGGCTACGAGAAGCTAGACCGCACCGCAAAGCATTGACGGCGGAGGCCGCGGCGGCCCGGATGTGCCACGATGCGCAGGCCGGTCGACTCGACACCGAAGCGGTCGAGGCCGTACTGCTCGCGGCCGGGCACCCGACGAAGCGACGCGCGCCCTGGCCTGCGGGACTGACGGGTCGCGAGGTGGAGATCCTCAGACTCGTCGCTCTGGGCTATTCGAACCGGCAGATCGCCGACGAGCTGGGCATCGCGCACAAGACGACCCGCAACCACGTCGAGCACGTGTACACCAAGCTCGACGTCCACAACCGCACGCAGGCAGGGCTCGCCGCCATCGACCTCGGCCTGAGCTGATTAATGTGGATCTGCCCCCGCTTTCCGGGGTCGAACCCACACAAATCAGTGTCCGCACCAGACGATGCGCCAGATGTATGCCGACGTACTACAGGACTGGGTACTTCCTCGCCTCCGCACGCGACGGCGCGACGAGCCGGACGATCTGGTGTTCTCGACCGATATATACGCCGTCGAGAACACCGGATCGGAACGGCGTCCTCGTCCCCTTACCGCGGGTCGTCGGAGTGGCTGACGATATTGACGACCGTGCCGTCCGGTGCGCGCACGAAGAACCGCCGCACTCCCCACGGCTCCGTCGTCAGCGGATACACGATCTCGAACCCCCGACGCTGCGCTTCCTCGTAGGCCGCCTCCACCTCGTCGCCGACGTGGACGGAGATCGCCGAGTCCACGGGAGCTGACTCGTCGCCGCTGACCAACTGGACGACGGCACGACCATCGGGAGTGGTGAACCGCGCGACCCACCCGAGGTTCATCTCTTCGACGCTCAGCCCCAGATAGTCCGCGTAGAAACTCCGCGCCTCCCCGATGTCCGGGACGTTGATATTCGTGGTGATGCCGGTCGGACGCATGCGGTTCACTCCTTCGACGATCTTGGTGGGTCAGACCCCACTCAGCGGGGCTGACTCCACCCGAATCGGGGCGATGGGCCATCTCGAATTCGAGTACACCACTACTCGCGCCTCGCGGGTTCGATCGCGCCAGACTCGTGTGAACACCGAGTTTCCCGTCGTCGATATCGATGCCGGCGGAGACCGGTTAGATGCGAACCACCGAGGCGAGCCGGTACGACGCCGACAGTCGCCGCGGATTGTTGTCCATGGTCAGCGGAGGTGAGTATCGGGAGTTCATGGTCACCCGGAAGACCACCGAGTCGGCCACGCGCGCGTCGCTCCCGACCGTTCGGCGACGAGGAAAGCCCCACAGTGGATTCCACGACTCGTTGACCGGACCGAGTGCCGCAGTGCAGTCCAGCAGGAGCGCGGGATAGGTCGACGCGACAACCGGATCGATCTCGACACCGTGCCTCTCTGCGTTCGACAACATCCATGCCAGGCTGATGTCGGCCAGCGAGGTCGTCGGGAAGCCACCTCCGACGTCGCAGTGCACTCCCGCAAACCAGACCTGTTCGATGGTCTGCCCGTCCGCCGCTGGACCTTCCCAGAGGGTCGGCGGGAACTGTCGACGCCGCTCGTCGAGTGACAGCGCGTGGTAGCCGGCCTTGACGTCCCGATGGAGCCGGGTGTCCAGGAAGCCGTAGTCCTTCTGGTCGAGCCGGCCGAAGAGTGCGCCCGGGATTCCGAGTGTTCCGACCGTGTCCCACACGCCGATCATCTCGATGTGCCCGTCGACCATGCGGGTTCCGCCGGAAGGTCCGACCCACTTCTTGTCTTCGGGTGTCCGGTTGCGGTAGGCGCGGAAAGCCTGCTCGACGAGGCGACCGGTGGGTCGGCGGGACGGCAGACCGCAGTAGGCGATCATTCCGCCGAGGCTCCGCGCGGTGTACGCGCCGCGGCTGAAGCCGATGAGGAAGAGACGGTCGCCTTCCTCGAAGACGTCGGCGATACGTCCGTAACCTTCCCGTACGTTCTCGATGAGGCCCCGCCCGAAGGCGCCGCCCCGCAAGCGCGAGAGCAGGTTCCCTTCCGTACCCACTCCGGGGTCGTAGATCTTGACCTGGGTGGGGGTCGACGCGAGCGCTTCGTGGAAACGGTGCACGTTCGTGTTCGTCCGCTTCCCCGAGTTCCAGGTTCCGTCAGCGCAATAGATGATGTTCTTCGGCATGTCGATTCGTCCTTGCCGCATCGGTTCGAAGCTGGTGCAACGATCGTCACGCGGCAGGGTGCGACAGGCACGAGTAGTGCGCTACGCGAATGTCGTCGCCCTCATTCGGAACAGGGAGAGTGCACTTCCATCGCACGATGCATATGCGGGGGCCATCCGGATCTCAGAGCGAGTCGGGGCGAAGTTCCACCGCCACTTCCACCGAGTCCTCAGGGTTCGACACGTCCGCAGTGAGATGCGCCGGTCGGTACTCATCCGCGTAGATCATCAGTGCATACGGCCCTCGATAAGGTGTGTCGACGGCGAATTGCCCGTCGGCGCCGGAAAGGATGGCGATGTCGGGCATCGGCCCCGGTCCCATCTCCACCATCACGCGGGCGAACGGGACCGGGACACCAGCAGACTGGACAACTCCTCGGATCACTGCTGCACCAACGACAACCGAACCGTAAGGCAGAGACGTGCCGTTCCGTCCCGGCATCACCGTCACCGACCGTACCCACCCGCGACTGGGGCCGGTGCCCTGAACGAAGACGCAATGGCCGGCCGTGATGACGGTACGCGGACCGATGAAGAATCCCGTGCCGGAAGCGAAAGACCCGTCCGCCATCTGGATCAGCAGTGACGCGTGGACCCGCCAGGGGTACACCGCAGTGTCGACGATCCGGACCCGGTCGTCCGTCCCGATCACGGACTCGGGAGACGGCTGGCCTTGCTCTGCCGGACCGAAGGTCGCTTCCGCGGCGTCCGGCAATTGCCGGCGCAGCAGCTCTTCCAGTGTGGTGCCCAGGGGTTGTGGGGTTCCCGCATAGTCGGTGAGCACCTCTACGCCGGACAAGGTCCGATCGATCACTCCCGAATCGGATCCGGTGGATGGGGGTGATTGCTCGAGTACCGTCTCGGCGGCGACGAGATCCAGTGGCGAGGTCTCTTCCGCAGCATCGGTCACGACGACGGCACCGTTGAATGTAAGGGTCATTGTTCTTCCTTCCGAATTCGACCGAGAGTGTCACTCGGACTCGTGTCGAGGATGGAAGCGGACAGCGCCGACCGCACGAGTGCCCTACTACGCGGATTCGGGTGGCCGAGGGGTTGCCGAATCGAGTAGAGGTCGCGAGGTCGGATCCTGCTGTCGTACTCGGGCAATCGTCCGAGTACGGAATCACCGTGCTCCCGTGTGCGGGTGGCGTCGCCCAGTCATTTCGGGTAGCGCCCTACTCGTGTAGTCCCCAGGAATCACCGCGACGATTGTGGCGTGCCGACGGCGCCACCCTCCATTTCAGCGCCGTGTTGAAAGGGGATTCAGGATGCCTGCAAAGAATCGCGGAAACGGACGCACGCCCCGCCCACGAAAGGACGACCTCGCCATCGCTCTGCGGAAGTTCATCCGCACCAAGGGCGCCGACTACCTCGACGATCCGAACGTCTCGTCCGTCGGCGTCGGATACAAGCATGTGGACGGCCAACCGACCGGCGAACTCGCAGTGCAGTTCACGGTGAACGAGAAGGTATCGGAGCCCGAGGCTCTCGAAGCATTGGGTACCTCCCCACTTCCCGAGAGCATCACCGTGAACGGTGTGGAGGTTCCGACCGATGTGATCGAGAGGTCGTACGAACCCGCATTCCATCGCGTCCCGGAAGCAGCGACGCCGCCCCGGAAGACGCGACTGGATCCGATCGTCCCGGGTGTGAGCGTCGGGCACACGAGTGTCAGTGCCGGGACGATCGGATGCGTCGTCTACGACGTCGACAACCACACCCCGTACATGCTCAGCAACTGGCACGTGCTTCACAACGCGACGGGTCGGGTGGGCGACACGATCGTCCAGCCCGGCCCGCACGACGACAACCGCATCAACGCTAATCGGGTGGGACGACTCGCGCGGTCGCATCTGGGGCCGGCCGGGGACTGTGCCGTGGCGACGATCGAGGATCGGCAGTTCGATCCGGAGATCCGTGGGCTCGGCGTCGTCCCGGACGCTATCGGGGAACCCGAGCTCGGCGACAAGGTGATCAAGAGCGGTCGCACCACCGGCATCACCCACGGTCTGGTGCGTCGTGTCGATGTGATCGCCAAGATCACGTATCGAGGGGTCGGCACGAAGTCCATCGGTGGGTTCGAGATCGGACCCGACCCGAAGCACCCGGCAGCCGACGGTGAGATCAGCAGCGGTGGCGACTCGGGAGCGGCGTGGATGTTCCGGTCCGGAACCGGCGCGGCGACCACCGTCCTGGCCGGGCTGCACTTCGCCGGGGAGGCCAACGGTAGCTCCGACGAGCACGCGTTGGCGTGCCTCCCGCAGTCCGTCTTCGAGAAGCTGGGTGTGACCCTCACCCCGCCCGCGTCGGAAGAGGCGGTCGCGGCCGTCGGTTACGACCCGAACTTCCTGTCGACGCCCGTCCCACTTCCCGACGTGACGGCCGAGGTGAAGCCCGACATCGCGAAGGCGAACGACGGGTCCGAGGTGCTGCACTACACGCACTTCTCGCTGACGATGCGGAAGTCGCGCCGGTTCGCGGCCTGGGTGGCGTGGAACATCGACGGCGGATCCATGAAGAAACTCAGCCGCAAGAACATCGACTTCGTGAAGGATCCACGGCTGGCAGCGGACGCCCAGGTCGGCAACGAGCTGTATCGATCGAACCGACTCGATCGCGGGCACCTCGCACGACGGGCCGACCTGCTGTGGGGCAGCACGAGCGAGGCGAAGAAGGCGAACACCGACTCGTTCTTCTACACCAACATCACCCCGCAGATGGACGACTTCAACCAGAGCGCCCGCGACGGGATCTGGGGCAGGCTCGAAGACGCGGTCTTCGCTGATGTGGACGTCGACGATCTGAAGGTATCGGCGTTCGGCGGCCCGGTGTTCGCGGACGACGACCGCGAGTTCAGACGGGTGAAGATCCCCCGCGAGTTCTGGAAGGTGCTCGTGTTCGTGGAGAACGGCGAGCTCAAGGCCAGAGGCTTCCTGCTGAGCCAGAACCTCGACCAACTCGAGGTGCTCGACCTCGACGAGTTCCGGGTCTTCCAGGTGCCGTTGACCGAGATCGAACAGCGCGCACTGCTGCGGTTCCCGCAGACGTTGCGTGATGCGGATCTGCAGGTCGCGGCGGAGGCGATCACCGAACCACTGGATTCGGTGGCAGCCATCCATTGGTGACGACTCAGCCGATGTGAGGACGCGTGAGGCATGTCCGCGGAGTCGTGACGATTCCGACCGATGCACCCAACACGACGGCGCGGGTCGTGGTGGAGGTCAGGGACGTGTCGTACACGGACGGGACTGCGCCGGTGCTGGCGAGTATCGCGATGGAAGGCATTCCAGTACGGCCCGGCGGACGTATCCCCTTCGTACTCGATGCACCGGAAGTGCCTGCTGCAACCGCACTGTCGTTGCGTTGCCACGTCGACATCGTCGGTGACGGGATGGTCGCGATCGGCGACCTGCTGTCGACCCGGTCGATACCGGTGCCTGTGACCGGTGACGCCGGTCCGCTCACAGCGCCGGTCGACGTGGTCACCTGACGACTCTGCCATCACAACCTCTGCGGGAGAAGGCCATCGGATCCCGTACCGAACGAATCGACTCCCGACCGGGACGGTTCGCACCCCACGAAAGGAACACATCCCATGTCCATCGACGAAGCACCACTCACCCACGCCGAGGACTACGGCGACACCGGCGAATACCGATCGGGGCCGGTCGCCGGCACGGCCGTCGTCCATACCGCCGACGGTGATCGGGAAGTTCAATACGCCGATGTGGACGGCCTGGCCGTGTTCGAAGGCGACATCGTGCTGGGTACGGTCGAGGAGGTCGCAGCCCAGGCCGGTCCCGAGGGGATCGGCATCACGGGAGCTCACCTGCGCTGGCCGAACGCGACCGTCCCGTTCGAGGTCGACCCCGCATTCCCCAACGCCCAGCGCATCACGGACGCCGTGGCGCACTGGACCGCCAACACCCGAATACGGTTCATCGCACGTGCGGGGCACGCGAACTACGTGCGATTCCGTCCGAGCACAGCGAGCCGGTCACCGGTCGGTATGCGCGGTGGTCGTCAGGACATCGAGATCGCTGCCAATGCTCCTGTCGGCACCGTCGTCCACGAGATGGCCCACGCGTTGGGTTTGTGGCACGAGCAGAGCCGGGAGGACCGCAACAATCTGGTCGAGATCCGTTTCTCGAACATCGATCCCGCGAGTGCGCACAATTTCGACCAGCACATCACGGATGGCGACGACATCGGTGCCTACGACTTCGGATCCGTCATGCACTATTCGGCGACAGCGTTCAGCACCAATGGGCAACCCACTATCGTGCCGCGAGTCCCACTGCCGCCCGGCGTGGTGATGGGGCAACGGAACGGCCTGTCGCGCGGCGACATCACCGCGGTGCACACGCTGTATCCGGATTGGTCGGGCATCGGTGACCGATGGCGCAACATCGGAGGCGTCTTCCCGCCAGGAGCACCGCTGTCCGTCACATCACGTGGTGCCGGCAATCTCGACGCGTTCATCACGGGCAACGACGGTCGCGTCTATACGTCGTGGTGGTACCAGGGCAACGACTGGTCGGGTATCGGCGATCGATGGCGCAACATCGGTGGCGTCTTCCCCAAGGGCGCGCCCGTCACCGCGATCGCCAAGTCGTCGAACAGCATCGACCTGTTCGTCACCGGCAACGACGGACGCGTCTACACGTCCTGGTGGTACTACGGCAGCGACTGGTCGGGCCTCGGCGACCGCTGGCGCTCCATCGGTGGGTTTTTCCCTCCGGGCGCTCCCATCTCGGTCACCTCGCGCAGCCCCGGCAATCTCGATCTGTTCGTCACCGGCAACGACGGCCGCGTCTACACCTCCTGGTGGTACCAGGGCGGCGACTGGTCCGGCATCAACAACAACTGGCGCAACATCGGCGGCGTGTTCCCGAAGGGCGCACCGGTCACCGCAATCACCAAGTCGTCGAACAGCATCGACCTGTTCATCACCGGCAACGACGGTCGCGTATACACCTCCTGGTGGTACCAGGGCGGCGACTGGTCCGGCATCGGCGACCGCTGGCGTTCCATCGGTGGCTTCTTCCCTCCGGGCGCCCCTGTCGCAGTCACGTCGCGCAGCGCCGGCAACCTCGACGCGTTCATCACGGGAAACGACGGCCGCGTCTACACCTCCTGGTGGTACCAAGGCGGCGACTGGTCGGGCCTCAACAACACGTGGCGGAACATCGGCGGTGTCTTCCCGAGGGGTGCGCCGGTGAGTGCGGTTGCCAAGTCCCGCGACAGCATCGACCTCTTCATCTGCGGAAATGATGGTCGTGTCTACACGTCGTGGTGGTACCAGGGTGGTGATTGGTCGGGCATCGGCGACCGCTGGCGCAACATCGGCGGAGTTTTCCCGGCCGGTCGTAAGGTAACCGCGATCGCGCGTGGTCCTAAGAATCTCGACGCGGTCATCTGCGGCAACGACGGCCGCATGTACACGTCGTGGTGGAAGGGGTCGTAGTCCAGAAGGCCCGACGCCTGCCTCCGGGCCGCCGGCGCCCGTGCAACTCTCGCGCGCTGAACCGAGGCTCGCCCTGCGTGTAGTGCGGGCAAACCCCGGTTCAGCGCGCGAGGAAGCCCACTGCACTCCCCTATCGTCTACATATCGAATTCGGGTTCGAGTTCGATCATTGCGGGCCGCTCGTCGTCCCTGTCTCCATTCGGATCCGCCCCACAAACAGTGGCCAAACGTCACGATGCTGCTCGCCCATGCTTGAGCCGAGCAATAGATCGCTCTCACGTCGCAGGACATCTTCGATGAACGATTCGGATTGACAGAAGAACCGCATCGACCGAGCGCTCTCACCGCACGACCTCCGGTTCAGAATTCGTAGCGCGAAAGCCTCACGGCTCGAGCGGCGGATATTGTGCCGGGATGAGCTACGCGGCACTTGATCCTCTCGACGTCGCCGGCCGCGTCGTGCAGCTCCTCGAAGCCGGTCGCCGCAATTCCACGTACAAACTCGCGACCGTCATGGCGCTCGTGGATATCTGTGTCGAGAACACCGCTGCTCCCGACGGGAGTCTCACCGTTCCGATCGACGAGATCGCGCACCGGATCATCGGCTATTACTGGAATCAGGTTCGGTCGTTCCACCGCCACGGACGACTCGTTCAGGTCCGGCGCGGACGTTCGATCCCGGATCGCGTCGCAGAGGTCCGAGACATCCTGATATCCGATGGGCTTCGCACCGCGGAGACAGCTCGGGAGTCCGCCCATCCGGTCTATCGACGACTCGTTCGCTCCGTGCGGCTGACGATCGCGCAACAACCTCTCACGCATCTTCAGACCGTCCCCCACAGCGCTGCCCGCGACGAGTTCCTGTACGACGCGGGGGGCTTTCACAAGAAGATGACCGTGAGTGACGTCGACCGGATCGCCGTCATCGTGCTGCGCCCAGGTGTGCCCGAGGGGCTTCGCCGCACATCCGTGCTGCTCAGAACCTTCGTCCGCTCCGTATGGGCGCACGATGTCATCGATCTCAACCGCGCCGAACTCGATGCCGAGGACGTCGACGGCTTTCTCTTCGGCACCGACCGCACCGCGCTGCGTGCTCTCGTCGACCCGCTCCGTGACCTGCAGTCGGGTCGCTGCTTCTACTGCGACGGTCGTCTGCAATCCGAAGTCCACATCGATCACGTGGTGCCGTGGTCGATAATCCCCATCGACGGTGTTGCCAACCTGGTAGCAACCGACGCGCGATGCAACCTCGACAAGTCGGCCAGCATCCCAGTGCAGGACCATGTGACGCGAGCCCTGGAACGACAATTCTTGGCCGACGTTTCCAGCCTCACCCGGATCCCGGTTCTGCACAAGCGGACGGCGTCGGCCGCTCACGGCGTCTACGCGGCCTTGCCTGCCGGCTCGTTGCTGTGGAGATCGTCCGGTACGTACCAGCCGCACTCGCCCTGAACGAGTTGCGGCAACCCTCACCGATATAGTTCTGTCTGCGGCCCGACGGACTTCCGCTGCGATGAGCAGCTACGGACATGCCCCCACCCGCACGAGTGGATTCGTGCTGCCTTGGGGACCTGACTGTGACGCTGCTTCGTACTACCGCCCGCCGGATCGTCGACCTCGATCGTCCCGAATCGCTCGCGGAGCAGTTGTTGGAACAGATGCTGTTTCGCACGGGACGACGCGCCGGAGAATCCGAGCAGAAGTCCTGGGCACGGAGCCTGCCCGTACTCGCTCGCGACCTCGTCGACGCCGGGTTGGACGACGTCGAGATGCTGCTCGAATATCACCTTCCTCTGACGTCCCAGCGTGCCGACGTCGTCCTGGCGGGGACGCATCCGCAGACCGGTGCAGCTTCGTATGTGGTCGTCGAGTTGAAGCAATGGTCGGCAGCGCGGCGGTACGAGGACAACCCCGAACTTGTCGAGGTAGCCGGGATGCCCGGAGGACCGAAGCTGCACCCGGCCGCACAGGTGAAGGGGTACTGCGACTATCTCGTGGACTTCGCCCGCACGGTGTCCGATCAACCCGACGCTCTTGCCGGTATCGCCTACCTCCACAACGCCACCGATCAGAGCGCCGTCGCCGATTTGCGTTCCTATCCGATGAGCGTCACGGGACGCATGTTCACCGCTGCCGAGCGCGGAGACATGATCGCGTTCCTTCGGAGCCGTCTCGCCCCTGCGCCCGGCTATTCCGCCGGCGACGCTCTGATGAAGTCGGCGATCGCCCCCTCCCGGCAACTCCTCGAGGTTGCCGCCGCAGAAGTACGCGACCGCCCCCAGTTCCATCTGCTCGGAAACCAACAGCTCGCCGTCGACCTCGTACTCCACGAGGTCGAACAGTCACGCGCCGCCGATCGCAAGCGCGTCATCATCGTCACCGGCGGTCCCGGCAGCGGCAAGAGCGTGGTGGCGTTGTCACTGCTCGGCGAGCTCGCCCGGCGTGGACGAACCGTCCTACATGCGACCGGGTCTCGATCGTTCACGCAAACCCTCCGGAAAGTTGCGGGGCACCGCGCGCCGCGCGTGCAGAAGATGTTCAAGTACTTCAACCAATTCATGACGGCAGATCGCAATGGATTGGACGTCCTCATCCTCGACGAGGCCCACCGCATTCGCGAAACTTCCGTAGACCGCTACACCCGAGCCGAGCTCCGCACAGACCGACCGCAGGTCGACGAACTCATTGCGGCCGCGCGCGTCCCTGTCTTCCTTCTCGACGAGCACCAGGTGGTACGCCCCGGAGAGATGGGGTCTTTCGCCCAGATCGAACGTTATGCAGCCTCACTCGGGCTCGAGACGCAGCACATCCACCTGGGAGAACAGTTCCGCTGCGGGGGTAGCGAAGAGTATCTGCTGTGGGTGAAGCGGCTGCTCGATCTGGAGGACGGAGGGCCGTTCGAGTGGAAGGGCGACCCGCAGTTCACCGTTCGTGTTGCGGACAGCCCCGAGGAGATGGAACATTTCCTCTCCCAGCAGCGGGAGCGCGGATACTCGGCGCGGATGACGGCAGGCTACTGCTGGCCGTGGAGTAATCCGGACAAGGCCGGAAATCTGGTTCCCGACGTTCGGATCGGCAGCTGGGCGCGTCCGTGGAACAGCAAGAGCGACCGCCGGGTCGGCGACGCTCCCCCAGCAGCGTTGTGGGCTACCGAGGACGGCGGCTTCGGCCAGGTCGGTTGCGTCTACACCGCCCAAGGTTTCGAATACGACTGGAACGGAGTCATCCTCGGACCTGATCTAGTCTGGCGTAACGGACGATTCACCACGGTCCGAGAGGCCAACCGCGATCCCGACTTCAAGAATCGCACGCGAATTTCCGACGTGCGCTTCGACCGGTTGGTCCGCAACGTCTACAAGGTGCTGCTCACCCGCGGAATGATCGGCACCGTCATCTACTCGACCGACGCCGAAACGCGCGACGCGCTCCGTGCACTGATCACCGACTGACACCTCACGACGAGTATCGAACACCGAGCACGGCCCGACGGACTTCCGCAGCAGGACATGCCCCCACCCGATGCGAACCTGAGAAGGCGCATGGGCAATGACCAGCTGGATCGTCAAGATCAACGAGAAGACGCCACAACACTGGGATTACGCGCGGGACGACGGTTTCTGGGATGTGCGTAGCCCGTCGTACTTCAAGAAGATTGCGCCCGGTGACGACATCTACTTCTGGATAACGAGCCAGGGCAACGGGTTCGTCGCGTATGCACGAGCAACTTCCGGCCTCTACGAAATCACTCCCAGCGCGCCGCCCGCACATTGGAGCGACGTTCGGACCGGCGGTTACACCCACCGATTCGAGTTCGACACAATCAGTGAGGACGTGGTTTCATCGCCCACCTGGGCTCAGTTGCAGAAGTTGCTCGGGAGGAATCTCGCGGCGCAGGCCGGAGCCAACCAAGTGTCCGACCCGTCTGTCGAGAGTCGCTTGCGCTCTCTGTTCGGCCCGGAAGCCGATCTTGCTTTCGCCCACTTCCCCGTCGTCGATATAGAGTTGCCCGCCAGCCTTCCCACCTATGAGAAGGGCGACGATGTCCGTAAACGCGCTCAACGAGCCATTGCTGTGCGATACGGTCAGCCCCAGTTCCGTCGCGCACTGCTGGCAGCGTATGAACGTCGTTGCGCAGTCACGGGATGCGACGTCGAAGCGGTCCTGGAAGCGGCCCATATCGACCGCTACTTCGGTGAGCACAGCAACCATGTGCCCAATGGCCTTCTCCTCCGTGCCGACCTCCACACCTTGTTCGACCTGCAACTGTGGACGGTGCGCAGCGACCTCACCATCGAAGTGGCTCCCCGACTCGCGGGCAGCGAGTACGCCGCACTGGCCGGCAAGCGGCTTCGCGTACCGAAAAGCTCCGCTCATCGCCCGGACGCTGCGGCGCTCGGCCGGCATCGAGAAGCGTGCAGCTGGATCTGATCGGCTCCCTAACTCCGGCAGAAAGGCCCGATGACGACCGCCGCAGAGATGTCGCGGCCCGCGTGGTCATGTAAACCGTTGCGCTGAAGCGACTTCGAAGTTTTTCCTTGCGCGCACAACCAGAGGAGTGCCAAGATCTCAAGATCGTCACCGATCCGCGTGGCGTCACAAGCGAAGAAGGCCCGCCAGGAGCGGCAACTCCCGACGGGCCGGATGTCCGACTTATAGGGAGTCGAACGTGGGCCAGAATACCCTGGCTGGCGGCGTGCGTCGTGGACCGCGCCTGGCCAGCAACTTCACCATCCTCAGCAATGCCGTCATCAACGACGAACGCTTGTCCTTCCGCGCCCGTGGCGTGCTCATCTGGCTCTTGTCGAAGCCGGACGACTGGCGTACTCGATCCGACTCGATAGCCGGTCAATCACCGAAGGAGGGGCGCGACGCCATCCGCTCTACCCTGCGGGAGCTGGCGGAGCTCGGCTACTTGATCCGAGAGAAGATCCAGAACGAGCGCGGACAGTGGATCACCATCCAGACGATCTACGAGGAGCCGCGCACCGGCCCGGAGCCTGAAAAGCCGACGCGCGGTCGCACGGACAACGGTATGCCAGGCGCTCTTATCAGTACTGATGAACCAAGAACGAAAACCAACCGCACCCCACCGGCGTCCAATGCTCCGCTCACTCCGGCCGTGGCAGGTCTGGCAACAGCCTGCAAGCAAGCGGGATTGATGGCGACATTCGCGTACCTCAAGCCTGAGGCGGCAGCTGCAATCGAGAATCTGATCGAAACCCACGGCACCGCGAAGCTGGTCGCAGCAGCCAGAGCAGTTCATCGTCCGGAGAACCCCATGAAGTACGCACAAGCGTGGGTGCGGATGTGGCAAGAATTGACCGTCCCACGCAGCGTCCCGGAGAAGTGCGACAACTGCGATGAGTACGGATGGCTACCGGACGACGAGTACGGACGTGCAGTAAAGTGTCGGTGCCGCATCGCTCGCGTCGCGTAAGCAGTCTTACAGCGGTTCGAATGAGCTCCGAGTAGCGCGAATTCCGTCTTTTCGGACATGGCGTAACGGATTTCACGCTGCCGCCGAAACAAGCAAGTGCACCGGTTCGGCGTCCATTGCCGGCCCCTATGAATTGGTATACACATGCTCTACTCCACCCCCGCGCATACCATTCTTGCCGCGGTCATCCATACCTGCTTCCGCGTCGAGCAGGTGTAGCCATGTCGACGAATCCCTCCCGAACGTCCCAACGTGATCGGGGAGCACGCACTCGCCTGGGAAAGCTCATCGCTGTAATCGCGATCGTGCTCGGCGCGATATTTGCATTGGCCGGTTTCACAGGAGCGTGGGGCATGGCAGTCTTCGGACTCCTTGCGATCGCTGCAGGCGTCATGTACCTGCGCGAAGACCGCACCCGGCCTGCGCGCTACAAATGGGCGGCGTGGGCCCTCATCCCCGGCTTCATACTCGCTGGCGCTACTGCCCCGGAGCCCGAACGTGAGCCGGAAACGCCCGCTGCCGAGCAGACTTCCGCTATTGCCGCACCGGTCTCCTCCTCCACATCGACTACGACGACGCCGCCACCGGAGCCGTTACCGGCACCGGCCAGTTTTGAGTTGGTCGACAGCGATCGCGCAACGCAAGCGCTGAAGACTCTCGCAACGATCCGCGTCCGCGATGAAGCACCTGCCGCCCAGTTCGACCTCACTCGTTTCGGCGAAGAATGGTCCGACGACGTGGCAGTGGACGGTGGCCACAATGGCTGCGACACGCGTAACGACATCCTCCGCCGCGACCTGACGGCCGTATCACTCGATCCGCAGTCTGCGTGCACAGTCCGTACCGGAACGCTCGAAGACGTCTACACAGGTGATTCGGTCGTCTTCGACGATGTCGTCATCGACCACGTCGTCTCGCTGAGCGATGCATGGCAGAAGGGTGCGTACGAACTCGGTGCCGAGACCCTCCGGGACCTGGCCAACGATCCTCGCAACCTTCAGGCAGTCGCACAGAGCGTCAGCACGGAGAAGAGCGACAGAGACGCCTCTGCATGGCTGCCACCGAACGAGGGATACCGCTGCACGTATGCAGCACGGCAGGTCGAGGTGAAGGCCGCTTACCAGCTGTGGACTACGATCACGGAACACCAAGCGCTCAAGCGTGAATTGATTTCGTGTGGCGGCATTGCCCCGACGCCGACGCCCACGACTACCGAGCCCGCGCCGACCACAGAGCAGTACACACCTCCGCCGGCGGCTGCGTTCGTCGCGCCTCCTCCACCGGTCGAGATCGAACCGGCACCGGCACCGCCTCCCGCTCCCGCTCCCGCTCCCGCTCCCGCTCCCGCTCCCGCTCCCGACAGCGGTTACAGCGGCGGTTGCGGAGCGAACAGCTACGTCAATGTGAACGGCAACTGCATTCCCGGCCCTGTCCAGGCGCCCACAGCTCCCGCTGGAGCATCGGCCCGCTGTGCTGATGGCACGTATTCGTTCAGCCAGAATCGACGCGGCACGTGTTCGGGCCATGGTGGCGTGGACGAATGGCTGTAGGCAGGCTCGTTGACCCTGGACACACCCGTCGCTTCCAAGTGCGGAGTTGCTTGACGAGGTCGTAATCGCGGACCGGGCCGGATGCCCTCAGCGGATTTCCACCACTCCGCGGGACTTACCCAGTCTGCACTGCGCGAGGCCGCTTTGTGCGCGAATCAGAATTCGGCTTGCAGGCTCCGCGACGAGCACACGCTGGACCGCGTGACCGAATTCTTCGGCGTCACGAGCCTCGACCGATCTGATCCGTCAGCGAACAACCAATGAGATGAGGGTGTGCGAGGGTCCAGCCCTTGCACACCCTTTACTCATCGAATGTCACTCGAGCGAACTGGGTTGCGCAGCGCGTCTATCGCCCCGGCTCCTCATCTTCACCCAACACTGCGGAAACGTTCGTAACTGATCGCCAGGAGTTCTCGATCGGGACGCTCATTGCGAGCCGGCGGAACCACCATGAGCTTTTGTCCGTGCCGTTCCTTGAGGCCGTGTTCGAGCATCGGGCCGTCGATCTCGGCGAGAAGATCCTTCCGGATCTCGACGACCAAATCCGGCGTTATACCGAGAATGTTCACGTCGTATGCGGCGTGGTGAATCTTGCACAGAGCAAGCCCGTTGGTTACCGACGAAATACCTGCTTCGTGCGAGTCGGGCACGATATGCGCAGCATCCAGCAGCTCACTATGACCGAGAGCGCAGACCGCACATCGCGCTTCATATGCGCGCATCACAGTTGCACGAAAGACCGGCTGATGGAGCCGACGTTTCGTCTCAGCCACGACATAACGCCGAAGCTGCTCCTCTGCTTGGGAATCGGGACGATGGAGATCACGAGCCACTTCCGTGGCGACGACGAACTGGTGTTCGTCGGGTTCTTCCGCCACGATGAATACCGGATAGATGGGCTGGAACAAACTCGGACCGACGCCGTAGAACCAGATCAGCGGCACGCCCTCGTTCATGGCCGCGCGCAAACCACGATTGTCCATGTTTTTCGGGTCGGTCGTCGACCACTTGTAGCGCAGGAGTCCGTCCGAGCCGACCTGATCCTCGTACGGACGCCTCGCACCCGGCGCGCGGTACGTCGTACTGATGGATAGGGCGGACGAAAGCTCCTTCGGCTTCCGAATCCCTCGCGTCGGGTCCATGAGCCGAAACATCTTCCCGTCGATCGTGAAGTCGAGGAGGTCCTGGCGACTGATCGGATCGAGGCCGTCGTTTGTGCGGATGGTCAACCATGCCATTGCCTCGCGACGGAGACGAGCACCGAAATCGTCGCCGCTCCACGAGCCGTCACTCACAAATCCTCCTGGCCACCCAATCAGAGACCACGCGCCGGCGATATCAAGACGCATCGGTCGATTGTTCCCTATTGAACCATTAGCGGCTAGAATGACTTGCTTGCGGACTCCCGTATCGACTGCCTAGAAAGTGTCGTCCACCTTCCGCAGGTCCCAGCCGTCGAACGGATCCTCATCGCCGAGCCGGGATGCCTTCACTATGGCGCTGGCGGCGGCGTCAGGATCCGGATACGCCGCGCCGAGCAGTGCACGAACCGGAGCTCAATGCGACTAGGCGCCGGCTTCGCTCGGCCCGCGGTGGATAACCGACGGGGTTAGGGTCACTCCCGTGAGCACGCAAGTCGATACAGACGAGACAACTCCGCGCGAAGGCAATACGGGTCGACGCCACCTCTCCGTCTTCGGCCTCGACTTCGTCGGTCTCGTCGTCGCCCTGTTCTTCTTCGCGTGGAGCCTGAGTCCCTCCCTCATCCCCCGCGAGTGGTATTTCCAGGGACTCATCAGTGGCGTGACGGGCATCGTCGGGTACGGCATCGGTGTGCTCGTCGCCTTCCCCGCGCGGCGATGGATCGCTCCACGCCTCACGTGGTGGCGCCGGCGCCACACGGTCCGACGTATCGCCGAGGTGGTGGTCGCTCTCGTCGCGGTGGGAACGCTTCTGGGGAGTCTGTTCGCTGCGGCGGGATGGCAGAACGAGGTCGGCGCCCTCATGGGCATCGAGGCCACGACGGGCTTCGCGTATCTGCGCACCGGGTTGGTGAGCGTCGCGATCTTCGCCGCCCTCCTCTACATCGCACGCGGATTGCGGTGGGTCGGACGACGCTTCGCAGAGTTCCTCGCGACCCGCCTGCGCGTTCCGGTCGCCGCGGCCGGCGTCCTCGCGCCGGTCATCCTCGTGCTCGCGGTGGTCGTCTTCGTCGACCAGGTGCTGCTCGCGAGCAGTTCTATGGCGGCACGCATCGTGTTCGCCGACGACAACAACAGCACCGACCCCGGCGTGGAGCAGCCTCGGATTCCCGAGCGGTCGGGCAGCCCGGCATCTCCGTCGTCGTGGGAGAGCCTCGGTCGTCAGGGACGCACGTTCGTCGCAGGCGGGATGACCGCCGAGCAGCTGACCGAGCTGAACCGCACTCCCGCGCTCGAACCCATACGGGTGTATGCGGGGCTCGAAGCCGACGGCACCACCGACGAACAGGTGCAGCTGATCCTCGACGAACTCGACCGTACGAAGGCATGGGAACGCGAGATCCTCGTGGTCGCCGGTACCACCGGGACCGGGTGGGTGAATCCGTTCGCCGCCGACTCGATCGAGATGATCTACAACGGCAACTCGGCGATCGCCGCGATCCAGTACTCGTTCCTGCCGAGCTGGATTTCTTTCCTCGTCGACGGTTCCGCTGCCAAGGCCGCCGGTAACGCACTGATCAACGGGGTCCACGAACGCTGGTCGGAACTGCCGGAGGATCAGCGACCCGAGCTGGTGGTCTACGGCGAAAGCCTGGGATCGCAATCCGCCGAGGCGGCCTTCGACGGCCTCGACGACATGCGCAACAAGATCGACGGCGCGCTGTTCGTCGGACCTCCGAACTCGAACCAGCTGTGGCGCAGCATCGTCGACCATCGAGATCCCGGCAGCCCCGAGGTCCTTCCCGTCTACGAGGACGGCGTCGCGGTGCGGTTCGCCTCCGACGTTCAGACGCTCGAAGACCAGCGCGGACCGTGGAGCGACCCGCGGATCCTGTATCTGCAGCACGCGTCCGATCCGGTGGTGTGGTGGGGACCGGGACTGCTGTTCGAGCGACCCGACTGGCTCGCCGAACCTCCGGGCTCGGATCGCTCACCGTCGATGCGGTGGTATCCGATCGTCACCTTCGCTCAGGTCGCGGCCGACATCATGGTCGGCACCTCGCCGCCCGTCGGTCACGGGCACAACTACGAGGACCTCATCCCCTACGGCTGGGCCGCGGTGACGTCCCCCGAGGGATGGACGTTCGCCGACACCCAGCGCATCGCCGATGCCGTCGAACAATTGAACACCGCGGACGAGTAGACGAACACGGCACGCATCCTGCTCGTCTGCTACCTTCTCCATCACGGCTTCGCATTCCGTCACCTCGCCCTGCCATCCTGCGCACCTTGGGTTCCGACGAAAGCGACCGCCGATGACCACGACCCTCGATACACCACCCGCGCTTCCTGAGCCCGAACCGTCGTTCCCGGCTCGGTTGAGGGAAAGAACCTTGCGATGGTTGGGACGGTTCCATCCGGTCGGTCTGGCCGTCGCGCTGCTGTTCTACTGCTGGTCGCTGTCGCTGTCCCTGCTTCCACGCCCCTGGTACCTGCAGGGCGTCGCGACCGGCATCAGCGTTATCACGGGTTACGGCATCGGGGTGCTTCTCGCGTGGATCGTCCGCAAGTGCGGCGTCGAGACGAACTGGTCGGCGACCGTGAAGAAGGTCGGCTGGTATCTGCTCGCGCTGGCCGCCGTCGTGGTGGTGCCGACCTTCCTCGTCCTCGGTTCGTGGTGGCAGGACATCAGCCGTGAGCTCGTCGGGATGGAACCCGGCAGTAGCTGGGACTATCCGGGTGTGCTGCTTGTCGCCGTGGTCGTGGCGCTGCTTCTGCTCGTGATCGGTCGTGGTCTGCGGCGCGTGGCGCAGTGGGTCACCGGGCTCGTCGTCCGCGTGTTGCCGGCACCTCTGGCGCGCATCGTGAGTGTCGTGTTGGTGGGGCTCCTCGTGTTCTGGGCGGTCGAGGGTCTGCTGTCGGTCCAGATCGCGCGTATCGCCAACGGCTCGGCGATGGCCGTCGACGAAGGCACCGCCGACGGAGTCGAGCAGCCGCAGGCGCCGGAGCGATCCGGCTCCGACGCGTCGCTCGAACGGTGGGATTCGCTGGGACGTGAAGGGCGCACGTTCGTCGCAGGTGGTCCGTCTCCGGAGGAGATCACCGCGGTGACCGGTGAACCCGCAATGATGCCGATCCGGGTCTACGCCGGTTACCGCTCCCTGGACAGCCTCGACCGCTACACCGAGTTCGACGAGATGGAGGTACTCGCCTCGCATGTCGTCGCCGAACTCGATCGCACCGGCGCCTTCGGCCGGGAGTACCTGGCAGTGGCCACGACGACCGGCCGCGGCTGGGTCAACCAGGACGTCGCCGCCGCACTGGAATACCTTTCCGACGGCAATTCAGCCATCGCGGCCATGCAGTATTCGTTCCTGGCCAGCCCCTTGGCCTTTCTCGCCGACCGGGTCTCGCCGCGCAATGCAGGTCGTGCGCTGTTCGAAGCGGTGTACGCGAGGTGGAGTGTTCTCGATCCGACTACCCGGCCGAAGCTGCTCGTCTTCGGCGAGTCGCTGGGTTCGTACGGAGGCCAATCGGCGTTCGCCGGCGTGCAGGACATGATCACCCGAACCGATGGCGCACTGTGGGTGGGCACGCCGAATTTCACGGAGCAGTGGCGGCGCATCACCGATTCGCGTGATCCCGGCAGCCGCGAAATTCTTCCGGTCATCTACGGCGGACAGAACGTACGATTCGCGGCGACCCCCGACGACCTCACCGATCTCGACGGCCTGCGCGACTGGGAATCTCCCCGCATCGTGTACTGGCAGCACCCCAGCGATCCGATCGTCTGGTGGTCCTCCCAACTCGTTCGGCACCGCCCCGATTGGCTGCGCGACGAACGCGGCGCCGACATCGACCAAGGGATGTCGTGGATTCCCTTCGTCACCTTCTGGCAGGTCACCCTGGACATGGTGTTCGCCGCCGAAGTACCGGGCGGCCACGGCCACACCTACACCGCCGAGGCGGCGTTCTTCTGGGCGGACATCCTCGGAATCGAAGACGAATCGCGGGTGGCGGCTGTCTTCGACGCACTGTCGGATGGGTGACGACGCGAATTCACCCTCATTTTTAACCCGACGGATCGAGTTTCCTCCACATTTATTTCCCCACCCCGTGATAGAACGTCGATATTGCTTGTGAATCGACACAGGAATGCGAACCGGAGTATGTCGATTCACGGGTACAGATAGTTCGTCGACGCGGCCCCTGCCGCGGAGAGGTGTCGCATATGTGCACGTGAGCGGTGAGAGCGGCACCTCCCTAGACACACACGAAAGATCCCCGAAGGCAACACCTTCGGGGATTCTTCGCTGCCCGAATATTACTGGCCGCTGAGGCTGCTGATGCTGCCGATGAGCTCCATGAACGGGCCGAGCAGCTTCGCCAGGTCGATGAGGGCCTGAAGTTCTTCCATGAGGGACTCCTGTCACAGGGGAATTATGTGCAACGAGACTCGTTGCGCATCAATAAATATCAGGAATCCGTGCACTTCGCTGAAGAAAGGGCGTGAAAAGACGCACTGTAACGTTCCCGGTCGATAACCGATGCTACCGAGTTGTTTCAGTAAACGTCCGTCGCTGCGATCGGTCGCATATCCACGCGACCGGGCGTGATTCCGCGGCGCTCCAGCTCCTCCCAGAGTCCCGACAGGGCTGCGACCGGGTCGAGGTAGTACTCCGATTCCCGGACCCGCCAGAATTTCCAGCCGCTGCGGTGCAGTTCACGCTCCCGCTCCAGATCGGCGTTCTGTCGGTCGGGGCCGGTGTGCCACTGCTCGTCGTCGCAGGCGACTGCAAGCTTGCCTGCCGCCCCCGTCACGACGAGATCGATGAAGTGACCGTTCACCTCGACCCGCGGGTTCACGTGATAGCCGCGGGCGGCGATGTCGAGGAAGACGTCCTGCTGGAAGAGACTGTCGAACGCGTTGTGCCGCTCGTCGCGCGTCACGCCGTCGGGCATCGACTCGGCCGGCCGCGGGGACGTCGTCCGCATGTGGGTGAGCAGCGAGTACCGCAGGTCGGTGCGACGCAGCGTGTCGATGGTCCTCGAGTGGAACAACCACAGCTGATCCTGGGCACGCGACGCCGCCACATTGAACCGTCGCTGGTATTCGGTCCGCGTCAACGCCGCGATGTTCTGTTCGGGCGCCACGACCATCGACAGGAACACCACGTTCCGCTCGTCGCCCTGGAAATCCGGGGGCGTGCCGACGCGGAGCCTGCGTTCCTCCCACTGCTCCGGGGTGAGTCGCTCGAGCAGTTCGTTCTGGATGATGTCGACCTGCAACTGCCCCTGCAGCACCACGACACCGAAGGTCTTGCCGTCGTAGGCGGGGTCCTCGACGCACTTCACGAGCGTGTCGACGAGGGCATGTGCCTCGGCGTAGTTCGTCAACGTCGAGTTCTGCCCGGTGACGGCGCCGTCCTCGACCAGCGTGGTGCGCAGCGGCTGCAGACGATCGGAGCCGTACTGCCGCATGGGCACGAGCGGGTCGTCGGCGTAGAACTGGTCGCTCGACCACGCGATGATCTCCGGCATCGACCGGAAGTGCTCGCGCAAACGGACGATGCTGCCGAACCTCGACCGCAGCAACGAGAACAGGCTCGATCGCGGAGTGAAGCTGTCGCGCAGGTAGTTCGGGATGTCGGGCAGATACGAGTCGAGACGGCTGAACACCCCGTCGAGTGCACCCAGCGACACCGCGCTCGGTGCACACTGCTTGTCGTCGCCGACGACGATCACGCGCGGCGCCAGCCACAGCAGAAACAGGCTGCTGATGTCGGTCTGGCTCGCTTCGTCGACGATGACGACGTCGAACGAATTCTGTTCGGGCGGAATCGAAGCCAGGACCTGCTGCAACGGCATCACCCAGGCGGGCACTGCACCCTGCGCGACCTGCATGGCCTCGCGTGCCGCCGCCCGATAACGCTCCGCATAGCGGCCGGTGCCCTTACCGATGCTCGCGATGTGATCGCGGTACGAATGGAGTGCCTGCACCTGCTCGGCCGTGGTGCGGTCGAGACATGCGCTCCACGCCTTCTCCTCGACGAGCTCCGTCGTGAGGCGCGCGATGTCCGTCTCGAGTGCGTCGAGGTCGCGTTCGAACTGCCCGTCGTCGCTGCGCTCGTGGAAACGACGCACCCACTCGTCCGCACGTCGCCACGCCCACGCCTCGTCGATGTCGGCGAGGCGAGCCGGCCAGGCCAGGCTCAACGGATTCTCCGCGAGCGCCTGAGCAAGCGCCGGTGCCGCGGTGGTCAGGCGCGCGTGCAGGGAGACGAGTTCCAGCTCCTCGCGCTGCTCTCCGGCCGCTCGATCCCACGCGTCCAGGGCCGCATTGATGGCGTCGAAGTCGGCCTCCTGGAAGGCCCGTGCCAGCGCGCGTCCTTCGGGCGACGCTCCCCCGGAGATCTGACCCCGCACGTACATGCCGATGGATTCGAGCCAGTTCTTGCTCGCTTCGGCGGTGCCTGCGGCGGCGATGGTCCGTGCCGATTCGGCGGTGGACCGCGCCTGTTCGATGCTGGTGATCCGCGGCGCCCCCGGATGCACTTCGCGCAGTGCCGATTCGACGTCGTGCACCCGTGCCACGAGATTGTCGACGATGGCGCGGTCCCGGTCGAGGAACGCGAGGGTGCCGACGGCGCGGCTGCGCGACTCGTCGAGTTCGATGTCGATACCGAGGTCGCGGAGGACGACCCGCGCGACCCGGATCGCCTCGAGCGCACGCAGGTGTTCGGCGACGACGCGCGCTGTCTGGGCGGTGGTGGCGGCGACACCGTCGACGGTCGCGATCTCCCCGAGTGCCTCGACGGCGGATTGCTCGTCGCTGCGCCGGAACCGGGTGAAACCGCTGCGCCACGTGTCGCCCGCCTCGAGCTTGCGCGCGAGCGCGTCGTACGCCTCGAAGGCCTGTCGTCCCGTCACCGAGATGTCCACGGAGCCGGCGCCGACGATCCGGTCGGCCTCCTGTGCGGCCTGCACGAGCCGGGCGAGCTCGGCGGTCTTCCCCCACAAGTGCTGGGCCCGGCCCGACAGCACGTCGTCGGCGACGCGCTGGATTCGCGCGTCGAGCCGGTCCGCGTCCTCGAGGGCGCCCTGCAGCTGCTCACACAGATCGCGGATGCGGCCGAGTGCTTCGAGCGACGCGCCCTCGAGAATCCGCAACAGTCCCTGCGTCTCACCGTTGGTGGTGCCGCTCGACGCCTGCGAGACGGCGGCGCACGCGTACTGCAGTTCCCTCTGGGTGGGCAGCGACAGTTCGGGGAAGCGCTGCTGGCGACGGCGCGCGCGCTCGACGCTCGACCGCTGATGCAGAGAGTGGAGGGTGACGAGTTCGTCGACCGTCAGCGGCGAGGTGTCGGTGAGCAGAGGCGCGGGCAACCATGCGTACTTGGCCTCGTACGCTCGGACCCGCCGGACGATCGACGCGGCCGTCCCCTCGTAACCGGCGGCGACATCGGCGTGGACCCCGGTCTCCTCCGCGCGCGCCTGCCGGATCTGTTCCATCAGCGTCGCGCGACGCTCCAGGGCGTCGTTGCGTTGCGTGGTGAGCTCGTCGATGCGCTCCTGCGCGCGCCGAACGTTGAATTGCGCCTTGCGGATGGCGATTTCGCTGACACTGCGGGTGAGTTCCACGGTGCCGCCGTGCACCGGGTCGGTGACGGCCACGCACAGTTCCTGCAGTTCGGACGGGAGCTTCTCCCGGAGCACACGCAGCGCCTGCGCCTTCTCACTGGTGACCAGCACCCGCTGCCCGCGCGCGAGTAGCGCCGCGACGATGTTGGCGATGGTGTGGGTCTTGCCCGTGCCCGGAGGTCCCTCGACCACGACACCGCTGTCGCCGGCGAGCCGGTCGATGATGTCGCGCTGTTCCTCGTTCGCGGGCAGCGGCAGCAACTGCTCGCCAGTGAACTCGGTCGAGGGCGTGCCGATGCGGTCGAGCCACGCGACGCGGTCGGCCGGTTCGATCGCTTCGACGAGCTGCGCCAGCCCGAGCGGCACCGGATTCGACTCGTCGGCGGCCGCCTCGGTCATGCGGCTGTAGTACTCGATGAGCGCATGCGCGCCACGCTTGCGCAGCACGAGCACCGGCGACGGCGTCACGAACGCGTCCGATGACGACGCTTCGTCCGCACGATCGACGACGTCGACCGGCACCGTGAGCGCACGCTCGGCCCAACTCTTCAGGAACGCGCGAGCCGCGGGGTCGAGAGGCGACGCGACCTGGGTGACGAGGGCGTCGTGCAGCTCACGGACACTCGTCGGATCGAAGACCTCCAGACCGGTGAGGAGCTGGACGTCTTCGAGCGACGGTCCGGCGCTGGGACTCAACCGCACCACCAGGTCGCCGGAGTCGCCCTGTCGCTCGATGAGCGCGGCTTGGGTGATCAGGTGCGTGTGGACCCGCGCGCCCGCCACACCCTCGGAGAGGTGCAGCAGACCCGACGCGACGACGAGCTCCAGCGATTCGGGCTGATCCTCGAGGTCGAGCATGGCTCGCTGCAGGAAGGAATACAGATGCGAGGCGGCCTGTCGCTCGCGGTCGACGACCGCCCACGTCCGCCATTCCGTCAGCCAGGCGTCGAGCCCCTCGATACCGAGGGCCTGCGGGTCGACTTCGGGCTCGACGGCGGAATCCGCGATGTCCCCGTGCACGTACTTCTCGAGTTCGGCGGGCGGGCGCGGGGGCTCTTCGAGCTGAGCGCGACGCGCGCGCAGGACGATGTCGCCCGATGCGGCGTGGGCCCGCAGGCCGGCCCTGATGTTTCCCTCTTCGAGGGACATCACGGCACGGTGTTTGTCGACGACTCGGACGGGCGCGCTGCGGGCCTTGACGAGCTCGGCCAGGAAGGCAAGCAGGCGCTGCACGCGATCCCTCAATTCGGGTTCGCTCTCGCCTGACTCCACGCGCACTCCACTCACCCTTGCGGACGTCCTTCCGCCCGTCCACGGGGACGGGTATGTCCACCTTAGAAGTCTTGATCGACATGCGCGTTTCCGGACCCGGACGACGCCCGCCGGTGTTTCCGCCGATCCTTACCTTCGAGGCGCTGACCTGCAGAAACTGGGTGAGGGTGGAATGTCAGGGGATGATGATCGTGCGCGAGGCCGTCGGCGCGTGGTTGGTCGCGCCGAGTTCGCGTGCCGTCTGCCGCGGCGGCACCCGATCGAGCGCCCACCGCTCGACCAGCAACGTGATCTTGGTCAGCATCTCGCTGCGCAGGCGCTGGAACGAATCCTCAGGATCGGTCCCCACCCACCCGAGGAGCACCCACCACGCCCACGCGACCGCACCGGCGTTGGCGACGAAATCCGGGATCACCGGGATGCCGCGGCCGGTGAGCACGGCTTCGGCGTCCGGCGTCGTCGCGGAGTTCGCGGCCTCGATCACGACCCGTCCGGCGACCCGGCCGACGTTCTCCGCCGTGATGGCGTAAGAGATGGCGGCGGGGACGAAGACGTCGGCGGGAATGCCGATCACCGCGTCGCGCGGCAATTGCTCGACATGCGACGGGACGCGGGACCGGTCGATCTCCCCGTACTCGTCGCGGAGGTCGAGCAGTTTCGGGATGTCCAGTCCGTCAGCGCAATACAGCGTTCCGGCGGCATCGGCGACCGCGGTGACGCGCATGCCCGCCTCATGCAGGTACCAGGCGGCGCCGCCTCCCATCGTGCCGATTCCCTGGATCGCGACGGTGGTCTCGGCCGGCGCCCAGCGGTATGCGTTCGCGGTGGCGATGCAGGCCTGCGCGACGCCGTAACCACCGATCACGTCGCCCAGCAGGAAGCCGCCGTCGACCGGCGCGTTCAGGGAGGTGCGTACCCGGTCGAGGGTGATCGCCGGGTCCGCCGCGCGACTGATCGCGGCGTGGAAGGACTGGTGCAGACCGAGCCGCTCGAAGACCTCGTCGAGGAGGTGCTGGGGAACGCCCAGGTCCTCGGCGGTGACCCAGTGCGCGTTCAACCAGGGACGCATCGCCTGGCAGAAGCGCTGCAGCACATCGACGGCACGGGGATCCTTCGGGTCGAAGTCGACCCCGCCCTTCGCGCCGCCCACCGGCAGGTCGAACACCGCGGTCTTCGCGGCCATGCCGCGCGCCAGGTCCTCGACCTCCGACATCGTGCACCCGGCCCGCATGCGGGTGCCGCCGGTCGCCAGATCGCCCACCAGGGTGTGGACGACGAGATAACCGTGCGCACCTGTCACCGGGTCGGTCCAGGTGAGACGCATGAAGGGTTCGTCCCTGCGGGTATCCACCGCGTCGACGCGTGCTGCCATGGTGGTCATATGCGGTCCCCCGTTCGTCAGAGCCGTCGTTACGTCGATTCGGCCGGTGACGCCAGCGTGCCCGGGGCCAGCGCGGGGCGTCCAGTTACGAAACTCGAAGGTGAGAGTTCACGATTTCTACACAACGCGAGCTCACAGCGGTTGCAGGTCCCCGGACGCGCCCTACGCTGACGGCATGGAGTTGTCCCTGCGCCGATTACGGATGCTTCGAGAACTGCATCGCCGAGGTACCGTCACGGCCGCCGCGCTCGCCCTGCACTACACCACCTCGGCGGTCTCGCAACAGCTCACCCAGCTCGAACGGGACGTGGGCGCAAAGCTTTTCGAGCGCCGGGGACGTCGGGTCCAATTGACGGAGGCGGGCGTGCTGCTCGCCGAACATGCCGAGGAGATCCTGCAGTCGGTGGAGCGGGCGACGACCGCGCTCGAACAGACCCGCGACGGGGTCAGCGCGCGCCTGACCGCCGGTGTGTGGGCCTCCGTCGCATCCACTCTGATCCCCAGTGCGCTGGCGTTGTTGGCCGACGAGCACCCCGGCATCGAGGTCCGCACGAGAGAGCTCGCCCCCGAGGAGACCGCCGGCGCCGTGCGCGACGGTTCGCTGGACTTCTCGTTCGTCATCGAATACTCCGGCTACCCGATGTTGTGGGATCCGGAGCTGACCAAGGTGGTGATCGCGGTCGAGCGATTACACGCCGCGGTGCCGCCCGGGACGGTGCCGGCGGGCACCATCGCGCTCGCCGACCTCGCCGAACATCCGTGGGTGCTCGCCGGCCCGAAGTCGCACTTCGGTCGCGCGGTAAGCCTCGCGTGTCAGCGCGCGGGGTTCGAGCCCAGGATCAATCACGAGGTCGGCGAGCAGGCGACAGCGCTGTCGATGGTCGCTGCGGGGCTGGGCGTCACGCTCGTCTCGGATCTCGGGCTGACGTTGAGCCCGCCCGGAGTCGAGGTGGTGGCGTTGACCGAACCGCTCTTCCGCACGATCTCCATCGCCCATCGCGGAATCGCGTCGGAACGGCCCCCGCTGCGACTCGTGATCGACGCGGTGCGCACCGCCGCAGCAGAACGAGGACTCGCGGCGCAGTAGCCGCGAGCCCCCGTCTGTCGTCGTCTACTGCGCGAGCTGCTTACGCAGCACGTACTTCAGGATTCCGCCGTGCTGGAAGTACTCGGCCTCGGCCGGGGTGTCGATGCGCACTGTCGCGTCGAACTCCGTGTCCCCCGCCTTCACGTGCACGGTCTCGGGGATCTCGTCGCTGTCCGCCAGACCGGTGATGGTGAATTCTTCCTCCCCCGTCAGGCCGAGGCTCTGCGCCGACTCGCCCTCCGGGAACTGCAGCGGCAGCACGCCCATACCGATGAGGTTGGAGCGGTGGATGCGCTCGTACGACTGCGCGATCACCGCCCGCACCCCCAGCAGCAGTGTGCCCTTGGCAGCCCAGTCACGCGACGAGCCCGACCCGTACTCCGCGCCCGCGAGCACGACCAGCGGCGTGCCGTCCTCCGCATACTTCTGCGCGGCGTCGTAGATGCTCATCTGCTCGTCGCTCGGCAGGTAGCGGGTGACGCCGCCCTCGACGTCCGGCACCAACTGGTTGCGCAGCCGGATGTTCGCGAAGGTGCCGCGGATCATCACCTCGTGGTTGCCACGTCGCGACCCGTAGGAGTTGAAATCCGCCTGCTCGACGCCGTGCTCCTGCAGGTAGCGACCCGCGGGGCTGTCGCGTCGGATCGCACCGGCCGGTGAGATGTGGTCGGTGGTCACCGAGTCACCGAGCAGCGCGAGTACCCGCGCACCCTCGATGTCGCTCAGCGGTTCGGGCTCCGACGACATGTCCTCGAAGTAGGGAGGTCGCCGCACGTACGTCGACTCGTCCTTCCACTCGAACACCTCGCTGTCGGGCACGTCGAGATTCCGCCACGTCTCGTCGCCCGTGTAGACGTCCTGGTAGCCGGTCTCGAACATCTCCGCGCGCACCGCGTCGTCGATGACCTCCTGAATCTCCTGCGTGGTGGGCCAGATGTCGCGCAGGTAGACGTCGTTGCCCTCGGAGTCGGTGCCGAGCGGGTCGTTGAAGAGGTCGACGAGCATCGACCCGGCCAGCGCATAGGCGATCACCAGCGGCGGCGACGCGAGGAAGTTCATCTTCGTCTGCGGATGGATGCGTCCCTCGAAGTTGCGGTTGCCCGACAGGACGGCCGAGACGTTGATGTCGTGCTCGTCGATCGCGGCCGCGATCTCGTCGGGAAGCGGACCCGAGTTGCCGATGCAGGTCGTGCAGCCGTAACCGACGAGATTGAACCCGAGCTTGTCGAGGTACGGCGTCAGACCCGAACGTTCGTAGTAGTCGGTGACGATCCGCGACCCCGGAGCCAGCGACGTCTTCACCCACGGCTTGCTCCGCAGCCCCTTCTCGACGGCCTTCTTGGCGAGCAGCGCCGCACCGATCATCACCGACGGGTTCGACGTGTTCGTGCACGACGTGATCGCCGCGATCACCACATGCCCGTTGTCGAGTTCGAACTCGTCGCCGTCCCCGACGCGCACCGGAACCTTCTTCGACGGCGGAGCCGAGGTGTCGGCTTCGTCGGGCACCGGGTCGCGCGGCTCGTCGCGGGAGTCCTCGCTGCGCACCGACACCGGGTCGCTGGCCGGGAACGATTCGAGCACGCCCTCGTCGACACCCGAATCCTGGACACGGGAGACGACGTCGGGCACCTCCTCACCGTTGAGCAGCGACGTCACGGCCTTCGGTGTGAGGGCGACGGGGATACGGTCCTGCGGTCGCTTCGGGCCGGCGACGGACGGCCGGACCTTCGACAGATCCAGTTCGACGACCTCGCTGTAGTCGGGTTCACGATCCGGGTCGTGCCACAGGCCCTGCTCCTTCGCATACGCCTCGACGAGGCGGATCTGCTCGTCGTCGCGACCGGTGAGGCGCAGGTAGTCGAGGGTGGCGTCGTCGATCGGGAAGATCGAGATCGTCGAGCCGTACTCCGGGCTCATGTTGCCGATGGTCGCGCGGTTGGCGAGCGGCACGTTGGCGACACCGGGGCCGAAGAACTCGACGAACTTGCCGACCACGCCTGTCTTGCGGAGCATCTCGGCGACGGTGAGCACGAGGTCGGTCGCCGTGGTGCCCTCCTGCAGTTCACCGGTGAGCTTGAAACCGACGACCTGCGGGATCAGCATCGACGCCGGCTGGCCCAGCATCGCCGCTTCGGCTTCGATGCCGCCGACGCCCCAGCCGACGACGCCGAGACCGTTGATCATGGGGGTGTGCGAGTCGGTGCCGACGAGCGAGTCGGGATATGCGACGAGCCCGCCCTCCTCGTCCTCCCGTGTGAAGACGACACGGGCCAGGTACTCGAGGTTCACCTGATGGCAGATGCCGGTGCCGGGCGGAACGACCTTGAAATCGTCGAATGCTCCCTGTGCCCAGCGCAGCAGCTCGTAACGTTCGCGGTTGCGCTGGAACTCGAGGTCGGTGTTGATCCGAAAGGCGTCCTCGGTGCCGAAGACGTCGGCGATCACCGAGTGGTCGATGACCAGCTCGGTGGGGATCAGGGGGTTGATACGCTTCGGGTCGCCGCCCTGCTGGGTCATGGCGTCGCGCATCGCGACGAGGTCCACGACGCACGGCACGCCGGTGAAGTCCTGCATGAGGACGCGTGCCGGGGAGAACTGGATCTCCGGGTTGTGAGTCGACTTCGGATCCCATCCCGCAACGGCCTCGATCTGCTCCCGGGTGACGAGTCGCCCGTCCTCGGTGCGCAGCAGGTTCTCCAGCAGGACCTTGAGGCTGTAGGGCAGCCGCTCCGAGCCCGGGACCTTGTCGATGCGATAGATCCGATAGTCGGTGTCGTCGACCTTCAGGGTGTCGCGTGCGCCGAAACTGTCGTCACTCATGAACGTGCCTCCCGACTGCGATGTTTCCGGTGGTTACCCGAATGGGTAGCCCGTTCCGTCGCTCGGCAATCACAAGGTCAGGTGGTCGTGCGGTCGACCTCGTCAGTGATGAGAGAGATGCCGTCGGCCGGTTCCGTGACGCCGAGCAGGGCGGACTGTGCGAGGCCGTTGCTGAGTGCGACGAGGCGCGTGGCTTCTTTGAGTGCTTTCTCGGGTGGCATGCCCAGTTCTTCGAGGAGTCGTCGGGTTTCCTTTGCTGTGCCTTGTGTCGACTCTTCCAGGAACGCGCGGATCCAGGGGTCGCTCGCGGACTTGGCGAGATAGGCGTACCAGACGGACACGCCGAGACGTCCGGCCTCGTCCGTCGGGACTGGTTGAGCGAGAAGGGCGACGAGGGCCGCCCGCGGATCGGATTCTGCTCGTTCGTAGCGTTTTTCGGCTTCGGCGACCATGTATTCGGCGCCGGTGCGGATGAGGTGTTCCTTGGAATCGAAGTAGTGCTGGATCCGACCGATCGACACTCCCCCGGCGGCGGCCACCGCCTGGAAGGTCACGCCGTCGATCCCTCGCTCGTGGATGACCGCCCACAGCGCGTACACGATCTCCCGACGGCGTTGGGCATGGTCGACGACTCTCGGCATGATCACACGATACAATATGAACATATTGCAACGTCGACAATCGGGGGTCCCGATGACCCAGCACATTCGATCGAGGAGAGTTCTTCGGCGCGCCGGTCTCGTAGTGGTCGCGGTACTCGCAGTCGTTGGCCTGGTCGCCGCCTACCAGTTCTTCTTCGGCGCGCCGGGCGTCGGCCACTTCCGCAGCGCCGACGGTCGGGACAGTTACGTCGCCGCCTATGAGCGAGCGATGTCCACGCTGCCGACACCTTCCGAGGTTCACGACGTCCCCACCCGGTTCGGCACGGTCCGCGTCTACGAATGGACGTCGCCTCGGACGGCCGACTCCGTGCCCGTCGTTCTCGTCCCGGGCCGCGCGTCGGGTGTGCCGATGTGGGGCGAGAACCTTCCTGGCTTCCTTCCCGAGCACCGAGTTCTCGCGTTCGATGCCCTCGGCGACGCAGGACTGTCTGTCCAGGCCGCACCGTTGACCTCTACCGACGACCAGGCGCTGTGGATCGACGACGTGCTCTCAGGGCTCGGCGTGGAGACTGCGCATGTCGTCGGACATTCCTTCGGCGGGGCAAGCGCGGCGTCCTACGCGAAGCAGTTCCCCGAGAAGGTCCGGTCTCTGACATTGCTCGAGCCGGTGTTCACCTTCGGCTATCCCCCTGCCCGAATGTTGTTCTGGGCGTCTGTGTCGACACTGCCGGGCCTCCCGACCAGTTGGCGGGATACGGCACTCGCGAAGGTCGGAGGTGTCGACGACTACGATTCCGACGACGCCATGGCGGCGATGATCTCGGAGGGTTCGCAGCACTTCTCCGCCGCCCTGCCGACCCCGTCACCGTTGAGCGACGACGAGCTGAGGGCTTTGGCCATACCCACCTATGTCGCTATCGCGGAGCGTGATTCGCTCGTCGGAGGTGAGAAAGCAGCAGCTCGGGCACGGCAACTCGCCGATGCCGAGGTGCTGGTCTTCCCCGACACGACGCACTCGCTGCCCATGCAGGCGAAGGATCGACTGAACTCGGAGCTGCCCGAGTTCTGGCGCGGGTCGGAGCAGGACTGACTCGGCAGCAGCGCGCGAATTGGTCGTCGGTGCGCGTTGTTGCGCGCTCCGATGACCGTTTCGCGCTCTCGGTCGGGGGCTGTGTGTAACGCGGGTGGCAGCAGGCACGACACCCATACGGTCATTCCATACAGAACGGCCATTGCATTGAACCTGCCCGCCGGCTCGCGGCCGCCTCATCCCCGGCCTGCCCCCGAGTCGACGAGGACGGATTTCAGTGCGCAGCCCTCTGTGTTCGGAAGCGCGATCTCGTGGAGGAGTCGATGACCCGCGGCCATAAGCCGCCACGTCACCGCCCTCCCGCCCCGTCCGCATACGGACTGCAGCCCACATCCTGGGCGGGGTGCGCTCGATCGGCAGCATTCACACAAGGATTGGATTCAATGAAGAAGTTCATCGGAACGCTCGCTGCTGCGGCAACTCTCGCCACGGGTACTGTCGTGCTCACTGCACCTGCAGCTCAGGCAGCGACGATTTCCGGCAGCGCGGTCGAGTACGTGTTCTGCAGCGCTAACCAGCACAACAACGAAGTCACCTACTACGACCGCTACGGCATGGTCGAGAAGATCGTCAGCCTGCCCGACTTCGACGGGAAGGTCTACTGCGGGGCGATCGAGGTCGGCATCGAGTCCGATTCGTATGTCTGGTCCTCGATTGCCAACGATCACTCGCACTACGTATACGCGGCGATCTACTCGGTGTCCTACCCGCTCTTCTCGGGAAGCACCGGCGCCCCGCCCAACCGGACTCTGGTTGCGCGGGAGGAAAGTCGCGATCGCTCTGGCGGCTTCAACTACGCCATCGCTTCGTAGCGAGCAAATGATCCCAGCGAATGCCCCCGACTCCGCAAGAGTCGGGGGCATTCGTGTAGATGGTGGCGCCGTCGGCGACGTCTCCTCACCACCGGCGCACTCTGTGTTAGCGTCTGCCCGACAATCGATCGGGGGGTCGCATGGGCAGGTGGGGAATGGTCGCGCTCGCAACAGTCGCGGCAGTGGCGACGGCGTGCAGTCCGAGCGTTGCGGACGACGCCGCAGGAGACGAGACCCCGACGTCGACGACGCGCACCCCGCGCATCACCGACGACTCCGGTCGACCGCCAGTCACCTTCGACCCTTGCTACGACATCCCTGACGACGTCATGAACGCGGCGGGGTATGACGCAGCGAAGAAGGAAGTCGCGGATTACCCGATGGGCACCCACACCTTCCTCGGTTGTACATACAGGAAGGATGACCTCGTTCCCGGAGTCCGGCGAGGCTATAGCCTCAGCATCCTGTCCGGGAATGTGACCCTCGACGAAGAACTCGCAAAGAAAGGCGCCGTAGCGACCGAAACCACTATCAACGGACGCCGTGCGTTACTCGAAATGGACCCGGCCTCCAACGGCACGTGCACGTACGTCCTACAGTCGAACTTCGGAATCGTGAGTCTCATCAGAACTTACAACAAGGACCATCCAGGCCCCGTGCCAGAGACCGAATGGTGCTTCGGCATGGATGGTCTCGTTTCTTCGATCGAGCCTCTGCTCGATATCTAGACTTCTGACTACGGAGGTGCCGTGTCCGAGTTCGTGAGACTGGAAACTGACGTCCTCGACGAAATCGTGCGCATATGTAACGTGATGCTCACCGAATTCGACAAGTCGAGACTCTCCGCCGAAGGCCTCTTGTTCGTTGATGGTTTCGGCGACTTCGACTCCGCTCAACAGTTGGCCGCAGGTTATCGACGCAAAGCCGCAGGCACACCGGAGTCGGCCAGAGAACGCGTCGAGCAGTTCATCGACGCTCTCACCCACCTCCGCGACGCCTTCGCCAGCGGCGGAGAAGCCTTCCTCGACACCGAATCCGACTGGGCACGCCAACTCGCCGCCACCGACCCTGACAGCGAAGCGGGAAATGGTCATCAGAGCGCGCAATAACGCGCACTCCTGACCACTTCACGCGCTCGAGCAGTTGTGTTGGCATCCGGCCGACAACCGATCGGGGTCGAACAGGCAAGGGGAACAACTGATACGACTTCCATCCGCTCGCCGGTTCGTCATTCGCTACAGTTACGACAGGTGCGAATGGCAATTTCGCGAGCGGATGCAGTGAGAAGATGCCCAGTGCCATCACCGACCCCGGCAGCGAAGCGCGAAACGGTCACCAGCGCAATAACGCGCACCTTTGACCACTTCGCGCGCTCGAGCAGTAGCGTTGGCGTCCGGCCGACAATCGATCGGGGGTCGACTGGGTAAGGGGAACAGCCGATGCGACTTCCATCCGCTCACCGGTTCGCCATTCGCTACGGTTGCGCGTTGGTTGTCAGGATGGTCGTGAGACATCCTGACAACCAACGCGGGGATCGGAGTAACAGATGTCCGACCTCATCACCCTCCCCGTAGGACGAACCCGACAAGGCCACCGCGCGTTCTCCATGGCCTACAAGATCGAGTTCTTGCGCCGATGGGACACCTGCGTCGAACGCGGAGCCAAGACCCGACTGCTGCGCGAGAACAATCTCGCCGAAGGCACCGTCCGCCGCTGGCTGCAGGCCCGCGATGAGGGACACTTGCAGAAGTCGATGGTCGAAGCAGCAGACAAAGCGAGGGACCGATTGGATAGTCGAGACCGCGCGGAGCTTGCCAAACTCCGCCGCGAAAACGAACGCCTCCGCGACAAGGTCGCCCAGAGCGACGCCGCCGTGGAGATCCTGGGAAAAGCATTCGAGCTCTTGCAGGGGATCCACAAGACCTCGACCGACGAGACCACCGAGATCCCGCCGGCATTGATGAGCGCACGCGAGTACGCGCTGTGGCTCGAGCGCAGAACATTGTCCTGACCGACATCGTCACCGAATTGACCGAGGCGGGAACGTCCGTCACCCGGGGGTGCGCGCTCGTGGGAATCGCTCGGTCGAGCTACTACCGGCGGGCCCACCACTACCGGCACTATCAGCCGGTCACCGATCCGATCCCGCAGCGACAGCGGCAGCAACCAGCGGCGCTGTCGCCAGCCGAAAAGGACACCATCATCGCGTTGATCCTCGCCGAGGAGAACGCGGATCAGTCTGTGTGTCAAATCTATTGGCGTTCATTCGACGACGGATTGGTGGACTGCTCGGAGGTCACATTCTATCGGGTGGCCCGGGCCGAGAAGCTCACCGGGGACCGGCGCCGCAGCCGCACCGGAGGACCGTCGACGTCGCGGCGCACACCGGTCGTCGAGGCCCTCGACGTCGGGGACCTGTGGTCGTGGGACATCACCACGCTCAAGGGGCCCCGCACGCAGGACCTGTTTCGGTTGTATCTGGCGATCGATGTGTACTCACGGTTTCCGGTGGCGTGGCGTATCGAGTACCACGAGGACAAGGCAAAAGCGGTGGAAATGTTCACCGAAGCGTTCACCGCGTTCGGGGCGCCGGGCGTGCTGCACGCCGACAACGGGGCATCGATGCGGTCGGGGTTGTTGCTCGATGCCCTCGCCGGGGCGGGGGTCGTGTCGTCGTTCTCTCGTCCACGGGTCAGTGACGACAATCCGTTCTCGGAGTCTCTGTTCAAGACCATCAAGTACGACCTGACCTGTCCGGATCGTTTCGATGATATCGATCATGCTCGGCGGTGGACCGAGGACTTCATGAACCGGTATGCGCTCGAGCACCGGCACGGCGGGCTGGGACGTTATACGCCGGTGTCGGTGTTTCTCGGCAGTGCCGCCGAGGAACACCGACGTCGGCAGGAGCGTCTCGACCGGATCCACGAAAAGTATCCGCAGCGGTTCCGTCGTCGACCGGCAGCGCCGGCGTTACCGCAACCGACGGGAATCAACACACCTGTTCTGTCTCAGACAGGTTGACAACTTCCGTGCGGCGCGTGCAATCGGCAATTTCGCGAGCGGATGCAGTGAGAAGATGCCCCCTGCGCCGCCACCGACCCTGACAGCGAAGCGCGAAATGGTCACCCGCGCGCGCACTAACGCGCACCGATGACCATTCCGCGCTCCTATGACTGCACAGAGCCGCGTACTACCCCTGTGGGCGGCGGTGGCCCCAGTAGTGGGCGGAGCCGTATCGGGTGGGGAGCCAGTTCTCGTCGTCGATGAGAATGCCGCCGACGCCGTACTCGATGCCGAAACCCGAAGGGCTGCGGACGTAGAACGAAATCATCTTGTCGTTCGTGTGCTTGCCGAGGGTGGAGAGGATCGGGATGTCGCTGTCCTCCACCTTGTCCCACTGGCGACCCAGCAGATCGAGGTCGTCGATCTCGAACATCAGGTGCCCGATGCCCTGATTCCGGTGCGGCGCATGGGCGAACGCGAACGAGTGATGGCGCGGGTTGCAGTGGAGGAAGGTACCCACCGAGCCCGGCATGTCGATGTGGTCACTGAGCCGGAAACCGAGGATGTCCCGGAACAGACGGTCGTAGACCTTCGCATCGCCGTGCAGCGCCTGGAAGGCGTGCCCGAAACCGAGGTCGCTCGCGACGAACTTCGCGCCCGTGGGCGAGACGAACTTGTCGATGGCATTGCGCAGACCCCAGAACAACTCGTGGTCGATGACGTCCTCGGGGTCGCGGAAGCGGACGAGATCCATGACCTGCCGCTCCTCGATCACCGAGGAATCCACCGACTCGACGTGATAGCCGGCGTCGACAAGGCGCTTGGACAGCTCCTCGAGCGCTTCCGGTCCACCGACGTCCCAGCCGAGCGCGGTGACGCCCGGTTCGTCGGAGCGGCGCACGTCGAGGCGGTAGGCGTACTCGTCCATCCGCATCAGCATCCGGTCGTCGTCGCGGTGGGCGACCTGCAGGCCGAGGAGTTCGGAACCGAAGGCGACCCACTCGTCGAGGTCCTTCGCGCGGACGACCGCATATCCCAGTGCCCTGACTCGAGCGTTCATCATTTCTCCTTGGTCGATGGGGTGCGCGCGGCGAGAGCTTCGGCGGTGTCGGCGGCGACGGATCGCAGATCGTCGATCCAACGCAGCACCTGGTCACCGGACGCGGCGCGCGGAAGCCGGGACAGTCGCAGTGCGATGCGGGTGCGTCCCTCGGGGTCGGGGACGGGGACGACGACCGAGTGCAGGTCGTACGTGCCGTCGGGTTCGATGTCGGGTTCGTACAGCGACGCCGTGCCGGAGATCATCTGCTTCATCCGACGGTCGTGCTCGGGTAGGACATCACACCCCGAGTAGTCGTTCATCACCGACACGCGAGCGAGTTCCGTCTCGGGCATGAGCGACATCGAGTAGCCGCGTTCACGAACCTTCTCGAGATTCGAGACGAAAGCTGCTGTGTCGTCGTTCCTTCCGGCCCGGCCGAGCCACTGCTGCACTTCGTCGTCGGAGGCCTGGCTGTGGAAGACGGTGCCGAGCGGCGGGATCAGGGGGATCCGCTGTCCGATCTCCACAGCGTCGGGATCACCGGAGTGGTTCTCGGTCATCACGAAGACCGCTTCGTCGCCGACGCGGGCGAGCACACCGCAGTCCGCGCCGACGCCGGCGGCGAGCGCCTCGAGTCCGTCGCGGGCCGCCTCTGCCATGCGCACGCCCCGGATGAGCTCCGGGTCGGCGGGTGCGACGGAGGTCGGGAGGGAGAATCTGCCGTATCCGCCCTGGAAGAACAGCAGCGGCAGGGTCGGGCGGGCCACGTCGAGGTCCTGCACGCGACCCATGACGATGAAGTGATCGCCACCTTCGAGTTCGTCGGCGACCTCGCAGTCGATCCAGGTGACGGCTCCGTCGAGGATGGGGGCTCCCGACGGCGCCGGCGTCCACTCGACCCCCGCGAACTTGTCGTCGCCGCGGGCGGCGAACCGTCCGCAGAGTTCGCGCTGGTCGGCGGCAAGGACGTTGACGCAGAAGTGGCTGCTCGTGCGGAGCCGCGCGTAGGTGCGCGACTCGCGTGTGGGCAGGTACGCCACGATCGGTGGGTCCAGCGACACCGAGGTGAACGAACCGACCACCATGCCCACGGGCTGCCCGTCGGCGTCGATCGCGGTGATGACCGCGACGCCCGTCGGATAGTGCCCGAGGGTCTGGCGGAAGCGCGCGGGGTCGATCGTGCCGTGGATCTGCATGACCTCTCCCCTACGCGGTCGCCGGGTTGCGGATGAGGGTGTAGACCTCGGCGCGCAGGTCGGCGAATTCCGGCAGTGCCTTCGTCGACAGCTGGTCGCGGGGCTGCGGCAGGTCGATCGGGAGCATCGCGGTGACACGCGCGGGACGGCCGGACAGTGCGAGCACGGTGTCGGCGAGGTAGACGGCCTCGTCGATGTCGTGGGTGACCAACATGACCGTCAGTCCGAGATGGTCGCGGACGCGCAGCACGAGATCTTCGAGGTCGGCACGGGTCTGTGCGTCGACGGAGGCGAACGGCTCGTCCATGATGATCGCCCGCGGGTTCGATGCGAGGGCACGCGCGATGGCGACGCGCTGCTGCATGCCGCCGGACAGCTGCCACGGATACGCCTGGGCGACGTCGCTCAGGCCGACCTCGACGAGCGCCTGACGGGCTTGTGCGAGGCGTTCGGCCTTCTTGACGCCGGCCGAGCGCAGCGGCAGTGCGACGTTGTCGATGACCGACAGCCACGGCATCAGCGACCGGCTGTAGTCCTGGAAGACGATCGCGAGGCCCTCCGGGGGTTCGGTGACCGGCTTGCCCTCGAAGAGGATGTCACCCTGGCTTGGTCGCAGGAGTCCCGTCAGGCACTGCAGGAGCGTGCTCTTGCCCACGCCGGACGGGCCGACGATGCACACGAATTCACCCTTGCCGACGGTGAAGTCGAGTCCTTCGAAGATCTGCGGTCCGCCGTAGCTGTGTCCGAGACCGCGTACTTCGAGCACCGTACCCGTGCGGGTCTCGGGCTTGGTCGCTTCGGTAGTGGTCATCATTTGCCTCCACGGTTGTGCGCGGTCATGCCCGCATGCCAGGCCAGCACGCGACGTTCGACGAGCGCGAAGAGCTTGTTGAGCAGGTAGCCGAGGATCCCCAGCGCGATGATTCCCGCCCACATCGAGGTGATCTTGAATCCACGTTGTGCGTCGAGGATGTAGTAGCCGATGCCGCCGGGGGTACCGACCATCTCGGCGACGACCATCGCGACGATGGAGATCGCCAGTGCGGTGCGTGCGCCCGCGAAGATCTGCGGCGACGCGGCGGGCAGGATCACGAAGCGGATCCGGTCCGCGAGCGTGATGCGGTAGCTGGCGGTGACCTGGTGCAGGACGGGTTCGACGGAGCGGACACCGTCGATGGTGTTGAGCAGAATCGGCCAGGTCGCGACGAGGGCGATGATGGCGATCTTCATCGAGTCGCCAAGGCCGAGCAGCAGGATCATCACGGGAAGGATCGCGACGCCCGGTGTGGCGCGGAGGAATTCGACGATGGGGCGCACCGCGTTGTCGACGCGGGTCATGACGCCGAGCGCCAGGCCGAGGCCGACACCGGCGACGCAGGCGAGTGCGAAGCCCACGAACAGTCGCTGCAGGCTCGGCCAGATCTCGGTGCGGATGCCCTCGAAGAACCACACGTCGGCGAACTTGTCGAGGATCTCCGACAGCGGTGGGAAGTAGGGGTCGGTGCTGGTGGCGCTGAAGATCGCCCACAGTGCGATGAGCAGGGCGGGGAGCCACAGCTCCCATGCGAGGCGGCGTACGACGGTCACGGCTTGTTCACCCTTTCGGACGGGTGCCACCACAGCACGCGGCTCTGCGCGAGAACGAGAAGACGGTTCAGGCAGATACCGAGTACACCGGCGGTGAACACGTAGACGAACATCCGCTGGGTGTCGTCGACGGTCAGCGCTTGATAGAGACGCTGGCCGATGCCGTCCGCACCACCGAGGAACTCCGCGGAGATCGTGATCAGAAGGCTGATGGTCGCGGCGATACGCAGGCCCGTCATGAGGAACGGCATCGACGACGGGAGGTAGATGTCCCGGATCCGGCTCGTCGGCGACAGGCGGAAAGCCCGAGCCACCTGCTTCATCTGCGACGACAGCTGCTGCGCCGCGTAGGTCGACTGGACGAGGATCGGCCAGACGGCGCTGAACATCACCAGGACGACGGCCATGGTGCGAGTGCCGCCGAACAACAGCAGCACCAGCGGCAGGATCGCGACACCCGGGATCGTGCGTCCGAAGTCGACGACGAACGAGGTGCTCTGCTCGACCTTGCGGTAGGTGCCGTTGACCAAACCGAGCGGAACGCCGATCAGCACGGAGAGCCCGAAGCCGATCAGGGCGGTCAGCAGGGTGTTGCCGACGGCGTCCCAGTACTGGCCGGTGACGACGAGGTCTGCGCCGGTCTCGATCAGCTGGAGCGGTGTCGGGATGCCCGAGGCCTTGCCCGGTCCGGTGACGAACACGTGCCAGGCGACGACGACGATCGCGAGGGCGACGAGCTTGCCGGCAGCGGAGGTGAGCCGCGCGGACATCGTCTTGCGCTTGCGCGCTGCGGCACGTCCGATCGAACCGGCGGGGCGTGGTGGGGTCACCTCCCGAGTTGCCCCGGGCGCATTCGCGGTGGCGGTGGGGCTCATGTCAGCCACCCACGATCATGTCGCCGGGAGCGGGAGCGTCCGCCTCCTGGACCAGGCCGTAACGGACCATCCGGTCGAGAGTGGAGTCGATGTTGTCCTCGGTGATCGGGGTCGTCGGGAACTTCGGGTAGATGGCCTGCGACAGGATCGCGGGATCGACCTCGATGTAGGTCGCGGCGACCTCGGCGGCGAGACCGTCCTGCTCGGCGAGCATGGTGTTGGCCTCGACGACCGCGTCGCGGAACTTCTCGACGTTCTCGGCGTTCTCGGCGGCGTAGCGCGGGGTGGTGACGTAGGCGTACGACAGGTCGCCGCCGGCGTTGACGAAGTGGTCGAGGACGCGCAGATCCGGATCGTTGAGGGTGGCGGTGCCCGAGGGCTCCGCGGTGGTGACGACGTCGACGCTGCCGGAGCGGAGCGCGGCGAGGGTGTTGGGCACCTCGACGAACTCGGTCTTCGAGGAGTCGCCACCGGCATTGTCGATGGCCTCACGCACGTCGAGCCACAGCTGGCCCTTGGTCTGCGGGATGCCGAAGGTGGCGTTCTCGAGGTCGGCGACGCTCTGGATCGGGCTGTCCGCCCGGACCCAGAAGCGGCCGCTGGTCAATCCGTCGTCCTTCGCGGCGGCTCCCACGGCTCCCGGAGCGACCATCACGAGGTCGACGCCTTCGGTCTTGGCGATGATCGGGCTGACCATGTCCATGAGGGCGAAGTCGATCTTCCCGCCGAGCAGCTGAGGGGTGGCCTCGCCGGGCGTCGCGACGGTGACGAGCTCGACGTCGAGGCCGTGCTTGTCGAAGACTCCTTCGAGGTCGGCGGTGCGCGGTCCGAGGGCGTTGAAGCTCGGGAACACGGCGACGCGCACGGTGCCGTCGCCGGCGGTGTCGGCGTCGCTGGATCCGCCGCACGCAGTCAGCGCGAGCGAGGCCAGTGCACCGAGGGCCAGCACCTTGAGCGGGCGCGGGAAGTTCGTGATGTTCATGGGGCTCCTTGGGAAGAAGTCGCTGTACAGGTGGGGAACGGGCGTCGAGGGGGCGGGACTGCTCGTCCGTTCGTCGACATCAGGCCCGGTCGGCACCGGCAGCACCGCAACGAATGCTGCTGAATCTGCCAGGGCCGGGGCGGCGGGGGAACCGAAATTCCATTGGGTGATTGCAACCACGAAATCCGGGTGGGCCGCCCCTTAACGTGGACCGCATGGCAAGCGATTCGATCGTGTCCATCGCTGAGTGGAGGAACCGTTGACCGTTCTCGACGACACCCCGA
Source organism: Rhodococcus rhodochrous (assembly GCF_014854695.1). Classification (NCBI taxonomy): domain Bacteria; kingdom Bacillati; phylum Actinomycetota; class Actinomycetes; order Mycobacteriales; family Nocardiaceae; genus Rhodococcus; species Rhodococcus rhodochrous. The sequence continues at coordinate 1,664,646 of NZ_CP027557.1, read as the reverse complement.
ACGGGGCCCGCGAGGAGCGGGCCGGCCGCCAGATGACGTCGGTGGCGAAGGCCCTGCAGTTGCTCGACGCGTTCCGCAAGGCACGCGCCGACATGAGTCTGAGCGAACTCGCGCGTCGCGCCGATGTGCCGAAGTCGACGGCCTTCCGTCTGCTCGCCGAGCTCGAACAGTCCGGTTTCGTCGCCCGCAACGGTACGAAATACCGGCTCGGACTGTCCTGCTTCGAACTCGGCGCACGTTACAGCATGTGTCGTCCGAACGGTCTGCGCGACACGGCAAGTCATTTCCTCAGTCACCTCCACACGGCTACCGGTCTCACGGCTCATCTCGCTGTCCTCGACGGTCCCGAGATCCTGCATGTCGAGAAGGTCCAGGGCCCGAACAACCCTGTGGTTCTCACGATGCCGGGCCAACGCCATCCCGCATCCTGCACGGCACTCGGCAAGGCACTTCTCGCTTTCGGCGATTCCGAGGGCGTCCGTACCGCGCTCGACGCCGGTCTGCCTCGTTTCACGCCGCATTCGATCACCGACCCTCGTCGTTTCATGTCCGAGCTGAAACGGATCAGGGAATCGGGCGTCGCCTACAACCGTCAAGAGCTCTCGCGCGAACTCGTCTGCGTCGCTGCCCCGATCATCGTTCACGGGACGATCGAAGCGGCCGTGTCGGTGTCCGGACCGACCGCGGGTGTCCGGTGGGACCGGACCGAGATGCTCGTTCGTCGTGCCGCAGCGGATATCTCGGCTGCTCGCGGTCGGAACGCGAGCTCACAGATCTGAACTTTTCTCGAGGCGGGGGACGGTGCGCACCGTCCCCCGCTTCGTCACATCCGGACGTTCTTGGGGGGTTCGCCACCGAAGGTGACGGTGCCCGCGGCCTCGTAGATCGGCTCGGCGACGTTCGCGCCGTGCCCGAGGGCGATGTGCATGTCGCGCCAGAACCGCTGGATCGGGTTGTCCATGCGCATCGCGGAGCCGCCCGCGTGGGAGACGAGCTTGTCCACGGCGGCACCCGCGCGTCGGGACACGCGTGCCTGATTGCGTCGCACCTCGGCCCGCAGAGCGATGTCGATCGGCTTGCCCGACTGCGCCACCTCGTACAGGCGGTCGATGTCGGCGAGGAACTGCATGCGGCTGGCCTGCAGGTCCGATGCCGCTTCGCCGAGTGCGTGCAGCTGACGCGGGTCGGTCGCAGCGGTGACGCCGCGCGCCGACACGCGGGTCCGCGTGTAATTGATCCAGTGTGCGAGAGCGCCTTCGGCGGCAGCGAGGGTGCCGGCGGTGATGGCCCCGCTGAACATCGAGTGGAACGGCATCCGGTACAGCGCCACGTCGCCGCGGCCTGCCTGGCTTGCGGCTGCTCCGGATCCGAGATCCTCGGGGTCGATGAGCCGGTGGTCGGGCACGAAGGCGCCGTCGATCACGACGTCCTTGCTACCCGTGCCCTTGAGGCCGACGACGTCCCACGAGTCGTGGAGGATCGTGTAGTCCTTGCGGGGAATGATGAAGTGACGCAGACCGTCCGGACGGACATTGCCGTCGTCGTCGGTGAGCATGCCGCCGAGGACGACCCAGTCGCACAGGTCGGTGCCCGACGAGAACGGCCAGCGGCCCGAGAAGATCCAACCGCCCTCGGTGCGACGTGCCCGCCCGATGGGAGCGTACGGCGAGGCCACCCAGGTGTCGGGATCCTCGCCCCAGATCTCCTCCTGGACCTGACGCGTTCCCTGCGCCAGTTCGAAGGAGTGGACGCCCACGACCGACGAGACCCATCCGGCCGACGCGTAGCGGCTTCCCACCGCCAGCACGGCCTCGAAGAACTCGCGCGGGTGGAGTTCCGATCCGCCGAAGTCCTTGGGCTGCAAGGCGCGGACGATGCCGACCTCACGGAGAGTCTTGTGGGTGGGTTCGGTGAGGTGACCGATCTTGTCGGATTCCTCGGCCTGGGATTCGAAGAAGTCGGCGAGTTCCTCGACCCGCTGCACCAGTTCGCTCATCGTTGTCTCTCCGGTCTCAGGCGTTCGGGGCGGTGTTGAGGATGAAATCGCGCACAACGCGGTTGAATTCGTCGGCGTGCTCGAGCTGCGCCCAGTGGCCGCACCGGTTGAGGAGCAGCAGACGCGAGTCGGAGATCATCGACACCAGGCGGAGGCCGGCTTCGAAGTGCACCACTCGGTCGTCGCGACCGTGGATGACCAGCGTGGGAGCCTTGATCGACGCGATCTCGTCCATCGACGCCTCACCGCGGCGGGGGCGACCCAGGCCGGCAGCGAAGTTGTCGAGGTGGTCCTGACGTGCGCGGGCGTTCTCCGAGCGCTGCAGAACCAGCTCCTCGGTCGCGAACTCCTTGTCGAAGGTCATGATGTCGACCAGCGCGCGCATCGTCTCCGGCGACGGATCGAGGTAGCCGCGGTGCAGAACCTTGAGACCTTCCGAGGGTCCGTTGCCGGGGCTGAAGATGCGCGGGCCCGGGGCACCTGCGCCCATCGAGACGACGTGCGACACGCGATCGGGATGGCGCGCAGCAACCTTCAGCGAGGTGGCGCCGCCCATCGAGTTGCCGACGAAAGCGGCCTTCTCGATTCCGAGGGCGTCGAGCAGGTGGATCGCGGAGGTGACGTGGTCGCGATCCTCGTAGGTGACGGAATCGGATTTGCCCCAGCCCGGCATGTCCGGCGCGATGACCTGGAAGTCCTCGGCGAGCTGCGCCATGTTGGGGTTGAAGTTGCTCCATCCGGTGGCCCCCGGGCCGCTGCCGTGCAGCATCACGATCGGATGTCCCGCACCGGCCTGATGCAGGTGGATCTTCCCGTGGGGAGTGTCGATGTACCGGCTGGTTTCGGCCTCCGAGAGGTGGGCTGGCATGACTGCCCCTTTCGTCTCAGCTTGTGTGCCGCAAGAAGAGGTGCGCGGCTCTTGGTAAGGAGCGTCACATCCCTGCCGAAGCCCTTCCATCGGATCGTTCCGATATGCGGCACATTTCGAGAGATTGCCGAAACCTGTGCCGGCGACACCATTCAGGAACTGCACAAGGCGATCTCGCGGCAGGCATCGACGACGAGGCCGCGCACCTCGTCGTATCTCTCCGGCGCGATCCTGGTGGTGGCGCCGGCGATGGCCAGCGCCGCTGGTACTCCCCCACCCGGTGCGGAGATCGGCGCGGCGAGAGAGGTGAGTCCGTCTTCCATCTCGTCGACGGACACGGACCACCCTCCTGCCCGGATCGTCGCGAGATCATCGGACGTGGGCAGAGTTCTGTTGCGGTGCACCGGGAACTGTTGAGTCACTCTGCGGACGGTCGCGTCGTCGGCATAGGCGAGGAGCAACTTCCCCGCCGCCCCGTAGCCCAATGGCAACGCCCTGCCCAGGACTACCACCGGGCGCAGCGCGTGCGGGCCCTCCACGGCATGGACGCAGACACGCGAGTCACCGTCGCGGACGTAGAGGTGCACGCTCTCGCGGACCTGGTCGCGCAAGGTCGCCATCACGGGTGCGGCGATGTCGCGGATTCCGACGGACCGGTCGGCGAGTCTCCCCCACTCGACCAGCCGGTACCCCATCGTGTACTCGCCGTCGCCGCATCTACGGACCAGTCCGTGGCGTGCGAGTTCGACGAGGAGCCGGTGCGCCGACGACTTGGGGATGGAGATCTCCTCGGCGAGCGCCCCGAGACGCATCGGCCCGGGAGCGCGACCGAGGGTGTCGACGAGCTGCACGGCCTTGTCGAGAACGGACACCTCAGCCCACCGAACGGAGAGAAGGAGGCAGACCGTCACTGACGGCGCGCGCCGTGTCGACCACGGCATGGACCAGCGCACCGATGTTGAACCGAGGACGATGCACCGCGATGCACACGACCGACCGCACCTCCCGGGGCTTCGCGAAGACCGGCGACGCGATCCAGTACATACCGTCGGCGCTCTGGACGACGGCTGCGCCGGTGCGCCGGATCTCGCACAGTTCCTGCCGCAGGCGGAAGGCGTCGTTGTGGTCGTGCTGGGTGTGGGCGGTCAGCTCCGACACCTCGTCCGGGGACATGTAGGCCATGAAGACCGATCCGGGCGCCGAGTTCACGAGGTCCAGGCGCCGGGGAAGGATCCGACCCGTGCGAGTGGAGCTGCCGGCAATGACATCGGCCAGCACGATGCTGCCCCCGTCGCGGGAGGCCAGGGCCACGGCCTCTCGCGTGCTGGTGTGCAGGTCGACCAGGTGCGGACGTGCGACGTCCTTGAGGGTCCGCGCACCGGGGACACCCCACCCGAGACGCCACAGGCGCATACCCAGGCGGTACTTCCCGCGTGCCGCACGCTCGACGGCTCCCCACTCCACGAGGCTGGCCAGCATGCGGTGGACGGTCGCCGGCGGGAGGCCGGTGGCCGCGCACAGCGACCCGATCGTCTGCTCCGGCTCGGCGTCGGTGAAGCACTCGAGAATGTCGAATGCGCGCCCCAAGACGGATCGACGGTTCTCGTCGGTGGTGACAGCGGCGGAGTGGGTCATAGCGGCCTCGCAGTTCGGAACGTCGTTCTACTATTCGGAACGATGCAGACAGTAGATGCGATTGCAGTCACAATCAAACTGATCTTGTGAAGCAGGGCACCGTTACTTTGTCTGCGCGCGGAGCGGGAAGCGCTCATCGGAATGCGCAACAACGCGCTCTTGTGACCACTTCGCGCGCCGGAGTGCCCGACCGATCCGTTGTGTTAGCGTCTGCCGACGAATCGATCGGGGGGTCGCATGGGTAGGTGGGGAACGGTCGCGCTCGCAGCACTCGCGGTCGTGGCGACGGCGTGCAGCCCGAGCGCTGCAGACGACGTGATGAGCGACGAAGCATCCACGTCGACCACCCGCACCCCGCGCATCACCGACGACTCCGGCCGACCACCGGTCACCTTCGACCCCTGCTACGACATCCCCGACGACGTCATGAACGCGGCCGGGTACGACGCGGGGAAGAAGGAGCTCGCGGACATGCCGATGGGGACGTACACATTTCTGGGGTGTCTTTACAAGAAGGACGACTACATCCCCGGCGTCAGGCGTGGATACGGGCTCAACATCCTGGCGGGGAACGTCACCCTCGAAGAGGAATCTCAGAAGAACGGGCACATTTCCGAACCGACATCGATCAATGGCCGGGCTGCACTCCTCCGAGTCGACCCGTCGGCGTCACTCGCCTGTACGTATGTCCTGGAAACAAACTTCGGAATCGTCATTTTCGACAGGCTCTACCACTCGGACTCCGTAACTCGTCCGCCCATCGAGGTGTGGTGTGACGGGTTCGAGGAACTCATCGCGTCGATCGAACCCTTTCTCAACTGACCCACGAGGAGCACTATGCCATCCGGCTTTACCCGACTCGAGCCGCATGTCGTGAACGAGATCCTCAGGATATGCAAGGTCATGCTTGATGAATTCGACGAGTCACACGAGACAGCGCGTAGGCTCCTCAATGTCGAGGGGTTCGGGGACTTCGCGTCAGCGCAACAGCTCGCGGCCGGTTACAAGCGCAAAGCGTCCGGCACACCGGAATCTGCAGTCGAACGCATCGAGCAGTTCACTCTCGCCCTCACCCAACTCCGCGACGCCTTCGCCGCCGGTGGAGAAGCCTTCCTCGACACCGAATCCGACTGGGCCCGTCAACTCGCCGCCACAGACCCCGACAGCGGAGCGGGAAATGATCATCAGAGCGCGCAATAACGCGCACCGATGACCATTTCGCGCGTTCGAGCAGTTGTGTTGGTGTCGGCCGACAATCGATCGGGGCCGAATAGGCAAGGGGCGCAGCTGATTCGACTTCCATCCGCTCGCAGGTTCGTCATTCGCTACGGTTACGCGGAAGTTGTCAACCTGTCTGAGACAGAACAGGTGTGTTGATTCCCGTCGGTTGCGGTAACGCCGGCGCTGCCGGTCGACGACGGAACCGCTGCGGATACTTTTCGTGGATCCGGTCGAGACGCTCCTGCCGACGTCGGTGTTCCTCGGCGGCACTGCCGAGAAACACCGACACCGGCGTATAACGTCCCAGCCCGCCGTGCCGGTGCTCGAGCGCATACCGGTTCATGAAGTCCTCGGTCCACCGCCGAGCATGATCGATATCATCGAAACGATCCGGACAGGTCAGGTCGTACTTGATGGTCTTGAACAGAGACTCCGAGAACGGATTGTCGTCACTGACCCGTGGACGAGAGAACGACGACACGACCCCCGCCCCGGCGAGGGCATCGAGCAACAACCCCGACCGCATCGATGCCCCGTTGTCGGCGTGCAGCACGCCCGGCGCCCCGAACGCGGTGAACGCTTCGGTGAACATTTCCACCGCTTTTGCCTTGTCCTCGTGGTACTCGATACGCCACGCCACCGGAAACCGTGAGTACACATCGATCGCCAGATACAACCGAAACAGGTCCTGCGTGCGGGGCCCCTTGAGCGTGGTGATGTCCCACGACCACAGGTCCCCGACGTCGAGGGCCTCGACGACCGGTGTGCGCCGCGACGTCGACGGTCCTCCGGTGCGGCTGCGGCGCCGGTCCCCGGTGAGCTTCTCGGCCCGGGCCACCCGATAGAATGTGACCTCCGAGCAGTCCACCAATCCGTCGTCGAATGAACGCCAATAGATTTGACACACAGACTGATCCGCGTTCTCCTCGGCGAGGATCAACGCGATGATGGTGTCCTTTTCGGCTGGCGACAGCGCCGCTGGTTGCTGCCGCTGTCGCTGCGGGATCGGATCGGTGACCGGCTGATAGTGCCGGTAGTGGTGGGCCCGCCGGTAGTAGCTCGACCGAGCGATTCCCACGAGCGCGCACCCCCGGGTGACGGACGTTCCCGCCTCGGTCAATTCGGTGACGATGTCGGTCAGGACAATGTTCTGCGCTCGAGCCACAGCGCGTACTCGCGTGCGCTCATCAATGCCGGCGGGATCTCGGTGGTCTCGTCGGTCGAGGTCTTGTGGATCCCCTGCAAGAGCTCGAATGCTTTTCCCAGGATCTCCACGGCGGCGTCGCTCTGGGCGACCTTGTCGCGGAGGCGTTCGTTTTCGCGGCGGAGTTTGGCAAGCTCCGCGCGGTCTCGACTATCCAATCGGTCCCTCGCTTTGTCTGCTGCTTCGACCATCGACTTCTGCAAGTGTCCCTCATCGCGGGCCTGCAGCCAGCGGCGGACGGTGCCTTCGGCGAGATTGTTCTCGCGCAGCAGTCGGGTCTTGGCTCCGCGTTCGACGCAGGTGTCCCATCGGCGCAAGAACTCGATCTTGTAGGCCATGGAGAACGCGCGGTGGCCTTGTCGGGTTCGTCCTACGGGGAGGGTGATGAGGTCGGACATCTGTTACTCCGATCCCCGCGTTGGTTGTCAGGATGTCTCACGACCATCCTGACAACCAACGTACGGCAGGTGCAGATAGCAATTTCGCGAGCGGATGCATTGAGAAGGTGCCCCAAGCACCGACACCGAACCCGCGCAACGAAGCAGAGGTCAGTCGTCGACATCCACCCCGTATCGGCGTGCGAGGGCCGCGAGGTCGTCGTCGTACCCCTGCCCCACCGCGCGCAGCCGCCATTTGCCGGCGCGGCGGTAGATCTCGGCGAGGACCATGGTGCGTTCGGTGGTGCCGGCGTCGAGCACGAACGTCGCGGCGGTGCCGCTGTCGCTGTCGACTCCGACCGACACCGCGCCGAGTTCGCCGAAGGTGCGGTTGCCGTCGATGGCCGCGGCGATGACGATGCGTTCGCATTCGGCGGGAAGCTCGGCGAAGTCGACCCGGATGCAGTGCTCACTCGAACCGTCGATGGTCAGTTCGACGACGCCGTCGTCGTAGAGCGGGTTGTTGTAGAAGACGAAATCGTCGTCGGTGTCGACTTTTTCGTCGGCGCCGAGCAGGAAGGCCACGACGTCGAGGTCGAACTCGTCGCCGGCCGTCTCGGCCTTCCATGCGACGTTCACCGCCCAGCGGTGGCTGTCGGTCGGCAGGTCGATCACCTCGCCGCGCGACAGCACCGGCGCCGTCAGCCACGACTCCACACGCATGTGTGGGGGCACGATGCCCTTCTCCACCGCGGCATCGACGTCGTCGGGCAGGAGGACGGGCAGCTCCCGCGCCGCGACCCGCGCCATCCGCTTGTCGGCCTCTCCCCCGTCGAGCACGAGCACGTCGGTGACAGCGGCCGTGAAGTTGAGGGCCGGACGAGCACCGAGCTGGGTGAGACGCGAGCGCATCATGACCGCCTGCAGGTGCGTGCCACCGAGCAGCAGCACCTTGCGTCCGGTCCACAGCTTGGGCTTCTGCGCGGCCAGCGGCCGGACCGGGGGCGCCACCGCGACCTGCGGTTCCGGCGGCGGAATGATGTCGACGACCGTCGCCACCTTCGGTTCACCCGGCCGCACCCGCGTCAGGAGATCCTCGAGCTGCTGCTCGCTGATCACAGGGATGCTCTCGGCCATCGCCTTGCGGACCTTGGCGGTCTGCACCGTGGGGTCGTTGCACACCACGACGCTGGTCTGCTTGCTGGCATTGTTCATCACGTCGAGTCCGGCCTCGGTCAGCAGGTTCGCGAGCGCGACCCGCGGGGTGACGGTGGAGCCGCTGATCACGACCTTCATACCCTGGACGAGGCCGTCGTCGCCGAGGCGACCCGGGTTCTTCCACCCGCACGCGACCCGCGGGACGGATGCCGGATACACCGACTTGCGACTGCGACAGTTGACGACGGGTAGCGGCAACTGCAGGTTGTCGGCCATCGCGGCGCTTCGCAGGAAGATCTCGGACAGGACGCGCGCGTCGTCGTAGGCGTCGTGCTCCTGCAGCTGCTGGACCTGCCAGTGCTGCGCAAGGGTGGCAAGCCGGTAGTTGGGGACGTCGAGTTCGAGTCGGCGCGACAACGCGAGCGTGCACAGGCGATGCTCGGCCGGGAGCGACGTGCCGGCCCGACGGAACTCGGCGTCGAGGAATCCGTAGTCGAACGAGGCGTTGTGGGCGACGATCGTGGCGCCGTCGAGGATTCCGGCCAGTTCACCGGCGATGTCCTCGAATCGCGGTGACCCGGCGAGGCGCTCCCGTGTGAGATTGTGGACGTGCACCGGTCCCGGATCGCAGCCGGGGTCGACGAGGGTCGAGAACTCCCGCTCCACGGACCCGTCCTCGCGCAATACGAGAGCCGCCACGCTCAGCACCCGGTGGGCGTTGGGACGCACCCCCGAGGTCTCGACGTCGACCACCACCCACCGATGGTCGCGGGGCAACATCACGGCCCCTTCCGCGGACGCGTGCACTTCGATCACGTACTCCTCCGATCGCTTCGTCCCCCGACGAGAACCACCACGATCGGACATTCTCAACCTTCCTACCGACAGGATCGAAACCGCCCTCCCGCTGTGACGCCTTCTTCGACGCCACCGATGTCGTCCGTCCTCCCCGAGGGTTATGGTGCAGCGGACCGACCCGTCCGAAGGAGCAGCATGACCGACCGCTCACCCGTCGAGATCGTGGCGCAACTGACCGTCGAGGAGAAGGCGTCGCTCATGAGCGGCCTCGACTTCTGGCACACCGAACCCGTTCCGCGCGCGGACATTCCCTCGATCATGCTCACCGACGGGCCGCACGGTGTGCGCAAGCAGACCGCGGCGGGCGATCATCTCGGCTTGAACTCGTCCGTCCCGGCGACCTGCTTCCCGCCCGCCGTCGCGCTGGGATGTTCCTTCGATCCGGAGCTGGTCGAACGGGTCGGCGCAGCGCTGGGCGCGGAAGCCAAGGCGCTGCAGGTCGCCGTACTGCTCGGGCCCGGCATCAACATCAAGCGCTCGCCACTGTGCGGGCGGAACTTCGAGTACCTGTCGGAGGATCCGCTGCTCTCCGGCGTCCTGGGCGCGGCGCTCGTGCGCGGCCTGCAGTCGCAGGGTGTCGGTGCGTCGCTGAAGCACTTCGCGGCGAACAATCAGGAGACCGACCGGATGCGGATCTCCGCCGACATCGACCCGCGGCCGTTGCGGGAGATCTACCTGCGTGCGTTCGAGCGGGTCGTGCGCGACGCGCAGCCGTGGACGGTGATGTGCTCGTACAACCGCATCAACGGCGTGTTCTCCTCCCGGAACCCGTGGTTGCTCACCGACGTCCTGCGCGACGAGTGGGGCTTCGAGGGTCTGGTCGTGAGTGATTGGGGTGCCGTCGACGACCGCGTGGCGTCCCTCGCCGCCGGTCTGGATCTCGAGATGCCGTCGACGGGCGGTCGTACGGATGCCGAAATCGTCGCGGCCGTCCGGGCGGGCACGGTCGACGAGTCGGTGCTCGACCAGGCGGCTGCACGAGTGATCGAACTGGTGCAGAAGGCCGTCGCTGCGGCCGATCCCGATGCGACCTTCGACGCCGACGCCCACCACGCCTTCGCCCGCGAGGTGGCCGGCCAGAGCATCGTCCTGCTCCGCAACGAGAACGACCTGCTCCCCCTCGCCGCCGATGCGAACGTCGCGGTGATCGGCGAACTCGCCCGCACTCCGCGCTACCAGGGCGCCGGCTCGTCGCGCATCGAACCGACGCGCCTCGACAACGCGCTCGACGAGATGCGCTCACTGTCCGGCCGCGACGTGCCCTTCGCTGCCGGATATGCACTCGACGGATCGGACTCGGCCGCACTCGTCGAGGAAGCAGTCGCGCTCGCCGGAAAGGCGGATATCGCGGTCGTCTTCCTGGGTGTGCCTGCCGAACTCGAATCCGAGGGCTTCGACCGTGACGATCTCGAACTCCCGCACAGCCAGATCGCACTGCTCGACGCGGTGCTGGTGGCGAACCCGAACGTCGTCGTCGTGTTGTCGAACGGTGGTGTCGTGCGGTTGAGCGGCTTCGCCCATCGTGTTCCTGCGATCGTCGAAGGGTGGTTGCTCGGGCAGGCCGGTGGCGGTGCGGTCGCCGACGTTCTCTTCGGGCAGGTGAATCCGAGTGGACGACTCGCGGAGACCGTCCCGATCCGTCTCGAGGACACCCCGGCACACACGAACTTTCCGGGCGAGCACGGCCACGTACGGTACGGCGAAGGGCTGTTCGTCGGATACCGCTCGTACGACGCGCGTCGCCTCGATGTCTCGTTCCCGTTCGGTCACGGCCTGTCGTACACGACCTTCGAATATGCCGATGCGACAGTGCAATCCGACGGTGATCTCACGGTGCACGTCACCGTCACCAACACCGCTGAGCGTGCGGGTGCCGAGGTCGTGCAGGTCTACGTCGGTGTGCCCGACTCCTCGGTCGCGCGAGCACCGCGAGAGTTGAAGGGATTCACCAAGGTTCGCTTGGAACCCGGCGAATCACAGCGGGTCGCCGTGCATGTGCGACGCGACGACCTCGCCTACTGGGACACCCGCGTCGATTCCTGGGTGGTCGAAGGTGGCACGTACAGCATCGAGATCGGCGCATCGAGTCGCGACATCCGGCAGACGCTCACCGTCGACGTGGAGGGCGACGCGGTGCGGATTCCGCTGACGATGGAATCGTCTCTCGGAGAACTGTTCCAGAACCCCGAGGCCGCCGAGATCGTCCTGCAGGCGTTCGGTTCGATGGGTGGCGACGTCGGGATCGACGAGAGCGTCCTGAAGATGGCGGCGTCGATGCCGCTCGGTCGTCTCGCCGGATTCGCTCCGGGGGTCGACCCGGAGCAGATCCAGCAACTTCTCGATGTGGTCAACCCGCAGAAGTGAGTGCAGGGCCGGTCACGAACCGGCGGTGAGGAGCACCTTCAACGCACCGGTTTCGCCGGCGCGGGAGAACACGTCGTAGGCCTGTTCGAACTCGTCGAGCGCGAACCGGTGCGTGATCATCGGTGACGTGTCGAGCTGACCGCTGCTCACGAGACCGATGAGGGTAGGCGTCGAATAGGTGTCGACGAGGCCGGTGGTGATCGTCAGGTTCTTGATCCAGATGTCCTCGAGGTGCAGTGTCGCGGGCTTGCCGTGCACGCCGATGTTGGCGACGTGCCCGCACGGCCGGGCGAGTGCGACCGCCTGCTCGAACGTCTCCGGATAGCCGACGGCCTCCATCGTGACGTCGGCGCCGAGGCCTCCGGTGAGGTCGCGGACGACCTCGGCGACGTCGTCGCGACCGCTGTTGACCACGACGTTCGCCCCGAATGCCTTCGCTGCCTCGAGGCGGCTGTCGGCGAGGTCGACGGCGACGATGCGGCTCGGACTGAACAGTCGTGCGGCGAGGATGGCAGCGAGCCCGATGGGGCCGGCACCGATGATGACGACGACGTCCGCCGGCCGGAGACAGCCGTTGAGAACGCCGACCTCGTAGGAGGTGGGCAGGATGTCGGCGAGCATGAGCATCTGTTCGTCGCTCACCCCATCGGGAATTCGGTGGGTCGAATTGTCGGCGTACGGAACTCGGACCAGTTCGGCCTGGGTGCCGTCGATCAGATGTCCGAGGATCCAGCCGCCGCCCCCGAGGCATTGCCCGTAGCGGCTCTCGCGGCAGAACCGGCACGTGCCGCATGCGGTGACACACGAGACCAGTACGCGGTCGCCGGGCGCGAGTGTCTGCACTCCGTCGCCCACCTCGACCACGGTGCCGACGGCCTCGTGACCGAGGATCCGTCCGTCGGTCACCTCGGGTACGTCACCTCCGAGGATGTGCAGGTCGGTGCCGCAGATGGTGACCGCGTCGACGCGCACCACGGCATCGGTACTGTCCTTGATCGTCGCGTCGGGAACGTCCTCCCACGATCGTTTCCCCGGCCCGTGGAACACCAGTGCCTTCATGATTCGACCTCCGAACACGGATTCGGTCCCGCTCCAGGATGACACGAGGGACACTGCGATCGGAATCGTTCGGAGAGGGTGAAAAATTCACCTCGACAGCGGGAAATGTCCGAATTCGTGACACCATCACAGAGTCCCCTGTTCTTTCGGGGACCACCGATCCCGAAAGCAGACGATTGATGAAGACACTCGCAGCCTCGCTCGTGGCGGTGGCCGTACTGACCGCGTCGGCGTGCAGTTCCGATACCACCGAACCCGAATCCACGCAGTCTCCGGCCTCCACCGAGGCGGCTCAGCCCGAGTACGTGGCCGAGCTGCAATCGACAGTCGAGCAGTTGATGCGCGACAACGCCATTCCCGGCGCAGTGGTCCAGATCAGCTCCCCCGACCGCGGTGACTGGACCGGCACGTTCGGCACCTCCACCATCGACGCCGACGACCCGATCTCCGCCGACGATCATTTCCGGATCGGGAGCAATACGAAGACGATGACGGTGACCGCCGTCCTGCAGCTGGTGGAGGACGGTCGCCTGTCGCTCGACGACCCGATCTCGAAGTACATCGACGGCGTCCCGAACGGCGACACGATCACCATCGCGCAGCTCGCCGAGATGCGGAGCGGCCTGTACAGCTACACTTTCGATCCGGAATTCAACGCGACGCTGGACCGCGAACCCGAGAAGGCGTGGACGCAGGAGGAGCTGCTGCAGATCGCGTTCTCCCAGCCCGTGAACTTCCCGCCCGGAGAGCAGTTCGAGTACAGCAACACCAATACGGTGCTGCTCGGACTCGTCATCGAGCAACTGACGGGCATGCCGGTCGCGGAGGCGTTCGACGAGCGCATCTTCGTTCCGCTCGGGCTGGGGAACACCTCGTTCCCCGCGATCGATGATGCCTCGATCCCCGACCCACATCCGCAGGGCTACATGTTCGGCACCAATGTCTCCACCATCGATACCTTCGCGCTGCCGGAGGACGAGCAGGCCGCCGCGGTCGCGGGGACGTTGAAGCCGAACGACGTGACCGACGACAACCCGTCGTGGACGTGGACCGCGGGCGCTGCGATCTCCACCGTCGACGACATGACCACCTACGTGAAGGCGCTGGTCGGCGGTGGTCTGCTCGACGAGCAGATGCAGCAGACCCGGCTCGACAGCGTGCAGTCGGTGGGCGGCGGAACCGCAGGCTACGGCCTCGGCATGGCACAGTTCGGCCCGTTGCTCGGACACGACGGTCAGCTTCCGGGCTTCATGACCTTCATGGGCCACGACCCGGAGACCGACCTGACGATCGTCATCGCGACCAATCTGTCGACGGTGCCGTCGGGTGAAGGTTCGGCGCTGACCCTCGTCAAGGGCATCCTGCCGATCTTCTACGGTTCCGGTTACCAGCCGCCGGGCGACCCGGCACGGGCTCCCGGAGCGGAGGAAAGCACACCCGCGCCGACGCCGGGAGGCTGATCGTACCGACCGGCTCGAGAGCGCGAAACGGTCATCGGTGCACGCTACAACCCGCTCCGATGACCGCTTCGCGCTCTTCTCCGCTACGGCGACTTCAGACCGAGCGAGTCGCGCAGGGTCGAGCCGGGATACTCGGTCCGGAACAGGCCACGACGCTGCAGTTCCGGGACGACGAGGTCGACGAAGTCGTCGAGCGAATCCGGATAGGCGGGGCACATCAGGTTGAAGCCGTCGCAGGCGCCCGCGGTGAACCATTCCTCGATGCTGTCGGCGACGGATTCGGCGGTGCCGATCATGGTCGCGTGACCACCACCCGCGGCGAGGTAGCCGAGCAGCTCGCGCAGGGTGGGACGACGGGTCTCGATGATGCGCTGCACCGTCGCATAGCGACCCTGCGGACCGCTGAACTCCTCGATGGGCGGCAGGTCGGCGACGGGGGCGTCGAGGTCGTGACCGGTGTAGTCCTGACCCGTGAACACGCCGAGCTGGGTGATGGCGGCGTCGACGTCGAGGAGCGCATCGAGTTCGGCCTTCTTCGCCCACGCCTCCGCTTCGGTGCGACCGACGTAGGTGACGAGTCCGGGCAGGATGGCGACCGTCCCGGGATCCCTGCCGGCCGCGGCGATCCGCGCACGCAGGTCGGTGACGTACTCGAGCGCCGCGGTCATGTCCCACGCGACGGAGTAGACGGCCTCGGCGTGACGGGCCGCCAGGTTGCGTCCGGTCTCCGAGGCGCCGGCCTGGAACAGCACCGGACGACCCTGCGGGCACCGCGGCACGGTCAGCGGACCGTCGACGCGGAAATGACTGCCCCGGTGATGGATCGGGCGGATCGCGTCGGAGTCCAGGAAGCTGCCACCCGCCCGGTCGACGAGGACACCGCCGTCACCCCACGAATCCCACAGAGCGCAGAGCACCTCGATGAATTCCTCGGCCCGCGCATACCGTTCGGCGTGCGGAGGCAGGGCGTCGAATCCGTGGTTGCGCGCTTCCTCGTCGAACATCGAGGTGACGATGTTCGCGCCCACCCGTCCCCCGCTGATGTGATCGAGCGAGGCGAGCATCCGTGCGGCATGGAAGGGCGTGAAGAAACTCGCGGAGACGGTGGTGACGAGACCGATGTGCTCGGTCGCGCGCGCCATCGCCGACAGCGCAGTCAGCGGTTCGAGGAACCAGGTGGTGCCTGCCGTGTACTTCGGGTTGACGCTGTGACCGTCGGCGAAGAACACCGCGTCGAGGCATCCCCGTTCGGCGGTGCGGGCGAGTTCCTCGAAATACGTGATGTCGCCGATGCGTCCGGCCGCGGAGTCGGGATGCCGCCACGCCGACGAATGATGCCCGACGCCGTAGAGGAAGGCGTTGAGGTGAAGGGTGCGTGGTCCGGCCATCAGTTCATCACCAGTCCCCCGTCGACCACCAGGTTCTGTCCGGTGACGGCCCGCGACCAGTCGGAGGCGAAGAACAGCACCGCCGCCGCGAAGTCCTCGGGCGTGGTGACCTTCCGCAGCGGCGTCGACGACGCGATGAGGTCGAACACCGCTTCGGGGGTCGCCGACGATGCGTCGGTCGTGCGCAGCAGACCGCCGGAGACCATGTTGACGCGGATCCCGTCGGGGCCGAGGTCGGCGGCGAAGGTGCGGGTCAGCGACAGCAGCGCGGCCTTGGCCGCGGTGTAGTCGTGGTACGGGACGACGGGGTGCTGGAACAGGTTGGTGCCGATGTTGACGATGCTGCCGCCACCGGCCTCGCGCATGCCCGGCAGAGCCGCCTGGATGATGTTGACCGCGCCGCCGACGACACCGTCGAACTGGGCTCCGAACCGGTCGTATCCGATCTCGTCTGCCTTGGGCCGAGCGTCGCCGTTGAAGGAGAAATCGGGCAGGGCGTTGTTGACGACCGTGGTGACGGGACGTCCGAAGTGCTCGCGGGCCCGGGTGAACAGCGCTTCGACGTCGGCGCGGTCGGTGACATCGGCCTTCAGCGCGACCGCCCGCTCGGGTCCGATCTTGTCGGCCAGTTCGTGAGCGCCCTCGCCGCTGCGCCGGTAGTCGAGGACGACGGCGGCTCCTTCGTCGGCGAACGCCTGCGCGATGCTGCGGCCGAGGCCGCGACCGGCGCCGGTGACGAGGACGACCTGGTTCTGCAATGACATCTTCTGTGCCTTCCCTGTGTGGGGAAGGGTGCGTGAGGGCGACAGACCTGTGGCCCGGCGCCGGCTCGGCATCCCTTCGCTCGCATAATCGAGATCAGGTTCGACGGGTGTTCTCTCAGCCGTTTCCGGCACCCCGTGTCGAGTCCTGCGGACAGGCTACACGGCACCGGTTCGGCCTTCGAGAGCCGGCAGGGTCGGCGTTCACAGGATCGTCACATCGCCTACGCGAGAACTTAGCTCAGATCGGCGTTAAAATGGGCCATTCCTGCCCCGACTCGTGAAAGGAGATTCCGACGCACACGCCGGCCCCCCACAACGCTCCCTATGTCTCCCTTTCTCAGCAGGTCGGAGACGCTCCGCCGATCGGCCGCGCCACCGTCCGCGGCCCCGCGAGGCATGAGGAGGTGGTGTGGTTCGAGGATCGCTACGCCATCCCGATCACCACCACCACGCCCGACGAGGCTCGGATCGAGGACGTACTGTTCCTGCGCCGCGTGCTCGACCGGGCGCGTATCGACTACCTGCTCGTGCGCGACGACAGCGACCGCCCGATCCTGGCGGTCGACCGCCAGGATCGGAAGAGGCTGCGCGCCGCTCTCGTCGAGGGGTGTGCCGACGAGCCCTTCTACTCGAAGGCCGTCGGTTCGAAGCGGCGTCCCGTCCCGGTGGCGGACGGTCGGCTCTCGCGCGACAGGAAGGACCGGGTGTTCCGGCTGTTCCGCCCGCGGGTCGAGCTGACCAGCGGGCTGCGGTACGGCGCGTCGAACGGGGTCGACATCGAACTGTGGACCTACACCGACGACGAGGTGATCATGCCTCGTCCGAACGCTCTCACCCGCACGGTCGCCCTGCGCGACGAGATGCGCCGGACGACGGTCGAGCGGTACGGACAGCTGTGGCCCACGATCGAGGGCATGTTCGACCGCCATCCGGGCGACATTCCGTTCGAGATCGACCTCGTGTTCTCGTGGGTCGACGGGTCGTCGAAGTCGTTCCAGGCCAAGCGCGCGAAGCTGATGCAGAACTATGTCGTCGGCGAAGGTGACGACTCGCCGGCGCGCTACCGGCAGATCAACGAACTCAAGTACGCCCTGCGTTCGGTCCACATGTACGCGCCGTGGGTGCGGCGGATCTTCGTCGCCACCGACTCACCGCGACCGGCGTGGCTCGCCGACGATCCGCGCGTGACCTTCGTGCGGAGCGAGGAGTTCTTCGCCGACCCGTCGGCACTGCCCACCTACAACTCGATGGCGGTCGAGTCGCAGTTGCATCACATCCCGGGATTGTCCGAGCACTTCCTGTACTCGAACGACGACATGTTCTTCGGTCGCCGGGTGAGCCCGAGCCTGTTCTTCTCCGGCGGGGGCGTCGGCAAGTTCATCGAGTGCGACGTGCGGATCGGTCTCGGCCGAAACAACGCGTCGCGCAGCGGATTCGAGAACTCCGCGCGCATGAACCGCAAGCTTCTGCAGGACCGCTTCGGGGTCACCATCACTCGGCACCTCGAGCACACACCTGTCCCGTTGCGCAGGTCGATCATGGCGGAGATGGAGCGCGAGTTCGCGGACGAGTTCGCTGCGACGGCGGCGAGCCCGTTCCGGGCGGCAGACAACATCTCGGTGACGAACTCCTTCTACCACTACTACACGCTGCTGACCGGCCGCGCGGTGCAGCAGACCACGGCGAAGGTGGAGTACGTCGACACCACCGTGAAGTCCGGTCTGCGACATCTGGACACGATCCTGGCGCGTCGCAATCTCGACCTGTTCTGCCTCAACGACGGCAGCGCGCCCGAGGTCGACCTGGAGCTGCGCACCGCGAAGGTCACGCAGTTCCTGGAGCGGTACTACCCGATTCCGGCGCCCTGGGAGACCGACCACCCGGGCCGACCGGACGTCGGCTAGATCCGAACGGTGAGGTCGGGGTTCTCGGGGATGCGGATGCCGGCCTCGGCCAGACACCGCGCCGCGTCCTCGGCCGTGTGGGGTTGCCCGGCGGTGGCGTAGCTTCCGCTGGGCACCACGGAGTGCACGATCGTGTCGGGATAGACGTGCACGAGGTTGAAACCCTGCGCGCCGTCGTGCCCGCGCTGCGAACCGACCGGGACGTTCAGGTCCTGCGTGTAGCAGGTCGACGAGGCGACGGACACCGGGATGCCCGCGAACGTGGCCGAGGTCGAGTAGTGCAGATGACCGCCGAGGATGGCGCGGACATCGGTGCCGCGCAGTACTTCGGCCAGACCGGCCTGGTCGCGCAGTTCGACGAGGACGGCCATGTCGAACACGCTCGGCACGGGCGGATGATGCAGTGCGAGAACGGTACCGAAAGGCGAGGGTGTCGCGAGTTCGTCGGCCAGCCAGGCGAGCTGGTCGTCGGTCACCTCACCGTGGTGGTGGCCCGGGACCGAGGTGTCGAGGCTGACGATCCGAAGTCCGCCCACGGCGTGGACGGCGTCGATCGGTGCGCCGAGGGGCGCTTCGTCGAGCAGCTCTTCACGGAAGGTCGCGCGGTCGTCGTGGTTGCCCATCGCCCACACGATCTCGGCGTCGAGTGCTGCGGCCAGTGGTTCGACGAGTCCGCGGAGCTTGCGGTAGGCATCGGGCTGGCCGCGATCGGCGAGGTCGCCGGTGAACACCAGGGCGTCGGGTCGGACCCGGGAGGCACGGATGTCGTCGAGGATCAGCCCGAGGCGGGTGTCGGCGTCGACGGTGCCGTAGAGGAGTTCGTCTCCACCGACGAGATGGGTGTCGGTGAGATGGAGCAGCGTGTGCGAAGGTCTGGGGTATTCGGCAATTCGCTCAGGGGCCGGAGAACTGCCCATGATCTCTCACTTCCATTCGCCCGTTTCGGGGCACTTCGTCGCCTTCAACCGTAGCGAGTGTGTTTCTACGGCTCCACGACTTCCGGCTCACATCGAGACCCCGAACCTGCGGCGAACAGTCCGTTACTACGTGGTGACCTGCGGAAACGAACAATCCGACATTCATCGGTGATCTGGATCACAATTCCGATCGGCGGGAGCACCGGTCCCCAGCGCATCCCGTAGCACGGTGTCGATCTCGTCGCTCGGGGACATCGGCAGGGTGTGATGGGTACCGGCGGTGAGGGTGACGACCCGGCAGGACGGGAGCGCCTTCCGCGCTGCGCGGCCCACCTCGTCGGGGTCGTGGACGCGCCCGAACGGCGCGAGCACCACCGTGGTCTCGGCCGTGCACCGCCCAAGCTCTTCGGGTGACGGCCGCCGGGGCACGATCGTCTTCGCGGTCGGGAAATGCTCCGCGCCGAGCGCCATCAAGGTGATCCAGTCGGGATCGAGTTGTGCCCCTCGGGTTTCCCACCCGAGAAATGCCCGTTCGCGGGCGGCCGTGGGCCGCAGGAGGACGGGAAGCGCCCGCAGGAGGTATCCGGGCCGCATCCCGGCGAAGCACGAGTTGGGATCGAGCAGCACGAGCTGGTCGACCCGGTGGGATGCGCGAACGGCTGCCGCGAGCGCGATCATCGCGCCGTACGAGTGACCGACGACCGCACACCGCGTCACTCCGAGGGCATCGGCGACGGAGCCGAGCCATTCGAGCAGATCGTCGACGCTGCGGACGGGATCACCGCCGGTGACGCTGCGTCCGACGTCGCCGATGATGTCGACGGCCAGTAGCCGGTGAGCCTCCCCCAGTGCCGCGGCGTTGGCGAACCAGACCATCGACGTGGCGCCGGCGCCCGGGAGGAGCAGGACCGGCGGTGCGCCGGGCGGGCCGTACTCGGTGACGCGGGTGGTGCCGAAACGGGAGTCGAGATCGTGGATCACGGTGCCGTGCGGCCATTTCGCGAGAAGTGCGTCGTACGCGGCGTGGAAGGCGCGGCCCTCGTCGGACTCGTCGAACGATCTGCGTGGTGACCGGAGCATCGGAACCTCCACCGTCGAATATCTCGATGATCGAGATACTAGGTGGGCGAGTAGAGTCTGTCGAGAGGCGGAGGTGACATGACGGACGACGGCAGACTCGACATGATCCACCGGTTGCGCGCGCTCACGGTGCAACTCGATCTGCTCGGCGCCGAATTCGCACAGAAACACGCGCTGCACCCCACCGATCTGCGAGCACTGATCGGACTTCTCGACCGGGAGCGGGCCGGGGAGATCGCGACACCCGGCTGGCTCGCCGAGCACCTGCGGCTCAACACGGCATCGGTCACCGCACTCGTCGACAGGCTCGAACGGGCCGGCCACGTGAGGCGGGATCGCGACAGCGACGACCGGCGACGCGTGATCCTGCGCGTGACCCCGGCCGCCGAGAAACTCGGTTGGGATTTCTTCGGCCCGCTCTTCGCCCGGGCCTCCGCCGCGCTCGAGTCCTTCTCCGAGCCGCAATTGGACGTCGTGCGGGAATTCCTCGGCTCCATGACTGCCGCAGTGGAAGCCGCCCGCTCCCCGGAGGACACCGAGGGCTGACGCGGTCCCGACCCCGCGCGGGAAACGCACTCCCCAGCGGGGAGAATTTCTGTTAACTTCCTTGCCCATCCACATACTTCGGGGGGATGGGAATGCAGATACGTTCATGGGCCGCCGCGGCACTCGCGGTCGCCTTCACTGTGGTCGGGGCGGGAACGGCAGCCGCGGAGGAGCCCGCTCCTCCCCTGCCCGTCGGAAAGACGTTCCTGGACGGCTTCGCCCACGAGTTCGGCGACCCGAACGGAAGCGCGGTCGGCACGAACGACTGGGACTGCGTCCCGTCGGAGGAACACCCGGATCCCGTCGTGCTCGTCCACGGCACGGTGCTCAACCGTCACAACAACTGGTCGTATCTCGGACCTCTCCTCGCGAACGAGGGCTACTGCGTCTTCGCCCTCACTTACGGCAACCACGCCGACCTCCCCTGGCCGTTGAGTTCCGTCGGCGGGCTGCTGCCGATGGAGGACAGCGCACAGCAACTCTCCGAGTTCGTCGACGAAGTCCTTGCCGCGACCGGTGCGGAGAAGGTCGACCTCGTCGGTCACTCGCAGGGCACCCTGATGCCCGTCTGGTACGTGAAGTTCCTCGGCGGCAACGAGAAGGTCGACGACTACGTCTCGCTCGGACCGGTCTACGAGGGCAGCCACGCCTTCCTGCTCGCGGCGTCGTTCGAACTGTTCGAGCACGTCGGTGTGCGGCAGGACGTGGAGAATCTCGTCCACTTCCTCGGATGCGGTGCGTGCCCGCAGGTTCTTGCCGGATCGGACTGGATCCACACGATCCAGGAGGCGGGCATCTATGCCGACGAGGTGACGTACACGAACATCATGACCCGCTACGAGGAGATCGTCCTCCCGTACACCAGTGGCTACCACGAGGCACCCAACGCGACGAACATCGTGCTGCAGGACCACTGTGCGAACGACTTCGTCGAGCATGCCGGCATCGTCAACGATCCGAACGCGGCATGGTTCGTCCTCGACGCGCTCGACCCGAGTTCGGCAGGGCCGCTGGAGTGCGTCTTCGTGCCGCCGATCCTCGGCTGGAGCCCGGATCCGACGATCAGCAATCCCACAACCAAGGACGCTGTGGTCGCGAGTCGCCCCGGCGCCTGAGCCGTTCGATCCTCTTACGTCGCGGTTCCCATCCCAGACAACTCTGTGCCGAGTGTGGCCACGTCACGAAGCCGACGCGCCGAACCGGAGCTCGCCCCGCGTGTTGCGGTAGCGAACCCCGGTTCGGCGCGCGAACTATATTGCGGCGCCGCTCGGTTCCTTCAGCCCTGCGATGAACGCCTGCAGCGCGAACTCCACCCGCGACTCCACGGACGGCGCACCGGACCCCATCGCTTCGACGAACAGCGGGAACTCGGCGAGGGCTTCGGTATCGATACCCGGATCGCCGTCGTCTGCCGGCGGCGCGCTGTGCTGACCGAGGACGACGGCGGCCAGTGTCTGG
Source organism: Rhodococcus rhodochrous (assembly GCF_014854695.1). Lineage (NCBI taxonomy): Bacteria > Bacillati > Actinomycetota > Actinomycetes > Mycobacteriales > Nocardiaceae > Rhodococcus > Rhodococcus rhodochrous. The sequence goes on along the minus strand of NZ_CP027557.1, from coordinate 1,642,389 downwards.
ATCACGAGAAGCGCATCCTGCGGTGCGAATCCGGCGTCCCGCAACACCCGGAGCATCTTCTCCAGGTGCACGACATTGCCCGGGGTGATCGCCGGACGGGACGCGAAGAACGGCACCGCCCCCGGGTGCGCGAGCAGGCCACGATGGAAGGCCCGGCCGTAACCCTCGAGAACCGTCCGCCACGGAGCATCGGTTTCGGCTCCGGTGAACGCTTCGTCCATCACGTACTGGACGATGGCGTCCTCGAGTCCCTGTTTGTTCTTCACGTGGTGGTACAGCGTCATCGCCTCCACGTCCAGCTCACGTGCCAGCTTCCGCATCGACAGCGCGGCCGCACCGTCCCGGTCGACCATCTGCACCGCTGCATGTAGCACCTGTTGCCGGGTCAGCCCGGCATGTCGACCTTGTGCGCGCGTCGGTCCCACGAAACCTCCTTGACCACTCTTACGCCGTAAGACTAGCATCGCCGACGTAAGTCATACACCGTAAGAGAGGAGTCCGGCATGACCGTCCATACCGAAATTCGTACGACGAAACGCCGGCCCAACCTTGTCCAGGCCCTCACGATCGGCGCGTGCCTGCAGATCCTCTGCATCGCACTCCCACTGCTGGACGTGTGGATGATCGGATCGATCGAACAACACGTACAGAACGCATATCCCGAATGGGGACCCGACAATGTGAACCTCGACCGGAACGCGATCGCCGGGTACCTCGTGATCGTGGGCGTCCTCGGCCTGGCCGGTTGGCTCGGCGCGCTGTGGAGCGCGAAGAAGGACGTCGCAGTCCGCGCGGTGGTGACGACACTGTTCGTGGTCGGAACGTGCGTGCTGCTGTTCGACGTCGGATACGCGGGCGAACACTACGACCCGATCGTCCCGCTGTGGCTGGGCGTCACCCTGCTGGTGATCCCACTGCTGCCGGGGATCACCGCGGTCATGGCCGCCTGGGTCCTGCCCCCGACCGAAAGGGCCGACCGGCATGACTGACGCAACGAGGCCCGGATACACCCTTGCAGCCGTCGCAACGGTGCAGTTCATGGTGTCGCTGGATCTGTCCGTTGCGAACATCGGACTCCCCCGGATCACCGAGGGGTTGCACTTCGATCCGGTGGGCGCGACGTGGGTGATCCACGCCTACGCACTGTTCTTCGGCGGTCTGCTCCTCCTCGGAGGACGCGCGGCCGATCTCTACGGGCACAAGCGCACTCTCCTCGTAGGACTGGGCGTGTTCGGCCTCGCCTCGCTGCTCGGCGGGTTCGCTGCGGTACCCGGCCACCTCGTCGCCGCACGAGCGATGCAGGGTGTCGGGGCTGCGGCCCTCGCGCCGGCCGCGTTGGCACTGCTGTCGTCGACCTTCTCCGAGGGTCGCGCCAGGGTCCGTGCCTTCGGGATATGGAGCGCCATGAACGCCGGAGGTGCCGCCTTCGGTCTCGTCCTCGGCGGCGTCCTCACCGAATACGCCGGGTGGCGGTGGGTCATGTTCGTCAACGTGCCCATGGCGGCTGCAGCACTCGCACTGACCTGTCTGGGCGTGGGAGCCGACGGAGTACCCGCGCGGCGCGGTCGCCCGGACGTGCTCGGCGCGATTCTCGGCACCGCAGGAACGACAGCCCTGGTGTTCGCACTCGTACGCACCGACCATCACGGGTGGACCTCGACGATCACGCTGGTCACCCTCGCCGCGGCGATCGCCCTCCTGGTGGTGTTCGTCCACGTCGAGCGGACCACCCGCCGCGACCCGTTGATCCCGCTCGGCCTCTTCACCAATCGGTCGGTGAGCGGGGCGAACGCCTTCAACCTGCTGGTGGGCGCCACCATCGGGTCGGCGTTCTATTTCGTCTCGCTGTATCTGCAGCAGGTGCTCGGCAACAGCCCGGCCGCCACGGGGTTGATGACCCTGCCGGTGGCCGTGGGCGTGATCGCCGGATCGGTGGTCGCCGTCAAGCTCGGCTACCGCGTGGCAGCACGCACACTCCTCGTGGCCGGTGGACTCGTCAGCGCGTCCGGGTTCGCATGGTTCGGTCTGATCAGCGCCGACGGATCGTTCGTCACCGACGTTCTGGGACCGGCCGTCGTCGTCGGCATCGGTTTCGGACTCTGCCTCGGTCCGGTGGTATCGGTCGCAACTTCGGGGGTGGCCACACACGAGATGGGCACGGCCTCCGGACTTCTCAACACGTCGCGGCAGATCGGCGCGTCGCTCGGACTCGCCGTTCTCGGTACCGCTGCACACCACCGCATCGGTACGCTCGCGACGCCCGAGAGCATGAACAGTGGCTACGCACTCGGATTCGCCTTCGGTGCAGTGCTTCTCGTCGTCGCTGCCGTGATCGCATTCACCGTTCTCCCCCGGACCGGCGCGCCCGCCGAGCCTACCGGCGACGTCGCCCCGAACCGAAGACCGACGAAAGCGCGGACATCATGACATCCACCGAAACATCCTTCTCCGAAAGGGACTCGGCATCGCGGCGAACACTGTCGTCGCTGCTACGGCCGTTCGTCGGCAGGTTCACCGCGAGCGTTGCCCTACAGGCCGCGGGCGGTATCGCGGGTCTCGTTCCACTTCTCGCCGTCGCCGAGGTCGGCCGAACCCTCCTCGCGCCGGGACCGGTCGACCAGTCCCGCGCGTGGACCGCCGTCGCTGTCGGCGCACTCGGACTCTTCGCCCGGCTCGTCCTGACATCGATCGGATCCGGACTCGCACACGGCCTCGACGGCTCCGTGCAGTTGGCGTTCCGCCGCGAACTCGCACGTCACCTCGGCCGGGTCCCGATCGGCTGGTTCTCCCGCCGCCGGACCGGCGAACTCGCGAAGGTCGTCGGCGACGACGTCTCCGCCGTGCACCCGTTCATCGCGCACACGCCCGGCGAGATGGTCAACGCCTTCCTCGTTCCGGCCGTGTCGGCGGTCTACCTGTTCACCGTCGACTGGCGGCTGACGCTGATCACCATGATCCCGATCGTCCTGGCCATGTCGCTGGTTCTTCTGCTGTCCACGGCGACCCGACGCCGGGAGCAGGAGGAGTTCGACGAAGCGATGGGACGCATCGCCGATGTGGTCGTCGAATTCGTGAACGGCATCTCGGTCGTGAAGGTCTTCGGGAACGCCCGCCGGTCCCGGAACAGATTCGTCTCGGCGGCAGACGATTTCGTCTCGACCTTCACCCGATGGGTCCGCGGCGTGTCCGGCGTGGCAGCGGGAATGCAACTCGCCCTCTCACCGCCGTTCGTGCTCCTAACCGTGTTGATCGGCGGTTCCATCCTGATCACGGGCGGCAGTATGCCCGCGGCGGATCTGCTGCCCTTCGTGCTCCTCGGCGTGGGGCTGACCGCCCCGATCGCGGCGTTGGGCCACGGATTCGACGACATCCTGGCCGCCCGGCGCGCCGTCGAGCGGATCCGGGAGGTGCTGGACGTGCCACCGGTGCCGGAACCCGAGCGGCCGGTTACGCCGACCGGGCACCGGATCGACCTGCACGACGTCCGGTTCGGCTATCCGGATGCGCACGAGGTCCTCCGGGGCATCGACCTGACCCTGGAACCGGGGACGGTCACCGCGCTGGTGGGTCCGTCCGGCAGCGGGAAGTCCACCCTGGCGAAACTGTTGCTGCGCTTCTTCGACCCGACCCACGGCACGATCACCCTCGGTGGCGTCGACCTGCGGGAGGTCGGAAGCAGGACGCTCTACCGCACGATCTCGTGTGTCTTCCAGGACGTTCGCCTGCTGCGCGCGTCGATCGCCGACAACATCGCCCTGGCCGTGCCCCACGCCGACCGCGACGACGTGGTCCGCGCAGCCGTTGCGGCCGACATCCACGAACGGATCGTCGAACTGCCCCACGGATACGACACGATCCTCGGCGAGGAGGTCGAACTGTCCGGCGGGGAGAGACAACGCCTGTCGCTCGCTCGGGCACTGCTCACCGATGCACCGGTGCTGGTGCTCGACGAGGCGACGGCCTTCGCCGATCCCCGGACCGAAGGTGCGATCCACGCCGCCCTCGCCCGTCTGCGCGGCAACCGGACCATCCTGACCGTCACGCACCGCTCGGAGACGATCACCGGGGCGGACACGGTCGTGGTTCTCGAGGACGGGGCAATCGTCGAACAGGGATCACCGGAGGACGTTCTCGTCCGTAATGGCTCCCTGTACCCATCCGTCGGTTCCGACCTGCAAGGAAGCAGAGCACGATGATCACCACACTGTTCCGCACACTCGGACGCGAACACGCCGGCCCGCTGCGCCGGACTCTTGCGCTCATGGTGGGATGCGCGATCGCCGAGGGGTTGTCGTACGCCTTCCTCGTCCCGGTGCTGCGCATCCTGTTCGGGGACACCCCCTCGGACATCGGACCCTGGCTGATCGGATTCGGAGCGTCGGTCGCCGTCTACGCGGTGCTGCGCTACGTCAGCGACCTGTCGGGCTTCCGCGTCGGTACCTCCCTGCTGCGCGGCGTCTATCACCGACTGGGCGACCAACTCGTACGGTTGCCGCTCGGCTGGTATCGCGCCGACCGGGTCGGCGAACTGTCGGCGACGGCGAGTCGCGGTGTCCTGCAATCGATGAGCGTGATCGCCCACATGCTCGCGCCGTTCGTCTCGGCGTGCCTGACCCCGCTGACCATCGTGGTGGTGATAACCGCCTACGACCTGCGGATGGGTCTGGCGGCCGCTGCCGCGATCCCCGTGGTGACGGCGGTGCAGCTGTGGTCGGCACGCGCCACCGCGGCGACCGATGCCGAACGGGCCGCACGCGATCACGAGGCCACCGCTCGCGTCGTCGAATACCTCCAGGCGCAGCCCGTTCTGCGTGCAGGCGGACGAACCGCCGAACGTTTCCGGCTGCTCGACGACTCTCTCGACGGTATCCGGCGCGCATCGCGACGATCGACGATCGCAGCCGTGCCGGGAATGGTCGCTACGACGGTGACCGTGCAGACGGCGTTCACCGCCCTTCTGGCGCTGGGCACCTATCTCGCGATCGGCGGGGACCTCGCAGTGCCGGACATGCTGGCACTCGTCGTCCTCGCAGGCTGTTGCGCCGAACCGCTGTTGTCACTGTCGGAGATCGGCGGGAAGCTGCGCGCCGCCCGCGGCGAACTGACCCGACTGGACGCCTTCCTGAGCACCCCTCCCCTCCCCGAGCCGGCTCGTCCGATGCGACCGCAGGGTCACGACATCGAGTTCGACTCGGTGGTCTTCCGTCGGGACGGTCGCGCGGTGATCGACGGGTTGTCGCTGGCGGTGCCGCAGGGCCGGCGGTTCGCGGTGGTCGGGCCGTCCGGCGCCGGGAAGAGCACGCTGCTGCAACTGCTCGCACGGTTCCACGACGTGGATGCGGGCTCCGTGCGCATCGGCGGTGTGGATGTGCGGGACATCGCGACCGACGTGCTGATGTCGCAGATCGCAGTGGTCTTCCAGGACGTCTACCTGTTCGAGGGGACCCTCGAGGAGAACGTGCGACTCGGACGTCCGGATGCGACCGACGACAAGGTGCGCGCCGCCGGCGCCGCCGCGGGACTGGACGAGGTGATCGAACGCCTCCCCGACGGCTGGTCGTCGCGGGTCGGTGAAGGCGGCGCGATGTTGTCCGGTGGGGAACGGCAGCGGGTGTCGATCGCGCGAGCGCTGCTCAAGGATGCGCCGATCGTCCTGCTGGACGAGACGACGTCCGCCCTGGACCCGGAGAACGAGGCGGTCGTCCGCGCCGGATTGGAACGACTCACTGCGGGACGGACGGTGCTGATGGTCGCGCATCGGTTGCACACCGTGCGCGACGCCGACCGGATCGTGTTCCTGGACCGGGGACGGATCGTCGAGCAGGGAACCCACGACGAACTGGTGCGTCGCGGCGGTCGCTACGCGCAGTTCTGGGAGATGTCGGTCGGGGTGGCTTCACCGGTCCGCGCATCGTGAGCGGGCACGGACCGCAGGTTCTCGACAGGGTGTCGTTATAATTTCCGAGGGCTCCCGGGTCCGCCACGACTTCTCAGAAAGGGTCACCGTGTACGTCATCACCAACCGCATCGACGTTCCTGCCGACACCACCGAAGCATTCGAAAAGGTCTTCGTCGAGAGCATGCGTTCGACGCTCGACGGAGTGCCGGGCCTCAACCGCACGACGCTGATGCGTCCCGCAGCCGACGGCCTGCCCTATGTGTCCACCATGGAGTTCGATTCCAAGGACGACTTCCTCGCATGGCTGCGTTCGGACTCGTTCAAGGCGTCGCACTCGGACGACCAGGCGCCGGGCATGCAGGCACCCTCCGCGGTGGAGCAGCACACGCTCATCGAGGACATCGTCTTCGAGAAGTAGAAAAACGCGCCGAACCGGGATTCGCCGCCGCTGTAGCACGCGCGAACCTCGGTTCGGCGCGTCGACGCCCTTCGAACTCCGGTTTGTCCCCAACCCCACGATCGATCCACAGGTGCGCCGGATCGGGAGGTCGTGGCGGGTTCGGTGGGTGTCGTCCCGCGCAGGATCGTCGTCGTGACAGATCCGAACATCCTCACCAACACCTCGCTCACCGTCGCGGGTCTCTCGGACACCGACATCCGCACTGCCGTTCGCACCGGCGCACTCGTACGGGTCGGGCGCGGCTGCTATCTGCACCGTTGCGACGTCGACGCCCTCGGGCCGGTTGGCGTCCACCGTGTCCGTGCCCGACATGTCGGAGCGACCCTCGGCCCCGAAGAAGCACTCAGCCACACGTCGGCTGCAGCCCTGCACGGCCTCGAACTCTGGGATGTCCCGCTCGATCTCGTCCACATCTCCCGGCCCGCTACGCGGCGCGGTCGCGTCACTTCTCAGATCCATGTGCATCCGACCGAACTCGGTGACGTGGCGGTCGTCGACGGAGTGTCCGTCACCTCGGTCGCACGGACCGTCGTCGACCTTGCACGCACGCTCCCGAAGGAGCAGGCCGTCATTGCCGGTGATTCCGCGCTTCGTCTGCATCCCGGAATGCGTGAACAGGTTTCACGCGAGCTGGTCGATGCCCGCACTCGCCACGGACTCGCCCGCGCCCGCACGGTGGTGCCGTTCCTGGACGGTCGCAGCGAGAGTGCGGGCGAATCGCTGTCGCGTCTACGCATTGCGGAAGCAGGACTGCCGCGACCGATCCTCCAGTACGAGATCGTGGGCGGAAACGGGCGACGCTACCGCGTCGACTTCTTCTGGGAGAACGGCGTCGTCGGCGAGTTCGACGGGCGGATCAAGTATTCCGATCCGCGCGATGTGTTCGACGAGAAGCTCCGGCAGGACGCGATCCGCGACGCAGGCTACGAAGTGGTGCGCTGGACCTGGGCGGAATTGGAGCGGTTCGACGTCGTGGCGGAGAGACTCCGGCAGGCTGCGCGTCGCGCTGCGAAGCTGACGCGCTGAACCGGGGCTCGCCCCGCGTGTTGCGGTAGCAAGCCCCGGTTCGGCGTGCGGACGACCGTCGACGGAAACGGATCGAGGTTCCGACGTGGAGATCCCGCACAAAGGCTGACGCGATGAACCGGGGCTCGCCCCGCGTGTTGCGGTAGCAAGCCCCGGTTCGGCGCGCGAACTACACCGCGACCGGCTGCTTCGCGGGGACGACGACGGGTTCCGGCACCGTGATCGTCGGGACCGGACGGCGCACCAGCGCGACGGTCACGTATGCGACCAGCGAGACCAGGAAGCCGAGGAAGGTCGTCCAGCCGTCGACGCTCGAAGTGACCAGAGAGTTCGGGATGTACAGCAGGGTGTTGTCGACGCCGTAGATCGTCGGGGTGAGGACGAAGAAGCCGGCGCGCACCGTGATGCCGGCGATCGCTGCGGCGGCCACGGCGCGACCGTCACCGCGCGACCAGAACAGTCCGAGGATGAACGGCACGACCAGCGAGGCGAGCAGCAGGTCGAAGGTGAGGGTGAGCAGGATGCCGGTCTGCGGGACCCGCAGGGCGACAAGGGCACCGAAGGCGGCCATCGGGAGCATGAGCAGGCGGGTGGCCTTCATGACGTCCGACGACATCGCGGCGTTCTCGCCGCCGACCCGGAAGACATTGCGCACCAGAACCGTCGCGGTGGACAGCAGCACACCACTGATCGTGGTCAGCGAAGCCGTCACCAGACCGGAAAGCACAAGGATCGACAACCACTGCGGCGTGTACTCGCCCAGCAGAACGTAGAGGATCGGGGCGTCGGCTGCGCTGTCGCCGACGATCGACACGGCTGCGAGGGCGACGAAGGAGAGCGGCACGCACAGAACGAGAATGCCGGTCGCCGCAGAGAAGCAGGCGCGCTGCGCAGCGATCGGGGACTTGGCGGAGAACACGCGCTGCATCAGGTCGATCGCGACGAGGTTGCCGAGACCGAGAGCGACGATGGTGGCCCAGTTGATCGCGGCCCCCTGTGCCGGATCGGTGAGCTGGCCGAGATCGCCGATGCCGAGTCCGTCGCCGTGAGTGAAGCCGGGGCCGAACGCGACCCACGCGAGCAGCGAGACGATGCCGACCCCCATCACCGCGAACTGCACCATGCCGGTGTAGACGCTGGCGAACATGCCGCCGGCCATCGTGTAGGCCAGCACGAACGGGATGATCACCAGCACCGCTGCCGTGTAGTTCAGTCCGAGGAAGTACTGGAGCAGGTAGCCCAGGGCGACGAGGTTGCCGGCGAGGAGGATGCCGAAGCTGCCGACGGTGAGCACGGATGCGGTGACCTCGGTGCCGCGGCCGAACCTGCGAGCGAAGAACTCGGGCAGGGTCACGACGCCGGTGGCCCGCAGACGCTTGGCGAAGAACAGTCCGACGAGTAGCACGCTCAGCGCGACACCCAAGGGCATCGCCGCGCCGGCCCAGAAGCCGAATCCGGCCGCGAGGTCGGCGGAACCGAGGGTCGCATTGGAATCGATGACCTGCGACATGAGCAGGACGGCCAGGACGGGGGCACCCAGGGAACGACCGGCGAGAAGGAAGTTCCCGGCCTGTCCCCGGACCTTGCGAGTGGAGTAGAAGCCGGCCCCGAGAAGTACGACGAGGCACACGGCGACACCGGTGATGATCATGGCAGCTCCGTATGGAGAAGGTCAGACGGCAGGAGCGCTGCGTTGGGCTTCGCGTCCGAGCGAGTAGAGGGGGCGTGCATTGTCGGGAAGGGTGATCTCGCCCGCGGCGAGCCGCTTGCGGAGATAGGTGAAGCTCTGGGCCGTCTGGGCGAACAGGTGCTCGCCGGCAGTGACTCCGCCGTAGCGCGGTCCGTCGGCGTCGACGAACCTCTCCAGCGGCTCGACCCGGGTGTCGTGGTCGACGTTGAAGAACAAGGGGAACGAGTAACGTTCCTCGGCAACCTTACGCACCCGATGTGACGTCGCTGTAAATACTCCGTTGGTCCAGATCTCCAGCAGGTCACCGATATTCAGGACGAAGGCATCGTCGCGGTAGGGCACGTCGATCCAGTCGCCGTCGGCGTTGAGGACCTCGAGTCCCGGTGCCGTTGGGAGCAGAAGAGTGAACACCTCGTAGTCGGTGTGGGCACCGATGCCGGGACGGTCCGAGGCGTCGGGATCGTAGGGATAGTGGATCATTCGAAGTTGAGCAGGCGGCGTGGTCACATAGCGGTCGAACCGATCCGCCGGCTCGCCGAGCGTTTTGGCGAAGGCGCGCAACAACACACGACCCAGAGCGAAGACGGCTTCGTAGTATGCATTCGCGGGCTTGTCGAAGTCCGGCAGGTCGGGCCACTGGTTCGGGCCGAGCAGCGGATTGCCGGCGACATATTCGGGATGATCGGAGGGAAGGTCGATCGACAGGTCGAACGCTTCCTTGTGGTCCGGCGTGGCACCGGCGAACACTTCCTCACCGGGCGGCACATAGCCGCGGTGGTTCGTGGAATTGCCGATGTACACATCCATTTTCGCTTTGTCGGGAAGAGCGAAGAAGCGTTCGGCCGCGTCCTTCAATCCGCCGACGAGGATGGGATCGACACCGTGTCCGACGATCTGCGCGAAGCCGACCTCTCGTGCGGCGCGCCCGAGTTCGGCGACGACGGCGTCGCGTCCGATTTCATCGCCGGACACCAGTGCATGCACATCGACGACGGGAATGCTCGTGAACGTCATGCGTCGCTCCTCGGGGTCGAGTCGACCGAACGCCATCTCCGGGTGACGGGCGTTCCATCGAATGCTGTGTCTCGGGTACGGATCTCGTGACCGAAGACGGGCTGGAGTTTGCCTCCGGCTCGGAACGGAAGGGTCGATGCGGCGATGGTCCACCGGTCGTCCTCGATGCGGCCCACCGCGATCTCGCAGTCCAGCAACGCTCGGGCATCCGACACCGTCGCTGCGCCGAGGATCTGCTCGACCAGCGGTTCGGATCCGATCGCACGATCGCGACCACGCCCGAACGCGAAGCACTCTCCGACCCGCACGAGCACTGCGGTAGCTCCGGTCTCGACGTCCTCGAGGAGATACTCCTCGATGTCGGGCGAGACATCCGTGATGCGCCAGTGCTCGGTGTACTCCTCGAACACACCGTGTTCGACGAGCGTGTCGGCGTCGAGGGTCGCCAGGGTGCCGGCATCGGGCGTCGGTCCGAGCGGATGGAACGACACGGCCCGTTCCCATTCGACATGTTTGCTGCTGTCGAGCAGCCGGCCGGCGAATCCGTCCTGGCTCGCGAGAGCGACGAGGTCGTCGATCTCCATCTCGGCGAGGGCAGGAGCCGTCACCGTCGGTAGTGTCGCCGGTCGTCGCAGGTCGCAGTACAACCGCTCACCCTGCAGCCACGTGACGCGGGTGGTGGTGTCCGGGATGGCTCCCGGCCGAGCCAACAGTGTTCGCTCGAACTGGGTTCCCACCGGACGGATCCGTTCGGCGACCGTCATACGCCGTTCGCCTTCCACCGCGCGCGCTCCTGGCCGAAGGCGACGGACTGCGTCGCCTGGAACTCGCTGATCGAAGCAGCGTTGTCCGCGAGGAACTTCCGGTGCGCGGCGAGGGAGAAGGTGCCGTCGGTGATCTCCACTCCCCCACCGCGACCCGCAGCGAGATCCGCTCGCAGATCGAGCAGTTCGTCGGGGTCGACGGGGTACCACGAGATGCGGTCGAAGAAGCGCAGCAGCCACGGGGTGCCGTCCTCGAACGGGCCGGCGGGCTGCGGGTGCCGGTGATTCCACACCTGGGTGGTGCGGCCGACGAACTGGTAGCCGCCGGGGCCCTCCATACCGTAGATGCACAGGTAGGCGCCGCCGATGCCCACGGCGTTCTCCGGAGTCCAGGTGCGGGCGGGGTTGTACTTGGTGGTGACGAGGCGGTGCCGCGGGTCGAGCGGCGTCGCGACCGGGGCGCCGAGGTAGACGTCGCCGAGGCCGAGGACCATGTAGTCGGCGGCGAAGACGGTGTCGAAGACATCGGCGACGGTGTCGAGGCCGTTCATGCGGCGGATGAACTCGATGTTCCACGGGCACCACGGGGCGTCGGAGCGCACGCCGTGCATGTAGCGCTGGATGGCCTCGCGGGTCGCCGGGTCGTCCCAGGACAGCGGGAGTCGCACCTGCCGGCTGGGGACCTCGAGTTCGTCACTGTCGCCGATGGTGTCCTCGACCTCGCCGAGCAGGCCGAGCAGGGTCGGCACGGGCAGGACGTCGGGGTCGACCTTGACCTGCAGCGACCGGATTCCCGGGGTGAGTTCGAGCAGACCCGCAGGACGGTCGGCGTCGAGGCGCTGGTGCAGCGCGTGCACGCGGGCCCGCAGCGCCAGGTCGAGGGTCATGTCGCCGTACTCGACGAGGACGTTGTCGTCGCCGCTACGACGGTAGGTGACGGCGGTGTGGCCGTCGCGGCGGGTGAGCACTCCGTCGTCACCGTCGCCACCGGCCGAGGTGACCAGCGACAGTCCGGCGCGACGCGCGACGCCGAGTTCGCGGCGGGAGGCGGTGTGCTGCGACTTCACGGGCACGAACCGGACCGTGTTGCCGGGAGCGAGCTGGCCGAGCTTCCAACGGTCGGCGGCCACGACGGTCACCGGGCACACGAACCCGCCGAGGCTGGGACCGTCGGGGCCGAGCAGGATCGGGGTGTCGCCGGTGAAGTCGAGTGCGCCGACGGAGTAGGCGTTGTCGTGGATGTTCGACGGGTGCAGGCCCGCCTCGCCGCCGTCGGTGCGCGCCCATTCGGGCTTGGGGCCGATGAGCCGCACGCCGGTGCGGTCGGAGTTGAAGTGCACCTCGTAGTCGGTGGCGTAGAGGGCGTCGATGTCGGCGCGGGTGAAGAATTCGGGTGCGCCGTGCGGACCTTCGGTGACCGCGATCTCCCAGCGCGTGCTCAGTGCGGGCACGTGCTCGGACGGGACCGGGGCACTCGTGCCGGGAGCGGTCTCCCCGACGACGAGGACGTCACCCTCGCGCAGCGTGCGACCCTCGTGACCGCCGAACGTTCCGAGCGTGAAGGTCGATGCGCTGCCGAGGAATTCGGGGACGTCGAGACCACCGCGAACGAGGACGTAGACACGCAGCCCCGGCCCGGAGACAGCTCCGACGTCGAGCAGGCCGCCCGCCGGGACGGTGACCGGGCGCCACTGCGGGACGGCGGCCCCGCCGACGCGCACGGTGACGGGCGCACCCGTCACGCACACCTCGGTCTCCTCCGTGAACCGCAGGGCGGGGCCGGCCATGGCGGTCTCGAGGCCAGGGGCGCCCTCGTCGTTGCCGAGCGCGACGTTGCCGAGGCGGAACGACAGGTCGTCCATGGGGCCCGAGGGCGGCACACCGATCTGCCAGTAACCGGTGCGTCCGGGATAGTCCTGGACGGTGGTGAGCATCCCGGGGCGTTCGACGGTGATCTTGGTGGTCATGGCTTCCTCACTCCCCGCGGGTGACGATCATGCGGACCGGCGTGGGGTCGAAGCCGTTGCACGGGTTGTTGATCTGAGGGCAGTTGGAGACGAGGACGAGCACGTCGCGCTCGGCGCGGATCGCGAGTCGCTTGCCGGGTGCGGACAGGCCGTCGACGATGCCGAGGGTGCCGTCGGCCTCGACCGGCACGTTCATGAAGAAGTTGATGTTGGAGACGAGGTCGCGCGTGCCCAGTCCCCACTTGGCGCCTTCGATGAGGAAGTTCTCGACGCAGGCGTGCTGGTGCTTGGTGTGGTGCCCGTAGCGGAGGGTGTTGGACTCCTGCGAGCAGGCACCGCCGACGGTGTCGTGGTTGCCCACCTCGTCGGCGACGAGCGTCATCAGCGGCTCACCGTCGGCGTCGCGCAACACCGAACCGGTGGAGAGGAAGAGGTTCTGCTGGGCGGCCACGGTGGCAGCGGCACTGTAGCGGCGGGTGTGGTCGGCTGCGTCGTAGACGAGGGTGTCGACCGCCTGGTTGCCGTGCAGGTCGACGATGGTGAGGACGTCGCCGGCGGCGACGACGGCCGACCACGGGCCGCGGAGTCCGACGATCTCGTCGAGGACGACGCGACCGGGAACGAGGGCGAGGTCTGCGGTGTCGGCGGTGATGGTCATCGGCGGATCTCCGTTTCGGACGTGGCGGCGGCCCAGGCGTCGTCGGTGTTGAGCACGGCGCGCTGGTACTCGGGGTCGGTGTTCGGCAGCGAGTTCAGTTCGCCGGGTGCTCGCCAGGCGAGGACTTCGAGGCTGCCGGTGGTGAACTCGGGATTCGGGTCGAGCGGGTGTGCGGTGTTCGCGATCAGGGCGATCACCGGCAGGTGGATCAGCAGGTCGACGGCGGCACCGGGACCGGCGTTGCCGGTGCTGACGAGGCTGCCGTCCTCCTCGACGCGGACACCGTGGAAGAAGGACAGTGAGGGCGGCAGGTCGCGCGGTTGCAGGTCGTGCTTGGCGGCGGCGACCGTGAACAGTTCGCGACCCGCAGGAGAGCTCGAATGAAGCGATCCCTCACCGTATTTCGCAGTGTTCCCCGCGACATGAGTGGTGCCGCACAGCGCGTCGTGGCGTCCGGAGGTGTCGGCGACGATCGTGGCGAGGACGCGGCCCTGATCGGAGAGCAGTGGGTGCCCGACACCGAGATAGGCCTGCCACGGCACCTTCACCGTGTCGGCGACGTTGAGCCGCTCGTGCGGGGCGTCGGCGCGGAACAGCAGGATGTTGGCGCAGGCGGTGCCGTGGACGTCCCGCAGGCGCAGGCGGGTGCCGCGGGCGAGGACTTTGCTGGTGTAGCGGCCACCGGGGACGGTCTCGGCCCAGGTCATCGACGCTGCGCGACCGCTGGGCGGAGCCGGCCACGACGATGCCGGGACGATCGGCATGGCGTCGGTGACGGTTCCTGCCTGCGCTCGGGCATGGGCGCGAGCAGCGTGCGTGGTGGCGGTCGCGAGGGTCTCGGTCATGGTGCTCCGATCGGCGGTCCGGGGAAACTGTCGATCGACAGTTTTCCCATTGCGCATCTTCGGGGAATGTCCACGGCGTAACGAGTCCGTGACGCGTGTTTCGTACGTGTGACGAAAACTTCACGCACGAAGACCGTGATGCTGCAGCACCTTTCGTCGTGTCACAGTGGAGGGGTGACCCATGCAGGACCAGGACGCCCCCGCCTCCACGCCCCGCGACGGCCCGGGCCGACCGCGCGTGCCGAGATCCTCGACGCCGCTGCGGAGCTGTTCACCACCCGCGGGTTCTCCCCCACGTCGACACGCACGATCGCCGAGGCGGTGGGGATCCGGCAGGCATCGCTGTACAACCACTTCGCGACGAAGAACGACATCCTCGTGGCGTTGCTCGAGGACACCGTCGAACCGACCCTCGATTTCGACGACAATCTCGACCCCGCGCTGCCGCCCGAGGTGCGCCTGTGTGCGCTCGCCTGGTTCGATACGGCCCAGTTGTCCGCGGGCAGATGGAATCTCGGTGCGCTCTACCACCTTCCGGAACTTCGCACCGAACCGTTCGATCGGTTCCGGGAGGAACGTCGGCACCTGATGGAGCGCTACCGGATCCTGGCGGCGCAGATCGTCGGCGACGGCGATCCTCGCACCCATCTGCCGTTCCGGATCGTCGAATCGGTCATCGGCATGCGGGCCGACGACGGCGACGTCGATGCCGGGCTCCCCGAAGCGCTGGCGACGGCGTCGCTGACGGTTCTCGGCGTCAGCGACGTTGCGGCGGTGACGAGCGCTGCCCGGGCACTCGTGGTGGGGGTTCCCGGCGACCTGCTGGGCTCGATGAACCCGCCGGCTCGGCCACCCGCGTGAAACGCAGGGCGGGATCGTCGACCGGTTCGCGGCGCAGCCGTCTGCGGTCGAGATAGTAGTTCTGCTCCATCGACCACGGGCCGCTCTCCCCGGATGTGGGGAACACGTCGGCCGAGCGCCGGAGATAGTTCGACGTGAGATCCCAGAACGGCCCTCCGCCGACGGCCGGATCGTCGCAGATCGGGGTGACGACGTCGTAGCCCTGGTCGTCCATGTGGTCGAGCAACCGGCACAGATGATGGCCGGTGAGGTCGACCTTGAGGGTCCACGACGAGTTGGTGTAGCCGAACGCGAAGGCGAAGTTCGGCACGCCGGTGAGCATCGTCGCCTTGTAGGTGACGCATTCGTGCCAGTCGACCGGGACGCCGTCGACGTCGACGTCGATCCTCCCGAACGGCACCAGTTTCAGGCCGGTCGCGGTGACGATGACGTCGGCCTCGATCTCGCGCCCCGATTCGAGGGCGATCCCCGTGGGTGTGAACCGGGCGATCCGATCGGTGACCACCGATGCCTCGCCGGTGGCGATGGCATGGAAGAGGTCGCCGTCGGTCGCGACGCACAGACGCTGATCCCACGGGTCGTAGGACGGGTTGAAGTGCACGTCGACGGGATAGTCGTCGGGCAGCACGCTCGTCATCCGCAGACGCAGGAGACGGCGGAAGAGGTTCGGCGCGCGCCGGCTCGTCCGGTACATCTCGTGCAGCAGGCGGATGCTCAGGGAACGAACGGCGCGGTCGGCCGCTGATGTCGGGAGTGCGCGTCGCAACGCGTTGGCGACCTTGTTCTCCTTCGGCCATCCCAGGACGTAGGACGGGGAGCGCTGCAGCATCGTCACGTGCTCGGCGACGCCGGCCAGGGCGGGGATGAGCGTCACCGCGGTGGCGCCACTGCCGATGACGACGACGCGTTTGCCCGCACAGTCGAGATCGTCGGGCCAGTGCTGGGGATGGACGATCGTGCCGCGGAAGTCGTCGCTGCCTTCGAACTCGGGGCTGTACCCCTCGTCGTAGTCGTAGTAGCCGGTCGCGGAGAAGAAGAACGAGCAGGTCACCGTGAGCGTGGTGTCGTCGCTCGTGCGCAGGAGCGTGACCGTCCACCTGCCGGTATCGGACGAGAAGGACGCACCGACGACGCGGTGCCCGAGGTGCAGGTAGGGACGGAGTCCGTGTTCGTCCACCGTCTCGTGGAGATAGCCGAGGATCTCGCCGCCTCCGGCGTACGCGTGCTTCTTCCGCCACGGCTTGAACTCGTACCCGAGGGTGTGCAGGTCGGAGTCGGAGCGCACACCGGGATATCGGAACAGGTCCCATGTGCCGCCGAGCGCGTCGCGTGCCTCGACGATCGCGAAGCTCGTCCCCGGTCTCTTCGTCTTCAGGTGGTAGGCCGTGCCGATGCCGGAGATACCGGCGCCGACGATCAGGACATCCACCTCGGCGGGCACGCTCCCGCCGGGTTCGACTGCGGTCATGTTCGCTCGACTCCGTCCTTCGGCGGGGTTCGTTCGATGCGCGGAGCTATCGCGGTCGATCACTCCCGGGGGGTGTCGCCCGGCGTGCGGTCGGCGCCCTCGAGCACGTTCACCTCGTGCTTGTCGCTACCCGGACCGACATGCGCTTCGGCGCGCATCTTCTCGACCATGTCGGGATAGTGCAGCTCGAAGGCAGGGCGCTCCGAGCGGATCCGCGGCAGCTCGTAGAAGTTGTGCCGCGGCGGCGGGCAGGTCGTCGCCCATTCGAGCGAGTTGCCGTAGCCCCACGGGTCGTCGACCGTGACGACCTGGCCGTAGCGGTAGCTCTTGAAGACGTTCCACACGAACGGCAGCGTCGAGGCACCGACGATGAACGCACCGATGGTGGAGATCGTGTTCAGGGTGGTGAACCCGTCCGAGGGCAGGTAGTCGGCGTAACGACGCGGCATGCCCTCGTTACCGAGCCAGTGCTGCACCAGGAAGGTGGTGTGGAAGCCGATGAAGGTCAGCCAGAAGTGCCAGCGGCCGAGCTGCTCGTCCATCAACCTGCCGGTCATCTTGGGGAACCAGAAGTAGATGCCGGCGTAGGTCGCGAACACGATGGTGCCGAAGAGCACGTAGTGGAAGTGCGCCACCACGAAGTACGAATCGTGCAGGTGGAAGTCCAGCGGCGGGCTCGCGAGGATGACACCGGTCAGACCACCGAAGAGGAAGGTCACGATGAAGCCGACCGCGAAGAGCATCGGTGTCTCGAAGGTGATCTGGCCCTTCCACATCGTGCCGATCCAGTTGAAGAACTTCACACCGGTCGGGACGGCGATCAGGAAGGTCATGAACGCGAAGTACGGCAGCAGCACCGCACCGGTGGCGTACATGTGGTGCGCCCACACGGCGATGGACAGCGCGGCAATGGCGATGGTTGCGTAGACGAGGCCGCTGTAGCCGAAGATCGGCTTGCGGGAGAAGACGGGGAAGATCTCCGAGACGATGCCGAAGAACGGCAGCGCGATGACGTACACCTCGGGGTGACCGAAGAACCAGAACAGGTGCTGGAAAAGGATCACCCCACCGGTGGCGGGGTCGTAGATGTTGCCGCCGATCACACGGTCCACGAAGGCGCCCATGAAGGCGGCGGCAAGCAGAGGGAAGACGAGGAGCACGAGGATCATCGTGATGAAGATGTTCCACGTGAAGATGGGCATCCGGAACATGGTCATGCCCGGTGCGCGCATGCACACCACGGTGGTGATCATGTTGACGCCGCCGAGGATGGTACCCAGACCCATGACGATCAGGCCGAGGAACCACAGGTTGCCGCCGATGCCGGGTGAATGGATCTCGTCGGCCAGCGGCATGTAGGACGTCCAGCCGAAGTCGGCGGCGCCGCCGGGAGTGATGAACGCGAAGGCCACGGTCAGTGCTCCGAACAGGAACAGCCAGTAACTGAAGGCGTTCAGTCGCGGGAAAGCGACGTCGGGAGCACCGATCTGCAGCGGCAGGATGTAGTTGGCGAATCCGAACACGACCGGCGTCGCGTACATCAGCAGCATGATGCCGCCGTGGTTGGTGAACAGCTGGTTGTACTGCTCGTTCGACAGGAACTGCAAGCCTGGCACCGCGAGCTCCGCGCGCATCAACAGGGCGAGCAGGCCACCGAACAGGAAGAACGCGAACGAGGTGAAGATGTACATCAGCCCGAGCGTCTTCGGGTCCGTGGTGGTGATCAGGTCATGGAGGACCGCCCCCTTGGACTTCGCTCGCGGCGGATAGGGCCGCGTGGGCTTGACGGGAGCGACAACCGCGTTCATCGGGCCTCCTCGAGCCGCCGTGCGGCGGCAACGGTGCGGCGCGGACGGGATCGACGCGCGCGACGATCACCACCCGCGATGCTGCAGGTGCACCCAGAGTATGCGTTCCATCACACCTACGCACCGGGTTCGCGGACCGAATTACGACGCGACGACGGGGCGAGCGGAACGTCCCGTGTACACGGAGGAGAACGTGTTCTACATTGTGACCGTCGTCACTGTAGGTCGTCGCTCCGATCACCTGCACCACCGCGTCGAAGGGACACCATGTCGGCACCTACCACCGCGGTCATCGGCGCCGGTATCAGCGGGTTGACCGCGGGAAAGATGCTGTGCGACTACGGGGTGCCCTACACCTGCTTCGAGAGCTCCGACCGTGTGGGCGGCAACTGGGCCTTCGGCAATCCCAACGGCCACAGCAGCGCGTACCGCTCGCTGCATATCGACACGTCGAAGCACCAGCTGTCGTTCAAGGACTACCCGATGCCGGAGTCCTATCCCGACTTCCCGCACCACACGCAGATCAAGGAGTACCTCGACGGCTACACCGACGCCTTCGGACTGCGGGGGAACATCGAGTTCCGTAACGGCGTCCGGCACGCACGACGGCGGCCCGAAGGCGGATGGGAACTCGACCTCGAGGACGGCAGCACACGCGCGTTCGAATTCCTCGTCGTCGCCAACGGTCACCACTGGGATCCCCGAGTGCCGGAGTTCCCCGGGCACTTCGCCGGCGAGTCGCTCCACTCCCACCACTACATCGACCCGCGCACCCCGATGGATTTCGCGGGCAAGCGCATTCTCGTTGTGGGGCTCGGCAACAGCGCGGCCGACATCGCCGTGGAGTTGTCGTCGAAGGCGCTGCAGACCGAGGTGACGCTGTCGACGCGGTCGAGTGCGTGGATCGTCCCGAAGTACATCGCCGGCCGGCCGGCCGACAAGTTCTACCGCACCGTTCCGTACATCCCGATGTCGTGGCAACGGAAGGTCGCGCAGTGGGGCCAGCCGCTGCTGTCGGGACGTCCCGAGCGGTACGGGCTGCCCACCCCGAATCACAAGTTCTTCGAGGCGCACCCCACGCAGTCGGTCGAACTGCCACTCCGTCTCGGCTCAGGCGACATCGTCGCGAAACCCGACATCGAACGGTTCGACGACCACACGGTCCGTTTCGTGGACGGAACGTCGGCGGAGTTCGACGTCGTCATCTACGCGACCGGGTACAACATCACCTTCCCGTTCTTCGATCCGGAGTTCCTCAGCGCACCCGACAACCACATCGCGCTGTACAAGCGGATCTTCGCGCCGGGCATCCCCGACCTCGCCTTCGCCGGTTTCGCTCAGGCCACGCCCACTCTGTTCCCGTTCGTCGAATGCCAGGCGCGACTGATCGCGGCCTATGCGATCGGCCGCTACGCCCTTCCGTCCGAGGACGAGATGCGTCGCGTCATCGTCGAGGATCAGCGCAAGTTCACCGGGCACATGCTCGACCGCCCTCGGCACACGCAGCAACTCGACTATTTCGCCTACGAGTTCGACATCCGGACGCGCGAACTGCCCGCCGGAATCGCCCGCGCCGGGCGGGTATCGAAGGAGGACGCCTCGTGCACCCGCGTTCACTGACCTTCCCCTCCGGGGGCGAGAGGGTCCACGCCTGGCACTTCACTCCCGGATCCGACGTGCTCGACAGCGCCGACGGGGCGCCGGTCGTGGTCATGGCCCACGGGCTGGGCGGGACGAAGGACTCCGGGCTCGCCCCGTTCGCCGCGCGGCTTGCCGCTGCGGGCATGCACGTGCTCGCGTTCGACTACCGAGGATTCGGTGAGTCCGGAGGCACCGACCGACAGCGCGTCGACGTCGCGGGCCAGATCGCCGACTACCGCGCGGCCGTCGCCACTTCGCGTCGACTGGACGGGGCCGATCCCCGTCGCACCGTGTTGTGGGGCGTGTCGTTGTCGGGCGGCCACGTCCTGTCCGTCGCGGCCCAGGACCGGGACGTCGCGGCCGTCGTGTCCATGACACCTCTCGTCGACGGACCGGCCGCGGGGGTTCTCGCCGCACGGCATCACGCGCCCTCTGCGCTCGCCCGCTCGACGGCGACAGGTCTCCGCAGCCGGGTGGGATCGATTGCGCGGCGCTCGTCGACCACCATCCCGATCGTGGGGCCACCCGGCACGGTCGCCGCCCTGTCACTGGACGGCTACCACGAGGACTATCTCTCCCTGGCCGGCCCGACCTGGCGCAACGAGATCGACGCCGACGTCGTGTTGTCGCTCGGCACCTACCGTCCCGCGCGACACGCGTCGTCCGTCTCGTGCCCGGTTCTCGTCCAGATCGCGGACTTCGATCGCAGCGCTCCCCCGCACGCCGCGGCGCGCGCAGCCTTCCGCGCTCGCGCCGAGGTGCGTCACTATCCGTGCGACCACTTCGACGTGTGGCCCGGCAAGGACTGGTTCGACCGGGCCGTCGAGCATCAGATCCACTTCCTGACCCGACATCTCGCTGCGCAGTAACCCCGAGGGATCCGCCTTCCCGGATCCCCTCCCTTCGCACATCCGAGGTAGCCATGGCAGAGACCGTCCAGCAGGCACTCCGCGACCTGATCGAGAACGACACCGCGGCCATCGTCCACGACACCGGCAGGTGGACCTGGCGTGAGCACCTGCAGGAGGCGTCCGCGCAGGCGGCGGCACTGCTGTCGCTGATGGACCACGACCGGCCGGTGCACGTCGGAGCACTGCTCGGCAACACCCCCGCCTTCCTCCACGCGATCGCCGGGGCCGGGCTCGCGGGGTTCCCGCTCGTCGGCATCAACAACACCCGACGCGGAGAGGGCCTGGCACGCGACATCCTGCGGGCGGACTGCCGGATCCTGCTGACCGACGCCGAGCACGCCCCACTGCTCGACGGTCTGGATCTCGGCGACGTCATCGTCTTCGACGTCGCGAGCCCGGAGTGGCGGGCACTCGTCGACGGAGCCGGTCCGCTCGAGCCGTACCGGGAAGTCGGCCCGACCGATCCGTTCATGCTGATCTTCACCTCGGGGACGAGCGGGGATCCGAAGCCGGTGATGCTCGCCCACATGATGGTGTTGTTCTCGGGCGGCACCCTCGTACCGCGGTTCTCGATCACGAGCGACGACGTCGTCTACCTGTCGATGCCGTTGTTCCACTCCAACGCGATCCTCGCCGGGTGGTGCGTGTCGCTGTGCAGCGGCGCGGCGATGGCACCGGCGTCGTTCTCCGCCTCGCACTTCCTCGACGACGTGCGCCGCTACGGCGCGACCTACATGAACTACGTCGGCAAGCCCCTCGCGTACATCCTCGCGACCGTCGAAGGGCCCGACGACGCCGACAACCCTCTTCGGGTGGCGTTCGGCAACGAGGCCACCGACCGCGACATCGAGGAGTTCGGCCGGCGCTTCGACTGCACCGTCTGGGACGGTTTCGGGTCGACCGAGGCCGCGGTGATCATCACCCGTGACGAGGGCACCCCACCCGGATCGATCGGCCGAGGACTGCCGGGTGTGGACGTCTACGATCCGGAGACCCTCACCCCCTGTGCCCACGCGGAGTTCGACGACAACGGCGCCTTGATCAACGCCGACAAGGCCGTCGGTCAGCTCGTGAACACGCAGGGCGCCGGATTCTTCACCGGCTATTACAACGACGAGGCCGCTACGAACGAATGTCTTCGTGGCGGCATGTTCTGGTCGGGAGATCTCGCCTACAAGGACGCGGACGGCTGGATCTACCTCGCCGGTCGCACCGCCGACTGGATGCGCGTGGACGGTGAGAACCTCGCCGCCGCCCCCATCGAGCGGATCCTCCAACGGCTGCCGCAGCTGAGTCGCGTCGCCGTCTACGGTGTGCCCGACGAACACGTGGGCGATCAGGTCATGACCGCGATCGTACTGCGCGACGAGACGTCGCTCGTCCCCGAGGAATTCGAGAAGTTCCTCTCGGAGCAGGCGGACCTCTCCCCCAAGGCGTGGCCGAGATACGTACGGATCGCTGCGGATCTGCCCACCACCGCCACCAACAAGATCCTCAAGCGCGCACTCGAGAAGGAAGGACCCACAGCGGGCGATGGCGTGCTGTGGGTCCGCGAGAACGAGAAGTACGTCGTGGCCTGACGCTGTGGAGCGCGAAACGGTCGTCGGCGCGGGATTTTTCGCGCTCCTACGACCGTCTCGCGCTCTGCTGTCTCAGCGCTCGTCGAAGTCGCTATCGGGAGTGCGTTCTCACCTGAGGATCTCGCTCCGCCAGAAGGTGTCGCCGTCGGGGACGGTCTCGTGGTCGTCGAAGAAGGTGACGAGCGCCCGTGCGGCTGTCGCGGCGTCCGGGAATCGGCGCCCCTCCATCGGTCCCCGGGTGATCTCGAGCGTCCCCGAGGCCGGATCGAGGCGCCCCTGCACGCGATACCCGCCGATGTCCGCCACCACTGCGCGCCGCTCGTCGACGACCTCGGGTTCCGCGACCGTACGTACGGCCGGACGTTCGGCGCGGACCCGCGCTGCCGGCACCGGTGCCGCGTCGTGGTCGGGATCCTTGACGGTGTCGAGACCGAGCAGATCCCAATGATCGTGACCGTGAACGACGTTGCTGCGCTGGATGGGATGGCTGCCGGTCGGGGTGCGGCCGGGTCGGTCGGCGAGCCAGAGGGCGACCTCCTCCTCGATTCCCCCTTCGATGTCGTCCGCGTCCACCACGTAGAACTCCGGTGCCGCGGGTGCGAGATCGACGAAGACCCAGTGAGACACGCCCGCACCGTCGACAGTGGCAACCCCGTCGCGGCGGCGCGCGAGCCACGGACCGCTCGCCGTCGAGCACACCCGCACCACACGTTCGGATCCGTCCGCGCCGTGTACGCGCACGTCCCGCTGTCCGGGAATCGGTTCGGCCCGGCCGCCGCGCGCCAGAACCTCGGCCACGAAGGCCACGACTCCCTGTCGAACGATGTCCCCCATATCGACTCCTCTTCTCGGTGCACACATCGAGCGGCGACTCGGGATCGACGCACGATGTGCCCACGCCTGCGCAGTCTCGTCGAGACCGGAGGCATGGTGCGACCATACGTTGCTAAAAGCAGAAGAAGAACCGTCTGTGACCGATCACCGGAAAGCATCACCCTTCGTGGTGAGCGCCTTGACCCGTTCGACGATGCGGTCCTGCAGCTTGGAGGGGGTACGCCAGCGCATCGCGAGTTTGTCGTAGTCCATGGCGTGCTCGGCGATGATGTCCTTGAGTTGTTCGACCCCGAGGGTCGACAGCTGCTCCCGCAGAGTCGCCTCCCCGCTCTCGCGGAACACCACGAACGGGTCGAAGGCCCCGGGTGCGCGACGGCTGCGACGCGCAGACGTCCGGGCTGCGGCGGGGCGCGCAGCAGGAGCGGGAGCGGCAACGGGTGTCGGGGCACTCGGGTCTGCGGTGACCGAGAGCGCTCCCGCGAGTGCCTTCGCGAAGCGCGGCGTGCGTGCGGCCTCGTCGGCGATCACCTGGACGAGAGCGACGAGCGCGCCGGCCGTGCCGGGGGCCGCCTCGTCGAGACGGAGCAACGCCGAGCTCGCCTCGCCGATGCGCACCCGCAGACGCGCCTGTGCCATGTCGATATCGGGGCCGGGATTCGTCACAAGTACACCTGCGCATTCATCATGATCGTCTCGGTGAGGATTCGCAGTGCGTCGTACTGACCGGTGTTGCCGTACTTGCGCTTGAGGGTGCCGTAGGGCACGAACTCGGCGGACGCCGCGATCTGGTTGGCTTCGGGCACCCAGGCGGGAACGACGTTCGCGATCCGGGGGTCGCGCTGGAGCTGTTCGATGATCGTGCGGTGCAGATTCGAGGCACTGCGGTACTTCGTGATGACGAGGCCGATCTCCCGCACCGTGTGGCCGGTCCGCTTCGCGAATTCCTGGATCTTGGTCTGCAGCGGCGGAATTCCGTAGGTGGACAGGATGTCGGGAATCGTCGGGATGAGATAACCGTCGGCGAGACGCAACCCGTTGAGGGTGAGGATCCCGAGATTCGGCGGGCAGTCGACGAGGATGTAGTCGTACCGGTCGGCGATGGGCCGGACAGCGGAGAGCAGTACCTCGACGGGACGATGCGAGCCGGGATCGGCGTACTGCTGGTGGGTGAGGCCCTCCTGGATGTCCATGAGATCCAGCGACGACGCGAGCAGGTCCAGATCGCGCACCGCACTCACGGGCGAGACGCCCTTCTGGACGGCCTTCTCGATGTCGAACGCGTCGGCGTCGGGCGCGATCGCCTTGTTGAAGAGCGTCTTGAGAGTCAGACCGAGCTCGTTCAGTTCGCGCCAGCGCTCCTCCCCCACCATCATCGTGGTGAGGTTGGTCTGCGGGTCGAGATCGATCATGAGCACCCGCTGCCCGAACTCCGCCGCCATGAATTCGCCCAGAGCGGCCGTCGTCGTGGTCTTGCCGACGCCACCTTTCAGGTTGATCGTCGCGATTACCCGTGCCACCCCACACCTCTTCGGGAAAGAAATTCATTACTCGATATCGCGAGCAAAACTACCCGAAGGCGGACATACGAGGCAGCAGCCGGGTGGCAGCTGCCGGATCAGCGGCCCCTCGACTCGACCGCGAGACGGGGCATGCCGGCAAGTTCGTCGGGCGTGACGTACGAATCGGAGGTCGCGAAACCGCTCAGGTACAGCGGCGGCTCGCGGTCGGCGACCGCGCGCACGATCTGCCCCTCCGAGACGAAGACGATGAGCCCTTCGGCATCGGATCCCGGCATGTTCCGCCAGGTGACTCCGGGGGTGTGCATCACGCGGTTGAGTTCGCTCATCAGCACCGGGACGCGGAAGTAGTACATCCGGTCCCACGACTCGACACCCGCTGCGGCCGCGACCTCCCCGAGCGTGCGGGACTGTCCGGAGACGAGCACCGATTCGAACTCGGCCTCGAGCTGCGGGTCGTCGACGACGGACACGCTCGTCGCCCCCGAACAACCCGAGACCCCCAGCGCCGCAGCGACAGCCAGCGCAAAACCCGTACGCACGAACCGCGACGCCACCGCGCCCCCCCTGTGTATCGACCCCCGATAGGACGCGAGGAAGCTACCACCGGTTCGGACAAATGCACCAGTGAAGACGGTCACTTTCCACGAGTTCGGGGATACGACCCGAAGCGCAGCCGAATCGATGTGACAGATGACAGTAACTCCGAGTTACTCCTTTGCGGTGAGCTCGGCGATGTCCGTCCACAGAGCACTGCGGAGCGCGACCATCGGTTCGGCTGCAGCGCCGAGCTGGTCGCCGACGAAATCGGTGTTCTCGGCAGACAACTCGCGCGCGCCCGACCTGCCGATCAGATCGTCGATCCGCTGATCGAGACTCGCGGTCCGCTGCGCGATGTGTGTGAGATGCAGACGGTCCTCCGCCCGCGTGAGCAGGTCGCCGATGCGCGCGAGCGCGGTGACGCGCGCAAGGATCTGATCCCATACCGGTTCGAGCGCTGCCACACGGGATTCGAGACCGGACCGCGCCTCGGGTGCCGATCGGATCGCGGACTGCAACTCGTCGAGCAGGTCCCGCAGGGCGACGGTGTCCACCGCGATCTGGGTGAGTTCCTCGGCGAGGTCGAGCTGGGCTCGCTGAACTTCGAAGTACTCCGAACGCCACGCCGCCGACGCCTCGATGCGGTCGTACAGGGACCCGGCGAGGAAGAGCAGGGTGTCGTAGCGGTCGACGAAGCGGTCGTCACCGGAGGGCACCTCGCGTCCGAGCCGCTCGGCGACGCGACGACCCGCGTCGGCGAGCGGAGTGCGCTCGGACCAGCGACCCACTCGGTCGACGGCGACACCGAGCACCATCCCTCGGGCCTGCTCGACGGGCGCGACGGGCAGGGGCGCGGGGGTGCGTTGCAGCGCGGCGAACAGCGCCTCGCGTTGGTCGATCTCGAGGTGCAGTCCGTCGCGCCGGTCGCGGCGCACGGCGCGGACGCCCTGGGCGTAGTGCAGCGGGGAGTGCACGACGGTCTGCCGCGCCGCCCGGATGCGTTTGCCGAGCTCGTTGGCCCGGTACTCGAGTGCGAGTCGCGCGGCGCCGGGACGCAGACCGTCGATGCGGGCGCGGAGACGGGCGTGCTCGTCGGACAGTCGGCGCA
Source organism: Rhodococcus rhodochrous (assembly GCF_014854695.1). NCBI lineage: Bacteria > Bacillati > Actinomycetota > Actinomycetes > Mycobacteriales > Nocardiaceae > Rhodococcus > Rhodococcus rhodochrous. The sequence goes on along the minus strand of NZ_CP027557.1, from coordinate 1,615,798 downwards.
GCTCACCGAATCCGTCGAGGGTGGGCAGCCCGCGCCCGACGCGCCGGCGGTTCGCCAGCACCGCACGTGCCGATTCGTCGAGGTGGCCGGCGGCCAGTGCGACCGCCGCGGCATCCGACAGCGGAGCGTGCCTGCCCTCGATGCTGCCGGTCTCGCACCACCGGCGGACCTGCCCGGCGATGCGTGTCCGCCGGTCCACCGACGGGATGTCCCGACCGGACGCGTCGTCGCGTCCCGGGAGGTGGGGTCGATCGGCTTCGGACACGGGGATCCTCCTCGCGGCTCGTCCGCAGGCATGTACTGCCCACTGTTCCAGATTCCGCGCGGGCTCGGAGAAATGCCCGGTAACGACCCGGATCCCGCACGCTCGACGGTCACGATCGGACACGTCGACGGCCGCACTCCGGTTCGGTTGCGACCTTCACATTTTCGCGTGTCGTGACGGATGTCACAGCATTTCCGGGAGGGTTCGGAGCGATTTGCCCGATCCCGGACCGGGCCCGATTCCGGGCGCGCGAAAACCGGTGTGTACCAGCGGAAACGAGGAGCCTCCCGAGAGTGGCTCCGAACGCCTCGCAAAGTTACCGATCGGTGTTACTGCACAGTACCGGCGACGACCGGAACCGGAGAGCCCCGTCCCGACACCCGCTCCCGAACGAAAGCCCCTGCGTGCGAATATCAGTGAGAAAACTCGACCGAGAGAAGGCCGCCGATCGCTCCGCATGGAAGCAAAACGTGACAAACCCTCATGTTTCCTCCATGCTGTTATCCGAACGGAGCCTTCGCCCAGGGGGACGTGACCGTCACAACCGACGGCCGTAGCTGCGGAGACCTGTTCGAAACGGTCCTTCGGACACCGCGGATGTTGCCCGGTGGATCGACGACGAACACGCATGCCCATGCCAACCACGAGGAGCCGACCGCTACATGTTCCCGCTCGCGTCGCCAACACGAGACGTGGGACGTAGGACCGGTTGATTCGTCCTCCTCATTGGGGTGGAGCTTCGAGACGCGCGCCCGGTGCGTGCACAAACCATGGAGAACGGTGGCAACGAGTATGTTCAAGCGGATCGCAGTGGTCAATCGTGGTGAGGCGGCCGTACGCCTCATCCGGGCAGTCCGGGAGCTCAACTCCGAGCACGGTTACGACATCAGGACCATCGCTCTGCACACCGACGCCGAACGACGGGCGATGTTCGTCCGTCAGGCCGACGAAGGAGTGACCCTCCGTCCGTCGACGACGGCGGCGACCCCCTACCTCGATCATGCAGAACTCGAGCGCGCGCTTCTCGAGGCGAAGGCCGACGCCGTGTGGGTCGGCTGGGGCTTCGTCGCCGAGGACCCCGCCTTCGCCGAGTTGTGCGCCCGCCTCGGGATCACCTTCATCGGCCCCTCCGCCGACGCCATGCGTCTGCTCGGCGACAAGGTCGAGGCGAAGATCCTCGCCGAGAAGGTCGGCGTTCCCGTCGCACCGTGGTCCGGTGGACCGGTCGATTCCCGCGCCGACGCGCGCCGTCATGCGCAGGCCATCGGCTACCCGCTGATCATCAAGGCCCGCTCCGGTGGCGGTGGCCGCGGCATCCGCAAGGTCTACGCCGAGGACGAGCTCGAGCTCGCCCTCGAGCGCACCCAGGGTGAGGCCGAGCGTTCCTTCGGCGACCCCGTCGTGTTCATCGAGCGTCTCGTCACCGACGCGCGCCACGTCGAGGTCCAGGTCATCGCCGACAAGCACGGCAACGTGTGGGCCCCGGGTGTGCGCGACTGCTCGATCCAGCGCAAGAACCAGAAGGTCATCGAGGAGTCCGCCTCGCCGCTGCTCACCAAGGAGCAGTCCGACCACCTGCGCGCGGTCTCGGCCGATCTCGTCCGCGCCGCCGGCTACGCCGGTGCCGGCACCGTCGAGTACCTCTACCAGCCCGACCTGAAGATCTTCACCTTCCTCGAGGTCAACACGCGCCTCCAGGTCGAGCACCCCATCACCGAGGCCACGACCGGCATCGACCTCGTGAAGCTGCAGATCCTCGTCGCCTCCGGCGAGAAGCTGCCCGGCGAGTGCCCCTCCGAGTTCGGCCACGCCGTCGAGGCCCGCCTGAACGCCGAGGACGCCGCCAACGGCTTCGCACCCGCCCCCGGCACCGTGCAGCTGCTGAAGTTCCCGCTCGGGTCCGGTCTGCGTGTCGACACCGGCATCGCTCAGGGCGACGTCATCCCGCCCGACTACGATTCGATGGTCGCCAAGATCATCGCGTGGGGCCGCGACCGCGACGAGGCACTCGCCCGCCTGCGCACCGCTCTGCGCGAGACCACCGTCGTCCTCGACGGCGGCACGACGACCAAGTCGTTCCTGCTCGATCTGCTCGACCGCCCCGAGGTCGTCGACGCCTCCGCCGACACCGGCTGGCTCGACCGCACCGGCGCCGGCACCGAGACGGGTCCGTCCAAGGTCGCCGACGTCGCTCTGATCGCGACCGCCGTCGACGTCTACGACACCGACGAGGCCCGCGAGCGCTCCGCCTTCCTCGCCTCGGCCCGCGGCGGTCGCCCGCGTGCCGGACACGCCGTCGGACGCAAGATCGAGCTCAGCTACCAGGGCCAGGCCTACGAACTCGTCGTCGGCCAGGTCGGCCCGCACCGCTACCGGGTCGACACCGGATCCGCCGAGTTCGATGTCGACGTCGAGCGGCTGGGTGACTACGAGTCGCGCCTGACCCTCGGTGGACGCCGCCACAACGTGGTGTCGATCGCCGGTCCCGCCCACTTCCTCGTCGAGGTCGACGGCATCAGCCACCAGATCAGCCAGGACGAGGCCGGCGTGGTGCGCACGCCCGCCCCGGCCGTGGTCGTCGCGGTTCCCGTCGCCGTCGGTGACGAGGTCGAGGCCGGTCAGACGCTCGTCGTGCTCGAGTCGATGAAGATGGAGACCGCGGTCCGCGCTCCCTTCGCCGGCAAGGTCCGCGAGATCCTCGGCGTCGTCAACGCGCAGGTCGACGCGGGCGCCCCGCTCCTGCGGGTCGACCAGATCGTCGAAGAGGTCGTCACCGAGACCGTCGAGCGCGTCGAGTTCGCCGCACCGGCGCCCTCGGTCAGCGACGACGTCGCGGCCGACGCTCTCGCCCGCCTCGACTCGCTCGCCGCTCTGGTCACCGGATACGACGTGTCCGCCAAGCGCACCGCGGCGCTGCTCGCCGAGTACGAGCGTCTCTCCGGTTCCGTCGATTCGTGCGCGCTCGTCCGCGCCGAACTCTCGCTGCTGACGACCTTCGCGGACGTGTGCGAACTGTCGCGCAACCGTCCGACCGAGGAGGAGAAGAACAGCGACGACCGGGTCCACAGCCCCCGCGAGTTCTTCCACGGCTACCTGCAGTCGCTCGACGTCGAGGTCGGGGGTCTGCCCGACAGCTTCCGCGCGCGCCTCGCCCGCGCCCTGCGGCACTACGACGTCCTCGAACTCGATCGCACCCCGGAGCTCGAAGAGGCCGTCTACCGGTTGTTCCTCGCGCTCGAGCGCATCGAGGCCCACGTCCCCGTGGTCACCTCGCTGCTCGACCGCTGGGTCGAGCGCGACGACACCGAGGTGGGGATCTCCCACGAGCTCAACGAGGTCCTCGACCGACTGATCGTCGCGACCCAGGTCCGCTTCCCGGTCATCGGCGACACCGCCCGCAACCTGCGGTACCGCTACTTCGAGGAGCCGGTGATCCGCAAGGCCCGCGAGCAGGCCTACGACGGGGTCCGCGGTTCGCTCGCGTACCTCGCCGAGCATCCGCAGGCGACGGACTACGCGCAGCGCATCGATTCGCTCGTCGCCACGCCCGAGCCGCTGATCGACCTTCTCGCACAGCAGATCACGCGTCCCGAGTCCGTTCCGGGCCCGCTGCTCGAGGTCATCGTCCGACGGGCGTACAAGATCCGCACCCTCGAGGACGTGCGTTCGTGCACGGTCGGCGGGCACCAGTTCGTCACCGGCAACTTCGATCTGCGCGGCACGCGTCTGTACCTGATGTCCGCGGAGGCTCCGCAGGCGGAGTTCGCGTCGCTGCTCGACGCCGTCGAGGAGTCGGCGGCTTCGGTTCCCGACACGAAGAACCTCGTGATCGACCTGTACCTCGCGTGGGACGACGCTCCGGCCGATGCCGACGCCCAGGCCGACGCGCTGCGCGCCGAACTCGCCGCTCGCCCGGTGACCGGTGCGGCCCGTCGCGTGACGGTGACGGTCTGCCACACCGACACGGCAGAAGAGCACGTGTTCACCTTCCGCCCCTACGAGACCGGGTACGCGGAAGAGGCCAACATCCGCGACATCCACCCGCTCACGGGTCAGCGTCTGGATCTCTGGCGCCTGAAGAACTTCGACGGCACCCGCCTGCCCGCCAACCCGGACACCTACCTGTATCACCTGGTGTCGCAGGACAATCCGTCCGACGAGCGGTTCATCGCCCTCGCCGAGGTGCGCGACCTGACGCCGCAGCGCGACGAGTCCGGCCGCATCGTCGGACTGCCGGCCTTCGAACGTGCTCTCGCGAGCTCGCTCGACGGCATGCGCCGCGCCCAGGCCACCCGCGGCGGGCGACGTCTCGACGCGAACCGCGTGGTGCTCTACGTGTGGCCCGCCGTCGATCTCGACATGGAGGATCTGCGCCGCATCGGCCGCAACGCCGCGCCGCTGACCGTGGGCGCCGGTCTCGAGGAGATCACCGTCATCGGGTCGTGGCGTGATCGTCAGGACGAGCCGGCACGCGAGGTCGCCCTGCGCTTCTCGTACCGCTCCGGTGCGGGCGTCATCGTGCGGGTCACCGAGCCGCCGAAGGAGCCGCTGAAGCCGCTCGACGAGTACACCCAGAAGGTCCAGCGGTCCCGTGCCCGCGGCACCGTCTACCCGTACGAGCTGATCCCGCTGCTCACCGGCAGCGAGGGCACCTTCGTCGAGTACGACTTCGACGAGCAGGGCGCCCTCGTGCCCGTCGACCGCCCCTACGGCCGCAACACCGCGGGTCTGATCGTCGGTGTCGTCGACACCCCGACCCCGCGCTACCCCGAGGGCATGAAGCGCGTCGCGCTGTTCGGTGATCCCACGAAGGCGCTGGGCACCGTCGCGGAGGCCGAGTGCTCCCGCGTGGTCGCCGCGATCGACCTGGCGGAGAGCCTCGATGCCCCCGTCGAGTGGTTCGCGCTGTCGTCCGGCGCGACGATCTCCATGGACTCGGGCACCGAGAACATGGACTGGGTGTCGCGCGGTCTGCGTCGCATCATCACGTTCACGCAGAACGGCGGCGAGATCAACGTCGTGGTCACCGGCATCAACGTCGGCGCGCAGCCGTACTGGAACGCCGAGGCGACGATGCTCATGCACACCAAGGGCATCCTCGTGATGACCCCGGACAGCGCCATGGTGCTCACCGGCAAGCAGTCGCTCGACTACTCGGGTGGCGTCTCCGCCGAGGACAACTTCGGTATCGGTGGCTACGACCGCGTCATGGGCCCCAACGGTCAGGCGCAGTACTGGGCTCCCAACCTCAGTGCCGCCATCGAGACGCTGTTCGCGCACTATGCCCACGCCTACGTCGCGCCGGGCGAGCGCTTCCCGCGCAAGGCCACGTCCACCGACCCGGTCGACCGCAACGTGTGCGTGTACCCGCACGTGCATCCGTCCAGCGACTTCACCACCGTGGGCGACATCTTCTCGTCCGAGACCAACCCGGATCGCAAGAAGCCGTTCGACATCCGCACGGTGATGCGCTCGGTGGTCGACCAGGACCACGCGGTGCTCGAGCGGTGGGCCGACATGGCCGACGCCGACACCTCGGTCGTCTTCGACGCGCACCTGGGCGGAAACCCGGTGACGGTCATCGGCATCGAGTCCCGCGCGATCCCGCGCAAGGGCTGGTTCCCGGCCGACGGACCGGACCAGTGGACCTCGGGCACGTTGTTCCCCAAGTCGTCGAAGAAGACGGCGCGGGCGATCAACGCGGCGAGCGGCAACCGTCCGCTCGTGGTGCTCGCCAACCTGTCGGGCTTCGACGGCTCCCCCGAGTCGCTGCGCAACCTTCAGCTCGAGTACGGTGCCGAGATCGGCCGGGCCATCGTCAACTTCGACGGTCCGATCGTGTTCGTCGTGGTCTCCCGCTACCACGGTGGTGCCTTCGTGGTGTTCTCGGGCGCACTGAACGAGAACATGGAAGTCCTCGCCGTGGAGGGTTCGTTCGCCTCGGTGCTCGGTGGCGCTCCGGCGGCCGCGGTGGTCTTCACCCGTGACGTCAACAAGCGCACCGCGAGCGATCCGCGGGTCGTGGAACTCGAGGCCCAGCTGCGGGCCGCCGAGGACGGCGACAAGGCGCGACTGGGTGTCGAGCTCACCGCTCTGCGCACCGCGGTGCGGTCGGAGAAGCTCGGTGAGGTGGCAGCCGAGTTCGAGGCGATCCACAACATCCAGCGCGCACAGCAGGTCGGCTCGGTCGACGCGATCGTGCCGGCGGTCGAGCTGCGGCCGCAGATCATTGCGGCCGTCGAGCGCGGCATGGCACGCACGCTCGCGTAACCCACGCAGACGGACCGAGACCCCACCGGAACACTTCCGGTGGGGTCTCGTCGTCGTGGGGCCGTCGTGCCGGTCAATCGTCGTGGTCGTCGTCCCAGTCGTCGTCGTGGTCGTCCCAATCGTCGTCGTGGTCGTCGTCCCAGTCGTCGTGGTCGTCGTCGTGCAGATCGTCGCAGCGGTCGTCCCACTCGTCGTAGAAGTCCTCGACGTGGTCCGGCACCGTGTCGTCCCAGTCCTCGAACCACGCATCGCACGTCGTGACGTCGATGTAGGGGATGTCGGTGGGCAGTTCTCCCGGCCGCGCATCCCGGGCCGGGTCGACGCCCGCCCGAACGGTTCCGTCCGGGCCGCCGGTCGTCGTCTCGTCGGCCACACGGGCGACGGTGAACGACGACGGTTCGGAGGGAGCGGACCCACCCCGGTTCGCCGACACGAAACCGACTGTGCCGGCGGTCATCGCGACCGCCACAGCGGTCACGGCCCATGCGGTGCGGCTCATCGCCATGATCGTTCTCCTCGACTCGGTGTTCGTCCTGGTCGCCGATAACTCTGGCGCACGACGATGAGGGGTCGATGAGTCGAAGATGACGAAATCTTCATCCGAGACGCGTACGGATCCACTCGACCAGGATCCGGGCCACCTCGTGAGGAGCCTCCGGGACGAGGGCGTGCCCGCAACCCGGCACGACGGCCGTGGAAACGAGTTCGCTCCCGAACTCGTCGACGAGCTCACCGCGGGTCTCCGCGGGCCGGAAGACGTCCTCTCCTGCTTGTACGTCGAGCAGAGGTGACGGCGCCACCGTCCACCACGATTCCTTGTCGGTCGCAGCCATCGCTGCCCGTTGCGACACGATCGCCTCGGGCCACCACCCGTCGAGCCACACCGCCGGATCGTGTCCTTCGGCGAAGAAGACGTCGCGCAGGTGCACGAGTCGTTCATGATCGGGAAGCGAGAGGTCGGAACACTTGGCGACACGCTCGGTCAGCGAGGCCGGGAACCGGCGGGCACCGGCGGCGAGCACGGCGACCCCCCGGACGAGTTCGGGCCGATCGGCTGCGAGCACCCGGGCCACGTAGTGCCCGAATGCGTGGCCGGCCACCACGGCGGGTGCGGCGTCGAAATGCTCGACGACGGCGGCGACGTCACCCGCGAGGTCGTGCAGATCGAGGCCGGTCATGGGTCCACGGCTGCTGCCGATTCCTCGGGGTTGCGGTCGCAGAGCGGTGAATCCCGCTGCCGCAAGGTCGCTCGCGATCGGATCGAATTCGTAGGAATCGCGTCCGAGGGAGGGAAGCAGGACGACTGCCGGCCCTTCCCCGTCGAGACGTACCTCGAGTTCGGCCACCGGTGTTTCGACAAGACGAGTGTTGCTCACGCGGCCATCCTCTCACCACCGGAAAGAACTGTGCTTCGACACAATCCCCCGCCGTAGTGTCGAGAATCACACCGATGCGAGGTGTGGCGCATTTTCGAAAGGGGAATACAGGGAGGCTCGCCTCGGTCGAGCTTCCGCGGCACGGAGTGCGCCTCTCCGCGACGGGTGCCGAGCGGCCGCCCCTGTCAGGCGATCGACTCCGAACTGATTTTCCTGCAACGTCTTTCGATATAAACGTCGAAGGCCATTCGCATCCACGCCATGTGCACACAGTTGTACCTGACTCCCCGGTAGCACGTTGTGCCATTCTGGAACGATCTGATTCGTACAGGCTGTACGTCCAAGACCGGTACGAACATTCAGCATGTTCGTACCATGAAGTAACCCTGAATCTTCATCTAATTCGACTGCGCTACAACAATTCTCGATCTATTCGGACAAATTGCCGAAATTCGAGGCTCGAATTGTTCCTGGTGACAACATGATCGAGGTGGTGCATGATTGTTGCTGCAGGGAGTTACGAGCCGATGAAGGCCCGTATCAGGGGACACGCGTTCGAATCAGGGGGATTCGAAACGTGCTCCTCCACAGGGAAATCAACGCGCAGGGGGCGTGTGTGCGACGTCGGCGAACAGCCGCGCCCGTCGCCCCCTCGCACAGCGAGGAGATCAGCATGACCAGCACCATCGAACCCACTTCGCAGATCGCTGCCGGCGGAAACAAGCTCCGCGGACGCGTCGCCTTCGTCACCGGCGGCACGCGCGGCATCGGTGCGGCGATCAGCCGCAGCCTGGCGAGCCAGGGTGCCACCGTCGCCGCAGGCTACGGACGCAACACGGCTCAGGCGGATCAGTTCCTCGCAGACCTGAACGAGAAGGGCCGCAAGGACGTCCGTTACTCGGTGCACCGCGGCGACGTCGCGAACGCCGACGACTGCCGCCGCACCATCGATGAGGTCATCGACACGCACGGTCGCCTCGACATCCTGGTCAACAACGCCGGCATCACCATCGACCGCACGGTGCTGAAGATGCAGGACGAGGACTGGGACACCGTCCTCGGCGTGAACCTCTCGGGCGCGTTCTACCTGGCACAGGCCGCGTTGCGGCACATGCTCGAGCGCGGCACCGGACGCATCGTCAACGTCTCCTCCGTCATCGGCGAGACCGGCAACATCGGGCAGGCCAACTACGCGGCATCGAAGGCCGGCCTGTTCGGTCTCACCAAGACCCTCGCCAAGGAAGCGGCCTTCCATCTGGCCAAGAACGACAAACTGGACCCGAACGGCATCGGCGTCACCGTCAACACCGTCACCCCGGGCTTCGTCGCCACCGAGATGGTCGAGTCCATCCCCGAGAAGGTTCTCGCGCGCATCACCGACACCATCCCCGTGAAGCGACTCGCCGACCCGCAGGAGATCGCCCGGGTCGTGCATTTCCTCGCCGCGGACGCCTCCTCGTACATCACCGGTCAGGTGTGGGGCGTCAACGGCGGCCTGGACATGTGATCCGCCCTCCCCACCCATTACTTCGAATCGAACGGTCCCCTCGCACATGCAGCCATTCGAGCTCAATCGGCACGGCCGAATAGTCTTCCCTTCCAACTTTGTTCCCGAACTCGACTTCTCCACGCTGAGCAGCGTCGACCACCTCGACGCCGTCATCCGTCGCGACTTCGACACCAAGGCACCCACGGTCTCGGAGATCCTCTCCCGGCACGAACTGGGCAAGTACGGTTCGAAGTTCGAGATCATGCGGGACATGGCCCTCAACGTCTTCTGGGCCGACCGCTTCCCGCTGATGATGTTCGAGCGGCGCGTCACCCGCTGGGGCGACGTGCCCCGCAACCGCGACGACGTCTACATGCCGCGCCTGACTCCCTGGCCCGAGGCCGAAGAGCGGCTGGGCGCGGTCGAGGAGGCCTACCGCGCTCTCCCCCGCGCGTGGGACAGTGCCGCCGAGGACCGCATCTTCGATCGGCTCTTCGCGGTCTTCGGTTCGCGTCGCCACTTCGCCGGCGACCTGCCCACGGTCAAGCCGACTGTGCCGCAGCTGGTCTCCGATCCGGAGAACATCACCCTGCGTGTTCGCCACTACGATCCGAACCATCCCGTCTTCGGATACGACGAGATCCTCGACTGCCACGAGGACGTCGCCGAACTCGAGGCCCTGAGCCGCTGGTCGATGGTTCTGCACAACCAGCAGCCCTGGGACGGAAGCGAAACCGAACTCGTCCGGGTCGCGGACCTGAAGGACGACGACTACGTCGTGGTCTCCCATCCGCGCAATCGCGAGGTCCAGCGGTTCATCAACCGGGTCATGTCGGGCAAGACCCGCAAGGCCACCTCGTACACGCGGCACGAACCGGTGGCACCGTCTGCGCCCTACCCGGCCGTCGACGTGCGCTCGGAGTTCGCGATCGCACCCCGCATCGACGCGATTGCGGTCGCGCACGGCGACCAGGTGTGCACCAACGAGGACCTGATCCGCAACACCGCCTACAACTGGTCGCCCATGTCGGCCGACGAGATCACGGCCAAGACCGGGATCGAGCAGCGCCGGTACACCTCGGGAACCTTCGAGGACCTGGCCCTGACGGCGGCGAAGCAGGCGGTCGCCCACGCCGGTGTCGGCCCGCAGGACATCGGCGCGGTCATCACCTGCACGTGCACGAGCGGGCGGCTGATCCCGTCGCTGGCCACGTGGATCTCGGGCGAACTGGGCATCGGGCAGACCCATGCCTCGTTCGACCTGATCGCGGCGTGCGCGGGATTGCCCTACGGCCTGGCCGAGGCGACCCGCATCCTCCAGCAGGTCAAGCGTCCCGTCCTCGTGGTGTGCGTCGAGAAGTTCTCGGACAAGATCGGCACGGTCCGGCCGTCCCGCATGATCTTCGGTGACGGCGCCGCGGCAATGGTGATCTCGCCGGCCGCCGAGGGCGAGGCACCCGATCTCGAGTTCTTCAACAGCTACGCGAGCGGACCGACGAGCGAGGTCAACTCGATCATCTGGCCGAATCCGGACTTCGACAACTTCATCACGGTCTACGGACCCGAAGTGAAGACGCTCGCCGGTCGCTATCTGACGCAGATGCTCGACGAGATCAAGGCCCTCCCGTCCCCCGACGACGCCGAGCGTTCGCTGCTCGACGACATCGATCTCATCGTTCCCCACCAGGCGAACAAGACGATGGTCATCGAGCTCGCCGCGAACGCCGGACTCTCGGCCGACCGGTTGTACTTCAACATCGAGAAGGTCGGCAACACGTCGTCGGCGAGCATCCCGCTCGCGATCCACGACGCGGTCCGCGACGGGGTCATCACCGAACCGGTTCGCATCTTCGCTCCCGGCTTCGGTGCCGGAGCGGTGGCGGGGTACACCGTCATGCGGATCGACCCGAAGGTGGTCGTGCCGTTCGAGGAGACTGACGCCGGCTGATCCCGGCGTACGACAGGCATCCGGGCCGTCCCCCGGCAGGCCCGGAGTACATCGGCCCGTTCGCGACATCCGGTCGCGAACGGGCCGATCGTCGTTTGCGACCGGGCGACGTAACACCCGCGACGCCCAGGCCGACATTTCGATCGGATCCGGCAAATCGGATCCGGACGAAGTACAGAAAGGCCTCGCGCATGAAGTTCCGCCGCATCGTCGCTGCGACGCTGGGGTGTGTGGCTCTGACGGTCGCCGCACCGTCGACCGCCACCGCCTTCCCTCTCGTGGACCTGCTCCCGAAGGGCATCGCCGATCTCGTTCCGAGCGGATCGTTCAATCCGTTCGCTCCGCCGCCGGCACCTCCGGCTCCCCCTGCCCCGCCGGCACCCCAGGCGGCTCCGCAGGTCGCGCCGGCACCCCCGGCTCGTCAGGCTCCGGCCGCACCGAGCGGTGGGTTCGAGAACTGCACCGAGGCATGGAATGCGGGCGCTGCTCCGGTCCACCGCAACGACCCCGGATACGCTCCGCGTCTCGACCGCGACAACGACGGGATCGGCTGCGAGCTCGATCCGCGCTGATCGGTCCGTCCGGCAGACGGACGAGAGCTCTTCCATTCCCGCAGAAGGGCGAAGGCCCTTCCATCCTCGGGGATGGAAGGGCCTTCGTCGTTCGTACGTGCAGAAACCTCAGAGCCAGCGCGGCGGCGTGAGTTCTCCGCCGGTGACGCCGACGGCGCCGCGACCGGCCGCCCAGCGGACGACACCGGCGAGATCGCCTCGGACGGTGTGGATGGTCTCGGCGTCGCCGTTCACCCGGACCGCGTCGCGTCCCTCGACCTCGAGCGCGATGCCCGCACCGAGCTCCTTCTTGCGCCACATGCCGACGATGTCGTCGAGCAGCGAATCGAGGACGACGGGCGGGAAGTCGCCGAAGCGTCCACCGTTGTCGAGATCGACCGCGTGGATCCACACTTCGCGCGTGCGCATCCAGGCGGTCTCCTCGGCCGGCACGAGCCGGCCCTGCGCGGTGCGCACCTGCGACTGCCACGCCGCCTCCGGCAGGTGCCGCCACTTCTCGTCGAGGCGGGCAACGGTGTGCGAGAACAGGTTCCGCAGAGCGGCGGGATTCAGCGTCGCGCCCTCGGCGATCTCCTGCGCCCGCTGCTCGGTGGAGGAGTACATCGGGGTCTCGACACCGGTCGCCGCCCAGTCCATGAGGCGGCACAATGCTGCGGCGTTGTAGCCGATGTGCGCGACGAGATGCCGGCGCGTCCACCCTTCGAGCAGGGTGGGACCGTCGAGTTCGTCGTCGGTGAGCTCGGCGAGCCGCTGCGACAGGTACGCCGTGCCCCGCCGGGCGATGAGGAGCCGCTCGGACAGGTCGAGATCGTTGAATCCCACGGTTCGGCTTCTCCTACTTGATGATCGTCTTGTTCCGGACGGTGCCGAGGCCCTCGATGGTGACCTCGCAGATTTCACCGTTCTGGATGTAGCGAGCGGGCTTGCGGGCGTGGCCGACACCGCCGGTGGTGCCGGTGATGATGACATCGCCCGGCTGCAGGGTCACGATGTGCGAGATGTAGTCGACGAGCTTGGCCGGGGTGAACACCAGATCGTTGGTGTTCGACGACTGCATGACCTCGCCCTCGAGGCGGGTCTCGATGGCGGTGCCGAGCTGGTAGTCGGTGTCGAGGAAGGGACCGAAACCGCTGGTCTTCTCGAAGGTCTTGCCCTGATCCCACTGCAGCGTGCGGTACTGGTAGTCGCGCATCGTGTAGTCGTTGATCACGGAGTAGCCGGCGATGTACTCGGCGGCGTCGGCCTCGGAGACCTGGTAGGCCTGCTTGCCGATGACCACGGCGAGTTCGGCCTCCCAGTCGAGCTGCGACCCCGCGTAGGAGGGAACGACCACATCGTCGTAGGGGCCGGTGAGGGCTTCCTTGAACTTCGAGAACAGGGTCGGGTACTCCGGCAGGTCGCGGCCCATCTCCTTGATGTGGGTCGCGTAGTTCAGGCCGACGCACACGATCTTGCCCGGCGCGGGGACGACCGGGGCATAGTCGGCGGAACCGAGGTCGACGGTCTTTCCGGATGCCTGCTCGGCGACCGACTTCCAGTTCGAATCGGCGAGCAGCGCGGACAGATCGGCGTAGCCGTCGATGACGGTGGCGCTGGAGTCGCTGTCGACACGGACGGCGGCGGTGCCGCCGTCGAGGCGGAGGGTGGCGAGACGCATGGGGTTCAGGCTCCTTCGGAGATGATGGTGCGGTTGAAGTGCAGACGCTCGACGATCGGCGCGTCGGAGAAGGCGAAGAGATCGACACCCTTGTCGGTCTCGAGCGACCACTCGACCCAGGACGGGACGACGATCATGTCGCCCTTGGTGACGTCGTGGCTCTTGTCTGCGAGATGGAAGCGGCCCTCACCGTCGAAGACCTGGAAGACCACGGATCCGACGTCACGGCGGGCGCGGGTGTGCGCGCCGGCGCGCAGTCGGTGGAACTCGGCGCGGATCGTCGGCATGACGTCGCCGCCGGTGGTGGGGTTGGTGTAGCGGACGGCGGCGTGGCCGGGTTCCGGGGTAGCGGCGTAACCCTCGTCCTCGAGGGCGAGCTGCTCGTTCAGCGCACGGTCGGTGTGCTCCCAGCGGTAGCACGCGATCGGCGAGCTGGTCTTGCGGTCGAGGCCCACGAGCGGGCGCAGACCGGGGTGGACCCACAGTCGCTCGGACCGGGAGATGTCCGGGGTGCCCTCGTCGGTGACACCGTCGGAGCCGAACTCGAAGAAGCCGGTGTCGGTGTAGTGCACGAACGGGATGTCGAGGCCGTCGATCCACGCCATCGGCTGATCGGTCTCGTTGTGGTGACCATGGAAGTTCCAGCCCGGAGTGAGCAGGAAGTCACCGCGGCGCATGGCGACCGGGTCGCCGTTGACCACGGTCCACACCCCCTCGCCCTCGACGACGAAGCGGAAGGCATTCTGGGAGTGCCGGTGCTCGGGAGCGGTTTCCTTCGGGCCGAGGTACTGGATCGCCGCCCACAGCGTGGGGGTGACGTGCGGGACACCACCGAGGCCGGGGTTCGCGAGCGCGATCGCGCGACGCTCACCACCGCGGCCGACCGGCACGAGATCACCGGCGCGCTGGGCCAGCGGGTACAGCGTCGACCATTTCCAGACGAACGGAACCGCCTTGGATGTCGGGGCCATCGGCATCAGATCGCCGAGCTGGGTCCACAACGGGTTCAGGTGTTCGGTCTCGAAGTCGTCGTACAGCTTCTGGAGCTCGGGATCGACAGGCTCGGTGGCAGTCATGAAATCTCCTTGTCCGGCGTTGTCTCCAAACTAGGGGCGCCGGAACCGGGGAATCCATCTATTTCTGCACAGTGGAATTCGGGACGTCCGGTCCGGCGATATCGGCGACGTCGACCTCGATGCCCCGCACCGCCGCCTGCATCTGCGCGACCAATTTGCCGCGCAGATGCTGGCGGTAGCGGTTGATGGGCACGGCCACCGTGAGGGCACCGACAGCCGCGCCCCGACCGTTGCGGATCACCACCCCGAGCGCCGCGACGCCCTCCTCCGTCTGCTCGACATTGACCGCGAAACCCAGCTTCCGTGCCGCCTCGAGTTCGTGTGCGAACTCCTCGAACTCCCCGATCGCCATCCGGCGGTCGGTCTCGTAGGCGGGGCTCGGCCCGTGACTGATGTGGGGCTCGTCCGCGGGCCGTAGATAGAGCTGTTCGAGTACCGCGCGAGGAAGCTCGGCCAGGAGGATGCGTCCGCCCGCCGTGAGCTCGGCGGGGAGCACCTGACCTCGGCGATCACCCACACGCAGGATCGATGCCGCCTCTGCCGTCCACAGGAAGCGCGCTTGCGATCCCACCCGGATCACGAGGTTGACGGTCTCGTCGGCGAGCGCGGCGAGGGCTTCCATGTGCGGGCGGCAGAGGTCGGTGAAGTCCCGCGTCCACCCCTGACTCGCCGGCCCGACACCGAGCGCCGGGCCCGGGTGGTACATCCGTTTCTCGTCCTGCACGGCGAAGCCGCGGTAGACGAGCATGGCGAGCAGGCGGTGCGCGGTGGATGGCGCCGTCCCGAGTTCCGCGGCCGCATCCTTGAGCCGGATCGCACCTGCATCGCGGAGCAACTGGAGCAGTAGCAACGCGTTGTCGACCGACTCGAGCATGTAGGTCGGCTTGCGGATCGTGCCCATCGGCTTGTTCTGCATAGCAGAACTTTATTGCATCGCCGGGTGGCGCGCGCCCACCGTTGAGGAATGCATCTCCCCAACGAGGCTTCACCGACGCGGGCCGGTGGCAACATCACCCTCCCCCGGGCCCACGTCATCGCGGTGATCGTCTGCTGGCTGTTCGTCGTCTTCGACGGATACGACCTCATCGTCTACGGCAACGTCATATCGAGCCTCCAGGACGAATGGGGCATCAGCGCCTCCACCGCCGGCACACTGGGAAGCCTCGCGTTCGTGGGCATGATGATCGGCGCGGTCCTCGCAGGCCGACTCTCCGACGCGATCGGCCGCAAGAACGCCGTCATCGGGTGCGTCGTCGTCCTCTCCGTCTTCACCGCCCTGTGCGCGGTAGCGCCCGGCCCCGTGATCTTCGGTCTGCTGCGTCTCGTCGCCGGCATCGGACTCGGCGGACTCGTGCCGACCTCGAACGCACTTGCCGCCGAACTGGTGCCGGACAAGTGGCGCGCCGCGGTCGCGACGATGATGATGTCGGGCGTCCCGATCGGCGGCTCGATCGCCGCTCTCGTCGGTATCCCGGTGATCCCCAACTGGGGCTGGCGTCCGATGTTCGCCTTCGCGTTGATCCCCCTGTTCGTCCTCGTTCCGCTGGCGATCAAGGTGCTGCCCGCGCATGCCGTGCCGAAGACCCATCCGGACAACTCCCAGGGTGGTTTCAAGGAACTGCTCGGGTCCCGTTTCCGCACCATCAGCATCATGTTCGCGGCCGTCACCGTCGTGACACTGCTCGCCTGGTACGGCCTCGGGACCTGGCTGCCCAAGCTCATGCAGGGTGAGGGCACCGACCTCGGCAACGCTCTCACGTTCTCGCTGGCCCTGAACCTCGGTGCGGTCGCCGGATCCTTCATCACCGCCTGGGGTGGCGTGCGGTGGGGTTCGGTCCCGACCAGCATCATCGCCGCGCTGATCGCCGGTGTCGCGCTGCTGACCCTGCTGCTCGACCCTCCGGTCGCCGCGGTGTACCTGATCTTCGTGTTCGCCGGTGTGGGCACCCACGGCACGCAGGCCCTGATCATCGCTGCGGTCGCGTCCTACTATCCCGACCACCTGCGCGGTACCGCGCTCGGCTGGGCCCTCGGTGTCGGCCGTATCGGCGCGGTGGCGGCCCCGCAGATCGGTGGCTGGTTGCTTGCCGCCGGCCTCGGCGCCGACTCCAACTTCGTCCTCTTCGGCGTCAGCGCACTGATCTCGTCGCTGCTGCTGACGGTGGTCTGGAAGAAGTTCCCCGCACGTCACGATTCGCTCCGCCCGATCGCCGCGCACTGATCGCACCGCGATCGCCGCGCACTGATCGCACCGCGCCCGACCTTCCCCTCTGCTTCACACGATACGAAGGAGTGTCATGTCCGATCTGAAGGACGCACGAGTTCTCATTGCCGGTGGCGGCATCGGCGGTGTCGCCAATGCCCTCGCCCTCGCGCAGAAGGGTGCTCAGGTCACGTTGTTCGAGCGTGCTCCCGAGTTCGGCGAGGTGGGCGCGGGCCTTCAGATCGGCCCGCACGGTTCGCGCATCCTGCAGTCGCTCGGTGTCTACGACGAAGTCATCGCGAAGGGCGTGCTGCCCAAGAACCTCGTCTTCCGTGATGCCGTGACCGCGGAGATCCTCACGAAGGTCGATCTCGGACACGACTACCAGCAGCACTACGGCGGCGTGTACTTCGTGGTGCACCGTTCGGATCTGCACTCGGTGCTCGTCGAGGCGGCCCGCGAGGCCGGTGCGGATCTGCGGACGAACTCGACGGTGACCGACGTGGTCACCGAGGGCGACACCGTGCGGGTCGTGCTGGAGAACGGTGAGGAGCACGTCGGCGACGTCGCTCTCGGCATGGACGGCCTGCACTCGCACCTGCGCCCCAAGTTGTCCGACGACAAGCCCGTCGGCTCGGGTTACGTCGCCTTCCGCGGCACCTTCCCGATGAACGAGGTTCCGCTCGAGGAGGAGATCGAGGATGTCGTGGGCTACATCGGCCCGCGCTGCCACTTCATCCAGTACCCGCTGCGCCAGGGCGAGATGCTCAACCAGGTGGCGGTCTTCCAGTCCCCCGCCTTCCTCCGCGGTGAGGAAATTTGGGGCAGCCCCGACGAACTCGCGCACGCCTACGACCACTGCCACGAGAGCGTGCAGGCCGCACTGAAGTACCTGTGGACCGACCGCTGGTGGCCGATGTTCGACCGCGACCCCATCGACAACTGGGTCGACGGCCGCATGATCCTGCTCGGCGACGCCGCGCACCCGCCGCTGCAGTACCTCGCCTCCGGGGCCGTGATGGCCCTCGAGGATGCGAAGTGCTTCGCAGACTACGCCGCCGAGGACCTGCAGGGCGACAGCGCGAACTGGCCGAAGATCCTGAGGGACGTCAACGCCGAACGCGCACCGCGCTGCAACCGCATCCTCACCACGGGACGCATGTGGGGCGACCTGTGGCACCTCGACGGTGCCGGCCGCGAGGCCCGCAACGAACTGTTCCGCACCCGCGACACCTCGAGCTACAAGTACACGGACTGGCTCTGGGGCTACAGCTCCGATCGCAACCGCTGAGCACTCACACAGCGCCGCAGAGGAATTCGTCCCGTTCCGGACAATGCCGTCCCCGATCCACCGATCGGGGACGGCATTCGCCGCATATGCGTCGTTCGTCCCGCGCCGAAGGGTGCCGAATCGATTGTGACCAGCACATACTGGGAGCATGACCGCGTCACGGCAGGCGTCGGCGCTCCGCAGCGAGGTTCGGGACATCGCACTCGGAACCGCCGACCCGGTCGAGTTCCGGCACGCCGTCCTCGACACGATCCGGCGGCGCATCCGCTACGACATCGGATGTATCGCTCTCGTCGATCCGGCGAGCATATTGTTCACGTCCGTGACCATGCTCGACGCCGACGCCCCGGCCGGACGTGCCGCGGAGACGGTGGCGCACATCGAGTACGGCACGTCGCGCTTCGCGAACACCTACCGCAAGCTCGCCCGGACGCGCACCGGTGTCCAGACGATCCGCGAGGCGATCGACTGCGACATCCGCGATTCCCTGCCCTACAGCGAGATCCTCGAACCACAGGGGATGGACGACGAGGTGCGCCTCGTCTTCCGAGGCCGTGACGGGCGCGTCTGGGGCGGCGGCACTCTCATGCGCGGCCCCGGCCGACGCTTCGACGCCGACGACGTGGCGGCACTCGCGGGATGCGTGGGCGAGATCAGCGACGGACTGCGGTTGTCGTTGCTCCGCGAATCCCCTCGACTCGCGGCGGACGCATCGCCCGGCGGTTCCGGTCCCGCAGTCGTGGTCGTGGGCGCGGACAACGAGATCGAATCGGCCACTCCCCAGGCGGTGGAGTATCTGGAGCGACTCGGTGCCGAAGGTTCCTTCATGCTCCCTGCGGTGGTCGTCGCCGTCCGCTTCCGCTACGAGGGGGCTGCCGCGCGCGTCGTCCGTGCCCGTACGGAGGACGGTCAGTGGCTCGTCCTGCGGGCCGGGTTGCTCGACGGCCGAGGAGAATCGGCCCGGATCGTCGTCGCGATCGAACCGGCGCAGCCCGGTCAGCTCGTGGCTCTGACCGCTGCCCTTCACGGTCTCACCGAACGGGAGACCGATGTCCTCGCCCGCGTTCTCGCGGGCGAGACACGCACCGAGATCGCACGTGGACTGTTCATCAGTCCGTACACCGCACAGGACCACTTGAAGAGCATCTATGCGAAGACGGGTGTGAACAGTCGCCAGGAACTCGTCGCACGACTGTTCTTCACGCACTGCCTCCCCCGGGTCGGTACGGAGATCGGGCCGGACGGGTGGTTCGTCGAGAAGCCGGCGCCGACGAACGTCCCGGTCGGTGCACATCGGAAGAGGTGAACCGTGGCACGCATCCTGATCGTGACCCTGGAGGGCGGCGGGAACTACCCGCCCGAAGCAGCGCTCGGATGCGAGTTGCACCGCCGCGGACATCACGTTCGGGTTCTCGGTCACGAATCGCAACGGAAGGTCGCGGAGGATGCCGGCTTCGTCTTCTGCGGCTACCGGCACTCGCCGACCTGGACCCCGCACGTAGAACTGAGCACCCCGAAAGTGCTGACCATGGCCTACGCCATGATGACCGACCCCGCCCTCGCGCGGGATGTGGAGGACGAGATCACGAGGGAGCCGACCGATCTGGTGATCGTCGATTGCATGCTGTTCAACGCCCAGGACGCTGCGGCACGCACCGGGGTGCCGCACGTGGTGCTGTTCCATTCCTTCTTCGCCGCGTTCGACGGCGCCTTCCGGCACGGACCGTTCGGGATCGGTTCGCGACTACGCGGTCTGGGTCCGAAGCGACTGTGGGAACAGGCCGACATGCAACTCGTGTGCTCGGACCCAGTACTCGACCCGGCCGCGCGCCGGCGCACGGACGGCTCGCCGACCTGGACCGGTGCGATCCACGACGCGACGGCTGCCGCGGTCGGACGAACACCGCCGCGCGTGCTGGTCAGTCTGAGCACCGCCGGCTTCCCGGGTCAGCGCCGCACCTACCAGAACATCGTCGACGCCGCGGCGGAGATGGACGCGGAGTTCGTCGTCACGACCGGGCCGGCGATCGACCCCGCCGGGTTGCGCGTACCACCCAATGCGACCGTCCACCGATACGTTCCGCACCACGAACTGATGCCGACCTGCTCGGCGGTCGTCGGGCACGGCGGGCACGCGACCGCTTTCCGGGCTCTCGCACACGGACTTCCGATACTGATCATGCCCATGTCGGCGGTCACGGATCAGGCGATCATCGGCCGCGAGGTCGCGAAGGCGGGTGCGGGCATCCGTCTCCGGAAGACCGCTTCGCCCGAGCAGATACGCGCAGCTCTGGAGAGTCTGCTGACCGACGACGGTTATCGCACGGCGGCAGCAGAACTCGGCGCCCGTCTCCGAACCGTCGACGGTGCGTCGGCTGCGGCCGACCGGGTGCTGACGCTCGTCGACCACTGACGGACACACGAAGGACCGGCACCCTGTGAGTGCCGGTCGATCCTTCGCATCACCCTTCGACCGCATCTCCCTCCTCCAGAAGCTGTTTCGCGTGTTCGAGGTTGTTCCGCACATCACGCGCGTACAGCTTCTCCACGACCGGCTGGGTGAACTTGCCGAAGAAGCTCCCGACGTCCTCGGTGTCCTGGTGGAAGGTGACGCGGGTTCCCGTCTCCACCGGCTCGAAGCGATAGACGGTCTCGTACCGGATTGGGCTCTTCACACTGCGGCGGTGCTGGGCTCTGCCGGGCTCGACGCGGGCCAGTTCCTCGGTGAGTTCGATTCGCCGCCCGGCAACCTTGACGGTGGCACGCGCGAGCGATCCCTCCTTGCCGCCCTCGCCCGAGACCAGCTCGTAGTCCATCACGTTCGTCATGTACACCGGGGCGTTCTCCGGGTCGGCGAAGAAAGCGAAGACTTCGTCGACCGGCTTGTCGATGACGACGGATTCCTCGGTTGCGGGCATGACTTTCCTCCGTTCGGATCGGTGTCGCAGTAAACTTTTCCCGATGCCCTGCAACAGTTTTCGTAGATTTCCCGGTCAGGACGCCTGCCGCGGAACCATCCCACCGAGTGCGATGTCGTATTCCTGCGCCTGCTCGTCGAATCCGACGCTGTAGACGGTGGGATACCAGGCCGAGTGCTGATAGGCGGCCGGCAACTTGATCTGTTCGCGGATCGTCGGACGGGTCAGCAGCCACTCCCGCGTGATCATCGGTTCCATGAAGGTGTAGTCGCCGTCCCACGAGCCGTTGACGAACGTCTCGGTGAAGTCGTAGACACCGGGAACCATTCCCTCCGTGATGTCGAGCCAGTGCACACCCATGAACGGCACCGCGAGTTGCGACGCGAGCATCCCCGGCGGAGTCACGTAGTCGCCGGGCATGTACTTCGGGTCCGGGAGTCGTTCGGCGCGAGCGGCGTAATCCGGTGCGGCCGGGTCGATTGCCTCGATCGCCGCCATGTCGGTCATGTAGAAGTGCACGTCGAAATGGGGTTTCCCGAACAGCACGGTCGGGTCGTGCCCACGCGGATTCCAGTTCAGCATGACGTGGTCGAACACAGTGTCGGATGCCTGAACGGGCAGGTGCAGCATGTACATCCCGTCGGCATCGGGCAGTCCGTCGAGGGCCGCCGGCGAGAATCGGATACCGACGGCGGTCGGGGCGCCGTCCGCATCCACGGTCGCATACGCACGCGCAGTTCCGTCACCGACGCTCACGGCCTGACCGAAATGCAGGTGGGCAGGTGTGGGCACTGCCGATGCCACACCACCGACCGCCACGGCAATACAAGAGGCGAGGAGCACTGCGATGGAACGAGATGATCGATGTTTCTTCATGGTGATATCCGATCGACGAGGGTTCTCGGTGAACCTCTCCATTCCGTGGATCCAGTCTCGACCGGTGTTCGTGACCCCGGCCATCCCTCACTCGGGGGATTTCGCCGACCGTCTCGGAACAACCCTGTCGTCCCGGAACGACCCTGTCCTCACAGGGTCGCGACATATACTCGCCGGACTGCGGACGGACGTCACGATCCGCGGAGAACAGGGAGCGGCCCTTGAGTATTCGCAGCCTTCGCGTCGCGGTGGTCGGTGGGGGCATCATCGGTGCCGCGACCGCCCGGCAACTCGCCCTCACGGACGCCGACGTCACGCTGTTCGAGAAGGAAGACCGGCTCGCCGCTCACCAGACGGGGCACAACAGTGGCGTCGTCCACGCCGGCCTCTACTACACGCCCGGAAGTCTCAAAGCCCGGTTGTGCAGGCGCGGGGTGGAGTTGTTGCAGACGTTCACCACGGACAAGGGCCTGCCCTACGACGAGTGCGGCAAGGTCGTCGTCGCCCTCGACCAGTCGGAACTCGGCCGCCTCGACGCGATCTTCTCGCGGGCCACGGCGAACGGGGTCCCCGGCATCAGGCGTCTCGGCGCCGACGAGATTACCGCGATCGAGCCGCACGCCGTCGGGATCGCAGCCCTTCATTCCCCGCACACGGCGATCATCGACTTCGTCGCCGTCACACGCGCGCTCGCGGACGACGTCGTCGCCGCGGGCGGCACGGTGCGGACCGGTACCGCCGTGACGGCGATCCGTGAGGCGGGCGAGCAGGTCGTCGTCGACATCCCGGGCGACCAACTTGCCTTCGACCTGGTGATCACGTGCGCGGGACTGCAGTCCGACCGCCTCGCCCACACCTCGGGCGACACCCGCGACCCGCGGATCGTCCCGTTCCTCGGCGACTATCTGCTGCTCGAACCCGACGCGGCGGCAAAGGTGCGCGGATTGATCTATCCGGTGCCCGACCCCCGCTATCCGTTCCTCGGGGTGCATCTCACCCGGCGGATCGACGGTGAGGTGATGGTGGGACCCAACGCCTTCCTCTCCCCCGGCCGCGAGGCCTATCGCGGCGGGCGCGGATCGTGGCGGGATCTGCGCGATGCCGTCGCCTGGCCCGGTTTCTGGCGGTTCGCCGCGAACAACCTGCCCGCAGCGGGTCGGGAACTGCGCACGGCGACCAGTACTCGGCGGTTCGTCGCCGATGCGGCCGCGTACATGCCCGGACTGACCGTCGACGACGTGCGGCCGGGTCCGCGTGGCATCCGCGCTCAGGCGATGAACTCCGACGGAGGCCTCGAGGACGACTTCGTCGTGACCGGGCACGGACGGGTCGTGCACCTGCGCAATGCCCCGTCGCCCGGCGCCACCTCGTCGATGGCGATCGCGGAGTATCTCGTCGACCGTGCATTCGAACGCATCGCCTGATCGGGCATCCGGCAGCGGACGTCACGGTTCGCGGTGACCGGTTCCGGGCATGCTGCACGGGAACCACTTCATCGTCAGGAGGTCTCCATGGCACGAATCGCACTCTTCGGAGGACACGGCAAGGTCGCGTTGCATCTCGAGCGGCTGCTGGCCGATGCCGGTCACGAGACCAGTGCGTTCATCCGCAATCCCGATCACGCCGACGATGTACGCGCTGCCGGTGGCACGCCCGTCGTCGCCGACGTCGAGAAGATGGACATCGCCGAGATCACCGAGCTGCTGCGCGGCCACGACGCGGTGGTCTGGTCCGCAGGCGCAGGCGGAGGGAATCCCGAACGCACCTATGCGGTGGACCGCGACGCGGCGATCGCCTCGATGACCGCCGCGCAGGAGGCCGGGGTCCGCCGGTACGTGATGGTGTCGTACTTCGGGGCCCGCCCCGACCACGGTGTCCCCGAGGACAACAGTTTCTACGCCTATGCCGAGGCCAAGTCGGCTGCGGACGCCCATCTGCGGGGTACCGACCTCGACTGGACGATCCTCGGTCCGAGCGCGCTGACCCTCGACCCGCCCACCGGCCGCATCGAGATCGAGGGGCACGGGGCGAGCGACAAGGGACAGGTCTCGCGCGCCGACGTCGCGGCCGTCGCCGCAGCCGTGCTCGAGCGACCGGAGACGGTGGGACGCACGATCGAGTTCAACAACGGCGACGTTCCGATCGACGAGGCACTCGACGCGCTGCGGTAATCCCTTACACAGCAGTCCGCCCCCGGTTGCAGGGGGCAACCGGGGACGGACACTCGAGCGATGTCATCGCTCAGACCTGCGGGGCGAGTTCCTCCACGCGCAGCGGCGAGGTGTCCGCGGCGGCCGCGATGGCCTCCTCGAACTGCCGGCGGTCGACCTGCGAGCCGAGCACCAGCGCGAGTCGCGCCAGGAAGCCCTCGCGGTCGTCCTCGGCGGCCTGATCCAGGGCGGTCGACAGGCCGAGCCAGACGTTCTCACGCCGCTGATCGTCCTCGGTGACCTGCTCGGCAGGGCGGGCCGGGAGTTCCGCGCCGGCCGGAGCGGCACCGGAGCGCAGGGCCGCCGCGACACCGTCCAGGTCGGCGACCGGCACACGGCACAGCAGCAGACCGTCGGGGCGGATCACGAAGGCCTCGCCGGCCGTCGCGCCGAGCGCCTCGACGAGATCGGGCGCATCGAGGAGTGTCACACCGTCCACCTCTGCGCTGTCGACGGCCAGGGCCGCGACACTCTCGGGTGCGAGCGCCTGCGCCAGGCCGGCTGCGGCGTTCGCGAGGGCGGCCGAGCCCGCCGCATCGAGACCGACTCCGAGCACGGCGAATCCGGTTCCGCGGGCGTCGTTCAGCGACGTCTCGCGATCGGCGATGCGGATCCGGCGGTCCTCGACGGGATCACCCGGGAGCACACCTTCGGTGCCGGGGGTGACAGACCAGGTCAGCGGAGACAGGCGTGCGTGCGTGGCGCTGGACTGGCGCGGGTTGATCAGGTGCCCGAACTCGGGACGGCCCACGGCGAGCGCGAGGATCGCGTCGCGCGTGGTGCGGTAGCCGTGGCTGCCGGGGCTCATGATGAGCGTGGACTTGCCGGCGTTGGCGACGTTCTGCTCCCACGCGTTGTGGCGTTCGAACGAGTACGCCTTCAGCAGGGCGGGCTCGGCGTTGCCGTTCACGACCGCGGCGAGCTGCCACGCGAGGGTCTCGGCGTCCTCCATGCCCGAGTTGAGTCCGCGCACACCGAAGATCGGCACCAGATGGGCCGCGTCTCCGGCGAAGAGGAGACGGTCGTGGGTGAACTCGTCGAGGGCGAGTGCGCGGGCACTGTAGAAGCCCTTCCACTCGAGGGTCCACGGCAGGTCGTTCTGCAGCCAGTCGAGGTGCTTGGTGATGCGGGCGCGGATCGCCTCCTCCTGCGTCTCGATCTCGGCGTCCTCGGACGGGTCGAGCTGGTAGTCGATGCGCCAGATGTTGCCGGGCTGCTTGTGCATGATGATCGTCGAGCCGGGGTTGCTCGGCGGGTCGAACCAGACCATGCGCTCCGCGGGGAGATCGGACTCCCAGTGGATGTCGGCGATGACGTAGCGACCCTCGTAGCTGGTGCCCTGCAGGCGCAGGCCTGCGAGTTCGCGCATGCGGCTGCGGCCACCGTCGGCGGCGACGACCCAGCGTGCGCGCAGGTGGCGCTTGCCGGCGGCGGTGTCGACCTCGAGGGTGACCTCGTCCTCGCCGCGCAGGATCCCGGCGATCGGCGCCTGCCAGTGCAGGGTGATGAGGGGGTTCTGCTCGATGGTGTCGACCATGATCTGTTCGAACTCCGACTGGGAGACGTTGATCATGGGCGGACGGACGTCGAAGTCACGCTGCGGCATCTGGAAGTGCAGGACCTGCTGGTCGCGGTAGAAGCTGCGACCGCCGACCCACGGCAGCACGATCTTCTCGAGCTCCTCGCCGAAGCCGAGGCGCGCGGCGGCTTCGAGGCTGTGGCGGGAGATGCAGATGGCGCGCGAGCCGAAGGACACCTGATCGGCGGCCTCGAGGATGGTGACGGGCACACCGCGCTGGGCGAGTCCGAGGGCGACGGCCATGCCCACCGGTCCGGCACCGACCACGACGACGGGCAGCGTCTCGTCGGCGGGAGTCATCGACTCGAACTCCGACGCGGGGTACTTCGGCGGCTGGTAGTAGGTCGACATGGTCAGACACCTTCCTCGGGAGAACGGCGGGAGTCGGTGATGTTCGCGTATCCGGCGGACGGCACGCGCAGCAGCAGGATGCTCATGAGGCTGATCAGCGCGATCAGCACGAAGTAGCCGGTGATGGACATCGAGGTGCCCGTCGCGGCGAACAGGGAGGTCGCCACCATCGGTGCGAGACCGCCGCCGAGGATCGCGCCGATCTGGTAGCCGAGCGACGCACCGCTGTAACGGATCTTGGCGGGGAACAGTTCGGCGAACAGTGCCGACTGCGGACCGGCACAGCAGCCGAGGGTGAAGCCGAGGCCGACCATGGCGAGGAGCATGACCGGCAGGAGCGCCGTGTCCATCAGGGGGAAGAACAGGGCGGCCGCGACGACCAGGCCGGCCGAGGACCGGATGTAGACGGTGCGGCGTCCGACGAGATCCGAGCGCCAGGCCGCGAAGGCCATACCGGCCATCCAGAACGGGCACGAAGCGATCAGCAGCGCGAGCATCGTGGTCTTGCTGAACCCGAGCGTGGCCTCGCCGTACTTGAGGACGTAGACCATGTAGGCGTAGGCGATGCCGTTGGTGGCGATGAAGGTGCCGCCGGCGAGCAGCACGGTCTTCCAGTGCTGGGTGAGCACCTCGAGGATCGGCAGCTTCTCTTCGGTCGCGGGGGCGTCCTTGGCGGCCTTGAACTCCGCGCTCTCCTCGAGACCCAGGCGGATCCACATGGCGACGAAGACGAGCACCGCCGAGGCGATGAACGGGATGCGCCAACCCCACGCGTTGAACGTCTCCTCGCTGAGGAAGGCGGTCAGCGGCAGGTAGACCAGGTTCGCGAGCAATACACCGGCCGGCACACCGATCTGCGGTGCCGCGCCGTAGAGGCCGCGCTTGCCGGCGGGAGCGTTCTCGGTGGCGACGAGCACCGCTCCGCCCCACTCACCGCCGACGCCGAGCCCCTGGATGAACCGCAGGGCGACGAGCAGGATGGGGGCCGCGACGCCGATGGCCGCGTAGTTCGGGAGCACGCCGATCGCCACGGTCGCGAAGCCCATCAGCAGCAGCGAGACGACGAGCATCGACTTGCGGCCGATGCGGTCGCCGAAGTGGCCCATCACGACGCCACCGATGGGGCGGGCGATGAAGCCGACGGCGAGCGTGGCGAAGGCAGCCAGAGTTCCCGCGACCTCGGACGAGCCGGGGAAGAACTGCGGGCCGAGCACGAGCGCCGCAGCGGTGCCGTAGATGAAGAAGTCGTACCACTCGATGGCGGTACCGACGAAGCTGCCGAGCGCGGCTTTGCGTGCGGCTCTTGCCGACGTCTGCGGCGTCGAGTCAAGGACGGTCATGTTCAGTGCCCTCTCCGGCGGTCGATCCGAGGCATCCGATTAACGAGCGTTCGGACGCAGTGGGACCAATCATGAGAGCGGTCACATCGTTTGCAAAGCGCACAAAGTCGGTGAATATCCCCGGAAATTCCGTGGATGGGGCCGTTCGGCCACGTCAGAGTGCCTGAGAGGTCCTCGCGACGTCGACGACGAAGTCCGTGAAAGTTTGGGCAACACGGCTCGGAAGGGCGTCCTTGCGCCACGCGAGCACGACGCGCACGGGTTCCGGAGTCGGGTCGACGACGGGCAGCAGAACGAGTTTCCGGCCCTCGTAGGTGACGTCGACGGCGGGTCGCTGGACCAGCAGGGTCCACCCCAGCCCGCGCCCCACGAACGACCGCGCCGTCTCGAAGGTCTGCGTCCGATACGCGATGGACGGGGTGAAGCCGGCCTCCGCGCACACCCGCAGGGCGTGCCCCGAACTCGGCGGGGCGTCGAGGAGCACCATCGACTCGTCGGCGAGGTCGCGCAGGCGCACCTGCGAGCCTCCGGCGAGCGGATGATCGGCCGAGACGAGCACCATCGGCTCACGCACGTCGAGGGTGACCGTCTCGAGTCCCGGTTCGAGATCGAGGTCGTAGAGGAAGGCCACGTCGAGCTCGTGCGAGTCGAGCAGCATCCGCAGACGGTTCTGGGTGTCCTCACGGAAGTCGACGTCGGCGCGCGGGTGGGAGCGGGTGAACTCGGCGATGAGGGCGGGCAACAGCGTCGGCGCGAGAGAGAGATAACACCCCACCGCCACCGGACCGACGACGTCCCCCGCCTCCGACCGCGCGTCGCTCTCGAGTTCGCTCGCGTGGTGCAGCAGCATCTTCGCCCGCTCGAGCACCGCGTGACCGGTCGGTGTGAGCTTGACACCCCGGGCGCGTTGCCGGACGAGGAGCTTGACCGCGAGGGCCTTCTCCAGGTCGGTGATCGCGGACGAGAGCGCCGAGTGGGACATGTGCATCGCGTCGGCGGCCGCGGTGATGGTGCCCCACTCGGCGACGGCGACGAACGCCGCGAGTTGCCTCATCGTGTACGTGGGCACCGCGTCCGTCCTGGCCATGGTCCTACCGTAGTCCCGGGCCTCCGACCGTCGTCCCGGGCGGAAGCGCTCACACGAACCGGAAGAGCGGCGGGATCGCGACGACCGCCAGTGCCGCCCACCCGCAGTAGACGGGCAGGTACCGCATCTGCCACCGCTCGACCGCCGCGAAACCGGTGCGGCCCCGCAGGAACGAGGCGCCGAGCCACGCCGCCCACACCAGGTTCACCAGGAGGACGAGGTTCAGACCGAGGGCGGTGACCTTGTTGGCGGTGAAGCCGAACTCGGCGATGCGGGTGGCCATCGCGGTGAGCATCAGCAGGTCGACGGCGAGCGCCGCGGCGATCAGCACGACCTGCAGCAGATCGAAGACGTCCGGTGCGGCGTGCGGGTCGCGGGCGGAGATCGAGTAGAGCAGGAGTCCGAGGACGAGCACGAGGATCAGGTCCATGAGGATCAGCAGGCCGCGGTCGACGTCGACGACACTGTGGGACGCGATCACCGCGACGAACAGCGCGACCAGCATGAGGATCGTGACGGGCGTGAAGACCCGGGTGAGAACGGGAGCGATGTTCTCCACGACCTGCTGTTTCGCCTCGACGAGCCAGGCCGCGACGACGATCGCTCCGGCCGGCCCGAACGGGACGATCCACTGTTCGAAGAACGGTTCGATATCGATCCCCAGGGCGCTGAAGGCACCTGCGGTCAGTCCCATGAGTACGCCGCCGCCGAGCGCGAGCAGCGCCAGGTACACGGCGAACTCCCCGGTGAAACGCACGAAGTCCATGCGACGGCGATGGGATCGCCACTGCCCTGCGACATAGGCCGCACCGACGACGAACCACAAGGCGACCGGGGCGTGGATCGCCGCGATGATCTCGGTGGCGCCGCCCGGTTCGAACGGGAAGACGTTGAGCACGATCGCCGCGAGGACGAACGGAACAGCAAGGAGCGCACTGCTCTTCGGTCTCATCTGACGCTTCCACGCGAAATACAGCGTGAGGAAGGGCAGCACGAGCACGGCGGCGTTGCGCACCAGCGCGGTTTCGGAGAGCCACTCGAATCCGGCTCGGACGGCCAGACCTGCACCCAGCGCGCAAGCGAGCACGACCGCGAGTTCCCTACGGCGACGCGGGGTTCCGGATTCCTCACCGCGACCGCCACCGGTGAGGACGAGTTGCTTCCACAGCCGGTCGGAGTGCTCCTGGGCGAACTCGCGGGAGACCTCGTCGAGACCACCCATTCGGCCGACCGCGACGAGGAATGCCTCGTCGGCCGTCAGTCCGACCGACACGAGGTCCGAGATCTGTTCCCGGAGATGATCTTCCATCTCGTCGATGTCCGAGGACGAGATGACCCGATGATCGGCGACGTAGCTGCGCCAGCCGGCGATCCGGTCCTCGAGATGCGCGTCGAGTGTCATCACGACCACCCCGGTGCGACCGCGGGAGGCAACTGGGCCGACTGCCACACCTGGTGCAGCGCCTCGGCGACGACCGTCCACTGCGCCGCCCGTTCGGCGAGGACCTCCCTGCCCACGTCGGTGATGGCGTAGTGCTTGCGGCGCCGCCCGTTGTCGGCGACACGCCAGGCGGCGGACACGTGCCCGGCCCGCTCGAGACGGTGCAGGAGGGGATAGAGCATCCCGTCGGTCCACTGCATCCGGCCCTGCGACAGCTCGTTGACGCGCTTGATGATCGCGTACCCGTACGACTCACCCTCGGCGAGGATGCCGAGCACGAGCGGGGTGGCGGACGCGGCCACCAGATCCTTCTCGATGAACATGTCGTCCTCATACCTAGAAGTTCTATGGATAACGGTGACCCTAGCAGATCTAGGTATGAGGACCGAGAGATCTCCGCGAAGCGGTCCGGTGGCGTCTACTGCCGGTCGTCGGCTCCGGCGGTTGCGGAATCGTCGGAGCCGGAGTCGGTCGATCCGGAATCCGCAGATCCCGAAGCGGCAGATCCCGAAGCCTCGGAGCGACTCCACGTCTCCGTCACCCGCGCGCGGCCGCGTTCGAACACGTCGCCGAGGACTCCCCCGACCGCCTTGAGCGGGCTGCTCATCGAGTCCAGGGCCTCGGCGATCACCGGGTCCTCAGCGTCGAGCCAGCCCGCCTCGTCGGCGCGGCACGCCCACCGGAAGTCGTCGAAGTCCTGACGCAGACCCGCGAGCACCTTCGTCGTCCGTCCCGACGACAGGCGTCGGACGACCTCGATCGGGGTGCCCTCCGCGAAGCGGGCGAGCGCGGCACGGGCGCGGCGCAGCAGTTCGGCGTCCTGCGTGAAATGGTCGGCCAGGACCTGCCGCGCGGAGGCCAGCGCGTCGCGCAGTTCCTCGTCGGGCGTGCGCGCCAGGTGCACGCGATGCCACAGGAACAGGCAGTCCTCGACGATCACGAGCAACTGCAGCGTCTCCCCCAGTGCCTCCTCCACCGCGACCTTCTGCAGCAGTTCGACGTGCTCACCCACCGCCGCGTCGAGTCCGAGATCGTCGAGCGACGACGAGACGTGCCCGCGCAGACGCGTCACCGTCCGGGCGAGGACCTCCCCGAGGCCGGCGATCGCCTGCCAGTCCCGGTCGGGCAGACCGCCCGTGTGGTCGACGATCGATGCCGCCCTGGTCAGAGCATTGTGGGTCGCGACGATGTCGCCGGCCGGCTCCGCCCCGGCCAGGTCGAGCACGCGGTCGACGGTTCCGGGCGCCGCGTCGTCGCCTTCGAGACGCACGACGGCGGCCTCCACCGACGCGACTGCTCCCCGCAACGCCTCGAGGACCGCGTCGGGGGCGGTGGGGACTGCGGCGGTGGGTTTCGACGTGTCGGCCATTCCCCAATCGTGCTACGTCGGAGGGCCGGATGCATCACGTCCTCCGGGTCGGTTCGGGACGCGGACCCACTTCCCGCTCAGTTCGGGACGCGTACCCAAGCCTGTTCGAGCAGTGCCACTACTTCCGTCTCCCTGCGGGCTCGGTAGGCCGACAGGATCCGGCGCGGGCGCGACTCCCCGTCGAGGCCGAGAGCGGCCGCCAGGGCCGACGCGATCCGTTCCTCGGGGACGGTCTCCGGTTCGGTGTGGCCGATGAGCGAGAGCGCCTTGCGCAGAGGTTCAGCGTTGTCGGCGACGGTGCGCAGTGGCAGGACGTCGAACCGGCCGTCGGTGCGGACCTCGAGCAGCAGCTCGTTGTCCTCCTCCACCCCGATGTCCTCGAGGAACCGGCGGATCGAGGACAGACGCGGCACCGATCCCGTCCAGCGCAGGGTCTGGCCGCCCAGCCGCGACGGGAGCACCACGTGCCCACCCGGTGCGCACCCGGCGATCGCGGCGACGGCGGACGGAACCGTGAACTCGGCTCCCCGCAGGTGGTCGCGGGTCGCGGGGATCCGCAGTCGCCAGGCCTCGCCCAGCCGGTAGAGGCGGCGCGTGCGCTCGGGCACGGCGATCGGGACGTGCGAGCGGTGGCGACGCCGGACACGGCCCTCGACGACCTCGAAATCTCCTCCGGCCGTGAATGTCCTGGCGGAATCCTCGGAGATGCCGAACCGGTCGACGAGCGCGGAGACCACCATGTCGCGATCGGCACTTCCGCCGCGGGAATCGACCAGCCGTGCGATGCGGGTGCGGATGGCGGTGACCACGTCGACGTCCCACTCGGCCAGCGCCCAACGTTCACCGTCGGACGTGAAGCGCTCGTCGTCGGCGAGTTCGGAGACGAGGGTGTGGACGTCGGCGTTGACCCCCATGCGCGCGACGAGCGTGTCGGCGGTCAGCGGGTCGCCGAGAACCTCGAGGACCTGAGCGGCGCGACCGGCGAGCCCGTCCGGCGGGGACAGCAGACGGCCTTCGAAGGTCGTCGTGCCGCAGTACCGGGTCCACGCCTCGAACTCGTCGTCGGGAAGCGACCACACGGCCTTCACGGCGGCGGGCTCGACCACACCGTTCGGCGATTCGAACTCCGAGAGCAGTCCGCGCGTCTGCTTCTCGGCGTCGGGCAGATCCGGTACCGCGACCCACCCGTCCGCGACCTCGAAACGGTCGTCGAGGCGGTGCAGCACCCGCCACAGGGGCACGTCGAAACCAGGGACGGTCCGGCCCAGCACCGGGTGGGTGCGCACCATCCGGTCGAAGGCCGCCACCGGCCGCACGTCGACGCGCAGCGCCGCGAGCAGGTCGCCGACCGCCGTGCCGAACGGGAAGGTGGACGGCGCGGCCGGGTCGTCGACGTCGTCGTGGACGCGGCGCCGCAGGGCCGTGCGTTCCGCGTCGGGCAAGCCCTTCAGGTAGTCGATGAGTTCGGCGATCGGGTCGGCCGGCGCCGCAACCGGCAGGTCGCGGGCGGTGAGTGCCCGCAGCCGGGCCGCGGCGTCCTGGATCTCCTCCGGCGCCCCGTCGTCGATCACGGCCTGCAGGAGAGGCGCATCGTCGCGGCCGCACACGCGACTCCACCGCGCCAGCGCCGCCAGGTCGTCGAGGAGCAGGGCCGCGGCAGGCACCCGCGCGGTACGCGGATCGGCTTCGAGGGTGGCCGGTTCGCGGAGCACCGTCGCGACGAGCGCGGCGCAGACGATCTCCTCCACCGCGTCGCGGTCGGCGCCGCGGATCCCGAGCAGATCGGCCGGACTGCGGCTGAACAACTCGGCGGTGGTGGGTGCGTGTGGAAGGCGCGCGACGAGGGTCGCGGCTGCAGGACCGAGATCGAGTGCGGCCACGGGCACTTCGTCCTCACGCAGCAGACCGTCCGCGAAGCGCAGCTCCGGGTGGTCGGTGACGTAGATGTGGGCGAGTTCGGCGCACAGCTCGGGGATCTCGGTGTGCTCGCAGGTCTCGGCGGGCGACTCGTTCTCCCACCAGCGGGACGACGACACGAGCGTCCCGAGAGCGGCGGTGCGGGCCGATCCGTAGCGGTCGATCCACGGCATCAGATCCACCCAGCGACGACTGTCGAGTTCGTCCGACGACAAGGCACGAGACCACAGCGACACTGACCGTTGCTCCTCTTCCACGCCCGGCGGAGGC
Source organism: Rhodococcus rhodochrous (assembly GCF_014854695.1). Classification (NCBI taxonomy): domain Bacteria; kingdom Bacillati; phylum Actinomycetota; class Actinomycetes; order Mycobacteriales; family Nocardiaceae; genus Rhodococcus; species Rhodococcus rhodochrous. The sequence continues at coordinate 1,582,293 of NZ_CP027557.1, read as the reverse complement.
CGCGGGCCCCCTCTCCGGCGTCGACGCCGCGCTCGTGCAGCGCGTCCACGCGAGGCGCCCTCGACCCGGACGCCGGTTCTCACCCTACAGTCCGAACACCCTGTTTCCCGTCAGGTGAGGGCGATGTCGGAGTCGGAGTCGTCACGCGCCTCCGGGCGCAGCCGCAGCAGGACGAGTCCCGTCACCGACGCGACGATGAGCGAGGCCACCAGCCCGTTCACGTGCAGCGCCCACACGGCGATCACCGCTCCGGCCAGTCCCCCCAGCAGAGCGATCCAGAGCAGTACTTTTCCCAGGACCGAAGCCATTTCCCCGCACCTTCCGGCAAGTCACGATCAGAACGGTGAGGATAGTGTCATCTGTCACAGTCCTCGCGAAAGTCCATCGGTGTGTCGACGGATCGTGCCCGCACGGTGACCGGGGCATACTGGTGCGGTTCGAGACGGTGGGGTCGGCAGGAACACGACGGGGAGGCGGAAACTGTGGCGGGACCGACGAGTGACCGAGCGCGCACGGACGTGATCCTGCGGGACGTGACGCTGCGCGACGGACTGCAACTGACCGGCAAGCTGCTCCCGACCGAACGCAAGGTGGAGATCGTCCGGGCGCTGCTCGCCGCGGGCGTGCCCGAACTCGAGATCGGGTCCCTGGCCCGCGCCGACCTCGTGCCGCCGATGGCGAACACCCTCGACCTCGTGGCGGCGCTGACCGAGGAGGAACTCGACCGCTGCTGGATCTGGGTCGCCACACCGCGCCACGTCGAGAAGGCGATCGCGGCCGGTGCCCGCCGGTTCCAGTACTGCTTCTCGGTCTCCGACGCCCACAACCGCGCCAACATCGGCCGCGACACCGAGGACAGCATCGCCGCGATGCCGGCGGCGATCGAACGCGCCCACGCCGTCGGCGGCAGCATCCAGTTGTGCCTGGCCACTTCGTTCACGTGCCCGTTCGACGGGCCGGTCGACCCCGACCGCGTCGTGGAGATCGCGTGCGACCCGCGCACCGACGGAGCCGCCGACATCGTCGTCGCCGACACCCTGGGCCAGGCCGTGCCCGGCCAGGTGTCGTCGCTGGTCGCGCGGCTGGCCGCCGAATCCCCCGACCGACGGATCGTCTACCACGGTCACGACACGTGGGGCCTCGGTGTCGCCAACAGCCTCGCCGCGATCGACGCCGGAGCGACCGTCGTCGACGGCGCGCTCGCCGGCCTGGGCGGCTGCCCGTTCGCACCGGGTGCGAGTGGCAACACCGCGAGCGAGGACCTGCTCTTCGCGACCCGTCCGTCGTGGCTGGACCCGGAGGTCTTCGGCTCTCTGGTCCGCCTCGGTGAGGACATCGTCGCCGAACTGGACGAACCGAACCGGTCGCGTGCCCGGCAGGGCGCCCGCTCCGAGGCCGAGGCCTTCGACTGGGTGCTCCGGTGACCCGCATCCTGATCGCCCCCGACAGCTTCAAGGGCACCTACACCGCCGTCGAGGTCGCCGACGCGATCGCCTCCGGTGTGGAGAGCGCCGGGCACACCGCGATCCGGATGCCCGTCGCGGACGGCGGTGAGGGCACACTCGACGCACTCGCCGGGCCGCTCGGTCTCGCCCGGATCGAGGTCGAGGCCGTGAATCCGTGGCGAGCACCGTGCCGCGGGCTGCTGGGGATGTCGTCGGACGGCACGGCGGTCGTCGAACTGGCGACCGCGAGTGGCATCACCACCCCGCACGACGGTCCGCGCGACGCGGTCATCGCCGATACCTACGGCACCGGGATGGTCATGGCCGAAGCGGTCCGGCGCGGAGCACGGCACATCGTCGTCGCGGCCGGTGGATCGGCGACGACCGACGGTGGTGCGGGTGCGATCGCCGCGATCGACGAGCGGGGTGGGCTCGGCGAGGCCCGCGTGACCGTGCTGTCCGACGTGACGACCCGTTATACCGATGCGGCACGGATCTTCGGGCCGCAGAAGGGCGCCGACGCGGCGGCCGTCGCGCTGCTCACGCGCCGCCTCGAGGAGACCGCGCTGACACTCCCTCGCGACCCGCGGGAGGTCGACGGCTCGGGTGCGGCCGGTGGTTTCTCCGGTGGGATGTGGTCGCGGTTCGGTGCCGAACTGCGGTCGGGAGCCGACTTCGTGCTCGACGCAGTGGGCTTCGACGACGCCGTGCGCACCGCCGATCTCGTGGTGGTCGGCGAGGGACGGCTCGACGGCCAGTCGCGGGCAGGCAAGATCGTCTCAGTGCTCCTCGCGCGCTGCGGCGACGTTCCGGTGGTCGCGGTGGTCGGTTCGGTCGGCGACGATCTCGGCGACTACCGCGAGCGGTTCGCCGAGGTCGTTGTCGCGTCCGATGCGGAGGCGCTGACGCGCGCCGGCCGGGCACTACGAGTCTGAGCGGCGCGCCCGATCACCGGCCGGTCACGGAGCGGTGGGAGGTGCGCTGCCGCAGGGTATCTCGGTAGGAGTCTCGGGCGTCGGCACCGGGTCGACGGGATCGGACGCGTGGGCCGGCCACGATGCCGGTCGCGCCTCGGAGCACGGATCGGCGACGGGTGCGCGGTCGGGAGACGGCACCGGCGACGGCGGCGGTGCCACGGCGGTCTGCAACCCCGGCGCGGAGCGTTCCGCCTGCACGCCACTGCTCACCGCGACGGCCAGTCCCCCACCCAGCAGGGCGACGAGCGCGACGAGCGTGGCCAGCAGGACGGTGCCGCGACGGCGGTTCGTGGGCGCGGCGACGACCGCCGGGGTACGGCGGGCGGATGCGACGAGCGCGGCACCGGTCGCGCGATGCCAGGGCACCCCGTGCGGAGTCACGAAGGGAACACCGAGGACGGTGGCGAGTTCTCGTGCCGGACGGGCGTCGCCGGGACGCAGATCGAGGAACACCACGGCGTCGGGCGAGGTTCCGGCGCGGGCGACCGCTTCGTCCATCGCCTCGGGCAGGGACTGTGTGTAGGGGCCGAACTCGTCGCCGTCGGGGCTGACCGTGGACAGCACCGTGCGTGAAGGGACGTCGACCATCGATGCCGATTCGACGCCGTAGGTGCGGGTGTGCAAGGCCAGGACCGGCAGTTCCGCGAGTTCGGGTGCTCCGGCGAGGAAGGCCAGTCGCGCTTCGTCGAGCAGGACCGAGTCGACGTCGATACCGAGCACGGCTCGCACCGCCTCGGTGACCGGTTCGGCGTCCTCGTCGTTCTCGGGACCGGTCACCACCGCGGCCGCGGACAGGGTCAGCGACGCCGCGGCGGCACGTTCCGCCATGGCAGAGGCGGCAGCGGCGGCGGCCTCGGCCGGTGTGTCCCCGGGTGCGCCGAAGCCTCGCTGGGAGTCGAACGGACCGAGACTCGGAACGTCGGCATCGACGAGGACCGCGCACACTTCACCGTCGTCGACGGAGATGCCGAGCATCGGGCGCATCTGTTCGTCCCTCCACGGCTGCCAGCACGAATCACGACGGCCCGAGCGGCCGTCGCTCGGACGAGCCTAACCGACATCCGGGCCTACTCCCGGTAACAACCGACGGTGAGTCCGACGGTCGCGGCGACGTAACTGCCGAAGGTGATGTACGAGCCGTCGGCCGCGAACATCCGGACGGCGAAACCGGTGTCCGGAGGCAGCACATGGCGACCGTGGAAGCCCGCCCGCGCGGCGGTGTCCTCGAAGACCCTGGCCGCGCGGTCGAGTTCGTCGACCGGCACCGGTCGGCCGGAGCCGTGGATCGGAAGGTGCACCGTGAGCCCCGAGGTGCCGTCGGGCAGCGTGCATCCCGCCGTGGTGCTCGCGTACTTCGGTTCGAAGCGCACGCCGGGGAACTCGGCGGACAGTGCGGTGAGGACGTCGCGCTGCACGGCGGTGTAGAACTCGACCGCGCCCGCGCTGGTCGTGGCGACCGGTTCGGGCATCGCGACCGGGGTCACCGTGGTGGTGCATGCGGCGAGCAGTACTGCCGGCAGGACGACGCTCGCCCCGAGCCGGGAACTCCACGCAGAGGTCACGGCATACTCCGTTCTGCGGTGCCTGCGACGACACCGGCGATGTGGTGGGAACTCGACGTTCCGGGGGTGAGATACGAGCTGTGGCCGGTGATGCCCGCGAGCGGAGCTCCGGCGGCGGTGGTGCCGGGACCGGCGGGAAGATGCGTCAGGCCGTCGAGGAAGCTCGGGTCGCCGCCGAAGGTTCCGACGTCGGCGACGATGTCGCATTCGGCTTCGACGAGATAGGCGGAGCCGGGTGGGATCCGCAGGTCGGTCACGTCGCCGGTCCCGATCCCCGGAGCCCCGACGAACACCGCGGCATCGACCGCACCGGTCTCCCTCAGTGCCAGACCGGAGACGACGGCCCCGTAGGAATGCCCGACCGTGGTGATACGCGGGTCGTCGGGGCGCGAGGCCGCGATGCCGTCGAGGAAGTCGACCAGGCGAGGTGCGGCGATCCGGGCGGCGAGGTCGGAGACCGGACTGCGCTCGGTGAACGCGAGACCCCATCCCCAGTGGGGCGCCTGGTAGTTCAGCCAGGTGACCGCCGCGACGGAGGGATCGCCGCCGGTGTGGTCGGTGAGGTGGAGGCGAGCGGAGTCGCCGGTGAGGTGGAGCCGAGCAGAATCGCGCAGCGCCGCGACCTGCGTGTCGTAGCCCTGCAGATTGCCCTGCACGGTCGAGCCGGCACCGGGGACGAAGACGGCCAGGTGGTCGGCGGTGTCGACGTCCCCGACGGCCACGGCTGCCATCGCTTCGCGCCCGGACAGGTCGAGGGCGAGCAATTGCCGGTCGCCGTGGGCGAGGGTCGCGTCGATCGCGTCGAGGGCTTCGATCTTCCGTACTGTCTGTTCGAGGCCCGCATCGGCGTCGGTGAACAGTCCGGTGACGCCGAGACGGTCGATCACGGTGCCACCGAGGAACATCGCGTCGAGTTCGGCCCGCAACTGCGTCGCCACGGATTCGAGGCGGCGGCGTTCGTCGTCGAGCAGGGCACGATTGGCGAGATCGCGAGCCGCGGCGGGCAGTCCGTCGAGAGCGCCGATCCGTTCGGGATGTTCGGCGACGAGCGCGGTGCGTGCCGTGTCGTCGAGACCGTTCCACCACTGCGCGACCTGCACGGGTTCGGCGGCCGGATCCGGCAGGGCCGGCAGCGTCGTCGATCCGGACCGCGGAATCGCGGTGTGGAGGCGATCCTGTTCGCCGAGAATCGTTGCCGGCAGCTCGGATTCGGCACTCAGGCGAGCGGCGGCCTCACGGTCGAGCCCCTCGGCACGGACGAGCAACGATCGCAGCGACGCGGCGAGCAGTTCGTCGGCGTCGAGCGGGAAACCCCGTGCAGCGGCCCTGACCTGCAGCTCGCCCAGTTCGGCGTGCAGTGCCCGCAGTCGCGGCACGACGAACCGCGCACACGCGGACACCTGCCGATACGCCTCGGCCTGCGCCGCGAGATCCCGCCCGTACGAGGAGAATACGGACCTCGCTTCCTCGTGAGCCGCACCGCTCCAGGCGTCGCCGAAGGATGCCGACCGCACCACGTCGCCGGCCACGGCGTCCACCGCGTCGGCACACGCAGCGAGTTCGGTCGCCATGCTCTCGAGCGCATCCGGATCCCACCCCGCCAGATCGTCCACCCGCACACCACCACCCCCTGCCGCGGAAGCATAAGGGGCACCGACGACGACCGGCCCGCGGATCGCTCCGCGGGCCGGTTGCTGTGGACAACTCCACTGCCTGTGGACAACTCGTATCCACAGGCACTTTCTGCCTACATGTCGCTGATCGCTTCGAGCGGCGGCGTCTTCGCCGCACGCTGGCCGGGCCACAGCGCCGCGAGGACACCGATGATGCCGGACGCGACGAGCATGCCGACGACCTGCGACCACGGCACCGAGATGATGTCGAGTCCCTGATCGGCGAGGGTGCGCACGAACGCCCAGCCGAACGCGAGACCGAGCACGACACCCACGACCGCACCGAAGACCGCGATGAGCAGCGACTCCAGGTAGATCGTGCGACGCACCTGGGCGCGTTGCATACCGACGGCGCGGAGCATGCCGATCTCCCGTCGCCGTTCCACCACCGACAGCGCCAGGGTGTTGACGATGCCCAGGATGGCGATGACCACGGCGAGGGCGAGCAGGCCGTAGAGGATCGCGAGGAGCATGTCGATCTGCTGCGCCTGCTGCCCCTTGAACTGCTCTCGGTCGAGGACCTGCACGATCACGTAGTCCTTGACGGCCTCCTCGATCGACGCGCGCACGGTCTCCGGATCGGCACCGTCGACGGTGTTCATGAGGACGACGAGCGCCGACCGGTTGTTCGGCGGCGTGAACTGCTCGAACAGCTCCTGCGAGACGACCCACGGACCGATCAGCTGGTTGTCGGTGAAGATGCCGGCGACCGTGGTGTCGACGGTGTCGCCGTCGCGGCTGGTGAGCGGAACGGTGGAGCCCACCTCCCAGCCTCGGTCGTCCGCCGAGGTCTGCGAGACGAGGATCTCGTTCCCGGTCACCTCGAAGGCACCCGCGACCATGTCCAGATCGAGGACGTCCTGGAGGGGTCCGCCTGCTCCGGTGCCGAACTCGAAGTCCTCGTCGATCTTGGCCTGCACGCCGTAGGCGGGCACGACCTCCTCGATGCCGTCCACCCCGCGGACCGCTTCGGCGGCGGGGGTCGGGACACCGAACATCTGCGGCCCGGTGAGCATGAAGTCCGCCTCGACACCGTTGTCGACGAGCGCGTCGACACTGGCCTTCGCCGACGACCCGAACACCCCGATGACGGAGACGAGCATCAGACCCAGAGTGAGGGCGAAGGCGGTCGCGGCGGTGCGACGCGGATTGCGGGTCGCGTTGGTGCGCGCGAGCCGGCCGATCGCTCCGAAGGGCCGGGCGAAGACGGCACCGAGTGCGTTCACGACGGGCCGGGACAACGCCGGCGCCGCGAACAGCACCGACAGGATCAGCAGGAAGGCGCCGATACCGACGGTCGCGGCCGCGCCGCCACCGACCTGCTGTGCGCCCACCACGACGAGCGCCGCACCGACGATCGCGCAGAGCACACCGATGATCGTGCGGAGGCGCAGCGACTCGACGGTCGCCGTGGATTCCTCGCGCATCGCGGCGACGGGCGGAACGTGGGTCGCGCGTCGCGCCGGGGCGTAGGCGCTGACCATCGTCACGACCACGCCGACGAGCAGCGCGACGATCACGGTACGCGGGGACAACTGCAGCGGGCCCGACGGCAGTCCGAGATCCGCGGCGTTCAGTGCCGCGCGCAGACCGTAGGCGAGCGCGACGCCCGCGGCGATACCGATGATGCTGCCGATCAGGCCGACGACGAAGGCCTCGAGGGTGACCGACCGGCCGACCTGCTTGCGGCTCGCACCGATCGCGCGGAGCAGGGCGAGTTCGCGCAGTCGCTGGGCGACGATCATCGAGAAGGTGTTGTAGATGATGAACGTGCCGACGAGCAGTGCGATCGCGCCGAACGCGAGCAGGAAGTAGTTGAGGAAGTTCAGGGCCTCGGCGACCTGCGACTTGGTCTCCTCGGTGACCTCGGCTCCGGTCTGCACCTTCAGGTCGGGCAGCGCCGCCGCGATCTCGTCGCGCAGTTGCTCGGGCGAGAGCGAACCGTCGCCCGCGACGTCGAGGAAGCCGACGTGCCGGCCGTCGGTGAACAGCTGCGAGGCCTGTTCCTCGGTGAACAACGCACCGATGTAGCCGCCGGTGTCGGTCTCGAGTTCGTAGATGCCGCTGACGGTCACCGGCACCATGCCCTGCGAGACGGTGAGCACGGTCGTGGTGTCGCCGATCGAGAGATCACCGCGTTCGGCCGCGCTCTCGTTGAGCGCGATCTGCCCGCTCTCCGCCGGCGGTCCACCGGCCACGAAGGTCTCCGGTTCGCCGACGAGACGGTCGGGCGGGATGTAGGCGTAGCCCTCGGCGGGTGCGCCTCCGGTCTGGATCGCGGCGCCCTCGGAGTCGAGGACGATGATGCCGCCACCGATCGACGGGGACGTGCGCTCGACGCCGGGGAGGGCGGCGACCTGGTCCACTGCCTCGATCGGGACACCGCTGGTGCCGTACTGCTCGGTGCTGACGCGGACGTCGACGCCCTGGGCGACGTCGCCGAAGATGCCGTCGAAGGTGCGCTGCAGGGTGTCGGTGAAGACGAACGAACCGGTGATGAAGGCCGTGCCGAGCACCACGGAGAGCACGGTCAGGGCGAGCCGCACCTTGTGTGCGGCGAGGTTGCGCAGGGCAACCCTGCGGATGGGATTCCCACTCATCGCGGTGTCTCCTATTCCGCCACGGGAGCCGCGGAGGCGGGATCGAACTGCTTCATCCGGTCGAGCACTCGTTCGGCCGTCGGTCCGCGCATCTCGTCGACGATGCGTCCGTCGGCGAGGAACACCACGCGGTCGGCGTAACCGGCGGCGCGCGGGTCGTGGGTGACGATCACGACGGTCTGGTCGAACTCGTCGACGGCCGCCCGCAGGATGGACAGCACCTCACCGGACGAGCGGGAGTCGAGGTTGCCGGTCGGCTCGTCGCCGAAGATGATCTCGGGCCGGCCCGCGAGGGCACGCGCGCACGCGACGCGCTGCTGCTGGCCACCGGACAGTTCGCCGGGGCGGTGCCCGAGACGGTCGGTGAGTCCGAGACGGGTGACGACGGTGTCGAGCCATTCCTGATCGACCTTGCGGCCCGCGATGTCCACCGGGAGGGTGATGTTCTCGAGCGCGGTGAGGGTGGGGACGAGGTTGAACGCCTGGAAGACGAAGCCGATGCGGTCGCGCCGCAGCTGGGTCATCCCCTTGTCGGACAGGGTCGTCAGATCGGTGTCGCCGATGAAGACCGCTCCGGAGGTCGCGCTGTCGAGACCTGCGAGGCAGTGCATGAGAGTCGACTTGCCCGATCCGGAGGGACCCATGATCGCGGTGAACTCACCGGCGGCGAAATCCGCGGTCACACCGTCGAGGGCGTGTACCGCGGTTTCTCCGGTGCCGTAGATCTTCTTCAGGTCCTGGGCGCGGGCTGCTGGGGCCGAGTGCAGTGGCATGCACCCATCTTCCCGGTGCCGGGAGCACCGCACCATCGGGGAGGACCCCGATCTTCGATTCGGGGATACGGGCGTATGCCGCGGTGGTGGCTCAGGCCCAGCGTGCCTGACCTCCGTCCAGCGGGATCGTCGCTCCGGTGAGATAGCGTGCGTCGTCGCTCACAATCCACGCCACGGCGCGCCCGATGTCCTCCTCGGGGTCGCCGATACGGCGGAGCGGGATGGACTTCACGAACTCGGCGGCCTCCTCCGGGTTCGTTTCCGTCCACCATTTCAGGCCGGGCGACAAGGCGTGCGGGGCGATGGCGTTGACGCGGATGCCGTCGGTCCCCCATTCCGTTGCCGCGGTGCGGGTGAGCGAGCGCAGCGCCTCCTTGGTCGAGGCGTAGCCGCCGTAGCCGCTCATATCCCAGCGCACCGCCGCGGAGGTGACCATGTTGACGATCGACCCGCCGCCGCGTTCCTTCATGATCGGGTGGACGAGCTGCATGGCGTGCAACGCCGCGAGCGGACCCGAGCGGTACGCCTTCTCCAGCACGGCCGGCTTCAGGTCGAGCAGCGGCCCGAGCGGATTGAAGCTCGCATTGTTGACGAGGATGTCGACACCGCCGAAGGCCCCGACCGTCCGGTCCACCGCAGCGGCGATCGCCTCCGGATCGGCGATGTCGCACACGACCGGCTCGGCGGTGCCACCGAAGGCACGGATCTGCTCGACGGTGTCGATCAGCTTCGACTCGGTCCGGCCGGCGACCGCGATGGCCACGCCTTCGCGGGCCAGCGCGAACGCGACCCCCTGACCGATCCCCTGACCTGCGCCGGTGATCAGCGCGACCCTGCCGTCGAGTTTCCCGCCTTCGAGTGTGCCCATGCGAGGAGTCGAGCAGATTCCGGGCACGTCCGGGTATTGCGGTCCCGGTCGGCGGGACACTGCCCTAACCTGTGGCACATGCGGATAGGTGCGCACGTCCGGCAGGACGACGATCCCATCGGTCAGGGCGAGCATCTCGGTGCCGATCTGGTGCAGGTGTTCCTGTCGGACCCGCAGAAGTGGACGAAGCCCGGTGAGCATCCGCGCACCGAGGAGATCCTCTCGTCGGACGTCGACGTGGTGGTGCACTCGCCGTACGTCATCAACGTGGCGAGCCTGAACAACAGGGTGCGGATGCCGTCGCGCAAGGCCGTCGCCGACCACGCCGAGGCGGCCGCGCGGATCGGCGCGCTCGGGCTGGTCGTCCACGGCGGGCACGTGCGCGCAGGTGAGGACGTCGCCGCCGGGGTCGAGAATTGGCGCAAGCTGTTCGAACGGCAGGAGGACAAGGGCGGGTTCGGGGTGCCGATCCTCGTCGAGAACACCGCGGGCGGCGACTTCGCGATGGCCCGCTACATCGACGCGATCGGGCGGCTGTGGGACGCCATCGGCGACTACGGTCCCGGCTTCTGCCTCGACACCTGCCACGCCTGGGCGGCCGGGGAGGATCTCGTCGGTGTCGTCGAACGGGTGCGGGCGGTCACCGGCCGGATCGACCTGGTGCACCTGAACAATTCGCGTGACGAGTTCGATTCGGCCCGCGACCGGCACGCCAATCTCGCCGACGGGCAGATCGACCCGCAGTTGCTCGCGGAGATCGCGGTGCAGGCCGACGCACCGATCGTGCTCGAGACCCCGGCGGAGGGACTCGCCGAGGACATCGCCTTCCTGCGGGAGCACTCGACCTGACGACGCACTCCGCTCTACGTTTGCGTCGTGCGCGGACCGATGCACCGTGTCGACGGCGCGCTTCTGTCTCCGACCGAAGCGCACGCCGCGAAGCTGCGGTCACATGCCGGGCAGGTCGCCGGTCAGATAGTGCTGCACGGTGGGGGCGACGATCTGGACGAGCTGCTCCGACGGCATCGACGCGAGCGGTTCGAGTCCGATGATGTAGCGCACCAGCATGATCCCGGTCATCTGGGTGGCCACCAGCTCGGCCCGAAGTCTGCCGGTGCCGGCCGGACGATCGATGCGCTCGAACAACGGCGCGAGCGCGACCTCCAGCAGGAACGAGCGGATCAGACCGCTGTCACCGCCTGCGATCTGCGCACGGAACATCGCCACGGCCGCGTCGCGGTGCGGCGAATCCCACACACCCAGAAGGGCGGTCACGAGAGCACGGCCGAGATCCTCGGGTGCGGCCGCGTAGACGGGGGCGAGGACGTCGCGCGGATCGACCGGCAGCGCGATGGACGCGGTGAACAGCTGCAGCTTGGTGCCGAAGTAGTGGTGCACGAGCGCCGGGTCCACCCCGGCACCGGCTGCGACCGCACGCACCGTCGTCTTGTCGAAGCCGTTGGCGGCGAACAGTTCCCGGGCGCTCGCGAGGATGTCGTCGCGCGCGCCCGAATTGCCGGGGCGACGGCCGGGGCGCCGCGCCGCGGCCTCGCTCGTCACGGGGTGCGACGGCGCAGTGTCGCCGCACCGAGCGTGAGGGCCGCGGCGGCGAACACCGCGACGACGATCAGATCCCGCACCATGACGCCGGTGACCCCCGGATTCACGGTGATCTCCTGCAGCGCCTCCACCGCGTAGCTCAACGGCAGTGCGTTGCTGATCCAGCGCAGCCAGTCGGGCAGATCGTCCCGGGCGACAAGCAAACCGCACAGCAGGAACTGCGGGATGACGATCACCGGCATGAACTGCACGGCCTGGAACTCCGTGCGGGCGAAGGCGCTGCACAGCAGACCCAGGGAGACCCCGAGGACGGCGACGAGAACCGCGACGACCAGCACCCACAGCACCGATCCGGCGCTGGTGACGTCGAGCAGCCAGAAGGCCACCACGCAGGCGAGACCGGCCTGGACGGCCGCCGCGAGCGAGAAGGCGCTGCCGTAACCGGCGAGCAGGTCGAGTTTCGTCAACGGTGTCGTGAGGAGTCGTTCGAGGGTGCCCGAACTGCGCTCGCGTTGCATCGCGATGGAGGTGACCAGGAACATCACGACGAACGGGAGGATCCCGAGCATCGTGACGGCGATCCGGTCGAACAGCGAGACTCCGCCCGGACCGGTGGGGGCGTTCTGGTACATGAAGTACAGCAGCGTCATCAGCAGGCTCGGGACGAGCACGATCATCGCGACGGTGCGATGGTCGGCCCGCAGCTGACGCAGGATGCGGGTGGTCGTGGTGGCATAGATGACGGCGCTCACGGTCGTGCTCCCGTCCGATTCCGGATGAGTCGGAGAAAAGCGTTCTCGAGGCCCGTCTCCCCCGTCTGTTCGCGCAGTTCGACCGGGGTCAGCTGGGCCACCAGCCGGCCTTCGCGCAGGAGGACGAGCTCGTCGCAGTGGTCGGCCTCGTCCATGACGTGGCTCGACACGAGCAGGGTGGTGCCGCGGTCGGCGAGCGCGCGGAAGTGCTCCCACAGCTCGGCGCGCAGCAGTGGATCGAGCCCGACGGTGGGTTCGTCGAGCACGAGGAGTTCGGGATCGCCCACCAGCGCGCACGCGAGCGACACCCGGCCGAGCTGGCCGCCGGAGAGCGCCGCCGTCCGGTTGTCGGCGTGGTCGGCGAGCCCGACCGCCGCGAGGGTGTCGGCGACCGCGGAGCCCTTCCGCCCGTAGAGGGAGCCGAAATAGGAGACGTTCTCGGTGACGGTCAGGTCGGGGTAGACGCTCGGCGACTGGGTGACGTATCCGATGCGGCGGCGCAGTTCGGCGCTGCCCGCAGGCAGGCCCAGCACCGTGACCGTGCCGGATTCGACGATCTGCGTGCCGACGACCGCGCGCATCAGGGTGGTCTTCCCGCAGCCCGAGGGGCCGAGCAGTCCCGTGATCGAACCGCGCGGGACGCGCACGTTCACGCCCTCGAGAGCTCGGTGCGTGCCGCGCCGGACGTGCAGGTCGCGGATGTCGACGGCGCCCGACATGTGGTCGATGTTCATGATCCACTCAATTCATCGAGTGTTGAAATCATCCTCGGATGAAGTGTGCGCCCCACGTCTCGATCCGGTCAACCCCGCGAGCGTCGCCGGGCCCCTCCGGCGCTCCGACGTACCATGAGCCCCATGAAGCACACGCGTCTCGCCCTGGCCGTCACCGCAACAGCACTGGTCCTGGCGGGATGCTCCGCCGGCGGCGACGAACCCGCACCCTCCCCCGCCGTCTCGGTCGACACGCCGACGTCCTCGGCTCCCGAGACCACCACCTCCGACGACGTCCCGCGCGACGCGCGCGAGAAGGTCTCGCCGGCCGGAGAGGGCGCGAAACTCACCGTCGTCGACATCCGCACCGGACGTCACGAGGGCTTCGACCGCGTGGTCTACGAACTCGGCGGCGAGGGGACACCGGGATGGCGGGTCGGCTATGTCGACGAGCCGCTCCAGCAGGGCAGCGGCAACGAGGTCCCCGTCGCGGGCGACGCCGTGCTGCAGGTGCTCATCGACGGCTCGGCCTATCCGTTCGACAGCGGTGTCGAGCAGTACGACGGCCCGGATCCCGTGGTCGCCGATGCCGGCGGGTCCGTGGTGGAGGTCAGCGGGTCCGGTGTCTTCGAAGGTGTCACCCAGTCGTTCATCGGTGTCGCCGCGCACGGCACCCCGTTCTCGGTGTACTCCCTCACCGGACCGACCCGCGTGGTGATCGACGTGGCCCGCTGACGCCTCGTCCTGTCGTGGTCCGAGCCTAGGCTTGACCTCGAGCGCACTCGAGGTCCTAGCCTCGGCTGCGACCGAGGAGGCCGACACCATGAGCATGGAAGTCACCGCGTGGAACGCGATGTACAACGCGATGCACGCCGAGAGCGACCGCAGGCCGTTCTCCCGAGCGAGCCTGCGGCGGATCGCCGAGTTCGCCCGGCCGCACCGCCGCAACATCACCTTCTATCTCGTCCTGAGCGTGACCATCGCGGCGCTCGGCGTCGCGACACCGGTACTCGCGGGGCGGGTGATCGACGCGATCGTCGACGGCGCCGCGGTCTCGGTCGTGGTGCTGCTCGCGGTGATCATCGCCGCGATCGCACTGATCGAAGCCGGCCTCGGGATCGCGAACCGCTGGTTGTCGGCGAGCATCGGCGAGGATCTCATCCTCGACCTGCGCACCACGGTCTTCGACCACGTGCAACGCATGCCCGTCGCCTTCTTCACGAGAACCCGCACGGGTGCGCTCGTCTCGCGCCTGAACAACGACGTCATCGGTGCACAGCGCGCCTTCAGCGACACCCTCTCCGGCGTGGTGGGCAATATCGTCACCCTCGCGATCACCCTCGTGGTGATGGTCGGGATCTCCTGGCAGATCACACTTCTCGCACTGCTGCTGCTCCCGATCTTCGTGGTCCCCGCCCGGCACATGGGCGCCCGGCTCGCGCAGCTCAGCCGGGAGGCCGCCAACCACAACTCGGTGATGAACACGCAGATGACCGAACGGTTCTCGGCTCCGGGCGCCACCCTGGTCAAGCTGTTCGGCCGTCCGGCGCAGGAGTCGAGGGAGTTCGCCGTCCGGGCGACGCGGGTCCGCGACATCGGGGTGCGCACCGCGATGCTGCAGAGCGTGTTCGTCACGGCCCTGACACTGGTGTCCGCGCTCGCGCTCGCGCTCGTCTACGGCCTCGGCGGTTTCTACGCCCTGCGCGATCAACTCGATCCCGGTTCGGTGGTCGCGATGGCGATGCTCCTCACGCGCCTGTACTCGCCGCTGACCGCGCTGGCCAGTGCCCGCATGGACGTCATGAGTGCGATGGTGAGCTTCGAGCGGGTCTTCGAGATCCTCGATCTGAAACCGCTGATCGAGCAGTCGCCCGACGCCCGGCCGGTTCCCGACGGTCCGGTCTCGGTGGAACTCCGGGATGTCGGCTTCGCGTATCCGTCCGCCGACAAGGTCTCGCTCGCCTCCCTCGAGGAGGTCGCGGTCCTCGATTCCCGAGGTGGCGAAGAGGTGCTGCACGACGTGTCGTTCCGCGTGGAGCCGGGCCGGATGGTCGCGCTGGTCGGATCGTCCGGTGCGGGGAAATCGACCATCGCCCAACTGATCCCGCGACTGTACGATGTCGATTCCGGCGCCGTGCTGCTCGGCGGAGCGGACGTCCGCGAACTCACCGCCGATTCGATCCGCGCGACGGTCGGGCTCGTCACCCAGGACGGTCACCTGTTCCACGACACGGTCCGCAACAACCTGCTGCTCGCCCGCCCCGGAGCCGGCGAGGACGAACTGTGGGACGCCCTGCGTCGCGCTCGCCTCGAGTCCCTGATCGCGTCGTTGCCGAACGGACTCGACACGGTCGTCGGCGAACGCGGCTACCGGCTCTCGGGTGGTGAGCGTCAGCGGCTGACGATCGCACGGCTGCTGCTCGCCCATCCGCGGGTGGTGATCCTGGACGAGGCCACCGCGCACCTCGATTCGACCTCGGAGGCCGCCGTGCAGGAGGCGTTGACCGAGGCGCTCGAGGGTCGCACGTCGGTGGTCATCGCACACCGCCTCTCGACCATCCGCGCCGCCGACGAGATCCTCGTCGTCGAGGCCGGTCGCATCGTCGAACGCGGCAACCACGACGATCTCCTGGCGGCGGGTGGCCGCTACGCGGAGCTGTACCGCACGCAGTTCGCCGATTCGGGACCGAAGGTGTCGGCCGCAGCGCCCGTACTCGACGCATGAGCGTCCGCGAACGCGACCTGCTGCTGCCGCTGTTCTACGACCAGTGCGATGCCGTGCGCAACGCACCGGTCGCCACCGGCGGCCGGGTCAGCGGCGACAATCGTCGCGATGCCGATCCGGTCGCCGCCTCGATATACCGAACGACGGGCTGATCGAGGTCAGTCGCGGTAGCCGCCGCGACCACCCCGGTCGCTGCGGTCGCTGCGGTGCGTGAAGTCGCCGGAGCGGCCACCACGGCTCTCGCCGTACTCGCGCTTGCCCCCGCGATCACGCTTGCCCTGATCGCGACGGTCTCCCCCGCGCCGATCGTCGCCGCGACGGTCGTCGCGTCCGCGATACGAGCTGGGACGTCCGGACGGTGCACCGGAGTCGGGCTGCAGCTGGATGAGCACGCCCGAGATGCGGGTGGAGCGCAGCGCATCGAGGGTCTGCGGCGACAGATCCTTCGGCAGCTCGACGAGGCTGTGGTCGGCACGGATGCTGATGTGCCCGAAATCGCCGCGGCGCAGACCGCCCTCGTTGGCGATGGCACCGACGATCGCACCGGGCTGCACGCGGTGACGCTTGCCCACGGCGATGCGGTAGGTGGTCATCTCCTGGCCGTCGCGACCGACCTTCGGCCCGTCGTCGAAACGACGCGGCGGACGCTCGCGCGGTTCGCGCTCGCGGCGCGGCGGTGCGACCGGCTCGGGTTCGGCCTCCATGAGGAACGACTCGCCGTCGCGAGACAGCACCGCCAGCGCGGCCGCGATGTCGGCGAGCGGCACGTCGTGCTCGCGCTCGTAGTCCTCGATGAACGTGCGGAACAGCTGCAGGTGATCGGAGGCGAGCGCCTCGGTGATCGAGTCGTTGAACTTCGACACGCGCTGGGCGTTGACGTCCTCGACGGTGGGCAGCTGCATCTCTGCGAGGGGCTGGCGGGTGGCCCGCTCGATCGCCTTGAGCAGGTGCCGCTCACGCGGAGCGACGAACAGCAGCGCGTCGCCGGTGCGGCCGGCGCGACCCGTGCGGCCGATGCGGTGCACGTACGACTCGGTGTCGTGAGGGATGTCGTAGTTGACGACGTGGCTGATGCGCTCGACGTCGAGACCACGCGCGGCGACGTCGGTGGCGACGAGGATGTCGAGCGTGCCGTTCTTGAGCTGGTTGATCGTGCGCTCGCGCTGGGCCTGCACGATGTCGCCGTTGATGGCGGCGGCGGAGAAACCGCGGGCCCGCAGGCGCTCGGCCAGGTCCTCGGTGGCCTGCTTCGTGCGCACGAAGATGATCATGGCCTCGAAGGTCTCGACCTCGAGGATTCGGGTCAGCGCGTCGAGCTTGCGCTGATGGGAGACGAGAACCCAGCGCTGGGAGATGTTCGCCGACGTCGTCGTCTTCGACTTGACGGTGATCTCCTGCGGATCCTTCAGGTACTGCTTCGACAGCCGGCGGATCGCGCCCGGCATGGTCGCGGAGAACAGCGCGACCTGCTTGGTGTCGGGGGTGTCGGCGAGGATGCGCTCGACGTCCTCCTGGAAGCCCATGGTGAGCATCTCGTCGGCCTCGTCGAGGACGAGGAACTCGAGCTCGGAGATGTCGAGGGTGCCCTTGGCGAGGTGATCGATCACACGTCCGGGGGTACCGACGATGACCTGGGCGCCGCGGCGGAGACCGGACAGCTGTACACCGTATGCCTGGCCGCCGTAGATGGGCAGGACGGACAGGCCCGGGATATGGACGGAATACTTACCGAAAGCCTCCGCGACCTGCAGCGCGAGCTCTCGGGTGGGCGCCAGCACCAGCGCCTGGGGCCGCTTCACGGAGGTGTCGATACGCGAGAGGATCGGCACTGCGAAGGCGGCGGTCTTGCCGGTGCCGGTCTGAGCGAGACCGACGACGTCCCGTCCCTCCAGCAGCGGTGGGATGGTCGCCGCCTGGATCGGCGACGGGGACTCGTAACCCACGTCCGAAAGAGCTTGCAGCACACGGGCATCGATGTCGAGATCGGCAAACGTGAGAGCTGCGGTCTCCTGGTCGGGGGCGTCTTGAATTTCACTCATTTGACCAGCAGTTTATCGGATGGACCCACCTCTTCGCGCCCGGACCCGGCTACGACCTGGGCTCGAGCGCGCGAATAATGGCACACCCCACGCCGCCGCCTCCATCCGGGGCGCGTCACACTGGGCGGGTTCCGTGCCCCCGACCGAAGGATTCCACAGTGACGGCTCCCCCTTCCTCGCACGTGTCCGCGACATCCCCGTCCGTCGCCGATTCGGGCATTCCGACGCACTGGTACAACATCGTCGGCGACCTCGAGGTGGCCCCGCCGCCGCACCTGCACCCGGGCACCCGCGAGCCGATCACCGCCGACGATCTCGCGCCGCTGTTCGCCTCGGGGCTGATCGCGCAGGAGCTGTCGACCGAGACCGACATCGAGATCCCGGAGGCCGTGCGCGAGGTCTACGCCGGTTACCGCTCCACTCCCCTGTTCCGCGCCCGCTCGTTCGAGAAGGCACTCGGCACCCCGGCCCGCATCTACGTCAAGTACGAGGGCGTGAGCCCGGTGGGCAGCCACAAGGTGAATTCGGCGGTGGCCCAGGCGTACTACAACTCGCTCGACGGCGTCACCCGACTGACGACGGAAACAGGTGCGGGACAGTGGGGTTCTGCCCTGTCGTTCGCGTGCGCGAAGTTCGGTATCGATCTCGAGGTGTGGCAGGTCCGCGCCTCCTACGACTCGAAGCCCTACCGCCGTTTCCTCATCGAGACCTACGGCGGCACAGTTCATCCCAGCCCGTCCGATCTGACGGAGGCCGGTCGCGCCGTCCTCGCCGAACATCCGGACACTCCCGGCTCGCTCGGCATCGCGGTGTCGGAGGCCGTGGAGGTCGCGGTGAAGGACGCCGCCGCCCGCTACACCCTCGGCAGCGTGCTCAATCACGTGGTGCTGCACCAGACCGTCATCGGCCTCGAGGCCGTGGAGCAGTTGCGGGCCGCGGGCGAGGACCAGGCAGATGTGGTCTTCGGTTGCGCAGGTGGCGGTTCGAACCTCGCCGGCCTGTCGTTCCCGTTCCTGCGCGAGGTCATCCACGAGCGGGCGACGACGCGCGTCGTGGCCGTCGAGCCCTCGGCGTGCCCGTCGATCACCCGCGGTGAGTACCGCTACGACCACGGCGACATCGCGGGCCTGACGCCGTTGCTGAAGATGCATACCCTCGGCCAGGACTTCATCCCGGATCCGATCCACGCCGGCGGGCTGCGGTACCACGGCATGGCACCGTTGCTCAGCCACACGGTCGAGCTCGGTTACGTGCAGGGACGGTCCGTGGCACAGACCGATGCCTTCTCCGCGGCGGTGCTCTTCGCCCGGAACGAGGGCATCGTGCCGGCGCCGGAGTCGTCGCACGCGATCGCCGCGGCCGCGGAGTACGCACGGGGCCTCACCGAGCCCGAGGTGATCGTGATCGGCCTGTCCGGCCACGGTCAGCTCGATCTGCCCGCCTACCACTCCTACCTGTCGGGCGAGCTCGACTGAGATCCCCATCGGTCCGTCCGGGCGGCGAATGCTCGCCCCGCCCGGGCGGACCGTCCCATACTGGAGGCGTGCGGTACGCCACGCGCGAGGAGGCGGGCCGGCGACTCGCCCGGTCGGCCGGGCACCTGCGCGACGCCGACCCGGTGGTTCTCGCACTTCCCCGTGGCGGCATCCCCGTCGCCCGCGAACTCGCCGCCGCCCTCGACGCACCCCTGGATGTCCTCGTCGTCCGCAAACTGGGCGTGCCGTGGCATCCGGAACTCGCGATGGGCGCGATCGCCGAAGGCCCGACCACCGAGTCCGGGGAGGCGGCAGGCGAGGGCGTCTTCCGGGTCCTCAACGAGGACGTGATCCGGCGCGGGCGGATAGCCCCCGAATCCGTCGACAACATCGAGAGACGCGAACTCGCCGAACTGGCCCGCCGCGCCGATTTCCTGCGCGCGGGTCGCGCCCGCGTACCACTGGCAGGCCGCACGGCGGTCGTCGTCGACGACGGGGTGGCCACGGGCGCGACGGCGGCGGTGGCCTGTCTCGCTGCGCGCGCATCCGGCGCCGACCGAGTCGTCCTTGCGGTGCCGGTGGCTTCCCCGGAAGCACTGCGCCGAGTGGGCCGGGTGGCCGATGAGGTGATCTGCCCCTGGACACCGGTGGACACCGACAGCGTCGGCGCTGCTTACAAGGATTTCCACCAGCTCGGCGACGACGAGGCCGTCCGCCTCCTCCGCGATACCGGTACTTCGGGTACCGGAAAAACCGACGAGACTATCCCTAGCTCCTCTGTCAAGCGGCAAGGTCCATAAGTGATGATTGGTCCGCGACCATCGCTCGGAAGACGACATCCGACAACCGGCGTTTGAGGACGCGGAGTGCTTCCATCCCGCCATCCCCGCCTGCCTTCCGGCGAGCCAAGAGAGCGCGTGCGTCCTCATGGCAACGCGCCTGAGTGAGCGCGATCCGGTGTATCGCGGCGTTGAGTTGTCGGTTTCCCGTGCGTGAGAGTCGATGTCGAGCATGATTCGACGACCACACCGGTAGCGGTGCAGTTCCGTTGTGCCGGGCGAAGGAGTCCTTGGAACGGAACCGGTCGATACCGGCGGTCTCACCGATGATCTTCGCTGCGGTCAACGCGGCGCAACCGGGGATCGCCAATAACGACGGCGCCAGCATCGTCGTTCGGGAAGTGATCTCCGCGGCGAGCTCATCGATCTCGACGGTGAGACGACGCAGGTGTTCAACAAGACGCAGAGCCAAGTCCGCGACCAACCCGGAGAACGTCGCAA
Source organism: Rhodococcus rhodochrous (assembly GCF_014854695.1). Classification (NCBI taxonomy): domain Bacteria; kingdom Bacillati; phylum Actinomycetota; class Actinomycetes; order Mycobacteriales; family Nocardiaceae; genus Rhodococcus; species Rhodococcus rhodochrous. The sequence goes on along the minus strand of NZ_CP027557.1, from coordinate 1,561,851 downwards.
CGTGCGCCCCTATCTTGTCGAAAGCGCTGGTCCGATCCAGTTTCGTGGGCGGTCGCCAGGCCGGGTCGAGTTCGTGGAGGTGCCACCGCAGTCGGGAGATGATGCGGGTGCGTTCGGCGACGAGGTCCTCCCGGTGGTCGACCAGCAATCGAATCTCGCGGTCGGCGCCGTCGAGGCGGGCTACGGGTAGATCCGGCTCGCGCAGTGCTGCGCGGGCGACTGCGAGAGCATCGATGGGATCGGATTTGCCGTAGGTGCGGGCAGCATCACGCGCATTCGCCATCAGTTTCGGCGGTACCCGGACCACTCGTTCACCGGCAGCGAGCAGATCTCGTTCGAGTCGGCGGCTCAGGTGCCGGCAGTCCTCGATCGCCCAGAGGCGGTCGTCGCCGTGTTCGGTCGCCCACTGCAGCAGGGCCAGGTGGTCTTTGCTGGTGGTGCCAACGGTTTTCGTCGATAGGTGCCGCCCCGCCTGATCGGCGGCGACGGCGGTGTGGGTGCGCTTGTGTGCGTCGATTCCGATGACCATCATGGTGGTATGTCTCCTGCCCAGGTAGCGGGTGGGTGGCAGGGGCCGGTCGATCGGCATATCCCAGTGGGGGCGACGCCACGCTCCTCTCAAGCCAGATCGGCCGGTCCGCTTTGTGTCGACCGGCCGCACTACGGACACAAGCCACGAAGGCGTAGATAACGGTGGAGCGAACCGGTCGACACCATCAAGCGTGACACTGGGATAGTGGTAATCCTCGTTACCGGCGGGTAGCATTGTTACGTAGATCACTGCTTATCGGACTGTAAAAAAGGGGCAAATCAGTCCGAGGGGTAATGCATTTCCCAATGACATGTGATGCAATGCACACCGACAGTATCTAACGATGGAGGGGTCACAGTGAGTGAGATTGCCGTGCCACAGTCGTTCTCGATCCCCGAGAACACGTCGATGGCCGACAGCGTCTTCCGCCACGAGAAGGAGTCGCCGGAGTTCGTGCCGTTCGAGCGGCTGGTCGACGGCAAGTGGGTTCCCGTCACCGCGCGTCAGTTCGCATCCGAGGTACGCGCCGTGGCGAAGGGCCTGATGGCGTCGGGCATCGAACTCGGCGATCGCGTCGCGGTGCTGGCGGCGACCCGCTACGAGTGGGTGCTCCTCGACTACGCGATCTGGACCGCGGGCGGTGCCACCGTCGCGATCTACGAAACGTCGTCGGCCGACCAGGCCCAGTGGATCCTCGAGGACTCCGGAACCAAGCTGCTCATCGTCGAGAACTCCGGTCACGTCGACACGGTCCGCGAGGTCGCCGAGAACGCCCCGACCGTGCGTGAGGTCCTGCAGATCGAGCCCGCGCCGGGCGGCAAGAGCGCGGTCGACGAACTCATCGCACGCGGCGCGGCGGTCACCGACGAGCAGGTCGAGGAACGGCGCAACTCGGTCACGGCCGAATCCGCTGCGACCCTCATCTACACCTCCGGCACCACGGGCCGGCCGAAGGGCGTGCAGCTCAAGCACCGTCACTTCGCCTCCGAGTCCGCCGCCTGCGGTCTCGCCCTGCCCGATTCGATGCACGAGGGTCAGCGCACCCTGCTGTTCATCCCGATGGCGCACGTCTTCGCCCGCCTGATCTCCTTCGCGGCCTTCGACAGCAAGGTCACCGTGGGCCACACCTCCGACCTGTCGACGCTGCTCGATCAGTTCGCGGTCTTCAAGCCGAACTTCATCCTGTCGGTGCCCCGCGTGTTCGAGAAGGTCTACAACTCGGCCAAGCAGAAGGCCTACGACGGCGGCAAGGGCAAGATCTTCGAGAAGGCCTCCGACGTCGCGATCGAGTACAGCAAGGCACTCGAGAACGGCGGCCCCGGCCTCGCCCTGAAGATCCAGCACTTCGTCTTCGACAAGCTGGTCTACGGCAAGCTCAAGGCCGCGCTCGGCGGCAACGTCACGCGTGCCGTCTCGGGCGGCGCCGCACTCGGCGCACGTCTCGGCCACTTCTTCCGCGGTGTCGGCGTCACCATCTACGAGGGTTACGGTCTGACGGAGACCACCGGCGGCATCATCATGAACACCCCGGCAGCTCAGAAGATCGGCACCGTCGGCAAGCCGTTCAACGGCTGCGCGGCGAAGATCGCCGAGGACGGCGAACTGCTGCTCAAGGGTCCCCAGGTGTTCGACGGTTACTGGCAGAACGACAAGGCCACCGACGAAGCCATTCGCGACGGCTGGTTCCACACCGGCGACATCGGTGCGATCGACGAGGACGGCTTCATCTCGATCACCGGCCGCAAGAAGGAACTCATCGTCACCGCGGGTGGCAAGAACGTCGCGCCGGCCGTCCTCGAGGATTCGCTGCGCGCCCACCCGCTGATCAGCCAGGTCATCGTGGTCGGCGATTCCAAGCCGTTCGTCGGCGCGCTGATCACTCTCGATCCGGAGGCACTGCCGGGCTGGCTCGAGCGCCACAACCTGCCGGCGGGCACGACGGTCGCGGAACTGATCAAGAACCCCGACCTGATCGCCGAGATCGACGAGGCCGTCGCCGAGACCAACAAGAAGGTCTCGAAGGCCGAGTCGATCCGCAAGTACCGCATCCTCGAGACCGACTTCAGCATCGAGAGCGGTGAGCTGACCCCGACGCTCAAGCTCAAGCGGAACATCATCCACGACAAGCACGGCGCCGAGATCGCAGCGATCTACAACTGACGCTTCGAACACACCGGGCCCCTCGCAACCGCGAGGGGCCCGGTCGTCTTCCGGGGACTGCGGTGTCAGACGGCCAGGCCGCCCACGAACCCGGCGACGTCCGAGGTCACCCTGCGATGGACGGGCTCGTGGAGCAGGTCGTGCCCGGCATCGGGATAGTCGAGCAGCTGCGCCCGCGGCACCGCCGCCGCCCAGTCGCGCACCGGATCGATCGGGGCGAGCCGATCGTCGACGCCGTGGACCAGCAGGACCGGCAGATCGCTCGTGCGAAGCGCTTCGGCCGTCGCCGGCAGCGCCGCGGTGCGCGGCGTACCGCACAGGACGACGCCCGCGAAACGGGTGCCGCTGGACGCGCCGGACGCCAGCGCCGTCAGGACGGTTGCCGCACCGAGGGAATGTCCCATGGCCACCAGGGGCAGACCCGACTCGGCGGCGATCCCGGCGAGCACGCCGAAGTCCTCGGCGTGGCGCCCGACGTCGCCGGGTGAGCCGAGTTCTCCTTCCGAGAGTCCGTGGCCGGCGAGGTCGAGTCCCCACAGTGCGATGCCGTGGGCCGCGAGACCGGACGCGAAACGGTGGTAGTGCCCGGTGTGCTGCCCGAAGCCGTGGGCGAACACGACAGCGGCACGCGCATCCTCGACCGGCCAGGACCGCCAGTGGACCCGGCCGACCGATCCGGGGAAGAACGTCAACGGCATGGAACTCATTCTCGCCGGAGGCGAGAGGTCACCAGCAGCCGCCCTCACCGCGGTAGGTGGGCACCTCGGTGCGTCCGTGCTCGTCGACGAGATACACCCGGTCGAACCTCTCGCACAGTTCGCCGGCCTTCGCGTGACGGAACCACACCCGTCCCCCGATGCGGATCGACGCGGCCGCGCGACCGCGGACCGGGGTCTGCACCTCCCCCGCGCCCTCCGTCCCCAGCAGTTTCAGCCCCGCGGGCCGGACCGGACGCGGGACCCGCGAGGCCCCGGCCGGGCCGGATGCGATGTATCCGCCGCCGAACAACGTCGTGATCGACGGTGCCGGTTTCCGCACGGCGGGTAGCGCGAAGAACATCGACGGTGTCGGAGTGAACGCGCGGTAACCGTCGAACAGGGTGGGAACGTACAGTCCCGATCCCGCCGTGGCCTCGGTGACGACCCGGTCGGCGGTGGTCACCTCGAGCGACCCGGTGCCGCCGCCGTTGACCAGTTCGAGTTCGCCCACGATCGTTCGGACCGCGTCGACCACGGCGCGTCGGCGTGAGGCGAGTTCCCGAGCCGACAGGCCCTTGACGAGCCGAACCGGTAGCGACGAGTCGGGCAGACCCGCGATCTGGGCCTCGTAGAACATCACGCCGACGACGTCGAACCCGGCGTCCTCGGCGCGACGGGCCAGCTCGGCCGCGCTCGCGGGGGTGCGTATCGGCGAACGCCGCACCCCGAGGTGGACCGGACCCACCCGCAGCGACGCATCGATGTCCAGGCAGACCCTCGGGCGGAAGTCGTTCTTCCCCGGTGCCTCACGAGCTGCCCCACGGATGATGCGAAGGTGCTCCGCCGAATCGATCATGAGCGTGATCGCCTGTGCCGCTTCGGACGACGCCGCGAGATGCCCGAGCGCCGTCCGGTCGACCGTCGGATATCCCATCAGGATGTCGCGGGCGCCGCGCTCGACGAGCCACAGTGCCTCGCGCAGCGAATACGTCATGATGCCGCGAAAGCCACCGCGGGCGGTCAGCTCCGGACCCAGGACCTCGGACAGGACGGCGCGGCAGCGCACCGACTTGCTCGCGACCCGCACGGGCACACCGTTCGCGCGGCGGATCAGGTCGTCGGCGTTGCGTCGCAGGGTGGGCAGATCGACGGCGGCGAACGGCGGGTCGAGGTCGGCCGTCGCCGCCTGCACCCGGTCGAGGGCGTCGTCGTGAGCGGAAGCCGCACGGAGCACGGGCGATCCCTTCGAAAGGTCGGGTCGGGTCAGGAACGTTCTACGGCACGGGTCGCGATGATGTCGGCGACGACTCCCAGTTCGGCCGTGGCCGCCTCACCGTCGCGATCGACGAGCCACCGGAGCACGACTCCGTCGAGCGCGGACAGCGACAGTCGTGCGAGCGTCCCGGTGGGCAGCGACCATTCGAGACCGCATCGCTCGGCGCACGTGTCGAGGAACAGCCGAGCCTGCTCGTCCATCAGGCGGTACTGCTCCACGGCGATGTCGCCGCTGGCGGGACTGCCGTCGGTGCGGTGCCGGAGCGAGTAGGCGGTGATCTCGTAGGTGAGGGTCTGCAACCCCGGCGTGGATTCGATGGCCGACCACATGGCGCGAAGACCGGTGTGGAGCATCGAGCGGAGACACTCGACGCCGCCGGTCTGCTGCGTGTCCTCGGGCACGTCGAAGGCCGCGTGCATGGCTCCGGCGAGTTCGCCGACGACGGCGTTCGCCATGGCGACGACGAGGTCTTCCTTGCTGTCGAAACAGTAGTGGACGACACCCAGTGACACCCCGGCCTTCTCGGCGACGGCGCGGACCGTGACAGCTCCCACTCCCCCGCCTTCCGCCAGTTCCAGTGCCGCAGCCACGAGTTGGGTGCGACGCTCGTCAGCAGGCAACCGATTCGGCATGACCTGATGGTAGAGGTCGGGAAAGATTCGCGAGCAGGTGTTGACCTGGACGCTCGTCCAGGTCGAAGATGAGGCATGGCCACCTGGCGCAACTGGGCGCGTACCGAGAGCGCGACACCCCGCCGTTTCGAGACCCCCGGCGATGTCGACGACCTCGCGCGCGTCGTCGCCCGCGCCTCCGAACAGGGCGAACACGTCAAGGCCGTGGGCGCCGGGCACTCGTTCACCGGCGCGGCCGTCACCGACGGCACACTGATCTCGCTCGACCGGATGTCCGGTCTCGTCGCGGTGGAACCGTCGGCCACCGGCGCGCGTGTCACCGTTCGGGCGGGGACGCGACTGCGCGATCTGAGCGACCTGCTGTGGGCACAGGGCCTCGCCGTACCGAATCTCGGCGACATCGACGTCCAGTCCGTCGCCGGCGCGATCTCGACCGGCACCCACGGCACCGGTGCGACCTTCCGCGGACTGGCGGCAGCCGTGTGCGGCGCGACGATCGTGCTCGCCGACGGCCGGATCGTCGACTGCTCCCCCGAGCACGAACCCGACCTGTTCGAGGCCGCCCGGCTCGGAGTCGGCGCCCTCGGCGTGCTCGCCACCGTCACGCTCGACTGTGTCCCCGCATTCCGCCTGCGCGCGGAGGAAGCACCCTCCTCGCTCCGCACGACACTCGATGCCCTCGACCAATTACGCAGCGGTGTCGACCATTTCGAGTTCTACTGGTTCCCGCACACCGACGGAGTGCTCATCAAACGCAACACCCGCCTCCCCGGTGAGACACCGGTGCAGCCGGTCGGGCGGGTGCGCACCCTCCTCGACGACGAACTGCTCTCCAACGGTGCCTTCGCGCTCTTCCAGCAGGTCGAGACGCGGATTCCCGCCACCATCCCGGCGCTGAACCGGGTCGCGTCACGGGCGTTGTCCCCGCGCACCTTCGTCGACCGCAGCTACCGGGTGTTCGCGTCCATCCGCCGGGTGCGGTTCCGGGAGATGGAGTACGCGCTCCCCGCCGAGCACCTTCCAGCGGTTCTGCGCGAGATCGATGCGTGGCTGCAGCGTAAGGACGTTCGCGTCGGTTTTCCGGTGGAGGTGCGGTTCGCGCGGGGCGACGACGTGTGGTTGTCCACGGCCCACGGCCGCGACACCGCCTATGTGGCCGTGCACCAGTACCATCGGCGCGACCACACGGCCTACTTCGACGGTGTCGAGCCGATCCTGCGTGCCGCGCAGGGCCGCCCGCACTGGGGCAAGCTGCATTCCCTGACCGCGGACGATCTGCGCGAGCTCTACCCTCGGTTCGACGACTTCCTCGCCGTGCGCGACCGTGTGGATCCGCACCGCACCTTCACGAACCCGTATCTGCGCCGCGTCCTGGGCGAGTGACGCCCGGGCAGACTCACCTGGACGGACTCAGAGGAAGGCGGCATCCCACGAATTGCGCCGGAGCACATCCCGCTCGGCGTCGGTGAGACCCAGCTGATCCTTCAGCCCTGCGAGGTTGTCGTCGACGTAACCACCGAAATAGGCGGGATCGTCCGAGTGCACGCTCACCGACAGGCCCGCCTCGAGCATGCGGCGCAGCGGATGGTCGGCGAGCGTATCCACCACGCGGAGGCGGACATTCGAGAACGGGCAGACGGTGAGCGGAATACTCTCGTCGACCAGGCGCGCGACAAGTTCGGGATCCTCGAGCGAGCGGATGCCGTGGTCGATGCGCTCGGCGCCGAGGAGGTCGAGCGCCTGCCAGACGTATTCCGGAGGTCCCTCCTCCCCCGCGTGCGCCGTGATATGCAGCCCTTCGGCCCGCGCCCGTGCGAAGACGTCCTCGAACAGCGACGGCGGGTGGCCGACCTCCGCCGAGTCCAGGCCGAGGGCGATGATCGGCGCGCCGAGGCGCAGCAGTTCGCCGAACACCTCGTGGGCTTCGGGCACGGGGCGATCGCGCACGATCGACGCGATCATCGCCGCATCGACCCCGAACTCCCGGTGTGCACCGGCGACCGCGTCGGAAAGCCCGGCCACGACCTCGGGCAGCGGAACACCGCGCGAGGTGTGGGCCTGCGGATCGAAGAAGAACTCCGCGCGGGTGACGCCCGCCCGCGCCGCACGAGCGAAATAGGCGCGGGCGAGGTCGGCGAAGTCCTGCGCGGTGCGCAGAACCTCCATGTTCGCGTAGTACAGGTCGAGGAACGACTGCAGATCGGTGAATTGGTAGCGGCTGCGCAGATCGTCGAGATCGCGATAGGGCAGCTCGATGCGGTTCCGCTCGGCGAGGGCGAGGATCAGTTCGGGTTCGAGCGTGCCCTCGATGTGCACGTGCAGTTCTGCGAATCCGTCGGTCACCTGATCCTCGCCATCTGTCGTTCCTTCGCCCTCGAGTGTCCGGCCGGTCAGCGGCCCTTCCGCACCGGAGCTCAGCGCCCCTTCCACACCGGAGCTCAGCGACCCTTCCACACAGGAGGCCGCTTCTCGGCGAAGGCGGTGGCGCCTTCACGCGCGTCCTCCGAGGTGAACACGGGTGCCATGATCTCCATCTGCTTCGCGAACGCCTCCTCGCTCGACCAGTCGGCCGAGCGGACGATGATCTCCTTGGTCGCCGCCACGGCGAGCGGTCCGTTCGCCGTGATGCGCTCGGCCAGTTCGAATGCACCCTCGAGTGCCCCACCGGGTTCGGTGAGGCGATTGACGAAACCGTATCCGTAGCCTTCCTCGGCGGTGAACGCGTCCCCGGTGAGAGCGAGTTCGAGGGCCTTCTGGTAGGGGATGCGCGACGGCAGGCGCAGCAGGCCACCGCCACCGGCGACGAGGCCGCGCTTGACCTCCGGAATGCCGAACTTCGCGTCCTTCGCGGCGACGACGAGATCGGTGGCCAGGACGAGTTCGGTTCCGCCGGCGAGGGCGAATCCTTCGACGGCGGAGATGAGCGGCTTGCGCGGCGGCGCCTCCGTGAAACCGAGACCCTTACCGGGCACCACCACGTTCTCGCCGGCGACGAACGCCTTGAGGTCCATGCCCGCGCAGAAGTTGCCGCCGGCGCCGGTGAGCACACCGACCGACAGGGAGTCGTCGCTGTCGAGCTGGTCGACCGCCTCGGCGAGCGCGTGGCTCACGGCGGCGTTGACGGCGTTGCGTGCCTCGGGCCGGTTGATGGTGATGACGAGAACGCGATCGCGTCGTTCGAGCAGGACTACGTCGGACATGGACACACCTCTCCACTACGGAAAATGCCGGTTCATCCGGTTACAGGCTGTATACCCGACGAGAACCTGTTGCAGGGTTCACGACACCCGGACGGCGATCTGCTCGACGAAGCCCTCGTCGTCGATGCGCACTTGATCGCCTGTGCGGAACCAGCCGTCGTCCGTGAATGTCTCGTCCGAGGCGCACGGATCGCGCCAGTAGCGGCGGGCCACGCTCGGTCCGCGACAGAGCAGTTCGCCCATGCCGTGCTCGGCATCGGGCCCGAGCAGCGCGACCTCGATCCCTCCGAACGGCACGCCGACACTGCGGGGATGGCGGGAGCGGTGTTCCGAGGGCAGCAGCAGACCGATCCCGCCCGTCTCGGCGACACCCCATCCCCGCACGAAGCGCGAGGCGGGGAAGGCGGCGCGGAGATGACGCCACGGTGCGCGGATCACGCGGGATCCCGAGACCACGACGGTCCCTCCGAAGGCGAGCGTGGGCAGCAACTGGACGCTGCATCCGACCGCCGTGGACAGCGGCGCCGTCAGCACGGTCCGCACGCCGTCGCCGACGAGATCCATCGCGTGGGCGACGGCCTCGATCGTCGACAGCACGTTGGTGTTGGTCAGTTCGACGCCGCGCAGCCCACCACCGGCGACGCGCACGTAGTAGAGGACCGCGAGTTCGTCCGGTGACGCACCTCCGTCGAGGAAGGCGACGCCGTCGGGCAGGTCGGAGTCCAGGGTGAGTACCGCACCGCTGTGGACCTCGATCTCCGCCGCTTCCTCGGGGCTGCAGCTCGGGTCGGGGAGCACCGGGACGCCCCCGGCAAGGACCACGCCGAGGAACCCGATCAACCAGCGGACCCCGTTCGGCTGACAGATGACCACCCGATCGGCGGGGCCGACTCCCTGATCGAGGAGACCACCGGCGACGCGGGCGGCGGCGGCCCACAGTTCGCGGTAGGCGAGTGTGCGGCCGCACCGGTCGACGACCGCGACGCGGTTCGCGAAACGCAGCGCACTCCGGTCGAGCAGCTCGGCGAGGCACGGCTCCAGGCAGTCGTACTGGAGGATGCCGCTGTCGCGGCGAGTGACCCGATCGTCCCGGAGCCACCGACTCCCTGCAGGAATTTCCACTACGGCCACCGACATGCCACCTCCCGCCCGGCGTGCGTGCCTGCACTATATGGCGCGGATCACAGCCATGTGAGGAAACGGCGGGTCACGGACAACCGGAAAGGTGCCACAGGGTGGTCGTCGGAACGTCCGTCAGGCGCTCGCTGCCGCCGAACGCTCTTCGGCGGCGCGCTGCTCCTTCTGGCTTGCGGGACGGTCGAAGGCGAGTACGGCCACGAGCCCGATGAGCAGGATGCCTGCGGGCAGCCACAACGATTCGGCCATCGCCGCGGCGAACGGTTCGCGCAGGGGCTCCGGCAGGACCGCGCCGGACGTCTCCATCTCCGCCACACCTCCTCCTCCCCCGCCGACACCGTTGGCACTCAACCGCGCCGCCATGATCGCGCCGAGAGCGGCACTGCCCATCACCGCGCCCACCTGACGCGTCGTGTTGTACACACCGGAACCCGCCCCGGCCCGGCTCGGTGCGAGACCGTTCGTCGCGGTGGCGGAGAGCGGCGACCAGATGCCCGCGTTCGCTACTCCGATCAGGGCGATCGGCAGCAACAACTGCCAGATCTCCGCGTCGGGAGTCATCACCAGCGCGAGCCAACCCAGCCCGATCGTGAGCAGCGAGAAGCCGGTGCCGGCGATCAGCCGCGGATGGACCCGGTCGACGAGCCTGCCCACGAGCGGCGCGAGCACACCGCTGAACACCGCCATCGGCACCATGAGCATCGCGGCGCCGGTCGGGCTCAGACCGCGCACCGACTGGGCGTAGAACATGATCGGCAGCATGACGCCGGTGATGGCGAATCCCATCGTCGCGATGCCGATGTTCGCCAGCCCGAAGTTGCGGTCCCGGAACAGCGACAACGGTACGAGCGGTTCACCGCGGTTGCGCGACTGCTGGGCGACGAACACGACGAGCAACACGATGCCCAGTCCGATCAGCGCCCACACGCGGGCGGTCCACTCGAACGAGTTGCCCTCCTGGATCCCGAACACGAGACAGAACAGGCCGGCACCGCTGAGCAGCATGCCGAGCACGTCGAACCGGTGCGGGCTCGTGGGCAGCACCGGCACGTACCGCACGGCGAGCGCGAACCCGACGATCCCGACGGGCACGTTCACGAAGAAGATCCACTCCCAGCCCAGTCCGTCGACCAGGACACCGCCGGCGAGCGGCCCGACGAGTGTCGCGACCCCGGCCACGGCGCCCCACAGGCCCATCGCGGTCCCGCGCCGCTCACGCGGGAAGATCCGCGTCACCACGGCCATGGTCTGCGGCGACATGAGCGCCGCGCCGAACCCCTGGAACACGCGGGCGACGATGAGCATCTCGATCGTCGACGAGAAACCGCACCACAACGATGCGATCGTGAACAGCACCAGCCCGCAGAGGTAGACCCGGCGCTGACCGAAGCGGTCACCGAGGCGACCCGTCACGAGCAGCGGCACCGCATAGGCGAGCAGATATGCGCTCGTGACCCACACGACTGCAGCGATGTCGGCTCCGAAGGTCCGCATGATCGCCGGGTTGGCGACGGCGACGATCGTGCTGTCCACCAGGATCATGAAGAAGCCCAGGCACAGGGCGCCCAACGCCGCCCATCGGGCACCGTCGGACATCTCCACCGCCACATCGGACCCGCGTTCGCGCGTGCCCACCTCGCTGTCGTCGCTCACCGGACCTCTCCCCTCGTCGGCGGTCTACGGTAGCGGGGTGGACCCGCACATCTCGAGCATCGCCGCCCTCGCGTGGTGTCGTGCACTGGGCCTACCCGACGGCGCTCTCGTCGAACCCGGGTGCGTCACGCGCATCGACGACTCGGTCCGCGACGTCCGACTGCTCGCCGTGGAACGCACCACCGCGATCGTCGGACCCGGCACCGCGGTCTTCCGCCTCGCGGCCGAACCCGACCCGGCCGAGATCGACGCCCCGAACGCCGAGCTCGTCGTCGCAGGCCACGCGGGTCGCACGGAGATCCTCGCTCTGTGCACCGACTGGATCGACGCGACACGCGTCGAGAACCCGCTCATCTCCGACGACCCCGAGGACCTCGCCGAGCTACTGCGGTGCTGCCCGCCCGACGACGTCACCGAGGCAGAACTGTCGCCGACGGGACCGTCGCGCGTGTTCGTGTTGCTCGACGACGATCACCGTCCCCTCGCCGGCGCGGCCTACAGCGAACTCGGGTCGTTGCTGGCCGACGTGCGGGTGCTGACGACACCGCCGGCGCGCCGGCTCGGGCTCGCCTCGACGGTCGCGACGCTGGCGACCCACGACGCGCTCGATGCCGGACTCGTCCCGCTGGCCCGCATGCGCCGCGACAACCGCGGTGCCCGGACGGTCGCGGCGGTGTCGGGATACGACATCTGGGGAACCCTCGTGACGGTTCGGGTTCCACCCGGGAAGTGACGAGTGTGCGCGGAAGGATGCGTAGGTGACCGAGAACAAGTACGTCGAGCCGGGTGCGGAGTTCACCCGGGACACCAACTACATCCCCACCCGCATCACCGCGGACGGGCGCGACGGCTATCCCGTCGAGTCGGGGCGGTACCGGCTCGTCGCCGCCCGGGCGTGTCCGTGGGCCAACCGCACCCTGATCGTGCGGCGGCTGCTCGGTCTCGAGGACGCTCTGTCGCTGGGACTGTGCGGCCCGACGCACGACGAGCGCAGCTGGACGTTCGACCTCGACCCGGGTGGGGTCGACCCCGTCCTCGGCATCCCGCGACTGCAGGACGCGTACTTCGCGCGCTTCCCGGGATACGACCGCGGCATCACCGTCCCGGCCGTCGTCGACGTGCCCACCGGGCAGGTCGTGACGAACGACTACCCGCAGATCACCCTCGACTTCTCCACCGAGTGGACGCAGTTCCACCGCGAGGGCGCCCCTGATCTGTATCCGGAGGAGCTGCGGGACGAGATCGACGAGGTGGCGGAACTCGTCTACCAGGACGTCAACAACGGCGTGTACCGGTGCGGTTTCGCCGGTTCGCAGGAGTCCTACGACAAGGCCTTCGATCGGCTCTTCGCCCGCCTCGACTGGCTCGAGGAACGCCTCGGGGCGCAGCGCTATCTCGTGGGCGAGACCATCACCGAGGCCGATGTGCGCCTGTTCACCACGCTCGTCCGGTTCGATCCCGTCTACCACGGGCACTTCAAGTGCAACCGGAACCGGCTGGCGGACTTCCCGGCGCTGTGGGCCTATGCGCGCGATCTGTTCCAGACACCCGGCTTCGGCGACACCATCGACTTCGTGCAGATCAAGCAGCACTACTATCTCGTGCACACCGACGTCAATCCCACGGGCATCGTGCCGAAGGGACCGGACCTGTCGAACTGGCTCGATCCGCACGGCCGTGAGGCGCTCGGCGGGCGGCCGTTCGGGGACGGCACACCGCCGCCCCCGCCGCGTCCGAGCGAGGTGGTCCCCGAAGGGCACGGCGCGGTCGCCCGCTGATCCCCTGCGACGGTTCCTACGGCCGACGGGGTCGGTAGGTGCCGATCGTCCAGTACACGCCGTGCGGGTCGCGGCAGGTGAACCCGTGCGATCCGTAGTCCTCGTCGCGGAGTTCGACGGTCACGGTCGCGCGGACCGCCGGGTCCTCCGCCTGCGCCGAGGCGAGCACCCTCTCGTACAGGGCATCGACGGTGACGTCGTCGGGAAGCACGAGATAGGCGGTGCCCTTGTCGGCGTGCTGGTCGAGCGGCGACCCGCGACCGGTCGAGCCGAGCATGACCCCTCCGCCGTGCGGCCAGAGCAGGGCTGCGTGGTCGACGCGGTCCCCTTCCCCGTAGACCTCCGCTTCGGCGAACCCGAGGGTCTCCACGAGGAAACGGATCGCGCCCCGGGCGTCGGTGTAGGCGAAGCACGGCCACACCGTGTCGAGGGTGGGTGCGACGGTGGCCGACTGCTGCGTGGAATTCGTTGTGTTCGTCATGCCTCCGAGTGTCGGCCCGGAACGTCTCGATCGTCTTGGACGAATGGGAACACCTCGTCCTCGAGCCACCGCGACGGCGGGACGCCCGCCAGATCGCGCCAGTCGCGGGCGAGATGCGCCTGGTCGTAGAAGCCGCACTCGGCGGCGACATCGGCGAGGCGGCGGCCGGGGTCGGCCCGCAGCATCCGTCGCGACCGGTCGAAGCGTGCCACCCGGGCCACGTCCTTCGGGGACAGTCCGAACTCGGCGGCGCACCGGTTCGCGAGGTGTCGCCTGCTCCATCCGAGTTCGTCCGCGACGGCACCGACCGGGCGGGCCGGGTCCGTCACGAGCAGGTGCCAGGCGTGGACGAGGTGCCCGTCCGGGCTCGTCGACCGTGCGGAGACCAGGCGGCGGGTGAGAATCCGGTCGAGGACGGCGAACCGCTCGTCCCACGATTCGGCCGCGGAGATCCGGTCGAACAACTCCCGGCCGTCGGCGCCGATGACGTCCTCGAGATCGACGGCCCACGGACCGAGCGCGGCGGCGGGCGCACCGAGCAGGGCGCGGGCACCCGCGGGGGTGAGCGCGAGTTGGATCCCGTGCTGCCGTCCGTGGTGGACGATGGGCACCGGTTGCGTCGACAACCCTCCGGCGAGCGTGTCGAAACGTTCCGGGCACCGTCCGTCGCCCCGCGAGAGTTCGACGGGTTCGGAGATCGTGAGGATTACGGTGACCTCCGGAGAGGGCATACCCAGATGGGTCCCCGGCGGGAAACCGTCGAGCCGATACCCCTCGTACGACCGTACGTAGGGTGTCAGCAGGGGTGTCGGACGCCGCCTGGCGCCGTCCGACACACCGACTGCGGACCCGGTCATGGCACCAGCGTAGTGAGAGCAGTCCGGAAGACAAGAGCACCGGAGAACAGGGGCACGATGAGCAACAAGGCAGGCGTCGCAGAGGCCTTTATCGTCAAGATGCTGGACAACGGCGCGAGGCTGCAGGGCCCTGCGGTGGCCAAGTACGTCGATCTCATGCGGCGCTCGCACCCCGACGAGTCCCCGGCGCAGATCATCGAGCGGCTCGAGAAGCAGTTCCTGCTGACCGTCACCGGCAGCGGGTCCGCGGCGGGCGCGACCGCTGCCTTCCCCGGCATCGGGACACTCGCGGCCATCGGCGCGGTCGGCGCCGAGACGGCTTTCTTCTTCGAGGCGTCCGCGCTGCTCACCCTGGCCATCGCGTCGGTGCACGGGATCGAACCCCACAACCACGAGCAGCGCCGCGCGCTGGTGCTCGCCGTCTCCCTCGGTGACGCCGGCCGGGAGATCGTCGCGACCGCGACCGGCGCGTCGCTGCGGAACTGGCCCAAGGCCCTGACCACCGGCGCGGGAGGCACCCAGCTGAAGACGCTGAACAATTCCCTGGTCAAGAAGTTCATCCGCCGGTACTTCGCCAAGCGCAGTCCGCTGCTGATCGGCAAGCTCGTCCCCGCGGGCATCGGTGCCGCGATCGGTGGCGTCGGCAACCGTGCGCTGGGCAAGCGCACTATCCAGAACGCCCGCGACGCCTTCGGTCCGCCTCCGGCCACGTGGCCCGCCGCCCGTCCCGTTCTCCCGGCGAGCGGAGAGACACCGGCGCTCGACGCCGGTGTTCCGGTCCCGAAGGACTGACCGTGCCGACCGGCGGGAAGATGTTCGTACGGGAGTCCGGTGCGGGACCGCGCACCGTCGTCCTGCTGCACGGCTTCTCCGATCACGGCGGTACGTGGTGCAAGGTCGCGCCGGCGATCGCCGAGCGGCACCGGGTGCTCACGGTCGACCTGCCCGGTTTCGGGCGCAGCGCGCAGCACTGGAAGACACCCGTGCTCGACCACTACGTCGACGTCCTGGCCGACCTCGTCGACGACGTTCCCGAACCGGTGTCGCTGGTGGGGAACTCGCTCGGTGCGGTGACCGCGCTGGTGTTCGCGTCGGTCCACCCGTCCCGGGTCGGCCGCGTGGTGCTCGCCGACATGCCGGGTCTCGCCGGGATCCCCCGGTGGTGGACGCGGGGTGCGAGCATGCCGGTCGAACTGTCGCGCCTGCTGTTGCGTCCGCTGCCCGCCCCGGTGATGCAGCAGGCCATGGGTGCCCTGTACGCGCGGGCCGCCGTGCACCGACGCGGCACCTTCGACCGGGCGGCGCGCACGGCGTTCGCGGCGAACTACGCGACCCGCGAGCAGGTCGACACGCTGCTGACCGTGGGCCGGCACGCGATCGGTGAGCTCGGTCGACTGCCGATCCCGGAGATGGTGCACGCCCTCGACATGCCGGCCCTGCTGGTGTGGGGCGCACGCGACCGGTTGACGCCCGCTCACGCCGCGCGACGGGTGCAGGCCGGGGGCCGGAGACGGGTGGTGATCATCCCTGACGCCGGGCACTGTCCTCAGCTCGACGCGCCCCGCGAGTTCCTCGACGCTGTCCTGCCCTTCCTCGACTGACCCGTAAGCTCACGGCGACCGCGGCACGAGCCGCACCCACATCTCGACGACGCGGGGGTCCGAATCCGTGACAGCACCGTCAGCGCAACCGCCGTACGGCACACCCGATCCCCGGGTGCCCTCGGGGACACCGGGCGCGGGGATCACCGTCCACGGCCTGAGCAGGACGTTCGGTGACCACACGGCCGTATCGAATCTGTGGTTCACGGTGCCACCGGGCTCGATCACCGGTTTCCTCGGCCCCAACGGATCGGGCAAGACCACCACGCTCGGCATGATGCTCGGACTCGTCCGGCCGAGCGCCGGGAACGCCTTCGTCGACGGCGTGCCGTTCACCTCGCTGCGGCAGCCTGCACAGGTCGTCGGGGCGGTGCTCGACGCGCGCAGCGCCCACCCGAAGCACCGGGCGCTGACACACCTGCAGGTCTATTGCGCCGCGATCGGCGTGCCCGACGAGCGGGCGAGGCAGATGCTCGATCTCGTCGGCCTGGGGTCGGTCGCGCGACGTCGTATCGGCGAGTTCTCCCTCGGCATGCGGCAGCGACTCGCCCTGGCGACGGCCCTGCTCGGACAACCGCGTTATCTCGTGCTCGACGAACCGGCGAACGGACTCGACCCCGAGGGCATGGCCTGGCTGCGCGACTTCCTCCGCGCGTTCGCCGCCAACGGCGGGACCGTGCTGATCTCGAGCCACATCCTGCGGGAGATCGAGCAGATGGCCGACCGCCTCGTGATCATCGCGAACGGTCACCTGGTCGCGGAGACCTCGATGACCGACCTGCGCGACGCCTACCGCTCGCGGGTGTTCGTCGCGGCCTCCGACCCGGCCCGCCTCGCGACCGCGCTCGCCGCGGCCGGGCACACCGACGCGCAGGTGCAGCAGGACGGACGGCTCGCGGTGGTCGGCGTGACTCCCGACCGCATCGCCGAGATCGCCGCGACCGCGGAGGTGACGCTGTTCGGGACGAGTGTCGAGCACGTCGATCTCGAGCAGGTCTACCTCGCGATGACGGCGGGTCGGTATGCGGCCGCGCCGGTCGCGCAGTATCCGGGGCACGGCCGGCAGTATCAGCCCTACCCGAACGCACAGCAGTACCCGAACGCACAGCAGTACCCGAACGCACAGCAGTACCCGCAGCCGCAGTGGGGGCAGCCGAACCGACCGCCGGCCGGGCAAGGAGGTCCCACCGCATGACCGTGCTTCTCACCGCCGAGTTCCGCAAGGTCCTGAGCCTGCGCTACTGGTGGATCCTCGGCATCGCACCACTGCTGGTGGGTCTGTTCTGCGGCGCGCTGACGCTGCCGGTCGCGCGGCAACTCGAACTCGGTTTCGGTGACGGTTTCGCCGAGGCCGTCGCCGCCGCGGTCGGTATCTCCCTCTCGTTGTCGCTGGTGTTCCTGTTCGCCGCGATCTTCGGTGCGGTGGCGACGGGCAGCGAGTTCGCGCACCGAACGATCGTGACGACCTTCCTCACCGCGCGGGGACGCGACCGGGTCGTCGGGGTGAAGTTCGCGACCGTCGCCGTGATCGGGTTGTTGTACTGCATCGTCACGGAAGTCGCGGCGGCCGCGACGCTCATGTTGTTCGGTGGGGGCTTCGACGGTGCCGACCTCGGTTCGGTCGCCAAGGTGATGGGCATCGGTCTGTTCTGCGCGCTGATGTGGTCGCTCATCGGAGCGGGGCTGGGTCTGCTCACACGGTCGACGACGGGCAGTGTGCTCGCGATCTGCGCGTGGGTGCCGTTCGGGGAGCTGATGGTCTCGGTCGTCCTGCACGGTCTCGGTCTCGGCGCGATCGCGTCGTATCTGCCGGCGCAGGTCACCTGGTACGTGCTGTTCTCGGCGGTGTCGATGCCCGAGGACGTGACGCTGGAGATGACGTGGCCGGCGGCTCCGCTGCTTCTGATCCTCTGGACCGTGGTGCTGGGCGGCCTCGGCTGGTGGCGCGCCCGCACCGCCGACGTCGTCTGACACCTTCGATCACCTGCGTCTCCGGCCCTCCCGGGCGGCTCCGACGTGCCCTGTCGTCACTCGGCGCTAATGTCGGTTCGATGGCACACGACCCGATTCCGCGCTCGCCGGGATGGATTTCCCGGCTCGTCGCCGAATGCCTGAAACACCGCAGAACAGCCGTCGGGGCGCTGGCCGTCACCGTCGTCGCTGCCCTGATCGACATCACCTTCCCACTGCTGACGAAGGTCGCGGTCGACAGCGCGACCGGGCAGGGCGACGTGCCCGCCGACGACCTGCGCCTGATCGGGCTGGCGGCGGCTGCGATCGCGGCCGGTGCGGTGATCCGGTTCGGCTGCCAGTACGGGCGTCGCATGCTCGCCGGACGCCTGTCGCTCGACGTGCAGCACGACCTGCGGTTGCGCCTGCTCGGCTCGCTCCAACGTCTCGACGGCCACGGTCAGGACCGCATCCGCACGGGTCAGGTGGTCTCGCGGTCCATCACCGACCTGCAACTCGTGCAGGGCCTGCTCGCGATGGTGCCGATGTCGGCGGGTGCGCTGCTGCAGTTCGTGCTCGCGCTGGTGATCATGACGACCCTCTCGCCGCTGCTCACACTGGTCGCGGTGGTCATCGTCCCGATCATCGCGGGTCTCGTCCGGGTCGTGCGCCCGAAGCTGTTCGCCGCGACCTGGTCGGCGCAGCAGCGCGCGGCCGACCTTGCCCAGCACGTCGAGGAGACGGTCACGGGCGTGCGGGTGGTGAAGGGATTCGGGCAGGAGTCGCACGCCGTCGACCAGCTCGAGGAGCACGGTCGCAGGCTGTACGCGGAGCGTCTGCGTGCCGCCCGGATCAACGCGTGGTTCTCGGCGCCGATGGGTGCGATCCCACAGTTCGGGCTCGTCGCCACCATCGCGCTCGGCGGCTGGCTCGCCCTCGAGGGCGGGATCACCGTGGGCACCTTCGTGGCGTTCACCGCCTATGTGGCGACGATGACGGGGACGACCCGCACCCTCTCCCAGGTCGTGATCATGGCGCAGTTGTCCCGCGCCGCCGTCGAGCGGGTGTACGAGGTGATCGACACCGAACCCGATGTCGCCGATCCCCCGCATCCCGTCGAGCTGCCCGACGGTCCGCTCGGGGTGCACCTGGAGGACGTGACGTTCGGCTTCGACGACGACCGGCACGTACTGCGCGGCCTCGACCTGGAGATCGCGCCCGGCGAGACCGTCGCGATCGTCGGCCCGGCCGGGTCGGGCAAGACCGTGCTGTCGCTGCTGCTCCCCCGCTTCTACGCGCCGCACCGCGGGTCGGTGTGCCTGACCGCGGACGGCCGCGACATCGACGTCGCCACGCTCCGCGCCGACGATCTGCGCGGGGCGGTCGGCCTCGTCTTCGACGAGCCGTTCCTGTTCTCCGACACCGTCGCGTCCAACATCGCTCTCGGCCGGCCCGACGCATCGGACGACGAGATCCGCGCCGCGGCCGCGGCGGCACGCGCCGACGACTTCGTCGAGGCCCTCCCCGAGGGCTACGACACGGTCGTCGGTGAACGCGGCCTGACCCTGTCCGGCGGGCAGCGGCAGCGGGTCGCGCTGGCGCGGGCACTGCTCGTCGATCCGCGGGTGCTGATCCTCGACGACGCGACCTCGGCGGTCGACGCCGAGACGGAGGCCGCGATCTACGGCGCGTTGCGGGCGGGCCGGCGCCGCACGACCCTCGTGCTCGCCCATCGGCGGTCGACGCTCGCGCTCGCCGACCGGGTCGCCGTGCTCGACGAGGGGCGCATCGTCGACATCGGGACGGTCGACGAACTCGAGGAGCGCAGTCCCGTCTTCCGGCGTCTGCTCTCGACCGACGACGACGCCGCACCGGCACCGGAACGCCCCGTCCCCGCCGGTGAGTTGTGGCCCGACGAACCGGACGACGACGAACTGTCCGGGACCGTCCGGAACCCACCGGCCGTCGGTGGAGGTCGCGGCGGACCGGCGGGCGGTGGTGGCCGCGGCGGGCCGGTGTCCGGTGCGCTCGGCGCGGTCGCCCCGACCCCGGAACTGCGCGCGGCCGTCGACGCGCTTCCCCCGGCCACCGAGACGCCCGGACACGATCCGGCCCTGCAGTCCGAGGCCCTGCGCCTGCCCGACCCGCAGTTCCGGTTGCGGACGACGCTGCGCCCGGTGCGTGCACTGCTGGCGGTCGTCGTGCTGTGCCTGGCGGTGGAGTCGCTGACGAGCATCGCGTTCCCGTCGCTGGTGCGGTACGCCGTCGACCGCGGAGTGACCCCGGGCGATCCGTCCCGGCTGTGGCAGGCGACCGCCGCAGGTGTGGTGCTCGCGCTGCTCGGCTGGTTCGTGGTCGCGATCCTCACGGTGCTCACCGCGCGGGCGGGCGAACGGGTGTTGTTCGGGCTGCGCGTGCGCTCGTACGCGCACCTGCAACGGCTCGGACTCGACTACTACGAACGCGAACTGTCGGGCCGGATCATGACGCGGATGACGACCGATGTGGATGCGCTGTCGCAGTTCATCCAGACCGGCCTGTCCACCGCGGTCGTGGCGGTGCTCACGCTCACCGGTATCTCGATCGCGCTGATCGTCACCGATCTGTCCCTGGCCCTGGTGGTGCTGGCGGTGCTGCCCGTGCTGGTCGGCGCGACCCTGTGGTTCCGGAAGGTCTCCGGGACGGCGTACGCGCAGTCCCGCGAACGCATCTCCCTGGTGAACGCGGATTTCCAGGAGAACGTCACGGGTCTGCGCGCCGCCCAGGCCTACCGCAGGGAGGAGACCGCGGCGCGGCGGTTCGCCGAGCGCGCGGAGGCCTATCGGCGCAGTCGCCTGCGGTCGCAGCGGGCGATCTCGCTGTACTTCCCGTTCATCACCTTCCTGTCCGATCTGGCGCTCGCGGCGGTCGTCTTCGTCGGCGCCCGGGAGGTGGCGTCGGGCGCGGTCGGCCCCGGTGTGCTGATCGCGTTCGTGCTGTATCTGAACCTGTTGTTCGCGCCCATCCAGCAGTTGTCGCAGGTCTTCGACGGCTACCAGCAGGCGCGGGTCGGTCTGCGCCGGATCGGCGACCTGTTGCGGACCGAGAGCTCGCTCGAGTCTGCCGAGGAGGGCACGGTCGCCATCACCGGGCACCTCCGCGGTGACGTCGACCTGCGGCAGGTGGGCTTCCGGTACAGCGAGGCCGATCGTGAGGCGCTGAGCGATGTGGACCTGTCGATCCCGGCCGGGTCGACGGTCGCCCTGGTGGGCCGCACCGGCGCCGGGAAGTCGACGGTCGTCAAACTGCTCGCCCGGTTCTACGACCCGACGTCCGGTTCGGTGCGGGTGGACGACACCGATCTGCGCCGTTACCGCCTGCGCGACTATCGGGGCCGGCTCGGTGTGGTGCCGCAGGAGGCGCACCTGTTCACGGGCACGGTGGCGACCAACATCGCCTACGGCCGGCCCGACGCGACGCGCGAGGAGATCGAATCGGCCGCGCGCGCCGTGGGGGCGCTGGACATGATCGCGGGTCTCGCCGGCGGCATGAACCATGCGGTCGGTGAACGCGGTCAGGGTCTGTCGGCGGGCCAGCGTCAGCTCATCGCGCTCGCGCGCGCCGAACTGGTGGATCCCGATCTGCTGCTGCTCGACGAGGCCACCGCGACCCTCGATCCCGCCACCGAGAAGGCGGTGCTCGAGGCGGGTGCGCGGGTGGCCCGCTCACGGACGGCCGTGGTGGTGGCGCACCGTCTCGCGACCGCCGCACGCGCCGATCTCGTGGTGGTCGTCGACGACGGCCGTATCGTCGAGTGCGGGCCCCACGACGAGCTCCGCCGAGCGGGAGGTCTGTACACCACTTTGTGGCAACTCGCTACCGGTGGTCTCGTTCCGGAGGAGCCCGAGGTCCTGCTCACTTCGACGACGGAAGGATCGAACATGAGATCGTCCTCACGTTTGTAACGGGGTGCGCGCTGCGCCGATGCACCTTAGAGGGAATAATCGGCTCTCGAGAACCGTCATCGATGGAGACCCCATCGCACCAGATTGTGAGGTAGCCCACCGACATGCGCGGTCAGTTCGGATCGTCACATGCCACGGGCTAGCCTCATATTCACAGGCGCTCCGATCGGGTACCGAAGAAAGAAACGAGGCGAACAACTGCCGTGAGCAGCAGCTCTACATCACAGTTCGGACAGAACCAGTGGTTGGTTGACGAGATGTACCAGCGCTTCCAGGACGACCCTTCGTCCGTGGACGCGAGTTGGCACGAATTCCTCACCGACTATTCGCCGGAAGCCGCGGTGGCCGGAGGCACCAACGGCTCCGACACCGCCACGACCGAGAAGCCCGCGCCGAGCACAGCATCTGCGCCGAGTTCCTCCGCTTCGGCCCCCACGAAGCCTGCACCGAAGACCGAGACCAAGGCGGAGACCAAGGCCGCGCCTGCGAAGCCTGCACCGAAGGCGGAGACCAAGCCTGCGGCGCAGCCGAAGGCCCAGGCCGCGCCCGCGAAGCCGGCTCCCAAGCCCGCCGCGGCCCCGTCGGGCCAGGCCACCGAGGAGAAGAAGGTTCTGCGCGGCGCCGCTGCTGCCGTTGCGAAGAACATGAACGCCTCGCTGTCGATCCCGACGGCCACCAGTGTTCGCGCGGTGCCCGCGAAGTTGATGTTCGACAACCGCATCGTCATCAACAACCACCTCGCCCGCACCCGGGGCGGCAAGGTCTCGTTCACCCACATCCTCGGTTACGCGATCGTCCAGGCGGTCAAGGCGTTCCCGAACATGAACAACCACTTCGCCGAGGTCGACGGCAAGCCGAACCTCGTCGTGCCTGCGCACACGAACCTCGGTCTCGCGATCGACCTGCCCGGCAAGAACGGCCAGCGTTCGCTGGTCGTGGCGGCCATCAAGAACTGCGAGACGATGAACTTCGCGCAGTTCTACTCGGCCTACGAGGACATCGTGCGCCGCGCCCGCGACGGCAAGCTCACCGGCGACGACTTCTCCGGCGTCACGATCTCGCTGACCAACCCGGGCGGTATCGGCACCGTGCATTCGGTCCCGCGTCTGATGCAGGGCCAGGGCGCGATCATCGGCGCCGGCGCCATGGAGTACCCGGCCGAGTTCCAGGGTGCGTCCGACGCGCGGATCGCCGAGATGGGCATCGGCAAGCTGCTGACGCTCACCTCCACCTACGACCACCGCGTGATCCAGGGCGCGGAGTCGGGTGAGTTCCTGAAGAAGATCCACGAGCTGCTCATCAGCGACGACTTCTACGACGGCATCTTCCACACCCTGCACATCCCCTACGAGCCGGTCCGCTGGCGCAAGGACGTGCCGGAAGGCCTCGTCGACAAGCACACCCGTGTGCTCGAGCTCATCGCCGCCTACCGCAGCCGCGGCCACCTCATGGCCGACACCGATCCGCTGCAGTTCGTGCGCGACAAGTTCCGCTCGCACCCCGACCTCGACGTCACGACCCACGACCTGACGCTGTGGGATCTCGATCGCGAGTTCAACGTCGGTGGCTTCCACGGCCGCCAGAAGATGAAGCTGCGCGACGTGCTGTCGGTGCTGCGCGACGCGTACTGCCGCCACGTCGGTGTCGAGTACACCCACATCCTCGAGCCCGAGCAGCAGCAGTGGCTGCAGGAGCGCGTCGAGGCGCACCACGTCAAGCCGACGGTCGCCCAGCAGAAGTACATCCTGAGCCGCCTCAACGCCGCCGAGGCGTTCGAGACGTTCCTGCAGACCAAGTACGTCGGTCAGAAGCGCTTCTCGCTCGAGGGCGCCGAATCCGTCATCCCGATGATGGACGCGATCATCGATCAGGCCGCCGAGCACACGCTCGACGAGGTCGCCATCGCGATGCCGCACCGCGGTCGCCTGAACGTGCTCGCGAACATCGTCGGCAAGCCGTACTCGCAGATCTTCTCGGAGTTCGAGGGCAACCTGAATCCGGCCGCTGCGCACGGTTCCGGCGACGTGAAGTACCACCTCGGCGCCGAGGGCACCTACATCCAGATGTTCGGCGACAACGACATCAAGGTCTCGCTCACCGCGAACCCCTCGCACCTCGAGGCGGTCAACCCGGTGCTCGAGGGCCTCGTCCGCGCCAAGCAGGACATCCTCGACAAGGGTGAGGACGGCTTCACCGTCCTGCCGCTGCTCCTGCACGGCGACGCTGCGTTCGCCGGTCAGGGCGTCGTCGCGGAGACCCTCAACCTCGCGCTGCTGCGCGGCTACCGCACCGGCGGCACCGTGCACATCGTCGTGAACAACCAGGTCGGTTTCACCACCGCGCCGGAGCACTCGCGTTCGTCCGAGTACTGCACCGACGTGGCGAAGATGATCGGCGCGCCGATCTTCCACGTCAACGGCGACGACCCCGAGGCCTGCGTGTGGGTCGCGAAGCTCGCCGTGGACTTCCGCGAGAAGTTCCACAAGGACGTCGTCATCGACATGATCTGCTACCGCCGCCGCGGTCACAACGAGGGCGACGACCCGTCGATGACCCAGCCGGCGATGTACGACGTGATCGACACCAAGCGCAGCGTCCGCAAGAGCTACACCGAGGCCCTGATCGGCCGCGGCGACATCTCGCTCAAGGAAGCGGAAGACGCCCTGCGCGACTACCAGGGACAGCTCGAACGGGTCTTCAACGAGGTCCGCGAACTCGAGAAGTACCCGCCGGAGCCGTCGGAGTCGGTCGAGCTCGACCAGACCCCGCCGAAGCGCCTCGACACCTCCGTCGACCGGTCGGTGCTCGAGCGGATCGGCGACGCCTTCGCCGAGGCGCCCGAGGGCTTCACCGTCCACCCGCGCGTCAAGCCGGTGCTCGAGAAGCGTCGTGAGATGTCGCGCAACGGCAAGATCGACTGGGCGTTCGCCGAGCTGCTCGCGTTCGGTTCGCTGGCCGAGGAAGGCGCCCTGGTGCGCCTGGCCGGTCAGGACTCGCGTCGCGGCACGTTCACGCAGCGCCACTCGGTCATCATCGACCGCAAGACGGGCGACGAGTACAGCCCGCTCGCCTCGCTGGCCAACCAGGCCGGCAACGGCGGCCGCTTCATGGTCTACGACTCGGCGCTGACCGAGTTCGCGGGCCTGGGCTTCGAGTACGGCTACTCGGTGGGCAACCCCGACGCGCTCGTGCTGTGGGAGGCGCAGTTCGGCGACTTCGTCAACGGCGCGCAGTCCATCATCGACGAGTTCATCTCGTCCGGTGAGGCCAAGTGGGGTCAGCTCTCCGACGTCGTGCTGCTGCTGCCGCACGGCCACGAGGGCCAGGGTCCCGACCACACCTCGGGTCGTATCGAGCGCTGGCTGCAGCTGTGCGCCGAGGGCTCGATGACGGTTGCGGTTCCGTCGACCCCGGCGAGCTACTTCCACCTGCTGCGTCGCCATCACCTCGACGGCATCCGCCGTCCGCTGGTGGTGTTCACGCCGAAGTCGATGCTGCGCAACAAGGCCGCGGTCAGCAACGTCGAGGACTTCACGCAGGGCAAGTTCCGTTCGCTGCTCGAAGAGGTTCCCTACGAGGAGGGCACGGCCGATCGGTCGAAGGCCACTCGTGTGCTGCTGACCTCCGGCAAGATCTACTGGGAACTGCTGGCGAAGAAGCAGAAGGAAGGTCGTGACGACGTCGCGATCGTGCGCATCGAGCAGCTGTACCCGGTGCCGCGCCGCCGTATCGCCGAGACGCTCGAGCAGTACCCGAACGCCACCGAGTTCTTCTGGGTCCAGGAGGAGCCGGCGAACCAGGGTGCCTGGCCGTTCCTCGGCCTCGCGCTGCCGGAACTGCTGCCCGAGAAGCTCAGCGGTATCAAGCGCGTGTCGCGTCGCGCGATGTCGGCACCGTCGTCCGGTTCGAGCAAGGTCCACGCTGTCGAGCAGCAGGAGATCATCGAGAAGGCCTTCGGTCGCTAGAAGCTCCGTTTCGGATCCTTCGGGTCCTTGACGGTTCTCATGTGAGCCGGGTCGGTTCGTCCCCGCGAGGGGCGATCGACCCGGCTCACGCCTTTTCCGGTGCGTTTCGGACCGGGCACGACGGGCACCCTTCGGAGGACCCCCGATCGCGTCCTGCGAGGAGCTACCGATGGCGAATCCGACCGTGGCCGACTACCTGTTGCACCGCCTGCGCACGTGGGGGGTGGACCACGTCTTCGGATATCCCGGCGACGGCATCAACGGGATCCTCGCCGCCTGGACGCGCACCGGCAACGATCCGGTCTTCGTGCAGTCCCGGCACGAGGAGATGAGCGCCTTCGAGGCCGTGGGCTATGCGAAGTTCACGGGCCGGCCCGGGGTGTGCATGGCAACCTCCGGCCCGGGCGCGATCCATCTGCTCAACGGCCTGTACGACGCGAAACTCGACCACGTTCCGGTGGTGGCGATCGTGGGCCAGACCGACCGCTCCGCGATGGGCGGGTCGTACCAGCAGGAAGTGGACCTGCACACGCTGTACAAGGATGTGGCGTCGGCGTTCGTGGAGACGGTGACGGTGCCCGAGCAGTTGCCGAACGTCCTCGACCGGGCGATGCGCACCGCCATCGCGTATCGCACGCCCACGGCCGTCATCATCCACGGCGACGTGCAGGAACTCGAGTACTCCCCGCCCGGCCACGAGTTCAAGATGGTGCCGTCGAGCGTCGGCTTCGATCGTCCCCGGATCGCACCGGACGACGACGCGATCCGGCGGGCCGCGGAGATCCTCAACGCCGGGGACAAGGTGGCGATGCTCGTCGGCAGCGGCGCCCGGGATGCGCGGGCGCAACTCGAGCAGGTCGCGGACCTGCTCGGCGCCGGGGTGGCGAAGGCCCTGCTGGGCAAGGACGTGCTGTCGGACGAGTTGCCGTGGGTCACGGGCTCGATCGGGCTGCTGGGCACGCGGCCCACCCATGAGATGATGACCGGCTGCGACACGCTGCTCATCGTCGGTTCGTCCCTCCCCTACAGCCAGTTCCTGCCCGAATACGGCCAGGCCCGCTGCGTGCAGATCGACATCGACCCGAACATGATCGGGATGCGCTATCCGAACGAGGTCAACCTCGTCGCGGATGCCGCCGCCGCGCTCGACGCGCTCGTCCCGCTGCTGCAGCGCAAGGCGGATCGGTCGTGGCGTGAGGGCATCGAGCAGAACGTGCAGCGCTGGTGGCAGACGATGGGACAGCAGGCGGAGGTCGAAACGGAGTTCGTCAATCCGCTGCGGATGTTCGCCGAGGCCTCACCGCGACTGCCGGACGATGCGATCGTCACGGCGGACTCGGGTTCGGCCGCCAATTGGTATGCGCGCCAACTGCAGTTCCGTGGTGACATGCGCGGTTCGCTGTCGGGCACCCTCGCGACGATGGGTCCGGCGGTGCCGTACGGGATCGGCGCGAAGTTCGCGAATCCGGGCCGTCCGGTGGTCGCGTTCGCCGGCGACGGGGCGATGCAGATGAACGGCATGGCCGAGCTGATCACCATCCAGCGGTACTGGCAGCAGTGGGCGGACCCGAGGCTCGTCGTCGCGATCATCCACAACAACGACCTGAACCAGGTCACCTGGGAGATGCGTGCGATGGGTGGGGCACCGAAATTCGCGGAGTCCCAGTCGCTTCCGGACGTCGACTACGCCGCCTTCGCGCGCAGTCTCGGGTTGGGCGGCGAAACCGTGAAGTCCTCGGACGAGATGGGCTCGGCCTGGGATCGCGCGCTGGCCGCGGACCGCCCGACGGTGCTCGACGTGTACACCGATCCGGACATGCCGCCGATCCCGCCGCACGCGACGTGGGAGCAGTTCACCGATGTCGCCAAGGCCGTGCTCGCCGGTGACGAGAACCGTTGGGGCTTCGTGAAACAGGGCGTCAAGACGAAGCTGCAGGAGTACCTTCCCGGAAACGATCGCTGAGAATCCCACCGGCCGGAGCATCGTCACCGGCCGGAGAGTGGAGCGAATGTGCCGCCAGCGCAACGCCGGACAGCGCCGCGATGGCCAGTTCGACGAACTCGTCGCGGGTGAGTTCGGGATCGCGTAGCCACGCGATGGTCGTGTCCTCGACGAAGGCCACCCAGCCGCGGACGGCGAGTCGCACGGCCGGCGTGGGCTCGATGCCGATGGCAGGCAGGTGCGCGACGGTCCGGTCGACCAGCGCCGTGCGGGTGTCCTCGAAGGCCGCCCGCATGTCGGGGTCGCCGCTGGTGGCGCCGCGCAGGATCGAGACGTACATGTCGCGGCGCCGGGTGACGTAGTCGACGTACGCGACGAGCGTGCCGCGCAGCATCTCGATCGGTTCGAGGCCCTCGTCCGGTGCGGTGTACTCGACGAGATCCCGACCGATGCATCGCACGAGTTCGACGTGGTAGTCGTGCTTCGAGGCGAAGTAGTGGAACAGCAGCCCCTTCGAGACCCGGGCCCGTTCGGCGACCTCGTCGACGGAGATCTGTTCGAGGGGCCGGTCGGCGAGCAGTTCGAGACCCTGCTCGATCAGCTGGGCCCGGCGTTGGGCGGGACCGAGACGGGTCCGGCGGGGTCCGGGATTGTCTTCTGTCACGTCCACCATGCAAACACCGTTATTGAATTATGGTCAACAAGTGTTGACCAGGTCACTGGAACGCTCTAGCCTCAAGTACATGAGTCTTCCGGTTACAGATACCGTCGCCGACGCGGAGATCCGTCAGGTCGACACGCTGATCATCGGCAGCGGGTTCGCCGGGCTCGGTGCGGCCATCCGACTGTCGCAGGCGGGCAAGGACTTCCTCCTGCTCGAACGCGCTTCCGAGGTGGGCGGCACCTGGCGCGACAACACCTACCCCGGCGCGGCGTGCGACGTGCCGTCGAACCTGTACTCCTACTCGTTCGCCCTCAACCCCGGCTGGACGCGCTCGTTCTCGCCGCAGCCGGAGATCCAGGAGTACATCCGCTCGGTCGCCGACCGGTACGACGTGCGGCGACGCACCGTCTTCGGATGCGACGTGCAGACGGCCCGCTGGAACACCGCGACGCACCGCTGGGACGTGGCCACCACGCGCGGCAAGTACAGCGCCAAGGTCGTGATCTCCGCGGTCGGCGCCCTGTGCGAGCCGTCGCTGCCCGACATCGAGGGCATCTCCGGGTTCGAGGGCGAGATCTTCCACTCGGCGCGGTGGAACCACGACGCCGACCTCGTCGGCAAGCGCGTCGCCGTCATCGGCACCGGAGCCTCCGCCATCCAGATCGTGCCGGCCATCGCGGGCACCGTCGGCCGTCTCGACGTGTACCAGCGCACGGCACCGTGGATCCTCCCCCGCTTCGACCGCGAGTACACCGCCCCCGAGCGGTTCGCCTTCCGCTACATCCCCGGCTTCCAGCGTCTCTCGCGTGCCCTGCAGTACACCGCCCGCGAGACGCAGGTCGTGGGTCTGGCCAAGGCGCAGGCCTTCATGAAGCCGCTCGAACTCGCCGCGCGCATCCAGGTCCGCCGGCAGATCCGCGACAAGGAACTGCGCCGGAAGGTCACGCCGAACTACGGCATCGGTTGCAAGCGCATGCTGATCTCGAACAACTACTACCCCGCCCTCGACCGGCCGAACGTCGACCTCGTCACCGACGGCATCACCCGCGTCACCCCGCGCGGCATCGTCACGAAGGACGGCACCGAACGCGAGGTCGACGCGATCGTCGTCGCGACCGGCTTCCACGTCACCGACTCCCCGACCTTCGCCGGTATCTTCGGCAAGGACGGCCGCTCGCTCGCCGAGGTCTTCGACGAGACCGGCATGCAGGGGTACAAGGGCAGCTCGGTCGCCGGCTTCCCGAACCTGTTCTTCCTCGTCGGCCCGAACACCGGACTCGGCCACACCTCGATGGTGTACATGATCGAGTCGCAACTCGAGTACGTCGTCGACGCGATCCGCACGATCGACCGCAACCGCATCGGCACGGTCGAGGTCCGTAAGGACGTGCAGGACGAGTACAACCGCGACCTGCAGCGCGCGCTGCAGTCGAGCGTGTGGAACAACGGCGGGTGCGCGA
This sequence comes from Rhodococcus rhodochrous, assembly GCF_014854695.1. Lineage (NCBI taxonomy): Bacteria > Bacillati > Actinomycetota > Actinomycetes > Mycobacteriales > Nocardiaceae > Rhodococcus > Rhodococcus rhodochrous. The sequence goes on along the minus strand of NZ_CP027557.1, from coordinate 1,531,921 downwards.
GCTGGTATCTCGACAAGCACGGCAACAACACCACGCTGTGGCCGGGATTCACCTTCGAATTCCGCCGTATCACCCGCAGATTCGACCTCGAGGCGTACCGCAGCGTCGCCGAGTCGGATCTCCCCGCCGCCACCGACCGTCCCGCGCAGGAGCGCACGTCCCGAGAGGCAGCAGTTCGATGAGTGATTTCGCAGGCCGGGTCGTCGTCGTCACGGGCGCGGGTTCCGGGATCGGACGGGCCCTCGTCCTCGCCCTCGCGGCCCACGGTGCCCGCCTGGCGATCTCGGACGTCGACACCACAGGGCTCGAGGAGACCGCGCGTCGCGCACGGGAACTCGGTGCCGAGGTGAAGGCCGATCATCTCGACGTCACCCAACGCGAGAAGGTCCTCGAGTACGCCGAGCAGGTCGCCGCCCATTTCGGCGCGGTCCACCAGGTGTACAACAACGCGGGCATCGCCTATCACGGCGACCTCGAGCGCACCGAGTTCAAGGACATCGAGCGCGTGATGGACGTCGACTTCTGGGGAGTCGTCAACGGCACCAAGGCTTTCCTGCCGTATCTCATCGCCTCGGGCGACGGCCACCTGGTCAACGTCTCGAGCCTGTTCGGCCTGCTGAGCATCCCGGGGCAGGCGGCGTACAACTCGGCGAAGTTCGCCGTGCGCGGCTTCACCGAGGCGGTGCGGCAGGAGATGCTCGTCGCGCGGCATCCCGTGCAGGTCACGTGCGTGCATCCCGGCGGCATCAAGACCGCGATCGCGCGCAACGCCGCCGTCCCCGACGGCGACGACCAGGCGACCTTCGCGGAGTTCTTCGACCGCAAGCTCGCACGCACGACCCCCGAGGACGCGGCGAAGACCATCCTCACCGGTGTGCGGAAGAACAAGGCGCGCGTGCTCATCGGCGCCGATGCGAAGCTGCTCGACGCCTTCGTCCGCGTTGCCGGACCGGCCTATCAGCGTGTCGTCGCCACCGTGACCTCCCGGGTCGTGCCGAAGGGATAGGCTGCGGCATGCCTCCGACACCGCAGTTGTCACCGCGGGTGGCGCGTACCGCCCTGCGTCCTCTCTTCCGTGCCCTGCTGTCGCCGCGCTGGTCGTTCTCGACGCAGCGCCGGTTGCTCGATCTCGCGGCGCCGCTGCAGTTCCTCCCGAAGGACGCCGTGGTGCGTCCGATCCGTCTGGCGGGACGCCCCGCCGAGCGGATCACCGTGGGCGCCACCGAGCGGACCACGGCGATCCTGTACCTGCACGGCGGCGCGTACACCGGCGGGTCGCTCGCCACGCACCGCTCGCTCGCGGCGTATCTCGCCGCCGCGTCCGGATCGGCCGTGTACGTCCTCGACTACCGGCTCGCTCCCGAGCATCCCTATCCGGCGGCGCTGAACGACGCCGAGGCGGCCTATCTCGAACTCGTCAGCGAGCACGGCTTCGAGGTGCCCGGCACCGCGATCGCCGGCGACTCGGCCGGCGGTGGCCTCGCCGCGGCGACCACGCACCGGCTCATCGACCGTCACGGGATCACCCCGCCGGCGCTCGGATTGTTGTCGCCATGGACCGATCCGGCCGCTCGCGACCTGCCCGACGTGAACGACGTCGTCCTGAACAAGGGCTGGGTGTATTCGTCGGCCGAGGCGTATCTCGCCGACGGCGATCCCACCGATCCCGGTTACGCGCCCATCCACGCCGATCCCACGGGTCTGCCGCCGACGCTCATCCAGGTGGGCACCGCGGAGATGTTCCACCCACAGGTGCGGCAGTACGCCGAGAAGCTCCGGGCGGCGGGCGTCGACGTCACCCTCGTCGAACAACCCGAGCTGTGGCACGTCGCGCCGTTGCAGGCGTCGCTCGTTCCCGAGGCCGCCGCGGCGATCTCCGACTTCGGCGTCTTCCTCCGCGACCGGATGGGCACCCGCGCGGGCTGAGTACTCGTGGGGTGCCGTTCACGCTCCGGCGTGTTCGTCGATCCATTCGCGGGCCACGGTCTCGGGATCGTCGCCCTCCTCGACCCGCGCACGCAGTTCGGTGAGATCGCTCGTGGTCAGTTCACCCGCGATGGTCCGCAACGCGTCGAGTTGCGCTTCGTCGAGGGTGCCCTTGCGGAAGACCGGGACGACGTTCTGGGCCGGCAGGACCGGTGCGGGCGTGTCGTCGGCGTTCGTGTCGTCCTGCGGGCTGCGGTCGGGTGCGTCGGGCACGGTGCTCACGGGCGAATCCGCGTCGATCTCCGCGAGGGCGGACGACGTCGTGGTGGTTCCGACGACCGTGTCGGGTTCCGACGCGACGGCGACGGACTGTGCATCCTCGATCCGTCGCACCTCGCGCGGGCGGCAGTCGGCGCGTTCGAGGGCGGTGAGTCCACCGGCGGTGTCGAAGTCCTCGGTCACCGCGAAGGTCAGGTCGGCGCAGCGGTCGGCGAGGTCGGCCACGCGGCTCACCGACCATTGCGTGAGTCCTTCGCGGTCGGCGAGCAGCACCGCGCGGTCCTGCGCCGAGGCGTAGTCGGAGATGGTCAGTTCGTCGGGCAGTGCGCGCGCCAACGCTTCGAAGACGTCCTCGGCGTCGGTCGCGTCGGCGCCCGGGTCGTAGGACGCGAGCAGCCGTCCCGTGTAGCCGGGGATCAGCGTGAGCTCGGCGGCGTCGAGCGCTGCGGTCGGATCGGCGACGCCGGAGCGGACCTGTACTTCGACCCCGCTGCCGCGCAGCGCTCCCGCGTACAGCTGCGCGAGCAGTTCCTCGTCGGGCCGCTCCCCCGCCCCGACGACGACCGTCGCCGACGGTGCCGTCTCGTCGAGAACGGGCGACGCACATCCCTGGAGCACGGCTGCCGCCGCGCATGCGGTGAGCACCGTCGCCGCGACCGGCCGGATCCGTCTCGCTTCGTTCGCCACGGCGGTCATTGTCGCCCACCGGTGCGCCACGGTCCGCACGTGCCCGACCGTCCGGCCAGCCGCGACGCCGAACGCCCCGGTCCGGAACCCTTGTGCGGTTCGGATCGGGGCGTTCGGTGCGATCTCGCCGGGAGCGAATCCCTAGTCGGTGACGCCTTCGGCCTTCGCCGCGGCCGCGACGGCCTCGGCGACGGCGGGCGCCACACGCGGATCGAGCGGGCTCGGGACGATCTTGTCCGCGGCCAGTTCGTCACCGACGACCGAGAGGATGGCCTCGGCGGCGGCGAGCTTCATGCCCTCGGTGATGCGGCGGGCACCTGCGTCGAGAGCGCCCTTGAACACACCGGGGAAAGCCAGCACGTTGTTGATCTGGTTCGGGAAGTCGCTGCGACCCGTCGCCACGATCGCGGCGTGCTTGTGGGCGATGTCGGGGTGGATCTCCGGATCCGGGTTCGACATCGCGAAGATGATGGCGTCGTCGGCCATCGTCGCGACGATCTCCTCGGGCACGGTGCCCGACGACACGCCGAGGTAGACGTCGGCGCCGTCGAGCGCCTCGGCGATGCCGCCCTTGCGGCCCTCGGGGTTGGTGCGGGAGGCCAGATCGGCCTTGATATCACCGAGATCGGTGCGGTCGGAGGAGATGATGCCCTTCGAATCGAGCACCACCACGTCGCGCGCACCGGCGGCGAGCAGGATGTTCGTGCACGCCACGCCGGCAGCGCCGGCCCCGGAGATCACGATGCGCAGGTCGGCGATGTCGCGGCCCTGCACCTTCACCGCACCCTTGAGGGCGGCCAGGGCGACGATGGCGGTGCCGTGCTGGTCGTCGTGCATGACGGGGCAGTCGAGCGCCTCGATGACGCGCTTCTCGATCTCGAAGCAGCGCGGAGCCGAGATGTCCTCGAGGTTGACGGCGCCGAAGGACGGACGCAGCCGGATGAGGGTCTCGACGATCGCGTCGGGATCGGTGGTGTCGAGCACCAGCGGGATGGAATTCAGGCCCGCGAACTTCTTGAAGAGCGCGGACTTGCCCTCCATCACCGGCAGCGAGGCACGTGCGCCGATGTTGCCGAGACCGAGGACCGCGGTGCCGTCGGAGACGACGACGACCAGGCGGTTGGTCCAGGTGTAACGGTCGACGAGGGTCTCGTCGGCGGCGATAGCTCGGCAGACCTGGGCGACACCGGGGGTGTACGCAATGGACAGATCGCGCTGGTTCTCGAGCGGCGCGGTCAGCTCGACCGACAGCTTGCCGTCGACGTGACTCGAGAAGATCTCCTCGTCAGTCAACTCGAGCTTCTGAGGGGTAGGTGCATCAGACACAATTGACACGATGACACTCCTGCGTGTTCCGAGTCGACCTCTGGACTCGGTTGCTGCGAAAACACCGCAGTTCAATGCATTTCACACACGTGCATGCATCGAGTTGCAGCGCTTCGCCAAGGACATTGGATTGAAGCTTCCGGGCGCGATCACGACTGCCGCTGTACAACGCTGTACGGCTTCCGGAACGTGATGGAGCCGGGGCGGGTGGCCCTGGCATCGAGCCCTGGGTGATCTAGCCCTGGGTGGGTCTGCCATCCTTCGTCCGATTCCGGGGTATTCCGGCTTTCGGATTGCCGCAAGTTTGCCACCTTTGCAGACGAACAATCAAATCGGCATCGATTGCGAAGGTCTCACGGTTTTGTCGCCTCACCTGTGAGTTTACGTGCCGTGAACACCGCGCCGCGGGCGCACCGCGACGAATTTCCGCAGTTACACGACGGCTACCGACGGGTAGCCGAGATGGCACTCGGGGTCGTCATCCCCACCACTGGGTGATCATCAGAATCGATGCAGTGAAGATCACCACAAGGCTCGACAGGAGTGCCGCACCACCCGAGCGCCGATCCGCCGTCACCTGGGCGATCACGGCCACGAGCGCGGCGACGACGTGCGCGGCGACCGAGGTGGTGCCCGGACCGGGGAAACCGCGGTCGCCGGCGAGGTACTGGGCCCCGCACACCACGAGCGTCAGGACCAGCACCGCCCCGCACACCACGCCGGAGAGAGCGCGGAGGGCGCGGACCGGCAGACTCGCGCGGCGCGGTGCAGGTTCGTACGGATCGGCGTAGTACCCCTCGTCCGGGTAATACGGTTCGGTGTAGTACTCACTGTCGTAGTAGTTTTCGTCGTTCGACGACCCGTACTCTCCGTCCGGATACCGCGCACCCCGTCGCCTCATCCCTCGAGCACCTCCACGCCGGTCGCGCGGTCGAGCAGCGCCTCGTACGCCGCCGGAGCCGTGGTGAAGCTGCCGAGCCTGATCGTCTTGTTGTCGCCGTGATAGTCGGACGACCCCGTGACGACGACCCCGAGCGACCGCGCGAGATCGCGCATCGTCCGCACGTCCTGCTCGTTGTGATCGGGATGGTCGGCCTCGACACCGCCGAGTCCGAGTTCGGCGAGTTCCTCGATGTGGTCGAGAGCGAGGAGCCGCCCGCGCGCACGTGCCCGGGCGTGCGCCACCACCGGCACACCGCCCGCGGCCGTCACCATCTTCACGGCGTCGGCGAGCGGGGTATCGGCCTTCGGTACGTAGTAACGGCCGCGCGGCGACAGCAGCTCGGTGAAGGCGTCGGCCACCGTGGGCACCACACCGGCGGCGACGAGCGCCCGCGCCAGATGGGGCCGGCCCGCGGCGGGGCCCGCCTCGGCGAGCACCGCGTCGATGTCGATCGGCAGACCGTCGTCCGCCATCCGCACACCCATCGCCCGGATCCTCGACACCCGTTCGCCACGGAGCCGCTCGAGTTCGGCGACGAAGACCGCGTCGTGCGGGTCGAAGAGATAGGCCAGCAGGTGCACGGCGACCGGGGCGCCGTCCTCCCCGCGTCCCGTGCAGGACATCTCCATTCCCCGGACGAGACGCAGGCCCGTCGGCAGGGCCGCTGCGGCCTCGTCCCATCCCGCGGTCGTGTCGTGGTCGGTCAGGGCCACGACGTCGAGACCCGCCCGGGCAGCGGCACGGACCAGTTCCGCGGGACGGTCGGTGCCGTCCGATGCGGACGAGTGGGTGTGGAGATCGATACGCACGCCACCAGTCTGTCAGGTCGGCGGGCTAGCATGACTGGAGCTGCCCCGCTCGGTCCCCGTCGACGGGCGACCGCCGCGCCGCGGGCCTGCGACCGGGCCGCGTCCCAGCGGCATGCCGTGAGGAAGGACAACATGCCGCACCAGCCTTCTCGTGCCACCCGTCGCGGCCCCACTACTCCCCCGGTCCCCACCGAGCAAGCGGTGGTCGACTGCGCGGTCTACGTCGACGGGCACCGCCTGCCCGGCCGCTACAGCCACACCGAGGCGATCGCAGAGGTACGTCGGCGCGGTACGGGATTCGTGTGGCTCGGGCTGCACCACCCCGACGAGGAGCAGATGACGAACGTCTCGCACACCTTCGGACTCCACGAGCTGATGGTCGAGGACGCCGTCCACGCCCACCAGCGGCCGAAGCTCGAGCGCTACGACGACGTGCTGTTCCTGGTGCTGCGCACCGTCAGCTACATCGAGCACGAGTCGGTGACGACCACCAAGGACATCGTCGAGACCGGCGAGATCATGTTGTTCACCGGCCCCGACTTCATCGTGAGCGTGCGGCACGGCGACCACTCCGAGCTCTCGCACGTGCGCAAGCGCCTCGAACGCGACCCCGATCATCTGTCCCGCGGTCCGGCGGCCGTGCTCCACGCGATCGCCGACCACGTGGTCGACTCCTATCTCGCCGTCACCACGGCCGTGCAGCCCGACGTCGACGACATCGAGGAGCTCGTGTTCACCCCCGACACGCGGATCGCGGTCGACCAGATCTACATGCTCAAGCGCGAGATCGTGCAGCTGCGCCGCGCCGTCGTGCCGCTCGCCGAACCGCTGCAGCAACTCATCCGGGCACCGGGCAACCCGATCCCGAAGGATGTCCGGCGGTACTTCCGCGACGTCGCCGACCACCACACCACGGTGTCCGACCGCATCGCCGCCTTCGACGAGACGCTCGGCACGCTGCTCGACGCGGCGATCGCGAAGGTCACCGTGCAGCAGAACACCGACATGCGCAAGATCTCCGCGTGGGTCGCGATCGCCGCCGTGCCGACGATGATCGCCGGGATCTACGGCATGAACTTCGATCGCATGCCCGAACTGCACTGGGAATACGGCTATTACGTCGTGCTCGCCGCGATCGTCGCGATCACCGTGGGACTGTTCGTCACCTTCAGGCGCAACAACTGGCTGTGACGACCGAACTCGACCGAGCCCCGACACGCGCTGCGCAGGCGGTGCGATCGCCGCGACGCCACGTGCTCGCCGTCGCCCTCGCACTGATCCTGCTGCAGACGATCCTCCGGACGGTGGTGGCCGCGACCGGCGAGTTCTACTGGGACGATCTGATCCTCGTCGGGCGGGCGGGGTCGTATCCGTTGCTGTCCGATCTCTTCCTGCGGTACGACCACGACGGTCACCTGATGCCCGCCGCCTTCCTCGTGGCGGGGATCGCCACGGCGATCGCGCCGCTGGAATGGTGGCCGGCGGCGGCCTCGCTCGTGATCGGTCAGTTGCTCGCGTCGCTGGCGGTGCTGCGGGTGCTCTGGCTGCTGCTCGGCCCGCGACGCGCTCTGTGGGGGCCGCTGCTGTTCTATCTCCTCACGCCGCTGACGCTTCCGGCCTTCGCGTGGTGGGCGGCCGCGCTCAACGCGTTGCCGCTGCAGGCCGCACTGGCCTGGGTGGCGGGAGATGCGCTGCAGTACAGCAGGACCGGTCGACGGCGTCATCTCGTGAGCGCCCTCGTCGTCACCGCGGTGGCCCTGGTGTTCTTCGAGAAGTCGGTCCTCGTTCCGTTCGCCGCGTTCGCGACGGTCGCGCTCGCACACCACGTCGACGGACTCACGCGCCCGATCCGCAGCACATGGGCGCAGGCCCGGCCGTTGTGGCTCGGGTCGGTGGCCGTGCTCGTCGTGTGGGCGGTCTGTTACGCGACGGTGGTCGAGTCCCGGTTCGGGATCCCGCCGTGGTCGATGGTGGCCGGGCTGACCCATCACGGCATCTCCTACGGGTTGCTGCCGTCGCTGCTCGGTGGTCCGTGGGAGTGGGAACGGTGGAATCCGAGTCCGCCTTGGGCCGATCCCCCGCTCGTGCTCGTCGTCGCCGCGTGGCTCGCCGTCGCTGTTGCGGCGGTGTGGACGGTGCGCCGGCGGCACCGGACCGGGCCGGTGTGGCTCGCGGTGATCGCCTACGTCCTGGCCTCGCTCGCGGCGATGATCAGCACCCGCTTCGGTCCGGAGACCACCTACGAACTCGCGCGCACGCTGCGCTACTTCGCCGACTCCGCGGTGGTCGTCGCGATCGCCGCGGCGCTGATCCTGCGCGCCCCGCGGCGGGGCACGACGACCCGTCCTCGCGTCGTTCGTGCGACCGCCTGGACCTGCGCAGCCGTGTTCACCGTCGGCTCGCTGTGGTCGACCGTGACGTTCGCGCGCAGCTGGTCGGACAACCCGACGGGCGACTACCTCGGGGCGGCGAAGGCCGCGCTCACGGCCCGGCCCGACGAGCCCGTGCTCGATCACCCGGTGTCGGTGTGGATCCTGCTGCCGGTCACCTACCCGCACAACCTGGTGGGGTCCGTCTTCTCCGCACTGCCCGGCCGGTCCGACATCCGCGACCACGCGACCGACCTGTGGGTCCTCGACGATCTCGGACAGCGCACTCCCGCCGACCTGCTACCGCTGCGCTTCGTCCCGCCCGGCCCCGAGCCCGACTGCGGTCATCGCGTCACCACCGACGCCGTCACGGCCGTGCCGCTCGACTCCCCTGCGGGCGACTGGGAGTGGACGGTGCAGGTGAACTACCGGGCCTCCGCCGACGGCACGATCGGCCTCGGGTTCCCCGGCCACGCATCCGTCACCGTGCCCGTCACCGAAGGACTCGGGACGGTGTACGTCCGCGTCTCCGGGGACGGGTCGGCGTTGCAGGCGCGCTCGTCCATTCCCGGCACCACCGTGTGCCTCGGTGCCGGATCGCTCGGGGTGGTCGTGCCGCGGGGGTGACGGCGGGTCGGAGGCGGCTCAGCGGTCGTCGACGAACCGCACGTCGTGTGTCTCGACCTCTGGTGCCGCGAAGTTCAGCAGTCGCATGCCCTCGGCCTCGAGCGCCGACCGAGCGGACACCGTGACCGTCCGCCACAGCGTCATCTCCACGGCGGCGGTAGTCCGGTCGGTGATCACGCGCGCACTGCCCGCGACAGTGCCCCCGACGAGCAGCAGGGGTGCGATGATCCCGTTCTCCGCCATGATGCGCTTGCGGTGCTCCTCCGAGACGAACCGGGTGCGATCGGCGTGCGAGAGGAGCACGTTGTCGAACGGCGCGAGGATCCGTACGGGAGCAGGGGCCGAGGGGTCGGGTCGCGGCGCGTCGGGCAGGTCGAACAGTTCCGTTCCGCGTTCGTCCCGGAACACGACGAGTTGTGGGCGGAGGCGGTCGACGATCTCGGCGAGCCGGGTCAGGCCGCACCAGGTCTGCACGTCCTTGACACTTGCGGGACCGAAGGCGGCCAGGTACCGCAGGATCAACCGATCTGGGCCGGGGAACGCGGGCGGCGGGCCCACATACTCGTCGAGGTGCGCCAGGCGAGGTTGCCCCGATCGTCCCCACAGTCCGCGCGGCGGCACCTGCACGAGCGGAAGCAGACACCGCACCGCGTGTGCCAGCGCGGCCGGATCCCGGTCGGGGAACCGTTCGGCGAGCAACGGTCGCAACTCGGCCTGACTCATCGGAGTGCCCGCCAGCAGAGCCCGAGCGACCGACACGAGCGCCGACCGGTCGAGACCCTCGAGGCCGATGCGGTGGGCCTTGTTCGCGTCGACGCCCCGGTCGAGCACCGGCTGCACCCACGGGCGCAGCGCGTGCGCATCGGCGCCGGAGACCGCGAACACGGTGCCGCGCATCAACGCGATCCGGACGACCGCCCGCGACTCCAGCAGATCCGACAACGCGTCGGGCCGGAAGCTCCGGATGCGGGTCCACAGCGCGAAATACGGGGCGAGCGGCGCCTGGGCCTGCAACCCGAGCAGGTGCTCGATCATCGACAAGGCATCCGTGCTGCTCCGCCGCAGCAGGTGCTGGCGGGCCAGCGTGGCGCGTCCGAGCGCACGGTCGGTGAGAACCGGGACGGTCACAGACGTGCTTGCGCCCGGCGCGGGTCGCTCAGGTCGATGCCCGCTTCCTCCCACGCCTCGCGCAGCGCCTCGGTTCCCTTCAGCCGCTTCCAGGCCGCCTCGGTACCGGTGATCGGACGGGCCTCGAAGAAATGGACCGGATCGGACGGCTCGGGCAACTCCAGCGACGGCACGTCGGCCGTCTCGAGCAACACCGCGGTGAACGGAGCGCCCGGCCACAGCGGCTCCCCGAGATCGAGCAGGGCGTCGTCGGTGAGGACCACGCCCTCCACGGCGGGCAGCGCCGCGAGCACCGCGAGGGTGCGGTGGACGCCGGCGGTGACGCCCTCGTCGTCGCGCAGGCTGAGAACCAGTTCGGCCCGCGGCCCGCGCGTCGGGTCGGCCACCATGTCGGTCGGGTCGCCCATCGGGTGCCGGGAACATCCCAGGGTTGCGTACCGCAGGAGTTCGGCGCCGCGGAATCGGAGGACCTCGATCGGTTCGAGACCGAGGAAGGTCACCGACGCCGATTCCGGATCCGGATCACCCGGCGCGGTCAGATGCTCGGTGAGGTGGCTGCGGACGGTGGCGAGAACTGCGTCGGTCACCCCTGCAATGTAGTCCCCGTCCCGCACATGCGGTTCCCACCCGGACCTGTGCACCGCCCGGTACCGTCGAAGCGTGGCTCGCGACACCGGTTTTCCGGTCTCCGATGCCGGCGACGATTTCGCCCGGCAACGCCGGCGCGCCGAGTACGCCCGGCTCATCGCATGGCTGCGCCGCGAACCGGCCGACGTCAACACGGTGCTGCCCTTCGACGACGTCGTCGCCGCCCTCGGACGCCTCGGTGAGCGGCGACTCGGGTTGCAGATCATCGAGGTCGCCTCGATCGTCGGCAGCGTCGACCGCGCCGACGACTTCGACCGGCACTTCCGCCCCACCTCGGCGCGTCTGCGTGCACGCTGGGAACGCATCGCGGCCGCGCGGCGCCGCGGCGAGGCCATACCGCCGATCTCCGTGTACCGGGTGGGCCCGATGCACTTCGTGCAGGACGGGCACCACCGCGTGTCGATCGCCTACGCGCAGGGCGACCGCACCATCGACGCCTACGTCACCGAGATCACCACGAAGGTGCCCGCGGAGGGCATCAGGGCCCGTCCCGATCTCGTGCGCAAGGACCACTTCCGGATGTTCCTCGGCCGCGTCCCCCTGCACGGCGCCGAGCAGGACGCGATCCGCGTGTCCGACCCGTGGGGGTACGCCGAACTGGCCGAGGCCGTCGAGGCGTGGGGTTTCCGGCTCATGCAGGATCTCGGCGAGTACCTCACCCGCGAGGAGGTCGCGCGTCGCTGGTACGAGGAGGAGTTCGTCCCCGTCGTCGCGATGGCCCGCGAAGCGGGAATGCTGCGCTCACGCACCGACGCCGAGGTGTACCTGTGGATCGCGAGCGAGCGGTACCGACTCGTGCGGCGGCACGTGTGGAGCGAGGAGATCGTCGACGAACTCCGTAGCCGCGCACCCCGCTGACGACTTCGGTGGATCCGGCCCCGCTTTCCGGGGTCGGATCCACCGAAGTCGGTTTGTCAGAGGGTGACGTTCGCGCCGGTCTCCTGATCGAACAGCGCGATCTTCGCCGGGTCGAACCACAACTGCACGGTCCCGCCCTTGGTGGCCTGCGATTCCACCGACAACCGCGCGACCAGCGATTCGGCCGACATGTCGGCGCCGGCGTCGGCGGCGAGTTCGTCGAGGTCCTTCGAGTGCACACCCGGCCCCTCGGCCGTGAAGTACGCGAACTTGTCGGAACCCATCGACTCGAGCACGTCGACCTCGGCGGAGAAGGTCACGCCCGTCTCCCGTTGGGTCGGGTCGAGCAGGTCGGCGTCCTCGAAGTGCTCCGGACGGATACCGACGACCACCTCGCGCGACGGATTGTTGCGGCGCACGGTCTCCCACCGCTCGTCGGGCAACCGGAACTCGCCGAACGAGGTGCGGATCGAACCGTTCTCGATCTGCCCCGGAACGAAGTTCATCGACGGTGATCCGATGAAGCCGGCGACGAACAGGTTCTGCGGATGGTCGTACAACTCCTGCGGCGCCCCGACCTGCTGCACGAGCCCGCCACGCATCACGACGACGCGGTCGCCCAACGTCATCGCCTCGGTCTGGTCGTGGGTGACGTACACCGTCGTGGTGCCGAGACGCTTCTGCAGGCGCGCGATCTCGGTGCGCATCTGCACGCGCAGTTTGGCGTCGAGGTTCGACAGCGGCTCGTCCATGAGGAACGCCTTGGGACTGCGCACGATCGCACGACCCATGGCCACGCGTTGCCGCTGACCGCCCGACAGGTTGGCGGGCTTGCGGTCGAGATGCTGTGTGAGATCGAGGATCCGGGCCGCCTCGTCGACCTTGCGGGCGATCTCGTCCTTGGACACCTTCGCGAGGGTGAGCGGGAACGCGATGTTGTCGCGCACCGACATGTGCGGATACAGCGCGTAGGACTGGAAGACCATCGCGATGTCGCGGTCCTTCGGTGCCCGCTCGTTGACACGTTCCCCGGCGATGCGCAGTTCGCCGTCGGAGATGTCCTCGAGACCGGCGATCATGTTGAGCGTCGTGGATTTTCCGCACCCGGACGGGCCGACGAGGATGATGAACTCGCCGTCGGCGATCTCGAGATCCACGTCGCTGACGGCCTTCGCTCCGTCCGGATATTCCTTCGTCACCTTGTCGAGCACGATCTCGGCCACGGTAGTCATCCCTTCACTGCGCCGGAGGTCAGTCCGGCGACGATTCGACGTTGGAAGATCAGGACGAACACGATGATCGGGATCGTGATGACGACGGCCGCCGCCGCGATCGACCCGGTCGGTTCCTCGAACTGCGATGCACCCGTGAAGTTCGCGATCGCAGCCGGTGCGGTGATGGACCGCTCGGTGGAGGTCAGCGAGATCGCGAACAGCAGGTCGTTCCAGCAGAAGATGAACACCAGGATCGCCGCCGTGATGATGCCGGGAGCGGCGAGCGGGGCCACGACCTTCCGGAACGCCTGGCCCGGAGTCGCGCCGTCCATCTTCGCGGCCTTCTCGAGTTCCCACGGGATCTCCTTGAAGAAGGCCGACAAGGTGTAGATCGCGAGCGGCAGCGAGAAGGTGATGTACGGCAGGATCAGCGCCGCCCACGTGTCGAACAGTCCGAGTCCGCGCATGATCTCGAACAGCGGGCTGACGAGCGAGATCTGGGGGAACATCGCGATGAGCAGCGCCACACCCACCAGGATCTTCTTACCGGGGAAGTCGAGCCGGGCGATCGCGTAGGCCGCCATCGTCCCGAGGATCACCGCGATGACCGTGGCGATCAGGCCGATGCCGATGGAGTTGATCAGGGCGCTCGTGAACGCGTCGGTGCGGAAGATGCCGCGGTAGTTGTCCAGCGTCCACTGCTGCGGGATGAACCGGCCGTCCTGGATGGTGCCGGGCGGCTTGAACGACAGGCTCGCGATCCACAGCACCGGGACGAGTGCGTAGAGCAGGACGATCAGGTTCACCGCCGACCACGACAGGGTCCGTTTCCTGGTCTCGGCCATCATCGGCCCCCTTCGTCCGAGCCGGGCGCGGATGCACCGAACAACTTGATGAACACGAACGCGATGATCGCGACGCACAGGAAGATCAGGACGCTGATCGCCGACCCGATGCCGAGGTTGAAGGCCCGGAACAGGTTGTCGTAACCGAGGATCGACACCGACCCGGTGCCGTTGGCGCCGCGGGTGAGGACGTAGATGTTGTCGAAGATGCGGAAGGCGTCGAGCGTGCGGAAGAGCAGGGCGACGAGGATCGCCGGTTTCATCAACGGAACGATGATCCGCACCAGACGCGTCCAAGCCCCGGCACCGTCGACCTGCGCCGCCTTGAGCAGATCGTCGGGGACGAGCGCGAGGCCGGCGAGGAGTAACAGCGCCATGAACGGCGTGGTCTTCCACACCTCGGCGAGCACGATGATCGCCAGGGACGGGATCTGATCGGTGAGCGGGGCGCTGCCGTCGGGCAGCAGGTTCGCGAGATAGCCCGTGCCCGGGGTCCACGCGTAGTACCAGCTGTAGGCGGCGGCGACGGTGACGATGCCGTACGGGATCAGCACCACCGTGCGCACGATGCCCTTGCCGACGATCGTGCGGTGCATGACGAGTGCGATCGCGAGGCCCAGTACGAACTCGATCGCGACGGAGACCAGGGTGACGAGCGAGGTGACGATGAAGGCCTGCCACCAGAATTCGTCGCTGAGCACCGCGATGTAGTTCGACAGCCCGACGAACCGGCGCTCGTCGGGGAAGCGCAGATCGTAGCGTTGCAGACTGAGCCAGACGGCGTATCCCACCGGATAGGCCGTCACCGCGAGCATCACGATCGCGGCGGGCGCGACGAGCAGCAGACCGAGTCGTCGCTCGGCCTTCTTCCCCTCGGACAGCGCTGGTTTCGTCTTCGCCGACGGTTCCTTCGGGGTCTCGTCGGTCGGTTTCGATTCGACGGCGGTCACGGGATCAGTCCTTCCGAATTGACCGCCTTGCGCACCTGCTCGGCGAGTTCCTCGACGGTGCGGGGCGGATCGATCTGGTCGACCGGGTTGAGGGTGGCCGTCACCAGCGTCGAAATGCTCTGGTAGGCCGGTGAAGCGGGACGCACCGCGGCGTTCTCGAGCCCGGCGCGGACCTCACGCCAGGCCGGATAGGCCTCCTGGAATTCCGGGTCGTCGTACAGCGCCGCGAGCGTCGGCGGCACGCCGCCACCGATGGCGTTGTTGCGCTGGTTCTCCTCGTTGCGCAGGCACTGCATCGCTTCGAACGCGAGATCCGGGTGGGTACTCGTGCGGGCGACGGCGATGTTGAACCCGCCGATGGTGACCTGGGCGGGCTCGCCGGGGATCACCGAAGGGTACGGCGCGGGAAGGAAATTCTGCTCACCGTCGACGGTCAGGACCGTGTTGCCGGTGTTCTCCGAGGTGACGTTGCCGTTCTCGTCGACGAAAGGCAGAGCAGCCTCGTTCTCGATGATGCCCGGCAGGACGAACGGCCAGTTGACCTGGAACGCCGTGCGCCCGCTCTCCATACCGAGACGGACGGCCGCCTCGTCGGCCTGGTTCAGGGACGGATCGGCGCCGGGCGCCGTCGCGACGCGCTTCATGATGTCGAGCGCGGTCACCGCCGCGTCGTTGTCGGTGAGGGTGACCGTGACACCGTCCTCCCCCACCACCGAACCTCCGGCGCTCGAGAGCAGGGTGTTGAACCACACCATCAACCCTTCGTACTGCCGGCCCTGCACCCCGATCCACGACGGCCGGCCCTCCTCGGCCAGGCCACTCGCGATCTCGATCATCTCGTCCCAGGTCTCCGGAGGTTGCCCATCCGGCATGAGATCCTTTCGGTACCAGAGCAACTGGGTGTTGGTGTTGAGCGGCGCGGCATACAGCCGGTCCTGCCAGGTCGCCGATTCGAGAGGACCCTCGAGGGTGCCCTCGGAAACCGCGGCGGCCACATCGTCGGGCAAGGGCAGCGCCCACCCCGCCTCGGCGAACTCGGCCGTCCACACGACGTCGAGGGTCATGAGGTCGAGGCCCGGGTCGTTACCCGTCAGCCGCCGCGCCAACTGCAGTCGCTGGTCGTCGGCGTTCTTCGGAAGTGTCCTCTGCTGCACGCGATATCGGCCGCCGGCCTCCGCGGTGCACACCTCCGCGGCCTGCGCGTACTGCTCGGCACCGTCGGCGGCCGTGTAGAAGGACAGGACGACACCCTCCTCGTCGCTGCCGCACGCGGCCAGTCCCGACGCCAGGAGCACCGCGGCCGCAGAAGCTGTGACCGCCCGGCTCGTCCGCCGTGTCTTGCCCGACCGTCTCATGCGCGACTCCGCTCGTATCGGGGACCTCGTGATCCGACGATAACGCCCGTACCGGCCAGCCGTAGCAAAACGAGCAGGGCGTACATCCGGAGCGGAATCGGCACGACGACGAGGTCAGAAGGCGGTCCCAGAGAAGGGTGCCTGGGGCCAGGAGAACAGCAGGTCAGCGGTGTCTACGGCGTCCGGTCGGTGCACCCGGGCGCGACCCGCGTCGACCATCCGGTGCCAGCCATGCCTGCCGAGCAGGAGCGCACCGAGGTCGGCGATGTCGATCGTCAGGTCGGCCGGTCCCGCGGTGCGCGCCACGCCGTCGGCGGAGATCTCGAAGACACCGGCGTTGTCTGTCAGCAGCCGATCGGTCACCTCCACGGTCACCGAGCCGAACCCTCGATAACTCCGCGCCGACAGCGCCCGATCGAGGTCGAGGATGCGCAACCACGTTTCGTCCGAGACCGAGCGGAAGTGCACGGCACGCGCGTCACCGAGCATGAGCGGCAGCTGGTCGTCCTGCGGAAGTGCCGCGAACCGCAAGGTGTCGACGAGATCGAGGTCGAGCAGGAACCGGACCAGGCCGGCATACGCCGCGGGTGACGGGGCGAAGAAGTCGTCGACCACGACGGTGCGGTTGCGGCTGGTGAACCACGCCTGCGTGTCGACGGGGTGGTACCGGACGAAGCCGTCCTCCTGCCCCGGTTCGCCGTGCACCGCCACGTACATCGGATCGGTGAGCGAGTCGGCCCGCCATCGGCGCGAGTTCCACCAGTACTCCGACCGATCGATCATGCCGGGGCGCGGCGGCAGATGACGGGAATGGATCTGCGCCAGCACGTCCCACGCATCCGGATAGGTCAGCAGACGCACCGCTCCGGACTCGGGCACGTCGGGACGCAGTGCGGCACCACGCACGTCGACGTCGACGGACACCGAAGTCGAGGCGACGCCGTAGCCGAACCGGCCGTAGATGGTCGCTTCGGAGGCACGCAGCGTCGCGAGGATCTCACCGCGGTCGCGCGCGTCGCTCAGCTGGCGATGCACGAGTCCGGAGATCACGCCGCGACGCGTATGGGTGGGCAGCACACCGATGTGGGTGACCGCCGCGTGCGGCACCCGGGCGCCGCCGGGCAGGGTGAGATTTCCGCTCGTGGCGTCGACGGTCCCGACGAGCATGCCGTCGAGGAAGGCACCCCACGTGCGACCGGCCTCGAGGTAACGGCTCACCGTCCCGTCGGGAACCTCGGGCCACGACGGCAGACCCACCATCGCCGTGCGGAACAGCGCGGACGCCTCCCGCAATTCGGCTTCCGACTCCAGAACTCTGATCTCCGGTTCCGTTCGCTCACCCATGGAACGACACTATCGACCGCGAACTTGCACCGCGGGTGAACGGCCGTGACGTTCGGTACACCGGCTCCGGGCGGGTAGGTTTCCAGCGTGCGACGCGAGTGGGATCCAGCAGACACCGGGGTGCTGCAGCTGCCCTCCGGCCGACTCGTGCGGGGACGCGGGATGCGCAGACCGGTGTTCGACGAGCCGTTTCCCGACTTCGGGGTGTATCTCCTCGGCCGCCCCCCGGCAGCACCGTTCGAGTGGGAGTCGCGGTGGATCCTCTGGCCCGACTTCCGCACGCCGCGCGACCCGGAGGACGCTCTCGCCATCCTGTACGAGGCGTGGATCCGGGCGGGAAGACAGCGCGTGGAGATCGCGTGCGGGCGGGGACGCGGCCGCACCGGCACCGCACTGGCGTGCCTCGCCGTCCTCGACGGGCTCTCCCCGGAGGAGGCGGTCGACTTCGTTCGGCGGCATTACCATCCGCGCGCGGTCGAGACGCCCTGGCAGCGCAAATTCGTCGCGCACGCGAAGGCGCACTCCTGACGGCTCAGTTCTTCGTCCGGGCGAGGTGGGCCTCGGCGGCCGAGACGGCGCGTTCGGCGGCGACCACCCGTTTCTTCGCCTCGGCAGCGGCGCGGCGCGCGAAGGTGCGTTGCTGCTCTGCGTGCTCGAGCTTCGCCCGCAGCTCGGCGACCTCCTCCTCGTGACGAGCCAGCTCCTGCTCTGCCGCCGACGCGGCTTCGCGCGCGTCCTCGGCCGCGCTGTGAGCCGAGTCGAGAGCGACAGCGGCCTCGTCGATCTCCGCGTCGCGCGCCGCCTGCTCCGCCTTCTCACGCTCTGTGGGTCCACGCTCGCCCTTGCTCTTGCGCGCAGTCCTGTCCGCTGACGTTCTGTCGTCCTCGTCCTCGTCCTTCTCCTCGGACCCGCCACGGACGACGGTGAGCGGCATCGCCGACAGGTCACCGAAGCCGTCGGACTCGACGATCGCGTCGAGTCGGCCCTGCCGGACCTGCTCCCCGATGCCGGGATCCGACAGCGCGGCGTTGAGGGTGCGCCCCACCTCGCGCAGTGCGCTCTCCGAGACGGTGCGGCCGCGGTCGGCGGCGAGCCGACCCGCGTCGCGCTCGAGCGCGGCGACGACCCGGCGACGCTGCTCCGACAGTTTCCGCATCTCGCTGCCGGACAGTCGTCGTTGCGCGGTGCGCAGGGCGGATCCGATGTCGAGCAGCGCCGCGAGTTCGTCGGCCCGTTCGCGGGCGAGCAGGTTGACCATCCAGGCCGCGACCGTCGGTTTGCGCAGTCTGCCGATGGCCGCCGTCAGCTCGCGGTCGCCCGCTTCGCGTGCCTGCGCCGCGAATTCGGAGCGGGCCGCCACGAAGTCTCCTGGGTCGAGGCCGTAGAGGGCATCGGCCACCGAATCGAGGTCGGGCATGGGATCGACAGTAGTGGCGCGAGGCCGATCACGACGAGTGCCGTTCTCGGCGAACGCGCGACCGCGCGACGATCAGATGGCGAGCTTGGCGAGGATGTCGCGCGCCTTCTCGGCGGTGGGCGGCTGGCACAGCACGTCGTAGCGGCCGGCGACGAGCTGCATGGTGGACGAGAAGTCGCGCTGACCGCGGGTCGCGGCGTACGGGATGCTCGCCGAGATGAGGCCGAAGATGATGCCGCCGACGAGGCCGACGAGCAGCGGGCCGAGGAAGTCGGTGGAGAAGATGCCGAGCAGCAGACCGAAGAACACGCCGAGCCATGCGCCCGAGACGATGCCGCCGCCGATCACCTTCGGCCACGTGAGCCGACCGGTGACCCGCTCGACCTGCATGAGATCGACACCGACGATGGTGACGTCCTCGACGGAGAAGTTCTGATCGGCCAGGTGGTCGACCGCCCGTTGCGCCTCGGCATAGGTCGGGTACGAACCGACGGGCCAGCCCGTGGGAGGTGTGGGCAGACCGGGTACCTGGCGACCGGGTCCGAGGGGATTCGTCATGTCGTTTCGGCTCCTTCGCGATACACGCCGACGGTCGCGGCGCCGGTCTCCATTCTGCCTCGACGGGGACCGGCACGCCGCGACGGTTCGCCCGATATGTTCTTTTTCCTGTCAGGAGACCGGCGGCTCGAACTTCTGGGTGCGCTGCAACCCGGCGGCCCGGCCCTTCGCGGAGATCACGAGGGCCATCTTCCGGCTCGCCTCGTCGATCATCTCGTCGCCGAGCATCGCGGCACCGCGGGCGCCGCCCTCGGCCGAGGTGTGCCACTCGTAGGCGTCGAGGATCATCTCGGCCTTGTCGTAGTCCTCCTGCCGGGGGCTGAAGACCTCGTTCGCCGCGTCGATCTGGCTCGGGTGCAGCACCCACTTGCCGTCGAAGCCCAGGGCGGCGGTGCGCTGCGCCGACCGGCGGAAGGCGTCGACGTCGCGGATCTGGAGGTAGGGACCGTCGATGGCCTGCAGCCCGTGGGCACGCGCGGCCATGAGGATCGTCATGAGGATGTGGTGGTAGGCGTCGCCGACGTCGTAACCCTCGGGCTGTTCACCGACGACGAGCGTGCGCATGTTGATGCTCGCCATGAAGTCGGCGGGACCGAACACGAGCGTCTGCACGCGCGGGCTCGCCGTCGCGATCTCGTTGATGTTCGTCAACCCGATGGCGTTCTCGATCTGCGGTTCGATGCCGATCCGTCCCACCTCGAGACCGTGAGCCTTCTCGACCTGGGTGAGGAGCAGGTCGAGCGCCTTCACGTGGCTCGCGTCGGGCACCTTCGGCAGCAGGATCGCGTCGAGATTCACGCCGGCACCACCGACGACCGTCGCGACGTCCAGATAGGTCGCATCCGTGGTCCAGTCGTTGACGCGCACGACCTTGATCTGGTCGCCCCAGCCGTCCTCGTTCAGAGCTTCGACGATGGTGCTGCGGGCCTGTTCCTTGGCCAGTGGCGACACGGCGTCCTCGAGATCGAGGAAGATCTCGTCGGCGGGAAGGCCCTTGGCCTTGTCGATCATCTTCCGGCTGCTGCCGGGAACCGCGAGTACCGACCTCCGGGGCCTGAACGAAAACGACATGACCTGACCAGACCTCCGAGTTCCGGGAACAGCGTGCGCACGCTCTAGCCTGGCAATCATGGCAGCAGTGAGCAAGGTCTTCGTCGCGCGGCTGGCCGGACTGGTCGTTCTCGGCCCCGACGGCGAGTCCATCGGCCGCGTCCGCGATGTCGTGCTGACCATACGAGTGGGGCGTCAGCCTCCTCGTGCACTGGGGCTCGTCGTCGAACTGCCCACCCGCAAGCGGATCTTCGTCCCGATGCTGCGCGTGACCGCGATCGAGCCCGGCGCGGTCACCCTCGTCACCGGCAACGTCAGTCTGCGCCGGTTCACGCAGCGCCCCTCGGAGGTGCTCGCCCTCGGTCAGGTCCTCGATTCGCGTGTGCGCGTCGACGACCCGGAGCTACCGGACCTGATGGGTGTCGACGCCGTCGTGGTGGATCTGGGGCTCGAGCTCATGCGCACCCGCGACTGGGTCGTCGCCCGGGTCGCGGTGCGTCGCCATCGCGGCCGGCTCGCGCGCCGCTCCCCCATCCACATCGTGGAATGGCCGCACGTGCACGGACTCACCCAGCAGGCACTGTCGATGCCCGGACAGGGTGTCGCACAGTTGCTCCTGCAGTTCGAGGACATGCGCCCGCCGGACGTCGCGAACGCCCTGCGCGACCTGCCGATCAAGAGACGCACCGAGGTCGCCGCGGCGCTCGACGACGAACGCCTCGCCGACATCGTGCAGGAGCTGCCCTCCGACGATCAGACCGACCTGCTCACCCAGCTCGGTCTCGACCGGGCGGTCGCGGTGCTCGAGGCGATGGATCCCGACGACGTCGCCGACCTCCTCGGTGAGCTGCCCGCCACGGACGCCGAGTCGTTCCTGCAACGCATGGACCCCGAGGACTCCGAGCCGGTGCGCCGCCTGCTCGAGCACTCCCCCGACACCGCCGGTGGTCTGATGACCCCGGAGCCGGTCGTGCTGACGCCGGCGACCACGGTGGCCGAAGCGCTCGCCCGCGCCCGCAATCCGGATCTGAGTCCGGCCTTGGCCTCGATGGTCTTCGTCGTGCGACCGCCCACCGCGACACCCACCGGCAAGTACCTCGGCTGTGTCCATCTGCAACGATTGCTCCGGGAACCGCCTGCGAGCCTGGTGGGAGGGGTCGTCGACGACGACCTGCCGCGCCTGGCCCCCGACGACGCCCTGACCACCGTCACCCGGTACTTCGCGACGTACAACCTGGTCTGCGGTCCGGTGGTGGACGACGAGGGGCACCTGCTCGGCGCGGTGAGCGTCGACGACGTGCTCGACCATCTGCTGCCGGAAGACTGGCGCGAGGAGGACATCGAGGATGAGTGACCGCAGCACGCAGGGCCGCTCGCGCCTCGAGACCCCCCAGGCATCGAGGTTCCGCTTCAACTTCGACGCCGAGGCGGTCGGCCGGGTCAGCGAGTCGATCGCCCGATTCCTCGGAACGGGCCGCTATCTCGCCATCCAGACGATCGTCGTCATCGTGTGGATCGCCCTCAACATCGCCGCGGTCGGACTGCAGTGGGATCCCTATCCCTTCATCCTTCTCAACCTGGCCTTCTCGACACAGGCCGCCTACGCCGCGCCGTTGATCCTGCTGGCGCAGAACCGGCAGGAGAACCGCGACCGCGTGTCGCTCGAGGAGGACCGCGCCCGCGCCGAGCAGACCAAGGCCGACACCGAGTTCCTGGCACGCGAACTCGCGGCGCTGCGACTCGCGGTGGGCGAGGTCGCGACCCGCGACTATCTGCGTCGCGAACTCGACGACCTGCGCGCCCTGCTGGTCGACGACGAGAACGAGGACGACGCCGGCACTCCGCGCACCCGCGGGCCTCGTCGCTGAGGGCCCCCGTCCTGTTGTCCGGCACGCCCGGTTGCACACAACTCGACATCCTTCTGTAACCTTCGTCACAGCAGTCGGACGGACGACCGGAGGAGGGTGATCGCGTGCGGTGGAAGGTCGCGCTGGCGATGCCGGTGATCGTCGCTGCCGGACTCGCGGCGACAGCGTCGTCGGCGACAGTGGTGGCGGAGACGACGTCCGCCGAGACCGAGCCGAGCGCCACCCCGGCGGTGGGCGTGCTTCCCGGCGAGATGCGCGAGGCGCAACCGCTGCGCAGCCCGAGCGACCCGCTCGCCCAGCTTCCGCCCGACGCCCTGGCCGCGGCAGGAGGTGCGGCAGTTCTCGGCGACGGGCCACTCGCGATCCCCGAACTCGTCTTCTACGCCTACCGCGCGGCCGAGATGCAGCTGGCCATCGACTCCCCCGAGTGCGGCCTGCCGTGGAACCTGCTCGCGGCCGTCGGGCGCCTGAGCTCCGGACACGCCGACGGAGGACGCACCGACATCCTGGGCACGCTGACCACGCCGGTCGTCACCCCGGAGGGACTGCTCGGGCCGATGCGCCTGGCCCCCGCGGTGTGGGAGCAGTATTCCGCCGACGGCAACGCGGACGGCACCGCCGATCCGCAGAACATCTTCGACGCGACCCTGGCCGCCGGTGCCCGGATGTGTGCGGAGGGCGGAAACCTGCGCGAGCCGGACGGTGAGGCGCGGGCGGTGGCGTCGGTCGATCCGTCACCGGACTATCTGGCGAACGTCCGGCACTGGTCCGGTGCGTATTCGAAGGCCGCCGAGGTGGCTCCCGCCGATCTCGCTCCGATTCCGGCGCGGCCGGTTCCGAACGCCGCGGATGTCGCGGCTCCCGCGCCGGCTCCGGCGGTCACCGCGCCCGCCCCGGAGTCGACACCTCAGCCGACCGACACTCCGGCCCAGCAAGCGCCCGCCGACACTCCGGCCCAGCAGGCACCCGAACAGAACATCCCGGCTCCGCCGCCGATGCCGGAGTTGCCCGAACTCCCCTGTCTGGTGCCCGCCTTCTGCGAGTAACTCCCGGCACGCACGCGAGATGACGACACGCGCGACACGCGTGTCGTCATCTTTTTCTTTCACCCCACCCGACCCATCGGACCAGCACGGATGGGCCACAGCAGTACGCCTGCACCCCCGTTACATCACGTTTGAGTAACGGAAAAGCATCGAATGCTGTAGCCTCGGCCCGGCACGTAACGAAGGTGTCTCGTTCCGAGGCACCCGAGGGAGGGTTATCCATTGGGCCGCCACGCCAAACCGTCGGATTCGAAGCTTCGGCGAAATTCCGTCATCGCGATGACCGGACTCGTTCCGGTCGGACTGGTCGCCGCAGCCGCGACCACCGCGGGTGCGTCGCCGCGAGCGCTGATGGAGGCAGCTCACCACGAGACCGAGCCGACGGCGTCGTCGACCGACTCGGCCGACCTCGCCGCCGTGGTTCCCGAAGCGGTCGCCGCCGTGCAGACGATCATGCTCGAGCCCGAACCGGCACCCGTGCGCACCTTCAAGGCCGCCCCCGCGCCGGAACCCGAGCCCGAGGTCCTCCAGGAGGGCCCGCTCGGCATCCCCGGGATCAACTACGCCGCCTACCGCAACGCCGAGCGCGTCCTCGCCGAGGAGAATCCCGCCTGCGGCATGCACTGGACGCTCCTCGCCGGCATCGGCCGCGTCGAGTCCGGACACGCCAACGGTGGTCACGCCGACGACAAAGGCAACCTGCTCGAGCCCGTCATCGGACTGCCGCTCAACGGCAGCCTGCCCGGCCAGGCCGTCATCCACGACACCGACGGCGGCGCCCTCGACGGCGACACCGTCTACGACCGCGCGGTCGGGCCGATGCAGTTCATCCCCACCACGTGGAACCAGTACGCGGGCGACGGCAACGGCGACGGGGTCTCCGATCCCCAGAACCTGTACGACTCGACGCTGACCACCGCGAAGTACCTGTGCGACGGTGGCCTCGACATGCGCAACCTCGCGCACTCGACGAAGGCGATCCACCGCTACAACAACTCGATGGCCTACGTGGCGAACGTGCTCGCCTGGTCGACGGCCTACTCCACCGGCATCGACCCGAGCCCCGCGGATCTCCCCCGCATCCACTGATGACCGGAGGTGGTCGTCGACCCGTATCCGGTGGCGAGCGGCATGCCGCCTACCATGGGCGTCATGGCAGTCAGTGAGTCCGACGTCCGCAGTGCGCTCGCACGGGTCCAGGACCCGGAGATCCGCAAGCCCATCACCGATCTCGGAATGGTCAAGAGCGTCGAGATCGGCGCCGACAGCAGCGTCGATGTGGCGATCTATCTGACCACGGCCGGATGCCCCATGCGCACCGAGATTTCGGAACGCGTCACCAAGGCCGTCGCCGACGTCGCCGGTGTGGGCGAGGTGCGCGTGACCCTCGACGTGATGAGCGACGAGCAGCGCACCGAGCTCCGCAAGTCGCTGCGCGGCGATTCCACCGAGCCCGTCATCCCGTTCGCCCAGCCCGGGTCGCTCACGCGTGTCTACGCGGTGGCCTCCGGCAAGGGTGGTGTCGGCAAGTCGTCGGTCACCGTCAACCTCGCCGCAGCGATGGCCGCGCGCGGACTGTCGGTGGGTGTGCTCGACGCCGACATCTACGGTCACTCGATCCCCCGCATGCTCGGCACGTCCGCCAAGCCCACGCAGGTCGAGCGGATGATCATGCCGCCGATCGCGCACGACGTGAAGATGATCTCCATCGCCCAGTTCACCGAGGGCAACACCCCGGTGGTGTGGCGCGGCCCGATGCTGCACCGCGCGCTGCAGCAGTTCCTCGCCGACGTCTTCTGGGGCGACCTCGACGTCCTGCTCCTCGACCTGCCGCCCGGCACGGGTGACGTCGCCATCTCCGTCGCGCAGCTGATCCCGAACGCCGAGATCCTCGTCGTGACGACGCCGCAGCAGGCCGCCGCCGAGGTCGCCGAGCGTGCCGGTTCGATCGCGCTGCAGACGCGTCAGCGCATCGCCGGCGTGGTGGAGAACATGTCGTGGCTCGAGCTGCCCGACGGCACCCGCATGGACGTCTTCGGCAGCGGTGGCGGTCAGGCCGTCGCCGAGCGTCTCACCCGCGCGGTGGGCGCGACGGTGCCGCTACTCGGTCAGATCCCGCTCGACCCGGCCGTGCGCGAGGCCGGCGACTCCGGTACCCCGATCGTCCTCGCGGCGCCCGACTCGGCGCCCGCGGTGGCGCTGAAGGAAGTCAGCGACAAGTTGGCGGTGCGCAAGCGCGGGCTGGCCGGTATGTCGCTGGGAATCGACACCACGCGTCACCTGTAAGAACCCCGATATCGATCGAGCCCCCGCCGTGCTTCACGGCGGGGGCTCGATCGTAGGAAAGCTGTCAGGTGGCGTCGGGATCGATCGGCGGCTTCTCGTCCGGGGCGAGCGGCTTCGACAGGTTCGGCCGGCTCGCGCCGTTGGTGGGCGTTCCCGGGGCCGCCGAGGACGGCTTGTCGAAGTTGCCGGTGAGGACCGAGTCGTCGCCGTCGAGCAGATGCTTGGTGATCACGGCCCGCGGTGTCATGCCGCGCAGCTGGTTCAGCTCGGACAGGGGTTGCCGCAGGTCGTCGAACTCCGGTCCGAGTTCCTCCTTGAGCTGGTCGCGCGCACCCGTGGCGTAGTCGCGTACCTGACGCAGCGACTTGGCCACCCACGAGACGGCGCCGGGCAGGCGCTCCGGGCCGAGAACCACGAGGGCCGCCACGATGAGTACCAGGAACTCGCCCCAACCGATGTTGCCGAACACGCATCCAGGGTACGTGGTCTCGTCCGGATCGCAGCACCTACGCGGAAGCTCACATCACGCGGCTGGGACGTTCGGTCCGAGACAGGGACCGTTCAGTCGGAGACGGGGGTGACCTCGACGTCGACGAGGCGGCCGTTGCGCACGAGCTGGACGGTGATCGGCTCGTCGATCTCCTGCTGCTGGACAGCCACGACGAGCTCGTCGGCGCTGGTGACCTCGCGGTCGCCGACCTTGACGATGACGTCGCCCTCGACAATGCCTGCGCGCTGGGCCGGGCTGTCCTGACGGACGTTGGCGACCTCCGCGCCGCTCGCGACGTCGTTGACGACCGAGCGTGCGTTCACGCCGATGTCCGGGTGCCGCATCTCGCCGGTGCGGATCAGCTCCTGCGCCACCTCGGTGACGTCGTCGATGGGGATCGCGAAGCCCAGACCCACCGAACCGCCGGTCTCCGACTTGATCGCGGAGTTGATGCCGATCACGCGACCCTCCATGTCGATGAGGGGGCCGCCGGAGTTGCCGGGGTTGATCGAGGCGTCGGTCTGGACGGCGTCGATCACCGCGTCGGTGTCGGTGCCCTGCCCGCTGAGCCGCATGGGCCGGTGCAGCGCACTGACGATGCCGCGGGTGACGGTCTTGCTCAGGCCGAGCGGCGAACCGACCGCGACGACGTCCTCGCCCACCTGGACGTCCTCGGAGCGGCCCAGTTCGGCGACGACCAGGTTGTCGACGTTCTCGACGGCGAGCACGGCCAGGTCGGTCTTGATGTCGCGTCCGACGATCGAGGCGGGCACCTTCGTGCCGTCGTCGAAGGTGACCTGCACCTTCGCGTCGGGATTTCCGGCGGCCATCGAGATGACATGGTTGTTGGTGACGATGTAGCCGGCGCCGTCGATCACCACGCCCGAGCCGGTGCCGGCGTCGCCACCGACGGTGGTCTGGATGGAGACGACCGCAGGCAGCACGGTGTCGGCGACACGCGCGACCGCGCCAGTCGGCAGTTCCTCGTCGGGACCCGACTGGCTCAGCGTCACTCCGCGACTGGTCAGCGAACCGTTGTCGGCGGTCGCGAGCGCGACGACGAGTCCGCCGACCATGCCGATCACGACGGCCACCGCGGCCAAGGTCGCGAGTGCGCGGGGTTGGACGCGGCGGTCGAACAACACCTCACGCAGGGTGAGTCCGGGGGCCGGGGGAAGTTCCTTCTCCTCGGCCTCCCCGGCCAGGGGCGGACCGAGCCGCACCGCGGAGTCGGGGTCGCGCCACGGATCGGGTTCGGTGTCGTCCTCGGTCTCGGCTGCGGGCTGAGCGGGAGGACGCTGGAGTGTCTCGTCGGCGTCGGACGGACGTCCGTAGGCCTCGGCCAGGATCGCGTCGGTCGGGGGCGCCTGCTGGACGCGCGGGTCGACGACGCGTGGATGGACCGAGGAGTCGAACGAGCCCTCGGCACCGGGCGGGCGTCCGAAGACCCGTGCGGATGCCTGGTCGACGGTGGGCCGGTAGACGGGCCGGGGTTCGAGGCGGGGAGCGTCATCAGGGCGCGTGATCGCTCCGTCGGACCCACCCGACGAGGCGTTGCCGGACGAGCCTCTTCCCGACGAGTCCTTACCGGATGAGGCATGGGGCAGCTCGTCGTCGCGACGAGGATCGTCGCCGGCTCGTCGTTCGGTGTGCTGCGCAGATTCGGCCGTCACGCGTGCCCGTCTCCCCCGTCTAGGTCCGTCACGCAGCCCAGTATCACCGATGGCATCGGATCACCTGTTACCGCCCGTCCGGTCACCGGCGCCGGAGAATCGACCAGCGGCGCGCGGCGAAGCCTTCCTCTGCCTGCGGGTGCGGGGATGGATCGCACAGGTGTGAAGGGATGTTGCTGAGCGTCCCGAGCAGTGAACTCGGCATACGCGGTACGTGATCGGCAGCGGACCGCAGTGCGTGGCGGGCCTGCTGCTGGGCTTCGACCTCGGCGGCACACTCCGGACACATCGACAGGTGCTGGGCGGCCCGCATGTAGGCCGCCATGCGCAGTTCGCCGTCGACGAAAGCGGCAACTGCCTCGCTGGCGAGATGTTCAGTGGAGCCGAACCTGCGAGGTGGTTGCACCATCGTCATCACTACCTCCCGGCGGCTACCCCGCATCGACGCGACCGTTTTCGACCTTTCCATGCTCGCGCAGGTACTCGCGGAGTGCCTGGCGGCCTCGGTGGATACGACTACGTACCGTACCGAGTTTCACCCCCAGTGTGGCACCGATCTCCTCGTAGGACAGACCTTCGATGTCACAGAGCACCACCGCGGCACGGTACTCGGGTCCGAGCGAGTCCAGAGCGGACTGCAGGTCGGCGCCGAGACGCGCGTCGTGGTAGATCTCCTCGGGGTTCGGCCCTGCGGCCGGTACCCGATCGTAGTCCTCCGGGAGCGCTTCCATCCGGATGCGGTTCCGGCGGCGCACCATGTCCAGGAAGAGGTTCGTGGTGATGCGATGCAACCAGCCCTCGAAAGTGCCGGGCTGATAGTTCTGCAACGACCGGAAGACGCGGATGAAGGTCTCCTGCGTGAGATCCTCCGCGTCCTGAGCGTTGCCGGAAAGACGGTAGGCGAGTCGGTAGACACGGTCGCCGTGCTCACGAACGAGTTCGTCCCACGACGGCATCGCCGCGCGGTCCCCGGTGGCATCGAACGCCGCGGTGCCGCTCAGGTCCGCCTCGAAGGCAGCGTCGAGCGCCGAGGCGTCGTTCTCGGGAACGGTGTGGGATCGGGTCATGTGGATCGGTGGATCCTCCTCGTCGGGACCGCAGTGATATGGGCTTCGGGGCCTACAACACGCGACCTTCAGGGAATATTCCTTCACAGGAACGTTCCACGAGGCCGGTGCGTCCTCGAAGTCGTGAACCGGTGCGATCGTCCGGTTCGTCGAGTGTCAGTTTTCCTCGCGGCCATGTGGCCGCCGTATGAGTAACCTGAAACGTCGCTGAGAAAACCGGTCCGGGCATGTTCATCCGCCGAAATCACACAACTGACGGCACCACTCCGTGCGCGCCTGCCTGCGCGAACGAATCGCCGAGGATAGCCTCAGTGAGGTGCAGACCAACGCCGATCGCATCCTGACCCACGCCGAGAACATCGTCGTCGAGGACGACGAGCTCGCCGCGGCGCGTGACCGTGCCGAAGATCTGGGCGCCGACCCGGTGTCCCCCTCCGTCGGAGCCACCCTCGCGATGTTCGCCCGCATGCTCGACGCGAAGACGGTAGTGGAGATCGGGACCGGTGCGGGTGTGAGCGGGCTGTGGTTGCTGCACGGCCTCCGCGAGGACGGCGTGCTCACCACGATCGACAGCGAACCGGAACATCAGCGGGCCGCGAAGATCGCCTTCCGCGAGGCCGGCATCGTGGCGTCGCGCACCCGCCTCATCAACGGCCGCGCGCTCGACGTGCTGCCGCGACTCGCCGACTCCGGCTACGACATGGTCTTCGTCGACGCGACCCCCGCCGACCATCCGCACTTCGTGCGCGAGGGCGTGCGTCTGCTCCGGCCCGGTGGCGTGATCGTGCTGCACAACGCCCTGCTCGACGGACGGGTCGCCGACCCCGCCGCCCGCGACGCGACGGTGCTCGCGGTGCGCGAGGCCACCCGCGCGGTGTCCGACGACGAGCGCCTCGCCCCGGTGGTCCTGCCGCTCGGCGACGGCCTGCTCTGCGCGGTGCGCCTCAGTTGATCTGCGGCGGTGCGCCTCAGCTGATCTGCGCGGTGCGCCCCGGCGTCCGGCTTCGGGGCAGGCACAGTCTCAGATCCAGATGCCCTTGCCGATGGCGACGACACCACCGTTGCTGACCGCGAACCGCTGACGGTCGCGCTCGAGGTCGACGCCGATGATCTCGCCGTCGCCGACGACGACGTTCTTGTCGAGGATCGCTCGTCGCACGACCGCACCCTTGCCGATGCGCACACCGGGCATGAGCACGCTGCCCTCGACGGTCGCTCCGTCGTCGACCATGACGTTCGAGCTGAGCACCGAGTTGCGAACCGTGGCGGCCGACAGGATGCTGCCGGCACCGACGATCGATTCCTGCGCCAGGCCACCCTGCACGAACTTCGCGGGCGGCAGGTTCTCGGCGGCACCGCGGATGGGCCAGCGCCGGTTGTAGAGATTGAAGATCGGGTGGACCGACACGAGGTCCATGTGGGCGTCGTAGAAGGCGTCGAGCGTACCGACGTCGCGCCAGTAGGCACGGTCGCGTTCGGTCGCGCCCGGGACGACGTTGTCGTTGAAGTCGTAGACGTGGGCCTCGCCCTGCTCGACGAGCGCGGGGATGATGTCGCCGCCCATGTCGTGGTCGGAGTCGGGATTCTCCGAGTCGGCCCGCAGCGCCTCGACGAGGACCTTCGTGGTGAAGACGTAGTTGCCCATGGACGCGAACGTGACGTTGGGGTCGTCGGGCGTCCCGGGCGGGTGTGCGGGCTTCTCGAGGAACTGGGTGATCCTGCCGCTCTCGTCGCTGTCGATGCAGCCGAACGCGAAGGCTTCGCTCCGCGGGACGCGGATACCGGCGACGGTGACACCGGCTCCCGACTCGATGTGCTGGCGCACCATCTGCTCGGGGTCCATCCGGTACACGTGGTCGGCGCCGAAGACCACGATGTACTCGGGATCCTCGTCGTAGACCAGGTTGAGCGACTGCAGGATCGCGTCGGCGCTGCCGGTGTACCAGCGGGGACCGAGTCGCTGCTGGGCCGGCACCGGGGTGATGTACTCACCGGTGAATCCGGACAGGCGCCAGGTCTGCGAGATGTGCCGGTCGAGGGAGTGCGACTTGTACTGCGTGAGAACGCAGATGCGCAGGTAACCGGCATTCACGAGATTGCTGAGCACGAAATCGATGAGGCGGTACGCGCCCCCGAACGGCACTGCCGGCTTGGCTCTGTCCGCGGTCAGCGGATACAGACGTTTGCCCTCGCCGCCGGCGAGAACGATTCCAAGCACATGGGGCTGGCTCCTCACACGCTTCAACCTATCCCCCGACCCAGGCCACCGCCAGCGAAGCGGAATCTCGACGCCGATCGGAGTGTCGGGGCCGGGTGGCCGGAACCTGCGCGGCCCGCTACTTTGAGGCGGTGAGGGTGGCAATGATGACGCGGGAATATCCGCCTGAGGTGTACGGCGGGGCCGGAGTCCACGTCACCGAACTCGTCGAACAACTGCGTCGACTGGTCGAGGTCGACGTGCACTGCACGGGTGCACCGCGCGACACCGCGTTCGTGCACTCCCCCGACCCGGCACTGCGCGACGCCAATCCCGCCCTGACGACCCTGTCCGCCGGGTTGCGCATGGCGCACGCCGCGGCCGGAGTCGACGTGGTGCACTCGCACACCTGGTACACCGGGCTGGCCGGTCATCTCGCCGCCGAACTCCACGATGTCCCGCACATCCTCACCGCGCACTCCCTCGAGCCGCGACGGCCGTGGAAGGCCGAGCAGCTCGGCGGCGGTTACCGCATCTCCTCCTGGTCCGAACGCAACGCCGTCCGGTACGCCGACGCGATCATCGCGGTCAGCGACGGGATGCGCCTCGACGTGCTCGACGCCTACCCCTTCGTCGATCCTGCTCGGGTCCACGTGGTGCGCAACGGGATCGACACCGCCGTCTGGCATCCGGGTCCGGCCGAGCCGGGCCACGAGTCCGTCGTCACCCGAATCGGTCTCGATCCGGACCGCCCGATCGTCGTGTTCGTGGGCCGCATCACCCGGCAGAAGGGCGTCGGGCACCTGATCGCCGCGGCGCACCACCTCGATCCCGATATCCAGCTCGTCCTGTGTGCCGGCGCGCCCGACACCCCCGAGATCGCCGCCGAGACCGAACGCGCGGTGGCCGCCCTGCAGGAGGCCCGCGACGGGGTGCACTGGGTGCGCGAGATGCTGCCCACCGCATCGGTCCGCGAACTCCTCTCGGCGGCAACGGTTTTCGTCTGCCCCTCGGTGTACGAGCCGCTGGGGATCGTCAACCTCGAGGCGATGGCCTGCGAGACCGCCGTGGTGGCCTCCGACGTGGGAGGCATCCCGGAGGTGGTGCAGGACGGGATCACCGGGCGCCTGGTGCACTACGACGCGTTCGACACCGCGACCTACGAGCGTGCACTGGCCG
Source organism: Rhodococcus rhodochrous (assembly GCF_014854695.1). Lineage (NCBI taxonomy): Bacteria > Bacillati > Actinomycetota > Actinomycetes > Mycobacteriales > Nocardiaceae > Rhodococcus > Rhodococcus rhodochrous. The sequence continues at coordinate 1,499,782 of NZ_CP027557.1, read as the reverse complement.
ACGCCGTCAACGACGTCGCGCGCGACCGCGACCGGGCCGCACAGTGGGGCCGGGCCGGACGCGACCGCGCCGTCAGCGAGTTCTCGTGGGCGCAGATCGCCCGTCAGACCGTCTCCGTCTACCAGCAGGTGATCACGGCGCGCTAGGTTCGTCGGCCGTCCCGACCCGTCGCCACGTGGTGACGGTGACCGACACCGTCACGTCGAACGGGTCGGGCAGAGAGGCCAGCAACTCCGCACGCCGGTCGGAGGTCACGTGGTGGGCCGACGGGCCCATCCCCGCGACGAGGCCGAGCGCCTCGCGCGGGAATGCGGCCGTGAAGCGCACGTCCGTCCGTCCCGCCCGCTCGAAACGTCCCGACAGGGCGGACGAGAGCCGCTCGGTCTTCCGGTCGTCCACGCTCACCATGCCGGGTAGCGCGACCAGTTCGCGCAGATGCTCCGAGGTGGGTGTCGCGACGACGAGCGTTCCGCCGGGGGCGAGCACGCGGTGGCTCTCGGCGGCGTTGCGCGGCGCGAACACCGACAGCACATGGGTGAGCGAGGCCGACTTCACGGGCAGTCGTTGCCACGCGTCGGCGAGGATCGCTCCGGTCCGGGGATGGCTGCGGGCGATGCGGCGCACCGCGGGCTTGGAGACGTCGAGTCCGATGCCGCGCGCTGCCGGCAGGGCGTCGAGCACGGACGCGAGGTACTGCCCCGTACCGGCCCCGACCTCGAGGATCGCAGCGTCGGCGGGTGCGTCCACCGAATCGGCAGTGTCCACCGCATCGGCCGTGTCGACGCAGGCGTCGGCTACCGCGCGGCGGATGGGGTCGTAGTGCCCGGCACCGAGGAAGTCGGCGCGGGCGGCGATCATGTCGGCGGTGTCGCCGGTGAACGGCGTCGAACCGCCGGCGAGCAGCGACACGTAGCCCTGGCGTGCGACGTCGAAGCTGTGCCCGCGATCGCACATCACGACGTTGTCGTCGAGGTCGAGCGCGGACTCGCAGTGAGGGCACGCGAGAAGGTCGATCACGTCGGCGAGCATCGCGCCTCCGATCGTGTTCTCAGGACGACACCGGGCCCCGCGCGCCGAGAAGCGCGGGGCCCGGAGTGCCCTGAGAGGGGCCGATCAGCTGGTGACACTCTTGAGTTCGTCGCCGAGTGCCGCAGCCTCTTCCGGCGTGAGCTCGACGACCAGACGTCCGCCGCCCTCGAGTGGAACCCTCATGACGATTCCTCGTCCCTCTTTGGTTGCTTCGAGGGGACCGTCCCCGGTCCGGGGCTTCATGGCCGCCATCCTCTGCTCCCTCCAAATCTGCACCCGACCGCCGGGCGCGTGGGTTACCGTGTGGTTGCATCGCCGGTCGCGGCGACGCGCACCTTCTCATTCTTCCCTATCCGGAATACGTGCGCGTAGCTGACTCCTGGGTAAGAGACTCCTCCGGGTTCTACGGGTCGAGTGACACCCAGCACGATTCGAGGTGATCGTCGACCATCCCGGTGGCCTGCATCAGCGCATATGCGGTGGTAGGGCCCACAAACCGGAAGCCGTGACGCTTCAGCTCACGGGCCATCGCCGTGGACTCCGGCGTCACTGCCGGAATCTCCTCGACCGTTACCGACCGTCGCGCGCGTCGCGGCGGTGCGAACGACCACAGCAGCTCGTCGAGGTCGGTGGGCAGTTCGAGCACGGCCCGCGCGTTGGCGATCACCGCCTCGATCTTGCGGCGGTTGCGCACGATGCCGGGGTCGGCGAGCAACCTCTCGACGTCGGCCTCCGTGAAGCGGGCGACCGCCTCGACGTCGAAGCCCTGGAATGCCGCGCGGAAGGCCTCCCGCTTGCGCAGGATCGTCAGCCACGACAACCCCGACTGGAACGCCTCGAGGGAGAGCCGCTCGAACATCTCGTCGCGGCCGTGGAGTGGCCGGCCCCACTCGTAATCGTGATAGTCGCGGTAGAGCGACGAACCGGGACCGTCGACCGCCCACGGGCACCGCACGCGGTCGTCGGCATCGGTTACGGCAGCGTGCTCGTCGGTGTCGACCACGGGTCCTTGCTCGTCGGCCGTCATCGCGACTCCCCCGTCGACTCGGACGATGCGCTCTCCGGAACGTCCTCCTCTTCGAGCTCTTCTGCCCCGACGTCCTGCCCGGCACCGTCGACCGACTCTCCCGCCGCGCGGGCCTCGGCGTCGGCGAGACGGACCCGCAGCTCGTCGACCTCGCGGGCGAGACGATCGAGCGCCCAGTCGACCTCGCTCATCTTGTAACCCCGCACGGTCTGCTGGAACCGCAGGTCGCGGATGTCGGTGCCGGTGACGTCGGTGGCCGGCAGCACCGTGACGGTGGTGCCCGGAGGCAGCGGCGCCAACGTCTCGCCCCGGCCGAAGACGGCGCTCGCGACGAAGAACAGCACGGCGGCGACGCCCGCCATCACGAGCACGTACAGCAGAACCGTGAGCATGCTCCGATCTTGGCACGAGCGTCCGACACCGGCCGGGGCCGGTGCCGGACGGCCGGTTCAGCCGGTGACCGTCACCATCGGTGGCCGGTCGGTGAGATCGACGGAGGTGTCGAACGGGACGAAGGCGTCGCCCTCCACCAGGAACTGGGTGAGCGGCGCCCCCGAATCGGGGATCCCGCATCGCGAGAGCATCGTGCCCACGATCTGCCGGCTCATCGCCCCGAGTTCGGACAGCGGCCGGTTGCGGTGCTTGCGGACCCCGAGGTTGACCTGCGCGATCGCGTGGAGACCGAACCGGTCGTAGGTGTCGAGCAGCAACCCGATCTCCACCCCGTAACCCGGTGCGAACGGAACCGATTCGAGCAGTTCCCGCGTGCCCGCGTACTCACCGCCGAGCGGTTGCAGCACACAGGTCAGCTCCGGTCGCAGTGCTGCGAGCAGCGGCCGTGCGACGAGCTCGGTGACGCGGCCACCACCGTGGGCGTCCTCGCCACCACCGGTGCGCAGGGGACGCCGGTAGTACCCCTTGACGAGGTGCACACCGTCGCCGAGCAGCAGGGGCCCGAGCAGTTTCGGCACGAAGGCCGGATCGGGATCGATCAGATCGGAGTCGACGAAGGCGATGAGGTCGCCGGAGGTCGCGGCGAGCGACCGCCACAGCACCTCGCCCTTGCCCGGGACCGGTTCGATGCCCGGTACCGCCTCCTCCCTGGACATGACGCGGGCACCCGCCGCCCGCGCCCGGGAGGCGGTTTCGTCGGTGGAACCCGAATCGAGGACCACCAATTCGTCCACGAGACCGCCGAGCAGCGGGTGGATCGTGTCGATCACTCCCGCGACGGTCTCCTCCTCGTTGAGGGCGGGCAACACCACGGTCACCGTGCGGCCGGCCTTGGCCGCGATCAGCTCGTCGATCGCCCAGGCGGGCCGATCCCAGCTGTTGGCCTCGTTCCACGTGCGTACAGGTGCACTCATGCCAACCCCCTCACCGTGCGCGCCGGCGGGCGTGTGCCCGCGATCGCCGCGACCATGTCGACCACCCGACGTGTGGCTGCCACCTCGTGTACCCGGAACATCCGTGCGCCGGCCGCTGCGGCCAGAGCTGTCGCTGCCAATGTGCCCTCCAACCGGTCGGCGAGTTCGACTCCCAGAGTCTCCCCCACGAAGTCCTTGTTGCTCAGCGCCATAAGCACAGGCCACCCGGTTTTTACAAGAACGTCCACGTGCCGCAACAGAGCGAGTCCGTGATGGGTGTTCTTTCCGAAATCGTGGGTCGGATCGATGAGGATCGAGTCGCTCGCAACGCCGGCGCGGGCGGCGGCGTCCGCGGCGGCGACGACCTCCGCGACCACCTCCCCGACGATGTCGGTGTACCGCACACGGTGCGGCCGGGTGCGCGGGACGGCACCGCCGGTGTGGGAGCAGACGATGCCGGCCCCGAGCTCGGCGGCGACCGCGACGAGCTCGGGATCGGCACCGGCCCACGTGTCGTTGATCAGATCGGCGCCCTCGCCCACGGCGCGACGCGCGACCTCGCTGCGCCAGGTGTCGACGCTGATGAGCACATCCGGATACCGCTCGCGGATGGCGGCGACGAACGGCACGACGCGCCGGATCTCCTCGTCGCTGTCGACGACCTCACCCGGCCCGGCCTTCACCCCGCCGATGTCGACGAGGTCGGCACCCTCGGCCACCGCGCGGTCGACGGCGGCGAGCGCTGCGTCGTCCTCGAAGGTCGCTCCCCGGTCGTAGAACGAGTCCGGGGTGCGGTTGACGATCGCCATCACGAGCGCCCGGTCGGTGGCGACGGGGCGCCCGCACAGGGTGGACGGTGCCGGACCGGGACGGGTCACGGGGGTCTGCTCGTCGACATCGGTCGCGGGGCCGCTCATGATCCCATCCTGACATGCTCAGCGAGCGGGCAATTCTCCCCGCGCGATGCCGTCGACGAAGCCGTCGAAGATCGGCCGGTAGCCCTCGCTGCGACTCGCGAGCACGTACACCTCGTCCTCACCGGTCTCGGAGTAGCCCTGCTTGCGCAGATCGACCTTCCGGCTCTTGAAGGTCGTCGTGTACTCGAGCTCGTCGACGATGCGGACGAAGAGCGGGACCGCGTAGTCCGGCAACGCGTCGTGCAGCGACTTCGCGAGCGCCGCTCCGTCGAGCTCGGCGCCCTCCTTCAGGGTGATCGCGGCCATCCCGGCGCGGCCGTCGGCCCCGTCGACCTCGACGCCGTAGACGACGACCTCGGCGACCGTCTCGTGTGACGACACCGCGGCCTCGACCTGCGTGGTCGCGACGTTCTCGCCCTTCCACCGGAAGGTGTCGCCGAGCCGGTCGACGAACGCGACGTGCATCCAGCCCTGGTCGCGGACGAGATCGCCGGTGTCGAACCAGACGTCGCCGTCGGAGAACGCGTCGCGCAGCAGCTTCTTCTCGGTGGCCTCGGGATCGGTGTATCCGTCGAAGGGCGCGCGGGAGGTGACCTTCGCGAGGAGCAGTCCGACCTCGCCCTTGCCGACCTTCTTCAGACGGCCGTCGTCACCGCGGCGCGCCTGCCCGGAATCGGGGTCGTAGTCGACGACGGCGTAGGGCAGCGGGCAGATGCCGGCGGTGCGCTTCTGGTCGAGCGCGTTGATGAAGGCGATGTTGCATTCGCTGGCGCCGTAGAACTCCGCGACGCGGTCGATGCCGAAGCGTTCGGTGAACTCGTCCCACAGTTCGGCACGCAGACCGTTGCCGACGGCCAGGCGGATCCCGTGATCGGCGTCGTCCTCCCGCGGCGGCTGGTTGAGCAGGTAGCGGCAGATCTCACCGATGTAGATGAAGGCCGTGGCGCCGTTGCGCTCCGCGTCGTCCCAGAAGTTGGACGCCGAGAACTTCCGGCCGAGCCCGAAGGTGGCCCCGGCAGCGAGCACCGAGGACAACGCGACCGTCAGAGCGTTGTTGTGGTAGAGCGGCAGGCAGGAGTACAGGACGTCGGTGCGGCGCAGGCGCACACCGAGACTGCCGAGGCCCGACATCGACTTCAGCCACCGGAAGTGCGTCATGCGGCTGGCCTTCGGCAGTCCTGTCGTGCCGGAGGTGAAGATGTAGTAGGCCGTCTCGGACGCCCGCAGGTCCTCGGTGACGGCGGGATTCGACGCGTCGGCGTCGCGGGCGGCGGTGTCGAGTTCGTCGAAGCGCAGCACGGTGCGGGCCTGCGGTTCGCCGCCGAGGGAGTCGACGGCCTCCTCGCACTCCTCCCCGATCACGAGGGCGGCGCTGTCGAGCAGCGACAGGCTGTGCTCGAGCACCTCACCACGCTGGTTGATGTTGAGCATGCCGGCGGCCGCGCCGAGCTTGACCGCGGCCAGCGCGACCAGCAGGGTCTCGGGCCGGTTGCCCATGAGGATGCCGACGACGTCGCCCTTGCCGACACCGCGATCGGCGAGCACCGCTGCGTACCGGTTGACCCGAGCGTTGGCCTCGCCGTACCCGATGGTGGCGCCCTCGAACCGGATGAAGGGCCGCTCCGGGTGACGCTCGGCGAGCTTCTGGAAGACCGACCCGATCGTCTCGCGGGCGGTCGGCTTCCGGGTCATCCCGACTGCTCCGCGCAACACGATGGGGAGATCGGGGGCCATCCGGGGCAGTTTCGAGACGAGTCCGGGCAGGGACACGACGGGGGCATTGTCTCGATCGGATCGAGTGGTCACGACACATTTCCTCACGGCGACGTCGGGGACGGGCGGGCTCGCTCGGGCGACACCCATGGCGTTCCCCCGAACTTACCGAAGAGTAGATAAGCGCGCGCCGAAGTGGAACACCTCAGACCGCCGCGTACGGCGCAGCGCACCGGTCGAGCGCATCGGCGAGGTCGGTGGTGACCGCGAGACCGTCGAGTGCGCGTTGCGCGACGAAACCGGTGTCGACCATCGATCCGAGCCAGCCGAGCAGGCCGTCGAAGTGCCCCGTGGGATCGAGCAGGACCACCGGCTTGTCATGCATACCGAGATACCCCGCGGTCCACGTCTCGAACAGTTCCTCGAGGGTTCCGATGCCGCCGGGCAGGGTCAGGAAGGCGTCGGCGCGGTCCTCCATGATGCGTTTGCGCTCGCGCATCGTCTCGGTGACGATCAGCTCGTCGGCGTCGACGTCCGCGACCTCGCGGTGCACGAGCGCCTTGGGAATGACCCCGATCGTGTGCGCCCCCGCCGCGCGGGCCGCGTCGGCGACCGCGCCCATCATCGACACGTTGCCGCCGCCGGAGACCAGCTGCCAGCCCCGTCGGCCGATCTCGGTGCCGACCGCGGCGGCGAGTTCGAGGAACTTCTGGTCGACAGGGCCCGACGCGCAGTACACACAGACCGACAGAGCTTCGGTCACCATCCACTCCCGTTTCCGTACAGTTCGTTCTCGTCCTCGCCGCGATGCGCCTCGAGGATGATGTCCACCGTCTCCTCGACGCTGTCGGTGACGAAGAGGAGGTCGAGATCGGCGGGCGAGATCTTGCCGCCGCGGACCAGGGTCTCGCGCAACCATCCCACCAGGCCGTTCCAGTACTCCGAACCGAACAGCACGATGGGGAACTGCGTGATCTTGCGGGTCTGCACGAGGGTCAGTGCCTCGAACAGCTCGTCGAGCGTCCCGAAACCGCCGGGCAGGCACACGAACGCCTGCGAGTACTTCACGAACATCGTCTTGCGCGCGAAGAAGTACCGGAAGTTCAGTCCGAGATCGACCCACTCGTTGAGGCCCTGCTCGAAGGGCAGCTCGATCCCCAGTCCGATCGACAGTCCCCCGGCCTCGCTGGCACCGCGGTTGGCCGCCTCCATCGCGCCCGGGCCGCCACCGGTGACGACGGCGTATCCGGCGTGGACGAGTGCGGCGCCGAGCTCGCGGCCGATCTCGTACTCCTCGTGACCGGCCGGGGTGCGTGCCGATCCGAAGACGGTGACGGCGCGGGGCACCTCGGCGAGCGCACCGAAGCCTTCGACGAACTCGCTCTGGATCCGCAGTACACGCCACGGATCGGTGTGCACCCAGTCGGACGGGCCGCGGCGATCGAGCAGCCGCTGGTCCATCGTCGTCGCCTCGCGGGCGAGAGAACCACGCAGTTGCACCGGACCCTGGTGCACGACCTCGCGCCGGGAGCCACGTTCGGAGGAGGAGTTGTCGCCGGACATGGCGGTCACGTTATCGGGTGAGGTAGGAGCGCAGAACGGAGGTCACCTCGGTGATCCGACCGACCTCGACGTGCTCGTCGCGCTTGTGCGCGAGGTTCGGGTCGCCCGGCCCGTAGTTGACGGCCGGAATCCCCAGCGCGGCGAACCGCGAGACGTCGGTCCAGCCGTACTTGGCCCGGAACTTCCCGCCGGCGGCCTCGACGAGCGCGGCCGCGGCCGGGTTCGACAGTCCGGGCAGCGCGCCGGGCGACATGTCGGTGAGTTCCATCGAGATCGCGAGACCGTCGAAGACCTCGCGGACGTGCGCGAGTGCGTCGTCGGGGCTGCGATCCGGGGCGAACCGGAAGTTCACGTCGAGCGCAGCGGCGTCGGGCACCACGTTCCCGGCGACACCGCCCTCGATGCGCACGGCCGACAGTCCTTCCCGGTACACACAGCCGTCGATGTCGACCGACCGTGCCTCGTAGCGGGCCAGACGGTCGAGCACGGGAGCGAGCTTGTGGATCGCGTTGTCGCCGAGCCAGGAGCGCGCCGAATGTGCCCGCACGCCGTCGGTCGTGATGCGCACCCGCAGGGTGCCCTGGCAACCGGCCTCGATCTCACCCGAGGTAGGTTCGCCGAGGATCGCGACGTCCGCGTCGAGCCAGTCGCGCAGTTCGGTCTCGATCCGGCCGAGCCCGTTGTACGCGGCCGCGATCTCCTCGCAGTCGTACATCACGATCGTCAGGTCGTGAGCGGGATCGGTGACGGTCGCTGCGAGGTGCAGGAAGACGGCGTCGCCGGCCTTCATGTCGGAGGTGCCGCAGCCCCACAGCAGGTCGCCGTCGCGCCGCGACGGCACGTTGTCGGCGATCGGGACGGTGTCGAGGTGGCCGGCGAGCATCACGCGGCTGCCGAGCCCGCGGTTCGTCCGCGCCAGGACACAGTTGCCGTTGCGCACGATCTCGAAGCCGTCGGTCTGCTCCCGCAGGGCCACTTCCACGGCGTCGGCGATGAGCGTCTCGTCCTGCGACACGCTCGGGATGTCGACGAGCGCGGCGGTCAGTTCGACGGGGTCGGCGTGCAGGTCCAGCTGCGGTACGGGCATACCTGCACGATACGAAACGCGTCCGTCCCTCAGACCCCGCACACGATTTTCTCAGGGGGGACACAGGCGCAGGACCGCCTCGCGTACGCTTCTCACCCGTGAGTGCACACGGAGCATCAGCAGTAGGCATCGCGAACATCACGGAGGACGGGACCGTCCTCGACACGTGGTACCCGGCACCCGCCCTCGGCGAGCCGAGCGAGACCGGAACCACGCGACTCGAGGGTACGGACATCCCGTCCGATCTCGCCCTGCTCGCCGGTCACGACGAGGCGCGCGAGGTCCAGCAGGTCGTGGTGCGCACCGATATCGCAGACCTGTCGAAGCCGCCCGTCGACACTCACGACGCCTACCTGCGCCTGCACCTGCTGTCGCACCGTCTCGTCCAGCCGCACGGACTCAACCTCGACGGCATCTTCGGTCTGCTCGCGAACGTCGTGTGGACCAACTACGGCCCGTGCTCGCTCGAGAACTTCGAGACCGTGCGCTCGCGTCTGCGCATCCGCGGACCGGTGACCGTCTTCGGTGTCGACAAGTTCCCCCGCATGGTCGACTACGTCGTTCCCGCCGGTGTCCGCATCGCCGACGCCGACCGCGTCCGCCTCGGCGCGCACCTCGCGTCCGGCACCACCGTCATGCACGAGGGCTTCGTCAACTTCAACGCCGGCACGCTCGGCAACTCGATGGTCGAGGGCCGCATCTCCGCGGGTGTCGTCGTCGACGACGGTTCCGACATCGGTGGCGGCGCCTCGATCATGGGCACCCTCTCCGGTGGTGGCAAGGAGGTCATCTCCGTCGGCAAGCGCTGCCTGCTCGGCGCGAACGCGGGCGTGGGCATCTCGCTCGGGGACGACTGCATCGTCGAGGCCGGCCTGTACGTCACCGCCGGCACCAAGGTCACCGGCCCGGACGGCACCGTCGTCAAGGCCGCGACCCTCAGCGGCGCGTCCAACCTCCTGCTGCGACGCAACTCGGTGAGCGGCGCGGTCGAGGTCGTGCCGAACAAGGGCAGCGGAGTCGAACTGAACGCGGCTCTGCACGCCAACGACTAGCTCTGCACCCCACGACAGATTCGGAACCGAGAAACTGTGAGTGAAACCCAGCGGCCGGCTTCCGAGGTCGAACATCTCGGGAGCGGCCTGAAGGTCCGTCATCTGACCATGATGGGACTCGGCTCCGCCATCGGCGCGGGCCTGTTCCTCGGTTCCGGAGTGGGTATCGCCGCCGCCGGTCCGGCCATCATCGTGTCGTACCTGCTCGCCGGCGTGATGATCATCTTCGTGATGCGCATGCTCGGCGAGATGGGTGCCGCGCTGCCGGTGAGCGGTTCGTTCTCCCACTACGCACGCATCGGAATCGGCCGCTGGGCCGGATTCAGCATGGGTTGGTTGTACTGGTTCATGCTGATCATGGTGCTCGGTGTCGAGATCACCGGCGCCTCCGCGATCGTGCAGTCGTGGCTACCGGGCGTACCCCAATGGGTGGTCGCGCTGGTGTTCGTCACCTTCTTCGCGGTGGTCAACCTCGCGCGGGTCGCCAACTTCGGTGAATTCGAGTTCTGGTTCGCGGCCCTGAAGGTCGCGGTCATCCTCGGGTTCCTGGTGATCGGTATCCTGCTCGTGTTCGGCCTGCTCCCCGGCACCGAACCCGTCGGCACCACGCACCTGCTCGGCGACGGCGACGGTTTCGCGCCCAACGGCATCGCCGGCATCGCGGCCGGCCTGCTCGCGGTGGCCTTCGCGTTCGGCGGCATCGAGATCGTCACGATCGCCGCGGCCGAATCGAAGGACCCGGAACGGTCCATCGCGACCGCCGTGCGCAGCGTCGTCTGGCGTATCTCGATCTTCTACCTCGGGTCGATCTCGATCATGGTGCTCGTGCTGCCGTGGACCGCGGCGAGCGGCGAGACGTCCCCGTTCGTCTCGGTGCTCGACATCGCCGGCCTCCCCTACGCGTCCGGCTTCATGGAACTCGTCGTGGTGATCGCGCTGCTGTCGGCGTTCAACGCCAACGTCTACGGCACCTCCCGCATGGCCTACTCGCTGGCGCGCGGCGGCGACGGCCCGGCCTGGCTCAGCAAGCTCACCCACCACGGAGTGCCCCGCAACGCGGTGCTCGTCTCGGTGTTCTTCGGCTTCGTCAGCGTATGGCTCAACTGGTTGCTGCCCGACACCATTCTCGGGATCCTGCTCAACGCCGTCGGATCGGCGCTCATCGCGATCTGGCTGTTCATCGTCGTCTCGCATCTGCGGTTGCGTCGCAAGTTCGAGCGCGAGGGCACCATTCGCCTGCGCATGTGGCTGTTCCCCTATCTCAGCTGGTTCACGCTCGCGATGCTCATCGGCTTCATCGTGCTGATGCTGTCCGACAGCGCGGCCCGGGTCCAGCTCGCGTCGACCTTCGTGCTGTTCCTGATCATCACGGCGCTCGGCCTGATCTGGCACCGCACCCACGACAGGACGGCCGTCAGCCACCCGTCCGATCGGCCAGCGCAGTGAGCACGAGCTCGGTGATGTCGAGCGGATCGCTCGTCCGGTAGTTCACCCCTCCGGTCGCCGCAGCGATCTGCTCGAGGGTCGTGGTGTCGACGTCCTCGCCGAGTCCGATCGTCACGATCCGGACCGGCCTGGACGGATCGTTCTCGTTCGAGAGGACGGCGAGCAGTTCGTCCTTCGAGATCTCGGAGCCGTCGTCGGCACCATCGGTCACCACGACGACACTGTTGGCCGCTCGCGGGTCGTAGCTGTCCTGCACGTACCGGAAGGCCGCGAGGATCGTGTCGTAGAGCGCGGTGGTCTCGTCGGCCGTGCCGGCCATCTGCGCGACGAGCGCGGTGAGCCGGTCGCGATGGGTCCCGCCGTCCACCACGGCATCGAAGCGCCGGATCGGGGCCGCCATGATGTAGTCCCCCGAGGGTTCGGCGCGGTCGTTCGGCAAGGTGGCATAGTCGCTCACTCTGCCGCCGAAGAACCACAGGCCGGCCGAGACGTTCCCGGGCAGGACCTCGTTGGCGGCGGTCGCGGCGCGTCGGACCAGTTCGATCCGGCTCTCGTCGCCGAGATTGCGGTTCATCGAAGCGGAGACGTCCACCGCGAACACGGTGCGCACGGGAAGGGCCTGCAACGCCCACACATTCATCGCTTCCTCGGCGACGGTCTCGTCGTCGAGTTCGAGCACCGGCACCGCGCCCACACCGCGGTCGTCGGGCAGGGGCCGTCCGCCTCCGCCCCGGAAGCCGTGACGGGCCAGCCTGTCGAGCCCTTCGGAGGTGTGCAGCGCGTCGGTCAGCGCGGTCGCGGCGGCCGCCGCGGCGTCGTGTCTCTCCCCCCGCGCGGTCACGATCACCGGATAGTCCACGAGCAGCGTCCCGGTGGCGGGTACCTCGATGCCCAGTTCGCGTTCGTGGACGCTGCGATAGGCCTCGACCTGCTGTTCGGTGCTCACCACCGTCCCGCCGTTCGCGACGGTCTCCTCGAGCAGCGTCGATCCGGTGGGCACCTCCTCGTCGCGGACCCCCTCCCGCTCGGCGAGCGGCGCCATGACGGGACGGACGGTGCCCATCGCGACGGGGTCGTCGGCGGCCTCCGCCAGCACCGCGCGGATGGCTCCCGCCGCCGGGCCGGAGCGCAGTGGGTTGCCGAAGACGAGATCCGGATCGGACAGGGCCTCCTGCCAGTCGGCCGCCGGTTCGACGGTGCCCGGCGCGCCCGCGATCACGAGCGGCGTGGTGGCGAGAGGGGTCGACACCGTGCGCACCGGGCCGGTAGCGGTCTCACCCGCCCACGACGCCCACCAACCGCCCGCCGGGAGCCACAGGTCGGGAACGTCGTCGGTCGCCAGTCGCGCCGACACCTCGCCCGGTTCCTGTTCGACGACCTCGAATTCGGTGCATCCGGATACCGCGATCTCCTCGATCACGGGTGCGAGGTCCGCGGTGACCGCCACGGTGTAGTGCTCGGAGTCGTCGCACCCGCTCTGCCCCTCCACGACGAGGAAGGCGACGGATCCGGCCGCGAGGACGAGGATCGCGGCAACGACGAGCCAGCGCGCACGACCCCTGCCCTGCCGACTCCTGTCCGGCCGTGCACCCCCACGCGCGCCGCCACGACGGCTCGGCGGATCCGACTCGGACGGTTCGGATTCCCCCGCCATGCGTCGGCCCCCTCGCGTTCACTCCGGGTGACGCCCCTCGGTCGCCCGAGACCGATGATATAGACCGACAGACCTCGGGAAGCCGAATCCGGTGCGATATCAGCCCTGTTCGGAGCTCTCCAGTTCGAGTCGTCGAGCGATCAGCGCCGCCTGCAGTTGCCGCAGACCGGAGGGCCGGGTGGGGTCGAAGCCGGTGAGTTGCGCGACCCGCTTGAGCCGGTAGTCGACGGTGTTCGCGTGGACGTGCAAGGTCTTGGCCGTGAGCTGACGACTGAGGTCGTGGGCGATGTGCGTTTCCAGCGTCTCGACGAGTTCGGGTGATTCGTCGAGTGGGTCGAGTACGCGCGCGAGGTGGCGGCGTGCCGGTCCGGGCCGGGTGAGCTGGTATTCGAGGGCCAGATCCTTCATGCCGTAGGCCCCGACCGGACGGCCGAGCCGTCGCACGAGATCGAGCAGCTCGTGGGCCTGCTTCGCGGCGGTGGGCACCTCCCGGACGGGAGCGTGGACGAGAGCGATCGTGACGGACACCCCCGCGACGGTCTCGATGCGCTGCCGGAACTCTTCGATCGCCTCGGTCGTGGGTGATTCGGGGAGCAGGACGGTGCCGCCCTCGGGACCGAGCATCGCGAGATGGCGACCCTCGCAGATCGCTTCGAGTTCGGTCTCGACCCGCCGCAGGGTGCGCCGCGCGACGACCTCCGGCCGCACGTGCGGATTGCGTTCGTCGGGATGCCGGGTGAGCGAGACCGCGAGCACGGTGTAGGTGTCGGCGAGCACCAGCCCGGAGCGCTGCGCGACCGCCGCGGCGTCCTGCCCGCTCAGCAGCGCGGTGACCAGTTCCTGCGCGGCGACGTCGCGTTCGCGGCGGATGGCGTCGAGTTCGGCGACGAAACCGGTGGTCGCGGCGACGGTGACCTTCTCGAGCAGGGCCATCCACAGGCGGGACGCGTCGGCGACGGAGGAGACGTCGCCCTCCCGGGCCCGATCGGTGACCAGCTCCCAACCGAGGCGGATGCCTTCGTGGTAGATCCGGAGCATGTACTCGAGCCGGAACCCGGCGCGGGCCCACTGCGCGGCGCTGCTGCGCAGGTCGGCGAGCTCCGCGTCGGACGGCAGTTCTCCGGAGTCGAGGAGATGAATTGCGATGCGCAGGCAGCGCACGGTGACCTCGGTGACGTCGCCGCGCAGTGATTCCCCCGGTCGGAGCGAACACGGAGCCACGTTGTCGGCGAAGTGCGCCACGAGTTTGCGGGCCACGGCCGGCAGATCGCGCAGCGGAACGGACGCGGGCTTCCCGTCCACCACGAAGAGCGGAGCGTTCTCACCGTCCCCCCGACGGTCGTGCCCGGGCAACCGGACCTGATCCGTTACAGACATCCCTCGAACCCCCATCGAAGTGAGTAGATCTACATACGGTGCAGTAGAGAATCCGCCTCGCAGTGTGACACATGCAACCCCTGTGACCGATTTTCCACGAAGTTCCGGTAACAGGAATTGCCCGCGGGCGCTCCCCCACCGACCCTGTCAGCCCAGTTTCTTCTTCTGCACCTTGCCCATCGCGTTGCGCGGAAGGTCGCTCACCACACGCACCTCCCGGGGCCGCTTGTGCACGGAGAGCTGTTGTGCGACAAGGTCGATCAGTTCCGATTCGTCGACCTCCGAGCCGTCGGCGGCGGGCACCACGAACGCGACGATCCGCTGACCGAGGTCGTCGTCGGGCAGGCCCACCACGGCCACCTCCCGCACAGCGGGATGGCCGAGCAGAACGGTCTCGATCTCCCCCGCACCGACCCGGAACCCGCCGGTCTTGATCAGATCGGTCGACTCGCGACCCACGATGCGGTGGAATCCACCCTCGTCGACGGCCGCCACGTCGCCGGTGACGAACCATCCGTCCTCGGTCCACGCGGCCGCAGTGGCCTCCGGCCTGTTCAGGTAGCCGTCGAAGAGCATCGGTCCACGCACCTGCAGGACACCGATGCTCTCCCCGTCGTGGGGCACGTCGCGGCCCTGCTCGTCGCGCAGTCGCGTCTCGACCCCGGCCACCGGCGTGCCGACCCAGCCGGGACGGCGCTCGCCGTCGACCCGCGTGCTGAGGGTCAGCATCGTCTCGCTCATGCCGTAGCGCTCGATCGGAACCAGCCCCGTGAGCTCACGCAGTCGTTCGAAGACCGGCACCGGCAGCGGCGCGCTGCCCGAGACGAGCAGTCGCGCGCCGCTGAGCGCGCGGGCGGAGTCCTCGTCCTCGACGACGCGTGTCCACACCGTCGGCACCCCGAAGTAGAGGGATCCCTGCGCTTCGGCGTAGGCCTGCGGGGTGGGCTTGCCCGTGTGGATCAGCCGGCTGCCCACACGCAGGGCCCCGACCACACCGAGCACGAGTCCGTGCACGTGGAACAGCGGCAGTCCGTGGACGAGCGTGTCGCGCTCGGTCCAGGCCCACGCCTCGGCGAGCGCGTCGATGCCCGCGGCGATCGCCCGGCGGCTCAGCAGCACACCCTTCGGAGCGCCGGTGGTACCGGAGGTGTAGAGCACGAACGCGATTCGCGCGGGGTTCGGCTCGGGCAGGTGGTGCCAGTCGCGGGCGTGCAGGCGGACCGGCAGGCTCGGCAGCTGTGGAACGTCGGGATGCTGCACCTCCGGCGCCGGACCGAGCCAGGCCTGCGCACCCGAATCCGTCAGGATGTGGGCGAGTTCGGCGGGCCCCGAATCCGGCGGCACCGGCACCACGGTCGTCCCGGCGAGCAGGGCACCGGTCACGGCGACGACGGTGGTCGCGCTCGGAGTGGCGAGCACGGCCACCCGATCGGCGCGTGCCACCCGCGCCGCGACCGCGGTGGCCGCGCCGAGCAGATCGCTGCGGGAGAAGGTGTGGCCGTCGATACGAACGGCGTCCGGGAGATCGTCGCCGCGCGCGACGGCCAGCGGGTTCAGCGAACGAAGCAGTGCAGACACAGCAGCCACGATTCCATATCGCTCCCGCAGCCTCGCGGAGGCGGTCGGGTGTGGCGGTCAGGTGTGGATGTCGCCGCGCGCCGCGGACATCGATGTCCGCGCGAGATGTGCCGGGGGAAGCACAGTGGCCAGGACCGCGCCCAGCAGCATTCCGATGAGGACGGCCACGCCGTGCGCGTCGCCCGCGATCACGAGGACCACACCGAGAAGGAAGGTCGCCGCGGAGGCGACGAGCAGCGAGCGGGTCGCTCCGACGACCGGCCACAGTCCCGCGAGGGTCGCGGCCGAGGCGAGCGTCGCGCCGGTCGTTCCCGCGCCGTCGGACGGAAAGACGAAGGTGGTGAACAACCCCCACAGCACCTGGCCGACCAGGAACAACCCGAGTGCGCGGTACCACCCCCACACCCGCACGATCGCGACGGCGACCACCGCGAGCAACAGCAGGTTCACGACGGTGAGGAGCACGCCGCCGTCCTCGATCAGACCGGCGGTGAGGACCCGCCACCACTCCCCCCGGTCACGGGTGCGGACCGGCTGCCGCCGGAAGACGTCGAGCAGTCCGGGGAAGACGAGCCGCGCGAGTGAGGCCACCGCGACCACCGACCACAGGATCGTCGCCGCGACGGGTGGGGGCCACCAGAACGATCGCGTCGTCGCGTGCGCGGAGCTTCCCGAGTGGGAGCGCGACGCGCTCACCGCAGCGATGGCCACCACGGCGACGTAGAGCACCCACAGCAGCGGATCCTCACCGGACGAACTCACGGGGCCAATCTACCGGCGAGCCGCTCGCCGGGCGGTGCGTCGACGCTGTCACATCAGTGGCTGCGACTATCCGCCCAGCGGAGCCGGAGGCTGCGCTCTATCCACGCAGTCGGGCAGCGGCGGCGTCGATGGCGTCGTCGGTTGCGGTGAGCGCGATCCGGACGTGCAGGACACCACCGGGACCGTAGAACTCACCGGGCGCGATGAGGATGCCGCGTTCGGCGAACCAGTCGACGGTCGCGCGGCATTCCTCACCGCGCGTCGCCCACAGGTACAGGCCCGCCTCCGAATGGTCGACGGTGAAGCCGGCGCCGCGCACGGCCTCGAGGAGCACCTCGCGACGCTTGCGATACTTCTCGCGCTGGGCGTTCTCGTGCTCGTCGTCGTTCAGTGCCGCGGTCATCGCGGCCTGGATCGGCAGCGGCAGCATCATGCCGGAGTGCTTGCGGACCTCGAGCAGGTCGGCGACGAGGTCGGCGTCGCCGGTGACGAAACCGGCCCGGTAGCTCGCGAGATTCGAAGTCTTCGACAGCGAGTGCACCGCGAGGAGGTTGGTGTGGTCGCCCCCGCACACGCTCGGGTGCAGGATCGACAGGGCCTCACCCTCCCAGGTGAGCCCGAGATAGCACTCGTCGGAGACGACGATCGCGTTGCGGCTGCGCGCCCAGTCGACGACCTTGCGCAGGTGGTCGGGTCCGAGCACCTTGCCGGTGGGGTTCGACGGCGAGTTCACGAAGACCAGCGACGCGACCTCGGGGCCGAGGCGGGTCAGCCCGTCGGCGCGGATGATGCGGGCACCGGCGAGCAGGCCGCCCACCTCGTAGGTCGGGTACGCCAGTTCGGGGATCACGACGAGATCGTCGGCACCGAGGCCGAGCAGCGACGGCAGCCAGGCGATCATCTCCTTGGTGCCGATCGCCGGCAGGATCGCCGAGTCGTCGAGACCGGTGATGCCGTAGCGACGTTCGAGCGCACCCACGGCCGCCCGCCGAAGTGCGGCGGTGCCGTGGGTGGTCGGATAACCCGGCTCCTCCGCGACGGAGACGAGCGCCTCCCGGATCACGGGGGCGACCGGGTCGACCGGTGTGCCCACCGACAGGTTGACGATGCCGTCGGGATGCGCCGCTGCCTTCGCCTTCGCGTCGGTCAGGGAGTCCCAGGGGAAGTCCGGCAGGCCCTTCGCCACCGAACGGCGGATACGCGTGCTCACGAAAGTTCCACCGGTCCGTTCGTCACTCTTCGCCCATGGGAGGGAGGTTCTTGACGAACGGCGGGTCGTAGTCGACCTTGCCGAGCTTCGCGGCGCCACCGGGCGAGCCGAGATCGTTGAAGAAGTCGACGTTGGCCTTGACGTACTCGGACCACTCGTCCGGGACGTCGTCCTCGTAGAAGATCGCTTCGACGGGGCACACGGGCTCGCACGCACCGCAGTCGACGCACTCGTCGGGGTGGATGTACAGCATGCGACCGCCCTCGTAGATGCAGTCGACGGGGCACTCCTCGATGCATGCCTTGTCCAACACGTCCACGCACGGTTCCGCAATCGTGTACGTCACTGCTGTTCTCCCTGCCTCTCTGTAAGCCCGCCGACCTGCGCGGTCTCGCCCGAGCGGGCACCCTCGGCGCCCACGGTCCTCCAGTATCCCCCGACCCACCGTAGGCCTCGGGAGTAAGGGTTACCTACTTCGGAGTGCCGGCCGCCGTGGCGGCTCAGCCCGAGGTGACCGGAAGCTCGATCGGCGTGTACGCGGTGGTCCGCCGGCGCGCCGGCCGCCCGATGCCCTCGGCGATCGCGACCAGTTCGGCGACGGTCTTCTCCGAGCCGTGCTGCGAGCCCGCCATGCGCGAGATCGTCTCCTCCATGAGCGTGCCGCCGAGATCGTTCGCCCCACCCTCGAGCATGGCCTGTGTTCCGGCGACGCCCAGCTTGACCCAGCTGGTCTGGATGTTGTCGATCCGGCCGTGCAGCATGACCCGCGCGAGGGCGTGCGCGGCACGGTTGTCGCGCATGGTCGGGCCGGGACGCGACGCGCCGGCCAGATACAACGGCGACGACTGGTGCACGAAGGGCAGCAGCACGAACTCGGTGAATCCGCCTGTGCGGTCCTGGATTCCACGGATCACCTCGAGGTGGCCGACCCAGTGGTGCGGCTGGTCGACGTGCCCGTACATCATCGTCGAGCTCGAGCGCAGGCCCACCTCGTGCGCGGTGGTCACCACCTCGATCCACTCGGCGGTCGGGAGCTTGCCCTTGGTGAGCACCCACCGCACCTCGTCGTCGAGGATCTCCGCGGCGGTGCCCGGGATGGTGTCGAGCCCGGCCTTACGCAGTTCGGTGAGCCAGTCCCGGATCGACGTGCCACTGCGCGCGACACCGTTGACGATCTCCATCGGCGAGAAGGCGTGGACGTGCATCGACGGCACCCGTGCCTTGACGGCGCGGACGAGATCGGCGTAGCCGGTCACCGGCAGTTCCGGGTCGATGCCGCCCTGCATGCACACCTCGGTGGCGCCGGCGACGTGCGCCTCCCAGGCGCGGTCGGCGACCTCGCTCGCCGACAGGGTGAACGCGTCGGCGTCGCCCTTGCGCTGCGCGAAGGCGCAGAACCGGCAGCCGGTGTAGCAGATGTTGGTGAAGTTGATGTTCCGGTTGACGACGTAGGTGACGTCGTCGCCGACGGTGTCGCGGCGCAGCTGGTCGGCGAGCGCCACGAGCGCTTCGAGACCGGCGCCGTCGGCGTTGGCGAGGGCGATGTACTCCGCTTCGGTGCAACCGCCCGGATCCCGTTCCGCGGAGCGCAGCGCCGAGAGCACGTCGCTGTCGAGCCGCACCGGTGCGGAGGCGCCCAGCTCGAGCACCTGCTCGCGGACGGTCTCCCAGTCACCGAAGGCGCTCCCGAGATCGGACCGGTGCTCGGTGTTGCGTCCGGTCACGTCGATCTCGGAGTTCAGATCCACGCGGCCCGACGACTCCCAGTCGATGTCGGGCTCCTGCCAGGGCAGTCCGGACGGGATCACCTCGCGCGCGAGGCCCGTGGCCGGATCGGCGAGGGCGTGCACGTGCGCGGTGATGCGCGGATCGATCCACGGTTGCCCGGCGAGCACGTACTTCGGCTGCGCGGCGATCCGCTCGGTGAGCTCGAAGCCGGCCTCGGAGCTCAGGCGCGCCAGGGTGTCGAGATTCGGCCAGGGCCGTTCGGGGTTGACGTGATCGGGCGTCAACGGCGAGACACCACCCCAGTCGTCGACACCCGCCCCGAGCAGCGCGCGGCACTCGTCGAGCGAGACGAGATTCGGCGGGGCCTGGATGCGCATGCCCGGCCCGAGGACGAGCCGGGCGACGGCGATCGCGGCGAGGAACTCGTCGAGATCGGCGTCGTCGTGCTCGCGCATCGCGGTGTCGTCCTTGGCGCGGAAGTTCTGGACGATCACTTCCTGAATGTGACCGAATGCCTTGTGCGACTTGCGGATCGCATGGATCGATTCGGCACGCTCGGTGAAGTCCTCACCGATGCCGACGAGGATGCCGGTGGTGAACGGCACCGCGAGTCGGCCCGCATCGGTGAGCACCCGCAGCCGCACCGCCGGATCCTTGTCGGGGCTGCCGTAGTGGCACTGACCCTTCTCGGTGAACAACCGTTCGGAGGTGGTCTCGAGCATCATGCCCATGGACGGGGCGACCGGCTTCAGCCGCGAGATCTCGGCCCAGCTCATCACCCCGGGATTGAGGTGCGGCAGCAGACCGGTCTCCTCGAGGACGCGGATCGCCATCGCTCGCACGTAGTCGAGGGTGGAGTCGTAGCCGCGCTCGTCGAGCCACTGCTTCGCTTCGGGCCACCGGTCCTCGGGCCGGTCGCCGAGTGTGAACAGGGCTTCCTTGCAACCCAGTTCGGCTCCCTGACGGGCGATCTCGAGGATCTCGTCGGGTTCGAGGTACATGCCGTGACCCTCGGCGCGGAGCTTACCGGGGACGGTGACGAAGGTGCAGTAGTGGCATCGGTCCCGGCACAGCCGGGTGATGGGGACGAAGACCTTGCGCGAGTAGGTGACCGTGCCGGGTCGACCCTCCGCGAGAAGGCCGGCATCGCGCACCCGCGCCGCCGACGCACAGAGATCCTCGAGATCGGCGCCCCGGGCCTGCAGCAGGACCGCCGCTTCGTCCACGTTCAGTGCGACCCCGTCGCGAGCCCGGCGCAGCGCTCGACGCATTCCCGAGGGAGTCGCCGCGGATCGGTGCGCAGCGCCGGGACGCACGGTGGGGGTCGGGAGCATCGCGGACTGCGGGGTGTCGTCTGCGGAATCGGTCATGCGCCCGATCATGCGCCTACGAGCACCCCCATGCCACTTCGGGGTCTATTCGCGCGGGTAGTCGTCGTCCGCCGGGACTTCGCGGGACTGCTCGTAGGTGTCTGCCGGGTCGGCCTCGAGGGGCACATCCGAAGGCAGGTCGTCGGCAGGATCGTCGTAGACGGGAGTGGCCTGCTCGAGCCGGTCGGCCTCGGAATCGTTGTCGGACTGGATCTCGATGTCGAGCGCATTCGACTCCGTCATTGCGATCTCCTCCTCACAGGGCCCGATCGCGAGGTCGGATCGGGCGAGTCCGGGCCGGGTTCTACAGGTCCCAGCCTAGCGTGGAACCGGACACGGGGCCCGATGGAGCAGGAGGTGCGGGTGGAGGACGACGAGGGTGCACCGGCGGGGCCGGTCGAGGACACATCGGCGAGGCCGGCCGAGAGCACGCCGGCGGGGCCGGCCGACGGTGCCGCGGTGACGGGTGTGGTGATGAGGGAGCCGTCGTGGCGGCCGAGCCCGAAGGCGCGTGTGCTGTGGGCCGTGAGCGCGGCCTCGATGTGGCTGCCGCTGGTCGTCGCGCAGGTCGTGTGGGCGCTCGTCGCGCCGGTGGGCGCGGGATGGCACATCGCCGCCGCGGCGGCGACCGTCGTGCTCGGTGGACTCCACGTCGCGGTGGTGCCGGTCTGGCGATACCGCGTCCATCGCTGGGAGATGGACGAGACCGCGGTCTACACGCGTTCGGGCTGGTGGACGCAGGAACACCGCATCGCACCGATCTCCCGGATCCAGACCGTCGACACCGAGCGGGGTCCGCTCGACCGGTGGCTCGACCTGACCACCGTCACCGTCACCACCGCCTCAGCGGCGGGTGCGGTGGAGATCGTCGGGCTCGACAGCCGGGTCGCCGACGAGACCGTCGCCCGTCTGACCACGCTCGCCGCAAGCTCGGAGGCGGACGCGACATGAACGAGGCCGTCGCACCCGGGACCGGCACGGACGAGGAGGTGCCGTGGTCGCGCCTCGATCGCCGGATGCTGCTGATCCACCCGATCGAGGAGATCCTGCGCCTGCTGCCCGTCCTCGCCGGCTCGTTCGTCATCGGGACCACCAGCGGCAATCCTGTGTGGGGCCTCGCAGCGACGGGCGTGCTCGTGCTGGTCGGTCTGCTGCGCTGGTTCACCACCACCTACCGCGTGGGACCGCAGCACGTCGAACTCCGCCGCGGCCTGCTGCAACGACGCGAGTTGTCGATCCCCCGCAGCCGCATCCGGTCGGTGGACGTCGAGCAACGCCTCCTGCATCGCGTGCTGGGCCTCGCGGTCGTGAAGATCGGCACGGGCCAGAGCGGGGGCGCCGATCGCAACCGGTTCGAACTCAACGGCCTCCCGATCGCAGCAGTCCCCGAGCTCCGTGCCGTTCTCCTGAGGGGCGGGCAGCAGGACGACATGCCGGCCGAGACGACCTCGACTGCTGCCGTCACCGAGCGTCAGCTGGCACGATTCGACCCGGCCTGGGTGCGCTACGCGCCGTTCTCCACGACGGGACTGCTCGCCGTCGCGGCCATCGCCGGTGCCGCCTTCCAGTTCGGGCTCGGCCGGTGGATCGCCGAATCGCAGGTCGTCCGCCGCGCGGTGGAGACCGCGGAGGACCTCGGCCTGGTGGTCGCGCTCGTGATCCTCGTGCTGGTCGTCGTGCTCGTCGCCAGCCCGGCCGCGTGCGTGCGGTATCTGCTGCTCTACGGCGATCTGCGGGTGACCGACGACCACCGGGTCCTGCGCATCGCGCACGGCCTGCTCACCACCCGTCACACCACCCTCGACCGGGCGCGGCTGCGCGGGGTCGCGCTGCACGAACCGCTGGCGCTGCGACTCGTCGGCGCCGCACGGCTCGACGCCGTCATGACGGGCAGGACCGCGCAGCAGGGCGGTTCGTCGCTGGTCCTGCCGTCGGCACCCGACGAGGAGGTCCGGCGGGTCGCGGCCGAGGTGCTCACCGGACGGCTGCCACTCGAGGTTCCGCTGCGCAGCCACGGCCCCCGTGCCCGTCGTCGCCGTTACACGCGGACGCTGTGGCCGGTGGCCGTCGTGGTCGCCGCCGGGCTCGTCGCCCTGACCGTCACCGACCGGCACGTGCCGTTCGCTGTGATCGCCACGGTGGTCGTGGTGCTGGTCGCGGGGGCGTGCGCGCTGGCGCAGGACCGCTACCGGGGTCTCGGCCACGCCGTCGTCGACGGGCATCTCGTCGCCCGCAGCGGCTCGATCGATCGGCAGCGCATCTGCCTCGACGCGGACGGTGTGATCGGCTGGACGGTGCGGCAGACCTTCTTCCAGCGCCGTGCGGGTCTCGCAACCGTCGTCGCGGCGACCCCGGCGGGTGCGGGACGCTACGAGGTGATCGACATCCCCGTGGACGAGGCGTGGGCGCTTGTCCAAGAGGTCACATCGGGTATGGGAGAAGCATGGATCGACCGATGAAGCCCTCTTCCGGCAAAGGCCCCCTGCACGGCACTCCCCCGGCGACGCTGGCCGAACTCGACGACGCACTCGTCGACTGCCACGCGTGTCCGCGGCTGGTCGCATGGCGTGAGCAGGTCGCGCGGGAGAAACGAGCAGCCTTCCGCGACGAGGAGTACTGGGGCCGGCCCGTCCCCGGCTTCGGCCCGGCCGATGCGTCGCTGCTGATCGTCGGGCTGGCGCCTGCCGCGCACGGCGGGAACCGCACGGGACGGATGTTCACAGGAGACCGGTCGGGTGACGTGCTGTACGCGGCCCTGTACGACGCGGGACTCGCGTCGCAACCGACCGCGACGCACATCGGCGACGGCCTCGAGCTGTTCGGCACGCGCATCACGTCGCCGGTGCACTGCGCGCCACCGGCCAATCGCCCCACGGTCGTCGAACGCGACACCTGCCGGCACTGGCTCGAACAGGAACTGGACCTGCTCTCCCCCACCTTGCGGTCGGTCGTCGTGCTCGGCGGATTCGGGTGGCAGGCGCTGCTACCGGTCCTGTCGGCGGCGGGGTGGACGATCCCGGTTCCCCGCCCGAAGTTCGGGCACGGCGCGCATGCGCTGCTGGCCTCCACCGAGGCACGGGAGCACCCGCTGCACCTGTTCGGTTGCTATCACGTCAGCCAGCAGAACACCTTCACCGGTCGGTTGACGAAGGAGATGGTGACCGAGGTGCTCAGGGACGCGGCGCGGGCTGCGTCCCTCCCACTGCCCGGGTGATCTCCTTGATGCGAGCCGAGAACAGGTACCCGCCGGCGGGGGCGAGCGCGGCCACGGGCAGCAGCAGGGTCCGCCAGTCGCCGAGCGCGAGCTGGTCGCCGCCCGGCCCACCCACGAGGCAGACGAGGAAGACGACGGCCCAGGCCAGCAGCGGCAGAGCCGCGCTGCGCAGGGATCCGGTCTCGGCGCGAACCGCCATCACGAGGAGCAGGTTGACGACGCCGGCCAGCAGGATGGTGATCGGGAAGGGCACCCCGGCGATGTACACGCCGAGATAGAAGACCGACAACAGGGCGCACAGCGCACCGTCGAGCACGAGCAGCGCGACGAGCCCCCGGCGGGGCTGGATGTCCGCCGGTGACGCGAGGGGTGCAGCGGTTGCTGGATCGACCGTCATGCTTCGATGGTGCGCTACCGGACGCGCCCGAGCGCAACCGGGGTCCGCGGAACCATCCGCCACCCGCGCACGGGACGTCAGGGAACCGGCGGGTATCCGAGCATCGTGAGCAGCGCGCTCTGCTGGTCGGCGAAGGAGTACAGGGCGTGCCAGTAGTCGGCCCGGATCTCGTCGGCGTACGGCCTCAACGAATCCACGAACGCGACGATCTGGTTCTGGACGGACCAGTTGTACATCGACAACCCCCTGCACGGTGTGCCTGCGTGATGCGCGAGGCCGGGTGACGCGAACCACCCACAGCCTCGTTGATGACTCGGATCACACTAGCCGATGCCGGAGAAGAGGTCGTCCTCTCGTCCCGTGGAGTCGGTCAGGCCGAGCTGCCCGCGCACGAGCACGAAGTGCTCCTGGTCGAAGACGGGCTGGGCGACGAGGTTGGAGAGCACGAACTGCTCGCCGTCCTCCGCGACCAGCACCTGGGTCGCGTGCGCGGCCATCGCGGTCCGCTTCGCGTCGAGAACCGAGCGGACGTCGACGACGGTGGTGACCTCGTCGTCGGGCACGCTCGGCAGTTCGCCGGCATCCGGTCGGCGCCAGCCCTCGGGCAGCGTGCCCATGGCGGCGATGCCGCGTTCGAGCGCGGATCGTTCGGTGACGGTCCAGTACACCTTCGCGGGGGTCCACGCCGCCCCGGCGGACGGATAGTCCTCGGTGCCGGCCGCTTCGACGGCCGCGGTCACCCGTTCGTGTACCGCGATGTGGTCGGGATGCCCGTAGCCACCGAACGGGTCGTAGGTGACGACCACGTGCGGACGCGTCTCGCGGATCACGGCGACGAGCGCTTCGACCGCCTCATCGTGGTCGGCGTTGACCCAGGCACGAGGATTGTCGGCGGACGGTGTGCCCGCCATCCCGGAGTCGCGCCAGTGCCCGGCACCGCCGAGGAAACGCGGTCGGTCGACGCCGAGCGCGTCGAGCGCCCGGGTGAGTTCGAGGATGCGGTATCCGCCGAGCTGATCGGCGCGGTCGGCGGTGAGCTGGGCCCACTCGTCGCCGATCACTTCGCCCTCCTCGCCGAGCGTGCAGGTCACGACGGTGACCTCGGCGCCCTCGGCGACGTACCGGGCGATGGTGCCGCCGGTCGTGAGGGTCTCGTCGTCGGGATGGGCGTGGACGAGCAGAAGTCGTCGATCCGCAACGTCGGGGAGAGCTCCCGGAGCATCGGTCACGGTGTGGTCCTTCCCCACAGATGGGCGTCGCCGAGAATACCGGTGGCGACAGCGGCTGTCAGCGAGACGTTCTCGACGCCCGGACCGGCGGCGACAACGGCCCGGTCCTGCAGGATCGGCAGATTCACCGCGAGATCCCACAGCCTGGCCTGCGCGTCGGCGACGACCTTCGCCGGGTCGGTGGTGCCGTTCAGCGCTGCCAGCAGATCGGGTTCGAGACCCGGATCGCACGCTCCCGAGAGGTTGCTCGGAGCCTCGAGTTGCGCTGCGAGCGCGTCCTCACGTTCCTCGACGTCGTCCTCGTCGAGCGTGGTGGTCGCGGAGTCCGAGGGTCGGGCAGCCTCCGTCGTCCCGGCGGCGTCGGGCTGCGCCGGCAGGTCGGGCCCGGGCGCGGTCGGCAGATCCTCCCCCGCTGCCGTGGGTGCTGCGGCCACCGGGACGCATCCGAATCGGGACAGCGCGGCGGTGGCAGGGTCTCCACCGGCACGCATCCAGCCGACGACCGCGTGCACACTGCCCTCGACGAGGGCTTCGCCGTACAGCTCGTCGGGAGGCAGTGCGTCGACCGACGCATCGATCCCGGCGCCACGCCACAGGTCGACGGCGGTGCGTGCGACGGCGCGGGCGGTCTCGTCGCCCTCCGGCACGCCCACGACCAGCGTCAACGGCACGCCGGCCCGGGCCAGGGTGCCCTCGGGCAGGGCCGGTCCGTCGGGGGTTCTCGGTCCGGGAGTCGCGCTCGTCGGCGCCGCCGTCTCGGATGCCCCCGTCTCGGATGCCCCCGTCTCGGATGCCTCGGTCTCCGGTGCAGCGGCCTCCGGTGCTTCGGGGCCGGGTGCGTCAGGGTCTGCCGGCACCGGGGGCACGGCAGGCGGGACGGGCAGATATCCGGCCTCGGCGAGACGTCCGAGGGCCTGCTCCCGGGGCAGACGCGCCGGCATCGTGTCGGTGTATCCCGGATCGGACGGCGCGAGCACCTGGGCACGGGCTCGCACGACCTCGGTGCTGTCGGCCGTCGCGACGAGCCCGAGCAGCTCGGGATCGAGCAGGTCGATAACGCCTCGTCGGACTCCGGGGTCGGCGAGTTCGGCGGTGCGTGTGTTGAGGGTCAGCTCGAGGGTGCGCGGCTGGAGCTGGACGCCGGTCCGCACACCCGGCACGGCGGCGAGCTGCGCCTCGAGAGCGACCCCGCCCGCGCTCTGGACCACCTGGGCGTCGTCGCTGCGCACCGATTCGGTCACCTGGGCGTCGGTGCCGGCGCGGCGCATGATCAGTTCGTCGGGTCCGGCCGGGGTGCCCCAGAACCGGTCGTTGCGTTCGAGCAGCACCTCGGCGCGCCCTCGGTCGACGTTGTCGACGTGGAATCGCGCGCCGGACACGGGAATCGTCTCGGACAGGCCGGTGGAAAAGCCACCCGGAGTGTCCTTGACCAGGTGCGCGGGCAGGAGATTCGTGAACAGTTCGCGCCAGGCCGGATACGGCTCGCGCAGGGTGACGGTGACGGTCTTGCCTCCGCCCGACGATCGGATGTCGTCGATGAGGCGGTAGCCGGCGGGATCGACCACGCCGGGCTGGGTGACCATCTGCCGCCACAGATACCGGAAGTCCTCGGCAGCGATCGGCGCTCCGTCCGACCACTGGGCCTCGTCGCGCAGGCGGTAGGTGATGGTGAACGGCGCCTCGTCGGTGACCTCGGCGGACAGCAGCAGCGAGTCGTCCGGAACCCACAGTGCTGCAGCGGGATTCTCCGGATCGGGCACGGCTCGGAAGGCACTCGGGAGGACGAGTTCGGCGACGGCGTTCGCGACGGGCGACTGGTCTGCGAGCAGGTGGGGGTTGAAGCCCGAACCGACCTCGTCGATCGCGACCACCACCGTGCTGCGCTTCGGAGCGGGAGCCGGGGTCGTGGTCGGCTCCGTCTGCTCGATGGGCGGCGGCGGGTCGGCGGTGCAACCGGTGAGGACCAGCGCAGCCACGGCCAGGCCGGCCGTCGCCCCGATCAGTCGGCGACGAGCGCGCGTACGCGACACTCGGGCTCCTTCCGTGAGGCAGGTGGTACGTGGGTGGCCCCGGCCAGCATGCGCTCGCCGGGGCCACCCCACACCTGGACTACTTGTTACGGGCCTTCTCCCGCGACCGCGCACGCGCACGGTCGGTCTGCGAGAGGTGCAGCTTGCGCACGCGCACGTCCTCCGGCGTGACCTCGACGCACTCGTCCGCAGCACAGAACTCGAGCGCTGCCTCGAGGGTCAGCTCGATCGGCTTGGCGAGGGTCTCCATCACGTCGGCGGTCGAAGAGCGCATGTTGGTGAGCTTCTTCTCGCGGGTGACGTTGATGTCGAGGTCCTCGGCGCGCGGGTTGATGCCCACGACGTGGCCCTCGTAGGTGTCGCTGCCCGGTTCGACGAAGAAGGTGCCGCGGTCGGCGAGCTGGATCATCGCGAACGGGGTGACCGAACCGGCACGGTCGGAGACGAGCGAACCCGTGTGGCGGGCGCGGATCTCGCCGGCCCACGGCGCGTAACCGTGGAAGATGGCGTTCGAGATGCCGGTGCCGCGGGTCTCCGTGAGGAAGTCGGTACGGAAACCGATCAGACCGCGCGACGGGATGATGAACTCCATACGAACCCAACCGGTGCCCTGGTTGGTCATCTGGACCATCTTGCCCTTGCGGTTCGCGAGCAGCTGGGTGATGGCGCCGAGGTGCTCCTCGGGGCTGTCGATGGTCAGCTCCTCGTAGGGCTCGTGCAGCTTGCCGTCGATGGTGCGGGTGACCACCTGCGGCTTGCCGACGGTCAGCTCGAAGCCTTCACGGCGCATCTGCTCGACGAGGATGGCGAGGGCGAGTTCGCCTCGGCCCTGCACCTCCCACGCGTCGGGGCGTCCGATGTCGAGGACGCGCAGCGAGACGTTGCCGACGAGCTCGGAGTCGAGCCGCGTCTTCACCATGCGGGCGGTGAGCTTGTGGCCCTTGACCCGGCCGACGAGCGGCGAGGTGTTGGTGCCGATGACCATCGAGATGGCCGGCTCGTCGACGGTGATGCGCGGCAGCGCCACCGGGTTCTCCGGATCGGCGAGCGTGTCGCCGATCATGATCTCCGGGATACCGGCCACGGCGACGATGTCGCCGGCGACCGCGACCTCGCCCGGCTGCCGCTCGACACCGACGGTCTTGAGCAGCTCGGTGATCTTGACGTTCTTGACGCCGTCGGCGTGCATCCACGCGACGGTCTGGCCCTTGCGCAGCTCACCCTGGTGGATGCGCAGCAGCGCGAGACGACCGAGGAACTCGGAGGCGTCGAGGTTGGTGACGTGCGCCTGCAGCGGCGCCGACGGATCACCCTTGGGTGCGGGGATGCACTCCATGAGGACCTCGAAGAGCTCGTCGAGGTTCTCGGCGTCGGGGACCTGGCCGTTCTCGGGCTGCTTCTTCGACGCCTTGCCCTCACGACCGGAGGCGTAGAGGACGGGCAGCTCGAGAGCGAGCTCGGCAGCTTCCGCGGCCTCGTCGTCGAGGTCGGACGCGAGGTCGAGCAGCAGGGTCTGGCTCTCCTCGACGACCTCGGCGATGCGGGCGTCCGGGCGGTCGGTCTTGTTGACCACGAGGATCACCGGCAGCGACGCGGCGAGCGCCTTGCGGAGCACGAAGCGGGTCTGCGGCAGCGGGCCCTCGGAGGAGTCGACCAGCAGGACGACGCCGTCGACCATGGACAGGCCGCGTTCGACCTCACCGCCGAAGTCGGCGTGGCCGGGGGTGTCGATGACGTTGATGACAGTGACGGTGCCGTCCGGGTGGTGACGGTGCACCGCGGTGTTCTTCGCGAGAATGGTGATGCCCTTCTCGCGCTCGAGGTCGCCCGAGTCCATGACCCGGTCGACGAGTTCCGCACGTTCGGCGAACGCGCCCGACTGGCGCAACATGGCGTCGACGAGAGTGGTCTTTCCATGGTCGACGTGCGCCACGATGGCGACGTTCCGAAAATCAGCGGTGCTCACGCGATAGCTCTCCTGGCTGTAGTCCGGCCACACGGCACTGGACCCGGTCGGCACCTCGCCCGTACGGCGTTCGTCTCGATGGCCGCGACGCGAGATTGCGAGCTACCTGCCCCGTCCGATTCTCGGCGTGCAGGCACTGCGGCCGTCAATACACTTTACAGGCCGTTTGTCGGTCGCCGCTTCTACCTCATCCGATACCCGCAGGTCGGCGACGATCGGGGTGACGCTCGACACTCCCACGGGAGACGTAAGCACCGAATCCGGCACCACATGCACCCCTTGGCTCACAAGTAAGGGGATGCTAACCTTCGCCCGCCGGTGGATTCGCCGCACGCAGGACCGTGGAAGGCAGGCGGAACGTTATGGGGAAGGTGAAGGCGAGCAAGGTCGCAGGCCTGAAGCCGAAGAAGAAGTGCTGCCGTAAGAAGACGCGGTGCCTCAAATGCCCCGTCGTCGTCATGCGCATGAGGAAGGTCGAGAACGACGGCCTGAGCAAGAAGGAACTGCGCAAGTATCTCGACAAGGCACGCGCCGCCTGACCACAAGGCATGCGCCGTATGACCTCAGCGCCGCAGATGTTCGCGTAGGTCCGGGATCCACGCACGATCGGCCGGCACGAGATCGACCTGCTCGAGTTCGTCCGCGTCGACCCACCGCAACGCCGCATGGTCCAGCGGCTCGGGATCACCCGAGACGAGTTCGACCCTGTAGGCACACAACTCGCGGCCTCCGGCCAACGGCACCGCGACCCCGAGCCGCTCCGCACCGCGCACCTCGACACCGAGTTCTTCCCTCAGCTCCCGCACGAGCGCCGCTTCCACGCTCTCCCCCGGTTCCGCCTTGCCGCCGGGCAACTCCCACAGGCCCGCGAGGTCGACGGGCCGCGTGCGCTGGGCGAGCAGCACGCGTCGGTCCCGGATGACGGCGCCGGCCACGACGTGCCCATCGGGCGCCGGTGTACTCGCAGACGATGTGCTTGCAGACATGACCTGCATCGTCCCAGAATGAGTCATGTCCCAGCTGCTGACGGACGGAGAGATCGACGCCGCGCTCGCCGAGTTGCCGCACTGGCACCGCGCGGGACAGTCGCTGGTCCGCACCATCGAGGCGCCCACCTTCCCCGACGCGATCGCGCTCGTCGACCGGGTGGCCGTCGTCGCCGAGGAGGCGAATCACCATCCGGACATCGACATCAGGTGGCGGAAGGTGACCTTCGCGTTGAGCACACATTCCGCCGGTGGCATCACGGAGTCGGATCCGGCTCTTGCGCGTCGGATCGACGAGGAGGCACGGCGCTCGGGTCTGTAGTCGCCCGTTCGTCCTGCTCCTCGCGTCCCCGGGCGGCGAGGATCACGACGACGTAGACGGCGAGGACACCGACCACGTTGACGGCGCCGAGCCAGGCGAGCGGAGCGGGACGTTCGACGTCCCAGATCGAGTTCTGCGCCGTACTCAGCACCCACGGAACGCCGATCAGCGTGACCGCGGCCCAGCACGCGGCCACGATGCGGGCTCCGAGCGACCGCACGAGTGGCCCGTAGACGAGCCACAGCAGCAACGGGACGACCCACACCCAGTGGTGGACCCACGAGATGGGCGAGACGAGCAGACCGAACAGCTGCACGATCAGCAGCGTGCCGAGACGGTCGTGCGTTCCGTCGGGCAGCGGTCCCAGCGACCGCCACGCCGCGAACGCGAGGACCGCGCAGACGACGACGCCGACCAGCCACACCGGACCGAGCCCGACGTCCTCACCCGCGAGACGACCCAGCGCTCCGCGCAGCGACTGGTTCCACACCGAGACGACAGGTCCGATCCGGTCCGCGTCGCCGAAGAGAGACCCGAAGTAGGTGGCGGCCTGGGAGCCGAGCACCAGCAGGCTCACCAGGACGGTCCCTACGAAGACGACCGCGGAGAACACCACCTCCCGCCAGCGCCTCTGCGCGAGGAAGTAGAGCCCGGTGATGGCGGGCGTGAGCTTGATCCCGGCGAGTACGCCGACGAGTCCACCCGACAGCCACCATCGGGAACTGCGGGCCGCGAGCATCACGCCGAGGACGAGGAAGACGTTGATCTGGCCGTAGTCGAGGGTCGTGCGTACCGGCTCGGTCCATATGCCCGCAGCCGTCCACAGCATCGCGATACCGATCCACGACCGGTTCCGCGCCCGCGCGCCCACGACGAGTTCGAGGGAGATCCACACGACGGCGAACAGCGCCGCGACCGTCAGCAGCTGCCAGGCCACGCCCAGGACCCCGAACGGGATCAGGTGCAGGGGCAGGAAGACGAGGGCGGCGAAGGGTGGATAGGTGAACGGCAGCGGGAAGTCGGGGGTGTCCTCCGAATAGGTGAACCCGTAGAGGTCGCCCTGCAGCAGAGCGGCCGATCCCTCGACGTAGACGTGCAGGTCGACGAGGTTCATGCCGTTGGGAGTGATGAATCCCCAGGCGAGCCGGACGACGACGGACAGCGCCAGTAACGCCGCGCACCACCACATCCGGTGCGAAGGAAACCCTCGTGGCACTACGGTGCGGCCTCTCCCGTCGAACGTCCGTCCGGTGAACCGGACCCGGCGAAGGAGATTACCGTTCCGATAGGCATGCAAACGAACCGGAGTTCACTCCCGTAACGATTTCATCTACAGTCACAATCTTCTCAGGTCGGACGCGTTATGTTCGACAGGAACCGAGGGACGGAACACCCCGTGGTTAGAATCCCGAACCAGCGATGGGCGCGCCGTTCCGAAACGGCAGGCTTGTCCCGTGTGCGGGGGGTCCATAGAGTGTCCCCTCGAGCCGTCAGCATCCGGTCGTTCGTCCCGAACAACCGGATGCTTCAACGACAAGGATGGGGAACAGTGCTTCGTACTCGAGGAATGCGACGGGTGCTCACGCTGTGCGCACTCGCCGCCACCGCGGGATTGGCCGTGCCTACGCAGGCCGTCGCGCAACCGGCGCCACCCGCGCTGCCGGATCTGGCAGGGCTCGTCGAACTGCCCCGGTTCGAGATTCCCGCCGATCTTTCCGTCGAGTCGTTGACCGACCTCCTCGCCGGGGTCCGGGCGAACCCCGAAGAGGTCGAGGCCCTGGCTTCCCTCGCGCCCGCGATCATCGGTGCGGCCGCAGGCCCCGCCGATGTCGCCGACGCGGCCGACGGCAAGAACGACCTGCTGGCGCAGGCCAAGGAACTGCTCGCGAACTCCGAGCTCCCCGAGTCCGTGAAGAGCACCCTCCAGCGCGTCATCACCTTCCTCGACGGCAGCGGCGGTGGCGGACCCGAGATCCCCGAGCCCGGCGCCGTGGTGATCTCGCAGTTCCTCTACCCGACGATCGGCAAGGGTTGCATCGGCGACAGCCAGGACTCCGTGGGCACCGCCCTCGCGGTCGCGGGTCCGTCCCACCTTCCCCCTCCCGGACCGGCCGCAGGCCAGACCGGCTTCGTCTTCACCGCGCTGGGCACCGCCCCCGCCGCCGGCGAACAGCAGCAGCCGCTCACCCTGAGCTGGGTCAACGTCTCCAACGGACGCACGGGAACGCAGCCGCTCACCAACGACGCGAAGATCAACCCCGACGGCCCGACCACGCTGAGCGCGATCGCCGACACCGGTTCGGGTCAGGTCCTCGCCGTGATCTCCGGTGGAATCACCACGCAGGACGAGGGCGCCGATCCGCGTTCGTGCACCTTCCTGCCCACCGTGGGTCTCGTCGCCGTGCCCTGATCACGTCGAACGCAGATCACGTCGAACGTACCGAAGGCCGCCGGGGAGTTTCTCCCGGCGGCCTTCGCGTCTCTTCCCCCGTCGCTGTCGGGCGTGATAGACCGGAGCATGGCCTTCCCCGCGTCGCGCATCCCGTCGAAGCAGCGTCGTCTGCGGCACCGAGCCGGCGCCGCGTCCGTGAATTCCCGCCGTTCGCTCCTCTCTCACCGCTCGATCCTGTCGATCGCCTCGGAGCGGTCGATCCTGTCGATCGGTTCCTCGTACTCGATCCTGTCGATCGGTAGCTGCGGGTCGGTCCTGTCCATCGGCTCCGTCGGATCGTTCGGTTCGGCGTTGTCGTCACTGTCGTTCGCGAGTCTCGGCTCGGCGCTGTCCGGACTGTCGCGCTGGTCGCTGCTGGCGTGGCGGGGCGATCATTCCGCACCCGACGAGCATCCGCCGCTCTCGATCACCGTCGACGAATCCGAGCCCGACAAGCACTGTCAGTCCTGACACCGGGAGCCGGTCGAACGACCACGCAGGACCGGAAGGCGGAAGGTCACTAGGGATCGACGGGCCCGTCATGTTAGACACGATGGCAGCGTCGTTCGTATTGCGCACAAATTGTCGTCGTAGGCCGCGTCACCCCGGCCCCGGACCGAGGAGCCGCATGGCCGTAGAGACACCGCTCTCCACCCGGGAGATTCCTGCCCCGCGCGGGATCGTGCCGGTCCTCGCGACCGTCGGTATCAGCGTCGCGCTCATGCAGACCCTGATCGTTCCGCTCCTCCCCCGGTTGCCGGTGCTCGTCGGCGCGACGCCCGAGAACACGTCCTGGGCCGTGACGGCGACTCTGCTCGCCGGCGCGGTGGTCACTCCGATCAGTGGTCGCCTCGGCGACATGTTCGGCAAACGCCGGATGCTGCTGGCCTCGCTGTCGCTGATGGTGCTCGGTTCGGCGGTCTGCGCGCTCGCGACGACCCTCGTTCCGCTCGTGGTCGGTCGGGCACTACAGGGCGCCGCGATGGGCGCGATCCCGCTCGGTATCGCGATTCTGCGCGACGAGTTGCCCGCCCGGCGACTCCCGGGCGCCATGGCCACCATCAGCGCCACGATGGGTGTCGGCGGCGCGATCGGCCTGCCCGCCGCGGCCTTCGTCGCCCAGGCGACCGACTGGCATATGCTCTTCGTCGCCTCGCTGGCCCTCGGACTCATCGGGATCGCCGCGATCCTGTTCGTCGTGCCCGAGTCGTCGCAACGCAATCCGGGACGCTTCGACGTCGCCGGGGCACTGTTGCTCTCCGTCGCCCTCGTGTTGTTGCTCCTGCCGGTCACCAAGGGCAACGACTGGGGATGGACCGCCCCGGCCACCCTCGGAATGCTCGCCGGGGCACTCGTGGTGTTCGTCGGCTGGGGCCTGTACGAACTGCGGATACCGCGACCGCTCGTGGACCTTCGGCTGTCCGCCCGCCGGCCGATCCTCATGACGAATCTCGCGTCGGTCGCACTCGGCTTCTCGATGTACTCGAACATCCTGGCGTTCCCGCAGCTACTGATGGCGCCGACGGAGACCGGTTACGGTTTCGGGCAGACGATGGTCACCGCCGGGATCGCGCTCGCTCCCGCGGGGCTCGTCATGATGGCGCTGTCCCCCGTCTCGGCGCGCATCACGACGCGGTTCGGGGCTCGCGTGACCCTCGGTTGCGGCGCGGTACTGGTGGGCCTCGGCTATCTGATGGCGTACGTGCGGTACCAGGAGGTCTGGCACATCGTCGGCGCCTCGATGCTCATCGGCGCCGGTGTGGGTCTCGCCTACGCCGCGATGCCCGCGCTCATCATGGGCGCCGTGCCGTTGCGCGAGTCCGCCGCGGCCAACAGCCTCAACACCCTGATGCGGTCGATCGGCACGACGAGCGCCGCAGCGGTGGTAGGTGTGATGCTGGCGGCGATGACCCAGCGCATCGGCGACGCCGTGGTGCCCGCCCTGGAAGGGTTCCGCGCCAGCTTCCTGGTGGCGGTGGGCGCGGCAGTGGTGGCGCTGGTCTTCACGATCCTCATCCCGCCGCCGGGCCGCTCCGTGCGACCCGTCGACGAGACCCGACCCGAGCGCTAACTTCCCAGGAGTCCCGGGGCGGAACTCGGTGCGCTGCCGGCAAGCGACCACTGGCCGTAGTCGGGCGTGAGCACGTGGTTGATGTCGACGCCGATGCCGTCGATCCGGACCTCGCCCGGGATCTGGTGCAGGTTCGCCCGCGGATGCACGTACCCCTTGGGCGTGCCCCAGTCGTGCTGCCAGTAGAAGGACCCGAGGGAGACCGCCGACGCCCAGTCGATGGTCGGCGAGTTGGCGTACACACCGAGATTTCCGGCGCCGACCACTTCCTGCCAGCCCAGCAGGTACGGCACGACCTGGAGCGTGAACTGCTCGAAGGTCGGGTTGTCGTCGATCGAGGCGTAGATCGGCCGGTTCTCCGGGCCACCGGCCGCGTAGTGGAGGTCGAGGCCGCGCCGGGCGTGCTTCAGACCGGCCTCGTAACCACCGAGCCAGTCGGCGGTCTCGGCCTTGCCGTACTGGTAGCACGAGACCACTTCGAGGCCGCTGTCGACCAGCGCGTCCGCTTCCCGTCCGGTGAGCGGCTTGGCGCGCATCCACGCCGCGTCGGGCCGCGCGTCGGACACGTACCGGATGGCGCCGATATGGCCGGCGGCGCGGATCGACGAGGGCGACGGCACGGCGGCCGAGTAGTCGATGATCGTCCCGAGCACCGGGCGTCCCTGGGCCAGGCCCGGCGCGCCGAGCGCAGAGATCAACGCGACGCCCGATCCGAGCGTCGCGTACCGCAACATGTCCCGCCGCGAAAAGGTCATCGCCACCTGTCCTTCGTATTGCCGTCCGTACGTCCGCCGTATTGCATCACAATCACAGGTGTCCCACCGGCCACACGGGGAATTCGACAGGTCGCGGCAGCCGATATCGCGACGGCGCTACGAGGTCAGCGGCCGGACAGTTCGGCGAAGAAGGCCGGCACCAGGGAGACGTCCTCGATCGTCCGCACCGTGGAGCGGACACCGAGACCGTGCTCCTTGAGCAGATCGCACAACCCGTCGCCGTCGACGAGATCGATCGGCGGGGCACCGTGCCGGTGGGCTTCGGCGCGTGCGTCCTCGGTGAACGATCCGGTGGTGACGAGCAGGCCCTTCTCGCCCCGCCCGACCATTGCGGCGCGGAACTCGCGGACCACGTCGGCACCCGCCTTCTCCGGTGCCCGCAGGAAACGGAAGAACACCGAGAAGCTCAGCAGCGACACGCGCAGGACTCCGGTGCCCTCGACGTGGCCCTCGGGGGCGTGGGATCCGCCCGGCGCCGGAATCGTCAGGGTGGTGAATCCGGCCGCGCGCAGCACCGCGGTGGCGAGCCGTTCGAAACCGTCCTCCGACAGGTCGGCGACGGCGCCGAGGACCGGTTCGCGCCACAGTTCGGGATCCTCGGGGGCGGCTGCGAGCGGCACGACCTGGGCGCCCTGCGAGACGTTCCGCACCATGCGCTTGCGGCGCTTCTCGGCCGTGTACGCGACCTGCATGGGCTTGATCTCCGACTCGCGCACAGCGCGGCCGCGGTCGGTCACGCTCCACACACCGCGGCGGGTGTTCGACAGCAGGCCCATGCCCTTGAGGTACGTCCGGGCCCAGGCCAGCCGGTATTCGATCTCCGTTCCGGGGCCGTCGCCGTGGAGTACTGCCCGTGCTTCCTCGGACAGTCCGGTCCGGGCGATCACGGCGGAATCGATCTCCTCGATGACGCCGGATCCGCCGAGCTCGATCACCGCCTGCACGGTCGGCCAGAGAAGATCCGTGTACGGCGGCAACGTGGCCTCGCCACCTCCGGTGTTCCGGACGGAGTTTCCGATCGCGTTCCGGCGCTGCACACCTTCCCCTAACGTCGCGGCCGTGCGGCCGCACTATCGGTCCTGCACGTAGGCAACAACCCTATCCGATGCACGGCCCCTGTCCGCGGGTGCCGGATCGGGCGCGCCGAATCACGAACCGATCGCCCTTCCCGGTCCTACGATTTCCCCACGGAAGAATTTCGCCTCCACCGAAGCGAGTCGCCATGCAACGTCCGGCGCCTGTCGATCTGGCACACCATCCGCATCTCAGTGGCCTGTTCGCGCCTCAACGCGAGGAAGTGGACGTCCGCGAGCTGGAGGTCGACGGGGAACTTCCCGCAGATCTGCACGGAAGCTATCTCCGCAACGGACCCAATCCGCGCTTCGACCCGATCGGCCACTACGTCTACCCGATCGACGGCGACGGCATGGTCCATCGCGTGCAGATCTCCGAGGGCACCGCCCGCTACACGAACCGGTTCGTGCGGACCCCGCAGGTCGTCGCGGAGGAGAAGGCCGGCCGCGCGCTGTGGGCCGGCATCACCGATCCGTACTTCCCTCCCGAGGAGGAGGTCGGGCCCGACCTCGCGAACACCATGCGCGAGCTGCCGGACATCAACGTCGTCCGGCACGGCGGGCGGCTCATGGCGATGGCCGAGGCGTCACCGCCGTACACCCTGGGTTCCGACCTCGAGACGCTCGGACGCGAGACCTTCGACGGAACCCTGCCGGTCGGGCTGACGGCGCACCCGAAGATCGATCCGCACACCGGCGAGATGGTCGCCTTCTGCTACATGCTCGACCCGCCGTATCTGACCTGGTCGGTGGTCGCACCGGACGGGACGGTGACGCGCGCGCCGACCCCGATCGACGGCGTCGACCGGCCGTTGATGATCCACGACATGGCGCTGACACCGACCTATGTCGTTCTGGTCCTGGCCCCGCTCGTGTTCGACCTCTCGCAGATCTTCTCCGGCGGATCGCCGCTCGACTGGAAGCCGGAGCGCGGAACGCGTGTCGCACTCGTCCCCCGCGACGGCGGGGAGGTGCGGTGGTTCTCGACCGACACCTTCTGGATGTGGCACACCGCCAACGCGTTCGACCTGCCCGACGGCGACGTCGCACTCGACTACGTGGAGTGGGCGTATCCGGGCGCGTTGACCGAGAAAACGGGTCCGAACCGGTCCGTCCTACGACGCGCCGTGATCGGTCGCAACGGGATCACCCGCACGACTCTGCACGAACGCGACATCGAGTTCCCCCGCATCGATGATCGGTCGATGACCCTCGGCCACTCCGTCGTCGCGACCATCGGGCGCAGCAGGCCGCAGAAACTCCCTGCGGGAGCGGCCGATTCGCTCTTCTGGTTCGATGTGGCGTCCGGAACCGAATCGGTCTGGGCGCACGAGACCCTCTCCCCCGGCGAACCGGCCTATCTCTCGGGTGATTCGGGCGGCTACTGGGGCGCGATCGCGACCGACCGGGCGGACATGACGAGCTGGTTCCTCGTCTTCCCCGAGACCGACCCGGCGTCGGGCCCGATCGCGCGGGTCCGTCTGCCGATCCGTGTCCCGGCCGGCCTGCACGGAGCCTGGCTCCCGCCGGACTGAGCGTCGCTCCGGCTAGTTTGGGTGGATGGGTTTCACACGAGCCGAACTCGAGTCCTTCCGCGATGCGGTGATCCCCGATCTCGTCGCGCCCGGTTGCCGCCTGTTGTTCGTCGGCATCAATCCGGGACTGTGGACCGCGGCAACGGGAGCCCACTTCGCACGGCCCGGAAATCGCTTCTACCCCGCCCTGTTCCGCGCCGGCATCGTCGATCGGCTGATCGACGCGTCGTCCGGCATGAGCGACGCCGACCGCGATCACCTGCTCGAGCGGGGTGTCGGCATCACGAACCTGGCGCCGCGCGCGACGGCCCGCGCCGACGAGCTCACCGACGAAGAACTGCGTGAGGGCGGGCGCCATCTGGCGAACGTGGTGGCCGAGTTCCGCCCTCGTGCCGTGGCGGTCGCGGGCATCACCGCCTACCGCGCGGCCTTCGGCCGGCGCAAGGCGAAGGCCGGGCGGCAGGACGACACGATCGACGACGTCCCGCTGTGGGTGGTGCCCAATCCGAGCGGGTTGAACGCCCACGAGACGGTGGAGTCGCTGGCGCGGGCCTACGCCGAACCGGCCCGGGCGGCCGGCATCCTGTCCTGAACTACCGCTGAGCGCCGAACACCTTGTCGAGGAAGTGTGTGGCGCGGTAGCCGGGCGGTGTGCCCTGCACGACGACCGCCCATCCCTCGGAGTTCTCGGTGCGGAGCGGGAGGATCGCCTGGTACTCCGGGGATTCGTACCAGGATCGGGCACGGTCGACGTCGGGGAATTCGATGATCACGAGGTTCCCCTCGAAGGGGCCTTCCATCCCTTCGGGGTCGACGCCGTGGACGAGGAAGCGTCCGTCGTACGGGGCGAGGGTGTCGTCGATGGTCTCGATGTACCGGACGATGTCGTCGTTGAGGTCGACGTTGCGGAGATGAGCCACTGCGTATGCGTTCATGGGGACCACCCTGCGCCTCGTCGTGCACGGAATCGATTACCCCGGAAGTAATGGTGACCGTTCCCCGCCGGCTCTACTGTCGGGTGCATGACCACGGTCGACACTCCCCACGCCGGAGCCCTGCTGCGGGCATGGCGCGAGCGCCGCGGCCTGAGCCAGCTCGCCCTGGCCCACACCGCCGGCATCTCGTCGCGGCATCTCAGCTTCGTCGAGACCGGCCGGTCCCGCCCGTCACGAGCGACCGTGCTGAAGCTGAGCGACCGGCTGGACATCCCGCTGCGCGAACGCAACACCATCCTGGTCGCGGCGAGCCACGCGCCCGTCTACCCCGAGCATCACCTCGGCGACCTGCCGATGGCGGCGATCTCCGACGCGATCACGCGAATCCTGTCGTCGCACCACCCCTTTCCCGCACTCGTCGTCGACCGGCACTGGACGATGGTCGATTCCAACGACGCCGTCGGGGTGTTCGTCGAGGGGTGCGCTCCGGAACTGCTGGAACCGCCGATCAACGTGCTGCGCCTGACCCTGCACCCGCGGGGACTGGCGCCGCGCATCGTCGATCTCGGGCAGTGGCGCGGTCATCTGCTCGCCCGGCTGCAACACCAGATCGGTGCGACCGCCGACCCCGTCCTGCTGCGCCTGTACGACGAACTCGCCGGTTATCCCTGCGACGATCCGGTCGACGAGGTCGAACCGCATTCGCTGGTCGTGCCGATGCGGTTGCGGACCGAGGCCGGCGAGTTGTCGTTCTTCAGCACGACGACCCTCTTCGGGACCCCGCTCGACGTGACGGTGTCGGAACTGGCGATCGAGGCGTTCTATCCCGCCGACGAGGCGACGGCCCGGGCGCTGAGCGGAGCGTGATCGCCGAATCGGCCGATCACGAACGGTTTCCGCGCTAACGTGGGAGGTGCGCGTCTGCCGAGCGGATCATGCGGAGGACACCGACATGAGCACTGCGAAATGGTGGGTTCTCGATCAGCGGGAGTCCGGCTTCGCCCTCGAACACCGCCCCAGCGGCGACCTCGTCCTGATGAACACCGCGACGTCGGAAGAACACGTCCTGCACGGCTACGTGTGGAAGCACTGTCCGCACTTCGGCCTGCAGATCCAGAGCGAGGGCCCACCCCCGTACGGACCGTGGGTGGAGAACCCCGAGGAGTGAGTTTCCCTCACGGGATCATCCGTAGCGGCGTGTGCTCGCCGGTGGCGGTGTCGATCAGCACCGCGCGATCGAGTGTCGCTTCGATGGGCAGCACGTCGTAGACGACCGCGCCCAGGCGGTCGAGTTCCTCGCGCCGGGTTCGGGGACTCAGCGAACAGTGCGGGGTCCAGCGTCCCGGGACGTAGTAGCGGTGCAGGTCCGCTCCCGTCGTCTCCACGACCTGCACGACGCGGTCCTGCCGCTGCACGAGTTCGGTCGAGGGGGCAGGCACGAGCGACGCCCGGCCGCGCCGGAACAGCCCGAGCGTGTCGATGTAGACCGGGACGGGTCCCCCGTCGGGCATGTTCTCGAGGGCCGAGACGACGGCGGGTGGATCGTAGGTCCGCAGTACCGCGTACGACAGGTGCGGCACGTGCTTGCGGTGCGTGTGGGTGAGCAGGGTCGGGATGCCGCTCTCCTCGAGCCGGCCCCACAGTCGCCGGATCGCGCGGTCGGTCTCGGTGTCGAACAGGAGACAGACCGCCAGCGCCATCAGTTGAGTGTGGCGTGCCAGACGAGCGCGGCAGCGAGGGCACCGGCGCCGTTGAGCGACCAGTGCAGCGCGATGGGCGCGAGGATGCTGCCGCTGCGACGACGCAGCCACGTGAACACGAAGCCCGCGGCGGCGGTCGCGATTACCGCGCCGACGATGCCGGCGATCTGCGCGAGCAGTCCGGCGCCGAGGAAGGCGCTGAGGCCGGCGTTGCCCGCCGTGAGACCGAACGACGAGGCGACGTGCCACAGGCCGAACAGCAGGGATCCCGCGGCGAAGACGCCGCGTGCGCCCCACACCCGCTCGAGGGTTCCGTGGAGCACCCCGCGGAAGGCGAGTTCCTCGGGGATGACGGTCTGGAGCGGGATGATGATCATCGAGGCGACGAGGGCACCGGAGATCGTGGCGTAGCGCTCGGAGAGGAAGAACTGCCTGGTGAACGGCAGGGCGATACCGATCGCGACGACCGCCAGGACGAGGGCCACGGCTGCTACCGAGTAGAGCGTCCCCTTCTTCCAGTGCCGAGGTGAGAGTCCGAGTTCCGACCAGCGCATGCCGCGTCGACGCATCATCGCGACCAGCACGCATGCTGCGATCGGCACGGTCGCGATCGACGCCCACGCGGTGGTGAAGTGGGCGATCAGGTTGGTGGTGACGAGCACCGCGATCACGACGGCAAGATCGATCCAGGCGTGGAAACGGGGAAGCCAGGCCAGCGACGGCAGGCGTCCGGTCTCGGGCGAGGGCAACCGTTCGATTTCTACGGTCACGTGCGATCCCTCCGGAAACTCTCGAACATCCGGTCAAGTGTACGGATCGGGGCCTGCCGGCCGCC
This sequence comes from Rhodococcus rhodochrous, assembly GCF_014854695.1. Lineage (NCBI taxonomy): Bacteria > Bacillati > Actinomycetota > Actinomycetes > Mycobacteriales > Nocardiaceae > Rhodococcus > Rhodococcus rhodochrous. Next base: position 1,457,402 of record NZ_CP027557.1, on the reverse strand, counting down.
GTGACGGCGAACACTCCGGCCTCGACTTCCTTCCGGGATTTCCGGTCGTCGGCGACATAAACACGCCGCCGAAAGTCTCGAGACGCAAGTCACATTCAGTCTGCAGGTCGAGTCCGTCACATGCCCCGTTGTCAAGGCCTTGCGTCGGCGCCGCTAACGTGTACGGCGATCATCAGCCCTCTTCCAGGAGAAACAATGGCCGACTTCCTCTACGAGGACCTGCTGCCGATCGGGGAAGACCCCACCGAGTATCGGTTGCTGACCACCGAGGGGGTGTCCACCGTCGAAGGACCCGACGGCCGCACCTTCCTGAAGGTGGAGCCCGAGGCCCTGCGCCTGCTCACCGAGACCGCGCTGCACGACATCTCTCATTACCTGCGCACGGATCACCTGAAGCAGCTGGCGAGCATCCTCGAGGACCCCGAGGCGTCGAACAACGACAAGTTCGTTGCGCTCGACCTCCTGAAGAACGCGAACATCGCCGCCGGCGGCGTGCTGCCCATGTGCCAGGACACCGGCACCGCCATCGTCATGGGCAAGCGCGGCCAGCAGGTACTCACTCCGGGCGACGACGAGGAGTCCATCGCGCGCGGTGTGTACGACGCGTACACGAAGCTGAACCTGCGGTACTCGCAGAACGCCCCGCTGACGATGTGGGACGAGAAGAACACGGGCAACAACCTGCCGGCGCAGATCGAGCTGTACGCGGACACCGCGAAGGGCCACGAGAACGCCTACAAGTTCCTGTTCATGGCCAAGGGCGGCGGATCGGCCAACAAGTCGTACCTGTACCAGGAGACGAAGGCCATCCTGAACCCGGACTCGATGATGCAGTTCCTCGAGGCCAAGATCCGGTCGCTCGGCACCGCGGCGTGCCCGCCCTACCACCTCGCGATCGTCGTCGGCGGCACCTCCGCCGAGTTCGCGCTCAAGACGGCCAAGTACGCCTCGGCGCACTACCTCGACGAGCTGCCCACCGAGGGTGCCATCACCGGCCGTGGCTTCCGCGATCTCGAACTCGAGAAGAAGGTCTTCGAGCTCACCCAGAAGATCGGCATCGGCGCGCAGTTCGGTGGCAAGTACTTCTGCCACGACGTCCGCGTCGTCCGCCTGCCGCGCCACGGCGCGTCGCTGCCCGTCGCGATCGCCGTCTCCTGCTCGGCCGACCGCCAGGCCAAGGCCAAGATCACCCCCGAGGGTGTCTTCCTCGAGCAGCTCGAGTTCAACCCCGGTCGGTTCCTGCCCGAGGTCACCGACAGCCAGCTCGACTCCGAGACGTCGGGGGTCTCGGGCACCGGCAAGGGCGCCGCGGTCAAGATCGACCTCACCCGGCCGATGCCGGAGATCCTCGCCGAGCTGTCCAAGCACCCGGTCAAGACGCGCCTGTCGCTCACCGGTCCGCTGGTCGTTGCGCGCGACATCGCGCACGCGAAGATCAAGGAGCGCCTCGACCGCGGGGAGGAGATGCCGCAGTACCTGAAGGATCACCCGGTCTACTACGCCGGTCCGGCGAAGACCCCCGAGGGCCTCGCGTCGGGTTCGTTCGGCCCGACGACGGCCGGTCGCATGGACTCCTACGTCGACCAGTTCCAGGCCGCCGGCGGCTCGATGGTGATGCTCGCGAAGGGCAACCGCTCGAAGCAGGTCACCGACGCCTGCCACAAGTACGGCGGCTTCTACCTCGGTTCGATCGGCGGCCCGGCCGCGCGCCTGGCGCTCGACTGCATCAAGAACGTCGAGGTCGTCGAGTACGAAGAGCTCGGCATGGAAGCGGTCTGGAAGATCGAGGTCGAGGACTTCCCTGCCTTCATCGTCGTCGACGACAAGGGCAACGACTTCTTCGCGCACACCGGCGAGGTCACGCTCACGGTCGGCAAGCGCCCCGGTCTGTAGACCCGACTCGCTGTAGACGCACTACCCCGAACGGCCCGGCAGGATTCCTGCCGGGCCGTTCGCGTTCGGGTGGATGTGCGCACCGTGCGGACAGAAACACGCTGCCGAAGCGTGTGCTCATGTCCACAGGACGAGCAAATTCGGACTCAAGCAGCGCAGGTGTGCGTCCGCGCGAGCACCGCGGGCGACTGCACGACCACCTGCTGCAGGAAGTCGAGGACGACGTCCGGTGCCGGTTCGGCGCCGGGTGCGAGCACCGAGCACAGTGCGCGGTACTGGTCGTCGCTCATCACGGGCGCGATACGGAAGTGCGTGGTCATCGCGAGCGTGAAGTCGATCCCGAAGTCGCGGGCGCGGACCTGCAGCTGCGGACCGTGCTCCCCCGCGATCAGGCAGACGTCGAAGACGGCCCGTCCGGCGGTGTGCTCGAACGATGCGGCCGGAACGTTGTTGCGGACCATCTGCCGGTAGAGAGGCCGCAGTCCGCCGAGCACGACCGGCGGAAGCGTCACTGCTCGAGGACGGTCGGCGGTGAACATGTGATCACTCCTTCAACCCCTGCGACCCCATCCGGGTCGCCACTTTTTCTGGAATAAATCCAATAACTGGAACTATTCCAGAAAAACGTTCGAGACGCAACCACCTCGTTGGTCGATCATCCAACCGACGCACCCGCGGCGAACCGAACTCTGTAGCGCTTGCACCTCCCCCGCCGCACGCCCACCGGACAGTATCGAATGCACCGACGAAAGGAGGGTCCGTGCAGCTCACAACGGCCCGGTTCGATGCGATGCCCGAGGACGAGGCCGTCGCTCTGTTGCTCGACTGCTGTTCGAGCCGGACATGGGCGCACTCCGTCGTCGCGGCGCGCCCGTTCGGTTCGCGCACCGTGCTGCTCACCACCGCCGCTGCCGCGGCCGAGAACCTCGACGGTGACGACCTCGCCGACGCCCTCGCCGGCCACCCGCGCATCGGCGAACGCAGCGAACACGCTGCTTCCCGCCGCGAGCAGTCCGCCGTCACCACGGCCGACGCCGACATCCTCGACCGGCTCGCCGCCGGCAACCGCGAATACGAGGAACGGTTCGGGCACGTCTACCTCGTCCGCGCCGCCGGCCGCACGGCATCGGAACTGCTGGAGATCCTCGAACGTCGCCTCGGCAACGACCCGGAGACCGAGAAGGCCGAGATGCGAGCGGCGCTCGCCGAGATCACCCGACTCCGCCTCGAACGGATCGTCACCGAGACCGCAGGGAGCCGCGCATGAACACCCTGAGTACCCACGTGCTCGACGCGACGGCCGGTGCACCCGCGGTGGGGTTGCACGTCACCCTCACCGACACGCACGGAACCTCGCTGGGCGCCGGCGTCACCGACGACGACGGCCGCCTCACCGGTTTCACCGACGCGCTGCCCGAGGGCACCTACCACCTGACCTTCGCCACCGGCGACTGGTTCTCGAGCCGTGGAGTCGCGTCCTTCTATCCGGAGGTGACCATCACCTTCCGTATCCCGAAAGGCAGCAGCCACTTCCACGTGCCGCTCCTCCTGTCGCCCTATTCGTATTCCACCTACCGCGGGAGCTGACCACCATGACCGAACTGACCGGCAAGATCGTCCTCGGACCGCACCGCTACGGCAAGGCCGAGAACCGGGTGGTGCGCATCGTGCGTGACACCGACCGGCACGAGATCCGCGACCTGAACGTCTCGTCCTGCCTGCACGGCGATTTCGACACCGCACACCTGGAGGGTGATCAGGGCACGGTGTTGCCCACCGACAGCCAGAAGCAGACCATCTACTCCTACGCCAAGGAGAAGGGCGTCGAGTTCGTCGAGGAGTACGGTCTCGCGCTCGCACGGCATTTCGTCGACGACGTCGAACCCGTCCGCTCGGCACGCATCGAGATCGAGGAGTACGCCTGGGAGCGGGTCGTCGTCGACGGCGCCGGGCACGACCACACCTGGACCCGCAAGGGATCCGAGGTCCGCACCGCCGCGATCACCGTCGAGGACACCGGGACCGACCGCCGCGAATGGGTGGTCGGCGGCCTGAAGGACCTCGTCGTCCTCAAGTCCACCGGCTCGGAGTTCCAGGGCTTCCTCACCGACCCGTACACGGTCCTCGAACCGGCAGAGGATCGCATCATGGCGACGAGCCTCCAGGCACGCTGGCGGTTCGCGTCGACCGACGTCGACTGGGACGCCGTCTACGCGGGCGTGCGCGCCACCCTCCTCGAGGTGTTCGCGAACCTGCATTCGAAGGCCCTGCAACAGAGCCTGTACGAGATGGGCCGCGCCGTGCTCGAGCGCTACCCGTCGATCGCCGAGATCCGCCTGTCCGCACCGAACAAGCACCACTTCCTCTACGATCTGGCACGTTTCGGAGTGGAGAACGCCGGTGAGGTCTTCCACGCCGACGACCGGCCCTACGGACTGATCCAGGCGAGCGTGCTGCGCGAGGACGCCCCCGATGCCGGCATCTCCTGGGAGCCCTACACCGGCGCCATGTGACCACTCACGCGGCACGACAACGGATACCGCTCACGCGAGAGCGGGTTCCAAGGAACGCAACGCGAGATACAGGTCGAAGCGGTCACCGGTGCGCGCGAGGGAACGCCCGGTGAGCGCTTCGACCCGCCCGATGCGGTAGCGGACCGTGTTCAGGTGCACGTGCAGTCGATCGGCCGTGCGCCGCCACGATCCGTCGCAGTCGAGGAATGCCTCGAGGGTCGCGAGCAGACCCGCATCGGTGCGCCGGTCGTGTTCGACGACGTCCCCGAGCAGCCGGTCGGCGTAGGCGCGACGCAGTTCGTCGGGCAGGGTCGACAGCAGGTCGAGCGCCGAATCGAGTTCGGCGCGCCGCACCGACACCGGACCCGGATCATTGTGTGCGGCAGCGCATGCCGACGCTGCCGCGCGGACCGCGCCCGCCGGGTCGTCGTCGGAACTCTGCCCGCCGACACCGACGAACATCCGGTCGCCGCGCAGTGCCGGCGCGAGACGGCCGAGCCGTCGGCTCAACAGCCGTGCCACGTCGACGTCGTTGCCGATCGCCGGGGCGACCACCCTGTTCGCCGCGTCGACGGACGTGACGGCGCCGTCGAGAACATCCTCGACGAGACCGCGCAGGACGTCCGGCGAGATCCGACCCTCGGCTTCGGCCATCACCGCGACCCGCGAGTCCGCAGCACGCACGGTCGTGGCCCGGTCGGTGATCTCCCATGCCACCCGGCGCCGTTCGTCGCGCCGGATCCGATCGAGAGCGACCACCGAGGCGAGCTCGGAGAACGCCTCGACGCACTCCGGTCCGCTCTCATCGTGCCGGATCACCAGGAACCACGCGTCGATCCGGTCCGTCAGTCCGCGTCCCACCGGCAGGACGGTGAGGTCGCCCGCGAGCCGCAGTGGAAAGCGGTCGGCGGTCAGCGCTGCTGCGGTGATCCGGTCGAGTTCGGTCTCGTCGAGCTCGGCACCTCCTGCGACCGTCACGCCCGTGGAGGTGATCAGCGCCGATTCCACCACGAATTGCTGCGCGAGTCCGTCGAGCAGCTCCCCCACACTTCGACCGTCGGCGACGGCGGCGAGCCATTGCCGCTGCCGCGCCAGCCCCGTCTGCAGACGATCCATCCGGGCCCCGGCCATCCGCCCGGTCATGTATTCGATGACCCGGCTGAACGGCACCTCGTCGGGCACGACCAGCAGCGGCATGCGGTGTCGTGCACACGCCTCGACCACGTCGTCGGGGACGCGGCCGTGCAGGGCCTCGCCGGCGGCCATCGCCGTCACCCCCGCTCCGACGAGTCGTTTGACGAACAGGTCGGAGTCCTCGGCGGAGCGTCGCCACACCAGGCCGGTGAACACGAGCGAGCCTGCGCTGACGTAGCGCGTGGGGTCGGGCATGTCGGTGGTGCACGCGCGCAGCACCGGACGGCTCAGGGCCTCCGTGTCGCCGTGCAGTACACCGATTCCGAGCCCCGGCGCCTCCACCACATCTCGAAGAAGCACGATGTTCACCTCCTGGTGACGGTCTTGGACGATCGCACAGTACGAGCCGCGGATTTCCGAGGTGTTTCGTGCGTGCTGCCGCAGAGGTACATCTGTTCGGCGCAGTTGACTGGAGACTCCCGACGATCCGAGGAGTCGACTATGCACGCGAATCCCACCACCCGGCCGCTCGTCATCCGCGGCGCACACGTGGTGAGCATGGACGCCGCCCGCGCCGAACACCGCGACGGATATGTCGTCGTCTCCGGCAACCGGATCGTCGCGGTCGGGTCGGGCGAACCGACCGGCTACGACGACGCGCAGATCGTCGACGGCACCGGGTGCGTGCTCACCCCCGGCCTGATCAACACCCACCACCACCTGTACCAATGGATCGCGCGTGGGCTCGCCGCCGACCACACGCTGTTCGAATGGCTCACCACCCTCTATCCCGTCTGGGGTGGCATCGACGCCGACGCCGTGCACGTCGCGGCCAAGGGCGCACTCGCGCATCTGGTGCGCACCGGCTGCACGACCAGCACCGACCACCACTACGTCGTGCCCCGCGAGGGCGGTGACGTCTTCGGCGCGGAGATCGCCGCAGCGGCCGAGGTCGGTATCCGCTTCCATCCCTGCCGCGGGTCCATGGACCTCGGTGCGAGCGCCGGGGGTCTGCCGCCCGATCACATCGTCGAGGACATCGACGCGATCCTCGAGGGCAGCCGCGAGACCGTCGAGCGCTGGCACGATCCGTCGTTCGATTCGATGCTGCGGGTCGCGCTCGCGCCGTGCTCGCCCTTCTCGGTGACCGGCGAGCTGCTGAAGCAGTCCGCGCTGCTCGCCCGCGACCTCGGGGTGCGGCTGCACACCCATCTCGCCGAGACCCTCGACGAGGAGGACTTCTGCCTCGAGAAGTTCGGATGCAAGCCCGTGCAGTACATGGAGTCGCTGGGCTGGACCGGCCCCGACGTCTGGTACGCGCACGCGGTGCACCTCGACGACCGTGACATCGGTGTGCTCGCCGCGTCGGGTACGGGTGCGGCCCACTGCCCCACCTCGAACGCCCGGCTCGGTGCCGGCATCGCCCGCGCCGCCGACCTCTACGCCGCGGGCGTGCCGCTCGGCCTCGGTGTCGACGGTGCCGCGAGCAACGAGTCGTGCTGCATGCTCGAAGAGGCCCACCACGCCGCCCTGTTCGCCCGTGCCCGCAGCGGCCCCCGCGCCATGACGGTGCGGCAGAGCCTCGAACTCGCCACCATCGGCGGTGCCCGGGTCCTCGGGCGCGAGAACGAGATCGGATCGATCGAGGCCGGCAAGCTCGCCGATCTGGCGCTGTGGCGGATCGACGGCCTCGCCCACTCCGGCATCGCCGATCCGGTCGCGGCCCTCGTCCTCGGCAGCACCCCGCCTCTCGAACTGCTGTTGATCAACGGTCGCGAGGTGGTCGTCCGTGACGAGGTCCGCACCGTCGACGAGGACGTCGTGGCACGGCAGGTCGCGGCGGAACACGCCGCGCTGGTCGCCAAGGCGGGGTGAAGGCGATGGATCTGCACAACATCACCGCCTACGACATCGCCCGCGACCGCGCCGATCTGACCTTCGAGGACGGCGCGGCCCCGCTCGGCGGCGGCACCTGGCTGTTCTCCGAACCGCAACCGCACCTGCACCGACTCGTGGATCTGTCCGGCCTCGACTGGCCCGCGGTGACCCGGCATCCCGACGCCCTGGAGATCGCCGCGACCTGCACGGTCGAACGCCTGGCTGCACTCTCGGACGAACCGGAATGGTGTGCGGCACCGCTGTTCCGGCAGTGCGCCGAGGCGTTGCTGGCGTCGTGGAAGATCTGGAAGCGCGCCACGGTCGGTGGCAACATCTGCCTGTCCTTCCCCGCCGGCGCCATGATCTCGCTGGCGACCGCGCTCGACGCGGACGCGGTGATCTGGACGATCGACGGCGGCGAACGGCGGATCCCGGTGGCCGATTTCGTTCTCGGAGTCGCCTCCAACGCCCTCGCACCCGGAGAGCTCCTGCGGAGCATCCGGATCCCGTTGCATGCTCTGAATTCCCGCACGGCCTTCCGCAAGATCGCCCTGTCGCCGCTGGGGCGCTCGGGAGCGGTCGTGATCGGGCGCCGCGACGACGACGGCAGTGTCACGCTGTCGATCACCGCGTCGACGGTGCGTCCCTGTCTCCTGCGGTTCACGGAGATCCCGTCGGCACAGGCGTTGTCCGACGCACTGGCCCGTCTCGTCCCGGCAACGAGCTACTACGCCGATGCGCATGGCGCCGCCGACTGGCGACGTGCCGTCACCGCGATTCTCGCCGAAGAGATCCGCACCGAGCTGTCGAATGCTGCGCTGTCGAATACGGAGGTCCAGCCGTGAAACTCACCGTCAACGGCCGCGAACGCGACGTCGACCCCCGGCCCGGCCAGTGCCTGCGCACCCTGCTGCGCGAGACCGAACACTTCGAGGTCAAGAAGGGCTGCGACGCCGGCGATTGCGGCGCGTGCTCGGTCCTGCTCGACGGCGAACCCGTCCACTCGTGCGTGGTCCCGGCCGTGCGGGTCGAGGGCCGCGAGGTCACCACGGTCGCCGGACTGGGCACCCCCGACGACCTGCATCCCGTCCAACAGCGATTCGCCGACGCCGCCGGTTTCCAATGCGGCTTCTGCACCGCAGGCATGATCGTCACCGCGTCCACCTTCACCGACGAGGATCTCGACGACCTGCCGAAACGTTTGAAGGGCAACCTGTGCCGGTGCACCGGCTACCGTTCGATCGAGGACGCCCTGCGGTCGCGCACCAACGTCGAACAGGTCGAAGGCCCCTCATGCGGTCGCTCGCAGCGCGCGCCGGCCGCGACGCGTGTCGTCAGCGGCACCGAGCCGTACACCCTCGACACCACCGTCGAGGGCCTGCTGCACATCGCCGTCCTCGGCAGCCCGCACACCCATGCGCGCATCCTCTCCGTCGACGTCTCGGCCGCCGAGGCACTCCCCGGTGTCCACGCGGTGCTGTACCACCGTGACGCGCCGGCCACCGCCTATTCGACCGCACGTCACGAGAACCGCAACGACGATCCCGACGACACCTACCTGTTCGACCGGGTCGTGCGCTTCCGGGGACAGCGGGTCGCCGCGGTGGTCGCCGAGAGCCCGGCGATCGCGCACCAGGCGCTCGCGTCGATCCACGTCGAGTACGAGGAACTGCCCTTCGTCCTCGATCCCGACGAGGCCCGGCAACCCGGGGCTCCCCTCCTGCACGCCGACAAGTCCGCCGACGCGCGCATCGCCGATCCCGGACGCAACGTCGTCGCCGCGATCCACGGCAGCAGCGGGGACGTCGACGCGGCGGTCGCCTCCGCTGCGGCGGTGGTGCAGGGACGCTGGCAGACTCACCGCGTCCAGCACACCCACCTCGAAACACACGGAGCCATCGGGCATCTCGACGAGACCGGTCGGCTCGTCATCCGCAGTTCCACACAGGTGCCTTTCCTGGTGCGCGACGAGTTGTGCCACATCTTCGGACTCGACCGGGATCGGGTGCGCGTGCACACGGCCCGGGTGGGCGGCGGTTTCGGTGCCAAGCAGGAGATGCTGGTCGAGGATGTCGTCGCGGCGGCGGTCCTGAAGACGGGGCGCCCGGTGCAGTGGGAGTTCACCCGCTCCGATCAGCTCACCGTCGCTCCGTGCCGGCATCCCATGCGAGTCGACGTCACCCTCGCCGCCGACGCCGACGGTGTCCTCACCGCCCTCGCGATCGACGTGCTCGCCGATGCGGGCGCCTACGGCAACCACAGCCCCGGGGTGATGTTCCACGGCTGCACAGAGTCGATCGCGGTGTACCGGTGCCCGAACAAGCGCGTCGACGCCGAATCCGTGTACACGAACAACCGGCCGTCGGGTGCCTTTCGCGGCTACGGCCTCGGCCAGGTGATCTTCGCCGTGGAGTCGGCCATGGACGAACTCGCCGGAAAACTCGGCATCGATCCGTACGAGTTCCGGCGCCGCAACATCATCGTGCCGGGAGACCCGCTGGTTGCCGCGCATCCCGAGGGCGCCGACCTGACGTACGGCAGCTACGGACTCGACGAGTGCCTCGATCTTGCCGAACGGGCGATGGCGCGCACGGGTGGCCGGCCCGCGCCGACGGGTGATCACTGGCGGATCGGCGAGGGCATGGCGCTCGCGATGATCGCGACCAACCCACCCAACGGGCACATCTCCGAGGTGTCGATCGAACTTCTGCCCGACGGCCGGTATCTCGCCCGGGTGGGCACGGCGGAGTTCGGCAACGGCACCACCACCGTCCACACCCAGATCGCGGCCACCGCGCTCGGCACCACCCCCGACCGGATCGTCGTCCACCAGTCCGACACCGACGTCACCACTCACGACACCGGCGCGTTCGGTTCGTCGGGCACGGTCGTCGCGTCGAAGGCCCTGCTGGCAGCCTCCCACGAACTGCGACGCAGCATGACCAAGGCCGCTGCGGAGCTGACCGGCCTCGACCCGGAGCAGGCCGAACTGCAGGCCGACGGCGTGCGGTGCGGCGATCGTCTCGTTCCTCCCAGTGAGCTGCTGCAGGTCGCGGGTGGCCGGTTGCGCGCCGAGGGCCGGCACGGCGGTCTGCCGCGGTCGCTGTCGTTCAACGTGCAGGCATTCCGCGTCGCCGTCGACACCCGTACCGGCGAGGTGCGGATCCTCCGCTCGGTCCAGGCCGCCGATGCCGGCACCGTCCTCAACCCCGAGCAGTGCCGCGGGCAGATCGAAGGCGGCGCTGCGCAGGCGCTCGGTGCGTCGATGTACGAGGAGATCATCACCGACGACGCGGGTCGCGTGACGACGGATGCGTTGCGCAACTACCACATTCCGCAGTTCGCGGACGTCCCGCGTACCGAGGTCTACTTCGCCGACACCTACGACGAACTCGGCCCCATGGGCGCGAAGTCGATGAGCGAGGCCCCGTTCAATCCGGTCGCCCCGGCGCTGGCGAACGCCGTGCGCAACGCCATCGGGGTGCGGCCGCACGAGCTGCCGCTCTCCCGCGACCGCATCTGGCGCCTCATGCAGTGAGACCGATCCGCCGAGACCGGTGTTGTGTGCGATTTCCGGCTGGAAATCGCACACAACGTCGGTCTCGTTCCGTAGATCCGGCCTATGTCCGGACGCGCTCGGTGCACCACTCCACCAGTGCCGCCGCGAGGTCGTCGCGGGCGGACAGCTGTGGTGCATGGTCGGACTCGAGCGACACGACTTGCGCACCCGGGGTGAGGCGTTGCATCGCCCGCTGGGTGACGAGGGGAACCGAACGGTCCAGTGTCGCTTCGATGTACAGGCGCGGCAGGCGCCCGAACCGTTCCGGCGTCCAGCTGGGTGCCATGAGCCGGGCGGTTTCGAGTTGCGGCACGAGTCGGCGTGCGGCACCGATCGCGTCGGCCGCATCCGTCTCGTGGAAGAACACCGCGGCGCCGGCCTCCGGGGGCACGATCGTGCCGCGACCGTCGTCGGTGGGTTCGAGCCACCGCGAGATACCCACCGGCGCTTCGAGACCGATTCCGTCACAGAGCATCCCGAAGTCGACCCCGGACGGGAGCATCATCCCCGCCATGTAGGCGACCCCGGCGACACGTTCCGGCAGCATCTCCGCGACCTGCGTGACGACGATGCCACCACCGGAATGACCGACGAGGATCACAGGGCCATCCAGTCCGGCAACGTGGTCGGCCACGACCGCGGCGACGTCGTCGAGCGTCACGTCGTCGGCGCCCCATGATCCGACACCGGGAAGCGCGAGCGGGTGTGGGACGTGCCCGGACCGGCGGAACGGTTCGAGCAGCGTGTCCCACACCCAGCTTCCGGCCCACGCGCCGTGCACGAGCACGACATGACTCACGCGCGGTTCTCCCCCGTCGCCGCCAGCACACGGGCGGCTTCGCGCACAGCAGCGGTGTTGGCCTTGCCGTGCCGCGACCCGGCGAGCTTGGCCTTGATGTGATCGCGGATCAGGATGGGTTCGTAGGGCTCCGGGCCCGCATATTCGGGCAGGGTGGAGACCACCGCGTCGACGTTGCCGTCGTGGAAGAACGCCACCGAACGACGGCGTCGGATACGACCGTCGACGATCGGTGGCTTGACGCGGTGCAGCGTCGACATCCACCGGTCGTCGGTGATGCGGGCGGTGAGATCACCGAGATTGACGAGCAGAGCCCCAGGCAGCGGTTCGACGTCGTGCCAGATTCCGTCGGACCCGAGCACTTGCAGCCCTGCGACCCGGTCGGCCCACAGCACGGTGACGATCCCGAAGTCGGTGTGCTCACCCATGCCGGTGAGGTCGCCGTCGAGGTCGACGGTGCCCTCGGGCAGCGCGTAGTTGTTCATGCGCAACACGTCGATCGAGTGGTCGGTGAGCTGTTCGAAGTAGTCGGGAGCCTGCCCGAGCGCGTCGGCGAAGATCCGGGTGAGGGTCCGCGCGACCCGCGAGGCCTCGATGAAATAGGTCTGCACGCGGTCCTCGAAACCGGGGACGTCGGGCCAGACGTTGAGTCCGTAGTCGTCCTCCGACAGGTCCAGGTGGGGGAACGACCGGGCCTCCACGCCGACGTTGTATGCCTCGAAGAAATCGTTCATGCGGCTGGCGGATTCGACGCCGAGGCTCAGGCTCAGCGACTCGCTCTTGGGCGGGCTGTATCCGCGGTTCGCGCCGACCACCCGGTACTGCTGCTTGTCGTCCATCGGCAGACCGAAGAAGTCGTCGAGGGCGCCGGTGAGGCCGTCGACCACCGGATCGGGTATGCCGTGCCCGAGGATCTGGACGAATCCCACACGGCTGCAGGCTTCGTCGATCTCACGGGCGACACGGGCGCGTTCGGCATCCTCGCCGGCCCGGACGTACGGGCCGATGTCACCGCCGGCCCGGACGTACGGGCCGATGTCGACGGCGGGAACGACGAAGGCGTCAGACGGCGACTGGTTCATGGGCAACTCCGTGGGGAGAGGTGGTACCGGCCGAGGTGACGGGGGCCGGCGTGCCGGACCGGGACGCGCGAGCCAGTGTCCCGAGACGAGTGTGGTTGAACAGCAGGTTCAACGAGAACGCCGCGATTGCGGCGAGCGTGATGCCGCTGCCGAGCAGGATCTGCGCGGCGGACGGGAAGCGCTCGAACATGCCCTCGGCGAGTTCCGGCAACAGACCCACACCCACCGCGACGGCGGCGATCGTGGAGTTGATGCGGTCGGACAGGTCCACCGAACGCAGTGTGTTGATGCCCACGAGGGCGACGGTGGCGAACAGGATCAGGCCGACACCGCCGACGACCGGCTTCGGCAGCGCCGCGACCACCGAGCTCACCTTCGGCAACGCCCCGAGGACCACGAGGATCACACCCGACGTGGCGGTGACGTAGCGGCTGTACACGCGGGTGGTGGCGACCGCACCGACGTTCTGGGTGAAGACGGTGTCGACGAAGGCGTTGAAGACACCGGCGAGCACAGCGGACGCTCCGTCGCCGGCGAGTCCGCGGGCGATGTCACCCTTGCTGACGCGCTTGCCGGTGATCTCGGCGACGGCGAGCATGCTCGCGGTGGATTCGGCGAAGACCACCGCCATGACGATGCTCATGGCGACGACCGCGGTGATCGGGAATTCGGGTGCGCCGAAGTGGAAGGGGGCGGGCAGACCCACCCACGACGAACCGGCCACGCCACCGAGGTCGATCAAGCCGAGCGGGACCGCGACGACCGTGCCGACCGCGAGGGCGATCAACACCCCGAGCTGCGCCCAGATGCCGCGACCGAGGCACAGGAAGCCGACGGCGACGACGATCACCAGCACGGCCAGGGCGATGTTGGTGGGCGAGGCGAAGGTGGGAGACGACGGGTCGGTGCCGACGATCAGCCCACCTGCCACGCCGATGAGCGAGATACCGACGACGGTGAGGACGGCACCGGTGACGAGCGGCGGGAAGAACCGGATGATCCTGGCGAACGGCCAGGCCAGGGCGAGACCGACGATGCCGCCGATCAGCATGGAGCCGTAGACGGCCTGCAGGCCGTATTCCTTCGCGATGAGGATCATCGGCGTCAGACCTGCGAAGGTCGCGCCGCAGACGATGGGCAGGCGGACGCCGACGAGTTTGCCGACACCGAGGCTCTGGACGATGGTGATCAGGCCGGCGATCAGCAGGTCGGCGCTGATGAGCATCGCGATGGTGTCGCGGTCGAGTCCGACGGCCGCGCCGAAAACCAACGGGACGGTGATGCATCCGGTGTACATGATGAGGACATGCTGGAGGCCGAACGCGAACTGCCGGAGGAACGGCAGTCGCGCGTCGACGGGGTGCGGTGAGGTCATGTGATCGCTCCCATTTCGGATGCAGTGCTGTATACGGTGCCGGATACAGCTTGGGGGCCGAAGTTTTCGGGCTCGAGTCATCGTGTTTCGTGCGGGTAAGAAACCGCTCACCGCACCCGCATCAGAACTAGGTCAGCCGTCCGTTCACGCGCAGGCGGGCGATGCCGCCGTCGGGATAGACGTCGAGCCGCACGAACTCCACCGGCGTCGGCGAATCGACGCGGAAACGATGCCGGCAGTCCGGCAGCAGTGCGGTCCGCGGCACGAGTTCGACCCAGGACGATTCGTCGGACATCGCGTCCTCGCTCGGAATTCCGCTCAGGCGTACCGCTCCCGGTGCGTTGCCGACGAAATAGGAGGTGTCGATCTCCACGTGGTCGACGCAGCCCTGCCCGGCGAGGCGGATCACCACGTAGTCGTTGCCGTCGTCGCGGCGGCGGGCGTTCTCCCAGCCCTCCCCCATGTGCCGCGAGCGACCGAGGCCGATGATGTTGCGCGGCGACGAATAGAAACGGTTCGAGCACGCGACGACGTCGCCACCGTTCTCGAGGGCCGCGAGATCGATCGTGCCTGTGAGGAAGGCCGGGTCCGGGCGGGCATGTCCGTGCACGCGGAATCGGGCCACACCGCCGTCGGGAAAGATGTTCAGGCGCAGATGCGTCCAGCGCCGGTCGTCGTCCACCGCGAAGGCGTTCGCGGTATCGCCCTTCAGGGCCACGCGCTCGAGGACCGGTTCCCACGGCGCGTCCAGCAACTCCTGATCGGTCGGGTAGCCGTCGAGGTTCACCCCGTCGACGGACGCGTAGGGCGGGTAGTTGCCCGTGAACCAGGCGGTGTCGATCACCACGCCCTCGACGACACCGGGCACGCCGAGCCGGACCACCGCGAAGTCGTGCCCTGGTTCGCGGCGACGCCGGGTCTCCCACCCGTCGTAGACCTTTCCCTTGTGCCCGAACTCGGACGGATCGAAATCGGGTGCGCCCGGCGAGATCAGGTTCTCGCGACTCGCGAAGAACTCGTCGTTCGCATAGACGACGGCCCCGCCCAGCGATCGCGCGACGAGATCGGGCAGTTGCAGGAAATCTGCTTCGGTCAACGGTTTTCCTTTCGGGAGAGCAGCGCACCACGCGGTGCGGGGTCGGTGGCGCCGAGGGTGACCGTGAGCGGTTCACCGGCGAGCCAGGTCTGCCGCACGACCCCGGCGAGCGCGCGTTCGGCGTAGGGCGTCACGGCGTTGCGGTGGTGCAGCCGCTCCGGGAAGACCACGAACGCGTCGTCGGGTGCGAAGACGCACAGGTCGGCACTGTTGCCCACGGCGATGGCACCGCGGTCGGCCAGCCCCACGAGGTCTGCGGTGCGACCGGCCATCCAGCGCACCACGTCGACGAGTGTGTGCCCGCGCTTGCGGGCCTCCGACCACACGATGGGCAGTCCGAGTTGCAGCGATGAGATACCGCCCCACGCCTCGCCGAAGTCGCCGGTGACGAACTTCTTCAGCTCCGGCAGGCACGGTGAGTGATCGGAGACGATGCAGTCGAGCGTGCCGTCGGCCAGGCCGCGCCACAACGCTTCCCGGTTACGGGCCTCGCGAATCGGCGGGCAGCACTTGAAATGTGTGGAGCCGTCGAGAATCTCCTCACTGAACAGCGACAGATAGTGCGGGCAGGTCTCCGCGGTGACGGGCAGACCCTCGGCCTTCGCCGCGGCCACGAGCGGAAGGCTTCCCGCATCCGACATGTGCAGGATGTGAACGCGGCATCCGGTCTGCCGCGCGCCGTCGATGACCTGGGCGACAGCGCGGGACTCGGCGACCGGTGGTCGCGAGTACAGGAAGTCGTCGTAGCGCGGTCCGGCGGGCGGGTCCTGCGCGTCGAGGGTCGGTCCGTCCTCCGCATGCACGATGAGCAGACCGCCGAAGCCGGCGATCACGCGCATCGCCTCGATCATCTGCTCGCGGTCCAGCGGTGGGTACTCGTCGAGACCCGAATACGCGAGGAAGCACTTGAAGCCGTACACCCCTGCGTCCCAGAGCGGTTCGAGATCGGCGAGGTTGCCGGGGATCGCACCACCCCAGAATCCGACGTCGACGGTGACCTGCTCGGCCGCGACCTTCTGCTTCACCTCGAGGGCCGCTACGTCGACGGTGGACGGGATGGAGTTGAGGGGCATGTCGACGATCGTCGTCACTCCCCCGGCCGCGGCGGCACGCGTGGCCGTCGCGAAACCCTCCCATTCGGTGCGGCCGGGTTCGTTGACGTGGACGTGCGTATCCACCAGGCCGGGGAGCAGCACCTCGTCGTCGGCGAGGACGATCTCCCGCGCACCGGCCGGAGCGGCACCGTCGTACTCGTCGATCGCGACGATGCGGCCGTCGCGCACATGGACGGCGCAGCTGCGTTCCTCGTCCCCCACCACGGCGCGTTGCGCGCGGATCACGGTGGTCATCGCGTCACCACCGTCGGTCGACCCGCAAGTCGGGCCAGGTGGTCGAGATTCGTGCCGGTGCGATCGCATACTTCCTTCTCGGTGAGGGCTCCGCAACTCGCTCCTCGCAGGAGGAAGGCGGCGAGAGCACGGGCGGTGGCGGGTTCGTCGAGATATCCCGACGACAGGGCCGGGTCGATGTAGGCCGCGATGCGTCCCGCGGCGGTGGACAGCGACCGGCGGTAGAACGCGAAGGTCGCGGCGTAGCGGGTGGGCAGCTGCGCCGGGTGCAGGTCCCACCCCTGGTAGAAGCCGCGGCGCAGCGACCGGTCGATCAGGCGGGCGTGCAGTCCCCATGCCGCGCGGATCTCGTCGCGGGTGCCGACGGGAAGGCGATTGGTGGACCCATCGGACAACCGCACCCCCGTGCCCGCTGCCGCGACCTGCATCGTGGCCTTGGCGTGGTCGGCGACGGGGTGGTCCATCGCCTGGTACTCCGCGGCGATGTCGCACGCGGCCGAGTAGTCGTAGGTGCCGTAGTGCAGCCCCGAACAGCGCCCCCGGGCCTCTCGGATCATCGTGGCGACGGCCGCGGTGCCGTCGGGTCCGCAGATCGCCTGCGGCGTCTCGATCTGGATCTCGAACCGCAGGGGTGCGACGAGCGGGTAGGTCGACTCGAGATGTTCGCAGACCGTCACCATGGCGGCGACCTGTTCGGGTGCGGTGACCTTGGGCAGTGTGACGACGAATCCGTCCGGGAGAGCGCACCTTCCGGTGAGTTCTCCGACGAAGGCGTCGAGCGTGCGGAGTCCGCGGCGCCGAGTGGCGGCCTCGAAGGACTTGAACCGGATGCCGACGAAGGGTGTCGCGGTGGGATCGGTCGCGAGCGCGACGGCGGCACGGGCGACGTGGGCGTCCTCGTCGGCGTCGCGTTCGTGCTCGGGAATGCCGGGGCGGGTGAAACCGTCCTCGAAGTCGATGCGCAGATCCTCGATCGGTTCGGTGCGCAGTTTGACCTCCACGAGCGGGAGGACGGCGTCGGCCAGTTCGGGTTCGATGCCGGTGACCGCGGCGAGGTCCGCGGGACCGTCGATGTGGGTGTCGAGGACGTCGAGTGCGTCGGCTCCCCACCGTGCTGCGATCCCGGCGTCGTAGCGGTCGGCCGGGACGTAGACGGTGTGCACCGGTTGGCGGGCACCGTCGGTCCCGGGATAGGTCGCGGCGTATGCCGCGTCGGTGTCCGCGAGCTGCGCGTCGAGCGCAGCCGCAAGCCTGTGCAATCCTGTCGGCACCCGAACTCCTGTCCTGTATCCACGGCTGTATACGTCGTGGTGCGCCGACGTTATCGGCGCCAGGTCATGTGTTCGGTTAACTGCGGTTACGGGCCCGTTACACATCTGCCGGAGCGGTGTTCGTCCTCGGCGGAACCCGGTCCGATGCCGTCGGATCGACGGCACAATGGTCGGCATGGAGCCGGAGCAGGGTCGCGTGATCGATTTCGTCAGCGCCGCGGAGTCGGCACGTGTGACCGCCGTTAGGGCGGCACGAGTTGCGCGGACCCCTGAGCGGGGAGCCGACAGCACCGAGCCCCGGCTGCTCCGCCAGATCTACGGGGAGATCCTGCGCGACGAGCGTCGCGATCAGGACCGCAGCCTCGAGGACGTCGCCCGAACGGTCGGGATGTCGAAGCAGTACCTGTCGGAGGTCGAGCGTGGGCGCAAGGAGGCCTCGTCCGAGATGCTGCGGTCCGTGTGCGATGCGCTGGAGCTTCCGATGGAGCAACTGCTCGCGCGCGGGATCCGCCGGATGACCGCGCACCGCACACTCCGGACCACGGGTCACGCCGGCGTCGAGTTGTGCGCGGCATGACGGTATGACCACGTGACGGTGTGACGGGTCATCCGTCCCGGTCGACGACGACGTGATCGGCGAGACCGTAGGCCACCGCCTCCGTCGGTGAGAGGATCCGGTCGCGGTCGGTGTCGCGGCGCAGTTGTTCGATGTCGCGTCCGGTGTGCGCGGCCAGGATCTCCTCGGTCTGGGCCCGCACCCTCATCACCTCCGCTGCCTGCAGGGCCAGATCGGAGATGGTGCCCTGCCCCTGCGCCGACGGCTGATGCAGCAGTACCCGCGAATGTGCGAGTACGTGCCGACGACCGGGCGCTCCGGCCGCGAGCAGCACGGCGGCCGCCGAAGCGGCCTGTCCCATGCAATAGGTCGCGACCTTCGGGCGCAGGAACTGCATGGTGTCGTAGATCGCGAGCATCGCGGTGGACGATCCGCCGGGAGAGTTGATGTACAGGCCGATCTCCCGGTCGGGGGATTCGGCCTCGAGATGCAGCATTTGCGCCATCACGACGTTGGCGACCCCGTCGTCGATCTCGGTGCCGAGGAAGACGATGCGTTCGTTGAGCAACCGGCTGAAGACGTCGAACGACCGCTCCCCCGCCGGTGTGCGTTCGATGACGTTGGGGATCGTGTAGGTGCTCATCGTCCCAGTCCCATCTGCCGTCCGGTGGCGAACGGTGCCAGTTCGGCGAGCGACCCGACGACGGTGTCGATGATGCCGTACTCGCGTGCCTCTTCGGCGGTGAACCACCGGTCGCGGTCGCTGTCGCGTTCGATCTCCTCGAGTGAATGTCCGGTGGCGTCCGAGAGGATCTGCTGTGACTGCAGTTTCATGTATTCGAGATTCTCGGCCTGGATCGCGATGTCGACGGCCGTCCCCGAGAATCCGGCCGAGGGTTGGTGCATCATGATCCGGCTGTGGGCAAGACTCGCGCGTTTGCCCTTGGTGCCCGCCGCGAGCAGGACCTGCCCCATACTGGCGGCGAATCCCGCTGCCACGGTGACGATGTCGTTGGGAACGAGTTGCATCGTGTCGTAGATGGCGAGGCCGGCGAAGACGGATCCGCCGGGTGAGTTGATGTGCAGGACGATGTCGCGCCGGTCGTCGGCGGAGGCGAGCAGGACGAGTTCCGAGCAGACGCGCTCGGCCATCTCGTCGTCCACCTCTCCGGTCAGTCGCAGGATGCGCTGACGGAAGAGTCTGTCGACCAGTTGGTCCCGGTACGAGAGTGGTTCGGTGGTCGTCATGCAGCCAGCCTGACCCCCGGCGGGCGCGAATCGGCGGTCCGTCTGCTCACGGCAGACGGACCGGTCGTTCCGGCAGGTCAGTCCCCCGCGGACCGGACGGCGCTGATCACCGCTGCGACGAGGACGGCCAGCAGCAGGATCACGAGCAGGACGGGTCCGAGCAGCAGCACCAGCGCGATCACGACGGCCAGGCCGATCTTCGCCTTGGTGCTGAGTCCGGAGATCAGCCCGCCCAGCGCGGCGAGGGCCGGGTTGCGACCCTCCAACGCCGCCCGGATGCCGGCGAGGACCGCCTGCAGTCCCACGCCGCCGCTGGTGACCTCGCCGAGGAGCGAGTCCACCCATCCGCGGATCTTCCGGATCAGTCTCGCCCCGAGTCCCCGGAGTCCGGCCAGCGCGGTGCGGACACCGGCCCGCAGAGCATCCTTCAACCTCTCGAGGAGCGATGTGGGTTCCGGCGGTGCCTGCTCGGACCGTGTCTGCTCGGATCGTGTCCGCTCACGCGCGGGACGGGTCGGTTTCCCTGTCCGCGCGTCGTTCACCGGCGGACGCGATCGTCGCCTCTCCTGCGGAGGCGCCGGCTTCGCACGAGCGCGGGGCGAGGCGTCCGAACGGGTCGATGTCCGAGTGGTCGATCGGGAGGAGGTTCGGGTCGAGGTCCGCCGCGAGCCGGTTCCGGGGTCGCGATCCCGACGCCGCGCGGTGTTGCCGGGTTCGCTAGTGCCGCGCCGCGCGGTGGGTTCGGGCTCGCGAGGTCGACGGCTGCGCGTCCGCGCAGGCTCGGCGGGGGTTTCCGTCCTCGTGGTCCTCGCGCGCGTCGCGGTCGGCCGCCGCGCCGGACGGGAGGTGCGGCGGGCTTCGTTCTGCCGAGCACTCATACCGCTCGCCTTCTCTCGTGGACGGGCACGGTGCCTCTCAGTGAACGCCGGATTCCGGGTCCGGTCAACGGCCGACGGAGCGTTCACCCGGTACGCAAAGGGATGGACCCTGTTCAAGATCGGTAATGGCTCTTGGAAGAATGAGCAATGCCCTCACAGCACACGGGGAGGTGTGCGCATCATCGTTCGCGATGGGGAGTGCGCGCGCGACGTAATCCGAAGGAGCACCGACAGACGTGACCGAGCAATTCAGTTTCGAAACACTCACGCCCACGGCATTTCTCGACCGTTCCGCCCGGGTCTTCCGTGACGACCTCGCAATGGTGGACGGCGACGTCCGCCGCACCTACGCCGAATTGCGTGACCGGTGCCTGAGGCAGTCGGGCATGCTGCACGCTCTCGGTGTCGAACCCGGCGACCGTGTCGCGGTGCTCGCGCCGAACACCTCGTTGATGCTCGAGGCGCACTACGGCGTGCTCTACGCGGGCGCCGTGCTCGTCTCGCTCAATACGCGCCTCACCGCGCCGGAGCTGCGGTTCATCCTCGAGCACTCGGGCAGCCGGGTCCTGCTCGTCGAGGAATCGCTGGCCGACCTGGCCCGCGAGGCGACGGCCGATCTGCCGTCGATCACGGTCGTCGGTGACGACTACGAGGACAAGCTCGCCGCCGCCCGCCACCGGTACGTGCCGCTCGCCGACGAGCGCACGATGATCGCCCTGAACTACACGTCCGGCACGACGGGTGATCCGAAGGGCGTGATGTACCACGCGCGCGGCGCCTACCTGCAGGCCCTGGCGATGGTCGCGCACTTCGGGCTCGACAGCGGATCCACCTATCTGTGGACGCTGCCGATGTTCCACTGCAACGGCTGGACGTTCACCTGGGCCGTCACCGCAGCGGGTGGCACGCACGTGTGCCTGCCCAAGGTCGACCCCGAGCGGATCTGGGATCTCGTCCGTACCGAGAGCGTCACGCACCTGTGCGGCGCGCCGACCGTTCTCGCGTCGCTGGTCGACGCCCCGAATGCGGGCGGCATCGATCATCGTGTCGTCGCGGCGATCGGTGGCGCACCGCCGGCGCCCGCCCTCATCGAGCGGTGCACCGCGCTCGGACTCGACATCACGCACCTGTACGGGCTCACCGAGACGTACGGCCCGGCGGCGATCTGCGAGTGGCGTTCGGAGTGGGACGTCCTCCCCGAGGACGAGAAGGCACGGCTGCGCTCGCGGCAGGGCGTGGGCAACGTCGTGGCCGGCGAACTCCGCATCGTCGACCCGATGGGATCCGACGTGCCCGCCGACGGCGAGACGACCGGTGAAATCGCGCTGCGCGGCAACAACGTGATGCTCGGTTACTACAACAACCCGGGCGCGACCGCCCGCGCCGTGCCGGACGGCTGGTTCCGCACCGGCGACATCGGCGTCATGCATCCGGACGGCTACATCGAGATCCGCGACCGCGCGAAGGACGTCATCATCTCCGGTGGCGAGAACATCTCGTCCGTCGAGGTCGAGGCGGCCCTCATCAGCCACCCGGCCGTTCTCGAGGCCGCCGTCGTCGCGGCGCCGAGCGAGAAGTGGGGCGAACGTCCCGTGGCCTATGTGGCACTGCGCAGCGGCGCGAGTGCCGACGAGGCGGAACTGCGCGCGCACGTGCGTTCGCAGCTCGCCGGTTTCAAGGTTCCCGACAGCATCGTCTTCGGCGCTTTGCCGAAGACTGCTTCGGGCAAGATCCGCAAGGTCGAACTGCGCGAGCGTCTCTGAGCACCGGCCGGGGCGGTTCCCGACGTCACCTCTCGTCGAGAACCGCCCCGGCCCGCTCGGGCAGCGTGAACGCCGCGAGCGCGGCGACGACGAACGACGCGGCGAACGCACCGAAGACCAGACCGTTGCCCCCGGCGCCCAGCAGCACCGGTACCAGCAGCGGCGCGATGATCGACGCGAGCCGCCCGAAGGCCGCCGCCGAACCGGTGCCGGCGCCCCGGACCGGCGTGGGATACAGCTCGGGTCCGATCGCGTACAGGGCACCCCAGGCGCCCAGGTTGAAGAACGACAGCGCCATGCCTGCCGCGACGATCGTCGACGGAGTCTCGGCGAGCCCGAACAACCCCGCCGAGACGGCCGACCCGGCGAGGAAGACCCCCAGCGTCAGGCGGCGTCCCCACACCTCGATCAGCCACGCCGCGACGCCGTAGCCCGGTAGCTGCGCGAGCGTGATGAGCAGCGTGTAGCCGAACGAGGTGACCAGGTCGAAGCCCTGCGCGACGAGCAGGCTCGGCAACCAGATGAACGCGCCGTAGTACGAGAAGTTGATGCCGAACCACACGATCCACAGCGCCGCGGTGCGGCGGCGCAGGTTCGGCGCCCACACCGAGCCTCGGGGTGCGCGCTCGACTTCCGCGACGGTCCGGACGGGTTGTTCGTCCTCCGGCGCGGACGTGACACCGGCCGAGCGTTCGTAGTCGCGCACGATCGCCTCGGCTTCCGCGTGCCGTCCGCGACTCTCGAGATAGCGCACCGATTCGGGTAGGCCGAACCGGACGACGAGGGCATAGGCGGCCGGGACGAGCCCGACGGCGAGCGCCCACCGCCACCCGTCGTCGCTGGTGGGAACAACGAAATAACCGATGAGCGCGGCCAGGAGCCAGCCGACCGCCCAGAACGCCTCGAGGGCGACGACCACGCGTCCTCGTACCTTGCGGGGCGCGAACTCACTGACCAGTGTCGACGCGACCGGCAGTTCGGCGCCGAGACCGAGTCCGACGACGAACCGCAGGACGATGAGCATCGCCACCGAGGTCGACAACGCCGCCGCACCGGTCGCGAGTCCGTACACGAGCAGCGTCGCGGCGAAGACCTGCCGGCGTCCGATACGGTCGGCGAGCAGACCACCGAGGGACGCACCGATCGCCATGCCGACGAAGCCGATGGATCCGATCCACGAGAGCTGCGTCGACGACAGATCCCACTGCACGGCCAGGGCTGCCATGACGAACGAGATCAACCCGACGTCCATGGCGTCGAGGGCCCAGCCCACGCCGGAGCCGGTCAGCAGGCGGCGATGTCTGCCGGTGAACGGCAGGTCGTCGAGCCGCTGGGTGCGAGTGGTCATGCACCGAAACGTACCGCAGCGCTCGGGCGCCGATCAGCCGCGCGCGGCGGCCTCGAGCGCCGACACGTCGATCCGGCGCATCTTCATCATCGCGGCGGTCACGCGCTTCGCGACCTCCGGATCGGGGTCGGCGAGCAGTTCGTTCAGCCGTTTCGGTACCACCTGCCACGACAGGCCGTACTTGTCCTTCAACCATCCGCAGGCGGATTCCTCGCCGCCGTCGGCGGTCAGCGCGTACCAGTAGTGGTCGGCCTCCTCCTGGTCGGCGCAGTCGATCTGGAAGGACACCGCTTCCGAGAACCGGAACTGCGGTCCCCCGTTGAGTCCGTAGAAGACCTGACCGTCGAGGAAGAACTCGACCGTCATCGGAGTTCCCGGTGGGACCGGGATGTCGCCTCCGGTGGACTCCTCGGTGTAGCGGGTGATCTCACCGATCTCGGAGTTGGGGAAGACACCGATGTAGAAGTTCGCGGCCTCCTCGGCGTTCATGTCGAACCACAACCACGGGGTGATCCTGGGCATCGTGACTCCTCGTGTCGTCGAATGTGTTCCACTGTCACGAAGGCAGACCCTGTCCGGCCCGGATTCTCATCGCCGCAAAGCGGGACAGCATGCCTCTACCGCCTCGACATTGTGCAGGACACCTTCAACACGCAGACCGAAGCCGGGAACACGCTCGCAGACCTCGTTCTCGGTGACATCGACGTTCCGGACGAGCGGGGTTGTTTCGCACTGCGCCGCGGCGAGCCGTGGTGGGCGGAACCGTCGGTGCTCGTTCGCAGCGACGAGCAGGCCGAACGGTTGTGGCGCGAGAGCGCACGGCTCGTCGGACTGCCCGACCGTTGGGTCCCCCGGGCGTAGCATCGGGTGGCATGGGGAGCGCCTCGCGGTCCTCACGGCCTCTCAGCGATCGTCTCGCCGCACGGGCGCGACGCGTGTTCGTCGGTCGCGATGCCGAGCTCGAGATCGTTCGCTCCGCACTGGACTCCCCCGAACCCTCGATCGCCGTGCTGTACCTGTACGGTCCCGGAGGCATCGGCAAGACCTGCCTGCTCGGCGCGATCTCCGATCTTGCGGAACGGCGCCGTCGCGCGGTGACGGTGATCGACGGGCGCAACACGGATGCGTCGCCCGGTTCGGTCCTCGCGTCGGTCGATCGTCGCATCGGCGACCGGCCGAGGGTGCTTCTCCTGGACTCGTACGAGCGGCTACGTGTGCTCGACGACTGGATCCGAACCGACTTTCTTCCCGGTCTTCCTGCGACGACGCTGACGGTGATCGCCGACAGGTCGCCGCCCTCCGCAGGATGGCGCACCGATCCGGGCTGGGGTGATCTGCTCCGGATCGTGTCTCTCAGGAATTTCGACCCTGCTACGAGCGCTGCCTACCTCACCGCTGCGCGGGTTCCCGAGGAATTGCACGACGAGATCATCGGGGCAACGCACGGACATCCGCTCGGGCTCGCTCTGCTCACGGACGTCTTCGTCCGAGGGGGCGACGTACGTGCGCCGTGGCCGCCGGATCTCGTCGGGATGTTGCTCCGACGGTTTCTCGACACCGAGCCGGGGATCGCACATCGCCGTGCCCTGGAAGTGTGTGCGCTCGCCCGGGTGACCAGCGAAGCCCTGCTGCGCGACGCCCTCGAGCTCGCCGATGCACACGCCGAGTTCGATTGGCTCCGTGGGCTGTCGTTCGTCGAAGCAGGGCCGGACGGGTTGTTTCCCCACGATCTGGCACGCGACGTCCTCGACGCCGATCTGCGCTGGCGGGATCCCGACGCCTACCGGTACACCTTCCACCGCGTGTGGAAGGCCATTCGCCGCGGTCTCGATTCTGCAGAAGAACGCGAACAGCAGCAGGCCATCGTGGACCTGAAGTTCGTGTTCCGCAATCTTCCCGGTGTGCTCTCGCCGGTGGATTGGCAGTCGTGGGGAAGCGCGCAACCCGAACGTGCGGAGCAGGCCGATCACTCCGCGATCGTCGAACTCGTGCGGACATCGGAGGGAAACGAATCCGCGGTGCACGCGCGACGCTGGCTCGAGCGGCAACCCGAGGGGTTCTTCGTGCTGCGCGACACCGACGGATCGATACGTGGTGTGATCGGTCTCCTGGAACTCTCGCGAGCGTCACCCGAGGATGTCGGTGCCGATCCCGCGACGCGCGCCGCGTGGGATTTCGCCCGGCGGACAGCGCCTCCCCGTCCCGGCGAGTGTGTCACGATCACACGCCTCGTCATCGACCGCGCTGAGTACCAGAATCCTTCTCCGACAATGAACTCGGTTCCGGTGCTCACCTTCCAGCGCTATCTCACCCTGCCCCGTCTGTCGTGGGACTTCCTGACGCTGGCGGAACCCGACCGGTGGAACGAGTACTTCGCGGTTGCAGATCTCCCCCGTGCCGAAGGAGCGGATTTCACGGTCGGCGATCGTCACTACGGACTGTTCGCCCACGACTTCCGCCGACGGGATGTCGACGAGTGGCTCACCGTCGTCACCGATCGTGCTCTGGCTCAGGGGCACAGCGGTCCCGAACCCACGATGCCCCCACCTCTCACCCTGTCGGAGAGAGAATTCGCGGAGGCGGTCCGAAGTGCGTTACATGACCTCCATCGGCCCGATCTCCTCTCTCGTAATCCCTTGTTGCATACGAGGGTCCTCCACAAACGGTCCTCTCCCGACGATCCCGATCCGGCGGTGCTGCGCGCGCTCCTTCGTGAGGCGATCGACTCCTTGGCGAGCGACCCTCGGGACGACAAGCTCTTCCGTGCGGTGGACCGCACGTACGTGCGCGGTGCTGCAACACAGGAAGCAGCGGCAGCCAGACTCGGGCTGCCGTTCAGTACCTACCGCCGACATCTGACCCGCGGCGTCACCCGCGTCGTCGGATGGCTGTGGGATCTGGAGGTGTACGGCGAGGCACCGTCCGCCCGTGAGCACATGTGAGCAGATTCCGGCCTGTCGCCCGAGCACCTTCCGCAGCGACGATCGATTCCGCGGAGGAGGTGTGATCATGTCGATCGGAGAGCGCGCCGTGGTTCTCGGCGCGAGCATGAGCGGATTGTCGGCGGCCCGTGTCCTGTCGGACAGGTTCGCCGAGGTGACGGTGATCGATCGTGACCGTCTGCCGGCCACGGACGAACCACGCCGTGGGGTGCCCCAGGGACGGCACATCCACGTGCTGATCTCACGGGGACAGCAGCTCGTCGAGGAGATGTTCCCCGGGTTGTCACAGGAGCTGACCGCTGCAGGTGTTCCCACCCTCGACCATCTGGGCGACGTACGGTGGATTCTCAGTGGTCACCGGATTCGTCGTGCGCCGAGCGGACTTCGAGTGCTGGCGGCCGGTCGGCCGCTGCTGGAGCGCCGCATTCGTGACCGTGTGGCGGCGTTGGCGAACGTCGAGATCGTCGAACGGTGTGATGCCGCGGGTCTCGTCACGACCGCGGACCGCAGCCGGGTGGCCGGTGCGCGGATCATCCGCCATGCCGACGGAAGTGCCGAGCAGGTGCTCGATGCCGACCTCGTCGTCGATGCGACCGGACGCGGATCTCGCGCCTCCGAATGGCTCGGGAGACAGGGCTGCCCGCGGCCCCGGGTCGACACCGTCGAACTCGATGTGGGCTACGCCACCGCGGTGTTCCGCGCTTCGTCGGTTGCACTCGGCGGCGACCGGGGCATCGTCATGGCGCCCACACCCGAACACCCACGCGGCGCTGCCCTGCTCACCCTCGAATCGGATCGATGCATGGTGGCTCTGATCGGGGTCCGCGGCGAAACCGTGCCGGCGACCCGGAGGGACTATCTCGAATTCGCACGGTCCCTGCGGTACCCGGACGTGTACGACGCGATCGCGGATGCCGAATGGGTCGAGGACGTCGTCCGGTATCGCTTCCGGGCGAGCACATGGCATCGCTACGACCTTCTCGACCGATTTCCCGACGGATTCCTCGTCCTCGGCGACGCGTTCTGCAGTTTCGATCCGATCTATGCCCAGGGGATGACGGTCGCCGCCCTCGAAGCCACCGCAATGGGCCGCCTCCTCGACGACCACGGGCCGTCCGCTGCCGTGCAGCGGGAGCTCGCGCGTGTCGTCGACGATGCCTGGGCGATGTCCACCGGTGGCGATCTCGCGTTCCCCGGTGTCGAGGGCCAGCGGGATCCGAAGACGAGGATCGGCAATGCATACGTACCGATGGTGCACGCGGCAGCCGCATACGACACCAGGGTGGGCACAGCCTTCGCCCGGGTGTCCGGACTGCTGGATCCCCCGTCGGCATTGATGCACCCGGGAATCATGGCACGTGTTGTCCGGCAGAATATTTCGCATTCGGTCGTGTGGCCGTGGCGCCGAGCCGACGGATCCGCGATGCCGCCTCGCCGGTCGTCTCCGGGACCCGCGGGTCCGGCGGCACGACCTTCGTCCCTCTCGCGGACCGGGCGTATGCACACGTAGTCGCCGGAGTGGGTATACATCGTCCGTGACGAAGAAGACGCGCGATCGCAGGAAATCGGGGCGGCAACGGCACCGGCCGCCGAGCACCGCGCCCGCACCACCGGCGCGATATGTCGAGGATCCGACGCTACCGGCGGCCTGGCTGGTCGACATCGACGGGACGCTCGCGCACACGAGCGACCGGAGTCCCTTCCACTGGCACAGGGTGGGCGAGGACACCGTCTCCCCGGCGGTCGAGGCCGCGGTGCGAGCGTTCGCCGCCGCACCCGACAGGGCGGCGATCGTGCTGCTCTCGGGACGCGACGGCGTGTGCCGGCCGGAAACCGAGGAGTGGCTCGTCAGGCACGACATCCCCTACGACGAGCTGTACATGCGTCCGGCAGGCGACAATCGGAAGGATTCGATCGTCAAGGCCGAGTTGTTCGACCGTCACATCCGGCACCGCTATCGCATCATCGCGGTGCTCGACGATCGCGATCAGGTGGTGCGCATGTGGCGTCGGATGGGACTCGTGTGTTTCCAGGTCGCAGAGGGCGATTTCTGAGGGGGATCTGCACACGTCCGATACTCGATCGGTGACTCAATCATTCTGGGACACTTCGGTACTCAGCGCAGTCGGCGGAACGAACGGCGCCCCGCCGAGATCGACGCGTCGGGCCCCGCACCCGACGCACCGCACGTACAGCACCTGTCCGATCGACGTGGCGTGACTCGACTCCACGCTCCACGCGTGTTCGTGAGCGGGAGTCCGGACGGGGCATTCCTGTGGGTTCCGAGCTTCGATAGCGGTCATGTCCACCACCATGATGTAATGGCCTTATGCATCTCAACCCTTACGGCGAGTATGCGGTCCTTCTCGCGGCGTCACTGGCCGGCGACTGGCCCGACGATCGGGACGGCATCGTGGCCCGTACGCGCGAGGTGGGGATGACCATGGACTTCCCGACCGCGCCCGACGACCATCCACGCACCCGCGAGGTCATCGACGACTGGCTCGCCATCGTCGACGCGTCCGACCCCAGGGAACGTGCGCGCCTGCTCAACGCGCAGATGGCTACCGCAGCGGCCTATCCCCGGCTGACCGATCACGACGGCGAGGGATGGCACCTGCACTACCGCGACGAGGTCCAACCGCTTCCCGACGTACTGCGCGCGGTGATCAGCGTCGGCACGGCACTGCACCTCACCACGCGTGGAATGCACCGCCTCCACCGGTGTGCCGCAGCGGACATCCCGACCAACCCGTGCTCGGCCGTGGTCGTCGACATCACCCGCAACGGTCGCCAGCAGTACTGCTCCGTGCGCTGCGCGAACCGCGCCGCTGTGCGCAGGCACCGAGCGCGGGCAGCCCAGCAGCGTCGACCCGCATAACCGAGTAGCACATCGCACTCGGGGACGGGCTTGTCCCCCACGTTCCCCCGAACCCGACGGGTTGGGAAGCTGAACGGCAGACACCCGACCGATCCGGAGGCCCCGAGAACCATGGCTGCTCGTTCCACCACCCACCCGCCGAGGATCGACGCTCCGGACCTCGGTGTCCTCACCGACGCGGACGGCGACGAGCTGCTCGCGCACGGGATCTTCGAGAGCGTGCGCTACACCGACACGGACCTGACGGGCCGTGATCTGACGGGGATCGTCCTGTCCGAATGTTCGCTCGTCACACCGATCGTCGCCGACAGCGACCTCACGAGCGCACGCCTGCGCGACACCCTGGTCGAGCGCATGCAGGCACCGAATCTGTTCGCGCCGCGCAGCAGCCTGCACCGCGTGCACATCCGGGACAGCCGGATCGGTGCGCTGGACCTCTTCGACGCGGATCTGCGCAGTGTCACGATCGCGGATTCGAAACTCGGCCTGGTCAATCTGCGGGCCGCCGCGGGACGCGACGTGCTCTTCCGCGGCTGCATCGTCGACGAACTGGACCTGGGCGGGGGCACCTTCACCCGCGTCGCCTTCGAGGACTGCTCCGTCGGCGTTCTCGACGTCGACCGCGCGACCCTCGACCAGGTCGATCTGCGTGGCCTGCGCATCGACACGATCCGCAACATGGGCGGGATGAAGGGCGCGACGATCGACGCCCACCAGGCCGTAGCCCTGGCAGGGCAGTTCGCCGCCCACCTGGGCCTGCGCATCGAGGACCTTCCCTGAGCACTGCGCTTCAGCGGTCGGTCAGGTCCCGCACCTCCGCGTAACGCTCCCGCACGTGCGGGGCCGGGTCGGCCTCGTAGTGGCGGCTCGGTTCGGGTTCCCAGGTGGGAGGCTCGTCGCCTCCGCGCAGCACCCACGCCGCCTGCCGGGCCGCGCCCCGCGCCACGTACTCCCCTGGTTCGGGAACGTCGACGGGCATGCCCAGCACCGCCGGCGCCAGCTCGCACACCGCCTGCGAGCGCGCTCCACCGCCGACGAGCAGCACCCGTCGGACCTCGGTGCCCTGCGCCCGGATGTGGTCGATGCCGTCGGCCAGCGAGCACAGCAGGCCCTCGAACGCCGCGCGGGCGAGATGGGCGGGCGTCGCCGTTCCGAGCCGCAGCCCGTGCAGGGCGCCCGTCGCGCCGGGACGGTTCGGGGTGCGTTCCCCTTCCAGATACGGGACCAGCACGAGTCCGCCGCTGCCGGCCGGCGCCGAGAGTGCGAGCCGCGTGAGTTCGGTGTGGTCGACGCCGAGCATCGTCGCGGTGGCGTCCAGTACCCGGGCCCCGTTGAGCGTGCACACCAGCGGCAGGTGCCGGCCGGTCGCGTCGGCGAATCCCGCGACGTAACCGTTCGCGTCGCGGGGCGGTGTCGTGGATACGGCGCACACCACGCCCGACGTGCCGATCGAGACGACCACATCGCCTTCGCGGACGTCGAGGGCCAGCGCGCTCGCCGCATTGTCGCCGGCCCCCGGACCGAGCAGGGCGCCGGCGACCGTCTCACCGATGCTCTCGGCCGGCCCGGCGACCCGCGGAAGGATCGGGCTCGGCCGGCGCAGGGCCAGTTCGAGCAGGTCCCGACGGTAGGTGTCGGTGGATGCGTCGAAGTAGCCGGTGCCGCTCGCGTCGCTGCGATCGGTGGCGAGCCGATCGAGGTCGCGGTCGGTGCGCATCGTCCACGTCAGCCAGTCGTGCGGCAGGCACAGCGCCGCGGTGCGGTCGGCGTTGCCGGGTTCGTGGTCGGCGAGCCAGCGGGCCTTCGCGACGGTGATCGCCGCGAGCGGGACCACCCCCACGGCCTCGGCCCACGCGGCCGAGCCACCGGCCTCGTCGACGAGATCGGCTGCTGCCGCTGCGGATCTCGTGTCGTTCCACAGCAGCGCGTCGCGGACCACGTCGCCGCGATCGTCGAGGCACACCATGCCGTGCTGCTGCGCTCCCACCGAGATCGCCGCGACGTCGTCGAGTCCGCCCGCTTCGGAACACGCCCGATCGAAGGCGGCGCGCCACTCCAGCGGGTCCACTGCGGTGCCGGGTGGATGCGGAGCACGACCTTCGCGCACGACGGCTCCGGTGTCGGCGTCGCACACGACGACCTTGCACGACTGGGTGGACGAATCGATCCCGGCGACGAGCGTCATCGTGCCGCCTCCCGGGCCGCGGTACGGTCGGCCAGCGTGGGCAGGTCGGCGCCGGCGCGCGCGACGGTCAGACCAGAGGTCCACGCGGCGGTGGCGAGCACATCGCGCAGGTCGTCGATCCCGATGCCGCGCAGCCGTTCCCGATTATCGGCGCCGAGGAGCCCGCAGGTCCACAATCCGTCGAGCAGACCGGCGGTGAAGGCGTCGCCGGCGCCGACCGTGTCGACCACCTCGACCCGCACGGCGGGCACCTCGACGGTTCCGGCCGCACACAGCGCCACCGCACCGTGTTCTCCGCGGGTCACCGCGACGATCGCCGGCCCTCGCGAGAGCCAGTCCCGTGCGGTGTCGAGGGGATCGCGGTCGGGCGCGAACCACGTCAGGTCCTCGTCGCTGGCCTTGACCACATCGGCGAGCGAGACGAGGCGTTCGATCCGTTCCCGCCCGCGTGCGGGGTCGTCGATCAGCGCAGGGCGGACGTTCGGGTCGAAGCTCACCGTGGACGTTCCCGCCTGCTGCGCGACGAGTTCGGCGACGAGATCACAGCCGGGTTCGAGCACCGTCGCGATGGATCCGGTGTGCACGAGCACGGCGTCCACCGACGGTGGTGGCTCGACCGGATCCCAGACGATATCGAATTCGTACTTCGCGGAACCCTTCTCGTCGATCTCCGCCTGCGCGGTCGCTGTGCGCTCGGCTGCCGCGCTGCCCGGTGTCAACGACACGCCGGAGGCGGCGAGATGGTCGACGATCCGCCGTCCGCGAGCGTCGGTGCCGACGCGTGTCGTGAACTGCACGGGCCGGTCGAGCCGCCCCAGACCCAGTGCGACGTTGAGCGGGCTCCCGCCCACATGCTCGACGGGTTCGGCACCGCCGCGGTGGACGATGTCGACGAGGGCTTCTCCGACGACGAGCGCGTGGCCGTTCATTCCGGCTCTCCCGGAAGTTCCTTCAGGGTGGCGCGGGCGCCGTCGTTGTGCAGGGCGTTGAGCGCCCAGGTGTAGGCGTCGACGAAGCGGTGGTTCTGCGCGAGATCACCGAAGACCTCGGTGTTCTCGATGAAGGCGGTGGGATGCGTGAGTTGTCGTCGCGCGATCGGGACGAGCGTGTCGGCGAGTCGGTCGACCACCTCGATCGGTTGCCCCTGCTCGTCGACGCCTTCGGCGTAGCGCGCCCACGAGGCGACGATCGCCGCGGACAACTGCACGTGACCACCGGTGGCCAGGTTCTCCCGGATCACCGGCACCAGCCACTTCGGGATGCGATCGGACGACTCGGCGCACAAGCGGGCGATCGTGTCCCGGATCTCGGGGTTCGCGAACCTCTCGATGAGGGTGGTCTTGTACTCGTCGAGATCGATGCCCGGCACCGGTTTCAGGGTCGGTGTCGCTTCGGTGTCCATGTAGGCACGGACGAATCCGGCGAGGAGCGGATCTTGCGCGGCCTCGTGGACGAGCCGGTATCCCATGAGATACGCGAAATAGCAGAGCCCCTGGTGACCCGCGTTGAGCAGACGCAACTTCATCAGCTCGTAGGGAGCGACGTCGTCGACGATCTGCACTCCCGCATCCTCGAAGGGCGGGCGCCCGTCGGCGAAGGCCTCCTCGAGGACCCACGAGGTGAAGGGCTCGGCGGCGACCGGCCAGCGGTCCTGCACGTCGAAGCGTTCGGACAACGCCGAGACCACCTCGTCGGTGGTCACCGGGGTGATCCGGTCGACCATCGAGTTCGGGAAGCGGACGTGCTCGGAGATCCACTCCGCGAGATCCGGATTCAGAAGGCGCGCGTATTCGGTGAAGACGCGGCGCGCGACGCTTCCGTTGCCCTCGATGTTGTCGCACGACATCACCGTCGGGGCGCGCAGTCCCCGCTCCCGACGCCGGGCGAGAGCCTCGGTGACGAGACCGAAGACGGTGGCCGGGGGTTCACCGGACCGCAGATCGTGTTGCACGGCCGGATCGTCGACGTCGAACTCGCCGGTGTCGTGACGGATGTTGTAACCGCCCTCGGTGACGGTCAGCGAGATGATCCGGGTGGCCGGGGCCGCGAGGAGCTCGATGACCGCCTCGGGATCGTCGGGGGCGTAACGATAGTCGACGATCGAGCCGATCACCCGCGGCTCCCACGTGCCGTCGGGATGGGTGAGCACCAGCGTGTACAGGTGGTCCTGCGCGGCGAGTGCCTCCTGCATGCGGCGATCACCGGGGAGCACCCCGACGCCGCAGATACCCCATTCCTTCGCCTTCCCCTGTTCGAGGAGCCGGTCGACGTACATCGCCTGGTGCGCGCGGTGGAATCCGCCCACACCGAAGTGCATGATGCCGACGGAGACGTCGTCGCGCCGGTAGCTCGGGACGGGCACGCCCAGCTCGGGGAGCGTCTGCTCGTTCACGTGCATGGATCTTCAGTCCTTTCCCGCCGGATCGGTCACGTCCACGACGGCCTTGATGTTTCCGGGTGTCCGATCGGATTCGAGCGCGTCGGCGGTCTTGTCGAGGGGGAACCGGGCGGTGACCATCGAGTCGAGATCGACCCGGCCCGATTCGACGAGTGCGAGCGCGGTCGGCCACGTGTTCGCGTAGCGGAACACGCCGGTCAGGATCAGTTCGCGGTTCTGGACGAGCTGCACCGGCAGGGTCATCGTCTCGGCGCCGGATCCGACGAGGACGACGGTGCCGCCGGGACGGACCGCGCGGATACCCGAATCGACGGCGGCGGGGGCGCCGGACGCGTCGATGTAGGCGTCGACGCGCAGGGCCGACGGGTCGTCGACGCGGGGGTCGAGCGCAGCGCTCGCCCCGAACGACAGTGCGGTCTCGCGTCGCCGTTCGTCGAGGTCGGTGACGACGACCTCGACCGCACCGAACGCGCGCGCGACCTGCGCGACGACGATGCCGACGGGACCGGCGCCGGTGACGAGGACGCGGGAGCCGGCGGTGACGCGGGCCTTGCGGACGGCCGCGATACCGACCGACAGCGGCTCGCACAGAGCGGCGGCATCGTCGGACACGGTGTCCGGAACGGGATGCGCGAAGGCCGCCCCGATGGTGACGTACTCGCACAGCGCGCCGTCGACCGGCGGCGTGGCGTAGAAGCGCATGTGCGGGCACAGGTTGTAGTCGCCGCGGCGCGTCTCCTCGGTGAGCGGGTCGGGACGCTGCGGCTCGATCGAGACCCGCTCGCCGATCCGGCTCTGCGGAACACCGTCCCCGACCGCGACCACGACTCCGGACGCCTCGTGGCCGAGCACGATCGGATCGGTCACGACGAACTCGCCGATCCGCCCTTCGCGGTAGTAGTGCGCGTCCGAGCCGCACACTCCCACGGTGGTCACCCGGACGAGGACGTCGCCGGGCTCCGGTGCAGGTAGAGGCCGTTCCTGCATCTCGATGCGGCCCGGTTCGAGAAGCACGGCGGCACGCATCGTGTCCGGGAGCGTCGGGGGAACTGTTGTGTGGGTCACACTCCGATGCTAACGTACTGAGCAGATGCACGCACCCCTGAGCAGATGCTCACGGAGCGTGACGAAGACTGCTCGCACCAAGGAGAGCTCGTGACCGCCCCCGGCCCCACCAACATCCCGGATACGGAAAGCCCGGTATCCACCGAGGATCTCCGTCTCGCCGTACGGGCCGCGACGCTCTACTACCTCGACGGCCTCACGCAGGCGGAGGTGGCGCAGCGCCTCGGCGTCTCCCGCCCCACCGCCGGCCGGCTCGTCGCACGCGCTCGCGCTCAGGGTCTGGTGCGCATCGAGGTCAGCGTGCCGCCCACCTGGCGCGACGACCTGCACGCCGAGACCGAACGGGCACTCGAAGAGCGCTACGAGCTCGTCGAGGCCGTCGTGGTGGGTCGCCGGGTCGACGACGCCGGTCCGATCGAGGACTCCGCGAGCTTCGCCGCCCTCGGGCGCGCCGCCGCCGGTCTGCTCACCCGCCGACTCCGCCCCTCCGACACCCTCGGATTCACGTGGGGCCCCGAGACCGTCGCCGTGGCGCAGGCCCTCCCGTCGGGTGTCGCCAGTTGTGAGACGATCGTCCAGCTCGACGGATCCATCTCCACGAGCGCCTACCAGACCGGCACCGAGTTCGTCCTCGGCCGCTGCGCCGAACAACTTCGGGCGCAACCGCTCCGGCTTCCCACACCGCTCTACGCCGACCCGTCGACGGTCGCGTCGATGCGCGCCGACTCGTTGATCTCCCGCACACTCGAGGTGGGGCGCCGCGCCGAGGTGATGATCTTCGGTGTGGGCGCGGTGTCGACCTCGACCACCCTGTTCGAGGGCAGTTTCCTCGACACCACGATGCTCCACGAACTCGACGGCCTCGGCGCGGTCGGTGAGATCGGCGGCCGGTTCTTCCGCGCCGACGGCACCGCCGTGCACGGCGAACTCGAAACCCGCACCATGTCGGTACCTCTCGACGACGTCCGCGACTGTCCCGCCACGATTCTCGTCACCGGCGGACAGTCCAAGCACCGCGCTGTACTCGGTGCTCTCCGCGGCGGTCTCGCGAACATGCTCGTCTGCGACATCGCGTGCGCCCAGTACCTGCTCGACCATCCCGACCACGCCCTCGAGAACGGCACCCCGAAGGACGAGGCACCACCGAAATGAGGTAGACCATCGTGCCTACAGCAAGAAGATCCATCCGCGCGGCCGCGGCAGGAGCCGTGGCTCTGAGCGTCGCACTGACCGGTTGTGCCGGTGCAGGATCGATCGGTACGTCCGGCCGCACCGTCACCATCGCGATGGTGTCGAACTCCCAGATGCAGGACGCACAGCAACTCGCGTCGCAGTTCGAGGCCGAGAATCCGGAGATCGACCTGAAGTTCGTCACCCTCTCCGAGAACCAGGCCCGCGCCAAGATCACCGCGTCCACGGCGATGGGCGGCGGCGAGTTCGACGTCGTGATGATCAGCAACTACGAGACTCCCCAGTGGGCGGAGTACGGCTGGCTCACGAACCTGTCGCCGTACATCGAGCAGACCGACGGCTACGACGCCGACGACATCATTCCCTCGCTGCGCGAAGCACTCTCGTACGAGGGCGACATGTACTCGGTGCCCTTCTACGGTGAATCGTCGTTCCTGATGTATCGCAAGGACCTGTTCGAGCAGGCCGGTATCACGCTGTCCGATCCGCCGACCTGGACCGAGGTCGCCGACGCCGCAGCGCAACTCGACGGTCCCGACATCAACGGCATCTGCCTGCGCGGCAAGCCCGGCTGGGGTGAGTTGCTCGCGCCGCTCGACACCGTCATCAACACCTTCGGTGGACGGTGGTTCGACGAGAACTGGAATGCGCAGCTGAACAGCCCCGAGGTGCGCGAGGCGGTGCAGTTCTACGTCGACCTCGTCCGCGAGTACGGTCAGCCCGGCGCCGCGACGAGCGGATTCAGCGAGTGTGCAACGCAACTCGCGCAGGGCCGGGTCGCCATGTGGTACGACTCCACCTCCGCCGTCTCGACCCTCGAGGATCCCGCGTCGAGCAACGTCGTCGGCAAGATCGGCTACGCGGCCGCCCCCGTCCAGGAGAAAGATCCCTCGGGCTGGCTCTACACGTGGTCGCTCGGCATCCCCGCGAGCAGCGAGCACACCGAGGACGCGTGGAAGTTCATCTCGTGGATGACCGACCAGCAGTACCTGCGCACCGTCGGCGAGCAGCTCGGCTGGGAGCGGGTGCCGCCGGGCAGCCGACTGTCGACCTACGAGATCCCCGAATACGCCGAGGCCGCCGCGGCCTACGGCCCGATCACCCTCGAATCCATCGAAGGAGCCGACCAGCAGAACCCCACGGTCGACCCCGTCCCGTACACGGGCATCCAGTTCGTGGCAATCCCCGAGTTCCAGGATCTCGGCACCCGGGTCAGCCAGCAGATCAGCGCCGCCATCGCCGGACGGCAGAGCGTCGAGGAAGCCCTCGACCAGGCACAGAAGTACGCCGAGGCCGTCGGCGCGACCTACCGGGAGAAGGACCAATGACCGCACCTGCAGCGCAGCGTCCCGCGCCGGACACCGACGAGCGCATCCGCGCCGTACGGGAAGCGAAGGAGGAGCAGATCTCGCGGGCCGAGGGATGGCGCCGCCGTGGACCCTTGCTCCCGGCCCTGATCTTCACGATCGTGGTCACGCAGGTCCCGTTCGTGTTCACGCTCTACTACTCGACCCAGTCGTGGAACCTCGTCAGCCCCGGCTCCCGCCGGTTCGTCGGGCTCCAGAACTACGTCGACGTCTTCCAGGACAGCCAGTTCTGGCAGGTCGCCCTGAACACGGTGATCCTCATCGTCGGTACGGTCCTGATCTCCGTGGTACTCGGACTGCTCCTCGCGCTCCTGCTCGACCGGGCGTTCCTCGGACGCGGTATCGCACGGACCCTGCTCATCACGCCGTTCCTCGTCACCCCGGTCGCCAGTGCGCTGATCTGGAAGACGTCGATGTTCGATCCCGTCTTCGGCATCGTCAACTTCGTCCTCTCCCCGTTCGGGGTCGAGCAGGTCGACTGGGTGAGCCGGTTCCCGCTTCCGGCCGTGATGGTCGCCCTGGTGTGGCAGTGGACGCCGTTCATGATGCTGCTCATCCTCGCCGGCCTGCAGTCGATGCCCCGCGACATCCTCGAGGCCGGCCGCGTCGACGGCGCCGGAGCGTTCGCATTGTTCCGCGAACTGACGCTGCCGCACCTGCGCCGGTTCATCGAACTCGGCACCGTTCTCGGCGCGATCTACCTGGTGAACACGTTCGACGCGATCTACATGATGACCCAGGGCGGACCCGGCACGGCCAGCTCCAACCTGCCGTTCTACATCTACCAGCGCGCGTTCCTCGGCTTCGACATCGGCCAGGCCGCGGCAATGGGTGTCGTGGTCGTCATCGGCACGATCGTCATCGCCACCTTCGCACTGCGCCTGATCTTCACATCGTTCACCGGCAAGGAGGAAGCGGCATGAGCACCACGGCCACGGAGCCGCAGGCTTCGGACACCACGGCACCGACCGGCCGTGTCATGCGCACGGCCCGGAAACGCAAGAACCGCAAGTTCAATCCCTGGGGCGTGGTCGCGTGGATCGCCGCCATCGGATTCTTCTTCCCGGTCTTCTGGATGGTGCTCACCGCCTTCAAGCAGGAGGCCGACGCCTACTCCGACCCACCGAAGTTCTTCTTCACCCCCACCCTCGACCAGTTCCGGGCGGTGTTCGAGACCGGGGTGGGCACGGCCCTGCTCAACTCGGCCTTCGCGACCATCGTCTCGACGGTGCTGGTCCTGCTGCTCGGCGTGCCGGCGGCCTTCGCGCTGTCGCTGCGGCCGGTGAAGAAGACCAAGGACGTGCTGTTCTTCTTCATCAGCACGAAAATGCTGCCCATCGTCGCCGCGATCATCCCGCTGTACGTGATCGTCGCGAACGTCGGCCTGCTCGACAACATCTGGGCGCTGATCATCCTCTACACGGCGATGAACCTGCCGATCGCGGTATGGATGATGCGGTCGTTCTTCCTCGAAGTACCGGGCGAGCTGCTCGAGGCGGCGAGCATGGACGGCGCGAGCTTGTGGACGGCGGTGCGCGAGCTGATCCTGCCGCTCGTCTCCCCCGGCATCGCCGCGACCGCCCTGATCTGCGTGATCTTCTCGTGGAACGAGTTCTTCTTCGCCGTCAACCTGACCGCCGTCCAGGCGCAGACGATCCCCGTCTTCCTCGTCGGTTTCATCACCGGTGAGGGCCTGTACTGGGCCCGGCTGTCCGCCGCCGCGACGATGGCGGCGCTGCCCGTCGTGCTCGCGGGCTGGCTCGCCCAGAACAAGCTCGTGCGCGGCCTGTCGTTCGGCGCCATCAAGTAGACCCGATTCCCCTTACCAGCAAGGACTTCCATCATGGCCGACATCACCTACCGCAACGCCTCGTGCATCTACGAGAACTCCGACACCTTCGCGGTCGATTCGCTGAACCTCGACATCGAGGACGGCGAGTTCGTGGTCCTCGTCGGACCGTCCGGATCCGGCAAGAGCACCGCGCTGCGCATGCTCGCCGGGCTCGAGGACATCGACGAGGGATCGATCTCCATCGGCGGCAAGGACATGACCGGTGTTCCGTCGAAGGACCGCGACATCGCGATGGTCTTCCAGAACTACGCGCTGTACCCGAACAAGACGGTCGCCGAGAACATGGGCTTCGCCCTCAAGATGCGCGGCGTGAGCGCCGAGGAGCGTCGCCGCAAGGTCGAGGAGGCGGCGAAGATCCTGGACCTGACCCAGTTCCTCGACCGCAAGCCGGCCAAGCTGTCGGGTGGTCAGCGCCAGCGCGTGGCGATGGGACGCGCGATCGTGCGTGAGCCGCAGGTGTTCTGCATGGACGAGCCGTTGTCGAACCTCGATGCGAAGCTGCGCGTGCAGACCCGCACCGAGATCGCGGCGCTGCAACGCCGTCTCGGCACCACCACCGTCTACGTCACCCACGACCAGGTCGAGGCGATGACGATGGGCGATCGCGTCGCCGTCCTGAAGAACGGTGTACTGCAGCAGTTCTCCAGCCCCACCGAACTCTACGACCGCCCCGCCAACGCGTTCGTCGCCGGTTTCATCGGCTCACCGTCGATGAACCTGCTCCGCGCGAAGGTCGTCGACGACGGAGTGGTCGTGGGCAGCACCGTCATCCCCGTCGAACGCGACCGCATCGCGCGACTGCACTCCGCAGGCATCGAGGAGGTCACCGCCGGGATCCGGCCGGAGGACTTCGAGATCGCCGACGAGGGCGTCGAAGCCGTCGTCGAACTCGTCGAGGAACTCGGCAGCGAGTCGTACCTGTACACGCGGGTGCCCGGCACCGGCGATCAGGTGGTCGCGCGGGCCTTGGTCCGCACCCCCGCACGCCTCGCCGACACCGTGCACCTGCGCAAGCGCGAAGGTACGGTGCACCTGTTCCACGTCGACACCGGAGAGCGAGTGGGCGACTGACCCGGCGACGGGAGGATCCGCAGTGGGCGAGACGGAAGGATCCTCGGTGGGCGAGCAGAAGGAGCGGATGCTGGCCGGCGAACTCTACATCGCCGACGATCCCGAACTCGCCGCCGACGCGCTCCGGGCAGCGCTGCTGACCGAGAAGTACAACGCGTCGAGCGCAGCGGATCCGGATGTGCGTCGCGCGCTACTCGAGGAGTTGTTCGACTCGATCGGTGACGACGTGGAGATCCGGCCGCCACTGCAGGTGGACTACGGGTACCGGATCACCGTGGGGAACGGAACATTCGTCAACTTCGGCGCCATCATGCTCGACGTCGCGCCGATCACGATCGGCTCGGACGTGCAGATCGGCCCGAACGTACAACTCCTCACCCCCACTCATCCGCTCGATCCCGATCTCCGCCGCGCGAAGTGGGAATCGGCGCAACCGATCACGATCGGCGACAACGTGTGGCTCGGCGGTGGCGCCATCGTCGGACCGGGCGTCACGATCGGCGAGAACACCGTCGTGGGAGCCGGTGCGGTGGTCACACGCGACCTACCGCCGAACGTCGTGGCGACGGGCGTACCCGCGCGGGTGACGCGCCGGCTCTGAGTCGACCGGAGTGGAACTTGCGTCGATCCCGGCGCTCGCTATGCTGCCCCGCATGATCAGTCGCCGCGCACGCCTCGTCAGCTTCGTCGTCGTCGCGTGTGCGGCACTCGTCGCGGCAGGGTGTTCGCGGAGCGTGGAGGGTGAGGCCACCGCATCCGAAGCACCCACCGAGGCGGCGAGTACCACCGCCACCTCGTCGGCGCCGACCACGACCACGACCACCTCGGCCGCACCGACGCCGGTCGACCCCGACGATTACGCCGCGACCAGCGAGGGCGTGTACTACTTCGCGTCGCCGGGCGGGCAGTTCGGATGCGCCATCCTCGTCCACACCGCTCCCCTGACGGGCTGCCAGGGCACGATGCCGGCGAGTGCACCCCGGGTCCCCGGCAGCGGCGCGCCCGACGTGCTGGTGCCCGCGAACGCCCTGATGCTCGAAGGCGACGGCCCCGGAGAGTGGGTGAGTATCGGCGACATCGCATTCACGGATTTCGGAGGTGCCCCGAAGACGCTGCCCCACGGCAGCACTCTCACCGTCGATCCGTTCACGTGCACCGTCGACGAGAAGACGGGAATCACGTGCGAGACGGACACCCACGGATTCACCGTGTCGGAGACCGGTGGCGAGGTGTGGTGACAGCGGTGATCAAGGAGGGTGGTCAGGGCAGGTCGTCGCGCGCCATCGGCATCATGAAATCGCCGATCTCGTCCCGCATCCACCACTGGCCCGTCGCGCGTCGTTCGGCGTGCGTGGCGAAGCGGTAGCGGAACAGGCGGGCCCGCACCAGACGGGGCGGTTCGTCCGGGAACGGGTTGTGCCGGAGCAGTTTCACGGTGGCCGGATCGTTCTCCAGCAGTTTTCCCGCGAACCGCGGGAACCACCCCGCGGCGTAGTCGCGGGAGATCCCCGCGAACCACATCAACCAGTCCAGACGCAGGTGGTACGGCGCGTACTGACGCGGCCTGCGATACACGTCGCCCGGTTTGCCCTTGAACTCGTACTCGCGCCACTCCGTCGCCGGTGTCACGACCGCATCGGTGGTGCCCTCGACGATCACTTCTCGTCGGGTACGTGTGACGGTGCCGAACGCGCCGTAGGTGTTCACGAAGTGCCATTTGTTGAACGAAGCGTTCATCGCCTGCCGATGCGACATCATGTTCGCCACCGGCCAGTAGCTGAGCACCGCGACCAGCACGGCCAGCGCCAGCACGGCGACGGTGAACGCGATGGGTGTCGGACCGTAGGTCGTGGCGGAGTCGATCAGCAACCCGTAGAAACTGTCGGGCACCACCGAGAGCGCGATGACGATGGTGATCCAGTTCAGCCACGCGAAGTTGCCGCTCGTCACCAGCCACAACTGTGTGACGATCATGATCAGTGCGGCGATCCCGGCGACCGGCTGCGGCAGGAACAACCCGAACGGCACCACGAGCTGGGTGAAGTGATTACCCGCCACCTCCACCTTGTGCAGTGGCCGCGGGATCAGGTGGAAGTACCGGCTGAGCGGGCCGGGCATCGGCTGGGTCTCATGGTGGTAGTAGAGGCACGTCAGGTCGCGCCAGCACCGGTCGCCGCGCATCTTGATCAGTCCGGCACCGAACTCGAGCCGGAACAGCAACCAGCGCAGCAGGATCAGCACGAGCAGCGGCGGCGCGGTATCGGCGTTGCCCAGGAAGATCGCGAGCACGCCGGCCTCGAGCAGCAGGGACTCCCACCCGAACGAGTACCAGACCTGACCCACGTTGACGATCGACAGGTACAGCAACCACATCACGAACCACACGAGCATGCAGACCACGAGCGGCAACTGCTCGGTGACACCGATGACCGTCACCACCGCCAGCACGAGACCCACCGCGGCAACCGCGGTGAACAGACCGTCGGAGTATCTCCAGTGGAACAGGCTCGGCGACTGCCGGAACGACGTGAGAGACAGGAACCGCGGGGCGGGAAGGATGCCGCGTTCGCCGATCAGCGCCCGGAACTGCAACAGGGCCGCGAGGAAGGCCACGGCATACAGCACCGCGAGTCCACGGGTGACCAGCAGCCGCCCGATCGTGTACCCGTCCGCGTCCAACCAGTCCATCGCTCGGTTCGTTCGTCGTCTGTCGTGCGCGCCGATTCGAGCATGCCACGTCCCGTTCGCCGGCGGAGACGGTCTCGCGACGATAGAACAACCGGACTCGTCCTCATCCGGTCGAGCCCGGAGGTCGACGACCGGCTACACGCGAATCTCCCGCCGGAGCCCGCTCGCTCGGAGCACCTGCCGTGCCACGCCGGCGCGTACCGCGTCCTCGGTCCCGATGATCCGCACGTGCGACCGCGCACGCGTGATCGCGGTGTACAGCAGTTCGCGGGTGAGCAGCGCCGATCCTGAGTCGGGCAGCACCACCGAGACGGTTCCGTACTGACTGCCCTGGCTGCGGTGGATCGTCATCGCGTAGACGGTGCTCACCGCCGGCAGCTGGCTCGGGCGCAGTTCGAAGGGCGCCTCGCCGCGTGCGAACGCCGCGACGAGTTCGTCGCCGCGCCGCACGACCACGCCGGTGTCGCCGTTGTAGATCTGCATGTCGTGGTCGTTCGCGGTGACGAGCAGCGGCCGGCCGGGATACCAACTTTCGAGGTCGAGGCGCTGCCCCGCGGCCTCCCCGATCCATTCGGCGGCCTGCCGCGCCCACCACTGCA
The DNA here is from genome assembly GCF_014854695.1 of Rhodococcus rhodochrous. Taxonomy (NCBI): domain Bacteria; kingdom Bacillati; phylum Actinomycetota; class Actinomycetes; order Mycobacteriales; family Nocardiaceae; genus Rhodococcus; species Rhodococcus rhodochrous. The sequence goes on along the minus strand of NZ_CP027557.1, from coordinate 1,413,421 downwards.
CGCCGGCCGGGCCGTCGCGGTGCGCGCACAGCAACCGATGTTCCTCGAAGCGCTTGAGCGCCGTCTCGACGTCTCCCGTCTCGGCGGCCTTGGTGACCTCGGCGGCGGAGCGGACGATGTCGTCGCGCAGGGCGTCGAGGTCGGACGGGGCCACAAACGAGACCTCCGGGTCGCCCCTGCGCAGGATGTCGAGCACCTCGTCGCCGTTCCCCTTGCGGACGGCCACGGCCAGATCGGCGATCGCGCCACCGAAGCGGCGGCCGCGGCTCAGGCGCACGACACCGCCACCGAGCCGGGCGCGTTGGGCCGGAGTGAAGGCCGCCTCGGCCGGGTCGTCGGCGGCCGCCAGATCGCGGGTGACGACCCGTTCGAAGACCGGATCGAGGGTGCCGCTGACAGGACGCCCCACCAGATCGGCGAGCACCGCACCGGCGTCGACGGAGGCGAGCTGGTCGGGATCGCCCACGAGGACGAGCCGGGTGTCGGGCCGCACCGCCTCGAGCAGACGGCACATCATCGTCAGCGACACCATCGACGTCTCGTCGACGACGATCACGTCGTATGGCAGGTGGTTGCCCGCGTGGTAGCGGAAGCGGGTGCGGCCGCGCTGCCAGCCGAGCATCCGGTGCACGGTCATGGCGGTGAGATTCGGCGGCAGACCCAGCTCGGTCTCCTGCTCGCGCACCGACTCCTGCAGGCGCGCGGCGGCCTTGCCGGTGGGAGCGGCCAGGCCGATGCGCAGCTCGTGCCCGTACAGACGGGTGAGCAGCGCGAGGATCCGCGCGACCGTGTGGGTCTTGCCGGTGCCCGGCCCGCCCGCGATCACGGTGGTCGGTCGGGTGGCGGCGAGCGCCGCGGCGACGCGCTGACGGTCGGGTGCCGGCGCGGGTCGGGAGGGGTCGTCGGGATGGTGGAACAGCTCGTCGAGCGTCGCCGCGATGCGCTCCTCGTCGAGGTCGGGGAAGGTCGCCGTGCGTTCGGCGAGCACCCGGCGGATCGTCTGCTCCTGCCGGAAATACCGGTCGAGATACAGCAGCGGACCTTCCGCGGTGTCGACGAGGCGCAACGGACGCAGAGGTCCGCGGTCGCCGCCGACCACGAGGGGACTGCGACGCAGCGCCGCGAGCACGTCCTCGTCGCGCGGCCACGGCAGGCTCGCGGGGTCGACGACGGGCTGGCCGTCCGCGTCCTCCTCGACGGTGACCTCGCGGAAACGCGTGAGGTCGAGGCACACCGACCCGGATCGCACGGCACGTACGGCCAGCGCGGTGGCGAGATGAACGTGCGGGTCGTCCTCGCCGCCGAGTGCCGCGAGTCGCAGGGCGACGTGCACGTCGGCGGCAGAGAGTGCGCCCACCTCGTTGAACTGCCGCAGAGCGCCCTTTCCGCGCTGGGCGATCCGAACGTCGGTCATGGACTCGATCACGAGATCACGGCCTTTCCGGCGAGAAGGTCGGACAGGTCGGTGACGAGAGCGGCCGGCGGATGCCAGTCGAACACGCCGCTGCCGGGTGGACTGTCCGGTCCGGCCATGCCGCGGACGAACAGGTATTGCACACCACCGAGGTGGGCGTGCGGGTCGTAGTCGCGCATCCGCCACCGCAGATAACGGTGCAGGGCAACAGAATAGAGCAGCGCCTGCATCGGATAGTGGGCGCGGAGCATCTCCGCCGCCATCGACTCGCGGGTGTAGTGGGCGGTGGTCAGTTCGTCGACGGGCGCGAGCCGGTTGGTCTTGTAGTCGACGACGATGAATCGCGGACCCTCGGTGCGCAGCACGGCGTCGATACTGCCGTTGAGGTAACCCCGCAGCGGCACCGGTTCGAGGGTGCGTACCAGATCGGCGTAGGCCGCCATCGGATCGTCGGCGGGCAGGTGCCGGCGCAGCAACCCGCCGACCGCGTCGAGGGTGACGGTGACGGGCACCGGACTGTCGCCTCCGGTGAGCGGCAACTCGAAGTCGAGTTCGGAGAGCCGGTCGGAGGGAGCGAAGTCGGCGAGGGTCCGGTCGAGCGGCCCGAGCGGGGTGCGCATCACCGGGAGCAACGCCGCCGCGAGCTGGGCGGGGTCGATCGGCGACATCTGGCGGCGCACCGTCTCGCGGCAGCAGTCGAGCAGTTCGGCCTCGAGATCGGGGGCGGAGGTGTCGACGACCTCGAGGACGGCGTGCACCAGCGTGCCGAAGATCGTGCCGCCGGGCAGTCCGTTCATCGGTGACGGAATGCCTTCGCGCGCCGGTTCCGTTGCGCTCAGCGGAGGCTCGGCCGGTTCGTCGGTCGTCACCGGTTCCTCCACCTCACCGCTCACCACGGGCGCATCGTGCACCGAGGCGGTGAGCGCCGAATAGGAGGTCCTGCGCCAGTTCTCGTCGACGACCCGATCGAAGCGGGCTGCGGCGAGAGGTCCGGTCTCCACGCGGGGGCGGGTCCAGCGTCGCACCGGAATCGGATGCGACCCCACCGCTTCGGCGGCGATGACCCCGTCGGCGCGCGCGGCCCACCGGTCGAATTCCTCGGCCATGGCCTCGTCGTGACCGATCCGGCCTTCCGCCGCGATCTCGGCCGAACCGGCATCACGGGCGAACAGCAACCGGTGCAGCGGCGACCGCGAGGTGGGGGTGGACGGCGCCCACCAGAGGGTGAGCGCACACTGCGCGCGCGTCACCGCCACGTACAGCAGGCGCAGTTCCTCCCCCGCCTCCTCGAGTTCGTGCTGACGGCGCCGCGCGACGTAGCCGGGACCGCTCTTGCCACCCACATCGAGGATGCGCCGGCCGTTCTCGTGCAGCAGCAGCTTGTCGGGCTCGGGGTTTTTCGCGGCATCCCACCCGTACGGGACGTGGACGACGGGGAACTCGAGCCCCTTGCTGCCGTGCACGGTGAGGATCTGAACCGCCGCGGCGTCGCTGTCGAGGCGCCGGATCCGGTCGGCCCCACCGCGGTCGGGGTCGTTGATGCGGTCCTCCAGCCAGCGGGTGAGTGCGGCCGGCCCCAGCGACTGTGCCGAGGCGACGTCCTCGAGCAGCTGGGCGACGTGCCGGATGTCGGTGAGTGTGCGTTCCCCGGACGGCTCGTCGAGGAGGCGGGCCTCGACCGAACCGAAGGACGCGAGTCGTTCGAAGACGGCGGCGAAGCCGGTGCGGGCGTAGACGTCGTTCAGTTCGCGGAGCAGTCCGCCGACCTCCACGACCAGCGCTTCGCCCTCCGAATCGATGTCGGTCATCGTGCGGCCGAGCAGCGGGGTGAGCGCGGCGAGCCGGACGCGATCGGCGCGATGGGGCTGATCGAGCGCGTAGAGCACCCACAGCCAGTGCTGCGCGGACGGGGTGGCGAACACACTCGTGCCCCCGGCGACCACGCACGGCACGTTCGCCTTCGTCAGCGCGTCGTGGACGAGTGTCACCTGCTTGTGTTTGCGCACGAGGACCGCGATGTGCCCGGGCTGCACGCGCTCGGGACCGGAACCGAGGTCGAGGGTGACGTTCTCGTCGTCGAGCAGGCGCACGATGTCGGCCGCCACGTCGCGGGCGACCCGCCCGCGCAGGCCGTCGAGGTTCTGCGGGAAACCCCAGTCGTTGAGCGGACCGGCACCGGCACGGGGCAGGTGACGCACCCGCAGGGGCGCGATGCCCGAGAGCCGGGAATCGGCGGCTGCCGCCTTCACCGGGTTCACCACGATGCGGGGATCACCGAGGGCCGCACCGAGATGGACGTGTTCGAGCGCCCGGACGAGATCGCCGTCGCTGCGCCAGTTGGTGGTCAGCTCGCAGTAGGTGTCGGATTCGGAGACGGCGTCGAGATAGCTGAGCACCTCCGCGCCGCGGAAGGCGTAGATGGCCTGCTTCGGGTCGCCGACGAGCACGAGCGTGCTGTGCCCGTGGAACGCCCGGCGCAGGATCTCCCACTGCTTGGGGTCGGTGTCCTGGAACTCGTCGACGAGGACGACGGAGAAGCGCGCACGCATCCGCCGGCAGGCGGCGTCGCCGTGCTCCGGATCGCCGAGCACGGCGTGCAGCAGGGACAACTGGTCGTCGAAGTCGCGCAGGCCGAGGCGGCGCTTGCGTCGTTCGACCTCTTCGCGGACCGCACGTGCGAACTCCACACGCTCGCCGGCCGCGGTGCCGTCGGCGTCGTTCGGTGCGAGTTCGGCCTGCGGGTCGAAGATCGCCTCCTTCGCGGCGACGGCCGCCTCGGCGTAGGTGATGGGGGTCTGTCCTCTGCCGTAGCGCCGCAGGTAGAGATCGTCGACGACCTCCACCCGCAGGTCGTCGACGTCCTCGACGACCGTGACGTCGGGTTCGCGTTCACCGGCGATCCCGAGTTCGTCGAGCATGCGGCGGCAGAAGCCGTGCGTGGTCGAGATGGTGCCGGAGTCGAAGTCGGACAACGCCTGTCGCAGGCGGGACCGCCGCGCGTCGACGTCCTCGCTCGCGAGATGACGGACGAGCATGTCGGTGCTCGTCCGCGCACTGTCCGGATCGGCGAGGGCGGTGGCGACCTGCGCGAACCGGTTGCGGGTGCGCTCGCGTAGTTCCTGCGTCGCGGCCCGGCTGAAGGTGACGAGCAGCAGGTCGGACAGGCGGGCGTGCCCTTCGGCGACGAACCGGGTGGCGAGCCCGACGATCGCGTACGTCTTCCCTGTCCCCGCGCTGGCCTCGAGAACGGTGGTGCCGCTCGGGAGCGGACCGAGCAGATCGAAGCCTGCGGGCGGCGGACCGCCTACGGCGCGCGGATCGGTGATGGCGGTATCGGGCACGCTGCGTCCTTCTCTCACGGGCGTCCCTGGTTCTCGGAGGCGAGCAGGGGTTCCCACAGCCGTCGGGCGAGCACACCGAAACGGGTGGGGTCGTCGAACCAGCCGGCCTCGACGCCGTCCGGTGCGTCGGCGGTGAGCTGCCCGAGCGTCACGTCGGGCCCGTACAGGTACTGCACGTGACGGTCCTTGCCGTCGCCGAACGCGCCACCGAACGCCTTCCCGGCGGCCGACAGTGCCATCTCCACGGAATCGCCGCGGTGTCGGCGATCGGCGTACTCGGCCGACGCGCCCGTCACGAGCGGCAGCGGCCGGCACAGTCCGCGATCGCGCAGATCGACGAGTGCGGCGAGCAGCGCGACGGGATCGGCGGGAGCCAGCAGGGTCGAGCGCCAGGCCGGGTACGAGCGCGAACGGCTGCGCCCGGTGGTCACCGCACGCCACTGCCCGGGATGCCCCGAGGCGACGACGGCGAGCAACCGGATCCATGCTTCCAGCCGGTGTTTCGGCGACAGCTTGGAATACGTGCTGCGGGCCAGTACCTCGCCGTGCACACCTCCGACGGTGCCGGTGAGCCGACGACCGTCGCCGAGATCGACGCGGATATCGACGGTGCGGGCCTGCCCGGTGTGCACACCGGCGCAGGCGTGCACGAGGCGCTCGACATTGTCGCTCACCGCGTCGAGGGTCCTGCGGCCGAGCGCGAACGGCGGGAGCGTGCCGCGACGCCACTCCGCGTCCTGGAAGGCACCCGCGGACATGCCCGCCAACCGCGCTTCGAGCATGCGGTCGCCCAGTTGCCACTGGGCGAGACCGTCGAGTTCGACGTCCAATGCGTCGGCGATGCCCTCGTCGGTGTCGGGGATCCGCAGACCGAGCCGCTGCCGGAGGAATCCCTGCGTCGGATGTGTCAGGAAGGCGACGAGCTCGTCGAGATCGACATCGGTGCGTGCGGGGGCCGGAAGGTCGTCGACGAGAAGTGCACCCGACCGGTCGCGCGCCACCGAACCTCCTTGTCCTGCACGGGCTCCCGCGAGTGCGGTGACACCGAACCCGAACGGGTCGTCGGCCCGGAAGTTCCGCGGGTCGAAGGGCTGCAGGGGATGTCGCCGCACGATGCGCTCGTCGTCGACGTGGATGCCCGTCATCGTCGCCACCACGTCGCGCACCTCGGTGAGCGGAATTGCCGGTGGGCGCAGTGCTCCGGTGACGGCGTCGGCGCCGGTGTGGAACAACAACACACGCTCCTCCGCGGCCATCAGTGCGTCGAGGAGCAGCTGCCGGTCCTCACTGCGCGGATCACGCTCTCCCACACAAGGATTCTGGGTCAGAACGTCGTCACCGTCGATGTGGGCCGTGCGGGGGAAGACGTCGTCGTCGAGACCGAGGAGCACCACCACGCGATGGGGCACCGAGCGCATCGGCACCATCGTGCACACGGTCAGTTCGCCGGTCCGGAAGTTCGAGCGCGACGGACGCCCGGCGAGCCGGGAGGAGAGCATGGACCGGACGTCGCTCAGGGACAACTGCGTGTCGCCGGCGTGCTCGACGGCGTCGCCGATCTCGCGCCGCGCGCGGGTGAGCTGCCATGCGTCGGCAGTGGGAACGTCGGTGAGCAGATCGATGCCGTAACCGAGTTCGTCCGACCACCGCCCCGCCGGGTGCGGGCCGCGCAGCCGGAGCAGCACCACCGTCAGCCGATCGATGAACTCGGCGAACCGCCCGGCGAGGTCGATGTCGTTGCTGTCGACGTCGTCGAGGGGCAGCGACAGCGACAACCACTCCCCGTCCGCTCCGTCGGCGGCGACACCGAGCAGGATGCGGTCGAGTGCCGCCCCGAAGGTGTTCTGCATGAAGTCGCCGAGACCGAAACTCTTGCGCTGCCACGGGCCGAGACCCCAGCGGGCACCGGTCTCGGTGGTCCACTCCTGAAGGCGTTCGAGTTCGTCGTCGTCGAATGCGAACTTGCGGCGCACCGGGGCGGAGGCGGCGAGATCGAGGACCTCGCTGGCGGTGACCCGGCCGTCGGCGAGCGCGAGTAGTTCGGACACCACCGCGAGGATCGGATCGGTGCGGCGCAGGCCGCGATCGGCGAGACGGACCCGCAGCGTGTGGCCGGGATGCTCGCCGACCCCGGCCCCGAAGGCGGCGTGGACGAGCGACGCGTACGTCTCGACATCGGGGCACATGACGATGACGTCGCGTGGCTCGAGAGTGGGGTCGTCGCGGAACAGGTGCAGCAGGCACTCGCGAAGCACCTCGACCTGCCGGGTGGGTCCGTGGCAGGCGTGGATCATCACGGTCCCGTCGGGCTCTGCCGATCCGGGTTCGGGGGCGCGATCGTCGCGGAGATCGGCCTGCAACCGGCCGAGGAGCGTCGCCGGCGGCCGGGGTGAGGTGTGTGGGACGTCGGTGCAGTCGAGGCCGGAGAGCCGGCTCTGGAGTTCGCGCACGTCGCGGCCGAGAGCGGCGAGCAACGGGTGCTGCACCCCGAGAGCGCTGTGGTCGTCGGCGCGACGCATCGACGCCGGACGCCGGGTCAGTCCGTCCCACATCACCGGGCTCGGATGCGGAAGCCAGATGTGCACGTCGCGGTGGTACCCGAGCGCGGACAGCACGTCGACGAGGACGGTGTCGAGGCGGGTGGGACCGAAGATGGAGAGTCGTTCGGGCAGATCGACGACATCGGGGTCGTCCCGCAGCCGGCCGCACAGTTCGCCGAGTCGCTGCGACGGGCTGTCGACCCCGATGCGGGCGCGCAGGCGTCGCCACAGCTCGGCCTGCCATCGCAGATGGTCGTCGAGGGGCGCACCCGTGCCGTCGGTGTCGTGCCCTGCCGCCCACTGGGCGATCATTCCGGGGCGCTGGAGTCCGTAACTGCGGAGCAGGCCGGCGAGATGCGCTGCGGTGGCGTACCGGCGCCCGGCCCGGTGGTCGTCGGCGCCGTGACCGAGGTGACGCGCGAGGGTGGCGCACCACGGTTCGCCGACGCACTCGTCGATCACCCCGAGCAGTGACCACAGCATGCGGGAGGGATGCCACGGATCGTCGTCGGCGGTGATGCCGGAGGCTGCGGCGAGTGCTTCGTCGACGAGGCGCGACGGGGACGGGAAGTCGATGTTGGCGGCCACCCCGTCGCCGGCGGACGAACCGAGCCGGCCCGACAACCGCTGGGTGAGCCATCTTTCGACACCTCGGGCGGGCACCGCGACGACCTCCCGCGCGAACGGATCGTCGAGGGGTTTCGCGAGCACCTCGGCCAGCGCATCCGCCAGGATGCCGGTGCGCTCCGCACGGTGCAGTATCAGCACGCGTCGTTCTCCCTCGTCGTCGCTCGTTCTCGTCCGGTACGGCTTATCACACCGCCCGGACAGGCGACTGCGTCGCAGGTCGCGGGTGCTCCGTGCGACGGACGAGCTACAGGACGGGACGAACCCCACCGGGAGAGACGCCGAAGACCGCCATCGATCGCGTACCCGCGATCGAGACGACGTCCCCGGCACGAAGTGGGGTGCGGGGACTGCGGACCTGGCGATGATCGACGCGGACGAGACCTTCCATGAGCAGCGCCGCCGCTTCACCGCCCGAGCCGGCGAGTCCGCTCTCCTGCAGGAAACCGAACAGGGAGTCGCGCACGAGTGCCTCCATGACACCTACGGTCCCCTCCGGAGGCGACGATGCCTCTTCGCACGAGGTCCGTACGGGTGCACATCCGATGAACACACGGCGAACACCGGCAGCCGGGATTCAGGTCTCCGTCGAGATGTCGAACAGCGACAACTGGTTCCTCGTCATCTCGGCGGTGATATCCGCGTGGTAACGCTCCCCCAGATTCTGTGCGACATGGGCAGGGCAACCGAGTTCGCTGCCGATCTGCTCCCAGGTGTATCCGGCCTCGCGGCGTTCCCACGCGTAGCCGCCGTCCTCGTCCCACGGCATCGACATGATCCGATGGTGGCCCGGGTCACACCCCTCTTCAACGACCCGCCCCGGTGTGTCGCCGACCGATCCGTCCGGAACGACGATGCCGCCGCACCTCGGAAGAGGAACGGCGGCATCGGAACAGATGACCCGTCGACCGGGAGCCGATCGATCGGGCGACCCCGCGAGTCAGTTCTCGGTGAGCCACTTGTCGATGTCGGTCCGATCGTTCTGGACGATGTTCTCGACGAGCTGGACGATCAGACCCTCGATCTGCCCGCCGACGACGGGGACCTTGACGGTGGCCTCGCCACGCACCTCGATCTCGGTACCGCCGGCCGCGTTGCCCCGCAGTTCCGAACGGGCCGCGATCGTGATCGGCAGTCCCGACGTGCTGCCGGCGAGCGTTCCCTGCGCCGTACCGCCCTCGAGTCCGCCCCACTCGTCGGTGCGCTCGATGATCAGAGGTCCTCGCACCACGCCCCGGACGACCGCGGGCAGAGCAGAGGTGTCGATCTGGTCGGAGACCTTCGCGCGGAAGGTTCCGGGACCGGAGCCGACCTCGAGCTGCCCCACGCCGGTCTGGCTCGCAGCCAGTCGGCTGTTCCAGAAGTCCTCGCTGGTCAAAGCGCCGTGGACGCGTTCGACGCTGTGGTCGAGCGTGGACGTGAAAACGAATTCCTTGGACATGACCGGAGACGATATCCTCCCGTTCCGATCTGGACGAAACGGGCCTACCGGTGTCGTTCTGCCACGTCAGAGAACAGCGACGAGAGTCGCCGCCGCTCCTCCGACGACACCCGCCAGAGCGAGCCCGGCCGCCACGGATCCTGCGACCACCGCGGCGGCTGCGAATCCGCAGACGGCGAGAACGACGAACATCAACAAACCTGCGATCGGGTGCTCGAGCAGAGCCGGCATCTCCTCCGCCACCGGAGGGTCCACCTCCCTCGACGCCACGTCGGCCGACGGCGGAGCCTCGACGGACCGCGCGTCGATCGTCCGCACCGGAGTCTCGGCCGACTGCGACGGAGCAACCGTCGCCGGAGCGGTGATCACGTCCGTGGGCATGACGGGTGCTGCCGTGGTCATCGTGTCGTCCCCGCTTTCCTTTGTGCTGCTTGCGGCCGTCTCACGGTCGCCGATCACCTGAAGAGTCAGGCGGACCGCGTCTCGTCCCGGCCTCGATCTCTCACGTCAAGGTGTGCTCCGAAGTTTCCCCGCGAGTAACGGGCTCAAACCGAGACCCGTGTGACTCGCGTGCGCCGAGTGGTCACTGCAGCAACGAACCCGACCAGGGGGTGTGTTATGGATCACATAGACGTTAGCAGTTCCGGGGGTCGGGTAGCCGACAGTTGTCACGTCATTTTCTCGATGGATGTGAATTCGTCGGTAGATCACCGACTCTTCCAGTGCGAAGGAGGCGAACGCACGATGACCGAGAATCGAACTCCCGCGTTGCTCACCCAGTTGCGCACTCTCCACGAACTGACCCATGCAGAGACCCAGGTCGCCGAAACGCGTGTCGCGCAGGCCCGAACCGAAGCGGTACGCAAGGAGCTGACCGAGAACGCCGAGAACTGCCGCATCCGTGCGGTGGCGATCGAAGAGGCGATCCGCGATCTGGGCGGACTTCCCGATGTGGTCGGGCCGTTCATCGGCCGCGCCGCCATCATGGTGAAGACCCTCACCGAGCAGGCGCAGCCGTTCGACGAAGCACTGCTGTCCGACCTCGCCCTCGAACATCAGCTCCTCGACCGTGCCCGCTATGTGAAGGCACTGGCCACCGCGGGCGGACACAAGTCGATCGTGTCGCTGGCGGACCGTCTGATCACAGCTCACACGGCGACGGTCGAGTGGCTCACCACCGTCATCGCGGAGGAGGCGCTCGGCGGTCCTGCCGCTCTGCGTCGCACTCCCCTGCAGGCCGCGGCCGGCGCAGCGGTGCGTCTGGTCAACACGCCGGTCACCTGGTCGGCGCGCAGCATCGATCGAGCGATCGACGTCGCCCGCTCGACGCGTCCCCGCATCGAGTCGCTGCTCTCGCGCGGCGCGCACGCCGGTGACGTCGCAGCCAAGACTATCGGTGCCTCGCGCGATGCGGCTCTCGAGACGGCCGAACGCGTGAGCCGTCGAGAAGGTGCCGACGGCACCGCCGACGCTCTGCACAGGGCACGCAGCGCCTCGGGTGTCCTCACCGAGGAGGAGCTGCCGATCCGGAACTACGACGATCTCACCGTCCCGAAGGCCGTGGCGGCGGTCAAGGAACTGACCGAACCTGCGGACATCCGGGCGATCGTCGCCTACGAGGAAGCGCACAAGGCACGACACGGCGTGATCTCCGCGGCCCAGACCCGTCTGGCCGCCATCGCGCAGGAGGTGGTCGGCGTCTGATCCGCCGTACCCACAGTCACATCACACGATCGCCGGGTCCCTCGTGGGCCCGGCGATCGTCGTCACCCCCCGTGTCGGTCCCGCTCGCAGCGGGTACGCGACGTCTACGTTCATTCGAAAGGACACACCATGACCCGCATCCTGTTCGTCGTCAGCTCCGCCGATCATTGGACGTTGCAGGACGGCACCCGCCATCCCACGGGCTTCTGGGCGGAGGAACTCGTCGAGCCGTACACCGTCTTCGACGAGGCCGGTTACGACATCACCGTTGCCACTCCGGGCGGCCGCACGCCCGTCGTGGACCAGGCCAGCCTCGAACCCGACGCCGCAGGCGGTGAGGACCGCGTGGCCGAGTTGAAGTCGACGCTCGAGAAGTTGCAGCCGGTGCTCTCCGGTGCGGCGGTGCTCGAGGACCAGCGGGCCGAGGACTTCGACCTGCTGTTCGTGCCCGGTGGTCACGGCCCGATGGAGGATCTCGCCGTCGACGAGCGGTTCGGTGAACTCGTGCGGCACTTCGTCGAGGCCGACAAGGTGGTCGCGATGGTGTGCCACGCCCCGGCGGCCCTGCTCCCCGCCCACGAGTCCGGCGGCCGCTGGCTGTTCGAGGGTTACAGCCTGACGGCGTTCACGAACGTCGAGGAGGTCCAGGCGGGACTGGCCGACAAGGCACCCTGGTTGCTGCAGGACCGTCTCCAGGAGGCGGGCGCGGTCTTCTCGTCCGCGGACGCCTGGGAGCCGCACGTGGTGGTCGACCGCGTCCTGTACACGGGCCAGAACCCGGCCTCCTCGCGGCCGCTCGCCGAACGTGTCGTCGCCGAGATCCCCGCGCGCGCTACGTCGTGACCTTGCGGACGAAATCGATCGTCCGCTCGAGCGCGGCACGCGCATCCGGCGTGGACAGATCGAACTGGTACTCGTGTGCCAGTTCCGGTGTGTGATCGTCCGGATAGAACAACGCATCCACCTGCACACCCAGTCCGGTGAGTCGCTGCGCGAGCCTCTCGGACTGGGTGGCGGTGAGCGGATCGGCGTTGCCACCGGAAATGTAGGTGGCCGGGAAGTTCTCGGTGACCGAGTTCAACACCGACATCTGGCCCGCCGCATCCGAAGTGGCGAATTCCCGGGCGCCGGTGTAGGCCCACATCGCCTGCTCGACGCCCCATCCGATCAGCCCGCCGCTCCCACCGATCGCGGACACGTCGTAGATGCCGCAGTTGAGCACGACACCGCGCACGTTCTCCGGTGTGAACGCCGGGTCGACACCGAGGAGCGCGGCGTAGTCGGGGTCGGTGACCGCCGCGGCGATCTGCGCGGACAGTTGCGCCCCGGCCGAGTCACCGGCGAGCACGATCCGCTCGGTGTCGATGTGCAGTTCGTCGGCGTGCTCGAGCAGGTAGCGCTGTGCATCGACGAGTTGCCGCACCGGGGTCGGATAGCGATGGCCCGGTGCGAGCGAGTAGCCGACCGACACCACAGTGAATCCGGCGGCCGCGAGACGCCTGTAGTAACCCGCGTAGTTGGTGCGATTACCCGACAACCATGCGCCGCCGTGCGTCCACACGATCGTCGGCAGCGCCTCGGTGGTCCCTGGCGGTGTGTACACGTCGAGGTAGGCGTCCGGGTCGTCCTCCCGGTAGTGGAGGTCGGCGACGAAGTCCGTCTCCGGAGCGTCCACCGCGAGCTTCTCGGTCTGCTCCCGCGCGTCGCGTTCGAACACCTTGCGCACCACCAGTGACCCCGGCACGGGGGTGAGGACGAATGCGGCGGCCGTGACCACCACGACGAATGCCAGAACGAGCACGACCCGGGGTCCGATCGGGCGACGAGGCCTGCTCTCGGTGACGTCCTCGGCCAATTGTCACTCCTGCTCTGCGTTCGCACCGGCGCGTCCGGCCCGCCGATCATGTCAAATGTTTCCCCCACGTGTGGCTCGACCGCGGAGCGTCGACCACCGTCGAGCCCGTGTGACCTACCCCACAGCGGACGTGTGCGCGGGCCACCTGCGATGATGGGACATGTCACCTCGCGGGTTCCGGCTCGATCATCCGAATGGAATGAGCCTTCCCGCGTCCGCATCAGTCCTCGTTCCCGGAGCGCTGCAGTGATGCGACGGTCGTGCGGTTGCGTTCGTGCCCTTACGAATCGGACGACCGGGTGTGACACCCACCGACAGAGAGAAGTCGTATGCAGTTCTCGACCGGACAGATCGTCGTCCATCCCCATCACGGACCCGCCACGGTGTCCGCGATCATCACCCGGACGATCAAGCAGTCGCCCGTACCGTATCTGCAACTGAAGATTCATCGCTCCGACCTCATGGTCGCCGTGCCGGTGGGGAAGGCCGAGGAGATCGGACTGCGCAACGTCTACGACCCGAGCGAACTCGCAGAACTGTTCGCGATCCTGCACGCTCCCACCGAACACGAAGAACAGACGTGGTCGCGACGATTCAAGAGCAACCGGGAGAAGCTGAACGTCGGTGACCTCCACGTCACCGCCGCCGTGGTTCGCGACCTGACTCGTCGCGAACATCTGAAGGGCCTGTCGGCGGGCGAGAAGGGCATGCTGAAGACTGCACACAGTTCCGTCCTCGCCGAACTCTCCCTCGGCATGTCGCTGTCGGACGAGCAGGCGGAAGAGCTGCTCGAGTCGGCGATCCTGTCGTCCGAACCCACCCCCGAAGAGCGTCGGCTCGTCGCTGCCGGCTGACGGCTCTCCCCTCGACACACGACGCGCCACGCGGACCCCGTCCGCGTGGCGCGCTCGTCCGCCAGAACTGTCGCAGGCTTTCTCGTTGAATGAGAAGAGTCGATCCTGCGAGCCGTCATCGCTCCCACACTCGTGGAACACATCGTGTCCCACGCGCGCGGGACGGCGACGACCACGCTGAGGAGAACCCTATGGCCTTGCTCGACGAAGCCCTGTGGACGGGAAAGATCCATCTCGACGGCTGGCGCCCCGGCAACGGTGGCACCACGAAGGTCACCAACCCCTCGACCGGGGAACAGATCGCCGAGATCGGCCTGGCCGACCCCGAGGACGTCTACGCCGCCGCCCGCGCTGCCGCCGCCGCGCAGAAGTCCTGGGCCGCCACCGCGCCGTCCGAGCGTGCGGAGATCCTCCGTCGCGCCGGTGAGAAGTTCCGCGAACACGCCGACGAACTCATCGGCTGGGGTCTCCGCGAGGCCGGATCAATCCCGGACAAGGCCGCCATGGAGGTGTTCGGTTCCGCCACCGAGTGCTTCGAGGCGTCGGCGCTGCCCACCCATCCGCACGGTGAGTACCTGCCGTCGGACAACGGTCACTGGTCCATCGCGCGCCGACTGCCCGCCGGCGTCGTCTCGGTGATCGCGCCGTTCAACTTCCCGTTGCTGCTCGCGATGCGCTCGGTCGCCCCGGCCCTCGCCCTCGGCAATGCGGTGCTGCTCAAGCCGGATCCGCGTACCACCGTCATCGGTGGTGTCGTCGTGGCCCGGATCTTCGAGGAGGCCGGACTGCCCGCCGGTGTGCTGCAGGTGCTGCCCGGTGGTGGTGACGTCGGCGCCGCGACCGTCGATGCTCCCGAGGTGCGGGTGGTGTCGTTCACCGGATCCACCGCCGCCGGACGCCACGTCGGCAAGGCCGGCGCGGAGCATCTCAAGCGCACCCACCTCGAACTCGGCGGCAACAACGCGATGATCGTGCTCCCCGGCGCCGACGTCGATCTCGCTGCCGGTGTCGGCGCGATGGGATCGTTCTTCCACCAGGGCCAGATCTGCATGACCACCGGCCGGCACCTGGTGCACGAGTCCGTCTACGACGACTACGTGCGCGCCCTCGTCGCGAAGGCGGATGCGCTCGTCGTCGGCGATCCCGCGGGCGGCCCGGTGCACCTGGGCCCGATCATCGACGAGCGTCAGCTGGCGAACATCGACACGATCGTGCAGGAGACCGTGGCCGCAGGCGGCACTCTCGCCGCCGGCGGCACGCACGAGGGGTTGTTCTACCGGCCCACCGTCCTGACCGATCTGACCACCGAGATGCCCGCCTGGGGCCAGGAGATCTTCGGTCCCGTCGCTCCGGTGCTGAAGTTCTCCGACGCCGACGAGGCCGTCGAGCTGGCCAATGCGTCCGAGTACGGCCTGTCGGTGAGCATCGTCGGCGATGTGGGACAGGCGATGAAGATCGCCGACCGGATCCACTCGGGCAAGATCCACATCAACGAGATGACCGTCGCCGACGAGGCCAACGCTCCCTTCGGCGGGGTCGGAGCATCCGGTACCGGTTCCCGCTTCGGCGGTCCGGCCGCGAACATCGAGGCGTTCACCGAGACCCAGTGGGTCACGGTACGTCCCGACATCGCGCCCTACCCGTTCTGACGTAGGTCGCGAATCGGCCGGGCGAGCGTGTGCTCGCCCGGCCGTTCTCGTATGCCTGACAAGGCTATTCGGCGAAAGTGAGTCCGCGGGCGGCTCGTTCCTCCACCGCCGCAGCCGTCTCCTCCGCGATCAGGTCGGCGTTCACCGCCGCCCCGGTCATCACGCCGGCGCCTGCAGCGACCACGACCACCGCGGAGAGGTCGGCGGAGTTGCCCGCCGCCCACACGCCGGGCAGAGCGGTCTTCCCCGTCGGATCGGTCTCGATGAGGGTGCCCACGGGATGGTCGGTGACCGCTCCGCCGAGCTGCTCGTACAGATCGGCGCGGGCGACGAAACGCGGTGCGACCACCACGGCGTCGACCTCGATCTCGGTGCCGTCCTCGAGCACCACGGCACGGACCTCCTCGCCGTCCGCTCGCAGTTCCGCGACGGCGCCGTCGACGATCCGCACGTCGCGTGCCTCGAGCTGGTCGCGGGCCTCGGCTTCCAGGGCGGGCGCCGAGTGGGTGAAGAAGGTGACGTCGTCGCTGAGCTGACGGAACAACAGGGTCTGGTGCACGCTCATCGGCCCCGAGGAGATCACGCCGATGCGCCGGTCCCGAACCTCCCAGCCGTGGCAGTACGGGCAGTGCAGGACACTCTTGCCCCACAGTTCGCGGACTCCGGGCAGGTCGGGCAGCTCGTCGACCAGTCCCGTCGCGAGGATGAGCCGACGTGCCTGCACAGTGGTGCCGCCGGAGAGACCGATCTCGAATCCCGTGTCGCTGCGACGAGCGGATTCTGCTCGTGCGGACAGGATCTCGGCGCCGTATCCGGCGGCCTCCTTCCGGCCGAGAGCCAGAAGTTCGGTCGGCGCGATGCCTTCGTGTCCGATCACGTTGTGCGCGGCCACCGCTGGGGCGTTGCGCGGTTCACCGGCGTCGACGACGAGCACCGAGCGGCGCGAGCGTGCCAGCGCGGTGGCGGCACTCAGTCCGGCCGAGCCGCCGCCGATCACGACGACGTCGTAACCGTCCTGTGTGGGGTTCTCCTGGGTGTTCATCGGTTCTCCTCCTTGATTGCCTGTGCGATCCACACGGTTCGAGACCCACGCACCACCAGATCTGCCCGGTGCAGCACCGAATCGGGACCGTCGCCGACGAGTCGATCGAGCGTGTCGAGATCCTCGTCGGACACGGCGTTGCCGAGGCCGGTCCGCATCCGGTTCAGCACCGCGTGGGCGTATCGACGTGCGGTGTCGTCGACGTCGGCACCGAGTTCGTCGCGGCGCATCTCGACCATCTCGAAGCCTGCGCGACGCAGAGTGTCGCTCCAGTCGGGCCACCTGTTCCACCCTCGGGACGCCGCGGCCTCGTGGCATCTCGCTTCGAGTCCCGGCGTACCGATACCGATGTCGTCGGGCAGGAATCGTGGTTGCGACTCCATCTCGGTGACGACCACCGTCCCCCCGGGTGCCATCGCCTCGGCGAGTTGCCGGAGCGTCGCATCCGGATCCTCGATGTGGTGTAGGGACAGTGCCGCCCAGGCGAGGTCGATCGCGCCGACGGCCGGAAGTCCTGCATCGAGGTCGACCTCGACGGTCCGGATCCGATCACCGAACCCGTTGTGCTCGGCGGTCTTCCGGATTCGCTCGAGCATCCCGGCGGACCGGTCGAGAGCGACGAGCTGCGCGTGGGGGAAGCGGCGCGCCAGGGCGAGGGTGCCCGTTCCTGTGCCGGCGCCGATGTCGACGACGGTGCGCGGTTCGCGCTCGAGCTGTCCGGCGACCCGGTCGAGCAACGACTCGAAGTAGGGCCGGTTCATCGCGGCGTCGAGGTCGAGCACCTCGGCCATCGACTCGTCGTGAGCGTGGTCGTGCGGTGCGTGGTGGGCGTGGTGGTGCATGACTCCACGTTAGGACGCGTCATCCAGTTTCGGCATACACTCTTGCCTATGGAGCAAGAAACGTCCGATCTGGACCAACTCATCCGCCAGCGCATCCGCAGCCTGCGGCTCGCGCGGGGGTGGACCCTCGACGCTCTCGCAGCCCGGTGCCACATCAGCCCGTCGAACCTGAGCCGCATCGAGACGGGCCGTCGCAGGATCGCACTCGACCAGCTCGTCCCCATCGCGCGGGCACTCGACACCACGATCGACCAGCTCGTCGAATCCGGCGAGGACCAGGACGTGGTGATCAGACCTCAGCCCTGCGACACCCCGGGGTACACGACCTGGCTGTTGTCGCGGGAACGATCACTGGGCGGCGTCACCATCGCCAAGATGCGGATCACGAAGCAGGAGCCGGTGCCGGCCGACACACTCCCCGTGCACCCGGGGCACGAATGGTTCACCGTCCTGACCGGCACTGCCCGGCTCCAACTCGGCGAGCGGACGATCCTCATCCAGGAGGGCAACGCCGCCGAGTTCTCGACGATGACGCCACACGCCATCAGCGCGCACGACGGACCGGTGGAGATCCTCACGATCCTCGATCAGAACGGGGAGCGTGCGCACCTGCGCAACCCCGCATCGCACTGAAAGGACCGGGTTCGCCCGTCAGGCGTACAGGCGATCGACGAACGCCCCGAGATTCTCGCGGACGCGTTCGGCCTTCTCCTCCGGCTCGAGATCCTCGCGGTACCGGCTGCCCAGTGCGGGCTTCTTCTTGCCGCGCGCATACAGCGAGCACTGCAGGTCGATGCACATGTACGTTCCGACCGCGTTGCCCGCTCGACCCGCATCGCCGACCTTGTTCGCCGTCATCAGCGCGATGCCACCCCGGGTGTGGGTGGTGAGGCAGATCGTGCACATCTGCGTCTTGCCCGAGCCCTGCTGTTCGAACCGCATGGCGACACCCACGAGTTCGCCGTCGCGGGGGACGACGATGTAGCCGCGTCCGGGGAACGACGGATCGGTCCAGCCGAGGAAGTCGAGTTCGTCCCACGGCCGGTCGTCGAGATCGCGCGGCACCGGAAGCCGCTTCGCATCACCCTTGGAGCAATTGACGAAGGATGTTCGAATGTCCCGTTCGGTGAGCGGGTCCATGGCCGGGACCACCTTTCGTTCGCGTATATACCGACCCGAGGACGGTACGCGCACCGCTCACACCGGACAAACGATTTTCGCGGCCCTCACGCCGACGAACGCGGCGCGCCGATACCCGGATCGATCGTCACCGGACCGGATGCGGTGGGCGCGACCGGGAAGTCGAAGATCGCCGTCGGAAGATACACCGTGGCACACGAATTCGGTATGTCCACGACACCCGACAAGCGCCCCTCGATGGGCGCGGCCCCGAGTAGGAGATACGCCTGCTCGGGGCTGTAGCCGAATTTCGTCAGGTAGTCGATGGCGTGCAGACACGCTCGCTGGTACGCCAATTGCGAATCCAGATACCGCTGTTCGCCGTCGAGCGTCACGGACGTGCCGGAAAACGCGAGCCACTCGGAGTACTGCGGGTCGGTGTTGCCCGGCATGAAGATGGCGTTCTCGCTCACCCCGTAGGTCTCCATGCCACCGGGGATCAGGTCGACGCGCAGGTCGATGAACCCGCCCATCTCGATGGCACCGCAGAAGGTGATCTCGCCGTCACCCTGCGAGAAGTGCAGGTCGCCGACCGACAGATTCGCACCGTCGACGAAGACCGGATAGAAGATCCGGCTTCCCTTCGTGAGGTTCTTGATGTCCTGGTTGCCGCCGTTCTCCCGCGGTGGAGCGGTGCGTGCCGCTTCGGCCGCGGCCCGGTCGAAATCGGCGCCCGACAGGCTGCCGAGAATCGCTCCGTTCGGCTCGGGTGGCAGCGCCAGTGCCGGCTCACGGTCGGGATCCGTCGCGATCAGCGCCGCTTCCCGGGTGTTCCACGTCGACAGCAGTTCGTGCGACGGCGCCGTCCCCATCAGGCCGGGGTGCACGATGCCGGTGAACGACACGTGGGGCACGTGGCGGCTCGTCGCCTTCTGCCCGGAGAAATCCCAGACCGCCTTGTAGGCGTCGGGGAACTGATCCGTGAGGAATCCTCCGCCATTCGTCTTCGCAAAGATGCCGGTGTACCCCCAACCCTGCCCGGCGAGCGGACCCGAGTCCTCCTGCGGGATCGGACCGAGGTCGAGGATGTCGACGATCAGCAGGTCGCCGGGCTTGGCACCCTCCACCGCGAACGGTCCCGACAACGCGTGCACGATGTGCAGCGGGGCATTGCGGATGTCGTCGGCGGAGTCGTCGTTGTGGATCTCGCCGTCGAACCATTCGCGGCAGTGCACGCGGAAGGAGTCCCCCGGTTTCAGCGTCGCGACGGGCGGGATGTCCGGATGCCAGCGGTTGTGGCCGATCTTCTCCTGATCGGTGAACCGGCGGGTCGAATCGAGGGGGAACACGACGTCGGGCACGGGACCTCCTGCAGCGGTGACGGATCAGGGTCGGGGTAACGATCGGTGCCGGGGATCGGTGGTGACCGGCCGCGACGGACGTCTCGGCGCACCCGGCAGGGCGCCCGAGACGACGTCGGGTTCGGACGCGGTCCGTGCCGTGGCGTCGTGCAGGCGCATCGCCGACGAACCGCCCCGGCCGAGACGGGGCGCGGTGAGCGAACGACGAGCCTGCCGAGCGCACTGCGGGCACGGCGTCGACGAGGAGACCTCGCTCATCGGAAGGGAGACGTCGAACGGCCCGCAGTCGGCGCATCGGAACTCGTACAGCGGCATCGGCATCGCCTTTCGCCCGTCGGTGCACCGACCATAACGGACCGAACGGAAACCCGCGCGTCTACTCCGAATGTTCCTGTTGTCCGGAACTGTTCGGTGACACCCCTATTCGGTGACACGCTCTCGCTTCGTCAGCACCAGCGGTTCACCCTCGGTGATCGCGATCGTGTGTTCGCTGTGCGCGGTGCGCGAACCGTCGGCGGAGCGGATGGTCCAGCCGTCGGGGTCGTAGACGATCTTGTCCGTCCCCGCCGCGAACCACGGTTCGAGGGCGAGCGTGAGGCCAGGACGCAGCACGAGCCCGCGACCCTTGCGTCCGGCGTTCGCCACATGCGGATCCTCGTGCATGGTGCGACCGAGACCATGACCACCGAATTCGGTGTTGACGGGATAGCCGTACTCGGCCGCGACGGCACCGATCGCCGCGGAGATGTCGCCCAGGCGGTTGCCGGGGAGCGCGGCGGCGATACCCGCGGCCAGCGCCACCTCGGTCGCCTCGACGAGACGTCGGTCCTCGGGACGCTCCGCGCCGACGATGATGCTGCGCGCCGAATCAGCGACCCAGCCGTCGATCGAGACGGCGATGTCCATGCTGAGCAGGTCGCCGTCCCGGAGCACGTAGTCGTGCGGGAGCCCGTGCAGCACTGCGTCGTTGACGGACAGGCAGATGACATTGCGGAACGGTCCACTTCCGAACGACGGTGCGTAGTCCCAGTAGCACGAGACCGCGCCGCGTTCCTCGATCATGTCCCGTGCGCGTTGTTCGAGGTCGAGCAGGTTCACGCCGGGTCGGGCGCGGCCCGTCAGGTCGTCGAGCAACTCGGCGATGAACGTGCCGGTCACGTCCATTGCCGCGATCTCACCGGGGGTCTTCAGTTCCAACACGGGTGTACTCCTCAGGATCACAAGACGGTATTTAAATACCACCCTAACGCGACGGTCGGTATTTTCATACCGACGCGGTTAGACTGCGGGTCATGGTGCGACTCCCCCTGACCCCGGAACAGCTGGCCGCCGGCAAACGCCTGGGCGGGCGGCTGCGCGAAGCCCGAGGCAGCAGGACGCTCACCGAGGTGGCCCGGGCCGCCGACATCTCACCGGAGACCCTTCGGAAGATCGAGACCGGACGACTGGCGACGCCGGCCTTCGCGACGATCGCCGCCCTCGCACGGGTGCTGCCCGTCTCCCTGGACGATCTCGCCGAACTGACCCTTTCCTGCACCGACCTGCAGCGCACCGGTTAGCCCCGACCCGCGTGACGTAACAGCGGGAGACATCGGCAGCGATATCAGGAGGCACACCACCGCGACAGCGAAGGGACCCGTATGTCCATGCAGCCTCCGCCGGACGGATACGGCTACGGCTACGGCGCTCCCCCGCCACCCTGGCCTATCCCGACCCCGCCGCGACGACCGAAGTGGCCGTGGCTGGTGGGCGGTGCCCTGCTCGTCGCCGTCGTCGCCGCGGTCGCCGCTCTGGTCGTCGTCCTGACCCGCTCGTCCGATCCGGGATCGGAGGGCGCTGTCGCCGCGAGTCCGTCCCCGTCGACCGTGACGGTCACCGTGTCGCCGTCCGCGGCCCCGCCGACGGAGACGGATCCGCCCGCCCCGCGAACACAGGCGAGCCGGTCCGCCCCGAGCGGCTTCCCGACCAACGGCACCCTGAAGGTCGGGGTGGACATCGCTCCCGGTGAATACGCGCTACGCCCGACGGATTCGCTCGGGGGTTACTGGGAGCGGCTGTCGTGCCTGACCGGCGACTTCGAGTGCATCACGGCAAACAGCATCGTGCAGGGCAACAGCTACGTCACCGTGCTTCCGGGCGACGTGGCCCTGCGGATCGAGGACCTCGAACTCACGGCGACCGGCAATCCCGCACCCGCGCCCGGACCCGCACGTCCGCTACCGCCCGTGTCCGCCTCCGAGGACACCGACCCCCAGGGTTTCGTCGGCATCCCCGAGGCACGGTGCAACCACACGAATCCCGCCGTCGCCATCGGGCAGACAGCCGACTCGCTCGTCGTGGTGTGCGAGACCGGCGCCGGGCGGTACTACTACAAGGGCGTCCGTACGAACGACGGGGCAGCGATCGAGATCGACGATCCCGTGCCCTCGGGCGACGGTTTCACCGCCACGAACGCCGGTGTGCAGTACAGCATCTCGTCGAGTGCTCTCGTCATCTCCGAGGGGTCGACGGTGCTCGCCGAGGAGCCGATGCTGCAGTACTGGTCGCGGTGATCAGCAGTACCGGTGATTACCGGGGTCGCGAGACCGCCTGCCCCGCGCCGCTCCGCCACACCCCGTGCACCCCGCTCGGTCCGATGCCCCGATCGAGGGCGAGCAGCAGGACGGCGCATCCGATTCCCGACAACACCAGGCTGGTGCCGAACAGCGCGGGATAGCCGAAGACGTCTCCGACCACACCGGCGGTGAATCCCGCGATGCCCTGCACGACGACGATCGCGCACGCGAGCAGGGTGTAGTCGCTGCCGGCGTGGTCCCTGTCCGCGGCGTCCATCATGAGCGTGAACACCGCGACCGTCGCGGCACCACCGAGGACATGTTCGGCCAGGCTCGCGGAGACGATGAGCCCGAACCCGCCGTAGCCGAGCGACGCGACGACGTACAGCGCGAGGCTCGCCGTCTGGGTGACGCCGCCGATCAGCAGGGCCTGCCGGCGACCGCGACGGAAGCACAGCCACCCACCGAGTGCGGCGCCGCCGAGGGCGCCTGCCGAGGACAGCACTCCCTTGACCAGCGCGATCTGCCCGAGGGTGAGTCCGGAGTCGGACATGAACGGTCCCACCATCGCCGAACCCATCGAGTCGCCGAACTTGAAGCCGCCGATGAGCAGGATGAACGCGAGCATGCCGGGGCGGCGCAGCCGCGCCCACCACGCGACCGTCATGCGGGTCGCGCCTCTCGGTTCCCGATCCGGCGTGGCCGGTCGCTTTGTGCGCGGCAGTCGCCACACCGGGATCGTCGTCAGCACCAGCAGGAACGCCATCGCGAGAAACAGGCTGCGCCAACCCGCGAGGGAGAAGACCCACAGCAGTGCTCCCCCGCCGACGATCATCCCGATGCGGTACGCGCCGACCTGGATGCCGTTCCCCAACCCGCGTTGTTTCGGTCCGAGCAGTTGCACGGCCAGACCGTCGGTCGCGACGTCCTGCGTGGCCGAGAGGGCGTTGACCACCGCGATGCCGACGAGCAGCCACCGCAGCGTCGACGACAGGTCGAGGCACGCCAGGATCAACGACACCGCCGACGCCGCGAGCTGGAGCGAGAGCAGCCACTGCCGCCGCGTCCCGTAGTGGTCGACGTACGGCGCCCACAGGAACTTCAGCGCCCACGGCGCGAAGAGCACACCCGTCGCGCTGATCGCGATCAACGAGAAGCCGGACTCGCGGAGCACCACCGGAAGCGCCTGCGTGAAGAACCCGTACGGCAGACCCTGCGCGAAGTACAGGGCGGCCAGCAGCGCGAGCGTGCCGGTCGGGATGCCGAGCCGGGCCGGTGCAGTCATGCGGACATGGTGTCAGAACGGTGTGCCCGTGGATCTCGACAAGTCCTGATCGCGCCGTCGCCGATCACCCGAGGTGCAGCTCACGTCGCGGCCGATGGGAGGATGGTGCCCGTGCCGATGCCCTCACCGTTGCCCGTCAGGAACGGGGTCGGGCCCACGCGACTGCGTGTTCCGACCTCCGGTCCGTGGTCGACGGTCGCCGAGTACGTCGTCGCGCGTTTCGACCATCTCGACGCCGACGATCTCTACCGTCGCTTCGACGCCGGCGAGATCGTGGGGATCGACGGAGAACCCATCGGTCGCGGCACCGAACTCGGAGCGCACCGGTTCGTCTGGTACTACCGCGATCTGCCCGTCGAGGAACCGGTGCCGTTCCACGAGGAGATCCTGCATATCGACGACGACCTCGTCGTGGTCGACAAACCGCATTTCCTGCCCACCACCCCGGGTGGGCGCTACCTGCGCGAATCGGCACTGGTCCGACTGCGGACCCGCCTCGACAACCCGGACCTGACACCGATCCACCGGCTCGACCGGGCGACCGCCGGGCTCGTGATGTTCTCGGCCCGGCCGGAGACGCGCGGCGCCTACCAGTCCCTGTTCGAGAAGCGTCGGGTCACCAAGGTGTACGAGGCGGTGTCCGCACTGCCGGCGGAATGGGATCCGGGAGCGCCGGAGATCGCCGGACGTCCGGTCCCCGTGCTGTACCGCAACCACATAGAGGCGCGGCGCGGTGAGTTGCGCGTCGTCGTCGACGACACCCGCGAACCCAACTCGGAGACGCTGATCGAGGTGCTCGGATCCGGGATGAGCAGGTCCGGACGGGCCGTCCTGCACACCCTGCTGCGCCCGCACACGGGTCGGATGCATCAGCTGCGAGTACATCTGGCGGCGCTCGGTATCGGGATCCTCGGCGACCACTGGTATCCCGTGCTGCTGCCCGAGACACCGGACGACCATTCGCTCCCCCTCCAATTGCTCGCGCGCGAACTCGAATTCGTCGACCCCTTGTCAGGGATCGAGCGTCACTTTTCCACCCGGCGCAGCCTGGCCGAAGCACCGACCACGCAGGACTGAGGGCGCCCGAACGGATCCTGCTCGATCCTCCGAAAACTCCGACATGCCCGGCTTCACGAAATACGCTGGTAGGCATGACCAAGGTCGTCGACGGTTACCTCCGGTCGCCACTGTCGGGCATCGCACCGTGGATCCTCATGTCCGTCCTGTCGGCCCCGGGACGGTTCGAGGAAGCGGTGTGTTTCGCTCTCGGCCTCGTCCTGCTGACGATGTGGGTGGGCGCGCGACGCGGCATCAAGATACACGCCCTCGACACGTTCGGTGCGGCGTTCTTCGCCGTCCTGGCGGCGGTGGGCCTCATCGCGTCGGACGGTGTCATCGACTGGATGGAGATCTGGGCGGGTGAACTCACCAACATCGCGCTCGCGGTGTTCGTCGTCGCCACCCTGATCGCGCGCAGACCGTTCACACTCCCCTACGCGAAAGAGGACACGCCCCAGGAATACTGGACGTCTCCCCTGTTCATGAAGATCAATTACGTGATCTCCGCGGTCTGGGCCGGTGCGTTCACCTTCTCCGCCATCGTCGGATTCATCGGCGACGCCGTGATGCGCGACCCGGGCAACTTCTGGACCGGTTGGGTGCTCCAGCTCGCGGCGATCTTCTTCGCGGTCTCCTTCACCGAGTTCTATCCGGACTACGCCGGTGCGAAGTTCGCGGCGTCGCAGGGCGAGTCCGAACCCGCCCCGTCGCTCCTGAAGCTGATCGACTGGTTGCCGACGTTCGTGCTGGTCGCGGGGATCTTCGGGTGGGTCACCGACTCGATACCGGACGCGGTCGGGATCGGCATGATCGTCGTCGGCATCATCGGCAGCGCCGTGATCGGCAGACTCTCACCGAAGATCGAGAAGGCCTCCACGTGACGCGGTGCCCTGGCGCCCAGGGGTGCGGATCAGGCCCGATCGATTCGGATCAGCGATGAGCGTTATCGGTCTCGATGTCGGTGGCGGTGCGTACCGTCGGCCCGATGGCAGCGAACAGGACCCGAGTGTCTCGCGTCGTGATGATGTGCGGCCCGGCCGGTGCCGGTAAGACCACCTATGCCAAGCGCCTGGAGCGCGAGGGTTGGACGCGTCTGTCGTACGAGGTGGAGTTCTGGGATCGCGGGATCACGACCATGCCCTCCGCCGACGTGGTGGCCGAGGTATCAGCAGACCTGAAGGCGCGCTTGCTGCGCCATGTGGCAGCCGGGAACGATGTCGTGCTCGACTTCGGATTCTGGTTCCGGCGACAACGTGACGAGTTCCGCGCACTGCTCGCACCGCAGGGCATCGTGCCGGAGACCGTGTACATCGCGACGGAGCTCGAGACCATCCTGAGCCGGGTCGGCGACCGGCACGGGAGGTGGGCGGACGATTGGCCGCTGACCGAGCGGACGGCGACGGAGTACTTCGAGCGGTTCGAGCCGCCGACGCCCGAGGAAGGACCGCTCGAAGTAGTCCGCTAGGCCGTGACCTGCGCCGAAGGACGCTCTGTCGCTTCCTCACCCACCGCATGTCGCATGCCCACCGCGTAGAGCACGAGTCCCACGACGATCCACGTGGCGAGGGTCGACAGCGCGACGAATCCGCCGGCACCGTCGAAGTATGCCGCGGAGCGCACGAGGGTTCCGGCAGCACCCGGGGGAAGGATCTGACCGAAGGTACCGAGTCCGGACGGCAGCCATGCCGACGTCGTCGCGATACCGGCCAGCGGATTGCCGAGGAACATCATGGCCATCGCACCGATGGTGAACCCTTTGGCGCCGAAGGCCTTCTGGAGTCCGGCCAACGGGAGTGCAAGGGCGGCGATACCGAGGGCCATGGATCCCGCGACCGGCCAGAAGGTCGATTCGATGCTTCCGAACGCGAAGGTGAGGATGGACGCGACGACGATGCCACCGACGGCAGCGAAGACGAGCAGGCCGGTCAGGTACCAGCCGTCGCTGCGCGGCAGGATCTTCCGGAATGCGACGACCGGGACGATGCCACCGAAGACGAGCGGGAAGGCGAGACCACCGATGCCGATACCGGTGGGGTCGGATTCCGGCAACGGAACGACGTCCTCGACGGTCACGTCGGCCCCGAGTGCTCCGCCGACCGCCTGCGAGGTTCCGGCGAGCGAACCGGAGATGGCGGTCGAGCCCGCGCCGGCGACCAGCGTGCGGACGCCCGACTCGTCGACGACGAACCCTCCGATGACGTCGCGGTCGTGGATGGCGTCGCGCAGTTCCTGCTCGGAGGCGAATCGCTGCGAGGTGTAGGCGTCGGGGGCGGCCGTCGCGAGCGACGTCTCGAATTCTTCTGCCGCTGCAGAGGTTCCGACGATGCCGACCTGCAGGTCGTGCGGTCCGCTCTTCAGTGACGGCATGATGAAGACCAAGAGCATGAGCACGAGGATCACCCCGAGCCCGCACGTCATTCCCAGCACCGTCAGCGCGGGATGCGGCTTGCGCGCGGTGGAGTCACCCGCGTCGGGAACTGTCGTCGTAGCGGCGTCTGCCATCGCGTCTTCCTTGTCCGAACCATCGCTAAGTGGATGATTTTCCTCCACTTCTATCGGAGAATAATCCTCCGGTTAGGATGGACATGTCAAGCGAAGTTCCTCACAGCCCACTCCGGAAGGAAGGCAACCGATGCGTGCCGATGCCGCGAAGCGTCGTCAGCTGATCGTCCAGGAGGCGCGCCGGCTGTTCGCCGTCCACGGCAGCGACGTCGCGCTCGAGGCGGTCGCGGAGGCCGCCGGAGTCGGCATCGCTACCCTCTACCGGAACTTCGAGTCCCGGGCCGCGCTGGCCGACGAGGTCGCGCTGACGATCCTCGCCGACATGCGCGCAGCGGGCACCGAGGCCCTGGAGCGCGTCGGCTGCTCACCCGAGGACGCCTGGGTGGGCTACGTGCAACGGCTGGTCGAACTCGACCTGGGTGCACTCTCGGCCACCCTCGCCGAATTCGTGACCGACGAGATCTCCGAATCGGTGCGCGACGCCCAGGCGCAGACGCTCGCCGGGGTCGAGGAGCTGCTCGACGCGGTGCGATCCGCCGGCATCGTGCGCCCCGACCTCGACGCGCTGGAACTGGTCCTGGCGATCGGCCTGATCACCCGTCCCTTACCCGACGCGATCCGTGCGGTGACCCCGGATCTCGTTCCACGATTGGTGTCGATCGTTCTGGCGGGCATGCGACCGTCGTGAGCCGCGCGCACACCGACGACCCTGCGTATCCGCGGGCGTAGGATCGCAATCAGCCGGTGTCGGCGGCGCTCGATCGCGGGAGCGAACATGGGCAGGTCGGCGGTCCTGGACCACGCGCGGGCAGCGTACCGCGCGCGCGAGTGGCCGCGTGCCCTGGACGGATTCCGCAGCGCCGACACACTCGCCGTCCTGTCCGCGGACGACCTCGATCTGTTCGCCCGAGCCGCGTACCTCGCTGGTCACGACGACGCCAGCGTCGCACTGTACGAGCGCGCCTTCGCCGCACATCTCGAAGCCGGCGAAACCGAGAGCGCGGGTATCAGCGCCTTCTGGTTGTGCTTCCTGTTGATGGGACGCGGTGAAGTAGCACGGGCCGGAGGTTGGCTGGAGCGAGCCCGACAGTCGGGTGTCCCGGACCGACCGGACTGCGCGACCAGCGGCTTCCTGATGATCCCCGGAGCAGTACAGCAGATGTACGCGAACCGGCCGACCGAGGCACTGCCGATCTTCACCGCAGCTCAGCGCATCGGACGGGCCTGTCACGACGCCGACCTTCTCGCTCTCGGTTCGCTGGGCATCGGACAGTGCCGAGTCCTGCTCGGCGACGTCGACGGCGGGCTGCGGACACTCGACGAGGTACTCGTCGCTGTCGGATTGGGCGAGGTCTCGCCCGTCGTCTCCGGACTGGTGTACTGCGCTGTCATCGAGACCTGTTACGGCACATATCATCTGCAACGGGCGAAGGAGTGGACTCAGGCCCTCGGCCGCTGGTGCGACGATCAGTCCGGACTCGTGCCCTTCCGGGGACAGTGCCTGGTCCATCGCGCCCAGATGCTGCAACTCGAGGGCGACTGGTCGCAGGCGATGGACCTCGCCCGCCTCGCACTGCAGCGGCTGTCGGATCCGCCCGGTCAACCCGCGATGGGAATGGCCCTGTACGAGCAGGGCGAACTGCATCGTCTACGCGGTGAGTTCGCCGAGGCGGAAGCCGCCTACAGGTCAGCGGGCATGTACGGGCAGGAGGTGCAGCCGGGTCTTGCTCTGCTGCGTCTGAGGCAGGGCGACACCACCGCAGCGGTCGCCGGAATCCTCCGGGGTCTCGGCGAAGCCTCGAATCTCGACCGGCCGCGGATGCTCGCCGCCCACACGGAGATCGCGCTCGCCACCGGAGATGTGGCCGCGGCCCGGCGCAGCACCGACGAACTCGAGGCGCTGACCCGGACGCAGGACGCCCCTGCACTGGCAGCGATGGCCGACCACGCGCAGGGCTCGGTCCTGCTCGCCGAAGGTGACCCCTGCGGCGCCCTCGAACGGCTGCGGCGATCCGGCAGGCGCTGGCGTGACCTCGGTGCACCCTACGAACGTGCCCGGGTACGAGTGCTGCAGGGTCGATGCTGCGCCGCACTCGGCGACGACGATGACGCCCGGCTCGAATTCGACTCGGCAGCATCGGTTTTCCACGATCTGCACGCGTTGCCGGATCTGCGTGAGCTCCGCGGTCCCGAACTCGCCGACGCACCGAACGGGCTGACGCCCCGGGAGGTCCAGGTGCTGCGCGCCGTTGCCACGGGCAAGACGAATCGAGCCATCGCCCACGAGTTCGTCATCAGCGAGAAGACGGTGGCTCGGCACCTGAGCAACATATTCACCAAGCTCGAGGTGTCCTCACGAGCGGCGGCGACGGCCTACGCGTACGAGCATCGCCTGCTCTGACTGGGTAGAACTGCCCATACGCTGCCACCTTCGATTGCACACTCCTCCCGACGCGGCCGAGGGGCGGCAGTGCCTAACGTCGTCGGTGTAGTTCCCTCACCTCGGGGAGTCGTCATGACCGTCCACAGCGCACCCCAACAGATCGACACCGTCGTCGTCGGCGCAGGTCAGGCAGGCCTGTCCGCCGGTTACCATCTGGCCCGCCGTGACCGTCCGTTCCTCATCGTCGACACGTACAGACGCATCGGCGACAACTGGCGCTGCCATTGGGACTCGTTACGCCTGTACAGTCCCGCCGGCTACGACGGACTGCCCGGCATGTCGTTCCCGGGCGACCCGCACCGCTCCCCCACCAAGGACGAGCTCGCCGACTACCTCGAGTCCTACGCCTCCCGATTCGATCTGCCCGTACTCGGTAACACCCGGGTGCGCCGACTCTCCCACGACGGTGACCGGTTCGCCCTCGACTGCGGCGACACGCGGATCGAGGCGAACAACGTCATCGTGGCCACGGGCACGTTCGGTCGAACCCCACGCGTCCCCGACTTCGCTTCCGAACTGGATCCCGAAATCGTGCAGTTGCATTCGAGTGAATATCACGATCCGTCGCAGTTGCGTGACGGTCCGGTACTCGTGGTGGGGGCCTCTCATTCCGGCAGTGAGATCGCCTACGAGCTGGCGGCGTCCCATCCGACGATTCTGTGCGGACGCGACACCGGGCAGTTGCCGGTGCGTGTGGACAGTCCCGCGATGCGCGTGTTGTTCCCGGTCCTGTGGTTCGTGTGGGGACATGTGCTGTCCGTGCGTACCCCGATGGGACGACGTGCTCGCGAGGACGAACGGCGTCACGGCGCGCCGCTGCTGCGAATCCGCCGACGGGAGCTGGCCGCGCGCGGCGTCACCCGGATCACCGAGCGGGTGACCGGCGTGGCCGAACTCCGCCCCGCACTGTCCGACGGCCGGATTCTCGACGTGACGAATATTGTGTGGTGCACCGGATTCCGCCAGTACTACGACTGGATCGACCTACCGGTGCTCGACACGGATGGCTGGCCGCGCGAGGAACACGGCGTGGTTCCCTCGGTGCCCGGCTTGTACTTCACCGGTCTGTGCTTCCAGTCGTCGTTCCGGTCGATGCTCGTCGGCGGGGCCGGCGCGGACGCGGAGTACGTCGTCCGTCACCTCGTCGCACGCGGCGCACCCACGTCCACCGGAACGGATCCGGATCGGCACAGGACGCGCTACACGACGAAGCGGAGATCCACCGCGTCGCCGTCGGCTACGACGTAGTCCTCGGCCATCGAGTCGGCCGACGTCAGAGCGCCCGTTCGAGTCCAACCTGGGTGCAGCCGTAGCCGAGCCGCGCCCCGAACATCCGAGCCCGCTCGTCGGACGCGTCCACGGCGATCTGCGCGAGCGTGGCACCCCGGTTCCGGCCGTGATCGTGGGCCCACTCGAGCATGGCTGTGCCGATGCCGCGGGAACGTTCGGACGAGGCGACCCGGATTCCTTCGACGAGCAGGCGGGTGGCACCGCCACGGAACAGACCCGGCACGATCGTCAACTGCATCGTGCCGACGATCCGGCCGACCTCGTCGCGCACCACCGCGAGGTAGTGCGAGGGGTCGCGGGCGACGGCGTCGTAGGCCTCTTCGTATCGGGCGAGTTCCGCACCCTCGCAGGGGGTCTGCTCGTCGTCGGAGAGCAATGCGACGATCGCCGGTACGTCGGATCGACCGGCACGTTGAACCCGATAGCTACTGTCGCCCAACCGGATCTGCCCGCCGACCGATTCGCGGGCGCGGGCCTGCAACCGGGCGATGAGCAGGTCCAGCCAGCCACCGACGTGCCGCCGAGCCTCGACGGTATCGGGATAGCGGCACCGCAGGTGCAGACCCGAGTCGTCGAGGATGAACCACAGCATCACCCCGTCGGTGCGGATGGTCGCGCCGACGTACTGCGCCTCGAGGCCGGTGGCGTCGACCCGGACGGGAAGCCTGCGCAGGTCCAGCCAGGAGATCGCGAACATGCCCGGGACCTCCGGCATACCGCCCCACGGGCGCAGGATGTCCTCGAGGGGCCAGGATCCGAGCCGGACCGCCTCCTTGACGGCGTCCGCGGCCGCGCGAGGTTCGGGGACGGACGATTCGAGCACCGAATTGGTGATGAACCAGCCGACGGAGTCGTGCCAGGTGGCGTCGTACCGGCTGTGCACCGGGAACACCGCCCGCAACGGGACTCCGGCCAGTTCGAGGGTCACCTCGGTCATGGCCGCGACCACCAGCGCGAGGGTGGACACCCTGTCGTCCTTGGCCTGGGAGGAGAAGGCGGCGCTGTCGTCGACGTCGAGCACGTCGCGCACCTCCACGCGTTCGCGTTGGAGACTCGCCACTCCGAGGGAGAGCGGGAAGCGCGGCATCACGTCACCGCTGGCGGCGAGCACCTCGGCCCAGCGCTCGTGGACTTCGGCGGGTGCGGCCGGACGGTCCTGCAGTGCCCGGGTGTGTTCCGCGAAGGCCGGTGTCGGCGACAGGGACGGTTCCCGTCCCGCGCGCACGGCGGCGAGGGCAGCGAGCAGGTCGCGGGCCATCACCAGCATCGACCACATGTCGACGTGCGAGTGATCGGCGGCGACCACGACGGTCGGTTCCGTGGCGGTCTCGAGCACGCATAGTCGGTGCGACGGCCGATTGTAGGGCGAACATGCGCTGTCGAGGACGTCCCGGAGGGCGTCGTTGACGGCCTGACCGGGACCGATCGGATGTTCGACCCAGCCGCCCGGGCGGATCTCGGCCTCGTGCAGGCGCGGCTCACCGTCGTCGCCGTGGGTGAACACCGAGCGCAGGGTGCCGTGCCGCGCGATCACCGCCAGCCACGCGGCCGCGAGGTCGTCGAGCGAGACCGGCTCGAACAGACGGAAGGACAGAGCCATCCAGGAGCCGGGACGATCGCCTGCGCCGACGTGCCGCCGCTGGTCGAACGACACGGGAAGCGCCCGGCCGAGCCCCGCGACGGTGACGTCGTAACCGAGCAGTCGGCCGAACGGCAGGCGCAGGTGCGCCACATTTGTCAGCCGCATGCCGGGTATCCTAGGCGCCTTCTCCAGCAACTGCTTTCCGACATCGGGAGACGACGTGCCGACCTTCAGTGTGCCGGGGGCCGAACTCGACGTGGAGCTGAGCGACGAGGGTGGGCACCCGATCGTCCAGCTCCACGGCCTGACCTCGAGCCGCCACCGCGACCGTCTCATGGACCTCGACCTGGGCCGCGGTCTCAGCGGCACTCGACTGTTGCGCTACGACGCGCGGGGGCACGGCCACTCGACGGGGCGTGCGGTGCCGGAGGACTACCGCTGGCCGGTGCTCGCCGACGACCTGCTGCGGCTGCTCGATCACTACTTTCCCGGAGAGCGGGTGCACGGGGTCGGGCCGTCGATGGGCACCGGGACCCTGTTGCACGCGGCGGTGAAGGATCCGGAGCGGTTCAGCAGCCTCACGCTGTTGGTGCCGGCGACCGCCTGGGCCACCCGCGCCGCGAAGGCCGCCGAGTACCGGGCCGCCGCCGATCTCATCGAGCAGCAGGGACTGGCGGCGTTCCTCATGCGCGATCTGAATGCACCACGTCCACCGGCCACCGTCGACGCGCCGGAGACCGCCCCCGACGTCACCGAGGACCTGCTGCCGTCGCTGTTCCGGGGCGCCGCGCTGAGCGACCTGCCCGATCCGGAGGCCGTGTCCGGCATCGACGTTCCGGTGACGGTGCTGGCGTGGATCGACGATCCCGCGCACCCGGTGTCCACGGCGGAAGCCCTGGTGGGTCTGCTCCCCCACGCGAAGCTGGAGATCGCGTACACCCCGGCCGATCTCGCGCAGTGGCCGAGCATTCTCTGCGAGGACGTCGCCCGGCACGGTTGATTCCGTCGGCATATCGATTTCGGTGTTCCCGACCTCGATATACGGGGTCGAGAACACCGAAATGCGGATGACTACGGAGGAACGCCTCGATGGCGTTCGTCAGACGTTGAAGCGGAACTCCACCACGTCGCCGTCGGCCATGACGTAGTCCTTGCCCTCCATGCGGACCTTGCCCTTGGCCTTCGCCTCGGCCATCGAACCGGCCGCGTCGAGGTCGACGAAGGAGACGATCTCGGCCTTGATGAAGCCGCGCTCGAAGTCGGTGTGGATCACGCCGGCCGCCTTGGGAGCGGTGTCACCCTTGCGGATGGTCCAGGCACGCGATTCCTTCGGACCCGCCGTCAGGTAGGTCTGCAGACCGAGGGTGTGGAAACCGGCGCGTGCGAGCTGCTTCAGACCGGCCTCGGTCTGGCCGATGGACTCGAGCAGCTCCATCGCCTCGTCCTCGTCGAGCTCGAGGAGCTCGGACTCGACCTTGGCGTCGAGGAAGACGGCGTCTGCCGGTGCGACGGCCTTGCGCAGCTCCTCCTTGCGCTCCTCGTTGGTGAGGACGGCCTCGTCGGCGTTGAAGACGTACAGGAACGGCTTGGCGGTGAGCAGGTGCAGGTCGCGCAGCAGCTCGCCCTTCACCTCGGCCTGGGCGGAGAAGATGGTGCGGCCGTCCTCGAGGATCGCCTGCGCCTTCTTCGTCTCCTCCAGCTGAGCGACGAGTTCCTTGTTCTTCCGGGACTCCTTCTCGAGCCGCGGCAGTGCCCGCTCGATCGTCTCCAGGTCGGCGAGGATCAGCTCGGTCGCGATGACCTCGATGTCGGCCATCGGGTCGACCTTGCCCTCGACGTGGACCACGTCGGGATCGTCGAACACTCGCACGACCTGGCAGATGGCGTCGGCCTCGCGGATGTTGGCGAGGAACTTGTTGCCCATGCCCTCACCGGCGGAGGCGCCCTTGACGATGCCGGCGATGTCGACGAACGACACCGTGGCCGGAAGGATGCGCTCGGAACCGAAGATCTCGGCGAGCCGGTTCAGCCGCGGATCGGGCAGTTCGACGACGCCGACATTGGGCTCGATGGTGGCGAACGGATAGTTCGCTGCCAGCACATCGTTCTTGGTCAGCGCATTGAACAGCGTCGACTTGCCGACGTTGGGAAGACCGACGATTCCGAGGGTAAGGCTCACGGAATCGGTATTCTACGCGGCCGCCCGCCGCTCATTTCACCCGCACGCCACCCGCACCAGTTGCGCGATGCGCGCGGCCTGGTCCTCGTCGGGCACGGTCGATCCGTTGGTCGCGACCTCCTGGACCTTCGCGTTCACTTCCTGGTCGGACGCACCCTCGTCGATGAGCGGACAGGTCTCGGTGACGATGGACTCGATGTCCTGTGTCTCCCGGTCGGCCGACAGCTGCGGATAACCGGTACGGAAGGCCGCGACGAAGACGTCGAGCTTCGCCTCGTCGAAGACGTCGCCCGCCCGCTCGGCCGCGCTGGACGCGATGCTCTGCACCGACGAGATGGCACCCTCGGCCTGCTCTTGAACGCTCGTAACGGCGACATCCGCCGACGACCGCACGTCCTCGTTGCTGGAAGTGTCGTCGGAGCTGCACGCGGTGAGCGCGAAAGTGGCTGCGACCGCCACGGCCGCCGCAGGTACACGCAGGCGTCGGGTCGGGCTCGTTCGGTTCGTCACGTTTCGAGGATGCCACGGCCGGGGACCCTTCAGCGCCGTTTCCGGCGTGTCGTCCGGACCACGCGCGGCGCTCGGTGACCGTAGATTGGCGACTGTCGATCGGTATCGAGCTCGATACATGTCGGAAGGACCGTCGTTGACCGAATCGAAGACCGCGCCCAGCGGAAACAGCAGTGGGAAGCCGTCGGCGAAGCCCGACCGCGGAAGCCTGCTGGGCACGGGCGGAATCTGGCTCGCCAAGTGGTCGGCCTGCCTGGTCGTCATCGCCGCCGGTGCGGTGGTGATCGGCTGGATCATCGAGAAGATGTGGGTGATCGTGCTGCCGGTCGCCCTCGCGATCGTCGTCTCCACGATCCTGTGGCCGCCCACCCGCTTCATGACCAAACGCGGCGTTCCTCCGGCTGCTGCGGCCGGCCTGACCCTCGTGATGTTCTTCGCGATCGTCGGCGGCATCATCGCCGGCATCGTCCCGTCGGTGGTCTCCCAGATGCCGGACCTGGCCAACAAGGCCACCGAAGGCATCAACACCGTGCAGGAATGGGTGAAGGGACCCCCGATCAACCTGCGCGACGAACAACTCGACAACGCCGTCCACGCGGTGGTCGAGCGGGTGCAGGGCAGTGCCGCCACCATCGCGGGCGGTGTCTTCTCCGGTGTGAGCACGGCGGGCTCGCTGCTCGTCACGCTCGCTCTGGTCCTCGTGCTGACCTTCTTCTTCATCAAGGACGGCCCGCGCTTCGTGCCGTGGCTACACCGTGTGAGCGGTGGCCGCGCCGGACGTCACCTCGAAGCGGTACTCGGCCGCATGTGGGACACGCTGGGCGGGTTCATCCGCACGCAGGCCTTGGTGAGCTTCATCGACGCCCTGTTCATCGGTATCGGCCTGCTGATCCTCGGAGTCCCGCTCGCACCTGTGCTGGCGATCCTGACCTTCATCGGCGGATTCATTCCCATCGTCGGTGCGTTCGTCGCCGGTGCGCTGGCGGTGCTGGTCGCACTCGTCGCCAACGGTTTCACGACCGCGATCATCGTGCTGGTCCTCATCATCGCGGTGCAGCAGATCGAGGGGAACGTGCTGCAGCCGGTGCTGCAGTCGCGGTCGATGAACCTGCACGCAGCCGTGGTGCTGCTCGCGGTGACGGCCGGATCGTCACTGTTCGGGATCATCGGTGCGTTCCTGGCGGTGCCGGTCGCGGCGGTGGCCGCGGTGGTCATCCGCTACATCGGCGAACAGATCGACGAACGCGCCAGTGATGGCGACGACGACGAGACGAAGGCACTCCCGGCTCCGGGCGACACCTCCGTGCCCGATCCGAAGCCGGCCTCTCCGGCACCCGCCGCCTCCGAGGACTGAGGGGCGGTCAGCTCGCGACGCGGACGGTGGATCCCGAGCGGCCACGGATGACGTGCAGCCTGCTCGGGATCCGCTGCCGCATCTCGTCGACGTGACTGACCACGCCCACCACACGGCCTCCCGCGCGCAGTTCGTCGAGCACACCCATGACGGCTTCGAGGGAGTCGGCGTCGAGTGAACCGAACCCTTCGTCGATGAACATCGTGTCGAGTACGAGCCCACCGGCCTCTGCGGCGACGACGTCGGCGAGGCCGAGGGCGAGCGCGAGGGACGCCTGGAAGGACTCGCCGCCCGACAGCGTCTTCGTCGATCGCACAGCCCCGGTGTACTCGTCGTGGATGTCGAGACCGAGACCGCCACGACGACCCCGGCTCTCGGCCGCGTCGGAGTGCACGAACTCGTAGCGACCGCCGGACATTCTGCGCAGGCGTTCGGAGGCGGCGTCGGCAACCTCCTCGAGTCGCGCCGCGAGCACGTACGAGCGCAACGACATCTTCTTGGCGTTCGACCCCATCCCCGCGACGACGTCGGCGAGCGCGGCGAGTTCGGCGTGTTCGTCGAGCAGCGGGGCCAGTTCGGCGCAGGCACGCTCGAGTCGGCGGGTGTAGTTCTCGATGTCGAGGTGCCGGCGCTCGGCCTCAGGGGCCTCACTCAGGGCCGCCTCGACCGCGGCGGCACCGTCGTCCACCACCGCGCGCGCGACCGTCACGTCGGCGACCTCGTCGCCGGTGAGCGCCGCGATCGCCGGGTCGTTCAGCGTGGAGGTGGCCACCGCGCGTTCGTCGTCGGCGGCGCGCAGGACGCGGTCGATCTCGGCGAGTCGCTCGGGCGTCCGGACGGCCGCGCGGGCACTGTCGAGGTCGGTGAAGCCTGCCTCGGCGGCTGTGGTGCGGGCGTCGGCGGCGCGTTCATCGGCGGCCGTGCGCGCCTGGAGGGCTGCGGTACGAGCATCGAGCAGTGCAGTGGCCGCGGCGGACAGTGCCGCGACCGTCTTCCGTCGCGGGGCGAGCAGGTCGAGGTCGCCGACGGCCTCGACGATGCGCTCGCGGATCTCCGTGATCTCGGCTGCGCGGACCGCGTCCTCGCGGGCGAGCTCGGACAGTTCGGCGTCGAGCCGCTTCTCCTGTTCGGCCAGCACCGTGTCGAGCTTGCGCAGATCCTCGACCGCCGCGCGCAGGTGGTCGAGCCGACCGGCGACGGTGGCGGCCTCGTCGTGGGCGCGGACCGCCTCGGCGTGGGCGGTGGTGAGCTCCGCGAGTTCGGCATCGCCGCAACGCTGCCGGAGGACGGCCACGATCCCGGAGAGTTCGGTGACGGCCTCGCGTGCTTCGCTCAGCGCGGCGGCGGCGCGTTGCTCGGCGGCGTGGGCGCGTTCCTCGTCGGCCTTCGTCGCGGTGTCGGGCGTCGGGCGGGCAGGCTCGGGATGCTCGGTGGACCCGCAGACCGCGCACGGTTCGCCGTCGGTGAGACGTGCCGCGAGTTCGGCGGCCATCCCGTCGATCCGGCGCTGCCGGATGTCGAGGTGCGCGTCGCGCGCGTCGTTGAATTCGGAGTGCAGTTGCAGCACCCGGGTTTCGAGTCGTTCGAGTTCGGTTCGGCGCGAAGCGAGTTCGGTGGCGGCGTCAAGTGCGTCGGCGGCACGGTCGCGCGCGGTGGACAGGCCCGGGAGCATCGCGGCTGCGCGCTCGGCCTCGGCGACCGCATCGGCGGCGGCGGTCGACCGCTCGGGCAGCGCGGCACGTTCGTCGATCACCTGCTGACGCTCGTCGGTGAGAGCGCGGTGGCGCCCGACGAACTTCTCGCGGTCTGCCTCGAGCTCGGCGAGACGACGTCGGCGATCGAGCAGCACGTCGAGACGCGCTGCCTCCGAGGACCATTCCTCGCATCGAGGACGGATGACCTCGCGGTCGGTGGTGGACGGCGTCGGCCCGACAGCGTCGAGGAGATCGCGTCCTTCGTCGTCGCTCCGAAGCGGCGCGGCGGCTGTCTCGGCGCGCGCTGCGGCGGCATCGGCCTCGCGTGCGAGACGGTCGGCCTCCCGATCGACGACCGCGACGCTCACCGCGCGATGCGCGGCGTCACGTTCTGCCGTCAGGGCGACGCGCTGCGACTGCGTCTGCTCGAGTTCGGCGAGGACGTTCAGGGCGTCGCGGCGACGGCGGAGTCGGTCGGCGAGAGCGACGGTCTCGTCGAGCCTGCGCCGGTTGGACTCGTCGACGGCGCGGACGCGCGACAGGGCCGCGGCGGCGTCGTCGCGGTTCTCCGCGGCCTCGGCGAGCAGGCGGCCCGCCCACTCCACCGGGTCGGCATCGGCGCCCGCTTCGATCCCGGCGGACGCAGCCACCTTCGCCGCGAGGACTTCGACCTTCTTCTGTTGCTCGGCAAGCAGTTTCGTTCCGGCACCGCGGCGGTCGCGGAACCACTGCTCGAGGTCGCCGAAACGGGTGGTGTCGAACAGACGCTCGAGCAGCCTGCCGCGCTCTTCGCTGTTCGCGCGCAGGAACCGGGCGAAGTCGCCCTGTGGAAGGAGTACCACCTGGAAGAACTGTTCGGCGCTCATCCCGAGCAGCGACTTGACGACGTCGCCGATCTCCTGGGCGCGCGACAGGTTCTCCCCCGACCCGTCGAGCCACGTGAGATTCGCCTTGGCATTCT
Source organism: Rhodococcus rhodochrous (assembly GCF_014854695.1). Classification (NCBI taxonomy): domain Bacteria; kingdom Bacillati; phylum Actinomycetota; class Actinomycetes; order Mycobacteriales; family Nocardiaceae; genus Rhodococcus; species Rhodococcus rhodochrous. Next base: position 1,374,218 of record NZ_CP027557.1, on the reverse strand, counting down.
GTTTGATCGTGCCGGTGCCGCGCTTCTTCGGGCGTTCGAACTCGGGGCTGCGTTCGATGGACAGGCGGCGCCCCGCGATGGTCGCCTCGAGCCGGACCGTCGGCACGGCACCCACCCGCGCGTGGTCGGACAGCAACCGGCGCCCTTCGGAGCGAGCCCCGGGGACGGTGCCGTAGAGCGCGAACGCGACCGCGTCGAGGATCGACGTCTTGCCCGCGCCCGTCTGGCCGTGCAGCAGGAACAGCCCGTCGGCGCCGAGCTCGTCGAAGTCGATCTCGACGGTGTCGGCGAACGGACCGAAGGCCGTGATCTCGAGGTGGTGCAGTCTCATGCGGGCACGTCCGTCCGCCACTGTGTGTCGGTCTCGTCGCCGATACCGCGACGACGGTCGACCTCCCTCAACGCTTCGTCGATCCAGCCGCGCTCGCGCTCGGACGGTTCGGAACGCACGTCGGTGAGGAACGACGCGGCGACATCGCGATCGCTGCGACCGCGCACCTTGTCGCGATAACTGCCCTCCGTGGACCCGGCCGGTCGCTGCCATTCGACGTGCACGGCGTACGGGAACCGCTCCTGCAGGCGACGCATGGCGTCGAGCGGGCGGGTCGCGTCGGTCAGCACCGCGGAGACGTAGTGCTCCTCGACGGCGGCATGGGCCGGATCGGCGAGCAGGTCGTCGAGTTCGCCTTCGAGACGGGTCAATTCGCGGATCACCGGGAGATCGACGCGCTCGACGGACGCCGCACCCGCGGCGTCGAGGTCGACGACGAAGACCGCCTTGCGGTGCGAGCGCTCGCCGAAGGAGTACGGCAACGGCGATCCCGAGTACCGGACCGTCTCGCTCACCGTCTGCGGGGAGTGCAGGTGACCCAGCGCGACGTAGTCGGCACCGTCGAACGACGACGCGGCCACCGTTTCGACTCCGCCGACGGAGATGGACCGCTCGGAGTCGCTGGGCTCGCCACCGACGACGAAGGCGTGGGCCAGGACGACGGTGCGGCCGTCGCGACCCGCGGCATCGGCGCGCACGCGTTCCATCGCCGCGTCGAGGATCTGCTGGTGCGAGCGGGCCTCGGGGACGCCGAGCTCGGCGCGGGTGATCTCGGGCTCGAGATACGGGATGCCGTAGAAGCAGACCGGGCCGTGCTCGTCGTGCAGGACGACGGGGCTGTCGATCTGCGACACGCGGGTGATCAGGTGCAGACCACCGTGCGCGGCGAAGGCGGCACCGGCGCCGAGACGGACCGGCGAGTCGTGGTTGCCGGAGGTGGCGACGATGATCGCCCCTGCCTCACGGATGGCCTCGAGACCGGCGTTGCACACGGCCACCGCGTCGGAACTCGGGATCGACCGGTCGTACACGTCGCCCGGCACGACCACCACGTCGATCCCGCGTTCGGCCACCAGATCGGCGATGGTCCGCAGCGCACGCGCCTGGTCGGCGAGCAGGTCGACCCCGTGGAAGGTGCGGCCGATGTGCCAGTCGGAGGTGTGCAGGATCCGCATGGGACAGACGGTAGAGGAGGGGACCGACATCCCCGGGTGTCGGGTGGATGTCGTATCGATGAGGCATCATCCGCCACATGACAGCACTCACGGCACTCGGCCTGCTCGTCGCGCTCGGTCTGGGGGTGGTGCTCGGCTGGCTGTTGCGGGCCTCCCGCGACGGCGAACGCGCAGCCCGTGCCGAGGCGCAGCTGGCAGCCCTGCGCGACAACGAGGAGCAGCTGCGTCAGTCGCTGGCCGCGGTGAGCGAGGACGCCGCGCGTCGGCAGTCCGGTGCCATCGGCGACCAGGTGTCGCGGCTCGTCGGCCCGTTGAACGAGGCCGTGGGGGCGCTGGCCCAGCAGGTCGAGCACGTCGAACGCAACCGCGTGCACGCCTACGCCGGGCTGAGTGAGCAGGTCGAGGGCATGCACCGCGCGTCGCAGCTGCTGTCCACGCGTACCCAGCAGCTGGTCACCGCGCTGCGTGCGCCGCAGATCCGCGGACGATGGGGTGAGATCCAGCTCGAACGCGTCGTCGAACTCGCCGGGATGGTCCGGCACTGCGACTTCGACACCCAGGTGAGCAAGGACGGAGTACGGCCCGACCTGCTCGTCTACCTCGCCGGCGGCAAACAGATCGTCGTCGACGCCAAGGTGCCTTTCGCCGCCTATCTGGATGCCGCCGAGGCCGAGGAGCCCGACGAGCGCGATCGGCACCTCACGCGCCACGCACGTCAGTTGCGTACCCATATCGATCAACTGGCGGCCAAGGCCTACTGGGAGTCGTTCGACCCGACGCCCGAGTTCGTCGTGCTGTTCGTGCCGGGCGATCCGTTCCTCGACGCCGCGCTGGGTGCCGATCCCGATCTGCTCGAGCACGCCTTCGCCCGGAACGTCATCCTTGCCACACCGACCACGCTCGTCGCGTTGCTGCGCACGATCGCGCACACCTGGCGGCAGGAGGCGCTCTCCCGCGACGCCGCGACCATCCACCGATTGGGCCGTGAGCTGTACCAACGGCTCGGTGTGGTCGGTTCCCACCTCGATCGGCTCGGCAACCAGCTCGGCAAGGCCGTCGATTCGTTCAACATGACGGTCTCGTCGATGGACACCCGGGTGGGCGTGACGGCCCGCAAGCTCCACGACCTGGAAATATTCGACGGTGCGGTGCCCGAGGTGCAGCGTGTCGACGCGTGGCCGCGGCGCAGCACTCTGGCAGAAAGAGCAGTGGCGGACGGTCCTGTCGACGAAGCGAGCTGACATCGCCACGCTAATGTCTACGTTGTGTCTGCAACCCAACGTGCACGTTCGGCGGTGCCGCTCGACATGCGGTCGTTGGTGCCTACGGTGCCCGGTGTGCCCTGGTGGGGTGCCGTGGCGATCGCAGCCGGAACGACGCTTCTCGGGGTGCTGCTCGACAGCGCACGCGGGAACGAACTGACCTCTGCGTTCACTGTCTTCTACGTGCTCGGCTGCGTCGCGGCCGCGGTGGCGGTGCGCTATCGCGGACTGTTCACGGCCATGGCCCAGCCGCCACTGCTGCTGCTCCTCGCGGTGCCGATCGGTCAGGAGATCGTCTCCTCCGACAGCACCGGCGGATTGAAGGATCTCGCGCTCAACGTCGCCTATCCGCTGGTGAACCGTTTTCCGGCGATGCTGGTGGCGACACTCCTGGCACTGGCCATCGGCGGTTTCCGGATCTTCGTGACCCGACAGAACACGGGGGTACGGGCCCGGGCGCCGCGCGAGCGGGCGAAGCCGCGGGCAGCGAAGGCCGGAACCGCGAAGGAGCGCCCGGCCCGCGCCGCCGGCGACCGGCCGAACCGCGCTGTGAACGACCGTCCGACCAGACGTGCGGCCCGGGGACGACCGGCGGCGGCCACCCCTGCGGACGCACCTCGCACCGCCGCGGGCCGCGGGACGCCGGCTGCGAAGGCGTCGGTCCGGGAGGTCGCCGACACCCGCCCCCGTCGCCGCGTCCGTCCCGAATCCCCGGCCGCCGAGCAGCCCGCTCCCCGGCGTGCCCGCGCTCCCCGGCCTGCGGAGCCGGTGCAGCCGGAGGTCCGCGAACCGCGGCGCCGTCCGGCACCCGACCCGGAGACCGGTCGACCGGCGCCCTCCCCCGCACCCACGCAGGGCTACGAGCCGCCGCGCGTGCGGTACCGCGACCGCTACGAGGACTGACCCATACGACGAAGACGACCGGTCACCTGCCGATTCACGGCGGTGACCGGTCGTCTTCGCTCTACGGACCTACGGAACCACCGTCTCAGCGACGCGACGCGCGCAGTTCGCGCGGCAGGGCGAACACCAGGGTCTCGTTGGCGGTCGTCACCGACTGCACGTCGTGGAAGCCGCGCTCGTCGAGGAACTGGACGACGCCCTGCACGAGGATCTCGGGGACCGACGCACCGGAGGTGATGCCGACGGTCTCGACATCCTCGAGCCAGGCCGGATCGATCTCCTTGGCGTAGTCGACCAGGTGCGCTGCCCGGGCACCCGCACCGAGGGCCACCTCGACGAGCCGCACGGAGTTCGACGAGTTCCTCGACCCCACGACGATCACCAGATCGCACTCGGGCGCCATCGCCTTCACCGCGACCTGGCGGTTCTGGGTGGCGTAGCAGATGTCGTCGCTCGGCGGATCCTGCAGCTGAGGGAACTTCTGGCGCAGGCGCTGCACGGTCTGCATCGTCTCGTCGACGCTGAGGGTGGTCTGGGACAGCCAGATGACCTTCGACGGATCGCGCACGGTCACCGAATCGACGGCGTCGGGGCCGTCGACGAGCTGCACGTGATCGGGGGCCTCACCTGCGGTGCCCTCGACCTCCTCGTGGCCCTCGTGACCGATGAGCAGGATGTCGAAGTCGTCGCGGGCGAAGCGCTTGGCCTCCTGGTGGACTTTCGTCACCAGCGGGCAGGTCGCGTCGATGGTGCGCAGCTGCCGGGCAGCGGCCGATTCGTGGACCGCGGGCGACACACCGTGCGCCGAGAACACGAGCACGGCCCCCTCGGGCACCTCGTCGGTCTCGTCGACGAACACCACGCCGCGGTCGGCGAGCGTGTCGACGACGTGGCGGTTGTGCACGATCTCCTTGCGGACGTAGATCGGCGCACCGTACTTGTCGAGTGCCTTCTCGACGGTCTCGACGGCGCGGTCGACGCCGGCGCAGTAGCCGCGCGGCTCGGCGAGCAGGACGCGCTTTCCGGAGGTGGAGGGACCGGCGGACCGTGTGATCCCGACTTCGAGAGGAACAGGCGCAGACATACCTCCAGAGTACGGGGCGCGTGGGAGTGGGGCTTTCCAGCTCGCAGCCGACGTGCTCCCCTGGCTACCAATCACGCCGATCATCGGGCAGTCTTGGGGCATGATCCGTCCACCGTTCCTGGCACGGGTGGCTGCCGGCGTTGCTGTCACCGCGTACGAAGAGACCCTCAAGCTGCCGAGCACAGCCGTTTCGTTGCCGATGACGACGGTGAGCCAGATCCTGCAGACGACGATGCGAGTGCAGCAGGTCATGACCTCGCTCGCCATCAAGGGCGACCAGTTCTTCGAGATCTTCGGAGCAGAGCCCGCCGAGACCGCACAATGGGCGACCTTCGACGACGACGGCTCGACCCCCTCGGACGAGGCGGCGACCTCGACGAACAGCGCCTCGAACGGCGCTCCCGGCCGGTTCGCCCTGTACTCGATCCCGCCGGCGACCGACGCCGATGCACCCTTGGCCGAGCAGGCCGCACCGGTGAAGGCCGGTACCGCGACGACGAAGGGCCCCGCGAAGAAGGCGGCAGCGAAGAAGTCCGCTCCGAAGAAGGCCGCCGACGCCGAGGGCACGAAGATCGGTGAGACCACGGACACGAAGGTCGCCACCGGCAACCGTTCCGAGATCGTCGAATACCTCGACTACGACTCGTTGACCCTCGCTCAGCTGCGTGCCCGCCTGCGGGCACTGTCGGTGGACGAGCTCACAGCGTTGCTCGAATACGAGAATGCTCACGCCGCGCGTACTCCGTTCGTGACGATGTTGTCGAACCGGATCACGAGCGCGCGTAACAAGTGACGGCCGGACAGAACGCGGCACGCCCGAACTCCGCGGAGCAGCCCTGGCCCGTCCGCACCGTGGCGCAGAAGGTCGCCGGGTGGATCGACAAGCTCGGCACCATCTGGGTCGAAGGGCAGATCACCCAGATCAACGCCCGCCCCGGGACGCGGACGGCGTTCTTGACCCTGCGCGACCCGTCGGTGGACATGTCCCTGCAGGTGACCTGCTCACCACAGTTGTTGCAGCAGTCGGGGGTTCCGCTCACCGAGGGCAGCCGCGTGATCATGTTCGGGAAGATGACCTTCTGGCCCGGACGCGGCAGTCTCGCGCTGCGAGTCACCGAGATCCGAGCCATCGGTATCGGTGAACTGCTCGCGCGGCTCGAACGACTGCGCGCGTTGCTCGCGGCCGAAGGTTTGTTCGACCCGCGGTTGAAGCGCCCCCTTCCCTTCCTGCCGCGCCGCGTCGGCCTGGTCACCAGCCGCGGCAGCGCAGCCGAACGCGACGTGTTGTCGGTCGCGCAGCGTCGCTGGCCGGCCGTGCAGTTCGACGTCCGCCACGCGACCGTGCAGGGCCCGACCGCGGTCACGCAGCTCATCGACGCCCTCGAAGCGCTCGACAAGGACCCGGATGTCGACGTGATCGTCCTCGCCCGCGGCGGCGGCAGCGTCGAGGATCTGCTGCCCTTCTCCGACGAGGCGCTGTGCCGCGCGATCGCCGCGTGCACGACCCCCGTGGTCAGCGCGATCGGCCACGAGCCCGACAGTCCGCTCTGCGATCACGTCGCCGACCTGCGGGCTGCGACCCCGACCGACGCCGCGAAGCGCGTCGTACCCGATGCGGTCGCCGAACTCGATCTCGTCGACGAGCTGAGGACACGATCGGCGGCGGCACTGCGCAACTGGGTCCGGCGCGAGGAACACGTGATCGCACAGTTGCGCGACCGTCCCGTCCTGGCCGATCCGTTCCGCGATCTCGACCGGCGGAACGAGGAGATCGAGCGACTGCAGCACGCGGCACGGCGCGACGTCACGCGACTGATCTCGTCGCAGTCGTCGACGCTCGAACACCTGCGGGCACGGTTGGCGACCCTCGGACCCGCGGCGACCCTGGCGCGTGGCTACGCCGTGGTCCAGCGGATCGTGCCGGGCAGCGCCCCCGAAGTGGTACGCACACTCGACGAGATGCCCATCGGCACCCAGCTGCGGGTGCGCGTGGCGGACGGCGCGGCCCGCGCCGCCGTCATGGGACACGAACGACAAGGAAGATCAGGACAGTGACGAACGCGGGAACCGACGACGCCAACGCCGATGTGCGGGAGTTCGGCTACGAGCGAGCTCGGGACGAACTCGTCAACGTCGTGAAGATGCTCGAGCAGGGCGGACTCGACCTCGACGACTCGTTGCAGCTGTGGGAGCGCGGCGAGGCGCTCGCGAAGCGCTGCGAGGAACACCTCGCCGGTGCCCGCGAACGTGTCGAGCAGGCGCTCTCCCTCGCGGACGACGAGTACGACGACGAGTACGAGGACGACGAGGACTGACCTCGCTCGAGCCCGAGATCAGCGTTCGACCGATCCGACCCGGATCAGCGTTCGACCGATCCGACCCGGATCAGGGTTCGAGCGGTTCGGCCCTGCCCGCGGCGGTCGCCAGGGTGGTGAACTCGGCCTCGTCGCCGGAGCCACCGATCAGGATCCGCACGTCGCCGAAGTCGGACACCCAGAGTGCTTCGACGCCCTCGCCTCCGTAGACCACCCAGTCGTGGCCCTCGACGGAGCGGGTGTCGGTGGCGGTGCGGGCACCTCCGGCGACGAATCGCACCAGTTCGTCCTCACCGGCATCCGATTGGGTGAAGCGCACGTAGCGACCTGCGGGGGTGATGAAACCGACGGTGCTCGAATCACCGCCCTGGTTACCGGAGACGATGCTGCGGCTACCGGAGTTGGGCTGCCAGTCCTCGGGCACCTCGGGTTGGCGGATCGGGAATCCGAGCTCCGCCGCGTCGTACTTCAGGCCGGCATCGATGTCGAAGCTCGGCACCGGACCCGCCGTGGGTCCACCGGGCTTGAACTCGCACTGGCTGGCGATCGCCGCGATGAAGAGAATCAGCACGAGCAGCGGGATCAGCGACCACGCCATATCGCGACCGTCTTGCAGGATGCGAGGTTTCTTGGATGCCACCCGTCCAGTCTGACAGCTACGAAACAGCCATGTTCAGGCCGGGCGGGTCCGACAGCCCACACCATCGGCCGTGATGAGACAATAGCCACGCGACACACACGGATCGTGCGGGCGCCCTCGGCGCCCGCTTCCTCTGCCGGCGCAACCCGCGTCGACCGAAAAGTCTCCAGGAGGCAGTAGCCCATGACGGCCAGCACCCCACGCCGCGAAGCTCCGGACCGCAACCTCGCGCTCGAACTGGTCCGCGTCACCGAGGCCGCGGCGATGGCGGCCGGCCGGTGGGTCGGACGCGGCGACAAGGAAGGTGGCGACGGCGCCGCGGTCGACGCGATGCGGCACATGGTCAGCTCCGTGTCGATGCAGGGTGTCGTCGTGATCGGTGAGGGCGAGAAGGACGAAGCGCCCATGCTGTACAACGGCGAGGAGGTCGGCAACGGCGACGGTCCGCTGTGCGACGTCGCGGTCGACCCGATCGACGGCACGACCCTCATGTCGAAGGGCGCTCCCGGCGCGATCGCGGTGCTCGCCGTGGCCGAGCGGGGCGCGATGTTCGACCCGTCCGCCGTGTTCTACATGGAGAAGATCGCCGTCGGCCCCGAGGCCGCCGACGTCATCGACATCACCGCCCCGATCGCGGAGAACATCCGACGCGTCGCGAAGGCGAAGAACATCGCGCACGCCGACCTGACCGTGACGATCCTCGACCGTCCGCGCCACGCGCAGATCATCAAGGAGGTGCGCGAAGCGGGTGCCCGCATCCGTCTAATCTCCGACGGCGACGTCGCCGGCGCGATCGCCGCTGCACGTCCGGGTTCGGGTGTCGACATGCTGCTCGGCATCGGCGGTACCCCCGAGGGCATCATCGCCGCGGCCGCGATGCGCTGCATGGGCGGCGCGCTGCAGGGCCGCCTGGCACCGAAGGACGACGCCGAGCGCCAGAAGGCCATCGACGCCGGACACGATCTCGACCGCGTCCTCACCACCACCGATCTCGTCACCGGCGAGAACATCTTCTTCTGCGCGACCGGCGTCACCGACGGTGAGCTGCTCCGCGGCGTCCGCTACTCCGCCGGTGGCGCGGAGACTCAGTCGATCGTGATGCGCAGCAAGTCCGGCACGGTCCGCATGATCGAGGCGTACCACCGCCTGCAGAAGCTGAGCGAGTTCTCGTCCATCGACTTCCACGGTGTCGCCGGCTCGCCGCCGCCCATGCCCTGATCCTCACCGCACTGATCCAAGCGATCGTTCCGAGGAGGGGCACTGCACCGAGTTCTGGTGCAGTGCCCCTCCTCGTTCGTTCCGGCGGCATAACGTGGAGGACATGACCGACACCGAACAGTCTTCTCAGCAGTTCCGTATCGAACGCGACACGATGGGCGAGGTCCAGGTTCCGGTCGACGCCTTGTGGCGCGCCCAGACGCAGCGCGCCGTGGAGAACTTCCCGATCTCGGGCCGTGGACTCGAACGCGCACAGATCCGCGCGCTGGGTCTGCTCAAGAGCGCGTGTGCCCGGGTGAACAAGGACCTGGGTCTGCTCGACCCCGACAAGGCCGACGCGATCGTCGCGGCCGCCGATGCCATCGCCGCGGGTGAGTACGACGACCAGTTCCCGATCGACGTCTTCCAGACCGGTTCGGGCACGAGCTCGAACATGAACACCAACGAGGTCATCGCGTCGATCGCCGCCAAGACCGGCGTCACGGTCCACCCCAACGACGACGTCAACATGTCGCAGTCGTCGAACGACACCTTCCCCACCGCGACGCATGTCGCCGCGACCGAGGCGACAGTCAAGGATCTGATCCCCGCCCTCGAGCATCTGCACGGTGCCCTCGACGAGAAGGCGAAGGAGTGGCGCACGGTCGTCAAGTCGGGCCGCACCCACTTGATGGATGCGGTCCCGGTGACCCTGGGCCAGGAGTTCGGTGGTTACGCCCGACAGATCGAGGCCGGGATCGAACGCCTCCGCGCAACCCTCCCCCGCCTCGGCGAACTGCCGATCGGCGGTACCGCGGTGGGCACAGGCCTCAACGCACCGGCGGATTTCGGTCCGCGCGTCGTGGCCGTGCTCGTCGAGACCACGGGGCTCGACGACCTGCAGCGGGCCCGCGACAGCTTCGAGGCGCAGGCCGCGCGTGACGCGTTAGTCGAGGTGTCCGGCGCGCTGCGAACCGTCGCCGTGTCGCTGACGAAGATCGCCAACGACATCCGCTGGATGGGATCCGGCCCGCTCACGGGTCTGGCCGAGATCCAGCTCCCCGATCTGCAGCCCGGTAGCTCGATCATGCCGGGCAAGGTCAATCCCGTTCTTCCCGAATCGGTTACGCAGGTCGCCGCACAGGTGGTGGGCAACGACGCCACCGTGGCGTGGAGCGGCGCCGCCGGGGCGTTCGAACTCAACGTCTACATCCCGGTGATGGCCCGCAACGTCCTCGAGTCGATTCGTCTGCTCGCCAACGTCTCCCGGCTGTTCGCCGATCGCTGCATCACCGGACTGGTGGCGAACGTCGAACATCTGCGCACGCTGGCGGAGTCGTCGCCGTCGATCGTCACTCCCCTCAACTCCGCGATCGGATACGAGGAGGCGGCCGCTGTCGCCAAGGAGGCGCTGAAGGAGAAGAAGACGATCCGTCAGGCCGTCGTGGACCGCGGCCTCGTCGGCGATCGCCTGAGCGAGGAGGAACTGGACCGCCGCCTCGACGTCCTGGCGATGACGCGGGTGGACGAGGAGTCCTGACACGCAGGGCCCCGACCGACCCCGCCTGCATCCGCTACATGTTCGGCCATCCTCTACGGCAATTTGCTGTAGAGGATGGCGAAAACGCGAGCGGATAGCGAGGACTCAGCGAGCTGGGAGTCACCTCACTCCTGGACCACCTCGGTCCCGGCGCCGGGCGCCCAGGTGATGTAACCGAACTGGAAGTTGCTCCGCGCACCGTCGGGGGTCTGTTCCTCGTCGGTGATCGGGAAGCCCAGATCGCCACCGGCACCGCCCGCGGCCTCCCAGGCCGTGCGGATCTCACCCCACACGATGTGGGAATCGGTGTCGGGGCTCCACGCGATGATGCCGCCCTCGAACTCCGCGACGTAGCCGTCGCCGACCTCCTCCTGCTGGCCGGTCGCGGCACCGAGCGGGCTGGACGCACCGCCGACCTCGTCGTACTTCTGCAGGATCGGCCCGCTGAGTTCGACCTGCTCGCCGTCCGGTCCCGGCACCGCACTGGACTGATCCGCCGCGGGCTCCTCGGCTTCGGGCGAATCGTCGCCCTGCGTGATCGATTCGACGGCGCTCTCCGCCTCGGACGCCACGCTCTCCGCGGCGGACTGGACCGCGCTGGTCGCGCTGCCCACCGTTTCCTCCGCCGACTGGTCGTCGCTGCAGCCCGCGACCACCAGCCCGACCGCCGCTGCGGCCGCCACCAACGCTGCTCTGCGTCGGGGAATTCGATTCATCGGTTCGCTCCTGTCACTCGAGAGGACGGGTACCTGATCTCAGGGTGCCCGACTCCTCCGCGACACAACCCGGTTTCCGGTGATTCCGTGACGTGCACGAATCCACCCCATCCCCGGCATCCTGCCGTTACCATGCGACGCAGCCGACGCCGAGGAGAACGATGAGCACCCAGACCGCCACCGCGCAGGACGCCGTCGCCACGGTGACCGATTTCCTGGAGGCAACGGCCGCCGAGGACATCGACCGCGCCGCCTCGCTGATCACCGACGACATCGCGTGGCACAACACCTGGCTCCCCACCATCCGCGGCGGCGCCCGGGTCCGGAAGATCCTCGCAGGTCTCGCGCGACCTTCGATGGGCTTCGGCGTCGTCGTCCACCACATCGCGGCCGACGACGACATCGTGCTCACCGAACGCACCGACATCCTGCGCTTCGGGCCGGTGCGCATCGAGTTCTGGGTGTGCGGCACCTTCGAAGTGCGTGACGGACGGATCGCCGTGTGGGACGACCACTTCGACGTCCTCACCTTCCTCCGCGGAACCGTGGTGGGCGTCCTGCGCGCCGTGCTGCGTCGCTCCTGACGATCCTCACCCCACCGCTCCCCTGAGGGCGCCCGCATAGAATCCGTTCGTCGCCGAACCGTTCGGCGACGGATCAGCAGGGAGCGATGACATGTCCGACGCCGAGCACACTCCTGGATTCACGACGGGTCTGGAGATCCGGCGCGAAGTGATGGGTGACGACTTCGTCGAGCGGGCATTCGAGCGTTCCCACGGCACCGACTCCGAGGCGATGCAGGAGTTCGTGACCGAGCACGCCTGGGGTGCCGTATGGTCGCGTCCCGGCCTGGACCGGCGCAGCCGCAGCCTGCTCAACCTCGGCATGCTCATCGCGCTGCGCGCCGAGAACGAGCTGCGCGGACACGTCCGCGGAGCCCTGCGCAACGGGCTCGGCCGCACAGAGATCGTCGAATCCGTCATCCACTGCTCGGCGTACTGCGGCGCCCCCGCCGGACTCGCTGCGATGCGCGTGGTCCAGGAAGTGCTCGAGGCCGAACTCGGCCCCCTCTCCGAGGACACCGACGCCTCCGACGAGGCCTGACGACGACGGCGCGCCCGGCGGATGCCGGACACGCCGCGTCGACCGTGCTCGGGCGTCAGGCGCCCGGAGCGAACTCCTCGAGCATCTCCGTCACGAGGGCCGCGATCGGCGACCGCTCACTGCGGGTGAGCGTGACGTGCGCGAACAACGGATGCCCCTTGAGCTTCTCGATGACCGCCGCGACACCGTCGTGCCGGCCGACACGCAGGTTGTCACGCTGGGCGACGTCGTGGGTGAGCACGACGCGCGATCCCGCACCGAGCCGCGACAGGACGGTGAGCAGCACGTTGCGTTCGAGCGACTGCGCCTCGTCGACGATGACGAACGAATCGTGCAACGACCGGCCGCGAATGTGCGTGAGCGGCAGCACTTCCAGCATTCCGCGGCTGAGCACCTCCTCGAGCACCGCCGGGCTGGCAAGTCCTTCGAGGGTGTCGAAGACCGCCTGGCCCCACGGATTCATCTTCTCGGCCTCGGTACCCGGCAGGTAGCCGAGTTCCTGCCCACCCACCGCGTAGAGCGGCCGGAAGACGACCACCTTGCGGTGGGTTCGTCTTTCCAGGACGGCCTCGAGTCCGGCCGTCAGTGCCAGGGCGGACTTTCCGGTTCCGGCTTTGCCGCCGAGGGAGACGATGCCGACGGATTCGTCGAGCAGCAGGTCGAGGGCGACGCGCTGTTCGGCGGAGCGTCCGTGCAGTCCGAACGCCTCCCGGTCGCCGCGGACGAGCTGCACCCGCTTGTCGGCGGTGACCCGGCCGAGTGCGCTGGACGAACCACCGAGAAGTCTGATCCCCGTGTGGCACGGCAGATCCCGCGCGTCGTCGATGTCGACGATGCCCTCGGTGAACATCTCGTCGATGAGGGCCCGGTCGACTTCGAGTTCGGTCATGCCCGTCCATCCCGAGATCACCACATCCTGGGCGTGGTACTCGTCGGCGTCGAGGCCGACGGCACCGGCCTTGACGCGCAAGGGGATGTCCTTGCTGACGAGCACCACGTCGCGACCCTCGGTGGCCAGATTCAGGGCGCACGCGAGGATGCGGGAGTCGTTGGTGTCGGTGCGGAATCCCGCGGGCAGGACCATGGGGTCGGTGTGATTGAGCTCCACGTGGAGGGTGCCACCCTCGTCCCCGATGGGGATGGGCTGGTCGAGGCGTCCGTGCCGCTGCCGCAGGTCGTCGAGCAGGCGCAACGATTCGCGGGCGAACCAGCCGAGTTCGTGGTGGTGCCGTTTCCCTTCGAGTTCGCCGATCACGACCAGCGGGAGGACGACTTCGTGCTCGGCGAACCTGGTGACCGCCCAAGGGTCGGAGAGCAACACTGAAGTGTCCAGCACGTAGGTGCGTACAGCGGATTCTTTCGCAGCGGCGGTACCGGAGGCGTGGCCGGAGCGGGTGGGGACGGAGCGTGTTGCGTTCACGTGGGGCTCCTCGGCCCGGACGGCACCGCCCGGACGTATTCGGTGGGCCGGTGGGTCCCCGGTGTCGTCACGACCACGGAGGCCCGGTGCCGGCCCCCTCGCTCGGACTGTGTCAGCCACACGATCAGGGACCTCCCGTGTAGACGGCACCTGCGCCGCCTACACCCCCGACGCTAACCCCGATACGGACGATTCGCTCGGCAGGGGGAAGCGTGTCGGTGAAGATTGCGTTAACGACACCTCGTAAGTACCCCTGAACCCCAGCAAACACAGTCGACTCCGCTGCGTCAGGAGCGCGCGAACCCGTGGATCGCGCGGCGTACGGTCACTCGACCGTGACCGGATACGCGCTCGGTTCCACCGCCGCGCCGCGCAGGCGCCGCAGCACCAGGGTCACGAGCAGCGCGAGGACCGCCATCGCGGCGCTGTACCAGACGACCGCGTCCGGGGCGTCGAAGATGCCGCCGAACAGGCCCGCGACGAGCGCACCGACCGACATGCCCGCGACCTCCTGGGCGGACCACAGGCCGTTCACCCGGCCGAGCAGCGTGTGGGGCGTGTGCGTCTGGATCAGCGAGTAGCGCAGCACCTCCTGGACGGCCCCGAACACACCGACGATCACGAGCAGCACGGCGGTGAGCGCCAGTACGGACGTGAAGCCGACCAGTGCCTGGACGACGAATCCGAGGATCAGTGCGGTGAGCAGCACGCGACCGGGCCGCACCGACCGGCCGAGCCACCCGCTGGTGACCGTGGCTGCGGCGGCACCGAGCGCGATCGCCGCATACATGACGCCGATGGCGACGGCGTTGCCCTCGAAGCGCGCGTCGGCGAAGGCCGGGACGAGCACGAGCACACCGCCACCGAGCATCGCGACGACACCGGCGATCATCACGCCACCGACGACGCGTTCGCGGCGCAGGAAGCCGGTCACCGTCTCCGAGGGTGTGTCGGCGTCGTGCCCGGCATCCGAGTTCGGCGGGTTCAGCGCAGGCAGGCCCGAGAGCAGGGTGACGGTCACGGCGGTGCCGATCGCGGCCACCCAGTAGTTCCACGCGACCGAGAACGTCGCGATCACGAGACCGCCGAGCGCCGGGGACAGGACGGCTCCGGCGCGGGCGCTGAGGACGTTGAGCGCGCCGACGGCGACGAGCTGGTCCTTGGGGACGAGCGTGGGCACGACCGCCAGCAGAGCCGCGATGCTGATCGACCCGATCAGGCCGTTGACGACCGTCAGGGCGATGATCGCCGGCACCGAGGGCGACGACAGACCGGCGTTGACGGCCAGTCCGACGAAGGTGAGGCCTGAGACGGTGCGGGCGAACAGGATCAGGAACTTGCGGTTGTAGCGGTCGGCGAGCATGCCGCCGAGCAGCATGCCACCGATCGCAGCACCCCCTTCGAGCGCGGAGACCAGACCCACCATCGGCGACGATCCGGTCAGGTCGTAGACCTGGATCGGCACGCCGACCATGAGCATCCCGATACCGAAGATCGAGATGGTGCGAGCGATGAAGATCCGGCGGAAGGCCGCGCTCTCGCGCAGCGGCCGCAGATCGAAGAGGGCGCCGTTGCTCATTGCCGGTCCGTCACTCGGACTTCGCGGCGGCGTCGGCGAGCATCGGGGCGATCTCGGCGGTGGCCCACTTCAGCGACAGCGCCGACGGGAAGCCCACGGCGTTCGGCATGCCGGTGTTGCGGGCGAGCGAGACGACCGCGCCACGCTCGACGGCCGGAAGACGGTTCCAGGCCTCGAACTTGGTCAGGTATCCGAGATCGCCGGTGGGCGAGACGACGACGAGCAGGTCGGCGTCGAGCTGCGAGATCTCCTCGTAGGACAGCACACCGCGTCCGTCGGCATCGACCTGGAGTGTGTTCGCGTATTCGCTGAGCTCGAGGCCGAGGGAGTTCAGGAACTGTCCGATGCCGCGGTCGTCGGCGGCGAGCACCGACAGCTGGCCACCGGTGTCGCCGATGATCGCGTTGTAGGTCGTGCCCTCGAGTGCGGGGTACTGCTCCTTGGCGGCGTCGAGATCGGCCTCGGCCTGCTCGATGACCTCCTCGGCCTTCTCGGGGATGCCGAGGGCCGATGCGATCTTGCGGGTGGAGTCCTGCCACGGCTCACCGTTGGCGCGGTAGTCGAAGTGGACGACGGGGAACTGCTCGGCGAGCTGATCGTAGGTGTTCTGCTCGAGTCCCCAGAAACCGGTGGAGACGATGATGTCGGGCTGCAGCGCGGCGATCTGCTCGGCGATCACCGTGGCACCGCCGTCCATGTTCAGCAGCGGCGGGACGTCGGCGCCGAGCGCTTCGGCCTCCCACGGCCAGACACCGGTGCCGCCGGTCGCGGCGAGGTTCTGGGCATCGACGGGGAGCGCGAGCGGGGTGACGCCCAGCGACAGCAGGATGTCGGCGTCCTGCGGCGACAGCGGCAGGGCCCGGGTCGGGGCGGACTCGACGGTCGTGTCGCCGAACTTGCCGGAGACGGTGACCGGGAACTCGCCGTTCGCCCCAGTCGCGCTGCCGGACGAGCTACCGCTGTCGGTGCCCGAGCCGCACGCCGTGACACCGACCAGCATGGCGGTGGCGGCGAGGGCGACGCCGATCCGGCGCAGTCGCGTGTGGATCCTCATCGATTCTCCTCTGTTGTGGAACAACCAATCGACTCTGTGGTGGAACAATCAGTCGACTCTGTTGTGGAACAACCAATCGGCTCTGTGGTGGAACGATCAGTCGGTTCGTGGAGGGTTGCGGCGAGTTCGCCGATCGACCCGGCGGTGAGGATCGACTCGGCGTCGATCACGTATCCGGCCGCGCGCAGTCCGCCGAGGATCCGCATCACCGAGATGCTGTCGCATCCGAGGTCGAGCAGATCGTCGTCGACACCGACCTGCTCGATGCCTGTGACCTCGGAGGCGAGGGCGCACAGCAGTTCTTCGGCCGGTGTGGACGGTGCCCGGTGCGCTCGAGGGGCGAGTTCCGGTCGTGGCAGTGCGGCGCGGTCGATCTTGCCGTTGGCGAGCGTGGGCAGGGCGTCCAGGACGACCGTCGCCGACGGCACCATGTAGTCGGGCAGCACCCGCGCCACCGCCCGCCGCAGCATCTCGGTATCGAGGGTGTACCCGGCGGCCGGGACGACGTAGGCGACGAGACGCGCCGTCGCGCCGAGATCGGTGCGGGCGAGCACCATGGCGGTCGCGACGTCCGGTCGCGACGAGAGCACGGTCTCGATCTCGGCCGGCTCGATCCGGTAACCACGGATCTTGACCTGGTCGTCGCCGCGTCCGCGGTATCGGATGTGTCCGTCGGGCGTCCACAGGGCCCGGTCACCCGTGCGGTACATGCGATCACCGGGGAACTCCGGATCGATCGTGTCCGCGACGAAACGGTCGGCGGTGCGACCCGGGTCGGCGAGATAACCGCGGGCCAGTCCACGACCGGCGAGGTAGAGCTCGCCCTCCACGCCGATCGGCGCGGGGCGCATCCACCGGTCGAGGATGTAGGCCCGGGTGCCGGCCACCGGTCGGCCGGCAACGGGCGCGTCCGCGTCCGAGGCCCGTGCGACGAGCGCGTCGACGGTGCTCTCGCTCGGCCCGTAGAGGTTGTAGGCGCTCACGCCGTCCAGCCCGCGCAGCCGGTCCCACATCGGTTGGGAGACTGCCTCGCCGCCGAAACCGAGCGAGGCCGGGCACCGTCCATCGTCCGCGAGTCCGTGATCGAGCAGCTGCGCGAGGTGTGACGGGGTGACCTCGACGAAGTCCCAGCGGGATTCGTGGGCGACGCGGACCATCTCGGCCGGGTCGCGCTGGACCTTTTCGTCGACGACGTGCACCGCGTGGCCGTCGAAGAGCCACAGCTGCGGCTGCCACGACGCGTCGAAGGCGAACGACCATGCGTGGCCGACCCGGAGCCGGTCGCGTCCGGTCCGTGCCTGCGTCGGTTCGTACAGATCGGCGCGGTGGCTGTGGAACAGCTCGGTCAGGCCGCGGTGCAGGGCGAGGACCGCCTTGGGTGTGCCGGTGGAACCGGAGGTGTACACGACGTAGGCCGGGTGGTCTGCGCGCAACGGTGCGAGCCGGTCCGCGTCGGTCATCGGGGCGTCGTCGTAACCGGCGACCCGCTCGGCGAGCGTCTCGTCGTCGAGCGCGAGCACCGGCGCGTCCCCTGCGGGCAGCGACGACACGAGTTCTCCGGTGGTGAGCACGACGACGGGCTCCGCAGTGCCGAGGATCGTCGCGAGACGCTCGGTGGGAGTGCGCGGTTCGAGCGCGACGTAGGCGCCGCCGGAGACGAGCACCGCGAGCATCGCCGCGATCGTGTCGGCCGTGCGGGGCAGCACGAGCGCCACGCGGGTCTCGGGAGCGACACCGTGGTCGACGAGCAGGCGCGCCCATCGGCGGACCCGGGACGCGAGGTCGGCGAAGGTCCATTCGAGATCGCCTGCCACGAGCGCCGTCTCGTGCGGGTGGCGGGTGGCCGCGTCGTCGAACAGGTCCGCGACGGTAACGGCTTCGGTGGCCTGTGCCGGTGTGGTCCGCCACTGCTCGAGCCGGGCGCGTTCGTCGGCCGGCAGCACGTCGATGGCGGACAGGCGCCGGTGTGCCTCTCCCCCGGCCAGCGTGCGTAGCACCCGGTCGAGTCCGGCGGCGAGACGTTCGACGGTGCCGCGGTCGTACAGGTCGGAGCTGTACTCGACGACGCCGACGACGGTGTCGGTGCCCGCATATTCGACGAGGTCGAAGGACAGGTCGAACTTCGAGGTCTCCATCGGGTGCGGTTCGGGGGTGACACCCGCGGTGAGCCCACCCGCGCTGCGCGGATCGGGTTCGACGAGATAGACGATCATCACCTGGAACAGCGGGTGCAGGGCGCGCGAGACGGATCGGTCGGAGCCGAGCACCGCGTCGACGACCTGCTCGAACGGCAGGTCCTGGTGGTCGAACGCCTCGAGGTCGGTGCGGCGGATCCGGTCGAGCAGTTCGGCGACGGTGGGGTCGCCGGACAGGTCGGTGCGCAGCACGAGGGTGTTGAGGAAGAAGCCGACGAGATCCTCGAGCTGTGCGTCGCCGCGGCCGGAGACCGGGGTGCCGAGCGGGATGTCCTCGCCGCCACCGTAGGCCGCGAGCAGCACCGCCACCGCGGCCTGGACGACCATGAACATCGAGACGTCCTGTGCGCGTGCGAGTTCCCGCAGTGCGCGCACGACCTCCGGGTCGAGCGCGAACGGCACGGCGCCACCGCGATAGGAGGTGCGGGCCGGACGGGTCCGGTCGGTCGGCAGCGGCAGTTCCTCGGGCAGGCCGGCGAGGGCGTCGCGCCAGTAGGCGCGCTGACGCGCGGCGAGCGACTCCACATCCGCCGGGTCGCCGAGCAGTTCGCGCTGCCACAGCGTGAAATCGGCGTACTGCACGGTGGGTTGCGTCCACTCGGGTGCCTGCCCCGCCTGCCGCAACGCGTAGGCCGTGGCGAGGTCGGTGAGCAGCGCCTTGGTCGACCACTCGTCGACGGCGATGTGGTGGATCACCAGTGCCACCACGGTGTCGTCCCCGGCGTCGAGGACCGACAACCGCACCGGCAGCTCTGCCGACAGATCGAAGCGGTGATCGATCGCCTCGGCCAGCGCATCGCGGACATCGGCCGCGTCGACCGGACGGTGGTCGGCGATCACGCGGACTTCGTCGGGCGTGAGCACCATCTGGTAGGCCTGCCCGTCCGAGCTCGGGAAGACCGTGCGCAGCGCCTCGTGGCGCAGGACGACGTCGCGCACGGCGGCTTCGAGTGCCGGGACGTCGACGCGTCCGTGCACCCGCCACGTGACGGGCACGTTGTACACGCCGCCGCGGGCTCCGAGCTGGTCGAGGATCCACAGGCGTTGCTGCGCGTACGACAGCGGCACCATCGCCGGTCGCGGGTCGGCCGCGACCAGCGCGGGTCGGGGCGACCCCTGCCCGGCGGCCGCGCACCGCTGCGCGAGCAACCCCACGGTCGGGGCGTCGAAGACCGTGCGCAGGGCCAGATCCACGCCGAGCTCCGAGCGGATCGCGTTGACGAGCCGGATCGCGGCCAGCGAATGCCCACCGAACGCGAAGAAGTCGTTGTCGATGCCGACCTCGTCGAGTCCCAGCGCATCGGCGAACAGTGTCGCGATCGTCGCTTCGAGTTCGGTGCGCGGCTGCCGCCCGGATCCGGTGTCGAACTCCGGTGCCGGCAGGGCACTGCGATCGAGTTTGCCGTTGAAACTCGTCGGAACCGCGTCGATCACGAGAACCCGTGCGGGCAGCAGGTAATCGGGCACATGTCCGACGAGTGTCTCGCGGACCGCCACCGGATCCACCGCGACACCCGCTGCAGGAACGACATATCCGACGAGCACCGAATCGCCTGTGCCGGTCGAACCGGCAGAGCCGGCGGGACCGGGCTTGACCGCCGCTACGGCACGGGCGACACCGTCGACGGCGTCGAGAGCCGCTTCGAGTTCGCCGAGTTCGATGCGCAGACCGCGCAGCTTGATCTGGTCGTCGCCGCGGCCGAGATATTCGAGGTCACCGCGGGCGTCCCACCGCGCGAGGTCGCCGGTGCGGTAGAGCCGGTCGCCGGGATCACCGTAGGGGTCGGCGACGAACCGCTGGGCGGTGAGCGCCGGGCGTCGCAGGTAGCCCTGCGCGACCTGCACTCCCCCGATGTACAGCTCGCCCGGGGTGCCGGCCGGCACGGGGCGCAGATACCGGTCGAGCACGTACAGGCACACGTTCGCGCCCGGCCGTCCGATGACGGAACCGCGGGTGCGCGAACCGATCCGGGCCTCCGGGTCGGTGTCGAGGGTCACCTCGACCGCGGCTTCGGTCGGGCCGTACAGGTTGTGGACCTTCACCTGCGGCAGCACCTTCGCCGCGCGTTCGACGGTGCGCGGCGACAGTGCTTCACCGCTGCACACGATGCGCCGCAGGTTCGCGGCGTCCGCGGTGGCGGACACGGCGAGGGTCTCCTCGAGCATCGACGGCACGAAATGGGCGACGGTGATGTTCCCGTCGCGCAGCAGGGTCGCCGATTCGACGGGATCGCGGTGCGCGTCGGGTCCGCCGACGACGACGCTCGCACCGTCGACGAACGGTGCGAACAACTCCCACACCGACACGTCGAAGGTCGCGGGCGTGCGCAGCAGGACCCGGTCGTCGGGCGAGACGGGCAGTTCGCGGCGCACCCATTCCAACCGGTTCGCCACGGCGCGGTGCGACACGGTGACGCCCTTGGGCAGACCCGTCGACCCCGAGGTGTAGATGACGTAGAGCGGGTGGTCGAGGATCAGCGGCGCGATCCGGTCGGTGTCGGTGACCGGCTCCGGGCTACGGGCGTCGATGCGGGCACGGACCTCGGCGTCGTCGAGGTCGAGTCGCGGATGGTCACCGGGCAAGGCGATATCGCTGCGCGTCAGCACGACTCGCGGACGTGCGTCACCGAGCAGGTACTCGATGCGCGCGTCGGGCAGCGTGGTGTCGATCGGCTGGTAGGCCGCACCGGACTTCACGACGGCGTGGATCGCGACGACCTGTTCCACGGAGCGGGGCACCGCGACCGCGACGATCGCGTCCGGGCCGGCACCGAGCGCGACGAGTTCGCGCGCGAGGCGGTTCGAGGCGGCGTCGAGCGCAGCATGGGTGAGGGTGTGGTCGGCTGCGACGAGAGCCGGCCGTTCGGCGTACTCGGCGGCGCTGCGCGCGAGCACCTCGCTCAGCGGGACGAGAGCGAAGTCGACGCGCTCGCCGGTGCCCACGGCGAGCTGTCCCGCGGTCTCGTCGGCGTCGAGGATCGCGACGTCGCCGATCCGGGCCTCGGGTGCGCTCGCGACCCGCTCGAGCAGCGTGAGCAGCGCAGCGAGCAACGTGTCGGCCGTGGTGGCGTCGAACAGGTCGGTCGCGTACTCCACCGACACGGCGACCTCGCCGGTGTCCGGGGCGTCGACGAAGGTGAGGTTGAGGTCGAACTTGGCGCGGACGTTGCTCAGTGGCTCCCAGCGGGTGGGCACACCGAGCAGGTCGGGCAGCTGCGCGGGGCGCTGCAGGTAGCTCATCATCACCTGGAACAGCGGGTTCCGTCCCTCGACGCGCGGCGGTGCGAGTCGCTCGACGAGCTGCTGGAAGGGCACCTCCTGGTGCGCCATCGCCGCGAGGTCGGTCTCGCGCACCCGGTCGAGGAGTTCGGCGAAGGTGGGTTCGCCGGACAGGTCGGTGCGCAGCACGAGGGTGTTGACGAAGAAGCCGACGAGTTCGTCGAGGACGGTGTCGGACCGGCCCGAGACCGGGGTACCGACGACGATGTCGTCGCCCGCGCCGAGCCGCGAGAGCAGTGCCGCGACGGCCGCGTGCAGCGCCATGAACATCGTGCCGCCGAGGGCATCCGCGACCGCTCGCAGGCGGACGGCGATGTCGGCGGGGACCGTCGCGGTGGTGTTGCCCGCCGCGCCCGTCGGCCGCGCGGGGCGGAGCCGGTCGGTGGGCAGGACGATCTCGTCGGGCAACTGCGCGAGAGTGTCGGTCCAGTAGTCGATCTGGGTGTCGATCCGGCCGGCCTCGATCAGTTCGCGCTGCCACAGCGTGTAGTCGGCGTACTGGACGGGCAGCGGCGACCACTCTGGTGCCGCACCGGCCGACCGCGCGAGGTAGGCGCGGGTGAGGTCGCCGAGCAGCGGCGCGTCCGACCATTCGTCGGTCGCGATGTGGTGCAGCACCACCGCGAGGACGTGCCGGTCGGGCGCGACGCGCACCAGCACGACACGCAGCGGCGGGTCGGTGCGCAGATCGAACGACGCGGTGAGCCGCTCGGTGAGCAGCGCCCGGACGGCGTCCTCGGACTCCGTCTCGTGCAGGTCGAAGCGCACGGCCTCGGCTGTGGACAGGATTCGCTGGTAGGGCGTGCCGTCCTCGGACTCGACGACGGTGCGCAGGCTCTCGTGACGTTCCACGACGTCGGCGACCGCAACAGCGAGGGCATCGGCGTCCACCGCACCGTCGAGACGGGCGACGTGCGCGTAGTGGTAGGCGAGGCTGTCGTCCTGCAACTGCTGGAGCAGCCACAGGCGTTCCTGGGCGGCCGACAGCGGCACCCGGTCGGGGCGCGTCCGCGCGGTGACCGGCGGGAGCGCCGCTGCGGCGCCGGGGATGCGGCGGGCGAGTTCCTCGACGCTGCGGGCCTCGAACAGGTCGCGGATGGTGACGTCCACGCCGAGTTCGGAGCGGATGCGGCCGATGATCCGCATGGCGATCATCGAGTGCCCGCCGAGTTCGAAGAAGTCGTCGTCGGCGCCGACCTCGTCGATGCCGAGGACGTCGGCGAAGATCTCGCACAGGACCTTCTCGGTCTCGGTGCGCGGGGCGCGTCCACCGAGGCCGGTCGCGGCCTGCGGTTCGGGCAGGGCGCGGGTGTCGAGCTTGCCGTTGACGGTCATCGGCACGGAGTCGATGAGCTGCACTCCGGCCGGGACCATGTAGTCGGGCAGCTGGGCACGCAGGTGGGCGACGAGCCGCGAGGACAGATCGGACGGATCACCATCTCCCACCGGAACCGCGTACGCGGCAAGTCGTTTCGTGCCCGGCACGAGCGGGTCGTCGACGGCGATCACCGCGGCGGTGCCGACCTCGGGATGCTCCTCGAGCACGGCCGCGATCTCGTGCAGTTCGACGCGGTAGCCGCGGATCTTGACCTGGTCGTCGACGCGGCCGAGATAGTCGAGGTTGCCGTCGGACCGTCGGCGCATGAGGTCGCCCGTGCGGTACATGCGACCACCGGCCGACCACGGGTCGGCGACGAACCGGTCGGCGGTGAGGCCGAAGCGGTTCAGATAGCCGCGGGCGAGACCGACACCGGCGATGTACAACTCGCCGACGACACCGTCGACGACGGGTCGCAGCCACGGGTCGAGGATGTAGGCGCGGGTCGCGCGGATCGGGACGCCGACCGTGGGGGTCGCGCTGTCGTCGGTGCCACCGCCGAGGGTGTTGATCGTGTACTCGGTGGGGCCGTAGAGGTTGTACCCGAGGGTGCCGCCGGTCTCGCGCAGGCGCGTCCACACCGAATCCGACACGGCCTCACCGCCGAGCAGGACGAGCGGCGGGCGGTGCTGTCCCGGCCCCTCGTCGAGCATGCCGTCCGCGATCAGCTGCGTCGCGTAGGTGGGGGTGACGTTGACGACGTCGATGGCGTGGGTGTTGCAGTACTCGACGAGCGCGGTGGCGTCGCGTCGCAGGTCCTCGTCGCAGACGTGCACCTCGTGGCCCTCGACGAGCCAGAGCAGTTCCTCCCACGACATGTCGAAGGCGAACGACACGGTGTGCGCGACCCGCATCCGGCGTCCGTCCACCGACGAGACCACCGGATCGAAGATCTCGTCCTGGTGGTTGCGCTGCATGTTGGTCAGGCCCCGATAGGGGGTGACCACACCCTTCGGCTTGCCGGTGGACCCGGAGGTGTAGATGACGTAGGCGGGGTGCTCGAGCCGGCCCGGGCGGCCCGGGGCGAACGCGCCGAGTTCGGCGTCGGTCAGCGGCGCGGTATCCGCCGTGAGGGGCTCGTCGAGGCGGATGCTGCGGTCGGCGGGCAGGCCGAGACGATCCTGCACTGCGGTGGTGGTGAGGAACAGCGCCGGTTGCGCGTCGTCGATGACGGTACGCAACCGTTCGTCGGGCTGGTCGAGTTCGAGCGGCAGATAGGCGGCACCGGTGCGCAGGATCGCGAAGAGCGCGACGACGGTGTCGATGCTGCGGGGCAGGCCGAGGCACACGATGGTCTCGGGTCCCGCTCCCCCGTCGATGAGGGTGCGGGCGAGCGCTTCGACGCGTCCGGAGAGTTCGCCGTAGGTGCAGCTCTGCTCACCGGAGACGAGGGCGATGCGGTCGGCGTCGGTCGCGGCGCGCGCGATGAGCATCTCGGCGACGGTGGCGTCCTCGACCTCGGGGATCTCGGCGCGCAGCCGGGCTTCGGTGACAGCATGCTCGGCGGCCGTCAGTGCCGGCACGGACGCGACCGGCAGATCGACGCCGCGGGCGACGAAGCCGAGCAGCGCCACGAAGCGGTCGTGCAGGGCCCGGGCACGCGCTCCGTCGACGACGTCGGGCCGGTAGTCGATCTTGACGTGCATGGTCTGCCCCGGCGACACGACGATCGCGAGGGGGTAGTGGGTGTGGTCGAGGCTGTCCTCGGCGACGATGTCGTGCCGCGCGGACTGCCGGGCCATCTCGTCGGCGTCCTTGAAATTCTGCAACACGAACAGGGTGTCGAACAGTTCGGAATGGCCGACGGCGCGGAGGATGTCGCCGAGCCCGAGATATTCGAACTCCATGCGGTCGGCGTACTCGTCCTGCATGCGGCGCAGCAGCTCCGCGACGGTCTCGGCACCCGACAGACGCACCCGCACCGGGACGGTGTTGAGGAACATGCCGATCACGCGGTCGAGTCCGACGATCTCGGTGGGCCGCCCGGCGACGGTGGAGCCGAACACGACGTCGGTGCTGCCGGATTCGGCGGCGAGGAGCAGGCCGACGACGGCGTTCATCAACGCGTTGAGGGTGACGCCCGTACTGCGGGCCCGGTCACGCAGTGCCGCGGTGAGCGTCTCGTCGATGTACGACTCGATGCGCAGCGGCACGATGGCGGCGCGGTCGCGGGTGGATCCGGCGAGCAGGGTGGGCTTGTCGAAATCGGCGAACTCGTCGCGCCAGGCCTGCTCGGCGGCGGCGCGGTCGCGGGCGGCGAGCCACTGCAGGTAGTCGGTGAAACCTGCTTCGGGCGCGGCGATCTCGTCACCGGCGTAGCGGGCGAGAAGTTCGTCGACGAACAGCGCGCCGGACCAGCCGTCCCAGAGGATGAATTCGCGGTTGACGACGAGACGGTCGATGCCGTCGAGATGCAGCAGCAGCATGCGCCACAGCGGCGGGGACGCGAGGTCGAACGGCTGCAGCCGATCCTCCTCGATCAGTTTCTCGGCGCGGGCCTGCTGTTCGGCGGGGGCGAGGTCGGTGAGGTCGACCTCGGTGAACGGCACCTCGAGATCCGCGGCGGCAATGAACTGCACCGGATCGATCAGGCCGTCGTCGGTGAAACCGGCACGCACGGTGGGATTCTCGGCGAGCAGGCGTGCGGCGGCGCGGCGCAGGCGCGCGACGTCGAGGCGGTGGCCGAAGTCGAGCGAGAACTGGGCGGTGTAGATGTCCTTCGACGAGTCGAAGACCGACTGGAAATACAGGCCGCGCTGCAGCGGCGACAGGGGCCAGATGTCCTCGATCCGCGCCGGCGCGATCCGTGCGACGCGGTCGATCTCGTTCTGCGTGAGCGTGACGTGTCCGAGATCGGACGGGGTGAGAGAGGTTCTTCCCGCGGCTGCGTCGGCGCGGCCGAGCAGGTCGTCGAACGCCGCGCGCCATGCCTCGGCAAGCCGGACCACGAGATCGGGGTCGAGCGCCTCGTCGGCGGTGAGATGCACCGCGGCGCCGTCGATTCCCCGTTCGACGTGGATGTCGAGCAGGTAGTCGCCGATGCGGTCTCCGCCGCTCCGCACGAGCACCTGCGGCTGCCCGAGCGGCGCGAGGGCCGGCCCGGCCTGGACGTTGGCGTAGCGCAGCATCGGCCAGCCGATGCCCCGGTCGGGGGCGGCGCGCAGGCGTTCCTTCGCGGTGCGCAGGGCGTCGAGCGGATCGGGGGCGAGCGCCAGTCGTACCGGCGTCGTCCAGTCCAGCGCGCCGACGGTGCGGGTGGGATCGGCGTCGGGGGTCAGGGCGACGCGGCCGTCGCGGACGATGTCGACGAGCAGTTCACCCTCGGCGCTCTCGCGGGTGTTCGCGACCGCGGCTGCGGTCACCGCGGTCCACACATCCGTTGCGTCACCCGAGACGAGTCCGGCCATCGCGGTTGTCGCCGTAGCGTATTCGTCGTCGGTCAGCGTGACGGTCACGGGGGTCCGTGTGCGGCCGGTGGCCGCCGCTGCGGCGAACTCGGCGCCGGGTGCGACGGTGGTCATCCAGTCGGATAGTTCTGCGAGTCGCTGCGGCGAGGCCGCCTGCTCGGTGAAGACGCGGGCGTGGGTGGCCGGTGAGGTGGGCACGGGCGGCAGTGCGATCTGCGTGCCGCGCCGGGCGGCGCGCAGGGCACGGTGCAGGTCGGCGGTGACGATCGACCAGGATGTCTCGTCGACGAGTCCGGCAGGGGCGAGGAACACCAGTTCCCCGGCGGTCTCGTCCGCACCGGTGAGCCGCACCGCGGTCAGGATCCGGCCGGCGGTGGCGTCGGGGCGCAGGGGCAGGTCGGCGGTCGCGGTCCCCGCGGGCAGCGCGGCGTCCGCGACGAGGGTCCGGGCGTCGACGGCGGCGGTGTCGTTCACCGACAGCAGCCACAGCACCGGGGCCGGTGCGGTGAGAGTCGTCCGCAGCGCCGGGTGGTGCGCGACCACGGCGGCGACGGCGGCGACCACGGCGTCCTCGGTGAGATCCTCCGCTGCCGGGATGCGGTATTCGCGCAGGCCGGCATCCACTGAAACTCCGGCGTCGCGGCGTCGCGCGGTGGCCGGCATGAGCGCGAGCGGCCCCGCAATGGTGTCTTCGTGCCCGGCGGCAACGCCGATCCGATCGGCCTCGGAGCTCTCGGCGAGCGACGGTGCCGGGGCGACGTCGAAGGTGCCGAGCGGCGCGTCGAGGTCGTCGAGGATCGCGGCGAGGAAGTCGTCGAGATCGGCGGCGCAGCGCTGCGCGAGCGGTGCGTCGTCGGCGTGACCGCGCAGTCCGATCTCGATCGGGTGCCCGGCCTTCTCGAGCACGAGGATGAATTCGAGTTCGCCGACCGGCCCGGAGGACAGCATGTGCGCCTGCGATTCCCGGCCGACCGAGTACCGCGAGGCAGCTGCGGGCATGATGTTCACACCGACGGTCGGGGGCCGCCAGTCCGGGTCGATCTCGGCGAGTTCGCGACCGAGATCCTCACCGCGGTACCGGCCGTGCTTGAGCAGGCCGAGCAGTTTGCCGTCGATCACCTCGGCGACGTCGGCCAGACGCGCGTCGTCGGGGACGTCGAAACGCAGGGGCAGGACGCTGGCGACCATCGCGGGTACGGTGCGCAGTTCGCGGGTGCCACGCGCGGTCGTGGGCAGGCTGATCACCACGTCGCGACGGCGGGTGGCCCGGGCCAGATAGGCACCGAGGAGGGCGATGAGCACGGTGGCGGGCCGGGTGCCATGGGCCTTGGCGTACCGCTCGAGCCGGCCGCGTCCGTGGGCGTCGATGTGCGACCAGGCGACGAGTTCGCCGGGACTCGACAGGCGACCCGAGCCGAGCAGGCGCGTCACCTGCGGGAGGTCGGCGAGTTCGTCGAGCCAGTAGCGGCGGTCGAGTTCGCGCTGTTCGCTCGCGACGTACTCCTCGTCGACGTGCACGTATCGTTCGAGGGTCCACTCCGTGGCGCGGTCGGGTCCCTTTCCCTCGACGTACGCCTTGGTCATCGCGGTGGTCGCCAGGCCGATGCCGTAGCCGTCGTTCACGATGTGGTGGTACTGCTGGTACAGCCGCACCGTGTCGTCGGCCAGGCGGTGGATGGCGAATCGGAACAGCAGGTCGCGGGCGAGATCCTGCGGTTCGCTCATCGTCTCGCGCATCCAGCGGTCGGACGCCGCCGCCGGGTCGTCCTCGCCGCGGAAGTCGATGACGGGCAGGTCCCATTCGCGGGTCGCGCGCGGGACCTGGACGACGTTGCCGTCGGCGTCGATGTGGAAGTTGACGTGCAGGGTCTCCGCGACGTCGAGCACCGAGTGGATCGCCGTGATCATCCGGTCGATGTCGATGTCGTCGCCGATGGTCTCGGTGTACATGCCGGTGTTGTAGAGGTGCCCGGTGGCGTCGAGCTGATGACCGAAATAGATGGTCCGCTGCGCGCGCGTGACGGGATACACCGACTGCATCGAATTTCTCTCTCCCACGGATGCCGCGACGAGCCGCGGGCGCATACCGACTAGCTGATGGTTAGGCTAACCATACTAGGCGCCCGAGGGGGTGCTGAAACCTGCTCCCACCGGCGCGTTCATCGCCGTCGTCCAGGCCTCGGAAAGCGCTCGGATTTCTTCCGAAGGAATTCGTCCGTCCGACCGCATCGTGGCCGTGAATATACGACCGTCCGCCTTGTCCTCGAATCGCACCGACAGCTCGAGGGCGTGCCCGGACGGGATCCGCCGGTCGGTCGGCACCGTGTCGACCCGGACGAGGACGTCGGGCCGGGCCAGCGCCACGAAGGCCGGTGCGGCCTGGGCGTTGAGATGCCGCAGCAGCGCATATCCCGAACCGTCACCGGGCACGGCGCCCAACGCGGCAGACACGCCGGCCGACACCGCGTCCGGATCGTCGGCGACGGGAACCCGCACGGGCACACCGACGGCGAACGGCCCGAGGGTCCGGGTGCAGTCCGGCTCGCCGTCGGAGAATCCACGTGCGTCGCGTTCGATCTCGACCAGCAACTGTGCCGGCGCGGCCTCGCGGACGCGTGCGACGGCGACTGCCAGCGCGGTCACCGCCGCGACAGCGGGGTCCTGTTCACCGGACGGACCGGCGGTGACCTCGACTGCGGCGATCTCGACCGGATCGCCGACGGGGAGCACCGCGGTGCTCAGCGCGGCGCCCGGGGCAAGGACCTGCGCCCAGTGCGCCAGTTCACCGAACAGCGCCGGGTCCTGCGCCCGCTCGTTGATCCGGGTCGCGAGTCCCCGCGCGGTAGCGGCGGGAACGGCGACCGCTCCCCCGGTCACCGCCGCCGTCAGGTCGGCGGCGAGCACGCCGACGGAGACACCGTCGGCGACGATCGGGTGGAGAGCCACCACGAGGCGACCCGCCTGTCCGGTGGTCAGCAGGACGGTCGAGAGCACCGGTCCGGCTTCGGGGTCGACAGTCGCGGCGGCCTCCAAGCGGGCCTGCTGCTCGGCGGCTGCGAGATCGGTGGTCTCGACGACCCGCACCGGCACCTCGTCGGCGGGATGGGTGTCGAGCGACCACAGCACCGACGCCACGCGGGTCAGCCGCATGCGCAGCGCGTCGTGCGCGGCGACCACCGCGCGCACGGCGGCTGTGACCTGTTCCTCGTCCGCCGGGGTGTCGACGGCGAACACGATCGCCGCACCGGCCGGTTCGGTGCCGGTCTCCCGCAGCGCGTGCACGGCCGGCGGGACGGGCACCGGGCCCGGCTCCCGATCGTCCACGGGACCGGCCGGCTGTTCGGCCGTCTCGGCGAACCGTGCGACGGCGGCGAGACCGGCCGGTGTGCGCCACCGGAAGATCTCGCGCGGGCCGAATTCGATGCCCTTGCGACGCGCGGCCGTGACGACCTGCATCGAGACGATGCTGTCACCACCGAGCGCGAAGAAGTCGTCGTCCGGCCCGACGACGTCGAGACGCAGTGCCTCCGCGAACAATTCGCACAGTGCGGCCTCGGCGGAGGTCTCCGGCTCGCGGCGCGTCGTCGCGGTCGGTTGCGGGTCGGGAAGTGCCCTGCGGTCGAGTTTGCCGTTCGGTCCGAGCGGCAGCGCCTCGAGCACGGTCACGGTCACCGGGACCATGTGGTCGGGCAGGGTCGTCGCGGCGTGCGCGAGCAGATCCGCAGGTTCGACGGTGCGCGCGGCCAGGGGCACCACATAACCGGCGAGCGTGCCGTCGCGCACGACGACGGCACTCTGCGCGACGTCCGGATGCGCGACCAGCGTCGCCTCGATCTCCCCGAGTTCGATGCGCAGGCCGCGGAGCTTGACCTGGCCGTCGGCGCGGCCGAGGTAGTCGAGTTCGAGGCCCGCGCCCCGGTCGCGCCACCGCACGAGGTCGCCGGTGCGGTAGAGCCGCTCCCCTGCGTCGCTGTAGGGGTCGGCGACGAACCGGCCCGCCGTCAGACCTGCGCGCCGGTGGTAGCCGCGGGCGAGCTGGACACCACCGAGATACAACTCGCCGACGACGCCCCGGGCCACGGGCCGGAGCCGTTCGTCGAGGACGAAGGTGCGGGTGTTGTCGATCGGTCGTCCGATCGGGACCCACGGGATGTCCTGCGCCGGAATCGATGCCGCGGTGACGTCGACGGCCGCCTCGGTCGGGCCGTAGAGATTGTGCAGTTCGGCGTCGACGAGGGTGTGGAAGCGATCGCGGTGGTCGGCGGTCAGCGCCTCACCACTGCAGATCACCCGGGTCAGGCGCAGTGCCCGGTCCTGCTCGGCGGCGAGCACGTCGAGCAGCGCCGCGAGCATCGACGGGACGAAGTGCGCCGTGGTGATCGACTGCCGGGCGATCACGTCGCGCAGATAGTGCGGGTCGCGGTGGCCGTCGGCGGTCGCGACGACGAGCGTGGCACCGGCGATCAGCGGCCAGAAGAACTCCCACACCGACACGTCGAATCCGGACGGGGTCTTCTGCAACACCCGATCGTCGGCCGTGAGACCGTATTCGTCCTGCATCCACCGCAACCGGTTGGCCACGGCGCGATGGCCGACGAGGACGCCCTTCGGGGTTCCGGTGGATCCGGAGGTGTAGAGCACGTACGCCGCGCGGTCGAGGGGCATCGCGGTCGGTGCTGCGACCGGCTCTGCGGGATCGATACCGACGCAGCCGGATTCGTCGACCTCGAGCACCGGCACGACGGAGTCGAAGGACATCGCCACACCGGCGGCCGCCACGACCGCGACGGGCTGCGCGTCGGAGAGCATGTACGCGAGCCGCTCGGCGGGATAGTTCTCATCGAGCGGCAGATAGGCCGCACCGACGCGGTGGATCGCGAGGAGGGCGACCACGAGTGCGGTGCTGCGTGGGATCGCCACGGCCACGACGGCATCCATTCCTACTCCGGGAACGGAACGCAGGTGTCCGGCCAGAGCGGCGACGGCACGGTCGAGTTCGGCGTAGCTCCACCGCCGTCCGGTGGCGTCGTCGACGAGCGCGAGGGCGTCCGGTGTCGCAGCGACCTGCTGCGAGAACAGCTCGGGGACCGTGTGATCGGGACCGTTGTCGCGGACCGTGCCGATCTCCGCTGCAGCCAATGCCTTTCGGTCGTCGGCGGTGAGCACGCTCAGCTGCGACAGCGAGGTGTCGGGATCCGCCGCGATCTCCGCGAGCAGGACCGTGAGTCGCTGCGCGAATCCGTCGACGGTGTCGTGGTCGAACAGATCGGTCGCGTACTCGATGCGGCCGCGGATCCCGCCGTCGTCGGTCTCGGCGAGGTCGAAGGTCAGGTCGAACTTCGACGTGCCGGTCTCGACGAAGACCGGTTCGGAGTCGAGCCCGGGCATGCGGATCTCGTCGAGACGGTCGCGGTACTGCACCATGATCTGGAACAACGGTTGGCGCGCGAGTGACCGTGCCGGGGCGAGTCGTTCGACGAGCACCTCGAACGGCAGGTCCTGGTGCGCGTAGGCGTCGAGGTCCACCTCCCGGACCCGTGTGAGCAGGTCGCGGACGGTGGGGTCGCCGGACAGGTCGGTGCGCAGCACGAGCGTGTTGACGAAGAAGCCGACGATCCGATCGAGGGCGGCGTCGGGACGCCCCGCAACGGGAGTGCCGAGGACGATGTCGTCCCCGGCGCCGTGCGCGCGCAGCAATGCCGCGACGACGGCGTGGGTGAGCATGAACATCGTCGCGCCGGATTCGGCGGCGATGCCGGCGAGTGCTTCGCGGGTTCGCGGGTCGACGGTGAACGGGACCGCGCCGCCGCGATAGCTGCTGACAGCGCCGCGCGGCCGGTCGTGCGGGACGGCGAGTTCCTCGGGTGCTCCGTCGAGGACGCGTGCCCAGTACTCGGTCTGGGCCTCACGCAGAGACTCGTCCCCGGTACCGAGACGTTCGTCCTGCCAGAGGGTGAAGTCCCGGTACTGCACCGGCAGCGGCGCCGGAGCGGGCGCCCCGGTGGTCAGGTGCGCGTACCAGGCCGACAGATCGGCGACGAGCGGTGTGGCGGACCACTCGTCGGCGGCGATGTGGTGCACGAGCACCATCAGGTGCGCGTCGTCGGGCGCGGTGCGCACGAGGGTCGCGCGGATCGGCAGGTCGTGGGTGAGATCGAACGGGCGTCCCGCCTCCTCGGCGAGCAGCGCGTCGAGATCCGCCCGGGCCGCGTCGACGATCCGCAGTTCGACGGTGCAGTCCTCGGCGGGCAGCACCCGCTGGTAGCCGATCTGCTCGACGTCGTCCTCGTCCGGCTCGGTGAACACCGTGCGCAGCGTGTCGTGCCCGGCGATCAGGTGCTGCAGGGCTTCGCGCAGGGCATCGACGTCGAGAGCGCCGCGCAACCGCATCGTGTACGGGATGTTGTAGGTCGCCGACGCGCCCTCGAGGCGGAAGAGGAACCACAGCCGGCGCTGCGCGGCCGACATGGGGACGAGTTCGGCGTGGTCGCGGCGCACGAGTTCCGGGCCGGTGACGGTGGCCGGGACCGTTGCCGCGAGTCGCGCGGGGGTGCGCAGGTCGAAGATGTCGCGGATCGACGGGTTCCGGCCGGTGCGCACGCGCAGCGCCGTTGACAGACGTGTCGCGAGGAGCGAATTGCCGCCGAGGGCGAAGAAGTCGTCGTCGGGGCCGACCTGCGGGACACCGAGGAGTTCGGCGAGCACCTCGCACACGGCGCGTTCGTCGTCGGTGGCCTCGCGTGTGCTGTGACTCCGGGCGGGATCGGGCAGGGACGCGCGGTCGACCTTGCCGTTGGGCAGGGTCGGCATGGCGTCGAGCACGACGAAGACCGCGGGAATCATGTAGTCCGGCACCACGGTCCGCAGATGGTCCTGCAGGTCGGTAGCCGCCGGGCGCGGCGCGGCCGGATCGGCGACGACGTAACCGACGAGCAGATCGGTTCCGGACGCCGACGGGCGCACGGTGACGAGGGCCGCGGTCACCGCCCGGTGGCGCAGCAGCGCGGCCTCGACCTCGCCCGGTTCGATGCGGAAGCCGCGCAGGCTCAACTGGTGGTCGGCGCGCGAGACGAAGTCGAGCTCTCCGGAGGAACTGCGCCGCACCAGGTCTCCGGTGCGGAACAACCGGGCGCCGCTTCCGGTGGGGTCGGCAACGAACCGCGCCGCGGTCAGGTCCGGGCGGCCGAGATAGCCGCGGGCTGACTGCACTCCCCCGACATAGAGTTCGCCGGTCACCCCGTCCGGGACGGGACGCAGATGCCGGTCGAGGATGCGCGCGGTCACGCCGTCGACGGGGGCACCGATGCGGACGCGGTCGACGCCGGGATCCGGCGCCGTCCAGATCGTGACGTCGCCGGCGACCTCCGACGAACCGTACGAGTTGATCACCCGCGCGCCCGGCAGCGCCGCGATCACGCTCGTGCCGAGGGGTTCTCCGCTGAGGAACCACGTGTCGACGAGTTCCGCGGCCTCGGGGCTCAGGGCCACGAGGGCCTCGGCGAGGCTCGGCACGGCGGTGAGCATCCGGACGCGGTGCCGGGCGACGAGATCGGCGAGGGCCCCGGCGTCGCGGGAGGCCGTATCGTCCGCGAGAACCATGGTCGCGCCGGAGAGCAGGCCGGCGAACAGTTCGGTGGATCCGTCGATGAAGCTCAGCGAGCTCTTGGCCAGCCGCACGTCGTTGCCGGCCGGGCGGACGCGTGCCGCCTGCCAGGCCAGCCGGCTCGCCAGCGCCGCAGCGGTTCCCACGACGCCCTTGGGCACACCCGTCGAGCCGGAGGTGTAGACGACGTACGACCCGTCCGCCGGATGCAGCGGCCGGGTGCGGTCGAGGTCGGTCACCGGCGCGTCGGAACGGCCCTGTGCCGCCTCGGCCAGTGCGGCAAGGGTCAGCTGCGGCGCGTCTCCGGGCACGGCGCCTTCCGTATCGACGAGCACGAGATCGGGTTCGGCGTCGGTGAGCATGAACTCGATGCGCGCGGGCGGGTACGACAGGTCGACGGGCAGGTAGGCGGCACCGGAGAGCACGACGGCGGCCAGGGCCACCACGGCGGCGTCGGAACGTGCCGCCGCGACCGCGACGACACTGCCGGGTCCGATGCCCCGCTCGGCGAGCGCGCGAACCGAACGATGCACGCGCGCCCCGAATTCCCGATAGCTCAGGGTCTCTGGACCGAACACGAGCGCCGGGTGATCCGGGTGGGCGGTGAAGGCCGCCGCGAGCAGATCCGGCAGCAGCTGCGTGGTGGCGGGCACCGCCTCGGCGGTGTCGGCGGCGCGCTCCTCGTCGGTGCGCACGTCGATCGTCGAGAGGTGTCGCGGTTCGGGTTCGGCGAAGGCCGCGAGCACCGACAGCAGACGCTGCCCGAGGGTCCGTACGCTCGTACGGTCGTAGAGGTCCTCGGCGTACTCGAAGCGGATCGACAGACCGTCGGTCGCGTCGACGAAGTCGACGGTGAGATCGAACTTCGACGTGCCGGTGGACAGATACGACACGGTCGCGGTGGTGTCGCCGATCTGCGGGACGACCGGTTCGGTGCGGTACTGCACCATCGTCTGGAAGAGCGGGTGCCGCGCGAGCGACGGGGTGACACCGACGGCGTCGACCACCTCGTCGAAGGGCACCTCCTGATGGGCGAGGGCGGCGAGGTCGGCGCGCCGTACGCGCGTCAGGATCTCGGCGGTGTCGGGATCGCCGGACAGATCGGTGCGCAGGGCGACGGTGTCGACGAAGAAGCCGACGATGTCCTCGAGCCCACTGTCGGCGCGACCCGCGACGGGCGCGCCGAGCACGATGTCGTCGCCCGCCCCGAGGGCGGTGAACAGAGCGGCCACCGCGGCGTGGGTGAGCATGAACATGCTCGTCCCGGAAAGGGTGCACGTATCCCGCAGGGCCGCAGTCAGTTCCGAACCCACCTGCACGTGCACCTCGCCACCGCGGTGACTCGGCACCGCGGGTCGCGGACGGTCGTGCGGCAGGACGAGTTCCTCGGGTGCCCCGGCGAGGGTGGAGCGCCAGAACGCGAGGTCGCGGTCGCGGAGTGCGGCGGCGGCCGGGTCGTCGGCGAGTCCGCGCTGCCACACCGCGAAGTCCGCGTACTGGGGACGCGGAGCGTCGTCGGGCACACGACCCGCCGAGAGATCCGCACAGGCGGCGGCGAGGTCGGCGAAGACCGTCTCGGCCGACCACTCGTCGCCCGCGATGTGGTGCACGACGAGCAGCAGCACGGCATCGTCCGGTGCGCGCCGCACGAGATGTGCACGGAACGGACGATCCTGTCCGAGATCGAAGGGTGCCCGCGCGGCCGCGTCGAGAAGCGCCCCGGCGTTCCCGTCGCGCGCCTGGGCGACCTGCAGGATCGTCGACGGCGTGTCGGTGACGACCTGCACGGGCTCACCCTCGACGACGTCGACGACGGTGCGCAGCACCTCGTGCCGGGCAGCGACGTGCACCAGGGCACGGTCGAGCAGGTCGGCGTCGAGCCGGCCGCGCAGTTCGAGGGCGAAGGGGATGTTGTAGGTCGGCGACGGCCCTTGGGCGCGGTCGAGGAACCACAGGCGTTGCTGGGCCGACGACAGCGGGATCCGCGCCGGTCGCGGTCCTGCGACGAAGCGGGGACGTGCCGGACTCGCGCCGTCGACCACCACCGCCAACTCGGCCATGGTGGGAGCGTCGAAGACGTCGCGCAACGACACCTCGACGTCCAGCGCCGAGCGGATCCGCGCGACGAGACGGGTGGCGGACAGCGACGTTCCGCCGAGGGTGAAGAAGTCGGCGTCGACACCGACGGCCGGGAGTCCGAGCAGGTCGGCAAAGACACCGGCGAGGGTGTGTTCGGTGGCGGTCTCGGGATCGCGCCCGGTGTCGGGGGCACCGATCTCCGGGGTGGGCAGTGCCTTGCGGTCGACCTTGAGGTTCGCGGTGAGCGGGAACTCGTCGAGCGCGACCGTCACGGACGGCACCATGTACTCGGGCAGACGCGTGCGGAGGAAGTCGTGCAGCGCCGCGGTGTCGACGTCGGTGCCGGTCACGTAACCCACGAGACGGGCCGCACCGGTGGCGTCGGGCCGGGCGACCACGACGGCCTGCGTCACGCCGGGGAAGTGCGCTGCGGCGGTTTCGATCTCACCGAGCTCGATGCGGTGTCCGCGGACCTTGACCTGGTCGTCTCCGCGTCCGAGATACTGCAGGGTACCGTCGGCAGTCCAGCGCACGAGATCGCCCGTGCGGTACATCCGGCCGGCGCCGAAGGGATCGGCGACGAAGCGGGTGGCGGTGAAGTCGGGGCGGCCGCGGTAGCCGCGCGCGAGCTGCTGCCCCACGACGTACAGTTCGCCGGCCGCGCCGACCGGCACGGGCTGCAACTGCCGGTCGAGCACGCGCACACCGGTTCCCGGATAGGGGCGCCCCACCGATCCGGTCCACGGCAGACCCGGCGCGACCGGCGCGGAGGTGCACCACACCGTCGCCTCGGTGGGTCCGTACATGTTGACGGCCGAACGTGCTCGCGCAGCGAGGGTTCCGGCCAGGGAAGCGGGCAGGGACTCGCCGCCGACGAGCACGTCCGCACCGGCGAGATCCAGAGCGTCGTGCTCGACGATCGCGCCCCACAGCGACGGAGTGGCCTGGATGCAGTTCACCGACTCGGTCGCGGCGAGTGTGGCGAGGGCCGCCGGATCGCGCGCCTCGTCGTCGCCCGCGAGCACGACGGTTCCGCCGCGGCACAGCGGCACGATCAGTTCGAGCACCGAGATGTCGAACGACAGGGTGGTCAGGGCGAGAAGCCGGGTGTGCGTATCGATTCCGGCGAGACCGGTCGCGGCGTCGACGAACCGGGCAAGTGCGCCGCGCGAGAGGACGACACCCTTCGGCCGGCCGGTCGATCCCGAGGTGTAGATGACGTAAGCGGACTGGTCGGGCACCACCCGCTCCGAAGGAGCGTCGCCGACGGGGGCGTCGCCGCGCCAGTGCAGGCGGTCGTCGCGGAAGCTCGCAGTGGCGGCCGGGGTCGACGCGCGGAGACGGTCGGCGAAGTCGTCGGTGGTGAGCAGGATCGCCGGTCGCGCGTCGTCGAGCATGTACTCGAGTCGCTCGGCGGGGAAGGCGGGATCGAGCGGCAGGTACGCCGCGCCCGTCCGCAGCACGGCGAGGAGCGCGACCACCATATCGGCGGTGCGCGGCAGGGCGAGCGCGACCGTCACCTCACGTCCCGCCCCGGCGCGCGCGAGTTCGTCTGCGACGGCATCGATGCGCGCGTCGAGTTCGGCGTAGGTGAGACGTTCGGCGCCGGCGACGAGCGCGGGCGCGGCACCGGCGGCGGCCACCTGCTTGTCGAACAGATCCATCGGGTCGGGCGCGACGGACTCGGATATGGTTCCGTGCCAACGGGTTTCGAGTTGGTCTCGGAAATTCGAATCCAGCAGGTCCGCGTGGGCGAGCGGGCGTTCGTCCGCGTCCTCCCGAGCGGCGAAGGTGAGCAGTCGCGTGATGGCCGCGGCGTGACCGGCGACCTCCTCAGCGGTGTACCGGTCGGCGTCGGCGTCGAGGGTCAGTTCGAGTGCGCGGGTGCTGTCGACGCGACGGGCGACCACCGCGAGGTCGTGGACGGGACCGCGCGCGAGCGAGTGGACGGTGGCGGTCGCGTCGCCGAACCGCACGGTGTCGCCGAACGGCTTGATGTTGACGGTGGGACCCACCGGACCGGGGCTGGTCGCGGGCAGACACAGGTCGCGGTGGATGTCCTCGCCCCGGTAGCGCGTGTGGCGTCCCTGCGCAGCGACAGTGGCGCGCACGTCGGCGGCGAGCGCCGCGAGACTTGCCGCCGGGGCAACCTCGAGGCGGAGGGGCACGACATTGACGGCGGTGGTGAGCACCTTCGCGGCGACGCTGCCCATCCGGTTCATGGCCGGGAAGCCCAGTACCACGTCGCGGACCCCGGTGACCCGGGTGAGATAGGCGGCCGTCGCAGCGGCGACGAAGTCGGGCCAACCCACCCCGGCGCGGCGTGCCGCTGCGTCGAGCGCCTCGGCGACGTCCCCGGGGACCTGCACCGATTCGGTGACCACCGCGCGGGCGAGCGAGGACGCGGCGGGTACCGCGGTCTCTGCGAGTCCGAGTGCATCGGGGGCGCCGCGCAGCGTCTCGGTCCAGAAGTCGCGGTCGGCGGTGATGCGATCGCCGCTGCGATACTCGCTGTCCTCGGCGACGACCTGCTCGACGGAACCGAAGGTCGCGGGCGAGATCTCCTCGCCGCGCACCAGTGCGGTGTACACGGCGACGATGCGACGTTCGATCAGGCTGTAGCCGTAGACATCGAGCAACGAGTGATGGGCGCGCAGGAACAGCAGCACATGGTCCGATCCGAGGACGAAGACCCGGGCGCCGATGCCGGCTTCGGTAGTGGGATCCATCGGCACGCGCAGGATCGCACGCATCGTGTCGACGGCCGTCCGCCGCGGATCGGCATCCGCCGTGAGGTCGGTGACCTCGACGTCCGGTGCCGGATGGGCACCGGGGAACTGGACGGGCGCCTCGTCGACGACGGCGATCCGAGCGCGCAGTTCGGCGGACTCGGCGAAGACCGTGTGGACGGCGCGGGCGAGAACCGCCGGATCGATGTCGCCGTCGATCTCGAGGAAATGCCCGGTGACGAGTGTCGCGTTGGATGGGTCGATCGTCTGCGCGAACCACATTCCCGACTGGGCAGCAGTCAAGGGCAGAGGCACGATCGATTCCACGGGTACTCCTCGACATTCCTGGACCCGCCCCCTCGGATCCGCCCCTCCGTCCGGATATAGTTAGGGCCGCCTAACCATACCAGCAGCGACGCGCCCGCCCGAACTGTCCGGCCGGTCCCGTCCGGAAGGAGCTCACCATGCCGGTGACGACGCCCCCGACCCGCGTCTCTCTGCCCATCGTCCTGCGGCGCCTGACCGTGCTCCGCGCGGTGGACGTGACACCGCGGATGCGTCGGATCACCCTGGGCGGCGAGCAGCTCGGCGCCTTCCGCAGCGGCGACTACGACGCCCCGGCGTTCACCACCGAGGGTGCCGACGACTACGTCAAGATCTTCCTGCCCGAACCCGGCAGCGACACCCCGGCCCTGCCCGAACAGCACGACGGGCACCTGCACTGGCCTCGCAAACCCGCACCCGTGGCCCGCGCCTACACGGTGCGTCGCTTCGATCCCGTGGCCGGGGAACTCGATCTGGACTTCGTCCTGCACGGCCACGGCCCGGCCGGCAATTGGGCCCGCACCGCCGAACCCGGCAGTGTGCTCCATCTCGCGGGACCCAAGGTCGCGATCATCCCGCCGCAGGGCGCCGACTGGTGGCTGCTCGCCGGCGACGAGACCGCGCTTCCCGCGCTGGGTCGCTTCGTCGAGACCTACGGCGGCACGGTGCCGATGCACGTCTTCGCGCTGGTCGACGGTCCGCAGGAGGAACAGTCCGATCTCGCGGGCGTGACGTGGGTGCACCGCCGCCCCGGCGTCTCCGACGCCACCGTGCTCGCCGAGGCCGTCGAGTCGGGTGCGCCGCGCGGCGGCGAGGGGTGGATGTGGATCGCCGGTGAGGCGTCGATCGTGAAGGAACTGCGCGCCGTGTCGAAGCGACTCGGCATCGCCAAGCCGATGCTCGACGCCTCGGGCTACTGGCGCAGCCCCGAGTCCGATCGTCCGCTGGCCCGCCTGCGGCTGCTGCGCGAGCAGGCCGTCGAGACGCTCGAGGCGCGTCGTCGCGGCACCACCTAGACGATCCGGACGATTTCGGTGTTCTCGACAGCGCCCGGCGACGTCGAGAACACCGAAATCGCTTCTCGCGTCAGCGCGGTGAGAGTTGGTCGCGGTCGATCGTCACCGATCCGACGTAGTGCAGATCGGCGTGGGTGACGATCGCGCAATGGATCTTGCCGGACACAAGAATTCGCTGCATGTGCTGAAGGTCCCGATTCTCGGACCGTGTCGATCAGCGCAGCGACGCGGTGAGTTCTTCGGTCTCGCGGTCGCGGCGACGCGCTGACGCGGTGATCGACTCGATCAGTGCGTCCGTGGTCTCGACCCGGCCGACCCGCTTGGCGACGTACTGCAGTGCCATGAGGTGCTCGTCGCGGGAGAAGTCGGCGGTGGCATCGAGGGCCATGAACGGCGCGACGTCGCTCATGAAGGCGTCGGCGGCGCTGAGCATGCAGCCCATGTGTGCGTAGACGCCGGTGACGATGAGCTGGTCGCGGCCGTTGTGCGCGAGCAGCTGACGGAAGTCGGTGCGCTGGAACGCCGAGTACCGCCACTTGGTGACCTGGATGTCGTCCGGGCCGGGGGTCAGCTCGTCGATGACCTCGGTGTCGCTGCCGGTGCTCAGTCCGACGCCCCAGAAGTCGGCGAGGATGCCGCGACGCGACGGATGCTGGTCGCCGGGCTGCATCGTGTAGACGACGGGGATACCGGCGGCCAGGCACGCCTCGCGGAGGCGGACGATGTTGGGGACCACGGTCGCGAGGGGTTCGGCGTCGCGCTGGTACGCGTCGATGAAGTACTTCTGCATGTCGTGGATCAGCAGTGCGCAGCGGGACGCATCGAGCGTCCAGTCCACCCGAGCAGCGGGAATCTCGTCGCCGGTGGGCAACTCGTACGGATCGATGCTCGGGATGGCCATGCGACTTCCTTCTACTGTTCGGGGTACGCGTGCGGTCACCGACCGTGTCGGCATGCGTAGGCTACCCTAACCAACCCTGCGGTGGGAGGTCTCGCCCCCCGATACGCGACCGGCCCGCACCGGAGATCGGTGCGGGCCGGTCGGCGACAGCGGAAACCGTCAGCGGAAAACCGTCAGATCAGACGCCAGTCCTCGAGGCCCTCGTACAGCGGCACGGACTGCGCCAGAGCGCTCACGCGGGTGCGCAGCGACTCGGCGTCGGCGCCACCGATGAGCGTCTGCGCGATGATCTCGGCGACCTCGGTGAACTGCTCGTCGCCGAAACCGCGCGTCGCGAGCGCCGGGGTGCCGATGCGCAGACCCGAGGTGACCATCGGGGGACGCGGGTCGAACGGCACGGCGTTGCGGTTGACGGTGATGCCGACCTCGTGGAGGGCGTCCTCACCCTGCTGGCCGTCGAGCTGCGAATTGCGCAGGTCGACGAGCACCAGGTGCACGTCGGTGCCGCCGGTGAGCACCGAGATGCCCTTGTCGGTGACGTCGGACTGCGACAGGCGGTCGGCGATGATCCGGGCACCGGAGAGGGTGCGCTGCTGACGGTCCTTGAACTCGTCGCTCGCGGCGATCTTCAGCGCGACGGCCTTCGCGGCGATCGCGTGCATGAGCGGGCCACCCTGCTGGCCGGGGAAGACGGCCGAGTTGATCTTCTTCGCCCATTCCTGCTTGGCGAGGATCAGACCGGAACGCGGTCCACCGAGGGTCTTGTGCACGGTGGTGGAGACGATGTCGGCGTAGGGCACGGGCGACGGGTGCAGGCCCGCGGCGACCAGACCGGCGAAGTGCGCCATGTCGACCCACAGGTAGGCACCGACCTCGTCGGCGATGGAGCGGAAGGCGGCGAAGTCCTCGTGGCGCGGGTAAGCGGACCAGCCGGCGACGATGACCTTCGGCTTCTCGCGCAGCGCGATGTCGCGGACCTCGTCCATGTCGA
The DNA here is from genome assembly GCF_014854695.1 of Rhodococcus rhodochrous. Lineage (NCBI taxonomy): Bacteria > Bacillati > Actinomycetota > Actinomycetes > Mycobacteriales > Nocardiaceae > Rhodococcus > Rhodococcus rhodochrous. Next base: position 1,331,996 of record NZ_CP027557.1, on the reverse strand, counting down.
TGCGGTGGTCGTCCTTGCTGACCCCGTAGGACGCGACGTCGTACAGCTTGCCGGAGAAGTTGAGCTTCATGCCGTGCGTGAGGTGGCCGCCGTGCGCGAGGTCGAGACCGAGCAGCTTCTCGCCGGGAGTCATCAGCGCCATGAGCACCGCCGCGTTCGCCTGCGCACCCGAGTGCGGCTGGACGTTCGCGAAATCGGCGCCGAAAAGCTCCTTGGCGCGGTTACGGGCGAGGTCCTCGACGACGTCGACGTTCTCGCAGCCGCCGTAGTAGCGACGGCCGGGGTAACCCTCGGCGTACTTGTTGGTCAGGACGCTGCCCTGGGCCTGGAGGACGGCGCGCGGCACGAAGTTCTCCGACGCGATCATCTCGAGCGTGTCGCGCTGACGCGACAGCTCGCCGGCCATGGCCTCGGCGACCTCGGGGTCGAGGTCGTTCAGTGCGGCAGTGTTCACGTCGGCGCCGGGCGCAGCGGTCATCGAGGTTTCTCCAAGCAGAGGGCGTCAGGGATACGGCCTCCAGTCTACGAAGGCCGTCCACCGCTGCGGAAGCCGGTCCCCGAGCGACCTGCGGTTCACCGCAGGCTGCTGGGCACCAGGGGTTCGTCGAGCAGGCGCCGGAAACGGTCGGCGCGCTCGGCTCCGGCCGGAACCTGCTCGAGCCAGCCGCCGAGGAGCCGGTAGCCCTCGACATAGGTGCTGATGTAGGCGCGCCACAACGGCGACGACAGGAACCGCAGCGACTGCCGGGCACGTTCGGGGCTCGACAGCGACCAGCGCTGCAGGAATTCGACGACCTCGTCGTGGCTGCGCCCGCGGTCGTGGAGCAGCAGCGCGGCGTCCTGCCGCACCGACAGCAACTGCTCGGACGCCTCGGACAGTTGTTCGGCGAGTTCGCCGTCGAACCGCAGCCCGAGATCGGCGTAGATCCCCTGTGCCCACGTTCCCCAGCCCGGGCCGACGATCGCTTCGAGCGCGAGATCGGCGAGTCCTTCGGCCATGAGGCACTGCGGGGTGTTGACGAGGAACAGCGTCTGCTCGGCCTGTCCGCCGGCGACGAGACCGGCCTCCTTGCGGCAGTGCTCGGTGTGGTGACCGGGATACGCCTCGTGCGCGATCAGCCGCGGCAGGTGCGCCATCGTCTGTTCGAGATCGGAGTTGATCGCGACCCGCGAACGGTAGTCGCCGAGGTAGTAGTTGAAGCCCGACCACGGCTTGTCGCCGACAACCTCGTACTCGACGCGCTCGGTGTCGGGCAGCGGGTAGACCGCCCGCACCTTCTCCCGCAGCGCGCTCGAGAACGCTTCGACGCATTCGGCGAGACGATCGGCGGGGATCACCTCGGACTTGCGATGGGCCTGCATCCGTTCGGTGAGCGATCCGGTGCCGGGCAGCAACGCGTCGAGGCGACGGTGCGCGTCGCGATAGGCGTCCTCGTCGCCGGGCGCGATGCGGACGTCGAAGTACGCCTCGACCTCGTCGACGAACCCGATCTCCTCCCCCGCGAACTTGCGGGCCGAGCAGTCGAGGGCACGCAGATGCACCTCGAGGAAACGGGTGCGCTCGTCGGACAGTGCCACACCGGGCAGTTCGTCCCGCAGCCGTCGCGCGGTGTGTGATAGATCACGGGGATCGGGAGTCGGGGCGTTCTCGACCTTCCGCCGCAGGGCGGGATCGCCGGTGTAGGCGTCGACGAACCCTTCCTCGAGCCGGTCGAAAGCCAGGCCCAGCAGCAGATATTCGTTCACGAAGTCGTCGGCTCCCATACCGGCCGAGCCTAGTCGCTCGTCGGCGACCCGACACGGGAGAACCCGCCGGAGTGGGGACCCCGAGGAGGCATCCGCCTGTGTCAGCGAGCACAATCCGTTACATGGACATGCAACGCCGCATCCGCCGCGCCACCGGGAAGCCGTGCCGATGGCTCGTCTGAACGAACCGAGCCCGTATGTCGAGTTCGACCGCAAGCAGTGGCGGACGCTGCGGAAGTCGACTCCCCTCGTCCTCACCGAGGACGAACTGATCGGGCTTCGGGGCCTGGGCGAGCAGATCGACCTCGCGGAGGTCGCGGAGGTGTACCTCCCCCTCGCCCGGTTGATCCACCTGCAGGTCGCAGCGAAGCAGCGACTGTTCGCCGCGACCGCGACCTTCCTCGGGGAGAAGCATCCCGACCAGCAGGTGCCGTTCGTGATCGGTGTGGCCGGTTCGGTGGCGGTCGGCAAGTCCACCACGGCCCGTGTGCTGCAGGCGTTGCTGGCACGCTGGGACCACCACCCGCGGGTGGATCTCGTGACCACCGACGGGTTCCTCCACCCCACCAAGGAGCTGGTGCGGCGCAACATCATGCACCGCAAGGGTTTTCCCGAGAGCTACGACCGGCGCAAACTGCTGCGGTTCGTCACCGAGGTCAAGTCGGGAGCGAAAGAGGTTGCGGCGCCGATCTACTCCCACATCTCGTACGACATCATCCCGGGTCAGTACCACATCGTGCGGCAGCCGGACATCCTCATCATCGAGGGCCTCAACGTGCTGCAGACCGGTCCGCGTCTGATGGTCTCCGACCTGTTCGACTTCTCCATCTACGTCGACGCACGCATCGAGGACATCGAGAAGTGGTACGTGGAGCGCTTTCTCGCGCTGCGCAAGACGTCCTTCGCCGATCCCGAGGCGCACTTCCACCACTACGCGAACCTGTCGGACCGGGACGCGATGAGTGCCGCGAAGGAGATCTGGCACTCGATCAATCTGCCGAACCTGGTGGAGAACATCCTGCCCACACGACCGCGCGCGACCCTGGTCCTGCGCAAGGACTCGGATCACGCCATCAACCGGCTCCGGTTGCGCAAGCTCTGACGCGGCCCGCCGCCCGGCCCTGCCTCAGGCGCCGAACCGGCGGTGCCGTCAGGCGCCGAACCGGCGGTGCCGTCAGGCGCCGAACCGGCGGTGCCGTCAGGCGCCGAACCGGCGGTGCCGTCAGGCGCCGAACCGGCGGTGCCGTGCGGCGTAGTCGCGCAGCGCGCGCAGGAAGTCGACCCGGCGGAACTCGGGCCAGTACGCCTCGGTGAACCAGATCTCCGAGTAGGCGGACTGCCAGAGCAGGAATCCGGACAGTCGCTGCTCACCGGAGGTACGGATCACGAGGTCCGGATCGGGCTGACCGGAGGTGTAGAGGTGACTGTCGACGCCGTCGACCGTCACCGACTCGACGAGCTCCTCGCCACGCAGCCCCTGCGCGTAGCGCACCCGCAGAAGCGACTGCACCGCATCGACGATCTCCTGGCGACCGCCGTACCCGACGGCCACGTTGACGTGCGTGCCCGTCCGGCCCGCAGTGCCGGCGGCGGCCTCGTGCAGTCGCTTGGCGTGGTCGGCCGGGAGCAGGTCGGTGGTGCCGACGATCTTCACGCCCCAGTTCTGGCCGGGCGCGGAGATCTCCTCCACCACGTCGGAGATGATCTCGAGCAGCGCATCGAGCTCCTCCGGATCGCGCCGGAGGTTCTCGGTGGACAGCAGGTAGATCGTCGCCGTCTCGATGCCGGCCGCATCGCACCAGCTCAGCAGCTCGGCGATCTTCTTGGCACCTTCGCGGTGGCCGTGACTGACGTCGGTGAAACCGTTCTCGCGCGCCCAACGCCGATTACCGTCGCACATGACCGCGACGTGTCGCGGATGCCGTGCTCCGTCGAGTTCCTTCAGCAGCCGGCGCTCGTAGAGCCGGTACAGCAGTCCGCGGACGCTCACCCCGTCATCACCACGCGAGTCACATTACGCCCAGGCGTACGGACGGTCGCGGCGGTGGTCACAGAGTCTCCCGGAGCGCCCTCGCAGGCGGTAACGTGGCGACGGAACAAACCTACGGGTGCGTAGGTTACCCCTCGGTACCGGAAGGAGCGCACGCATGACGGCCTTCGGCCTCGAGGAACTGCCCGTCAAACCGCGGATGCGCGGATGGATCCACGCGTGGGCGTTCGGCGTGGCCGTCGTCGCCGGTGCCGCGCTCGTCGCGGCCGCGGCTTTCCTCGCCGACCGTCCGGACGCCGTACTCCCCGCGACGATCTACAGCCTCACCGTGTGCGGAGTGTTCGGAGTCAGCGCCCTCTACCACCGCCTGAACTGGGGTCCCCGGGCCCGCGTGTGGATGAAGCGCGCCGACCACTCGATGATCTTCGTGTTCATCGCCGGCAGCTACACGCCGTTCGCGACGCTCGCCCTGCCTCCGGAGTCCGGGCGGCCGCTGTTGATCGTCGTATGGGCGGGCGCGCTGGCGGGCGTGGCCCTGAAGATGCTGTGGCCGACGGCGCCGCGCTGGGTCGGTGTGCCGCTGTATCTGTTGCTCGGATGGGCGATCGTGCCCGTCGCCGGACAGCTGGTCGCCGAGGTCGGTCTGGCCCCCATGCTGCTCCTGCTGGTCGGCGGGTTGTTCTACAGCGGCGGAGCGATCCTCTACGCGACCCGCTGGCCCGATCCGTGGCCCGCGACCTTCGGACACCACGAGTTCTTCCACGCCGCCACGGTGATCGCAGCCCTGTGTCATGCGGTAGCGGTGTGGCTCGTGATTCTCGGTTGAAACCTCACGAGCTGCTTCGTGCAACTTCTCACACCACCTGAAGCAACCGGCACCCGTTTGTAGACTCGCGAGGGATGTCTATTCCGTTGCTCGCCTTCGAACTGACCGAGACCAACCGGGACTGGCTGATCCACCGGCCGCTGGCGATCGTGAGTTACATCGCCGTCGCGATCGCGCTTCGCTTCGTCCTCCACCGGTTGATCGACCGCATGACGAAGCCGCGCGAGAGATCCGGCAAGCCGCGCCGATCGTTCCTCGCGCCGCTTCAGGAACGCGCCGAACGCGCCATCGGTGATCCCTACGCGCGCGAACGTCGGATCCAGCGTGCCCAGACGATCGGCTCGGTGTTCAAGTCCGGCGTGTCGGTCGTCGTGCTCGTCTGGGTGGTGCTGCAGACGCTCGACACCCTCGGCTTCAATGTCGCGCCGTTCATCGCCTCGGCCGGTATCGCCGGTGTCGCGCTCGGTTTCGGTGCGCAGAACCTCGTGCGGGATTTCATCTCGGGCATGTTCATGTTGCTCGAGGACCAGTACGGCGTGGGCGACGTGGTGGACCTCGGCGACGCGGTGGGCACCGTCGAGTCGGTCGGCCTGCGCGTGACGACCGTCCGCGACATCGACGGCACCCTGTGGTTCTGCCGTAACGGCGAGATCCTGCGCGTCGGCAACATGAGCCAGGGCCACGCCGTCTCCGTGATCGACGTGCCGATCGCGCCGACCTCCAATGTCGACCGCGCCTGCCAGATCGCGCTGCGGGCCGTGCTCGACGGCGTCGAACGCGACGACATCGCACCCGACGTCCTGGAGAAGCCCGAATTGCTCGGGGTCAACTCCGTGACGGCGGGTGCGGTGACGCTGCGGCTGACCGTGCGCGTGCGGGCCGGCAAGCAGTGGGCGATCCGCCGCAGCCTCACCCGCGCGGTGCTCGAGGCGTTCGATCAGCACGGCATCGAGTCGCCGAATCTCGCGGTCGCAGCCCCTGCGACCGGTTAGACCTTCTCGGTCGCGCGCTCCTGCGCCGGTTCCTCGGCGGTCTGCGGGTCTCCGCGGAACCGGTCGAAGGCAACCACGAACAGCAACGAGACCGCACCCCAGATCACGAACGTGATCAGGTGCGTTCCGACGGCATCGCCCCCGAAGTAGAGGATCGACCGCACCGATTCCACAGCCGCCGGCATCGGCAGCACGCCGTGCAGGAACTTGAAGATCTCCGGCGTCATGTAGACCGACATCGCACCGTTCGAGGCGGGTACGCCGATGAACATCAAGATGCCGACGGCGGGGATGACGGAGAGCAGACCGAACAGGCGGTGCAGCGCCAAAGTGAACATCGATGTCGTGAACGTCGCGACGATGCCGACACCCCACAGCGGGAGGAAATGCCCGTCGACGGCTCCGGTGATCGGGTCGGCGATCACCCAGAGCAGGGCCGGCATGAACAGCGCCCACCCGGCGGAGATGGGCACGATCTGTCGCAGGACCATCGCGGCGGGCTGCGCACCGCCGGCTACGACGATCACCATGAAACCGGACATGATCCAGCCCATGGCGACGTAGAGCGTCACGGTGCCCATCGTGTCGGAGCCCGGCAGCGGCGCGATGTTCTCGACGACGAGCGGCAGCTGCATACCCGCGGCGACCTGCTCGAAGGTCTGCCGCACGACCTGCTGCTGGCTCATCCCTGCGGCCTCGTTGGTGATGATGGTCGCGGTGGGCGAGGTGGCGGACGGCAGGACGAAGGCGGCGACGATCTCACGGTCCTGAACGGCGGCGCGGGCGTCGTCGATGGAGTCGGACGTACGCAGGTCGAACAGGCCCGACATGTTCTGCTCGAGCCCGGCGACCGTCTGCTCGGCCTGTTCGGTGCTCGCGGCGACGACGGTGACGGGCATCTCGCGCGGCGTCGGCTGGTACATCGCGCCGAGCATGATCGAGAGCATCAGCACGACCATGGCGAACGGGAAGAACGCCAGCGTCAGGTACCGGACGCGGTCGCTCTTCGGACGCGGGCCGGAGGTGAGCGAGGGCATCGTGATCTCGGGATCGCCCGCGTCGGGGTTGCGGCGACGCTTGAGGGCATCGACACCGAGCGTCGCGGCGAGGGCGAGCAGCGCGCCGATCACCAGGACCGTGATGTGGCCGCCGAGTCCGTCACCACCGAAGTAGACGACCGACCTCAGGGCTTCTCCTGCGGCCGCGGTGGGCAGGAAACCGTGGAGCGGGACGTAGATCGACGGCAACGCGTAGATCGACATGCCGAGGTTCGACGCGGGGACGCCGAGGACCATCACGAAGAGCATGCCCACCAGGACCGCCATCGGTCCGAGGATCCGGGTGAGGAACAACTGCACCGAGCCCACGGCGAAGATGGACAGCCAACTGATTCCCAGCAGCGTCGCGGTGGGGCCCTCGACCGCGCCGAGGATCGGGCCTGCGACGACCCACACGAGGGTGCCGATCAGCACCGACCAGCCTGCGAGCAGGGGCACGATGCGACGGAAGCGCAGCAGCTCGGGCGAGTTGGACAGCATGATGCTCAGCGGCATGTAGCCCGCGAGCATCAATGCCTGCGCCATGAACATCACGCCCAGACCGGCCATGTCGTGGTCCGGCAGCGGAGCCAGGTCCTCGACGGTGAGGTCGAGGCCCGATCCGATGATCGGCGGGGCCACCAGACCGGTGACCATGTTCGACTGCGAGGCCCCGGCGGCGCCGGCGGTGTACACGGTGGCGGTGCCCGCGTCGGACAACGAGACCGCGCCCGCCACCTCTCGCGAGAGCACGAGGTCGCGTGCCTGCTCGTCGGTTCCGACGACGCGGACGTCGACCGCCTCCGGATCGGCGCCCTCGAGCGCGCGGGCGAAGTCGTAGGCCTGCTGCGACGATCCGGCGACGGCGATCGGCATGTCGTGCGGAGCAGGCGCATGCATCGCGTACAGGTAGCCGGTGATCATCATGCCGACCATCAACAGCGGCATCACGAAGATCGCGACGTAGCGCCCGATCTGTTCCTTGCGGGCGCGGGCGAGCTCGGCCTCGGTCGGGCCGTCGCCTCCCGGTGGATCGTTCTTCTCGGTCGTGGCGGTGTCGGTCACTGACGAACTCCTCGATATCCGGTCACGGACTGAACGCTTCCCGGCCGGTACCGGCACCTCGGAAATACGCTGACTGACTTAAAAATCTACGCCGCGTGTCTTAAAGTGGACAACCTGAGACACTGGTGACGTTCGTCCCACCCACCGATGAGCCGTACGGCAGAACGAGAGAGCAGCGGGTTCCAGCGTGAGCACCTACGGCGACCAGGCACGGCGAGCACTACTCGACTCCGCGGAGGAGCTGTTCGCGACCCACGGCGTCGACGGTGTCTCGAACCGGCGCATCGCCGAGCACGCGGGCAACGCGAACCACTCGGCCGTCAACTATCACTTCGGGAGCAGGGAAGAACTCGTCCGTGCCATGGTCACCCGCTACGCCGAGGACACCCGCCGACGACGAGCCGAACTCGTCGGGCTGCTCGGCCCCGAACCGGGACTGCGCGACTACCTGAGCTGCCTCGTCGTCCCGTTCACCGATCAGCTCGCATCGATGCCCGTCCCCGGTTGGCGCGCCCGGTTCCTCCGACAGCTGCGGACGGTCCCCTCGATGGTCGACATCGCGGCCCGGAACGTCGTCGAGGATCCCTATCTCGACGCTCTGATCGAACGGGCCAGGGCGTGCGTCGCCGACATCCCCGACGTGGTGATCACCGGCCGGTCGTGGCTACTGGGGAAACTCGTCGTGGACGCATGCGCCGACTACGAAGCACGCCTGGAACGGGAACGGGTGGAACCCGACTGGACGGGTTTCGCCCTGTTCCTCGTCGACGCGATCGCCGGAATGCTCGAAGCACCGGTGACGAGCACGGGCGATTTCCTCGGCTCGCGCACCGTCTCCGCGTGGCCGTGACAGGTCAGACCGCGGTGAGGACCTCGCGCAGTTCCGTCGCCGTCGTCACCGGCCGATCGCACACGAAGCCCCGGCACACATAGGCCGCGGACGCTCCGTCGACGAGCGGCCGACCGTCGAGCAACGGCGACGAGTCGGGTTCGCCGCCCACCACGATGGCTCCCCCGGGCGCGATCCGGCGCGCGAGGTCGAGGAGTTCACCGCCACCCGCGACGGCGACCCGCAGCGGACCGCGCACCGACGCCTCGGCCACGGTCAGCCAGTGCCCTCCGGCACGCGGCGCCTTCTCGAGCAGGATCGACGCCGCCGACAGCGACAGCGCGGCGGCGTCGGCGTAGCGGGGGTCGTCGTGCACGAGCGCGGACAGACCGAGCAGCGCCTCGGCGATCAGCGAGGCCCCCGACGGCGTCGCCCCGTCGACCGGATCGCGCGGCCGGGCGACCAGCGATTCGGCGTCGTGCGCGGTGTCGAACCAGCTCCCTGGACGATCCGGATCCGCGAACTGCGTGAGCGCGACGTCGGCGAGTTCTCGCGCGCGCTCGACCCAGCTCCTGTCCCCGGTCCCCTGATGGACGGCGAGCAGTGCGGTGACGAGCGCTCCGTAGTCCTCGAGCACGCCCGAGGGAGATCCGACGACACCTCCGAGCGACGCGCGGCGCAGTCGTCCGTCGACGAGGTGCCGGTCGAGCAGGAACCGCGCGCACCTCGCCGCGGCGTCGATCCAGGCGGGTTCGCCCAGTGCGACGCCGGCCTCGGCCAGTGCGGTGATGGCGAAGCCGTTCCAGGCGGTGACGACCTTGTCGTCGCGCCCGGGTTGCGCGCGATCCTGCCGGGCCGCGAACAGGCGGGCCCGCACGTCGGCGAGACGGGCCGGATCGTCGGGCTCGTCGAGCAGCTGCAACACCGAGGTGCCGTGTTCGAAGGTGCCGCCGGGAGTGACGGTGAAGGCCTCCGCGGCCCAGCGGCCGTCCTCCGCGCCGAGCACCTCGACGAGCTGGCCGGGAGTCCACACGTAGGTCAGGCCCTCGACCCCGTCGGTGTCGGCGTCGAGCGCCGAGGCGAATCCGCCGTCCGTGGTGAGCAGGTCGCGTAGCAGGAACTCGGCGGTCTCCCTGGTGACCCGCGTCGGCAGTTCCGCGCCGGTCACCCGCGCGAGGTGCGCGTACAGCCGCAGGAGCAGCGCGTTGTCGTAGAGCATCTTCTCGAAGTGCGGCACCGTCCAGGCGGCGTCGACGCTGTAGCGGGCGAAACCGCCACCGAGCTGGTCGTAGATCCCACCTCGCGCCATCGCGTCGGTCGTGCGCTCGACGAGACCGAGCGTGTCGGCGGAGCGCGTGCGCTCGTATCCGCGCAGCAGACCCTCGAGCAGGTTGGACGGCGGGAACTTGGGTGCACCCCCGAAGCCACCGTGTTCGCGGTCCTCGTCGGTGGCGATCGCAGCGGCTGCCGCGTCGAGTAGGGGCGCCTCGACGGCGGCTTCCCCGACGGGCAGTCCCCCGCTGCTGCGACGGAGCTCGGTGGCCACGGCGTCTGCGGCCTGCGTGACCTCGTCGCGACGGTTGCGCCAGGTCTCGGTGATGGCCTCGAGCAGTTGGACGAAGGACGGCATGCCGCCGCGCGGCGTGTTCGGGTAGTACGTGCCGCAGTAGAAAGGGGAACCGTCCGGGGTGAGGAAGCAGGTCATCGGCCACCCGCCCTGACCGGCCATGGCGACGGTCGCGTTCATGTAGACCGCGTCGATGTCCGGCCGTTCCTCGCGGTCGACCTTGATGCACACGAAGTTCTCGTTCATGACGGCGGCGGTGGCCTCGTCCTCGAACGACTCGTGTGCCATGACATGACACCAGTGGCAGGCCGCGTACCCGATCGACAGCAGGATCGGCACGTCGCGCTCGCGCGCCTCCGCGAGCGCGACGTCGCCCCATTCCTGCCAGTGGACCGGATTGTCGGCGTGCTGCCTCAGATAAGGGCTCAGGGCGTCGGCCAGTCGGTTCGCCATGCCCCCACGCTACGGAAGGAGCATCGTCGGTGACGGCCGGTCGTCAGCTTCCCTTGGTGGGTTCCGGACGTTCCGGACCGGTGGCCTTCGTGCCGCCGGCCTTCTCCTCCTCGGCACCGCCGGGGATCGCACCCGGCAGCGTGCCGTCGTCCACGGCCTGGTCGGGCTCGGGGTGCTCCGGCTGGAAGTTCTCGGGCAGCTTCTTCAGCCGCTTGTTCATGTTCCAGATCAGCAGAGCGGTCGCGACCAGCAGGACCACCACGATGGCCAGTCCGAGCGGGGACGCCTTGCCGAACTCGGGGCCGGTCGGCTCCTGAGCCAGAATCTCGACGGCCAGAACATCGACCGCGAGCGTGCCTATCGTCATTTGCCCTGTCCGTCCTCGATGCCCGCGAACAGATCCGTCTCGGGAAGCTCCGTGCTCACGCGGGTCTTGGCCAACTCGAACTCCTCGGTCGGCCACACCTTCTGCTGGATGTCCAACGGCACCGCGAAGAACGATCCGTTGGGGTCGATCTGGGTGGCGTGGGCCCGCAGCGCATCGTCGCGCTTCGGGAAGTAGTCGCCACAGGTGATCTGGGTGGTCACGCGCCCCATGATGTCGCCCTGCTCGGTGCGCCACTTGCTGAGCCACTGCTCCATCGGGAAGGGCTCCCCGCGACGCTCGTATTCCTCGCGGAACAGTTCGAGCCGCTTACGGATGAAACCGTGCGAGTAGTAGAGCTTTCTCACCGCCCAGGGCTCGCCCAGCTCGGGATGGAAATCCGGATCCGCGGCCGCGTCGTAGGCCGCGACCGACACCTCGTGGCACCGGATGTGGTCGGGGTGCGGGTAGCCGCCGTTCTCGTCGTAGGTGGTCATGACATGGGGGCGGAACTCGCGCACCGACTGCACGAGCCGGCGGACCGGTTCGTCGAGCGGGATCGCTGCGAAGCAGCCCTCCGGCAGCGGGGGCTTGGGGTCGCCCTCGGGCAGTCCGGAGTCGACGAAGCCGAGCCATTGCTGCCGCACCCCGAGGATGCGGGCCGCCTCGGCCATCTCCTCCTGGCGCACCTCGCTCATGCGCTCACGGATGCCGGGCACGTCCATAGCGGGATTCAGGATGTCGCCGCGCTCTCCGCCCGTGAGCGTGACCACCAGGACCTCGTGCCCCTCGGCCGAGTACCGGGCCATCGTGGCCGCGCCCTTGCTCGACTCGTCGTCGGGATGGGCGTGCACGGCCATGAGCCGTAGTCCGCTCACGTGTATTCCTCCACCTCACGTCGTCTGCTTCGCCGGAACCGACCCTGCGCCCGCGTCGCGGTCGCTTCGGATCCGTCCTCTATAGTTCCACCTGATAATTCCGACGTCAGCCGTGACCCTGCGGCGACGCCCGATCCATCGTTCCGCTGTGAAAGCAAAGTGATGAGCAACACCGTGCCCACCGACCGGTACCCCTCCTCCCGGTACCCCGGACCCCGCGTGTCGACACGCGGCAAGCGCTGGGGTTTCACCCTCGCCGGTCTGCTCGCGGGGCTCGTCGTGGCGTTCGTTCTGTTCCAGAACAACTCCGCTCCGATCGAGTCGGAGGTCGTCGCCTTCGAGATCATCGACGACAGCACCATCGACATCCAGCTCAAGGTCACGCGCGACGATCCGTCCGAGGACGCCGTCTGCATCATCCGGGCCCGGTCGAAGGACGGCAGCGAGACCGGACGGCGCGAGGTGCTCATCCCGGCATCCGATTCGCAGACGGTCGTGCTGACCTCCACGGTCAAGACGTCACAACGCCCCGGAATGGGCGACACCTACGGCTGCGCCACCGAGGCCCCCGAGTACCTCCGCGCACCCTAGGAACCTGCCGCGACCAGCGTCTTCCTGCGCTTTCCCGGAGCAGCGACGGGAGTGATGCTAAAATAGCCGGATACACGGTTCCACCCTTTGGGGCCGTGTATTGCTGCATAAGAGCATCAACAGACAGTACGACTTCCGTTCAGCCTGACAACAAGGGGGGACGACGGGGGTCGTGCTGTCGCGGTCGTTGCATGTGCACGACTTGTCCACGGAGCCGGGGGCTCCAACCCGAAGGAAGTGATCGAGGATGACCGAGACCCAGGTGACCTGGCTGACGCAGGAGTCGTACGACCGGCTCAAGGCCGAGCTGGACCAGCTCATCGCGAATCGTCCTGTCATCGCCGCCGAGATCAACGAGCGTCGCGAGGAAGGCGACCTCAAGGAGAACGGTGGCTACCACGCAGCCCGTGAGGAACAGGGCCAGCAGGAAGCCCGTATCCGTCAGCTCCAGGAGCTGCTGGGCACCGCCAAGGTCGGCGTCGCTCCGACCGAGTCGGGTGTCGCCCTCCCCGGTTCCGTCGTCACCGTCTACTACGCCGGCGACGAGACCGACACGGAGACGTTCTTGATCGCGACCCGCGAGGAAGGCGCCCGCAACAGCGAGCTCGAGACCTACTCCCCCAGCTCGCCCCTCGGTGGCGCCCTGATCGACGCGAAGGTCGGCGAGACCCGGGAGTACACGCTGCCCAACGGCAACACCATGAAGGTGACCCTGGTGAGCGCGGAACCCTACCGCGGCTGATCGCCTCTGCAGCCGAAAGGCCCGACCGGAGAATCCGGTCGGGCCTTTCGCGTGTTCACGGCAGGTATCAGAAGATGCGCCGCGCCTTCATGTCGGGGAAGACCGGCCCCACCCGCACGACGTCGCCGGTGGTGGGTGCGTGCACCATCTGCCCGCCGCCGATGTAGATGGCGACGTGACCCGGTCCCCCGGCCTGCCAGTTGCCGAACAGCAGGTCGCCGGGGCGCGCCGCGTACAGCGGCACCTCGGTGCCGATGTGCCACTGCGTCTCGGACGTGCGCGGCAGCGTGATGCCTGTCGCGGCGAACACCGCGTACGACGTCAGGCCGGAGCAGTCGAAACCGCCGCCGGACGGCCCGTTGATATTGCCGCCACCCCAGACGTACGGCAGGCCGAGGTACTTGAAGGCCAGGTCGACGATGCGATTGCCGATGTCACCGGCCCCGCCTCCGATGCCCAGACCCAGGAACGGCGAGAGCATGCGAGCGAAGACGTGCTCGGTCGCTCGGATCTTCGCGACGTAGGGCTTCGTCTGGTTCTCGTAGTCGGGATGACCGGACGGCATGCCACCCGAACGTTTCACCGCGCCGACGCCGGCGTTGTAGGCCGCGAGGGTCAGATCGAGGGTGTCGCCCTCGACCAGTCCGCGCTTCTTCCAGTCGTCGATGAGCTTGTAGTTGTCGCACAGGAGGTTGCCCGACGCCATGACCGGGTCGGCGATACCGAGGACGTCGGCCTTACCGTCACCGTCGGCGTCCTTGCCGTACTGGTCCCAGGTGCCGGGCATGAACTGTCCCGGGCCGCGGGCGCCGACCGGCGAGACCGGCGCGGTCGGGCCGTACCGGAAACCGTTCTCGGCGGAGTAGAGGGCCGCGAGGACCGGCGCGGAGATCCCGTCGCACAGTTCCCCTGCCTTCTTCAGCCACGGCGCGAACACGGCGATCGCACCGATGGGTGCGAGTCGCGTTCCGGGAAGGATCGCCGGGATCGACGGCAGTGCGATCCCGGTGCCGGGGATCGTGGGACCCGGTTGCGGGTTCCCGACCGCGCCGGTCGCCGGCGGTCGGGCCGGTATCCCGAAGGGCCCGGGCCGGGCGGCCGGCGGTTCGGGCGCCAGCGCAGGCGGAGCCGCTTCCGGATCGGCGGGGTGCAGCGCTGCAGCCGCCTCCTCGGGCAGATGCGGCTCGATCGCCCCCGCGACCGCCGTCGTCGCATCCGCGACCGCCTGTTGGGCTCCCTGCTGCATCGGCTCCGGCAACGACGCGACGAAATTCGTCACGTCCGTGTCGGCGTTCTCCGCAGTTGCCTCGAACGACTCGATCGCCCCGTTGATCTGATCCTTGATCTCTGCTGGTAAGTCCACGCCCTGAACGAGCGCACTTGCTGCCGTAGCCACTGCCACGATGACCGCAGACGGGTCCACCGACATCCGCTACCCCCACATCCATCCATCAACCGCTCCCACCGTAGCTGTGAGGTCGATCACCAGTACGGCTTCCGGATGTTCTTATCACATATATTCAGGAACACGTTCTAGTATTGGGACCAGTGGGATCCGTGTTTCCCGAGTGACCAGAGTTACGGTTCCGGATAGAAGTCCGCAGCATCGGGATGGGTCAGGACGTCCATGATGTCCACCGGATCGACGGTGCCCTCGGCGAGCAGCGCCACGAGCGTGTCCCGCTGGTCCTCCGTCACCGGTTCGCAGCCGCCGGGCATCACCCATCGGTCCTCACCCACCGGCATCACGCGAGCGCACAGCAACGTGCCGGCGGGCACCTCACCTGCGAGCCAGGGCGCGGACACCTCGACCACCCGATCGCTGCGCACGTCGCGCAGCGTGAGCGACTCCTCCGGCGCACTCGCCTCGACCTCGAAGACCGAACGCTCGACCGCCAGCCACGAGCGGGCGAGCTCCGCCTCGTCCTCGGGCAGCAACTCCCCGCGACGCTCGACGAAATCCGCGAACGCGCCGGCATCGAAGAGCAGGACGTCCTCGACGAGCGGATCGGCGACGGCCTCGGCCACAGCATCATCGTCCCCGTAGCCCGAGCGGGCCTCCGCCAGCGCGACCCGCTGTTCCGCCCATCCGGGTTCCAGGGCGTGCATGGCCGCCTTCATGTACAGCCAGTCGGACCGCTCCTCGAGCGAGTGTTCGGCGCGCCCGAGATGGCACGCCTTGTACTTGCGGCCCGACCCGCACCAGCAGCGGTCGTTGCGGCCGAGCCCCGGGACCTCCTTCGGCCGGTACCGTTCGAGCAGTTCGTGGAGGGGATGTTCGTCGCCACCCGGCACCCGGGCGAGCAGGGACAGCCCCCGGATCGCGTCCCCGCGATCGGAGGCGAAGCGCGCGAGGTCGAACAACGGTAGGTCGAAGGCGGAGTCGAGGTCGGCCGAACGTTCGTAGTGCCGTTCGGCTTCGGTGATGCGTCCGGTCGATTCGGCCGCGCGACCGGCGATCCAGTGCGCTGCCCCCGCCGCACGTCGCGGCGCATGGTCGAGCAGCCACAGCGCGGCCTGTTCGATCGCCTCGGGCGCGAGCTTCTCCCCCACCAGTTCGTCGTAGACGGTCTCGGCGATCTCGGGATCGGACAGCACCGAGTACAGACCGGATTTCCCCGCGGCGAAACGCTCGTCGAGTTCGGCGTCGTCGCCGCGTTCGAGGGCTTCGACCAGCGACGCGAACAGGGCCACGCCGGGCACGGCGTCGACGGGGATCCCGAGCTGTTCGGCATAGATCTCGAACATCGCCCGGTCGGAGTATCCGTCGAAGTCGAAACCGTTCGGTGCCACCAGGTCTCCGCTGCGGACCAGTCCGGCCTCGGCGAGCAGTTCCCCGAGGGGCAGGGACGGCGCGGAGAACGCATCCGGCGTTTCGGCGAGCACGTCGAGGAAGGTGCCCTCGAGGCTCGCCACCTGCTCGCGGGCGATGACCTGTTCGAGCGCGTGCACGAATTCACTCTCACTGCTCCGGACTTCGACGTCGACCGGAGCGAACGACAGACGACCGTCCCGCGCGGTGAGCGCGAGCAGATCTCCCGGCTCGCAACCCGACAGGTCCTCTTCGGGAAAGACGATCGTCTCCTTGCGGAAGAATCCACCCGAATCCGGATCGTTCTGCGCGGCAGGATCTTCGGAGCCACCGGGTTGCACGAGATCGAACTCGTCGTCCTCGGAGACGAGCAGCAGGAGCGGTTCGATGTCGTCGACGGGGATCGCGTGCCGGTCGAGTTCGTCCGCGGTGAGGCGGTGTGTGAGCGTCCTGCCCTCGAACAGCACATCCGTCGCTGCGACACGGTCGGCGGACAACCACATCAGCAGCGGATGCGGTTCCGACTGTTCGAGATCGATCATCACCTGCTCGGCGGAGCCGAATCCGTGCTCCTCGAGGTGATCGGCCACCTCGTCGATCGTCATGGGTCCGTGGCGCCGTACCGTGTCGAGCACGGTGTCCCACAGGGCGGATTCGGGATGTTCGCTGTCCGTCACCACGCGATCGTACGGCCCCCGGCCGTGCTTCCGGGGGCTATGCGGTTCCTTCCGCACGTCGCCGTCACGCGTCACACGTCGCAGGCGGCCTTCAGCCGGGCGCGGGCCCGGACGGCCGGTGTGATCGGTGTGGTGGTGTGCCATCGCAGAGGTTCTCTGGCGGCACGAATCCGTCCCTGACGAGAAGAAGGCGCCCTTCGGGACGCCTTCTTCTCGTGTCTTCTACGACCGGGGTGTCAGCCGAGCGCCTGTTCGACGTCGGCGAGCAGGTCGGCGGCATCCTCGATGCCCACCGACAACCGGACGAGATCCTCGGGGACCTCGAGCAGCGACCCGGCGGTGGAGGCGTGGGTCATCGCACCCGGATGCTCGATGAGCGACTCCACGCCACCGAGCGACTCGGCGAGGGTGAAGATCTCGGTGCGCTTGCAGAAGTCCAGCGCGGCCTGGCGGCCACCGGCGAGGCGCACGGAGATCATGCCACCGAAGCGACGCATCTGCTTGGCCGCGTACTCGTGGCCCGGATGCGATTCGAGGCCCGGGTACAGCACCTTGGTCACGGCGGAGTGTCCCGACAGGAAGTCGACGAGCTTCTCGGCGTTGTCCGAGTGCTTCTCCATCCGCACCGCGAGCGTCTTGATGCCGCGCAGCGTGAGGAAGGCGTCGAACGGGCCCGGCACGGCGCCCGCACCGTTCTGCAGGAACGCGAAGGCGGCGTCGAGCTCCTCGTCGTTCGTCACCAGCGCGCCACCGACGACGTCGGAGTGACCACCGATGTACTTGGTGGTCGAATGCAGCACGACGTCGGCGCCGAAGGTGAGCGGCTGCTGCAGGTAGGGCGACGCGAAGGTGTTGTCGACGACGATCTTGGCACCACCCTCGTGCGCGATGTCGGCGAGCGCCGAGATGTCGCCGATGTTGAGCAGCGGGTTGGTGGGCGTCTCCACCCACACGAGCTTGGTGTTCGGGCGCACGGCCGCGCGCACCTCGTCCGCGTCGTTGATCGCGGCCGGGGTGTACTCGATCCCCCACTGCGTGAACACCTTGTCGATGAGACGGAAGGTGCCGCCGTAGGCGTCGTTGGGGATGACGAGGTGGTCGCCCGGACGCAGCACCGAACGGAGCAGGCAGTCGGTGGCGGCCATGCCCGAGCCGAACGCCCGGCCGTAGGTGCCGTTCTCGAGCGCGGCGAGGTTCGCCTCGAGGGGACGACGGGTGGGGTTGCCGGTGCGGGCGTACTCGAAGCCGTTGCGCATCTCGCCCACGCCGTCCTGGGCGAAGGTCGACGACGCGTAGATCGGCACGTTGACGGCACCGGTCTGGGGGTCGGGCTCGTACCCGGCGTGGATGGCGCGGGTCGCGAAACCGTGCTGGTTCTGGTCTGTCATGGAGATCTGTGTCCTATCGGCCTTGAGAGATGAATCCGAGCAGGTCGTGGCGGGTGATGACGCCGACGGGCTTGCCGTCGTCGATCACCATGAGCGCGTCGGTGTCGCCGAACGCCTTCGTGGCGGAGTCGATCGACTCGCCCACGCCGATGTTCGGCAGCGGCGGGCTCATGTGCTTCTCGACCGGATCGGCGAGATTCGCGCGACCCTCGAAGACGGCGCTGAGCAGTTCGCGCTCGCTGACCGAACCGGCCACCTCACCTGCGGTGACGGGCGGTTCGGCACCCACGACCGGCATCTGCGAGACGCCGTACTCACGGAGGATCTCGATGGCGTCGCGCACCGTCTCGGACGGGTGGGTGTGCACGAGGTCGGGCAGGTCGCCGCTCTTGCCGCGCAGCACGTCGCCGACGGTGGAGTCGTCGGGCTTGCCGTCGAGCGGGGCGCGCAGGAAGCCGTAGCTGGCCATCCACTTGTCGTTGAAGATCTTCGACATGTAGCCGCGACCACCGTCGGGCAGCAGCACGACGACGACCGCGTCGGGGCCCTCACGCTCGGCGACCTGCAGTGCGGCGACGACGGCCATGCCGCAGGAGCCGCCGACGAGCAGGCCTTCCTCGCGGGCGAGGCGACGGGTCATCTCGAACGAGTCGGCGTCGGAGACGGCGATGATCTCGTCGGGGATCGACGGGTCGTAGGCGGAGGGCCAGAAGTCCTCACCGACACCCTCGACGAGGTACGGCCGGCCGGTGCCGCCCGAGTACACCGAGCCCTCGGGGTCGACGCCGACGACCTTCACTGCACCGTTGGAGACTTCCTTGAGGTACCGGCCGGTGCCCGAGATGGTGCCGCCGGTGCCGACGCCCGCGACGAAGTGCGTGATCTTGCCGTCGGTGTCGTTCCAGATCTCCGGGCCGGTGGTCTCGTAATGACTCGCCGGGCCACCCGGGTTGGAGTACTGGTTCGGCTTCCAGCCACCGGGGAGCTCACGGGCGAGACGGTCGGAGACGCTGTAGTAGCTGTCGGGGTGCTCCGGCGGGACCGCGGTCGGGCACACGACCACCTCGGCACCGTAGGCCCGCAGCACGTTGCGCTTGTCCTCGCCGACCTTGTCGGGACACACGAACACGCACTTGTAGCCGCGCTGCTGCGCGACCAGGGCCAGGCCGATGCCGGTGTTGCCGGAGGTGGGCTCGACGATCGTCCCGCCCGGCTTCAGTTCACCCGACGCTTCGGCCGCATCGATCATCTTCACCGCGATGCGGTCCTTGGAGCTTCCGCCGGGATTGAGGTATTCGATCTTCGCCGCTACGAGCCCCGATCCGGGTTTCACCACCGTGTTGAGCTTGACGAGGGGGGTGTTTCCGATGAGGTCGATGACGGAATCCGCAATGCGCATGACTCCATGTTCCCACGTCGCGGCTTTCCGGCAGGGGGACGGTGTACACCCCCTGGGAAAACACCCCTGCGAAACGACCTCTGCGAAACGACGAAGACCCCGGACCGTGGTCCGGGGTCTTCGTGGCGTACTGCTAGTCGTTCTGGAAGTAGCTGAGCAGTCGCAGGATCTCGACGTACAGCCACACCAGGGTGACGGTCAGGCCGAGGGCGACGCCCCAAGCGGCCTTCTCGGGGGCCTGTGCGCGGATCAGCTGGTCGGCGGAGTCGAAGTCCAGCAGGAAGCTGAACGCCGCGATGCCGATGCACACGAGGCTGAAGATGATGGCGATCGGGCCGCCGTCGCGCAGGCCCAGGCCACCGTCGATGAAGAAGCCGGCGATGAGGTTGCCCAGCGCCAGGACCAGGACACCGACGAGGGCGCCGACGATCATGCGGGTCAGGCGCGGCGTGACGCGGATGGCGCCGGTGCGGTACACGACGAGCATGCCGAAGAACACGCCGAAGGTGCCGAGGACGGCCTGCGCGATCAGGGTCGCGCCGCCGGCGCCACCGAACGTGATGTCGGTGAACATGAACGACAGCGCGCCGAGGAAGAAGCCTTCCGCGACCGCGTAGGCGAGGACGATCGCCGGGTTGTCCATCTTGCGGCCGAACGTCGCGACCAGCACGAGGACGAGACCGATCAGACCGCCGCCGATGACGAACGGAGCTGCCAGGCCGACGTTGGAGTTGACCAGCACGTAGGAGATGAGTGCCGAGACGGCGAGCACACCGAGCGTGATGCCGGTCTTGGTGACGACGTCGTCGATGGTCATCGTCCGCTGGTCGGTGGGGCGTGCCCACGGATCCGTCTGCGGCTGACCGAATTGCTGGGTGGCCTGCGCGGCGCCTGCCGTCGCAGAGCCGAACGTGGCGTATCCGCCGCCCTCTTGCTTGGGCAGGTTGCGGAACACCGGGTTACTGGTGGTGCGCACCGTGCACTTCCCTTCTCGTGGTCGCTTCTGTCCGTTCAACGAGGCAGTGACCTCACGAGTTCCCGTTTCGTCGAGAAAGCTCGGACTAATCGGACTCTACCGGCTCCGTACCGACCTGGTCACCGTGAACTTGCGGTTGCGGCCCTCGACGCGGGTCGGCCCGACGATGCCCGACAGCGCGGGGCGGTAGTCGAGGTGGCGGTTGTAGACCGTCCACATCTGTCCTCCCGGGCGAAGGATCCGGGCTGCGGCGTCGAACATCTTGTGGGCCGCGCCGGTGTGCACGGTGGCGCCGATGTGGAAGGGCGGATTGCACACCACGAGGTCGACCGACCCGGCGACGATCGAGCTCGCGGCATCGTCGCGGAGCGTGTCGATCCGGTCGGCGAGTCCGTTCGCGGTGGCAGTCTCCGCGGCGGAGGCGACGGCGGCGGCGGAGTGATCGGTCGCGATCACGCGAACGTCGGGCAGTTGCCGGGCGAGCATCGCGGCGAGGATGCCGGTGCCGCAGCCGAGGTCCACCGCGAGCTGCTCGTCCGTGTCGCTACGAGGCAGGTCGAGGTTCGGGAAGTGGTCGAGGAGGAAGCGGGTGCCGATGTCGAGACGCGGGCCGGCGAAGGCGGCCCCGTGCGCGACGACGGCGAGGTCGAGTTCGTCGAGCCGCTCACGGACGGGATAGGAGGCCGGTCCGGGTGTTGCTCCGCGCGCGGTGAGCACCCGCGACTTCTGCCGTCCCCGCGACGCGCGGACCTCGGCGAAGGACGCACCGAGGACGTCGTTCATCGCAAGGCTGATGTGCTTGTCGCGGCCACCGGCGAACACGACGACCTCGGGGTCGGCGTGGCGGGCCACGGTCTCGGCGATCTCGGTGAGCGCCGACAGCGAACGGGGAAGACGCAGCAGTACCACTCGGGCACCGGCGAGCAGGTCCGCGTCGAGTCCGCAGGAACGATAGCGGTCGGTGAGATCCTCACGTTCGGCGTTCGCAGCCAGCGCGCGTTCGGCCACCACCGAGTCCTGATGCACCCGGATCCGCTCCGCGCCGAACCGGACGGCCGCACCCAGGGTCAGGGCACCGTACTGGTCGTCGACGACCACGATCGTGCCCGGCGTTGCGGATTCCAGTGCGGGGGCGGCTTCGTCGAGGAGCAGGCGATCGGCCCCGTCGACGGCGAACAGGTTGGGCGCTTCCACATCCGGGAAGCGCCTCAACCTGTCGTACAACTCGTCGATCAACACTCGACCGTCAGCACTCGCCCTTTCCGGCGTTCTCGATGGCACGCAGGGTGTCGGCCTGCTCCTCTTCGCTGAGATCCTGCCAGGCCGGGAGCTGCTGCTGGGCGTCGGCGACGGCCTGGGCCGCTGCCGCGCGGTCCTGGCCCCACCCCTCGAGCTCGTCGAGGTAGGGCAGCAGAGCCTCGCAGTTCTCCTCGTAGCTCTTGCCGAGTTCGACGCTGGTGCCCGAGGTGCCGGCCTCCGCCGAAGCCGAGGTGCTCGTCGTGGTGGTGGTCTCCTCGGCCGAGTCGGATCCGTCCGAGGATCCACACGCCGCCGCAAGCAGGACCACACCTGCACCGAACAGCGCCGCGAGAGTCTTCTTCATCTATGTCCCACTTCTGGTCGCAGTGTCGTTTCGTCCGTTCCCGGTGAGGCACCGTGGTCCGGCCGGACCACGTTAGACCAGGGGCGACGCACGATCTGCAGCGGGCGTGCACATTTCGAGACTATCCTGGGGAAACGGCTTCCCGAGGTGATTGCGCCGATGACCGAGAACGATCCGGCCGCCACTCAGCGCGCGCCGATTGTCGACGTCGCAGAGACCGACATCGTGCGCGCGCTGCACGATGCCGGTTTCACCGACGCCGTGGAGATCGGCCGCGGCGGCTTCGGTGTGGTCTACCGCTGCCGGCAGGCCGAACTCGACCGTGACGTCGCGGTGAAGGTGCTGCGCCGCTCCCCCGAACCCGCCGATCTCGAACGCTTCCTGCGCGAGCAACGCGCGATGGGGCGGCTCTCCGGCCACCCCAACATCGTCACCGTGCTGCAGGCCGGGGCGACGGACACGGGCCTGCCCTATCTGGTGATGCACTATCACCCGCACGACTCTCTCGACACCCGCATCCGGCGGCACGGGCCGATCACCTGGCCGGAGGCGGTCCGGATCGGGGTGAGGGTCGCCGGTGCACTCGAGACGGCGCATCGTTCCGACGTCCTGCACCGCGACATCAAGCCCGGCAACATCCTGCTCACCGAGTACGGCGAACCGCAGCTGACGGATTTCGGTATCGCCCGCGTCGGCGGCGGCTTCCGCACCACTGCCGGTGAGATCACCGGTTCCCCCGCGTTCACGGCACCGGAGGTGCTGCGCGGTCATGCCCCGACTCCGGCCGCCGACGTCTACGGCCTCTCCGCGACCCTGTTCGCGGCGATCACCGGTCACGCCGCCTTCGAGCGGAAGGAGGGCGAGAAGATCGTCGCGCAGTTCGTGCGCATCACTTCCGAGCCCGTCCCCGACCTGCGCGGCGAGGGCATCCCCGACGACGTGTGCGAGACCCTCGAGCGCGGCATGGCGACCGATGCCGAGGACCGGCCGCAGACGGCCGCCGAGTTCGGTGATCTGCTCCGCGACGTCCAACGCGCCCACAACCTGCCGATCGACGAGATGGCGCTGCCCGGATCACCGCCGTCCGGCCCGTTCCCGCCGCGCTCGGCGCCACCGCTCACCGGGCCGGCCTCGACGGTCTCCGGCCGGTCGTCCACGGTCTCGGGACGCACCGGTCCGTCCACCGCACCGTCGACCAGGTTCCGGCCGCCCTCGACGTCCCGTCCCCTGATCGAACGCAGTCGTCTGATCTCGTTCCTGCGGGCCGGCGGACGGCGCCGTCTCATCGCCATCCACGCCCCCACCGGCTTCGGCAAGTCCACCCTCGCGGCGCAGTGGCGCACCGTTCTCGCCGCCGAGGGAGTGCCGGTCGCGTGGTTGACGGTGGACAGCGACGACAACAACGTGCTGTGGTTCCTCGCGCACCTCGTCGAGGCCATGAAACAGATCCGGCCCGTGCTTGCGCGCGAGCTCGGCCAGATCCTCGACGCGCACGGCGACGAGGCCGAACGGTACGTGCTGTGCACGCTCATCGACGAGCTGCACCGCACCGACACCGCGGCGACGCTGGTGATCGACGACTGGCACCGCGTCACGTCGACGGAGACCGTCGCCGCTCTCGAGTTCCTGCTCGACCGCGGATGCCATCACCTGCAGCTCGTGGTGACGAGCCGCAACCGATCCGGACTTCCGCTCAGCCGCATGCGCGTTCGCGACGAGCTGGTCGAGATCGATTCGACGGCACTGCGGTTCGGGGTGGACGAATCGAACGCCTTCCTGCGCGACATCGGCGGGATAGACCTCGACCCCGAGGACGTGGAGGATCTCACCCGCACCACGGAGGGGTGGGCCGCAGCCCTGCAGCTCGCGTCGTTGTCGTTGCGCGACAGCGACGATCCGTCATGGCTCATCGAGAACATCACCGGCCGGCACCACGCGATCGGTGAGTTCCTCGCCGACAACGTGCTGGCCGGTCTCGAACCCCGGATGTACGAATTCCTCCTCGCGACCAGCATCACCGAATCGATCAGCGGCGGCCTCGCCGCGGCACTCACGGGCGATCCGCGCAGCCAGGCGATGCTCGAGGAGGCGGAGGAACGCGACCTGTTCCTGCGGCACGTCGACGACGAACGCGTGTGGTTCCGCTATCACCACCTGTTCCTCGACTTCCTGCGGCGACGTCTCGAACGCGACCATCCCGACAAGGTCGCGGATCTGCATCGCACCGCCGCCGACTGGTTCGCCCGCAACCGCATGCTGCAGGAGGCCGTCGACCACGCCCTCGCCGCCAACGACACCGACTTCGCCGTCGACCTGCTCGCCGACGACGGCATGTACCTGATGGAGCACGGTCACATCGCCACGCTGCTCGCCCTGATCGACAAACTGCCGCCGCGGGCCGTCGCGAACGATCCGCGCCTGCTGCTCACGCAGGCCTGGGCGAACAGTGCGCTGCTGCGGTTGGACCGGTGTCGCAGAACCCTCGCGGCGGTACGGGAACTGCTCGACCGGGGGGTGACGGACAGCTACGACGTCGAAGCACTGCGCATCGAGGCGGATGCCGTCGAGGCGTCGATCCTGATGAACTCCGACCGCATCGACGGCATCTACGAGCTCATCGCGCCGTGCCTGGAGAATCCGACCTCCGTGCACCCGTGGGTGGTGGCGGCCGCAGCCGACTTCGCCTCGTACGCCGACATCTTCCGCTTCGACTTCGCCTCCGCGATCGGGCGGCAGGAATGGGCGGAGCCCTACCACCGCGAGACCCGCGGACCGTTCGCGTCGATCTACGGTCAGTGCCTGTGCGGCATCGCGGCGAACGAACGACTCGACGTCGCCGCGGCCGAGAAGTACTTCCGCACAGCGCTGCGCCGAGCGCGACGCAACGGCGGGATCCACACCCACGGAGGGCGTCTCGCCGCTGCCATGCTCGGAGAGCTGCTCTACGAACAGGGACGGATCGCCGAGGCCGAAGCACTGCTCGACGAGAGCAACCTGCTCGGAATAGAAGGCGGTGGAACGGATTTCCTCATCGCTCGCTTCGGTACCGCTGCGCGCCTGAAGATGTTGCAGGGCAACCGGGAGGCAGCCGTCGCCCTGCTCGCCGAAGGACTGCGGGTGGCGGCGCTGCACGACCTGCCACGCCTGCGGGCACGCATCGAGAACGAACGGGTCCGGCTCGGGATCACCACCCCCGGCCCTTCGACGCGCACGATGCCGGAGAACACCACACCCCACCCGGACGGAACCGTCGAGATCACCCTCCAGATCGAGGACTCCACCGCGATCCGGCTGCTCAGCGAGAGCGGGGAGCCCGAGGCAGCGGAGCAGGCCGTCGATTGGGCGCGGATGTGGGTGCAGCGCACCGCCTCGCGTCCCCGCGCCCACCTGCAGGCCCACCGTCTGCTCGCCTCCTGCCTGCACGCGGCCGGGCGCATCGAGGAGGCCGAGGAGACCCTGGCCGTCGTGGTCGACGCGTGCGCGGCGCGCGGGATGGTGCGCTATCTGACCGACGGCGGACCACATGTGATCGCCACGCTCACCTCGATGCGGGCGCGGATCGAGCAGGGTCTGTGGCCGGACGTTCGGCCACGGATCGACCTCGGGTTCGTCGACGAGGTGCTGCGATTGGTGAACACCGAGCATCGTCCTGTCGTGTGACCCCCGCGGCGGGACGTGGTGTGAACCCCCACGGCGGAGACGTGGTGTGAACACCGCATGTTGCGGGGATCCTGCCGAGGTGACGGACCGATACGACAACTCCATCCGGACCCGGCGGTGGGCCCACGGGAAACTCGTCGACGAAGGTTTCCCGCTGTCCGCTGTCTCGGAGCATCTCGCCGATCCCGAGGCCTTGGTCTGGGTAGATCTGTGGGATCCCGAACACGCCGCTCTGCTCGAACTCGCCGAGGAATGGAACCTCGACCCGCATGCCGTCGAGGATTCGCTAGCACACGGCGAGCGCACGAAGGCCACCCGCTACGCCACCCATACCTTCCTCACGGTCTACGCGACGCACCTGTTTCCGGATTCCGAGGACGCGGATCAGGCGCACGAGTCCCGGCTTCGCACCACGCGGATCTCCGCCTTCGTCCTGCCCCACGGCATCGTCACCGTTCGCCGCGGCACTCCGTTCGACATCGACGAGGTGGTACGTAGGTGGGACGAGAACACCGACCTGCTGCAGTACGGGCCGGGTGCGCTGATCCACGGCCTGCTCGACACGGTCGTCGACGGGCAGTTCGAGACCATCCAGGAACTCGACGACGCCGCCGAGGACCTCGAGGACTGCCTCTTCGAGGACGGTGCCTCCACCCGGCAGATCCAGCGACGCGTCTACCGGCTCCGCAAGGAACTCGTGCAGCTCCGGCGGGTCGTGCTGCCGATGCGCGAGGTCGTCAACGCCGTCCTGCGGACCCGCGCCGAGAGCAACCACCACCCCGAGCTCGACAGCTCCTACAACGACCTCTACGACCACGTGATGCGTGCTGCGGAGTGGACCGACTCGCTGCGCGAGATGGTGAACACCGTCTTCGAGACGAACCTGTCGCTGCAGGACGCGCGCCTGAACATCGTCATGAAGAAACTGACGGGATGGGCCGCGATCATCGCCGTCCCCACGGCCGTCACCGGCTGGTACGGGATGAACGTGCCCTATCCCGGAGTAGGCGAGGCGTGGGGACTGATGAGTGGGGTCGGGATCATGGTCGTGTCGGCGATCGTGCTGTACGTGCTGTTCAAGCGCCGCGACTGGTTGTGAACCCGCGTTGCTCGGTGAACGGCTCTGTTCAGAGGAAGACGACGAGCAGCACGACGATCACGACGACCACCGCGACGGCAGCGATCACCGCACCCGCCGAACGCCGGCGCTGCACCGGCCCGTCGCGGACGAGTTCGGGATCGGCGTCGGGCGCGTCCCCGATCGGGTCGTTGTTCTCGGGACCGGAGTTGGTGGGATGCGACATCGGTCTCCTCCTGGCTGTCTGTGTCGAAGTCTGACACGGACGAGTCGGTCGTGTTCGGTTTCAGGCTGTTCGGGCCGGGTACTCCGTCAGAGCAACGTTCGATGACACAGGAGGACCCCATGGCCGACTTCGTCGACAAGGCAAAGCACAAGGCAGAAGAAGCGGGCGGCAAGATCAAGGAGAACACCGGTCAGGCGACCGGCGATCGTGATCTCGAAGCCGAGGGTCGCGGCGATCAGACCTCCAGCGGTCTGAAGCAGGCAGGCGACAAGGTCTCGGATGCCGTCGAGAACGTCAAGGACGCTTTCAAGAAGTAGCCCCTGAACTGCGCGGTGCCGGTAGTTGCGACTACCGGCACCGCGCTGTTGAGGTGCTTGGCACCGCACAGTCGAGGTGCTCGGCACCGCGTCGTGGAGGTGCTCGGCACCGCGTCGTTCGTCCGGGTACCGCACCGAGCTGTGCCGGTGCGTGCAGCACCCCGCTCTCACGGGGTGCTGCCGGGACTACTTCGAGGAGGTGCCTTCGGTGTCGTCGAAGAAGTGCCAGGTGCCGTCCTGCTCGTTCTGCGCCTCCATGCGCCAGCCGAGTTCGCTGTTGTCGGCGCGCTGGTCAACGAACCAGGCGTGCGCGTCGTCCGCGCTCTCGATTTCCTTGGTATCCACGACGTTCCCGGTCGGGTCGATCACTCTGTAGGTAGCCATGCCGAGTGTCTTCCCACGCGACTCGCCGGTCAAACGTCGCGCGAACCTTCTGGTGTAGGGTGGAGTCATCGTTCGGCTCGCACATGATGAGCAACCTCGCACCACAGTGCCCGAAGGTTCCGAACCGGACGTGAGAGTTCCCCGCCGCGTGTACCGCGGCCCCTCTTCTTCGCACTGCCCGACGGCCGGGGTCTACCCGGCCGCACCCGAAAGGACGGCCATGAGCCAGAACAAAGAATTCGACAATCCTCTCTTCCTCGCGCCCACCACTCCGGAGGCCGACGCCGAGACCGAACCCGTCACCGCTGTCGCCGAAGTGAGCGGCCCCCACGACTACACCTCGATCTTCTCCGCGCGCGGCGCCTGATCCCGCCTCATCCGACTGTGAAGCTTCCGCCTCGGTCGGCTGCAAAGTCGGCCAGCGCCTGCGACACCTGCTCGGGCCGCCCGTCGTTCTGATCGGCGGCCGCCGTGAGCACATCGAGGTGGTTGTATCCGGGCAGAATCCACCTGCGTTCGTTCGGATGATCCGTCTCGGGCAACGAGATACCTCCGTTCGCCACCAGCGTCACCACAGGATTGCGCGTGACACCGTCGCGGTGGAGATGACCTTCGAAGCGGGTCGCCGATGCGAGGTCGAACGGAAGCCTCGACGGGAAGTACCACTCGGTGAAATCCAGTGGTGGCTCCGACAGATTCCGCGCCAGCTCCGCGATCGACGTCACCTCGTTCCCCTGATCGGTGTACCGCGCCTCGTCGGGTGACGACGCTCCAGTGCTCACCTCGTCGTAGTCGAGCCACCGGTAGACGACTCCCGGATCCGCGAAGACCGCCGGCGACGCCTTGAGCGCATCGCCGAAGAATCCCGACCCGAGCACCTCCGGCGTGGCGGGAACAGGAAACAGCTTGTCGCGCACGGGTGCCCCGGTGATGAATCCGACGCTCGCCTGCAGGAACCCCAGCGGTTGCGAATTGTCGTCGAGGATCGCGCCGAGCACCGCCTCGTTGGTCGCGTTCAACGTCCGCACGTCCGGGTCGCCCGTCGCGAACATCGCGTAATCCCTCGCCAGCAGAGTGCGCAACGTCCAGTCGATGTTCGGGTTGTCCGGCATGCGCGGGACGATGCCGTCGATGCCGTCCGGGTCGAGCCGTGCCGCGAGCCCGGTGAGTGCGAGCAGATTCGTCGTCTCCGGGTTGATGACCGCGGGGAGCGCGAGCACCGGCGACGCAGTGGAGATCGATCCGGACAGCGCATCGAGCGGAGCGGACACCGTGTCGGGCAGATCCGGGAGCGCGCCCCGGCCGGGGAAGGGCGCTCCGGCTCTGATCACCGTATCGAGCGCGAAGTACCCGCCGCACTGGTTGTAACCGGCGTCGTCGATGGTGGCGGGATCTCCGTCGAAGTCCCATTCCGCGAAGTAGCCGGTGATGAAACCACCGAGAGAATGTCCGCCGCACAACACTTTCCGTTTCCGCAGTTCCGGGTCGGGAAGTTCGTGACGCAACAGGTCGTACTGGTCGCGCAGCGTCTGCTCGAGTCCGACCTGCGAAAGCCACGCGACGTCGGCGCCGCTCGCATGGCCGGCGAATCGTCGCCCGTCCACTTCAGCACCGCGGAAGTAGTAGTCGGTCGCGGTGTCGAGCGAACCCGTCCGCAGCGCCGCCCGGGTACCGGTGTGGTCCTCGAGGCAGTTCGATCGCCGGTCGAGTGCCCAGAACTCGACATGGGCACCACGGGCCGCGGCCGCGACGACGGTGTTGCGCGCGACGCTCTCGAACGCGCCCGCTCCCTCGAAGATCCCGGGCTGGGCGACGAGGATCCGGTCGGCGTCGGCCGAACTCTCCGGTCCGTCGGCCGACCGCCACCGCAGATACGACAACCGGTCGCACGCGGCGGGTCGCGGTCCCGCTTCCGCCGGCAGCGGCGCGGGTATCGACACCACGGACCCGAGCACCTCGCCGGCCAGTGGCGCCGACGAGGTGTACGGCATTTCGGTGCGTCCGGTCGGCTCCGACGCGGTGCGTCCGGTCGGCTCCGACGCGGTGCGTCCGATCGGCTCCGAAGCGATGTGTCCGATCGGCTCTGCCGACACCACCGATGCCGTGAGCACACTTCCCATCACCGCCGCAGCCAGTGCTGCGCCCATCCTTGCGCGCATCCCATCCCCCGATCGGTTCGTGCGTATTGAACACCGTTGCGGGAGTCGGGTCTACGGAAACGGCAGAAGAAAGGACCCGTCGGAGTTCACCGACGGGCCCTTCATCGTCCACGCAAGGGGGAGGCGTGCGCAGACCGATGGCCTGCCGTTCGGGGGAGGTGACAGGGACCATCACTCGAAGAGTCGGGACCTTCGACCCTTCCGTTACGGGTGAAATGTGAGGGTGACACCCTGACCTGGACTTTTGCGTAACTTCGGGTCACATCTTCCGTTCTGCTCCCGTCCCGGTGGTCCCAGGAGGGCATGGTGCTAAGGTCGCCCGTGACACGGGGTGCTCCGCACGAGCGGGGCTGAGATCACACCCGTCGAACCTGATCAGGTAATGCTGACGAAGGGATGTCCCGACATGACCATGCCTGTACCCACATCGATCCGTCCCCTGCCCGCGCAGTGAAGGCGCGGCGGACTCTCGCCGGACTGCTCACCCTCGTCGCCGCACTCTCCGCGGTCGTCGGGTGCTCGTCCGATTCCGGGAGCGACACCATCCGATTCGCGTTGGACTGGACGCCCAACACCAATCACACCGGCCTGTACGTGGCGCAGCAGGAGGGTCTGTTCGCCGATGCGGGTCTCGACGTCGAGATCCTGCCGTACAACAACGCGACCCCCGACACCCTCGTCGACGCCGGTAGCGCCGAGTTCGGGATCTCCACGCACGCCACATCGACCATCGCCAGAGCTGCGGGTTCCCGGACCGTCGCGGTCCTCGCACCGCTGCAGCACTGGGCGACGGGGATCGCCGTGCGGGCCGACAACGCCGAGATCACGCGGCCGGCGGATCTCGACGGCAAGACCTTCGCGGGCTTCGCGAACCCCGGTGAGGACGAGATGCTCGCCGAGGTGATCCGCAACGACGGTGGTCGCGGTGAGTTCGAGAATGTGACGCTCGGGACGTCGTCGTACGAGGCCGTCTACTCGTCGACCGCCGACTTCACCGTGTCGTACCTGGCGTGGGAGGGCCTCGAGGCCGAGCACCGCGGCCTGCCCATGCGGTACTTCGGTTTCACCGACTACGGCTTCCCCGACGCGTACGCGATCGTCGTCGACGGCAACGAGGACTGGATGACGGAGAACCCGGAGCAGGCACGCGCTTTCGTGCAGGCGCTGCACCAGGGTTACCGGATCGCCGCCGACGATCCCGACCGCGGGGCCCGGGCCCTGATCGAGGCGAACCCCGGGGCCTTCCCCGACGAGGAACTCGTCTACGAGAGCCAGCGCATGCTCGCCGCCGAGTACATGCGCGACGCCTCCGGCGCCGTCGGGGTCCTCGACGCCAGGAAATGGTCGGGCTATGCCCGGTTCCTCTACGAGAACGGCCTGCTGTCCGGACCCGACGGCAGCCCGTTGACGACCGAGCCCGACTGGTCGACCTATGTCACCGATGACTACCTCGAAGTCCGATAGCACCGGCCGCGCACGTCGACTCCTTCCCGCCCTGCTCGTCGCCGGGGCGCTGGTCGCGATCTGGCAGACGTACGTCGTGGTGAGCGGTATCCGCCCGCAGGTGTTGCCCTCCCCCGCACGCGTTCTCACGCAGGGGTGGGCGCATCGCGTCGACATCGCCGGGCACGCCTGGTCCACACTGCAGGTCACGCTCGTCGGGTTCGCCGTGTCGCTGGCCCTCGCGTGGACCCTCGCGATCGCCGTGGACTTCTCGCCGTGGCTGCGACGGGCCTTCGTGCCGCTGTTCGTGGTGTCGCAGACCCTGCCGATCATCGCGCTCGCACCCTTGATGATCATCTGGTTCGGATTCGGACTACTGCCGAAGATTCTCGTCATCGCGCTCGTGACGTTCTTCCCCGTCGCGATCGGACTGCTCGAAGGGTTCGCGGCGGCCGACCGCGAGGCGGGCGCGTTGCTGCGCAGCATGGGCGCGTCGCGGTGGCAGCAGTTCCGTTACGTGCGCCTGCCGTCCGCGCTTCCCCGCTTCTTCACCGCCCTGCGGATCGGGATCACCTACGCCGTAGTGGGGGCGGTGTTCGCCGAATACGTCGGCGCGACATCCGGTCTGGGCATTTACATGAGCACACAGAAGAATTCGTTCCGCACCGATCTCGTGCTCGCAACCGTGGTGGTGACGGCCGTTCTGTCGCTCACGTTGTACTCGCTGACCTACGTCGTCGAACGGGTGGTCGCGCCGTGGGCACTCACGAAGGGGGCGAAATGAGTGCGGTGACGGTGACCTCGGTCCACAAGGCGTACGGCGACCGGGCGGTGATCGACGGCATCGACTGTTCCGTCGAACCCGGTGAATTCGTGTCCCTCATCGGGCCGAGCGGGTGCGGCAAGTCGACGCTGTTCTCGATCGTCGCGGGGCTCGAACAACCCGACACCGGAGAGGTTCTCGTCGGCGACTCCCCCGCAGCACCCGGGGGGGTCGCGCTGATGCCGCAGAAGGATCTGCTGTTCCCTTGGCGGACGGTGCTCGACAACTGCACACTCGGACTCGAGGTGCAGGGTGTACAGCGATCCGACGCTCGCGCCCGCGCCCGCGAACTGCTGCCGACCTTCGGCCTGGCCGGCTTCGAGGACGCTGCGCCGCACCAACTGTCGGGCGGTATGCGTCAACGCGCGTCGCTCGCACGCACGGTGCTGCAGGGACGCGACGTGCTCCTGCTCGACGAGCCGTTCGGCGCACTGGATTCGCTGACCCGCACCGAGATGCAATTGTGGTTGCAGCAGGTGTGGCAGCAGCATCGCTGGACGGTGCTGATGGTGACGCACGACGTCCGCGAGGCGGTGTTGCTGTCCGATCGGGTCGTCGTCCTCGGTCCGCGACCGACGCGGGTGCAGCACGAGGTGCGTGTGCACCTGCCTCGACCTCGAACCCTGGAGATGTGCGCGTCGAGCGAGTTCGTGGCGCTCGAGCAGGAACTGGTAGACGTCCTGCACCGGTCACGTCACGGGGATCAGCGGAGGATGCCCTCGGGATAGTCGCCGGTCGCTCTGCCCACCGGCGGTGCATCCGCTACAAAATTCGTCGTCCGCTACAGCAATTGCCGTAGCGGATGGCGAGAACGGTAGCGGATGTGTCCGACAAGGCGGGGCCTGGCTGTCACCGGCGATGGTTCGGGCGTCGGGGAAGGACCCCGCTACGGCGCGTCGCTGGGCATGAAGGTGGCCATCGCCGACATCGACCCTGACCGAGTGCCTGAAGCTGGAGGTCGAGGCGGCCGGATACGACATCACCGTCGCCGCGGTTCTGCCCGGCCCGGTGGTCAGCAGGATCTTCGAGCGGGCCGGCGGGGACTCGGAAGCCGATGCGCTCGAACGCGAAGCGATGTTCGAGGTCGGCGAGACCGCCATGCCCGCGGAAGCGTAGCGCACCTCCGAGCTGTGGTCCATCCATCCGCTACACGAATCGCCATCCGCTACGGCAATTCGTTGGTTGTCAGGATGGTCGTGAGACATCCTGACAACCAACGCGGGGATCGGAGTAACAGATGTCCGACCTCATCACCCTCCCCGTAGGACGAACCCGACAAGGCCACCGCGCGTTCTCCATGGCCTACAAGATCGAGTTCTTGCGCCGATGGGACACCTGCGTCGAACGCGGAGCCAAGACCCGACTGCTGCGCGAGAACAATCTCGCCGAAGGCACCGTCCGCCGCTGGCTGCAGGCCCGCGATGAGGGACACTTGCAGAAGTCGATGGTCGAAGCAGCAGACAAAGCGAGGGACCGATTGGATAGTCGAGACCGCGCGGAGCTTGCCAAACTCCGCCGCGAAAACGAACGCCTCCGCGACAAGGTCGCCCAGAGCGACGCCGCCGTGGAGATCCTGGGAAAAGCATTCGAGCTCTTGCAGGGGATCCACAAGACCTCGACCGACGAGACCACCGAGATCCCGCCGGCATTGATGAGCGCACGCGAGTACGCGCTGTGGCTCGAGCGCAGAACATTGTCCTGACCGACATCGTCACCGAATTGACCGAGGCGGGAACGTCCGTCACCCGGGGGTGCGCGCTCGTGGGAATCGCTCGGTCGAGCTACTACCGGCGGGCCCACCACTACCGGCACTATCAGCCGGTCACCGATCCGATCCCGCAGCGACAGCGGCAGCAACCAGCGGCGCTGTCGCCAGCCGAAAAGGACACCATCATCGCGTTGATCCTCGCCGAGGAGAACGCGGATCAGTCTGTGTGTCAAATCTATTGGCGTTCATTCGACGACGGATTGGTGGACTGCTCGGAGGTCACATTCTATCGGGTGGCCCGGGCCGAGAAGCTCACCGGGGACCGGCGCCGCAGCCGCACCGGAGGACCGTCGACGTCGCGGCGCACACCGGTCGTCGAGGCCCTCGACGTCGGGGACCTGTGGTCGTGGGACATCACCACGCTCAAGGGGCCCCGCACGCAGGACCTGTTTCGGTTGTATCTGGCGATCGATGTGTACTCACGGTTTCCGGTGGCGTGGCGTATCGAGTACCACGAGGACAAGGCAAAAGCGGTGGAAATGTTCACCGAAGCGTTCACCGCGTTCGGGGCGCCGGGCGTGCTGCACGCCGACAACGGGGCATCGATGCGGTCGGGGTTGTTGCTCGATGCCCTCGCCGGGGCGGGGGTCGTGTCGTCGTTCTCTCGTCCACGGGTCAGTGACGACAATCCGTTCTCGGAGTCTCTGTTCAAGACCATCAAGTACGACCTGACCTGTCCGGATCGTTTCGATGATATCGATCATGCTCGGCGGTGGACCGAGGACTTCATGAACCGGTATGCGCTCGAGCACCGGCACGGCGGGCTGGGACGTTATACGCCGGTGTCGGTGTTTCTCGGCAGTGCCGCCGAGGAACACCGACGTCGGCAGGAGCGTCTCGACCGGATCCACGAAAAGTATCCGCAGCGGTTCCGTCGTCGACCGGCAGCGCCGGCGTTACCGCAACCGACGGGAATCAACACACCTGTTCTGTCTCAGACAGGTTGACAACTTCCGAATTGCAGTAGCGGATGGCAAGCGATGTAGCGAATGCACCGGGGCGAGCCCGGACCTGTGCCCCCAGTGGGACTCGAACCCACACTTGGCGGATTTTAAGTCCGCTGCCTCTGCCAATTGGGCTATAGGGGCGTGGGGATCACATTAGCGTTCACGACTGTCCACCGCCGCGCCGGGGCGCGAGATTCTTGAAGTACCGTGCGACGGGCCAGCGTTCGTATCCGGCACCCTCGTAGACGGCGCGGGCGCCGGCATGGCCGGGGTCACCGCCCGTCTCGACCATCATCATCGTCATCCCGGCGGCGCGGACGAGGTCGTCGGCGTGGTTCATCAGCGTCGACGCGACGCCTTTGCGCTGATGACGTGGGTCGACGGCGAGCACGTGGATCTCCCCCATGCTGTCCTCCGGGTGCACGCGCACCGATACCCAGCCGAGCAGCTCGTCGCCGTCGACGGCCAGATGGACCGACTCGGGTTCGTCGTCGAGGACCCTGCCGAGGTCGTCGATCTGCCTCGCCTCCCAGCCGTTCGGATAGAAGGAGTCGAAGACGAAGGCCGGGACGGCGGGTCGGTACAGCTCGAAGACGGGACGCCACGCCCGGATCGAGAGATCGAGGATGTCGCTTCGCCGTTCGGCGGTGTAAGGTTCGATCCTCATTGCTCCTCGACCTCCTCGGATCCGACTTCGAGTGTGCTCCTCGCCCGGGCTGTAACGCACCTCGATTTCGGGCCGACATCCTGCGGGGAGACAAGTACACAGCGGACAGCCGGGTGGTGGACCTGGGCTCGAAGAGAAGGATCATGGATGCGCTTCACGACCGCACGACCACTGATCGGGCGACTCGCCACCGCGGTGGCCGTCGTAGCCCTGGCAGCGACGCCGAGTCTGGTGGCCGCACCCTCCGCACAGGCCGAGGGCATCGTCTACCCCGCGTCCGTGAACGACTCCTTCTACAGCACCCCCGACGACATCGCCGAACGGCAGCCCGGTGACGTCCTCGACGCACGCGTCGTTCCGCCGCCGCTCGGATTCCCCGGCACCGACGCCGTCCAGCTGAAGTTCCGGTCGACGAACTCCGCCGGCGAACCGATCTCCGCCGTGACGACCGTGCTGTCCCCTCAGGGTGGAGCGCCAGGTCGTCCGCTCGTCTCGTACCAGGCGATCATCAACGCGCTCGGGCTCGAGTGCGCCCCGTCCACCGCCCTGTACGCGCCGAACCCGCTGCGAGGAATCCGGGAGTCCCCCGGCCTGCTCATCGCGATCCAGCGCGGCTGGTCGCTGGCCGTTCCCGACCATCTGGGACCGAACAGCGCCTACGGTGCCGCGAAGGTCGGCGGGCAGATCACCCTCGACGGCATCCGGGCCGCGCAGCGCTACGCCCCGCTCGGGCTCGCCGACAGCCCGGTCGGCATCGCCGGCTACTCCGGCGGCGGGATGGCGACGGCGATGGCCGCGGCACTCGCCCCGACCTACGCACCCGAGATCCCGATCGTCGGCTCCGCCTACGGTGGCGTCCCGATGGACATCG
This sequence comes from Rhodococcus rhodochrous, assembly GCF_014854695.1. Taxonomy (NCBI): domain Bacteria; kingdom Bacillati; phylum Actinomycetota; class Actinomycetes; order Mycobacteriales; family Nocardiaceae; genus Rhodococcus; species Rhodococcus rhodochrous. Next base: position 1,295,718 of record NZ_CP027557.1, on the reverse strand, counting down.
GCGAGATGGCCCGGGAGCTCGGCGAATCCGCCCATCCGGCCTTCGGTCTGGCGATGGCTGCCGCCCTCGGCCTCGAACGTGAGTACCCGGACCGAATGCCGGTCAGCAAGCAGCTCAACGGCGCAGGCCGGGAACTGCGCGACCGCATCGCCAACGCGTGCACCAACGAGATCCTGCTCGCCGGTGCGGGTCGCAGCATGGCCGACGTCGCCGACGCCGCGGTGGGTCTCGCTCTGCTCGACAGCCCCACCGTGCAGGAGGTGCTGATGGAGAACAGCGTCGAGCAGGTCCCGACGGTGCCGAATGCCCCGGTGTACGAGTGGCATTCACCGACCGACGTGCTGATCCCCCTCGATGCGATCTCCACGACCCTTCGCAGGTACTGCGACACCGGGGTGCCGGTGCGGACCGAACTCGTGCCGAGCCCGGATCACATCACCGCCGCCGTGATCGGCCTGCCGGGTGCGCTGGACTTCCTCGACGGCCGCTTCGCAGGCGTTGCGCCGTCGTCGGATTGCGGAGCACTCTGACCGATCTGTGGATATGCATCGGGCCCGCCTCGAATGACGAGGCGGGCCCGATGTCGTCTCATATCCCCTGCGGGGACGGGAGATCGAATCAGATCACGGTGATACCGGTGGCCTGGGGGCCCTTGGCTCCCTGGCCGATCTCGAAGCTCACGCGCTGGTTCTCGTCGAGGCTGCGGTAGCCGCCCGACTGGATCTCCGAGTAGTGCGCGAACACGTCAGCGCTGCCGTCCTCGGGGGCGATGAAGCCGAATCCCTTGTCGGCGTTGAACCACTTCACGATTCCCTCTGCCATGTCTGTCTCCTTCTGTCGTGTTACTCGAGCTCCGCCGAGAGTTCGGTGGAGCGAGGCCGCCATCACATGCGGTGACTTCCGAAAGGAGAACCAACCGCCCGCAACAAGGATTTGCGAGCGTGGACAAGACGCGAACAAAAACTTCGACCGAGACACAGTCAACCACACATTCGCCGATTCGTGTGGATCGAGCCCCGGAAATCGGGGTGGAACCTACACGGATCGGAGAACTAGCGGGCGACGGAGAGAGCGATGCCGTCGAGGATGTCGTGCTCGCTGACGACCAGCTCGGTGATGCCCGCCCGACTCCCCAGCTCCTCGGCGAGGACGGTGGTGATGATCGAGCCACCACCGATGACGTCGACGCGGCCGGGATGCATGGGGCCGAGCGCCGCGCGCTTCTCGCGGGTCGCGGCGACGAGACCGTCGCACACCTCGCGCAGACGGTCGAACGGCACCGACGACAGGTGGATCTTCTCGGAGTCGTACTCGTCGAGTTCGAGGGCGAGCGCCGCAAGGGTGGTCATGGTGCCCGCGACACCCACCCAGGTGCGGGCCTGCTCGACCGGCACCCGCTCGAGCGCTTCGCGGATCTTGTCCGCCGCGACCTCCCGTGCCGCAGCGACCTGCTCGGCGGTCGGTGGGTCGTCGTGCAGGCACCGCTCGGTCAGCCGGACGCAGCCGATGTCGGTGGAGTAGGCGGCGTGCACACCGTCGGCGTCGCCGAGAACTACCTCGGTGGATCCGCCACCGAGATCGACGACGACGAAAGGACCACGCGCGGAGTCGAGTTCGCCGACAGCACCGGCGAAGGACAGACGCGCCTCCTCGTCGCCGGTGATGACCTCTGCCTCGGCTCCGGGGATCACGGCACCGAGTACCTCGCGGGTCATCGCGAAGAAGTCCTCACGGTTGCTCGCGTCGCGCGTGGCCGAGGTGGCGACCATGCGGACCGCGGTGGCGCCGGTCTCGCGGATCAGGTCGGCGTACTCCACCAGCGCGACCCGCGTGCGTTCGATCGCCTCGGGAGCGAGACGTCCGGTGGCGTCGACGCCCTGCCCGAGCCGCACGACCTTCATGAGGCGGGTGACGTCGGTGAGCGTGCCGTCCTCCGCGATGTCGGCGATCAGAAGACGGATGGAGTTGGTGCCGCAGTCGATTCCCGCGACCCTCACTGTTCTTCTCCACGCAGCTCGGCGTAGGTGGGCCAGTCGGCGGGGATCGCCGTGCCACGCAGACCGGCGTCGGCGGCGAGTGCGACGGATTCGTCGCCGAGCGGGTTGACGCCCGGTCCCTTCGCGAGCGAATGCGCGATCAGCACGTGCAGGCACTTGACGCGCTCGGGCATGCCGCCGCCGGTGAAGTCGGTGCCGAGCGACTCGATCGCGTCGCGTTCGGCCAGGTACGACTCGTGGGCGCGCAGGTAGCCCGCAGCCAGTTCCTCGTCGGTACCGAGACGCTCGGTCATCTCCTTCATGACCCCGGCCGACTCCTGCCGGCTCGCCTCAGCCGTGAGGCGCGGGTCGGTGAGGTAGTACAGCGTCGGGAAGGGCGTGCCGTCGGGCAGCTTGGGCGCGGTCTTCACCACTCCGGGCGCACCGTCGGGGCAACGGTAGGCGATGGCCAGGACGCCGCGGGGTTCGCGCCCGAGCTGGGCGGCGACGGCGTCGAGGTCTTCTTGCGTGACGTGATCGGTCACCCGGGGACATCTCCTGGTTCTGGGGGTGCCACAGGCATCTGCTGCGGCACGGGTTCGGGCTCGGGTTCGGGTGCCGGTTCTGAGACCGACAACCACAGGTCGCTGTACCAGGCGCCGGTCGTCGGCCGCTCGGGTTCGCGCTCCTCGCGTTCGGGCGGGGCGTCGCCCGGGAGTTGCACCTGGTAGGGAATATCGCCGGGGACGACGAACCGCAGTCGCTCGCGGGCCTGGGCACGGACCCAGGCCGGGTCCTCCATGCGGGCCTTCTGCTCTTCGAGGGCCGCGATCTCCTGTTCGAGCTGCACGCGTTCGGCGGCGAGCTGCTCGGCTTCGGAACGCTGGCTCACGTAGGTGCGCAGCGGCACCGCGAGGGTGAGGGCGAGACCGCACACGACGAGGGCGAGCACCACGGCGCGGCCGGTGGACAGGCCCAGGACAGTGCGTTCGGTGCGGGGGCGGCGGGAGTCGCGGGGCGCGCCGACCCGGGTGGGGCGGGCTCGCCCCGAACCACCGGGGCGGCCGCGACCGGGCGACGAATGAACGGGGTCCTCGCGGCCGGCCGGCCGCGCACCCGCGTTCTCGGCCGAGTGTTCGGCCGGGGCGGTAGATCCCGTGGGCCGGGCCCGGCCCGGACGCCGGACGCCCGACACACCCTCGGTGCGGGTGCGCCTCGCTCCGGGACGGGATCTACCGCGCTGACTCATGCCGGCGATCAGCCCTCGACGGAGAACCGCGGGAAGGCGAGCTCGCCGGCATAGCGAGCGACGTCACCGAGGGACTCCTCGATGCGCAGCAGCTGGTTGTACTTCGCGACACGCTCCGAGCGGGCGGGCGCGCCGGTCTTGATCTGTCCGCTGCCGACGGCGACGGCGAGATCGGCGATGGTGGTGTCCTCGGTCTCGCCGGACCGGTGGCTCATCATCGTCTTGTAGCCGTTGCGGTGCGCGAGATCGACGGCGTCGAGCGTCTCGGTGAGGGTGCCGATCTGGTTGACCTTCACGAGCAGCGCGTTCGCGGCGCCCTTGACGATGCCGTCCTCGAGGCGCTCGGGGTTGGTGACGAACAGGTCGTCGCCGACGAGCTGGATCCTGTCGCCGATCTCCTCGGTGAGCGCGACCCAGCCCTCCCAGTCGTCCTCGCTGAGCGGATCCTCGATGGAGACCAGCGGGTACTGGCCGAGCAGCTCGGCGTAGAAGGCGCCCATCTCGGCCGCCGTCCGGTTCTGACCCTCGAACTTGTAGCCGGTGCCCTCGGTGTAGAACTCGGTGGCCGCGACGTCCAGCGCGAGCGCGACATCGCTGCCCAGCTTCAGACCGGTCTTACCGATGGCCTCGCTGATCAGGTCGAGCGCGGCCTTGGTGCCCGCGACGTCGGGGGCGAAGCCGCCCTCGTCGCCGAGGCCGGTGGCCAGGCCCTTGCTCTTGAGCACGGACTTGAGGGAGTGGTAGACCTCGGCACCCCAGCGGAGGGATTCCTTGAAGGTCGGGGCGCCGATCGGGGCGACCATGAACTCCTGGACGTCGACGCCCGTGTCGGCGTGGGCGCCACCGTTGAGGATGTTCATCATCGGAACGGGAAGGATGTGGGCGTTCGGGCCGCCGACGTAGCGGAACAGCTCGAGTCCGGACGACTCCGCACCGGCCTTCGCGACGGCGAGCGACGCGCCGAGCAGGGCGTTCGCGCCGAGGCGGCCCTTGTCGGGGGTGCCGTCGGCGTCGAGGAGGGCCTGGTCGACGGTGCGCTGCTCGGTGGCGTCGAGGCCGATGATGGCCGGGCCGATCTCGGCGAGGACGGCCTCGACGGCCTTCTCGACACCCTTGCCGAGGTAACGCTCGCCGCCGTCACGCAGCTCGACGGCCTCGTGCTCGCCGGTGGAGGCGCCCGACGGCACTGCAGCGCGGGCGAAACTTCCGTCCTCGAGCAGCACCTCGACCTCGACCGTGGGGTTGCCACGGGAGTCGAGGATTTCGCGGGCTCCTACCTGCTCAATGATGGCCACTGGCTGATTCTCCTTCGATGGACTGTCACGCTGCGGTGTCTGCACGCTGGGGACAGCCTAACGGTCGCGACCTGCGTGTGAGGCACAGGCGCGCTCGAGGCCCGGCGCGGTACCGTCTACGGCCGCACTCCCACCCCGTAGGCGGCGGCGCGGTCGCGGACGAGCATCAGGTATTCGGTGGACCGGTTGTAGGCCATCAGGGCGTTCGTCCAGCCCTCCGCGGTGGTCAGGTCGCCTCCGCGGGCGCACAGATAGCGGCCCGCGGTCAGGGCCGCGTCGTCGATGTTGTCGGGGTCGGCGATGCCGTCGCCGTTCGCGTCGACACCCCACCGGTCCCAGGTCTCGGGGATGAACTGCATCGGCCCGACCGCCCGGTCGAGCACCGGGTCGCCGTCGAGGCGGCCACCGTCGGTGTCGCGGATCTCGGCGTTGCCCCGGGTGCCGTCGAGCGGGACACCTCGGATGGGCGGCGAGACGCTGCCGTCGGATCCGACGGACGCGCCGCCGAACCGTCCGTGGCTGCTCTCCACGTTCCCGATGCCGGCGAGGGTCGTCCACGACAGGCCGCAGTCGGGGGTGCCGACGGCCAGGACGGCCGCCGCGTGCCCGTATGCCTCGAGGGCCGTGGTGGGGATGCCCAGTTCGCGGGACTGCGATTCGGCCCAGTCGGCGAGCTGCGCGGCTGTGCGGCCGGGACCGTTCACGTCGATGGGCGGAACGGGCAGACCGGGAGCCGGTGGAACGCCGTCGGGGATCTCGACGGACGGTCGCCGGGGTGAGTGCAGTGCGGACTCGACCGCCACGAAGACGACGGCGACGAGCGCACTGAGCAGGACCACCGGCCACAGCCAGCGTCGGGGTTCTCGATCGGACGGCACCCCTCCATATTCCATACGGGACGAAAACCCCATGTAGACGCACCGGCGCCGACGATCCCGCCTGATCGTCGGCGCCGGCCTCGGAGGGTAGAATCCGCGAGGGGTCGGACTCCACCGTTGTCTCTGACTCTGTTTCTACTGTCTCGACAGCGGTCTCCCTCAATACGCACCGTCCCCGCTGAGAACCGCCCGGATGGTGCGGCGCAGGATCGACAGGTCGAGCATGAAGGTCCAGTTCTCGACGTACCGCAGATCGGCCCGTACCGACTCGTCCCAGGACAGATTGCTGCGTCCGCTGACCTGCCACAGCCCCGTCAGACCCGGTTTGACGAACAGCCGCCGCGCCGCGCCGTCCTCTCCGTACCGGGCGACCTCGCATTCGAGCGGTGGGCGCGGGCCGACGAGCGACATGTCGCCCTTGACCACGTTGAACAGCTGCGGCAGTTCGTCGAGCGAGTACCGCCGGATGAAGCGGCCGACCCTGGTGACCCGCGGGTCCTCGCGAACCTTGAACAACACCCCGGCACCGATGTCGTGATCGGCGATGTCGTCCTTGTGCTCGTCGGCGCCGACGACCATGCTGCGGAACTTGTACATCGTGAACGGCGTTCCGCCGCGTCCCACGCGTTGTTGACGGAAGAGGATCGGTCCTCTGCTACCGGCCTTGATCGCGATCGCGACGGCGAGCAGTGCCGGCGCGATCGCCATCAGGGTCAGCACCGCGAGGACCCTGTCGAAGACGTTCTTCACGATCCAGGCCGGGCCGCTGTAGCTGGGGGCGCTCATCTGCAGCAGGGGCAGCCCCTCGAGCGGGGAGATGTGCAGGCGTGGGCCGACGACGTCCATGAGCACGGGGGCGATGAGGAGTTCGGCACCGATTCTTTCGAGGTCCCAGCTCAGTCTGCGCGTCCGCGCGTGCGGCCACCGACCGGAGGGTAGGAGCGCGACGGCCTCGAAGTTGTGTTGCGCGGCGACGGCCAGGACGATCTCGTCGGTGCCGAGCACGGGGATGTCGTCGATGGCCACCGGCAGGGAGTCGGCGCTGCGGTCGACGGCGAGGCAGATGCCGTCGACCCGCCAGCCGGCCCGCCGAAGGCAGTCGGCCCGGGAGACCAGTTCGTGCACCTCCTCCACGTCTCCGGTCACGAGCACCGAGTGCAGACATCGGCCCTCCGCGCGGGCCTTCGAGAGGTGGCGGCGCAGCACCGTCCGTCCCAGCAGGGTCAACACGAGAGCGATCAGCAGCGAGCCGAACGTCCAGGATTGACCTGCCGAGGTACCCCATCCGTATCCGGCGACGGCGAGTGCGGCGACAGCGAAGACGTATCCGCGGACGACCCTCCGGTACTCCTCGGGGCCGGTGCCGAGAATTCTTTCGTCCCATGCCTTCTGGATTCCGAGGGAGACGATCGCCGCCGTCAGTGCGGCCCCGATGAGAACGGGGGTACGCCAGGAGTCGATCTGGTCGAAGGAGTGGTATCCGACCGTGACGACCACGTGGGCGATCACGAGCGCGAACAGGTCGAAGCCGATCACCGCCGATCTGTAGCGCCGTTCGGTTCTCGGCCGGCGCACCGGTGGAGGAACGGTCGCGACCTGCGAGCCCACGGGGAGCACGATGGTCGATCCGATCTTCCGTGCCCCGTTCGGTCCTGACCCGGCCTTCGTCGCCGGTGCGTCACGGTCGGAATCCGTGTCGAGAACCGTCGCGAAGTCGTTCTCACGCTTGTACATTCAAGGTCACCCCAGTCCGGAGTCACGGTTACCCCGACTCCCAAACCGTACCTTGAGATTGTTTTTCACGCAATAACAGACTTCTAGCATCTTCAGCGGGGCAGTCGGCCCTTCACACTCTTCGTCGCCGCCCACGTGTCCGTGTTCCACGGCAACCGCACACTCCCGGCCTGGAGCATCCATCGGAGCCGGTCGGGCGTGGTGGGCCTGCTCAGCAGAAAGCCTTGCGCCCGTGTGCAACCCAGATCCAGCAACTGCTTCACGGCACCGACGGTCTCGACACCCTCCGCGACCACCTGCAGGCCGAACGACGAGGCCAGACCCACGATGGAATCGACGATGACCCGATCTTCCTCGCTGTGCTCGAGGTTCTGCACGAAACCCTTGTCGATCTTGAGCGTGTCGACGGGAAGAGCCTTGAGATGCCCGAGCGAGCTGTACCCGGTCCCGAAATCGTCGATCGCGACCCACACCCCCAGCCGCTCGAGCCGGCGGAGGGTGTCCTTCGTGCGCTGGAGGTCGCCCACGACCACGTTCTCGGTGATCTCGAGGCACAGTTCCGACCCCACGAGGACGTGGTGGTGCAGGACCGATCTCACCGTGGAGTCGAAGTCCATCGACACCAACTGGACGGGAGAAACATTGACACTCATGATGATCCGCAGGTCGGGAATCTCTCGTTTCCACTCCGCGAGTTGCGCACAGGCCCGCGTGACGACCCACTCCCCCAGTTCCCCGGCGAGATTGGTGGCCTCGGCGACCTCGACGAATTCTCCCGGCTGGAGCACGCCCAGCGGTGAACGATTCCATCGCACGAGCGCTTCGACGCCGAGGATCGTTCCGGTCCGCAGGTCGATCTCGGGCTGGTACTCCAGCGTCAGGTGCTCGTCGTCGATCGAGGAGCGGAGGTTCATCTCGATGATGGTGCGGCGCTTGCCCTTCTCGTTCATGTCCTCGGTGAACACACCCACACCGTTGCCACCCTGCCGCTTGGCCACCATCATCGCCTGATCGGCACGACTGAGCAGCGACGCCGAACTCACCTCCCCCGGCGTCCCGAGCGCGACACCCACGCTGACGCCGCGCCCGACGGTCCGGTTACCGAGCGCGACGGACGCCCCCACCGCATCCTGGTACACCTCGGCCCGCTCCATCGCCTCCTCCATCGTGGACGGACCGTCCAGCACCACGACGAATTCGTCACCGCCGAGCCGGGCGACGAGGTCGTCGGGCCTGCTGCCCTTCGCAAGACGGTCCGCGATCCGGCAGAGATACGAGTCGGCCGCGTCGTGTCCGAGGAAGTCGTTCAACGCCTTGAGACGATCGAGGTCGAGGAACAGCAACCCGACCGGGCCCTCCGCGCCCGGTTCGAGCCGCTTGTCGAGATATTCGAACAGAGCGCGTCGGCTCGCGAGTCCGGTGAGGGCGTCCTCGTAGGCAGCCCTACGCAGATCTTCCTCCGCCCGGACGCGTGCCTGCACCTGTGCGAGCAGGACCGCGATCAACGTCAACGCGTTGACCTCGTCCTCGGTCCACGGCCGCCCCCCTTCGTTCACGAAGCCCAGCACGCCGGTCGTGACCTGCCCGGACACGAGCGGCACGGCCACCATGGAGATCTCCGACCATCCCGATGCGGCGAACACCCGCTCGGTGTAGTCGGGGGACTCGACAGCCGGATACGACGTCCCGCCGGCACCCGCCAGCAGCGGTTCCTTCAGATGCTCCACGGCCGCGAAGACGGGGTCCGCATCGCGGAAATAGACCACACCGATGGGATCGGGGTCGGGCACGTTCTCCCGCGGCGGCCACTCGGCGACCAGGATCGTCGCCCCGATCTCGTGGTCGTTGTACCTCAGGAAGCAGGTGTCGACGCCGAGTTGCTCGACGAGATCCCGGAGTACGAGACGCACTACCTCCACGTGCGAGGCCGCGTCCGCGGGCATCAGCCGTGCGGCGATCCTCGTCACCAGGCTTTCGAGTGTTCTTCTCGTACCGGGCATGACACCTCCGTCGTCAGCCAGGAGCAGGGATGAGTCCGTCGACATCGCCGACATGTCGCACGCGGTCGTTCCGGCGCCGGCTGCGCATCGTCGCAGCCGAGGCACGACCGAAGCGCAACAGCAGGGCGAGGCCTCCACCCTCGGGAACGTTCAGGACGGCGTGCAGATCCTGCCGGAGCGCGTCGAGATCGTCGACATGCCTCGGGCTCAGACGCTCGAGATCGCTTCGCGTATCGGCGTACAGGAAGACCGGCGACACGGGCTGGACGGCCAGACCGATCTCCTGCGCCGCGATCCAGACGCTCTCGACCACCGCACCGCCCCGGATGTAGTCGGCAGGCGAACGGCCTTCGGTGAACACCGCGACGAGTCCGGCACTACCGAGCACGCGGTCGCGGGTCATCTTGCCGAGGCCCCTCCCGAGTCCCCACTCCGCGAGCCGGTCGAGGGCGTCGTCGCGCAGGACGACGTCGAGCATCGCCGCCTCCGCGGTGTCGAGTCCGAGGGAGTCCACCTCGATTCCGCTGTCGGGATCGGGGTCGCCCGGCCACCGCAGCTCGGCGACCATCTCGCTGCGGAGCCGATTGTCGAGATACCGCACGCGATCCGATTCCGCGAGGATCTCCGCGAGGCGGGCGATGTCGGCGCTCTCGGTGACGACCCCGATACGTCCGCCGACGAGGCGGGCGGCCGCGTGCATCGCCTCGAGTTCGTCGTCCGTGACGGTGTGGGGATCACCGGGTGACCGGTTGGTCGCGCGCGCGAGCATGCCCGCGTGGTACGCCGCGAGATCCGGATCGGTGTCGCTCCCCAGCTCCAGGTGGGCCAGCGGGACACCCGGCTCCGGTTCGCCGGGACGATCGAGCACCGTGTCCGGCCCCAGGATCTTGTGATTCGCCGCGGCCACCCGCGCGTTGTGCAGGGCTGCGCCGAGCGCGACGAGACTCCCGCGCCGGTGCAGGTCCATCAGGACGGGTTCCGGTTCGGGTGCCAGCGCGAACGTCAGACGGTCCGGTTCGACGACGATCGACCACGGCTGGGCGTTGCCGCCGGAGGGTGCCCGGATCGCGGCGTCGATCACGGCTTCCACCGGATCCTGCGGCACCCCGTCCGGCGGGGTCTCCGGCACCGTCGCCTCCGGTTCGGTGCCTGCCGGCTCGTCGACCTCGTCCGGCACATCGGAAGCCCCGGAGGGCACGTCGAGGGCGTCGAGGTGCGGGTCGAGGTCGACCCGGCACCGCCCTGATGCGACGGGGCGATCGAGGACGATCCCGCGCACCGCGGCGGACACGGTCACGCCGCCGAGCCCGACGTCGGCTCCGAGTTGCGGCCAGGTCTCCAAGGATTCACCGACCTCGAGCATGGAGGCCGCCATGCGCGCGGAGATCTCCTCCGGGTCGAGCAGACGCAGCACGTACGGGACCTTGTCGCGGGTGGACAGCGTCTGCAGTGTCTCGGGGTCGATGTCGCCGAGCAGGCCGTGGAAGGGCAGCAGGTCGCCGTCGAGGTCGAATCGTTCGACGTCGAGCAGTCCTCGATCGCTGGTGTGCATCACCACGGGGAGTCGTTGCCGCGCCGCTTCCGTCCGGATCAGCAGCTTCACGTCGAGCGAATCGCACTCGTCGACCACGACGTCGAGGTCCCGGCAGAACGCCCCCACCGTCTCGGGGGTGACGCCCTCGGTCCATACCTCGACCGGCAGGTAGGGGTCGAGTTCGGCGATACGCCGCGCCGCGATCACGGCCTTGTTCACCCCGAGGTCCGTGATCGATACGGGCAATCGGTTCATGTTGGACAACTCGAGCGTGTCGAAATCGGCGAGACGCAGTGCGCCGCAGGCACCCTCGAGGGCGAGGGTGTAGGCGACGGCGTGGCCGACGCTCAGTCCGACGACGCCCACCTTCGCGGAACGCAGGCGCGCCTGCTCGTCGGCGGTGATCTTGTTGCGATTACGGTCGAGCCGGAGTCGGTCGAATCCGGCAGGGCCCAGGATCCTGACCGCGATGCGGTTCCAGGGATAGTAGGCCCAGCGCGGGGCCTCGTCAGGGAGGTCGTCACCGAGAGCGGCGAGGCCTGCTCGTTGGTCGTCCAGTCGATCCCGTAGGTCCACGCCGTCGCGACGCAGCTGCTCCAGAACGGCCATGTCCGCTTCGAGGTCCTCGGCGAGCAGCAACGCCGCGCACGGTATGTCCTCCGAGGCCATCACATCTCCCCATCCGATTCCTCCAGGTCACCCCTTCCCAGCGAGCGTAGGGGAAGCAGGGAGGACATATACGGGAAACCGGGCGCCCCATCGGATGCGAGGAGTTTCTCGAGCTCCCGGCTCCGTCGTTCCGACCTGCACCGTTCGACGTCCCACACGATCAGGTACGTCCGGTAGCGGTCGTCCGGATAGGGGCAGGGCGGGATCTCGTCGACGATCTCCGCTCCCGCCTCCTGCCAGCGGGCCACCGCCGTGCTCGCCGAGGTGGCGACGAGATACCGCGTGCCGAGCAGCTCCATCGAATAGGTCAGCGTGCGCGCCACTCCCGCACTGAGCGCGGATCGGCGCACCGCGCCCGAGCCCACCCACGTGCTCTTCACCTCGATGAGACCGTGGGGGACGTAGGCGTCGAGGATCCCCGCGATCCTCGCCCTGATGTCGGGGTCGGTCCATTCCAGGACGGCGTGGGACTGACGTCCGCTCCCGTACGGCCCCAGCGCGCGGGAACCTCCCTGGACGACGCCCTCCGTCGTCACGGCGGCGAAGAACAACGCGGTGGACCTTCCGTCACGGATCGAGTCGTATTCGAGGGCGCCCTCGGCGCCGAAACGTCGGTAGGCGGCGCGGGCACCGTCCAGGAACTGCGCCCATAGTTCCGGTTCGCCCTGCGGTGTGGCGGCGACGAAGTGATATCCCGAGTCCTCGTCCCAGAAGTCGAGCGTGCGGCGCGTGAAGAGCGGCTGGGGATCCACGGACGACCTTTCCTCCCGCGGCCCGCCGAGCGCCCCCCGACGAGGTTGTGCGCTCGACGAACCGGGGCATGCTCAGACCACGGATATGTACAACACGGGCTCGCCCCGCTCCGGGATGACCGCCAACTCCTGGGTGTAGGCGCGGTTGATCACGCCTTCCTTCTCGGCCATCTCGACCTGCCGCCACAGATCCTTGTAGAGGTCGGGGGACGGCCCGTCGGGCACGAAACGTGCCGCGTACCGCTCGCCGACCCGGATCATCGAGTCGCCTGTCTCCAGATCGTCCGGATCGTCCAGGCGGTATCCGAAGACCGCGGACCATCCCACGCGCGGATGGCAGGTGAACACGGCCATGAGGTCGCGAATCTTCCTCAGCCGCAACCGCTCCAATGTGAAATCGGTCAGATCGCCCGATTCTCCGAAAACTCCCGGTTCCGCTCCCGGGACCACGAGTCCGCCGACGAGGCAGGGTTCCGCCTTCACGACCGTGAACGTCATCGGTCCGCCTCCTGCCTCGGGTCGACGATCGCGACATAGAGTTCGATTCCGAAGGCGTGCGGGTAGGTCTCGAAATCGCCGGTGAAGGCGCGGGTGATCTCACCTTCCGCTTCGGCGTCCCAGATCTGGCGCCACAGGTCGTCGAAGACGTCCGTGAATCGGCTTCCCACCGCGGAGAACTTCGCGTAGGTGCCGGCCGGAACACGGGATACGACATACCCCTCGGGGACGTCGTCGACCGACGAGCAGCAGAACCCCACGGTCTGCGTGTAGTACGAATCTATGTCTTCCGCGTGATCGGTGTAGGCCGCGGCGAACGGACCGTACGTCTCCCCGTTCAGCAGAGCAGTCCATGCCTCTTCGAGGTGCGGATCTCGGAGTCGGCCGAGAGCTCGGCGGGGACTACGAACCGGAATGCCGACAACGAGGGTTTCGTGGCGCTCCACGATTTGAAACGACATCGGGCAGTTCCTCCAAACACGTCCAGCTTCCCCCTGCTTCGCGTGCACTGCCCGACACCGGCACAACGAATACGGATATGAGATTAGGGGGTGAGACGGCAGGTTTCCAGCAAACACGAAAACCAAACTGAAGTCTTTTTTTGGCTTGTTTCCCTTCTTTGAGTATGGTTTATTGGGGGCATCGAGTTCGGGCGCCGGCCCGGACACGCTCTTCCAGCGAGGGGGCACCCGCATGAAGTGCCGACTGTGCAATTCGGACCGCCTGACCAGCATCCTGGATCTCGGAGCCACTCCCCCGTGCGAACGATTCCTCACGGCCGAGCAGCTCGACCTCCCGGAATGCACCTACCCGCTCCACCTGCGTCTGTGCGAGGACTGTCTGCTGCTGCAGATACCCGCGCTGATCACGCCGGAGGACACCTTCACCGAGTACGCCTACTACTCCTCGTACTCGCAGTCGTGGGTCGACCATGCCCGGCGCTTCGTGCACGACGCGCTCGGAAGCGGGCGGCTACGGCCCGATTCGACCCTCATCGAGGTGGCGAGCAACGACGGATACCTGCTCCGTCACGCTGTGGACGCCGGCATCAGGTGCCTCGGCATCGAACCGTCGGTCAACGTCGGGGAGGCGGCCCGGGCCGCCGGCGTGCCGACCCACACCGGATTCCTCGATGTCGAACTCGCCGAACGCATCCGGTCGGAACACGGACCTGCGGACCTCGTCGTCGCCAACAACGTCTACGCCCATGTACCCGACCTCGTCGGATTCACGCGGGCACTGCGCCTGCTCATGGCCGACGACGGCTGGCTCAGCATCGAGGTCCACCACGCTCTGAACCTGGTGGCGCTCGGCCAGTTCGACACGATCTACCACGAACACTTCCAGTACTACACGGTGCTGTCGGCCGCCCGGGCCCTCGCGTCGGGAGGGCTCCGGGTGGTCGACGTCGAACTGCTCGACACCCACGGTGGCTCTATCCGCGTGTGGGCACGACCCGATCAGGTCGCACAGAACCGCACACCGCGCGTCGCGGAGATACTCGAGATCGAAAGGCGCGCAGGACTGCACGATCCCACCGGTTACTTCCGGCTCGAACCGCTCGCACGCACCTCCCGTCTGGAGCTGTTGCGCTTCCTCCTGCAGTGCCGCGAGGAGGGTCTGTCGGTGGTCGGCTACGGAGCGCCCGGCAAGGGCAACACCCTGCTCAACTACTGCGGGATCCGACCGGATCTGTTGTCCTACACCGTCGACCGGAATCCGTACAAGCACGGACGCTTCACCCCGGGGACCCGGATCCCCATCGAACCCGTCGAGCGGATCGCCCAGGACCGGCCGGACATCGTCCTCGCACTGCCCTGGAACCTCGAACCCGAACTGACCCGCCAACTCGCCTACATCGCGGACTGGGGAGGACGTCTCGTCTTCCCCCTCCCCACCATCCACACGACCATCGGTGAACCCGAACTGTCCTGGAGGACCACATCATGAAGGTTGTACTGTTCTGCGGCGGTTACGGCATGCGCATGCGCAACGATCGCAACGACCAGATGCCCAAGCCGATGCAGATGGTCGGTCCGCGCCCGATCCTGTGGCACATCATGCGGTACTACGCGCACTTCGGGCACAAGGAGTTCATCCTCTGCCTCGGCTACGGCGCGTCCAAGATCAAGGAGTTCTTCCTCGACTACCACGAGGAACAGTCCAACGACTTCGTTCTGCACGGCAACCGGGTCGACTGCCTGAGCACCGACATCAGCGGCTGGAAGATCACCTTCGTCGACACCGGGCTCGAATCGGCGATCGGTGAACGCCTGCGCCGCGTCCGCAAGCATCTCGACGGCGACGAGTACTTCCTCGCCAACTACGCGGACGTGCTGACCGACGCCCCGCTCGACGACATGATCGACGCGTTCCACGCGTCCGGCGCCACGGCCTCCATGCTCGTCGTGCCCCCGCAGTCGTCCTTCCACTGCGTGGACGTCGCGGAGAACGGTGAGATCAAGGAGATCACCCCGGTCAGCGAGTTCCCCATCTGGGAGAACGGCGGATACTTCGTCCTGAACCAGGCGATCTTCGACCTGCTGCCACCCGGCGGCGACCTCGTCGCCGACGTGTGCGGTCCGCTCGCAGGACAGGGAAAACTGTTCGGCTACCGCCACTTCGGCTTCTGGAAGCCGGCCGACACCTTCAAGGAACGCGCCGAACTCGACGACAACTTCGCACGCGGTATCCATCCGTGGACGGTGTGGGAGACACCGGCGGTGACCTCGTGAACCTCATGACTGCCGACGATCCCGGGAGAGATTGACATGCGCGTACTCGTCACAGGCCATCAGGGTTATCTCGGATCCGTCATGGTGCCCGAACTGCTCGCCCGCGGTCACGAGGTCGTCGGCCTCGACACAGGCCTGTTCGCCGAATGCACCCTCGGTACGGCACCGCAGGATCCGCCCGGCATGACCGTCGACATCCGCGATGTGGGGGTCGAGCACCTCACCGGTTTCGACGCCGTCATCCACCTCGCGGCGTTGTCGAACGACCCGCTCGGTGCGTTCGCACCTGAGATCACCTACGACATCAACCATCTCGGGTCCGTCCACCTCGCCAGGTGCGCGAAGGAGGCCGGTGTGCGCCGGTTCCTCTACGCGTCGACCTGCTCGGTGTACGGAAGCGCGGGCGATGATCTCGTGGACGAGAGCGCCCCGCTCCGTCCGCTCACGCCCTACGCCGTGAGCAAGGTCCGGGTCGAGGACGACGTCGCGGCACTGGCCGACTCGGGCTTCTGTCCCGTATTCCTCCGCAACGCCACGGCCTTCGGATACTCGCCGCGGCTCCGTGCAGACATCGTCGTGAACAATCTCGTCGGCACCGCGGTGCTCACCGGCGAGGTGCGCGTCCTGTCGGATGGGACGCCGTGGCGTCCCCTCGTCCACGCGAAGGACATCGCCCTCGCGTTCGCGTGCGCGCTCACCGCACCGGAGAGCGACGTGTACTGTGCCGCCTTCAATGTCGGCACCGAGTCCAACAACGTCCGCGTACGCGACATCGCCGAGTCCGTCACCCGCGCGGTCCCCGGTTCGTTCGTCTCCATCACGGGCGAGACCGGCCCCGACCCGCGGTCGTACCGCGTGAACTTCTCGGCCATCCGCCGCGCCATGCCGGCCTTCGTCCCGTCGTGGAGTGTCGACGCGGGCGCAGCCGAACTGTTCCGGCACTTCGTCGCCGACGACCTCACGAAGGAGGACTTCACGCAGCGCTTCACACGTCTGGCACATCTGCGGCGGCTGTCCGATGCGGGACGCCTCGACCCGACGCTGCGGCCACGTCCGGCGGGTGTGTCCCGCGAATGAACAGGTGCCGCGCGTGCGGCCACGATCGCCTCGAGCGAGTCCTCGATCTCGGGGCGGTCCCGCCCGCCGATCTCTTTCCATCCGCGGACTCGTCTCCCTCACCCGCCGAATCAGCCCACGAACTGGCGATGGTTCTGTGCACCGGGTGCGGACTCGCGCAACTGGCGGACGACGACACCGTCCCGGACGAACCCCGCGGCATCGAGCCGGAGGCACTGCGCGAGCAGGCCCGCGAGGCCGTCGAGGCGGTCGGGAAGGCCGGCAGGCTGAAGGGCCGCACGGTGATCGAGTTCGGCAGCCCGCACGGCGGCACCTGGCTTCCCCTGCTGATCGAACGCGGATTCCGGCCCGCCGTCCCCGGCGCCGCCGCGTCCGTCGTCCTCGACAGTTTCGGCATCATGCACGAAACCGATCAGCGCGCGGCCTTCCTCAAGCGCGCGGCGTCACTGTCCCCCGACGGTGTGCTGCTGCTGCAGTTCCACACCCTCTCCGCCATCGTCTCGCAAGGACAGTGGAACGCCCTGCGGCACGGGCATTTCGCGTACTACTCGCTGACCGCGCTGCGGCGACTGCTCGAGGACGTGGGACTGCACATCTCCGAGGCCTGGACCTTCGATCTCTACGGCGGCACCGTGCTGGTCGCTGCCGAACGGGATCCGTGGACCAATGCGGGACTGAGCGCGCGCCGGATCCTCGCCGCCGAACGGGCGACCGGCATCACGAGCGCTGCGACGCTGCGCACCCTGCAGCGGCAGGCCGACCGCCAGGTGGACGAACTCGTCTCCTGGCTGCGGGAGTCGGCCGCCGAACACCGACGGGTGTTCGCCTACGGCGCGGCCTCCCGGGCCGTGGCACTGTTCGCGCGCGCGGGCGTCGACCGCTCGCTCATGGAGGCCGTCGCCGACGGTTCACCCGCGAAGGCCGGGCGGCGCATGCCGGGCACGGACGTCCCGATCGTCGACCTCACCGCTCTGCGCGACGCATCCCCCGATTGCATCCTGCTCACCGTCCCCGACCTGCTCCCCGAAGTGCGGGCGCAGTTCCCGGAGTTCGAGGGTCGCTGGTGCATTCCACCCGACAGCCGGCACGGGGTCCGCTGGGTCGGATGAGACACATTCAGGCGCGGTGCTCGTCGGCGGGTGCCCAGTAGCGACGCCACGCATCCTCGTCGAGCCCGCCGTGCGGAACCCCGTCGGTGTGCGCGGCCTTCTCCGTCGCCCGGATCGATCCGGCGAACGCGAGGATTGCCGATCGGAGCGTCGACTCCGTGTCACCCGTGCCGGTGATCCGGACGACCCGCAATGCGTCGGGCATCAGGTCCTCCGGGAAACCCGCTCGCCTCGCGCGTTCGATCACCTTGTCGGCCAGGGAGAGTGCAGGCTGTGCCATTGCGATCCCGTCGAGGCACGACGCGCGTGCCTTCTCCGCCTTCTTCGCGATCTCCCACGCCGCTTCCTGTTCCGCGACGTCGAGCGGCCCGGTGTGCCCGTTGGTCAGGTGCGGGCTGCGCGCGGCGAGCTTGGCGACGAGGGTCGCCGCCACGTCGTCCACCGTGAACTGGCCGTTCGCCTCGGCGATCCGGGAGTGGAACAGCACCTGCAGCAGCAGGTCGCCGAGTTCTTCGCGGAGCTCGTCCGGATCACCCGACTCGACGGCGTCGAGTACCTCGTAGGTCTCCTCGATCAGATAGCGGCGCAGACTCTCGTGGGTCTGGGTGACCTCCCAACCCCCGAACGACCACAGTCTGTCCATCACGGCCGCCGCCTCGGCGAGAGCGGTGTAGTCGGTCATGCGTTCACCGTCGCCGCACTGTTCAGATCCACCGAACCCTGCGGCTTGCCGTCGAGGGCGAGCAGGAAGTCGGCGATGTACTGCAGCAACGCCACGTCGCGCACCCGGTCCGATCCGACCCCGCCGGTCCGCGGGATCGGCAGCTGCACCAGACCGCTCGTCGCGCGGTACTGCGCGCCCGGATACAACCGCTTCAGCCGCATCTGCTTCGAGTCGGGCAGTTCCATCGGCGAGATCCGGATCTGGGTGCCGGTGACCGCGACCTCCTCGAGGCCGTACTCGCGGCACAGCAACCGCAACCGGCCGACGGACACGAGCCGCTGGACCTCCTCGGGCAACGGACCGTAGCGGTCGACGAGTTCGTCGACGACCGTGGCGATCGCGGCGTCGTCGTTCGCAGCGGCGAGCTTGCGGTACGCCTCGAGACGCAACCGGTCGGACGCGACGTAGTCGGCCGGGATGTGCGCGTCGACGGGAAGGTCGATCCGCACCTCCTTGGGTGCTTCGTCGGTGGTGACCGTGCGGCCGTCGGCCGCGGCCCGGTACGCCTCGACGGCCTCGCCGACGAGCCGCACGTACAGGTCGAAGCCCACCCCGGCGACATGACCGGACTGTTCGGCACCGAGAACGTTACCGGCGCCGCGGATCTCGAGGTCCTTCATGGCCACGGCCATACCCGCGCCGAGATCGGAGTTCTGCGAGATCGTGGCGAGCCGGTCGTAGGCGGTCTCCGTCAGCGGCTTCTCCGCCGGGTACAGGAAGTACGCGTAGCCGCGCTCACGCGAACGCCCGACGCGACCGCGCAGCTGGTGCAGCTGCGACAGGCCGAGCGAATCCGCGCGTTCGACGATGAGCGTGTTGGCGTTCGAGATGTCGAGACCGGTCTCGACGATCGTCGTGCACACCAGCACATCGAACTCGCGCTGCCAGAAGCCCTGCACCGTCTTCTCGAGAGTCTCCTCGTTCATCTGCCCGTGCGCGACCGCGACCCGCGCCTCGGGGACGAGATCGCGGAGTCGCTTGGCGGCCTTGTCGATCGAGCTCACCCGATTGTGGACGTAGAAGACCTGACCGTCGCGGAGCAACTCCCGGCGGATCGCCGCGGCGACCTGCTTGTCGTTGTAGCCACCCACATAGGTGAGGATCGGGTGCCGTTCCTCGGGCGGGGTGAGGATGGTCGACATCTCGCGGATCCCGGCCATGCTCATCTCGAGGGTTCGCGGGATCGGTGTGGCCGACATCGTGAGCACGTCGACGTGCGTGCGCAGCGCCTTGATGTGCTCCTTGTGCTCGACGCCGAAACGCTGCTCCTCGTCGACGATCACGAGACCGAGGTCCTTCCAGCGGATCCCGGTCTGGAGCAGGCGGTGGGTGCCGACGACGATGTCGACGGTGCCGTCGGCCATGCCCTCGGTGATCGCGCGCGAATCGGATGCATCGGTGAACCGGCTCAGTCCCTTCACCGTCACGGGGAAGGCCGCCATCCGCTCGGTGAAGGTCTGCAGGTGCTGCTGCGCGAGCAGGGTCGTGGGGACGAGCACCGCGACCTGCTTGCCGTCCTGCACGGCCTTGAACGCCGCACGCACCGCGATCTCGGTCTTGCCGTAGCCGACGTCGCCGATCACGACGCGGTCCATCGGCACCGCCTTCTCCATGTCGGCCTTGACCTCGGAGATCACCGTGAGCTGATCCTGTGTCTCGGTGAAGGGGAAGGCGTCCTCCATCTCCTTCTGCCACGGCGAGTCGGGCGCGAAGGCATGGCCGGGCGAGGCCTGCCGCGCCGCGTACAGCCGCACGAGCTCACCGGCGATCTCGCGAACCGCCTTGCGCGCCTTGCGCTTGGTGTTGGCCCAGTCGGATCCGCCGAGCTTGCTGACGGACGGCAGCTCGCCGCCGACGTACCGGGAGAGCTGGTCGAGCTGTTCCATCGGCACGAACAGCTTGTCTCCGGGCTGGCCACGCTTGCCGGGTGCGTATTCGATGACGAGATATTCGCGGCGGGCGCCGCCGACGGTCCGCTCGACCATCTCGACGAACTTGCCGATGCCGTGCTGGTCGTGGACGACGAAGTCACCGGCGTTCAGGGCGAGCGGGTCGACCTGGTTGCGACGCTTGACGGGAGTCTTGCGGCCCTCGGTGACCACGCGGTTGCCGGTGAGGTCGGCCTCGGTGACGACCACCAGCCCCGGCACCACGTTGTCGTCGTTGCCGGGGAGGACGACGCCCTCGTGCAGGCAACCGCGCATGACACCGACCTGCCCGCGCACCGGTTCGGTGCCCGGCTCGAGCTTGGCGGCGGGGACCTCGTTCTCCTTCAGCCGCTCGAGGATCCGCTGTCCGGTGCCCGCACCGGCGACGACGATCACCGCGCGGCCACCGGCGGTGACGTGGGCGCGCAGGTTCACGAACAGCATCGACAGCAGGTCCTCGGAGCCGCGGACCTCGGGGGCGGGCTGCACGTCGAGGACGAGTTCGGTGTCGGCACCGGAGGCGAGCGGGCTGAGCGTCCACCACGGTCTGCCCGCGGCCTGCGCGGCCTCGCGCACCTGACGCAACGACCGGTAGGCCGACGCACCGAGATCGAGCTTCCGGCCGTCCACTCCGTTGAGGTTCGAGGTGTCGAGCGGCGCCGCGCCCCCGATCGAGGCGGCGGTCCACGACGCCTCGAGGAACTCCTGCCCGGTGCGGGCGAGATCGCTCGCGCGGGTGCGGACCTTCTCCGGATCGCAGATCAGCACGTGCGTCCCGGCGGGCAGAACGTCGGTGAGCAACTGCAACTCACCGGGCTGCAGCACCGGAAGCAACGCTTCCATGCCCTCGACGGGAATGCCGCCGGCCATCTTGTCGAGCATCTCGACGAGCGCCGCGTCGGCCGGGTTGTCCTGGGCGAGCTGCGCGGCGCGGGCCTTGACCTCGTCGGTGAGCAGCAGTTCGCGGCACGGCGGTGCGACGAGCACCGGCACGTCGACTTCGGAGATCGAACGCTGGTCGGCGAC
The DNA here is from genome assembly GCF_014854695.1 of Rhodococcus rhodochrous. Classification (NCBI taxonomy): domain Bacteria; kingdom Bacillati; phylum Actinomycetota; class Actinomycetes; order Mycobacteriales; family Nocardiaceae; genus Rhodococcus; species Rhodococcus rhodochrous. The sequence goes on along the minus strand of NZ_CP027557.1, from coordinate 1,274,534 downwards.
GGAGAAGCAGCGCAGTTCGGTGACCTCGTCGCCCCAGAACTCGACGCGGACCGGATGGTCGGCGGTGGGCGGGAAGACGTCGAGGATGCCACCGCGCACCGCGAACTCACCGCGCTTGCCGACCATGTCGACGCGGGTGTACGCGAGTTCGACGAGTCGCTCGACGAGTTCCTCGAAGTCGTGTTCGGTGCCGACCCGCAGCGTGACGGGGTCGATCTCGCCGAGCCCGGGAGCCATCGGCTGCACCAGCGACCGCACGGTGGCGACGACGACCCGCAGTTCGGGCCCGAGGTCGCGATCGTCGGGACGGGCGAGGCGACGCAGGACGTGCAGGCGACGGCCGACCGTGTCGGCGCTCGGCGACAGGCGCTCGTGCGGCAGGGTCTCCCACGAGGGGAACTGCGTGACGCCCTCGCCGAGCATCTCGGTGAGTTCGGCGGTGAGATCGTCGGCCTCGCGTCCGGTGGCGGTGACCACGAGCAGCGGTGACTTCTCGGCCAGCGCCGCCGCGACGAACGGCCGCGCGGCGGGTGGTGCGACGATCTCCTGTTCGGCGGAACCGGCGAGCTCGCCGATCCTGCGCAGTCTGTCGTCGGCCAGCGCGATCCGCGCCAATCCGGACAGTGGGACAGCGGCCGGGGGCACAGCAGACAAGGAAGGCGCTCCTGAGTGTGGGACGAGAACCTTGTCGAGTCTATTCCGCTGTTCCCCCGGGCGTCACCGCGCCGGGGGCGCGAGGAGGTCGGCGCTGTTGGCACCGAGATCGCGCGCCGCCCACTCGGCCAGCCTGGTGAGCAGTTCGTCGTCGCCCACCTCGCGCCGGGTGTCGTCGTCGGCGAGCCAGCGGCGGCGCACCATTCTCAGTAGTGCCGCGCGGGTGCGGGTGGGATCGGCGTCGAGCGCGAAGGTGACGAAGGCGTCGGGTGTCCACGCTTCGATGCCCGATCGTTCCAGTGCCCCCGTGAGCTCGGGGTCGGCGGTGACGACGGCGTCGGCGTGGCACAGCAGCGCCACCGAGGTCACGTGTGCCTCCCTCGGTCCCGTCACATGCGGGACCTCGCGGAGCACGGTGGTGGGCCACACGACGCGGGCGTCGGGGAAGGCGCGGTCGAGTTCGGCGAAGAGGAAGTCGCGGGCGGGACGCAGCAGTTCCTGCGGTAGTCGGCGGTCCACTTCCGCGATGATCCCGTCGCTCCAGAAGGGTTGGTAGAGGCCCTCTTCGGCGAGGGCGAGCGCCACATCGCGCAGGCGGGGGCGGGCGAGGACCGTCGCACCGAGCACCACTCGAACCGGCATCGTCACCCTTCGTCGAATCGTCGGAACGGACCGTACCGTGCTGCCGCGGCGGGCCGCGTCATGCTGTCAGAACGGGTCGTACAGTCCTTCGCGCCGCGTGAGGTCGGCGAGTCCGTCGAGGACCGTCGTGACCACCTCCGCCTGCTGCTTCGCGAGTTCGAGGACGTCGGAGCGCGACACCCGCCGGTGCAGGCCGTGGAAGTCGGCGGCGAGTGCGCCCGTGTCGACCAGGCGGGCGACGTGTCGGCGGGAGCAGCCGAGGACGTCGGCGGCCTGGGCGATGGTGAGCAACGACGGCACGACACCGATCGTCACGGCGGTGTCGGGTCCGAACCGGTCGAGCAGACCCGCCAGCGCCGCGGGGGCCTCCTCGGCGGAGAACGGCCCGAAACTCACGACTGCAGCCGCAGACGGCGCTCCACGAACTGCCGGAAGTATTCGAGTTTGTTCGCCGGCACCAGCGCGGGCAGGATCATCCGCCACATCGCGCCCGTCTGTTCGGCGAGCCGTTCGGTCGCCTTGAGGGCGTTCGCCATGATCCGTGCGCCCATCGCCTGCTCGAGCAGCAACAGGGAGACGGCGTGGACGTCGACGTCCTCGACGAGGTCGCCCTCGTCGGCGGCCCGGGCTGCGAGTTCCTGCAGGTTGTTCTGCCAGATCTCGTAGGGCCGGTGCTCGGTGCCCTGGTAGTCGCCGATCTCGACCAGCAGCCGGAACATCGCCCGCACCACGGAATCGGTCTCGGACATGTCGACGTGCAGGACCGACAGGTCGATCAGTGTCTCGAGCGCCGGGGAACGGCGGTCCATCTTGGATTCGGCGGCGGCCTCGAAGCGGAGATAGCCGGAGTCGATCACCCCGCGCGCCAGTTCTTCCTTCGAACCGAAGTGGAAGTACAGCGCACCCTTGGTGACGCCGGCCTCCTCGATGATGTCGCCCAGGTTCGCGTCCGCGTACCCGTCGCGCACGAAGATCGTCGCTGCGCCCTGCAGCACCGATTCGCGTGTCACCTCTGCGCGTACTTGTCGTCCCACCACAGCCTGCCTTCTCACGGGTATCCCAACGATAACGCCACTTACCTGAAAGTAGAGAGCAGACGGTCCCGAAAACGAGAGGACTATTCGGAAACCGGGGGTTCCCCGAGCTTCGGGTCCGCTTCCAGACCGATGAGACCGTTCCAGCACAGGTTCACGAGGTGGGCCGCCACATCCTCCTTCGACGGGGTGCGGCGGTCGAGCCACCACGTCGCGGTGGTGGCGACCATGCCGACGAGCGCCTGGGCGTAGAGCGGAGCGAATTCGGGGTTCAGGCCCCGCCGGGAGAAGTCGCCGGTCAGCAGCTCCCCCACCTGCCGCATCGCCTCGTTGAGCAGGCTCGAATAGGTGCCTTCCTCGGCGGACATCGGCGAGTCGCGCACAAGGATGCGGAAGCCGTCGGTGCGTTCCTCTATGTAGGTGAGCAGTGCGAGCGCGGCCCGCTCGACGCGGATCCTCGACCGGTTGCGGGTGAGACTCTCGGTGACCATCGACATCAGAACGGTCATCTCGCGGTCCACGACCACCGCGTAGAGGCCTTCCTTACCGCCGAAGTGCTCGTAGACGACCGGCTTGGAGACCTGCGCCCGCTGGGCGATCTCCTCGATGGAGGTGCCCTCGTAGCCGCGCTCGGCGAACAGGGCGCGGCCGATCTCGATGAGCTGCTCCCGACGCTGCGTGCCCGTCATCCGGATCCGCGGAGTGCGCTCGGTTCGCTTCTGCGACGCCTGCGACACAGGGTCCTCCTTCGGCGGCGGGACGTACTCGAACGTTCGACAGCCTATCCATTCCCGATCGCGCCACCCCAGGTTCGACGTCGACGCCGTCTCGTGCGAGGATCGGGGGCGCACGCCCGCCGGTTCCGCCGCGGGGGTGTGGCAGTCCGCCGTGGTGTAATCGGCAGCACCTCTGATTTTGGTTCAGATAGTTCAGGTTCGAGTCCTGGCGGCGGAGCGGGAACCGTCCCGGGGGAGCCTCAGCGCTTCCCCGGTGCACGCACGGACCGGCGTGCAGAAACGTGTCGAGGGAGCTACATGCAGGTGCAGACCGCGATCGTCGTGCTGGCAGCCGGAGCAGGAACAAGGATGCGGTCGAAGACACCGAAGGTGTTGCACACCCTCGGTGGACGCACGATGCTCGCGCACTCCCTGTACGCCGCCGCCGCACTCGGACCCGCCCATCTCGTCACCGTCGTCGGGCACCGCCGCGAGGAGGTCTCCGCCGAGGTGAGCGCCGTCGCCGCGGGTCTCGGCCGCGAGATCCTGGTGACCGTCCAAGAGGAACAGCTCGGCACCGGCCACGCCGTGGAGTGCGGCCTCGGTGCCCTCCCCGACGACTTCGACGGCACGGTCGTCGTCACCGCCGGCGACGTCCCGCTGCTCCGCCCCGACACCCTGCAGGAACTGCTCGACGCGCACCTCGACACCGAGCCGGCCGCCGTCACCGTCCTCACCACGACGGTGTCCGAGCCCACCGGCTACGGACGCATCGTGCGCACCACCGACGGCGACGTCGCCGGGATCGTCGAGGAGAAGGACGCCTCCCCGACGCAGCGCGCGATCCAGGAGATCAACACGGGCGTGTACGCCTTCGACGCGGCCGCGCTGCGGTCGGCTCTCGGCAAGCTGAGCGCCGACAACTCGCAGGGCGAGCTGTACCTGACCGATGTCGTGAAGATCGCCCGCGGCGAGGGTCACACCGTCCGCGGTGTGCACACCGACGACGCCGTGCAGGTCTCCGGCGTCAACGACCGCGTCCAGCTCGCCGCACTGACCACCGAACTCAACCGGCGCCTGCTCGAGCACTGGATGCGTGAGGGCGTCACGGTGATCGACCCGGTCTCGACGTGGATCGACGTCGACGTCGTGCTCGGCACCGACGTCACCATCCACCCGGGTGTGCAGTTGCGCGGCCGCACGGTGATCGCCGACGACGCGGAGATCGGCCCCGACACGACGCTGACCGACGTGCAGGTCGGCGCCGGTGCCACCGTGGTGCGCACCCACGGCTCCGACGCGGTGATCGGCGCGGAGGCCACGGTGGGCCCGTTCACCTATCTGCGTCCCGGCACCGAACTCGGCGCGTGCGGCAAGCTCGGCGCCTTCGTCGAGACTAAGAACGCGCAGATCGGGGCGCATTCGAAGGTCCCCCACCTCACCTATGTCGGCGACGCGGAGATCGGCGAGCACTCCAACATCGGAGCGTCGAGCGTGTTCGTCAACTACGACGGCGTGAAGAAGTACCGCACGGTCGTCGGGTCACACGTCCGGACCGGGTCGGACACGATGTTCGTCGCTCCCCTCACGGTGGGCGACGGCGCCTACACGGGCGCCGGCACAGTACTCCGTCGCGACGTTCCTCCGGGGGCGCTGGCGGTGTCGGGTACGCCACAGCGCAATATTGAAGGATGGGTCCAGCGAAATCGCGCCGGTACCCCCGCTGCCGAGGCAGCATCGAGAGCACAGCAGCAGCACGACCACGATCGCCAGAAGGACGGCCAGAACCAGTGACCAATTGGATCGACAACCAGAAGAACTTGATGCTCTTCTCCGGCCGGGCCCATCCCGAGCTGGCGGAGCAGGTCGCGAAGGAACTGGGCGTCCCCCTCACCCCGCAGACGGCACGGGACTTCGCGAACGGTGAGACGTTCGTGCGTTTCGAGGAGTCGGTGCGTGGTTCGGACGCCTTCGTGCTGCAGAGCCATCCGTTCCCGCTGAACCAGTGGGTCATGGAACAGCTCATCATGATCGATGCGCTCAAGCGTGGTTCGGCCAAGCGCATCACCGCGATCCTGCCGTTCTACCCCTACGCCCGTCAGGACAAGAAGCACCGCGGCCGCGAGCCCATCTCCGCCCGCCTGATCGCCGATCTGCTCAAGACCGCCGGCGCCGACCGCATCATCACGGTCGACCTGCACACCGATCAGATCCAGGGCTTCTTCGACGGTCCGGTCGACCACATGCACGCCCAGGGCCAGCTCGCCGAGTACATCCGCGGCAAGTACGGCGTCGAGAACATCGCCGTGGTTTCCCCCGACTCCGGTCGTGTGCGTGTCGCCGAGAAGTGGGCCGACACCCTCGGTGGCGCGCCGCTGGCGTTCATCCACAAGACTCGCGACCCGCTGGTTCCCAACCAGGTCAAGTCGAACCGCGTGGTCGGTGAGGTCGACGGCCGCACCTGCATCCTGATCGACGACATGATCGACACCGGCGGCACCATCGCCGGCGCCGTGAAGATCCTCAAGGAGGCCGGCGCGGGCGACGTCATCATCGCCGCCACTCACGGTGTGCTCTCCGACCCGGCCGCCGAGCGCCTCGCTTCGTGCGGCGCCAAGGAGGTCATCGTCACCAACACGCTGCCGATCCCGCCGGAGAAGCAGTTCGACTGCCTCACCGTGCTGTCGATCGCTCCGCTGCTCGCGCAGACGATCCGCGAGGTCTTCGAGAACGGCTCGGTCACCTCGCTGTTCAACGGGGTCGCCTGACCTTCCGCTCGACGACGGGGCAGACTTGTCCGGGTGTTCACCGGATTTCCCGTCGCGGCCCTCGACTTCTACGACGATCTCGAGGCCGACAACAGCAAAGCATTCTGGGCCGCGCACAAGGCCGTCTACGACGACTGCGTGCGCGGCCCGATGCTTGCCCTACTCGCGGAACTCGAGGAGGAGTTCGGGGAGGGCAAGGCCTTCCGCCCGTACCGCGACGTGCGGTTCAGCAAGGACAAGCTGCCGTACAAGACCCACCAGGGCGGATTCGTCTCCGTCGCGCAGAGCGTCGGCTACTACGTCGAGATCAACGCTGCCGGGTTGCGGGTCGCCGCCGGCCTGTTCCACGGCTCGTCCGATCAGATCGCCGGTTACCGGACCGGGGTCGATCACGACCGTCGCGGCCCCGAGCTCGGAAGGATCGTGCGCAAGCTCGAACGCGCGGGATACGAGATCGGCGGCGACCGGTTGAAGTCCCGGCCGCGCGGCGTGGACGCCGATCATCCCCGCATCGAACTCATGCGTCACCGGTCCCTGTGGGCCGGCCGCACCGAGATCTCCCCGCCGTGGATCGACAGTCCGCGCACCCTCGAGGAGGTGCGTTCGGTGTGGCGCGAGTTCCGGCCGTTGGTGCGCTGGCTCACCGCTGCTACCGCAACGTGATCCGGCAGACCGGGTGGTATGGAAATGCTGTGTGGCGCAATGGTTTGAAGGACGCGCCGGGACGGGGATGATCTTCGTCACGCCGCGCGAAATCGTCGCAGGTCATGCGAGACCCCCCTCCCCTGCGTAACTCGGCTTTCACCTAAAGTGGCACCTCGTGACCGACGCGCAAACTCTCGAAGCCCCTACGGAAAACGCGACAATCCGAACGGTCCGACGATGGTCGCCGGGTGCGTGCGTCTGGTGTGGCGACACCGACTCGGTCGAGGTCTTCCGCAACGAACCTCGCTGTGCCACATGCCGTAAGCACGAAGCCGTCATCGACGAGGCCCGCAAGTTCATGGGCATGTACGGCCTGCGCCCCATCGGCGGCACCCTGCAGTCCGACGACGAGGAGGAGTACGAGCACCGCCTCGCCGCCCGCGAGGCCCGCCGCGCCCTCAACGACATCCGTCTCGCCGAGCAGCCCGACCCGGCACTCGTGCGCAAGGCCCTGCGTCCCCGCGCCGCCGCGATCACCGAGAGCCACACCGGTTCCTCCGCGCAGACGTCGACGCGTCCGGCCTCCGCGACCCGGAGCTCGTCCTCGTCCTCCTCGCCCAAGCCGGCGAAGTCCGCGGCTCCGGTCCGGACGGGTGCCGTGGACGTCGAGGAGATCCAGACCCGGGCCCTCGCGCTGCTCGATCAGCTCTCTGCGATCGACGCGCAGCTCGCGCTCGTCGCCGAGCAGAACGGCCTCGCCGCCCGCGCCCGCCGCAGCGATCTGGAGAAGCAGAAGGCGACGATCCTGCGCACCCTCGCCGCACTCGAGAAGGCACGTCTGAGCGCATCCGGTAGCTAGTCGCCGGACCGCACCGCCGCAGCCCCGCCCCGCTCCGTCGAGTCCGCTCGACGGTCCGGGTGCGGGGCTGCCGTCGTTACCGCACGTCACGACGGTTGTCGTTACCGCACCTCACGACAACGGACCAGGTAGTCTGTGATCGACCAAGAGCCTGTCGGGGGACGCTGCTCGGGCGTCGACGCCTGCGCAGATGGGGCCGTAGCCTTCCGAAGGAGTGCGCGTGAGTGTTTCCGGCTCCCCTCGCGTCGGTGCACCCGCGTGGCGTTCGTTGTCCTCGGCTCTGGCGCGGCCCCGACTGTTCGCGTGTCTCGACCGGTGCTCCACGCTGACGGTGATCGACGCTCCCCCGGGCTTCGGCAAACGGACCCTCGTTGCAGGATGGCTCCATCGGGGCGGCGCACCCGACCACACGATCGTCTGGGTCCCCGAACTCGCCGCGTCCGGCGACGGCGAGGGCGACCTGTCCGAGCGTGTGCTCGAGGTTCTCGCCGACCACCCGGCCGTCGAGGTCTCCACCGGCGGTCCCGACGATTCCCCGACCGAGCGTGTGGTCCGTACCTTCCGCGATCTGAAGTCGGCCTGCCTGCTCGTGCTCGCCTGCGTGTCGCCGCAGAACTCGGCCGAGGTGCTCGACGGAACCCTCCGGCTGCTCGACCACTGCCCACGGCTCGACGCGATCGTCTGCCTGCCGGGCAACAGCACCGACATGACCGAGGTCGTCCTCCGCGGGATCGACTCAACGTACGTCCCGGCGGCCGATCTCGCCTTCACCGTCGAGGAGACGACGACGCTGTTGCGCGATGCCGGACCGGAGCGCACCGACAGCGAGTGCGAGGTCGTGTGTCGCGTACTCGGCGGTGTGCCCACCCTGGTCTCGGCGGCCGCGGTCGTCGCCCGGAGCCGGCCCCAGCGCCTGATCGACTCCCGAGGACTGCCGACCCCTGCCCTGGCCCGCCTCGTGCGGACGTACGTCGAGAACCGGCTCGACGAACTCGACGACGCGCACCGCGAGTTCGCGTTCTCGGTCGCCGCTGCCCACAGTGTCACCGCCCACCGGGCAGCCGAACTGACGGGCACGGCGGATGCCGAAGCATCACTGGCCATGCTCGCCGCGGCAGGCCTCGTGATGGATTCGCCCTTCGACGATCCCCGGACATGGCGGTGGCCCGACGCCGTCCGTTCGTGCGTGCTCGACATCTCCCGCCGGGAGCGCCCCGGACATGTCGACGCCCTGCTCGTCGAACTCGCCCGGGCGCACCGCGACGCCGGCAAGCCCGCCGAGGCGTCGATCTACGCGGTCGAGGCCGGCGACTGGGAGACCGCCGTGGCGATCGTCGAGGAATCCTGGGCGCGCATGGTCGACAGTTCCTTCGACGTTCTCGTCAAGGTGCTCCGGCAGATCCCCGACCAGGAGCTCGGCGACCACCCGTCGGTCCAGGCCGGTCGCGCGCTGTTCACGCAGATGCTCGACGAACATTCGATCCTGCACGCCTCCCTGCCCACGGATCCCGACGAACTCGCCGAGCTCGGGAAGACACCCGGGGCCGCCCAGGCCGTGTACGTCGCGACGGTGCAGACCCTGACCCTGCGGGTCTCGGGCGAATTCGGTGAGGCCGCGCGGTTGACGCTCCTGTTGCGTCCACTCGTCCATTCGATCCTCGAACACCGGCCCGACGATCTCGGCCCGCAGCTCCCTCTGCTGCGAGTGCAGTGGGCGATCACGCTCCAGCTCGCCGGATATCTGACCGAGTCCACCACCGTCTTCCGCCGCGCCTACCGCGGTGCCTACGCCGCGAACATCGCCTTCGTCATCCAGAACGCCGCGGGAAGCTCGGCGCTGAACTGGGCGGTGACCGGCGACAATCCGCGCGCCCGCGAATGGCTGCGCACCGAGAGCAACGCCGAGCCCACGGAGGGCCGCTGGGGAGAGATGGTCAAGGTGGGTGGTCGGGTTGCGTCCACGCTCGTCCACCTCGACTCGCTCGAGCTCGACCGTGCCGTCGGATATCTCGACGAGCTCGGCGTCCCGCGGGTCTCGGAGGAACTCTGGGGATTCGTCGCCTACGGCCGGGCCTACTACAACCTGGCGACGGGCAACGCCTACGACGGACTCACCGAACTCCACCGGCTCATCGCCTCGCACCACGATCTGTTCGACCGCGGCGCGTTCTCGCGCATCCTGCTCGGCGCCGCCGAGATCGACCTGCAGCTGGCGCTCGGCAACGGCAACCTCGCGCGCGCCCTCGCCGAGGAGTCGCCGCAGAACCATCCGATGCTCGTGGTGACGAACGCGCGCGTCGAACTGTTCACCGGCCATCCCGACGTCGCGCTCAAGAAACTCAAGCGCGTTCCGTGGACGGAGTGCGGTTTCCCGCGCGCACATCTCGAGGCGTTGCTCATGGAGGCGAGCGCCCACCTCGATCTCGACGAGAAGGACACCGCGGTACGCAGCTGGCAGCGGGCCCGCACCCTCGCCGAGGCCCTCGGCAACCGCCGCGCCTTCACGACTCTCGCCGAGGGTGTCGCCGGGCGTCTCGCGGAACTCGGCGGTCCCATCGGCCCGGACGAGGCGATCGGGTCCGTCTTCACCGAACCCGTCACCCACGTCGAACTGTCCCGGCGTGAGACGGACGTGCTGGAGTTGCTCGCGCTGGGATCGACGCACGCCGATATCGCGAAGAAGTTGTTCGTCTCGCACAACACGATCAAGACCCAGTTGCGCAGCATCTACCGCAAGCTCGGCGTGCACACGCGGGTGGAGGCGATCGGCCGGGCGCGCGATCTCAGGCTGTTGCCGGTCCGCCGGTCGCTGTAGCCGAACGCGCACGCATCCGGGCGGCGAGCCGCAGATCGAGCGCCCACACGACGCCCGCGAGGGCCGCCAGCCCGACACCGAGCACGCACACCGCGGTCCACCCGCCGGCGCTCCACGCCATCGTGCCGAGCGCCGAACCGGACGCTGCTCCGACGAAGTAGCCCGTCATGTAGACGGAATTGACGCGCGAGCGGGCGTCGGGGTCGAGGGCGTACACGATGTTCTGGTTGGTGATGTGCACGAGATTGAGCGCGAGGTCGACGACGAGCATCCCGACGACGAACCACACCAGCGAACTCCCGCCCGCCGCGAGCGCCGCCCACGACGCGACCAGCGTGACCACGCCCACCGCCGTCGTCGGTGGTCCGTAACCGCGGTCGACGAGCCGGCCCGCCGCGGTCGCGGCGAACGCACCGGCCACCCCGGCCAGCCCGACGAGCCCGATCTGCAGGTCGTCGAGGCCGAACGGCGGGTCGGACAGCAGGAACGCCATCGTCGAGAACAGCGCGCCCACCGACGCGAAACCCAGTCCGCCGAGCAGCGTCCGGGTCCGCAGGCGGGGATGCGTGACGATCAACGTCCCGAGGGATCGCAGCGTGCTGCCGTAACCCTGGCGGACCACCGGTGGGGTCGCCGGCAGCACCCGCCACAACGCGAGGGCCACGATCACCATGGCGACCGTGCTCACCCGGTAGACCGTCGTCCAGCTGTCGCCGAGTTCGGCGAGGATGCCCGCGACACTCCGCGCCACGAGGATCCCGACGAGCAACCCGCTCATCACCGTGCCGACCGCGCGACCCCGCGATTCCGGCGTCGCGAGGGTCGCCGCGAACGGCACCAGCACCTGCGCGGCCACCGAGAACAGACCGGCGATCGCGGTGCCCACCACGAGCACCCCGATGTTCGGCGCGAATCCGCTCAGCCCCTGCCCCGCCGCCGCGGCCAGCATGAGCATCACCGCCAGCCGCCGCTGCGGGAACATGTCGCCGAGCGGCACGAGGAACAGCAGGCCGAGCGCGTAGGCGACCTGCGCGACCGTCACGGTGGAGGCGGCGGCAGATCGGGAGGTGTCCAGTGCTTCGGCGATCGAGTCGAGCAGCGGCTGGTTGAAGTAGTTGCCACCCACGCACAGACCCGTCGCCACGGCCATGAGCAACAGCACCGGGGTCGTCAGGACGGGACGGGACGACGTCATGTCCTCCAGCGTCCCGTGTCGGCGCGGCGGAAGTCGAATCGGTTCGTCGGCGTCCTTTCGAGGACTACTCCCGGGAGGCGGCGAGCAGGACGAACCGTCCGTCCGGATCCACCCATTCGTGCCGGACCACGAATCCCGCGTCGGCGAGTTCCTGCGAGATACCGACGAGGCGGAACTTCGCGGAGATCTCGGTTCGGATCTGCTCGCCCTCGGCGAAAGAGATCTGCAGGTCGAGGCCCGGGATCGTCACGTCCATCGCCTCGGTCGCCTCGAGTCGCATCTCGATCCATTCGTTCTCCGCGTCCCAGACGGCGCGGTGCACGAACCGGCCGGGATCGAAGTCGGCGCCGAGCCGGTCGTTGAGCACCCGCAGGACGTTCCGGTCGAACTCCGCCGTCACTCCGGCCGCGTCGTCGTAGGCGGCGATCAGGGTGTCGCGGTCGATGACGAGCCCGGCCCCGAGGAGCAGCCACTCACCGGGATGGAGGATCGCGGCCGTCCCGGAGAGGAACTGTGCGCGTTCGCTCGGGACGAGGTTGCCGATGGTGCCACCGAGGAACGCGATCGCGCGTTTCCCGCCGGCAGGGAGATGCGCGAGCGAATCGGTGAAGTCGCCGACCACCCCGTGCACCGTCAGGTTCGGATACTCCGCCGCCAGTCTGGTGACGGCCGACCGCAGTGCCGGTTCGGAGACGTCCTGCGGCACGTAGGTGTGGAGATACGGTTCGAGGGCGTCGAGCAGCACGTGCGTCTTCTCCGACGACCCGGAGCCGAGTTCGACGAGCATCTCGGGGCGGGCGGCGTCGGCGAAGTCGGCGGCGTGCCGGCGCAGCAGGCTGAACTCGGTGCGCGTCGGGTAGTACTCGGGCAGCCGCGTGATCTCGTCGAACAGTTCGCTGCCGCGCGCGTCGTACAGCCAGGTGGGCGACAGGTACTTGGGATCGGACGTGAGTCCGCGCCGTGCGTCCTCGCGCAGTTTGGCGTCGAGGTCCTCGGGGCGCAGGTGCACGTCGACGATCACGGTGAGCCGACCTCCAGTGGTGAGACGATGAGTTTGCCCGGCATCGCGGCGACGAGATGCCGGTCGGGTACCGGTGTCCAGCGACTGTCGTCGTCGAACGGTTCGGACGCCACGATCGCGACCTGTTCGTCGACGAACGTCCACAACGAGTGGTACCAGGCGGTGGCCCAGATCCCGGATTCGTTGCACAGCAACATGTTCAGACGAGAGTCCGGTGCGAGGTCCAGCACGTCGTGGACGAGCGAGATCAGCGCCGGTTCGGGATCGGCCGAGCGCAGCCGCGACTGCAGCAGGAGCCACAACGTGGCGGCGTCGGTCGGAGATTCGAGTCGCAGCAGTTCGGCGACGGGCAGCGCGCCGGCGAGGGTGACGAGCGATCCCGGCCAGCCCCGGACGACTCCGTTGAGGCTGAACGCCCACCGGTCGTCGGAGAAGGGTGCGGCCGCCGATCGTTCGACGGGCATCCCCTCGGTGGCCGAGCGGGTCGCGGCGACGACGGTGCGCGACCGTATCGACGTCAGGCCTTCACCGACGAAGGAATCGGACCAGATCGGCAACGCCGATCGGTAGCGTCCGAAAGTGCCTTCGGCACTCCACCATCCGACGCCGAAGCCGTCGGCGTTGATCGTCCCTCCTCCACGCATGTCGGTGGGCGCCCACGACTGGCGGAGCAACGAATTGGTTCCGGTGGACAGCAGTGCGGCGACGTTCGTCTCCGGTCCGATGTACGCCAGATGTCTACACATCGCCCGTCCCGTATGCGACGCGGAACCCGGCGAAGATCTGACGACGGACGGGCAGGTCCCAGTTGCGGAAGGTTCCGCGGCACGCGACCTCGTCGGTCCCGAACGATCCTCCGCGCAGCACCCGGTGTCCGTCGCCGAAGAAGACCTCCGAGTACTCGCGGTAGGGGAACGCACGGAAGCCCGGATAGCCGGTGAACGGTGTGGACGTCCACTCCCACACGTCGCCGATCAGCTGATGCACCCCGAGCGGCGACGCCCCCTCCGGATACGCGCCGACCACGGCGGGACCGAGATGACGCTGACCGAGATTGGCGTGTCCGGGACCGGGATCCTCGTCGCCCCAGGGGAATCGGCGGCTGCGTCCGGTGGCCGGATCCCAGCGCGCCGCCTTCTCCCATTCGGCCTCGGTCGGAAGACGCCCACCGACCCAGCGGGCGAACGCCTCGGCCTCGTGGAAGCACACGTGCACGACCGGCTCGTCCGGGTTCAGCGGCGCGGTACGACCGAAGGCCGTTCGGCGCCATCCGGTTTCGTCGCGACTCCAGAACTGCGGGGCCTCGAGACCGGCGTCGAGGCGGTGCTGCCAGCCTGCCTCGCTCCACAGTTCGGGCCGCTCGTAGCCACCGTCCTCGATGAACTCGAGGTACCGACGGTTGGTGACGGGCACGGCGTCGAGTTCGAACTCCGGCACCTCCACGACATGCGCCGGGCGTTCGTTGTCGAGGGCCCACGGATCGGTGGACGTCCCCATCTCGAATGCGCCGGCGGGGATCCGGACGCGTTCGGTGTCGCGGACGGTTCCGGTGCGCGGCGCTTCCGGCGCGTCGAGCAGCGGCGGACCCTGTCGCAGTTGGTGTGTCGCGAGCATCGTCTCGTCGTGCTGCTGTTCGTGCTGCGCGACCATCGCGAAGACGAAACCCTCGCGGGTCAGCTCGTCGTCGAATGCACTGTGCTCGAGCACGTCCCAGGTGAGATCACGGACGGCACGCGCGTAGCCGCGGGCGGCCTCGGGGTCGAGCAGCGGCAGCCCCGTGCGGGTCGCGCGGGGATGCCGGAACGCGTCGTAGAGATCGTCGATGTCGCCGCGGACCGCAGGGCGCCTGCCCGCGACCCGCACGAGCCAGCGCTCCTCCTGGTTGGCGATGTGCGCGAGATCCCACACCAGCGGGCTCATCAACGGCGAATGTTGTGCGGTGAGATCCTGTTCCGGCACGGAGGTGAGCACCTCGGTGCGGGCACGCGCCCGCTCGAGGTGACGCCTGAGCGCAACACGAGCAGGTGTCACCGCACCTCCTCACCCGGCGCCAATCCGCGCAGGCACCGTGCTGCGGCCGCGTCGAGCGCCGCGGTGAACCGCATGTCGCGGGAGGACTCCGCCGCGAGCGAGAGCAGACCTGCTGCGGCAGCACGTAATTCGAGTGAGACGAGGCCGACGCGGGCCGCCTCGGCCCACTGGTCGCGCACCGGCGCGGCGATCGCGCACGCCTCCGCGGAGACCTCGGGCGCCGACAGCAACGCCTCGAGAGCCGCGACGGGCACCTGCCACGACTCGGCCGGCTGCGCGTCGAGATAGCGCACCTCGAGATGCCCGCACGGACGAACGGGCGGGAACAGCGTCGTCATGTGGTAGTCGAGGTCGTCGACGGTGGGTCGGCGGCGGATGTCGGCGTCGAGCTCGCCCGCGAGCCACGCCGCGAAGGTGGCGCCGGGCGGTGCGTACCATTCGGGCATTTCCGAACGCACGCAGGTCAGCGGTGCGTCGAGCACCCATGCGGGGTAGTCGGCGGGATGGTCGACGTGGCCGAGGGCGGGATCGAGTTCGAGCCACGTGCGCATCCGCTGCGATGCCCAGTCGCCCTCCGGAGCACCTCGCAGCCGGGGCGAGCACGCGAAGGCCGCGATCATCGCCGGGCCGATGGCGTGGAGCAACTCCCAGCGCTGCACGATCTCCCGCTCGTCGCGTCCCGCGTCGACGGAAACCTGAACGGACGCAGTGCTGTTCATCATCAACCGGCCCATCGGGCCGATCCGGTCGTAGCGGAGTTCCATCGCTCCGTAGCGCGGGGTGCGCAGCAGACGGTGGGGAGGCCGCACCTCATCAGCGGCGCGGTCGAGCATGATCACCGACCGGCGGGCCAGCAACGCACGGAGCATGCGGAGGTCGGCCGTGAGCCGATCGCACACCTGCCGTGCCGAGGTGCACGGCACGCTCGACAGTTCGACCTGACCACCCGGCTCGACGCTGACCGCGCTGCCCGACGGCAGCGGACGGGCGGACGACGACGGGGCCACCGCGCGCGGCGCGTGCGGCCCGAGGGCCTCGACGAGCGTCGTGAGTTCGGGACGCGATTCGGTGCCGTCGGCCCGCGCGGTGAGCCATTCGAGTTCGACCCCGATCAACCTGGGGATTCCCAGCCGGAACGCCCTGCTGCGGACGTGGTCCTCCGCTGCTGCTCGGGAGCCGATTTCCTTACGGGCACGGAAGGCTGCGGCATCGACTGCCATTGCCATTCGTCCACCCCCTCGGCCGGTGCGCCAGGTCTGCGGTCGAGACTAACCCGGTCGGGGACACGACGCGCGGATAACGCACCGGTGCGTGCGCGAACCCACTCCACCGGGCAGGCTCGACCCCGACGATACGGACGACCGAGGAGGTGAGGTGTCCGTGCTGGACCTTCAGGCGGCCCGACGCGACACACCGGGATGCTTCGACCGGGTCTTCCTCGACAGCGCCGGCTCGTCGCTGCCGCCGACGCCGGTGCTCGAGACGATGCTCGCGCACCTGCGCCGAGAGGCCGAGGTCGGCGGGTACGTGGCGGCCGACGAGCGGCTCGACGACCTGACGGCCGTGAAGACCTCGCTCGGTCGCCTGTTCGACGTGCCGGAGACCTCCGTCGCGCTGTCCGACGGGGCCTCGCGGGCATGGACGTCCTTCTTCTACGCCGTGCCGCTGCGACCCGGCGACCGCATCCTGATCTCGCAGGCCGAATACGCCGCGAACGCGATCGCCGCGCTGCAGCGCGCGCGGGCGACCGACGCCACCGTCGAGGTCGTTCCGTCCGATCCGTCCGGTCGCATCGACGTCGAGGCACTCGAGGGGATGCTCGACGAACGGGTGCGGCTCGTGTCCGTCGTGCACGCCCCCACCAACGGCGGGCTGGTCAACCCCGTCCGGGAGATCGCCGACGCCGCGCACGCGGTCGGGGCGCTCGTGCTGCTCGACGCGTGCCAGTCGGTGGGGCAGCTGCCGGTGAGCGTGCCCGAACTCGACGTCGACGCGCTGTCGGGCACCGGGCGCAAGTGGCTCCGCGGTCCGCGCGGCACCGGGTTCCTCTACGTGCGCCCACGACTGGTGACCGAACTCGAACCGGCCGTGCTCGACCTGCACAGTGCCTCGTGGACCTCGGCCGACAGCTACGAACTCGCCCCGGACGCCACCCGCTTCGAGATGTGGGAGGCCGGGGTGGCGGCCAGGCTCGGGCTCGGCGCTGCCGTGGACTACCTCCTCGACCTGGGTGTCGACGCCGTGTCCGAGGCGGTGGCCTACCGGGCCGGGCACGTGCGCGACGGGCTCGCCGGCATCGACGGCGTGACCGTCACCGACCTCGGCGAGCAGCGCAGCGGCATCGTCTCGTTCACCGTGGACGGCCGCGACCCGCAGGAGGTCCGCGACGCCCTGGCCGAGCGGTCGGTGACGGTCACGGTCAGCAACCGCAGCTCGACGTTGCTGGACATGACCTCGCGCGACCTGCAGTCGGTGGTGCGGGCGTCGCCCCACTACTTCGTCTCCCCCGCCGACGTCGACAGGTTCCTCGCCTCGGTGCACGACATCGCCCGCTCGTGAAGCTCGCGCGGGCCGACGACAGGGCTGTTTGTCCCCGCTCGACGTCGTCCGGTAAAGTGGTTCGAGTTGTCTCGGCGAGGGTGAACCGCAATATCGCTGGATCACCGTGATCGACGCGGCTGCGACGGAAGCAATGTGCTCCCCGGTCGCACGTGTCGGATCCGTTCGTTCGAGAACACCCGACCACGAAGTGCCACCAGCGTAGGAGCCGTCACATCATGTCCGACGAGAATCGTCTCGTAGCCAGCGTCCGCACCGAGTTCGGCAAGGGTGCCGCACGCCGCGCCCGTCGCGCCGGCCAGGTCCCCGCCGTCCTCTACGGCCACGGCACCGAGCCCCGGCACCTCGCCCTCCCCGACCTCGAGTTCGCAGCCGTGCTGCGTAACCACGGCACCAACGCCATCCTCACCCTCGACATCGACGGCGAGGACCAGCTCGCGCTGACCAAGTCGGTCGTCGTCCACCCCATCCGCCGCTACATCGAGCACGCCGACCTGCTCGTCGTGAAGAAGGGCGAGAAGGTCACCGTCGAGGTGCCCGTCGTCCTCGCCGGTGAGGCCGGCTCCGGCACGCTGGTGGTCAACGAGGTCAACACCATCAAGCTCGAGGCCGACGCCCTGAACATCCCCGAGGAGATCACCGTCTCGATCGAGGGCGCCGAGGCCGGCACCCAGATCCTGGCCGGTGGCGTCGAGCTGCCCGCCGGCGCGACCCTGCAGGACGATCCCGAGCTGCTGCTCGTGAACATCGTCGAGGCTCCCTCCGCCGACGCCATGGAAGGCGCCGAGGGCGAAGAGACCGCCGAAGAGGCCTCCGAGGAGGCCTGAGCCATCACCGGCTCCCTGTGAAGTCACTCGTGCGGCGCGTCATCCCTTCGGGGTGGCGCGCCGCACGTCGTTCGAATGCACGGAAGGATCAGTTCGTGGGCGACGACGCCGCGCTCGTGGTCGGTCTCGGCAACCCCGGCCCGAAGTACGAGAACACCCGGCACAACATCGGATTCATGGTGGTCGACGTGCTGGCCGGACGCGTCGGCGGCAAGTTCTCCGCGCACAAGCGCAGCAACGCCGACATCGTGCAGGCCCGGCTCGACGGGCGGCAGGTGATCATCGCGAAGCCGCGCACCTACATGAACCTGTCCGGCGGCCCGGTCGCCTCCCTTGCCAAGTTCTTCTCGGTCGATCCCGCGAACGTGATCGTCGTGCACGATGAACTCGACCTGGACTTCGGGACGATCCGGCTCAAGCTCGGCGGTGGTGAGAACGGGCACAACGGCCTGCGGTCCACCTCGTCGGCGCTCGGCACCAAGGACTACCTGCGGGTCCGGATGGGCATCGGCCGCCCGCCCGGCCGCCAGGATCCCGCCGACTTCGTGCTCAAGCCGTTCTCGGCCACCGAACGCAAGGAACTCGACGTGTGGTGCGAGGAAGGCGCCGACGCCGTCGAACTGCTGCTGAAGCTCGGTCTCGAAGGCGCCCAGAACCGCATCCACTGACCACCCGCCTCCGCCGAGGAGGCGTGCGTGAGGTCAGGCTCGCGTCAGCAACGCCAGCGAGGTGCCGCGACGCAGCTTGCCCGAGGAGGTCTTCGGGATGCTGCCGGGGCCGAGCACCGCGACCGTGCGGGGCCGCACGCCCACCTCGGCGACCACCGCGTGCACGACGTCGTGTTCGATGCGGCGCACCTCGTCCGGATGGTCGAAGAGTTTGGTCTCCACCGCCACCGCGAACGATTCCCGCTTGTCCCCCGCGTCGAGCCGGATGGCGACGGCGTTGCCGGGACGCACGCCGTCGACGGTCCCCGCCGCTCGTTCGATGTCGGTGGGATAGATGTTGCGGCCGCCCATGATGATGACGTCCTTCACCCGGCCGCACACCACGACGAGCCCTTCCTCGGTGAAGTAACCCACGTCGCCGGTGTCGAGCCAGCCGTCGGCGTCCTGCGCGGGTACGGGCCCGTCCACGGTGAGATAGCCGTGCGTGACGGCCTCGCCGCGCAACTGGATGATGCCCACGCCGCGGGCTGGCAGCACCTGTCCGTCACGGCCGACGACCCGGCCCTCGAGACCGGCCACGAGACGGCCGAGGGTGGGCATGCGGCGCGCGTGGGTGCGGTTGGTCGGCACGGCCATCCCGCCGGCCTCGAGCAGGTCGGGGTCCACCACGTCGAGCACCATCCCGCGTCCCGGATCGGGGACCGACACCGCGAGCGTGGTCTCGGCCATCCCGTAGGAGGGCGCGAGGGCGGACGGGTCGAGACCGAAGCGCTCCCCGGCCTCCGCGAGGGCCTCCATCGTGTCGGGATCGACCGGCTCGGCGCCGTTCCACATCCAGCGCATCGACGACAGGTCGAGCGCGCCGTCCGGCGCCTGCGACAACTTCCGGGCCAACAACGAGTACGCGAAATTCGGTGCTGCGGTGAGCGTTCCGTGGTACTTGCTGATCAGCTCCGCCCACAGGATCGGCGAGCGCAGGAAGTCCAGCGGCGTGACCGACACGACCTCGGCGCCCACCTGCATGGGGACGCTGAGGAAGGCCACCATGCCCATGTCGTGGAACAGCGGCAGCCAGCTGATCATGACGTCGTCGTCGAGCGAGAACTTGACGCGGTCCATCATCGCCGTCGCGTTGGCGTAGAAGTTGCCGTGCGTGATCCGCACCGCCTTCGGCGAGCCGGTGGACCCGGACGTCAGTTGCTGCAGCACGATGTCGGACTCCGCCGTGTCGACGGGATCGACGGGCTTCCCCTCCCGCATCCGCTCCACGGTGACGACGGAGATGCCGCGTTCGCGCAACAGCGGCTCCGCGATCTCGAAGGGTGCGCCGAGCACGACGGCCCGGGCGTCGATCATCTGCAGCACCACCTCGGTGTCGTGCGACCACATCTGCAGGTCGGTGCGCGGGGTGGGCTGGTGCAGCATCGTCACGCTTCCGCCGCGCATCCACACGGCCTGGCAGACCGGTGCGATGTCCACCGGTTGGCCTGCGAGGACGCCCACCGCGTCGCCGGGTCCGATACCCGCCGCAGCCAGTGCGCCGGCCATGCGGCGGGCCTGACGGTGGATCCGTCCCCAGCTCTGCCGCAGCGGCGTATCCGGTTCGCCGGTGATCAGAGCCCCGGTGTCCGACTCCGCCGTCGCGTACATCTCCTCGGTGAACCTGCTCACGACCCGCTCCTCGTCCGGTGGTGCACGACCTCGATCAAGATCCGGTAGTTGCACATCAGCGTGCGCCGTCGAGCGGTGGGTATGGGGCGGCCTCGGGGAAACGTGATCGAATCTGGCGGAAATCGACACCGAATCGCCGAGTAACATGGACGAGTTGGCGGCGATAGCGCCCCTACTCCCTGCCCCCTTCGAGAGGTTTTTCCCGTTGAGCACCCCGCACGCTTCGGCCGACAGTCAATCCACCGGCACGACGGAGCCTGCGCAGTCCTCCGGCACCGCGAAGCCCGGGTCCGCGAAGGAGGTCAGAGCCGAAGCCGAGCGCAGACGCACCTTCGCCGTCATCTCCCACCCCGACGCCGGTAAGTCGACGCTCACCGAGGCGCTCGCCCTGCACGCGAAGGTCATCTCGGAGGCCGGCGCGGTCCACGGCAAGGCGGGCCGCAAGTCGACGGTCTCCGACTGGATGGAGATGGAGAAGGCCCGCGGCATCTCCGTCAGCTCCACGGCCCTGCAGTTCAACTACACCCGCTCGGACGTCGCGGGCACCGACGACGAGGTCGTCAACGTCGTCAATCTCGTCGACACCCCCGGTCACTCCGACTTCTCGGAGGACACCTACCGCGTCCTCACCGCCGTCGACGCCGCCGTCATGCTCATCGACGCGGCGAAGGGTCTCGAGCCGCAAACCCTGAAGCTGTTCCAGGTGTGCCGCCACCGGGGCATCCCCGTGGTCACCGTCATCAACAAGTGGGACCGACCGGGCCGGACGCCGCTGGAACTGCTCGACGAGATCGACGAGCGCATCGGCCTGATGCCGACTCCCCTGTTCTGGCCCGTGGGCATCGCCGGCGACTTCCGCGGTCTGCTGCGTCGCGGCGAGGACGGAGACGCGGCCGAGTACATCAAGTTCACCCGCACGGCCGGCGGCGCCAAGATCGCCCCCGAGGAGCATCTGTCCCCCGACGAGGCGCTCGCCCTCGAGGGCGACACCTGGGTCGAGGCCGCCGAGGAGTCCGAACTGCTGTCGGCCAACGGCCAGGACCACGATCAGGAATTGTTCCTCGCCGGGCAGACCTCGCCGGTGATCTTCGCGTCGGCGATGCTCAACTTCGGTGTGCGGCAGATCCTCGACACCCTGGTCACGCTCGCACCGCCGCCGCGGGCCCGTCTCGCGATCGACGAGACCGCTCGCGAGGTCGACGATCCGTTCAGCGCCGTCGTGTTCAAGGTGCAGGCCGGCATGGACACCGCCCACCGCGACCGGCTCGCGTTCATGCGTGTCGTCTCGGGTGTGTTCGAGCGCGGCATGGTCGTCACGCACGCGCAGACCGGTAAGCCCTTCGCCACCAAGTACGCGCTGACGGTCTTCGGCCGCGAACGCTCCACGGTGGAGAACGCCTATCCCGGCGACGTCGTCGGCCTGGTCAACGCGACCGCGCTGGCGCCGGGCCACACCCTCTACGTCGACAAGAAGGTGGAGTTCCCGCCCATCCCGTCGTTCGCGCCCGAGCACTTCGCGATCCTGCGGGCCGAGAGTGCCTCGAAGTACAAGCAGTTCCGCAAGGCCGTGGACCAGCTCGACTCCGAGGGCGTCGTGCAGATCCTCCGCAACGACGTCCGCGGCGACGCGTCGCCGGTGATGGCAGCCGTGGGTCCGATGCAGTTCGAGGTGGTCGCGGCGCGGATGAAGGCCGAGTACAACGTCGACCCGAAGATCGAGCATCTCGGCTACTCGCTCGCGCGTCGCACCGATGCGGCTTCGGCCGACGAACTGAACCGCCAGCGCGGCGTCGAGGTGTTCACCCGGTCGGACGGCGTGCTCCTCGCTCTCGTCAGCGACAAGTGGCGGCTGCAGTACATCCTCAAGGAGCTGCCGGAGCTGACTCTCGAACCGTTGGTCGCAGCGACCGACTGAGCGTCCCGGCGACGCCGGACGGGTAGTGCGTCCAGCGGATTTTACTGATACTTTCCCTTTCGTCGATCCGACGTATTCGGGTGGAATCAGGAGTTGTGTCGATGAACGACGACGTACCGGCCGCAGCCGGTGAGGACCTGTCGTCCGGTGGGACGGCGGATACGAGCAGGCGATCCGGACGCGCGAAGCGCTCGGGCACCTTCGTCTACCCGCTGCCGAGCACTCCTCTTCCGAGCAGTACCCCGCTGACGAGCACGCCGGATCCCGGAACACACCGCACGAGCGTGGGGGACGCATCGTCGCTCGAAGGTGACCCGGCCGGCGGGGTGGGCGCCGGCAATTCCGAGGAAGGAACGACCCTGGTGAGCAGCACCGGCACGAACGGCTCCGCGAGCGGGCCCGCCACCACCACGACGACCCCGACGGCCACCGAGAGCCTGGGCACGATCACCGCACCGGGCCCGGTCCCGTCGCGGCGCAATTCGATGGGCGTGGCGTCGGTGCGTATCGCCGCGCGACTCGCACAGAACGAACTGACCTCCCGCGACTCCCGCAGCACCGGAGCGCACGGCGACCCGCGTAGCACCGGATCGCACGGCGACCCGATAGCGGACAACGACGAACTGCTCACGCTGCTCGGCGAGTACCTGCTGGCCGGCGGGCTCGAGAAGCCCGAGATCCACGCGACCCTCGGTGGGCAGCCCATCGTCGTCGACCTGCAGGTACCGCAGCGTCACTCCCGGTAGAGGCGGTAGGTCGCGGGTTATCCGTCGCCGAACAGTGCGGCGATCGCCGCCGGATCGACGTCCTCGAGCGTCGCGGGCGACCACTGCGGGTCGCGGGTCTTGTCGACGAGCACGGCGCGCACACCTTCGATGAAGTCCGGCGTCGCGGCGACGCGCACGGCGACGTCGAGTTCGTGGGCGAAGCATTCCTCGAGCGTGCTCTCGGCACCGCGTCGCATCAGTTCGGCCGTGGCCCACACGCTCGTCGGCGACAACGACCGCAGGGCCGTGCGGGTCTGCTCGGCCCACTCGGCGTCGATGTCGGCGAGGCTGTCGAGGCGGGTCGCCATGTCGAGCACCGTGCCGTCGCCGAACACCGTCTCGATGTCGGGGAAACGCTGCGCCAGGGAGGATTCGGGGGCCGGTTCGACGAACTCGTCGAGGGCGTCGCGCCACTGCCCGGCGCGGATGCGGTCGGCGAAGTCGTCGATGCGGGCGCTGGGCACGTAGTGCGTGGCCAGGCCGACGGCCAGCGCGTCGCCCGCATCGATGCGGGCGCCGGTGAGTCCGAGATACATCCCCACCGCATCGCACCGCGCGGTGGTGCCGCGCAGGCGCGGGAGGAAGTGGCTCGACCCGATGTCGGGAACGAACCCGATGGCCGTCTCGGGCATGGCCATCGTGGTCTTCTCGGTGGTGACGCGCACCGCGCCGTGCACCGAGATACCGAGGCCACCGCCCATCGTGACGCCGTCGAGGAGCGCAAGGTAGGGCTTCGGGTAGGTGGCGACCAGTTCGTCGAGGCGGTACTCGTCGGCGAAGTACTCCCGGACGGTGTCGAAGCGTCCCTCGAGGGCCACCTCGCGCACCGGCTTGACGTCGCCACCGGCGCAGAACGCGCGGTCGGACGTGCTGGTGACGAGCACGGCCGTCACAGCCGGGTCGTCGCGCCAGGCGAGAAGCGACGAACGGACGTCGCGGATCATCGACCGGTCGAGCGCGTTGAGCGCACCGGGACGGTCGAGTTGCACTTCGCCGACTCCGTTGGCGACGCGTGTGCGGATGAAGGACTCGTTCACGGGCGGGAGCCTACCGGTCGCAAGGGACGGATCCTTCTCACGCGACACGTCACGGATGAAGTTCCTCGGTGACCCACCGATCCCCCACCCGCCGGTAGCGATACCGCAGGTGCCGCCTGCCCGGGTCCGCCTGCCAGAACTCCACGGTCTCGGCGGCGACGCACCACGCCGTCCAGTGTGACGAGACGAGGTCCGGATCGTGTTCGAGCGCGGTCAGGCGTTCCCGCACGAGGTCGTCGTACTCGCCGGGATCGGTGAGGACCTCGCTCTGGTGTCCCGTGGACGCGACCGCGCGGGCGAAGATCGACCGTTCCCGGAAGTCGCGGGCACACACCTCGGGTGGGCCGACCAGGACGGGCCCGCGCACGCGGATCTGCCGGCCGAGTTCGCGCCAGTACACGGTGAGCGCGGCGGCCGGTGTCGTGTCGAGCTGGCGGCCCTTCGGGGAACGGTCGTCGCCGGAGAACCACCAGCCGTCGTCGGTGACGTCCTTGATCAGCAGCGTGCGCGCGTCGGGCGTCCCGGATGGGTCGACGGTCGCCAGGGTCGCGGCGTGCGGCTCGGCGACGCCGGCCTCGGCCGCCTCGGTGAGCCACCGGAGGAAGGTCTCCTGCGGCGTCGCGGCCGGTTCGAACGGCGGCGCGGACGCCGTGAGGGTGGGTAGGGCTCGGATCCAGCCACGGACATCGGGAAACTCACTGCGACGCGCGATCTCGCTCATCGCCGCATGGTACCGAGCCGGAGTTCACTCCCGAGGGGGCGGCAGCTTGCCGGTCAACGGGCCGACGAGCATCCAGCGATGCCCGAAGGGATCGAGGAGGGTGGCGTTGCGATGGCCGTGGGCCTCGTTGATCCACCTCTCGACCGAACCGCCGGCCAGACGGGCGCGGGTGAGCACCGTGTCGGTGTCGGCCACCTCGAGCATCAGGCTCACCGAGACCGCCCCCTCCTGCGGCGCGGTGAGTCCGAGTTCGGGGAATTCGTCTGCGAGATAGACCATTCCGCTGGGGAACCGCAGTTCGGCGTGCCCGACGCGACCGTCGTCCATGACGACCGGATCGGCGGTCAGCGAGGCTCCGAAGACCCGGGTGTACCACTCGATCGCCTCGTGGGCCCGCGGCACCGTCAGGTAGGGCAGCGCCCCTGAGCGGGGAAAATCGGCGGCGCCTCCCGAACGGGGGAAATCGGCGGAGCCTTCCGGGACCATCGTGTCGTTTCCGCTCAGGACGCTTTCGGTTGCTGCAGCAGCGCCCATCGATTGGTCGTCAACCGTACCGAGGCCGCGTCGCCCATGCATGTGACCGTCTCCCAGTTCCGCTGGTAACCGGTGCGGCTGATACGCCAGCATCCGTCGTCGTCGAGACTGTATCGATCGTGGTAGTAGGCCGATCCGCGCAACAACATCCCGTCCTCGGGGATGATCACGGTGTCGGACAGCAACCACACCCCGGTGGCGGTGCGGCCGTCGTCGGCGATGTCGATCTCGGGATGGGAACACGTGTGCTCCGTGATCAAGCGCGTTCCCAGCGTGTTCTCGAGGAAACCTATGAAGGCGTCGCGCGAGTCGAAAACGAGATGCTCCCCGTAGACGGCGTGTGCGTCGGGGGTGAGGGTCTTCGCCAGTTCGTCCCAGTCCTTCGTGTCGAGCGCTCGCGCATAACGGTATTTGAGCCGCGTGATCTCCGCTACCGCCTGCACATCCATCGTCGGCCTCCCATTGGCGCCCCCCCTGCGAGTATTCGCATTCCAGGCTAGCCCGGACGACCGGCGCAAGCGGCCGGAATCACACTGTTACCAGGCGGCATTCGATCGCGATTCGGTCACGGGAGACCGTACCGGTCACGACTCGGGACGGCGCAACGCGCGGATCGTCGCGTCGACGACGAGTTCGGCGTAGTCGTCGTCGACGCTCTGGTCCGGTGTCGTCAACGCGAACAGGGCGTGACTGAGCACGGTGCCGGTGACCATCTCGAGCAGCAACGTCGCCGAGGTGTCGGCGGGGAGTTCGCCGCGCTCGACGGCGCGGTGCACGATCGTGCGTGCCGCGAGTACGCGGCTGCGGTTGAGGGTGTGGATCAGCCGGGCGAGCAGTTCGGGATTGGCGCGGGCGTCGAGCGCGACGCGCAGGCTCACCAGACCGGGGGTGGTCCGGTAACCGCGCAACAGCTGCCGGGCGAGTTCGACGAGATCTGATCGGAGCGCGCCGGTGTCGATCGGCACGGGCAGTGGGCTGCGCGCTTCGAGGGCCTGGACCAGCAGGTCGTCCTTGCTCGACCAGCGGCGGTAGAGGGCGGCGCGGCCCACCCGCGCGCGTCGCCCGACCGCGTCGAGCGTGAAGCCACGCCAGCTCGTCTCGGAATACACCTCGAGCACGGCGTCGAACACGCGGTCCTCGAGGTCGGCGTCGCGGGGTCGGCCGCGGCGGCGCGGGGCGGGTACTTCGGTCACATCGGGCAAGTGTGCCAGACCACTCCTCAATTTACAGACTGAAATAGTCCGTATTAAGCTGGCGGCGTCCTCCTCCCCGAGCAGACCGAAGGAACGCCATGACCGACCCCACTCGGGTGCCCGTCGTGATCGGCGTCGGCGACCTGCGCTCCGGCCGTGCCGGTGCGCCCGCCGACCCGCGTGAACCGCTCGACCTCATCCACGAGGCCACCCTCGCTGCGATCGCCGACTCCGGCGCCGATCTCGCCACGCGGATCGACACCATCCACGCGATCAAGACCGCGAGCTGGAACTACGACGACCTGCCGGGCCTGCTCGCCGAACGTCTCGGCGCGGCGCCCGAACACACGTCGACCACGCCGATCGGCGGCCACTGGCCGGCGGCCCTGCTCGACCGCATCGGCCACGACATCGCCGCGGGCACCAGCACCGTCGCGCTGCTCGTCGGCGGCGAGGCGCAGGCCTCGGCGACCAACTCGTACAAGGTCGGAACGGATCCGGTCACGCTCGGATGGACCACCGCCCCGGGCGGCCCCGCGCCGATCAGCAACGAGGATCTCGGCAGCCCCGCCATGCAGCGCGCCGGCATGATCGTCCCCACGCGGGTCTACCCGCTGTTCGAGAACCGGCTCAGCCACGATCTCGGGCACTCGCGCGAGAAGTCGCTCGACTGGTCGGCGACGTTGTACGCCGCCTTCTCGCAGTTCGCCGCCGAGAACCCGGCGTCCTGGAACCCCGAGCGCCGCACCGCCGACGACATCCGCACCGTCGCCGGTAAGAACCGCCTCGTCACCGATCCGTACCCACTGCTGGTCAACGCGATGCCGTTCGTCGACCAGGCCGCTGCCGTGGTCGTCACCTCGCTCGCCGTGGCCCGCGAACTCGGCGTCCCCGACGACCACCTGCTCTACGTGTGGGGCGGCGCCGGCGCGACCGAGCCCTCGGACGTGCTCGCCCGCGGCGACTTCGGACGCTCCGCCGCACTCGACGATGCGCTGCGGCGCACGCTGTCGGCGACCGACCTGCGTCCCGGCGACTTCGACATCATCGACGCCTACAGCTGCTTCCCCGTGGTCCCGAAGCTGCTCATCGAGCAGCTCGGCCTCCCCCGCGACACCGTCCCGTCGGTGACCGGCGGCCACTCCTTCTTCGGCGGCCCGCTCAACAGCTACACGCTGCACTCGGTGGTGTCGGTGGCCAAGCGGCTGCGCCAGGACGGCGAGCTCGCCCTCGTGCACGGCAACGGCGGCTACCTGACCTACCAGCACGTCGTGGTCCTCGGCTGCGCACCGCACACCGACGGCTACGTCGGCGACCCCGAGCACGTGCTGCTCGAGCCGTCCGCGCCGGAGACCGCCACCGATTACAGCGGCGAGGTCCAGATCGTCACCGCCACGGCCGAATTCGGTCGCGACGGCAACCCGTCGGTCGGTTTCCTCGTCGGCCTCACCCCCGACGGCCGGCGTGTCTCCGGCCAGACCGACGCCACCGGCGCCGCGGTCCTCGCCGCCGGTGCCGACATCGTCGGCGAGACCGTCCACGTCACCGACAACGGCGGCACTCTCACCGTCACCCGCATCGAGCACCTGTCCCCCGAGGAGTCCCAGTCGTGAGCGAACCCGTCGTTCTCGTCGAGAAGCGCGAGCACGTCCTGCTCGTCACCATCAACCGTCCCAAGGCGGCCAACAGCATCAACGCCGACGTGCACCAGGCACTCGGTGAGGCCTGGGACCGCGCCGAAGAGGACCGCGACGTGCGTGTCGTGGTGCTCACCGGCTCCGGCGACGCCGTCTTCTGCGGCGGCGCCGACCTCAAGGCCCTCGGCACCAAGGGACCGGACGGCGTCACCCCGCCCGAGACCGCGCACTGGGGCTTCGCCGGTGTCGTCAAGCACCACATCTCCAAGCCCGTCATCGCCGCGGTCAACGGCACCGCCCTCGGCGGTGGCACCGAACTCGCCCTCGCGAGCGATCTCGTCGTTGCCTCCGAGAGCGCCGAATTCGGTCTGCCCGAGGTGCACCGCGGCCTGATCGCCGGTGCCGGTGGTGTCTTCCGCATCGGCCAGGCCATCCCCCGCGCCGTCGCGATGGAACTCGTCCTGACGGGCAAGCCGATGTCGTCCGCCGACGCGCTGCGCTGGGGCCTCGTCAACCGGGTCGTCCCGCAGGCCGAGGTCCTCGACACCGCTCTCGCTCTCGCCGCCGACGTCGCGAAGGGCGCTCCGCTCGCCGTGCAGGCCAGCAAGACCGTCGCGCGCGGCATCATCGACGGCAACGTCCCCGCCGAGGACCTGCCCTGGGAGCTGACCGACAAGGCCCTTGCACGTCTCACCACCAGCGCCGACACCCTCGAAGGTGTCATGGCCTTCATGCAGAAGCGCGAACCCGTCTGGAAGGGCGAATAGGCATGACCACCACCGAAGTGATCCGCTGGGACACCGACGAGCAGAAGGCGCTCCGTCAGCTCGCCGCCGACTTCACGCGCAAGGAGATCGTCCCCCACCTGGACGAGTGGGAGCGCGCCGGCGAGATCCCGCGCGAACTGCATCGCAAGGCCGCCGACGCGGGCCTGCTCGGCGCCTCGGTCGCAGAGGAGCACGGCGGCTCGGGCGGCACCGCCCTCGACATGCTCGCGATCCTCGAGGAGATCATCCTCGCCGGTGGTTCGTCGGGCCTGATCTCGGCGCTGTTCAGCCACGGCATCGCCACCCCGCACATCGTCTCGTCGGGCAACACCGACCTGATCGAGCGGTTCGCGCGTCCCGCGCTCGAGGGTCGCGCGATCGGTTCGCTCGCGATCTCCGAGCCCAGCGGCGGCTCCGACGTCGCGAACATCCGCACGACCGCGCGTCGTGACGGCGACGAGTACGTCATCAACGGTGCGAAGCTCTACATCACCTCGGGTACACGCGCCGACTTCGTGACCACCGCGGTGCGCACGGGCGACGCCGGCGCCGGTGGCATCTCGCTCGTCGTCGTCCCTACGGACACACCGGGTTTCACGGTCTCCCGCAAGCTCGACAAGATGGGCTGGCTGTGTTCGGACACCGCCGAGCTGTTCTACGACGACGTGCGCGTGCCGGTCTCCAACCTCATCGGCGCCGAGAACTCGGCCTTCGGGCAGATCGCGCAGCAGTTCCAGGGTGAGCGCCTGTCGCTGGCCTTCCAAGCCGTCGCCACCGCGCAGCGCTGCTTCGACCTGACCGTCGAGTGGGTCAAGTCCCGCGAGACGATGGGCCGTCCGCTGTCGAAGCGCCAGGTCGTGCGTCACCGTCTCGCCGAGCTCGCCACCGAGATCACTGCGGCACAGACGTTCTGCCGCTCGGTCGCCGAGCGGTGGGTCAACGGCGAGGGCATGCTGCTCGAGACGTCGATGGCGAAGAACAACGCCGTCAAGGTCTGCGACCACGCCGTCATGGAGGCGGTTCAGCTCTCCGGTGGTATCGGCCTGATGCGCGAGAGCGAGGTCGAGCGCCACTTCCGCGACGCCCGCGTCCTCGGCATCGGCGGCGGCACCAACGAGATCATGAACGAGATCATCAGCAAGCTGCTCGGCCTGTAGGTCTCCGCCCGAACTCGGGGGAGGAAATGTGCGACTTTCCTTGCGAAAGCGCACATTTCCTCCCCCTACTCGTGTCAGGCACGCGCACGGAGCATCTCCAGTGCGACGACGACCACCACGGCGATCACGACGTGCATCAGCGCCAGGGCGACGGTGCTCGGCGTGTCGAAGTCCGCGGAGATCGTGCCCTGGATCGTCGCCAGCGGCAGCAACGCCCCGACGACCTGGGCGATCCGCGCGAAACCGTTCCACCACAGGGTGAGCAGGGCCGCGACGGAGAGACCGACGGTGAGCGGGACGACGGACATGAGCACCACGCCACCGGGCGCCGCGCTCACCACCTCACCGGCGTCGGTGTGTTCGAACGAGCCACCCGCGACGAGCCCGACGGCCCACAGCACGAGGTCGATCACCAGTGCGGTCACGACGGACGCGGCGACCACCACAGCGGAACGTGCGAGTCGGGACTGCGGGAGATGCGTAGAGGTACCGGATGTTTCGGTGACGGACATGGATCCTCCTGATGGGCGTTCCTTCTGACGACGCCCATCCTGCGACCTCGAGCCGACTCGAGGTCAAGAGGATTCAGTCGAGATCTTCGGCGAGCTCCATCCACTGCTCCTCGGCCGCTTCCTTCTCCGCGACCACCTCACGCAACTTCGCGTCGAGCTTCTGCAGCCGGTCGGGATCGGTCGCCGCCTCCGCGAGGTCGTGGTGCAGCTTCTCCTCTTTCTCGGTCAGCTTTGCGACGAGACGCTCGAGGCGCGACAGTTCCTTGCGCGCGGCACGTTCCGCGGCACCGTCGCGTTTCTTCGGCTGCTCCGCGGCGTCACCGGTCTTCGAGACGGTCGACGCCACCGACGGCACGTCGCCGTCGCCCATGGCTGCACGCCGGCGCAGATACTCCTCGATGCCGCCGGGAAGGTTCGTGAGCCGGCCGTCGCCGAACAGGGCCCACGTCGAATCACAGATGCGTTCGACGAGATACCGGTCGTGGCTGATGACCACGAGGGTTCCGGCCCAGCCGTCGAGCAGGTCCTCGAGCTGCTGGAGAGTGTCGATGTCGAGGTCGTTGGTGGGCTCGTCGAGGAGCAGCACGTTCGGCTCGGCCATGAGCACGCGCGTGAGCTGCAGGCGACGACGCTCACCACCGGACAGGTCGCCGACCGGGGTGCGCTGCCGGGCCGGGGTGAAGCCCAGACGTTCGGCGAGCTGACCGGCGGAGATCTCTTTGTCGCCCAACGTGATCCGCTCGGCCACATCCTTGACGGCCTCGAGCACCCGCATGTCGGTGGGCAGGTCGTCGAGTTCCTGCCGCAGCCAGCCGATCTCGACGGTCTGGCCCTGGATGCGACGTCCCTGCGCCGGTTCGAGTTCGCCCGCGAGCGTGCGCAGCAGGGTCGTCTTGCCCGAGCCGTTGACGCCTACGAGACCGATCCGCTCGCCCGGGCCGAGACGCCAGGTGAGGTCGCGGACCAACTCGCGACCGTCCGGGGTGGTGAGGGTCGCGTCCTCGAGTTCGATGACGACGCGGCCCAGGCGACGCTTCGCGAACGACGCCAGCGCCACCGAGTCGCGCGGCGGCGGCACGTTCGCGATCAGCGCTTCGGCGGCTTCGATGCGGTACTTCGGCTTGGACGTGCGGGCCGGGGCACCGCGACGCAGCCACGCGAGTTCCTTGCGCGCGAGATTGCGACGGCGTTCCTCCATCGCGTCGGCCTGGCGGGCACGCTCGGCGCGCGCGAAGATCCAGTCGTTGTAGCCGCCCTCGTAGCTCTCGACCCGACCGTTCACGACCTCCCAGGTGCGGGTCGCGACGGTGTCGAGGAACCAGCGGTCGTGGGTGACGACAACGAGCGCGCTGCGCCGCGACAGCAGGTGCTCGGCGAGCCACTGCACGCCCTCGACGTCGAGATGGTTGGTGGGCTCGTCGAGGACGAGCAGGTCGAGATCCTGCACGAGGGCCGCGGCGAGGGCGACCCGGCGACGTTCGCCACCGGACAGACCGTCGACGACCGCGTCGAGACCGAGATTGTCGATGCCGATGCCGGTGAGCACCGAGCGGATGCGCGCATCGCCCGCCCACTCGTGCTCGGCCACCCCGAGCGGCCCGAGGACCACCTCGCCGACGGTCGAGCCCTCCGGCAGGCCGCCGCGCTGGGTCACGACCGCCATGCGCAGACCGTTCACGCGGCTCACCCGGCCCGAATCGGGCTCCTCGATGCCGGCGAGCACCTCGAGCATCGTCGTCTTGCCACCGCCGTTGAGGCCGACGACACCGATCCGCTCCCCCTCGTTCACGCCGAGGGACACCGAGTCGAGCAACGGCTTGATGCCGAACGACTTCGAGACCTGTTCGAGGTTGATCAGATTCGCCACGTGGAGCAACGCCTTCCGAGAATTGCGGGGATGTACTACAAGGATCAGGGGTGTGCGGGATCGGCGTCGCCGACGACACGGGCGCCCGGCACCGGACCTGAGGCGACCCGCACCGTACGGCACACACCGGCGCCGGCGAGTTCGGCGCTCACGGTGACCGCGGCGTGCTGGTCCTCGACGAGGAACGCACACGTGGGGCCCGAACCGGAGACGATGCCCGCCAGGGCGCCGGCCTCGACACCCGCCCGGAGCGTGCGCCGCAGCATGGGGTCGAGAGACAGGGCCGCGGCCTGCAGGTCGTTGCCGAGCAGCGGCGCGAGCTGGTGGGCGTCGCCGGAGCCGAGCGCGGAGAGCACGGCATCGGCGCTGCCGACACGCTGAGGTTCTCCCTCGGCGCGCAGCCGGTCGAGTTCGCGGAAGACGACCGGTGTGGACAGGCCGCCCTTCGCGAGGGCCAGCACCCAGTGGAAGGTGCCGCGGGTGAGGACAGGGACGAGGCGCTCACCCCGTCCGGTTCCGATCGCCGTGCCGCCGTGGAGGCAGAACGGCACGTCGCTGCCGAGCCGGGCGGCGAGATCCGCGAGGTCCTCCCGGGGTGCCCCGATTCCCCACAGCGCGTCGAGCGCGACCAGCGTCGCGGCCGCGTCGGCACTGCCACCGGCCATTCCGCCGGCGACGGGGATGCCCTTGTCGATCGTGATCGCCACGTCGGGGGTGCGCGCGGCTCGTTCCGCCATCATCTCGGCGGCGCGCCACGCCAGGTTCGTCGAATCGGTGGGCACCACCTCGGCGCCCGTACCGCGCACCGTCACGCTCAGGGTGTCGGCGGGGACCACCGACACCTCGTCGTACAGGGACAGGGCCTGGAAGACGGTGTGCAGGTCGTGGTAGCCGTCGGGACGGAGGTCGCCCACCGCGAGATGCAGGTTGACCTTGGACGGGACCCGCACTGTCACGGGGGTCGGCACGACGGAAAGCACGAGTACAGAGCTTACTCGGGATACGGATGCTTCCCGACCGCCGCGGCCGCGCTCTACGATCGGGCGACTCGTGAACACACTGGAGGAAATGTGACTCGATCCGTACGCAATGCGGTCGCCGTCTGCGTCGTCGCCGCGGCGGCCACGCTGGGAACCGCCGGCGTCGCCTCGGCCGAACCGGCCCCGCCGCGCGTCTGCTCGCTCGGCGACCTGGTCCTGCGCTCGCTGAATCTCGTGGACTGCGTCAACCCGCCCACCGGCTCGGCCGGCGTGGCCACCGGTTCGGCCGACTCCGCGGGGTCGTCGACCGGCTCGTCCGGCGTGGGCATCACCGGTTACGGAGCGATGATCGGCTGACCGGACGAACGAATCCGGGCCGGCACCCTGAGGTGCCGGCCCGGATTCGGAGAGTTATCGGTATCAGCCGATGACGTTCACGCCGGTGGCCTGCGGGCCCTTCTGGCCCTGGCCGATCTCGAAGCTCACGCGCTGGTTCTCCTCGAGGGTGCGGAAGCCGCGGCCCTGGATCTCGGAGAAGTGCACGAAGACGTCAGCGGAGCCGTCCGAGGGAGCGATGAAGCCGAAGCCCTTTTCGCCGTTGAACCACTTCACAGTACCTTCAGCCATGTTGCTGTCCTTCACTTGCAGGCAGAACGGATGTAGACGTTCTGTCTCGTCGGGAGTCGGTTTCGGCTCCCGGGTCTGTCACTACACGGCTGAAACGATTCCATCGTGGCTATCGCCTCCGCTCGCAACCAGAAATGTGCGAGGGGTAAACCACGAACACACTACCTAACGACCGAGGACAACTTAACCACACATCGCAGCCCGCCGCCAGGAGGAGTGACCGGGATCACTGCACGCTTGCAAGCCTCACGAAGGCGGCGGCGTCGAGCTTCTCCCCGCGGGTCGACGGCTCGATACCGGCGGCCAGCAGGCGCCTCTCGGCCTCCGTTGGCGAGCCCGCCCATCCACTCAGCGCTGCGCGCAACGTCTTTCGCCGTTGAGCGAAGGCCGCGTCGACGACGGCGAAGACCCGGGCGCGCGTCTGCGCGTCGGTGGGCCACGGCGGCTCGGTGTAGCGGTCGACGCGCACGAGGCCCGATTCCACCTGGGGAACGGGCCAGAAGACCGCACGCCCGACGGCGCCGGCCCTGCGGACGTCGCCGAAGAACCGCGCCTTCACACTGGGCACGCCGTAGATCTTGCCGCCCGGTTCGGCTGCGAGCCGATCGGCGACCTCGGCCTGCACCATCACGAGAGCGGTTCGCAGAGTGGGGAACTCGGAGAACAGGTGCAGCAGCACCGGCACCGCGACGTTGTAGGGCAGGTTGGCGACGAGCGCGGTGGGCGTGACGGGAAGGTCCTTCGGCAGCACCTTCATCGCGTCCATGTGCACGACGTCGAAGCGGTCGGCGAGCTGCGGGGCACGCTCCTGCACGGTCGTGGGAATACGCTGCGCGAGAACGGGATCGAGCTCGACGGCGACCACACGATCGACGACGTCGAGCAGGGCGAGGGTGAGCGAACCCAGCCCGGGCCCGACCTCGAGCACGACGTCCTCGGGGCCGACCCCGGCGACGTTGACGATGCGGCGCACCGTGTTCGCGTCGTGCACGAAATTCTGGCCGAGCTGCTTCGTCGGGCGCACCCCGAACTCCTCCGCGAGTGCGCGGACCTCGGCGGGTCCGAGCAGCGCGGCGAGCCCGCGCGGAGAAGCCGGGGTGGCCCTCGGAGTGGTTTCGGGATCGTCTGCTGACACGTGGTGAACCTAGCGCACTCGGGAGCAGGTCACACCGTGCGCACCCGTGCCGGTCAGCGCAGACCGAGCTTGCTGGTGCAGGACGGCCACGCACCCCAGCCCTGGGTCGCCTGGACCTTCTCCGCGACCGCGATCTGCTGCTCGCGGGTCGCGAGATCGGCACGCGGCGCGTACTGGGTGCCGCCGAAGCCGGCCCACGTCTGCTGCGTGAACTGCAGGCCACCGTAGAAGCCGTTGCCGGTGTTGATCGCCCAGTTGCCGGTCGCCTCGCACTGCGCGAGAGCGTCCCAGGTGGAGGCGCGACCGGAGGCCGGTACGGCAGGCTTCGGCTTGGTGCCGACGCGGACCACGACGGGCCGCGGCTCGGCGAGGACCTTCGAAGCGGTCTCGGTGCGTCCGACCTCGACACCGTTGACGGTGTGGACGTCGAAGGTCACCGACCGCTCGCCCGGAGCACCCGGGTCGCTCACGGCGGTCTCCCCCTCGAGCATGTTCGGATCGTCCACGCGGTTCTCCGGCGGCGCGATCGGCAGGTTCTCGGTCCGCGACTCGGTCCGGTCGCGGGTGACTACGACCTCCATACCCTCCTCGAGCTGCGCGTCGAGGGCAGGAGTGACGCTGTCGGCCTGCTCGAGCTTGGTGCCCTGGGACTCCAGGAACTCCGCGACCGTCGGCACTGCGACGCGCACCTCGGCGGCGGGCGCCCCGTTGTCGGCGAAACGCACCGTCTTGGGGTTGACGACCTCGAGATCGGCGCCGTCGAGCGGAAGGCGGTGCGAACGCGAAGCGGAGACGTAGGCGTCGTCGGAGAGGCGGAACTGGTCGAGTGCCTCGTCGACGGTCAGCGCGGTGGTCCACACCGAGCGCTCCTCACCGTCGACGGTGAGGTGCAGTTCGCGGGCCTGTCGCAGGACGATGGTGTCGCCGTCGGAGACGGACGAGTCCACGGCCGGGGCCACGACGTCGTTCTCGTCGACGGTGTAGCCGGCGGCGGCCAGGATGTCGCCGACGTTGGAGTTCATCGTGCCGAAGGCACGCTGCTCACCGTCGACGTCGAGGACGACGTCCTTGTGCTGAACCACAGCAGTGGCGCCACCGGCACCGAGGGTGACGAAGACGGCGGCGACCACCGAGTAGAACACCGGCGACTTGACGCGATTGATCTTGGTGAAAGGTGACACGATTATTTCCAGACGGACGACAACTGTGATCACAGCACGGTAACGAGACGGCATTGTTATCGCAACTTCATCGCCTCTACCTGCACAGATAATGATTTCTGTCAGATCACGACGCACATCACAGATATCGGATCGGTATTACCTCGATCATGTGCGATTGTCCGAAATCACCATTTTCTATCGATACTCGGAAAGAGGAATTCCTCTCGATTCGGGCACCGAGAACATGAACTCCGTGAGGTCACCGAGGATCCCGCGCATCTGTGCTCTGCCCCATGCGGGGGCGTTCGAGGTGCCGATGCCCACAGGCTCGGATGGATCGGCCGGCGTCGCGGCCGCGGAGGTTTCCGGACCGCCTACCGATGGTCGCGGTTGCCGGTGATCGGCTTCGTCAGCGTCCGGCCGACCCGCTGGGAATCGGGAGATCGGCGGATCCGCTCGGTACGGGGAACTGCGGAATCGGCACGGCCGGGGTGGTGCCCGTGCGGGCCATCACGTCCATCAGGACGGCGTGCATGGTCGCGACCTGCACCGGGTCGAAGTTCGCGAGGTCGAGCGGGTTCGCGCGGTTGCGCGTCTCGAGCGGATCGTCGTGCAGGTCGTAGAGTTCGAACTGCGGCAGCGCGCGTCCCGACGGATCGAAGTACATCGCGTACTTCCACCTGTCCTGCCGGACGGCGCGAATGTGGTTGGGCTGCTTCACCGTCGTCTGCCCGTTGGCCGCGGCGGCGTTCTCGTCGTCGAAGGTGAACAGGACGGTGTCCTGCACCTGTGGCGGCGTGCCACCGGACGACGCGCCCTCGATGACGGGCGTGAGGTCGACGCCCTTGAACGTCCACGCCGAACGGTCGGGCACGGCGGCCATCGTCGCGAGGGTGGGCATGACGTCGATCAGCGACGCGAGCGCGTCGGTGGAGACCGGCCTCGGGAACATCACCGGATTGCTCACCACGAGAGGAACATTGAGCGTCTCCTCGTAGGCGTTGAAGGCCTTCTGACGGAGTCCGCCGTGGGAGAGCCCCATCTCGCCGTGGTCGGCCACCCGGAAGACGACGGTGCGTTCGCGCATGCCCGAAACCGATTCCAGCGCATCGAGAACCGTCCCGATGTGCTGGTCGACGACCTTGTGCATGTAGGCGTACAGGTTGACGTACTGCCGTGCGGCTTCGGGACCGACCAGCGGACCGAGCGCACCTGCGAGCAGCAGGAGTAGTTCGGCCTGGGCGGTGGGCTTGAAGTTGCGGAGCAGGTCCTCGTCGATGGTGGGCGGCAGGTCGATTCCCTGCTCGAAGGCCTCGGGTGCGAAGGCACCGTAATTGTTGCAGTCGCCGTCGACCTGATCCCAGGTCTTCGGGTACGAGAGGATGTCGTGGGGATTGGCGAACGACACGATGAGCGCGAACGGCCGGTCGTCGGAGGCGCTGCGCGACCGCAGGAACTCGGCAGCGTCGGAGGCGATCTTGCCGTCGCGGTCGGCGCAGCCACCCCCGAAGTTCTCGGGTGCGGTGTCCTGCCCCGCCTCCGGGGGCTCCCACCCCGCGAAGCCGTACCGCGCGATGTCCTCGGGCGACGGGTCGCCGCCGTCGGCGCCCTTGCTCATGTGCCATTTGCCGCGGTAATGGACGTCGTATCCGGCGGAGAGCAGCATCTTCGCCATGTTCTGGCCGTCCACCGGCAGCACGGGCTCGGTGGGCGAGAGCGTGCCGCCCTCGGTGAGGGTGCTCACCACCCCGTGCTGGGCGGGATAGAGCCCGGTGAAGAACGTGCTGCGACTGGGCGAGCACATCGCGGCGTTGCAGAACGACCGCGTGAAGGTCAGCCCCGTATCGGCGAGCCGCTGCCGATTGGGCAGATTGTTGCGCGCCCAGTCGGCCGGCCAGTGCATCGGCTGACGCTCCTGGTCGGTCATGATGATGAGGATGTTGGGGCGCTGCGGTGTCCGAGGCTGTGCCGCAGATGTACCGGCGCCCACGAGGCCGGCAGCGAGGAGCGCGCCCGCGCCCACGAGGAAGGTCCGTCGATTGACATTCCACGTGGTGTCGCGACGCGGAACAGCTTGCTGCACGGTCATATCGATCCTGTCGGAGAGATCCGTGAACGCATATGTCGTGCAGGAGAATAACAAGACATATGCGAAAAGCGCGCGTCATCGGACGGAAAAGGCGCTGCGGACGATCGGGAGAAATCGTCCACAGCACCTCGGAACCGCAGGTCAGGCTGTGCGCAGGAGCGGAACCTTCCGCGCGAGGAATCGGTCGACGCTGAACGCTCCCGCACCGACCGCGGCGAGCAGGAGAGCCCCTGCGCCGAGCGCGGCCACGAGCTCGAAACCGCCGTCGCCGACGTAGATTCCGTTCTCCACGTGCACGATGAAGAACGCGCCGAGCATGAGCAGGAACAGCAGGACGCCGAAGACGGGGACGAGCACACCGAGGATGAGCGCGAGACCGCCGAGGATCTCGATCCAGGTGGCGACGAACGCCGAGATCGCCGGGGCGGGCACGCCCATTCCTTCGAAGCCGGCCTTGGTGCCTTCGTATCCCCACGAGTTGAACTTCTGCAGTCCGTGCGCGAGGAAGATGACGCCGAGTACGAGTCGGGCGATGAGGATGCCGATGTCGCGGACGAGAGGGGTCTTCATGTCGAGCCTTTCGGGTAGGAGGCCGGAGAGCCCCACTTAGTTGAAGCGACAACTAAGATAGCAACTCATGGTTGTAGCTTCAACCAGACTTCCGATCCGGTTCCGGACGGGTACCGGTGAACGCCTCTTCCAGCAACCGCCGCACACCCACCTCCGTGACCTCCCGAGGATTCGGATACGGCTTCGCCGTCGCCAGTCGCGCCGCCTCGTCCAGGTCGGACTCCCGCATCCCCAGTTCCTCGAGACTCGTCGGCCCACCGGCCGCCGCCACGAGGTCGTAGACGCCCGCGGGTGCCGAATCCGTGCCGAGTGCCTGCGCGACCCGCGCCATGACGTGCGGTACCGACGGTTCGTTGTAGGCGAGCGCGTGGGGCAGGACGACGGTGTGGGTGGCGGCGTGCGGCAGGTCGAACGATCCGCCCAGGACGTGACAGAGCTTGTGGTGCAGCCCCATTCCCGCCGAGGCGAGGCAGGTGCCGGAGAGCCACGCGGCGAGCAGGAGATCCGAACGCCCCTCGGGATCGGCCGAGTCCGCACCGAGCGCCGGGATACCCCGGGCGATCGCGGCAACGGCCTCGAGCGCGAGGGCGTCGACGATCGGATTGGCCTGTTCGGAGTAGAGGGCCTCGATCGCGTGGGCCATCGCGTTGATCGCGCTGGTCACCGCCAGCGGGATCGGCATCGACGTGGTGAACTCCACGTCGTAGATCACGGTCTCGGGAAGGATGTCGGGCGACGAACGCGTGGTCTTCACCCCGTCGGCGGTCTCGCCGAGAACGGGGGTCACCTCCGACCCTGCGTAGGTCGTCGGCAGGATCACCTGATCGATCCCCGTACGGCGGGCCAGTGCCTTGGCCAGTCCGGTGGTCGATCCGCCACCGACCGCGACGACCGCATCGACGTCGTGCTCGGTGACCACGCCGAGGACCCGTTCCGTCACCTCGACCGGCGTATGCATCACCGCGCCGTCGAAACGCGCGACCTGCAGATCGCCGAGATACTTCTCGACCAGTTCCGCCTGGTGCCGCACGTGCTCGCCGGCGAGCAGCAGGACGCGGGAACGATCGAGTCGACGTACTTCGTCCGCGACCCGCGAGGCGGTACCGGGGCCGAAGATCACACGTACCGGATGAGAGTTGTAGACGAAGGAGCGCATGCCCGTATTGTCACGACGGGAGTGGGGGCACGCGTGCCCTTTACGAAAGTCCGTACACCCGCTCGGCGTTCGCGGTGGTGGCCGCGGCCAGTTCCTCGGCGTCCTCGCCCCGCACCTCGGCGAGCGCGCGCACGGTGTACGGCAGGCAGTACGACTCGTTCGGCGCGCCCCGGAAGGGGTGCGGGGTCAGGAACGGCGCGTCGGTCTCCACCAGCACCAGTTCTCGGGGCACGAGGGGCGCCGCTTCGCGCAGGGCCTTCGCGTTCTTGAAGCTCACGGTGCCCGAGAAGCTCAGCAGGTATCCGGCGTCGACGCAGCGGCGGGCCATGTCGGCATCCGACGAGAAGCAGTGGAAGATCACCTTCTCGGGCGCGCCCTCGTCGTGCAGCACGCGCAGCAGGTCGGCGTCGGCCTCGCGGTTGTGGATCATCAGCGGCTTGCCGAGTCGCTTCGCGAGGTCGATGTGCCAGCGGAAGCCCTCTTCCTGCTCGGCCGGTTCGGCGCACCCGTCGAGCTTGCCGGGCCAGTAGAGGTCGAGGCCGGTCTCCCCCACCGCGACGCAGCGCGGGTCGGCGGCGAGCTTCTCGATCTCGGCGCGAGTGGCGTCGTCGAGGCTGTTCGCGCGGGTGGGATGGATGGCGACGGCCGCGTGGACGCGGTCGTCCCAGTGCGCGGCCCGCACGGCGAAACGCGCCGCCTCGAGATCGTCGGCGACGGTGACGATGCGTCCGACCCCCACCGCGGCGGCACGATCGACGATCGCGGAGGTCGTCGCGGCGTCCTCGGCGCCGCACGCGTCGAGGTGCGTGTGGGCGTCGACGAGAGGGCTCAACGGCTGCGGGGCTTCGGGGGCGGGACGGGCTGCGCTCACGCCCTATAAACTACTGGCCACCATGACTGCGCCTGATTCCTCCCGCCCGGCCGCCGGCGATCCCACCCGCCCGCCGTTCTACGTCACGACCGCGATCGCGTACCCGAACGGCGCCCCGCACATCGGGCACGCCTACGAGTACATCTCGACCGACGCGATCGCGCGGTTCAAGCGTCTCGACGGCTTCGACGTGCGCTTCCTGACCGGCACCGACGAGCACGGTCTGAAGATGCAGCAGACCGCCGCGAAGGAAGGGATCCCGGTCACCGAACTCGCGTCCCGCAACTCGAACGTGTTCGAGGCCATGGACAAGCGGCTGAACATCTCGTACGACCGGTTCATCCGCACCACGGACGCCGATCACCTCGAGGCGAGCAAGGCGATCTGGCAGCGCATGGTCGACTCGGGCGACATCTACCTCGACACCTACGCGGGGTGGTACTCGGTCCGCGACGAGGCGTTCTACACCGACGGCGAGACCACGCTGCTCGAGGACGGTTCGCGGATCTCCACCGACACCGGCACTCCCGTGGAGTGGACGGAGGAGTCCACCTACTTCTTCCGGTTGTCGGCCTACCAGGACAAGCTGCTCGAGCTCTACGAGGAGCAGCCCGACTTCATCGCCCCGGCCACCCGTCGCAACGAGATCGTCAGCTTCGTCTCCGGCGGCCTGAAGGACCTGTCGATCTCCCGCACCACCTTCGACTGGGGTGTTCCGGTCCCCGATCATCCCGATCACGTCATGTACGTGTGGGTCGACGCGCTGACCAACTACCTCACCGGCGCCGGTTTCCCCGACACCGAGTCGGAGTCCTACCGCCGCTACTGGCCCGCCGATCTGCACATCATCGGCAAGGACATCACGCGGTTCCACACCGTCTACTGGCCGGCCTTCCTCATGTCGGCGGGTCTCGAACTGCCGAAGCGGGTCTTCGTCCACGGCTTCCTGTTCAACAAGGGCGAGAAGATGTCGAAGTCGGTCGGCAACGTCGTCGACCCGCTCGAGATGGTCGACCGGTACGGTCTCGACCAGCTCCGCTTCTTCCTGCTCCGTGAGATCTCCTACGGCCAGGACGGCAGCTACAGCCACGAGGCGATCGTCACCCGCATCAACGCCGACCTCGCCAACGACCTCGGCAACCTCGCGCAGCGGTCGCTGACGATGGTCGCGAAGAATCTCGAGGGCACCGTGCCCACGCCGGGCGAGTTCACCGCCGACGACGAGGCCATGCTCGCCCAGGCCGACGCGCTGCTCGCGAAGGTGCGCGCCGAATTCGACGCCCAGGCCCTGCACCTCGGTCTCGAAGCGATCTGGCACGTGCTCGGCGAGACCAACCGCTACTTCTCGGCGCAGCAGCCGTGGGTGCTGCGCAAGACCGATCCCGAGCGGATGGCGACGGTCCTGTACGTCACGCTCGAGGTCGTGCGGATCGTGGGTCTGCTCGTCCAGCCGGTGATGCCGGATGCCGCCGCGAAGATCCTCGACCTCCTCGGTCAGGCACCCGAGGCACGGCAGTTCGACGCCGTCGCGACCCGCCTGGCTCCGGGCACCCCACTGCCCGCCCCGTCGCCGGTGTTCCCGCGCTACGTCGACGAGGACTGAGCTCCGACCCGGCGGCGGAGAGCCCCTCACCTGCGTGTTCTCCGTCGCCGCGCCAACCTGTCGGTGCCGTGCGCCACACTGCGGCGCATGCGCAGCGATAGAACACATGTTCGATACGGTGGCCTGAACGAGCACGCCCTGCTCGCCGAGCTGGGCGGTGCCTACGAGCGGGGATGGCAGCCCGCCGACGTGCTCCACGTGACGGCCCGCTCGGGTGGCACCTCCGACGTCGCACTGACGGCGGCCACGATGCTGTTCGACGCGCAGATCCGGCGCGCGGCCGAACGCGCCCCCGTCGAGTGGGTGCGGCAGCTCGACGAGATCGCCCGCCGGCACCCGCGTCCCGCCCACGCGGCCGGAGCCCCGACGCTGGCCGACGGTCTGTTCCGCGCGTGCCCCGACGTCACCCGCTTCGAGATCGAAGGGCTCGCCTTCACCTGGAAGTACCTGCCGTCCTTCGCGATCCTCACACCCCCGCCGTCGCGATGGCCGTCCATCCGGTCCGGCGACCCGTCTGCGCCCACCCCGCCCGACACCCGGATCCTCGAACGCATCCGGGCACTGTTGTCGAAGGCCGAGTCCACCGACTTCCCCGACGAGGCCGAGGCGCTCACCGCGAAGGCGCAGGAACTCGTCTCGCGTCACGCCGTGGGTGCGGCGCTGCTGGCCGGGCCCGATTCCGGCACCGACCCGGTCGTCGGCCGGCGCATCCACCTCGACAGCCCGTACATCCGCGAGAAGGTCCTGCTCCTCACCGCCATCGGCGACGCGAACCGCGTGCGCACGGTGTGGTTCACCCGGGTGCAGATCGCGACGATCGTCGGCACCGCCACCGACCTGCAGCAGGCCGAGATGCTGTACACCTCCCTGCTCGTGCAGGCCGGACGGGCCGTGCAGGCGGCCGGAACGGCGGGGCGGCGCGGATCGTCCGCGACCTCCTTCCGCCGCGCCTTCCTCACCGGCTACGCGCATCGGATCGGCGAACGCCTCCGCGAGGCGGACGTCCGGGCCACCGCCCACGCCGCCGCCGACGCGCAGGTGCCCATCACGACGCTCGCGCCCATCCTCGCCAGGCGATCCGATGCCGTCGACACCGAGTTCCGCCGACTGTTCCCCGTCACCCGCGACTCGCGTAGTCGCGGGGTCGACGCCGACGGTTTCCACGCCGGTCGGGATGCGGCCGAGACCGCCTCACTGACACCGGAATCCCGCCCGGTCGGCCGCTGACCGTGTCGATCACCGACA
Source organism: Rhodococcus rhodochrous (assembly GCF_014854695.1). Lineage (NCBI taxonomy): Bacteria > Bacillati > Actinomycetota > Actinomycetes > Mycobacteriales > Nocardiaceae > Rhodococcus > Rhodococcus rhodochrous. Next base: position 1,230,883 of record NZ_CP027557.1, on the reverse strand, counting down.
AGGTCGGCGGCAGGAGGCGGACATCACAGGAATGCGCACCGTCGCCGTGTCACATCCCGGCCGCGAGCGGTGTCCCATCGGTGACATCACTTCCGACAGCGAAGGGAACAGAGCGATGACGACGCAATTCCATGTGGTGGTCGTAGGGGCGGGATACGCCGGGGTGATGGCCGCGAACCGCGTGCTCGCCGAACATCCCGAGGTGGCGGTCACCGTCGTGAACCCGCGACCGGTCTTCGTCGAACGGGTCCGGCTCCACCAGGTGGCAGCCGGATCCGGAACCGCCACACACGATCTGTCCGATCTCCTGCACCCGCGGGCGACGCTGCACGTCGGCTCGGCCGTTCGGATCGAACCGCACGCGGTGTCCCTCGCCGACGGAGCGGTCCTGCAGTGCGACGCGGTGGTCTACGCCGTCGGCAGCACGTCGGGATCCGGTGCGATTCCCGGTGCGGAGAGGGCGTTCTCCGTCGCCGACCTCGACTCCGCCACGGCTCTGCACGATGCTCTCCTCGAGGCGGACGATCACGCCTCCGTCGTCGTGATCGGCGGTGGGCTCACCGGCCTCGAGACCGTCACCGAACTCGCGCAGTCCCATCCACGGCACACCCTCGTCCTCGTCGGCGATCCGGGCGCGGCCCTTCCCGAGACCACGCAGCGCTACATCCGCCGCCGGCTCGACGAACTGGGCGTGGAGGTCCGGTCGGGAACGCGGGTCACCCGCATCGACGACGGCTCGGTCGCCCTCGACGACGGCTCCGAGATCTCCGCGACTCTCGTGGTCCGCACGGCCGGTTTCTCCGTGCCCGACCTGGCCCGACGCAGCGGCCTACCGGTCGACGACGACGGTCGTCTCCGGGTGCGCGACACCCTGCAGGTGGTCGACAGCACGCCGATCGTCGGCGTGGGTGACGCAGTGGTGGTGGACGGCAACGACCACCTGCGTATGAGCTGCCAGGCCGCCATGCCGCTCGGCACCCACGGCGCCGACACGGTGTGGCGTCTGCTGCAGGGACGCGAGCCCGCACCGCTCTCGCTCGGGTTCGTCTCGACCTGCATCTCTCTGGGCCGCGATCGCGGCGTCGTGCAGTTGTCGGCACGCGACGACACTCCGTCGAGGTGGGCCGTGCGCGGACGGCTCGCAGCCTCGGTGAAGGAAGCCGTCGTTCGTGGGACGATCCACACCATGCAACTCCAGGCGCGCGGACGTGCCCTGCCGACCCGACGCGGACCGCACACGACCGCACAGGAGAAGGCGCAGGTATGACCGCCGACGTCTTCACCGAGCATCGGGGACTGCTGTTCTCGATCGCCTACGAGATCACCGGCAGCGTCGCCGACAGCGAGGACGTCCTGCAGGAGAGCTACATCCGCTGGGCCCGTGCCGACACCGACACCGTCGACAACCCGCGGGCCTACGCGGCGCAGATCGTGACACGCCAGGCACTGAACTCGCTGCGGTCGGCGCAACGCCGACGGGAGGACTACGTCGGGCCGTGGCTGCCCGAGCCGATCCTCACCGCTCCCGACGCAGCCGACGAGGTGGAACTCGCCGAGTCGGTGTCGACCGCGATGCTGTTGGTGCTCGAGACCCTGACACCCGTCGAACGCGCAGTGTTCGTGATGCGCGAGGTGTTCGGTTTCGAGTACGGGCGCATCGCCGGGGCGGTCGACCGCACCGAGAGCGCCGTCCGGCAGATCGCGCACCGCGCCCGCGAGCACGTCCATGCCCGGCAGCGACGCTTCACTCCCGCAGGCGACGAGACCGACCGGGTGGTCGCGGCGTTCCTCACCGCGGCCACCACCGGCGATCTCGACGGACTGCTGTCGCTGCTGGCTCCCGACGTGCGGTACCTCGCCGACGGTGGCGGCAAGGTCAATGCAGCCCGGGTTCCGGTCCTCGGATCCGCGAAGGTCGCCCGCCTGTTCCTCGGACTGGTCCGGCATCCGCTGCCCGACATGACCATCGAGCCGGCCGTGGTGAATTCGATGCCCGGCGTCCTCGTGTACTCGGCGGGCGTTCTCGACATGGTGTTGCATTTCGAGATCGACGGCGGTCTGGTCACCGGCGTCTACGTGGTCCGCAATCCCGACAAGCTCGCGCATCTCGGGGCTCGTCCCGACACCCCCGACCAGGCATGACAAGCTGACGCCATGCGGATGGAACGACTCGGCCGCGGCGGCACCGTCGATCGCGTTCTCGGTGCACTGGCAGAACGCGCCAGGACCCTCGCCATTCCCGGCCCGGCGGCACTGTCGGGCGAATGGTTCGGGGCGGCGGCCGTGCTCGTCCCGTCCGTGTCCGTCGAATCCGTCCCACCGGCGGAGGTCTTCTCCCTTCCGGCGGACGCTCCCGAACCCGGGGGTGACGATCGGCCGCTCATCGGGGGCGGACGCATCGGTTACCTCGCCTACCCGGATCGCATCCCGGACCGACCCGCACTGCCCCTCGCCGCGAGCGGGTGGACCGACACCGTCCTGCGTCTCGACGCCGACGGGTGCTGGTGGTACGAGACGCTCGGCACCGCACCCTGCCCCGACGATCTCGCCGCGGCGGTCCTCACCCCACCGTCGAACACCGATGCATCTCCGACCGCTGCACCACATGCCGGCTGGCACATCGACTGGACACCACCACCTCGCGACGAGCACCGCCGCGGCGTAGAACGCTGTCTCGACGCGATCCGCGCCGGCGAGGTGTACCAGGCGTGCGTGTGCACGCGGTTCACCGGCCGGTGGGACGGCGATCCGCTGGCGTTCTTCGCCGACGGGATCTCCCGGACTGCCCCGGCGCGCGCCGCCTACCTGCAGGGATCGTGGGGTGCGGTCTCGTCGCTCTCGCCCGAACTGTTCGTCTCCCTCCGCGGCGACACGCTGCGGTCGAGTCCGATCAAAGGCACCCTCCCCCGCTCCGCCGACCCCGCCGGGCTACGGGCGTCGGTCAAGGATGTCGCCGAGAACGTGATGATCGTCGATCTCGTCCGCAACGATCTCGGCCGCATCGCCGAGACCGGTTCGGTGCGGGTCGAGGATCTGCTGACCGTGCGGCCCGCCCCCGGCGTGTGGCATCTGGTGTCCACCGTGGCGGCGGAGCGGCGACCGGGCGTGACGGTCACCGACGTGCTCGACGCGGCGTTCCCGCCCGCATCGGTCACCGGCTGCCCGAAGCTCCGCGCCCGGACGCTGCTCACCCGGTGGGAGGGTTCCGCGCGCGGTGTCTACTGCGGCACCGTCGGCATGTCGAGTCCGATCGCCGGCACCGAACTGAACGTCGCGATCCGCACCGTCGAGTTCGGCCACGACGACACCGGCAACGGCGTGTGCGCCCTCGGTGTGGGAGGCGGCATCACCATCGACTCCGATCCCGACGCCGAATGGCAGGAATGCCTCGACAAGGCCGCCAGCATCCTCGCGCTCGGCGACGCGCGGGCAGGCGCTCAGCACACCTCGTCGGGAGGAGCCGGCAACTCGTAGCGGTCGAGTACCTCGTCGAGTCGCACCGAGGTGGAACGGCAGATGCGGGCCACGACGGCGTCGGCGTCGAGCCCCCACGTGCGGAGCAGACCGTCGCCGCCGCCGGCCACGATGGTGCCGTCGGGCGCGAAGGTCACCTGCCATCGTCCCGTTCCCATGTCGGTGACCGGGCCACCGATCTCGTGCATGCCATCCGGGTCGGCGACGTCCCACAACCGGACGGTGCCGTCGTCGCTGCCGCTGACCGCGCGGGTGCCGTCCGGCGTGATCGAGACGGAGTAGACGGTGCCGGTATGGCCGCTCAACCGGGTTTCGCGCGCCACGAAGTCTCCGGACTCTGCGCGGTCCCAGACCACCACGTCGTGGTCGTCCCCGCCGGTCACCAGCACGTCGCTCGACCCGCCGAAGGCCACGGTGTTCACCCCGGTTGCGTGCCCACCCGAGACGGTCACCCGTGTCGGAGAGCGCGGATCGGTCACGTTCCAGGCATAGATCTCGCTGTCGGCGCTCGTGACCACGAGGCTTCGGCCGTCGGGGCTGACGGCGGCACTGCGCACGAGATTCTTCGGCCCCGTCAGCGGTTCGCCCCACGGCACCGGTTCGGCGGGATCCGCGATGTCCCACAACTGCACCGAGAAGTCGTCGGCGCCGGTCACGAGGGTCGTTCCGTCGGGTCCGAACGCCAGCGCGGAGGTGAACCTCGTGTCGAGCGGCACCGGCTCGCCGAACGGCTTCGGTGTCGCCGGATCGCGCACGTCCCACAGTTGCACGCTGCCCCCGGAGGTCGGTGCCGTGGCCAGGATCGTGCCCGAGGGCGAGAGCGCGCACACGTACGCACCGCCGAGCGGGCGCGGCAACGCGATCCCCCCGGCGCGGTTCCAGTCGCCGCCCTGACCGACGCGCCAGAGCGTGACATCCGGTCCATAGCTGCCGGTCGCGACGAGGTCTCCGGCACGATCGATCGCCGGCCTGGTCAGCGCTCCGTCGGCGACCGCCATCCGGGTCTGCGGCATCGTCCACACCCGGACGTTGGAATCCTGTCCGCCGGTGACGACGGTGGTGCCGGTCGGGCTCACCGCGAGCGTGGGCACGCCACCCCCGTGCCCGGTCAGTGGCGGGCCGATCTCGTCGAGGGTCCGTGTCGAGGGGTCGAGGTCCCACAGTTTCGCGGTGCCGTCCCAGGACGCGCTCGCCAGTGTGCGTCCGTCGGGGAGGAACGCGATGTTCCAGACGCCGCCGGTGTGGGCGTTCACGGGTACCCCCAGCGGGCGGGCCGCGCGCGGATCGGTGGTGTCGAACAGGTGCAGTACACCGTCGTCGCTGCTCGCCGCGAGGATCGTGCCGTCGCCGTTGAAGCTCACCGAATGCGCGACGTCGCCGAAACCGGTGAGCGGCTCACCGAGCGGCACCGGCCGCGACGGCGTGCTCACGTCCCACAGTCGGACGGTGCGGTCGTCGCTGGACGTGGCGAGAACCTGGCCTCCGGGACGGAAGGCCACCGTCCGCACACCACCGTCGTGGTCGTCGATCAAGGTGACGGGGAACCGGCCCGATCCGGGATCCGAGGTGTCGACGAGCGCGACGTGCCCGTCGTCGTAGGGCACGGCGAGCACCCGGCCGTTGGGCGAGTACCGCACGTTGTGCACGGCGCCGCCGGCGTAGACCTGCCGGTCGAGTACCACGCGCGGCGCGGCACGATCGGACGCGTCGTAGATCCACACACCGCCGTCACCTGCTCCGATCGCGAGGAAACGGCCGTCGGGGCTGAACGAGACCGACGCCATGTACTTCGACGACAATTGCAACGGCTCGCCCACCGCGACCGGTTCGTCGCCGTCCAGCGCCCACAGGCGGACGGTGCCGTCGTCGCTCGCCGAGGCGAGGGTGGATCCGTCGGGTGAGACGACGACGCCGTAGACCGGCCCGGTGTGTCCGCTCAGCGTGTAGGCGAGGGGCACCGCCTGGCTGGCGATGAGCCTCGAGTACGCGACCGGGTTGTCGGGCTGGAGTTCGGCCGCGACGAGCGCCAGATTCGCCGAGGTGGTGGGGTCCTCGTCGCGCAGGGAGTCGGACAGCGCGACGATCTGCTGGAACTGCGCGGTGCTCCGTGCCGTCTCGGCCCGTCCCTTCGCGTCCCAGGCCAGACCGGTCATGACGAACGCGATGATCGTGGACAGCGCCATCGCGGCGATGCCGACGCGCCGGGTCCGTGTCTCGCGGGCGATCTGCCGGCGGGAGGCGTCGAGGAAGGCCACGGCGGTCGGGCTGAGCGCGACCGGTCCGCGCCGATCCTCGGGGGTGCCCGCCGTGGCAAGCTGTGGATTCTGCTCGGTCACGACATCCATGCGTCCGCGCTGGTAGAGCAGTTCCCGGTTGCGTCCGGAGGCGAGCCAGGTCGATGCGTCGGCCTCGATCTGCTGTCGCAGGGCAGCGCCGGCGCGGTCCTGTTGGATCCACGACTTGAGTCGGGGCCACGCGTCGATCACCGCGTCGTGGATGAGTTCGACGTAGTCGGCGTCGACGACGAGCACACGTGCCGACACGAAATGGTCGAGGACGCGCTTCGACGCGTCGCGATCCTCGCCGCCCACTGCGAGAAGTTCGTTCAGCGACCGGGCGATCTTGACGTCCGTGCCGGTCGTGGTGACGTACACCAGGTGGACGAGCATCGAGCGGGCACGGGCCCGGTCGGCATCGTCGGCAAGCCTCTCCCATGCCCGTTCGGCGCCGGCGGCGACGGATCCACGGACCCCGCCGGTCGCGCGGTAGGCGGCGACGGTGAGCGTGCCCCCGCTGCGCTTGTCCCACAGCGAGTCGAGCAGGTGGGAGAGCAGGGGAAGCTCGGTGCCACTGATCTCACCGTCGGCCAGACCCGTGAGGTCGTGGAGGATGAGGTCGACGAGGCCGGGTTCGAGGCGGACCCCCACGAGCTTGGCGGGAGCGGTGATGACCTCGACGAGATCGTCGCGGTCGAGGGGCTGGACGGTCTTGGTCCGCCGCTCGAGGGCCCGCGCGAGCACCGGGGTGGCCACTGCCTGGTCGTAGAAGTCCGACCGCATCGTCGCGACGACGAGGGCGGGCGCGTCGCCGTGGGAACAGGTCGACGCCGTCTCGAGCAGGGTGAGGAATGCGGTGCGCAGAGCGACGTCGCTGCACTGGGTGAACAGTTCCTCGATCTGGTCGACGACGATCAGCAGCAGCGACGTCGACGTGCGCGAGGTCGCGGCACGCAGGGCCGCGTGTACGGCGGTGTGGTCGGCGGGGTCGCCGACGTCGGCCAGCTCGGGGAGCGCGTCGACCAGGCGTGCGACCGGGTCGGTGCCGGGGGTGAGGACCACGGGGTGGCAGTCGGGCGTGGAACACAGCTGCGGAATGAGACCGGCCTGCACGAGCGAGGACTTGCCGACGCCGGAGGCACCTGTCACCACAACCGGGCCCTGTCCATGGGAGGCGGTCACCACGTCGGCGAGGGTGCGCACGCTCTGGGTGCGCCCGAAGAACAACCGGGCATCGTTCTGTCGGTAGGACGCGAGCCCCTTGTACGGGCGGACGCCGGGCGGCACCGATGCCGATGCCGATTCCTTGGTGCGCGGAGCGTTCGCCTGCCCGCGCGCGGCCTTCCACCAGTTCTCCCACTGCTTCAGGGAGTACAGACCGGGAGCCGGTGGTTCGGCGTTGAGTTCCCGAGCCGCGCGGATGAGGACGACGAGCACCGGATGCACCGACTCGAAGTTGGCCGGCATCCGGTTGCCGCTGCGCCAGTCGCTGACCCGCTGGACGGAGACGGTCCGGTCGCTGCCCACCGCCCGGGCGACGGTCGCGGCCTCCGAGACGACCTTCTTGAGGGCGGGACGACCGGCTGCGGCGAACAGCATCCGCAGCTGGTCGGCGAAGAACTGACGTTGCGCCGAACCAGGCTTTCCGCTGGTGTCTGACATCCGTTCCGCGCCCTTCGTACTCCCGTTCCCCGCGTGTAAACATCCGCTGCGGAAAAATTCCTCACCACGCCTGAGCAGGGATGATACCGGTTCCGCGCCGGTCGGTATTTTCAGTCCCAGCCAATGACACGGAAGAGTGGTCACCACGCAAGGTTCGACCTTGCAGCGTGGGGCGGGGGCCTCCACGCCGATAGGGACTGACGAGGGGTAGTTCCGGGTCGGCGTGGAGGCATGCTCCACATACGTTGAGGGCCCCGCATCGCGGGGCCCTTTCCCGTTTTTCCGGTTACTTGACGGTGTCGGGATCGTCCATCGCGACGGGGTTGCCCAACAGGTACGGGTCGCGATCGAGATAGGCCTTCGTCTCCCGCGCAATCAGACCCGACAGCACCAGCAGACCGATCAGGTTCGGCAGGGCCATGAGGCCGTTCATCACATCGGAGAAGTTCCAGACCACCTCGAGCTGGGTGGTGGCACCGATGAATACCACGATCACGAAGATCGCACGGTAGGGCACCACGCCGCGGCGACCGACGAGACGCTCGACGCACCGCTCGCCGTAGTACGACCAGCCGAGGATCGTCGAGAAGGCGAAGAAGACGACCGAGACGGCGACGATCCAGTGACCCCAGTCCCCGCCGAGGCCGTCGGCGAAGCCTGCCGACGTCATGGCAGCGCCCTGCTCGCCGGACTCCCAGGCTCCGGTGGTGACGATGACCAGGCCGGTGAAGGTGACGACGATGATCGTGTCGATGAACGTCTGGGTCATCGACACCAGGCCCTGACGGACCGGGTGGGTGGTCTGGGCGGCCGCGGCGGCGATCGCCGCGCTGCCCATGCCCGACTCGTTCGAGAAGATGCCGCGGGCGACGCCGTAGCGCAGCGCGATCATGAAGACCGATCCGATGAAGCCGCCGGTGGCCGCGGTGCCGGTGAAGGCGTCGGTGAAGATGAGCGCGAAGGCGTCGGGGATCTGGGTGAAGTTGACCGCGAGGACGATGATGCCGGCGCCGACGTACAGGAGGATCATCGCGGGCACGAAGGCGGCGGTGACCCTGCCGATGGACTTGATGCCGCCGAGCAGGACTGCGGCAGCGAGCACCGTCATGAGCACACCGCTGATCCAGGTCGGCACACCGAAGGTGTCGTCGAGCTGGGTGGCGACGGTGTTGGCCTGGGTCATGTTGCCGATACCGAAGCTGGCGAGCACCGCGAACACCGCGAACAGCAGGCTCAGGACGAGACCGGCCTTGTTGGGGATGGCGCGGGCGAGGTAGTACTGCGGACCACCGCTCTGCTCACCCTTGGCGTCGGTCGTGCGGTACTTCACGCCGAGGAAGGCCTCGGAGTACTTGCTGGCCATGCCGACCAGGCCGGTGACCCACATCCAGAACAGTGCGCCGGGCCCACCGAAGTAGATCGCGGTGCCGACACCGGCGATGTTGCCCACGCCCACCGTCGCGGCGAGCGCGGTGGTCAGTGCCTGGTACTGGGAGATGTCGCCTTCGGTGGCGCCTTCGTCGTGGCGGGTGATCAGACCCAGCCGCAGCGCGGGCCACAGCTTGCGGAACTGGACGCCCCTCAGCCGGATCGTGAGCACGAGGCCCGTACCCAACAGCAGCGGGATGAGCAGGTACGGTCCCCACACCACCCCTGCCACCTCGACGAGGAAATCGTTCACCGAATCCATCCGCGTCCTCCTGATCGTCCGAAGCCCCGACAGCGTCCGACCGGCCGGTGCCGGTGACGTCTGCGCTCGGGACCCGGCAGAGTCTAGGCTCCGGTGGCACGCAGTGTCCTCGGACCCCACGGCGCGTCCGATATGCGTTTTTCTCGATCGGGAGGCGGCAGACCTCGTCAGTCGCGACGCGCCTCCAACACCGCGTCAGTCGCGACGCGCCTCCAACACCGCGTCGTACAGTTCGCGCTTCGAGACCGTCGCGCCGGACGACTTCGACGCGGCCTCGGCGACGACGGCGCAGGCGTCCTTCAGGCGCATCCCGTCCTCGACCTTCCGTTCCACCTCGTCGACGAGGTCGACGGGGTCGGTGGCCACGGCGACCGCCCCTTCGAGCACCACGGTGATCTCACCGCGCGCGCCCTCGACGGCCCACTCGGCGAGTTCGGCGAGCGTTCCGCGGCGCACTTCCTCGTAGGTCTTGGTGAGTTCGCGGCAGACGGCGGCGCGACGCTCACCGCCGAGTACGTCGACGGCGTCGGCCAGGCACGCCGCGAGCCGGTGCGGTGCCTCGAAGAACACCACGGCTCGGGGCTCCTGGACGAGCGTTCCGAGCCACGCGCGTCGCTGGCCCGGCTTGCGGGGCGGGAACCCGTCGAAGCAGAACCGCTCGACCGGCAGACCCGACAGGGCGAGGGCGGTGGTCACGGCCGACGGACCGGGCAGGCAGGTCACCGGCAGATCGGCCTCGACGCACGCCGCGACGAGCCGGTAGCCGGGATCGCTCACCGACGGCATACCTGCATCGGTGACGAGCAGGACGGTGCGGCCCTCCTCGATGTCGGTGACGAGACCCGGCAGCCGCGACACCTCGACCTGGTCGTAGAAGCTCACGACCCGCCCGGTGAGGGTGACGCCGAGCGCCGCGGCGAGTGCCTTGGTGCGGCGGGTGTCCTCGGCGGCGATCACGTCGGCGGTGCCGAGTGCGTCGCGGAGACGCGCCGAGGCGTCACCGATGTCTCCCATCGGGGTGGCGGCCAGCACGAGCCGGCCCTCTCCCGGATTCGCGCCCTGGACCGGTTTGGCTGCCTGCATACGGCTCAGCCTACGATCGGAACGTGACCGTGACGGACCGCAGCCCTTCACAGGCCCCCGGCCGTGGTCCGTCGGCAGCGCAGGATCGTCGCCTTCTCGGTCCCGGCCCGTTGGTGCCCGGACCCGAGCCTCTCCCCGGAGATCGGGCGCGCGGCTGGATCGTCACCGCCTTCGTCACGGCACTCGCCGCGATCACGCGGTTCACGATGCTCAACTACCCCACCGACGCGAAGACGCCGGTGTTCGACGAGAAGCACTACGCCCCGCAGGGTTGGCAGGTGCTCACCGGGGGCTGGATCGAGGACAACCCCGGTTACGGGCTCGTCGTGCATCCGCCCGTCGGCAAACAGATGATCGCGATCGGTGAGGCACTGTTCGGATACACCGCGTGGGGCTGGCGTTTCTCGGCTGCGGCGGCCGGTGTCGTGCTCGTCCTGCTGGTCGTGCGGATCGTGCGGCGGCTGACCCGGTCGACGATGCTGGGCGCGGTCGCCGGTCTGCTGCTCGTCGTCGACGGGGTGACCTTCGTGTCGTCCCGCCTCGGCATGCTCGACATCTTCCAGGCGGTCTTCGTCGTCGCCGCCTTCGGGTGCCTGATCGTCGACCGCGACGACGTGCGTGCCCGCATGGCGAAGGTGCACGCCCAGGGTCGTGTCCTCGACAGTGTGTGGGGTCCGCGTTTCGGTGTGCGCTGGTGGCGCTTCGGCGCGGGCATCCTGCTGGGTCTCGCGGTGGGTACCAAATGGTCGGGCCTGTACTTCATCGCGTTCTTCGGGCTGATGTCCGTGGCCTTCGACCTCGCGACGCGTCGCGCGTACCGGGTGCAGCGACCGTGGGTCGGGACGGCCCTGCGCGATATCGGCCCAGCGCTGTACGCCCTCGTGCTCGTCCCGCTCGGGGTTTATCTGTCGACCTACTGGGCGTGGTTCGCGAGCGAGACCGGCGTCTACCGTCACGCGGTCGGCTCGCGGATCGGTCACGACGGAATGTTCTCCTTCGTTCCCGACGCGCTGCGATCGCTCTGGTACTACAGCGCGAGCGTCCTCGAGTTCCACTCCGGCCTGACGAACTCGGCCGGCAATCAGCACCCCTGGGAGTCGAAGCCGTGGACGTGGCCGATGGGGCTGCGACCGATGCTGTACTACTTCGCCGACGGCGAGCGGATCAGCGGGTGCGACGCGGAGCAGTGCGTCAAGGCCGTGATGCTGGTCGGAACGCCGGCGCTGTGGTGGGTGTCGTTGCCGGTGCTCGGGTGGGGACTGTGGCAGCTGCTCGTCCGCCGCGACTGGCGGTGGGCCGCGGTGCTCACCGGTTACGGCGCGGGGATCCTGCCGTGGTTCGCGAGCCTCGACCGGCAGATGTACTACTTCTACGCGGTGCCGATGGCACCCTTCCTGGTGATGGGTGTCGCGCTGGTGCTCGGTGACATCCTCGGGTCGCCGCACGCCTCGACGGAACGGCGGACGACCGGGTTGCTCGTGGTGTGTCTGTACGTCGGGCTCGTCGTCGCGAACTTCGTGTGGTTGTGGCCGATCCTCACGGCGCTGCCGATCACGCCGGAGCACTGGAACGACCAGCTGTGGCTCCCCAGCTGGCGCTGAGGAGAGTTCGAGTTCAGTTCGGTTCGTCGAGCACGCTGCCCTCGGGCAGCTCGACGTCGTGTTCCCTGTCGGAGCCGTAGCGGACACCGTCGAAGCGACGCGCGAATCGCTCGTCGACGACCGTGAGGAAGCCCTTGAGTCGCTGGAGCAGCTCGGACAGGTGACGGGGCACGAACGGATCGCCGAGCAGGTCGACGGTGGCGACGAGCCGGTCCTCGACGAGCACCACCTTGATGTGCGGCCACGTCCGGTTCAGTTCGGTGAGCTCGGCCAGGGCGTGGGTGCGACCGCCGGCGGGCGCGGTTCCCGGGGTGTCGTCCTCAGGGATCGCGTGCAGCAGCGGTGCCCACAGCCTGATGCTGCCGTCGTCGTCGATCACGACGAAGACCACCTGGGAGTCGAGGACGACGACGAAGTCGCCATCGGCGTCGACCGGCACCGGGCGTCCGAGGGCGTGCGCGAGCGCGTCGCTCACACGCTCGCGCAGGTCGCCGAGGGCGGACGGCGGGTGCGCCTGCAGGAAGGCCGGATGCGGCACCTTCCCACGACCGCGCAGCACCGACACGATGTGCCGGGCGAGCATGCCGGCCTCGGACACGGACCGGGTGACCGGCTCCGATCCGGTGACCTCGACCGTGGCGCATCCGCCGGAAGTCGCCAGCACCCGCACGCAGGCCGCGGGCCCCGAGGCTGTCTCGGCGTGCAGCTCGAAGGTGTCGGATCCGGCGAGTTCGGAGATGCGCCGGGCCAGCTGCGAGGCGTAACGGGCCCAATCGCGGTCGAGGGCCTCGTCGAATCGGTCGGTGTCGGTCACGCGCACTCCTCTCGAAGAGCAACTGCCGGGCAGGCGACACCGTACTCGGAGTGGGCGACAACTCACCGCAGGCACGCGGCGTCGTGTGTCACCCGTGATGCCGCCGTCCGATTGCTGCCCACACCGCGACCCGCGACCCGCGTTCGAGGATGTCCACGATCGCGAATCCTGCCTGTGCGAGAACGGTGCTCACCGTCATCGAGACGGTTCCGGTGTCCTCTCCCGGCCCTGCCTCGTCGATCACCCACAGTTGCCCGTCGTCGGCCAGCAGCGGGGCGAGGGCTGCCACGGCGGCGGTGTCCTCGTGGAATTCGGGGACGTCGAGTGCGTAGATGCGGTCGAACTTCTCCTGGCGGGTGAACTCGTATGCGCGGGTCGCCGAGGGGGCCACGTGCACGCGTCCGTGGGGACCGACGTGCTCGGCGACCACGGCGGAGGCGGGCCCGGTGTCGATCGCGAGGACGGACGTACCCGGACGCGCATCGAGGACGTCGAGCAGGAACTCGACACCCTCGATGTGGGACCGCTCGGTCATTCGACCTTGCGCAGTGTCCGTTTCCTGCGCCCGCCCGTGATCAGGGGGTCGCGCTGCAGATCCCGGTACAGCGACACGCACAGGCCGATCATCACAAGAAGGAAGGGGGCCGCGGCGATGATCGTCATCGTCTGCAGGGCGTTGAGGGCTTCCTCGCCGCCGCTCCACAGCAGCAGTGCCGCGACACCGCCGGTGAGTCCGCCCCAGAAGACCACGACGCCACGATTCGGCGCGAGGGTGCCGCGTTGACTGAGGCTGCCCATCACCATCGACGCGGAGTCCGCTCCGGAGATGAAGAAGATGGCGATGAGGAGCATCGCGACGACCGTGGCGATGCCGGTGAGCGGGAGGTTGCCGAGCACCCCGAACAGCTGCCCTTCGACGCTGTCGGCACCCGCGATGTCCAGGCCGTCCAGTTGCTGTCCGATACCTGCGCCGCCGAACACCGAGAACCAGATGAGGCTGACGAGGCTCGGGACGAGGATGACGCCGACGATGAACTCGCGGATGGTGCGGCCGCGGCTGATGCGGGCGAGGAACATACCGACGAAGGGCGCCCACGAGACCCACCACGCCCAGTAGAAGATCGTCCAGCTCGACAGCCACTCACCTGCGGCCTCGTTGGAGGCGGCCGTGCGCGCCGACATGCGGGCGAACTCCGCGGCGTAGGCACCGAGGGTGGTGGGCACGAGGTTGAGGATGAAGACGGTGGGTCCGAGCACGAACACGAAGATCGCCAGGATCGCGGCGAGCACCATGTTGATGTTCGACAGGTATTGGATGCCCTTGGCGACACCCGTGACCGCGGAGGCGATGAACGCGAGCGTGAGCAGTGCGACGATCGCGACGAGCAGCATCACGCCGGCCGTCTCGAGCCAGCCGGTGACCTCGAAACCCGAGCCGATCTGCAGCGCGCCCAGGCCGAGCGACGCCGCGGTGCCGAACAGGGTCGCGAACAGGGCGAGGATGTCGATGACCTTGCCGAGCGGACCTTCGGCCCGGCGTCCCAGCAGCGGGATGAACGCCGAGCTGATGAGCTGCTTGCGACCCTTGCGGAAGGTGCCGTACGCGATGGCCAGACCCACCACGGCGTAGATCGCCCAGGGATGCAGGCTCCAGTGGAACATCGAGGTCGCCATCGCGACGCCGGTGCCGCCGTTGCTGCCCGGTGGTGGCTCGACGAAGTGCGAGAGCGGTTCGGCGACACCGAAGAACATCAGGCCGATGCCCATACCGGCGGCGAACATCATCGAGATCCAGCTGACGGTGCGGAACTCCGGCTTCTCGTCGTCCTTGCCGAGCGGGATGCGGCCGTAGCGGCTCACCGCCAGCCAGAGCGCGAAGAACACGAATCCGCTCGCCGTGAGCACGAACAACCAACCGAACTCGACGACGATCCAGTCGAGGATGTTCCCGGTAACGGTCCCGAAGTTCTCGGTGGCGGCCAGACCCCACACCACGATCGCCGCGACCAGCGCGGCAGCGACTCCGAAGACCACTTTGTCGGTCTGCGGTGGGCGCGCCGCGGACGCGGCTACTTCAGAAGCACGGGCGCCCGAGACCTCGTCGATCTCCTCGGACCCGGGCCGATCACCAGGGACATTCATGCGAACAAACCTTGCAAGTTTCGGGCGCCTGCGGAGCGGAATCGCCGAACCCGAGAAAATCGTCACATTTCGGACGCGACATGCATACTCTGCGCGATCCCGCAGATCGGCAGGTCAGCCTGCACGCAGGGCGGCCGAGACGAATTCGAGGATCTCCTCGTCGGACATCCCGAGTGCCCTCACCTCGGCGACGTACTCGTTGGTGGATAGCTGGGCCCGCGTGCGGGTGGGATCGCCCGTGTCGGCGACGAACGTCCCAGCCCGCCCGCGGGCCTCGAGCACGCCCAGCTTCTCGAGTTCCCGATAGGTCTTGGCGACCGTGTTCGGTGCGATGCCGAGGGTGTCGGCGAGGCCCCGGACGGTGGGCAGCTTCGAACCTGCGATCAGCTCACCATCGTGTACCAGCTCGACGATGCGCCGGCGCAGTTGCTCGAACGGCGGGACGGGCGAGTCGGGATCGATGGTGAGGTCGAGCATTCTCGCAGGTTATCAGCGCTCGGTGACCTTGACGGGCGCTTCGGCCGAGGGCGCGTCGGCAGGGGCGTGGTTGTAGCTGCCGGTCTCGAGCAGGTCGCGGATCTGGATGAGCAGATCGGTCTCGCTCAGCGGCTCGTCCTCGGGCTCCTTCTCCGGCGCGAAGCGGGCCTTGGCGGCATTGACCGGCACGATGAGCACGAAGTAGACGACGGCGGCGATGATGAAGAAGTTGATCGCCGCGGAGATGACGGCACCGAGGTTGACGAAGGTAGCGTCGTTCGACGAGAGCAGGCGGAAGCCGAAGCCCATCTCGTTGTCGCCACCCACAGCGGCGACCAGCGGGTTCACGATGTGATCGGTGAACGCCGTGACGATGGACGTGAACGCCGCGCCGACGACCACTGCGACGGCGAGTTCGACGACGTTTCCGCGCAGCAGGAAATCCTTGAAACCTTTGAGCATCGTGCTCCGTGCCTTTTCTGAGAGAGAATTCGAAAAACTTCAGGGCGCGAAAATCGTAATAACGCTTCCCAGCAGCTTCAACAGGGACGAATCGGGCAACACGGCCGCGGGTGGCACCTGAATACGGACTGCGTCAGGGCAGAATCGGGCCATGGCAACCACGGCGACGATCTATCACAACCCGCGCTGCAGCACGTCACGCAACACTTTGGCGCTGCTGAAGGAGAACGGACTCGAACCCACGGTCATCAAATATCTCGAGACTCCGCCGTCTCGCGACGAGCTGCGGTCGCTGCTCGATGCGGCAGGTCTCACACCGAGTCGGGCGATCCGGAAGAAGGAATCGCTCTACAAGGAGCTGAACCTCGCCGAGGCGTCCGAGGACGAACTGCTCGACGCGATGGTCGCGAACCCGATCCTCATCGAACGTCCGCTGGTCGTCACCGACAAGGGCACCGTGCTCGCGCGTCCGGTCGACAAGGTGCGCGAGATCCTCTGACGGCAGCTACAGGGCCGCCCGCGAGAGCGGGCACGACATGCATCGCGGACCGCCGCGGCCGGAACCGAGTTCCGACCCGGCGATCCGCAGCACCTCGATCCCCGAATCCTCGAGGCGGGTGTTCGTCTCGACATTGCGTTCGTAGGCGACGACGACGCCGGGCGCCACGGCCAGCGTGTTGTTCCCGTCGTCCCACTGCTCACGCTCGGCGACAACGGAATCCAGACCGGTGTCGATGACGCGCAGTTTCTCGATCCCCATCGCATCGGCGGCGGCCTCGAGGAAGGGGCGCGGCCCCGAGATCTGCACCGCGCCGTTCTCGCGGTGGATGGCGAACGCCTGGAGGCTGTCCCGGATCGCCGGGTACATCACCACCGCGTCGACGTCGACCATCGTGCACACGGTGTCGAGGTGCATCGACGCCCGTCGCTGCTCGATCGGCACCGCCAGCACGGTGTGCGCGAGCCCGTCGTCGAAGACGCTGCGCGCCAACGCTTCCGCACCGGCCGGACTCGTCCTCTCCCCCACTCCGACGGCGACGACGCCGGGCGCGAGCAGCAACACGTCGCCACCCTCGACCGGCGCGGTGTGCGATTCGTACGCGCGTCGCACGTGAAGGAACTGCGGGTGGAAGGCGTAGATGAGGTCGGTGAGGCTGGTCTCGCGCCGGCGCGCAGGCAGTGCCAGGTTGGGGATCGCGACGCGCGATCCGAGCCAGAACGACGAATCACGCGTGAAGAGCAGGTTCGGCAGCGGTGCGATCGCGAAATCGGAACCGTGGTGCATCAGGCGCACGAGGGACGGAGCTGCGCCGTTGCCCACCGCGGGCAGTTCGTCGAAGGTCATGCCCGCGATGAGGATCCGGGCGAGCTCGGCAGCGGGCAGGGCACGCAGATGGCCCGTCAGTTCCTCCGCGAGCGCATAACCGAGACGCTGCGCGTCGACGGCCGACGACACGCTCTGTACCCGCGCGGCGCCACTGGCCTCGAGTGTCTCGGTGAGCAGGTCGGCCAGCAGGAACACCTCGACCCCGCGGCTGCGCAGCAGGTCGGCGAAGGCGTCGTGTTCCTCCTGTGCCCGCGCCACCCACGGCAGGGCGTCGAAGAGCAGCTGGTCGTTGTTGCGGGGCGTGAGGCGTTCGAGTTCGGCGCCGGGCCGGTGCAGCATCACGGCGCGGAGTTCACCGACTTCGGACTCGACACCCCAGCGATGACTCATATGCTCACGGTATCGCGCAGGACGGCGACATCCGGGTCAGGCGCGTCGAGTACGGCGACAACGATTGCGAAGAACACACCGAGAACACGAGGGAGATTTCATGGTCGACGACCCGCTCGGGTGCCTGGCACCGTTCGCCGGGCGCTGGACCGGAGGTGGCGACGGCCACTATCCCACCATCGACGACTTCGCGTACGACGAGACGATCGAGTTCGCCACCATTCCCGGCAAGCCCTTCCTGATGTACGTCAGCCGTACGCGGCACCGGACGGAGGGACGCCCTCTGCACACCGAGAACGGCTACCTGCGCCGCAGCGGCGACGATGTCGAACTGCTCGTCTCGCAGCCCACCGGGTTCGTCGAGATCCAGCGGGCCCGGCCGGAGGGCGGCGTCCTGGACTTCACCACCCTCACCTTGGAGCGCTCACCCGACGCCAAGCCCGTGCGCGAGGTCCGGCGGCGTTTCGAGGTCGACGGCGACGTGCTGGTCTACGACTTCTGGATGGCCCACGCCGACACCCCGCTGACGCATCACCTGCACGCCGAACTGCGCCGCGCGTCGGAATGATCCGGAAGAATCGTCACTTCGTGCCGACGACGCGACGGAAGTAGTCGTTGGCGGCCTGCATGACGAGGTTGTAGGGCGGCGCGAACTTGCGGGCCCACCAGTAACCGAACCGGGTGTCGAACGACGTGTAGACCATGAAGCGGTTCTTCAGGATGCCGGCGACGATGCGTTCGGCCACCTTCTCGGGGGCCGCGGCATGCCGGACGAACCGTTGGGTGAGCTTGCGGACCTCGGGGCGGTCGCGGTCGACGCCGACGATCTGCACGGTGTCGACCAGCGGTGTGCGCACGGCCCCGGGGACGACGAGCGAGACACCGATGCCGTCGCGCTTGAGGTCGAACCGCAGCACCTCCGACACCCCGCGCAGACCGAATTTGCTTGCGCTGTAGGCGGCGTGCCACGGCAGGGCGAGCAGCCCGGCGGCCGAGGAGACGTTGACGATGTGCCCGCCGCGACCGGCCTCGATCATGGCCGGCACGAAGTTCTCGATGACGTGGATGGGCCCCATGAGGTTGACGTCCACCATGAGCTTCCAGTGCTCGTGCTTCAGCCGGTCGACCGTGCCCCACACCGACACTCCGGCGACGTTGGCGACGATGTCGAGCGACCCGCACGCCTCGTGCACGTCGCGGGCGAAGGCGGTGACGGCCTCGTAGTCGGAGATGTCGAAGGCGGCCGAGTGCAGCACGGTGCCGCCGCGCTCACGAACGCTGCGGACGACCTCGTCGAGGACCTCCTCCTGCAGGTCGGTGAGCACCAGCCGGGCCCCGCGATCGGAGGCCGCATGGGCCAGGGCGCGGCCGATTCCGCTGGCCGCGCCGGTCACAAGGAATTTGGTTCCGCGCAGGTCGGTGATCGCCATGGCGACACCCTAGCCTCGCCGTGACGACACGACGCTCCGGCGCGCCACGGAAAAACCGGATGCACCGGAGCGAATCGACTTGTGTGCCCGAGCGAAGCGACCTGTGAGCCGGAGCGTGCGGCTCCGGCGGATGGAACTCGCAGAATCGAACTCAGAGCCGCTGTGCCATCTCCTCCTGGTATTCCCGAATCGTGCGCTCGATCATCTCGACATCGTCGTGGCGATTCTCGCTGCGCGCGAGGTCGGCGCGCTCGCGCAGTACCCGGATCGCCCGACGCAACTCGTCGTCACTCATCCTGTGGTCCATGCCACACAGTCTGCCGGGTTCGGCGTGGACCCGCCAGCGAATGACCCCGCATACGACGAAAGCCCCGCCGCGGGCGGGGCTTTCGGGGGTGGAGCTGAGGGGAATCGAACCCCTGACCTCTTCGATGCGAACGAAGCGCGCTACCAACTGCGCCACAGCCCCGTAGGTTCCGAGGGAACCGACTCGCAAACTCTAGCAAACCACCCCGTCCATCACGAAATCGGAGTGTCGGCGCAGGTGACAGGCGATTTCGCGACCTGCTCCGCAGACGGGCCGGGGCCCGCACCGATTCGGTGCGGGCCCCGCCGGAAGCGTCGTCGGACGATCATTCCCCCACTGCGCGGGGAACGACGTAGTCGCCGGGCTCGTCGCCGCCGTCGCTCGCTCGGACGTCGTAACCGTGGTCGATGCCGTAGTCGTCCTCGTAGCGGTCGAGATGTTCGAACTCCGGATCCTCGTCGTCGACCTCGAGGACCACGGCCCCCGGGCGACGCAGGCGCTGCGGAACGTCGTCGTGGCCGCCACGGGCCCCTGCGCGGGACCGCTGCAGTCGCGCGAGCCGACGCCGCCGGATCTCCTGCTCGAGACGCACTTGGCGCCGCAGGTAGAACAGGTAGGCGACGAGAGCCACGGCCGCGAGACCGGCGAGCCACCACATGACCGACGAGACGATCAGGGCGAGCGCCGACGTCATGATCGCGGCGATCAGCAGGCCGAGAACGGCCCGCTGACGGAATTCGTATCGCGCGGCGCTGGCGACCGCATCGGCGTGCGGGTCGAATCCGCCACGGCCCCGGCGCTGCGGTGCATGTGCGCGCACGGGCTCACGGTCGGGTGCTGCTTCGTCGTGGACGTCGGCCTCGTCGGAATCGATCTCCGGCCTGTCGTCGAGTTCAGTGTTCATGCGGTCCTCCGCGGGGGTGCGGTGCGTGCGGTCACGACTCGGACGCCAATGAGGATCGCTGCGGTGCCCGGCGGCCGGCCCCCGAGGGGTGATCGGCTCGTCGTCTCCGCGGTGCAGAACTCGAGTTGCGAGAGCGGCGTCGGTCGTCTGCCGGATTCGAGGACGCTTCGTGACCAGCATGGGCACCAGAACGAACAACCACACGGCAACGAGCCCGATCCACAGAAGCGAGTTCGGCATCCGGTGGTCCTCCCTCCAGTCGTCGCCCTACCAGCCCGTCGACGCCACCGACCTACATGAGGCTAACGGCATCACTGCGCTTACCTGTACAGAAACGCCGACTCAATCGACTACAGAAGTCACTCGAGTCACGCGAAACCAACTGACACTCTCTTCACTCTAATCACAGGGATCCCACACGCGCTGGGGATTGTTACTCGAGTTGCGAGTAACCTGCGTTACATAACGGACGAACCCGACTCGAGACGGGAAGTGGTCAGGACCAGGTCGCGCGACCGGCACGGACGAGACGGTCCGAGACCGAGCCCGGCACCTCCTCGACCGTCATCGCGACCAGCAGATGGTCGCGGAATCGGCCCTGGACGTCGAGATAGCGCTTCAACAGACCTTCCTCGCGGAAGCCGATGTTGCGCAGCACCGCGCGACTGGGCTCGTTCTCGGGCCGCACGGTGGCCTCGACACGGTGCAGCCCGACCGGGCCGAAGCAGTGGTCGAGCCCGAGGGCGACGGCGGCGGTCGCGACACCGAGGCCGTTGACCTCCTTCTCCACCCAGTAGCCGATCCAGGCCGAGCGCAGCGCTCCGCGCACGATGTTGCCCACCGTCAGCTGCCCGCAGAACCTGCCGTCCAACTCGATGGCCATCGGCAGCATCAGGCCTTTGTGGGCCTCCGACCGCAGACTGCGGTAGAGCCCCGGCCACACCGAGATGTGGTGCCGCATGTCCCACGGCGCCTCACCGGTCGGCTCCCACGGCTCGAGATGCGCGCGATCACGCAGACGCAGGCGGCTCCACGCCGCGGCGTCGCGGAGTCGGATCGATCGGACGGTCACCACGCCCCCGGCCACCCGCAGCGGCCCGAGCTCGGCCGGCCAGCCGGGATGACGGGACATCAACCACGCTGCCCGAGGAACGCCACGTCCACCGGATCTCCCGTGCGGATCTCGGAGACCTCGGGGTCGACGATGACGAGACAGTTCGCCTCGGCGAGGGTCGCGAGCAGGTGCGACGACGAGCCCGCGGCGCCGCCGAGCGCCTGCACGAGATAGTCGCCCGTCGTCTCGTCGCGCATGAGCTGGCCGCGCAGGAAACCCTTGCGACCGGGGATCGAGGTGATGGGGGCGACCGTGCGTGCAGAGACGACGCGGCGCATCGGCTGGCGCCGGCCGAGCGCGATGCGGATCAACGGCCGGACCATCACCTCGAACACGACGAGCGCGCTCACTGGGTTGGCGGGCAGCAGGAAGGTCGGCACCTCGTCGCGGCCGAGACGCCCGAAGCCCTGAACCGAGCCCGGATGCATCGCGATCCGCTCGACGCCCAGCTCACCGAGATCGGACAGTGCCTCGCGGACCTCCTCGAGCGCACCACCGCCCACGGCACCAGCGATCACGACGATCTCGGCGCGGATCAACTGACCCTCGACGACCTCGCGCAGCCGCTTCGGATCGGTACTCGCGATCCCGACCCGGTTGACGTCGGCTCCGGCGTCGCGCGCAGCCGCGGCCAGCGCGTAGGAGTTGACGTCGTAGACCTGTCCCGGCCCGGGCGTGCGATCGACGTCGACGAGTTCGCCGCCGACTGAGATGACCGACAGTCGCGGCCGCGGATGGACGAGCACCTTGTCGCGGCCGACCGCGGCGAGCAGACCCACCTGGGCGGCCCCGATGATCGTCCCGGCGCGCACCGCGATGTCGCCGGGCTGGACGTCGTCGCCGGTGCGACGCACGTAGTCGCCCGAACGCACCGGCTCGAGCACCTTGATGCGTGCGGCACCACCGTCGGTGTTGTCGAGCGGCAGCACCGCGTCGGCGAGCGTGGGCAGCGGCGCACCGGTGTCGACGCGCACCGCCTGACGGGGCTGGAGACGGATCGGCTGACGCGAACCGGCACGCACCTCGCCCACGACCGGCAGCGTCACCTCGGCGGGTGCGGACCCGCCGTCGGTCTCGGCCGGGGCCTGGACGTCGACGCTGCGCACGGCGTATCCGTCGATCGCCGCCTGGTCGAATCCGGGTAGGGGTCGCTCGGTGACCACTTCCTCCGCACACAGCAGACCCTGCGCCTCGGAAATGGCCACCCGGACCGGCCGGGGTGCGACTGCCGCCGCCGTGACCCTGGCCTGCTGATCCTCAACCGACCGCATACCGCTTCTCGTCCTCCAGCCCGTCCTGCAGTCAGCGCTTCAGGCGCTCGAGGAGCCACTCGCGCAGCGAGGGCCCGTACTCTTCCGTGTTCAACGCCGAGTCAACCGCAGCGCGCAGATAGCCACCGGGATTTCCGAGGTCGTGTCGGGTGCCGCGGTGCACCACCACGTGGACGGGATGACCCTCGGAGATGAGCAGGGCGATCGCGTCGGTGAGCTGCAGTTCTCCCCCGGCTCCGGGCTCGATGCGACGCAGTGCGTCGAAGATCGCCCGGTCGAGCAGATAGCGGCCGGCGGCGGCGAAGGTCGACGGTGCGTCCTCCACGGCCGGCTTCTCGACCATGCCGAGCACCTTGAGCACGTCGGGATTGGCGGCGTCCGGCACGACCTCGACGTCGAAGACGCCGTACGCGCTGACCTGATCCTTGGGCACGTCGATCGCGCACAGCACGGAACCGCCACGCTTGGCGCGGACACGCTGCATCGTCTCGAGCACGCCCACCGGCAGCACGAGGTCATCGGGCAGCAGCACGGCGATCGCGTCCTCGTCGGGATCGAGCGCCTCCTCGGCGCACGCCACGGCGTGACCGAGACCGAGCGGCTTCTCCTGGACCACGGACTCGACCTCGAGCAGCCCCTGGGCCTTGCGGACCTTGGCGAGGAGCTCGTACTTGCCCTTCTCCTCGAGCTTGGACTCGAGGACGAGGTCCTCGACGAAGTGCGCGACCACGCCGTCCTTGCCCGGCGCCGTCACGATGAGGAGGCGCTCGGCGCCCGACTCCGCGGCTTCACCCGCCACGAGCTCGATGCCGGGCGTGTCGACCACCGGAAGGAGTTCCTTCGGAACCGTCTTGGTCGCGGGAAGGAACCGCGTCCCCATACCTGCTGCGGGGACAACCGCGGTCTTGAAATGCCGCGTGCCTCCGGTCGTACTGTTCGTCATAGACTCCCACCCTAAACTTCGGCCACCGAGGACGGTGGTTCGGCAATCGTAAGGCGCAGACATGCCCCCACCCCCGAAAGCGGTCTGGCGTGACCGCATTCTTACAGCTCGGCGCGAGCTGAGTGCTGCGAGGCGCAGAGTCGAGGACACCGCGCTCGCCACGGTGGCCTCGACGCTCGCCCCGGCGGGGTCTGTGGTGTGCGCATATGTGCCGGTGGGTTCGGAGCCCGGATCGATCGCGCTCCTCGATGCTCTGACCGAGGCCGGAACGACGGTGCTCGTCCCGGTGACACGCACGGGCGAACCGCTGTCGTGGGCCCGCTACATGGGCGAGAAGACGCTGATGGCGGCGGATTTCGGGCTCCGCGAGCCGGGTGGTGAGATCCTCCCGCCCGAAGCGGTGGCGAAGGCCCACACGGTGCTCGTCCCGGCCCTGGCGGTGGACGCGCGGGGAGTGCGGCTCGGCCGCGGCGCCGGCTTCTACGACCGCACCTTGCACCTCGCCTCTCCCGACGCCGTGATCATCGCGGTGGTCCGCGATGAAGAACTCGTCGACGAACTCCCCGAGGACCCCCACGACATCCGCATGGGATGGGCGCTGACACCCGGGAAAGGGCTGGTCCGGCTCGGTAGCGACGACCGTGCGGAACAACACACTCCCTAGCGCTGTTGGCACTGTCGGCGGTAGAGTGCCAAAACTGCAGTACGACGAATACTGCGGTTCGACGAACTGGCGGAGGATCAACCGGTGCCCACCTACTCATATGCCTGCACGGCCTGCGACAACAAGTTCGACATCGTGCAGTCCTTCAGCGACGACTCCCTGACCGAATGCCCGCAGTGCGAGGGCAAGCTGCGCAAGCTCTTCAACTCGGTCGGCATCGTGTTCAAGGGCAGCGGCTTCTACCGCACCGACTCCCGCAGCGGCAGCACCGCGAGCGAATCCGCGTCGACGAGCTCGAGCAGCTCCTCGTCGAGCGACAGCAGCTCGTCGTCGAGCAGCACGTCGTCGAGCAGCACGTCCTCGGCTCCGGCTGCCGCCGCGAGCTGACCTTCCGGACTCCTTTGTCCACAGGCGGTCGAGTCATCCACAGACCGCCGTTTCCGAGAGCTCATCGGGGCCGACAGGGCATCCCCACCTTCTAGGTTCGGGGCATGCCCGTCGGCCCTTTCTCGTTCCTCCAACGTGAGCGCGCGCGTCCGCACCGCTCGCGCTCCTCTGCGGGTGCCTCGTTGCAGCCCACCCTCCCCGATCGGTTCGTCGAACTCCTCCGCCCCGGCTGGTCGCGCATCGTCCGGGCCCGCCGGATCGCGGCCGGACTCCTCGCCGTCCTGGCAGTGATCCTCGCGCTGCGCGGCGACCCCGACACCGATCGCGTGGGTGTCGTCGTCGCGGCTCGCGATCTCGCACCCGGGCACACCCTCACGGCTGACGACGTCGCTCACGTGGAGCGCGATCGGTCCGGTCTGGTCGCCGGGACCCTGCACGACCTCGACGACGCCGTGGGCCACACGCTCGCCGGTCCCGTACCCGCCGGTGAACCCCTCGTCGATACCCGCCTTCTCGGTCCCCGTCTCGCCGCAGCCGCCACCGGATTCGCCGACGCCCGCGTGGTGCCCATCCGGCTCGCCGATGCCGGTGTGAGCGAACTGCTCCGCGAAGGCGACCGCGTCGACGTCCTCACGGTGACGGAGACCGACGACGGCCCCCTGCCCGGCGCACACGTCCTCGCCCGGGGCGCGGTGGTGGTCCTGGCCGAATCCGCCGGGTCGGCGCGGGATCGGAACGAGCGGGTCGTGCTGGTCGCGCTGGAACCCGAACCGGCCACGGCGGTCGCCGCGGCGTCGCTCGTGAGCGCGCTGACCGTCACGCTGCACTGAATGTCGCGGTCGTTTGCCCTACACGATCCCCCCTGCACGTTCCCCACTGCACAATCCCCACGAGGAACCGACCTCGCGGTTTATCGTGTGGACGTCCGTGTGACCTACCTCATGTGCGCGGCTCCGGCGGACAGGCCGCGAGAAGGAGCACACCATGCTGAAGGGCTTCAAGGACTTCCTGTTGAGAGGCAACGTCCTCGACCTCGCCGTCGCGGTCGTGGTCGGCGCGGCGTTCACCGCCATCGTCACGGCCTTCACCGAGTACATCATCGAACCGCTCATCAGCGCGGTGGGCGGCGACAACGAGATGGGTTGGGGTTTCCAGATCCTGAGCGACAATCCCGCGACGTTCGTCAACATCGGCGCGGTGATCTCCGCGGCAATCAACTTCGTCATCATCGCCGCGGTCGTGTACTTCGTGCTCATCGTCCCCGCCAACGCGGCGAAGAAGAAGTTCGTCACCGAGCCGGAGGACAAGCAGGCCAGCGCCGAGGACCTGCTCATCCAGATCCGCGACATCCTCGAAGCCCAGGCCGCGCAGTCGGGTCAGGGTGGCGCGCACGCCAAACCCAGCCCCGGAATCGAGTAGGTGCCCGACGACGAAGAAGACCGGGCCCGCTCGAGTTTCGAGCGAGCCCGGTCTTGTCGTGCTGTGTTCGGCGTGAGCCGGACGTCTACTACTTAGACGGTCCAGGGAGCGCCGTAGGTGGTGACGTTGTCGCCGTTGGCCGTGATGGCGCGGACGAACGGACGGACCTGGACAGCGCCGAGGACGCCGGAGGCGGTGCCGTGGACGTTGGAGAACTGAACGGTCTTGAAATCACCGTCGAACTCGCCCTCGGCGACGACGAGCTCCTCGATGCCCGGAGCCGGGGTCAGCTCGAGCTCGGCGTAGGCCTGCGGGAGGATGTCGGTGACCTTGGCCTCGGGTCCAGCGGGCTTGATAGCGACCTCAAGCTGCGGGGTGGAGTAGGTCACGCCGATGGCGCCGTCGATGCTGCCGGCCCACGCGAACTGGTAGCCGAACTGGAAGAGGGTACCCTCCGCGTCGGCTGCACCGTCACCGAGCAGGTTCACGGTGCCGCGGCCGTTGTGGAAGAACTCGCGGTTGAACGGGCTGCCGCCGAGAGCCGGAACACCCTGGATGAAGGTGTCCTCCTGGGTCACGACGACCTCGACGCCGTCGGAGACGATGCGGTTCTGGTCGTTGACCTCGGCCGAAGCGGCGCCCGAGGCACCAAGCACCAGACCGAGCACGGCGGCACCGGCGACGGCGGCGTTACGAGCGGCCTTGAAGCCACGCGACTTGATTCCCATGATTACTCCGTTTGTGGTGGTGGGGACTTCTTGCGGGATGGCGCGGAGCAGGACTAGAGGGTCCAGACCTGGCCGTAGGTGGTGACGTTGTCGCCGTTGGCGGTGATCACACGGACGAAGGGGCGGAGGGAGACCGGTCCGATGACACCGGTGGCGGCACCGTGGACATTGGCGATCTGGACTTCCTTGAAATCACCATCGAAATCGCCCTCAGCAACGACGATCTCTTCAATACCGGGCGCGGGGGTCAGTTCGACGGCTGCGGTCGCCTGCGGAAGAATCTCGAAGATCCCCGTCTCGACGGCGTCGAGCTCGATATCTCCGCCGCCCTCGATGCGTCGGTAGATCGGTTCCATGACCGGCTGCCCCTCGTCGTCCAGGACGGGGTTGTCGTCCTCATCGAGTACCGGCTGTTCGCCGATCTCCTCAAAAGCATCCGAACGTGCCGCAAAGACCCCGACTTCGACGTCGGGGCTACTCCAGCTGAAACCGATTGCGCCGTCAAGCGAGGCGGTCCACGCGACCTGGTAACCGAACTGGAAGGTCGAGCCCTCGAAGTCCGCCGCCTCGGGGCCGACGATGTTGGCGATGCCGCGGCCGTTGTGGAACCACTCACGGCTCAGCGGGCTGCCGCCGATCGGGGGCACACCGTTGATGAAGGTGTCCTCCTGCGTGACGATGACCTCGTGGCCGTTGGAGACGATCCGGTTCTGGTCGTTGACCTCGGCACCTGCGGCGCCGGCCGATCCGAGAACCAGACCGGCCACAGCAGCTGCCGCCACCGTGGCGTTGCGGGCGGCCCGGAAGCCACGTCGCGTCTGAATCTTCATGAATGCCTCATCCGTTCTCTGCGTGCCGGGTTGCGCACCGCGTCCGACAACAAGTGGTCGCCCTGTCGCCCGCGGGTCGCTGTCCACAGCGAACACACCGGCGGATCAGCCGTCGGTGTGTCGGTTACGTCCATCGTCCGCACGGTTTTGCGTTACCGATTCGTGATCGAGCCCGGGCCGCTGGGCCCGGGCTCGACCGGTTTGAACCTGAGAGGGAGATTAGACCGTGACCTTTCCCAGAGCAACGGCTCGGAAATGTAACGCCGAGGGCTCGAGACGGCTCGTGAGACGCGTGGGACACACAAAATGTTCACGAAACGGACACGTCGGTTGTGGATGCCGACACGCCGTACAACATGCGCGCTGTATGGCGCATTTTTCGGTTTGCCCAGGTAGGGCGACTCGAGGCTTTCACCCGTCATGTCTCGAAGGGTGCCCTCAGCGACCGCACAGCGCCTCCGCGTCCCACATGGTGGATCATGCGGAGTTGAACGAAACGTTGCATCGCCGTTTCTTCACGGCCGACAACGAGTTCGAATCACCTCGAGAGCAACCCGGCAAATGTGACACACATCACGAGCCGGAGTGGTGTGGTGGTACCTGACGTCGCAGCCATTCGTCCGATCCGCCCTCGCGAGGATCGTTGTCCCGTCGTTCATCGCGAGTGGTCTCGGGAAGCACGTCGCCGAAGATGCGCGCCAGCCGTGCCCGGTCGATCCGGGCACGGCTCTCACGCTTCTCTTCGGTCACCTCGTCGGGCTCCTGCGGGTCCGCAGGGTCGCCGGCCATGGCGTCACTCCTCCATCCAGGACAGCTCTTCGATGACGTGAGCCGCGAGAGGCAGCAGGGTTGCCATCCCGTCGCGGATGGCGGGACGCGACGACGCGAGGTTCACCACGAGCGTCGATCCGGAGACTCCCACGAGACCGCGGGAGAGGCCGGCGTCGACGGCACCCGACGCCAGACCCGACGAACGCAGTGCCTCGGCGATGCCGCGGATCTCGTGATCGAGCACGTCCTCGGTCGCGTCGGGAGTCACGTCGCGCGGGGTGACACCGGTGCCACCGACGGAAATCACCAGATCGACGCCGCCGATCACCGCGGTGTTGAGCGCATTTCGGATCTCGACCTCGTCGGCCGCGACCGACACGACACCGTCGACCGCGAAGCCACCTTCGACGAGAAGCTCCGTGACCAGCGGGCCCGCGGAGTCCGGACTGTCGCCGTGGGAGACGCGATCGTCGACGACGACGACGAGCGCGCGGCCTTTTCTGGGAGCTTCGAGTTCCATGAGGTCCACGGTAGTTTGCGGGTCGAGAGCATGCGGCTCTTGTACCGAAATGTGAGCTATGTCCATGTCGTCCCTCATCGTCCGGCGGAATCTGCGGTGGTCACGACGTCGACGGTGTTCTCCTCACCGTCGGCCGTGCGGTAGGTGATCTTCACGGTCTCGCCGGGAGCGTGGGAGCGGATCGCGGCGATGAGCGAGTCGCCGTCGGTGATGACCCGCTCGTCGACGCGGACGATGAGCGCGTTGTTCGGGATGCCCGCACGATCGGCCGGGCCGTCGGGCACGACCTCCACGACGCGCGCGCCGTAGGCGTTGTCCCGGGACGGGACCTGGACGCCGATGATCGAGTGCGTCGCCTGACCGGTGTCGACGAGTTCCTGCGCGATACGCCGGGCCTGCTCGACGGGGATCGCGAAGCCGAGGCCGATCGAGCCCGACTGTCCGCCGGCCGTGGCGATCGCGGTGTTGATGCCGACGAGGCGACCTTCCATGTCGACGAGCGCGCCGCCGGAGTTGCCCGGGTTGATCGCCGCGTCGGTCTGGATCGCGTCGATGACAGACGCCTGGTTGGCGGTGTCCCCGCTCGTGGAGACGGGGCGGTTGAGGGCCGAGACGATGCCCGCCGTCACGGTGCTCTGGAGTCCGAGAGGCGAGCCGACGGCCACGACCTCCTGGCCCACCGCGAGGTTCTCGGCGCTGCCGAGTTCGATGGGCGTGAGGTCGGTGCGACCCTCCGTCCGGATGACGGCGATGTCCGAGACCGCGTCCGCGCCGACGACCGTCGCCGGTGCGGTGGAGCCGT
This sequence comes from Rhodococcus rhodochrous, assembly GCF_014854695.1. Lineage (NCBI taxonomy): Bacteria > Bacillati > Actinomycetota > Actinomycetes > Mycobacteriales > Nocardiaceae > Rhodococcus > Rhodococcus rhodochrous. The sequence goes on along the minus strand of NZ_CP027557.1, from coordinate 1,201,395 downwards.
CCGAGAAGAAGACCGTCAGGCGCGCGCCCTGCCCGCCGCCCGCCACGACGTGGTTGTTGGTGAGGATCAATCCGTCCGAGGACAGGACCACACCCGAACCCTCACCGGCACCCGTGCGGCCGAGGACCTCGATTCGCACGACGCTCGGCACGACCCTGTCGGCGACGGCCTGCACGCTGCCCTCGGGAGCAGCGGCGATCGTCTGTGTCTCGGGCCGCGGGGCGTCGAGGGAGTTGACGACCGGTCCGGACGAGTCGCGCATCGACCACGCGCCGACCGCGCCACCGATGCCGCCGCTCACCAGCGCCAGTGCGATGGCACCGACGACGAGAGCGGAACGGCCGGGCATGCGATTCGATGCCGTGTGGTTCGGGCCGGGCGCCGGCGGCGGAGGTGCCGGCTGCTGGGCGGCCTGCGCGTAGGGCTCGGTGTATCCACCGGGGCCGTACGGATGGGGTTGCGGTTGCGGTGCTCCCGCGCCGCGGGTGGGGTCCTCACTCATTCGTCACTTCGCCTTCGTCCGCCGGGGCCACCGGACGCATACGGGTCGACGTCGGCGTGCGGTGGCCGATCATGCGGGGTGCGTCGAGCACCTCCGCGCTTCTTCGTCCAGCATGGACCGGGCAGCTGAGAGTCGCCTCAGAAGTACCCGCGATTTTGCTGTCGAATTCATCCGATCTCGGTGGGGTGTGTCTCTCCGTCGAGGGTCGGTGTGCCGGGCAACACGATGCGGATCAGCGCGCCGCCACGATCCGACCGTTCGACGGCGATCGTCCCGCCGTGCTTCGTGACCATCTGTCGCACGATGGCCAGTCCCAGCCCGGATCCCGGCATCGACCGCGCGGTCGTCGCCCGGTAGAACCGCTCGAACACCAGCTCGCGTTCCTCCTCCGGGATCCCCGGGCCGGCGTCGTCGACGGTCAGTTCCATCAGGCCACTGGCGATCTGCCGCATGTTCACGACGACGTCCTCCCCCGCCGGGCTCCACTTGGCCGCGTTGTCGAGGACGTTGACCACCGCGCGGGTGAGTCCGGCCTGGTCGCCGAAGACGAACCACTGCTCGGTGGTCGCCCGGAACTCGATGTCGGTACGCCGTCGACGCGCGCGTTCGAGACTGCGGTCCACCACCTCGGCGACGTCGACGACCTCGAAGACCGTCTCCGGCGCCTCCTCACGGGCGAGGTCGACGAGATCACCGACGAGCGTCGACAACTCCTCGATCTGGCCGATGACGTCGGCCCGCAACTCGGCCATGTCCTCGTCGGGCAGGCTCGGTGCACCGGGACGGCTCGCCGCGATGAGCAGTTCCATGTTGGTCCGCAGTGAGGTCAGCGGTGTCTTCAGTTCGTGACCGGCGTCGGCGACCAGCCGGCTCTGCCGTTCCCGCGACTCGGCGAGCGCGCGCAGCATCATGTTGAAGCTCTCGGTGAGACGGGCGAGCTCGTCGTGGCCGGTCACCCGGATGGGCCGCAGGTCGTCGGTGCGGGCGACCCGCTCGGCGGCGGCGGTGAGCCGGGCGACGGGACGCAGACCGGTGCGGCCGACCGTCGCACCCACGGCGGCGGCGAGCACCACCCCGCACCCGCCGACGATGAACAGCACACTCGCCAGGCGGTTGAGGATCTCGACGGTGGGACGCAGTCGCTGCGCGATCACGACCGTGCTGCCGTCGGGCATGCGCTGGGCCAGTACGCGCTGCTGGGCGACGGTGCGCAGCGACGACTCACGGTCGCCCTCGGCCACCGCCAGTTCGGATTCGCCGATGGGGACCGACGAGCCCGGCGGCACGTACCTGCCGAGATCCGGATAGATCAGGGCGACGCTGATGTCGGAGCTGTAGAGCTGGGCCCCGCCGATATAGCGCGGGTCGTAGGTGATGAGGGTGCTCGACTCGACGAGCGCGGCGGCCCGCGCCCGCAACTGGGTGTCGACCTCCGAGTACAACGCCCGCGAGACGACGGCGTAGGCCGCGATGGAGGTGACGGCGACGGCGAGCGCCACCGCGCCGGCCGCGAGGAGCGTGACGCGGGTGCGCAGCGGCACCGAGCGGGTCAGAAGAAGAGGTGGTCGCATCAGGTCGCTCACGGCGGGGTTTCGCGCAGCACGTACCCGACGCCGCGCACCGTGTGGATCAGGCGCGGTTCTCCACCGGCCTCGGTCTTGCGTCGCAGGTACCCCACGTAGACCTCGAGGGCGTTGCCGGAGGTCGGGAAGTCGTAACCCCACACCTCCTCGAGGATGCGGCTGCGCGTGAGCACCCTCCGCGGGTTCGCCATGAGCATCTCCATCAGGGAGAACTCGGTGCGGGTGAGGCTGATCTGCCGGTCGCCGCGGGTGACCTCGCGGGTCGCGGGGTCGAGGCTGAGGTCGGCGAACCGCAGCACCTCGTCGGCGGACGAGTCCGGGTCGGGCGCGGCACGACGCAGCAGCGCCCGCAGCCGCGCGAGCAGTTCCTCGAGCGCGAACGGTTTCGGCAGGTAGTCGTCGGCGCCCGCGTCGAGACCCGCGACCCGCTCCGAGACGGAGTCGCGCGCGGTGAGGACGAGGATCGGCAGGTCGTCGCCGGTGCTGCGCAGTCGGCGGCACACCTCGAGACCGTCGACGCGCGGCATCATCACGTCGAGCACCATCGCATCCGGACGCGACGCCGCGACCTGCTCGAGGGCGTCCTGCCCATCCGTCGCGAGGTCGACCGTGTATCCGTTGAAGCTCAGTGACCGGCGCAGCGACTCCCGCACCGCACGGTCGTCGTCGACCACCAGAATGCGCATGATCACCATTGTGGCCTGCCCCTACTGAGAGCGCGCTGAGAACCCGCGGTGGCCGGCGGGCTCTACGACTCAGTCGGTCCGGGGATCGACCTCACCCCTGTGCACGGCCTCGACGAGCCTGCGGGGCACCTTCACGGTCGTTCCGTCGACCGTGACCGGCACGAGATCGGGGACCTTCGCCGTCCACTGCGACCGGCGATGACGGGTGTTCGAGCGGGACTTCCTGCGTTTGGGGACTGCCATGTCGTTCTCCTTCGATGTCGGGAGGTTCGGGGATCAGGGTCGGCGCCGGCCGTACTTGCGCTCGAACTTCTCGACGCGACCGGCGGTGTCGAGCAGGCGGGCGGCGCCCGTCCAGAACGGGTGCGAGTCGCTCGTGACGTCGACGACGATCAGCGGGTAGGCAAGGCCGTCCGACCAGACGGTCGTGCGTTCGGATGTCGCGGTGGAGCGGGTCAGGAAGGTGGCGCCGGTGTTGGCGTCCTGGAAGACCACGGGGTGGTAGTCGGGATGCAGGCCTGGTTTCATCGGTGTCCTTCTCTCTCGTTGTCGCGGCGGTCTGCCGGGAGGTCGTCACAAGGGTCTTCGTGGAATCGGCCGAAGGGGTCGTGCCAGGTCGGCCACAGGTCGGGGCGGGCGAACTCGTCGTCTGTCACGACCGCCGCGCGCAGCGTGCGGTCGATGAGTTCCGAGTCGGCGTCGTGGACGAGGACGACGATGCTCGTGTCCCGGTCGCCGTAGCGTTCGTCCCAGCGCAGCGACGCCATCGCGCGGCGTTCCGCCGGGACCTCGCGCTGCTGATCGGGAGTCATCGACGCGAGCCACGGCCCCGCGTGAGCGACCCGCAGTCCTCCACCGGCTGATTCGATGAGCAGCGCATTGTCGGGTTGGGTGGCGACCCACAGTCGTCCGCGGGCGCGCACGACGCCGTCGAGCAGCACGTCGATCGCGTGGTGGAGACGTTCCGGATGGAACGGCCGGTCGGCGGAGAACTCGACGAGGCGGATTCCGCAGTCGTCGTCGAGGGGCGGTTGACCTCGTAGGAGAGGCGAGTGCGCCCCGTCGATCGTCCCCCGACGGGCGGTGGCGGGTATCTCGCGGAGGAGCCGCTCGACGTCCGGTTCCCCCGCCCACGCGATCGGCGCGTCCGGGGCGAGTCGGGTGAGCACCGCGTGCAGGCGTGCCTGCTGCCAGCCGTCCGCTCCCGGAAGCACCACCAACGCATCGGCGAACTCGACCTGGCCGACGACGACCTGCGCCAGGGTGCGGTCGTCGTCGACACGCTCGTTCAGTTCGTCGTCGCCCGTCGCGTCCTCGAGCCAGGTCGCGGCGTCGAGGCAGGTCACGACGCCGTCCACTCGGACATCGAGGGACGCGGGTCCGTCGACACGACCGACGATCCCGCTCACCACGACATGTTCGACTGCCCAGCACAGTGCCTCGGGTTCGAGTTGCGGGTCGAGGTGCAGCACGATCCGGTCGACGCTGCTGTAGTCGCGCATGCGGCGCAGAAGCGGCAGCAGATCCTCGCGCAGCGTGCAGGAGACGCACCCGTGCGCGAGTTCGAGGATCTCGGTGCGTTCGCCCTCGACGGTGAGCACTGAGCGGCGGAGTACGCCCTGGTCGAGACCGGACAGGTCGTGGTGGACGACCGCGGTGCCCGGACGCAGGAGCGACCGCGCGACCTGCGCAGTCCGTCCGCGCCATCCGCAGACGATGACGAGCGGCGTCCTGGTGTCCACAGGACTCCTTTCGATAACGATTGTCATTAACGACATCTGAGCGTACAGTCGGCGAAGCACTTTGTCGAAAATGATTGTCGTTACCTACGAAAGGAGCCGACGTGTCGGCCACGTGCCAACTCACCGGACGGCGACCCGGTTTCGGGAGATCCGTATCGCACTCCCACGTCCGCACCAGCCGGCGGTGGAACCCGAACATCCAGCGCAGAACCTATTTCGTACCCTCGCTCGGACGCCGGGTCACGCTGAACCTGTCCACCAAGGGCATCAAGATCGTCGACCGCGACGGCATCGAGAGCGTCGTCGCGCGTCTGCGTGCCCGCGGGGAGAAGTTCTGATGGCAGCACGCAGCGAGATCCGGTCCGTCGTCAAGCTTCGCTCGACCGCGGGAACCGGCTACACCTACGTCACCCGGAAGAACCGCCGGAACGATCCCGACCGTCTCGTCCTGCGCAAGTACGACCCCGTGCTGCGCAGACACGTCGACTTCCGGGAGGAGAAGTAGTCATGGCGAAGAAATCGAAGATCGCACGCAACGAGCAACGGAAGGCGATCGTGGCCCGGTACGCCGAGCGCCGCGCGGAACTGAAGGAAGTCGTGCGCCGACCGTCGTCCTCGCCCGAGGAGCGCAGCGAAGCCCAGCGGGCACTGCAGCGTCTACCCCGCGACGCCAGTCCGGTACGATTGCGCAATCGAGACGCTGCGGACGGCCGCCCGCGCGGCCACCTGCGAAAGTTCGGGCTCTCACGAGTGCGTGTGCGTGAACTCGCCCACCGCGGGGAACTACCCGGCGTCCACAAGTCGAGCTGGTGAGGAGCGAGATATGGCAGTCAAGCGAGGACCGTCGAAGAAGTCGCGTGCCGTAGAGGGACGCAAGCCCAAGAAGAACCCCCTCTTCGCGGCGAAGATCGAGTACGTCGACTACAAGGACGTCAACCTGCTCCGCACCTTCATCTCCGACCGCGGCAAGATCCGCAGCCGTCGCGTCACGGGCCTGACCCCGCAGCAGCAGCGTCAGGTCGCCGTCGCGGTGAAGAACGCCCGCGAGATGGCTCTGCTCCCCTACGTCAGCAGCAAGTAGGTCGTGGCTTCCGACGCCGCCTCTCCCCATCGGGAGGGGCGGCGTCGTCATGTGTGCACCCGAGACCGACGTTGTTCGCGAAAATCTGCCGAGAACCGCAAACAACATCGGTCTCGACCCTCGCTTCGGTCCGATGACGGGGAGACGTCCCAGAGTCCTTAGACTAGGCAACCGTGTCGGGTGTGATCGCGGGGTTCAGTGTCATCTTCGTGATCATCGCCATCGGCTTCACGCTGGGGCGCCTGGGCACTCTCGGTCACGAGGCGCAGACGGTGCTCAGCCGGCTCGTCTTCTTCGTCGCCACCCCCGCGCTGCTGTTCGACGTGCTCGCGACGTCCGACCTGTCGGTGATCTTCTCTCCCAATCTCTACATCGCGGCGGCCACGGCGTTCGCCGTCGCGATCGTGCACTTCGTCGTCGCCAAGCTCTGGCTGCGACGTGCAGTTCCCGAGGCGACCATCGGCGCGCTGTGCGCCGGCTACGTCAACTCCGCGAACCTCGGCATCCCCATCGCCGTGTTCGTGCTCGGCGACGCGTCGTTCGTCGCGCCCCTGTTGCTGTTCCAGATCGTCGTGCTTTCCCCCATCGCGCTGACGATGCTCGACCTGTCGACGATGCGCGCCGGGGTCTCGCGCCTCGACACCCTGCTCGCGCCGTTCAAGAACCCCATCGTCCTGGCCGCCGCGGCCGGACTCGCCATCGCGATCAGCGGATGGACGCCTCCCGAGGCGTTGCTGCAGCCGTTCCATCTGCTCGGCGGTGCGTCGGTGCCCGGTGCGCTGCTCGCGTTCGGGTTGTCGCTGCAGGGCGTCCGGGTGCTCGAGAAGGGAACGAGCCCGCGCCGCGACATCGCGCTCGCATCCGTACTCAAGATCCTCGCCCAGCCCGTGCTCGCGTATCTGATGGGGCGATTCGTGTTCGGACTCGACGGCCACGCACTGTTCGCCGTCGTGGTGGTCGCCGCGCTGCCGACCGCGCAGAACGTGTTCGTCTACGCCAGTGCCTACGGTCGCGGCACGGTGCTCGCCCGCGACGCCGCACTCGTCACCACCCTCGCCTCCATCCCTGCGATCGGCGTGACCGCCGCCCTGCTGGCGTGATGAACACGCGACACGGAAATACCGTGGGAACCATGCGTTCCGTCGTCCGTGCCTGCCGGGGAATCACCGTCCTCGCGATGTGCCTGCTCATCGCAGCCTGCGGGTCGAGTTCGAGTACACCGGACGTACCGGCGCTGCCCGAGGAACCGGTTCCGGCAGGGGCGACGGTGTTCTCGCCGCGACCCGACATCGTCGACGCGCATCCGCTGACGATCCTGTCGTGGTCGCGGGTGAGCGACGACCGGATCGCCCTGCACTTCGAGACGGGCACCCCCGAGTGCTTCGGCGTCGACGCGACCGTCACCGAAACGGACGACACGGTGACGGTGACGCTCCGCGGCGGCACGCTGCCGGAGATGCAGGACCGCATGTGCATCATGGTCGCCGTCGTCGGCACCCTCGAGGTCTCCTTGCAGTCGCCGCTCGGCGACCGGGTCGTGACGGCCGGCGCCTGACATATGCCGCATCCTCCGCGTCACTGGCTGCTGTATCTGTGCTTGTCCACGGCCCTGCTGCACGCGGCATTCCAGTCGATTCGCGTCCTGGTCTCCTACCGGATCCTCGCTCTCGGCGGTGACGCGACGACCATCGGCGCCGTCACGGCGCTCTACGCCATCGTTCCGCTGATCGCGGCGGTGCGGATGGGACGTGCCGTGGACCGCGGGCACGCGACCGCCATTCTCCGTTCGGGCATCGTCGTCACCACGGTCGGCGCCGGGTTGATCGCTCTCAGTTCGGGATTGCTGGTGCTCGCCGCCGGCAACGTCGTGCTCGGTCTCGGGCAGTTGCTCGTCACGGTGTCGGGGCAGGCGTTCGTGTCGATCCTGTCGCCGCCGGGCCGGCTGGATCGCGGGTTCGCCGGTCTGACGCTGGGTGTGTCGGTCGGGCAGGCCGTCGGTGTGCCCGTCTCCGGCGTGATCGCCGCGACCACCGGCGACGGCAGCGGATCCGTCGAGACCACCGGAGCGTTGCTGGTCATGACGGTGGTTTCGCTGCTCTCCCTGCCGCTGGTGCTGGGGCTTCGCGAGCCGCCCGGCTCCGGTCGCACCGCGGAGGACGGCGCGCCCCAGTCGATCCTGTCGATGCTCGCCACGAAGGGCATGAAGCCCGCGATGTTGTCGAGCCTGGTGGTCCTCGCTTCGGTCGACCTCGTCGTGGCCTACCTGCCGTTGCTCGGTGAGCAGTTCGGGTTCGGCGTGCTCCTGGTGTCGGTCCTGCTCACCGCCCGCACCGTGGCGTCGATCGTCTCGCGTGCCCTGCTGCCGTGGGCGCTGCGCCGGATTCCGCGCAGGTGGCTGCTCGTCTCCGCGACCGCCGGGACCATCGTGCCTGTCGCGCTGCTGCCGCTCGTGCCGAACCCGTGGGTCATCGGCGCGTTGCTCGCCGTGTGCGGAATGTTCTGGGGCGTCGGCCAACCCCTGACCATGACGTGGGTCGTCGAACTCGTCGCACCGTCCGACCGCGCGTCGGCGCTGGCCGTACGGTTGACCGGCAACCGTCTCGGGCAGGTCGCGGTGCCCATGGCCGCCGGCGCGATCGCCGGGGTCGCCGGTGTCGCGTCGATCTTCTGGGTGACCGCTGCCCTGCTGTCCGCCGCCGCGACGACCACCTGGAGATCGGTGCGCCGCTGAGTGCTTACGACCGCCGACGGGCCCGCACGTAGTCGGCGACGACCGCTGCCCCGAGACCGTCGACGTCGGGCGCGACCACCCGCCCCCCGACGCGACGCGCCAGCACGTCGACGACCCGCGCGAGCCCCGGATCGCTGCCGAGCCGGAAGATCGTGACCTGGGCGCCGAGCCGCGCAATGTGGTCGAGTTCGCGCACCGTCAGCCCCAGAGTGCGTGCGCTCGGCGGGTAGTCGAAGGCCGCGAAGCCGTCCGGTTCGAGATGCGCGGTGGGTTCACCGTCGGTGACGACGAAGACCACCGGCTGCGCGTTGGGATGACGACGCAGATGACGACCCGCGAGCATCAGGGCGTGGTGCAGATTGGTGCCCTGCTCGTAGACGCCGTCGAGCCCGGCGAGTTCGGGCGCCGACACCACACGGGCATGCCGGCCGAACGCGATGAGCTGCAGTGCATCCCCGCGGAAGCGCGTGGACACGAGGTGGTTCAGCGCGAGGGCCGTGCGTTTCATCGGCACCCAGCGACCGTCCATGACCATCGAGAACGACGTGTCGACGAGCAGCGCGACCGCCGCCTGCGTCCGCTGTTCGGTCTCGATCACCTCGACGTCCTGCACCGACATCCGCACCGGCAGGCCGGGACTGCGCAGGGTCGCATTGGTGAGGGTCCGCACGACGTCCCACGGTTCGGTGTCGCCGAACTCCCACGTCTTCGAGGCGCCGGTGGGTTCGCCGAGCACACCCGCCCGCCGCGACTCGCGTTGCCCCGTACGCGACGAGATGCGATTGACGACGTCGCGCAGGGCCGCTTCGCCGAGCCGGCGCATGGCCTTGGGCGACAGTCGCCACTGCCCGTCGGCACCCCGGTCGAAGAAGCCCTGCCGCTGCAGTTCCTTCTCGAGTTCGGCGAGAGTACGGGCATCGGCCGCGGCCTCGGGCCCGAGATGCCGGGCGAGCGCGTCGAGGTCGATGTCGTCGAGGGACGCCCCGGCGTACTGCTGCGACAGCTGCTCGGCGAGCTGGTCGAGTTCGGACAGCTCCTGCAGCGCCGAGGTGGCCTCACCGAGACCCATGCCCTGTTCGCCGCGCACCTGCTCGGAGCCGGTCCAGTCCTCGCCGGGACGTGCGGCACGCAGGTGGCCGTCGAGACGGTCGAGCCGGCTCATCAGATCCGAGGATCCGAACGCCTGCTGCGCGAGCGCATCGAGTTCGTCGCGCTGCTCGGGGGTGAGCGAGTTGCGCAGCCGCTGCGCCGCCGCTGCCCGCTGTGCGAGAGAGTCGAGCAGTTCCTCCACGTTCTGTGGGTTCTCCGGGAAGAACTCACCGTGCTCGGCCATGAACTGCTCGAAGTCCTCCTCGGTGTCCTCACCGCGGGAGTGCTTGTCGAGCAGCTCGTTGAGGTCGTCGAGCATCTCCGAGATGCGTTGCCGGTCCTCGTCGGTGGCCCGCTCGAGCGCCTGCTTCATCCCGGCGAAGCGCTGGTCGAGCATCTCTCGGCCGAGCAGGTCGCGGATCTTCTCGTAGTCCTGCCGGGCCTGCGCACTGCGCCAGTCGTAGTCGGCGAGTTCCTGCACGGCCTGCGCCGTCGACGGCGGCAGTTCCTCGATCCGCATCTCCGCGAACCGCGCGTCGTCGTCGAGGGCGCGGGCCAGTTCCTTGCGTTCCTCGAGCACGGCGCGGTCGAGGAGCTCGCGCACCTCGCGCAGAGTGCCGTCGAGGTTGGTGCGGTCGAGCAGCTGACGTCGACGCCGGTTCGTCTGCGCGGCAAGCTTGTCGAGGCCACGCATGCCGTCCTGCCCGCGACGCAGCAACTCCCGCAGGGCGCGCTTGGGTGACGCGCCGGCCATGACGTCGTCGCCGATCGCGGCGAGCGCGTCGCGCAGGTCCACCGGTGGGGCGAGCGGATCGCCCCCGGTATACGGACCGTAGCGGGCGGACCTGCTCATCGGGAGTACACCGCCGAGCCGTCGTCGCCGGTGTCCTTGGCGATGCGCCGTGCCAGATACAGACCCTCGAGGGCGAGTTCCACTGCCGCGGCGCGGGTTCCGGTGTCGGTGGCACCGAGCCGTTCGGCAACGGCGTCGAGGACGGGCAGTTCGGGTAGTTCGTCGAGCAGCACCTTCGCAGTGATCCGCTCACCGGTGACCACCGGATCGCCCTGTTCGACGGCGGCGACCAGCGGCCCGAGGTCGACGCCCGCCAGCCGCGAGCGGGCGGTCTCGGCCGTGGCACGCCGGAGGAGGTGGTCGAGGATCTCGAATTCCCTTCCCTCCTCCCCGGATTCGAACTCGACCTTGCCGCGGAGCACCTCGACGACCGTGCCGAGGTCGACGGGACGCGCGACCGGATCGTCCTCACCGAGGACCGCACCGCGGTGCAGGGCCGCAGCCGAGACGGTCTCGGCACCGGCAACGGCGAACCGTGCCGAGACACCGGAACGTTGGTCGACGGAGGTCGATTCGCGCAGCAACCGCGTGAACCGGGCGAGGATCTCGAAGAGATAGTCGGGCACGCGGGACTGCAGATGCGCTTCCTGCTCGATGACGGCGATCTCGTCCTCGAGCCGCGTCGGGTAGTGCGTGCGGATCTCCGCGCCGAAACGGTCCTTGAGCGGGGTGATGATGCGACCGCGGTTCGTGTAGTCCTCGGGGTTCGCGCTCGCGACGAGCAACACGTCGAGAGGCAGACGCAGCGTGTAGCCGCGGACCTGGATGTCGCGCTCCTCCATGACGTTGAGCAGCGACACCTGGATGCGTTCGGCGAGATCGGGCAGTTCGTTGACGGCGACGATGCCGCGATGCGCGCGGGGCACGAGACCGAAGTGGATCGTCTCCGGGTCGCCGAGGCTGCGACCCTCGGCGACCTTCACGGGATCGACGTCGCCGACGAGGTCGGCGACCGAGGTGTCGGGCGTCGCGAGCTTCTCGGCGTACCGCTCGCTGCGGTGCCGCCACGCGACGGGCAGGTCGTCGCCGAGTTCGGCGGCACGACGGATCGACGCCGGGGTGATGGGCTCGTAGGGGTGCTCGCCGAGTTCGGAGCCGGCGATGACCGGGGTCCACTCGTCGAGCAGCAGCGGCAGGGTACGCAGCAGGCGCGTCTTGCCCTGGCCGCGTTCGCCGAGCAGGACCACGTCGTGGCCGGCGATGAGGGCGCGTTCGAGTTGCGGGACGACGGTGTCCTCGAAACCGAGGATGCCGGGCCACGGATCGGTACCGTCGCGCAGCGCAGCGAGCAGGTTGTGCCGGATCTCGTCCTTGACGGACCGTTGCACGTGGCCGGAGGCGCGGAGCTCGCCGACCGTGGAGGGGCGCGGTGTGGGTGACGTCACCTCACCCAAGGTACGACCGAACCGCCGTTTCGGCATCCGCGATCCCGCGACCGGTCCGCCTACACTCGCCGCATGGACACCTGGATCCTGGCGGCCCTGCTCGGGCTGGGGCTCGCGGCCGCCACCGGGCTGCGCACCTTCCTGCCGCTGCTGCTCCTGTCGGCCGCGGTCCACTTCGAACTCTTCGGGGTCGTCCTCAACGAATCGATGCAGTGGCTCGGGTCCACCTCGGCGCTCGTCGCCCTGACGATCGCCACCGCCGTGGAGGTCGTCGCCGACCTCGTGCCGTTCGTGGACAACGCACTGTCCGCCCTCGGCACGGTGACCCGGCCGGTCGCGGGTGCGCTCGCGGCGTGGGCGGCCTTCGCGAGCCTCGATCCCGCGATGGCGGCACTCGCGGGCATCGTCATCGGCGCCCCGACCGCCCTGGCGGTGAGCACGGCGCAGACGGGCACGCGGGTCGCGAGCACGGCGACCACCGCCGGTTTCGGCAACCCGGTGCTGTCGATCGTCGAGAGCGTCACCTCGTTCGTCACGTCGCTGATCGCGTTGCTCGCTCCCCTGCTCGTCGTCCCGCTGCTGGCGCTGTTCGGATGGCTCGGCGTACGGGGCTACCGCAGGGTGCGCCGGGCCCGTTCGTCGCGCACGAAACCGACGCCACACCGCGGCGCCCTCGATACGGGTCGGTCCGGCGACTTCTGATAGACACATGACATGTCGGACACCGAGATCACCTTTTCCAGCGGCGACGTGACCCTGCACGGCAGCCTGCGGGTCCCCGTCTCCATGAGGGGTCCGGTGCCCGCCGTGCTGCTGCTCGCCGGCAGCGGTCCCACCGACCGCAACGGCGACAGCGCACTGCTCCCCGGATCGATCGGCACCCTGCGGCACCTCGCCGACGTGCTCGAACGCAAGGGCTTCGCGAGCCTGCGGTACGACAAGTTCGGCAGCGGCGTGACCGGGCTCGGCCCGTACAGCGTCGACGACGTCGCCGATCTCGGCTTCTCGACGTTCATCGACGGTGCCGCCGACGCGCTCGCCTTCCTCGGTTCGCAGCGCGGGGTCGACCCGGAGCGGCTCTACGTCGTCGGGCACAGCGAAGGCGCGCTGATCGCGCTGTCGCTCGCCCAGGACAACGACTCGATCGCCGGACTCGGCCTGCTCGAACCGCTCGCCGTGCGCCTGCTCGACCTGCTGACCGCCCAGATCGACGCACAGCTCGACGCCGTCGTCGCCGCGGGACAACTTCCCGTCCAGATCGCCGACGAACTGCGGGTCGCGCTCACCGGCGCGGTCGAGTCGCTCCGCGCCGACGGCACCCTCAGCGACACTCTCCCCGAGCCGCTGCGCAACGCCGGGCTCGTCCCCGCCAACGCGAAGGCACTCGCCGAGGAGGACGCGCTCGATCCGCGGATGCTCGCCGCACAGGTCGCCGGCGACCTGCCGGTGCTCACCGCGGTCTCGTCGAAGGACATCCAGGTGCGGGTCGAGGACGTCGACGCGCTCGACGCGGCACTCGTCCACACCCGCCTGACGTCGCTGCGCATGACACGCACCAACCACGTCCTCAAGGACATCGGCGACCAGCAGTCGACGGGCGCCGATTACGTCGCCGACCTGCCCTTCTCCGACGAGTTCACGTCCGGTTTCGAGGCCTGGGTCGACAAGCTGAGGGGCTGAGCACCCGCCCCTACGCACGGACGACGCGGAAATAACAAATGTCCATTCCGCGTTGTTCGTGTATGGTCATCCGTTAACCAACTGGTTCACATGAGAAAGGTACGGTCCGATGCGATACAAGCACATGTACGTAGCCGATTGTTCCGTACCGTTTTCTCACTTCTTCTTCCACTTCGCGGCGGAGCGATCCCGAGAATAGAAGTCACACGACGACTCGTTCTCGGGCACTCGGGGCACATACGCCCCGGGTGCCCTTTCTCTATCCCCGACCGCGACCCGTACAAGATCACCTCGACAGGAGAAACACCATGAAACTGCGAATCGAATCCGGCGGCACCGTGTCGACCGAACTGCCCGACGACCTCACCGGTCACGCCATCACCATCGACCTGAGCCGGGTCGGCGGTACCGAGAGCGGCGCCGCCTCCGCGGATCTCATCCGCGAACTGCTCGACCGTGGCGCCGCCAAGCTGGTCATCTCCGAGGGCCGCGGCAAGCGCACCGTCGAACCCACCGCACACGACAACGGCACCCACGCGCACGCCGCCTGAGCGACGGTGCGCGCGGGTGCCGCGCGTGGTGTTCGTGACTAGTGCGCGAAGTGCCGTGCGCCGGTGAGGTACAGCGTCACGCCGGCCTCGCGAGCGGCCTCGATGACCTCGTTGTCGCGCACCGAGCCACCCGGCTGCACGATCGCCTTCACGCCGGCCTCGGTCAGCACCTGCAGACCGTCGGCGAACGGGAAGAAGGCATCCGACGCGGCCACCGATCCGGCGACACGATCGCCCGCACGGGTCACGGCGAGTCGCGCCGAGTCGACGCGGTTGACCTGACCCATGCCGACACCGACGGTCGCGCCGCCCGAGGCCAGCAGGATCGCGTTGGACTTCACGGCACGGCATGCGCGCCAGGCGAATTCGAGATCGCGCAGCGTGGCCTCGTCGGCGGCCTCGCCGCACGCGAGCTGCCAGTTGGCGGTGGAGTCGCCGTCCGCGGTGAGCACGTCGCGCTCCTGCAGGAGCAGTCCGCCGGAGATCTGACGGATCTCGACCGGAGCCGACTTCGGCGAATCGGCGCGCAGGATGCGGATGTTCTTCTTGCGGGAGAGCACGTCGACGGCACCGTCGGCGTACGACGGGGCGATGATCACCTCGGTGAAGATCTCGGCGACCTGCTCGGCCATCTCGACGCTCACCTCACGGTTCGCGGCGATGACGCCACCGAAGGCCGAGACCGGATCGCACTCGTGCGCGTTGCGGTGCGCGGTGGCGATGTCGTCGGCGATCGCGATGCCGCACGGATTGGCGTGCTTGATGATCGCGACACACGGCTCGCTGTGGTCGTGCGCGGCGCGCCAAGCGGCGTCGGCGTCCTGGTAGTTGTTGTAGGACATCTCCTTGCCGTGGAACTGCTCGGCCTGCGCGAGCCCCGGCTCGCCCGCCTCGTTCACGTACAAGGCCGCGGCCTGGTGCGGGTTCTCGCCGTAGCGAAGGACGTTCGCGCGGGTCCAGGTCGCGCCGGTCCACGCCGGGAACTGCGACTCGTCGCCCTCGGGCGCCGCGTAGCCGCTGTTCATCCAGCTCGCCACCGCGACGTCGTAGGCGGCGGTGTGCTGGAACGCCTGCGCGGCAAGACGCTTGCGCTGCTCGAGGGTGAAACCGCCACCCTCGACGGCGGCGAGCACGTCACCGTAGGCGGCCGGGTCGACGACGACCGCAACCGACGGGTGGTTCTTCGCCGCGGCACGCACCATCGACGGGCCACCGATGTCGATCTGCTCGACGCACTCGTCGGGGCTCGCACCCGAGGCGACCGTCTGCGTGAACGGGTAGAGGTTCACGACGACGAGCTCGAACGTCTCGATGCCCAGATCGGCGATCTGGTCGAGGTGGTCCTGCTTGCGGGTGTCGGCGAGGATGCCGGCGTGCACGCGCGGGTGCAGGGTCTTCACCCGGCCTTCGAGGCACTCGGGGAAGCCGGTCAGTTCCTCGACCTTCGTCACCGGCACGCCTGCGTCGGCGATGGTCTTGGCCGTGGAGCCGGTCGAGACCAGCTCGACACCTGCCGCATGGAGCCCTGTCGCCAGCTCCACCAGCCCGCTCTTGTCGTACACGCTGACCAGCGCGCGGCGCACAGTCTTACGTTCGGTCACCGGGGATCACGGCCTTTCGTCCATCGGAAACAACTCCACGGGTGGCGACGGCGGCGACCATCTCGGCCAGCAGCCGTCGCTCCACAACCTTGATGCGCTCGTGCAGGGTGTCCTCGTCGTCGTCGTCGAGCACCTGCACGGCTTCCTGCGCGAGGATCGGGCCGGTGTCGACGCCCCCGTCGACGAGATGCACCGTCGAACCGGTGATCTTGACGCCGTAGGCAAGGGCGTCGGCAACGGCGTGCGCGCCGGGGAACGACGGCAGTAGCGCGGGATGAGTGTTGATGATGCGGCCGGCGAACCGCTCGAGGAAGGCCGAACCCAGGATCTTCATGAAGCCCGCGGACACCACGAGGTCGGGTTCGTGGGCGGCGACCGCGTCGGTCAGCGCGCGGTCCCACGAAGTGCGGTCCTCGAAGTCGCGCAACGCGACGCGGAACGACGGGATGCCTTCGTCGGCGGCGTGCCCTTCGGCGGGACATTGGCGATCGACACCGACAGCGACGACCGTCGCGGGATATCCGTCGGTCCGGGTGGCGTCGAGCAGCGAACGCAAGAGGCTGCCCGTGCCCGAGGCGAGGACGACGAGCCGCGCCGGCGCGGTGGGCGGCAGCTGGTCACGCGAGGCAGTCAGGGTCCACTCCTGTGAAGTCGAGGTGGGTCGGCCGATCGACCGGCCGTAGGAGAGCCTAGTCGGCGCCCTTTTCGGCCTTGTTCGCGACCTCCTCGTCGGGCTCGCCCTCGTCCTCGGCGTCATCCTCGTCGACCACCTCGACCACCTCGGCGTCGATGACGTCGTCGGCGTCCGCATCGTCCTCGAGGCTCTCCGCGTCGTCCTCGGCAGCCTCGTCCTCCTCGACTGCGGCGGCTTCGTCCCCGTCGACTTCTGCGACCTCGCGCTCGGCGGCGGTGGTGTCCTCGACCGAGGATTCCTCCTCGTCGTCGGCATCCGCGTCATCGGCGTCCTCTGCCACAGGAGCCTCGAGTGCCGGGGTCTCGCCCTCGGGCGCCTCGAGTTCTGTGTCGGCTCCTGCATCAGCGGTGTCGTCGGCCTCGGTCGCGTCGGCCGCGTCCGCCGCGTCCTCCGGGGTCTCCTCGGCCACCTCGGTGTCGGCGCGCAATGCCGCCGCGGCCAGTCGACCTTCGCGCCATACGAGCAGCTGGGCCGTGATGATGCCGAGCAGGCCACACCAGGCGAAGACGAGGATTCCGGCGAGCCACCAGTTGGCGCCGACCGTGCCGAAGACGCCGAGCGGGCCGCCCGCGACCCAGGTCGCCAGCGCCGTGACGAGTCCGGCGCCCGCTGCGGCAGCGAGCACCGTCCATGAAGCGTCGGCGCTGCCCACCGGGGCACCGTCGGCCTTCGCCTGCAGGGTTCGCTGCGCGGCGAAACGTCCGAGCAGCGCACCGATCGTCGCCGGAACGGCCAGCAGCACCGGCCAGAACGCTGCGGCCGGGCCCGTGGGGACCGCCGCGAGCACCGGCAGCGCCGGGAGGTCGCCGCCCGTCGCCTCGAACAGGCTCAGGTGGATGTCGCCGAAGTGCACGGTGCTGCCCGCCAGGACGGCCGCGGCACCGATGATGACGTTGGGCAGGTACAGGATCGACATCACCGTCAGACCCAGCACACCGGTCCAGTGGTCCCCGCGCGCGAGCAGTTCACCGACGACGTTCCACGACCACAGCAGTCCCGCGACGACCACCACCCCGCCGAGGGCGAACATCCCCAGCAGCACCCGCAGCGCCGGACGGAAGGCGAGCACGAGCCAATCGGGCGCCGAGTAGTACCGCACCAGCGGCTTCCACACACGGGAGCCGATGCCGATGAGGGCCGCGACGAGGTAGATGCCGGTAACCCACGTGAGCGCGGCAGCTGCATTCGGAGGCGTCACCGGCAGCACGCTCGCCGCATCCTGCAGCACGATCAGCGACGCCGCGGTCACGAGCAGCGGGCCGGCGAGGACGGCGACGGTGATGCGCGAGACGTCCTGACGATCGAGGGCATACCCACTGTTCTCGACGAGCGCGTCGGCCGCGGACGCGCATCCCCGCGCCGCCTGCCACACCAGAACCGCGGTGGGCAGCAGCGGCAGCACGCCGAGCGACGTGCCGTCGATCGTGAGCGTCACCTGGTGCAGTGCGAGCCACGTGCCGGCGATCGCGGCGTAGATGCCGGTGAGATCGCTGTTGGCGACGACCATCGTCGTCACCACGATGGTGGCCACGACGGCGAGCGTCACCGCCGGAACGCGGGCCGCAGTACCGAGCAGGATGCGGAACCGCTCCGGGTCCAGGCTGTCGTCGTCGGTGGGAACGTGCCGGGTGGACCGGCCGAGCGTCGAAGTCATCGGTTCGAGAGTGTCACCGACACGGCGATCGTGGTGTCAGGCGCGCCGATCACCGCTGGTCGTCCGGTGCGCGGAACGCCTGCGTGGCGTCCTGGTCGCCGGTCGCAGTGGTCCCGGTCTCCTCGCGACGTTCCGTGCCCGTCGTGTCGTCATCGGACACTGTGCCGTCCGCCCATGTGACTGTGCCGTCCGCCCGCGTGGCTGTGCCGTCCGCCCGCGTGGCTGTGCCGTCCGCCCGCGTGTCGGTGTGGTCCGTCGAGTCCTGAGCGCCGTGCGGTTCCTGGATCGGGTACTGCTGGGTCGGCTGCGCACCGGGGTACTGCTGTCCGCCGTACTGCTGGGCACCGGGATACTGCGCTCCCCCGCCGTACTGCTGAGCACCCGGGAACTGCTGGGAACCGGGGAACTGCTGGGAACCGCTGTACTGCTGCCCGCCGTACTGCTGAGCGCCCGGATACTGCTGGGACCCGGCGTACTGCTGCGACCCGGCGTACTGCTGCGACCCCGAATACTGCTGCGCGCCGGAGTACTCCCCCGACGTCTGCTGTCCGGGATACGCCTGATGGCCGGGATGCGGCGCACCGAACTGGGACTGCCCTCCGGTGACTCCCTGCTGCGAGCCGTAGGGCTGGCCGTATCCCTGCGGGCCGTAACCCTGCGGCGAACCGTATCCCTGCGGCGAACCGGAGCCCTGCGGCTGACCGGTTCCCGCACCGGACCCGAATCCCTGGTACTGCCCGGCGCCCTGCTGCGACCCGAAGGAACTCCGCTCACCCGACCGGCCGGACACGAGGATGCCGAGGCCGAACAGCAGCGCGACGAGCGCCAGCGCGAACTGCAGGAAACCGAGGACGAGGATCGTCACGCCGCCCCACGCGATCCCGGTGTCCTCGGGCAGATGGAACAGCTGGAACAGGGATGTCACGAAACCGACGCCCGACGCCGCGACGGCCACGGCACGCAGGTCCTGGCCGGGGAGCAGCGACAGTGCCGCGCTCACACCGCCGAAGAGCAGGAAGGCCAGCGGCACGACGGCGAAGCCGAAATCGAAGGACGTGAGCGCCACCTGCGAGCCGAAGGTGATGTTCACGAAGGGTGTGAGGCCGAGCAGGAAGTTCACGGCACCGAGCACGGCCACCGCGAGTGGCAGCAGCAACGGCACCACCTTGCTCTGAGCGGATGCGCCTGCGGGGAATGTCATCGATTCTCCTGCCGTCGATCGGTGTGTGTCGGTCACTCGTCCTGCAGTCAACAGCCTAGGGACTACCCGAGAGAATGGGGTCCATGCCGCACACTCTCGCCCCGGGCCCCGACGTCGTGGTCGAGACGGAGGTGAAGCACTCGCGTTTCCTCGCGGCGGTTCGTCGTGTCGACACGGCCGACGCCGCGCTCGCCTTCGTCGACGAACAACGCCGACTGTATCCCGATGCCCGACACCATTGCTGGGCGTTCGTGGTGGGTGACGCCCCGGCGGCGCGTGCCGAGCGGTCGAGCGACGACGGGGAGCCGGGCGGCACGGCCGGCATCCCGATGCTGCAGGTCCTGCACCACCGGGATCTCGTGAACGTCGCGGTGGTGGTGACCCGGTGGTTCGGGGGGATCAAGCTCGGCGCGGGCGGGCTGGTGCGCGCGTACTCGGGTGCGGTCGCGACGGCACTGGACGAGGCGCCCCTCGTCGAGCGCAGGCAGCAGGAGAAGTTCACCCTCGCGATCGATCACGGCGAGGCGGGTCGCGTGGAGGCGGAACTGCGCGGGCGCGGGGTCGCGGTGCTCGACGTCGCTTATGCGGACCGGGTCGTCCTCACCGTCGCCGGGCGCGAGCGGAGCGAACTGGAGGGGTGGGTGGCGTCGTTGACGTCCGGGGCGGGCGAACTCGAACCCGCGGGAGTCGACTGGATCGACATCTGACCGGATCCACACCGGAAAAGCGCGTGCGCGCCTCCCGATGGCCGGAGCCACCGGAAGGCGCGCACGGAAGGTGACGCTGCTGTCAGAGCGACTGCAGGATCTCGCGAGCGAGCGCAGCGGTCTCGGACGGCGTCTTGCCGACCTTCACGCCGGCCGCCTCGAGAGCGTCCTTCTTGGCCTGAGCGGTGCCCGAGGAGCCCGAGACGATGGCGCCGGCGTGGCCCATGGTCTTGCCCTCGGGAGCGGTGAAGCCCGCGACGTAGCCTACGACCGGCTTGGTCACGTTGGCCTTGATGTAATCGGCCGCGCGCTCCTCGGCGTCGCCGCCGATCTCGCCGATCATGACGATGACCTTGGTCTCCGGGTCCTTCTCGAACGCCTCGATGGCGTCGATGTGGGTGGTGCCGATGACCGGGTCGCCGCCGATGCCGATGGCGGTCGAGAAGCCGTACTCGCGCAGCTCGAACATCATCTGGTAGGTCAGGGTGCCCGACTTGGAGACGAGGCCGACCGGGCCCTTGCCGGCGATGTTCGCCGGGGTGATGCCGACGAGCGCCTCACCCGGGGTGATGATGCCGGGGCAGTTGGGACCGATGATGCGGGTCTTGTTGCCCTTCTGGACGTTGTAGGCCCAGGCGTAGGCGGAGTCCTGCACGGGGATGCCCTCGGTGATGACCACGAGCAGCGGGATCTCCGCGTCGATGGCCTCGACGATGGCGTCCTTCGAGAAGGCCGGGGGAACGAACGCGATCGAGACGTCGGCGCCGGTCTCCTTGATGGCCTCGGCGACGGAGCCGAAGACGGGGAGCTCGACCGGGTTGCCGTCCTTGTCGGTGTGCGAGACCGTCGTGCCGGCCTTGCGGGCGTTCACGCCGCCGACGACCTGGGTGCCGGCCTTGAGCATGAGCGCGGTGTGCTTGGTGCCCTCGCCGCCGGTGATGCCCTGGACGATGACCTTGGAATCCTTGGTAAGGAAGATTGCCATTGTTCTGTGTGTCCCTTTACTTCGCTGCGAAGGCGAGTTCGGCCGCCTTGTCGGCAGCCTCGTCCATGGTGGCGACGACCGTGACCAGCGGGTGGTTGGCCTCGGCGAGGATGCGGCGACCCTCGTCGACGTTGTTGCCGTCGAGGCGGACGACCAGCGGCTTGTTGGCCTCGTCGCCGAGGATCTCGAGGGCCTTGACGATGCCGTTCGCGACCGCGTCGCACGCGGTGATGCCACCGAAGACGTTGACGAACACGCTCTTGACCTGGGCGTCGTTCAGGATGACGTCGAGACCGGCGGCCATGACGGCTGCGGAGGCGCCGCCACCGATGTCGAGGAAGTTGGCGGGCTTGACGCCGCCGTGCTTCTCGCCTGCGTAGGCGACGACGTCGAGGGTCGACATGACCAGGCCGGCGCCGTTACCGATGATGCCGACCTCGCCGTCGAGCTTGACGTAGTTGAGGTCGTTCTCCTTGGCCTTGAGCTCGAGCGGATCCGTGGCGTCCTTGTCCTCGAACTCGGCGTGGCCGGGCTGACGGAAGTCGGCGTTGGCATCCAGGGTGACCTTGCCGTCGAGGGCGAGGATCTGGTCGTCCGGGGTGCGGACGAGGGGGTTGACCTCCACGAGGAGAGCGTCTTCCTTGACGAAGACCTCCCACAGCTTCTGAATGGTCACGGCCGCGGCGTCGAGGACCTCGGCGGGCAGGTGACCCTTCTCGGCGATCTCGCGCGCGAACGCGAGGTCGACGCCCTTGACGGCGTCGACGGCAACCTTGGCGAGGCGCTCCGGCTTGGTGGCGGCGACCTCTTCGATCTCCATGCCGCCCTCGACCGAGCACATGGCCAGGTAGGTGCGGTTGGTGCGGTCGAGCAGGAAGGAGATGTAGTACTCCTCCGCGATGTCGCTGGCCTCGGCGACCAGGAGCTTCTTGACGATGTGACCCTTGATGTCGAGGCCGAGGATGTTCTCGGCGTGGGTCTGCGCGTCGTCTGCGGTGGCGGCGTACTTCACGCCACCGGCCTTGCCGCGGCCGCCGACCTTGACCTGGGCCTTGACCATCACCGGCTTGCCGATTTCTTCCGCGATCTCGCGGGCACCGGCGACAGTGTCGGTAACACGGCCGGCCGACGTCGGCACGTCATGCTTGGCGAAGAGTTCCTTCGCCTGATATTCGAAGAGATCCATCTGCTCACCGTCTCGTCTGCGTTCACGCCCGCTCCGGGGTATCGAGCGGGCCGTTTCGGACTCTAGTTTCTCGGCCGGGCCGCGGATCACGCGCGGCAGTCCCATGTGGCACAGGTCACGCGCGCGTAGGTCCGGGAACGACTTCGCAGTTCCCCTCCCGGGACGTGGCCGACGCCACGTTCGAGCGGAGCACTCGGTTCAGGATGACAGGTACCCCCTGGCCCGCCGACACCGGATCCCGCGCGAACGCGGCGCAACGGACTCGTGACATGTCGGAAAACAGTGTTTGGGACGCCGCCCGCTGGGGCATGTCCCAATTTGCCCCGGTTTGCACTGTGATGCCACTCACATAACGTCCGCCGGACGAACTACGGCTTGCCACCCCTGCGATCGCTTCGTTACCGTCGCCTGGTCGAAGTAACGATGAGGTCACGAACGGAGGATGGCGATGCGCTCTGGTAACCCGAGTGCCGAGAGCCGAATCCGCCGTCCCGAATCGGCACCCGAAGACTGGAACGCCTGGGAAGCCGCCACGATGGACTTCCGCAACACCGGCCCCGGTCCCGAGCCCACCTACTACTCCGACTCTTTCGGGCACGCAGTCCGCGACAACCGTTTCGCGCAGGACCGTCCCGACGAGAGCACCGACGTCACCGCTCCCGCATCCCGCGGTGGAGCCCATCGACTTCCCACTCCCCCCACCGCCCTCAAGGGTCGCGCCGCGGTCTTCGCGGTCGCCGCAGGCGCCGTGGTCGCCGCGGGTCAGGCCGCAGCCAACGGCGGTCCGGGACAGAACACCGAGCACTCCGAGGTCGCTCTCGCCGCCGGCGAAGCCGATTCTTCGATCATCACGGCCACCGCAGTGCCCCAGGCAGCGCAGTTCGCGCCGAGCGCCGACGCCCAGCCCTCGCAGGCCCCGCAGGTGCTCAACATCGCCGACCCGAACGACCTGTCGCAGTTCTCGAATCTCCTGGCCAAGGGCCAGCGGTTCAGCGAGGAACGCGCTGCGCGCGAGGCCGCGGCCCGTCGCCCCCTCTTCGTCCTCCCCGCCGTGGGATCGTTCACCTCGAACTTCGGCGCCCGCTGGGGCACCCTCCACGCCGGCGTCGACATCGCAGGTCCCATCGGAACCCCGATCCTCGCGGTCGCCGACGGTGAGGTCATCGATTCCGGTCCGGCCTCCGGCTTCGGCATGTGGGTCCGGCTCCTCCACACCGACGGCACCGTCACCGTGTACGGGCACATCGACCAGTCGCTGGTGACCGTGGGTCAGCACGTCATGGCCGGCGACCAGATCGCCACCATGGGCAACCGCGGTTTCTCCACGGGCCCGCACCTGCACTTCGAGGTGCACCTCAACGGCGTCGACAAGATCGACCCCGTCCCGTGGCTCGCCACCCGCGGTATCGCCCTCGGCATCCAGCGCGACTGACCGACCTCGCCGCCGTACGTTCGGCGCTGCGTCCCGTTCCACCCTCTTCCCCGTTTCGGCGCGGACCCGCTCTTTCGTGCGAATCCGCGCCTGCCACAGGCTTTCAGGGCATCACAGCTTGATCATCGGCACACCGCCGACGAGCATCAGCCGCACCTTGCCGGCACTGCCGAAGTCGATCACGACGGTGGCCGTGGGGCCCGAGCCCCGAGTTTCGAGAACCGTTCCGAGACCGTACTTGTCGTGGCTGACGCGGTCGCCGACATCGAGCACCAGCTGGTTGTTGCGTCCGCGCGCCGCACCGAAACTCGGTGTGCCCGACGAACCGCGCCGCTCACCCGCACCGAACCGCGAACCGGTGCCCGAGCCGATCGCCTGCCCGCGCGCGGGTGTGGGCTCGAGACGCCGCCAGTCGATGAGGTGCTGCGGGATCTCTTGCAGGAAGCGGGATTCCGGGTTGGTGAGGGGCTGACCCCAGGACGACCGCAGCACGGCGCGCGTGAGATAGAGACGACGCCGGGCGCGCGTGATGCCGACATACGCGAGTCGCCGCTCCTCGGACAGTTCGGCCGGATCACCCAGGGCACGCATGTGTGGGAACTGGCCGTCCTCCCAACCGGTGACGAAGACGACCGGGAACTCGAGGCCCTTCGCGGTGTGCAACGTCATCAGCGTGACCACACCGGCCTCGTTCTCCGGGATCTGGTCGGCGTCGGCGACGAGCGAGACCTTCTCGAGGAACGCCGCGAGCGATCCCGGTTCGGGATCGCCCTCTTCGCGTTCGTCGTCGACGATCCCGGCAGCGTTGCGGACGTCGGCGCTGAATTCCCTTGCCACGCTGACGAGTTCGTGGAGATTGTCGAGACGGGCGCCGTCCTGCGGGTCGTCGCTCGCCGACAACTCGGCGCTGTATCCGGTACGTTCGAGGATCGCCTCGACGACGTCTCCGATGTCGACCATGTCGTTGCCGTCGGCGTCGCTCGCGACGAGCATCGCCCGCAGATCGTCCATCATCTCGGCGAAACCGGCGATCGCCTTCTGCGCCCGCGTGTTCAGCAGCGCGACCTTGCCGGCTGCGGCGTCGACGAGGGCCTGCCCGAAGCTGACGCCGAGCCGCTCGGCGTGCACCGCCACACACGCCTCGGCGCGATCGCCGATACCGCGACGAGGGGTGTTGAGGATGCGGCGCAGACTCACCGTGTCGTCGGGGTTGTCGAGCACCTTCAGGTACGCGACGATGTCGCGCACCTCCTTGCGCTCGTAGAACCGCACACCGCCGACGACCTTGTAGGGCACACCGTGCCGGATGAAGACGTCCTCGAACGCGCGGGAGGCATTGTTGGTGCGGTAGAACACCGCGATGTCGGAGTAGGTGGTGTCGCCGCCGTCGACGAGCCGATCGATCTCGGCAGCGACGAAGCGCGCCTCGTCGTGCTCGTTGTCGGCGACGTAACCGGTGATGAGTTCGCCCTCGCCCGAATCCGTCCACAGCCGCTTCTCGCGGCGACCCGTGTTCTTGGAGATGACGGAATTGGCCGCCGACAGGATGTTCTGGGTGGAGCGGTAGTTCTGTTCGAGCAGGATCGTGCGGGCCTGCGGATAGTCGCGCTCGAATTCTTCGATGTTGCGGATCGTGGCGCCGCGGAAGGCGTAGATCGACTGGTCGGCGTCGCCCACCACGCACAGTTCGCTCGGGGGGACGGCGGATTCCTCCTCCGGATCGCCCACGAGGGTGCGCACCAGCACGTACTGCGCGTGGTTGGTGTCCTGGTACTCGTCGACCAGCACGTGACGGAACCGGCGTCGGTAGTACTCGGCGACCTGCGGGTGCGCCTGCAGCAACGCCACCGTCTCGCCGATGAGATCGTCGAAGTCGAAGGCGTTCGCCGTGCGCAGGCGCTGCTGGTAGTGCGCGTAGACCCGGGCGACGACGCGGGTGAGTTCGGTGGCCGCCGAATCGGTCTCCGCCTCGTGGGCGGCCTCCTCCGGTCCGATCAGTTCGTTCTTGAGGTTCGAGATCTGTGTGGACAGCAACCGGGCGGAGTACTTCTTGCTGTCGAGTTCGAGATCCTTCGCGATCATCGTGAGCAGACGACGGGAATCGTCGGCGTCGTAGATTGTGAAATTCGAATTCATGCCCTGGAGCAGACCCGCCTGCGCGCGCAGGATCCGGACGCAGCTCGAGTGGAAGGTCGAGACCCACATTGCATTCGCGCGCGGCCCCACCAGGGCCGCCACCCGCTCGCGCATCTCGGCCGCGGCCTTGTTGGTGAAGGTGATGGCGAGCACCTGACCAGGGACGACGCCGCGCTCGGCCAGCAGATAGGCGATGCGACGGGTGAGCACCGCAGTCTTGCCGGAGCCCGCGCCCGCGACGATCAGCAGCGGGGCCCCTTCGTGCGTGACCGCTTCCCGCTGCTGCGGATTGAGCCCTTCGAGAAGAGCATCGGATCCGGGGCGGGAGTTTGCGAGCGCGACGGGAGTGTTCATCGTTTCACCAAACTACCGGACCGTTCGGACAACGGATCCGGACCACACAGTCGATCAAGCCGAGTGGCAGGGCCTGCAGGGTGAGTGGCAAACTGGAGTCCATGTCTTCTGTCCTTTGCACGCTCGGATCGAGTTCCGGTTGTCGCTGTCGATTCCCGACCGCCGGCCCGACCCGATACCGGTAACAGCCGCTCCCATACGGGCGATCCTTCAGAGCAGATGCGAGGAGACGACATGAGCACGCACATCGATTCTTCCCTTTCCGGCGAGCCGGGCCAGGCGAACGCCGGAACACCGGCCGCGGCCGACGACACCGGAGTGCCCACCGAGGCCGAGATCGAGGAGCTCCGCAAGGAGATCGATCGTCTCGACGCCGAGATCCTGGCCGCGGTCAAGCGCCGCACCGAGGTCTCCCGCATGATCGGGCGTACCCGCATGGCGTCCGGCGGTACCCGTCTCGTGCACAGCCGCGAGATGAAGGTCCTCGAGCGGTTCAGCGAGCTGGGCCAGGAAGGCCACACCCTGGCGATGCTGCTGCTCCGCCTCGGGCGTGGCCGCCTGGGTCACTGACGGCGGGCCGTCCGAATCACTGACGGCGGGGCCGTCCGAGTCACCGACGGCGGGCCGTCCCGGCCATCGCTGAGTTCCTCTACTGCAGGGCGATGTACTTGGTCTCGAGGAATTCCTCGATGCCCTCGGTACCGCCCTCGCGTCCCAGCCCGGAATCCTTGATTCCGCCGAACGGGGCCGCGACATCCGAGACGACACCGCGGTTCACGCCGACGATGCCCGTTTCGAGCGCATGCGACACGCGCAGGGCCCGGTCGAGGTCGCGCGTGAAGATGTAGGCGGCGAGCCCGTAGCGGGTGTCGTTCGCCGCCGCGAGCGCTTCCTCCTCGGTGTCGAAGCCGGTGACGGCCGCGACCGGCCCGAACACCTCTTCCTGCAGGATGCGGGCCTGCTTCGGCACGTCGTCGAGGACGGTGGCCGGGTAGAACCATCCCGGTCCGTCCGCGGGTTCACCGCCCAGGCGCACCGAAGCGCCCGCCGACACCGCGTCCTGCACGAGTTCGATCACGGTCTTCTTCTGGTTCTCGTTGACCAGGGGACCCAGCGTCGCGTCGGGGTCCGTTCCCGGCCCGAGCTTGTACGACGCCATGCGTTCGGTGAGCTTGGCGACGAAGGCGTCGCGCACCGAATTGTGGACGTGGAAGCGGTTCGCGGCCGTGCAGGCCTCTCCCCCGTTGCGCAGCTTGGCTGCCACCGCGCCCTCGACCGCGGCGTCGAGATCGGCGTCCTCGAAGACGACGAACGGCGCGTTGCCGCCGAGTTCGAGCGAGGTGCGCAGCAGCGAACGACCGGCCTTCTCGGCGAGCATGCGCCCGACCTCGGTGGAGCCGGTGAAGGTGAGCTTGCGCAGCCGGGGATCTTCGAGGAGCGGACCGGTGACCTCCCCGGCATGCGAGGACGGCAGCACCGACAGGACACCCTTGGGCAGTCCTGCCTCGTCGAAGAGCTGCGCGAGCAGCTGGATCGTGAGGGGTGTCTCGGACGCGGGCTTGACGATGATCGTGCATCCCGCGGCGAGGGCGGGACCGATCTTGCGGGTTCCCATCGCGAGGGGGAAGTTCCACGGCGTGATCGCCAGGCAGGGACCGACCGGTTGTTTCGTCACGAGAACGCGTCCGGTGCCGGCCGGGGCGGGCGTGTAGCGACCGGCGATGCGAACCGCCTCCTCGGAGAACCATCGCAGGAATTCGGCACCGTAGGTCACCTCCGATCGGCTCTCCGGCAGCGCCTTACCCATCTCGAGCGTCATGAGCAGCGCGAAGTCGTCGGCGCGCTCGGTGATCTTCTGCCACACGGCCCGCAGCAGTTCGGCGCGTTCGCGCGGCGGGGTCGCGGCCCATTCCGGACCGGCTGCGACGGCCGCATCGAGGGCCCGTAGGGCATCACCGGGCGCGGCATCGGCGACGCGGGTGAGTTCGTCGCCGGTCGCAGGATCGTGGACTCCGAAGGTGGCTCCGTTCTCGGCCGCCACCCATTCACCGCCGAGGAACAGGTCGGTGGGGACGGACCGAATCAGTTCTGCAGCATCCATATGCCCCATCATGCGCGCCGCGGTCGCTCGCTGCGGGAAACCGAGGGATCCCTTCGTCACACACCGGGGCACACAGTCGCACACCGGGCGCACCGTGTCGGGGCGCACTACTGTCGACGACATGAGCGACGTAACCGCAACGGCACCGTGGAAAGCTCTGGAAGACCATCGCGACCGGCTCGAATCGGTGTCGCTGCGGCAGTTGTTCACCTCCGAACCCGAGAGGGTCTCGGCGTTGACGGTCCCTGCCGGGGATCTGGTCATCGATTTCAGCAAGCAGCGTTTCGACACCCCCGTCCTGCATGCCTTGCTGGAACTCGCCGACACCGCGGGGATCGCCGCGGCTCGGGAGGCGATGTTCTCGGGTGCGCACATCAACGTCACCGAGGACCGCGCGGTGCTGCACACCGCCCTGCGCCTGCCCCGCGATGCGGCACTGATCGTGGACGGGATCGATGTCGTCGCCGACGTCCACGCCGTGCTCGACCGGATGGGCCAGTTCACCGACCGCCTCCGCAGCGGCGACTGGCGCGGCGCCACCGGCGAGAAGATCGCCACGGTGGTCAACATCGGCATCGGCGGCTCCGATCTCGGCCCGGCAATGGTCACCGGCGCACTGCGGCGTTTTCACGACGGGCCGGCGGCGCGGTTCGTCTCCAACGTCGACCCCGCCGATCTGACCGCGGCGCTGGCCGATCTGGACCCGGCCACCACACTGTTCATCGTCGCGTCGAAAACCTTCTCCACCCTCGAAACCCTGTCGAACGCCACCGCCGCGCGCCGCTGGCTCGTCGACACATTGGGCGAAGACGCCGTCGCCCAGCATTTCGTGGCGGTGTCGACGCACACGGAGCGGGTGGTCGAGTTCGGCATCGACCCGGCGAACATGTTCGAATTCTGGGACTGGGTCGGTGGGCGTTATTCGGTGGGTTCGGCGATCGGGCTGGCGGTCATGTGCGCCATCGGCCGGCAGCGGTTCGGCGAGTTCCTCGCCGGCATGCACGCCATCGACGACCACTTCGCCACCGCCGACCCGGCGCAGAACGCACCGCTGTTGGCGGGGTTGATCGGGGTGTGGAATGCGAGCATCCTCGGTTATCGCTCGCGCGCGGTGGTGCCCTATGCGCAGGATCTGGCGCGGTTGCCGGCCTATCTGCAGCAGCTGACGATGGAATCGAACGGCAAGTCCGTGCGCGCCGACGGCACACCGGTCAGCTACCCCACCGGGGAGGTGTTCTGGGGCGAGCCCGGTACCAACGGCCAGCATGCCTTCTTCCAGTTGCTGCACCAGGGCACCGAGATCGTCCCCGTCGACTTCCTCGGCCTGGCCCGTTGCGGCGACGATCTGCCGGCCCGCGACGGGCAGACCAGCATGCAGGTGCTGGTGCTGGCGAACATGTTCGCCCAGGCCAAAGTCCTCGCCTTCGGCCGCGATGCCGACGAGGTGCGTGCCGAAGGCGTCGACGAGGCGGTGGTGGCGCACAAGGTGATGCCCGGCGATCGGCCGTCGACGACGATCCTCGCCCCGGAACTGACCCCGTCGGTGGTCGGGCAGATCATCGCGTTCTACGAGCATCAGACCTTCGTCCAGGGCATCGTGTGGGGGATCGATTCGTTCGATCAGTGGGGTGTCGAGCTCGGCAAGACCCAGGCCACCGCCCTGCAGACGGTGCTCGCCGGCCAGGAGACCCCCGATACCGGAGACGCGTCCACCGACCATCTGATCGAGGTCTACCGCAACCTCCGCGACGGAGCCTGACCGCATCCTGCTCGAGAGATCAAGCAGCCTTCGGATCGGACCAGGCCGTGGTGGTCCGGACCCGTCCGTGCGTATCGACGAGACGCGCCGGCAGGTCGTACTGCTCGAGCCACGACAGGGCTCCGATCCCCCGCTGCAACGCCGTCGCCGCGGCCGCATCGGCCCACACCGCGTCGGGAGCGATGACGCTGACGAGACGCCACCGCTCGGGGTCGGCGACGTCGCTGGTGTGCGACGCCATGGCCGATCCGGCCGGCAGTTCGACCGACCCTCGATCCGGGAGCGGCACCTGCCATCCCCCGGCCGGCGCGTGCCCCGCGGTGGCCATCACGTCGCCGATGCGCACGAGCGCCCCGCATTCGAGCAGGTTCGCGACGAGCGCCGCGGAGTAGTCGACGGTATCGGCCACGGCCGTCGCACCGAGTTCGAGGCTCACCCCGAAGGGAGCGAGCACGACGTCTCCGTCGATCTGCACGTCGCGGTAGGTGGGGATGGGATGGATCGGCGGGATGGCTCCGGCATCGACGGAGGCGTCGTCGGAGTCGACCGGGGTGATGGCCCCGCCCGTCATGCGGGCCGCCCACAGCGCCGACCGCACCATCGAGGCCAGTCGGGGGCTCATCGTGACCGGAGTGCCCTGCGCGAGGTTGACGGAGTGGATCTCGGCGTCGCCCCGGCGGCTGTCGCTCACCGCCTCGGACTCGGCGACGACGCCGCGCACGATCATGCGGGCACGGTGCAGTGCATGCGGCTCGGTCACCGCGAGTGCGATCTGCCGACCCCACTCCCACCATTCGTTGCTGCCGATCATGACGGGCTCCACCCGTAGTCGATTCCTCGCAGGACGTATTCCAGTATGCCCGCGACCTGAGACAGGTGACAGCGCCGCACGATCGGACCCGCGCCGTCAGACCCGGTCGAGGATCGCGGCGGTGTCCACGCCGGTCGGCAGTGTGCCCATCGCGATGCCCCAGTCGTCGTCGAGCCGGCTGCGGCAGAAGGCCTCCGCGACGGCGGGATGCCCGTGCCGGACGAGCTGCGCGCCCTGCAGGACCAGGGCCATGAGCTCCACGACCCGCCGTGCCCGGTACTCGGCGTCCTCGAGGTCGGTGAGTTCCTTGCCGACCCGGGCGATGGCCGAGTCGAGCCGCGGATCGGCTCCTTCCGCGAGCCCGACCTCGGTGGAGAACGCCTCGACGGTGCCGGGCTGCCGGGCCATGGCGCGCAATGCGTCGAGTGCCGCGACGTTGCCGGATCCTTCCCAGATCGACATGAGCGGCGACTCGCGATAGAGCCGCGGCATGCCGGACTCCTCGGCGTAGCCGTTGCCGCCGAGACATTCGAGAGCTTCGGCGGCGACCGCGGGAGCCCGCTTGCACACCCAGTACTTGGTGACGGCCAGCGCGATGCGGCGCAGGGCGGCTTCCTGCTCGTCTCCGGCGGCGCGGTCGGTGGCTCCGGCCAGACGCATCATCATCGTCGTCGCCGCATCGGATTCGACGACGAGATCGGCGAGCACGTTGCGCATGAGCGGCTGGTCGACGAGCACCGCGCCGAACGCCTTCCGATGGCGGGCGTGGTGGACCGCGCGCAGCGTCGCGACCCGCATGTTCACGGCCGAGCCGATGACGCAGTCGAGTCGCGTCATGTTCACCATCTCGATGATGGTGTTGATGCCGCGACCTTCCGGGCCGACGAGCCAGCCGATCGCGTTCTCGTACTCGATCTCGGAGGAGGCGTTCGACTTGTTGCCGAGCTTGTCCTTCAGCCGCTGGATGCGGATCGCGTTGCGGGTGCCGTCGGGCAGGACACGCGGGAGCAGGAAGCACGACGGTCCGTGCTCGGTCTGCGCGAGCGTGAGGAACAGGTCGGACATCGGCGCGGAGGTGAACCACTTGTGCCCGACGATCGTGTACGAACCGTCCGCGTTGGGGGTCGCGGTGGTGGTGTTGGCGCGGACGTCGGAACCACCCTGCTTCTCGGTCATCGACATCCCCGCGATGAGACCGCGTTTCGTGGAGGGTTCGCGCAGCCCGAAGTCGTAGTGCGGCGCGGCCAGCAGCGGCTCGTAGCGCTCGGCGAGTTCGGCGTTGTGGCGCAGCGCCGGGACCGCGGCGTAGGTCATCGAGATCGGGCACATGTGCCCGGCGTCGGTGTGGCCCCACACGTAGAACTTCGCGGCGCGGGCGACGTGCGCGCCGGGACGCGAGTCGCGCCAGGGTGCCGCGTGCAGGCCGTTCTCGACGGCGACGGTCATCAGGTCGTGCCAGTGCGGATGGAACTCGACCTCGTCGACGCGGTGGCCGTAGCGGTCGTGGGTGTGCAGCACGGGCGGGTACTCGTTGGCGAGCCGCCCCCAGGCCTGGGCACGGGCAGTGCCGGCGAGGGCGCCGAGTTCGCGGACCTCGTCCTCGGCCCAGCTCGCTCCTTCGCGGCGCAGTCCTTCGAGGAGGGCGGGGTCGTCGGCGGCCCCGTAGGGCTCGAGGTCCGGTACCTGATTGAACACCTCGTGGGTGGCGGGGAAATTCACGGCTTCACTCCTGGGTCGTTCCGGAAGACAGGTACCCCACCGCGCGCAGTGCGAGCGCGACGAGGTCGGGGACAGTGGATCCGGCCGCGCTGTCGCAATGTCGACCATCGGCCGCGGCGCAATGGCGACCGTCGGCCGCGCCGGGAAGGCGGCCGGTGAGTACCTCACCGACGGCCCCGACGAGCGCGGCGGCGGTGAGTTCGACGTCCTGTTCGGGAAATTCACCGGTTGCGATGCCGTGGCGCACGGCGTTCGCGAAGGCCGCCGCGAAGGCGCGGCGCAGCACGAGCCGTTCGACGTCGACCGCTGCGTCGACCGGTTCGGCGAGCAGCGCGTAGGCGAGGGTGGGATTGCGCAGCGCACGCCGGGAGAAGGTGTCGACCACCGCGGTCACCCGGTCGGCACCGGATCCGGTTGCGGCCGCGGACGTCACGGCCTCGACCTCCCGGCCGCACAGTTCCCGGAAGATCCGCACCATGAGATCGGACTTGTCGACGTAGTGCCGGTAGACGCTGCCGGTGGCGACACCGGCCCGTTCGGCGACCGCCGAGACGGACAGTCCGCTGTATCCGCGCTCGCTGAGCAGAGCCACGGCGGCAGCGGCGATCGCCTCGCGCTGCGCGTCGAGTCGCTCCTGCACTGCGGGTGTCCGCCGGTACGCCACACCAAGGATTGAACCTCGGTTCAGTGCTTCGGTCAACGGTCGGCGCTACGGTCGGGATTGTGAATCGCCTGAGCGTCGTGGACGAGATGTTCCTCCACCGCCACAAAGGAACCGGCCTGCCGTCGGTGATGCAGGGTCTGTGGCGCACCGACGAGACCGTGGACGCGACCCTGTTGCTGTCCCTTCACGACGTGCTGTCCGAAGGCCCGCTCGGGCGTCGCGTGGTCCGTCCCCGGGTTCCCGGCGCACGCCCCCGATTCGAACCGAACACGCACGTCCATCCGCTGCGCTATCCCGCGACCCCCATCCCCGACGACGAGCTCCTCGACTGGGCCGACGAGCACGCGAACGTGGACGTCGATCCCGAGCTCGGTCCCGGCTGGGCCCTCGCCGCGACCCGACTCACGAGCGGCGGCACCGCACTGTCGATCGTGTGCTCGCACGTGCTGACCGACGCGCGCGGATTCGTCCGCGCCGTCGCCGACGCGCTCGCCGACCGGCCGCGACGACCCGACTCCGGTCGCCAGTCCGACCTGCGCGATGCGATGCAGTTGTTCCGGAAGGTCGGCAGCGGGCTGCGCCGCGTGAAGTACACGCCCCGCACGGAGAAACCGTCCGCTCCGCAGACGGTGCGCTCGCGACCGCGCACCGCGCTCGTCGACGTCGACGCGGCGCAGTGGAGGGCCGTCGCCGCCGCGGAGGACGGCAGCCCGAACGCCCTGCTGATCGCCGTGTCCGCCGGTGTCGCTCGACGCGCCCGGATCCCGTTCCCCGTGCGCATCTCCGTTCCGGTCGACGACCGGAAGGACGGAACCGTCTCCAACGGCGTGTCGATGGTGGGGATCACCGTCGACGACGGTGACACCGTCGCGTCGATCCGTGCCCGCGCCGCGCACGCCTACTCGCAGCCGCGGGAGGGCGCGCCGCACAACATGCCGGCCGATATCCTGCAGCTCCTGCCCGACCGGATCGCCGCCCGCGTCGCGCGCGGTGCCGGTGAGCGGGACCTGTTGTGTTCCAACATCGGCGCAGTGCCCCGCGAACTCACCACGCTGGGCCCGTACCGCACCACCGGGATCGCGATGCGCGCCATGCACCCGGGACTCGACACCCGGCCGGCCCGCACCGCGACCCGCCTGTCGGTGTACGCCTGCCACACCGACGAGCGGTACACCCTCGCGTTCGTCGCCCTCGACGAGGACCGCTTCCCCGACGCCGCGACGCTGCGCACCTACGTCCGGGCCGAGCTCGCAGATCGGGGACTCGAGGCCTACTCCTGGTGACCTCGACGGTGGATGCGGCGGCTACCGTGACGCGCCGTCACGTACAGTGCGGAGCATGACGCCCGAGACCCACGTCACATTCGCAGACGGGACCGTCCGCGGCACCCGGCTCGGCGACCTCCTCGCCTGGCGCGGCATCCCCTACGCCGCTCCCCCGGTCGGTCCGCTGCGGTTGCGCGCGCCGCAACCGGTCGAGCCCTGGACGGGGGTGCGCGATGCGACGCAGTTCGGCAATGCCGCCCCGCAGCGTCCGCGCTACGCCGAGACCGGTCGTCGCGGGGTGCGCGTGCGTCCCGACGAGGACTGCCTGACCCTCAACGTGCTCGCCCCCGCCGGTCGGGTCCATGCACCGCGACCGGTCATGGTGTTCATCCACGGCGGCGCCTTCACCCTCGGCACGAGTGCCCTGTCGGTCTACGGCGGCGAGTCGCTGGTCCGACGCGGCGACGTCGTCTACGTGTCGATCAACTACCGCCTCGGAGCGCTCGGCTATCTCGACTTCGGATCCTTCTCCACCGATTCGGTCCGATTCGATTCCAATCTCGGTCTGCGCGACCAGGTGGCGGCGCTCGAATGGGTGCAGCGCAATATCGCGGCCTTCGGCGGGGACCCCGACAACGTGACGATCTTCGGCGAGTCCGCCGGCGGCACCTCGGTGACGACCCTGCTCGCGACACCCGCCGCGCGCGGACTGTTCTCCGCCGCGATCGCACAGAGCCCGGCGCCGAATCTCGTCGTCACCTCCGACCGCTCTGCCGAATGGGGCCGGAAGTTCGTCGAACTGCTCGGTGCCGACCCGGATACCGCGGCGCGGGCGCTGCTCGACGCCTCCCCCGTCGAACTCGGGCGGGTGGGATCGCGACTCGGGGCGCAGGTGCTGCGCGCGACCCCCGGTCTGCATCCCTTCGGTCCGGTCGTCGACGGCGATTTCGTTCCGCTCCAGCCGCTCGAGGCGTACGAGACGGGCGCGGCGCATCCCGTTCCGCTCGTGCTCGGGACGAACGACCGCGAGGGCGCACTGTTCCCGAAGTTCCTCGACGCGCTGCCGACGAACCCGCGGCGGATCGACGCACTGTTCGCCGCGACCGATCCGGAGGCGAAGGATCGCATCACGGCGGTCTACCCGGGATATCCGGACGAGCGTGCCGCGATCGATCTCGGCGGCGATCTCACCTTCTGGTATCCGTCCGTGCAGATCGCGCAGGCGCATTCGCGTTTCGCGCCGACCTTCATGTACCGCTTCGATCTCGCGCCGCGACTGCTGCGGTGGACGGGTTTCGACGCGACGCACGCTGTGGAGTTGCTCGCGGTCTTCGACCAGACCGGCGAACCGCTCGGGCGGGCGCTCACCGCACTCGGTGGGCGACGCGGCCTGCGCACGGTCGCCGGGGTGATGCAGCGCCAGTGGCTGAACGTGGCCCGGCACGGTGAACCACTGCCGTCGTGGCCGCCTTACGACGAGAAGGGCCGCGCGACAGTGATTTTCGACGAGGTCACGCACATCGAGCACGATCCGCGTCGCGAGCGCCGACTCGCGTGGGAGGGCTACCGCGGGTACACCGCTCCGGCACCGGTGCAATGAGCACCGCTACTCGGTGCGTGCAATGAGCACCGCTACTCGGTGCGTGCAATGAGCGCCGCTATTTGGCGACGGTGAGCAGGAAGGCGACGTCCTCGATGGCGCTGACGCTGTGCCGGACCGGCGGGATGATGATCATGTCGCCCGCCGAACCCTTCCACACGTCGTTGCCCGCGACGAGCTGGAGCTGACCCGACAGCACCTGCAGGGTCGCCTCGCCGGGGCTGTCGTGCTCGCCGAGTTCGTGGCCGGCGAGCAACGCGACGACGGTCTGCCGCAGGTGCTTGGTATGCCCACCGAAAACCGTCTGGGAGCTGCGTCCGCTGCTGGACGCCGCTGCGAGTTTGAGCTGCTGCCGTGCCAGGGCGGTCAACGAGAGCTTGTCCATGTACCGCAGTATCGCTCAGATGCCGCCGCGAGAACTCAGCTTCGCGCGTACCGGATCCAGCGGAACCTGATTCCCTTGGTGGACGTCATCCATTCCCCGGGTTCCGCCGCCCACTCGGGCCCGATCGGAGGTGCGGTCGCATCTCCTACGACGTCGAGGTCGACCTCGGTCACGAGCAGCCGAGTCGCGAACGGCATCGCCTGCGCGTAGATCTGGCCCCCGCCCATCACGACGACCTCGTCCTCGCCGGCGAGCGTCAACGCGTCCTCGAGGCTCATCGCGGTCTCGGCGCCCTCGGCCGACCACTCGACGTTGCGGGTGACGACGATGTTCCGGCGTCCCGGCAGCGGCCGGAATCTCACCGGGAGCGAGTCCCAGGTGAGCCGGCCCATGATCACCGGCTTGCCCATCGTGGCGTCCTTGAAGAACGCCATGTCCTCGGGGATGTGCCACGGAATGGTGTTGTCGCGGCCGATCACACCGTCGCGTGCCTGGGCCCAGACGAGGGTGACATCCCCCATCAGACGGCCACCGGCGCCTTGATCGCGGGGTGGTGCCGGTAACCGACGACCTCGACGTCCTCGTAGCGGTAGTCGAAGATCGAGTCGCGTGGGTGCAGCTTCAGCGTCGGGTAGGGATACGGATCGCGGGTGAGCTGCTCGGTGACCTGCTCGATGTGGTTCGAGTAGATGTGGCAGTCGCCGCCGGTCCAGATGAACTCTCCCGGCTCGAGTCCGGTCTGCTGCGCGACCATGTGGGTGAGCAGCGCGTAGCTGGCGATGTTGAACGGCACGCCGAGGAACATGTCGGCGCTGCGCTGGTAGAGCTGGCAGCTGAGCTTGCCGTCGGCCACGTAGAACTGGAAGAAGGCGTGGCACGGCATGAGCGCCATCCTGTCGAGCTCTGCCACGTTCCACGCCGAGACGAGGATGCGCCGCGAGTCGGGATTGTTGCGCAGGGTCTCGATCACCTGGCCGATCTGGTCGATGTGCTGCCCGTCGGGGGTCGGCCACGAGCGCCACTGCACGCCGTAGACCGGGCCGAGATCGCCGTCGGGTGCGGCCCACTCGTCCCAGATCGTCACGCCGTGCTCCTGCAGCCACTTGACGTTGGAGTCGCCGCGCAGGAACCACAGCAGCTCGTAGACGATGGACTTCAGATGCACCTTCTTCGTGGTGATCAACGGGAAGCCCTCGGACAGATCGAAGCGCATCTGGTGGCCGAACAGGCTCCGCGTGCCGGTTCCGGTACGGTCGGCCTTCTCCGCGCCGGTCTCGAGGATCAGGCGCAGCAGGTCTTCGTAGGGCGTCGACACAGTCACGAGCGCAGTCTATCGGTGACGTGATGGTGTCCGTCGCCACCCGCGAACGGCCCGGCGACCGTAGCCTGTTCCCATGCCCGAGCTCCCCGAGGTGGAAGCACTTGCGGTGTTCCTGCGCGAGCACGCGGTCGGCAGCGTCGTCGGACGCATCGACGTCGCGGCGCTGAGCGTGCTGCAGACGGCCGACCCGCCGATTACGGCGCTGCAGGGACGCGACATCACCGGAGCGGCGCGCTTCGGCAAGTTCCTCGCGATCGACTGCTCGGGGCTGCACCTGATCACGCACCTGTCCCGCGGCGGCTGGTTGCGCTGGCTCGACGAACCGTCGCACACTCCCCCGAAACTCGGTCGCGGTCCGCTCGCCCTCCGCGTGCACCTGTTCGCCCCCGACGCGACGACACCGGCCTTCGATCTCACCGAGGCCGGCACGAAGAAGCGCCTCGCGGTCTGGGTCGTCGACGATCCGCAGCAGGTGCCCGGCATCGCCCGCCTCGGCCCCGACGCGCTCGCCTTCACCCGCGACGAGTTCGCCGAGCTCCTGACCGACAGCACCTCACGCCTCAAGACGCTGCTCACCGATCAGAAGGTTCTCGCGGGCATCGGCAACGCCTATTCCGACGAGATCCTGCACGTCGCTCAGCAGTCGCCGTTCGCGACCGCCGGAAAGCTCACCGATGACGAGGTGACGGCCCTGTACGGGGCGATGCGGTCGGTTCTCACCGATGCCGTCACGCGCTCGGTCGGGCAGGACGCGGCGCGCCTCAAGGGCGAGAAACGGTCGGGGCTGCGCGTGCACGGACGCACCGGTGAGCCGTGCCCGGTGTGCGGCGACACCATCCGCGAGGTCTCCTACACCGATCGTTCGTTCCAGTACTGCCCGACCTGTCAGACCGGAGGGAAGGTCCTCGCCGACCGGCGGATGTCCCGCCTGCTGAAGTAGCGTGCGCGCCGTGCAGGCCCGTTCCCGTCTCCGCGAAGAAGTCCGCACCCTCGCACCGGGTTACTTCGCCTTCGTCATGGCCGGCGGCATCGTCTCCACCGGACTCCACCTCCGCGGTTTCCACCTCGGATCAGCTGTGCTGCTGATCGTGTCCGCGATCGGATACGCGACGCTGGTGGCCCTGTCGGTGTGGCGGTTCTTCGCGTTCCGCGACGAAGTCCGCGCCGATCTCGCCGATTCCGGACGGGCGTTCGGCTTCTTCACCTTCGTCGCGGGCAGCAACGTGCTCGGCGTACGCCTGATGATGGACGGTCGGCATTCCACCGCGGCCGTACTGCTCGTGGGCGCGGCGGCGACGTGGCTGGTGCTCGGATATGTCGTCCCGTGGACCGCCGTGCTCGGCACGGCGGAGCGTCCCGTCCTCGCGAAGGCGAACGGAACGTGGTTCATCTGGGTCGTCGCCAGCGAGTCGGTGGCCATCGCCGCGGCCACGCTCCAACCGGTCTACCGCGAACTGGACCGGCTCCTCGCCGCCGTCGCGGTGTTCACCTGGGGTGTGGGGCTCTTCCTGTACGCGGCGGCGGGCATCTTCGTCGCGGCGCGGATGCTGCAGTACCCGTTGCGACCCACCGACCTGACCGCCCCGTACTGGGTGTCGATGGGAGCGTGCTCGATCACCGTCGTGGCGGGTTCACGGATCGTCGAGATGGACGACGCCCCGATGGTCGACGCGACTCGCGGCCTGATCGCGGGCCTCGCCGTCGTCATCTGGGCCTTCGCGACGTGGCTGCTGCCGCCGCTCGTCGCGGCCGGCTGGTGGCGTCACCGCGTCCACCGGGTTCCACTGACCTACGACTCGTCACTGTGGTCGATCGTCTTCCCGCTCGGCATGTACGCGGTCGCGGGGATGTATCTGGGTCGCGCCGACGATCTGCCGCTGGTCGGAGCGATCGGCGCCGCCGAGTTGTGGGTCGCGGTGGCGGCCTGGGCCGTGGTGTTCGCCGCGATGCTGCACCGCATGTGGGTCCGGTTCATGCGGCCGGTCGAGCGCGACCGACGGTGACCGCCCGCGCGCGGGCACGCCCCATCTCGCCGTACCAGCGGACGGCGAGCACGACGGCCAGGGCCACACCGACCGCGTCGCCGCCGTAGTACATCAGCTGGGCACCCGCCTGCAGATCGGACGCGGCGAACATCGTGCCGGGAGGTGACTGCGCGTACAGCGTCTTCGCCAGCACCGCGTGGACCGCGCCGGCCACGAGCAACACCACCGCGAGATGCGGGAGACCGTACCTGCGGCGGAGAGGATCGAGCCGGCAGATCGCGATGGTGAACAGCATCCCGGCGGCGAAGACGTGCAGGTGGACCACGGCCGCGACGAGCGTGTCGTCGTGCATCGCAGCGAACAGCGGCGTCCGGTAGAGCACCCACAGCCCACCCATGTCCAGCACGGCCGCGACCGCCGGCGCCGTGAGCAGTGCGGCCGGCCGCGAATGCAGCACGGTGAGCAGGCCCGTGCGTGCGCCTCCCACCGGGACGGTCCTCAGCAACATGGTCACCGGCCGCCCCAGCACGATCAGCAGGGGCGCGACCATGCCGACGAGCAGATGCCCGGCCATGTGCGCGGTGAACGGCCCACCGGGCAGAGGAACTACCGCCGTGGCAGCGACGGCGCCGGCACCCGCAGCGACACTCGCATCACGCCACCACGGCCACGCGTCGCCACGGCGACGCAGCCGCACGGCCGCCCCGAGGTACAGCGCGACCCCCAGAGCCGCCACCAGCAGGACGACGAGGGCGAGTGCTCCCGGTCCCGTGTGCGTCGGATGATCGTGCACCGACGGCTCCTATCCGTCCGAGAGCCCGGTGGTGCGCACGTTCCGTCGCGCCGACCACCACAGGAATGCACCGGCGACGAGGAGCACGAGAGCCCCTGCGATCCAGGCCAGGTCGTAGGGCCACACGTCGACGTCGTAGCGGATCTGGTGGACGCGGAACACCTTGTGGTTCACCAGTCCGTCGAACAACTGGAACGCGCCCGCTCCCATGAGCAGCGCCGCCCAGAAGTGCCGTACCGCCAGGGCGTGCCTGCGACGCACGTCGGCGAGCAACGCGAATCCCGCTACGAGAACGAGCAACTCGGCCGTGTGCAGCAGACCGTCGGAGGCGAGACCGACCGCGGGTGTGGAGCGGTCGTAGAAATGGTGCCAGCCGAGAATCTGGTGGAAGACGATCTCGTCGATCGCGGCCATGAGCGCCACACCGAGGAGGGCACCGCTGATCGCGGAGTGCCGCACCGAGATTCCGTCGCGGGTGTCTCGGGGTCGTGTCGCTCCGGTCATCGCTCCCTCACCGTGCCGCCCGAAGGACGCTCCTTCACCGTGTCGCCCGAAGGGCTCCGTCCGGGAATGCGGGTTGTTCCGATCCCGCGGCGGGTACCCGAGCGGTCATGCTGAGAAACGCACTGTGGGAAGGGCTGGTCGCCGGTGCGGCCGGCGTGGCCGCCATGACCGTCGGGGAGAAGATCGAGCAGGCCGTCACCGGGCGACCGAACTCCCACGTGCCGGGCCGCGTACTCGCACGGATGACGGGCGCCTCCGAATCGGCCGGGCAGCACTCGACCGCCCTGAACTGGGCGATGCATTTCGGACAGGGCATCGCCATCGGCGTGCTGCGTTCGGTCATGGCCGAGGTGGGCCTGCGGGGGCCGCTCGCCTCGTCGAAGTTCACCGTCGTCCGTCTGACCAACGACCAGATCCTCGAGAATGCGACCGGCGTGGGAGCACCGCCGCAGACGTGGCCCCGTTCCGAACTGGCGATCGACGTCCTCCACAAGAGCGTCTACGGGTTCGTCACCGGTGCCGTCGCCGACGCGCTCGCCGCCCGCCGCGGTCCCGGCCCGGGCGGGCGGCACGCCGCGCTCGTGCCCGGTCGCCACTCCGACATCGGCCCGATCCCCCGCAGCGCGGCCGCCGGCCGGTAGAGGCACGGAGCACAGGCGACCTGCACCGGAGCACGGAGGGCCCAGGAAACGTCGCCGACGCGGCGGTTACCGTATCGGTGTGAGTGTCGAACCGCTGGACACCGGCACCGTGACCGGTCACCTGCATCTTCCCGAGGGCAGCCCGCGGGGTGCCGTCGCGTTGACGCACGGCGCCGGCGGCAACTGCGACGCCCGGATCCTGCAGCTGATGTGTTCCCGGTTCGCCGACGCCGGCTTCCTCGCTCTGCGTTACGACCTGCCGTTCCGCCGTCGCAAACCCAAGGGACCCCCGCAGCCGTCCCGCGCCGCGGAGGACCGTGAGGGTGTGGCCGCCGCGGCCGCGGAGCTGCGCGACCGCGTGTCCGGGCCGCTGTTGCTCGGCGGCGTCTCCTACGGCGGCCGGCAGACGTCGATGCTCGCGGCCGACGAACCCGGCATCGCCGACGCCCTCGTCCTGCTGTCCTATCCCCTCCATTCGCCGGGCAAGCCGGAGAAGCTGCGCACCGAGCACCTGCCGAAGATCTCGGTGCCCACGGTGTTCGTCCACGGCGACCGCGACCCCTTCGGTACCTTCGACGAACTGCGGGAGGCACTCGATCTTCTGCCCGCGGCCACGACCCTCGTCGAGGTCACCGGGGCCGCACACGACCTGAGCCGCGCGAAGACGGATCCCTCGGAATCCGCCGTGTCCGCCGCGCTGCACCTGCTGGAAGAGAAGAACTCATGATCGAACCCACCGACGTCGCCATCGACACGCTGCTCGCCGAGCTCCGCGACCGGCTCGACGACTCCGTCGACGCCCCGACGACCCTGCGCGGACTGCTCGAAGCGGTGCTCGTCGTGGGATCGGGTCTCGAACTCGATTCCATGCTCCAGCGCATCGTCACCGCCGCGACCGCTCTCCTCGACGCCCGCTACGGCGCGCTCGGCGTGCGCGCCGCCGACGGTGGTCTGTCGGAGTTCGTGTACGTCGGGATCAACCCGACACAGCGCGAGGTGATGGGCCATCTGCCCGAGGGCCGGGGCATCCTCGGTCTGCTCATCAACGATCCCCGGCCGGTCCGCCTCGCCGACCTGTCGAAGCATCCCGCCTCCATCGGATTCCCGCCCAACCACCCGCCCATGAAAAGTTTCCTTGGAACTCCGATCATGGTGCGCGGCAAGGTCTTCGGCAGCATCTATCTCACCGAGAAGCTGGGCGCACCCGAGTTCACCGAGGAGGACGAGGTGATCCTCAAGGTCCTCGCGATGTCCGCCGGTGTGGCCGTCGAGAACGCGCGCCTGTTCGAGGGCTCCCTCGCCCGCGAGAGATGGCTCACCGCAATGGCATCCATCAACTCGCGGTTGCTGATGGGTGGGTCGGTGGACGAGACGCTGTCGATGCTCACCGGCCAGGTCCGTGAACTCGCCCGGTGTGCGGGTGCCTATGTGGTGCTCGTCGAGGGTCATCAGGGCCGCCTGCAGGCCGCGTCCCCCGCGATCCCGTGCGGGAAGGACAAGCGTTTCGATCTCACCGGATCGCCTGTGCTCAAAGCACTCAAGAGCCGGCAGCCGATGCACCTCGATACGCTCGAGGGACTGCCGCCGACGGAACAGGGCGACGAGGGCCACGCGGTGGTGCTGCCACTGTCGGCGACGTCGACCGTCACGGGCGTGCTCGTCGCGACCCGCGAGGCCGGTACCGAACCGTGGGACGACGAGGACGTGGCCCGCTTCGAATCCATGGCCAACCTCGCGGCCGTGGCCCTCGAGTTCGCCGAACAGCAACG
Organism: Rhodococcus rhodochrous; assembly: GCF_014854695.1. Lineage (NCBI taxonomy): Bacteria > Bacillati > Actinomycetota > Actinomycetes > Mycobacteriales > Nocardiaceae > Rhodococcus > Rhodococcus rhodochrous. Next base: position 1,158,245 of record NZ_CP027557.1, on the reverse strand, counting down.
CAAGAAGCGGTTGCTCGACGTGCTGGCCGATCGTGACCGTATCGCACAGGACCTGCACGACAACGTCATCCAGCGTCTGTTCGCCACCGGCATGAGTCTGCAGAGTGCGACGGCGGAAGGTGCGGGTACCGAACGTGTCGTGGAGGTGATCCGCCACGCGATCGAGCAGCTCGACCGGACGGTGCGCGAGATCCGCACGACCATCTTCGATCTGCACACCACCGGCGCGGCGGCGTCGAACAGTCTGCGCCGGAGACTGCTGGATGTCGTGGGCGACCTGAGCATCCACTCCTCGGTGGCACCCAACGTGCAGTTCGTCGGCCCCATCGACACGTTGGTGCCGATGCGGATCCATCCGCACGCCGAGGCCGTGCTCCGCGAGGGGCTGAGCAACGCGCTGCGCCATTCCCAGTCCGACAACATCTCGGTGTCGGTCTCGGTTCAGGACGACTTCCGGATCGAGATCCTCGACGACGGCACGGGTCTGCCCGACACGCCTCGCCGCAGCGGGCTGGCGAACCTCGAGCGGCGCGCCGTGCAGTGCGGCGGGTCGTGCGAGATCGGCCTGGCCCACCCGCGCGGCACCCGGGTGCTGTGGACGGTCCCGCTCTGACGGAACGGGTCCCGCCCCCGTCGGATCAGGACGTCGGCTTGCCGCGCTCGTTGCGCAGCTCGGTGGCGAGCACCGCAGCCTGCGTGCGGCGCTGCATGCCGAGCTTCGCCAGCAGCCGCGAGACGTAGTTCTTCACGGTCTTCTCCGCAAGGAACAGCCGCTCGGCGATCTCCCGGTTGGTCAGGCCCTCACCGATGAGTTCGAAGACGGCGCGTTCCTGTTCCGACAGCTCGGCAAGCGGATCGGCCGTGCGCGACGCCCGGATCCGCTCCATGAGGGCGGCGGTGGCACGGCTGTCGAGCAGCGAGCCGCCCTCGCCGACGGTGCGGATCGCCGAGACGAGGTCGGTGCCGAGAATCTGCTTGAGCACGAACCCCGAGGCACCCGCCATGATCGCGTCGAAGAGTGCCTCGTCGTCGGCGTAGGAGGTGAGCATCAGGGCGCGCAGACCCGGCATGCGGGTACGCAGCTCGCGGCACAGTTCGACCCCGTTGCCGTCGGGAAGCCGCACGTCGAGCACCGCGACGTCGGCGCCGCTCTCGGGCACGCGGGCCAGGGCCTCCCCCACCGAGGCGGCCTCACCGACGACGGTGAAGTCGGGCACGCTGCTCAGCAGATCCACCAGGCCGCGCCGCACGATCTCGTGATCGTCGACGAGAAACACGCGGGTCATCTCGGACACCTTTCGTTGACATGCTGTTCCGTCATTGTCCCAGGTGTACCGCGATACCCACGTCCTCGGGGCCGTTCGACACCCATCTGGGGACCTTCTCCCCCTGCCCCGCGGGCACCGCTCGGGAGACGCTGGAGAGGCAGAGGTGGACATGTGGGACGAACGAGCCGACGAGGAGGATCTCGTGACTGTCGATGCCGGAACCTGGTCGCTCGGTGACACCGAGATCATTGCGCGTGCGGTGGTGGAGGCACCCTCGGTGCACGACACGCAACCGTGGAATCTGCACCTGCCCGATCACAGCGCCGAACTGGAGGAACGCCTCGAATTCGCGGAACCGGGGCCGGACCCGCTGCGCGTCGACCGGTTGATCTCGTGCGGTGCGGCCCTCGCGAATCTCGAGCTCGCGATCCGGGTCCTCGGCAACCGCTCGCGCACCTCCGTGCTGCCCGATCCGCAACGTCCGGAGCTCATCGCCCGGATCGAGACTCTCGGCTCGGGTACCCCGAGCAGCCGCGACCTGCGGTTGTACGCCGCCATCTCGCACCGGCGCAGCCACCGCGAATCGTTCACCGACATCCCGGTGCCGACGGAGACGCTCGCCGACGTCGTCGCCGCGGCCGGGGCGGTACCCGACGTCGACGTGCGCCTGCTCGCCACCGACGAGGCCGTCGCCCTGGCCCAGGTGCTCGCCTACGCGGCGGAGACCCGCCGGCGTCACCCGCACTACCAGCGGGAGATGTTCTCGTGGACCTCCCACTGGCAGCCGCGCGGCAACGCCGAGGTGGTCACCACCTGGAGCGCGAGCCTCGACGAACACGGCGCGGCCGGCGAGGCCATGGTCACGACGGGGATCCCCGACGTCGATGCGCTGGCTGCGGCGATCGCGCGCGAATCGGTTCTCCTGTTCTCCGCCGCGTCCACATCGCCGGCGGATCTGGTCCGGGTCGGCGCGGCGGTGGAGCGGTGCTGGCTCGCGGCCATCGACGCGCGACTGTCGGCGTCGGTCATGACCCATCCCCTGCGCGTCGAGGACGCGGGCTCGCGCCTGGCCGAGATGCTCGACCTGCCGGTCGTGCCGCTGGTGATCCTGCGCGTGGGTTTCTGACGAGAAGAGAGATCGAGGTGACGATGAGCGCACCGACCGAGGATCCGATCGATGATCCGACCCGCGAGTTGTTCCGCACGGCCCTGGACATGGCGCAGGCCGCCAAGGCCGGCAACGTCTCCGGGTGGCTGTCCGCCCGCTACGAGTGCGGGCGTGTCGAGGATGTCGCGTTCGTGCTCTCGCAGATGCTCGGGGTGCTCATCGAGAACGGCGCGATCAGCCGGGGCGTGCATCCGGCCGACGCATGGAGAGAACTGCGCGAGCGGGGCGTCGACGACTTCGGGTGACGCCCCGCCTCGCTCCCTCGTCCGGGATCAGTCCTCGGTCTCCTTCGACCGGACGACGAGGACCGGGCAGTCCGCGGTCTGGATGAGCGCGTTGCTCGTGGAGCCGAGCAGCAACCCCTTGAAACCGCCGCGTCCGCGGGTTCCGACCACGAGAAGCTGTGCGGCCTCGGCATATTCGCTGAGCACCCGCACCGGCCGGTCGCGGGCGACGACACGTTCGACGGTGACGTCCGGGTACCGCTCCTGGTAACCGGCGAGACGTTCGGCGAGCACGATCTCCTCGCCGGTCTGGATCCGGCTCCAGTGCGGGTCCTCGGGGACGGCCCCGAGCGAGGGCTGGACGCTGACGTCGCTCCACACGTTCACCGCGACGAGCGTCGCGCCGCGTGCGGAGGCCTCCTCGAACGCGACCTCCACCGCGTCGCGGCACGAGACCGATCCGTCGACACCGACCACGACGGGCCCCTTTGCCGGCGGCGCACCGTCGAGGGTGCGACCCCGCACCACGACGACGGGCGCCGTCGCGTGCGAGACGACCGCCGTGGAGACCGAACCGGCGAGCAGGCCCTTCACCTCACCGAGGCCGCGCGATCCGACGACGAGCCGGTCGGCGTGCTCGGCCTGCGCGATGAGCGTGGGAACGACCTTGCCTTCGAGCTGCTCGGTGGTGACCTCGACGTTCCCGTGACGGTTCTCGTCGATGATCTGCCGGGCGAGCACGGCCGCGTTGTCGAGCCTGTCGCGGGCCGTCGCCTTCATCTCCTCGTGGAAGCTCTGCGCGAGGTATGGCTCGGAGTAGTAGAAGGCGGGGATGTGCACGACGGTGACGATGCGCAGCGGCAGGCCGCGGATCCCGGCCGTCCGTGCCGCCCAGTTCACCGCGGTCGTGGACGCGTCGGATCCGTCGACGGCCACGACGATCGGCTTGTTCTCGGTCATCGTACGTGGAACCTTTCTCGGTGGGTCAGCCGCAGATCTGCCGCAGCTGTTCGATCAGTCGCACGCGACCTGCGGTGTCGGCCGCGAACGGGGTGACGTTGAGGGTGGTGACCCCGGCCTCCGCGAAGGCCGCGACCCGCTCGCGCACGAAGCCCTCCGAACCGATCAGGGAGATCGAGCGGAGCAGATCGACGGGCACCGCCGCGGCCGCCTCCTCCTTCTTTCCGGCGAGGTAGAGCTCCTGGATGGTCTCGGCTTCCTTCGCGTAGCCGTACCGGATCGCGAGGTCGTTGTAGAAGTTCTTGCCCTTGGCACCCATGCCGCCGACGTAGAGCGCGACCATGGGCCGGACCCAGTCGAGCATGTGGTCGACATCGTCGCCGATCGCCAGCGCGGTCTGCGCGTAGATCTGCAGGTCGCCGAGCGCCGGATCGCGCTTGGCCTTGCCCTTGGCGATCGATTCGCCCCACACCTCGGCGGCCTTCTCCGGGTAGTAGAACAGCGGCTGCCACCCTTCGGCGATTTCCGCGGTCATCTCGACGTTCTTCGGACCGAGCGATGCGATGATGATCGGGATGCGCTCGCGCACAGGCTTGTTGATGATCTTCAGCGGCTTGCCGAGCCCGGTGCCACGCTCGGCGGGCAGCGGGATCTGGTAGTACTTGCCCTGGTGGTCGACCTTCTCGCGGCGCCACACCTGTCGGCAGATGTCGACGATCTCGCGCGTGCGGCCCAGCGGCGCGTTGTAGGGAACACCGTGGAAACCTTCGATAACCTGCGGCCCGGACGCACCGATACCGAGCACGAAGCGACCGTCGGAGACGAAGTCCAGGCCGGCGGCCGTCATCGCTGTGAGCGTCGGTGTCCGGGTGAACAACTGGAGAATTCCCGAGGCGAGCTCCACGCGCGTGGTCTTGGCCGCCAGATAGCCGAGCTGGCTCACCGCATCGAACGAATAGGCCTCGGGCACGAACACGATATCGAGGCCGGCCTTTTCCAGGTCGGCCACCTCCGCCGCGGTCTCCGCGAAACCTCCGCTGTAGTTCAGTCCCATTCCGATGCGCATGCGCCACCTTCGTTCCTGCTGCACACCCCGCTCGGGGCGCGTTCGTCCACGTGCCCCGAACACTACCGCCGTCAGGAGGTGACCGGTCGCACCACCATCACCGGGCAGTGCGCCTCGCGCATGAGCGCATTTCCGGTGGAGCCGAGCACCATCCCCTTGAAGCCGCCCCTACCTCGGGTACCGACCACGACGAGCTGGGCTTTCCCGCTCCAGGACTGCAGGTGGGCGCGGGGGCCGTCGACGTAGACCTTCCGGTGGACCGTCACGTCCGGATAGCGCTCGCCGTAGCCCGCGAGGCACTCGGACAGCAGGGAGTGCTCGTACTCCTCGAACGCGCGGGGATCGAAATCGAGGGGTGATTCGTCGATCTCCCCGACCTTCAGGTCGCTCCAGACATGGACGGCGACGAGGTCGACCCCGCGCCAGGACGCCTCCTCGAACGCCAGGTCGACCGCCTGGCGGCTCGCGGGACTACCGTCCACGCCGACGACGACGGGCCGCTCGTCGGGGAGGGATCCCTCCGGCCCCCGCACCACGACGACCGGACATTCGGCATGACCGGCGACAGAGACCGGGGTGGAACCGAGAAAGGCCTCCCCCAACTTGGTGCTCCCGGTGGCACCGAGGACGATCATCCGCGACGTGCGGGACAGCTCGACGAGCCACTTGGCGCTTCCGGTGAGGGCGAGTTCGGCGGTGATCTCGAGATCCGGCGCCACCGCCTCGGCGGTCTCCGCGGCCTCCTTCAGGAGTGCCTGAGCCTCGGCTTCGCTCCACTCGAAGACCTGCGAGGGACGGAAGAAGGGAAGTTTCGTCCAACCCGATGGGGCGAAGTCCACCGCGTGGACGAGATGCAGTGGGATCTTCCGGCCGGCCGCGGTGGCCGCGGCCCATCTCACCGCCCGCTCGGAGGCCGGGGAACCGTCCACACCGACGGTCACGTGATTGTGGTCGCGGGGTGCTTCACCGAGTGGTTTCACGCCTCCGAGGCTAGTCGGATCCGCTACGTCCGGATACGGACTTTGGTCATCGTGTCGAGATTCCTTTGATCGCAATGCATTCGGGCAACAGCGATCTGCGTCACATCAAATTGTCATTTGGGATGCGAATTTACTACCGTGAGGTCATGCAACTCACCCGGTTCACCGATCTAGGACTGAGAGTTGTGATGCATCTCGTCGCCGGCCCGGCGGAGAGTATGCCCAGTACCAGAACGATTGCAGACCAGCTCGATCTGTCGTACGCACATACGACGAAGGTCGTCGCCCGGCTCGGCGAGCTCGGAGTGGTCACCACCCGCCGCGGACGCGGCGGAGGACTGACCATCACCGAACTCGGCCGCACGGCGAGCCTCGGTTGGCTCACCCGAGCCCTCGAGGGTGAAGAAGAGGTCGTCGAGTGCGAAGGAGCGAAGCCGTGCCCCATGCGTCGCGGTTGCGGCCTCCGCTCCAAGCTCCGCACCGCACAGGACGCCTTCTACGCCGCCCTCGACGACGTCACGATCGCCGACCTGGCGACCCCTGACGCCGGTCCGGTCCTGCTCACCCTCGAACCACCCACCGGCCGCTGACCCACGGCGAGGCCGCCGGTGCAGCCTGTCACGACACACACGAGGAGACACACCATGCCGCTCTCACCCGAATCCAAGGACGTCATCGCCGCGACCCTCCCAGCGGTGGGAGCCGCCATCGGCGACATCACCTCGCTGTTCTACAGCAAGATGTTCGCCGCCCACCCCGAGCTCGAACGCGACCTGTTCAATCGCGGCAACCAGAAGCAGGGTGAGCAGCAGAAGGCACTCGCCGGATCGATCGCGGCCTTCGCGACGCTCCAGCTCGATCCCGACCCCGCCCGTGTCGAGGCGATCCTGTCCCGCGTCGCCCACAAGCACGCCTCGCTCGGCATCAAGCCCGACGAGTACTGGATCGTCCACAAGCACCTCTTCGAGGCGATCGTCGAAATCCTCGGCGAGGCAGTGACTCCCGAGGTCGCGAAAGCATGGGACGAACTGTACTGGCTGATGGCCGATACCCTCATCTCGATGGAGGCCGATCTGTACCGGGCCGCGGGTGTCGAGGCCGGCGACGTCTGGCGCACCGTCCGCGTCGCCGACCGCGTCCACCAGTCCGCCGACACCGTCTCGTTCGTGCTCACCTCGCTCGACGGCTCCCCGCTGCCCACCTTCCGTCCGGGCCAGTACCTCTCGGTCGGCGTCCACCTCCCCGACGGCGCCCGCCAGATCCGTCAGTACAGCCTGTCGAGCGCACCCGCGAAGGGCGACTGGCGCATCACCGTCAAGCGGGTCCTCGAGACCACCGCACCCGACGGCACCGTGCTTCCCGCCGGTGAGGTGTCGAACTTCCTGTACAACAACCTCTTCGAGGGCGACGAGCTGGAGGTCACCACTCCCTTCGGCGATCTCGTGCTCACCGAGGGCGACACCCCGATCCTGTTGGCGTCCGCCGGCATCGGATGCACCCCGATGATCGGCATGCTCGATCACCTCGCCGACGTCGGCGACGAGCGTCCCGTCGCGGTCCTGCACGCCGACCGGTCGGTCGCGAGCCACGCCCACCGTCGCGAGCTCGAGACCCTCGCCGAGAAGATCCCGTCGGCCCAGCTGTACCGCTGGTACGAGGACCTCGGCAACCGCCGACCGCTCGAGACGGTCCGCGTCGGACGGGCCGACATCTCGGATCTGCCGCTCGATCCGAAGACCCAGGCCTACCTGTGCGGTCCCCTGCCGTTCATGCTCTCGCTGCGCGAGGCTCTGATCGAGCGCAACGTCCCGGCCGAGAACATCCACTACGAGGTGTTCGGACCCGACAGCTGGGCACCTGCCTCCTGATCCGACCCGATCCGATCGCGGTGCCCCGGCCGAGTCTGCCGGGGCACCGCCGCATTCGCGGCTAGGCTGCAACCATGGACTCCGCCGCGGCTGTTCGCGACCCGGCCCCGTCCCCGCGTAGCCGATTTCAGGCCCTGGGCAACAGTGTCCTCGCGCTGATCGGAGTCCTTCTCGTGGCGGGCCTCGTCGCCCTGTTCCCCGGGTCCGACGAGCCGCTCGGAACCGATGCTCCCGCCGACGTCTTCAGCGCCGCCCGCGCCGGCGAACACATCGACGCGATCGCCACCGGCCCACGACCGCTCGGATCGACCGCCCACGCCGATGCCCGCGACCATCTCGTCGCAGTCCTCGAGGAACTCGGGTGGTCCACCCGCGTCGACTCGGGCGTCGGATGGATGGCGCGGTCCGGTGAGGCGACCCAGCGCGGCGCCCGCGTGCAGAACATCGTGGCGACCCGAGCCGGTACCGATCCCACCGGCACCGTCGTGCTCGCCGCGCACTACGACACGGTCCGGGGCTCCCCCGGCGCGGGCGACGACGGGATCGGCGTCGGCACGGTCCTCGAGGTCGCTCGTGCCATCGAGTCCGGTCCTCCCCCGCGGAACGACGTCGTCGTCCTGCTCACCGACGGTGAGGAGAACGGTCTGCTCGGCGCCCACCGGTTCGTGGGCACGGAGTCCGTCCGGGCGGGCCCGGTCGTCGTGCTCAACCACGAAGCCCGCGGGAACGCCGGTACGCCGACGACCTTCCGGATCACCTCACCGAACGGCGTCCTGATCGACAGCCTCGCGGGGGCACCGGGCGCGAACGCCGACTCCCTCACCGAGCTGATCTTCGAGGCGCTGCCGAACGACACCGATTTCCGCCGCTTCGCCGAGCACGGCCACCACGCCCTCGACACCGCGATCTCCGCGGGATCGGCGTACTACCACAGCCCTCTCGACACCCCCGACCGTCTCAGCCGGACGTCGCTGCAGCACATGGGCGACACCTCCCTCGCGACCGCCCGCACGCTCGCCGGATCCGATCTCACCACGGTCGACGACGGCGGCGACCAGGTCGTGACGACCGCGCCCTGGGGACTTCTCCACATGCCGAGGTGGGCCGAGGTCGTCGGGGCGATCGTGCTGGCCGGCATCGCGGGGGCGATCGTCGTGCTGCGGGTGCGCCGTGGCGAGACGTCGGCCTGGCAGTCCGGCGCTGCCGTGGGCGTGTCCCTGCTCGCCGCCGTCCTCGCGGCGGGCGCGGCGTGGCTGCCGTGGTGGATCGTGCAGACCGTCGATCCGGGCATGGCCGCCCCGGTCGCCGACGAGCCCTACCGGCCGGGTGTCTTCCAGTTCGCGGCGGTCGTCGCGGCCCTCGGCGTACTGCTGGTCGCGCGATCGTGGTGGGGCCGCGGCCGTCCGGCTGCCGCCCTCACGTGCGGAGCGTTCACGCTCGTCGCAGTGCTCGCTCTCGCCGGTATCCCCTTCGCCGGTGTGCCGCTGACTCTGCTCGTGCTCACTCTGCCGGCAGCGCTGGGTCTGCTGGTGGCGCTGCTCCTCCCGCAGCGCGACACGGTGTGGCCGCTCGTCACGATCGCCCTCGGCGCACTCGGCTCGCTGATCTTCGGCCTGCCCGCCGTGCTGGTGTCGTTCGACGCCGGACTCCTCTACGGGGCGCCGGTGGCCGGTCTGTTCGTCGCCTTCACGTTCGCCGCGCTGCTCCCGTTGTGCGAGCCGTTCGCGTCGACCACCCGTGGGCTCGTCGTCTCCGCGACGGGCACGATCGCGATCGTCCTGGTGGGCACGCTGCTCGCCGGCTACCTCAACCGGGACGGGGCGACCGATCCCCGGCAGGAATACCTCTGGTACTCGCTCGACGCCGATCGGGGTGCCGCGGTGTGGGGATCGCCGGACGGCCCGAGATCCGACTGGAGCGAAGGGCTGCTCACCACCGGTCCCGAATCGCTCCCCACCGCCTTCCCGTGGCGGGAGCACCGTCCGATGTACCACGGGCCCGCTCCGGTCGCCGACCTCGAGGCGCCCGAGGTCGAGATCCTCGAGGACACGACCGGCGGAAGCGCCCGGAAGATCCGACTGCGGTTGAGCTCACCGAGGAACGCCCAGGCCGTCGGACTGTGGATCGACAACACCACCGCCCACGTCCACGGCGCGACGGTGGACGGCTTCCGCGCCGAACCGTCCGACGACTTCGGTTTCCTGTTCTGGGCTCCCGGCCCCGACGGGATCGAGGTCGAGCTGACGTTGAGCATGCTCGAGAGCCGCCTCGGCGTCCGCGTCGCCGATCTCGGTGACGATCTCGGCGAAGTACCCGGCTTCGAGCCACCCGCGGATCGCGTCGTCGTCCAGCCGACGGTGGCCGTGACGCGGACCCTGCAACTGTAGGGCCGTCACTCCCACTCGTGGACGGGAGTGCCCAAGGTCATGTTCTGCACGTAGTCCCTCATCATCCCGAGCAGGGCGGTGCGACGGTTCTCGCCGGCAGCCTCGCGCCGGGCCACCTGCCGTCGTTGCCACGCCGCCCCGGTCTGCCGGGTCAGTGCACGCCCCTCGACGATGCCGAGATAGCGGTCGCGGACCGCCGCCGACAGTCCGTATGCCTCGAGGCCCTCGTGCGCGAGCGGCAACAGGCACCGCAGCACGAGTTCGTCGGCGCCGACCCATCCGGTGCGCGGCCAGTACAGCTTCGCGTCGAGACCGAACTTCGCACCGAGCACGAGGTTCCGCTCGGCGGCGTCGAAGCTGAGGTCGCGCCAGAGCGGCTCGTCGGCGTCGGTGAGGGCGCGCAGCGTCCCGTAGTAGAAGGCGGCGTTGGCCATGGTGTCGAGGACGGTCGGTCCTGCAGGGAGCACACGGTTCTCGACGCGCAGGTGCGGATGGCCGTCGCTGATGTCGTAGACGGGCCGGTTCCACCGGTAGATGGTGCCGTTGTGCATCTGCAGTTCGCGCAGTTCGGGAATCCGGCCGGCGTCGAGTTCGGCCATCGGATCGACGTCCGAGACCTCCGGCAGGAGAGCCGTGAAGTAGCGGGAGTTCTCCTCGAACAGGTCGAGGACGGAGTCGATCCACCGCTCACCGAACCATACGCGGGGACGGACACCCTGGTTCCGCAGTTCGAGCGGACGCGTGTCGGTTGCCTGCGCGAACAACGGGATCCGGCTCTCGTGCCACAGCGCCTTGCCGGCGAGGAAGGGCGAGTTCGCCGCGAGCGCGACCTGCGCTCCGGCCAGGCACTGGGCGGCGTTCCAATGCGTCGCGAAATCCTCGGGAGCGATCCGCAGATGCAGCTGCAGGGACGTGCAAGCCGCCTCGGGGACCACCGAATTCATATCTGCCCGAAGGGTTTCCACGGCATCCCTGCCAGGAAGCGGAACACCGTCGAGATCGAGTTCGATGTCCTCGCCGCGCGCCGCGAAGATCTGCTCGTTGAGCGCTTCGTAGCGGGGATTGGCGGTGATCCGGCCCCGTTCGAGATCGTCGAGTTCGAGTGTGGGCAGCATGCCGATCATGACCAGCTGCGCGTCGTGCAGGTGCATCCGCTCGTCGGCGCGCCGCAGTGACGACCGCAGCGACTCTTCGAGTTCGAAGGGTTCGTCGCCGGTGAGACGTCGCGGCTCGACGTTCATCTCGACGTTGAACTGGCCGAGTTCGGTCTGGAAGACCGCGTGATCGTCGATCGCCTGGAGCACCTCGAGGTTCGACATCGCGGGCGACATGTCGTCGCGGACGAGATTGAACTCGATCTCCATGCCGAGATGTGGTTCGGGTGACGAGTGCACGTCGACGAAGACGTCCTCTCGAAGCATCCGCTCGAGAGCCTTCATGCAGTCGCGAACCTTGCTCCGGAACATCCGCCGGTCTTCCCCGGTGAACGAACGAGCGGATATCTCAGCTCCCAATGGAACCCCCGGGTCGGCGCGCGGTCTGTCGAGCCAAGCCTAGCGCGCGCTCACGCCGGGGGTGGGATCAGACGGCGTGCCGTGGGGTGGGATCGAATACTGCGGGTGGGATCAGACGGCGCGGTAGCCGCCCCAGTCGGTGACGACGCCGCGATCGCTCAGCCACGCGTTGGGGTTGATCTTGGTGCCGTCGGTGTCCCACACCTCGAAGTGCAGGTGCGGTCCGGTGGACCAGCCCTCGTTGCCGACGGTGGCGATCTGCTGGCCGGCGTTGACACGCTGACCGGCCGAGACCTGGTAGGTGCTCACGTGACCGTAGACGGCGGTGGTGCCGTCGTCGTTGAGGACGCGGACCCACTGGCCGAAGCCGGAAGCCGGTCCGGCGTCGAGGACCGTGCCGTTGGCCGCGGACTTGATGGGCGTTCCGATCGGGGCTGCGATATCGATGCCGCCGTGGTGGGCGCCCCAGCGCGGACCCCAGTCGGAGGTGAGGGTGCCGGAGACGGGCTGGACGGCGGAGGGAGAAGCCGGGTTGAGCTGATCGAGCCAGTTGGGACCCGAGAACTGATCGAGGAAGCCGGTGACCTCGGCCGGAAGCTCGGGCGCGCCCTGCTCGGCCGGGGTGGTGATGCCGGGGATGGCCGGGATCTCGACACCCTCGGGCAGCAGGCCCGCGGGAAGCTCGAAGGGCAGGCTGGGCGTGGGAGCCTCGGCCTGGACGTGGTCGTGGCCGGGATGCGCGGCAGCGGTGCCGGCGCCGATCTGCGAGCCGACGGCGAAGAAGGCACCCGTGGCAGCGGCGACGGTGGCGGCCTTGACCGGAGCGGACGTACCGGTGGGCTCGACGCGGTGACGGCCCTTGCCGGGGGACGGCACGCGAATCGTCTCGAGGTCGAATGCTGCGTCTTCGCGTGTGCGCTGATGGCGTCCCACAGTGTGTCCCTTGTTTCGTCCCGACTTCGACCGGGTATCCCCCGGCCGCTCCTGGCGACCCAAGGTAACAAAACGGTATAGGGAAAGGCCAGTGTTACCTTTCCTTGATCTCAATCGGCGGGAACCTGCAGGTCGTACGCATCGCCTCGAGAGCCTCGAGAGCGGGCGCTTGGTTACGGCACGTGCCCGGCGGCTACACTCACAACGCGCCAAGGTCGGCTCCGCCCGGCCGGACGCCTCCGTAGCTCAGGGGATAGAGCACCGCTCTCCTAAAGCGGGTGTCGCAGGTTCGAATCCTGCCGGGGGCACAGATCGGGTTCCGCCGCATCCGCGAGCACTGGCGGACCCACTTCCTCGAACATCACGGGCATCTTCCCGCCCACGCATCACGGTTCGATCTAGTCGGCCATCCACCGTCCGCGCGACAGTTAGCATCCACAACGATGCCGCTCGACGACGACGGAAATCGAGGACCCCACATGAACATTCGGCCTCGTGCCCGACATCTCGCCGTGATCGTCTCGGCGGCGGTCCTCGGATTGTTCGTCCCTCCCGCCCCCGCGGTCGCCGGGGGCGTCTCGGGCCTCGTCGAAGGACCCGCTCATCCCGTCGGGGCGGGCAACGCCCGCACGTACGTCACCGTCGACGAGGAGGGCACGCCGGCCACCATCGGGGTGCGACTCGATGCGGCCGCCCTCGACGACCTACCCAGTGCCCTGATGCCGGTCACCGAGGCCTACGTGCTCGAGTTGCCCGAGGAGGCGGCCGCCACCGCGTTCGACCACGTCACGGTCGACTGGAACTCGCACGGCCACGATCCCCAGCACGGCTTCGACGTCCCGCACTTCGACGTCCACTTCTATCTCCTGGATCGGCCCACGGTGGAGTCGATCCATCCCTTCGCCCCCGGCTACATCCCGGCCGCGGTCCGCGTGCCCGACCCGCGTTACATACCGGAGGGGTACGCACCGTCCGGGGATCCGCTGACGTCGACCGTCGCGGGCATGGGACTGCACTGGGTGGACACCACCGAGGCGGAGCACGATCCGGCGGCGGGACACCACCTCACCGAGACCGTGCTCTACGGCACGTGGGACGGACGGCAGGCGTTCATCGAACCCATGCTGAGCCGCGAGTGGCTCGCGACGCGGCCCGCGCACCACGAGGAACTCCGCCTGCCCGAGGCGTACCAGCGCGGAGGCCTCTACCCCACCACCTACTCCGTGTGGTGGGACGAGGCGTCGCAGACGTACACGGTCGAACTCGGCGGGCTCACGATGCGCGAGGCGTCGTAGACCGGTCGGCCGAGCGGGGACTCAGTCCAGCGGGGAGACACGGATGAGGTTCCCGTCCGGGTCCGACACCACGAACGTCCGCCCGAACACCTCGTCGTGCGGCGCCTCCACGACCGTCGCCCCCTTTCCTACCCACTCGTCGTGGATCGCATCGACTGCGGCGGCCGATCCCGGCACCATCAGGCCCACCTCCGAGAACCGCGGCGCGTTCGCATCCATCGTCTCCGCGTGACCCGACCACAGTGCGAACAGCACTCCCGGCGTCACTTCGAAGGACACGTAGCGCGGGGTCGCCAGTTGCGGGATCATGCCGAACAGATCGCTGTAGAAGCGGGTCGCGCGGTCGACGTCGGTCACGTAGATCAGGAACAGGTTGGGCGACGACACGGTCATCGACATCTCCTTCCGGTAGGCGGTGAAGGCTTCGAGGACTACCGTGACACCGAAACCCGACAGTTCCTGTCGTGTTTTCGGAAGGAGATCGGACAGTCGATGAACCGGCCGCAGCGGTTGCTGAGCATGCTGGTCGTCCTGCAGGCCCGCAGACGGGTCACGGCCGCCGAACTCGCGGAGGAATTCGGCGTCTCCGAGCGCACCGTGCTGCGCGATGTGGAAACGCTTGCTGCCGCGGATCTTCCGGTGGTCGCCGAACGCGGCAGGTACGGCGGCATCGTGATGCTCCCCGGCCGGCAGACCGACCTGAACCGGCTCAACGCGTCCGAGGTGGACGTCCTGCGCGCCCTGGGGGTCGACATGGGCCGGGCCCGGCAACTCGGTGTCGACGCCGCCGCGAGGGACGCCGTCCACAAGCTCACCGCACGCGCCCGGCGCACGCCCTCCACCGCACGCGAGAACGACCTGCTGCCGCTGACCGAGGTGGTCACCGTCGACAACCGGGGATGGTTCGCCACCGAGGACCAGGTCGACGTCGCGGCGCTCACCCGCGACCTGCGGCGCGGCCGGCAACTCGCCATCACGTACCGCTCGAGCGGGCACCGCGACGAACGCGAGATCGTCGTCGATCCCTACGGTGTGCTCTCCCGCGCGGGCCGTTGGTATCTCGTGGCCGACGATCAGGGACGACCACGACTGTTCGCGCTGACCCGCCTGAGTGCGTGGACAGTGCTCGACCGACCTCGACACCTGTCCCCCGGCCGGACCCTGTCCGCCCTGGCACGCGAACTCGGCGACGCGCTCGAACGACGCGAGGACGTCGTCGTCACCGCCGATCTCGCGACGAACCGCCTCGACCTCGCCCGGCGTATCCTCGGGGCCCGCCTGCGCGGGAGCAGTGCGGGGCCGCGACCGGACGTCTCGCGGATCACGGTGACCTACGACTCGATCGACGGTGTGCGGCAACTGCTGCAGTTCGGCGAGCACATCGAGATCGTCGGGCCACCCGAGGCACGGGACCTCGTGGCGGGACTGGCCGAGTCGCTCCTCCGCCGTCATACCGCGCATCGCCGCGGCGAGTGAACTCCCGTCGAGCCGAACCCTGTCCCGACCGGACCGGGCTTCCTATCGTGGGGAGATGTTCGACGCCCACCTGCACATCATCGATCCGCGTTTCCCTCTCGTCGAGAACGACGGCTATCTGCCCGAACCGTTCACCGTCGACGACTATCTCGCGCGGGTCGCACATTTGGGTGTCACCGGCGGCGCGGTGGTGTCGGGCTCGTTCCAGGCCTTCGACCACAGTTATCTCCTCGACGCGCTCGACCGGCTCGGGCCCACTTTCGTCGGCGTCGTACAGCTTCCGGCCACCGCCTCGGACGACGAGATCGTGCGGCTCGACGCGGCGGGAGTGCGCGCCGTGCGGTTCAACGTCAGACGTGGCGGATCGGCGACGCTGTCCGACCTCGACCGCCTCGCCCGGCGGGTCCACGATCTCGTCGGCTGGCACGCCGAGTTGTACATCGATTCGCGCGATCTGGCCGAACTGCACACGACGATCTCCGGACTACCCGCTGTCTCCGTCGACCACCTGGGTCTGTCGCAGGAGGGTCTGCCGTCTCTGTTGCGGCTGGTGGAGAGCGGTATCCACGTGAAGGCAACGGGGTTCGGACGCGTCGACCTGCCCGTGGCCGACACGCTGCGCGCCGTTTCCGATGTGAATCCCGGTGCACTCGTGTTCGGCACCGACCTGCCGTCGACACGGGCACCGCGACCGTTCCGGGACAGCGACATCACCCTCGTCGAGGACGTCCTCGGCGACGAGCTCGCCGACGCGGTGCTGCGCCGCAATGCTTCCGCGCTGTATCGGATCGAGACCGAAACCGCTCCTGGGACTTCGGTGTCTCGATAGACTCACGCTCGTCATCGGTGCGCGGGACGCGCCGCGGTGTTCCTCGCTGTGGTCGGCTCCCGGACGTGACCTTCCCTTTCCGAGGAGCAGCACCATGCCTGCACTGCGAATTCCACGTCGAGTTCTCGCCCTGGCGGCACCCGTCGCCGCCGCAATCGCATTCACCGGTGTGGCCACCGCTGCACCCCCTCAGCCCCTGGGCACGGCGATCACCATCGGCTGCATCAACCAGGGCAGCCTGGCGTCGTTCACCTCGGTCACGGCGCAACCCGGACCGGACGAGGGCATCCCCGGCGGCCACGTCCTGTTCTCCACGCGGGAGGCCCTGTGGCCGGTCCCGGCAGCCGGACAGGTCAGCGTCGCATGGCTCAACCGCAACAACGGCCGCACCGGCATCGTTGATCTGGGCGGTGCGTACCCGAACCTGTCGACACTGGTCGACACCGGTCCGGGTGAGGTCGTGGCGACGGTGTTCGGTTCGGTGAATCTCGGCAGTGGACCGCTGTGCAACTCGACCCCCGCAGTCGGCGGTGTCGTGGTGCCGTGACGCCCGGACGAACACCTCGTCACCGAGGCGAATACATGATGATGGCGACGCCGGCGAGGCACACGAGCGCGCCCGCGACATCCCACCGGTCCGGCCGGAAGCCGTCCATCACCATGCCCCACACCAGGGAACCCGCCACGAACACACCGCCGTACGCGGCGAGGATGCGACCGAAGTTCGCGTCGGGCTGGAGTGTGGCGACGAAACCGTAAGCGCCGAGAGCGATCACGCCCAGCCCCATCCAGATCCAGCCGCGGTGTTCGCGCACGCCCTGCCACACCAGCCACGCACCACCGATCTCGAACAGGGCGGCAACGGCGAACAGCAGCAACGACTTCAGCACGGTCACGGAAGGTGACTCTAGCTCTGCGGCGCCTTGCCCAGTTCGATGCGGCGCACGGAGTCCCCCCGCACGAGGATCGTCACGAGGGCCCGGCGTCCCGGGGGCAGGACCCGTACCGTGACGGAACCGTGTGACACCGAGTCGAGTTCGTCGGCGACCGCACGTCGGAGGCGGGCCTGTTCGTCCGGGGGCACCCCGTCCAGGCCGTGATCGTCGAGCATCACCACGTCCACGCCTCGTCGGCGCGCGGCGTCGGCCGCCTCGACGACCTGGGGATCCTGCAGGGCCGGTGCTCGAAGCCCGTCCCGCAGACGTGCTTCGAGCAGCACACCGGCGCGTCGCTCCCCCGCCTCGAGTACCTCCCCGGTCGCGATGCGTTCGAGGAGGGGCCGGGCCAGGGAGTCGAGCCGGTCGAGTTGCGCGTCGCGTTCCTCGAGCGCTGCAGCCGAGGCGGCCTGTTCGGCGCTGCGCTGCAACGACATCGCACGCAGCAGGTAGATGGATCCGGCGAGTGGTCGCAGGGTGAAGGCGAAGAAGGTGGACATGAGGACCGGGGCGGCGTTGACGAGCGACAGCGACAGGCCGGGGCCGATCCCCTGTCCGGTGGCGTAGGTCCAGAAGGTCGCGGTCGCGATCATGCAGGCCAACCCGATCCACGCCGCGAGGGTGCGTCCGCGCACGCACATGAACGTGAAGACGACCGTGGACATCCCGAGCGGCCAGGTCGCGATGCCTCCCGGGGAGGGCACCGGCAGCACCGAGAAGACGAGCGCCGACGAGACCGTCCCGGTGGCGGCGAGCGGGATCGTCGCCGGCATCGGCAGCGGGTCGCCTGGGACGGTGATGAGGGTGAACGCCGCGAACGTGCACACGAGCACGGCGAGGGCGGGAGGCCAGCTCGCGGACGTGTGCTCCGCGCCGAATGCCGCCAGCACGAGGCAGACCAGGGCGTAGAGGCTCACGAGTACACGTGCGGCCGTGGTGCGCATCCCCAGCAGGTCGCGCACGTCGCGGGTCGATTCGGTGGTCGTCACGGTGCGCGACGCTCGGCCGGATCGCACCAGAACAACGTCACCGTCGTACCTCCGGGGCCGGAGGTGATCTGCGAGTCGCCTCCGGCCAGGCCGCGCATGCGTCCGTGGATGCTCGCGCGGATGCCCATCCGGTAGGGATCGACCTGGGCGGGGTCGAATCCGTGGCCGTCGTCGCGGACGACCACCCGGACCGATCCGGGTCCGAGGTCGACGTGCACGGCCCGCTGTGTGCCCGGGCCGGCGTGGCGGACACTGTTCCGCACGGCCTCGGCCAGTGCGGCTCCGACCGCCCTGATCACGTCGGCCGGGTAGTACGGCCCGGCATCGGCACTCGTCGCGGTCGTGAACTCGACGTCCTCGTCCACCTCGGAGGCCGCCGAACGGAACTGGGCCGCCACCCGGTCGGCGTCGAAGCTGCTCTCGGTGTCGTCGCCGCGCCGCAGGGAGTCGAACATCTCCAGCGCACGACGGGCCTGGGCTGCGACGGGGCCGTCGGATGCGCCGCGACCCGAGGCGAGCAGGGTGGACATCACCTGGTCGTGGACGAGCGCGTCGAACCGCTCGCGTTCGACCGTCCTGGCCGCGGCCGCGGCCGCCGCGACAACGGATCGCTCGGTGGCCGCGACGGTGGAATCGAGGACGTCGCCCGTGCGGAAGGCGACGATCGCCGCAGCGGCGAAGACCCCGCAGAACATGAGTGCGAACGCGAGTTCCGGGACGAAGCGGTACCCCGTCGTGGTGTTCACCAGCAGATAGTTGGTGGCCTGCACGACGAACACCACCACCGTGAGGTAGGCGAGCGCCGTCCGCGGCCGCCACGCTGCCGCGGCGGACAGTCCTGCCACTCCGGGGAAGAGCGCCTGCCAGGCCGTGTTCGTGGAAACCTCACCCGTCCAGGCCGGGAACCACAGGACCGCCACGACCAGGAAGGCGACGGCGTTGGCGGCTGCGAGTCGCCCGATCCACCGGACATCGCTCAGGAAGGTCGCCACCCCGAGCGCAATCCCGGTGCCGAAGATCGCGAGCAGTGCCGTCGGCAACCACCACCATGCCGTGAGGTGGGCCTGCGACACCGCTGTGGGGACGACGAACAGCAGGTAGAACACATAGCCCGCGCTGATGAACCGGCCGAAGACCCGGTGGATCCGGTCG
Organism: Rhodococcus rhodochrous; assembly: GCF_014854695.1. Taxonomy (NCBI): domain Bacteria; kingdom Bacillati; phylum Actinomycetota; class Actinomycetes; order Mycobacteriales; family Nocardiaceae; genus Rhodococcus; species Rhodococcus rhodochrous. Next base: position 1,139,201 of record NZ_CP027557.1, on the reverse strand, counting down.
GCCGCGCTCGTCGGATCCGTCGTGTGTCCACCCTGTGTGGTGGCAGGCCGACGGGTCACAGCTCGTCGATGGAGACCACACCGTCCTGCAGAGCGCGGGCGAGCAGTGCCGTCTTCGTGGTCGCCGTACGCCCGACGCGGGCGTACTTCTCGCGGATGCGGACGATGTGGGTGCTGACCGTTGCTGCAGTGACGAACAGGCTCGCAGCCGCCTCGGACTTGGACTCGCAGAGCAGCCAGGCCCGCAGGATCTCGATCTCGCGAGCCGAGAGTGCGGGCTTCTGAGGCGCAGGCTTCTGTGCCGGGGAATGTTCGAGCATCGTCGTCATAGCGCGTCCCTACCGAGATGAATACATGGGATCGAACCGAGTCCCCCGACGAACTCCGTTTCGAGTGCCTACAACGTAACGGTTGAAACCGACAACTACCCAGACAGATTTTTCTCTGCCCAAGAAAATATGGGCATCGGTGTTTCGCCTAATTACCGGTGCGCCGGCCGTCGTGCCCGATCTCGATTCGGCGCACATCCTCGCCCTTCACAAGCATCGTCACCATCGCCGCGCGGGCCGGCGGCAACACACGCACGGTCACCGACCCTTCGCTCACCGAATCGAGCGCGTCCACCACCTCCCGGTAGACGGCGCGCCGGACCTCGGGAGATGCCGAGTCCATGGCGTGGTCGTCGAGCATGACGATCTCGACGCCGCGCCTGCGGGCCGCAGCGGCAGCCCGGTCGACCTCGGGTACCTGGAGTACGGGCGCACGCAGACCGTCGCGCAGTCGTGCCTCGACGAGTCCGCACTCGATCCGTTCGTTCTCGTCGAGGGGTTCGCCCGAGACGATCCGCTTGAGCAACGGCCGCGCCGACGCATCGAGGCTGCCGAGACGAGCGTCGCGTTCCTCCAGGGCCGCGGCAGCTGCGGACTCCGCTGCGATCCGCTGCATCGACCGGGCGCGCAGCAGGTAGATCGACCGCGCCAGGGGGCGGATCGTGTAGGCGCAGACGGTGCCCATGAGCACCGGTCCGGCACTCGTGATCGTCAGGCCGAGCCCGTAGCCCATCCCTGGGCCCGTGAGATGCGACCACAGCGCGGCGACGACGAGCATGAGGAGCATCCCGCACCAGGCGAACGCCGTGCGTCCCCGCACGCACATGAACACGAGGATCGTCGTGGACATCCCGAACGGCCACAGCTCGATGGGGTGCGGTGCCGGATCGGCGGGCACCACCCACAGCACCGACGCCGACGCGATCGCGCCCGAGAACGTCATCGCCAGTGCGGGTCGCACCGGTAGTGGGTCCCCCTCGACCACGACGAGCGCGTAGGCGGCGGCCACACACACGATCACAGCGATCGCGACGGGCCAGCGGACCTCGGCACGGGGCGCGGTGTTCATGGCGAGCACCACGCAGGTCACCGCGTACAGGACGGCGAAGGCCCGCGCGGGCCGGCTGTGCATCCGCAGCAGATCGGAGACGGTCGAGTTCGCAGTGTTCATGCGGCCGGATCCCGCCAGTACAACAACACCCGGGTCCCGGCCCCCGGCGCGGACTGCACGACCGCCCGTCCACCGGACAGTCGGCGCATACGTCCGCGGATGCTCACTTCGAGACCGAGCCGGTGCGGGTCGACGGCGTCGGGTTCAAAACCTCTGCCGTCGTCCACGACCTGCACGGAGATCCATCTCGGTGCCACGTCGACCTCGACCGTGCGGGACGCGTCCTTACCCGCGTGCCGCACGCTGTTGCGTACCGCCTCGGCGAGGGCAGCGGCGGTCGCGCGTGCGGGTTCGGGTGGGAACGCAACGTCGCCGGATCCCGGGGCGACACGGCCGGTGAAGACGACGTCCTCGTCGGCCTCGGTCGCCGCCGATCGGAGCCGCGCCACGACCGCGGCGGCGTCGAGCGCCGACTCCCGATCGGTGCCGCGCCGCAACTCGTCGAGTTCGGCGACCGCTCGTTCGGCCTGCTCGACGAGCGACTCCCGGGGTGCATTACGTGACGCCGCCAGCAGGGTCGACATCACGCGGTCGTGGACCAGGGCATCGAACCGTGCGCGCTCGGCGTTCCGTGCCTCCGCTGCGGCCGCGGCGGCCGCCGTGGCCTGGGTGGCAGCGATGGTCTCGTCGAGGGTGCGGCCGGTGCCGAGGCCCACCACCGCAGCCGCGAGGAAGACCGTGCAGAAGACGAACGCGAACGCCAGGTCGGGTGCCAGGAAGTATCCGAATGGGGCGTCGCGGACGAGGTGATTCGCGCACTGCGCGAGCAGAACCGCGAGGATCATGTGGACGAACGCCCGCCGGGGTCTCCACGCGACCGCCGCCGCGAGCGACGCGAGGCCGGGAAAGGCGGTGAACCACAACGACTGGTCCTGCGGGATCTGCGTCCCGTTCCACGCCACGAACCACAATGCGACCATCACGGCGTAGGCGAGCGCATTGACGGTTGCGGTCCGCTGCATCCACACCGTGCCGCGGAACGAGGCGAAGCCGAGCGCGACCCCGGATCCGAACATGAGGACGGCCGCGGTGGGAGTCCACCACCACTCGACGAGTGCCGACGCCTCGAGGATCTCCGGCACGAGCAACGCGAAGTAGCAGAGATATCCGATCGCGACGAATCGCGCGAACATCCGGAGAAGTCGGTCGGCAGCCGCCGTGCTGCGATCGTGCGACTTCTCCCCGGCGCCCGCGGCCGGCTCGTCAGCGACGGCGGACATCCGACCGTTCGGGCATCGGCAGCCATCCGTCCTCGACGGCACGTTTGTACAGATCCGTCTTCGTGGGCGCGGGACGACCTGCCTCCGCGTACTTCTGGCGGATTCGCTGCAGGTAGTCGTTGACGGTCTGCGGAGCGAGGCCTGTCAGCCGGGCGACCCGGTCGAGCTTCTCCCCCGACGCATACAGTTCGAGCACTTCGAGCTGCCGTGGACTCAGACCGACGTCGTCGAGTTCGGGATCACCGTCGATCGCCGCGGCCCATTCGGTGCTGGCGACCTGCCCTCCCGCGGCGGCCACGCGGATCGCCTCGATCACCACGGCCGCGGGCTCGGATTTCCGCACCACCCCGAGCACACCGGCGCGGGCGGCCGAACGCAGCAGATACGGGTTCTCGGCGCCGGTGAAGACCAGGGTCTCGAGGCCCGCCGCGCGCAGCTGCTCGACGTTGCTCTTCGGGGAGGATCCGTCGGACAGGCGCAGGTCGAGAACGGCGAGGTCGAGGTCGGTGACCTGCTCGAGCAGACCCGAGACGGTGGGGGCGGTACCCACGAGCTCGAGATCGGGTTGATCGGCGAGCATCGCTGCGAACCCGAGCGCGACCGACTCGTGATCCTCGACCAAACCGATCCGACGGACGACGCCACGCGAGCCCTCGGCCATTGATGCCTCCCCTAATGCCCGATCACCCGACTTCGGACGAACGTTAGCAGTCAGTGCCTGTTTCCTCTTCTCGCACCACGCTCGACGCGTCCATGTCGTCGCGCAGACCACGCCAGCTCGCGTGCCGCACCCGGTCTCCTTCCGTCCATCCCCCGAACCGCACCTCCCCCACGAGTTCGGGCCGCAACCACACCGCATCGCGGCGTTCGGCGGCCGGCACCTCGTTCGCGAACGGGTTCGTGCGGCTCGTGTGCCCTTTCACAGCCTTCGCCACCGACAGGAGTGTCTCGTCGTCGAAACCGGTGCCGACCTTGCCGACGTACACGAACTCACCGTCGTCGTCGTAGACGCCGAGCAGCAGGGAGCCGAAGGTCGAGGCACGGTTGCCGTTGCCACGGCGGTATCCGCCGAGCACGACGGTCTGGGTGAGCCAGTTCTTCGACTTGATCCATCCGGCGCCGCGCTTGCCCGGCAGATACACGGAGTCCCGGCGCTTGGCGACCACGCCCTCCCAGTTCTTCGCGCGGCTGCGCTCGAGAGCCTTCGAGCCGTCACCCGGGAGCAGATCCGGGACGATCAGTCCGTCCGTGGCAGCGGCGAGCGCCTCGAGGACCCGTCGGCGATCGTCGTAGGTCTTGCGCAGCAGCGACACCCCGTCGAGATACAGCACGTCGAACACGCGGTACTCGTAGTTCACGCCGCGCTGCAGCATCGAGAAGCTCGTCACCCCGGAGCGGTCGACGGCGACGATCTCCCCGTCGAGCACCGCCCGGTGACCGTCGAGGATCGTCGCGAGTTCGACGAGCTTCCGGTAGTCGCCGGTGACATCGCGACCGGATCGGCTGCGGAGCCTGACGGTGCCGTCCTCGATCTCCGCGATGGCGCGGTATCCGTCCCATTTGCCTTCGAACGCCCAGTCTTCGGCGTCGAGACCCGAGACGTCACCGGGGGTCGCGAGCATGGGCGCGAGATCGCGCGGGAAGGCCTTGGACCCCGACGATCCGACGAGGGAGGCCGGATCGGCATCGGACGACTCGGTGCTCGGCGACGACTGGTCCTTCATGCGGTGCGCCAGCCACTGGTTCTTCTCGGTGCGGATCAGCGCGTACCGTCCCTCGACCCTGTCGCCGTGGAACCGCACGATCACCTCGTCGTCCCGCCACTTCTCGGTCTCGTAGGTGCCGGTGTCCCACACGGTCATGCTGCCGGCGCCGTATTCGCCCTTCGGGATCGTCCCGTGGAAGGTCAGGTACTCGATCGGGTGGTCCTCGGTCCGTACCGCGAGATTGTTGCGCCCCGAGGTGTCCGGCAGGTTCTTCGGTACGGCCCACGAGGCCAGCACACCGTCGCGTTCGAGCCGCAGGTCGTAGTGCAGGCGACGTGCGTGGTGCTCCTGGATGACGAACCTGTTGCCGGGACCGTCCTCGGGGACGCGGTCGGGTACCGGTTCCGGGGTGCGCGACGCGTCGCGCTTGCCGCGGTAGGTGTCCAGAGCATCTCCGCCGGACCCGGTCTTGTCTCCGGACCCGGTCTTGTCTCCGGACACAGCCTTGCCGAGGGGCGGGTCGAGACCGGCGAGCAGGTCCCCGAACTCGTCGATGCGGGCGAGGACCTCCCGGAACTGCAGTTGCGCGAGGTCGGGGTCGTCGAGCTCGTCCCAGCTGCGCGGCGCCGCCACCCACGGCTCGTCGCGACCGCGCAGCGAGTACGGCGCGACCGTCGTCTTGGAACTGTTGTTCTGGCTCCAGTCGACGAAGACCTTGCCCTCGCGCGCCGACTTCGCCATCGTTGCGGTCACCAGGTCGGGAAGGATGGTCTCGAGATTGCGTGCGACCTGCTTCGCGACCTTCGACGCCCCCGACGACGACAGCATCCGATCGAGCGGGACGTACAGGTGGATGCCCTTGCTGCCGCTGGTGACCGGATAGGCCGTCCATCCGAGTTCGGCGACCGTGTCGCGGACGTGGCGGGCGACCTCCGCGCACTCGGCCAGGCCCACGCCGGGGCCCGGGTCGAGGTCGAAGACGATGCGGGTCGCGGGCCCGGCCTTCTCTCCGTCGAAACGCCACTGGTGCACGTGGAGTTCGAGGGCGGCCTGTTGCCCGAGCCAGACGAGCCCGGCGGCGGAATCGAACAGCGGGTAGGTGACCCGGCGGTCCTTGTGGTGCAGGGTGCGACGGTCGATCCAGGCCGGTGCGTGGTCGGGGAGGTTCTTCTCGAAGAAGGACTGTTCGCCGACACCGTTCGGCCACCGGTTGCGGGTCGCGGCCCGGCCGGCGATGTGCGGAAGCATCGCCTCGGCGACGGCTTCGTAGTACTCGACCACCTCACCCTTCGTCGTCCCGGTGCTCGGATACAGCACCTTGTCGAGGTTGGTCAGGGTGATGCGGTGACCGTCGATCGTCCGGGTCGGCATACTCCGGATTCTGCCAATCCGGGCGCGTTCCGGTGCGGTGTCGCACGGAGCGATCGGGGCGGTATGTCCGCGAACGCCGATGCGCGGAAGCGGGTAGCGTCGGTGTATCGGTGTATCGGTGATGCACGAGCGTGCGTTCGGGCGGGAGGTGGGATATGACGGAGTCGCATGATCCGACTCCCGATGCATGGGCCGCGGTGTTCGCCCGCATGGCCGGAGTGTTGCTGTCCGAACAGACCGTGACCACCGTGCTGGAACTGATCACCTCGCTGGCGAAGGACACACTGCCCGACACGGACGGCTCGGGAATCACTCTCGTCGACGACGAGAACAACCGGTCCACCTCCGCCGCGACCGGACAGATGGTCGAACGTCTCGACGCACTGCAGTACGAACTCGGCGACGGTCCCTGTCTGGCGGCGATCCGGGACGGCGTGCCGGTGCGCGTGGACAACCTCGACGAGGAGAAGCGCTGGCCGGAATGGTCCAGGCAGGCGGCCGAGCTGGGAATGTCGTCGTCGCTGAGTGTTCCCCTGCAGTACGCGGGCGAGATGATGGGCGCACTGAAGGTTTATTCCGCACGCCCCCGTGTCTATACAGCAGACAGTGAGGACATCCTCGGCCGCTTCGCCGAGCAGGCCGCGATCCTGTTGGCGAACATGCACACCCTGACCGAAGCCGAGGCGCTCAACGAGCGGTTGCTTCGGGCCCTGCGCGACCGGGACCTGATCGCTACTGCCAAAGGAATCGTGATGCTGCGCGAGAACATCGATGCCGATCGTGCCGTGCAGCGACTACTCGAATTGTCTACACAGCGGCGCATCGCCGTACGGGAGGTGGCAGCGGAGATAGTCGCGTCGACCTACAACGAAACGGTTTGAGGTCGCAATGCACTATCTCCCCGACGGCGAACACCGTCACAGATTCCTCGCTGCGCTCCGTGCCGCCGGACTGGGTGTGGAGGAACTGTGGCTCCCCTATTTCGCCCTCGGGGGCGAAGTGGGAAAGGTCGAGATCGAGGCGTATCTGAACGGATTGTTGCCGCTCCCCCGCCTGCAGCACGATCTGATCGCCCACGCGATCAACGAACGTCTCGACGAGATCGCCCCACCGCGTGCACCGTATTCGGCCGAACTCCCCCCGTCTCTTCCCGAAGGGAACGGTGTACACGGGAAGGAAGATCCGGAAGGCTACGACTCCGGAGCCCCGGACTCTCGCGGCCCGGGGGCCGATCGTTCTCCCGACGCGATCGACGAAGCGAACGCGGATGCCGCGGGAAACGATGTCGACGAGGAGACCGGGAGCTCCCCGGACCCGGGGCCGGATTCCGACACATAATGTGCCGACAGCGCCGAAACCCTGCCGCCCGAGCAGGGGGAAATGGGCGACAGGGTCCGGCATCGCCTGAGTGGCCTACCTCTGATCCACCCGGCGGCGGTGACCGTCCATGCAGGGGGTGACAGGCGATCACCGATGTCCCGAGCATACGCCGAATTATCCTCACCGAGACCGATTGTGAGCACTCGGAGTACCGCCGACGGGGCAGGTCGACAGATCCGACCCCCTGCGTCGGAAGTCTCGCGCCCCGCCGGCAGCGTCCACAGCGAACACATCGTTCGCTTCCGGTGCAGTCTATTCGTTTTCTGCAGGATCGGCAGTAGTTCGATCGGACCACAGCGCGTCCGACCGGGTCACGCGAGGGGATCTGCCATAGACGGACCGGTACTGCGTCGCGAATCGTCCGGGCGAGGAGAAGCCCCACCGCGCAGCGATCGACGCGACCGTCTCACATTGTGGGTCGGCGGCCTGCAACTCCCGATGAGCCCGCTCGAGACGCACCGACCGAAGGTATCGCGTGGGCGTCGTATGAAGGTGGCGCACGAAGTCGTACTGCAGAGCTCGGGCTCCGACCCCCGCAGCAGCCACGATGTCCGCCAACCTGATGGGACGAGCCGCTTCGGACTCGATGAAGGCGACGGCCTTCCGTAAACCGGAAGGCGCGGACGCGGCGTCCAGCACCACTCGGATCTCGGGGGGTTCACCTGCTCGACCCGAAGTGAGCACGTCCCCCGCGAACTGCACCATCGACACGGCAGCGTGACGGGACGCCTGGAGCAACGTCTCTTTCGCCTGCTCGGCATCGAGTCCGTACCGCTCCATCAGCACGCCCGTGGCCCGCTCGATCGCGGCCCGCGAGGCCCACACCTGCTCCTCGGTCGGAGTTGCAGCCGGAATGTGGGCCTCCTCCGCCCACTCGTTCGCCCGTGTGTCCATTACACGATCACACCATCCGAACGTTCCGCATGTCAGCACACCTGCACGTTGACCGCCTGTCGACCGAAGATCCCGTAACCGATCTCGAATCGGACCTGTTGGCCACCTGTCAGGAAGCGGTAGCCGCTCCCATCGATCTGTGAGTAGTGCACCAGGATCTCCGTACCGTCGTCGTCACGGATGAAGCCGTGACCCAGACCGGCGTCGAACCACAACACAACACCGTGTTCCATCTTGTTCCCCTGCCACCGTTCGCAAACTTCCCCGACGGAGCAAGCGACGCGGAAGCGTATCCCCTGCGCTCCCGACAGCCCCTCTGCACCTGTCATTGAAACGTGCTCGGCGGGTCCGGGGAAGCGTCCGCGCCGAATCGGCGACATTCGTACGATTTATACCGATTTCCCAGTGCATCAATGTAGTTCGCTCGATGAACAGACACCGACGAACACGGGCGCGTATGCGGGACAGCATGTACCCACAGGATACATACAGCACGCACGGTGTGGGTGAATACCTCACGGACACATGGTGTTCTGATGATGTCGGATCAGACGGCCGGTGCTCCGTCGGCCGGATCCACTGCCCGTGCCCGTTCGGCGACGGTGATCGCGCAAGCCGCGCCGACGAGAGTGAGGTGACTGAACGCCTGGGGAAAGTTGCCGACCTGCCTCCCCGCCGGCACGTCGTACTCCTCGGCGAGCAGTCCGAGGTCGTTGGTGAGCCCGAACAACCGCTCGAACAACACGCGGGCCTCGTCGACCCGGCCGTTGAGCGCCAATGCACTCACCAGCCAGAACGAGCAGGCCAGGAACTGCCCTTCGTCCCCGGGGAGCCCGTCGTCGGTATCCGTCGTGGAATATCGGGACACGAAGCCGTCGCGACCGAGTTCGTTCCGGATCGCGTCGATGGTGGAGGTGACCCGGTCGTCGGTCGGGGGCAGGAAGCCGACGAGCGGGATGAGCAGCACGCTGGCGTCGAGTTCCGCGGACCCGTAGTACTGCGTGAACGTGCCGCGAACCGGGTCGTATCCACGCTCGCAGATCTCGTGGTGGATCTCGTCTCGGGTCCGCCTCCACCGCTCGAGAGGTGCGTCGAGCCCGAATCCCTCGGCGAGCCGGACCGCGCGGTCGAAGACGACCCAGGCCATGACCTTGGACTGCGTGAAATGGCGCCGGGGGCCACGTGTTTCCCAGATCCCGTCGTCGGGTTCCTGCCAGATTCCTTCGACGTATTCGATCACGGCCTGCCAGCGGGGCCACATGTGCGGCTCGATCCTGCCGAGCGCTTCGGCTCCCTTGTACGCCACGCTGAGGACCTCGCCGTACACGTCGAGCTGGAACTGTTCGGCTGCGGCGTTTCCGACCCGGACGGGCGCCGATCCTTCGTAACCGGGCAGATGTTCCACCTCGAACTCGGTCAGTCGACGTTCTCCCCTGATCCCGTACATGATCTGCACATCGGCCGGATCACCCGTTCCCACCCGGAGCAGGAAGTCGCGGAAGGCCAGAGCCTCGCCGGTGTATCCCCCGGCGAGCAGCGCTTCGAGTGCCAATACCGAGTCGCGCAACCAGCAGTAGCGGTAGTCCCAATTGCGTACCCCGCCGAGCGCTTCGGGCAGGGAGGTGGTCGGGGCCGCCACGATCGCACCGGTCGTCTCGTCGGTCATCCCTTTGAGCACGATCAGAGATCGGATCACCTCGTCACGATACGCCCCTTTGTAGGTGCACCGACCGGTCCAGTCGCGCCACCACTCCACGGTGCGCGCGAGCGCAGATTCGGCATCCTCGACGACGGGGGCAGGTTCGAAGGATGGGTACCGGTCCAGAGCGAATCGGTATCGGCCGCTCTCCACGGCGACGAACTCGGATTCGACGGTCCCGGCACGGATCTCCAATGGCACCGTCGTGCACAGGTGGAAGGCGTCCGGGCCGGCCGTCGCGACAGCACCGTCGGCCACCGCTTCGACCCACGGTGTAACCGCCGCATAATCGGGGCGTATCGCCAAGTGCATTCGCATCGGCACACGGCCCCGCAACCCCTCGACGATACGGATCAGCCGAGGTGGACCCGATCCCCGACGAGGCATGAAGTCGATCAGACGGACGGCGCCCTCTGCAGTCTCGAAGTCGGTCTCGAGCACCAGGGTGTCGTCGACATAGCGACGGGTGACCGCCACGGGTTCCGCCACAGACGCGACGAGCCAGCGTCCGTGCTCCGGGCCGCCGAGCAGGGCCGCGAAACACGACCCGGAGTCGAACGCGGGCATACACAGCCAGTCGATCGAGCCGTTCCGGCCGACGAGCGCGGAGGTCTGCAGGTCACCGATGAAGCCGTAGTCCTCGAGAAGCATGACGTTACCTCGTGAGAAGAGGAGTCGAGTTCTTCGATCTTCCTCCGGTCTCGGATATCAGGTCAAGGTCACGGTTTCGACTCGTCTGCGCCACCGTCCACCACCGCGGTGGATCATGACGTTCAGAGTTTCGGCGACGTCCTCCGCGACGGGAAGTACGAGATGACCGAAAATCCGGCGGCAGCACCACCCGCCCCTATTCGGCGAATGTTGCTCCCACTCGCCCTCGCTCAGTTCATCTGCAGTTTCGCAGGTTCGAACATGAACGTGATGATCAACGACATCAGCGTCGACCTGGACACCACGGTGCAGGGTGTGCAGACCGCGATCACCGTGTTCCTTCTGGTCATGGCAGCTTTCATGATTCCGGGTGGGAAACTGACGGACCGATGGGGTCGCAAGCGGTGCTTCGTCGCCGGACTCGTACTGTACGGCGTGGGGGCACTTCTCAGCGCAGCAGCACCGGGTCTGGGAATCCTGATCCTGGGCAATTCGATCTTCGAGGGAATCGGCACCGCACTGCTCATCCCGCCCGTATACATCCTCACGACGATGCTCTTCACCGATATGAAGTCCCGGGCACGGGCCTTCGGCGTGATCACCGGCATGGGTGGGATAGGCGCCGCAGCCGGGCCGCTGATCGGTGGATTGATCACTACTGCGATCGACTGGCGGGCCGCCTTCGTCTTCCAGGCACTGATCGTCGCCGCCATCGTCGTTCTGAGCAAAGGACTCGAGGATCCCCTGCCCCCGGATCCGACCACTCCCTTCGACGGGATCGGCGCCGTCCTGTCCGCCGCAGGTCTCGTCTGTATCGTCATGGGGATTCTCCAGGCGGACAATGCACTCTCGGTATCCGCCGGCCTCATCGGCATCGGAATCCTGCTCGTCGCCGGGTTCTTCCTGCACGTACGACGCTTCGAACGGGCCGGCAGAGTGCCACTCCTCTCGACCGACCTGTTCCGTAATCGCACATCGAATCTCGCGCTCGTCACCCAGAACATCCAGTGGCTGCTGCTGATGGGCGTCGCGTTCGTCGTCTCGGCATTCCTGCAGGTGGTCCGCGGCTACAACGCAATCGAGACAGGCATCATCTTCACCGCCGCCACCGCCGGCATCCTCGGTTCCTCATTGCTGGCGGAACGATTGGCCGCCAGGCATTCACAGCGTGCCCTCATCATGAGCGGCTTCGTCGTCACCCTCGGCGGCATCGTGGTTCTGCTCCTGCTGGTCCGTGCATGGACCAGCGCATGGGCGTTCGCCCCGGGCCTGTTGCTCATCGGCGTCGGACTGGGTGCGATGCTCACTCCGTCCGTGAACGTCGTGCAGTCGGCGTTCCCGGAGGAACAGCAGGGTGAAATCTCCGGCTTGTCGCGGTGCGTGTCCAATCTGGGTTCGTCCCTGGGCACCGCCGTGGCAGGCACCGTCCTCGTCGTCGGTCTCGCCACGCCGGACCGGTCGTATGCGGCCGCGATGATCGTGCTGGCGTGCATCGGGCTCGTCGGACTCGTCGCGTCCGCGTTCCTTCCCGCGACCTCGAGTGCCACGCCTTCCGCCTTCGGAGCCCAGTGACGACCATGTCGCGAGGATAGGGCCGGAGACACACGGAATACGCTCTCTCTCAACAGATGCAGTGCTTCACCGTTACGATCTCAGGTCGACGTCGGGGAGGTCGACCAGTATTCCGGCTCGACCTCCCCGACGTCGACGTCGTGCCCGAAGAGCTGACGGCACCTCCAGTCGCCCATGAAGCTCGTTCCTCGACCCGTCGCCGCCGCGTGGGAGCGGTCGTGTCCGCTCGACGCAGAGGCCGGACTCGGGCTCAGGATGCAAGAATTCGCGCCTTCTCCCTCTCGAACTCGGCCTCGGTGAGCACACCCTGGGCCTTCAATTCTGCGAGATCCTTCAGCGCGGCGATGCGGTCCGTTCCACCCGGAGGCGGCGCGGGCATGGGTTCGGGTCCGGGTGCGTACTGTGCGGGGCGCCCGTAGCCGGCCTGGCCTTGCGATGCCCATCGTTCTCCCTGCCGACGGGAGACGCGGTTGGAGACGGCCGTCGCCGTCCCGGCTACGACTGCGGTGCGAGCCACCCCGCGGAGTAGTCCTGGCATGTCGATCTCCTCGTGTATTTCGTTCGCTCGAGTCACATTTCGACGTCGAGCTTCTCCAGCGAAGCCAGGATGCTCTGGACCGGGATACGCCCGGACGCGACGAGTTCGGCGCCGTTGCGACGCAGTGCCCGCGCCAGCGGAGCAGCCCAGGTGTTCTCGTAGACGAGCACGGCCGCCGAGCAGCCGGGTTCGAGCGCAGCCCCCGCTTCGTCGAAATCGGTGTCGCCGAGCAGGCCCGACGACGCCTCCGCGAACAACGTCACGTCGACTTCTCCTTCGAGCCCGACCTCGGAGATGTCGATCCCGGCGACCGAACCGTCGGTGTCCTTACGGACGAACGCGAGATCGAGCACCCGGATGATGCCTCGCTCGACGAGGTCGAGCAGCAGCGGTAGAGCAGAACCGTTCGGTGGTCGGTCGGCGGGGAATTCGATGACGAGATAGTCGACCGGGCCCATCTCGTCGATATCCGAATCGGTCACCTGAAGCCTCTTTTCGATGAAAGATCGTTGGCGGAAGCCGGGAGTGGACTTCCGTCGGTGTCGTCGACAACAGATCCCCTCCTGTCGAGTATGACCACTCGAAGTCGACTTCTGAAGGGAACAGGATCCAAATTCCAACCGGAGTTGTCGGCAACAGCGCATAATGGGTCCGGCCCCGAAAGGGGGCGATGCAGGGATGACCACAAACATCGGCACGGGCGGTGAAGGTCCCCGACCCGACCGACTGGACGACGACGAGCGCGCCGAACTCGATCGGTTGCGTGCAGAAGTCGCTGCGCTTCGGGAACGAGCCGCTGTCGGGGTGGAGCCCGTTCCCGAGCCGCGGCCCGCGAGACACGGCTGGCGCTGGGCTGCCGTTGCACTGCTCGCCGTGCTGGTCGCGGTCCTGGCCGTCCTCTCGGTCACCGCACGGTTCGTGCGCAGCGAGATCCTCGACACCGACCGGTACGTGACAACCGTCGCCCCGCTGGGCTCGAACCCCGCCATCCAGACGCAGATCGCGAATTCCGTCACCGACGAGATCTTCACACGCGTCGACGTCGAAGGTCTGACGACCGACGCTCTGGTCGCTCTCACCGACGCCGTTCCGGCCACGGAGAACGCGCCGCGCGTCGACCGCGCCGTCGAGGGACTGGCACCGGTGATCACCGGACAGGCGCGGAACTTCGTCAACGAGACAGTGTTGTCACTGGTGCAGAGCGAGCAGTTCGAGGATCTGTGGATCCAGGCCCACCGCGCCGCCCACGACGCATTGGTCGCGGTGGTGACCGGCGACGTCGGGCCGTCGTCGGTGACGGTCGACGATTCGGGCACGGTGAGCATTTCGCTCGGCACGGTGATCGACAACGTGAAGGGCCGTCTCCTCGACCGCGGTTTCACGTTCGCGGAGAAGATCCCGAGTGTCGACAAGCAGTTGGTCCTGTTCCGATCACCGGAACTGGTCCGGGCGCAGCGAGCCGTGAACACTCTCGACAACATTTCGGATGTGCTGCCCTGGATCACCCTCGCCGCTGCTGCCGGCGCAGTCGCCGTCGCGCCGCCGGGCCGTCGCCTACGCGCACTCGCCTTGGTCGGCCTCGCACTGGTCGTAGGAATGTTCGTTCTGGCGGTCGCGCTCATCATCGTCCGGTCGTTGTATCTCGACGATGTCCCGCCCGACGTCCTGTCGCCGGAGGCGGCAGCAGCCATCATCGATGCCGTGCTGATGCCGCTGCGGACCAGCCTTCGGGCGGTCGCGGTGCTCGGACTGGTGATCGCTCTCGGTGCCTACCTCACCGGTGGCTCGTCCTCCGCCCGGACCGTTCGGCGTGGGTTCGGCCGCAGCCTCGATGCCGTCCAGCGGCTACGTCGGCCCCGCCCGCCGAATGCGTTCGAAGAAGCGGCCTTCCGTGCCCGCGTCGCGATCCGGGCGGTCGTCATCGGAGTGGCCGCACTGCTCGTGATGTTCTGGCGCTACCCGACAGGTCTGGTGGTCGCGTTCATCGTGCTGGGTGCTGTTCTGGTACTGCTCGCCCTCGAGCTGGTGATCAGGCCGGCCCGCACCGTGGAGGACCGACCGGCGACCGAGGATCAACCGACGACCTGATCGTTGCCGCTACCGGTCCTGCCGATGAAGGCGTCGACAGCGTCCTCGAGGGTCGGATGGAACCGGCTCGGGTCGAATCTGTCGCCCACCCCGAATCTGATGAGCCGGTCCTTGATCGGCCCTTTCATCTCGGCGAACACGAGGCGGATGCCGTTTCCTTCCAGATAGGCGTCGAGGTCGACGAGTTCGTCGACGGCGGTCGTGTCGAGTCCCGTGATCGGTTCGGCCGCGATGACCACCCATTCGACAGGCGCTTCGGTTCGGGCCACCACCGACCGCACGTACTGATCGAAGATCTCCCCGTTGGCGAAGAACAGCGGGGCGTCGAACCGGACGATCACCAGACCCGGGATACGACTGCCTTCGGGATGACGCTCGACGTCGTGGAATCCCGGACGATCGGCGGTCCGCACGAGCTCGGTGCGGTACGGCTGCCAGGCGCGCGCGACCACCGAGACGAAGGACAGACCGATCGCGACGACGATGCCCTGCAGCACCCCCACCAGAGCGACCCCGAGGAAGGCCGCGACGGCCAGCCCGAACTCGACCGTGCTCATCTGCCACATCCGGACCATTCCCCGGACATCGACCAGGGCGGTGGCGGCGACGATCACCACGGCGCCGAGCGTCGCATCGGGTAGATAGGTGGTCAACCCCGGAGCGACGAGAACGAAGACGAGAACTGCCAGCGCTCCCACGACACACGCGAATTGGGTTCGCGCGCCGCTCTGCTCGGCGACCGGCGTCCGAGATCCGCTTGCGGAGATCGGGAACCCTCCGAACAGTCCCCCGGCGATGTTCGCGACGCCCACCGCTTTCATCTCCGTGCTCCCGTTCACGTTCTCACCCCGTCGCGCGGCGAAGGTGCGGGAGAGCACTCCGGTGTCGGCGAAAGCGATCAGCGCGATACCGGCTGCAGGTCCGACGAGACGGGCGACGTCCGACCACTCGACCCCGCCGAACGACGGGAGCGGGAGTCCCGCGGGCAGTGCACCTACCATCCCGATGTCGTCGGTGAGATCGAGTGCAGCTGAGGCGATGATCGCTGCGACGACCGCGACCAGGACGCCCGGGATCCTCGGCAACCACAAGCGGAATCCCACGATGACCGCGAGGGAGGCGACCCCGATACCGGCTGCGACGGGGTCGATCCCACCGTTCGTGACGGTCTCTGCGATTTCTCGGATCTCACCCAGGAGACCCGGTGCGTCGACCGAGAAGCCGAGCAGTTTCGGAAGTTGTCCGACGATGACGACGAGTGCGATGGCGTTCAGGTAACCCAACCGGATCGGTTTGGACAGCAGTTCGGTGACGAAGCCGAGGCGGAGGAAACCTCCGACGAGCAGGATCACGCCGACGAGCACGCCGAGGACCCCGGCGAAGACCAGCGCGCTCTCCGGATCGTTCGCGACGGCGAGTGGTAGAACGGCCGCAGCGATGAGTGGTGCGAGCGATGAATCCGGCCCCAGGACGAGGATCTTCGACGGACCGACCACCGCATAGGCCAGGAGCGGAACGATGGTCGCGTAGAGCCCGGCATAGGCGGGCAATCCGGCAGCTTCGGCGTAGCCCATCCCGGCCGGGATGAGCAGCGCGGTGAGCACGAGGCCGGCGGTGATGTCCGGTCTCAACCACTCACGACGGTAGGCACGAGCCGTGACAATTCCGGGAAGCGTCCCCAGGCCCTCGATCCGTGACATGACCGGCCTCAGTGAGCACGCACAGGAGCAACCGCCATCGGAGCGGGAATCGACAGGTCCGGTGTGCGTCGGCGACGCCGGATCGCCTTCTCCGCTTCCACCACGACGGGAATGATCACCGACCAGCCGATGCAGACCAGCCATTGAGCACCTGTCAGCGACGTCGTCATGAGGAGGTCCTGAAGGAAGTCCAACTCGACGGCGAGCACCGTGACCACCACCGGAATCGACAGGATCCGGAGGGCACCCACGATCGGGGCGGAGAATCCGGATTCCGGATCGCGTCGCATGGACAGTCCTGCGAGAACGGATCCGAACGACAACACGACGAACGCGGTCGTCATCGCCACGGTCGGCTCCGTCGTGCTCATCCCACCGGGAGCGAGGAGCATCGCCGCGAGTGCAACGGCGAACTGGAGGGTTCCGTAGACCGACCACTGTACGAAGGCTGCCCTGTTGGCGATCGGCGTGTTCGGGTCGCGAGGCGGTTTGCTCATCAGATCCGGCGAGGGCGGGTCGAGCATGATGACGGCCACCGGGAACAACGTGATGAAGAAGTGCTGGAACAGCACCATCAACGGGGTCAGGGCGACGCCGTCGTTGATGTCGAAGATGCTCGCGACGAGGAAGAGCAGTACGAGCGACAACAGCTTCGACATCTGGTACCGGATGTACGACACGATCTTCTCGTAGATGTTGCGTCCCAGACGGATCGCAGTGACCAGCGTCCCGAAGTTGTCGTCGGTCAGCACGATTCTTCCGGCCTGCTTCGTCACTTCGCTGCCCGACCCCATCGCAACTCCGATGTCGGCCTTCTTCAGAGCTGCGGCGTCGTTGACGGCGTCTCCGGTCATCGCGACGACCGCGCCGCCCTTCTGCATGAGATCGACGAGTCGGAGTTTGTCCTGGGGAGTAACCCGACCGAACACGTGCAGGTTCGGAAGTTCTGCCGCCAGAGTCTCGTCGGGCATCGCGCGAAGGTCGGGTCCGCTGACGACGCCCGGTCCGAGACCGAGTTCGGCACCGATCGCGGAGGCTGTGATCGCATGATCGCCGGTGATCATGCGGACATCGATACCTGCCGCGTGCGCGGTGCGCACCGCCTCGATCGCTTCGGGCCGAAGCGGATCGATGATGCCGACCATCCCGACGAAGGTGAGATCCTCCACGAACGACATCGGGTCGGCCCGCACCGCTTCCTCCTGCCCGTCGACGATACGGGCCGCGAATGCCAGGACCCGCAGTCCCTTTTCGGACAGGGTTCGGTTCGCCGCGACGATCTCGTCACGAGCCTCGTCGAGTGGCGCCGCTCGTCGTCCCGGACGGAAGGCGCTGCCGCACTGTGCCAGAACCACGTCCGGGGCGCCTTTGACGAGCTCGACGAATCGCGTGGCACCGTCGACCGGCAGGTGGTGGAACGTCGCCATGAACTTGTACGCCGAGTCGAACGGCACTTCGGCGACGCGGGGATACGACCGGTGGGTGAGCGGAGCGTCGATGCCGAGTTTGGCGGCGAGCACGACCAGAGCTGCCTCTGTGGGATCTCCGACGACCACTCCGCTGTCGGAGACCGTGGCATCGCTGTCGAGGCACAATCCGTATGCGAGAAGAGTGAAGTCGGGCAGCTCGTCGCCGGCGGCACGCGTGATCCGCCCGGCCTTGCTGTATCCCTCACCGTCCACGGTGTACCACCGGGTGTGGAAATACAACGAGCGCACGGTCATCTGGTTCATCGTGAGCGTACCGGTCTTGTCCGAGTTGACCGCGTTCGTGGCACCGAGGGTCTCGACATCGGAAAGGTTCTTGACGACGGCCTTCGCTTCGGCGAGTTGCCGGGCACCGAAAGCGAGCATCGCCTGCACGAAGGTCGGCAGGCCGGTCGGGATCGCCGACACCCCCATGGCGATGCCCAGCAACAGCACCGTGGTCAGATCTTGCCCGCGGATCACGCCGATGACGACGATGACGGCAACCGCGGTCCAGGCGATGACCCCGAGCAGTCGGGTCAGCGAGTCGAGTTCGCGTTGCAACGGTGACCTGCTCGGAGCAACCGCCGACAGCATCGATGCGATCCGGCCCATTTCGGTGTCCATGCCCGTCTCCGTCACCACCATCCTGGCGGTACCACGAGTGACGGATGTGTTCTGGAACAGCATGTCGGAGCGATCGCCCAGGGGGACGTCACCGACAGGAAGGGTCGCGGGGTCCTTCGGAACCGGCGCACTTTCTCCCGTGAGCGCTGCTTCCTGCGTCTCGAGTGTCGCCGACGTGATCACACGTCCGTCCGCGGGCACGAGGTCGCCGGCTTCGAGTTGCACGATGTCGCCCGGCACCAGGTCGGTGGCCCCGATCTCGCTCAACACTCCGTCGCGGATCGTTCGCGCCTGTGGAGTCTGCATTCTCGCGAGGGCGTCCACGCTTGCACGGGCCTTCACTTCCTGCCGCGTGCCCAGTACCACATTGAGTGCGACCAGGACGACGACGACGAGAGCGGTGGAGATCTCCCCGATCACGATGCTCACCGCCGTCACGGCGATCAACATCAGGTTCATCGGATCCCGTACCTGCCGCAGTGCGATCGTCCACGTGGACGGTGCGGGTTCGGACACGATCGTATTGGGTCCGAAACGTCGGCGACGTTCGTCCGCCTCGGCCGTCGTGAGACCGGATCGTTCGTCGGAGGACAGCGCTGCGATCACGTCGGCGGCGTCCGTGGCATACCAGGACGGTTCTTCTCGATCGGGGACGAGGATCTTCGCTCGGTCCGGTCCGGATCTCGTAGTGGCCATCGCGGTTCGTCCTTCCCTACCGGAAGAGCCTCAGTAGAGCGTGGGTATCCAGTGAAGAGGTTGGGTCGGCGCCGTGTACCCATCGGCGTCCTGTCGCGGCGGCAGAACCAGATCGGGGCGCTCGAGCGGCTCGTAGGGGATCCGGTCGAGCAGATGGGCGATGACGTTGAGCCGGCCACGTTTCTTGTCGTCGTTGTCGACGACATACCAAGGGGCCCAGCCGGTATCGGTGAAGTGGAACATCTCGTCCCGT
This sequence comes from Rhodococcus rhodochrous, assembly GCF_014854695.1. NCBI lineage: Bacteria > Bacillati > Actinomycetota > Actinomycetes > Mycobacteriales > Nocardiaceae > Rhodococcus > Rhodococcus rhodochrous. Next base: position 1,119,841 of record NZ_CP027557.1, on the reverse strand, counting down.
GCCCGGGAGTAGTCGTACCAATGTGTGTACGACTCCAGATCCAGATTCGACAGCTTCCAGGTCTTCCGAGGATCGTCGATGCGACTCTGCAGGCGCAGCGTCTGTTGCTCCTGGCCCACTTCCAGCCAGTACTTCAGAAGGATGATGCCGGAGTCCACGATCGCGCGTTCGACCGTCGGGATCATCTGGAGGAAATGCTGTGCCTCCTCCTCCGTGCAGAAGTTCATCACTCGTTCGACGCCGGCGCGGTTGTACCAACTGCGATCGAAGATCACGACCTCGCCTCCGGCAGGTAGGTGGGGTACGTAGCGCTGGATGTACATCTGAGACCGTTCACGCTCCGTGGGTGCGGGCAGCGCCACGACGCGGAAGACCCTGGGACTCACTCGTTCCGTGATCGCCTTGATGACACCCCCCTTACCTGCGGTGTCGCGGCCCTCGAACAGGATGCAGATACGAACTCCGGACGATCTCACCCATTCCTGCACGGCGACGAGTTCTGCGTGCAACGGACGGAGCAGGCGACGGTACTCCTTGTTCTTCATGGGTTCGCGGACCGGCGATGCGCCCTGCTGCGGTGGACCGGGGGGACGAAGGGCGCCGGAATCGGAACGCGCGGTGAGCGACTTCTCCGGCGATCTCTTCCGGTGCTTCTCGTGCCCCGTCTTGTGTCCCACGGTTCTCCCTCGGACGTCCACCCATTGTCCGCCTCCGACCCCACGTTCGTGGGAGAACGATCGGTTCGGAGCGATGGACGCGGACCGGTCACCACGTGCCGCAGGTGTTGTCGAATCGTGCCCGGAAGCGGTGCATCCGATGCCGTTTCGAGCCTTGACGGATCTCGGGGCCGACGTCACGATTGGCCGATGAGCGGTGACGACGAGTTCCGTCAGATCCAGCAGGTGACCGAACGCCTGATCGTTCGATATCCGCTCGTTCCTCCCGACGACATCGCACGTGCGGTGTACGGCGTCTATCGCCGATTCGCCACGAGCAGGGTTCGAGACTTCGTTCCGCTCCTCGTCGAGAAGGCGGTGAAACGTGAACTCTCCGAACCTACGCTTCTCGATTCCGTTCTTCCGCCCACGATTCCGGAGGTCGGAAGGTAGGACGTGAGCAAGTACGAGCACCCCACCCGTCAGGGCGCGGCGGTCGGTCTCGGCTGGGGTCTGTCCGCGGGAGTGGTGGCCGCACTCTTCCCGCCGGTGGGCATCGGCCTCGTCGGCCCCACGGCCGGCGGAACGGCGCTCGGAGCACTGCTCGGGCAATGGCGCGATCAGACAACGTCGCATTCTCGAGAGCAGGGTTCCTTCACCGAGGTGGTTGCCGACGCGACGCGGCGCATCGTAAAGGGTTGTACGTCCGATCTGCTGTAGGCGCTGCATTTTCAAGTTTGCCGCGCTGTCGACTTCCGGATGTGAGGGGCGCTCGGGGGGCCTACTGTCTGATCAGCACTGGTCGACCGGCCGGATCGCCGCCGGTCCACGACAGTGAGGTGGTGATCTGCCATGGCCGACGGGATCTCTTCCGCCGAAGAAGGTCAGCTCTCCGGCCGACGTCGGTTGCTCGCCGTGCTTCTCGCGATGGCGATGTTCGTCCTTGTCGTCGACACGTCACTGATGAACGTGTCGATCTCGGCGGTGGTGCGCGACCTCGGCACCACCGTCAGCGGTGTGCAGTCCGCGATCGCGCTCGAAGCGCTGGTCTCGGCGGCGTTCATTCTGATCGGCAGCAAGATCGGTGACCTGATCGGTCGCAAATGCGCATACGTGCTGGGACTGCTCGGCTACGCGACGGGCGCTGCGGCGATGACCCTCGCCCAGGGACTGACCGTGGTGATCCTCCTGTGGGCGGTGGTCGGTGGGATCGGCGCATCACTGCTGCTGCCTGCCATGCAGTCACTGGTACACGGCAACTTCCACGGCGCCGCTCAGAAGAAGGTCTACGCACTCGTCGGCGCGGCAGCTGCGATCGCCGCTGCAGTCGGCCCATTACTCGGCGGCTTCGTCACCACCTATCTGTCGTGGCGGGTCGGGTTCGCCCTGGAAGTGGTGATCATCGCGGTGGTACTGGCCGGCATCGGGCTCGTCCGGGACGTGCCGTACACCGGGCCGCGCGGCGTGGACCCGATCGGAGCCGTGCTGTCGGTCGTCGGCATGGGTGGGATCGTGCTCGGGATCCTGGTGTGGCAGGAGGGCGGCGACGCGGTCGCGGCACTGCTGCTCACAGGCGCTGCCGCGCTCACCGCTCTCACCTACTGGTTGATCCGCCGCACACGGCGCGGCGAGCCCGCCCTGCTGGACCCGGGCCTGTTCCGGTCGAAGGTGTTCCGGCTCGGCGTCACCGGGCAGATGCTTCAGCAGATCGCGTTGGGCGGGACGATGATCGCGCTGCCCATCTATCTGCAGATGGTGCTCGAGTACAACGCCATGCAGGCCGGTCTCTCACTCGCACCGCTGTCGCTGAGCATGTTCGCCGTCGCTCTGCTCGCGGGGAACAAGGCAGGCAATCGCCGTCCCGCAGTCATCATTCGGTGGGGGTTCCTGCTCGTCACCGTCGGCGTCGCCGTGCTGCTCCCGTTGGTACCCCGCGCGGACTTCGGGTGGGCGCTGCTGGCACCACTCGTCGTTGCCGGCGCCGGGCTGGGACTGCTGGTCTCGCAACTGAACAACTACACCCTCGCCCCGATATCGGAGGAGCGGGTCAGTGAGGCCGCGGGCACCAATTCCGCGGCCGGGTCGTTCGGGCTGTCGTTCGGGCTGGCCTTCGCCGGGGCCGTCATGCTGGCCACCTTGTCCCTCACGTTCACCGCCATGACGCAGTCGAGCACCGTCCTGCCGCCCGACGAGAAGCAACACATCGCGCAGGTCCTCGAGGAGGACGCCGAGGTCATGAGCAATACGCAACTCCAGGACCTGCTCGCCGGCCGGCCACCCGAGATCCGCGACGAGATCATCCGCATCAACACCGACGCCCGTCCCGTCGCGCTGCAGGCCGCGCTGCTCGTGCCGATCCTCACCGGACTGCTCGGACTGCTGAACTCCTTCCGGATGATGCGTGAACCCGACGCGCCGCCCGCGGCACCGGGAGCCGCACCAGGACTGCTCTGACACCGTTTCCGCACTGCACCCGTCGGCGCCGGCGTGACAAGGAAAGCCGTTCCGCGACGCGTCGGCATGTGAACCACTTCGACAACTCCGAACCACGACTCGCGTTCGGACATAAAAGCACCCGAATACGTCGCGTTGCGACAATTGATACGTTGTGCGCCCCGTCGTTGCTGAATCGACGATCGAATTTACCGGAATATGTTGCAGTGTCCGACCGAGCAGGCGCACAATTCGGCGAAAGAGGGCGATGAGCGCCCGGTGTGGGAAGCGACCGTGTCGATGATATCGATGCTGGGGGACCGATCGAGCGGCGAGCCCTTGCGCGACGCCCTCGCAGAATTGTGATTGCAGCGGAGCCGGCAGCGTTGTCACGCCGATTCGGGCACGAGCAGGACGATTCACCGTCGTCGTGTCCGGACCGACAGCGCTGCCCCGTACCACGAGGTCGGTGACCGGACGATCGAACGCGGTGACACCGTCGTTCTCGACTTCGGCGACCAGAGAACGCAGGACTCGAGATGAGCACTGTGCGCGCCACACCCGACAGTCAGATCGCGGATCGGCTTGCCGCCGAGTTCGAGGGCCACCTCCCGCGGTATCGGATCGAGGCAGTGGTTGCGAGCTGTCTGGAGGACCTGCGAGGAATTCCGGCGCCGGCTCTGCCGGAGCTGGGCGAACGCCTCGCCCGCCAACGTCTGCTCGACCTGGTCGAAAAGCCGAAAGCCGCGGTGCCCTAGCTACGGCGGTGCGGTGGCAGAAAGACGTACTCTCCCCCGCGGCCAGACCACTCCGAACTTCTCGGCCTGTCTCGCCGGTCCCTTCACCGGAGGTGCACATCATGGACTCGTTCTGGGATCTCCTGTGGTACACGATCATCGTGTTCGCCTTCGTGGCGTACCTGCTCGTGTTCTTCCTGATCCTGACGGATCTGTTCCGCGACCACACTGTGTCCGGGCTGGGCAAAGCCGTCTGGGTGATCGCCCTGATCCTGATTCCTTTCTTCAGCGCTCTGCTCTACCTGATCGTGCGCGGACAGGACATGGCCATCCGGGCCCGAGAGGCTCAACTCGCCGCCCGACACGCCACCGACCAGTACATCCGGCAGGCAGCCGGCAGATCCGCCGTCGATCAGATCGCCGACGCGAAGGCGCTGCACGAGTCCGGGGCGATCACCACAGTCGAATTCGAGCAGCTCCAGACTCGTGCCCTGGAACAAGACACCCCGGGGCGCGGCGAGATGCCGAGCCGATGATGACCACCGGGCCGTCGTGCTCCGTGCGATTGTGGCGGCGCGCGCCCTGGCACCGGAGCCCGCTGCTGCGCCGTCGCGACCGGCTCGAGTCGACGGCAGCTCTCGTGGTGGTCGTCTTCGTGGTGATGATGGTGCCTTTGGCAGCCACCGTCGGCACCGTCACCTACGGCACGCTGGTCGAGCAGGCCCGCCAGGACATCCACACCCACCGTCAGGTCGAAGCAACCGTTCTGGACAGCGCCCCCACCGTTGCCGCGGCGCCGGAGACCGCCCCACCGCTCCCGCCGGCCGTCGACCAGGCCGAACTCCGGTGGGTGCGGTGGAATGTGGACGGGCACACCCACACCGGTCGGCTGAGTCGGCCGCTCGACGCGCAACCCGGCGCGACGATCGACCTGTGGGTGGACCCCAGTGGCGTCCCGGTCGATGCTCCCCACAGCGGGACGGACAGCGCCACTACGGCCGTGCTCACAGCGATAGCCGTGTGGGCGGCCGCGTTGGTGGGCGGGGTCGGGTTCTGGTACGGCATACATCGGTACAACGAGCACCACCGAATGCAGGAATGGGAACATGAATGGCGCCGGGCGCACCACACCCCCGGGTGGTCCATCGGTTGACCGACCGGTAGCGAGAAACTCGTCGTGATCACATCGAGCGCACGGGTGAGATCGGCGCGAACGGCCGGAACTCCTGGTCGCTCCCCCGAACGACACCCGCGCTCGACTCGGGAACCTCCAGCCAGGCCCCTTCGAGATCCCGAAGGGGTTCGGACACCACGAAGCGGGTGTCGTCTCCCAGCTGGTACAGCACTTCCACTTCGGGATGCTGCGCCCGTATCGCCTTGATGTCGGCCGAGTAGAACAACGAGCGTGTCTTTCGCTCCGTCGAATACCGGAACACCCAGACGCTGCTGCCGTCGGTGGTGGCGATCGTTCCCTGCATGGGATTCTCGATGCCCATGCAGGCTCCGATGTCCTCCACGAAACCGACGGCCTTCGCGACGCCGGTGAACGGGTCGTCGGCGAGGCCGAAGGTGAGCGCGAGGTAGAACAGCATCTCGGAATCCGTCGATCCCCGGATCGCGTCGTAGAGACTCGCATCGACGGCCATCGCTAGGTCCCGTTTCATGAGGTGGAATCCGTGCACCGCCCCGTTGTGCATCCACAACCTGTTCTCGTAGCGGAAGGGATGGCAATTGGTGCGCTGCACCGGAGTTCCCGTCGAGGCGCGGACATGCGCGAACATCAACGGCGTACGGATCTGCGTGGCGAGCTCGCGGAGGTTGCTCTCGTTCCAGGCGGGTTCGATGCACTTGAACAATGCCGGCCTCGGGCCCTCTCCGTACCAGCCGATGCCGAAGCCGTCCCCGTTCGTGGTAGTTGCGCCCATCTTGGAATGCAGGCTCTGGTCGATCAGGGAGTGCACCGGCCGGAACAGGAGGTCGTCCATCAGGACGGGATCACCGGTATACGCCATCCATCTGCACATCCCTTCATTGAAGTCGTAGGATGCGCCGGAATGTGAGATCCGAAGAGTTCAATTCGGCCACAATATCTTCCGCAACCGAACGGAATCGAGGTGCGGGGGCGGCACACGCGCTCCCGGACGGTTGCGGGGAACACGAACTCGTAGCGCTCCGGTGGAGATCGTGCATCGGACGGGTGTCGACAGCATCACCGACTCACCGTCGACTCCGACCGGAATCTCCGGTACGTCCGCATCGACGACCACTTCTGTGGCGGTGCGCTGCAACAGGCCTCGGTTGTGGGTGCGACGGAACAGGCCCACCGCCTGGCGTGCGTTCGAGACCGAGATCGCGACGACACCGAGCCGGCCGCTGTCCAGGCGGGGCCGGCGGCCCATTCCTGCCAGGTCGTCGAAGGCGTACGGACCGTTGCTGACCAACACCGCCTGAGGTCCCTCGACGGTCTCGGTGTCGATGTGCGCCCGCAGACCCGGCCTGCCCTGCTCACCGAGCAGATCGGGCAGCATCTGCAGCACCGTCGCCGTCTTGTCGGCACGGTACTGAGGGCTCCGCACCACCTCTGCGTAGACCCCGAAGGACGCATTGTTGACGAACGGCCGCTCGTTGATCCGGCCGAGATCGACGCGCAGCTCGACCCCGTCACGGAGGGCGTCCAGACCCGCAGCGGGATCCTCCCGGTCGAGCCCGAGGTCGAGAGCGAAATGATTCCGGGTTCCGGCGCTGATCACCACGAACGGAAGTCGGTGTTCCGCTGCGACCGCCGCGACGAGGGCCTGTGTTCCGTCGCCACCCGCGACGCCGAGCAGGTCCGCCCCTCGTTCGACGGCCTTCTCCGCCAGTTCGGTGACGTCGAGTTGCTGCGGTCCGCTCAGCAACACCACTTCGGCGCCGAGTTCCTCGGCCTTGCGCTGCAGGTCGTAACGGACGACCTTGCCCCCGCCCGAGCGTGGATTCATCACGAAGAACGGATGGTGCACGGAAACGGCCGGGAATTCCGGCTGCGGATTCACGCGATCGCCTCGTAGGGCGCGGCGTCCGCATGCGACCGCCACGGCGACGAGCAGCACCGACACAACAGCGACCCACAGGTGACCCGACAGTGCGAAGACGACCACCACGACCACCGGCACGAGGACGGTCACGGTCAGAGCCACCGCGCGGACCACCCCCCGGTGGGTGAGGAACCAGTAGGCCCCGGCAACGGCCAGGGCTGCACCGGCCACCGCGACCAGCAGCAGCGCGAGGACACCACGCAGACCGGCTTCGGCGACCGGAAGCACGATCGCGACGATCAGCACCACGACAGCGGTCCACGCCCACCAGCGGGCGTCGGCGGATACCGGGCCCCGGTGCGATTCGTGTTCCTCGGCCATCGACTCGACCTCGCAATCGTTCCTGCGCGCCCGGACAGCCGACCTTGCGGGCCGGACGAACTTCTCGGGTCGAGGACCGACCACCACTTCCGAGCTTGGCACGATCGTGCGCGGGCGAGAGGTGTTTTGCCGGTAGAGAACTCTGCGACACCGAACGTTCCGCTGTGCCGGCAAGCCGGACGCGGACCGTTCAGCTCAGCAGGAGGGCGCCGACGAGGGCGATCAGCATCACCCACAGCGTGGAGGCAGCAGCGACTACGAACGGTCGTAGTCCGATCGAGCGCAGCAGTCCCACACGAACCCCGAGGCCCAAGCCGAACATGGCCGTGGTCAACAACGCCGACTGCACGAGCGCGGCCTGTTCGAGCACGACGTCGGGCAGCACGCCGGAGGACCGCACCGCCACAGCTACCAGGAATCCGATCACGAACACCGGCACCAGCGGCGGCTGCCGCCCGATCGTGTCCTCGTGGGCGCCCTCCTCGCGACCGCGCCGTCGACGGACCACGCCCAGATATGCCATCACCGGGGCCAGCATCAGGACGCGGGCGAGCTTGACCACGGTGGCGACGGCGAGGGCTCCGCCACCCATCATGCCGCCGGCGGCGACGACCTGCGCGACCTCGTGGATCGCCCCGCCGGCGAGGATGCCGGACTGCCGGTCGTCCATCCCCAGCACTCCTACCAGCAGCGGAACACCGGGGATCATCAGTGTGCCGAAGACGACGACCAACGCGATCGAGGTGATCACCTCGTTGCGCCTTGCGTCGACGACTCCGTCGGCGGCAGCGACCGCCGCGGCGCCGCAGATCGAGAATCCGCACGAGATGAGGACACGTTGCGTCCACGACAACCCAAGGACCCGGCCCAGGTACATCGTCCCCGTGATCCCTGCCGCGACGATGATCACGACGAGGGCGATGACACCCCACCCGAGGGCGAGGATGTCGTGGAAGACCAGTTGAAGGCCGAGCACGGCGATGCCGAGGCGCAGCAGCCGCTTGGCGGAGAAGTCGACGCCGGGGCCGATCCACGCCGGGACAGGGATCAGATTGGCCACCAGCGCTCCGAGCACGATCGAGATCAGCATCGGGTTCACGGCGGGGAGCAGTCGGCCGAGCACGATCGCGATTGCAGCGCCGGCCGCGCACACCCCGATACCCGCGACGAGGGCAGCCGCGCGGGGACGCACACCCCTCGGCGTCGACTCCGGCCGCACGACGTCCTGCGGCGCCGACGTCACCTCACCCGACATCCGGCGATCCCTGACTCGTCGATCCCGTGCCCGTCGATACCGCGCCTGTCCGTACCGTGGTGACGAGTTCGCGCTTCAGGATCTTTCCCGTCGCGGTCGTCGGAAGCGTCGTGACGATCTCGATCGAGCGCGGATACTTGTATCCTGCCATCCGGTCTCGACACCAGGAGATCAACTCTTCTTCCGTGGTCTGCTCCCCTGCCTCGAGAATGACGAATGCGCCGACCTCCTCGCCGTACACCTCGTGGGGGACGCCGACGACCGCTGCAAGCGACACTGCCTCGTGGGTGATCAGTACTTCCTCGATCTCGCGGGGGTAGACGTTGAAGCCCCCGCGCACGATCAGATCCTTCGCTCGATCGACGATGTAGTAGAAGCCGTCCGCGTCCCTGCGAGCAAGGTCGCCTGTACGCAGCCAGCCGTCTCGCATCGCTTCGGCGGTGGCATCCGTCCGCCCGAGATATCCCGACATGACGTTGTGGCCGCGCAATGCCAGTTCTCCGACCGTGTCGACTTCGGTGACGGTGTTCCAGTCGGCATCGACGAGGCGGGCCTCGACTCCCCAGACCGGGACGCCGATCGATCCGGGCCGCGGGTCGCGTTCCGGATCGCTGAACAACGCGAGCGGAGACGTCTCGGACAGCCCGTAGCCCTCGAGGATCCGGACACCGAAGCGCTCGGAGAAGCGGGTGAGGATGTCGACGGGCAGGGCGGCGCCACCGGAGATCGCCCGGCGCATCGTCGCGGCGATCCGCTGCACGTCGACCGTCTCGTCCACCGCATCGAGCAGAGCCCAGTACATCGTCGGGACCCCGGCGAAGACGGTGACGTCCTGCTCGATCATCAGTGTCAGTGCGGTGCGGGCATCGAAACGTGGCAGGAGAACCAGCGTGGCCCCTACCGACAGTCCCGCGTTCATGGTCACGGTCTGGCCGAAGGAGTGGAAGAGCGGCAGGGTCACCAGGTACGTGTCGGTACACATCGGACTGCTGTCGAACAGACGGTTCGCGGTGAGCGCGTTCGTCACCATGTTCGAGTGGGAAAGGCAGGCTCCCTTCGGTTTTCCTGTGGTTCCGCTGGTGTAGAGGATCACCGCCGTGTCCTGCGGATCACGTACCACCGACGAGCGGACATCCGATACTTCCCCCAGCGCAGTATCGAGACTGTCCGCACCATCGAGTCCGCCGACGACGAACATGTCGCGACACTTCGGTGCTGCGGCGAAACCGGCACGACCGTATTCACCGATGGGCAGGTCGGGTCCACCTTCGGAGCAGAAGAACGCCCGGGCGCCGGAATCCTGCAGATGGTAGGCGATTTCAGGTCCCTTGAGCATGATGTTCAACGGCACCACGACGGCGCCGGCCTTGAGGATGCCGTAGTAGACGATCACGAACTCCGGCACGTTGGGGATCGACATCGCCACGGTGTCGCCCGGCGCGATTCCACGCGCGATCAACAGGTTGGCCACCCGGTTCGCTCGGGCGTCGAGTTCGCCGTAGCCGATCCGAGTGTTCCCCAGCACCAAGGCGTCCCGGTCGGGATACCGGCGGGCGGAATCCTCCAGGAGAACGGACAGGTTGAGCATCGCTGGTTCGCTTTCAGGATTCGGACGGGGGCGGTCTCGCGCGTTGTCGCTCCGGACCGCTGGAGCAGTTCCTGCAGGAACAGATCGGCGGCGGGCCAGTCGCCGAAGCCGGACGCGGGATTCAGATGCCCGACCTCACCGAGGTCGACGAATCGACTCCCCCACACCTCCGCCAATCCTGCGACCCGGTACCGGTCCGCGAGTGGATCGTTGCTGCTCGCCGCAAGGATGCTCGGGAAGGGAAGGCGGCGACGCGGTATCGGGAGCCAACCGCCTCGATCGAGGTCGGCCGTGGTCGGATACCCTTCGGGGAGCGGCTCTTCGATATCGGCCGGTGTTGCGAGCAGCGCACCGAGAACCGGTCTGGTCGCTGTGTGGGCCCAGTGCACGGCGATCAGGACGCCGGCACTGTGCGCGACCAGCACGATCGGACCGTCGACGTCGCCGACGACCGCGTCGAGCGCGGCGATCCGTGCGTCCAGGCTCAGTCGGTCGTGGTCGAGCGGGGGTACGGTGCGCACCCGGTCGAGCCGATCGGCGAGCAGTGTCTGCCAGTGGTCGGCGACGTGGTCGCGCAGACCGGGCACGATGATCACGGTCGGTTCGGTGTCGTCGTTCATCTCTCCGAAACTTTCTTGGCGCGGTGCATTTCCGAGCGGGGGGGCCACTGGGTGTCAGCTGTGGTGGGTGAAGCCGACCTGACCGGGGCGGCGGTTGGGGGCGTAGCCGAGCTTGGCGAGCGTCTCGTCGGCGTCGCGGTAGGTTTCGCCGATCCGGTAGATCTCGCGGGCTTCCTTACCGGTGGCGACTTCCCGGCCGAGTTCGCCGGCGAGCCGAACCAGTTGCCGGATCTGCTCGACCGAGGTCATCCTCTGGCCCTTGCGCCCCCAGAGAGTGTCCTCGTTGCCGCAGCGGGTGTGCAGCCCCATGGCGATGGCCATGGTGTTGACCGGCAACACCGAACGCATGAGGGTTTCGAGTGTCAGGCAGGCACCGTCCGGGACACGCTGGATGAAGTTCATGATGTTGTACGGGTTCGGTCCGTCGAAACCGCCGCCGATCCCCACCCAGGTCAGGTTCAGCGGACCGGTGTAGATGCCGCGTCGAATCAGGCGTTCGACGGTCTCGAGCTGCGGGATCGACGACAGCTGGAAGTGCGGCTGGATGCCGGCGGCCTGCAGGCGTCGCAGGTGCTCCTCGACCCATTCCGGCCCGGCGGGCACGGTCATCTCCCGGTAGGTCACCGCGAGTTCCGGACGCTCCATCGAGGTGCCGGCGATGTCGTCCGCGGTCATGAGCTCCATGATGTTCATCTGGCTCGTGTTGATGGCGATGGTCACCTGGTCCGGCTTGGGATCCAGTTCGGCGAGCATGTGCCGAACATCATCCGAGAGCCACTTCGCTTCGGCACCTTCACCTTCCGGCGCGAAGGAGATCGATCCTCCGACCTGCAGGATCATGTCCGGCACCGCTTCGCGCAGGCGGGAGAGCAGTTCGTTGAACTTCGACAGTCGCTTGCTGCCCTTGCCGTCGAGTTCGCGAACGTGGATGTGCAGCACCGTGGCTCCGGCCTCGTAGCAGTCCACCGCCTGCTGGACGTGCTCGTCCATCGTCAGCGGCAGGTCTTCCGGGAAATCCTCCGGTTCCCATTCGGGTCCGTACGGGGCGGCGGTGATGACCAGCTTCTCCTGGCATTCGGGGAACAAGGCATCGTCGTGGAAGTGCATCGTGGTCTCCTGGGGATCGGGTCGTGCGTGATGAGGAAAGGAAGTTCTCGGAGTCAGAAGGGACGATCGCCGGCGATTCCGGCGCGCTCCATCCTCCGGACGGCAGGCCAGTAGTCCTGGACCGCGTAGTGCTGGGTGGACCGGTTGTCCCAGATCGCCACGCTGTTCGGCGTCCATCGCCACCGGACCTGGTACTCGGGGATCGTCGCCCGGCTCTGCAGGAACCGGAGCAGCTCGCCCGCCCCGGGTGCATAGTCGATACCGCAACGGACGTTGTCGGCCGTATGGAAGTTCGTGAAGTGTGTGGTGAAGCTGTTGACGAACAGGACCTTCTCGCCCGTTTCGGGATGGGTGCGCACGACGGGGTGCTCCGCGTCCGGGAACCGGTCCTTCAGCGCGAGTCGCTTGTCGATCGGCAGTCGCGCGCCGAACGATGCCTCGATGCTGTGGCGCGCGCGCAGCCCGGCGATCTGTTCCTTCACGTGCCCCGGGAGCTGCTCGTAGGCGAGTGCCATGTTCACCCAGATGGTGTCGCCACCGACGGCCGGACCTTCGACGCATCGCAGCACCGATCCCATGGGCGGGTTCTCCCTCCAGGTGGCATCGCAGTGGTAGGAGTTCTCGAACGCCTCCGGTGGGCTGTCGAGGTCCTTGTAGATGCGGACCAGGCCGGGATGTCCCGGATCGCTGCCGAGAACCGGATGGTCCTCGAGCGAACCGAAACGCTCGGCGAGGGCGACGTGCTCGGCCCGGCTCATGTCCTGGTCGCGGAAGAACAGCACCTTGTGTTCGAGCAGCAGGGCTTTCAATTCTGCGAACCGTTTGTCGTCGCGGGCCACCTCGGCGAGGTCTACGCCGTGCAGTTCCGCGCCGATGCTGCCGGTCAACGGTCGTGCGTCCATCGGGAATCGGTGACGTGCCTCGTCCCGGACATGGGCGTGGTCGGTGGTGATCATGACGGTCTCCTGGGCGTGACGGGGGGTGGATCGGGCGAAGGTCAGAGCGAGAACACCGACGAGCCCACGCTGATGCCGGCTTCGAGGTCGCGGTGTGCTCGTGCGGCATCGGCGAGTGCGTATCTCTGGTTGATCTCGATCTCGATGTCTCCGGCGGCGACCTGTGCGAACAGCTCGTTCGCCAATTCGGCGCGCTCGACGGGATCGGCGATGTAGTCCGCGAGCGCGGGCCGGGTGACGAACAGCGAGCCCTTGACCGCGAGGTCCATGGCGCTGATCGGTGGGATGGGGCCGGACGCCGTTCCGAACGCGACGAGCAGGCCTCGGCGGGCGAGGGAATCGAGCGAGGAACGATGGGTCGAGGCTCCGACGCTGTCGAACACGACCGGCACGCCGGCTCCGTCGGTCAGCTCGCGCACGCGTTCTGCGATGTCCTCACGGGTGTGGACGATGACCTCGGCACAGCCGTAGGACCGAGCGACCTCCGCCTTCGCTTCGTTGGACGTGGTTCCGATGACGTTGATTCCCAATCGTTTCGCCCACTGACAGAAGATCAATCCGACACCCCCGGCTGCGGCATGCAGCAGGACCGTGTCGCCCGCTCCGAGCGGATGGATGCGGCGCAGGAGGTATGCCGCGGTCAGGCCGCGCATGGTCATCGCGGCCGCGGTGTCGAAGGGAATCGCGTCCGGCAGCGCGATGAGGTGTTCGGCCGGCATGATCCGTTCGGTGCTGTATGCCCCGAGCGGACTTCCGGTGTAGGTGACGCGGTCGCCTTCGCGGAAGTCGGTGACACCGTGACCGACCGCCTCGATCACGCCGGCTGCCTCGACACCCATTCCCGCCGGCAACGGTGCCGGGTACAGCCCGGTGCGGAAGTAGGTGTCTGCGAAGTTCAGGCCGACGGCTTCGTGCCGGATCCGCACTTCGCCGGGGCCGGGGTCGCCGACCTCGACGGTTTCCCATTCGAGGACGTCGGGGCCGCCCGTCTCGTGGAAGCGGATCGCGTGTGCCATCTGTGTTCTCCTTGGATGTCGGGCGTTCTGCTACCGCGGAGGGGGTGTGACGCCGATAACACGACACTAATGAGCGGGCGTCCGGGATGCTTATCCCTACGGGACATATTCGTTGTCATTCGGGGACAGTCCTGTCCGGTCGCCGAGAAATCGAGGAGATGCGCGATGACGCTGCCGAAGCCGTTGGCGCGCTACGCAACACTGACGGGATTCGTCGAACTGGCCCGCTCGCTCTCGGCCGATCCGATCGAACTGTTGCGCAGCGTCGAACTGGACCCGTCCGGACTCGACCTGCAGGACCGGTGGGTACCGGCAGCGTCGATCGTCCGCTTGCTGGAACTGTCCGCTGCGGTCACCGCCCACCAGGATTTCGCGCTGAGACTCGCCGAACGGCGACGCCTGTCGACTCTCGGACCCTTGAGCGTGGCCATCCGCGACGAGCCGAACGCCCGTAGCGCCCTGCGCATGTTGATCCGTTTCCAGCACACGTACAACGAGGCGCTGTTCATCGACATCACCGAGCGTGACGGACTGTCGACGATCGTGCTTCGCGTCGAACCGGGCGAACCCATGCCCGTGCGCCAGGCCACGGAACTTGCGGTCGCCGTCATCCACCAACTTCTGCAGTACCTGCTCGGCGACCGCTGGCGGCCCGTGTCGGTGTGTTTCGAACACGGCCGGCCCGGCGACGACAGCACGCACCGTCGCGTCTTCGACGCTCCCCTCGTCTTCGACGGCAACTATTCCGGAATCGTTGTGTACACCGGCGATCTGGATCTACCCAATCGCCTCTCCGATCCCGTCCTCCGCAGTTATTCGCAACAGGTCCTCGACGACCTCTCGGCATCCGAGACCCCCGTGCTCGAGCGGCGGGTCCGGGAACTCGTCGAACTGCTGTTACCGACCGGGCGCTGTTCGGTCGACCAGGTGTCGGCGAGTCTCGGTGTGGATCGCCGCACCGTTCACCGGCACCTGGCCAGGTCGGGGCAGACCTTCACCCGGGTCGTCGACGACACCCGGGCCGAACTCGCGCAGCGACTGGTGGCGAGCGGGCGTCACACCTTCGCCGAGATCTCCGAGATGTTGTCGTTCTCGGCCCCGAGCGGGTTCTCACGCTGGTTCACCCGCCGATTCGGTATGACTCCCCGAGAGTGGCGCAAACGCTCCGAAGCCTGAGTGTCCCGAATTGGACAGAGCCGTGTCCCGTCGGGATAAGTGAACACCTCGCACACCCACTACTGTGATGTGCACCACGACGATGGCAAACCGGCGTGCACGCCCCGCCGCCCCCTTCTCCGCGCGAGAGTCGTGGAACTGCTCGGGTCCTGCCCCATCCCCTTTCCTCCGAGGAGCTCCTATGGGAATTCTCCCCACCCCGATCGGCACCTCCGCCGCACTCGCCCTCGAATCTCCGTACGATACAACGAATTTCGTCGATCCGGCACACGAGAAGCGTCCACGCCGTCGGCCCGCATACCCCTGGTTGGTCTTCGCGCTGACCTTCGCACTGCTGCTCTCGGACTACATGTCGCGCCAGGTACTCAGCGCGGTCTTCCCGTTCCTGAAAGCGGACTGGGCACTGTCGGATTCGCAACTCGCGTCGCTCACCAGCATCGTCGCCCTGATGGTCGGCCTGCTGACCTTCCCACTGTCACTCCTCGCCGATCGGTGGGGCCGGGTACGGAGCCTCACCCTGATGGCGGTGATCTGGAGTATCGCGACGCTGTTCTGCGCCGTGGCAGCCAACTACGAACAGCTTCTCGTCGCCCGCTTCCTGGTCGGGGTCGGCGAGGCCGCCTACGGCAGCGTCGGAATCGCCGTGATCCTGAGTGTCTTCGTCCCGCGGGTCCATTCCGCACTCAGCGGCGCCTTCATGGCCGGCGGCTCGTTCGGTTCGGTCATCGGCGTCGCGCTCGGTGGCGTCATCGCGGTGCACCTGAGCTGGCGGTGGTCGTTCGCAGCCATGGCGGTGCTGGGCCTGATCCTCGTCGCCCTGTTCCGCGCCCTCGTCACCGAAGGCAGGTTGGCAGCGCACAAGGCCGGTCAGGACACGGTACCGACCGGATCGTCTCCTCGTCCGGATTCGTCACCCCCGATCCGGGTCCCGATCTCCACACTGTTCACCAGCCCCGCCGTCTGGTGCGCCTACCTCGGGGGCGGCCTGCAGATGTTCACCGCTGCCGTGTTGCTGGCCTGGACGCCCAGCTTCTTCAACCGCGAGTACGGCCTCGCCCCCGACAAGGCCGGGATGGTCGCGTCGATCTTCGTACTGCTGATCGGCACAGGCATGGTGGTGTGCGGGATGATCACCGACCGGGTCAGCCGCACGAACCCGTCGGCGAAGTGGACCAGCGCCGTCGCGTTCTGCATCGTCTCGCTCGTGTCCCTCGGAATCGGATTCCAGCTGGCACCCGGCCCGGCGCAATTGACCCTGATCGGGATCGGCGCCTTCTTCGCCGCCGGGTCCTCAGGTCCCACGGCGGCCATGGTGGCACGACTGACCCACGAGTCGGTGCGGGCCTCCGCGCTGGGCACTCTCACCGTCGCCAACAATGTCCTGGGGCTGGCGACCGGACCGTTCGTCGTCGGGATCCTCGCCGACCGTCTCGGCCTGCTCGCCGCACTACAACTGACCCCGCTCGTGTACGCACTCGCGATCGTGGCGCTGCTCTTCGGTAAGCGTTGGTATGCAAGCGGCGTGGAACGGCTGCACCGTCGGAGCACGGCCGCATCGGATTCTCACCTACCTGTTCGATGAGACCGGGGCGTCATGTCACGCTGCGCCGAGGTGTCAGTTCCCGCCGTAGCGGCGCGCGAAGGTGTCGAGCGACGACTGCAGGTCGCCGTGCAGGGCACGCGCCACCCCCGACCCGATCGGACCGAACAGGGGTGCACCACCGAGGTCGATCTTCATCGACAGCGTCGAACCGTCCCCGCGGGCGGCGACGGCGAGCCGCATCGAGAACTTCGTGCCGCCCTTGCCGGTTCCCTTCAGCACCACGTGGTGCGGCGCGTCCAGTTCGACGATGGTCCACGTGACGCGGTTGCGCATGCCCTTGACGGATACCACCGACTGCAGGGTGGTGCCCTCGGCGAGGGTGTCCGGCAGGTCGCTGCGCCACCCGTCGTGGATGCTCAGCCACTCCCCGAACGATTCGAGGCGGGAGGCGTGTTCCCACGCTGCGTGCGGGTCGAGCGGAAGGTCGGTGGACACTTCGAGTTTCGCCATGGTCCGCAACAGTAGACGGTCCGTTCCGCCGGCGGGGCACCCCGACACGACGGTGGCCCGCCCCCGGATCGGGAGCGGGCCACGCGGCGCAGAGGATCAGTGGGAGACGGCCTTCTCCACACCGACGCCGGTGAGCGAGCGGACCTCCATCTCCGCTTGCTTGTACCGGTCCTCCTGCTTGCGGCGTCCGACGTAGGTGCCGACGACGCCGAGCGCGAACGCGAGCGGGATGGACACGATGCCCGGGTTCGACAGCGGGAACCAGGAGAAGTCCACGTTCGGGAACATCGCCGAGGGTGCACCGGACACCGCCGGGGAGAACACGATGAGCACGAGGCAGCTGATCAGACCACCGTAGATGCTGAACAGGGCGCCGGTCGTGTTGAACTTCCGCCAGAACAGCGAGTACAGCAGGGTGGGCAGGTTCGCCGAGGCGGCGACCGCGAAGGCCAGGGCCACCAGGAAGGCGATGTTCTGTCCCATGGCGAGGATGCCGAGGACGATCGCCACCAGACCGATCACGACGACCGTGATCCGCGAGACCCGCACCTGCTCGTCCTCGGTGGCGTTGCCACGCTTGATGACACTGGCGTAGATGTCGTGGGCGAAGGACGCCGAGGCGGTGATGGCCAGACCGGCGACGACCGCGAGGATCGTGGCGAAGGCGACAGCCGAGATGATCGCGAGGAACAGCGTGCCGCCGAGTTCGAAGGCCAGCAACGGAGCCGCCGCGTTCTCCTTGCCGGGAGCGCCGAGGATCGCGTCGGGGCCGACCATCTTCGCGGCACCGTAACCGAGCACCAGGGTGAACAGGTAGAAGGCGCCGATGAGGGCGATGGCCCAGGTGACCGAGCGACGTGCTTCCTTGGCGGTGGGCACGGTGTAGAAGCGCATCAGCACGTGCGGCAGACCGGCGGTGCCGAGGACCAGTGCGATGCCGAGCGAGAGGAAGTCGATCTGCGACATGTTGCTGATGCCGTACTTGGCACCGGGGGCGAGCACGTCACGCTGGGCGACGGCCTCGTTCGACGAGCTCGACACCATCGCCTGGGCGTCGGCGAGCAGCTGCGAGAAGTTGCCCCGTACCGCGAACAGGACGAGCACGAACATCAGGCCGGCGCCGGCGATGAGCAGCACGGCCTTGACCATCTGCACGTAGGTCGTGCCCTTCATGCCACCGATCAGCACGTACACGATCATGAGCACACCGACGACCGCGACGACGATGGCCTGGCCGGCCTTGCCCTCGATGTCGAGCAGCAGCGCGACGAGTCCGCCGGCGCCGGCCATCTGTGCGAGCAGGTAGAACAGCGACACCGCGAGGGTCGAGAGCGCCGCTGCCATGCGGACGGGCCGTTCCTTGAGCCGGAAGCTCAGCACGTCGGCCATCGTGAACCGGCCGGTGTTGCGGAGCAGTTCGGCGACGAGCAGCAGGGCGACGAGCCATGCGACGAGGAAGCCGATCGAGTACAGGAAGCCGTCGTATCCGTAGACGGCGATCGCACCGGCGATACCGAGGAACGAGGCGGCCGACAGGTAGTCGCCGGCGATGGCGAAGCCGTTCTGCGGGCCGGAGAACTGGCCGCCGCCGGTGTAGAAGTCGGAGGCCTTCTTCGTCGTGCGGCTGGCCTTGATGACCAGGCCCATCGTCACGACGACGAACGCGACGAAGATGGCGATGTTGAGGATCGGGTTGCCGACGTCGGCCCCACTCTGCGCGAGAACGGTCACTGCAGGGGTCCTTCCAGTTCCTCGCGGATCGCGGCGGAACGCGGATCCAGCTCACGGCCGGCGAACTTCACGTAGACAGCGGTGATCACGAAGGTCGTGACGAACTGGCCGAGACCCAGGATCAGCCCGACGTTGATGTTGCCGATGACCTTCGTCGCCATGAACTCGTCCGCGTAGGTGGCGAGCAGGACGTACAGGGCGTACCAGGCCAGGAAGAACGCCGTCACCGGGAACACGAAACGGCGCAGACGGCTGCGCAGTTCCTGGAACTCCGGGCTCTCCTGCATCGTGACGAACTCCTGCGGCGTCGGTATCCGTCGCTGCTGGGGTACGCCACTCTCGCTGAGTGGTGCTGTGGTCACTGCCGACTCCTTGGTCGTCGTGTGAGGTGAGGATGATCACAACGCTAATGAGACGGCTGTCACACGAATAGAGGAGACAAGAGGTGGAACGACGAGGGGTGCCCTCGTGCGACGAACGGTCGCGTCACCGCGACGAACGGCGACTCTTCCCGGGGTCACGGCCCCGTTCACCGAACGCGCCGAGTTCGCGGTCGCGGCCCATCCCGAGCCGCTCGGGCACGTGCATGCGGGAGAAGGTCCTGCCGACGTCGCGCGGGATCCGCCGACGGGTCAGCAGACTCGCCGTGATCATCGTGAGGAACGCCAGCGGAACGCTCAACGCCGCCGGATAGGCGGAGAGCACCGTCGGCCACCCGGCGGCCACCGACGGATCGATCGGCAGCAGCACGGTCGCCAGGGCGGCACCGCCCGCGACGAGACCACCGACGACCATCCCCGCCGCCGCGCCGATCGCGGTGAGGCCGCGCCACCAGATCCCCAGCACCAGCAGCGGACACAGCGTCGACGCGGCGATCGCGAAGACCTGCCCGACCGAACGCGACAGGTCGAGAGAGGTCACCGACAGAGCGAGCACGAGCGGCACCACACCGGCGAGCACCGCGGCCACCCGGAAGTCGCGCACCCGGCCGCGCAGCACGTCCGTGGACAACACGCCGGCGACACTCACCAGCAGTCCGGAGGACGTCGACAAGAAAGCCGCGATCGCACCCGAGGCGACCAGCGCCGCGAGCAACTGCCCACCCCAGCCCGACAGCACCGACCCCGGCAGCAACAGCACTGCCGCATCGGAGCGTCCGGTGATGAGCAGCTGCGGGACGTACAGGCGCGCGAACACCCCGAGCAGCGTGGGGAACAGATAGAACAGCCCGAGCAGGCCGATGACGGCGAACGACGTCATGCGCGCCGCCCGTCCGTCGGGGTTGGTGTAGAAGCGCACGAGCACGTGGGGCAGACCCATCGTGCCCAGGAAGGTCGCGAGCATCAGCGAATACACCTGGAACAGCGGATGTTCGCTGCTCGCCCCCAGCCCCGCCCCCGGCGACGACCAGGTGTCGTTGTCGGTCGGTGCACCGGCGACCACCGGCACCGGTGACCCCGCGTCGAGGACCAGTTCGGTTCCGGCCCCGAGGACGTGCTCCCCCGGTTCGAGTTCGAAGACACCCGCGACCGGCCGGCCGTCGATCTCCCCGGTCGCCACGACGGGGAGCGTCTCGGCGACCTGCACGACCACATCGATCGTCACGTCGACGGTGGTGGTCTCGGTGACGGTGGGCGGCACGGGTTCGTCGACACCCCGGTCGTCGCCGACGAAGTGCAACGTGAGGACCAGGGCGGGCAGGGCGACCGCGGTGAGTTTGAGCCAGTACTGGAAGGCCTGCACGAAGGTGATCGACCGCATCCCGCCACCGACCACGTTGGCCACGACGATCACCCCGACCACGGCGACGCCCACCCAGTCGGGCACTCCCAGAAGGATGTTGAGCGTGAGTCCCGCGCCCTGGAACTGCGGCACCAGATACAGGATGCAGATGATCGCCACGACCATCATCGACAGCGTGCGCAGCCACTTCTCCCCCAGCCGGAACTCCGCGAAGTCCGGGACGGTGTAGGCGCCCGAACGTCGCAGCGGCGCAGCGACGAACAACAGCAGACCCAGATAGCCGGCCGTGAAACCGACGGGATACCACAGGGCATCGGCACCGAACTTCGCGACGAGCCCGGCCACCCCGAGAAAGGATGCCGCCGAGAGGTATTCCCCGGAGATGGCTGCGGCGTTCCAGCGTGGGCCGACGCTGCGGGAAGCGACGAGGAAATCCGAGGTGGTGCGCGCCATCCGCACGCCGTACACACCGATCGCGACGGTGGCGATCGCCGCGGCGACGAGACCGACGACGGTGACGACGGGAATCGATCCGCTCATGGGGTCGTCAATCGTCGGTGAGGTCGGTGAAATCCTGCTCGTTGCGTTCGGCGAGACGCAGATACACCCACGCGATACCGAGCAGGATCGGATAACCGACCACACCGAGCAACACCCACGGCAGGCGGATCCCGAGGACCGTCACCGCGGCGAGACCGGGAGCGACGTGGAACAGCACCGGAATGGCGCCCAGCAGACACACGGTGAACAGCGCGACCCGCAGGGCGAGCCCGAGCTGTGCCCGGACCAGCCCGCGAACCATCGCGTCGCCCACCTCAGTCTGCTGCTGCACCTCGACCCGGGTGCGGACCATGCGCGCCCCACGCCGTTCGGCGAGGACGACACGCTGCCGCTGCGGGGGTGACCCGCCGGTGGTGCTCATCGCGACGTCCACGACTGCATCGGACCGCGGATGAGCCGGTCCTTGAGTTCCCGCGTGTGCCGACGGCTGACGGGCAGTTCGACGGGCGGGGAGTTGCTGTCGCTGCGCAGGCACACGACGAGACCCGAACCCACACTGCGGATACCGGTGACGAGCGGCAGCGCCACGAGATAGGAGCGGTGCACGCGCAGGAAGCCGGCATCGGCCCAGCGGTTCTCGAGCGTCGATATCGGGATACGCACCAGGTGCGAACCGGTCGCGGTGTGCAGTCGCGCGTAGTCGCCCTCGGCTTCGACCCAGTGGACCGACGAGCGCGGCACGAGCGTGGTGACACCGCCGAGCTCGACCGGGATCACGTCGTCGCTCTGACCGGTGTCGGATGTCGCCTGCGCGGCAGGCCGGCGGCGCTCGGCGATCCGCCGGACCGCTTCGGCGAGTCGTTCCTCCCGCAGCGGCTTGAGGACGTAGTCGACGGCGCCGAGGTCGAACGCGGAGACCGCACGATCGTCGTGCGCGGTCACGAACACCACGGCCGGGGACACCGCGAAATTGCGCAGGATGCCCGCGAGTTCCAGCCCGTCGAGTCCGGGCATGTTGATGTCGAGGAAGACCGCGTCGATGCCTCCGTCGCGCAGCACGCGCAGAGCGGTCGTCGCGTCTCCCGCGGTGTGTACGACGCCGATCTCCTCCTGCGCGCGCAGCAGGTAGGTCAGCTCGTCGAGGGCGGGCGGTTCGTCGTCGACCGCCAGCACGGTCAGGTTGTCTGTGATCTCGTTCACGGCGAATCCATCGTGCCATGCCGGGTGTTCCTCACGGCCGGATACCCGCCCTGAACTTCGGCACGCGCATGCTCACCCGGGTGCCGGCCCCCGGCGCGGTCTCGACGACGAGGCCGTAGTCGTTGCCGAAGGCCGCACGCAGCCGGTCGTCGACGTTGGCGAGGCCCACGTGCGCAGACTCGCGGACACCGCTGCCGTGCTCGCTCTCGGCGATCGCGTCGAGCGTGCCCGATCGCAGCAGTTCCGGGTCCATGCCGATGCCGTCGTCCTCGACGCTGATGACGCAGTCGGTGCCCTCGTCCGCCGCGGTGATGGTGATCGTGCCCGTGCGGGTTTCCTTGCCCGCGATCCCGTGTCGCACGGCGTTCTCGACGAGCGGCTGCAGAGCGAGGAAGGGCAGCGTCACGTTGAGCACCTCGGGTGCGACCTGCAGGCGCACCTCGAGGGCGTTGCCGAAGCGGGCACGCTCGAGCGTCAGGTACCGGTCGATGTTGCGCAGTTCGTCGGCGAGCAGGGTGTACTCACCGGCCGCGCGGAACGAGTAGCGGGTGAAGTCGGCGAAATCCAGCAGCAGTTCGCGGGCCCGGTCGGGGTCGGTCCGGACGAACGACGCCACCGTGTTGAGCGCGTTGTAGATGAAGTGCGGACTGATCTGGGCGCGCAGCGCACGGACCTCCGCGCGGTCGAGCCGGGCGCGGGAGGCATCGAGCTCGGCCAGCTCGATCTGACTGCACGCGTACCGCGCCACCTCGGTGATCGCGCCGAGCAGCGCCGGGCCGGGTTCGACGGTCGTCACGACGCCGAGCACCCCCGCCACACCCATGTCCTCCACGGCGAGCGGCTGGGCGATCAGTGCGCGGGCCGCGAGGTCGCCGTGGTCCCGCCGCAGGTCGTGGTGTCCGACGAGCACGCGACGCTTGTCGGCGACGGCCCGGCCCGCGGCGGTGATCATCGCGTCCGTCAGTTCCTCGAACGGGCCGTCCCAGGCGAGCAGGGCACCGTTCTCGTCCAGCAGCGCCACCGCGCGCGCTTCGGCGAGCAGCATCCGCAGGTGCGGAGCGGCCTCCTTCGCGGACGACGCGTCGAGCCCGGCGCGCAGGGGGCGCGCCGCGAGGGACGCCGTGTGCAGGGTCGCGTGGACCGCGCGTTCGGCGGGTGTGGTGACCACCCGGCGGGTCCACAGCACCACCGAGACCACGACCAGCACCAGGAGCAGTACCACCGCGGCGAGCTCGATCGCGATCATGCGCTCACGTTACGTCGAATCGATCCGACGTCGAGTTGCGCCTCGACAACGGCGGCCTGCTCCGGGGATGCGCGGTCAGTTCTCCCCGCCGAGTCGGCCGGACAACCGGCGGAGGCGTTCGAGGCTCGCGCCGTCCAGTCCGACGATGGTGACCGTCTTGCCCTTGGCCGCGTACTTCTGCTGGATCGCATCGAAGGTCGCGACAGTGGACGCGTCCCAGATGTCGGCGGCCGTGAGGTCGACGACGACGTTCTCCGGGTCGCCGACGTAGTCGAACTGGAAGACGAGATCGTTGCTCGACGCCCAGAACAGCTCCCCCGTGACCTGGTAGGTGCACGTGTCGTCGCTCGTGAGGGTTCTCTCGACGGTGGTCATGTGCGCGACGCGGCGGGCGAACAGCACCATCGCGGTGAGCACTCCGAGCGACACTCCGATCGCGAGATTGCCGGTGCTCACCGTGGCGACGACCGTGACGACCATGACGACGGTCTCGCTGAGCGGCATCAACCGCAGCGTCCGCGGGTGCACGCTGTGCCAGTCGACCGTCGCGATCGACACCATGATCATCACGGCGACGAGGGCGGCCATCGGGACCAACCCGACGATGTCGCCGAGCGCGACCACGAGGATCAGCAGGAACACGCCGGCCGCCAGGGTGGACAGACGGGTCCGTGCCCCGGAGACCTTCACGTTCATCATGGTCTGGCCGACGACGGCGCAGCCGCCCATGCCGCCGAAGAATCCGGTGACGATGTTGGCGATGCCCTGACCCCAGCCCTCGCGGGTCTTGTCCGACCGGGTGTCGGTGATGTCGTCGACGAGCTTGGCCGTCATCAGCGATTCCATGAGGCCGACGAGGGCCATCGCGAGCGCGTACGGCGCGAGGGTCCGGAGGGTCTCGAAGGTCAGCGGCACGTCCGGGAAGAAGAGCGAGGGCAGGCTCTCGGGCAGTTCACCCTGGTCCGCGACATCCGGCACGTTCAGAGAGAAGGCCACCGTCACGACGGTGAGGAGCACGATCGTGACGAGCGGAGCCGGTACGGCCTCGGTGATCTTCGGGAGGAACACCAGCACCAGCAGACCTGCCGCCACCAGCGGATAGACCATCCACGGCACGTCCACGAGATGCGGAATCTGGGCGACGAAGACGAGGATTGCGAGCGAGTTGACGAAGCCGACCATGACGCTGCGCGGCACGAACCGCATGAGTTTGGCCACGCCGAGGAAGCTGAGCAGCACCTGGAAGATGCCGCCGAGGATCACGGTCGCGATGAGATGGTCCACACCGTACTGCTCGGACACCGGAGCGATCACGAGCGCCACCGCTGCGGTCGCCGCCGAGATCATCGCGGGCCGTCCGCCGACGATCGCGATGGTGATCGCCATGGTCACCGAGGCGAACAGCCCGACCCGGGGGTCGACACCGGCGATCACGGAGAAGGCGATGGCTTCGGGGATCAGGGCGAGCGCCACGACCAGGCCGGCCAGGAGTTCGGTCTTGAGACGAGCAGTCGACCGGAGAGCGAATCGCACGGAGACGTCGGTGCGGGGATCGTGCGGCACCTGTTCCGGGCCGTGCGGGGTGTTCACTTGCGGAAAGTCTACCGTTGCGCCCTGTCGCCCGACCGTTGTGCACCGTCGCGCTACCGCTGCGGACCGTCTTCCCGGCGCCGGCGGCGGATGCGCTCCTCCACCGCCGCTTCGTCGATGTCCAGGCTCTCGAGCACGTCGCGGAGGATCTCGTCGTCGAGTTCCCCACGATCGCGGGCGTCGATGAGATCCTGTCGTCGCGCCCGTAGGGACGCTCGCCGGATGTCGTCGAACAGCGCGGCCAGTCGCGCTCCCGCGTCTGCAGCCGCGTCCTCGACGGTCTCTGCCTCCTGCCGCGACCGGAGCGACGTGCGTGCTTTGGCCAGCAGCCTGTCGTAGATCTCCGGGTCCACGCCGTCGGGTGGCTGCGCGGCGAGTTCGGCAAGCACACGGTCGCTGGACTCCGCCGAGATCCTGCGGGCCACGGTCATCTGTTCCTCGGTCCGCAGCCGCTCGTAGGGGTCGGTGACCTCGAGTCGGCGGATGAGCCACGGCATCGTCGCGCCCTGGATGAGGAGTGTGCCGATGGCGACGACCAGCGCGGAGATCTGGATCATCTCGCGGCCGGGGAAGGGAGCACCCGATGCGATCACCACGGGCACCCCACCGGCCGCGGCGAGGGTGACGACCCCGCGCATTCCCGCCCACGACACCACGACGTGTTCCCGGAAGTTCAGCTGGTCGCGGCCGAGGCGTTCGGATCCGGCGCGCCGCACGAGCGCGCGCCGGCCCCAGTGCAGCAGACCCCACGCAGGTCGCACGATCATGACGACGAGCAGGATCACCACCGCACCGAGCAACGCGAGGCGCAGGTCGGCGCCGCTGTCGCGGACCTCGTCGAGGACGAACCGCAGTTGCAGGCCCATGTAGGCGAAGACGAACGTCTCGAGCACCACGTCGATGCTCTTCCACACCGCGCGTTCCTGCAGTCGCGTGCTCACCGAGACCTCGGTGGCACGGTGCCCGATGAACAGTCCGGCAGCGACGACGGCGAGCACTCCCGAGGCGTGGAGCTCCTCGGCGGCGAGATACGCCGCGAACGGCAGCACCAGCCCCAGCACGGTCTCGAGCGGCGAGTCGTACATCCGGACGCGGATCAGGTGGACGATGTATGCGAGTGCCAGACCGACAGCGACCCCACCCGCGACCTCGTAGAGGAAGAACAGGAGCGGCGAATCAGCGAGGATGTGTGTTCCCGTGACGGCCGAAATCGCCACGGTGAACAGGGTCAGGGCGGTGGCGTCGTTGACCAGACCCTCCCCGGTCAGCACCGCGATGACCCGTTTCGGCAGTCCGAGCCGTTGCCCCACGGCGACGGCACTGACCGCGTCGGTCGGTGCGACGACCGCGCCGAGAGCGAGCGCCGCACCGAAGGACAGCGCCGTCATCATCGCGGACGCCGTCCACGCCACGACGAACGCCGTGACGAGCACCGTATAAATCCCGAGCCGCAGGATCGACGGCAGATACTGCCGGAAGGTAGGAACCGAGAACCTCAGGGCCGACGAATACAACAGCGGCGGCAGGACGACCCCGAGAATGATCTCCGGATCCAGTTCGAGCCTCGGCAGACCCGGCACGAACGACACCAGTGCTCCGACGGCGACGAGCACGAGCGGGGCCTGCAGGTCGCGTCGCGACGCGAGGGCGGTCACCGCGATCCCGGCGATGACGACCAGCAGGATCCACGCGCCGTTCATCGCGACGGCACCGTGCCAGGCGTCCGGTTCACGGTGTGATGGTGACACAGCCGGCGGTCGGCCGTCGCGAACGTGCAGGTCGTTTGCTCCGACCCGGTCGGGGTATGCAACCGATCGACCGCCGTGTACCCGGCCCCAGCGAGGAGTGCGTGTGATCCCAGCCCGCGACGACGACGGCTATGCGGACCTGCGCACCTACGCCGCGCTGGGCGACGGCGACACCGTCGCCCTCGTCGCCGAGGACGGTTCGGTGGACTGGTATCCGGTACCGCTCCTCGATTCGCACCCCGTCTTCGCACGACTGCTCGACGCACCGGCGGGCGGTTCCGTCGAGTTGCAGCCTGTCGACGAGTTCACCGTCGAACGCGCATACGTGCCGGGCACGAACGTGCTGAGCACCGTCTTCACCACCGCACAGGGCCGGGTCCGGGTGACCGACTCGATCGATACGGGTGTCGCCGGGCGGTTGCCCTGGGGTGAGCTCGCCCGCCGCGTCGAAGGCCTGGACGGCGAGGTCGCGATGCGCTGGACGGTCGCCCCCGGCACCGGACTGGGCCGGTACCAGCCCTGGTGCGACCGAACCGAACACGGACCCGTCCTGCGCGTGGGGACCGTGAGCATCGGGGTCCGCACGTCCGGCACCGGTGAACCGGTGATCGAGCACTGCTCGATCGGCGGCGGTTTCGTCACCTCGGCCGGATCCCGGCACCTGATCGCTGTGCTGTCGACGGAGAACGAACCCCTGCCGTTGCCCGACGCCGACGCGATCGACGCCAACATCGACCGTACCGTCGACCGGTGGAAGCAGTGGTCGTCGCTCCTGCACTACGACGGACCGTGGGCCGACGCGGTGATCCGGAGCGCGCTCGCACTGAAACTGTTGCAGAACCGATCGGGCGCGATCGCCGCAGCGGCGACGACGTCGGTCCCGGAAAGCCCGGACGGCGAGAAGAACTGGGACTACCGTTTCGCCTGGGTGCGCGACGCCGCCTACACCCTGCACGCGCTGATCCGTCTCGGCGATCGCGAGGAGGTGCACGCCGCGATGAGCTGGTTGCTCCGCGTGGTGCGCGATCAGGGCGCCGATGCGGAGGTGTTCACCCGGCTCGACGGCGGAACTCCCGACGACGAACGGCGGCTGGATGTTCCGGGTTGGCGCGGTATCGGCCCGGTGGTCGAGGGGAACAGGGCCGCAGGCCAAGTGCAGCTCGGGATCTACGGCGACCTGTTCGAGATCGTGACCCTCTACAGCAGTGAGGGTTACGTGCTCGACATCGCGACCGCGCGTCTGCTCGCCCGCATCGCCGACCACACCTGCGATGTCTGGCAACAGGCCGATCACGGCATCTGGGAGCTGCTCGACCGCCAGCACTACACGAACTCGAAGATGAGCTGCTGGCACGCGCTCGACCGCGCCGTCCATCTCGCCGAGGTCGGGCAGATCCCGGGAACGGCGGATCGCTGGCGCCGCGAACGCGATCTCATCCGCGACTGGATCGAAGAGAACTGCTGGTCGGACGAACTGGGTTGCTACACCGCCTATCCCGGCACCGATCGGCTGGACGCGTCCGTCCTGCTCGGAGCCGTCGGCGGATACGACCGGGGTCCGCGCATGCAGGCCACCTGCGACGCCCTGCGACGGGAACTCGGTCGCGGGCCGCTGCTCTACCGGTTCAGCGGCGCCGACAAGGAGGAAGGGACGTTCGTCGCCTGTGCGTTCTGGATGGTCGCGGCACTGGCCGAGACGGGACGGGCCGACGAGGCCGCCGAACTGATGGGCGAACTCGTACCGCTCGCCAACGACGTGGGCCTGTACTCGGAGATGATCGCCGAGGACGGCACTTTCCTCGGCAATCTCCCCCAGGGACTGAGCCACCTCGCACTCATGACGGCTGCACTGACCCTCATCGAGAAGTACTGATCGCCGATCGACCGGAGGAGCGGACAGGTATGACGCTGATAGGTTTTCACGCCTCACACGAACAGGCGTCCCCATCCCGCCTGCTCGAAGACGTCCGGCTCGCGGAAGCGGCCGGTTTCGGGGCGGCCATGTGCTCGGACCACATCGAACCGTGGTCGCACCGCCAGGGACACTCGGGGTTCGCGTGGTCGTGGCTCGGAGCGGCCCTGGCCACCACGGACCTACGTTTCGGCGTCGTCACCGCGACCGGCTTCCGCTACCACCCCGTCGTCACCGCCCAGGCCACCGCCACTCTGGCATCGATGTTCCCGCAGCGCTTCTGGTTCGCACTCGGCAGCGGCGAGCACTGCAACGAACGTATGTCCGGAGTCGCCTGGCCACCCAAGGAGGAACGGCAGCAACTCCTCGGCGAGAACCTCGACATCGTGCGACGCCTGCACGCGGGCGAAGTCGTCGACCACGACGGCGCGGTGAAGGTCGACCGCGGACGGGTCTGGGACCGGCCGGAGACTCCTCCCGACATTCTGCTTCCCGCACTGACTCCCGAGACGGCCGGTCGTTTCGCCGACCGGGTCGACGGGCTCGTCACCGTGAACGCCCCGCTCGAGGAGCTGCGGCGGATCCTCGGCGCCTACCGCGACGGGGGCGGACGCGGACGGACCGTGCTGCAGGTCCATCTGAGTTGGGCGCCCACGCGGGAGCGCGCTCGGGAGATCGCACGGGAACAGTGGGCGACGAACGCCCTACCGCCGGACCTCATGGCAGAACTCGCCACGCCCGAGGAATTCGAGGCCCGCGCCGCCGAACTCGACGACGGCGACCTCGAGGGCGCGGTGATCGTGTCCGACGATCCCGCCGAACACGTCGACCGCTTGTGCGAATTCGCCGAACTCGGTTTCGACGAGATCTATCTGCACCATGTGGGGCCGGATCAGCGCCCGTTCATCGACACCTTCGGCGACACCGTACTGCCGTACCTGCCGTGAACGGGGCTGCCGCCCCTGCCTCGATCAGGGTTGACGCGGACCCGGTTGCGCTTCGGGGCCGGGACCACCCTCCGGACCGGGCTCCCCGCCAGGTCCGGGCTGCGCGCCCGGTGCGGGATTGTCGGTGGTACCCAGATGTCGACGGGCCGCATCCTGCGCCTTGTCGACGTGCTGCGCGTACTTCCCGCCGGTACGTCCGTCCACCTGGTCGCCGGCCTTCTCGATGAACTGATCGGCCTTGTCGGGGTTCTTCGAGGCGTAGTCCTTGCCCTTGTTCACAAGGCCCTTCACCGAATCCATGAAACCCATCGTTCGTCCTTCCCTCGTCGGATCGCCGTGAGGTTCGGGCGCACCGATCCGTGCGCTGCGGGTCAGTGTACGCCCGGCAGCAGATCGTCGGGGGCGGCGAACAGGCGGCGGCGCTCCCCGTGGAGACGTCCCGACACCCACCACAGGGCCTCGACGAGAACGACTCCGATCAGCCCGCACGTCACCGCGATCGTCGAGTACGCGACGTTCGACGGATCGAGTGCGAAGAACTCCCGGGTGAACGGCACC
This sequence comes from Rhodococcus rhodochrous, assembly GCF_014854695.1. NCBI lineage: Bacteria > Bacillati > Actinomycetota > Actinomycetes > Mycobacteriales > Nocardiaceae > Rhodococcus > Rhodococcus rhodochrous. The sequence goes on along the minus strand of NZ_CP027557.1, from coordinate 1,089,673 downwards.
GAGAACAGGATCACGTAGCCGAGCACCGAACCGGCGAGCAGCGCGATCTTCCACCACTGGTACGGGCGGGCGACCACGGCGAGCACCCACAGCGCGATGATCAGCAAGGTGATCAGGGCCGAGGTGCCGGCCTGGATCTTCTGCTGCTCGGTCTGCTCCGGGCCGCCGTAGACGAGCACGTAACAGACGAAGGTCGCCACACCGACGACCACCCCCGACGGGATCGCCAGCCGCATCACGCGGGAGACGAAGCCCGAGCGTGCCCGCTCGTTGTTCGGTGCCAGCGACAGCAGGAAAGCGGGGATGCCGATGGTGAACCACGCCGCGATCGTCACGTGCCGCGGCAGGAACGGATAGGGCAACGGCTCGAAGTCGAACACCTGCGACAGCACACCCGACATGCCTACCAGGAAGGCGAGCAGCACCGAATACACCGTCTTGGTGAGGAACAGGTTGGAGACGCGTTCGATGTTGCCGATGACCCGGCGACCCTCGGCCACCACATAGGGCAGCGTCGCGAACTTGTTGTCGAGAAGGACGATCTGTGCGACCGCGCGGGTCGCGGGACTGCCCGACCCCATCGCGACTCCGATGTCGGCGTCCTTGAGGGCGAGCACGTCGTTGACGCCGTCGCCGGTCATCGCGACGGTGTGGCCGCGCGACTGCAGCGCGCCGACCATCGAGCGCTTCTGATCGGGACGGACCCGGCCGAAGGTCGTCGAGCCTTCGACGACGTCGGCGAGTTCGTTCTCGCCCTCCGGCAGGGAACGCGCGTCGATGGGAGACGCACTACCCGGCAGGCCGAGCGACGAGGCGACCGCACCGACGGCGATCGCGTTGTCGCCGGAGATGACCTTGACGTCGACCTGCTGGCCGGCGAAGTACTCGAGGGTCGGCTTCGCGTCCGGGCGCACCCGCTGTTCGAGGACGACGAGCGCGACGGGCGTGACCGTGCCGGGGGCGAGTTCGTCGTCGACCGGGCGGTCGCTGCATGCGAGGAGCAGCACCCGCAGCCCGCTCGAGCCGAGTTCCTCGGCGCGTCGCGCCGCCTCGGTGCCGGGGTCGAGCAGCACGTCGGGTGCGCCGAGCAGCCAGTTGCCGTGGGTGCCGTACGACTGGCCGCTCCACTTCTTCGCCGACGAGAACGGCGCGACCGCGGTGGGCTCGCCCCAGCCGGGGGCGGTGGGGAACGCCTCGGCGATCGCGAGGACGCTGGCGTTCGGACGCGGGTCGTCGGCCGCGAGCGCGGCCAGGGCGGCGCGGGCCTCGTCGAGGTTGCTGCCGTCGAGGGGCTCGAGATCGGACAGGCGCATGCCGTTCTCGGTGAGCGTGCCGGTCTTGTCGGCACACACCACGTCGACGCGCGCGAGGCCTTCGATCGCCGGCAGCTCCTGAACGAGGCACTGACGACGTCCGAGGCGGACGACACCGACCGCGAACGCGATGGACGTCATGAGCACGAGACCTTCGGGCACCATCGGCACGAGGGCGGCGACCATGCCGCTCAGCGCGGGGCCGAGCGACTCGCCGCTGGAGAAGAGCTGGTTGTAGATGATGAGCAGACCCGCGGGGATCATCAGGTAGGTGATGAAACGCAGGATCTTGTTGATGCCCGCGTTCAGCTCCGACTTCACGAGTGTGAACTTGCTCGCCTCTTCCGCGAGTCGCGCCGCGTAGGCGTCGCGACCGACCTTCGTCGCACGGTAGGAGCCGGAGCCGGAGGCGACGAAGCTGCCCGACATGACCGTCGAACCGGGCACCTTGTGCACGGGATCCGACTCGCCCGTCAGCAGCGACTCGTCCAGTTCGAGACCCTGGGCCTCGACCACCTCGCCGTCGACGACCAGCTGGTCGCCGGGGCCGAGCTCGATGATGTCGTCGAGGACCACCTCGCGCGGAGCGATCGGTGCGGCGACGCCGTCCCGGCGCACGACGGGTTTCGTCTGGCTGACGATGGCCAGCTTGTCGAGGGTGCGCTTGGCGCGCACCTCCTGGATGATGCCGATGCCGCTGTTCGCGATGATCAGCAGACCGAACATGCCGTCGATGATCGAGCCGGTGGCCAGCACGATCAGCAGCAGCACCCCGAGGATCGCGTTGATCCGGGTGAACACGTTGGCCCGGACGATGTCCTTGACCGATCGGGACGCGCGGTCGGGGACATCGTTGGTGAGGCCACGTGCCACACGCTCGGCGACCTGCTCGGTGGACAGCCCGGTGGCTGCATGGTCGGATGCGAGGACCGGCGCCTCGTCCGTTCCCACCACCGTCGTGGGCTCTTCTACTGCCATGACGAACCAGATTAGGGCACGAAAGCGAACAGCCGGTGCCGCGGCAGGTGGATCAGCTCGACGTGAGCCACCACGGATCGACCGCGACGGGCTTCGACGCATCGGACTTCGACACGTCGATCCGCTGACCCGGCATCGGCACCGCGGTGGTCACCTCCGACTCCCGCGCGGCGGGCAGCAACCGGGTGATGGGCTCCGACCAGGCGTGGAAGGCGAGGTCGAAGGTTCCCCAGTGCACGGGGACCAGCAGACTGTCGCGACGGTCGACGCCACCGAGGTCGAGATGCGTGCGCACCGCTTCCTCGGGGTTCATGTGCACGTCGGGCCATCGCTTGTCGTAGGCACCCACGGGCAGCAATGTCAGGTCGAACGGACCGTAGGCCTCGCCGACGTCGGCGAACCGCGGGGTGTAGCCGCTGTCACCGCCGAAGAACACCCGGCGCGTCGGCCCGGTGAACACCCACGACGACCACAACGTGATGTTGCGCTGCAGGCCGCGCCCGGAGAAATGCCGGGCCTCGGTGCACGTGATGCGCAGGCCGTCCACCTCGACGTGTTCGTCCCAGTCGAGTTCGACGATGCGTTCCTCGGCGATCCGCCAGCGGCGCAGGTGCGCGCCCACCCCGAGCGGCACGACGAACCGGACGGTCGGTTGCAGCACGGCGAGGCTCTCGACCGTGAACCGGTCGAGATGGTCGTAGTGGTCGTGCGAGATCACCACCGCGTCGAGACGCGGCAGGGTCTGCAGTTCGACAGGCGCCGGATGCAGACGTGCCGGGCCGACGGTGGGTGAGGGTGACACGCGTTCGCTCCACACCGGGTCGCACAGCACCCGGTAGCCGTCGACCTCGACGAGGGCGGTCGAGTGCCCGAACCACGTCACGGCGAGTTCCGCCGCGTCGACCGGCGCGAGATAGGTCGACAACGGCACCTCGGTGCGAGGTCTCCCCCGCGATCCGCGGGTGAGCAGGTCCTTCGCGAAACCGCCCGCCGCCTCGGGGCCGAGCACGGACGCCGGGTCGGTGTTGTGGAAACGACCGTCGCGGTAGCGGGGCGACGCGGCGGCGTAGGGACGGATGTCGGAGACCGAGGCGCCGATGGAACCGGGCAGGCCGTTCACGGCGCGCGCGACCCACAGCGTGCCCGCTCCGGCGAGCGCGGCCGAGACGGCGGACCGGATGTTCATCGTCCGCGGAAGATCGGGTCGCGGCGCTCGGCACGAGCGAGCCTGGCCTCCTGGGCGTCCTCGCTGAGCCACGCCGCGGCGAGTGCGGCGGTCTGCTCGGGCGTGGCCTCGTCGCGGGTGCCGTCGTCGTTGAGGAACAACTTCATCGCGTTCAGCGACAGCGGCGCGAGCTTCGCGATCTCGTGCGCCCATGCCTGCGCGTCGGCGAGGTCGCCGATGCGATTGGCGAGCCCACGCGCGAGAGCTTCCTCGGCGTGGACGGGTTCGGCGGCGAGGAAGACCGCGCGTGCCGGACCGCCGCCGATGAGCGAGGCGAGTCGCCGGACCGTCCACCGATCCACCGAGATGCCCAGGCGCGCAGCAGGAACCGAGAAACGTGCAGTGGGCGCCACGACCCTCAGATCCGCCGCGAGCGTCAGCTGGGTGCCGGCACCGATGGCCGGGCCGTTGACGGCCGCGATCACCGGGATCGGGGCCTCGACGATGGTGCGCAGCGTCTCGGCGAGGCTGTCGGTGAACCCTTCGGCGTAGACGTCGCCGGAGAGATCGGCCCCGGCGCAGAAGCTCGTGCCCCGCCCGGTGATCACCACGACACGCGCGTCGTCCGCCACGGCCTTGTCCACCGCTTCGCGGATCTCCACGCACAGTTGCGTGTTGAGCGCGTTACGACGCTCCTCGCGTTGCAGTTCCACGGTCACGACGTCGCCGTCGCGGCTGATCCCGATCATGTGTCGCCCCATCCCTTCGTCACCGGACACACCGCATCATTCCATCAGCGACGGGCGGCATGTCCCGAAGACGGGATCAGCGCAGGGCGGCCTCGTAGTTCGCCCGCTCCTCGTGCTCGACTCGTCGCGTGAGGTCGGCCGAATCGTCCGCAAGGTAGGCGGTGGCACCGAGGGCCATGATCAACGCACCGGAGATCCACGCGGTCCATGCGGCGCCGTCGCCCGCGAACTGCCCGACCCACGGCGAGACCAGCATGGCCAGACCCACCACCGACAGGGCCCAGTGATCCTTCGTGGGATCGCGCGCGATCAGCGACCACAGCGCATAGATGCTTGCCAGCGCACCGAATCCCAGGGTCGCTCCGCGGCCGAGTGCGGTGGTCTCGGTCCAGAACGAGGACGACATGGTGAGCAGGCCGAGGAACAGCGCGATTCCTCCCGGCCACGACGTGCGAGCAGACAATTCCGAGCCTCCTGATTCATCGATACGCTACATGTTGTGTAGCTACATCCAGTGTAGCGTCATGTCGGTGGGCATGCTTCGATGGAGACTCGACTCACCACACAGAAGGCCGGAGACGATGGAACCCGCGACGACATCCCCACCCGAACAGCGGATCGCCGACGCCGTGCTCGCACTGCTGCGCACGAAGGGGCCCAAGGCCGTCACGATCGAGGCCGTCGCGAACCTCGCGGGCATGGCTCGGACCACGATCTACCGCCGGTACCGGGACCGCAGTGAAATGCTGAAGGCGGTGATGGAACCCCTCACCCGGCCGACGGCACCGGCACCGGAGGCCACGGCCGAAGAGCTCCTGCGGTGGGTGGTGGAGCAGTCCCGCCTCTCCGTCGACGAGGGCATCGGGCTCGGGGGGCTCGCGGCGCTCGTCACCGAACAGGAACCGTGGTTCACCGAGCTGATGCGGTCACTGTTGATGCGCCACCGGCAGGTGCTCGCCGAGACGATCCGACGCCACTGCGACGACGGAACCGTCTGCGCCGATCTCGATGTGGAGACCTTCCTGGACTGCGTGGTCGGGGCCTACTTCGCCGAGCAGGCGCGCCGCGGCGAGGTGGACGAGGACTGGCCCGCTCGCATCACGCGGACCCTGCTACCGACCTTCGCCGCCTGATCGGGTTCAGGTGGATCCGAGCCCGCCGAGCTGGGGTGGAACCACCGAAATCAGTGAAACCAGTCGAGAATTCGGCCCCGCGACCAGCAGCGCGCCACCGCATCCACCCGTTGCTCGGCACCCTCGTACAGCGCGATGCCGACGATGCTGTGGCCGGAGGCCGGACGATCACCGAGCGTCGGGACCGACGGCGCGACACCGACACCCTCGGCCGACACCCACGCGACCGTCCGCTTCCCGGCAGCCTCGCGAAGGCGGTCGACGAACGACGGGCGCCGCGCAATCGCCAGACGCGACAGCGCCCAGGTGGTCGTCACGACCGGCAGGGCACCCTCGGGTACCGCCGCGATCGCCTCGGGCAGCAGCTCCACGACGTCGCCGCAGAACCGGACGGGTGCGTCCTCGGCGAGCAGGGCGTCCTCGACGTCGGGGCGGTGGCGCGTCACGGCGACGCGCGCGACCACCGGAGGCATCGCCCGGTCGGGAACCGACCCGCCGTGGACGATCGAACAGCTCTCCTGCACAGGAGAATCCGGGTCGCCCAGGAACACCCCGTCGCTGTAGGTGATGCCCACTCGGTCGACGCACAGGTTCAGCGCCGCGGGGCGTCCCACGTCGATCAGACCGATCGCGGTCGCGCCTACGCGGTGGGCCGCCTCGGCGAGCGCGGGATAGAGCACCGCGTAGCGACCCGTCTCGTCGGTGGCACCTTCCCGTCGTGCCGTGCCGGCCATGTCTGCTCACTCCTCGTCGTCGGCATCGGCACGCGGACGGCCCGGTCCGCGTATGCGCCCCACCTCGCGCGGCATTCGGCCGGCCTCGGTGAGGGCCCGCCGGAGCAGGAACTCGATCTGGGCGTTGGTGCTGCGCAACTCGTCGGCAGCCCACCGCGCGAGCGCGTCGTGGACTGCCGGGTCGAGGCGCAGCAGCACCTTCTTACGTTCGGCCATGCCGCATGATCCCTACTGGTACAGCGATCCCGTGTTGAGGACGGGCTGAGCACTCTGGTCTCCACACAACACGACGAGGAGATTCGAGACCATCGCGGCCTTGCGTTCCTCGTCGAGTTCGACGGTGTGCTCGGCCTCGAGGCGGGCCAGGGCGGTGCCGACCATCGAGACGGCACCTTTGACGATCTGCTCGCGGGCGGCGATGACGGCGCCGGCCTGCTGACGTCGCAGCATCGCCTGGGCGATCTCGGGTGCGTAGGCGAGCTGGTTGATGCGGGTCTCGATGACGCGGATACCGGCGGACTGCACGCGGTCGTGGACCTCGGCCGAGAGCTTGGTGGTGATCTCGTCGGCGTTCTGACGCAGCGACATCACTTCCGGCGCAGCGTCGTACGGGTACGAACCGGCGATGTGGCGGACCGCGGCCTCGGTCTGGACGGCGACGAACTCCTCGAAGTCGTCGACGTCGAAGACGGCGCGCGCGGTGTCCTCGACCTGCCACACGATGACCGCCGAGATCTCGATGGGGTTGCCGTCGGCATCGTTGACCTTGGCTCTGCCCGTCTCGTGGTTGCGGATGCGGGTGGAGATCTTGCGGCGGGTGTTGAGCGGGTTCATCCAGCGCAGACCGGGTTCGCGCAGGGTGCCGGTGTACGAGCTGCCGAGGAGCTGGAGGACGCGGGCCTCGTTCGGTTCGACGAGGACGAGTCCGGCGAGTGCCACGAGGGCGAGCACGACGATGACGCCACCGGCGACGATCAGCGGGACGGTGACGTCCACCGCTCCCCAGCCGATCAGTCCGGCGCCGACGGCGATTGCGACCAGAGCGGCGATCAGCACCGACCAGCCGTTGGACGAGGGGCCCGGCCGCTCGACGGTCACGGGCGACTGCACGACATCCATGTTCCTACCTCCCAGAGTCAAAGCGATATTAAAGTGATATCACATTTCTCGGGACCCGGACAGCGTTCCCTCCGCGCACCGGCCGCGATCGCGGCATGATGAAGGACAACGATCCGAGAGGGAGGCTCGCGATGCTCGCCGACGAGGCACTCGATGCGGCCGAGGTACAGACCGCCGATGCGACGCCGGTCGACATCGTCGTGATCGGCGCCGGGCAGGCCGGTCTGTCGACCGCCTACTTCCTCACCCGCTTCGGAGTCGCACCCGAGACCGGATTCGTCGTCCTCGACCGCTCGTTCGGTCCCGGCGGGGCATGGCAGGACCGTTGGCCGTCGCTGACACTGAGCACCGTCAACGGCGTCCACGACCTGCCCGGCCTCGCGTTCGCGGACGTCGTCGACACCTCCGCGGGAGAGGTTCCGGCCGCCTCGGCGGTACCGCAGTACTACGCCGCCTACGAGAAGGAGTTCGACCTTCCCGTCCACCGCCCCACCACCGTGCGGGTCGTGTGCGACCGCGGCGAGCGACTGCGCGTCGAGACCGAGTCGGCCGTCTACGCGGCACGCGGCATCATCAACGCGACCGGCACCTGGGAGCGGCCCTTCGTCCCGTGGTATCCCGGCGCCGCGCGATTCACCGGACGGCAGCTGCACACCAAGGACTACCGAACGGCCGAGGAGTTCACCGGGCAGCACGTGCTCGTCGTCGGTGGTGGCATCTCCGCGGTCCAGCTCCTCGACGAGATCTCCCGCGTCACCGAGACCACCTGGGTGACGCGACGCGAACCCGCGTGGAGCGAGGAACCTTTCACGGCCGAGCGTGGCCACGCTGCCGTCGCGCTCGTCGAGGATCGGGTACGACGCGGACTGCCACCCGGATCGGTCGTCTCCGTCACCGGGCTCCCGCTCACCCCGGCGCTGCGGGCCGCGCGCGAACGCGGCGCGCTGGAGCGGTCCCCGATGTTCTCCGAGATCACCGAGACCGGCGTCCGATGGAGCGACGGCCGGACACTCGACGTCGACGTCATCCTGTGGTGCACCGGATTCCGGAGTTCCCTCGACCATCTCGCACCGTTGTCGTTGCGCAACGCCGGTGGCGGCATCACGATGGACGGCCGGCTCGCGACCCGCGTCGCGAAGGATCCGCGCGTCCATCTCGTCGGCTACGGCCCGTCGGCGTCCACGATCGGGGCGAACCGCGCCGGTCGCGCCGCGGCGCGTGAACTGCTCGACCATCTCACCGGCGAGGTGCCGCAGCAGTGAGTGGGCGGGGCGGATCGGTGCTGCTGGTCGCGCTCGCGACCACCGCCAGCCTCGTCGCATCGGCACCGGCCCTGGTCGACGTGGCGCTCCCTCCCCCACCACCGGCGCCGGTCGCCCCTCCCCCGACGCCGCTGACCGCCGACGAACTCACCGCCCGCACCCTGCCGGTCGTCGTGACGATCGACGCGAGCGCGGGATGGACGGGCATGACGGGCACCGGGATCGTGATCACTCCCGACGGCACGGTCGTCACGAATCATCATGTGGTGAGCGGAGCCACCGACATCAGCGCGGTGAGCGGTGCGAACGGACTGATCTACGACGCGGAGGTCCTCGGCTACGACCGCGAACGCGATCTCGCCGTCCTGCGACTCGGCACCGCGAGCGATCTTCCGGCCGCCGCGATCGCCGAGGACCTGCCGCCGGTGGGCAGCCGGGTGACGGCCTTCGGTAATTCCGAGGGTGGTGGGGTCGTCGTGGCGACCCCCGGCACCATCGTCGAGTTCGACCGCAATGTGGTGGTCCGCGACGCCACGGACGGTTCGCGTCACCGCCTCACGGGGATGATCCGCACCGACGCCCCGATCCGGCCGGGCGATTCCGGCGGGCCGCTCGTCGACGAGTACGGAACGGTCGTGGGGATCAACACCGCGGGTGCAGTGCAGCGGAACACCGACACCTCGCCCGATACGACCCCCGAGGCGTACGCCGTGCCCATCACCGAGGCGATCACGGTCGTCGAACAGGTTCGGACGGGAGTGAGCGACGGGTCGGTGCACGTGGGCCCCACACCTCGGCTGGGCGCGAGCGTCACCACCGCCCGCAGGGACGGGCAGGATCTCGGGGCCGAGGTGCTGTGGGTGTCCTACGACAGTCCCGCCTATCACGCCGGTCTCGACGCCGGCGACGTCGTGGTGTCGTTCGACGGTGAGCGCGTCTCGTCGACCGGGGAACTCGAGGAACGTCTGCTCCGTCACCGCCCCGGCGACGTCGTGTCGATCGAGTGGACCATCGAGAACGGCGAAAGACGTTCCGCTGACATCGTTCTCGAATCAGGACCCGCACGCTGACGGCGACGCCCACGGAAAATCGGTTGATCGGTCGCCCGAGGGGCGAAGACACTTGACCTCGAGTCGCCTCGAGGTCGCAAGATCTCATCGGACCGTCCGACGACCGGGGGAACGCGATGAGCAACCACACCGCATCACCGACGCACCGGCGTCCGCGCCTGGCGCGCGGGCCCGTGCGGCCGTTCGCCCATCCGCAGTACCGCCTGCTGATCCTGGCGCTCGCGGCGGGACTGCTGTCCGTGGGCACCTGGCTCATCGCGGTGGTGTGGCAGGTCGTCGAGATGGGTGGCGGCCCGGCCGAACTGTCCTCGGTCGCAGTGGGACCGGCCGTGGGCATGCTCCTCGTCGCACTTCTCGGGGGCGTGCTCGCCGATCGGATCCCGCAGCGCACCCTGCTCCTCGCGACGTACATCGCACGGGCGGTGCTGGTCGCGGTGACGGCTGCGCTCGCCGTGAACGGATCGATCGCGTTCTGGCATCTCACCGTCGCGGGTTTCGCACTCGGACTCGCCAACGGCGTCCAGTTCCCGGCCTATTCGGCACTGTTGCCGTCCATCGTCCCGCCACAGGACCTGCTCGCCGCCAACGGTGTCGAGGGTGTGCTCCGGCCGACGCTCATGCAGGCGGCCGGTCCGGCGGCGGCGAGCGCCGTCGTCGCCGCCTCGTCCCCCGCGGTCGCCATGTGCACGGTCGCGCTCCTCGAGGTGGTCGGGGCGCTGTGCATCCTCGCGATGCACCCGACCGCGGTCCGCCGCGACGACACGCAGGCCGGTGGATCGAGCGGATTCCGTTCCGTGGTCGACGATCTCGCGGAGGGTATGCGGTTCACCGTGCGCACGCCGTGGTTGCTCGGAACGCTCCTGTTCGGGTCCGTCGTGGTCTTCTGCGTGCTCGGACCGATCGAGGTGCTGATCCCGTTCGCGATCCGCGAGGCGACCGGGGGCGGGCCGTCGCAGCACGCGATGGTGATGGCCGGATTCGGTGTCGGTGGGGCCGTCGGGTCGATGCTCGTGGCGTCGCTGCGGCTGCCGAGGCGCTATCTCACCGTCCCGCTCCTGATGTGGGGGCTGGGTTGCATCCCCCTCGTCGTCATCGGCGTCTCCGGGTCGGTACCGATCATGGTCGTGGCGGTGTTCGTCGTCGGCGCCCTCTTCAATGCCGGATCCGTCGTGTGGGGCACCCTGCTGCAACGGCGGGTACCCGCGCACCTGCTGGGCCGGGTGTCGAGTCTCGACTTCTTCGTCTCGATCGTGTTCATGCCGCTGTCGATGGCCGCGGCCGGACCGCTGGCCCTCACGGTCGGGCTCGCGCCGACCTTCGCGGTGGCGGGGATCGTGCCGGCCGTCGCGGCCGTGATCGTGATCGTCGCGGCCCGGACGCCGCGCGACGAGATCGCCGATCCGCTCGATCTCGTCCCGGTGGAGGCAGAGGAGGTCGCCCCGGTGGACGAGGAGGTCGTCCCCGCGGAGTGCCGGAGTTGACGGGTGGTTCCGTGGCACGGAGGACCCGCGCCCGAACCCGGGTCCACCTCGACCGGGATACTCGGAGCGTGAGCGCAACACTTCGTATCGACGGCCTGTCGGCCTCCCGCGGGGAACGTGTCCTGTTCGACGGACTCGATCTCACCGTCGCACCCGGCGACGTGATCGGCCTCGTGGGGGCCAACGGCGCCGGGAAATCGACGTTGCTCACGACCCTCGCGGGGATCGGTGACGCCGATGTCACCGGCTCGGTGATCCTCAGCCCGCCCGACGCCACGATCGGCTATCTCGCGCAGGAACCCGAACGGGTGCCGGGCGAGACGATCCTCGGCTTCCTCTCCCGGCGCACCGGTGTCGCCGAGGCCGAACGCGTCATGAACGCCGCCGCCGAGCGCCTCGGCGAGTCCGGCGAGGACGACTACACCCCGGCCCTCGAACGGTGGCTGGCGCTCGGCGGCGCCGACCTGGCCGAGCGCGCCGAGAAGGTGGTCGACGACCTCGGTCTGGACGTCGGTCTCGACGCTCCGATGACGTCGCTCTCCGGTGGCCAGGCCGCGCGCGCCGGGTTGGCGGCGCTGCTGCTCTCGCGCTACGACGTGCTCCTGCTCGACGAACCGACGAACGACCTGGATCTGGCGGGCCTCGAACGGCTCGAACGGTTCGTCGAGGAGACGCGCACGGCACTGGTGGTCGTCAGCCACGACCGCGAGTTCCTCGCGCGCACCGTGACGGGCATCGTCGAACTCGATCCCGTGCAACAGCAGATCTCGGTCTACGAGGGTGGGTACGAGGCGTATCTCGTCGAGCGCGAGGTGGCTCGCCGGCACGCGCGTGAGCAGTACGAGGAGTTCGCCGACACCAAGTCGCAGCTCGAGGAACGCGCTCGGATGCAACGCAACTGGCTCGAACACGGCGTCCGCAACGCGCGCCGCAAGTCCAAGGACAACGACAAGATCGGACGCAAGTATCGCGCGGAGGCCACCGAGAAGCAGGCGGCGAAGGCGCGTCAGACGCAGCGGCGCATCGAGCGGCTCGACGTCGTCGAGGAGCCGCGCAAGGAATGGGAACTGCGCATGTCCATCGCCGCCGCCCCGCGCAGCGGCACGGTGGTCGCGACCCTCGACGAGGCCGTCGTCCGGCGGGGCGACTTCGTCCTCGGGCCGATCACCACGCAGGTCGAGTGGGGCGACCGCATCGTCGTCACCGGCCCGAACGGCGCCGGGAAGTCCACGCTGCTCCGGTTGCTGCTCGGCACGATCGAGCCGGATTCCGGTCGCGCGTCGCTGGGCTCGGGTGTGCTCGTCGGCGAGATCGATCAGGCCCGCAGCCTGTTCGAAGGGGACGAACCGCTGGTCGAGGCGTTCGGGCGCAACGTGCCCGACTGGCCGGACGCCGACGTGCGGACCCTGCTGGCGAAGTTCGGCCTCAAGGGTCACCACGTCCTGCGGACGGCGTCGTCGTTGTCGCCGGGTGAACGCACCCGCGCGGGCCTCGCGTTGTTGCAGGCACGCGGCGTCAATCTGCTGGTGCTCGACGAACCCACCAACCACCTGGATCTGCCGGCGATCGAACAACTCGAGCAGGCCGTCGACAGTTTCGAGGGAACCCTGCTGCTGATCACGCACGATCGCCGCATGCTGGAGACCACACGGACGACACGTCGATGGATGCTCGACGACGGGAAGCTGAGCGAGGAGTTGCTGTAGATGGGTGGAAGCGTGCGCGTGGACAGCTGGACGTGGTCGGTCCGGTTGTTCAAGACCCGGTCCGCCGCGGCGAGCGCGTGCCGCGCCGGGCACGTCCGCGTCGACGGTGTGACGGCCAAGCCGTCGACGCCGGTGACGATCGGAGCCGAGGTCCGCGTACGCGCGCACGGTACGGAGAAGATCGTCGAGGTCACCCAGCTCGTGAACAAGCGCGTGGGTGCACCGATCGCCGCGACCGCCTACATCGATCACAGTCCCCCGCCTCCGCCGAAGGAGATCCTCGCGGCGCTCCCCCGTCGCGACCGCGGGGCGGGCCGTCCGACGAAGAAGGAACGCCGCGAACTCGACCGTCTCCGCGGTTTCGCCGACGACGACTGACAACACCACGACTTATCGATCCGTCCTCATCTATTGACAAAATGTTGTGTTTTCACAACACTTTGTTCCATGAGTCCGGTACGCCGTGGGGAAACACTCCCCATCTACAACCGCATCCGCGTCCTGCGCGCGGAACGCGGACTGAGCCGCGCGCAACTGGCCGAACTCGTCGAGGTGAACCCGCAGACCGTCGGCGCCCTGGAACGAGGCGACCACTACCCGAGCCTCGATCTGGCCTTCCGTATCTGCGATGTCTTCGGACTGCCGGTCGAAGCCGTCTTCTCCCGTACCGAGTTCACGCCGTTGTCGACCGAGCTGTACAAGCCTCGAAAGGAGGCCTGACGTGTCCACCGCCTCACTGATCGACCGTTACGAGCACTACCGCACCCGCCGGTTCCTCGAGAACGAGAAGCTCACCTCCGGGTGGCTGCCGAACTGGCGCACGCAACATCGCCGTCGCATCCTCGCCGGCACAGTGGTCGCACTCATCGGCGCCATGTTCGTCACCGCCGTCGCGTCGTACTTCACGATCATGGTCTCCCTGGTGTGGCTGCCGGTCGTTCTCGCGTTCCTTCCCGCGTGGACCTGCCTGCAGATCGTGTCGGGGAGACAGTCCGACGCGCCCCGCCACGCCCTCGACGAACGCGAGATAGCCGAACGCAACAGCGCCCGTTCGATCGGCCTGTCCGTGGCGCAGGGCCTGCTGATGATCCCGATCTTCGCGTTGCTGTGGAGCCCGGCGATCGACTCGATCGACCATCGGGCACTCGCCTATTCCGCAGGTGGATTCGTTCTCGCCTCGATCCTGTTCAGCGGTTGCCTGCCCGCCGTTCTGCTCGCCTGGACCCGCCCCGACGACGATCCGGAGGACCTGCTGTGACACTGACGATCGACAATCTCTCGAAGCGCTACGGCGACACGGTCGCTCTCGACGGCGTGAGTTTCGAGGTCCGCCCCGGCGAGCTGTTCGGTTTCGTCGGCAGCAACGGCGCCGGCAAGACCACCACCATGCGGATCACCCTCGGCGTCCTGGCCGCCGACTCCGGCGAGGTCCGCATCGACGGGAAGCCGGTCGACCTCGAGATGCGCCGCAACATCGGGTACATGCCCGAGGAACGCGGCCTGTATCCGAAGATGAAGGTCGGTAAGCAGCTGTCCTATCTCGCTCGCCTGCACGGTCTTTCGAAGTCGGAGGCGTCGGAGGCGGTGCAGCGGTGGACCGAGCGGCTCGGCATCGCCGAACGTCTCGGCGACACCGTCGACGCCCTGTCGCTCGGCAACCAGCAGCGCGTACAGCTCGCCGCGGCTCTCGTGCACGACCCGAAGGTCCTCGTCCTCGACGAGCCGTTCTCCGGCCTCGACCCGGTGGCCGTCGACGTCATGAGCGACGTCCTGCTCGAGAAAGCGAAAGAGGGTGTGCCGGTGGTCTTCTCGAGCCACCAGCTCGACCTGGTCCAGCGCCTGTGCGACCGCGTGGGCATCATCGGCGCGGGTCGGATGCGCGCCGTCGGCACCGTCGACGACCTGCGATCCAAGGGCGACGCGCTCCTCGTCGTCCACGCGCCGCAGGCACCCCGAGGCTGGGCGCACGGTCTGCCGGGCGTCACGCACGCCGAGTACGAGGACGAGCGCACCGTGCTCACCGTCACCCCCGGCGCCGACGACCAGCTGATCCTCAAGGCGGCCCTGGCGACCGGCCCGGTCCACGAGTTCTCGCTCCGACGCCCGTCCTTGACCGAGCTGTTCCGAGAGGTGGTTTCCGCATGAGCGCCCCGTTGAGCAACGCCCGCGCGGTCGGTCTCGTCGCGTCGCGCGAGTTCGTCACGCAGGTCCAGAAGAAGAGCTTCCTGATCAGCAACGCGATCATCCTCGTCGCGATCGTCGTCGGCATCGTCGCCACCTCGGTCCTGTCCGGTGGCGACGACGACCGGCCCACCGTCGGGGTCGTGGGCGCACCCGCGCTGCAGACGACGATCGAGTCGCTCGGCGAGACCGTCGGCACTCCGCTCGAGGTCTCCGACGTTCCCGACGCCGCCACCGCCCGCGAGCAGGTGTCCTCCGGCGATCTCGACGTCGCGCTCGTCCCCGGCGACGGAGCATCCGTCACGGCGATCACCGAATCGGAGCTCGACACCGACGTCCGCGCGGTCGTCGAGGCAGCTGTCGTGCAGCAGGCCCAGATCGCCGCGCTGACCGACCGCGGCGTCGATCCCGCCGCGGTCGCGGCCGACGTGTCCGCGGCGACCGTGACGGTCGACGCCCTCGACCCGCCGGATCCCGAACAGGGACAACGCATCATCCTCTCGATCATCGCGGTGATCCTGCTGTACATGCAGATCCTGATGTTCGGCATGTACGTGGCGATGGGTGTCGTCGAGGAGAAGTCCTCGCGCGTCGTCGAACTGCTGCTGTCCACGCTGCGTCCGCTGCAGCTGCTGTGGGGCAAGATCCTCGGCATCGGTGCGGTCGGGCTCCTGCAGCTCACGGCCTACGGTGCGGTCGGCGTCGGCACGGCGCTCGCCACCGACACCCTCACGATCACCGGCACCGCCCTCGGCGTGCTCGCCGGCACCCTCGGCTGGTTCGTGCTCGGCTTCGCGTTCTTCGCCGTCCTCTACGCGGCGGCGGGGTCGATGGTGTCGCGGCAGGAGGACGTCAACTCCACCTCGGGTCCGCTGGTGATGCTGATCCTCGCGATGTTCTTCGCGGCGTTCTCGTCGGTCGACGACCCCGAAGCCGGATGGAGCACCACGCTGAGTTGGATCCCGCCGTTCTCGGCGATCCTCATGCCGCTGCGCATCGCCGCGGGCGTGGCCACCCCGGTGCAGATCGTCGGCACCATCGTGCTGATGGTCGCCGCCATCGCGGTGCTCAGTGTGATCGCCGCGCGCATCTACCAGCGGTCGATCCTGCGGATCGGCCGGACGGTCACGTGGAAGGAAGCGCTCGGCCGTTAGCCGATCCCACAACGAGGGGAAGGATATGTGCGGTGTGTCGCAAGAACGCGCACATGTCCTCCCCCTCGTTCGCGCCGTTATAGGTTGACCTCGACGGACGAAGACAGGTGGAGGCGACGTGGCCGGTGGCAGGATCTCGGCGCAGGAGTTCATCGACAAGGTGCTCGACCCGGGAAGCTTCGTCTCCTGGGACGTTCCGCCGATCGATGTCGGTGCGGGCGAGAAATACCTCGCCGATCTGGACAGGGCCGCCGAGAAGTCCGGGGTCGACGAATCCGTGCTCACCGGTTCGGGCACCGTCCACGGCCGCCGGGTCGCTCTGATCGTGTGCGAATTCTCCTTCCTCGCAGGCTCGATCGGCGTCGCCGCCGCCGAACGCATCGTCACCGCCGTCGAACGCGCGACCGCCGAGGGACTGCCCCTGCTCGCATCGCCCACCTCGGGTGGCACCCGCATGCAGGAGGGCACCCTCGCCTTCGTGCAGATGGTGAAGATCGCCGCCGCCGTCGCTGCACACAAGGCCGCCCATCTCGGTTATCTCGTGTACCTGCGCAATCCGACGACGGGCGGGGTGTTCGCGTCGTGGGGGTCGCTCGGGCACGTCACCGCCGCCGAACCGGGTGCGCTCGTGGGCTTCCTCGGCCCGCGCGTCTACAAGGCGCTCTACCAGGAGAACTTCCCCGAGGACGTCCAGACGGCGGAGAACCTGTACCGCAAGGGCGTGATCGACGGGGTCGTGCCCCTCGGCGGTGTGCGGCAGGTCGTGCACCGGTTGCTGCGCGTGCTGGTCGAGGGCAACCGGCCGGAGGTGACGTCGAGTCCGGCGATCACCGCCGTCGACGACGTGCCCGACATCCCGGCCTGGCAGTCGGTGATGCTCAGCCGACGCCCCGAACGGCCCGGGATCCGGCAGTTGCTGCGCCACGCCGCCTCCGCGCAGGTTCCTCTGTCCGGGACCGGTGAGGGCGAGTCCGATCGCACCGTCCTGCTCTCGCTCGCCCGGTTCCGCGGCGTCTCGTGCGTGATGTTCGGTCAGGACCGCGCGGGACAGTCACCCGAACGCACGATGGGGCCGGGAGCACTGCGCGAGGCCCGCCGCGCGATGCGTCTCGCCGACGAACTGCGCCTGCCGCTCGTGCTCGTCATCGACACCCTCGGTGCCTCGTTGTCGAAGGAGGCCGAGGAGCGCGGGCTCGCACCCGAGATCGCCCGCTGCCTCGCCGATCTCGTCACCCTGCCCACCCCGACGGTGTCGGTGCTGCTCGGTCAGGGCACCGGCGGCGGCGCGCTCGCCCTGCTGCCCGCCGACCGCGTGTTGTGCGCGCAGCACGGCTGGCTCGCGCCACTCCCGCCCGAAGGCGCGAGTGCGATCGTGCACCGCGATACCACTCACGCACCCGCCATGGCGCAGGAGCAGGGGATCCGCTCCCGTGACCTGCTGCGCAACGGTGTCGTCGACGCGGTCGTCCCCGAGCATCCCGATGCCACCGAGGAACCCGTCTCGTTCGTCAAGCGGATCGGTGCCGCGGTCGCCCGCGAACTCGCGATCCTCACCGACGAACCCGCCGAGGACCGCTACCGGCGACGGATCGAGCGGTACCGGAAGCTCGGCGTGCACTGCTGACCCGGCGCGATCCGGATCAGCTCGAACCCGCGACCGCTCCGCCGGCTATGAGGGCCGTCGTCATCGCCGCGTTGACGGACGCGACGGCGTCGCGCACCGCCTTGGCAGCCCACTCGCCCTGCGCGATCTCCTTCGCCCGCTTCTTCACCGCCCGCTTGTCGGCGTCCGGGAACACCTTCGGCGCCGCATCCGCCGCCGACAGCAGCGCGATCAGCGCCGCGGTGCGTGGCTCCGGGGTCAGGCCGTCGATCAATGCCGCGCGGATCAGCTCTCGGACGCGCTGCTCGTGGGTGGAATCGATCGCGAGCCACTTCTTCGTCGGGAACACACCGAGGATCCTCCCGCGCTCCTCCGAGACCCAACCCTGCTCGACGACCCGCGCGAGAAACTTCTCCCGCAGGCCCTTCTGCAGTTTCTCGATGGCCGACGTCGGCTTCAGCGGCCTACCCGAGCCGAGCCGCTCGACCGCCTCGGCGAGGATCGGATCGGCGGGGCGCGCCGCGGTGCGTATCGCGATCCGCCCCTTCCTCACCTGCTTGCCCTCCGTGTCGACGGCCACCACGTCGTCGAGGGCGAGTTCGAGGAGCACCGCACCCGCGAGGACGCGGGGCAACTTCACTCCGTCGACGAGAGGCTTTCCCGATTCGTCGTCGAGAAGCAGGAGCAGCAGGTCTTCCGCGATCGAGGTCATGCGGCTCAGGGTAGGCACTTCGTCCGTTCGTCGCGTGGTTGTGTCCGTCCGACGCAGACCTGCAGCCACCCCCCTTGCAGGTCACATAGAGTGGTTCGGGCCACAACCGCCGTCGAGGAAGGACACGAACGATGGGCTCGTACGAGGAGGCGTTCCGCCGGAGCACCGAGGATCCGGAGGGATTCTGGCTCGAGGCCGCCCGCGCGGTCGAGTGGGAGAGCGCGCCGACGCGAGCCCTCGACGACTCGGCGGCACCGTCGTACAAGTGGTTCCCGGACGGCACCCTGAACACCAGCGTCAACGCACTCGATCGACACGTGGCCGCCGGGAACGGCGACCGTCCGGCCCTGATCTGGGATTCGGCGATGGTCCCGGCCAAGCGCACCTACACCTACGCCGAACTGCTCGACGAGGTCACGAAGTTCGCCGGTGTGCTGCGCGACCAGGGTGTGGCGGCCGGCGATCGCGTGATCGTCTACATGCCGATGATCCCCGAGGCCGCGATCGCGATGCTCGCCTGCGCCCGTATCGGGGCGGTGCACTCGGTGGTGTTCGGCGGGTTCGCCGCGAAGGAACTCGCGACCCGCATCGACGACGCCACGCCGGTCGTGCTGGTCACGGCCTCCGGTGGCCTCGAACCCGGCCGCACCGTCGAGTACCTCCCGATCGTCGAGCAGGCGATCGGTCTGTCTCCGACCCCGCCGCACACCGTGATCGTGAAGAACCGCGAGCAGATCCCCGGCTCGGCGGCCGATTACCAGACGTCCTCGGCGGCGTGGTTCGACTGGGACGAGCTGTGCGCCGACGCAGCCCCTGCCGAGCCCGTGACGGTCGCGGCGACCGACCCGCTCTACATCCTCTACACCTCCGGCACCACCGGGAAGCCCAAGGGCGTGGTCCGCGACAACGGTGGACACGCCGTGGCCCTGACGTGGTCGATGCGCAACATCTACGACATCGATCCGGGCGACGTGTGGTGGACCGCCTCCGATGTGGGCTGGGTGGTCGGCCACTCCTACATCGTCTACGGCCCGCTGCTGGTCGGAGCGACGACGGTGATGTACGAGGGCAAGCCCGTCGGCACCCCCGATGCGGGTGCGTTCTGGCGGATCATCGCCGAGAACGGCGTCAAGGCCCTGTTCACCGCTCCCACGGCGATTCGCGCTGTGCGCAAGGCGGATCCGAACGCCGAGGAACTGAAGAAGTACCCCATCGACTCGCTGCAGACGCTCTTCGCCGCCGGTGAGCGCCTCGACCCCGACACCTACCACTGGGCGACGAAGGTGCTCGACCGCCCGGTCGTCGACCACTGGTGGCAGACCGAGACGGGCTGGGCGATCGCCGCCAACCTGCGCGGCCTCGAGGCGATGCCGCTCAAGGCCGGCTCCCCCACCGTCCCCGTGCCGGGATACCGGGTCGAGATCGTCGACGGAGAAGGCAAGCCCGTCGATCCGAACACCGAGGGCAACATCGTCATCCGCCTGCCGCTGCCGCCGGGCACGCTCGCCGGCCTGTGGCAGGACGACGACCGGTATCGCCGCTCGTACCTCGACACCTTCCCCGGCTACTACCTCACCGGCGACTCGGGCTACGTCGACGAGGACGGCTACGTCTTCGTCCTCGGCCGGTCCGACGACGTGATCAACGTTGCCGGGCACCGGCTCTCGACCGGCAGCATGGAGGCCGTGGTGGCGTCGCATCCCGCCGTCGCCGAATGCGCCGTGGTGGGCATCCGCGACGAACTGAAGGGCCAGCGTCCGTCGGGTTACGTGGTGCTCAAGGCCGGTGTGGAGATCGATCCCGAGACCCTGCGTCAGGAACTCGTCACGATGGTCCGCGACCAGATCGGTGCGGTCGCGACCTTCCGCGACGTGACGGTGGTCCAGGCCCTGCCGAAGACGCGCTCCGGCAAGATCCTCCGCAAGACCATGCGGCAGATCGCCGACCACGAGGAGTACACCGTGCCGTCGACGATCGAGGACCCCGCCGTGCTCGACGCGCTGAAGGAACAGCTCGGCGGCTGACCGACCCCGACCCGCACGGATCGGCGGACGGAGACCTCGTCTCCGTCCGCCGAGTGCATTGCATTCAGGTCACTTCCGTCGTCGGCGCCTCACGAGCACCAGCACGAGCACGGCCGCGACGACTCCTCCGGCCACCGCGATCAGATCGGGCCGGTTGCGGACCTCCTCGGCGCGTTCGGCCGCGGACTGCTTGACCCGGGTGGGCACGTCGAGTCTGTCGGTGAGTTCGCCGACGGTCGCGGCGAGTTCGGCCCGTTGACGTTCGATGTCGGCCACCTCGTCCGGACGACCACCGTTGTCGGATGCGGTCACTTCGTTGCTCCCTTCGCGGCGTCGATGTCGGCGCGGACACTGGCGACCGTGCGTTCCGGCACGGGCGGTGCGGCGTTCTTCGCCTTCGAGGCCCCGACCGCGGCGAGGATGCCACCGACGGCGAGCACCACGAGCGCGACGATCAGAGCCGCGAGCCACGGTTCGACGGCGGTGGCGAGGCCGAGCACCGCCGTCGCGATCAGCGTCGCCAGACCGAGGAACAACAGGATCGCTCCCGCACCCGAGATCCCCACGCCCACACCGATGCGGGTGCCCTTGGACTTGACCTCCTCGAGCGCGTGCGAGACCTCGGTCCGCACCAGGGTCGAGACCTGTTCGGTGAGTCGCTCGGTGAGCTCGACCGTGGACAGATTCTTCGGTTGTTCGGCCACGGGGCGTGCATTACCGGTGGGTGTCGTCATCGCGGATTCCTTTCCGTCGTGGGCACGGTAGGGCCCACGGGGTCGGCCGCCTCTCCGGAGGAGCCGTCGGGGTTGTCGGTGCTGTGGGCTTCACGCAGCCTGCGCCCGTGCTCGACGAGTTCTTCCAGCTTGGCGGCGTTCTTCTCGCTGACGCGCGAATCACGTTCGGGCAGTTGCAGTGTCTTCTCGGCAGGCATACCGGCCTGCAGCTGACGGCCACGCTCCATCTCGGCGTCGAACTCGGCACCGAACAACAGGGCCAGATTGGTGATCCACAACCACAGCAGGAAGATCACCGCGCCGGCGAGTGAACCGTAGGTCTTGTTGTAGCTGCCGAAATTCGAGACGTAGAAGGCGAATACCACCGAGGCCACGATCCACACGACGATCGCGATGAGCGATCCCAGACTGACCCAGCGGAACTTCGGCTGGGACACGTTGGGCGTCGCGTAGTACAGCACCGCGACGATCATGACCACCAGTGCGAGCATCACGGGCCACTTGACGATGTTCCACACCGTCACGGCGGTGTCGCCGAGACCGATGACGTCGCCGATCGTGCGTGCGACCGGACCGCTGATCACGAGCATCAGGGCGGTCGCACCGGCGGCCACCAGGGCCACAGCAGTGATCAGCAGCATCAACGGGCGCAGCTTCCAGACGGGCCGGCCCTCTTCGATCTCGTAGATCCGGTTCATGGCGCGGCCGAACGCGCCGACATATCCCGATGCGGACCACAACGCGCCGAGAATACCGACGACCAGGGCGAATCCGGCTGTCGGTGCAGACACGAGCTGTTCGATCGGCCCTCGCAGGGTGTCGACGGCGGAGGACGGTCCGAGGTCCTCGACCATGCCGAGCACCGTATCGACCGTCGTCTGCCCCTGACCGAACACGCCGAGCAACGAGACCACGACGAGCAGGGCGGGGAACAACGACAGGACGGCGTAGTACGTCAGTGCGGCGGCGAGATCGGTGCACTGGTCTCGACTGAACTCTCGAATCGTCCTGCGCAGCACATATTTCCACGACGGCGTGGACAGATCGGTCGGAGAGTCGGGTTTGCGCGGGTCATCGGGGGCGAGGGTGGCACCCGATGATCCGTCACCTTTGTGCTCGGCGTCCATACTGCGGCGGGTACCCCATGTCACACACCGACCAAACTCACAGCCGCGCCGCGGCCGAACCCACCGCCGGAGCAGTGCAGCGGCCGTACGATTCCGCTCATGGCCGACACCCCACTCGAAGGATCCGCCGACGGTTTCGCGGACATCGCCTCGCAGCTCGACTACCCGATGTTCATCGTCACCGCATTCGACGGTGAGGAACGCAGCGGTTGCCTGATCGGCTTCGCGACCCAGTCCGCGATCGATCCGGCCCGCTTCCTGGTGGCGCTGTCGAACAAGAACCGGACCTACCGGGTGGCGTCGAAGGCGAAGCACCTCGCCGTGCACGTCCTGACCCCGGCCGACCGCGAACTGGCGGCCCTGTTCGGCGAGCACACCGGCGACGACATCGACAAGTTCGAGCGCTGCTCATGGCGCGAGGGACCCCACGGACTGCCTGTGCTGGACGGTCCGCGCGCGTGGTTCGTCGGCCGGATCCTCGAGACCTTCACGACCGGCGACCACGGAGGCTTCCTCCTCGAACCCGAGCGCGGTGAGCTCCGCGGCGACCTGGACCGCCTCATGACCTTCAAGTCCGTGGGCGATCTCGACGCCGGGCACGGCGCGTGACGTGCATCCGGCGGGCGGGAGTGGTCTGATCGGCGACATGCGACGACTCGACGACACCGATGCGGCGCAGCACGTGGACGACACGGCGCTGCGCGCTCTCTACGCCTACCCCGACGACCTGCCCCGGCCGTGGATGCGGATCAACTTCGTGTCCTCCCTCGACGGAGCCGTGGCGGTCGAGGGACGATCCGGTGCCCTCGGCTCGCCCGCCGACAAGAAGGTCTTCGGGCTGTTGCGCGAACTCGCCGATGTGATCCTTGTGGGCGCGGGCACCGTGCGGGCCGAGAACTACGGCGGCGCGAGGACCAGCGAGGCCCTGCGCGCGCGCCGCGAGGAGGCCGGACTTTCTCCGATACCGCCGGTCGCGGTGGTGACCGCCTCGTGCGACCTGCCGTCCGACCTGCGTCTGTTCACCGACACGACGATCCCACCGGTGGTCTTCACGACCGCACGGGCCCCCGAGACCGCCCGGCGCGCGGTGGAGGCCGCCGGAGGCGACGTCCGCGTCATCGCCGACGCGGTGATCGACGGGCCCTCCCTGCTCGCGGCGATCGGCGAGGCGGGTTGGCTCCGGGTGCTGTGCGAGGGCGGACCGAATCTGTTCGGCCGCTTGATCGAGGATGGCGTCGTCGACGAGCTGTGCCTGACCTGGGCTCCGGTCCTGGCCGCCGGTAACGCCGCGCGTATCGCGCACTCGCCGACCGCCGCTCTGACACCCCTGCGACGTGCGCACCTGGTGTGCGACGACGACGGCACCCTGCTCACCCGCTGGGTGCGACCCGATGCTCTGGAAGGAGACACGCATGGCCGATGACGACGTGGTGGAGGGGACGGATACCTCCGACGAGTTGATCGAGCAGCTGGCACGGCTCGCCTCCGACAAAGAGCTGACACTCGGCTGCGCGGAGTCGCTCACCGCGGGCACGCTCGCAGCCCGCCTGGGTGCCGCGAAGGGCAGCTCCGACTGGTTCCGCGGCGGCATCGTCGCGTACTCGCGCGAGGTCAAGTACGGCCTGCTCGAGGTTGCGGAAGGCCCGGTCGTGTGCGAGAGCGCGGCGCGCACGATGGCGGAGAGCACCTCCCGCCTCCTGGGCGCGGACATCGTCGTCGCCGTGAGCGGCGCCGGTGGACCCGACCCACAGGACGGCCGGCCGCCCGGCACGGTCTGCTTCGCCACGACCGGTCCGGACGGCACCCGCAGCGAGGAGCAGCGCTTCGACGGTGATCCCCAGGATGTGCTCGCGAAGACGGTGCGTCACGCCTTGTCGTTGCTCGTCGAGCGTGCGTCCGCCTGAAAATCGGATGCGATCTCCTACACCCGGGGCCTAACGTGACGAGCATGCGCGTCGTCTTCACGAAGGGTCCCGGCATCGGGTACGAGATCGCGGTGCACCGCGACACCGGTCCGGAGCTCGCTCCGCGCAACGGCCCGGGCGGTCACCCCTATCTCCCCCACGACCTCGTGCACCTGCTGGTCGAGAAGGAGGCGGGTATCGAACTCGGTGTCTTCGGGCAGTTGGCCGCGGGCGACAACGGCATGTTCTGGCCCGTCGACAACGCGGAGCGGACCCGCGCGGGACGGCGTCGCCGGTCGAAGAAGCAGACGATGTCGCCGCGCGCGGAGGCCGACACGATCAGGTCGGAGACACTGGCGCGCATCGCCGTTCCCGCCTGGGAGGTGCGGCGCGGTCTGGCGCGGAGCCTTCCGGCATATGTGTCCGCGCACGACGTCACCCCGGTGGTCGACCGGATCGTGGACACCTTCGACGACCACGCCGACCGGTGGCATGCGCTACCGGTCGGCGGGTCGTTGACGGTCGCCTGGAAGGTGTCGCTACAGAACCGACGGTGACACGTCGAGGGTCGTGCGGTCGAGACTCGCGAGCAGATCGAACTGCGGACCGGTCCTGGGCAGTTCGAAGCGGAAGAAATACCGCGCGGCGGCGCGCTTCCCATCGAAGAAGTCGCCCTCGCGGTCGCCCACCGCGAGGAGCTGCTCGAGCCACATCCACGCCACCACCACGTGCCCGACAGCTTCGAGGTAGACCGACGAGTTGGCCAGGGCCACAGCGGAATCGCCGGTGGACCACAACGTCGCGGTCGTTTCCGCGACGCGCGCCACGGCCGAGCCCAGTTGCTCCGCGTAGGCGGCGGCGTCACCCCCGGCCTGCGTCGCCCGGGTGATGGTCTCTCCCACCGCGTCGCCGAGCAGCGCGAGAGCGGCACCGCCCTGCATGATCACCTTGCGGCCGAGCAGGTCGAGACCCTGGATACCGTGCGTGCCTTCGTGAATGGGGTTGAGGCGGTTGTCGCGGTAGAACTGCTCGACGTCGAACTCGCGGGTGTAGCCGTAGCCGCCGAGCACCTGGATCGCGAGGCTGTTGGCCTCGAGGCACCACTGCGACGGCCAGGACTTCGCGATGGGAGTGAGCAGGTCCAGCAGCAGACCGGCGCGGGTGCTCTCGTCGTCGCTCTCGGCGGTGCGCTGCACGTCGACGAGCTTCGAGCAGTACAGCCCCAGCGCGAGCGCTCCCTCGACATAGGACTTCTGCGCCAACAACATTCGTCGCACATCGGCGTGTTCGACGAGCGGCACCTGCGGCGAGGCCGGATCCTTGGCGCCGAGCGGCCGGCCCTGCGTGCGGGTACGGGCGTAGTCGAGCGACTGCAGGTACCCGGCGTAGCCGAGGGAGGTGGCGAGGAAGCCGACGCCGATCCGGGCCTCGTTCATCATGTGGAACATGTACGACAGGCCCTTGTGCGCCTCACCGAGCAGATAGCCGACCGCGCCGGCCTCACCGCCCGGGGTGTGGACGCCCTCGCCGAAGTTGAGCAGGGTGTTGGTGGTGCCGCGGTTGCCCATCTTGTGGTTGAGGCCGACGAGCGCAACGTCGTTGCGTTCGCCGAGCGTGCCGTCGGCCTCGACGAGGAACTTCGGGACGATGAACAGCGAGATGCCCTTCACGCCGTCCGGTCCGCCGGGGATCTTGGCGAGGACGAGGTGGACGATGTTCTCGGTGAGTTCGTGGTCACCGCCGGAGATCCACATCTTGGTGCCGGTCAGCCGGTAGGTGCCGTCGGCGGCGGGCACGGCCCTGGTGGTGATGTCGGCGAGCGACGAACCGGCCTGCGGTTCGGACAGGCACATGGTGCCGAAGAAGCGGCCTTCGAGCATCGGCGGCACGAAGGTCTCGATCTGCTCGTCGCTGCCGTGGGTGACCAGCAGGCTCGCGTTGGCGGCGGTGAGGAAGGGATAGGCCGAGGTGCCGGCGTTCGCGGCCTGGAACCACGCCATCGATGCGCGCTGCACGGTGACCGGCAGTTGCATGCCGCCGTGCTCCTCGTCGAACCCGCCGGCGAGGAGTCCTGCCTTGCAGAACAGGTCGAGCGCGTCCTTGACTTCGGGGATGATCTCGACGCGACCGTCCTCACCGATGCGGGGTTCTTGGGCGTCGCCCTTCTTGTTGTGGGTCGCGAAGTGCTTGGTGGCGATGTCGGCGCTCAGGTCGAGCACGGCGTCGAAGGTCTCCCGGGAGTGCTCGGCGAAGCGGTCCCGAGCGGTGAGGGACTCGATGTCGAGCCAGTCGTACAGGAGGAAGTCCAGGTCGCGGCGGGACAGTACGGGAGAGGGCATCGAGGATCCTTTCGGGCGACTCGGATATCGGCCGTAGCAGGAACGAACTCAGCAGGAACGAACTGAGCAAGAGCGAACTAAGCGCTCACTCAGTAGACCAACGACGGTGCATGATGTCAACGACGCCTTCTCCGCGACCCGCAGGACGGACCCCGTGACCGACACACCCGAGCAGACCCCCGACGCCTCTCTTGTCACAGCGCTGCCAGGCGGTGGATCCGAGGTCGCGCGCCGGCTGGTCGCCTCCGCGGTGGAGTCCTTCGCACGCCGCGGCTATCACGCGACCACCACCCGCGACATCTCCGTCGGCGCAGGGTTGAGCCCCGCGGCGCTCTACGTGCACTTCCCGTCCAAGGAGGCCGTACTCTTCGAGGCCGGCCGCAACGGGCACCACCACGTCCTCGAGGAGGTCGAGAGCGCCGCCGCGAGTTCCACCGACCCGATCGAGCGGATCCGCGCCATCGTCGACCGTTTCGTGCGGATCCACGCCGTGCACCACACGACCTGCCGGGTCGCGCAGTACGAACTGCACGCGCTCTCGGAGGAGCACTACCGCGAGATCGCGGAGATCCGCAGGCGCACCGACGCCGTGGTCCGGGAGGTCATCTCCTCGGGTGTCGACAGTGGCGCGTTCCGGGTCGGCGACGTGCCCACCGCAGCGCTGGCGATCCTGTCGCTGGGGATCGACGTCGCCCGCTGGTACCGGCCCGGCCGCGTGGACGTCGACGATCTGGCCCGCAACTATGTCGACCTCGCGTTGTCGATGCTCGGGGCGCCCCGGAACTGAACGACGACGAGGCCCGCAACACCGGTGGTCTCACCGGTATTGCGGGCCTCGGATGTCGTTGCGGGTCCGGTTATCCGACGCCGAGCAGATCGATCACGAAGACCAGAGTCTTGCCTCCGAGCGGATGCCCGGAACCGGCCGGTCCGTACGCGAGCTGCGGGGGCACCGTGAGCTTGCGGCGTCCACCGACGCGCATGCCCGGAATGCCTTCCTGCCAGCCCGGGATCAGACGTCCGAGCGGGAAGCGGACGGAGTCGCCACGAGCGAACGACGAGTCGAACACATCGTTGGTGTCGTACTCCACGCCGTGGTAGTGCACGTCGACCACGCCGCCGGGCTGCGCTTCGTCGCCGTCACCGATGGTGATGTCCTCGATGACGAGATCGGCGGGCGCCGGGCCGGTGGCCGGTTCGACCGTCGGAACCTCCGGCGGCACCTGCACGGCGAGCAGGTCGATGATGAACACGAGCGTCTTGCCCGACAGGCGGTGGCCCGATCCGGCGGGACCGTAGGCGAGCTCCGGCGGGATGGTCAGCTGGCGACGGCCGCCGACCTTCATGCCCGGGATGCCCTCCTGCCAGCCGGCGATCAGACCGGACAGCGGGAAGGTGATGGACTCACCACGGCTCCACGACGAGTCGAACTCTTCACCGGTATCGAACTCGACCCCGACGTAGTGGACTTCGACCTTCGATCCGGGCTCCGCTTCGGCACCTTCGCCGACCACCAGGTCCTTGATGACCAACTGGGTGGGGGCGGGACCCTCCTGGAACTCGATTTCGGGCTTTGTCATGCGTGTCTCCTCGTCGGGATTCGGTCGATCTTTCCGGTCGCTACGAGGGTTCAGCGCTCCTCGAGGGACGTGTACGGGCGCTCGGTGTAACCGGTGTAGATCTGACGCGGACGGCCGATCTTCAGGGTCGGGTCCGAGTGCATCTCACGCCAGTGCGCGATCCAGCCGGGCAGGCGACCCAGGGCGAACAGCACGGTGAACATGCGGTCCGGGAAGCCCATCGCACGGTAGATCAGGCCCGTGTAGAAGTCGACGTTCGGGTACAACTTGCGCTCGATGAAGTAGTCGTCCGTGAGGGCGGCCTCTTCGAGCTTCATGGCGATCTCGAGCAGTTCGTCGCCCGCACCGAGCTTCTTGAGGATGCGGTCGGCGGTCTTCTTGACGATCGCGGCCCGCGGGTCGTAGTTACGGTAGACGCGGTGTCCGAAGCCCATGAGCTTCACGCCGTCTTCCTTGTTCTTGACCTTGCGGACGAAGTCCTTGACGTCGCCGTCGGACTTCTGGATGCCGTCGAGCATCTCGAGCACGGCCTGGTTGGCGCCGCCGTGCAGCGGGCCCCACAGTGCGTTGATGCCGCCCGAGATGGACGTGAAGAGGTTGGCGTCGGAGGAACCGACGAGGCGCACCGTCGACGTCGAGCAGTTCTGCTCGTGATCGGCGTGCAGGATGAGCAGCATGTCGAGCGCCTGAGCGATCTCGGGATCGATCTCGTAGGGCTCGGCCGGGAAGCCGAAGGTCATGCGCAGGAAGTTCTCGACCAGCGACAGCGAGTTGTCGGGGTAGAGGAAGGGCTGACCGACCGACTTCTTGTAGGCGTAGGCCGCGATGGTCGGCAGCTTGGCGAGCAGACGGATCGTCGACAGCTCGACCTGCTCGGAGTCGTCCGGATCGAGGGAGTCGGGGTAGTACGCCGACAGAGCGTTGACCGCGCTCGACACGACGGGCATCGGGTGCGCATTGCGCGGGAAGCCGTCGAAGAACCGCTTGAGATCCTCGTGCAGGAGGGTGTGGCGGCGGATCTTGTCGGTGAAGACCTCGAGCTGCTCCGCAGTCGGCAGCTCACCGTAGATCAGCAGGTAGCTGACCTCGATGAACGTCGACTTCTCGGCGAGCTGCTCGATCGGGTATCCGCGGTACCGCAGAATGCCCTTCTCGCCGTCGATGTACGTGATCGCCGACTTCGTGGAGGCGGTGTTGACGAAACCCGGGTCGAGGGTGGTGTACCCGGTCGCCGCGAGGAGCTTGCCCAGCTCGATACCGTCATTGCCTTCCGTCGCCTTGGCGATCGACATCGTGTGTTCGCCACCGGGGTAGCTGAGGGTGGGGTTGGTGTCATTCTCAGCGGGCACGAAGGATCCCTCTCAAGCTCAGACCTACGAGAAACTTCCGGACATTCACGTAGAACCTAGCCGTAGCGCGGGGTATGCGCTGAGGCAGGGTCCGCCGAAAGTCCCCGATCGGTATGTCGTCCATGTGGGTTCCGAACGCTCGCCCGCACCCTCCGCGACTGCGCCGCAAGGCCGGCACACGCCGATAACCTGCGGCAATACTACCCGGGTCTCACCAAGGTCGTTACGCGGGGATCTGCGCGTATCGGTGCCCCACGCCGGCCCCTGTACTCACGGCACGGCGAAGAGTGCGTCGACCAGCACGGCGGTGGTCTCCGCGACGGGCGCGCCCTCGAGGGGCGCGTCGGGGTCACCGGTGGTCGAGTCCGACAGGATCGCCAGCAGCAGCGGTTGCCCGTCCGGCGACCACACCACCCCGGCGTCGTTCACCGTCCCGTGATTGCCCCCGCCCGTCTTGTCCGCCGACGTCCATCCCGGCGGCAATCCCCCGCGGATCCGGGTGTCCGAGGTGGTGGTCGCGCGCATCCAGCCGAGCAGAGTCCGCTGTTGCGGAGCGGGCAGCCCCGGGCCGAGGAGCACCTCTCGGAAGCCGCGAGCGAGTCCGGCAGCGGTGGTGGTGTCGCGCTCGTCGCCCCGTGCCGCCTCGTTGAGTTCGGGTTCCCAGCGATCGAGCCGGGTGGTCTCGTCCCCGACGGAACGGGCGAAGGCGGTGACGGCCTCGGGTCCGCCGATCCGTTGGAGCATCAGGTTTCCGGCGGTGTTGTCGCTGCGGGTGAGTGCGGCCTCGCACAGCCGGTCGATCGGCAGTACGCGCCCCTGATGTTCCGAGGTCACCGGCGAATTGACGACGATGTCCTCCGGGTCGATCGGGAGGGTCTCGTCGAGACGGAGGGATCCTTCCGCCTCGAGTCGCAGGATCGCGGCGGCGGCGTAGACCTTGAACGGAGAACAGATCGCGAACCGTTCGTCGGCCCGGTAGGTGTGGACGCGCCCGGTCACCGGCGACTGCGCGACCACACCGAGTCGTACGGCGTAGCGGTCCTCGATCTCCCGGAGACGCTCGTCGACACCGGCGGCGAGCAACTGTGTGTCGGGCACCGAATCGGCCGTCGTCGACGGGATCGTGTCGACCGGACCGTCCTGCGACCCGCAGGCCGCCGCTGCGGCGACGGAGGACAGGGCAAGGGCGGAGTGGAGAAAACCCCTGCGCGACAATCTGTTCCGGAGGATTGAATCGGTGGGTGTCATGCCGACAGGACACCACCGACGGGAATCGTCCCGCCAATATCCACCCGCCGTCCGCACGAGTCGGAAAAACTATCGCCGCTGTTGAAGACGGGAACGACGGACGGGATCCGGCCGCGCGACACGCCGGGTCGGCGAATCGTCCGCCCGTACTGATTGAATCCCCTGCCATGGACCTGATCCGCCACCTCCGGTTCTTCGTCACCGTCGCGGAGGAAGGACACTTCGGCCGGGCCGCGGCGGTGCTCGACATGACGTAACCTCCTCTGTCACAAGGACTTCGGAAACTCGAGCAACAGCTCGGTTCCGAACTCGTGCATCGCACCAGGCAGGGAGCGGTCCTCACGCCCGCCGGAGCCGAGCTGCTCCCCCGCGCTCGTCTCCTCGTCGACGACGCCGATCGTTTCCTCGCCGAGGCCGGACGCGTCGCCCGCGCCCGGGGTCTTCTGCACTGGGGTGCCACCCGCGCACTGCCCGACCGTCTGGTCACTCTGTGCGTCACCGCTCTGAGCAGACGCGGTGAGGCGACGGTGTCGACGCGTTCCGCGAGCACCGTCGAACTCGTCGACGCCGTCCGCTCGGGCATGTGCGATCTCGCCGTCGTCGAACATCCGGCCCTGACCGAAGGACTCGACGCCGGACCGGTGGTCAAACTCCGGCGATGGCTGGTCGTGCCGGACGACCACCGCAGCGCCCGCTCCGACCGGCCCCGGTTGCCGATGCTCTCCGACCTGACGTTCGCCGCGCCGCCGCGGACGGGGAACCCCGCGGCCTTCGACGCGGTGCAGGATCTGCTGCGCGAACGAGGACTCGATGTCGAGACCACCCCGGCGGCGGACGACCGCGCGGTGCTCGCCGCCGTGGCCGCCGGTACCCACTTCGGGATGTCGACCTCACCACCCGGCTCGGCGCCCGGCGTGGCCTGGCTGGACTGGGCTCCGTGCGCGCTGGCCCTGCGGGTGCGCATCGTCCGGCGTGCCGACGCCGACGTCGGTGCGCACGTCGACACCCTCGACCGCGTGCTGTTCAAGGAACGGGTCCGGTGAATGGCGGGGAACGGCGAGACAGTGCGGTCGACCGGATCCGGGCGGTGTTCGCGGATGCCGGGTGCACGGGATGGCTGCACGCCCGCCGGTGTTCGGATCCGCGTGCGGCGATGCTGTCGGTGCGCGGGGACGAACGCGTGGTGCTCGCGGCGGTGTACAAGCTTCCGCTGTTCCTCGCGTTCTGCGCGGAGGTGGACGCAGGCCGGCTCGACGCATCCGGGCAGCTGCGGATCGTGCCGTCGGACTGCACCCCCGGCCCGACCGGGATCGCGAGCTTCCGGGATCCGGTGACGATGAGCCGACGCGACGTGGCCGCATCGATGATGACGGTGTCCGACAACGCGGCGGCCGACGTGCTGCTCGGCGAGATCGGCACGACCGCTGTCGAGGAACTGCTCGCGCGCCTCGGACTCACACGGACCCGGATCATCGGTGGCACGGCGGACGTCTATCAGCGCCTCGTCGAGGAGACGGACACCCGCACCACCGTCGAGGCGTTCCGGGCGCTCACCGACATCGACGCCGCCTGGACCGTCTCGGCGTACGACCCGGCCTACACGAGCGCGACCACCCCGGAGGAGATGACCCGGCTGCTCGAGGCCGTGTGGTCGGGCTCGGTGCTCTCGCCCGAGAGCACCGCCTTCGCGCAGCAGGTGATGCGCGCCCAGATCTGGCCGCACCGCATCGCGTCGGGCTTCCCGCATCGCGGGGTCGCGATCGCAGGCAAGACCGGCACGATCGGCATCATCCGCAACGAGGTGGCGGTCGTCGAGTTCCCCGGCGAGTATCCGATCGCCATCGCGGTGTTCACCCGCGCCGCCCGCGCGGATCCCGTTCTGCCGGTCGTCGACGCTGCGATCGGTGAAGCCGCGCGCATCGCCGTCACGGAGTTGCGTGCTCCCCTGCCGGGCGACTCCGCAGGTCCGTCATCCGAGAGTGCGTGAGACCCGGTACCGGACGAAGGCCGGGAAGGCGACGACGCACACGAGCGTGCCGACGATTACGAGGACGCCGCCGCCGGCCGCGGCGACCGCGGTTCCTGCCGCGGCCGCGGCGGCGCCGTGGAGCACGTCGCCGATGCGCGGTCCTCCCGCGACGACGACGATGAACACGCCCTGCAACCGGCCGCGCATCTCGTCGGTGGCGACGGTCTGCAGCATCGTCGAGCGGAAGGCCGCGGACACCATGTCGACCGCCCCGCCGAACGCCAGGAAGAACAGGGCGACCCACAGCAGCAGACCGCTGCCGTCGGGCTCGGCCCACCACACCGCGGCGCCGAAGCCGACCATCGCCACGCCCCACAGGACGATGCACACGATCACGGCGAGACCCTGGCGCTGCACCCGCGGCAGCCATCCGGAGAAGACGCCGCCGACCACCGCGCCGACCGACATCGCCGCGAACAGCAGACCGAGGGCGAAGCCGCCCTGCGCCGGATCGCCGAACGACTCGTGGGCGATCTGCGGGAACAGGGCACGCGGCATCCCGAACACCATGGCGACGATGTCGACGACGAACGACGCCAGCAGAATCTTCTGGCCGGACAGGTACCGGAAGCCGTCGAAGACCGCGCGCAGCCCGGCCTTGGTGACCTCGCCGAGCGGCGGAATCGCCGGGAGTCGCACCACCGCCCACAGCGTGGCCAGCAGGAAGATCGCGTCCAGCAGGTAGAGGGTGGACAGTCCCACGACGGGTATGAGGGCCCCGGCGAACAGCGGGCCCGCGATGGCGCCGAACTGCACGACGGTCATGTTCAGCGAGGTGGCGGCTGCGATCTGCCCTACCGGCAGCAGCCGAGGGATGATCGCCGCGCGGGTCGGCTGGTTCACCGCGAAGAACGCCTGTTGCAGCGAGAACAGGCACAACAGCACCCACACGTTGTTCAGCCCGCTCGCCGCCTGCACCCACAACAACACGGACGTGACGCCGAGACCGGTGGAGGTGATGAGCAGCAACTTGCGGCGGTCCATCGCGTCGGCGAGCGCCCCTCCCCACAGTCCGAAGACCACGAGCGGCACGAGCCCGAACACACCGGTCAGCCCCACATAGGCAGAGTTGCGGGTGATCTCGTAGATCTGCTGAGGAACGGCGACGACCGCCATCTGCGCACCGATGACGGTGACGATTCCGGCCCACCACAGCCGGGCGTAGTCCTTGTTGCGCAGCGGTGTGGTGTCGGCGAGCAGCCGCCTCACGGTTGCAGACGCTCGGTGATCCAGCGACCGTCCACCAGCCGGGTCCGGATCCGGTTGTGCAACCGGTTGGGCCGGCCCTGCCAGAACTCGACCGACTCGGGGACGATGCGGAATCCGCCCCAGAACGGCGGCACCGGGATGTCGTCGTCGACCTCGTAGCGCTCGGCGGCCTCGACGAGGGCGTGCTCGAGATCGGCGCGTTCGGCCACGGGACGCGACTGCTGCGACGCCCATGCGCCCAGGCGGGATCCGCGCGGCCGCGTCTGCCAGTACGCGAGGGTCTCCTCGTCGGACACGCGGACGACCGGTCCGCGGACGGTCACCTGCCGGTAGACGGGCAACCAGAGGAAGGTCGCCGAGGCATAGGGGTGCCCGGCCAGATGGCGGCCCTTGTCGGACTCGAAGTTGGTGAAGAAGGTCAGGCCGTCGGCGTCGATCTTCTTGCACAGCACGGTGCGGGTCGCCGGGTGGCCGTGCTCGTCGACGGTTGCGAGCACCATCGCGTTCGGCTCGGGCACCGCGGTGGCGACCGCGTTCGCAAACCACGTACGCACCAGCGGAAGCCAGCCCTCGGCGACATCGCCGGGGGTGAGATCGCGGTCGGCCGGGGACTCGTCGGTCGGCCCGGCAGGGCTGTAGTCGACACGCATACGCGCGAGGTCGTCACCCTCGGGGCGCGGCAACGGGAAATCGGACGGCACGAACGACGACGGTACTCCCGGCATCCGGGCGGCGACGCCCGGACCACGGGCGCTACAGTTTTCACGACGACCCGAGTGGGGCGCCGATCACACCTGACGGTGACCTCATTCCACCGGCAGCGCGGCTCGGACCGGGCCGTGCTCGAACGAGGAGAGCCCAACCGTCATGGCAGCGCGCGCGTCAGTTCCCGAGGATTTCGTCGCAGGACTCGAAGGCGTGGTCGCCTTCACGAGCGACATCGCCGAGCCCGACAAGGACGGTGGCGCGCTGCGCTATCGCGGGGTCGACATCGAAGAGCTCGTCGAGAAGGGAATCACCTTCGGCGACGTGTGGGCCCTGCTCGTCGACGGCGAGTTCGGTCGCGGCCTGCACCCGGCCGAGCCGTTCCCCCTGCCGATCCACACCGGCGACGTCCGCGTCGACGTCCAGGCCGGTCTGGCGATGCTCGCACCCATCTGGGGCTTCCGGCCGCTGCTCGACATCGACGATGCGACCGCCCGCGACAATCTCGCCCGCGCCGCGGTGATGGCCCTGTCCTATGTCGCCCAGTCCGCCCGCGGCATCTACCAGCCCGCCGTGCCGCAGCAGCGCATCGACGAGGCGAGCACCGTCACCGAGCGCTTCATGGTCCGCTGGAAGGGCGACCCGGATCCCAAGCACGTCGAGGCGATCGACGCCTACTGGGTCTCGGCGGCCGAGCACGGCATGAACGCCTCGACGTTCACCGCCCGGGTCATCGCCTCGACCGGCGCGGACGCGGCCGCCTCGCTCTCCGGCGCGGTCGGCGCGATGTCCGGCCCGCTGCACGGCGGTGCTCCCGCGCGCGTGCTGCCGATGATCGAGGAGACCGAACGCACCGGCGATCCGCGCGGCCTGGTCAAGGGCATCCTCGACCGCAAGGACAAGCTCATGGGCTTCGGTCACCGCGTCTACCGTGCCGAGGACCCCCGCGCCCGGGTGCTGCGCAGCACCGCGAAGCGGCTCGACGCTCCCCGTTTCGAGGCGGCGGCCGCGCTCGAGCAAGCTGCCCTGGCCGAGCTGCGCGAGCGTCGTCCCGACCGGGCGATCGAGACCAACGTCGAGTTCTGGGCCGCGGTGATCCTCGATTTCGCCGAGGTCCCCGCGGCGATGATGCCCGCGATGTTCACCTGCGGTCGGACCGCCGGCTGGTGCGCCCACATCCTCGAGCAGAAGCGTCTGGGCAAGCTCGTGCGTCCCGCGGCGATCTACACCGGCCCCGATCCGCGCCCTGCCTCCGAGGTCACGGGCTGGGATTCGATCACGC
The DNA here is from genome assembly GCF_014854695.1 of Rhodococcus rhodochrous. Classification (NCBI taxonomy): domain Bacteria; kingdom Bacillati; phylum Actinomycetota; class Actinomycetes; order Mycobacteriales; family Nocardiaceae; genus Rhodococcus; species Rhodococcus rhodochrous. The sequence continues at coordinate 1,053,783 of NZ_CP027557.1, read as the reverse complement.
ATCGCTGATGCCTCTTCCTCGGCCGGGCCGACCAGCGCCCGGCCGGGGCTCCGAGGGGGCGGTCTAGACTACCTGTGCACCATGTCCCTCGACTCTTAGGACACGCATTCCGATGGCAGACGCGTCACCGATCATTCCCGCCGACCTCAAGCCCGCAGACGGCCGCTTCGGCTGCGGCCCGTCCAAGGTTCGTCCCGAGCAGCTGCAGTCGCTGGTCGACGTCGGCGCTTCGGTGTTCGGCACCAGCCACCGGCAGAAGCCGGTCAAGGACGTCGTCGCCCGTGTCCGCTCGGGTCTGCGCGACCTGTTCTCCCTGCCCGAGGGCTACGAGGTCGTCCTCGGCAACGGTGGCACCACCGCTTTCTGGGACGCCGCGGCCTTCGGTCTGATCCGGGAGCGTTCGCAGCACTTCACCTACGGCGAGTTCTCGTCGAAGTTCGCGACGGTCGCGAAGAAGAACCCGTTCATCGGCGACCCGATCGTCGTGGGTTCGGAGCCGGGCTCGGCTCCGGAGATCGTCGCCGACGCGTCGGCCGACCTCATCGGCTGGGCGCACAACGAGACCTCGACGGGTGTCGCGGTCCCCGTGCAGCGCCCTGCCGGTTCCGACAACGCCCTGATCGCGATCGACGCGACCTCGGGTGCCGGTGGCCTGCCGGTGAACATCTCCGACGTCGACGTGTACTACTTCGCCCCGCAGAAGAGCTTCGCCGCCGACGGCGGCCTGTGGATCGCGCTGATGAGCCCGGCCGCGCTCGAGCGTGTCGCCGAGATCAAGGAGTCGGGTCGCTTCACCCCCGAGTTCCTGTCGTTGCCGATCGCCGTCGACAACAGCAGCAAGGACCAGACCTACAACACCCCGGCGCTGGCCACCCTGCTGATGTTCGCCAACCAGATCGAGTGGCTCAACGGCAATGGCGGCCTCGACTGGGCCGTCGCGCGCACGAAGGATTCGTCCTCGCGCCTGTACGAGTGGGCCGAGGCCTCCGAGTACGCGACGCCGTTCGTCGCCGATCCGTCGCTGCGTTCGCAGGTCGTCGGCACCGTCGACTTCGCCGACTCCGTCGATGCGGCGCAGGTCGCGAAGATCCTGCGGGCCAACGGCATCGTCGACACCGAGCCGTACCGCAAGCTCGGCCGCAACCAGCTGCGCATCGGCATGTTCCCGGCCATCGATCCCGAGGACGTCACGCAGCTGACCAAGAGCATCGATTGGGTCGTCTCCCAGCTCTGAGCACGCCGCACAGCGGGGCCGGGTCCGATGTCGGATCCGGCCCCGTTGTCGTCATAGTCTCGACCTCGCATCGAGACATTTCGGCGAACCCTGGACGATAACGCGCCGCGTCGGATTTCTTGCGATGTCGCTCGGCGTGGCGCGGCGTGTCCGGCCACGAAAAATATCCAGGTCGGTTACAGTCGGGCGGGTCAATCGCGATCGGCGCGAGGAGGTCAAGGTGCGAGAGCTTCGAGTGGTCGGTCTCGAGCCCGATGCTAAGCATGTGGTGCTCGCCGATCCCACGACGGGGGACAAGTTCCGCATTCCCGTCGACGACACCCTGCGCGCGGCCGCTCGCGGTGATCTGGCCCGTCTCGGCCAGATCCAGATCGAGACGACCAGCCAGCTCCGTCCTCGCGAGATCCAGGCCCGCATCCGCGGCGGCGCCTCGGTCGAGCAGGTGGCCGACGAGGCCGGGATCCCGGTCGCCAAGGTCGAACGGTTCGCCTATCCCGTCCTGCTCGAGCGGTCCCGGGCGGCCGACATGGCCAAGAAGGGGCATCCCGTCCGTCCCGACGGCCCCGCCGTCGAGACCCTCCACGAGATCGTCACGCAGGCCTTCCGCGCTCGCGGACACAGCCTCGACGAGGCCGAGTGGGACGCCTGGCGCGACGACGAGGGCTTCTGGGTCGCACAGCTGCGGTGGCACGCCGGTCGCTCCACGAACCGCGCCCACTGGCGCTACCAGCCCGATGCTCACGGCGGCACGATCACCGCGCTCGACGACATCGCCGCCGATCTCGTCGATCCCGACTGTGGTCGTCCCCTGCGCTACCTGACCCCGGTCTACTCGGCGCGCGATGTCGACGATTCCACCGAGGCGGAGAACGCCGAGCGGCACGCCCCGATCGCGCTGGAGGCTCCCGCCGCCGACGAACCGGCGCCCGAGCCGGTCGCCGACGAGGAGACCGCCGTCGCCGTCACGGTGCCCGACGACACCGACGCATCACGTGCGGCACAGGCTCCCGCGAAGGACAAGCGCGGTAAGCCCGCGCTGCCCTCGTGGGACGACGTGCTGCTCGGTGTGCGCAGTAACGGGCGCGTCTGAGGAAGTCGTCGACGATGTCGGCGACGGTGTCGACGCTCTGGTACGTCGACGCACCCGATCCCGCAGCGGTCCTGCACGAGTTCTCCCCGGATCGCGATGCGGCACAAGCACTTCTGTCACGACTGTTCCCGGATCTCCAGGTCGATCCAGGCGGACGGGTACCGCTGACCGAAGCCGGGGATACCGGCGAGGACGACGGCGTCGAACAATTCTGGATCGGTAGCTATCCCGGCGTGACGGTGGTGTCGAGTCGCCGGTTCGCGCTGCGCCATCCCTCGGAGCTACCCGCGATGTGGTTGCGCACGCCCGCCGCCGAACGCACGTGCCTGCTGGCTTCCGACCCGGCCGGCGCGTGGGGATCGTTCGCCGTGTGGGAGTGCGGCACGCTGCGCCGCAGCTTCGGGGCGAACACCGTCGAGTTCTTCGAGGACCAGGGACTCCCGTTCGTGTGGGAGCGCCCGTTCTGGGCGGGTGAGCATCCGCTCCGCTGGCCGCCGAACGTGCCCCCTCCCCCGGAGTCCCTGCCCTTCCACCCCCGCAAGCTCGTCGAGGAGGCCCACGGGGCCTGGCTCGGGTTCCGTTACGTCGGGCGCCGCGACGACGAACTCGACCCGCGAGACATCGAGACGTGGAGTTTCACGCTGCGCACCCCCGTCCCGCAGATCTCCGTCCCCGCACCGAAGACCTCCTGGTGGCGGCGACTCGCGGCGCACTGACCCGGCACCGGACACCGATTCCGACCGGAGCAGTCATTCCTCTTCTCCGACAATTGCTTTCAGCTCGTCGATATCGTCGGGTGTGATCTCCGGGGATTGCAGGACGACGGCCCAGGCGTCGACGTACTCGGTGCTGTACTTGTGGCCGTGGCCGGCCGGAACGCCCGTGGAGAAGGGCAGGTCGGCCGTGACCTGCCAGAAGGTCACGAACGGGATCCACACCATGTCTTCGAGCACGTCGCGGCCGGGGGCTTCGCCGATCCAGTCCGGTTCGCTCGTGATCAGGCGTGGACTCCACCAGACGATCGGGTCCGACGGATGCATCAGATACAGCACCCGGCTCCCCTCCCACGGCCCGTCCGCCGGCGGGATCTCCGCCTGCGGGTCGTTGGTGAACCGCACCGTGCGGCCGTCCCGGAAGACCGGTTCGATCTCGGGGCTGCCGGCCTCCCGGCGATCGCTGAACTCCCGGAAGAGGACGTTGAAGTTCGGAGGTCCGGCAAACACCGTGCCCGACGTGCGATTGCGCAGGTCGTACTCGCCGCTGAAGGCGGTCTCCCCGCCGAACGAACCGAGGCTCTCCCCAGCCACGAGCAGTCGGGGGCGGGCGTCCTGGGGAAGCTTCGACCAGACGTCGTAGACCGCGTCGAACAGGTCGCGTCCGGCTTCCCGCGCCTTCGACTGATCGACGAGATAGGAGATCCACGAGGGCAGATAGGAGTACTGGATCGCGACCGTCGCGACGTCGCCGCCGGTGAGGTACTCGACCGAGTCCACCAGGGCCGGGTCCACCCAGCCACTCCCCGTCGTCGTCACGACGACCAGGTTGCTGCGCTCGAACCCACCCGCCCGCGTCAGGTCCTCGACCGCCAGTGCCGCGCGACCCTCGGTGTCCTCGGACGACGCCAGCCCGGCGTAGATCCGGATCGGTTCGAGGACAGGACCTTCGGTGAATTCCCCGAGTTGTTCGGTGGTCGGCCCCTGTCCGACGAAGATTCGCCCCTGCCACCCGAGGGAATCCCACGGAACGACCGAATCCGGCCCACCCGAGCGGAGAACGGTCGTCGGCTGCTGCACACCTTCCTCGGTTCTCGTGTCCCTCGCCGAGAACGCCGCGTTGGCCGCGTCGATGAAGCCGGCGAGGAGCACTCCGGAGACGAGCGCGTACACGAGTCCCGCGACGAGGACCCACCCCACGACGTTCGCGGCCCGCTGCCCGATCCACCGGTCGAGAGTCCTTGCCGCCCAGCGATACAGGGCACGAATTCCACGTCCGATCGCCAGCAGCACGGCGAACATCACGATCGCGACGACCGGAGAGAGAACCGTGAGTGCCAGGTTGTACTCGGAAACCCCCATCAGAGTGCGGATCTCGTGCTGCCAGTACTGACCGAGCCCGAAGAAGATCGCGAGGAGGACCACCGCGCTGACACCGAAGATCCACCACGACGTCGCCTTCGGAGGTCGAGGAGGACGGTCGGCGAACGCACGCCACACGAACGCGACGAGCACACCGAGACCGTATCCGATCGCGGCAGTGATCCCGCAGATCATCCCCTGCAGGAGCCCGCCGCGTGGGAGCAGCGACGGAGTGAACGACAGGCACGCGAAAAGCACTGCACCCCAACACCCGGGAAGTGTGAGGTGCAGCGCCTTCCGTCGTGTCCGCGACCGGGGGTCATCGGTCGCGACGTTCGCGACCGGATCGCCCCGGACGCTGCGGCCGTCGTCCTGCACGGTCGCGTCAGTAGTAGTCGGCGCGCGGCTGCCAGGTCGAGATCGCCCAGATCACGACCGCATCCAGCGCGATGATCAGGATCGACCACCACGGGTAGTACGGCAACCACAGGAAGTTCGCGATGATCGACAACGCAGCGAGGACGATCGCCGTGACACGGGCCCAGGTGGCGCCGCTCATCAACGCGAGACCGGCGACCAGCATCACGACACCGAGGACGATGTGGATCCATCCCCACGTGGTGAAGTCGAACTTGAACGTGTATTCCACGCCCCGCACGAAGACTTCGTCCTCGGCCACCGCCGCGATGCCCTGGAAGAGCTGGACGACGCCGACCGTTGCCAGGATGATCGCGGCCCCGATCGAGGTGCCTGCGGCGATGCCCTGTTTCACACTCATCCCGTCCCTGTCGGGACGTACGTCATGAGACATGACGATCCTCTCGTGTACGAAGGAGACATCGGTCGTGCGCCGGTCCTCGCGAGGACCGGCCGCGACCCGATTCGGAGGAACAAGGGTGCCACCGGGTTACGCCGCCACCCTTGCACTTTCAATCGCCGGCTACTCGACGCGATGCGATGCGTCGAACGCAGGAGCCGACCCCGGGAGGGCACCGGCCTCGGATGCCCTCCCCGCAAGATCGTTCACGCGATGGGCACGCCGTCACGTCCGGGCGCGACGGTGCCGAGTGCCTGTGCCTTGAGGTGTTCGAACTCCGCGGACGTGATCGCCCCGGAGTCGAGCAGGGCCTTGGCGTCGGCGATCTGCTGAGCCGGGGATTTCCCGACCGCCACGGTTCGGATGTAATCGTCGGTGGCCTGCTTCGCCTCGGCCTGGGCCTGTTGTGCCCGCAGCGCCATGCCGCGGCCACGAGCGATCAGGTAGACCAGTGCCGTGAGGTACGGGAGGATCACCAGTCCGATGACCCACACGGCCTTCACCCAGCCGGAGACCGAATGGTCACGGAAGAGATCGACGATGATTTGGAACAGGACGATCAGGTATGCCACGAATGCGAATACGACGACTGTGTACCACACGTAGTCCCAGAAGGAATCCATAGCCGAACCTCCTCGGCCGATTCGGCGGCCGGGACGATGCCCGTGAAGCCGCCCGGAAATTGAAGATCTCGTATCCTGTTTCCCCTTGCGGCGTGCCGTTTCCGGCACCACCACCAGTCACGGCTCCATCCGCTCGTCGACACCGGATCGGATCGTGGCATCTGTCCGATTCCGGCGCCGGCGGGCCTGTTCACCAGCCATGACGACCTCCGTCCCTCCCCTCCGGAGGGACGCATAAACCATACGCCCATCACGAGTGAAGGGCACCTGTTTCCGCCGATCGGTCGGCCCCGGCGCACAGCGGGGATTCAGGAGTAGGTCGCTCGGGGATTCCAGGCCGAGATCGCCCAGATCACCATCACGTCGAGCGCGATGATCAGGATCGCCCAACCCGGATAGTTCGGAAGCCACAGGAAATTCACCACGATCGACAGTGCGGCGATGACGATTGCCACCACCCGCGCCCAGGTCGCACCGGCGATCAACGCGATTCCCACCACCGCCATCGCGACACCCACGACCATGTGGATCCACCCCCAGGTCGTGAGGTCGAACGCGAACATGTATTCCGGCCCGGCGACGAGCAACTCGTCGTCGGCGACAGCAGCGATCCCCTGGAGGATCTGCAGCACGCCGATCAAGGTCAGGATGATCGCAGCTCCCACCGACATTCCGGCCGCCAGACCTTGACCGATCGACATGTGCTCCCGCTCGACATGCGCACCGTGGGACATGATGCTCCTTCCGGCCCACCCGACATTTCCGAGTGTGCGCTTCGGAGGCGTTCTGCGGAACGGCTCCCATGAAGGAACTCTCCGGAGGGACGATCAGGACACGATCAGCGCGAGCCAGCCGAACGGCACACCGGCCACGAAACCGGCGGCGAGCCAGCGCAGTACCTGCACCCGAAGCCACGACCACGCGGTCGGCGCGACTCCCGCGACCGTCACGACATTGACGACGACGGCGAGGGCCGGATGGATCCGGCCGAGCACCTGCCCGCAGGCGACGACGGTGATGACGGTGGCGACGAAGGAGAATGCCGTCAGCGTGAGCCCCGTCGCCCAGGGGGTGGGCGCGGGGCCGCGAGCCTGGCTCATCGCGGGAGCCGCACCCGCTCGTAGAACGCCATCGCCGCAGCGGTGGCCACGTTCAGCGAATCCGTGCCGGGAGCCATGGGAATCCGGGCACGCACGTCGGTCGCCCGCATCGCATGCTCGGTCAGGCCCGGTCCCTCGGCGCCGAGCAACAGTGCGACCTTCTCCCCCGTCATCGCTTCGGCGAGCGGGATCGCCCGCGGGTCCGGGGTCAGCGAGATCAGCTGGAATCCTCTGCTGCGCAACAGATCCAGGTCGTACGGCCACCGGTCGACGTGCGCGAAGGGGACACGGAGGACGTGCCCCATCGACACGCGCACCGCACGCCGGTACAGAGGGTCGGCGCATCCCTTCCCGAAGAGCACACCGTCGACACCGAGCCCGGCGGCGTTGCGGAACATCGAGCCGATGTTCTCGTGGTCGTTGACCCCTTCGAGCACCGCGACCGTGGTCGCCTTGTCGAGGACGTCGTCGAGCGACAGCGGTTCGGGCCGGTGCGCGACGGCGAGCACCCCGCGGTTGAGGTGGAAGCCGACGACCTCCGCCATGGTCGCCGCATCGGTGCGGTAGAACGGCACATCGACGTCGCGCAGGTCGTCGGCGAGTTCGTCCAGCCGCCGACCCACCCCGAGCAGGCTCGTCGCAGCGAACCGGGAGTCGAGCATGCGCTGGACCACCAGCACACCCTCCGCGATCACCAGGCCCTTGCCACCGGGAAGATCGGGCCGACGGTCCGCGGAGTTGAGATCGCGGAAGTCGTCCACCCGGGGGTCGGAAGGATCGTCGATGTCGATGACGTGAACCACCGGGTCATTCTCCCAGCGGCCCCGCACCCTCCCGCACCGGGTCGGTCGTCGCGACCGCGGTGCAGCGCGGTCAGTCGTCTTCCGTGACGAGCGCCGTGAGGATTCCGACGGCGTCGCGCAGCGTGGCGAGCGAGTCCGGATCGAGCTTGTCGAGCCGTTCGGTCAGCCACACTTCGCGTGCCTGCGCCTCGTCGGCGAGCAGCTCGCTCCCGGCTTCGGACAGCGTCACGATGATCTGTCGTCCGTCCGTCGGGTGCGGTGTCCGCTCGACGAGACCGAGTTCGTGCAGAGAGGCGATGACCCTGGTCATCGAGGGTGGTTGGACGCGTTCGCGCGCTGCCAGTGCCCCCGGGGTCATCGCACCCTCCTGCGCGAGGGTGGCCATCGCCGAGATCTGGGTCAGGGAAACTCGGGAATCGCTGCGTCTCCCCCGCAAATGACGCGTCAGACGCACAACGGCGAGTGAGAGGTCACCGGCGAGTGCGCGTGTATCCGAGATCATGGCGTGCAGAATACGTCACATCGCCCGAAACACGCGCCGGCCGTCTAGGTGAGCAGTTCCGTGAGCGGATCGACCGAGAAGTACAGGGCGAACAGCACTGCGACGATCCACATCAGCGGATGGATGGTGCGGATCTTGCCGCTCGCGGCGTGCAGGATCACCCAGGTGATGAAGCCGACGCCGATGCCGTTGGCGATCGAGTAGGTGAACGGCATGACCATGATGGTCAGGAAGGCCGGCAGCGCCACGGCGAACACCGAGAAGTCGATGTCGCGAACCTGACCGATCATCAGGGCACCGACCACCACGAGTGCCGGGGAGGCCGCCTCGATGGGGACCACCTCGTACAGCGGGGTCAGGAACATCGCGAGCAGGAACATCACGCCGGTGACCACGTTGGCCAGGCCGGTGCGGGCTCCTTCCGCGATACCCGAGGCCGATTCGACGAACACCGTGTTGGACGAGGCGGAAGCGCCACCACCGACGATGGCGCCGGTGCCCTCGACGACGAGGGCCTTGCCGATGCCGGGGAGGGTGCCGTTCTTGTCGGCCAGGCCGGCTTCCTTGCCGAGGCCGGTCATGGTGCCCATGGCGTCGAAGAAGTTCGCGAGGACGAGCGTGAACACGAGCAGGGTCGCGGCGATCACGCCGATGCGGGTGAACGCGCCGAACAGGTCGACGTTGCCGACGAGGCTCAGGTTCGGGATGCCGAAGAAGGAGTCGGGGGCCTCGGGGGTGCTGAGGTTCCAGCCCTTGGGGTTGGTGCCCAGCGACGGGCCGACGTCGGCGATGGCCTCGATGATCATCGACAGGATCGTCGTGGCGACGATGCCGATCAACAGGCCGCCGCGCACCTTGCGTGCGACGAGCACACCCATGAGCAGCACACCGACGACGAAGACGAAGGTCGGCCACGACGCGATGGAGCCGTCGATGCCCAGTCCGACGGGCACGGTGGTGCCGGCGGCGTCGGGGATGCGACGGACGAAGCCGGCGTCGACGAGGCCGATCATGGCGATGAAAGCGCCGATACCGGCGGCGATGGCGGCCTTGAGTTCTGCCGGGATCGCGTTGAAGACCGCGGTGCGGAAGCCGGTCAGGGCCAGCACGACGATGATGATGCCGTCGATGACCACCAGACCCATCGCTTCGGGCCAGGTGACCTGCGGCGCGATGGTCACCGCGAGCAGGCTGTTGATGCCGAGGCCGGCGGCGATGGCGAACGGGTAGTTGGCGACCACACCGAAGACGATGCTCATGAAGCCGGCGACCAGCGCGGTGACGGCGGCGACCTGGTTGATGGGCAGGATGTTGCCCATCACGTCGATCTTCGCGCTCGCGTCGTCGGCGGAGAAGCTACCGAGGATCAGCGGGTTGAGGACCACGATGTACGACATCGCGAAGAACGTGACGATGCCGCCACGCACCTCCCGGGACACGGTGGAACCGCGTTCGGTGATCTTGAAATAGGTGTCCAGAAAGGACGTTCGCTTGGAGTCGGTGCCTACGGCCATGTCCACAAATCCGCTCGTCGAGTACGGGGCGTCGCAACGGGAACCGATTATTGCAGCGCGAAGGAACTAATCTGCAAACCGTGGAACCCGCCCAGCTCGTCGCAGCCCGCATCCGACGCCTCGCCGACCCTCGCCCCGCGCTCGCCGTGGGGACCGGTCTGTGGGTGGTGGCGACCGTCGTCGTGGCGGTGGTGGGCGGCGAACTCCGGGACGATGTGCTCCCGGTCTGCGTGGCGGGAATCGTGGTGGGGCTGCTGGGAACTGCGCTCTTCCTGCTGCAGCGTCGTGCCGCTCGACGGGGCGACCGGGGTGCCCAGGTGGGGCTGGACTGACCCTCGTCCACGGCCGTCCGCGACACGCCCGCAGCGATGTCAGCGACGGATCCGCACCCGAGTGATCAACCACACCCACAGCAGGGCCCATGTGATCCCGAAGATCCAGCCCGCGACGACATCGGTGAACCAGTGCGCCGCGAGGTAGACGCGGGAGAGCCCGATCACGACGGTGTAGACGGCGAGCGCGATCGTCGCGGCGGTCCGGCGGCGATCGCCCCGCGGCCACGTGCGCACGACGACCGCGACGAGCACCGTGGCCAGAACGGCGCTGGTCATCGCATGTCCGGACGGGAACGATTCGGTGTGCAGGGCCAGGAGCCGTTCGGGTTCCGGTGGCCGGACGCGGCCGAACAGATTCTTGAGCAACACCATCACCGGCCAGCCCGTGAGGACCGCTCCGGCGACGAGGACGGCGTCGGACAGACGATCGGCCCGCACCAGCAGCAGCGTCGTCACCGCGGCGATCAGGCTCGTCGCGACTCCCCCGCCCGTGTGGGTGAGTGCAGTCACCGCGGTGGTCAGCCCGGGCTCGCGGAGCGACACCATCCAGTCGAGCACCGCGGCATCGAGCGTCACGGTTCGGTTCTCACGTCCGGAGCCGTGAGCGCGGTGAGTGCCGCGGCCAGGCCGATCGGTGTGCTGTGGACGGTGCCGGCCGCGTCGACCCACCACGGGACCTCGACCTCACCGGTCAGGGCTCCTGAGCAGCGGACGACGAGTCGGTCGTGCAGCGCGAGCACCCCGCGCGGAAGCGGCACCCCGGCGACGATTCCGGCCAGGACCGCGGCCGGTTCGCGCTCCCACGTCGAACTCCTTCCCTGCTCGACGGGTTCGGCGTCGACCACCGCGGACGCCACGGCGATGTCGAGCACGTCCGCGAGCGCGTGGGCGGTTCTCCGGCCACCCGTGACGAGGCGGTCGTGCGGGATCGCGGGCGCGAACCACGGACGGTCGGGTACGAGAGCGTCGGCTGCGTCGACGACGACACCCGACAGGCTGCGCACCCCGTCGGGCAGGGTCACCGACTCGGGGTCGAGGCCACCCGACGAGAAGGCCGCGGCGAGCGCGGCGTGCGCGGCGACGATCGCGGCCGGTCCCGGCGACCTGCTGTCGTCCGCGAGCCGGTCGAGCAGTGTCTGTGCCAGTTCGATGTCGTCGATCCGCGTTCCGGCGAGGGCGCTGCGGAAGGCCGACGCGTCGGGATGGGTGCAGGGGTCGAGCAGCCCTTCGAAGAGGGTGTCGTCGGCGAACCGGTAGTGCCCCAGAGGCCGGCCGTCGAGCGACGCGCGGGTGCGCAGGTACCACGCCGTGTATCCGGCGGGGTCGGTGATCGCTTCGGCCGTCGCGGGTTCGGCAGCCAGCAGGGTCAACGCCCGCGACCAGCGGCGATCGTCGACGAGATCGAGGTCGCGCACGGCGACGAGCACCTCGGGATCGTCGTCGAGCCGCTCCCACCACAGGTGCTCGTCGGGCAGGTCGTGGTCGGGTCCGGTCGGCAGTTCCGCACGCAGGACCGTGAAACCCCAGCCCACACCGATCGCCCGCAGGGCTTCGGCCCCGTACCGGTCGACGACGGACGGGTAGACGGTGCCGAAGGGTGCGTCCTCGACCAGCACTTCCGCGAGCGGTGCACCGGGAAGCAGGAGTTCGTCGGCGGGGACGAGATCGCCGTGGGTGTCGGGCAGCAGCAGCGCCCCGAGTTCACGAGGCACGGCCGCGGGCGACACGAGCGGCACCAATCGCAGCACGACGTCGGCTAGCTCACCGGCCGGGAGGTCGCCGTCCGGGTGGAGGTCGTCGGGATCGGTGTCCTCGACGGCCGCGACGAGCGCCGGGTCGGCGAGCAGGTCCTCGACCGTCACGGTGCCGGCTCCGAGCCGGGCGAGCAGCGGATGCGCGGCGTCGGGATGGACGAGGCGCACCCACGGCATCGACAGCGGACCGAGATCCTGCAGTTGCGTTGCGAGAACGGCCGTGCGCGGGCCGGTGACGGTCCGTCCGTCCGACAGCGGAACCGGCAGGGATGCGAGTTCCTCGGCCGCGACCGCGTCGACGACGAGCGGAGTGAGCGCCTCGTACAAGCGGTTCCACCACTTCGGCTCGCGTTCGTGCCCGGAGAGCAGTTCGGCCAGTCGCGCGAGACCGAGCCGATGCACGCCGGCGGCGGACAGCGCGGACGCATGTCGCGGCCCGCACAGCTCGGGGATCACGAGCCCCGGGACGACCTCGCCGAGGACGTCGGCGAGCTCGTCGGTGAGCCCGGGAAGTGCGACGGCCCGGTCGGGCACCAGATCGGCGCTGCGGTCGGCGGCGGGAAGCCACGCGCCGGCGGCCAACTCGTCGAGGATCGCTTCGCGGATGCGTCCGTCGACCTCGCTGCGCGCGAAACCCGGCAGGGGCACGAGGTCGAGTCGCTGCTCGGCGGGCAGAGCCGCGACGAACCGCGCGTATCCGCGGGCGACGTTCTCGACGTGGGCGCCGGGAAGCATGCGCCGCCGATCGGGTTGCATGGCGACGTCGGCGACGACGATCGCAGGGAGCGACAGCTCCTCGTCGGAGCGGGTGGGGGCACGCAGGACATCGCTGCGGACCGGGTCGACCCGCCCGTCGACGACGGGCACCAGCCATCGCGCCGATGCTCCGGTGAACTCCCACCAGGTGCGATCGCCGATCCGCACCTCCCACAGACCGTTGTCGAGTTCGCGCCGGTGACGGGTGAATTCGTCGTCGGTGACGACGAGGGTGTGGAGGCCGGGGAGTTCGAGCAGGATGTCGTGGGCCTCGGAACGGAAGGCGTCGAGCAGTGCGACCGGGTCCACACCGGGGCGCAGGGTCAGCACGACCTCGGTGTCGCTGCCGGTCGCCGGCGGTGTCTCCGTCGGCCACACGAGGCGCAGCGCCGGGACACCGGACTCCGGCTCGGGCAGGTTCCGCTCGGCGAGCACCGCGCGGGTGCGCTCGGCCGAGAAGTGGAGCGAACCGGTGCGCGAACGCACCTCGATGTCGTCGGAGACCGACAGCACCGCCGTGAAGCCGACACCGAACCGCCCCACGGTGGATCCGGCGCCGGTCTTGTTCGACGAGCGCAGTGCGGTCAGCGCGTGGACACCGCCCTCGTCGAGCGGCTCACCGATGTTCGCGACGTGGAGACGGCCGTCGGCGAACCAGACCCGCAGCTCACCGGGTACATCGGCACGCGCGGCGGCGTCGGCGGCGTTCTGGGCGAGCTCGGTCAGCACGCGGTCGCGGTACCCCGCGCGGACGTGGTCGGCCTCGGTGGCCGCGTCCTCCCGGAGACGGGTGGGCGACGACGACCAGGCCGCGATGATCCCTTCGCGTAACGCCGCGGTCCCGAACGGATCCGCGGGGTCCGGCCGGGTCACGTCAGTCGGTCTGTTCCGGCTCGGACGGGGACGACTCGACAGCAGGCTCGTCCGTGGACTCTGCAGGCGCAGGGGTGGCCGGTCCGAGCTCGACGACCTCCACTGCCGAATCGTCGAACGCCTCGTAGATCGGCGAACCGGCACCGGTGGGCAGGCTCGTGTCGGAATGCGCGCCGCATCCGTACTCGGCGTGCACGACGTGACCGTCGGCGGCGAACTCGTTGCCGCAGACGCCGAAGGCCGCACGCAGCGATCCGGCGAGCGGAAGATAGAAACCGCACAGGCGGCACGAGGACGGAGCGGCCTTCGCCATCTCCGAGTCGGGGCCGTAGTCGCTGTCGAACCAGCGCTGCGCTGCCTCGAGGCGACCTTCCAGGCTCATGACCTGCTTGCGGCCCAGCCCGATCTCCAGGGCGGTCTCGTCGACCTCGGGATCGCCGGACTGCATGTAGCCGGGAACCAGCCGCACATCGTCGGGAGCCGGAGCCAGCAGGTCGCCGGGACCCAGATCGCCGGGACGGATCCGCTCGCTCCACGGCACCCACTCGGGCGCGACGAGCGCGTCGGGACCGGGCAGGAGCACGAGTTCGCTCACCGTCACGCGATCCGAATCCGGGGCGGCGGCCACGACGACGGCCCACTGCCAACCGCGGTAGCCCGGCAGCTCCGAGGCGAAACGATGGGTGGCCGAGCACTCGTCCTCGCGCGTCACGCCCAGATAGGCGCCGACTCCACCGTCCCCGAGTTCGTCGAGTGCGGCCCGAGCGAGGTCGACGGCGTCGGCGAGCACGGAACGCACCGCCGGATCGACCACGGGGTTCGTTCCTCGGGAAGTGGAAGCAGAGGCAACACTCACGGCCTCCATTCTGCCTGACCTGTCTGCTCCGGCGCCTGCGGGTCGCGGAAGGTCGTACAGGCACCGCTCACGCGCGAGGTGCAGGATGGGCGCGTGCCCCGTCTTCTCCTCTCGGCCGCGGTCGCGACGGTCGTCTGCGTCACCACCGCCGGATGCGGCGACGATCTCGTCGCCGAACCCGGTCCACCCGCCACCGAACTCGGTGTGGAGGTCGTCGCCACGCACCCCCACGATCCGGAAGCGTTCACCCAGGGCCTCGAGATCGACGAAGGCGAACTGCTCGAAGGCACCGGCCGGGCCGGGCGCTCGTGGGTGTCGGCCCGGGAGGTCGACCTCGACGGCGGGACCGTCACCCTCGCCGAGACCGAGCGCACCCGCGAACCCGTCCTCGACGATCTTTTCGGTGAGGGCATCACCGTGGTCGGCGACGAGCTGTGGCAACTGACCTGGAAGGACGGCACGGCCGTCGTCCGCGATCGCGACACCCTGCTCGAGAAGCGCCGGGTCGACTACGACGGCGAGGGCTGGGGGCTGTGCGCGCAACCCGACCGTCTGGTGATGAGCGACGGCTCGGCCGAGCTGATCTTCCGCGACCCCGCCACCTTCGACGAAGTCGGACGCGTCACCGTCCACCGGGACGGACGTGCCGTGTCGAAGCTCAACGAACTCGAGTGCACCGAGGACGGCAGGGTCTGGGCGAACGTGTGGCAGACGGACGAGATCGTGCTGATCGACCCGGCCTCGGGCCGGGTGGAGGCCCGGGTCGACGCGGCTCCGCTGCGCGATCGGCTGCCCGAGGGGGCCGATGTGGATGTCCTCAACGGCATCGCACACATCCCCGGGACCGATCGGTTCCTGGTGACGGGCAAGTACTGGCCGACGCTGTTCGAAGTGCGTTTCGTGGAGTGATCCGGGTGGCATACCGGTCGCGACACGCGTCACTCGGGCCACGTGCCGCCCTTGTGTTACAACCGCTGTCGCGTGGGGAAGAATCGAAGACGTGACCGAACCGGACGAGCGACCCGCCCCCGAGGGAGCGGACGGCCGTGTCCCGGGTTCGCAGCATCCGGGGTACAGCAACTATCCGCCTCCGCGCCGCGCCTCGGGCCGTCGCACTCCCCTGCCGCCCCTGCATCCCGTCGACCATCCGCGCCGACCGCCGGGCGCGTCGGCCGCGGGTCGGGCGGAGTCCTCGTCCGAGACCGACTCACCGCGCGCTCCGCGCATGCCGCGGAAGCTGACGGTGACGCGGGTCGCGGCCCTTCGCAGCCGCGAACTCACCTCGAAGGGCATCGCGACCTTCCGTCGAGCGGCCACGGCCGACGGCGCCGACAAGTCGGGGCTGACCGCGCTCACCTACGCGACGATGGCGAACTTCGCCTCCGACGCGGCCATCGCCGTCGCGCTCGCGAACACCCTGTTCTTCTCGGCGGCCACCGGTGAGGACAGGACGAAGGTCGCGCTGTATCTGCTCATCACGATCGCGCCGTTCGCGATCATCGCCCCGCTCATCGGGCCGTTGCTCGACAGGTTGCAGCACGGTCGTCGCGTCGCGCTGGCGACGTCCTTCGCGCTGCGCACGGTGCTCGCGGTGGTGCTGGTGTTCAACTTCGACAGCTGGCTGTTGTATCCGGCGGCGCTCGGCATGATGGTGCTGAGCAAATCGTTCGCGGTACTCAAATCCGCGGTGACACCCAGAGTCCTGCCACCGGAGATCGATCTGGTGCGGGTGAACTCCCGGTTGACGGTCTTCGGCCTGGTCGGCGGCACGATCGGTGCCGGCGCGATCGCGGCGGCCGCGGCATGGGCGTTCGGTTCGTCGGGCGCGCTGTGGCTGTGCGCCGGGATCACCGCATTCGGCGCCTATCTGAGCATGCGCATCCCCGCCTGGGTCGAGGTCACCGAGGGCGAGGTGCCGGCGACGCTGTCGTACCACCGCTCCGACGCGCGCACCGAGGTGCTGCACGCCGACACGGTGACCGAGGTGATCGTCACCAAGTCCGGGAAACGGAAGCAGCCGCTGGGACGGGCGGTGGTGACCGGGCTGTGGGGCAACGGCACGATCCGCATCCTCACCGGCTTCCTGACCTTGTTCATGGCATTCGTCGCGAAGAACACCACCGGACAGGATCCGCTGATGCAGGCCGCGATGCTCGGTGGTGTCGGTGCCGCCGCCGCGGTCGGCAACTTCGCGGGCAATGCGACCGGAGCGCGACTCGCGCTCGGACGGCCCGCTCTCATCGTCGTGCGGTGCACCGCCGCGGTCGTCGTCGTGGCCGCCGTCGTCGCCGCGACCGGCAACGTCCTGGCCGCCGCGCTGGCGGCGCTCGTGGCGGCGTGCGCCAGCGCGCTGGCCAAGGTCTCGCTCGACGCATCGCTCCAGCAGGACCTTCCCGAGGAGTCGATCGCGTCCGGATTCGGCAGGTCCGAGACGGTCCTCCAGCTCAGCTGGGTGTTCGGCGGAGCGATGGGTGTGCTGTTGCCGACCGAACTGTGGCTCGGGTTCGCTGTGGTCTCCGTAGCGCTGGTTCTCGGATTCGCGCAGACGGTGCTGACATACCGTGGGGGGACATTGTTGCCGGGATTCGGCGGCCGTCGACCCGAACGCGTCTCCACCGAGACGGCTGCCGGGCGAAGGCGCGCCGGTGGATCCCCCACCGAAGATTGGAACAGTTGAGTTGCAGGCCCGGACGAAGAAGACTCTCGCGCTGCTGCTGGTGGCCCTGGTGGTCGTGGTAGCGGGAGTCGCCGCCACGGTGTGGAAGCTGGTCGATTCGGCCGAGCCCACGCTCCCCACCATCACTGCGTACGCACGGGGAGAGACCGTGACGGTCGACCCCGCGCAGCACTGCAATCTCTATCTCGAGGACTGCGTGGAGAACCCGATCGGTCAGCTCGACGTGCCGGCCGGTTACCCGCTGCAGCTGTCGCTTCCGTCGGAGATCGCCGACGCGCCGTGGCGCATCCTCACCGTCTACGGCGACACGCAGACCGGGCAGACCTACATCGACGGCGCGATGTTCGAGGCCGGTGCGCGCCGCACCCTCACCGTGGAGAGCTCTCCGGAGCTGCAGCTGCTCGGAGTGGAGATCCAGCTGCCGTCGGCCGTGGTCGACGAGGCCGGTGAACCGATCGCGCACGCCGTGTGGGCCGTCAAGACGTTCTGAGCTTCGGCCCCGCATACGACGACGGGCCGTCCTCGCACATGGCGAGGACGGCCCGTCGTGGTTCGTCCCAGGATTACATCTAGTGGTCGAGCTCGCGCGCGATCGCCCGCATGACCTCGGAGATGCGCTGCCCGGTCTTGCGGTCGGGGTAACGCCCGCGCCGCAGATCGGGCTGGACCGCTGCTTCGAGCAGCTTGATCATGTCCTCGACCATGCCGTGCAGCTCGTCCGGCGCGCGACGCTTCTGCTGGGCGGGAGCCTCGCGGCGACCCTGCCGCAGCGTGGGCTGCTCGAGGAGCTCGACCTTCAGCGCCTGCGGACCCCGGCGGCCCACCGCCATACCGAACTCGACGCGCTGGCCGGGCTTGAGCGCTTCCACTCCCTCCGGGAGCGCCGAGGCGCGGACGTAGACGTCCTCGCCCTCGTCCTGGGACAGGAAGCCGAAGCCCTTCTCGACGTCGTACCACTTCACCTTGCCGGTCGGCACCGCGCTCACCTGCTCCTCGACAGCTGTGCCCCACAGTGGGGCAACCGTTCAACATGCAAAACAACGCGCCCCGACTCGGTCGAGCGGGACGCGTGGACACCTGTCAGTGTACCCGCAGAGGTGGGTCCGCCCCCGAATCGTCTTCCCGCTCCCGGACGTCACCGTCCGTCCTTGCGGCGACTACCGTGGTCACGTGGGTACTTCATCTTCGGATTCGTCTGCCGCCCCGCGTAACGGCCTCCTGAAGGCCGCGATCGCCTGCTTCGTCGTCGGTGTGGTGGCGGTCGTCGCCATCTTCCTCATTCCGGCGCTCACCGACGGCAAGCCCGGGCTCGTGCTGTATCTGTTGACCCTCGCATGGCCGTTGGGCTTCGCCCTCGCCATCGCCTTCGCGCTGCGCTCGGGCCGGCGCGCTCGGAACGGAGACCGGACATGAGGATCCTGCTCAACATCATCTGGTTGATCTTCGGCGGGCTGTGGCTCGCGCTCGGCTACTTCGCGGCGGGTCTGATCTGCTGCATCCTCATCATCACCATCCCGTTCGGCATCGCGTCGTTCCGGATCGGTATCTACGCGCTGTGGCCGTTCGGCAAGACGACGGTCGACAAGCCGACGGCCGGCACCATGTCGCTGATCGGCAACGTCATCTGGATCCTGGTGGCCGGTATCTGGCTGGCCCTCGGCCACATCGCCACCGCGCTTGCCATGGCCATCACGATCATCGGCATCCCGCTCGCCGTCGCGAACCTGAAGATGATCCCGATCTCCCTGATGCCCCTGGGGAAGGAGATCGTTCCTGTGGATGCCCGCCCGAGTTACATGTGATCTTTCTCACATAACGAGCGGATAACGAGCGGGACTCGAAACGGAATTCCGGGTACCCGGACCCCACTACCTGGGACTTCATCCCCTGGTCCGCGCCGCGCACGTCTGTCGCCACGCGAATCGGCGCGTTATCAATTGGTGACACTTCGCCCTCGGAACCGTTACCGTCATGTCCGGTCGAACCGCCTGGCTCGACCGGTCCGGAACCGCCGCGCCAAATTCCTGTCCCGTGGTTCCGGAAGTCCCGACGAACGATCCACAGGGGACAGGAAACGGGGGACCCACCGGTCTCCCAGGAACCGATCGGCCCACAGCCGGACGGTGTCCAGGAGGCCCGGGCCGACGCAACCGCGACGGTCCTCGGGGTGAAGCCGAAGGCGCTCCCAACGGAGCGACACGGCCGGGCGACCTCTTCAGCCCGAACCCGACAGCTGACCTCGTAGGTGCGTACGGAGAGGAACACGGAACCGACATGAGCGGACGCCATCGCAAGCCCACCAATACCGGTCGTACCGTCGCGAAGTTCGCGCTGACGGGCGCAGTCCTCGGCGTCACGGGTGTCGCGTTCAGCGGCACGGCCGCTGCCGCCCCCGACTCCGACTGGGACCGCCTCGCACAGTGCGAGTCCGGCGGCAACTGGGGAATCAACACCGGCAACGGCTACCACGGTGGCCTGCAGTTCTCGCCGAGCACCTGGAACGCCTACGGCGGCCAGGAATACGCCGCCTCGGCCAGCCAGGCCAGCCGCGAGCAGCAGATCGCCGTCGCCGAGCGTGTTCTCGCCGGCCAGGGCTGGGGCGCATGGCCCTCCTGCTCGTCGAGCCTCGGACTGTCGAGCGCGCCCACGCAGCGCTCCGTCGACGCAGCGCCCAGCGCGCCCGCCGAGACCCCCGCGCCGGCCATCCAGAACGTTGTCCCGCAGCTTCCGGAGACCCCCGCTGTCCCCGCCGAGGTCCAGGGCATCCTGGCCGGCTTCGAGCAGGGCGTCACCGCACTCCAGGAGGCCGGTGTCGAGCTCGACCCGAACATCCTGGACGCCGTTCGCGCGGTGCTCCCGCAGTAACACCCCGAACATCCCGGAAGGGCCCCGCACCGTTCACGGTGCGGGGCCCTTCCGCCTATGCGGACGACCTTCGTTCATCCCTCACGCACGACGACGCCCGGCCCCACGAAGGGACCGGGCGTCGTACGGAAGAGCCTGTTCGGTGATCCGCGATCGGATCAGCGGTTGATCACCGTCTTCGGATGCGTGTAGGGCAGGTCCTCGACCGGCAACGGGAACACGGTGTCCTCACCGTACGGGGAGAGCGGACCGGAACGCGTGGACGACAGTTCGGTGACAGCGTGCTCACCGTCGGCCAGCTCGGGCCATCCGTGGTCGACGTAATGCTTTTTCGAAGAGGTAGCCATGCGCTCATTTTGGCAGGTGAGTTCGGGGCCTGCTACCGCAGGTCTCTAATCTGGAGGGGATGTCCCCGACCACGCCCGCTCCCGACACCGCCTCGGACTCCCTCGCCCGCTGGCTGGCAGGTCGACGCGACACGGATCTGGCCGCCACGCTGCGCGCCCGTCCCGATCTCGTGGTGCCGCCACCGGCGAGCATGAACGTGCTCGCGAGCCGAGCGCAGCAACGCGCCTCGGTGTTCCGTGCGGCCGACGAACTCGACACCGCCGCCTTCGGGATCATCGAGGTGCTGGCCCGTCTCGGAGCGATGGACACCCCCGTCTCCCGCGCCGCCGTGCTCGACGAGGTCTCCGGCCGTATCAGCGCGAGGAACGTCGACCGGATCCTGTCCACCCTGCGCTCGCTGCTGCTCGTGTGGGGGTCCACAGACGAACTGCGTCTCGTCGCCGCCGCCGTGGACGCCGTTCCGTGGCGCGTCGGACGCACCGGCGACGTCACCGGACCGTCCCGGCAGGAACTCGACGACCTCCTCGCGGCTCTTCCGCCCGAGCAGCGCAGCATCCTCGACACCCTGTCGCGTACGTCCCCGATCGGTCGGACCCGCGACGCCGCAGCGGACACCCCCGCCGACCGGCCCGTGCAGAAACTGCTCGCCGCCGGACTGCTCTTCCGCATCGACGACGAGACCGTCGAACTCCCCCACCGGGTGGGCCAGGCACTGCGCGACGACGCCCCCTTCGATCCGGCGGCGCTCGCTCCCCCGCGCGCACCGAAACCCACCCGATCGACCGCCGACGTCAATGCGACCGCCGCCGGCGCCGCCCTCGAACTGCTGCGGCACTGCGAAGACGTTCTCGACATCCTCGGTGCGCAACCCGCCCCCGTCCTCAAGGCCGGTGGGCTCGGTGTCCGCGAACTGCATCGCATCGGGAAGGCGGTCGGACTCGACGACGACGAGACGGCGCTCGTCGTCGAGGTCCTCGCGGGTGCCGGTCTGATCGCGCGGGGCCTCCCCGACCCGCCGACACCCGGGGACGACGATCACTGGGCCCCCACCACCGCCACCGACGCGTGGCTCGCGTCCTCCCCCGCCTACCGCTGGGCCGTGCTCGCCGGTGCCTGGCTCGACCTGCCGCGCCGACCCTGGCTGATCGGCCGGCGCGACCAGAACGACAAGCCGGTCGCCGCACTGTCCGACGAGGTGAAGTCCCCCACCGCCGCCCGCGACCGACGTCTGCTGCTCGACGTCCTCTCCGACGTGCCGGCAGCGGGCACGGACGTCGCCGACCTGCGTGCCGCTGCGGCGTGGCGTCGTCCACGCTGGGCGGGTCGCTTCGACACCACGAGCGTCGTGGAGACCGTGCGCGAGGCGACGACACTCGGTCTCGTCGCGCACGGCATGCTCGCGTCGCCGGGCAAGGCGCTGCTGCACGGCGGCGACGCCGAGGCCGAGATGGCGGCGGTGCTCCCCGAGCCCGTCGACTACGTGCTCGTCCAGGCCGACCTCACGGTCGTCGCCCCCGGGCCGCTCGTCCCCGAACTCGGCGAGCGGATCGCGCTCGTCGCCGACGTCGAATCGGCCGGTGCCGCGACCGTCTACCGGATCGGCGACAGCAGTATCCGGCGCGCGCTCGACGCCGGGCTCGGCGCGAGCGACCTGCACGGCCTGTTCGCGACGCATTCGCGCACCCCGGTGCCGCAGTCGCTCACCTACCTGATCGACGACGTCGCGCGTCGCCACGGACGCCTGCGGGCCGGTGTCGCGACGTCCTTCGTCCGCGCCGACGATCCGGCTCTGCTCACCGAGGTGCTGTCCGCCCCGGTCGCCGCGACGCTCGCCCTGCGCGCAGTCGCCCCCACCGTCGCGATCTCGCAGGCGCCTCTCGCCGAGGTGCTCACCGAGCTGCGCACCGCTGGTTTCGCTCCCGCCGGGGAGGACGCCTCGGGAGCGATCGTGGATCTACGGCCCCGGGGTGCCCGCGTCGCGATGCCGCGCGCCCGGGCCCGCTACGCCGGGCCCACCGCGCCGAGCGACGAACAACTCGACACCCTCGTGCGCACGCTGCGCGCCGGCGACCGTGCGGAGGCCGCGACACCGACGGCCTCGGCACGTGGTGACGGCAGCCGATCCGGCGGTGCGGCGACACTCGCGCTGCTGCAACTGGCTGTGCACGGCAAGCGCAGCGTCACCCTCGGCTACGTCGACGCGCAGGGGGTGGCGACGCGCCGCATCGTCGACCCGGTGTCGGTGGGCGGCGGGCAGGTGCAGGCCTTCGACCCGGCGACCGGCTCGGTGCGCAGCTTCGTCCTGCACCGTGTCACGTCGGTGGCGCTGGTCGACTGACGACGGACCCGGGTGCGGTCGATCAGGCATCGCGCGGAACCGCCCACCACCGGCCCGTGGGCGGAGAGGCTCAGCGCTGCGTCGCGAACCGCGCGAACGCCCTGCCGACTGTGAACTGGTTCTCCGGCCGCGGGAGCCCATAGTGCCCACGCAGGGTGGATTCGGTGTACTCGGTGCGGAACAGACCGCGCTCCTGCAGGATCGGCACCACACCGTCGACGAACTTCTCGAGCCCCGACGGCAGCACCGCGGGCATGATGTTGAAGCCGTCGGCCGCGCCGCTGTGGAACCAGTGCTCGATCGTGTCGGCCACCTGCTCGGCCGTGCCCGCGAAAGTGCGGTGGCCTCGACCGCCGCCGAGGCGTTCGATGAGCTGCCGCACCGTGAGGTTCTCCCGTCGCGCGAGCTGCACGATGAGCGTGTACCGGCTCTTTGCTCCCTCGATCTCGTCCTCGGACGGCAGGTTCTCCGGCAGCGGCTCGTCGAGCGGAAGCTGCTCCGGCCGCAGCCCGAACCGTTCGGCGAGCTGGCGGCGGGCGTACTCGGGCGAGATCAGCCGGGCCAGTTCGGCGTCGAGTTCACGCGCTTCCTTCTCCGTATCGCCGATGACGGGCACGATGCCAGGGAGGATCAGCACCTGCCGCGGGTCGCGGCCGACCTTGCCCACGCGGTCCTTGACGTCGTCGTAGAACGCCTTGCCCTCCTCGAAGGTGGGCTGGGCGGTGAAGATCGCCTCGGCGTACAGCGCGGCGAAGTCCTTGCCGTTCTCCGACGAGCCCGCCTGCACGAGCAGCGGGTAGCCCTGCGGCGACCGCGGCACGTTGAGCGGCCCGGCCACCGAGAAGAACTCTCCCTCGTGTTCGAAGGTGTGGACCTTCGCGGAGTCGGCGTGGATCGCCGCCTCCTTGTCGGCGACGATCGCGTCGTCCTCCCAGCTGTCCCACAGCTTGGTCGACACCTCGACGAACTCGGCGGCCCGCGCATAGCGGCTCTTGTGCGCCGGCACGCCGTCGAGACCGAAATTGCGGGCGGCGTCGTCCCCGGCGGTGGTGACGATGTTCCAGCCGGCACGTCCCCCGCTGACGAAGTCCAGCGATGCGAATCGCCGCGCGAGGTTGTAGGGCTCGTTGTAGGTCGTCGACGCGGTCCCGATGAGACCGATCCGCTCGGTGGCCGTCGCGATCGCGGTGAGGATGATCGTGGGTTCGAGCTTGCCGCTCGGACGCCGCTCGGGATTCGCGAACAGTACGGGGCTGTCGGCGAGGAACACCGAGTCGAACCTGCCACGCTCGGCGGTGCGGGCGAGCGAGATGTAGTGCTGAATGTCGAGATTCGCGTTCGGGTCGCTCTCCGGCAGACGCCACGCCGCTTCGTGGTGGCCGATGGGCATGAGGAAGGCGTTGAGGTGCAATCGACGATCGGTCATGTCTTCTCCTGTCGTGAAAGGTCTTTCGTCACGGTTGTGTGATGACACCGAGGGCGGTGAGGAGGTCTTCACGGATGTCCCGGAAGCCGGGATCCGTGATGGAACGGGGTTTGTCGAGATCCACGTGGCGGTCGACGGCGATGCGTCCTTCGTCCAGCACGACGATCCGGTCGGCGAGCACGATCGCCTCGTCGACGTCGTGGGTCACGAGCAGCACGGTGGGACGGTGCGCGCGGACGAGGTCGTCGAGCAGTCCGTGCATCCTGATGCGGGTCAGGGCGTCGAGCGCGCCGAACGGCTCGTCGGCGAGCAGCAACTGCGGCTCCCGTACCAGGGCTCGGGCCAGCGCGACACGCTGTTGCTCCCCGCCCGAGAGTTCGAGCGGCCAGGCGTCCTCGCGCCCGGCCAGGCCGACCTCGGCCAGCATCTCGGATCCCCGGCTCCTGCCCTGCCTGTCGAGACCGAGCGTGACGTTGTCGAGCACGCGCAGCCAGGGCAGCAGACGGGAGTCCTGGAAGGCGACGGAGACCTTCTCCGGTACCGCGAGTGCGCCGCCGCGGATCTCCACGTCGTAGTCGAGGCCGGCAAGAGCGCGCAGCAGAGTGGACTTCCCGGATCCGCTCCTGCCGAGCAGGGCGACGAACTGCCCGTCGGGGATCTCGAGGTCGAGTCCGTCGAGCACGTTCCGGTCGCCGAAGCCGCGGATCAGGCCGCGGATGCGTACGGCGCTCATCCGCCCAGCGTCTTCCGCCAGGTGAGCGCCCGACGCTCGAGCAACCGGAGACCGGCGTCGGATGCCAGACCGAAGACGCCGTAGACGAGCAATCCGACGAGGATGACGTCCGGCTGACCGTAGTTCTGGGCGTTGAACATCATCTTGCCCAGGCCGCTCACAGCGTTGATGCTCTCGACCACGATCAGGGTGAGCCACGCACCGGTCACCGCCAGGCGCAGACCGAGGAAGAATCCGGGCAGCGCTCCTCGCAGCACCACCTTCCACACGAACTGTGCGCGCGTGAGACCGAGGACCTCGGCGAGTTCGACGTAGCGCTGTTCGAGCGCCGTGAGGGCGTTGTGCGTCTGGATGTAGATGGTCACGACCGTCCCGAGTGCGATCACCGTGATCTTGAAGGTCTCGCCGATGCCGAGCCACAGGATCAGCAGCGGGATGAGACCCAGCGTCGGGATCGCACGCTTGAACTGCACAGGGCCGTCGATCAGGGCTTCGCCGGTGCGGGTCAGACCGGATGCGAGTGCGAGCGCGGTGCCGATGACGCATCCGATCACGAAGCCCAGCACGGCACGGCTCAGCGATGCCAGGATGTGTTGTTGCAGAGTTCCTTCCGCGACGAGCTCGACCGCGCTGGTCACCACGGTCCAGGGAGCGGAGAGCTTGCGGTCGTCGATCCATCCGGCACCCGACCCGAGCGCCCACACGGCGAGCAGCAGAACCACGCCGGTCATGCGCGAGAACGGGACGGCCTTGCGGAGGCCGAGCCGCCGGAGCGGCCTGATCCCCTCCGTCGGTGGCGGATCGACGGGGTCCGGCGGGCGGGCGCCGACCTCCACCGGTTGTGTCAGTGTGCTGGTCACGAATCCGACCCCTTCCGGTACTCCTGCGGAACCGACTCCGCAGCAATCGTTTCGAATCTGCGATCGAAAATCTGCTCGACGTCGAACTCGTCGAACCATCCGGCCTCGTCGAGCAGTTCCGAGGTCTCCTGCGTCCATTCGATCGCGGAGTCCCAGTCGGTGGGATATGCCGGTTTCTGGCCGACGGTGTCGACGATCCGCCTGCCGTCCTCGTACGAGACCCCCTCGCTCTCGACGTAGTACTTCCGGATCCACTCGTCCCGGTTCTCCCATGCCCAGACGTCGCCCTGCGCCCACAGCGGGATGAACTCCTTGATCGCTGCGACCTTCGCGGGGTCCTCGAGCACGGACACCGGAGCCCACAGAACACTCAGCGCGTCGACCTCGGGCGTGAACACCCCTCGCGCACCCTCGGTTTCGTACTGGTTCAGGTACTTCGTGAGGGTCGGTTCCGCCAGCGGTGCGACGTCGACCTGTTTCGCCTGGAGAGCCGTGAGGAACTGTGTGCTCGGCAGTTCGACGAATTCCACCTCGTCGAGGCCGATTCCGGCCGACTTCAGCGTCCGGAGCACGACGACACCCTGAGCCTGCCCCGGCGACAACGCGATTTTCCTGCCGCGCAGGTCGTCCAGCGAATCGATGTCGGTACCGGGTGCCGTCGCGAGCGAGTACTGCGGCGAATCCTTCTCGCGTACGGCGACAATCCTGGCGTCGAGCCCGGTGGCATGGGCCTGGATGGGAGGAATCGCCGCATTGGCCGCGAGGTCGACGGCGTCGCCGCGGAACGCCTGGATGACGTCGGGACCGGCCGAGACATCGGGCCAGTCCGACACTGTGAACGGCAACTCGTCGATACGGCCGGTCGCCTCGAGCTGGATACGAGTGGGCTTGACCGCGATGCTCAACGACGTCCCTGGTGGAACCTCCTCGGGGAGTTCGGCGTCGGCGGACAATCCCCCGGTCGAACCGCCGACGCACCCTGTGAGCACGACGCTCAGTGCGGCCGCGACGACGATCGGAGCGCGCGATCTTCGAGAGCGCACGAGTGAGGACACGGTCATGAGAACTCCTTGCGAAGGTGATGGGCGCGACGTCGCGCGAATACGCCGACGCGCACTACCGGAAGACGAACGGGAACCCGAGTGCGGGCCCGACCTCGAGAACAGCAGTCCCGGGAACAGCAGTCCCGAAATCAGCGGTCGCGGTACGGAGAACAGCGACAGTGCGGACAACCGCGGAACCGCGATCGGTGGACGACGCGACACGCACGGTGTTCGCGACGCGAGGCACTGCGGCCTGCGATCACGGTCCGGCCCATCGCTCTCCCCCGTCTGTCCGGGCTGTGGACATCCTTCCGTCTGCACAGCATCGCCGGTGACGGTATCGGCCGCGCGGAACTCCGCGACAGGGATCGACGCACGGTGAAATCAACTCCGGACACCGGAATACGGAATATTTCAGTGCTGTGTTCGGATGGCGCACAGAATAATTCGAGCGACTGGCTTTTTCCGGGAAATGACGTATGGTGTGGTCCTGTCGAGTGGTTGTTCATCGAAGATGGAGTGACAATGGCCGACAAGGGCAAGAATCCGAAGAAGCCAGCGAAGTCCCTGAAGGAACGTCGCCAGGAGAAGCGGCAGAAGGCCGTCGAAGCCGGCGAGTTCATTCATAAGCGGAAGCGGAGCTGAATCCGGTTGCAGGCCATGGATCTCGAAATCGCAGCGCTCGAAGCTCTGTACGACAAGATAAGTGGATTGTCCGGTCGGGAAACGGGCACCGACGCACAGCGGCACGGATATCGCGCCGCATTGGCGCGTGCACGGGTGTTCGTTCTCGACGAGCGTGCCGGCGCGATGAAACAGCCGGCCTGAGAAAAGAGAAATCGGTACTGGAATGAAGCGGACGCTGCATGCCCTGGACAAGATCCAGGAACGACTCGAATCGGAACTGGATTCGAGATCTCCCGCCTCCGAGAAGGACGCCGGTTACCGGTCCGGTATCTCCGAGGCACTGGTGTGCGTGATGGAGGTGCGGCAGTCGCTCGCACGGTGAGTACGCCGTGAAACCGGTCGGCCGTGCGTTCCCGCCACGGGGGAACGCACGGCCGTACACCGTCGTGGTGGCGCGGTACGGCCCGAACCTGGAGAATGGGAAAGTTCTACTTTCCATCCACAGGAGGCACTCGTGGCCGACGGACCGCTCATCGTCCAGTCCGACAAGACCGTGCTTCTCGAGGTCGATCACGAACGGGCGAACGAGGCGCGGCAGGCGATCGCACCGTTCGCCGAGCTCGAACGCGCCCCCGAGCACATCCACACCTACCGCGTGACGCCGCTGGCATTGTGGAACGCCCGTGCCGCCGGTCACGACGCCGAGCAGGTCGTCGACGCGCTGGTGTCGCATTCCCGGTTCGCCGTCCCGCAGGCGCTGCTCGTCGACATCGTCGACACCATGAGCCGCTACGGGCGCCTCCAGCTGGTCAAGAACCCCGCGCACGGCCTGACCCTGGTCAGCCTCGACCGGGCGGTGCTCGCCGAGGTCCTGCGGAACAAGAAGATCGCCCCGATGCTCGGTGCGCGCATCGACGACGACACCGTGATCGTGCATCCGAGCGAGCGCGGACGCGTCAAGCAGATGCTGCTGAAGATCGGCTGGCCGGCCGAGGACCTCGCGGGGTACGTCGACGGCGAGGCCCATTCGATCTCGCTGGACTTCGAGACGAATCCCTGGAACCTGCGTGACTACCAGGAACTGGCCGCCGACTCGTTCTGGTCGGGCGGCTCGGGTGTCGTGGTGCTGCCGTGCGGTGCCGGTAAGACGATGGTCGGCGCGGCCGCGATGGCGAAGGCCGGCGCGACGACGCTCATCCTCGTGACGAACACGGTCGCCGGGCGCCAGTGGAAGCGCGAGCTGATCGCCCGCACCTCCCTCACCGAGGACGAGATCGGCGAGTACTCGGGTGAGAAGAAGGAGATCCGTCCGGTCACCATCGCCACCTACCAGGTGATCACCCGCAAGTCGAAGGGTGAGTACCGCAATCTCGAGTTGTTCGACTCCCGCGACTGGGGGCTGATGATCTACGACGAGGTGCACCTGCTGCCGGCGCCGGTCTTCCGTATGACCGCCGACCTGCAGTCCCGCCGCCGCCTCGGTCTCACCGCGACGCTCGTGCGCGAGGACGGACGCGAAGGCGACGTCTTCTCGCTCATCGGCCCGAAGCGGTTCGACGCGCCATGGAAGGATATCGAGGCCCAGGGCTGGATCGCCCCCGCCGACTGCGTGGAGGTCCGCGTGACCCTCACCGACGCCGAGCGCATGGCGTACGCGGTGGCCGAGCCCGAGGAACGGTACAAGCTGTGCTCGACCGCGCGCACCAAGATCCCGGTCGTGAAGTCGATCCTCGAGCAACACCAGGACGCCCCGACACTGATCATCGGTGCCTACATCGATCAGCTCGACGAGCTCGGTGAAGCGCTCGACGCCCCGGTCATCAAGGGTTCGACTAAGACGAAGGAACGCGAGGCGCTGTTCGACCGGTTCCGGTCGGGCGAGTTGAAGGTGCTCGTCGTGTCGAAGGTCGCGAACTTCTCCATCGACCTGCCGGAGGCCTCGGTCGCGATCCAGGTGTCGGGCACCTTCGGCTCGCGTCAGGAGGAGGCCCAGCGTCTCGGGCGGCTGCTGCGTCCGAAGCACGACGGCGGCCAGGCCCACTTCTACTCCGTCGTCTCGCGCGACACCCTCGACGCCGAGTATGCCGCGCACCGCCAGCGGTTCCTCGCCGAGCAGGGTTACGCGTACCGGATCACCGACGCCGACGACCTGCTCGGACCGCAGATCGGCTGACGCGGAGCGTCCCTGCGCGACGCGTCACAGGGACTCCGTGTCACAGCGGCCGGTATTCCTGTTCGGGACGGCCGGTGGTGCCGTAGCGCAACTGCATCCGGAGGCGTTTCTTCGCGACGAGCGCCGCGAGATAGCGCTGGGCGGTCGCGCGCGACACCCCGATCGTCACGGCCACCTCCCCCGCCGACATCGGTTCCGGTGATTCCCGGAGCGCCTGCATCACGAGCTCTTCGGTCATCGAACGCGAGGGCGCCGGGCGGGTGGCCGGCAACACCGGCCGCAGTGCGGCCAGCGCCGTGTCGATCTCGGTCTGGGTGAGCTCCTCCCCCGCGACGACCCTGCGGTACTGCACGTAGGCCGCCAGGCGCCGGGCCAGTTCGGTGCTCGCGAACGGTTTGACCAGATACACCAGTGCACCAGCGGTGAGTGCCGCGCGCACCGTCGTGCCCTCACCGGCGGCACCGAGCACGAAACTGTCGCATTCGAGGCTCCGGATCAGGTCGATTCCGGAGCCGTCCGGTAGGTACACGTCCACGAGGGCGAGATCGACGGGACCGGTCCGAACGGCGTCCCGGGCCGCCGCGATGCTCCCGGCGACCGCGCAGACCTCGAATCCCGCCACACTCGAGACCACGGATGCGTGGAGTTCGGCGACTCGGAAGTCGTCGTCGACGACGAGGACCTTCAGATTCGTTCCGCCCATCCCGTGTCCCTTTCGTCGAGCATCCCGGGCAGCGTCGCCAGGAAGACCGCGCCCCCGGTCGGATTCTCCGGGGTGCGCTGCCCGCCGCAGTCCGCGAGCACGACATCGCCACCGTGCAGCCGCGCGATGCGCCGTGCCAGTGCCAGCCCCATCCCGCGACCGCCGGGCACCGTCGGATCGCTCCGGGTCGTCGCGCCCTCGGCGAAGATGTCCGGCAGCTCGGGATCGACGCCGTCACCGGTGTCCGCGACACTCACGTGCAGGTCGGCACCGTCCTCCATCAGTTCCACCTCGATCTCGGCCGGAGCGCGCCCGCTCGTGCGTGCCGCCTCGATCGCATTGTCGAGCAGGTTGCCGAGCACCGTGGTGACGTCGACGGGCGCTCGCACGGTGGCGTGCACCCACGTGTTCTCGCCGAGCACGAGCGTGACTCCCTGCTCGCGCGCATGCGCGGCCTTCGCGACGAGGAAGGCGTGCAGGTACGGGTCGGTGATCGCGTCGATGCCCTCGAGCTGCTCACCGAGCGGGCCCGAACCGAGGATCTGTTCGATGTACTCGAGCGCCTGCTCCGCATGCCCCCGGCGGAGCAGTCCGTCGAGCAGGTGGAGCCGGTTCGCGAATTCGTGCCGCTGGGCCCGCAGTGCCGTACTCATCGCCTTGACCGCGTCGAGTTCGCGCGTGAGTGCCTCGATGTCGGTCCGGTCCCGCACCGACATCACCGTGCCGAGATCCCGGCCGTCGCGCACCACACGCCGCGAGACGGCGACGACGACCCGGTCGCCGGTGGTCGCCGCGACCGGGATGCCGTCCGCGGAGCGCAGCACGTCGAGCAGCCGCGGGGTCATGCCGAGGGTGTCGACACTGTTGCCGATTCCGTCGTCGGGACCGACGTTGCGGCCGATCCCGTCGTCGAGATCGAGCAGGCGACGCGCCTCGGCGTTGACGACGGTGACGTTGCCGCGGGCGTCGGTGCCGACGACCCCGTCGGAGATCCCGTGCAGCACGACCTCCTGTTCGCGGACCAGCTCGGTGAGCTGTTCGGGTTCGAGTCCCAGAGTGAGCCGCTTCCAGCGGTTGGCGAGCAGCAACGATCCGACAGCACCGCACCCGAGTGCCGCGAGCGCGATCAGGACGGCATCGGCGAGGTCGCTGCGCAGGTCGGCGCGCACCCGGTCGGTGGCGATGCCGACGCTCACCTCCCCGACCACTCTGCCCGAGGCGGGATCGGTCACCGGCACCTTGGCCCGCACGGAATCGCCGAGCGTGCCCGACTCGCTGGTCACGACCTCGCGTCCGGCGAGTGCCTCGGTGGGATCGGTGCTCACCCTCCGGCCGAGCTGCTCCGGATCGGGATGCGCGAGCCGGAGCCCCTGGTCGTCGGTGACCACGACGAACAACGCTCCGGTGGCGGTGCGGACCGCCTCGGCGGCCTGCTGCACCGCACCGGATGCGAGTTCCGGGTTGTCCGGGGAGACCACCCCGTCGTCGGCGGCCGAATAGCGTGCGACCTCGTCCCGCACGGTCGGGTCCGCGGACACCGACCGTGCGATCGCGAGCGCGCGCTGACCGTGCTCGTCGGTGACTCGGTCCTCGGTGGTGGTGGCGAACACCGTGAATCCGATGCCGAGCGCCACCGCCACCACCGCGGACTGGAGCAGAAGTACCTGGGTGCGAAGTTTCACGGCGTCGCTCCCGTTCGTCCCATCCGTCCAGTGTGGCTCGGAGCCGATCTCACCCGAACGGAATCTGCCCGAGTACCACCCCGACGACGAGCATCACGACCGACACCACTCCCGCGCGCCACAGCACCTTGCGGTGGTGGTCGGCCAACGGCACCCCGGCGAGGGTCACCAGCAGCAGGATCGCCGGGACCAGCGGGCTCTGCATGTGGACGGGCTGTCCGGTGATCGATGCGCGCGCCATCTCGACCGGTTCGATGCCGTACTGCGCTGCCGTCTCCGCCAGGACGGGGAGCACCCCGAAGTAGAAGGCGTCGTTGGTCATGAAGAAGGTCATCGGGATGCTGAGCAGACCGGTGATGACGGCGAGGAACGGGCCGAGCGAGTCGGGGACGACGCCGGTGAGCCACAACGCCATCGACTCGACCATCCCGGTGCCCTGGAACACGCCCGTCAGGACGGCCGCGGCGAACACCATCGCGACGACCGACACGATGCTCGACGAATGGCGTGCGATCGCGGCGGACTGGTCGACGACGCGCGGGAAGTTCACGGCCAGCGCGATACCGGCGGCGATCATGAACAGCACGGGGATCGGCAGGATGTCGAGACCGAGGACGACGAGCAGCGCCACCGTGAGGATCGCGTTGAAGGGCAGCAGACGCGGACGCAGGGTCGGACGGTCGGGGTCGAGTCCGGCAGCCAACTGACCGACCTCCCCGTCGGTGGCATCGGTGTCCTTTCCGACCGTCGTACCCACTCCGGACGGACCGGCGCCGAGCGGCATCAGGTCGGGCTTCCACGTGAGCTTCCCGAGGCGGCGACGTTCGACGAAGCCCAGATGAGCAGCGAAGCCCAGCACGACCACGAGTCCCACGACGAGCGACGGGATCATCGGGACGAACACGTCGGACGGGGACAACCCGAGCGCGCTGGCCGCACGGACCGTCGGCCCGCCCCACGGGATGATGTTCATCGTGGCATTCGCCAGGCCCGCGACGACGGTGAGGACGACGGGGCTGACCTTCAGTTTCAGGTAGAGCGGCAACAGTGCGGAGGTGGTGATGATGAACGTCGTGGACCCGTCCCCGTCGAGGGAGACGACCATCGCCAGCACTGCGGTTCCGATCACCAGTCGTGCCGGGTCGTCGCGCACGAGCCGCAGGATGAGCCGCACGAGCGGATCGAACAGGCCGACGTCGATCATGGTGCCGAAGAAGATGATCGCGAAGAACAGCAGCGCCGCTGTGGGGGCGAGACTTTCGACGCCGTCGACGATCATGTCGCCGATGTCGGTGCCGGCTCCGGCGATCAGGCCGAACGCGACCGGGATCAGGATCAGGCCGACGACCGGGGTGGCCCGTTTCGACATGATCAGGTACATGAACGTGGCGACCATCAGGAAGCCGAGGACGACGAGCATGGCGGTGCCCACTTTCTGACGTGATCAGGGCCGGTCCGGGCACACGTCGACCACGGGTCGCGGGTGCGACCGGAGGTTCGTGCGGGGTCCGGCTCGAAGCCGTGAGGATTGTGTGATCTCTGCTACAGCAGAGTGTGTGGCCACGTCCCTCGCCGAGTCACCGTTGCGCGCGAAAGCGCCGTTGTGCGCATTCTGCTCGAGCCCGCCGCGGCCGGGCTCGCCGCCGGAGACCGGCAGTGGTCGGCCGAAGGGCTCCCATAAGCTGGTGGCGTGCGCCGCTTCGACTTCCCTGTGGACCTGCCCCATGCCAAGACCGTGAACCAGACCCTCGCGGATGTCCGTCGTCTGCGGTGGTCGGCGATATTCGTCGGCCTGGTGTGTGTCGCGGGTGCGGTGGGTCTGTTCCTGCTCGGCGAGGCCTGGGCGTACATCGTCGCCGCCGTGCTGGCGATCGCGGCAGCGACGTCGGTGTGGGTGGCATTGTGGGCGCCGCGCAAGGTGGGGACCATCGAGCAGCTCTACCGCGACAGCCCGCTCGTCCCGGCCGTCGTCGCCGCCAAGCGTGCCCGCGGGCTGACGCTGCTCGCGCTGGTCGACATCGCCAAGCCCGAGACGTCCGGTCGGCACTTCGCCCTGGTCACCCGCAACGTGGAGGCGGTGCCGGGTCACCGGATCGCGATCGGTGAGCGGGTGCCGTGTGCCGCGGTCCTGTCCGACCGCACGACCCGCAACGACTCGGGGGTCTGGCAGATGGTGGGCCCCATGCCGATCGCCTGGGGTACCCGTGATCAGAAGATCATTGCCGACGCGGTCGCGCAGATCCCCGAGGTGGAGTGGCGCGTGCTGAAGGACAAGCTGAAGATGGTGGACCAGATCGACGCCACCGACGAGCGTCGCCTCGAACTGGCGAGCAAGGAACTGCCGCCCGAGATGCGGTGACACAGGACTGCGGTGACATGGACGTACGCACGCTGACCGACGGCGCGGTGGTGCTCTCGCCACCGGGTCCGGCCGACGTCGACGCCATCACCCAGGCGTGCCGGGATCCGCTGATCGCCCGGTGGACCACCGTGCCCTCCCCCTACGCCCGAGCGGACGCGCTGCACTTCGTCGAGGACGTCGTTCCGGCCAAGTGGGCCCAGGGATGGCCCGACTGGGCCGTGCGCACCGCCGCGGACGGAGTATTGCGCGGCATGGTCGGATTCGTTCCGCGTGAGGGCTCGGACCCGGAGATCGGGTACTGGATCGCACCGACGACGCGGCGCCACGGACTCGCGACCGCCGCGGTGCGCCTGGCATGCGGTTTCGCGTTCGCGCCGGACGGCATGAACGTCCCGCGGGTCGCGTGGCGTGCCTTCGTCGGCAACCATGCCTCCGCCGCCGTCGCACGACGGGTCGGGTTCCGGTACGAGGGCATCGCCCGCAACGGCCTGCTCCAGCGGGGCGTGCCGCGGGACGTGTGGGTCGCCGGACTGTCCGCCGACGACCCACCCGGACCTGTGGAGGGCTGGCCCCTCTAGGCCTCAGGGGCAGTGGGCATCACACGAGGTGCGGGAGCACTTCCTTCTCGAGCAGTTCCAGCCCCGAGGTGTCGTAGGCGGCTTCGGGAACGTAGAAGATCGCGTACTCGAGCCCCTGCTTCTTCAGCGCAGCGAGGTTCTCGACGATCTGCTCGGGGGTGCCGACGGCGGGCATCCCCCGGAAGGCGTCGAGCGCCCCGTCGGCCTTCTCCGCTCCGACGATCGGTTCGAGACGGGCCCGCAGTGCCTCGAGCCGGTCCTGCACCTCGGCTTCGGTGCGGCCGATCGCCACGTTGTAGTTGGCCGATCGCACGATGGCGTCGAAGTCGGTGCCGACCTCGGCGCAGTGCTCGCGCAGGATCTCCGACTTGCGCGCGAACCCTTCGGGTGTGCCGTCGAAGTTGGTGTACTGCGCGTACTTCGCGGCGATCTTCAGGGTCACCTTCTCGCCGCCGCCGGCGATCCACAGCGGAATACCGCCGTCCTGCAGCGGAAGCGGACGGACGATGGCTCCGTCGACGGTGTAATGCCTACCCGAGAACGTCGCGGAACCCGTGGTCCACGCCTGTCGGAAGATCTGCACGCCCTCGTCGAGTCGGCGCAGCCGCTCACCCGGCGACGGGAAGCCGTAACCGTATGCACGCCATTCGTGTTCGTACCATCCGCCACCGATCCCCATCTCGATGCGCCCACCGGAGATGATGTCGGCGGTGGCCGCGACCTTCGCGAGATAGGCGGGGTTGCGGTAGGCCATGGCCGTACACATCTGGCCGATGCGCACGCGCTCGGTGACGGCGGCGAAGGCCGACACGAGGCTCCATGCCTCGTGGGTGGCCTCGTCGGTGGGTGCAGGGACGGTGTGGAAGTGGTCGTACACCCAGATCGATTCCCACGGTCCGCGATCGGCGCGGAGCGCGAGATCGCGCATCACCTGCCACTGGTCGGAGGGGTCGATGCCGACGAGGTCCAGTCGCCAACCTTGGGGGACGAACAATCCGAAACGCATGCGGCTCCTTCGCTGATAGGTACGGGGCGCGATGTCGTCCATCCACCCACAGGCTCCAGTGTGCAGTGCGACCGCCGAACATTCTTCCGAACTCCGGCGCTGTGCGCGACACGACGACTGCGCTCCCGTCGGATATCGGTGAGGGTGCTGCGTACCATCGGACCCATGGCCGGACGGACACGCGTGGCACTCGCCCTCGGCAGTGGCGGTGCCCGCGGATACGCCCATATCGGCGCCATCCGGGCGATCGAGGAACGTGGCCTCGAAATTGTCGGAGTCTCAGGCGCTTCGATGGGCGCGCTGGTCGGTGGCGTCTACGCGGCAGGCGCGATGGACCCGTACACCGAATGGGCCACGGGTCTGTCCCAGATGGATGTGGTGCGCCTTCTCGACCTGTCGGTCTCGGCCCCCGGCGCGATCCGCGCCGAACGAATCCTGTCCAAGATGCGGGAGATCCTCGGCGATGCGGTGATCGAGGAACTCCCGATTCCGTTCACCGCAGTAGCCACCGACCTCGCAGCAGGTCGCGCCGTCTGGTTCCAGCGAGGTCCCGTCCACGCTGCGATCCGGGCGTCCATCGCGATACCCGGTGTCATCACGCCGGTGATACTCAACGGCCGCGTCCTCACCGACGGCGGCACCCTGTCGCCCCTACCGATCGCACCGACGGTCGGCATGCCCGCCGACCTCACGATCGGAGTCAGCCTCGGTGGGGAGGAGCAGGGCTCGGCACGATCACCCGAGAACGCCAGCTCCGAGGCACGGCCCATCGAGGAATGGAAGGCACGTTTCCGGCGCAGCGCCAACCAGATGCTCGACACCGACATCGTGCGGTCGGTGGTCAACCGGTTCTCGACCAATGCGGCGAACGACGAGCCGCCGGAGGAGGACACCGAGGACACTGGCGACGTCGACGCCGACGATGCGCTCATCCCGAAGTTCGGACGCGTCGCGGTGATGAACCGGTCGCTCGACATCATGCAGTCGGCGCTGTCCCGGTTCCAGCTGGCGGCCTATCCGCCCGACATCCTCGTGGAGGTCCCGCGCACCGCGTGCCGAAGTCTCGACTTCCACAAGGCGGCCGAGATGATCGCGCTGGGGCGCGCACTCGCCGAGGACGCCCTCGATCGTGCCGGTATCGCGGCCTCCGCCCCCACCGGTCCGGGGCCCGAGATCTCTGTCGACTCGTCACCGGACGAGCCCGGCTCGCCTTGACTGCTACCGAGCAGCGGCGACCGGCCGGTGTGTTTCGTACATCCGGAGAGCGACGATCAGCGCGGAGGTTGCGCTGACGGCCGCAGCGACTCCGACGGCGGCGTGCAGACCCATCAGGTCGGCGACGATCCCGCCGAGGACTGCCCCGACCGCGTAGCCGAGATCGCGCCAGACGCGGTAGACGCCGACGGCCCTGCCTCGCCAGACCGGGTGGGCGACGTCGCCGATCACGGCCAGCAGGGTGGGATAGACCATGGCGGTGCCCGCGCCCAGCAGTACGGTGCCGGTCGCCCAGCCCGCGAATGCGTCGCTCAGCGCGATGACCGCCAGGGCGGCGGCCTGTGTGGCCATTCCCGCGGTGATCAGGTGCTTCCGGCCGATCCGGTCCGAAAGGGCTCCGGTGACCAATTGTCCCGCGCCCCACACTCCTGGATAAAGGGCGAACAGCAGGCCGATCTGTGCAACGGCGAGATCCGCGGTGGCGAACAACAGGGGAAACAATCCCCATGAGAGACCGAAATTGAGGTTGTTGACCAGTCCCGCCTGACTCGCCGAGGACAGAGCGGGTTCCCGAAGACTGGTCTGGGCCACGATCTCACGGTCGGCCAGGTCGGCGTGAAGGTGATCGTGGATCCCGTCGGCGCGGGCCACATGGTGCCCGGCGTCGAGCAGTGCGTGATCCCGAGTTTCCTTCACGAAGAAACCCGACAACACCAACGCCAGGGCTGTGTACGCGAGCCCCAACAGGAAGGGTGCCGGGCGCAGACCGAATTGCTCGGCCAGGTGACCGGCGAACAGTGATGTCACGGCGACAGCGCCGTAACCTGCAGCTTCGTTGAGTCCCATGGCCAGACCGCGCCGGGCCGGACCGACCAGATCGATCTTCATCACCACGGTCGTCGACCAGGTGAGCCCCTGGTTGATACCCAACAGTACGTTCGCGGCTACCACCCACCACCAGTCGGTGGCGAGAATCAGCATGAGAGGTACCGGCAGGGCGAACAACCATCCCACCAGCAGCACGGGTTTGCGTCCGTAGCGGTCGGAGAAGGTCCCGGCAAAGTAGTTCGCGGCGGCCTTGGTGATCCCGAAGGCGGTCACGTAGGTGAAAATGAATGTGTAACCGCTCAGCCCGAATTCGTTCTCGGCAAGCAGCGGCAGCACGGCCTGTTGCTGACCGACCATGCCTCCCACCAGGGCGTTGACAACCACCAACAGGGTGAACTG
Organism: Rhodococcus rhodochrous; assembly: GCF_014854695.1. Taxonomy (NCBI): domain Bacteria; kingdom Bacillati; phylum Actinomycetota; class Actinomycetes; order Mycobacteriales; family Nocardiaceae; genus Rhodococcus; species Rhodococcus rhodochrous. Next base: position 1,015,588 of record NZ_CP027557.1, on the reverse strand, counting down.
CGCGGCGTTGGCCCGCAGGCCCAGCACCGGAGGCCGGGGCGTGGCCCTGGGGCTCACGTCCCGGCCTCCGGGTCGGGGCCGACGGCTACGGCCGGTTCCGGTTCGGACACCGTCTCCATGGTTGTGACCAAGGTCAGCGACGGAAGAGCGAACGCACGCTTCGACGCTCGGCGCGGGCCGGGACGGTGTCCTGACCGCAGGTGCAGCGATCGGCGGCGGGCACGGAACGCAAGACGGCGTCGACATGCTGTCCGCATCCGCCCCATCCGGTCTTTCCGCAGTTCGGGCAGGCGACGGGGTAACACATGAGAGTCCTCCTCGATGAGAGTTCGCTACGGACCCGGCGAAGGGTCAGGAGCGGGAGGCTGCGCGTTGTTCGGCAACCTGGTCGTGGATCTCGGTCATATCGAGGGCCTCGATCCGGGTGATCAGGTCCTCGAGAGCCGGTGCCGGCAACGCGCCGGGCTGTGAGTAGACGAGCACACCTTCTCGGAATGCCATGATCGTCGGAATCGAGCGGATGTTCGCCATGGCGGCGAGCTGCTGCTCGGCCTCGGTGTCGACCTTGGCATGCACGATCTCGGGGTGTACCTGCGACGACTTGTCGAAGACCGGGGCGAAGGCACGGCACGGGCCGCACCACGACGCCCAGAAGTCGACGAGCACGATATCGTTGCCGACGATGGTGGATTCGAAGTCCGCCATCGTGAGGTTCTTCGTCGTCATCGTTTCCGTTCCTTTCTCCGGGCCGGAATGATCAGGCAGGGACGTGAGATTCGGCCCACGCGTTGTAGCCGCCGAGCAGGTCCGTGACGTTCTCGAAGCCCTGGGCCCGCAGCAGCGAAGCCGCCACGCTCGAACGCCATCCACCGGCACAGTGCACCACGATCGGCTTGCCGGCGGGAACCTGGTCCAGGCGGGCGCGCAACTGCGCCAACGGGATCGGCACCGCGCCCGGGATCGTCCCGAACTCGCGCTCACCGGGGTTGCGGATGTCGACGAGGGTGACCGCGTCGGCGGCGAGCAAGCAGTCGAGTTCCTCGACGGTCGTCCGGGGTGCGGCCTCGATCAGGCCGGCCAGCTCCGCGGGGAAGGCCCCGTCCCGATCGACGTTCAGATAGCCTGCGGCACCGTCGGATCCGATTCGCGCCAGGCGCACCGCGGCGTCCTGCTCCTCACCGGGATAGGTGATCAGCACGATCTTCTCGCCGACCTCGGCGACCATGCCGCCGGTCTCGGCGAAACGCCCGTCGAACCCGACGTTGACCGATCCGCGCAGATGCCCAGCGGCGAAATCGTCGACGCTTCTCGCATCGAGAACACGCGTGCCGGCGACGAGTTCGGCCTTCACCTGCTCGGGGTTCAGCTCGGGAATGGTGCGGTCCTGCAGCAGAAGCGGGTGCATCAGCTTGTTCATCGCGGCGTCGACCGAGAAGTACGACGGGGCGGCCGGCTGCCCTTCGGTGACCAGGGCGACGAAGTCGTCCTCGCTCATCGGTTGCACGGACGGATTCGTGGCGCGCTGCTCCCCGATGGTCGAGGTGAGTTCGGTCGACAGGTTCTTTCCGCACGACGAACCGGCGCCGTGAGCGGGCATGACGACGACCTCGTCGGGCAGCGTCAGCAACTTCTCGTGCACGGTGTGGTACATGGCCCGCGCCAGATCGCTGGTCGAGCCGTCTCCGAGGTTGACCAGGTCGGGACGGCCGACGTCGCCGATGAACAGGGAGTCGCCGGTGAGCACCGCGGTCGGGACGGCGTCGGGATGCTCGCGCACCAGCACCGAGATCGATTCCCAGGTGTGGCCCGGGGTGGACAGGATTTCGAGTTCGACCTCGCCGAGGGAGAGCTTCTCGCCGTCGCGCAACCGCCGGATCGGGTAGTCGGTCTCGGCGGCTTCACCGAATCCGATCCACGCACCTGTGGCGTCGACCAGTTCGAGGTGGCCGGAGACGAAGTCGGCGTGGAAGTGGGTGTTGATCACACCTTCGATGGTCAGCCCGTACTTCTTTGCGTCGGACAGGTATTCGGTGATGTCGCGGCGGGGGTCGACCACGACCGCCCTGCCGGCGCTCTCGTCGCCGATGAGGTAGGACGCGTGGGAGAGGCACTCGATGTAGTACTGCTCGAGAATCATGGATTCCTCCGTTGCTGGATCCGGGTGATGTTCCGGCGATGTAGACATCGTGGCATATACCCCCTAGGGTATGTCAAGTACCCCCTGGGGTATCCGGGTTCGATTTCCCGGCAGCGCAGGATCGAGCAGGGAGTTACCGATGGAGAATCCGGAAGCCGATACCGCCGCCCTGCGACGCCTGCGCCGAGCACAAGGCCAGCTCACCGCGGTTATCACGATGCTCGAAACCGACCGCGATCTGCGCGAGGTGGTCATCCAGCTCGCAGCGACATCCCACGCGCTGCATCGCGCCGGATTCAAGATCATCTCGGACCGGCTCCGCCGATGCATCCTCGACGAACAGGACGCCGCCTGCGACGACCGCATCACCGAGAAGGAACTCGAGGAGTTGTTCCTCGGCCTCGCCTGAGTTCACACGACAACACTCCTTGCATATACCCCTGGGGGTATGTGTACGATAGTCGAAGAATACCCCCTGGGGCACTTCTATCAGCCCCATCCGATTCCCCGATCGAAAGGCCATTCATGATCGAGTCTGCTGTCACCGTCGACCCGAACTCCTTGCACGCGTCGATCGACTCCGGCAAGAACGTGCGGATCATCGACGTCCGGACTCCGGGCGAGTTCGAATCCGTGCACATTCCCGGCGCCTACAACGTCCCCCTGGACCTGTTGCGCGAGCACCGCGACGAGTTCTGTGCCCATTTCGACGAGAACGTCGTGCTGGTATGCAGATCCGGACAGCGTGCCGGTCAAGCCGAAGAGACCCTGCGCGACGCAGGATTGTTCAACCTCCACATCCTCGCCGGCGGCATGCTCGGCTGGGAATCGGCCGGCCTGCCCGTCAACCGCGGCGCCGAACGCTGGGATCTCGAACGCCAGGTCCGGCTCGTCGCCGGTTCGCTCGTGCTGAGCTCGGTTCTCGGCAGCATCGCCGTGCCGAAGCTCAAGTGGCTCGCCGCCGGAATCGGCGGTGGGTTGACCTTCGCCGCACTGTCGAACACCTGCGCGATGGGCATGCTGCTGTCCAAGCTGCCCTACAACCGCGGCGCCTCGTGTGATGCCCAGAGCATCGTCGCGCAGCTGGTCCGGTCGAATACAGAACGCGCCGAGAGGAACTGATCATGATCGCGTTGACCGTAGCTCTGGCAGTGCTCGTCGGTGTCACCCTCGGACTGCTCGGTGGCGGGGGCTCGATTCTCACCGTCCCGCTACTCGCTTACGTCGCAGGTATGGACGCCAAGGAAGCGATTGCCACTTCGCTGCTGGTCGTGGGTGTCACCAGCGCGGTCGGCGCGATCTCCCACGCACGTGCCGGCCGCGTGCAGTGGCGCACCGGAATCCTGTTCGGCCTGGCAGGCATGGTCGGCGCCTACGGCGGTGGTCTGCTCTCACGCTTCATCCCGGGCACCGTCCTGCTGCTCGGCTTCGCCGTGATGATGATCGCCACGGCGATCGCGATGCTCCGCGGCCGCAAGAACAAAGCCGCGGCCGACGAGGGCGAGCGCGCGATGCCCGTCGGCAAGATCCTGCTCGACGGTGTGGTCGTCGGTCTGGTCACCGGCCTCGTCGGCGCCGGCGGCGGCTTCCTCGTCGTCCCGGCTCTGGCACTGCTCGGCGGCCTGCCGATGCCGGTCGCCGTCGGTACCTCGCTGATCGTGATCGCCATGAAGTCCTTCGCCGGACTCGGCGGCTACCTGTCCACAGTGCAGATCGACTGGCGTCTGGCGGCGATGGTCACCGGTGCCGCCGTCGTGGGCAGCCTCATCGGCGGCCGCCTGACCTCACTGGTCGATCCGGACACCCTGCGCAAGAGCTTCGGCTGGTTCGTCCTGATCATGTCCTCCGTCATCCTCGCCCAGGAGATCCACCCCGGCGTCGGCATCGCCGCGGCGGCACTCACCGTCGTTGCCGCCGGCGCTATCTATGCCTGCAACCGCAGGGAGCACTGCCCGCTGCAACGACTCGGAGGGCGCCCTCGCGCCGCCGTGGCGGCGGGCTGAGCGGAAGAGTCGGAAGTACTCACCCATTCTCGACAGACCCGAACCGAGGAGTTCACCATGCACGAAGTCGACACTGCCGCTCTGATCCAGGCGTGGGAGTCCGGAGCTCCGGTGCTCGATGTCCGCGAGGACTACGAGTACATCCAGGGCCACGTTCCCGGCGCCCAATTGATTCCCCTCCCCGAACTGTCCGCCCGTGTGGGCGAGGTATCTCCGGGAGAGACCGTCTACGTCATCTGTGCATCGGGAAACCGGAGCAAGCGCGGAGCCGAGATCCTCGAATCGGCCGGACGGCCCGCGGTATCCGTTGCCGGCGGAACGAGAGCGTGGGTGACTGCGGGCCGAGAGGTCCGGCGCGGCCCCACCGCCTGAGCATCGGTCGCACAACTCACACTCCGACCAGATACCCCCGGGGGTACACTGGTCTACAGAACTAGGAAAGGACGCCTCCATGGTCGGCGACGAAGACAGCATCGCACTGGTACTCAACCGGCTGCGCCGCGCGCAGGGTCAGCTCGGCGGAGTGATCGCGATGATCGAACAGGGTCGTGACTGCAAGGATGTCGTAACCCAGCTCGCCGCGGTCTCCCGCGCTCTGGACCGCGCCGGATTCAAGATTGTGGCGAGCGGTTTGCGGGAATGCCTCACCGAGACGGCCCAGGACGGCAAGGAGCCGATGTCCGAGGCCGAACTCGAGAAGCTCTTCCTCGCCCTGGCTTGACACCTCCCATCCGAGAGAAAGCAGGACACCCATGACACTCGCACTCTCGACCACCCTGCATACCTCGTTCGACGATGCGGTCGAACGCACCCGCAAGGCACTGGCCGGGCAGGGATTCGGCATTCTCACCGAGATCGACATGAAGGCCACCCTGAAGGCCAAGCTCGGTGAGGAGCTGGAGGATTACATGATCCTCGGTGCATGCAATCCGCCGCTCGCCCACCGGGCGGTGACGGTCGATCGGCAGATCGGGCTCTTGCTCCCCTGCAACGTCGTGGTCCGCACCGACCCCGAGGATCCCGACACCGTGGTGGTCGACGCGATGAACCCACAGATGATGGTGCAGGTCGCCGATCAGCCGGGACTCGCGGAGGTCGCCGACGACGCCACCACCGCTTTGCAGGCCGCCATCGATTCCTTGAAGGCGGATACGGCACAGAACTGAAGCGACACCACGAGGGCCGGCACGGCGACTGTGCCGGCCCTCGCCCCGAACGGGTCAGGGATAGTTGGGATTGTTGTATTCGGGGATCTCGATGCTGATCGGGCGCAGTTCCGACATGTACAGCAGGACGAACTGGCGCAGCAGTTCGTCGAACGTCCAGTAGGCATCCGGCGCCAGCGGAAGCGGCAGCAGGCCTTCGCGTACCGCGATGAACGGACCCCACGCGACGTCGAGCAGTGTGCCCCAGACGGGTTCGCGTGGAATGTTGAGCCAGTCGGCGATCTCGTCGCCGAGCGCGAACCGTGTCAGCGCCCCGAGGATGGGGCGGGTCAGGAGCGTGAAGTCGAGACCCTTACCGAGGTCGAGCAGCATATCGGCGAGCTTCACACCCTCGGGCGTGGGCGCGAGGATCGGATCGAGCGCTTCCTGCGCCTGGGATTCGGCGTCGTCCCAGGTGGCCGGGATGTACTGATCCTCGATACCGAGCATGTGCGCGCTGACCTGCCACGAGTGGAGAAATCCGTCGGCCTCCGCAGCCGGGATCGGAACCTTCCACTCCTTCAACGTGCGCATCACGCTGGTGGGCAGGCTGTGCCAGGTGACCATCATGTCGTGCTGGCTGATCGGCACATCCTCGGGCGCCATGTTGGACCAGTGCGACGATTGCGGGAGCAGATGGCGCACGGCGGCATGGACGAGCCTGGTCTTGACGGACGTGACGATCATTTCACCGTCGCCCAGATACGCGTTGCGAGAACCGATGTCGTACCCGAGTTTCGCCGTCTTCGAGATGCGGCCCTTCATGTTGGCGCCGCCCTTGGAATAGTAGACGGCCAGTGCTTCCTTCGGGATGACCGTGCTCATCATCCCGCTCACGAATCCGTACAGGACACCGAGATACAGCCCGCGCTTCTCGTTGAACCGGACGGCCGTCTCGAGTTTCGCCGGATCGGCCCAGGACGGAAGCTGCCGGGCGTGTTCCATGAAATCGCGCAGGTCGTTCGGAAGCCCTTCGGGCAACGGCTGGGAGTTCTTCTTCCAGGTGCGCAGCAGCTCGTTGACCCTCGGTACGTCGCCGCGCTCGAGCAACGAGGCGACGAGCGGGTCGGCCTCGGCGTCCCATACCTGTCGCGGATCGGCACCGCTCCCCGTACCCGGTATCGACCCTGCCGGCGACCACCTCCAGGGTCGGGCCTGGGCCGGTGTCGCCACCGCGAACGCCCCCAGCGCGCCAAGGAGGCCACCGGTTTTCAGAACGTCGCGCCTGCTCGGATTATCCATACTGTCGCTCCCCTACGACTCGTGGATGTAGCAATGAAACATCCGGAGTTTCTCTGTAACATGGAACCACACCGTGGCTCGGGTCACAATGAATCGTGAAATGTCACTGCTCGGGATGGTCGGCGACAGGACCGGAACGGTAAACTCTGCACTTCGAGGAGGACATGTGGATTCTGCGTCGCCGATTTTCCGAGCGGTCTCACCCGCCTCTCCACCGCCCCCTGCCGAATCGGCGTCGTTGCTGGAACGTGCTTTTCAGGACGCACTTCTCCTTCCGGACGAATCCGTCATGGGTACCGAGATCGACGAGACCCGCGTGCGCCTGCTCGATGCCGCCTACGAACAGTTCTGCCGCACCGGCATCCAACGCTCCTCGATGGAGGAGATCGCCCGCCGTGCGAAGCTGTCGCGAATCACCTTGTACCGCAAGTTCGAATCGAAGGACGCCCTCGTCGACGAGGTCATCCTTCGCGAGTTCCGCCGCTACTTCCTGCGTTTCCTCGAGGACATCGCCCAGGCCGACACCGTGGCGGACCGGGTGGTCCTCGGATTCGTCAGCGCGCTGCGTGTCATCCGCACCAACAGGCTGATCGGCAATCTGCTCGAGACCGAACCGGTGCTGTTCGCAGGTGCGATCGGGGGCGACGACGGAACGATGCTCGCCGCCGTCCGCCGGTTCGTCGCGGGGCAGTTGCAGCGTGAACAACGCGCCGGAACGGTCGCCGCCGATCTGAACACCGACCTCGTGGCCGAGATGCTCGTCCGCATCTCGGCGTCGTTCCTCACCACACCGAGCCAGGTCGTCGACATCGACGACGACGAGGCTCTCGCCTCGATCGCCCGGCAGTTCCTCGTTCCGATGGTGCTGCCGGACTACGGTTCGACGCGATAGTACCGGCCTTCTTCGTCCAATCGCGTACGCAGTGCTTCCAGCACCGGCCGCTGCCCCTTGTGCAGTTTCGTCTCGGCGTCCGCCGCGACGATCCAGCGCGCATCGTCGACCTCCGGGATCGTGATCCGCTTACCGGACTTCGGCGGCCATTCGACCTCGCACGTGTTGCTTTCGGCGAATTCCAACTCGTCCGTCGTCTCCCCCGCGTAGATGCTGACGATCTTGCCGGACGACTGCCGGTAGCGACCGAGCAACGACAGCGGCACGTCCGGCGGTTCGATCCCGCACTCCTCGGTGAACTCGCGCAGGGCGACCTCCCTGGGGTCCTCCTCCGGGCCGTACTCCCCCTTCGGCACCGACCAGGCCGCTTCGTCCTTCCCCTTCCAGAACGGGCCGCCGGGGTGGACGAGCCACACGCTGAGCAGACCTGTGTCGTCGACGCGGTAGAACATCAGACCTGCGCTGGTGACGGCCATCATCGCTCCTGTATTCCTGCGACAGGCTGACGCAGAATGGCTTTCAGCTTCTCCGGGGCCGCGCGACGAGGGTCGGACAGGTAGATCTCGTGGTGGTCGCCGGCGAACGTCACCCCTCGTTCGGGCATCACCTGCGTGTGCAGGTGATGCAGGACGGGGCCTTCGTCGTCGTACGGTCCGATGTGCAGGATCTGCAGTGCCCTGCCCTCCGTCATCCGGAACGGCTGCACACGCGACAGGGACGGGAGCGGCTTCTTCTTCGCCCCGGCCTTGTCGCCCGCAGCCTCGATCGCGTCGTCCACCATGTCGTCGGTGATCCAGGGAGGCTGCGCGATGAGCATGCGCCACGACCAGGAGTTCTTGTCCCGCGTGAGGAAGGTGGTCATGTCCTCGCTCCACCACAGACCTTCGAGAGGTCCGACGACGAAATCCCGGCCGAGTTCCTTCTTGGAGGTGAATTTCAGGGTGTACGCCACCGCGTAGAGGGCCTCGACGGCATCGGCGTACTCCTCGGAACCGTTCGGATCACCCTTGCCGTCCACGGCGAGGTAACCGAACTCGGGGACGTGCACCTCGACGAAATCCTCGGTCGAGCACGAGTACAGCTCGCGGTACTCACGCTTGATGTCGTATTTGTCCACGGCGCCCCTTCCGTTCGAGGACGAGAATAAGCGTCCGATGGCATCCGTACGGGCGATCGACACCCCTTCGCCCCGGGGCCGATCGCGTCTAGCATCGTCCCCATGCTCGACGAGAGCACCCAGAAGACATTCGAGGAGAACCGCACCCACCTGCTGTCGGTGGCGTACCGACTCACCGGCAGCATCGCCGACGCCGAGGACGCCGTGCAGGACGCATGGCTGCGACTCGCGGGCGCGGACGTCTCCGAGGTGCGCGACCTGCGTGCCTGGCTGACGACCGTCGTGGGACGGTTGTGCCTCGACAGACTGCGCTCGGCCGCGGTGCGCCGCGAGACCTACGTGGGCCAGTGGCTACCCGAACCCGTCGTGGCGCCCCTCGGCTCCCCCGCTCCCCCGGACCCGCTCGACGAGATCGTGCGCGACGAGGACAACCGGCTGGCCGCGCTCGTCGTCCTCGACAACCTGACACCGGCCCAGCGCGTCGCGTTCGTGCTCCACGACGCGTTCGACATCCCGTTCGACGACATCGCCCGCATCCTCGGCGTCGCCACCTCGACCGCGCGCCAGCTGGCCTCCCGCGCTCGCCGCACGGTCTCGGCCGTTCCACCGCCGAGTTCACCGGCCGAACACGAGGAGGCCGTCGCGCGGCTCGTCGCGGCCTTCGCGGGCGCCGACCTCGACGCCGTCGTCGCCGCGCTCCATCCCGACGCCCGCATGATCGGCGACGCCGGCGGCACGACGCGCACGGCACTGAACATCGTGGTCGGCGCCGAGAAGGTCGCGCGCTTCATCCTCGGACTGTTGCGGCTCTACGGCGCCGAGGCGTTGACGGCCTTCGAACCGGTCCTCGTCAACGGCGAGCTGGGTCTGTTGAACCGCGGTCGTCCGGCCGAGAACGGTCGCCCGGGTTTTCCTCCGCGCGTGACAGCGTGGACCGTGCGGGACGGACGAATCTGGGCGGCCTACGACATCGCGAACCCCGAGAAGCTCGGACGCGGAGTGCTCCTGCCCGACAGCATCTTCGACTAGGTGTCATGCGTTCCCGGCTTCGTCGGCCCACGGCACCCGGCAGGCGTCCGTGCTGAATCCCTGATCGTGGATGCCCAGCGCCGAGTTCATGCGCGCACGCATGTTCTCGAGCGCGATCTGATAGGTGAGTTCGACGACGCCCGCCGGCCCGAAACGACGCTCGAGGTCGGCGACCTGTTCATCGGTGACCTCCCTCGCCACGTCGCCGGTCATCGCATCGGCGTAGGCGATCGCCGCTTTCTCGTCGTCGCTGTAGAGATCGGAGGTCTCGTATTCGGCGATGTGGGCGAGTCGTTCGGTGTCGAGTCCGTCCAGTCGCTGCAGCATCGTCCCGAAGTCGATGCACCACGAGCATCCGACGGTCCACGCCACGCGGTAGACGGCGATCTCCCGGACCGCGGCGGGCAGGACGGTGGAGGCGCGTTGGGCGAGCATCTCGTGGACTCCGCTCGTACGCATCAACCGCGGATGGTGCGCGGCCACCGCGAAGGGTTCGGGGACCGAACCGAACCTGCGGCGGGCGAGCGCATACATCGCACGGGTCATCGGACCGGTGCGGTCGGGAGCGACGGCTTCGAGTCGTGCCATGACGGTGTCCTTCCGGTGCGACCGACGGATACTCCGCCGGTTCGAGGTGGCCTACATCATGGAGACGAGGCAGGCCGCACGGATGTGACACCGCGGGCGCTACGCTGCAGGAATGGCTGATTCGACGACTTCGGGACGAGTTCGTACGGTCGCCCGGTTACGACCGTTCGCCTCGACGATCTTCGCCGAGATGACCGAACTCGCCGTCCGGCACGGTGCGATCAACCTCGGGCAGGGCTTTCCCGACGTCGACGGCCCGCCCGCCATGCTCGAGATCGCCCGCCGCGCCATCGCCGAGGGGGTCAACCAGTACCCGCCCGGGTCCGGCATGCCGGTCCTGCGCGAGGCCGTCGCCGCCGACCGCGCCGCGCGGTACGGCCTGCACCACGACCCCGAATCCGAGGTACTCGTCACCGTCGGCGCCACCGAGGCAATCAGCGCCGCCATCCTCGGGCTCGTCGAACCCGGCGAGGAGGTGCTCCTCACGGAGCCGTACTACGACTCGTACGCGGCCTCGGTGGCGCTCGCCGGCGCAACGCGACGGACCGTGCCGCTGACCCGTTCCGGGAACGGTTTCGTGCTCGACGTCGACGCCCTGCGCGCCGCCGTCACCGACCGGACACGGATGCTGGTCGTCAACAGCCCGCACAATCCCACCGGCACCGTCTACGACCGTGAAGCGTTGACCGCCCTGGCCGAGCTCGCCTGCGAACGCGACCTGCTGGTGCTGTCCGATGAGGTGTACGAACATCTGGTCTTCGACGGCCGTACGCACATCCCGCTCGCATCGTTGCCCGGCATGGCCGAACGGACGATCACGGTCTCGAGCGCCGCCAAGACCTTCAACGTCACCGGATGGAAGATCGGGTGGGCGATGGGCCCGCGCGAGTTGATCGACGGGGTGCGCGCCGCGAAACAGTTCATGACGTTCGTCGGTGGGGCGCCCTTCCAACCGGCGGTCGCACATGCGTTGACGCACGAACAGGAGTGGATCGCGTCGATGCGCGCCGATCTCGAACGCAAGCGAACGTTCCTGTCCCACGCACTCTCCGAGGCCGGTCTGAAGGTGTTCGACTCCGCCGGAACCTATTTCGTGTGTGCCGATCTGACACCCCTCGGCCGGACCGACGCGGTGGCCTTCTGCCGGGAACTTCCGGGCCGTATCGGGGTGGCCGCGGTACCGGTGAGCGTCTTCGTGGACGACACTGCGTCGTGGAACCATCTGGTGCGCTTCGCGTTCTGCAAACGGGACGAGGTGCTCACCGAAGCGGTGGCACGTCTGAACGGATTGCAGGAGGCGCGCTAGATGTTGCGACCGACCATCCCGTCGGACTTCGTGTCGCGAGCGGTACGGGTGGGAGCCGAGGAGGGTATCGATCTGCATCCGGCACTCGAGGCAGCACGTATCAGCCGCGCGGTGCTCACCCATCCCCATGCCCGGCTCACTCCCGCCCAGGTCAGTCGTTTCACGCAGGTGGTCTGGCAGATCACCGACGACGAACTCTTCGGCATCGCAGCGGCTCCCGTGCCCCGCGGCACCTTCCGCGTGATGTGCCTGACCCTCATCCACCGACCCGATCTCGACCACGCTCTGCAACGGATGATCGAGGTGAACCATGTCATCCGGTCCCTGCCGCAGTTGAGCCTGACCCCGGGGGCGTCCACCACCTTCCTGGACGTGGAACTGCCGGAGGTCGTGGACGACAAGACCCGTGTGGTGGTGGATTTTCTTCTCATGCTGCTGCACCGCTTCGCCGCGTGGCTGGTGGGCGGGCGTGTCCCCCTCGAATCGGTGTTCCTGCCGTACACCGAACCCGATCCCGTCCTGGCGCGCAGTTACGACGCGATCTTCGGCGTGCCGGTGACCTTCGGCGCGGGACGGGCCGCGCTCGAGATCGACAATGCTGCACTGAAGTCGCCACTCGTTCAGACCGAGGAATCACTCGAGGAGTACCTGCGGGATTCTCCGAATCTCATTCTCTCCGAACGTGAGTACGAGTCGACGGTGGCGTCCCAGGTTCGGCGGATCTTCGAGTCGGGCATCGAAGGCCGGACGGCGACCGCCGAGGACATCGCCGGCAGGCTCGCGGTGAGCCCTCCCCATCTGCGACGCCTGCTCCGCCAGGAGGGCACGTCGCTGGGGCAGTTGCGCGAGGAGGTCCTCCGCGACCTCGCGATCGCGGGTCTGAGACGCGGTGAAGCGGTCGACGATCTGTCGTCCCGGCTCGGCTTCTCCGAGCCGAGCGCCTTCCGCCGGGCGTTCAAGAGGTGGACCGGAAACACCCCTCGCGCATACCGAGAACACCGCTGACGCTCGCGGCTGCCGACCGTCGCGACGCCGACGCATACCCGGCCGGTTCCGGAACGAAACTCGATTCGACCAGGAGCTATGGGCGAGGAGCCGGCACGCGGACATGCCGGAGCCCGGCTTGCATTCCTGCATTTTCAGTGGGAACGTCGGAAGCGAACCGTCATCGACTTTCGAGAGGGTGATTTACGAGCTATGCGCACGATCGTTCGCGACGACTATCCGACCCGCGGTCGCACCGCCTGCGAGTCCGTCGAGAGGAAGGATCCCGTCGTCTGGGGTTCGGCTACCGGCGGGCCGCTCGACGCCGAGGCCGTGGTCGAATACGACCGCCGCGGGTTCCACACCGCCGAAGGGCTTCTCGCCGCACACGATGTGGGAAACCTTCTGGAGGAGACCGCACGACTCGGCCGGGAGCTCGGTGACGACGACCGTGTGGTCCGCGAACAGGGCAGCGGCGATGTCCGCTCGGTCTTCGACGTGCACCGGCTCAGCGATCTCGTGGACTCCATCATCCGCAGGCCCGAGATCGTCGGTATCGCACGGCAACTGCTGGGATCCGATGTGTACGTCCACCAGTCGCGGCTCAACGTCAAGCCCGGCTTCCGCGGGGGCCCGTTCTACTGGCATTCGGACTTCGAGACGTGGCACGCCGAGGACGGCATGCCCAAGCCGCGTGCCCTGAGCATCTCGATCGCTCTGACCGAGAACTACGGCTACAACGGCGGTTTGATGATCATGCCGGGTTCGCACAGGACGTACGTCTCGTGCGCGGGTGAGACGCCCGAGGACTACTACCGCGAGTCCCTGGTCACCCATGTTCCGCCGACGGGTTCGCCCGACGAGGACACCCTCACCCGGCTGGCGGCCGAGCACGGCATCGCGACATTCACCGGCCCGGCAGGTTCGGCGACGGTCTTCGATTCGAACTGCATGCACGGTTCGAACGGGAACATCACGCCGTTCCCGCGTTCGAACCTGTTCGTGGTGTTCAACAGCGTCGAGAACACGCTCGTCGAACCCTTCGCCGCGTCGAAGCCGCGTCCGCCCTATCTGGGCAGCCGCGACTTCACGCCCCTGAAGTGACAGACATGAGGTGAGCACCTCCCACGGCTGTGGCCGGGATGCCCTGCGGCGTCCCGGCCGCCGTCGTCGGCAGCGCCGCCGATAAGGCGCCGTTGTCGCAGCGACGCGGACAGGGCGCGGTTCTCACGGAGATGTCGTGCGCTCCTGCATGTCGATGGGCATGGCGCGTCCGCGCGAGCCGAAGATCGCTCGCCGGAGGGTGAACCTGCCCAGCTCGCGATCGTAGGGCCGGTATGCCGCATACGCGATCACGTGGAGACGCGACTGCAGGCGAACGAGTTTGCGGATCTGCGGCGTGAGTCTGCCGTGCAGTTCGAAAGTGTCGATGCCCGATTGGATGTAGGCCGCGTACTCGCTCGGCGGTGTGTAGGCGCGGCGCGGTGACACGTCGACGAACAGTTCGGTGAGCTGGGCGATCTCGATGTCCGCTTCGCGGAGACACAGTGCGAGGTCGATGTCCTCGTGGATCTTCGGGTCGGTACTGACGGCGTCGCGGACCCGTTCCCACGCGGACCGTCGCAGTGCCATGTTCGCGCCGTGCAGATTGTCGATCCGCCGTTCCCCGCCAAATGCTCCTTGCGCGACCCGTTTGTCGATGTGATGTACCACTGTTTGAGCCTGCGGTAGGGGGAATCGTAGGAGTTGCTGAGTCCGCTGATCGCTCCCACCTCGGCGGTGTCGTCGCGGGCGAAGAAGCTGCGGACGGTGTGCGCCCAGCCGGGACGAACCCGCGTGTCCGCATCGATCCGTCCGATGAGATCTCCCGTGGCCGCATCGAATCCGGCATTACGCGCGAATGCGACACCCGGTCGTGACTCGACGATCCGTCGCACGAGGGGCTCGCCGGCGGCGATGGCTTCGACGATCTGCGCCGTGCGATCGGTCGAATTGTTGTCCACGACCAGGATTTCGTGGATCTCCGACTTCTGGGCGAGCAGCGCCGCGAGGCATTGCGCGATGTAACGCTCCTCGTTGTGGGCCGGCACGACGATCGACAACCTGTTCGTAGCCATGGAAACGACGCTACCGGACCGACGAGGGCCGGCGGTTCGCCATCGCTGACGACTCCGCCGGCCCTTCGCGCCGCAGACGGTTCAGCCGCGACGGGTGCGCACGGCCTGCGCGAGGCGGTCGAGCTGCGCGGCGGTGGTGTCCCAGTCGATGCACGCGTCGGTGATCGACTTGCCGTAGTCGAGCTTGTCGGCCTCGCCGAGGGTCAGGTCCTGACGTCCCGCCTCGATGAAGCTCTCGAGCATCAGTCCGACGATGCCCTTCTCGCCGGCCTCGATGCGCTCGGCGACATCGGTGACGACGTCGACCTGCTTGTTGTGGTCCTTGCGGCTGTTGCCGTGGCTCGCGTCGATGACGACACGCTCGGGCAGACCGGCCTTGCGCAGGCGGGCCATCGTGTCGGCCACGGTCTCGGCGTCGTAGTTCGGTCCCGCGCTACCACCGCGCAGGATGACGTGGCAGTCCGGGTTGCCGACGGTCTCGATGAGCGCAGCCTGACCGTCGAGGTCGGTGCCGGGGAAGACGTGGCTGGCCGCTGCGGCACGGGTGCCGTCGACCGCGACCTGCACGTCACCTTCGGTGGAGTTCTTGATGCCGACGGGCATGGACAGCGCGCTGCACAGCTGGCGGTGGACCTGACTCGCGGCGGTGCGGGCGCCGATGGCTCCGTAGGTGACCAGGTCGGCGTAGTACTGGGGAAGGATCGGATCGAGGAACTCGCAGCCGACGGGCAGGCCGAGACCGGAGACGTCGAGCAGCAGCTTGCGGCCGATGCGCAGGCCGGTGTTGATGTCGAAGGTGCCGTCGAGGTGCGGGTCGTTGAGCAGGCCCTTCCATCCGAGCGTGGTGCGCGGCTTCTCGAAGTACACGCGCATCACGACGTGCAGGTCGTCGCGCAATTCCTCGGCCTTGGCGGCCAGACGGCGCGCGTAGTCCATCGCGGCGGCGGGGTCGTGCACGGAGCAGGGGCCGACCACGACGACGAGGCGGTCGTCGGCTCCGTTGAGGATGTCGACGGTGCCGGCGCGACCCGAGCGGACGGTCGCTGCGACGACGGCGTCGGGTGCGTACTCGGCACGGATCTCGGAGGGTGCGACGAGGGGGCTGACCTTGACGGTGCGCTGTTCGTCGAGATTCGACGTGGAGATTCCGGTGGTCGCGGTTCCGGTGCTGGGGCTCATCGATGGTTCCTGTTCTCGGTGGTTCGGATTCCGACCCGAGAGAACCTGAGATTCCTACGAGCCGGTCTGGATCCGGCTCGTAGGTGAAGAAGTCAGCGCGTGGTCACGCCGACCGACCCACCCCGGGCCGGCCTGCTAAACCAGAAATATGCACGCTGCATAGCTTCGGACTGTACCAGGACGGCCGATGCGCCTGTCAAACCACCCCCGGTGTGGGGACGAAGAGGTGCCTCGTCAGCGTGGGCCCGTGGGCAGGACGATACGCCCGAAGGTCGTGCTCAGCACTCCGGCAGCGGAGGTGTACCAGGCACCGGCGGCAGCGGCGAGTCCGAAATAGCCACCGACCCTCGTCAGACCGGTCTGCTCCAGCAGCGCTCCGAGGGTGAGGAAGACGAAGGCGGCGAGGAGCACCGAGAAGGTGACGAAGAGGGCTGCGCTGATCCGGGTACTGGCGAACCACATGTAGACGGTGAAGATGGTCCAGGCCAGCAGGAAGATGCCCACCCCGACGTGCCGCTCGGCACCCATCTCCTCGGCGGTGTAAGTGACCAGATACCAGAAGCTCAGCCAGAACGCCCCGTACGAGCTGAACGCCGTCGCCCCGAAGACGTTGCCCTTCAGGAACTCCCACATTCCGGCGGCGAGCTGTGTGAGGCCGCCGTAGAACAATGCCACCCCGAAGACGGCGGCTTCCGCCTCCACCGAGATGAACCCGGCGTTGGCGCAGGACAGGATGAACGTCGTGAGGGCGAAGGCTGCCAGACCCAAGGGTCCGGGATCGGCGATGTGGGCGCCTCTGTGAACGGGGACCGCGATTTCGTTGGGGTCGTCTTCGGTGTACGACATCCGCCGGCTTCCTTCACGGGAGAAGTGCCCGACGCAGGCTCCCGGGCTCCTTCGGATGGTTCGAACACTTCCAGTGTGCGCCTCGGCAACCGGTGTGCGTGCGGCAAACGGGAAGCCGATTTCCGGGGGCGATCGAACTCTCGAACTTCTAATGTGGCGAGCATGAGCACGCACGTCGTCCGCAGCCGCCATGTCGCTCGGGTCGTCCGATGCCCACCGCGCCGAGTCTACGAGTTCGCCGCGGATCCCGACAACCTGCCGAAGTGGGCGGCCGGTCTGGCGCGGAGCGAGGTGCGGCGGGTCGGCGACACCCTCGTCGCGGAGTCCCCGATGGGCAAGGTCACCGTCCGGTTCGTCGGCACCAACGACCACGGGGTGCTCGACCACGAGGTGACACTGCCGTCGGGGACGACGGTGTACAACCCGATGCGGGTACTCCCCCATCCGGACGGTGCCGAGATCGTCTTCACCGTCCGGCAGATCGAGTTGACCGACGACGAGTTCGACCGCGACACGCGCATGGTGGAAGAGGACCTCGCGCGACTCGCGGCACTCCTCGAGTCGTGACCCTTCGGAACAGGAGAACGTGAATGGCCCGCAAGATCGCCACCAACACCGCAGTCGGCCTGCAGGAACTGCTGGATTTCGTCCGGCCCCGGCACCGGATGATCCTCATGACGCAGCGCGACGACGGCACACCGCAGGCCTCCCCTGTCACCGGCGGCGTCGACGACAGCGGACGCATCGTGATCGCGACCTATCCCCGGCGCGCCAAGACCCGCAACGCCCGTAGCCGGCCCGAGGTCGGTGTCGTCGTGCTGTCCGACGACTGGAACGACGCGTGGGTGCAGGTCGACGGAACCGCGGAGGTGATCGATGCCCACGACGACGTCGAACCGTTCGTCGAGTACTTCCGCAACATAGCCGGTGAGCATTCGGACTGGGACGAGTACCGGCAGGCCATGCGCGATCAGGGCAAGTCGCTGATCCGGATCACCCCGACCCGCTGGGGTCCGGTGGCCACGGGAGGCTTCCCGCCCGAACTGGCGTGAAGGAACGGATACGGCCCTCGCATTCGAGGGCCGTATCCGTTCTCGTGTGCGACTTGTCGTCACATGCCCGGGACGACCAATACCGCGATGGTGATGATCGGTCCGAGGATGATCATCGAGAATCCCCAGGCCAGCATCAGCTTGGTGAGCCTCGAACGATCCTTCGCCTGTGCGTTCGCAATGCACGTCGCGCCCGGCGACGAGAAAGGCGTGCTGTCGACCAGGTTGGACGAGATGGCGATCGCCATGATCAGGCCGAAGCCGGGCAGTCCGCCGATTGCGATGACGGGGACCGCCAGAGGGATCAACGCACCCAGGATTCCGGTCGTCGAGGCGAAGGCGGAGACGAGTGCCGCGACGAAGCAGAGCGCGAACGCGGCGAGGAAGGGCGATCCGATCGATTCGGCGGCGTGACCGAGAAGCTCGACGGTCCCCATCTTCTGCATCACGCCGACGTAGGTGAGAATGCCTCCCACGAGGAGGATCGTCGACCAGTCCACGCCCTTGACCGCTTCACGTGTGCGGCTGGGATAGAGCACCGAGATCACCAGTGCGAGTGCCAGTGCGAGCACACCCACGTCGGATTCGATGTCCAGGAACATGAACACGATGACCAGGGTCATCAATGCCGCAACGGCGGCCAGGCACAGGAGCTGGTAACGGGAGAGCGCGGCTGTCGCCGGCGAGTCGTCGACGGCCACCGCGGTGGCGGTGGCCGTCGCCCCGTCACCGTGCTCCGATCGCGTGCCCTCAGGCGACCCGTCCACCGGAACAGGCGCACCCGAAGTTCCCGGCCCGCCGTCGGACGGGTTCGTCTCCGTCGGACGGTTCCGCAGTGCGAGGGCGACGAAGGCCAGGGTGAAGAGCACGGCGTTGATGCCGAAGCCGGCGGCGAACAGCGCCCAGGGCTGCGGCTCGATACCGTTGTCGGCCGCGATGCCGTTGGTGATGATGCCGAACAGGGAGGTGGGCGCGAACCCACCCGCTCCGCCGCCGAGCACGATCGTCAGCGCCATCAGCAGCGGGTGCAGCCGGTGCCGACCGGCGAAGATCATCGCGATGGGCGCCAGCGCCAAGGAGGTCAGCGACGAACCCATGGATCCCAGCAGCGCTGCGAGAAGGAAGAACACCCACGGGATCGCGAAGACCCGCCCGCCGACGAGGCGCAGGGTCTGCTGCACGATCCAGTCGATGACCCCGGACTCGCGGACGATCGAGAAGAGGTACGTGATGCCGAGCAGCAGCACGAGAATGCCGACGGGAAATCCCGCCATGACCTCCTTGATCGTTTGTCCACCGATCAGTGTGCCGACGCCGAAGGCTGCCACGAGAGCAAGGACACCGATGTGGATGGATTTCCAGGTGCCGATGGCGATGATGGCACCCAGTACCAGCATCGAGAAGATTTGTGTACCCATGTCTGTCCTTGTTCAGAGGAGACCGGAAGAGGATCAGTAGGAGGTGAGGTGCTGCAGAACCATCGGGTCGACGACCTCACCGCCGCGGAGCAGCAGTTCGATCTCGCGGGCAGCGTCCTCGAGTTCCTGTGCGAGGTCGAACAATTCGGAACCGGTCATCGACTTGTCGAGCTGACCGAGACGCAGAGCCGAACGTAGGCTTCCGTCCTCGTTGCGGACGGGAACGACCATCGATCCCACCGAGTAGAGCGCGGTGCGGGAGATCGGATCGGAAGAATAGTACTCTGCCGATTCCGCTACGGCAGTGAGGATTCTACGTTCCTCGGCCGGCGTGTAGTTGCCACGGGTGAAGTTGCTGAACGCTCGGTGCAGGGCAAGATCGCTGTAGTTCCCACTCGCCGTGAGCGAAGCCGACCATCCCTGTGATCGAACGAGTTCCAGGCGATCCCGGAGCTTGTCCGCCGCCCCCTCGCTGCGGTCGGTGCGCCGGTCGATCCAGGCCTCTGCGAACACCTCGTCGTTGAAGGCTGCGAACAGATCTCCCACCGGTGGCACCAGCGGCATGCGCAGGCCGAGCCGGCGGGTGTTCGCGACGTTCCTGCCGGTGGCCGAACCGACCACGGCCATCGCCTGGTCGCCGATGGTGACGACGTTCGAACATTCGGCGTCGTGCGCACCTGCGAGACGTTCGAGTACCGGTCGCGCGAGCTCGGCGTCCTGAACACCGCATCGGATGTCACGATCAGGGATGAACACGAGGGATTTCGGGGCGAAACGCCCGTATCCCCCTTGGAAGTAGAGCAACGGCGGCACGGGCCGGGAAACGGCGAGCGACTCGACGCTGCCGAGAACGATCCAGTGGTCGCCTGCTTCGATCTCGTTCACCGTGCTGCACTCGATCCACGCGATCACATCGCTCAGGACGGGAAGACCGCCCGGCGACGGCGTCCACGGCCAGTCCGCGAACCGTTCCTCGGTAGGCGCTCGCATGAACGCACCGCATCGGTCCTGCTGGTCGGACGCCAGGATGTTGATGCAGAAACGCTTGGCGGATCGCATATTCGACCAGGTGTAGGAGGTCCGCATCGGCATGAACGACACCATCGGCGGATCCAGGGAAACCGAGTTGAACGTACCGACGACCATGCCCACAGGTTCGCCGTCCTCGGACAACCCGGTCACCAGGGAGACGCCTGTGGGGTGGTGTCCGAGCACCTCGCGAAAGTCATCCACTTCGAACACATCGAGCCCTTCGTCGATTGCCGGCCCTCGATCGGCCGGCGGTCTGCTGCGCAACAGTAGGTATGCTGGTGTGACCCCCACCACCCCTTCGTTTCAAGAGTTGGCACAATCCGAAGAAGTCGCATTTCTTTCATTCCCCGTGTGATGTGGCTTATATTTGTGCGCGCTGAAACGTCACTGTGGGGGGTCGGTTCTCCAGCACGAAAGGTCGACGATGTCGCAGAACCCCAGGTACCCGTGGGGTACCGGACCGGCAGAGCCCACGGATCCGGGAGTCCCGGCACCCGATCCACGAGAGTTCCCCCTCGACATGATGGAGATGACCTCGGTCGAGAAGGCGCTGAGTGTGCTCGACTCCTTCCGCGGGCAGCTGTCGTCCCTCGGGGTCACCGAGGTCGCCGAAGCGAACGGACTGCCGAAGTCGACCGCCTACCGACTGCTCTCACACCTCGTCGCCAGCGGACTGCTCGAACGGGACGGCCGCAAGTACCGGCCGAGTTGGCAGATCTTCGAGTTGGCGCAGAGTTCCATACTCGGCCGCGTCGACGGCCCACCCACCCTCGCCAAACCACTCATGACCGAGTTGTACGTGGAGACAAGAGGAGTCGTGCGCTTCGGCGTACGGCGCGGCAACGACGTCCTGGTGGCGGAGAAGATCCACGGCCCCGATTCGGTGGCACTGCCCACCCGCATCGGGGCACGGTTGCCCCTGACGACCACGGCCCTGGGGAAGGCCCTCCTGGCGGAGCAGATCGACCAGGAGGGCCGGACAGCGATCCCGTCCCCGCTGATCCGGTTGACGCGGAACTCGAAGTCCGCTCCGCAGATGCTCGTCGATCAACTCGCGCGCACCCGGCCGATGGGATACACCGTCGACCTCGAGGAGACAGTCCTCGGGGTCAGCTGTGTGGGCGCGATCGTCACCCGGGGCACGAGGCCCGTCGGAGCACTGTCGGTCTCGGTGCGCAGCGTGGCGTTCGACGAGGCGAAACTGGCCCGACGGGTCGTTCGGTTCGCCCGTATGTTGTCGAACATGCTGGTCTCGGCCGAGGAGATGAATGCCGACGTCGAGCGCGAGGACGGCGGCCCCCACCTGCGGAGAAGCTCGTAGCCGGCGGCCGCTGGGCCGTCGGCTACGAGCTATGCCGGGGTACCGGTCCGGTCAGGACTTCAGGAAGTTCGCGACCAGCCCGTTGAACTCGTCGGCGTGTTCGAGCTGGGCCCAGTGGCCGCACCGGTTGAGCAGGACCAGCCGGGAGTTCGGAATGAGCGTGCACAGCTTCAGACCGTTCTCGAAGTGCACGACCCGGTCGTCACGACCGTGGATGATCATGGTCGGCACCGAGATTGCGGCCAGTTCGGCATCGGTGGCCCGGTGCGGACGGTCCTTGCCGATGCCCGAGATGAAGTTGGCCAGGTGCTCCGGATTAGCGGTGGCGTTCCGGGAGCGCTCCTCCGCGAGGGCGTCGGTAGCGAACGCAGGATCGAAGGTCATGATCTCGACGAGTTCCCGCATCGTTTCGGGCGACGGGTCCCGGTACGCGCGCTGCAGCACTTTCAGGCCCTCGGTGGGGCCGTCGGCGGCTCCGAAGAACTTGGCCCCACCGGCACCCGCTCCCATGGTCACGAGATGAGTGACGCGTTCGGGTGCGCTGGCGGCGACCTTCAGGCAGGTCGCGCCTCCCATGGAGTTGCCGATGAAGGCCGCGGCGTCGATCTGCAGGGCGTCGAGGAGTTCGACCGCGGTGCGGTGATGGACCCGCTCGGCGGGTGTGACCGGAGCAGAACCGCCCCAGCCGGGCATATCGACCGCGAGGCACCGGTATTCGGTGCCGAGCGCTTTCATGTTGGCCGCGAAATTGCTCCACCCGGTGGCACCGGGACCTGAGCCGTGGAGGAAGACGACCGGATGACCCTCCCCGTATTCGTGGTAGCGGATCTTGCCGCTGGGTGTGTCCACAACCTTGGCGGTCGCTTCCTCGGTGAACGGAATCATGGGCTCCTCCTCGGATCCGCAGACAGTGCTGATGGGCCGCAGCGTGCCGGACCGTGCCACCCCTGCGCCATCCTTCGTTTCCGAGAGTTGGAACGAAATCCCGGTCACATCGAAGTTTCAGGCTTTGGAACATCACTCTGGCGCCCCGACGTGACCCGCTCCACGATGGTCACAGTCCCGGTCGGAGCAGGGAACGCACCGACCGACCCACGGCCCCTTCCCGGGACGTCACGCCGATGCCCGGCTGCGACCGGGCCGGCACCATCATCCAGGAGGAAACCATCATGGACCCGAGCGTGAAGGCACTGGGTTACCTCGTCATCGAGACGACGCAGTTCGAGCAGTGGAAGCGTTTCGGAACGTTTCTCTGCGGCATGCAGATCGCCGACGAGTCCGATGATGTGGTGCGTTTCCGTGTCGACGAGAAGCTCTACCGGGTCGAGGTGCGCCGTGCCGATCGCGACCGCATCGCTGTGATCGGCTGGGAGGTCTCGGGTCCGGCCGAGTTGCGGGCACTGCAGGAACGACTGGACGCAGCCGGCCATCCCACGCGACGGGAGACACCCGAGAAGGCCGCCGAACGCGGCGTCATCGAACTGGTCTCGTTCGCGGATCCCGATGGACTCGCCTCCATCGAGCTCTACTACGGTCTCACGGAATCGTTGGAACGCTTCGCTTCTCCCGTCGGCAACACCTTCGTCGCCGGCGAGCACGGACTCGGGCACGTCCTGCAGGTCGTGAGCGACCGCGAAGCGTACTGGAAGCTGTACGTCGACGTATTGGGGATGAAGTTCACCGATCTGGTGAATTCCCCGAAGCGACAGGCTGATCTGCTGTTCTTCCACTGCAACGCGCGCCACCACTCGTTCGCCTTCGCCGAGATCGACGGCGTCGAACCGGGTGTCGGGCACATGATGCTCGAGGTGTCCGATCTCGACGCCGTCGGACGCGCGTACGACAAGGTTCTCGACGGGGAGGCCTCCCTCATCACGACGTTCGGTAAGCACACCAACGACGAGATGCTCTCGTTCTACGTGCGCACGCCGTCGGGCTTCGGCCTGGAGTTCGGCACCGGAGGTCTTCTCGTGGACGACGACTGGCGCCCCGCACGGTACGAGGACGCCCATTACTGGGGACATCGGCGAGGCGAGACACAGCTATCGCTGCTCCCCGCAGCCGACGTCGACTGACATACTCTCCGATCGAAAGGGATCCCATGTTCGAGGTGAAGGCCCGCGTGCTGGAACTGTCCGATTTCTGGCGCGACCATGCAGCCGACAACGAGGCAGCCGGACAGATCACCGACGAGGTGGCAGCCGCCCTGCGATCTGCAGGGGTGATGCGCATGTTGCAGCCCAAGCAGTTCGGAGGGTACGAATGCCATCCTCGCGACTACTTCGAGACGCTGTTCGAGCTCGGCACCCGCTGCGCATCGACCGGCTGGGTCGCGGGAGTCGTCGGGGTGCACGCCCACGAACTCGCCCAGACCGACCAGCGACTGCAGGAGGAGGTGTGGGGCGAGAACGAGGACACCTGGGTCGCTTCGCCGTACGCGCCGATGGGCCGGGCGAAGCCTGTCGAGGGCGGCTACATCTTCAACGGCCGATGGTCCTTCTCCTCGGGTACCGACCAGTGTCAGTGGGTGATGATCGGTGGCCTGATCCTCGGGCCCGACGGTCAGCCGGACGGCAAGGGCACCTACCATTTCTGCCTTCCCCGAGGGGATTACGAGATCGTCGAGGACTCGTGGAACGTCATGGGTCTGCGCGGCACGGGATCGAAGGATCTCATTGTGCGCGACGCCTTCGTCCCCGCCCATAGGGTGATCGATCAGAACCGCATCGTCGACGGCACCGCCGGTCGTGCGGTCGGTCTGGACAATCCGCTCTACTCGATTCCGCGTCAGATCATGTTCTCCGGAGCCATCACCGCCAGCACGCTGGCGATCTGCAACGGCGTGCTGCAGGCCTACATCGACCACAGCCGTGCCCGGATCTCGCGACTGTCCGGCAACGTCAGCCAGGACCCGAACAGCCTCGCACTGCTCGGTGAGGCCGCCGCCGATATCCAGGCCTCGGTCCAGCACTTCCTCTGGGACATCGACCGGGTCTACGACGTCGCGGCCAGTGGCGAGACGATCTCCAAGGACCTGCGGATCGAGGTCCGCCGCAACCAGGTCAACGCCAGTGCTCGCGCGGTGCGCGCCGCCGATCGCCTGTTCGTCGACACGGGCGGCGCCGCACTGCACACCTCCCACCCGATCCAGCGCATGTGGCGCGACGCGCACGCCGCGATGAACCACATGATGAACACGACCGCACCGGTCTACGTGCAGTACGGGCTCAATCTGTTCGGCCACGAACTGCCGCCTACCGCGCGGTACTGACCGAACCCCACGAATTCTGCCTCGACCCTGCCGCACCACCGAGTGCGAGCGGCAGGGCGATCCGAGGCTGCCCTCATCCACCCCTGTTTTCGCAGTAACGAGAGGTATCGACCCATGACTACAAGCCGCGTGATCGTCGTCGGAGCCGGTAACGCCGCACTCTGCGCGGCGCTGGCCGCTCGCGAGAAGGGCGCGGAGGTTCTCGTCCTCGAGCGGGCCGATCAGGACCGTCGAGGCGGGAACACCGCGTTCACCGCCGGCGCGATGCGTGTCGCCTACGACGGCGTCGACGACCTGCGTCGCCTGATGCCCGATCTGACGGACGAAGAAGTCGCCAACACCGACTTCGGTTCGTACACCTCGGAGGATTTCCTCGACGACCTCGCTCGCGTCACCGAGTACCGTACCGACCCCGATCTGGCCGGCATCCTCGTCGAACAGAGCTACCCGACCCTGTCCTGGATGCGGGACAAGGGGGTGAAGTTCATGCCGATCTACGGACGCCAGGCGTTCAAGGTCGACGGGAAGTTCAAGTTCTGGGGCGGCCTGACCGTCGAGGTCAACGGCGGCGGCCCGGGCCTGGTCGACTACCTGTGCAAGGCGGCCGAGCGCGAGGGTGTGAAGATCGAGTACGGCGCCCGCGTGGTGTCCCTCATCCACGGCGACGACAGTGTCACCGGTGTGCGTGTGAAGCAGAACGGTCAGACCCGCGACGAACTCGCCGACGCCGTCGTCCTCGCGAGCGGTGGTTTCCAGGCCAACACCGAGTGGCGCACCCGCTACCTCGGCCCGTCGTGGGATCTTGCGAAGGTTCGCGGCACGATGTTCAACACCGGTGACGGCCACAAGATGGCTCTCGACATCGGCGCGAGCCCGACGGGCAACTGGTCGGGTTGCCACGCCGTCGGCTGGGAGCGCAACGCCCCCGAGTTCGGCGACCTCGCGGTCGGCGACGGCTTCCAGAAGCACAGCTACCCGTTCGGCATCCTGGTCAACGCCCATGGCAAGCGCTTCGTCGACGAGGGCGCCGACTTCCGCAACTACACCTACGCGAAGTACGGCCGCCGCATCCTCGAACAGCCGAACCAGTTCGCATGGCAGGTCTTCGACCAGAAGGTCACCCACCTCCTGCGCGACGAGTACAAGATCCGGCAGGTCACCAAGGTCACCGCTCCCACGCTCGAGGCCCTGGCCCAGAAGCTGGAGGGTGTGGATCCCGACGGTTTCCTCGAGGAGGTCCGGGCGTACAACGCGGCCGTGGACACCTCGGTCGAATTCAACCCGAACGTCAAGGACGGTCGCGGAACGAGCGGACTGCCCGTGAACAAGACGAACTGGGCGAACACGCTCGACGAGGGCCCGTTCGAGGCCTACCAGGTCACGTGCGGTATCACCTTCACCTTCGGCGGTGTCCGCATCAACTCGAACGCCCAGGTGCTCGACACCGACATGAACCCGATCTCCGGGCTCTACGCCGCAGGTGAGCTCGTCGGTGGCATCTTCTACTTCAACTACCCCGGTGGCTCGGGTCTGACGAACGGTTCGGTCTTCGGGCGGATCGCGGGTTCCCACGCCGCGGAGCAGACAGCGGCGGTCTGATCTCGCAGGTGGACCGGACGGAGCAGGCGGCCGTCCGGTTCACCGCCCCGCCTCGACCACGTGCCCCGCGATCCGTCGCAGGGGCACGTTGCGCTCCTGGGACAGTCTCCGGAGCAGGACGAACGCATCGTCGGCACCCACCGCGAAGCGTTCCATGAGCATGCCCTTCGCCTGCCCGATGACATCGCGGGACGCGAGTGCGTCGCGCAACTGTTCCTCTTGACGGGAGGCGACCAGCGCGATCGCCGCGTGGGTCGCCAGGCTCGTGCCCACATCGATGCTGTGCTCGTCGAACGCTTCCGCACGAGAACTGTGTACGTGCAGCGCTCCGTGGACCTCGTCGGTGTACAGGCACAGCACCAGCGTCGATCCGACACCGGCAGCCGCAGATTCGGAAGTTACAGCGGGCCAACGACTCTCACACCTCATATCGGTGACGAGAACCGCACTCCGCTCCCGCATCGACTCCACGCAGGGGCCGTCGCCCGCTTCCTGCTGCACTGCGTCGACCGCACTCGGCAGCGGCCCGGTCGCGGCGCGGGATTCGAAGCGCAGGCCGGACGTACGCACCGCGATGCCGGCCTGCTCGGCGCCCGGGATCAGCTCGACGGCCGCCGAGGTGATCAGGCGCAGGGTGTCGTCGAGACATGCGGATTCGGCGCGCATCCTGCGCGCCACCTCGTCGATCGAACAGCGCCATCGCCCTTCGGGCCGTGCGCCGCTCGACCGCTCCCTGTTACCGACCTCCCCCGATGTCACGCCACATACTTGCATCGGCCTCCCGGCGTGCCGAAAGACCCTAGTGCGAAGAGTCGGTCGTACCGGTCACGAGCGGCCGGCGGTCTACCGCCACGGCACGCGTTCCGGGTCGCGCAGCATCCGCCGTGCCGTGGACATCCGGTGCACCTCGTCGGGGCCGTCGTAGATACGGGCGTAGCGCGCCCGCCGGTACATCCCCTCGAGCGGCGTGTCGGCGGTGAGACCGAGCGCCCCGTGCACCTGGATCGCGCGGTCGACGACGTCGTGCAGCATCTGCGCGCCTCGGAACTTGATGAGCCCGATCCGGACCCGGGCGTCCTCCCCCGCGTCCATCACCCGCGCGGCGTCCAGGGTCATCAGACGTGCGGCCTGGATGTCGGCGGCGGATTCGGCGATGTAGCGCTGGATCTCGCCCTTCTCGGCGAGCAGCGAACCGTGCGCGAAGCGCGAGTTGGCGCGGGCACACATGAGTTCGAAGGCCCGTTGGGCCTGGCCGAGCCATCGCATGCAGTGGAAGATCCGTCCCGGTCCGAGCCGGTCCTGTGCGACGACGAAGCCGTTGCCGCGTTCACCGAGCACGTTCTCCTCGGGAACCCGCACACCGTCGTACCGCACCTCGTAGTGATCGCTCGGGTCGTGCCCCATCGTGGGGATCGCCCGCACGATCTCGAGTCCGGGGGTGTCGATGGGCACGATGATCGCGCTGATGCTGCGGTGCAGCGGAGTCGACTCGGGTTCGGTCCGGGCGAAGACCGTGCAGTAGCCGGCCTGCGCGGCGCCGGTGGTGAACCACTTGTGCCCGTCGATCACCCATTCGCCGTTCTCGAGCCGGGCGGTGGTCTGCACGAGCACGGGGTCGGATCCCGCCACTTCCGGCTCGGTCATGCCGACGGAGGGCAGGATGTCGCCGGAGACGAGCCCCGGGATCCAGCGCTCGCGTTGTTCGGCGGTGCCGTGACGCTGGATCATCAGGGCGTCCTGCATGGACACCGATCCCACCGCGAGCTGACCGTACTCGGAGCGGCCGATGATCTCGTTGAGGTAGACGAAGTCGAGGAAGGGAACCCCGCCCCCGCCCATCTCCTCGGGATGCCCCAGTGCCCACAACCCGAGTTCCTTCGCCCTGGCCTTCAGCCCGGCGAGTGCCTCGGCGGCCTTGTCGTCGTGGCGGCTCAGGACGGGTTCGAGAGGAATCACCTCGTCGTCGATGAACGAACGCATGCGGGTGCACAGCTCGGCCACCCGCCCTTCGGGCCGGTTCGCAGTCATGCCCGCCAATCTATCGGCGCACACGTGCACTCACATAGCGTTCCGTCCGGTCCGGGTGTGGAAATCCGTCCGCCGGGGCATTCTGGGGCGAGTCCATCCTGCGACGCGACGAGCACGGAGGTGCCATGCCGGATCCGTCCGACCGAGTACCCGAATACGAACACACCGAAGACGGTCATCTCGTCGAGAGCCGGGCCGAGGACTTCGCCCATGCGCGCAGCCTGCCCGTCGACCCGGACTGGTTCAAGACCGCGGTGTTCTACGAGGTCCTCGCCCGCGCTTTCAACGACTCGAACAACGACGGCACCGGCGACCTGCGTGGACTGACCGAGAAACTCGACTACATCGCGTGGCTCGGCGCCGACTGCATCTGGCTGCCGCCCTTCTACGATTCACCGCTCCGAGACGGCGGTTACGACATCCGCGACTTCCGTGCCGTGCTACCGGAGTTCGGCACGGT
Source organism: Rhodococcus rhodochrous (assembly GCF_014854695.1). Taxonomy (NCBI): domain Bacteria; kingdom Bacillati; phylum Actinomycetota; class Actinomycetes; order Mycobacteriales; family Nocardiaceae; genus Rhodococcus; species Rhodococcus rhodochrous. Next base: position 986,762 of record NZ_CP027557.1, on the reverse strand, counting down.
CGAGGATTTCGTGACCTTCCTCGACGAGGCGCACAAACGCGGTATCCGCGTCATCACCGACCTCGTCATGAACCACACGTCCGACACGCACGCGTGGTTCCAGGAATCGCGGAGCGACCCCGACGGGCCGTACGGCGACTTCTACGTGTGGTCGGATGTCGACGACCGATACCAGGAAGCCCGCATCATCTTCGTCGACACCGAGACGTCCAACTGGACGTGGGATCCGGTGCGCAAGCAGTACTACTGGCACCGGTTCTTCTCGCACCAGCCCGACCTGAACTACGACAACCCCGAAGTACAGGACGCGATGCTCGACGTCCTGCGCTTCTGGCTCGATCTCGGCATCGACGGGTTCCGCCTCGACGCGGTCCCCTATCTGTTCGAGCGTGAGGGGACCAACTGCGAGAACCTCCCCGAGACGCACGCCTTCCTCAAGAAGTGCCGTGCGGTGATGGATGCCGAATATCCCGGCCGGGTGATGCTGGCGGAGGCGAACCAGTGGCCCACCGACGTCGTCGAGTACTTCGGCGAACCCGAGATCGGCGACGAGTGCCACATGGCCTTCCACTTCCCGCTGATGCCGCGCATCTTCATGGCGGTGCGGCGGCAGAACCGTTTCCCGATCTCGGAGATCCTCGCCCAGACCCCGCCGATCCCGAAGACCGCCCAGTGGGGCATCTTCCTCCGCAACCACGACGAGCTGACCCTCGAGATGGTGACGGACGAGGAACGCGACTACATGTACGCCGAGTACGTCACCGACCCGCGGATGCGCGCCAACATCGGCATCCGCCGTCGTCTGGCGCCGTTGCTGGAGAACGACCGCAACCAGCTCGAGCTCTTCACCGCCCTGTTGCTGAGCCTACCGGGCTCCCCCGTCCTGTATTACGGCGACGAGATCGGCATGGGCGACAACATCTGGCTCGGCGACCGCGACGCGGTGCGGACCCCGATGCAGTGGACCCCCGACCGCAACGCGGGCTTCTCCCGCGCCGACCCGGGCCGGCTGTACCTGCCGGTGATCATGGATCCCACCTACGGGTACCAGGCGGTGAACGTCGAATCGCAGATGAACTCGACGAACTCGCTGTTGCACTGGACGCGGCGGATGATCCAGGTCCGCAAGCAGCATCCGGCCTTCGGTAAGGCCTCGTTCACCGAACTCGGCAGCGCGAATCCCGCGATCCTGTCCTATCTGCGCGAGATGTCGCCCGGCCCGGAACGCAATTACAGCGACGTCATCCTGTGCGTGAACAACCTGTCGCGCTATCCGCAGGCGGTCGTCCTCGATCTGTCGCGCTTCGCCGGGTGGATCCCGGTGGAGCTGACCGGGTCCGTCCCGTTCCCGACGATCACGGAGGAGGGTTACATGATCACCCTGCCCGGTCACGGATTCTTCTGGTTCGCGCTGCAACCCGATCCGTCGAAGGAGGGACCGGGCGAGCACCCGGTGAGCAGCGAAGCGGAAGCGGCGGTGCAGCCGTGACGACCAACAGCGAGCTCTATCCGGACGAACGGCTCGTCGAGGATCTGCGCGAATGGATGCCGCACCAGCGATGGTTCGCGGCCAAGGGCCACACCATCACCGGGATCGGTGTCGTCCTGCGTCATCCGCTCGTGGAGGAGTCCGGTTTCGGGGCCGACCATCTGATCGTGAAGGTCTCGTTCGACTCGACCGCGGACCAGATCTATCAGGTGCCCCTCGGTTTCCGTTCCCATCTCCCCGAGGAACTGCAGTCCTGGAGCGTGGTCGGCCCCGACGACTCCCACGACCACGGCCTGCACGTCTACGACGGCCTCCGCGACCAGGAGATCCTCGACCGGTATTCGCGCAATCTGGCGAGCGGCACCCCCGCCGGCCCGGTGGATCTCCACACCGTGCCGGGCGCGGTCATCGAACCGGGCCTGCGTGGGCGTGCGCTGAGCGCGGAGCAGTCCAACACCTCCGTGGTCCTCGGAGAGAAGTTGCTGCTCAAGATGTTCCGTCGGCTCACGCTCGGCATCAATCCGGACGTCGAGCTGCCGCTCGCGCTCGGTGAGGACGGATGCCGGTCGATCGCCCCGATCCGGGCGTGGATCGAAGCGGAGGTCGACGGGGTCCGCACCACGCTGGCGATGGTGCAGGACTTCGCGGCGAACTCGGCCGACGGCTGGTCGATGGCGCTCGGCAGTGTCCGGGACCTGCTCCTCGAAGGAGACCTGCGCGCCGACGAGGTGGGCACCGACTTCGCCGGGGAATCCCATCGCATCGGTGCGGCCGTGGCGGATGTGCACGCCCATCTCGGCTCCGCGCTCGGCACCGACGAACGCGCCGCCGCCGAACTGGCCGAGGGCATGATCCGCCGGCTCGAGGGTGCAGCGGCCGAGGTCCCCGAGCTCGCCGGACTCACCGACGCGGTCCGGGCGCGGTTCGAGGAGGTCGCGGCGCTGGGTCAGGTTCCGGTGCACCGCATCCACGGAGACCTTCATCTCGGACAGGTGCTGCGTACCCCCGAGCGCTGGTTGCTCATCGACTTCGAGGGCGAACCCGCGAAGTCACTCGAGGAGCGCCGCAAACCCGACAGTCCGTTCCGGGACGTGGCGGGAATGCTGCGGTCGTTCGACTACGCCGCGCATCACTCGATCCGTGAATCCGAACAGGGCACGGCGGTGGAGTCGCAGCGGGAGTTCCGGGCCCGGGAGTGGGCCGAACGCAACTGTGCCGCCTTCTGCGACGGCTACGCAGCTGCCTCGGGCACGGATCCGCGGGACTCCGACGTCCTGCTGCGCGGTTACGAGCTCGACAAGGCGGTCTACGAGGTGGTCTACGAGGCACGGCACCGGCCCTCGTGGCTGCACCTGCCGCTCGAGGCGATCCGTCGTCTCACCGCCCGCTGACCACAGCCCGAACGCGGGAAGGGGAGAGATGCCGTGGCATCTCTCCCCTTCCTCGTCGTGCAAGTCAGCCGACTTGGAGCAGCAATTCGTCCTCGACGACGTCCGCCGTGACCCGGTTGCCCTCGGCGAGCACGTCGTCGAGCAGCATGTCGGCGATGCGATCGTCGACCACCCGGGAGATCGAGCGGCGCAACGGACGGGCACCGAACTCGGGCTGGTGACCGTTGCGGGCGATCCACGCCACCGCGTCGGCGGTGAACTCGAGATCGATCCCCTTGCTCTGCAGCCGCTTCCGGCTGTCGTCGAGCAGCAGCTCGGTGATCCGGTGCAGCTGGTCGTCGTCGAGCTTGCGGAACATCACGATCTCGTCGATGCGGTTGAGGAACTCCGGCCGCATCGATTCGCGCAGCCGTCCCATGACCCGATCGCGCAGCGGCTTCTCGGCCGCCTCGGCGTCACCGGTGGTGAAGCCGAGCGCGCCTCCGCGGCTCGAGATGATGTCCGAACCGAGGTTGCTGGTCATGATGACGACGGTGTTGGTGAAGTCCACCGTGCGTCCCTCACCGTCGGTGAGGCGACCGTCGTCGAGGACCTGCAGCAGCGTGTTGAACACGTCCGGGTGCGCCTTCTCGATCTCGTCGAGCAGCACCACCGAATAGGGGTGGCGACGCACCTGTTCGGTGAGCTGCCCGGCCTCGCCGTAACCGACGTAACCGGGAGGGGCACCGACGAGACGGCTCACGGTGTGGCGTTCGCCGAACTCGCTCATATCGATGCGCAGCATGGTGCGCTCGTCGCCGAAGAGGACCTCGGCGAGTGCCTTCGCGAGCTCGGTCTTGCCGACGCCGGTGGGACCGAGGAACAGGAAGCTGCCCACCGGACGACGCGGGTCGCTCATGCCGGAGCGGCTGCGCCGCACGGCGCGTGCCACGGCGTGGACGGCCTCGTCCTGCCCGACGACACGCTTGTGCAGCTCGTCCTCGAGAGTGCGCAGCCTCTCCTTCTCGGCACGGGTCATCTGCGAGGCGGGAACCCCGGTGGCCCGCGAGACGATCTCGGCGATCAGCTCGGGGTCGACGGTGGGAGTTCCCTCGCCGTCGCCCTCACCACCGTCACCGTCGATCCGCGCCTGGATGCGCAGGATCTCGTCGCGGATGCGCGAGGCTTCCTCGTACTGTTCGGCCTCGACCGCGCGATCCTTCTCGGCTTCGAGTTCGTCCAGCCGCGAACGCAGTTCGGTCACGTCGGTGCGCGGCACCCGCAGGCGCAGTCGTGCACCGGCCTGGTCGACGAGGTCGATCGCCTTGTCCGGCAGATGCCGGTCGGGCAGGTACCGCATCGACAGGTCGACGGCCGCTTCGAGCGCTTCGTCGGTGTACCGGACCTTGTGGAACTCGGCGTACCGATCGGCGAGACCCTTCAGGATCGCGACGGCGTCGTCGCGGGCGGGCTCGTCGACCGTGACCGGCTGGAAACGACGTTCGAGCGCCGGATCCTTCTCGATGTGCTTGCGGTACTCGTCGAGGGTGGTCGCACCGACGACGTGCAGTTCACCGCGGGCGAGCTTCGGCTTGAGGATGTTCGCCGCGTCCATCGCGCCCTCGTTGCCGGCGCCCGCGCCGACGACGGTGTGGATCTCGTCGATGAAGACGATGAGCTTGCCCTGCTGGGCGGTGATCTCGTCGAGTGCCGCGGTGAGGCGTTCCTCGAAGTCGCCCCGGTAGCGGGTTCCGGCGACCATCGCCGTCAGGTCGAGCTGGACGATCCGCTTGTCCTGCAGGATGTCCGGGACGTCGCCGTCGACGATGCGCTGGGCGAGCCCTTCGACGATGGCGGTCTTGCCGACGCCGGCCTCACCGACGAGCACCGGGTTGTTCTTGGTGCGTCGGGCGAGGATCTCGATCGTCTGCTCGATCTCGTCGGCACGGCCGATGACGGGGTCGATGCCGCCGCCGCGGGCCCGCTCGGTGAGGTCGACGCCGAATTTGTCGAGCGTCGGCGTCGGGGTCTCCTCCGCGACGGGAGCTGCGGGGGTGGGTTGCAGCGCGGTCTGCAACGACTGCGGGGTCACGCCCAGCGACGCCAGCAGTCGTCCGGGAGCGCGGGTCTGGTCGGCCGCGAGCGTGAAGAACAGGTGCTCGGGGTCGATGTAGGTGGAGCCGAGCGCACGCGAGAGCTGGTGCGCTTCGAGGAGTGCGGTCTTCACTGCACCGGTCAGTGCGGGTGCGGAGACGGCCTCACCGGGGCGGCTCTGCGGCAGCCGCTGGTCGACGGCGGCAGCGACGTCGGCGGGGTCGGCTCCGGCGCGCGTCATGACCGTGCGGGACGGATCCTGCTCCGCCATCGCGCGAAGGAGGTGCAGCACGTCGAGTTCCGCGTCACCACGGTCGGTGGCGTAACGCGCTGCGTGGGCGAGGAGGTCCTGGGTACCGCGGCTCATGAAACGTGTGATGTCGATTCGGCCGGGGCCACCAGGCCCGAAGAATGCCGGCATTCCGAAGCCTTTCTGTCGAACTTGAGCCATTCTCACTCAACTAACGTGCCCAGAGTTCTCTCAATTCCCACATGGAAGTGATCTGGAACACGTATCGAGTTGTGGCCATTAATGTTGTGTACAACAAAACGGGGCGCTACATTCATTCCCGTGCCGTCTCCACTCGAACTCGACCAGCAGGTGTGCTTCGCGCTCTACCGCGCCTCCCGCACCATCACGGCCGCCTATCGGCCGCATCTCGATCGGCTGGGCATCACCTACCCGCAGTACCTCGTGCTCCTGGCACTGTGGGAACGCGACGCGCGAGGCGTGCAGGATCTGTGCGACTCGCTCGATCTCGACACGGGCACACTGTCCCCCCTGCTCAAACGGCTCGAGGCCGCCGGATACGTCGAACGACGCCGGCAGCAGACCGACGAACGTCGTGTCGTCGTCCACCTCACCGAAGCGGGAGATGCACTCCGGACAGAGGCCGCGGACATCCCCGGCTGCGTGACGCGGGACAGCCGGTTCGACGTCGACGAACTGGTCGCGCTGCGCGAGACGCTCCACCGCCTGACCGCCGCGTTGCAGGAAGCACCCGGCGCACTCTCGAAGAAAGGCAGGACATCGTGAACATCATCTACACCGCCGAAGCACTCGCCACCGGAGCAGGCCGCGACGGCCACGCCCGCACCAGCGACGGCAAGCTCGACGTCGACCTGTCCATCCCCACCGAGATGGGCGGCAGCGGCAAGGGCACCAACCCCGAACAGCTCTTCGCCGCCGGATACGCCGCGTGCTTCCACTCGGCACTGCAGATGATCGCCCGGCAGGAGAAGGCGGACGTCAGCGACTCCGCGGTCGGCGCCCGCGTCGGCATCGGCCCGACCGACGGCGGCGGATTCGGTCTTGCCGTCACCCTCGAGGTGACCCTGCCGAACCTCCCCCGCGAGCAGGCGCTCGAGCTCACCGAGAAGGCCCACCAGGTGTGCCCGTACTCCAACGCGACCCGCGGCAACATCGACGTCACCCTCGAGGTGACGGACGACTGAGTCACCCCCGAGGGGTGACGAGCGACTGACGTCCCCCCTGCGTTGCGCACGTGTCCGCGCCGACCCGTAGCGTGGACATGTGCGCACGCAGGACCGGTCGCAGCTCTCGCTGTTCGCGACCGAACTCGATTTTCCCCTCGACGACTTCCAGGTCGAGGCCTGCCGCGCCCTCGAGGACGACCGCGACGTGCTGGTGTGCGCTCCCACCGGGGCGGGCAAGACCGTCGTCGGTGAATTCGCCGCCCGTCTCGCACTCTCAGCGGGCGGACGCTGCTTCTACACCACCCCCATCAAGGCGCTGAGCAACCAGAAGTATCTCGACCTGTCGCGCCGGTTCGGCGACGACCGTGTCGGTCTGCTCACCGGCGACATCTCGCTGGACCCTCATGCGCCCGTGGTCGTCATGACCACCGAAGTGCTGCGCAGCATGCTGCACGGCGGCTCCCCGCTCCTGCACGGACTCACCCACGTCGTCATGGACGAGGTGCACTATCTCGCCGACCGCGAACGCGGCGCGGTGTGGGAGGAAGCGATCCTCTCGCTCCCCGACGACGTGCGGCTGACCAGCCTGTCGGCCACGGTCAGCAACGCCGAGGAGTTCGGCGGCTGGCTGCGCGGCGTCCGCGGCGACCTCGCGGTCGTCGTCGAGGAGACACGGCCAGTCCCGCTCACCCAGCACATGCTCGCCGGCGGGCGGCTGTTCGACCTGCTGTCCCCGTCCGGCACCGTCGACGAGACCCTCGAGCGGTACATCGCCCACCGTCAGCTCGTCGAGGCCGCGCCCGGCCCCGCGACCGGCCGTGGACAACGACGGCGACGTGCACGCGGAGCACCCGGACCGGCCGGTGCCGACCTGCCCGAGGTCGTCGCCCGGCTCGAGGCCGAACAACTGTTGCCGGCCATCTGGTTCCGGTTCAGCCGCAACGGCTGCGACGACGCCGTCACCGAATGCCTCGAATCGTCGGTCCGTCTCACCGAGGCGGCCGACGTCGCCGAGATCCGTGCGGTCGCCGACCGGCACACCGCCGCCCTGCCGCCTGCCGATCTCGACGCCGTCGGTCACACAGAGTGGCTCGAAGGACTCGAACGCGGTTTCGCCGCGCACCACGCCGGCCTGATCCCGGCCTTCCGTCACACCGTCGAGGAGTTGTTCGCCCGCGGTCTCGTGCGGGTCGTGTTCGCCACCGAGACCCTCGCCGTGGGGGTGAACATGCCGGCGCGCACCGTCGTCCTCGAACGCCTCGTCAAACCCACCGCCGACGGCCCGGTGCGCCTCTCTCCCGGCGAGTACACCCAGCTCACCGGTCGCGCCGGCCGCCGCGGCATCGATGTCGAAGGCCACGCCGTCGTGCTGTGGAGTCCCGAGGCCGCCCCCGCGACCGTCGCCGGTCTCGCCGGCGCACGCTCGTACCCGCTGCACAGTTCGCTGCGCGTCGGCTACAACACCGCGGTCAATCTGGTCGCCGGCCGCGGCATCCCCGGCTCCCGCGAGTTCCTGCGACGCTCGTTCGCCCAGTTCCAGGCCGAACGATCCGTCGCGGCGCTCACCGACGCCGTCCGCGCGAACACGACGGCGCTGCGTGATCTCGACACCGAACTCGGGGACGTCGAGGGCTTCACCGAGTACCGGCACCTGTGCGACCGGCTCGCCGAGGCACGGCGCTCCGGTTCGGCCGAGCTGGTGACGTCGCTGGCACGGGCGGTGCGGTCGCATCCCGCGCATCGACGCGGCGACAGGGAGCGCCTTCTCGCTCTCTCGACACGACGCGCCGCGGTGTACGGCGACACCGAACGGATGCGGTCGCAGATCGACACGGTCACCGGCCGCCTCGTCGAGACCTTCGATCGCACACTGGATCTGCTCGAGGAGCGGGGTTATCTGCTCCGCGACCCGATGGGCGGGTCGGCCTACGTCACCGACGACGGTCGTCGCCTGGGCCGGATCTACTGTGCGAACGACCTTCTCGTCGCCGAATGCGTGCGGACGGGCGCGTGGTCGGGGCTGACACCGGCCGAACTCGCCGCCGTCGCCTCGAGCGCTCTGGGCGAGACCCGGCGCCGCACCGTCGGAGTCCCGGGACGCACCACCCCGGCGATCGACGAGGCGCTGCGCGCCACCTCACGGCTGTGGAGCGAACTCGCCGGACGCGAAGAGCGTCTCGGCCTGGAAGTGGGGCCGGATCCGGATCCGATCGCCGTCGCCGCGATCCACCGCTGGGCACGCGGGGACGGACTCGCCGCCGCCCTGCGCACCGCATCGGATGCGGGGCTCTCGGCAGGCGATCTGGTCCGGCGTTATCTGCGCACCCTCGACCTCGTGGATCAGACCGGACTGTGCCGGCGCGACGATCTGCCGCCGGTCTCGTTCACCCTGACCTGAGAACTGCAGCCCTGCAGGACTGCAGCCCTGCAGGAGCTACGGCATCGACGCTCTAGGGCATCGAGTACTCGACGGAGCACAGCCGCTCGGACAGTTCCCACAACCTCCGCGCCAGGATCTCGTCGCGTGACCGCGAGGTGGACTGCACCCGCTTCGGCCGGCCGCGCATCTCGAAGAAGGAATCCGGCCCGTAGTAGCCGCCCGGTTCCGCCTCCGGCGAGGTCGCCGCGTAAAGAGTCGGGAGTGCGCCCTGCTGCGGGGACTGCCCGATGATGGGGGTGACGAGTTCGACGATCTTCCCGTGCCAGGACTCGCTGCGGTACTGCAGATTCGTCGACGAATAACCCGGATGTGCAGCAAGCGAACTCACGCTCGATCCGGCGGCGCTGAGGCGCCGCTGCAGTTCGTACGCGAACAGCAGGTTCGCCAGCTTCGACTGCCCGTAGGCGAGCCAGCGCTCGTAGCGGCGGCGTTCCCAGTTGATGTCGTCGAGATCGATGCTGCCGATGCGGTGCATCGTGCTGCTGACCGTCACCACCCGGTCGGTGATGCGATCGAGCAGCAACCCGGTGAGGGCGAAGTGGCCGAAGTGATTGGTCCCGATCTGCATCTCGAAACCGTCGGCCGTCCGCCGCAACGGCACCGCCATGACGCCTGCGTTGTTGACCAGGACGTCGATGCGCTCGTGCCGGGCACGCACCTCGTCGGCGAACGCACGGATCGACGAGAGATCCGCCAGGTCCAGACGACGCACCGTCGCGCGGTCGCCGAGGTCGGCCGCGACCGACTCACCCTTGCCGACATCGCGGCAGGCGAGCACCACCTCGGCACCGGCCCGGGCCAGCGCCCGGGCGGTCTCCGCACCGAGTCCGCTGTTGGCCCCCGTCACGACCATCGTGCGTCCCGACAGATCCGGAATATCGTTCGTGGTCCACCCCATGCCCGCCACCCTACGGACGCGCGCCGCGTGGCGACACCCCTGTTTCCGGCGTCGACGGGCCCGATGGATCGCATCCTCGCCGTGGGGCGCACCTGCTCGTAGACTTCCCCGGAACTCACGACCGCAGGCGCGCGGGGGCGCATGCACGACAGGGAGGTTCCATCGATGGGGCACCACCCCGGACGTCCGGACCGCGAACTCGCCGCAGCGTTGCGGAACGGGGAGCCGGACGCCACGGCAGCGGTCTTCGACCGTTTCGCCCCCGGCCTGTACGCGTACGCGTGCGGCTTCGTCGCCGTGTCGTCGGCCTCGGACGTGGTGTACGACGCGGTCTGGACGGCGACCGCGCGGATCCGCTCGCTGCGCGACGAGAGTCTCCTGCGGGCCTGGCTCTACGCCGTGGTCCGCGCCGAATGCATCCGCGTGCTCGAGCGCACCGGCTCCGCCCTCGAATATCTCCCCGCGGCCGACCCCGCCTATCAGGCCGCCTCCGACGTGCTCGACGTCCGCGAGGCGGTCCACCTGCTCGACGGCACCGCCCGCGAGGTCGTCGACCTCACGGTCCGGCATCACTTCTCGTCCCACGAGATCGAGGCGATGCTCGGCTCCGCCGGCGACGGACGTGTCCTCGCCCATGCGCAGGACTTCGTCGACCGTGCGGTGCCCCGGGTGCCGAACGCTCTCGGAACGTTCTCGCTTCTCCCCTTCACCCCTCTGCCCGCGCACCTGCGGGGACGGCTGCTCGCGGTGCAGCCCTCGGAGGCGGAACTGCTCGATCTCGGGCGTCGGCTCGAACCGCTGGACCGGGAGGGCTTCCCCCGTCGCGATCGCCGGGCGAGGCGCACCGTTCCCGTCATCGCGGCATCGGTGGCGGTGTTCGCGGTGCTGGGCGTCGGTGCGCTTTTCGTGTTCCCGCAGGCCGAGCCCGTCGAGCGGCAGGTCCTGCGTCCTGCTGCCGAGCCGACGCTCGACATCGGGTCGCCGGTCGCGACGACCACGACCGCAGCGACGACCGAGACCACGACCCCCGAGCCCGCGGAGACGACGACGGAGGAACCCGAGGTCGAAGCATCGGTGGTGACCACCACCTCGGCACCGACCGCCGAGCCCGCTGCGGAAACCACCGCCGCCCCCACCACCACGGCGACGTCGACCGCCGGTGGCTTCACCAGGCGCGGCGGGCCGGGACGCGACACCGAGCCGGACGAGGACCGCCCCCGCCGGGACATCGAGGAGAGCGACGCGCCGAACACCGGGACGCCTCGCCCCACCACGGGTACGCCCACCACACCGCGGCCGATGCCGACGCTGCCGACCTTCCCTCCGCGCGGCGGCGCGTGAGGTGTGCATCCCCGTCACACAGCGGAGACGAGGACGTAACACGACGGGACTACCTTCGCGGAGTCGAGCACTCGCATTCCGGTGACGAAGGAGGACCCGGTCGTGGCACCACGCCGTAGATCCGCGTTGCTGGACGAGCTCCGCGTCGACGTACCGGGCCGCCCGCAGGACGTGATCCTCGAGGAGCTGCGCCGCGCCTTCCTCTCCGGAGCCGCACCCCCGGGCACACCGATCCCCGTCGGGGAGGTCGCGGAGTTGTTCGGGGTGAGCCGCATCCCGGTCCGGGAAGCACTCAAGACCCTCATCGGCGAAGGTCTCGTGACCCACCGGCAGAACCACGGATACATCGTCGCCCAGCTGACGATCGCGGAACTGCGCGAAATGTATCTCGTCCGTGAGACTCTCGAATCGGCGTCACTCGCGGCGGCCGTGCGCAACGCCACCGAGGAGGACGACCGGCGCGTCGAGGAGTCGCACCGTCTTCTCGAACGCGCTGTGCAGGAAGGCGACCCGCGCGGCTATCACCGCGAGAGCCGCGTCTTCCACATGGCCCTCACCCGGCCGTCCCGCATGCACCGCCTGTTGCACATGCTCGAATACGCCTGGAACATCACCGAACCCGTGCAACCGATGGTGCACGTGAGCGATTCCGAGCGCGCCGAACTCCATCGCGAGCACGAGGCGATGCTCACCGCTTTCCTGGCGCGCGACACCGACGCGCTGCTCGCGGCGTCCGAACACCACAACCGGCATCTCGACGTCGCCATCTCCGGCCTCACCGCCGAATCCGGCCTGCTTCCCGCGGAAGATATACAGTTCGGGTAACTCTCCGGCAATATCGCCCCGTTACGGTCTGCACATCGGAATTCACCACCGCCGTTGATGTTCCGTCGATCGATTCGACTCCGCCCACCGGCCTCGCACCGGGGCACGGGCGGCTCCCCCTCGCACAGGAGCAGGCATGACCGAAGTGCTGACACCGAGCGCCGGTAGCGTCCCCACCGCACCCCCGCCGCCCGCGACCGGATACGACCCGCGGTTGACCAACGACGACCTCGCCCCGTTGAAGAACCAGCGGTGGGGTTCGTACAACATCTTCGCGTTCTGGATGTCCGACGTCCACAGCGTGGGCGGGTACGTCACCGCCGGCAGCCTGTTCGCTCTCGGTCTGGCCAGCTGGCAGGTCCTCGTGGCCCTGCTCGTAGGCATCACGATCGTCTACTTCTTCTGCAATCTCGTCGCCAAGCCCAGCCAGGTCACGGGTGTGCCCTATCCGGTGATCTGCCGCAGCGTCTTCGGCGTCCTCGGCGCGAACATCCCGGCGATCATCCGCGGCCTGATCGCGGTGGCGTGGTACGGGATCCAGACCTTCCTCGCCTCGGCAGCACTCGACGTGGTGCTGATCAAGCTGTTCCCCTCGCTCGCGCCGTACGCGGTGGTCGAGGACTACGGATTCGCCGGCCTGTCCGCACTCGGATGGGTCAGCTTCCTGACGCTCTGGGTGCTGCAGGCCTGCGTGTTCTGGCGTGGCATGGAGTCGATCCGACGGTTCATCGACTTCTGCGGCCCTGCCGTCTACGTCGTGATGTTCCTGCTGTGCGGTTACCTGATCTCCCAGGCCGGTTGGAGCGCGATCGATCTGACCCTCGGCGAGGTCACGCACACCGGATGGTCGTCGGTGCCGGTCATGCTCGGCGCGATCTCCCTGGTGGTCTCGTACTTCTCCGGCCCGATGCTCAACTTCGGCGACTTCTCCCGGTACGGGAAGTCCTACGCCGCCGTCAAGAAGGGCAACTTCCTCGGTCTGCCGGTGAACTTCCTGGTCTTCTCGTTGCTCGTGGTGATCACCGCGTCGCTCACGCTGCCCGTCTACGGCGAATTGATCACCGACCCCGTCGAGACCGTCGCCCGCATCGATTCGACCTTCGCGATCGTGCTCGGCGCACTGACCTTCGCCATCGCCACGATCGGCATCAACATCGTCGCGAACTTCATCTCCCCGGCCTTCGACTTCTCGAACGTCAGCCCGCAGAAGATCAGCTGGCGCGCCGGCGGCATGATCGCCGCGGTGGGCTCGGTGCTCATCACCCCGTGGAATCTGTACAACAACCCCGAGGTCATCCACTACACCCTGGAAACCCTGGGCGCGTTCATCGGTCCGCTGTTCGGCATCCTCATCGCCGACTACTACCTCGTGCGCAAGCAGAAGGTGATCGTCGACGACCTGTTCACGATGTCCGAGAAGGGTGCGTACTTCTACCGCAAGGGCTACAACCCGGCCGCGGTGATCGCGACCGTCGTCGGGGCCGTGGTAGCGATGATCCCCGTGCTGTTCAACGATGCTCCCGGCATGGGAACCGCCGCCCAGTACAGCTGGTTCATCGGCTGCGGTCTCGGCTTCGTCGTCTACCACCTGCTCGCGACCCGCACCCGCCTCGCAGTCCGTCTCCCCGACCGGGTCGCACAGGAAGCAGTCTGATCCTCCATGTTCATCAAGGTCGTCAACCCGAATACCACGTGGTCGATGACCGCCAGGATCGAGGCGTGTGCCCGGGCCGTCGCAGGTCCGGGCACACGCGTCGAGGCGGTCAGCCCCACGATGGGACCTCCGTCGATCGAGAGCCACTACGACGAGGCGCTCGCCGTGCCGGGCATCCTCACCGAGATCGAGAGGGGTGAACGCGACGGCGTCGACGGCTACGTCATCGCGTGCTTCGGCGATCCCGGGCTGGACGCGGCGCGCGAGCTCGCCGCCGGGCCCGTCGTCGGCATCGCCGAGGCCGCCATGCACACCGCTGCGGTCCTGGGGCGCGGATTCTCCGTCGTCACGACGCTGGCCCGCACGACCGGACGCGCGTGGGACCTCGCGCACCGCTACGGCATGCGCGACGCGTGCCGGGGCGTGCACGCGTGCGACCTGCCGGTGCTCGCCCTCGACAGCGATCCCGACGCACGCAAGATCGTCACCGAGGCGTGCCTCGACGCCCTGTACGAGGACGGTTCCGACGCCATCGTGCTCGGCTGCGCCGGGATGGCCGACCTGTGTGCGCACATCTCCGCGGAGATCGGCGTGCCGGTGGTGGACGGTGTCGCGGCCGCGACGCTGACCGTACAGTCGCTGGTCACGATGGGGCTGGCGACCGGCAAGCGAGAAGAGTTCGCGACTCCCCCGCCGAAGCGCTATGCGGGACTCCTCGAGGGGTTCACGACGGGCGGGTGAAGCCCCGCCCCCTACGATCGGGACGTGCCATCCATCCATCATGCCCCGCTGAGGAAGACCGATCCCGAGAGCCTGTACCGGATCGTCGCTCTGCGGACCGACGTGTTCGTTTTCGAGCAGGGCATCACCAGCGAACCGGAACTCGACGGCCGCGATCTCGACCCGACCACCGAACTGTTCTGGACGCGGGAGGGGGACGACGTTCTCGCGACGCTGCGCGTGCTCCACGACGACGGGGACATCGCCCACATCGGCCGTGTCGCCACCGCCCGGCACGCACGCGGGCGCGGCCTCGCCGCGGAGCTGATCGAGGTGGCGCTCGGGACCTGTCCGGGGGTGGTCGACATCTCGGCGCAGGCGTACCTGGAGCACTGGTACGCGCGATTCGGGTTCGTGCGCACCGGAGCGAACTACCTCGAGGCCGGGATCGACCACGTGCCGATGCGCCGCACCCCGTGACCACACGGCGCCCGTCGGGCTGCGGTCACGGGGTGCGGGCGACGACGCGTATCAGCCGATCTCGACATGGACTCCGGTGAGTTTCTCCGACAACTCCCACAGCCGCGTCGCGGTCTCGCGGTCGCGGGCGCGACGCCCCACGCCGGCGACACCGGGCGCTCCGTAGAGCAGGAAACGCGGACCGATGTAGCCGCCCGCGATGCCCGGATCGGAAGCGGCGAGCACGACCGATTCGGCTCCCTGGTCCGGGGTGCGCTGCAGGATCGTCTTGCCGAAACCGAACAACCGGTCGAACCACGTCCCCGTGTGACTGCCCACCTCGGTCGCCGCGTAGCCCGGATGGGCCGCGACGGCGCGCAGCGGTGAGCGGACCGCGGCGAGTCGTCGTTCGAGCTCGAGCGCGAACAGCAGGTTCGCGAGCTTCGACTGTGCGTACGCCGCGGCGCGGTTGTACGGGCGGCGTTCCCAGTTGAGGTCGTCGAGATCGATCCGGCCGATCAGATGGGCGGCACTCGACACCGTGACGACGCGACCGGTGATGCGCGGCAACAGCAGTCCGGTCAGGGCGAAGTGTCCGAGATGGTTCGTTCCCATCTGCATCTCGAACCCGTCGGCGGTGCGACGCAGCGGCACCGCCATGACCCCGGCGTTGTTGACCAGGATGTCGATCCGCCGATCGGCGAAGGCGTCCGCGAAGGCACGGATCGCCGAGAGGTCGGCGAGATCGAGCGACATCATCTCGGCCCGGGGGCCGATCTCGTCGGCGATGCGCTTGCCCCGGTCGACGTTGCGACCGGTGAGGACGACGGTGGCACCGGCAGCCCCGAGGGCCCGGGCCGTCGCTTCACCCACCCCGCTGGTGGCCCCCGTCACGACGACGGTGCGGCCGACCAGCGATGTGGTGGCGTCAGGCGCCAATCGAGGACTTGAGCATCGGGAGCATCGCCCACAGCTCGTCCTGCCAGTAGCCCCACGAGTGGGTACCGACGATCGGGAACGAGAAGTGTGCGGTGTCGATCCCCAAGGTCAGCAGGCGCACCTGGAAGGCACGGTTCTGCGTGCGGGCGAGCGCTTCGAGACCCATGGCGTTGGTCGTGTTGAAGCTGCCCACCAGCGAGCTCGGCCGGTCGTACTGGCCGGGCAGGCCGCTCGCCGCGGAGATCCACATCGGCAGGCCGCGCAGCTGCGGCGCCGCGACGAACGGGTCGTGACGCAGCCACGCCGGGTTCCAGGGCGGTCCCCACATCGCGTCGGCGTTGTATCCGCCGGCGTCGAGCATGGCGAGACGGATGGCTTCGCGCATACCCGGAGCCGAGAGGTTGAGGTAACCCGAGAGCGAGCCGGCGAACTTGAACTGGTCGCGGTGGTAGGCGGCCAGGATCAGCGCCGCGTTACCGCCCATCGACAGGCCGACCACCGCGTTGTTGTTGCGGTCGATGCCGTAGGCGTTCGCGAGATGGTCGGGGAGGTTCTGGGTGAGGAAGGACTCCCACTTGTAGGTGTAGGGCTGGCCGTTGAAATTGCTCGGCGCGTACCAGTCGGCGTAGAAGCTCGACTGTCCACCCACCGGCATGATCACGTTGACGCCGTGATCGGCGAGCCACGCCGCGTTGGTCTCGTGTTCCCAGCCGCTCACGTCGTCGGTGGCGCGCAGACCGTCGAGCAGATAGACGGCCTTGTTGCTGCCGTTGTTCGCTCGCCAGATGCGCACCTTGATCGCCCCGACCCCACCCGGTGCGGCGACCATGTCCTCGTGGAAGCGTTCGTACGGGTCGGCCGCAGCCGTGCCGGCACCGAGCCCGCTGAACGCGAGTGCCAGCGGAAGCACCAGTGCCGCCACCAGCAGCCGTACGAGAGCGCGTCCCCCCCGCCGACGGGTTCCGGTCTTCGCCGAAATCGTCACAACAAGCTCCCCTTGCACTCCAGTAACATTCTTCACTTCCGTCCCAGGGTATCGACGGTGCAGAAACCTTAAGCAGGCTTGCACACAATCGTTATCGTGGAAAGTCCGGCAGCGTTATCGTCGGGCCCTCGGCATTCGCATTCCGTTCGCACCGCTAGCCTGACAATCCGTGCCCGAAGCTCCCCTCCCCGTTCGCGACGGCCTGAACCCCACCCGCCTGCGACTGCCGGAAAACCCCAGTTGGGAGACCATAGCGGAGTTCCTGCTCGCGCGCTTCCCGAGCGATGCGACGCGCATCGCGGAGAAGATCGAATGCGGCGAAGTGGTCGTACAGGACGGCACAGCGATCACACATTCGACCCCGTACGTCCCGCGCGAATTCGTGTATCTCTACCGTGATCCGCCCGCCGAACAGCGCGTCCCCTTCGAGATCGACGTCCTCCACCGCGACGAGAACCTGCTCGTAGTGGACAAACCGCACTTCCTGGCGACCACCCCGCGCGGCTCGTGGGTGACGGAGACCGCCGTCGTCCGGTTGCGCAAGGAACTGGATCTGCCCGAGCTGTCCCCCGTCCATCGTCTCGATCGGCTCACGGCGGGCGTTCTGGTGTTCACCGTCCGGCGCGAGGCACGACGCGCGTACCAGATGTTGTTCGACCGGCGTCTCGTCGAGAAGGAGTACGAGGCGATCGCCCCGGCGGCGCCGCATCTCGACTTCCCTCGCGAGGTCCGCAGCCGCATCGTCAAGGAACGCGGAGTGCTGCAGGCACGCGAGGTCGACGGTCCCGTCAACGCCGTCACCCGGATCGACGTCACAGGCACGGCCGGCGGCCGTGCGCGTTACCGATTGCGTCCCGAGACCGGCCGGACGCACCAACTCCGGGTACACATGAACTCCCTGGGAATCCCCATCCTCGGCGACAACCTCTATCCGGAGGTGTACGAGGTTGGGCCGCAGGACTATTCGAATCCGCTGCAGCTTCTGGCCAGGTCCCTGTCGTTCCACGATCCGATCACAGGTCGGCCGACCCGCTTCGTAAGCCGACGAAACCTGGCAGCATGGAGTAACAGCACACCAGGACCCCGCTGACCGGCGAGTTCTCGTCTTGGAGGTTTCCATGGAAATCGGCAGCATCTCGCGTACCTATGACGGGCGGGTGGCCCTGCGGTTCGAACGCTCGTTCCCCCACTCGCCGGAGAGAGTGTGGCGGGTCCTGACCGATCCGCACCATCTCCGCGCCTGGTTCCCTGCCGACGTCGAGTTCGAGCTCACACCCGGCGCCACACTCGAATTCCGCTCGACGCAGGAACAGACCCGACGTTTCGGCCTGCCGGAAGGGCACACCACCATGGGCAGTGTCCTCACGGTGCGGCCCGCACGGATCCTGGAATACCTCTGGGACACCGACGTTCTGCACTGGGAACTCACTCCGGACGGCTCCGGCGGGTGCTGGCTCACCCTCACCCACACCACCGACGACGAGGAGGACGCCCTCGCACACGGCGCCGCCTGGCACGCCGGATTCGAGGTGGTCGAGGCCCAGTTGGAGGAACGTCCGGTCGACTGGTCGATCTGGGACCGCGCAGCCGAACTGAGCACGCACTATCAGGGAAGCTCGGGCTGATCGCCCGGCTCGGGATCCGGGCCGACCGCCCGGGTGGAATATCCGCCTAGCGGCGCGCCCCACGTCGCGCAGGAGCCGAACCGACGCCGTCGAGATCGTGTTCCCGGGCGGTCGTGCGCGCCACGATGCGCGCACCCCAGGCACCGATCGCGTCCCAGTCCCGGAAGTCACCGGAAGGGGCACCGACCATCCTGACAACCATCCGTTCGCCGGTGCCGAGCACCGCCGGATCCAACTTCCCCGGGAAGGTGCGATGTTCGACGGCCTCGACGCGTTCGGCGACGGCGCACGCGTCGTAGCACGTGTTCACCGACCTCCCGCCCGAGGCGACGGGACCCGACGAGAACAGGTAGACGTCGCGTTCGCGCAGTTCGGCCGCGTGCCGGTCGGAGAACTCCCGCGCGCTGCGCAGCCAGCGACTGCGGTAGACGGCACTGCCGAGCACCACGACGTCGTACGCGTCGACCTCGTCGACGTGCTCGGGCGCGTTCACGTCGACCTGCGCGCCGTGGTGGCGCATCGACGCGGCCAGCGCTGTCGCGATCTCCGCGGTCGAACCGTGCCGACTGGCCACCGAAACAAGAACCTTCATCACTACCTCCGGACCCGCGTCGAACCATGATCACCCCGGAACCGGGCCTTGACCAGGGCCGAAGTGCCCTTTGCCCGGTATCGGCAGATCACAGTCGGACGAACCCCCTCATATCGGACCGCGTGGCAAGGTGGACTCGACATAGACGGAGAAGGAGTAGATGCATGCCCAGCACATCGCCGGCGACCGTCGCGGAGGAGGCGGAACGCAAGTATTCCGCCCCCGGCGACCGGCCGCTTCCGGACTTGACGGGACTGCCGTCCGTCGATGCGATCGACGTCGACCGGTTCGAACTGTCGGCCCAGTACTACGACACCGCCGAGCTGAGCCTGCTGCGCTCGAAGATCACGCTCCGGAGGCGCGAGGGCGGCGACGACGCGGGATGGCATCTCAAACTGCCGTCCGGTATCGACACCCGCACCGAACTGCACTTCCCTCTCGGTGACGACTCGGCCGAGGACGTTCCCGCAGACCTCGAGTCCTTGTTGCGCGGCATCCGGCGCGGCGCCCCGCTGAGCCTGGCCGCTCTGCTCGTGACCCGACGACATCGGCACCGACTCCGGTCGTCCGACGGCGGCCTCGTCGCGGAGGTGGTGGTCGACGATGTCGACGCCGTGCGCGGAGCCGACGGATCGGAGATCCGCTGGAAGGAGATCGAGGTCGAGTGGAATTCCACCCTCGGCGACAAGGCGGTCGGCCGATTCCTCACGGCGCTCGAGGAACGCTTCGCGGCCGTCGGCATCACCCGTTCGGAGAGCCCGTCGAAGCTCCACCGCGTGCTCGGCGACCTGATCCCCACCCGCCCGTCGATCGCGAAGGGGTTGCTCCCGGTACGCGACTATCTCTCGAGCGAACTGCACACCCTGGAGCTGTCGGACATCGCGGTCCGTCGCGACACGCCCGACGCGGTGCACAGCATGCGCAAGGCCGCGCGGCGTCTGCGCAGCGCACTGCAGACCTATTCCGACGAGATCGTCGTCGATCACGATCTCGTCGACGAACTCCGTTGGCTCGGAAGACGTCTCAGCCCCTCACGCGATCTCGAGGTCCAATGGGAGCGGCTCGCGGATCGCGTGGCCGAGATCCCCGTGGACTCGCACCGGGAAGCGACGAGAGCCCGTATCGACGAGTACTTCTCGGCACGGTCGGAGGCCGCCCGCCTCGAAGCCGTCGACACCCTGGACTCGGATCGGTACGTCGGGCTGCTCACCCGCCTCGACGCGGCGATCATCGACCTCGCGCCCGCCACCGAAGCGGCGGGGGCACGGCCGAAGGTGGCACGGAAGGAACTGTTGCGCGCGGTCGCAGCGCTGTCGAAGAAGGTCTCGCGCCGCGTCGACAGGGTCGGCGACGCCGAGGACCCGGCGGAGCGCGACGCGCTGATGCACCGGGCACGCAAGGGCGCCAAACGGATGCGGTACGCCATCGAGGTGATCGCGCCGCTGCATCCGAAGCGTTCCGGACGGATCCTCGACCGGTTCGACGACTTCCAGGATCTGCTCGGTGAATTCCAGGACTCCGTCGTGGCGCGGGAACATCTCCTGGACATGCTCTCCGAGCAGGGGCACACCGCCGAGACCAGTTTCGGGCTCGGGATCCTGTTCCGCATCGAGACCGAGCTCGGCGACGCGCAGGCCGCGCATCTGGACGGCGGCTGGAAGAAGGCCTTCCGCTCCGCCCGTCGATTGTGGACCTGATCGAGGTCCGAAGGCCCTGGCCCGGGCACCCCGGATCGGAGATCATGAAGATCGTCGACACCGGGCCACAGCCGCGTCGTGGCGGTAACGTGGCCTCGAGCCGACCGGCGCACGGGAAGCCGCGCGCCGCAACGAGAAGGAGATATCGATGAGCACACCGAGCACCCGCAAGGCAGTCGTCGCAGGCGTCGACGGCTCCGAAACGGCTGTAGCGGCAGCGCGGTGGGCCGGAGCCGTCGCGTCGCGTATCGGAGCACCCCTCCACCTCGTGCACTCGATGCCCCCGGAAGGCATCTTCTACAGCGAGGCCGCGGTGCTGGTGCAGTCGCAGATGATCCAGCAGCTCGAGGAGGACGGCAAGAAGCTCCTCGCCGACGCCGCCGAACGAGTCCGCGCAGATCACCCCGATCTCGAGATCAGCAGGTTCATCGGTCCCGGACCCGCAGCCAAGTCGCTGCTCGAGGCCGCCGAGGACGCACGCCTGGTCGTCATGGGCGCCACCGGCGCGGGTGCGCTGGAGAACTTCCTGCTCGGCTCCACCGTTCTGCGCGTCGCGAACCATTCCCCCTGCCCGGTGGTCGTGTGGCGCGGCAACACCGATTCTCCGCTGCCCGATTCCCGGCCGATCGTCGTCGGTGTGGACGGCAGCGAATTGTCCGCTGCCGCAGTCACACACGCGTTCGATCTCGCGTCGGCCCTCGGGGTTCCGCTCCGGGCAGTGCACTCCTGGCTCGGTGACGCCGCGCTCGGTGTCGGCGCCACGGCCGCACTGGTCGACTGGGATGCCGTGGAGACCTCGGAGACCGCGGTTCTCGCCGAGACGCTGGCCGGCTGGAGCGATCGCCATCCCGAGGTCACCGTCGAGCGTGTGATCGACCGGGGCCCGGCCTCGAAGGTCCTGCTCGCGCACCTCGACGACGCCCAGCTCGTCGCGGTCGGAAGCCACGGGCGTGGCCAGTTCCGCGCCGCCCTGCTCGGATCCACGAGCCAGAACCTGCTGCACAAGGCTCCGTGCCCGGTACTCATCGCCCGCAAGGTCTAGAACCGACCGTTCCGGGCCGACGGGGATCGCTTCGACGAAGCGATCCCCGTTCGCTGTTCCCGGGGCGCGATCACCAGGGCGCCGGACCGAGCATGCTCTCCAGCCGCGCCGCGTCGACGGTCTCGACACCCGTATCGATCGCCACCGCCTCCGGCCACGGATCCCGCCGACGGAGTTGCTGTTCGAGCACAGCAGGGGTCGCATCGGAGGCATCGTCGCCGCGATCGGCGCGGGATGCCATCCGCTGCAACAGGATTCCCTTGTCCGCACGGCACTCGATCTCGATCACGTCCACTGCGGCGCCGTCCGCGACCTTACGGGCCGCGTCGCGCTGCCCGGACGACAACCAGGTCGCGTCCAGCACGACGGATCGCCCGCGGGCAAGAGCGGTCTCGGCGCGGCGCAGCAGTTCCCCGTAGGTCGCCTCCGAATGCGCCGGTGCGTACAGACCGGCATCCGTACCGTCGCCGGTGCGGTCGGTGGGTTGCAGACCCGCCAACTCCTTGCGGACGACGTCGCTGCGCAGTACATCCGCTCCGAGATACGCACCGACCGTGCGCGACAGTGTCGTCTTGCCGGTCGCGGAGACACCACCGACGAGCACCATGCGCACACGTCCCCGGTCGAGATGTCCCTCGAGCAGCTCGACGAAACCGGTCGCCGTCTCCCGCGCCGCTGCATCACCCTGCTCGTAGCGCAGAGCGGTCACCTTCGCGCGCACCAACGCTCGATAGGCGATGTAGTGGTGCACGAGCGAGGAGGGCGGGTGATCGCCCGAGACCTCGCCGTACTGTTCGAGCAACCGCCGTGCCGCGGACTCGGCACCGAGACGTTCGAGATCCATTGCGAGGAAGGCAAGATCGAGTACTGCGTCGCCGTAGCGCAACTCGTCGTCGAACTCGAGGCAGTCGATGATGCGCGGACCGTCGTCGAGACAGAAGATGTCGTCGGCGAGCAGGTCGCCGTGTCCGTCCACGGCCCGGCCCGCCGCGATGCGTTCGTCGAACAGCACCGTCCGACCGGCGAGGTAACGGTGCACGGACTCCCGGATCCGCGTCAACGCCCCGGCACGATCCGCCCCCACCTCCAGCCGGCCGAGATGGTCGAGACTGAGATCCCACAACTCGGCGACGAAATCCGCGGAGGCACACCGGTCGATCTCGGGACCGTGCGGCGAGGAGGCGTGCAGTGCGGCGACCTGCCGTGCCACCTCGTCGATCACCGCCGACACGTCCTCACCTCGACGGACCGCCGCGGCCAGGCGCCGGTCGTCGGGCAGCCTCACCATCTCGACGAGGTGCTCGCACAGCTGTCCGTCCGGGCCGTGGACGTCCGCGACACCCAGGTAGACGTCCGGTGCGAGACGCCGGTTGAGCTCCACCTCCCGGTGGCAGATCCGTTCGCGGGCCTCACGCGTGCGGTTGTCGAGGAAACCCAGGTCGAGCGGCTTCTTCAGCTTGTGCACGCGGTTGCCGACGAAGAAGACCACCGACGAATGCGTCTCCCTCACCCCCGCGTAGCCGACACCCTCCGGTCCGGCACCTGTGGTCACTGCGCCCTCCCTGCCGTCGGCGGATCCCACCGAGTCGTCTCGTCCACCACATTGTCGTTCAGACACTCCCCCGGTGCATCCGCACAGCGCCGACCGGTGCATCCGCACAGCGCCCACCGGTGCATCCGCACAGTGTGCGCGTTCTCGTCCGGATCGCCCGAACGAACCGTCCGCGACAGGTAGCTTTCACACCGGGGCGACTTCTGGACGGGGTGAGATGAGGAACGATCAACCGAGCCGGGTACGAGGAGACGACACCGTGCGGGCGGACGACGGACCCACGGTGGCGGTTGTCGCGTACACGACGGCTCTCGAGCGGACGATGATCGAGGAGTGGCTGCGCTCGGACGAGCTTCCCGCCGAGTACCGCACGCCGACCCACCCCGAGTCGCTCGACCTCGACTCACGGGTGCTCACCGAGGAGCTCGTGACCCGCACCGACGATCCGCTGATCCTGCCCGTGCGGGTCGTGTGGCTCCCGGCAGAGCGCGACGGTGCGCGGCGTGTCCGGTTCTCCGACGTCCTCGCCCTCACGAACCCACGCAATCCGAATCTGTTGCTGCAGAAATGGCTCGTGCGCAAGGGCGCCGACCGCTACCGGATCGTCGTCGCGCAACCGGCCCGCCTGTCCGAACTGCGTGATGCGCTCAGGGTGGAGGGCGGTGACGGCGACGACGGGGCACTCGCGCGGTACGTGACCCGTCGCGCCGTCGTCGCGCTCGAACGCGCCGAGCGAGCGGTGATCGGCGACCGCTACAAGGTCCCGCGGCTCGTCGCCGCCCAGATCATGGACTCGCCGATCTTCCGGCGCCGTCTCGACGAGATCGCCGCCGAGCACGGCCTCTCGCGTGCCGAGGTCGAGGCGCGGGCACGCAGTTCGCTCGACGAACTCGTGGCCGTGCAGTCACGACTGGTCACCGACCTGTTCACGCAGGCGATGCGGCCGCTGCACTCGTCGGCATGGACCGTGCACGCCGACGAGGCCGGTCTGCGCGCACTGCGCGAGTCCAACCGCCGGTACTCCCTGGTCTTCCTCCCCTCGCACCGGTCCTACGCCGATGCCTTCGTGCTGGGCGATATCCTGGCGGCGAACGACTTTCCCGGCAACCACATCATGGGCGGAGCCAACCTCACCTTCTGGCCGATCGGTCCCGTCGCCCGCCGCACCGGCACGGTGTTCATCCGGCGCAGCTTCTCAGACGACGACGTCTACAAGGCCGCGCTCGAGGAGTACTTCGCGTTCCTGCTGAGCAAGCGGTTCAACCTCGAGTGGTATTTCGAGGGTGGCCGGACCCGGACCGGCAAGCTCCGGGCCCCGCGCTACGGGCTGCTCAGCTACGTGGCCAACGCGATCCGCGGCGGACGGGTCGAGGACGCGATGCTGGTGCCGGTCTCGATCACCTACGAAGGGCTCGCCGAGGTCGCGGCGGTCGCCGCCGAACAGACCGGCGCGACGAAGAAACCCGAAGGCCTGGGGTGGCTGGTGCGCTACGCCCGCAATCAGCGCAAGCGGGCCGGGAACGTGTACGTGCGGTTCGGCGATCCCGTGTCGATGCGCGAACTGCTGGTCACCGGCGGGGATCCGGACCTGACCGCACCGGCGCTGGCAGCCGACCCGTCCGCGGCGCCGACGGATTCCGAGGAGACACGGGCGCTGCGCCGCAAGGCGCTGCAGAAGGTCGCCTTCGAAGTCGCGGTCCGCATCAACTGCAACACTCCGGTGACGGTGAACTGCCTGGTCACCCTGGCCCTGCTCGGTGTGCGCGACCGCTCGCTGACGCTCGAGGAGGTGCGGGCCGTGATCGCACCTGTCCGCCGCTATCTCGATCGCCGCGGTGTCCCGCAGGGCGGCCTCCACATCCTCGACGTCGAGGGTGGCCTCGAGGACGTGCTCTCGTCGCTCACCCACGCGGGCGTGGTGACCACCTACGCCGGCGGGGAGGAACCGGTCTACTCGATCCAGCCGGGTCAGCATCTCGTCGCGGCGTTCTACCGCAACAGCGGTGTGCACTGGTTCGTCAACCGGTCGATCATGGAGCTGGCCATCCTCTACGCGCACGCCAATCCCGGCGACGATCCTGCGCGGGTGGCGTGGGAGGAGGCGAAGAACCTGCGCGACCTGCTGAAGTTCGAGTTCTTCTTCCCCGACCGCGACACCTTCGAGGCCCAGATGCGCGACGAGCTGGCCTGGCTCGTCCCGTCCTGGGGCGACACGCTGCCGACGAAGGACGAAGCTCTGACCGGTCTCGTCGAGACCGGCTTCTTCATGTCGCACCGCACGCTGCGGTCGTTCTTCGACGCGCAGCTCGTCGTCGCCGAGCGCCTCGCCGTCCGGGACCCGGAGCTCGAGGTCGACCGCGCCGCCTTCCTGTCGGAGTGTGTCGCGGTGGGCCGGCAGATGCTGCTGCAGCGGCGCCTGTACGGGCCGGAATCGGTGTCGTCGGAGTTGTTCGCGTCCGCGCTCGACTTGGCGCGCAATCGAGGACTGCTCGACCACGACGAGGACCCCGAGATCGTCCGCGAGCGCAGGAAGGCCTTCGCAACGGAGCTGTCGGAGTTGGCCCAGCGGGTCGCGCTGGCCGAGTCGCTCGACGTGTCGAACAGAAAGGTGGAACGGTGAACCTCGAGCAGGCCCTCGAACGGGTGCGCACGGGTCCACAGGGACCCGAAGTGGCGGCCTTCTTCGATTTCGACGGCACCATCGTGCACGGCTTCTCCGGTGTCCACTTCTTCCGCGACCGGGTGCTGGCCGGGAAGGTCTCCGCATCCGAACTGGCCGCGACGATGATCAACGGGATCCGCGGGACGGAGACCGAGGAGGACTTCGAACGCTTCGTCGCGATCGCCTTCAAGGCGTGGCGCGGTCACACCGAGGACGAGCTCTACGAGATCGGCCGCCGGTTGTTCATGACGACGATCGCGGGACACCTGTATCCGGAGGCGTGGCAACTCATCGGCGCACACCAGAACGCGGGCCACACGGTGGTGATCGCCTCGTCGGCGTCCCGCTACCAGATCCAGGCCGCCGGGGACGCGCTGGGCGTCGAGCACATCCTGTTCACCCCGCTCGAGGTCGAGAACGGTGTGCTCACCGGTCGGGTTGACGGGAAATCGTTGTGGCGCAGCGGCAAAGCGGAGGCGGCACGCAATTTCGTCGAGACACACGGCATCGACGCCGAGGCCAGCTACACCTATTCCAACGGTGGTGAGGACGTGGATTTCCTGGCCTTCGCCGGCAACCCCACCGCCACGAATCCCGATCGCACTCTCACCCGCGTCGCCATCGAACGCGACTGGCCGATCATGCGGTTCCGGCCGCGCGGCACGCCGGGCGCCCGCGAACTCGTCCGCACCGCCGCCGCCTACGGCGGAATGTTCGGCTCGGTGTGGACGGGTCTCGGACTCGGCCTGATCAACCGCAGCCGCAAGACCGCGCTGGACTCGATCATCAGCATCGGCACCGAGGTTTCCCTGGCCCTGGCCGGAGTGGACGTACGCATCGTCGGGGAAGCGAATGCGTGGGCCGCCCGGCCGGCGGTGTTCATCTTCAACCACCAGAGTCAGCTCGACCCGGTGGTGCTGGCCAAGGTCCTGAGGCAGGACTTCACGGGTGTGACGAAGAAGGAGATGGCCAACGACCCGCTGTTCGGGCCGCTCCTGCGGTTCGTCGGCGCCACTTTCGTCGACCGCACGAACACCGAACGGGCGGTAGCGGCGCTCGGACCCGTCGTCGACACCCTCCGCGAGGGGACGTCGATCGTCATCGCCCCCGAAGGCACGCGCTCGCTGACCCCGGCGATCGGCAGGTTCAAGAAGGGTGCCTTCCACATCGCGATGCAGGCCGGTGTGCCGATCGTGCCGGTCGTGATCCGCAACGCCGGCGAGATCCTGTGGAAGCACTCGACTCTGCTGCGGTCGGGCACCGTCGACGTGGCGGTGCTCGAACCGATCGACGTGAGCGGCTGGTCACGGGAGAACCTCGGCGAGCACATCGCCGAGGTCGAGGACCTCTACCGCCGCACGCTGTCGAGCTGGCCCACCGAATAGATGACGAACGAGACCGTGACACCCGAGGAGCCGGACGACGACGGAGCCGACGAGAGCCCGAACGGTGAGAACGGGCCGCTCACCCCGAAGCGACGCCGGTATCTCAAATGGATCGTCGGCGCGCTGCTCGTCGTGGTGCTCACCGTCGAGATCGTGCTCGTGTGGCCGGAGCTGTCCGACAGCGTCCGCGGCCTCGGACACCTGTACTGGTGGTGGGTCCTCGCGGCGGTGTGCGCGTCGATGGCGGAGATGTCGACCTTCGCACGGGTGCAGCGGGCGCTGCTGTCCGCGGCGGGTGTGAAGGTCTCACAACGGCAATCGCTTTCGGTGGCACTCGCGGCGAACTCCATGAGCGTGACCCTCCCGGGCGGACCGGTGGTCGGGACGACCTTCACCTACCGGCAGATGCGTCACTGGGGTGCCTCGCCGGTGGTGTCGACCTGGCAGCTGGTCATGGCCGGTCTCCTGCAGGCTGCCGGACTCGCCCTGCTGGGCCTCGTCGGCGCTCTGCTCGTCGGCGCCAGCAACAACCCGTTCTCACTGATCTTCTCGATCGGCGGCCTGTTGCTGCTGGTCGTGCTCATCCAGTACGCGGCGGGCAATCCGGGTTCGTTCGAATCGATCGGACTGATCGCCCTGAGGAGCCTGAATCGGCTGCGGAAGAAGCCCGAACAAGCGGGGGCGCGGGCGTGGCGGAAGATCGTCGGCCAGTTGAGCGCGGTGCAACTCGACCGTCCGCATGCGGCCCGTGCGTTCGGGTGGTCGGTGAGCAACTGGGTGTGCGACGGTGCGTGCCTGGCGTTCGCCGCGTACGCCGTCGGTGGCGCGCCGAGCCTGGCAGGGATCGCGGTGGCCTACGCGGCCGGGACCGCCACCAGCCGTGCCATCCCGCTACTCCCCGCCGGTCTGGGTGTCATGGACGCCGTGCTGGTCCCGGCGCTCACCGCCTCCGGCATGACCGGCGCGCAGGCCCTGTCGGCGGTGGTCGTCTACCGGTTGATCAGTTTCGTGCTCGTCGCTGCGATCGGCTGGATCGTTTTCGCATTCCGCTATCGGAACGTCGGCGAGGAGGAGGACGAGGACGAGACTCCCCCGGACCTGCGGCTCTGGGACGACGACTGAAGGCGCCGACCCGAAAAGATCGCCCGCGCGCCGGTCGGGGCGCTAGCGTTGTCCTCCATCCGAATGAATGGAGGGACGAGGTCCGTGGCACAGCACGAGGTCACACGTAAACGGGAGGTCTGGTCGGGCCGGTCGGTGTTCATCATGGCCGCAATCGGCTCGGCGGTCGGACTCGGCAACATCTGGCGCTTCCCGTACATCGCTTACGAGAACGGTGGTGGCGCATTCCTGATCCCGTATCTGGTCGCGCTGCTGACCGCGGGTATCCCCCTTCTCCTGGTCGACTACGCGATCGGGCACAAGTTCCGCGGCTCGCCGCCGCTGGCCTTCCGCAGACTGCGCCGCGGCGCCGAGTTCATCGGCTGGTGGCAGGTGCTGGTGTGCTTCGTCATCGGCGTGTACTACGCGGTGATCGTGGCTTGGGCCGCGCGGTACACCTTCTTCTCGATCACCGAGGCCTGGGGCGACGATCCCGAAGGCTTCTTCATGAGTTCGTTCCTGAACCAGGACACCGATGCGACCTTCGGCCTGAGCTTCGTGCCGGGCGTCGCGTGGACGCTGCTGCTGGTCTGGATCGCGACGCTCGCGGTGCTCGCTCTCGGCGTCCAGCGCGGTATCGGCAACGCCAACCGGTTCTTCGTGCCGTTGCTGGTCCTGCTGTTCGGTGCGCTCGTCGTCCGGTCGCTGACCCTCGACGGCGCGACCACCGGTCTCGATGCGTTCTTCACCCCGAACTGGTCGGCGTTGACCGACACCGGGGTGTGGATCGCGGCGTACGCGCAGATCTTCTTCTCGCTGTCCGTCGCCTTCGGCATCATGGTGACCTACGCGTCGTACCTCAAGCGCAAGACGAACCTCACCGGTTCGGGTCTCGTGGTCGGGTTCTCGAACTCGAGCTTCGAGGTGCTCGCCGGCATCGGTGTCTTCTCCGCTCTCGGCTTCATGGCCCAGGCGCAAGGCGTCGAGGTCGGTGAGGTGGTCGCCGGCGGTATCGGTCTCGCCTTCATCGCCTTCCCGACGATCGTCTCGGAGATGCCCGGCGGCCCGCTCTTCGGTGTGCTGTTCTTCGGCTCGCTGGTCTTCGCCGGATTCACGTCGATGATCAGCATCATCCAGGTGACCGTTTCGGCCTTCCAGGACAAGACGGGCCTCGGCCGGGTGCCTGCCGTTCTCGCCATCGGTGGTGTGTCGGCGATCGTGTCGCTGCTGCTCTTCCCCACCACCACCGGCCTGAACACCCTCGACGTGGTGGACCGCTTCGCGAACCAGTTCGGCATCGTGGGTGTCGCCTTCGTGGCGCTCGTGGTGGTCGCGTGGATCTATCGTCGTCTGCCCGAACTCCGCGACCACCTCAACTCGGTGTCGTCGTTCAAGGTCGGCACGGGCTGGATGGTGTTCACGGGCATCATCACCCCGCTCGTCCTCGGCTACATGCTGTTCAGCGAGATCCGCGACCGTGTCCGCGACGGCTACGGCGGTCTTCCCGACAGCCTGGTCACGGCCTTCGGGTGGAGCGTGCAGGCCGGCGTGATCATCCTCGCCGTCCTCCTGACGTTCATCCCGTGGCGCAGGGGAATCGACGAGGAATACGAGCTGGACGAAAACCGTCCGCTCGCGTCCGCCCAGGCGCCTGCTTCGTCCGGCGATCCCTCGCCCGGACCCGACTCGTCCACCGGAGGTACCCGATGAGCACAGCGGCAGTCGCCATGATGATTCTCGCCCTCGTCACGCTGTGGGGCGGTCTCCTGCTGAGCATCCTGCATCTGCGAAAGCATCCGGACGATCCGGACTGATCAGCTGCACAACCGACCCACATGGGTGTCGGTTCGGTAACACCACGGGGCGGCGCTCTGGCCGGAGCGCCGCCCTTGTGGTCTCCTGGAACGGTCGTACTCTAAACCTCTACTTTAGAGTTAGGTAGAGCCCGTCCGGGTGTCACGACCCACAGGAGGAGAACCCCACATGAGCCGCAGACACCGCAATCGGATGCGTCGCATCTCGGCCGCCGCAGCCCTGACCGTCGCCGCAGGCCTGGCGCTTCCCGCCGTCGCCGTCGCCGAGCCCGCACCCGCGGAGCCGGCAGCACCGGCGGAAGCGCCCGCCACGAGTCCGCTCGTGAGCTCGCTCGAGGCCCTCCGCGCGCTGCCCGGCGTCGATCGAACCGCTCTCGCTGCTGCCGAAGCGATCGCGAACGCACGCGGAAGCGCTGTCGACGCGGCCGAAGCGACACCGCTCGGCGCCTACGAGGACGGCATGGAGTTCCTGCGCCGCCTCGGCGTCGAACCGTTCCTCTACCCCACGGTCGCGCCGTTCTGCACGGCCGACGGCGACCTGCCGCTGGGCACCGTGCCTGCGGTTGCGGGGGCCCTGCCCGGACCGTGGCCCGACTCCGACCTTCCGTGGGTGTCGGAGAACCTGAACGTCGTCGCCCCCGCCGAGACGCTCTTCGCGTTCGTCCCGGTCGGCCTCGAGGAGGACGCCGACACCTCGGGCATCCAGCTCGCGTGGTTCAACGTCAACACATTCCAGGGCGGCTTCGTACCGATGGGCACGCCGGAGGAGGCTGCCGCAGGCGCCGTCCCGGCCGGAGTCCCCGCGCAGGCCCGCGGCATCGTCGAGCAGGCGATCACGACCTTCATCGCCGACACGCTGCCACTGGGCGGCGTGCGGGTCGCGCCGGTCGAGACCGGCTCGGGAACCGTGCTGGCAGCCGTTTTCGGCAACGTCCGGAACGGTGACGCACAGTGCTTCTTCCTGCCCACGATCGGCATCGTGGACGTGCCGGCCTGATCGAACCCCGAACTCGAACTGCGGCGGGTGGGCGTCAGCTCGCCCGCTGCAGTCGGTTCAGCCGGTCGAACACGAGTGTGACGGCGGTGTCCATGTGTGCGAGCACATCGTCGACCGACTGCCGGCCGGCCACCCACGCGACCAGCGCCGACATCCACACGTCGGCGATGATCCGCACGGCGTTGAGTACTTCTTCGGTGACGATGTCGATGCCCGCCGCCTGCGCGAACAGGCGCGTGAGCACCTCACCGAGACGGTCGAGTTCGGGCGCCGAGGACGCGTCGGCGAACATCGCCGCCCGGATGAGCGCGTCGTAGCGCAGCGGGTTCTCGGACAGCCGCGGCATCACCCCGCGCAGCACGCCCATGAGGCGCTCGGCGGCACTGCCGCCCGGGATCTCCGCGGTGGTCACGGCTTCGGCGGCGGTCTCGAATTCGAGTACGAGCGCCACGACGAGCAGGTGGTTCTTCGACGGGAAGTAGCGGTAGACCGTACCGAGAGCGACACCGGATCGGTCTGCGACAGCCCGCATCTGCACGGCGTCGTAACCGCCCTCCGAGGCGAGCTCCTCGGCGGAGGCGATGATCCGCATGTACCGCGCCCGCTGCGCCGGCCGCAGGCCCGCACCGGGCGACCGGGTGGACCCGAGGGCCGGTCGCGAGGTCTGCGTCGACGCCGACTCCTCGCCCGCGGTCTCCGTCGTCGACTGCTCCGTCATCACGCCACCTTCCGTTCATGCCCGTTTCGAGGATAGTTCAGCGTGGTGCGCCTGCCTTTTCGTACCGCCGACCGGCCACAATCAGACAGGTGTCCGGAAATCTCTTCCCTCCGGATGTAGAACGCGTTACATTTTCTCCGTCACCGTCTGGAGAGGGGCTGCTGTGCGCCACGGAATCACCCTGTTCACGAGCGACCGGGGAATCCGGCCCGAAGTCGCTGCCTCGACCGCGGAGAGTCGCGGTTTCGACAGTTTCTATGTGCCCGAACACACTCACATCCCGATCCGTCGCGAATCCGCGCATCCGGGAACGGGCAACGAGACCCTTCCCGACGACCGCTACATGCGCACCCTCGATCCGTGGGTGGCGCTCGGACTCGCAGCCGCGGTGACGTCGACGATCAAGTTGGGCACCTCCGTCGCACTGCCCCTCGAGCACGACCCCATCACGCTCGCCAAGACCATCGCGAGCCTCGATCACCTTTCCGGCGGCCGGGTGAACTTCGGTGTCGGATTCGGTTGGAACGCCGAGGAACTCGCCGACCACGGCGTACCGCCGAAGAAGAAGCGCACCGCGATGCGCCAGTATCTCGAAGCGATGCAGGCGCTGTGGACCGAGGAAGAGGCCTCCTACGAGGGAGACTTCGTCGCGTTCGGGCCGAGCTGGGCGTGGCCGAAACCTGTGCAGCAGCCACGGCCCCCGATCTTCCTCGGCGCCGGTTCCACCGACCGCAACTTCGACTGGATCGTCCGCCACACCGACGGGTGGATCACCACACCCACGGAGAACAACGTCGTCGACAACGTCGCGCGCCTCCACAAGGCCTGGGCCGATGCCGGCCGTGCAGGGACTCCCGAGATCCTCGCCCTGGCAGGCCGTCACGACGCCGAGCAACTGAGGATCTGGGAGGACTCCGGGGTCACCGAGGTGATCTTCGGCCTGCCCGACCGTCCCCAGGACGACGTCGTCGCGTACATCGACCGACTCGCCTCGAAACTCGACCACTGATCACCGACCCGAACGGACCCCGATGAGCACCGATCTCCATCCCCTTCCCGCCGACAGCGTCTCCACCTGGGACCACGAAGCCGACGTCGTCGTCGCCGGTTACGGCATCGCCGGTGTCTCGGCGTCCATCGAGGCCGCCCGCGCCGGTGCCGACGTGCTCGTGCTCGAACGGACCGGCGGTTGGGGCGGTGCGGCCTCGCTGTCGGGCGGCATCGTCTACCTCGGCGGCGGCACCCCGCTGCAGAAGGCCCTCGGATTCGACGACTCGCCCGAGAACATGAAGGCGTTCATGCTCGCCGCGCTCGGGCCGGGCGCCGATGAAGCGAAGATCACCGAGTACTGCGAGGGCAGCGTCGAACACTACGAGTGGCTCGTGGACAACGGTGTGGTGTTCAAGGAGAGCTTCTGGGGCGAACCCGGGTGGGAGATCCCCGGTGACGACGGCCTGATGTACTCCGGCGGTGAGAACTCCGCGCCCTTCAACGAGATCGCCACGCCCGCCCCGCGCGGGCACGTCCCGCAGATGACCGACAAGCGCACCGGAGAGAAGGGCGGCGGGTACATGCTCATGCAGCCGCTCTCGCAGGTCGCCGAAAGCCTCGGTGTACGAGCCGAATACGACGTGCGGGTGCAGCGATTGATCGTCGACGGCGACGGACGTGTCGTGGGCCTGACGGCCAAGCAGTACGGCAAGGACGTCCACATCCGGGCCCGCCGCGGCGTCGTCCTCGCGACCGGCAGTTTCGCGTACAACAAGGAGATGGTCGAGTCGTACGCGCCGCAACTCAGCGGTCGCCCGGGTGCGGCGATCGAGGAGCACGACGGCCGCGCGATCCGCATGGCGCAGGCACTCGGCGCCGATCTCGCGCACATGGACGCCACCGAGGTCGCCTTCTTCGGCGACCCGCAATTGATGGCCCGCGGCATCCTCGTCAACGGCCGCGGTCAGCGGTACGTCCCCGAGGACACCTATCCGGGCCGTATCGGTCAGCTCACGCTGCTGAAGAACGACAACCAGGCCTATCTGATCATCGACGAACAGGCGTACGAGGAGGGTTGTGCGGCAACGAGTTCGACGCCCTTCTTCCGGTTCCGTCCGAAGTGGGTCGCAGAGACCGTCGCCGAACTCGAATCCGACATGGAGCTGCCGGTGGGGACGTTGCAGGCGACCGTCGAGGTCTACAACAGGCACGCCGAGAACGGCAGCGATCCGGTGCTGGGCAAGAAGAGCGAGTGGGTCAAGCCCATCGGCAGCCCGATCGCGGCGCTCGATCTGCGCAACTGCACAGCAGGTTTCACGCTCGGCGGTCTGCGCACCTCGGTGAACTCGGAGGTGCTGCACGTGTCCGGCGATCCGATCCCCGGCCTGTTCGCTGCGGGTCGCTGCACGTCGGGTGTGTGCGCGTGGGGGTATGCGAGCGGCACGTCGCTGGGCGACGGAAGCTTCTTCGGGCGTCGCGCCGGCCTGTCGGCTGCGAAAGGCTGACAGCCGGAACGGTTCCGGTGGCCCGGCCACCGGAACCACCCATCGGGGCCACCGGAACCACCCATCGGGTCAGAACACGCGATCCAGGTCGCGAGAGACGATCCGATCGGCGCCGTACTCGGCGAGCGCCGCGATCGTCATCGACGGATTGCACGCCCCGGTCGATCCCGGAATCTTCGCGCCGTCCACCACATACAGGCCGGGCTGGTCGTGCACGCGACCGGCGTCGTCGCACACCGTCCCGAACGGCGCACCACCGAGCGGATGGAAGGTGTTGATGTCGACGGCGTTGACGTCGACGACGATCGAGGCCGGTCCCGCGATCCGCCGGATGCGGGCCTCGATGGCGCGGGTGAGTTCCCGGTCGTAGGCCTGATCCCAGTTCAGGACCGCATCGTCGCGGCCGGCGTCGTAGTGCCAGACTCCTCGGCCGTCGACGATCCCCAGACCGATCATCGTGGTCGTTCCCACATCGACGGGGAACGGCACCGGGCCGGTGACGATCATCAACGGGCCGGCGGGATCGGTGTAGTCGCGCATACCCACACAGGCGGGCCCGCCCTGATGGTCGCCGGGACTGACGAGCGGGCTCGTCACGGCGAACACCCGGTCGCCGTTGTTGCCCCATCCCGTTCCGACGCCGTCGGGAAGATCGGGGACGAGCCCCTTCGCCTTCGCCTTCACGAGGAGACGGGTCGTGCCGGCCGATCCGGCACCGAGGAACAGCGACTGTGCGAGGATCCGCTTGCGTTCGAGAACCATTCCGTCCGTGTGGATCCGGTCCACGTGCACGATCCAGGTGCCGTCCGGAGCACGCTCGATGTCGCCGACCCGGTGCAGCGGCGCGACCGTGACGTGCCCCGTGCGTTCCGCCTCGGCGAGATAGGTGACGTCGACCGAGAACTTACCGCCGTTGTTGACTCCGTAGATGACGTCGCCCGTCGTGTAGGACGGTTTCAGTTC
Organism: Rhodococcus rhodochrous; assembly: GCF_014854695.1. NCBI lineage: Bacteria > Bacillati > Actinomycetota > Actinomycetes > Mycobacteriales > Nocardiaceae > Rhodococcus > Rhodococcus rhodochrous. Next base: position 951,468 of record NZ_CP027557.1, on the reverse strand, counting down.
CCCGGTCAGCTCCCGTCGCGCGAAGTCCCAGTCGATGCACATCGGCACTCTGAAGGTGTCGTAGCCCTGCGAACCTGCACGGTCCAGGAACTGGCGTGAGGACCGGTACCGATCGTGGTCGAGCAGATCGTCCGGAATGGTCGCGACCCTCAGCACCCGTGCCACCCGCCGATAGTGGTCGGAGGCCAGCAGGTCGTAGTCGATACGCGAGGACACCGAATCGGAGAATCGCTGCCCGTCGGGTTGCACGGTCATGCCGTGATAGGCCAGCGAACTCCCGCCGACCCCCGCGCCGCACATGACGTCCATACCGTTCCCCGGAACCCGTTCGATGAGCCCGGTGAACGGTTCGGTCGGGATCGGCGGAGTACCGGTCATCACCGGGGCGGGCGACAACCACGACATCCGCCGGTCCGGTTGCAGCATGTGAGGGAACGTCTCGGCGTTCGGCCCGGTGGGCCAGCGGATCCCACGTTCGAGGACGAGCGTCTGCACACCGGCCCGGCCGAGATGCAGCGCGGTGATCGCACCGCCGAATCCGCTGCCCACGACGACCGCCCGATGGCGCTCCTCGGTGACCTCGGCGCGTGCGCGTGGGATCGGGGACAACGACAACGCGGCAACGGCCGCACCGCCGACGACGGTTCCCCGCAGGAAGGTACGGCGGGACAGCGCACTATTCACGAAGGGCTCTCCTGGAGCGTGGTCAGACAACGGTGAGCGGGAGGGGGATTCCCCGATCTTCGAAGACGAAGGACGAACCCGTACTGAAGCGCGTGATGGCGACCTCGTCGCACTCCTTCGCCGGGGATTCGTCACGGAACACCTCGACGACGAGAGCCTCGTCGGTCGCAGAGACCAGGCGGGTGGTGAAGTGCGGGTCCACACCGCGCACCAGGGCGTCGAGCGGGCCGAGGTGTTCGGCGTCGATCAAGGTGGGCCAGGACCCGTCGTCGAAGGCGCCACCTCGCCGATTGATCCGGAGACCCAGCGCGTCGTCGAAACAGATCACCCGATCGACATACCGGTCCGGTGCCAGCATCGGGTGTACATCGAGCACCACCGACAGGCCGGCGAACGAGCGCGGCAATCCCAGCGCGGTACGGATGCGCTCGGACGTGATGCCGGCGATACCCGTGAGTTGCTTGCGGGTCAGCTCGATCGCAGACTGCTCGTCGGTTCGTTTGCGCACACTCATGAGGAAGCCGAGAGCGAGCAGGTGATGCTGCAGGCACACCTCCTCGGCGATGCGTACCAGGGCCGGCTTCGAGAACTCGTCGAACCGGAGGTCTGCGAGGAGGGGACCCGAATAGTCGTGTCTCCCCTCTCCATCGTGGTCGATCGGGCTCAGCTCGAGTGCCACGGCCGCGGTCCGGCCGAGCGCTTCGGTGTGCGGTTCGACAGCCGGTGGGTCGTACGAGGAGTCGATCGTGACCGTCCACGCGCAGTGCGGGTGCCGGTCGGCCGGCGCACGGGGCGGCCGATGGATCGGCCGGACCCGGGCGTGCGGATTGGTGGCGAGCGCGGTGGCGTCGAAGGTCGGGTCCTCGATGTCGTGGCACATCGCGGTCACGTAGGCGTCGCCGAGCGGCTCGACGTCCATCAGCGCCCCGCAGTGGTCGAGCCAGAACTCGCCGTGGTCGCGGTCGTGGACGCGATAACGGAAGTCCATGAACTGCGGGGGCGCCCCGATGTCGAGCTGCATGCCCTTGAAGATCGTGACGACGTCGTCGCCTTCGAACTTCAGGGCACGCTGCATGCGGCGCGTGTACCACGGTGAGGACGCCTGCCATTCCTCGATGGCCACCTCCGCCATGCCCTCCCGACCGAATGCCGAGATCAGATGCGCCATCCCCGAACGGTCGATGAGCTGACCGCACAGCAACAGTTCGGGGACGAGCACAGCGAGAGCGGTGCGGGAGAGCGCGGCGAACGATCCGCCGGTGTCCACGCCGGTCACCACAACGGAACCGGCGACTCGCCGACCCGGTACCAACCGGGGAGCCGCTTCTTCCCCGTAGACCGTTCGATCCGCTTCTGCATGCCGTCGGAGAGCGCGTTCGCCGTGATCATCTCGAGGAACAGGTGCGAGACGTTGCCGAAGTCGAAGAAGTCGCGCTGCCACGACCACTGGAAGTTGCCGCCGTACCGGAACCAGCTCCCGCCGATACCGTGCACCGCGTAGTGCTCGCCGTTCTCGCGGGTCCTGTCGGCGATCTGCTTCCAGAAGCCGATCACGTCGCCGGAGCGGTCGTCGACGACGAACTGCTGGTAGGGATACTGCCAGCCTTCGAGCCCGTCCATCTCCTGGCCCAGCGCGAGGTCGCGGATCTCCTCGCGTCCCACGGCCATGAACTCGTCCTTCGGGCCGTAGTTCCAGCCGTAGGTGGCGTCCTCGGTGTACATGTCGGCCAAAGGCTTCCAGTCGCCTTCGGCCTCGGCGCGCTTGTTGGCGTCGACCCAGCGGGTGATCATCTCGTCGAGCTCGGCACGATCGAACGTGGCCATCCTGTCTCCTGGTCCTCAGTCTTCGACGATGCGAAGGGCTTGGGTGGGGCAGTACTTCACAGCTGCTCGTACGTCGGCATGCATCTCCTCCGGCACGGGATCGAGGAGGACCTCCACCTCACCCCGTTTGGCGACGGCGAAGACGTCCGGGGCTTCCATCGAGCACATCGCGTGTCCTTGACACAGATCGAGATCTGCTTCGATCCTCATCCGAACCTCACTCCTGCGTCGCTGTGCCGGTGCCGGACGCCGCCCGGGTGCGACGTCGGTACCGCACAGCACACGGCTGTTCGAGCTGGACCACCATCTTCGAGTGGTCGTTGCGGTAGGTCTCGGGCGGCTGGGACAGTTCGAACTCGAAGTCGCGCAGCAGAACCGAGAATATCGCCTTCAGCTGCATGAGCGCGAACGCCGCTCCCACACAGCGGTGCCGACCCGCCCCGAACGGAATCCAGGTCCACCGGTTGACGATGTCCTCCTGATTGGGGTCGATGTAGCGGCCGGGATCGAAGGCATCGGGATCCGGGAAGTCCTCCGGGATCCGGTTGGAGATCGCCGGTGTCGCACCCACGAGATCGCCCTCCGAGATCCGGTATCCGGCGACCTCGAAGTCATCGCGCGCGACCCGAAGAAGCAGGATCAGCGGCGGGTGCAGGCGTAGTGTCTCCTTGAGCACCGCTTCGAGCACCGGGATCTGCCGCAGTGCATGGAAGCTCACGCTCTCACCGTCGGAGTACAGGACGTCGAGTTCTGCCGTGACCTGCTGCATGTACTCGGGGTTGCGCAGCAGTTCGATGAGCGCCCAGGCCGCCGTGCCGGAGGTGGTGTGGTGGCCGGCGAACATCATCGAGATGAAGATGCCGGTGATCTCGTCGGCACTGAACCGTTCCTTGCCGTCCTCGTCCTTGATGGAGACGAGGACGTCGAGCATGTCGCGGTCCTCCTTGCCCTGCGGCGGGTTCGCGATGCGTCCGTCCATGATCTCCTGCACGAGTGCCACGAGTCCGCGGCGGGCCTCGTCGCGTCGCCGGAAACTCTCGATCGGCGCGTAGGGATCGACGAAGGCCAGTGCGTCGGTGCCCTTCTCGAGGTCGTGGTAGAGGTGGGCGAATCGTCCGTCGAGCTGGTCGCGGAACTTCTTGCCGATCAGGCAGGCCGACGACGTGTAGATCGTCATTTCGGCGAAGAATTCGAGCAGGTCGATCTCGCCTTCGTCGCCCCAGCCGGCGACCATGTCCTGCACCTCGCGGTCGATGGTCGCCGCGTGGCCCCGCATCTGTTCGCCACGCAGCGCCGAGTTGTGCAGCATCTCCTTGCGGCGTTCGGGGCTGGCGTCGAAGACGACGCCCTCACCGAAGACCGGCTTCATGAACGGATAGGCGGCCTGCTGGTCGAGATCCTCGTCCGCGGCACGGAAGAAGAACTCGTTGGCCTCCGCACCGGAGAGTAGTACGACCTTCTTGTCGGCGAGCTGGAAGACCCCGACGTCGCCGCACTCCTCACGTACCCGGCGCATGAGCGCGATGGGATCGGTGCGCAGTTCCTCGAGGTGGCCGTGTTCGTGTTCGCCGCCGGACACACGCCGGGGCTCGACGAGTGTGGTCATGGATTGTCCTTCCGCAGGGGCGCTTCGGGTTGAACCTCGATGAGCACGATGTGGGCGCCGCGGGGGGCCGAGACGACCGAGAGCGCGGCCGCGGCGATGTCGGATGCACGAAGGAAGTAGGGGTGTCGGGCGAAACCCCATGTGCCCCAGTCCTCGAGCATCGGTTCGAGGACCTCCGCCGGCGCGGTCATGCCGGCACCGGTCTGCGTCGGCCCTGGGCGCACGACCGATGCGCGGACACCCGTACCCTCGAGTTCCATCCGCATCTCGCGGACGAGCGCTTCGAGGCCGGTCTTGGCGGCGTTGTAGGCACCCATCCAGGGCCGGGGAAGCACGGCACAGTCGGATCCGATCACGACGAAGTCGCCGCGTTTCCGGTCGATCATGCCGGGCAGCACACGATGGGCCAGACGTTGCGTGCCCATCAGGTGCACGTTCACCTGGAAGGCGAACCGGTCGGGATCCATCTCGTGCGGCAACGCGAAATCCATGTCGCCCGCTCCCGAGACGACGATCTCGGCGGGGCCGAGGGCCTCCTCGGCCGCGGCGACGAACTCGCCGACGGATTCGGTGGACGACACGTCGAGGAAGTGGGCGAAGGCCTCGCCGCCCTCGCCGCGGATCTTCTCCGCGATCGCCGCGCACTCCTCCACGCGGCGCGCCCCGAGCGCGACGGGGTGCCCGGCCTCGGCGAGCGCGTAGGCGGTGGCGGTACCGATTCCGGAGGAGGCTCCGGCGACCAGCGCGGGACGGCGTTCGGGATGGGGTTCGAATCTAGGCATGTCGTTCGGTGACCTCTACAGGAAGGGCCGCGAAGCCTCGGACATTGGTGGAATGGACACGTTCACAGCGGTCCTCGTCGATCTCGTAGTCGGCGACGCGCCGGGCGAACTGTTCCAGCGCGATGTTCGCCTCGAGGCGGGCGAGATGTGCGCCGAGACAGAAGTGCACTCCCCCACCGAAACTGGCGATCTTCTGGGAGCTGTCGCGTCCGATGCGGAAGTCGTCGGCGGTGTCGAAGACGTCGGAATCGCGGTTGGCGGATCCGATGAGCAGCAGTACCTTGTCGCCGGACCGGATGGTGGCGCCGTGCAGTTCGATGTCGGCGACGGCGGTGCGGGCGACGATCTGGCTCGAAGTGTCGTAGCGGAGGGTCTCCTCCACCCACTGCGGTGCGCGAGCGGGATCGCGGAGTACCTGCGCCACCTCGGATTTGTTGTGCGCTCCCCAGTAGAGGGCGTTGCCGAGGAGTTTCGTGGTGGTCTCGTTGCCTGCGACCACCATGAGGAACATGAAGCCGATGATCTCGTCGTCGGTGAGCCGGTCGCCGTCGATCTCGGCGGCCAGCAACGCCGACGTGAGGTCGGAGGTGTCCTTCTTCCGGCGTTCGGCGAGCATGTCGGCGTAGTAGCCGACGAGGTGCAGCGATGCCTCCATCGCGGCGACCGGCACGTCGAGCACGCCCTCCTCGCGGTGGACGACGAGGTCGGCGAGGCGGCGGATCTCACTGCGGTCGGATTCGGGTACGCCCATGAGTTCGGAGATCACGTCCATGGGCAGCTTGCCCGCGAACTCCGAGATCCAGTCGAATTCCCCTGCCTCCACCGCGGGTTCGAGATAGCGCAGGGTCAGTTCGAGGATGCGTTCCTCGAGGTCGGCGACGCGCCGCGGAGTGAATCCTTTGGAGACGAGCCGACGCATGCGCATGTGGCGCGGGTCGTCCATCGCGAGGAAGGACATCACCTTGTGGGCGTTGGGCCCGTAGGCGGACGGATCGAGCGAGACACCGTTGGCGCTCGAGAGCCGGGTGTTGTCGCGGAAGGCCGCGACGACGTCGGCGTGGCGGGACAGGGCCCAGAACCCGAGGTCGGGGTTGTGGTAGGCCGGTTCCTCTTCACGGAGGCGGCGGTAGGTGGGATACGGGTCTTCGTGGAAGGCGTAGTCGTACGGGTTGAAGATCACGGGGGCGAGCGTCGGTGGATCGGGCGAAGCGGGCCCTGCGTGCGACGCGGAGCCCGGGGATGCCTGGATCATGGATCACTCCAATAGAAGTCGGGCGGATGTCTCCAGCCTGTCGGCGAGTTTCTCGTAGGTGCCGTAGCCCATACCGGCCCGGACCAGCGCGCCGGCGTAGAGCAGTTCGAGTGCTTCGAGTTCGTCGGGATCGGAGTCGGTGCCGAGCGCTGCCGAGATCCGGTGACGGATGTCGAGTCCGATGCGCGCACGCAGGTGTTCGACATCGGGGTCGTGACCGAGCAGTGCACTGGTGACGGCGGCCGCGAGTTCGGGTTCGTCGGCCAACAGCAGCGCGATTCCCCTCAGCACCGCGACCACCCGATCGGCACGGCTCGTGCTCTCGGCGTCGGCCGTGGGAGCGTTGGCCAAGCGACGCCAGAACACCTCGGCGACGAGGTGTTCCTTGGACGAGAAGTAGGTGTAGGCGGTGGCCGGGGCGACACCGGCACGGGCGGCGACCATACGCACCGTCAACCCCGTGAATCCCTCCTCGCGGAGCACCTCGACCGCGGCCTGCGTGAGCCTCGCAACCGTGTCGGCCTGCTTCTCGGTCAGGCGGCGACGGGTCGATTCGAGATTCACGTTTCTGGACACGTGTCTGGACATTACTACGGTTGGAGGGGGTCGGCAATGCCCGCAGCGCGTTCATTCGGCGAATTCAGCGCTCTCGTGGGTGGATACGGACGGGCATGGACTTGACGCCGTTGATGAAGTTCGACCGCAACCGCCGCGGTTCGCCGGCAGGTTCGACCCGGTCGATACGGGCAACGAGGGTCTCGAACACGATCCGCAGTTCGAGCCGCGCCAGATGTGCCCCGAGACAGAAGTGCACACCCGTCCCCCCGAAGGCGACGTGCGGATTGTGCTCGCGCCCGATGTCGAAGACGTGCGCGTCGTCGAAGACCTCCTCGTCGCGGTTCGCGCTCGGGTAGTACATGATCACCTTGTCGCCCCGTTCGACGTGCTGGTCGCCGATCGACGCCGGACAGGTGGGCGTGCGGCGGAAGCCCACCACGGGGGTGACCCAGCGCAGGATCTCCTCCACGGCGTTGTCGATCAGACCGGGATCGTCCTGCAACCGGCGCCATTGCTCGGGATGGTCGACGAACGCCTGCATCCCGCCCGAGATCGCGTTGCGCGTCGTCTCGTTGCCCGCGATGACGAGCAGGACGAAGAACATGTCGAACTCCATCTCGGACAGCGTGTCGCCGTTCTCGTCGGGACACACCAGCTTCGAGACGATGTCGTCGCGCGGTTCGAAACGTCGTTGTGCAGCGATCTCGTTGGCGTACAGGAAGATCTCGGCGGCGGCGAGCTCGCCGTCCTCCTGAGTGGTGCCATATTCGGGGTCGGCCCAACCGATCATGCGGTTCGACCAGTCGTACAGCTTCCCGACGTCCTCGGCCGGTGCGCCGAGCAGCGCTGCGATCACCTCCAGTGGCAGTGGTGCCGAGATCGCCGGGACGATGTCGATCACCGTGCCGTCGCGCGCGGCCTCGATCGCCGCGTCGACGGTGCGTTCGCACGTTCGCCGGATGCGCTCCTCGAGCGTCTTCACCATGCGCGGGGTGAACCCTCGGCTCACGAGTTGCCGCAGGCGGGTGTGCTCCGGCGGGTCGAGGTTGAGCAGCATGGACGCCTGCTTGAGGCGTGTCTCCTCGTCGAAATCGTCGATCTGGGTGGTTCCGAGCGCCGAGGAGAAGGTCGCGCTGTCGCGGGAGACCGCGATGACGTCGGCGTGCCGGGTGACGGCCCAGAAGCCCGCGCCGCCCTCCTCGGGTTGGCGGTGGACCGGACAGGTGCGCCGGAGTTCGGAGAAGTAATCGTGCGGGACCCCCTGGGCGAAGACGTCGGGGTTCTTGAGATCTGTGGGTGAAGTCGTCATGAAGCCGCTCTCGTGGGATTGTACGAATGGCATTCGTTTATAAACTACTCACCTTCGTTTGGAATGGAAGCCCCTTAGACTGCTTCCATGGCAGACGACAATTCCCGACCCGCGCGTCGGCGGACACTGACCCGCGACAAGGTCGTCGCAGCAGCGCTCGGGATCGTCGACGAGCTGGGATGGGAACAGCTCACGATGAGCACTCTCTCGTCGCGATTGGGAATCGTCACGGCCTCGCTGTACAACCACGTCCGCAATCTCGACGACGTACGGGCGACCGTGCAGATCCGCGCGATGAGCGATCTCGGGGCGTATCTGCGCGAGGTCGCGATGGGCCGCAGCGGCGTCGACGGGCTTCGCGCCCTGATCGACGCCCACCACACCTGGGCCGTCGAACATCCCCGCCGCTACGAAGCACTGACCACCGCACCGGTCGACCGCGACGGTCTGCTCGCCGCCGCACTGGACGCCAACGTCGCTCTGCGCACGATGCTCGCATCCTGCGGCGTTCCGGAGGAGGAGACGCTCGAGGCCGCGGTCGGCATGTTCGCGGCCCTGCACGGTTTCGCGGTCCTCCAGAGCAGCGGCTTCCTGGGCGACGAGCTCGATCTCGACCACATCTACGAGACGGTCGTGCGCGGAGTTCTGGCCGGCGCATCCCTCGACCCCACGAAGACGCGCTAGAGTGGCACGCATCAACTGAACACGTCCGTCTTCAGATGGAGGGGTCATGCGGACGATCGACACTCTCGGCGATCTCGTCTCACCGCTCGGTGGCACGATCAACGCCGCCAACGTCATCATGCAGCTCGCCCATCCCCGCGTCGGCCAGGGCGTCGTCGACAGCACGGTCGACTCCGGCCGCGCCGATCTCCATCCGGTCAAGCGGGCCCGCACGACCGGCACCTATCTGGCGGTCGCAGTGTTCGGCACCGAGGCCGACCGCGATTTCGTCCGCGAGTCGGTACGGAAGATCCACGCCCGGGTCACGTCGTCACCCGGCGCGGAGGTCCGCTACAGCGCCAACTCCCCCGCCCTGCAGTTGTGGGTCGCCGTCTGCCTGCTCAAGTACTTCATCGACCAGCACGAGTTCCTGTATGGCCCGCTCACCGAGGAGCAGTACGCCCGGATCCTCCGCGACGGCGCGACCCTCGCGACGACACTGAACGTCCGGCCGGAGTCGTGGCCCACGACCCGCGAGGAGTACGAGGAACTGTGGAAGGCCGGCGTCGCCGACATCTCCATGAACGCGCAGGTGCGCGAGTATCTCACCGAACTCTGCAATCTCGCGTTCCTCGAGGTGCGTCTCGGGCGTCTGGGCCGGGGGATCCACCGGGTGCTCGGCAGGTCGTTCGAACTGATCACCCGCGGTGCACTGCCGCCGGAGTTCCGCGACCTCATGCACTACCCGTGGACCGCCGACGACCAGCGACGCTTCGACCGCTATCTCGTGGCGGTCCGGCGCCTGCACCGCGTCACGCCGTGGGTATGGCCGTTGCTGTGGAAGTCCTATCTGCTCGATCTGCGCACGCGGCGACGCCTCGGACTGCGCGTGTTCTGACCGGAGACCACCGGACCCTCGTCGAGACCGGTGTTGTGTGCGAGATTCGTCGAATTCCTCGCACACGACACCGGTTTCGTCCGTTTCGGACGAACCGTTGCATTCGATCGCGTCGCCGAACTATAGTCCAGACACCTGTCCAGAACCGAGGGAACGTCTGATGACACTTCGCCCTACCGACAGCTCCGCCCTTCTGATCGACGGCAAGCTCGTACCCGGCAGCGGAGGCACCTTCGCGATCACCGATCCGAGCACCGAAGAACTGCTCGGCCACGCGGCCGAGGGCACCGCCACCGACATGGACGCCGCGATCGCGGCCGCGCGTCGCGCCTTCGACGACACCGACTGGTCACGCGACCACGCCTTCCGGGCCCGCTGCCTCCGTCAGTTGCGCGACGCTCTGCGCGAGCACATCGAGGAACTGCGGGAGATCACCATCGCCGAGGTCGGCGCTCCCCGATTCCTCACGAGCGCCGCGCATCTCGAAGGCCCCATCGACGATCTGCTCTACTTCGCCGACCTCGCCGAAAGTTACGCGTGGACGCAGGATCTCGGCAACGCCTCCCCCATGGGTATCCCCACCCACCGCTATCTGCTCAAGGAAGCGGTCGGGGTCGTCGGCGCGATCACGCCGTGGAACTTCCCGCACCAGATCAACTTCGCCAAGCTCGGGCCCGCTCTCGCCGCCGGGAACACCGTGGTGCTCAAGCCCGCCCCGGACACCCCGTGGTGTGCGGCCCTGGTCGGGCGGATCGCGGCCGAGGAGACCGACATCCCGCCGGGAGTGCTGAACATCGTCACCTCGAGCGACCACAGGCTCGGCGCACAGCTGAGCGAGGATCCGCGCGTCGACCTGATCTCGTTCACCGGTTCCACCGCGACCGGCCGGGCCGTGATGCGCGCAGCCTCAGAGAACCTCAAGAAGGTCTTCCTCGAACTCGGCGGCAAGTCGGCGTTCATCGTCCTCGACGACGCCGACCTGCGCGGCGCCTGCTCGATGGCGGCCTTCACCGTGTGCACGCATGCCGGCCAGGGCTGCGCGATCACCACGCGTCTGCTCGTTCCCCGCGAACGGTACGACGAAGCGGTGGCCCTGACCGCGAAGTCCATGAGCGGCATCCGGCCCGGCGACCCGCGCGATCCCGGCACGGTGTGCGGGCCGCTCATCTCCGAGAAGCAGCGACAGCGGGTGGAGGGCTTCATCCGCCTCGCCGTCGAGGAAGGCGGCACGATCGTCGCCGGCGGCGGACGTCCCGCCGAACACGAGCGGGGATTCTTCGTCGAACCCACCCTCATCGCCGGCCTCGACAACTCCGCGCGTACAGCGCGGGAGGAGATCTTCGGCCCGGTGCTCGTGATCATCCCTCACGACGGCGACGACGACGCGATCCGCATCGCCAACGACTCCCCCTACGGCCTCTCGGGTTCGGTGTACGGCACCGATCCGGACCGCATCGCGCGGATCGTCGCAGGTGTACGGACCGGCACGCTCGGCGTCAACGGCGGCATCTGGTACGCCGCCGACGCCCCGTTCGGGGGCTACAAGCAGTCCGGGATCGGCCGCGAGATGGGTGTGGCCGGTTTCGAGGAATACCTGGAGACCAAGCTCGTCGCCGAACCCGCGAGCTGACCCGAACTTCCGAAAGGACTTTTCCGATGGCACGTTTCACCGGTCGCACCGCGATCGTCACCGGCGCCGCCCAGGGGATCGGCGAGGCGTACGCGCGTGCGCTCGCCGCCGAGGGCGCGAACGTGGTGGTCGCCGATATCGATGCCGAACTCGGCGAGCAGGTCGCCAAACAGATCGTCGCCGACGGCGGCATCGCGAGCTTCACGTCGGTCGATGTCTCCGACCCCGCCTCCGCCGAGGCACTCGCCGTGTCGACCGTCGAGACCTACGGCGGCATCGACCACGTGGTCAACAATGCCGCCATCTACGGCGGCATGAAACTCGATCTGCTGCTGACGGTTCCGTGGGACTACTACAAGAAGTTCATGAGCGTGAACCTCGACGGCGCCCTCAACGTCACCCGCGCAGTGTGGCCGCACATGACCAAGAACGGCGGGTCGATCGTCAACCAGTCGTCGACGGCGGCCTGGCTGTACTCGGGTTTCTACGGGCTCGCGAAGGTCGGGATCAACGGTCTCACACAGCAACTCGCCGTCGAGCTCGGCGGGTCGAACATCCGCATCAATGCGATCGCCCCCGGCCCCATCGACACCGAGGCGACCCGCACCACCACCCCCGCGAATATGGTCGCCGACATGGTGAAGCAGTTGCCGCTCAAGCGCATGGGCACTCCCGACGATCTCGTCGGCATGTGCCTGTTCCTGCTCTCCGACGAGGCCGCCTGGGTCACAGGGCAGATCTTCAACGTCGACGGCGGGCAGGTGATCCGCTCGTGACCGACTCCATGATCGGCCGGGTCGGTTACATCGGGCTGGGCAACATGGGGGCACCGATGGCCGAGCGGTTGCTCACCCGACCCGGAGGCCTCACCGTGCTCGACGTGGTGCCCGAGGCGATGAGCCCGTTCACCGACAAGGGCGCCGCGGCGGCGTCGAGCCCGGCGGAGCTGGCCGCCGACTGCGACCTCGTGTGCGTGACCGTCCTCGACGACGCCCAGGTCCGCGACGTCGTCACCGGTCCGAACGGACTGCTCGCGACGGCCCGGCCCGGCACGGTCGTCGCGGTGCACTCGACGATCTCCGACACCACCGCCGTCGAGCTCGCCGCGAAGTGTGCCGAGAAGGGAGTCGACTTCGTCGATGCACCGGTCAGCGGCGGCGCCGGCGGTGCGAAGAACGGCACTCTCGCCGTGATGGTCGGCGCGACCGACGACGGCTTCGCCAAGATCGAGGAACCGTTCGGCACCTTCGCGTCGCTGGTCGTGCACGCGGGTCCCGTCGGGGCGGGAACCCGGATGAAGCTCGCCCGCAACCTGCTCCACTTCATCGCGTTCACCGCGGCGACGGAGGCACAACGACTCGCCGAGACCGCGGGCATCGACATCACCGAGCTCGGCAAGGTCGTCCGGCACACCGACGCGATCACCCGCGGCGCCGGTTCGATCATGTGGCGCGACACCACATCTCCTCTCGCGGAGGACGACTCCTGGTTCCCGATCTTCTCGCGCGTGCGCGCCCTGGGTGAGAAGGATCTCGCGCTGGCACTCGATCTCGGCGATCGCCTCGGAGTCGATCTGCCGCTCGGAGCCCGGGCGCTGTCCGACCTCGGCCCCGGCCTCGGAGTCGGCACGGGAGAGATCGCACGGACCCGTTCCCGGAAGGAGCACGCATGACCGACGAGACCCGCCGCCGCGGCCTGGAGATGATGTCCAAGGTCTACGGCTGGGAGATGCAGGACGGTCCCGGTGAGCACTTCGCCGTCACCGCCGACCACCTGTTCGCGAACATCTGGACCCGGCCCGGGCTGACCATTCGTGATCGGCGACTGCTGCTGCTCGGGGCACTCACCGCGCAGGGCGCCCCGGACATCGCCGAGATCCAGATCGAAGCGGCGCTGAAGAACGAGGAACTCGACGAGCAGCAGCTCCGCGAGATCGCCCTGTTCCTGTGTCACTACGTGGGCTGGCCGCTGGGCTCGAAGCTCGACAACGCAGTGGGCAGCGTGCTGCAGCGACGGAAGGCGGCGGCCCGCTCGTGAGCATCCCCGGCGGATCCGTACCGGAGCCGGACTGTCCGGAACTCGGGTTCTACGGCCTCGCCGGGCACGCCGACGACCCGAGGGCGCTGCTCGACGAGATCGCCGTCGCCGAACGCATCGGTCTCGGCTCGGTCTTCCTGTCGGAACGGTTCGACACCAAGGACGCGGCAGCGCTGGCCGGTGCGGCCGCCGCGACGAGCCGCACGCTCGGGATCGGCACTGCAGCGACCAATCCGCACACCCGCCATCCCCTCGTCACAGCGACGATGGCGACCACACTGCACCGGTTGAGCCGCGGCCGCTACGCCCTCGGGCTCGGCCGCGGCTTCGACGTGCTGTTCGCTCTCATGGGTCTGCCTCGCGTGACGTCGGCGCGGCTCGAGGACACCGTCGATCTGCTCCGGACGCTGTGGCGCGGTGACGCAGTCGTCGACCGGCACGGCCCAGCCGGCGACTTCCCGTATCTGCGACGCACCGCCGAGGACGTCGACCGCATCCCGATCCTCATGGTCGCGCTCGGCGAGCGCACGCTCGACCTGGCGGGACGCGTGGCCGACGCCGTCGTCCTGCACACAGTCTTCACCGGACCAGCGACCCAACCAAGGCCGCTGCGCGCCCAACCCCCGATTTTCTGCTCGATGTACGTCCTTCCGGGCCATATGGCAGGTAATCGACACCACGTCGGGATCAGCGACAACAGTTCGGGTCCAGCACCATCCGCAGGGCTTCGAGGGACTCGGCGCGGGCACGGTAGAAGACGTTCATCCCGCGGCGTTCGGATACGACCATGCCGGCCTTGCGCAGCTGCCCGAGGTGGTGACTGACAGTGGATTCGGCCAAGCCGATGTCGGTGGCGAGATCGCAGGTGCACACTTCACCGCCGTCGGCGGTGAGCAGGATCGACATGAGCTTGATGCGGACCGGGTCCGCCAGGGCCTTCAGGCGTAGTGCGAGTTCGAGAGCTGCGTTGTCGCTCATGGGTGCGGCCGAGACCGGTTCGCAGCAGATCGGGGTGCTGACGTCGATCATGGGCAGGGCTTTCGGCATGGTTCGAGCTTATCCACTTACTTGACATATGTCGAAAAGGTGGCGCATCCTGTACCTGTCCAGTATTTCGACATATGCCACACAGGTGGAGGCTGACATGTCCCGCGCACAACTCGCCCTCAACGTCGACGACCTGCAAGAAGCGGTCGCCTTCTACACGAAACTGTTCGGCACCGAACCGGCCAAGCTCGAGCCCGGCTACGCGAACTTCGCGATCGCCGAACCGCCACTGAAGCTGGTCCTGCTCGAAAACCCCGGCAAGGGCGGCACCATCAACCACCTCGGCGTGGAGGTCGAATCGAGCGAGAAGGTCCACGCCGAAATCGCCCGCCTCACCGACGAAGGGCTGTTCACCGAGGAGGAGATCGGCACCACCTGCTGCTTCGCCACCCAGGACAAAGTGTGGGTTACCGGCCCGGCCGGGGAGAAGTGGGAGGTCTACACCGTCCTCGCCGATTCGGAAACCTTCGGCTCGAGCCCACAGCATCTCGACGATCCGGCCACCGCCGTGGGTGGCATGTGCTGCGGCACCGCCGCCCCGGCCGAGGACACGCAGCAGGCTTCGGCCGCACCGTCCTGCTGAACGGCTTCCCTCGAGGTCGGCCACCGGATTCGGGTGGCCGACCTCGGTGTCTTCAGCGACGGAGCCGGTCGGCAAGGTCGGTGACACGAGCGGCGATGTCGTCGCGGACCAGCCGCATCCGTTCGATGCCGACGATGCCGCGCTCGGACGGCTCGTCGGTGTCCCAGTTCTCGAACTGTGTCCCGGCCACCGGCTCGAGGTGGGCTTCGCGGCCGAGGGTGACCACGAGATCGACGTCGCGGACCAGGTCGGGGTCGACCGGTGTCGGGGTCTGGCCGGTGATGTCGACGCCGACCTCGAGGAGCACTTCGGCCGCCAGGGCATTGATGCCGGCACCGGGCTTCGTACCGGCGGAGTGCACCGTAACGGTGTCGCCGGCGGCGGCCCGCATCAGGCCGGCGGCCATCTGGGACTTTCCGCCGTTCTTCACGCAGACGAACAGCACCGAGGGTGTGCTCACGGTCGAGGTCCTTTCACGCAGATCAGGTGTCGAGGTCGAGGTCGAGGTCGAGGTCGAGGTCGGCGACGGTGGCCTTGGCGGTGCGGCCGACGCCGAGGATGGTGGCCGAACCGGGACCGGTCCAGTCGCCGTAGCCGAGCAGATGCAGGCGCGATTCCTTGAGCGAGCGGGTGCCGGCGACCGGCACCGTGCCGGTGTGATCGCGCAACCGCAACGGCCGCAGATGTGCGAGGGCGGGCCGAAATCCCGTGGCCCACAGCACGACATCGGCGGTTCGGTGGCGCTGTCCCCAGGCGATGCCGTCCCGGGTGAGCCGATCGAACATCGGCAGCGCGGTCATGACGCCACGCTCACGGGCGGCAAGCACCTCCGGGACCATCACGATGTCCCCCAGGGCGGCGATGCCGCCGGGATCGGTCCGTCCGGCAGCCAGGGCCACTGCACGGCGGGAGGCGAGCTCGAACAAGGCCCGGCCATCGACGCCATCCGGCAGGAACCGCGGGGGCCGGTTGGTGACCCAGATGGTTCTCGCGGTGGTGGAGATCTCGGCGACGAGTTGAGCCGCGGAGTTGCCACCCCCGACCACTACGACGTCCGAGCCGGTAAACTCGGCCGCGCTACGGTAGTCGACGGTGTGCAACTGCCGCCCGGTGAACACATTCATGCCCGGATAGCTCGGCAGAAACGGTCGCTGCCAGGTACCGGTGGCGCTGATCACCCGCCGCGCCCGCCACTGCCCGCGGTCGGTGTCGACCAGCAGATCAGGGCCGTCGCGGCGTACCGCCTGCACCCGCACCGGCCGCTCGATCGGCAGGCCGTAGCGGGTTTCGTAGGCGGTGAGATAGTCGACGACATGCCGTGCAGGCGGGAATCCGTCCGGCCAGCGGGGCATCGGCCACCCGGGCAGGGACGCGAATTCCGCCGGGGAGAACAGATGCAGCGAGGACCACATGTGCGGCCACGCCCCACCCGGCC
Organism: Rhodococcus rhodochrous; assembly: GCF_014854695.1. Lineage (NCBI taxonomy): Bacteria > Bacillati > Actinomycetota > Actinomycetes > Mycobacteriales > Nocardiaceae > Rhodococcus > Rhodococcus rhodochrous. The sequence continues at coordinate 935,160 of NZ_CP027557.1, read as the reverse complement.
GTTCCTGGTCGTCGAGGATCACGAAGCGGTGCCCGGCCCGCCGCAGGTAGTAGCCGGCAGCCAGACCCGCCTGCCCACCGCCGACCACCACGACATCGACGTTCGTCGTCATCGAAGAGCCTCCTGTCAGCGCGGGGAAGACGGGGCGGTCAACTCGGCGATGAGGGCTTCGACCTTGGCCTCGATCTCGTCCCGGATCGAGCGCACCGCTTCGAGGCCCTGCCCGGCCGGGTCGTCGAGCACCCAGTCGCGGTAGGACTTGCCGGGGAACACCGGGCAGGTGTCCCCGCAGCCCATCGTGATCACCACATCCGATGCCTGCACCGCCTCGGTGGTGAGGATCTTCGGATTCTCGGTGGAGATGTCGATGCCGACCTCGGCCATCGCCGCGACCGCGGCCGGATTGACCTGCTCGGCCGGGGCGCTTCCGGCGGAGCGCACTTCGATCCGGTCCCCGGCCAGGGCGGTGAGGAACCCGGCAGCCATCTGGGAGCGGCCGGCGTTGTGGACACAGACGAACAACACACTCGGTGCGCTCACGGATCAGCCCTCTCTCGATGTGGGTACCTGTGGCGACTCGCGGCGGGCGAAACGGTTGCGCAGGGCAAGCGAAACATAGACCAGCGCAACAAGAACCGGGACCTCGATGAGCGGTCCGACCACCCCGGCCAGAGCCTGACCCGAGGTCACCCCGAAGGTGCCGATCGCCACCGCGATGGCCAGCTCGAAGTTGTTGCCGGCCGCGGTGAACGCGAGGGTGGTGGTGCGTTCGTAGCCGAGGCCGATCGCGGCGCCGAACAGGTATCCGCCGCCCCACATGATCGCGAAGTACGCCAGCAGCGGCAGCGCGATCCGCACGACGTCCAGCGGTCGGGAGGTGATCTGCTCGCCCTGCAACGCGAACAGGATCACGATGGTGAACAGCAACCCGTAGAGTGCCCACGGCCCGATCTTCGGCAGGAAGGTGTCCTCGTACCAGGTGCGGCCCTTGGCTTTCTCACCGAAGTGCCGGGTGAGGAACCCTGCGACCAGGGGAATGCCGAGGAAGATCAGCACCGACTTGGCGATCTGCCACGGCGACACATCCAGGGCGGCCTGTTCGAGACCCAGCCAGCCGGGAAGCACCGACAGGTAGAACCAGCCGAGCACGGCGAACATGATCACCTGGAAGACCGAGTTGATCGCCACCAGCACCGCCGCGGCTTCCCGGTCACCGCACGCGAGGTCGTTCCATATGATCACCATCGCGATGCAGCGAGCCAGACCCACAATGATCAGGCCGGTGCGATATTCGGGCAGATCCGGCAGCATCAGCCAGGCGAGCGCGAACATCAGTGCCGGGCCGAGGACCCAGTTGAGGATCAGCGACGAGATCAACAGCTTGCGGTCGCCGGTGACGGTGTCGAGACGGTCGTAGCGCACCTTCGCCAGCACTGGATACATCATGATCAGCAGACCGAGGGCGATCGGCAGGGAGATGCCGTCGATCTCGATGAAACTCAACGCTTCACCCAGGCCGGGAATCATCCGGCCGAGCAACAGGCCGACGACGATGGCGGCGCCGATCCACACGGCCAGGAACCGGTCGAGGGTCGACATCTTCCCGACGACCGCCTGGTGCTCGGTGTTCGTCGCGGTCATCGCGTCGCCTCCGCGGCATCGTCGACCACGGTGCAGTCCGAGCCGGGCACGACTCCCCGTTCCGGGGACAGGACGGCCGACAGCTGGGCCAAGGCAGAGGGGATCACCCGGTAGTACACCCAGGTGCCACGGCGTTCGCAGTCGAGCAGGCCGGCCTCGCGCAGCACCTTGAGGTGATGCGAGATGGTCGGCTGGGACAGGTCGAAGGCCGGGCTGATGTCGCAGACACAGCTTTCGCCGCCCTCATGGCTGGCGATCAGGCTGAGCAGCCGTAGGCGTACCGGGTCTCCGATCGCCTTGAACATCCGGGCCAGGTCTGCGGCCCAGTCCTCCGTCAGAGGTTCCCGTACCAGTGGTGCGCAGCAGAGGTCACCACTATCAGTTTGAATCGATACCCATCAATATTGACACTGATCGAATCAGCCGACAAATCGTCTTGCCACATCCGGTCAGGGCAGAACCTCCTCCCACAGAACCTGACGGTTCACATTCCTAGGATCACCGCCCATGACAACCAGTACCCAGTTCACGCCTTCTCGTGAACGGCTCCTCGAGCTCATCGACGAACTGTGGAACGGATGGAATCGGTTCTTGAACCGAGACCCCAATCGTTGTGCCGACCGCGGGATACCGAACATCCACTGACCACAGCCGTGGTCATGGCCTATGAAACAGCGATCACCGCGCATTGGCTCGCCGAGGTGGGAGATTCGCGGTGATCTCCGTCAGTCCCCCGTACAACGAGTCCGGTGGCGGCGGCACGGCGTGTCCCGTCGTAGCCCGGTCGACAGATCGCATCTGGTCGGTCCTCGCGACCGTCGACGAGTCGACGCCCGAGGATCTTTCGTTCGCGGAAGCTGACCGGACGGCTCGCGACCTACCTGCAGGGCTGTGGTGACGTGCTCGTGCGTGCGAACAGCTGGGATCCTCAGGTACTGCACCGTTTCAGGGACGACGCGCAGGTCCGTGCTCATTCCGGACCGATCGACGCGGCGCCCACCGAAACGGCGCCAAGCCCACCGAGCTCGCCCCGGTCGCCGCCGCGTGGCGGACGACCCGCGACCCCGAGCGTTTCGCACCTCTACCCGCAAACCCCGGCCGGAGCGCACGATGACCGATCTGTAGTTGTCGGTGGACGACCTGACTCCCGAACGACTCTCGGCCGTGCTCGGTGGCACGGTACGCACGTGCAGGTCGAGCGGATCGGAACGGGCCGGATCGCCACGAGGACCGAGCGCGGCGACCGCATGTTCGCGGTGATGGTCGAGCGGTCGTGCGCCGCGATCCGCGATCTCGACAGTCTCACCGTCGTGTCCGAGAGCATCGGACGCCGCGATCGGTCGGTAGGGTGACTCGGGATACACCGCATCACGCGAGAAGAACGGAGATCCATCCGATGTCCCGCACCACCCTGCCCCGCGAGGCGATCGAACTCGCCGAGGCGACACCGGGTTTCATGCCCCAGGACGAGGGAACCGCACTGCACGAGGCTGCGGTGCAGTATCTCGGTGACGGCGTCGGCGTCGAGATCGGCACCTACTGCGGCCGCTCGACCGTGTATCTCGGAGCTGCGGCCAAGACGACCGGCGGCACCATCGTCACCGTCGACCACCACCGCGGTTCGGAAGAGCATCAGCCCGGCTGGGAGTACCACGATCCGTCGCTGGTCGACCCGCACACCGGCCGCCTCGACACGGTCGGCGCGCTGCGGCACACCCTCGCCGACGGCGACCTCGAATCGCACGTCGTCGCGGTGGTCGGCAATTCTCCTGTGGTGGCGTCGTTCTGGCGCACCCCCGCATCGTTCGTGTTCATCGACGGTGGACACAGCAGCGAGGCGGCCCGGGCGGACTACGACGGCTGGGCGAGATGGGTGCGCATCGGCGGCGCCCTGATCATCCACGACGTCTTCCCCGACCCGAAGGACGGCGGCCGGCCTCCGTACGAGATCTACTGTCTCGCACTGGAGAGCGGCGAGTTCGTCGAGAAGTCGGTGACGTCCTCGCTGCGCGTCCTCGAACGCACCGCCGGCACGGTCGGATCCCTGCCCGGCAGTTGAACTACGGGACGAGCACCGGGCAACGTTCGGTGCAGCGGTCGGCGCCCACCTGGTCGGCGGGTGCCGCCGCATCCCGGAAGATCGCGTTTCCTCCCGTCGTGCGCGAGAGCGCATCGGCGGCGAGGATCACCGCTGCGCTGGTCCAGGAACTGACCTCCACCGGCCACCGCTTGCCGTCGGCGTAGACCAGACCGGTCCAGTACGAACCGTCCGGGTCGCGCAGATGCTGCATGGCCGCGAACAATTCGCGGGCACGCCCGGCGTGGCCGAGTGCGTCGAGCGCCAGGACCAGTTCACACGTCTCGGCTCCGGTGACCCACGGACGATGGTCGACGCAACGGATCCCGAGCCCGTCGACGACGAAATCCGACCAGCGCTCGCGGATCCGTTCGTGCGCGTCGGTGCCGCGCACCGCTCCCCCGAGGATCGGGTAGTACCAGTCCATCGAGTACTCGGGCTTGGGTGTGAACGCCTCGGGGTGCCGACGCAGAGCGTGGCCGAGACGGATCAGCGCGACCTCCCATTCGGGTTGCGCCTCACCGACCAGGTCGGCGATCCGCAGACCGCACCACAGACTCTGGTGGATACTCGAGCAACCAGTGAGCAGCGCTTCGTCGAACATTCCGCCGTCGCCTCGCGCCCAGGAGATCTGGCCGCCCGGCAACTGCATGTCGACCACAAGGTCGAGCGCTGCCCGCACCGTCGGCCACATGTGCTCGGCGAACCCGCGATCGCCCGTCACGAGATGGTGGTGCCATACGCCCACGGCGATGTAGGCGGTGAAATTGCTGTCGGTGTCGTGGTTCTCGACGATGTCGCCGCGGAACTGGATGGGCCACGACCCGTCGGCACGCTGTGTCCGCCGCGACCACTCGAAGGCGGCGTCCGCCTCTTCACGTAAACCGATGGCGGTCAACGCCATCGCGGATTCGATGTGATCCCACGGGTCGATGTGCCCACCGGGGAACCACGGGACGGCTCCCGAGGGCTCCTGCATCCGCGCGATGGCCCGGCCCGTCGCCAGGCTCTGTTCCGGCGACAGAACACCCGGCACCGACGGCACCGTCACGCGCGCGGATTCACCGCGCCGCACCGGCGTTTCCCGGCTTCTCAAGGTAGAACACGACACTCTTCCCGATAACGGGATCGAGGATCTTCTCGGCCGTGCGGGTGATCCACGGGGCCTTCATGAGATCCCAGACCAGCAGCCGGTGGTACGCCTTCGTCAGCGGATTGTCGTCGTTGTCGACGCCGACGGCGCACTTGAGCCACCAGTACGGCGCGTGCAGCGCGTGGGCGTGGTCGGTGCCCGAGACAGTGAGACCCGCGGCGGCGAGTTTCGCGGCGAGTTCGTCGGCCTTGTAGATGCGGATGTGCCCGCCCTCCACCTCGTGGTAGGCGTCCGACAGTGCCCAGCAGATCTTCTCCGGCAGCCAGCGCGGCACGGTCACGGCCGCGACACCACCGGGCTTGAGGACCCGGACGAGTTCGGCGATGGCCCGTTCGTCCTCCGGCACGTGCTCGAGCACCTCGGAAATGAGCACGAGATCGAAGGTCGCGTCGGCGTACGGCAGCGCGAGCGCGTCGCCGACCTCGGCCCGGGCCAGCGCACCCTCGGGGACCTCGCCTTCGAGTTCCATCGCGACGAACATGTCGGCGACGGCCTTCATGTCGTCGGCGTTCTGGTCGAAGGCGACGACATCCGCGCCGCGGCGGTACAGCTCGAAGGAGTGGCGCCCCGCGCCGGCCCCGATGTCGAGAGCGCGTATCCCCGGTACGACGCCCAGGCGGTCGAAGTCGACGGTCAGCATCCGTTCTTCCCCTCTCGATGCGCGGCGATCGCCTTGTCGTAGATCGCGGCGGTCTGCGCGGCCACGGCCGCCCAGCTGTAGCGTTCGAGCACCCGGTCGCGGCCCTTCGCGCCGAGACGCCGACGCTCGGCCGGGTCGTCGAACAGGCGCGCGAGCCCCGCTGCGAGCTGTTCGGCGTCGCCCGGGGGCACGAGCAGACCGGCGTCCCCGACGACCTCGGGGATGGCCCCGGCGCGGCTCGCGACGAGCGGTGTTCCGCACGACATCGCCTCGACGGCCGGCAACGAGAATCCCTCGTACAGCGACGGCACCGCCGCGACCTCGGCGGAGGCGAGCAGGTCGGCGAGTTCGGTGTCGTCGATCCCGGAGACGGTGCGCACGACGTCGCCGATCGCGAGTTCGTCGATGAGCTTCTCGGTGGCGCCGCCCGGGGCGAGCTTCGAGACGAGGACCAGTTCGATCTCGCGTTCGGTGCGCAGCTTCGCGACCGCCTCGAGCAGGGTGGGAACACCCTTGAGCGGGGCGTCGGCGCTCGCGACGCAGACGATCCGGCCGGGAACGCGCTCGTCCTTCCGCGGCGCGAACACCTCCGTGTTCACGCCGAGCGGGATCGTGTGGATGCGTTCGGATTCGATCCCGAAGGCCGTGCGGATGTCGTCGGCCGAGTTCTCCGACACCGTGAGCAGCGTGGGAATCTGCCGGGCCACCTTCTCCTGCATGCGCAGGAATCCGTACCAGCGCCGGAGCGTGATCCTACGGCGGAGGGTGGTCGCGGAGGCGAGATCGAGTTCGCGGTCGCGGGTGATCGGATGGTGGATCGTCGCAACGAGGGGAAGGTCCTCGGCGATGCGCAGCAACCCGGACGCGAGCGACTGGTTGTCGTGCACGACGTCGAAGTCGCCGAGGCGGTCGCGCAACAGTCGTGCGGCGCGCAGACCGAAGGTGCGCGGTTCGGGGAAACCGGCGGTCCACATGGTGGCGACCTCGAGGACGTCGATCCAGTCGCGGTACTCACCCGGTTTCGGGGTGCGGAACGGATCGTCGTCGCGATAGAGATCGAGACTGGGCACCTTCGTGAGCGTCACGCCGGGGTCGAGCTCGGGGTACGGCTGCCCGGAGAACACCTCGACGGTGTGTCCCTGGGCGACGAGTTCGCGACTGAGATGGCGAACGTAGACCCCCTGACCCCCACAATGCGGCTTGCTCCGGTACGACAACAGAGCTATGCGCACATTCCACCTCGGGGTTCGCTCGGAGGGCCAGGTCGCTCGGACAGATGTCCACTAGTTGTGTAGGGCACACACTAGAACATGTTTTGTGTCCTCACGATAGCGAGCCGGACCGCACCCGGTGCGGATCGGCGATGCGAGTGGGACGGCGAGCAGACACCGCCTGCGAACGGCTGACGACGACGAAGCCCCGGTATCGATGTGATACCGGGGCTTCGCCTGGAGCGACCCTGACGGGACTCGAACCCGCGACCTCCGCCGTGACAGGGCGGCGCGCTAACCAACTGCGCCACAGGGCCATGAGGAACCGAAGTTCCCACAGCTCGACCCACCGCAACCGGTGGGTCGAAGATATGAAATTGATGGTTGTTCGCCGGACAACCGTGGTGGCCAGGGCCGGGATCGAACCGGCGACCTTCCGCTTTTCAGGCGGACGCTCGTACCAACTGAGCTACCTGGCCGGACGGCACCCGAACCGAATGCCGATCGAAACTCTGGAGCGACCCTGACGGGACTCGAACCCGCGACCTCCGCCGTGACAGGGCGGCGCGCTAACCAACTGCGCCACAGGGCCATACATATTCACTTCTCACACCAAGATACTGCACACTTCGACGAGGTCGAAGCGTACCCCCTACGGGATTCGAACCCGCGCTACCGCCTTGAAAGGGCGGCGTCCTAGGCCGCTAGACGAAGGGGGCCCGATCGGATTTCTCCGAACCGCACCCTCAACGGGTTTGGCGTTCCGTTGGGAGCTTGGACAGCTTATGCCACGGCATTCGCGAATCACAAATCAGCAGGTCAAGTGGCCGATTCGTCGTTGTCGGGCCTGCTCGGCCAGCCCTTCTCCCGCCACTGCGCGAGCCACTGCTCCGACGCCATCGCCTCGAGCGGCACCTCCACGCAGGCCTCGAAGCGTGCGCGGACGTCGGTCTCCGGCGCCGTGAGGTCGGCGAGATAGCGCTGACCGGCGAGCGACGACGCGATCGCCTCGACGAAACGCCGGAGGTCGACATCGGGCCGGAACAGGCCCTTCTCCTGCGCTTCGCGCGCCAGCTGGTAGCCGGCCCGCCCCCATAGGACGCTGCCGCGCAGCCTGACCTCCTCCGCGAACTCGGGTTCGGTGACCAGACGGAACTCCGCGGCGATGACCACGTCGTCGTGCAGAGCCGCACCGAGATCACCGACGAGACCGTGCAGCCGCTCGAAGGGGTCGAGATCGGGGACGTCCATCCACCTGCCGACGATGGCACGGTAGTGCTCGAGTCCTTCGTCGAGTACCGCCCGGGCCAGATCCTCCTTGGACGCGAAGTGGAAGTACATCGCACCCTTGGTCGCGTTCGACTGCTCGAGGATGGCGTTGATCGATGCTGCGGCGAAACCTCGCCGCGCGAATTCGGTGGCTGCCGATCGGACGATCGCAGCCCGCGTACGACGCGCACGCTCCTGTTGACGGGGCATGGGGAAATTCAGCCTTCCACGTTCCTGTGTTCCCCCACGAGACAACTCTAGTCTGCCCCCCACAATCCCGGCTCCGGGCCGTGTTCCACCGGGTGAAATGTGAAATCCCACCCCCGGGGCCCGGGTTTCCACAGAACACACCGAGTGGTACGCTTTGTCCGGCTCGGGTGCGAAGCAGGGGGTGGGCACCCGGGCCTCTTTCCATTGGTCACCGGCAGCGTCCGCACCGCCGGATGTCCGATATCATCGATCGCGCAGCGTGGCTCACCCTGTGATGTGGTCACCGCACCATGCGGTGTGGTCACTGCGGTGTGGTTACACTGTGCGCCCATGCCCCTATAGCTCAGTTGGTAGAGCTACGGACTTTTAATCCGCAGGTCGTAGGTTCGAGCCCTACTGGGGGCACCGCGGACGGCCTGGCGTTTCTCTTCGGAGGACGCCAGGCCGTTTTCGTATGTGCCAACGATGTGCCAAACCTCACACGACTCTCTCGGCGGCCGGCCTCCTGGGCGGCGGGCAGTCCTCTCAGAGGGTCTTCATGGGTGACGCATCGTGTCTTGCGCGTGATGGACAGCGCGTCGAACCCTGTGCCACGATGCGCTCACAACCAAATGAATGGACCCCGGCGAGTGCGCGAACACTCCCGGGGCGTGGCCGAACTGCGAAGGAGTTCGACAGTGCCTCAGCATACCCATGCCCAGCCGCAGGGTGGTATCCGACGCGGCCCCCGTCTGGCCGATAACTTCACCATCGTTTCGAACCGTCTGCTCAACAACAAGCGTCTCAGCTTCCGCGCCCGCTGCATCCTGCTGTGGCTGCTCTCCAAGCCCGAAGACTGGCGCATCCGCTCCGAAGCCATCGCCGAGCAGTCCGACGTCGAAGGCCGCACCGCCGTCCGCACCTGCATGCGCGAGCTCGAAACCCACGGCTACCTCGTGCGCGAGAAGGTCCAGGACGAACGTGGACGGTGGTACACCATCCAGACCGTCTACGAAGAGCCCCTCCTCGGCGGCGATCCGTCTCCCGAACCGACGACCAGGAAATCGAACTCCGGTCGTCCGCGTGACGGAAAGACGGGCGTCTTTACAAAGAACCGATCACCCAGGACTGAAACAAACAACAACACCGCGGGCACCGAAATGTCACCTGTCGAGGTGGCCGGGGTGACGGTGTCGTTGTCCGAAGATGCCCGCAAAGAACTCGTCCGGCTCGAGACGAACTACGCCGAGCTGATCACCGCCTGCCGAAGCGCCGGTCTGCTCGGATCGTTCGACTACGTCAAGCCCGCTCAGAAAGCCGAGATCCTCGAGCTGATCGACCAGCACGGCGCCGCGGCTCTGGCCGACCGGGCGAAAGCCATGCACCGTGACGACAACCCGACCCTGTATGCCCAGGGCTGGATCCGGTTGTGGAAGGCGATGTCCCCGCCCCGCCTCACGCCGACGCCCCCGCAGCTGCACGCACCCTCACCGATCGACGACTGCGACCTGTGCGACGAGTACGCCTGGGTCCTCGGTGACCTAGGAGCGCCGATCGATCCTCCCCAGCGATGCACGCACGGCCGGGCGGCCGCGTGATGAACGACCAGACCCTCGCCGCGCTGATCGCCGACTCCCAGATCCACATCGACATCGCACACCGCCGCCTCCTGGAGGACGGCATCGACACCTTCGCCGACGCCTACCGTGACGCCTTCGTCACCCTGTGCGCGGGCCTGTACGACACGTTCGGAAGGACCCACTGATGACCCTGCCCCGTCTCATGGTGCCGTCGCGCAACAACGTCGCGGTCACCCTCGCCGCCCTCGCGGCCGCGGCTGTGGCCGGCACCAGCTTCTGGCGGTCGTTCACCGCGATCGCCGAGCTCGCTGTCGCATACGAGGTGCCGGCCGATCAAGCGTGGATGATCCCCGTCGCGGTCGACGGCCTGGTCGTCGTCGCAACCGTCGCGGCCGCGGTCGCGCGACACCGCGTCGCACGGGCCTACTCGTGGTTCCTGCTCGTCGCAGGCACCGTCGCATCCGTCGCAGGCAACGGTATCCACGCCTGGCAGCTCACCGGCTCCCCCATCGGCGTCGGCATCGCCGTACTGCCGCCGCTCGTCACCCTGGCTGCGGTGCACCTGACGATCCTGCTCGCGCGACAGGACAGCGACACCGCGACAGCACCCGTCCGTGACAGCGAACCAGAGCCTATCCGCGCACCGCTCGACGAGGACACCAAGCGCGACGCGACATCGCGACCGGTCACCCAGCTCCATGTCGCACCCGCGACACCTGTCGCGAACGCTACGGCACCTGCACCTGCACCTGCACCTGCACCTGCACCTGCGACGCGACAAGTCCGTCGTGCCGCGACACGCACGTCCGATGCGACTGACGCAGAGCTGCGCGCCCGAGCAATCCACTGCGTCATCGCAGAAGGCAAGACGGTCCGTGCGACAGGCGCCGAGCTCGGTGTCTCCAAGGACAAAGTGCAGCGCTGGGTCACCGCGCATCGCGCGACACTCACCCCAGAGCCCGTTGCAAGTTGACGCACGGCATCAGACGACATGAGCGGGACGACACTACGCAGCGAGCGCGGCCGCCCCGGGCACGAAAAACGATCACCCCCACCGGGGGACGGCGGGGGTGATCAGAGAGAGGTGGCGCGTCGGGGGTGCACCACCTCCGACCAGGATATCGATCGAGCTGGGTACTTTTGGGGTGAAGCAGGGGGTGAACTTCCTTAACGGAACTGTGACATGCATCAAAACTAATTGAATGCGCTCTTCTAGTAGTACTTTGTTAGGTTGGGAAGGTGTGGTGGCAGGTCGGGCAGGTGCCGATCCAATAGGCCAGTGCGCGTTGGAGTTCGCGCACGATGCCGTAGAGGGTCAGTCCCGCCCGACCGCTTTTGGGTCGGTCAGCCGCAGGGACGTCAGGAACAGGTGCGCGGCGGTGACGAGCGTGACGTGATGGTGCCAGCCGAGCCAGGAACGCCCTTCGAAATGATCGAGGCCGAGACCGGTTTTCAGTTCCCGGTAGTCGTGTTCGATGCGCCAACGGATCTTGGCCAGACGCACCAACTCCGACAGCGGGGTGTCCTCGGGCAGGGTGGCCAACCAGAAGTCGGTGGGGGCGGCCGCTCCGGCCGGCCATTCGGCGAGCAGCCACGCCTGGGGCAGGACGCCGCCCTCGTCGCGGGGAATGGTGCGGTTGGCCGGGCGGATCCGCAGTGCCACGAAGCGTGAGCGCATCGCCGCGGCCGGATTGGCCGGGCCGGTCTTGGTGCCGCGGCGCCAGGGGATCTCGGTCAGTGCTTCGACGCCGGCCGCCAGGACAAGATCTTTGCAGGTCACCGCCGCCGGGTAGCGCCGGGTCGGTGGCCGGCCGCGGCCGGAATACGGGGCGGTGGCCGGCACCGCATCGCCCGGGTGGGCGAGGGTGGCGCCCTTGACCGCGACGACGTAGGTCAGGTCGCGGTCGGTCAGGCCCTGCCGGAAGGTGGCCGAGTCGCCGTAGCCGGCGTCGGCGACGATCACCGGTGGGGTCCGGCCCCACGAGATCAGCTCGTCGAGCATCTCGAGGGCCATGACTGCCTTGGTGCGATAGCGCTCCTCGTCGGGAATCGCGTTGCGTCGCCGGCGAGCGATGATCGCCGAGGCCGTCTCCGGATCGTCACACCGCTGATCGTCCCAGCTCTCGGGCAGATACAGCCGCCAATCCAAGGGTGCGGACGCGGTATCGGTGGCGGCGTGCACACTGACGGCGACCTGGCAGTTGCCGACCTTGCCCAAGGTGCCCGAATACTGCCGGGCCACACACGGTGAGGCATTGCCGTCCTTGGCGAATCCGGTGTCGTCGATCACCCACGCATCCGGCGAGATCAGATCACACGCTTTGCGGGACAGTGTTTTCCGGACCGGTACCGGATCCCATGGGGAGGTGGTGACGAACTGCTGCAGGCGTTGGTGATCGACTCCGAGGCGGTCGGCCATCGGCTGCATCGACTTGCGGCGCCCGTCGAGCATCAACCCCCGCGTATATATCCCGGCCGTCGCCCGCTGATCCTTGCGTTTGAGCGAGGAGAACACCTGCTCGACGAACGCATCGAGGCGCTCACCAATATCGGCCAGGGCTGCGGCATCCACCCGGCCATCGTCTCGGAAACCTCACCGAATCTCGAGGCCTCGCAACAAGAAGTGGTGAACCTAACAAAGCCCTACTAGATCATGTTCCTATTCCGATACAATTCTAAGCACACCCTGAGCCTTCCTTACCGGGGAGGAGAACGCTCCGTTTCGCCCTCTGTCGGGGGAGGACGAAACGGAGCCCCTCCCCCGCCGCCGCGAACGAGAACCGTCAGCGATTCCCGCGCCGGTTCAGCTCACATCCGAACACTCGGGCGATTCTGTACTCCTCCAACGCATCCTGCGCTCGGCCCTCCTCGAAGTGCCGTTGCGCCTGATCTATTGCCAGATCTTCCGCCCTTCGCAGCACTGCCGTTGGAGCAGCCTTCAACCATCCGTACATATCCATCACCTCTCAGGCAGTGTGTACCTCGGAGACAACCGCCTCCCAATTCTTACCCCCGAGAATGGCGAGCTTGCACAGCATCCACCTGCCGACCGTTACTGAACCGATATAGATTTTCTGCTGCCAAAGCCTCTCAGCGGCCACCACACAACAAGATCACCGTCCGCTATCGTGACGGGAAGTCGCCGGCCCGCTCGGCGACAACGGCCCCGCCGAACGGCTCCCTCACACCCTGACGGCGGGGCTACTCTCCTACCCCGGATCGGCAGACTCTCACCGTGACAACTTCAGCTGTCATACTCAAATGCCGGAGTACCTCGTGTCGGGCAGGGGCAATGACGAAGCACTCCGGCACCACACCGCTATGCCACCTACCCGGTAGCCGTTCGCGCACACCTGATACATCGCCGCCCCATCAAGCTCGCATCGGACATACCGAAAGCCGAGAATTCTCTGAACTACACGCTGCAGGACAACCCAGCAAAAGGTTGAAATCTGCACGCCCCCAAGCTCATGCTCGACCCGTGCATACATCCCCGACAAGCATGAACAACGATGAGCTCCTCACCTATGTTCTCGGACTGCGCGCCGCGCTTCTCGCGGCCACCGAGGAAGACGCCGATGACAACACGATCGACGGCATTGTCCGTTCAATCAGGGACTGCCAGGAAGAAATCGAACGTCGCGGGCTTGAATAGCTTTCTACTTCTCCCTGATGCACGACCACCTGCACAAGGCCGCAGGGACAGTTGCGATGTCCGGATAGTCCCGGTTTCATCGAGTCATGAAGGGAATTCGATGGAGATGGGATGAGGACGAACCCTTGTTCGGTGACCCGAGAGCTCCGATCGGCGGATTGGTCCTGACCGCCATCCTCGCGATTGTCGCAATCCTCTGGGCAGTACTGCGTTGGTAGATCTGGGATTGTCCACGCACCGCCGTTGATCCGGACGGCCAGTCGCCGAAGCCCTTTCCGAATATTGAAGCTTGCAGCACCGCCCCTAACGGGTCGAAACAACCCCCTGTCGCCGACCCGCCAGGTCGTCGTTCCACCACAAGGCGGCGCCGCAGCCCCGCCGGTCATATCCCCGCGGCCAGCGGGGCTGCCTCGGCCCATAAGGATGCGTTACGGGGCTCCTGCTGGTACCGCAGGCATGCCGTCTCGTAACGGTCTTGGCGGGAGTGGCACCCTGTCACTGAGCGCAGTCGCGATGCAGCCACATTTCAGGGGAATTCGCACCCAGATTGATGCCTTTACCTGCAGACATTCGCAATCGCGATGGCTCTGCCCTAGAGAACCGCAAGACTCCTGCGCAATGCAAGCATCAATCGAAATAATGCTTGCATGGTAGAGTTGTACCAGCTCGCCGCAAGCATAGTGAGCAAGCATCGACCATAGGGGGCTTTTTGTCTGATCCGAAAACCGGCCGTGCGCGAGGCGGTCAAGCACGCGCAGCGAAGCTGAGCCCGAGTGAGCGCAGCGAGATCGCCAAAAAGGCCGCGAAGGAACGTTGGTCCCAGGACGTCGTCCAAGCCGTCTGCGGATCTCCCGACAAGCCTCTGAAGATCGGGGATGCCGAGATCGAGTGCTACGTACTCGAAGACGGCACGCGGGTCGTCAGTCAAGCATCGTTTATGCAAGCCATAGGGCGGCATCCCCGCGGCGGCGGCCCGGCATCGGGGGATGAACCTTTGCCGCCGTTCCTCCAAACCAAAAGCATCCGAAACTATCTCACCGACGAGATCATCGAAGGTAGTAAGCCGATCGCCTTCACGCTCCCCCGGGGCGGTCGCGCGCGCGGCTACCGGGCCGAGCTCCTCCCGGTGGTATGCGAGATATACCTCATGGCGAGGCAGGACGGTGTCCTTCCTCCGAACCAGGAGCATGTCGCGAAGAAGGCTGAGATCCTCGTTCGAGGCCTTGCTCGCGTAGGCATCATCGCTCTCGTCGATGAGGCGACCGGATACCAGGAGATGCGCGCGAAGGACGCGCTCGAGCAGATCCTTGAGACGTACGTGGCGAAGGAACTCCAGGCTTGGGTCAGGACTTTCCCCGAGGACTACTACCGGGAGATCTTCCGTCTGCGCGGGCTGTCGTTCCCCGAGTCCACGGTCCGCCGGCCTCAATACTTCGGCGTACTCACCAACGATATCGTCTACAAGCGCCTCGCTCCCGGCGTGCTCGAAGAGTTGAAGCGGGTACAGCGACGCTCCGATTCTGGGCGGCCAAAGGACAAGCTGTTTCAGAAGCTGACAACGAATGTCGGGTATCCCAAGTTGCGTGAGCACCTCGGCTCAGTAGTGACACTGATGAAGCTGAGCACAGACTGGGACGACTTCAAGACCAAGTTGGATGCCATCCATCCCAGAGTGGGCGACACCATTCCGATCCAGTACGAGTACGACTCCAAGACCGGTCTCTGACCCCACAACTGCGCCCCGCCCTTCCTTGCAGAGCGGGGCGCAGTTGTGTGTCTATGCGCTTATGCATCACGGGGGTGCAATGCAAGAACTGCGGCTCAAGCTGATCACTAAGATTCACTACGGAAGCTTTACGAATGTTGAATCTTGCAGTAGCCTCCCCCGGGGTCGGCAATCCCCTGTCGCCGACCCACGAGCCACCGCTCTATCCCCCCTGCGCGGTGGCCGCAGCCCCGTCGGCCCCTCCGCTGCTCGGCGGGGCTGCCTCGTCCCACAACCAGGATGATCCATCCGTGGCACACCGGAATCAATCGAGCAGGCTGATTTGAGGCGCTACATGAAATCGCCCCCACATGCCTGCGCAAGCAGTGGAGGCGATCTCGGCGCCGTGACGCTGGAGGCGGAACACGGCGCGATCTCAAGACTAGCGCGCAACGCAGGACCGCGCCGAGCACAACCAGCTCGTGCGCGACATCGGAGCGATCCTTGGTGGCATCTTTCATCGCACCGGCCATCGTGCGAGATCACCACCTCACGACGTCTGCGATCACACAAACACACCAACCCACCTCCAGAGACGTGGGCCATGCATGTTCAAGGCGTCAACGGCTGGAAGTCGTCCACACCTCCGGGGACCTCCACCGCCGGGCTACATTCGACGCTTCATCGCATAGCTGCGGGTGAGTCCTCAGGTGAAATCTGATTTGATCGATAACATCGCGGCCGATCGGTCGTTGATCACGATATGCGCTGGTTGTTGTGGCTGGCCATCGCATGGCTCTCACTGTCCGTAATCGTGGCCCTCATCGCCGGGCGCGTCATCCGCACCCGCGAGGACCGCGAAAGTCCCCCGCCACCGGACGACAGAGATGAATCCCGGCGAGACCGCGCGTGAAACCAACCACGACACAAGGTTTCGGGTTTCGCGTCATCCTGTTCTGCAGTACCGTGAGGTCCGTGGCGGCCCCTTCCACCTCGGGACCGCCACGCATCCGGTCACAACTCATCCCCCTGCGCTGTGGCCGGAGGTCCCACCGCTCACCACTCCCTCGAGCGGTGGAACCACACCCTTCCCCGGCGTGGGCGTGGCATTGTGGATGATGCCGGTCCGCTCGGCCGCTGGGGGATCGAGCAGACCGGCCCGATGCACCTACGAAAATCGCCTCCACATGACCGTGCGCAGACCGTGGAGGCGATTTCTGTGCCCGTGACGCCGGGGGCAGAATCACGACACGACCTCGACACTATCGCGCACTGTCCGCCGTCGCGATGTCGGGTGTAACCCGCCCCGCGAAGGCACCACGCCCAGGCCTGAGGCCGGCCGGCGCTTGCGACAGCTGTCCGTTTTGCGATAATCGGACACGGCGTCAAGCTCACCCGCGGGGCAGGCACAGCAACAGCGGGAGGTATGGCGAGAGCAACCGCAGAATATCCTCGCCAGCGCCACCGAGGGGCCGCCGACCACAGACCGGCGGCCCCTCCCCGACGACAACAGCGGCGCGACCGACCGCACAGGCAGAAAGACGCACACCCGATGGGACAGCACGTCGACACATTCACCCGCCCTCCCGACGAAGCCCAAGGCCGGATCCTGCTGGATCTGCTGCACCGCGAGATCGACGACATCACGATCAGAATCGAAACGCTCGAACACGTGAGCGCTCATGCGGTCGCCGTCGATCCCGATCAAGGACAGCTCAAACGTGCGCTCATCGAGAACCTGAAAGAGCTTCACCGACAGATCGGCAACCTCACCTCCCGCTTTCCGGCACTTCACCCCACCGACACGCACGACCACACGACCGAACCCTCCTGACACCGCACTGTCGCCGAACAAACACAGACCCGCCATCGTCGCAATCGTCTGGGCAGTACTGAGTTGGTAGACCGATATTGTCTACGCACGGTCGTTGGGCCAGACGACCAGTCGCCGAAGCTCTTTCCGAATATTGAAGCTTGCAGTACCGTCCCTAACGGGTCGAAAACAACCCCCTGTCGCCGACCCGCCAGGTCGTCGCTCCACTACGCGGCGACCGCATCCCCGCCGGTCATATCCCCACGACCGGCGGGGATGCTTCGTCCCGTAACCACACTTCCCTCCTGTGGTACACAGGGCGAGGGACCACTCGAGCCACACAGACGATAACGACGACAGCCCGATCGCGGCAGTTCGGATCTCCGGCCAGGAGGGGTGCACGCTTCGGCAGGTTTCGTCCCGTCCGAACACCAAGCGAAGGTAACGAACCATCCGGATAATGGATAATTCGGACATGGCACACTCACTGCGAGCAGAGCGGCAGACCAATCCGGCCAGCAGCTCCCGACTCCGGCCCTACCGTGGCCTCCATCGGAGGACCGGGGGTTTCCCTGCACCTTCCACTTCGACGCCGATGAGCCGGCTCGGTAGCTCCGGCGCGACACCGAGTGTCTTCGCCCGAGGCCGGCAATTGGCAACACGAGTCGGTCTCGCTCTGGCCGCGGTGTCGTTCACGACGCTGACCACATCGACGGCGATCGTGTCATTCGGCGACTATTCCAGACTGTGCGCCGGCATTCACTCTGTTCACCTTGCAGCATGCAAATACGGATACCGCGTCGCGGAAACGGTCAAGATGACCGCCGCGACGGGAACCCTCCTGTTCCTAATCATCAGTCTGATCCTGTCGCTCCATCGGCAACCATAGACCTGATCGCCATAGCTCCGAGATTCTCATCTGGCCGAGATGAACAAGCATCGCGAAAAGCTCAACACCCAATGAGATCGGCCCCAGCGGCGCTCATTCGAGAAACCACACAGCGCCCGGCACAACAAAAACTGCCAGCCCAATAAGACATGCGCCCCACCTCCGTCGAGGTGGGGCACATGTCGGTGTTCAGGGCGTCAACGCCCGGAAGTCGTCGATACGTCCAGGAGGACCGCCACCGCCGGAGACGAGCTCATCATTCTGGATCGTCGCACCGACCCACCGCCGCGAGAACGGAATCACCGAACTGGCGACCGTGCCCTGCAGCATGATCACGCCGTTCACCCGAGCGGTATACAGGTTGCCCTCGGCGCGCAGCGTGACGACCGCGCCCTCGGGGAACTTGCTCGTGGTGACGTACTGCGGCACACCGGTTACCGGAACGAATCCGTTGGGAGCGTCGTAGTCCTCGTAATACAGCGCCATGATGCCGCGCGTCCACGAGAACTGCACACCGAACTGCGCGCCCGGATTGGTCACCGGGTCCTGGAACGGATCCGCTCGGACCACCAGCCCGCACGCCGAGTGCTCGGGGTTGCGGCCGTCCCACCGGACAACGCATTCGACCTGTTGCGTGTCCGACGGCATCGGTTCGTGCCACCACGCGTACGACAGCGGCACCGACGGGGTGTTCGTCCCGTCGAGGCGCCCGTTGACACGTTCGAGCACGCCCCCACCGGTGGTGATCCAGTTCGACGACAGCGGCCCGTCGCCGTCGAATGTGTCCTGTGCACGCAGGTACATCGGGACCACCGCGGCGAGCCGCAGGAACGTTCCCGACACCGCGATCCCGCGAGCGAAACTGAACCCTGTCGTCGTGTACGCCTCGAGCGTGACGACATCGCCCGGTGCGAGAGACATCTCGAAGTCCGTGATCGTCGGTGTCCCGGTCGTCGCAGCCGAGGTCGCCACGACCACGCCATTGACCTTGATCCGGCACTGCCGGTTACCGTTCGCCTGCGACCACGCCACCGCCGCCGACAGCACCGCAGAACCGGACCCGTCGACGACGATCGCATTGGACGACAAGGTGGTGTCCGGGTAGGCGGAGTCGACAACCCATCCCGTGACCTGGTGCCAATTGTTCGACGACGGCAGCGACTGTGTGCCGGACTTGACAATGCCCGCCGGCACGAGGTTCGCTGCCTCCACACTCGGCACCAGCATTTCGCCGCTACCTTCCATCGCCGGTACCTCGACCGAATAACCAGCGGCGTGTGTCGGAATCGGCATCGCGCCGGAACCCGCCATCAGCGGCAGGTCCACGAGTGCCGCCGCGGTGACCGTGGGGGTGAGGACCTCTCCTGTACCGGATCCGGACGGAACGGCAAGAGCCGCCCCTGCAGTGACCTGCGCCTCGGAAACGATGCCGGAACCTTCCGTCACCGGCGCCTCGATCGTTGCCGGCACGCGGACCGTCGGTGTGGAAATCGATCCGGCACCGGTAGCGGTCGGGACGATTACGACGCCCGGAACTTCCGTTCCGATGCCCGGCTCGTGCAGCTCTCCGGTCCCTTCAATCGGGCTGGGCCGGATAGCTGCGCTGCCGCCGATCAGCGGTTCGAGTACGTCGGCATCGCCAGCGAAGAGTGGAACGCTCACCCCACCGCCCCCACCGGGCAGCGGAACGAGCATCTCGCCGGTCCCGGACAGAATGGGTGCGTCCAGAGTTGCTGCCGCGCACACCGACGGGAGAGGGACGCCGCCGGCCCCGTGCATGCGGGGCGCGGTCACCGACGCAGGGACGGTGCCATCCCACACAAGTCGATCTCCGAGGTATGCGGCCACGACATGGTGTTCCACGCCAGCGGGGTCGATGTAGCGCATCGCTACCGGCGCCTTGCCGTTCTGGAAGATCGGCATCGGGCCTCCCCTCGGGTCAGGCTGCGGTGAACCGGGCGATGCCGGACGCGTTCCAGACGATCTGGAACGGTGCGCTGGTGGACGAGATATCGCCCTCGAAGGTGATGTACCCGATCAGAGGCTTGTTCGTGGCCGGGGTGTCGTCGTAGACAACAGCGTGCCGAGCAGTCAGCGTGGACGACGGCCATGTGACATCGTCGGCGTCCAGAACGAGCGCGTTGAGTGCCGGATCGTATGTGACGGTGACGTTGTCGAGTTCTGCCCCGCCCGCTGTGTAGCCCGCGCCGGTGACCTCATTGGTCACGCTGGACTTGTACTGGTGGGTGTCCTGGTTGGGGGTGTATGCGCTGGTGCAGAGCATCACCTTCAACGTGTCGGAATCGAAGTCGATTTCCTTGTTCGCGAGGGACTTGAACACCAACCCGAACAGCTTTGCGGTGTGTGCCATGGTCGAAGGCCTTTCACTCGAAGAGGATGTAGTAGGTGGCCGGGTCCTTCGCCAGACCCGGATAGTCTGCGGCCGGTACCGCGCGGACTCGTGCGACACCACCGGCGTCGCGGACGTAACCGGTGCCCCACAGGACCGACTCGTCTGGCGGCGTGGCCGCGTCGATCAGCGGCCACAGCTGCACGGGTTCAGCCGAGTGGGGGATGGTGATCCGGTATTCGGCGGGAAGTCCGGATGACATTCGTAGGACCGCGGGTCCGGGTTCGAGGTCGTCGGTGGTCAGGACACCATCGCTGGCAACGTAGCGGCACTGGCGCACGGTGACGACACCGCCGTCGGTGCTACCACGCACTGTCGGGATCTCGAACGTGAAGATCGTGCGGTCGTCGACCCCGGCGATGTCCCGAACGTTGGCGGTCAGGACGGTCATGCAATCACCGACCCGATCAGCAGTTGCCACAACAGGAACCAGAGGAAGGTGAACATCGTGCTCCTATCCGAGTACGCCGCCGTCGGGGACGGTGTCGGCGTGGTTGATATGGGTCGAATCGCGGGACCAGCGGGTCGCGCTCAGCGAACACCACTGCGTGCCGCCGAGGACCTGGCAGAAGGTGTCCGAGATGACGCCCTGGTAGATCGGCTCGTAGCGGACCGCGAGACGGACATCGACCCAGTACTCCTCCGCGCCGGGTTCGTCTTCCGGTGGCATCTCGGGGAGCACGAACGTCTTGGAGAACGCACCGGACCTCGAGGCGTTCGTGTATCCCAGTAGACCGCTCTGGTGCAGTGCGAGATCCGACACCAGGTGGTGTTCTCCGGCGGTGATCAGCGCACCGGACGAGTCGACGACCTCGATCAGGAATCGCGGAAAGATCGGCGAGTAGGTGTTGTAGAACACCGGCACGCCGTTCGGATTGAGGTAAAAGTTCAGGCCGATGGAGTAGCCGGTGACCGCGAACAACGCGTCCACCCGCCACAGCCCGCCTTTCTTCAACGTGAGGAACCCGGTCTCGGGGCCGTTCCTCGACACCGCAAGCCCTTTCGCTGGTCCGAGTTGGGTATCGAACGGCAGCACACACCACTTCGAGTACGGAATATTCCAGGTGTGGGACATCACCGCGGATCCGTACGCGGAGACCTCGTTGAGCAGATCGATCCGGTGACGCAGCGCCAGTTGCCCGTCCTTGAGCTCAGCAAGGAGCATGCGTTGGCGCTGGCAGGCGGCCTTCCAGATGTCCTGCGCGTTGACGAACGAACCAACGGGCTGTGCCGTCATCTGGGCTTTGGCGTCGTCCTCGGTCTGGGCTTGTGCCGCCGCGAACAACCCGGGGGCGAGTGATCCATCCGGAATCGCACCGTCCGGTGACGTCATGACAACATTCCTCCGTCGGGTGCCTCCGGGATGTCGATGTTGTGGTCGGTGTTGTTGGACCACTTGTTCACCGACAGTGCAGACCAGGTCGTGCCACCGAAGACGCGGCGCTGGGTCGTGGTGCCCTGCCAGGCATGGGCCCGCACCATGTAGGTGTCGTCGGCGGGGATCACGAAGGTCTTCGAGAACGCGACCGTCTCGTGGCCGGCCGGGGTCACGACGATCGCGAACAGCGACTCGGAGTACGAGGTATCGGCGACATGGTTGTACACCTCGAGGTAGATACCGGCCGACCACGGATTGCCCGGCGGGGACTTTTCCCAGCCGATCAGAAAGTCGGTGCGCCACAGTCCCTTCGTGTCGAGACGGATCCCACCCTCGAACGGAGAGGCGCCGACGTTCGGGCCGAGCTGGGTGTCGAACGGCAGAACGACTTTCCGTTGGGACGGAATCAGCCAGTTCTTCGACATGAACGTCATGCAGTACCCGTTGACGCCCTCGAGCAGATCCATTCGTTCGTTCAGGTCGAGTTGCTCGTCGCGGGTTTCCTCGGCGGTGTCGGCGAGTTCGGATTCGAACGCCCAGTAGGACTCCTGGGCTTCCTGGAATCCGCCGAGGGCCCCGCCGGTTGCGCCGGCAAGGGCTTCATCTTCGGTTTGCAGCTGCATCGCCCGGAACAGGCCGGGCAGCAGCGATCCTTCGGGGATTCCGCCGTCAGGTGCGGTCACAGTTCCTCCCTGAGAATGTCGGGGGCCGCCGGCGGGGCGTGCCCCGGGACGTGCTCATCGATCCAACGCAGCAGGACGCGGATGAAGCTGATTGCGGCCCTGCTGATTCGTTGCTCGTGCCGCAGTCGTCTGTCGAGTTCGTCGACGCGCTCGTTGAGTCTGCTGATCTCGGTGCGCAGTGCCGCCATGTCGCGCGAGTTGGCTTCTGCGTAGGCCGCCCAGTCGGCCGTGGTGTTGCTTTCCCGATTCGATCTGCGCATCCACAGGTGCCCGATCCACGCGACGACCGCCGCGAGGATCGGACCACCGAGGCCGATCAGGAACCCTTGGGTTGCCGACATGCACCCCCCTCGGGTGGGTCAGGGAGCGTCACCCTCTCGTAAAGGACCCCTACGCAGAGCGCGAGAATGGCGATCACCAGATACGAGGTCGCTGATATGTATGCCCGTGGGACTCCGAGGACGACCCACGACAGCGCGAAGCTGAGCGCCCAGAGCAGGTTGAAGAAGATTGCGAACGACAGGACTGCCGTTTGGAGGTGGCGGAACAGGACCGCGACGAGAGCGAACACTCCCGTCGCGGTCCATCCGATCGCGTACCCCGACAGCGGGATCGCCTGGTCGACGAACGCCAGCTGCGGGGGTGCCGAATTCGGAGAGTGCGGTCCGAGGTACGACGCTCCTCGGACGATCGAGGACACTCCGAGCGCGGCAAGAGCGATTCTGCGGACCATGTCCTGCCCTTCCGGGTGGTCGGGTCAGTTGGCCGCGCCGCCGGGCGACGGTGCCCCGTCGTCGTAGTCGAGATCGATGGTTTCGGTGGTCTCGGTGGTGAGGCCGCTGTCGACTCCCGTTCCGATTGCTGCGGTAATGCCGTCAGCGGTGATCGGGGTCGGGGTCTTCGCTGCTGCAACGGTGATGCCGAGGACCGCGGCAACGAAGCCACCGATCGACGCCCACTGGGTCTCGGTGAGGATGCCGTACAGCTGCGCAACGCCCTGGACGGCGAGCAACAGCGAGTACAGGGCAGTGCGCACCGTCGACGTCGAATGCAGGATCGCGAATCCGAGGGTGATCACCGCGGCGACGAGCGCGACCCAGGCGGGCACGGCGGCAGCGTCGACGACGCCCCACGAGGCGAGCATCGTCACGGCAGCCGCGGCGATCACGTACAGACGTTCGCGGGCTTCGGCAGGGACGGCGGAACGGATGCGGTCGAGAACAGACATGGTTCAGTCCTCCAGAGGGGTGATGGGCTGCTGGCTGGTATCCCCGGACGCGAAACGGGCCTGCAGGGACTCGACAAGCCGCCTCGTTTCGACGGACTCGCGGTGGGCCTCGAGGGCCCAGAACACGAGCGAGCCGCGACGGTCGTCGCCGTCGACGTGGGAGAGGAACCCGTCGTAGACGACCTCGTTCCAGACGTCGGCGAGACCGGCGCGGCCCCACATCTCGCCGTCCTTGACGTGGACGTACTCACGGCCCGCGTCGGAGATCTGCCGGACCTCGTGCGGCTGACCCCACTGCAGGGCGGCGTGCTGTTCGTAGGTGAGCTCGGGCACGGTTCCTCCGGGGACAGGTGCGGGTGCGGGGGTGGGTGCGCCTTGGCGCATGATCAGCGCCCAGGTCTTCGGGCCGACGGTGCCGTCCGGCAGCAGCGACGGGTCGGTCTTCTGCAGCGCGACGATCGCGGCCTTGGCGTCGATCCAGCGGCCGGTCTGCGGCAGACCGAGCTTGGCCTGGAGGTGTTTGATGCCGTCGATCTGATAGGCCGGTTCACCGGCCTCACCCGAGACGGATTCCTCGGGCCCGGACCGCGGCCCGTAGTACCAGCCGGCGGGCAACGGGAAGTCGTCCGGGTCGGCGACGCCGACACGGGCGGGCAGGTACCAGAAGTCGTGATACAGCGGGTCGTTCCACGCACGGGCGGTGTCGGCCACGACATGACCGGACCGGTTGCGGTACATGCCGCGCGATTCGAAGTTCAGCCCATCGAACGTGCCCGAGGTGTGCGAGTCACGTCCACCGCCGCCGTGCTTGAAGCCGAGCTTGAGCAGCGCGTCGGCCGGCACTTCGGCCTTGCTACGGGCATGGATCAAGCCGAGCGGAGCGGCATCACCGGTCGCGACGGCACCGTAGACATCCGGCCGGTTGCAGTTCTCCGTCGAGCCGTAGCGACGGTTGGCCTTCATGCCCTGGATGTGCGCGGCGACCGCGAAGACGAACCACGAGCAGTCACCGCCGGGGTTGCCGCTGCCGCCGTAGTGGTACGGCAGCCAGTCTTTCGACCAGATGTATTTCCGGGTCGCGTCGACCTGGGCGCGGGAGAAGGTACGCATGTGTATGTCCTCTCCTCGACGAGGTGCCGCAAGGCCTCAGTCGTCGAGTCCGAGATGGTTGATGATGCGGTCAGCGACGCCCTGCCCCACATAGGAGGCGGGCTCGACTTTCATGCCGAAGGAGTCGAGGACGCCGACGAGCTGGTCGATGTCGACCTCGAGACGACGCGCGAGGTCGGACACCTGCAGGTATCCGTCCGGGGCTTCGGCCTTCGGTGTGCCGTCTAGTCCGAACTCCTCGAGGAGGGTCTTTTTGAGGTCGGCCTTGTCGGTTTGCCCGAGCTGGGAGACGAGGTCTTTCATCGTTGCTCGGGGAAGGTCCGGGGTGGACGGGTCCACCCAGCGGCCGGCTGCGGTGAAGCGGTCGGCCGTCATGTGCCGCGGCGCTTGGTATTTGAGCTTCGGTTTGCGTACGGGCCGGATGCCGAGCATCCACTGCCGCCACGACACCATTTCCCAGTACTCGGTGGGCAGTGGCAGCGGCGCGCCCTGGACGCCCGGCATGGCCGTGAACGTCCAGAGCAGCGCCTGCCGTGGATTCGTCAGGTCGCAGTTTTCGCGGGTGGGTAGGCCTTTGCCTTCCCACGCCGGCCACTGGTCGAATGTCTTGCCGCCGATCTTGCCGAGCGTGTCGGTGAAGGTCTTCATCTGCCGGGCCTGCTTGGTTGCAGTGGTCGACGGCTTGGACATGCGAATGTTCTCCTTGTCAGAATCCGACTTGTTGCAGGCTCGAAACGAACGCTTCGATCTGTTCCCATGCGCGGGCGACGGGGTCCTGCAGAGCCCGGTCGTCGCCGAAGGTGAGGGTCCATCCGACGGCCTCTTCGCGAGACCAGGACAGGGACACCTTGGACACGCGGTCCATGTAGATCCGGTACGAGCGGTCGCCGCGGATGGTGTATCCACCGCGTTTGCCGAGCCACAGGTGGCCTTTCTGCCCGACGAGGTACGGTGCCGCGTCGCGCACCGAAAATTCGTGCGCGGCAAACGAACGCGTCGCCCAGAACCCGGCGCGTAGCACCATCAGGGCACTGATGGTGTAGGCCTTGCCGGCACCTTCCTGGAAGTACTCGAAGTATCGAGTCCATCCCGAGTTGTTCGCTCGTGCAGCGCTCCTCGCGACCATCCAGGCGAGCAGCGTGTCTTCGAAGAATGGGCGCAAGATGGCTTCGGCCACCCCGCCGACCGGCGGGGCGCCGGGGATCATCGCGGTGAGATCCCCGATCATCTGCACGGTCGCCGAAATTAGTTCGTTGACAGGATCGTCTGTGCCCCAACCTTATTTAGGCTGGGGCACAGACGACCCCCGGCATCGAGTGTCCTCCCGTGACGATCTGGATTCCCTTGGACGGAGTCTTCCGCAGGCGGTAACTCTGGATCCCGGAATCCTCGGTGTCCTCGTAGATCGCGAACGGAGCCGACGCGTTCGTTTCCTTGTTGCCCGGCTCGTAGTACTCCGGCGGGATCGTCGTGTCCATCACCAGCGACTCGGTCGAGTCGATGAAGTCCTGCGTGAACTGGGTGATGGTGTGGATCAGGCCGTCCCACACGGTGCCGCCGGTCGCGGTACCGGTGTAGCGACCCGAGTTGTCCTCGAACGACACGACCCGCGTGCCGTGACGCAGGTTCGCGCCGGGCCACGGTTCGGGATCGCCCTCGAACCACACCTCGACTTTCGGGGTGATCTCGCCGTCCTGCATCATCGCCTTGGCGACGTCGTGGTAGTTCTTGAACCGCGACGCGCCGATCCCCCACAGGTGGCCGGCCGCCATCGATTCCATGAACGAGATCGGTTTGACGACCATCGACCATGTCGACTGGTCGAGATCGGTGCGCTGGTTCGGGTCCATCGGATCGTTGGGCATCGCCCACGTCGACCCACGCTCGCGTTGGAGCTGCAGGTCGAGCATCACCGACAGCACCCATGGAATCGGACCGGGGAGGATGAACACGCGCGGGAACTGCACGTGTTCGCTGAGCCAGGGGTTGGACCAGACGGAATACCACTTGAGCCGCTCGTAGTCGGACTGGAACACCGCTTTGACGACCTGGTCGCCGGTCTCCTCGTCCAACTCGAGCTCGACGTGATCGAGCAGACCGCCGATCCGGGACTCGGCGTACTCGATCGTGATGTTGACGTTGCGCTTTTCACCACGCAACATCCGCCCGTACTCGTCGAACAGCCACTGCCCGGTCGGATGATCGAACGGATGCTTCAATTCGATCTGTCCGGTGTCGGCCTCGACGAGGTCGGCGCGGCAGGAGTATTCGGCTTCGACGACGTGCTGCAGGCGCATCTCGCCGTCGTGGAGCAGCACCTCCGGGGGAACTTCCCGGACGAGGCGCTCTGCCTCCTCGATCGCCTGGATCGCTGCCAGGCCCTGTTCGATCTGTTCGTCGAGCGAGAGGTCGAAGTCGATTACCGACATAGCCACCTCCTCACTTGGTGCCGTAGGGGTGCTCGTACCGGCGCGGGAGATAGATCTTGACCTTCGCGCCGCCGACCGGTGCGTTCATCACCGACACCGGCAGCGTCTGCTCCTGCGTGCACGGCGGGATCACGTACTTGAACCGCATACCGGGAATCGGCATCCGGCCGAGCAGGTTCGTGTCCGCGGCGTCGCGGATCATGAGCTTTCGCGTCGTGTCGAGGCTGACCCGACCGATGCCTTCGAGCGCACCGATCGTCGGCAGCGGGATCGCACGATTGCGATCGTCACGTCCGGTCGCCTTCGACACACCCGGCCGCCGGTTCCACTTCTTCCCTTCCCACGACACGTCCGGCAGAATCCAGTCGCCGCGGGTGACGACCCACTCCTGTTTCATCGGCTGGTGCGTCGGGTTGCGCACCTTGATCTCGCCCGAGTCGGAGCTTTTGTCGGTGGACCACTCGTAGACCAGGTCCTCTTCTTCCCAGAAGGGTTGGCCGGCGCGCAGCGGGATGATCGGGTTCTCGTAGTTGGCGAGCAGCGGGTCGATGCCGGGATCGAAGTCTTCGTTCTCGTACATCTGGACGTAGAGCCACCGCGTCGTCGACGGGGTGATGACCTCGATCTTCGCTAGGTGCGCGTCGTGGTCCCATTCGTCCTCGCGGTAGCCGAAGGCTTCACGGAATCGCGACGCGATGTCCTGCTGGCTGCCGCGACGTACACCCTGGGATGTGATGTTGAATCCGAGGGCGAGGTCGCGCCAGTCGTGCCACTTGCCCTTCATGACGCCGCCGTCCGAGCGGGCCCCGGCCGCCCATGCGGTGCGGACCGGGGCCGAGAACAGCCCTTGGACTTGGTCTTTGCCCAGAGTGACACCCTGGGCACCGGCGCCGGGGCCGTGGACGCACCAGAAGGAATCGTCTTGGCCGTGGATGTTGATGGTCATGCCACGAGGCAGTGACATCGACGTCACACCATCCTCCCTCCATAACGCATCATCTGGCGCCGCTGGGCATCGGTGGCGGACCGGATCATCCGGGACTCGTTCGCGAACGTCGGTTGCACGATCTGGATCGAGAAGTCGTACGACGTCGGCGCTGCCGGTTCGAGCGAGTCGAGATTGGCGATCTGCGCGATGTTGTCGAACTCGGCCGGCGTGAACACCGGCTCAGGATCACGCCCGAGGTTGATTCCGATATCACCCGGATTGAGCCAGCCACCCGAGTCGTAGACCTTCGGCCCCTTCCGCAGAAGATCCTCGATCCACTTCGGAGTGCCCGTGCCAGGCAGCTTCCCCGCGAAGTCCTGCAGGCCGTCATAGCCGAGCAGCCCCGCGAGCGGATGCGCATGCGCACCCTCACCATCCGCGGCGTCGCCCTGACGGGACCCGATGATCTCGGGCTTCTTCTCCTTCGACTTCTTCTTGGACTTACCGTCCTTCGCCGAGCCGAGTTCGTACTTCGGCCACGGAATATCCAGCCACCGCGACTCGATACCGAAGATCTCGAGCGCAGAGTCGAACATGATGCCGGCGACCTGCGCGCCGTACGACGCGACACGGTCACGCAGCGTCTCGGTCGTCCACCCGTCCTTGCCGGTGCCCTTGTCCTTCTCCTCGCGTTCCTCGATCCGTTCGATCGTGGTGTCGAGATTGTTCCGGGCCTCGAAAACTGCGAGGTCGGCCTTCTCCTTGTCGATCGTCGTCGAGTCCGGATCGGAATAGACCTTGTCACGCGCGAGCTGAGCGTCGAGGATGGCGATCTCGGCGCGGCGGACAGCGAGGCTGTCCTCGTCCATCTCACCTTCGAGCTCGGGGGCCGGCGTGACGATCATCGCGGCGCCACCCTCACCGTCCCGCTTCTTCTCGAGCTCCCGAACTTTCAATTCGGCCTGCGCCACCTTGATGTCGGCCTGCTGCCGGTCCGCGTCGGACTTCTTCTCGTTGGCATACGCCTTGTCACGAGCTTCCATCGCCTGCAGCACGGCAACCCGAGCCGACTCGAGGGCGAGCTCATCCTTCTCGGTCCACTCCGATGGCGGTTCCATTCCCATCGGCGTGGAACCGGTCGGCTCACCGACCTCCTGCGAGACAGCCCAATGCACGTGGTCCTGATGCTCGGCCATCGTGCCGGACCCATAGAACCCGACGCCATCCCCGACAAACCCTTGCCCCTGACCGATATTCCGATTGAACGGCGAATGGATCAGCTGCAGCGTGATACCGGCATAGTTGTCGGCGATCCACGCTGCGAGAGCCCGCATCTCCGGAGTGGAGGGCATCCCCGCCCCGGTGTTCGAGAAGTCCGCGGCCTGGTTCTTCGAGTGGTATCCGTTGTCCGTGAACCGCAACCCCGACGTGAACTCCATGCCAGGGAAGCGACGCTGGACGGCACGGACCATCGACTGGACGATCGGGCCGCCGTCTGCGAATGCGGGGAGCATCGACAGACGCGGATCATCACGGTTGATCGCAGCCAGGAGCCCGTTGTACTTCTCCGAGCTGCGCGAGTTGACGATCCATTCGCCGCCGTCGACCCAGGCCACCGGCGTTCCCGCTCTGGTCGCGGCGAGGATTCCGTCGGTTCGGTCCGTCCCCGGCCCGGTCGTCGGGAGTCGAGCACCAGTCGCATGCATCGGCACCGCAAGCGGGCCGACGAAACCAGGGTTCGCTGCGCGCGCAGCCGCGTAGGTCTCGGTGAACCGGATCTGCACGTCGTGCGTCTTCGGCAGCTCGGCGATCGTTCGCTCGACGAGGCCGGCGTCCGCAAGGAACTTCTGCAGATCCTTGAGGTACACCTCAGGATCTGCGGTCTTCTCCGACAGATCGGCAAGTTCCTTGAGCGACACCTCCTTGCCCTCTTGCAACTTCGTGATGACCAGGTCCGCTTCAGCCTCCGCGACCTGGTCGTGCAACAGCGCGATCACATCGTCGACGGTGTCGGCCTTCGCATCGAACATCGTCGTGTCCAGGTCGACGCCGGGGATTACCTCGACGTCCTCGAGCCCTTCAAGTCCCGCGATGAACTCGTCGAGCTTCGTGTTCGCCTCGACATCGTCGATATCGATCTTGACCTGTCCGTTGCCGATGTCCTCGACCTCGAACCCGTACTCGCGAAGTTTGTCGATCGCACTCTCGAGGCCATCGGTGTTGAGAACCAACGGTTTGTCCGGGACCTGATCGATATAGGTGCCGATCGCCGCCAGCTGCGACTCGGTGTCCTCCGCACCCTGAATCCGCACGGCCAGTTCGAAGACCTCAGGAAGATAGGATTCGAGTTCTGCGAGCCGCATGATCTCGTCGATCGACAACCCCGTCGACGTGGCGAGTCTCTGGAACAACTCGTCGTTCTGTGCCAGCCTGGCGTCCAAGTCGCCACCAGATGCGACAACATCGGCGGTCGCATCACGGATTTCCAGGAAGGTGTCACGGAGCTTCGCTCCGTTCGTAGTGGCCGTATCGACGCCGTTCTCGCCGATGAGTTCCTGTGCCCAACCCTTCGATTTGTCCCAGACATCAGCGGTCGCCTCCGAGACATCCCGTACCATCTCGTTGTATTCCTGCATCGCGTCGTTCAGATCAGGCGTGCCGCCTGCGAGGATGTCGAGAGTGCGCTTGAGAGCGCTCGACTTGTCGTCGGCTGTGGATGCTGTATCCGCAAGGGTCGCGAAGTGGTCGGACAACTCCATGATTCCCGGGGACAGTCTCTTCGCTGCTTCACGTTGATCGAGGACCGTGCGACGAAGACCTTCCAGGTGACTGATCGTGTCCTCGGAAACCTCTCCAGTGGCGCGCAGACTGCCGATGAACGAGTTCCAGGAACCTTGACCACCGGCGATAGCACGCGCAACTTCGGAAGTGCCGATTCCGAGATCGTTGAGCGCGGCCAGTGTCCGCTGCGCTTGTTCAGCAACGCGAACCTGTTCGTCGTACTCCTCGGTGCCCGTCCACCACTCCCCTTGGAAGGGCGCTGCAATATCCTTGCCAGCTGCAGTGAACGCATCCCAGAATCCCGGACCGGACTCTGCGAGAGACTCGATTTCCTGTATCAGCAACTCGGCCTGCGTCGAGACCTCAGAGAACACGCTGTCGTCGATCTTCCCGGCAGAATCATTGAATGCCTCCGCCATCCGACGTTGCGCCTCTGCAACGTCATCGGATGCGCTTCTGCTGATCTCGGCCTGCCGGTCCCAGTTCTTCGCAGAGGTGACCAACTGGGGAATCGCAATCAGGGCGGCGGTGACACCAAGCGTTGCAAGCCCACCCATTGCAGCGATTGCATTCGACGCGCCTTGACGAATCGAACCGAACGCGGCCGACGCATTCACACCCGCCACCTTCACGGTCTGGGAGAACGCCGACATCTGGGGGTTGGCTTGCCTGGCCCACGCGTACGAGTCCCGCACCGCTCCACCGAAGTTCGCGACTCCGGCACGTGCACCAGACACGGCGGACGTGACCGACGCGATGCCCGCCGCAACTGGACGCATCAGAGCGGGGACCGTCCGGAACGCCGCGAACGCCAACATGAGCCCTGTCACGGCCCACTGGTTGTCCTCCATCAGCGACGCCACCAGCTGCAGCGCCGGCACCAGAGCGGAATCGAGGATGGGGGCAACTGCCTCAAGTGTCGACAGCAAGATTTGCCACGTCGACACGCCTGTAGCCGCGGTCGCCGCAAGCAACGACTCCCCGATCTGCCGCACCGATGGCCACAGGACCTCCGCCGTCGACATCAGATCCGAGAACACAGACTGCAGGCGTTCCACCGAGTCCGTCGCGAGATCATTGTCACGAAGCGCCGAGAATGCCTCGGCGAGTTTCGGCCCCCATTCTTCGAACACCTTGGCGTCGAGCGCCTGTGCAAGGGGCTTCACCTGATTGGTCAGGTCGTCGATTCCCTCGATGCCGGACCCGAGCCAGCCCGTCAGCCGACCGAAGGTCGGCTCGAGAGCTGCGGCACCGAGACGGCCCATCGCGGCCATGGTGTTCGCCCACTGCGAGGACACGGTCGTCGCCGCGGTCGCCGCGCCGCCGATGTTGTTCTCGATCGCGCGCCGGTAGGTTTCGGCGTCGACTTTGCCCTCGGACACCATGTCCGACAGGGCCTCCTGAGTGACCCCGAGTTCCTTCGCGAGGTACTGGTAGATCGGGATGCCACGCTGCGCGAGCTGGTTGAGCTGCAGCGTGTAGACCTTGCCCTTGGTGGTGGCCTGATTGAACAACAGGCCGATCTCTTCCAGGGGCGCACCGGCGACGGTCGCGGTGTCCGCGATCAACGACAGGTACTTGGTCAATTCCTTGCCGGGCTCGATACCGGCCGCCACAGCCGATGCAGAGATCGTGGCGGCTTCACCGAGTCCGTACGAGGTTCCCTTCACCGAAGCGAGGGCAGACTCCATGATCTTCGCGGTCGACTGCGAAGTATGACCGAGCGCTGTCAGCTTGCCTTGCGCGTCGTCGATGGCGTAGAGCCGCTGCCAGCCCTTATTCAGCGCGGTGCCGATCCCGGCGACCGCGGCGGTGGTGGCTGCTGCGGTCGCGCCGATCGCGCCAGCCTTGAGTGTCTTCCCGAGCGCGGACGACATCCGATCGCCCATGTCGCGGCCCGCGCGGTCGGCGGCCGCGCCTGATGCCCGTAGCGTCCGATCGATCTCCCGCGACATGCCCTTGGTATCCACGACCAGGGACACATATGCCGTGGCTAGTTCCATGCCGGCCATAAGCCACCTCCTGCCGCCCGAGCCCGGGCACGCGAAAGCCCCCGTCGCGAGACAAGAATGGGGGCTTCACGGTTCGATGTTCAGTTTCATACGGTGGGATCGAGATTTGCGTGCTGTCGTCACCACACACGCCCAATAAGCTCGCCCCCTACTACCTGATAGGGCATGCAAAACGTACAATTCCCCCATTCATTCAATGGAGGGCTCAGATATGCGACCTAAAACGTTTGTCGGCCTCATCGGCATGATCGTGCTGTTCGTGGGTATTGGCACCCAATCGACGGCGGCGATCATCATCGCGCTCGTAATAATGGCCGCAGCATGGCTAGTGACGTGGCCGGGTGACGACAAGGCCATCGCTGAACGCCGGGAAAGAAATGACGCTCGCATCCGTAAGGTCGCTCGCATCATCCGACGCTAGATCGGTCATCGTACTCGTCACGCGATCCAGCGGTACGTCTTCCCTGCGACGATCTTCTCGATACTCGTGACGCTGGAGCCGAATCCCGCGGCGAGTTGTTCCGCATTGAGACCGGCTCGAGCCATCTTTCGGATCGCGCGTACCTCCGCCGCTCGGAGTCGGCCGCGGCGGGCCGGCCGAGTGGGTTCGGGTAGCTCGACCGGGTCCGCGACAGCGACGGCGGCCTGCGTGTACTGGGCGCGCCGGCGTGCGAGTTCGGCACGAATGTCGGTTGCCGGCACCGAGACCACGTCGGTGTCCTTGACGACACGTGTGTTCGCCTTCTTCCCGTCGATGCCGGGTCGTGGCAGTGGCTTCGGTTTCGGCGTGTTCTTGTTGCCGGCGCGTTGCCAGTTGCCGCCTTGGATGCCGTCGAAGATCCCGGCGAGGAGGTACTCGATGAGGTTCCACTGCCACGAATCCGGGTGTCGCAGACGCATCAGCGCCGAATCAGATTTCAGCCACCGGAACACGCACAGCAGGTCCCAGTACGACAGTTTCCACGTCCCGAGATCTACGAGGTTCAGTCCCCGGTCGAGCAGGTCGGCCTGGATGGCCCCCGCCGTCTCCGGGTCGGCTAGGAGGCGTCGGAGGCCGAGGATTCCCCCTCCGACACCTTCGATGCCTCGACCCACATCGAGTGGATGCCGTGCTCGACGACGACGTCCTTCTCGATATCGTTGCCGTCCTTGTCCTTCTCACCGGTCTTCTCGGTCCGGAAGGTTCCGAGCAGCTGCGGACGGGTGAGCTTCGCAGCGGATATCGCAGCGGCGACCTTCGGGTCGACCCGCCGGATCAGTTCCTTCACGAAGCCGTACGAACCACGATTGCCGGGATGCTCGAGCAGTTCGACAGCTGGCCCTGGCAAGTACTGCAGGAACGGCAGCCGATACGTCGGTCCGTCTTCCTCGATCTGGAAGGTGAAGTAGTTGTCGGGGTTCTCGGCGCCGGACTTGGGAACGATGAACGGCGAAGCGGAAGTAGCGGACATAGGGACACGCCTTTCTTCAGATCGTGGTGTGGGAGCGCCGAGCCCGCCCGGTGAGAGGCGGCGCGTCCCAACGGTGAACCTTCACCGGGCGGGAACAGGAAGACACCCACCGAGGTGGTGCCTTGCGGGGCTCACGCGTAGGTGAGCGTGGCGGCGGTCGAGGGGCCGGCCGCGTTGGAGACGACTACCAGCACGGTTCCGGATCCGGCGGGAACGTCGAGGACGATCCAGTTCGCGGACAGCACCGTGTATTCGACCGCGTCTCCGTCGACGGTTACACCGGTGACACCGGCGAAGCCGAAGCCGCGGACCGCGACCAACCCACCGTCCGAGTCGACCGTGGCCGGGTCGAACGAGTCGATGACCGGAACAGCGGCTGCGGAACCGAGAGCCGGGGAGCGGTATTCGCGAACGAAGCGGGCGTTCTTCTCGAACACCTCGATGGTGATCGGGTATTCGACCGTGTCGGTGTGCACCAGCGAGTGGTCCCCGACCGTGGTGATCTGCCCTTCGGCGACGACGAGGCGCTTGAGCCGGTTCTCGTTGTCGAGGGTGTCGGCGATCCACACGCACCGGGGCAGCACCTGCTTGGTGGAATCGACAACCGTGGGGAACCCGTCCAAGTCGAAGATGACGTTGTCGTCACCGAAGATCGACTTGAGAACGGAACCGTTGTAGTCGTCGAGCAGGGTGGTCTGCAGCGTCTCGGTGTAGTCGTTCTGCAGGATCGCCACGGTGTGCCCACCGAAGGCCTTCTTCTTTTGGGTGTCTCGGCTGATGGACCGGGCGATGCCGGATTCGCCGAGGTCACCGAGGTCCTCGTACAACGGCGAGACCGATGCCAGATCGGTGACGGCGTCGGTGGGCAGCGAAGTGCCGATGGGTGCGCGGAACAGTGTTCCGGTGGATCGGGGGGCGGCAACAGAAATGTCGGCCATGATGGGGTGCCCCTTTCGAAGGCAAGTGTGGGACGCGCCTGGGGAAAGGGAATGGAGCAGGTGGTTCTATCTCGCGGCGATGCCGAGAGTGCCGGTGATCTGCCACCGGGATTGCGTGGTCACGTCCGGGTCGTCGAAGTGGGCGCAGCCAGCTTCTTCCCAGCCGAGCAGACGCACACCGTCGACGGAACTGAACCGGTGTGCTTTGAGCAGTGCGCGCACACGGTCAGCGAGTTGTTCAGCGGCAGGCTCGTCCGGTGCCCAGCACTCGAAGATCAGCACGGGCCGGTCGGTGACCTTGTTGGCCATGACACCGCCAGCGCGGTCGACGCGCACGATCGACGGCGGCCGCGTCTTCGGCATCCTTGTTGTGACAGGGACCGGAGCAAGCAGCGGCGTAAGTAGCTTCACAACAGTGGTGAGAGCCGGGGCCGGAGTAATCAGCTCAACCACGGCCGGCCTCAAGAGCGCGGATCAGAACGTTCCGCTTCGCGTTCGACCGCTTCGCCTGTCGAGTCACGGCCGCAACGGAGGTTCGCCACCGGCCCTGGGGGCGGGCCGCGCCCTGTCGAGATGACATCTCGTACCCGGCGGAGGTTCCGCCGGCTGCACGCAGGACCGCGGCTGCTCGGCGTTCGAGGTCGGCGCGCACACCGGGGGCGGCGCGGAGATCCTTGTAGCCCTTGATGTGGTGCTGGATGCGTACGTTCGCCATCAGAACCTCCGAGTGTAGTTCTGCATCCTCTGCTGTTCGCGTGCCCGAGCCTTCTGGAACACGCCCGGGGTGAACGCGCCGGCAGTAACGAATCGGATGTCGTCGGGGTCGGGGTCGTGGAGAGCGGCGGCAATCCGTTGGAGCGCGGAGGTGTCCGCGGTGACGTCACAGAGCACTTCCCCGTTGGCGGCAGGTTTATCGGAAACCGTCATCGTGACAGGAATGTCCACGGTTCCGATTTCGGCGCCACCGTCGGGCAGTTCAGCATCACCGACCACTGCGATGATCCGGACAGGAATTCCGTTCGGCATGACAGCCATGTCAGCCCTCCACTCGTCGTAGTTGCAGCGACACCATCCCCGGGATGAAGAAGGGGTTGTTGTTCGGATCGCTGTCCTCACCGATGACCTCGTACTGCTTTCCGTCGATCCGGACACGGTCGTGCGCTTGGGCGTTCATCGACTGCGGCGCATACAGCAACAGTTCGACGATGACCCTGTCGTGTCCGGCGACGACCGGCTCGGTGGACTTCGGTGGCTCCCACCCGAAGACACGAACCTCGACCGGCGGCGCCCATCCCTCGATGGGGTTGTTGTGGGCGTCGACGTCCGCGGACTCGCGGTACACCTCATGCAAGACCGGAATCGTGCACCTGCGC
The DNA here is from genome assembly GCF_014854695.1 of Rhodococcus rhodochrous. Taxonomy (NCBI): domain Bacteria; kingdom Bacillati; phylum Actinomycetota; class Actinomycetes; order Mycobacteriales; family Nocardiaceae; genus Rhodococcus; species Rhodococcus rhodochrous. Next base: position 898,617 of record NZ_CP027557.1, on the reverse strand, counting down.
AGGAACGCCCGTGTTCGCCTCACCATGTCGCCACATTCACCACGCCGCGGCGCCACCTGCGCAGCATCCGACGGTCGGATCTCGACAGCCATGGCCCACCGGCTGTGCTGTCTCCGGTGTAGTTCTGCGACAGCTGAAAGCTGCCGGCGGACATCTGCGTGGATTCGACCCCCGGCGTGTCGATGTCGCTGTCGAGCGCCCGCGCCACGATCCGTGAGGTCACGATGCGGACGGAGTCGGGCGTCGGCGTGGGCAGCGGGCGACATACGCTCGCCACCAACTCCGACGCCTCCTCGAGGAGCCCTTCGACCCGGACTGCGTCCTCGTCGGTCAGTTCACGACCGAGACGCTTTTCGACGTCAACTGTCGTCGCCAGCAGAGGCATCGGGGTCCTCACCGTCGGTGTCTGCGCCCGCACCGTCCGAATCGTCCGCCGGGGGCGGTGTGTCCGGAGCCGACGGCTTCGTCGTCTTGCGACTCGACGTCGTCTTCTTCGCTGCCGCAGCCTTCACAGGACGTGCATCCCACACATTCGGATTGGTGATCTTCTTGACCGCCCATGTGGGCACGTCGTCGCCGGGCCCGAACTGGACCATGCCGTCCGGGCCGTCGACGCACACGTAGCGGGTCAGGTTCCGGCCAGCCATCAGGCCACGTCCGCGACGAGCAGCTTCTTCGCGTCGGTGAGCACAGGCTGACCGACCGCATCGACATAGGTGTGCTTCGAGAACGGCGGATTGTCGTTCTTGATGACGACACCGACGATGCCGGGTGCGTCGGAGAAGCTGTAGTCGGTCTTCGCGGCGTCGAGCAGCTCGAGTGCGGTTGCTGTCAGGCCGTAGCGCATGTGACCGAGCTCTGCGGGGTCCGCAGGCAGGAAGATCACCTTGTCGTCGGCGATGACCCGGGTGTCGACGTCGTCGACGGACAGCTGGGTGTCGTACGCGGGCCGCGGGGTCGGAAGGCCTTCCGAGGCGAGCAGTTCGGACAGCTCGGTCATCGTGACGCGAGTACGGCCCTGGGTGGCGCCGTACACCGCGTCGATGATCTCCTTGTTCTTCTGCATCAGCCGCAGCGAGCGCAGCGACGTGAGGAACGTTGCAGGGCGGGAGCCGTTGGTGGCGGTCCACACATCCGACCAGGCGAGCAGGTCGGTCAGCGGAACAGAACCGGTCGTGTCGGTCCATGCAGCGCCGGCGGGGCTGACCGCATGGTTGGCGGGCATCCCGTAGTCCGCCTCACCCTGGAATCCGTTCTCGTTGATGGTCAGCTTGCCGTCGGTGAGAACGTCGCCCCAGGCGAGTTCGACGCGGTTGAGGACCTCACGGGTGAGGTTCTCGGCGTCGTTGTAGACCGCAGTGGCAAGGGCCTCCTTGAAGGTGCCTCCCGTCCGCGCGAATTCGAGCTGCAGACGCTCGTACTCACCGACACCGATGGACGAGGACAGCGGCGCCAGCGGCACGCGCGCCTCGGAGCCGACGTCCCGCTCGGAGACGTGGATCGCGCCGTCGAAGCTGCGGTACTTCGCGGTGCGGTTCTTTTTCACGATCTCCGCAAAGTCGACGGTGTTCTTGTCGCTGTACACGGTCGGGAAGATCTGGGACAGGACGTTGTCGGCCGGGGTGGGGACCCGCCGGACGAAAGTGATCAGCGCGTCCGGGGCGACCGGCGCGTCGAAGAAGATGGCCATAATTCAGTTGCTCCCTGTCAGGGGTAGTCGATCCAGAGATGAGGGGGTGCAGCTGTCCGCGGTCAGTCGCCGGAGGCTGCGGGCGCAACGTAGGGGGTCTCGTAGCCGACCAGGCGGAGCTGGCCCTTCGCGGCGTTGTCGAGGCCGTGCCCGGAGGGAAGCCGCGACTCGGAGACGAAGCCGTGCACGATGAGCGCGTTGCCGACCTTCGTCTCACCGACGACGCTCACGGAGTTGTAGAGGTGGCCGGCGGCGACCTCACGGCCATCCGAGGCGGTCGCGGAATAAGGGCCGTACAGGCCGGTCGCGGTGATCTTGCCGACCACGATGCCCGAGGGGATATACCCGTTCGGGTAGTGCGCGGCCTGCGTGAACGTCGAAACGTCGAGGGTGACGGACGGCTTGTGGTCCGTCCCGTGCTGCGATGCGAGCCAGGAACGGTTTTCCACCTGGTGCTCGGTCCGCTTGACCGAAATACTGGTCATGACTGCCCCTTCCAGGGATCGTTACGTCTTGGGGGTCCCGAACCGGCGATCTGCCTCTGCAGCACCGAGTTCTCGGGACGATGTCTTGTTCGAGGACGGGTGGTTGATGTAGAGATCCACCCCGGTTCCCGCTGCCGACGGCGGCGGGGTGTTCTTCAGCCGATCGGTCACTTTGGTCTTGACCTGGGCTTCGAAATCGGCGGCGGTGGGGTCGAGCGTCCCGATCTCCGCCATGAACGAGCGCGAATCGAGCAGGGCCGCGCCCACTTCGCCCCCGCACCGCAGGACCGCGTTCTCGATCTTCGTTTCCCGGGCCTGCTGCTGTGCCGCAGCGAGATCCGCGCTGAGCTTCGCCGGGTCCGGCGGCGTTTCCGTGTCACCGGTGAATGCCTTGGCGAAGGTATCGAACTGCTCCGCCTTGGTTTTCAGGTCGTCGTAGTCCGCGTAATCCTTCGTCAGTGTCGCCTTCTGACGTTCCAGGCGCTCGCTGACGATACGATCGACGTCCGCCTGGGTGAACGTTTTCGGCTGTGCCGTATCGCCTCCTCCACCACCACCGCCGCCGCCTTCAGGGTCGGGAGTAGTGCTACCGCCTCCGTTGTCGTCAGGCAGTGGCAGCGTGAAGCCGGTACGAAACATCCTGCGGTTCATGAATCCTTCTTTCCGTGAGCCCGTCGGCATAACCGTCCATTGAGCGCTGGACGTGAGCGCAACCCCCACCAACAGTGGGGTGGTCTATTTCGTGGCGCTGGAATTGGCGCGCATGTGAGCGACGATCGAATTCAGGTCACCGGCACCAGCACCCGGGGCTACAGCCCGCGAAGCGGCGACGTAGTCCTTTTCCCACTGGGAGACGTACGGCGGCGGTTCGTACGAGCCACCGGGTCGGACTTCCACCGCAATGCACCGACAGCTCGGGTGGTAGGTGTCTCCGGCGTCCTGTTTGCCGCGCACTCTGCCGCGTCGACCGATTCTTCCGCCGCGCTTGCGGCCCTGGTAGTTGCGCCACCATTCCCACCGTTCGGCGCCGACAGTGACCGCGGCGGCTTCGGTGGAGTAGACGGCGCCGCGCGTTGCCATGACACGGCAGAACGCGCACGCGGTCGCAGACGCGTAACGGGCCCACGTCGAGCCGGGCTCCATCCGGACGTTGCCGACAATGGTTTCGCGGGCCATGTCGAACAACGACAGCTGCAGATCGGATACCAGGCGGTCCAGTGCTTTCTCCCCGATGGCGCCGAGCGCCCAGTGGGCATTGTCGGTATACCGCTCGACGGGAGGCAATGGCGCTGGGGTGGCTCGGTAGGTGAGGTTCGGGGCGGCATCGTCGTACCAGAGCGCAGCGAATTCGGAGGCGGCTGTCCCCCACTTGGACGGGATCTCGGGATAGGCCTGTTCGATCAGTCGCCGAAAAGCCTGGGACTCGAGATCCATCGCCGAGGCCGCGCGCCAGAGCTTGACGACGTCCTCGACAGCGAGGGTGTGCAGTTGCACCAGGATCCGCTGGCGTTCGCTAGGCGTCGTCGTCATCGACGCGCCTCGATGCCAGGTTGTGGACTTGCAGGTCCGTCGACGCCGTCGCGGCCGCCTGATCGAGACCGGACAGGATCTGCGTCAGCGACGCGCGCCGCTTGTCCTCGATGAGCTGCTTCTGCTCGATATCGGACAGGCCGATGCGGTCGTAGGTGACCTTCGAGTCCGCAGGCAGGATGTTCGCCGCGACCAGCTTCATTCCGGCATCCGCGGCTGCCGACGGTGTCGGTGTGGACGGGGATGCCCACTCGACGTGTATGTCGGCGAGTTTGTTCTCGTCGACTGTGCCGTCACGCCAGAGCAGGATCTTGCGGGCGACGTTGATCCAGTGCCAGTCCATTTCGCGCATTCGCTCGATCGCGCGTTGCTCGATCTGCGACTCGAGGGCCTTGATCGAGTCCGACGAGGCCGGGTTGTCCGTCATGATCCCGAAGTACGACGCCGGGAGCCCCGAATCGGAGGCAACCATGAGCGACAGGTATTTCATGATGTCGATGTACGACGTCGGCGGCGACGGCTTGAACTCGTGCATTGTCGGGTTCGCTGTGCTGTCCTCGGCCGGCGGGACGATGTTCATCCGCCCCATCACCAGGGACCAGCCGAGACGGTACTTCTCGTCCTCGGTCATGTCCTCGGTGACGCCGAACTGTTCGGGGTCTGCACCGATCGCGGCGCGCATCGGTCCGGAGAAGAACTCGCGGTGTACTTCAAGGCCGAGCATGGTCCGGGCCGCGGCGCTGATCGTGTACTCGATCGGTGCGGTGATCAGCGACCGGCCGTTCGGGTGCGAGTCGTTGGGGCGGTGCTTGAACTGCTCGACCGGGACCTCACCGCGCTGGTGGCGGTCGCGGTGCGTGACGGTGAGTCTGCGGTCCCTGCGTTCGAGGGTGATCGTCTCGTTCGGCAGGTACAGTGTCTCGGCGAGCGTCCAGCCCTTGTCGTTGCGGACTTGCAGCAACGCCGCATCGAGTTGTCCGGTCCAGTAGTTTTCGCGGACCGCCATCACCGAGGGGGACTTCGATTCGATGACCATTCGGCCGGCCTTGTTCTTGCCGACGACGACGAACGATGTGCCGACTACCAGCGCGTTTTCCATGACCCGGTCCGACTTCGTGCGGAGCCTGGTCGTGGCGACGACCTTGTCGAGACCCTGCAGGTCCCCCGCCGGGGCCTGGAAGTCCAGGAATCGGGACCGTGCAGCGTTGGTGTTGACGACCGTTCCGCCCCATCCGATACGGACCGGCCAGTCCTTGAGCATCGGTGGTACCGCGATGCCGATCTGGTCGGCGACGAACTCGCCTTCGTAGAGGGCGAGTTTCTTCTCGTTCTTGGCGGCGTAGTACCGGACCTTCTCACGCAGCTCGCCGATCGTTCGGGCTTCTGCATCGGACAGTTCGTCGGGAAGCGTCTCATCCAGAACCGGATCTATCACAGCGTCACCGCCTTTCGCTTCTTCACGGGTTTGCCGATGCCCTTGGCGATCGCATCGATGCGCGCCTTCCAGGCCATGACCGCCGCGTAGGCGGCGTCGATCTTCTCGGGACTGTCCGGATAGGCCTTGAAGATGAGGTAGCCGTTGCGGACGTTTCGGCGGCGAGCGTTGAGCACGTGCCGGGTGAGAGACGGTCCACCGTCGTGGGTCATTTCGCCGTTGACGATGGCCAGCCGCATCCGTTCGACGTACTCGATCACGCGCGAGTCCTTTCCTCGTGGCCACGCTGCGATCGGCGATTGTGCGGACGCCTTGACCTTCAGCTTGCGTCCGTACTTCGCTTCCCACGCCGCGACCTGAGACGTCCACCCGGACGGGTCCGCGTAGAACCCGACGACATTCCACTGGTCCATGCACGCACGGACCGTGGAGTCGACGTCGAGGACCGACGGTGCCCAGTCCCGCCCCGCGGGACCGGCCGGTTGTTCCCAGACACGGATCTCGAACATGTGCCCATCGGAGACACGGCAGCCGACGAGCGCGGTCGCGTCGGCCTTACCGCGGTTGCGGCCGCGGGAGCCGTCGAATCCGAGCACGATCGGATCGGACGAGCCGATGACCTTGTCGACGTCCAGGCGGGCCGCCCAGTCGGGTTGCCGCACCCACGAGTCCGAAGCGTGGGTGATCTGGTTGAGAAAGTCCGACCGCGCGATCTGAATGTCCGTGGCCGGATCCCAGATCCGCGAGACCAGCGCGTCGAGGTCCACGTGCCCAGGAGCACACGGAGGGTCGTGGATGACGCAACCGTCCGGATGCCCGGATGAGTCGCCGTACGCGTACCGCAGCCCGTCGATCAGCCCCGTGAACTCCTCGTCACTGTCCTCGCTGGGGGATTCCCGGTCGGTCAGGCTCGTGTCCGGAGGCGCCTCACGATGGTCGTACAGCAACCCTTCTTCTCGGACACGCCCTTGCCTGATGTCCGCCCAGTACGCCGCCGACTGCTCCGCAACCGAGCCTTCGCCAGGGATGAACGCATTCGGAGACTCAACCGTGCGACCACCGTTCTTCGAGGTGTTCGTGCGGATCGTCTGCGCGAGCAGAGGACCACCATTCGACGGCACCCACTCTTCGGTGTTGTGGGTGAAGTGCCCGGCCTCACCGAACGCGAACAGGTGATCATCCGATTCGACAGCGATACACCGCACCGGAACCCGATCGACAGGCTCGATCGCGACGATCGACACCCATCCTGGTCCGCGGGTGGCCTGCTGCTTCACCCGCTCGACCTTGCGTGGCAACGCAACTGGAATCAGACCTCCACGCGGAGTGAAGTCGACCCGGTACTTACCGCCCTGGCTGTAGCGGTCGTCCACGACGAACTTCGCACATGACGTGGTCTGCCCGAGCGATCGGAGCAACCGCACCACACCGTCGGCCAGGCGCCGGTTCGTATTGACGAACGTGCATGTCCCTTGAGTGGTGACGCAGCCGTCAGCGTCCATCAGCCCTCGCAGGAGCTGCGTCCGCTGTTCGATGGATCCAGACAGATAGTCTTCCGGAATGTGCTTGTCTCGGTAGCATGCCATCGCTGACAGTGCCTTGGCCGGTTCGGGACGCTCACACATCGCGAACCCGCGCGCCCTCGTGAAGGTGAGGTTCACCGATCCGGTCGTGGACCATCCGTCCGCCGTGGGCGCGTAGCGACGGGGCCACGACTCGACCCCGATCTGGGCGAGGTTGGTCTGGAGCGCGTCCAGGTCCTTTTCGCTGACTGTGATCTCGCACTTGCCCCGGGTGCCGTCGCCGAGCCAGACACCGAGCAGGTACGGATGTACCGGAAGTGACGCTTCCGGCAGCGGGATCGGCTGAGCTGCGGGAATCCTGTACTTGTACCCATCCAGCATCTCTTCGGTGGTGCGCACCCGTTCGTACCGGGCAGGCCAGCCGACACGGCGTGTCAGCCACAAGTGGCCGGCCGACGCCACGACCGAGGTGCCGTCCGAGAACGTGACTCGATAGCAGTCGTGTTCCGTGGACACCGGTTTCGCAGCCGAGATCCGCACCGGACCCTCGGTTCCGAACACCCAGTCTCCGGTCTCCAGTTCGCCCATCAGCCGCCACCCGTCCGGGGTCGGGATCGGCGTATCCAGCGCGAGCGCCTGGTCGAGGACAGCGAAGGTGGAGGGCGCACCCTTGACTGTTCGCGAGCTCGACGTGACCGATTTGATATGACCGCGTGGCAGGTTCACCACTGTGTCCAGAGGTTCGAGCCCGCGGTATTCGTCGATCACGGGACCTTCGCGGAGCATCTCGAGCATCGGTTGCCACGTGTTGTTGGTCTGTTCTTCCGACACCGCCGCGATCTGCACGAGCGGGGTCCGCACCTTGGTCCAGGGCTTGCCGACCGGTTGTCCGTACGCGTCCCACCCATCCGGTAGCACCGGGGCCAGAGCCTCGACGATCGCGAGGGCCGCGAGCAGCGGAGACTTCCCCCAACCACGCGGCCGGCCGAGCAAGCCGCGGTTGCGGCGGAATCGGCCCGTCTCCGGGTCGATTTCGTAGAACGCGAGGATGAAGTCCTCTTGCTCGAGATACGGAACGAACGGCTCGTACTCGTCCTTCGCTGGAGCTGCGAGGTAGGTGGTGATCCAGTCGATCACTGCGTATCCGAGGGTCGGCACCTCGCCCTCGACCGATGGCTTCCAGGGGATGGCAACACACCCCCCTTCGTCAGACGGAGTCGGAGACCTTCGTGTATGTGGCTGCCGCGTTGGCTGCACAAAGCGCCTCGGCGATCTTCAGCGCGTCGTCCGACGACAGATGTATTTCGATCACCGTTGGTCCGGATGTGACAGCCACCGTGACGACGTCAGTGAGGTCGGCGCGTTCGCCGTGACCGACTGCGACAGAGATACCGTCCGATCTGATCGTCGTTTGAGGCTTGGCGTAGTAGCCGACAGGAGCAAGGTCCGAGATGGTCATACGGGGTCTCCGTTCGCGCGTTTGAAGTCGTCAGGGAACGCCTTGATATGGGCGAGAAGTGCGTTGTGCAGCCGCGCGATGTCGTCGTCGGTGAGCGAGTACGGTCCGATCTCGAACCTCGGACCCATGGCATCGAACGCAGAGCGCACCGGCATCGCGATCCATTAACCACCGGTCTCGTCGACTGCCGGTTCGATCAGCGTCTCGTCGAAGACGACCCTGCTTCCGCCCAGATCCGGGTCATCGAACCGATCGAAATCGAGTACGGGGAATCGGGACTCGATCATGACGCCGAACCCTCCAGCTCAAGCTGCACAGGTTCGGTGATCTGCGCGAGCTTCTTCCGTAGAAACTCGATTCCGGGAGGACGGACCGTTGTCGTCGCGGTGGGTACGACCTCACGGGTATTCCGGTTGATGTATGTGCCGGGCGTGACCTTGAAGTGATGGTCGTAACGTCGGTACGGGAGGTTGTTCGACTGGAGTACGCCGAGTTTGCGGAGCTCGCGCATCATGACATTGCGGCCCCAACCAAGGATCCGCGCAGTCGCAGCGAAGTCGAACGTACCGTCCGAGTTCATGAGCTCGTCGTAGAAGTTCGCTTTCGGTTCGAGTTCGGCGATCTTCTCGTCTTTCTCGGTGAGCATCTGCTGCGCCTCGAGGACCGCGTGCGCGAGGAGCTCGGCGCCGGTAAGTGCCGGGGCGACGCTGTATGTGCCGGTGCGCCGAATCGTCGGCAATACGTCATGAGTGAGCCAACGCTTGATATCACGAGCCTTGGCTGACTGACTGCCGAGGATTGCGGCGTAGAAGCCAGGCTCAGAGATGATGGTCATCTGCTGGATTCCGCCAGGGGTGTGCAGATCTCGCACCCCCTTGTCCTCGGGGTCGAGTCGGCGATTCATAGCGGAGGTCGCGCTGTACTCAAGCACGGATGCGACATCGGCGGCGACGAACCACGGTTCCCCGTTGAGGTCGATAGTGCGGACGTTTGTCGTGCCGTACGTGAACGGGACGAGCTGTCCGGTAGAGTCTGATGCTGACATCGAGGTTTCCTCTCGGTGTTCGGGCCCCGCGGAGTTCACGCTCCGGCGGGGCTTCTACATGGATGGGTGTCCGCTCGTTCAGATGCGAGGGGGCACGAAAACGGTCGCGTTGAGTTCGACTCGCTTCATGAGACCGTCCGGACCGACGCTCGTAGCGCAGATCCCTGATGTGGTTGCGGACGACCCATCGGGCGGTGTCTGAAGACGATGAACGCTCGTGGAGAAGATCTTGCCGTCAACCACACGATTGATGACCACGTCGACGTGGTCCTCGCACGTCCAGTCGACGAGCTTGTCGATCTCTGATTCGAGGCTTTCGCAAATCGAATCGGCCGTGCCCGGACCGAGACGCAGTCCACCCTCGATCATCTCGGCGACTCCGCGGACTTCCTTCTGGACCTGGCTTCGTAGTGCTTCGCGGCACATTCTCTTCCCCTCACTGTGTTGTTGATTCAGACCGCTCGGAATGGGCCGCGCCTCTCGCGCGCACCGCCGGTCGGTTTCGTACGTCGCTCTTCCGCCTCGTCGGCGGCAGCGAACTGGATTTTCAATCGCGCCCGGTCTTCCGGGGTCGCACCGAACTTCGCCACACGTAACCGGAGTTCGGCGGCGAGCTTGATTTCGCCGTTCCAGAAGCGGGCGTGCAGCAGCGCGGTATCCATGAGTTCGGACCAGTCCGTCGAGGTGAAGTCCTCGGAGAGCGGCGAATCACGCCACATCTGCCACCAGTGCTTCGTGCGCGCCGGCCACTGGAAACGCTTCTTCTTCCCTGTCACCTCGTCGGTGAACCACACCGCCGGCAACGGTGGCTGCGGTTCGCGGGTAGCGGGGATGATGCGCAGCGGTGCGGGTTCGGCGTTGCGGCGGACCCGTTTCGACGGGTCCTTCGGGGCGGGGCCACGGCCGGCCATGGTGGTACCTCCGTCCAGGTGATCAGTCCTCAGCGATCCACTTCCGCACGCGACAGGCCATGAACTCGGCCAGGCCGAGTTGATTCGCGATCGGGACACTGTCGTCTCGGTTGTGAAGGAACGTGGATGTGGCGGTGTCGCCGTCGGCGTCCCAGTGGCGCCGGTTCGCGACGACGATGTAGTCGACTAGGACCCCGTCCTCGATGTCGGAGTACGCCGCCCAGACGCGGTCGATCGCGGCGGTGAGCGCGTCGTCCGCGGCGATCTGTTCGGGGGTTCGAGGCATCGTTCACCTTCCATCGGTTCGGCCCGAAATCCCCAGACCCGTACAACATCTCAGCGCCTTTGCCCTCCGTGCGAACTGCGCGAGGCGAGGGGGGTCCCCCGCCACCCCCGCGCCGGACGCCGCAGGTCAGGGCGGGTCAGCGAAGGAGGCCGGGGTGAGGCTCGTCGTAGAGGGGTCGGCGGCGCAGCGCCCTGCCGTCCGCGGCCTCGACCTGGGTCTTCACGTCGTGGCAGTCGTCACACAATGTCTGTCCGTTGTCGAGACTGTCGTCCCCACCTCGGGCCGTGTTGACCTTGTGGTCGGCCCGGAGGGTCCGGCCCGTGGGGTCGTGGCGGCCACACCTGCGGCATCGGTACCCGTCCCGGGTCAGGACTGCGGTGCGCCACCGCTTGTGTGCTGCGGTGCCGGTGCGGCTCCGGCCTCCCGACCGCCACGCCATCACCCACCGCCTTTCGGTGCCCCTGCCCGCGCACCCGGCCTCCGCCCGGCGGCCAGCGGGATCGTCGGTGATCCCGGTGAATTCGTCGCGGCTTTCGGCGAGGGATGCTCGAGGTTGGTCGTCACGGAGCATGAGGATTCGGTTCGGTTTGTTCGGTCAGGTTCGGTGAGCAGTCGTGCCGGGTTGTGGTCCGGTGAGTGGTTCGGCTCAGGCCTTGACCTTGGCAAGCGGTGATGTTCGGGGGATGCGGATGCGCCGACGTCGGGTCAGCAACGTGTGCGGTCCGGTGCTCCCGCCGACCACCTTGGGGTATCCACGTTCATCGCGAACGATGAACGTGCCTTTGAGCCATCGGCAGTTGACCTGTCGGACGGACTCGTCGAGAACATCGTGGCATTGCGGGCCGAGGATCTTCAGGACCTCGTTGTACGCGGTGGTTCCGCGACGGAAGTGGTCCGATCGTGACGACATGAGCTCTCCTCGGGGCGGGGTCGGGGGGTCGGGGCCGGCCATGCCGGGGGGTGCCGGGTCTGGGGTGGGGTCAGTCCCGGTCCCCGATCTGGGATTCGAGGTGGGCTATGCGCTGATGGAGCATCTCCACTCCCGAATCGTCGCCGTCCTGCTCCGCGATTCGGAGAAGGATCTGGGCATCGAACAGTTGGTCCCACAGACTCGGCATCACGACCTCCGGAAGAGTCGATTGCGCACGGTGCGTTCCGCGTCGACGAGCGGCTGGTCGGTCGGTTCGGCGTGGACGTGCAGGACGCCGATGTGGATCGTCACGACTGGGTCGTGCGGGGTGTCGTTGTCGATGGCATCGGCGATGCGTCGCAACACGGCGCCGGTGATTTTCGTGATCGAGCCGATTGGATCCATGACGGGACCTCCAGATGTGGGTGTGCCCCACCTACCGGCAGGGGGTTGCGGTAGGTGGGGCACGGTTCCCGGCGGGCGCTGGCGAGAGCGACCGCACACCGGGAAGTTCCGGTACTTCCCCTGGAATGCGAATGACGCGCACCCGATTTTGGGTACGCGTCATCGACAGAGGACATCATGCCTGTGGATAACTTTTTCTGCAAGCCGTCCCGATGGCATGGGGTGTCGCACTCATCCGAACCCCTCCACCCGCAGCGGAGGCGGTAGGTCGAGTCACTGTGTTTCTCCGATCTCGATGGTCAGCCAGAGCGCGCCACCGCGGCCCTTCTCGACTGCATGGATGACGGGCATCAACTTCGTCATCAGGTCAGGTGTGTCGTCAGGGACAAGGCCGGCGTCGACGAGCCCATCGCACGCGGCCTTGAGCACGGGCAGAAGGTTGTCGGCGTCGCGGCGTCTGCGGTCCTTCGGCCGGTAATGCAAACCCACGGTGAGGTGGGCACATCCGGTCGGGATCGTCGATTGCTTCGCGAGCAGCCATGCGGTAGTGCGGATCTGTTTGGTGATGCGGGAGCTCTTGCTCCAGTGCATCCGCGAGTTCATCGACAGGGGAACCGAGTCGTAACCGAGGTCGAGGATGTACGTCACGAGTCACCGTCCAGGACTGTTCGTAGGTCATCGACGAGAACGGCTTCCGGATCGGTGAACACTTCTCCGGAGACACGATTCGCGGGGTTATCGATGAAGGCGCGCACCCGGTCGAGGGCGAGTATCTGGTCGTCGTAACGTTCAGCAGATCGGTACAGCGCGTGGGCGACGTCGTGGTGTCCGTGGTCGGCGTGCCACTCCGCCCACTTCCGTAGGTTGTCGGTGTCCATGGCGACTTGCACGCGGATCGTGCGCCCTTCGGGTGTCGTCGGATCAATCGTCATCTGCTGCCTCCTCGATCGAAAGGTTCACGCTCCGAAACTCGGAGAGTCGAGCGCAGATATCGGCGAGTCCTTCCCGTTCGGCTTCGAGAGTGGGGTCCATCTCGATCTCGATACGTACTGCCTTGCGGGGAATCACGATTCTTCCTCGGGAATGTAGAGAACGGTGGCCGGCAGATCGAAGCCGTCGACCCAATGGCTCATGTCGTGGCCAGGCGCGATTCCATCACGACCTTTCGCGCGCTTCTCGTCGCCGAGTTCGTAGATCTGGCCCATGTCTCCGGTGCGGATGACAGTGCCGACAGGGAGCTCGAGGAGTTCGTCGATGGTGGTGATGAGCCGGCGCCGGGTATATCCGGCCGTGGTGATCGCCGCCGCGGCTTCATCTGCGGCTCGGAAGAACGGTCGCCCCAGGTTTCGTCGTATGGCGTCGTGCACGAGGGATGCGATGTGCGGAACATCGTTCACGAGTCGGTCCTTTCGTTGGCGAATCGGAGTGCGCGGTTGAACGTTTCCCGCCAGCCCCAGTCGGCCGGCACCCAGATCGGCTGATGCGGAAAGGCCGGATCGATGAGGCACCAGGTGTCCCGGCCTGCGAGGGCGTCGTACCGCTTCCGCACCTGCACCTTCGGTCTCTCTCGGTCTTGCATCTCTCGGTGCAGCTTGATGAGATCGACCCTTATCCGCTCGCAGTTGACCTCGGCCTGTAGTAGGTCCAACGTGCTGCGCTCACGTAGATACGGCAGTTCGCGAACCACTTCGATCGCGATGTGAACGTCCTTGGCGGTGGTCTTGCGGGGGATCGTCATGCGGGTCGCCTTTCGGATCGGATAGTGGATTCGAGATTCCGGGCCCATGTGCGGCGGTTGGTCGCTGCTCTCGATCTGCCTCCGCGCTCACACTGTTCGGCCAATCGGAGCAGGATCTCTGGGCTCAAATCGACGGTCATGCATGGAGCCTTTCGGGTTCGATGATGTCGTTCGGTTCGCGAAGCATCTTCGATAGCCAGTCCCATTCGCGGATCGGCCACGCCGGTTGACCACGGAGCCGAGACCCGCACGCCGACGACGGTGGTGCACAGTTCAGTCCGCGGCAGATGACGAGGGGTTCGTCGTCGTCGGACTCGGGGTAGTGGATCTGCATGGTCCGCTCCCCCACACCGGCCGGGGTCGCGCCGTAGCACCACGGGCAGATCCCGTTCATCACCTGCCCGTCACGGATATCACCGAGCAACCGCGCGGTCGCCGACACGATCGGCGCCAATTGCTGTTCGACCCACGGAACGGTGCGGTCGTCGTTGTCGTGGGCTTCGGCGATCCATGTTGCGGTCGTGCGCATCCATGAGCATGGGTCGGCCGAGGCCGGGACGTGGGGCAGGAACTCCTCGGCGCGGATCGGTGGGTCAGCGTCCGGGTTGTCGAGGCCCGCGGTGACGACGATGGTTCGGGCGACATCGTCAATGACGGTGGCGATGCGCGCCAGCAGGTCGAGAACTCCGACGTCGGCCGGCGCCGGGCGAGGTACGCCCTTCTTGCCGAGTCGTTCGGCGTCGACGTCCGAGAGGACGCCGGCGCGCCGTGGTGTTTCCACCCATGTGCGCGGCGGACCGGGGATCTTGAGGACGACGAGCGCCGGCCATGCCTCGGTGAGGTAGTCGAGGTCGCGGATGACGCGTTGGACGTCCGGGTGGATCAGCTTCACGCCGGCCGCCTTTCCTGGGAGTGGATCTGGTGTCGGAGTCGTTGGTGGGCGTTGTTCGCCGCGCGGCGTTGCTGTTCGGTCCAGCCGTGGTGGGGGTCGGGTGCGGTGGGTAGCCAGGCGAGCAGGTCGGACATGGTGCGGTTGTGGTCGACCATGGCGGCGCAGGAGATGGCGAGCCCGATGAGCCCGGCCCTGTCGAGGCCAGCGGTGAGGCGGGCGACGTCCCGGTCGTCTCCGTCGCCGTGGGCGATGGCGACGAGTTCGAGTGCTCGCTTGTCGATGTCGTCGATCTGGCGTTCGGTCAGAGCCGGTTGGTTAGTGGTCATGGGGGTGTCCTTCCGGCGGCGCGCATTTCCAGCAGGGCTCGGGCAGATGGTGTTCGGGACAGGTGGTCTCGTCGACCATCGACGGCGGTCCGGTCCATCCCGCCCAGGGGGAGCCGAACCGGCCCGGGGCCGGCACGTGTGGTGCGGCGCCCGCATCCCACTCACGGGACTCGGGTTCAGGTTCGGGAATCGGTTTCGAGGACTCGATCAGTTGGTCAGGGGTTGAGAGGTTCCGGTTACGGTTCCTGCCTCTTGGACGACGACGACGTTTGCGAGGTGATCTCTCGTCAACAGCAGCGGCTGACCCATCCTCGTTACCCTCACCAGGAACCCAACCCTGACCCTGCCCTGACCCTGCCAGGCCCGTACGCGTGCGCGTCGCCCGCGTGGGGACAGTTCGTTTCGCGTGGTCGGGTGCGTGGTCGGGGCGTGGTCGGCGTGTGGTCGCGTCACCGCTGGTCGTGACGGGTTCCTCTTCTACGCGAGCGTGCGGCGGGATCGTCCCTGCAGCGGCGGGGGCCGGCGGGATCGTCCCAGCATCAGCAGTGGCCGGCGGGATCGTCCCTGCGACGGCAGTGGCCGGCGGGATCGTCCCTGCAGCGGGATGCGGAGAGGTGTTGTCACGAGCAGGCGGGGGCAGCAGGACCATATCGGCTTGGGCCGGGGTTCGCTGTCCCTTGTGCTGGTTGCAAGCCTTGCAGCACAAAACGATGTTGCGGACACCGTCGGCGCGGTTCGGATCGACGTGGTCGAGCGAGACCCGGCGGCCGGATTCGGATTTCGTGTCCTTGCGGCGGATGAGGATGCCGCAGTAACGGCAGTGTGCTTCGGTCGGTTTGGTGGGGTCGATGCAGTCGCGTGCCCATACCGAGTTGATGATTTCCTGGTCTTTGAGCTCCTTTCGTTTGCGGCGGGTGATATCGACTTTGTCGCCAGGGTCGTATCCCATGTCGAACCAGTCGTGGAACAGGTAGGTGCCGGGTTCGACCTCGGGGCAGCGAGGGCAGGTGTGGCCGGGGGCGTGCCAGAGGCCGACCTCGACGAGGATCGACGCTAGGTGCTCGGCCATCTGCGGGTTGAGCAGGATGCGGATCAGATCGGTTCGCCGGACCACACCATCTTTCGGGCGATGCTCGGCCGTGCCGTTCGCGTCGGCGCCGGCCATCGTCCACAGTCCGATCGCAGCGATTCCGTCGAGGTGCCCCTCGAGTGCCCGCTCAGCCAGAGCTCGATGTTTCGGGCTCTGCGGAACTTGGTCGCTTACCTGGAAGAACAATTCTGGGACCTGTCGTCATACCGTGACGGGATCGAGGTTCGGCCATGTGCCGATTCCACAGATCTCGGACTCGAACACCTCGGGCAGGAGCATCTTGCGCGCCGATGCGATGCGGTCGAAGTCGATGCGGGGTGACGGGTTCGCGCGGGCGATGACCGACGGTTTCGTGAGGTCCTGCTCGAGGTCCCCGTTCTCGTCTCGGCGGTCGGGGACGGAGTACTCGATCCAGCACAGGCTTGGGTCGGTTCCGGTAAGTCCCCGGTTCCGTACCGCGGTGAATACCCGCCCGTTCGGGTGCCGGTCCTGGTGGACAGCGGTCCCGACGTACCAGACCTGCCGGCGGGGGCTCTGGGGCTTACGAAACGGGGTTCCGTGCACCGCGGCGCGGGCCCACTCATCAGGCGCGTCGTGCGCGTCGTCGATGACGAGCAGGTCGGCGTCGATCGCGGCATCGATGGTGACGGACCGGCGAGGGCAGAATCGGATAGATCCACCGTTCCGCATCACTATCAGGTTCTCGCGGTAGTGGATGCCCTGCACCTGCGTGGCGAGTTCCGCCGAACTTTCGAGGACGTCACAGAACGATCGAAAGTGGAGGACCGCGGTCTGGCGCGATGGGAGGGTGTAGACGACCTGATCACGTAGCGTGAGCAATCCGCCGAGGGCGCGTGCTTCGGCGACGAACGTCCGGCCGTTCTGCGCGCCGGTGAGCAATCCGACCTCGGAGGCGGACCATGTCCATCCGGCGAGGAACGGGTTCGTACCGTCCTCGGCGAGAGTGTCCATGCGCGAGGATTTTTCGAGGACGACATGCTGCCACGTGTCCAGGGGGCGTCCGGCCTTCTCGGAGATCTCGGCGAGGTCAGAGCCGAGGTTCATGTCGAGGGTGGACGGGGGCGAGGTGAAGATGCGGGGTTTGTGCCGGCGGCGTGTAGGACGGTTCACGAGGATCGGTTCTTTCAGATTCGGGGTGTGCGGACGTTGGTTGCGTGGTTGCGGGTGCGGCGGGTGCGGGTCGGGTTGTTCGCCCACATCGGCCGCTGGTGCGACGGGCGCGGAAGGGCACGCTGCTGCGGAGTCTCGAGGGCCTGGTCGAGCTCGGCGTCGGAGAAGGTGTGTGTCTCGTCGGGGAGCCAGCGGCCGACGTGGCACGTCAAGCCTGCATCTCGCGCGATCTCGGCGAGCTGTTCCTGGAGCCGCGCGACTCGGTTTCTCGCCGACCGCCTCGGGTCGACGGCCTCGTCGTAGATCGCGTAGTCCAGGTTGTAGCCTCGGATTCCCTCGTTGCGGGCGGCGGTGGACTCCTCGGTCTCGTCCAGGTGGATGGTCGTCTCGAGACCTCGGTGCTCGACGCGGGCGATGCCTTCGTAGCGGAATCCGTTGCGGCCGAAGAAAGCGACCCGGTCACCATCGTTGATCTGCGGTGCTGTGTATCGCAGGGCGCGCATGAGATGCATGCGGAGGACCTCCTGGACGTGGCGACGCGCGAGGCCGGGCAGAAGGTACGGGCGGGCAGGTTGGCTTTCCTGGCGCGTCAGGTGTGCGAGGGTTGCCCGCATCCAGTCGGGAATGTCCTGCGCATTGCGCCACCAGGGGTCTGGGAACTCGAGTTCGGGGAGGTTGTACGGTGCGGTGTCCTGCAGGTTCATTACGGCGGCGATCATTTCGTTCACGGACGGGATGTATCCGTGCGGGAACTTACGTTTCGTGTTGTCGTCGAGGCGCATCCAGTGCAGCTGTTCGGGTGTCGCGGCGGGGCCGATGAACTCGGAGCCCGGGCACAGAACGGGCGAGTCGTCCTCGCTGTACCGGTAGTCCTCGTCCATTACTTCACGGGCTGCCATCTCTTCGATGCGCGTGGTGATCGCGAGACCATGCCAATGTCGGCGACAGTGCGGGCACCGCGGGAACTCTGGGTCGTAGTAGTCGAATCCGCCGATAGGTTCCCCACCGGCCATCTGCTCGTCGACCAACGCGTCGATCGCGTCGACGACATTTTGTTCACGGTTCATCGTTGGCTGCTTTCTGTGCGTGGACGGCTGCGGACATGAGGTTGGTGACGATGTCGAGTGCTGCATCCGGGGTGAGGAGCAGACCGAGTCGGTGGCCGTTTGGCCGGACGATCAGCATGTCTACGGCGGTACCCCTGACCGAGATGTGGATTCCTGGAGCTTCATTCACTTCTGTCCTCGTATCTGTTCGAGGAAGTTGAGGGTGTCGATGGTCCGTTGTCCGCTGTGCTCGTGATCTCGGACGCACCGCCACACACCGTCTCGTAGAACGAGGATGCATTCGTCCGGTGAGAGTTCGACAGTCACCGTCCGCCCGGGTTGCAGCAGTCCACCGTCGTTGTACGGTTCGTCGTGGTCAGGCACCGCGCCCACCGAACGTCGCCACCAGTTCGCGTGTGGTCATCTGCTCGACTTCGGACTGGTCGTAGCCGAGTGAGACCGCGTACGCGACCCACGCGTGGTGTGCGGAGTGGTGGGTGGACAGCGGGCGGGTGGATTCGCGGGAGACGTCGTCGGCCGGTAGGCAGACGCCGCCGCACGGCGCGGAGCGGATCGAGGCGCACTTACGGCAGTCCCAGACTTCGAGGGTGGAGGACATGGTCACGCTGCACCGCCCATGATGTGGTCGTACCAGCGCTTCACCCAGCGGGCGTCACCGAGCGCGGTGTGCCGTTCGTCCTCGGTCGGCGGTTCGATACCGCACGCTCGCGAGAGTTCGTCCGAACGCCACGGCGGCGCGACGAACTCGGCAGCAGCCTTGCGCAGTTCGCGATTTTCAGCGTCCAAGGCACGCATGATTTCCAGTTCAGCGGCGGCGAGAGCGGCGGGGGTCCCAACTTCGGACACCTTGCGTGCCTTCTGTTCGGCCGCGTATCGGGCCTGGCGAGCCTTATCGAGGGCTTCCGTATCCGGGATGCGATCCCAGTTGGAGGAGGTGAGCCATCCGGCGGCGAGTACTTGGACGTCGACGAGTTGGTGCCAGGGCGGGCACAGCCTGTGCCGGCGGAGCATTGCGGCGAGGACCTCGGTGTCGAAGTGCGGGACGACGCCGACGATGATCGCGTCACGCGTCGCGCGCTCGACATCGATCGCAGCATCGACCTCAAGTAGCAACGTCCGGCGGTCACGCGGCACCAGAGTCGTATCGACGGTGAGCGACCACGATGCCTTCGGCCCACCCTTGAACCGTTCGTGGAACCGGCCGACCTGTAGGCCTTTCAGTTCGGCGTTGGTGTTGTCGATGTCGGCGATCTGGATACACCGTTCGGTTTCGGTGCCGTCGACCTCGCGGCGGATCCATGCGATCTCCCACGGCCGGCGGTCGGCGTGCAGACCGTTGGTCTCGGTGTCGAGGAACACGATCGGGCGGTTGGTCATCGTTTGGTCCTCCAGGTGTCGGCGTGAGGGCAGGTGGTGAAGTGGGACAGGTACAGGGGTTTGTGTGCCGCGCGGAGGCCGTCGCGGTGGGGTCCGTGCACGACGCCGGCGTGCAGAACACCGGTGTGCAGCGAGGCGGTGACGTTTCCGCGTTCGGAGGGTTCGGGGTCCAGTGGGATCCGTTTCCCTGCCGCGGTCTCGGCCCACACGATCGGGCGGCCGCAGGAGCGGCAGTGCTCGACGGGCGTGATCATGGTGAGGTTCGCGCTGGGCATCAGATCCCCTCGACGTCGAGCTGGCCCTTACGGGCTTGCTTGTTGTAGGCCGTGACCAGGACTCGAGCGACGCACTGCGTGAGCGTTCCGCGGGCGCGTTCTTGGAGATCGCGGGCGCGGATGACGAGCTGTCGGGAGGTCATCTCGGACATGGCGTCGCCGAGTCGTCCGTTGTCGATACTCAGCGAGTACGTGTCGAGGACGAGCGCGACGCCTTCGAGGACGACGGCCTTTCGGGCGTCGTCCTCGCCGGGCCAGATGTCGAGGACCAGGACGAGGGTGTCGGCAAGGACTTCGGGGGCAGAGCGGGACCAGATGCGTTCGAGAGCTGCGCAGCACTGCAGGTTCCTCGGTCCGGACCCTTGCGTGACCGTGAGTCCGCACTCGCGGGCGATCTTCTCGATCGAGAGGACTACGGTGTCGCCGGATCCTCGGCGGGCGTGCCAGCGATCCCAGGTGCTCAGTGCCTTCGTCTTGGCATCGATGTCGTAGAACAGCTTGGCTTCATCGGCGAGGGACAGTCCGGTGTGGATGGTGGCTACGAGTGCGGTGACGCCGGCGCGTGAGGCTGCGGCCCAGCGGTGCTGCCCGTTGATGATCGCGTAGCGGGGTGAGCAGTGTTCGCCGCGGTCCGAGACCTCGAGGACGCCGACGAGGCGTCGGTCCCAGGTGGTGGCGATCTGGCCGGCGCGTTTGGTGTCGAGTTCGCGCTGGTACAGGCGGTCGGAGAACATGTCGTCGACAGGGACGACGTCGATGTAGGTGTCTATGTCGCTCACTGGTCCGTGTCCTTTCGTGCCCGGCGGATCTCTACGACGTCCTCTCCTGCGTGGCGGATCTCTACGACGCCGGCGGCGGCGAGCTGTTCAGCCGCAGCCTTGATCGGGTTGGGTTCGCCCTTGCTCTCGTCCTTGGTTGCGTTTCGGGGCAGCGAGTCGGCCGCCGGCAGCCGGACGTCCCACGCGTCGGCCCATTGCAGATACCTCGCGAGGTCCTCGTCGGTCGGCTTCACCGGTGTGAGGAGACCGAGGAACGACTCCCCGACCACGACGGAGAGGGTGCGAGACTCGGAGTGCGCGGTGAGCTGGATCGGGTGCGCGTACGTCTTCGCCGCGGAGGTGAACGCGGACACGACCTGCGGGCTCATGTGCACGGTGGTCATCCCGGCCTCGGGCATACAGCGGATGCGGGAGATGGTGTGGGCGACGTCGGGGAACCCGGTGTAGGTGTCCATGCGGGGCAGTTCGAGGGCTTGACCGTCAATGCCGGGGAGGCCGGAGACGTCGGCGATCTTCACGTAGTTGTCGCCGACCTCGATACGCAGGATTGCTTCGGGCTCCTCGCCTTTATCGGCCGGCGCTTTGAACACGGACAGGATCTTGCGGATCTGCTCGGGTGCGAGGTCGACGATGACACCGTCGTCGGGGATCGGGACGATGTCGTCTTCGGATTCCCACACGGAGACGATGGCGAGGCCGGACGTCCAGCCATCGGTGGCGGTGAGAGTGATGTTGTGCGGGTCGATGGTGAAGCGCACCCGGTCGAGGATCTCGACTTTGGGGTTGGCGTGGGGTGCGACCGCGGTGCACGCGCGCCGCAGGTCGTGGGTGGAGACACCAATGACGGTCACTGGTCGGGCCTTTCGGTGGGGATCGGGATCTCGAGTTGCCCGTCGACGGGCACGGACGTCGTGAGGTGGTCACGGCACAGCCAGCTGTGAATCTTGATCCGCCGCTCCGCTGGCTGGGAGTGCCACCAGGAGTCCGCGTTGTCGACAGTCGTCACTCGGTTGACCTCCGGCACTGTGGGTGCTTCACAACACCGGCAGGGAGCTGTTCTCCGCAGACCGAGCAGTTCCGCACGATCGGCTGGATGTTGGCGAGCGCGGCCTTGATCGCGGGTGCGACGGGAACGTTGTCAGTGACACTGACGGTGTCTTTACACGGCTGCCCGACCTCCGGCATCACTGTCAGCCCTTCCGAATCTCGCGGGAGCATTCGACGCAGACCAGGTGCGGCACGGTCGAATCGGACTCCCGATTGGGGATCTTGGGGACCAGGCACGCGTGGACGATCAGTCCTGTGCATTCGCTGCACAGTCCGCCTGGTACGTCCGTGAGCGGTTTCCGTGGTCGTGGCTTCGGTTCCGGCTTCACGAACCCGCCGCGGCGGAGCACGCGTCGCACCGCTTCGGCGTGCGTCTCGAAGGCCTTCTGGACGGATTTGTCTCGGTCCTGGAAGGCCTTCACGATTCCTTCGTGAAATTCCTGGTGGCGGTCCTGGTCCATGACGAATGCGCCGCACACGTGGCACACCACGAGGGTGCTGAACATCTCTGACATGTCAGATCAGCTCCAGGAACGAGTTCATGGCCGCGGCGACCGCGATGCACGCCGCGGCGATGATCAGCACACCGACCGCCAGCGCGCAGCTGCGGAGCACCGGCGGAACCTTCACCGTCCGGTCCTCGGCGATCCATTTGAGTCCGGCGACGAGCAGGAGGATCGCCAGCACGACCGCGAAGGCCGTGCCGGCGACAGCGATGACCGCTCCCATGTCACCGATCCCCTGCGGGCAGGTTGATGATCGCGCCCTGCGGGACGGGCAGGATCTGGATCTTGCCGTCCTCGATTGCCTTGAGCACCACGTAGTTGTCGGCACCGTAGAGGTCGATCAGCGCGCGCTCACCCTGTGCCTTGAGTTCGAGGCGGCGGTTCTCCTCCTCCTGGGCGATCGCTGCCTCGGCGGCGCGCTGGGTGGCGAGGAGTTGGTCGGTGAGTTCCTTCGGTAGGACCGGCTTCTGCAGCGACAGGTCGATGTTCGTGAAGTACTCACCGCCGGTGGCCTGCTCGATCGCTGCGGGCAGGGTGTCTTTGACGCGCTTCTCCCACGTGGCCTTCGCCGCGGGGTCCTGGTACAGCTCACGCCAGGTCATGCCCTGCGTGGCCTCTGTGATGGCCTTGCGGAGCGGTTGCTGCAGGTAGACCGCGAGGATGCCCGGCCAGTCTTGTCCGCCTTCGTATTTCAGTCCGATCTTCTCGTGGAACTGGACGAGGGTGTCGCAATCGGTGTTGAGGGTGAAACGCAGCTGTCCGACGACGCCGAGGTCGATACCGTCGCGGTCAGCGACGGTGATCGTTGCGATGTCGGATTCCTCTCCGGTTCCGAACACGTAGGTGCGTTGACCCGCGGGGTAGGTAAACGACTGGTCGGCGGGGCCGTAGAACACGCGGGCGCTGGGAGCAACGCATTCCTGGAAGGACGTCTTGGACAGCGGGCCGGCGTCGTAGATCAGTCCGGCCTCGTCAGGAGAGGTGGAGATGCTGCAGCCGGTGAGAATGAGGACTGCGGGGAATGCGATGAGGGCGGTGGCGGTCTTGCGGTTCACGGGGTGTCCTGTTCTGTGAGGGATCGGCTGATGGAGCGGCGATGTGCTCTGCCGGCGAGCAGGCGTACGAGGATGACGTTGAGTCCGAGCCAGGCGACGATGAGTGCGGGCCCGATGGCGCCGGCCGCGAGAAATCCGAGAGCTGCGCTGGTCATGGCGATGGATGCTGCGGTGAGCCATCGCAGCGAGTTCGGTACGTCCGGCGTAGGCGGGGTCATTGCGGATTACCGAGAGCTTCGCTGAGTTCGGTGATCATGTTGTCTTCGCCTCCCCCACCGAATTGCTGCCAGGTGCGCAGGAGCGACCGGACATTCTGGAGCTGCGCGAGCGTGGCAGCGGCAGCGAGTCGGGTCTCTGCGAGGGCGTCGACCGTCGGGGCCGCGTGGACGTGGCTTTCGTGTCCCGAGGGTCCGGGGTATCCGCCGGCGGCTGCGCGTTTCGTATCGCGGCGGTGGCTCACCGGGAGTTCTCCTGCACCGGGTCGTCGAGGATTGTTGCGACGAGTGCATGGGTCAGCTCGGAACGGGCCTCGCGGTCGAGCGGGCCGGTGGTGGTGATGCGGACGTCTCCGGTGGCTTCGTCGAGCGTGAGGCCGGCGGTCTCATCGGTCGAGCACCACGGCAACGCGATGGGTGGGCAGTGCAGGAGTGCGTACTGCGGTCCGAGCTGGTCGGCGATCGCACGCATGTCGGTGTCGGACAGTGTGTTCGTCATCGTGGTTCTGCTCCCGGGGTAGTCGGCTCAGCTGCGGCCGGGTCGTTTAGTTACTTGGACGGGCAGGTCTAGGACGTGGGTCGTGCACCGAGTGGTGCCGTGCCAGAGGATTCCGGGACGCGATCCGACGACGAATTCTCTGCCGGAACAGATTTCAACGAATGTGGTTCCCTCGGACAGCGTCCGGATGATCCGGTCGTCGAAGATCACGGGTTGCCCGAGACTGCGGTTCATGATTTTCTCCGTGTTTTTGACCCACCCAGGTAGTTGTCGAGATCATCAACGTGGATCCGCCAGGTGCCGTGGGGAGCTTTTTCTTGGGTAGCAATGAGGTCACCCGTGCGGCAGGCGTCGTATATGCGCTTCGTTCCGCACCGCGCATACTTCGCCGCCTCGGGGACGGTCATCCACGGGGACCGCGATAGGGGTTCACTTGCCCGAGTCACCTTCGAAGCACTAGCGGAGACGCGAGAGGCCTCCACCGCTGCCTCGTCGCCTACGCTGTGGGTGCCAACTACATCAGCAGAAAGTGACGTCCCATGGGGTTCCTGTACGTCGGTAGCGACGCCAACGTCCTTCAAGCGGAGGACCGAGTCGTAGTCACTCTTGAGTTCGCTCTCAGCGTCGTCGCGCGGAGGTACACCGCAGCCGTGCTTGTGTCCGAACTCGCGTATTGGGACGGCGTATCCACACGTGCCGCGGTGTACGACCCCGGTGTCTCCGGCCTCGACCGATGCTGGTTTGAATCGGACTTGCCTGATGTCTCGATCGATGCCGAGTACCTTCAGCGCGCCCTTGATTGCGCTGATGCACTCGATGGATGGATCGTCCTGGAGGCGAATGATGAAGTCGTAACGGATAGTCGTCGGGCGGCAGAAATCAAACGACGCTCCGTTTCCATGGATTGACAGCACAGCGCCACGAGAATCTGCCCGTTCAAATTCCGCCTCGAGCATGTCTCGAAAGTGATCGGGTGCGAGCCAAGGCATCAGAACACCCCCGTGGTGAGAGTGATGTATAGCCACACAAGGGTTCCGATTGCCGTGCCGAGCGTGAGGATCCACAGAGCAGGCTTGAGGAACTCGGGGCGGGCCGTGTCTCCGACACTTTTGGCGTCGTCTAGAGCTGTGTCGCGGACAGCGAGGACCTGGACGTCGATCACGGTGCTGCGGCCTTCAGTGTCGGTCGGGGTGGGGAAGAAATGTGCGGTGAGGGTGTCGAAGATCGGGGTGTCGCTTGGGGTGTGCAGCGCGAGAGTCACGTCAACTCGATTCGTGTAGTGGGTCGTACCGGAAATGGGTGGTGACAACCGTCGGGTAGGTTCCGCCCATGGATTGGTCAGGTATCGGGGCTATTGCATCGCTGATTGCGGCACTCGGTGTTCTCTGGGAACGGTGGACGTGGTGGCGATCGCGACCCCGCTCGGATGTGCAAGTGCGGGTCACCAACCGAAGGGAATTCCCGTTCTTCAAGTTCGAAGGTGACGGTGAGTGGGCTGCGCAGTTAAAGAACTGGGGTTCGGAACCGGCGTTCAGCGTCGAAACGATGGGATTCCACTGTGCGGTGAGTTGGGGAAGCGAGGGGGAGAAGCTCAGTCGAGTAGACCCCGGAGTGGTATTGCCGTTCTCGGTTGACTTCGATCCAGAGGATGCAGACCGCGCGTGGATTCTCGTCACGTGGACGTCTCCGTCCGGGGGCCGGGATGCGACTGAGGCTGCGTGGTTTCCCATCTCCGAGCTGGAGGAGCTGGCGGCAATACGAGAACGTCAGATCGACCGTTCCTGGTTTCGGACGGCAGTAGCGCGTCGAGCCATTGGCCGGCTACCGTCGCCCGCCTCTGTTGCACGAGGGCGTATCCGCACCATGTCGCCGAGTTCGCCAGCACGAACACAGCAACGAGACCTCCTGCGTCCGCCCACATGGTGGCGACGATGGTCAGCGAGGCTAGTGCGAGTAGAGCCAGAGATAGACGTCGCGGATATGTGGGGACTGTAGTAACCCCGCTGCATTGCACGCGAGCGAACAAGCCATTCCTGCTCACCGAGAACAATCCCCGTCGTCAGCTGTCGGAACGTCTGTACCCGTTAGGATCACACGGTCGGCGAGGATCGCGTGGTGGTCATTGTCGGCGGCGTTCAGGTCGGGGATGCGGCCTGTTTCAAAGTTGCTCAAGCCGGCCGCTGTGCTCTGGTCACCCATTGCGTGGGTCCTCTCATCGAGCAGGGTTGGAAGTAGGGTCCGGTGACGGCGTGGTGCACATCGGGTGCGGCTGGATCAGGACTCCATCGGCACACCGCCACCAGAGCTGAACCGCCCCCGCGTGCGATCTATACGGACTTGAGTCGACGCTTGGACGCGGCTGCGGGCCGACGAAGGTAGTTATCGAGATCGTCTCTGTGGATCCGCCATTCGCCGTTTCGGCCGGACGCTTGGAATCCGACGATCTGCTCGGTGTGGAGTAGGTGGAGCACTGTTTGCGGATGGCGCTTGATGTACGCGGCCGCTTCCTTGACGGTCATCCATGGCGTGCCGGCGACTTCTGCTGTGGGGGCGCTCATGCGGAGATCCGTTCTGCGTCCTTGTCTTCCCAAGTGACAATCTCGCCGAGTCCGAGCCCGAACGCCTTGGCGACACCGATTGCGAATGCCATCGACGGCTCCTCGCCTCGGTCTCGAACCCGGACGAGGGTTGACCGACTGGTGCCGATAGCGGCAGCGAACGCGTCATCAGAGTCGATACCGGAATTGCGCTTGAGTCGAGCGAGAAGGCCGGGGCGGACCATCGCCTTTGTCTTTCCCGATCGTTCACCGACTGTGTTGTTCATGACTCAGAAAGTAAATGTTGTGACTCACTACGTCAAGTCATTACCGATTCATTGCGTGTTGCATTCGACTCGGAACTTGTGTCATTCTTGACACATGACAAGCGCTGATCAGTGGGTTCGACAGACCGTCGGTGACGCTTCCCTTCGCAAGGTCGCGGCCGAAGCCGGAATTAGCCAAGCCACCTTGGCGCGCCAGATCCGGGAGGGAACACTCACCGCCGAGTCAGTGGTGAAGATTGCCCGCGCCTATGGAGTGTCGGTGGCTGATGGATTACAGGCGATCGGAGTGCTGACGGAAGAGGATGTCCTGCCGATCTCTGTCGAGAAAGCGCTACAGGAAGCAACGGACGAACAGCTGGCCGACGAAGTGTTGCGCCGAATGAAGGCCGGCAACGAGATATACGACCGGCCACTCAGTGAAGTGGGCATGGTTCGCACCTTGAAGCCACGCGTGCCGGATGTGGACCTTGCGGACCTGGAGGGCCTCGACTACGTATCGAACAAAGACGACAATTCGGACCCAGAAGATGATCATGTATGGGACGTTTAAAGCATGCGTGATTTGGAACAAATGGCCGCTGCCGCCGGGATCCTCATTCTCGAGGGCGAGCTTCCCGGCGGCGAGCGGGGACGTTGGTATCCCAGTAAACGCGTGATTGTCCTTCAATCGGGCATGTCGGCAACGAGGACTCGGTGCGCCTTGTGTCACGAACTGGGACACGCGTTTCTGGGACACGACATGTCTACACTCGACCCGGTCACACGCGCTCGACAGGAGCGCCAGGCCGACGAATTCGCGGCCGAAAAACTGATCACCGCTGAGCGCTACGCCCGAGCCGAAACTCTTCACGGCGCATACCTTCCTTCAATCGCCAACGAACTCGGTGTGACCTTGGCGATTGCCGAGGCGTGGCGCGAGCTCTGGATGAAGAAGGGGCAGGATGGGATCCGCTCGACAACTTCCCTCTGGAAGATGGCAAGCTCGGTACGTTGACAGCTTCGGTCGGCATCGAACCGCCGGCACGTGGCCCAACGAAAAGATGGCACTCGGCAAGGCCCAGGCCGCCGAAGATGCCGATCGCATCTCCCCCACAAGCGCCGAAGCGGCTCGAATGACGTGGGGTGAATGGGAGCCGAAGTGGCAGGCCGGGCGCCGCGTCGCACCGGGGACGCTGGCGAGGGACAGCAACCGACTCGAGAATCACGTCAAACCGAAGTGGAAAGACGTGAAGATCAACTCGATCACCGGTCACGGCATCCAGGTATGGCTTCGCGAACTCGAGATAGACGCGGGCCTGTCTCCGTCGACGATTCAGAAGTGCTTTCATCTGCTGTCGTCGTCTCTACGGGCGGCGGAGTTCGCTCGTGTTATTCCCTCAAATCCTTGCCGAGGCGTGAAGCTGCCGAAGGGTGGCGCAGTGATCGAGCGGTATCTGACGCGTGACGAGGTACAGGATCTGCTCGAGGTACTCGATGCTCGGGACCGGTTCGTCGTCGAACTGCTGACCGGAACAGGCCTTCGTCTCGGCGAGGCCTTGGGTCTGCACTGGGAATCGGTCGACCTGACTCATCGGACCATCCGAGTCGCTCGATCATGGGACCCAGTAGGCGGGTCGATGAAGCTTCCGAAGAGCTGGCAACAGCGGTCGGTACCGATATCCCGTCACCTCGCCGCGCTGCTGCGCGCCGAGCTGTCGGCACATGGTCCGGGGACGCCGGCGGACGTGCGATACGACCGGGAGGTGCGCGCCCGTACGGGCCTGGTCGTCAGAGCCCGGCAGGGTAACGGTCCTCTCGGAGAGAAACGGTTGCGCGGGCGTTGGGAGAAGGCGTTCCCCCTCGCATCAGAATCTCGGAAGAAGGTCGGCAAAGACGAGATTGCGCCCGCTCGTCTCCATGATTTACGTCACACTTACGCGTCATGGCTCGTACAGGATGGCGTGTCGATCTACGCCCTCAAGGAGTTACTGGGACACCAGTCTGTGGTGACCACGCAGCGGTACTCGCACCTCGCGAAGTCACAGTGGGACGACGTCCGGTCCGCGCTTGGTGACCCACCAGAACGGAGCTCCCGACGTGCCAACAAACGTGCCAACGGACGGCACATTCACAGACTTGTTAACACTCGCAGAGAGGTGCGTTCACATCCAGAAACCAGCAGCTAGCACTCGGTTTTACGCGGATTCCCTCGCAGACCTTCGCACACCTCAATCAGACTTTTAATCCGCAGGTCGTAGGTTCGAGCCCTACTGGGGGCACCGGCAACGCCGGCGTCGTACGCGACGCCGGCGTTCGTCGTTCCGGAACGTTCCGCAGCCTGGTCGGAGACGGCGCGGTCCTTCGTCAGAGACGGTGGGAGCCGGGCGGGACGTCGTCGGTGTTCCTGCCGAGTTCCCTCTCCGCCTCACGGCGCGCTTCGAGACGCTCCTGCTCGATCCGGCGCTGTTCGAGATCCGTGCGGGCCTGCTTCAGATCACGTCCGCGCTTGCGGTAGCGGGTGAGCGCGACGACGAAGATCACCGCGAGCAGAGCTCCGACGATCGCACCGATCAACGTGGCGCCGCGGAAACCCGGCGCGTCCACGTCGAGGATCCGCTCCCCCGCATGCGCACCGTTCCCGGTGCCCAGCACGACCGCCAGGGTCATGAGGTTCGGCAGGGCGACCACCAGCGCGAGCACGCCGAAGGCGATCTGCAGCCCGCGGCTGTACCTCCAGTTGCGGACCTGCCAGATCCATGCGAGCAGCGCGATGGGGATCGCCGTGCAGAGGATGCCGAAGAGCAGACCCCACAGCACTCCGCGCGCGAAGCCCCCCTCGGCGAGGTTTGCGATCCGCTGCGCCCACCAGCGAGGAACGAACGCCGCCAGGGTGTAGTAGGCGATGACGAGCACGATCAGCGCCACGACCACGGCGATGGTCTTCTTCGCCCACGGCGGCAAGCCTTTCCGCGAACCCGCTTCGTCGACATTCATGTCCGTCATTTCGAACCTTCCTCGCCGATCGGTACGTACACCTGCCGTGCGCATCTCAGCCTACGGACCACCGCATTCGGGGCAGTGCATTCGGGCAGGTCTCTTCGCACTGCGAATTTCACCCGGTGCGGTTGCCCGTCTTTGTATACGGTGAGCCGCAGGGGTAATCGAATGTTCATCGTCCGGGGAGGAACATGCGCAGTTTCGTGGACCTGGGCCTGTTCCTGGCCGCCGTCGCTCTGGGAATCGGGTCGGTGTTGCCGGTGGTCGGCGGGATACGACCCACCGAGATTCCCCTGTCGGCGCTGCGCGACGGTTTCCCCGACGGCGATCTCGCCGGAGTCGCGGTCCCGGGTCTGCCGCTGTACGAGTCCCTCGCGGTACCGCTGGTCGTGGCCGCGGTCCTGCTCCTCGCCGCTGCACTGTTCGATTCGGTGGCCGTCGGCTGGGCCGGGACGCTGATCGGTGTCGCGACGGCGGCGGTGTTCTGGACGCGCCTGTTCCAGACCCACGGCGAGTACGTCGAACTCAACCGCAGTACGACACTGACCAATCAGAACGGGACCGTGCTCCTGCTCAGCGGCACGCTCGTCGCGCTGCTGTGCTGCCTCATCGCGCTGCGCCGTTCGTCGACGAGCGCCGCCTCGCTCGATTGACGCCTCCCGCTGGAACGGGCCTCGTCCCGATACTCTCTCGGCACCGGGTGGCCGCTTCGGGGCACCCACGAGTCAAGGCAGGAACGATGGCAAGTCTCGACGATCTGATGTCCCGCATTCCCGTCGACCAGGTGGCGCAGCGGCTCGGTGTCGACAACGCGACGGCGGAGACGGCCGTCCGCGCAGCGCTCCCCACCCTCGTCGGTGGTCTCGACGCCAACGCCCAGAACCCGACCGGGGAGGCGTCGCTGCTCTCCGCGCTGGGCAAGCACTCCGAGTCGAACCTGGCCGAGGGCACGGTCGACGTCGACGGGATCGACACCGAGGACGGCGACAGGATCGTCTCCAACGTCTTCGGCGACAAGAAGGACCAGGTGATCTCGACCCTCGGTTCCGTGAACGGCGCCGGCGGGAACGATCTGATCGCCAAGGTCCTGCCGATCATCGCCCCCATCGTGCTGTCCTATCTCGCCAAGCAGATCGGCGGCGGCGCGGGAACGAACACCGCGAGCGCCCCGCAGGGTGGAGGTCTCGCCGATCTCCTCGGGGGTCTGCTGAAGAACGCCGGGGGCGGATCGGCTACCTCCGGCGGTGGGATCGGCGACGTCCTCGGCAGCGTGCTCGGCGGCAACTCGGGTGGCGGACTCGGCGGTCTCCTCGGTGGACTTCTCGGTGGCGGCAAGCGCTGAGCCCCGCTGGAACAGCACGTTCCGCTCGTCCGTGTGATATGTCACGAGCGGGACGGTGCTGTCGTCGGACGGTCCGGACCTGTACCGTGATCCGGGCGAATACGGGGGGCCACCGGACACCGCGTGCCGCGGCGACGAACGGCCGGGCTCCCCTCCTCCGTAGGCCGGCGGAGTACACGGACACGATGTGAGGGGTAGAAGAGCATGACGCGAGTCCTGACTCAACTGGAGCTGCTGCGAGAGCTGGAGCCTGTGGCCGAAGCGAACCTCAACCGGCATCTCTCGATGGCGAAGGACTGGCATCCCCACGACTACGTGCCGTGGGACGAGGGCCGGAACTTCGCCGCGATGGGCGGTGTCGACTGGGAGCCGGAGCAGTCGAAGCTCGACGAGGTCGCCAAGGCGGCGATGATCACCAACCTGCTCACCGAGGACAACCTGCCCTCCTATCACCGGGAGATCGCCGAGAGCTTCTCGCGCGACGGCGCCTGGGGCACCTGGGTCGGCCGGTGGACGGCGGAGGAGAACCGTCACGGCATCGTCATGCGCGACTACCTGGTCGTCACGCGCGGTGTCGATCCCGTCGCGCTCGAGAACGCCCGCATGGAGCACATGACGAACGGCTTCTCGTCCCCCAACTCGACGGGCATGCTCCACTCCGTCGCCTACGTGACCTTCCAGGAGCTCGCGACCCGCGTGTCGCACCGCAACACCGGCCGTGCCTGCGACGACTCGATCGCCGACAAGATGCTCCAGCGCATCGCCGCCGACGAGAACCTGCACATGATCTTCTACCGGAACATCTGCGACGCGGCGATCGACATCGCACCGGCGCAGACGCTCGCCGCGATCGTCGAGGTGCTCGAGAACTTCCAGATGCCCGGCGCCGGCATGCCGAACTTCCGTCGCAACGGCGTGCTCATGGCCAAGCACGGCATCTACGACCTGCGTCAGCACCTCGACGACGTCGTGATGCCGGTGCTGCGCAAGTGGAGGATCTTCGAGCGCGATCTCGGCAGCGAGGCGCAGCAGGATCTCGACAAGCTCGGCAACTTCCTCGACGAACTGGGACGTCAGGCGGGGCGGTTCGAGGAGATGCGCGATCGCTCCCTCGCCCGCGAGGCCGCCAAGCGGGAGAAGGTGGGCGCGGACGCCTGAGTCCCTATGTGTGCGGACGCCCGAGTCCGGATGCACACAGCCGCCCGAGTCCGGCGGAGGTTATCCTGTGCCCGGTGCCGTTTTCGGTGCCGGGCACAGTCGTTTCCGCAGCCCATCACTGACGGGCACGCTATTTCTTTGTCACACAACGTTTTCCAGAGGTACCCATGTCTTCCCTCCGTATCGGCCCGCTCGAACTGAACAGCCCGGTCGTGCTGGCGCCGATGGCGGGAGTGACGAACGTCGCATTCCGCACACTGTGCCGCGAACTCGAACTCGAACGCGCCGGCAGCACGTCGGGCCTGTACGTCTGCGAGATGGTCACCGCCCGCGCCCTCGTCGAGCGGCATCCGGTCACCATGCACATGACGACCTTCGGCCCCACCGAGACGCCGCGGTCGCTGCAGCTCTACACCGTCGATCCCGACACGACCTACGCGGCGGCGAAGATGATCGTCGACGAGAACCTCGCCGACCACATCGACATGAACTTCGGATGCCCGGTCCCGAAGGTGACCCGCAAGGGCGGAGGGTCCGCTCTCCCCTACAAGCGCCGGTTGTTCGGGCAGATCGTCGCGGCCGCCGTCCGCGCCACCGAGGGCACCGACGTCCCGGTCACGGTCAAGTTCCGCATCGGGATCGACGACGAACACCACACACATCTCGACGCCGGTCGCATCGCGGCCGCCGAGGGCGCCGCGGCCGTTGCCCTCCATGCCCGGACCGCTGCGCAGCGGTACTCGGGAGCGGCCGACTGGGACGAGATCGCACGGCTGAAGGAGCACGTCACCGACGTGCCCGTGCTCGGCAACGGCGACATCTTCGACGCCTCCGACGCCGAGAAGATGATGGCGCAGACCGGTTGCGACGGCGTCGTCGTCGGTCGCGGTTGCCTCGGACGTCCGTGGTTGTTCGCCGAACTGAGCGCCGCGCTCGGTGGTCGCCCGATCCCCACCCCACCGAATCTCGGCGAGGTGACGCAGATCATGCGGCGGCACGCCGAACTGCTCGCCGATCACCACGGCGAGGATCGCGGTCTGCGCGACATGCGCAAGCACATCGCCTGGTATCTGCGTGGTTTCCCTGCGGGTTCGGAGATCCGCAACGGCCTCGCCCGGGTGTCGACGCTCGCCGAACTCGACGACCTGCTGGGCAAACTCGACCACGACGTACCCTTCCCCACCGATGCCGAAGGCCCGCGGGGACGTCAGGGCTCCCCGAGCAGCGTCGCTCTGCCCGACGGCTGGCTCGACGATCCCGAGGACACCTGCGTGCCCGAGGGCGCCGACATGATGCACTCGGGCGGGTAACCCGTCCCGGCACGTAGTCCCGGACGACAGACGGATCGACCGATGGATGTCGTGCGACACAGCCGCGTCACGATCACATGCAACAGACGATCAGTATCATTGCGGAGTCCTCGCGACGGTCGCCGGTGAGCGATCACGTGGACGACGACGGATGACGAGGCGGCGCGACCGCGGAAAGAGCAGGTATCGGTGGACGAGGAGCACGAGACAGGATCCCCGGATCCTCGCGCTCCCTGGGAACGGCCGATAGCCGACAGCAGCTACCGCGAATCCCGCTCGTCCCGCCGCAACCGCTCGGGTGGGATGCACCGCTCCGACGACACCGATCCCGATTCGCGTCGCCACGAGAGTGCACGCAACCGCCGGGCCGCGGACTCGGACGATCCGGAACAGCTCACGGTCGCCGAACTGCTCGACAAGATGGGACGACGATCCGATCCGTCCCCCCGGTCGGATCCGCCCACCGATCCGCCCCCTGCCGATCCGCCGCACACCTCCACCTCGTCGTTGCCCCCGGCTCGTCCCCGCGACCCGGAATCCGCCCGGCACGTCGCGGCCGAGGACGCTGCCGGTCGAGCGGAGCTGCCGCGCAGGACGCCGCCTCCGGCTGCGCCGACTCCTTCGGGACCTCCCAGCCCTCCGGTGCCGACTCCTTCGGGACCTCCCAGCCCTCCGGTGCCGACTCCTTCGGGACCTCCCAGCCCTCCGGTGCCGACTCCTTCGGGACCTCCCAGCCCTCCGGTGCCGACTCCTTCGGGACCGCCGACCACGGTTGTCCCACCGGTGCAGCCCGGTGCTCCCCGCGTGCCGCCGGGACCGTCCCGGACTCGGCCGCCGGAGAAGCCCGTCCCGCCGCGCAGCCAGGCGTCGGACCGGATGGCGGGCCCCCCGCCTGCTCCGCCCTCGGTACCGACTCCCCCGCCCTCGGCCCCGCCCCCGCGAGCAGTGCCTCCAGCGGACTCACGCCCAGCGCCTCCGGTGGACTCACGCCCGGTCCCGCCTGCAGAGCCACGTCCACCGGTCGAGCCCCGTCCGGCGCCCCCCGTCGGACCCCCGCAGACACCTCCCCCGCGAGAGCAACCCCCGATCGCGGACGAACAGCCGACCGTCAAGATCGGTGCGGTGTCCCCCGAGGGCGCTGCGTCGCCCGCCGAGGACGACAACGACGACAAGGCGACGGACGAGAAGGCGCACGGCTCCGCTCGGCCCCGCACGGTGGGCAACGCCGGTCTCGGCCGGCTCGCGCAGAGCAAGCAGCGCAAGCGGAAGCGTCTGAGGTTCGCGGCGAGAGCAGCGGTGGCGTTCGTCTCGGTCCTCGCGCTCCTCGGTAACGGTGCGGTGTGGGGATACGTCCGGTCCACGGAGGCCGGCTTCTCCCAGATCGCCGCGCTGGACACCGAATCGGAGGACATCGTCGACCCGGTCGGTCAGACCGGCGACGAGACCTATCTGATCATCGGCACCGACACCCGCGCCGGTGCGAGCGGTGAGATCGGCGCCGGGACCGTCGAGGACGCAGAGGGCGCTCGTGCCGACACCGTCATCCTCGTCAACATCCCCGCCGACCGCAGCCGCGTGGTCGCGGTGTCGTTCCCCCGCGACCTGGACGTCGAGCGACCGGTCTGCCGCGGATGGGACAGCGCGACCGGCGAATACGATTCCGAGCTGTATCCGGCCGCCGAAGGCGACAAGCTCAACGCGACCTACGCCCTCGGCGGACCGAAGTGCCTGGTCAAGGTGATCCAGAAGATGTCCGGATTGAAAATCGGCCATTTCGTGGGCATCGACTTCGCCGGCTTCGAATCGATGGTCGACGAGATCGGCGGCGTCGAGGTGTGCAGCTCCATACCGTTGTACGACAACGAACTCGGTCCCTTGATCGAAACTCCCGGCACCCACACCCTCGACGGCAAACGGGCACTCGATTACGTCCGCGCCCGCAAGATCGACCAGGAGGGCAACAGCGACTACGGCCGGATCAGCCGGCAGCAGAAGTTCCTGTCGTCGCTGCTGCGCTCGACGTTGTCGAACAAGGTGCTGTTCGATCCCGGGAAGCTCAACGGCTTCATCAGCGCCTTCACCCGCGCGACCTTCGTCGAGAACGTCAACGCGGAGTCGCTCGTCAAACTCGGGCGTTCGATGCAGAACGTCGAGGCGGGTGCGGTGTCCTTCCTGACCATCCCCACGGCCGGTACCAACGACTGGGGCAACGAGATTCCGCGCACGGACGACATCAAGGCGATCTTCACCGCGATCATCGACGATCTTCCGCTGCCGGGTGAGAAGCGGGAGGAGGACCCGACGGAGGTCGCGGCCGCTCCCCCGGCCGAACCGCTGCCGGCGCAGCTCGCTGTCGATCCGTCGACGGTGTCGGTGCAGGTCTCGAACGCGTCGGGTCTGTCCGGGCTGGCGGCCGGCACCGCCGAGGAGGTCGCCGCCTACGGCTTCCCGGTCTACTCGATCGGCAACTACGCCTCCGGGACGAGCAAGCAGACCGTGATCCGCTTCAGCGAAGGCCAGGAGACCGACGCCGCGACGGTGGCCTCGGCTTTCCCCGGTGCGGTGCTGCAGGAGGCTCCTCCATCGGCCCAGTTGGGCAGCATCGTGGAGATCGTCCTGGGTACCAGCTTCGACGGCACCGTCGTCGCTCCCACCCCCGCGGGCACGCCACTCGCCCCGATGCAGATCCAGACCCGGTCGGAGTCGTCGGTCGAGCTCCCCGCCGATCTCGCGATCACCAACGCCGCCGACGATCTGTGCACGTAGACACCACTGTTCGGCCGTCGACGTTCACCTGTGGTTCATCCGATGCTCGCCGTTCGGACCGCTCGAGGTCGTAGGCTGTGCCATTATGCGCGTCGTCTACAACGAACAGATGGGCGAACTCGGTGATCTCCTCGGGGAGATGGCCGGGCTCGCCGGGACCGCGATGGAGCGGTCCACCAGAGCTCTTCTCGAAGCCGATCTCGCTCTCGCCGAGCAGGTGATCGACGAGCACGAGAAGATCACCGAACTCGGCGCGATCTGCGAGGAGAAGGCGTTCCAGCTGCTCGCCCTGCAGGGTCCGGTCGCCGGCGACCTGCGTGCCGTCGTCAGCGGCATCCAGATCGTGGCCGACATCGACCGCATGGGTGCGCTCGCACTGCACATCGCGAAGGCGACCCGCCGACGCCATCCCAAGCACGTGCTCCCCGATGAGGTGAAGGGCTACTTCGCCGAGATGGGACGGATCGCGGTCGCCCTCGGTGCGGCCACACGGGAGATTCTCGAGACCCGTGATCCCGCCCGGGCCGCCCGCCTCCACCACGAGGACGAGGCGATGGACGATCTGCACCGCCACCTGTTCACCGTGCTCATGGACCGCGAATGGGAGCACGGCGTCGCAGCCGCCGTCGACGTCACGCTGCTCGGCCGCTTCTACGAGCGGTTCGCCGATCACGCCGTCGAGGTGGGTCGCCGCGTCATCTTCCTCGTGACCGGCAAGCTCCCCACCGAGGAGGAGATCCGTCAGCTCGTGGAGAAGGTGGACAGTCTGACCGTCTACCCGGAGAACCACCGAGCGCAGAACCACTGAGCGCGGAAGCATACGAACGACGAGACCCCGACCGGACGGATCCGGTCGGGGTCTCGTGTAGGTAGTGGCGGCTCAGCCGAAGCGGCCGGAGATGTAGTCCTCGGTGGCCTTCTTGCTCGGGTTCGAGAAGATCTTCTCGGTGTCGTCGATCTCCACCAGACCACCCGGGCGGCCGGTTGCCTCGAGGTTGAAGAACGCCGTCTGGTCGCTCACGCGCGCGGCCTGCTGCATGTTGTGCGTGACGATGACGATGGTGAAGTCCTTCTTCAGTTCACCGATCAGGTCCTCGATGGCCAGCGTCGAGATGGGGTCGAGAGCCGAGCACGGCTCGTCCATGAGCAGGACGTCGGGCTGGACCGCGATGGCGCGGGCGATGCACAGACGCTGCTGCTGACCACCGGACAGGCCACCGCCCGGCTTGTCGAGGCGGTCCTTGACCTCGTTCCACAGGTTGGCGCCGCGCAGCGACTTCTCGGCGATCTCGTCGAGGGTCTTGCGGTCGCGCACACCCTGCAACTTGAGGCCGGCAACGACGTTGTCGCGGATCGACATCGTGGGGAACGGGTTGGGACGCTGGAAGACCATGCCGATCGTCTTGCGCACACCGACCGGGTCGACGTTCTGATCGTAGATGTCCTCCCCGTCGAGGAGGACGGATCCCTCGACACGGGCGCCGGGTGTCACCTCGTGCATGCGGTTGATCGACCGGAGCACGGTGGACTTGCCGCAACCGGACGGGCCGATGAAGGCGGTGACGTTCCGCGGCGGCACGGACAGCGTCACGTCGGCCACGGCGTGGAACTTGCCGTAGTAGATGTTGACGTCCTTGAGATCCAGACGCTTGGCCATTACCGGCTCCCTACTGGTGTATCGATGTGAGAAGAGGTCTGTGGGTTACTTCTTGCCGACCTGCGAGTACCGGCTGATCAACTTGGCCGCGATGTTGAGGACCGCGATGACCAGGATCAGGGTGAGCGCGGCGCCCCAGATGCGCTGCGAACCGGCGTCGGTCGGGTTGTTCATCTCGGCGACCATGACACCCGGGAGGGTGCCCTGCTCACCGCCGAACAGGTCGAAATTGATGAAGGGCGCGTAGCCGACGAGGATCAGCAGCGGTGCCGTCTCGCCCATGACGCGGGCCAGGGCGAGCATGATGCCGGTGATGATGCCGGCGAGCGAGGTGGGCAGGACGATGCGCGCGATGGTCTTCCACTTGGGGACACCGAGGGCGTAGGACGCTTCGCGCAGGTCCTGCGGGACGATGCGCAGCATCTCCTCGGTGCTGCGCACGACCACCGGCACCATGAGCAGAACGAGCGCGAGCGACACCGCGAAGCCCGACTTGGGCATCCCGAAGGTCGACACCCACAGCGCGTAGATGAACAGTGCCGCGACGATCGACGGGACACCGCTGAGGATGTCGACCATGAACGTCGTGATCCGGCCGAGCCGCGACCGGCCGGCGTACTCGACGAGGTAGATCGCGACGAAGACGCCGAGCGGGATCGAGATGATCGCGCAGACGAGTCCCTGCAGGAGGGTGCCGACGAGGGCGTGGTAGATGCCGCCGCCCATCGACGAGGACGTCAGTCCGCTCAGCGAGTGCGTGAACCAGGTCGGCGAGATCAGGGCCGGCAGGCCCTTGGCGACGACGGTGAACAGCACCCAAGCCAGGGGGATCAGCGCGACGACGACCGACAGCGTGACGAGCACCGTGGCTGCGGTGTCCTTGACGCGGCGGCGTCCGCTGACCCGCTGGAAGGCCGGGGGCTTGACCGGCGAGGAGAGCGCGGTGGTCGACGTGGTGGTGGTCGACATGGATCAGTCCTTCTTTCCTGCGACGATCATGCGTGCGGCGGCGTTGACCACGAAGGTGAGCACGAAGAGCACGAGACCGGCGGCGATGTAGGCGCCCGCCTGGATGTCGTTGTTGAACTCGGCGTATCCGAGCGCGATCTTGGACGCGATCGTCGCGCCGCCGTCGAACAGCGACCAGGAGAACGCCTGCGAGGTGGTGCGCAGGATGAGATAGAGCGCCATCGTCTCGCCGAGCGCGCGGCCGAGACCGAGCATCGAACCGCTGATGTAGCCGGACTTGCCGAACGGGATGACGGTGGTCCGCACGACCTCCCAGCGGGTCGCGCCGAGTGCGAGCGCGCCCTCGATGTGGGCCGTCGGGGTCTGCACGAACACCTCGCGGCTCACCGCGGCGATGGTCGGCAGGATCATCACGGCGAGGACGATGCCGGCGGTGAAGATCGTTCCGCCGCCCACGATGGAGCCGCTGCCGGTGGCGAAGAGCGGGAACCAGGCGAGGGTGGTGTTGAGCCATTCTGCGAGGGGGCGCAGGAACGGGGCGAGGACGAGCATGCCCCACAGGCCGTAGACGATCGACGGGACCGCGGCGAGCAGGTCGATGACGTACGCCAGCGGTTTCCGGAGCCGGTCGGGGCAGTACGAGGTGAGGAAGATCGCGATGCCCAGTGCCACGGGCATGGCGAGGAACAGCGCGAAGAAGGAGACGAGCACCGTCACCTGGAACAGGTCGAGGACACCGAACGCCATGTCGGTGATGTCCTGCGTGATCCAGTCACGGCTGGTGAGGAAGTTGACCTGGTTGCGCTGCAGTGCCGGGACGGCACGCCAGACGAGGAAGACTGCGATCGCGCCGATGATCACGGAGATCAGGACGGCGGAGCCGGAGGCGAGCGAGCCGAAGATTCTGTCTCCCGGCCGCACGACTGTCTTGCGTGCCCTGTCCGGGGATGAGGGTGGGGTGCTGATCGTGTCCTCCGTGATGCCGGTTGCACCGCCCGTTCCTGAGCGGGTCGGTTCGTCGGTCGCGATGGAGACCGACGTGTTGTGCGCGTCACTCATGTGCGCTCGCAATCCTTCTCAGCGTATTCGTCAGGAACGGGCGGGTCGATGATCCCTCGGTCACTCACCGGACCGAGGGATCGGCGGGTCATCCGGCGGCGATGGCGTCGATCGACTCGGTGAGGCGGGTCTTGAAGGCGTCGGGCAGCGGGACGTAGCCCTGCTCGGACAGGCCTTCCTGGCCCTCGTTGGCGGCGGAGATCAGGAACGACTTGACGGCCGCGGCGGTGTCGGCGTCGTAGCCGGCCGAGCACACGATCTCGTAGGTGGCCAGTACCAGCGGGTAGGCACCCTCTTCGGAGCTGCCGAAGATCGACGACAGGTCGAGCGTGAGGTCGCCCTCGGAGGCCGGGACGAACTCGGCGCCTTCGATGGCCTTGCCGGCGGTCTCCTCGGTCAGCTCGACGGGTCCGGAGCCGTTGTCGATCTGCGCGATGCTCAGACCGTTCTGGTCGGCGAAGGACTTCTCGACGTAGGTGATGGAGTTCGGCGAGCCGGAGACGGCCTGCGCGACACCCGCAGAACCCTTCGCGCCCTCACCGACACCGCCGGTGAAGTCCGAACCGGCACCGGAGGTCCATGCGCCGTTCGACGCGGTCTCGAGGTACTGCTGGAAGTTGTCGGTGGTGCCCGACGAGTCCGAGCGCACGATCGGGGTGATGTTCGCGTCGGGCAGCTCGGCGCCCTCGTTGAGCGCGGCGATCGCCGGGTCGTTCCACTTCGTGATCGAGCCGTTGAAGATCTTCGCGGCCGTCTCGGCGTCCAGCACGAGCTCGTCGACACCCTCGACGTTGTAGGCCAGCGCGACCGGGCCGAAGACCAGCGGCAGGTTCCATGCGGGATTGCCGGCGCAGCGCTCGGCGGCCTGTGCCGCCTGCTCGTCCTTGATCGCCGAGTCGGAGCCGGCGAAGTCGATCTGGTTCGCGATGAACTGCGTGCGGCCGTCACCGGAGCCGGTGGGGTTGTACGCGACGTTGACGTTCGTGCCCTTCTCGGAGCACACCGCGATGTAGGTGGAGACGAACTGGTCCATCGCGTTCTTCTGTGCCGACGAGCCGGCACCCGAGAGGTTGGACTTGCCGTCGCAGGCTGCAGCGGACGCGGACGCATCGACGTCGACCGATCCGGCATTGTTGTCGGTACCGCACGCGGCGAGCGTGAGGGCTCCAGCGGCCACAACACCGAGCAGGGCGCCATTGCGCTTGAGGTTCACCTGTTCTCCTCCGGAAGTAACTTCACACGACCGCGGCGCCGAGCGGCGGCGGCATCGAGGCGCGGGCGACGCCGGCGCCGGGTCTGCGGCACTCGACCCGCTAGTGAAGTTAGGAGGAGACGGTGGACACTCGGACGACCGAAGGTTAACGCCGGATGAACACGCCGGATACACCTGGCGATGGTGTTGCGACCATCACTCGAATCCTGACCGCGATCGGCGTGTCGGGTGGCAGAGTCCACCCTTCACGCCGTTCGTCCACCCGATCGGAGAGGGTCACGCCCGGGCGTAGGCGACGTCCACGTGGAACCGTTCGAAGCCGAGCCTGCCGTAGGTGTTCAGCGCCGCGGTGTTGTCGCCCTCGACGTAGAGCAGGACACCGGGCAGACCCCGATCGCGGAGATAGTGCAGGCCCGCAAGGGTGAGCAGGCGACCGAGCCCTCTGCCCTGCGCGGACGAGTCGATACCCACGACGTAGACCTCGCCGAGCTGCGGGTCGGACGCCGTGGCCGGGTGCACCTTGGTCCAGTGGAATCCGAGCAGCCTGTCGGGCTCGGCGGGATCGAACGCGAGGAACAGGCCTTCGGGATCGAACCAGGACTCGCGTCGGCGTTCCTCCACGTCGGCGGCCGTCCAACGACCCTGCTCGGGATGCCACTCGAAGGCCGCCGCGTTGACGCGGAGCAGTTCGGCGTCGTCCTGCGGGCCGCCGTAGGTGCGCAGCAGCACCGAGTCGGGCACCTCGAGGGCGGGAAGATCGTCCTGCTCGAGGGAACGGCGCAACTGGAGGAGTTCGCGGACACCGGTCAGGCCGAGACGGCGCGCCACCGCCTGCGCGGCGGGCAGGTCGCCGTGCGCCCACACGCGGGTACCGTCGCCACCCTCGGTGAGTGCGCGCTCGACGAGTTCGCGGCCGAGTCCGTGCCCGCGCCGCGGCGGGTCGACGACGACTTCGGCCATCGCCGGATGACCGTCCTGAGCAAGCACGACGTTCGCGTAACCCGCGACTTCACCGTCGCCTGCGAGCGCGACGAGATGCCGGGCCGCACCGTCGCGGCCGAGGGAGTGCACCGCCTGTTCGGAGATCGGCGCGGTGCCGTCGGTCTGCGTCGCCCGCGACAACACGGCGCGTACGGCTTCGGCGTGGTCGGCGGACGGGTGGTCGACGAATTCCGTATCGGTGCTCACGGAACGAATTGTGCCCCGGACTCCCCTGCGCCCGAGTCACCCGCGCCGGATTCCTCCGCACGGGGGTCGTCGAGAAGCGTGTCGTCCACATCGTCGTCGTCGATATCGGGAGTGGCGTTGCCACCCTTGCCGACGCGGTTGGACGGACGCACCGCCTTGTAGCCGACGTTGCGGACCGTTCCGATCAGCGCTTCGTGCTCGGGGCCGAGCTTCGCGCGCAGACGTCGGACGTGGACGTCGACGGTGCGGGTACCACCGAAGAAGTCGTAACCCCAGACCTCCTGCAGCAGCTGGGCGCGGGTGAACACCCGGCCGGCGTGCTGGGCGAGGTACTTGAGGAGTTCGAACTCCTTGTAGGTGAGGTCGAGGGGACGTCCTCGCAAGCGGGCGGTGTAGGTGCCTTCGTCGATCGTGAGTTCACCGAGGGTGATCTTGCCGGTGTTCTCCGGTCCCACCGCGACACCCGAGCGACCCATGAGCAGCCGCAGGCGTGCGTCGAGCTCGGCCGGTCCGGTGGTGGACAGCAGGATGTCGTCGAGTCCCCATTCGGGATTGACGGCCACGAGTCCGCCCTCGGTGAGCACGGCGACGACGGGCACTGCTGACCCGGTGCTGCCGAGCAGGCGACACAGTCCTCGCGCGGCCGCGAGATCGGAGCGGGCATCGACGATGGCGATATCCGCCGAACCCGCCTCGAGCAG
Source organism: Rhodococcus rhodochrous (assembly GCF_014854695.1). Taxonomy (NCBI): domain Bacteria; kingdom Bacillati; phylum Actinomycetota; class Actinomycetes; order Mycobacteriales; family Nocardiaceae; genus Rhodococcus; species Rhodococcus rhodochrous. The sequence continues at coordinate 855,778 of NZ_CP027557.1, read as the reverse complement.
CGACGAAACTTCTGTAGGAGCCGGCCTGACCGAATGCGGGAGCAGCGCCAAGGACGGCAGGACCGCATCCGGATTCGGGTCGGAGGTCAGAAGGAGCAGCTCCACCGGGCCTCCAGTTCTTCGCGCGACCAGCGCGGATAGGGATCGTAAACGTCGTGCAACAGAGTAACGCCCCGATTGTTACCGCTATGTAAGCACGAGGATTCCGTGGACGGCCTCGGAGCGGACGGGCGCGGTCCGGCGAACGGCGCGTCCGACACAATGGTGGGCGTGCGCAAACTGATCTTCGGTCTCGTAGTCCTGCTCGGACTCGCGGTCCTCGCCGACTTCGGCGCGGCGGCGTGGTCGGAATACCGCGTCTCGCGTGCGCTGCGGGAGGGTGGCGTTCTCGAGTCCGATCCGGCGGTGACCATCCACGGCTTCCCCTTTCTCCTCCAGGCCCGCGACGGTCACTACGAGAACGTCGAGATCGTGGCCGACAACGTCCACACCGATCTGCTCGGGGACATCACGGTCGAGGCCAATCTGATCGGTGCGCACGCCGAGGCCGGTGAGCTGCTCGACGGGTCGATCCGGTCGGTGCCCGTCGACCTGTTGTACGGCCGCGTCATGCTCGACGCCACCGAGCTCGGACAGCTCTACGGCATCCCCGACCTGCAGGTTTCCGCTCCCCCGGCGAGCAAGTCCGACGGCACGGGTGGGTCCGGTGGGTCCGGGCCCACGACTGCCGGCGGGGTCGTCCTCACCGGAACGGTGCCCGTCGGACCGGTGGAGGCGACGGTCAGCGTCCAGGCCGATCTGGTGCTCGACGGCGACCGCGTCCACGTCGTCGCGTCGGATCTCTACTTCGGTCCCGAGGGACGCGCCGACTTCTCGGTTCCCGACGTCCTGAAGCCGGCGGTGCTCGGACTGTTCACGACGACGATCGAGCCGCAGAATCTGCCCTTCGGCGTCCGGCCCACCTTCGTCGAGGCGCGAGGCTCCCGGATCGTCATCGAGGGTGAGGCCCGCGACGTCGTCATCGATCTGCAGGAAGTGCAGACGCCCGCATGATCGCAGTGATCGTCCTCATCGTCGTGATAGTCGCCACACTGGCGGTGGGCACGGCTCTGCGCACCCGTTCCGGCAAGTTCCGCACCACCGGCGCCGACGCCTCGGCAGGCACCCACGAACCCGATCCCGCACTGGCCGCGGCGGGCGTCGGGGACGGCGTACCGGTGGTCCTGCACTTCTCCGCACCCTGGTGCGGACCGTGCGCGGCCGTGCGACGCGTCGTCGTGCAGGTCCTCGACCGCGAGCCCGGTCGGGCACGCGAGGTCGAACTGGATCTCGACGAAAATCCCGTGCTGGCACGGAAACTCGGAGTCCTGTCGCTGCCCACCACGTTCGTCTTCGACGGTGACGGGCGCGAGCGGTTCCGCGCGTCCGGCGTTCCGTCCGCCGACGACCTGCGCACAGCCCTGTCGTCGTTGTGATCCCGGGGGTCCACCACCGAGGTGACGTGCGTTAAACTCCCTCGCGTGCAGAACCGCCACGAGCTGATGCTCACCCGACGCCGCGCAGTCGATCTGTGCCGCCTCGGTGGCTGTTGTTGTCCCTGCTGAACGTATCGGCGGGCTCGTCCCGACTCCTGCGGCAGATCGATGCCGCTCCACCGATACGTCGCCCCGCGGTCGTATGAACACCCTCCGCCCAGCGAATCAGAATCCAGCAGGAGATTCCCCATGTCCGTATCCACTCCCGGCACGCCCGGCCGGCAGGTCGACGTCCGTGGCCCGCGTTTCGCGGCGTGGATCACCACCGGCGTCCTCGTCCTCGCTCTGGTCGTCGCCACCTTCTCTCCCGTCGCAGCGGCCGTGATCCTGGCCCTGCAGACGATCGTGTTCGCTCTCGGAGCGGCACTCGGCCCGCGACGCAGCCCGTACGGTGCGCTGTTCGCGAGGTTCGTCGCTCCCCGTCTCGGTGCTCCGATCGAGACCGAGCCGGTGGAGCCGCTGCGGTTCGCGCAGCTCGTCGGCTTCGTCTTCGCCCTCGCCGGAACGCTCGCGTTCTTCGCCGGCGCGATCGTCGTGGGCTCGGTGGCCGCAGGCTTCGCGTTGTTCGCGGCGCTGCTCAACGCCGCCTTCGGCGTGTGTCTCGGCTGCCGGATCCACCCGCTGGTCGCCCGAATGCGTCGCGTGCCCGCCTGACCGGCGGACACCGAACTCGACATCCCACACCTCCACTGGCACGGACCCACGCACGGGTTCCGGTCACGGAAACCTCCCGGATTCCCTCACCGAAAGGAACACCCATGGCTCGCTCCGACGTCCTGGTCTCCGCCGACTGGGCAGAGCAGAACCTCACTGCGCCGAAGACCGTCTTCGTCGAGGTCGACGAGGACACCTCCGCCTACGACGGCGGCCACATCGAAGGTGCCGTCAAGCTCGACTGGCGCAAGGACCTGCAGGACGCCGTGCGCCGCGACTTCCTGAACCGTGAGCAGTTCTCCGAGCTCCTCTCGCGCAAGGGCATCGCCAACGACGACACGGTCGTGCTCTACGGCGGCAACAACAACTGGTTCGCCGCCTACGCCTACTGGTACTTCAAGCTCTACGGCCACCGGGACGTCAAGCTCATCGACGGCGGCCGCAAGAAGTGGGAGCTCGACGGCCGTCCGCTGTCGAAGGACGAGGTCACCCGCCCGGCCACCGAGTACAAGGCCGCCGAGCCCGACTACTCCATCCGCGCCTTCCGCGACGAGGTCATCGACTCGATCGGCACCAAGAACATCGTCGACGTGCGTTCGCCCGACGAGTTCTCCGGCAAGATCCTCGCTCCGGCGCACCTGCCGCAGGAGCAGGCGCAGCAGCGCGGCCACGTCCCCGGCGCCATCAACATCCCGTGGAGCACCACCGCCAACGAGGACGGCACCTTCAAGTCGGACGAGGACCTCGAGAAGCTGTACGCCGAGAAGGGCTTCGACGACAGCAAGGAGACCATCGCCTACTGCCGTATCGGTGAGCGCTCGAGCCACACCTGGTTCGTGCTCCAGGAGATCCTCGGCAAGAAGAACGTCAAGAACTACGACGGCAGCTGGGTCGAGTACGGCTCGCTCGTCGGTGCACCCATCGAACTGGAGGTCAACTGATCATGTGCGGAGCCCCTGTCCAGACCCAGACCCTGCCCGCCGGCGTCGACACCGAGAAGGAGACGGTCATCACCGGCCGCGTCCTGAACGCCGAAGGTGAGCCCGTGGGCGGCGCGTTCGTGCGCCTGCTCGACGGCACCGACGAGTTCACCGCCGAGGTCGTCGCCTCGGCGACCGGCGACTTCCGTTTCTTCGCCGCCCCCGGCGACTGGAAGATCCGCGCTCTGTCGAGCTCCGGCAACGGCACCTCCACCGTGAGCCCCACCGCTCCCGGTGTGCACAACGTGGACGTGACGGTCGCGAAGTAATCCGGCCGGAACACCTCGTCGAAGGGCTCTGCTCCATCAGGAGCGGAGCCCTTCGTCGTACCGGAAAAGGGGTTGTCTAGAATGACCGCGTGGTTATCTTCTTCGAAATCCTGCTGGTCGCCGCGGCGCTCCTCATCACCTGGTTCGCGCTGTACACCATCTACCGCGTGGTCTCCGACGGATCGTGACGAACGACGGATCGGACGCCCCGCGTCGTAGCGGCGACGAGGCGATCGCCCGGGCCGCCGAGCGCGCTCGCGTCACCGCCGAGCTGAACATCCCCGTCCTGGCCGGGCTGCCGGGCGCCGAGGACACCGCGAACCTGCGGCTCGGCCCCGACCTGAGCCCTGCCCTGCTCGCCGTCCTCCCTATGGTCGGCGTGTGGCGCGGCGAGGGCGAGGCCAACGATCCCGAGACCGGCGACTACCCGTTCGGTCAGCAGATCACCGTCGCGCACAACGGCAGCCCGTATCTGATGTGGGAGTCGCGCACGTGGCGTCTCGACGACGCGGGTGCCTACGTGGGTGAGGATCGGCGCGAGAGCGGCTTCTGGCGCGTGTCCGGAACGGGTGCGCCCGACAGCGACGATCCCGAGACGCTCGAACTACTGCTGACGCACAGCTCCGGCGTCGTCGAGCTGTACTACGGCACGGCGCTCACCCAGTCCTCCTGGGAGCTCGCGACCGACGTCGTGATCCGCACCAAGTCCGGTGAGGTCGTCGGCGGCGCCAAGCGGCTCTACGGCATCGTCGACGGAGGCGATCTCGCCTACGTCGAGGAGCGCGTCACCGCCGACGGCGAGCTGAAGCCCCGGATGTCCGCCCGCCTGTCGCGCCACATCGGCTGACCGCACCTCTTCCTACCGACCCGAACGGACCGGGCCTGTTCCTCATTCGAGGAACAGGCCCGGTCCGCTTGTCTCAGTCCTCCTCGACGACCGTCGTGCCGATGGAACTCTTCTTCTCGGCATGCGCGCCGTTGCCTCGTGCACCGAGCGCCTCGGGTTCGCCGGCATGGACCCGGTTCACTCCGGCGTCCTCGGCATCCTCGGCTGCGTTCTCGTCGTCGCCCTCGTCGGGGATGGCCCGCGTGTGGATGACGACCTCGGGTGCCGGTAGTTCCTGGGCAGCCTCGAGTTCCTCGGCCGATCGCACCTCGGGCCACTGCCGGGTGATCGGCTCCGGCCGCTCGCCCAGGTCCTCGCGGATACCGCGCACCAGGCTGTACATCATGATGAAGCCCATCACGAAGAACGGCAGACCCACCACGGTGATGACCTGCTGAAGGGCGTCGAGCCCGTCCTTACCGGTCGCGACGAGCATGGTCGCTGCGACCAGGCCCATGAGCACCGCCCAGAACAAACGCTGGTGGATGGGCGCCTTCTCCTCGTGACCGGCGGCCATCATGTCGAGCACCATCGCGGTCGAGTCCACCGAGGTGACGAAGAAGATCACCACCAGGATGATCGCGATACCGGACACCAGGCCGGTGAGCGGGAAATTGCCGAGGAACTCGAACAATGCGCCCGGGATGTCCCCGTCGCCCACGACCCGCTCGACGAGACCACCGCTACCCTCGAGTTCGATGTGGAACGAGCCCATGCCGAAGATGCTGAACCAGATCACCGAGAACAGCACGGGCAGGCCGAGGACACCGCCGACGAACTCACGCACGGTCCGGCCTCGCGAGATGCGGGCGATGAAGATACCGACGAAGGGCGACCACGTGATGGTCCACGCCCAGTAGAAGACCGTCCAGGTGTTCTGCCAGCCGGAGTCGGCGAAGGTGTCGTTCCAGAACGCCAGACGCGGCAGCGCCTCGGCGTAGATGCCGGCGGACTCGATCATGCCCTTGAGCAGGAACAGGCTCGGTCCGGTGACGACGACGAAGATCAGCAACATCACGGCCATGCCGATGTTGATGTTCGACAGGCGCTTGATGCCCTTGTCGAGACCGAGGGCCACCGAGATGCCGGCCATCACCGTCACGATCGCGATGAGCGCGATCTGAGTGAAACCCGATTCCTGGATGTCGAACAACTGCGCGAGGCCGGCGTTGATCTGCAGGGTGCCCAGGCCGACCGAGGTCGCGACACCGAAGACCGTTCCGAGGATCGCGACGACGTCGATGGTCCTGCCGATCGGGCCGTAGATGCGGCCTCCGAGCAGCGGCGCGAAGATCGAGCTGACGCGCGGCGGCAGGTGCCGCTTGTAGATGAAGTACCCGAAGCCCAGACCGGGAAGCGCGAAGATGGCCCAGGTGTGCAGTCCGAAGTGGTAGAGCGCGAAGCCCATGGCCTCTTCGGCGGCCTGCACGGACTGCGGTTCGACGTCCTGCTGGGGTGGGTTCGCGAAATGGGAGATCGGTTCGGCGACGCCCCAGAACATGAGGATCGAGCCGATGCCGGCCGCGAACAGCATGGAGAACCACGCCAGGGTCGAGTGCTCGGGCCGTTCGTCGTCGCCCCCGAGCCGGACCCGGCCGTAATGGGTGAAGGCGATTCCGACGAGGAAGAGCAGGAAGGTCGTGACACCGAGGATGTAGAACCATCCGAGGTTCGTCATGATCCAGTTCGATGCGGTGCTGAAGATCGAATCGACGCCGTCGGTGAACAGGATCGTCACGACGACGAAGAGCAGTGCGATGAACGCGGACGAGAAGAAAACCCCCGGTGACGTGCGCAATCTTAACGAATCGTGAGCTTTTTGGAGTATCGGCACCAAACCGGTGTACCCAAAACGGACGACCTTGCACACCCGAAATGTCGATCTCGCCCGAAACGCGAACAGCCCCCGAGCCGCACCGCCGCACGGATCGCTCCGTGGCTCGGCGGTCCCGATCGGACGGATCGGGAGCTCGGGGGCCGGGTGACTACCTGGGATTCGCCAGCCGCGCGCGGTCGGTGAATTCCGTCGTCGGCAAGCAGCTAGCGGGTAGCCACCTCACGCGTCCGAATATCAATCACTTCCAGACCACCTCCTTCCTCGTGTACCAGCGAAACTACGCTTCGTTCACGAGGCGGGCAACGCATTTTTCTCGACGCGAACGACCAGGTCGGCGGCGGTGTCCGCGGGCAGGCGGTGGGTGACCACCACGACGGTGCGCTCGGGGCCGACCAGGTGTGCGTCACGGTCCAGGAGGAGTCGCTGCAGCAGGTCGGCGCTCTCGTCGTCGAGATGCTCCGTGGGTTCGTCGAGCAGCAGGACCTGTGCGGGCGACAGCAGTGCCCGGGCCAGCAGGAGGCGCCGGCGCTGCCCACCGGAGACGGTGCGGGCCCCGGCTCCCAGGACGGTGTGGACGCCCTGCGACAGTCCGTCCACCCACTCCCCCAGCCCCACGGCCCGAAGGGCGGCCAGTGCCTCGTCCTCGTCCACGTCGCCCCGCGCGACACGCAGGTTCTCGAGGATCGACGTGTCGAACAGGTGGGCGTCCTCCGCGAAGAAACCGATCTTCCGACGCAGGGCCGCGGGGTCGACGTCCGCGAGGTCGACCCCGTCGAGCGTCACCGTGCCCTCGCGTGGGGCGAGCAGACCCGCGAGCGTCATGAGCACGGTGGTCTTGCCGCTGCCGCTGCCGCCAACGATCGCGACGCGAGTGCCCGGCCGCAGGTCGAGGTCGACCGGTTCGGTGGACGGTCCGCCGGGCCATCCGCCCCGCAGGCCCACCGCACGGAGCCGGCCGGGTCCGTCGGCCGGCTCGGCGCCGTGCGGAACCGTCCTGTCGGCGCGGTCGAGCATCTCCGTGATGCGACCGGCCGCCAGGCGTGCGCGGTTGAGGGTCTGCGCGGCTGCCGGGAGGACGGCGGTGGCCTCGAACGCCGACAGCGGCAGCAGGACGAGGATGCCGAGTGTCGTCGGGCTCATGGCCGCCGGACCGGAGCCGAAGACGGCGATACCGACGAGGAGGGCACCGAGCACACTCACGCCGACCGCGAGGGGCGCGGCCGCGTCGGCGAACGCCGCGGAGACCGCCGAGCGGTCGGTGGCCCGGACGGAGGCGATGTTCGCGGCGCGGGCCCGTCGCGCGAGCGGGTCGAGCCGTCCCGCGACCCGCAGTTCCGCCGCGTGGTCCAGCACCGTGACCGCGTCCTCGGTGAAGCGGGTCCGCGTGGCGTTCGCATCCGCGTCCGCGCGGGCGGCGGCGCGAGCCGACAGCCACGGCGCGAGCACGCCGGCGACGAGCAGCGCCACTGCGAGCACCACGCCGGCGGCGGGAGCGATGACGGTGACGGTGACGACCGCCGCGAGGGAGAGCACCGCGGCGACCGCGATGGGCACGAGTGCGCGCACCACGACGTCACCGAGGGCGTCGATGTCGGCTCCGGTGCGGGCGAGCAGGTCGCCGCGACCGAGACCCAGGGCGGCGGCCGGATCGCCGTCCGCGAGTCGCCGGTAGAGATTCGCCCGCGCCGAGGTGGTGCCGCGCAGAGCGGTCTCGTGCGTCGCGAGACGTTCGAAGTAGCGGAACAATCCGCGGGAGATGCCCAGCGCCCGCACCGCGACGACCGCGACGGTCAGGTCCAGGACGGGCGGCATCTGCCACGCGCGCACGATCAGCCACGCCGAGAGACCGGCGAGCAGCAGCGCGCTGCCCAGGGTCGCGACACCGGCGAGGACGGCGAGCAGCACCCGGCGCGGTTCGAGTTCGAGCAGGGCCATCGCCCGGCGCAGGTCCTTCATCGGGATCCCTCCCCGTGGACGGTGACGACCTCGTCCGCGATGGCGAGCAGGGTGGGACGATGCGCGACGACCACCACCGTGCGGCCGGCCGCGGCGAGACCGCGCAGCGTGTCGAGCACGGTGGCCTCGGTGTCCTCGTCGAGGTGGGCGGTGGGTTCGTCGAGCAGCAGGACCGGGCGTGGGGAGGCGAGGGTGCGGGTGAGCGCCAGTCGCTGACGTTGACCGAGCGACAGGCCCGTGCCGCCCACCCCCACGACGGTCTCCCAGCCGTCCGGGAGTTCGGCGAGCACGCTGTCGAACCCGGTGGCCGCGCAGACGTCGTCGAGGTCGGTGGTCTCGGGGTCGACACCGGTGAGTCGCAGATTGTCGGCGAGGGTGCCGGGCAGCAGCACCGGCCGCTGCGGAAGCCACGCCACCTGCGACCACCAGTTCTCGTCGCCCGCGACGGGCCGGCCGTCGACGGTGACGGTCCCCTCGCTCGGCTCGGCGAGTCCGAGCAGCGCCAGCAGGGCGGTGGACTTACCGGCACCGTTGGCACCGGTGAACGCGGTGATCGTGCCGGGACAGCAGATCGCGTCGAGTCGATGCGGGGCGCAGCCGTCGCGGCCGGGCACGGAGACGCCGTCGAAGACGATCTCGCAGCTCGCGACCCGGTCGGTGCCGGTCGTGTCCGTGGAGGTGCGACGCGAGGAGGCGCGGCGAGAGGAGGCGGCATCCGGCCGCGAGTCGAGCACGGCGAACGCCTTGTCGGCCGCCGCCATCCCGTCTTCGGCGGCGTGGAACTTGTTGCCGACGGTGCGCAGCGGGAGGTAGGCCTCGGGCGCGAGGATCAACGCGATGATGCCGGCCTCGAGGGGCATCGATCCGTAGACGAGTCGCATGCCGATGCTCACGGCGACGAGGGCGACGGACAGCGTCGCGAGGAATTCGAGAACCGTGCCGGACAGGAACGCCACGCGCAGGGCCGACATCGTGGTCGCGCGGTGCTCGTCACCGAGTTCGCGCACGCGATCGGCGGGCCCCTTCTCGCGACCGAGGGCACGCAGCGTGGGAAGACCCGCGAGCAGGTCGAGCAGTTGCGACGACAGTGTCGTCATCGCACGCAGGGTGCGGTCGGCCTTGCCCTTGGTGAGCAGGCCGATGAGGATCATGAAGATCGGGATCAGCGGCAGGGTGATCACCACGATGATCGCCGAGGTGAGGTCGTGCAGGGCGATCACGACGATCGTCACCGGGGTGAGGATCACGGCCAGCAGCAGCGCCGGCAGATAGCCGGTGAGGTATTCCTTCAGTCCGTCGAGTCCGCGGGTGAGGACCACCGCGATCTCGTCGCGCCGCGGGTCGAGTTCGCGCGGAGGCAGGTTCGCCGCGGAATCGAGGACCTCGTGTTCGAGTTCGGCGACCACGCGGGTCGCGGACCGGTGGGCGTACCGCGACTGCAGCCACGTCACCGCGACCCGCACGACGATCGCCGCCGCGAGGATCGCCAGTTCGGTCGTCCAGTCGCCGACGGACCGGGCGTCGGTGGTGATGACGCCCGCGAGGACCCGGCCGATCATGAGCGCGGTGACGACCACCATCACGACGTCGATCACCGAGGTGACCACCGTCAGGACGAGATATCCGCGGGCCGCGGCCGAGTAGCGCCACAACCGCGGGTCCACCGGACCCCGCCGGCGCGCGGGCGCGTCGGCGGGGGCGGCGGACTGCGTCATGCTCATTTCGAGCCGATCTTCAGACCGATCGAGTGCGGGATGTGGTCGGTCGACAGACGCTGACGGAACACCCAGTACGTCCAGCCCTGGTAGGCGAGGACGACCGGGGTCATGAACGCTGCGGCCCACGTCATGACCTTCAGTGTGTACGGGCTCGACGACGCGTTCTCGATCGTCAGCGACCAGGACGGGTCGAGCGTCGACGGCATGACGTTCGGGAACAGCGACGCGAACAGCAGCACGGAGGTCGCGGCGATCGCGACGGTGGTGAACACGAACGCCCAGCCCTCACGCGCGGCGGCGGTCAGTGCGACCACCGCGAGCAGGGAGACTCCCGCCACCGCGACGAGGGCGATCGTCCAGCCCTTGCCGTAGGCGAGCTGGGTCCACACCACGAACGCACCGGCCACGAGGACGGCGGGCACGGCCAGCTTCCGCGACATCGCCACGGCGTCGGTCCGGACCTGCCCCTCGGTCTTGAGCGCGATGAAGACCGCGCCGTGCAGCGCGAAGACCAGCGCGGTCGTCGCACCGCCGAGCAGGGCGTACGGGTTCAGCAGGTCGAAGAACCCGCCGACGTACTGCTTGTCGGCGTCGATCGCCACGCCGCGCACGATGTTCGCGAACGCTACACCCCACAGCACGGCGGGCACCCACGAGCCGAAGATGATCCCCCGGTCGCAGCGGCGACGCCAGGTCGGGTCGTCGACCTTGCCGCGCCACTCGATGGCGCACACCCGCACGATCAGGGCGAGCAGGATCAGCAGCAGCGGGAGGTAGAAGCCGGAGAAGAGTGTCGCGTACCACTCGGGGAACGCCGCGAACAACGCACCGCCCGCGGTGATGAGCCAGACCTCGTTGCCGTCCCAGACCGGACCGATCGTGTTGAGCAGCACCCGGCGCCGGGTGTCGGCCTCGACGGTCCTACCGCGGCCGAGCACCGGGAAGTGCATGCCGACACCGAAGTCGAACCCCTCGAGGACGAAGTAGCCGGTGAACAGTACTGCGATGAGGATGAACCAGATTTCCTGAAGTCCCATGTCCGCCCACTCCTAGTACGCGAAGGACAGCTGTTTCGGCTGCGTGTCGTCGGTGTCGTCGTTCGAGCCCGGCGGCTGCGCGTCGTGCTCCTGCGGGCCTTCCATCGCGTACTTGCGGATGAGCCAGAACCACACCACACCGAGCGCCGCGTAGACGAGGGTGAACGCGATGAGCGAGGTGAGCACCGTTCCGGCCGCGTGGTCGGAGACACCCTGGTCGACGGTGAGCCGGATCATGTCCACGCCCGTGGGGTTCGGATGCACCACCCAGGGCTGCCGGCCCATCTCGGTGAAGATCCAGCCCGCGCTGTTGGCGAGGAAGGGCGTGGGGATCGCGACGAGCGACAGCGTCGAGAACCACTTCTGGTCGGGCACCCGGCCGCCGCGGGTGACCCACAGCCCGGCCAGGGCCAGCGCCGCGGAACCGGCGGCGAGGCCGATCATCGCGCGGAACGACCAGTAGGTGACGAACAGGTTGGGCTTGTAGTTGCCGGGGCCGAATTCCTGCTCGTACTGCGCCTGCAGGTCCTCGACGCCCTGGAGGGTCACGCCGCTGAACTCACCCTCTGCGAGGAACGGGAGAACGAACGGCACGTCGAGGACGTGGATGACGCCGTCGCAGTCGTTGTGCGTGCCGATCGTGAGGATCGAGAAGTTGGGGTCGGTCTCGGTGTGGCACAGCGACTCGGCCGAGGCCATCTTCATCGGCTGCTGCTCGAACATGAGCTTGGCCTGGACGTCGCCGGTGACGAACAACCCGATGCCCGAGATGATCATGACCATCAGGCCGAGGCGGGTCGCGGGGCGGAACAGTCCGCGGGCATCGTTCTCGAGGCGCTGGGCCTCCTCGGGTTCCGAGGTGCGGATCTCCGCGGCGCGTCGCATGTTGCGGACCATCCACCAGCCACCGATGCCGGCGACGAAGGTTGCGGCGGTGAGGAATCCGCCGGCAACCGCGTGGGGGAAGGCCGCGAGTGCGGTGTTGTTGGTGAGCAGTGCCCAGATGCTCGTCAGCTCGGCGCGTCCGGTTTCGGGGTTGTAGGTGGCGCCGACGGGATGCTGCATGAACGAGTTCGCCGCGATGATGAAGAAGGCGGACGCGTTCACGCCGATCGCGACGAGCCAGATGGTCGCGAGGTGAACGAGTTTCGGCAGGCGTGTCCAACCGAAGATCCACAGGCCGAGGAAGGTCGACTCCATGAAGAAGGCGACGAGGCCTTCGAGGGCGAGGGGTGCGCCGAAGACGTCGCCGACGAAGCGGGAGTACTCGCTCCAGTTCATGCCGAACTGGAATTCCTGCACGATGCCGGTCGCGACACCGAGCGCGAAGTTGATCAGGAACATCTTCCCGAAGAACTTCGTGAGGCGGTACCAGTGGTCCTTGCCGGTGACCACCCACATCGTCTGCATGATCGCGACGAGCGGCGCGAGGCCGATCGTCAACGGCACGAGGATGAAGTGATACACCGTCGTGATCCCGAACTGCCACCGGGACAGATCCAAGACATCCATTGCCACTCCGAGGTGAGGCCCGGGTCGATACGGAAATCCGAGCGGGGCCGACGCTGCGGTTCTCGTTCGCAAAGTCACGCCGGCAGCTCTGCTCCGGCCTTGCTACTACCGAATGTAGTAGCGATTGCGCGAAGTGGAACACGTTCGTGTCGCCCGACACATCGGACTCACGTCACATCGGATACGGATCACCCGCGGGGGCACACCCCGCCGCCGATCAGGAAGCGGTGTCGACCGCATCGCTCACGAGCCCCTCGATCTCGCCCTCCTGGACCCGCGAGACCAGCGCGTGCCCGTTGAGCGTGTGCACCCGCACCGCGAGGGCCACGCTCGAGATCAGCCAGACACCGTCGGCGACGACGAGATCCGCCGGACGCAGCGGCTCGTACCGGACCGTGAAATCCCGCTCGCCCGCCAGGTCGAACAGCGCCTGCTGCGTGGTGCCGGGAAGGATCCCCTGCTCCGGCGGCGGCGTGAGCAGCGTCCGGCCGCGCGCGACGAGCACCGTCGACCGCGGCCCCTCGAGCACGTAGCCCTCGGCACTGACGAAGATCACGTCGTCGGCGCCGATCGACTCGGCGTGACGCAGTGCCGCCATGTTCGTCGCGTACGACAGCGTCTTGGCGCCGAGGAGCTGCCACGGCGCCTTCTGCGCCAGATCGGTCGAGTAACCCCGCTCGAGGGTCACCACGGACACGCCGTCGCGCCGCGCGATGCCGACGCGCTCGGCCACCGGCGTCACGAGCAGGAAGGCCGTCGGCGTGTCGGCGCCCTCACGACCCCGCGTGTAGACCAGGCGCAGGACGCCTTCCTGCTCGGCGCCCCACTGCTCGAGTGCCACGTCGACGGCGAGCCGCCAGTCGTCGCGGTCGGGTTCGGGCAACTGTGCGGCGGCCGCGGACGCCGCGAGCCGGGCGAGATGCAGTTCGAGCGCACGCGCCCGGCCGCCTCGCACGAGCAACGTCTCGAACACCCCGTCGCCACGAAGAACACCGAAATCGTCGGCGTGCAGAAGGGGTGCGTCCGCATCCCTCACCTCGCCGTCCAGCGTCACCAGCACCCGCTCAGCCATGGCGCTCAGCCTAGCCACTGGCAGACCCGGCGGCCGGTTCCCCATAGACTGGTGTCGTGACCGAGTCTCCGATCGTGTCCGAAAGCGCCCTTCTCGCACTTCCCGGCGCAGTCGCCTCGCCTTCCGGCGGGCCCGATGCCGGACTCCCCTGGCATTACGGCGACCCGCTCGGCGAGCAACGCGCCGCCGCCACTTCGGCCGCCGTGGTCGACCGTTCCACCCGTTTCGTCATCGCCATCCCGGGCGACGAACGCCTGAGCTGGTTGCACACCATCTCCAGCCAGCACATCGCGTCGCTCCCGAACGGCACCTCCGCCGAGAACCTGAGCCTCGACGCGAACGGCCGCGTCGAACACCACTTCGTGCAGACCGACCTCGACGGCGTGACCTGGATCGACACCGAGGCCGACCGCGGCCCCGACCTGCTCGCCTTCCTGAAGAAGATGGTGTTCTGGGCGAAGGCCGAACCCCGTGACGGCAACGAACTCGCGGTCCTGAGCCTCCTCGGGCCGGACGCCGGGAGCCCCGCCGTGCTCGCCGCGCTCGGGATCGACGCGCTGCCGGCCGAGTCCTATGCCGCCGTCGCCCTGCCCGCCGGTGGCTTCGTCCGCCGCATGCCGTGGCCCACCGAGCACTCCTTCGACCTCCTGGTGCCGCGCGAGTCGCTCACCGCGATCTTCACAGCCCTGCGGGACGCCGGCGCGCGTCCGGCCGGCAGCTGGGCGTTCGAGGCCCTGCGCGTCGAAGCGGTCCGCCCCCGGATCGGTGTCGACACCGACGAGCGCACCATCCCCCACGAGGCCCGCTGGATCGGCGGACCCGAGCAGCACGGCGCCGTCCACCTCGACAAGGGGTGCTATCGCGGGCAGGAGACGGTCGCGCGGGTCCACAACCTCGGCAAGCCCCCGCGACATCTCGTCCTGCTCCATCTCGACGGCTCGGCCGACGGACGACCCGAGACGGGCGACGACATCACCGCCGGAGGTCGCGCGGTCGGACGCATCGGCACGATCGTCGACCATCACGAGCTCGGGCCGATCGCGCTCGCACTCGTCAAGCGCACCATCACGCCCGACACGGCCCTCGTCGCAGGACCGTGCGCGGCGTCCATCGACCCCGACTCCATCCCTCCCGACGACGGCATCCAGGCAGGAAGGGCGGCGGTCGATCGATTGCGCGGCCGGTGACCGCCGAGACGGCCGGCACGCGGCCGGCGACCTCGGGGACCGTCGCAGCGGTCTGCGTCGTGCACACGCTGCACGAGACCGGACTGCGGCGTAATCCCGTCACCGCGATCGACAAGCGTCCCGTCGACGGGCCGGTGCACGTCGGCGAGCTCGGCCTGACCGGCGACCGCCAGTGCGACACCGCCAACCACGGTGGCGTCCACAAGGCCGTCTACGCCTTCTCGCAGGACGAGTCGCGCCGCTGGGGCGCCGAACTCGACCGGGAGTTGCCCATCGGCTGGTTCGGCGAGAATCTGCACGTCTCCGGGTTCTCCCCCACCGACGCCGTCATCGGCGAGCGGTGGCGGGTCGGCGACGGCGGTCTGCTCCTCGAGGTGACCGGCCCCCGCACCCCCTGCCGCACCTTCGCGATCCGTTCGGAGGAGGACGACTGGGCCACCCGGTTCGTCGCTCGCGGCGACTGCGGCGCGTACCTGAAGGTGATCTCCGAGGGACCGGTGGCCGCGGGCGACCGCATCGTCGTCGAGCACGTCCCCTCCCACGGGGCCACGGTGCGCGATCTGTTCACCGGGCAGGGCCACGAGCGGGTCGCCGCGATGCTCGAGCAGCAGGCCGACATCGCTCCCAGCGTCGCCGACAAGGCCCGCCGCCTCGTCGGGCGAACACAGGAGGGGCGCACACGGAAGGGAGAGAGCCGTTGAGCGTCGAACTGGTCGAGGTGGTGCGTTCGGGCTTCCGGGAGTGCGTCCACCGCGGCTCGCTGATCGTCCTGGACCCCGACGGTGAGGTCCTCGTCTCGCTGGGCGAGGTGCACACACCGATCTATCCGCGGTCGTCGAACAAGCCGATGCAGGCGGTCGCGCTGCTGCGCGCCGGCTTCGTCCCCCGCGACTCCGCCGAACTCGCGATCGCCACGGCCTCGCACGAAGGTGAGACCGACCACGTGGAGGCCGTCGAGCGGGTCCTCTCCGGTGCCGGTTTCACCGAGAAGGACCTGCGCTGCCCGACGGATCTGCCCGGCAACGAACTCGCCCGCGCCGAGGTGCTCGCCGCCGGACGCACGCCGCGGTCGATCTACATGAACTGCTCGGGCAAGCACGCGGCGATGCTCGCGGCGTGCGCGGCGAACGGCTGGGACACCGACGGCTACACCGACGCGGGGCACCCCCTGCAGCAACTGGTGACCGAGACCATCCTCGAGCTGACCGGCGACATCGAGGACACCGATCTCGGCATCGACGGTTGCGGCCTGCCGATCGTGCCCGTCCCCCTGTTCAACCTCGCCCGCGCCTACTCGCGGCTCGCGACGGCGGAGACCGGCACGCCCGAGCGCGCGGTGGCCGACGCGGTGCGCGAGCATCCGTTCCTGATCTCCGGCACCGGCAAGGACGACCTGAAGCTCATGCGCGCGGTGGGCGGCCTGCTGTGCAAGGCGGGCGCCGACGGGATCCACGCCGGCGCGCTGCCGGACGGCACGTCCTTCGCCTTCAAGATCGACGACGGGCACGAGCGGGCACGCCTCCCGCTCACCGCGGCCCTGCTCCACCGCCTCGGAGCGGGTGCCGCCGCGAACGCCGCGACCTTCGATTCCGAACGGCTGGCGGTGCTCTCGTCGGCACCGGTCTTCGGTGGTGGCGTGCGAGTCGGCACCGTCCGGGCCGTCCCGGGGGTGTTCTGACAGGCATCTTTATCACATTTCAACAGCATTCATGCAGGTCGGGTCGTTATGAGGCGTAACGGACACCGGCCCAGCCGGGTGTGTGGAGGCGCAACCGAAGTTTCCACGCTAAAGTGGGCGTCAGGAAAATACTCAACACACCGGGGCCGCCACTTTTCCCCAGGCCGCCCCGTCAAAGCGCGAGGGGGTTGGCCATGGGCCGCGGCCGGGCTAAGGCAAAGCAGACCAAGGTTGCACGGCAACTCAAGTACAGCTCGCCGTCCACCGACTTCGAGAGCCTCCAGCGAGAGCTGTCTGGCGGAGCAACCAACTCGCAGCGGGACGAAGTCTTCGCCGAGCAACGTTCCGGTTGGGACGACGACTACGACGACGACTGGCGTCGCTGACCTGAATCACTCTCCGACGGAGGGGGAGGCCGATCGTTCGGCTCCCCCTCCGTCGGTGATGTGGTCGGCGTTCGACGCGAGGCCGGACGGCGCTCGTCACCGTCCGCAGCCTTCGAGTCTGTGACTTCCGAGTTCACAACACGGCAGTGAGCCGAAAGGCCGGTCCCCCAGTCTTCCTGGGGGAACCGGCCTTTCGTCGTGTTCGCGTCGGGCGACGCGCGCCCGTCAGAAGCGCGGGTGGTCTCCGAGCAGCACCGCGCGCTCGTCGGCGCCGTCCTGTGCCTTGCGGACCGTGCCGAGCGTCCAGCAGTCGATGTGCCGGGCGGTGAGCACCGCCAGAGCGCGGTCGACGTCCTCGGGGGCCACGATGGCCACCATGCCGACGCCCATGTTGAAGGTCTTCTCCATCTCGACCCGCTCGACCCGTCCGCGCTGCGCGATGAGGCCGAAGACCGGAGCCGGACTCCAGGTGGTGCGGTCGAGCTCGGCGACGAGCCCCTTGGGCATCACGCGCGCGAGGTTCGCGGCGAGGCCGCCACCGGTGACGTGGCAGAAGGTACGCACCTCGGTCTCGGCGGCGAGCGCGAGGCAGTCCTTGGCGTAGATGCGGGTGGGCTCGAGCAGCTCCTCGCCGAGGGTGCGACCGAACTCGTCGACGTGCGCCGTCAGGCTCATCTTGCCGATGTCGAGCAGCACCTTGCGGGCGAGCGAGTAGCCGTTCGAGTGCAGTCCCGAGGCGCCCATCGCGATGACGACGTCGCCGGGGCGCACGCGGTCGGGTCCGAGCAGCTTCTCGGCCTCGACGACACCCACGCCGGTCGCGGACAGGTCGTAGTCGTCGGCGGCCATGACGCCCGGGTGCTCGGCGGTCTCGCCACCGAGCAGCGCGCAACCGGCCTGGACGCAGCCCTCGGCGATGCCGGCGACGATCTCCGCGACCCGCTCGGGCACGACGCGGCCGACGGCGATGTAGTCCTGCAGGAAGAGCGGCTCGGCGCCGCAGACCACGAGGTCGTCGACGACCATGGCGACGAGGTCGAGACCGACCGTGTCGTGCTTGTCGAGCGCCTGTGCCACCGCGAGCTTGGTGCCGACACCGTCGGTGGACGCCGCGAGCAGCGGCTCCTTGTATCCGTCCTTGAGCGCGAACAGACCGGCGAACCCACCCAGGCCGCCCATGACCTCCGGGCGGGTGGCCCTCTTCGCATGCGGGGCGAACAGTTCGACGGCTCGGTCACCGGCCTCGATGTCCACGCCCGCCGCGGCGTAGGAAGCTCCGGGGGTTGCGTCCTCGGTCATGAGTTGTCGGCTCCAGCCTCGAGTTGTGTCTTGTCGTGAAAAATCTGGCTACATGCGGGCAGGCACACCTGCGTCCGGGCATGCGAAACGCACGCCGAACCGTGCCGACCGCGGCACTTACGGTACCCGACCAGCTTCTACGGCCGACTGAGAACGTCCGCGTTGTCGTTGTCCAACACGGTCGGGGTGGCCGAATCGGTGTCGACGACGCCGGCGAGGACGTCCTTGCCCGCCTGATGTTCGCTGGGGAGAGCGATCGGGTAGTGGCCGTCGAAACATGCAGCGCACAAACGGGATGCGGGCTGCTCGGTGGCGCCGATCATGCCGTCGATCGAGATGTAGCCGAGCGAGTCGGCGCCGATCGACCGGCGCACCATCTCGACCATCTCGTCGTAGTCGTGCCCCTCTTCGACGGTGTCGCGGGTGCCCGCACCGTTGGCGATCAACTCGGCCGGCGAGGCGAAGTCGATGCCGTAGAAGCAGGGCCACTTGACCGGCGGCGAGGCGATGCGCACGTGGATCTCGAGGGCACCGGCCTCGCGCAGCATGCGGATCAGGGCGCGCTGGGTGTTGCCGCGCACGATCGAGTCGTCGACGACGACGAGGCGCTTGCCGCGGATCACCTCGCGCAGGGGGTTGAGCTTGAGCCGGATACCGAGCTGGCGGATCGTCTGGCTCGGCTGGATGAAGGTACGGCCGACATAGGCGTTCTTCATCAGGCCCTGGCCGTACGGGATCCCCGAGCCTTGCGCGTAGCCGACGGCGGCCGGGGTGCCCGACTCGGGCACCGGGATGACCAGATCGCCGTCGATCGGGTGTTCCTTCGCGAGCCGGCGGCCGATCTCCACGCGGGTCGCGTGGACGGAGCGACCGGCGATGGTCGAGTCGGGGCGCGCGAGGTAGACGTACTCGAAGACGCAGCCCTTGGGTTCGGGGTTCGCGAAGCGCGACGAGCGGACACCGTCCGCGTCGATCGCGAGCAGTTCACCGGGCTCGATGTCGCGGACGAAGGAGGCACCGACGATGTCGAGGGCGGCGGTCTCGCTGGCGACGACCCAGCCGCGATCGAGGCGTCCGAGGCACAGCGGGCGGATGCCCCAGGGGTCGCGGGCCGCGTAGAGGGTGTGCTCGTCCATGAAGGTCAGGCAGAACGCGCCGCGCAGCTGCGGGAGCAGCTTCATCGCGGCCTCTTCGATCGTGCTGTCCTTCGCGCCGTGGGCGAGCAGCGCACCGACGGTGTCGGAGTCGGAGTTCGCCGCACCGGGCCGTGTGGGATCGAGCACGCCGAGACGGCGTCCGCGTTCGGCGAGTTCGGCGGTGTTGACGAGGTTGCCGTTGTGGCCGAGCGCGACGCCCGAGCCGGCGGCGGTGGTGCGGAAGATCGGCTGCGCGTTCTCCCAGGTCGTGGACCCGGTGGTGGAGTAACGGCAGTGGCCGATGGCGATGTGGCCGGTCATCGCGGCGAGCGTCTGCTCGTCGAAGACCTGGCTGACGAGACCGAGATCCTTGAACACGAGCACCTGTGAACCGTCGGCCACGGCGATGCCCGCAGCTTCCTGTCCGCGGTGCTGCAGCGCATAGAGACCGTAATAAGTGAGCTTCGACACGTCCTCGCCCGGAGCCCACACTCCGAACACTCCGCACTCTTCGCGGGGTTCGTTCTCGGGTTCGGTGGAGGCGAGAAGATTACGTGTGTGGACCGACAGATCGGCACTGGTCACGGACGTGCTCCCTGAGGCTGGACAAGCGGGGCTCCCCCCATTCTACGGGCAGCGCGGGGTGCTCCCTCCCGGACGCCGGGTGTGAACCCCGGCGAACGTCAGAGTCGGGCGATCGGGAGCAGCCGTCCGATCTCCGCTGCGCGCCCACCCGACGCCTCCACCGCACCCGAGTCCACGGCCCCGTCGAAATCGATGCTGCCGACCACCAGACGCAACCATGTCCGCGGATCGGTCTCGACGACGTTCGGCGGTGTCCCCCGTGTGTGACGTGGGCCTTCGATGCACTGGACGGCCACGAACGGCGGCACCCGCACCTCCACACTCGACCCCGGGGCGATCTGTTCGAGGGTGCGGGCACTGAGCCGCACAGCGGCGGCGAGATCGGGGCGCGGCGGCTTCTCGTCGCTCTCCCCCGTCACCCACGGACCCACCCGTTCGAGAGCTGCGCGTAGTTCGGCGGGGTCGACGGGTCTCCGAGGTGCCATGGCAGCACAGCCTAATGAGGTGGACTCGTCGCGATGCCCACCGCGACGGCACCGCCGGCGTTGATCGCCAGGTGCAGGAGCATCGGCGCAACGACACTGCCGCTCCGTCGCCGCAATTCGTCGAACACCACCCCGCTCAGGGCGGTGAGCACGACCGTTCCGGGCACCGAGTCCCCGGCGTGCCGGGCGGGGGCGACGTGCCAGAGCCCGAAGGCGACCGAGGTCAGCACCCGGTGCCACCACCGCGAGGCGCGGCTCGGATGCCACCGCCGCGAAGCGCGGCGAGCCAGGGCGTACAGCACCGATCGGAACATCAGTTCCTCGGCCAGGACCGTGCCGAAGGGGATGTGCACGAAGACCCACTCGGTGTGGTCGGCGCGTCGCGCTCCGGCGGCCATCCGCCGCCGCACGGGCGGGACGGCGAGCATCACCGTGTAGGCCGCGACCGGCAGCACCGCCGAGGTGGTCCCCCACCGCAGGCCCTTCCCTGCCTTGCGCCAGCCGAGCTCGGTTGCGGAGACGCCGACCGCGCGGGTCGCCGCGGCGAGCACGACACCGAATCCGGCGTTCGCGGCAGCCGTGCCGCGCGGACCGAGATCCATCGCCGGGAGGACGAGGTTGTTCCACGCGACCAGCGCGGCGGCGCATCCCGCAGCGGTACAGCTCACGGCGGTGCCACTCACAGCGGCAACTCGCGATGTCACTTCTCGGGCCCGTCGTCCTCGGCGAACGCCTCGAGGGCGATGCGCACCCGCTCGGTGTCGGTCTCGGTCCAATCCTCGGGCTGGGTGATCTCGATCCATCCCTCGAGCACCGCCGACCCGTAGTTGTGGCCGTGCCCGTCGGGCACGCCGGCCGCGTTGGTGAGGTCGGCGGAGACCTGCCAGAAGGTGACGAAGGGGAACCACCGCATCTGCGGCAACCGGTCGTGTCCGGGCGGCTCCGACAGCCAGTCGGGGCGGGAGAACAACAGATCCGGCGACCACCAGACGACGGGATCCGAGGCGTGCTGGATGTAGAGCACGCGCGGCGACAGCCACGGCGTGTCGGGCTCGTGGATCGCCTCCCGGCTGTCGGCGAAGCGTACGACGAGACCGTCCGCGTACACCGGCTGCACTTCGGTCGTGCCGGGATCGCGGCGCTCGACGAGCTGCCGCCACAGACGGTTGGAGTTGGGCGGGCCCACCCACAGCACCCCGTCCATCTGGGCGCGGATCTCGGCGAGACTGTCGAAGGCGCCCTCCCCCGACTGCGTGCCGAGGCTCTCGCCGTAGAGGAACAGATCGGGGCGGTCGTCCTCGGGCAGCTGCGACCAGCGTTCGTGCACCCGCTCGATCAGCATCTTGCCTGCGGCAGCGGCCTTCTCGCGGTCGGCGAGGAAGGAGATCCAACTCGGGAGGTAGGAGTACTGCCAGGCCACCATCGCCAGGTCGCCGTTGTGGACGAGCTCCATCGCGCGGGCCGCGGTGGGATTGACCCAGCCGGTGCCGGTAGTGGGGATCAGGACGAGCGTCGAGCGGTCGAAGGCACCGGTCCGTTCGAGTTCTGCGAGGACGAGGTCGATGCGTTCTTCCGGGGTGGGTGCGGTGTCGAGACCGACGTACACCCGGATCGGTTCCGGTGCGGGACTGCCGTTGACGGCGGTCAGTTCCTCGGCGTCGAGTCCTCGCGAGACGAAGTTGCGACCCTCGAATCCGAGCGTCTCCCACGGCGCGAGGGATTCGGGGCTACCGGACTTGGCGGGATCGATGGGTTGGATCGCGCCGGGACGGGTGGTGTCGTCCTGCAGGCCGAACGCCTGGTTGACGATGGCGTAGGTGCCGCGGATGAGCACGCCGTCGATGAGCATGAAGGTGGCGAGGACCACGACGAGAACGCCCAGCGTGCGGGCGAGACCGAGCGGCATCCGGGTGCGGCGCATGAGCAGCATCGACACCCAGCGGACGATGTCGCGCAGCCCGCGCCACAGCGCGATGAGGGCGGCCGCGACCGCGACGCTCAGCACGATGGTGCGTAGATATCCCGAGGTCGTGGTGCCCTCGACACCCATGAGGGCTGCGAGCTGGCGTTGCTCGCCGGCGGAGAGCACGAGCGCGACGAGCGACGCGAGAACGGCCGCGACCGGAACCGCGACCTTGATGGCACGCAGGACCGGGAGCGGCGGCGGCCACCACCTCCGCCCGGGGAGCAGGAAGCGTGCCACGACCCAGCCCACGATGCATCCGACGCCGTACCCGATCGCGGCGTTGATGCCGCCGATCAGGCCCTGGAAGAGCCAGTCGCGCGGGAGCAGCGACGGCGTCAGCGACCAGCAGAAGAAGAGCGCGGCGAAGGCGACGCCCGTGAAGTCCAGGCTGAGCCACCCCCACACCCGTGCGGTGAGGGGGTGGCGCTCACCGAAGTCGGTGACCGCAGCGATGATCCGGCCCTGCCGGGCCTCGAACGCCGCCAGCCGATCGACCTGGGTGGCCGGCACGGTTACCCGAACAGGGCAGGCAGGGTCCCTTCCCACACCTCGCGCAGCTCGGTCATGGGGATCGAGAACAGGCCCTGGACCTCGACGGAGTCGGATCCCTCGTCGACGACACCGATGCGCACCCACGGCATGTTGCGTGCGGTGCACATACCGGTGAAGCGCGACTCCTCGGTGCGCGGTACGGCCACGAGCACGCGGCCGGCCGACTCGGAGAACAGCGTCACGAACGGATCGGCGCCCTCGGGGATCAGCACGCGGCAGCCGGTCTCACCCGCGAGCGCGGCCTCGACGACGGCCTGCGCGAGGCCACCCTCGGACAGGTCGTGCGCGGCGGAGATCAGGCCGTCGCGCGAACCGGCGGTGAGGATCTCCGACAGCAGCCGCTCACGGTCGAGATCGACCTTCGGCGGGACACCACCGAGATGGTCGTGCTCGACCTGCGCCCAGATGGAGCCGTCGAACTCGTCGCGGGTCTCACCGAGCAGGATCAGCGTCTCGCCCGGCTCGAGGCCGATGCCGGTGGGGATGCGGCGGTGCACGTCGTCGATCACACCGAGCACGGCGACGACCGGGGTCGGCAGGATCGCGGTGGCGCCGGTCTGGTTGTAGAAGCTGACGTTGCCGCCGGTGACGGGGATGCCGAGCTTCGCGCAGCCGTCCGCGAGGCCGCGCACGGCCTGCTGGAACTGCCACATCACGCCCGGATCCTCGGGCGAACCGAAGTTCAGGCAGTTCGAGACGGCCTTCGGCGTCGAGCCGGTGACGGCGACGTTGCGGTAGGCCTCGGCGAGGGCGAGCTGGGCGCCCGCGTACGGATCGAGCTGCGTGTAGCGGCCCGAGGCGTCGGTCGCGAGCGCGATGCCGCGGCCGGTCTCCTCGTCGATGCGGACCACACCGGCGTCGGCGTTCTCGGCGAGCACAGTGTTGCCGCGCACGTAGCGGTCGTACTGCTCGGTGATCCACTTGCGGCTGCACAGCGCCGGCGACGCGAGCATCTTCAGCAGCGTCTCGCGCAGCTCGTCGGCGGTCTGCGGACGCTTCAGACCGGCGGTGGTGTTCGCGATCAGCGCGTCCTGCGAGGCCGGACGCTCGACGGGACGCTCGTAGACCGGGCCCTCGTGCGCGACCGTGCGCGGCGGCACGTCGACGACGGTCTCGCCGTGCCAGTCGATGACGAGGTGGTCGCCGTCGGTGACCTCACCGATGACGGTGGCCAGGACGTCCCACTTCTTGCAGACGTCCATGAAGGCGTCGACGTTGTCGGGCGTGACGACCGCGCACATGCGTTCCTGCGACTCCGAGGACAGCACCTCGGCCGGGGTCATGCCCTTCGCGCGCGTCGGGACACGCTCGAGGTTGATGTGCATGCCACCGTCGCCGGCGGCGGCGAGCTCGGACGTCGCGCAGGACAGACCGGCGCCGCCGAGGTCCTGGATGCCGACGACGAGCTTCTCGCGGTAGAGGTCGAGGCAGCACTCGATGAGCACCTTCTCGGTGAAGGGGTCGCCCACCTGCACGCTCGGAAGCTTCTTGGGGCGACCACCGGCGCTGTCGTCGAAGGTCTCGGAGGCGAGAACGGACACGCCGCCGATGCCGTCGAGACCGGTGCGGGCGCCGAACAGGATGACCTTGTTACCCGTGCCGGAAGCGTGGGCGAGGTGCAGGTCCTCCACGCGCATCGCACCCGCGCACAGCGCGTTCACGAGCGGGTTGCCCTGGTAGGAGGCGTCGAAGACGGTCTCGCCACCGACGTTGGGCAGACCCAGGGAGTTGCCGTAGCCGCCGACACCGCGCACGACACCGTCGACGACGCGACGGGTGTCGGGGTGATCGGCCGCGCCGAAGCGGAGCTGGTCCATCACGGCGATCGGGCGGGCGCCCATGGCCATGATGTCGCGGACGATGCCGCCCACGCCGGTCGCGGCGCCCTGGTACGGCTCGATGTACGACGGATGGTTGTGCGACTCGACCTTGAAGGTGACGGCCCAGCCGTCGCCGATGTCGACGACACCGGCGTTCTCACCGATGCCGGCGAGCATCGACTCGCGCATCTCGTCGGTGGTGGTCTCGCCGAAGTAGCGCAGGTGCACCTTCGACGACTTGTAGGAGCAGTGCTCGGACCACATCACCGAGTACATGGCGAGTTCGGCGTCGGTGGGGCGACGGCCCAGGATCTCCTTGATCCGGGTGTACTCGTCTTCCTTCAGACCCAGCTCCCGATAGGGCTGAGCGGCGTCGGGGGTTTCGGCGGCGTGGGAGACGGTATCCACGTGCGGTGACACTGGGCGTCGGGTCCCTTCACTCTGGGATCGAAAACGGCAGGCCGGGCGGGAACTGCCGCGGATCAGTCTATCGCTGCGCAGGCGCGACGGGGTTCACCGGTGCGGGCACGAGCTCCGACGGTGTGACGGCCACCTCGGTGCCCAGCGCATCGAGGGTGACGGTGCCCGAGTGCTCCCCGTCGAATCGGTACCACCCGTCGACGAGCGTGAAGGTCGCGATCACCGGCGGCCCGCCGAGATCGACGATCCAGTACTGCGGGACGCCGGCCTCCGCATATTCGGAGAACTTCGTGACCCGGTCGGTGCGGGCGGTGCCGTCGACGGTGACCTCCACGACCAGCTTCACCTCGGAGATCGGTGCCCGATCGGGGTCGGCGTCGACGAGGGAGCGTCCCACGACGATCACGTCGGGGCACCGCACCGTCAGCGGCTTCTCCGCGACCAGCACCTCGACGCCTCCGAGCGCGCACCATTCGTCGGGCAGCTTTTCGTCGAGGAGCAACGCCAAGGTCACCGCGGCGTGATCGTGCGCCGCCCCCGGCGCGGGCGCAGCGACGAGCACGCCCTCGCACACCTCCACGTGGTGCCCGTCGGATTCGGGCAGGGCCGCCCACTCGGCGAGGGACAGCAGATGATCGGGGTAGGACGGGACGTCCACTGCATTCCCCCGTTCTCTCCGACCGGACACGACCGTCTTCAGTGTGTCACCGGCGGGTGCTTCGGGGCGGGCGAACGCGGTCACGATGCCGGGGTCAGGAAAGCGGTCAGGGCCTGCGCATAGCTCGTCACGTCGTCCGCGCCCATGAACTCGCGCGCCGAGTGCATGGCGAGTTGTGGGGCGCCGACGTCGACGGTCGTGATGCCGGTCCTCGACGCGGTGATCGGGCCGATCGTCGAGCCGCACGGCAGGTCGGCGCGGTGCACGTACCGCTGCAGCGGGACTCCCGCCTGCTCGCAGGCCAGCGCGAAGGCTCCGGCGCCGGTCGCGTCGCTCGCGTACCGCAGGTTCTGGTTCACCTTCAGGACCGGTCCGCCGTTCACCGCGATGCGGTGAGCGGGTTCGTGCCGCTCGGGATAGTTGGGGTGCGTGGCGTGCGCCATGTCGCCCGACGCGACGATCGAGCCGGCGCGGGCGCGGAGGAACTCCTCGCGTCCGCCGCCCCGGAGCAGGACGATCCGTTCGAGGACGGTGTTGAGCAGTTCCGAGAAGGCGCCGCGGTCGGACATGCTGCCGACCTCCTCGTGGTCGAACAGGGCGAGGAGCGGCATCGGGCCACCGTGAGCTGCGACGTGCTCCGCGGCGTCGAGCAGGGCGTGCAGTCCGGCGTAGCAGGTGCCCTGGTTGTCGAGACGCGGAGCGCTGACCAGGTCGCGGCCCGGCCCGACGACCGCGCTCGGCGCAAGGTCGTGGGTCATCAGCTCCCAGCCGAGCACCGCGCCCGGGTCGATACCGTGCTGCTCGGCGACCCACGCGATGAACGAGCGCGGTTCGGTGCCGACCCCCCAGACGCCGTTCACGTGGCGCTGCGGGTCGAGCTGGACGCCCTTGCGGTCCTCGGACAGGTGGATGGCGAGCTGCGGGACCCGCAGGACCGGCACGTCGACGCGGACGAGGACGTCCTCGGTCGTCTCCCCCGCGCGCACGGTGAAGCGCCCGGAGATCCCGAGGTCGCGGTCGAGCCACGAGTTGAGCCACGCACCGCCGTACGGTTCGAGCCCCACCATCCGCCAGCCCGCCGACGTGAGGTCGGGATGCTGCTTGACCCGCAGGTTGGGGCTGTCGGTGTGCCCACCGACGATGCGGAAGGGCGCGGCCGGATCGTCGGCGACACCCTCGGTGCTCCACGCGATCAGCGACCCGCCGCGCACCAGGAAGAAGCGTCCCGGTTCGGAGGGCCAGGCCTGCTGCTCGTGCAGTTCGGCGAAGCCCGCTTCGGTCAGCGCCGCGGCGACGGTGGCGCAGACGTGGAACGGCGACGGCGACAGGTCGACGAAATTACAGAGACCCCGAGCATCGGCACGCGTGGAAGACATGACTGCATCTTCGCATCACGGACAGTGGGAGTGCTGACCGAAAGAGTCGCCCTGCTCTCTCCGCGCCGAGCTCAGTGGCCCTCGGCGACGCAGAACAGGTTGCCCTGGGGGTCGGCGAGCGTCACCCAGCGGAAGTCGTCGCCCATGTTCTCGCGGTGGACCTCCTTCGCGCCGGCCTGCACGAAGCGCTCGACCTCGGCGTCGAGATCGGGAGCGGTGAGATCGAGGTGCACGCGGTTCTTGCCGGGTGTCGGATCGGACACCTTCTGGAAACCGAGCCGGATGCCCTGGGGCAGGGCGACGATGACGAACCAGCCGTCGTTCTCCTGCTCGATGCGGCCGCCCGTACGCTCGGCCCACCACGTCGCGAGCGGAGCCGGATCGGTGGTGTCGAAGGTGATCATCGCGATGGTCGCTGTCATGGCGCGACAGTACTGCCGGGGACCGACACGCAACGCCCGTCGACGGACGTGCCCGATTTGGGTAGTCCTACTCAGGACAGGCCGGCTCGGCTCCGGCAGACTGATCCGCGATGTCGCGCATGGGGGATGACGACGACATCGCGCCCGGGACTTGATCGGGGGGTCGAGCTCCGGGTTGTAGGGACGAGGGATTCCGCAGCCGATCGGGACGGTGGCGGGGTCCCTCGTTCCGTCTCTCCGGCTCCGTGCCTCCGTTCTCCGCGTGGTCTCAGCCCACTCGCTGCAGACAGAACAACCACTGCTCGGCGAGCACCGAGACGAGTTCACGGAAGTTCTCGTCGTGTCCCTGCACGAGCGCGAAGTGGAAGTTCCGGTCCGTCGACATCAGCATCGACGTCACGTGGAGGCGAGCGCGCCGCCGCGCATCCGGATCCGATTGGCGCCCGAGCAGATTCCGCATCCCCTCCGCGACCCGACGGAGCATCGCGAACCACTCGTCCGACACCAGCGCCTCGTGCGACAGCGCCTGTTCCATACTTGCGAACTCGGGGCGGTGCTCACGCCAGAACTCGGCGTGGTCCTCGAGCCACGCGACGACATCGTCGAGTGCGGGATCGACGATCGCGTCGAGTCGTGCGTACGCCTCGGCGATGGGATCCTCGAGCGCCGCCATGTGCGACTGCACGATCTCCGCCTTGGACCGGAAGTGCAGGTAGAAGGTTGCGCGGGAGACCCCGGCGGCCTTGGCGATGGCTTCGGCCGTCGTGGCCGTGTACCCGGCGTCGACGAAGAGCACCCGCGCTGCTTCGACGAGCGCGTCGCGGGTGGCCTGCTTCTGCTCGGCCCTGGTCAGCTTGGCCCGCACCCGTACCTCCTGCGTCTGGTCCGACGGGGAACCCTACCGTGGGCCGAGCACAGGGCAGGGTTCCCCTGCAGGTCAGGCGTCGAGCACGAGCTTCGGGCAGCCCTTCTCCGCTCGCGACACGCAGATCATCATCGTCTCGTTCGCCTCCTGCTCGGTGGCGGTGAGGATCGAGTCGCGATGGTCGGCACGACCGGCGACGATGCGCGTCTCACACGTTCCGCAGGTGCCCTCGAGGCACGACGAGAGCGCGCGGACACCGTGTTCCTCCGCGACCTCGAGGACGGTCCGGTCGGGCGGCACCGTCGCCGTGATACCCGAGACAGCGAACTCGACCTCGAACGCGACGTCGGGTTCGGTCCGGACGATCTGCTTGGCGGCGAATCGTTCGGTGACCAGCGATCCCACGGGCCAGTGCGTGCTCGCCGCCTCGATCGCCTGCAGCAGCGGCTCCGGACCACAGCAGTAGATCAGGGTGTCGTCGGCGGGTTCGGCGAGCAGACCCGCGAGGTCGAGCAGGCCGTACTCGTCCTGCGGACGCACGGTGACCTTGTCGCCGTACCGTTCGAGTTCACCGAGGAACGCCATGGACGCGCGGGTGCGGCCGCCGTACATCAACGACCACTGCGCGCCCTGCGCCTCGACCTGCTCGATCATCGGCAGGATCGGGGTGATGCCGATGCCGCCGGCGACGAAGACGTACCGCTTCGCGGGCCGCAGCGGGAAGTTGTTGCGCGGCAGTCCGACCGTGACGGTCGAACCCTCGTGCAGCCGGTCGTGGACGAAGGTCGATCCGCCGCGCGAGGCGGGCTCGCGCAGCACACCGATCCGCCACCGCGACGCGTCCTGCGGCGACGAGCACAGCGAATACTGACGCACCAGGGCGTCGTCGCCCTCGCCCAGCCGGACCTCGGCGTGCGCGCCGGGCTTCCACTGCGGCAGGGCCTGTCCGTCGGCGTGACCGAGGGTCAGCGAGACGACCCCGTCCGCTTCCTCGCGCCGTTCGAGGACGGTGAGCGAGAAGTGGCGTGCGACGGTCGTCTTCGCGCATTCGACGTCGGCGACGTCCCAGGTGACCGGCAGGGTCCGGCGCACCGGGAGCAGCGCGATCGGCAGGAAGTCCAGAGGCACCTCGGTGGCGGGCCGCAACGAGGGCAGCCGCTCGAACAGCACCTTCAGCGCGGTCGCACCCTGCACGCGGGCGAGTGCCTGCCCGAGGCAGGTGTGCCGGCCCTGGGTGAAGGCGAGGTGGTCCTCCGGATCGGGCCGGTGGATGTCGAACTCGAACGGGCGAGCGGTGCGGGCCGGGTCGGTGTTGGCACTGGCGAGCGCCATCCACACCATGTCGCCCTTCTCGATCTGCGCGCCGCCGAGTTCGATGTCCTGCTCGGCCTGCCGCGCCGCGAAGGTCGAGGACGGGCGGCGTCGCACGGTCTCCTCGAACACCCGCGACCACAGCTCCGGATCGGCGATCGCCTCGGCGAGCACCTCGGGGTTCTGCGCCAGGAACAGCACCGCGTTCGACACCGCCTGCGTCGTCGAGTCGACGCCGGCCATCGCGAATTCCGTGAGGTGCACGGCGATCTGGGCCGACGACAGCATCGGTTCGCCGTCCTTGCCGGTGACGATCGCCATGTCCGAGATGAGATCCGTGCCCGGGTTCTCACGTCGCTCGTCGATGATTCCGCGCAGCACGAGCGTGGCGTCGACGTAGCGCTGCCACACCTGGGTGCGCATCGGCTCGGCCATCGGTTCGGCGGCCGAGGCGAGGATCATGGCGAAGTCGTCGCGGAGCTGCCGCATCATGGCGTCGTGCTCGTAGCCGAGTCCCATGTGCGCCATGATCGTTCCGGTGGTGAGCTCGAGGGCGTATTCGGTGACCAGGTTGGCCGTGCCGTTCGCCTCGAACCGGTCGATGATGCGGTGCGCGCGGGCCTCGATCTCGGGCTGCAGGGCCTGCATGCGCGCCTTGGTGAAGCCGCGCTGCGCGACGAAGCGGTGGTCGGTGTGGCCCGGCGGGTCGGAACCGACGAGCATCTGGGTGATCAGGTTCGGCGGGACGATCGCGCGGAACTGTTCGGGCACGTCGATGGTGCCGGAGTTTCCACCGGAGGTGAACTTCTGCCAGTCGGCGAGCACGGTCTCGACATCGTCGCGGCGGGTGACGATCCACGCATTCAGGTGCGGGTAGAAGAAGACCGGCGTCTCGTCGCGGAACTTCGCGAAATGTGCTGCGGGATCGACGAAGTAGTCGTCACCGAGAGCGTCGAAGCCGTGTGCCACCGGGCAGCGTGGCGCCGGGGCTTCGGGGGTGAGGGTCATGACGGGCTCCCATCCCGGCCGCAGCCGGAACGTTGCAGGGTCGTGTGGTTCAGACGGCCGCGGCAGCAGCCATGGTGGACAGCTTCTGGAACCGGGCGACGTTGTCGCCCTCGTCCATGCAGCCGGCCGAGAGGAAGACGAAGGTCATGTCGAGTTCGGGGTCGACCCAGAACAGCGAGGAGCCGGCGCCGTAGTTGCCGAAGGTGCGGGGCGAGGTGAACGGCCCGAAGAAGGATGCGTGGGATCCGGTGCCGGACAGGGAGAATCCGAGTCCGAAGTTGCCGGGCGGGGTCTCCCATCCACGGGACGCGGCGATGCCCGCGTACAGGTCGTTGGACATCGTGCCGGTCTGCAGGGTGGTGGCCCGGTCCACGACGACCGGAGCGATGAGGTACTCACCGTCGACCTCGCCCTTGCGGCGGAACATCTCGGCGTAGGCGAAGATGTCGTCGACGGTGCTCACGGCACCGACCCAGGGGATCTCCGATTCCTCGCCGATGGCGTCGTTGAGGTCCTCGATGTCGGCGGGCGAGAGCCATCCGTTGTCGGGGACGTACGCCTTGAGCGGCACGGCGTCGGCGCGCCAGGCCTCGGGCAGACCGAAGGCGGTGCGGGTCATCCCGATCGGGTCGAAGATCAGATCCTTCGCCAGGTCGCGGAAGCGCTCGTATCCGTAGACGCGCCGGACCATCTCGCCCATGAGGGCGTGGTTGATCGAAGGCGCGTAGTTGAGGTTGGTGCCGGGTTCGTTGACCACGTCCACCGAGCACAGCGCCTCGATGACGTCGGCGAGCACACCGAAGCGGTCAGGACCGAGGCCGGGGTTCGGGGTGGCCGGCATGCCGGAGCGGTGGGTCAGCAGGTGGTGCAGGTTGATCCGGTCCTTGCGCACGGACCGGAAGACGTCGGTGCCGAAGAACTCGGGGATGATGTCGACGACGCGGGTCGACAGGGCCAACTTGCCCTCACCGAGGGCCCGGTAGGCGAGCGCGTTGGTGAACGACTTCGTCATCGACAGGATGCGGAAGACGTTGTCGTGCCGCATCGGGGTCTCGGTCGCGCGTTCGGCGTAGCCGATGGTCTCGTTCACGGCGATCTCGCCGTGGCGGGCGACGATGATGTTGACGCCGTCGTAATCCCCGCGATCGATGTCGCGGCGGATCTCGTCGGTCAGGCGGGTGAGGGCCTTGCGGTCCAGGGCGCGGGTGGCGAGGGCGGTCATCTTCGACGGTCCTGTTCTCAAAAGTTCTGGTGGGCGGGTACGGCTGTCACATGACGAGGCCGCCGGACGGCGAGAACGTCTGCCCGGTGTAGTAGGCGCCTTCCTCACCGGCGAGGAACAGCACGGTCCGCGCGACCTCCTCGGGGGTGGCGGGCCGTTTGATCGGCTGCAGGGATACGAGGAACTCGTTGAACTCGGGGTCGGTCTGCCGGAACAGCGGGGTGTCGACGGCCCCGGGGGCGAGTGCGTTGACGCGGATGCCGAAGGGCGCGAGTTCGGTCGCGGTCTCACGGGTGAGGCCGAGGACACCGGCCTTCGAGGCCGGGTAGTAGGCCGGCATCGCGACGGACATCAGCGCGGCGGCGGACGAGAAGTTGACGATCGCTCCCCCTCCGGCCTTCTTCATCAGCGGCACGGCGGCGCGGGTGGTGTAGAACGGCCCGTACAGGTTGATCTTGAGGACGCGGTCGAAGTCCTCGTCGGTGACCGACTCGATGAACTCGGGGTGGTGCGGCCGGCCCTCCTTGGCCGCGGTGAAGCCCTTGTAGTTCTCCTCGTTGAGCGCTTCGGCGGCGGCGCGGTTGGGCGTGTTGACCCCCGCGGCGTTCACGAGCACGTCGAGACGGCCCTGCTCGTCGGCGACCTTCGCGAAGGCGGCACGCACGGCATCGGGATCGGCGATGTCGAGGGGAACCGGGCGGGCTCCGGGCAGCGCTGCGAAGTCGCGCTCGAGATTCTCGGCGGAGATGTCCGCCCCGTAGACGACGGCGCCCTGTTCGGCGAACGCCGCAGCGGTGGCCAGACCCATGCCCGACGCGGCACCGGTGACGAAGACGACCTTGTCCTGGAACTGCATTCGATACTCCTCGACGCTCGCGGGCCCATGTGCGACTGCCCGACGGGTCGAAAGCATGGCATTTCGGTAGACGCATGTCTAGCGAAAGTTGTTCCGGATTTCGTAATTCCAGTTCGAGGTCGGTATTTTGCATATGAAATACCTGTAATACACCTGTGAGGCATCAGGTTCGGAGGATTGTCGAACCCCTGGAACGAGCGAAGCCCCCACCGACCCGGGGAGGGTCGATGGGGGCTTCGCCGGAAAATTCCGGTCAGGCGGTCACGCGTTGACGACCGCGTCCAGCACGCTGTAGAACATGCCGAGTCCGTCGTCGCTGGGGCCGGTGAGCGCCTCGGTGGCGTGCTCGGGATGCGGCATGAGACCGACGACCCGGCCGTTCGCCGACGAGATGCCGGCGATGCCGCGCTGCGAACCGTTCGGGTTGTCGCCCGCGAAACGGAACACCACGCGACCTTCACCCTCGAGCTCGTCGAGCACCTTCTCCGATGCCTGGTAACGGCCCTCACCCGACTTGAGCGGGATGAGGATCTCGGCGCCGGCCTCGTAGCGTGAGGTCCACGCGGTGGTGTTCGACTCGACCTTCAGCCACTCGTCGCGGCAGACGAAGTGCAGACCGGCGTTGCGGGTGAGCGCGCCGGGCAGCAGACCCGCCTCGCACAGCACCTGGAAGCCGTTGCAGATGCCGAGGACGGGCATGCCCTTCTGCGCGGCCTCGACAACCTTGCCCATCACCGGCGCGAACCGGGCGATGGCACCGCAACGCAGGTAGTCGCCGTAGGAGAAGCCGCCGGGCACGATCACCGCGTCGACTCCCTTGAGATCGGCGTCCCCGTGCCACAGGCTCACGGCCTCACCACCGGCGAGCTTCACCGCCCGGGAGGCGTCGATGTCGTCGAGCGTGCCCGGGAAGGTGATGACTCCGATGCGTGCGCTCATGCGTCACCGTCGATCCGCCGGATGGCCCAGTCCTCGATCACCGTGTTGGCGAGCAACGACTCGGCGATCTTCTCGAGCTCTTCGTCGCCGACGCTGCCGTCGACCTCGAGTTCGAAACGCTTGCCCTGACGGACGTCGGTCACGCCCGCGAAGCCCAGCCGCGACAGCGCCCCGGTGATGGCCTGACCCTGGGGGTCGAGAATCTCGGCTTTGGGCATGACTTCGACGACGACACGCGCCACGTGCTGCTCCTCGGTAGTAGTGCTGGCGCCCGGGGACGGACACCGGACATCCAGCAGTTTACCGGCCGTGGCCACCGGGACGGGCATCGGCCGAGGTCCCGCTCGTGCGAGACCCGTCACCCCCGTTCAACGCCGCTCGGCAGCAACGAGTTCGCGCACGCGGGGCGCGACCTCACCGGCGAAACGTTCGAGGTCGGACCGCTCGTCGCTGCCGAGGACGAAGGTGCTGGTCCCGTGCCGCAAGGTCAGCTCGGCGAACTGTTCGGCCCACACCTCGGGCGGCCCGTGCAGGAACGACCCGTCCGCGGTGTCCGCGAAGGTGCCGGAGATGTTGTAGAGCCGACGGATCGCGGCGGGATCACGTCCGGCACGGTGAGCGCCCTCGTCGACGAGGGCGCTCATCTCCCCCAGCTTCTCGGCCCCGGCGGCGAACGAGCTCGGCAGCCATCCGTCGGCGGAGCGGCCGGTGACGTCGAGCATCCGCCTGCCGTAGGCGCCGAGCCAGATGCCGAGAGCGTGCGCGGGGAACGGGCCCCGCTTCGCGCCGGTCAACCGGTAGTACGTGCCGTCGACCCGGGCCGCGCCCTTCTCGTCCGACCACAGGGCGCGAATCACTTCGATCGCCTCGATCAGCGCATCGACCGCTTCGCCGGGGCTGCGGTGCGGTCCGCCGTTCGCGGCGACGGCGTCCCAGAAGGCCCCCGATCCGAGACCCAATTCGACGCGACCCCCACTGAGCCGGTCCAGCGAGGCCGCACTCCGCGCAAGGATCACCGGCCCGCGCAGGGGCAGGTTCGCGACATTCGGCGCGACCGTCACGGTCGTGGTGCGCGCAGCGATCCACCCGAGCAACGTCCAGGTGTCGAGGAATCGCGGCTGGTAGGGATGGTCCTGGATCGTCACCAGGTCGAGTCCGGCGCGCTCCGACACCACGGCGAGGTCGACGACGCCCGCCGGGTCGGCGGCGGAGGGCGTGAGGAAACTGCCGAAGCAGAGTTCCTGTCCGTAGTCGGTCATCGGGCTCCTTCCGACGGCATACTCGACGGCATGCAACTGACCCATTTCGGCCATTCCTGCATCCTCGTCGAACACCTCGGCGCGAAGCTCCTTTTCGACCCCGGAAATTTCTCCCACGGGTTCGAGGGCATCACCGGACTCGACGCGATCCTCGTGACCCACCAGCATCCCGACCACGCCGACACCACCCGGCTGCCCGCGCTCCTCGAGGCCAATCCCGGAGCGCAGCTGTTCTCCGACCCGCAGTCGGCGAACCTGCTCGACGGTGACTGGACCGCGGTGCGTCCCGGCGACTCCTTCTCGGTGGGTTCGCTGACCGTGCGCGGCACCGGCGGACGGCACGCGGTGATCCACCCCGACATGCCCGTCATCGACAACACGGCCTTCCTCGTCGGCGACGACGAGAATCCGTCGCGGCTGCTGCACCCCGGCGACTCGCTGTACATCCCGCACGAGCGCGTCGACGTGCTGGCCCTGCCGTCGACCGCGCCGTGGCTCAAGATCTGGGAGGCGATCGACTACCTGCGCGCGGTGAATCCGCGGGTCGCCGTGCCGATCCACCAGGGCATCGTCAACGACAACGGTCGCGGCATCTTCTACGGCCGGTACAGCGAGATGGCGCCGGAGGGCACCGAGTTCCGCGTGCTGCCGCACGAGGACGGAGTCGAGGTCTGACGCTTCGGAGCGCGAAACGGTCGTCTGCGCGGGATGTTTCGCGCTCCTACGACCGTTTCGCGCTCTGCTGTCTCGGTCGACGCCGACGGGAGGTTCAGCGGGCGGCGGCTCGACCTGCCGCCCGGCCCGAGAAGATGCACCCGCCGAGGAAGGTGCCCTCGAGCGACCGGTAGCCGTGGACGCCGCCACCACCGAAGCCGGCGACCTCACCGGCCGCGAAGAGGCCGTCGAAGACCGACCCGTCCGACCGCAGGACGCGCGAGGACAGGTCGGTCTCGAGTCCGCCGAGCGTCTTACGGGTGAGCAGGTGCAGCTTGACCGCGATGAGCGGGCCGGCCTTGGGGTCGAGGATCCGGTGCGGCGCGGCGATGCGGACGACGCGATCGGGTGCGTAGGCGCGCGCCGAGCGAACCGCCGCGACCTGCAGGTCCTTGGTGTACTTGTTGTCCATCTCGCGGTCGCGGGCCTCGACCACCGAACGCACCTGCTCGTAGTCGAGCGGCGCCTCGGGGGTGAGTTCGTTCATGCCCGCGACGAGATCGGCGAGCGTGTCGCGGACGACGAAGTCGACACCGCGCTCCTTGAAGGCCTCGACCGGTCCGGGTGCACCCGACCTGACCCGCTGCAGCAGCAGGCGGAGGCTGCGCCCGGTGAGGTCGGGATTCTGCTCGGAGCCGGAGAGCCCGAATTCCTTCTCGATGATCTTCTGGTCGAGCACGAACCAGGTGTGGTCGTAACCCGTGCTCACGATGTACTCGAGGGTGCCGAGCGTGTCGAAGCCGGGGAACAACGGCACCGGCAACCGATTGCCGGTGGCGTCGAGCCACAGCGAGGACGGGCCGGGCAGAATGCGGATGCCGTGATCGGGCCACACCGGGTCGTAGTTGGTGATGCCCTCGGTGTAGTGCCACATGCGGTCGCGGTTGACGATGTTCCCGCCGGCCTTCTCGGTGATCTCGAGCATCCGGCCGTCGACGTGGGCGGGCACACCGCTGAGCATGTGCTTCGGCGGCTCCCCCATCCGCTTCGGCCAGTTCTTCTTCACGAGGTCGTAGTTGCCGCCGATACCGCCGGAGGTGACGATGACGGCTCCGGCGGAGAACTCGAAGTCCCCGACGACGGCGCGGGAGGACGCCACGCCACGCGGCGCGTCGGTGGGTTCGAGGATCGCCCCGCGCACACCGGTGGCGGCGCCGTCGGTGACGACGAGTTCGTCGACCCGGTGGCGGTGCTTCAGCGTGACGAGTCCGCGTTCGACGCCTTCGCGGAGCTTGCGCTCGAAGATCTCGACGAGGCCCGGACCGGTGCCCCAGGTGATGTGGAATCGCGGGACCGAGTTGCCGTGCCCTGCAGCGTCGTACCCGCCACGTTCGGCCCAGTTGACCATCGGGAAGATCTTCAGGCCGCGCTGCTTCAGCCAGGCGTGTTTCTCCCCCGCGGCGAACTCGACATAGGCCTGCGCCCAGCGTCGCGGCCAGCGGTCCTCGATCTCGCGGTCGAAGCCGGCGGTGCCCATCCAGTCCTGCAGGGCGAGCTCGTAGGAGTCCTTGATACCGAGTCGTCTCTGTTCGGGGCTGTCGACGAAGAACAACCCACCGAACGACCAGAAGGCCTGCCCACCAATGTTGTTCGAGTTCTCCTGATCGACCAGCAGAACCTTACGACCGGCGTCGATCAGTTCACCGACCGCCACGAGCCCCGCGAGTCCCGCCCCCACCACGATCACGTCAGCGTCCATGGCCGCCAACATTACCGAGCGGAAGCCGCGACCGGGAGCACCCGGGAGGCCGGCGGGATCATGCCGCGGTGGTACCTGCGGGGCGCCGCTGCCAACTGTAGACGGCCGGCTCTGCACCGTGGTGCAGAGCGATGTCCACGGCGTCGAGGATCGCCTGCCGAGGTCCGGACTCGGCGAGCCGGGGAGCCGCGATCGCCAGCCGGAGCACTTCACCCCGCCGCGCGACCCGCGACGCTCCGATCACCATCGCCCGGCACCACCACGGCTCCGACTTCGCACCGTCACCGATGCCGTACACCCGCGTTCTCGTCACGGTGCCCGCCGCGAGATCGCGGATTCCGGCGACGTCCGCCATCATCCGGAAACCGACCTGCGGAAGTGCAGCCACAGCTCCGGGCGAGGCGACCCACCGCGGAGGCGCGAACAGTCGCGTGCGGAGTCCTGTCTCCTCGAGCACGCGGTCAGCCGCGAGCAGGCGCAGCCGAGCCTCGTGTTCGGGCAACATGGCGAACTCGGCGCGACGACGCTTCGTCGCAGCCTGGTCGTAGCCGTGCAGCACGATCGCGTCGCCGCCCTCGCGTCGTTCGAGCAGCCATTCCTGCGTCGCCGGATCGCGCACGAGACGGTAGTGGTCCTTCAGGCGGGGAGCGACGAGCAGCGACAACGGCACACCACGCGCATCCATCTCGCGCGCGAAGTCGTTCACGACATCACGCGTGACGTCCCGGATCCCCGACACCGACACGATCATCCGTCCGCTCATGACCCCGAGCCTGCCCCGCGCGGGTTAACAGCACCCTGCCCACCAGAGGAAGTCTCGGTGAAACCCGGCCGGACCAGCTCGCATCCCGCTCATCGAGATTGTGTCGGCGACCACATCGAGGCGGGCATACCGTCCGGGCGTGACAGTCCCGAACCAGACCTATACGCGCCTTCTCTCCCCCGGCACCATCGGGCCGATCACCCTGGACAACCGCGTAGTGATGCCCGCCATGGACATGAACCTCTGCGAGGACGGGGAGATCGAGCAGGGCGACATCGATCATTTCGTCGCCCGCGCGGCCGGAGGCACCGGGCTGATCATCACCGGATGCTGCGCGGTCGCCTATCCGGCGGGATGCGCCAGCACGAAGGAACCCGGCCTGTCCGAGGACCGGTTCGTCCCCGGTCTCCGTGCGCTGGCCGACGCCGTCCACGAGGCCGGCAGCAAGCTGTGCGTGCAGATGGTGCATCACGGCAAGGTCGCTCGTATCGACACCCTGCAGGGCCGTCCGCAACTGGTACCGAGCATCCCGAAGCCGCCGAGCGACATGAGCGCGATGGCGGACTGCACCCCCGAGGAGCTGCAGCGCATGGCTGCGATCCAGGGCGGCAAACAGGCCACCTACAACGAAGCCACCGAAACCGACATCCAGTGGCTGATCCGCATGTTCGCCGAGGCAGCGGGCCGGGTCGCTGCCGCCGGAGCGGACGCCGTCGAGATCCACGCCGCCCACAACTACGTGCTCGGCGCCTTCCTCAGCCGCTACACGAACCGGCGCACCGACGAGTACGGCGGGTCGCTGGAGAACCGGGCCCGGCTGACCTGCGAGGTGATCCGCGCGGTCAAGGACCGGGTCGGCGACCGCCTCGCCGTCATCGTGCGCCTGGCAGGGCAAGAATACGGCGAAACGGACGGCCTGACCGTCGAGGAATCCGCCGCTGCCGCAGTGCTGTTCGAGCAGGCCGGCGCCGACGCCCTCCACGTCACGGGCACCGCGCTCAACGCGTTCGCGAATTTCACCGACGGCCCGTTGCCGGACAAGGTCGGCTTCTACACCTCCGACGCCGCGGTCATCAAGCGCGCGGTGTCCATCCCCGTCATCACCGTCGGCCGCATGCTGCCGGAAGTCGGCGAGCGGATGATCGCCGAGGGCGTCACGGACTTCGTCGCGATGGGCCGTCAGTTGCTGGCCGATCCCGCGCTCGTCGCCAAGCTGAAAGAGGGGCGCAGCGAACAGATCCGCCCGTGCATCAACTGCTACGTATGCGTGCAGGAGAACTTCTGGGACGCCACGCCCATCTGCGCGGTCAACCCGGCTCTGGGCAACGAGACGCTCGTGCCGTTCGTCCGCACTGCGGCGCCGAAGCACGTCGTCGTGGTCGGTGCCGGTCCGGGCGGGCTCGAGACTGCGCGGGTCGCCACCGAGCGCGGGCACCGCGTCACCGTCGTGGACAAGAGCGACCGGATCGGCGGGACTCTGTGGTTCTCGACCCTCACCACCCCCGACAACGAACGGTTGCTGAAGTGGCTCACAGCCGAGGTCACCCGCCTCGGCATCGATGTGCGACTCGGCACCGAGGCCACCGCCGCATCGATCCGTGCCCTGGATCCGGACGTCGTGGTCGTCGCGACGGGCGCGGTGCGGGAGCGTCCCACCGTGCCGGGCGGGGACCTGCCGCACGTGCACACCGGCGACAGTATGCGTGCGCTCATGACGGGCGCGGGCGACGTCTCCGGCCAGTCGCCTGTGCTGCGGGTGATGGGCCGGTTGGGCAAGCTCGCGGGTATCACCACGAGCCCTCGGAGGATCCGCGATCTGAGCCGACGGTTCCTGCGTTTCCTGCCGATGGCGAGGGACGTCGTCGTGATCGGCGGGTCGCTCGTCGGCCTCGAACTGGCCGAGTTCATGGCCGAGCGCGGCAGCCGGGTGACCCTGCTCGCCGAGGGGCAACAGCTCGGGGTGCCGATGGCGATGCCGCGCCGGTGGACTGCCGTCAAGCACGCGCGCGAGGTGGGTCTCGAGGTCCATCGCAACACGACCGTTCGGCGCATCACGCGGAAGACGGTGGAGTTCACGGTCGGTGGGGAGACGAAGTCGGTGCGCGCCCGGATGGTCGTCGTCGCGTCCGGGGTGTCGGCGGCGGCACCGCTCGCCGACGAGCTGGCCGGCTCGGGCATCGACGTCCGCGTCGTCGGGGACGCGGGTCGGGTCGACTACATCGAGGGCGCCGTCCACAGTGCCTGGAAGGTGGCAACCGACCTGTGAAGCTGCAGGTGGCAACCGACCTGTGAAGCGGCAGGTTGCGACCGAGCTGTGAAAGCAGCGGGTGGCGGCCGGCTCGTGCACTCACGAACCGGCCGCCACCCGTCGGATCAGGCCTCCCGGTCGCCCGGCGCCACGAACCTGTCGCGGTGCACGGCCTCCTCGAGCGGGCGACCCTTCCGCCAGCCGAACCGTTCGAGGTCGGGGATTTCCTGCAGCCGCGTGACCGGGCCGACGCACAGCCACGCGATGGGACGCACAGGTGCGCTCACTCCGACGAAGTCGGCGAGGAAGTCCTCCTCGTAGAACGACACCCATCCCACGCCGAGCCCCTCGGCGGTCGCGGCGAGCCACAGGTTCTGGATCGCCAGCACGGCCGAGAACAGGCCGGATTCGTCGATGGTGTGGCGGCCGAGGATGTGCTTGCCGCCGCGTTCGGGGTCGTAGGTGACGACGACACCGGTCCCCGATTCGACGATGCCTTCGATCTTGATGGGGTCGAAGGTGCTCTTCCGGTCCTCGGGGAGCGAGTCGGCGAACGCCTGTCGGCAACCGGCGACGTGCTCGGCGAACTCCTTCAGCCGCTGTTCGTCCTGCACGACGACGAAGTCCCAGGGCTGGGTGTTGCCGACACTGGGTGCGTGGTGGGCGGCCCGCAGGATGCGCATCAGCGTCTCCTCGTCGAGCCGTTCCCCGCTGAATTCTGCACGGACGTCGCGACGCATGCGGATGATGTCGTACAGCGCGTCCCGCGCTTCTGTGCCGAACATGTCAGGCCGGCAGGATCTCTTCGAGGGCGTCGAGGATCTCGGGCGCATCCGGTTCCGTGCGGGGACGGAAGCGCGCGGCGACCGTGCCGTCGGGAGCGATGAGGAACTTCTCGAAGTTCCACTGGATGTCGCCGGCCTCGCCGGAGGCGTCCGGGTGCTTGGTGAGCTCGGCGTAGAGCGGATGCCGGTTCTCGCCGTTGACCTCGATCTTCTCGAGCAGCGGGAAGGTCACGCCGTAGGTGGCGGAGCAGAACTCCTGGATCTCCTCCGGTGTGCCGGGTTCCTGACCCATGAACTGATTGCACGGCACGCCCACGACGAACAGTCCGCGGTCGCGGTATTCCTGCGCGAGCTTCTCGAGCGCCGTGTACTGCGGGGTCAGGCCGCACTTGGACGCGACGTTCACGACGAGAACCGCGTGGCCCTCGTACGCGCCGAGATTCGTGGGTTCACCCGAGAGGGTGTTGATCGGGATGTCCTGGAGAGGCGTGGTCATGCTTCCAAACTATCGTGTGCCCGATCACTCCCCCGAACATCGGCGTGCTACATCTTCTCGCCCGGCAGCTCGGCGGCCTGCCTCACCCACTTCCGGATCTTGTCCTCGTCGAGGTCCTCGAGCCGGCGGATGTCGTGATAGCGCATCTCGGGATGCTTGGACCCCTTCTCGGGCAGCGGGTCGAGCGAACTCCCCCTGAAGAAACTCAGCTGCACGTAGTTGGTGAAGCAGCGGAACGTGAGGAACCAGCTGTCGTCGGCGGTGCCGTAGAGCGGCTGGTTCCACTTCACGGCGTTGTGGACGTCGGGAACTTCCTCGCGGATCAGCTCGTCGAGGCGCCGACCGATGTCATGCTTCCATTCGGGCATCGCCGCGATGTAGGCCTCGACCGGTTCCCTGCCCATCCCCTTCGGTATCTGCGGGTTGCCACCCGACAACAGCTTGGGTCCGGTGCCCTTCTCGGACTCGCTCATGAGGTCTCCCCTCCTTGTCCCGGCACGGGAGCACCCGCCGGGAATCCTTCTGCGATGTAGGAGCTCGTAGACCGGCCGCCAGGCCTCCGAGTCGGTCTCCTGCGACGGCGGTTCGCCTGCCGGCAGGGCGTCGAACTCGTCGAGGCAGACCGTCCAGCCCGCGGCGACCATCGCGGCGGTCTCCCGGTCGCCGCGCTCCACAGGCGTTCCTGCGGATACGGGTACTCCCGCTCGAAGCGGATCGCGGGACGGCCTTCGACATCGACGAATCGAGCCCGGTTCTTCACAGCGACTCCCGAAGTTGTGCGGTTGGAGAGCGTTGCGTGGCTTCTTCCCCGAACTATGCCGCATCCCTCCGACAGCAGGGTGCGATCAGGAGACCCGGTCGAACTCGTCCTCGATGTCCCACTGCAGCTCCGAGGTGCTGTAGTCCTGTGCGAGCTCGCGCGCCCGGATGAACTGCGTGGCGATCAGTCGGGAGGTGCGCAGGACCGCCGCGGCAGCCTTCACCCTGTCGAGCCGGCCCGTCGCCGCCGAGACGCTCACCGCGGCGATCGGCCGGCCGTTGACGAGCACCGGTGAGGCGACCGCGCTCATCCCCATGCTGAATTCGTCGCACGCCCACGAATGACCGTTCTCGCGCACCTCGGCGAGCTGCGAACGCAACCGGCCCGCGTGCCGGACGGTACGGCTCGAGCACGGCTCCTGCCGGACGTGGTGGGCGACCGCCCTCTCACGGTTCTCGGTGTCGAGGAAGGCGACGAGGGCCTTGCCCGACGCGGTGCTCAGGGCCGGGGCCCGGCCTCCGACGACGGGCGTGACGATCCGGCTGCGTGAACTCGTGATCTGGTCGATGAGGATGACGTCCCACG
Organism: Rhodococcus rhodochrous; assembly: GCF_014854695.1. Taxonomy (NCBI): domain Bacteria; kingdom Bacillati; phylum Actinomycetota; class Actinomycetes; order Mycobacteriales; family Nocardiaceae; genus Rhodococcus; species Rhodococcus rhodochrous. Next base: position 812,842 of record NZ_CP027557.1, on the reverse strand, counting down.
ATTCGAGGACGGACAGTCCCACCGTGGCACCGACGTGCAGGAACAGGTCACCGAGCAGGGGTGCGGCGACCTCCTTGAGCCCGGTCGGACGGCTGTGGACGAAGTGGTTGCCCAGCTCGAACATCTTGATGCCGAGACGGTACTGGTTGCCGTTGCGGATGACGTGGCCACTGGCGGTCAGCTGCCCGAGGATCCGGAAGGCCGTCGATTTCGGCAGCGAGGTGAGCTGGGCCAGTTCGGTCAGGCTCATGGTGTGCCCGGCGTCGAGGAAGGCATCGAGCAGCGAGAGCGCACGGCCGACGGCGATGCTCGGCTTGACGTTGACGGCCGATTCCTGAGGGTTTCCGGAACTCACGGTTCACTGCCTTTCACCTATGACGACGGTCACCCCCAGGTGTCGAAGTCAACCACACCCACCGGCACGGTAGGGAAGTCCCTATCGACCGTACGCGTGGGTCAGGGGTTCGAAGCCGTCCTCGTACTCCCCCTTCGCCCGCTCGACCGTCACCGTCCCGAACACCTGCGAACGAAGCACCGCAGTCGCTCCCGGACCGAGTTCGAGTGCCGGACCGGCCGACGGGAGGACGAGCATCTCCCCGACGGACACCGAGCCGAACAGCGCGATCGCTCGGCGCAGCGCCGAGACCAGGTGCAGCGAGGCGGACGGGTGCGGCCGGTGCAGAGCCGTGGCACCGCCCACCTCGATGTCGAGGAGGGTTCCGGCCGGGTCGGCACCGGACGGCACGATCCAGGTGTCGGAGACGACGACGTGCCCGGCGTGAGCGTTGTCCGCGATGCACTCGAGGACCGTCGAACCTGCGGGCTCACCGACCCGTGGGCAGGCGACGACCAGCGCTGCGTGCACGCCGTCCACTGCACCGAGGATCTCTGCGACCGTCGCGTCCGGCCGGTCGATGCGTCGTCCGACGCGCAGCGCGAGCGTCGCGGAGACCCGCGGACGGACCAGGAGCGTGTCGGGGATCCCGGTGCCGGTGGCATGCACCGCACCGCCGAAGTAGTAGCCGCCGACCGCCACCTCACCGGCCGGGGTGTCGACCACGGTCACCGCGCGGCCCGCGACCCGGCACCCTTCGTCGGTTCCGCGCCGGAAATTGGTGACGGCCACGTCCTCGGCGCCCTGCTCGGCGTAGGGGGCAAGCAGTTCGTCGGCGGCTCGGGCCGGGCGCCCGGTCAGTCCGGCATTGAACAGCATGTTCGCGACCGTGCGCAGTGCCACCTGCTTGGGCGCTTCGTCCCACGGTGCCGGGGCCGGCGAGAGTGCGGTCATGGCGACCATGGTGCAGACCACACGGGCCGCTGAGGCAATCCGGCCGTGCCACCTGACGGAACCCCGTGGCGGTTTCACGCCGTGGCACGCGATACGTGCCAGCAGGGCGTGACCGGGGCCACTCTGTCATTCATCGCCGGACACGACCCGCCCCGAGCGGCAGGTGGTCGGTCCACAGGACGCAGGCAATCAGGAGGAAAGATGGGACGGGTCCGCGCATTCGGTTACCTGGTCGCGACCGTGAGGGACATCGAAGCCTGGAAGGTCTTCGCTGCGGACGTCCACGGAATGCAGATCGTGGAGCACACCGAGGACAGGCTCAAGCTCCGCCTCGACGAGCGGTCCTGGCGCATCGACCTGCACCGCGGCGAGGTCGAGCACATCGACGCCGTCGGCTGGGAGGTCCGCGGACCCGAGGACATCGAAGCCCTCGAGAAGGCGCTGATCGACCACGGCTACTCCACCCACCGCGCGAGCGCCGAGGAGGCCGCCTACCGCCAGGTGACCGACTACCTGGCCTTCACCGACCCGGACGGCCACGGCATCGAGGTCTACTACGGCCAGCACCGGGAGTCGGCGCCGTTCGTCTCCCCGACCGGCGCGCGCTTCGTCACCGAGGGCATGGGCATCGGCCACGTGATGTTCGCGGTCAGCGAGTCGGCTCCGTTCCGCGAGCTCTACATGGACATCCTCGGCCTCGGCCTGAGCGACTACATCGACATCGGCCCGGACCCGGGTACGTTCCTGCACTGCAATCCCCGCCATCACTCGGTGGCCTTCGCCCACCGTCCCGGCTTCGGCCCGCGCCTCGGCCACCTCATGGTGCAGGTCGACAACCTCGATACGGTCGGACGCGCCTACGACCGGATCCTCGAGGGAGCCGCGCCGCTGGGCGCCACGCTCGGCAAGCACACCAACGACGAGATGATCTCGTACTACGTCAAGACGCCGTCCGGCTGGGAGATGGAGTACGGCTACGGCGGACTCGAGATCGACGAGGACACCTGGGTTCCCGGCCGGTGGAACGCCGCCCACTTCTGGGGACATCAGCGCGTCGGCTGACGGACCCCGTCGAGCCCGTCCGGTGAGGACCGGACGCCGGTGCCGAACAGTGGCACCTCGCGATGACCCCTATCCGAGAACCCGTCACACACTGCTGCTCACGACGTGATGCACGCAACATCGAGGAGGACACCGTGTCGTTGACCGACGACCAGGAGATTCACGTTCCGGGACTGCTCAGCCGCTACGTCCGGCTGCAGACGGGCGTCAAGGCCCACTACTCGACCTCGGGCGAGAGCGGTCCTGCCGTCGTTCTGCTGCACGGTGGTATCCCCGGTAGCTCCGGTTCGGCCGGATTCCGTTACATGGCACCCTTTCTCGGCGCCCACGGCTTCCGTGTCTACTGCCCCGACTTCCCCGGCTTCGGCCTGACGGAGGATCCCGGACGCTTCTACGCGTACGGGCAGGGCGGCCAGGTCGACTTCCTGCAGGACTTCGTCAACGCCGTCGCCCTCGACACCTTCTGCCTCGGCGGCAACTCGATGGGTTGCCAGAACACCGTCAATTACGTTGTCGCACACCCGGAACGGGTCGAGCGCTTCGCGGTGATCGCCGGCATGATCGGCGACCTGGTCACCCGTGACGAGATGCGCGCGGTGGACAACCGGGCCAAGAACGGACCGCTGCCCGGCAGCGGCGGCACCTACGACGGTTCCGAGACGATGATGCGCGCGATGATCGAGTCGATGGTCGTCGACCCGTCCGGCGTCACCGACGAACTGGTCACCATGCGCACCGCCGCCGCGAACCGCAACCAGGAGTACTACGACGCCAACATGGGCCGGGTCCTGCGCCCGACCGACCCCGACGAGCTGCTCCGCCTCACCACCACGGGCCGGCTCGACCGGATCTCCATCCCGGGCATCGCGATGTTCGGCGACAAGGACGTGCTCTACGCCGTGGAGGCCGCCCACCTGCAGGAGGACGCACTGCCGAAGGTGCAGTTCTTCTACCCGGAGAACACCGGCCATCAGGGCCAGACCGACCGTCCCGAGCTGCACAACCAGGTCTTCCTCGAGTTCTTCCGCGACGGCAAGGTCTCCTGGGAGACCGCGCAGGCCGCCGGCATCTCGACCCGCCGCGCCCCCCGTCCCGATCTGGTCGACGTGCCCGCCGACGCCCTGTCCGCACGCTGACCCCGATACCTCTTTGCCCACTCTCGTACCAAGGAGCACCCCGATGACCACCTACGCCGAACCCCCCGTCACCACCACCGGTCTCTCCCTCGTCGAGCGCGCCAGGCAGATCGCCCCGATCGTCGCCGAGTACGCCGTCCAGAACGATCAGCAGCGCACGGTGGCCCCCGAGGCCGTGGAGGCGATGATCGACTGCGGCCTGACCCGGGCACTGCAGCCCGCGCGGTACGGCGGCGAGGAGGCCCACCCGGCCGACTTCGTCGAGGCGGTCATCGAGGTGTCGAAGTCCTGCACCTCGACCGGCTGGGTCCTCATGCTGCTCGGTGTCCACAGCTGGGAGGTCTCGCACATGACCGAACAGCTCCAGGACGAGCTGTTCCTCGACGATCCGACCACGCTGCTCTCCTCGTCCTACGCGCCGCACGGCAAGGCGACGCCGGTCGAGGGCGGCTACATCCTCGACGGTTCGTGGAAGTCCTCCTCGGGCATCACGCACGCCCAGTGGGTGATCCTCGGCGCGTCGGTCGAGGTCGACGGCAAGCCGATCATGCACAACTTCGTCGTGCCGCTGTCCGAGGCCGAGATCATCGACGACTGGTTCGTGCTCGGCATGCGCGGCACCGGTTCGCGCTCGGTCGCGCTGAAGAACGTCTTCGTGCCGGCGCACCGCGTGCTCGACCGCCAGATCCTGCTCGCTCAGGCAGGTCCCGGCCTGAAGCAGAACGTCAACCCGCTCTACCGGATCCCGCAGGGCTACCTCTACAACCTCGTCGCCGGTGCGCCCGCCCTCGGTGCCGCCTGGGCCTTCTACGACGAGTACGTCGCCCAGCTGAAGAAGTTCACCCGCCGCTTCGACAACCAGAAGCTCAGCGAGGACCGCGTGGAGCTGCTGCGCATGAACGACGTGCGTGTGCGCCTGTCCGATCAGCAGGAGACCGCTCTGCGGTGGCTGCGCAAGGGCTTCGAGCAGGCCGAGAACTTCGAGATCCCCGGCGATCTCGAGGCCGCCCGCGGCATCTACGACATGGCGCGCACCGCCGAGGCCGCACTGAACGTCCCGCAGCAGCTCATGCCGTCGATGTCGGCCAGTGTCGTGCACGAGGCCAACCCGCTCTCGCGCATCTACCGCGACCTGATCGTGGCCCGCCAGCACTTCACCCAGAACACCGACTTCGCCGCCGCGACCGCGGCGAACCTCGAGATGGGCAATCCGGCGGCCGCAGCCTTCCTGCTCAGCGACGAGGACCGCGCCGGCGCCCGCGAGCGCTCCGCCCGCCTCTACAGCTGATCAACGGTCGGGAGGCGCGGCCGGAACCCGGTCGCGCCTCCTCGTCATTCCGGTCCCGTACCGGAGGAAAGGACGCGCACACCATGTTCGAAGCGCTGCGGCACCGCGGCTTCGTGGTCTTCCTGACCGGCGCCTTCCTCACCAACACCGGTGGGTGGTTCCAATCGCTGGCCGTTCCGTTCGTGCTCTTCCAGATCACGGGTTCGGCCGCGTGGGTCGGTCTCGCCACCGCGGCGCAGTTCGTTCCGATCATGGTGCTCGGCCCCTACGCGGGTGCGCTCGCCGACCGGGTCGACCGGCGGTTGCTCGTGTTGTGGATGCAGCTGATGCGTTCCCTGGTGGCCCTGGCCATCTGCGTGTGCTGGCTCGCCGAATGGCACTCGCCGTGGCTGTTGCTCGGCCTCGCTGCGCTCACCGGCATCGGGCAGGGCGTGTCGATGCCGAGCTGGCAGGCACTGACCAACGACTACGCGCCGCGCGCTTCGCTCGCCTCCGCCGCGTCGCTGAACACGATCCAGTTCAACCTCGCGCGATCGTTCGGACCCGCAGTGGCCGGTGTCGTCCTGTACTGGTGGGGACCGGCGGTCGCATTCGCGGTCACCTTCGTCATGGTGCTCTCCGTCGTCGTGGCGCTGATCGTCGCGAAACCCGTCAACGCCCCCGCCCCCGCCGCTCGGGGCAGCAGGAAGAGCGGGCGCTTCGTCGAAGGACTGCGCTACACCCGATCCACCCCGGGGGTGCTCACCGCGGTGACCGTCGTCCTCGTAACGGGCACTCTGGGGATGCCGATCTTCCAGCACGTGATCACGTTCTCCGAGGATGTCTTCGACAGCGGTGAGCTGGGTCTGGCCGCCCTCAACCTGGGACTCGGCATCGGCACCATGGCCGGCATCCCGCTGCTGGGAGGCGCCCTGCGCCGCGTCGGCCGGTCGACCGTCGCCCTCGTCGCCTTCATCGGCTTCGGAATCACGCTGGCACTCTTCGCCATCGCCCCGACGACGGTCACGGCCACCGCCGCCACCGTCGGCGTGGGCGTCTTCTTCCTCCTCTCCCTCACCATCGGGCAGAGCACCGTGCAGGTGCTCGTCGCCGACCACATCCGGGGACGGGTGCTGTCGGTCAGCGTGATGGTCTACACCGGTTCGGTGGCCCTCGGCGCTGCTCTGCAGGGCGCGGCCGCCGACCTGATCGGCCTGCGGTCCACCGTCGGGCTCGCCGCGCTGCTGCTGGTCGTCGCGGCGGTGGTCCTGCGTTTCGGACCGCGCGGCCTGCGACTGTCCCGTCTCGACGATCCCGCCGAGATCGTCCCCGTTCCGTCCACGCCGGTCCCCGAAAGGACGCCGGTCGCCGAAAGGACTACGTCAGATGTCTGAAGCAACCACGCTCGCCGACCTTCCGGTCGCCGCGCCGATCGACCCCCAGCACATGCGGCACGTCCTGGGCAGCTACCCCACCGGCGTCGCCATCGTCACCGGACGCGCAGCCGACGGCACGCCGCTCGGCATGGTGGTCGGGACGTTCAACTCGGTGTCGATGGACCCACCGTTGGTGTCGTTCATGCCGATGAAGTCGTCGTACACCTTCGCCGCACTGCGCGAGTCGCGTACCTTCTGCGTCAACATCATGGCCGCCGACCAGGAACACGTGTGCGGGGCGTTCATGCGGGGGGAGAACAAGTTCGAGGGGGTCGACTGGCGCGAGTCCCCCACCGGTGCACCGATTCTCGAGGGTACGACGGCGTGGATCGAATGTGAGTGGTCGGACGTGCTCGACGCCGGTGACCACTACTTCGTCCTCGGCGCGGTGCGGGAACTGGCGACCGAGCGGAACTGCCTGCCGCTGTTGTTCTTCCAGCGGGGCTACGGCCGGTTCACGCCGGGATCGTTGATGGCCTCGGACTACCGCTCCCTCGCCGCCGCCATCCGCACGGCGGAGTGCGGACGTCAGGAAATGGAGCTCCTCGCCACCGAACTCGGCGTGGAGGTCAGCCTACTCGCCCCGCTCGGTGACGAATTCGCTTTCGTGGCAACGGCGAGCGCCGACGGCGCAAGTCACTCGACGATGCCCGGCACCCGTCTGCCGTTCGTCCCGCCGCTCGGTTCCCTCATGGTCGGCCACCGCGGCGCCCCGTCGAGCGAGGACTGGCTCGACCGCGTGCCGCGCCGGTCGCCGGAGATCCGCGAGGCGGCGGAGCTCCAGCTGCAACGCGTCCAGGAACGCGGATGGTCGGTGACCCTCTCGGGCGAGGTCGACACCCACACGCTCGACGAACTCGTCGATGCCTTCAGCACGCCGGACCGTACGCCGGAGCACGAACAGAGACTCATCGACGCCCTGCAGCGGATGTCCGCGCACCACGAGCCGGCGGAGATCGATCCCGTGGCGACGTACACGCCGCTCCAGCTCTCCGTGCCCGTCCACGACCCGGAGGGTAATGTCGTCATGGTCCTGCGCTTGTCGAGGCTTCCCGAGAGCACTTCGGGCGCAGACATACTCGATTACATCCATCGAATCGAGCAGTCGGCGGCGGTCGTCGAGATCGCCCTGCGGCAGCCGACGGGGATCCCGTTGCGGCACACCGGCCGACGATGCCACCCAGTGGCACCGGTGACTGTGATCACAACGGACCCCCACTGCACTATGTGACTGCCGCCACCTGGCGTGGTGTCGTCTCAGCTCGGAGCTTCGCTCCTCGAGCGCGACCAAAGTGAAGGAACCTAACGATGGATGTGTTGGCTGACATCAGGGCGTCGAAGATGACTCCCCTGCAGATCCGTGCGATCGCCATAGCACTCGCATTGATCATTCTCGACGGATTCGAGATCGCGGTGATGTCGTTCGCCGCGAAGCCGATGTCGGACGAATGGGGCGTCAGCTCCGGCACCCTCGGGATCGTTCTCAGCGGCAGCCTCTTCGGCATGGCCGCCGGCGCGATCCTGTTCAGCCCGTTCGGTGACCGCTACGGGCGTCGCACGCTGACCATCGTGTCGATGAGCATGGTCGTGGTGGGCATGGTGCTCGCGGTGATCAGCCCCAACGTCGCCACGATGATCGTCGCCCGTGTGATCACCGGGCTCGGTATCGGTGCCATGTCGCAGCTCAACGCGTACGTCTCCGAGTTCGCCTCGGAGAAGCGCCGCGGCACCGTCGTCGGCATCTATGCCACCGGCTTCCCCATCGGTGCCGCTCTCGCCGGTGTCGTGGCCGGCCTGTTCGATCCCGCCGACTGGAAGAACCTGTTCGTCGTCGGCACCGTGCTGAGCGTGGTGTTGCTCGTCCTCGCGTGGGCCGCACTGCCCGAATCGATCGACTTCCTCGTCGCACGCCGTCCGAAGAACGCCCTCGAACGCATCAACTCGATGCTCGGCAAGATGGGGCATCCGGCGCTGAAGGAACTGCCCGAGCAGACCCCCGCAGACCGTCACAACGCCCGGCTCGGCGCCATCTTCACCGGCACCACCGGCATCAAGACGCTCGCCCTGTGGCTCGCCTACGCCTGCCTGATGGCCGCCTACTACTTCGCGAACTCGTGGATCCCCAAGCTGGTCGCCGAATCCACCGGCGACGTGCAGAGCGGCACCACGGTCGGCACCGTCCTCAACCTCGGCGGCATCATCGGCAGCCTCCTGTTCGCGGCCGCCGCGTTCCGGTGGATCCCCCGCAACATCCTCATGACCACCCTCGGTCTCGGCGCCATCGGTTACGCCGTCTACGGCGCGGCCTTCGGAGTCGGATGGCTCGCGATCACCCTCGGCATCTTCCTCGGCATCGTCGCGGTCGGCTCGGTCGCCGGCTTCTACGCCGTGGGCCCGACGGTCTACCCCGCCTCGCTGCGCGGCACCGGTGTCGGCTGGATGGTCGGCGTCGGCCGCCTGGTCTCCATCGTCTCCCCGATCGGCACCGGTTTCCTGCTCGAGAGCGGCTGGACCGCGGGCAACCTCTTCTACCTGATGGCGGTCCCGCTGGCGGTCGGCACGATCTGCATCGTCACCCTGGGCCGGATCCAGCAACGTGAGGAGTCCGCGAGCGACGGGCCCGTCGCTGCGCCGAACGATCTGGTCTCCAAGTAAGGATCCCCCACGAGTGAGCGGGGCCGTCGGCATGCGCCGCGGCACCGCTCGCTCGCAGAGACATCAGGAGATCCTCCACCATGAATCTCGCACGCACCCTGGCGTCCCATGCCGTCGAAGCGACCCCGGATGCCGCCTTCGAGTCTCCGCACGATCGGTACCTTCTCGATCGGGTCGTGGACACGCTGGGCTGCATGATCGCCGGCACACGAGTCGATTCGACCCGCCGGGCCGCAGCACTCGTCACCCGGAACTCCGCACCCGGCCGGTCCTCCGTCGCGCTCGAGGAAGGAAAGGTCGGGCCTGCCTCGGCGGCCTACGCCAATGCACTTCTTGCCCGGGCCTACGACTTCGGCCCCCTGACCCCCTTCGACGGGGCGTCACCGATCTGGTCCCATATCTCGGAGACGACCGTACCCGTGGCCGTCGCCCTGGCCGAGGACTGCGGCGCTTCGGCACGGACGATGCTCGAAGCCCTCATCGTGGCCGACGACGTGGCAGCACGGATCAGCAGAGCACTCGAATTCGTCCCCGGGACCGGATGGGACAACCCCGGGCTCATCAACCGGTTCGCCTCGGCCGTCGTCGCCGCGCGGCTGTGGAACCTGAGTGCGGACGAACTGGTGCGAGCATGGGGACTGGTGCTCCAGCAGGTGTCGGGAACCTTCCAGGCCATCGACGAGCACAGTGATGCGTTCACCTTCGTGCAAGGACTCGCCGCGCGCGACGGTATCGAGGCCGCCGATCTGGTCCGGCACGGTTATGCAGGTGGCGACGGTGCGCTGGACGGCCGCTTCGGCCTGTTCCGCACATACGGCACAGGACTCCCCGACGAGTCCTCGGTGACGGCCGGTCTCGGTGAGGTGTACTTCGGGGACCGGATCGTCAAGCCTTATCCGGGTTGTCGATTCACACACGGTCCGATCGACGTCGCCAGGAATCTCCGCGAGGTCGCCGATCCGGGCACCGTTCGGGAGATCACCCTCACCGTCCATCCGCACCACATCGGCTCGCCCCTGGACCTCCCGGTGGAGGACGCGGAGGTGTCCCGGCCGGCGGCCCTGTTCGGCTTCCAGTTCCAGACTGCGAACGCATTGGTGCGAGGACGACCGGTGCCCGCCCACTTCGACGACCCGTTCCGCAACGACCCGGAGGTTCTCCGGCTCGCGCACCTCGTCCGTCTCCGACCTGCAGCCGAGTCATCGTTCCCCTTGACCGCGGCGCATCTCGAGATACGGGCGGACGACGGACGGACCCACGCGGACCGTATCGACCATCCGTGGGGTGACCCTCGTGGCGTGCCCGCCGGCCGCGCCGACGTCGACGCCAAGTTCGTGGCGAACTTGCGACATGCAGGTCTCGGGGACTCCGCCGACGCCTCGCTGTCCCGAGTGCGCGCGATCCTGGCCTCGAATGATCGAATCGACCTGTCCGCACTGTTCGGGCCCGGCGCCCCGTAACGCCTTCCAGTCCCTCGAGGAGAAACCCATGCGCATCGCCAACCTCGACAACCGTGCCGTCCTCGTCGTCGGTGACTCCGGCAACGAGCAGGCCGTCGACATCGCTACCGCCTCCGGCGGCCGGTTCGGACCCGAGCTCGCCTCGATCTACGAGTCGTGGGACGAGGTGCGGGCGTGGGCGGCGGACGCAGACGTCACCGACAACGCTTCGATCGATCGTGCCCGGCTCGGCGCCCCCTCCCCTGCGCCCCGCCAAGTCTTCGCGGTCGGGTTGAACTACGACGACCACGCCGCCGAATCGGGCTTCGAGGCCCCCACACATCTGCCCCCGGTGTTCACCAAGTACGTCTCGGCGTTCACCGGCCCCGACTCCGAGGTCACGATTCCGGACGGCGGCAACGTCGACTGGGAGATCGAACTCGTCGCCGTCATCGGTCGGGAGGCACGCGACGTCGACGCAGCAGACGCCTGGTCGTACGTCGCGGGCCTGACGGCGGGGCAGGACATCTCCGAACGCGTCGCCCAGATGCGCGGACCGGCGCCCCAGTTCGGTCTCGCCAAGTCGTATCCCGGCTTCGCTCCGCAGGGTCCGTGGCTCGTCACCCCCGACGAGTTCGCCGACCCGGACGATCTGGAACTGGGATGCGCGATCGACGGCGAGGAGGTCCAGAAGGGCCGCACGCGGGAGATGATCTTCTCCGTCCCCGCGCTGGTCGCCGAGCTGTCGCGCAACGTCACCCTGTACCCGGGCGACGTGATCTTCACCGGCACACCCGCCGGTGTGGGCATGGGCCGCGACCCGCAGCGCTACCTGCGCGCCGGTGAGCGACTCGACAGCTGGATCGAAGGCATCGGCGAACTGCACCAGCGTTTCGTCGCCGCCGGCGCGTAGATCTGCTGTCGCCGCCGGCTCCTGGTTGCTACAGAAATGGCTGTCCGCTACGGAAATTTTCCGTAGCGGACAGCCATTGTCGTAGCGGATGCCGGATCAGACGGAGACCTTCTCCAGCGTCGCCGGTTCGCGCTCGGGAGCGGGCTCGTGATCGTCGATCATCATGCTCTCGTCGAACGGCAACCGTCCGCTGAGCACCTCGTCGACGCGTTCACGGTCCACCGACCGGGTCCAGGTGCCGATGAGCAGGGTCGCGATGGCATTGCCGGAGAAGTTGGTGACGGCTCGCGCCTCGGACATGAACCGGTCGACACCGACGATCAGGCCGACGCCGTCGAGCAGGTCGGGACGGTGGCTCTGCAGACCACCGGCCAGCGTCGCCAGACCTGCACCGGTGACCCCGGCCGCACCCTTCGAGGCAACGATCATGAACAGCAGGAGCGAGAGCTGCTCGCCCATGTTCAGCGGGCTGCCCATCGCGTCGGAGACGAACAGAGCGGCCATCGTCAGGTAGATCGCGGTGCCGTCCAGGTTGAACGAGTAGCCGGTGGGCACGACCACGCCGACGGTGGTGCGCTGGACACCGAGGTGCTCCATCTTGGCGATCAGGCGCGGCAGCGCGGACTCCGACGACGACGTCGCGAAGATGAGCAGATACTCGCGGGCGAGGTACTTCACGAGCTTGAACACCGAGACACCGGCGACGGCCCGCAGCAGCGATCCGAGGACGCCGAAGACGAACACGGCGCACGTGAGGTAGAAGGCGATCATCAGCACACCGAGCTGCAGGACCGCGCTCAGTCCGGTCTGACCGACGACGTTGGCGATGGCGCCGAACGCACCGATCGGGGCGAGCCACAGGATCATCGTCAGGATGCGGAAGACGAGCTTCTGCAGATGGGCGATACCGCGGAGGATCGGTTCACCCGACTTGCCGATGCCCTGGATCGCGAAGCCGACGAGCAGCGCCACGAACAGGGTCTGCAGGACACTGCCTGCGGTCAGCGCGGAGAGCAGGGAGGTCGGGATGATCGACGCGATGAAGTCGACGGTGCCGCCGGCCGCGTGCGCCTTCTCGGCGAGTTCGGCACCCGAACCGGCGTTGGCCGGGTCGAGGGTCAGGCCCGAGCCCGGGTCGAGCAGGTTGCCCACACCGAGGCCGATCGCGAGTGCCACGGTCGACATGCCCACGAAGTAGATCAGCGCGAGTCCGCCGATCCGGCCGACACTCGCCGCGGCCCGGACCGACCCGATGCCGAGCACGATGGTGCAGAAGATCACCGGGCTGATCATCATCTTGATCAGGTCGACGAACATGGTGCCGAGGACACCGAGCGACTTGCCCGTCTCCGGGGCCAGCCATCCGACGGCGATACCGGCGACGACAGCGATGATGACGCCGATGTACAGCCAGTGGGTACGGTCGCGGCGTTTCTCGCCACGCACTGTTGTGGTGCTCATGGGGTGCCCTTCGATCATGCGCGGGCTCGTCGCGCGATGTTCACGGATAACGGGATGCGGTGACGCACCGGCGAGGACTCGGGAATCGACCGTGGTTCGGTCGGGTACTACGGGACCCTGGTAGGGCCTTTCCGCGCCCGGGCGGTGACCGGCATCACGTCCACACAGGGAAATGGTGGTGGTCCGCTCACTGCGGGAGAAGTTTGTGTACATAGTGTTCACGGGAGGTGACCGTTGAACCGTCGGGAGGCGAGACCGCCGATGAGCGTGGCGGGCCAGCTGCTCATCCTCCAACTGGTGGTGTTCACGGTGGTAGCGATCGTGGCGGGCGCGCTCATCGTCGTCGACGAACGCCGCGACGCCGACGAGGCCACACGCCGCACCGTGACGGATATCGCAGTGACCGCCGCGCTGTTCCCGGAGGTCTCGGACGGATTGGTCTCTCCTGATCCGACGGCAGCGCTCCAACCCCGCGCCGAACAGATCCGTGAGGCGACCGGGGTGGACTTCGTCGTCGTCGTGGACCCCGAGGGTATCCGTGTGACACACCCGGTCCCGGAGCAGATCGGACTCCCCTACACGGGTCACACCGACGAGGCCCGCTCGGGCACGCCGTTCACCGAGACGTACACCGGCAGCCTGGGCCCGTCGATACGCACCATCGCCCCCGTCTACGACGACGGCACGCTCGTCGGGTTCGTGTCGGTCGGGGTGACGCGGGAGAGGATCGCCGAGAACTTCGTGCGGAGCCTGCCGGGCATCCTCGGCCTGGTAGCAGCCGGGCTCGTGGTCACCGCGGCGGGCGGCTACCTCATCTCCCGGCGGCTCCGCCGGCAGACCCTCGGCCTCAATCCCGACCAGCTGCGGCGCATGTACGAACACCACGACGCCGTCCTGCACTCGATCGGTGAGGGACTACTGGTGTTCGGTACCGCAGACGGTTCCCCCCGCGTCGACATCGTCAACGACGAGGCCCGCCGGCTGCTCGGGCTGGAGCCCGTCGGCGCGGTGGAGTTCGACGGTCTGCCCGCGACGGTGCGCGAACTCGCCGTCGCCGACGAGGCACGCGACGAGGTGCATCTGACCCGGGACCGGGTCCTGGTGGTGAACAGCGATGCGGTGCTGTGGAAACGGCGACGCATCGGCACGGTCGTCACTCTTCGCGACCACACCGAACTACGCGGTGTCCTGGGTGAACTCGACTCGGTCCGCGGGTTCGCCGAGTCACTGCGTGCGCAGGCACACGAGTCGGCGAACCGCCTGCACACCATCATCACGATGGTCGAGCTCGGCCGGCCGGAGGAGGCGGTCGCCTTCGCGACGCAGGAACTGGCGGTGTCCCAGCACCTGATCGACAGGCTGACCGGTGCCGTCCACGAACCGGCGCTGTCGGCCCTGCTGCTCGGCAAGATCGACGAGGCCGCCGAACGCGGTGTGGAACTGACCGTCACCGACGACACGGAACTCGGTCCGGTGCCGATCCCGGCGCGCGATATCGTCACTCTCGTCGGGAATCTCATCGACAACGCCATCGACGCCTCCCATGCGTCGGACGACCCATGGGTGGAGGTTACTGTGCGCCAGGAGGATTCGTCGATGATCGTCGAGGTCGCCGACAGCGGACCGGGAATGTCGCCGGAAGTGCTGGCCCGGGCCATGCAGCGCGGGTACTCCACCAAGTCCGAGCAGCGCGGTCTCGGACTCGCGCTCGTCGCCCAGGTCGTCGCGCGTCACGGTGGCACCCTGCGCACCGAACCATCGCTGGGATCGATGATCGTCGCCGAGATCCCCGTCGGGGGCACATCGTGATCCGGGTACTGATCGTCGAGGACGAGCCGCTCATCGCCGAGGCCCACCGCGAATACGTCGGCAGGGTGGACGGATTCGAGGTGGTGGGCGTCGCGCACACGGGCAGCGACGCCGTGCGGGCGGTCGCGTCGGCGGCGCGGGCAGGAACGCCGGTGGATCTGGTGCTGCTCGACATCGGGCTCCCCGACACGAACGGCCTCGAGGTCGCTGCGCGCCTGAGCGCCGGTCGCCCGAGCCCCGACATCATCGCCGTCACGTCGAACCGCGATCTGGAGGTCGTGCGGACGGCGGTCGCGCGGGGCGTCGTGTTGTACCTGCTCAAGCCGTTCACCTTCGCGGCGCTGCAGGACAAGCTCGAACAGTACGTGGCCTACCGCTCGGCGTTGCGCGACGCCGAGACGGCGGCAGGTCAGCACGACATCGACCGCGCCATGGCGGCGCTGCGCACGAGCAGTTCCCGTCCGTCGACCCCCAAGGGCATCTCCCCCGACACGCTGTCGAAGATCACCGATTTCCTCCACGACGCCGACGGCCCCCGCACCGCCGCGGAAGTCGGCTCGGCCGTGGGGGTCTCACGCGTCACCGCGTGGCGTTATCTCGAACGACTCGCCGACGACGGAGCCGCGACCCGCCTCACCGAGTACGGCCGCGCCGGCCGGCCGCAGGTCCGGTACGAACTGCGCAGGTGAGCGGTCGTGCATCCGCTACGAGTTCGACCATCCGCTGCGGCAATTGCTGCGGCGAACAGCGAAAACGCGAGCAGATACGAGTAGCTCACGGCAGGTAGTGCTTGCGGACCGTGTTCACGGGTGCGGACGGTGCGAGTCGCCGGATCGACCGCACCGGTCACCTCCCCTGTTCCACCGACGTGGCCTCGGGGTGCAGGCTACTGCGCGGAAGCCTCCGCGCGGTAGGCGCCGGACGTTTCGAGCACCCACGCGAATTCGAACGCGACCTCGCGCCACTTCTCGTAGCGACCCGACACACCGCCGTGCCCCGCGCTCATCTCCGTCTTGAGCAGCAGGGGGGCATCGCCGGTCTTCGTCGCGCGCAGCTCGGCGACCCATTTGGCGGGTTCGACGTACAGCACGCGGGTGTCGTTGATGCTGGTGATCGCGAGGATCGCCGGGTAGTCCTTGGCCTCGACGTTCTCGTAGGGGCTGTACGAGCGCATGTACTCGTACACCTCGGGGTTCTCGAGCGGGTTGCCCCACTCGTCCCATTCGATCACCGTGAGCGGCAGGGACGGATCGAGGATCGAGGTGAGCGGGTCGACGAACGGGACGTTCGCGAGGATGCCCGCGAACAGCTCGGGTGCGATGTTCGCGACCGCACCCATGAGCAGACCACCGGCACTGCCTCCGTCGGCGACCAGCTTCTCCGGACTCGTGACGCCGGTGTCGATCAGGTGCCGCGCGCACGCCACGAAGTCGGTGAAGGTGTTCTTCTTCGTCAGCGACTTGCCGTTCTCGTACCAGTGCCGGCCCATCTCGCCACCACCGCGTACGTGAGCGACCGCGAAGACCATGCCCCGGTCGAGCAGCGACAGGCGTGCGACGGAGAAGGCCGGGTCGATGCTGGCCTCGTACGAGCCGTAGCCGTACAGCAGCGTGGGGGCGTTGTCGGGGGTGCCCTTGCGCGCGACGATCGACAGCGGGATCTTCGTGCCGTCCTCGGCGGTCGCCCACTCGCGGCGCTGCTCGTAGAGCATCGGGTCGAAGTCGCCGAGCACCGGCTGCGACTTGAGCAGCTTCAGCTCGCCGGTGCTCACGGTGTAGTCGTATACCCGGCTCGGCGTGATGAACGACGTGTAGCCCAGACGCAGTGTGGGCTGGGTCCATTCGGGGTTCGCGCCCGGTCCGACGGCGAAGAGTTCCTCGTCGAACTCGAGTTCGGTGAGCGTGCCGTAGCCCTCGTCGGTCAACGGCCACACCGCGAGTCGGGTGAGGGCCTCGCGGCGGTAGCCGAGCACGAGGTGTCCCTCGAACGCGTCGACGTCCTCGAGGCGCACGTCGTGGCGGTGCTCGATCAGGGTGCGCAGCGCGGACGGGTCGTCGACGGGAGCCTCGGCGAGAACGAAGTTCTCGGCCTTCTCCCCCGTCTCGGGGTCGACGTCGTTGTGCAGGATCAGGAAGCGGTCCTCACCGGCGATCACGGCGTGCTCGGCACCGTACTCGACACCTTCGCGGCGCGGCAGGATCACGCGGAATTCGCCTGTAGGGTTCTCGGATTCGAGCACCCACCCCTCGGTGGTGATCTTCGAGCCGACCCAGATCATGAGGTACTTCTCGCTGCGGGTCGAACCGATCGACACCCAGTACCGCTCGTCGGGTTCGTGGAAGACCTTCACGTCCTCGTCGACGGAGGTGCCGAGCTTGTGCCGCCAGACGGTGTCGGGCCGCCACGACTCGTCGACCGTCTGGTAGAAGACGTGGCTGTGGTCGAGCGCCCACGTCGCTCCCGGTGCGGTGCCGGGGATCTCGTCCGCCCGCATCTCACCGGTGGTGAGGTCCTTGATGCGCAGGGTGTAGCGCTCGTCGCCCACGACGTCGGTCGAGTACGCGAGCAGCGTGCCGTCGTGGCTGATCGAGAACGCCCCGAGCGAGAAGAACTCGTGCCCTTCGGCCTCGACGTTGCCGTCGAGGAGCACCTGTTCGCCGGGGAGTTCGACGCCCGGCGTGACGTTGGGCGGTGTCCAGTCGTCGGCGTCGGCGATCGGGCACCGGCACTGGATCGCGTACTGCTTGCCCTCGACGGTGCGGGCGTAGTACCACCAGTCGCCCATCCGGGTGGGGACCGACATGTCGGTCTCCTGGGTGCGCGACCTGATCTCCTCGAAGATCGCCTCACGCAGCGGAGCGAGATGCTCCGTCTGCGCCTCGGTGTACGAGTTCTCCGCTTCCAGGTACGCGACGACCTCGGGGTCGTTCTTGTCGCGCAGCCATTCGTAGTCGTCGACGAAGGTGTGCCCGTGGTGGGTGCGCTCGAACGGCACCTTCTTCGCGACCGGCGGAGTGATCTTCGAGGAGGTCATATGCGGTCAGCCGATCCAATCGTCGAAGGACATTCCCGAAATACGTTCGTACGCCTCGATGTAGCGGGCACGCGTCTTGTCGACGACGTGCTGCGGCAGCGGCGGGGGCGGGGTGTCGGAGGCGCGGTCCCAGCCCGATTCGGGTCCGGTGAGCCAGTTCCGGACGATCTGCTTGTCGAAGCTGGGCTGCACCTTGCCCTCCTCGTACTCGTTCGCGTCCCAGTAGCGGGACGAATCCGGAGTGAGGACCTCGTCGGCGAGCACCAGATTGCCGGCCTTGTCGAGACCGAACTCGAACTTGGTGTCGGCGAGCAGGATGCCGCGTTCGGAGGCGTACATCGCGGCGCGGTCGTAGATGTCGAGCGTGTCCTGGCGCAGTTTCATCGCCAGGTCGAGCCCGACCTTCTCGACGACGTCGTCGAACGAGATGTTCTCGTCGTGGTCGCCGAGCGCGGCCTTGCTGGCCGGGGTGAAGATCGGCTCGGGCAGCCTGCTGGCCTCGACGAGGCCCTCGGGCAGGGCGACACCGCAGACGGAGCCCGTGGCCTGGTAGTCGAGCAGGCCGGAGCCGGTGAGGAAGCCGCGGGCGACGCACTCGACGGGCACCATCTCGAGGCGCTTGACCACGAGTGCGCGGCCGAGGACTTCCTCGGGGATACGCTCGTCGTCGGGTTCTCCCGCGAGATGGTTGTTGGTGGCGTCGAGCAGCTTGAAGAAGAACACGCTCATCGCAGTGAGGACCCGTCCCTTGTCGGGGATCGGGGTCTCGAGCACGTGATCGTAGGCCGAGATCCGGTCACTGGCGACGAGGAGCAGGTGCTCGTCGTCGATCACGTACAGATCACGCACCTTGCCGCCGGCGAGGTGTTGGTAGGACTCGAGTGAAGGACGCACGCTGACACCCTAGTGCTCATCGAGTGGGCGTACCGCAACCCGTGGCGGATATCCCACTCGGTCACAGCACGACGGAGCAGCGACGCGAGCGAGAACAGGAGTGGCATGGCCGCATCGTCGCGGGTGGACGTCGGGTTCAGGTCCGAGCGGGGCCCGATCCTCATCGCTCTGATGCTCGCCACCGCCCTCGTGGCGCTCGAGAGCACGATCCTGGCCACCGCGGTCCCGACGATCGTCGCCGACCTGGGTGGCTTCACGCAGTTCCCGTGGTTGTTCTCCGCCTACCTGCTCACGCAGGCGGTGCTCGTCCCGGTCTACGGCAAGCTCTCCGACGTCTTCGGCCGCACTCCGCTGCTGTTGTTCGGGATCGGGGTGTTCGCGGCGGGCTCGGTGCTGTGCGCGCTGGCGTGGAGCATGCCGGCGCTGATCGCGTTCCGCGCAGTGCAGGGACTCGGCGCCGGTGCGGTGCTGCCGATGGCGCAGACGATCGCCGGGGACATCTACACGGTCGCCGAGCGAGCCAAGGCGCAGGGTTATCTGGCCAGCGTGTGGGGCATGTCGGCGGTGGTCGGCCCGGCCGTGGGAGGCATCTTCGCCGACTTCCTGTCGTGGCGGTGGATCTTCTGGGTCAACCTGCCGTTGTGCGCCCTCGCGGCGTGGGTGCTCGTCCGAAACTTCCGCGAGGAGAAACCGGCCGGACCACGACCGCGGGTGGACTGGGCCGGCGCGGCGACCCTCGCGGCGGGCGCCGCCCTGTTGATCCTCGGCCTGCTCGAGGGTGGCCAGTCGTGGGCGTGGACGTCGGCGGCGAGCATCGGCATCTTCGGCGCGGGCGCGACGCTGATCGCGGTGTTCGTGTGGATCGAGTCCCGCGCGGCCGAGCCGATCCTGCCCATCCGCCTGTTCACCCGGCGGGTGCTCGTCACCACCAGCGCGGTGTCGTGCCTGGTGGGTGCGGTCGTGCTGGGGCTGACCTCGTACGTTCCGTCGTTCGTGCAGGGCGCGCTGGGGACCTCGGCGCTCGTCGCGGGTTTCACGCTGGCGACGATGACGATCGGCTGGCCGATCGCCGCGGCGCAGTCGGGCCGGTTCTACCTGCGGATCGGTTTCCGCAACACCGGCCTGGTGGGTGCGGTGCCGCTGCTCTGCGGCGCGGCACTGCTGACGCAGGTCGGGAAGGATTCGGCTCCCTGGCAGGTCGCGGTCTGCTGCGTGCTCGTCGGTCTCGGGATGGGGTTGATCGCCAGCCCGTCGCTGATCGCTGCGCAGTCGAGCGTCGAGTGGTCCGAGCGGGGTGTCGTCACGGGGGCGAACGCCTTCGCCCGCGCGATCGGCAGCGCGGTCGGAGTGGCGGTGTTCGGTGCGCTCGCCAACGCGGCCCTCGGTGGTGCAGTGGCGGACGAGACCACCACGGGGGCTCCCGACGCGGCGCAGTTGGCCGCGTCCGTGGCGCCGGTGTTCGTCGCCGTTCTGGTCTGCGCCGTCCTGCTGGTGTCGTGCGTGTGCCTGATCCCGAACCGTCCGGTGGCGACCGGGTAGGCGACACGCCGCGTGCCTATACCGTTACCTACGCGCTGTTTCGTATTCGCTCGAGATCGGGCACCATCTCTGCGGTGAGAACGACAAGCGGCGGCAAGGACACCATCGACGACGTGACGTACTTCCCCGTCGGGGCTGCGGAGCATGCTCTGCAGCGACTGGCACACGCCACGGCGATGCAGGACACGACGGATTACGAGTCGCTGCGCTCTGCCATGGATGCGGAGTACTTCTGGCGCGGTGTCGCCGAGACCTTCCGGATCGCCGACGAGGCGTTCCGGATCGTGTCGTCCGCGACCCGCGACCGGCAGGACATCTCCGCGCACGTCATGGCACGCGCTGCCGACTGGGTGGGCACCATCGAGCTCGCCACCGAGGGATCCCGGTTGTACGGCGCGCTCGTCGCCTACACCCAGGGCGTCAGCGAAGGGTATTCGGCCGTGGAGGCGTGGGCGCGCGACGGACGGGCATGACACGAAGGTGGGGCCGGGTTCACCCGGCCCCACCTCGTCGACCCGCAGGTCAGCCCACAGATTCGAGGTCGCCCGCGTCCTCGAACCGCCGCAGCGTCGGGGTCGCGACGAACATGATCGCGATGATCACCACACCGGCCACGCCGTAGACGGTCAGGGCCATCGAGATCGGCACCAGCGAGGCCACGACGCCCGCCGCAACCGCACCGACGGAGGCACCGGCCGTCACCTGCGCACCCCACACGGCCGCGATCCGTCCGCGGTACTCGTCGGAGGTGTTGCGCTGGACGGTCGCGTACCGCACGACGTCCGCGAGCGAGTCGCCGAAACCGTGCGCGGCGAGGCCGAGCAGCACGACAGCGAGGACACCGGTCGCGCCGGCGCCTACCAGACCCGCGGCGGAGACCGCCATGAGCAGGTAGACCACCAGCCCGTAGCGTCGGATCGAGCCGGTCCAGCCGCTGGTCAGCGAGCCGACCACCGCACCGACGGCGGGCGCGGTGTAGAGCAGGCCCACCACCGACGGTCCGACGCCGAGCACCTCGTCGGCGAACTCCGGGATGAGCACGGCCCAGCCGGACAGCAGCATCGCCAGGAATCCGACGATCAGCACCTGCCCCACCACGCGGTTGTGCGCTGCGTACCGGAAGCCCGACACCACCGATTTCAACGGTGATTCCTCCGCGACGTGTGTCGGAGGCAGCGACGGCAGGCGAGTGATGCAGAAGGTGGTGATCGCCGTGGTGAACGCCGCGAGCGCGTAGGCCACGCCCACACCACCGCCGGCGATGACGACACCACCGAGCGCCGGGCCGATCATGGAGCCCAGATCGGCGGTCAGCGCCATCAGTGCACCGGCCGCGGCGAGTTTGTCGCGCGGGATCAAGCTCGGGGTGACGGCCATCAGTGCGGTCGACGAGATCCCGCCCGCAATGCCGTCGACGACGGCGAGCACGTAGATCGCCCACATCTGCGGTTCGGGCAGGAACGCGTTGATCGCCAGCAGCGCGAAGGCGACGCCCGCGGTGCCGCGCGCGAGGGCGATGACGTTCCGCCGGTCGTACCGGTCGGCGAGCACCCCACCCGCGAAGGTGGCCCCGAAGGTGGTCACACCGATCACCGCGGAGACCGCGGCGACCTGCGCCGTCGAGCCGGTGAGCTGATACACCTGCACGGGCACGGCCACGATGAGGAAACCGAGACCGAACAGCGACACGACGCGTGCGGTGAACAGGTACCGGAACTCGCGGCTGGTCCGCAGCGGGTCGAGGTCGATGAAGAGCTTCTCGAAGACGGCCACGATCACCCGCTCATCCGCGGGTGAGCAGCGCGATCCACTGCTCGAGGTCGGGGGCCGAGGCGAGGTCCACGAAGTCGACCTCGACGCCGGCGCTGCGCCACTGTTCCACGAGGGCCATCAGCCGGACGGAGTCGAGTCCCTGGTCGACGAGGCTCGCCGAGGGGTCGAGTTCGTCGACGTCGATGTCCAGGATCCGGGCGGTGTCGGCAAGGACGGTAGTGCGATCGAGCATGGTGTTCTCCTTCTTTCGATGTGTGCAGGCGCGCTGTGCCCTAGTAAGCGGTGCCGGTGAGTTCTCTCGCGACGACGACCTGCACCGTGTCCTGCCAGATCCGCGCGATCTCGGCGAGCGTGTCCGCGTCGACCACGTCCGCTGCGGCGGCGAACTCGCATTCCAGAACCGCGCCGTCCGGGGTGTCCTCGGTGATCGCGTCCACCTGCAGGACGTGGTCGAGCGGCATGTCCGGATCCACCGAACCGCCGATCGCAGCCGCACCCGGTGCACCCGACCACGGGCTGCCGGACGCCTCGCCGAGCGTGAGCCGGCCGAGGTAGTTGAAGACGACGGCCGGCGGCACGTACCGGGCGAAGCGGTCGCCGAAGTCCGGGTTCAGTCGACGCAGCAGGCCGAAACCGATGCCGTTGTCGGGCCGTTCCCGCGACGCGCGGGCCACCGCGCGCAGCGCCGCGCCCGCGGCATCGGTGTCCCGGGACGCGGACGCCACATCGACCTCCGACAGGTCCACCGTCACCGGGTACATCGACGTGAACCAGCCGACCGTGCGCGAGAGGTCGGCACCGGGGACCACCTGCTCCTCCCGACCGTGTCCCTCGAGGTCGATGCGGACCTGGTCGCCGCCCCGGACCGACGCCACCGCGACGGCGAGGGCCGAGAGCAGGATGTCGTCGACCACGTCCGCGGCCAGGACCCGCTCGGTGACGTCGACGGACAGGTGCACGCGGGTCGACCGGGTCGAGAGGACGGTGTCGCGTGCCGGATCGAGCGGGCGCGAACCGAGCATCGGTTCATCGGCTTCGACGGCGCGCTGCCAGGTCGACCACGACGCGGTGATCCGCTCCGAGCGCGCGGCCTTCGCGAGTTCGTCCGCCCACACCCGGAAGGGTGTGCCGCTCGACGCCAGGGTCACCGTCTCCCCACGCTCGGCCTGTTCGACGGCGTCGGCGAGGTCGGGGACGAGGATCCGCCACGACACGCCGTCCACCACGAGGTGGTTCACGACGATCAGGACGCGTCCGGCCTGCTGCGACCCGAAGTCGAACCACACGACCTGCACCATGACACCGTTCCCGGGATCGAGTGCGGCGTACGCGTTCTCACGTTCCTCGTCGAACAGCTCGCCCCACTCCCGGCCGGTCGCGGCGACGCGGCGCACGGAGCCGGTGAGGTCGGGGACGGTCTCGGGGACCATCCACGACGGCCGGCCTTCGTCGTCGACACGGAAGGTCGAGCGCAGCATCGGGTGGGCGGCCACGAGTGCCTCGACCGCGGTCCGCAGGGTGTCGAGCGTGAGCCCGACCGGCGCGACGAGCAGTCTCGCCTGCGAGAACCGGGACAGGCCGGTCCACTGTTCGAGGGTGTCCCACACGATCGGCGTGACGGTCACCTCGCCGGTCGCGTCGCCGACGGCTGCCGGACGGGTCTGTCCGCCGCCACTGTCGATCGCGGCCGCGAGTGCCTCGACGGTGCGCAGTTCGATCACCTGACGGGTGGTGATCCACAGTCCTGCCGCCCGGACCTTCGACACGAGCTGGATCGAGACGATCGAGTCGCCACCGAGGGAGAAGAAGTCGTCGTCGATCCCCACCCGTTCGAGTCCGAGCACGTCCGCGACGAGTCCCGCCAGGACCCGCTCGGTGTCGGTGCGCGGTGCACGCGCGCCGACCAGCGACGAGAAGTCCGGCTCGGGCAACGCCTTCCGGTCGACCTTGCCGTTGGCGGTGACGGGGAAGGTGTCGAGCACGAGCACCACGGCGGGCACCATGTAGTCGGGCAGGCGCTCGGCGACGGCGGCACGGACGACCGCCGGATCGACGTCACCGTCCGGGGTCACGTAGCCGACCAGACGCGTCACTCCCCGACTGTCGGTGTGCGCGTTCACGACCGCGTCCCGCACCCCGCGCACCGCGGTCAGCGCGGCCTCCACCTCGCCGAGTTCGACCCGGAAGCCGCGGATCTTGACCTGGTCGTCGCCGCGGCCGAGGAATTCGAGCACGGGTCGGCCGTCGGCCCCGCGCACCCTCCGGACGAGGTCGCCGGTGCGGTACATGCGGGTGCCGTCGTCGGCGAAGGGATTCGGCAGGAACCGGACCGTCGTGAGGTCGGGCCGTCCGAGATATCCGCGGGCGACGCCGGCACCGGAGACGTACAGTTCGCCGACCACACCCATCGGCACGGGCCGGAGCATCGCGTCGAGGATGTAGGCACCGGCGCCGTGCACGGCTCGGCCGAGGCAGGGTGTATCGGCGTCGATGACCGACCCGATGAGCGAGTCCACGGTGCATTCGGTGGGTCCGTAGAGGTTGAAGGCACGCCCGTCCGTCAACTCCCGCAGTCGTTGCCACGACGCCGGATTGACGGCCTCGCCGCCGAATCCGACGGAGGCGGGGCGGTGTCCGCTCTCGTACAGTCCCGCCGCGAGCATGCGGTCGAGGAAGGACGGGGTGACCTCGAGGAAGTCGAGTTCGTGCTCGAGCGTGTACGCGACCATCCGTTCGGGATCACGCATGGTGTCCTCGTCGAAGACGTGCACGGTGTGCCCGTCGAGCAGCCACAGGGTGGGCTGCCACGACGCGTCGAAGCCGAACGACCATGCGTGCCCGACGCCGACGGAGTCGCGTCCGGTCGCCGTGACGGTCGGGACGTAGAGATCGGCGCGGTGACTCTCGAACAGGTTGAGCAGGTTCGCGTGCGTGACCGCGACCCCCTTCGGCAGTCCCGTCGAACCGGAGGTGTAGATGACGTACACACCGTTGTGGGGGTGCAGCGCAGCGCGCCGGTCGGCGTCCGTCATCGGGGCGCAGGAGAATCCGTCGAGTTGCCGTTGCAGGTCGGGGTCGTCGAGCACCACGATCCTCGTGTCACCCGCGGCGGGTGCGATGCCGTCGAGAACCGCGGCGACCGTGACGATCACCTGCGGACGCGAATCGGACACGATGTGCGCCAGTCGATCCTGCGGATAGGACGGATCCATCGGCACATAGACGCCCCCTGCCGAGATCGCCGCTGCGATCGCGACGACCATGTGCTCGGACCGCGGCAGCGCGAGTCCCACGACCGTCTCCGGTCCGATCCCGGCGTCGACGAGGAGCCGGGCGAGTCGCGCGGATCGGCGTCCCAGTTCCGCGAACGACAGCGTCGTGCCGTCGGCAACCACCGCCGGCGCCTCCGGGGTGCGCGCGATCTGCTGTGCGAGGAGGTCGGCGACGGTCGCCGCTCCGCTCGACGGGGCCGCGGGGGTCGCCGACCACTCGCTACGCAGACCGGCCCGCTCGTCGGCCGTGAGCACGTCGAGTTGCGCCACGGTCCCGGGGTTCTCGGCGACGAGCTGGTCGAGGATGCGCACGAGCCGCTCCCCCAGCGCGGTGGCGTCGGCGTCGGTGAAGAGATCGGTCCGGTACTCGAGGCCGAGGTGCAGTTCGCCCTCCAGCCCGGCGACCAGCACCAACGGGAAGTTCGTGGCGTCCGAGCCCCCGACCGAGCCGACCCGCACGCCGCCGTCCCGCTGTGCCGCGTCGAGGGCGTCGCGGTCGACGGGATAGTTCTCGAAGACGAGGAGGGTGTCGAACAGTTCGCCGATGCCGACGGCACGTTGGATATCGGCGAGACCCACGTACTGGTGGTCCATCACGCGGTTCTGGGCGCCGTGCGTGCGCGCGACGAGATCGGTGATCGACTCCCCTGCCTGCGCGCGGACGCGCACCGGGACGGTGTTGATGAACAGGCCGATCATCGATTCCACGCCCGGCACGTCGGGGACGCGCCCGGAGACGATCGCGCCGAAGACGACGTCGCTTCTGCCGGTGAGCGATCCGACGAGAAGCCCCCAGGCGGTCTGGACGAGTCCGTTGACCGTGACGCCCTGTGCGCGGCTCGCCTCGACGAGTCGCCGCGACAACCCCTCGGGCACGGCGACCGTCAGTTCGGCGGGGAACTCCGGGCGCAGCGCCGTACCGGACGGTGCGACGAGGGTGGGTTCGTCCACGCAGTCGAGGAGTTCACGCCACACTTCGACACCGGCCGCGACGTCCTGTTCGCCGAGCCAGTCGAGGTAGTCGGAGAACGGCGCAACCGGCGCGAGTCCGGCGGCGGAACCCCCGGCGGCGTAGATCTGCAGGAGTTCCTGCACGAGCAACGGCGTGGACCAGCCGTCGGAGACGAGGTGGTGCATCGTGAACAGCAGTCGCGCCCGAGACGGCCCCGCGACCACCAGCGTGAAGCGCACCAGGGGTGCGGCCGCGAGATCGAATCTGCGGGTGCGGTCGGCGGCGAGCAGTTCCGCGACCCGTGCGTCGAGCACGTCCGGCTCGACGGTCCCGAGATCGACGACCTCCCAGTGCGGTTCGGCGGTGCGACGAACGACACCGATCGGTTCTCCGGACGCACCGAGTCGATATCCGGTGCGGAGCACGGCGTGCCGGCCGACGAGTGCACGCACCGAGCGCTGCATCGTATCGGCGTCGACGCGGCCGTCGAGGGCGAGCTCGGTCTGCATCGTGTAGACGTCGACACCTTCGGCGACACTGCCCGATCCGGACGGCTCGTCCAGTCCGGCCAGGAAGTACATGCCGCGCTGCAGGGGTGTCAGCGGCACGACGTCCTCGATGCCGTCCAGGTTCTCAGCGTGTAGGGCGAGCACCTCGTCGACGGACAATCCGGACGCCGTGAGCATCGACGGCACGGGAGCTCCCACGACGCCGCCGGTGACCGTGTCGGCGAGAAGGTGCAGCGCCGCGAGCCAGCGCTGTCCGATCCGACGGGCGCGGTCGGTGTCGAGCGCACCGGTGGCGTAGGTGAACACCGCCGACAGCGCGGGCCCGTCCGGGCCGTCCTCCGTGATCGCATTGACGTCGAGGACGTGGTCGAGGGGCATGGCCGGATCGACGGAACCGCCGAGCGCGGCAACCTCGGGTGCGGCCGACCATGCAGAGTCGGCGGTGTCGCCGAGGGTCATCCGGCCGAGGTAGTTGAACATCACCTCCGGAGCGCGGTAGCCGGCGAAGCGGTCGCGGTCGTCGCCGAGGAAACGCAGGATACCGAAGGCGATTCCGTTGTCGGGAATGCGCTTCAGCGATTCGGACGCGTGGGCGACGGCCCGGAGCGGATCACCGCCGTCGAGCGCGCGGCCTCCGCCGAGTTCGACGGTCACGGGGTACAGGGAGGTGAACCATCCGACGGTGCGCGACAGGTCGGCGCCGGGCACGATCTGTTCCTCGCGGCCATGACCCTCGAGATGCACTCGCAGGGCGGATCCGCCACAGACGTCGGTGACGGCGAGGGCGAGGGCCGCGAGCAGCACATCGCCGGTGCCGATACCGAGGGCGGACGGCACGGTGGTGAGGATGCGTTCGGTGAGGTCGACCGGCACGTCGATCTCCACGGACGCCGAGGTCGACACGATGTCGCGCTGCGGGTCCAGGGCGCGGCTTCCCACCGCGGGCGCACCCTCGGCGGCGAGGGCGGATTCCCAGATCGGCCACGATCCGGTGATCCGCTCGGACGAAGCCGCTTCGACGAGCGATTCCGTCCACTCCCGGAAGGACGTCCCCGTGTCCTCCGGCGCGGGCGTCTCCCCGCGGGTGGCCGCGGAGACGGCACCGGCGAGGTCGGGCACCAGGATCCGCCACGACACGCCGTCGACGACGAGGTGGTGCGCGACGACGACGATCCGCCCGGCCAGCTGCGGTCCCGGGTCGAGGAAGACCACGCGGAGCATGACCCCGGCCTCGGGGTCGAGTGCGTCGACGGCCTCCGACGACGCTTCGGCGATGAGGTCGTTCCACGAGACCTGTTCCGTCGTCGAGAGGTCGACTCGCCGGACGAGCGTCGCGACCTCCGGGATGTCGTCGGGCACGATCCACGACGGTCCGGAGTCGCCGACGGTGAACCGCGAGCGCAGCATGGGGTGGGCCGCGAGCAGCGCCCGCACGCCCGTGACGAGATCCGCCTCCCGCAGACCGACGGGGGCGACGAGCGTCCGGGACTGGGTGAATCGGCGCAGCGAGTCGAACGATCCGGACGCGAGGGATTCGTGCACGATCGGCGTGACGGGCACCGGGCCGGTCGCCGCCGTCCGGGCTCGCCGGGGTTCCTCGGCGGGTGCCTCGCACGCTGCGGCGAGTGCGGCGGCGGTGCGCAGTTCGAAGACCTGACGGGCCGTCACGCGCAGCCCGGCCGAGCGCAGACGCGACACCAGCTGGATGGAGACGATCGAATCGCCGCCGAGGGTGAAGAAATCGTCGTGGACCCCGACACGGTCGAGGCCGAGGACGTCGGCGATGGTGGCGCACAACGTCCGCTCGGTCTCCGTGCGCGGCTCGCCCGCACCCGCCAGGGACGAGAAGTCCGGCTCGGGCAACGCCTTCCGGTCGACCTTGCCGTTGGCCGTGAGCGGAAGGCCGGGAAGAGCAATGAGCACGGCGGGCACCATGTAGTCCGGCAGCCGGTCGGCGAGCGCGGTCCGCACCGCGGCGGTGTCGGGTCCGTCACCGACGATGTACCCGACGAGCCGCGTGGTCCCCCGGTCGTCGGTGTGCGCGACCACCACGGCGTTCCGCACGGCCGGATGCGCGGTGAGCGCGGTCTCGATCTCGCCGGGTTCCACGCGGAATCCTCGGATCTTGACCTGGTCGTCGTCGCGGCCGACGTATTCGAGTGCGCCGTCGTGCGTCCAGCGCACGACGTCGCCGGTGCGGTACATGCGGGTACCCGCCGGCCCGTGGGGGTCGGCGACGAACCGCGCCGCGGTCAGGTCGTGACGGCCGAGATAGCCACGGGTGACACCGTTTCCGGAGACATACAGTTCACCGGCCACTCCGATGGGCACGGGACGCAGCCAGTGATCCAGGACCCGCACGCTCGTCCCGGGGGTGGGACCACCGATCGTCACGGTGTCCCCGGTGATGCGCGCGGAGGTCGCGTCGACGGTGCATTCGGTGGGTCCGTAGCAGTTCGTCGCCACCACGTCGCTCGCGGCGAGTCGCTGCCACAGCGCGGTGCTCACGGCTTCGCCGCCCACGGTGACGGTCGCGGGAACGTGTCCACCGGGTTCGAGGAGCCCGGCGTCGAGGAGGCGGTTCATGAGCACGGGCACGGTGTCGACGTAGTCGATGCCGTGGGTGCGCACGTAGCCGACGATGTGGTCGACGTCGGCGCGGTACTCGTCGGGAAGGACGTGCAGCACATGCCCTTCGAAGAGCCAGGTGAGCGCGGCGACGGCCGAGTCGAAGGCGAACGGGTAGGTCAACAGGACGTGCCATTGCCCGTCGCGCGGCGCACGATCGGCGGCCTGCATGGGCCCGGCGGCCTGTGCGGCGTGCAGGTCGGCGAGGTTGGCGTGCGTGACGGCCACGCCCTTCGGCAGCCCCGTGGAACCGGAGGTGTAGACGACGTAGGCCAGATGGCCGGGACGGAGCGGAGCGCGCCGGTCCGCATCCGTGAGCGGAGCGGACGACAGCGCAGACAGTGCGGACTCGACGTCCGGGTCGTCGAGGACCAGCACGTCGGCCCCGTCGAGCACGTCGCCGAGACCCGCGCGCACGGTCTCGGTGGTGATCACCAGGCGCGGTACCGCGTCGGTGATCATGTGCTTCAACCGGTCGGCGGGATAGGACGGGTCGAGCGGCAGGTAGGCGCCTCCGGCGGTGAGGACGGCGATGATCGCGTCGACCATGGCGCCGGTCCGGGGAAGCGCGAGACCGACCCGGTCGTCGGGTCGCACCCCGCGGTCGACGAGCAGCCTCGCGAGTCGCGCCGAGGCCGCTCCGAGCTCACCGAACGACGATTCCTGCTCACCGCACACTACTGCGGGGCGGTCGGCGCCGGTGGTGAACCGGCGCGCGAGAAGGTCGGCGACGGTGCCGCTCGACGGTGCCGCGGGTGCGGTGGACCAGGTTCCGAGTACACGTTCCCGTTCCGAGGCCGGCAGGACGTCGAGGTCGGCGACAGGCGCGTCGGGCCGGGCACACAGGGCCCCGAGGATCGCGACGAGGCGGGCGCCCAGAGCGGCGGCCTCGTCCGAGTCGATCAGCGACGGGCGGTGGTCGAGCTTGACGACGAGCCGGTCGGACATGCCGGCCGTGAGGACCAGCGGATAGTTGGTGGCGTCGCGTCCGTCGACACCGGTGATCGTCACTCCCCCGGCGCGCTGCGCTCGCTCGAGGGCGTCGCGGTCGACGGGATAGCTCTCGAATACGGTGAGGGTGTCGAACAGTTCGCCGATCCCGACGGCGCGCTGCACCTCGGACAGGCCCAGATACTGGTGGTCGACGGTGCGCGACTGTTCGAGCTGCACGCGTCGCAGCAGCTCGGCGACGGTCGCGGCGGGATCGAGCCGCACCCGCACCGGGACGGTGTTGATGAACAGGCCGACCATCGATTCCACGCCGACGAGTTCCGGCGGGCGACCGGAGACCGTCGCGCCGAAGACGATGTCGTCGCGGCCGAGCAGACCGGACAGGAGCATCGCCCACGCGGTCTGCAACACCGTGTTGAGGGTGACCCCGCTCGCGCGGGTGAGCTCCGAGAGCTGTGCTCCGAGTCCATCGGGAACCGGTACCTCGAGTTCGGCGCAGCGTTCCGACGAACGGGTCGCACCCGGCGGCGCCACGAGCGACGGCTCGGTCACACCGTCGAGCGCCTCGCGCCACAGCGACCGGGCGGCCTCGTGGTCCTGGCGCCCGAGCCACGCGAGGTAGTCGCGGTAGGGGCGCACGGACGGCAGACCCGACGCCGATCCGCCGGCGGCGTAGATCTCGAGCAGCTCGCGCACCAGGATCGGGGACGACCAGCCGTCGACGACGATGTGGTGGGCGGTGAGCAGCAGGCGCACCTCGTCGGCGCCGAACCGCACGAAGGTCCAGCGCACGAGAGGCGGCTGCGTGAGGTCGAACCATCGGTGCAGGTCGTCCTCGACGATCCTCGCGAGCCGCTGTTCCGCCTCGGCGCGTTCGAGATCGGACAGATCCTCGCTGCGCCAGAGATTCTCCACTCCCGACACGACGAGACCCGCCGTACGGCCGTCCTTACGGGGACGGAAGCACGTGCGCAGCGCCGGATGACGGTCGAGCAGCGCCTGGGCGGAGGCCGCCATCCGGTCCTCGTCGACCGCGCCCGAGAGCCGCACCACCGATTGCACCGTGTAGGCGTCGGGGTCGGTCGCACCCGTGTCGTCGGATGTCGAGCCGGTCGGCGCCGCAACGGTACTCAGGTAGAGCAGGCCCTGCTGCAGCGGCGAGAGCGGGACGATGTCTTCGAGCGCAGTGGAACGGGTCATCTGTCGCTTTCGGTATAGACGGTCATTTCGGGCACGGACGCCGAACGGCCCCCGCGTCGGGGACGTCGGGGGCCGTTCGGTCGGTGGTGCGGGGCGGGCCCGCAGCAGCGACTACTCCTGGCTCTGGTTGGCCGGAAGCTTCTCCAGCTCGGCATCGATGGAATCGAGTGCCAGCAGTGCAGTTTCGTAGGTCGCCGCACTGGAGTGCTTGACGGCGACGAGGTTGCCGGCCTTCACGGCGGGCAGATCCTGCCACAGCGGGGAGGCGAACAGTTCCTCCAGCTCGGGCGGCAGCGAACCGTCGGCCTCGACACCGTAGACGATCACCTCGGCCTCGCCGAGGTTCTCGGGCAACTGCTCGACCGACAGGTACTCGGCGTGGACGTCCGCAGGATCGGTCGGCTCCCCGTAGAAGTCGAAGCCGAGATCGTCGAACAGGTTGGTGGTGTACGACGAGGCGTACTCGCGGGAGAACTCACCGGGCTCGGTGCCACAGACACCGCAGACGCCCGCGAACTTCAGGCCCCCGAGCGAGTCGGCGTACTTGTCGGCGATCTCGGCGGCGCGAGCCTCGTACTCGTCCTTGAATTCCCCGTAGGAGTCGCTGACGTTCGCGGCATCGGCGTACTGTTCGCCGAGTTCGCGCCACTCACCCGGAACCGTGAGGCCGACGAAGACCACCGGGGCAAGCGACTCGAGCTTGGCCACGTCGACCTGCTCCTGCACGCGGGCCGGGACGCCCATGATGATGAGATCGGGATCGGCGGCAGTGACGGCCTCGTAGTTGAGTTCCGAGACGGCCCCGTCGGGAGCGACCTTCGGCAGCGCCTCGTAGGCGGCCAGGGTCTCCTCGTCCATGTTGTCGAGCTCGCGGCTCCACTCGCACACGGCGGCGAGGTTCGCGCCGGCCTGGATGAGGGGGAGGGTCGCGTACCCGCAGGACACGATCCGCTGCGGGTCGGCCGGGATCTCGATGCTGCCGTTCTGGGCTTCGAAGGTGCGCGTCGCGGAGGCGTTGCCGCTCTCCGCGCTACTGCCACTGTCGCCGTCGCTCGAACATCCCACAAGTCCGACGGCCAGCAGAGCTGCCGCGCCGAGCGCCGCGGCGCCCCGCGCGCGCTTGCGTTCCAGAACGCGCATCGTTGTTCTCCCAGATTCTCCCGCCGGGGCGCGTTGCCCCGGTCACGATTGGTTAGGCTAACCGAAAGAGACCGCCCCGCCAAGCGCTCCGCCCTCAGCCGAATTCGAGCGCGAAATCGTCGATCTCCGACTGGTCGAGGTCGTCGAGCGTGAGGTCGGACGGTGTGAACCCGCCCGCATCCTCGTCCGACGCGTGCCCGGCGAGCGCACGCAGCGCCGCGATCCACTCGTCGGCCAACGCCGACACCGTCTCCGCAGGAACGAGATCGGGGCTGTACCCGAACATTCCGCGCAGCACCGGATCGGCTCCGGAATCGTCGGTGAGCACACCGATCTCGACGGCGTGTGCCACGGGCATGTCCGCTTCGGTGGCACCGCCGAGCGCCGAACTCTCCGGGGCACCGGCCCATGCCTGCCCCTCGGTCTCACCCAGCGTGAACCGGCCGAGGTAGTTGAATCCGATGTCCACGGCACCGACGCTCGCGAGTTCCGGGGCACCCACCGGGTCGAGATGTCGCAACATCCCGAATCCGATTCCGCTGTCCGGGATCTCCCGCAATTGCTCCTTCACGCGTTTCAGCGCGTCGCCCGCGCTCGCGCCCCCGGCGTACGCGTCGGCGACGTCGAGTCCTCCGACGTCGAGGCGCACCGGATAGAGCGTGGTGAACCATCCCACCGTGCGCGAGAGATCCGCCCCCGGAACGGCCTGTTCCTCACGGCCGTGTCCTTCGAGGTCGACCGCGACGGCCCCGGCGCCGCAGACCCGCGCGGACGCCAACGCCAATGCCGTGAGCAGCACGTCCTCGACGCCGGCGTGGAACCTCTCCGGAACGGTGGTGAGCAGCGCGTCGGTGAGATCGGACGGAACCTCGACCTGCACCTTCGCGGTTTCTGCCATGGTGTGTCGCACGGGATCCGGATCACCGGACGCCAGACGCACGCGTCCCGCCGGGGCGAGGATCCGCCGCCACAACGACAGTTCGGATCTGCGCGCCGGCACCCCGTCGAGCAGTCCCCGCGCCCAGCGGCGCAGCGACGTACCCGCGCGCACCGGAGCGACACCGTCGACCGCACCGGCGAGATCGGGCACCAGGATGCGCCACGACACACCGTCGACGACGAGGTGGTGCACCGCGACGAACACCCGCCCCGGTGCGTCGGGACCGGCGTCGAAGAAGATCACGCGCACGAGCGCGCCGGCGGCGGGATCGAGTTCGGCGTAGGCGGTCCCGGTCGCGGCGACGATCATCTCCTGCAGGTCGGTCGAGTTCGAGATATCCACGCGGGTCACGACATCCCCGGCATCGACGGAACCGACCGGGCGGACGTCGAACGTGCGTGCCTGCGGATCGAAGACGGCCCGCAGGGCGTCGTGCGTGTCGAGCAGGGCCTGGACGCCGTCGGTCAGCCGCTCGAGCGTCAGTCCTGCGGGCGCGAGGAGCAGCCGCGACTGCGCGTAGCGGGCGTACGGTCCACCGCGGTCGAGCATGTCGTGGACGATCGGGGTTGCCGGGACCTCCCCGAGTGCCGCCTCCACGTCGACCGTCCCGGGTCCGTCCTCGATCTCTGCGACGCGGGCGAGTCCCGCCGGACTGCGGTGTTCGAAGACGTGTCGTGCAGTGAACCGGATCCCGGTGGCGCGCGCCGCGGACACCAACTGGATGGAGACGATCGAATCGCCACCGAGAGCGAAGAAGTCGTCGTCGGGGCCCACGGCGTCGAGTCCGAGCACACCCGCCGTCAGCTCGCACAGGCGCTGTTCGAGTTCGTCCGCCGGCAGGCGACTCTCGGTGACCGGGGTGAAGACCGGCTCGGGAAGTGCTCTGCGGTCGATCTTTCCGTTGCGGGTGACCGGCAGTTCGTCGAGCACGACCGTGACGGCGGGAACCATGTGGTCGGGCAGCCGGTCGGCGACGTACATCCGGAGGGTGTCGGGGTCCGCCGTTCCGGCCGCATAGGCGACGAGCCGTTTGCGGCCCGGTTCGTCCTCGCGGACCACGACCGCCACGGCACTCACCGCGGGATGGCCGCCGAGCACGGTCTCGATCTCGCCGAGTTCGATGCGGAAGCCGCGGATCTTCACCTGGTCGTCGGTCCGGCCGAGGTAGTCGAGCACCGGGCCGTCGGTCCGGGAGACCCTCCAGCGCACCAGATCGCCGGTGCGGTACAGACGCTCGCCGTCGGCGCCGAAGGGGTCGGCCACGAACCGTCCCGCGGTCTGCGCGCTCCGGCCGAGATAACCGCGAGTGACGTGCGGACCACCGACATACAGTTCACCGGGCACGCCCGGGGGCACCTGCCGCAGGTACGCGTCGAGGACGTACACCCGGCCGCCGTGGATCGGGGTTCCGATGTTCGGGATGCTTCCCGGGGTGAGTACGACGCCGGTCGCGTCGACGGTGCATTCCGTCGGACCGTACATGTTGCTCACACGCACATCGGTTTCCGCGGCGAACTGCGTCCACAGGTCACCGGGTACCGCTTCGCCGCCGAGCACCATCGACTCGGGACGATGCGGTGCGGCGGGGTCGAGGAGTCCCTCGGCGAGCAGTCGACCGGCGAGCACCGGACCGCAGTCGAGCGCGTCGATGCGGTGTTCCCGGACGTACCGGACGATGCCCTCGGCATCGGCCATGAGGTCCTCGGCGAGCACGTGCACGGTGTGGCCGCCCAGCATCGCGAGGAGAGGCTCGACGGACGAGTCGAACGCGAAGGTGTAGCTCAGCAGCACGGTGCGGCGGCGCGTCGCGGGATCGCCGACGGTACGGGTGCGCACCGTCTCCCACAGGTTCACGACACCGCGGTGCGGCACCACCACGCCCTTCGGGGTGCCGGTGGATCCGGAGGTGTAGACGAGATAGGCGGTGGTGTCCGGATGCACGACCGGCAGGTGCACGTCCGGGCGGTGATCGGTGATCGATCCGACCGCGTCGGCATCGAGTACGACACCCACACCGGCGTCGCGGAGCATGTACTCGTTCCGCTCCACCGGCTGTTCCTGGTCGAGCACCAGATACGCCGCTCCCGACTTCCACACGCCGAGGATCGCCGCGACCAGCACGGATTCCCGCGGAAGACTCAGTCCCACGATGTCTTCGGGACCGATCCCGTCGGCGACGAGGTGACGGGCGATCCGGTCGGACCAGGCGTCGAGGTCGCGGAAGGTCAGGTGGCTCGACGGCGTGACCAGCGCGGTCTCGTCGCCGTAGCGCTCCACGGTGCGGGCGAACAGCTCGGGCAGGCTGCGGGTCGCCGAGCAGTCGGCGCTGCCACGGTGCGGGCCGGACGGATCCGGCAGCGGGGTGGCATCGCCGGCACGCAGCACCTCACGCTCGGAGCCGGTGAGCAGGTCGAGCTGCGAGAGCCTCGCGTCCGGATCGGCGCACACCGCGGCGAACGCCCGCTCGACCCGGGCGGCGAAGGCCTCGGCGGACGACTCGTCGAACAGGTCGCGGGCGTACTCGACGCGCACGCACAGACCGCCGTCGGATTCCTCGATGACGTCGAAGGTGAGGTCGAACATCGCGGTGTCGTTCGCGACGAACGAGGGTGTGGGCTTCAGGTCGTCGAATCCCGTGATGGCGGGCGGGCTCTGATACTGCACCATCACCTGGAACAGGGGGTGCCGGGCCGCGCTGCGCTCGGGGTTGAGGGTCTCCACGACGCGGTCGAACGGGACGTCCTGGTGCGAGTACGCCGCGACGTCGGCGTCCTTGATCCGGGCGAGCAGCTCCCGCACGGTGGGGTCGCCCGAGAGGTCGGTGCGCAGCACCACCATGTTCACGAAGAAGCCGACGAGGTCGTCGAGTTCGGGTGCGGGCCGTCCCGCGGTGGGTGATCCGAGCGGGATGTCCTCGCCCGCGCCGCTGTGCGACAGTGCGACCGCGACCGCCGCGTGCACCATCATGAACATCGTGGTGCCGGTCGTGCGCGCAGCCTCCCGGATCGTCGCCGCACGGTCGGCCGGGATCCGGTGCTCGACACCGCCACCTGAATAGGAGGCCGCGGCCGGGCGTGGACGGTCGACGGGGAGATCGAGTTCGGCCGGGAGACCGTCGAGTTCCTCACGCCAGAATGCGAGTTGCCGTGCAGCGAGCGAGTTCTCCTCGTCCTGGTCGCCGAGGAGGGCGCGTTGCCAGATCGCGTAGTCGGCGTACTGCACGGGTAGCGGTGCCGGCTCGTGGAAGTCGCCGCGCACGTGCGCGGAGTAGAAGTTGCCGAGATCGCGCAGCAGCAGCGGCGTGGAGAGTTCGTCGCTCGCGATGTGGTGGGCGAGCACGAGCATCACGTGCTCGTCGGGCGCGATCGTGAACAACCGGATCCGCAGCGGGATCTCGCGTTCGAGATCGAACGCGTGCCGGGCCTCGGAATGCAGGCGGCCGGTGAGCGCGTCGCGGTCGACGGACTCGACCGCGAAGGGAACTCCGATCTCGGCAACCTCTTCTGCTCCGCGCACGTGCTGCATCCCCACGCCGTCGCGTTCGACGAGGACGGTGCGCAGGCTCTCGTGGCGAGCGAGTACGTCGGAGACCGCGTGCCGCAGGGCATCCGGGTCGACGGGTCCGTGCAGGTCCACCGTGATGGGGACGTTGTAGGTCGGGCTGGGTCCTTCCAAGCGGTACATGAACCACAAGCGCTGCTGCGCATAGGACAGTGGTGCGAGGGACGGGTTCGCTGGATCGATCGCACCGCGGGGAGCGAGCGCCGGCCGGGCAGGAGCGGTGGTCGCTCGATCTCCGCAGTGCGCGGCGAGCGCGACGACCTGCGGATGGTCGAAGACCGTCCGGATCGGCAGCTCCACACCGAGCTCGTCACGGATGCGGGCGAGCAGCTTCGCGGCGCTGAGCGAGTGCCCGCCGAGGGCGAAGAAGTCGTCGTCGGCGCCCACCGTGTCGAGGCCCAGGATGTCGGCGTAGATGCGGCACAGCGCCCGTTCGGTCTCGGTCTCCGCGACGCGGGACGAGACCATCGACGAGAAGTCCGGTTCGGGCAGCGCCTTGCGGTCGAGCTTGCCGTTGGAGGTCAACGGCATCTCGTCGAGAACGACGAGCGCCGCGGGAACCATGTACCCGGGCAGGAACTCGGCGACGAGACGGCGGGCCTCGACCGGTTCGGGCACGTCCTGTCCGACGAGATAACCGACGAGCTGCGCGGTTCCGGAGGGATCGGTGCGCACCACGGTCGCGGCGCGGGAGACGCCGGGGATGCGCAGCAGAGCGGTGTCGACCTCACCGAGCTCGATACGGAATCCTCGGACCTTGACCTGGTTGTCGACCCGGCCGCGGTAGACGAGGCGGCCGTCCTCGGTCCACTGCACGAGATCGCCGGTGCGGTACAGGCGGGCGTACGGACCGGAGGCGTCCGCCGAGTACGGATTCGCGACGAACCTCGTGGCGGTGAGGGCGGGTGCGTCGAGATATCCCCGGACCACGCCCGGTCCGGCCACGTACAGCTCGCCCTCGGTTCCGGCCGGCACGGGGGCGAGTCCCGCGTCGAGGACGTGGACGCGCAGGTTCGCGACGGGGCGGCCGACGACCGGTGTCTCGGCGTCGGCGACCTCCGCGACGAGGACGTCGACGCTGCACTCGGTGGGGCCGTAGAAGTTGAAGGCCGCACCCCGGCGTTCGCGCAGGCGGCTCCACAACCGCTCGGAGACGGCGTCGCCGCCGAAACCGAGGGTGGGCACGGTGCCGTCGGGGAACAGGCCGTCGTCGACGAACTGCTCGAGCTGGCTCGGTGAGAACTCGACGAAATCCCATCCCTCGTCGAGGGCGCGGCGTGCGAGTGCCGCCGGGTCGCGCTGGGTCGCCTCGTCGACGATGTCGACGGTGTGCCCGGCGAGCATCCACAGCAGCGGCTGCCACGACGCGTCGAACGCGAGCGACCAGGCCAGTCCGAGGCGGACGGATTCGCGGCCGGCCTCGCGGGCGGCGCGGGTGAACACCTGGGCGCGGTGGCTGTGGAACAGGTTGACCAGCCCGCGGTGGGGTACGACGACGCCCTTCGGTCTGCCGGTGGAGCCGGACGTGTGGATCACGTAGGCGATCGAGTCGGGTGTCAGCGGACCGCGTTCCGCGTCGTCGAGCGGAGCATCGGACACGGTGTCGAGGTCGAGATCCTCGAGCACGACACGCTGCGGCGCCCCCGTCACCTCGGCGACCCGGCCGTCGGTCGTGCGGGTGGTGAGGACGCAGACGGGGTCGGTGGAGCCGAGGATGTGGGCGAGGCGTTCGAGGGGCTGGTCGACGTCGAGCGGGACGTAGGCGGCGCCGGTCTCGAGGACGGCGTGGATGGCGATCAGCGCGTCGACGGTGCGGGGCAGCGCGAGCGCGACCCGCGCGTGCGGCCGGTCGAGATCGAAGCTCGAGGCGAGGTGGCGGGCCAGGCGGTGCACCCGGGCGCCGAACTGTGCGTAGGTGAGCGTCACATGGGTGTCCGCCGCGGCCGGTGCGTCGGGGGCCGCCTCGATCCTCTCTCGCAGCAGGTCGACGAGGGTCAGGTCGGGGTCGAACGGGATGTCCGGGCTGTGGCTCCAGTCGTCGAGGATCGTCCGTCGCTCGTCGGCGGTCAGGACGGACACCTGCGCGAGCGGGGTGTGCAGACCCCGCTCTGCCACCGAGCCGAACAGCATCTCCAGTCGCTCGGTGTGGATCGTCAGATCCGCCTCGCTGTAGACGTCGGCGTCGACGTCGACGAACACCTCGAGTCCGGCACTGCCGTCGAGCGGCCGCACGGTGACCATGAAGTCCTGCAGGGGTCCTCGGGCCACCGAGTGCACGGCCGCACGCATGTCGCCGAACCGGAGCGAGTCGCCGAACGGCTTGACGTTGACCGACGGGCCGATGACGCCGCGGGATCCGGTGGGTAGTCGCAGGTCGCGCTGGATGTCCTCGGTGCGGTAACGATAGTGGCTGCGGCACAGCGCCACTCCGTCGCGAACCTGAGCTACGAGATCGACGAGCGTGGCCGAGGCGGTCGGATTCAGGCGCAGCGGAACGACATTGACCGCGGTGATCGGCACCCGCAGTGCGGCGCTGCCGAGCCGGTTCATGACGGGGAAACCGAGTGTGAGGTCCTCACGGCCGGTCGCTCCGCGCAGGTAGGCGGCGACGAGCGCGGTGACCGCGTCGCCCCAGCTCGCGCCGACCTCCTTGCCGAGGGCCACCAGCCCGCGTTGCCGGTCGGCGTCGAGGGTGAAGCGTGCACCACGGGAGCGTCGTGCGATGCCACCCGGTCCGGGCCGGAGAGCGACCGCTTCGTCCACGCCGTCGAGGTACGCGCTCCAGAAGTCACGGTCGGCGTCGAAGTCGGCCGAGTCGCGATAGTCCGATTCCTCCCGTATCACCGATTCGACCGGATCGAACCGTGCGGCAGCAACTTCCGCACCGGCGACCGCGGCGGTGTAACGCTCGGCGATGCGCCGGTTGAACAGCGAGAACCCGAAGGCGTCGAGGACGATGTGGTGAGCACGCAAGTAGAGCAGGACGTGATCGTCGGCGAGTCGCAGGACCGCGGCCCGGACGCACGGATCCACCGACAGGTCGACGGGCCGTTCGAGGTCGCGCACCATCCACTCGTGGGCCGCCTGCCAGGGGTCCGACGCGAGAGTGAGGTCGACGGTGGGGGCGAGATCGAGCGTGCGCGCACCGGGAATCTGAACGACCGTACCGTCGGCGAGAGTCTCGAATCCCGCGACCAGCACCTCGGCCTCGGATGCCGCTGCGGAAACCGCAGTGACCAGCGCTTCCTCGTCGACCGCGCCTCGCAGTTCGATACATTCCGAGGTGTTGAACAGCGGGTTGTCGGGGTTCAGTTGCTGGGCGAACCATACGCCCGACTGTGCGCGCGACAGAGCGAGCCGTGAGGCGTCCGGGCCGGCAAGGGGC
Source organism: Rhodococcus rhodochrous (assembly GCF_014854695.1). NCBI lineage: Bacteria > Bacillati > Actinomycetota > Actinomycetes > Mycobacteriales > Nocardiaceae > Rhodococcus > Rhodococcus rhodochrous. The sequence continues at coordinate 772,598 of NZ_CP027557.1, read as the reverse complement.
ACTGGAGATCCTCTTTCCTTCGATCGAAACGATTGGCTGGGAACGGAATCCGCTGATGTGCGCGCTGCGGCGCCGGAGGGCACAGTACCAAAGGTTAGGCTTACCGTATATCTTGCTCAGTGATCGTGTGTCCTGTGGCGCGGTCCTGCCAGCAGACCTCCTCAACCGGAAGGTACGAGAATGCAAGTGCCGGTCCTCGGCGCAACCGCTACCGACCGGGCCGAGCGGCCCGTCGCGCACCCGTTCGTCCTGTCCCGACCGCACGGCACGGTGGTCGCCGAAGGTGTGAACGAACACTTCGACCGCGCGTCCGCCGCCGCCGACGCCCTGCGCACCGGACAGGTCGCCGCGATCGTCGGAGCACTGCCCTTCGCACCCGACGGACCGGCCGCACTGACCGCTCCGAACACACTCCATCACTCCCCCGCGCACTACGACGCACCGGCCGTCGACCTGCCCCCGATCACGATCACGGGCGCACTGCCGTCGGAAGGCGAACACATCGATCGGGTCGAGGCCGTACTGCGCCTGCTCCGCTCGGACGACAGCGACCTGCTCAAGGTGGTCCTGGCCCGGGCGCTCGCCCTGCGCGCCGACCGGCCCGTCACCCCGCACGACCTCCTCGTCGCTCTCACGCGAAACGATCCGCTGCACAACGGCTTCCTCGTCGACCTCACGGCCGCCGGTGGCGCGTGGACGGGACGTCACCTGGTGGGGTCGAGCCCGGAGGTGCTCGTGCGCCGTCGTGGTGATCGGGTCACCGCCCACCCCCTCGCCGGATCCGCACCGCGTCACCGCGATCCCGAGATCGATCGGGCGACGGCCGACAGGCTCGCCGGCTCCGCGAAGAATCTCGCCGAGCACGCGCACGTGATCGATGCGATCCGCACCGCGCTCGAACCGTTGTGCGTCGACCTCGACATCCCCGAGCAGCCGACCGTGACGAGCACGCGCCAGCTGTGGCATCTCGGCACTCCCATCGAGGGCCGCCTGCGCGATCCGGGTGTCACGGCCCTCGATCTCGCACTCGCAGTGCACCCCACTCCCGCGATCTGCGGCACGCCGACCGCCGCCGCCCGCGATCTGATCCTCGCCACCGAGGGTGACCGGGGCTTCTACGCCGGTGCCCTCGGATGGTGCGACGCCGCGGGTGACGGCGAATGGATGGTCACCATCCGCTGTGCCGTCCTCGACGCCGACGGTGTCGGGCTCACGGCCTACGCCGGGGGCGGTATCGTCGCCGACTCCGACCCCGCCGACGAACTGGCCGAGACCACCGTCAAGTTCGGCACCGTCCTCGATGCACTGGGAGTACTCCGATGACCGAGACCGCACCATCCCCCGTCACGCTCGTCGTCGGGGCGGCGCAGGGTATCGGCCGCGCGACCGCCGAGGTCCTGGCGCGTGCCGGTCACCGTCTCGTGCTCGCCGACCGCAACGCCGAAGGACTGCGCAAGACCGCGGCGCTGCTCGGCGGTTCCGTCCCCACCTACCCCGTCGACATCCGCGACCACGACGCCGTCGCCTACATCGTCGGGAGCATCGAATCCGAGCACGGACCGGTCGAGCATCTCGCGCACGTCGCCGGTGTCTTCACCACGGGCTCGGTGCTCGACTCCGATCCCGAGGACTGGCAGCACATGTACGACGTCAACGTCACCGGCCTGCTGTCGGTCCTGCGGTCGGTCGGACGGGCCATGCGGGAGCGGCGGTCGGGTTCGATCGTCGTCGTCGGATCGAACTCCGCGGGCGTGCCGCGCATGGGCATGGGCGCCTACGGATCGTCCAAGGCCGCGTCCACGATGATCGTGCGGATCCTCGGACTCGAACTGGCGCAGTACGGGATCCGCGCCAACATCGTCGCGCCGGGCTCCACCGACACCGCCATGCAGCGCTCGCTGTGGGAGGACCCGAACGACGACGCCGGCTCCCGCAGCGCCATCGAGGGTGATCTCTCGCAGTTCAAGGTCGGCATCCCCCTCGGCCGCATCGCCGAGCCCGCCGACATCGCCGAGGCCATCGAGTTCCTGCTGTCCGACCGTGCTCGTCACATCACCATGCAGGCGCTCTACATCGACGGCGGCGCCACCCTCCGCGCCTGACCGACCCGACATCGATCCGCATCCCGAAAGGAACCGCTCCGTGACAACCGGTTTCGAGCGCACGCCGCTCGCCGACACCGCCCGCTACCCCGAGGAGTTCGCCGAGCGGTATCGCGCAGCCGGTTACTGGACGAACGAGACCTTCGGCGAGTTCCTCCCGGCCCGCGCTGCCCGGTTCGCCGATCGCACCGCCGTCGTCGGACACGACGCGACGGGCACCTGGCGGCGCATCACCTTCCGCGAACTCGACGATGCCTCGGCCCGCATCGCCGCCGGTCTCGCCGACCTCGGGGTCCGGAAGGGCGCCCGTGTCGTCCTGCAGTTGCCGAACATCGTCGAGTACACCGAAGTGCTCTTCGCGGTCTTCCGCCTCGGCGCGCTCCCCGTCTTCTCCCTCCCCGCGCACCGCGCGTCGGAGATCGGCTACTTCTGCCGGTTCAGCGACGCCGCAGCGTATGTGATCGCCGACGAACACGGCGGGTTCGACTACCGCGCGCTCGCCCGGCAGGTCACCTCGGAGATGGAGAATCCGCCGACGGTCGTGGTCGCCGGTGAGGCCGAGGAATTCACTGCGCTCGGCTCGTTGCGCGACCGCGAACCCGCGCCGATCACGGAGAACGACGCCGAAAGCGTTGCCTTCCTGCAGCTGTCGGGCGGCACGACCGGAACGTCGAAGCTCATCCCCCGCACCCACGCCGACTACCTGTACTCCGTGCGCGAGTCCGCGGTGATCTGCGGGGTGGACGAGAACACCCGCATGCTGGTCGCGCTGCCGGCGGCGCACAACTTCCCGATGAGCTCGCCGGGCATCCTCGGTGTGCTGCACGCCGGCGGCACCGTCGTCCTCGCTCCGGATCCGAGCCCCGACACCGCGTTCGCCCTCATCGAGAGCGAGGGCGTGACGATGGCGTCGCTCGTCCCGCCCCTCGCGCAGGCGTGGCTGTCGGCGCGGGCCCGCACCGAACGCGACCTGTCGTCGCTCGAAGTACTGCAGGTCGGCGGTGCGAAGTTCCCGGCCGAGGCCGCCAAACGCGTTCGCCCCGAACTCGGCTGCACGCTGCAGCAGGTCTTCGGTATGGCGGAGGGTCTCGTCAACTACACCCGGCTCGACGACGACGAGGACACCATCGTCACCACCCAGGGCCGACCGATCAGTCCCGACGACGAGATCCGTGTCGTCGACGACGCGGGCGAGCCCGTCGCCGTGGGCACCACCGGTCACCTGCTCACCCGCGGCCCGTACACCATCCGGGGCTACTACAACGCGCCGGAACACAATTCGACGGCGTTCACGCCGGACGGCTTCTACCGCACCGGCGACATCGTCCGGCTCACCGAGCACGGCTACATCGTCGTCGAGGGACGTGCGAAGGACCAGATCAACCGCGGTGGCGAGAAGATCGCGGCCGAGGAGGTCGAGAACCATCTGATCGCGCACCCGGCCGTGCTCGACGCGGCGGTGGTGTCGATGCCCGACAAGTATCTCGGCGAACGCACCTGCGCCTTCGTCGTCACGGAGGGTGAAGCGCCGAAAACCCTCGCGCTCAAGAAGTTCCTGAGGGAGCGAGGGCTGGCCGAGTACAAGATCCCCGACAAGGTGCGGTTCGTCGACGCCTTCCCGGTCACGGGAGTGGGCAAGATCAGCCGGAACGAACTGCGGCGCGCTCTCGCGGCCACTCTGAAGGACTGATCTCGCTCCGCGACGACGGGATGGCCTCGCCTCGCTCGGCACGAGCGGCGAGGGTTGCGTAGCGGCCACCGCGGGCGACGAGGTCGTCGTGCGTTCCGCGTTCGACGATACGGCCCCGATCGAGGACCACGATCTCGTCGGCGTTCCGCACGGTCGAGAGCCGGTGCGCGATGGTGATGGTCGTGCGTCCGCTGCGCGCGGCGTCGAGGGCCTGCTGCACGGCGTGCTCGGTGTCGTTGTCGAGGGCGCTGGTCGCCTCGTCGAGCACGAGGACACGCGGGTCGCGCAGGAGCGTGCGTGCGATCGCCAGTCGCTGTTTCTCGCCACCCGAGAAGCGGTGTCCGCGGGCGCCGACGACGGTGTCGTAGCCGTCCGGCAGCGAGACGATCAGGTCGTGGATGTGCGCGGCGCGAGCCGCGGCCTCGATCTCGTCGTCGGTCGCGTCCGGCTTCGCGTAGCGCAGGTTCTCCCGGACGGTCGCGTGGAGGAGGTAGGTCTCCTGCGAAACCACGCCGACCAGTCCGGCGAGATCGGCGAGCCGCATGTCGCGCAGGTCGACGCCGTCGATGCTCACGCGTCCCTCGACCGGGTCGTACAGTCGTGCGACGAGCGAGCCGAGCGTGGTCTTGCCCGAGCCGGTCTCGCCGACGAGCGCGACCTGCGCTCCTGCCGGGACGTCGAGGTCGATCCCGTCGAGCGCGTTGCGGTGCGCTCCTTCGTAGCGGAAGCTCACGTTCTCGAACCGCACCCGGCCGGCGACGGTCGTCGGGTCGACGGGCACCGGATCGCGCGGGTCGTCGATGTCGACGGGAAGGTCGAGGTATTCGAAGATGCGGCTGAACAGGGCCAGCGAACTGGTGACGGAGACACCGACGTCGAGCAGGCTCATCAGCGGCCGGAACAGCGCGCCCTGCAGGCCGGTGAAGGCCACCAGGGTGCCGATCGTCATGCCGCCCGAGGTGGCCGGCAGACCTGCGACGAGATAGAGGACCGCGGGGATCGCCGCGAAGACGATGTTCATCGTGGCCATGCGCCAGCGGCCGGACAACTGCGCGTGCACCTCGAGATCGGCGAGTTCCTCCGACGTGCGGGCGAACTTGTCGGACAGTGCCGGGCCGGTGCCCAGCGTCTTGACGAGCAGCACACCGCTGACCGACAGTCCTTCGTCGATCTGCGACTGCATGTCGGCGAGGCGCCGCTGCTGACGGGCGGTGACGGCGCGGCGCATGAGTGCGACCCGGCGTGTGAGCCAGATGGCCGGCGGGAGCACGATCAGGGAGAGCAGGGCCAGTCGCCAGCTGAGGACCGCCATGGCGATCGCCGTGCCGACGACGGTGGTGACGTTGGACGCCAGCGAGGTCGCGGTGTTGGTGACCACGGACTGCATGCCGCCGATGTCGTTGGTCAGCCGCGACTGGATCTCACCGCCGCGGGTGCGGGTGAAGAAGTTCAACGACTGTCGCTGCAGGTGGGAGAAGACCCGGGTGCGCAGACCGTGCATGACGTTCTGGCCGACGGTCGTGGAGATCCAGGTCTGGACGACGGACAGGAGCGAGCTCGCGACGGTGACGGCCAGCATGCCGCCGACCGCCCACAGCAGCAGGCTCACGTTCTGGTGCGGGATGGCGTCGTCGATGACGGCGCGGACGAGGAAGGGGGTCGCGAGGGAGATCACCGACGAGGCGATGATGAGTGCGACGACGAGGGTGATCTTCCACCGGTGGGGCGCGAAGAGGGCGCCGATACGGCGCAGGCTCACCGGGGCTTCGCGGAGCTGTTCGAGATCCTTCTTGTCGATCCTGCCGCGGCTGCCCGGCTTGCCGCCGAGTGTGGGTGGGGGCTGCATCATGTGCGCCACCTCGATTCGTGGTTCGTGTTCCGTACTTATTGAGGTTGCCTCATTGAGTGGCAACCGTCAAGTGAGGTAGTGTGACCACTATGTCGGATTCACCCGTCGCACTGCGCGATCTGCTCCTCACCACCACGCGTACGCTGCGCCGACGCTGGCACGACCTCCTCCAGCCGTGGGGATTGTCACCCCACGAGTACCGGGCGCTCGACGTCATCGGACGCGCCGACGACCCGATCCGCCTCGGCGTCGTGGCCAAGGAACTGCGCATCGTCCCCCGCTCGGCCACCGAGGTCGTCGATCGCCTCGAGACGCGGGGCCTGACCGAGCGACTCCCCGATCCCGCCGACCGGCGCGCGGTCTGCGTACGGCTGACCGACGAGGGCCGCAGGATCCGGGCCGAGCTGGCCTCGGCCCGCGATGCCGACGCCGTCGAGATGTTCGACCGGCTCGACACCGACGAACGCGCACGACTGTCCGATCTGCTGCACAAACTCGTCGACGACCGGCCGCGCTGATCCTTTCCGGTTCCGGGTACTCACATTCCCGACGGCGGCGACGTCTTCCCTACGAGGGCCTGTGCCCATGTTGCCCGCCCGATCGAGGAGAGCCCTGTGAAGACCATCGACAGCCTGCAGTCACGCGTCGACGCACTGAACCTGCCCGAGTCGACGAGCGAGCTCGACGAGAACGGCTGTGTCCTCACCGGGCCGCTGCTGAGCGACGACGAATGCGCCGAGCTCGCGGCCCTGTGGAACGACGACGCCCGCTTTCGCACCACGGTCGACATGAGCCGCTACCGGTACGGACACGGCACCTACAAGTACTTCGGCTCACCCGTCCCCGACGCCGTCGCACACCTGCGCTCGGCGTTCTACCGGCAGCTGCTCGCCGTCGCGCGCTCGTGGGCCGAACGCCTCGGCGATCCGGCACCCTGGCCCGACGACTTCGACGACTGGCTCGACATGTGCCACGCGGCCGGCCAGACCGACCCCACCCCGCTGATGCTGCGCTACACCACCGGCGACTGGAACGCCCTGCACCGCGATCTCTACGGCGACCTCGTGTTCCCACTGCAGGTCGTGATCGGGCTCGACCGGGCGGGCGTCGACTACACCGGCGGCGAGTTCCTGCTGGTCGAACAACGACCCCGCGCGCAGTCGCGGGGCACCGTCACCGTGCTCGAGCGAGGCCACGCCCTGATCTTCACCACCCGCGACCGACCGATCCGCTCGGCGCGTGGATGGTCGCGGGCGCCGGTCCGGCACGGCGTGAGCACCGTCCGTTCGGGCCTGCGTCGCACCCTCGGCCTGGTGCTGCACGATGCCGCCTGAGTGTCCCGGGCGCTGCCCGACGCGGCCTGCGTCGTTTCAGCGTTCGAAGATCCGCCGCGGATTGTCCACGAGCATCGTGGTGATCTGCTCGTCGGTCACGCCCCGTTCGCGCAGGGCCGGCAGTACCTCGTCGCTGATGTGGTTGTAGTTCCAGTTGGGCACGGCGGCCTGCTTCACGTCGTGCGGGAACCAGTCGATGAAGCACGACGCATCGTGCGAGAGCACCATGCGCTCGCTGTAACCGGCCTCCACGAGCGCGACCACCGTGTCGACGCGCTGCTCGAACGGCAACAGCAGGTCGAGGCCGAAGCGGTCCATCCCGAGAATCGAACCGGCGTCGGCGATGCGACGCAGGTAGTCCAGATCGGTCGAATCACCGCTGTGCCCGATCACCACCTTGGTGAGGTCGGCACCTTCCTCCGCGAGCACGCGTTGTGCCACCTCCCCCGACCCGGTGTGCGGGTTGGTGTGCACCGTGATCGGCACGCCGGTCTCGACGTGCGCCTGCCCTACCGCTCGCATCACGCGCTCGACCCCCGGCGTGAGTCCCGGAAGCTCGATGGCGCACTTGAGCATTCCGGCACGCACCCCCGTGCCGGCGATGCCCTCGCGGATGTCCTTCACGAACAGTTCGGTGAGCGGCTCCGGTCCGTCCACCAGAAGCCCCGGTCCGACGTTGTGGAACTGGAACGGCAGGTCGTTGTAGGTGTACAGACCGGTCGCGACGACGATGGAGATGTCCACCCGTTCGGCGACGCGCTGGATGCGCGGGATGTACCGGCCGAGACCGACCACCGTGGGATCGACGATCGTGTCGATGCCGCGCTCCGACAACGCGCTCAACTTCGCGACCGCGTCGTCGACGCGTTCGTCCTCGTCCCATGGGCTCGGGTAGTCGGGAAAGTTGGTGCGGATCTCCTCGCCGAGTACGAAGACGTGCTCGTGCATGAGGACTCTGCCCAGACGACCCGTGTCGAGAGGGCCGCGAACGGTGTCGACGGATGTCATGACCGGTGACGTTAGGACACCACCGGCGGCAGGGGCACCGATTTCACGAATCGGTGGGAGTCGACTCCTCGAGGGCCTGACGATAGCGACGCATGCCGCGCAACCACCGGTCGTAGTCGGCGCCCTTGTTCCGGTACATCTCGAGGACCTCCGGGTGCGGAAGGATCAGGAAATGCTCCTCCTCCATCGCGGCGAACACCGTCTCCGCGACGTCCGCGGGTTCGAGCACCGCACCGGCGGTCGTGACGGCCCGGGTGGCGAGTTCACCGAGCGCGTGCCCGGATGCGTCCCCCGAGTACAGCAGAGGTGTGTTGACGCCCATCGGGCACAGGCAGCTCACCCTCACACCTTTGTCGCCGTAGGTCACCGACAGCCACTCGGCGAAACCGACGGCCGCGTGCTTGGTGACCGAGTAGGTGGCCGAGCCGATCTGTGTGAGCAGGCCGGCCGCCGACGCCGTGCTGACGAAATAGCCCTCGCCGCGTTCGACCCATCGGGGTACCAGCAGTCGCGCCGCACGGATGTGTGCGCGCAGGTTGACGTCGAAGGACTGTTCCCAGACCGAGTCCTCGATCTCCAGTCCGGGCACACCGGTGACACCCGCATTGGCGAAGTACAGGTCCACGGGACCGAACTCCGCTTCGGCGCGCTCGACGAGCCCGCGGATGTGTTCGTCGTCGGAGACGTCCGCCGCCACCGCGACGGCGCTGCCCGGGGTCTTCTCCCGGAGCGCCGTGACGACGCGCTGCGCCGCGTGTTCGTCGAGGTCGGCGACCACCACTCGTGCACCTCGCTCGACGAGGCCGGCAGCGATGGCGCCGCCGATTCCGCCGCCCCCGCCGGTCACGACGGCCACTCTGCCTTCGACCTTCATCGCTGATACCTCCCCGTCGAATCGCAGTGCCGTCCCGTGCGGCACAGTTGGTACGGAACCTGTCTACACGTATCACCGGCTGTAGGTACCGCCCACACGCACGGAGGTCGAGCACCCGGATGGACGAATTGTTCTCCGTCTCCCGTCCGCGACGCGAGATCGCGCCGGGCGCCGTGCACGTGCCCGACTGGCTCGGCCCGGACGAACAGCGCGAGCTCGTCGAGCTGTGTCGTGAATGGGCGCGCCCACCGGCGCCGATGCGGCACACCCTGCTGCCGGGTGGCGGACGGATGTCGGTGAGCACGGTGTGCCTCGGATGGCACTGGTCGCCGTACCGCTACACCCGCACCGCGATCGACGTCGACGAGGCTCCCGTTCCACCGCTACCCGACCGGCTCGTCGAACTCGGGCGACGTGCCGTCGCCGATGCCTACGACGATCCGGCGGCCGGGAACAGGTACGAGCCCGACACCGCGCTGATCAACTTCTACGACCGCGACGCGCGGATGGGCATGCACCAGGACAAGGACGAGCGGGTGAGCGCGCCGATCGTGTCGCTCAGCCTCGGGGATGCCTGCCTGTTCCGGTTCGGCAACACCGAGTCGCGCGGCCGGCCCTACACCGACGTGCGTCTCGAATCCGGCGACCTGTTCGTCTTCGGTGGGCCGTCGCGATTCGCGTATCACGGGGTGCCGGTCGTGTATCCGGACACCGGCAGCGCCCGCTGCGGACTCACCGCGGGGCGCCTCAACATCACCCTGCGGAGCACCGGACTCTCCTGACCGATCGCCCTCGAATTCCGAACGTTCGGTCTGTGACTTTGTAACCAACTACACTCGAAGTAGCGGTTCTCCGACGAGAAATACGTCAAATCGGACGATATTCTCGTGCGGTAGTCATCGGTGTCGGGATCGATCACAGGAGACTGCATGTCCGACTTCGCTTGCCGTCGTGCCCTGGCGATCATCGCAGGCCTCGCCCTCGGCCTGACCGGACCTGTCGCCGCCGCTGCCACTGCCGGCACCGCGTCCACCGCCGGCGCGGAGACCTTCCGCCCGTGCCCGGAGCGGTTCGTCATCGCGGTCGACGGAACCCGCAACCTCGACACCCCGGATTCGATCGATCCCGACTCGCCCCTCGCGAAGATCTCGGCGCGATACGCGGCGCCCGGCACGGTGGTCGAGCACATCCGCTATCCCGCCGTCGTGGTTCCGGTGCCCGAGTCCGGGTCGAGCGAGGGGTCGGGGCGTCTCGCCTACGACGAGTCCAAGAGGATCGGGCACCAGCGCCTGCGCGAGACGATCACTGTCCGGCACGGTTCGTGCCCCGACAGCGAGCTCGTCGTCCTCGGTTACTCGCAGGGCGCGTCGATCGCCGGCGACGTCCTCGCCGAGATCGCGGCCGACGGTTCGGTGCCGCCGGAGCGGATCAGCGGTGTGCTGTACTCCGACCCGCGCGACACCCGGGGAGTCGAAACGCTGTTCCCGGGCGAGGTCGTCCCGGGCATCACGCTCGGCGGTGGTCGCGACGACTTCGGCACGATCGCCGTCGAACGGATCTGCATCGAGGGCGACGCGGTCTGCGACGGCGTGACGCCGGAGGAGAGCGAAGGGTGGTTGCGCGAGAACGTCACCGGCTACCTGAGGCTGCACACGACCTATCCCGACTACGACCCGTGAGGATCGTCGCACCAGGGAGAGCCCGGGCCGGGGCATACCGGTTCGGTATCGTCGGTTCATGAGCGTCGAGTCCCCGGCCACCCACCTCCCCGCTTCCGGCGATGATCCTCTCGCGCTGGAGCGGCAGGTGTGTTTCGCGCTCGCCGTGGCGAACCGCGCCGTGCTCGCGGTCTATCGACCGATCCTCGACAGGCTGGGCCTGACCCACCCGCAGTACCTGGTGATGCTCGCCCTGTGGGAACGCTCGCCGCTGACGAGCAAGGAGGTGGGGCAGTTGCTCCAGCTCGACTCCCCCACGCTGTCTCCGCTGCTCAAGCGACTCGAGGCGCTGGGCCTGATCACCCGCGCACGCAGCGTGGCCGACGAACGGCAACTCGTCCTCGAACTCACCGACGCCGGACGGGCGCTGCGTGCCGAGGCCGAGTCGGTGCCGGGACAGGTCGTCGATGCCCTCGGTGTCGGGCTCGACGAACTCCAGGACCTGCACGCCGCGCTCGTCCGCGTCAACGCGGCGGCGTTGAAGGCCGGAGCACTCTGACAGATCGGTAGCTGCCGCAACCGCGACGGCGGCGGAAGGCCACCCAGCACAGCAGGACGATCGTGGAAAACCCGCGCCGGTGCCGTCGTGATCCGGCCGGACGGTCGGTGGCCCGGGGCGCCGCACACGCGGACGCCCCGGGACCGGCTCAGCGCGGGAGTTCGAGCGTCGTCGGCACCAGCGGAACCGAGGCCTCGCCGGTGTAGACGAGGAAGGTGAACGACTCCTGGAAGTACAGGTTCACCGTCTCGGCGTCGTGCGAGAGGTAGCCGATCGACAGATCCTGACCGACCTGCAGGTCGTAGTCGCCGCCGCGCGTGGTCAGCACGAACGCGCCGTCGATCGCCGGGGCCCAGATGAGATCGCCGTCGATGAGGCGGCGCAGCTGTTCGCGGATCGGGTAGCCGTGGTCGGACGTCTCGCTGACCTTGGTGTACTCGTCGGCGCCGAGCAGGATCGAGTACGGGCCACCCACACCCGCCAGTCGCAGCTGCGACAACGCCTGGCTGATGATCTCCGGGAAGTCGCGGGGATCCTCGGGTAGCTGCAGGGACGGGTTCGACGACGACGCCCGGATGCCCTCGATACCCGCGGCCGCGTAGCCCTCGAAGATCGCGCGGTCCTCGGCGAAGGCGATCTGGCGGGCCGCTTCCTTGACGGGGTCGAGGTCGATGTCGCGGGAACCGCGCTCGACGCTGTCGATCTCCTCGCGCGACAGGGTGAACGGCACCCGCAGTTCGACGACCGGCGCGACGCGGTGCTGGCGTGCCCGCACCCCGGCGGCCGGGGGCTCGATCTCACGGGTGCGGCCGAGACCCACCGCCGCGAAGTCGGTGCCGTGCGGTCCGGAGAAGTCGACCACGGTGCGCCCCGCGACGTGTCGCTTGAAGGTGCGCGCGGCCTCCTCCTCGATCTCGGTCCATGCTGCCTCGGAAATCGGGGCGAGGTCGCGATACAGATTGTTCACAGGGTCGAACTCCTTCGCAGAGCGCCAATTCCGAGTGATCCGTCGGCCGGCCGGCCGGCGGTCGAGGCACTCGAATCTTCATGTGAGGGAATTTCCGCCGGTGACGGCGGAAGATCTTCGAGGAACTCCAGCGAGGGGCAGAAGAACAGCGAGCCCGTCACCGCGGTGGAGAAGTCCAGGATGCGGTCGGTGTTGCCGGGCGGGCTGCCCAGGAACATGTTGCGCAGCATCTGCTCGGTCACCTCCGGAGTGGCCGAGTAACCGATGAAGTAGGTGCCGAACTCGTCGGCGCCGAAGCTGCCGAACGGCATGTTCGCGCGCACGATCTGCTGCTCGACCCCGTTCTCGTCGACGATCACGTTCAGCGCGACGTGCGAATTCGCGGGTTTGGTCTCGTCGTCGAGCTCGATGTCGTCGAGCTTGGTCCGGCCGATCGCCCGCTCCTGCTCCTCGACGGTCAACGAGTTCCACGACGCGAGGTCGTGCAGGTACTTCTGGACGACGACGTAGCTACCGCCGGCGAAGTCCGGATCCTCGTCGGAGACCAGGGCCGCCTCGACGGCCTCGTCGTCCTCGGGGTTCTCCGTGCCGTCGACGAAGCCGAGTAGGTCGCGGCGTTCGAAATAACGGAAGCCGTGGGTCTCGTCGACGACCCGCGCCGCTCCGCGCAGCCGATCGTTGATCTTCGCGGCGAGTTCGAAGCACAGGTCCATCGTCGACGCGCGGAGGTGGAACAGCAGGTCGCCGGGGGTCGAGGGTGCCTGGTGCCGACCGCCGTCGAGCGGGACGAACGGATGCAGTCCGGCGGGCCGGGGGCCGTCGAACAGCCGGTCCCACATGTCCGAGCCGATGCCGGTGACGACCGACAGTCCGCCCTCCGGGATGCGGAAACCGACCGAGCGGCGCAGGCCCGAGAGATCTTCGAGCAGATCCCGCACGGTGTCCTCTGCGCCCTCGTCGACGGTGACGACGAGGAAGATCGCCGCTTCGGTGAGCGGGGTCAGTATCGGTTGTGCACGAACCACTCGGACAACGCTAGTGCACCCCGACGAAACAGGCATTCGCGGCACGCCGACGTTCGTCACTGCACAACTGCAGCGTCAGGGCACCATCCAGCCCAGTACCGAGGTGGACTGCAGCCACACGAGGACGGCGAGCACCGCGAGACCGGCGATGCTCAGCGGCCAGATCCGGCGCATGAGCAGTCCGTCCTTGCCGGACAGTCCCTTCACCGACGACACCAGCGCGAGGTTCTGCAGTGCGATCGGGGTGCCGGTGGTGCCGCCGGCCATGTTCCCGGCGACCAGCACGGTCGGGTCGAGTCCCGACTGCTGGGCCGCGGCGACCTGCAGGCTGCCGAACATCGCGTTGGAGGCGGTGTTCGAGCCGGTGACCACGACGCCGAGCCAGCCGAGCACCGGCGACAACAACGCGAACGCCACGCCCGCACCGGCGAGGAAACCGCCGATCGTGGCGGTCTGCCCGGACAGGTTCATCACGTACGCGAGCGCGAGGACCGCCATCACCGTCGCGAACGACCACCGCAACTGCACGACCGCCGCGACGAAGCATCGCACCGCGTCGGCCACCGCGACCTTCAGCACCGGCATCGACAGCAGCGCGGCGACGAAGACGAGGCTGCCCGGGGCGGTGAGCAGATCGATGGTGAAGGTCTCCGCGGTGGGAACGTCCCCGTCGGCCGTGGTCACGTCCACACCCGGCCAGGGGAACGACAGGCTCGCGTTCGACAGCAGCGACGCCACCGGACCGAACCGGCTGACGAGGAAGACGACCACGATCAGCGCGTAGGGGGCGAACGCCTCGACGACGCGTCGTCGCGAGTCGTGGATCCGGTCGGCCGCGGCCCGGCGGGCCTCCCGATGCGTGGGGTGCACCTTCACCGCGACCAGCAGCACGAGCAGACCGGCCACGGCGCCGGCGATGTTGCTCAGCCCCACGGTGAGGTAGCTCGCGCACACGAACTGGGCGGCGCCGAAGGCGAGTCCGACGATGAGCGCGACCGGCCACGTCTCGCGGACACCGCGCCACCCGCCGACCACCGCGACCAGCACGAGCGGGACGAACACCGCGAGCAGGCAGACCTGACGCGCGACGACCGGTCCGATCTCGTCGATCGGGATCTCCGACACGCGCGACATCGTCAGGATCGGTGTGCCCATGACGCCGAGCGGGGTGACGACCGAGTTGGCGAGCAGCGACGCCGCAGCAGCACGCACCGGCGGCAGACCGGCACCGATGAGCACGACGGTCGCGACGACGATGGGGGTGCCGAAACCGGCGACCGCCTCGAGCAGCGCGCCGAACAGGAAGGCGATGACGATGGTCAGGATCCGCGGATCCGGGGATATTCGACCGAAGGCGCGGGTGAGGACGTCGAAGTGCCCGGATTCGACGGTGAGCCGGTACACCCAGACGGCGTTGACCACCGTCCACATGATCGGGAAGAGACCGAAGACCGCACCTTCGACACCGGCGCTGAGCGCAGAGCCGACCGGCATGCCGTAGACGGCGGTGCCCACGATCAGGGCCACGACCACCGCGATTCCCGCGGCCGAATGCGACCGCAGCCGGAAGACGGCGAGCAGGACGAGCATGGTCAACAGCGGGAGTACCGCCACCAGTGCGGACCACGCGAGCGACCCGCCGACCGGCGCGATCGGCTGAACGTATGCACCTGTCACTGCATCACGACCGGTGTGTCTCCACGGCGGTGCGGATGGTGGCGGCCGTGCCGTCGAGCACGGTCCGATTCGGTGTCCGCCAGTCGGCGCGGATCCCGAAGCCGTCCCCGGCCCTGCGCGGAACGAGGTGCAGATGGACGTGGAAGACCTCCTGGCCGGCGGCCACGCCGTCGGCGAGGAACAAGTTCACGCCTTCGATCGGGAGGTCGGACGCGCGCATCGCCGTGGCGATCCGTTGCCCCGCCGCGAACACCTTCGCTCCGTCGTCGGGATCGAGCTGTGCCAGTCCGGAGGCGTGCCGCTTCGGGATCACGAGCAGGTGACCCGGGGTGAACGGGCGGATGTCCATGAATGCGAGCACGTCGGGTTCGTCGAGTACGACGCTGGCCGGCGACTGCCCGGCCACGATGGCGCAGAAGATGCAGTCCGTCACCGTGGCGTGGACTCCTCCGCACGCGCCGGTCCGCGCGCGGTTTCGAGCAGGCGCAGCAGTTCGCCCTGCACCGCAGGACGGTCGCGCACCGGATCGTCGCTGTGCGCGAGGCACAGCATCGCTTCCTCGACGGCCGCGACGAGCAGATGCGCGAGCACCGACGTCCGCGTGCGCGACGCCTCGTAGGTGTCGGGATCGAGGGTGACGAGCATGCGCTCGATGGCCTTCAGCGAGGAATGCCGGTGGGTCTCGCGGACCTCGGCCCAACCGAGGACCGCGGGGGCTTCGATGAGCAGCAGCCGGCGGGTCGCGGGATCGTAGACGGCGTCGAGCGAGGCGAGCACGGCCTGGGTGAAGCCCTCCCAGGGGTCCTCGACCGGTTCGGCCGGGACCAGGGAGCTCTCCGCCTCCTTCTGGATGCGTTCGATGACGCCGCGGAACAGATCGCGCTTGTCTGCGAAGTGGTGGTAGAGCGCACCGCGCGTCACCCCCGCGACCGAGACGATCTCCTCCGTGGCCGCCGCCGCGTATCCGTCGCGCAGGAACACCTCGCGCGCCGCATCGAGCAGCGCGGTGCGTGTTCGCGCTGCGTCACGCACCCGACCCGTATTTCCCGGTTTCACCGACACTTCGTTCTCCCCTGCTGATACCGCCACCCCCATCGGACACTCCCCCCGGCAGTCGGTTCCCGTGATTCCTGTCGAATCGGCTTCCTACAGAATCGGCGCCGGCGTGTACTTCGCTGCTTCCGGATACTGCGTTACGAGGTCCTGCACCGCCGCGACGACCGCTTCGACCTGCGCGACCGCTGCTCCGGCGAAGACCTCCCGGTCGGCCAGTGCCGCGTCGAGCGCGGCGCGGTCGAGCGGAAGTCGGCCGTCGGCGGCGAGACGGTCGAGCAGATCGGGTTCGCGACCCTCCTCGCGCATCGCGAGTGCGACGGAGACCGCGTGCTCCTTGATGACCTCGTGTGCGGTCTCGCGACCCACCCCGGCCCGGACCGCGGCCATGAGGACCTTGGTCGTCGCGAGGAACGGCAGGTACCGCACGAGTTCCTTCTCGATCACCGCCGGGTAGGCACCGAACTCCGCGAGGACCGTCAGGAAGGTCTCCATCTGGCCGTCGATCGCGAAGAAGGCGTCGGGCAGGGCCACACGCCGGACGACCGAGCAGAAGACGTCGCCCTCGTTCCACTGCGCGCCGGCGAGTTCGGCGGCCATCGACGCGTACCCGCGCAGGACGACCTGCAGGCCGTCGACGCGCTCGCACGAGCGGGTGTTCATCTTGTGCGGCATGGCGGACGACCCCACCTGGCCGGGCTGGAAGCCCTCGGTGACGAGTTCGTGGCCGGCCATGAGCCGGATGGTGTGGGCGAACGACGCGGGGCCGGCGCCGACCTGCACGAGCGCGGAGAGCACGTCGTGGTCGAGCGAACGCGGGTAGACCTGGCCGACGCTGGTGAAGACGTTCGCGAAGCCGAGATGCTGCGCGACCTTCTGCTCGAGCTGCGCGAGCTTGGCGGAATCACCGCCGAGTAGGTCGAGCATGTCCTGTGCGGTGCCCATGGGGCCCTTGATCCCGCGCAGGGGGTAGCGGGCGATCAGTTCCCGGACGCGCTGCAGCGCGATGAGCAGCTCGTCGGCGGCCGACGCGAAACGCTTGCCGAGGGTGGTGGCCTGCGCCGCGACGTTGTGCGAGCGACCGGCCATGACGAGCGAGGCGTACTCGGTGGCGCGCTCGGCGAGGCGTGCGGCCACGGCGACACCGTGGGAGTGGACGTGCTCGAGCGACCGCAGGATCTGCAGCTGCTCGACGTTCTCGGTGAGGTCGCGGCTGGTCATGCCCTTGTGGACGTGCTCGTGACCGGCGAGGGCGTTGAACTCCTCGATGCGAGCCTTGACGTCGTGACGGGTGACGCGTTCGCGCTGTGCGATGGACTCGAGGTCGACCTGCTCGACCACGCGTTCGTAGTCGGCGATCGCCTCGGCGGGAACGTCGATCCCGAGTTCGGCCTGCGCCCGCAGCACCGCGAGCCACAGCTGCCGCTCGAGCACGATCTTGTACTCGGGCGACCACAGGTCCCGGAGTTCGGGGCTGGCGTAGCGGGTGGCGAGGACGTTGGGGATGTGGCTCACACAAGTGAGTTTACGGTCCGGGTCTGCTCCCACATTCCCCGACCTCAATCCTCGACCGGGGGCGCGACGGTCTCGACGACGTCGAGCAGGATGCCGCGCGCGAGCGAGCGCGGGTCGGGATCGAGCTCGCCCAGTCCGCCGAGGACCGCGCCGTCGACGACCGCCACGAGCCGGCGCACCTCGCGGGGCCGCACCGATCGGCAGCAGCGTTCGAGCAGGTCGGTGAGCAGGTGGTCGATCTGTTCGCGCATGCGGACCTGCACGTCGCGCAGTTCCGGATAGCGGGCCGTGGCGACGCACCGTTCGTACCGGGAGATCAGGCGTTCGCGGTCGATGCCGCCGTCGCAGTCCCGCGGTCCGATGAGCAGTTCGACGATGAGATCGGCCGTGCCCTCGAGGCTGCGCGGGAGCGGCTCGATGTCGCGGACGCGCTCGCGCATCGCGTCGAGTTCCCGCTCGCTGTTGTAGTCGACCGCGCATGCGACGAGGTCGTCGAGCGATTCGAAGTAGTAGGTGGTCGACGCGAGCGGCAGGCCCGCGCGGGTGGCGACGGCCCGGTGCCGGACGGCGTCGATCCCCCCTTCGAGGATGAGGTCGGCCGCTGCCTCGACCAGCGCCTGACGGCGCCGTTCGCCCTTCGGGGTCGCAGCAATCGACACCTTCTCATGGTGACAGTCCCGAGCGTCTCACCAGGGGAAAACGGAATTGGAGACCAACCGGTACCATTGCGCCCGCCCGCGCGTGTCGAGTCCTCGGCGGGCGCCGCCCCGCGAGTAGGTCATCGAACGATCGGAGCCGTACCGGATGAGACGTCGACGCTTTCTGCAGGCATCGCTTCTCGGGGCCGCCCTGGCGGGTGCCGGCGCCGCGGCCCCGGGCCTGTCCGGTCTCGGCCTCCCGCGTGCGGATGCGCTGCCCGTCGGGGTCGACGAGTACCGCCGTCTCGTGCCCGAACTGTTCGTTCCGCCGCCCGCCCCGCCGGCGCATTCCGAGGTCGTCGTGGTGGGCTCCGGTTTCGGTGCGAGCGTCGCCGCGCTGCGCCTGGCCGAGGCCGGCAACCGCGTCACGATGCTCGAGCGCGGCATGCGCTGGCCCCGCGACCCGCACCGCGAGATCTTCACGACCGACCTGCTCGCCGATGGTCGCGGCTACCACCACCGCACCCATTTCACCGGGCCGACGGGCATCCCGGTGGTGTGCGACGACTTCGCCGGCGTCCTCGACGTGGTCGACTACCCGAACATATCGGTGTGGCGCGGCGCCGCGGTGGGCGGCGGATCGATCGTGTTCACCGGGGTGATGATCGCTCCCGAACGGCACTTCTTCGAGCACGTCTTCGGCGGACGTCTGTCCTACGACGAGATGACGTCCACCTGGTACCCGAAGGTGCGCTCGATGCTGCGCCTCGACCCGATGCCCGACGACATCTACAACGCCGCCGAGTTCACGCATTCGCGGCGGTGGGACGACGACGCGCGCGCCGCCGGTTACAGCCCGCACCGCATCGACGGCATCTGGGACTGGGACGTCGTGCGCGCCGAACTCGCCGGCTCGGTCCGCCGGTCGGCCGTCGCGGGCGAGAGCAATCTCGGCAACTCGAACGGCGCGAAGTTCGATCTCACGCAGAACTACATCCCGGCGGCAGAAGCCACCGGGCGCACCCTGGTGTGCCACGGTCACCGGGTGCTTGCGATCGGTCAGGACGGCGACGGCCGCTACCGGCTCGACGTGCAGGCCGTCGACCCGACGGGGGCGGTGCTGCGCACCACCACGATCACGTGCGACCGCCTCGTCCTCGGCGCCGGATCGATCGGCACCACCGAACTGCTCGTCAAGGCCCGGCACACCGGTTCGCTGCCGAACCTCGACGAGCGTGTCGGCCGGGGATGGGGCACCAACGGCGACGCGGTGCTCGTCCGCTCGTTCGCGCTCACCGAAGGTTTCGGCGGCGACCAGGGCGCGCCGTCGGCGTCGCGGATCGTCGACGAGTCCGGTCTGCCGCTGAGCCTCGAGAACTGGTTCGTCGCGGGCACCGCGAAGGACGTCGGGATGCTCGCCTCCCTCGGCATGACCCTCGACCCCACCCGCGCCGACTTCGCGTACGACCCGGGTGCCGATCGAGCGGTTGTGAACTGGCCGGCCGGTGGCGAACGCGAGAGCGTCGACGCCCTGCGGGCCGTGCACAACGCGATGGCACAGGCCGGTGGCACGATCCCGGGCGCATCGCCGATGGCCGAGGACGTCAACGCGACCTTCACTGCGCATCCGCTCGGCGGTGCGGTGCTCGGCGAGGCGACCGACGATTACGGCCGCGTGCACGGCCATCCCGGTCTCTACGTCGTCGACGGTGCGCTGATCCCGGGCAGCACCGGCACCGCGAACCCGTCGCTGACCATCGCGGCGCTGGCCGAACGGAACATCGCGCGGATCATCGCCGACGGGCGGTGATCACGAGACGGGCAGCCATCCCGCCAGCCGGTCGAGCGCCGCGGTGACGTCGGCGGTCGATCCCGCGAACGACAGTCGCACGGTGCCGTCGCCGCGCACGGTGTCGAAGTCGACGCCCGGTGCGAGCGCGAGACCGGTGTCGTGCAGCAGCCGGGCGCACCACGCGGTCGAGTTCTCCCCGTCGAGCAGATGCCCGATATCGGCGTACACGTAGAACGCGCCGTCGGCCGGTGCGAGTTTCGTGATGCCGAGGTCCGGTAGCCCTTCGAGCAGCAGTTCCCGGTTCACGGCGTAGCGGGAGACGTGCCCGTCGAGTTCGGTGCGGGCCTCGGTCCCGAACGCCTCGATCGCCGCGAACTGGGAGATCGACGGCGGGCACACCGTCATGTTCGACGCGAGTCGCTGCAGGGCCGGCCGCATCCTCTCGGGGGCGAGCATCCAGCCGAGCCGCCAGCCGGTCATCGAGAAGTACTTCGACACCGAGCCGATCACTACGGATTCGCGGGAGGTCGCCCAGGCCGTGGAGGTCGCGGGTGAGCCGGGCGTATCGAATTCGATGCCGTGATAGATCTCGTCGGAGACGAGCAGGCTGCCGTGCTCGTCGCACCAGCGTGCGAGCGCCGCGAGTTCGGACGGTTCGATCATCGTGCCGGTCGGGTTGGCGGGGCTGGCGACGACGATTCCCGCGGGCGGAGCGTCGAGTTCCTCGAGCATCGCGACGGTGGGCTGGTAGCGGGTCTGTGGGCCGCAGTCGAGTTCGACGACGCGACAGCCGAGCGCGGCGAGGGTGTTGCGGTAGGCCGGGTAGCCCGGGCGGGCGACGACCACGGTGTCGCCGACGTCGAAGGCCGCGAGGAACACCAGGGTGAAGGCGCCGGACGAGCCGGTGGTGACGACGACGTCGTCCGCGTCGACGTCGATGCCGTACTTGTGGCGGTGGTACGCCGCGATCTCCTCGCGTAGCGGCAGGATGCCGAAGGTCTCCGTGTAACCCAGCAGTTCGGCGTCGATCGCGAGGTTGGCGGCGCGGAGCACGGGAGCGGGTGCGGGGGTCGACGGTTGTCCGGCGGCGAGACTCAGGACGTCGCCGTGGGAGCGCTGCCGCTCGGCGGCCGCCTTCCACACATCCATGACATGGAACGTCTCGATACCGGAGCGTTGGGATTCGGGGCGCACGTCGACGACGGTAGTACGCCCGCGTCGTTCGTCAGAGCCGGACGCGCTGAAGTCGGGTGAGGGCGCCCCACGCGATCGGATAGTCCTGACGATCGACGACCTTCACGGGCGCGACCTCCGCGTCGGTGGCCGCCTCGTCGGCTTCCGGCTCCGGCTGCGGCACGATGGGCAACAGCAGATGGGAGTCGAACTGTCCGCCGGCGTGCACGATGTGGAAGCCCTTGTTGATGGTGCGGTCGTGCCCGACGCGCGGGTTCTCGTCGAGGTCGTGGCCGGCGATGACGAGCACGAGGCTCGATCCGGCCTCGAAGAAGGTGCTGTGCGGCATGATCTCGATGTCGACCGGCACGATCTGCTCGGGCAGCAACGGCCAGTACTTCGTCCGGTCGTGGACGGGCCGGTAGGCGGTGGAGGCCTCCGGGTCCAGCGCCCGCCGCGAGACCCGCATCCATCCGTGGGCGACGAATCCCTTCTCGTAGCCGCCGTGGCCTTCGAACCACACGTCGCGGCCGTGCTCGTCGCGCTTGGCCAGCCCGACGAACAGGTCCATGTCGTTGGCGTCCTTCGCCTGCACCCACAGACGTAGCGCCGCGTGGCCGGTGATCTCGGTGTCCTCGTCGAAGGTGTGGGTGAAGACGAGTTCGTCGCCCGCGACGGGGAAGGTGCGGCGGAACTGGCGGCTCTCGCACGGGGTGGTGCTCAGGTCGGCGTTCGCGTGGTCGAGGTGGAGTGCGACGTAACGGGTGTCGGGGACCGGCCACTCGGACTCGAGGCGTTCGGAATAGGTCCGCAGGTCGTGGCGGGTCTCGAGGCGGATGCGCGGGGTGTCCTCGAAGCCGTTGTCCTCCTCCTTGAGGAAGCGGTCGAAGAATCGTCGCTGGTAGTCGAGGGCCTCGTTGCCGTAGAAGGTCTGCCACATCTTCCGGCCGTGGGTGTAGAGCCACTTGTGCTCCGACCCGATGCGGCGGTAGCCCTCGACCGAACCGCGGGCCCGCGGGCCCTGATCGGACCACGAGACCCCGACCAGGGCGGGCACGGTGATGTCCTCGAGCCGGGGCGGCGGAGCGACGTGGCGGAAGAAGTCGGGGAACCGGCGCAGCAGCCACGGGGTGAACCGCCGGAGAGAGGCGGCACCGCAGCGGGCCCCCGTGTTCATCGCGCTGTACC
The DNA here is from genome assembly GCF_014854695.1 of Rhodococcus rhodochrous. Classification (NCBI taxonomy): domain Bacteria; kingdom Bacillati; phylum Actinomycetota; class Actinomycetes; order Mycobacteriales; family Nocardiaceae; genus Rhodococcus; species Rhodococcus rhodochrous. The sequence continues at coordinate 750,496 of NZ_CP027557.1, read as the reverse complement.
AGAACGCGCTGTAACGGGTCTCGGGGATGCCGCCCTGGGTAAGGATGTCGCGGCAGGGATCGCTCACCCCCTCCCAGGGCGCGATGGCCGCGAGACCGGGCGGATCGAGCGCGGCGGTGTACCACTGCAGCGTGGCGAGATAGTCGGCACCGGCGAGGCCGACCCGGCCGTTGCTCCACTCCTGATCGCCGGCCCATTCCACGACGGAGGCGCAGTCGAGCGCGGCCCGGCCGAGCAGCAGTCGGGGACGTCCGCCGCTGGCGTGGTAACCGCGCATGTCCGCGACGACGAGGACGTAACCGCGAGGAACCCAGTAGGCGGGGTCGGGCGCTTCGAAGGAGGTGCAGTCGCTGATCTCGAGATCGCCGACGTGGTTGCCGGATTCGGCGAGTTCGTCGAAGTCGACGGGATAACGGTCGACACCGGCGTCCTTGCCGTAGGGGGTGACGGTGACCAGCACGGGGCAGCGCTCCTGCGCACCGGAGCCGGCAGGGCGGTAGACGTCAGCTCTCAGTACGGTGCCGTCGCCCGTCCGGATGGGCACGTCGCGCTCGACGAGGACGTCGTCCGGCAACCCGTGGACGACGACGTGGTGGTGCCGTAGCGGTGTCGGGTCCAGCGTCGGCGTTCGTCTTCGAGAAACCATGCAGTCACCCCTGGCGGCATCAAAGATGCACCGAGTGTGCAACATACACTCGGTAGGTGCAAGGTGAAGGACGAGGGTGAGACGCTAGACCGAGATCCGGCCCTCGACGGCCGCCAGACCGATGTCGCGGCGGAAGTGACCGCCCGGCAGCTTCACGTCGGCGAGCCGATCATAGGCAGCCTCGCGCGCGGATGCGAGATCGGCACCCACACCGATCACGTTGAGCACGCGTCCACCTGCGGAGACCAGCGCGCCGTCCTCGCGGCGCCTGGTGCCGGCGTGCAGCACCGTGTCGCCCTCGGCGCCGGTGATCACGTCGCCGGTGCGCGGAGTGGACGGGTAGTACTCGGCGGCGAGCACCACTGTCACCGCGGCGCCGTCCTTCCAGCGCAGCGGCGGGAGCTCGGCGAGCGTACCGGTGGCGACCGCGTTCAGGGCCTCGCCCAGCGGGGACTCGAGCAGGGCGAGCACGGCCTGGGTCTCCGGGTCGCCGAAACGGCAGTTGAACTCGACCACGGCCGGGCCCTCGGCACCCATCGCCAGACCCGCGTAGAGCAGTCCGGAGAAACCGCATCCGCGGCGCACCATCTCGGCCGCGACGGGCTCGACGACCTCGGAGACGATCCGCTCGACGCTGCCCTCGGGCAGCCACGGCAGCGGAGTGTAGGCGCCCATGCCGCCGGTGTTGGGGCCGGTGTCGCCCTCGCCGACGCGCTTGTGGTCCTGCGCCGGGAGCAGCGGCACGACCGTCTCGCCGTCGACGAGGCAGAACAGCGAGACCTCGGGGCCGTCGAGGAAGGACTCCAGCAGGACGGGGTGCCCGTTCTCGAGGATCTCGGCGGCGTGGTCGCGGGCGGCGGCGCGCTCGGTGGTGACGACGACGCCCTTACCGGCAGCAAGACCGTCGTCCTTGACCACCCAGGTCGGTCCGAACCGGTCGAGCGCTTCGTCGAGGGTCGCGGGAGTGTCGACGACCTCGCTGTGGGCGGTGCGCACACCGGCGGCGGCCATGACGTCCTTCGCGAATGCCTTCGATCCCTCGATGCGTGCGGCAGCGGCCGACGGCCCGAAGCAGGGGATACCCGCGGCGCGGACGGCGTCGGCGACACCGAGGACGAGCGGAACCTCGGGTCCGATGACGACGAGGTCGGCCTTCTGCTCGGTGGCGAGGGCGACGACGCTGTCGGCGGAAGCCGCGTCGACGGGGAACAGCTCGGCGACGTTCGCGATACCGGGGTTGCCCGGCGCGGCCAGCACGGCGGTCACGCCGGGGTCGCGGGACAGGGCGAGAGCAAGAGCATGTTCACGGGCACCGGAGCCGATAACGAGTACGCGCACGCAGGACAGACTACGGGACCGGTCTCCACACGAGATCGGCGCGGGAGCGCGTGCGCTGGACGGCTTCCGCATTGGGCAGATCGACGGTCCGCACCCATTCGCGTGCTCCGTCGTCGTCCCGTCCGTGGTGGCGGTGCCGGCGCACGAGACGTCGGGTGAGCGTGCGGCGGGGTGCGTCGATGTAGATGACGAGGTCGAGCAGCGGGCGGATGTGTTCCCATCCTCCGGTCTCGAACATCAGGTAGTTGCCCTCGGTGACGATCACCCGCGCGTCGGCCGGCACGGCGTGCACCGCCGCGATCGGTTCGTCGAGCGGCCGGGAGAAATCCGGGGCGTAGATCGTTTCGCCGCGGCACTGCCGCACCCGGCTCAGCATGTCGCGGAAGCCGGCGACGTCGAAGGTGTCGGGCGCTCCCTTCCGGTCCCGCGCGCCGAAGGTGTCGAGTTGCCGGTTGGACAGGTGGTAGCCGTCCATCGGCACCTGCCCGGTGGAGACCCCTGCGCACCGGAGGGCGTAGACGAGCAGCGCCGCGGCGCGACTCTTCCCGGCGCCCGGCGGCCCGCACAGACCGACCACCGTGCGCCGATCCGCAGGGAGTCCCACAAGGACGTGTGTGACGAGTTCGTCCACGAGCACGCGCAGCGGCGCTTCCCGCGCACTCCCGTCACCTCCCATGAGCCCGACGATACGACCGCCCGCGACCGTCGGAGTCGCGGTGAGCTCTCGACACGCCCACCCGACCGGTCTATCGTTATTTCGTAAGTTCGAAATTACGAACTAACAACCTCGACACGGACGGATATCGCCATGCCGAACAGGATCGGAACCACCCTCGCCGCGACGAGCGTCGTGATCGCGCTCGCCGGATGCGGACAGACCGGACCGTCGGAACCCGACGTCGCCGCACCTTCCGGCGCCGGGACCTCCGCACCGACCGGTGAATGCGCGCCCACCCCCGCCGCCGACGTGACCACCGCCGAAGGCTGGATCGGCTACCTCGCCGAGAACTCCGACACGGTCGCCATCGCGGTCGACGACGGCAACGGCGGGACCTTCGAACAACGACCCGACGAACGGCAACCGCTCGCGTCGGCCGTGAAGGTCGTGCATCTCGCCGCCTATGCCCGCGCCGTCGCAGCCGGTGAACTCTCCCCCGACGAGCGCGTACCGCTCGCCGACTGGGAACGCTGGCATCTCCCCGACACCGACGGCGGCGCACACCCCCGGGCTCTCGAACGGCTCGGTGTGAACGGCCCGGAGGACACCGTCACCCTCGACGAGATGGTGTCGGCGATGATCCAGGAGAGCGACAACGCGGTCCCCGACTACCTGCGCGACCGGCTCGGCGACGACGCCCTGCGCGAGGCCGCCGCCCAGGGCGGCTGGGACGACTTCACACCGCCGACGATGCTCGGCAACACGCTCGCGCTGCTCGACCCGACGCTCGACGACTCGTCGGCGGTCTGGGACGCCGCGCGCCGCTATGCCTCCGAGCCCGCCTACCGCGTCGAAGCGGTTCAGCGCCCCTTGCCGGAGGATCTGTTCGCCCGGGTCGACCGCGTCCAGCGCTTCGACAACACCGGCTCGGCCGCCGAACTCAGCGCCCTGCACCGCGCGATCGCCGACGGTTCGTTCGGTGCCGGCAGCGACCTCGCGCGCACCCACCTCGAATGGCAACCGTCCACGGCTCCGGGATTCGAGGGAGTCGGATTCAAGGGCGGCAGCCTGCCCGGCATCCTCACCGACGCGGTCACCTTCCGCCGCGACGACGGCACGATCGCGACCACGGTGATGCTCGCGTCCGGTATGTCGGACAGTGACTATGCGGGAGCCCTCGAATCGTTCGCCCACCAGGAGATGCTCGCCGCGGCAGCGAACGATCCCGATTTTCTCGAGCGGATACGCTGCGCGATGTGAGCGACGGCGACGTGAACGACGAGTACGAGGCCCGTCTCGCGGATCTCGAACGCCGTGTGCGGATCCTCGAGGGCGACGCGACCCGCCCGGGCACCGGGGACGGTCCCGCGGCGGACGTGGCGGCGGGCACCGGGTCCGTGACCTACGGGGGCGCGGTCTCCCTGCACGGGAACGTCCGCTGGAACATCGAGTACGACGCGGGCGCATCCCTCGCACTCGATCCCGTTCCCGTCGCCGCCGTCCTCGACGCCCTGGGCAACCCGGCGCGACTGGCGATCGTGCGGACCCTGCTGCGCGGTCCCGCCACCGCCACCGAACTGCAGGAGGCCACCGACCTCACGTCGACCGGCCGGCTCTACCACCATCTCCGTGCCCTGTCGGCTGCGCGCGTGGTCGAACAGGAGAGCCGCAACCGCTACCGGATCGCGCCGGAGAAGGTCGTGCCGCTGTTGGTCCTCACCGTCGCGGCGGCCGATGTCGGGGAACAGCTCCGGTGAACACGGTGTCCCTTATCCTCCCGGTATGACTTCCGTGTTCAGCAAGATCATCGCCGGTGAGCTGCCGGGCCGTTTCGTCTGGCAGGACGACGACGTCGTCTCGTTCCTGACCATCAACCCCTTCACCGAGGGGCACGTGCTGGTCGTGCCGCGGCAGGAGGTCGACCACTGGCAGAGCGTGGACGACGACCTGTGGGCGAAGGTGAACGACGTCGCCCGCATCCTCGGCCGCGCCGTCACTGCCGCCTTCGACGCCCCGCGCGCCGGCCTGATGATCGCCGGCCTGGAGGTCCCCCACCTGCACCTGCACGTCTTCCCGGCCTACTCCCTCGGCGACTTCGATTTCGCGACGGCCGAGAAGGATCCCTCCCCCGAATCGCTCGACCGCGCGCAGCAGAAGATCAAGGACGCGCTGCGCGAGCAGGGTCACGGCGAGCACGTCCCGGACTGATCTCCGGCGGGCGGGATATCGGCGGAACAATTCCGACCGGTATCCCGTTGAGTTCCTCGTGTCTTCTACTCCACCGAGTTCCCCAGCTACTCCACCGAGTTCCCCAGCCCCGGCGGGTACGACCGAGCCGCAGGCCGCTGCCGCACCGCGCGCCGGTCTGCTGATCGCCGTTCTCGTCGGGGCCGCATTCGTCGTCATCCTCAACGAGACGATCATGAGCGTCGCGCTGCCGAAGCTGATGGTCGAGTTCGACGTCGGCGCAGCCACCGCCCAATGGCTCACCACGGCGTTCATGCTGACCATGGCCGTCGTCATCCCGATCACGGGTTACCTGCTCACCCGGCTGTCGCTGCGCACGGTCTTCGCGATCGCGATGGGCAGCTTCCTGCTCGGCACCCTGATCGCCGCGAGCGCACCGATCTTCTCGGTCCTCGTGCTGGGTCGTGTCGTCCAGGCCGTGGGCACCGCGGTGATGTTGCCGTTGCTGTTCACGACGGTGCTCAACCTGGTTCCCGCCGATCGTCGCGGACGCACGATGGGCGTGATCTCGATCGTCATCGCGGTCGCGCCCGCGGTCGGCCCGACCATCGGTGGCGTCGTGCTCGACCAGCTGAGCTGGCGGTGGATGTTCTGGCTGGTGCTGCCGATCGCCGTCGTCGCGACGGCACTCGGCCTGAGCTGGATCCGCAACGTCACCGAACCGGTCGCGGTTCCGCTCGACGCGCCGTCGGTGGTGTTGTCGGCCCTCGGGTTCAGCGGTCTCGTCTTCGGCCTGAGCAGTCTCGGTGAGGCTGCCGAGGGCGATCCGCTCATGCCGCCGTGGCTGCCGCTGGTCGTCGGCATCGCGTCGCTGACGGCCTTCGTCCTGCGTCAGATCCGCCTCGGCGACAGCGCTCTGCTGGACATGCGCGCGTTCCGCACCCCGGCGTTCTCGCTCGCGGTCGCACTCGTGTCCGTGAGCATGATGTCGCTGTTCGGCACCCTCATCCTGCTGCCGATCTACCTGCAGAGCGTGCTGGGTCAGTCGACGCTGACCACCGGCCTGATGCTGCTGCCCGGTGGCCTGGTCATGGGTCTGCTCGGCTACATCGTCGGACGCCTGTTCGACCGGTTCGGTCCGCGGCCGCTCGTCGCACCGGGCGCGATCATCGCCTGCGTCGCGATGTGGGGCATGACGACCTTCGATGCCACCACCACGATCGGCACGGTCATCGCGTGGCACGTGCTGCTCAACATCGGCCTCGCGTTGATGTTCTCGCCGCTGCTGACCTCGGCGCTCGGAGCACTGCCGCGGCGGCTGTACTCCCACGGCAGTGCCATCGTCAGCACGATGCAGCAGGTCGCCGGCGCTGCCGGTACGGCGTTGTTCATCACGGTGCTGACCCGCACGAGCGTCGCGGGCGCCGAGAGCGCGGGCGATCCCGCCGCTGCGCTCGCGGACGGTGTCCACGGCGCTTTCACGTGGGGCGCGGTGATCGCGGTGATCGCGGTCGTCGGCTCGCTGTTCGTCCGACGGGCCCCGGAGCCCGAGGCGGATGCGGTGGAGGTGCCGGTCCCCGAGACCGCCGGAACGCATTAGCCGGCAGTACACACCGGCCCGGCAATCACGCGCCGGTCGTCACGACTTCCTGTTCGACGGGAAGCGTGGCGGCCGGCGCGTTGCTGTCCGCACACGGTTCGCGGAGGAAGGCGTCCAGTTCGGCCCACGAGGTATCGCGCGCGGCGCTGCCGGTGAGCATGCCGAGGTGCGTTCCCGGGACGCGGACGAAGCGCACCTGCGTGCCGACGAGCAGCCTCGTGACGGGCTCGACCGCCGGGACAGGGGCGAGCACGTCGTCCTCGCCGCCGAACGCGAGCACCGGCACCGTGACGTCGGCGAGGTCGACGACCCGGTCGCCGAGGTGCAGACGTCCGGTGGCGAGTTCGTTGTCGATGGTCACGCTCGTCGCGAGCTGGTGGAACACGCGTCCCGCGTAGCCGTGGATCTCGTCCTGGAACCGGTCGACGCGTTCCATCCGCGCGAGCGTCTCCGCGTCGGCGAGGTGCGTCGCAACGAACCACGGACGCTGGATCTCGCGTTCGATCGCGGTGAGACGGTAGGCCGTGCGGACGATGGGTGCGGGTACGCCACCGAAGACGGCGTCGAGCAGGCCGAGTGCGGGCTCGGCGACGAACCGGCCGACGAGCCGGGGCAGCGCCATCAGCGGGATCGCGGAATAGTCGAGTGGACTGCCGAATGCCGTCAGCGACCGCATCGGCAGGTCGGGATGCGCCGCGGCGGTGAGCATCGCCAGCGTGCCGCCGATGCTCCACGCTACGACGTCCACCTCGCGGTTCCCGCACAGTTCGGACGTGCGGGCGATCGCTTCGGGGATGACGTCGTCGATCCCGAACTCGAGGCCGAGGTCGCGGTCGTCGGAGGTCATCTCGCCGTATTCGACGAGGAAGACGCTGCGGCCGAGCTCGAGCAGGTGCTCGACGAGACTGCGGCCGGGCATCAGGTCGAAGCAGGTGGGCGACGCGGCGAGCGGGGTCACGAGCAGCACCGGCGGACCGGCGTTCTCCGGGCCGAAGCGACGCAGCGTCCGGTGGCGACCGTCCCCGACGACCACCGAGGGAGTGCGATGGGGCGGCGCGATTCCGTCGGCGACGAACAAAGACCACGCGTTCCGCGCGGCCTTCCCGACCACGTCCGTGATCCCCATGTGTGACTCCTCCCCGAGTCGGCATACCTGCTTGTTGCGCGTGCTCACGATAGTCGTGGGACGTCGGGGCCCGCGCACCGGACGAACCGGACGGCACGACGACCCGCCTCGGAGAACCTGTCCGACGGCAGTGCTATCAAGTGGTGCATGACGTGCTCACAGTGCAACCACGATCTCGACCACTGCCACGGCACCCTCGTGATCCACGCCGATACTCGGGTCGACTGCACCGAACCCGACTGCGTCGACTTCGAGATCGTGCGGCACACCCTCGTTCTCGACTGCACCGAACTGCACGGCGGATGCTCGTGCACGGTGATTGCGCAGGAATCACAGCTGCTGCGCGTGTCCTGAGCAATTTGCCAATACTCGCCCGGGATTCCTAACCTCGACAGAGGTGGCCGCCGGTCGGCCTCCCGGACGAGCGCACCGTACCCGGCCAGCGACAAGACGGTGCAGGAGCGTTGTACGTCATGGCCTGGATCGTTCTCGTCCTCTCCGGTGTGCTCGAAGCCGTGTGGGCCACGGCCCTCGGCAGATCTGCCGGTTTCAGCCGGCTCACCCCGACACTGGTGTTCGTCGTCGCTCTCGTCCTGAGCATGGCCGGGCTCGCGTATGCCCTGCGCACCCTGCCGGTCGGGACGTCCTACGCGATCTGGGTGGGTATCGGCGCCGCTCTCACGGTCGGATATGCGATGGTCACCGGCACCGAGGCCGCCTCGCTGCTGAAGCTCGCACTGATCGCGGGCATCGTGCTGTGCGTCGTCGGCCTCAAACTCGTGCACTGACCTTCTCGGACACCGACCTTCTCGGACACCGACCTTCTCGGACACCGACGTTCTGGAGCACTGACCGTTACAGTCGGTTCCATGAACCTCGGGTCCGTACTCGTGATGCCGGTGCGTGTGGGTCTGACCGCCGCCGAGGCCGCCCTGAGCGTCGCCGAGACGGTCGTCGGCACAGTGCGGGTCGCGGTGTCGCCCACCACCTACTCCGCACTCGGCGCGGTCGGCCTGCCCGACACCCGCAGTTCGGTGGGTCTGCTGCAGCAGATCTCGAAGCTCACGTCGGAGGACCGCGGACTCGGTCACGCGCTGCGTCCCGGTGGTCCCCTCGACCGGTTGCTCGCGCCGGGTGGTCCCGTGGATCGGCTCACCGAGCCGGGTGGCCTGCTCGATCGGTTGCTCGAACCGGGCGGACCCGTCGACCGGCTCACCGCACCGGGTGGTCCCCTCGACCGGATCCTCGCCGACGACGGTGCCCTCGACCGCCTCGTGTCGGAAGGGGGTCTGCTCGATCGCCTCACCGCGCACGACGGCCCGCTCGAGCGGCTGCTCGCCCAGGACGGGGCGGTGGAGCGGCTCACCGCACCGGGCGGCATCGTCGACGTGGCGATCCGGCCCGGCGGGGTCGTCGAGCGGGCTCTCGCCCAGGGCGGCGTCCTCGACGTCCTGCTCTCCGAACAGGGCGCCCTCGAACGACTGCTCGCCGAGGGCGGTCCGCTCGATCAGATCGTCTCGCTCTCGGAGACACTCGCGCATCTCACGCCCGGCATCTCGCAGATGAACGCGAGCATCGACATGCTGCAGGAAACGGTCGAGCTGCTGCGCGGGGCCGTCGGTCCGCTCGGCGACCTCGCCGGCCGCCTTCCCGGGCGTTGGCTGCGCAGCGGCAAGGGCGAACTGCTTCCGCCGCCCTGACGCGGTTCCGCCGTTTCAGCGATCGGAGCGACGGGATGCGACCAGTCGGGCAGCGTCGGCCGAGGCCCGGCGCGCTGCCGCGAACAGATCATCCCCCGTGCCGAGCAACGCGGCGAGCGTGCCGGCGAAATGATCGCCGGCCCCCGTCGTGTCGACGACGTCGACCTGCGGGACCCGCAGATGTTCGATCGCGTCCTCGGTTCCGACCACGACGTCCTCCCCACCCCGGGTGATCACCACGGTGTGCACCTGTTCGAGCAGGCGGGTCACGATCTCGTCGAAGGGGGTCCCTGCGGGAAGACCCGCGTAGTGCAGGGCTTCCTGCTCGTTGAGCACGAGCGGATCGGCACCGGCGAGGACGTGTTCGTCCAGGTCGATCACCGGGCTCGGGTTGAGCACGAACCGGCGGTCGTGATCGCGCGCCCACTGGGCGGCGGCCCAGGTCACCGCGGGGAGCAGTTCGAGTTGGGTGAGCACCACCGCGGGATCGAGGGCATCGAGTGCGGTGGTCACGTCCTCGGCCTTCAGCAGCGAATTGGCCTCGGGAACGACGACGATCCGGTTCTGCCCGTCGTCGGAGACGATGATGACGGCCCGACCGGTCGGCCCCGGTGTGGTGCGCAGATGGGAGGTGTCGACCCCGGCCCTCTGTTGCACGCCGCGCAGCACGTCGGCGGCATGATCGCTGCCCACCGCGCCGACGATGGCGGTGGGAGCCAGCCGGGCAGCACCGATGGCCTGGTTCGCGCCCTTGCCTCCCGGATAGGTGCGCAGATGCCGGCCGAGTACCGTCTCGCCCTCTTCGGGAGCACGTGCCACGACGACCGTCAGGTCGAGGTTCAGCGATCCCACGACCGCCACCACGCATCGACTCGACTCGGTCACGGGTCGAGCCTACGACCGATCGACCCGCGGGTGCGGACCTACGATCACTGTCCCTTCGTGTCCGGTTCCAGTTCGGGGCAGACGATGTGGACCACCTCATCAGCCCAGGACTCCCCCACCTCGCCGTGACGCAGATAGGCGCCGAGATACGCGCCGACGAGCATCGAGACGGCGGTGTCGACGTCGATGTCCTTGCGGACCGCGCCGGACTCGATGGCGGTGCGGAGCACGTCGGCGACGACCTCGCTCCGGGCATTGATGATCTCGCGGATCGGCTCGGTGAACTCGGGTTCCTGGTCGGTGAGCAGTGCGCCGACACTGCCCATGCCCACCTCGTTCGACAGTCCGCGACGGATCAGCTCGAGGGTCCACTTGACGCGGTCGTAGACGCACAACCCGTCTGGAACGCACGGTGAGGCGACCTGCGAGTGCAATGCCGCGTCGAGGATCTCCTCGCGGTTCGCGTAGCGCCGGTAGATCGTCGTCTTCGCGACGCCCGACAGCGCCGCGACCGCCTCGACGGTGACGCGGTTGGGTCCGTGAAGGCGCAGGATCTCGAGCGCGGCCTTCACGATGCGTGCGTCGGTCCCGGCACGCTCCTTGACGGGGCGCCGCGACGTCAGGGCCACGGACTCCGTCTCGACCTCGCCCACCATGTCTACATCCTCCTCGCGCGGGCATACACCCGCAGGATTCCCGAGTCTCCCCGAAAAGGCGACCCCGAATCAAACACTACGAAACGATACGCTACGATGAGCGTATCGTTCCAATCGTCGACGAAGGGGAACGCATGACAGATATCTACACACCGACACCCGGGCACTACACCGACTCCGAAACCGTCCTCGAGAGCTATCGCACCTACGACGCCGTCGAGCGGGCCATCGACCACCTGTCCGACGAAGGCTTTCCCGTCGAATACCTGCGGGTCGTGGGCCAGGGAGTCACCACCGTCGAACACATCGAAGGCCGCATGACCAACGGCAAGGCCGCCCTTCGCGGCGCCGCCGCAGGCGTCTGGACGGGCTTGCTCTTCGGTCTGCTCCTGGCACTGCTCCTGCCCGCCACCGGCATGGCCACCGTGATCCTCGCCGCTGTCGTCTTCGGCGCGGTATGGGGCGGATCACTCGGCTTCTTCACCCACTGGAGCACCGGGGGACGCCGCGACTTCGTCTCGAGAAAGAGCATCGAGGCCTCGCGCTACGACCTCATGGTCGATTCCGAGTTCGTCGATCAGGCGCGCGAGAAGCTCGCACTGCGCTGACCGACCATTGTTTCTCCGATTCGAGAACCTCTTCGCCCACGCCGCAAGGCGTGGGCGAAGTCGTTTCCACAGGAAAGAACAACGCAAAAGGGATGTTTCGCCCGAATCTCCACATTCGTCCGATGCGGATAATCCGTGTTTGCCCGGTCATTTCTTTCCACTGATGGCATGATTCGAGTTATGGCCGGATCGTCGAATACTCCCCCGAAGCCTGCTGTGGGCTCGAAGGTCGTCGTACGCGCGGGTGTCGCGGGCGACAAGGCCTGTCCCGGCACGATCGTCGAAGACTTCGGTCCTGCACAGGAAGCCGTGGGCGACAAGCTGGGTCGCGACTGGGCGCCCGTGCGCCGCTGGGCTGTGGCACTCGACGACGGACGGCTGATATTCGTCGATATGGACGCATTCGAATCCTCGAAGTCCTGATATCCGATCCAATTCGTCACTTCCGTATTCACACGCCCCTGCAGTGACATGTGAGGGGTGAAATGCCGGGTGAACTGCACCGGATCCGTTAACGCTCGGTGTGCCCGAACCGTTCTCCGGATATGACATGGATCGGTTGGCCGCTGCTCGGATGGTTCACGGCATCCTCGGTGGTCGCCCTCGTATTCGGCCGCGTCGCCGCGGCCCGCGACCTTCACGAGGCGCCGCGCACGATCGCGCCGGTGATCGACCTGTCCGACCGCCGAGCACTCCGCCTCGGTGAACACCACCGGCCGGAGCAGGACGGCAACGGCCCGGCAACCCTCCCGGAGCCCTATCTTCCGATGTAAGTTGTCCTTCTCGCCTTCGACGGGACAGGGATCCGGTCCGGGCGAACACCCGCCCGTGCATGTGTGCCTCCCGGATCGAGGGACGATGACCGCAGACCGCCTCACCCCGGTCCCGCCCCGCAACGGCGCCGGGAACACGGCACTGATCTCGGGGATCGTCGCGCTCGTCTTCGCCTTCGTACCCGTCATCGGCGACTTCGTCGCGATCCCGGCAGGTCTGGTCGCAGTGGTGTGCGGATGGATCGGTCTCGAACGGGTCGACAAGGGTACGGCGACGCACCGTCGCGAAGCTCTGATCGGTGCCTGTCTGGGCGCTGCGGCACTGTTCGCCGTATTCGTGGTCTTCGCAGCGGTTCACAGCAGCACCGGATGAAACAGGCCCGCGCGGTACGCGACGGGCCCTACTGGAGCCCCCTGTCAGGATTGAACTGACGACCGCTCGCTTACAAGGCGAGTGCTCTACCACTGAGCTAAGGAGGCACAGAACTCGACGGTCGCGGACGACGCGTGAGCGACGCCATCATATAGCGCGTCACACTCCCGGCGCGCACCCACCCGCCTTCGTTACGGTGGATTGCATGCCCACCCTCCCCGTTTCCCCCAGCCGTACCGGAGGCCGCGGACGGTGAGCCGCTTCGACGACTTCCTCGATCGGGTTCTCGGTACCCGCCGCGCGACCATCGACGCGGTCACCGAGGCGCCCGCGCCACTGCAGCCGATCGATCTGACCGACGATGCAGTGGTCGCCGAGGCGCTCGACGTCGCCGTGCGTGTCGGCGAGGTTCTGCTCGCCTCGGGCACCGGCGCGATCGACACCGCCGAACAGGTGCGGTTCGTCGCCGCCACCTACGGTCTGGCGCAGTGCGACGTCGACGTCACCTACAACTCGATCGTGCTGTCCGCCTATCGCGGACCGACCATGCCGCCGTCGAGCACGATGCGGGTGGTGCACTACCGCTCGATGGACTTCACGCGACTCGCGGCCGTCGACCGTCTGACCCGCCGCATCCGCCGCGACGCGATCTCCCCGGCGCAGGCGCACGAAGAACTGCTCGCCATCACCACCAAGGCGCATCCGTACAACCGCTGGGTGGCGACGATCGCGTGGTCGGCAATGGCGGCCTCGATCTCCGTGCTCCTCGGCGGCGACGCGCTGGTCGCCCTCGTCGCCTTCGGTTCGACGTTCGTGATCGACCGCGTCAACCGCAAACTGAACGCGGCCGGGTTGCCGTTCTTCTTCCAGCATCTGGTGGGCGGCATCGTCGCGACGGCCCCGGCGATCACGCTGTACGGGATACGGGAGACGATCGGGATCGAAGTGTCACCGGGACTGATCATCGCGGCCGGCGTGACGGTGCTGCTGTCCGGTCTGTCGCTCGTGGGTTCGGTGCAGGACGCCATCACCGGTGCCCCCATCACGGCGTCGGCGCGTTTCTTCGAAGTGCTGATGATGACGGGCGGCATCATCGCGGGCGTCGCAACGACCCTGCGGGTCGCGTCGGTGTTCGGCGCCGAACTCCCTCTCATCAGTTACGAGGCACTCCCCGACCTCACACAGCTGCCGACGAAGATCCTCGCCGGTGCCGCAGCGGCGTTGTTCTACGCCCTCGCCTGCTACGCCGAACGTCGCGCTCTCACGGTCGCCGCGCTCGCCGGCGCCACCGGCAGCCTCGGCTACCAGCTCGCGCTCGGGCTGTCGCTCGGCCCGATCATCTCGTCGGCGCTGGCCGCGACCGTCATCGGTTTCGCCGGTGGTCTGATGGCCCGCCGCGCGCTCACACCACCGCTGGTCGTCGCGGTCGCCGGCATCACGCCGCTGCTACCCGGTCTCGCCCTCTATCGCGGCCTGTACGCGATGCTCCGCAATCAGATGGCCACCGGCATGACGGCGCTGTTCTCGGCGTTCGGTATCGGGTGCGCGCTCGCCGCGGGTGTCACGCTCGGGGAATGGCTCGCCCGCCGCACCCGCAACCCGCGCGGTGTCCTCCGCGTCGGTGCGCTGCGTCGCCCGCAGCTGCGGCGTATCCCCCGGATCCGGCTCGACAAGAACCGCCCGGTGTGGCGTCCGGCGCCCGGCCCCGCCACGGGTCCCATCCCGGTGGGATCGCTGCACACCGGCCCGATACCCACAGCTCCCGGGACGGGCCCCCTCGCGACGGGACCGATCGCGACCGGCCCGATACCCACGGGCCCGATCGCGTCGGGTCCGCTGGCCACGGGCCCGATCCCCGTCGCTTCGCACGGGTCGTCGTCGGGCCGGGAGGCAGGATCGTCCGTACAGACGACGAGAGCCACGCTGCGCTTTCGGCGCGGGCGTGACTCTCGGCGGATCTGACGGAAGCGTTCAGCTGCCCTGGCGGGCCTTCTCGTCGGCTTCCATTGCGTCGCGAAGGCTCTTCGGACGCATATCGGTCCAATTCTGCTCGACGTACTCGACGCAAGCGGCGCGCGACTCTTCGCCGAATACCACCCGCCACCCCTGCGGAACCTCGGCGAAGGTCGGCCACAGCGAGTACTGCTCCTCATCATTGATGAGGACGTAGAAGCGGCCGTCTTCGTCGTCAAATGGATTCGTGCTCATCTCGCCTCACTTGTTGCGTAGGTGTGATGGTCCGATATCCTACCAAGCTCGTCGATTCCTCCCCCGGCTCCGGGCAGACGGAGCTCGCGGCGTTCGACGATCGAGGTCAGGATCTCACCCGCGCGGATCGCTGCGTTGGACAGCAACGACGCGGTCAGACCGTGTGTCTTCTCGGTTCCGCCCTGCAGGTAGACGTCGGCCGTGACGTTCTCGGGCAGCGGCAGACGGTAGTCGCGGGCGACGGACAGAACGGGTGTCTCGGGCGCGAGATCCCCCAGCAGCGGCGTGAGAGGCGTGGGCTCGAAGCCGGTCGCGAGGACCACGGCATCGCACTCGAGGGTCTCGGTGTCGCCTTCGAGATTGTCGCGGATCTCGACGGTGACTCCCGCGTCGATCTCGATCGCCGACACGACCTCCGAGGCACGACGCATGAACAGGCGGCGACGACCGCTCACCCGTTCGCGGTATTCGGTCGCGTAGAGCGCCTCGATGAGTTCGGGCGAGACGACCGAGTAGTTGGTGCTGCGGTGCAGGGCGAGCAGACGCTCACGCTCGGACAGCGGGGCCGCGTGCAGCTCGTCGACGACCTGCGGGTCGAAGATGCGGTTCGCGTACGGGCTGTCGTCGGCGGGGCTGTACCCGAAGCGGTTGAAGACGTTGTGGACCTCGGCCTGCGGGTAGTGCGTGTGGAGGTACTGCACGACCTCGGCAGCGCTCTGCCCCGCACCGACCACCACGAAGCGCTGGTGCTGCGGCTCCGGCATGTCCTCGATGTGGAAGAGGAAGTGGTGGTTGTGGAAGCAGCGGGCGGACTCGGTCGCCCACTTCGGGAGCCGGGCACGCAGTCCGACTCCGACCACGACGCTGTGCGCGTACACGACGGCGCCGTCGGCGGTCCGCACGGCGAACAGGTCGGCAACCCCGTTGTGGTTGCGGACGGTCTCGACCGAGACGACCTCGGTTCCGTAGCGGACGTCGGCATCGACGCGCGTGGCCGCCCACTGCAGGTAGTCCTGGAACTCGTGACGTGTGGGGAAGAACGTCTGGTGGTTGACGAAGTCCACGAGACGGCCACGGTCGTGCAGGTAGGAGAAGAAACTGTACGAGCTCGTGGGGTTACGGAAGGTGACCAGATCCTTGGGGAACGCGATCTGCATCGTGGCGCCCTCGAGCAGCATGCCCGGGTGCCAGGCGAAGGCCGACCGGCGTTCGAAGAAACGTGCCCGGATCGCCGAGGAGGGATTGTCGGTGTTGTGCTCCTCGACGGCGATCGCGAGCGCCAGGTTCGAGGGGCCGAAACCGATACCGACGAGGTCGAAGACGTCTCCTTGCGAGTTGCCCTCCGACCTCCCCGCGTCATCGGCGACAAGGCTGGAACGGTCGGTCATCACTCAACTTCCGTACTAGGGGGGCCGGAGGGGCCCATGATCGGTTCGTACGAGACTCGAAGGTAGCTCAGGCTAACCTTTGTTCGGTGAGCGTACCAGTGCCCGACGGTCCGCGGGACGTCCCGATCTCCCGGATCACAGGGGACCTTCGTCGCATGTCGACGACGACGGGCGCGGTGGTTCGTCGCCGATCCCACCGCGCCCGCCTGCCGATTTCCCTTGTGAAGGGATTCCTCTAAGAAGCCAGGAAGTCCACCAGGATCTTGTTGACCGCCTCGGGCCGCTCGAGATAGCCGTAGTGCCCGGCGTCCGGGATCTCCTCGTAGCGCGCACCCGGAATGGCGTCCGCCACCTCGCGCGACAGATAGGCCGGGATCATCCGGTCGTCGGCGAATCCGACGGCCAGGCACGGCACGGTGATGCCGCGGTAGGCCGCGCGCCGATCGAACTCCCGGTCCATGCCGAGCTGCGCGCGCACCCCTGCCGACACCTTTCCTCCGCTGAACTCGAAGACATCCAGCCAGTCGCGGGCGGTGTGCTCGTCGGCCAGCGAGGCCGGCGACAGATTCATCACGGCCGTGACGGCGGCCTGGTACTTCGGCGGCAGTTCGACGCCGCTGTCGTAGAGCTGCCGCTCGCCCTCGGTGAGCGTCAGCTGGAACTGGTCCATGCGGGCGTGGCCGGCCAGGAAGACGGCCTTGCGGACGAGTTCGGGACGGGCGAGCGCCAGCTCCTGCGCGACACGCGCCCCCATCGACGTACCGATCACGTAGGCGGGGCCGCCGAGCAGTTCGATCAGACCGGCGGTGTCCTTCACCAGGTCGTCGATGGTCATGCCGCCGAGGCTCTCGCCCGACGGTGCGATGCCGCGGTTGTCGAAGGTGGCGACCCGGTAGCCGGCCTTGACGAGCGCGGGCACCTGGTGCAGATCCCACACGCGCCCCGGACTACCCGTTCCCATGATGAGGACGACGAGATCGCCCGTTCCCTTGACCTGGTAGTTCAGCGGGATGCCGTTCACGGTGGCAATGGGCATGAATACCTTCCTCGACGAGAGCGCGGTTGTGCGCCGCGGGTCGGCGCCGTGACGTCGTGCGCCGGAAACACACACCGTGTACCTACAGCACGACCGTCCTACGGTACCGCGACGTAGACGTGCAGGACCGTGCCAGGACCGCCCTCGGAAGGCGGGTGGCGGTGAGCTGTCCGATTCTCCTAGAGTCGAAGGACGATGCGTGCTCGCACAGAGCAGCGACCCCGGGAGGACATCATGGCCGCGGATCCGACCACCGCGAACGACATCGCCGACGAGGATCTCGAACCCGTCGCCGACGAAACCGCACGGCAGGCGCAGCGAGTCGTCGCCGCCTACGCAGAGAATGCGGACGAGTGCCGCATGCTGCTGTCGATGCTCGGCATCGGTCCCAGCGACAAGCACTGACGAGCACGACACCCACCCCGGTGCCGGTGGCGGCACCCACCCCTGCCGGGCCGGCGACGGCACCGGCCCCGAAAGAGGACCACAACGTGACAGCAGGCGAAGCGAACGCAGCGGGGAACCACGACTCGCACGCCGGGTCGGACTTCGTGGTCGTCGCCAATCGCCTGCCGGTCGACCTCGAACGGCTTCCCGACGGCACCACCCGCTGGAAGCGCAGTCCGGGCGGACTCGTCACCGCGCTCGAGCCGATCCTGCGTTCGAACAACGGCGCGTGGGTCGGCTGGGCCGGCGTGGCCGACGCCGAGTCCGGTGTCATCGTCGAGGACGGGCTGACCCTGCACTCGGTGCGGTTGAGCACCGAGGACATCGCCGAATACTACGAGGGGTTCTCCAACGCCACGCTGTGGCCGCTCTACCACGACGTGATCGTGCGCCCGGAGTACCGGCGCGAATGGTGGAACTCCTACGTCGAGATCAACCGCCGCTTCGCCGAGGAGACCGCGAAGGCCGCCGCGGAGGGCGCGACCGTCTGGATCCAGGACTACCAGCTGCAGCTGGTGCCGAAGATGCTGCGGATGCTCCGTCCCGATCTGACGATCGGCTTCTTCCTGCACATCCCGTTCCCGCCCATCGAGCTGTTCATGCAACTGCCGTGGCGCACCGAGATCGTCGAGGGTCTGCTCGGCGCCGATCTCATCGGTTTCCACCTTCCCGGTGGTGCCCAGAACTTCCTGTATCTCGCCCGACGTCTGGCAGGTGCCCAGACCTCACGCGGCAACATCGGGATCCGGTCGAAGCTCGGCGTGGTCCAGGTCGGCTTCCGCTCGGTGCGCGTCGGCGCTTTCCCCATCTCCATCGAATCGGGCCGGCTCGACCAGCAGTCGCGGAGCAAGGCCATCCGCGATCGCGCCAAGGCGTTGCGCAAGGAACTCGGCAACCCGAAGAAGATCCTGCTCGGCGTCGACCGCCTCGACTACACCAAGGGCATCGACGTGCGGCTCGAGGCGGTGCACGAACTTCTCGCCGAGGGTCGCATGGACCCGAAGGACACCGTGATGGTGCAGCTCGCGACCCCGAGCCGGGAGCGCGTCGATTCCTACGTCCACATGCGCGGCGAGATCGAGCGGACGGTCAGCCGCATCAACGGCGAGTACGCCGAGGTGGGGCGTCCGGTGGTGCACTACATCCACCGCCCGGTCCCCCGCGACGAGCTCATCGCGTTCTTCGTCGCGGCCGACGTCATGCTGGTGACCCCCTTGCGCGACGGCATGAACCTCGTCGCCAAGGAGTACATCGCGTGCCGCAGCGATCTCGGCGGCGCGTTGGTGCTCAGCGAGTTCACCGGTGCCGCAGCCGAACTGCGGCAGTCGTTCCAGTGCAACCCGCACGACCTCGAGGACGTCAAGGACAAGATCCAGGCCGCGATCGAGGTGCCGCGCGAGGACGGCCGCAAGAGGATGCGTGCGCTGCGCCGTCAGGTGCTCACGCACGACGTGGATCGCTGGGCCCGTTCGTTCCTCGACACCCTCGCCAACACCGGCGCCGCCGGGCGCGCGCTGATCGCGCCGGGTGAGGACGGCGAACCCGACCCCACCTGACGGCTCTCTCCTAGATCGGGGTCAACCGGCCGACGAGCCAACGCCCGTCCTGCTTTTCGAGTTCGACACGCACCCGGCTGCCGCTGCTCACCGCTTCGGGGTTCTCCGAACTCGTCGTGATCTGGTTGAGGAACAGCAGGGTCACGGCGCTGTCGGCGTCGGCGGAGACCACCGACGACGCCTGCACGCTCACCTGCACGCTGATCGCCTTCTCCTTGGCGCCCGGCGCGATGATGTTCTTCATCAGATTCGTGTACTCGTCGCGGAAGTCGCCGGTGAGACCCTCTGCGGCGGCGTCGGTCTGCGCGTCCACCTGATCGTGGGTGTAGGCGAGCATCGCGACCGCCTGTTCCTCCGCAGCGACCCGCGCCTCCGTCCGTGCCGTCTCGGCGGCGGACTGCTGGGCGGTGCCGTAGGCGAGCCATCCCACCAGGACCGCGAAAACCAGTGCCACGACCGACAATCCGATCGCGATGTGCGGCAGGTACGATGCCTTTGTCGCCTCCGCGTCGGAGGGGTCCGCTGGTGAAGCCTCGACGGCGGTGGATCCGCCCGTCTCCTCGGTCTCGCCGGACACGGCGTCGTCGGACACCTTGCCGGACACGGCGTCGTCGGACACCTTGCCCGACACGGCTTCGTCGGACACCTTGCCGGACACGGCTTCGTCGGACACAGTGTCATCGGTCGTCTTGTCGAGCGTCACGCGATCGTCCTTCTCGTCGGTCACGGCACGAACTCCACCTTCGACGCCAACAATCTGCCGTTCTCGTCGCAGATCGTCACCCGCAGTCGGAAGTCGCGTGCTTCGGGTTCGGTCTGGTCGGCGTTGCTCACCATCGCGCGGGAGGCAACGAGCGACGACGCGCACGTGCCGTCCTCGTTCTGAATCCCCGCTTCGAGGACCTCACCGGTGGTGTCGACACCCGCCTGTTGCACGACCTCCACGAAAGGTCCTTCGCGGCCCTCGAACTCGGCCTTGAAATCACCCGTCGCGCCGTCGAGCAGACGGGCGACGTCGGCGTCGGCGGTGTCGGCGTTGATGGTGGTCAGGTTGAGCACCGTCTGCCGTGCGGCCTGCAGGTACGCCTCCCGCCGCTCGTCGCGTTCGTTCGCGGACTGCCGGTCGACGATGAGCCAGGCCCCGACCGCCACGAGCGCGATCACCAGCACGGACGCGATGATCGCGACCGGCTTGGCCCATCTCGGCGTCGTCTTCTTGTCGATCTCGTCTGCCATCAGCCCTGCTGCGCCTTCATGTAACTCTCCAAGCTCCGATCTCCACCGAGATCGGCGTGCGTGTACACGGTGCCGTCGGGACCAATGTACGTCCCGGTCTGCGGATCGATCCGTCGCGCCGCGACCCCCGCGGGAGCCGTGTCGTCTCCCCCGCCGTAGGAGGCGGGCGTGGGTGCGACGTTCTCCGAGGCCACCGGCGTGGGCGGCCCGGTCCACGGATTGTCCGAGTAGGTGGGGCTGTACCCGGTGCGGCACGTGTCGGGCGTCGGTGCGCGACGGCCCGGGTACTCCATGCACGGCAGGTTCCGGGCACCGCGGATCGCGTTCGGATAGTCCTGCGGCAGTTGGCAGAAGACGTCGCCCGGGGTGTCGACCATGGACGTGTCGGCCGGGCTGCGCCACTGTTCCGGCGGCACGAAACCGGCCAGACACGGCGGCGGATCGTGCAACTGCAGGTGGAAGTCCACCACGGCACCGTCCTCGGGCGGGCCGTCGCCGGCCGCGGTGATCAGGGCCGTCGTCATCGGCGGGTACAGCACCAGGATCTGCTCGATGCCGGCGTTGTAGATGACGCCCACCTCGCCGACGCTCACCAGATTCGCGAGCAGCAGCGGCAGCGTCGGTTTCAGGTCCTGCAGTAGCGATTCGGCTTCGGCGGCAGCGCCCGGTCCGATGTCGAGCAGGGCCCGCAGGTCGGGGTCGCTCTCGCGCAGACGATCGGTGAACGTCACCATGTCGCGTGTCCACGACCGGATGGCGTCGCTCGTGACCACCTGCGTGTCGAGCAGCGGACCGATCTGGTCGATCAACTGCCGTGTCTCGGCACTGTTCGCCGAGGCCTCCTGCACGAACAGGCGCGTCGAGTCGATCAGTTCCTGCAGTTCGGGTCCGGAACCGTTGAAGGCGTCGAACGCCTCGTCGACCACGGTCTGCAGTCGCGTGTCGCCGATCGAGGCGAGCAGCACGTCGGCCTGGTCGAGCAGGGCACCGACCTCCTGCGGCACCGTCGTGCGGTCGATCGGGATCACGTCGCCGTCGGCCAGGCGTTCGCCGCCCGAACCGTCGGCGCGGGGCACGAGATCGACGTACTGCTCACCGACCGCCGAGACGCTGCGCACGGCCGCGTCGACGTCGGCGGGGATCTTCGCGTCGCTGTCGATGGACAACGTCGCCTCGACGCCCGTCGGCGACAACGAGACGCTCCGGACGGTGCCGACGGTGTTGCCGCGGTAGGTGACGTTCGAATGCGGGTACAGGCCACCGGTCGACTGGAGTTCGACGACCACCTCGTACCGCCCGACCCCGAACAGAGCGGGCAGCCGCACGTACATCAGCGACATCACGACGAGTCCGACGACCGTGAGGATCGCGAAGATCGTGAGCTGGATGCGGACGAACCGCGTGAGCATCATGGCGCGGGCACCCCCAGGGGCAGGCCGGGAATGGTGATCTCACCGATGCCGGGGATCGTCAGTTTTCCTTCGGGACCGGGCGGTGGCGGCGGTGGCGGCTCGAGCGGCGCACGGAACGGATCGGTCGCCTGCGCAGCGAGTCCCGCGTCGCGGCCGAGGATCCCTTCCGGACCCGCGAGGCGTCCCGCGAGTGGCGTCCCGGACAGGAAGTTCAGGTCGAGGCGTTCGAGACTGAGGTCGATCGTCATCGCGAGGTTCGCGTAGTCGCCGCGGATGATGTTGTTGATGCCCGCCTGCGGGAAGGGATAGGTGAGCAGCACACCGAGCACCTCGGTGAGGGCACTGCCCGAATCGGCCAGGGCCTTCAATGTCGGCGCGAGCCCTTCGAGATTCGCCTTCAGGTCGTCGTTCGAGGTCTCCACGACCCGGCTCGCCACGGTGCTCATCTCGCCGAGCGAACTCATCGCGGCCGTGAGGTTCGAGCGCTGATCGGCCAGCACCTCGAGCGCGGGCGGCAGTTCCTCGAGAGCCCGGACGAGGGTCGCGTTCTGGTCGTCGACGGTCGCGGCCAGGCGGTCCATGCCCTCCAGCGCGGCGATGATGTCGCCGCGCTGCGTGTCGAGGGTCGACACCAGTTCGTCCAGGCGCGGGAGCAGGTTCCGGATCGAGTCCTCCCGGCCGACGAGTGCCGCGTTCAGCTCGGTGGTGATGTCGTTGATCTGCGCGAGCCCACCACCGTTGAGCACCACCGAGAGCGACGAGAGCGTCTGTTCGGTGGTCGGATACGCACCGGCGCGTTCGAGCGGGATGACGTCGCCGTCCTCGAGCCGGCCCTGCGGGGGTTCGCCGACGGGTGGGATCAGTTCGAGGTGCTGCGATCCGAGCAGACTCGTCTGCCCGATCCGGGCGAGCGAGTTGGCCGGAACGATCACGCCTTCGTCGAGCGAGACCGTCACGAGCGCGTGCCAGCCGTCGAGTTCGATCCCCGAGATCGACCCCACGGTGACGTCGTCGACCCGCACGGGCGAGTTCTGGGTCAGGGTCGTCACGTTGGGCATCTCGATCTGCACCCGGTAGGCGCCCTCCCCGCGGCCGGCGGTGCCGGGCATGGGAATCGAGTTGAGCCCGCCCCACTCGCACGCGGTGAGCGTCGTGCCCACCGCGACGGCAGTGACCGCGACGCCCAGGCGGCGGAACATCGATCGGCCGGTCATCGTCCTCCTCCCGGCTGCAGCAGGGAACCGAGATCCTGCGGGACCTGCAGCGACGGCAGGCCGCCGAGGATCCCGTCGAGCGGCGACGCCGCTTCCGACAGCGACGGTCCGGGTGCGGTGCCGCGTCCTTCCGACGCCCCTTCGAGCCAGGGTTCGGTGTAGACGATGTCGCCGTCGAAGGCCTGCACACCGGCGAGCGGATTGACCAGCAGCGGAAGGTAGTTGGCGTTGATGGACGACAGCACCGGTCCGAGCTGCTGGCGGCACAGTTCCTCGCTGCGTTCGGAGGTCGCGTTGGCGGCGGCCGCGACCGACCCGCACATCCACTCGACGGGGTTGGCGAGGTTGTTGATCGCGAGTGCGCCCGTGAGCGAACCCTGCGCCGGTTTGTAGATGTTGTAGAAGTTCGCGAGGGAGGTCGGGCCCGAGTGCAGCACCCGCTCGATCTCGGGTCGCTTGCGGGCGAGCACCTCGGTCGCGTCGGCGAGTCGCTGCACCGATTCGGTGAGACCGGCCCGGTTGTCCTGCACGAACCGCTGCACGTCGCCGACGGCGATGTTCAACTCGGACAACGAGACCCCGAGCTGGTCGGAGCTCTGCGCGAGCACGTCGGAGACCGACGCGAGACGACCGCCGAACTGGACGATCTGCTCGTTGCTCGACGAGAGGACCGACACGAAGGTCTGCAGGTTGCGGATCGTCGAGAACAGGTCGGTGCGTCCCTCGGAGAGCGTGCGCATCGTGTCCGACAACTCGCGCAGGGCCCCACGCACGGTCTGCCCGTTGCCCTCGAGATTCTCGGCTGCGGTGTCGATGAACCGGCCGAGGGATCCTTGCGGGTCGAGTTCCTCGGGGCCGAGCGCTTCGGACAGCCGCATCAGTTCGGTCTTGATCTGGTCCCATTCGACCGGAGAGGCCGTGCGCTGCATCGGGATCGTCGCGCCGTCCTCGATCGTCGGACCACCCGAGTAGACCGGGGTGAGCTGGACGAAGCGTGCCGAGACGAGGCTCTGTGCGATGACGACGGCGTTCGCCTCGGACGGGATCTCGACGCCGCTGTCGACCTGCATCGTCACCCGCACGAGGTCGTCGCGGGGTTCGATGTCGCTGATGCGTCCCACCGACACCCCGAGCACCCGCACGTCGTCGCCCTCGTACAGGCCGCTGGTGGAAGCGAATTCGGCGTGGATGGTGCGCTTGCCGAGGTCCGGGAGGACGAACACGGCGAGGGCGCCGAGCACGAGCACGACGACGGCACCGATGATCGCCGCCATCAGCCAGGCCGGGCGCCGCCGGGTCGTTGCGACGGTATCGGTACTCATTCGCCGTCCCTCTTGATCGTCGGGGGTTCGTCCGGGATCACGTCCTGCAGATCCTCGGGGAGGAGATCGGGCGCGACCTGGCTGTCCACCACGGCCTTCCACCACGGTGCCGGCAGGATGTTGGACACGTAGGCGTTGAAGAACGGTCCGCTGGCGACGGATTCGCCGAGCGCGCCGATGTACGGGCCCAGACCGTCGAGTGCGCCGGCGATGTTCTCCTTGTTCGCCTGCAGGTTGGCCGTCACGAGGTTGAGCTTCTCGAGCGTCGGCGCCATCTGCGCCTGGTTGTCCTGCACGAGGCCGGTGAGCTGACGTGAGACGGACGAGATGTTCGCGATCAGTTCGGTGATGGCGTCGCGGCGCAGACTCAGTTCGCCGAACAGTGCATTCGCGTCGACGATGAGCGCGTTGACCTGGTCGCTGCGCTCGGCGAGGATGCTCGTCACCCCCTCGGCGCGTTCGAGCAGCTGGTCGAGCGATTCGTCGCGGGCGTTGATCGACTGCGACAGGCGGGTCATGCCCTCCAGGGCGCCCTGGATCTCGGGCGGGGTGTTCTCGAGCGACTGCGACAACGCGTCGAGCGACTCGTTGATCCGGTCGGTGTCGAGTTCGGAGACCGACGTCGTGAGGTCGCCGAGAGCGTCGGTCAACGAGTACGGCGAGTTGGTGCGTTCGAGCGCGATCACCGAACCCGGGCGCATCACGCCCTCGCCACCGGGGCGCAACGCCAAGGACTTCCGGCCGAGGACGGTGTTGGTCTTGATGTCGGCACCGGTGGTGTCGCCGAGCCCGATGCCGTCGCGGATGCGGAAGGTGACCAGCACGGCCTGATCGTCGAGCCGCACGTCGGTGACGTCGCCGACGTTCACGCCCGCGAGCATGACGTCGTCGCCGGGGACGAGGCCACCGGCGTCCTGGAAACGGGCGGAGTAGCTCAGGCCACCGGAGAGGAAGTGCAGCTGGTCGTACTGCAGACCGGCGAGCACGATCGCGGCGGACACGGCCAGGCCGACGATGCCCGTCCGGATGTAGTTGGGGTCACGAGGTGCACTCATTCGACCTTCGCACACCTTCCCGTGTCGTGGTTCGCCGTGGTGTACCGGATGGTGGTGCCGTCCGGTCCGGAGAACTTGAAAGTGTTGGCACAGAGGAAGAATTGGAAGAAGTTTCCGTATGCACCCACGCGGATGAGTTTCTTGTAATCGGAGGGCAGACGTTCGAGCGTGCGGTTGATGTCGTCCTTGCCGAGATCGAGCTGGGTCATGGTGCGGTTCGTCTCGGCGATGACCGTCTGCAGGTCGGGCCGGTTGTTCTGCAACAGTGCGGCGAGATCCGCGGTGCCGGAGGCGATCTGCGGGATCGACGCGCCGATGGGATCACGATCCGCGGACAGCCCGCCCACCAGGGTGTGCAGCTGTTCGATCGTGTTCTCGAACTCGCGGTCGTGATCGTCGATCGTGCCGAGGACGGCGTTGAGGTTGTCGATGACGTCGCCGATCAGCTGGTCGCGGTCGGCGAGGGAGTTGGTGAACGAGTTGGTGTTCCCCAGCAGCGACACGAGCGTGTCGCCCTGCCCCTGGAAGACCTGCAACAGCGCTCCGGAGAGGTCGTTGACCTGCTGCGCGTCGAGGCCCTGCAGCAGCGGCTTGAATCCGCCGAGGAGCAGGTCGAGGTCGAGGGCCGGTTCGGTCTGTTCGATCGGGATGCTGCCACCGGCGGGCAGGACGTCGACGCTGCCGGCACCTTCGAGCAGTTCGAGATACCGGTCGCCGACGAGGTTCTCGTACCGCACGGTGGCGCGGGTGCCGGTGAACAGCGTGTGTTTCGCGTCCACATCGAACTCGATCTCGGCGGTGTTGTCGCGGCCGATGTCGACCTTCTTCACCGAGCCGACCTGCACCCCCGCGATGCGGACCTTGTCGCCGGCACCGAGACCGGAGACATCGGTGAAGGTGGCCCGGTAGTTCTCGGTGCCGGTGAACCGCGCTTGACTGAACACGACGGCCAGCCCGGCGAAGATCAACGCCATCGTGACGGCGAAGATCAGGAACTTGACGGTGGTCGCTCTCATGGTCACCGCCCGCCCGCGAGATGGTCGCCGAACAGGTACTGGAAGATCGTCGGGTAGCGGATCCAGGCCTCCGTTGCGGGCTTGTACGGTGTTTCGCCGGTGTTCGACACGACGAACGGCGCGTGACCGTCGCGGCGCGGGTCGAAGTTCGGCAGGCCCCAGCAGTTCGGTCCGCCGGTCGCGCCGACCACGGGCAGATCCTGGGCGTCGTTGTACGGCGTGGCACCGCCCATGAAGCTCGTGCTCAGGGTCAGGGCCGCGTACTCGCCGGTGCCGGCCATCGGTTCGAACGCCACCCGGGCGTCGTTGAGACCGACGATGAAGCAGGTCAGTTCGGGCGAGTACTCACCGAGCAGGCCGGTGGTGTGGCTCAGGCTGTCGAGTGCGGTGGTCAACTGTGCTTCGTTCTCCCCCAGGACGTCCCGTCCGGTGTTCGCGAGACCGGTGAGGTTCATCAGCAGCAGGTCGAGTTGCTGTTGTTCGTCGACGACGGTGTTGCCGACGTCGGTGGCGTTGCCGATCGTGGTCATGAGGTCGGGGGCCGTGTCGGCGTAGACGTCGGTGACCTGCGCGGCCGAGACGAGGTCGGCCTGCAGTTGCGGCAGCGACGGATTCATCTCGGCGAGATACGCATCGGCCTCGGCCAGGGCGGCACCGAGAGCGTTGCCGCGTCCGTTGAGCGCTTCCGACAGCGCGCCGAGGGTGGCGTTGAGCTTCTCGGGCTGGATCTGCGCGAGCACGTCGGACAGGTGCTCGAAGACCGTGTTGAACTCGACGGTGACGTTGTCGGCCGCGATCACGGCGCCTTCCTGCATCGGCACCGAGGACGGATCGTCGGGGACGACGATGTCGACGAACTTGGCACCGAAGACGGTGGTGGATTCGATCGCCACCCGCGCGTTCGAGGGGATGAGCTGCATCTGCCCGGGCTGCATGTCCAGATGCAGGACCGCACCGGCCGGTGTGTGCTCGATCGACGCCACGCGCCCCACCTCGACGCCGCGCATCTTCACCTTGGCGTCGGGCTCCATCACCAGACCCGACCGGGGTGAGGTGACGGTGAGCGGGACCGTCGAGGTGAACCCACCGGCGAACATCGTCAATGCCACCGCGACGATCGCGGCGAGGCCGCCCACGAGACCGAAGGCGGCGAGCTTCTTCTTCCACGAAGGAGTGTCCATGTCGCGCGCCCTATCCCGACAGGTTGAAGTTGCCGGTCGCGCCGTAGACGGCGAGCGAGATGAGCAGGGTGACGGTGACGACCGCGACGAGCGAGGCCCGCACCGCGTTGCCGACCGCGACACCCACACCGACGGGGCCGCCACCTGCGTTGAAGCCGTAGTAGGTGTGGATGAGCATCACGGCGATCGCCATCACGATGGCCTGGACGAACGACCACAGGATGTCGGTGGGTATCAGGAAGGTCGTGAAGTAGTGGTCGTACACGCCGGCCGACTGACCGTAGAGCACCACCGTCGCGAAACGGCTCGCGACGAACGAGGCGATCACGGCGAGCGAGTACAGCGGGACGATCGCGATCATCCCTGCGAGCACGCGCGTGGACACCAGATACGGGATGGACGGGATCGCCATGGTCTCGAGCGCGTCGATCTCCTCGGAGACACGCATGGCTCCGAGCTGGGCGGTGGAGCCGGCGCCGATGGTGGCCGCCAGCCCGATACCGGCGATCGTCGGGGCCGCGATACGCACATTGATGAAGGCCGCGAAGAACCCGGTGAGCGCTTCGACGCCGATGTTGCCGAGGGAGCTGAAGCCCTGCACGGCGATGATGCCGCCGGTGAAGAGCGTCAGGAAGCCGACGATCACGACGGTGCCGCCGATGACGGCGAGTGCACCGGTGCCCATGCTGATCTCGGCGACCAGACGCACCGTCTCCTTGGGATAGTGCATCAGCGCCCGGGGGACCGTCGCGAGGGCGCGCCCGAAGAACAGCGCCTGCTCCCCCACCCGGTCCACCGTGGACGACGCACGTGTCACGCGCCGAACCGCACGGGGGAAGCGCCAGGACATCACTGCCATGTAATCTCCGCTCCCCTCATCCCGCGGTCAGCTTGATGCCGACGGCCGTGACGAGGAGGTTGACCACGAACAGCGCCATGAACGCGAACACGACCGTCTGGTTGACGGCGTCGCCGACACTCTTCGCTCCACCTTTGACATTGAGACCGAGATAGGACGCGACCAGTCCCGCGATCATGCCGAACAGCCCCGCCTTGACCTGGGAGATCATCAGTTCTCCGAAGCCGGTGAGCAGGGTGATGCCGTTGATGAACGCGCCGGGGTTGACGTCCTGGAGGAAGACCGAGAAGGCGAACCCGCCGAGGATGCCGATCGTGCACACGAGACCGTTGAGCAGCAGCGCGACGACGGTGGACGCGAGCACCCGGGGCACGACGAGACGCTGGATCGGATCGATGCCGAGCACACGCATCGCGTCGATCTCCTCGCGGATGGTGCGCGCCGCGAGATCGGCGCAGATCGCGGTGGCGCCGGCACCGGCGACGATGAGCACCGT
This sequence comes from Rhodococcus rhodochrous, assembly GCF_014854695.1. Taxonomy (NCBI): domain Bacteria; kingdom Bacillati; phylum Actinomycetota; class Actinomycetes; order Mycobacteriales; family Nocardiaceae; genus Rhodococcus; species Rhodococcus rhodochrous. Next base: position 721,520 of record NZ_CP027557.1, on the reverse strand, counting down.
GACCATGGGACCCACCTGCGTCACCGCGCCGAGGGCCGCGCCCGCTCCGCTGAGGTCGGCGGCGCCGATCTCCCGGAGCAGGATGTTGAGGGTGAAGCTCACCAGAACCGTGAACGGCACCGCGACGAGCACGGTGGGCACGAGCGAAACGCGTGCGACGAACCAGGCCTGGTCGATGAACTCGCGCCGTTGGAAGGGGCGACGGAAGGCCGCCCGGGCGGTCTCGCCGGTCATGGCGAACAGTCCGCCGACGGCCCGTAAGGGAACCTCGAGGAGGTCTACCATCGTGTGCCCCCTTCGATCCTCACGTCGTCGGCGCGCGGCCGATCGATGGCGTGTGCTGTGACCCGGGTCATAGTAACTAGAACGTGTTCACCTGTCAAAGATCCGTCGAGGGGCATCTCGATCCATTTCCGTCCGAACGGACACACGGGCGTCGACCGACGCGCATCGACACGCTCATAAGTGGTTTTACGCTGGGGTTTCCGTGAGATTTTCGACGCCGGGCCCGAGCTCGATCGCCTCGGCGCGAGAGGCCGTCACGGCCGATCGGGTCGTCGCAGCGGAAGAAAAAACTAGAACACGTACCAGGCGAAAATCCGGGACCCGGCGAGAGCCGGAGGAACGGCCCGAGTGGGCGTGACGCTACCGGAATCCCCGGTGTCCGTCACCCGTAGTTGCAGGATCCCGGCCCCAGGACGAAGACACGGCATCCCCTGCTGTCCCCGAACGGGAACAGCAGGGGTGGCCGGAACTACAGATCGAGAGCCGTCGAGGCCGAGAACGTCCGGCCCGGATCACGATCGGCGAAGTAACCGCCGAGCTCGTCGGCGAGCGCTGCGGGGGTCCACTGCCCGTCGGCGTCGAAACGCTGCTCGACGACCGGCGCGGCCATCAGGGCCACCATGGGTCCGTAGACGATGAAGACCTGCCCGTTGACGCGATCGGCGGCCGGGGAGGCGAGATAGGCGACCAGATTCGCCACATGGTCGGGCGAGAGCGGATCGATACCGTCGTCCGGTGCGTCGCCGAAGACCGCCTCGGTCATCGACGTGCGCGCGCGGGGGCAGATCACGTTCGCCCGGACCCCGTACCGCTCGAGACCTCGGGCGGCCGAAAGGGTGAGTGCGGTGATGCCGGCCTTGGCGGCGCCGTAGTTGGGCTGCCCGGGCGGCCCGAGCAGACCGGCCTCCGAGGACGTGTTGACCAGCCGCCCGTAGACCGGGCCGCCCTCCTGCTTCGACCTGTCGCGCCAGTAGGCCGCCGCATTGCGGGAGAGCAGGAAGTGACCGCGCAGGTGCACGGCGACCACCGAATCCCATTCGTCGTCGGACATGTTGGGCAGCATCCGATCCCGCGTGATGCCCGCATTGTTGACGACGATGTCGAGACCACCGAACTTGCCCTGCGCCGCGGCGAGCATCGCATCGGCCGTCTCACGCTCGGCGACGCTGCCGGGCACGAACTCCGCTGCGGCACCGAGATCGCGGATCCGCGCGAGAGTGTCCTCCACCGCGTCGTTCTCCACGAGATCGTTGACCACCACCGATGCTCCGGCCCGCGCGAGCGCGAGCGCCTCGGCACGTCCGAGACCCGCTCCGGCTCCCGTGACGACGGCGACCCGCCCTTCGAGAGACACCCGATCGTCGTTCCCCACGCCACCGTTGGCGTCCGCACTCATCCACGTACTCCTCGAGATTCGGGCCGATTGCCGGCCGCACGCCGGTACTCTCCCCACCAGGACCCGGGGGCACCGAAAATGTAGAACTTGTTATTTTTCCTGGCAAGGGTCGGTGCCGGTCACCGTCCGACGCTCACGCCTCGGCGAGGGCCGCACGCGGGCACTGGGCGACGGCCTCGCGGACGGCGTCCTCACTACCCTCGGGTACGGGATGCGTGACGATCAGCTCGTCGTCGTCGTTGAGATCGAAGACGTCGGGCGCCAGCCCGACACACACGCCGTTCGCTTCACAGCGGTCGAAGTCGACCTTGACATCCATTCCGGGACCTCGCTTCACATTCGCGCCGACCGATCGGGTCCAGACTAGAACGCGTTCCAATTCTGTGCAATGATTCGCGATGATCCCACAGAGACGATTCGCGGGGACACGCAGCGACGAAACGGAGCGTTCGTGGACATCTCCTACACCCCCGGGCAACAAGCCCTCCGCGAGGAATTGCGGGCCTATTTCGCACAGATCATGACACCCGAGCGCCGCGAGGCGCTCGCGGCCACGACCGGGGAGTACGGCTCCGGCAACGTGTACCGCGAGGTCGTGCAGCAGATGGGCAAGGACGGTTGGCTCACGCTCGGGTGGCCCGAGGAGTACGGCGGTCAGAACCGTTCCGCGATGGACCAATTGATCTTCACCGACGAGGCGGCCATCGCCGGCGCGCCCGTCCCGTTCCTCACCATCGATTCGGTCGCGCCGACGATCATGCACTACGGCACGGACGAGCAGAAGGAGTTCTTCCTCCCCCGCATCTCCGCGGGAGAACTGCACTTCTCGATCGGCTATTCCGAACCCGGCGCCGGCACCGATCTCGCCTCCCTGCGCACCACCGCGGTGCGTGACGGCGACGAGTGGGTCATCAACGGGCAGAAGATGTGGACGAGCCTGATCGCCTACGCCGACTACGTCTGGCTCGCCGCGCGCACCAACCCGGATGTCAAGAAGCACAAGGGGATCAGCGTCTTCATCGTGCCGACCGATACTCCCGGCTTCTCGTACACCCCTGTGCACACCATGGCCGGCCCCGACACGAGCGCCACCTATTACCAGGACGTGCGCGTCCCGGCGTCCGCGCTCGTCGGCGAGGTCGACGGCGGCTGGGCGCTCATCACCAACCAGCTCAACCACGAGCGGGTCGCGCTCACCTCCGCCGGCCCCGTGCGCACCGCGCTGACCGAGGTCCGGCGCTGGGCGCAGGAGACGCATCTGCCCGACGGGCGGCGGGTGATCGACCAGGAATGGGTGCAGATCAACCTGGCACGCGTCCATGCCAAGGCCGAATACCTGCAGCTGATGAACTGGGACATCGCCTCGAGCGCCGGCACGACCCCGCTCGGCCCGGAGGCCGCCTCGGCCAACAAGGTGTTCGGAACCGAATTCGCGACCGAGGCCTACCGGTTGCTCATGGAGGTCCTCGGCCCCGCTGCGACGGTACGGCAGAACTCGGCCGGCGCGTTGCTCCGCGGCCGGATCGAACGCATGCACCGCAGCTCCCTCATCCTCACCTTCGGGGGCGGCACCAACGAGGTACAGCGCGACATCATCGCGATGACCGCTCTCGGCCAGCCGCCCGCCAAGCGTTAGAAAAGGACGCGCACCGTGGACTTCACCCTTACCGAGGCCCAGCAGGATCTCGCAGAACTGACCCGCAGCATCGTCGCGGACATCGTCACCAACGAACACCTGCGCACACTCGACGCCTCCGAGGACCGCATCGACCGCACCCTGTGGGACACGCTCGCATCGTCGGGCGTGCTCGGCGCCGCTCTTCCCGAGTCGCTGGGCGGAGACGGGTACGGCCCACTCGAGCAGGCGAGCATCCTGCGCGAACTCGGCCGCGGCGTCGCCGCCGTCCCCTACATCGGCTCGATCGCCGCGTGCGCGTCGGCGATCGCGGAGTTCGGCACCGCCGAGCAGCAGGCCGAGTGGGGGCGTCCCGCGGCGACCGGTGAGCAGATCCTCTCCGCAGCCCTTGCCGAGGAACTGAATCCCGATCCCACGACCCCGGCGACCCGGGCGCAGGCCACGGGCGACGGGCACGTGCTCGACGGCGTGAAGATCGTCGTCGACGCGGCGCCGGTCGCCGACGGTTTCCTCGTCCCGGCCACCGTAAGCGACTCGGTGGCGGTCTTCCTCGTGCGACCCGACGATCCGGGTGTCTCGATCACCCGGCAGCAGACCACCGACTTCGACAGTCGCGGCATCGTCACCCTCGAGCAGGTCCCGCTCCCGGCCGACCGTGTTCTCGGCACCGACGGCGTCGCCGTGGCGACGTGGTTGCGCGACCGCAGCCTGCTCGGCTCCGCCGCCTACCAGTGCGGCGTCCTCGAACAGGCCCTCGAGCTCACCGCGCAGTACGCGCGCGAACGCGTCCAGTTCGATCGCCCGATCGGTAGTTTCCAGGCCGTCTCCCAGCGACTCGCCGACGCCTACATCGACGTCAAGGCGGTGCGACTGACGTTGTGGCAGGCCGCCTTCCGGATGGCCTCGGGTGAGCGTCACGACGACGCCCTGCGCACCGCGGCCTTCTGGGCGGCCGATGCGGGACACCGTGTCGCGCACACGACCGTGCACGTGCACGGCGGTGTCGGGCTCGACGAGGACCATCCGGTGCACCGCTACTTCCTCGCGGCCAAGCACCACGAGTTCCTGCTCGGCTCCGCCACCGACCAGTTGCGCGCGCTCGGACACGAACTCGCCGACGTCCCGGCCTGATCGCATGACCGCTCTCACCGTCACCGAACTGCTCGAACGACTCGCCGACGTCGACGATCGAGGCCTGCGTTTCGAGGAGACCGAACTGTCGTGGCGCGAACACGTCGCGCAGTCCCGGCGACGCGCCGCACTGTTACGCGACCTGCTCGACGGCCCGGCGCCGAAGCACATCGGGATCCTCATGGACAACGTCCCGGAGTTCTCGTTGCTGCTGGGCGCCGCGGCCTTCTCCGGTTCGGTGGTGGTGGGCCTGAACACGACCCGGCGCGGTGCGGCGCTCGCCCGCGACATCGCGCTCGCCGATTGCCGGGTCGTGTTCACCGAGGCCGCACATGCGTCCCTGCTCGACGGTGTGGATCTCGGCGACGTGCGGGTGATCGACGTCGACTCGCCCGAGTGGACGGCGATGCTCGCCCCGTTCGCCGACACGGTCGGGGAGACTGCCTCGCCCTCCCCCGACGACCTGTTCATGCTGATCTTCACGTCGGGCACGAGCGGCGACCCGAAGGCCGTGCGGTGCACGCACCGCAAGTTCACCGATCCCGCGACGATGCTCGCCACGCGGTTCGGTCTCGGCCCCGACGACACCGTGTACGTGTCGATGCCCCTGTTCCATTCCAACGCGATGATCGCCGGCTGGGCGATCGGGCTCGCGGCGCGCGGCAGCATCGCTCTGCGTCGACGGTTCTCGGCGTCGGGTTTCCTTCCCGACGTCCGCCGCTACGGGGTGACCTTCGCGAACTACGTCGGCAAGCCGCTGTCGTATGTCGTGGCGACTCCCGAGCAGCCCGACGACCACGACAACCCGCTGCGCATCGTGTACGGCAACGAGGCGTCGGCCGCCGACGTCGCCGAGTTCACGCGGCGCTTCGGCGCACGGGTGGTCGACGGATTCGGCTCGACCGAGGGCGGCATCGCGATCGCGTCGGCACCCGACGCCCCGGCCGGCGCCCTCGGCCGGCTTCCCGAGGGCATCGAGATCCTCGATCCCGAGACGGGGCGACGCTGCCCTCCGGCGGTGTTCGACGCGAACGGCAGGATCACCAACGCCGACGCCGCGACGGGCGAGCTCGTCAACGTGCGCGGTGCCGGTCTGTTCGACGGCTACTACAACAACCCCGAGGCCGACGCCGAACGCCTCCGCGACGGGCGCTATCACAGCGGCGACCTCGCCTACCGGGACGCGAACGGCTTCGTCTACTTCGCCGGACGCAGCTCGGGCTGGCTCCGGGTGGACGGGGAGAATCTCGGTGCGGCACCCATCGAGCGCATCCTGATGCGGTACGAGGGTTTCGCTCAGGTTGCGGTGTACGGGGTGCCCGACCGCAACGTCGGCGACCGGGTGATGGCCGCGGTGATCCCTGCGGCGGGCTCCGACTTCGATCCGGTCGCGTTCGCGCGTTTCCTCGATGCGCAGACCGATCTCGGCCCCAAGCAGATGCCCGGTCTGATCCGTGTCTGCAGCGAGTTCCCCCGTACCGCGACCTTCAAGGTCCTGACCCGTTCCCTGGCCGCCGAACGCTGGTCCTGTAGCGATCCGGTGTGGCTTCGGGAACGTGGCGATTCCGAATTCCGGCTGTTGTCAGACGAACTGGTGCACCTTCTCGAACCCGCCTCCGTCGGCACTTCTGCGCGATAGCGTCGTCCCGAGACCCGGGATCGATCCCTTGCCGCTCTACATACCCTGGGGTATGTTCGGCGCACCCGAGAGGTCGGGACGCGGTTTCGTCGATGCGACCGTGGAAGAAGCGAGGATTCATGGGATCGGTGCCACGCGCGACCGCACACGCACTGGGCGGTTTCTATGCGCTGTCCCTCGACGCGTTCACCGCCCTGTTCCGCTCCCGCTTCCAATGGCGCGAATTCCTCACCCAGTTCTGGTTCATCGCCCGGGTGTCGCTCGTGCCCACGATCCTGATGTCCGTCCCGTTCACCGTCCTCGTCGTGTTCACGCTCAATTCGCTGCTGCTCGAGATCGGTGCCGGCGACCTGAGCGGAGCGGGTGCCGGGCTCGGCGCCATCACGCAGATCGGCCCGCTCGTGACGGTGCTGGTGGTCGCCGGGGCCGGCGCCACCGCGATCGCCGCCGACCTCGGCTCCCGCACCATCCGCGACGAGATCGCCGCGCTCGAGGTGCTCGGCATCGACCCCGCCGCCCGGCTCGTGTTGCCGCGCGCACTGGCGTCGACCGCCGTCGCGGTCACGCTCAACGGGGCGGTGTGCGCGATCGGTCTGATCGGCGGGTTCTTCTTCTCGGTGACACTCCAGAACGTCGATCCCGGCGCCTACGCCGCGGGGGTCACGCTGCTCGTCGGTCCCGGTGAGCTGCTGCTCTCGGAGATCAAGGCGGCGGTCTTCGGTCTGCTCGCCGGTCTGATCGCGTGCCATCGCGGGCTCTCGGTCAGCGGCGGCCCGAAGAGCGTCGGCGAGGCCGTCAACGAGACGGTGGTCTTCGCGTTCGTCGCGTTGTTCCTTGCCAACATGCTGCTCACCTCGATCGGTATCGCGGTGATGGGGCGATGAGTATCACGGGGGCGGCCACCGGTCGGACTGCGCAGGTGGTGCGCCGCCTCGGCCACGGGATCTCACGCAGCATCGACATCCTGGGACGCCAGGTCGTCTTCCTCGTCGGCGCGTTGTTCTCGACGGTGCGGGCGGCCCGGCACTATCCGCGCGAGACCCTGCGTGTGGTCTCGGAGATCGGCCTCGGCACCGGCGTGCTCGCGATGGTGGGCGGCAGCGTCGCCATCATGGGTTTCCTCACCCTGTTCGCCGGCGCGACCGTCGCCGTGCAGGGTTTCACCTCACTCGGCAACATCGGTGTCGAAGCGCTCACCGGCTTCCTGTCCGCCTACGTCAACGTCCGGGTCGTCGCACCTGTGACGGCCGGTGTCGGTCTCGCCGCGACCATCGGTGCCGGGACCACCGCTCAACTCGGCGCGATGCGGATCAGCGAGGAGATCGACGCGCTCGAGGTCATGGCCATCAAGTCGGTGCCGTATCTCGTCGGCACACGCATCCTGGCGGGCCTGATCGCCGTCGTGCCCCTGTACTCGCTGTCGGTGCTGGCGTCGTTCCTGTCGAGCCGCATCGCGACCGTCGTGGTGCTCGGCCAGTCGCCCGGCGTCTACGACCACTATTTCGCGACCTTCCTGCGCCCGACCGACGTGCTGTGGTCGTTCGGGCAGGCGATCACCATGGCCGTGGTCGTCATGACCGTGCACAGCTACTACGGCTACACCGCCTCGGGCGGACCATCCGGCGTCGGTGTCGCGACGGGTCGCGCGGTGCGGATGTCGCTCATTGCGGTGGTGACGGTGACCCTGCTGATCTCCCTGGTCCTCTACGGCAGCAGCCGCCAGCTGCATCTGGCGGGGTGAGGAGCGTGCCCACCTGGTTGCCGAAGGTCGCTGCGACGTGCTTCGTCGTCGTCTCCGCGCTCGTTCTCGTGTTCGTCTACCACGGCTTCCGCGGCTCGTTCACGCCCGGCGTGAAGGTGACCGTCGAGAGCGGCCGCTCCGGTCTGATGCTCGAGGACGGCGCCATGGTCAAGGCGCACGGGGTGCACGTCGGCAGCGTCACGGCGGTGCAGCAGACGCCGTCCGGCGCGGTGATCGAACTGCGCCTGGATCCGGACGCCGCCGCCCGGCTGCCCGCCGACCCCGGCGCCGACATCCGCGCGACGACGGTCTTCGGCGCCAAGTACGTCACCCTCACCGACCCACCGTCGCCCGGCCCGGTCGGACTGGCCGAGGGCACGGTGCTGCGCGCATCGAGCGTGACCGTGGAGACGAACACCGTCTTCGAATCGTTGTCCGACGTCCTGCACGCGGTCGATCCGGCGAAGCTGAACCGCACGCTCGGTGCGCTGTCGTCGGCGTTGCGCGGACAGGGCGAGTCGCTCGGCCGCGCGCTCGTCGACACCGACGCCGTCCTCACCCGGATCGAACCGCGCACCGAGACACTGCGACGCGATCTCGCCGCCGCCGAGGCGACCGCCGACATCTACGCCGGAGCCACCGACGGGATCGTGGCGTCGTTCGACAATCTCGCCGTCACCGGCACGACCCTCGTCGACCGCGCCGACGACCTCGACCGCGTCCTGCTCGCCGCGATCGGCATGGGTGACGCCGGTCGCCGTGTGGTCGAGCCGAACAGCGAGCAGATCGTCGACGTGCTCGATCTCCTGCGCCCCACGGCTTCTCTCCTCGAGGAGTACTCGCCGGTCCTCCCCTGCTTCCTGCAGGGCGCCGACCGTGCCCGGCAGCTCGCCGAACCGGCCTCGGGTGGCAACGGCTCGTCGATGATGCTGAAGTCGACCTTCCTGCTCGGCACCGACCCGTACGAATATCCGCGCAATCTTCCGGTCGTCGAGGCCACCGGCGGGCCACGCTGCGGTCCCCTGCCCATCGTGACGGTCGACGAGACCCCCGCCCCGTACGTCGTAGCGAACACCGGCGCCAATCCGTTCGAGGCCGGCAACACCTCACCGGTCTTCGTCCCCGACTCGCTGTTCGAACTGCTCACCGGAGGCGCCGGATGACACGCACCGCGATCGCCGCGGGCATCTACGCCCTCGTCATGGTTCTGATCCTGGCCGGACTGTTCGTCGTCTTCGGCCAGGTCCGGTTCGGTGAACACACGCGCTACCACGCGCTCTTCGACGACGTCTCCGGTCTCGAGGAGGGCCAGTTCGTCCGCGTCTCCGGGGTCGAGGTCGGCAGGGTCACCGCCGTGGAGTTCGCCGAGAACAACCGCATCGACGTGGCCTTCGAGGTCGACTCGTCGTACACCCCGACCCGCGCGAGCATCGCCACCGTGCGTTATCTCAACCTCGTCGGCGACCGGTACCTCGAATTGTCCGACGGTGCCGGCGATCCCACACCCATGGCGGCCGACGAGACGATCGGCACCGACCGGACCCGGCCGGCACTCGATCTGGACGTGCTCATCGGCAGCTTCACACCGTTGTTCCGCGCGCTCGAACCCGAACAGGTCAACCGGTTGTCGGCCGATCTCATCACCGTGCTGCAGGGCCAGGGCGGCACCGTCGAATCCGTCCTCGCCCAAGCGGCTTCGCTCACCTCGCACATCGCCGACCGCGACGTCCTCGTCGGGCAGGTGATCACGAACCTCGACTCGGTCCTCGCGAATCTCGCCGCGCACCGCGACACCTTCGACACCGCACTGGTGCGCGCCCACGAGGTGGCCGCGCGACTCGCACAGGACGCCACGCTGGTCGGCGACGCCGTCACCCACATCGATGCGATCGGCGGGTCGCTCACCGATCTGCTCGCGCAGTCCCGCACCTCACTCGCCGGCACGATCCGCGAAACAGGCAACGTCGCCGCGCAGGTCGACTCGCGCAGCGACACCGTCGAACAACTGACGACCGAACTGCCCGACGCCTACAAGGCCCTCACGCGACTCGGCGCCTACGGCGGATTCTTCAACTACTACCTGTGCGGCATGCTCATCGAGATCAACGACCTGTCCGGCAACAAGGTCACCTCACCGCTGTTCGGGCAGACGACGGGCAGGTGCGCTCCGGCATGACCCAGTTCCGCGAGATGAATCCCGTGCGTGTCGGCGTCGTCGGCACGATCGTGCTCGTCGTGCTCGTGCTCGGCGCCCTGAACATCCGCTCCCTGCCGTTCCTCGACGGCGGCACGACCTACCGGGCGAGATTCGTCGACGCCGGTGGCCTGAACACCGGCGACACCGTGCAGGTCGCGGGCAAGGACGCCGGGCGGGTGACCGACATCGACATCGACCACGACGCCGTGGCCGTCACGTTCACCGTCGACCGGGCGGTCGTCCTCGGAACCGACACCACCGTCGAGATCGCCACCGCCACCGCGCTCGGGGCACGCAACCTGCGCGTGCGCCCCGCCGGTCCGGGACGACTCGAGGACGGCGCCACCATCGACCTCGACCGCACCCTCGCGCCCTACCAGTTGACCGACGCCCTCGGCGATCTCACCGATACCGCCGCTGCGATCGACACCGAGCAACTGCGCGAGTCGATGGAAGTACTGTCCGACACCCTGCGCGAGACGCCCGACGACGTCGGCGCGGCGCTCGACGGTGTGCGGCGACTGTCCGAGACCGTCGCGTCGCGGGACGAATCCCTGCGGGCGCTCCTCGCGCACGCCGAACAGGTCACCGCGGTCCTCGCCGAGCGCAGCGACGCGATCGACGCGCTGATCGTCGACGCCGACCGCATCCTCGGCGAACTGCACCGCCGCCGAGCCGCTCTCGACACCCTGTTCGCGAACGTCGATGCGTTGTCGGTCCAGATCTCGAATCTCGTCGCCGACAACGAGGCCCAGCTCGAACCCACCCTGGGCAAGCTGAACGCCGTCCTCGGGATCCTCGAACGCAACCGCGACAACATCGCCCTGGCCATCGAGCGGCTGGGCCCGTACGCGACCGAACTCGGCGAGGCCGTCGCGTCCGGTCCGTTCTTCAACTCGTACATCCAGAACCTGTTGCCCATGCAGATCATCGAGCCGGCCCTGACCGCCGCGCTCGAGAAGGCCGGCATCACGCCGCCGGGAGGTACACCGTGACGCGACTGCGTCCCCTGATCTCGTGGGGTGTCCCGATCCTGCTTCTCGCCGTCGTCGCGGTGGTGTCGTTCACCGTCGCGCCGTGGCGGTCGGCCGACGAATACGCGGCCGAATTCACCTCGAGCCGTGGCCTGTACGTGGGTGACGACGTGCGCATCATGGGGGTCGAGGTCGGGCGTGTGACGAAGATCGAACCGCGCGGCGATCGCGTCCTCGTGCGCTTCGACATCGACTCCGAGCGCCGCATCCCCGCCGACGCACAGGCCGCGATCGTCGCCCCCACTCTGGTTTCCGCCCGCTTCGTCCAGCTCACCCCACCGCACACGGGAGGACCGGAACTGCCGGTGGGAGCAACGATTCCCGTCGAACGCACCGCGGTCCCGGTCGAATGGGACGAGATCACCGAACAACTGACGCGACTGACGACCGAACTGGGGCCCGACGACACCGACCCGCAGGGGGCACTCGGTGAGGTCCTCGACGTTGCGGCCGCCAACGCCGAGGGACACGGCCCCGCCCTGCGCGACAGCCTGCAGCAGCTCGCAACGGCGATGCGCACGATCTCCGACGGCCGGCACGACCTGTTCGGCACCCTCGGCAACCTGCAGGTCTTCGTCGAGGCGCTGTCGATGAGCGGCGACCAGATCGTCTCCTTCCACGACCGGCTCGCGTCCGTCACCGAGATCCTCGACGCGAACCGCGACGACATGGGCGCCGCACTGGCGGGACTCGATGCCGTCCTCGTCGACGTCGAGCGGTTCGTCCGCGACAACCGCGAACGCGTCGACACGACCGTCGATCGCACGGCCGCACTGACCGAGACCCTGGCGGCGCAGCGCGACGGGATCGCGCAGGTACTGCACGTCGCACCGACGGCGTTGTCGAACCTGCAGGGCATCTATCAGCCCGCGCACAACACGGTGGTCTCGGCGTTGTCGCTGACCAACTTCGCCAATCCTGCCCAGTTCGTCTGCTCTGCGCTCGCCGCGGCCGAGCAGGTCGACGCGCACACCGCGTCGGAGTTGTGCGTGCAGTATCTCGGCCCGATCCTGCCGCTGCTCGCGATGGACTACCCACCCGTGCGCCTCAACCCGACGCGCGGCGTGGGGGCATTGCCCGACCAGCTCGTCTACACCGAGCCCGAGTTGATGCCGGCGCCCGGTGCGCCGTCGCCGGCCTCACTGGCCGATCTGCTCTCCCCGGGGGCGCCGTGAGAACACGAGTCCTGCGCGCGGTCGGTGTCCTCGCCTGCCTGGCCCTGACCGCCGGGTGCGAGTGGCGCGGCCTGAACAGCCTGCCCCTTCCCGGCACGCACGGTCGCGGCGACGACGCGTTCGCCGTGACCATCGAGATGCCCGACGTCACGACCCTCGAACGCAATTCACGGGTCCGCGTCGGCGACGTCACCGTCGGGCGGGTCGCCGACCTGCGGCTCGGCGACGGACATGCGCTCGTGACGGTGATGGTCGACGGCAGCACGGTGCTTCCGGAGAACACGGTCGCGAAGATCGGGCAGACGAGCCTGCTCGGGTCCGCCCACGTCGAACTCTCTCCCCCGCTCGCCGAACCCGCCCGTGGCCGGCTCGGGGACGGCGACGTCATCCCCCTCGAGCGGGCGGGTGCGTTCCCCACCACCGAGCAGACCCTGTCGTCGCTGTCGCTGGTGCTCAGCGGCGGTGGCCTCGCCCAAGCCCAGGAGATCACCCGCGAACTCAACCGGGCGATGGACGGACGGCAGGAGTCGGTGCGGGCCCTGCTCACCCGCCTCGACGCGGTGCTCGCCGGGCTGGACGGCCAGAAGGAGCAGATCGTGAGCGCGATGGAATCGCTCGACGCACTCGCCGTCGAGGTCGCCGAGCACAACACCGAGATCGCGGCGGCGACGGACGATCTCGCGCCCGCCATGGAGGTGTTGTCCACCCAGCGCGACGACCTGACCCGCGCCGCCGATGCGCTCGGGCAGTTCGGGCGCGTCGCGAACGAGGTCGTCGAGGCGAGCGGCGACGACGTCGTCGCGAACCTGCGTGATCTCGAACCGGTGCTGGCCTCGCTCGCGTCGGCGGGCGACTCGCTCACCGAGTCGCTGCGCTACCTGCTGACCTTCCCGTTCCCCATCGACACCTACCGCAACGCGGTGCGCGGCGACTACGCGAACGGCACGGTCATCCTCGACCTCACCCTGCCGACCCTCGAGAACGCACTGCTGCTCGGCACGCCCTTCGAGAACGCACTCACCGGCGGCGGGCGACCCGTGCCGGATCCGGTGTCGCTGCTCGTCCCGCCAGTGTCGGAGCCGACCCGATGAGCCCGGCTGCGGTGCTGCGCCGCAAACTGGCGGTGTTCTTCTCGGTCGGGATCGCGGCGGTGCTGATCGTCGCGCTGTTCATCGTCGAGGTGCCCGCCCTGTTCGGGGTGGGACGCTACGAGGTGCGTCTCGACCTCGCCGACGCCGGGGGTCTGTATCCCTCGGCGAACGTCACCTACCGCGGCATCGAGATCGGCCGGGTGACGTCACTGACCATGACCACGAGCGGCGCCGAGGCGGTTCTCTCGCTCGACTCGGATGTTCCGGTGCCGGCCGATTCGGCGGCGCAGATCCGCAGCATGTCGGCGATCGGCGAGCAGTACGTCGAGTTCCTGCCCGACGGCGAGGACGGCCCGTATCTGACCGCGGGGTCGATCGTTCCCCGCGATCGCATCTCCGTGCCCGAACCGATCGGCGGTGCGCTCGACCAGCTCGACGCCACGCTGCAGTCCGTGGGACCCGACCGCCTCGCCCTGCTGCTCGACGAGACCCACACGGCGGTGGCCGATTCCGGCGACGCCCTGCGGATCCTCGTCGAGGCCGGCGCGGCGGTGAGCGCCGAGGCCGCTGCGAGCGCGGACAGCACCGCGGCACTGATCGATCAGGTCGGTCCGTTGCTCGACACGCAGGTCGCGTCGTCGGATGCGATCGCCCGATGGGCGTCCTCCCTGGCGGGCACCACCGCACAGTTGCGCGACTCCGACAGCGACGTGCGCACCCTCCTCGGCGTGACGGCCCCTGCCGCCGCGCAGGTGCAGGCGCTGTTCGAGGAGGCCGAACCGACCCTCCCCCTGCTGCTCGCCAATCTGGTCACCGTCGAGCAGGTCGCCGCGGTGTACCGGCCGTCGCTCGAACAGATGCTGGTGCTGTTCCCGTCGATCATGGCGTCGACCCAGTCGGCGGGTCTGCCCAATGTCGACAACCCCTCGCAGAACACCTACTTCACCGCGACCTTCAACGACCCGCCGCCGTGCATCACCGGCTTCCTGCCGCCGGAACAGCGGCGCTCACCCACCGAGTTCGACGTGCCCGACACCCCGCCCGATCTGTACTGCAAGCTGCCGGCGGACTCCCCCATCGCGGTGCGCGGGGCACGGAACATGCCGTGCATCGAGTACCCGGGGCGCCGTGCCCCCACGGTACAGTTGTGCCGCGACGGTGGTTATTCGGCGACGAGCCTGGAAGGGCTTCTGTCGCCGCCGAACTGAGCGACGGGCGGGGCCGATGGACACCGACGGGTCATCCGGCGAGACCGAGCGCACGCCCGACGGCAGATATGTGGTGGTCAAGGGGCGACGTTGGCGTGCCACCGATCCCGCGATTCCCGAACCTCTGCGGAAACAGCTGGTGGCGGAGCTGATGCGGGCCCGCCGTCTCGTGAAGAGCGAGGGAGACGCCGCGCGGCATCGTGTCCAGGACGCCAAGGTCGCACTCGGCGAACGCGGACATCCGTGGTGGGAGCCGCGCGACGACGACGCGGCCCGCGAGCGACTCGCGGCCACGATCTGCGCGCTGCTCCGGGAACGGAATCCGTCCACCATCTGCCCCAGTGACGCCGCGCGGGTCGCCGGCGGAGGGGCGTGGCGCGACCTGATGGACATCGCCCGCTCGGTAGCCGCCGAACTCGAACGCAGCGAGCACGTGGTGATCACGCAGAAGGGCGAGCCGGTGGACGTGGAGACGGCTCGAGGTCCGATCCGGATCGCACCCGGACCGAACCTCGAGCACCCTCGTCCCTCCCCGTGAGACGAATCCGAGCGGATCAGACGCTCGCGGCCTCGTTCAGCTTCTCCAGCGTGCCGGTCGCCTCGAGGTACTCCTGCACCCAGCGTTCGATGACGGTGGAGGTCTTGTCGACCTTCGTGAACTGCCCGACGACCTGACCGACCGGGTTGAACGCGACGTCGACGGACTCGTCGGGGTACTTGTGGGTGGCGGCGACGGCCATGCCGGACACCATGTACTGCAACGGCATTCCGAGGGGCTTCGGGTTGCCCTCCTGCTCCCACGCCTCGGTCCAGTCGTTGCGGAGCATGCGGCAGGGCTTACCGGTGAACGAGCGGCTGCGGACGGTGTCGCGGCTGCTCGCCTTGATGTAGGCCTCCTGCTGCACCGGAGTGTTCTCGGCCTCCTCGACCATGAGCCACTGCGAACCGGTCCACGCGCCCTGGGCGCCGAGCGCGAGTGCCGCAGCGATCTGCTGGCCGCTGCCGATACCGCCGGCGGCCAGCACCGGGACCGGTGCGACCTCCTTGACGACCTGCGGCCACAGCACGATCGAGCCGACCTCACCGCAGTGCCCACCACCTTCGCCGCCCTGGGCGATGATGATGTCGACACCGGCGTCGGCGTGCTTGCGGGCCTGTTTCGGCGAACCGCACAGCGCCGCGACCTTGCGACCGGCCTTGTGGATGTGCTCGATCATGTCGGCCGGCGGGGTGCCGAGCGCGTTGGCGATGAGCGTGACCTTCGGATGCTGCAGTGCCACCTCCACCTGCGGGGTCGCGGTGGCCTCGGTCCAACCGAGAAGCTGCAACGCGTTATCGTCGCCTTCGGGCAGCGGGACGCCGTGGTCGGTGAGGATCTTACGGCCGAATTCGAGGGTCTCCTGCGGCACCATCGACTGCAGCATCTTCGTGAGTTCCTCGGCGGAGAGGTTCGCGTCCATACCTTCGTACTTGTTGGGGATGACGATGTCGACACCGTACGGGCGGTCGCCGATGTGCTCGTCGATCCAGTTCAGCTCGATTTCGAGCTCTTCCGGCGTGAACCCGACGGCGCCGAGGACGCCGAAGCCGCCGGCCTTGGCGACGGCGACGACAACGTCGCGGCAGTGGGTGAATGCGAAGATCGGGAACTCGATGCCGAGTTCGTCGCAGATGGGCGTGTGCATTCGGCACTCCTCGAGAGAAACGTAGAAGACTGTAACGTGTTCTACCTTAGTGCGAGATGGCCCTGTGCGGAAGGCACGCAACAACGGATGAAGGCTCGCAACATCGGCAGTGACTGCCGATGTTGCGAGCCTTCACCTCGCGTTGCGTACCTCGGATGATGCCGTGCTAGATGATTCCCCGCTCGCGGAGTTCCTTCTGCTCGATGTCGCTCAGTCCGAGGATCTCGCCGTAGACCGCCGCATTGTCGTATCCCGCGACGGGCGGGCCGGCGCGACGCACCGAACCCGGCGTCCCGGTGAGCGTCGGCACCACACCCGGGCCGAGTACGTCTGCGCCGGTGCGCTCGTCGTGATGCGGGACGATCATGTCCCGTGCCTGGAACTGCGGATCGGCGACGACCTCCGCGACCGTGTTCACCGGCCCGGACACCACACCCGACGACGACAGATGCGCCAGCAGGTCGTCGAGCGTCCACGTCGCCGCCCACTCACCGATGAGGGCGTCGAGCTCGTCCTGGTTCACGCCACGCGCGAGATGGTCGGCGAAGCGCGGGTCGTCGGCGAGCTCGAGGCGCTCCATCGCCGCGCACAGGCGACGGAAGACCGTGTCCTGGTTGGCGGCGATGACGATCCACATGTCGTCGGACGTCCGGTACAGGTTCGACGGGGCAATGCCCTCGAGGCGGGTACCGGAGGGGCCGCGGACGACCCCTGCGACGTCGTAGTCGGGGATCACCGATTCCTGGATCGCGAGGCACGCCTCGGTGAGCGCCACGTCGACGACCTGCCCGCGTCCGGTCCGTTCGCGGCCGAGCAACGCGGCGAGGATGCCCTGCACGGCGAACATCCCGGCGAGGGAGTCGCCGAGGGACAGCGCGAGTCGCGGGGGTGCCTGGCCGGGATATCCGTTGAGGTGCCGCAACCCGCTCTCCGCCTCGGCCACCGACGCGTAACCGGCCTGCCCGGCCTTGGGGCCGGTCTGCCCGTAACCGGAGACGCGGGCCAACACGATGCCCGGATTGATCTCGGAGAGCACGTCGTAGCCGAGCCCCCACTTCTCGAGCGTGCCGGGACGGAAGTTCTCGACCACCACGTCGGACTCGGCGACGAGACGCCGGAACAGTTCCTGCCCGTCGGGCGCCCGAAGATCGAGGGTGACGCAACGCTTGTTGCGCGCGTGCACCGTCCAGAAGTAGCGATGCCCGTCCCGCTCACCCTGTCCCCAGGTGCGGAGCGGGTCGGGACGCTTCGGATCCTCGATCTTGATGACGTCGGCACCCATGTCGCCGAGCAGACGTCCTGCATACGGACCGGCGATCAGGGTTCCCAGTTCGAGCACCCTGATGCCCGCCAGCGCTCCCGCTGCCTGCGACTCGCCTTGTGTCGACTCGCCTTGTGTCGACTCGACTTGTGTCACTGCCTCTTCCGTCCTCTGGTCAGTAACCGAGGTGAACCGTCTTCTCCTCGGTGAACGCTTCGAGCCCGCTGCGGCCCAGTTCACGCCCGATGCCGCTCGCGTCACGTCCACCCCAGGGTAGTGCCGGATCGGGGACACCCCAGCCGTTGACCCACACCGTGCCCACACGCAACTGCGGGATCACGCTGTGCACGGTCGACAGGTTCTGGCTGAAGACGAACGCGTTGAGACCGTACTTCGTGGCGTTCGCCAGCTGCACGGCCTCCTCGGTGGTCTTGAAGGTGATGACCGTGGCGACGGGGCCGAAGATCTCCTCGCGGGCGATGGTGAGGTCGTTGGTGCCGCGGAAGACGGTCGGCTCCACGAAGAAACCGCGCTCCCCCACCCGCGACCCGCCGGTCAGCAGTTGAGCGCCTTCGTTCTTGCCCTTCTCGATGTAGCCGAGGATGCGGTCGAGCTGCTTGCGGTTGACGATGGTGCCCTGCGTCGTCGACGCGTCGAAGGGATCACCGATCACCGCTCCGCGGGCGAACTCGACGAGTCCCTCGACGACCTGATCGGCGATCGACTCGTGCACGATCACGCGCGTGCCGGCGGCACACACCTGACCCTGGTGGTAGAAGTTGCCCATCGCGATCCACGGCAGCGACGCCTCGAGGTCGGCGTCGGGGAAGATCAGCTGCGGCGCCTTGCCGCCGAGTTCGAGGGTCACCTTCCGGAACTTCTCGCCGGCGAGCGAGGTGATGGTCTTCCCGACGGCCGGGCTGCCGGTGAAGGTGATCTTGTCGATGCCCTCGTGGGCGGCCAGCGCAGCACCGGCTTCGGGACCGAGACCGGGCACGACGTTGAACGCGCCGTCCGGTACTCCGGCCTCGGCGAGCAGGTCGGCGAGCTTCAGGGTCGACAGCGAAGCGTCCTCGGCGGGCTTGACGACCACCGAGCATCCGGCGGCCAGGGCCGGGGCGATCTTCCAGGCCGCGACGACCGTCGGGTTGTTCCACGGAGTGATCGCACCGACCACACCGAGGGGCTGGCGCAGGGTGAATCCGAAGCGGTGCTGCGGACCCACATCGGGCAGGATCATCGCCTCACCGGCGATCTTGTCGGCCCAGCCTGCGTAGTGCCGGAACGACGCCGCGGCGACGGGGATGTCCCCGGCGACGGTGTCGGCGTAGAGCTTGCCCATCTCCGCGGTCTCGAGCGCCGACAGTTCGGGGGCGTGCTGCTCGATGAGGTCGGCGGCGCGGGAGAGGATCCGGCCGCGTTCGGCACCGGCCATCCGCGACCAGACACCGGATTCGAAGGTGTCGCGCGCGGCGAGGACGGCCGCGTCGATGTCGGCGGCCCCACCCGCCGCGACCTCGGCGACGGCCTCTTCCGTCGCCGGGTTGATCGACGAGAAGTGGGCACCCGAACGGGCGGGCACGGCCCGGCCGCCGATCCGCAGCTGCGGGTCGGGTACGACGACGGGTGCGGGGGTGGACAGTTCGGTCATCACGACTCCTGGGGAGAAGGTGGGGTGAAGCGTCGGGTGAGGCCGGACCACGAGGAGTCGTAGTTCGGCTGGCGATGCGCTGCGCGATGGGCCGCGTCGGTGACGGAGAGGGCGAGTCTCGTCTCGAACATGAACGACAGGGTGTTCACGAGCTTGACCGGCTTCAGTTCGGCCGACGTCGCGAGATCGAAGGTCTCGACGTCGGGTCCGTGAGCGCCCCACTGGTTGTGGAGCGACGCGCCGCCCGGGACGAATCCTTCCGCCTTCGAGTCGTGCTGTCCACGAACGAGTCCCATGAACTCGGTCATGACGTTGCGGTGGAAGTGCGGCGGCCGGAAGGTGTGCTCCCCGACCACCCAGCGGTCGGGGAAGACACAGAAGTCGACATTGGCCTGCCCCGGAATCGGGGTGGGCGAGGTGAGCACGGTGAAGATCGACGGATCGGGATGGTCCCAGCCGGCCGTGGTCATCGCGTTGAAGCGGCCCAGATCGTACTTGTAGGCACCGTGCGTGCCGTGCCAGGCGACGACGTCGAGGGGCGAGTGGTCGAGTTCGGTGGCCCACAGGTGCCCACCGAACTTCTGCACGAGTTGCACCGTGCCCGAACGGTCCTCGTACCAGGCCGTCGGGTACAGGAAGTCGCGGGCGTGGGCGAGACCGTTCGCGCCGATGGGGCCGAGTTCCGGCAGGGCCAGGGCGGCCCCGTAGTTCTCGAGCAGGTAACCGGTCGCCTTCTCACTCACCAGATCCACGCGGAACCGCAGACCTCGTCCGATCACCGCGATCTCACCGGGTTCGACGAGCAGCCGTCCCAGTTCGGTGCACAGCAGCAGCGCGCCGTCCTGCGGGACGAACAGCAGTTCTCCGTCGGCGTCGACGAAGTAACGGTCGGTCATCGACTGCGACGCCGCGTACAGATGGACGGCGACGCCGGTGCGGGCGCGGACGTCCCCGTTGACTGCGTAGGTCGTCACGCCGTCGAGGAAGTCCGTGCCCGGTGCCGGTTCCGGCTGCGGATCCCATCGCAACCGGTTCGGGGTGAGCACTCCCCCGGCGTCGGGTGCCGACACCCAGCCGGCGTCGTCGATCCGCTCGAAGGGACCGTGCGCGGCGGACGGCATGATCCGGTACGTCCATGTGCGGCGGTTGATCTCGCGGGGCTCGGTGAACGCGGTGGCCGAGTGTTGTTCGGCGTAGAGCCCGTACGCGACCCGCTGGGGCGAATTCTGTCCCCACGGAAGCACACCCGGAACGGCCTCGCTGTGGTGCTCGTTGCCGAAGCCGTGCAGATACTCGATGCCCGCGAAGCCGGGCTCCACACCGACGTCCGCGCGCTCGCTCATGTCAACGCGACCATCTCGTGCAGCGTCGAACCCGAACGCTCGTGATCGGTTCCGTCGACGGTCACCGTCATCGTGAAATCCGACCGGAAGCGGAAGTAACCGGGATGACCGACGAGCCGGTTGACGAGAGGCTTGAGCAACCTGCTCGACGCGAGTGGAACGTCCTCGAGCAGGTTGTGGGCGTGCACGATCTCGCGGACGGTGAGCTTGACGTCGAGCGAGCCCGGGATGCGGAGGCGGATCCACGCCGGGTAGGTGCGGTCGGCGACCGCGTTGTGCACGATCGGCCCCTCCGTCAGTTCCACCTCGCCGTTGCTGAGGACCACCTCGCGCCCCTGCGCGACCATCACCGGCTGCGACCAGTGCGATCCGTACTTCTTCTGGGTGTTCACCATGGCGTAGACGAGGGTGAAGTCCTCGGTGTACAGCCGGCCCCAGTACCACTTGTCGATGAGGCGCTTCATGTCGCCGACGCCCCAGTTGTGGTCGTGGTAGCCGCGACCGGTGACCTCGGTGGACTTCCCGTCCACCGTCACCGTCCCCGCGACTCGCGCTCGCGGCGCGCCGACGACCCACGCAAAGAATTCGCGTTCGTTGTAGCTGGTCCGGCCGCGACCGGGCATCCACGGCGGGACCTCCGCGGTGAAGGTCAGGTCGAAGGCGAGGTCGCCTTCGGACACCGACACGCGGTAGACGGGCAGCCCGTCCTCCTCGCCGATCAGCTTCGCGAAGCTCTCACCGACGCGCACGTCGCACCGTTCGGTGGACACCGAGAGGTCGGCGTCGGTGTACGACCGGCTCGCTTCGCGTCGCTTGCCGTCCGCGCTGTAGACGTGGATCTCCACACCGGGCTTGCGGTGCACCAGTTCCCGGGTCTGGATCATCGCCACGACGATCCGTCCGTCGTCGAGATGGGCGTCGAAGTACCAGTGTTCGAAGGCGTGCTTGTCGGTGGACGGGTGGGCACCGTTGTCGGCGGCCTCCACGGCGGTGATCTCACCGTCGCGGCGTCCGGGGCCGTTCCATGCTTCGACGATGTGTAGGGTCATCGAGTTCTCTCCGTACGAGGTCTAGTGGGGCGGGACTGTCCGGGCCGATCAGCGACGGAGTGCTCCGCTGGCGTCGAATTGTGCTTCGCGCCCTTCCATCTGGGCGCGGTACCAGTTCTCGCGATGGGCGCACATGATCTTCTCGTGCACGCCGGCCGCGCCGGGGACGAACCGCCGGGTGAGTTCCATCGCGGTGATGAGCGGGAAGCGGACGATCGGGATGATCATCCAGGGAAGCACTTTCGGCATCGAGTACTTGCGTCGGGTGCCCGGCCCCATGAACATCGCCGAGTACACCGAGTTGATGCGGAAGTTGTAGTGCTCCCGCAGTCTCTTCAGGCCGCGGTGCCCGTCGCGCGGGGCGAACGCCTGCGGGTAGGACTCGATGAGTTCCTTGCCGTGCTCACCCGAGTCGTACGAGCGGGAGATCACGGTGCTCATGAGCGCGCGGATGCTGTCGGCGATGGTCTCGGGGTACCACTGCATACGCACCCCGAGCAGGTAGCCCATGTACTTCTGGAAGTGGATGAGCGCGCGGATCTCTCGCGGGGTGGTGTGGTAGCCGAGGGTCCACAGGGCCAGACCCGGGGTGAGGCTGCCGGCGATGAGGGTGAGCAGCATGTAGGTCTGGCTGATCGGCAGTCCCCACTTGGCGATGTCCCATTCGGGGTGTTTCGCGACGCGTGAGCGCACGGACACGTGCATCACGCGGACCTTCAGCGCGGTGGCCCGCCCTTTCGAACCCGGGGCGAGCAGCGCGCCGGGTTCGGATACGTCGATCCAGAACCGGCAGGTCTCGAGGAAACGTCGCAGAGCGTTGTCGCCGGCATAACCTCCGGCGAGCGACAGCGGTGTCGCGACGGCTGCCTCGGTGTAGATCTCGAGGGTCTCGGCGCCCGCGAAGCTGAACAGCATCGTGCCCCAGCGACGCCAGATCGCGGCACCCTGCTCGACGAGTTCGGGCTGCACCCAGTCGGGCACGGTCTCGAACTCCTCGAACAGGGCCTTCATCGCGTCGGGCACGTCGTCGAGCGAGTCGATGCCGTCGACGAGTGCCTTGTCGAGCATCTCGCGGGTCTTCTTCGGCCCGAGTTCACCGTGGTAGACCTCGTCGACGAAGCGCTCCGCCGTGGGATCGCCGCTGAACAGGTCGTTGCACAGGGCCCGGGCCTGTTCGTCGGTGGGCAGGAAGTCGAAGCCGGTGAGCCGTCGGACGAGGTTGCGGGTGCGCTTCACCCCGGGCTTCTCCAGCGCCTGCCAGTAGGGGAAGGCGCTCGGGCATCGGTCCTGTGCGGTGCGTCCGGGACCGGCGAGTGTTCGGGTCATGCCGATACCTCCTCGAGTACCGTTCGGCGGATCCACTCGACCAGTCGTCCGACGACGTCGGAGAGACCGTCCGGTTGATCCACGAGATAGTGGTTGAGGTTCCGCATCTCGATCAGTTCGTTGTGGGTGCCCGCCAGCGCGTCGTACATCAGCCGGGAATCCTCGGCGAAGGCCGCCTGGTCTCCGAGCAGGCTCATCACCATCGTCGGGGTGGTGACGTTGCGGAGGTCGGTGAGTGCGTCGGCGTGGGTGTGGTCGACGCTCCACGTGCTGAGCCAGCTGCGCACCGTGACGAAGCGGGCCAGTCCACCGGCGGCGGTGTTGGCCGCCTTCGGATCTCCGTACATGGAGCCGAGTGCGCGGTCGCTCGGGTCGAGGCTCAGGTCGACGAAGCGCGGATCCGCGACGGTGCGGTGCACGACGAAGCCGCGATCGGAGGCGCCGGTGCGTTCGAGGTCGGCGAGTTGCTCGAGCGCCCACGCGTCGATGCGGCGCATGCGGGCGAGCTGCGCGTCGCGGTACCTCTGCACCCATTCGGAATCGAGTGGTGCCGTGCGCCCGGGGGCGTAGAGGTCGAGATCGGGATCGGTGGCGTAGGGGTCGGATTCGTCGGTGACCGCGCCGTCGATCCAGTGCCGGAGAACGCGTGCTCGGCCGGGGTGCGCGCCGACGAGCATCAGGGCGTCGGCCGGTCGCAGGTTCGCCTCGGCGAACGGTGCCGGGTCGCCCGCGGGTGTGGTCGTCACGGTCGAGTTCTGCGCCTGCGACTGGTAGAACGACGCGAGCGACCCGCCGCCGCTGAACCCGAGGAGTACGACCTTCTCGAAGCCGAGTTCGTCGGTCATCCACCGCACTCCGGTGCCGAGGTCGAAGGCGGCCCGCTCCATGATGAGTGCCGGTTCGTTGGACGAGTAGCGGGTGTTGAGTCCCATTGCGGGGACGCCTGCTTCGGCGAAGGCGCGGAGCAGGAAGTGGCTCAGGAAGTTCGAGGCCGGGTGGCACATGACCACACCGACGTCCTTCGAGTACCCGGGTTGCGCGACGAGGTTGCCGTGCAGCGTCGGGTAGTGGCGGCTGAGCCCGGAGTGCATCTCGACGCGACCGTCGTTCGCCGGTTCGTACGGGATGCGCTGGAAGTGGTCTCGGGTCGTGGTGGAACTGGTGGAAGTCATGTCACCGTCCGGTATTTGAGCATCATGTCGTGGTCTTCGTGGTCGAGGATGTGGCAGTGCCACACATATCCCTGCAGGTCGCCGCCGGCAGTGTCGCCGTGGTCGGCGTGGTCACCGTGTTTGCCGTGGCCGGCGCGGTGCGGATCGAAGGTGTGCACCGCGCGCGAGAACGTCGCGTCGGGGTCGAAGCCGAGTTCGTCGGCGGTCGGGAAGTACGCGATGATGCGGGTCACCGAGTTCGGATCGCAGACGACCGTGTCCTTGTAGCCGGTCTCCCACGGCTCCGGTCCCCGCATCGGTTCGACGACGTACGGGTCGGGATCGGGCGTCCACTTGAGCCCGATGGGCGGTTGCGGCTGCCGCGCACACATCGCGAGGGTGTTGATCGCCTGCCGTCCCAGAACGCGGAAGTGCACCAGATGCAGGTGGATCGGGTGCGGGTCGGGCGTCGCGTTGACGATGTTCCACTGCTCGACGGTGCCCTGACGCGGCATCTCGATGTCGGTGCTGTGGTACATCAGGTTGTTCAGCGACATGATCGACGGCGGGATCCGCACCTCCGAGGGCTGGCTCAGCGATACGTTCCGTACGTTCTGCGGCACCGGGATCGGCCCGACCGCGGGTGGAAGACCGGGGCCGCCGCGCAGGCGGTCCGGGACCGGACCGGTGAACCCGCGGCCGGATTCGGCTCGGAAGCGCATGAACAGCGGCATGAGCACGGCACCGATCTGCGCGGCCTGCGGTGCGGCGGGTTCGGAGTTGCGCAATTCGACGGTGGCGTCCGCGTCGAGCTGCGCGAAGTCGACGAGCAGGTCCACGCGTTCGCCGGGCGACAGTCGCACGCGGGTCGTGGGAACCGGCGCATCGAGCAGGCCACCTTCCATGCCGATCACCCAGAACGGCATGCCGTTGGAGAAGTGCAGGTCCCAGATGCTGAACGACGCCGCGTTGAGCAGCCGGACCCGGTAGAGCCCGCGCGCGACCCGGGCCTCGGGCCAGATCCTGCCGTTGACGACGCCGACGTCGCCGACGGCGCCGCCCTCCCAGCGACCCTGCGGGACGATCGGGGTGGAACGGATGCTTTGCGAACCGTCGCCGTTGACGATCTTCTCCTGCAGCACCAGATCGAGTTCGAACTCGCCGGTGGGCAGGCCCAGCGGGTTGCCGGGCAGTCCGGTGTCGTAGTCGTCGCGGAGCAGGTACATGCCGGCCAGTCCCGCGTAGGCGTTCAGGCGGGTGACGGCCATGGCGTGGTCGTGGTACCACAGCGTCGTCGCGTCCTGACGGTTCGGGAAGCGGTACGTGAATCCCTGTCCGGGCCGGGAGATCTGCTCGGGGTTGCCGTCAAATTCCGGAGGCGTGACCCCACCGTGCAGGTGCATCGAGGTGGGGACGTCGGTGCGGTCGCGTTCGCTCAGACCGTGCAGCGAGGTGTCGAAGTCGACGGCGAAGGGATGCGCGTCGATGCGGTTGCGGTACTCGATCGACGTCTCCTGCCCGCGGTGCGCCACGAGAGTCGGTCCGCCGTAGGTGTTGTCGCCGTAGGCGAGAGCGGGACCGGGCGGAAGGTCGCGGTGGAAGCTGTGCATCGTGCTGACGGCGTCGATCCGGTAGGACGACGAGTCCAGACGCGGCAGGACGGGCAGGCCGTCGACGAAGGGTTCGAGTCGTGGGGAGTGGAACAACAGGGGGCGGGAGATGTCCGGCCCGTCCGCGAACGCTCGGCCACCGAGAAGCACCGCACCGGTTCCTGCGGCGAGCCCGGCGAGAAGGGTTCTACGGGTGAGTCTCTGCATGACGCGGCTTTCTGTGTTCCGGATCGGGAGTCGATGCGGACAGTCATCGTGACCGCCGCCACAGTACCATACGGTATGGTTTGGTCAATAGTGCGCACAGAGGAGTGCAGATGACTCGATCCCCCTGCTCGGCGATGGTTTCGGCGGTCGCTGTTCTCACCCTCGCCGCGGTGGCTCCGGCGCCCGCAGCGGCCGATCCGAGCCCTGCGCCGTGCTCCGGCGCAGACGCTGCTGTGGCACTCGTCCACGACCTCGCGAGCACTCCGGACGTGTGGTCCGATCTGCGCGCCGACCTCACCGGAGCCGGTTTCTGCACCGTCCCCGTCACCTGGGGCCAACCGGCGGGCACCGATGTCCCGATCCCCCTCGCCGGCCTGCGGAGCGTCGACGCGGGCGCACGCGACCTGGCCGACGCCCTGGACGAGCTGTGCGGGCAGCGATCGCAGTGCACGGTCGACGTCGTGGCGCACGGCGCCGGTTCCCTCGTCACCCAGCGATACCTGCAGGATCACGGCAACGATCGGGTCCGATCGCTGACCACACTCGGCCCGATGTGGCACGGCACGGAGATCGCCGGACTGGCCGCCGCCGAGCAGACCAGCCGCGATCTCGGCACCTACGACGCGGTCCTCGCCCTCGAGAAGCCGCTCGTCGACCCCCTGTGTGCCGGATGCCGCGAGATCATCGCCGGATCGGATCTCCTACGCGACCTGCACTCACGCGGCGTGCCCACGGCCGGGATCGACTACACCGACATCGTCTCCCGCTGCGACGGACTCGTCGTCCCACCCGAGAACGGAGCGCTGCCCACCTCGACCGTGGTCACGCTTCCCGGGCCGGATTCGTCACCATGCGTTCACCATTGGGAACTCCCCCGCGACGGCTCGGCACGCGACGCCGTCCTCACGGCACTGCCCGGTTCGGGCATGTAGTCTCGATTTCGGACCCGATCGAGACGAGGTGACCATCCGTGGCAGAGCAACCGGCGAGGAGTGGTCGCCGGTCGGGCAGACGACCACGGCTGTCCCTCGACGACTGGACCGAGGCGGGTCTGCGCCTGCTCGTCTCCGAAGGACGCAGCGCCGTGAAGATCTCGCGACTGTGCGACGAACTCGGAGTCACCAAAGGTAGCTTCTACTGGCACTTCTCCGACATCGACGACCTGATGAAGGCCATCGCCACCCGCTACACCTCGCAGGACAACGACGCCGCGCGCGGCCTGACGAGCCTCGAAGAACTGCCCGTCGACGAACGGCTCGCCCACATGGGTGCGATGCTCGTCGACGAACGCGCCTGGGAGGCCGAGGTCGCGGTGCGCGAGTGGGCGCGCAGCGATCCGCAGGTCGCCGAATCGGTCCGTGCACTCGACCAGCGCATCATGGCCGTCGTCCGAAACTGTTTCCTCGAACTGGGTTTCGGCGAGGAAGAAGCGGAGCTGCGCGCCGGCACCCTCGTCTACGCGGGGATCGGCTTCCTGTACGGCCGCGACAGCCTGCCCTCCCCCACGGCCACGCAGATCCAGGAGCTGTTGAAGATCCTGGTCCGCCGCTGATCCCTCTCGGTCCTGGCCCTTCTCCGGCGCCGCTCTCGAACGGACGATGCCCGGGGTGGATCACTCCGCCCCGGGCACCTGCCACCCCACCACTGTGGTCCTGTCTAGCGCGCCTCGTTCAGCCGCTCGACCGCCTCGTCGTAGCCCCGGACGAGTTCGGCCATGATCTCCGCGACGGGACGGATCTCGTTCATCCGCCCCACCACCTGCCCGACCGGCATCGCGACGGCCTCGGGGTCGTCGGCCGCCGACATGCGCTGGTGCGCCTCGCTCACGAGTATGTTCTGCAACGGCATCGGCAGCGGTTCGGGCGCATCGGGTTTCGACCACGCCTCCGTCCACTTGGTCTTGAGCAGACGCGCGGGCTTGCCCGAGTAGATCCGCGACCGCACGGTGTCGGACGAGCTCGCTCCGAGCAACGCGCGCTGGATCGACGACGGGCCGTGCGCGGCCGCCCCGAGCTTGTACTCCGAGGTGGTGAGCCAGTACGAACCCATCCACACACCGGACGCACCGAGGGCCAGCGCCGCCGCGACCTGCCGTCCCGATCCCACGCCGCCGGCGGCGAGCACTGCCGCGGAATCACCGAGTGCATCGACGATTTCGGGCCACAGCACCATCGACGCGATCTCACCGGTGTGCCCGCCCGCCTCGTAACCCTGCGCGATCACGATGTCGACACCGTTCTCGACGTGCCGCTTCGCGTGCTCGACCGCGCCCGCGAGTGCCGCGACCGGCACTCCCTTCTCGTGCGCGAGGTCGATGACGTCCTTCGGCGGCGACCCCAGGGCGTTGGCGATCAGAGCGGGCCGGTGCGCGAGGGCGACGTCGACGTGCGAACGCGCGACCGAATGCAGCCAGCCCAGAACACCGCTCGCCTCGCCGACGTCGTCGGACAGCGGCGGCACACCGAGTTCGTCGAGCGTGCGGTTGACGAAGGCACGGTGCTCGGCGGGGATCAGTTTGTCGAGGTCCACCGCGGTGCCCTCGGTGGGCACCTTGGCGGGCATCACGATGTCGACGCCGTACGGCTTGCCGTCGGTGTTCTCGTCCATCCAGGTCAGAACGGCGTCGAGTTCCTCCGGGTCGTTGAACCGCACGCACCCGAGGACACCGAGTCCGCCTGTGCGGCTGATCGCCGCCGCGACGTGTTCGGAGGGCGTGAATCCGAAGATCGGATACTCGATACCGAACTTCTTGCTGAGGCCGGTCTGCATGTGTCCTTCTATCCCGTCGCCGCGGCGCCGTTGCCGTCGCCGTTGTTGTAGACCTCGTCGGCCGGACGCAGTCCGGTCTGGTCCTTGGCCCACCGGTAGTCGGGCTTACCCGCCGGCGACCGCTTGATCTCGTCGACGAACCACACCGCGCGCGGCACCTTGTACCCTGCGATCCTCGACCGTGCCGTCGACATGAGTTCGTCGAGCGTCGTCTGCTCGCCCTCGCGCAGGGCGACGACGGCGGAGACCCGCTCGCCGAAGCGCTCGTCCGGCACACCGACCACCAGGGCGTCGAAGACCGCCGGGTGCTGCTTGAGTGCGCCCTCGACCTCCTCGGGGTAGACCTTCTCGCCGCCGCTGTTGATCGAGACCGAACCGCGGCCGAGCATCGTGACGGTGCCGTCGGCCTCGACGCGTGCGTAGTCGCCGGGGATCGAGTAGCGGATCCCGTTGTACTCGCGGAAGGTCGCCTTGGTCTTGGCCTCGTCCTTGTAGTAGCCGAGCGGGATGTTGCCGGTGCGCGCGACCATGCCGACCTTGCCGGAACCCGGTTCGATCGGGTTGCCGTCGTCGTCGAGGACGGTGGTCGACTCGTCGATCTTCACCGTGGGGCCGCCACCGAGGGTCTTGCCCTTCTCGGCGATACCGATGCCGCCGAAGCCGGTCTCGGACGAACCGATGGAGTCGGTGATGACCTTGCCGGGCAGCAGGTCGAGGAAACGATCCTTGATGGACGGGGAGAACAGAGCGGCGCTCGACGCCATGGCGAACAGCGTCGAGAGGTCGTAGGGCTGACCGGTCTTCGGGTTGCCCTCCTCGAGTGCGTCGAGCATGGGGCGAGCCATCGCGTCGCCGGTGATGAAGATGACGTTGACCTTGTGGTCGTCGATGATGCGCCACACCTCGTGGCCCGAGAACTCGGGGTGCATGATGACCTTGCCGCCGCTGAACAGCGACTGGAACAGCGCCCACTGGGCGCCACCGTGGATCATCGGCGGGATGGGATAGCGCACGAGACCGGGATTCTCGGCGCCCTCCTTCGCCAGCTGCCATTCGTCCTTGACCCACTCGCCGGTCATGAAGTTGATGCCGCCACCGAGGACGCGCCAGACATCTTCGTGACGCCACATCACGCCCTTGGGGTGGCCGGTGGTGCCGCCGGTGTAGAGGATGTAGATGTCGTCGGCGCTGCGGTCTTCGAAGTCGCGTTCCGGCGAGCTCTGCGCCAGTGCCGCTTCGTATTCGATGCCGCCGTAGGCCGAGAAGTCGACGTCGGTGCCGTCCTCGACCACCACGACGGTCTTCACCAGCGGTGTGCTCGGGAGGACGTTCGCCACCTTGTCGGAGTACCGGCGCTCGTGGATGAGGGCCACCATGTCGGAGTTGTCGAAGATGTACTGCAACTCGTTCTCGACATAGCGGTAGTTGACGTTGATCATGATGGCGCGGATCTTGAAGACCGCGATCATCGCCTCTACGGCCTCGATGGTGTTCCGGGAGTAGATGCCGACCTTGTCGCCCGGCTCCACTCCTTGTTCGCGCAGGTAATGAGCAAGTCGGTTGGCTCGTTCCTCCAGCTGTGCGTAGGTGACCTCACGTCCGTCCGAGGCCAGCGCGACGCGCTCGGGAACGAGGTCGATTGCGTGTTCGACGAGGTCTGCGATGTTTAGGGCCACGCTGACAAAAGTAGAACGTGTTACCGTTTCTGACAAGACCCGAATATGATCCAGTTCACAACACCGCGAGGAGTCCTGCCAGTGTCCGCTACCGAAGCCCCCGGCGCAGCCGATTCGGACATCTCGTCCCGCGAACCGCACTGCCTCGTCGAGCAACGCGGCCACGTCCTGATCGTCACGCTCAATCGCCCCGAAGCACGAAATGCGCTGTCCGGCGAGATGATGGCGATCATGAACGAGGCGTGGGACCGCGTCGACAACGATCCCGAGATCCGCGTCGCGATCCTCACCGGCGCCGGTGGCGCGTTCTGCGCGGGTGCAGATCTCAAGGCCATGAATGCAGCGCCTCCCGGAGACAAGTTCGAGCAGGGCGAACGGAGCGACGGGAATGGCAACGGCGGTGGGTGGGACCTCAGCCGGCTTCCCGCACTGCTGAAGGGCCGCCGTCTGACGAAGCCGCTGATCGCGGCCGTCGAGGGCGCCGCCATCGCCGGTGGCACCGAGATCCTGCAGGGCACCGACATCCGTGTCGCCGGCGAGAGCGCGAAATTCGGCGTCTCCGAGGCGAAGTGGGGACTGTTCCCGCTCGGCGGATCCGCCGTGCGCCTCGTCCGTCAGATCCCGTACACGATCGCCGCCGACATCCTGCTCACCGGCCGCCACATCAAGGCCGCCGAGGCCAAGGAGATCGGGCTCATCGGTCACGTCGTCCCCGACGGCACCGCACTCGACAAGGCCCTCGAGATCGCCGAGACGATCGCGAACAACGGCCCGGTTGCCGTGCAGGCCATCCTCCGGACCATCCGCGACTCGGAAGGTCTGCACGAGGAGGAGGCGTTCCGGATCGACGCCGAGCTCGGCGCAGCCGTCTTCAAGAGCGCCGACGCCAAGGAGGGCCCACGGGCGTTTGCCGAGAAGCGCGCCCCGAAGTTCACCGGCTCCTGACCTGCGGCGTCGCTGACCGCGCTCCCACCGGTGAGAGCGCGGTCACAGCCATGCCCTCGGCCCTGCTACATTGCCCGCTGTGACCCACAACACAGAGTCACAGCGTTCGTCGAGGTAATGAGGAGCCCCATGTATCCAGGAGTCCACGCCCGAACCGCCCCGGACAAGCTCGCCGTCGTCCTGGCCGACAGCGGCCGGAGCCTGACCTACCGCGAACTCGACGACCGGTCGGCGGCGCTCGCCCGCGTGCTGCACGATTCCGGGCTCCGCCCCGGCGACGTCGTCGCCCTCCTCACGGAGAATCAGCCGGAGGCCTTCGAGGTGTTCTGGGCCGCAATGCGGTCCGGCTTGTACATCACGGCGGTCAACAGCCATCTCACCGCCGGCGAGGTGGCATACATCGTCGAGGACAGCGGCGCCAAGGCCCTGATCGTGTCGGCCACACTGGGCGATCTCTCCGAGCAGGTCGGCGAGAAGGTCACGATCGGTTCCGCGCGACTCGCGTTCGGCGGCGCCGTGCGCGGTTTCGAGTCGTACGAGGACGCCCTCGCCGCGGCCGGTCCACGGCTCGAGGAGGAGCCGTGCGGTGCCATCATGCTGTACTCGTCCGGAACCACGGGCTTCCCCAAGGGAATTCAGCCGGATCTCCCGGAACGTCGCGTCGACGAACCCGGTGAGCCGCTGGTGACGGTGGCGCAGTTCCTCTTCGGCCTCACCGACTCCGACGTCTACTACTCCCCCGCCCCGATCTATCACGCAGCACCGCTGCGCTGGGGTGGGGCGATCCACGCGCTCGGTGGCACGGTGGTCCTCGCCGACAAGTTCGACGCCGAGACCGCGCTCCGGCACATCGAGGAGCACAAGATCACCGCGGGGCAGATGGTGCCGACGATGTTCGTGCGCATGCTCAAGCTCGACGACGAGATCCGCGCCCGCCACGACCTGTCGAGTCTGCGCGTGCTCGTCCACGCCGCCGCGCCGTGCCCGCCGGAGGTCAAGCGGGCGATGATCGACTGGCTCGGACCGGTGATCTACGAGTACTACAGCTCCACCGAGGCCAACGGGATCACGTTCATCAACAGTCAGGAATGGCTCGAACACCCGGGTTCGGTCGGTAAGAGTGTGCTCGGGCCCGCGCACATCTGCGACGAGGCAGGGCGCGAACTTCCGGCCGGCGAGGTGGGGACGATCTATCTCGAGTACGAGAAGGTTCCGTTCTCGTACCACAACGATCCCGAGAAGACCGCGGCGTCGCAACATCCCGAGCACCCCACCTGGACCACGGTCGGCGACCTCGGTTATCTCGACGAGGACGGTTACCTGTATCTGACCGACCGCAAGTCGTTCACGATCATCTCCGGCGGGGTGAACATCTATCCGCAGGAGATCGAGAACGTCCTCGCCCTGCATCCGGCCGTCGAGGACGTCGCCGTGATCGGCGTGCCGCATCCGGAGATGGGCGAGGAGGTCAAGGCCGTCGTGCAGGTGTCGTCCGGTGCCACCGCATCACCCGATCTCGCCGACGAGCTCATCGCGTACGTCCGCGAGCGGGTCGCCCACTTCAAGGTGCCGCGGTCGGTGGACTTCGTCGACGAACTGCCCCGTACCCCCACGGGCAAGCTGGTGAAGGGCAAGCTGAAGGCGGCCTACGCTTCCTGATGCCCGCACGCGGCGGGTGGAAACCGTCCTCACGGAACGGTTTCCGCCCGCTGCCGTGTGTCCAGCGCAGCACCACGGTTCAGCGCAAGATCACGGTCTAGCGCAGCACCACGTCGGCGATCGTGCGGACCTGGTCGACGTCGCGGCAACCGACCAGCAGCATCGTCACGCCGGCCTCCTCCCACCGCTTCACGCCCTCGCGTACCTCGTCGGCGTTACCGACGATCATCGTCTCGGTGATCATCTCGTCCGGGATCGCGGCGGCCGCCTCGTCCTTGCGACCGGCACGGAACAGCGCGGTCACCTCCTCGACCACGACGTCGTACCCCATCCGCCGGTAGACCTGCGCGTGGAAGTTCAACTCCGGTGCGCCCATTCCCCCGACGTACAGCGCCGTCACCGGTTTCATCGCCGCGATGGTCGCCGCGCGGTCGTCGGTGACGACCACCTGGCAGGTCGCGGCGATCTCGAAGTCCTCGCGGGTGCGCCGGGCACCCGGCCGGGCGAACCCTTCGTCGAGCCACTCGTCGTACATCGACGCCAGCCGCGGGGTGTAGTAGATCGCGAGCCAGCCGTCGGCGATCTCGGCGGTGAGTGCGACGTTCTTCGGGCCTTCGGCGCCGATCCAGATCGGGATGTCCGACCGCAACGGATGCGTGATGGGCTTGAGCGGTTTGCCGAGCCCGGTGGAGCCGGCGCCCGCATAGGGCAGCGGGAAGTGCGGTCCGTCGCTGGTCACCGGCTCTTCGCGCGCGAGCACCTTGCGGATCACGTCGACGTACTCGCGGGTGCGCGCGAGCGGCTTCGCGAACGGCTGCCCGTACCACCCCTCCACCACCTGCGGCCCCGAGACGCCGAGGCCGAGGATGTGCCGGCCACCCGAGAGGTGATCGAGCGTGAGCGCGTGCATCGCGCAACTCGTCGGTGTGCGCGCGGAGATCTGCACGACGGACGTGCCGAGTCGCACCCGTTCGGTGGACGAACCCCACCAGGCGAGCGGAGTGAACGCGTCGGATCCCCACGATTCAGCGGCGAAGACGGCGTCGAATCCTTCGGCCTCGGCCGCAGCAACGAGTTCCGGTGCGTTCGGGGGCGGCTGGGCACCCCAGTAACCGAGTTGCAGTCCCAGTTTCATTGGACGCCTTTCCTGTCGGACGAATCGCGGCGAGGTGCAGTTCGCGCGCCGCTCTTGCCAGCAACACTAGAACCTGTTCTACTCGAAATTGTGAGCCTGGGAAAGAGCGCGGTTGCCGAGCCACCGCTGAGCGCACCGCTGAATCTGAAGTTCGACTACACACGATCCACCGGGCCGACCGTCGGAGCCTTCGTCACCGGACTGCGCGACGGCCGCATTCTCGGCGCGCGCGGATCCGACGGACGGGTCCTCGTCCCGCCCCCCGAATTCGACGCGGTCACCCATGAACCGCTCACCGAGTTCGTCGAGGTCGGGCAGACCGGCACCGTGGTGAGCTGGACGTGGAACGCCGAGCCGTTGCCCGGACAGCCGTTCGACCGGCCGTTCGCGTGGGCGCTGATCCGTCTCGACGGAGCCGACACGACGCTGCTGCACGCCGTCGACGTCGCGTCCCCGGACGAGATCGGGACGGGTCTGCGTGTGCGCGTGCGCTGGGCGGCCGAGCGCACGGGCGTGATCCACGACATCGAGGCCTTCGAACCCGGCGAGTCGACCCTCACCGTGGAAGCGGCCGACGGTGAACCGGTCACCATGATCACCACTCCCGTCGACCTGCACTACCGCCATTCGGCCTCCCCCGAGGAGTCCTGGTACCTGCGCGGGCTCGCGGAGGGGAAGATCATCGGCGGTCGCACCGGCCCCGGCGGGAAGGTCTACGTGCCGCCGCGCGGCGCGAGCCCGACCGACGGCGTGCCCACCAAGGAACCGGTGGAGGTCTCCGACAAGGGCATCGTCACCACCTTCTGCATCGTCAACGTCCCGTTCATGGGCCAGCAGATCAAGCCGCCCTACGTCGCCGCCTACGTGCTGCTCGACGGCGCCGACATCCCGTTCCTGCACCTGATCCTCGAGTGCGACGCCTCCGAGGTGCGGATGGGCATGCGCGTCGAGGCCAAGTGGCGTCCGCGCGAGGAGTGGGACCACACGCTGCGCAACATCGAGTACTTCCGGCCCACCGGTGAACCCGACGCCGACTACGACACCTTCAAACACCACCTCTAGGAGCAGCGGACACCATGACAGACATTGCAGTCGTCGGCTTCGCGCATGCTCCGCACGTGCGCGAGACGTTCGGCACCACCAACGGCGTCGAGATGCTCGTCCCGTGCTTCCAGGAGCTGTACGACAAGCTCGGCATCACCAAGTCCGACATCGGATTCTGGTGCTCGGGTTCCTCCGATTACCTTGCCGGACGCGCGTTCTCGTTCATCTCGGCGATCGACGCGATCGGTGCGGTCCCGCCCATCAACGAGTCGCATGTCGAGATGGACGCGGCCTGGGCGCTCTACGAGGCGTGGGTCAAGCTCATCACCGGTGAGGTCGACACCGCCCTCGTCTACGGCTTCGGCAAGTCCTCGGCCGGCACCCTGCGGCGCACCCTCTCCCTGCAGCTCGATCCGTACCTCGTGGCACCGCTCGGCGTCGACTCCGTCTCACTCGCCGGCCTGCAGGCCCGCATGGGTCTCGACTCCGGCAAGTGGACCGACCGCGAGATGGCCGAGGTCGCGGTGCGCAGCCGCGCGGCCGCGAAGAACAACCCGAAGGCCCAGCTCTCGGGTGATCTCGACATCGAGGACCTGCTCTCGCAGCCGTACATCGCCGATCCGCTGCGCAAGCACGACTGCGCTCCGGTCACCGACGGTGCCGCCGCGATCGTCCTCGCGAGCGGCGACCGGGCCCGCGAGCTGTGCGAGAACCCCGCGTGGATCACCGGGATCGAACATCGCACCGACTCACCGAACTTCGGCTCGCTCGACCTCACGGTGTCGGCCTCCGCACGGGCTGCCGCGCAGGCGGTCACCGGTGGCGACACCGCCTTCGACGTCGCCGAACTGCACGCGCCGTTCACGCATCAGGAGCTCATCCTCCGCGAGGCGATCGGCTTGGACGATTCGACGACGATCAACCCGTCCGGCGGACCGCTGACGGGCAACCCGATGTTCTCCGGCGGTCTCGAGCGCATCGGTTACGCAGCGCAGGCGATCATGGACGGCACGGCCGGACGTGCACTCGCGCATGCGACGAGCGGTGCTGTGCTGCAACAGAATCTGGTAGCCGTTCTGGAGGGACGCAACTGATGGCGAAGCAACCCGCAGCTGTCCTCGGAACCGGGCAGACCCACTACGTCGCCAAGCGGCACGACGTGTCGATGTCCGGCCTCGTCCGCGAGGCGATCGACCGAGCCATGGCAGACGCCCAGGTGGGCTGGGACGACATCGACGCCGTCGTGATCGGCAAGGCCCCCGACCTGTTCGAGGGCGTCATGATGCCCGAACTGTCGATGGTCGACGCCATCGGCGCCACGGGCAAGCCGATGCTGCGCGTGCACACCGCCGGGTCCGTCGGGGGCTCGACGGCGAACGTCGCGGCAAGCCTCGTACAGGCCGGTGTGCACCGCCGGGTGCTCGCGGTGGCCTGGGAGAAGCAGTCCGAGTCGAACGCGATGTGGGCGCTGTCCACACCGGTCCCGTTCACCATGCCGGTCGGTGCCGGTGCGGGCGGCTACTTCGCGCCGCACGTCCGTTCGTACATCCGCCGGTCCGGCGCGCCCGAGCACATCGGAGCGATGGTCGCGGTCAAGGACCGTCTCAACGGCGCCAAGAATCCGTACGCCCATCTGAAGCAGCCCGAGATCACCCTGGAGAAGGTGCAGGCCTCGCAGATGCTGTGGGACCCGATCCGGTACGACGAGACGTGCCCGTCGTCCGACGGTGCGTGCGCAGTCGTGCTCGGCGACGAGGACACCGCGAAGGCCGCCGAGCAGTCGGGCCGCAAGGTGGCCTGGATCCACGCCACCGCGATGCGCACCGAACCGACCACCTATGCCGGTCGCGACCAGGTCAATCCGGAGGCCGGCCGGGTCGCCGCCGCGGCGCTGTGGAAGCAGGCCGGTATCACCGATCCGCTCACCGAGATCGACTGCGCCGAGATCTACGTGCCGTTCTCGTGGTTCGAGCCGATGTGGCTCGAGAATCTCGGCTTCACCCCCGAGGGTTCGGGCTGGAAGCTCACCGAGGCCGGCGAGACGGCCATCGGCGGCCAGTTGCCGATCAACATGTCCGGCGGCGTGCTCTGCTCCAACCCGATCGGTGCGTCGGGCATGATCCGCTTCGCCGAGGCCGCGATCCAGGTGATGGGCAAGGCGGGAGACCACCAGGTGGACGGTGCCCGCAAGGCGCTCGGCCACGCCTACGGTGGTGGCTCGCAGTACTTCTCGATGTGGGTCGTGGGCTCCGACCGGCCCACGAACTAGGAGGCGGGCATGGTCTCGTTCACCGTCGGGGTCGCGATGACCCCGCTCGACCAGCTCACCGGCATCGCGCAGACCGCCGAGGAGTGCGGATACACGTCGATCGCCCTGCCCGACTCCCTGTTCTACATGGAGAAGCAGACGGTCGACTATCCGTACACCCCCGACGGTTCGCGGATGTGGACACCCGACACCCCGTGGGTCGATCCGCTCATCGCCGCGGCGTCCATGGCGGCCGCCACGTCGACGATCCGGTTCTACACGCAGGTGCTCAAACTCGGCTCGCGCAATCCGGTGTTGCTGGCCCGGCAGGTCGGTTCGGTCGCCAATCTCACCGGCAACCGGTTCGGTCTCGGTGTCGGGATCGGATGGGCGCCGGAGGAATTCGAGTGGTGCGGCGTCCCGTACGCCAAGCGCGGCAAGCGCGTGGACGAGATGATCGACGTGCTGAAGCTGATCCTCGGCGGTGGCATGGTCGAGCACCACGGCGAGTTCTACGATTTCGACCGGCTCCAGATGAGCCCCGCCCCCACCGAGCCGGTGCCGTTCTACGTCGGTGGGCACACCGATGTGGCGCTGCGGCGCGCGGCCCGGGTCGGGGATGGTTGGACGTCGGCGATGATCAAGTACGACGATCTCGTCGAGGTCATCACGCGCCTGCGCGAGTTGCGTGCCGAGTACGGCCGCAGCGACGAGCCGTTCGAGATCCAGGCCGTGTGCGTCGACAGGTTCGGCAGCTCCGGTTATGCCGAACTCGCCGACGCCGGGGTCACCGACATCATCGTGGTGCCGTGGATCTTCGACGGGCACGGATTCGACTCGCCGCTCGAGGCGAAGCAGGAATCGCTGCGGAAGTTCGCCGACAAGTACATCCACGGAAAGGACGCGGCATGAGCGAGGAACATCCGGCGCGCGTGGCGGCCCGGGCGTCGCAGACGGCGGCGAGCGGGAAATGCAAGGACGAGTGGCTCGCGCTGTTCGCCGAGGATGCGTGCGTCGAAGATCCCGTCGGCCCGTCCGGTTTCGACCCCGAGGGCAAGGGACACCACGGCCACGAGGCGATCGCGAAGTTCTACGACATGACCATCGCGAACACCGACAAGCTCGAGTTCCTCGTCGACGACGTGCTGGTATGCGGCAGCGAGTGCGTCAACATCGGCACGATCCGCACCACGATGGCGGGCAATCTCATCGACGCGGAGGGCGTGTTCGTCTACCGGGTCGACGACGACGGGAAGATCGTGTCGCTGCGTGCGTTCTGGGAAGTGGATCGCGCGATGAAGACTGTGCGACCGGTCTCGTAGCATCGGCGGTATGCCGACCGCCGGAATCGTTCTCGCAGCAGGGGACGGCTCGCGGATGGGTGGACGCGCGAAGGCGTTGCTCCCCCACCGTGGCCGTCCCCTGCTGCATACCGTCGTCGATGCGCTGCTCGGCGGTGGTTGCGACGAGGTCGTGGTGGTGGTCGGTGCGTTCGGCGACGAGGTGGCCGCAGCCTGCCCGGCCGGCGTCACCGCAGTGCACAATCCCGACTGGCCCGACGGCATGTCGACCTCCCTGCGCCGTGGGGTCGACGCTGCGCGCACCCACGACCGGGTCGCGCTCACCGTCGTCGACTTTCCCGGCATCACGGCCGATCTGGTGCGTCACGTCCTGGCAGAGCACCGGCCGGGCACGGTCACGCTCCCCGTCTTCGAGGATCGTCCCGGTCACCCGGTGGTGTTCGACCACGCCGACGCGCTGACTGCGGCCGACGAGGCCACCGGCGACGAAGGTGCGCGGTCGTTCCTCGCCCGCAACCGGGATCGGGTACGCCGGGTGGACTGCAGCGACCTCGCCGAGGCCGGCGACGTGGATACGCCCGAGGATCTTCGGCGCCTGCGCTGAGGCCGCCTCGCGACACCGAGCCCGCTCGGCTTTGGCCAATTAATTGACTGACGAGTTGATCAATTAATACATTGGAGTCATGGCACGCACCGTCGACCCAGAACTCCGAGCCCGCCGCCGCACCGCGATCATCGACTCCGCCGCCACCCTGTTCGCCGAGCGCGGCTTCGACGCCACCCCGGTGACGGCGATCGCCGAGGCGGCAGGTGTCAGTTCCGGCACGGTCTTCCACTACTTCGGCGACAAGCGCGGAGTGTTCCGCGCGATCTTCGAGCAGGGCCTACCCGAGACCCGGGCCCTCGTGGAGCGTCATCGCGACGCCGACGATCCCCTGGAGGCCCTCCTCGACATGGTCGCCGAACTCGTCGGGCAGGCCACGGATCCTGCAGCCGGAGGACTCGTGGTCGAGGTGATCCGCCAGGTCGGCCACGACCCCGTCCTCGCCGAGATCCTCGACGAGGACGACGGCATCGTGATCGAGGGGCTCACCCACCTCCTGCGCAGAGCGGGCGACCGGATCGACCCGTCGCTCGATCCGGTGGCCGCCGCGACCTGGATCAGCGCGATCAAGGATTCGGCGTTCCTGTACGCGGACAATCCCGCGGCCGTCGATCCGGTCGGGACGATCCGGACGATCGTGCAGCGCTATCTCACCGGACACTCGAAAGGACCACGATCATGAGGATGCACGACGATGCCACTCGCGTAACCGTCTCCCCCGTCGTTCCGGGGGCGCTGGGGATCCTGTGCGCTCTCGCCGGTCTCGGACTCGGCTTCGTCGCGCCGGCCGTGTCGACGTGGGCGGTCGACACCCTTCCGGCGGTTCCCGGCCCGCTCGAACTCTTGGCCGGTCTCACCACGGCGTGGACGATCCCGCTCCTCACCGTCGTCGGCATCGGCGCAGGACTCTTCCTCGCCTCGACGGCGATCCACGAGTCCCTGGCACTGACCGTGGATTCCGAAGGAGTGCTGCTGACCCAGGACGAGCGCGATTTGTACGTGCCGCGCGCGAAGGTCGGGTCGGTGTTCCGCGAAGGCCGCGATCTCGTCCTGCTCGATTCTGCGGAGCGAGAACTCGCGCGACGCAAGGCCGACGACCTGAACGACCGAGCCGTCGCCGACGCATTCACGGCGCACGGTTATCCGTGGAGCGAGAAGAACACCCACGAGGAATCGTTCACCCGGTGGATCGAGGGGCACCCCGGCCTGGACGAGCAGACCCACACCCTGTTGCGGGAGCGACGGGAAGCGCTGTCCGGCAAGAACACACATCTTGCCACCGCACTGCACGAGCAACTGCAGGAACTCGGCGTCGTCGTACGCGACCGGGGGCATCACCAGGAGTACCGCCTCCTGGCGTAGATCTCCCTCCCGGCAGTGGGGTACGAAAACGACGAGGTTCCCGGACACCTGACGGCGTCCGGGAACCTGCGCTGTGGTCCGATCAGTGCTTGACCGGGCATCCTCCCGAGGTCTTGTAGTCGACCTGGAACTCCTTGATGCCGTTGAGCCAGCCCGACCGCAGACGGTGCGGGTCGCCGATCTTGGTGATGTCGGGGATGTGGTCGGCGATGGCGTTGAAGATCAGGTCGATCTCCATGCGGGCGAGGTTCGCGCCGAGGCAGTAGTGCGCACCGGTGCCACCGAAGGCGAGGTGCGGGTTGGGATCCCGGAGAATATCGAACTCGCGGGGGTTCTCGAACACCTCTTCGTCGTTGTTGGCCGAGGCGTACAGCATGACGACACGCTCGCCCTTGCGGATCGTCTGTCCGCCGAGTTCGGTGTCCTCGAGCGCCGTGCGCTGGAACGAGGTGACCGGAGTGGCCCAGCGGATGATCTCGTCGGCGGCGGTCTTCGGCCGGTCGCGCTTGAAGATCTCCCACTGCTCGGGGTTGTCGAGGAAGGCCGCCATGCCATGGGTGATGGCGTTGCGGGTGGTCTCGTTGCCGGCCACCGCGAGGACGATGAAGAAGAAGCCGAACTCCTCGGGAGCGAGCTCGTCGCCGTCGATGTCGGCCTCGATGAGGGTGGTGACGATGTCGTCGGCCGGGTTCTCCTTGCGGGCGGCGGCCATCTGGTAGGCGTAGCCCAGCACCTC
The DNA here is from genome assembly GCF_014854695.1 of Rhodococcus rhodochrous. Classification (NCBI taxonomy): domain Bacteria; kingdom Bacillati; phylum Actinomycetota; class Actinomycetes; order Mycobacteriales; family Nocardiaceae; genus Rhodococcus; species Rhodococcus rhodochrous. The sequence continues at coordinate 680,225 of NZ_CP027557.1, read as the reverse complement.
CATGGAGGCGGCCGCCGGATCGGCGGTGTTGTCCGGATCGTCGTAGCCCGTCATCTGGTTGGACCACTCGAAGATCTTCGCGCGGTCCTCCTGCGGGACGCCGATGAGATCGGCGATCGCCTGCAGCGGCAGTTCCGCGGCGATCTGCGTGACGAAGTCACCCTGACCGGCCTGGCAGGCCTCCTGGACGATCATCTTGGAGCGACGGTCGAGCTCGTCGCGCAGGCCGTTGATCGCACGGGGCGTGAAACCGCGGGCGACGAGTTTGCGCAGCTTGGTGTGCTCGGGGGCGTCCTTGTTGAGCAGGACGTGACGCTGCAGTTCGATGGCCTCGCGCGGAATGTCGTCGTTGAACCGCGGAATCGCAGTGTTCTCCCAATTGGAGAACACGTCGCTCCGGCGGGAGACCTCACGGACCTCCTCGTGCCGGGAGACAACCCAGAAACCCTCGTCGTGGAAACCACCGACGTCGGGAGACTTCTTGTTCCACCACACCGGTGCCGTCTTGCGCAGTTCCGCGAACTCTTCGAACGGCATACGGTCTGCGTACAGATCGGGATCGGTGAAGTCGATGTCTTCGGGGATGTTCGGCTGCGCCACTGATATCTCTCCTGCCCTGGCGAGTACCGCTCGCGTGATTTGGAACACGTTCTAGAACCATTCAAACACAGGTGCGCCGTGCGACCAAGAGATCCGCACGTCCGTGGGATAATCAAGTTCTGTTGCCTCTCGGAGAAACCTGTTCTATTTTGCGAAGAACGTAGGAGAAAGGAGCCCGAAGTGGGCACACCAGTCATCGTCGAGGCCGCACGGACCCCGATCGGCAAGCGGGGTGGATGGCTCGCGGGCCTGCACGCTGCCGAGATCCTGGGCGCCGTCCAGGCCGGACTCGTCGAACGTGCCGGCATCGACGCCGAGCTCGTCGAACAGGTCATCGGTGGCTGCGTCACCCAGGCGGGCGCCCAGTCCAACAACATCACCCGCACCGCGTGGCTCAACGCCGGCCTGCCCTGGCAGGTCGGCGCGACCACCATCGACGCCCAGTGCGGATCGGCGCAGCAGGCCAACCACCTCATCGCGGGTCTCATCGCCACCGGCGCCATCGACGTGGGCATCGCGTGCGGCATCGAGGCGATGACCCAGGTGCCCCTCGGCGCCAACGTCGGCGATCAGGCCGGCCCGCGTCGCCCCGAGTCGTGGAACATCGACATGCCCAACCAGTTCGAGGCCGCCGAGCGCATCGCGCGGCGCCGCGGTATCACCCGTGAGGACGTCGACGCGCTCGGCGTGCGGTCGCAGCAACTCGCGAAGCATGCCTGGGACGAGGGCCGGTTCGACCGCGAGGTGCTGCCGGTCGTCGCTCCCGTCGTCGACAAGGAGGGCAACCGCACCGGCGAGAAGGCGACCGTCACCCGCGACCAGGGTCTGCGCGAGACGTCGGCCGAGTCGCTGGCGAAGCTGAAGCCCGTACTCGAGGGGGGCATCCACACGGCCGGCACCTCCTCGCAGATCTCCGACGGAGCCGCAGCCGTGCTGCTCATGGACTCCGACCGCGCGAAGGCGCTCGGACTGAAGCCGCGGGCGCGGATCGTCGCGCAGGCACTCGTCGGCGCCGAACCCGAGTTCCACCTCGACGGCCCCGTCCAGGCCACGACGAAGGTTCTCGAGAAGGCGGGCATGAACATCGGCGATCTCGACCTGTTCGAGGTCAACGAGGCGTTCGCATCGGTGCTGCTGTCCTGGGCCCAGGTGCACGGACCCGACATGGACAAGGTCAACGTCAACGGCGGCGCGATCGCGCTCGGCCACCCCGTCGGATCGACCGGTTCCCGTCTCATCACCACCGCGCTGCACGAACTCGAGCGCCGCGACGCATCGACCGCTCTGATCTCGATGTGCGCCGGCGGCGCGCTGGCGACGGGCACCATCATCGAGCGCATCTGACATGGGCACCGAAGCGGCACCGAAGGGCCTCGATTCGAAGGCCACGGTCTCGATCATCAAGTGGATGTCGCGGTTCAACGTCGCGGCGTACCGGGCGACCGGCGGTCGCATCGGCGGGAAGTGGCGCGTGGGAAGCGCCTTCCCGTGGGGCATCCCGGTGTGCCTGGTGACCACGATCGGGCGGAAGACCGGGCAGCCGCGGACGGCACCGCTGCTGTTCCTCGAGGACGGCGACAAGGTGGTCCTCGTCGCCTCCCAGGGAGGACTGCCCAAGCACCCCTTGTGGTTCCGCAACATCCAGGCGAACCCGGAGGTCACGGTGCAGATCAAGTCGCGCATCCGGACCATGCGGGCCCGGGTCGCGAGCGACGAGGAACGAGCGGCCTACTGGCCGCGTCTGACGGCGATGTACCCGGACTTCGACAACTACCAGTCGTGGACCGACCGTGTGATTCCCGTCGTGGTGTGCGAGTGAGCGTCCCGGCCGGCACGGTTCGCCGGGACGGTCCCGTGCGGGAATACTGAGTCTCGTACGTCCAGGTTCTCGACGAAGGGATGTCGCACGATGGCAACCACCAATCACGACAAGGTGCTCGACCGGCGGGAGATCGCGGCCGCGCTGCTCCGGGCGCTCGAACGACGCCACGAGGTGCTCGACGTGATCGTCGAGAGCAAGGATCGGGGCGACGCGGTCGCGAAGCTCGCCTCGCTGCTCGACACCGACGAGTTCTGCGCGGAGGCCGTGCTGAACCTTCCGTTCCGCCGCCTGACGCAGGCGGAGCGGAAGAAGATCCGTGAAGAACTCGACGATCTCGATGCGGTGCTGCAGTGGACGACGGCGGCGCGTCCGTACGCGACCGGCGCGCATTTCCGGTTGCGGCCCATCTCCCACAGCGCCGCCGACACCGCGCTGTTCAAGCAGCGCTGCGCCGACCAGTTGGGTGACGACAGCGACGAGCGGGTCGAGTCCGAGCGGCAACGCGGCACCGAGCTGATGGACGACGAATCCGGGATGTGGCTTGTGGCCGAAGACCTTTCAGGCGACGAGCCGAAGGCCATCGGGTTCGCGTTCGGCGAGCTGACCGGCAACGAGGTCGACGTGCGGATCTGGGTGCATCCCGAGTTCCGCAAGCAGGGTTACGGCACCGCCACGCTCAAGCAGGCGCGTTCCGAACTCGCCGCCTACTTCCCCGGCTCCACCCTCATCGTCCGTACGCCCGCCTAGATCGACGACGCCGTCCGTGCGCGTTTCCGGTGACGATCACCGGAAACGCGCACGGGGACATCACGCTCCGTAGACCGGCGTCGGCGGCTGCGACGCTGCGATCAGCTTCTCGACGACGGGACCGAGTTCCTTCGGATCCCAGCGGTCGCCCTTGTCGATCGCCTCACCGTGGCGCCATCCGTCGGCCAGCGACACCTTGCCACCTTCGGCCTCGAACACGCGCCCGGTCACGTCCTTCGCTTCGGCACTGCCGAGCCATACGACGAGCGGCGAGACGTTCTCCGGCGCCATGGCGTCGAAACCCTCTTCGGGCGCGGCCATCATCTCGGCCATCGCGCCACCGGCACCGACGGTCATGCGGGTGCGCGCCGAGGGTGCGATCGCGTTGACGGTCACGCCGTAGCGGCCGAATTCGGCTGCGGCCTGGATCGTGAGCGTCGCGATGCCGGCCTTGGCGGCGGCGTAGTTGCCCTGACCGATGCTGCCCATCAGTCCGGCGCCCGAGCTGGTGTTGATGATGCGGGCGTCGACGGGGTTGCCGGCCTTGGACTCGGCGCGCCAGTAGGTCATGGCGTGACGCATCGGCGCGAAGTGTCCCTTGAGGTGCACACGGATGACCGCGTCCCATTCCTCTTCGCTCATGTTGGCGAGCATGCGGTCGCGCAGGAAACCCGCGTTGTTGACGAGCACGTCGAGGCGGCCGAAGTTGTCCAGCGCCGTCTTCACGAGGTTCTCGGCACCGGCCCAGTCGGCGACGTCGTCACCGTTGACGACGGCTTCGCCGCCGGCAGCCCGGATCTCCTCGACCACCAGTTCGCCGGGGCTCTCCCCCGTCGCCGTTCCGTCACTGCCGACACCGATGTCGTTGACGACGACCTTCGCACCCTCCGCGGCGAAGGCGAGGGCGTGGGCACGGCCCAGTCCTCGCCCGGCGCCGGTCACGATGACGACGCGCCCGTCCAGCAGTCCACTCACTTCGTCTCCTTCGTTTCGGCCGCTGCCATGTAGGCAGGGCGTTCACCGCCGCCGTGGACGGTCAATGTCGATCCGCTGACGTAGGCCGACAGCGGAGAGGCCAGGAATGCGGCGCAGTGGCCGATGTCCTCGGGTTGGGCCAGCCGCCCCAGCGGAACGGTCTCGCCGACTGCGGCGACGCCTGCCTTGTCGCCGTAGAACAGATGCGACTGTTCGGTTTCGACGAGCCCGACCACCACCGAGTTCACCCGTACCTTCGGTGCCCACTCGACGGCGAGCGACTGTGCGAGACTGTCGACGCCCGCCTTGGCCGCACCGTAAGCCGCGGTTCCCGGCGAGGGGCGCGATCCGCTCACGCTCGAGATGTTGACGATCGAGCCGCCGGTGTCCTGCTTCTGCATCACCGCGTTGGCAGCCTGCGCGACCAGCAGCGGGGACAGCAGGTTCAGTTCCACGATCTTGGCGTGGAACTTCGGGCTGGCATCGGCCGCCAGTGCGTACGGCGACCCGCCGGCGTTGTTCACCACGGCGTCGAGCCGACCGTGACGCTCCACGATGGTCTCGATCAACGTGCCGACCTGATCGGCGTCGCGAACGTCGCACTTCAGGAACTCCGCGGTCCGCCCGTCCACTTCGACAGGCTGTTCGGGTTCGTTGCGTGCGCATGTCACGACGGTCGCTCCGGCGCGCAGGAACACCCTGGTGATGCCCGCACCGACTCCTCGTATCCCCCCGGTGACGAGCACGACCGCACCGCCGAGTCCCAGATCCATTCGCTGCCTCCACGTCGTTCACCCCGCAGAATGCGCGGGTCTCACGCCGACAACTTACCAAGCAATCGCTTGGTTCGGTACTGCTCCCCCTCGTCCTCCGCCACTGCTCCTGCTCAGTGGGAATCACGGGAACTTGCTTGTCGGCCCCACTTAGCGTGACGACGAACGCGCGTGTCGAAGAGGAGTGACTGGGCCATGCAGACCGTCGAGCAGGATTACGAGAAATACGTCGGGCAGGTGGCCGAACCACCCCGCGTGGCCCGGTACGCCGTCAACGACGCCATGATCCGCAACTGGGTCGAGGCCCACGACGACTTCAACCCGATCTACGTCGACGCCGAGGCCGCCCGCGAAACCGGGCGCGACTCCATCGTCTGCCCGCCCGCCATGATCTCCACCTGGATCATGGCCGGCTACCGCCGCTGGCGTGATGTGCAGCGCAAGCGGGCCGAGGGCGTCGTGGAGGATTTCGCGTACTCCCGGATGCTCGCCGACCTCGATCGCGAGGGTTTCACCTCCGTCGTGGCGACGAACGTCGAGCAGGACTACCACCGCGAACTCGTCCCGGGCGATCACATCACCGCCCACTACACGATCGAGTCCGTATCGGAGATCAAGCGAACGGGTCTCGGCGACGGCCGATTCTTCACGCTGTACAAGCGCTACGAGGACCAGAACGGCGAAGTCGTCGCTGAGGAACGCTTCCGGATGCTCCGGTTCAACCCGAACACCGACAAGGAGACGCGATGACCGCCGTCCCCCGGCTCACCATCACCCAGGACAACCAGTTCTGGTTCGACGCCGTCCGTGAGGGCCGACTCGAGATCCAGCAGTGCAGCGACTGCGGCACTCTGCGCCATCCCCCGGGCCCGGCCTGCCCCGCGTGCCGCTCGTTCGAGTGGAAGACCGTCGAATCCTCGCGGCGCGGAACGCTTCACAGCTGGACGATCATCCACCACCCGCAGGATCCGGCCTTCGAGTACCCGCTCGCCGTCGGGCTGATCGACCTCGACGAAGGAATCCGCATCGTCGCCGACATCGCGGGCGTCGACCACGACACCCTCGAGATCGGCATGGAACTCGAGGTGGGATTCTCCGAGCACGCGCACGGCGAGATCCTGCCCCAGCTGCGCAAGCCCGGAGGAGAAGCATGAATCTCACCGAATGCACTGTCGGACAGTCGCTTCCCGAGCTCGTCCTGCCGATGGATCGCACGACCATCGTGGCCACCGCGATCGCGTCACAGGATTTCGAGGACGTGCATCACGACCCGGCTGCCGCACTCGGACGCGGCACCCCGGACGTGTTCATGAGCATCAACGCCACCAACGGTTTCGTCGACCGGTACGTCACCGACTGGACCGGGCCGTCGGCGCGTGTACGCCGCGCGTCGCTGCGCCTGGGCGTGCCCTGCTTCCCCGGCGACCCCATGCACATGAACGGTGAGGTGACCGCAGTCGACGGCGCGGCCGTCACCCTGAAGGTGCAGGGCCGCAACAGCAGAGGCGTCCACGTCACCGCCGAGGTCGTGGTGGAGCCCTACGAGAGGAAGAGCCGATGACCGTCAAGGGCTTCTCCGGAGCCGCCGCTATCGCCGGTATCGGAGCCACCGAATTCTCCAAGAACTCCGGCCGCAGCGAATGGCAACTCGCGTGCGAGTCGGTCCTCGCCGCTCTCGAGGACGCGCAGATCGGCGTCGAAGAGGTCGACGGCTTCGCGCTGTTCACCATGGAGACCAACCCCGAGATCGCCGTCGCCCGCGCGCTCGGCATCCCGGAACTGAAGTTCTTCAGCCGGATCCCGCACGGCGGTGGCGGCGCCTGCGCGCCCGTGCAGCAGGCCGCCCTCGCCGTCTCGAGCGGTGTCGCCGACGTCGTGGTCGTCTATCGCGCCTTCAACGAGCGCTCGGGCCATCGTTTCGGCGCCGGGCCGCCGCCCTTCGCGTACAACTCCAGCACCGACCAGGAATACCGGAACTGGATCAACCCGTACGGTCTGCTCACTCCCGCTCAGCAGGAAGCCTTCCTGGCCCGCACCTACATGCACAAGTACGGGGCGACCAGCGCGGACTTCGGGCAGATCTCGGTGCTCTCGCGCAAGCACGCGGCGAACAATCCCAAGGCCTGGTTCTACGAGCGGCCCATCACCCTCGACGACCACCAGAACTCGCGGATGCTCGCCGACCCGCTGCGTCTGCTGGACTGCTGCCAGGAGAGCGACGGCGGCCAGGCACTGGTCATCGTGAGTGCCGAACGCGCACGGGATCTTCCGCACCCGCCGGCGATCATCACCGCTGCAGCGCAGGGTGTCGGCCCTCAGCAGATCTCGATGAGCAGCTACTACCGCAAGGACATCGACGCGATGCCCGAGGTGGAGCTCGTCGCCCGGCAGATGTGGGCACAGGCCGGTTTCGGCCCCGAAGGTATCGACGCCGCGATCCTGTACGACGCGTTCACCCCCATGGTCCTGCTCCAGCTCGAGGAGTACGGCTTCTGCGGTCGCGGTGAGGCGAAGGACTTCATCGCCGACGGCAACCTCGAGGTGGACGGGCGACTGCCGATCAACACCCACGGCGGTCAGCTCGGTGAAGGCTACATCCACGGCGTCAACGGCATCGCCGAAGGCGTCCGGCTCATCCGCGGCACCTCCGTGAACCAGCCGGCGAAGACACTCGACAACGTGCTCGTCACAGGCGGATCGCCGGTGCCGCACAGCGCGATCGTCCTCTCGGCCGACCGTTAGGCCCGCAACCCGGGCCCCGACCACCTCTCAGGAGACCACATGCATCCCGAGCTGTCCGACAAGTCACGGCGGCTGCGCACCGAACTGCGGGAGTACTTCGCCCGCATCATCGACGACGACGATCGACGCGCCCTGGTCGATCAGACCGAGGGTGGACCGGTCTTCGACAAGATCTACCGGCAGATGGGCGCCGACGGCTGGCTCGGCCTGGGATGGCCCGAGGAGTACGGCGGACGTGGTGAGGACCCTGAGGCGCTCTACGTCTTCTACGACGAGACGATCCGCGCCGGCGCGCCGGTCTCGTTGGTCACGCTCAACACCGTCGCCCCGGCACTGATGAAGTACGGCACGCAGGAGCAGAAGGACTTCTTCCTTCCCAAGATCCTCACGGGTGAACTGAAGTTCGCGATCGGGTACACCGAGCCCGGCGCCGGCACCGACCTCGCCGCGCTCCAGACGCGGGCCCGCATCGACGGTGACGAACTCGTCATCGACGGCAACAAGCTGTTCACGAGTTCGGCCATCTTCGCCGACTGGATCTGGCTCGCCGTGCGCACCGATCCGGACGCGCCCCGCCACAAGGGGATCTCGGTCGTGCTCGTGCCGACCTCGTCGCCGGGCTTCTCCGCCACCGAGATCCAGACCGTCGGCGGAATCAGCACGGCGGTCACGTACTACGAGAACATCCGCGTTCCGCTGAGCAACGTCGTCGGCGAGCTCAACGGCGGCTGGACCCTGATCACGAGCCAGCTCAACCACGAGCGTGTCGCGCTGGCCGCCCGCGGTGGCATCGCCAACGAGATGTACGACGAGGTGCTCGCCTGGGCGAAGCAGGAGCCCTTCGGCCCCGGCGTGCTGTTCGACGTCCCGTGGGTCCGTTCGACTCTGGCCGAGGTCTACGCGCTGTTGTCGGCCGCCGACCTGGTGAACCTGCGTCTGGTGTCGGACATCGCGGCCAACACCCTCGACGGTGGCGACTCCGCCGCGGCGAAGGTGTTCGGAACCGAGGGCGTGGTCGCGGCCTACGGCATGTTGCAGGAGGTGCTCGGCGCCCGCGGTCTGCTGCGTCCCGGTAGCCACGGCGCCGTGATCGAAGGCCGCGTCGAAGCGCTCGGCCGACGCGCGCAGAACAACACCTTCGGTGGTGGCAGCAACGAGGTGATGCGCGAGATCGTGGCGGCGAAGACCCTCGGAATGACCCTGGGCGCCCGTAGGCGCCCCGACGCGACGGCACAGGCTGCGGTGAAGACGCCGGCCGAGACGAGGAGCTGACATGGAATTCGAACTCGATGACGACCTGATCGCGGTCGAGGACCTCGCGTCGCAGGTCTTCGGTTCGCTGGCCAAGGTCGAGCGTGTGGTCGAGGTGGAGCGCAAGGAAGGCGGCTTCGACGCCACCCTGTGGCAGGCACTCGCCGACGCCGGGCTCCTCGGACTCGCTCTACCCGAGTCCGTCGGCGGCGCCGGCATGGGCATGCTCGGGCTCACGACGATCCTGCAGCAGCAGGGCCGTCGCGTCGCCCCCGTTCCCGTGTGGTCCACTGTGGCCGGTGCGGCTCTTCCGCTCGCACAGTTCGGCACGGAAACCCAGGTCGAGCGTTACGTTCCGAAGCTCATCGACGGGTCGGTCGTCCTGACCGGCGCGTTCGACGACACTCCGGGCGCGAGCCCCACCGTGACCGCGATCCGCAAGGGCGACGACCTCGTCATCAGCGGTGAGATTCCGTCCGTTCCGTGGGCTCCCATCATCGCCGGCGTCGTCGTCCCGGTCCGCTGTGACGACGACTCGGTCGCCGTGGTGGTGGCGCCGGTGGACGCGACCGGCGTCGAGGCTGTCCCGGTCGCCGTGACCGGACGTGGCGCCGAAGCGGCGGTGCGCTTCACGGACGTGCACATCGGAGCCGAGGACGTCCTGCCCGGTGACGGTGAGGAGATCGCGGCCTGGACCCGTCGTCGTATCCGCATCGCTCTTGCTGCCGTTCAGCTCGGGGTGTGCGAGGAGACGCTGCGGGCGACGGCCAAGTACACCTCCGAACGCGTGCAGTTCGGCCGCCCGTTGTCCACGAATCAGGCTGTCGCGGTGCGCGCGGCCGACGCCTACCTCGACACCGAAGCGATCCGGCTCACGGTGCGCAAGGCGGCATGGTTGATCGACGTCGGACGCGAGGACGAAGCCGAGTCCGCGGCCCTGGTCGCCAAGTGGTGGGCATCCCGCGGCGGTGTGCGGGTCGGTCTGACCGGCCAGCACCTGCACGGTGGTATCGGCGCCGACATCGACTACCCGATCCACCGCTACTTCCTGTGGGGACGGCAGTTGGCGTTCACCTTCGGCGGGGCGGACGCGACCGCCGCTGCGCTCGGGGACGTCCTCGACACCGCACCCTCGATCGGCGCCGCCGGATAGCCGGCCCGCACTCACGACGCGAGTCCCTTTTCCACACGGGAGAGGGACTCGCGTCGTATCCGGACCTGTCGCTATTCCGTCAGATGGACGAGCAACAGCTCGCAGCTGCTCCGCACGTCCGCCTCGGTCTCCTCGAGCGTCGCTGCACCGTTGAGATACGCGACCAGCAGACCGGACCACATCATCGACAGCAGCCGCACGGCGTTCCGATCCTGTTCGGTCGGGTCGTCGAGGCCCGCCTTGTCGAACAGGATGCGGTGGAACGTCCGCCTCACCTCTTCGGAATCCGGCACCACCGCCGCGGGGGCGGTGCTGTTGGACAGCAACATCGCGGAGGCCAGGAGAGGCCGGTCGACGAACCGCCTGGTCATCTCGATCAGCACCTCGGTGATCGCATCCCGGGCACTCATACCCGGTTTCCGCGCCGGCAACCGATCCGCGCCGAGTTCGAGCCGGTGGAGCAGCACCGCCACGAACAGGTGCGTCTTCGACGGGAAGTACCGGTAGAGGGTCCCGATCGCCACCCCGGCACTCTTCGCGACCTCGGTCATCTGCACGCGGGCCAGTTCGTGTTCGGATCCCAGCCGTGCTGCGGCCTCGAGGATCCGCACCTGCCGTCGCCGCTGCTCGGCCGAGGTCGGCTCGGCTCCGTCCCGCGCCTTACCGATTCTGGGCACCGGTTCCCCTTTCCACGATGACGGCCCGTCGTTTCTGTCCCGCGCCGTCGGGCAGATTGTCGCATCGCGGTTTTTCTGCGGTCCCGAACGGTGGGAGCTCGGGGCCTCGCCGACCCGGGTCGTTCCGGCAGGAAGTCCACTCAGCGAGAAGCCGTTCCGAGGTGTCACGCGTCACCCATACGCTCGATTCGAAGGACGTCGCCGGAGGCAGCGACCAGAGCGAATCGGAGTGAGTCACATGCAGACCCGGATACCGACCTACGAAGCCGAGTTCGACGTCGACGTGCCCGGCCCGGCCCGGACGAGATGCGCCGCGCCATGGGGCGCTTCGCGAGCGGCGTCACCGTCGTGACCGGCCTCGACGAGGACGGCCCCACCGGCTTCGCGTGCCAGTCGTTCGCGTCGGTCTCGCTCGAGCCGCCCCTCGTGCTGTTCTGCGCCGATCACCGCGGACGAGCTTGGCCGCGACTTCGCCGCACCGGCCGGTTCACCGTCAACGTGCTCGGTGCGAACCAGACCGATCTGTGCTCCCGGTTCGGTTCGAGCCGCGGTCTCAAGTTCGACGGCCTCGACTGGGAGCTCTCCCGCTGGGGCACCCCGTCCCTACCGGGTGTGCTCATGCGGGTGCACGCCTCGATCGAGGACGTGCACGTAGCAGGTGATCACGATGTCGTCATCGGCCGCGTCGCCGAACTCGAATGCCTCGGCGACGAGAGCCCGATGGTGTTCTACCGCGGCGGGTTCGACCTCGGCCGCTGACGGGGAAGGTGTGCGTGCGATGGACGAGCACCGCACGCACATCCCGTCGTCTACGAGGCGGCTGCGCGGATGCCGGCCCGCCGCCCGAAGAAGCTGCCGTCGCCGAGCGAGATACCGCTGCAGTAACCCCAGGCCGACAGACCGGACGTGCAGCGACCCGCCGCATACAGGCCGGGGATCGGATCGCCGTCCACGTGCAGGACCTCCGAGTCGACCGAGGTCTGCAGGCCGCCCAGGGTGAAACCGCCGGTCATGTTCCGCAGGTCGATCGCCGCGATCGGGGAACCGATCGGCCGCACCCACTCGGGCTTCTTCCCGAGGACCGGATCCGTCCTCTGCTCGGCGTGCTTGTTGTACAACTCCACCGTCGCGGTCAGTGCACCCGCGGGCAGTCCCATCTCGGATTCGAGTTCGGCGACCGTCTCACACACCCAGGTGGGCCGGTGACGCAGCTGCGGACTCGAACTCGGCGCCGCCATGCCCTCCTCGTAGGCCTGTTCGTCGAGGACGAGGAACGCCTGGTTGTCGTTCTGGTACATGGTGAGCTGACCGACGCGGCCGGGATAGGTGTCCTCGGCGACGTAACGCTGACCGCGACCGTTGACGAGGATGCCGCGTGCGATCAGCTGGGGATCGCAGAAGAAGGCGACCTCGCACGCGTCCATGTGTGCCAGTCGTGCGCCGAGAGCCTGGGCCATCAGGATGCCGCGACCGTCGTGTTCCTCGACGGTCGCCGCAGGACGCTGGTAGAGCCGCGGCGCGTACGCCTGCATCATCTCGTCGTTGTAGGCGAACGATCCGGTGGCGAGCACGACGCCGCCGCGCGCCCGGACCGCGATGGTCCCACCGAACCGCGTGGCGACGATGCCCACGACCCGCCCGGTTTCGTCGACGACGAGTCGCTGCACCCGGACGTCGGATTCGACGCGGACGCCGACCTCGGCCGCCTTGGCGATGAGGGTGGTCATGAGCACGTAGCCGGCGGCCTGCTCTCCGTTGCGCGGCATGGTCACCTGGGCGAGATGTCCGCGCGGAGCGGGTTCGACGAGCGTGTGGAACGGCGCAGCGTTCTCTCCACCGCTGTACATCAGCGAATCGTCGACAGGGCACTCCCAGCCGGGCTGCGACCAGAAGCTCTCCTTGTAGGGCACCCCGCACGCTTCGAGCCAGTCGAAGTGGTCGACGCTGCCCTGGCAGTAGACGTCGAGCTTGTCCTCGTCGACACCCGGTCCGAGAGCCGCGGCGAGGAAGGTCTTCATGTTCTCCGGGGTGTCGTCGAACCCGCAGGCCTTCTGCAACCGGGTGCCGCCGCCGAGATAGACGATCCCGCCCGACAGGGCGGCTGCTCCCCCGCCACCGCCGGTGCGTTCGAGCACCAGCACGTCCGCTCCGCTCTCGGCCGCACCGATCGCGGCGGAGACACCGGCGATACCGAAACCGGCGACCACGACATCGGCTTCGAGGTCCCAGCTTCCGATGTCGCGGACGGGGACGGGACGGACCGGGGAAGTGCTCATGGGAGGAAGTTCCTTCCGATAGCGATGCGCGGCAGACTGTTCCGCACGGGGGTCGGGTGATCCCTCCGGACCGTAAACGGCATTCCGGATCGACGTCGGGAAGTTCCCGCTGTTCGAGAAATTCGGAGCGAGCACCTACGAAAAGGCATCGCCGATGCTCAGATCAGGTTGTCCTCGACCGGCAGGCCGAAGGCGTTCCGGCCGTACAACGCATAGGCACGCTCGGGTTCGTTGGCGACGTGGACGCTCCCGGCATGCGCGTCGCGCCAGGCCCGTTCGATGATTCCCCCGAGGAACAGCGACGTGCCTCCGGCCGTCTTGAACAACAGGTCGATCGCCTCCACCGCCCGCTCGGTGGCGCGTACCTGGTCGCGCCGGGTGCGCAGACGCAGGTCCAACGGAATCTCCCTGCCCGCCCGCGCCAGGTCCCACAGTTCGCGGATGTTGCGGTCGAGTTGCAGTGTCGCGGCGTCGATGTCCGATGCTGCGCGTCCCACGGCGACCTGAGCGAACGGGTCGTCCACGAACCGGCCTCCGCCCAGGCTCAGCCGCACTCGTTCGCGCATCGACGACAGGTACTCGTCGTAGCAGCCGGCGACCACCCCCACGATGGGTACGGCGACGGCGGTGGTGAACAACGCAGCGAACGGAATCCGGTACAGCGGTCCGGTATTGACCTTCTGCCCGGGACCGCGCAGCTGCGAGGTCTCGTAGTTGCGCTTGACACGGTGGGCGGGAACGAACACCTCGTCGACGACGATCTCGTCGCTGCTCGTCCCCCGCATTCCGACGACGTTCCACACGTCGCGGATCGTGTAGTCGCTCCGCGGTACGAGCACCGTGACGAAATCGACCGGCCTGCCCTCCGAGCCGACGACCACCGCGCCGAGGAGTGCCCACGACGCGAATCGGCAGCCGGACGAGAACATCCATGTCCCGGACAGCCGGTAGCCCCCGTCGACCGGGACGAGACGGCCGACCGGGGCATACGCCGACGAGACGAGTGTCGAATCGTCCTCACCCCAGACGTCCTGCTGCGCTCGATCGTCGAACAGTGCGAGATGCCAGGGGTGGACGCCGACGATGGATGTGACCCAGCCCGTCGAACCACAGGCTTTCGAAACGGTGCGTACGACCTCGTAGAAACGCGTCGGCTCGGTCTCCGACCCGCCGTATCGGCGCGGCTGCAGCATGCGGAACACGCCGGCGGAGACCAGATCACGCACCGTCTCGTCGGAGATGCGGCCGAGCCGGTCGGTGTCCGCCGCGCGGTCGGCGATGGCGGGAATCAGGTCCCGCACCGCGCCCGGAACGTCGTCGGCGACCATGAAGTGTCGCGGTCAGCCCGCGGGAGGCGAGAACGCCGCGAGAGGTTCGGAACCGGACCAGTCGTGTCCCCAGTAACTGTCCGCCGTGATCTCTTCTGCGGTGTAGAAGGTTTCGTCGACGAGCATCCCTTCGGTCCCGAACTCGATGTCCCATCCGCCCGGGGCACGCACGTAGAAGGAGACCATCTTGTCGTTGGTGTGGCGGCCCAGCGTCGACGAGATCGAGAACCCGAGCTTGTTCACCCTGTCCAGGGCCTGGCCGACCGCGTCGAGCGTGTCGACTTCGAGCATCAGATGGACGAGACCGGGCTCGGTTCCGGGCGGGGCCGGGCACAGCGCGAGGCTGTGGTGGCGACGGTTGACACCCAGGAAGCGCACCCGCCGCACCGGCGGCGGTGCCGACAGACCACCGAGTCGTGTCGCGCCGCGCGGGAGGAAACCGAGTACCTCGGTGTAGAACTCGTACGACTCGGCGAACGCCGCGGTGGGCAGGACGACATGGCCGAGACCTTCCTCGCCGGTGTGGAAGACACCGGCGAACGGCGTCACGACCGGACTGTGGTCGAGCACCGGACCGAAGAACACCTCGGTGCGGGTGCCGCCCGGATCGTCGAAGGCGATGACCTGCTCGGCGTCGCGGTAGGTCGATTCCTCCTCGGAGAGCACCTCCACCGCGATACCGGCCTTCTCGACCGCTTCGCGCACACGGCTCAGGGCGAACTCGTCCCGCACCTCCCATCCGACGGCGAGCGCCTTGTCGATCTCGCCCGGAAGCACGATCAGACGTGCCCGGCGTTCGTCGACACGCAGGTACAGGCCGTAGGGTTCGGGGCCGGTACCGATCGCCATACCGAGTCCGTCGACGACGAGTTCGCGCCACCGCGCGATGTCTGTGGTCTGGATCCTGAGATAACCCAGGCCCCGGATGTCCGTCATATCCGAAAGTTCCTTCGCCGTAAGGGTTGTGGTGTCAGATCATCGACCGCATCATGCCTTGCGGCTCCTCGCCGAGTTGGCAGAGCGTGGAAGCATGGAAGATCGATCCGGGCACGTGGATGGCGTGGCTCAGACCCGCATGGGCGTCGCGCCAGAAGCGCTGCAGCGGGTTGGTCAACTGCAGTGCGCCGCCGCCGGCACGGGCGAAGATCTCGTCGACCGCGGCCACGGCCCGCCAGGCGGCGGCGGTCTGCGTGCGCCGACCGATCGCGCGCTGCTCGAAGGTGACCTCGATGCCCTTCTCCGTCATGTCCCAGAACCGATCGACGGTTTCGAGGATCGCGGCGCGCGAGGCGGCGATCTCCGCAGCGGCCCCGCCGAGGGCCGAGAGCACGTACGGATCCTGCTTGATCGCGGTGCCGGAGACCGTGACCCGCTCACGCTGCGACTCGATGTAGCAGTTCAGGGCGCCTTCGGCAATGCCGATGAGCGACGAGGTGATACCCAGCGGGAAGATGCACGAGAAGGGGAATTTGTAGAGCGTCTCGTCACGTCCGGCGTCCTGCCACGCCACCCCGCCCATGACACGCTCGGCGCGCAGGGTGCGGTATTCGGGCAGGAAGGCGTTCTCCACGATCAGATCCTTCGAGCCGGTGCCGCGCAGGCCGACCACGTTCCAGCTCTCGTGGTCGATGCGGTAGTCGGAGCGCGGCAGCAGCACGTGCAGGCTCTGCGGGGGGCTCAGCCGGTTGCCGTCCTTGTCGCCGACGGCAGCGCCGATCATGACCCAGTCACAGTGGTCCGTGCCCGAGGAGAACGACCAGCGGCCGTTGAGGATGTATCCACCGTCGACGGGAGTTGCGACACCCATCGGCGCGTACGGGGAGGCGATCCAGGTGTCCGGGTTCTCGCCCCACACCTCCTCCTGCGCCTTCGGGTCGAAGAAGGCCATCTCCCAGGGGTGGACACCGACGATGCCGCTGACCCAGCCCGTCGCGCCGTCCATCGCGCCGATGGCCATGGCGGTCTCGGCGAACTCGCGCGGGTGCGCCTCGAGACCCCCGAATTCCTTCGGTTGCAGGAGCCGGATGACGCCGGCATCACGAAGCCGCTTGGCGCTGCGGTCGGTCAGACGCATGAGTGTGTCGCCTTCGGCACCGTCCGCGCGGATCTCGTCTGCGAACTCCGAAACGGAGTCGAGCACCTGTCCCATGATCTCTCCCACCTGTGAGGGTGACGCCCCCGATACGGCGTGGCGAGCGTCGGTTCCGTTGGTGCCTACAGTCGCAGGAGAACAGCACTTCCATTGCCGGAGTTCCACTGAGCGGGAACACCCTGGCGGTCGCCGGGGGTCGAGGAACCGACCCCCGGCGACCGCTGCCTAGGAGTCTTCTCGGGTGAGGAACGCGAGGACGGCCGAGAGCCATGCCTCACGGGCCTCGATCATCGTCCAGTGGCCGCAATTGGGGAATACGTGCAGCTCGCCGTGGCGCAGCTCGCGCATGGGCAGCATGGCCATGTCGACGGGGCTGACCCGGTCGTCGCGACCCCAGGTGAGCAGGGTCGGGGCCGTGATCTTGTGGAGCTGCGCCCAGTACGGAGTGGCGTCGGACGCGGCGGCGGCCTTCGCCCCCGCAGCGAAGGCCGCAGTGCTGTACATACGCCGCGCGATCTCGAGGGTCTTCGGTTCGGTGGCGAGCGTCCACCTCTCCTCGATGAGCTCGTCGGTGATGACCGCGGGGTCGTACACCATGGAACGCAGCCAGCGAACGAGCTTTTCGCGGGTCGGATCGTCGGTGAACTCCATGAGCAACCGGATGCCCTCGCCGGGTGCCGGCGCGAAGACCGATCGTCCCGCGCCCCCGATGGTGACGAGCTTTTCGACCCGATCGGGGTGCGCGATCGCGAACTGCGTTCCGACGATGCCGCCCATCGAGTTACCGATGATCGAGACGCGGTCGAGTCCGAGACCGTCGAGGAAATCGGTGACCGCCACCGACGCCATGGCCATCGGGTGTCCTTCGCACGGGTCGCTCACTCCGAAGCCGGGAAACTCCAGAACGAGGCACCGGAAGTGCTCGGCGAGGTCGGCGAGCACACCGCGGTAGTTCCGCCAGCCGGTGACGCCCGGTCCGGAGCCGTGGAGCAGCAGAAGCGGCTCGCCCGTGCCGGCTTCGTGGTAGCGAAGGGTGCCGCGGTCGGTCGCGAGTTCCCGCGCCGTGTTCTCGAAAGTGAATTCCGTCGTCATACCGACGAGGCTTCCAGTGATTCCCCTCACGTCGCGCGGACGCTCCCGATCACCGGGATGTTCCGGACGTGCCGGCGGCCGGTGAGCGTATGCAGGTTACATCCAGCCGTCCGACTGCGTGGCGAGCATCTGCTCCATGACCTGCGGAGACCACGAGTCTGCAGTGTTCCGCGCGGCACGATTGCGACGAGGTGCGCTCAGCTCCGGGTACAGCGTGTGCGAGATGTCGCGAACCGCGCCGGCGACCAGGGGTGCGATGCGCTCGAGGTGGCCGGGACGGGTGGGACCGCACAGGGAGATCGCGGCGACCGGCGATGCGGGGCTGCGGATCGCGGCGCCCACACAGGACATACCGGTGGTGGCCTCGCCGGTCTCGAACGCCAGGCCGTGACGACGGCGGATGCGATTGAGTTCGAGGTGCAGGGTCGACAGGTCGGCGATGGTCCGCTCGGTGCGACGCGGCAGGTGCGGGCCGGGGTAGAGAGCATCGACCTGTTCCGGCTCGAGTCCGGCGAGCAGCGCCTTCCCGCCCGCCGTGGAGTAGGCGGGTACACGTCCACCGACCCGCGACGGCAGCGTCGCGGCGAGCTGGCCGCCGATCTTGTCGAGGTAGACACAGTCGGGCCCGTCGAGCACGGACAGGTGCGCGACCATCCCGGTGGTCATGTGCAGTTCGTGGAGGAGCGGTGCCGCGGCCTCGCGGACACGGATGTGTCCGTTGTCGCCCTCTCCCATGGCCTTTGCGCGGCGACCGAGGCAGTAGCCGAACGACGCATGGTCGATCCAGTCGAGTCGCACCATCTGGTCGAGGATGCGGTGGACCGTCGAACGCGGAAGTTGGGTGCGGCACGCGACTTCCTCGAGGGTGAGCCGCGATGAGAGATCGTCGAAGGCATCGAGGATGAGGGTCATTCTCTCGACCATCGATGCAGGCAATTCGCGCTTCGGTGCCTGGGAGACCTGCGTACGTTGCGCCTCGGACATCGCCACCCTTTCTCCGGAATCCGATCACCCACGAGAGAAAAACTGAAATTGATTCTTGTGAGCGGATGCCAGAGTACTCGGCGAGTGACCTGTTGCACAATTCCCGATCAGCGGACCGGGCCGATTGCGCGATCCGCGTCTTCCTCACCGACCGTCCGCCGACACGTCTCACTGAGCAGGAGGTCCCTGTCCCCCGGGCCGAGCGATGGGTACAACCTCGGATGTGGGCGGAATCTGCCTGCACCCGTCGCCCGCCGAGCCGAAAGAGTCGAGACCGAGATGTCAGAAACCGAGTCCCCCCTCTTCCGCCCCCTGACGGTGCGCTCCCTCGAGCTCCGCAACCGCATCGTGATGTCCCCGATGACCCGCTCCCACTCCCCGGGTGGCGTACCCGGACCGGACGTGGTCGAGTACTACCGGCGACGCGCCGCGGGCGGCACCGCCCTGATCGTCACCGAGGGCGTCGCCATCGAGCACCCGACGGCAGTCGACAACCCCCGCGTGCCCCACATGTACGGCGAAGCAGCTCTCGAAGGCTGGCGTCGCGTCGTCGATGCGGTCCACGCCGAGGGCGGACGCATCGTTCCCCAGCTCTGGCACGTCGGCCCCCTCTGGGGCGCAATGAGCGCGGATGTCGACCCCGACCTCGTCCCCATGCGACCGTCCGGGATCTGGGGCGAGCTCGGCGTGACGTCCTACGGCGAGGACTACATCGCCCGAGCCTCCGCACCCACGCGAGCCATGACCGCCGAGGACATCGAACAGGTCGTCGCTGCCTACGCCGACGCAGCCGCCGCTGCCGCCGAAGCCGGGTTCGACGGCATCGCACTCCACGGAGGGCACGGCTACCTGCTCGACGCGTTCCTCTGGGAAGGCACCAACCTCCGCGACGACGAATGGGGCGGCGACCTCGAGCGCCGCACCCGCTTCCCCGCGACGGTGGTCGCCGCCATCCGCTCGCGCATCGGCAACGACCTGCCGATCTTCTACCGTTTCTCGCAGCACAAGCAGCAGAACTACGAGGCCCGGATCGCCCACACCCCCGACGAACTGAAGGCCGTCCTCACCCCCTTGAAGGAAGCCGGCGTCGACGTGTTCGACGCGAGCATCCGCCGCTTCGACCTTCCGGCATTCGAAGGCAGCGACCTGACCCTCGCGGGCTGGGCCAAGAAGGTCACCGGCGCACATTCGATGGCCGTGGGCAGTGTCGGAATCGCGACGACGTTGCGGGAGAGCCGCCTCCAGGGCAGCGCGCCCGCGCGCAACAACGTTCCCGAACTCGAACGACGGCTGGGCGACGACGAGTTCGATCTGATCGCCATCGGACGTCTGCATCTCGCCGACCCCTCTCTCGCGACAACCCTCCGCAACGGCGCGGAACTCCCCGAGTTCGACCGCTCGGTACACGAGGCCGCGCTGATCTGACATCCCGAAGGCGGTCTCGCTCAGCGAGATAGCACAGCGTGACAGCTCTCACCTGCGATACCAAGTGATCCGAGCCACTCCCATTCGTGGGGCAGGGAAACACGGCCCGCGCTCGGGCCGCCGAGAGTCTGGAATGTGCTTTGACTTCCTACGCCAATGAACTCTCCCAGCCGGAAGCCGCAACCCCGAAGGGGCGGAGCCGGTTCGACCGGCAGCAACCGGTATGGGTGATCGTGTCGGTCCTGATCGCCGTCGAGATCATCAGCGCGTTCGAAACATCGATGATGTTCGCCGCGATCCCGACGTTGATCACCGAATTCGACAGCGACGCATCGACGGTCGGGTGGGCGGTGACGGCCTTCCTCCTCGTCTCGGCTGCCTCGGCCGCCGTGTGCGGACGACTCGGCGACATGTACGGCCGGGAACGGATCCTGATGGTCCTGCTCGCCGTCGCGGCGCTCGGCTCGATCGTCAGCGCCGTCGGCGACAGTCTCACCAGCATCATCATCGGCCGCGCGATCCAAGGTGTGGCCGGCGCGATCCTGCCGCTGTGCATCGGACTGGCCCGTGAGCACCTTCCCGCCTCCCGCGTCCCCGTTGCCGTCGCATTGATCTCCGGCTCCGCAGTCGCAGCAGGTTCCGCGTCGCTGCTCGTCGCCGGTCTGCTGATCGACAACGCCAGCTGGCACATGATCTTCGTCGTCGCAGCCGCATATGCGATCTTCGCTCTGTTGCTCGTCTGGTTCGTCCTGCCGTGGCGTCGGCCCACCGGGACCTCCGAGAAGATCGATTACATCGGCGCGGTCACCTTCGCCGGTGCGGTCGCCGCGATCCTGCTCGGTGTCAACAAGTCCCAGGCATGGGGCTGGTCGGACCCGCGCACCCTCGGTCTCATCCTGGGTGGCGCCGCCGCCCTGGTCCTGCTCGTGCGGTGGGAACTGCGCACCCCTTCCCCCATCATCAACGTGCGACTGTTCGCCGACCGCAAGTTCTCGCTCACGATGCTGGCGACCGTCGCGATCGCGGCGGGACCGCTGGGCGTGGTCACCATGATCATCCCGATCATCATGCAGACGCCCTCCACCGGCGACTTCGGCCTGGGCCTGAGCGCGACACACGCAGGTTGGCTCTCGTTCATCGGTTCTTTGTTCGGATTCGTCTGCACCCCGCTGAGCGGCCGGATCTCCGCCGCAGTGGGTTCACGCGCCTCGATGCTGCTCGGCACCGCCCTGTTCATCGTCGGCGTCGTCGTCATGCTCACCGCGCACCACTCCGTGGTGGCCATGACCGCCATGGTCGTCGTGGTGTCGGTCGCGACCGCCTTCGCCTACACGGCGATTCCGAACCTGATCGTCGAGTCCGTGCCCGAGCACAACACCAGCGAGACGACCGGCACGAACGCCGTGCTGCGCACCGCGGGCCAGGGTGTCGGAACGTCGATCGCGACAATGCTGCTCGCGTTCGCTGCGACCCCCCTCGCAGGGATCAACATGGTCGGCGGCATGCTCATCGCGCTTTCCGTGGTGACCATCGGGATCACCGTGCTGATCCCGCGCACCGCGCGCACCGCCTGATCCGAACGCCCGTCTCCTCCGGCTGTCCCGATTACCGGGAGGAGACGGGCGTCGGCGTCGGCGTCGTTCTACCGTGGTCCGATCGAGAAGTTTTCGTATCGAAGGGAACCCACTGTGATGACAGCCGTTGAGACACCGGTCGGCTCACGCTCCATCGTGCTGACCGTCAGTGCAGTCGTCCAGGAAACCGCCGACGCCGTTTCACTGGTGTTCGACGTACCCGAGGACCGCCGAGCGGACTTCACCTACAAACCGGGACAGTTCCTCACCCTGCGCATTCCGAGCGACATGACGGGTTCCGTTGCGCGGTGCTACTCCCTGGCGAGCTCACCGCACGCCGACGAACCCCTCAAGGTCACGGTCAAGCGCACCGCGGCCGGATACGGTTCGAACTGGCTGTGCGACAACGTCGCCGCCGGTCAGAGCATCGAGGTGCTGCCTCCCGCAGGAGTCTTCACCCCGGTCGACCTCACCGAGAAGCTCGTCCTGTTCGCCGGCGGAAGCGGGATCACCCCCGTGATGTCGATCCTCAAGTCAGCACTGCACAGCGGAAACCGCAATGTGGTGGTGGTCTACGGCAATCGCGACGAGAAATCCGTCATCTTCGCCGAAGAACTCCGTGAGCTCGCCGCACGCCACTCCGACGCCCTCACCGTCGTCCACTGGCTCGAGAGCGTGCAGGGCCTGCCGTCCCCGCAGCAGCTCGCGACCTTGATCTCCTCCTTCGCCGATCACCGCGCATACATGTGCGGACCCGGGCCGTTCATGGACACCGTCCGCGAAGGCCTGCTGCTGGCCGG
The DNA here is from genome assembly GCF_014854695.1 of Rhodococcus rhodochrous. NCBI lineage: Bacteria > Bacillati > Actinomycetota > Actinomycetes > Mycobacteriales > Nocardiaceae > Rhodococcus > Rhodococcus rhodochrous. The sequence goes on along the minus strand of NZ_CP027557.1, from coordinate 657,914 downwards.
CGTCCCGAAGGACCGGATCCACGCCGAGGTCTTCATCTCGTTGTCCGGCGATCCGTTCGCCGACGTGCCCGCCGTGGAGATCGACGAGTCGGACACCGACGCCGCCTCCGTGACGGTGCAGCTCGACGGCGAGGAACACGACCTCGTGTGGCCGCGCAGCGCCACCCTGGTCGACATCATGCTGTCGAAGGGCCTGGACGTGCCCTACTCCTGCCGAGAGGGCGAGTGCGGCTCGTGCGCGTGCACCGTCGTCGAAGGAGAGGTGGACACCCCGCCGTCGGCGATCCTCGACGAGGAGGACATCGCCAACGGATACGTCCTCGCGTGCCAGGCCAGGCCCAAGAGCAAGAACGTGCGCATCGACTTCTGAACCGACCGTAGCGAACCGAAGGCCCCGTACCGCCTCTGGCGGTGCGGGGCCTTCGTCCGTCCGGGCGAGATCGTGCGGGAACGGATGCACTCCGCGTACGACGCAGCGTCGTGAAATGGAGCGTCCCCGGGTGCCGTACGGCACCCGGGGACGAGTAGGTGGGGATCGCGCGGATCAGCGGTTCAGCAGGGCCCGCATCGCTGCTGCTGCACCCTCGACGAGCTTGTTCCTCGGGAACCCGCTGCGCTTGACCGCGGCCTCGTAGTTGCCGCCGGCGACCCATACGGGGCCGTCGGTCAGGTGCTCGAGACCTTCACGTGCGACATCCTCCGGCTCGGCGACGAGCATCCCGGGAATGTCGAAGTTCAGACCCGCACGCACCATCGCCGGGGTGCGGGTGACACCGAGCACGAGTTCGACCACATGCACACCGTGCGGTGCGAGTTCGAGCCAGAGGCTCTCGGCGAAGACGCGGCTGAACGCCTTCGATGCCGCGTAGATGCTCTGGTGTTCGGCACCCATGTATCCGGAGAGCGACCCGAGCAGCATGATGCCGCCGCGGCCGCGCTCCTTCATCGGCCCACCGAACAGGTGCGACAACTCGATCTGCCGGTGGACGTTGAGGTCGATCACGCCGCGGAACCCGTCGAGGTCGCCGGTGACGAACTCGTGGCCGTAACTGTTCGCGCCGGCGTTGAAGATGAACAGGCCGACCTCGATGTCCTGGGTGGCCGTGCGGATCTGCTCGACGGCGTCGTCGTCGAGCAGATCCAGCGCGAGGGTGCGCACCTGCACGCCGTTGCTCCGCGCCTTGTCCGCCGTCTCCTCCAGCGGTTCCGGCTTACGCGCGATGAGCACGAGATCGAAGCCGGCGCGGCTCAATTCGTCGGCGAACGCGGCGCCGACGCCTTCGGAGCCGCCGGCGATGACAGCCCACGGGCCGTAGTACGAGCGATCGAGGTCGAGGGATTCTGGCATCGTCGGTCCTTCGAGAAGTAGTCGGGAGCGGAAGGTCGGAAGGGAACGGTCACTGCACGATGGGGGCTCGGATCGGGGTGTCGTCGAAGACCTCGATGACACCCGAGGCGGCCGCCTTCGCGATCGCGGCGTCGAGGTTCGAGCACGACATCCGGGGCGCGCCGGGGCGGCCCTCGCGCCCGTCGTCGTCCCGGACGACGGGGCAACGACGGCGCGCGTCGGTGTTCCACTGGATGGACGTGTGCTCCCAGCTGTTCTTCTGCACGAGCACCTGCGCGGCGCATTCACCGCACCGCAACGGCGCCATCCGGTTCTGCATGTTCTCCGCTCCTAGCCCGCAGGGGTGGACTGCTCTTCGAGGGCCTTGCGGGCGATGTTCTCCTCGACTTCCTTCATCCAGGCGGCCACCGGGCGGGTGGTGTCCATCTCGAACTCGAAGCGGTCGGTCATCGCCGGCTCGACGTCCTCGACGTCGACGTAGAACTGCTCGTACCAGCGTCGCAGCTGGTAGACCGGGCCGTCCTCCTCGCACAGGAGCGGGTTGTCGATACGGGTCTTGTTCCGCCAGATCTCGATGTCCTGCTCGAAGCCCTTCGCGATGAAGTTCCCGAACTGCTGGGCGGTCTCCAGGGCCTGCTCGCCTTCGAGGCGGTCGGACTTCTTGACGATCATGCCGTACATCAGGACGAACTTGTCCTGGGAGACCGGGTAGTGGCAGTTGATGAGGACCGACTCGACGTCGTAACCCTCGTACTGGTAGACGAGATCGTCGATCATGAAGGACGGTCCGAAGTAGCTTGCGTCGGAGCGGCTTCCGAGCATCTTCGGTTGTCCTGCCGCGTGCGGACGGGTGTCCTCACGGGCCTGGCCTCGCATGAACTGGCTGGCCACCTGGCCTTCGAAGACGTTCTTGAAGTAGACCGGGAAGGAGTAGTGCACGTAGAAGAAGTGCGCCATGTCGACGATGTTGTCGATGATCTCCCGGCAGTTGGTGTCGACCTCGGTGGTGTACCAGACCCAGTCGGTCCACTCGTCGCTCGTCGCGCCTTCGATGCGCGGGATGGTCACGTCGGCGGGCGGCGGGTTCCCCTGAGGGTCGTGCCACACGAAGAGCATGCCGTCCTGATCGAGGGTGTGCCACGCACGGGTCTTGGCGATGGGAGGAACGCGCCGCGCGTACGGGATGTTCTTGCAGCGCCCGTTTCCGCCCCAGCGCCAATCGTGGAACGGACACGCGATCTCGTCGCCCTTGACCGTGCCCTGGCTGAGATCCCCACCCATGTGCCGGCAGTACGCGTCGAGGATCTTGATCTCGTCGTTGCTGTCGGCCCACACCACGAGCTTGGTCCCGAAGGCCTCGATCGAGTGCGGCTTGCCGTCCTTGAAATCCTTCGACAGACCGAGGCAGTGCCAGCCTCGGGCGAAGCGGGCGGGAGCCGACCCGGCGACGATCTCGCGGATCTCGGATTGTTCGGAAGTGCCGATGCTCACGGTCGTCCGTCCTTTCGGGAGGGAAGCGTTGAGGAGGTCAGGCGGCGGAGTCCGCTGGAGCATTCCGTCGCGATACGACCGAAACGCTAGGTGATCGGTATCACCCCTGATGAGGACATCTCACTGGTCGAGACCTTCCGCCGTCCTGAGACCGCGCCGGGTCGCGATCACGCAACCGGGGCAGGCTCGGCGGTCGGCATCAGGGCCGCTCGGCCGTTGGCGACGAACTCCTTCTCGATGCGTGCGCGTTCCGCGTCGTCGAGCAGCACGTACTCGGAGGTCCGTCCGACACGCACGTAGACCGTGTCGGAGGTGTTCCACGCGACCGCCCGCAACGGAGCCTTGTTCACCTTGTTGCTCCCCGTCAGCGGGATCCGGTCGGTGACGCGCACGAATCGCGGCCACCACTTGTCACCCATGTCGGGCTGCTCGGCGAGGGTCGCCCCGAAGACCACCGGATCGAACTCCGCACCGGGCTCGAGTTCGACGGCGCACATGACCTGATCTCCGGTCGTGGGATCGGGCACGGCGAAGACCGGGGCGGACAGAACGCCCGGCACCCGCAGGATGATGCGCTCGACCGGGGTGGCGGAGAAGTTCTCGCTGTCCACGCGAAGCCAGTCGGAGGATCTTCCGGCGAAGTAGAAGAAGCCGTTCTCGTCGCGGTACCCGAGGTCCCCCGACCAGAAATCGTCGCCCTTGACCCGGTCGGCCATCGCCTCGGGATTCTTGTAGTAGCCCTCGAAGGTGTGGGCGGCACCACACGCGACGATCTGACCGACGGCGTCACTGTTGAGGAGACGACCGGTCTCGTCGAAACGGGCGCGAGGGCACTCCTGCCCCGTGTCCTCGTCGAGGATCCGGACGTCGACACCTCCGACGGCGACGCCGAGCGATCCGGTCGGAGTGTCGGGGGTGCGGTTGATGCGGAAGACACCTTCGCTCATGCCGTAACCCTCGACGACCGTGCAGCCGAAGCGTTCGGAGAAGCGGGCCACGTCGGCTTCGGACGCCTCGGTGCCGAACGCGAGTTCGAGGGTGCTCGCGCGGTCACGGGGGTCCTCCGGCCGACTCAGGATGTACGACAGGGCGCGTCCGACATAATTGACGAAGGTGGCGCCGTAACGGTGGACGTCGGAGGCGAATCTGCTCGCCGAGAACTTCCGGATCAGACAGACGGTCGCGCCGGCATGCATGGCCGTGCCGAGGTTGAGCATGAGCGCGTTCCCGTGGAAGAGCGGCATGCACAGATAGGCCACCGAATCCTCGCGCATGCGCACACGCTCGGTCAGCGGCCCGAGGAGTCGGGCGAATCGTCCCTGACCGACGATGACGGCCTTCGGGGCACCGGTGGACCCGGAACTGAACAGCAGCAGCGCGATGTCGTCGGCGGACGGGATGGTCCCCGGCAGGTCCGCGCCGCGGAACGGCTCGAGGAACTGCCCGTACCGCGCGTCGTCGATGTCGTAGATCCTGTCGGCGGGCAACCCGTGGTCGGTGCCCTCGAGGAGATGGGCGAGGCGGGACTCGGTGACCACGAGGTCGATATCCGCGTGCCGGATGTCCCGGGCGATCTCCGGACCGCTACGGCTGGCGTTGATACCCACCACGGCCGCCCCGGCCAGAGCGCCCGCACCGATCCAGAACACGAAATCCGGGACGTTCTCGAGAAGTATCCCGATATGACGCTGCCGATCTGCCGGGGCGGGCACGGTCGCCACGATCGCGGCGGCACGATCGGCACTTTCCTGGACCACCTCGCCCCAGGTCCACTGCTGGTCCTCGAAACGCAACCCCACCTTCGGGTCACCGTGACGAGCGCGCACTACTTCTGCGAACGTGTCCAAGTCTTTCCTCCAGACGGTTGTGGCGATCAAGCGAAAGCGGCGCGACCGCCGGACAGAACGGCGCCGGTCTCCGTGACGACGTCGAAGCGGGCATCCGCTGCGTCACCCCAGGCGCGGACCTGTGCCGCATCGCCCGGGAAGACGGGGGCCGCGAACCGCCCGAACAGCATCGTCAGATCAGCCGGGTGCGCTCCGAGCATGTCGGCCAGGGGCAGCGTCGCGGCGGCGAGCGTGCACAGTCCGTGCAGGATCGGGCGGGGCTGTCCGATTCGCGCTGCGGCCTCGGGATCGATGTGGATGTGGTGCCGGTCGCCGGTCAGCCGGTAGAGCGCGGCCTGGTCGGCGTGGGTGGTGAGCGTGCCGACCAGGTCGGCCTCCCCCTCCGGCGCAGCCGGCGCCGACGGTCCGCGCTCGCCGCCGAAACCTCCCGCTCCCGGTGCGAACAACGACCAGGTCGCGACGAAGAACTCGCTCTCGACGACGACCTCGAACACCGCCGCCCGGCCCTTGTCCCAGACCTCACCGACGCGCGCCGACATCGCGATCTCCCCGGAACGCGGCAACGGTGCGAGCACCTCGAGGCTCTGGGAGCCGTGGAGCGCGGTGGACGTGTCGAAGGCACCGAGCGCACCGAGCGCATCCGGTGCCCACTGGGCCAGCGTCAGAGCGAACGTCGGCAGTACCCGCAGCCGCTCTTCGAACACGAGGTCGAGGTCCGTCGCACCGGCGCCCACCGCGAGCGCGTACAGGATCGCGTCCCGTTCGTCGTATCGGACCGTGCGGGCACCCAGGTCGTGGCCTCGCCACTGCGCGGGCGTCGACGTCGTTGCGGTCATTCGATCTCAGTCCTTTCTCATGGGGGCGCCGGGCGGCGGCCCGACGGAGACAGGACCTCGCTTTCCACAGACGCCCAGGTCACAGGCTAGGGAGAGCGGTGGTGACCGTCACCGCCCGTCCCACTCACCGGTACATTCGAGGTCGGGGTGACCCGTCGTGAGATTCTGGCGGTACGCACTCGATGGAGGAGGGGACGTTCGTGAAGCGTGCAGGGACACCGGTGGGATACAGGCGATGACCATCCCGTCCGATCCCTCCCATTTCCTCGATCAGCTGGTATCGCGCCTCACCGGCCCCGGCGGCGAGTTCGAGATCGTCGTGCAGGAAGTCCTGGGCACCGCGATGCCCGTCATGCGTAAACGTGACGTCGCCGTGGCGGATCTGCTCTCGCAGTCCCTCGTCTGGGGCGACCGCGAGTACCTGGTCACCGCCGATCGCCGGATCACCTTCGCCCAGAACGCACGCATGTCCTACGCCCTCGCCGCAGCCCTGCACGAGCGGTACGGGGTGCGCTCGGGCGACCGCGTGGCGATCCTGTCGGCGAACAGACCCGAATGGGTCACCGCGTTCTGGGCGACACAGGCCCTCGGCGCGATCTCGGTGGGATTGAACGCCTGGTGGGTCCAGCCGGAACTGGAGTTCGGTATCCGCCATTCGCGACCGCGGGTGGTGTTCGTCGACGGTCCGCGTACCGCGGCCGTCGCCGGCATCGATCGTGCGCAGACCGTGGTGTTGTCGATCGAGGAGGATCTACCGCGGCTGGTCGCGGAGTTCGACGGCGCGCAACCGCCGCCGCCGCGGGTCGCCGAGGACGATCCCGCCGTTCTCCTGTACACCTCGGGCACGAGCGGCGACCCCAAAGGTGCGTTGCACTCGCAACGGAATCTGCTGGCGGTGGTCGACTACCACCGGTACCTCGACGCGATCGCGACGATCTGGACCGGGGCTGCATACGACCGGTCGGTGCCGTCGGACTCCAGATATCTGCTGACGTCCTCGCTGTTCCACATCACGAGCCTGCACAACACGATCGTGCCGCGCCTGGCCACCGGCAGCACCGTGGTGATGAATCAGGGATGGTACGGGGTACATCCCGTGCTCGAACTCATCGAAGCGGAGCAGGTCACCCATTGGATGGCCGTGCCGTCGATGGCGGCGCGGATGCTCGAGGACGAAGACCTCGACAGATACGACCTGACCTCGCTGACACGCTTCACCCTGTCCTCGGAACCGTCGACACCCGAGTTCAAGCAGCGTCTGCGCGAGCGGCTCCCGTTCGGCAAGCACGCCATGGTCGACAGCTACACCATCACCGAGTGCAGCACGTCGATCGCGGTGGCCTCTGCCGCCGAACTCGAGGAGTTCCCCGGCACGGTGGGCGCGCCGATCATCACGGTGAGCCTCGAGATCCGGGATCAGACCGGCGCATGGCTGCCCGACGGCCGCGTGGGTGAGGTGTGTGTGCGCAGCCCCTTCGTCATGCTCGGCTACTGGGACGACGAAGCCGCGACAGCCGAGGCGATCACGCCCGACCGCTGGTTGCGCACAGGTGATTTCGGAGTTGTGGAGAACGGCCGGCTGCGTCTGGTGGGCCGGCGCGCCGACCTCATCCACCAGAACGGCGAAAATGTCTACCCGTCGGAGGTCGAACGCGTCCTCTCCCTGCACCCGGCGGTCCGCGAATGCATGGTGACCGGCGCTCCCCACCCGGAATGGGGTCAGGAGGTGGCGGCGGTGGTCGTGCTCGTCGAAGGCTCCACGGTCACCGTCGAGGAATTGACGACTTTCGCTTCCGAGCATCTCGCATACTTCAAGGTGCCGACGCAGTGGACGCTGACGTCCTCCCTGTTGCCGCGCAACGCTACTGGGAAGATCATCCGCAAGGGATGGCGCGACACGTCCGGACCCTGGTAACCGCACGCCTGCGCCTCACGAGCGCCACCGGGTGGACCGGGCCGGAGCCCGGCCCACCCGAACGGGGTCGGCTCAGCTCAACCGCTCGAGCACCATCGCCATGCCCTGGCCTCCACCGACGCACATCGTCTCGACACCGAACTGCTTGTCGTGGGTGCGCAGGTTGTTGATGAGTGTCGTGGTGATGCGGGCACCGGTCATTCCGAAGGGGTGACCGAGCGCGATCGCGCCGCCGTTGACGTTGAGCTTGTCCTCGTCGATACCGAGTTCACGAGCGGAACCGAGGACCTGGACGGCGAAGGCCTCGTTGATCTCGAACAGGTCGATGTCGTCGATTCCCATGTTCGCGTTGGCCAGAGCCTTGCGGGTCGCGTCGATCGGTCCGAGGCCCATGATCTCCGGGGACAGGCCCGAGACACCGGTGGAGACGACACGTGCGAGCGGGGTCAGCCCGAGTTCTTTCGCCTTGGTGTCGGACATGATCACCAGGGCGGCCGCACCGTCGTTGAGCGGGCAGGCGTTGCCGGCGGTCACGGTGCCGTCGGGGCGGAAGACCGGCTTCAGCTGGCTGACCGCCTCGTAGGTGGTGCCCGGACGCGGACCGTCGTCGGTGGACACGACGGTGCCGTCGGCGAGGGTCACCGGGGTGATCTCGCGCTCGAAGAAGCCGCTCTTGATGGCTTCCTCGGCCCGGTTGTGCGAACGCACGCCCCAGCGGTCCTGGTCCTCGCGGGAGATGCCGGTGTGCGAGGCGACGTTCTCGGCGGTCTGCCCCATGCCGAGGTAGACGTCCGGAAGCAGGCCTTCGTTGCGCGGGTCGGTCCACGCCACGCCACCCTCGGCGAGCTTCGCACTGCGCGCCTGCGCGTCGTCGAACAGCGGGTTCTTCGTATTCGGCAGTCCGTCGGCGTTGCCGGTGACGAAGCTCGACACCGACTCGACGCCGGCCGAGACGAACACGTCGCCCTCGCCGGCCTTGATGGCGTGCAGCGCCATGCGGGTGGTCTGCAGCGACGACGAGCAGTAGCGGTTGACGGTGACACCCGGCAGGAAGTCGTAGCCGAGCTGGACCGCCACGACACGCGCGATGTTGAAGCCGGACTGGCCTGCGGGCTGGCCGCAACCGAGCATGAGGTCGTCGATCTCGGCGGGATCGAGCTCGGGAACCTTCGCGAGCGCTGCGGCGACCATCTGCGTCGCGAGGTCGTCCGGACGGATCGACGCGAGCGAGCCCTTACGCGCTCGGCCGATCGGCGACCGTACTGCGGACACGATTACTGCTTCGGGCATCTTCTCTCCTCGATGTTCGGTCGTACTTCGACCCTACGACCCTTCGACCCTCTGGGTCCGGCGGCTATCCTGTGCTAACTTACCAAGCAATCGCTTGGTTCGGTACAGACGTTAGGAACATGCCATGGGCATCACCTCGACCTCCGACAGCGCCGGTATCACCACGGTCACCGTCGACTTCCCGCCCGTGAACGCTCTTCCCTCACAGGCCTGGTTCGACCTGGCCGAGGCCGTGACCACGGCCGGGCGCAGTCTCGACACCCACGCGGTGATCCTGCGCGCCGAGGGCAGAGGCTTCAACGCGGGTGTGGACATCAAGGAAATGCAGGCCACCGAAGGGTTCGACGCCCTGATCGCCGCCAACCACGGGTGCGCCGCCGCATTCGCCGCCGTCTACGACTGCGAGGTACCGGTGATCGTCGCCGTCAACGGCTTCTGCGTCGGAGGCGGCATCGGCCTCGTCGGCAACGCGGACGTCATCGTCGCCTCCGACGACGCCGTCTTCGGTCTGCCCGAGGTCGACCGCGGTGCGCTCGGCGCCGCAACGCATCTCGCGCGCCTCGTCCCTCAGCACATGATGCGCACCCTCTACTACACGGCGCAGAACGTCACCGCGCAGCAGCTCGAGCACTTCGGTTCGGTGTACAAGGTCGTGCCGCGCAGCGAACTGGACGCCACCGCACGCGAGGTCGCCGAGACGATCGCCGCGAAGGACACCCGCGTCATCCGCCGCGCGAAGGAAGCCATCAACCGCATCGACCCCGTCGACGTGAAGACGAGCTACCGCCTCGAGCAGGGTTTCACCTTCGAGCTGAATCTCGCCGGCATCGCCGACGAGCACCGCGACGAGTTCGTCGCAACAGGAAAGCCGCGCAGCAACAGCTGACGCCTCACACCACCAGGAGTTCGGAACACCATGCGTGACAAGAGAATGTCGCTCGACGACGTGGTCGGCGAGCTGCGCAGCGGAATGACCATCGGCCTCGGTGGCTGGGGGTCGCGCCGCAAGCCCATGGCCCTCGTGCGGGCGATCCTCCGCTCGGACGTGAAGGATCTGACCGTCGTCACCTACGGCGGCCCCGACCTGGGCCTGCTGTGCTCGGCGGGCAAGGTGAAGAAGGCCTACTACGGATTCGTCTCGCTCGACTCGGCACCGTTCTACGATCCGTGGTTCGCCAAGGCCCGCACGGGCGGCGAGATCGTCGCCCGCGAGATGGACGAGGGCATGATCAAGTGCGGCCTCGAGGCCGCCGCGGCACGCCTGCCGTTCCTGCCCATCCGCGCAGGACTCGGCTCGGCCGTCGTCGACTTCTGGGAAGGCGAACTGAAGACCGTCACCTCGCCGTATCCCGGCCCGGACGGCACCGAGACCCTCATCGCCATGCCGGCACTGAACCTCGACGCTGCGTTCGTGCACCTCAACATCGGCGACAAGCACGGCAACGCCGGCTACCAGGGTGTCGACCCGTACTTCGACGACCTCTACTGCATGGCCGCCGAGCGGCGCTACGTCTCGGTCGAGAAGATCGTCGAGACCGAGCAGCTCGTGAAAGAGGTTCCGCTCCAGCAACTCCTGCTCAACCGCATGATGGTCGACGGGATCGTCGAAGCGCCGAACGGGGCGCACTTCACTCTCGCGGGCGACAGCTACGGCCGCGACGAGAAGTTCCAGCGCCACTACGCCGAGTCCGCCAAGGACCCCGAGGCGTGGCAGGCATTCGTCGACCGCTTCCTCTCGGGCAGCGAGGACGACTACCAGGCCGCAGTCCAGAAGTTCGCACAGGAGCAGGCATGACCACCACCGAGACCGTGACCCGCGCCGAGTACTGCGCGATCGCATGCGCCGACATCTTCTCGGGTGCCGGCGAGATCATGGCGAGCCCGATGGCGACACTGCCGCAGATCGGCGCACGCCTGGCCAAGCTCACCACCGAGCCCGACCTGTTGATCACCGACGGTGAAGCACTCATCCTCGCCGAGGTCCCGGCCCTCGGCGCGAAGGCACCGATCGAAGGTTGGATGCCGTTCCGCAAGGTGTTCGACGTCGTGGCGTCGGGTCGCCGCCACGTCGTGATGGGCGCCAACCAGATCGACCGGTACGGCAACCAGAACCTGTCGGCCTTCGGTCCGCTCCAGCAGCCGACGCGTCAGATGTTCGGTGTGCGCGGCGCTCCCGGCAACACGATCAACCACGCGACCAGCTACTGGGTCGGCAAGCATTCCTCGCGCGTCTTCGTCGACACGGTCGACATCGTCTCGGGTGTCGGATACGACAAGGTCGATCCCGAGAACCCGGCGTACCGTTTCCTGGACATCGCGCGGGTCGTCACCAATCTCGGTGTCTTCGACTTCGGCGGCCCCGGCCACAGCTTCCGGGCGCTCTCGCTGCACCCGGGTGTCGAGGCCGCGACCGTCGCCGAGAACACGTCCTTCGAGGTCGCCGGTCTCGACGAGGCCGGTGTGACCCGCGAACCCACCGCCGAGGAACTGCGTCTGATCCGAGAGGTGATCGACCCCAAGGGACTCCGCGACCGTGAGGTTGCGCTGTGAGCACCCTGCGCACAGCACTGACGGAGCTCGTGGGCATCGAGCACCCCATCGTCCAGACGGGCATGGGCTGGGTGTCCGGCCCACGGCTGACCGCCGCGACGTCGAACGCCGGTGGCCTCGGCATCCTCGCCTCGGCGACGATGACCTACCCCGAACTCGAAGCGGCCGTGGCAAAGACGAAGTCGCTCACCGACAAGCCGTTCGGTGTGAACATGCGCGCCGACGCTTCGGACGCCGGCGAGCGCATCGACCTGCTGATCCGCGAGAAGGTCAAGGTCGCGTCATTCGCGCTCGCTCCGAAGAAGGAGCTGATCGCCAAGCTGAAGGATCACGGCATCGTCGTGATCCCGTCGATCGGTGCCGCCAAGCATGCCGTGAAGGTCGCCTCGTGGGGTGCCGACGCGGTGATCGTGCAAGGTGGCGAGGGCGGTGGCCACACCGGTCCCGTCGCGACGACGCTGCTGCTGCCGAGCGTGCTCGACGCCGTCGACATCCCGGTCATCGCGGCCGGTGGCTTCTTCGACGGTCGCGGGCTCGCGGCCGCGCTGTCCTACGGTGCTGCCGGTGTCGCGATGGGCACGCGGTTCCTGCTCACGAGCGACAGCGCCGTTCCCGATTCGGTCAAGCAGCAGTACCTCGCACGTGGTCTGCAGGACACCACCGTCTCGCTCAAGGTCGACGGCATGCCGCACCGGGTGCTCAACACCGACCTGGTGAACAGCCTCGAGAAGTCCACCTACGCGAAGGGACTGCTCGCGGCCGCCCGGAACGCGACGAAGTTCAAGGCGATGACGGGCATGAAGTGGTCGACGCTCGTCAAGGACGGCCTCGCCATGAAGAAGGCGAGCGACCGCACCTGGCAGCAGATCATCATGGCCGCCAACACCCCCATGCTCCTCAAGGCCGGTCTCGTGGAGGGCAACACCGAAGCCGGTGTGCTCGCCTCGGGTCAGGTCGTCGGCATGCTCGACGACCTGCCGAGCTGCCAGGAGCTGATCGATCGCGTCGTCGCCGAGGCCGTCGAGCGCATCGACGCCCTCTCGGCCCTGCGCCGGACGGAGTCGTCGGCCTAGTTCCCTCCGAATCGAGACCGGTGTTGTTGTCGATTTCTCGCGAAGAATCGACAACAACACCGGTTTCGTTCGTTTCCAGCAATCATTATTCGGTGGTGAGCGCACTCAGGAGAGTGCGGGTGCGGTGGAGCGACGCACGCGGATCGTCGCCGACAGGGAGGATTGCCGCCCAGACGTCGGTGACACCCGCATCGAGCAGTCCCTGCAGCTGCCGGCGCACCGACTCCTCGTCGCCGACTATGGCGATGTCCGCCGGGGTACTCGCGCCCGCCTCCTCCAGGACCCGCCGGTAGCTGGGCATTCCCGCGTAGGACGTGGCGGTCGCGGCGACCGCATCCCGCGCCGCGTCCGCGTCGTCGTGGACCGCGACGGGCAGTCCCGCCACGATGCGCGGCTCCGGCCGGCCCGCCCGCGCGGCGGCCGTGTGGATCGAGGGGGCGATCCGCGATTCGATCACCTTCGGCGCCGCCATCCACAGGACCGTGCCGTCGGCCCACTCCCCCGCGACCCGCAGCATCCGCGGCGACATGGCGGACAGCAGGACGGGCACCTCGTGCGCGACGGCGACCATCCGTCCCGCGCTGCGGGTGGACCATGCCTCTCCCCGGAAGTCCACCTCCTCACCGCGCAGGAGTGCGGTGACGATCCGGATGTACTCCTCGGTGTTCTGCCCCGGGGTGTCGTACGACAGTCCGTAGACGTCCCGGACCAGGCTCTCGTGCGACGGTCCCAATCCGAGCGTGAATCCCGGCCGGCCCATGGCCTCGGCGACGCCCGCGGCGCGGTTCGCCTGCAGCAGCGGGTGGCACGGGTAGGTCTGGAGCACGGCGGTGCCGAGCTCGATCGATCCTGTCTCCCGACCGGCCACCGCGAGAGCTGCCAGCGGGTCGCCCGCGACGGTGCTCGCGAACCACAGGGACGTGAATCCCTCGGCCTCCGCCTGCTGTGCCTGCTTCACGATCCTGTCCGTGGACGACGCTCCGCCCGTGAGCCCGATTCGCATCGACACCTCCGTGATCGCGTCCCCATTCGATGGTGAGAACAGTACTCTCAAACAAAGAGAGTATGGATTCCCGGCGGAAACTGTGGATGGCCGAGTCCGGATAGTTCCCACGATCGGAACCGACGTTGTTGTCGATCCTTCCCGGGATCAACGACAACAACATCGGTTCCGATCCGACTGACTACGGTCGTTGACGGATCCGCCGAGCTCGCGTTACCGTGCGCGGAACTGTTTACCGCAGGCATGGGGGCCCGGTGAGATCACGCACGGTCGCATTCGTCGTGGCGGCAATGACCGCTTGCACCATCACATCCACAGCACCGGCGACCGCCGATCCCAGCGGTGGCGCCTCCGGCGCATCCTGGCAGAGCCTCGTCGATGCCCCCGACGCCTATCCCGACACCGCCGTCGAGTGGGACGTACCCATCACATTGAGCGACGGGACGGTGCTCCGCGCCAACGTCTTCCGTCCCGCACACGCCGACGGCACGCCGATCGACGAACCCACACCGGTCGTCCTCGGTCTCACGCCGTACACGAAACTGTTGTCGACGCTGGCGTCGGTGGCGATGGAGGACCCGCAGTTCGCCCCACTCGTGGACGAACTCGGATCCGTCCTGAACTTCGGTGCCCCCTTCGACGGCATCACCGAACTCGCCGCCCCGGCATCCCAACTCGGCCGCGCCTTCGGACTCAACCGCGATCTCGTGCAGAACGGGTACACGCAGGTGATCGTCGACGTGCGGGGCACCGGTTTCTCCCACGGACAGTGGGACGTTCTCGGTCCGCGCGAGCAGCAGGACACCGTCGAGGTCATCGACTGGGCGGCGAAGCAACCGTGGTCGAACGGACGCGTCGGAACGACCGGCGTGTCCTATTCGGCGATCAACCAGATCCAGGCCGCCGGCCTACGACCTGAGGCACTCGACGCGGTCTTCGCCGTCGAACCCGGCAACGACCTGCTGCGCGACATCGTGGGCACCGGCGGCGCCGTGGGCGTGGGCTTCATGCCCGCCTGGCTCGGGCTCGTCAACGGGCTCAAGTGGGTTCCCGATATGGAAGCCCTCCTCCAGGGCCGGTTCGACGCGCAGTGGTTGCGCGACAGGCTCGCCGACCCCGCCACGAAGATCCCCGAACTCTTCGAGGTCCTCACCGCGCCGAGCATCGACGGTGTCTCCCCCGATGCCCTCTCGGTCGCTCAGGACGGCCCGTTCTACCAGGAACGGCAGGCCCGGCTCGAGTCGATCGAGGTGCCCACCTTCGTGTTCGGGAACTGGCACGACATCTTCGCCAACAGCGAGCCCGACATCTACAACCGGATTCCCGTCGAACCCGGCCGCAAGCAACTGGTGATGGGCGACGGCTACCACGCGATCCTCGGGACCGGATTCGGCACCCCGGGACATCCGCCGAACATCACGGCGCTCCAGCACGCCTGGTTCGACCGCTGGCTCAAGGACATCGACAACGGCATCGACGAGTACGGCCCGGTCACCCTGCTGCAGCAGGGCGGCGGTTGGGTCACGAACGACGAGTTCCCACGCAGCCCCGTCGACCACGAGAAGCTCTTCCTGTCGGCGGCTCCGAGCGGTACGGCCGGGCACGCTCTCCACGACGGCACGCTCGCGACGTCGGCGCCCGAAACCGCGCAACGACTCACCGTCGCCCCGGGACTGCGCGGCTTCTGTTCCCGTGAGGCCGCACAGGGCACCGCCGGCATCGCGGTGCTGCTGGGCGCGGGATGCACGAAGGACGCCCGGTTCAACGAGGCCGAGGGCCTCACCTTCACCAGCGGGCCGGTCACCGAACCGACCGTGCTCTCGGGACCGGTCAACGTGCACCTCGAGACCGTCCTCGACGCCACCGACGGATTCTGGTCGGTTTCCGTGAACGACGTGGCTCCGGACGGACGGTCCACCGTGCTCACCACCGGTTCCCTCGTCTCGTCGCTGCGGGCGATCGACGATTCGAAGAGCACGTTCACCGCCGACGGCGACTACGCGCAGGCACATCCGGTGCTGACCCTCGAGTCCCGGCAGCCGATCGTCCCGGGGCAACCGACGGCCCTCGACATCAGCACGCTGCCGACCGAGGCGGTGCTGCAACCGGGCCACCGCATCCGGGTGGACGTCTACGCCGCGAGCGTCCCGCGCTCGTTGCCGCTCGGCCCGATGCTGGTCGAGAGCGGACTGAGACCGCAGCACCTCGAACTCAACTCCACCGCACCGAGTTTCGTGACGATCCCCGTGGTGCGGTAGGTGTCACGTCAGCCGGCGCCGGATCGCTCCAGATTGCCCCGATCCCACGCACCGAGCCGGGCGGCCGCGTCGTAGGTGCTGCGCAGGAACTGGAGCAGTTCCGCGTCGGGATCGGCCGCGGTCCGCACCGCCTCGTAAGGCAGCACGAACTCTCCCAGCTCAGCGACATAGAGGGCGGCGTCCGGGCGCACCGGAGACTGGGCGAAGCCTTCGAGTGCGGGGTAGACGTACGAATAGAACGCCCCCTCGTCCCCACCGCCCGGCCAGAATCCACAGCTGCTGAGCTCGTGAGAGTATGCCTCCGTCATCACTTCGTCGGGGCAGTTCGGGATTCCCCCGGGATGGGGCGGAGCAGCGCGTCCGGAGAATCGGGTGCATGCAAGGTCCATCGCACCCCAGAAGAAGTGCACCGGACTGACCTTGCCGAGGAAGTCTGCTCGGAACCGGAGCAGGACACGGTGCGCCTGCACGAGTTGCCGCCAGAAGAGATGAGCCGCCTCGGAGTCGTACGAATCATGTTCACGGTCCTGTGCGAAGGGGATCGCCGGATCCACCTCGTTGGGTGTGCCCTGGATCCGGGTCGTGATACCCAGCTCGTCCAGAGCTCCGAAAGTGCGGGTGTAGAACTCCGCCACCGGTTGTGTGATGAGAGGCACCGAACGGCTGCGACCGTCGCTCGCACGGATGTGCAGGCGGTGCTCGAAGAAGTCGAACTCCATGTCGAAGACGGCATGCCCATAGGGAATCGACGAGGTGCCCAGCCCACGCGGCGTGACGTACAGCGTCGTCTGCCACCAGTGGTTGACCATCGGTGTATGGGCCATGCGGATCTTGCCGACGATCTGCAACCACATGTGAAGGGTGTCCCGGGTATCGGTCCATTCCGCTGTGCGCAGACTCGGCCACGCGTCACCGGACACAGGTGCTGGGTCGTTCACGATGCCTCCCGCGGTCCGGAAATCGACCCTACTCCGCCGAAGCCCGGGCCATGGCCCGGTCAGGAAGATTCCCGATACCGCGTGACAACAGTTCGCCGCTGTTTCAGCGAATTGCGCTCGGCACGGAGCCAGGCAGGGGTATCAGTGTCCCGTTGCGTACGGCACAGGCGCGGTCGACGAGAGTCAGCCGGCTCAGGTCGTGAGTGACCATCACGATCGCCACATCCCGATCCCGGCTCAGATCGGCGAGCAGGGCCACGACCTCGCGGCTGCGGTTCTCGTCGAGGGCCGAGGTGGGCTCGTCGACGAGCAACACCGAGGGGTCGTTCATCAGGCCTCGCGCGATGGCAACCCGTTGCCGTTGACCTCCCGACAGTTGGTGGGGACGCCGGTCCACGTGCCCGTCGAGACCCAATGAACACAACAGGTCCGTGGCACGGGCACGACTCTCGCGGACCGAGCCGCCGGCGAGATGGGACATCATCTGCAGTTGTTCGACTGCGGTCAACGAGGGCAGCAGGTTCGACTGCTGGAACACGAATCCGAGCTTCTCGCGTCGCATGGTCGTGCGCTCGTCACGGTCCAGTCCCGTCATGTCGCTGCCGTCGATAACGACACGACCCGAATCGGGGGTGATGAGCAGGCCGGCGACAGCGAGCAGGCTCGATTTGCCGGACCCGGACGGACCGGTCACAGCCACGAATTCACCGCGTCGGACCTCGAAATCCACGTCGTCGAGGACGCGTCGATGCCCGTCACCGTCGGGATAGCTGAGGACGATGTTGCGTAAGCAGATACTCATGTCGAAGTCCTTCGTTCTCGGTAGATGACTCATCGAGCGGCTGCAAGGGCAGCGAGCGGGTCGACCTTGGCGATACGGACCAGGGAAGCGGCCGCGCCGATCATGCCCGTCGCAACGAGGGCGAGGAACGGAACCACGGTGGTGGACATCGTGAGCGAGAACGGAACCGACTGCGAGGCTGCCGTTCCGAGACCGGCTGCGGCCAGGGTTCCAAGTCCGGATCCGAGTACCAACACGATCGAGCTCTGCCCGAGTGCGTCCTGGAGCAGGTAGCGGGTAGAGGCACCGACAGCCTTGAGCACAGCGAGGTCCTGGCCGCGCTGGATGGTCCATACCGTGAAGAAGGCTCCGACGACCAAGGCGCTGACGATCATCAGCATCGTCTGCATCAACAGCAGCGATCCACGCTCGGAGGTGTACGACCCGATCGCGTTCAGCGCGCCGCGGCCGTCGGTGACGGCCGTCCCGGTCGCCTCACCGACAGAATCGGCGTCGAACCCTGCGGAGGTCCGCAATGCAACGACGGTGCCGTCACTGCCACCGGCCGACGGCAGTGACATCCATGCGTCGTGGTCCATCCAGACCACGGGCTGATGACTGTAGAACGAGTCGTCGACCAGAGCGGTGATGGTGAATACCTTTCCGCTCATCGAAATCCGTGTTCCGTTCGTCCATCCGTTGTCATTGGCGAGGTCGGCGTCCACGGCTACCGAGCCGGCACCGAGCACGACCGGAGCGGCGAAAGAATGCCCGTCGACGCCGAACGCAGAAGCGGCAACTTCTCGACCGTCGACGCTGATCCGAGCGGGTGCCACCCCGATGATCGACGCAGCATCGACACCGTCGGCCTCCGCAAGTTCCGCATACTGCCGCGTCGTCACGGTCGACTCGGCGAACGAGACCGAGCGGCCATCGGGGGGAGCACCGAATGCGAAGTGGTCGGCGCCGATGTTCTCGATCGCAGCGATGGACCGATTACCCAGTCCGGAGGTCAGCCCCGACAGCGTGACCACCATCAGCGAAATGAGGAACAGGGCCGAGGTCATCAGCGTAAAGCGACCTTTGGCGAACCGGAGATCACGGAAAGCGAGGAACATGCATCTCAGCGTCGTGCAAGGAAACATTCCCGGCATCGCGCATTGGTTGGGTTCGCTGATCCATCGAAAGTTGGAGATCTTCGATCGGTGCGGTCGACGGCATAGTGCGGTATTAGAGTGGGCGAAATGCGGAATTCCGATGGGTCTCACTCGGGCGGGGCCGTGCCGGTGCTACGCGCCATGCAATTCGGCGCCCATCTGCTGTTCTTCCTGCTCCTCGCGGTGGGTGTCGTGCGCACGGTTACCGACAGTGCTCATCCCGTTCCGATCGTCGCGCTCGCTGTCGTGGTGGCGGGGTGGTATCTCTTCGGGATCTGGTTCGCGCGGCGTGAGGGCTTCGAGAACGGGGAGCCGGTACAGCGCCGATCGGGGCAGATCTGGTTCGCGGCGCTCGGGCTGGGCTGGTTGGCTCTCGTGGTGGCGGATGTCAACTTCGTCTGGCTGGCGTTCGCCCTGTTTTTCCTGTGCTTTCCCCTGTTCTCCACTCCGGTCGCGTTGACGGTGACGACCATGCTGACCGCGATAGCGATCGCAGCGACGCTGTGGCACGGCACCACGAACACGGTTGCCTCGATTCTCGGACCGGTGTTCGGGGCGGCAGCTGCCGCCGGAATGGCCGTCGTCTACCAGCAGTTGGTGCGGCAGTCCGCGCAGCGACAGCAGTTGGTGGACGAACTCACCGAGGCGCACCGAGAGCTGCTCGGGGCGCAGGACGAATTGGTCGCGCTGCAACGGGAAGCGGGCGCACTGACCGAACGTTCCCGCCTCGCGCGTGACATCCACGACACTCTGGCGCAAGGATTTTCGTCCATTCTGCTGCTCTCTCGAGCCGGGCAGCGCGCTCCCGACAATTCCGCGGCGATCTTCGCGCAGATCGCGGACACCGCGCAGCAGAATCTGATCGAGGCCCGCCGGGTGGTCGACGCGCTCGCGCCGGTTGCGCTCGAGTCCGCACCGCTCGAATCCGCGTTGCGGCGCCTGCTCGACCAACTCGAGCAGCAGACCGGGATCACCGGTGACCTGCTCACCGACAGCGATCCGATCCCGCTGGTGACGGACTTCGACGTCGCCTTGCTCCGCGTCGCCCAGAGTGCTCTCGCCAACGTGCGGTTGCATTCGCGGGCGCGTCGGGTACGGATGACATTGAGCTACGCATCCGACGAAGTACGGCTCGATATCGTCGACGACGGTATCGGCTTCGATCAACGTCAGGACGGTGGATTCGGCTTACGGTCGATGCGGGAACGACTGGCCGAACTGGGTGGCACACTCGTCGTGGAATCGGCACCCGGAGACGGAACCGCGGTTGCCGCAACCCTTCCGATCGGGCGGGTCGCATGAGTGCGGTACGTGTACTGCTCGTCGACGATCACCCGGTGGTACGGGCGGGACTACGCGCGTTGCTGGCGTCGCACGATGACATCGTGGTGGTGGCCGAAGCATCGTCGGGTGAGGAAGCCGTGGCTTCGGCGTCGGCCGCGAAACCCGATGTGGTGCTGATGGATCTGCGTCTGGGATCGGGGATCGACGGGGCGCAGGCGACCGCCCGGATCCTGACTGCGGCCGATCCGCCGAGGGTCGTCGTACTCACCACTTACGACACGGACGCGGACATTCTGCGCGCGGTCGAAGCCGGTGCGGCGGGCTACCTCCTCAAGGACACCGACCCGAAAGTGCTGATCGAATCGGTGTTCGCGGCGGCCCGTGGGGAGACCGTCCTGGACCCAGACGTGGCCCAGCGCCTTTACCGCCGCATGCAGCAGCCCCGCGCCGACCTCAGCGCCCGCGAAATCGAAGTGCTGTCGCTGGTCGCCGAAGGGTTGTCCAATCGCGCGATCGCCAAACAGCTCTTCGTCAGCGAGGCAACCGTGAAATCCCATCTGGTGCACGCGTTCACCAAATTGGACGTGGATAATCGCACCGCCGCAGTGGTCGCGGCGCGCGAGCGGGGCCTGATCGCGTGATCGGTGTCGAGGATCGGGTCAGGAGAACGAACCGTGTCTGCCCTCCCCGGACGCGAACCGCGCTGCCCCTCCGACCGTGTCGCTTCCAACGGACTCCGTGCCGAGGGCGAATTCGAATCCGAGCGCCTCGGATTCGGAGCGGCCGAACTGTTCGTAGACCGAGCGGCGGTCGTTGCGCATGCAGGTCTGTGGGAAGACTGTGATCTCCCTGGCCATGCGTTCGGCGGCGTCGCGCGTCGTTCCGGGTTCGACCACGCGGTTGGCCAGGCCGAATTCGCGTGCTTCCGCCGCACCGACGGGCCGGCCCGTCAGGATCATGTCCATGGCCCGACTCGTGCCGATCAGGCGCGGCAGCCGAACGGTGCCGCCGTCGATCAACGGCACCCCCCACCGGCGGCAGAAGACACCGAACACCGCGTCGGAGGAGACGACGCGCAGATCACACCAGATCGCCAGTTCGAGTCCACCGGCAACCGCGTAGCCTTCCACCGCCGCGATCACCGGTTTGGAAAGCACGAGGCGCGTCGGTCCCATCGGGCCGTCGCCGTCCGCACCGAGAACGTTCTGCCGGTCGGTACCGATCGATGTGAGATCCGCTCCTGCACAGAAGTTTCCACCGTCTCCGTGGAGGACAGCGACATCGGCGGCAGGGTCGGCGTCGAATGCCCTGAACACGTCGGCCAGTTCGGCGGCCATCGGACCGTCGACCGCGTTCCGGCGCTCGGGACGGGCCATGACCACGGTCGTCACCCGATCGCGCGTCTCGACGCGGATCGATTCGTACTTCGTCATGCCCGCCCTCCCCCGCTCAACAGCATCGGCTTCCCGGGTTCGCATCCGCTGCGGCGTGCCGCTCACGCCAGTAGTCGCGTTCGCTCAGCGGTGGTCGATCCGGATGCTGGCGGCGGTGCAGATCGACGTACCGCGCGTAGTCGTGGTCGCCCATGACGGCACCGATCCACCACCACGCACGACGCAGTACGGCGATCACGACCCGTCTCCGTCCTTGTGATGCGAGGCATGGGTGTGCGCGGCTCCCGGGGCCCGGACCTTGCCCGAGGCGATCAACTCGTCCCACTCCTTCTGCAGTTCCCGTTCGGCCGGTGTGGGCACGAAACCGGCGGGCGCGAAGATCTTCGACGGGACGTCAGGTGTCTCGGTGGTGGGCATACCTCCGGCGCGGATCGATCTGATGCACACCACCACCCCGGCCGCGACGACGATCAGCACGAGGCTCGCGAACACGATCGACAGGGTGCCCTGAATGAACGTGTTGCGGATGACGGCGTCGATCTCGTCGACCGTCCTCGCCGAACCGAATGTGGTTGCGCCGGAGTTCTTCGCGTCGACGAAAGCGCGGTGCTGGGCCCAGTACCCCACCGCGCGGTCGCCGGAGAAGATCTTCTGCCACGACGCCGTCATGGTCACGATCAGGTCCCACACCAACGGCACACCGGGGATCCAGGCCCACTTCACCAGTCCCTTCTTCACGACGATGGTGAGCACGACCGTCAGGGCGATCGCGGCGAGCAACTGGTTGGCGATGCCGAACAGCGGGAACAGAGTGTTGATGCCACCGAGCGGGTCGGTGACGCCCATCAGCAGGATCGCACCCCACAGGCCGACGACCACTGCGGAGCACAGCCACGCACCGGGACGCCAGGACGGATCCTTGAAGCGACGGGCCGGGCCACCGAAGTTGCCGAGCGAATCCGAGAGCATGAACCGCGCGACACGCGTTCCCGCGTCGACGGTCGTGAGGATGAACAACGCCTCGAACATGATCGCGAAGTGGTACCAGAACGATTTGAGGCTGTCGCCGCCGAACAGATCGCTGAGCACCTGCGACATGCCGAACGCGAGCGTCGGGGCACCACCGGTACGGGAGATGATCGACTCCTCCCCCACGCCCTCCGCGGCGGCGGAGATCTGCTCGGGAGTGATGTCCGGCGATCCCAGGCCGAGTCCGTTGACGTAGGCGGCGGCGGTCTCCGGGGTGCCGCCGGTGAGGGCGGCCGGTGCGTTGAGCGTGAAGTACAGGTGCTGGTCGATGATGCACGCGGTGACCAGGGCCATGATCGCGACGAACGACTCGGTGAGCATGCCGCCGTAGCCGATCAGCCGCGTCTGCTTCTCCTTCTCCAGCAGTTTCGGGGTGGTGCCCGAGGAGATGAGCGCGTGGAATCCCGACAGTGCGCCACATGCGATGGTGATGAACAGGAACGGGAACAGCGACCCCGCGAAGGCCGGGCCGTCACCGTCGATGGCGAACGACGTGACGTCGGGCATCTCCAGGGCCGGACGCGCGACGAGGATGCCGATGGCCAGCAGCACGATGGTGCCGACCTTCATGAAGGTCGACAGATAGTCGCGCGGGGCGAGCAGCAACCACACCGGCAGTACCGACGCGGCGAATCCGTAGGCGATCATCAGCCACGAGATCGTCACCGGGGAGAGGGTGAACCAATCGGCGCCCCAGTCGGTCTCGGCGACCCAGCCACCCGCGATGATCGCGACGAGCAGCAGGACGACGCCGATCAGTGACACCTCCGCGACCTTGCCGGGTCGCAGGTAGCGCAGATAGACGCCCATGAACAGCGCGATGGGGATCGTCATGGCGATGGAGAACAGGCCCCACGGACTGTCGGCGAGCGCGTTCACGACCACCAATGCCAGCACCGCGATCAGGATGATCATGATGACGAAGACCGCG
Organism: Rhodococcus rhodochrous; assembly: GCF_014854695.1. Classification (NCBI taxonomy): domain Bacteria; kingdom Bacillati; phylum Actinomycetota; class Actinomycetes; order Mycobacteriales; family Nocardiaceae; genus Rhodococcus; species Rhodococcus rhodochrous. The sequence goes on along the minus strand of NZ_CP027557.1, from coordinate 634,789 downwards.
ATGAGCGCCGCGACGCCACCGATCGGTCCGAGTTCCTCGCGGGCCATCTGGCCGAGGCTGCGCCCGCGGCGGCGCGACGAGATCCACAGGACGAGGAAGTCCTGGACCGCACCGGCGAAGACGACACCGACGATGATCCAGATCGTGCCGGGCAGATAACCCATCTGCGCGGCGAGCACCGGGCCGACGAGTGGGCCCGCGCCGGCGATGGCGGCGAAGTGGTGGCCGAACAACACCCGACGGTCCGTCGGCATGTAGTCCTTGCCGTTCTCGAGTTCCTCCGCAGGTGTCGCACGGTCGTCGCGCGGCTGCACGATCTTGCGTTCGATGAACTTCGCGTAGAAGCGATAGGCGACGAGATAGGTGCAGACGGCGGCGATGACGAACCAGACGGCGTTGATCTCCTCGCCGCGCACCAACGCGATCATCGACCACGCGAACGCGCCCAGAACTGCGAGGACGAGGAAGACGATGCGTGCGGTCGGCGAGATGGGAGTGCGGTCGACGACACCGACGGGTGGCAGATCGGGATCGGTCCGAAGATATTCGACGTCCGGACGTTCCTCCGGGAGGGACTGCGACGCGATGTCCGACACCGGTTCCGGGGGCATGGCTGCTCCTCACCAGGACCGTCGCGAATCCGCGGAGTGTCGGCGACGGACCTCGACAACGTGCACGCTGCTGACGTGCGTGACGCTACCGGACCGGACCCTCTCTCCGACGGCAGTTCGGGCGCCTGGTGCGGAACGGTCCCGGACGCCTGTCGCCCGATCGGATCGACCACACTGGAGTGAAAAGCGCCACCGACAGGAGCACGAATGACTCACGCAGAACTCGACATACCGATTCGTCGCGGTGACCGGCCGACGACGACTCCCACCAATCCTCACATGCAACTCGACCAGAACGCTCCGGTCGAATGGCAGAACAGGTTGCGCGACCATGCGCTGGCACTGCCGGGCGTCACGCGCGGCGCCAGTGGGGTGTCCGTGCCCGGCACTGTTGCGTTCTTCCTTCACACGCCACCGGAACCGCCGTCGATTCCCGACATTCTGGGCGGCGAGTGGGGACACATCCATCCGCACTCCGACGGCAGCCTTCATGTCAACCTCCCGACGCGTCTCGCCGAGAAACTGATCGACGCGGGCTGGGTCGAGTACCACAGCCTGGTCGGCCGTGGTGTCCTCCCACCGATCGTCGTCATGCTCTACGGTCCGCGCGACGAGGACGAGTTCGCCGTCTGCTCGGCGATCGTCGAAGAGGCGTATCTCGCTGCGGGTGGGCAGCGCGCGGATGCGAGCGGGCGGCCGCTCGGGCTCGCAGCTATCTGATCCCGGCCGCGTCAGCTCTGCGCTGCGATCCTCGCGCGCACTTCGGGCCGGCGCAGCGGCGGAACCGTCGGCGGTGGGTGCCGACGATCGGGAAGGGCTTCGAGTAGGCGCGTGGTCGTTGCGGTGACCTCGGCGACGGCCTGCTCGAAAGGCTCGCGCGTGGCATCGGAGAGTTTGTGGATCCCGCTGACCTTACGGACGTACTGCCGCGCGGCCGCTTCGATCTCCTCGGCGGTCGCAGCCGGCTCGAGCCCGCGCAGCTCCGTGATGTTCCGGCACATGCTTCGAGGGTAGACGCCACTCGAGTGCCGAACCGAACATTCGCGCGCCCGCTGTCGATCCGCTACGGCAATTGCTGCAGCGGATGACGAACGGGCGCGCGAATGTGAAGGAGCAGGTCAGATGCGTTCGATGATGGTCACGTTGGCGGTGCCGCCACCCTCGCAGATGGTGAGCAGGCCGTAGCGGCCACCGGTGCGCTCGAGTTCGTTGAGCAGCGTCGACATGAGCTTGGTGCCGGTCGCGCCGAGCGGGTGACCGAGGGCGATCGCGCCCCCGTTGACGTTGACCTTCGACGGGTCGGCGCCGATCTCCTTGATCCACGCCAGGACGACCGGCGCGAAGGCCTCGTTGATCTCGATGAGGTCGATGTCGTCGATCGTCAGACCGGTCTTCTCGAGGGCGTACTGCGTCGCCGGGATGGGAGCGGTGAGCATGAAGATCGGGTCGTCGCCGCGGGCGCTGAGGTGGTGGATGCGCGCGCGGGGCTTCAATCCGTACTTCTTCACGGCCTCGTCGGAGGCGAGCAGCACCGCGGACGCACCGTCGGAGATCTGGCTGGCGACGGCGGCGGTGAGACGACCACCCTCGACGAGCGGCTGCAGCGACGCCATCTTCTCGAGGCTGGTCTCGCGCGGGCCCTCGTCGACGGCCGCATCACCGAGCGGCACGATCTCGTTCTCGAAGCGTCCCTCGGCGATGGCAGCCTTGGCGCGCTCGTGGCTCTGCAGCGCCCACTTCTCGAGTTCCTCGCGGCTGAGGTCCCACTTCTCGGCGATCATCTCGGCGCCCTTGAACTGCGAGACCTCGTCGCTGCCGTAGCGCTCGGTCCAGCCGGTCGACCCGCCGAAGGGGGTGTCGAAGCCGTACTGCTGTCCGACGATCATGGCCGCGGAGATCGGGATCTGCGACATGTTCTGGACACCGCCGGCGATGATGAGATCGGCGGTGTTGCTCAGGATCGCCTGCGCGCCGAAGTGCAGCGCCTGCTGGCTCGACCCGCACTGACGGTCGACGGTCACGCCGGGCACGTGCTGCGGGTAGCCGGCGGCCAGCCACGACGTGCGAGCGATGTTGCCGGCCTGCCCACCGATGGCGTCGACGCAGCCGAAGACCACGTCGTCGACGTCGGCCGGGTCGATGCCCGTGCGCTCGACGACCGCCTTGATGACGTGCGCGCCCAGGTCGGCCGGGTGCACGTCCGCCAGCCCGCCCTTCTTCTTGCCGATGGGGGTGCGCACCGCGTCGACGATGTAGGCCTCGGTCATTGCTGCTCCTTAGGGAAGTTCTGATTCGACAGTCCGTCGAGAACGATGGAAAGGTATTGCTGGGCAACCTGGTCGATGCTGAGCGCACCCCCCGGGCGGTACCAGCGGACCGCGACCCAGACCGTGTCGCGCAGGAATCGGAAGACGAGTTCGACGTCGAGATCCGGACGGAAGGAACCGTCGGCGACGCCGCGTTCGATCACGCCCACCCACAGGTCGCGGAACTCGATGTTGAGTTCACCGATGTAGGCGAAGCGGTCGCCTTCGAGATGCTTGGCCTCACCCTGGTAGATGGCGACGGCGGCGTGCGACCGGTCGATCGCCTCGTAGGAGGTCGTCACCAGCGCTGCGAGCGTGTCACGCGACGGCAGGTCGGACGCGACGATCTTGCGGTAGCTGTCGAACAGGTCGCCGAGGAACGCGCGCAGGATCTCGTCGACCATCGACTCCTTCGAATCGAAATGGTGGTAGAGGCTGCCGGAAAGGATGCCGGCGGCATCGGCGATATCGCGTACGGTCGTCGCCCGGACGCCTCGCGAGGCGAACAGCTCGGCAGCGATGTCGAGCAGTTCCGCGCGGCGCCCGGACTTGCCGCTGTTGTCGTCACGAGCAGGAGTCATACGGACATCCTTTCAAGCCGACAGGAGGGCGAGATCATGCGCGCTGGGAGGAGACCGATACGACCTCGCCGGTCAGATAGGTGGTGTAGTCGCTGGCGAGCATCGCGATCGTCGCCGCGACCTCCCACACCTCGGCTGCGCGCCCGAACGCTTCGTCGGAGGCGAGCCGATCGAGCAGTTCCTCACTGGTGACCTTCGCGAGGAAGGCGTGACGCGCGATGGACGGGGCTACCGCGTTGATCCGCACGCCGTACTCGGCGGCCTCGATCGCCGAGCAGCGGGTCAGGGCCATGACGCCGGCCTTCGCGGCGGCGTAGTGCGCCTGCGAGTGCTGCGCGCGCCAGCCGAGGACCGAGGCGTTGTTGACGAGGACACCGCCGTGGTCGACCGATCGGAAGTACCGCAGCGCAGCGCGGGTTGCGCGAAATGTGCTGGTGAGGGTGATGTCGAGGACGCGATCCCACTGGTCGTCGGTCATGTCCACGACGGGCGTCTCACCGCCGAGGCCCGCATTGTTGATGAGGACGTCGATGCGGCCGAGCTGTTCGGCCGCCCCGGTGATGAGCGCGTCGACCTGCTCGGTGGACGAGACGTCGCACACGATCGACGCGACCTGCTGCTCCGGGAACTCGGCGGCGAGCTTGTCCGCGGCTTCTCCGAGACGACGCTCGTGGAAGTCCGAGATCAGCACGTCGGCGCCCTCGAGCAGTGCTCGTCGTGCGGACGAGAACCCGATCCCGGTGCCCGCGGCGGCGGTGACGACGACCTTCTTGCCTGCGAGGAGGCCGTGGCCAGGGGTCTCGACGGGCGGGGTCGCGAGGGGCGAGGTGGTCTGGGGTGTAGCGGTCACGGACGTGCCTCCCGGGGAAGGCCGAGCACGCGCTCGGCGATGATATTGCGCTGGACCTCGTTGGATCCGCCGTAGATGGTGTCGGCGCGGGTGAACAGGAACAGTCGCTGCCACTGCGCGAGTTCGAGATGTTCGGGATCGGTGATGTCGGAGGGATTCCCGGCATGGTCGTGGTCGGGTCCGACGAGCGAGGACGCGCCCTGCACGTCCATCGCCAGCTCACCGAGGTCGCGATGCCAGTTGGCCCACAGCAGCTTGGCCACCGAGGCCTGGCCGGGATCGGCGTCGCCCAGGGTGCGCAGGGCGTGAGCGCGCATGACGCGCAACCCGATCCGGGCCCGGGCGATCCGCTCACGGATGTGCGGGTCGTCGAACGCGCCGTTTTCGCGGGCGATCTCGACGATGCCGTCGAGTTCGCGGGCGAAGCCGATCTGCTGGCCGAGCGTCGAGACGCCACGTTCGAAGGTCAGCAGTCCCATCGCGACCTTCCACCCGTCACCCGGGGCACCGACGACGAGGTCGGCGTCGGTGACGGCGTCGTCGAAGAAGACCTCGTTGAACTCGGAGGTGCCGGTGAGCTGCTGGATGGGCCGGACCGTCACGCCGGGCTGGTCGAGCGGGACGAGCAGGAAGCTCAGTCCGTGATGCCGCGTCGAGCCCGGTTCGGTGCGGGCCACGACGAAGGCCCACTGCGCGACGTGTGCGAGCGACGTCCAGACCTTCTGGCCGTTGATCACCCACTTGTCGCCTTCGAGACGGGCAGTGGTGGAGACGTTGGCGAGGTCGGAGCCCGCTCCGGGCTCGGAGTAGCCCTGCGCCCACAGTTCGGTGACGTTGCGGATTCCGGGCAGGAAGCGCTTCTTCTGCTCCTCGGTCCCGAAGGCGATGAGGGTGGGGCCGAGCAGTTCTTCACCGAGGTGGTTGACGCGCGCAGGGGCATTCGCCTTCGCGTACTCCTCGTGGAAGATCACGCGCTGATCCATCGTCGCGCCGCGTCCGCCGTACTCGGTGGGCCATCCGATGCAGGTCCATCCGGACTCTGCCAGGTGACGATCCCACGCGAGTCGCTGTTCGAAGAATTCGTGTTCGCTGCCGGGTCCGCCCTTGCCTCTGAGCTCGGCGAATTCGCCGGTCAGATTGTCTTCGAGCCACTGTCGTACGGTGGCCGCGAACTCCGCATTGTCCTGGCTCTCGCTCTGGTGCACGTCTGTACGATAACCTACCAAGCAATTGCTAGGTAGGGAGCTACGTGAACACAACACCCGGAACCACGCCGGCCGCCCTCATCCGTGCCGCTCGCGACCACGCGGACCGGCTCGCCCTCGTCGACGGCGACACCCGGCTGACTTTCACCGAACTGCACGAACGCGTCCGGGTCTTCGCTGCGGCGCTCGTGGCACGAGGCCTGAAGAACGGCGACCGCGTCGCGGTCTGGTCACCCAATACGTTCCACTGGGAGATCGCCGCCCTGGGCGTGCACTGGGCGGGCGGGGTCCTCGTCCCCGTCAACACCCGCTACACCGGCACCGAGGCCGCCGACATCGTCGAACGGGTCCACGCCACCGCGCTCGTCGTCGCCGGCGATTTCCTCGGCACCGACAGATACGCCGCGCTGCGCGAAGCCGCGCCCGATCTCGTCGTTCCGACAGTGGTGCGGATCCCTCTGGGCGGCAACGACAACCCGAGCGACGACGTGATCGGATGGGACGACTTCCTCGGTCTCGCCACCGAGCCGTTGCTCGCGCAGGCGGACGAGCGTGCGCGATCGGTGCAGCCCGACGACGTCTCCGACATCCTCTTCACTTCCGGCACGACCGGTCGCAGCAAAGGCGTGCTGAGCGCACACCGCCAGCTCATCGGAGTCGCACAGGCCTGGGCCGACTGCGCCGCGCTGACCCCCGACGACAATTATCTGATCATCAACCCGTTCTTCCACAGCTTCGGCTACAAGGCGGGCTTCGTCGCCGCACTGCTCGCCGGCTCCACCGTCGTCCCGATGGCCGTCTTCGACACCGAGAAGGTCATGGCGATCGTCGCGCAGGAGAACATCAGCGTGCTGCCCGGCGCACCGACGATCTATCAGAGCATCCTCGACCACCCGCGCCGCGGCGACTACGACATGTCGAATCTGCGCGTGGCCGTCACGGGTGCCGCACCGGTTCCCGTCTCGCTCGTCGAACGCATGCAGAACGAACTGAGCTTCGACGCCGTGCTCACCGCCTACGGACAGACCGAGGCCGTGGTCGCCACGATGTGCCGCATCGACGACGACCCCGTGACCGTGTCGAACTCGTCGGGCCGCGCCACGGCCGACTTCGAGGTGCGTATCGGCGACAAGGGCGAGATCCTGCTGCGCGGCCCCAACGTGATGCTGGGCTATCTCGACGATCCCGAGGCCACCGCGCAGACGATCGACGAGGACGGCTGGCTCCACACCGGCGACGTGGGCGTCCTCGACGACCGCGGCTATCTCGACATCACCGACCGCCTCAAGGACATGTACATCAGCGGCGGTTTCAACGTCTATCCCGCCGAGGTCGAGGCGGCGCTGTTGCGCCTGCCGGGGGTCCACGAGGTCGCCGTGATCGGCGTTCCCGACGAGCGCATGGGTGAGGTCGGCAGGGCGTTCGTCGTCCCGCTGGACGGACATCCGCTCACCGAGGACGACGTGATCGCGTATGCCAGAGACAAACTCGCCAACTTCAAGGCGCCGCGCTCGGTTCGGTTCGTCGACGCGCTGCCCCGAAATCCGTCCGGCAAGGTACTGAAGAACGTTCTGCGTGAGGAGAAGTCATGACCGTCCCGTTCGAGCCCGATGTCGTCACCTACGAGGTGCGTGACGGCGTCGCGATCGTCACCCTGAATCGCCCCGACTATCGCAATGCCCAGAACTCGGTCATGACCTACGCGCTCGACGCGGCGTTCGAGAAGGCCGTCGAGGACGACGAGGTCAAGGTGATCGTGCTGGCCGGCAACGGCAAGCACTTCTCGGCCGGTCACGATCTGGGCACCCCCGGACGCGATCACCACGTGCACTACGACAACAAGGCCGTCATGTGGTGGGACCACGTCGACAAGGAAGGCGGCGACCAGCGTTACGCCCGTGAGATGGAGGTGTACCTGGGGATGTGCCGTCGCTGGCGCGAGATCCCCAAGCCCACCATCGCGTCCGTCCAGGGCGCCTGCATCGCCGGCGGTCTGATGCTCGCGTGGGTGTGCGACCTCATCGTCGCCTCCGACGACGCGTTCTTCTCCGATCCCGTGGTGCGCATGGGTATCCCCGGTGTCGAGTACTTCGCCCATCCCTGGGTTCTCGGCACTCGTTTCGCCAAGGAGATCCTCTACACCGGCGACCGGTTCTCGGCGCAGCGCGCGTACGAGGTGGGCATGGTCAACCGGGTCGTCCCGCGTGAGGAGCTCGAGTCCGAGACCCTCGCCCTCGCCGCCCGCATCGCGGAGATGCCGCGCTTCGGGCTCGCGCTCACCAAGCGTGCGGTCAACCAGTGCGAGGACCAGATGGGCATGCGCAACGGCATGGACTCGGTGTTCGGCCTGCACCACTTCGCCCACTCCTACAACGCCGAGGTCGGCACCGACTCCCTCGGCGGCATGAACGCCAAGTCGATGGCCGCGAGCGCGCGCCCGGTCCAGGAAGGGTCCAAGTAGTGAATCTCGAACTCGACGACGCCACCGTCGCGTTCCGCGACGAAGTGCGTGCCTTCCTCGAGGCGAACGTTCCGAGCACACCGCTGAAGTCGATGGACACCGCGGAGGGCTTCGAACAGCACCGGGAGTGGGAACGGCGCCTGGCCGACGCACGACTGTCGGTCGTCTCCTGGCCCGAAGAACTGGGCGGACGCGACGCGACGCTCGAACAGTGGGTGGTCTTCGAAGAAGAGTACTACCGTGCGGGCGCCCCGGGACGCGTGAGCCAGAACGGCATCTTCCTGCTCGCCCCCACCCTCTTCGAGCACGCTCATCCCGAGCAGCTCGCCCGCATCATGCCGCGCATGGCCCGGGCCGACGACATCTGGGCCCAGGCCTGGTCGGAACCCGAGTCCGGCTCCGACCTCGCGTCGCTGCGCTCCACCGCCACGAAGGTCGACGGAGGCTGGCTGCTCAACGGGCAGAAGACGTGGAGCTCGCGGGCGTCCTACGCCGACATGGGCTTCGGCCTGTTCCGCTCCGACCCGGAGGCCCAGCGGCACAAGGGCATCACCTACTTCATGTTCGACCTGAGGGCCGAGGGCGTCACCGTGCGACCGATCCCGCAGCTCGACGGTGAGCCGGGCTTCGCGGAGATCTTCCTCGAGGACGTCTTCGTCCCCGACGATCCGGAGCGTCCCGGCGAGTCCGGTGTGATCGGCGCGGTGAACGAGGGATGGCGGGTCGCGATGAGCACCGCCTCCAACGAGCGCGGCCTGTCGCTGCGCGCACCGGGCCGCTTCCTGGCGACCACCGATCGGCTACTGCGCGCCTACGGCGAGTCCGGCCTCCACGGCGACACCGCGCTGCGCAACCGCGTCGCCGACGCATGGATCGGTGCCCGCGCCTACGAACTGTCGACCTGGGCGACCGTCACGCGCCTGACCGCGGGCGGGCAGCTCGGCGCCGAATCGTCGATCAACAAGGTGTTCTGGTCCGAATGGGACATCGCCGCGCACGAGACGGCGCTCGACCTGCAGGGAGCGGACGCCGAGCTCGTCGACGGCTGGACCGACGGTTATCTGTTCTCGCTGTCGGGACCGATCTACGCCGGTACCAACGAAATCCAGAAGAACGTCATCGCCGAGCGGCTGCTCGGCCTTCCGAGGGGTGATCGATGAGATTCGCACTCGACGAGTCCCATGAGGACTTCGCGTCCAGTATCGACGCCCTGCTCACCAAGTCGGACATGCCGCAGGTGATCCGTGCGTGGAACAGCGGCGACACGGCACCGGGTCTGCAGGTGTGGGAGCGACTGGCCGAGACCGGTGTCAACGGTTTGCTCGTCGCGGAGGAGCACGACGGCCTCGGGGCCGACGCGGTCGACCTCGTCGTCGCTGTCGAACAGCTCGGTCGCCACGCCGTACCCGGCCCGGTGGTCGAAACCGTCGCGGTGGCACCGGTTCTGCTCGCCACCGTGGCACCCGAGCGTCTCGGTCCTCTTGCCGCCGGCTCGCTCGCCACCGTCGCGATGCTCCCCCACGCGCCGTACGCGGTCGACGCGCATGTCGCCGGCCTCGCGCTGCACGTGGCCGACGGCACCGTCTCGGTGGGCACTCCGGGTGAGACGCGCGAGTCGGTCGACCGGTCGCGCACGCTCGCCTCGCTCACTGCCGGCGAGTCGCTCGGATCCTCCGATACCGCTGCGGCTTTCGATATCGGTGTCCTCGCGTCGGCCGCTCAGCTCCAGGGCCTGGGCCGGACTCTTCTCGACACCACCGTCGAGTACGCGCAGCAGCGCAAGCAGTTCGGTCGCGCGATCGGCTCCTTCCAGGCGGTCAAGCACCACCTCGCCGAGGTGGCGATCGCGCTGGAGATGGCACGTCCGCTGCTGCACGGCGCGGCCATCGCCGTCCGCGACGGGCTGCCCACCGTGTCCCGGGACGTCTCGGCCGCGAAGATCGCGTGCGGCGACGCCGCCTATCTCGCCGCACGTACGGCCCTGCAGGTGCACGGCGCCATCGGCTACACCCAGGAATACGATCTGTCGCTGTGGATCACGAAGGTCCGTGCGCTCGTCACCGCGTGGGGCACCCCCGACGAGCACCGGGCCCGCGTGGTCGCGGCACTCGAGAGCGAGGCGTCGTGACGTTCGAGACGGAAGAGCGCGCCGCACTGCGGGACTCGGTGCGAACCCTGCTCGCCAAGCATTCCGATTCGGCTGCCGTCCGGCGCGCGATCACCACCGACAGCGGGTACGACGACGAACTGTGGACGATGCTCGTCGAACAGGTCGGGGTCGCGGCCCTCGCCGTTCCGGAGGAATACGACGGTGTGGGCGCCTCGTGGGTCGAGACCCACGTGGTCCTCGAGGAACTCGGCCGCACGCTCACGCCCTCGCCGTTCCTGGGGTCGGCGGTGCTCGCGGCGCAGACCGTGCTGCTGTCCGGTGATGCCGACGCGGCGGCGCGTCTGCTCCCCGGCATCGCCGCCGGGGAGATCGTCGCGGTGTGCTGGGCGTCGGCCGCCGGCTGGCAACGTCCCGGCGTGAATGCCGAGGGCGACGTGCTGACCGGAACCGCGCACTACGTGCTCGGCGGCGACATCGCGTCCACCCTGCTCGTGCTCGCCGCCGACGGCGACACGGTCGGCCTGTTCGAGGTCGACCCGGAGACCGACGGGGTGTCGCGGCGCCGCGTGCCCACGATGGATCCCACGCGTTCCCTCGCGGAAGTCTCGTTCTCGGCGGTGACCGGTCGTCGCCTGTCGTCGTCCGACGATCTCGCCGACCGGTTGCGGGCGGCCGCGGCGATCGCCCTGTCGGCCGAGCAGGTGGGCGCCGCGCAGGCCGTGCTCGACCTGACCGTCGACTACGCGAAGAACCGCAAGCAGTTCGGTCGCGCGATCGGGTCGTTCCAGGCACTCAAGCACCGCATGGCCGACATGTACGCGCTCGTGGAGACGGCACGATCGATGTCGTATGCGGCTGCCTTGTCGCAGGATCCGCAGGACGCGTACGCGGCGAAGATCTACTGTTCGGAGGCCTTCCAGCAGGTCGCGTCGGAGGCCGTGCAGCTGCACGGCGGGATCGCGATCACCTGGGAGCACGACGCGCAGTTGTTCTTCAAGCGGGCGCACGGCAGCGCCCAGTTGTTCGGGCAACCGCGCGAATACCTGAGCGCAGTATCCGCCTGAGCAATATCGTCGGCGGCGATCCCTGCGAAAGATCGGTGATGCGCCTCCTCGATTCCTCGGTTCCGCTCCCCGTGCGTCCCCGCCGCGTCCTCGTGGCGGGGACGTCCGGTTCCGGCAAGACGACCCTCGCCGCGAGGATCGGGGAGATCCTCGACCTTCCGCACGTCGAGATCGACGGGCTCCATCACGGTCCGAATTGGACGCCGCGTCCGTCCTTCCGTGAGGACGTCGAGGAATTCACGGCACAGCCTCGCTGGGTGACGGAGTGGCAGTACACGGCGGTGCGGCCGCTGCTCGTCGAGCGCGCCGACCTGATGGTGTGGCTCGACCTGCCGCGGAGCACGGTGATGCGCCAAGTGGTGTGGCGGACGCTGCGACGCAGAGTGCGCCGGGAGGAGTTGTGGAACGGCAACGTCGAACCGCCCCTGCACACCTTCTTCCGCGATCGCGACCACATCGTGCGCTGGGCGTGGCGCACCCATAGCGGGTATCGCGACCGCGTCCTCACCGCGCTCGCCGAGCGCCTCGATCTGCCGGTCGTGCGGCTGACGAGCCGCCGCGAGGTCGATGCGTGGGCGGCGCTGCTCGCCTCCCGTCCCCCGACGGGTGAGGTCGATACCCACGGGCCGGAGGACACCTGATCGTCCGGGATTCCTCGCGCCCGCCGCGGCGGCTCGCTAACGTCGGATAGATGACACCTCCCACGATCACGCTGAATTCCGGAACGACGATCCCGCAGCTGGGCCTGGGAGTCTGGCAGGCCACCAACGACGAGACCGAACACGCGGTCCGATACGCGATCGACGAAGCCGGTTACCGGCACATCGACACGGCCGCGGCCTACGGCAACGAGGAAGGCGTCGGCCGCGCGCTCGCCGCGTCGTCGGTGCCGCGCGAGGACATCTTCGTCACCACGAAGCTGTGGAACTCCGATCAGGGTTACGAGCCGGCGCTGAAGGCCTTCGACACGAGCCTGAAGAAGCTGGGCACCGAGTACGTCGACCTGTACCTGATCCACTGGCCGTTGCAGGACCGCGAGCGTCTGCTGCGGACCTGGGATGCGCTCGAGAAGATCGCCGAGTCGGGACGCGCGAAGGCCGTCGGGGTGTGCAACTTCGAACCGCATCACCTGCAGCTGCTCGTCGATCGTGGTGGGCTGCTGCCCGCGGTGGATCAGGTGGAACTGCACCCGCATCTCCCCCAGACCGAGATCCGACGATTCGCGTCCGAGCACGGCATCGCGGTCGAGTCGTGGAGCCCGCTCGGGGGCACGAGCAACTCGGGCTGGGGTCCGAACTCGAAGCCGAACACCCTGCTCGTCGACCCGATCGTCACCCGCATCGCCGACCGTCACAGCAAGTCGGCCGCGCAGGTGCTGATCCGCTGGCATCTGCAGAACGGACTGATCGTCATCCCGAAGTCGGTGCACGAGCAGCGCATCTCCCAGAACATCGACGTCTTCGACTTCGAGCTCGACGAGCTCGACCTCAGCGAACTCGACACGCTCGACGACGGCACGCGGGTGGGCGCGCATCCCGACGAGATGAACATCGGCGCCCCCTCCTGATCCCTTCCCTCCGGAACTGGAACGTGTTCTCATTGTCGGGGTACGCACGTCCGACTTCCGGAAGGCAGCGATGAGCGAGACGACGACGCATCTGGTGCTGGGCAAACCGGTCACGATGCCCGTGCAGGTCCGAACGGCCACGGCGTTCATGGGGATGTTCTCGGTTCCCGTGCGCCCCGCGCAGGAACTCGTCGCCCACACCGGGCTCGAGATCCTGCAGTACCGGCCGGGCCACGGGATCTGCACGATCGTCTTCGTGGACTACGTCGACGGGGATCTCGGCCCGTACAACGAGTTCGGGGTGTGCTTCCTCGTCCGCAACCACCGCAACCGCGGCGACGGCATCGTCGACGACTGGCGGAGCCTGGTCGGCGGGCAGGCCGGTGCGCTCATCCACCACCTGCCCGTCGACGGCGACTTCACTCTCGCGGCGGGACGCGGCATCTGGGGTTTCCCGAAGACCCTCGCCGACTTCGACGCCGACCACGACAGCAGCACCAAACGTGGTTCGGTCTCCGCCGACGGAGCGCTGATCGCCGAACTGACCGTGGCGCCCGGACTTCCGGTTCCGGGCAAGGGTCTCGCGGCCTCGCTCGCCGCCTACTCGCACATCGACGACGTCACCCGCTGCACGACCTGGGAGATGAATCCGAGCGGCGTGCGCACCCGGCTCGGCGGCGCGACCCTGCGGTTGGGGACGCATCCGATCGCCGACGAACTGCGGTCGCTCGGTCTGCCGCGACGCGCACTGGCCTCGTCGTCGATCCCCGATCTGCGGATGACCTTCGGCGACGCGACCGTCGTCTGACGATCCCCAGGACTCAGGAGAGCGCGCCCGAGACGGCGAGGACGATCACCGCGACACCGAGCAGGGTGTCGAGCACACCGCAGAACTCCGCGAGCGAGCGGGCGACCACGGTGTTCCGGCGGAAGTGGACGTAGTCCCAGGCGGCGTGACCGAGCAGTCCGAGCCCGACGATCACACCCGCCGGGACGGGGGTGACCGTCACCGCAGCCACCGCGACGGCACCGAAACCGAGCATGGCCACGGCCGACGGCCCGACGAGCATCGCCCGACCGGCCGGGGTGCGCGCGAGTCCGTAGACGGCGCCGGCGGCACCGAGAGCGACCATCACGACGGCGACCTCGACCGCCACTCCGAACGCGACGACGGCGACCTTGCCGATGCCGATCAGCGCGACGGCGCCGAGGAACAACGGCCAGGCCGCGCTGCGACGTCCCAGTACGGCCGCACCGAGATAGACGAGCGCCGCGCCGGTGAGGATCGCAGGGAAGTCGGTGCCCCCGTCCGCAAGGATGAACGCGGCGAGGGCGACTGCGACGAGGCTCGGCCACCGGCACAGCACCCCTCGTAGCAGCGCCTTCGGGTCGATACCGGTCGCAGGTCGATCGACGGGGAGGGTGGTGATGTCGGAGCTCGTCATGAGGATCCGCCTAAGTTGAACAGTGATGTTCGAGTTGGCGATCAGCGTAACCTGAACATCAGTGTTCGACAAGAGGAGGATCCGTGACCGCCCACGACGCATCCCCCCGTCCCGAATCCCCCCGCCCGGAATCCCCCCGTGCCAGGAAACGTGCGGATGCCGAGCGGAACATCGAGGCGATCCTCGACGCCGGGCGCGTCGCACTGAGCCGTGATCCCGACGCGAGCATCGGGGAGATCGCCAAGGCCGCCGGCGTCGGGCGTGTCACGCTCTACGGCCACTTCCCCACTCGCGCAGAACTCGTCACCGCCGTGGTGCAGCGCGCGCTCGCCGAGGCGGAGGAGACCGTGGACCGGATCGACCTCACGGGCGACCCCCGCGACGCCCTGCACCGCCTCATCGCGGGTTCGTGGTCGCTGACCGCCGACGCGGGGGCACTGCTCGCGGCCGCCGAACAAGCACTCCCCGCCGAGGACGTCCGCGCCGCACACGACGGCCTGCTCGCCCGCGCGACCGCCCTCATCGAGCGCGGTCGCGCCGAAGGGACGTTCCGCACCGACCTGTCGTCGTCCTGGCTGGCGTCGGTCCTGCACAGCCTGGTTCATTGTGCCGCAACCGAAGTCGCGGCAGGACGGTTGTCGGTGGAGGACGCCGCCGACTACATCGGCGCAACGGCCCTGTCGTCGTTCACCCCGCCCGGCTGAGCGGTATCAGCCGGACGCGATCACGCCGTCGACGTTCTGACGCTCGCGGAGCCGGGTGACCGTGTCGTGCAGGTGCTCGTCGAGCAGACGCCGCACCTCCTCCCGGTCGGCGGTGCGGATCGCCTCCCGCAACACGACGTGCTCGTCCACCTGCACGTGCAGGTCGGGATAGGTGGTCTGCAACGCGCCGAGGCACATCCGCGTCTCGACGAGCAGCGTGCGGGCCGCCCGCACGAGCCGCGGACTGCCGGCACTGGCCACGAGGATCTCGTGGAAACGTCGGTCGCCGTCCGAGACACCGGTGGCGTCCTCGCGTTCGGCGGCGGTGCGCATCTCCTCGATCGCCGGTTCGAGGGCCTTCCACGTCTGTTCGCGACGGCCGTCCAGCACCAGGTCGAGGGCACCGCCCTCGATGACCCAGCGGCTGCGGTAGATGTCGACGACGTCGTCGAAGGTGAGCTCGGTGACGAAGATGCCCCGGTTGCGGATGCTGTAGAGCAGACCTTCGGACAGCAACCGCTGCATGGCTTCTCGCAGCGGGCCCCGGGAGACCTGGAAGTGCGCCGCGAGTTCGGCCTCCCCCAGCTGCTCCCCGGGACCGAGCGCACCCCGGACGATGGCCGACCGGATCTGTTCGGCGATGAGCTCGGCCGTGGACGGCCGGGTGACAGGACGTAGATCTTCCAGATCACCGAGCACCATGATCGGTATCCTCCTCGAACAGTGAGCCCAGCTCCGGGCATTCCACTGTATATCCGGCGAGTTCCAGGCCGTGCCACACGGTGACCTGGTTGGCGGTCAGGACCGGCTTACCGGTCTCCTTCTCGAGCTCCCGCATGATCCGCAGCGTGTGCATCGCGGTGTCGGGGACCAGGACCGCTTGCGCGTCGGGATGATCGTTGGTCCTCGCGAATTCGAGGACGGCCTCGTCGGTCAGGGTTCCGACCTCGGCGGCGGTGTCGATGCCGGCATCGGCGAGCGAGACGACGTCGACACCGGCGTCCGCGAGGAAGGCGACGAACAGTTCGGCGACGTCCCGCGGATAGCTCGCCGCCACGGCCACCCGGGTGATGCCGAGCGCCTGCAGTGCGGCGACGAACGCGATGCTCGTGCTCGTCGTGGGCACATCTCCCGCGTCCCGGGAGAGCTGCTCGACCTGGGTGCGTGCCCCCTCGGGCCCGTACACGAAGCTGCCCGACGTGCACGCCCACACGAGGGCGTCGAGGGACTCGTCCGCGAACTGCGCCGCTCCCCCGGCGAGCTTGGCCGGGCCGCCGAGGTCGAGGAGTTCGGGAACGGCGTGCAGATCGGTGCCGTAGATGTGGGCGACGGGCAGGTTCACCCCCAGGAGTTCGGCGGCGAACGGGTAGTCGTCCTCGGCGGCATGATCCGGATAGACGATCCCGACGGTCGGACGGTCACGATGCATTCAGAACACTCCTCTCAACCACTTCCCCGGCCCGGTCATGGGCAGCTTCATCCGTCCCAGGCACGCCCAGATGGTGAGCTGGTTGGCCGTGAGGACCGGCTTGCCGAGTTCCCGTTCGAGTGGCGCGATCAGGTCGTAGGTCGGCAGGTTGGTGCAACTGACGAAGATCGCCTGTGCGTCCGGGGTATCGGCCCCGATGATGTGTTCGGCGATGGTGCGGTAGTTGACCTTCCAGATGCCGCCGCCGAGCCCGAGATGTGACGACCGGACGACCTCGGTTCCGGCCTCCTGCAGGAAGTCGTGCAGCAGGTCCGTGAGTTCCCGGTCGTAGGGGGTGATCACCGAGATGCGGGTGAGGTCGAGTGTGTGGAGGGCTTCGAGCAGCGCTCCGGAGGTCGTGACCGCGCACGATGCGCCCGCTTCGCAGATCGCGTCGCACAGGGTCTTCTCGTAGGCCACCCCGTTGACGAAACTGCCCGAGGTACACAGATAGGCAACAACTTCCGGCTCCACCGACAGCACGTCGCGGGTCGCGACCATCAGGTGCCGTCGGTCGGACACCAGCTCGGCCATGGCACGGCTGACCGGCACCGGCTCGTAGGGGGTTCGAGCGAGGTGCAGGGTGACCTCGAGCGGCGCCCATCGCCACAGTTCTCGTTCCAGGGCGAGATCGAAAGGTGCGATCACACCGATGCCCCGCTGAGCCAGAGGACCTTCGAATTCGGGAATGTTCAGTTCCATACGGTCCCTCGGCTTCGTCAAGAGTTCCCTCAGCCTTGAGGATTGTTGACAATAATACGAGGCGCTCATACGGTGTCAACGTGGATGCCCAGCCGGTCGTTGCAGTGCTTCATGCCGAAGCCGTGCCGGATCGTGCGTGGATGGCCCCGGTGGCCGAACACGCCACGGTGCGCTACACCGACGCCTCCGGCCTGGCCGACGCGCTCGACGGCGCCGACATCCTCTTCGCATACGACTTCCTCACCGACGCGCTGCCCGCAGCCTGGCACGCCGCAGCGTCCCTGAAGTGGATCCATGTCGCCGCGGCCGGGGTCGACGCCCTCATGTTCCCCGAGCTGCGCGACAGCGATGTGGTCGTCACCAACTCCCGCGGAGTCTTCGACGGGGCGATCGCCGAATACGTGCTCGCCCAGATACTCTCCTTCGCCAAGGACATCCCCGAATCGCTGCGGCTCCAGCACGAGCACATCTGGAAGCACCGGGAGTCCGAACGCATCGCAGGTCGCTCCGTGCTCGTCGTCGGCACCGGTCCGATCGGTCGCGCGATCGCGCGCCTGCTCTCCGCCGTGGGGATGACGGTCCAGGGCTCGGGCCGGCGTTCTCGCGACGACGACCCCGATTTCGGCACCGTCACCGCGACCGCCGACCTTCCGGCCGCTCTCGCCGACGTCGATTTCGTCATCGTGGCCGCACCTCTCACGGATCAGACCCGGCACCTGTTCGACGCCCGGATGTTCGCCGCGATGAAGCCGCAGGCACGCTTCGTCAACGTCGGGCGTGGCGAACTCGTGCGCACCGACGACCTGGTCGAGGCTCTGCGGTCGGGCACGATCGCCGGTGCCGCGCTCGACGTGCTCGACGTCGAACCGCTCCCCGAGGGCAATCCGCTCTGGGACATGCCGAACGTCTCGATCACCCCGCACAATTCGGGAGATTTCGTCGGCTGGCGCGACGCGCTGGTGGACGTCTTCGTCGACAACTTCCGCCGTCACCGCAGTGGCGAACCGCTTCGGAACGTGGTGGACAAGAAGCTGGGTTACGTGCCCGGCGCGTGAGAGTCGGCATCGTCCGACGAGAAGGAGGCACGATGGAGCCCACAGACATGACCGCCGTCGAACTCGTGTCGGCGTTCTCCTCGGGCGAGTTGTCTCCCGTCGAGGTGACGCGGGCCGTGCTCGATCGGATCTCGGCGCACGATCGCGAGATCAACTCGTTCTGCCTCGTCGACGAGGAGAAGGCACTCGACCAGGCGCGCAGGTCCGAGGAGCGGTGGCGGACCGGCTATTCGAAGGGCCTGCTCGACGGGGTCCCCATCTCGATCAAGGACGTCTTCCTCACCGACGGATGGCCGACCCTGCGGGGTTCGCAGGCCATCGACGAGAACCAGGACTGGAACGTCGACAGCCCGGTCGCGGCCCGGTTGCGCGAGGACGGAATGGTGTTGCTGGGCAAGACCACCACTCCGGAGATCGCGTGGAAGGCGGTGACCGATTCGGCCCTGTACGGGGTGACCACGAATCCCGCCGATACGACGAAGACCGCCGGTGGCTCGTCCGGTGGCAGCGCGGCGGCGGTCGCGGCCGGCTTCGGTCCGTGCTCCGTCGGCACCGACGGTGGGGGCAGCATCCGCATCCCCGCATCGTTCTGCGGCGTCGTCGGATTCAAGCCCACCCACGGCCGGATCCCGATCTTTCCCGCCAGCCCGTTCGGGCCGCTCGCGCACGCCGGGCCGATCACCCGGACGGTCGAGGACGCGGCGCTGCTCACCGACATCCTCGCGCTGCCCGATCCCCGGGACCCGACGGCCCTGGCGCCGCCCCTGACGACCTTCCGCGGCGGCCTCAACCGCGAGGTGGTGGGGATGGACGTCGCCTACTCCAAGACCCTCGGCTACGTCGACGTGGACCCCGAGGTCGGTAAGATCGTCGACCGGGCGGTCCGCGTCCTCGACGAGGCCGGACTGCGGGTGACCGCCGCCGATCCCGGTTTCACCGACCCGCTCGAGGCCTTCGAGAACCTCTGGGCGGCAGGCGCGGCCACGATGTTGAAGACCTTCCCCGAGGGCACGCGGGACAAGGTGGATCCCGGCCTCGGACGCGTGTGGTCCCACGGCGAACAACTCGGTGCCGTGGACTATCTCGAGGCCCGCGCGGTCGCGGCGGCCGTCGGCATCACGATGGGGATCTTCCACCAGAAGTACAACGTGCTGATCACGCCGACGATGCCGATCCCCGCCTTCGAGGCCGGTCACGACGTGCCGTCGGGTTCGTCGCTGACCTCGTGGCCGCAGTGGACCCCGTTCACCTATCCCTTCAATCTCACGCAGCAGCCGGCCATCAGCATTCCTGTGGGCACCACTTCGGCGGGTCTGCCCGTGGGTCTGCAGATAGTCGGGCCGCGGCACTCGGACGACCTGCTGCTCGCCGTCGCGCGATTCGCCGAGTACGCATTGAGCTGAGACAGGAGGAGCACCAAGAGAAACGGCACCGCGCGAAGTACGCGGTGCCGTTTCCCGTGCAGTGGCCGTCTATGCCCGTGCGAAGCTCAACGTCTCCCCCACGACCCCCTGGATCCACAGGTCGTTGCACGCGACGGCGAGTTCGGGCAGTCCCTCCTCGATGGTCGCGAAGACGTTGCCCGGCACCCACCCCACGTCGCCGTTGAGCAGCAGATTGTTCCGGCCGTAGAACAACGCGAGGTCGGTTGCTCCCTGCTGCGCGTGGGCCTGCGATCCGGGTTCGTAACCGTATGCGGAATTACCGATCTCCCACGGTTCGAAGTCGAACAGGCACACATCCCCCGGGATCGGCGTCACCGTCGGGTTCTCCCGGTGCGGTGCCGCGGTGATCCTCGGGACGAGGGTGTAGAGCTCGTTGCGGGCGTACTTGGCATGGAACGCCGAGCCGCTCTGCGGCAGGGCGTCCCACACCGCCGCGCAGGTGAGCGGCGCCTCGTCGTCGAGAAGCCGTGCTCTGCACGTGATGTCGCGTTTGTCGAGAGTGATCGTGATGTATCGGGCCACGCGGACTCCCTCGTTCGACGGATTATCGGACCTCGGCGAGGACCTCGGACCAGATCCCGAGCGCATCCTCGATCTGCTGGGCGGTGACGATCAACGGCGGGATCATGCGCACCACGTTCATGTGTGCACCGCAGGTCAACAGCAGCAGCCCCTTCTGCGCGGCGAGTTGTTGCGCTGCGGTCGCCCGTTCCCGGTCGGGTGCTCCGTCCGTGGTGAACTCGAGGCCCACCATGAGACCGAGGCCGCGCACGTCGCCGATGGCGTCGGTCGTGTTCTCCCGTGCGCCGGAGAGCAGTTCACGTCCACGCACGGCGGCGTTGTCGACGAGCCCCTCCTTCTCGATCACGTCGAGAGTGGCCACGGCCGCCGCGCACGAGACCGCATTCGCCCCGTACGTGCCGCCCTGCGATCCCGGACGGGCGCGTTCCATGAGCTCCTCGGAGGCGGCGATACCCGACAGCGGGAAACCGCTCGCGAGGCCCTTGGCGATGGTGATGATGTCGGGCCGCACGTCGAAGTGCTGATGGCCGAAGAACTTTCCCGTCCTCCCGAATCCGGTCTGGATCTCGTCGAAGACGAGCAGGATGCCGTGTTCGTCGGCCCGCTGCCGCAATCCCTGGAAGAACCTGGTGTTGCCGGGGACGTAACCGCCCTCGCCCAGGACCGGTTCGACGACGAAGGCCGCGATCTCGTCCGGCGCCACGAGAGTCGCGAACAGGTAATCCAGTTCCTGCAGGGCGAAATCGGTCGATTCCTCCTCCGACCAACCGTAGCGATAGGCCGTGGGGAAGGGAGCGACGTGTACACCGCCCATGAGCGGCGAGAACCCTGCGGAGAAGCGGGTTCCCGAGGTCGTCATCGTGGCGGCGGCGACGGTCCGGCCGTGGAAACCGCCGTGGAAGACGACGATTCCGGGTCGTCCTGTCGCCTGCCGGGCCAGACGCAGCGCCGCCTCGACGGCCTCGCTGCCCGAGTTGGCGAAGAACAGTGAGTCGAGCCCTTCGGGGAGCACCGTGCCCAGGCGTTCGGTGAGTTCGAGCAGGGGCCGGTGCATCACGGTCGTGTACTGCCCGTGGATGAGGGAGCCGATCTGCCGGCGGGCGGCCTCGACGACGTGCGGGTGACAGTGGCCGGTACTCGTGACGCCGATGCCGGCGGTGAAGTCGAGATACCGACGTCCGTCGGTGCCGTGGATGTAACAGCCCTCGGCGTGGTCGACGGTGACGGGCGTTGCCTGCAGCAGGCGGGGTGAAAGACGGGTCATGACGATCCCTCCGAACAGCCGAGGGCGCGAACCCTCGTGCCGGTTGTCGGATTGTTGACAATATGGATAACACGCGGGGATGGTCGACGCAACGGCGAGCGGTGTAACGGCAGTGTTTCGTCACTCTCATCGGAGGGCATCCGCACTGCAGGAAGCCGCATCGCCCACGGATGAGGACATCATGATCAGCAACGACGACATCGACACCCTCGCTCGCGCCACCGCGTACGGACCGGACGGCGACAAGCTCGGACGCGTGGGAGAGGTGTACCTGGACAACGACACGGGCCGACCCGCCTGGATCACGGTCGTCACGGGTCTGTTCGGAACGCGCCGGCACTTCGCCCCCATCGACGAAGCCGAACTCGACAGCACCGGAGTGCGCCTGCCCTTCGACAAGGACACCATCACCGGCGCCCCGAACATCGACGAGAACGGTGAGCTGACCCCGCTCGAGGAGGACGAGCTGTACCGCTACTACCGCCGGTTCGGGGACACCCCTGCAGGGGGTGGATCCACCGGCGATCGGGGCGGATTCAACGACGACCGACACGGGTTCACCGACGACCGGAGCGGCCTCGACGAGCGGAGCACAGCCGGTGGAGGCCTCGTCGGTGGCGCGGCCGGCGGACCGGGAGGTACCGGGACACCGCACACCGGCGAGACGTACGGCACCACCACACCCGCGGGAACCGGGCATTCACCGACACCGCCCGACGTCGCGCGTGAGGAGATCGCCGGCAACTACCGGCCGAGCGAGGGCCAGCGGGACGAACCGCTCGAACACTCGATGCCCGGGCATACCGCGTCGACGCCGTCGACACCGTCCGGGACCGCGGACTCGGCGGCGGACACGGCCCGCCACGCGGCTCCCCGCGGCGACGGCGGCAGCGGCAGCGGCAGCGGGCAGGAGATCGTCGGTCCGGGACCGACGGGACCGGCGCACTTCACGCCGCCGCAGTCGGCCGGCACCGACACGAGCACGGCTGACGCGAAGACGGATACGGCAGGCGGCGGGGACACCGACCAGCCGCGCAAGCCGCGCCTGGTGCGTCGGGTCGTGACCACGGAGTACTACGAGGAGTCACCGGACGACGCGACCGACGCCGATCGCTCCTGATCCACACCCGAAGCCGGGACGACCACATTCGATGTGGTCGTCCCGGCTTCGTCGTGCGGTACTTACAGTCTGCGATCTACAGCCAGGTGTCCTCCGTGACGGAGGTGAGGAACGCTTCGAGATCGTCGCGCCAGGGCGCCGGAGTCGTCTTCTCCGGTTCGATCCCGGTGTACTGCCCGCGGTAGAAGAGCAGCGGGCGTTCCTTCTCGTCGCGCACCTCGCTCAGCGACGAGACGCGACCGAACACCACCCAGTGGTCTCCTCCGTCGTGCACCGTCTCGACCGTGCACTCGATGTGCGCGAGAGAGCCCGTCAGGACGGGGGAGCCCAACGGGGACGGCGTCCAGTCGAGTCCGGCGAACTTGTCGGGTTCGCGGGAACCGAACCGCGCGCAGGTCTCCTGCTGTTCCTCGGCGAGGACGTTGACGCAGAAGCGGCCCGCTCGTTCGATGGCCGCCCACGACCGTGACTGCTTCGTGGGGCAGAACAGTACGAGCGGCGGGTCGAGCGACAACGCCGCGAACGACTGGCACGCGAATCCCACAGGCGTCCCGTCGTCCTCGGTGGTGGTGATGACGGTGACGCCGGTGCAGAACTGCCCGAGCACGGTGCGGAAGGCCCGCGGGTCGATCGCACCGTTCTCTCCGGCCTCCGGCGCGGTCATTACTGCATTCCCACCGAGAAGTCGTGGCCCCACAGGCTCACGGCCGTGGATTCACGGGCGATCCAGTCGCCGTCCTCGACCTGCAGCCCCTCGCAACCGAATTCGACGTCGAATCCGCCGGGGGTCTTCATGTAGAAGGACAGCATCTTGTCGTTGACGTGGCGCCCGAGCGTCGCAGACATCTTGACCTTCTTCCGCAGTGCGCGGTCGAGGGCGAGACCGACGTCGTCGGAGTTCTCCACCTCGATCATCAGGTGCACGATGCCCGACGGGGTGGGCATGGGCAGGAAGGCGAGGCTGTGGTGGCGCGGGTTGCATCCGAAGAACCTCAGCCAGGCCGGTTTTCCGTCGGCGGGCCGGCCGACCATCTGCGGAGGCATCCGCATGGAGTCGCGCAGGCGGAAACCGAGCACGTCGCGGTAGAAGCGCAGCGATTCCTCGTCGTCGCGGGTCGAGAGCACCACGTGCCCGAGGCCCTGCTCACCGGTGACGAATTTGTGCCCGTACGGGCTGACCACGCGACGGTGTTCGAGCGCGGCACCGTGGAACGCCTCGAGGGTGTTGCCCGATGGATCCTGAAAAACGATCAGCTCGTCGACGCGACGATCGGCGAGCTGCTCGGCGGTGCCCTCCTTGAACGGGACACCCGCTGCGGAGAGACTGTCGCGAACCGACTGGAGATCGGCGGCGTTCGCGGTCTCCCAGCCCGAGACGAGCAGCTTGTCGGACTCGTGCGGCTCGATGACGAGCCGGGCCGGGAAGTCGTCCATCCGCAGGTACAGCGCGTCGGCGTGGGTGCCCTTGCCCTCGATCATGCCGAGGACCTTGAGACCGTACTCGCGCCAGGCCGGGACGTCGGTGGCGCCGATCCGGAGATATGCCAGCGACCGGATACTCATCTATTCGACTCCGTCCGTGAGGAAATCCACTGTCAGGCGGTTGAATTCGTCGAACTTCTCGAGCTGTGCCCAGTGACCGCATCCACCGAACACATGCAACTGTGCGCGTGGGATCATCTTCAGTGCGACGAGCGCACCGTCGAGCGGGTTGACGCGGTCCTCGCGACCCCAGATCAGCAGCACCCGCTGACGGAGCTTGTAGGCGTCGCGCCAGAGCATCCCCTTCTCGAACTCGGCGCTGGAGAACGACTTCCCCATCGCCTTCGCCGCGGCGAGCGACTCGGGGGTGCTCGCCGACGCGAACCGCTCCTCGACGAGTTCGGGCGTGATCAGCGACTGGTCGAAGACCATGATCCGCAGGAACGCCTCGAGATTCTCACGGGTGGGTTCGTACGAGAACCGGCCGAGATTCTTGACGCCCTCGGTGGGGTCGGGTGCGAACAGGTTGACGCTCAGCCCACCCGGTCCCATGAGGACGAGTCGTCCGGCGCGCTCAGGATAGTCGAGCGCGAACCGCACGGCGGCGCCCCCACCGAGCGAGTTGCCGAGGAGGTGGACGCGGTCGGTGATCCCGAGCGTGTCGAGCAGGTCGTTCAGCGCGGACGCGCTGTGCACGAAGTACTGCGGATGCTCGGTCGGCTTGTCGGACCTGCCGTAACCCGGCTGGTCGACGGCCAGCACGTGGAACCGTTGCGCCAGCACCGGAATGTTCCTGGCGAAATTCGACCACGACGACGCGCCCGGGCCACCGCCGTGGAGCAGGACGATCGTGGTGTCGTTGCCGACACCGGCCTCGTGGTAGTGCAGGCGCAGGTCCTCGCGGACCTGCGCGAAACGGGAGGTCGACTCGTAGGTGATCTCGTCGATTGCGGTCACATCCACCCCTAGACCATCGTGTCGGTGATCGGCAGACCGAACTCGGCGGCACCGAACATCACGTAGGCGCGCTCGGCGTCGTTGGCGGCGTGCACACGACCGGCGTGCGCGTCGCGCCAGAAACGCTGGATGGGTGTGCCGTCCGCGAGTGCGGTGGCACCCGAGTTCTCGAAGAGACGGTCGATCGACGTGATGGCACGGCCGGTCGCGCGGACCTGGTCGCGACGTGCCCGCAGACGCAGTTCCATCGGAACCTCCTCGCCGGCGAGGAGGTGGGCGTACTCGTCGGCGACGTTGCCCGACAGCTGGCGCCAGGCCGCGTCGATGTCGCTGGAGGCCTCGGCGATGCGCACCTTGGCGAACGGATCGTCCTTGGCCTTCTCACCCGCGTACGCCGCACGGACACGCTTGCCCTGGTGCTCGACGTGGGCCTCGTACGCGCCGTAGGCCATGCCGACGATGGGCGTCGAGATGGTGGTGGGATGGATGGTGCCCCACGGCATCTTGTAGACGGGCGCGGTGTTGCGCCCGAGCCCGGGCGACGCGAGGTCGTTCATGGCCTTGAAGCTGAGGAAGCGGTGGCGCGGGACGAAGACGTCCTTCACCTCGACCGTGTTGGATCCGGTGCCGCGCAGACCGACCACGTGCCACACGTCGTCGATCTCGTACTCGGAACGAGGGATCAGGAAGCTGCCGAAGTCGACGGGGCGGCCGTCCTTGATGACCGGGCCACCGACGACGACCCAGCTCGCGTGGTCGCATCCGGACGACCACGCCCACGCACCGTTGACCTTGTATCCGCCGTCGACGACCTCACCGGCTCCCATGGGCGCGTAGGACGACGAGATGCGGACGTCGGTGTCGTCGCCCCAGACCTCTTCCTGGGCCTGTTGGTCGAAGAGTGCGAGGTGCCAGTTGTGGACGCCGATGATGCCGGAGACCCATCCGGTCGAGCCGCATGCGCTCGCGATGTTGCGCACCGCGGTGAAGAAGGTGACGGGATCGGCCTCGTATCCACCCCACTGGGCCGGTTGCAGAAGTTTGAAGAAGCCGGCCTCCTGGAGCTCCTTGATCGAGTCGTCGGGCACCCGGCGCAGATTCTCGGCCTCCTGCGCACGTTCTCGCAGCGTAGGCAGCAGAGCGTCGATCCGCTGCAGTACCTCGTGGCTGTCGTGGTCACCCACTGGACGCTCCCGTCTGTTCAGGAATTGATCGCTTGTACCGAGACTAGAACATGTTCTTATTCGTGTCGAGACTCGGCACACTCGCAGGTAGACAATCCCTATGGCGGGACCAAAGTCCCCGAACCCTTCCCCTCGCGACGCGAATTCTATAACGTGTTCTAGAAGAGATTTCCGGAAGGAAGTGAGCGGACATGGCACAGATTCGCGAGATCGACGTCGGAGAGGTCCGGACGCGTTTCGCGCGAGGCTGGCACTGCCTCGGCCTCAGTCGCACGTTCAAGGACGGCAAGCCTCATGCCGTCGAGGCCTTCGGCACGAAACTCGTGGTGTGGGCCGACAGCAACGGCGACCTGAAGGTGCTCGACGCGTACTGCCGCCACATGGGCGGCGACCTGTCACAGGGCGAGATCAAGGGCGATTCGGTTGCGTGCCCGTTCCACGACTGGCGCTGGGGTGGCAACGGCAAGTGCACGGACATCCCGTACGCCAAGCGCGTTCCCCCGCTGGCCCGCACCCGTTCGTGGATCACGATGGAGAAGCACGGCCAACTGTTCGTGTGGAACGACCCCGAGGGAAACACTCCGCCTGCGGAGGTCACCATCCCCGAGATCGAGCAGTACGGCTCGGACGAGTGGACGGACTGGACCTGGAACCAGATCCGGATCGAAGGTTCCAACTGTCGCGAGATCATCGACAACGTCGTCGACATGGCGCACTTCTTCTACATCCACTACGCCTTCCCCACGTTCTTCAAGAACGTCTTCGAGGGGCACATCGCCGAGCAGTACCTCAACACCCGCGGCCGGCCGGACAAGGGCATGGCGACGCAGTACGGACTGGAGTCGACGCTCGAGTCGTACGCGGCCTACTACGGCCCCTCCTACATGATCAATCCGCTGAAGAACGACTACGGCGGATACCGGACCGAATCCGTGCTGATCAACTGCCACTACCCGATCACGCACGATTCGTTCATGCTGCAGTACGGCATCATCGTCAAGAAGCCTCAGGGCATGTCACCCGAGCAGTCCGACGTGCTGGCCGCCAAGCTCACCGAGGGTGTCGGCGAGGGCTTCCTGCAGGACGTCGAGATCTGGAAGAACAAGACAAAGATCGAGAATCCCCTGCTGTGCGATGAGGACGGTCCGGTCTACCAGCTCCGTCGCTGGTACGAGCAGTTCTACGTCGACGTCGCCGACGTGACGGAGAAGATGACGGGCCGCTTCGAGTTCGAGGTCGACACCGCCAAGGCCAACGAGGCCTGGGAGAAGGAGGTCGCCGAGAATCTCGAGCGCAAGAAGCGCGAGGAAGAACAAGGCAAGCAGGAAGCGGAGGTGTGACGATGAGTGCCTCGACCCGGCGGAGCAGCTGGGCGAAGTCCCCGGACTTCTCCCAATGGCCCGAGCGGGCCGAGGCCGTCGCCGCCCAGACCGCGATCGACAAGATCAACTATTTGGATTCGGGTCAGCACGAGGTGCAGTGCCGCGAGTGCGGCACCTGCGTGCTGGTGCGCAAGAACAGCCTGTCGCACACGAGCGTGCAGTGGCAGGACGATCCGGACACCGTGTGCCCGACCTTCCGCGAGACCGCCTCGCTCCGAGGCTCGTCCATCACACCGCGCGAGGGGTGTCCGCAGCTTCGGGAGAGCATCGACCGGGCCGTGCTCGACGGCACCCTTCCCGTATCGGACGGATCGCCCACCTGACCGATTCCGACCCCGATCGACCCCGCGACGGCACCGTCCCCATCGGACGGTGCCGTCGCTCGTCGTCGGCCGGCGATATCGCGTTCCAGTCCCGACGTCACTGCGTCTTCGCTTCACGTCCAGGACTCTTCGCATTCGGGGATGGACTCGGCACCGCCATTTCTATAACGTGTTCTACATGACGAAGCAGGAGTACGACATCGTTGTCGTCGGCAGCGGTGCCGGCGGAATGACCGCCGCCATCACCGCAGCCCGCAAGGGCGCCGACGTGGTCCTGATCGAGAAGGCGCCGCGCTACGGCGGGTCGAGCGCCCGATCGGGCGGCGGTGTGTGGATCCCCAACAACGAGGCACTGAAGGCCGCCGGGGTGGACGACACCCCCGAAGAAGCCCGGAAGTACCTCCACAGCATCATCGGCGACGACGTGCCCGCCGAGAAGATCGACACCTACATCGATCGCGGACCGGAGATGCTCTCCTTCGTCCTGAAGAACAGCGCACTCGAACTGCAGTGGGTGCCGGGCTATTCCGATTACTACCCCGAGGCGCCCGGCGGGCGTCCCGGTGGCCGTTCGGTGGAACCGACACCGTTCGACGGTCGCCGTCTCGGTGAGGATCTCGCTCTCCTCGAACCCGACTACGCGCGCGCTCCCAAGAACTTCGTCATCACCCAGGCCGACTACAAGTGGCTGAACCTGCTCATGCGGAACCCGCGCGGACCTGTTCGCGCCATGCGGGTCGGCGCCCGTTTCGTCTGGGCGAACATCACCAAGAAGCACCTGCTCGTCCGAGGCCAGGCTCTCATGGCCGGGTTGCGGATCGGTCTGCGCGACGCCGGTGTACCCCTGCTGCTGGAGACGGCGCTCACCGATCTCGTCGTCGAGGACGGCGTCGTGCGCGGCGTCGAGGTGGTCGCGAACGGCGAGAAACGCGTCATCCGTGCCCGCAAGGGCGTGATCCTCGCGAGCGGCGGTTTCGAGCACAACGCCGAGATGCGGGCACAGTACCAGCGTCAGCCGATCGGCACCGAGTGGACCGTCGGTGCGAAGGCCAACACCGGCGACGGCATCCGCGCCGGACAGAAGCTCGGCGCCGCAGTCGATTTCATGGACGACGCCTGGTGGGGTCCGTCCTTCACGCTCACCGGCGGCCCGTGGTTCGCGTTGTCGGAGCGCAGCCTTCCCGGGTGCCTGATGGTCAACGCGGCGGGCAAGCGCTTCGTCAACGAGTCGGCGCCCTACGTCGAGGCGACGCACGCGATGTACGGCGGCGAGCACGGACGCGGTGAGGGACCGGGCGAGAACATCCCCAGCTGGCTGATCCTCGATCAGCGCTACCGCGACCGCTACACCTTCGCCGGAATCACCCCCCGCACCCCCTTCCCTCGCCGGTGGCTCGAGGCCGGAGTGCTCGTCAAGGCCGGTTCCGTCGCCGAACTCGCCGAGAAGATCGGGGTACCGGCCGATGCCCTCACCGAGACGGTGCAACGCTTCAACGGCTTCGCGCGTGCCGGCAAGGACGAGGACTTCGGCCGCGGCGAATCCCACTACGACCACTACTACGGAGATCCGCGCAACAAGCCGAATCCGAGCCTCGGCGTGGTCGACAAGGCCCCGTTCTACGCGTTCACGGTGGTCCCGGGCGATCTCGGCACCAAGGGCGGGCTCGTCACCGACGTCCACGGCCGAGTGGTGCGCGAGGACGGCAGCGTGATCGACGGCCTGTACGCGGCCGGCAACGCCAGTTCCCCGGTCATGGGTCACACCTACGCCGGGCCCGGCGCCACCATCGGACCGGCGATGACCTTCGGTTATCTGGCGGCCCTCGACATCCTGGACCGCACGCGTGACGAACGTGCCGAGGAACTGCGAGAATCCGCCGACACCGTGTGACCCGATCGACCCGCGTTCGTGTCGTAGAAAGGAAGCGCCCGTGCCCATCGATCCCTCGGTTGCCGTCGGAGCCGAACTGCCCGCCCAGGAGTTCGAGTGGAGCAGCACCGATGTCCAGCTCTACAACCTCGGCATCGGCGCCGGGTCCCACCCCACCGACGCGGGCGAACTGCGTTACCTCCGGGACAAGGACCCTCAGGTACTCCCCACCTTCGCGACTGTCGCCGCGACCTTCCACCAGGTCGAGCCGCCGAAGGTCTCGTTCCCCGGGATCGAGATCGATCTCGCCAAGGTCGTCCACGGCAGTCAGGAGGTGACCGTGCACGCGCCCATCCCCGCTTCGGGCAAGGGCCGCACGATCACCCGTATCGCCGAGGTGTGGGACAAGGGCAAGGCCGCGGTCGTCGTGCAGGAATCGGTGACCGAGGATCTCGACGGCAATCCCCTGTGGACCGCACGGTCGTCGATCTTCGCCCGCGGTGAGGGCGGTTTCGGCGGTGAGCGTGGTCCGTCGGAGTCGGTGGAGTACCCCGATCGTGAGCCGGACGCCGAGTTCGACGTGCCGACCCTCCCGCAGCAGGCGCTGCTGTACCGGCTGTGCGGCGACCGCAATCCCCTCCATTCCGATCCCGAGTTCGCATCCGCGGCGGGCTTCCCGGCGCCGATCCTGCACGGGCTGTGCACCTACGGCATCGTGTGCAAGGCGGTGACCGACGGCCTGCTCGACGCGGACGCTTCGCGCGTGAAGGGATTCCGCGCCCGGTTCGCCGGCGTGGTCTTCCCCGGCGAGACCCTCCGAGTGCGCGTGTGGAACGACGGCGACCGCAAGCTCGTGACCGCCTCCGTCGTCGAACGCGACCTCGCCCCTGCCCTGGCCGACGTGGTACTCACCGTGGCGTGATCGCCACGCCCTCCCGAAAGAGCGACATTCGAATATGACACTTCGTGATTCGTCGCCGCGCCTGTCGCGGCGCGGCTTCCTCGCGGCCGGCGCCGGCGCGCTGGCGGTCTCCGCCCTCGGTGGGTGGACCCCGGTGCACGCCGTCCCTTCCGGGTCCGCGGCCTCGACGCTCCCCACTCCTCCGGCGTTCCCCGCCGGCATCGACCTCTACCAGCAGGCATACCAGAACTGGTCGAAAGAGATCATGCTGGACGCCATCTGGACCTGCGCGCCTCGCACCCCCGACGACGTGGTGCGCCTGGTGAACTGGGCGCACGAGAACGGATACACCATCCGCCCGCGCGGGGCCATGCACGGCTGGACACCGCTGACGATCGTCAACGGTGCACCCGTCGACCGGGTGATCCTCGCCGACACCATGCTTCACCTCAACGGGGTCCAGGTGAACCCCGGCGGCTCCCCCGCGACCGTCACGGCAGGTCCCGGCGCGACACTCGACGCCATCACCACGGCACTGCAGAACCACGGTCTCGGTCTCGCGAATCTTCCTGCGCCCGGCGTGTTGTCGATCGCCGGAGCACTCGCCGTCAACGCGCACGGTGCCGCGCTGCCCGCGAACGGCGAATCCACCCTTCCCGGGCACACCTTCGGTTCGCTGAGCAATCTCGTGACCGAACTGACGGCCGTCGTGTGGGACGGCAGTGCCTACGCGCTGCGCACCTTCACCCGCGCCGATCCCGAGATCACCCCGCTGCTCACGCATCTCGGCCGGACGTTCATCACGTCCGTCACACTGCAGGCCGGGCCGAACTACCGCATGCGCTGCCAGTCCTTCACCGACATCACCTGGCAGGAACTGTTCTCACCCGCCGGCGCGCCGGGACGGACCTTCGAGTCGTTCGTCGATTCGGCGGGGCGGGCCGAGGCGATCTGGTATCCGTTCACGGAACGTCCGTGGATGAAGGTGTGGTCGCTCGCACCGGAGAAACCGCCCACCTCGCGCGAGGTGACCGGACCGTACAACTACCCGTTCTCCGACAACGTGCCCGAACCGATCACCGACCTGCTGGGGCAGATCACGGCCGGGAACACGTCGATCGCACCGGCTTTCGGGCAGACCTACTACGGCGTGACCGTGGCCGGTCTCGCGGCGACGGGATCGTCCGACATCTGGGGCTGGTCGAAGGATCTGCAGTTCTACATCAAGGCGACCACCCTGCGACTGACCGAGGGTGGCGGTGCGGTGCTCACGAACCGCGCCAACATCGCCAACGTGATCCACGACTTCGCGCACTGGTTCTCCGAGCGCATCGAGCACTACCGCAGCCTGGGACAGTTCCCTCTCAACGGTCCGGTCGAAATCCGTTGCTGCGGACTGGATCGGCCGGAGGACGTCCTCGTCCCGTCGGCCGGACCGCCGACGATCGCGTCGACCCGTCCGCGTCCCGACCACCCGGACTGGGACACCGCCATCTGGCTCAACGTTCTCGGTGTCCCGGGAACTCCCGGCATGTTCGCCTTCTACCGGGAGATGGAGCAGTGGATGCGGCAGCGGTACAACGGAAGCGACTCGACCTTCCGGCCGGAATGGTCGAAGGGCTGGGCGTTCGGTCCCGACCTGCCGTACACCGACGAGCAGATCCTGACGCAAGGCCTGCCCGACACCTACCGGGAAGGTGTTCCGTCGGACGAGAACTGGGATTCGGCTCGCGCGGTCTACAACCGTCTCGATCCGCATCGGGTGTTCAGCAACACCTTCATCGACACCCTGCTCCCCTGATCTCCCACGGGCGTCCTCGCTCACCACGGGCACAGCGCAGTCCTTTGCTAGGGTTCGCACCATGCGGAACATGCGAAGGTGGATCGGTGCTGCTGCTGTGCCCGTGCTGGTTCTCGCGGGAGGTGTGACACTCGCGGGAACCGCGGTGGCCCTTCCCGACACGGGTTCGGTCGCCGTGTCGAACGGCACCGACGCCCCGGTGACCTTCGAGGCCGACGGCACCACCTTCCACGGCAGCCTCCGCAACCCGGACGGAGCCGCGGTCGCCGCCGCACTGCTGCTCCCGGGCAGCGGCCCCACCGATCGCAACGGCAACCAGCCCGGCTTCGCGTCCGACACCCTGGTGCGCACCGCGGACGCACTCGCCGCCCACGGCATCGCGAGCCTGCGCTTCGACAAGATCGGGGCCGGTGAGACGGGTCTCGGGTCCTACACGGTCGAGACCATCGGCGAGTACGGCTTCACCGAGCAGGTCGACCACGCCGAGGCGGCGGTGCGTCTGCTCGCCGAACGCACCGGAGTCTCCCCCGAGGAGATTCTCGTCCTCGGACACAGCGAGGGTGCACTGACCGCCCTCGCACTCGCCGATCGCAGTATCGGAAGCGGCTTCGCACTTCTCGCTCCGCTGCCGATGCGCTACCTGGACCTGCTGACCGTCCAGCTGAATGCCGTGGTGGATTCCGGGCAGCTCGGCCCCGACGGCGAGGCGGTCCGGGCCGACCTGTCGCGTGCCGTCGAGTCGCTGCGGACGACCGGGGCCTTCCCCACCGATCTGCACCCGATCCTCGCGCAGTTCGGCATGAACCCCGCGAACGCGAAGTTCCTCTTCGAGTCCGACCAGCTCGACCCGGCCGTGCTTGCCGCGGAGCTGGCAGCCGACACCCCGGTGCTGCTCACCTGCTCCGACAAGGATCTGAACATCAGCTGTGCGCAGGTCGAGCCGCTGCGGGACGCCCTCACCCACACCGACCTGCAGTTCGAGCACTTCACCACCGCGAACCACAGCCTCGAGGAGCTCGGCCCGTTGCAGCCCGGTCCGGCCGACCAGATGGCGCTGCTGCCCACCTCGTTCGAGTTCTCGACGGCGATCGACGGCTGGGCGGCCGCACGCGGTCGCTGACTGTCGTGCTGTAGGTGATTGTCGTGCTGCAGCTGATTGTCGTGCTGCAGCTGATTGTCGTGGTGTAACTCGGGTATCCCGGGCGCATGACAGCACTGCACGCCGTGGCCCTGAACTGCACGCTCAAGCCGTCCCCCGCCGAGTCCAGCACCGACAAGATGGTGGCGCACGTGTTCGACGCACTGTCGAAGCACGACGTCAGCGTCGAAACCGTCCGAGTCGTCGACTTCGACGTCAAGCCCGGTGTCGAAGCCGACATGGGCGACGGGGATCAGTGGCCGGAGATCGTCGAGCGCATCGTCTCGGCCGACATCCTGCTCGTCGCCACACCGACCTGGGTGGGACACATGTCGAGCGTCGCCCAACGTGTCCTCGAGCGGCTCGATGCCGAACTGTCGAACACCGATGACGAGAACCGTCCACGCATGGTGGGCAAGGTCGGGATCGCCGCAGTCGTCGGCAACGAGGACGGCGCGCACAAGATCGTCGCCGACCTGTTCCAGAGTCTCAACGACATCGGTTTCTCGATCCCCGCGCAGGGCTCGACCTACTGGAACGGCGAGGCGATGTCGGGCACCGACTTCAAGGATCTCGACGAGATCCCCGAAGCGGTGCGCTCGACCACCGAATCCGTCGCCCGCAACGCCGTGCACCTGGCGACACTGTTGCGTCAGCGCCAGTACGCGCCCTACCCGGGATGAACCCGCCCGCCGGCCGGACGCCGACCGTCAGCGGCTGACGGCCTTCTGGTACCTGCGGATCGCGAACGGCACGAACACGATCAGCATCAACGCTGTCCACATCAGCGACGCGAGGACCGGATTCTGCAGGGGCCACACGTCGGGCGGCGGCACCATGGGATTGGTGTTGCCGAACAGTTCGCGGACCGCCTGCGTGACCGCCGAGATGGGATTCCACTCGGCGATGACGCGCAGCACCGTCGGCATCGACGACGGGTCGACGAACGTGTTGGCGATGAACGACAGCGGGAAGATCACCATGAAACTCGCGTTGTTGAAGACCTCCGGTGTGCGGATCCACATGCCGATCACGGCCATCACCCACGACAGAGCGTAGGCGAACAGCAGCAGCAACAGGTAGCCGGCGAGCGCCTCGCCCAGCGAGGTGTTGATCCGCCACCCCACGAGGAGACCGGTCAACGACATCACCACGAGGCTGAGCACGTTGATCAGCACGTCGGTGCTGGTACGGCCGATGAGTACCGCGGACGGGGCCATCGGCAGCGATCGGAACCGGTCGATGATGCCCTTCTGCAGATCTTCGACCATCCCGAGGCCCGTCCAGGTGGACCCGAAGATGACCGTCTGGGTGAAGATACCTGCGATGAGGAACTCCCGGTACGAGATGCCGGGGACGTCGATCGCACTGCCGAAGACGTAGGCGAACAACAGCACGAACATGATCGGCGACAACGTCGTGAAGACCAACAGATCCGGCACACGCTTGATCTTGATCATGTTGCGCTTGGCGATGGTCAGGCCGTCGGATGCGACCATCTCGAGTGTGTTCACGACACCGCCTCCTCGACCTTCTCGTCCGTCCCGCGACCGGTGAGCGTGAGGAACACGTCGTCGAGGGTCGGTTTCCGCAGAGCAACGTCGGAGACCCGGATGCCCGCGGCCGACAGCTTCCCCAGCGCCGCCACGAGCCCGTCGGTTCCGCCGCCCGAGTCGCCGCTGACCGGCACGGTGATACGACCGGTGCTGCGCTCGACCCTGATCTCCCCAGCCGCCACCGATTCGAGCTCACGGACCGCTCGGTCTCGCTGGTCGGCGTCGGTCACGGCGAGTTCGATACGTTCGCCACCGACGCGGCTCTTGAGCTCGTCGGCCGTGCCGCGGGCGATGACCGCGCCCCGATCGATCACGACGATGTCGTCGGCGAGGCGTTCGGCCTCGTCCATGTACTGCGTCGTCAGCAACAGCGTCGTGCCGCGCTGTACGAGGGTGTCGATGACGTCCCACAACCCGAGGCGCGCCCGCGGATCGAGACCCGTCGTGGGTTCGTCGAGGAACAACACCGGAGGATCGGCGACGAGCGCACCGGCGAGGTCGAGGCGGCGTCGCATACCGCCCGAATAACCCTTCACCGGGCGATCGCCCGCTTCCTCGAGGTCGAACTGTTCGAGGAGCTCGCGGGCGCGGAGGCGACTCCGTTTGACGCCGAGGTGGTACAGCCGGCCGACCATCTCGAGGTTCTCGAACCCCGTGAGATATTCGTCGACCGCCGCGTACTGCCCCGACGCTCCGATCCGGGAACGGAGCTCCCGCGCCTCGGTGAGGACGTCGTATCCCGCCACTTCGGCGCGACCGGCGTCGGGGACGAGCAGTGTCGTCAGCACCCGCACCGTGGTGGTCTTACCGGCGCCGTTGGGACCGAGCAGCGCGGTGACCGTCCCCTCCGGCACCCGCAGATCGACCCCGTCGAGCGCTCTGACCTGCCCGTATGTCTTGATCAGTCCTTCTGCAACTATGGCGTCGGCCATGAGTTTCTCCCTGACTGTGGTGGTGAGCACAGTGTGCACGAAGAGACCGACACGGTTCGACAGGTTTTCTCATCGCTCCGTCAGGCGGATCGCTCAGCCCGTCACCCGGGCGGCGTTGCCGGCATCGATCGGCAACACGGTGCCGGAGATGTGTGCGGACGCCTCGTCGGCGAAGAACAGGACCGCACGGGTGATCTCGGCCGGGTCGAGCCACGGCACCGGTTGTGCGTGCAGGGAGGCGAACACCGGGGCCACATCGTCGGCGGTCGGCTCTTCGAGGTCGGGCCGCAACATCCCGTAGAGCGCGTCGTTGTGGATCATCGGCGTGGAGATGTTGCCCGGGGCGACGGCGTTGACGGTGATGCCGTTCTGCGCGAGGTCCAGGGCCGCGCTCTTCGTCAGGCCGATGACGCCCCATTTCGACGCCGCATATGCGGCCATGTTGGTGTTGCCCGCTCGGCCGAGCATCGACGACACCGTGACGATGCGTCCGTAGCCGCGCTCGATCATCCCGGGCGCGACCGCGGCGACGGTGTTGAACACCCCGGTGAGATTGGACGAGATCGCTTCGTCCCACATCTGTTGCGGCATCCGGTGCACCGGTGCCGCCACCGACACCCCGGCATTGGCGACCGCGATGTCGATCCGCCCGAGTTCGGCGTGGGCACGGGCGACCAGAGCGTCCATCGCCGGACGGTCGGCGGTGTCGAGTGTCGCCGAGACGACCCGGCGACCGGTCGCCTCGACGAGTCGCACCGTCTCCGCCAGGTCCTCCTCGGTCGCCAGCGGATATCCCACCACCGGTGAGTCGGAGCACCGGTCGCAGACGACCACGTCGGCCCCCGCTTCGGCGAATGCGACGGCGTGCGAGCGTCCTTGGCCTCGCGCCGCT
Organism: Rhodococcus rhodochrous; assembly: GCF_014854695.1. Lineage (NCBI taxonomy): Bacteria > Bacillati > Actinomycetota > Actinomycetes > Mycobacteriales > Nocardiaceae > Rhodococcus > Rhodococcus rhodochrous. The sequence goes on along the minus strand of NZ_CP027557.1, from coordinate 597,891 downwards.
CCCGTCACGAATGCGACCCTGCCCTCGAAACCCATCATGACGTCCTTCCGTCGGCGCGTGATCGCCTCCCTTGTACCGCGCCGGGAGAGAGGACAGGTGAGTGAGTCCCGGACAGCGGACGTGTCCGGGACACGAAGGGGGATCAGAGTCCGGTCCGGACCTTCACTCGTCCCTGTTCGACGGCCTCGTGCAGCGCCTGCAGGTCGCGTTCGTTGCGGTCGGCGTAGGACACCGCGAACGACGAGAGCGCCTCGTCGAACTCCTCGTCCGTACCGAGATAGGCAGCCAGCGCGATCCGGTCGCCGGCCCGGGCGTGGGCACAGGCGAGGACCCGGCCGCAGAGTCGGCCGTAGAGTTTCATGCCCTTGGGCACCATCTCCTCGATCACCGCCGAACCCTTGCCGTCGCGGAGTTGGCGTATGTAGAAGTCCCGGTTCACGCCGTCGGCTCCGGCACCCTGCTGCCAGCCGAGGAAGATGTCGCTCGCGGACTGCATCAGCCGCTGACCGTTGACGACGCGTTCGCCCTCGTTCCGGAAGGTCGGACCGTCGACGTAGTACGACAGCACCGACCGCTGGGCCTCCTTCGCCTGGAGGAACAGCGGATCGTCGTCGTCCGCACCCCGCAGCAGGAGGATCCACGCCCGCGTGCCGACGCTGCCCACTCCGACGACCTTCCGCGCGGCCTGGACCAGTTCGAACTGTTCGAGGAGGACCCGGCGGTCCCACTGCAGCGTCGCCCGGTACGAGCGGACACGGTCGTGCAGTTCGTCGTAGATCGCTTCGGCGTCGAGGTCGGCGAAGACCTCTTCGACGGGCACGATGAGCGGCGGGTCGCTGATGATCCGGCGGCGGCCGTCGACGACGGTGGTGAGTTTCTCCAGCGCCTGGAGACTGTCGCGCCGTGAGGCCTTTTCGAGCGCCTTGCGGGTGCGCTTCTCCATCCGGGTGGTCAGCTTGTCGCCGAGCTCCGCCATCTCGGTGGTGGGATCGAGATGCGCGTAGCGCACCGCCATGTTCCCGAGTTGCGCCTGTCTGCAGATGGTCTCGCGGTACTCCGACGCACATGCGCGGGTGATCTTCCGGCGTTCCTTCGCGGTGAACCCGTTGTCGCGACCGGCGATCTCGAGGCTCGCGACCAGACGCTTGACGTCCCATTCGAACGGTCCCGGATAGGTCTCGTCGAAGTCGTTGACGTCGAAGGCCGTTCTGCGTTCCGGGGTAGCGAACAGACCGAAATTGCTCGCGTGGGCGTCGCCGCACAGTTGCGTGTGCAGACCGCTGTTCGGTGTGCGCGACAGGTCGTCGGCCATCACGAGCGCGGCGCCGCGGTAGAACGCGAACGCCGATGTCGCCATGCGGCCGTAACGCACCGGGACGAGCTGCGGAACGCGGGTCTGCGCCTGACTCTCGAGCAGGACGATCGGATCCCGGGACGACTTCCCGAGTTCGGCGAGCGACTCGACGGGAGTGACCCTCCGAGCGGCGAGACCGTTCTGGACCCGCTGTTCGCGGGTCGGATGCACGACATGCCCGTCCGTGACCGACACGGGTCCTCCCACAAGGTCCCACCGGAATGTGAGCCCTCATCGTAGGCACGCCCGCCCGTCGGTGGGAGGGAAACGGCGTCAGGACCGCGACAGCACCAGACCCGAGGTCGGAACTCCTGTTCCTGCCGTGACCAGGACGTGGCCGACGTCGTCGACCTGGTTGACGGCCGTGCCGCGGATCTGCCGGACGCCCTCGGCGATGCCGTTCATGCCGTGGATGTAGGCCTCGCCGAGCTGACCGCCGTGGGTGTTGATCGGCAGCCGCCCACCCACCTGGATGCCGTCGGCGACGAAGTCCTTGGCCTCTCCGCGTTCGCAGAATCCGAGTTCTTCGAGCTGCATGAGCACGTACGGGGTGAAGTGGTCGTAGAGCACCGCCGTGGCGATGTCCTGCGGTCCGATGCCCGCCTGCTCCCACAGTTGGTCGCCGACGATCCCCATCTCCGGCAGGCCCGTGAGCCCGTCGCGGTAGTAGCTGGTCATGATGTACTGGTCGGGGCCGCTCCCCTGCGCCGCGGCCGCGATCACCGCCGGGGTCTGCTTCAGGTCCTTCGCCCGCTCGGCGCTGGTGACGACGATGGCGACGCCGCCGTCCGATTCCTGGCAACAGTCGAGCAGGTGCAGCGGCTCGGCGATCCATCGCGAGTTCTGGTGGTCCTCGAGCGTGATCGGCTTACCGTGGAAGAACGCCTTCGGGTTGGTCGCGGCGTGGGCCCGATCGGCGACCGCCACGGCGCCGAAGTCGGCGCTCGTCGCCCCGGAGACGTGCATGTAGCGTTGCGCGACCATCGCGACGAACGAGGCCGGTGTGCTCAGCCCGTGCGGGTAGGAGAACGCGTTGTCGGTGCCCGACGAATTCACCTGCGCGGCAAGGGCGGTGTTGACCTGTCCGTACCGCGCGCCGGACCGCTCGTTGAATGCCCGGTACGCGACCACCACGTCGGCCACGCCGGTCGCGACGGCCATCGCCGCCTGCTGCACCGTCGCGCACGCCGCACCGCCGCCGTAGTGGATGCGGGAGAAGAACTTCAGATGAGGTATCCCCATCGAACGGGCCACGGCCACTTCGGTGTTGGTGTCCATCGTGAACGAGACCAGACCGTCGACGTCGGCCGGGGTCAGTCCCGCGTCGTCGAGGGCGGCGCGCACCGCCTCGGCCGCGAGACGGAGTTCGCTGCGGCCGGAGTCCTTCGAGAAGTCGGTCGCGCCGATGCCGACGATCGCCGCTGCACCCGACAGGCCGCTCATGCGGTGCCTCCGATCACGAAAGTGGCTGTGGCCGTGATGTGCTTGCCCAGACTGTTGGTACCGGTGATGTCGACGGTGACCAGTCCGCCCTCGACGGACGCAACGGTGCCCGAGAGGGTCAGGGTGTCGTAGGCGTACCAGGGCACACCCAGTCTCAGCGAGATCGACTTCACCACCGCGCGGGGGCCGGCCCAGTCGGTGACGTAGCGCTGCACGAGTCCGGTGTCGGTGAGGATGTTGACGAAGATGTCCTTCGATCCGCGCTGCTGCGCCTTGTCGCGGTCGTGGTGCACGTCCTGGAAGTCGCGTGTGGCCAAGGCCGTCGACACGATGAAGGTGGGATCGGCGTGGATCTCGAGGGAGGGCAGGCTCTCGCCCGTCGTGACGGTCGGGGTGCTCACACGTCCTCCTCGATCGGCTTCCAGGCGTACAGGGTCCACGGCTGCCCGCCGGTCTCGTCGTCGCCGGGGAAATCGAGGAAGGCGACCTCGACCGGCATCCCGATGCGTACCTGCCCGGGTTCGACGTCGCGGAGTTCACCGAGCATCCGGACACCCTCGTCGAGTTCGACGAGTGCGACGACGAAGGGCACCTGCCGCCCCGGCACCTCGGGTGCGTGGTGGACGACGAAGCTGAACACCGTTCCGCGACCGGAGGATACGACGTAGTCGGTGGTCTCCGACTTGTCGAGCCAGAGCGCCGGGACGGGTGGGTGCTGCAGGGTGCCGTCGGGGCGTCGCTGGATGCGCAGTTCGTGGGCGGCCACACCGTCCCAGAAGAACTGCGTGTCGCGGGAGACGGACGGGCGGAGCATCCGGGTGGGGTCGAGATCGTCGGGAACCGTGGAGGCGGGCCGGTCCTGCGGCGTCTCTGCGCTCTCGTCCTTCGACGGCGGCGCGAACTTCAGGATGCGGAAGAGCATCTCGGCGACGACTTCGTCGCCGACCTTCCACAGGTTGCGGGTGGTGAAGAACCAGCCCTCCCCGAGCCCGGTCCGCTTCGGGCCGACGACGTCCTCGAGGGTGGATTCGATCGTCACCTGCTCGCCGTGGCGCAGGTAGCGGTGGTAGATCTGGTCGCAGTTGGTGGCGACCACCGAGGTGTAGCCGGCGTCGTCGAGGATCTGCGTCATCCGGCCGAGCGGGTCGTCCTTCTCGCGTTCGGCGCCGAGGCCGCGCATCGTCCACACCTGCGCCATCGCGGGCGGGGCCACGAGACCGCCGTGACCGGCCGCGATCGCCGCGGTTTCGTCGGTGTAGATCGGGTTGTCGTCGCCGATCGCCTCGAGCCAGTTGCGGATCATCGGCATGTTCACCGGATCGCGCCCGGGTCGCGGCGCGGACGGGCCGTCGCCGCGTACCTTCTCGGCAGCCTGCAGGATCTCCTCGGGGGTCTTCCCCGGAACATCTCGTGTCCCCGAATGTCGTGTCACCGCATTCTCCTGCATCACCGAATTCTCCTGTGTCACCGAGGTACCCGCGGCATGCCCAGACCGGCGGTGGCGATCAGTTCGCGCATCACCTCGTTGACGCCACCACCGAAGGTGATGACGACATTGCGTTTGGCCATCATGTCGAGCCAGCGGAGCAGATCGGCGGTGTCGTCGTCGGCCGGATCACCGAAGGCACCGACGATTTCCTCGGCTAGGCGACCGACGCGCTGGATCCGCTCGGTGGCGAACACCTTGGTCGCCGAGGCGTCGGCGATGTCCACGGCGTCGTTGCTGCTCGCCGCGACCTGCCAGTTGAGCAGTTCGTTGAGTCGCCAGGTCGCGTGGATCTCGCCGAGTGCGCGTCGCACCTCGGGACGGTCCTGGAGTTCGTGGGCGCGGACCCACTCGACGAGCCGGTCGTAGATGCCGGCGACGCGACCGGCCGGGCCGAGCATGACGCGTTCGTGGTTGAGCTGGGTGGTGATGAGCTTCCACCCCTTGTTCTCCTCGCCGACGAGCATCTCGACGGGAACGCGCACGTCGCTGTAGTAGGTGGCGTTGACGTGGTGGGCACCGTCGCACGTGATGATCGGGGTCCAGCTGAAGCCGGGATCCTTGGTGTCGACGATGAGCACGGAGATGCCGCGGTGACGCGACTCGGCGGGGCCGGTGCGGACGGCGAGCCAGATGTAGTCGGCGTCGTGTCCCCCGGTGGTGAAGATCTTCTGCCCGTTGACGATGTAGTGGTCGCCGTCGCGGACCGCCGTGGTGCGCAGAGCCGCGAGGTCGGTACCGGCCTCGGGTTCGGAGTAGCCGATCGCGAAGTGCACCTCACCGGCGAGGATGGCAGGCAGGAACTTCCGCTTCTGCTCGTCGGTGCCGTAGACCTGCAGGGTCGGGCCGACGGTCTGCAGGGTGACGCTCGGCAACGGCACGTCGGCGCGGACGGCCTCGTTGGCGAAGATCTGCTGTTCCACGTCGCCGAAGCCGCGGCCGCCGAACTCGACGGGCCAGCCGACGCCGAGCCAACCGTCTTTGCCCATGCGACGCACGACCTCGCGGTAGGTGGGGCCGTGCCGCTCCGTGCGCATGATCGCGGCCTCCTCGGGTGAGACGAGGCTGCCGAAGTAGCGCCGCAGTTCGGCCTGCAGGGCGCGCTGGTCGTCGGTCAGATCGATGAACACCGGGCCCCCACGAGGTCGAGTCGGTACGAAGCGCCGCCGAGCAACCGGGCGAGGTCCTTGGCGGTCGACGAGTACTTGTGCAGCGGATAGGTCTCGTCCACCCCGACGCCGCCGTGCAGATGGTGCAGCACCCGCATCGCCGGTGGCAGTTCGGCGGCGATCCAGTAGGCGGTGACGTCGAGATCGTCCGCGGCGTCGAGACCTTCGGCCAGGCGCCAGACCGACGACAGCGCCGCGACGTGCAGGGTGCGGGCGGTGACGTAGACGTCGGCGATCTGCTGCGCGACGGCCTGGAAGGTCGCGAGCGGCTTGCCGAACTGATGCCGCTCGCTGACGTGCTTCGCGGTGAGTTCGGTCGCCCCGGAGAGCAGTCCGTCGGCGAAGGCCGCCACGGCGGCGAGCGCGATCCGGTGGAGCGTCACCACGGCGTCGGCGCCGGATCCGGCGAGCAGGACACCCACGGCGCCGTCGGCGCGCACCGAGAACTCGGGAGAGCCGGTCGAGGTGGGGCTCGGACGCAGGCTCACACCCGCGGCGTCGGGAGCCACCGCGACCACCCCCGCGTCGGTGGGCAGCAGCACCACGCGTGCCCGATCGGCGTAGGGCACGGCGACGAACGAACCGGTGACCGCGTGGCCCCCGTCGGTGGCGACCGCCGTGGCGGCCGGCCGCTCCGGGAAGGCACGCCCCGGTTCGCCGAGCGCGGCGGTGAGCACGGCCCCTTCGGCGACGCCGGCGAGCAGGTCGTCCTGCTGCTGTTCGGAGGCGAGCGCGAGGATCGGCAGGACGCCCAGGCCGAGGGTGGCGAGCGCCGGAGTCTGCGCGGCTCCGCGTCCGATCTCGGTGAGCACGGTGGCGACTTCTCCGAATCCGAGGCCCGATCCGCCGAGACGCTCCGGCAGGGCGAGCGAGAGCAGGTCGGCGTCGGCCAGCGCGGCCCACAACGCGTCGTCGGTGAGGCCGCGTTTCAGGAGACCGGCCGCCACACCGGCGATCTCCTCCTGTGTCTCGTCACGTGCGAAGTCCACCGTCACCCACCTTCGAATAGAACGTGTTCTAGTTGTAGCACTACGGGGCGCCACGCGGAAGGACCGCTCAGTCGCGCGGCAAGCCCAGGAGCCGCTCGGCCGCCACGGTGAGCAGGATCTGCTCGGTTCCGCCGGCGATCGTCAGACAGCGGGTGTTGAGGAACTCCCGGGTGAGCGGACCTTCCACCCAGCCGGCCTCGCCCGCGAGATCCATGGCGAGCTCGGCGGTGTCCTGCCGCTGCCGCACACCGATGAGCTTGCGAACGCTGGACGCGGCGCCCGGATCCTGACCTTCGAGCTGCGCGAGGGTTGCCCGCAGATCCAGGAGCGAACCGACCGTCGCCTCCCCGATCTGCGTCGCGATGCGGTCCTCGGCGACAGGATCACCGGGGGTCGACAGCTCCAGCAGTTCCTCGATGCGCGGCCCCAGCGACGACTTGCCGCCCATCGCGACGCGTTCGTTGGCGAGGGTCGTGCGGGCCAGCTTCCAGCCGTCGCCGAGATTGCCGACCACGCAGTCGTCCGGCACGAAGACCGAATCGAGGAAGACCTCGTTGAACAGCGCGTCGCCGGTGATCTCACGCAGCGGCGAGATCGTGATGCCCGCCGACTTCATGTCGACGAGGAAGTACGTGATGCCCTTGTGCTTGGGGACGTCGCGGTCGGTGCGGGCCAGGCAGATCGCCCAGTCCGCCTGCTGCGCGAGCGAGGTCCACACCTTCTGCCCGCGCAACACCCATCCGCCGTCGACCTTCTCGGCACTCGTGCGCAGTGCCGCCAGGTCCGAGCCGGCACCGGGTTCGGAGAACAGCTGACACCAGACCACGTCGCCGCGCAGGGTGGGCATGACGAAACGCTCGATCTGCTCGGGTGTTCCGTGTTCGAGGACGGTCGGAACCGCCCACCAGCCGATCACGAGGTCGGGACGTTCGATACCGACGGCGGCGAGCTCCTCCTGGACGACGAGCTGTTCGGCGGCACCGGCTCCGCGACCGTAGGGCGGCGGCCAGTGCGGCGCGAGCAGACCCGACTCGGCGAGAGCGACACGGCGCTCGGATTCGGGTGCAGCGGTGATCTTCTCGACCTCCGCACGGATCCGTACGCGCTCCTCCTCGCGATCGGACAGGTCGATACCGAGGTGACGGCGCGCGCCGTCGCGGACCAGGGTCGTCAGCCGCGACCGCCACGCGGTGGAACCGCCGAGCACCTGGCGGGTGGCGACCGCGCGGCGAAGATAGAAGTGCGCGTCGTGTTCCCACGTGAACCCGATGCCACCGAGCACCTGGATCGCATCCTTCGCGGTCTGCACCGCTGCGTCGAGTGCGACCGCCGCGGCGGCGGCCGCCGCGATCGGCAGTTCGTCGGGCTGCGCGTCGACGGTGACCGCCGCATCCCAGGCCACCGCCCGGATCTTCTCGGTGCGGCAGAGCATTTCGGCGCAGATGTGCTTGACGGCCTGGAACGAACCGATCGGTTTCCCGAACTGCTCGCGGATCTTCGCATACTCGACGGCGGTGTTCAGCGCCCAACCGGCGAGACCGGCCAGCTCCGCGGCGGCGAGGCCGGCAGTGAGGTCGCGCACGAAGCCGGCCGGGACGGTCGCGATCCGATCGGTCGAGACCGTCGCGCCGTCGATGCGGACGCGGGCCACCGCACGGGAGGCGTCGATGGTCTCGAGCGGTTCGATGTGCAGACCCGGATCGTCGGCCTCGACGAGCGCCCAGCTCTCGACGGCCGGATCACCCTCGCCGTCGACACGCACGAGCACGGCGATTCCGGCTTCGGCACCCACGGCCGGTCCGGCCTCACCGCGCAGCAGGAATCCGTCACCCGCCGACTCCGCGGTCACGGCCGAGTCGAGAGCGAGCGCGGTGGGGACCTCGCCCTCGGCGAGCCGCTCCGTCGTCTTGGCGACGGTCTCACCGGCACGGCCGAACACGAGGGCCGCCACGGCGGTCGTCAGGACCGGGCCCGGCGCGAGTTCGCAGGCGGCCTGCTCGAGCATGACGGCCAGGTCCACGGTGGTCGCGCCGAGACCGCCCGCCTCCTCCGGGGCGGCGACGCCGAAGATTCCGAGTTCTGCGAGGGAGGACCAGCCGTCGCGCCACGTCGCGTCGCCTGCGCGACGTATCGTCGACATGGGATCTACGGCACGTGACCAGGCCTGGACAGACGCCTGGACGGCCCGCTGCTCCTCGGTCGTGGCGATACTCACAGCGGTTTCCGCCCTTCCGAATGACATCATTGCTAGAACGTGTTCTAATATGACACCGATTCAGAGTCAAGGCGTGAGGAAACGAATCTATGGCCACCCCGTCCCGCTCCCGTGCCAACGGACACGGAACTCTGACCGCCCTCACCGAGGACGATCTCAGTTCCAATGCCCAGAAGGAACGGCGCAAGCGGATTCTCGACGCCACCCTGGCGCTCGCGTCCAAGGGTGGTTACGAGGCCGTGCAGATGCGGGCGGTGGCAGAACGCGCGGACGTCGCGGTCGGCACCCTCTACCGGTACTTCCCGTCCAAGGTCCACCTGCTGGTCTCCGCCCTCGGCCGTGAATTCGCCCGCATCGAGGGCAAGGGCCGGATCCCACCCGGCCACAGCCCCCTCGAGCGCATGCACCTCATCCTGAGTCTGATCACCAAGGCCATGCAGCGCGATCCCCTGCTCACCGAGGCCATGACGCGGGCGTTCATGTTTGCCGACGCCTCCGCCGCCGCCGAGGTCGACCAGGTGGGCACCCTCATGGACCGGTTGTTCGCGCGGGCCATGAACGACGGCGAACCCACCGAGGAAGAGCTCGCCATCGCGCGCGTCATCAGCGACGTGTGGCTGTCGAATCTCGTCGCCTGGCTCACGCGCCGTTCGTCGGCCACGGATGTCGCCCGCCGGCTCGAACTGACCGTGGATCTGCTGCTCGGCGACGGCTCACGAGCACCGAAGACGGTCGCGTCGGAAGCATGACGGCGCTCGCGCCGCAAGCATGACGGCGCTCGCGCCGCAAGCCTGACGTCCGATCCGCCGCGTCCTGTAACCGGAAACACGTGGTCGGAATGCACACCGGGTCGGATTCGTGCCCCACTCTGACCTAACGTGGATCAGGTGAGTGCCCACGATCTTCCGATTGACCTTCGACGTGCTCTGGTGGCTGTCGCGCGGACGCCCCGTCTGCTCGTGACGACCGACTACGACGGCACCATCTCCCCTATCGTGAGCGACCCCGAGAAGGCCTACCCGCACGACGATGCGGTGCGGGCGCTGCGGGGCCTCGCCGCTCTGCCGTCGACGGCCGCTGCCGTCATCTCGGGACGCGCTCTCAAGGATCTCGCCGCTCTGTCGCGTTTGCCGGTCGAGGTCAAACTCGTCGGCAGCCACGGCTCCGAGTTCGACATCGGATTCGTGCACGAGATCGATCCCGACGCCAGGGACCTCCTCGCCACGATCGTCGAGGGACTGCACTCGGTGGCATCCCGGTTCGACGGCGTGCGGGTGGAGGCCAAGCCCGCGAGCGCCGCGCTGCACGTGCGCAACGCCGCTCCCGCCGATGCCGAGCAGGCCCTCGACCTCGTACGGAACGACCTCGCACTCCGGCCGGGCGTGCAGGTCACCGAGGGCAAGGCCGTGATCGAGTTGTCCGTGGTGCCCACCGACAAGGGCAAGGCACTCGATGTCATCCGGCACCAGGAAGCTGCCACCGCAGCGGTCTTCTTCGGCGACGACGTGACCGACGAGAAGGCCTTCCGCTCACTGCAGGGCCCGGACGTCGGCGTGAAGATCGGCGACGGCGACACCGCCGCCGAGTACCGCGTCCGCACCAGCGAAGAGGTCATCGCCGCGCTCGCGTTCCTGCTCGAGGAACGTCGCACGTGGCTGTCCGGTGCCCATGTCGCGCCGATCGAACGTCTGACGATGCTCGCGAGTCCCCGCTCGAAGGCGCTCGTGACCCCCGACGGCACGATCACCTGGCTGTGCCACCCCGAACCCGATTCCGCGGCGGTGTTCGCCCATCTCCTCGGCGGCGACGCCGCGGGTCATTTCACCATCGGTCCGACCCGCCAGGCACTGCCTCTCAGCCAGCGCTACGTCGACTCGACGATGACGGTGGTGACCCGGTGGGCGTCGCTCGCGGTGATCGACTACCTCCCGCACGATGTCGAGGCCGGTCGCACCGACCTGACCCGCGTGATCACCGGGCGCGCGAGCGCGGTGGTGACCTTCGCGCCGCGACCGGAGTTCGGGCAGGGCCAGGTCACCCTCGAGGTCGAGGACGACGGCATCCGCGTGATGGGCTTCAACGAGCCCTACGTCCTTCGCTCCCCCGGTGTGCGGTGGGACATCACGACCGACGGGGTGCACCAGACGGCCCACGCCGTGGTCGATCCCACCGAGAACGACATCGTCCTCGAACTCCGTTGTGGTACTGATGATCTCGACGAGCACCCTGCGCCGGAGGTCGAGCGCCGGGCACAGTCCGAGGCCTACTGGCACACGTGGGCGTCCCGCCTCGAGCTGCCGCCGCTCAAGCCCGATCTCATGAAGCGTTCGGCGCTCACCCTGCGCGGACTGGTCCACGGACCGACGGGATCGATCCTCGCCGCAGCGACCACCTCGCTCCCCGAGGAGATCGGCGGTGTCCGCAACTGGGACTACCGCTACTGCTGGCTGCGCGACGCCGCGCTCACGGCGCAGGCGCTCGTGCGGGTCGGATCGCTCGAGGAGGCCGAGAACTATCTCGACTGGGTCCACCGCGTCCTCGAGACGGTGCCCGGCCCCGAACGCCTGCACCCGCTGTACACGCTCGCCGGCGGACCGCTCCCGCCCGAGGCCGTGATCGACTCTCTTCCCGGATACGCCGGTTCGCGGCCCGTGCGGGTCGGCAACGCGGCGAACCAGCAGGTGCAGCTCGACGTCTTCGGCCCGATCGTCGACCTGATCTCCGATCTCGCGCACAGCCGCGAGGCACTCGGCGTGCCCCACGACCGGGCTCTCACGGACCGCGACTGGGAACTCGTCTGCTCGATGGTCACCGCGGTCGAACGGCGCTGGTTCGAGCCGGACCACGGCATCTGGGAAATCCGCCACGCGCCCCGTCACCACGTGTACTCGAAGGTCATGGGGTGGCTGACCGTCGACCGCGCGCTGACGCTCGCCGAGAAGTTCGGCCGGACCGCCGGCGAGGGCTGGGCGGCGCTGCGCGACGAGATCGCCGAGGAGGTCACCGAGAAGGGCTGGAACGACGAGGTCCAGTCGTTCACCTCGGCCTACGACGGCACCGATCTCGACGCGGCCACCCTGTTCATCGGCCTCACCGGACTCGTCGACCCGCAGGACGAGCGGTTCCGGGCGACCGTGCAGGCCACCGAACGGGAGTTGCGCAGCGGCGCGACCGTCTACCGCTACCACAGCGACGACGGCCTGCCGGGCGCCGAAGGTGGCTTCCACCTGTGCGCGGCGTGGCTGGTCGCGGCCTACCTGCTGGTCGGGCAGCGCAACGACGCCGAAGCACTGTTCGCGCAGCTGGTCGCGGCGGCCGGACCGACCGGCCTGCTCAGCGAGGAGTACGACCCTGTCGCGGAGCGTGCGCTGGGCAACCACCCGCAGGCGTACAGCCACATCGGTCTGCTGCGCTGTGCGCAGCTGCTGTCGGGCGCGAAGGCCATGGGCGACCGGGACCGCTGAGCTACGGTCCCAGCCGGGACCGCTCGGTCACTCGGCGTACCACTCGCTCTCGACCCGACCCGAGCTGGCACCGAACCACAGCTGGGTCCCCAGGGTCTCGAGCGCGGGCACACCGGAGTGCGAGGGGGCGGCGAGGAGCAGTTCGCCGGCGCGCCGCCCCTTGTCCTTCTGCGGTTGCCGCACGGTCGTGAGACCTTCGCGGATCGCTTCGTCGATGCCGTCGAAACCGGTGATCGACAGGTGCCCGGGCACGTCGAGGCCCATCTGATTGGCCCAGGCGAGAGCGCCGAGCGCGAGCACGTCGGTGGTGCACACGAGCGCGGTGATCCGCGGGTTGACGCGCATGATCTGCGCCGCGGCGGACAGGCCGTCCTCCGCGGTGTGGGTGTAGCGCTCGACGACGGTGAGCGATCCGGGGGCCAGACCTGCGGCGCTCATGGCGTCCTGGACGCCGCGGATGCGTTCGCGCTGCACGTGGAAGGCGCCGGATTCGAGGGTCGACAGGTCGACGACCCCGTCGTGCCGTTCGCGGCCGAGGCGCATCGACAACATGCCGATCTGTCGGTGGCCGAGTTCGATGAGGTGGGCGGCGAGATCGCGCATCGCCCGCCGGTCGTCGATGCCCACCACCGGGGTGTTCTCGAGACCGCGCGGCTGGTCGCACGCGACGACCGGGAGGTGCCGTTCGAGCACGGCCGCGAGGTAGGGGTCCTCGGCGGGGACCGAGTAGACGACGAACCCGTCGACGGACGAGCGGTGCACGACCTGTGCGGCCTCGTCGTCGGTCCGGCCCGGTCCGGCGGGGATGAGCAGCAGTCCCTGTCCGGCCGCTTCGCAGGCCTCGGACAGTCCCGACAGGAAACTCATGGCGGCGGGATCCCGGAAGGAATAGCTCAACGCTTCGGTGAGCAGGACCCCCACGGCTCCTGCCTTGCGGGTGCGCAGCGACCGCGCCATCGGATCCGGGCCGGCATATCCGCGTCGTTTGGCGACTTCGAGGACACGTTCGCGTAGCTCGGCGGACAACTGGTCGGGGCGGTTGTACGCGTTCGAGACCGTGGTGCGGGAGATCTTCAACTCGGCGGCAATCGACGCCAGGGTCGCCTGTCGGCGCGGCTGACGAGACCTGGACATGAGAGGACCGTAGTCCTGTGTCCGTAGTCACGACCACCCAGGGATGGTAGGAGGGCTCCGCGTCGTCCGCTAAAGTGGAACGGTAACGGTTACCAATAACGTTTGGGTCGGTCGCTCGGTCGTTCCGGACCCCGTTCGTCGAAGACCGCCGATCCTCAGGAGAAGAACTGTGCGACTGTCCTCCCGCACGGCCCTCGCAGCCGCCGCCGTAGCCTGCGCGACCGCCCTCGCCGCGTGCGGCACCGATACCTCCGGCGCCGACGACGACGAGATCAGCGTCGTCGCCTCCACGAACGTGTGGGGGTCGATCGCGCAGGCCGTGGCCGGAGATCGCATCGAGGTCCGCTCGCTCATCACCGAACCGAGCGCCGACCCGCACTCCTACGAGGCCAGCCCCCTCGACGCCGCGGCGATCTCCGACGCCTCGCTCGTCGTCTACAACGGCGGTGGCTACGACCACTTCGTCGACGACATCCTCGGCGCCACCGGGGACAAGCCTGCGGTCGTGGAGGCCTTCGCCCTGTTCGAATCCGGCGCGTACTCGGACCTGCACGCCGGACACGATCACGGCGACGAGGACGGCACCGACGACGCCATCGAGAGCGGCTCGGAGACAACCGTTTCCGAGGACCACTCACACGAGAGCGGTGAGGTGTCCGACGCCGATGTCGCCGGCGACGGGCACTCGCACGAGGGTCACGACCACGGCGGCATCAACGAGCACGTCTGGTACGACCTCGCGACCGCCGACGCCGTCGCGCACGCCGTCGCCGAACAGCTCGCCGAACTCGACCCGGACGGTGCCGCCGTCTACGAAGCCAACGCCGCGGCCTTCCACGAGAACCTGCACTACGTCGCGGATGTCGTCGACAAGCTCGCCGACACGCACGGCGACGCACCCGTCGCCCAGACCGAGACCATCGGCCACTACCTCGTCTCGGCCGCGACGCTCGACGACGTCACTCCCCCGGACTTCACCGACGCCATCGAGAACGGCACCGATCCGTCCCCGGCGGCGATCGCAGCCACACGGCAGTTGTTGGTCGACAAGCAGGTTCGCGTCCTGCTCTACAACCCGCAGACCGAGGACCGGATCAGCCGCGAGATGCGCACGGCAGCAGAGTCGTCGGGCGTCCCCGTGGTCGAGGTTTTCGAAACCCTGCCCGAAGGTGTCGACTACATTCAGTGGCAGGCCCGGACCGCCGAGACCCTCGCCGCCGCGCTCGAGACCGCCTCCTGACCATCCGATCGAGAACACGGACCCCGGTGACACCTCCTCCATCCGACCGCACGCCCACCGTCGAACTCCGCGATGCCCGGCTGGCATTCGGCGATCGGGTCCTCTGGGACGCACTCGACCTCGTCGTCGAACCCGGCGAGTTCCTGGCGGTGCTCGGACCGAACGGTGCCGGAAAGACGTCGCTGCTCAAGGTGCTGCTCGGTCAACTCCCGCTCACCTCCGGAACCGCGACGATCGCCGGGCAGCCCGTCCGGACCGGGAACTCGCACGTCGGATACGTGCCGCAGCAGAAGTCCCTCGACGAGGGCGTCCCGCTGCGGGGACGCGATCTCGTGGGCCTCGGCATGGACGGACATCGCTGGGGCACCGGCCTGCGCACGCGCCGGAAGCGCCGCGTCGCGGTCGACGACGCGATCACCCAGGTCGGCGCAGAGACCTATGCCGGAGCCCCGATCGGCACGCTCTCCGGTGGTGAGCAGCAGCGGCTGCGCATCGCGCAGGCGCTCGTGGGAGATCCGCGCGTACTCCTGTGCGACGAGCCTCTGCTCAGTCTCGATCTCGCCAACCAGCACCTGGTGTCGGCGCTCATCGACCGGCGCCGCCGCGACCACGACACCTCCGTCCTGTTCGTCACCCACGAGATCAATCCGATCCTGCCGCTGGTGGATCGCGTGCTGTACCTCGTCGACGGCCAGTTCCGCATCGGCACCCCCGCCGAGGTGATGACCTCGCAGGTGCTCTCCGAGCTCTACCGCACCGACGTCGAGGTGCTCGAGATGCGCGGCCGCCTGGTGGTCGTCGGCACCGGCGACGCCATCGACGCACTCGGCAGCGCCGGCGGACTGCGCCCCGGGGAAGGCGTCCACCACGATCACGAGGATCACGAATGAGCAGCAAGTTCACCGACGCCCTCGGGCGGATGTTCGACGTGGAGACCACCGTCGAACTCCTGCAGTACGACTTCGTGCAGCAGGCGCTCGTCGCCGGTGCGATCCTCGGTCTGCTCGCCGGCGTGATCGGCCCGCTGATCATCAGCCGTCAGATGGCGTTCTCCGTCCACGGCACCTCCGAACTGTCGCTCACCGGTGCCGCGGCGGCGCTCATCATCGGGGTCTCCGTCGGAATCGGTGCGGTCGCGGGCGCCGTGATCGCCGCGATCCTCTTCGGGGTCCTGGGGACACGTGCCCGCGAACGCGACTCCGTCATCGGCGTGGTGATGGCCTTCGGTCTCGGCCTCGCCGTCCTGCTGCTGTGGGCCTACGACGGACGCACCGGTGCCGCCTTCTCGCTGCTCACCGGTCAGATCGTGGCACCCGGCGGTACCGGCATCGTCCTGCTCGCCGCGTGCGCTGCCGTCGTGATCCTCACGCTGCTGGTGATCTACCGTCCGCTGCTGTTCGCCAGCACCGACCCGGAGGTCGCGGCTGCACGCGGCGTCCCGGTGCGCGCATTGTCGATCGTGTTCGCGGTGCTCGTCGGTGTCACCGCCGCACTCGGTGTGCAGATCGTCGGCGCGCTGCTGGTGATGGCACTGCTCATCACCCCGGCCGCCGCGGCGGCCCGGGTGGTCAGCGGGCCGCTCGCCGCCACAGTGCTGTCTGTGGTCTTCGCGGAGATCTCGGCGGTCGGCGGCATCCTGCTCGCACTGGCGCCGGGCGTGCCGGTTTCGGCGTTCATCACGACGATCGCGTTCGCCATCTACATGATCTGCCGCGCGATCGGCACCGCCCGCAACCGGCGTGGTTCCGGGCGGGTCGCCGCAACTGCCTGACCCACGGCCCATCGGGACGTGATCTTGACGCGCTCCTCGATGTCCGCCTAGTTTCCCGAGGTTGTTCCGGTAACGGGACGTCACAGACATCGGGGGTAGAGAGTGCAGCACGTCACGCGTCGTTCCTTCCTGACCGGAGCGGCCGCGGCCGCCGGACTCGCCCTCACCGGCACCGCCGGTGCCCACGCGGTGCCCGGCATCCCCGCCCGCGTGAACAACGTGCCGCTCACCCACGAGGAACACCGGGTGGTCGTCATCGGCACCGGTTTCGGCGGTGGTGTGACCGCCCTGCGCCTGGCCCAGGCCGGCGTGCGCGTGCACATGCTCGAGCGCGGCATCCGGTGGCCCACCGGGCCGAACGCGAACACCTTCCCCCGCGTCGACAACCCCGACAAGCGGTTCCTGTGGCACCGGTCGAACCCCGAGGTGTTCGGTCGCCACCTCGCCTTCGAGCCCTACACCGGTCTGGTCGAGGCGTGCGTGGGAGAGAACATGACGGCCCTGTGCGCCGCCGGTGTCGGCGGCGGGTCGCTCGTCTACCAGGGCATGACGCTGCAACCCGACGAAGCGGTGTTCAACGCCCACTTCCCGAACGAACTCGACTGGGCACGCATGGACCGCGTCCACTACCCGCGCGTCGCGCAGATGCTGCGCCTGGCCGTGGCACCGGACGAACTCGTCGCCAGCCCCAACTACGCGACCTCGCGCATCTTCGCCGACCGTGCGCGGAAGGCGGGTTTCCCGATCGACAAGATCCCGATGCCGATCGACTGGGGCTACGCGCTCGCCGAACTCCGCGGCGAGATGGCCCCGGCCTACACCGACGGTTCGGGCGCGATGGGTGTCAACAACGGCGGCAAGCACTCCGTCGACGTCACCTACATCGCGGAGGCCGAGGCCACCGGTCTGGTCACCGTCGCGACGCAGCACGAGGTCACCGACATCGAACGTGCCGAGGACGGCCGGTGGACGGTGCACGTGAATCACATCGACACCTCCGGTGCCGTCGTCGAGAACAAGATCCTCACCACCGACGCGCTGGTGCTGTCCGCGGGCACCATGAACACCACCCGGCTGCTGATGAAGGCCGCCGCGAAGGATCTGATCTCCGACCTGCCCGACGGCGTCGGACAGGGCTGGGGTTCGAACGCCGACCGCATCTACCTCTGGACGAACCTCGAGGAGGAGTTCGGCGCGGTGCAGGGCGGTCCGGTCGTCTACGGCAGCAAGAACTGGGACGACCCGGACTCCGCGTACACCGTCATCCAGGCCTCCATTCCCGGCTTCTACGGGATCGACATGCGCAGCACCGTACTGGTGGGCTACGGCGTCAGTGAGGGTCGCGGGCACTTCGTCTACGACGCCGCTCGCGACGACGCCGTCCTGCGCTGGCCACACGAAGGAGACTCGGTGTTGCAGACGGGCCACATCGACCCCACAGTGCGCCGCATCGCCGGCGAACGCAGCATCCTGACCGACACCAACTCGATCGTCCCGTCGACCTGGCACCCGCTCGGCGGCGCGAGCATGGGCACGGTGTGCGATCTCGAGGGCCGGGTCTTCGGCCAGCGCGGGCTGTACGTGCTCGACGGCGCCCTCATGCCGGGCAACACCGCCGCGTGCAACCCGTCGATGACGATCGCCGCGGTCGTCGAACGCGCCCTCGACGACATCGTCGTCCGTGACGTCGGAACGGTCTTCTGAGCGGGCATAGACTCGGGTCGTGACCCGCATCGACCTCAACAGCGACCTCGGTGAGAGCTACGGCCGGTGGCGCCTCGGCGACGACGAGACCATGCTCGACATCGTCACCAGCGCCAACGTGGCGTGCGGATTCCACGCCGGCGACCCGGCGACACTGCTGAGCACCTGCCACGGCGCAGCGAAGCGCGCGGTACGAATCGGCGCCCAGGTCGGCTACAACGACATCGGCGGTTTCGGCCGCCGGTTCATCGAGGTGCCGTCGGCGGATCTCACCGCCGAGATCATCTACCAGATCGGCGCGCTCGACGGTCTCGCCCGGGCGGCCGGTTCGTCGGTGAGCTACGTCAAACCCCACGGCGCGCTGTACAACGCGATCGCCCATCACCGCGAACAGGCCCGCGCGGTCGTGGATGCGGTGCGCGCCTACGACGCCTCGCTGCCCGTCCTCGGACTACCCGACTCCGTCTTCCTCGAGGAGGCCGAACGGGCCGGGCTGAGGGTGGTCACCGAGGCGTTCGCCGACCGCGCCTACACCCCCGAGGGCACGCTCGTCTCCCGGCGCGAAGCCGGTGCGGTACTGCACGATCCGGACGAGGTCGCCGAGCGGGTCCTGCGCATGGTCACCGAGGGGGTGGTCACCGCGGTCGACGGCAGCGACGTACGCGTTAACGCGCAGTCGGTGTGCATCCACGGCGACTCCCCCGACGCCACAACTATGGCCGTCGCCGTGCGCCGTCGCCTCGACGCCGAGAAGATCGACATCCGGGCGTTCGTGTGAACGCCCGACACCGCGGGGTCCACCGATGAGAATCCTTTGTGCCGGAGACAGCGCACTGCTCGCCGAATTCGATTCCCTCGACGAGGTTCTCGCCCACTTCCGGGCACTCGACCGCGAGCGGCCGCGTGGCGTCGTCGATCTCGTGCCGGCGGCGCGGACACTGCTGGTGCGCTTCGATCCGTCGGAGACCGGCCTGCAGGTCGTGCACAAATGGGTCACCACCACCCCACCGGCGTCCGGGGACGAGGTCGACGTCGAGGAGGTGACGCTCGAAGTCCGGTACGACGGGGCCGATCTCGAGGAGGTCGGCGAGTTGACGGGCCTCGGTGCGGACGGCGTGATCGCCGCCCACACCGGAACCCTCTGGACGGTCGCCTTCGGCGGGTTCGCGCCCGGCTTCGCGTATCTCACCGGCGGGGATTCGCGATTGCACGTGCCGCGCCGTAGTTCGCCGCGCACCTCCGTCCCGTCCGGCGCCGTGGGACTGGCGGGCGAATTTTCGGGCGTCTACCCGCGGAAGTCGCCCGGAGGATGGCAGCTCATCGGAACCTCCGATGCCCCGCTGTGGCAACCGGATCGGACCCCTGCGGCGCTGCTGCGGCCGGGGTGTACGGTGCGCTTCGTCGCGATCTGATCCGTCCTCGGATCCACTGCGCCGTTGCGCTCAGATACCGAGCACGGCCTTCGCGACGAGGAAGTAGATCACCAGGCCGGTCGCGTCCACGAAGGTCGTGATGAACGGATTGGAGAAGACTGCAGGGTCGGCGCGAATCGATTTGGCCACCAACGGCATCGCACCACCGACCGTGGCGGCGAGAGTGCAGATGCTCACCAGCGTCAGCCCGATCACCGCACCCACCGACGAGTCGTAGACCAGGGACGTCAGGACGAACGCGACCGAGCCCAGCAGGACACCGAGGGACAGCCCCACCCGGAGCTCGCGGGCGATCACCCCGCCGATGTCGCGTGGCGTCACGTCATCGAGCGCCAATGCACGGGTGACCGTGGTGGCGGCCTGGTTTCCGGTGTTGCCCCCGGTGCCGATGATCAGCGGCACGAACAGGGCCAGGGTGACCACCTGATCGAGGGTCGACTCGAACACTTCGAGGACCTGAACCGTGAGGGTCGCGCCGAGGGCCAGGACCAGCAACCACACCACCCGCGAGCGCACCAACTGCCCGACGGGTGTCGCGAGATAGGGGCGGCGCAGCGGCTCGGTACCGCCGATGCGCGCCTGGTCCTCGCTGTCGGCGGCCTCGAGGATCCGCAGGGCGTCGTCGACGGTCAGGATGCCCACCAACCTGGTCTCGCTGTCGACGACGATCAACGCCAGCAGTTTGAGTTCGGCGCAGCGGCGCGCGGACTCCTCGGCGTCGTCGGTCACGCGCGCCCAGTAGGGCTCGCTCATGATGTCGGCGAGCGCTGTTCCCGGCGCCGCACTCATCAGCTCGCGCAGACCGACCACTCCGACGAGCACACGACCGTCGTCCACCACCGGCAGCGTGTACACCGTCTCCGCGTCGTCGAGCCGACGACGCACGACGTCCATCGCCTGCTCCACGGTCATGTCCTGCCGCAACGACACGAAGGCCGGGCTCATCCGCCGGCCGATCGCCCGCTGCGGATAGCCGAGGATCGCGGCGGTCGCCTCGCGGTCGGCGGGCGGCAGGCCGCGCATGAGGGTCGATGCGACCGTGGCGGGCAGTTCGTCGAGCAGCTCCACCCGGTCGTCGGGTTCGAGGTCGGCGAAGATCGCGGCCACCTGGTCGTCGCGCAGCCCGCAGAGCAGTTCGCTCTGCATGCTCGGGTCGAGCTGTTCGAAGACGTCGATCGCCCGGTCCTTGGGCAGCAGCCGGTAGAGCACCGCGCGGTCCGTCCGGCCGAGCCGTTCGAGCACGTCGACGACCTGTTCGACGCTCAGCTCCGCGACGGCGTCGTGCGCTGCCGGAAGGTCGTCGGCCTCCACGGCCTTCTCGACCAGCCGCGTCGTCGCCGCCCGGACGTCTGCTTCATCCATGATCGTCACCTCCGTCCTCGATGATCTTCAACCTAACGCGATCGTTCGGCCGGAGTCCGGCCGTGCGATCGAAGCCGGTGAGTGAGAATGAACATCGTGGCGTGGTTCGAGGTGCTCTCCGGCGGAATGCTCACGACGGTCCAGGATCGCGGACGTCCCGGTTACGGCTCCTCGGGCCTCACCCGGTCCGGTGCCGCCGACCGGCGCGCACACGACGCCGCGAACCGGCTCGTGGGGAACCAACCGGACGCGGCGACACTCGAGGTGACCGGCGGTGGTCTCGCCGTCCGCAGCGTCGGCGAGACGATCGTGGCCGTGACCGGCGCCCGCGCCGACGTGACCGTGTGCGACCGGCCGGTCGGCGACTGGGCGCGCATCACCCTCCGCAACGACGACGTGCTGCGGATCGGCATCCCGAACGAAGGCCTGCGGACCTACCTCGCGGTACGCGGCGGCATCGACGTGCCGGAGGTGCTCGGCAGCAGATCCACCGACACCCTGTCGCACACCGGACCGTCACCCGTTCGCGCCCGCGACAGTCTGCTCGTCGGGGCGATGTCGGGTCACCTGCCCGACGAGGAGCAGTTCCCACCGCCGCCGCCGATGGACGACCCCGTGGAGATCCGGGTACGACCCGGTC
This sequence comes from Rhodococcus rhodochrous, assembly GCF_014854695.1. Lineage (NCBI taxonomy): Bacteria > Bacillati > Actinomycetota > Actinomycetes > Mycobacteriales > Nocardiaceae > Rhodococcus > Rhodococcus rhodochrous. Next base: position 576,487 of record NZ_CP027557.1, on the reverse strand, counting down.
CGCGCGACGACTGGTTCACGCCCGGATCACTGCGGGCGCTGTTCCACGAGACATGGACGGTGACACCGGAACTCGACCGGGTGGGCATCAGGTTCCACGGTCCCGGCCGACTGCACCGGGCACGGCACGAGGAGATGCCCAGCGAGGGCATGGTTCCCGGCTCGCTGCAGATACCGCCGGACGGGCATCCGGTGCTGTTCCTCGTCGACCATCCCGTCACGGGCGGCTATCCGGTGGCCGCGGTGGCGGTCGCCGCCGATCAGCCGGTCGCGGCGCAACTGCGTCCCGGACAGCGGGTGCGGTTCGTGCCGGTGCGCTGATCGTTGCGAGGTGACCGCAGCCGGGTGACCGTCAAGCGCGCGACCGCACGGATGCGTCGTCCTCGTCGGTCGGGTCGGCGGCCGTCACCCGCCGTACGAAGGTGATCGCCTCGTCGAGTGCCCGTGGCGCGGGTGGCGAGATGCCGGGCAGGCTGAGATAGCCGTGCACGGTGTCGGGATAATCGATCTCCGTGACGTCGCCGCCCTTGGCCCGCAATGCTTCGGCGTATCGAACGGCGTTGTCGCGCAACGGGTCGTGCCCCGCGATCTGGACGAGGGCCGGTACTGCGGCACCGGCGAGCGTGCCGCGCAGCGGAGCCGCGGTCGGCGCATACGGATCGGCGCCGGCCAGATACAGACGCACGAACGCCCGCATACCGCGGGAGGTGAGCACGGGAGCGTTCGCGAACTGCCGCTCCGACGGGAACTCCTCCTCCATCTCCGTCGCCGGATAGATCAGCACCTGGCCGACCGGCAACGGACCACCCGAGCGTCCGGCCACATCGGCGACGACCGCAGCGAGGTTACCTCCGGCACTGTCGCCGGCGACCACGACGCGCGACGGATCACCGCCGAGTTCCGCAGCGTGTGCGAGGACCCACCGGAACGCCGCCCAGCAGTCCAGGACCGCTGCCGGATAGGGGTGTTCGGGGGCGAGCCGGTAGTCCACCGACACCACGACGCTCGGGGTCCGCGCCGCGGTGTGGCTCGCCCACCACTCGTTCTGCTCCGGATTGCCGAGCACCCACCCGCCGCCGTGGAACAGAAGCACGATCGGCAGCGGACCGTTCGTCCGCGCCGAGGGCCGGTAGATCCGCAGACGGGTCCGGACCGGGGAGCCCTCGGTGGCGAGATCGTCGATCACCTCGTGCTCGAGATCGACCCATCGGTCCTCGATCCGCACGCCGGGATGCGTCCGGCCCGAGATCAACCGGCCGACCGGGGACGACAGCAGCTTCGCGCGTGCAGCACGACGTGCCGGGATCTCGTCGACGGAGGCGTCGGCGATGGACTTGTTGGCGAAGCGTTCGAGGAAGGCGAACACCTTCGTACGGAACGGCAGGGATGCGACCACGAGGACAGACTAGGCCCTCGCGACCGCGAATCGGACCGACTCGATCAGGCCCGACTGCGGTGCAGTCTTGTCAGACCCGACTGCGGTGCAGTCTTGTCAAACGCGGCGCTGCCGCGCGATGTCGGCGAGCACCACGCCCGCCGCGACGGAGGCGTTGAGCGACTCGACGTCTCCGGCCATCGGAATGGAGAGAACAGCGTCGCAGGTCTCCCGCACCAGGCGTGAGAGCCCCTTGCCCTCCGACCCCACGACTACGACGACGGGATCGGTACCGTCGAAATCGTCGAGGCTGGTGTCGCCACCGGCATCGAGACCGACGACGCGGACACCGCGGGACTGCCAGTCCTTGAGCGTGCGGGTGAGGTTGGTGGCACGCGCGACGGGCAGTCGCGCTGCGGCGCCGGCGCTCGTGCGCCACGCCACGGCAGTCACCGACGCGGAGCGGCGCTGCGGGATGACCACACCGTGCCCGCCGAAGGCCGCGACCGAGCGGATCACCGCGCCGAGATTACGCGGATCGGAGATGTTGTCGAGAGCCACGAGCAGCGGACGCTCGTGGTTCTCCGCGGCGCGCGCGAGCAGGTCGTCGGGGTGCGCGTAGCGGTACGGCGGCACCTGCAGACCGATGCCCTGGTGCATCCCGTTCGACGACATCCGGTCGAGCTCGGAACGCGAGACCTCGAGGATCGAGATGCCCATCTCGGCCGAGCGCTGCACGGCTTCCTTGAGCCGCTCGTCGGCCTCGGCGCCGAGGGCGACGTACAGAGCGGTCGCGGGCACACCGGCACGCAGGCACTCGACGACCGGGTTGCGGCCGAGCACCATCTCGGGCCCGTCCTCGGCCTTGCGACCGGCCGCGGGACGACGACCGCCGCCGCGCGGGTCGGCGGCCTTGGCCGCGGCCCGGGCGCGCCGTGCGGCGGGGTGGTAGGGCCGGTCCTCGGCCTTGGGGGTGGCGCCACGCGCTTCGAGCCCGCGTCGCCGCTGTCCGCCGGACCCGACGACCTGACCCTTCTTCGTGCCGCCCTTACGAATAGCGCCGCGACGCTGAGAATTGCCTGCCATCACTGTCCTGCTTTCAGAGACCACTCGGGTCCGTTGGGCGTATCGGTCACTTCGACCCCCGCGGCTGCGAGGCGGTCCCGCACCTCGTCGGCCACCGCCCAGTTCTTCTCGGCCCGGGCGGTCGTGCGGCGTTCGAGATCCGCGCCGACCAGCACGTCGAGTGCCGCGAGTGCGGCCGATCCGGAGTCGTCGGTGGAGCACCAGTGCTCGTCGAGCGGGTCGACACCGAGGATGTCGAGCATGCTCCGGACCTGCGAGGCGATCTGCACGGCCGTGTCGAGATCGCCGTTGTCGAGCGCCTTGTTGCCTTCGCTGCGCTTACGGTGGATCTCCGCGAGCGCCTTGGGGACACCGAGGTCGTCGTCGAGCGCCTCGGCGAAGGCCTCGGTCCACTCGCCCACGGGCACCTCACCCGCGCGGTCGCGGGTCTTGAGCACGAACGACTCGAGTCCCCGGTACGCGGCGGCCGCTTCGGCGAGCGCGTCGTCGGAGTATTCGAGCATCGAACGGTAGTGGGCGCTGCCGAGGTAGTAACGCAGTTCCTGCGGCCGGACGCGGGCGAGCACGTTGGGGATCGACAGCACGTTGCCGAGCGACTTCGACATCTTCTCGCCGCCCATCGTCACCCAGCCGTTGTGCAGCCAGTAGCGGGCGAAGCCGTCGCCGGCGGCGCGGGACTGGGCCATCTCGTTCTCGTGGTGCGGGAAGACGAGGTCCATTCCTCCGCAGTGGATGTCGAAGGTGCCGCCGAGATAGAAGCCCGCCATCGCGGAGCACTCGAGATGCCAGCCGGGGCGGCCGCGTCCCCACGGGGTGGGCCACGAGGGCTCACCGGGTTTCTCGGCCTTCCATAGCGTGAAGTCGCGGGGGTCGCGCTTGCCGAGTCCGGCGCTCTCGCCCTGGTGGACGTCCTCGATGCGGTGTCCGGAGAGGGCACCGTATTCGGGGTAGCTCAGTACGTCGAAGTAGACGTCGCCGTCGGCCGCGTAGGCGTGCCCGGCGTCGATGAGGCGCTGGATGAGTTCGACCATCTGCGTGATGTGGCCGGTCGCGCGAGGTTCCACCGAGGGTGGAAGCACACCGAGCGCGTCGTAGGCGCGGTTGAAGGCCCGCTCGTAGGTCGCGGCCCACTCCCACCACGGCCGACCTGCCTCGGCGGCCTTGCGGAGGATCTTGTCTTCGATGTCTGTGACATTTCTCACAAACAAGACATCGAGACTCTTGGTAGCGAGCCACCGGCGGAGCACGTCGAACGCAACGCCGCTGCGTACGTGCCCGATATGGGGTTCGCCTTGGACGGTGGCCCCACACAGGTACACCGAGGCCTGGCCGGGGACCAGCGGTTCGAAATCCCGCACGGCCCGCGATTCGGTGTCGTATAAGCGCAAGGTCACGACCGTCGATCCTACCGCTCGTCCTGCTGGGCCAGGACCAGTGCGGTCGCAACCGCGGCCACACCTTCTCCCCGACCGGTGAGCCCGAGTCCGTCCGTGGTGGTCGCCGACACGGAGACCGGACCGCCGAGCGCCTCGGACAGCACCGCCTGCGCCTCCTCGCGCCGCGGCCCGATCTTCGGGCGGTTCCCGATCACCTGGACAGCCGCATTGCCCACCACCCAGCCGGCGTCGTCGAGCAGTCGACGTACCTCGCCGAGCATGGCGACACCGGACGCGCCGGCCATCTCGGGTCGGCCCGTGCCGAAGACCGATCCGAGGTCGCCGAGACCGGCGGCCGAGAGCACCGCATCGCACAGCGCGTGCGCAGCGACGTCCCCGTCGGAGTGACCCGCGCACCCGTCGGCGTCCTCGAACAGCAGACCGGCCATCCAGCACGGCCGTCCGGCCTCCACGGGATGCACGTCCGTTCCGATGCCGACACGCACGATGCTCACATCTCCTTCTCGGTGCGGACGCCGGACGCGAGCACGGTTCGTGCCAACACCAGGTCCAGCGGGGTGGTGATCTTGAAAGCGAGAGGGTCTCCGACGACGGTGGTGATCCGCTCCCCCAGCCGCTCGACGAGTCCCGCGTCGTCGGTCGCGTCGGCGGCGTCGCGGTTGGCCCGCTCGAGCAATTCGACGTCGAATCCCTGCGGCGTCTGCACCGCGCGGAGGGTCGACCGGTCGGGAGTGCCCGTGACGGTCCCGCCGGCGTCGACACTCTTGATGGTGTCGACGACAGGCAGGACGGGGATCACCGCGTCGCTGCCGGCCCGCAACGCGTCGACGACCCGGACGAACAGATCGGCCGGGGTCAGCGCACGCGCGGCGTCGTGGACGAGCACGAAACGCGCTCCCGATGCCGCGGCGAGACCGGCGCGCACCGAGTCGGCACGCTCGGCTCCGCCCGCCACCACGGTGACCCGGTCGGCGAACGACCCGCCGACGAGGCGGTCCGCGGGCGTGGCCGCCAGTTCGGGTGGCGCCACGATCACCACTCGATCGATGACCGCCGAAGAGAGCATCGCCTCGACCGAGCGGTCGAGCATCGTGCGGCCGTCCAGTTCCACGAACGCCTTGGGCAGTGGTTCTCCCAGGCGAACACCGCGGCCGGCCGCCGGAATGATTCCGACGACCGGCCCGTTGCGATCGCTCATGTGCAGTTTGCCGATGTCTCGCGCGTCAGGAAGCGGCGGCGAGAACCTCGTCGAGCATGGTCTCCGCCTTGACGTCGTCGGTACCCTCGGCGAGCGCGAGCTCACCGACGAGGATCTGACGTGCCTTGGCGAGCATCCGCTTCTCACCTGCGGACAGGCCGCGGTCCTGCTCCCGGCGCCACAGGTCGCGCACAACTTCTGCGACCTTGTTGACATCGCCGGAGGCCAGCTTCTCGAGGTTGGCCTTGTACCGCCGTGACCAGTTGGTGGGTTCTTCCGTGTGGGGTGCGCGCAGCACCTGGAAAACCTTGTCGAGGCCTTCCTGCCCGACGACGTCGCGCACTCCGACGTACTCCGCGTTCTCTGCAGGTACCCGGACCGTCAGGTCGCCCTGCGCGACTTTCAGAACCAGATATTCCTTCTGCTCACCCTTGATGGTGCGTGTTTCGATTGCTTCGATCAGCGCCGCACCGTGATGGGGGTATACGACGGTGTCTCCGACCTTGAAAATCATGTGTCCCGTGCCCCTTTCGATTCTCCCAGTTTAACACGTGACCACATCACCCTCCCGTCAACGGTGCAGGTCAGGGGCACCGAGCACTGAGCGTAGGGCTTGACAGGCAGTTCCTTCCGTGTATCGGGTGACCTCCGACACACCCGCCCGTCGGCGCCTGTCGATCTTGTCTTCCGCGCGCGAATCCGCACGACATTCGGCCCCGACGTACACAGCGCACACGGGAACTACTACTCTGCCTAGTGGATTGCGAGCCTTACTCGAGTGGAGGAACCCGTGACTGCTCTCAAAGCGCCGACTCGCCGAGTCGTGACCGCTCTCGCCCTTGCCGCGGGAGCGGCGCTCACGATGTCCGCGTGCAGCGCCGGTCAGATCACCCAGACCTCGACCCAGGTCGCGGCCATCAACGGTTCCAACGTGGACGCCGGCAGTCTCGCGCTGCGCAACGTGCACGTGATCTACCCGGACTCCGAGGAGTACAGCATCGAGCCCGGCGGCACCGCCCAGCTCGGCTTCACGATCGTCAACCTCGACCCGTACGTCGGCGATCAGCTCACCGGTATCTCCACCGATTTCGCAGCCTCGGTCACCGGTGCCCGCCTCGAGATTCCGCCGCAGTCCTCCGTGGTCGCCGGTGTCTCCGAGGAGAACGCCGCCCTCGTCGAGGAGGTCGACGAGTCGCCGCGTCCGAACAGCACCGAGGAGACCCCTTCCCCGGCTCCGGCAGAAGTCGTCAACAACGTCGAGCTCGTGAACCTCTCCGAGGGTGTCCGCCCGGGCCTGACCATCCCCGTGACCTTCACGTTCGCCGAGGCCGGCGACGTGACCCTGTCCGTGCCGATCGATGCCGGCCCGGAGCTCCCCCGCGACGAGTCGGAGCTCTCGCCGATCGTGGGCGAAGCACACTAGGACTTTCCTGCAGAAGGGCCCGGTCGAGCACAGCTCGGCCGGGCCCTTTCGCATCCGCTCCGATGTCGGTGCGACCGTCTATCCTCCGGCCGTGGCAAAGACCAAGACCCTCTACCGCTGTTCCGACTGCTCGCACACCGTCGCGAAGTGGGTCGGGCGCTGTCCCGAATGCGGAACGTGGGGGTCGATGGACGAAGCACCCGTCCAGCCGGTCGCGGTCGCCTCGCGGTCGGGTACCTCGCTCGCCCGCGCCGGTGCCGCCGCCGTACTACCGAGCACCCCGGCCATCCCGCTGTCGCAGATCGACGGCAAGTCCACCCACGCGAAGCCCACGGGCATCCCCGAGCTCGACCGCGTCCTCGGTGGCGGTGTCGTCCCTGGTTCGGTCGTCCTGCTCGCCGGCGAACCCGGTGTCGGCAAGTCCACACTGCTCCTCGAGGTGGTGCACCGCTGGGCGTTGCGTGGCGAAGCCGATCGCGCGCTCTACGTCACCGGCGAGGAGTCGGCCGGTCAGGTGCGTTTGCGCGCCGACCGCACCGGCGCCGTGCACGACCGGGTCTACCTCGCCGCCGAGAACGACCTCGCGACGATCTTCGGACACGTCGAGCAGGTCGAACCCACGCTGCTGGTCGTCGACTCCGTCCAGACGATGCTCGCCGCCGACGTCGACGGCGTCACCGGCGGTGTCACGCAGGTCCGCGCGGTCACCAGCGCCCTGACCTCCCTCGCGAAGTCCAGCGGCATCCCGGTGCTGCTCATCGGCCACGTCACCAAGGACGGCGCGGTCGCCGGTCCGCGTTCCCTCGAGCACCTCGTCGACGTGGTGCTGCACTTCGAAGGCGACAAGCACTCCACGCTGCGCATGGTGCGCGGGGTGAAGAACCGGTTCGGGGCCGCCGACGAGGTGGGCTGCTTCGAACTCGCCGAGGACGGGATCGTCGGCGTCAGCGACCCGTCGGGATTGTTCCTGCAGCACCGCGACGAGGCCGTGCCCGGCACCGCCGTCACGGTCACGATGGACGGCAAACGCCCGCTCCTCGGTGAGGTCCAGGCGCTCGTGGTGCCCACGCACAATCCGTCACCGCGACGCGCCGTGAGCGGTCTCGACTCGGCGCGGGTGGCGATGGTGCTCGCGGTGCTCGAGCGTCGCTGCGGGCTCGGCCGGCTCGGCAACTGCGACGTCTACGCCTCCACCGTCGGCGGTATGCGGATCACCGATCCGTCCGCCGACCTCGCGCTCGCGCTCGCAGTCGCCTCGGCCGTGCGCGACCAGCCCGTCCCGGCCGGCACCGTGTTGCTCGGCGAGGTCGGTCTCGCCGGGGAGGTCCGTCGTGTCGTCGGTGCGGGTCGTCGGCTCGCGGAGGCGAACCGGCTCGGCTTCGACCGCGGGGTGGTCCCGCGCGATGTCGAGGGAGTGCCGAAGGGCATGAAGAAGTTCGAGGTGTCCAACGTGGCGCAGGCACTGTCGACGCTCACGCGCTGACCTGCCGAGATGTCGGTGGTCGGTGCGAACATGTGTTCGTGTCCGATGCGACGGTGCTGCATGCCGATCTCGACGCGTTCTACGCGTCGGTGGAGCAGCGCGACGATCCGTGGTTGCGCGGTAAACCGATCGTAGTGGGTGGGGCGTCGTGCTCGCGGCGAGCTACGAGGCCAAGGCCCACGGCATCGTCACCGCGATGTCGGGCCGGGCCGCCCACGCCCTGTGCCCGGGACTGATCTCGGTGCCTCCCCGCATGGAGGCCTATGCGCAGGCGTCCCGCGACGTGTTCGCGATCTTCGATCGCACCACACCCATCGTGGAGGGGATCTCCATCGACGAGGCGTTCCTCGACGTCTCCGGTCTCGGGCGCATCGCCGGCAGACCCGTCGATATCGCCGCACGTCTGCGCTGCACGGTCGCCGAGGAGGTGGGGCTGCCGATCACCGTCGGGGTCGCACGCACCAAGTTCCTCGCCAAGGTCGCGAGCGGGGTGGCCAAGCCCGACGGCATGCTCCTCGTTCCTCCGCACGCCGAACTCGAGTTCCTCCATCCGTTGCCGGTGGAGCGGTTGTGGGGCGTCGGCACGGTGACGGCGGCGAAGTTGCACGCACACGGTCTACGAACCGTGGCCGATGTCGCCGCCCACTCCGAGTCCGATCTCGTCTCGCTCCTCGGACGCGCGGCGGGACGCCACCTGCACGCGCTCGCGATCGGCCACGATCCGCGTCCGGTCCGGCATCGGCGGCGCAGTTCGATGGGCGCGCAGCACGCGCTCGGCCGCGGGCCGCACAGCGTCGAGTCGGTCGGCGAGACGCTGCAACTGCTCGTCGACCGCGTGGGCCGGCGGATGCGCCGGGCCGGACGCCTCGGCCGCACGGTGGTCCTGCGGATGCGCTTCGCCGACTACAACCGCGCGACCCGCTCGCACACGCTGCCCGGGGCCACCGCACGCACCGATCTGCTGTCGGCGGCGGCGCGCGACCTGCTCGAGCAGACCCGGCCGCTCATCGCCGAGCGCGGCCTCACCCTCATCGGGATCGCGGTGACGAATCTCGTCGGCGAAGGCGTCGAACAACTCGAGCTGCCGTTCGACGAGCCGGTCGAGGCCGCCGGGGACGGTACCGGAGACATGCGAACGCAGCACCGCGCCGTCGCCCGGCATGCCCTCGATGCCGTCCTGGACGATCTGCACTCCCGCTACGGCGCGGGCGCGGTCACGTCCGCGGCATTGCTCGGACGCGACCACCGGCCGGGTGTTCCGTTGCTCCCCGACGCCCCTGAGGCCTGAACAACAAAGCCTGAACAAGAAAGCTTGACCGACAGAGATCTCAGACAGCGGAGATGTCGTGCTCGCTCTGCGGGATGCCGTCGGCGTAGTCGCGACCCTTCGCGAAGTGCTCGTGTCCGACGACGACGAACAGCCCGACCGACGACGCCACCACGACGTCCGGGTCGGCCAGCGGACCGTCGACGATGCGTGCCTCCGCGCTGGTGTAGACCTTGCGCCGCACCGTGCCGTCGACACGGGCGCGGAACTCGAGCACCGAACCCAGCGGGATGGGACGAGCGAAGTCCGTCTCGAAGTGCCCGGTGACGACGGCGGTCCGCAGGGCGGCGTTGCACGCCATTCCCTGTACCTCGTCGAAGGCCGTCATGAGGATGCCGCCGTGGATGAATCCCGGTCCGCCCTGGTAGCGCGTGGCGACGTCGAGACGGCCGAGCACCTCGAGACCCTCGCCGACGGTGAACTCCATCGCGAGACCGTGGGGCTGGTCGTCACCACACCCGAAGCACTTGTTCCAGTGCTGCGGTACCGGCGCACCCGGGCCGGGATGATCTTCCGGCAGATCGGGAACGACGAGGTCGTCGGGCAGAGTCCAGGTGCTGCGCATGAGCAAGTAATGTAGTTGCGCGGTCGGGGCGCCGATCAGGGAGTCCGCGCATTGTGACGACGACCGCAGACCGCACAGGGGAAGGAAGTCCAGATGACCGAGTCGGCGCCGGCATCGACGCTGAGCGACACCATCGCTCGTCTGGCGCCCGGCACCGCATTACGCGACGGTCTCGAACGTATCCTCCGTGGCCGGACGGGCGGCCTGATCGTCCTCGGTTTCGACGACACGGTCGCCGAGCTGTGCGACGGGGGCTTCGAACTCGACGTCGAGTTCGCCCCCACCCGGCTCCGGGAGCTGTCGAAGATGGACGGCGCCGTGGTCGTGTCCACCGACGGTTCGCGCATCGTGCGTGCCAACGTGCAGCTCGTCCCCGATCCGAGCATTCCCACCGTGGAGTCCGGTACCCGGCACCGCGCCGCGGAACGTACCGCGATCCAGACCGGATATCCGGTGGTCTCGGTCAGCCAGTCGATGAGCATCGTCAGCGTGTACGTCGACGGTCGCCGCCACGTCATCAACGACTCCGCGACCATCCTGTCGCGGGCCAACCAGGCCGTCGCGACACTCGAGCGCTACAAGGCCCGCCTCGACGAGGTGACCCGGCAGTTGTCCGTGGTCGAGATCGAGGACATCGTCACGCTGCGCGATGCGCTCACCGTGGCGCAGCGGCTCGAGATGATGCACCGCCTGTCCGTGGAGATCGAGCAGGACGTGCTCGAACTCGGGACCGACGGTCGCCAGCTGGCCCTCCAGCTCGAAGAACTCGTCGGCGACAACCAGCTCGCCCGGCAGCTCATCGTGCGCGACTACCTTGCGGGCGAGCACGTCCCCACCCAGCAGGAGGTCGAGCAGGCTCTCGAGCGTCTCGCACACCTGACCGACGTCGACCTGCTCGATCTGACCAGCCTTGCCCGCGCCTTCGGCTATTCGGGCACCATCGAGGCCCTCGACACCTCGATGAGCCCGCGCGGCTATCGCGTGCTCCATCGGGTGCCGCGCCTGCAGACCCGGCAGATCAACCGGCTCGTGGGTGCGTTCGGCACGCTGCAGGGCCTGCTCGCGGCCACCGCTGCCGATCTCCAGGCGGTCGACGGGGTCGGCGCCCTGTGGGCCCGGTACATCCGCGAGGGACTGTCGCGCCTCGCCGAAGCCGCGATCAACCACTACGACTGAACAGCGCTCGGACGAGCAGCAGATCAGGGCGTGATGTTGAACGGCTCGGGCACGCTGCGCAGGCCGCCGAGCTGCCCGACCACGGTGTATGCGCCGGGGCCGACCGGTTCGCGCGGCGCCTGGCAGCCGGGCTCGGAGGTCGTCGCCGACCACTTGACGGAATAGGCCGCCTGGTCGCCCGGAGCGAGCGACCGGATGTCGGCGGTCGATTCGGGGAAGCAGTCGGTGTTGGCCCAGAGCCGCTCGTTGCCGTCGAGGCTGTAGACGAGCACCTGCTGCAGGCCCGCACCGAGGTCGCGTTCGCACTGCGATGTGCCGATGTTGGTGATGACGATCGTGAAATCGGGTTCGGAGCCGATCCGGTAGTTCGGCTCGTCCGCCGTCACCCGCACGGCGAGCGACTGATCGGAGCACTGCCCCGGCGGAACCGGAGCAGCGGAGGTGGTGGCGGACGTGGACGTGTCGTCCTCGTCCGCGTCGTCCGAGGCCGATCCCTCCGCTCCACCCGATCCGGACGAACCCGAGGATTCACCGCTCCGGGTGGTGCTCGCGGATGCCGCGTCGGCGGACGCATCGGCCGCCGTCGTGGTGGCGGAGGTCGTCACCTCCGCTGCTGCGGGTTCGGGATTCTGATCGGGGTCCTCGCCGCCGGTCAGCGCCACTACGAGCCAGATGACCAGAGCCAGCACGACCACCGAGACTCCGATCGCGAGAATGCGTCGTCGCCAGTAGATCTCGGGGGGCAGAGGACCGGTCGGTTCAAGCACGCCCCCCACGGTATGTGCCGCGGGGGGCGCACGGCTACACCGCCGTCGGCGTGTCGCTGTGACCTGCGGTCACATCGTTGTGACCGGCAGGTGCACACGTCTTCAGTTGTCGGAGACCTCACCGATGTCGCCGAAGTGGCCGCGCAGACTCACCTTGCCGTCCTCGAGCTTGTAGGTGACGCCCACGATGGCGCAGCGGCCGTCGGCGATGCGCTCTGCGATGATGCGGGAACGATCCGTGAGCAGCTTGCCCGTCTCGACCACGTGGCGACCCTCGAGCTCGTCGACGGTGGACAGCCCCTCGGCCCGGCCCATGAGGATCGACGGAGCGACACGCTCGACGAGACTGCGGATGTGCCCACCCGGCACAGTGCCCTTGTCGAGGGCATCGATGGTCGCCGCCACGGCACCGCAGCTGTCGTGGCCGAGGATGACGATGAGCGGAACGTCGAGGATGTCGACGGCATACTCGATGGAGCCGAGCACGGAGCTGTCGATGACGTGACCCGCGGTGCGGACCACGAACATGTCGCCGAGCCCCTGGTCGAAGATGATCTCTGCGGCGACGCGGGAGTCTCCGCAGCCGAACAGCACGGCGGTGGGATGCTGACCGTTGACGAGCTCGGCGCGACGGTCGATTCCCTGGCTCGGGTGCAGCGGGGTGCCGCTGACGAAACGATGATTACCCTCGGTCAGGGCTTTCCAGGCGGAGATGGGATTGGAGTTCGGCATGCGTACATTATTCACCTGCACCCATGTCCGATTTCGTTCGACATCTTCTCGATGGAACCCGACACCCGACCCTGTGACCGGAGGAGACCCGAGATGTCCGTGGATGCGCCGTCGTTGCTGCGCTGGTATGCCGCCCAGGCGCGCGACCTGCCGTGGCGCCACGACGGGGTGACGGGCTGGCAGATCCTCATGTCCGAGGTCATGCTGCAGCAGACGCCGGTGGCCCGGGTCGCCCCGATCTGGGAGGAGTGGGTGCAGCGCTGGCCCGTGCCGTCCGCCATGGCCGTCTCGAGTCGGGCCGAGGTGTTGCGGGCGTGGGGCAAGCTCGGCTATCCGCGCCGCGCGCTGCGCCTGCACGAGTGCGCCGGCGTACTCGCCGCCGAGCATGAGGATCGGGTTCCCGAGGACGTCGACGTCCTGCTGACTCTGCCCGGCGTCGGCGCATACACCGCGCGAGCGGTGGCGTGTTTCGCGCACGGGCAGCGTGTGCCGGTGGTGGACACGAACGTGCGTCGTGTCGTCGCCCGCGCCGTCCACGGCCGGGCGGAACCCGGAAACCCCTCGACCACGCGGGATCTCGCCGATGTCGAGGCGATCCTTCCGCGTCAGCGTGCGCGTGCGGCGACCTTCTCCGCGGCACTGATGGAACTCGGCGCGACCGTGTGCACCGCCCGCACACCCGACTGCGGGCGCTGCCCGCTGCCCGAGTGCGCGTGGGTGCAGGCCGGGCGACCCGCCCACGACGGACCGCCCCGGAAGGTGCAGAAGTTCGCCGGCACCGACCGGCAGGTGCGAGGCCGATTGATGGCGGTACTGCGCGAGAGCAGCGTCCCTGTGGAGCGACCCGTTCTCGACAGCGTGTGGACCACGGATCCGGGCCAGCGCGACCGCGCCCTGCATTCGCTGCTCGTGGACGGTCTCGTGGAGCAGACCGACGACGGCCGCTTCGCACTCGCCGGCGAGGGCTCGACCTCCTAGAGTCGGCTTACCGGCAGTGCTACTCGAGTCGGCTCGCCGACAGTGCTACCCGAGTCGGCTCGCCGACAGTGCGTGCGCGGTGAGGAAGTGTTCCACGGCGGTGCGGAACTCGTCGGGCCGGTCGTCGTGCACGAGATGCCCGGCGCCGTCGACGAGGACGTGGTCGGTGCCGGGTCGCGTCGCCATCCGTCGCATCTGTCCCTCGGGGGTGATGGTGAACTCGCCTTCGAGCAGCAGCGCGGGCACGCGGATCGAGTTCCACTCGTCCCAGAAGTGCCGCGACCCCCACTCTTCCGAGATGTCGCGGAAGGTCTCGACGTCGCCGTGCAGATACCAGCCGTCGTCGCGGCGGACGAACGAGTCGAGGAAGTAGCGACCCGCGACGGGCCCGAAGAAATCGAACACCGCGTCCTCGGTGGGGAACGGCTGCGGCCACTGCGTGATCATCGCCGCCCAGTTCGCGGCCGTGCGTCCCCGGAAGTCGGGCGCCATGTCCTCGAGCACCAGCGCAGTGACCCGCTCGGGATGGGCGGCGGCGAAGCACCACGCGTGCAGAGCGCCCATCGAATGCCCGATCACGACGAGTGGTTCGGTGATCTCAGTGAGGTGGGTTGTGAGATCGGCGACGAACGCTTCGGTGGTGAGTTCGTCGGGAGCGGGACGGCCGTGACCGGCGGCGTCGAAGGTGTACACGTGCCCGTGCCCGCGTAACCACGGCACGTGACGACGCCACGTGCGGGCGCTGCCCATGAGGCCGTGCAACAGCAGGATGGGTCGTCCGGTTCCGCCCTCGTCGTGCAACACAATCGACCAAGTTAGCGGAGTAGGCTCTCGCGCATGGCAGTCGTGAAGATCAACGCAATCGAAGTTCCCGAAGGCGCCGGCCCCGAGCTGGAGAAGCGATTCGCCAATCGGGCGCACACCGTCGACAACTCCCCCGGCTTCCTGGGTTTCCAGCTGCTCCGTCCCACCGCCGGCGAGAACCGGTACTTCGTGGTGACGCAGTGGGAGTCCGAGGAGGACTTCGCCGCGTGGCGCGACGGCGACGCACGTGCCGCCCACGCGGGTGAGGCGAAGAAGCCCGTCGCGACCGGCGCCTCGCTCCTCGAGTTCGAGGTCGTCCTCGACGTCAAGAAGTCCTGAGATGTCCGCGTCCGGCGGGTCCGGGCGTGAGTTCACCTATCCGGAGGTGGGAGCGAGCCTGCGTGCCTTCCGCGGCGAGGCACCGCTCCCCTCCGGTTATCGGCACCTGAAGGTCGAGAGCGAACTGGGCAGCGGCGACACCGTGTTCGAGGTCGCCGCTGCCCGGTTGTTCTCGTGGGACATGCATCGCGGCGCGGGCATGCGGATCCCGGCCGGTACGCCCCTCGCAGTACCCGGCGTCGAAGTGGATCTCGGCTTCGGTCTCGGTCCGGTGCGCGCGTCGGCGCGGTGCCGCGTGATCGACATCGTCGACACCCCGGACGTACGCGGGTTCACCTACGGCACACTCCCGGGCCATCCCGAATGCGGCGAGGAGACCTTCGTCGTCGAGCGCACCGCGGACGGGCGGGTGCGGGGCACGGTGCTCGCGTTCTCCCGCCCCGCCCGCTGGTATACGAAGGTGGCCGGTCCCGTCGGGCACCTGCTCCAGCAGCAGATCGCGCGACGTTATCTCGCGGCACTCACAGCTTGACCGTCACATCGTCGACGGCCTTGCGCAGGAACTGACGGAAGACGTCCACCGGCTGCGCACCCGACACTGCGACGGCGCGGTTGGCCACGAAGAACGGCACCCCCTGCATGCCGATCCGTCGTGCGTCGAAGAGATCGGCGGTCACGGCGTCGGCCGCGGCCTCACCGGCGGGATCGTCGCCGTCGAGGGCTGCGCGCGTCGACTCCGGATCGAGCCCGACCTCGGTGGCGACCTTCACGAGGACATCCACATCGTCGACCACCTCGCCGTCGACGAAATGCGCACGGAACAACGCCTCGAGGACCTCGTCGCGCTTGTCGCCGGCCAGATGCGCGAGCCGATGCGCATCGAAGGTGTTGGCGGCGACGACGTTGTCGAAGTCGATCTCGAGTCCCACGTCGGCAGCGGTGTCCGAGACCTGGGCGAACATCTGCCGGACCTGCTCGGCCGGCATCCCCTTCATCGCGACGAGCGCCTCGATCTCGGGGACCCGTCGCCCGACCGGTGTGTCGGGCGAGAGCTGGTACGACCTCCAGGTGACCTCGATCCGGTCGCGGTCGTCGAAGGACTCGAGCGCCTCCGCGAAGCGCCGCTTGCCGATGTAGCACCAGGGGCAGGCGATGTCGGACCAGATCTCGATGTGGGCTGTGGGGAGAAGTACGTCGGGCATGCTCATATTCGGGTACAACCCGGCCCTGACGTGCTCTGTTCCCGGGCCGATCGGTCCATGAACCCGGTCAGCTCTCGAGGGCGGCGTCCAGGGAGATCTCGACGCCGGTGAGTGCCTTGCTCACGGGACATCCCGCCTTCGCGTCCTCTGCGGCCTTGACGAAGCCGTCGGCGTCGAGGCCGTCGACCTCACCCCGCACCTTCAGTTCGATTCCGGTGAGCCGGAATCCGCCCGCCGGGTCGGGCCCCAGCGAGACGTCGGCGGTGACCTCGAGGCTCTGCGGTGTGCCGCCCGCCTCCGCGATCAGTGCGGACAACTGCATCGCGTAGCACGACGAATGCGCGGCGGCGACGAGCTCCTCGGGGCTGGTGGTGCCGTCCGCGTTCTCCGCCGAGCGTTTCGGGAACGACACGTCGAACGTGCCACGGCCCGAGCTGGTGAGCTCCACCTGACCGGAGCCCTTCTGCAGATCCCCGTTCCATGCGGTCCGTGCGGTACGAGTGGGCATGACCTCTCCTTCTCTGCGTGCGACAGCTCTGCATGCGACAGTTCCTTCACGAACCACACTTGCAGAGTCGCGATGGTGGCGAGGGCTGTTCGCGCCAGAGCGTTCCCGATGTCCGGATCAGGCCGATCGCGCCCGGAGTTCGCGGTCGCGTTCGCGGATCGACTGCACGGCTCCGTCCCGTTCGTAGGGCCGTACTTCGAGCCGCCGCTTCACCTCGGCGATCTCCCGCATGCGCTCGGCGTGACCCCGCCGGGCGGCGCGTCCGGCACCACCGGGCACCAGGACACTCAGGCGGTCGCGTAGGAGGTTGCGCGCGAACCACACCGGATACAGCGCCGCCATCGGGCTCAGTCGCGGAACGCCCACGGCGTCGGCGTATCCGGAGCCCAGCGACAGGCGGGCCAGGTCGGCGTGGAAGTGGTAGTGCGCCCAGCTCCTGATGCGGTTCGCCGCGCCGGGGCCGTCGACCCCGTAGATGCGGGGAACGGCCTTCAGCGCGGCCTCGGTGAGAGCGGCGGACGAGTCGTCGGGGTCGACCTCCGACCAGACCGCCAGCCAGATCAGACGCAGGAGCTCGTCGAAGGACGTGACCTGCAGTTCCGCCGTCACGCCCATGGTGTGGGCGACGTAGCGGTAGAGGTGGACGATCGCGTCGCGCTCACGTCGCGAGTACCAGTGCCCGGCCGCCATGACGGCGAGGGCCACCCCGGCGATCGGGATCATCGTCACGCAGTAGTGCAACTGGTTCACGGGCCGGCCGTGCGTGTCGGTGTTCCAGTCGTCGACCCGATCGATCCCGGCACGGATGTAGGCGTGCACGACGCGGACACGGGCGGTGTTCTTCGTCCCCGCTCCGAAGCGCTCCATTCCGCCGGGCGCCGTGCAGTCCATCGACCACGAGACCGTCTCGACGATCCGACCCGCGGCGCGTTTCGCGAGGTCGCCGCCGCGCAACAGCACGTCGTTGACGCGCGGGGAGACGTAGCTGGCCGGGAAGGCGATGGCGGTGGTGAACGCCATGAGGGTGCTCATCGGCATCCGTGCGATTGCCCGCGCAGCGAGATCGAGCTTGTCGTAGTCGACCCAGAACGGCACGTCGTCGAGGGTGGCGATGAACGCTGCCACCTCGGGTGCGGGATCGTCCACGGTCTCGATGCCGTGTTCGAGTGCCTGCTCGAACTGTGTGCGGATGCGGAGCCGGTCGCGGCGCATCGCGGCGACCAGATCGTCGGCCACGGGATCGCAGGTGTGCGCGAACTTGGCGAACGCCCGGGCCTGGGCCCGGGTCGGTCGCACCGAGTCGCCGGCGAGCAACGACATCGCCAGACGCGGGCCGCCCTCTCGCAGGATCGGCTTCGGTGCGAGTCGATCGGTTCGGTCGTGCAGGTGGGCAGTCGACGGGGCATCGATCGTCACGTTTCCTCCTCGTCCGGATTCGGGGATCGACTATGACAAGGATTCCACAATTAGTAAACACTTGATTCCGGAATTGATCGATTCCTGAAGGTCGGTGGTGTTGTGCCACACTCGACGATGTGTCCGAGCCCGAAGCCACCCGCGCGTATCGCGGCGTCGCCCCGGCCGACCGGCGCGCCGAACGCCGCAAGCGTCTCCAGAACGCGGTGATCGACGTCGTCGCCGACGAGGGCTGGTCGGCGGCGACGGTACGGAAGGTCGCGGCCACTGCGGGAGTCGGCCCGCGCTTCTTCTACGAGAGTTTCACCGACATGACCGACCTCGTCACCACCGCCTACGACGAGCTCGGCGCGACCCTGCTCGAACGCGCCGTCGACGCCATCGCGGCGGCCCCCGACGAGCTGCACGCCAAGGCGCGCGCCGCGGTGGGAGCGATCGTCGGCGCCGTCGAACGCAACCCCCAGCAGGGTCGCTTCCTCATCTCCGACGCGCCCCCGCTCGCCGAGCGGAAGAGCGCGTTCATCCGGTCCGCCGCCGACGAACTCGCCAAGCAGAGCGACGCGGTGGGCACCCGCCTCGACTCCCGGCAGGCCGAACTGTGCGCGGTGGTCGTCATGGCCGGTGCCGTCGAGCTCGTCCGCGGCTGGCTCGACGGCACGCTCGACATCCGCCCCGACGAACTCACCGAGATCGTCGCCAGCACCCTGTCGACACTCACCGCGCACATGCCGACCATCGGCAGATGAGCCGGCGGCAAGGTCGGCCACGACCCGCGGCAGGGCAGACGGTCCGGAAGAGCTCTCCTCAGCCCTGCACCGCGGCAGACAACCCGGTCAGAGCCTGGTCGATGTGGGCAGGCCATTCGCGGGGGTCGATCCGGTGCACGCCCGACTCCCCCGCGAACGCACTCGAGATCACCACATCGGGTTCCGCCGTCGCCAGCAGGCGCAGACTGTCGGCGAGCGCACGGGCGTCGCTCATCCCCTCGATGTAGCCGGCCCGCCACTTCCCCGAAGCACCGCGGTACAGCGTGTCGCCGGTGAACAGGTAGCGGGTCCCGTCCGCGCCGGGCACCAGATAGCAGATGCTCCCCACCGTGTGCCCGGGCGTCGGAACGATCTCCACCCCGTTGTCGTCCACGTGACGTTCCGTCAGCGGGACGTCGATGCGGGCGTGCCGGCCGACCACATCGGCCTCCGCCGCCGCCGCGTGGAGTCTCGACCCGAAGCGCTCGGCGATCCTGCCGAGCATCGGGCCGGCCTCGTCCTGGTGGGACAGGTACTGGTCGGTGATCCCACCGAGGCGGTCCAGTGCGTCGAAATCGGACTCACCGGCAACCGAATAGAAGAGCACGTTGTTCTTCCCGGTCCACAGATAGGCGTGCGTCCTCAGCCCCGGGAACGGGTTGTCCTCCTGTGTCTCCCACAGATCGGGCAGTACTTGCCGCATCGCGATACCTCCTGGTCGTCGTCCGGTCACCACCACCGTGCAACCTCGAGCCGACTGGAGGTCAAGTGCGTCGGACGGCGAGAGGGGCGGCACCCTCTCGCGGGTGCCGCCCCTCTCGGTACAGCAGGCGCCTGCTCTCACAGGCAGCAACACGTGCCTGCTCTCACAGGCAGCGGACGCTTATCCGGATTCGGACTCGCCCTCGCTGGACTTGGCCAGCGCGACCGCCGGGGTGTCCGGGACCTCGGCCGGCTTCTCGCTCGGCGTGAACGTGAACTTCGCGTTCTCGCCGGCGCCCTCGCCGTCCCAGCCCTCGACGTCGACGAGGACGATCTGGCCCGCGCCGATCTCGCCGAACAGGATCTTCTCGGAGAGCTGATCCTCGATCTCGCGCTGGATCGTGCGACGCAGCGGACGTGCACCGAGCACCGGGTCGAAGCCGCGCTTGGCGAGCAGCGACTTCGCCTTCTCGGTGAGCTCGATACCCATGTCCTTGTTCTTCAGCTGCGTCTCCACACGTCCGATCATCAGGTCGACCATCTGGATGATCTGATCCTGCGTGAGCTGGTGGAAGACGATGATGTCGTCGATACGGTTGAGGAACTCGGGCCGGAAGTGCTTCTTCAGCTCGTCGTGGACCTTGTTCTTCATCCGCTCGTAGTTCGACTGCTCGCCCGTTCCGGCCGAGAAGCCGAGCCCGACGGCCTTCGAGATGTCGGCGGTGCCCAGGTTCGACGTGAAGATCAGCACGGTGTTCTTGAAGTCGACCGTGCGTCCCTGACCGTCGGTGAGGCGACCGTCCTCGAGGACCTGCAGGAGGGTGTTGTAGATCTCCTGGTGGGCCTTCTCGATCTCGTCGAACAGAACCACGGAGAACGGCTTGCGGCGCACCTTCTCGGTGAGCTGGCCGCCCTCCTCGTATCCGACGTAGCCGGGAGGCGCACCGAACAGGCGCGACGCGGTGAAGCGGTCGTGGAACTCGCCCATGTCGATCTGGATGAGCGCGTCGTCCTCGCCGAACAGGAAGTTCGCGAGCGCCTTGGACAGCTCCGTCTTACCCACACCGGACGGGCCGGCGAAGATGAACGAACCGGACGGACGCTTCGGGTCCTTCAGGCCGGCACGCGTACGACGGATCGCCTTGGCGACGGCCTTGACGGCGTCCTCCTGGCCGATGATCCGCTTGTGCAGCTCGTCCTCCATGCGGAGCAGACGCGTGGTCTCCTCCTCGGTGAGCTTGAACACCGGGATACCGGTCCAGTTGGCGAGGACCTCGGCGATCTGCTCCTCGTCGACCTCGGCGATGACGTCGAGATCGCCCGCACGCCACTGCTTCTCGCGCTCGGCACGCTGCGCGACGAGCTGCTTCTCCTTGTCGCGCAGGCTCGCGGCCTTCTCGAAGTCCTGCGCGTCGATCGCCGATTCCTTCTCGCGACGGGCGTCGGCGATCTTGTCGTCGAACTCGCGCAGGTCCGGCGGCGCGGTCATGCGACGGATGCGCATGCGTGCACCGGCCTCGTCGATGAGGTCGATCGCCTTGTCCGGCAGGAAGCGGTCGTTGATGTAGCGGTCGGCGAGAGTGGCCGACGCGACGAGCGCCTTGTCGGTGATCGAGACGCGGTGGTGCGCCTCGTAGCGGTCGCGCAGACCCTTGAGGATCTCGATGGTGTGCTCCACCGTCGGCTCCCCGACCTGCACCGGCTGGAAGCGGCGCTCGAGAGCGGCGTCCTTCTCGATGTACTTGCGGTACTCGTCGAGGGTCGTCGCACCGATGGTCTGCAGCTCACCGCGGGCGAGCTTGGGCTTGAGGATCGACGCGGCGTCGATCGCGCCCTCGGCAGCACCGGCACCGACGAGCGTGTGCAGCTCGTCGATGAACAGGATGATGTCGCCGCGGCTGTTGATCTCCTTGAGGACCTTCTTCAGGCGTTCCTCGAAATCGCCGCGGTAACGGCTGCCGGCGACGAGCGAGCCCAGGTCGAGCGTGTAGAGCTGCTTGTCCTTGAGGGTCTCGGGGACCTCACCGTTGACGATGGCCTGCGCGAGGCCCTCGACGACGGCGGTCTTACCGACACCCGGCTCGCCGATGAGCACCGGGTTGTTCTTCGTACGACGCGACAGCACCTGCATGACGCGCTCGATCTCCTTCGCCCGGCCGATGACCGGGTCGAGCTTGCCCTCGAGAGCTGCCTGCGTGAGGTTGCGGCCGAACTGGTCCAGGACGAGCGACGTGGACGGAGTGCCGGTCTCGCCACGGCTCGTGCCGGATTCTGCGGGCTCCTTACCCTGGTAACCGGACAGCAGCTGGATGACCTGCTGACGCACCCGGTTGAGGTCGGCGCCGAGCTTGACGAGCACCTGCGCCGCCACGCCCTCACCCTCGCGGATGAGACCGAGCAGGATGTGTTCGGTACCGATGTAGTTGTGTCCGAGCTGGAGCGCTTCGCGAAGGCTCAGCTCGAGGACCTTCTTGGCACGAGGAGTGAAGGGAATGTGCCCCGAGGGCGCCTGCTGACCCTGGCCGATGATCTCTTCGACCTGGCTGCGCACACCTTCGAGGGAGATACCCAACGACTCGAGCGACTTCGCCGCCACACCCTCACCCTCGTGGATGAGGCCGAGGAGGATGTGCTCCGTGCCGATGTAGTTGTGGTTGAGCATCCTGGCCTCTTCTTGAGCCAGGACAACGACGCGCCGCGCGCGATCGGTGAACCTTTCGAACATCGCACTCCCTCACACTCTCCGGCCGCCGGTCCGGTACGCCGATCGTCCCGCACCCTGCTGCCGCTCTTAAGCTCCGGCACTCGAGTCGTTCGTCGGAACCTTTCAGAGGTTCCAAGCTCCCACTCCACACTCTAGTGGTCGTGGTATCGACTCGCTTTCCCTCTACCCTTCGGAAGGCGGCGAGAAAACCCGGTTTCAGAAGTTAACGCTGCACGTGGCGGATACGTTTCCGCAAGCTGTACGCCACAAGCGAACAGCGGCAGTGGAAGATCAACGGGCGAAGAATCGCTCGATCCTGCGTCCGAGGCTCCGCGAGGCGCGTTCGGGATCGGCCAGAGCACTTTCTGCGAGGACACTGTCCTCGTCCGACACCGTACCCGGTTCGAACGGCCGCAGCGAACGTCCCGGGCCACGCAACCGTTCGATGGTGGAGATGAGCGAGCCGCCGTCCTTCGTGGCCTCGGCGATCGCTTCGGGGTCGACGTCGAGGTGTTCCGCCGCCAGGATGTTGCGCAGCTCGACGGCCGCGCGGCCGACCGCGTCCCCGGGTTCGGCGGCTTCGATCGCCAGGTCGCATTCGGTGTCGAAGCCCATCGAACGATTGTTCAGGTTCGACGACCCGATCCGCAGCAGCGTCTCGTCCATCACGACGACCTTCGCGTGCACGTAGATCGGCTCACCGCCGGCGGTGACGGGATAGTAAGCGGCGAATCGGCCGTGCACGTCGGCCTCCCACAGCATGTGCAGCAGGGCACGCCGGGCACCGTCCATCGCCTTGCGTTCGAGCCAGCCCTCGGCGTTGCGCGGGATGACCACCACGATCTCGGGGCCGTCCGGTTCCTGCAGTCGTTCGGCGAGCGCGTCCGCGATCCTGCGCGAGGCCAGGTACTGACTCTCGAGGTAGAGGGTGTGCCGGGCCTTCTCGATCACCGACAGGTACAGCGCCTCGATCTCGTGGACGCCGTCCTTCCCGTCGTAGGTGGGCAGGGTGCGAGCGATGCCCACGTCGACACCGCGGAGGGTCGGTTCGAGATCGTCGGGCCAGATCGGTTCCGGCTCCGGCACGGGCTCGATTTCCTCCCCCGTGGCCGCCTTCCACCGGGCGCGGGCCTGGTCGCCGAGGGCCCGCGCGGCATCACCGTCGACAGCGGTCGTCACGTCGTGCCACGGCCCGTAGCGTTTACCGCTCGGCTCGCGCCGGTATTTGCTCCGGTCGGGATGATCCGGGGTGTCCCAGCGGTCGACGGTCATATCGATACCGCCGCAGAAAGCGATGCTGTCGTCGACGACGAGAATTTTCTGATGATGCGCCGCGCCCACGGGATGCGCCCCGTCTATTTCGAAGTGCAAGCGTGGGTCGGTGAGCCAATCGAGCACGAACACCGGCGTCATTCCGCGCGCGAGGGCACTGAACGCACCGATGTTCCACTTGAGGAGATAAATATCGAGATCGGGACGTCGTTCGGGAAGCCATTCGAGGAATTCACCGAGTTTGTTCGGTCCCTCGAGAGTCGCGCCGTCGGGTTCGAACTTGATCCGGGTGTCGAAATCCCATCCGATCAGCATGATGCGCTTTTCCGCGCGGAGCATCGCCGACTTGGCGTGACGGAAATAGTCGGCCGCGTCGACTATGCAGGTCAACCTCTCCGCTCGCGCGATTCGCCAGCAGGTGGAACCAGGTTCGAGCACGGTCTCGGCCATGAGCGGATGCTACTCCCCGACCGCATCGTGCCGGCTCGACCGCACGATCGGGTGGTGTGACGGGCGCCACTGTGTCGCAACCGAACCCGTCCACCGACGACTGCGGGGCGCCGTCCACGGATGGACGACGCCCCACGGACGAGGATGTCGTCAGTGCGCCTTGTTGTACGCCTCGACGATCTCCGCAGAGATTCGGCCACGCGCCGAAACCGGCAGATCGTTGTTCCGTGCCCATTCACGGATAGCGGCCGTCTGCTCGCGACCCGCACTTCCGGATCCGCTCTTGCGCGCAGCCGGCGCAGTTCCGGCCGCGGTCTTGCTCCGCTTACGGCCGCCGACCTTGCGAGCGTGTTCGATCCAGAATTCCAACTGCTCGCGCAGCCGTGCCGCATTGTCCTCGGAAAGGTCGATCTCGTACGTCACTCCGTCGAGACCGAACTCCACCGATTCGTCCGCCGCCGATTCCTGATCCACATCGTCGATCAGGGTGACAGTGACTTTCTTCGCCATGTGGTGTAAATCCTCTCGCATGCGCTTCCCCCCGCGGGACGGGCACCACACTACCCGCCGATTAACGCATCGCAATATGGAGCGGCGAAATCCGATTAACGGGTGTTCGGTCGGACAATCGGGAACAGGATTGTTTCGCGGATTCCCAGACCGGTAAGTGCCATCAGCAGACGGTCGATTCCCATTCCGGTACCGGTGGTCGGCGGCATTCCCTGTTCCATCGCGGCGAGGAAATCCTCGTCGAGGACCATTGCCTCGTCGTCACCTTCCGCGGCCAGGCGCGCCTGGTCGACGAAGCGCTCGCGCTGAATCACCGGATCGACGAGTTCCGAGTAACCCGTGGCGAGTTCGAAACCGCGGACGTACAGATCCCATTTCTCGGTGACCCCGCGCACGGTGCGGTGATCGCGGGTCAGCGGCGACGTCTCGACGGGGAAATCACGCACGAAGGTCGGCTCGTTCAGCTGGTCGCCGCACATGTGCTCCCAGAGTTCCTCGACGAGCTTGCCGTGGCCCCAGCCCTTACCCTCGGGAATCTCCAGACCGACGCGATCCGCGAGAGCCGTCAATTCCTCGAGCGTCGTGTCGGGGGTCACGTCCGCGCCGATCGCCTCGGACAGCGAGGGATACATTTCGAGGGTTTTCCATTCACCCCCGAGGTCGTATTCCGTACCGTCGGCGAGCGTCACCACATGGCTGCCGAAGACCGCGAACGCGACCTCCTGGATGATCTCGCGGATCATCCGAGCCGAATCGTCGTAGGTGCCGTACGCCTCGTACGTTTCGAGCATCGAGAATTCCGGCGAGTGCGTCGAGTCGGCACCCTCGTTACGGAAATTGCGGTTGATCTCGAAGACCTTCTCGATACCGCCGACCACACAGCGCTTGAGGAACAGCTCCGGCGCGATACGCAGGTACAGATCGATGTCGAGCGCGTTCGAGTGCGTCACGAACGGACGGGCCGCCGCGCCACCGTGCAGGGTCTGCAGCATGGGCGTCTCGACCTCGAGGAAGCCACGACGCTCGAGTGCGTTGCGTAGCTCGCGCACCACCGCGACACGCATGCGCGCGTTGCGGCGCGCTTCGGGACGCACGATGAGGTCGACGTAGCGCTGACGCACCCGTGCCTCTTCGTTCATCTCCTTGTGCGCGACCGGCAGCGGACGCAGCGCCTTCGACGCCATGGTCCACGAGTCGGCCATGACGCTGAGCTCACCTCGCCGGGAGCTGATGACCTCGCCGTGCACGAACACGATGTCGCCGAGGTCGACCTCGGACTTCCAGGCGGCGAGCGCCTCCTCGCCGACGCCGGCGAGGCTGAGCATGACCTGCAGCTGGGTGCCGTCGCCCTCCTGCAGCGTCGCGAAGCACAGCTTGCCGGTGTTGCGCGAGAACATCACGCGGCCGGCGACGCCCACGACGGTGCCGGTGGCGGTGTCGGGTTCGAGGTCGGGATACTCGGCGCGGATCTCCGCGAGCGTATGGGTACGCGGGATCTCGACGGGATAGGCGTCCGAGCCCTGTGCCAGGAGCCGTTCGCGCTTCTCGCGGCGGACCCGCATCTGCTCGGGGGTGTCGTCGGGCTGCTGAACGGTGGCATCACTCACGGGTAACCAGACTATCGGACACCCGAGGTCACTATTCCTGCAGATGCGCGCTTTCAGTGAGCGGTGACCCGCGCCACGTCCTGCGCGACGTGCTGGGCCTCGGCGACTGCGCCGACCAGGCGGGCCGCGCGGATGGCGTCGTAGCCTCCGACGAGGTGGGTGACCCTGCGCAGACCCTGCGCGTGCAGTTCGGTGACCACACCGTGCGAGCTCACGCCGTCGGACGAGACGAGGATCCATTCGACGTCGCGGTCGACGGCGAGGGCGAGACGGCCCTTGCCGCTCGGATCGAGTCGCTCGGCGACGAGATCGACGGAGATGGCCAGTGCACCGGGAAGTGTTCCCTGAGCGGCACGTTCGGCGTTCGAGCGGATGTCGACGACGACGGCTCCGCGGGCGACCGCTGCGGACAGTTCGGTGGGGTACGTGCGCTCGACGGCAAGCCGGTGGAAGGCGACCGGAGCAGCGGTGGAAACAGAAGTGGTGGAAAGAAGCGCAGCGCGCATGAGAAAACTCCCAGGAATGTGTTATCGGTCGAGGCGGCGGTCAGCCTCGACAACACTCCTGGGTGCTCATGCAACGGATCACGAAGAACATTTTTACACAGAATGGCGCTCAGCGGAACCCGCAGTTCCGCGTGCCGCTCGTCTCACCTGATTCCGCTCGTACACCAGACGCAGTCCCTCGAGGGTCAGATCCGGCTCGTGGTGCTCGAGAGTGCGCGACTCCGGCATGATCAGCGGCGCACTGTCGCCGGTGCCGATCACGACCACGTCGTCACCGTCGAAACCGGGCACCTCGGCGCAGATCCGCCGCACGATGCCGTCGACCATCCCGGCGAACCCGAAGACGGCCCCGGACTGCATGCACTCGACGGTGTTCTTGCCCAGAACACCTCGGGGACGGAGCAATTCGACCTTCCGCAGTGCCGCCGACCGCGACGCCAGCGCATCCATCGAGATCTCCACACCCGGAGCGATGGACCCGCCGAGGAACTCCCCCTTGCCCGACACGACGTCGACGCACGTGGACGTCCCGAAATCCACGACGATGCACGGGGATCCGTAGAAGTGGTAGGCCGCCAGACTGTTGACGATGCGGTCGGCGCCGACCTCCTTCGGGTTGTCCACGAGCAGCGGCACTCCCGTGCGCACCCCCGGCTCCACCACGACGTGCGGCACCGACGACCAGTAGCGGTCGAGCATGACGCGCAGCTCGCGCAGCACCGACGGCACGGTCGACAGCGCCGCCACCCCGGTGACCTGCTCGGCGGATTCGCCGAGCAGACCGCGGAACAGCAGGGCGATCTCATCGGCGGTCATCCTGGGGTCGGTACGGACGCGCCAGTCGCGCAGCAGCCGCGCGTGCGAGCCGCTGCCCGCGAACACCCCCAGGACGATATTGGTGTTGCGGACGTCGACGGTGAGGAGCACCTCTAGACCAGGGACGGCGAGTCGAGGGTCGACAGCATCCGCGGCGTGATCAGGCCCGAGCCCTCGGGAGCGTGGGCGGGATCGTTGCCGAGCTCGACCTGGCGGTTGTCGGCGTCGACGAACACCACGCGCGGGTTGTAGTCCTTGCACTCCTGCTCGTTCATCACGCCGTAGGCGATGAGGATGACGAGATCGCCGGGGCTGACGAGACGTGCTGCGGCACCGTTGATCCCGATGACGCCCGATCCACGCTCACCGGCGATGACGTACGTCTCGAGCCGGGCGCCGTTGTCGATGTCGACGATGCAGACCTGCTCGCCCTCGAGCAGATCCGCGGCGTCCATCAAATCCTGGTCGACGGTCACCGAACCGACATAGTGCAGATCCGCGTGGGTGACCGTGGCGCGGTGGATCTTCGACTTCATCATGGTGCGGAACATGCTCGTCCTCGGTTTCTTTCTCGTTTCCGAATTCGATCGGTGGGTCAGCGGTTCGTCAGGTTGTCTTCGGCGTCGGGATCCACCGGGCCGGTGGCTCGTTCGAGGAAACCGGTGCCGACGGCGACCCCGACGTTGTCGATGAGGCGTGTGGAGCCGAGCCGTGCGGCGACGAGCAGTCGGCCGTCGCCGCGTTCGGGTGCCGGCCCCAGATCGGCGCCGCGCACCTCGAGATAGTCCACCTCGATCTGCGGGCTCTGCGCGAGCACGTCGCGTGCCGTGGACAGGATCGCCTCGGATCCGCCTGCTGCGGCGTGTGCGCCGGCGACGAGCGCCGCAGACAGCGTGGTCGCGATCTCGCGCTGCTCGGGGTCGAGATAGCGGTTGCGGGAGGACAGTGCGAGCCCGTCCTGTTCGCGCACGGTGGGAACGCCGAGGATGCGGATGTCGAGATTCAGGTCGGCGACCATCTGACGGATCAGGGTGAGCTGCTGGTAGTCCTTCTCACCGAAGAACGCCGTGTTGGGACCGACGATGTTGAACAGCTTCGCGACGACCGTCAGCATGCCCGCGAAATGGCCGGGGCGCGAAGCACCTTCGAGCTCCGACCCGAGCGGACCCGGGTGGATCGTTGTGCGCGGGCCCTGCGGGTACATCGCCGAGACCGTCGGCACGAAGGCGAGTTCGACGCCCGCTTCGCGGAGCAATTCGAGGTCGGCGTCGAGAGTGCGTGGGTAGGCGTCGAGGTCCTCGTTCTTCCCGAACTGCAGCGGGTTGACGAAGATCGACACGACCACAACGGCACCGGTGAGCTTGGCCTGGCGCACGAGTTCGAGGTGACCGGTGTGCAGCGCACCCATCGTCGGCACGAGTGCGACGGTGCGGCCGACGCCGCGCAGAGCCCGGGTGACCTTGGTCAGGCCTGCGGGATCGTGGTGAACGCTCAGTTCACCTCGCACGTATCCGCGCTGTCCTGCTTCACTCACCGTATTCAGCTCCTTCGAGAATTGCCATCAGTTCCGGCTTCGACCCGGTCCGTTGCGCCGATCGCAGCGACAGCGCGCGGTACCCGGCGGCGATCTGCGGGTCGACGGCCTCGAGCGCACGCAGGTGCGCGGCCACGGCGTCGGCATCGCCGCGCGCGACCGGCCCGGTGAGGGCCGAGGGCCCGCGCCGCAGCACGTTGTCGAGCGCCGCGGAGAGCAACGGCTGCAACACCCGCTCGGCGACTCCACCGGGGGCGTCGTCGACGAGTTGCTGGCCGAGCAGTTCCTCCCCCTGCAGGGCGCTGCGCAGCGCCTCGACGGCGTCGGCGACCAGCGTGACCAAGTGGTTGCTGCCGTGCGCGAGCGCGGCGTGGTAGGTCGTGCGCATGGACTCGGGGACGCGGACCGGCTCGCCGCCGATCTCGAGGACGAGAGACTGCGCGATGGCGTAGCCGATCTCGTCGGCGGCCGTGATGCCGAAGCACGCGGAGGAGAGCCGGTCGATGTCCTCGTCATGGCCGGTGAAGGTCATTGCGGGATGGATCGCGAGCGGCACGGCGCCCTGCTCGGTCAGCGGCTCGAGGATCGCGGTGCCGTGGGCACCGGAGACGTGGACGACGATCGTGCCGGCGGCGACCGAACCGGTGGCTGCAAGGCCCTTGACCAGGGACGACAGTTCGGTATCGGGAACGGCGAGAAGAAGGAGATTGCAGCGGCCGGCAACCTCGTCGACCGGCAGGATCTGCGAATCCGGCAGGCGGGTGGCGGCACGGTGACGCGAGACGTCGGAGACGGCCGAGCAGGCCACGACGACATGACCGACGCGTTCGAAAGCTGCGCCGAGTGCAGTGCCGACCCGTCCGGCGGACACGATTCCTACCGACAGGCGCGCAGGCGCGGGTGCGTTGGTGATCCCGAAGGAATTCACGGGAGTCCTCTCGTTCGTTCCAGTCCCGCTCAGCGGGTACCGGACGTTCCGCTCGACAATAGCGCGCGCTTTCCGGGGCTCGCCACGGTCGGGCCGAGTGATCTGCGCCTCATCGACCGAGGTGGGGTGGCCGTGACCTGCCTTGCGGGCGCCCCGCGATCAGCGCTCGGCGGACAACGACGCGAGGATCTCGGCGACCGTCCGGCCCTCGCCGTCGGCGCGACGACGCCGGGAGCGGCGTCCGGACGACTCGTCGTCGTCCTCGTCGTTCTCCTCGGTCGTTTCCGCAGCTCCATCGGCCTTCGCGGCGGTGTCCTTCCCTTCCGCGGGGTCATCGCCCTTCGTCTTCGCTTCGGCCTTGTCTGCGTCCGTTTGCGGGTCGGGGTCGGAGTCGGACTCGTGCTTGCCGGGCTTCTGCGGCTCGGACATCCCGTCCGCCGTCTTCTCGGCGCTCGCGACCTTCGTGTCCCCCGTCTTCGTGTCCCCCGTCTTTGGGTCCACGGCCTTCGGATCCTCGACTTCCGCGTCCTCGATCTCGGCGTCCTCGACGTCCGGTCCTGCGGTCGCCGATGCAGCCGTCGCCTTCCCCGCCGTCGACTTCTCGGCCGTTCCCTTCCCGGTCGCCGTCTTTCCGGTCGCCGTCTTTCCGGTCGCCGTCTTCCCAGTCGCAACCTTGTCCTTCGCCTGTTTCTCGGTTCGCGGTTCTTCGACGCCACCCTTTCCGGGCGTCTTCTCCGACGCCGTCGCCGCGCGCATGGCCGCCTCGACCGATTCGGTCTCCGCGGTGACCGGCTCGTCGTCGGGGGACGCGAAGGCCGGCCCCGACGGACGCGGAGCGGACACCCGCGCCGCCTCGCTCAGCT
This sequence comes from Rhodococcus rhodochrous, assembly GCF_014854695.1. Classification (NCBI taxonomy): domain Bacteria; kingdom Bacillati; phylum Actinomycetota; class Actinomycetes; order Mycobacteriales; family Nocardiaceae; genus Rhodococcus; species Rhodococcus rhodochrous. The sequence goes on along the minus strand of NZ_CP027557.1, from coordinate 546,074 downwards.
CACGCAGCTTCTCGGCCTGACCTTCGAGGGCGACGGCGTCGTCGGGTAACCGGCCGTCGAACAACATCTCGAGCGTGCGACGCAGGGTGGCCAGTTCGGTGCGCAGGGCCGCCATCTCACCGGCGTCGAGCTTCAGATCGGCGCGGACCTTCTCCTCGACGCTCAGCTCGTACTCGCGTCGCGCCGCGATCTCCCTCTGCAACTGCAGCTCGTAGACCGTCTTCAGGTCGTCGGCCTTCGCCCGATCGAGCGCCGATTCGCGGCGGTACTTGTTCATCGCGATGGCTCCGACGGTCGCGGCCCACAGAGCGACGACCACCGCGACGCGCAGCAACTGCACGCTCTCACTGAAGATCAACAGCAGCGAGGCGATCATCGCCAGAGCGAGCAGACCGGCCACGATCATCGAGCCGGTACTGCGCCACGGACGGCGATTCCTGTCTGGTCGCGCCGAAGTTGCCATGACCATCAGGGTACTTGGAGGGGTCCACCGATCGGAGCCGGACGACACGCCCTGCCCCACCGCGAAATCCGAGGTCAGAGCGCCGGTTCGTTCGGTTCGTCGGGATCTTCCGGTGTCCGGCAACAGTATTCGAGCCACAGTGCGGCCGCCGCCAATGCGATACCGGCGAGGGCTCCGACGAGCACACCCGAGGTGTCGTCGGTGGCGGCCTGCACGACTCCGCGCTGCGGCACGAGATACAGCAGGAAGCCGGCCCACACTCCGGCGCTCGCGGCACCTACCAACGCGGACGCTTTGGCGAGCGCGACCGCACGCGCCGCGGTGATGGGATGCAGCCTGCCTGGGCCCTCACCGATCTCGTGCTTGCCGACCCGCGACCGGATCATGAATGCCAGGACCACTTCGATGATCGCAACGGGATACAGCGAGGCTCCCGCGTAGACGGGGATGGGCGGCAGCGAGCCGTACATCGTGCGGACGAGCAGCCACGCGACGATCGCTGCCAGCACGGCCAGTGCCAGCAGATCTCGGATTCGGGTCTGTTTCAGCACTCGCTGCGCCCCTAGGCCGTCGGCCCGGTCAGCGTCAGGTCGGTGCGGTGCACACCCTCACGTTCAGCGGCGTCGAGTTCGCCCAGCCACTCGCCGATCCTCAACTGCCGGCCGTCGGCGGTGAGCACCGCTCCGGGTTCGACGTCGAGCCACGGGACGAGCACGAACGCCCGCTGGTGTGCGCGCGGATGCGGCAGGATCAGTTCCGGGTCGTCGCTGCGCACCTCACCGTCGCCGCTGTCGCAGGTCACGACGTCGACGTCGAGGCTGCGCGGACCCCAGCGCTGGATCCGGACGCGTTCTGCGGCCTCCTCGAGCTCCTGACCGAACCGCAGCCAGTCGCGCGGACCGAACGCGGGGTCCTCCGCGACGACGACGGCGTTGAGGAAGTCCTCCTGCTCGACCCCGCCCCACGGTGCCGTCGAGTACACCGCCGAGACGGCGACGGCGCGCTCGCCCAATGCGTCGACGACCGACCGCAGGTGCGCGAGCCGGTCGCCGATGTTCGATCCGATGGACAGCACGGCACGACTCATGAGGCGTTCCCCGTCGCGTCGCTGCGGGAGCGGTCGATCACCACGGCGACGTCGCCGAAGGTCAGCGGGATCGGTGCCGACGGCTTGTGGAGCGTGACCTCCACCCGGGCAACACGCGGGTCGGTGAGTACCTCGTCGGCGATCTCACCGGCGACCGTCTCGATGAGATCGCGACCCGGACCGGCGATGATCGCCGCAGCATGCTCGGCGAGTTCGCCGTAGTGCAGGGTGTCGGTGAGTTCGTCGGACGCCGCGGCCGGTGCGAGATCGAGCCACACGACGATGTCGACGACGAAGTCCTGACCGTCCCGCTTCTCGTGCTCGAAGACGCCGTGGTTGCCGCGGACCGTCAGTCCCCGTAGTTCGATGCGGTCGCTCACGCGTGCACTCCTTCCGCGCTGCCGCGCTGCCAGGCACGCACCACCGCGAGCGCGTCGCGGGATGCCTGCACGTCGTGGACGCGTACACCCCACGCGCCGTGGGTGGCGGCGAGCGCCGAGACGACCGCCGTGGCGACCTCGCGACCCGCGGGCGGGCGGACCGTGCCGTCGGGCGCCGCGAGCAGCGACCCGAGGAACCGCTTCCGGGACGCCCCGATCAGCACCGGGAAACCCAGGTCGGTGAGCTCGGGCAGACGCTGCAGCAACTGCCAGTTGTGGTCGGGTTCCTTCACGAAGCCCAGACCGGGATCGAGCACGATCTTCTCGGAGTCCACGCCTGCGGCCACCGCGATGTCGACCTGTGTGAGCAGCTCGTCGCGGACATCGCGGACGACGTCGTCGTAGTGCGTCGAACCGCCCGCGTGGACGAATTCGCCGAGGGGACGCCAGTGCATGAGGATCCACGGCACCCCGGCCTCGGCGACCACCGCGGCCATGTCGGTGTCGGCACGCCCACCCGAGACGTCGTTGATCATCGTCACCCCGGCCTCGATCGCCGCCTCGGCGACCGAGGCACGCATCGTGTCGACACTTGTGGGGATACCCGCCTCCGACAGGGCCGCGATGACCGGCGCCACCCGGGACGCCTCGACCTCCGGGTCGACGCGCACCGCGCCCGGCCGGGTGGACTCGCCACCCACGTCGACGATGTCGACGCCGAGCTCGCGCAGCTCGAAGCCGCGGGCTATCGCGGTCTCGCGGTCCAGATAGCGACCGCCGTCGGAGAAGGAATCACTGGTGACGTTCAGTACGCCCATCACGACGGGCCACTGTTCTGCGGGGAAGACGGTCACCGGCGCAGGATCAGATCCAGGGCCTCGGCACGCGACGCCGAACTGGTCTGGAACAACCCGCGCACGGCGGAGGTGGTGGTGCTGGCGCCGGGCTTGCGGATGCCGCGCATCGCCATACACAGGTGCTCGGCCTCGACCACGACGATCACACCGCGCGGCTGCAGCTTGCGCATCATGGCATCGGCGATCTGGCTGGTGAGGCGTTCCTGGACCTGCGGGCGCTTGGCGTAGAGGTCCACGAGACGCGCCAGCTTCGACAAGCCGGTGACGCGTCCCGTCGGGCCCGGGATGTAGCCCACGTGGGCGACCCCGTGGAACGACACGAGGTGGTGCTCGCACGTCGAGTACATCGGGATGTCGCGCACGAGGACGAGTTCCTGGTGACCTTCGTCGAAGGTCGTGTCGAGGACCTCGTCCGGGTCCGTGAACAGTCCCCCGAACACCTCACGGTAGGCGCGGGCCACCCGGGACGGGGTGTCGCGCAGACCCTCGCGGTCCGGATCCTCACCCACCGCGATCAGCAGTTCGCGCACGGCCGCTTCGGCTCGGGCCCGGTCGAACGTACGTCCCGCGTCCACGCTCAACTCGTGGGTCGTCACGTCCTCCGGGTCGGAACCCGTATCCGATTTCAGGTGGTTCACCGACACCCGCTCGCCCTCCACTCTTCGCTCACTCGTCTCCATCGGAACCGACGGTCCCGATGTGCGCCCGGTACCGGACTCACCGACACGGATCAGTGCCGGCCGGCCGGGCCTTCCCACCGTTGTGTGGGAGGAGGCTCGGGAGTGCCGTAACCATCGCGCGGTTGCGAGTCTCCCACGTGGTTCTCCCCGCGGTGCGCATCTCCCGCACCGTTGTCGCCGGAGTCCGACGGACGGTCGGCGTCCTGCGGCTCCTGCGGACGCCCGAAACTCTGCGTTTCCTGGGCCTGTCCGTAGCTGGGTTGTCCGTAGCTCTGGGGGTTCTGACCCTGAGGTCCCTGCGGATACCCGTAACCCTGCGGTTGTCCGGAGCCCTGCGGCCCGTGCCCCTGCTGTTCCTGCGGGGTCTGCTCGCGCGGCGGCCAGCCGGGAGCCGACCATCCGGCGGGAGCGCCGTAGTCGGGCCGCGTCGCGTGCCGTGGACCACCCGGGTACGGAGCCGCCGGCTGGAAGCCCGGAAGCGGCTCGGAGGCCGGGACCGGCTGCGACTGCGGTTGGGGCTGTGCCTGCGTCTGTGGCTGGGGGTAGCCGTTCGCAGGTTGGTACTGCGGCTGCGCGCCCGGCTGGTAACCGGCGGGAGCGGGCACCTCGCCCTGGCCCGGATACTGCGGATGCTGATGCGCCGGCTTCGTCAGCGACGGCGGTTCCGGCGGCCACGGCTCGCCACGCTCGGCCGCGAGCTCGGCGGGTGTCTTGATCGGCGGCTTGTCGGACGGGACCCGATCACCGAAATCGTTGAAGGTCGTGATCCGCGGACGCTTCTTCACGTCGGCCAGGATCCGGTCGAGGTCCTTGCGGGTCAGCGTCTCGTGCTCGAGCAGCTCGGCCGCCAGCACGTCGAGGGCGTCGCGGTAGTCGTTGAGGATCGCCCACGCCTCGGTGTGCGCGGCCTCGATGAGGTTGCGGACCTCCTCGTCGATCTCGCGTGCCACCTCGTGCGAGTAGTCGGACTGCACCCCCATCGACCGGCCGAGGAAGGGGTCGCCCTGTTCCTGGCCGTAGCGGACGGCGCCGAGCCTCGCGCTCATGCCGTACTCGGTGACCATCGCACGCGCGATCTTCGTGGCCAGGTCGATGTCGGACGAGGCGCCGGTGGTGGGCTCGCGGAAGACGAGCTCCTCCGCGGCACGACCACCCATCGCCATGACGAGGCGCGCGATCATCTCCGAACGCGTCATCAGGCCCTTGTCGTCCTCGGGCACCGTCATCGCGTGACCGCCGGTGCGGCCGCGGGCGAGGATGGTGACCTTGTAGACGGGCTCGATGTCGGGCATCGCCCACGCGGCGAGGGTGTGACCGCCCTCGTGGTAGGCCGTGATCTTCTTCTCGTGCTCGCTGATGATGCGGCTCTTGCGGCGGGGACCGCCGATGACGCGGTCGACCGATTCCTCGAGGATCGCCTCGGTGATCACCGTGCCGTTCTCACGGGCGGTGAGCAGGGCGGCCTCGTTGACGACGTTCGCGAGGTCGGCGCCGGACATGCCCACCGTGCGCTTGGCGAGCGCACCGAGATCCGCATTGGGATCGATCGGCTTGCCCTTCGAGTGCACGGCGAGGATCGCCCGGCGACCGGCGAGGTCGGGGTTCGTGACCGGGATCTGACGGTCGAACCGGCCGGGACGCAGCAGCGCCGGGTCGAGGATGTCGGGGCGGTTCGTCGCGGCCATCACGATGATGCCGGAGCGGTCGCCGAAGCCGTCCATCTCGACGAGGAGCTGGTTGAGGGTCTGCTCGCGCTCGTCGTGCCCACCGCCGAGGCCGGCGCCGCGCTGGCGGCCGACCGCGTCGATCTCGTCGACGAAGATGATGCAGGGGGCGTTCTGCTTGGCCTGCTCGAACAGGTCGCGCACGCGGGAGGCGCCGACACCGACGAACATCTCGACGAAGTCCGAACCGGAGATCGTGAAGAACGGGACGCCCGCCTCGCCGGCGACGGCGCGTGCGAGGAGGGTCTTACCGGTGCCGGGAGGGCCGTAGAGCAGCACGCCCTTGGGGATCTTCGCGCCGAGTGCCTGGTAGCGCGCCGGGTTCTGCAGGAAGTCCTTGATCTCGTAGAGCTCCTCGACGGCCTCGTTGGCGCCGGCGACATCGGCGAAGGTCGTCTTGGGCATGTCCTTCGACAGCTGCTTGGCCTTCGACTTGCCGAAGCCCATCATGCCGCCGCGGCCACCGCCCTGCATGCGGCTCATCACGAAGAAGAACACGCCGAGCAGGATGATCATCGGCAGGACGAACAGAAGGATCGACGTCAGCCAGCTCTCCTGGGTGACGTTCGTGTCGTACTTCTCCGCGCCCGACGCGGCGACGAGGTCGAAGATCTGCTCGGAGGCCGACGCGGGGTACTTCGCGATGATCTCGGTGCTGCCCTCGGTCGCGTCGTTGCCGTTCTCGAGCCACAAGCGCACCTGCTGCTCGCGGTCGTCGATGCGGGCTTCACTGACGTTCTGCGATTCGAGTTGAGCCACCGCGACGGACGTGTCCACCTGAGTGAAACCGCGCGTGTCGTCGCCGAAGTAACTGAAGGCGTAGATCACCAGCAGAATGCCGGCGACGATCGCCAGATTACGGAACACTGTCTTGCGGTTCATACAGGTTCGGCCCGAGCGGCCGGTCCTTTCGATCGAGTTCGTCGGGGTCTCGCAGTCGCGGCGCTTCGCGCCCGGGGTGGCCGCATGCCGCAACGGTCACTGACCAGGCAACGCAAGGTTACCGCGTAGCAACGAGCAGTCGCCCCGGCACCGGCCGGAGCCGACACCGGGAAGACGTCGTAATCGACAACGATCGGGACGGAACCGGAGTTCCCCGGGCCGGGGAACTCACCACCCGGCTCGACCGGAGGTCAGCTGCTGTAGACCTTGGGATCCAGCGTGCCGATGTAGGGCAGGTCGCGGTAGCGCTCGTCGTAGTCGAGGCCGTAACCGACGACGAACTCGTCCGGGATGTCGAATCCGACGTCCTTGACCTCGACGTCGATCTTCACGGCCTCCGGCTTGCGGAGCAGCGTGACGACCTCGAGCGACGCGGGGTTGCGCGTCGAGAGGTTCTTGAGCAGCCACGACAGCGTCAGACCCGAGTCGATGATGTCCTCGACGATGAGGACGTTGCGACCGGCGATGTCCTTGTCGAGGTCCTTGAGGATGCGCACGACACCCGAGGACGAGGTCGACGACCCGTACGAGCTGACGGCCATGAACTCCATCTGCGTCGGGATCGGCAGAGCGCGCGCGAAGTCGGTCATGAAGAAGATGGCGCCCTTGAGCACCCCGATGAGCAGCAGATCGCCTTCCGGCGCACCCACCGGGTAACGCTCGGCGATCGACTGCGCCAGCTCTGCGGTCCGCTCCTTGATCTGTTCCTCGGAGATCAGCACCGACGCTATGTCGTTCTCGTACACCGGGGTCCTTCCCTACCTTCTGCTGCCGGTCGCCCGGGTCTCGTCCGGTCGACGTACTCCACGGCAAGCGTGCCACGCCGACGCGACACCACCAACCTCGTCCCCGTCCGCGGGCCCCGCCCGACCGCGACCGGGCCCTGTCCGCGCCACGCCACTACCAGGTCGTCGACCGCTCGCAGCATCGTCTCGTTCGGCGTGGCGGTGTGATCGATCAGCCACGATCGGAGGGCTCTGCGTCGTACTGCGGCGGGAGCCGCCGCGAGTGCGTCGGTGTCGAGCAGGTCGTCCTCGCGCCGCGCCGTCACGAGCAGGTCGTCGGCCCAGACATCGAGGGCGTGACCGTCGTCCTGCAGTTGCCCGGCCGTGCGCGCGAGGGCTTCGGCGACGCCGCCACCGAGCACGTCCTCGAGCAGCGGCAGTACCTCGCGGCGCAGACGCACGCGCGTGAACCGGTCGTCGGCGTTGTGCGGATCCTCGTACGGGCGGTAGCCGAGTTCGTCGCACGCCCGGCGGGTCGTGTCGCGGCGCACGCCGAGCAGCGGCCGGCCCCACGGCGGGTCGAAGGGCGCCATCCCGCGGATCGAACGCAGACCCGATCCGCGGCCGAGACCGAGCAGCACCGTCTCGGCCTGGTCGTCGAGGGTGTGCCCGAGCAGCACGGGCCGTCCGTCGCGGTTCTCGTCGAGCGCCCGGTAGCGGGCCGCGCGCGCGGCGGCCTCGATGCCTCCCCCGCCGGTGACGTCCACGCCGACCATCGTGACGGTCGCGCAGCCGCGGGCCCGGGCGAACTCCGCGGCCCGCGCGGCGACGACCTCGGAACCGGACTGGAGACGATGATCGACGACGACGACGTGCACCGCGTCGGTCTCCGCGACGGCCGCGGCGGTCAGGGCTGCGGAATCGGCCCCACCCGACAGCGCGACGGTCACCGCAGCGGTCGGGTGCGCGCCCAGCCAGGCCCGCACGGCGAGTCGCACCTCGTGGATCGCCGGGGCCTCGGGCAGCAGCGGACGATCGGCCGACGGTGAAGCCACGATCAGCTCAGCACCCGCGCGATCCACGCGTCGGGATGGTCGATCTCGGTCAGGGTGGGCAGGGCGTCCGGACCGGACCACACGGCGTTGAAGTCGTCCATGCCGACCTTCGCGACGACGGCGTCGACGAACTTCTTGCCGTGCACGTACTGGGCCATCTTGGCGTCCATGCCGAGGACGAGCCGGATGAGGCGATGCACCGGGCTGCTGTTGCGGTGCCGCCGGTTGTCGAACGCGCGCCGGATCCGCGCGACCGACGGGACCACGGCCGGGCCGACACCGTCCATCACATGATCGGCGTGTCCTTCGAGCAGCGTTCCGAGCGCGAGGATCCGGTCGAACGACTCGCGCTGAGACTGTGCTTGCAGCGCCCGCACGACACCGAGCATGCCCCGCTCCGACATCGGCTTGTCGCCGGGAGTGCGTAGGTCCTTCACCGCGGACACCACGCGGGTCGCGACGTCGCCCATCGGTTCCTCGACCGCGGTGGCGAGGTCGGCGGCGGCCTCGCGCATCAGCTCGGCCATCCACGGTGCCTGTGCGAACTGCACGCGGTGGGTCACCTCGTGCAGGCACACCCACAGCCGGAAGTCGGCGGGCGGCACCTTCAGGGCGCGTTCGACCGCGACGACATTGGGCGCGACGAGCAGCAGCGAACGGGAGAACGGGTCGTACTGTCCGAGCACCGCGGACGACAGGTAGGCGAGCATGGCGCCGGCCTGCGCGCCCGCCGGTTTGCCCACCCAGCGCCGGGAGGAGCCGGCCGGATCGTCGCCCGATGTCGCGGTGAGGTCGGCCATCGACGCTGCGGCCGCACGCACCCAGCCCGGCCGGTCGACGACCTGCGCGGGCGGCGGCTCGGTTCCGTCGTCGAGACGTGTGTGCTCGCGCACCGGTCCCTCGGCGCGCGCGGCGGCCGAGAACAACTCGTCCTGCACCGCGTCGCGGGTGTACCGCGACATCGCGGGTTCGGAGCGGGTGAGGCGCACGCCGACCCCGGCCGCGAACGACCAGTCGATCGCGTCGCCGAGTGCCCGCTCCTTGCCGGTCATCGGCAACCGCACTCACGGAGTACCGACGCCACGGCGTCGAGGGCGGGCCGGGCCTCGCTCGGGGACCTGCCGTTGGAGAGCAGCGCGAACGACAGCACGCGGCCGTCGGAGTCGACCACGTATCCGGTGAGTCCGTTGACCTCGGTCAGCGTGCCGGTCTTCGCGCGCACCCATCCGGCTCCGGCACGGGTCGTGGTGCCGTAGCGATCGGCGAGCGTGCCGGTCGCTCCGGCGACGGGAAGATAGTCGAGCATGGGCCGCAGCTCCGTCCTGTCCGGTCCGGCCGCCTCCGAGATCACGCGATCGAGCGTGCGAGCGGGGATCCGGTTCTCGACCGAGAGCCCGCTGACGTCGCGCAACGTCACTCCGGTGACGTCCAGACCCGCTTGCTGCAGGGTACCGGTCACAGCCTTCGTCGTGCCCTCGAACGAGTGCTCGTTGCCGGTCGCGACCGCGACCTCTCGTCCGATCGTCTCCGCGAGGACGTTGTCGGATCGGCGCAGCATCTGGCCGAGACGCACGGTGAGCGGCGCCGACTGGACCGACGCCATGGGCGCCGCGCCCGGCGAGGCGGACCCGGGCGCGACCCGCGCCGGATCGGCGCCGAGCGCGGTCGCCAGTGCGCGTCCGGCGTCCAGAGCGGGCGTCGCACTGCGGGGCGATTCGTCCTCGAGCGGGTTCGACCGGCCGCCGTCGAGCATCACGGGTTCGATGGGCGCGACGTAGCCGTCGCCGACGTCCTGCGGGAACCAGCCCGGCGCGAGCGGATCTCCGCTGTACAGGCTCGTGTCGACGAGGACGGTCTCGACCGTCGCGCCGCTGCGCCGGATCTGTTCGGCGAGGTCGGCGACGCGGGGGCCACCCGGGTAGAAGCTTTCCTGTCCGGGCGGCATCGCCGAGAGGGTGGGGTCGCCACCGGCGATGAGGACGATCTCCCCCGGCTTCGAACCCTCGACGACGCGCGTGGTGATCCGATGGTCGGAGGGCAGCACGAGCATGGCCGCCGCGGCGGTGAGGATCTTCGTCGTGGAAGCCGGGATCAGCGCGCGATCGGCGTCCTTCGACCACAGGACCGTGCCGGTCGTGGGGTCGGTGATCGACCCGGCGAAGTCACCGAGGCCGGGATTGTTCACGGCCCGGTCGAGTGCCGCCGCCAGCGAGGTGGGGTCGGGCATCGGAGCGTCGGGCGAGACCGCGGCGACCGCGGGGGTCGCGACCACCGGCGCCGGGGCGGGGAGTACGACCGCGCCGGCGGACGCCCGCACGTCGTAGATCGCGAAGGCCCCGCCCACGACGAGAGCGAGGAAACCCGCACCCCAGATCCCGAAGAGGATCTTCATGTTCCGTCGTCGCCTGGTTGCCAGTGAACCCTGCTTCTTGTTGCCACCCTGCCCCGTCAACACGCCTCCGCTGCATCCTGCACACACTGGTCGACCAGCCACCCGCACTTCCCGCTGCCGGCCGCATACTGCTGTGACGCACTCGGGGCCCCGGTACCTGCACCTCCAGCCTAGCGCCGCGACCGTTATCCTCTCTGCGGACCATCACCGCAGATACGGATGTCGTATCCGCCGGAAAAACACCGACGAAGTGAGGCAAGGCGTGGAGTTCGAGGTCACCATCGAGATCCCCAAGGGACAGCGGAACAAGTACGAGGTCGATCACGAGACCGGACGCGTCAAGCTCGATCGTTACCTGTACACCTCGTTCGGCTACCCGGCCGATTACGGCTACATCGAGAACACCCTCGGTGAGGACGGCGATCCGCTCGACTGCATGGTCCTGCTGCCCGAGTCGGTCTTCCCCGGCGTGATCGTCGAGGCCCGCCCCATCGGCATGTTCAAGATGGTCGACGAGGCCGGTGGCGACGACAAGATCCTGGCCGTCCCGGCCGGCGACCCGCGGTGGGATCACGTCCAGGACATCAGCGACGTCTCGCAGTTCGAGCTCGACGCGATCAAGCACTTCTTCGTGCACTACAAGGATCTCGAGCCGGGCAAGCACGTCGAGGCCGCCGACTGGGTCGGTCGCGCCGAGGCCGAGGCCGAGGTGACCGCGTCGGTCGAGCGCCTGAAGAACAACGGCGGGCACTGACACCGAGCCTTCACAACGCGGATCCCCCGGACGATGTGATCGTCCGGGGGATCCGTCGTATGCGGGGTCTACTCGCCCTTGAACTGCGGCGGGCGCTTCTCGAAGACGGCGGTGATCGCCTCGGTGAGGTCCTCCGACGGCAGGAACGCCGCGTTCCACGCCGCGACGTAGCGGAGGCTGTCGTCGACCTGCGGCGAGCGCGTGTGGTCGAGGACGTTCTTGATGCCCTGGACGACGAGCGGCGGGTTGGCGGCGATCTCCGCGGCGGTCGCGTGGGCGGCGGCCAGCACTGCGTCGGCGTCGTCGTGGACGTCGTTGACGAGACCGATCTTCTCGGCGCGGGTGGCGTCGATGTCCTTGCCCGTGAGCGCGAGCTCGCGGACGTGACCGTCGCCGATGATGAGCGGGAGCCGGGCGAGGGTACCGACGTCGGCGACCATTCCGACCTTGACCTCGCGGACGCTGAACTTCGCATCGGCGCTCGCATAGCGGATGTCGGCGGCGGAGATGAGATCGACCGCTCCGCCGATGCACCAGCCCTGGACCGCGGCGACGACCGGCTTGCGGCAGTCGGCGACGGCCGTGATGGCCGCCTGCATGTTCTTGATCAACGTGTGGAAGTCCGTGCGCGGCTTCGCGAGCGCCTTGCCGGAGACGACGGCGCCGAGGCTGCCGCCCATGGCGACGAGGTCGAGGCCGTAGGAGAAGTTCCGGCCGGAACCGGCGAGGACGACGGCGCGGACCTCGGGGTCGGCGTCGAGCTCACCGAAGAGGACGGGCAGTTCCGCCCAGAAGTCGGGACCCATGGCGTTGCCCTTGCCGGGGCCGATGAGCGTGACCTGTGCGACGTGATCCTTGCGTTCGACGGTGAACGCTTTCCAGGGCGAGTGATCGGACATTACTGAAGAGTAACTTGTGGATCTTCGTTTCGCACCGACCCCACGACACGACACGACGACGACGCGTCCTCGGAACCGCGCCCATCGCGCGGCGATTTTCATACTCTTGATCCATGACCAGGTCGCTGCATCCGAACGCCCACCGCGTGTCGGACACGCTCATCTCCCGCGGCCATCACGGTCTGATCGTCCAGCAGCCGGAGACCGTGCACACCGCCGAGCAGGCCGCTGCCGCGGTGGGTGTGGAGGTGGGCGCGATCGTGAAGTCGCTCGTCTTCCTGCTCGACGACGATCCGATCCTGTTGCTCGTGTCCGGCGCGCACCGCGTGTCGGTCGAACGGACCGGCGAGCGTCTCGGCGGCGAACTCGTGCCGGCCTCCCCCGATCTGGTCACGGAGGTCACGGGTCAGCCACTCGGTGGCGTCGCACCGCTCGGTCACCCCACGAACCTTCCCACCTACATCGACCGTGCGCTGCAGCACTATCCGGATCTGTGGGCATCGGGTGGGTGCCCGAACACACTGTTCCGGACCGTCTATTCGGAGCTCATGCGCATCACCGCAGCGATCGACGTCGACGTGGACTGAGACCGTCCACCTACCGGTACCGCCGGCATCTCCACCCGGGTACACTCTCCGTCGTGACAGTCCGAGCGTGGAGCCGCAGGCATGTCGACCTGTGCCGTACCCGCTCGTGCCTCTGTGCGTTCTGAGATCCGCACCATCCCTTCCTCTTTCCCGGCGCCGCACTGCTGCGGGTAGTTGCCTGCCCGGCGCCGTTCACCTTCCGACCAGCGGAGCCCTTCCATGACCACGTCCTCCATCGAGAACCCGGCCGGCAGCTCGGTCGATTCCCCCGAACTCGTTCTCATCGTGCAGATCTCGGACACGAACGCCGGATCGGCGGGCGATCTCGCAGCCCTTGCCGACGCCCTGCGGGAGACCGCGCTCGATCTGCTCCCGGGTGCGCGCACCCACACCCTCCTCAGTCCCGGCCCGACCCCTCTGGTGATCGATCTGCCGGCCCGCGGACTGGTGCTCGACAATCAGCGGGTCGAGTTGAGTCACAGCGAGTTCGAGATCCTCGCGCATCTGGTTCGCCGGCCCCGCGTCGTGGTGTCCCGCGCGGCGCTGCGGCCGCTCGGCGCCGGTTACTCCGAGAACGACGACGTCGACAGCGACCGCGGCAACCGCAGTGTCGACGTCCACGTCTCCCGGATCCGTTCCAAGCTGGGACGTTTCGGCAACATCATCACGACCGTGCGTGGTTCGGGTTACCGGTTCGATCCCGATCCGCGCGTGCACGTCGTCGAAGTACTCGACCGCCGCACGGCGTGAACGCATGCGAAGGAGGGGCAGGAGTCGAACACCTGCCCCTCCTTCGTGATACCGACCGATGTCAGGAAGCGCGCACGGACGCCTGGGCACCTTCACCGAACCGGCGCAGGACCTCGACGACGGTCGGTGAGACCTCGATGAGGCCGCGCGACTCCAGCCACGGCAGCGTTCCGTCGACGAGATGCTCGACGGTGAACGGCGCGGCGAGCGGGATCAGCGTGACGCCGTCGGCGACCTGCACGGCATGGATGTCGGCGATCAACCCGGCGAGACCGTGCGGCGTTCCGACATAAGACAGCGTGCCGGCCTCCCCGCGAGTCGATTCCGGGCGGGTGCGCCGGGTGCGGGCGGTGCGGGCATCGGAGGCGAGGACGACCTCGACGTCGACGAGCACCGTGACCGAATCGGGATCGCGCCCCTCCCCGGCGGCCTCCGCGCGGATGCGGTCGCGCAGTTTCCCGGCCTCACGCAGGTCGGCGGCACGCACCCGCACGACGTTGGATGCATCGGCACTGAGGTCGAGCGGCGGGTCGCCGGCACGCCCCAGGGTCAGGTCGGCCCAGTAGTCGGGCCCGGAGTGACCGGCGAGTTCGACGGCGACACGCAACGGCCGGACGGTTTCGGACTCGACGACGGCCGGGTCTGCGGTGGCCGGATCTGCTGATCCAGGGGTGACGGTGGATGCGACGGACATGGGATGCCTCTCGGTACGGGCCGCGGAGCGGCACGGAGGGATCGGCCTGTGAGCCGGAAGACTGTGAGGAGAAGACCTTCAGTCCGGACAGATTCCCGATGCCGTACGGCAGAGGTCGACATGGCGACGGCACCAGCGTGCCGCAGCGATCGCCCTCGTCCGTTCCATGCGAATTACCCTACTTATCCTGTGGGGAATTGTCGACCGCTAGACGCACGGAGATGCGTCGCCATCGGTCGCCCCGAGACCGGGACGCGTCTCCGGCGAGGGATTCCACACGCCGTCGGTCTTCGCGTGCACCCACGTCGGCCCGCTCTCGACCAGCGACCGGAGCGCTCCGAGGAGCCGCTCGACGTCAGCGGACGAGCTGCCGAGCCCGAGCGACGCCCGGACGGCACCGCCGGCGCGACCGACCCGCGCGAGCAGCGGGTGGGCGCAGAAACGTCCGTCACGGACGCCGATGCCGTGCTCGGCGGACAGATAGGAGGCGACGTGGCCGGGCTCGTAACCGTCGACCGTGAAGGTGACGATGCCGACGCTGTCGGCCGAATCGTTCCACAGCCGAAGCACTTCCACACCGTCGATGGTCTGCAGACCGTCGACGAGCAGGGCGCACAGGGCCTCCTCGTGACGGGTCACCGCGTCGGAGTCGAAACCGGCGAGCGCATCGCACGCGGCGGCAAGAGCGGCGACACCGAGCACGTTGGGGGTGCCGGCCTCGTGACGTGCAGGGGCGCAGGCCCATTCGGTGTGATCGAGGCGCACCTCGCGCACCGCGCCGCCACCGGCGAGATACGGCTCGGCGGCGTCGAGCCAGTCTCGGCGGCCGACGAGCGCTCCCGCACCGAACGGCGCGTACAGCTTGTGGCCGGAGAACGCGAGGTAGTCCACACCGAGCTCGGCGAGATCGACACGGCGGTGGGGCACGAGCTGCGCACCGTCGACGAGGATCCGGGCGCCGGAAGCGTGTGCGAGCTCGGCGAGTTCGGCGATCGGCAGGACCTCACCGGTGACGTTGGAAGCACCGGTGACGGCGAGCAGGGCCGCGGGGGCACGCTGCAGTTCGACCGCGAGGCGCCACACCGTCTCGGAGACGGTGTCCGCGGCCTCGACGATGCGAGAATTCTTCCAGGGCAGCAGATTCGCGTGATGCTCGATGTCGAGCACGACGACATCGCCGGGCACCGCACTCGCGAGCAGGTTCAGCGAATCGGTGGTGTTGCGCGTGAAGACGACGACCTGGTCGTCGGCCGCGCCGACGAAGCGCGAGACGGACGTGCGGGCGTCCTCGTAGGCGGTGGTGCTGATCCGCGAGGCGTATCCGGCGCCGCGGTGCACGCTCGCGTAGAAGGGCAGCAGCTCCGTGATGCGGTCGGTGACGGCGGACAGCGCCGGTGCGCTCGCCGCGTAGTCGAAGTTCGCGTAGGTGCAGGTACCACCCTGGACGAGCGGAACCTGCACGTCACAGCCGGAAACGGTGGCGAACGGAGCGATGCAGGTGGTGGCGGCTACAGCAGTCATGACAAATCCCTCGTGTACTCGGGGACCCGCCGGTGACGCCTACGACGGAGAATTCTCGTCGCCGGCGGAGTCCGCGCTTGCCGTGTCCGGTAGTGGATTCACGGCCCGGTCGTCACCCGGAGCACCCCACCGCGGTTGGAGGGTTGCCGACCAGCTAGCCGGGGCTTGACGCTGGTACTCATGACCTGGCGAAGAGAATGGCAGGACGACCGAGCCGTGTCAACCCCGCACCGCTCCGCGTCGCCCGGCACCGCACGACGCCGACACGCGTTCTGCGCGCCGAACGTTCACCTGCCGTCCACCCGGACGTGAGATAACCGGAAGCACCATCGAGCAGAAGGACCCGCGGAGTTGCCAGCCATAACCTCGACCCCCGTCGGCCGGTCCCCCATCCCGGACGAGTTTCTCCGCGCGTCGCACGCTCCACCCGCCCGCACCCTCGTCGACCTGCTGCGGAGCACTGCCGAAGCACATCCCGACGCCCCCGCGATCGACGACGGCTCGACGGTCCTCGAATACGCCGAACTGGCCGAGGCGGTGATCGCGGGTGCGTATGCGCTGAACGACGCGGGTGTCGGGGCCGGCGACAGGGTCGGGGTGCGCATGACCTCCGGGCGCAGCGACCTGTATGTGACGATTCTCTCCATTCTCGCCGCGGGCGCCGCGTACGTCCCCGTCGACGCCGACGATCCCGACGAGCGGGCCGAACTCGTGTTCTCGGAAGCGCAGGTCACCGCCATCGTCACCGACGAGGGCATCGGACCGGGCACGGCCGCACCGTCGGGCACCCCGGTGGTACGGGGTCCGAACCTCGACGACGACGCGTGGATCATCTTCACCTCCGGTTCGACCGGGACACCGAAGGGTGTCGCCGTCACCCACCGCAACGCGGCGGCCTTCGTCGACGCGGAAGCACGGATGTTCTGCCAGGGGGCGCCGCTCGGTCCCGGCGACCGGGTCCTGGCCGGCTTGTCGGTGGCGTTCGACGCCTCGTGCGAGGAGATGTGGCTCGCGTGGCGGCACGGCGCCTGTCTGGTTCCGGCGCCCCGCGCGCTGGTCCGCTCCGGCATGGATCTCGGGCCGTGGCTCGTCTCGCGCAACATCAACGTCGTCTCCACGGTGCCCACCCTCGCGGCGATGTGGCCGGCCGAAGCCCTCGAGGCGGTGCGTCTGCTCATCTTCGGTGGCGAGGCCTGCCCACCCGATCTCGTCGAACGTCTCGCCGTTCCGGGACGCGAGGTGTGGAACACCTACGGACCCACCGAGGCGACGGTCGTGGCCTGCGCGTCGCTGATGGACGGCACCGGACCGGTCCGCATCGGCCTGCCCCTCGACGGATGGGATCTCGCCGTCGTGGACGCCGACGGCAACCCCGTCGAGGAGGGCGCGACCGGTGAACTCGTCATCGGCGGTGTCGGTCTCGCGCGCTACCTCGATCCGGCGAAGGACGCCGAGAAGTACGCTCCCATGCCCACTCTCGGCTGGGACCGCGCCTACCGCAGCGGTGATCTCGTGACGCTCGACCGCGCCGGCCTGCTGTTCCAGGGGCGCGCCGACGACCAGGTCAAGATCGGTGGCCGCCGCATCGAACTCGGCGAGGTCGACAACGCGCTGCAGAACCTGCCCGGTGTGGCGGGCGGCGCGTGCGCGGTCCGCAAGACGGTCGCGGGACATTCGATCCTCGTGGGATACATCGCCTCCACCGATCCGGACTTCGACATCGCGTCGGCCCACGACCTGCTGTCCGAACAACTCCCGGCCGCGCTCGTCCCGCGACTCGCGCTCGTCGACGAACTGCCCACCCGCACGTCCGGCAAGGTCGACCGCAACGCCCTGCCGTGGCCGCTGCCCGGCGCCGATGCCGACTCGGTGGAAGCACTCGGTCTCGATCCCACCGCCGAATGGGTCGCCGAACTGTGGACCGACATCCTCGGCGCCCGGATCGAGGGCGTCGACGACGACTTCTTCGAACTCGGCGGTGGTTCCCTCGCGGCGGCGCAACTCGTCACGGCGCTGCGGAGCCGGTATCCGGAGATGACGGTCGCGGAACTGTACGACCACCCGAGGCTCGGATCGCTCGCCGTCTATCTCGACGAACTCGCGCCGACGGAAGCGGCGACACCGCGTGAGGTGATGCCGGTGCCGCGACTCGCCCAGCTCGGGCAGATCGCGGTGACCGCCGTCCTCACCACCCTCACCGGACTGCAGTGGGTGACGTGGCTGGCGATCCTGAACAACGTCGTCGCGTTCGTCGTGGACGTGCCGTGGACCGTCACCCTGTCGTGGTGGTGGGTCGCGTTCGGTGTCCTGCTGTTCCTCACGCCCGTCGGGCGCATGGCGATCTCCGTCGCGGGTTCGCGTCTGCTCCTGCGCGGCATGAAGCCCGGAAGCTACCCCCGCGGCGGGAGCGTCCACCTCCGGCTGTGGACGGCCCTGCGACTGTCCGAGGCCGTGGGTGCCGTGAACATCTCGAGCGCTCCCTGGATGCGCCAGTACGCGCGGGCGCTGGGAGCGAAGGTGGGCCGCGACGTCGACCTGCACAGTCTTCCGCCCGTCACCGGCCTCCTCGAACTCGGCGACGGTTGTGCCGTCGAGCCGGAGGTGGATCTCGGTGGCTACTGGGTGGACGGCGACGTCGTCCACATCGGAAGCATCCGGATCGGTGCCGGTGCCACGGTGGGCGCCCGATCGTTCCTGGCCCCCGGTGCGCGGATCGGTAAGAACGCCGAAGTGGAGGCCGGATCCGCGGTGTTCGGTCGCGTGAAGGCCGGGCAGAACTGGTCGGGTTCCCCCGCCCGCAAGGCCGGCAAGGCCGATCGGCCGTGGCCCGCCGCGACTCCGCCGCGGGGCGGCAGGTGGGTGCCGGTCTACGCGCTGTCGTCGATCCTGCTCGGCGGCCTGCCCGTCGTCTCGATCGCCGCCGGGGT
This sequence comes from Rhodococcus rhodochrous, assembly GCF_014854695.1. Lineage (NCBI taxonomy): Bacteria > Bacillati > Actinomycetota > Actinomycetes > Mycobacteriales > Nocardiaceae > Rhodococcus > Rhodococcus rhodochrous. The sequence goes on along the minus strand of NZ_CP027557.1, from coordinate 527,637 downwards.
CGCGCTGCTCGTGTGGTGGGTGCACGACACCCCCACCGTCTCCGACGCCGTGGTGCACTCCCTGGCGATGCTGCCCGTCGCGGCGCTGCTGACGATGTTCGTCTTCGCCCTGCTCACCCTGATGGCGGTGCGGCTGCTCGCCGTCGGGATGACAGAGGGCTGGCATCCCGTGCGCAGCCGCGTGGGCTGGCAGGTGTGGTTCACCGAGCGCCTCATGGATTCCTCGCGCACCTTCCTGTTCCCGCTCTACGCGTCGATGCTCACCCCGATCTGGCTCCGATTGCTCGGCGCCGACATCGGCAAGGACGTCGAGGCGTCGACCGTGCTGATGGTCCCCAAGTTCACGAAGGTCGCCGACGGAGCGTTCCTTGCCGACGACACGATGGTCGCCTCCTACGAACTCGGCGGCGGATGGCTGTACATCTCGCATGCGAAGGTCGGCAAGCGCGCCTTCCTCGGGAACTCGGGCATGGCGGCGCCGGGGCGCCGGGTCCCGAAGCACGGGCTCGTCGCGGTGCTCTCCGCGGCTCCGGAGAAGGCGAAATCCGGCTCGTCGTGGCTGGGCAGTCCCCCGGTGCGCCTGCGGCGCGCGAGCGGCGACAGCGACGCGAGTCGCACCTTCGAACCGCCGCTGAAACTCAAGATCGCGCGTGGCGCGGTGGAGACTTTCCGGCTCGTGCCCATGGTCGTCACCTACGGCATCGGGCTCGGTGTGCTCTTCGCCCTCAACACCCTCGCCGTGCACCTGGGCTATCTCGCCGCTGCGCTGCTGGGCGGTCTCGTGCTCATGGTGGCCGGAGCCGTGGCGTGCCTCGTGACCGTGATCGCGAAGTGGCTCGTCGTCGGTCGGATCGGACGCGTCGAGCACCCGCTGTGGAGTTCGTTCGTGTGGCGCAACGAGGTCTCCGACACCTTTGTCGAGACCGTCGCGGCACCGTGGTTCGCCCGGGCCGCGGCGGGCACCGCCGTGATGAACCTGTGGCTGCGCGCGCTGGGGTCGAGGATCGGCCGCGGTGTGTGGTGTGAGAGCTACTGGTTGCCCGAGGCCGACCTGGTGTCACTGGGCGACGGTGCGACCGTCGAACGCGGTTGTGTTGTACAGACCCACCTGTTCCATGATCGGATCATGTCCATGGACACCGTGACCCTCGGCGCCGGCGCCACGCTCGGCCCCCAATGCGTCGCGTTGCCCGCCTCGGGCATCGGCGACGGCGCCACCGTCGGCCCGGCCTCGCTGGTGATGCGCGGTGACGTCGTCCCGCCGTCCACTCGCTGGCAGGGCAATCCGATCACGCCGTGGACCACGCCGAACGACTGGTCACCGCGGTGAAGCCCATCAAGGCCGCCAAGCCCGTCGCGCCGGTCGCCGCGGACCGGCCGCTCGACCCCTATCTGCCCGAGAGCGGGAACCGCGGCTACCGGGTCTCCCGCTACGAACTCGAACTCACCTACAAGGTCGTGTCCAACCGACTCGACGGCCGGGCGAAGATCATCGCCACGACGACGGACGTGCGCGCCGAGTACTCGCTCGATCTCGCGCGATCGATGCGGGTCGCGAAGGTGACCGTCAACGGCCGACGTCCCGCCAAGTTCGCGCATCGCGGTGGCAAGCTCACCGTCACCCCCGCCGAGAAACTGCCCGCCGGGGCGGTCCTCGTCTTCGGTGTGCAGTACTCGGGGACTCCCATCCCGCTGCGGACCATGTGGGGTGAGGTCGGCTGGGAGGAACTCGACGAGGGGTCGCTCGTCGCGAGCCAGCCCAACGGCGCACCCACCTGGTTCCCCTGCGACGACCATCCCGGTTCGAAGGCCACCTACCGCATCGCGGTCACCACCGACGCTCCGTTCGTCGCGATCGCGAACGGCACGCTGGTGCACAAGACCACGAAGGCGAGCCGCACCACCCGGGTGTACGAGCAACCCGAACCGATGGCGACCTATCTCGCCACGGTCCAGACCGGACACTACGAGATACGCACCCTCGCAACGGAACCCGTACCGCAGTACGGAATACACCCGCCTCGCCTGCGCGCGGAGTTCGATCGGGACTTCGCTCGCCAGACCGAGATGCTCGAGTTGTTCACACGCCTGTTCGGCCCGTACCCGTTCGCGCACTACACCGCTCTGGTGACCGACGACGACCTCGAGATCCCCCTCGAGGCACAGGGATTGTCGATTTTCGGCGCGAACTTCTGCGACGGTACCGGCCGCGAGGAACGGCTCGTCGCACACGAGTTGGCGCACCAGTGGTTCGGCAACAGCCTCACACTGAACCGATGGTGCGACATCTGGCTCCACGAAGGATTCGCGTGCTACGCGGAGTGGCTGTGGTCGGAGAACTCGGGCGGCAGACCGGCGCATGCACACGCGCTCGACGCCCACCGGGGACTGGCCCGCAAGCCGCAGGACATCCTGCTCGAGGATCCGGGCCCGAAGGACATGTTCGACGACCGCATCTACAAGCGCGGGGCACTGACCCTGCACGCCCTGCGCTTGCAGCTCGGCGACGAGCCGTTCTTCACCCTCCTGCGGACGTGGACCGAGGAACACCGGCACGGCAACGTGACGACGGCGCAGTTCAAGGATCTCGCCGCACGCTTCTCGGAAGTCTCGCTCCGGCCGCTGTGGGAGGCATGGTTGAGCACGCGAGAGCTCCCTCCGGCACCGACCGCCTGACTCGACACCGGCTCAGGGCAGATCCACCTGCGACGCGAGCCACCGGCCGTCGACGAGTTCCATCGTCATGACCACGCGGCTGCGATCGAGTCGCGGTTCGGGAACGAGAGTGTTCGTGACGCTCTGGTCGACGAACAACAGGACCTCGACCTTCGTCGTGGTCGCGGACCTGATACCCGACTCCACGACGACACCCTCCGAGCGTGCCTGGTTGTCGATCAGCACCTGTTCGAGTTGTGCACTCGACTCGGCGTACATCTTCTCGAATTCGCCGGTGGCTCCGTCGAGTACCGCGGCGAAGTCGGCGTCGAGGTCCGCCGAGTCCACCGACGTCAACGTCACGGCGAACTGCCGTGCAGCCTCCGACGCCGCGCGGGCGGCGTCCTCCACGGCGCGGGCGTTCCGGAGTTGGGTTCCCAGCACCGCTGCGGCCACCAGTCCCGCCACCGCGACGAGCACGAGCAGAAGGAGGGGAATCCGCGCGAACCACCTTCTTCTCGAATTCTTCTCGGATACAACCGTATCCGTGTCGTCGGTCGTCTCGGTTCCGTCCGTGCGGGTCGCGGTGTCGGTGCTCATGTCGGTTCTCCTGGGTTCTGCACGATCGTCGGGCACAGGTCAGTTCGGCACTGTCGGTCCGCCGTAGTCGAGTGGGACGCTGTACGGCCCGACGGGAGCCGGGTCGGACGTACGGAGCGGATCGACGCCGGGCGGCATGGTCGCGGCGCCCTCCTCACCGGGAGGACGCGGCGCGTTGCGGGCGCCGCGCACGAGCGTCGACGGGTCGGGGTCGGTGCAGTAGGTGTACAGATACGGCTCCGGATGATCCGCGATCGTCGGTGGTCGTCGCGGCAGGTCGTAGTCGCACGAGTTGCGGGGATAGATGTTCACCAGCGCCCAGATGCCGCCGTCGCGGAAGGCGGTCATGAGCGCTTCGAGCGTCGACCCGTCCCGATCGCTCGGGAAGAAGAACTCGTTCAGGGCGGGGACACGCACGTGCGCCATCTGCGCCACCGTCGTCAGGTTGCCCAGCAGTTGCACCATCGTCGGGGAGTTCTCCGCGAGGAGAGCGTCGACGGAGTGCATCGTCGCGGGTGTCCTGTCGACGAAACTGCGGAATCCCTCGTCCATCGATTCGACTCCGCCGAGCAGGGTCGACATCTCCCCCGACATGCCTTGCAGTCCGGGTGCGGCATCCGCGAGTGTGCGGAGCACGATCCTGCCGGAGCGCAACAACGAGACCGTCTGCGGCAGAACCCCGTCGAGCGTCGAGATGAGGAAGGTTCCGCCCTCGACGATGTCGGTGAGTTTGCGCGGACCCTCCGGTCCGACACCGAGTTCCTCCACGATCACCCGCAGCGAGTCGGGGTCGATCTGGGCGAGCATGCCGTCGAGGTCGTGCATGAGGGTCGACAGCGGAACGGGTGTCGCGGTGTCCTCGGCCGAGATCTCGGCGCCGTCCTCGAGATAGGGGCCGTCGTCGCTGTCGGGACGCAGGTCGAGATACTGCTCGCCCGCGAGCGACAGGCCCGCGACGCGAATTTCCCCACCCGCCGGAATCCGTGCCCGCGAATCGATCTCGGCGACCGCGACCACCCCACCCTCCGTCAGGTCGACGGACGAGACCGTACCGACGGGAACACCGCGCAGCGTGACGTCCCGGCCGGGCAGCAAGCCGCCCGACTCGTCGAAGTGCACCCGGATCCGGTAGGTCTCGGCCGTCGGGTCCGCGTCGAACACACCGAACACCAGGTACGTCATCCCGACGACGAAGGTGGTGGCGAGGGCGACCACGGACAGTCCCAGCCGACGCGCGTAGCCGTAGCGTACCCCCGCGACGATGCCGCCGGCGGCGACCTCGACGGGGCCGCGGCGGCTCACGGACCCTCTCCGTCCAGTCGCTGCTGCAATCGCATCAGCGTGTACGTCAGCGTTCCCACGAACGCCTGCCAGTCGGTCTCGTCGGGCAGGCGACTGCCCGGGTCTCCCGAATGTCCGGGCGCGGGAACAGCGCCGATCACCAGTTGCTCGAGGTCGGCGTCGACGTTCGCCGACGTGCTGTTGGTGACCCGCATGATCGGTGCGAGCAACCGGTTGACCGAGTTCAGGCTGGCGTCCGGATGGGTCGCGGCGGCGTTCAGCTGTTCGGCGATCCGGTCGAGGTCCGCGAGGGTGCTGCGGGTGTCGGTGCCCTGCACGGACGGGAACTTCCCGATCTGTTGCCCGATCCGGTCGACCTGCCCGACGAGGTCGAGCAGCTGCGCGGTATCCGAGGCCACGACGTCGAGCGCCGGGCGCGCGGCCAGCATCACCTCGTCGATCGTCGACCGACGCTCCGCAAGGGTCGCGACGAGCCGGTCGGTGCGGGTCAGGGACTCCTCGATCTCGGCGGTGCGTGCGGTGATGAGGCCCGCCAGCCGCGTCGACTCGTCGACGAGCGTCCCGAGCCGGTCGCCGCGATCCCCCACCGCTTCCCCCAGCCCGTCGACGATCTTCGTGAGGTTCCGCAGCGCTCCACCGTTGACGAGAACCGATGCGGTGGACAGCACCTCCTCGATGGTCGCTGCTGCCGCAGTCGACGACAACGGGATCGTGTCCCCCGCAGCGAGGGCCGCGGCACCGGCCGCATCCACCGGGGGCTGCAGCGAGACGAACACGTCACCGAGCGGCGTGGCGGATCTCAGTTCGGCGGCGGTTCCCACCGGGACGGACACATCCTCGGCGATGCGCATGGTCACGATCGCGGAGTACTCCTCCACCCGCATGGACGCGACCTCCCCGACGTCCGCACCCGCGAGCTTCACCTTGGCCTTCGTCGGCAGGTTGAGCGCGTTCTCGAAGGTCGCGTGGAGCAGATAGGACTCGCCGTCCACGCCCGGTTCGGGAAGGGGAAGACTCTCGAGGCCGACCGAACAGGCGGTGGTGCCGAGAACCGACGCGGCGATCATCGCGACCACGGCCCGCGTCCGTCGTCGCCCGGTGGTGTGTCGGTGTCTCATCGTGGCAACCCCGCGATCCCCTCGAGCATCGAGGCGATGCCGAAGCCCGGGCCGAAGTCCTTCAGGTTTCCGGAGGTGCACCCGTGGTCGCGCATCTCCAGCGCCGCGCATACCTGGGAGACGAGATGTCCGTCGAAGAAGACCTTCTCGAGCTGGGCGTGGACGCGGGCCGCACCGTGTTCCTGGTCGATCGCGTTGTACGCGTTGCCGAGGAGAAGCGGTGACAGATCGAGGAATTCGGCGACCTCGTTGCGGTAGTCGACAAGCGCGCGGGTGACCGATTCGGCGTTCGTCACCGTCGAGTGCACCTCGTCGCGGTGGGTCTCGAGCAGTTGCTCGGCGTGCGCGAGGATCTCGTTGAGTTTCGTTCCGGTGTCGCCGGTTCCGACCCGGGCGTCGGCGAGGACCGTGCTGAGTCTTCGCGTGGCTTCGCCGAATTCACGAATCTCGACGTCGTTGGCGGCGGCGATGTCCGTCAGGGCGGAGAGGTTGTCGACGATGGCGGTGATCTCGTTGCCCGTCACCGCGCCCTTCTCGGCGCTCATCCGCAGTGCGTCCGACAGACGGCCGAGAGCGGCCCTGATACCGACGCCGTTGCCTGCCGTCATCCCGGTTCCGACATCGAGCAGTCGTGCCACCGGTCCGTCGCCCGTCCCGTCGCCCTCGAGTTCGAGGGCCAGGGTGTCGGCCATCGCGAGCAGGCGGTCGAATTCGATCGGGGTCCGGGTCCGGTCCAGGTCGATCACCGCGCCGTCCGCGAGGGTCGGTCCGCCCTGGTAGGCGGGGGTCAGTTCGACATGCCGGTCGGTGAGCACGGAGGTCGACACGGCCACCGCCCGGACGTCGGCAGGTACCTCGACACCGGCGTCGATCTCCATCGCGACCGCGACGTGAGTGCCCTGCGGTTCGATCGTCAGCACGCGCCCCACCGGTATCCCGAGGATCGACACCTCGTTTCCCTCGTACAGACCGGCGGCGTTGTCGAACCGTGCGGTGACGGTGACGGGCCGATCCGGTGACAGGACCCGGTCGAGCACGAGGGCTCCCGCCAGTGCGACGATCGCGACCAGCACGATCCCCTTCACCATCGTCTTCACCGTCATCGGCACTCCCCGAGATAGTCGCGCAGGCTCGGCTCGCCGGTCTGCCCCACGAGGGCGCACATCCAGGAGTCGATCATCGGTCCGGCCGGCGCCGTGAAGTCGACCTCGTTGCCCGTCCCCGACGCGTTGGTGAAGTTCCGGATCGGGACGGGCAGGATCTGGAGGATGTTGCGGAGCAACGCGTCGTTGTTCGCGAGGGTCTGCAGGAACTCGTCGAGATCGGCGATCATCGCGTCGACGTGCGTCCGGTCCTCCACGACGACCGAGTGCAGGGAGTTCACGAGCTGGGTGGTCGAATCGAGCAGGCGCTGAACCAGATTGCGGCGGTTCTCGATCTCGGCGAGCATGCTGTACCCGTCGCGGACGAGGACACCGAGACTGTCCTGCTGGGCGCGCACGATGGTGGTGATCGACGCGGTCGCCTCGAGGATCGACCCGATCTGCCTGCGTCGGTCGGCGAGGGTGCCGGAGAGACTCTCGATGTTCTGCAGGACCTGCGGGAGAAGCTCGGGTACGCCGTGGAGTTCGTCCGCCATCAGCGTCATCGTCTCCCCGAGACGTTCGGCGTCCACCTGCTCGAAGGTGGTCGTCGCGTCCGCGAGCAGCTCCTGCAGGTCGTAGGGAACGACGGTGTTCTCGAGGGGAATCCTGTTGTCGGTCAGGGGTTCTCCCCCTGCGGGTTGCAGTTCTAGATAGCGGGATCCGAGCAGTGTGGTGAGCTTGATCGACGCCACGGTGCCGGATCCGAGTTCGACGTCGCGGTCGATGTCCATCGCCACCACCACGTGATCCCCGGCGAGTCGCGCTCCTTCGACGGTTCCCACCTGGACACCGGCGATCGTCACGGCGTCGCCGGCGCTGATCCGGGCCGCCTGCGCGAACTCGGCCTCGTAACGCACGGAGGAGAATCCGATGCGGGAGACGACGACGGTGGCGGCCAGCGCGAGGACGATCACCACGACCGCCACGGTCCCGATGACCAGAGGATTGCGATCTTCGAGGGTCGGTTTCCGCGTCACGGTCTCACCTGCACACCGGGGAATGCGTGATCCGCCCTTCGGGCGTGACCTCGGAGACGACGGACGGGATGATCGATCCCACTTCGGGGATCAGGGTGACGTTGAAGTTGCACAGGTAGGTGTTCAGGTAACTGCCCTCCTGACTGACGCGCGCGAGGCCCTTGAGCAGCCCCGGCAGATTCGCCCCGAAATATCCGAAGCTGTCCTTGTTGTCGAGGAAGTGCCGGGTGAAACCGGGTCGGCGGCTGATCATCGCATGCAGGTCGGGGTGCACCTCCCGGCTCATCGCCGCGATCCGGTCGACGGTCGCAGACAGGGAGTCGAGCGAGCCGATCGTCTCGTCGCGCCGCGCCGACAGTTCGGAGAAGATCGCACGGGCACTGGTCAGGACGGCGTCGACGTCCTCGCTCTGCGTCGCGAGGTCGCCGATGACCGCGTCCAGGTTGACGATGATGTCACCGAGGATGCGGTCGGGTTCGGCGAGCGACTCTGCGAGACGCGATGTTTCGGCGACGAGGGCCGTGACGGCACCACCGTCCCCCTGCAGTGCCGCGATGATCGCGCTCGTGATGCGGTCGACCTGTTCCGGGTCGAGCACGCTGAACAAGGGCTCGAATCCGTTGAGCAGCACGGAGATGTCGAACGACGGATCGGTGCGTTCGAGGGGGATCTCCCAGTTCTCCGGGGCCGGTGCCCCGGAGCCGCCCTCTCCGCGGGAGAGTCCCAGATATCGCTGACCGATGATGTTCTGATAGGTGATCGCGGCCTCGGTGTCGTCGTGGATCGTCTGCCCCGCCTCGATGCGGAACGCCACCCTCGCGACCGACCCGTCGAGTTCGATCGCGTCGACGCGTCCGACCCGCACGCCGGCCATCCGGACGTCGTCACCCACCCGCAGGCCGGAGACGTCGCTGAAGACCGCGCTGTAGCCGACCGTGTCACCGTGGACGTTCCGCTGGAGGGTGACGACCACCGGCCACGTCGCCGCGAGGGCCAGCACCAAGAACAGGACGAGGCCGATCAGGGGCTTGCGATAGCTCACCTCGGTCCGCTCCCCTCGTCCGGGAGCATCGAGATCATCGCTCCGCGCGCCACCGGTCCGAGCAGTACTTCGGCGGCGGCCGACGGATCGCCTCCGAGGAGGGCACCGAGCAGCTTCTTCTCCTCGTCGCTGCCCACCGGGCCGACGTTGCCGCCGGAGGGGATGCTGCTGAGTACCTGCGTTCCGCTCCGGGGGCCGGTGTTCAGCGACGAGACCGGAGGTGCCCCGGTCTCGGGTGCCGTCTCGCAACTCGGGCCGGCGAGGTCGCCGTAGCGGGGGCAGTCGGCACGCGTGTACATCCGGTGCGGCGTGAACTGGAAGATGAACTTGCCCATCCCGCGCGGTGCGCCGTAGGGCCAGAAGGTTTCGAACCACTTGTCGGAGATGCGACGCATCCGTGTGGTGATGCGTGGGAACTCGTCGGCTCCGTCCGCCATGACCCCCAGCACCGGCGTGAGGGAGGTCGTCACCCCGATGACCTGGTCGATGTGCTTCTCGAAGCCGTTCGCCACGTGGTCGAGAGTGGTGGCGCTCGCCGTCAGGAACGTCCCGAACTCCGCCTGCTTCTCCGCCAGGGTCCGCATGGGAACCACGGCATGGTTCACGGCGTCGAGCAGATCCGGTGCGGATTCTTGCAGCCCGCGCACGGCATCCGAGAGTGCGACCAGCGTCGAGGGCCCGCCGTCGGGGGTGAGGACCGCTCCGAGTTCACGGACCATCCGGTCGAGTTTCTCTCCGGCGGCGACGATGTCGGCGCCTCGGCGATCGGTCGCCTCGGCCACGGTCGCGAGGATGCCGAGGGTGTGCCGGGTGTCGACGCGGGCGGTCGCCGCGGTGATGTCGCGGAGTTTCGTCAGCGCGGTCTGCAGTTGGACGGTCTCGAGACCGGTGTCCTGCGGAATCGTCGCCCCGGCCACCACAGCGGGCGCCGGACCGTTGTCGACGAGTTGCACGGACGACACCGCGAACACGTTGCTCGGCACGACCCGCGCGGTGACGGTATTCGGGATCGAGTGCGCATGTTCAGGTTTCAGCGTGATCCTCACGACGAGGGAGGACATGTCGTCCGGACGGACGACCTCGCCGACCTCACCGACCAGGACACCCCGGAACTTCACGTCCGAGCGCGCCGGGAGGCCGTCACCGATGTCCGAGAGCACGGCCTCCACATCGACCGTCCGGGTGAATCTGCCGTCGGCCTTCGCCACGACGGCCCCCACCCCGAGGACACCGAGGAGCAGTGCCACCGCGCCCGCGACGAACAGCCTGGTGGGGGTCGCCCGACCGACGTCGCTCTCGAGCAGTATGGACATGCCTACCCTCCGAGCCTTGCGCCCGAACCGATACCCCAGAGGGCGACGGTCATGAGGAGGTTGACCACGATCATCGCAGAGATGCTCGCCCGCATGGCGCGGCCGGCCGCCGTTCCCACACCCTGCGGCCCACCGGCGGCGTAGAAGCCGTAGTAGCACTGGATCGTGGTGGTGATGACGACGAAGACCACGGTCTTGAGCAGTGAATAGGCGATGTCGGTGCCGTTGAGCACGAGGGAGAAGTAGTGGCCGTAGGTGCCGGCCGACACTCCCCCGGTCAGCCCGATCACCGATTGCACGGCAACGTAGTTCACGGTGAGGCAGACCAGATACAGCGGCACCACCGCGACCACCGAGGCGAGCAGCCGGGTCGTGACGAGATACGGGATCGACCGGATCGCCAGCGACTCCATGGCGTCGATCTCCTCCGAGATGCGCATCGCACCGAGTTGGGCGGTGAACCGGCACCCGGCCTGCGCGGCGAACGCGAGCGAGGCCATGATGGGCGCGAGTTCGCGGGTCGTGGCGGTCGAGGACACCATTCCCGTCGCGGGTTCGAGCCCGAGCAGGTGCAGCGCGTTGTATCCCTCGATGGCGACGATCGCACCCGCCGACGCACCCAGGACGATGATCACCCCGGCCGTGCCGCCTCCGACCACGAGAGAGCCGTTGCCCCAGGTGACGTCGGAGAGGATGCGTAGGAACTCCTTCCGGTAGTGCCGCAGGGTCGTCGGGATCGCGGCCACGGCACGCAGGAGGAAGACGACCATGTGGCCGAGACGCTGGACCGAACGGACCTGCGCCGTCGCGACGACGACGAACGACCGGGTGCCGGGGGGGAAGTACCGGGACGCCATCGTCAGAACCCCGTCTTCGGGAAGAGCAGCACGTACAGCTGCGTGAAGGCGACGTTGACGATCATCAGGAGCAGGATCGACGCGACGACGGTCGCATTGACGGAGTCGGCGACGCCCGCCGGTCCGCCGCGCGTCGACAGACCCTTGTGGCAGGCGACGACCGCGACGATCGCACCGAAGACCGCCGCCTTGATCATGGTCAGCACGAAGTCACCGATCGTCGCGAAGGACGCGAACGTCGTGACGAAACTGCCTGGCGTTCCGTTCATCACGAAGGTGTTGAAGATGTATCCGGAGAGGAAGCCGACAAAGCAGACCAGGCCGGTGAGGGCGAGACCGACCACCACTGCGGCCACCAGGCGCGGCACCACGAGGCGTCGGACGACCGACAGGCCCATCACCTCCATGGCGTCGATCTCGTCGCGGATCTTGCGGGAGCCGAGATCGGCACAGACAGCGGAACCGGCTGCCGACGCCATGAGCAGGGCTGCCACCATGGGTGCGCCCTGCTTGATGACCGCGAGACCGCTCGCCGCACCGGCCAGGGAGGTCGCGCCGACCTGACCGGCGAGCAGCCCGAACTGGATCGACAGGGTCACCCCGATCGGGATCGCGACGAACATCGTGGGCAGCGCGGAAGCCGAGGCCATGAAGGCCGCCTGGCGGACGAACTCGGCGAACGGGAACCGGAGGGTGGCGATGTCGAGGATCAGGTACTGGAGGGCACGGATGCCCAGCACACACTGACCACCGACGGTTTCGAGCGCCGCCATCGGATGCCGGCGGAGGTAGCCGCGGGCCCACGCGCCGATCTCTTTCGTGGCCGTCGTGCTCATCGCGGCCTACCGCACCGATCCGACATCGAGCACACACCACCGTCTCGACGACCCCCACCTCGCAGGTGTCACGGCTGCTCCCCTCCAGGAGTAGATGAGCGTGGACGACGCCGACCATCGAACGGTCGCAAGCATCGCCGAAACAGACTGTGTTCGCAGACTTTTCGAGAATTTTTTCGAGATCCGGCACGACGAGCGCATCGCCGGCCGGAGCGCACGGGCGGGACCGGCCGATGCCGGGTCACGCACGGTGGCGCAGCGCCTCGGCGACCCGCGGGCGATCGGGTGCCGAAGCCGGGCTGTCTGCCCGAGCCAAAAGTAGAATACTATTCTCGTAGTTGCAATACACGATTTCGGACGACTTCGATCTCCGACCCCTACCGCGGCGCATCAGGCCAGGTCACGGCGTTGGAAAGCAGATTCCGTTCCGCCGCTGTCGGCACCACCTTCGAGCATCGACAGGCACCACTCGACGAGTTCGTAGGTCTCGGCATGACCCGCCGTCAGACCGAGGGACTCCTCCATCACGAGCACTCGCGAGATGCTCGTCATCAGCACCGACAGCACCACGGGGGGAATCCGCGCCAGGTCGTATCCGGACCGTGCGAGAGCGGCGCGCGCGGCATCCCGCTGCCCGACGCGGAACAGCTCCGAATAGCGCGCGATCTCGGAGCGGAGCGCGTCGCGATGACGCGCCATCGCGATGAACTCCATCGTCACGGCCACCGCGGCGGGATCGGTACTGAACTCCCAGAGGGCCCGAAGAGGGTTGGGGGACTTCGCCACTTCGGCCTGGACCGCCAGGCCCTCTTCGGCGCGCCGGCGGAACATCTCGAGGAAGAGATCGTCCATGGTCCGGAAGTAGTAGTGCACGAGTTGCGGCTTGAGTCCGGCACGTTCGGCGACACGTCTCGAAGTAACTGCTGCGTAGCCTTTTTCGATCATCAACTGCTCGGCCGCGTCGAGCAGAACGGTCCTGTTCTTCGCATCCGGTGAGCCGATCCGCCTCGACGACGTCATCCCCTACCTCCGTGGTCGTCGGCGTCCGCTTCGCGCGGCCGGTGCGGCGCACCGATGCGTGCTCATCGTAACCACACCGGCGAGTGTGCTCTTGACCACATTCGGCCCCCGTGCTATCCATGTAACCAGCACTGCTAGGCAGGCGCTCAGCATCGGGCGAGGCTGGCGTTCTCATCGGAAAACACCGCAGTTGCGCACCTCGTGTGCGCACGACGTCAGGAGCCCGAGTGAACGACTTCGATTCCAAGGATTTCTTCACGGATCCGTCCTTCATCCCCGACCCGCATCCCTACTTCGATCACCTCCGTTCGGAATGCCCGGTGCGGTTCACCGGTCCACGCAACGTGGTCGCGGTGACCGGATTCGAGGAATGCCTTGCCGTACTTCGCGATACGGCGACGTACTCGAACATCAACGCCGCGACGGGACCGTTCCCCGGCATGCCGTTCGAACCCGAGGGCGACGACATCGGCGAACAGATCGAACGTCATCGTCCCGAGATCCCGCTGAACGAGCACCTCGTGACGATGGATCCGCCCCAGCACACCCGTGTCCGGCGACTGCTCGGCGGATTGTTCACCCCGCGACGTCTCGCCGAGAACGAGGACTTCATGTGGCGGCTCGCGGATCGCCTGATCGACACCTTCCACGAGTCCGGCAAGGTCGAGCTGCTCCACCAGTACGCGCAGCCCTTCGCGTTGCTCACCATCGCCGATCTCCTCGGCGTACCGGAGGAAGACCACGCCGCCTTCGTCGCGCACCTGTCGACGCAGACACCCGGGGCGATGGCCGAGGACGGCGCCCTCGGGACCAATCCGCTGGAGTTCCTGGATTCGAAGTTCTCGGCCTACATCGAGGACCGGCGGAAGAACCCGGGGAAGGACGTCCTGTCGATCCTCGCCGGATCCACCTACGCGGACGGCGATACTCCCGAGGTCGTCGATCTCGTCCGGCTCGCCACCTTCCTGTTCGGTGCCGGGCAGGACACCACCGCACGCCTGATCACGGCAGCCTTCCGGCTCATCGCCGAGAACCCCGACCTGCAGAAGCAACTCCGCGAGGATCGCAGTCTCGTACCGCAGTTCGTGGAGGAAGCGCTCCGGTTGGAAGGTCCGGTCAAGAGCGACTTCCGACTGACCAGGAAGAAGACGAACCTCGGGGGCGTCGAGATACCGGCGGGCACCACCGTCATGGTGTCCCTGCCGGCGGGCAACCGCGATCCCCGCAGATTCACCGATCCCCACGAGTTCCGGATCGATCGGGAGAACTCCCGCGAGCACATCGCCTTCGGGCGCGGTGTCCACTCGTGCCCCGGCGGTCCGCTGGCGCGCGTGGAAGCACGTGTCACCGTCGAGCGGCTGCTGGACCGACTCGGCGACATTCGGATCTCGGAAGAGAAGCACGGACCCGCCGACGACCGGCACTTCGCCTACGAACCGACCTACATCCTCCGCGGACTGACCGAGATCCATCTCGAGTTCACTCCCGTCTCCGTCGCGGAAGGAAGCGCCCATGTCCACTGAGAACAGCACGGCAGCAGATCGGGTGGCCATCGTCTCGGGCGCCGCATCCGGCATCGGACGAGCGATCGCCGGAGAACTTGCCGGACGCAACCACCCCGTCGCTCTGCTCGACCGCAGCGGCGACGCCGTCCGGGCCGCAGCGGACGAACTGGCGAACGACGGAGCTCGGGTGATCGGGCTCGAGGTGGACGTCTCGGATCGGGCGAGCGTCGACGCGGCCGTCGAGAAGGCACGCGCCGAACTCGGCCCGATCTCGATCATCGTCACGAGTGCCGGCATCCAGGAAAGCGCACCGTTCGGTGAAATCACCGCGGAGTCGTGGCAGCGGACCCTCGACGTCAATCTCACCGGCACCTTCAACACGATCCAGTCGGCACTGCCCGACCTCCTCGAAGCAGGATGGGGCCGCATCGTGACGATCTCATCGTCGAGCGCGCAGTCCGGCGCACCGGATCGCGCACACTACGTCGCATCCAAGGGCGGTGTCATCGCGCTGACGAAGGCGCTGGCATTCGAGCTGTCCCCGAAGGGCATCACCGCCAACACGATTCCACCGTCGATCATCGACACACCGATGGCGCGGGCCGAGGAACAGCCCGGTCAGTTGATCGACCTGGACGTGCTGGCGAACATGACTCCGGTGCGCCGCACCGGCACGCCGCACGACGTGGCCGCGGCGGCTGCCTTCCTGTGCACGGACGACGCCGGCTTCATCACAGGGCAGGCCATCGGCGTCAACGGCGGGTGGTACCTGTAGGCGTGATCTTCCGGACGGCGACCGGTGAGATGGGCACCGGTCGCGGGGGATGGAGATCCGGAGGGGGACCCGAACACCGGGTCCCCCTCCGGACGTTGCCTAGTTCGCGCGACGCAGAGACGCATCCAGTGCGTTCATCAACTCTCCGACCCGAGTTCTCGAGGTGGGGGCGAGCGGATAACGGGAGAGGACGTCGACCACCACGGGAGTCGCGCGTCGCCGGGCGTCGTCGAGCGCGTCCTCCGTTGCTCCCGGGTCGCCGTCAGCCCGGAGTTCGGCGATGCGAGCGGCACTCGCGGCGGCACGCAGGATATGCCCGACCTGGGTCGCCTTCACGATCGGGTGCAGATAGGCAGCCGCTGCAGCATCGCCGGCGCACCGTGCGGCAAGGGAAGCCTCCTCGGTCGGTGCGTCCTTCGCAGCTCGGTGGGCATCCAGGGCGGTGACCCGCTGGAGTCTCGTTCGTCGCGCACCGTCGACGAATTCCCGGGCCGCGTCGAGTGCTGCACGTGGACGACGGTCGTCGGGCACGGACTCCTCGAAGACGGGGGAGCACGGCCTGTGCACTCTCCGCCACGTATCGGGCGACCGCCCGTAGTTCGTCCATGGTGAGTTCGAAATCACCGAATACGCTTGTCGCCGGCTCGATCCGTCCCACATCTCCGAGCATAGGTCGACCGGATGTCCGCATACGAGAAAAGGGGACCCGCGAAAGCGGGTCCCCTTCTCAAAGCCGAAGACCCCCAACGATGTTGGGGGTCTTCGGTAACGGGTGTTCGGCGGTGTCCTACTCTCCCACACCCTGTCGAGTGCAGTACCATCGGCGCAGACAGGCTTAGCTTCCGGGTTCGGAATGGGACCGGGCGTTTCCCTGTCGCTATGGCCGCCGTAACTCTATGAAACAATATTCCACGCAGATTCTTCGAATCACCTGCAGCTGCAGGATTCTTCGGATCTGTGTGTGTTGTTTCAGATACCGCACAGTGGACGCGTAACATCTTCGTGGTAAGTCCTCGGCCTATTAGTACCGGTCACCTCCACCCATTGCTGGGCTTCCAGTTCCGGCCTATCAACCCGGTGGTCTGCCGGGGGCCTTACCCCCTCGAGGGGGTGAGAAACCTCATCTTGGAACAGGCTTCCCGCTTAGATGCTTTCAGCGGTTATCCCTTCCGAACGTAGCCAACCAGCCATGCCCCTGGCGGGACAACTGGCACACCAGAGGTTCGTCCGTCCCGGTCCTCTCGTACTAGGGACAGCCTTCCTCAAGTTTCTAACGCGCGCGGCGGATAGAGACCGAACTGTCTCACGACGTTCTAAACCCAGCTCGCGTGCCGCTTTAATGGGCGAACAGCCCAACCCTTGGGACCTACTCCAGCCCCAGGATGCGACGAGCCGACATCGAGGTGCCAAACCATCCCGTCGATATGGACTCTTGGGGAAGATCAGCCTGTTATCCCCGGGGTACCTTTTATCCGTTGAGCGACACCGCTTCCACATGCCGGTGCCGGATCACTAGTCCCGACTTTCGTCCCTGCTCGACCTGTCAGTCTCACAGTCAAGCTCCCTTGTGCACTTGCACTCGACACCTGATTGCCAACCAGGCTGAGGGAACCTTTGGGCGCCTCCGTTACATTTTGGGAGGCAACCGCCCCAGTTAAACTACCCACCAGGCACTGTCCCTGAACCAGATCATGGTCCGAGGTTAGAGGTCCAATACGATCAGAGTGGTATTTCAACAACGACTCCACCCATACTGGCGTATGAGCTTCACAGTCTCCCACCTATCCTACACAAACCGAACCGAACACCAATACCAAGCTATAGTGAAGGTCCCGGGGTCTTTTCGTCCTGCCGCGCGTAACGAGCATCTTTACTCGTAATGCAATTTCGCCGAGTCTGTGGTCGAGACAGCAGAGAAGTCGTTACGCCATTCGTGCAGGTCGGAACTTACCCGACAAGGAATTTCGCTACCTTAGGATGGTTATAGTTACCACCGCCGTTTACTGGGGCTTAAATTCTCAGCTTCGCCACCGAAATGGCTAACCGGTCCTCTTAACCTTCCAGCACCGGGCAGGCGTCAGTCCGTATACATCGTCTTACGACTTCGCACGGACCTGTGTTTTTAGTAAACAGTCGCTTCTCTCTGGTCTCTGCGACCACCCCCAGCTCACGGAGCAAGTCCGGTCACCGAGCGTGGTCCCCCTTCTCCCGAAGTTACGGGGGCATTTTGCCGAGTTCCTTAACCACAGTTCTCTCGATCGCCTCGGTATTCTCTACCTGACCACCTGTGTCGGTTTGGGGTACGGGCCGTGTACCAACTCACTAGAGGCTTTTCTCGGCAGCATAGGATCACTGAATTCCCCTCAACGGGTACGCATCACCTCTCAGGCTGTATGTGACACGGATTTGCCTATGTCACGCCCTACCGGCTTACACCAGGTATTCCATCACCTGGCCCAGCTACCTTCCTGCGTCACCCCATCGCTTGACTACTACAATCAGGGTCCCGTGCAGCCATCCCCACAGTTCCCGAAGGAACAGTGGAGACTTTTGGACGGTTAGCACAACTGATTCGCCATTGGGCGCGGATACACGGGTACGGGAATATCAACCCGTTGTCCATCGACTACGCCTGTCGGCCTCGCCTTAGGTCCCGACTCACCCTGGGCGGATTAACCTGGCCCAGGAACCCTTGGTCATCCGGCGGACGAGTTTCTCACTCGTCTTTCGCTACTCATGCCTGCATTCTCACTCGCGCAGCCTCCACACCTGGATCACTCCGGCGCTTCTACGGCTGCACGACGCTCCCCTACCCACCCACACCACTGCCGGAAAAGTCGTAACCCTTCCGGGGTGTTGTGTGAGTGCCGCGGCTTCGGCGGTGTACTTGAGCCCCGCTACATTGTCGGCGCAGAACCACTTGACCAGTGAGCTATTACGCACTCTTTCAAGGGTGGCTGCTTCTAAGCCAACCTCCTGGTTGTCTCAGCGATCCCACATCCTTTTCCACTTAGTACACGCTTAGGGGCCTTAGCCGGCGATCTGGGCTGTTTCCCTCTCGACTACGAAGCTTATCCCCCGCAGTCTCACTGCCGCGCTCTCACTCACCGGCATTCGGAGTTTGGCTGATTTCGGTAAGCTTGTGGGCCCCCTAGACCATCCAGTAGCTCTACCTCCGGTGAGAAACACGCGACGCTGCACCTAAATGCATTTCGGGGAGAACCAGCTATCACGGAGTTTGATTGGCCTTTCACCCCTACCCACAACTCATCCCCTCAGTTTTCAACCTAAGTGGGTTCGGGCCTCCACGACGTCTTACCATCGCTTCACCCTGGCCATGGGTAGATCACTCCGCTTCGGGTCTAGAACATGCCACTACACACGCCCTATTCGGACTCGCTTTCGCTACGACTACCCCACACGGGTTAACCTCGCGACATGCCACTAACTCGCAGGCTCATTCTTCAAAAGGCACGCCATCACCCCCAGTGACAAGTCACTCGAAGGCTCTGACGGATTGTAAGCGCACGGTTTCAGGTACTATTTCACTCCCCTCCCGGGGTACTTTTCACCTTTCCCTCACGGTACTAGTCCGCTATCGGTCACCAGGGAGTATTCAGGCTTATCGGGTGGTCCCGACAGATTCACACCGGATTTCACGGGCCCGGTGCTACTCGGGTATTCGCATCGACAGTCGCCGTGTTTTCGTCTACGGGATTCTCACCCTCTACGACAGGCCGTTCCAGACCACTTCGACTAACACGACGATTTCTCACTGTCGGCCGGCATGGCAGCGCCGACACAACGAACCCCACAACCCCGAATACACAACCCCTGCCAGGTATCACATGTACTCGGTTTAGCCTCATCCGCTTTCGCTCGCCACTACTCACGGAATCACATGTTGTTTTCTCTTCCTGTGGGTACTGAGATGTTTCACTTCCCCACGTTCCCTCCACACACCCTATATATTCAGATGCGGGTAACACGACATCACTCGTGCTGGGTTTCCCCATTCGGAAATCCTCGGATCACAGCTCGGTTGACAGCTCCCCGAGGCATATCGCAGCCTCCCACGTCCTTCATCGGCTCCTGGTGCCAAGGCATCCACCGTACGCTCATAAACACTTACAACAAAGATGCTCGCGTCCACTGTGCAGTTCTCAAACAACACACAACAACCCCTACCGCAAGAAAACTGATTTTCTTGTTTCGCGGATCATCGTCGCTGATCAAACACATCGCGTGTTCTCTCAGGACCCAACAGTGCACCGATATAGCTCCCCGAATTCTTCCTGTGAAGAATCCGTGCTGGAGAGCGATTGTCAGCGTTCCACCCATGAGCAACCGTGTCCCACGATCGGGGACAATCGGCCTCTGCCTGCTCCCCCAACACCACTGTGCTGGTCCGAGACAGGAGTTGCTCCTTAGAAAGGAGGTGATCCAGCCGCACCTTCCGGTACGGCTACCTTGTTACGACTTCGTCCCAATCGCCGATCCCACCTTCGACGGCTCCCTCCCACAAGGGGTTAGGCCACCGGCTTCGGGTGTTACCGACTTTCATGACGTGACGGGCGGTGTGTACAAGGCCCGGGAACGTATTCACCGCAGCGTTGCTGATCTGCGATTACTAGCGACTCCGACTTCACGGGGTCGAGTTGCAGACCCCGATCCGAACTGAGACCGGCTTTAAGGGATTCGCTCCACCTCACGGTATCGCAGCCCTCTGTACCGACCATTGTAGCATGTGTGAAGCCCTGGACATAAGGGGCATGATGACTTGACGTCGTCCCCACCTTCCTCCGAGTTGACCCCGGCAGTCTCCTGCGAGTCCCCACCATCACGTGCTGGCAACACAGGACAAGGGTTGCGCTCGTTGCGGGACTTAACCCAACATCTCACGACACGAGCTGACGACAGCCATGCACCACCTGTCTACCGGCCACAAGGGAAACCACATCTCTGCAGTCGTCCGGTACATGTCAAACCCAGGTAAGGTTCTTCGCGTTGCATCGAATTAATCCACATGCTCCGCCGCTTGTGCGGGCCCCCGTCAATTCCTTTGAGTTTTAGCCTTGCGGCCGTACTCCCCAGGCGGGGCGCTTAATGCGTTGGCTACGGCACGGATCCCGTGGAAGGAAACCCACACCTAGCGCCCACCGTTTACGGCGTGGACTACCAGGGTATCTAATCCTGTTCGCTACCCACGCTTTCGCTCCTCAGCGTCAGTTACTGCCCAGAGACCCGCCTTCGCCACCGGTGTTCCTCCTGATATCTGCGCATTTCACCGCTACACCAGGAATTCCAGTCTCCCCTGCAGTACTCGAGTCTGCCCGTATCGCCTGCAAGCCCGCAGTTGAGCTGCGGGATTTCACAGACGACGCGACAAACCGCCTACGAGCTCTTTACGCCCAGTAATTCCGGACAACGCTCGCACCCTACGTATTACCGCGGCTGCTGGCACGTAGTTGGCCGGTGCTTCTTCTCCCACTACCGTCACTTGCGCTTCGTCATGGGTGAAAGAGGTTTACAACCCGAAGGCCGTCATCCCTCACGCGGCGTCGCTGCATCAGGCTTGCGCCCATTGTGCAATATTCCCCACTGCTGCCTCCCGTAGGAGTCTGGGCCGTGTCTCAGTCCCAGTGTGGCCGGTCGCCCTCTCAGGCCGGCTACCCGTCGTCGCCTTGGTAGGCCATTACCCCACCAACAAGCTGATAGGCCGCGGGCTCATCCTGCACCGAAAAACTTTCCACCCCAGGACATGCATCCCGAGGTCATATCCGGTATTAGACCCAGTTTCCCAGGCTTATCCCAGAGTGCAGGGCAGATCACCCACGTGTTACTCACCCGTTCGCCACTAATCCACCCAGCAAGCTGGGCTTCATCGTTCGACTTGCATGTGTTAAGCACGCCGCCAGCGTTCGTCCTGAGCCAGGATCAAACTCTCCGTTGAAGACTCACAATCACCCCGAAAAGGGGCAATCAGTCAAAGACATCGAGTCAAATCACTAGCATACAAACTCAAACTAGCTATAAAACACTGGACCACCGCAGACGGAAGAATGCGATGTCCAGCGACAACCACCCACAAAAAGTGAAGTGGTCGCACCAAATATTATTTGGCACTGACATTCATCGGCACACTGTTGAGTTCTCAAAGAACACGCACACACCATCGATCCCGAACCTTCCGGTTCGTTCACTCCGGGGTGACTGTTCATCCGAGGGCCTTCCGGCTCTCGGGCACGGCTCCAAACCTTACCAGAAGGTTTCGAACCAGTGAAATCTGCAGGCGCCTTCGTCCAACCTCGTTGTCCCGTTCCTCTCGGCCCGGGTCGGTGTCCGTGTCGCTCTGACCTGGAATAAGTTACGCGAACATCTCCGAGAACACCAAATCGCCAGCTCAGAGCGGGTTTATCGACTTACGGAGCGTCGTTGTGAGGGTGTTCAGGGGACCCAGTACTTCGCTGCGAGGTGCTGAACGATCGGATCGTCCTCGCCGGCCTGCTCCAGCATCGCGAGGTCGCTGCGGAGATCCATGAGGCGAGGGTCGTCCCCTTCCGCGTCGCCGATCGGCCGGCCCCCGTCCTCGGCGCGCTGCCGCAGGATCTTCTCCCGAACCCGGTCCTTCAACGACTCAGCCATGAGAGAAGCATGCTGCGCGGTGACCGGGTTGTCGAGGATTTCGCAGCCGTGTCCGAGACCGCTCTCGTGCGCGCCGATAGTCGCGGTCGCTTCGCGTCAACGGTCCTTGTCCCGGAAGACCCGGACGGCCATGGGCAGCACCACGGCGAGAGCGCCGATGATCAGGACCAAGGAGAACAGTTCCATCAACATGTCTCCATCATCCGTGCGAATCGCACAGCGCGCAGAAACGTCGAAGGCCCCTCACCGTGGTGAGGGGCCTTCGTGGAGCTGCCTGTCGGAATCGAACCGACGACCTTTTCATTACGAGTGAAATGCTCTACCGACTGAGCTAAGGCAGCGAGCCTTTCGGCGTCCGAAGTCTAGCGGACTACCCCCACCCCGACGCAAACCGGCACTTCGGCTACCGGAACGCCGAGCTCAACCGGGCTGCGAGCGCCGCGAGAGCGAAGCGGGGTTTGACGTTCTGGGCGAGCGCCTCCCGGCAGTCGAGGATGGCTTCGATGCACTCGAGCAGCGACTCCGGCCGGGTCCTCGACGCGAGGTCGGCCGCGCGATCCGACATGTCCGGATGGTTGAGCGTGACCTGCGATCCGAAGGCATGCACCAGTGCGTCCCGGTACAGGCCGGCGAGATCGATCAAGGCTCGGTCCATGATGTCGCGCTCGGTCCGCGTCTTCCGCGACTTCTGGGTGCGTTCGAGTTCCTTGAGGACCCCGGCCGAACCGCGAAGCGCACCCGCAGCTCCCTTGCCGGTACCGCCGGCACCGAGAGCGGTCCTCAGCTCTTCGGTCTCGCGCTCGTCGCGCTCCGCACTGATCTCCTTCGCCTCGGTCTCGGCGCTGCGGCCGAGGTCGTCGGCTGCGGAGTAGGTGGTGGCGGGGCGCAGGACCGCGCCGGCGACAGCGAGCGCACGTGCCCGGTTGTCGCGGGCGCCCTCGTCGATGGCCAGCCGTCGGGCCCGGCCGACGTGGCCTGCGCTGACGGATGCAGCCCACTGCGCCGTCTTCGGATCGATGCCGTCGGTGGCTTCGAGGACGCGCGCGATGGCGTCGGCGCTGGGGGTGACCAACCCGATGTGACGGCAGCGCGAGCGCAGCGTCACCGAGATGTCCTCGGGATCGACCGACGGCGCACACAGGAGGAAAACCGTTCGCTGCGGCGGTTCCTCGACCACCTTCAGCAGCGCGTTCGCGGCGCCTTCGGTGAGACGGTCGGCGTCCTCGATCACCACGACCTGCCATCGCCCCGTGCTGGGACGCCGCGACGCGACCTGCACGATGTCGCGCATCGACTTGACGCTGATCGTCAGTCCCTCGGGCACGACCCGCCGTACGTCGCCGTGGGTGCCGGCCATCGTGGTGGTGCAGGCGTGGCATCGCCCGCAGCCGGGAGTCTCCTCGTCGGTGCACTGCAGGGCGGCGGCGAAACACAGCGCCGCGACCGAGCGACCGGACCCGGGAGGACCTGTGAACAGCCACGAGTGCGTCATCGCCGACCCGGTGTCGCCCCGACGGGCAGCTACCGCGGCCGCGACGAGTTCGGTCTCGACATCGCGTTGACCGACGAGACGATCGAAGACCCCGGGCATGCGCTCAGCCTAACGACCGGGTCCGACGGGTCCGGATCACGTGTCCGAAACGTTCAAGACGGCCGCACGTCCACGGCCCTACCGTCGGACCATGACCATTCATTTCTCCGCAGTGGGGCTCGTCGTCGCCGATCTCGATCGCTCCTTCGCGTGCTATCGCGTGCTCGGCCTCGACCTGCCCACCGAAGCACCCGAGGTACCGCACTTCGAGGTCACTCTCCCCGGTGGTCTGCGCCTGATGTGGGACACCGTCGAGTCCGTCCGCAGCTTCGATCCGGAGTTCGAGCCGTCGTCCGGAGGCGGGGCGGCGCTCGCCTTCGACTGTGGTTCCCCAGAGGCGGTCGACGAGGCACTTGCAGCGTTGATCGAGGCGGGGTGCACGTCGACGAAGGCGCCCTGGGACGCATGCTGGGGACAGCGCTACGCGAGTGCGATCGATCCCGACGGCCACAGCCTCGACCTGTTCGCCGCGCTCCCGGGATGACTCCGGACGAGCTCACCGAGGGTGACACCCGACAGCGCACGAACGTCCCGGGCCATATGCGCCTGGTCGCTGTACCCGCAGTCGGCCGCGACCCGGGCGAAGTCGTCACCGGCCCGGGCACGCGCGACCGCCCGACGGAAGCGCAGTACCCGCGACAACGTCTTCGGTCCGTATCCGTAGGCCCGGGCCGAGCGACGACGCAGGGTCCTGTCGCTCCAGCCGAGGGTCGCGGCGACTTCCGTGACGGCCGCACCGGCGGCCAGCGTCCGCGCGAGGTCGGCCATCGGATCGTGTTCGTCGATCGCGCCCCGCACGGCGTCGACCAGCGCAGCGACGGGATCGTCCTCGGCTCGAACCGCGAGGAGACGCACACGACGTGACGGCCACAGATCGTCGAGCGGAACCCGTCGATCGGTCAGCTCGCTCGCGTCGACGCCGAAGAACCGCGCCCCCAGGCCGGGCTCGAACCGGACGGCCGTCAGCGGTCGGTCCGCCGCCAGATCGGAGAACTGGGACGTCGTGTCCGGGCCGGCGACGAGGAAGCCGCCGGCGTGCCGGATGAGGTCCATGCAACCGTCCGGCAGCACATGGGTTCCGCCTACGCGGGCACCGGACGGCTCGGACCGCCACAGTGTGACGCTGCGGATCCCCGTCGGCAGTTCGCGGTACACACCGTGAGGCTATCCGCGTACCCCGACGGGGACCCGTCAGTCCGTCGTCTTCTTCGCGGCGGCCTTCTTCGTCGTCTTCTTCGCCGCCGTCTTCTTGGCGGTGGTCTTCTTGGCGGCAGTCTTCTTCGCCGCAGTCTTCTTCGCGGTCTTCTTGGCCGGACCGCGTGCCCGACGGTCGGCGAGCAGTTCGGATGCCCGCTCGTCGGTGATGGACTCGACCTCGTCGCCCTTGCGCAGGCTCGCGTTCGTCTCACCGTCGGTGACGTACGGACCGAACCGGCCGTCCTTGATCACCATCGGCTTGCCGCTGACCGGGTCGGTGCCCAGCTCGCGCAGCGGCGGCGTGGCGGCGGCCTGCCGGCCGCGGCGCTTCGGCTCCGCGTAGATCTTCAACGCCTCCTCGAGGGTGACGGTGAAGATCTGCTCCTCGTTCGCGAGCGACCGCGAGTCGGTGCCCTTCTTCAGGTACGGACCGTAGCGGCCGTTCTGAGCGGTGATCTCGTCGCCGGACTCCGGATCGACACCCACCACGCGCGGCAACGACAGCAGTTTCAGGGCGTCTTCCAGGGTGACCGTGGACAGGTCCATCGTCTTGAACAGCGAACCCGTGCGAGGCTTCGGGCCGGTCTTCTTCGCGGCCTTCTTCGCGGGAGCCTTCTTCGCTGCCTTCTTGGCGACGGCCTTCTTGGTGGCGGTCTTCGTGCCGCCCTCTCCCTCCGAGCCGAGTTCCTCGACGGGGATGGGCGTGACGTCCGGCTCCGGTTCGGGCTCGGGTTCGGGATCGGGGATCAACTCGGTCACGTAGGGACCGAAGCGACCCTCCCGCGCGACGATCTCGTAGCCGGTCGACGGATCGACACCGAGGACGCGTCCCTCCTGCGGCGTCGAGAAGAGCTTCTCGGCGTACTCGAGGGTGAGCTCGTCCGGCGGCAGGTCGTCAGGCAGGTTCGCCCGCTGCGAGGTCGGCTCGGCGTCGGGGTTGTCGGGGTCGGTGACCATCCGTTCGAGGTACGGACCGAAGCGACCCACACGCACGTGGATCTCACGACCCTCGGAGTCGTCGAACAGGCGGATGGAGTTGATCTCGCGGGCATCGATGTCCTCGAGGTTCTCCCCCACCAGCTTCTTCAGGCCGCCCTTGCGCGCGACCGACTCCTCGTGACCGTCGTCGCTGCCGAAGTAGAACCGCGTCAGCCAGTCGGTGCGCTGCCGGTGACCGGAGGCGATCTCGTCGAGATCGTCCTCCATCCCGGCCGTGAAGTCGTAGTCGACGAGCTGGGCGAAGTGCGCTTCGAGCAGGCCGATGACGGCGAACGCCACCCACGACGGGACGAGCGCGCTGCCACGCTTGTAGACGTAGCCGCGGTCGAGGATGGTCTTGATGATCGACGCGTAGGTCGAGGGCCGGCCGATCCCGAGCTCTTCGAGCGTCTTGATCAGGCTCGCCTCGGTGTACCGGGCGGGCGGGTTGGTGGAGTGACCGTCCGGATCGAGCTTCGTCGCGGTGACCGACGCGCCCTCGGACAGGTTCGGCAGACGCGACTCCGCGTCGTCCGACTGACCACCGGCCTCCTCGTCGACACTCTCGACGTACGCCTTGAGGAAGCCCGGGAACGTGATGGTGCGGCCCGACGACGAGAAGGTGCACTCCTCGCCGCTGCCCGCGGTGCCGGTGATGCGCAGCGTCAGCGTCGTGCCCCGCGCGTCGGCCATCTGCGAGGCGACGGTGCGCTGCCAGATGAGCTCGTAGAGCTTGAACTCGTCGCCGTCGAGGCGCGCGTGCAGCTCGCCGGGGGTGGCGAAGACGTCGCCGGCGGGACGGATCGCCTCGTGTGCTTCCTGCGCGTTCTTGACCTTGCGGGTGTACTGGCGCGGCGTCGGATGGACGAACTCGGCACCGTACAGCTGGGTGGCCTGTGCGCGGGCCGCCGCGATCGCCGACTCGGACAGCGTCGTCGAGTCGGTACGCATGTAGGTGATGTAGCCGTTCTCGTACAGACGCTGCGCGGTGCGCATGGTGCGCTCGGACGAGAACCGCAGCTTGCGGCCCGCCTCCTGCTGCAGCGTCGACGTCATGAACGGCGCGTAGGGCTTGCGGGTGTACGGCTTGCTCTCGGCCGACGACACCGTCAGCGCGACACCGGCGAGTGCCTCCGCGAGGCGGCGTGCACGGTCCTCGTCGAGGACGACGACACCGTTCGACTTCAGGTTCCCGTCGGGCCCGAAGTCGCGACCCGAGGCGACACGGGAACCGTCGACGTTGACCAGGCGGGCACCGAACGAACGGGGGCTCGCATCGGCGCCGGCGTCCATCGTGGCCGCGATGTCCCAGTACTCGGCGGACTTGAACGCCATGCGCTCGCGTTCGCGCTGCACGATCACGCGGGTCGCCACCGACTGCACACGACCCGCCGACAGACGGGGCATGACCTTCTTCCACAGCACGGGGCTGACCTCGTAGCCGTACAGACGGTCGAGGATGCGGCGGGTCTCCTGCGCGTCGACCAGGTCGTTGTCGAGATCGCGGGTGTTCTCGGCGGCCGCGCGGATGGCGGGCTCGGTGATCTCGTGGAAGACCATGCGCCGGACCGGCACCTTGGGCTTGAGGGTCTCGAGCAGATGCCAGGCGATGGCCTCGCCCTCACGGTCGGGGTCGGTGGCGAGGTAGAGCTCGTCGGCGTCCTTGAGCAGGCTCTTCAGCTCCGAGACCTTGGTCTTCTTGTCGGCGCTGACGACGTAGAGGGGTTCGAAGTCGTGATCGACGTCGACACCGAGGCGCGCCCACGACTCGCCCTTGTACTTGGCGGGGACGTCCGCGGCACCGCGCGGCAGGTCGCGGATGTGACCGACCGATGCCTCGACGACGTAGTCGCGACCGAGGTAGGGAGCGATCTTCCTCGCCTTGGTCGGGGACTCGACGATCACGAGCCGACGCGTGCCCGACGAACCGCCCGCAGTGCTCTTCTCCCGTGCTGCCACCGTGCCGCCCGCACCTTCCCTCATTGCCGACATGTCGTCTTGTTCGAAGACATGTATACCGACCCGTTCCCCAGACGCGGCCACACACAGGGTCGCACATCCTCGGGGAACGGCTCTTCACAAGTGATGATCACCCGGTTCCACGTGCGGCCAGATCCGTCGTGCCGCGTCGGCGTCCGGAGGTGCACCGATGTTCTCGACGAGCCTCGTCAGACGCCTCCGGCCGGAGATCCTCAACCCCGGCCCACCGGTGCCGTGCGTACCGATCAGGGTCGGTGCGATGCCGGCGCGCATGAGCGCCTGCGCCAGAACTGCATGGGTGTCGGGAGCCGTCGGATCCAGACCGAGAACATACTGTGCTCCCTCGACCTCCATGCGACCGGACGCGAGGAACCACGCCCGCTGGGCCCGCGAGGACGGAACCCAGCCGGTCGGGACCGTCTTGCCGTCGCTGCTGTTCCACTGGGTCGCGAGCGGGACGAGAGCGGAGTCGGTGGACGTGCTGACGGTGAACAGCTCACCGTCGACGGCGATGTCCGCCTCGACTCCCGTGTCGGTCACGAGCTGCACGATCGCACGGGCGCGCCATTCGGCGTCGACCTCCACGGTCAGCACTGCGCCGTCGTCGGTGAGACGCGCACGTCCGTGTGCCGCGAGCAGGCCGCTCAGGTCGGCCAGGGCCGGCGGCATCGTGTCGGCCCCGAAGAAGGACAGTTGACTCACGGGTCCTCCTCTCCCGGCTCCGTGAGCGCGACGAGGCGGCGAGGTTCCGCGACCGGTTCGCGCACACGTCCCGGAAAATGCATCGTCCCCCATCACCTGAGGCGACGGGGGACGATCGGGCGAGGTGGTTGACCTTGCCCGGTTGCTCGCTCGAGCGGGTGGATCAGAGTGCGCGCACGCCGGTGGCCTGCGGGCCCTTGGTGCCCTGACCGACCTCGAACTCGACTCGCTGGTTCTCCTCGAGGGTGCGGAAGCCGGAACCCTGGATCTCGGAGTAGTGAACGAACACGTCGGCGGAGCCGTCCTCAGGAGCGATGAAGCCGAAGCCCTTCTCCGCGTTGAACCACTTCACAGTGCCCTGTGCCATGCTTTTCCTTCTCTTTCTAACACCGGATTCGACGAACCGCCGGGTACGCGATCCGCCAGGTCCCGGTTCCGACCGCTGTACTTCTCGAGTCCCCCGTTGGAAGAGCTAAAGCACCGCGCTCGCAACCATCGATCCTGCGAGCGTGCACTTTTCCAAGTCTACGAACACAGAAGCTGCGACCGGGTGTCAGTCAACCACGTTCTGGGCACGCGCAACAGTAGGAATGGGCACAAACGTGCCAATTCCCTGATCTTGTTCATGTCTCGGTAGCATTACCCACGGGTAGCTGTTGCTCCCATGTTACGGGAAGCCACTGTGGCCCCACTCGTCCCGGACCCGGGTCTCCCGTATCCGACACAGCCTCCCCGTATCCGACACACTCCTATCGACAGACGTTTCCGACAGACACCTCGTCCGACCCAGCGGAGTACTGCGTGACCGGCTCGCCCTTCCTCCACAGCGGCGACGCCACCGCCCCCACCTACGGTCGTGAGCTGCTCGACCGGCTGCTCGCCGGCACCCCGACGGGCGAGTCACCGCTGACCCACGTCGCAGAGATCCCGGCCCGACCCGCCCACCACAGCGACTGGCCGCAGTGGGCACACGAGGACGTCGTCCGGGCCTTCCGCGAACAGGGCGTCGAGCGTCCCTGGCACCACCAGGCGAGCGCCGCCGACATCGCGGCCGGCGGGGAGAACGTGGTGGTGTCCACCGGCACCGCGTCGGGCAAGTCGGTCGCCTACCAGCTGCCCGTCCTGAGCGCGCTCGCCGACGACCCGCAGGCCACCGCCCTGTACCTGTCGCCCACCAAAGCCCTCGGCGCGGACCAGCTGCGCGCGGTCACCGAACTGACCTCCGACATCGACGCCCTGTCGACCGTGTGCGCGTGCGCCTACGACGGCGACACCTCCACCGAGATCCGGCAGTGGACGCGCCGGCACTCGCGCTGGATCTTCACCAATCCCGACATGCTGCACCTGTCGCTGTTGCCCGCCCACGCACGATGGGCCCGGCTGTGGCGACGCCTGCGGTACGTCGTCGTCGACGAATGCCACTCCTATCGGGGTGTGTTCGGCTCGCACGTCGCACTGATCCTGCGTCGGCTCCGGCGCGTCGCCCGCCGGTACGGCGCCGATCCCGTCTTCGTCCTCGCCTCCGCGACGACCGCGGAACCGGGGGTGGCGGCGTCCCGGCTCATCGGAGCACCCTGCCGCGAGGTCACCGAGGACGGTTCGCCGCACGGACCCCGCACCGTCGCGATGTGGGAGCCGCCCCTGCTGCGCGAACTCACGGGCGAACACGGCGCTCCGGTGCGGCGGGCCGCCGGGACCGAGGCCGCGCGTCTTCTCGCCGACCTCGTCGTCGAAGGTGCCCGCACCCTGGCGTTCGTCCGGTCGCGTCACGGCGCCGAGCTCACGGCCATGGGTGCACGCCGGCTTCTCGCCGAGGCGGCACCGGATCTCGTCGACCGGGTGGCGGCCTACCGAGCGGGCTACCTCGCCGAGGATCGGCGCGATCTCGAGGCCGCTCTCTCCGACGGCCGTCTGCTCGGCGTCGCCAGCACCAACGCCCTCGAACTCGGAGTGGACATCGCCGGTCTGGACGCGGTGATCGTCGCCGGATTCCCGGGCACGGTCGCGTCCTTCCGGCAGCAGGGCGGTCGCGCCGGCCGCCGCGGGCAGGGTTCGCTCGTCGTGCTGGTCGCGCGGGACGATCCGCTCGACACCTATCTCGTGCACCATCCGCAGGCACTGCTCGACCGGCCGGTCGAGGCGACGGTCACCGATCCGAACAATCCGTACGTGCTCGGACCCCAACTCCTCTGCGCTGCATCGGAACTGCCGCTCAACGATGCCGAGGTCGAGGAGTTCGGCGCGCTCGACGTCCTCACGGACCTCGCGGAGCAGGGACTGATCCGGCGCCGCCCGCACGGCTGGTTCGTCACCCCGGGAACGCAACCGCACGGCGATGTCGAGATCCGCGGCGGGATCGGCCACCAGGTCTCGATCGTCGAGGGCGACACCGGTCGCATGCTCGGCACCGTCGATGCCGCCCGCGCCCCCGCGACCGTTCACCCCGGGGCGGTGCACCTGCACCAGGGCGAAACCTTCGTCGTCGACGAGTTGTATCTCGACGACGGCATCGCCCTCGTGCACGCCGAGGACCCGGAATGGTCGACGAGCGCACGCGAGATCACCGACATCTGCTGCATCTCCGTCGACGAATACCGCGAGTTCGGGCCCGTCACGGTCGCGTCCGTGGGGGTCGAGGTGACGCATCGCGTGGTCGGCTATCTGCGCCGCCTGCCGTCCGGGGAGGTGCTCGACCAGATCCCCCTCGACATGCCGGAGCACACGCTCGACACCCGCGCGGTGATGTACACGATCGACCCCGACCTGCTCGACCGGATCGGGGTGACCCCCGATCGCGTGCCCGGCGCACTCCACGCCGCCGAGCATGCCGCGATCGGTCTGCTCCCCCTGCTCGCGACGTGCGATCGCGGCGACATCGGCGGTGTCTCCACCGACCTGCACCCCGACATCGGGCTGCCCACCGTCTTCGTCTACGACGGACAGCCCGGCGGTGCCGGATTCGCCGAACGCGGATACCACCGGATCACCAAGTGGCTCACCGCGACCCGCGATGCGGTCGCGGCGTGCGAGTGCGCCGCCGGATGCCCGTCGTGCGTGTACTCTCCCAAGTGCGGGAACGGCAACGATCCTCTCGACAAGGCCGGTGCGGTCGGCGTCCTCGGTGCCGTCCTCGCTGCGATCG
Source organism: Rhodococcus rhodochrous (assembly GCF_014854695.1). NCBI lineage: Bacteria > Bacillati > Actinomycetota > Actinomycetes > Mycobacteriales > Nocardiaceae > Rhodococcus > Rhodococcus rhodochrous. The sequence continues at coordinate 496,257 of NZ_CP027557.1, read as the reverse complement.
GGGGGTGACGCCGGTTCAGGCCACCGGCGCGCCTCCGGCCTCGGCGCGTTCGGCGGCCAGCAGCGCGGCACGCGCCTCGCGGCGGCGCGCCTGCTCGGCCGGATCCGGGACGGGAACGGCCGCCAGCAGTCGCTTGGTGTACGGATCCGACGGCGAACGCAGGATGCGATCGGTCCGGTCGAACTCGACGAGTCTGCCGGCGCGCATCACGGCGATGCGACGGGCGAGCACCTCGACGACGGCCAGGTCGTGGCTGATGAACAGGCACGCGAAGCCGTACTCACGCTGCAGTTCCCGGAACAGCTCGAGCACCTTGGCCTGCACCGACACGTCGAGCGCGGAGGTGGGTTCGTCCGCGATCAGCAGTGTCGGTTCGAGCGCGAGGGCCCGGGCGATGCCGACCCGCTGACGCTGTCCGCCGGAGAGCTGGTGCGGATAGCGGTTGCGCATGTCGCGGGGCAGATGGACCTGATCGAGGAGTTCTTCGACCTTCTTGTCCCGCTGCGTGCGGTCCATCTCGGTGTGCAGCAGCATCGGCTCGGCGATGGACTGTCCGATCGGCCACCGCGGATTGAGCGACGAACCCGGATCCTGGAAGACGATGCCGATCTTGCGGCGTACAGGACGCAGGTCGCGCGCCGACATCTTCGTGATGTCCACACCGCCGACGGACAACGAACCCGAGTGCAGCCCGACCAGGCCGACCGCGGCCTTGCCGATGGTCGACTTACCCGAGCCCGATTCGCCGACGAGCCCGACGACCTCACCGGGTTCGATGTCGAGACTCACCCCGTCCACGGCGCGGAAGCCGCTGTTGCGTCGGGCACCGGGGTACTCGATCACCGCGTCGACGAACCGGAGCGCGTACTGCACGTCCGGAGTGTCGTCGGCACCCACCTCACCGGCGCGCGAGCCGAGGTGGGGCACCGAGGCGAGCAGTTCGCGGGTGTAGGCGTGCTCCGGCGTGCCGAAGATCCGATCCGACGTCCCCTGCTCGACGATCGCACCGTCGCGCATGACGATGATGCGGTCGGCCATGTCGGCGACCACACCCATGTCGTGCGTGATGAGCACGATCGCCGCGTCCACCCGCTCGCGCAGGTCGCGCATGAGCTGCAGGATTTCCGCCTGCACCGTCACGTCGAGAGCGGTGGTGGGTTCGTCGGCGATGAGCACCGACGGCTCGGATGCCAGGGCCTGCGCGATCATCGCGCGCTGACGCTGACCGCCGGAGAGCTGGTGCGGGTAGTAGCCGACGCGCTTCTCGGGTTCGGGCATGTCGACGAGACGCAGCAGCTCGACCACGCGCTCCTTCGCCTCGGCTTTCGTCACGTCGGCGTGCGCCCGGATGGCCTCGGTGATCTGCCACCCGATCGTGTAGACGGGATTGAGAGCCGTCATCGGCTCCTGGAAGATCACGGCGATGTCCTTGCCGCGCACCGAGTTCAGCTCGCGTTCCGTCAGACCGACGAGCTCGCGCCCATCGAGGGTGATGCTGCCGTCGACCCGGCTGTTGTCGGCGAGCAGACCCGGTACCGCCATGGCGGTCGTCGACTTACCCGAACCGGATTCGCCGACGATCGCCACGATCTCTCCGCGCGCCACCTCGAACGAGACGTCGCGCACGGCGGTCCGCCAGGTCCGGTCCACCTCGAAGTCGATGGTCAGACCGGAGACCTCCAGGATCGGGGCGCCGGGGGTGGTCTTCTCGCGCGTATCGAGACTCATTGCGTCAGCTCCGTTTCGGGTCGAGCGCATCGCGCAGCGCATCACCCATGAGAATGAAGGCCAGCACCGTGACCGATAGGAATCCTGCCGGGAACAGCACCAGATGCGGCGAGGTGGAGAGGTAGCTCTGACCCAGGTTGATCTGCAGGCCCCAGGACATGGCCGGCATCTGCAGACCGATACCGAGATACGACAGCGCAGCCTCGGCCGCGATGAACGTACCGACGGCGACGGTGGCGTACACCAGCACCGGGGTCAGGGCGTTCGGCAGGATGTGCCGGACGAGGATGCGGAAGGTCGACGCGCCGAGCACCTGCGCCGCCTGGACGTACTCACTGCCCTTGACCGCGATGACCGACGACCGCACCAGGCGCATCGCGGTCATCCAGCCGAAGGCGATCAGCGCCATCGCGACCGTCAGGGCCGTCCTCTCACTGGTCACGGTCAGCAGCACGAGCGCGCCGAGCAGGAGCGGGATGCCGAAGAATACATCGGTGAACCGCGCCAGCACGCTGTCGAGGATTCCTCCGAAATATCCTGCGAGCGAACCGATCAGGACACCGATGACCAGCACACCGATGACGGCCAGCAGACCGATGGACAGCGACACGCGGGCGCCGTAGACGACGTTGGCGTAGTAGTCGCAGCCCTGCAGATCCGTTCCGAACCAGTGCTCCGCGCTGGGTGGGAGACGGGTGTCCGACAGGTCGCAGGCCCGCGGATCGATCCCGCGGGCGAACACCTGCGGCACCACCGCCATCGCGACGAGGACGATCGTGATGACGGCTCCGAACCAGAAGAACGCGCTGCGGCGCAGCTTCTTCCACGCGTTGCCCCACAGACTCGCCTGGCCGACGAGCTCGACGGCCTCACCGGTCACGACATTTCCCGGCTCACCTTCCTGCACGGCGTGCTGGCGGGCGGCCTCGGCGTTATTGGAATCCATCACCACTACTCGTATCTGATCCGTGGGTCGAGGAATGCGTACAGCACGTCCACGACGAGATTGAAGAAGATGTAGAAGAAGACCATCAGCGTGACGATGCCGACGACCACTGCACCTTCCTGGTTCTGCACAGCGTCGAAGATGGCGCGGCCGAGCCCGGGAATGTTGAACACGGACTCGGTGATGATCGCGCCGCCGAGCAACGCCCCGATGTCGGCACCGATGAACGTCACGACCGGGATGAGGCTGTTGCGCAGGGCATGCCGGGTCACGATGCGGCTGTATCCGACGCCCTTGGAGCGGGCGGTGCGGATGTAATCGGCCGCCATCGACTCCGAGACCGCGGTGCGCGTCAGTCGTGCCACGTAGGCCATCGACAGGGATGCGAGCACCAGACCGGGCAACAGGTAGCTGTACCAGCCGTCGTTGATACCGGCGATCGGGAACAGACCCAGCTTGTATCCCAGGACGTACTGCGAGACGAAGCCGAGGACGAACACCGGGATCGAGACGAGCAGCGTCGACGAGACGAGCACGAGATTGTCGAAGAAGGAATTGCGGCGCAGCGCTGCGAGCACACCGGCCGTGACGCCGATGAGAATCTCGAAGACCACGGCCACCGCGGTCAGCTGGATGGTGACCGGCAGCCGCTGCGAGATGGTGTCCAGCACCGGCCTACCGGAGAAGTCGGATCCGAAGTCGCCCTGGAACAGTCCACCGACGTACTTGATGTACTGGACGAAGAACGGATCGTCGAGGTTGTACTGGGCGCGAAGCTGCGCCACGACCGCGGGAGCGAGCGGGCGATCGCCCGCCAGCGCGCGAATGGGATCGCCCGGAAGGGCGTAGACCATCGCGAAGATGAGGAACGAGGCGCCGATCAGGACCGGAACGGTCAACAGCACTCGGCGCGTGATGAAGCGACCCACTGGGTTCTCCTATACGGAACAGAACGTCCTACACGGGTGGTGGGGTGTCCCGTCTGCGCGGGACACCCCACCACTCGTCACTCAGCCGACCGTGACCTCTTCGGTCACGATGTCACCGAACGCGTCGATCTTCACGTTGTCGACCCGGTCGCTCGTCACGGCCTGGTTCAGTCCGTAGAAGAGCGGCGTGGCGGGCAGGTCGCGGAACAGGATGTCCTCGGCGCGCTGGTATTCCACCGTGGCCTCGTCGAGGGTGTCGGCGTTGTTACCGGCCGACAGGGCCCCGTCGAACTCGGGGTTGCTGTAGAAGGTCATGTTCGACCCGGCCGGCGGCATCGCGGCCGTGCTGTAGACGGGAGCCAGGAAGTTGTACAGCGACGGGTAGTCCATGATCCAGCCCATCCGGAACGGACCGGTCATGCCCTTGTCGTCCTGCAGCGGCAGGTACTGCGCGAACTGCAGGTCGCCGCGAAGCACGTACTCGACACCGAGATTGCTGCGGAGCTGGTTGCCGATCGCGGTCATCCACTGGTCGTGCCCGGCTCCGGCGTTGAACCACAGATCGACCGGCCGGCTGCGATCGAAGCCGGCCTCGTCGAGCAGCTTGTTGGCCTGCTCGACGTTCAGCTCGCACTTGGCGCCGCAGGCGTCCTCGCGGTAGCCCTCGACGACGGGCGACCCGAAGGAGGCCGCCGGCGTGCGGGTGTCGGTGAAGATGGCCGTGGTGATGGCCTGACGATCGATCGCCATCGAGAATGCTTCGCGGACACGCGGGTCGGCGAAACGCTCGTCGTAGGTCGGGAACGAGAGCGCGGTGATGTCGGGGCGGGCGCGCTCGACGTAGCGATCACCGAACTGGTCGCGGGCGGTGGCCCAGGCGTCCGGCGGCAGGTCCAGCAGCACGTCGAGGCCGCCGGCCTGGACGTCGGTGTAGGCGGTGGTCAGTTCGGTGTAGACCTTGAACTGCACGCCCTCGGCCTGCGCCGGGTTGTCGCCGGCGTACTCCTCGTACTTGGTCACGGTGAAGCCCTGACCGTCGACGAAGTCCTCGTCTGCCTTGAACGGGCCGTTGCCGATCGGACGGCGACCGAACGCCTCGGGGTCGTCGAAGAACACCTCGGGCAGAGGGTAGAACGCGGTGTACCCGAGGGTGACCGGGAAGATCGCGAACGGTTCCTTCAGCTCGACGGAGATCGTCGTGTCGTTCACGGCCTCGAGGCCCGACATGGTGGTCGCGGCGGGCTCGGCACCGTCGGCGGCTTGCAGCTCGTCGTATCCCTTGACGTTCTCGAAGAAGTACGAGGCGCCGTACGCGTTGGTGCTCAGAGCGGTGTAGTTCCACGCGTCGACATACGACTTCGCGGTGACGGGAGTTCCGTCGTGGAACGTCCAGCCCTCGTTCAGTTCGATGGTCCAGGTCATCTGGTCCTCGGACTCGACCGATTTCGCGACGCCGGTGTACTCCACGTCGCTGGTCTCGTCGTTGTAGCGCACCAGCGGCGTGAACAGTGACTTGAGGACCTGATTGCCCTCGCTCTCGGTGGTGTTGCCCGGAACCAGCGGGTTCTCGGGCTGCATGATGTGCAGGCTGTAGACGCCCTCGGCACCGGAAGCGCTGCCGCCCCCACATGCCGCGAGCAGGCCGGCAGCCACGAAGCCTGCCGACACGGCCGCGATTACGCGCTTGACCCTCAAGATCGATCCTCCCTCAGTTCCCGCGGGACGGGGTCGCCGTCCGCGCAGGCCGCGATGGTCCGCGGTGTCGGTGTGGGCCACAGTGCGAACGATGTGCAGCCCGGAATGCCGGGGGACTCTGGACACACTTCGAGAGTCCGTCACGCGGCGTCCCCCGATCGGGGGACCGGAAAAGAACGAACGAAATACCTTCGTAATCAGACAGGAACACACGTCGCCTGCCGGATACGTCGATGCGAAAGGGTTCCGACCACGGAACCGACCCTCATCCCCGCACTACATCCGCTCCCGCACCCCTTACCGCTGCCCGACCGGGAACCGGAATTGCTTCGTCCACCACCACTGTGTCCACAATCGTCTATGACGACCGTCACACATAATAAGCACAGGTAAGCAATGAGCGCGAATCCGCTGGATACGGCCGCGAGCGACCCGCCGACGGCCTCATCGGGCAGGACCGGCTCGCGCGACGGCCGTCGCCTCCTTCCCGTCGAAGAGGGCCGACACCGCAGCGGTGACCTCGACGAGCGCATCCCACTCGTGGATCTCGCAGCGCCGCAATCGCACTCGCATCCGTGTGGTGATCACCTCGCTCGCCTCGCAGGCCTCCACGACCCCGCGGTCCAGTGCCGAGGCGACCGCCACCGCCGCCAGGTCGGCCGCCGCCTGCGCACGATGACGTGCGACGACGACCGACCCGACGTGCAGCAACGTGGCCGTGATCGCGATGAGGCCGGCCATCACGGCGCAGCCGATCACACTCGCGCTCCCGTCGTCGCCGAGGAGGGAGGGGCCCGACCTCATCGCGTTCCTTCCGGCTCGCGCACCGCCACCGCCTCGGCCGTGAGGGTCAGCAACGGGAGCAGCGGACTCTCCGCGGTCACGACCGCCACGATCAGATCTCCCTCCTCGCGTACCGCCACGCGTGCGTCCGGAGGCGCGACTCGCATGGCCACCTCGATCGCCCTCGCCTGGTCTCCCCGCGCAGCGAGGCGGGCGGCTTCGCGGGCGGCGTCATGGCACCGCACCTGGTACGCGATGCCCAGCACCGCACCGAGGCACAGTACGAGCACCGTGACCAGGCTCGCGACGGCGAGAGCCGCTTCGACGGTGACCCCGCCTTCGTCCTCACGAACGAAGGCACGTAACCAGCGTCGTCCGAGCATCTTTCGCATGCTTCGGTGTCACACCGCCGTGTTCAGGGCACGCTCGACGATGCCCGTCAGCGCGGACACGATCGAATCACCGGTCACCACGGTGTACAGCACCGCCCCGAAAGCCGCCGCCGCAATGGTCCCGATCGCATATTCCGCCGTCGACATGCCGTCGTCCTGCACGACGAGCCCGCCGAGACGACCACGCAGGCCACGTGCGAGCCCTGCGTCCGGTGTTCGTTTCCCCATCTTCCGTCCCTCCCATCCGTGCGGCGCGGACCGTCCGCGCCGACGTTCACATCAGCCCCGCACCCAGGACGTCCCGCGCCAGGCCGACGACGACCGGCACGATGCCCAGGCACACGAAAGCAGGCAGAAAACACAGACCGAGCGGCCCGCTCACGAGCACTCCGGCCCGATCGATCTCGGCAGCCACCCGGTCCTCCGTCTCGGCGCGATGCCGGACCGCGAGTTCGGCGACGATGTCCGACAGGGGCGCACCGGATTTCGCGGATCGTCGTGCCGCGCGGGCGAAATCGTCCAGCGCGTCGACCGCTCCCGAACCTCCCCACGCATCGGCCGGATCGGCTCCGAGCGCCAATCGGTCGGCTCCTCTCCGCAACGCCGCCGCGAGGTCGGGTGGAGCAGACTCCGCGACGACCCGCGCCGCAGAACCGGCGGGCATCCCTGCGCGCAGGCACGCCGCGAAGAGATCGAAGGCGGCGGGAAGCGCGTGCGGGTCGGTCTCGGGTGTAGTTGTATCCGACTGATCGGCAAGGGTTCTCGTGGAGAACAAGCGGGTGGTTCCACGAGGTGTCGGCGCGACGACGAGCGAGGCCGCTCCCAGCAACACCGCCCACGTCGCGCTCATGTCCCCACCCGTGCCGCGATCCGATCCGTCCACAACAGACCCGCACAGACCAGCGCAGTGCCCACCACGAGCATGACGCCGCCGAGCCCACCGGTGAGAAGGATGCCGAGCGGAGCGGCGCCCATGAGTTGCCCGAGACCCACCCCGAGCACCGGCAGTCCCGCCAGGACCGTCGCCGTGGCCCGCGCGCCGGCGAGACCTGCCTCCGTACGGGCACGGATCCGCATACGCGCGGCCAGATCGACGCGCGCGGCCCCGAGCAGTTCGGCGAGAGCGAGACCGTGACGGTCGGAGACCGCCCACGCGTCGGCAACACGGTCCAGACTGTCGGCGACGCCATCGCCGTCCGACGATGCTGCAGCAGATCGTAATCCGTGTGCCGCCGACCCGCCGAGTCGCGCCCGGGCCGCAGCGACCCGGAAGGCACCGGCGACGGACCCGGCCGTCTCCCGAGCCGCCGTCTCGCACGCGTCGGCGGGATGCGTCCCCACCCGCAGATCCGCGATCACGGTGTCGAGTCCCGACAGCAACATCCGCCGTTGCCGATCGAGCTCCGCAGCGCGACGACGCGATCGACGACGCCCCACCACGGTCGCCGCGACGGTCGCGCCGGCCACGGCCGGCGTGATCCCCGCCCACACCACAACCGTCGTGAGCACGACGACCACCACCCCGGCGACGAGGGCGCGCGGTATCGGGCGCGGCGCCGCGTCGGGCACCCCGCGTCGCAGTCGACGGCGGGCCGAGGACGACGGCAGGACGAACAGCGCCGCCGCGAGGCACAGGAGCGTCGCGTTCACGGCGCGTCCCGTCGACGCAGGATCCGTTCGAGGGTGTCCATGCCGTGCTCGTCGCCCCTGTCGTGGGTCCATGCGGGCGTGACGATCACGCCCGCGACGGGGTCCCGCTCGACCACGCCGATCCCCACGAGACGTCGCACTCCGTCGCTGCCGCGGTGGACGTGCAGAATCACCTGCACCGCTGCGACGAACTGGCTGTGCAGCGCCGCCCGGTCGAGACCGCCGAGCGCGGCAAGGGCCTCGAGCCGCGCGGGCACTTCGTCGGGCGAATTGGCGTGCACGGTCCCGGCACCACCGTCGTGACCCGTGTTCAGCGCGGTGAGAAGATCGACGACCTCGGCGCCCCTCACCTCACCGATGACGATGCGGTCCGGTCGCATCCGCAGCGCCTGCCGCACGAGATCGCGGACGGTGACCTCACCGACGCCCTCCACATTGGGTGCCCGTGCCACGAGGCGCACCACGTGCGGGTGGGCCGGGACCAGTTCGGCGGCGTCCTCGACGCAGACGATGCGTTCGGTCGGGTCCACCGCGCCGAGCAGCGCCGCGAGCATCGTCGTCTTCCCCGCACCCGTACCGCCGACGACGAGGAAGGCCAGACGCGCGCGAACGATGCGCAGCAGCAACCGGTAGGCGGCCCCGGAGACCGCACCGCGATCCCGCAGTGCTTCGAGTCCCTGGGTCGCGGGTCGCAGGACCCGCAGCGACAGGCACGTCCCGGCCTGCGCGACCGGAGAGAGGACCGCGTGCAGTCGGACACCGAACTCACCGTGCCCGGGCAACCTGCCGTCGACCCACATCTGAGCGTCGTCGAGCCGACGCCCGGCGAACAGTGCCAGTCGCTGAGCGAGTCGTCGGACCGCGGCCTCGTCGGGGAAGGTGACCTCGGTCAGGTGCAGTCCGTTGCCGCGATCCACCCAGACCCGGTCGGGTGCGGTGACGAGCACGTCGGTCACCGCCGGGTCTGCCAGCAGAGCCTCGAGCGGGCCCGCTCCGGTCAGTTCGGTCTGCAGATGCCGCAGTGCCGCAAGCAGATCGGAGTCTCCGAGCACTCCCCCGGATTCCGCGCGCAGGGCCGCGGCGACGCGGGCCGGAGTGAGCTCCCCCGTCTCGTCGGCCAGACGGTCGCGGACCCGCGAGAGGAGATCGTCCCCGAGGATCCCGGTCATGCCGCACGTCCCGGGCCGGCGCGGTCGGCCTCCACGGCCGCCAGCACGTCGTGCGCCGCACCGAGCAACGGCGAGCGTGGCCGCAGCCGTAGGCCACCGCGTTCGAGCATCTCGCTCAGGCCCGGCTCGGGACGCATCGAAGTGAGCACGTTCAGGCCCACCGCGTCGGCCACGTCGACGGCTCGCAGGCCCCCGGGTGCAGGTCCGCGGACGACGACTCCGGCGGGCTCACCCCGCGCCGCGAGCGTGCGGGCGACCCGGGCAGCGGAGAGCACCGCACCGATCCGGGCCGGCACGACGACCACGGTGAGGTCGGCCAGTGCGATCACCGCGTCGGCGACCGGGTCGAAGCTGCGCCCCACATCGCAGACGACGGTTGCTCCCGCTCCGCGTACCCCGTCGACGACCGACTCTGCGGCGACGGCGGTGAGCCGATCGGTGTTCTCGCGGTCGGTCGACAGGACGCCCACCCCGGATGCCCATACGGGCACGGCGTCGCGCAGGGCACGCGCGGAGATTCGTCCGCCGTCGACGGTGAGACCGGACCACCGCACTCCCGGACGCTCCTCGAGACCGGTCAGGACGTCGAGTCCCGCGCCGAACGGATCGGCGTCGACGAGCAGGGTGTCGCGTCGTTCGTCGTTCCCCGCGGCCCAGGCCAGTGCGGCGGCGAAGGACGACGCGCCCGCTCCCCCGCATCCTCCGACGACCGCGAGGACAGTACCGGCACCGGTCGAGGGCTCGTCGGCGGCTGCGACGATCGAGAGCAGTTCCACCTCCTCGGACGGGAGGGCGAGGACGTGTTCGGCGCCGACGGTCGCGGCGGCCTGCCAGTCCGCCAGGCCGGCCGTCCCGCTGCACACGAGGATCACGCCGGGGCGGCGGGGATATCCGGCCGCGCATGCCGCTGCTGCGGACGCGTCGAGGACGACGATCGCCGCGTCGGTCCACGCCCTGCGGGGCACCGGCACGGACATCTCGTGCAGCGTGCGATCGGCCGCCGCGACCACGCGACGGAGGTCGGCGACCAGCGCAGGATCGTCGACCAGTCCGAGGATGTCGTTCATGCCCGACAGGCTGCCCCGCTGCGGGGTCGTGAGCGCCGGGGGAACGGCCTCGGAAGCCCCGCCTGTGGATGAATCGGGGGCCTGTGGACAACCCGGCCGTGCGCACCCTCGTCGCACCTGTGCGCAGGTCGGCGGGTGTAGAAGACAGTACGAAGACGTATGGGAAAGGCCCTCACACAAAGCGACAGCCCTCGCCAGGGGGGAGGAGGCGAGGGCCGTCTGCGTTCAGCCCCGGGGGGTCGGGCTGAACACAACCCGAGTATCGACCCGGGCATTCGCGATAGTACACCGTTAGGCGTGACTACTTGCAACTTCAAACACCGGCGCGGCGCGCCCCTATTGTGGTGATCGTGACCGACACGTCCGTGAATCCGTCCCGACCGGCCCCGTCGACGGGGGGCTCACCGGATTCGGCTCGCATCGCAGCGTTCTTCGATCTCGACAAGACCGTCATCGCCAAGTCCAGCGTGCTGGCGTTCACCCGGCCGTTCTTCGAGGAGGGTCTCCTCAGCCGTCGGGCCGTGCTGCAGAGCACCTACGCCCAGCTCCTCTACCTGTTGTCGGCGGCCGATCAGGCCCGGGTGGACCGGATGCGCGAACACATCGCACACATGTGCAAGGGATGGGATGTCGAGCAGGTCGGATCGATCGTCGAGAAGACCCTGCAGGACGTCGTGACGCCGCTCGTCTACGCGGAGGCGAAGGACCTGATCGCCGATCATCGGGCCCGCGGTCACGACGTGATCATCGTGTCCGCGTCCGGCCAGGAGGTGGTGACTCCGATCGCCCGGACACTCGGTGCCTCCCACAGCACAGGGAGCCGGATGCGGATCGTCGACGGCCGGTACGCCGGCGAGCTCGAGTTCTACTGCTTCGGGGAGGCGAAGGCGGTCGCGATCCGCGAGCTCGCCGAGCAGTACGGCTACGACCTCTCCCGCAGCTACGCGTACTCCGATTCGGCCACCGACCTGCCGATGTTGCTCGAGGTCGGCAATCCGCGCGCGGTCAACCCCGACCGCCCGCTGCGCCGGGCGGCAACCGAAAATGGTTGGCCCGTTCTCACTTTCGCTCGGCCCGTACCACTCGGACGTCGTGCCCGTCCGTCACCGCGCGCCCTGGCGACGCTCGCCGCGACCCTCGGAGCAACGGCACTGATACTGGGTGCCACCCGCCGACTGGCCAAGCGCCGGATGCGTTGACACTCAGGGCCGCTCACCGCGAAATCGAAAACGAAGCATTGCCGTCGGGGGCTTGCCGACATCTCGCGGACGGGGTAGAAAGGAGTTACGGAAGGACGGAAGGCCAAGACCGAATCGGAAGAGAAGATTCGATCTCCCGACTGTTCTTCCCAGCACGGACACCGAGTACCCACGCGAAGCCGATGCCACTATAAGGGCACGAGTGTTGTGGGCCTGCGAGTTCCGGATTTTCGAAGACGAGTTCCCCGCACCCGTTGCGAGGACGAATCGACGATACCCGGATCATCGCCGAGGCCGTTGAATCACAACCCATTTCAGCACGCATGGTAACTCGGACCGTCCGTGCTAGCGGGTGGCGGAATCGATCTCGATCGATATGCCACCCGCTTTCGCGTGCAGGGGGTTTCGCGTGCAGAAGTTTGACGGGGATGCCCCGGCCGGCGAAGCCCCCGGCACTCAGCCGGCGAACGCCTCGGCGATCGAGCCGGCCTCACGAGCCCCGGCTTCGAGCGACCCGCAGCAGAAGAGCACCCAGCCGCCGACGCCCTCCACGGTTCCCGCCCCGAATCCGTCGACCCCGTCGCGGTAGGCCTGCAGTCGGCGCATCCAGTGGACCTCGGGTACGCCCAGATTGCGCGTGTCGAGTCCGGACGCGACGCACACGAGCCGGGACGCGGCCCGCGCGACGATGCCGTCGGCGACACCGAACGGCTTCAGAACGGACAGTTCACCGTGCACTACCGCAGCGAGAACCGGCGCCGGCGCGTTCGTCCCGCCCGTGACGAGTTGCGCGAGCCCGTCGAGACGCTCGGCGACCCCCGGTTCCGTCCGCGGACGACCCAGTTCCTCGGCGTCCTCCACCAGATCCGCGGCAGCGAGCAGGTGCAGGCGGGCGAGCGCCTGCAGCGGGGCACGTCGCCACGTCGCGACCATGTTGCCGAGCGCATCACCGTCGAGCGACTGCGCGACCCGCAGTGCTCCGGCCAGGATCGGGTCGCCGCTCTCCCCCGGCTGCGGAAGTTCCATCGATCCGCCGTCGATCGACGCCGAGGCGCGGGCGGCCCGCACCGATGCCTCCGCGGCGGTGTTCGCCCAGCCACGCCGATTGGTTCGGTGGCGATGCACCTCTGCGAGCGCGTCGCGGGCACGGTCGGCGGCGTCGCGTACGCCCGGAAGGTCGACGAGAGGCTGAAGAGGGTCGGTCACGCCGACGACGGTACCGGCGCGCATGCGGTGGACGGACGAGAGGTTCACCGGTCGTGCCCGAATGCCGTTCGTCGCGCGAATTCGACCGATGAGCGAAAGTGACGGGGTTGCATATCGATGCAACGGTGCGGTGCCGGTCACAGATGATTACGCTCACAAGAGCCCGAATGGAACCATCCCGGAAAGAGGCCCCGCATCATGACGAGCGCAGCCCAGGAGCACGAATCGAAGGCGTACCCGCCGAGCCCGGAGTTCACCGCCACGGCCAACGCCGGTCCGGAACTGCAGGCCGCGGCCGACGCCGATCGGCTCGGATTCTGGGACGAGCAGGCGAAACGACTCGACTGGGCGGAGCCCTGGACGGAAGTGCTCGACTGGTCGAACGCTCCGTTCGCGAAGTGGTTCGTCGGCGGCAAGCTCAACGTCGCCTACAACTGCGTCGACCGGCACGTCGAGGCCGGTAACGGCGATCGGGTCGCCATCTTTTTCGAGGGCGAGCCCGGCGACAGCCGGTCGCTGACCTACAACGACCTCCTCGCCGAGGTCTCCCGCGCCGCGAACACCTTCACCGAGCTCGGCCTGGTCGCCGGCGATCGCGTCGCGATCTACATGCCGATGATCCCCGAGGCCATCGTCACCATGCTCGCGTGTGCGCGCCTCGGCCTGACCCATTCGGTGGTGTTCGGCGGCTTCTCGTCGTCGGCGCTGCGCTCGCGCATCGACGATGCGCAGGCCAAGCTGCTCGTCACGGTCGACGGCCAGTGGCGTCGTGGCCAGGCCGCGCCGCTCAAGAACGCTGCCGACGAGGCCGTCGCCGACGCGAAGTCGATCGAGCACGTGCTGGTCGTCGCGCGCACCGGTATCGACGTCGAGTGGACCGAGGGACGAGACCTGTGGTGGCACGAGACCGTCGAGAAGGCGTCGCCGGAGCACGAGGCGCAGCCGTTCGACTCCGAGCACCCGCTGTTCATCCTGTACACCTCGGGCACCACGGGTAAGCCCAAGGGCATCATCCACACCTCGGGTGGCTATCTGACGCAGGCGTCGTACACGCACCACTACGTCTTCGACCACAAGCCGGGCAAGGACGTCTACTGGTGCACCGCCGACATCGGCTGGGTCACCGGCCACAGCTACATCGTCTACGGACCGCTGAGCAACGGCGTCACCCAGGTCGTCTACGAGGGCACCCCCAACTCGCCGAACGAGCACCGGCACTTCGAGATCATCGAGAAGTACGGGGTGTCGATCTACTACACCGCCCCGACGCTGATCCGCACGTTCATGAAGTGGGGTCGCGAGATCCCCGACGCCCACGATCTGTCGTCGATCCGTCTGCTCGGCAGCGTCGGCGAGCCGATCAACCCGGAGGCGTGGCGGTGGTACCGCGAGGTCATCGGCGCGGATTCGGCACCGATCGTCGACACCTGGTGGCAGACCGAGACCGGCGCGATCATGATCTCGCCGCTGCCCGGCATCACGGCCACCAAGCCCGGCTCCGCGATGGCGCCGCTGCCCGGCATCTCGGCGAAGATCGTCGACGACGAGGCCAAGCCGCTCGGCGCGGGCGGTAACGGCTATCTGGTGCTCGACCAGCCGTGGCCGGCGATGCTGCGCGGCATCTGGGGCGACGAGCAGCGTTACCGCGAGACCTACTGGTCGCGTTACGAGGACCAGGGTTGGTACTTCGCCGGCGACGGTGCGCGTTACGACGACGACGGAGCGCTGTGGGTGCTCGGCCGCGTCGACGACGTCATGAACGTCTCCGGTCACCGCATCTCCACCTCGGAGGTCGAGTCGGCGCTCGTGTCGCACCCGTCCATCGCCGAGGCCGCGGTCGTCGGCGCGGCGGACGAGACCACCGGTCAGGGCATCGTCGCGTTCGTGATCCTGCGCGAGCATGTCGAGAACACCGGCGACACGCTCATCAAGGAACTGCGCGATCACGTCGCGGTGGAGATCTCCCCGATCGCCAAGCCCCGCCAGATCACCGTGGTGCCGGAACTGCCGAAGACCCGGTCGGGCAAGATCATGCGCCGCCTGCTGCGCGACGTCGCCGAGGGTCGCGAGCTCGGCGACACCTCGACCCTGGTCGATCCGGCCGTCTTCGACGCGATCCGCGGCAAGTAGTTCCGCACGAGGAAAGGCCCCTTCCGGATCGGATCCGGAAGGGGCCTTTCGCTGTCGGTACGACTACACCTCGTCGAGCGACCGGTCGCGCGTCTCCTTGACGATGAGCAGCGCGACGAAGGTCGTCGCCGCGGCGATGAGCAGGTAGATGCCCACCCAGCCGACGCCGTAGCTCGTGGCGAGCCAGGTCGCGATGAACGGGGCGACGGCGGCACCGAGGATGCTCGAGACGTTGTAGGAGATCCCGGAGCCGGTGTAGCGGACGTTCGTCGGGAACAGCTCGGGCAGGATCGCGCTCTGCGGCCCGAAGGTCAGACCCATGAGCAGCATGCCGACGATGAGGAAGAACAGCATGCGGCCGGAGCTCATGCCGTCGCTCGACAGCAGGAACTGGAAGCACAGGCCGAACACCATGATCGCGCCCGTGACGACGAGCAGGGTCGAGCGGCGGCCGTAGCGGTCGGCGAGCCATCCGGCGAGGGGCACGGCCGCGGCGAAGAACAGCACCGCGACCAGCTGCAGCACGAGGAAGTCCGCGTACTGGAATCCGGCACCGTGGCCGCCTTCGGCGGGGGTCTTGCCCGTTCCGAAGCTCAGGACCCAGGTGGTCATGATGTAGAAGAGCGTGTACGTCGCGAGCATGACGAAGGTGCCGATGATCAGCTGACGCCAGCTGGTCTTGAACACCTCGGCGAGAGGCGTCTTGACCTTCTTGCCCTCGGCGACGGCCTTGGCGAAGACCGGCGTCTCCTCGAGCTTGAGCCGCACGTACAGGCCGATGATCACCATGATGGCGCTGAGCAGGAACGGGATGCGCCAGCCCCATTCGAGGAAGGCACTCGACAGGTCGGGATCACCGTTGTCGTGGCCGAGCGCCAGCGTGATGATCAGGAACAGACCGTTGGCTCCGATGAAGCCGATGGGCGCGCCGAGCTGCGGCCACATCGCCGCCCAGGCGCGCTTGCCGGGTTCGGCCGTCTCGGTGGCGAGCAGCGCCGCCCCCGACCATTCCCCACCGAGACCCAGACCCTGGCAGAAACGCATGAGCGCCAGCAACGCCGGGGCGATGAGCCCGGCCTGGTGGTAGGTCGGCAGCAGGCCGATGAGGAAGGTCGCGATGCCCATCGTCAGGAGCGAGCCGACGAGGGTGACCTTGCGGCCGATGCGGTCGCCGAAGTGTCCGAAGACCACGGATCCGACCGGACGGGCGACGAAGGCGATGCCGAAGGTCGCGAGGGAGGCGAGCAGCGCGGTCGTGCTGTTGCCCTGCGGGAAGAACAGGTGCGGGAAGACCGAGACGGCGGCTGTCGCATAGATGTAGAAGTCGTAGAACTCGATGGACGTGCCGACCATGCTGGCGACGACGATGCGCCGGCGAGGAACGCCTGCGACGAGCGAGGAGCCGCCGTCCTCCACTCCGACCGATGTGCTCACTGAACCATCCCCACTACTCCACTCACATTCTGAGACAAGATCCCACTTACTAGGAAAAGTGAACACCCGAGTTTCCGCCCACCGCAAATCGGACACTCCTACGGACGCCCCCCGTCCGGCGTTAGACTCTTCCCCGGTGTGCCGGGAAGTCTGGTCGGCGACGGTTCGCCCGTGCCCGTATCCGCCCAGCGAAAGACGCCCGTGTCCGACACCTCCTCCGTTACCTGGACCAGTTCCCTGAACCGCTATCTCCGCGCCGAGACCGTCGGCGGTTCACTGCTGCTCGTCGCCGCCGCGATCGCGCTGATCTGGATCAACTCCCCCTTCGGCGACTCCTACACCGCGCTGCGCGACTTCGAGATCGGACCGGAGTTCCTCCACCTGCACCTGTCGCTCGGGACGTGGGCGAAGGACGGACTGCTCGCGGTCTTCTTCTTCGTCGCCGGCCTCGAACTCAAGCGCGAACTGGTCATCGGCGAACTCGCCGACCGCAGGAAGGCGATCCTGCCGGTCATCGCGGCCTGCGGCGGTGTGCTGCTGCCGGCCCTCATCGCGGCCGCCGTGGGCTGGGGAACCCCCGGCATGGACCGGGGCTGGGCGATCCCGGTCGCGACCGACATCGCCTTCGCTCTCGGCGTGCTCGCACTCACCGGTTCGCGCATCCCCACCAGCGCCCGGGTCTTCCTGCTGAGCCTGGCCGTCGTCGACGACCTCATCGGCATCGCACTCATCGCGATCCTGTTCACCTCCGGTCTCGCGCTCGGCTGGATGCTCGCGACGGTGGCCGCGGCAGCGGCGTACTGGTTCGCGCAGAAGAAGCGCATCACCACCCCGTGGCTGTACGTGCCGCTCGCATTGTTCACCTGGTACGCGATGCACAGCGCCGGTATCCACGCGACCGTCGCCGGGGTCCTCCTCGGCCTCCTCACCCGCGTCCGCACCGATCCCGGAGAGGACTACGGGCCCGCCGAGCGGCTCGCCCACCGCCTCCAGCCGTGGTCGGCGGGTCTGTGCGTCCCGATCTTCGCGTTGTTCGCCTCGGGTGTTCCCATCGGCGCCGAGATGCTCGGCAACGTCTTCACCGACCCCGTCGGCCTCGCCATCGTCCTCGGTCTGCTCGTCGGCAAGACCGTCGGCATCTTCGGCAGCACGTGGGTGGCCATCCGTTTCCGGGTGGCGACGAAACCGACCGGGCTGCAGTGGGGCGACGTCCTCGCCCTTGCCGTGCTCGGCGCGATCGGGTTCACCGTGAGTCTGCTGATCACCGAGTTGTCGCTGACCGGAGAGGCCGCCGAGATCGCCAAGGCCGCCGTGCTGGTGACGTCATTGATCGCCTCTCTCCTCGGGTCGGCGCTACTGTTACGGCGTGGGCGCGCCCACCGCCAACGGAACGAACCAACCGAAGGGGTCGAGTAGTGAGCGTGACGAACGCGAATCGTCCGGAGAACGGAGTCCCGTCGAGCATCTCGGGGATCCCGTTGACGAAGGTGGACGCTCCGACACCCCGCGACGCCAGTGTGGGCGAACTGGTGCGCGACGCCGCGACGCAGCTGTCCACACTGTTCCGCGCCGAAGTCCAGCTCGCCAAGGCAGAGGTGACCGGTGAGGTCAAGAAGGGCGTGCAGGGCAGCCTGTTCTTCATCCTCGCGCTCGCCGTGCTGACCTTCAGTTCGTTCTTCTTCTTCTTCTTTCTCGCCGAACTCCTCGACGTCTGGGTGGCGCGCTGGCTCGCCTTCCTCATCGTCTTCCTGATCATGCTGGTGGTGACGGGCCTGCTGGCCCTGATCGGCTACATGCGGGTCCGCAAGTTGCGCGCGCCCAACAAGACCATCGACTCGCTCAAGCAGACCGCGTCGATCCTCCCGAGCAGCCAGGACGGACACGACTCGGACGGCCCGCGCCACGCCGCGCCGCGTCACGCCACCCGCTGACGAACCGGAACCGTCAGTGCCCGTCCCCGACCCGTCCACGGTCCGGTATCCCGGACCGTGGACGCATCGAGACATCCACGCCAACGGCATCCGTTTCCATGCCGTCGAAGCCGGCCCGCACGACCCGGACACACCGCTCGTGGTGTTCGTGCACGGCTTCGCCGACCTGTGGTGGTCGTGGCGTCACCAGCTCACCGCCTTCGCCGATCTCGGTTACCGGGCGGTCGCGGTGGACCTGCGCGGTTACGGCGACACGGACAAGCCGCCGCGCGGATACGACGGCTGGACGCTCTCGAACGACATCGCGGGACTGATCCGTGCGCTCGGGCACACCGAGGCGATCCTCGTGGGCCACGCCGACGGCGGCCTCGTGTGCTGGGCGACCGCGGTGCTCCATCCCCATGTCGTGCGGGCGATCGCGGTCGTCGACTCCCCGCACCCCATCTCGCTGCGCGACGCGACCCTGCGCGACCGCGCGCAACGCAACGCTCTGCTGCCGACCTTCCTCGCCTACCAGCTGCCGTGGCGTCCCGAACGGAAACTGGTCCGCGACAACGGCCTGGAGATCGAACGGCTGCTGCGTGTGCGGTGCGGCCCGGACTGGCGTCGCACCGACGAGTTCGCCGACGTCGTCGACCGGTTGCGCACCGCGATCCGCATCCCGGGCACGGCGCACCTGACCCTCGAATACCAACGCTGGGCGTTCCGCAGCCAGTGGCGTCCCGACGGTCGCCGTTTCATGAAGGCCATGGACGTCGAGCTCACCCTGCCGATCCTGCAACTGCACGGCGCGCTGGATCCCTACGTGCTCGCCGCGACCCTGCGGCGCTGCGTGCGCCACGCCCCCGGACGGATCCTGAAATTCGTCGACGGGGCCGGCCACTACGCCCACCAGGAGAAACCCGAAGCGGTGACGGGACTGCTCGCCGACTTCGTCCGTGGACTCGACTGACCTGCCCGTCCGCCGGACGGGCAGGCGTCAGACGATGCAGGCGCCGGTCGCGACCGGCTGATTCACTCCGGCCATCTCCAGTTGCCGGCTCACCTCCGCGCCGGTGAGAACGAAACCGGTGTCGGTGTCGTCGACCGCCGCGCCGAAGACCATCCCGAGGACGCTGCCGGACGGATCGACCAGCGGACCACCCGAGTTGCCCTGCCGGATCGTGCCGCGCACCGTGTACACCTCGCGTTCGACGGTTCCTCCGCGGTAGATGTCCGGGCCCTGCAGGTCGAGCGTCTCGCGGATCCGCGCCGCGCTCGCCGTGTACGGGCCACCGCCCGGGTAGCCGAGCACGATCGCGTCGTCACCCGACTCCGCCGGCTCCGGGGCGAACCCCAGCGGCTGCGCGGTCAGTCCCGGCACCGCGAGGATCGCGACGTCCACCTCCGGATCGAAGAGCACGACGGTCGCATCGAGCGGGCCGCTCTCCGTATCGACGGTCACCGCCGCGGTTCCGGCCACGACGTGCGCGTTCGTCATCACCCGTTCGGGGGCCACGACGAAACCGGATCCTTCGAGCGCCTTCTGGCAGCTGGGTGCGACGCCGTTGATGCGCAGCACGCTCGTCTGCAGCCGGGCCGGGACCGATCCTTCGAGGAGACCACCGTCGGGTGCCTCCACCTCGGCGATCGGGGTGCGCCCGAACGGCCCGATCACCTCGGGCAGACCCGAGGTGTCGAGCAGCGCCGAGAACTCGTTGGGGATCGCGCGCATCCAGTCGGGGGCGACATCGTCGACGGTCCCGAGCACCTGGGAGCCTCGCACGGCCGCGGAGACGGCGGGCTGGGTCGTGGCGGTCAGCGGGATGGCGAGCAGCCACGCGGCGACGAGCACCGCGACCGACTGCAGACCGGCGCCGACGACGCTGTCCACCGCCCGCGCACCCGGACTGTGGATGCCGCTGCGCGCGGCACGTCCGAGCACCATGCCGGCCACCTCGCCGATCACCACCAGCACCACGATCAGAGCGATCCCGGCGAGGATGCGCATGCGCGCGTCGTCGATGTGCACGAGCACGTGCGGGGCGATGAGGATGCCCGCGACCGCACCGAGCAGCACGCCCAGGAAGGCCAGCGCCGAGGCGACGGCTCCCTGCCGGAGTCCGGAGGACGCGGCGATCAGGACGATCACCACGATGATCAGATCGATCCAGCCCGATCCGGTCATGATTCGACCACCCCCGTCTCCAGTTCGGCGAGTACGACGTCGAGGTCACGGACATCGTGGTGATCCCACTCGATCTCCCACCCCGACACCGCGAACAGACCCGCGAGCACACCCGCGGTGAAACCCCAGACCAGCATCCCGTCCACCTGGAATGCCGGGCCCTGATAGCCCAGCCGGTGCCGGACCTGGAAACGGTTGTCGGGGTCGAGCAACTCGTGCAGCGACACCCGGACCACGCGGGTCGCCTCCTGCGGGTCGACCACGCCGACGGGGCTCGGGGTCTCCCAGTAGGCGACCACGGGGGTCACGTCGAAGCCGGAAGGCGGGATGAACAGTTCGGGGAGCACGGCGAGCGGCCGGATCCCGGACGGATCCAGGCCGGTCTCCTCCTCCGCTTCACGCAGTGCGGTGTGGATGGCACCGTAGTCCTCGGGATCGGCGGCGCCTCCGGGAAAGGCCACCTGTCCACTGTGCTGCCGCAACGTCGCGGCGCGCTGGGTGAGCAGGACGTCGGCGTCGGCAGGAAGTCCGCCGCGGGCGATCGGATCGGCCTCGGGCGACCCGCCGAACAGCACCAGCACCGAGGCCTGCCGCACCCGCGCGTCGCGCGGCGCGCGGCGGTTCAGGATCGGGTTGAGACCGTGCGGGTCGGTCGGCGACACCGAGGCGACACGCCGGAGCCATTCGGGGATCATGCGGCCACCCCCAGATGCTCCTCGACGACCGAAGCGACCTCGTCGGCCGACCGGAACGGGATAGGGAGCACCGCGGCGACCGATCCGTCGGCGCGGAGCAGCACCGTCACGGGAAGGACGGCGGGCGCACCGACCGCGGCCTGCACGCGACCCGAGCCGTCCTGCACACCCGGCAGATGCACGTCGTAGTCGGCGAGCCGGCCGAGGGCGTTCGACTCGTTCGGGTCGGTGTGGACGGTGACGACGGTGACCTCCTCGCCCACCCGGGCGGCGTAGTCCTGGAGAACCGGTAGTTCCTCGGCGCAGGGAGCGCACCACCAGGCCCACAGGTTCACCACGGCGGGCTTTCCGGCGAGGGCGGCCGCGAGGTCGACGGAGGAACCGTCGCCCACGCACTCGAAGACCAGCCCGGCGAGCGGGCCGGCGGGAGCGGGCGAGGACGCGCCCGGCTGCGGGCACGGATCCAGCGCGGCGGTCTCCCGCAGCGGAGCGAGGGCCTGCGCGTCGTCCTGGGGTCGGCGGTCCACGGGTGCGGCCGAGGAAGTGGCCGGTCCCGAACCGGTGGCCGGCGGAGGGTCGCTGCGGTCGCGCGGCCAGATGGCGACGATCAACGCGATGACGACGACGAGGGCTGCCAGGCTCCAGCGGCCTGCTGTGGAAGGACGCACTCCGTCACCGCCCGGCCAGCTCGAGCAGGTGCTCGGTCTCCGGTCCCTTCACCAGCGCGGCCGCGGTCTGCGGATCGGTGGGCCCGGTCCCGTAGGAGGGGCAGTCCTTCGCGAGGACACACACCCCGCATGCCGGCTTGCGTGCGTGGCACACGCGCCGACCGTGGAAGATCACGCGATGGGACAGCAGTGTCCACTCCTTGCGCTCGATGAGCGCACCCACCGCGTGCTCGATCTTGACCGGATCGGTCTCGTCGGTCCATTCCCAGCGACGCACGAGCCGCTGGAAGTGGGTGTCGACCGTGATACCCGGCACATCGAAGGCGTTGCCGAGGATGACGTTGGCGGTCTTGCGGCCGATGCCGGGCAGCGCGACGAGATCCTTCAGGCGGGCCGGCACCTCGCCGTCGTGCCGCTCGAGCAGAGCCTGACCGAGACCGATGAGCGAGTTGGCCTTGTTGCGGTAGAAGCCGGTCGAGCGGATGTACTCCTCGAGCTCGGCGCGGTCGGCCTCCGCGTACGCGCGGGCGTCGGGATACCGGGCGAACAGAGCGGGAGTCACCTGGTTGACCCGCACATCCGTGCACTGTGCCGACAGGATCGTGGCGACGGCGAGCTCGAGCGGATTCGTGAAGTCCAGCTCGCAGTAGACGTGCGGGAAGGCCTCGGCGAGGCGTCGGTTCATCCGTCGTGCGCGACGGACGAGGGCCAGGCGCGACTCCGGTCCGCGAGCCTTTCCGGTCACTCGGCGCGGGGCCGTCTCGGGGCTCTCGGACTGGGTGGCATGCACCTGATCCACTCTACGTAAACACTCTCCCCAGGATCCGGCCCCGTGTCTCTTCCGAGATCTTTCCGGTGTTTACTTCCGGGTATGCAAGCTCTTGCTGTCGTCCTCTTCCCGGTGCTGCTCATGTTGTTCGCACTGTCCATGGAACGTGTCGAAGCGCGCTTGAGTCGGTTGTCCGTCCGTGAGCAGGAAGTGGAGGAGTTCCTCGACAAGGCGGACCAGGCCGATGTCGCGGCACTCGCTCGTGAAGGTTTCCCCGGGGCCCTGGCCCGCTTCCAGCGTCGCCGTCGCCGCGGACCGAGCGCCGACGGCGCAGACGATTCGGACGGCCATCTGCGCGCGCGCCGCGCCAGCTGAACGACTACCTGCCGGTAGCCTCGTAGTGCCGATGATCGGGTTCGTCGACCGTTTCCGTGGTATCGGTCACTCACTCGTGCAGCGCGCACGATAGACTGGGCGCTCGTACGCCTGACAGGTGACCTGCCCGGGAAGTCCGTCGACGTGCAGACCCGGCAGTAGATGACGAATCATTCCCAAAAGGAGCGCACGTGGACGAGGTCCTGGCCAGAGCAGGCATCTTCCAAGGAGTCGAGCCCTCGGCGGTTGCGGCGCTGATCAAAGAGCTTCAGCCTGTAGATTTCCCGCGCGGCCATGTCATCTTCAACGAGGGTGAACCCGGCGACCGGCTGTACATCATCGTCTCCGGCAAGGTGAAGCTCGGGCGTCGTTCGCCCGACGGCCGCGAGAACCTCCTGACGATCATGGGCCCGTCCGACATGTTCGGCGAGCTGTCGATCTTCGACCCGGGTCCGCGCACCTCCACCGCCACCACCGTCACCGAGGTGCGCGCCGTGAGCATGGACCGCGACGCGCTCAAGGCATGGATCGACCAGCGCCCCGAGATCGCCGAGCAGCTCCTCCGCGTGCTGGCCCGTCGTCTGCGTCGCACCAACAACAGCCTCGCCGACCTGATCTTCACCGACGTCCCCGGTCGTGTCGCCAAGGCGCTGCTGCAGCTCGCCCAGCGTTTCGGCACCCAGGAGGCCGGCGCCCTGCGTGTCACGCACGACCTGACGCAGGAAGAGATCGCGCAGCTCGTCGGCGCGTCCCGCGAGACCGTGAACAAGGCCCTGGCCGACTTCGCGCACCGCGGCTGGCTGCGTCTCGAGGGCAAGAGCGTGCTGATCTCCGACTCGGAGCGTCTGGCGCGTCGCGCTCGCTGACCCACGGATCGCCGAAAGGCCGGGACGCTCTGCGTCCCGGCCTTTCGTGTGTCTCACCTCAGCCGGCCGTGGTTGCTCCGGTTCAGCTGTGGCTGCGCAGGTACTCCAGCTGCACGTTGACCGACTTCTCCGCCGCACCCCACAGCGAGGGGTCGACGTCGGCGTAGACGTGCTCGACGACCTGCCGCGCGGAGGCGTCGGTGCCGAGGGTGCGCAGTGCACCGCGCACCTGCTCGAGCCGGCCTTCCCGGTGTGCGAGGTACTCCCGCGCGATCGTCTCGAGGTCGGGCAGCTCGGGGCCGTGCCCGGGCAGCACCGTGTAGCCGCCGCCGAGTCCGATGAGCGACCTCAGCGACCGCAGGTAGTCGCCGAGGTCGCCGTCGGAGTCGTCGAGCACGGTCGTACCGCGGCCGAGGATGGTGTCGGCAGTGAGCACACTGCGGTCCTGTTCGATCACGAACGACAGCGAGTCGGCGGTGTGCCCCGGGGTCGCGACGACCCGGATGCGCAGACCCGCTGCCTCGACGACGTCGCCGTCGGACAGTTGCTGCCCACCGCCGTGGCGGTGTTCCGGCAGCACCGCGTGCACCGGGCATTCCGCGAGCTGCGAGAAACGCTCGGCACCCTCGGTGTGGTCGAAGTGGCGGTGACTGATGAGGGTCGCCGCCACCGGCACCTGCGCGATCCGCTCGAGATGCCCTTCGTCGAGGGGACCCGGATCGACCACGACGCACTCATCGCTGCCGGGCGCCCGGAGGATCCAGGTGTTCGTTCCCTCGAGGGACATGATCGAGGGGTTCTCGGCCAGGATCACCGCGGCGTTCTCGGTGACCTGCCGCAACTGCGCGTAGGCGGGGTGGACCAGCGCCATCACTTGTGCCTCTCGTGTCGGGTCCGTCGGGAGCCGCCCTCGGTCGGGGAGGGTGGCGTCAGCGTACTTCCACCATCAGCTCGACCTCGACGGGAGCGCCGAGGGGCAGTTCGGCGACGCCGACGGCCGAGCGGGCATGCGCACCGACCTCACCGAAGATCTCCCCGAGCAGTTCCGACGCGCCGTTGATGACGCCGGGCTGACCGGTGAAGCCCTCGGCGGACGCCACGAAGCCGACGACCTTCACGACGCTCGCGATGTTGTCGAGTCCGACGAGAGCATCAACGGCGGCGAGCGCGTTGAGCGCGGCGGTGCGGGCCGCGGTCTTCGCCTCCTCCGCCGACACTTCGGCACCCACCTTGCCGGTGTGCGTCAGCTTCCCGTCGACCAGCGGCAGCTGACCGGAGGTGTAGACGACGTCGCCGTTGCGGACGGCGGGCACGTAGGCCGCCACCGGGGCGGCGACCGGCGGCAGGGTGATGCCGAGTTCGGTCAGGCGTGCGCTCCAGGTGTTGTGCGACACGGGTCAGCCCTTCGGACGCTTGAGGTAGGCGACGTGCTGCTCACCGGTGGGGCCGGGCAGGACGGTGACGAGCTCCCAGCCGTCGGCACCCCACTGGTCGAGGATCTGCTTGGTCGCGTGCGTGAGCAGCGGCACGGTTGCGTATTCCCATGTGGTGGTTTCACTCATGTCCTGACCCTATCCGGCACCGTTCACCGTCCACGACTTATAGGCTCGTGATCGTGGCATCTCCGACATCACATTCCGGCGAATGGCCGGCAGGCGCCGCCCAGGCGCGACTGCACTTCGTGTCCGGCAAGGGTGGCACCGGGAAGTCCACCGTGGCCGCGGCGCTCGCGCTGGCGCTCGCCGCCGGAGGTCGCAAGGTCCTGCTCGTCGAGACCGAGGGACGTCAGGGCATCGCGCAGCTGTTCGACGTCCCGCCGCTCCCGCCGGTCGAGACGAAGATCGCGACCGCGCCGGGTGGCGGGGAGGTGTCGGCTCTCGCGATCGACATCGAGGCGGCCTTCCTCGAATACCTCGACATGTTCTACAACCTCGGATTCGCAGGTCGCGCGATGCGACGGATGGGGGCGATCGAGTTCGTGACCACGCTCGCGCCGGGTCTGCGCGACGTGATCCTCACCGGCAAGATCAAGGAGACGGTGGTGCGGACCGACGCGTCGGGTACCCCCGTCTACGACGCGGTCGTCGTCGATTCCCCGCCTACCGGCCGCATCGGCAGCTTCCTCGACGTCACCAAGGCCATGGCCGATCTCGCGAAGTCCGGTCCGATCCGGTCGCAGAGCGAGGGCGTGGTCCGGCTGCTGCACTCCGACCAGACCGTGGTCCACCTGGTGACCCTGCTCGAGGCTCTGCCGGTGCAGGAGACGGCCGACGCGGTGGACGAACTCGAGGCCGCCGATCTCCGGATGGGCACGGTGATCGTCAACCGCACCGCCCCCGAACACCTGCCCGAGGAACTCGTCGACGACGTCGCCGCCGGCCGCATCGCGGGGCCCGCGGTCCGGACGACCCTGGAGAAGGTGTCCATCAAGCTGTCCGACGACGATTTCGCCGGCCTGCTGACCGAGACCATCGAGCACGCCGCGGTACTCCAGGCGCAACAGGTGAGCGCCGCTCAACTCGACGAAGTGAAGGTGGCACGCATGTCCCTACCGGCCCTGGCCGACGGTGTCGATCTCGGTGGCCTCTACGAACTCGCCGACGCCCTCGCCGAGCAGGGTGTCCGATGAGCGCACCGATCCGGAAGGCCCTCGACGTCGGCCGCATCCTGGACGACCGCTCGTCCCGGGTGATCGTGTGCTGCGGATCGGGAGGTGTCGGCAAGACGACCACCGCCGCGGCGCTCGCGTTGCGCGCGGCCGAGCGGGGCCGCAGCGTCGTGGTGCTCACGATCGACCCGGCGCGGCGACTGGCGCAGGCCCTCGGGGTCGCCTCGCTCGACAACTCCCCGCAGAAGGTGGAGCTCGGGCCGGAGGCGAAGGGCGAGCTGCACGCGATGATGCTCAACATGCGTCGCACCTTCGACGACATGGTGCTCGAGCACTCGACGCCGGAGAAGGCGCAGCAGATCCTCGACAACCCCTTCTATCAGACCGTGGCGTCGTCCTTCTCCGGCACGCAGGAGTACATGGCGATGGAGAAGCTCGGTCAGCTCGCGCAGAGCGACGAGTGGGATCTCATCATCGTCGACACCCCGCCGTCCCGGAACGCGCTCGATTTCCTCGACGCTCCCCAGCGGCTCGGAGCCTTCCTCGACGGCCGGATGATCCGGATCTTCACTGCACCCGGGCGTGGCTTCGGCCGCCTGGTGACCGGCGCGATGGGGCTCGCGCTCAAGGCGGTCTCGACGATCGTCGGGAGCCAGATGCTGTCGGACGCGTCGGCCTTCGTGCAGTCGCTGGACTCGATGTTCGGGGGCTTCCGCGAGCGCGCCAACCGCACCTACCGGTTGCTGCAGCAGCCGGGAACCCACTTCATGGTGGTCGCGGCACCCGAACCCGATGCGCTGCGCGAGGCGTCGTTCTTCGTCGAGCGACTCTCGGGCGATCGCATGCCGCTGTCGGGCCTGGTGCTCAACCGCACCCATCCGACACTGTCGGCGCTGCCGTCCGATCACGCCCTCGCCGCAGCGGACCAGCTCGCCGAGGAGGAGGGCGTGGACGCGAAGGCCGCGGAGGCCGTTCTCCGCATCCACGCGCACCGGGCCGTGATCGCCAAGCGGGAGCTGCGGTTGCTACGCAACTTCACCGCGGCGAATCCCGCCGTCCCCGTGGTCGGGGTGCCCTCGCTGCCCTTCGAGGTCTCGGATCTCGAGGCGCTGCGGGCGGTGGGTGAGCAATTGACCCGCGAGGCGTGATGTCTCGCGGGTCATGATCTCGGCGGTTCGTACCGGTGAGGTGGTGACTAGACCGCGCTCTGGTGCTGTCGCTGCGCCTGGAAGAAATCGGCCCAGGACTCGACCTCGGGATGCTGCTTGAGGAGAGCACGACGCTGCCGCTCCGTCATGCCTCCCCACACGCCGAACTCGACACGGTTGTCGAGGGCGTCCGCCCCGCACTCGAGCATCACCGGGCAGTGCCGGCAGATCACCGCAGCCTTGCGCTGTGCTGCGCCACGCACGAACAGTTCATCGGGATCGACTTCGCGGCAGCGAGCCTTGGAGACCCAAGCGATGCGCGCTTCGGCCTGATCGACGTCGAGTCGGGTCGTCGGGGTGGTCATGTGCATTCAGTTGCCCCTTTACTTTCCGAACGCCGGTTCGCGGTGTTCGAGGTCTGCGCCGCCCGTGTGCCGCGACGGCGCGAAACCTGCCCGTCAAGGTGTTATCTGCGTCACACTGATGTCTCAATCTAGGTAAACTGATGCCCACGCGCAAGGCGAACGAAACCTTTTCTGGTACGTACGTACAAAGTTGCACGTCGGAGGCGTTTTCACAGCGCCCGTCGTGCCACGCCCGCTCCCTGGAAACGGCCGGCCGGTCCCCCGCCACGTAGTGTGTAGGCGTGTCGATCCGAAGAACGGTGGCGAAGCTCGCTGGTTGCACGGCCCTCGGCGGCGTTCTCGTAGCAGGGATGCTCTTCCCCGCAGCGGGTGGATTCGGGTACGTCTCGAACCGCGCCGCGGACACCGTCGACAACAGTTCCGCAGAGCTCGTCGAAGGTGTCGTCCCAGCCGTGACGACCATGGTCGACAAGGCGGGCGAGCCGATCGCGTGGCTCTACGACCAGCGTCGCTTCGAGGTGCCCAGCGACCAGATCTCCAACGAGATGAAGCTGGCGATCGTCTCGATCGAGGACAAGCGGTTCCCCGAGCACCAGGGCGTCGACTGGCAGGGCACGATCCGCGCGTTCCTCACCAACACCACGAGCGGTCAGGTCGAGCAGGGCGCCTCCACGATCGACCAGCAGTACGTCAAGAACTACCTGCTGCACGTGATCGCGAAGACCGACGCCGAACGCCGCGCGGCGATCGAGACGACGCCGGCCCGCAAGATCCGTGAGATCCGCATGGCGCTGACCCTCGACGATCAGCTCACCAAGGACGAGATCCTCACCCGCTATCTGAACCTCGTCCCCTTCGGCAACGGGTCGTTCGGCATCCAGGACGCCGCCCAGACCTACTTCGGCATCGACGCGAAGGACCTGAACATCCCGCAAGCCGCGATGCTCGCGGGCATGGTGCAGTCCAGCTCGGCGCTGAACCCGTACACCAATCCCGACGGTGTGCTCGCCCGTCGCAACATCGTGCTCGACACGATGATCGACAACATTCCGGAGCGCGCCGACGAGATCCGCGCTGCGAAGGAACTGCCGCTCGGCGTGCTGCCCGAGCCCAACACGCTCCCCCGCGGCTGCATCGCCGCCGACGACCGCGGCTACTTCTGCGAGTACGCGCTGCAGTACCTCGAGAACTCCGGCCTGTCGCGCGAGCAGATCGACCGGGGCGGATATCTCATCCGCACGACCCTCGACCCCGAGGTCCAGAACTCCGTCAAGGAGTCGCTCGACCGGTTCACCAGCCCCACCGTCGACGACGTGGCCTCGGTGATGAACGTGATCGAGCCGGGCCAGGATTCGCACAAGGTCCTCGCCATGGGGTCGAGCCGCAAGTTCGGTCTCGACGCCGAGGCCAAGGAGACGGTCCAGCCGCAGCCCTACTCGCTGGCCGGTCACGGCGCCGGGTCGATCTTCAAGATCTTCACCGTCGCCGCCGCCATGGAACAGGGTCTCGGCACCTCTGCCGTGCTCGACGTCCCGTCCCGCTACAACGCCCGCGGTCTGGGCGACGGCGGTGCCCGCGGTTGCCCGGCCAACTACTACTGCGTCGAGAACGCCGCCCCCTATCCGTCGCGACTGTCGGTGACCGACGCGCTGGCACAGTCGCCGAACACGGCGTTCGTCAAGCTCATCGAGGCCACCGGCGTCGACGCGGTTGTCGACATGTCGGTGCGCCTGGGCCTGCGGTCGTACCTGCAGCCCCGCACCTCCGGCTTCGGCGACCAGTCGATGGCCGAGATGCAGAAGGACCAGCACCTCGGCTCGTACACGCTCGGGCCGACGTGGATCAACGCGCTGGAGCTGTCGAACGTCGCGGCGACACTCGCCTCGCACGGCAAGTGGTGCCCGCCCAGCCCGATCGAGGAAGTGTTCGACCGCGAGGGCAAGCCCGTGCCGATCACGCAGCAGGCGTGTGAGCAGGTGGTCGAGCCCGGTCTCGCCGACACCCTCGCGACGGCGATGAGCAAGGACACCTCCGCCGGCGGTACCGCTTCGGGTGCCGCGGGGTCGGTGGGCTGGAACCTGCCGGTCGCGGCGAAGACCGGTACGACGGAGTCGCACATGTCCTCGGCCTTCCTCGGCTTCACCAACCGGTTCGCCGGTGTGGTCTACACCTACGGCGACTCCCCCACCCCCGGCCAGATCTGCTCGGGTCCGGTCCGCCCCTGCTACGACGGCAACCTCTTCGGCGGTACCGAACCGGCGCGGACGTGGTTCTCGGCGATGCTGCCGGTGGCGAACAAGTTCGGTTCCATCGAGCTGCCCGCCCCCGATCCCCGGTACGTCCGCGGCGCGGGCAACGCCCAGGTTCCGGACGTGACGGGCCTGTCGAAGGACCGCGCTGTGCAGCGACTGCAGGACGCCGGATTCTCGGTCTCGGAGGCCACGATCGCCGGTGAGGAACGCGCCGGAACGGTGACGGGTACGTCCCCGAGCGGCTCGGCCGTCCCGGGATCGACGGTCACGCTGTTCATCAGCGACGGATCGGTCCGCGTGGCTCCCACCACGAGCGCCACCCCGGCCCGCCCGCGCGACCGCGAAGTGCCCGACACGACCCGCCGGTCGACGCCCGCGCCCATCCCGGGACGTGAGCTCGAGCAGAGCGAGTCGAGTCCGCCGGCGGAGGAGGAGTCCACTCCCACGACGACACCGAGCCGCCCCGACAACTGAGCCGCAGGGCTTCCGTTCGGTTACAGGCGTGAACGCACGGCTGCGGACAGGCGCTTGCCGTCGGCCTTGCCTGCCGCGATCTCGGTAGCGGCCTTCATCACCTGGCCCATGTTCTTCGGACCCGGCCGCGCGCCGAGTTCCTCCGCGACGCGCGCGAGCGCGGTGTCGACGACGTCGACGAGCTCGGCATCGGTCAGCGGGGTGGGCAGGTACTCGTCGATGATCCGCGCCTCGGCGTGCTCCTTGGCCGCGAGCTCGCCGCGTCCGTTCTCGGTGTAGATCTCGGCGGCCTCGCCCCGCTTCTTCGACTCCTTCGCGAGGACCTCGAGCACCTCGTCGTCGGACAGCTCACGCGCCTCCTTGCCGGACACCGCCTTGTTCCGGATCGCCGCGAGCAGCATCCGGAGCGTCTCGGTCCGCAGCTTGTCCTTGTCCTTCATCGCTGCGGTCAGGTCCGTCCGCAGCCTGGATTCGAGGGAGGATGTGGTGTCGCTCATGCCGGAAACGCTACGCGGGGCAGGCGAACCACGTGCGAGGTCCACGCACGGCGGTACGCTGGAGAAGTGCCTGACCTGTCTGCAATTCGCCGTGTCACCCTCGGTGCTGCCGGCGCCGCCGCTCTCGGCCTCGGTTACGCCACGCTGATCGAACGGAACGCGTTCACTCTTCGCGAGGTCACGGTGCCGGTGCTCGCGCCCGGTGCGTCGACACTGCGGGTCCTGCACATCAGCGACCTGCACATGACTCCCAACCAGAAGCTGAAACAGAACTGGTTGCGCGAGCTCGACGGCCTCGAGCCCGACCTCGTCGTGAACACGGGCGACAACCTGTCGCATCCGAAGGCCGTTCCGGCCGTCGTCCAGGCGCTGGGCGGACTCCTCGCCCGCCCGGGTCTGTTCGTCTTCGGGAGCAACGACTACTTCGCTCCCGTGCTGAAGAACCCGCTCGCCTACTTCGACAAGGAGCACGACCGCGTCTACGGTCCTCCGCTCCCGTGGGGCGACCTGCGTGCGGCGTTCACCGAGCGTGGCTGGCAGGACATGACGCACGTGCGCCGCGACATCGAGGTCGGCGGCGTGCGCATCGCCGTCGGTGGTGTCGACGACCCGCATCTCGACCGCGACCGGTACGAGACGATCGCCGGCGCAGCCGATCCCTCGGCCGATCTGCGGCTGGGCATGACGCACTCCCCCGAGCCGCGGGTGCTCGATCGCTTCGCCGAGGACGGCTACGACCTCGTCCTCGCGGGCCACACCCACGGCGGTCAGCTGTGCCTGCCGTTCTACGGCGCGCTGGTGACCAACTGCGGGATCGACCGGTCGCGGGTGAAGGGCGCGTCGCGCTGGGGTGCCCGCATGCGACTGCACGTCTCTGCGGGCATCGGCACCTCGCCGTTCGCTCCTGCCCGGTTCTTCTGCCGTCCGGAGGCCACTCTGCTCACCCTCGTTCCGGCCTCGCGCGACACCGCGCAGCAGGCCAGCGGTGATGCGGCCGAGCGCGCCGGGTTACGTCGCTGACCAGCCGATTTAATCTTCTGCGGCCTCGTGTTGTAAGCTGACCGAGGTTCAATACGGGGTGTGGCGCAGCTTGGTAGCGCGCTTCGTTCGGGACGAAGAGGTCGTGGGTTCGAATCCCGCCACCCCGACTCGTGGAAGAACTCGTCAGGGCACTTTCTCCTCACGGAGAAGGTGCCCTGACTGCATTCTCGGTCCCGACGTGACTTCCGATGAATCCGAGTGACAAGAGCGGTCTCGACCGATGGGCGACGAATGGCGGATCGTTCACGAACATCAATCCGTCCCGTTCCTCTTGGACGGTTCGTTCTTCGCCGCCATCGCCTCACGGAGTAGCCCTCTCGATCTGCGCCCGCGAGGAAAGCGAGCACCGTTCATCAGCAAAAGATTCTTCAAGTTTGTTTTGAGCCTGAAAAACAGACTTATATGCCCTAAACTGAAACGTGGCACCGCACTCGCGAGACGCTCCGGCTCCGGTCGGGGGGAACGGAAATCAGCGGATGACGCGACGACACAGGGCCTCCCAGCAGGACGCGCCGGAGAACTCCGGAGGTTCCACCCTCACCAGGCCACGACCACGGCGACGACGGTGGCTCGCCGTCCTCGTGCTCGTCGCGTGCGCGTTCATCGCCGCGGGAGTGCCCGTCTACGTGGCCCCGCAGATCGAGATCGAGAACCTCAGCCCGTATCGCCGGGCCGATGCGATCTTCGTCCTCGGCGGTGCGATCTACGAGCGCTATCCCTACGCGCTCGAACTCGCACTCGAAGGCTTCGCACCCGAGGTCGTGGTGTCGAATCCCAACGGCACGAAGGACGTCTGGTTGACGGACCTGTGCGACCACCCGCGTTACGAATTCCCCGTCACGTGCTTCGAGCCGGATCCGCCGACCACGCGCGGTGAAGCGATGGAACTGCGTCGACTCGCGGAGCAGCGCGGCTGGGAGAGCGTCATCGTCGTGACCTTCGTGCCGCACGTCTCCCGCGCACGCTTCATCCTCGACCGATGTTTCGACGGCGAGCTCATCATGGCCGCCAGCCCTGCCGACATCGCCCTGTCGTACTGGGCGTGGGCGTATGCCTACCAGACCGCCGGCTATATGCGGGCCTTCTCGCACACGGGGTGCTGAGGCAGGCCGACTGCTGCGGCGCATCCCGGTCCTGACGAGCTACTCGCGTGCACCGTGAAACATCGGAGCCGTTCCCTTCGATGTGTCCGTAGCGCTCGATATCGCGCGCACGACCGACACTGGAACGAAGGTGCCCCGATGGATTTCCCGGTTCTCGTCAAGGGGCAGAACATGCCGCTTCCGACAGATGTCTCGCAAGTCGACATCGTCCTGGGCTGGACGGAAGCGGACACCGAGGTCGATGCCTCGGCGTTGCTCCTCGCGGATTCGGGCAAGGTGAGGTCCGACGCGGATTTCGTCTTCTACAACCAGCCGGAATCGGCCGACGGTTCCGTCCGTTTTCTGGGGAACGGAGCGACGGAGGAAGGCGCGCAGGCACGTATCAGCATCGATCTCGCGACGGTGCCCGACGATGTACACACGATCGCCTTGGCAGGAAGCCTCTACGGCGGCACCTTCGGCGACCTCGGCAAGCTGACCCTGCGGGTCGTGGATCCGACAGGTCGCCCCGTGGCCGAGTACATCACTGCGGACGCGAACACCGAATCCGCATTCGTGTTCGGCGAGGTCTACCGCCGGGACAGCGTCTGGAAGGTCCGTGCGATCGGACAGGGATGGGCATCCGGTCTGGCCGGACTGGCACAGGACTACGGCGTGGAGGTGGACGACGCCACCGAGGACGACGCCACCGAGGACGACGACCGGACTCCTCCCTCGACGACTTCGGTCTCGTCAGATGAGGAAATCACCGTTCCTCCGCAGACTCCCGAGCCCGCTCCTGCCGCGACGACCGCCACTCCCGCACGAAAGCAGTCCGGCGTACGTACGACCAAACGAGCTGCCCGGAAGCCGAAGCCGATCACCTTCTCCCAAGCCGAGCAGGAGAGCTGGCAACCCGCGCGCCTCTTCTCCGTAGCCGGAATCGGTGCGGGTGACGAACAGGAACGTCGAGCGACTTCCGCGCTCGTCGCGACCATGCAGGCAGTGCCCCCGTTCGCTCGTGCCGTGTGCCTTCGTCTCGGCGCTCCCGCCGGCGCTTTCGAGGGTTACTTGGAGGTGCCGTACGAGCGAGGTGAATCGCGGGTGGTACCCGATGCGGTACTCAAGGTCGCGCGAGGAAACCGACGGTGGACGGCCCTGGTCGAGGTGAAGACGGGCAACGGCAAACTCAAGCGTGAACAGCTCGAGAACTACCTCGATGTCGCGCGTCGCAAGAAGTACGACGTCGTTGTCAGCATCTCCAACGACATTCCCGCCTCTGCAGGGGAACTGCCCGTCGCAGTGGACCGGCGCAAGCTCACCAAGGTCTCGCTTCGGCACATCGCATGGGCGGAGATCGCTCACGAAGCACGCATGGTGCTGTCCCACGGCGAACTGGAGAGCGATCTCCAGGACTGGATCCTGCGTGAGTTCCTGCGCTATATCGATCACCCTCGCAGTGGGGTCTCGGAATTCGTCGATATGGGACGCCACTGGGTCGCTGTTCGCGACGCCGTCACCGCGGGCACACTCCGGGCCGGTGACTCCAAGGCGCTCGCCGTTGCGAGCACCTGGGTCGCGTTGGCTCGCCACCTGGCGCTCCGGTTCACCGCAGAACTCGGCGTCCCGGTGACACATGTGCTGCCGCGCCGCTTCGCGACCGATCCGGACGCACGGAACGCCCACGTCGCCGACCGCCTCGCGACCGACGGAGTCTTCGAAGCCGTGCTGCGAATTCCGGATACCGCAGGTGATCTCGTGGTCTCGGCGGACCTGCGTACCAACAAGGTCCGCTGTCGCACGACCGTCGATGCACCTGACGAAGGGACATCACGCAAGCGGGTGTCGTGGCTGGTCAAGCAGTTGAAGACCGCACCTGGGAACGTGCAGCTCGAAGCGGTGTTCTCCGAGCGTGGCAACGAAGCGTGTGAACATCTCGACACCGTGCGTACCGACCCTCGAGTCCTCACCGAGGGTCGCGCCGGCGACATCGTGTCCTTCACTCTCGAGCAGACGTTCCCGCTGGGCAGCCGCCGCTCGTCCGGTACCGCGACCGGCTTCATCACGAGCGTGACGTCGTCGGCCGACGCCTTCTACGGCGAGGTGGTGCAGCCGCTACGGGTATGGGTTCCCGCCGCTCCTCAGCAGACGGAGCAGCCGGGACCGTTACCGATGGACTCCGACGAGGACTGATTCATCGTTCGTCGACGATCAGGGCAGCAGGCGGTCGAGGAACCGGTTGCTGAACACCCGATGCGGGTCGTACTGCTCGAAGGCCGCGAGCGCGGCGTCCCAGCCCTGCCCGGACGGCAATCCGGTGCGGTACATGGCCGGCACCGTGTCCCCGAGGAAACCGGGGTCGCGGTAGCCGCCCTGATCGTCGAACGCCCAGCCCTTCGACCACTCGGACCGGAAGGTTGCATAGTCGCCCGAATAATGGGCGGCCATCCACTGCTCCATCTCGCGGAAGAAGGCCGGCATCCCGGCCGTTCCGGGGATCGAGACCACGTTCATCCAGATCGCGGTGTCCCAGTCGGGCCGGTCGGGGCGGGGACGCACCGGCGACAGGTCGGGCACCCCGGCGGCGTCGACGAGCACCTCGTCGGCGTCGTCGACCTTGCACAGACGTACCTCGAACGGCATGTTCACGGGGTACTGACCGAGCGAGGCGTAATGCGTCATCCGCTCGTGCAACCACGTCGTGAACTCGTTGATGACGCGGGCGATGTTGTCGCGTCTCGTCACGACGACACCGCCACCGGCGACCACGCGCAGGGTCGCGGCGCGCAGGTAGAACAGCAGGTCCTTGGACCAACCCCACAGATCGTTCGTGCCGGTCGCTGCGAGTCCCGCGGCCACTGCACCGAACTGCGACGCACCGAAGGCCGGTGTGACGCCCTGGGCACCGCGCACGACCTGGCCGAGCAGGTCGGTGAGTTCCTCGGGCAGGCTGTCCGAGAAGTAGTAGTTGTACGGGCCCTGCACCTCACGGGAGGCGGCGGGCTTCTCCGGGGAGACCGACCAGATCTTGAGCCAGGGCGTCTCGGTGAAGGGGAACCAGATCGCCTCGACCCGCCCGTGCTCCTCGACGTAGCGCTCGAAGGTGCGTCCCGGCGAGCCGGGCGGTGCGAACAGTTCGCGCCACGGGATGTCGGTGAAGCTCTGGCAGCGCACCCGGTAGTTCGCTCCGGCCTGCAACGTCACGGAGGTGACGAAGGTGCGTCCGAGGTGGGCGAGCAGGGGTCCGATCTCCGGGTCGGCGCGGCGGAACTCGCGGAGTTCGTAGGCACCGGCCGACGGGTTCCACACCACGGCGGTCAGGGCCAGGACGAGATTGGACAGGGAGCCGAACGACTGGCCGGGGATCACCGTCTCCCCCGCTGCCGGATAGGTGGCGCCGTGGGCACCGATCGACAGTGCCCCTGCGATGGAGATGTCGCCGATGGCGGGCGAGTTGGCCCAGCCGAGTCCGTTGGCTTCGAGCGCGGTGAGGATCGCTTCGATGCTCGCGCCACCGCCGGCCGTCACGCGCGGAGGTGCGGCGCCCGCGTCGACGACGACCTGGTTCAGCTGCGACATGGTGTCGACCAGCACGACGTTCTCGATGTCCTGCCCGGCCTCGAGGGTGAGCGGACTCCAGCTGTGCATCGATCCTCGGGGACGGATCCGGAAGCCGTGGGCGTGTGCCCAGTTCGCGAGGCGGACGACGTCGTCGGCGGTGCGCGCGGTCGCGGTCCACACCGCGTCGAACCGGATGGTCTTCGCCCAGTTGACGAACTGTTGCTGCGAGAGCGGGATGTCGGCCGGGAAGTCCGGCGGCGCGGGGATCGTCGCGGCCGGGTCGCCGAGCGGTACCGCACCCGCGAGCGTCCATCCCGTGCCTGCAAGGACGGCTGCTCCCGCGGCTGCTCCGAGAAGACCGCGACGGCTGAGGGTGGGACCAGAGGCTCGAGCGCTCACGAGGGCGGGTTCCGTTCTGTTCTGCGGGCACGGACTCCGCAAAAATAGAACAAGTTCTTTTTATTCTCCAGTGCCGCTACCGGTGTGCGGCGCCCTCGCTCCAGAACGACAGACCCGACGCCTCCAACGTGCCGAGGATGTGTTCGGGAGCTCCGTCGACCGACCAGACCGCCATCGCGACCGCCGCCACGGTGAGGGCCGGACCGAGAATGCCGAGCTCGAACGGGCCACCCGCACGGATGGACAACGCCGACGGCAGCTTGATCTCCCACCAGCGCGACCCGCGCCAGGGCACGAACGGAGCGAGGAAGGGGATGCCCTCCTTGGTGATGGCGTCGCCGAGACAGTGCGTCGCGCATCCGAGGGCCACCGCGACCCCCAGGCCCGTCGACGCGACCTCCTGCGGGAACCACGTCCACGACAGGATCGACAGCACTGCCGCGCTCAGGGTGACGACCACCCACCCACGCTTCTTCGCCCACGACCCGAACAACCCGCGCAGTGCGAGACCGAGAGTGACGAACAGGACCCCGATGATCGCCTCCCGGCCGAAGCTCGCGACGAGCGCCGAGACTCCGGCGCCGAGCAGCGCCGCGAACAGCGCGGTGTGCGTCATGGTGCGGTGCCCGCCGCGCCGCTTCCGGTCGCGGCTGCCCTTGGTGAGCGAGTAGTAGCCGAGCGAGACCGCGTCGATGCCCTTGGCGAAGGCCTGGCTCACGGGCCCGAACGACCTCGCGACCGTCGACTGGGCCGTGTCGAGATCCGGAAGCAGGGCCGCCCCCGAACACACCGCCGCGAAGGCGAAGGTCTCCGCGGTGGATGCGGGTGCACCCCAGTCGGGAGGAAGCAGATCGGCGACGACGAGCCCCACCAGCGCCCCGGATACTGCATGGGTAGGACCCATCACCATGTCGGACAACACCTTTCGACGAACAAGCGCGAACCCGACCCCGCGTGACGACGCCGGCCCGGATCTCCAACCTAACAACCACAGCCGACACAGCTGTCACACGCGTGTTCGAACAGCCGATATGTTCGACAGACGCCGGCAGGGCCGCCCACCGGAGAGGTGGACGGCCCTGCCGTCTGTGCCGGATTCCTCGTTTGCGAGGAAGATGGAGTTGTTGCCGTCGGATGGAGGGAGAGCGACATGGACACCACGCTGATCGTGCTGGCGCTGGCAGCCCTGATCTACTGGTGGGGACTGCTCTGATCCCGCCCCATCTCCCCCGGTGACGGGTCAGGCTCCGGCGCGCACGCCCGCCTCGACCCGCTTGCCGAGCTCCTCGTCGACATTGCGCCAGTACTCGAAGATCCGCTCGTAGAGCGCCTCCGAGGTACCGCCGAGGACGTGTCCGACGATGTTGTTCACGAGGCGTTCGCGTGCCGCGTCGTCCATCACGTCGCGGACGAGGGTGCCCGCCTGACCGAAGTCGTCGTCCTCGGGATGCTGCACGTATCCCGCACGCACGGCCTCGGTTCCGAAGTTCCACAGACCTTCGTCACCGGCCCGCTCGGGATCGGCGTGCGGACCGCCGAAGCTGTTCGGTGCGTAGACCGGGGTCTGCGGATCGTTGAAGGTGTAGGCCATGTTGCCCTCCTTGCTGTAGGAGTCGACACGGGCGGCCTTCGCGGAGTTCACCGGCAGCTGGGCGTGGTTGACGCCGATGCGGTAGCGGTGGGCGTCGGCGTAGGAGAACACGCGGCCGAGCAGCATCTTGTCGGGCGAGAAACCGATGCCCGGCACGACGTTCGACGGGGCGAACGCGGCCTGCTCGATCTCCGCGAAGAAGTTGCGCGGGTTGCGGTTCAGCGTCATGGTGCCGACCTTGATCAACGGGTAGTCCTTCTGCGACCACACCTTGGTCAGGTCGAACGGGTTGAACCGGTAATTCTCCGCCTCCGCGACCGGCATGATCTGCACGTGGAGCGTCCAGCTCGGGAACTCGCCGCGCTCGATCGCCTTGTAGAGGTCGGCGCGGTGGTAGTCGGGATCCGAGCCGGCGAGGCGGTCGGCCTCGTCCTGGGTGAGGAACTCGATGCCCTGGTCGGTCTTGAAATGGTACTTCACCCAGAAGCGCTCACCGTCGGCGTTGATCCACTGGTAGGTGTGCGAACCGAAGCCGTCCATGTGGCGCCACGTGCGCGGCAGGCCACGGTCACCCATCAGCCAGGTGACCTGGTGTGCCGTCTCGGGGCGCAGGGTCCAGAAGTCCCACTGCATGGTGTGGTCGCGCAGGCCGGAGCCGGGCAGACGCTTCTGCGAGTGGATGAAGTCGGGGAACTTGATCGGGTCCTTGATGAAGAAGATCGGCGTGTTGTTGCCGACGAGGTCGTAGTTCCCGTCCTCGGTGTAGAACTTCAGGGCGAAACCGCGCGGGTCGCGCCAGGTGTCGGGGCTGCCCTGCTCACCGGCGACCGTCGAGAAGCGTGCCAGCATCTCGGTTTTCGCGCCCGGCTGGAACAGCTTCGCCTTCGTGTAGGCGGAGACGTCCTCGGTGACGACGAGCTCACCGAACGCGCCGGCGCCCTTGGCGTGCACGACACGCTCGGGCACCCGCTCGCGGTTGAAGTGTGCGAGCTTCTCGACCAGGTAGTGGTCGTGGAGCAGGATCGGTCCCTGGGTACCCGCGGTCAGCGACTCGTTGTCGCTGGCGACGGGGATACCGACATTGTTCGTGGTGTAACGGGCATTCGTCATGATGACCTCCGAATACGTGTGTTCCGGGTCTCGGGACACGAAGCCGGTGGTTCGGCCCGCGGAGGGACCGGACCACCGGTGAAGCGAGTGGGCGCTAGTCGGCGCGACAGTCGGGGCACAGGCCCCAGAAGGTGACCTCTGCTTCGTCGATGACGAAGCCGTGGTCGTCGGACGGCGTCAGGCAGGGTGCGGCCCCGACGACGCAGTCGATGTCGACGACCGCGCCGCAGGCGCGGCACACGAGGTGGTGGTGGTTGTCGCCGATGCGGGTTTCGTACCGCGCGGGTGATCCGGCCGGTTCGATCCGACGGAGCAACCCGTTCCCCACGCATGCCTTGAGTACGTCGTACACGGCCTGCGTCGACACCGAGCCGAGTTCGTCGCGCACGTGGGCGGCGATTCCGTCCGCATCGGAATGCGGATGCTCGGCAACGGTTCTCAGTACGGCAACGCGGGGAGCGGTCACCCGCAGACCCACGGAGCGCAGTTGCTCCTTGGGGTCGAAGTGATGCTCGTGTCCTTGTTGCATGACACCAAGTATGCCCCTTTTCTGGAATAAGTCAAGAAAAGGATCGATGCGGCGCTGACCTACATGCGCGACACGACTCGCGACGCGCCCGTGGACATCCGCCCGGAGGTGATGACGATGCCGTGGTGGGTGCCCGGGCGCAGCCAGCGGCTCAGCGTCGGTCCCTCCGCCGCGACGGTCACCCGCGCGTAGCGGAACTTCCCCCGCAACCGGGCGGTGGCACGTTCGACGGCGCCACCGGGGATCGGCTGGGCGAAGGTCAGCCCACCCGCGATCGGCAGTTCCGGACCCTTCGGCGCGGCCGAGGTGGCCACGCTCCATCGGGCGCCGGTCGCGGAGAAGTCGCCGAGGACGTCGCCGTCGAACTTCGCGAGCACCTTCGGCAGCTTCCAGTGCTCGCGACCACCGTGCACCGACGGCTCGGAGTCGACGGCGATGAACGGCACCGCCATCGCCGGGATCAGGCCACGACGCAGCACCGGGCTGGCCAGCACCTCGCGGTACGGCCCGACCGGCGAGTCGAGATAGTCGACCATCATCGCGAGCGTGATGGGCAGGATCGCGCCGGTCGGCCCGTACTGGGCGGCATCCGGGGTGCTGCGATGCCACCACAGGGTGGCCCGCACGGCGGCCGGCCAGGGTGGTGGCGGCGAGACCGGATAGTCGGTGCGTTCGTCCTCGCTCTCAGGCACTGTCCAGAGCACGGGCGC
Organism: Rhodococcus rhodochrous; assembly: GCF_014854695.1. Classification (NCBI taxonomy): domain Bacteria; kingdom Bacillati; phylum Actinomycetota; class Actinomycetes; order Mycobacteriales; family Nocardiaceae; genus Rhodococcus; species Rhodococcus rhodochrous. Next base: position 455,091 of record NZ_CP027557.1, on the reverse strand, counting down.
TCTCCTTCCGAACGGGGGTGATGGGCAGTCGCAGCGCCGCCGGAGCCTCGACGGGCACGGCCGGTCGCACGGGCGGCACGGGCTGCACGGGTTCGTAGGCCGACCCCAGCGGGGGGCGGTTGTCCTTCTCCCCCTTGTTCGGCCACAGCGCCAGCGCACGTTCGGCCTGCGCGGTGATCGTGAGGGACGGGTTCACGCCGAGGTTGGCGCTCACCGCGGAGCCGTCGACGACGTGCAGACCCTCGTGTCCGTAGACCCGCAGGTACGGGTCGACGGTGCCGGTACGCGGCGAATCGCCGATCGCGCATCCGCCGAGGAAGTGCGCGGTCATCGGGATGTTGAACAGATCGGCGATCGAACCGCCGGCGTCACCGTCGATCTTGTCGGCGACGCGGCGAACCGCCTCGTGGCCCACCGGGATCCACTCGGGCGGCGGGGTGCCCGGTCCCTGCTTGCTGGTCAGGCCGCGGCCGATCGGCGTGCGCCGGGTCGCGAGCTCGAGCGAATTGTCGTCGGTCTGCATCACGAGAGCGATGACCGTGCGCTCCGACCAGTTCCGCACCGACAGGGAGCGGAGGAAGGCAGCGGGATTCTTCGCGGCGACACCGAAGAACTTCAGCAGTCGCGGCATCCGCGTGCCACCGTCGACGAGCAGCGCCTGCAGCAGGCCGATCAGGTTGCTGCCCTTGCCGTACCGCACCGGTTCGATGTGGGTGTGGTCGTCGGGGTGGAAGGACGACGTGATGGCCACACCCTGCGTGTAGTCGACGACGCGGTCCTGCGCGGTCGCGGCGAGCACCGCCTCGGAGTTGGTGCGCACCACGGTGCCGAGAGCCGGCGACAGGTTCGGCAGGTCGCCGGTTTCGCGGCTCGCGAGCAGCAGGCGCGCCGTGCCGTAGGTACCGGCCGCGATCACCACCTGGTCGGCCGTGAAGATCTTGCGGCGCTTCCTGATGCCGTCGGTGCTGCGGGTGTGGACCTCGTACCCGCCGCCGGCACGGGGCACCACACGGGTCACCGTCGTGAGGGCGTGGATGTGCGCGCCGGCCTTCTCCGCGAGGTAGAGGTAGTTCTTGACGAGCGTGTTCTTCGCTCCCACACGGCAACCCGTCATGCAGCTGCCGCACTCGGTGCAGCCGGTGCGGTCGGGGCCGGCTCCGCCGAAGAACGGGTCGGGCACCGTCTTACCGGGTTCGTCGAAGAACACACCGACCGGGGTGGTCGTGTAGGTGTGGCCGACACCCATCTCGTCGGCGACCTGACGCATCACCTCGTCCGCGGGCGTGGTGCTGGGATTGGGACGGACGCCGAGCATCCGTGCCGCCTGGTCGTAGTACGGGGTCAGTTCCGCTTCCCAGTCGGTGATGTGACCCCACTGCGGGTCGCGGAAGAAGGGCGTCGGCGGCTTGTACAGGGTGTTGGCGTAGTTCAGCGACCCGCCACCCACACCCGCTCCGGCCATGACGAGCACGTTGGGCAGCAGGTGCATGCGCTGCACCCCGTAGCACCCCAGCTGCGGAGCCCACAGGTACTTGCGCAGCCGCCAGCTCGTCTCGGGCAGCTCGTCGTCCTCGAAGCGCCGCCCGGCCTCGAGAACTCCTACCTTGTATCCCTTCTCCGTGGCGCGCAGTGCTGCCACGCTGCCGCCGAATCCGGATCCGATGACGAGGACGTCGTAATGGGTCATGCGCTCGCTCCTGCCGTCGCGCGGTACTCGGTGTAGCTCTCCGGGTCGAACTGCTTGGTCCTCGCCCGGTACTGCCACGTGAAGGTCGGCCACATCACGGAGTTGCGGCCCTTCTCGTCGATGTACCAGCTGCTGCAACCACCCTGGTTCCAGACCGTGTTGTTCAACGCCGGGTCGAGATCGGCGGTGTAGCGGCGCACCGCGTCGTCGCGCACCTCCACGGCCGAGATTCCGCGACGCTCCATCGTGCGCAGCGCGTCGGAGATGTAGTTGGCCTGCGATTCGAGCATGTACACGATCGAGCTGTGGCCGAGATTGGTGTTGGGGCCGTACATGAGGAACAGGTTGGGGAAGCCGGGCACGGTGATACCGAGATAGGCCGAGGGGCTGCCGTCCCACGTCTCGGCGAGGGTGCGGCCGTCGCCACCGCGGATATGATGCGCGACCGGCGGTTCCGTCGGCGTGAAACCGGTACCGAAGATGATGGTGTCGACCGGATACTCGGTGCCCTTGTCGTCGACGACACCGTTCTCGGTGACCGCCGCCAGACCGGAGGACACCACGTCCACCTTCGGGCGGGTGATGGCCGGGAACCAGTCGTTGGACAACAGGATCCGCTTGCAGGTGATCGCGAAATCGGGGGTCAGGCGCTTGCGCAGTTCGGGATCGCGCACGCTCTTGCGCAGCACCCGGCGAGCCCGGACCTCGAACAGCGGCAAGAAGTACTTGCGGGCGAAGGACTTCGTCATGCCGACGACGTAGATCTCCTTCTGTCCGTACACGAATCCGCGCATGAGCTTCTGGGCCACGGGGAAGCGCCGGTAGAGCGTGCGGACCGACCGCGCGATGACGTGGTCGTGCTTGGGCATCACCCAGGAGGCGGTGCGCTGGAACAGCGTGAGATGTTCGACGCGGTCGACGATCGCCGGCACGAACTGGATGGCAGACGCTCCGGTACCGATGACGGCGACACGCTCACCCGTGAGGTCATGGTCGTGATCCCATTCGGCCGAGTGGAACTTCTTGCCGCGGAACAACTCCAGGCCGGGAACCTTCGGGTATGTGGGTGTGGAGAGGGCGCCGGTCGCGGCGACGAGCACGTCGGCGGTCAGGTCGCCGCGGGAGGTGGAGATCCGCCACACGGCACGCTCGGCGTCCCACTGGGCCTCGCGCAGTTCGCATCCGAACATCGTCCGGTCGGTCACGCCCTGCTCACGTGCCACACGGCGAAGGTACGCGTAGATCTCCTCCTGGGTGCCGTGCGCTCGCGACCAATCGGGTTCTGGCGCGAAGGAGAACGAGTACAGCGCGCTCGGAACATCGCATGCGGCACCGGGATAGGTGTTCACGCGCCAGGTTCCGCCGACGTCGTCACCGCGCTCGAGGACGAGGACGTCGGCGTCGGGGTTCTCGCGCAACAGTGTTGCAGTCATACCGATGCCGCCGAAGCCCGCGCCGACGACGAGCGTGTGCACGTGATCGGGAAGCAGTGCGAGACTCATTTCATCACCAGCGCCTTCCAGACCGGGAGCAGGCGCTCCCGGAATTCTCGATCGGATTCGGGGGTACGCATCAGGGCCGAGACGGCGAAGCCCCGGGCGATTTCGATGCTGAGGTCGATGTGCTCGGGCGAGACCCTGTCGCCCATGATCTCCAGGCAACCCGTGCGGAGCGCGTCCGACACCTTGCGTTCGAGCGGGATCATCGCCTCGTGCAGGGACGAATCGGTCCGCGCCGCGACCCACAGTTCGAGCGCTGCGGCGAAGAGCGGGCCGGAGAAGGCGTCCATGAGCGCTTCGAAGCCGTGCTCCGGGTCGGGTCGTGTCTCGAGGATCTCCTGCAGCCGCTTGTCGACGAGGTGCTCGACCGCCGCGACGACGAGGCTCTCCTTCGTCGGGAAGTGGTGGAGTTGGGCGCCTCGCGAGACTCCGGCACGTTTGGCGATGCCCTGCGTGCTGGTTCCCGAATAGCCGTGCTCGACGAGCGAGTCGACCGCGGCGTCGAGCAGCTTGGCTCGCGTCGCGGCTGTGCGTTGCGCCTGGGTGCGACCACCGTTCGGCGCAGTGTCCTGGATCACGCTTCGCAGCGTAACGGGAAAACAACAAACAGTCCAGACTGCTTGTAAATATTTCGGGCCTACCGGATCAGGCCCGAAACGCGACGGAGCGGGTGGACCCGAAGAGGTCCACCCGCTCCGCCGAGCAGGTCCGAAGAGCCTTAGACGAGCAGCTCCGCGATCTGGATGGTGTTGAGAGCAGCGCCCTTGCGCAGGTTGTCGCCCGAGACGAAGAGCGCGAGACCGCGACCCTCCGGAGCACCCGGATCCTGGCGGATGCGGCCCACGAGCGAGACGTCGTCGCCTGCTGCGGCGAGCGGGGTCGGCACGTCGACGAGGCGGACGCCCGGAGCGTTCGCGAGCAGCTCCTGCGCACGCTCGACCGACAGCGGCCGCTCGAACTCGGCGTTGATCGACAGCGAGTGGCCGGTCACGACGGGAACGCGCACGCACGTGCCCGACACGAGCAGGTCCGGCAGGCCGAGGATCTTGCGCGACTCGTTGCGCAGCTTCTGGTCCTCGTCGGTCTCACCCGTTCCGTCGTCGACGATCGAGCCGGCGAGCGGCACGACGTTGAACGCGATGGGCGCGACGTACTTGTTCGGGGCCGGGAAGTCGACGGCGTCGCCCGCGTGGACGAGCTTGTCGGCCTCGTCGGCGACGGCACGCACCTGGCCGACGAGTTCCTCGACGCCCGCCAGGCCGCTACCGGAGACCGCCTGGTAGCTCGACACGATCAGGCGCTGGAGCCCTGCCTCGTCGTGCAGCGCCTTGAGCACCGGCATCGCGGCCATCGTGGTGCAGTTCGGGTTGGCGATGATGCCCTTCGGCGGGTTCTTCACCTGCTCCGGATTGACCTCGCTCACGACGAGCGGGACCTCGGGATCCTTGCGCCACGCCGACGAGTTGTCGACGACGATCGCCCCGGCGGCCGCGAAGCGCGGAGCCTGCTCCTTGGAGAGAGTGCCACCGGCCGAGAACAGCGCGATGTCGATGCCCTTCAGATCCTCGTCGGAGGTCGCCGCGACGTCCTCGACCACGATCTCCTCACCGCGGAACGGCAGCTTCTTACCGGCCGAGCGGGCCGACGCGAAGAACCGAACCGTGTCGGCCGGGAAGTTGCGCTCCTCGAGGAGGGTGCGCATGACGATACCGACCTGCCCCGTGGCGCCTACGACTGCAATGGTGGTCACGATTACCGCCCCGTTCCTGCGTGCACGACGGCCTCTTCGTCGCCGCCGAGCTCGAATGCCGCGTGCAGAGCGCGCACGGCGTCGTCGAGTTCGTTGTCATCCACGAGCACGGAGATGCGGATCTCCGACGTCGAGATCAGGTCGATGTTGATGCCGGCGTCGGCGAGGGCCTCGCAGAACTTGGCCGTGACACCGGGGTGGCTCTTCATGCCGGCACCGACGAGGGAGACCTTGCCGATGTGGTCGTCGAAGAGGACCTGAGTGAAGCCGATGTCGCCCTGCTGCTTGGTGAGGAGTTCGACCGCGCGCGGGCCGTCGCTCTTCGGGCAGGTGAAGGTGATGTCGGTCTTGCCGGTCTCGACCTTCGAGATGTTCTGCAGCACCATGTCGATGTTGATCTCGGCGTCGGCGACGGCGCGGAACACCTTGGCGGCGTAACCGGGGGTGTCGGGGATACCGACGACGGTGATCTTCGCTTCGCTGCGATCGTGCGCAACGCCGGTGATCAGGGCCTCTTCCACAGGGATGTCCTCCATCGATCCGGACACGATGGTGCCGGGCTTGGTGGTGTACGACGAACGAACGTGCACGGGCACGTTGTAGCGGCGGGCGTACTCCACGCACCGCAGCATGAGAACCTTCGCGCCGCACGCGGCGAGCTCGAGCATCTCCTCGAAGGAGACCTTCTCGAGGCGCTGCGCGTCCTTGACGATGCGCGGGTCCGCGGAGAACACGCCGTCGACGTCGGTGTAGATCTCGCAGACGTCCGCGTTCAGCGCGGCGGCGAGTGCGACGGCGGTCGTGTCCGAACCGCCACGACCGAGAGTCGTGATGTCCTTGCTGTCCTGGCTCACACCCTGGAAGCCGGCGACCAGCACGATGCTGCCCTCGTCGAGGGCGGTGCGCACGCGGCCGGGGGTGACGTCGATGATCTTCGCCTTGCCGTGGCTGCCCGTGGTGATCACGCCGGCCTGGGAACCGGTGAACGACCGGGCCTCGGCGCCGAGCGAGTGGATCGCCATCGCGACGAGGGAGTTGGAGATGCGCTCACCGGAGGTGAGGAGCATGTCCATCTCGCGGGCCGGCGGGGCCGGACACACCTGCTGTGCGAGATCGAGGAGTTCGTCGGTCGTGTCTCCCATGGCCGAGACGACGACCACGACGTCGTTGCCCGCCTTCTTGGTCTCGACGATCCTTTCAGCGACGCGCCGGATCCGCTCGGCCGTCGAGACCGAGGATCCTCCGTACTTCTGGACGACGAGTGCCACGCTGGCCAACCTCCGGGTTTCGGGAACAAGTCCAGTGGCCCAGCTTACCGACCGCGGCTTCCATCGACCCGGGGCGTCTCAGGAAAGTGTCGTGCGCAACAGCATGACGTTGTAGTCGCCCCACCGTGAGGCGGTGAAGTAGAGGTCCGTATCCGTGGACCACGGGTGGATGAACGGAGCGTAGAGACCACCGATCTGACGGTGGGTGACCAGCACGCGGGCCTCGCTCCACGGCCCCTCGGGTCTCACGGACGTCCTCATCTCGATCGTGCCGTTCGCCTCGTTGCCGTAGAGCATGACGAACTCGCCGCCCAGGAACTGCACCGACATCTCCCCGACGGCGGGTGGCACGACCGGGGTGGCCGCGGCGGCGTCGCCGGGCACCCAGCCGTCGCCGCTCCAGTACTCGTAGGCGGCCAGATCCAGCAGAGCGGTCTCGGGAACGCGCGAGACGAAGGCCGCGCCGAACCGGCCCTGCGGTGTGCCGAAGTCGTAGACGTATCCCTCGTGGCGGATGTAGGCGTGCTGCTGGAAGTTCTCGTTCCCGGTGGACAACTGCTGCACCGTGGGCACGTCGAGCGGCAGGTTGATCCGCGCCGTCGCCGGGTCGAGCTGCCAGGTCTCCCCGTTGTCGGTCGAGGTCGCGATCATCGACGCGTTGGTCCACCACTCGCCGTGGTCGCCCCACGACCGCACCGACATGAAGTTGACGTATTGAACGCCGTCGACGGCGATGCCGGCCGTGGGGATCACGGTGATCTCGACGCCGTCGAGTGCGAGGCTGCCCACGAGTTCGCGGGAGATGTCGGGCGCGGAGGGCAGGACGGGGGAACCCGCACGTGGGTCGCCGGGCACCGGATCGGGCACGTCGATGCCGTCGGAGAGATCGGCGTCGGTGGTGCGCATGAGGACGTTGTGGCGCCACTGCTGGTCGGGCAGCGAGCAGTCGCCGAAGGTGTCGCCGAAGGCCATGAGGACCTGACGGTCCTCGCCCTGCGCACCGTTGTCCCACATGATGCCGAGGTCGGTTCCCGAGATGGAGAACCTGTCGTAGGTCCTGTTGGGGCTGCGCGGGCCGGTCACCCAGGCGACGGTGCTGGTGGGGCCCGGGCCGAGTGCCGGTAGCGGTCCCTGCGGGCCTTCGGGTGCGAGTCCTCCACTCCCCGATCCGCTGCTTCCGAGCCGCGGTCCTGATGATCCCGTGCCGAAGGATCCGGAGCCCGAACCCGAGCCGGGGAGTCCCGAGTCGCAGGGTTCGCCGTGCGCGGCGGGGGCGGAGACCGCCATGAGTCCGAGTGCGAGCAGTGCACTGCACGATCCGGCAATCGCCGTGCGCAACGATCCCATCGATACGCCCTTCACCCATCGTGTTACCGGAGATACCGGTGTTACTGATGTTGCGGGAGTTACGTTCGGTAACGCTAGGGGCGCAAGTACCGCTCTGTCAGGCGCGTTCGTATCGATCGGGTCACGACATCACCGCTGCCCGGTCACACGGAACGCATGCGTGTGGGAGGTGCCACTTGGTCGAGGTGGGGTATGGCGCGATACACTGCAGGGCATGCAGCGCGTGCTTCTCCTCGGCCGCCGCGGCGGGATCTGACCAGACCGGCTTCCCGTCGCGGGGTTTCGACGCGCCGGTCGATATTCGATCTGGGCCCACAGGTCCCCTTTTCTCTTTGGAGTTACGTCATGTCACCCGCCGACGCTTTCACCTCCGGCTCGCGCACCATCACCCCGCCGAGCAAGCCGGCCCCGGCCGACCAGCCGTCGTGGAACAAGCAGAAGAACTCGTCGATGCCGACCTATCGGTACCGGCCGTTCGCCGAGGAAGTCGAGTCGATCTCGCTGCCCGACCGCACCTGGCCCGACAAGATCATCGATCGCGCCCCGGCGTGGTGCGCCGTGGACCTGCGCGACGGCAACCAGGCGCTGATCGACCCGATGAGCCCCGCCCGTAAGCGGCGCATGTTCGATCTGCTCGTACGCATGGGTTACAAGGAGATCGAGGTCGGTTTCCCGTCCGCGAGCCAGACCGATTTCGATTTCGTCCGCGAGATCATCGAGGACGGCGCGATTCCCGACGATGTCACCATCCAGGTGCTGACGCAGTCCCGCCCCGAGCTGATCAAGCGCACCTTCGAGGCGTGCGCCGGGGCGCAGAACGTGATCGTGCACTTCTACAACTCGACGTCGATCCTGCAGCGTCGCGTGGTGTTCCGCGCCGACAAGGAGACCGTCAAGAAGATCGCGACCGACGCCGCCGAGCTGGTGCTCGAAGAGGCGAAGAACCACCCCGACACCAACTGGCGCTGGGAGTACTCCCCCGAGTCGTACACCGGAACCGAGCTGTCGTACGCCAAGGATGTCTGCGACGCGGTCGTCGAGACCCTGGGCGCGACCCCCGAGAACCCGGTGATCATCAACCTGCCGGCCACGGTCGAGATGGCCACCCCCAACGTCTACGCCGACTCGATCGAGTGGATGCACCGCAATCTGGCGAAGCGCGACTCGATCATCCTGTCGCTGCACCCGCACAACGACCGCGGCACGGGCGTCGCCGCTGCCGAGCTGGGCTACCAGGCCGGTGCCGACCGCATCGAGGGCTGCCTGTTCGGCAACGGTGAGCGCACCGGCAACGTCTGCCTGGTGACCCTGGGCATGAACATGTTCAGCCGTGGTGTCGACCCGCAGATCGACTTCTCGAACATCGACGAGATCCGCCGCACGGTCGAGTACTGCAACCAGCTGCCCGTCCACGAGCGCCATCCTTACGGTGGCGACCTGGTCTACACCGCCTTCTCCGGCAGCCACCAGGACGCGATCAACAAGGGCATCGACGCGATGAAGGTCGACGCGGAGGCCGCCGGTGTCGACGTCGACGACCACACCTGGGCCGTGCCCTACCTGCCGATCGACCCGAAGGACGTCGGCCGCACCTACGAGGCCGTGATCCGCGTGAACTCGCAATCCGGCAAGGGCGGCATCGCGTACATCATGAAGCACGACCACGGCCTGAACCTGCCGCGTCGCCTGCAGATCGAGTTCTCGCAGGCCGTGCAGAAGGTCACCGACGGTGAGGGTGGCGAGGTCAGCCCCAAGGAGATGTGGGACATCTTCCACGAGGAGTACCTGGCCCCGGTCTCGCCGCTCGAGCGTATCCGGCAGAAGGTCACCGCGGCCGAGACCGACGACGGTGAGGACACCATCTCCGCCGTGCTGAAGGTCGACGGCGTGGAGAAGGAGATCTCCGGCAGCGGCAACGGCCCGCTGGCGGCCTTCGTCGACGCCCTCGAGTCGCTGGGTTACCAGGTGGCCGTCCGCGGTTACGCCGAGCACGCCATGTCCGCCGGCGACGACGCCAACGCCGCGGCCTACGTCGAGGCCGACGTCACGCGTCCCGACGGCACGACCGTCCTGGTGTGGGGCGTGGGCATCGCCCCGTCGATCACCACGGCGTCGCTGCGCGCGATGGTCTCCGCGGTGAACCGCTCGCACCGCTGATCCGTCTCCGAACCGGATGCGGTGGGCCCATCAGGGTCCACCGCATTCGTCGTTTTCGGGAATTTTCACCCCGACAATTCATCTCGCAAATACCGTTTCGGGCAATTACCGCACTCTCCGGAAAGATACAGTTCCGAATGTTCGACGAGAACGAACCCGTTCACGGGTGATATCCGTCGAATTCCGCAATTCTCGTCCCGCAGAGTCGTTCTGCTCGAACCCGGAGTGTGCGTATGGAATTCATGGACATCATCTGGTACATCGTCGTCTGCTTCGCATTCATCGCGTACCTGATCATGCTGTGGATGATCATCGGCGATCTGTTCCGCAACCGCGAACAGTCCGGCTGGGTCAAAGCGATCTGGATCGTCTTCCTGTTCGTCTTCCCGTGGCTGACGGGCCTGATCTATCTGATCGTCCACGGCACCGGAATGGCCGAGCGGTCCGCGAAGGAGGCCGCGCAGTACAAGGCCGTGCAGGACGACTACATCCGCTCGGTCGCCGGCAAGTCGCCCGCCGAGCACATCGCCGACGCGAAGAAGCTGCTCGACGAGGGTGTCATCGACCAGACCGAGTTCGACGCACTGAAGGCCAAGGCACTCGCCTGATCCCGCGCGATGACCCGTTCGTTCACATCGACAGCTTCCGTGCCGCCGCGGCCCGGAAGCTGTCGAGCACTGCACCCACGGCGGGCCGGCGCGCCGCCCCCGGGCGGGTGACGAGCTCGTAGATCCGCGCCGCACGCACACCGGCCAGCGGCAGACGCACCAATGCCGGATGCAGAACCGAATACCGCGGCAACAGGGCCACCCCGTGCCCCGCCGCGACAAGTTCCTCGATGACACGGAAGTCGTTGATGCGGTGCACAACCCGCGCTCGGATGCCCGTCACCGCCGCGACGGAGAGCAACACGTCGTCGACGGGGAAGCCACCCCGCACGCTGATCCAGCCCTCCCCCACCAGTTCGTCGACCTGCACGCGGTCCTGCGCCGCGAGCCGGTGCCCGGGAGGGAGGACGACATCGATCGGTTCGCGCATGAGCGTCTCGACGTGGACACGTGGGCCGGACAGCGGCGCCGAACGCTCGTCGCGGTGGGTGAGCACCACGTCGTAGTCGGCGAGCAGGGCGGGTGCGGCCGAGGCCGGGACGTCCTCGTCGCTCACGTCCAACTCGACGCCGATCGCCCCGGCCGCCTCGAGCACGGCCGGCAGCAGGAGCGCCGCTCCGGAGGGGAACGACGCCACGCGCACCCGTCCGCGGGGCGACCGCGCATAGGCGGTCATCTCGTCGGCGGCCCGATCGAGGGCGTCGAGCACCTCGTCGGCGCGCACCACGAGCGCACGACCCGCATCGGTGAACCGCAGACGCCGGCCGTCGGGTTCGAGCAGGGGCACTCCCGCCTCCCGGGCGAGCACCTTGAGCTGCTGTGAGACGGCCGACGGTGTCATCGACAACGCTGCGGCGGTCGCGGCCACGGTTCCGCGGTCGGCGAGTTCGCGCAGTATCCGCAATCGCACGACATCCATGTAGTAAAGCTACACATTTTCTTCAGAAACATTCGCTTGTCCTGATTGTTTCCTGAGCAAAGAATTGACGGCATGTCGTTCCGGGACCGTCTGCTCGCACTCACCGTCGTGGTGCTCTGGGGATGCAACTTCCTCGCGATCAGACTGGGTCTCGACCACTTCCCGCCGTTCTTCTTCGCCGGCCTGCGCTTCGCGATCATCGCCGTCCCGGTCCTGCTGTTCGTCCCGCGACCCGCCGTTCCCCTGCGTTGGCTCCTGCTCTACGGCGCCGGGTTCGGCTTCGCCCAGTTCGCCTTCCTGTTCTGGGCGATGGAGGCCGGTCTACCCACGGGCCTCGCGTCCCTTGTACTGCAGTCGTCCGCGCCCTTCACCGTCCTGCTCGCCGCACTGTTCCTGCGCGAACGGCTCGACGGAATCCGCCTCGCCGGTCTCGTCGTCGCCGTGTCCGGCATGGTGATCGTCGCCGTGGGGCAAGGCGCCGCGGACGCGAGCCTGCTCCCCATGACCCTCGCGTTGCTGGCCGGTCTGTCGTGGGCGGTCGGCAACATCGCGACCCGCAAGGCGGGCGCCTCCGACCCCATGCGCCTGATGCTGTGGATGTGCGTCGTGCCCGTGCTCCCCTTCTTCGGGATCTCCTGGTTCGTCGAGGGCCCGCAGGCCTGGTCCACCCTCGGCAGCGCCGTCACCACCGTGGACGGAGGCCTGGCGCTGGCCGGACTCACCTACGTCGTCCTGGCGGGCACGATCGCCGGCACCGGCATCTACGCCTCGCTGCTGTCGCGCTATCCCGCCGGGACCGTCGCTCCGCTCTCCCTCATGGTGCCGGTCGTCGGGTTCACCGTCGCGTGGATCACGCTCGGCGAGCGCCCGGCACCGTCCTCCCTGATCGGCGGTGTGATCGTCATCGTCGGAGCCCTCGCCGCCCAGGGCGGACACCGCAGTGTGACGAGCAGGACGCTCCTCCGGCGACACAACGCTCCCACGCCTGTGGAACACTCGCCGACGTGGGAACCAGCACAGGAATCACCGCACGTGGACGGCTCGCACTGCGCGCAGCCCGAGCCGCCGCGTGGGCGTCCCAGAAGGCCGGACGCGGTAAGGGCTCGATGATCGGAGGGCTCGTCGCCCTGAAGATCGACCCGGCACTGATGAAGCAGCTCGGCCACGGCCGGCAGACCGTGCTCGTCACCGGGACGAACGGCAAGTCCACGACGACCCGCATGACCGCAGCCGCGCTCGAGACCATCGATGCGGTCGTCACCCAGGCCGACGGCGCGAACATGGACGCCGGGATCGTCGCCGCGCTCGCCACCGACCTCCGGGCGCCGCTCGCCGCGATCGAGGTCGACGAACTCCATACCCCGCATGTCGCCGACGCCCTCGCGCCCCGCGCGATCGTGCTGCTCAACCTCACCCGCGACCAGCTCGACCGGGTCGGCGAGATCAACATGATCGAGCGGAAGCTGCGCGAGGGCCTGAAGCGGCATCCCGACGCGGTGATCGTCGCGAACTGCGACGACGTGCTCGTCACGTCCGCCGCCTACGACAACCCGAACGTCGTGTGGGTCGCCGCCGGCGCCGGTTGGGCCAACGACTCGGTGAGCTGCCCGCGCACGGGCGAGCCCATCGTCCGCGAGGGCGACCACTGGTACAGCACGGGCTCCGACTTCGCGCGGCCGACACCGGACTGGTGGGTCGACGACGAGAGCCTGTACGGGCCGGACGGCCTCGTCCTCCCGCTGAAGCTGACCCTGCCCGGTCGCGCCAACCGGGGCAACGCCGCCCAGGCGGTCGCGGCCGCCGTTGCCCTCGGCGCCGATCCGGCGAAGGCCGTCGCGGCCGCCTCGGTCGTCGAAGAGGTCGCCGGTCGCTACAAGACCGTGCAGGTCGGGCCGCACTCGGTACACATGCTGCTCGCGAAGAACCCCGCCGGCTGGCAGGAGGCCCTGTCGATGATCGACCCGACCGTCGACGGCCTGGTGATCGCCGTCAACGGTCAGGTGCCCGACGGCGAGGACCTGTCGTGGCTGTGGGACGTGCGCTTCGAACACTTCGAAGGCGTGCAGGTGGTGGCAGCGGGCGAACGCGGCACCGATCTCGCCGTCCGCCTGACCTACGCGGGTGTCGAGCACACCCTGGTACCGGATCCGCTGAAGGCCATCGCCTCGTGCCCTCCCGGTCGTGTGGAGGTGCTCGCCAACTACACCGCGTTCCGCGATCTCAACACTGCCATCGCCAGGAGAGCTGCCCATGTCTGAGTCGACCGTCCGCATCGGACTCGTCCTGCCCGACGTGATGGGCACCTACGGCGACGGCGGCAATGCCCTGGTGCTGCGCCAGCGCCTGCGGATGCGCGGTCACGACGCCGAGATCGTCGAGATCGGACTGAACGATCCCGTCCCCGAGTCTCTCGATCTCTACACCCTCGGTGGCGCCGAGGACGCCGCGCAGCGACTGGCCACACGGCACCTGCAGCGCTATCCGGGATTGCAGCGCGCCGCCGAACGTGGAGCGCCCGTGCTGGCCATCTGCGCCGCGATCCAGGTGCTCGGCCACTGGTACGAGACGTCCTCGGGCGAACGCGTCGACGGTGTGGGCATCCTCGACGCGACCACCTCGCCGCAGCAGACCCGCGCGATCGGCGAGATCGTCATCCGCCCCACGCTGTCCGGCGTCACTCGACCACTGACCGGATTCGAGAACCACCGTGGTGGAACGACTCTCGGATCCGACGCCACCGGGCTCGGCCGCGTCGACCGCGGTGTCGGCAACGGTGTGGGCGACGGGCTCGAAGGTGCCGTGCAGGGTTCGGTGATCGGCACCTATCTGCACGGTCCCGTGCTCGCCCGCAATCCCGAGCTCGCCGATCATCTCCTGATGCGCGCTCTGGGAGTCGACTCGCTGCCGCCGCTGGATCTGCCCGAGGTCGACCTGCTGCGGCAGGAACGGTTGCGCGCCTGAGTGATCAGCCGTGCGCGGCGATGTGTTCGAGGACCAGCCGCGCGAGCTTCTCCGGCTCCTCGTCGGGAATCCAGTGGCTCGTGCCGACGAGCGTTTCCCGTCGGTACGGCCCACTGACGTAGCGGGCGGTCGCGTCGACCCCGGCGGATCCGATCGCAGTGTCCTTGTCGCTCCACACCATGAGTGCGGGCACGGTGATCTTCCCGAAGGACGACTTCGGATTCGACAGGGGCACCGCCCGATACCAGTTGATGCCGGCCCGCACCGCGGCGCGGTCCTTCAACCGCGCGACATCGCGGTCGGTGGCGGCGGACGGCTGGCCGGTGCCGTGCAGCAACTGCCGCGCGACCTTCTCCCTGCTCAGCAGGGTCTCCGGGATCCAGGGCAGCTGGAAGACGAGCATGTACCACGAGCGCAGCAGCTGACCGCTGGTGACGAACGAGCGCATGAACGCCGCCGGATGCGGAACGGACACCGCCGTCATGGTGCGGACGAGATCGGGACGCTGCTCCGCGAGCGCCCACGCGACGGCGGACCCCCAGTCGTGGCCGACGACGTGCGCGCGACCACCGGGCACCGATTCGATGAGCGCCGCGACGTCGTCGACGAGCAGGTCGAGGCTGTAGTCACGGCGGCGGGGTGGTCGGGCACCGGGCGAGTAGCCGCGCTGATCCGGGGCGAAGGTGCGATACCCCGCGGCGTGCAGGTGAGGTGCGACCGCCTCCCAGGATCGGGAGTCCTGCGGGAATCCGTGCAGAAGAACGATGGGTTCGCCGTCGATCGGCCCGTCGTCGCGGATGTCGAACCGGAGTCCGTCCCTCTCGACGGTCGTGATGCGCTCCCCCACCCCGTCCCCTTCTGTAGTCGCGGTGATCGGTACCGACCCGGGATTCGACCGCGAATCCTCCCCTGAACAGGGGTTCGGCCCGGTGATTCGCTTTACGCGTTCTCCGGGCCGGATCTCTGCTTCACGAGCTTCTCTCTGTCGTCCGCGGACGTCTTATAAGCTCGATTCGCACCTTCGATGTTAGCTACGTCACAGTGCGAACGCAAGCCTTTTCCGCGACCCGGTCAGACCGAGGCGAGGGGGAAGCCCAGAGTCGCCCAGTCGTGCAGCCCTCCGCGGTAGTAGGCGAGCGCGGACGCGGGATATCCGGCATCGATCAGCTTCCGGATCGCATCGGGCGACTGAGGGCACTGGGGACCGTTGCAGAAGACGATCGTCGTCCGGGCGGTGTCGAGCTCGCCCTTCCTCTCGACGATGTCGTCGTGCGGGATGTTCACGGCGCCGGGGAGGCTCACTCCGCTCCGGGAATCGGGCACCCGCGTGTCGACGAGCGCAGCGCCCCGGTCGAGCAGTTCGATCACCTCGAGTTCACCGACGGTCGCCACGCCCGCCGCCACCTGCAGTGGCTGCACCTCACCCCAGGTCGTCTCCACCACCATGCGGTCGGCTTCACCCTCCAGCGGGCGGGGAATGTTCTGCGGGTCGCCGTCGCGTGTGCGATCGGCACGCCTGATCTGCTGCTCGTCGCTCGTCACGAACCGGACTCTACGGGAGAACGGTCGCCCTCCGCGGGGTTGTCGGGATCCCACCCGCGCTGGGCGAGGATCGCCGTCCCCATCCATCGCCGCAGGTAGCGGCGCAGATCGTCGTCGGAGCGTGGCGGCGTTCCCGGTGAGACGAAGAACGACTGCATCGTGCGCAGCACGTATTCGACCAATTCCGCGAGGGAGTCGTCGTCGTAGCCGTGTTTCTCCCAGTCGACGTCGAACCGCTTGATCATCGCCATGCCGAACATCCACGCCTCTTCCGACGCGATCTCCTCGGGATGCGGGTTCGAGTAGGTGCTCGACAGCAGGATGCCGAGGTGCGGGGTGCGACGCACCTCCGCGAGCGTGTAGACCACGCCTTCGGTCATGGCCTCGACCGGATCGTCGAGGCCCGCGACCTGCCGGGTCAGTCGTTCCAGGAACCCTTCGACCGATGCGATGGCGGCCGCGCGCATGAGGGCGTCGGCGCTCGGGAAGTAGCGGTAGACCGTCTGGCGGATCACGCCGAGGGACTGGGCCACGTCGGCGATGCTGATCTCCGCGCCGGTCCGGTCGATCAGGTCGACGGCAGCGGCAACGATCCGCTGCGACGCCTCTTCGTCGTCGGCGGGAGGACTCCCGCCCCACCCACGTCTACGTGCCACTTCGCGCTTCCTCGAACCGTCGCCTGGAGAGGGCCCGACGGTAACACGGCCGACCTCGGTGGATGTGGTCCGAAACGGACTCCCGTGAGCGGATGGGACACCTATCATACACATGACGCATTTCGTGTATGGTCACGCCGATCGGGGCCTCCCGGCTCTTCCGAGGTCCTCCCCAACCGTGTCCCAACCAGGTCCACAACCAGCCCGGTGTCGACGAGACGAGGTACCGCCCCATGACGAACCTGCAGGTCCGCAAGATGCGCTTCGCATTCGCGGATTACGACGTGCCGTTCCTGTGGAACGAGGAGAATCCGGCCTTCTCGAGCATGGCCAACGCCGTCTCGTTCCTCGCGATCGGTTTCGAGAAGATGATCGTGAACATGATCCGTGAGATCACCCCGCGCATCACCGATCCCGAGGTCCTCGAAGAGGCCAACGCCTTCATGTACCAGGAGGGGCAGCACTCCACCGCCCACCGGCAACACGTGAAGGGTCTGATCAAGAGCTATCCGGGACTGCAGGAGACGCTCGACGACGTCATCGGCGCCTTCGACAAGCTCACCGCCGAGACCTCCGCCGAGTACCGCCTCGCGTACACCGCCGACCTCGAGGCGACCTTCACCCCCGTCTTCAAGCTCATGCTCGACAACGACTCGGCTCTCTTCCGCCCCGGCGACGACCGGGTCGCGTCGTTGTTCATCTGGCATTTCGTCGAGGAGGTCGAACACCGCAGTTCGGCGCTCATCATCTTCGACGCGGTGGTCGGCAGCGATCTGTACCGCATGCGTCAGGCCCCCTCGGTGTTCAAGCACGTGCTCGACGTCATCGCCATCGCATGCGAGGGATTCAACAAGCATGTGCCGCTGGAGGAACGGAAGATCGACGCGATGTCGATGTTCGCGTCGTACCGCCGCAAGCAGAACCTGCGGCGCCGGTTGCCGTTCCTGCGGTACGAGGACCACGGCCCGATGCCGCGCGCCTTCGACGTCCTGCCGCTCGGCGAACAGCTCGTCGCGCTGGTGGGCATCGTCCGCAGCCAGATGCCCAAGCACAATCCCGACCACGAGAAGCTGCCGGCGCTCGCCGACGTGTGGTTCCGCCGATTCGACGAAGGCTACGACGTCTCGCAGTGGTACACGGCGGAAACCGTGGGCGGGAGGAACAACTGATGTCCGATCTGTGCTCGCCCACCTTCGAGAACCTCTCGACCCGCCTCGGATTCTCGTGCGACGAAGCCGGTGGGATCTTCGAACTGCGCAGTCCGTTCGCGCTGGAGAACTGGACGCTGCCCGTCCTCGAGGCGACCATCGTGCTCGGGGCGGTGCTGATGCTCGTGTACGCGATCGTCCGGCTGCGGCGCACCGGTGACGCCACGAACCTCGTCGTCTGGCTCGGTACGCTCGCGTTCCTGTTCATCATCGAACCGCTGCTGTACTTCCCCGACGCCTTCGGCGTGGAGGACTACCTCGACACGATGTTCGCGCACAACGTGTTCACCGTCGAGTTCATGTGGGGACGTCTGCCGCTGTACATCATCGCCATCTACCCGATGATGGCGACGATCGCGTTCGAAATCGTCCGGATGCTCGGGGTGTTCCGGCAGTACGGCACCGTCGTCGGCGCCGTCTGCGTGGGCTTCGTCCACCACGCCTTCTACGAGATCTTCGATCACCTCGGACCGCAGCTGCGGTGGTGGGAGTGGTCGCTCGACAACCCGATCAACCAGCCCTTCTTCGACTCCGTTCCGCTCCCGAGCGTCGTGGTCTTCGCCGCCCTGTGGCCGATGTCGCTGGCATTCTGCGCGCAGTTCTTCGTCGGCCGGCACATCGACGCGGGGCGCACCTTCGGCGGCCTCGAACTGACCTGGCGCACGATCACCGTCGGACTTCTCGCGTCCGTGGGTGTGGTGATCCTCCCGGCGCCGGCGACCGTGATCGGCATGGGCAGCACGACGGTTCGGGCGACGATCTACGCGGCCGAACTCGTGATCCTGTCGATCGTGGCGATCTACGTGCTCTCGCGCCAGTGGTCCCGGCTGCGGAACACACCCACCGATCGGCTCTATTCGAACGACCTCGTCCGCTGGTACGCCATCGCCTATCTCGCCGTGATGGCCGTGCTGTGGATCAGCGCTCTGCCCGACTGGTTCTCCGCCGTCGACGGGGTCACCGAGGCAGGCGACCCGATCGGCAGCCTGTGGTATACCGTGGCGTGCTTCGTCGTCGCGATCGCCTCTGTCGCTGCGACCTTCACCGTCCCGCGCGAGGCCGATGCGAGTCCGGATGACACGGCATCGAAGACGCTCACCGAGGCCTGACCGCTCCCGGCACGCTCGATGTTCCGCTACGACGGAGCCGGGCCCGCGCTACCGCGCGTCGGCCCCGTCGAGCAACCACCGGTCGTCGACCCGCTTCAACGTGATGACGAAGCGGGTCGCGTCGGTGCGTCCCTCCGGTACGACGACGTTCTTCACGTCCTGATCGAGGAAGACCAGCACCGTCGCGACATCGCCGTCGAAGCTCTCGAGACCGGCATGCTCGGCACGCGCCGCCGACGTGCCCTCCCCGTTCGCGACGAGTTCTCGCAGGTCTCCGGCGACCTCCTCGTACCGGGAGGCGAATTCCTCGGTGGCGTTGGACGTCACGGCGGTGAGGTTGTCGTCGAACGAGCGGTAGTCGTAGGTGCCGAGGGCCACTGCGTACTCGCGGGCCTGCGCGATCGCGTCGTCGCACAGCGCGGCGTCCTGTTCGGCCTGCCACCAACGGAATCCGAAGAAACCGGCGGCCGCGAGCAGCACCACGACGACCGCGGCGGTGACCCACCGGCCCGCGCCGGAACGGGTGATCGCAACAGCATCGCGCGACTCCGCTGCGGATTCGGTGTCGTTCCCGGTGGGGGCATCGGTCGGTGTCATCCGCCCAGTCCTTCCAACAACTTCTTCCAGTAGTTCAACGGTTCTCCCGACGCGGCCTCACCGATCCGCCGCCGAACGACGACGAACGGGGACACGGACCGTAGTGGTCCGGTCCCCGTTCGTTCGTACGAGGAGTGCGCCGGGGATCAGCCCTGGGTAACGGCGGGGAGACCGCCGCGGAGCTCACCCTTGACGACCTTGCCGCTCGCGTTGCGCGGCAGGGCGTCGACGATCACGACCTCCTTGGGGTGCTTGTACCGCGCGAGGTGCTCGTTCAGGTACGGCTGGAGCTCGTCGAGGGTGAGGTCGTCGTTGCCGGGCTTCAGCGCGACGACGGCGACGGGCACCTCGCCCCACTTCGCGTCGGGGCGACCGATGACCGCGGCCTCGAGCACCTTGGGATGCCCGAACAGGACGTTCTCGACCTCGGCGCAGTAGATGTTCTCGCCGCCCGAGATGATCATGTCCTTCTTGCGGTCGACGACGTAGACGAAGCCCTCTTCGTCCACGCGCACGAGGTCGCCGGAGTGGAACCATCCGCCGTAGAACGCTTCGCTGGTGGCGGTGGGGTTGTTCCAGTACTCGCGCATCATGGTGGGACCGCGGTAGACGATCTCGCCGACCTCGCCAGGGGCGACGTCGTTCATCTCGTCGTCGACCACACGCGCCTGGATGGTGGGGATGACCCGGCCCACGGAGCCGAGCTTGCGGATGGCGTCGTCGCCGTCGAGCACACAGGTGATGGGCGACATCTCGGTCTGGCCGAAGACCGCCACGTTGAAGGCGTCGGGGAAGGTCTCCGCCATGGCCCGCAGGATCGTGTCGGAGCTCGGTGCCGCACCCCAGGAGATGTTGCGCAGCTTCAGCTTCCGCGGCTTGGCCTGCTGCGCGGCACACATCGCCTGCCACTGCACCGGCACGAGGAACAGGCTGGTGACGTTCTCGGCCTCGAGCACGTCGAGCAGTTCCTCCGGGTCGAAAGCGCCGACCGGGTGGATGACGGTGGGCGTGCCGAGCATCAGGCTCGGCGCGATCGAGCCGAGGGCCGCGATGTGGAACATCGGCGACGCGCAGAAACCGATGCCCGATTCGTCGAACAGGCGGAAGGCCCGGATGCAGGTGAGCGACTGCGCTTCGAGATTGGAGTGGGTGAGCACGGCGCCCTTGGGCCGGCCCGTCGTGCCCGAGGTGTACATGATGAGCGCGGGCGTGTCGTTCGGGATCTCCACCGGCGGGTGGGGTTCGCCCTCTTCGGCGACGAGTGCCTCGTAGGAGAGCGAGTCGCCTTCCGGCTCGACTCCGACCGTGATGGACAGTTCGATGCCCTCCGCCTGGCCACGCGCGGCGGCGGCGAGCGGGACGAGCGGCCCCTCCGCGACGATCGCCTTCGCGCCGGAATCACCCACGAGGAAGGCGACCTCGGGTGCGGTGAGGCGGAAGTTCACCGGCACGGCGATGGCACCGAGGGCGTTGGCCGCGAGCACGATCTCGACGTACTCCGGACGGTTGAGCATGAGGATGATGACGCGGTCGCCGAAGCCGATGCCGCGACGCGAGAGTGCATCGGCGAGCTTCTCGACACGCGTATTCAACTGCGACCAGGTGATGGTCTCGCCGCGGAATCGGAAGGCCGTGCGATCGGGAATCATCAGGGCGTGGCGCGCCACCTGATTGTTCCAGTTGTTGCTGCGGAAGCGGGTGGCGTCGGAGCCGACCGCTTCGGAAACGACAGAGGGGGGAACCATCGATGATCCTCTCGTGACGGGGCGGGAGTGCGGGCACGGCCTGTGCCGAGCCGTCGATGTGTGAGGCACATTACAGGCCCGGAACGGATTGGGCCAGAGCTTTTGTTAACGGAGATTCCGCGAATACGGACCGACTCGCTCCAGGCGTCGACGCCGAGCGAGAACGGGTGAACGAGGCAGAAAATACTGGTCGAGCGTTGGGTTCACCGGACGGGAGCGGGTGTTCCGACGGCACGTCGGTCCCTGCTCCCGTCCGGGAAGTTCCTTGTCGATCCCCCCGAGAACCATGCCCCGGGAAGGATCGTCCGGTCAGGCGAAGCGGGCGGGACGCTTCTCCAGCATCGCCATGGCACCCTCCGCGAAGTCGGCGGAGCCGAGGAGTTCGACCTGACCGTCCTTCTCCCGCGCGAGCGCCGCGTCGAGTTCGCCGAGCGTCGAGGCGTTGAGGGCCCGCTTCGTCAGTTCCAGGGCACGTCGCGGGCCGGATGCGGTCCGCGAGGCGACGGCGTCGACGTGTGCGGCGAGTTCGGCGTCGGGCAGGGTGCGGGCCACCAACCCGAACCGGTCGGCGTCCTGCGCGGACACCCGCTCACCGAGCAGTGCCATCTCGGCGGCCCGGGCCCGCCCGATCGCGGCCGGAACCAGCAGGCTCGCGCCGCCGTCGGGCATCAGTCCGATGTTGACGAAGGCGAGCAGGAAGTACGCGCTCTCGGCCGCGTAGGTGAGATCGGCCGCGAGGGCGATCGAGACGCCGACGCCCGCGGCGGGACCGTTGACCGCCGCGATGACGGGCACGGGGACGGATGCGATCGTCCGGACCAGTTCGTTGGCGGTGTCCATGACGACACCGGGGTCCTGTGGATCCGCTGCTCCCGCAGCCAGATCCGCACCCGTGCAGAACGCCGATCCCTCACCGGTGACGACGATCGTACGGACGCGTTCGTCGTCGCCGGCCGCCTTCACGGCCTCGCTCAGCGTCTTCATCGTGGTCAGGTCGATCGCGTTCATCCGGCGCGGACGCGTGATGGTCAGTCGCAGGATGCCGTCGGCGAGTTCGGACCGCAGGCCCTCGGTGGTGGTCGAGGTCATGCGCGCACCGCCCGGTCGGCACCGGCGATGTCGTTCAGGCGGCCCGTGATGATGGCCTCCGCTTCGGTGACCATGCGGTCGACCAGTTCACCGACGGTGGGGATGTCGTGGATGAGCCCCTGGCTCTGTCCGGCCGTCCAGATGCCGGCGTCGAGGTCTCCGTCCTCGAAGACCTTGCGGCCGCGCGCTCCGGCGACCAGGTGGGCGATGTCGCCGAATTCGGCTCCGCGCGATTCGATCTCGACGACCTCTTCGCTCACCGCGTTGGTGGCGACACGAGCGGTGTTGCGCAGCGTGCGGAAGATGAGCTTCGTGTCGAGTTCGGTGTTGCGGACGATCTGCTCCTTGACCTCGTGGGCCACGGGCGATTCGACCGTGCACATGAAGCGGGTGCCCATGTTGACGCCGTCGGCGCCGAGCGCGAGTGCCGCCACGAGCCCACGGGAATCGGCGATGCCACCCGAGGCGATGACGGGGATGCCGAGCTTGCTCGTCGCGGCGGGGATGAGGATCAGGCCCGGGACGTCGTCTTCACCCGGGTGCCCGGCGCACTCGAAGCCGTCGATGCTCACAGCGTCCACGCCGATGCGCTCGGCCTTGACCGCGTGCCGCACGCTCGTGCACTTGTGGATCACCTTGATGCCGGCGTCCTTGAAGTGCGGCAGGTGGTCGGCCGGGTTGAAGCCGGCGGTCTCGACGATCTTCACGCCCGAGTCGATGATCGCCTGGCGGTACTCGGCGTACGGCGGCGGATTGATCGACGGCAGGATCGTGAGGTTGACGCCGAACGGCTTGTCGGTGAGTTCGCGCGTCCGTTCGATCTCGCGGACGAGATCCTCCGGGGTGGGCTGGGTCAATGCGGTGATGAAGCCGAGCGCCCCCGCCTCCGCCACGGCGGCCACGAGTTCGGCGCGGCCGACCCACATCATGCCGCCCTGGACGATGGGATGCTCCACCCCGAAAATCTCGGTGAATCGGGTTCTCACGAGTCCTCCTCGGTCCTTCGAAAAGTGCCGCTGTCGTGACGGTTCCGTATGCGCCCAGCGGTGACGCAGCTGAAGAATTGGTGTTAACTTTGCGGTCTGGGTGCTGGTTTGTCAATACGTTCTGTCCTGCAGTTTTGGCGATTCTTACCCGAAAGTAGTGTTTCTTCGCAGGGGGTGCGACTGTTACCTTTGAGGCCGACGAACATTCACCGCGACATCGCGGCAGGAAACAGGATCCACGACGAGGAGGCAGGGTGCCCGAACAAGCGCAGGTCGGGGCACGCACAGCCGCGAAGACCGGCACCCCGACCCCCACCGTGCGGCGCCGGCCGAAGAACCGCAAGGCACAGATCGCCACGGTCGCGGCCGAGGCGTTCAGCGAACGCGGCTACCACGGCGTGAGCATCGACGAGATCGCCACTGCCGTCGGCATCTCCGGCCCCGCCCTGTACCGGCACTTCCCGAACAAGTACGCCCTGTTCCACCATGCCGTGGTCACCCTCGCCGACGCCCTCGGCTCCGCCCTCGCGGAGTTCGACGAACAGAGCGGAGCGAACGGCACCGGACTCGACGCCGCCGAGGAGCTCGAACGCAAACTCCTCGCGCTCATCCGCACCACGATCGAGAACCGCCGGACGGGCGGGTTGTACCGCTGGGAACGCCGCTACCTCACGGGTGAGGACCACAGTGAGATCCGCTCGAAGATGCGGGCACTCAACCGCCATCTCGCCCGCACGGTCGCGCGGCTGCGGCCCGATCTCACCGACGACGACTACGTGCTGCTCAGCAGCGCGATGCTCAGCGTCATCGGCTCCATCACCACTCACCGCGTCCCGCTGTCCAACCGGCGCCTGCAGCAGCTCCTGCTCGACGCGTGCACAGCGGTCGCAGCAACCGATCTGGTGCCCGACATCGACGAACCCGCACCGACTCCCGAGCCGGGTGGGCTGTCCGTGGCGAACAAGCGTGAGGTCCTCCTGCACGAGGCCGTGCTGCTCTTCGACGCCCGGGGCTATCACGAGGTGAGCATCGAGGAGATCGGTGCTGCGGCAGGTATCAACGCGTCCGGCGTCTACCGTCACTTCGCGAGCAAGGCCGATCTGCTCGCCGCCGCCTTCCACCGGGCCGGTGATCGCGTCGCGATGATCATCGGCGAAGCGCTCGCCGACTCGACGACCTCCGCGCAGGCCCTCGACGTCCTCACCGAGGCGTATGTCCGGATGTCGTTCGAGAACAGCGAACTGATGTCGGTGTACTTCGCCGAGGTCGGCAACCTGCCCGCGCATCATCGCAGCGACCTGCGGAACATCCAGCGGCTCAACATCGAGGAATGGGCCCGTCTGGTCGGGGAGCTCCGCCCCGAGCTGCCCGCCGTCGAATGCCGCTTCCTCGTGCACGCCGCGCTCAACCTCGTGCTCGACACCGGCAACCTCGTGCACTTCCTGCCCACCCCCTCCCGGCAGCGCAGGGTGCAGCAGCTGATGCTCTCGGTGCTGCTCGGCGACACCGGTTCGCCGGAGGCGGTGGGATGACCCGCACCGCGACCGCAGCGGTACTCCGCGAGTACGGTGCACCGCTGCGGCTCGAGACCGTGACCGTGCCCGAACTGCGCGACGAGGAAGTGCTCGTACAGATCCACGGGGTCGGGATCTGCCACACCGACCTCACCGCCGCCGCGGGCGGCGTTCCCGTCCCGACGCCCGTCGTACTGGGACACGAGGGTGCCGGAGTCGTCACCGAAGTGGGCTCGGCGGTCACCGCTCTCGCGGTCGGCGACCGAGTCGTCCTCGGATTCGACTCGTGCCGCACGTGCCGCAACTGCGCCCGGGGACGGCACGCCTACTGCACGCGATTCGCCCCGCTCAACTACAGCGGTGTGCGCACCGACGGCTCGGCCGTGCTCCGCGACGCCGACGGAGCACCGGTGCACGGCAACTGGTTCGGACAGTCGTCGTTCTCCTCGCTCGTCGTGGCCACCGAACGCAACGCCGTGCGTCTGCCGGCGGATGTTCCGGTGGCACTGGCGGGTCCGCTCGGGTGCGGCCTGGCGACCGGCGCCGGAACCGTTCTCGAGGTGTTGCGACCGGAACAGGGGTCGACGATCGTCGTCTTCGGTCTCGGCGCCGTCGGCACGGCCGCGGTGATGGCAGCGCGTATCGCCGGGTGCGAGAGCATCATCGGCGTCGACCCGAATCCGCGACGGCACGGCGTCGCGCGATCGCTCGGGGCCACCGAGGTCCTCTCCCCCGACGATCACGACGACCTCGGACGCCATCTGCGTCGTCTCACCGGCGGTGGTGCCGACTACGCGGTGGAGGCCGTGGGCACCGAATCCGTGATCCGGCAGGCACTGTCGTCTCTGACCAGTCCCGGTGTCTGCGCCACCCTCGGACTGCGTGCCGGCCGCAATCCCGTCTCGATCGACCAGACCCATCTGTTGTCCGGTCGCACGCTGACCGGAGTCATCGAGGGCGACGTCGATCCCCACCGGTTCCTTCCCGAGCTGGCCGCGCTGTGGCGCGACGGGCGTTTCCCCGTCGACGAACTCGTGCAGACCTTCGATTTCACGAAACTCGACGACGCTCTCGCCGCTGTCACCTCCGGCGAGGTCGTCAAAGCCGTACTCACCTTCGACATCCAGGGGAACACATGAACGTCGTCCAGCGACTCGAGGAACTGCGCGCCCGCACCGACCGGATCGATCCTCGCGAACTCGATGCCCTCTGGGAGCATCTCGCTCCGGCACGCATCGACGATCTCGTCGGATACCGGTGGAAGGGCTTCAGTTTCGACACCGGGCACCGCACCCATACGCTGCTCGGCACGTCGCGGTGGTACGGAAAGACGTTCGCGTCGGTGTCCGAGGTCCAGCCGCTCGTGTGCTACGGCGAGGACGGCGAGTTGTTCTCCGACACGAAGACCGGACGCGGCGAGGCGAGCCTGTGGGAGATCGTCTTCCGCGGTGAGGTGACGGCGACGATGGTCTACGACGGCATGCCGGTCTTCGACCACTTCAAGAAGGTCGACGACGACACCGTCGTCGGGGTGATGAACGGCAAGGGTTCGCTGGTGTTCGACGACGGCGAGCACTACTGGTTCGGTCTCGAACGCGACAGCGCCGTGTGATCGTCGGACGGGAAACGCCGAGTGGCCGGACGTACGTCCGGCCACTCGGCGTTCTCGCTGGAGAACTCAGATGACGTGTCCGTGCGCCTTCATCCGGCGGCGCATGTCGTTGAGGTAGTAGGTGGCCGACAGCTGGCGGATCGGCCTGGGCACCGCGCGGTAGATCGGCGGGACCACCTTCCAGAACAGGTCGAAGCGCCGCTGGTCGCGCGGGCTCCACGGCAGCGCGAATTCGTCGCGCATGCGTTGCGGGAGAAGGCCGATCGTCATGAAGCGCTGCAGCGGCATGAGGGCGCGAACGGGAAGCGGGGCGTCGCCGCCGGTGAGGAGATTGCGGGTGAAGGAACGCACCTTCCGGTCGACCTCGAAGGTCGCGATCATCTCGTCCCAGTACCTGTCGAATTCCTCCCGCGTCTTCGGCCACATGTCGTCCTTGACCTGCAGAGCCGTGCCGTAGACCGCGGACTGGCGGTAGATGCGTTCGATGTCGGCATCGGTGAGAGGCCCGAACATCCGCCGGTACATGTCGACACCGTTGCGGTACAGCGTTGCCGCGACCCACAACTGGAGTTCGGGATCGAAGGCGTTGTAGGTCTCCGAACGCACCGGGACGTGCGCCTTGTTGACCATCCGGACGATCTGCTTCTTCTCCTCGGGAGTACCGAGCGTGACCGCGTAGACGTAGGTCATCGTGGTGCGCAGCCGGTCGAGCGGCCGCTGCAGGGTGGAGCTGTGATCGGCGACGCCGTACCCGACACCGCGCGATGCCAGCTGCAGGAGGACCGTCGCACCGGCTCCGAGCAGAAGCATCGACTCACCGACGAAGTCGGCCAGTTCGACCGAGCCCGCCGGAAGCGGAGCGGGGATCGCCTCCGGTTCGTCGGTGGTGACGGCGGGGACGCGCTCTTCGGCGTGGGTCGTCATCGGAGGTCTCCTGATGGTGAAAGTACGGGTGCAGCACTGTCATACAAATTGTGCACACCCGTACTCAGATAGGCAAGTGCCTATCCGGAAGGCGAATCGACACCCGCTCGCTCACGGTGGGCGACCAGCCGCGCGGCCGCGTCCTCGAACTGCACCAGCGTCTGCGTGATCACTTCGCTGTGGTCCTGCGCAGCGATCGCCTCGATCAGCTTCGTGTGCGACCGGATGGCGAGCGTTCCCCACTCGGCGTCCCGCGCGTAGAGGCGGTACGGAATCGTGCGCGCGGCGGTGTTGAGGAACCACGCGAGCTTGGGGCTGTCGGCGATGCGGTTGAGCTCGCGATGGAAGTCGAACTCCGCGTCGGCGATCCGCTCGATGTCGGGTGTCACTCCCTCCGGAATGACGACGAGCATGCGCAGCCTCTCGTTGAGTTCGGCCAGACGCTCGAGGTCGGCCGGCGTGGCACGGTCGACCGCTCGGAGCGCGAGCTCGACGGCGATCTGTCCCTGCAGCCAGAAGATGTCGTCGATGTCGCCGCGCGTGAGAGGCGAGACCCGGTAGCCGCGGTTCGGGGCGGATTCGACCATCCCCTCCCCGCGCAGCGTCAGCAGCGCCTCCCGGACGGGGGTGACGCTGACGCCGAGTTCGACCGCGGTCTCGTCGAGCCGGATGAAGTCGCCCGGACGCAACGCGCCGGACATGATCGAACCGCGGAGGTGGCCGGCCACCTCGTCGGAAAGCTGCGGACGGCGCCGCACGGCCCCCTCCGAACGTCGGGATGCCGCAGCGTGATCCGCCGCTGTCCCGGGGCTACGTGTCGGTGCCGCCATCGTGTCTCCTGTAGGAATCCGGACAACTGCGCACGGGGGTTGTCCAATTGGCCCGCGAACGCCTAATGTGATGTCCACTACAGCTATCACATCAAATATATGTGATGTGGTCCACCAGGAAGTGTCGAACATGACCCAGAACCTCACCAGTCCGAAGAACGCGAAGAGCAGTTCGGACAAGGCATCCACGGCAGCGAACACCGACACCTTCGCCAGCCTCGACCCCCGGAACGGCGAGGTGATCGCCGAGTATCCGATCGCCGACGAGGCCGCCGTGGGCGCGGCCGTCGAGCGCGCCCGCGTCGCCGCTCGCTGGTGGGAGGCGCAGGGCTTCCGCGGCCGCCGCGACTGGCTCCTCGAGTTCAAGAAGGCCATCGCGTCCGACGCGACCTCGCTCGCATCGGTGGTGGCGAAGGAGACCGGCAAGCCCTTCGGCGACGCCTTCCTCGAAGTCATGCTGGCGGTCGAGCACCTCGATTGGGCGGCCAAGAACGCCAAGAAGGTGCTCAAGCCTCGCAAGGTGCCCTCGGGCGTCGCGAGCTTCAACCAGGCCGCGACCCTCGAGTACAAGCCCCTCGGTGTCATCGGCGTGATCGGCCCCTGGAACTACCCGGTGTACACCCCGATGGGTTCGATCGCCTACTCGCTGGCCGCCGGCAACGCCGTCGTCTTCAAGCCGAGCGAGCTCACTCCCGGTGTCGCGAAATGGCTCGAGGACAAGTGGAACTCGATCGCCCCCACCCAGCCGGTCTTCCAGGTGATCACCGGTCTCGGTGAGACGGGTTCGACGCTCGTGCGTTCGGGTGTCGACAAGGTCGCCTTCACCGGCTCCGGCCCCACCGCCCGCAAGGTCATGGCGGTGTGCGCCGAGTCGCTCACCCCGCTCGTCGCCGAATGCGGCGGCAAGGACGCGATGATCGTCGCGGCCGACGCGAACATCGACGAGGCCGTCGAGTTCGCCGCCTTCGGTGCGTTCGGTAACGCCGGCCAGACCTGCGCGGGTGTCGAGCGCATCTACGTCGAGGAGCCGGTCTACCGCGAGTTCCTCGACAAGCTCACCGCCACCGTCCGGCGCGCGAAGCCGGGCGGCGACGAGAACTCCACCTACGGCCCCATGACGCTTCCGCGCCAGGTCGACATCGTGCGCAGTCACATCGAGGACGCCCTGAAGTCCGGTGGCAAGGCCGTCCTCGGCGGGCTCGATTCGGTGCAGGAGCGCATCGTCGAGCCCGTCATCCTCACCGACGTGCCCGAGACCTCGGCCGCGGTGTGCGAGGAGACCTTCGGCCCGACGGTCGTCGTCAACAAGGTCCGCGATCTCGACGAGGCTGTCGAACGCGCGAACGGCACCGACTACGGTCTCGGTGCGTCGATCTTCACGCGCAACAAGAAGAAGGGCCGTCAGCTCGCCGAGCGCCTGCGCAACGGCATGGTGTCGGTCAACTCGGTGCTCGGCTTCGCCGCCATCGCCTCGTTGCCCTTCGGCGGCATCGGCGAGTCCGGCTTCGGCCGCATCCACGGCGCCGACGGCCTGCGCGAGTTCAGCCGTCCCAAGTCCGTCACGGTGGCGAAGTTCCGCTCGCCGCTCAAGCTCATGAGCCTCGAGCGTCCGGAGCGCGACCTGAAGATCTCGCAGGCGATGCTCGAGTTCATGCACGGAAGGTGAGCCGATGACGACCACTCCCCCGCGTACCCGCAGCCGGAAGGCCGCCGTCGTCGCGAAGCCCGAGGCACGTATCGAGAAGGCCGGTACGTTCCCACCCCCGAACAGGGACCCGCACCCGAAGCGTGGCCGGATGGGCTGGGTCAAGGTGATCGAGGAGCTCGACCCGGTCACGCAGCACCAGGACATCGTGCGGATCACCGCCGGTTACGAGTTCCCGTGGGACTACCAGCGGTCGCTCGAGTTCGCCCTCTTCCGCACCTACTGCGTGCCCAGCATCTCGGAGCTGCTCGCCCGCACCGGCGAGTTCGAGAAGCGGCCGCAGAAGCGGTACGACGACACGGCGCTGCTGATGGCCGAGCTCGTCGAGCACGGCTACGACGCCGAGCGGGGACGCGAGTCGCTGCGCAACATCAACCGGATGCACGGCAAGTACTCGATCGACAACGACGACATGCTGTACGTCCTGTCGACCTTCGTGTACGACCCGCTCGACTGGATCGACCGCTACGGGTGGCGTCGCCTGCACCCGAAGGAGCGCCTGGCGTCGTTCTACTTCTACCGCCAGGTGGGCATCCGGATGGGCATCAAGGACATCCCGGAGTCGTTCCAGGAGTTCCACCGGTTCAAGCTCGAATACGAGCGCGAGAAGTTCACCTACAGCGACGACAACCACGCCATCGGCACCTACACGCTGCGACTGTTCCAGTCGTGGTACCCGAAGGTGCTGAACAAGGGCATCGAGAAGGTCGTCTTCGCGCTGATCGACGACCGCATGGCGTCGGCGTTCGGTTTCCCGAAGAGCTCACCGCAGCTGACGGAGATCGTCGAGGGCGCGCTGCGGGCACGGTCGGCGTTCGTGCGGCGACTGCCGAAGAGACGCGTGTCGCTGTCGGCGGGCAACGCCACCAACCGGACGTATCCGGGTTACCCCCTCGGTTACCGTCCGAGCGATCTGGGCGTCGAACACTGACGCACCGCCAGGCCTGGGGGACAGGAGGGGCGGCCCCGCATTCCGGTTTCATCACCGGGGTGCGGGGCCGTAACTGTTCCGGCAGGAGCGGGCCGGGCTCAGTTCCCGACCGGCCGCAGGGCCTGCTTCGACGGGAGCGCGAAGCCCGAGACGAAGACGACCACGGCGCAGCCGGCGCACACGAGATAGGCGATCACGAAACCCGCGGTGCCGATGCCGAGCCCGCCTGCGAGGGTGTGGGCCGCGAGCACCGAGGCGACGACCGCGCTGCAGACGGTGCTGCCCACGGTGCGGAGCAGGACGTTGACGCCGTTCGCCGCGGCGTTCTGCGACAGCGGCACCGCGCCGAGCAGGAGCACCGGCAGCGTGCAGTACACGAGCGACGTGCCGATGGCCGCGACGAAGATGGCGGCGACCACGAGCCCCAGCGGTTTTCCGGGCACCGCGTGGACGCTGTAACCGGCGAGCAGGAAGACCGCGCCGGTCATGATCGTGATCTTGGGTCCGAAACGCTCGGTAATCCGGGAGGCCACGATCGCGAAGATCATCATCGCGAAGCTCGCGGCGAGCTGACAGGCCGCGGCCTGGAGGATGGTCAGGTCGTATCCGGCTCCGTGCTCGGACGACGCCTGCAGAAGCTGCGTGGTGATGAGGGTGTTGCCGTAGAAGGCGAACCCGACGAGCAGTGCCGACAGGTGCGGCGCGAGGACGGAACGGTGGGCCGAGACACGCAGGTCGACGAGCGGGTTGCGGTTGCGCAGCTGCTGCACGCCCCAAAGCACGAACAGCAGCACCGACGCTGCGAACGAGAGCAGCACCGCGGGGCTCGTCCAGCCCCACGTGCTGCCCTGGGTGATGGGCACGAGCAGGCACACCAGGGCGGCGGACAGGCCGGCGGCGCCCACGGCGTCGAAGCGACCGCCGGTGCGGGTGTCCGATTCCGGGATGACGATCCACGCCGCGAGGGCGACACCGGCGCCGATGGCGGCGGTGATCCAGAAGAGCAGGTGCCAGTCGGCGAACTGGACGATGGCGGCCGCGAACGGGATGCCGACCGCGGTGCCGATGCCGAGGGTGGAGCTGAGCATCGCGATCGAGCGCTCCACGTGCTCACGGGGCAGGACCTCGCGGAGGATCGCCATGCCGATCGGCAGCACCGCCGCGCCGGCGCCCTGCAGGCCACGGGCGACGATGAGCAGTCCGATGTCCGAGGTCAGCGCGCAGATCAGCGAGCCGAGGGTCATGAGCGAGAACGCGATGAGGAGCATCCGCTTCTTGCCGATCATGTCGGCGAGACGGCCGAAGATGGGCGTCATCACCGCACCGACCAGCAGGGTGCTCGTCACCAGCCACGACACGGCGGTGGGTCCGGCGCCGGTGAAGCCCGGCATGCTCGGCAGGAGCGGGACCATGACGGTCTGCATGATGGCCTGGAAGACGGCACCGACCGCGAGAACCGGGAAGACGAGATGCCGCAGGTTACGCGTCTTCTTCTCCGCCGGTCCGCTCGCCTTCTTCGTTCCGGACGCCGAGCGCGTCGGCGCGGAGGCGGACCTACCCGCCACGTGCAGGCGTAGGGGGAGCGAGATCGACATCGACACCCCCTCCTCGACAAACAGGTAAATAGCCGTTCACCACATTAGGTGAACGGCTATTTACCCTCAAGAGGAGTGACCAAGGTCATTCGTGCTGCTAAGAACCGTCTCCGTCGAGCAACCGCTGGACCAGCGGCGCGTACATGGCCACGACTTCCTCGACCGTGCCGGTCGCGCGCTCCTGCATCATGCGGCGCCGCATGATCGCCAACCCCATCACCGCCGACATCGCCAGCTCGGCCCGGAGACGGGCATCCGGCCCCGGTAGCCGCGCGGCGAGCGCGTCGACCATCTGCGCGGAGTAGTTGTCGCGGAGCATGCGGTTGCTCTCCTCGCTGCCCCCGCTCATGAACAGGATGTTCATCGACAACGGCTTGTAGGGCTCGAGCGGGCGGGCGAGCATCGCGACCATCCGCTCCCCCAGGCTCTCGAGCGGTCCGTCGAACAGCACCTGCGCGCCGTACTGGAAGTCGACGAGCTCCTCGTACAACTGCTCCTTCGAGCCGAAGTACTTGATGATCAGCGGTGCGCTGACTCCCGCTTCCTCCGCGATGTCCTTGAGCGTGATGTCGCGGTAGGGGCGCGTCGCGAACGCCTTCCCCGCAGCGTCGATGATCAACTTCCTGGTCTCGTCGGAAGTCCGGCGACGCTTCTCCGGCTCACCCCGGTGCGATGCCTCCGTGCTGCGCACGGTCACATCGCCCGCCTCCCCGACAACGCCCGTCCGAGCGTCAGCTCGTCGGCGAACTCGAGATCGCCACCCATCGGCAGACCCGAGGCCAGACGGGTGACGCTCAGCCCCGGGAAGTCGCGCAGCATGCGCACCAGATAGGTGGCCGTCGCCTCGCCCTCCGTGTTGGGGTCGGTCGCGATGATCACCTCGGAGACGTCGACGCCGTCCTCCTGATTGCCGATGCGGGTGAGCAGTTCGCGGATGTGCAGCTGGTCGGGGCCGACGCCGTTGAGCGGGTCGAGCGCACCACCGAGGACGTGATAGCGCCCCCGGAACTCACGGGTGCGTTCGATCGCCTGCACGTCCTTCGGTTCCTCGACCACGCAGATCACTGTGCGGTCGCGGCGAGGATCGGAGCAGATGCGGCAACGCTGCTGGTCGGAGACCGTTCCGCAGACCTCGCAGAACTGCACGCCGTCGCGAATCCGCTGCAGCGCCGCCTGCAGGCGGTCGATCTCGGGCGGCTCGACCGAGAGCAGGTGGAACGCGATGCGCTGGGCACTCTTCGGGCCGACGCCCGGAAGTTTGCCCAGCTCGTCGATGAGGTCCTGTACCGGTCCTTCGTACAACGCCGACCTCTAGAAACCGGGCAGGCCGGGGATTCCGCCGCCGAGCCCACCCGCGAGCGGACCGAGCTTCTCGGCCGCGATCTCCTGAGCCTTCGCCGAGGCGTCGGCGATCGCACCGACCACGAGATCCTGCAGGGTCTCGACGTCCTCGGGGTCGACGACCTTCGGATCGATCTTCACGGACACGACCTCGCCCGTGCCCTTCACCGTCGCCGTCACGAGGCCACCGCCGGCCTGGCCGGTGACCTCTGCCTGCGCCATCTCGTTCTGCGCAGCGACGAGCTGCTGCTGCATCTGCTGGGCCTGAGCGAGGAGTTGCTGCATGTCGGGCATTCCACCACCGGGTTGCACGGCACGTCCTTTCTGCACGTTTGTGATGCCAGCCTAGTCGCCGCGCATCGGGGTCGGCACAGACGCCGAGGTCGACGGAACCGGGCTCAGTCGACTTCCTTCTTCAGGTTCTCGAGCACCTGCTGCTGGATCTTCTTCAGGCCGAGCGGCGCGAACGTCTTCTCGAAGAAACCCTTGACGCCGCCGGCGCCCTGCCACTGCGTGAGCACCACGACCGTCGAACCCGTCCCGTTCGGCACGACGCTGTAGGTCGTCACGAGCGAGGAGTTGGCATCCGTCTCCGTGACGGTACTGCCCTTCACCGACACGGTGGCCTGCACGTCGCGCTGACGCTTCTCCGTGGCCTGGAGGATCCAGTGCACGACGGTGCCGTCGCCGCGGCCGCCGGAGATCACGCGGTAGTCGCGGTAGTGCTCGGTGAGGATGCGCGGGCGCACGGTCTCGTAGTCGGCCAGGGCGGTGAGCACCGCCTCGGGAGCTGCCGCCAACTGGATCGAACTGCTTGCGCTGACCTGTGCCATGAACGACTCCTTCTGCTTCTTCCCTGCTGATGCGGGCTCGAATGTGCCTGTGACGACAGCATCCATCCTGCCCTGCGCGTTCCGGGACGGATGCGACCGCCGGGTCTATTGTGGACGTGCCTACTGATGCGCCGCTCCGAAGGAGTCGAATGCAGATGCCGAGATCGTCAGGTGTGAAGGTCCCGTACGGGGAGGCGGTACACCGCCAGGGTGTAGATCGTCTGCTGCGCTCGTACAGCGCGATTCCGGCCGACGCGCCCGTGCGACTCGCGAAGAAGACGTCGAACCTCTTCCGAGCCCGCGCCGCGGTGAACGCGCCGGGGCTCGACGTCTCCGGTCTCGGCGGTGTCATCTCCGTCGACCCGCAGGCCCGCACCGCCGACGTCGCCGGCATGTGCACCTACGAGGACCTCGTCGACGCGACCCTGCCCTACGGCCTCGCACCGTTGGTCGTCCCGCAGCTGAAGACGATCACACTCGGCGGCGCCGTCACCGGGCTCGGCATCGAGTCCACGTCCTTCCGCAACGGTCTCCCCCACGAGTCGGTGCTCGAGATGGACATCCTCACCGGGTCCGGCGAGATCGTCACGGCCCGTCCCGAGGGTGAGCACGCCGACCTGTTCCACGGCTTCCCCAACTCGTACGGTTCGCTCGGGTACGCCACGCGCCTGCGCATCGAACTCGAACCGGTGAAGCGTTTCGTCGCGCTGCGTCACCTGCGTTTCGACACGATCGCCGATCTGCAGTCCGCTCTCGCGCGGATCGTCGACGAGCGGACCTGGGACGGCACGCCGGTCGACTACCTCGACGGCGTCGTCTTCTCCGCGACCGAGAGCTACCTGACGCTCGGCACGCAGACCGACGAGCCGGGCCCTGTCAGCGATTACACCGGGCAGGACATCTACTACCGGTCGATCCAGCACGTCTCCGTCAACCGCCCCAAGAAGGATCGGCTCACGATCCGCGACTATCTGTGGCGGTGGGACACCGACTGGTTCTGGTGCTCACGAGCTTTCGGTGCCCAGAACCCGAAGATCCGCCGGCTGTGGCCGAAGCAGTTGCTGCGCAGCAGTTTCTACTGGAAGCTCATCGCGCTCGACCACAAGTACTCGGTGGCCGACCGGATCGAGGCACGCAAGGGCAATCCGCCCCGCGAACGCGTCGTGCAGGACATCGAGGTCCCGCTCGAACGCACGCAGGAGTTCGTCGAGTGGTTCCTCGACGAGATTCCCATCGAGCCGATCTGGTTGTGCCCCTTGAAATTGCGCGACATCGAGTCGTCCCCGGACGCCGGTCGTCCGAGCACCTCGGACGCCCAGCGTCCCTGGCCGCTGTACCCGCTCGAGCCGAAGCGCGCCTATGTGAACGTCGGGTTCTGGTCGTCCGTTCCCATCGTGCCCGGCGCCGAGGAGGGCGCCGCCAACCGGTTGATCGAGAAGAAGGTCGCCGAACTCGACGGGCACAAATCGCTCTACTCGGACTCCTACTACTCGAAGGACGAGTTCGAGAAACTTTATTACGGCGGTGGTGAATACCCCGCTCTCGAGCAGAAATACGACCCTCGGTCCCGTCTACTGGACCTGTTTTCGAAGGCGGTGCAACGAAAGTGACCATATTCAAGACCGAGAACGATCGGTCCACCGAGGACAAGCTCGCACTCGCCCGGATCGTGGAGATCGTGACCGGCGGCGACATGCCGCTGCGCTTCACGGCCTACGACGGATCGGCGGCCGGTCCCGAGGATTCCCCCTACGGTCTGCATCTCGCATCGCCCAAGGGCGCGACGTACATCGCCACGGCCCCCGGCGATCTGGGCATGGCGCGGGCGTACATCTCGGGCGATCTCCAGGCGAAGGGAGTGCATCCCGGCAACCCCTACGAGTTGCTCGCCTCGCTCGGCGACCTGCACTTCGAGCGCCCCCCGGCACGTATCCTCGCGCAGATCGCCCGGTCGCTCGGCACCGAACTGCTCAAGCCGATCGCACCGCCGCCGCAGGAGCACCTGCCGCGCTGGCGCCGCATCGCCGAGGGCCTGCGGCACTCGAAGTCGCGCGACGCCGAGGTCATCCATCACCACTACGACGTGTCCAACGAGTTCTACGAGTACGTCCTCGGGCCCTCGATGACGTACACCTGCGCCGTCTTCGAATCCGAGAACCAGAGCCTCGAGGAGGCCCAGGAGAACAAGTACCGTCTGGTCTTCGAGAAGCTGCGGCTGAAGCCGGGCGACCGCCTGCTCGACATCGGTTGCGGCTGGGGCGGAATGGTGCGTTACGCCGCTCGGCGCGGTGTGAAGACCCTCGGCGTGACGCTCTCCAAGGAGCAGGCCGAGTGGGCACAGAGGGCCATCGTCGAGGAGGGCCTGAGCGACCTGGCGGAGGTCCGGCACTCCGACTACCGCGACGTGCCCGAGGAAGGATTCGACGCCATCTCGTCGATCGGCCTGACCGAGCACATCGGTGTCGCCAACTACCCGGCCTACTTCCGGTTCCTCCACAGCAAGCTGCGGGTGGGCGGTCTGCTGCTCAACCACTGCATCACCCGGCCGACCAACAACACCCGCGCCAAGGCCGGCGGGTTCATCGACCGGTACGTCTTCCCCGACGGGGAGCTCACCGGTTCGGGGCGCATCATCACCGAGGCGCAGAACGTCGGCTTCGAGGTGATGCACGAGGAGAACCTGCGCGAGCACTACGCCCTGACACTGAAGGGCTGGTGCGAGTATCTCGAGAAGCACTGGGAGGCCTGCGTCGCCGAGGTCGGTGAGGGCACGGCCCGCCTGTGGGGCCTGTACATGGCCGGCTCGCGCCTCGGCTTCGAACGCAACGTGGTGCAGCTGCACCAGGTGCTCGCGGTCAAGCTCGGCGACGACAAGAGGCCGCAGACGCCGCTGCGCCCCTGGTGGGTCGCCTAGTCACCTACGAGCCTGGTCACCTACGAACGGGAAGGGCTCCCGACGCCGTGGCGTCGGGAGCCCTTCCGTGCAACCGTCGTGTGCGTCAGCTGCGCAGCGACGCCGGCGGGTTGAAGCGCTCGCCGTACTTGGCGGCGAGTTCCTCGGCGCGCTTGACGAAGCCTTCCTTGCCACCCGGGTAGCCGACGATGTACTGAGCGACACCACCGGTCCAGGCCGGGAAGCCGATGCCGAGGATCGAGCCGATGTTGGCGTCGGCGGTGGTCTCGAGAACACCCTCGTCGAAGCACTTCTGGGTCTCGATCGCCTCGGCGAAGAGCATGCGGTCGATCAGATCCTGCAGCGGCACATCGAGCGTCGCCTCGGTCTTGTAGTGATCGCGCACGCCCTGCCAGATGCCCAGGCGCTTGCCGTTCTCGTCGTACTCGTAGAAACCGGCCTTCTCGAGGCGGCCCGGACGGCCCTGCTCGATCATCCAGTCGACGACGTCGAGTGCGGGATGCCGCGTGGTGCCGAGCTTGGTGTCGCCCTGCTTGGCGGCCTCCTCGGTCTCCTTCGCGATCTTCTGCATGAGCTTCATGTTCAGCTCGTCGGTCAGCTGCAGCGGCGGAGCCGGGTAGCCCGCCTGCGAACCGGCCTGCTCGATGGTCGCGGGCTCGATGCCCTCGCCGAGCATGGCGATGGCCTCGTTGACGAACGTGCCGATCACGCGCGAGGTGAAGAAGCCGCGACTGTCGTTGACGACGATCGGGGTCTTGCGGATCGCGAGCGTGTAGTCGAACACGCGGGCCAGAGCCTCGTCGGAGGTCTTCTCACCCTTGATGATCTCGACCAGCGGCATCTTGTCGACCGGCGAGAAGAAGTGGATACCGATGAAGTCCTCGGGACGCTTGACGCCGGTCGCGAGACCGGTGATGGGCAGCGTCGAGGTGTTCGAACCGAGCAGCGCGTCGGGATCGACGATGTCCTCGATCTCCTGGAACACCTTGTGCTTGAGCTCGGTGTTCTCGAAGACTGCCTCGATGACGAAGTCGACGCCCGCGAAGTCGGCGGCGTCGGCCGTCGGCTTGATGCGGTCGAGCAGAGCCTTCGACTTCTCCTCGGTGGTCTTGCCACGCGAGAGGGCCTTGGCCTCGATCTTCTCCGAGTAGTTCTTGCCACGCTCGGCGGCCTCGAGGGTGACGTCCTTGAGGACGACCTCGAAACCGGCCTTGGCGGAGACGTACGCGATGCCCGCGCCCATCATGCCGGCGCCGAGAACGCCGACCTTCTTGATCTCACGCTTCGGCACGTCCTTCGGACGCGAAGCGCCCGAGTTGATGGACTGCATGTCGAAGA
Source organism: Rhodococcus rhodochrous (assembly GCF_014854695.1). NCBI lineage: Bacteria > Bacillati > Actinomycetota > Actinomycetes > Mycobacteriales > Nocardiaceae > Rhodococcus > Rhodococcus rhodochrous. Next base: position 416,426 of record NZ_CP027557.1, on the reverse strand, counting down.
AGAACGCCTGGATCATGTTCTTCGCGACCTGGCCGGTGGCGAGCTCGACGAAGTACCGCGACTCGATGGTCGAGGCGTTGTCGAAGTCGACCTGGGAGCCCTCGACGGCGGCGGCCATGATGGCGCGCGGAGCCGGCATCGGGGCGCCCTTGATCTGCTTGCGCAGGTTCGCGGGGAAGGCCGGGAGGTTCGCGGCGAAGGCCGGGCTGGACGGGGTGCCACCGGGGATCTTGTAGCCCTTGACATCCCACGGCTGGACGCCGCCCTCGGGGTTGGCCTTGATCCATTCCTTGGCGGCCGGGACGAGCTCCTCGACGCTGCCCACGACGTCGTGGACCAGGCCGATCTCCTTGGCCTTGACAGCGTTGTACTTGTTGCCCTGCAGCAGAACCGAGAGCAGAGCGGTCTGGATGCCGAGCAGGCGCACGGTGCGGGTGATACCACCGCCACCGGGGAGCAGGCCGAGGCTGGCCTCGGGCAAACCGATCTGGACGCCCTTGACGTCGGCGGCGATGCGGTGGTGCGTCGCGAGAGCGATCTCGAGACCGCCACCGAGAGCCGCGCCGTTGATGGCGGCGACGACGGGCTTACCGAGGGTCTCGAGGCGACGCAGGTCGGCCTTGATGCCCTGGACCTCGTCGAACGCGGCCTGCGCGTCGTCGGGGCCGATCGCGATGATGTTGCGCAGGTCGCCGCCGGCGAAGAAGGTCTTCTTCGCGGAGGTGATCACCACACCGGTGATGGAGTCCTGCTCCTCGTACAGGCGGTCGACGGTGGCCTTCATCGACGCCTTGTACAGCTCGTTCATCGTGTTGGCGCCCTGGTTGGGGTCGTCGAGGGTCAGCACGACGATGCCGTCGGCGTCCTTCTCCCAGGAAATCATGTTGTCGCTCACTGTTGTTCGAATTCCTTCCGGTGTCAGACGCGCTCGATGATGGTGGCCACACCCATGCCGCCACCGATGCACAGGGTGACGAGGGCGCGCTTGGCTCCGCGGCGCTCGAGCTCGTCGATCATGGTGCCGGTGATCATGGCGCCGGTGGCGCCGAGCGGGTGGCCCATCGCGATGGCGCCGCCGTTGACGTTGAGCTTCTCGTCCGGGATGTTCAGGTCCTTCTGGAACTTCAGGACAACGGAGGCGAAGGCCTCGTTGATCTCGAACAGGTCGATGTCGTCGACCGTCAGGCCCGCCGCGGCGAGAACCTTGTGCGCGGCCGGCGTGGGGCCGGTGAGCATGATCGTCGAGTCGGCACCGGAGGTGGCCGTGGCGACGACGCGGGCACGCGGGGTCAGACCGAGGTCCTTGCCGGCCTGCTCGGAACCGACGAGCACGAGTGCCGCGCCGTCGACGATGCCCGAGCTGTTGCCGCCGTGGTGGACGTGGTCGATCTTCTCGACGAAGTGGTACTTCTGCTGCGCCACGGCGTCGAAACCGCCCATCTCACCGATGGTCGCGAACGACGGCTGCAGCTTGGCCAGACCCTCGAGGGTGGTGTCGGGGCGCATGTGCTCGTCGTGATCGAGGATGGTCAGACCGTTCTGGTCCTTGACCGGGACGACCGACTTGGAGAAGTAACCGCCGGACCAGGCTGCCGCCGCGAGCTGCTGCGAACGCAGTGCGTAGGCGTCGACGTCCTCGCGGGTGAAGCCCTCGATGGTCGCGATGAGGTCGGCGGAGATGCCCTGGGGAACGAGGTAGCTGTCGTAGTTGGTGGCGGGATCGAGCATCCACGCGCCACCGTCGGAGCCCATGGGCACGCGGGACATCGACTCGACGCCACCGGCGAGGACGAGCTCGTCCCAGCCCGAGCGGACCTTCTGCGCAGCCATGTTGACGGCCTCGAGGCCCGACGCGCAGAAGCGGTTGATCTGGACGCCGCCGGTGGTGACCGGCAGGTTCGCGATGGTGACCGCGGTGCGGGCGATGTCGGCACCCTGGTCGCCGACGGGGCCGACGACACCGAGGATCAGGTCGGAGATGCGGTTCTCGTCGAGGTCGGGGAAGCGAACACGCAGCTCGTCGATCAGGCCCGTAACCAGGGAGATCGGCTTGACGGAGTGCAGCGACCCCGTCTTCTTGCCTCGGCCGCGTGGTGTTCGGATGGCTTCATAGATGAATGCCTCGGTGGTCACAGTGCGCAGGTTCCTTCCCGTGCTTGCGGAGCGATGGCACCCACGGCCCTGCAGAGGGCCGCCGTGCCCAACCTCCCCCACGGTAGAAGCGGACGGCCCTCGGCGGTAAGGACCGAAGCGATCGGTGTCCGTGACCGAACCGAACGTCAGGAAACCCTCTACGGAGCCACCGCTGCCCGCAGGCCGCGTCCTCTGTGCAGGACTTCTCCCAGCGCAGCGAGGGGAACGGGCGCGTCGACGAGCTCGGCCCAGGGGTGGACGGCGACCGTGCGGGTCAGGAACGCCACGGCCTCGTGCAGGTGCCGGGGTTCGTAGTTGTGCACCCCGCTGATGGTGAGCCAGCCGCGCACGATCGCCTCCGGATCGACAGGGACTGCGGCGGCGGGAGCCACCGACCCGGCGAGGACGACGCGGCCACCGATGTCCAGGCGCGGTACGAGCGAGGCGATCGCCTCCGACGACCCGGAGAAGTCGAGGGCGACGTCCACGGGACCACCGTTGTCGGCGACCGCTCCGAATCGTCCGGCACACGCGGTGCGCCGGGGATCGACGTCGAGGACCACGACCTCGGCACCGGCCTCCGCACACATGGCCACGGCCGTGACACCGAGCATTCCGGCACCGCACACCACGACCCGGCGTCCTGCGAGGTCGCCGGCCGCGTCGATCACCGCGGCGGCTGTGGCGGTCGCGCACGCGGCGGGAGCTGCGACGACGTCGGGCAGCAGGTCCGGGACGGGCACGAGTTCCGTGCCCGCGGGCAGGACGATGTACTCGGAGTACGTTCCCGACAACGGCCACGGCCCGGTGAACGGTTCGTGACCGACCTTCGTCACCGATCTGCACTTGGCCGTGCGCCCGGATCGGCAGCGGTCGCAGTCGTGGCACACGCGCGTCACGCTCCACACGACCCGCTCCCCCACGTCCGAGGTGGCATGCGGGCCGACCGCAACGATCTCCCCGACCCCTTCGTGTCCGAGAACCGACGGCGCCGGGCCGCAGCGTCGTCCGGACACGGTGTGCAGATCGCTCCCGCACACCGTGGCGAGCCGGACACGGACGAGCACGTCGCCGTCACGCAGGGCCGGTACCGGTACCTCTCGCATCTCGATGTCCGTCCCCGTCCACACCGCCGTGCGGCTCACACGACCTTCGAGCGGATCCATCCCGACACCCTTTCGATGACGTACACGACGGCGAACACGATGACCACGATCGCACCGGCGAATTCGAAGTTCAGCGTCCGGACCGCTTCGAAGAGAAGGAATCCCACGCCTCCCGCACCGACGACACCGAGAACGGTCGAGGTGCGGATGTTGACGTCGAGCAGGTACAGCGTCGAACCGACGACGGACGGAACCACCTGGGGAATCACCGCGGCGAACAAGGTCTTCCACCATCCGCCACCGACGGCGCGGACCGCGTCGAGCGGACCGGAGTCGATCTCCTCGACGGCGTCGGCGACGAGTTTGCCGAGGAATCCGACGGATCCGACGGCGAGCGCGCATGCACCGGCGACGGGGCCGAGTCCGATAGCGGCCACGAAGATCACCGCGAGGACGAGTTCGGGGACGGCCCGCACGACGAGGATCACGGCGCGTGCGGATGCGTAGACGGTGGGATGCGGCGACACGTTGCCCGCAGCCAGGATTCCGAAAGGTAGTGACAGCGCCGCGCCCACGGCGGTCGCGACCGCACCGATCGCGAGGGTCTGCAGCACCGCGTCGGCGAGATCCCATCCCACCGCGGCGAAGTCCGGCGGCACGAGACGCGTGAAGACCTCGAGGGACGGACCGATCCACGTGAACAGCTCGCGCGGGTCGATACGGAGAGTGATCAGGGCGAGCACCGTGGCTCCCACGACGGTGGCCGAGAAGACGATACGTGAGACACGTTCGCGTCCGGGACCGTTCGCGGAGGGGGTGAGCAGGGCGCGCCGGACGAGGATGGCGACGACCTCCATCGCGGCGATGATCACCAGGATCACGCACACGATTCCGAGCGCTCGCGGATAGACCAGTCCGCGCAGTGCGTCCTGCAGCGCGAACCCGATGCCGCCGGCACCGACGAAACCGAGGACGACGGAGGTTCGGAGGTTGATGTCGATGCGGTAGACGAAGTTCGCGGTCCAGGACGGAACGACCTGCGGCAGAACCGCGTTGATCATCTCACGGACGTACCCGACGCCCGTGCTGCGCACGGCTTCCCGCGGCCCGGCGTCGGTCTGTTCGATCGCGTCGGCGAACAACTTGCCGAGCATGCCGATCGAATGGAGCGCGAGCGCGAGAACACCGGGGAGCACGCCGATTCCGAGTGCGCGGACGAACAGGACCGCGAACAGCAGGTCGGGCATGGCGCGGCAGAACGTGATGACGGCACGGGCGATGCGATACAGCACCGGATGCGGTGTCGTGTTGCGTGCCGCGAGGAATGCGAGCGGGATCGAGGCGACCGCCGCGAGGACGGTGCCGAGCACCGCCATGAGCAGCGTCTCGAGGGCGAGGACACCGATGCGGCCCGGATCGTCGAGCCGCGGCGGCAGCATGCGTTCGATCAGGCCGGCCGTCGAATCGAGCCCGTCGAGCAGGGTCGCGGGCGCGAAATCGATATACGCGGCCGATGCCAGGACGGCGACCGCGACGATCGCCCACCCGGCGGTGATCGTCCGCCGGCGGCCGCGACCGGCGTCGTGGGGAGTCGGCTCTGTGCGGGGTGGGGCGAGGATGCTCATGCCGACCCGGCTCCGAGCGGGTCGGAAGCGGGCTCGACGCGCCGGTAGATCTCCATGGCCTCGTCGCGTGAGAGACCGACCGCGGGGCGATCGAGCACTTTGCGGCCGTCGCGCAGACCGACGATGCGGTGTGCCCACCCGAGTGCGAGGTCGACCTGGTGCAGAGTGCACACGACGGTGAGCTTGTCCTCCATGCACACCCGGAACAGCAGGTCCATGACCACGCCGGCGTTCTCCGGGTCGAGGGAGGCGACGGGTTCGTCGGCGAGCAGGACCGTGGGCCGCTGCATGAGGGTCCGCGCGATCGCGACGCGCTGCTGCTGGCCTCCCGAAAGCGTGTCGGCGCGCCGGTCCGCGAGGTCGGCGAGACCGACCCGGTCGAGATGCTCCCGCGCCTCGACACGCATGGCCTTCGGGTAGGTGAGTGCCCCGTAGCGGGGCAGCGACAGTCTGCCCAGTCCGCCGATGAGTACGTTCTCGAGGCAGCTGAGCCGTCCGACCAGATTGAACTGCTGGAAGACGAATCCGACGTTCCTGCGCAGCGACCGCAGTTCACGGCGCGACGCGAGGTCGACCCGCGTCCCGGAGACGTCGATGCTGCCCTCGGTGACGGGGTGCAGACCGTTCAGGCACCGGAGGAAGGTCGACTTCCCCGAGCCGGACAGGCCGAGCAGCACGACCAGTTCGCTGCGGTGGACGTCGAGATCGACGCCGGACAGCGCGGTGGTGGTGCCGAATTCCTTGGTGACACCGCGGGCGGAGAGAACGAGATCGTCGCCGGCGACCTGGTGGGTGGGATCGATGTTCATCGTCAGCCCTTGCACTTCTCGGAACCGGTGATCTCGCAGACGTGGCGTACCCCGTCGTAGTCGGCGTCGGTCGCGGGCACGACACCCCAGGCACGTTCGTCGGTGATGCGGCATTCGCCGTCGCAGTATCCCTGTGCGCGCAGGTAGTCGGCGTTGCCCTTCTCGGTGAGGATGCCGGCGAGTCGTTCGACGACCTCGGTGCCGAGGGAATTGTCGCCGACGAACAGGGATCCGGCGATCGTCTCGGATTCCCAGACCTTCTTCAGTTCGCCTTCCCGAAGGTCGCCGCTCTCGATCATGGTCTTGTCGACCATGGTGTCGAACGCGAAGCCGGCATCGCAGTCGCCCGCTGCGATCGCCAGTGCGGAGGCGTCGTGTCCGCCGGCGTAGACGGGGGTCAGGCCGGCGACGAGATCCTGCTCGGTTCCCGATCCGACGACTCCCGCTTCTATGAGTCCTGCCGAGGGGTACAGGAATCCGGACGTCGAACCGGGATCGACGAAGCACACGTCCTTGTCCGCGAAGTCCTCGATACTGTCGATCCCGGAGTTGCCGGACTGCGTCAGACCGTAGGAGCGGTAACCGGGTTCGGCGCTCGGATCCTGCACCACGGCGCCGAGCGGGGTGGTGTCGGCGCCGTTGAGCTGTGCGACGACGTACGCGAAGGGACCGAAGAAGGCGAGATCGACGTTGTCGGCAATCATGCCTTCGACCACGCCCGCGTAATCGGAGGCCTGGACGAACTCGACGGTCGATCCGGTCTCGTCCTCGAGCATCTTCAGCAGCGGTTCGTAACTCGCCTTCAGGTCGGACGAGTTCTCGGCCGGAATCGCACCGAGCGTGAGGGTTTCTGGGAAGCCTTGTTCGGTGAGCGCGTCGGGATCCGAACCACCGCAGGCTGTCAGGGCGAGGGTGAGTCCGGCGGCGAGACCGGCACAGGCAACGGCGCGCCGGGACGACAGGGAACGCATGGGGGGTGTCCTTCGTGTCGGGGGTCAGGCGTCGGGGGTCAAGCGAGGAGCAGAGCAGGCAGATCGGCGATCGAGTCGAGAACGTGTGTGGCTCCCGCTTCGCGGAGCGTCGCCTCGTCGTGGGCGCCGGTGCGGGTTCCGGCGACGACGGAGGCGCCGGCACGCAGACCGGACAGGATGTCTCCTGCCGTGTCCCCGACGACGGCGACGTCACGGACATCGTCGGTACCGGTGCGCAGCAGGGCGGTGAGGATCATGTCGGGGTAGGGGCGTCCGCGACCGGCGTCGGCGGGCGTGAGAGCGAGGTCGGCGAGGTCGCGCCAGCCGAGTGCATCGAGCAGCCTGTCCTGGGTGGATCGGCTGAATCCGGTGGTGAGTACGACTTTCACGCCGGCCTCACGCAGCTGCGTGATCGCCTTCTCGGCGCCGGGGACGGCAGAGACGTCGCCCTGGTCGACGAATCGTTCGTAGGCGCGTTCGAAGGCGTCGTTGGCGATCCGGGCACGTTCGTCGCTGCCGAACAGTGCGCGGAATACGACGATCTTCGACTGCCCCATGGTGTCGAGGACGTATCGGCGTGCGTCGTCCCGGTCCGGGCCACTCGCGGGAAGGCCGACGGCGGTGGCCGCCTCGTCGAATGCGCGAACGACGAGTCCGTCGTCGGCGACGGTGGTTCCGGCCATGTCGAGCACGGCGAGTCGGATGGTCATGTTCTTCTCCAAGGGTTTCGGGGCGTCCCGTTCCGGGATGTCAGAGGCCGAGAAGGTCGGCGGTCTCCTCGCCGAGATAGGGGCCGAGGGTCATACCGCGGCCACCCGGACCGGCGACGACCCACACGTCCTCGTCGGCCTTCGTGCGGTGCACGAGCGCCGTGGGGTCGATGCACTGGCTGTACACACCGGCCCAGCGCCGGACGACGCGCGGCAGTCGCCGGCCGAGGAACTCCTCCGTCACCGCGACGAGGTGGTCGTAGGGTTCTTCGTCGACGTCGAAGTCGAACGGCTCGTCGTAGGCGTGGGTGTCGCCGATGGTGAGGCCGCCGTGCAGGCGCTGGACGCACAGCAACTGCATGCGATGCCGTGCGGCGACGGGTCGTTGCTCTTCGGAGGCGGTGAGGTCGTCGAGGGCGGTACCGGCGAATCCCGGGTAGTAGCGCAGGCTGTCGCCGTCGGCGATCGACGTGGTGAGGTCTTCGCCGAGCGGTGCGGTCTGCATCATCTGCAGCCGGACCCTGCGCAACGGCAGGTCGCCGGCGAGGTCGCGGGCGAGGCCACCGAGTGTCGCGCCGGGACAGACGAGAACGAGGTCGGTCTCGTGCACGGTGCCGTGGTCGTCGCGCACCTTCACGGTCCCGTGGGGCGTGCGGGAGACGTCCCGGGCCTCGGTGGACGGCAGGAACCGGTAGCGGCCCGAGGTGGCGAGATGTTGCCGGATCGCCGGGAGCGCGATGCGGGATTCGACGGTGGCGTCGGTGCTGCAGTGCAGTGCCGCGAGGAACTTGCCGCGTAGCGCGGGGTTACGGCGGCGCGTCTCGTCCGCATCGAGCAGGGCGAATCCCCGTCGCTGCGCGTCGTCGCGTGCGATCGCTTCCTCGGCGACGGCGACCTCGGCGTCGGTGCGCAGCAGCGTCAGCGAACCGTTCACTCGGAAACCGACGTCGGGAACGCGGGCGCCGAGGTCCTCCCACAGCTCGCGGGACCGCAGGGTGGCGTCGAGTTCGCCGCGTGTGCGACCGGAGACCCAGACGAGTCCGAAGTTCCGCACGGTGGCGCCGCGCGCTTCCGGTTCGCGTTCGAGGTGCAGGACGTCGTGTCCGCGACGGACGGCGGCGTCGGCGTGTGCGGTGCCGAGGATGCCGCCACCGATGATCAGGATTCGCATGGGGACGACAGTGGCGGATGGTCTAGACCATATGGGGATGGTTCGGCGAACGCCCGGTGAACAGTTGGTATAGACCGGAATTCGGTTACGCTGGATGTGTGGCCACCGTCGTTCGCGAAGCGCGCACCCTCAAGCACCAGGTCGTGCGCCGCCAGGTCGAGTGCCTTCTCGACCAGCTCAGTGTGGGAGATCAGGTCCCCTCCGAGCGCGATCTCGCCACCCGATTCGACGTCGCCCGCGAAACCGTCCGTCAGGCATTGCGAGAACTGCTCGTCGACGGCCGCATCGAAAGGCGGGGGCGCAGCACCGTCGTCGCCGGACCCAAGATCGTCCAGCCCCTCGTCATCGGTTCCTACACCGAGGCCGCCCTGCTCGAAGGGCGCAGTGCCGGACGTGTGCTCGTCGCGTGGACCGACCTCGTCGCCGACGACGAACTGGCCTGCCGCCTCGGTCTCGAACCCGGCGATCCCGTCCTCGAACTCGAACGCGTCCTGCTCACCGACGGAGTGCATGTCGGGCTCGAACGCACGCGCCTTCCCGCACAACGCTTTCCGGATCTGCGCCGCACGCTGGATCCGTCGTCGTCGCTGTACGCCGCGATCCGTTCCTACGGAATCACCTTCGCGCGGGCGGTCGAGCGGATCGAGACCACGCTGCCGGATGGGCGCGAGGCGGCGCTGCTCGACGCCGACACCCGCACACCGATGCTGCTGCTCGAGCGGATCTCCTACGACGAGAACGACGTCCCGATCGAGCACCGCCGGTCGCTCTACCGCGGCGACCGGATGTCGTTCGTCACGACCGTCACTCCCTGAGCGGCAGATCAGTCGACGCCCAGGCCTGCTTCCCGCGCACGGACGATCGCGCTCGCCCGGTCGGCCGCACCGATCTTGCCGAGGATGTTCGATACGTGGTTGCGCACCGTCTTCTGGCTGAGCACGAGCCGGCGGGAGATCGCGGCGTTGTCGAGTCCGCGGGCCACGAGGTCGAGGATCTCCCGCTCCCGTTCGGTCAGATCCGGGAAGGCCGCCGAGGTGTTGCGGGAGGTCGCGACCGCCGCAAGGGCTTTCGCCGCGACCGCCGCACCGACGATCATCTCGCCGTCGGCCACGGCCCGGATCGCCCGTTCGACCCCCGACGGATCGGCCCCCTTGACGAGATAACCCGACGCACCGGCACGGATCGACGCGACGAGGATGTCCTCGTCCTCGTGCATCGTGACCATCAGGACCCGGGTGCCCGGCGACTTCCGGAGGATGCTGCGGGTCGCGTCGATCCCCGACCCGTCGCCGAGTTCGATGTCCATGAGCACGACGTCGACATCGCCGGTCACGACCTCGAGCGACTCCCCCACCGAACTCGCCTGGCACACGACGTCGATCCCGTCGAGCGTGCCCAGCAGTGCCGCCATACCGAGGCGGAAGACGGGATGGTCGTCGACGACCGCAACGCGTATCGCTCCGTTGTCGCTCATGATTCGGACCAGGGTAGCCGTGCCCGCACCACGACACCGCGCGGGTCGCCGGGCTCGATACCCACCGTTCCTCCGACCTCCCTGGCCCGCTCCCGCATGCTCTGCGTCCCCACACCGACGCGTGCGCCGGCCGTCAGTCCTCGTCCGTCGTCGACGATGTCGAGGACCAGCACGTTGCCCTCCGCCGCGACCCGCACGGTGCATTCGTCGGCACCGGAATGCCGTCGTGCGTTGATGATCGCCTCGGAGGCGATGCCGTAGGCGGCCCACGCGATCGGGCCGGACATCCCGGCGGGGAGGTCGGACCGCAGGTCGACGCGGAATCCCGCGCGGGCGTGGGTGATCACGAGTTCGTCGAGTGCGGCGGTGAGGCCGAGTTCGTCGAGGACCGGGGGCAGCAGACTGCGCGACAGTTCGCGCACACCGTCGACCTGCCGGTCGAGTTCGCGGAGCAGTTCGTCGACGAGTCCGGCCGCGGCGTCCGGGTCGGTGGTGACGAGATTGCGTGCGCCCTGCAGGCCGAGCCGCACCCCGGCGAGCGACGGGCCGAGGCCGTCGTGCAGTTCGCGGCGAATGGTGCGGCGTTCCTCGAGTCTCACCTCGGTGAGGCGGCGACGTGCTTCTTCGAGGTCCTCGGCCGACCGCAGGACGACGAGCCCGGCGTCGACGACGGTCGCGAGTTCGGTGAGCGCCCGCCTGCTGCGTGTCCCGAGCGATTCGCCCGGGGGTGCGGTGACGGCGAGGGTGGCGTCGCCGTCACCGACCGGCACCTCCTCGACGGGTCCGGTCGCGGTCCCCCAGCGTGCGATCACGTCGCCGCCGCGGCGCACCTCGACCGATTCGAGGCGCAGTGCGGTACCGATGCCGGCGGCCAGTTCGCCCAACAGCAGGTCGGGCGAAGCGGCACCGGCGAAGTGCCGCCCGAGGATCCGCACGGCGCGTGCCGGGTCGACGCCGTCGCCGTAGACGAGGCGGTGCACCTTCCGGTCGAGCCACATCCGCGCGGGTTGCACGGCCAGTGCGACGGCGGTGGCGGCGACCGCCTGGGCGAAGACAGATTCGTTCGGAAGCACCAGCGACACTGCGACCGTCACCGCGAGATAGCAGGTGACGAGCACGGCGGTGAGACTGCCGGCGAGCGCGGCGCGACCGACCGCGAGGTCTATGCCCCAGAGTCGTTGGCGCAGTACGACGGCGAGGATCGCGACGGGATAGAAGGCCTGCGTCGCGAGGTGCAGCAGCGGTGTGAGCATCCACGGCACGTCCGGGACCGCCAGGGGGATGTACGAGGCCGTCATCAGGGCACTGCCGAGCGCGAGCCATCCCGTCCCGGATCGTTCGCCCGCCGGGGCGTGACGGCGACGCCACTCGACGTGCCCGGCGGTCAGGAACCCCACGGCCACAACGGGTCCGACGAACCAGATGTCGGCGATGTCGGTGAAGGTGCGGGCCCAGAAGAACCAGGCGATCGTCAGGACGCCGACGTCGATCCCGGCCCGCACCACGGGATCGGCCGGACGGTCGCGGACGAGCCACGGCACCACCAGGAACAACGCGAGTGTCCCGGGGATCCAGGTGGTGTTCTGCAGCGGACCGAGGAATCCGACGGGCAGTTAGGGGCGGACGAGGGCGAGCTGGGTCCAGCTGTAGGACATCGCTGCCACACCGACGCCGATCGACGCGACGGCCAACAGGATCGGCACGGCGTGGACCCGGCGGGCGAGGATCACTCCGGCGACCGTCCCGTAGACGGCGGCTCCGACGACGTCGACGAGGAAGAACAGCTGGTCGGAATCGAGCGCGGGCCGTGCCGCGACGAACACGACGACGGCCGCGACGGCGAGCAGCCAGGAGGCGACGGCCACGACGGCGGCGGGTACCGGAGCCCCGGTACCCGCCGATCCGTTCGTCGCGACTGCGTCCTTCATGGTGCGGTGAGTATGCACCACTGTGTCCTTGATGCGGCAGGTATACGCCGCTGGTCCCCTCGCAGTGGCACTAACGTGCACGCCGGTCCGCGAGGGCGAATCCGACTCCGGCCACCAGCACCCACACCGGGCCGGTGAAGCCCGCCATGTACTGCAGCGGGGAGATGCCGAGGAGCAGTGTCAGGCCACCGAGAACGATGCTCGCCCAACCGATCCACCGGGGCGCCGCGCGGTGACGCAGGGCCGCCACCGCAACCGCGACACCGCTCACGCCGGCACCGACCCACAGCCACGGGATGGTGCCCATCCAGTGCGAGGCGAAGACTGCCACCTCGGGCACCATCCGATCGGTGTTGCCGAGGCCGAACAGCAGCTCGGTGTCGAGTCCGGTGCCCATGAGGGTTGCGACCGAGGTGAGCACGAGACCGAAGGCCGCGACCGTCGGCACGAGGCTGAACTCCGGAGTGCCGGCGCGCAGCCGGCGCTGCAGTCCGGCGGCGAAGACGAGCAGCAGCGTCGTCGACACCATCAGCGTCAGGTGCATGACGAGCATGGCCGTGCGCTGCCCGGCGAACTCGGTCATGATCGCCATCGCGTTGCCGGCGGTGCGCTCGTCGTACGCCGCGCCCATCGCCATGCTCGCCTGGATGCCCACGACGCCGGCGAGTCCGGCGACCGCACCCGTCCACGCCCAGAGCGAACCGGGGCCACGACGGTCGGGCGCGATCGGCGCAAGGGGTTCGGTCTCGGTGCCGAGAGTGTTCATGCGGGTCCCTTCGGATCGGTGCGACGCCCTGCGCGTCGTGGAAGGAACGATCCGGTGCCCGGTGTCCCGGGTGGAAGGGACGGCTGTCCCGACCTTCCGGGATCACAGTTCGCGCTCTCCCGGGCAGGCACCGTGTGCCTACCACAACCGAGGGGAGGTTGTGTGCGATTCTCCCGACGAAAACGCGCACAACCTCCCCTACGACCGGAGGATGTCGACGCGGACATTTCCGTGGGCTGCCGGATCCGCGTCGCCCCGAATTCACTCAGGGATTTCGGGTGCGGCGCTCGTCCGCCGAATGAAGAGCGGCGACGGACGCGAAGGCCGCAGCCAGTACCAGTAACAACAGCACAACATTGAGTGTCATGGAATGTCCTTTCACGGGGCCGGGCGAATTTCCCCCGACTTCGAAACAGGCGCTCCCCTCTTCTATCCTATTTACGATAAATATGCGAGTCGACGCATTTTCCACCGGCGAATTCGATACGTTCGCAATTCGAACGCCGCGGAATTCCGGGTCGAATATTCCGTCGGAGAATGCGGCGGATCAGCCCAGTGACCTGCGCCTCATGCGCGCCTGCCGACGGTGAGCAGTGCCCCGTCGGTTCCTAAGGTGATACGACGTGGCGGAAGCGAGCGGAGATCATCGGGTCGTCGACCTGCCGCTGCCCACACCCGCCCCGCTGCGGACGGCGATGCTGTCGGTTCCCCGGCAGGGACGCCGGTGGCCCGGCGCCGCACGCGCAGCCGCCACGGTCGCGGTGCCCGGTCTCGTGGGCGTCGCCCTCGGATTCGGCGCCGTCTCCGCCATCGCCACACTCGGCGCCTTCGCCGTCGTCTACGGCGAGCAACGCCCCTATCGCGTCCGTGCCCGAGCGGTCGCCGTCATCGGGACGGTGCTCGTCACGCTGGCGACGATCGGTGCCCTCGCAGGTTCGGTCGTCCACCACGAACTGGCCGCAGGCGGGTCGACGTGGTGGTACCTGCTGGTCGTCGCGGCGATGACCGCGACCGTCGCGGGGTGCGCCTTCGTCGTCGACGCGCTGCGGATGGGTGCGCCCGGCGCCTTCCTGATGTTGTTGTCCCTCGAGATCGCGTCCGCTCTCCCCGCACTGGGAGTGTCCGTCCCGACGGTCTCTGCCTGGACCGCGATCGGCGCGGGGACGGCCGTCGTGGTCTCCCTGTCCGGCGCCCCGGTCCGGCCGCGAACTCCGGAACGCATCGCGGTGGCCGCTGCGGTCTCCGCCGTCGACGCGGTCTTCGAGGAGAACTCGCCCGGCAATCGCCGCGCCGCGGTCCACGATCTGCACGCGGCCTGGCAGTGCCTGCACGACGCCGGACTCGTCGATTCGGGGCATCCGCTGGAGCAGACGCTGCGCGCGGCGCACCTCCGATGCGCGGAGACACTGGACGAGCGTCCGCGGGACGAGGCGGTTCCGGAGGACGATCTGCGACTGCGGACCCCGCTGCGACGCCCCTCCGTGCGGTACCGCCTCGCGCGCGCCGCGCACCTCCGCAGCCGGTCGGCGACGATCGCCGTGCGCCTGCTCGTCGCGGGACCTCTCGCCGGGACGATCGCCATCGCGCTGGGCGTCGGACGCCCCGACTGGGCGGTCATCACGGCCGCGATGATCCTGCATCAGGGACCGGACCGGATCCTCGGCTCATACCGGGCGGCGCACCGCTTCCTCGGCACCGTGCTCGGGCTCGTCCTGGTGGCCTGCCTGACGCCCTTCCATCCCGGTGGGGTCGCCCTCGTCGTGGTGCTGGCCGCGGTGATGGCCGGCACCGAGATGTTCCTGGTGCGGAACTACGGCCTGGCGATGGTCTTCATCACCCCGCTCGTCGTCGTCCTCGGCGGGCTGGGCGCCCCCGGCGATCTGATGACGGTCGCGCGCGACCGCTTCCTCGAGACCGTTGTCGGCGTCCTCGTCGCGCTCGCGGTGCTGTGGGGCGTACTTCCCCGGGCCCACCGCCGCGTCCTTGTCTTCGCCGACGGCCGCGTCCGCGACGCCGTCACGAGGATCGCCGCGTCGACGGACGCGCGCGAACTGCCCGAACTGCGCCGCGACCTCGAGTTCGACCTGCACGCCTCCACCACCGCGGCTGTCATCGCCGCGCACACCGAGCCGGCGTGGACCCGGGACCGGTGGACCGAGCATCGCCGACTCCACGAACTCGGCTACCGGATCCTGACCCTGCCGGAGCGACCGGGCCCCTGAAGCAGGGACCCGGCCGCTTCCGTCGGAACACGCGCCGTCGTCAGAACACCAGGACTGCGAAGACGGTCGAGAGGATCAGCCCCGCCATCACCGGCAGGAAGCACTTGCGGGCGAGATCGAGCACGGGCACCCGGGCGAAACCGGCCACCGCGACCAGCGAGGACCAGGCGATGATGACGCCGCCACCGGCCCAGATGTTGCCCATCTGACCGATCGCCGCGAGCGTCGAGGGGTCGACGTCGACGGCGGGGCCGAGAGCACCCGACAGCGCGCCGGTGAGGGGCAGTCCGCTGAATCCGGACCCGTCGAGTCCGGCGACGAGGCCGATGAGCAGGATGCCGAAGGACGTGATGAAGGCGTTCTGCGGAAGGTGCGACTGCACCGTGGTCACGAGGTCGAACAGGATCGCCGGGCCCGCGGCGTCGGCGGAGATGCCGAGGATCGGTCCCGCGAACTCCGGATTGCCGATGAAGAAGAAGCCCGCGATCGGGAGGACGCAGCCCATGGCCTTGAAGGCGAAGACCAGGCCGTCGACCAGATGGTCCGAAGTGGTCTCGAGGAAACCTCCGCGGTCGGTCGACGCTGCGGCGGCGAACAGGATCAGCGCTGCGATCCCACCCACGATCGCGGCGGCGTCACCACCCTGCAGCGGCGGCACGACCTCGGTGAACTTGCCCAGCATCAGGTAGACGATGAACGCGAGGTAGGCCAGCGGCACAAGCATCGCGAACGCCTTCGCGGTACCGCGGCGTTCCTTCTCCGCCTCGGCGTCGGGGTCGGCGTTCGGGTCGGACGGCGCCACGAGCACCGCCGTGGCCGTCGCCACCTGCTCTCCGCCGCCGCTGGGGCCACCGGCCGGTTCCGGCCGACGCGGAGGACGGGAGCCACCCCCGCCACCCGAGGAGTCGTCGCCACCACGGGTGTCGCCGATGCCGCGGTCGGCTGCGGCCTCCCACTCGACGAGGAGGTCGGGGGACGGCGCACGCCAGTGCCGCTTCTGCACGAGGTAGGTGATCAGCAGAGCCGTGCCGCCGACGATCAGGGACAGGACCATGGCCTTGTCCGCGACGGCATCGGCCTCGACGCCGGCCGCCGATGCGGAGATACCGGGCGCCACCTTGATGATGTAGTCCGAGGACAGTGCCATGCCCTGACCGCAGATCGCGATCACCATGCCCACCGACAGCGGGGACATGCCCGCGCGGATCGCGACGGGGATGAGCACCGCGCCGACGAGGGGCACGGCCGGGGTGGGCCAGAAGAACAGGGAGATCACGTAGGTGACCGCGGCGAGGACGAGGAAGCTGCTGGTGCCCGCACGCATGACCCGCCGGAACGGCGCGACCATCATCCGGTCGGCACCGAGTTGGCGCAGCGCGCCGAGCATGGCCGTGACCATCGCGATGATGAGGAAGATGTTGAACAGTTCCTTCGCCGCGACGAGGCTCGCGTTGAAGATGGCCGACAGTCCCGTGACGATGCTGCCGGAGAACGTCAGTGCGGTCAGGAAGGTTGCGACGACTGCAGGAACGACGATGTTCTTCCGCAGGGCCATGGTGGCCAGGATGACGAGGATGCCGGCCAGGTAGACCCAGTGCGCGGCGGTGAGTTGTACGTCCAAGGCGATTCCTTCGACAGGGGGGTGGAACGAGTCGGGCTGTGTTCGTGGACGGTGAATGGGAACTCGATGTATTGGGGGAACTTTCCGCTACGGCCCGTGCTCGGTCAACGAGAACGGTGCACAGTGCCCGCCACGCTAGTTGTGCACTGTGTTCCACTTTTGCGATTTCGTGACGACGAGGCGCTCCGGTGTGAAATATTGCTACGAACATGTGTCGCGCGCCCCGCGCCGCCCTCACGACGTCGTCGAATGTGCACCCTGCACCGGCTCACCCGGATCCGATGTGCACCTTCACTCCGCGATGGCGATGCATCCGACGGTAGCGCAGTGCGAAAGTGGTTCGACGGCACGAACCGTGCCGCGCAGTTCCCCGAGGTTCCGGAGAGTTCGATGACCACTCGCACCGATACACCGGCAGCGCCGGCCGCCGAGACGGATACGGGCACTCCTCTGGCCCTGTCCGCACTGCTCGCCGGAACCCTCGTCGGGACATTGAGCAACAACATCATCAATGTCCCACTGCCACAGATACTTTCCGACTTCGACGCAAGCCTCGAAGACGGCGCACTCCTGGCCGTCGGGTTCCTTCTCACTTTTGCTGCGACAATGCCCCTTGCAGGGTACATCGGTGACCGATACGGTCGGCGTCGCGTCTACTGCGGCGCCCTGCTCGGCACCGCGATCTGTGCTGCCGGAGCGGCGACGGCGCCGACCCTCGAGATCCTCGTGGCCTGGCGCGCCCTCGGTGGAGTCGCGGCCGCCGCATTCGCCCCCGCGGTCATGGGATTGATCGCATGGTTGTTCGGCGCGCACCGACGCGCACGCGCGGTGAGTGCGTGGGCCACCGTCAACGGACTCGGTCAGGCCATCGGCCCCACCCTCGGCGGTTTCGTTGCGGGACATTGGGGTTGGCGATGGGTATTCGTCCCGATGATCCCGATTGCACTGATCGGGCTCGCCGGAACGCTGCGCTGGATCCCGATCTTCCCCGGTCGCAGGATGACCCTCGACGTGCCCGGTGCGATCGCCCTGACGCTCGGCTCCGCCGGAGTCGTGCTGGGACTGAGCATGTTCGGGCAAGCGGGCGTTCCCACGTCCGTCGCGGGGATCGCCCTGGCGGTCTCGATCGTCGTACTGGTCGGTTTCGTCGTCCACTGCCTACGTGCGGACGTACCGTTCGTCGACGTCCGGTTGCTGGTCGAGAGCAGGTTCGCGCGGAGCGCGGCCGCCGCCTTCGCGCAGATGTTCTGCCTGGGCGCGGCTCTGCTGGCGGTCCCACTGCGGTTGCACGCGACGGGTGCGTCGACGGCCACGGCCGGAGCGATCCTGTTCGCGTTGCCTGCGGTCATGGCGGCCCTCGCGCCGGTGGTCGGCCGCACCGTCGATCGCGTCGGCGGACGGCGCATGTTGCGGGCGGGACTGGTGGTGCTGCTCGTCGGTCAGATCGCGCTTGCCGTCGTCCTCTCGGCGGACGAACCGCGGCTGTGGCTCGTGGCGACCGTCCTGGCGATGACCGGTGCCGGCATCGCTGCCGTGCAGACCCCCGCGGCGGCCGGCTCGACGCGGTCCCCGGCGGGCGAGCGTGGGACGGGGCTGGGGGTGTTCAACCTGATCCGTTTCGGCGGCTCGGCCGTCGGGGCCGCGTGGGTGACCGTCGCGTTCGGTTCGTGGACGGTGGGACCGCTCTTCGCGGTGTGCGCCGTGGTCGTGTGCGCGGGGTTCGCCGCGTCGTTCCTGGGGGCGGACCCCGAGGACCACGCAACGACCGGCTCCGAGTCGACCGCCCTCAGCGGTAGTTGATCTCGTTCTCGACCGAGGTACGCAGTCGGTCGAGAAGCTCGAGACGGACGGCGAGCCAGGCCGTGAACTGATTCTCCGGCAGCCGGACGTCCATCGCCATCGCGCGGGAGATCCGGTCGAGCTTCGACAGCATGGTGTTGCGGTGCACCGACAACTCGCGCGCCGCCGCGTTGACGTTCCCGCCCGCCGCCAGATAGGCCAGCAGGGTGTCGTACAGGTCGGTGCCGGGCTTGAGCGTCCCGAAGACGTCGCCGACGAACCTGCGGCTGCGATCGGTCTCGGCGACCAGCTCGAGCACGCCGTAACCCCGCAGGTCGCGGTAGGCCACCGAACCCGACATCCCGAGCCGCTGCCCGATGCCGAGCGCCACGCGGGCCTGCCGGTAGCTCTCCCGGATCTGGTCCGCGCCGACGGCCGGAGCGCCGTGGGCGACGGGCACCGGGCGCACGCGCCGACGGGACAGGTCCTGCGACACCGCGTCGGCGTACTCGGCGATCTCGAGTTCGACGTCGCGCGGGTCGCGGTAGCGGAGCGACCGCACCACCACCAGGACGTCGCCGATCACCGTGACGTACGAGCGCACCGACGGGTGGGGCAGGACGCTGGCCGCGTACCGGGCCAACCGCAACAGTCCACCGGATTCGTCGCCGCCCGGACCGGCCGGGTTCTCCCCGTAACCGGGCGCGACGAAGACCGCGAACGACGAGGTGAGGTCGATGTCGTGGTACTCGGCGCGCGCCTGCATGTCGTGCTGGCTGGTGAAACTGCCGTGCACCAGCGCCTGCACGAAATCGCCGCGGGCCCGTTCCTCGGCCTCGTCGACGCTGCGTTGCCGCAGCATCTCCGATCCGATGATCGCCGTCGCCTGTTCGGTGACGACCGCGTGCTGGGCCAGCTCGTGCGGTCCGGGAGACGTCCCCGACGCGAGAACGACCACCCAGCCCTCGAACCGTTTGCCGAGTCGGATGGTGCTCGCCGTGCACGTCCAGGGTGTGCCACCGACGACCTCCTCCAGCACGCGGGTGTCGTGGTGGGCGTGACGCTCCGCGGCCGTCACCGTCGACAGCTGCTTGTGCAGGATCTCCGAGATCTCTTCCGCCCGAGCGGCATCCACGCCGTGGAAGGCGACGGCCTGACCACGCGCGTCGAGCGCGATCGCCGGATGCTGTGCGAGCGCCGAGACCTCCTTGACGAGCAGGGTCAGCCCCGCGCCGCGGTGCAGCAGACCGGCGAGCGTCGAGTGCACGTGCGCGGAATAGCGCATGACGTGCACTTCCTGCATCAGCGACCGCTCGGCGAGCAACCGGTTGAGCGCCGCGAATCCGACGGGCAGGTCGAGTTCGATCACCACCAACCCCGCCGGCCAGGACATTCCGGCGGGCACCGCGCCGTCGACGACCAGGGCCGCCGCGCCGCGGGCCGCGAGCGCGGACAGGGCGTGCGCACTGTCGGCCAGTGCCTCCGGCCGCATGTACACGGCGACGCCGGTGAGATCGTCGAATCGGCCGACGACCTCGCCGAACGGCAGCACCCAGGTGAGCGCCCGGTCGAGATCGGCCTCCCGATCCACGACCCGGGCGCCCTCCATGAGCGGTTCGTCGAGCAGCCCTCGGACTGTCAGACGCGGGCTCGATTCCATGGGGACCTGCTTCCATCGGGAGCATCGGCGGGCCGTGAGGGGGTGGACCCGTCGACACCGTGGCGGTGTGCACTTTCTACACCAGATACCAGAGTCATGCGTCCCAGACACATGTGCACTGTGTACATCGAATACCGAAAACAACGGTGATCCTGACCGTCCCCATCGGCGCACGGTCCTGTTAGAAATGAGCCACGCCGGACACACCGCTCCACCGCTCCGGCACCCGCCGACACTTCAGCGACGCGGCATCGGCGGGACGCACACGGATCCCGACGCGGACCAGGAATCGTCCGACTCTCCGACCCGACTTCGAAAGTGGAGACCAATGCATCGAATCCACCGCATCACCCTCGACGACGCACTCCCCCTGCTGGACGCCGGCCGCGCGAAGGCCGAGGAGATCGGCGTGAAGCAGACCCTCTGCGTCTGCGACGAGAGCGCGAACGTCATTGCTCTGCACCGGCTTCCCGGCGCCCGCCTCACCGGCGTCGAGATCGCCATGGCGAAGGCGTTCACCGCCGCCGGCCACGAGCGCGCCACCCACCTGTTCAACGAGGGTCCCAACGGACCCGCCCTCCCCGGCAACGAAGCGTTCGGCATCAGCCACATGCTCCCCGGGAAGTTCGCGATCTTCGTCGGCGGCTTCCCCCTCGTCTACGACGGACAGATCGTCGGCGCCGTCGGCATCAGCGGCGGCAACGGCGAGCAGGACAAGGCGGTCGGCGCCGCCATGATCGCCGAATTCGAAGCCCTGACCTCCGCGATCAACGCCTGATCGCATCCCCCGCACGACCTCCTCATCGAAAGGCATCATCATGACCGAACTGCTCGGACGCGACGAATTCCGCGCCGCACTCGAAGACGCCATCAAGGGACGCGAGGCGAAGAACGCATCGTTCAGCAAGGCGTGGGCCGAGGGCAAGCTCGAGAAGCACCACTTCGCCCGGTGGGCCGAGAACCACTACCACTACGTCGGCCCCTTCGCCGACTACCTGGCGAACATCTACTCCAACACCCCCGATCACTTCACCGACGCCAAGGACTTCACCCTCCAGAACATGTACGAGGAGGAGCTGGCCGACATCCGGCACACCGACCTGCTCATCAAGTTCGCCGAGGCGTGCGGCACCACCAAGGAGCGCGTCGAGGACCCGAACAACATGAACGCGGTCACCCGCGGACTGCAGGCCTGGTGCTACGCGGTGTCCCAGCGCGAGCACTTCGTCGTCGCCACCGCGGCCCTGGTCGTCGGTCTCGAATCCCAGGTGCCGAGCATCTACAAGAAGCAGATCGTCCCGCTCCGCGAGGTGTACGGCTTCACCGAGGACGAGATCGAGTTCTTCGACCTGCACATCACCTCGGACGTGGTGCACGGTGAGCGCGGCTACCAGATCGTCCTGGACTGCGCCGACACCCCGCAGCTGCAGCAGCGCTGCCTGCAGCTCGTCCGCTGGGGAGCGGAGATGCGTTTCTCGTACACGAAGGGTCTGTACGACACGTACGTCGCCCCCGATCTGGAGCTGGCGTCCGCCTGATCCGATGCGCGGGAGCGGAAGTCGCTCGCGGCTTCCGCTCCCGGTCTCGCACACGAGCGAAGGAGAAGCATGTCCACCGAAATCATGGGCAGCGGGACCGCCGGCGCCGACGCCGCCGCAGAGTCCCCGACCTGGGTCGCCGTCGCCACGGTGAAAGAGGTGACCCGACGCCGCAAACTCCGCGTGGAGGTCGACGGCCTCGCGATCGCACTGTTCCATGCGAACGACCGCATCTACGCCTTCGCCGACCTGTGCATCCATCAGGACCGTTCGCTCGTGAAGGGCACGCTCCTGCACGGCCGGGTCATCTGCCCCGGCCACCAGTGGCGCTTCGATCTCGAGACCGGATACGAAGAGGACCAGGACCTCTGCCAGCCGGTCTATCCCGTCCTCGTGCGCGACGAGACCGTCCTCGTCGACCCCACCCCGCGTCCGGCACCGGCCGCATCCGGAAAGGAGTGCACGGCATGACCGTTCGCACCGTAGTCACAGTGGGCGCCGGCCAGGTCGCCGCTGTCGCCGCACGCACCCTGCGTCGCCGCGGCTTCGACGGACGCATCGTGTTGCTCGGCGACGAGCAGCACGCCCCCTACCAGCGCCCACCCCTGTCGAAGGAATTCCTCGCAGGCCGCGAAGGAGTCGACTCCCTCGCACTACTGCCCCGGAAATGGCTCGACGCCAACGACATCGACATTCGTACCGGTGTGTCGGTGCAGCGCATCGACACCGCGACCCGCACGGTCGAGTTCGACGGCGGCGAGATCGCCGCCGACGCGATCGTCCTCGCCACGGGCGGACGCCCCCGCACCCTTGCCACCACCGGTTCCCGGCCCGATCTCGTCCACTACCTGCGCACCCTCGACGACGCGACCGCCCTCGCAGCCCGTCTGACCCCGGGTTCGAGCCTCGCGATCGTCGGCGGCGGCTTCATCGGACTCGAGATCGCCGCGACCGCACGATCTCTCGGCGTGACAGTGACGGTCCTCGAACAGGCCGAGCACCTCCTCGGAGGCATCCTCGGCGAGCAGGTCGGCCGGCACTGCGCCGATCTGCACCGCCGCAACGGTGTCGACCTGCGCACCGGCACGGGCGTCACCTCGGTGACCACTTCCGATCGCGGTGTGCGGATCGAGACCACCACCGGCGGGGTCGTCGAGGCCGACGCCGTGGTCGTCGGCATCGGCATCGTCCCCAACACCGACATCGCGGCGGCGAGCGGACTCGCCGTCGACGGCGGGATCGTGGTCGACGCCACCGGGCGCACCTCGGTCGAGAACATCTACGCGGCAGGCGATGTCGCGAAGCGGTTCTCCCCGCGTGAAGGCCGGCACGTGCGCGTCGAACACTTCGACAACGCGAACCGCCAGGCCGCGGTGGTCGCCGACACGATCGTCGGGAGGCAGTCGCTCTCCGACGACCCGCACTGGTTCTGGTCGGACCAGTACGACTCCAACATCCAGTTCGCCGGATCATCTTCCGGAACAACCGAACTCGTCGTCCGCGGTGACACCGACAGCGGAGAGTTCTCGGTCTTCTACCTCGCCGGTGACGTTCTGACCGCCGCCTTCGCGATGGACCGCGGCGAGGACATCATGGCGGCCCGCGAACTCGTCGGCCGCAGAGTCGACGCAGCGCTGCTCGCCGACGAGGACACCGATCTGTGGGAGATGTACGAGGAGGTCGAGCCCGCATGACGATCACCGGACTGAACCACATCGACGGCAACTGGGTACCGGCCGCCTCCGGCGCGGTCTTCGAACGCCGCAACCCCGCCGACGAGACCGACCTGATCGGCACCTTCCCGGACTCCGACGCCATCGACGTCCGCAACGCCGTCGACGCGCTCGACAAGGCCGCACCCGAATGGGCCGCCACCCCGCCCGAGCGTCGCGCCGCGATCCTCGAGGCAGCCGCCGACCATCTCGCCGCACGCTCGGCCGAACTCGTCGACGAACTCATCCGCGAAGAGGGCAAGACCCGCGCCGAGGCGTCGATGGAGGTGAGCCGCACCCCCATGAACCTGCGCTTCTACGCAGGCGAGGCACTGCGCGCCACCGGTGCGACCTTCCCGGCACCGGGCTCCACGACCATCTACACCGTGCGCGAACCGATCGGGATCGTCGGTGCGATCACGCCGTGGAACTTCCCGCTCAACATCCCCTCCCGCAAGCTCGGGCCCGCGCTCGCCGCCGGCAACACGGTGCTGTTCAAGCCGTCCGAGATCACCCCGCTGATGGGTCAGCGACTCGTCGAGGCCCTGCTCGCCGGTGGTCTGCCCGAGGGCGCGATCGCGCTGGTACAGGGCGACGGCAAGGCCGGTGCGGCGGTGTCCGGCGACGAGCGGATCGCCGCGGTGACCTTCACCGGGTCCACCGAGGTCGGACGCGCCATCCACCGCAGCGTCGGCCCCGACCGGCGCGTACAGCTGGAGATGGGCGGCAAGAACCCCGTCGTCGTCCTGGACGACGCCGACCTCGACGCGGCGGCCGCACTGATCGTCAAGGGCGCCTTCGGATTGTCGGGCCAGGCGTGCACCGGCACCAGCCGGGTCGTCGCCGTCGACGCGATTTACGACGAACTGCTCGAGAAGATCGCCGAACGCACCCGCGCCCTGCGGGTCGGACCGGGTTCGGGTGCCGCCGTCGATGTCGGCCCGCTCGCGAGTCGCGGTCAGCTCGACAAGTTCCTCGAGTACGTCACCATCGGCACGGACGAAGGCGCACGGCTCGTGTGCGGCGGCGTGCGGTGCGAGGACGACGCGCTGCGAGACGGATTCTTCGTGCGGCCCACGATCTTCGCGGACACCGCCCCGGGGATGCGCCTGCTCACCGACGAGATCTTCGGCCCGGTCCTGGCCTTCCAGCGCGCCGGCTCCTTCGACGAGGCACTCGCCCTGGCGAACGACACCGCCTTCGGGCTCAGCGCCTCCGTCGTGACCCGGAGTCTCTCCGCCGCACAGCGTTTCATCGCCGGGTCGCGGACCGGGCTCGTAAAGGTCAACCAGCCCACCACGGGAATGGCCATGAACGCGCCGTTCGGCGGCTACAAGCAGTCGAGCACGCAGACCTTCAAGGAACAGGCCGGCCCCACGCTCATGCAGTTCTACCAGTCCGAGAAGACCGTCTACCTGTCCCCCGACGCCTGACCGGCGACACCGACCCTCGACAAGCCTGGAGGAAAGACCATGGAGTTCAAGCGAGTGGCCCGATCCGGGCAGGTGCCCGAAGGCATCGTCCGCCGGTTCTACGCCGAGGACTACGAGTTCGCCATCTCCCGACTGGACGGCAAGGCGTACGCGACGTCCAACTACTGCTCACACCTCGACTGCCTGCTGTCGTCCGGCAAGCTCGTCCAGGACGGCATCGGATGCTCCTGCCACGGAAGCGCATTCGACCTCGAGACCGGTGAGCCGATCTGCCCGCCGGCCACCGAGCCCATCAAGACCTATCCGTGCGAGGAACGCGACGGCGAGATCTTCGTCGGGATCGACCCCGCCGAGCCGCCGGAAGGACCCCGTCGACGTCGGATGCGGTCGGCATGACGCGGCGCGCGACACGACCGGCGACGCTCGCGACCGGAGGCATGGTCGCGTCGAGTCATCCGCTCGCGAGCCTCGCCGGGGTCCGCGTCCTCGAAGACGGCGGCAACGCCGTCGACGCGGCCCTGGCGATGGCAGCGGTCACGTGGCTGACCCTGCCCGGGCAGTGCGGCATCGGCGGCGACGCGTTCGCCGTGGTCCGCGAGCCCGACGGGTCGGTGTGGACCGTCAACGGCAGCGGTTACGGACCCGACGGCGGCACACCGGATTTCTACCGGGAACGGGGACTCGACGCGATCCCCCTCGACGGGGCGCTCGCCGTCGCCGTCCCTGGCGCGCCCGCCGCGCTGGCCGCACTGCACCGGCGGGGAGCGAGCAGGTCGCTGCCCGAACTGTGGGCACCGGCAGCCCGGATCGCCGAGAGCGGTCTGCCGTGTTCGGCGAAGACCCGGACCGACGTACAGACCGCCCTGCATGCGATCCGCGGCGACACCGGACTCGCCTCGGTGTACACACCGGGCGACCGGGTCCCGCGCCTCGGCGACGTGCTTCCCCAGCCCGACCTGGCCCGCACGATCCGTGCCCTGGCCGAGGATCCGGGATCGTTCTACACCGGCACGCTCGCCGAACGCTGCGTGGCTGCGCTGCAGGGGGGCGGAGCACCGTTCAGCGGTGACGAATGGCAGGCCGGGGCGTCGGTGGACGCGGAGGCGGCGCTCACCGGCAGCTATGCGGGGCACGTCCTGCACCAGACCCCCCTCCCCACACCGGGATGGATGGTGCTGCACCAGGCCGCCCTGTGCGACGACGCACTCGGGACCCACCCCGTGCTCGGTGCGGCGTCGATCGACCGCATGGCCCGCGCGGCCACCGCCGCCTTCGAAGACAGGCTCCGCTGGTGCTCGTCGGACAACGACGGGGTCGCACGCGTGCTCGATCCCGCGAACATCGCAGCGGGTCGCGCACGGATCGACGGGCGTGCACCGGCCGAGGCGTTCACCGTCTCCGCCGGGGACACGACATCGTTCGTCGCCGTGGACGCCGAGGGGCGGGCGGTGTCGTTCATCCATTCGCTGGCGTTCACCTTCGGAGCGAAGCTCACGGTGCCCGGGACGGGCATCGTGCTCAACAACCGGCTCGGTCGCGGTGCCTACCTGATCGACGGCCATCCGAACGAGGTGGCGCCGCGCCGCAAGCCCCTGCACACGCTCAACGCGTGGATCGTCACCGATTCGGCGGGCGAGCTGCGGCATGTGGGCAACACACCCGGCGGCGACGGGCAGGTGCAGTGGAACATGCAGCTGCTGTCGCACCTGCTCGACCACGGTCTCGACCCCCAGGAAGCCGTCTCGGCGCCGCGCTTCACCGTCTTCCCGGGATCGGACGCCGATGTGCTCGGCGAACCGACCGCGTTGCGGATCGAAGGCGACGTCGCCGACGGCGTGTGCGACGAACTGCGCGAACTCGGCCACCGGGTGGAAGTCCTCGAACCGCTGGGTGCCGAGGGCAGCGCGCAGGTGATCTCGATCGACGACCGCGGAGTGCTCTCCGGCGGCAGCGATCCACGACAGGAGGGGGTGGCTCTGGGTGTCCTCTGATACTGCAGCTGCTGTTGCACCGCGTCCGCAGGGTCGGTACGTCCCGGCCGTGCTGGCCGGCGACACCGTCCGCACAGCGGGCATGACACCGCGTCGAGACGGCGAACTGATCCTCACCGGACGGGTCGGTGCGGAGGTCACCGTCGAACAGGCCCGGGCCGCCGCGGTCGTCGCGGTGGGCAACGCGCTGGCGGCGATCCGCGCGACGCTGCCGGAGGGCACGTCGTTCCGGCCGGTCGAGATGGTCGTCTACGTCGCGAGCGCGCCCGGTTTCGTCGATCTGTCGGTGGTCGCGGACGGCGCGTCGGACGTGATCGAACGCGAACTCGGTGTGGACGCGCTACCGGCCCGCACCGCCGTCGGCGTCCACACCCTGCCCGGTGGGGCACCGCTCGAGATCGCGCTGACCGCCGTCCGCGGATAGACGGAGGTCCACAACCGAGAAACGAGGCTCACAACCCCGGTGGTCGACCATCAGGGTTGTGAGCCTCATCTGTGGGTTGTGAACCTCGGGGACGAACGCTCAGCTCCTCGCGCCGATGTCCTCGAGTTCGGCTGCAAGATCGACACTCTCGGACGGTCGCTGCCACCGATACACTCCGCCACCCTGGGCGTAGGAGAGATGGCCACCGAGGGCACCACCGACACCGACGGCGCCGAGACCGATCAAAGTCCATATCGTTCCCGCCCGGTCGTGACGGGCACGTCGCGCGCGATAGGACGTCGCCATGCAGATCACCCCGATCGCGTTGGACACGGCGTGCACCGCGCCGACCCTGCGCTGAGGGGCATCCTCCAGGGTGGAGAAGTCGGTGTATCCGGTGACGATCGTCGGGACGGCCGCGCCCAGTCCCAACGCGACGAGTCGCCGGGACGCGGTGCGCTGCCCGGGCAGCGCGTCCAACGCCGCCGCGGACACCCACGACCCGATCGGGACGGTGACGAGGAGCGGATGGACGGGATGTCCGAGCCAGGAACCTCGGAGCAGGTCGTCGACGACGGAGCCGTCGAGGACTCGCCGTATGCGCTGCGCGATGCGCTCGGCGGGCCGATCCACAGCGTCGAAGGATTCGACGGCG
The DNA here is from genome assembly GCF_014854695.1 of Rhodococcus rhodochrous. Classification (NCBI taxonomy): domain Bacteria; kingdom Bacillati; phylum Actinomycetota; class Actinomycetes; order Mycobacteriales; family Nocardiaceae; genus Rhodococcus; species Rhodococcus rhodochrous. The sequence goes on along the minus strand of NZ_CP027557.1, from coordinate 388,698 downwards.
CGCAGGAGTTCGTGCAGGTTCATGATGAGGCGATACCCGTCGGCAGCAGATACGAACCGCCGGGTGACCGCGATGCGACGGCACCCTTCGATTGCCGGCCATGACGAGGGCGGCATTCGTATTTCTGTCGTATCCCGAGGGCACCATGTGGCCGTGACCGAAAAGACCGTCGGGCTTCCCGAGGACTATCCGCAATTCCTGGACGAACTCGAAGCACAGGTTCGTCGAGCGCGTCTACGGGCTACACGCGCCGCGAATACCGAACTGCTGATCCTGTATTGGACGCTCGGGCACTCCCTTCTCGAGCGTCAACGTGTACACGGCTGGGGATCGAAGGTCGTCGACCAACTGGCCAGGGACCTGCGCTCCGAGTTTCCACACATGCGCGGTCTCTCACGCCGCAATCTCTTCTACATGCGGTCCTTCGCGGACGCCTGGCCCCAGGAAATAGTGCAACAGCCTGTTGCACAATTGCCATGGGGACATGTGACGGTACTTCTGGACAAGCTCGACAACCGAGAGCTTCGCGACTGGTACGCCGCGCGCGCAGCAGAACACGGGTGGTCGCGTCACGTTCTGACCCATCAGATCGCCGGGCAGTTACATCGCCGTGTAGGTGCCGCGCCGTCGAATTTTCCGGACCAACTTCTTCCACAGGACTCCGACCTCGCACAGCAACTCGTCCGCGACCCGTACATCTTCGATTTCCTCGATCTCGACGAGCGGGCCGCGGAACGAGAACTCGAAGCGGCACTGATGACACGCCTCGAACAGGTACTCCTCGAACTGGGGCACGGGTTCGCGTTCGTCGGCCGCCAGTACCACTTCACCGTCGACCACGACGACTTCTACATCGACCTGCTCTTCTTCAACTGGATTCAGTCGCGCTTCGTGGTGGTCGAGCTCAAGATCGGCCGGTTCGAGCCCGAATACGCCGGCAAACTCGGTTTCTACGTCTCCTGGGTGGACGCAAACCTGCGAGTCGCGGATCGGCACGCACCGACCATCGGGATCCTGCTGTGCGCGGGGCGCAACGACAACGTCGTGCGCTATTCGCTCGCGGGCACGACCGCTCCCTTGGCGGTTGCGAACTACACCTACGACACCCTGCCCGAACCCATCCGCGAACTCGTGCCTACCGACAGCGAACTCGCCGACGCGGTCGATGCGACCTGGGACGAACTCACGACGGACCGCGCCGACGGAGACACCGCGCAGAGCTGACATCGCTCGTCGGCAACACCAGGGGCCCGGGACTACTTCTCGTCGAGCGGTTTCGCTCCCAGCACGTCCTTGAGCAGCTCGATCGCGACTTCCTCCGGATCGCGGCGCGTCGACGGGTCGCCGGGCGTGGCGGCCTCGGCGAACATCTCCTCGACGTCCGCCTCCGTCATCTGCGACGGGTCGGGCGGCGGGGCGTCGTAGCCGGGGCCCGGATCGTCGGGAAGATCGGGAGCCTCGGGCGGCGGGATGTCGTCGACGCTCTCCGCGGACGGGCGTGTGAACGTCGGGGCAGCCGACGGTGCGGCTGCCGGTCGCTGCGGCGCAGCGGGGGCTTCGACGGGTGCGGGCGGCGTGGCATTCTTCGCCTGGCTCGGCCGGGAGAAACGCGGTTGACCCGCCGGACGCGAATTCTTCTCGGGCGCCGGGGTTCTGACAGGTGCCTCCGCAGCAGCGGAGCCGTGGACGCAGGTGACCTCGAACTCTCCACCGAAGACCGCCTTCAGCGCATCGGCGATGACCGTGGCATTGCGCGCGTCGGCGAGTCGCTTCGCGAGCGGAGCGGAGTCGTGCACGAGCACGACCCGGGTGCCGTCGACCGACCGCACGGTGGCGCCCGAGAGCATCACCTCGACGGTGCGGCTGCGTTCGCGGACCTTCGCACGGACCTCCGACCACACACCCCGCATCTGGGCCGCGTCGGGACCGCCTGTCGCGCGGGCGGGTTCGGGCTCGGGTTCGGGAGTGGCCGGTTCCTGGGGCGCGGGCGGCGGAACCTCCTGCGCGACAACCTCGTCGGGCGCGCTCTGCGGCTGCGGCACCTCCGGGACGGCGGGAGGTTGCGTTGCTGCGGGAGGCGGTGTCGGGGCCGGTGCCGGCTGGGCCGGTTCGGGCTGCACCGGCGCCTGCTGGGCAGGGGGTTGCTGGACAGGGGCCTGCTGAGCAGGCACTTCCGGCTGCGGCTGAGCAGTCTCGCGAGGCTGAGCAGTCTCGTTGGACGGTGCGGCAGGCGCCGCCTCCGCTGCGCGGCGCTGGGAGGGACGCTGGAAACGTGCCGCGGGTTCGTCGGGCGAGATGGGCGGCGCGGCGGGTGCCGCTACCGGCTTCGGCGCGGCACCTCCCGCCGGGGCTGCGACGATGCCCTGCTCGAGTCGTTCGAGGCGCTGCAGGACAGCCGTTTCCGCGTCGGACGCCGCGGGGAGCAGCATGCGCGCGCACATCACCTCGAGCAGCAGACGCGGCGACGTCGCCCCGCGCATCTCACCGAGCCCGGCGTGCACGATCTCGGCGTAGCGGGTGAGGGTGGCCGGGCCCAGGCGGGTCGCTTCGTCGCGCATCCGCTCGAGGACGTCGCCGGGTGCGTCGACGAGTCCGCGCTCGGCGGCGTCGGGGACGGACTTCATGAGGATGAGGTCGCGGAGACGTTCGAGGAGGTCGACGGCGAAGCGACGCGGGTCGTGCCCGGCGTCCATGACCTTCTCGACGGTGCCGAACAGCGCCGCGCCGTCGCCGGCCGCGAGCGAATCGACGGCCTCGTCGATGAGCGCGACATCGGTGACGCCGAGCAGCGACAGAGCGCGTTCGTAGGTGACGCCCTCGGGGCCGGCACCGGCGAGGAGTTGGTCCATCACCGACAGCGAGTCGCGGGGGGATCCACCGCCGGCACGGATGACCAGCGGATAGACCGCGTCCTCGACCGGCACGTTCTCCTGGCCGCAGATCTGCTCGAGCAGACCCCGCATCGCCGTGGGAGCGAGGAGCCGGAAGGGATAGTGGTGCGTGCGCGACCGGATGGTGGGCAGCACCTTCTCGGGCTCGGTGGTCGCGAAGACGAAGATGAGGTGCTCCGGCGGCTCCTCCACGATCTTGAGCAGGGCGTTGAAGCCCTGCGTGGTGACCATGTGCGCCTCGTCGATGATGAAGATGCGGTAGCGCGACTCGGCCGGAGCGTAGAACGCGCGGTCGCGGAGTTCGCGGGTGTCGTCGACACCGCCGTGGCTCGCGGCATCGAGTTCGGTGACGTCGAGGTTGCCTCCACCGCCCGGGCCGAGCGACACGCACGACCGGCACGTTCCACACGGCGTGGACGTGGGGCCGGTCTCGCAGTTGAGCGAGCGGGCGAGAATTCGGGCCGAGGACGTCTTGCCGCATCCACGAGGACCCGAGAACAGGTAGGCGTGGTTGATGCGGCCCGTGTCGAGCGCCGTGCTGAGGGGCACGGTGACGTGCTCCTGCCCCACCACCTCCGCGAAGGTCGCAGGTCGATACTTCCGGTACAGAGCCACGCGCCGAGCGTACCGGCGGCTCCCGACATGCACGGAGGTCGGTCCGTCGACATTTGTGGCCGAGACCACTCTTGCGTTAACGATATATCGAGATCTATCGTGATCGTATCGACAAAGAAGGAGACGCACAGATGCGAACCCACGAACATCCCCGCGGCCGTCGCCGCGCCATGCACGATCGAAATCTCCCCGGTGGCCCGTTCCGTGCCGACGGACCCCGCCGTCGCGGACACCATCCGCACGACGACGAACCCGGCTTCCGCCCGCACCGCGATGGCGGCGGACGGGGACGCGGAGGCCCGCGAGGAGGACGACGCGGCCGAGCACAACGAGGCGACGTCCGCGCGGCAGTCCTGCGCCTGCTCGGCACCGAGCCGATGCACGGCTACCAGCTCATGGAAGCGATCGCAGAACGGACGGGCGGCGCCTGGCGCCCCAGCCCCGGCGCGATCTATCCGACGATCTCCCAGCTCGAGGACGAAGGACTCGTCACGGTCGAGAAGGAGGGCGGACGCAAGCTCGTCTCACTGACGGATGCGGGCCGCACGTACATCGACGATCCGGGGAACGAACTCATCGACCCCTTCGCCGGTCACGATCCCGATTCCGACGCCCCGGACCTGCGACTCGCACTGCGCGAACTGCAGGTCGCGACTCGGTCGGTCGCCATGAGCGGTTCCGACGCCGAGGTCGCCGCGGCACACGCGGTCCTCATCGAAGCCAAGAAATCCCTCTACCGGATTCTCGCCGGCGACCTCGACACGTTCGATCAGGAGTGAGGGCTCAGCCGCGGGCGAAGAGACGGATGCGCTGCTCGCGGCTGCGCTCGAGATGAGCACGCATGTGCTCGCGGGCCGCGGACTCGTTCCGCGCCCGCAACGCGTCGAGGATCTGCGCGTGCTCCCGGTTGAGCAGATCGGGCTCGCCGTAGTTGGACGGCGGCCCGGAGTCGTAGATCCGCAGCTGAGTGGTCAGCCGCACGAGCAACGCCATGATCGTCGAGTTGTGCGCGGCCTGCCACAACGCCTCGTGGAACCGGAAATTCCCGATGCGCACCGCGGCGTCGTCGGTGGCGGAGCAGCACGAATCGTGCAGCCGCTCGAGCCGGGCCATGTCGAGATCAGTGTGCCGGATCGCCGCGGCGCCGGCCGCCTCGGATTCGAGCGCGACGCGCGCCGCATAGATCTCGATGACGTCCTCGGGGGTGCCCGAACGCACCCGGAAGCCGCGACTCGCCCGCTCGAGCAGACCGTCGTGCGCGAGCCAGTTGAGCGCCTCACGGATCGGGGTGCGTGACGCCCCGTAGGTCTCGCTGAGCTGGGTCTCGTGCAGAGCGGCGCCGCGCGGGAACTTCCCCGCGAGGATGTCCGAGCGCAGGCGCAGGTACTGCTTGGAGGTCTGGTCGTCGCGCCCGGTGGGCGATTCGACGAGAAGAGAGCTCTCCAGCTCGGCCGTCGCGTCCTGCTCGGTCATCTACACCCTCCGTAGGCGTGCCGTTCACGTGCGCCGATTATGCCACCGTCAACGTACGAATACTTGCGTATACGTTATTCGTCGTTTAGCGTCGCTCCTCGAACACGACGAGAGGACCCAACGCGTGACCGAGGCGGCATTCCGGGACGAACAGGTGCTGATCAGCGCCGAAGAGCTCTCGAGCGACCCCGGCGCCCACACGGTCCTGCACGCCACGGTCACCTTTCCGAAGCCCCGTTTCGACGGCGACTACCGACCGGAATCCGGCTACGCGACCTGGCGCGCCGCGCACATCCCGGGATCCGTGCACGCCGACCTACTCGGCGGATTCAGCGCCCCCGACACCGACCTGCACTTCTCCCGCCCCACCCCCGACGCCCTCGCGGCGGCCCTGGCCGAACTCGGCGTGGCCCCCGAGACCGACCTCGTGATCTACGACGACGGCGGCATGACCTGGGCGTCCCGGCTGTGGTGGATGCTGCGCAACATCGGTGTCTCCGCCCGCGTCCTCGACGGCGGCTTCGCCCGCTGGACCGCGCTCGACCTACCCGTGGAGACCGGTGACGCCGCCGAGCGCCGCGCCACCACATCCCGGACCGGGTTGCCCGACCACGGCCTGTGGCGCGATCGCGACGACGTGCTCGCCGTGGTGTCCGGCGATGCACCGGGCACCCTCGTCTGCGCGCTCGACGCCGAGCAGTTCGCAGGCACCGCCACCACTCGTTACGCGCGCCGCGGGCACATCAGCGGGAGCCGGAACCTACCGGCCAAGAGCCTGCTCGCCGACGGCGTCCTGCGGAGCACCGAGCGGATCGCCGAGTCGGCCGACCAAGCCCTCGCCGATACCTCCCGGCCTCTGATCCTCTACTGCGGCGGCGGCGTCTCGGCGTGCCTGGTGGCGCTCGCACTGGTCCGGACGGGCCACGACGACATCGCCGTCTACGACGGATCCCTCGAGGAGTGGACGGCCGACCCCGCACTCCCCATGCGGACACTCGGAGAAGGGAAGGGCGACGCATGATGCGATGTCCGCGATCCTGACCCGTTTCGTCCCCTCCCCTCCTTCCCGACAGGATCTTCCGTGACCACGACCCCCACCGTCGACGATCTCGCCGTCACCCTCGACGCCCTGCGCGCGCAGACGCCGCTGGTGCACTCGCTGACCAACATCGTCTCGGCCAACTTCCTCACCAACGTGCTGCTCGCCGCGGGCGCCAGCAACGCGCACATCGACAACGCCCACGAGGCAGGTGATTTCGCGCGCATCGCCGGTGGAGTGCTCGTCAACCTCGGCACCCCCTTCGACGAGACCTCGGTGGCCTTCACCCGCGCGGCCGAGGCCGCGCACGACGCCGGCACCCCGTGGGTCCTCGACCCCGTGGGAGTGGGCGGACTGGCGTGGCGCACCTCGCTCGCCGCCGACCTGCTGAAGTTCCGTCCCACCGCGATCCGCGGCAACGCCTCCGAGATCATCGCGCTGGCCGGTCTGGGTGGTGACACGCGCGGCGTCGACAGCGCCGACGAGGCCGCAGCCGCCGTGCCCGCGGCGCTCGCACTGCTCGACCGCGCGGACGCCGTGTCGGCCTCCGGTCCCGTCGACTACCTCGTCGGACGCAACCGCGACGGTGGGATCGTCGGACTGCGCATCGCCGGTGGCAGCGCGATGCTGCCGCGCGTGACCTCCACCGGATGCTCCCTCGGCGGACTCGTCGCGGCCTATCTCGCGGTTGCGGAGACCCCTCTCGTCGGCCTCGCGGCGGCCCACGCGCACGTCGCCGTGGCGTCCGAGATCGCCGAGGAGAACTCCACCGGCCCCGGTTCGTTCGCCGTCGCCTATCTCGACGCCCTGTTCGCCGTGGACGCCGACACGCTGCGCGCCCGCGCCCGCGTCGAACCGTTCGAACTCCCCTCGAAGGACACGAAGTAATGCCCATCAAGACCTTCTGGTATCTCACCCAGGCCGACGGCGACTACCCCTGGAGCCCTGGCGGGTTGTACCCGGTGGACGGGCAGCGGCAGATCGAGCTCGCGAAGACCATCGACGACGGCGGCTTCGAAGGTGCGCTCGTCGCGACCTGGCCGAACGACCCCTTCATCTCGGCGACCTGGGCTGCGGCGCACACCAGCCGGATGAAGTTCCTCGTCGCGATCTACGCGAACATGACGCCCGCGCGACTGCTCGCCGAGAAGGCCCTCACCTTCGACGCGTTCAGCGGTGGTCGCCTGATGATCAACTCGGTCAACGGCCGGGAGAACATCCTCACCAAGTACGACATGAACGTCGAGCACGACCGTCGGTACGAGCTCGGCGAGAAGTACTGGGCGGAGTTCCGGCGTATCTATGCCGAGGGCACCGCGTCGAACTTCCCGAACACCCCGCTGCGCATCGATGCTCCCGCAGACCACTCGGTGCCGCTGTGGGGAACGGGCGACTCACCCGCCGGTCTGCAGAACGCCGGCAAGGTGCTCGACGCCTACCTGATCATGCTGCGCGAGACCTCGTTCGTCGCGGAGAAGTTCACCGCCGCACGCGAATCCGCTGCAGCAGAGGGCCGCGAGTACACCGACTTCGGCGCCCTGTCCGGCGTCATCGTGCGTCCGAACCGGGAGGAGGCACTCGAGCGGTTCCGGTCGCTGTTCGAGAAGGCCGGCATCGAGCAGATCCAGGACGTGCTCGACAACGCGGTTCGGCGCCGCACGCACGGCAAGCAGGATCTGAAGACCTTCACCGCGCGCGACGCGCAGCGGCAGGGCTGGGTCGACACCATCAATGCCGGCAAGCTGCCCGAACCCGAGGACCTGTATCTCGGCGACGGCCTCTACGCGGGCATCACCGCGTGGTCACCGCTGGACATCTTCGCCACGGGATCGTCGGCCGTCTACTATGTCGGCGACCCGGACGAGATCACCGGCCACGTGCGCACCCTGCGCGACGCGACCGGACTGACCTCCCTCATCCTCGCCGGATGGCCGCTCATCGACGAGGCGAAGAACGTTGCCGAACATCTGATTCCGCGTTTCGACAAGCTCTGACGGTAACGCCGGCGGGATCGGTCAGGGGGTGTCGACGAGACGGAACCCCGAGCCGATCCCGTCGCGCGCGTCGATCTCGGCAAGGATCCGGTCGGCCCGCTGGTAGGCGGCGAACCTCGTGTCGGGAACCTGCCGGTCGTCGGAGACCGCGGTCTGTGGGAACCGATAGCCCACCGACAGTCCCATCCATTCGCCCGTCTCGGCACGCACGAGCGGCCCGCCGGAGTCGCCCGGCCGCATGAGCAGCGGCGACGACATCAGGTTCCCGTCCACCCGCACATCGCCGGTCGCGCAGGCCACCGACGTGCTTCGCCCTGCCGCGCACTGTGTTCCGACCGGCACCTCGCCCTCGCCGAACGCCGCGACCGATTCGAGCACGACACGCTCTCCCCGATCGTTGGGTACCGACGTGTTCGATCCCCGCACGCGGGTCTCGTCGAGCAGGACCACCGCGTAGTCGGCGATCTCGTCGGTGGGGAATCCCAGCTGATCGACCGAACCCGTACTCGCGACGTCCGTTTCGGTTCCGACCGGCCCTCGGTGCTGCTCGTCGACCTTCCAGACGGGCGACGATCCCGTCCGGTAGCAGTGCCCCGCCGTGATCGCGACGAGACGACCCGCGTCGTCGTGCCCGACCGCCGCCACGGAACACCAACCCGGTGTCGGCTCCGCGGAGAACACGATCCCGTCGCCGGGCCGGAGGACGACCCGGTCGTCTCCCCCGCCGGCCGCGGCCACGCCCCCGGTTCCCGCGGCGAAGGCGACGGCGGCGCCGCACACTGCTACGACGCGTCTCATGACTTCTTCGCTGCCTTCATCGACTTCTTGAACTCGCGCACCTCGCGCAGCGACTGCTCGTCGACGACGTCGGCGATCGACCGGCGCGCATCCTCGTGCCCGTAATCGCCGGCGGCCTCCCGCCAGCCCTCGGGTCGCACCCCCATCTGCTTGCCGAGCAACGCCAGGAAGATACGTGCCTTCTGGTCGCCGTAGCCCGGCAGCTTCTTCAGCCGCCGCAGCACTTCCTTGCCGTCCGGGTCGCCGGACGTCCACAGTGCGGAAGCGTCGCCGTCGTAGTCCTCGACGATCGCCGCGCACAGCGCCTGGATCCGCTGTCCCATCGACTTGGGGAACCGGTGGACGGCCGGTTGCTGCGCGCACACCGCGACGAACTCGTCGGGGTCGGCCGACGCGATGCGGTACACGTCGAGACCGCCGAGACGGTCGGCAAGTTTCTTCGGTCCCGCGAACGCGACCTCCATCGCCACCTGCTGGTCGAGCAGCATGCCGATGAGAAGCGCCAGCGGGTTCTCGGCCAGCAGTGCGTCGGCGTCGGGATCTCCGACCAGGTTCAGCGTCGATGACATGCAGACGATCATGCCCTGCACGTCAGGGGCGGCGCCACACGACCACCGCGATCACGATGCCCAGGGTGAGCGCGATCGACGTGGTCAGAGCATGCATCCAGTGCGGGAAGAGCGTCGGTTGTGACGTTGCCGGAACGGCGGCCAGGGCGGCGAACAACGCCACGACGGCAATGACCGAGGCCGCCGCGGACCAGCCCTGGGCCAGGCGAGTGTGCCTCGCACCGCGCAACTCCGCACTGCGCAACAGGGCGTGCTCGACGACGTCCACGGCCTCGGACAGTTCCGCGTCGAGTTCGGCCAACTCGTCGGCGACCCGGCCGGCCATGAGTGCTCGCAGCTGTGTGGGTTGCGTCCACGAGTGGAACCGGTCGTCGTGGATCGATTCCTTGCGCAGCAGGGCCCGTTCCATCCGGCGCGCCTGCATGATCGCGATGTCGTCGAGGACCGTGGCCAGCCGATCGCCATCGAGCCCGTCGGGGTGGCGCAGATGCTCCATGGTCGTCCAGTAGTCGGCGGAGGCCCGTGCCCGCACCGCCACCCACGGGATGAGCCCGTAGATCATCTCGCGGGTGCCGTGCCCGACATAGTCGCTGCCGAGGGCGGTGGCCTCGAGGTCGAACAGCACCGCACCGGAGTCCTCCCGCACGGCGATGGCGGCCCCCGGCTGCACGGGCCGGTCCACCAGCGGAACCCGGTCCCACTTCCACAACACACCCCAGGACCGTGCCGCGGCGCGGGCCTCCGGTCCGATGCGCGGGCCGTCGACGAGCGAGCGGACGCGTTCGCCGCCGCTCGAGACCACCTCCACGACCATACCCTCGGCGACCTCGCGATCGCCGACTCCCCGGTGGCGGTGGACGACGAGTTCGTGCAGGGGTCGATAGGTCGTCGGCGCGCACAACCGCCTGTTCAGTCCGGGGAAGACGTCGTTCAGGCAGGCGTCGGCGGTCAGTTCGAAGGGCGCGAGGAACTCACCGAGCACCGGGCGCAGACCGGCGCCCTCGCGGTCCTGCAGCGGGTCGCTGCGCCAGTCGACGAGCGGGGAACCGTGGTCCGACAGCGATTCCAGCGCCAGGACGAGACCGTGGCCGGGGACGTCCCACAGCGACACGCATGTCGCGGGGTGTCCCACATACGGTCTGGTCGCGTCCGGCGCCTCGCGCAGCGACCCCGTCGATGCACCGAACGAGATCTCCGGTCGTGTCGGGTCGACGACGTGCCGGAACGCGAGCAGGCACGGCGGACGCACTCCGTGGTCCGTCTCGGGCTGCTCGGCGATGCGTGCCGGCAGGAAGGGCTCCACCTTTTCGACGGGTGGGACCCGCGGTGGCGTCTCGGGCGCCGCCTCGATGTCGAGCGCCAGGAGGAACACCTTCAGCACACCGAGACACCCCGTGACAGATCCGACGGCCGATGCGCCGACTCCGGAATTCACGAGAGCGCGGTTTTCCATCACACTCACCACTTCCGAACCCGCCGCACGGTATGCGGCGACCCTGACCAGCGAGTATGTCAGGTCGGTCGGGGAAAGCAAGTCGTGGTGACGGCGGACACCGATAATGCCCCGAACAGGGCCGATCCGAGTTGTCCACCGCCCGTCCACGTGTTGTGCACAACTTTATCCACAGGTTGGGAACAAACTCACACTCGGAGTGCACATTCTTGTCGGCGGAGGCACGCAACAAAGAAACGAGGCTCGCAACGCCGGCAGTGACTGCCGATGTTGCGAGCCTCGTCCTCGCGTTGCGTACCTACCTGCGCACTACTTGTCGGCGAGCGCCTTCTCCGCCGCGGCCAGCAGCACGCAGGTCGCGACACCGTCCATGGCCTTCTCGAGCTCGCCGAGCGAAGGGAAGCTCGGCGCGAGTCGGATGTTCTTGTCCTCGGGGTCCTTCTTGTACGGGAACGCCGAACCGGCACCCGTCAGCGCGATACCCGCTTCCTTCGCCAGGGCGATGACGCGGGCCGCCGTGCCCTCGACGACATCGAGGCTGATGAAGTAGCCGCCCTCGGGCTCGGTCCACGACGCGACCTTCGACGTGCCGAGACGCTCCTCGAGGATACGACGCACGAGCGCGAACTTCGGCGCGAGGATCTCGCGGTGCTTGGCCATATGGGCACGAACACCCTCGGCGTCGCGGAAGAAACGCAGGTGACGCAGCTGGTTGACCTTGTCGGGGCCGATGGTCTTGATGCCCAGGTGCTTCTGGTACCAGGTGAGGTTCTCGGTGGAGCTGCCGAAGAAGCTCACGCCCGAACCGGCGAAGGTGATCTTCGAGGTGGACGCCAGCGCGAACACGCGGTTCGGGTGACCGGCCTGCGCGGCCAGACCGAGGATGTCGATCGCGGGCGCGAGGTGCTCGGTGAGCGGGTGCACCGCGTAGGCGTTGTCCCAGAAGATGCGGAAGTCGGGAGCGGCCGTCGGCATCGACACCAGCTCGCGGGCGACCTCCTCGGAGTACACCGCGCCGGTGGGGTTCGAGTAGGTCGGCACGGCCCACATGCCCTTGATCTGCGGGTCGTTCGCGACGAGATCGGCGATGAACCGCACGTCGGGTCCGTCCTCGCGCAGCGGCACGGGGATCATCTCGATGCCGAGCGACTCGGTGATCGCGAAGTGCCGGTCGTAGCCGGGCGCCGGGCACAGGAACTTGACGACCGACTCCTGCGACCACGGGCGCGGCGAGTCGACGGTGCCGTGCAGCAGCGACCAGACAACGAGATCGTGCATGATCTCGAGGCTCGCATTGTTGCCCGCGATGAGGTTCTCGACCGGGATGTTCAGCAGCTCGGCGAAGATCGCGCGCAGCTCGGGCAGGCCGGTGAGGCCGCCGTAGTTGCGGGTGTCGGTGCCGTTGCCGTCGCGGAAGTCGTCGGCACCCGGCAGCGACAGCAACTCCGCGGAGAGGTCGAGCTGCTCGGGCGAGGGCTTGCCGCGGGTCAGGTCCAGCGTCAGCTTCTCCGACTTCAACCGTTCGTAGTTGGCGGACTGGCGCTCGTGCTCTGCAACGAGTTCCTCATGGCTCATCAACCCGTACTGGGTCTGCGTAGGCATGCGGAGGGACCTTTCACCGTGCACGGCGACACGGGCATCGGCGGAAATTAAGAGGACCCCGCGCACCCGGCAGAGCCCGTTGACCCTTGCTGCCTTCCGGCCCTGGGGGAGTTCACAGGATGCGCGCCGCGCGGGATCCATCGGCAAGTGTAGAGGAACGAGCGCCCCGGCGGCGAACCACCCCCGCAGCACCCCCGGAATCAGGGTGCGACGTGCTCGTTTGGCAAGTTGGGGTCTCCATTCGGTATGCTTCCCCACGGAGGATTCGCCTAGTGGCCTATGGCGCTCGCCTGGAACGCGGGTTGGGTTAACGCCCTCAGGGGTTCAAATCCCCTATCCTCCGCCACGGAACCCCGTGGGGCGCACAGCGTCCCACGGGGTTTCTGCTTTTCCGGTTCCCCTGTTCGCGTACCGGGCCGATCTCGGGCACGATGCGTCTCGTGACCGCGGACGACAATTTCCCGCTCGCCGGCGACGCCGATCACGAGCAGGCTTCGGTCTGGGTGGAGATGCTGGACCGGGAGATCGACGAGGTGTCCGCAGCCATCGAGAAGACCGAACAGAAGGCCCTCGCCGAACACCGGGTGGGGGCCGTGGACCGGGCGCGCCGGTTCGACGCCGAGGTCGAGCGGCTGGGCGCCCAGCTTCGCGAGCTGCACCGCATGCGCCGCAATCTCACCGACCGCTTCAGCTGACCGGAAGATCGCGGCAGTGCGCTACTCGCAGACGCTGCGGTGCGCTACTCGCAGACGCTGCGGTGCGCTACTCGCAGACGCTGCGGCGCGCTACTCGCAGGCGACGCCGTCCCCGTCACCGTCCATCTTCGGCCGGTAGCCGGGCTCTCCCACATACAGCGGCGCAGCTCCCGCGGCCCGGGCCGCCGCGCAGTTCTCGTAATACACGTCCGCCGAAGCAGGGGCCGGTTCCGCGGGGGTGGGCGCAGGTGCCGGAGCCGGCGCGGGTGCGGGTGCGGGCGCAGGTGCGGGCGCCGGTCGCGTCGTCGTGGTGGGTGCGGGAGCGGGTGCAGCTGCGGGAGACCCACCTCCGCATTCGGTGAGGACGCGCGCCATCGCGTCGTGCTCGGCCTGCGTCACCCACAGGCCGTAGATCGCCTTGACCTCGATCTGCCGCGCGACGTACGTGCAGCGGTACGCGCGGTTCGGAGGCAGCCAGGTCGCGGCGTCGCCGTCGCTCTTCTGCTGATTGGTCGGCCCGTCCACGGCCTGGAGGTTGCGCGGGTCGTTCGCGAAATCGGCCCGGGTGCCCGCGTCGAGCTGCTGTGCACCCTTCTGCCACGCGTCCGACAACGCGACGACGTGGTCGATCTGCACCGCGGTCGAGGTGTCCTGTCCGCGGGTGAACGCGATCGTCGTGCCGGTGTACACATCGTTCAACGTTCCCGACGCCACGACACAATCGCGGGTACCGGGCCGGTAGACGATGTCGACCAGGTCGCGTCGCAGGATGTCGTTGCGGGTGTCGCAGCCGTTGCCCCCGAACTCCACCGACACGTCGTCACTCCACGCCTGGCCGAACAGGTCGCGGCTGTACCCGGTCTTGGGCGCGCGCCCCTTGACGGGCAGGGTCGCCAGCCGGGCCAGGGCCTCCGACGAATCCGCCGACGCTGCCGGGTTGGACGCAGCGGGACCCGGCGCGGTCGCCGAAGTGGGACGCGTCGTGGTGGGGGACGGTGTCGTCGTGGGGGTATCGGAGCTCGGTGCCGGGGACCGTTCGGAGGTCGCCGCCGGAGCGACGGAGGTGTCCTCGGTGGTCGAATCGCAACCGGTGAGGGTCAGACCCGCGACCGTCGCGACGACGAGCACGGACAGCCGGGACGACAAGCGGGGCAAGGACATCGAGGGAACTCCTGAGAACGACGGCGCCGGACGGCTCCCCTTGTTCATCGCGCCCACCACGCCCGGTCGTTACACCGCGTAAGTATCCGGGAGCCGACATCGTCGGCGTCCGGCAGGAACGGTTCCTACTATCGTCTGGTGGTCGGTTACGGCAGGCAGTTGCAGGGACTCGCGATCGCGCTGTCCTCTCTCGCGGGGTTCATCGATGCCCTCGGTTTCATCACCCTGGGCGGCGTCTTCGTGTCGTTCATGAGCGGCAACTCCACGCGCTTCGCGGTCGGGACGGCCGACGGTGCGTGGCAGACGGTCGCGCTCATCGGCGGCGTGCTCGCGCTGTTCGTGGTCGGGGTGATCCTCGGCAGTGTGGTGGCGGAACTGACCGACCGAGACCGGCGGACCCGCAAGACCGCGGTCCTCGCGACGGTGACGGTGTTGCTGACGATCGCCGCCGCGGCGGTCCTCGTGGACCGGACACCGGTCGCGGTGATCGCGATGACCTTGGCCATGGGAACGGAGAACTCGGTGTTCCGGCGGCACGGGGAGACGACCGTCGCCCTCACCTACATGACGGGTGCGCTGGTCAAGATCGGGCAGCGGATCGCGGCGGCCTTCTTCGGCGGTCCGCGCTGGAGCTGGCTGCCCTATCTGGGCCTGTGGGGCGGCTTGGTGACGGGTGCCGTTCTCGGCGCGCTCGCCCACCGGGTACTGGGTTTGCACGCCCTGTGGATCGCAGCGGCGTTCGCAGCCGCGCTGACGGTGGCGGTCCGTTTCCTCTCCGATCACGAGCTCACCGGCGGGGTGTGATTCCCACCTCCCCGTACGTTCGTACGGTGGAGAGCTCGGCTACGGTGCTCCCCATGCGCACGCGCCCCTACGTCACCACCAGCCCCACCAGGCTCGCTGCGGCCCTGCTCGACGTGGCCGCACGCAACGGTCTCGACGCGGCGAGCGTGCGGGAGGTGGCCAACGAGGCAGGGGTCTCGATCGGGGCGGTGCAGCACCATTTCCCGACCAAGGACGAGATGCTCGCGTACTCGTTCCGTACCCTCTCGGACCGGGTGCTGAACCGGCTGACGAACGTCGATCCCGACATCGATCCGGCGCGCACCCTGTTCTCCGCACTCAGCCAGCTGCTTCCCCTCGACGAGGAACGTGGCAGCGAGGTGCACGTGATGTCGGCGTTCGCCGTGCGGGCGGTCACCTCCCCCGCGCTGAGCGCCATCCGCACCGCCACCCTGTTCACGATCCGCACGGGCATAGCGCGCGTATTGATCCGCGCCGGTACACCCGACCCGGAGACCCGGGCCGCCCTGCTGCTCTCGGCCGCGAACGGGCTTGCGCTCGACGCGGCGGCCAGCCCCGAACTCTATCCGCGCGAGTATCTGACCCACGCTCTGCACGCCCAGGTCCAGCTCGTCCTCGACGGTGCCGACGCGCACTGACCCGCGCCCCGGAATCCGGGACGCGGGTCGGTGATTGCAGTCGGACCGTCCTGTCAGTGGGCCGACCAGCCGCCGTCCATCGTGTACGACGCGCCGGTGACCATCCCGGCCTCGTCGGAGGCCAGCCACGACACGAGCGAGGCCACCTCCTCCGGCTCGACCAGCCGGGTCACCGCCTGATCGGTGAGCAGCACATCCGAGAGCACGCGATCCTCCGGGATGTCGTGTGCGCGGGCCTGTTCCGAGATCTGCTTCTCCACCAGCGGGGTGCGGACGTAACCCGGATTGACGCAGTTGCTCGTCACGCCGCGGGGGCCGCCCTCGAGCGCGACGACCTTGGAGAACCCCTCGAGGCCGTGCTTGGCGGTGACGTACCCGGCCTTGAACGCCGACGCCCGCAGCCCGTGGACCGACGAGATGTTCACGATCCGGCCGAAGCCCCGCTCGTACATGCCGGGCAGCGCGGCCTTCACGAGCAGGAAGGGCGCCTCGACCATGAGCGTCTGGATGCGGCGGAAGTCGGCGAGGGCGAAGTCCTCCACCGGCCGCACCACCTGGATGCCGGCGTTGTTGACGAGGATGTCGACGTCGAGGCGGAGACCGTCGAGGCCGTCGGTGTCGAGCAGGTCGACCCCCCACCCCTCTCCCCCGATCTCGTGGGCGAGCGTCTTCGCGGCGACCTCGTCGACATCGGCGACGGTCACGCGGACTCCCTGCCGAGCGAGAGCGCGGGCACAGGCCGCCCCGATCCCGCCGGCACCACCGGTCACGAGTGCGGTGCGGGCCCTCATGCCGAGACCCTGGCGTTCTCGGCGGCCTTCTCCTGGGCGACGGTTTCCGCGTCCGCGGCGTCGATGTCGCGCAGCGAGATGCCCTTCGTCTCCCGGGCCACGATCACCGCGACGATCGTGATCAGCGACGAGCCGAGCAGATAGAAGGAGATCGGGACCGACGACTCGAAGCGGCTGAGCAGGCTCGCGGCGATGATCGGGGCGAGCGACCCGGCGACGATCGAGGTGACCTGGTAGCCGAGCGAGACGCCCGAGTAGCGCATGCGGGTCGGGAACATCTCCGCCATGATCGCCGGCTGCCCCGCATACATGAACGAGTGGAAGACGAGTCCGATGACGATCGCCGAGACGATCCACGCACTGTTGCCGGTGTCCATCATCGGGAAGGCGAGGAAGCCCCAGGCCCCGGCGGTGACGGCACCGATCATGTAGACGGGACGGCGTCCCAGCGTGTCCGACAGTCGTCCGACCATCGGGATGATCACGAAGTGCACGGCATGCGCGGCGAGCATCCACCACAGGATGTGGCTGGTGTCGGCACCGACGACGATCTTCAGATAGGTGATCGAGAAGGTGACGACGAGGTAGTACATGACGTTCTCGGCGAACCGCAGGCCCATGGCCGTGAACACGCCGCGCGGGTAACGCTTGAGCACCTCGAAGACGTTGAACGACGTCTCCTTGAGCTTGTCGGCCTCCTGCTGCGCCTCGAGGAAGATCGGGGCGTCGGTGACCTTGGTGCGGATGTAGTAGCCGATCAGCACGATGACGGCCGAGAGCCAGAACGCGACTCGCCAGCCCCACGACAGGAAGGCCGATTCGGGCAACGTGGTGGTGAGGACGAGCAGGACGATCGTCGCGAGGAGATTGCCCATCGGCACACCGGCCTGCGGCCACGACGACCAGAACCCGCGTGAGCGGTTGGGGCTGTGTTCGGCGACCAGCAGTACCGCGCCGCCCCACTCGCCGCCGACCGCGAAGCCCTGGATGAACCGGAGCGTCACGAGCAGCGCCGGCGCCCAGTACCCGATGGCACCGAAGGTCGGCAGGCAGCCCATCAGGAAGGTCGCGACGCCGACCATGATGATGCTGGTCTGCAGCAGTTGCTTGCGTCCGAACCGGTCACCGAAGTGGCCGAAGACGATCCCACCGAGCGGCCGGGCGACGAAGCCCACGGCGTAGGTGACGAACGCCGCGATGATCGCGTCGAGTTCGTTGCCGCCGTCGGGGAAGAAGACCTTGGCGAAGACGAGGGTTGCGGCGGTGCCGTAGAGGAAGAACTCGTACCACTCGACGACGGTGCCCGCCATGGACGCACCGACTACCCTGCGCAATGCCGACGGTGAACTCTCCGGCCCATCCGTTCGTGCCTGTTCGACGCTCATGCCTGCACCCTCCCGGGACGCTGTGTGACGGGGAACACTTCCAAACGCATATGCCGAGTATCGGTACGCACATATGCATCCACAATGACGCGATTCGCAGATGCGATCTGCAAAACTGCACACATGAGCGTGCCCTCGGCCGATGACCTCCTCGTCCTGCTCGCCGTCGGGCGCAGCGGCAGGTTCACCAGCGCCGCCGACGACCTGGGCGTCAACCACACCACGATCTCCCGGCGGATCGCCTCGCTCGAGCGCAGCCTCGGTGGTCGCGTGCTCGCGCGGTCGGCGGCGGGATGGGAACTGACCGACCTCGGTCGCGAGGCGCTCGAGGCCGCCGAACGCATCGAGGCCGCGGTCGGGACTCTGCGGAACCCCCGGGGTGAGCGCCGCCTCGAAGGCGTCGTGCGTATCTCCGCCACCGACGGCTTCAGCGCATACATCGCCGCCCCGGCCGGCGCGCTCGTGCGGCAACGCCATCCGGGTATCTCCGTCGAGATCGTCGCGACCACCCGTCGCGCCTCGCAGCAACGATCCGGCATGGACATCGAGGTGGTCGTGGGACGCCCGCAGGTGCATCGGGCCGAAGCGCACCGCCTCGCCGACTACAACCTGGGCCTCTACGCGTCGCGCGACTATCTCGCCACGCACGGCTCCCCGTCGTCGGTCCGCGACCTGCGTGAACACACCCTCGTGTACTTCATCGATTCGATGCTGCAGGTCGACGATCTCGACGTCGCGCGGCGCATCGCCCCCGACATGCAGGATTCGATCAGCTCGACGAACGTGTTCGTGCACGTCGAGGCGACCCGTGCCGCCGGAGGCCTCGGTCTGCTGCCGTGCTTCATGGCCGATCGGCACCCCGATCTCGTCCGGGTCCTGCCCGGCGAGGTCGAGGCGCGTCTGGCCTACTGGCTCGTCGCGCGCTCGGAGACGCTGCGGCGGCCGGAGGTCGCGGCCGCGGTCGCGGCGATCCGGGAGGTCGTGCACGCCCAGCGAGCAGTGCTCCTGGGGGTCGCTCGATAGAGTGCACGGGTGTCACTTCCGGACGAGGACGAAGCAGGAGCGGGCCGCTTCGCACCGAGTCCCTCCGGCGACCTGCACTTGGGCAATCTGCGCACCGCCGTTCTGGCGTGGCTGTTCGCGCGGTCGACGAACCGTCGGTTCCTGGTCCGCGTCGAGGATCTCGACCGGGTGCGTCCCGGCGCGGAGCAACGCCAGCTCGCGGATCTCGCGGCCATCGGTCTCGACTGGGACGGCCGAGTGGTCCACCAGTCCCGCCGCCGGCGCCTGTACGACGAGGCGATCGCGCGGCTCGAGCAGGCCGGCCTGACCTACGAGTGCTACTGCACCCGACGCGAGATCCTCGAGGCCACCTCCGCACCCCACGCCCCTGCGGGCGCCTATCCGGGCACCTGCCGCAACCTCACCGACGAGCAGCGGGCCGAGCGCCGGGCCTCCGGCCGCGCCCCCGCGATCCGATTGCGGGCGACCGAGGAGTGGTTCACCGTCCACGACCTGCTGCACGGAGATTTCACGGGCATCGTCGACGATCTCGTGTTGCGCCGCAACGACGGAACCCCCGCGTACAACCTCGCAGTGGTGGTGGACGACGCCGACCAGGGCATCGATCAGGTGGTGCGCGGAGACGACCTGCTCACCTCCGCGCCCCGGCAGGCCTATCTCGCACACCTTCTCGGACTGTCGGAACCCGTCTACGCGCATGTGCCGCTCGCGCTCAACAAGGAGGGCAAGCGACTGGCCAAACGGGACGGCGCGGTGACACTGGCCGATCAGCTCGCGCTCGGTCACACGGCCGACGACGTGCTGGGCACGATCGCCGTGTCGCTGCGACTCGCCGACCCCGGCGAGCCCGTGTCGCCGGAACTGTTGCTGGACCGCTGGAATCCCGTGAGACTCCCCCGTGATCCGTGGGTGTTCGCGCCGTCGGAGGAAGGCATCCGATAGGACACGATGCGGACATAGCGGATGCGGACCCGAGGTGATGTCCGTACTCTCTCGGAAGTGTCCGATCCCGGAGACGAGAGGCAGCCATGACCACCGGTGGTTACGACCCGAATCAGGATCCGAAGAACCCGGGTGGTTATCCGCCACCCGGAAACTACCCACCACCCGGAAACTATCCGCCGCCCTCGGGGGGTGGCACTCCCCCGCCGGGTGGGAACTATCCGCCGCCCGGCAACTACCCGCCTCCGGGGAACTATCCCCCGCCCTCGGGTGGCAACTACCCGCCTCCGGGTGGGTCCTACCCGCCGCCGGGGAACTATCCGCCTCCCCCGTCGAGTGGTGACTACCCGCCCCCGCCGGGCGCGTACGGCGCCGGGAGCTTCGGTGGTCCGCCCCCGAATCAGTTGAGTGTCGGCGACGCGATCTCCTACGGTTGGTCGAAGTTCAGCGGCAACGCCGGCGTGTGGATCGTCTTCATGCTCGCCGCGTTCGTCATCCAGGGCCTGATCAGCGGCATCTTCAACGGGTTCGACTTCACCGGTGAGGCGACGGACTTCACCCTCCTGAGCGCCATCGGCAGCATCGTCACGACGATCGTCGGATACCTGATCCAGGCCGCCTTCGTGCGCGGCGCACTGGCCGAAACCGACGGGCAGCGACCCGCTTTCGGGACGTTCCTCCAGATCGGCCCGATCGGCGCGGTCATCGTCGCGGGTCTGCTCGTGGGCATCGGCACGTCGATCGGTCTCGTGCTGTGCATCCTCCCGGGCCTGGTGTTCGCGTTCTTCGCGTGGTGGACGATGCAGTTCGTCATCGATCGCAATCAGGATGCCGTCACCGCGATCAAGTCGAGCTTCAATGCCGTCAAATCGAATGCGGGAACGCTGGTGCTGCTCGCCCTCGCACTGCTCGGCATCAACCTCCTCGGTGCCCTGCTGTGCCTGATCGGCCTGCTGGTCACCGTGCCGGTGTCGATCATCGCCGTCACGTACGCCTACCGGGTCACCACGGGTGGTCCCGTAGCGGCCTGACACAACCCCGGCGGGGACCCTCCCGTCGCATCCGGAGGCATCTACCGACGCGCCACGGCACGCTGTACCGTGGCGCGTTGCCATGCCGATCGCGACAAGGGAGACATAAGTGACCACTGGTGGCTATCCACCCCCTCAGCAGGATCCTCGGGCGACGGGCGGTCATCCCGGCGCCCCCTCGTACGGTGCCACCCCGCCCGACTACACCCAGCAGTTCCCTCAGTACGGCGCTCCCCAGAACGGTGGCCCTCAGTACGGCGCTCCCCAGTACGGAACGCCGCAGTACGGAACACCGCAGAACGGCGCTCCCCAGTACGGTGCACCTCAGTACGGTGCACCGCAGGGCAATGGGTTCGGAGGCCCGGGATTCCCCGGTCCGGATCCGAACTTCGGCACCGGCACCCCGGGGGAGCTGCTCCCGCGTCTCGGCGCCCGCATCATCGACGGTCTCATCGTCGGCATCCCCATGGGGATCCTGACCGCGATCATGCTCCTCGCGAGCGGCGGAAGCGGCTTCGTGAACTTCTTCATGACGGTCGTCAGCGGTGTCGTCGCCTTCGGCTACTGGACGTACATGGAGTCCGCTCGGGGCGCGACCGTCGGCAAGAAGCTCCTCGGCCTGTCGGTCGTCGGTCCCGCCGGTGGCAACCCCACCCTCGAGCAGGCCGCCAAGCGCAATGCCTTCGTCGCGCTGCAGATCCTCACCGGCATCCCGCTGCTGGGCTTCCTCGCCGGTCTGCTGTCGCTCGCCGCATACATCGGTATCGCGGTCACCATCGAGCAGGACGGCGACAAACAGGGCTTCCACGACAAGTTCGCCGGCGGCACCCGGGTACGCAAGTCCTGATCTCCCGCGCGTTCCGGGTCCCGTCCTCGTCAGGACGGGGCCCGTTCGTCGCATATGGGGTGTTCGCGCACGTACAGACCGTCCGCAACTTCGTGATCGCCCCATGGTGATGCTTGGATGTCCGGGTGACCGAGCACGGATCGAACACCTCCCCCGCCCTCTTCGACCACGCCGCCTTCGCGCGCGTGGGCCGCAGCCCGTACACGGGGATCGTCGTGCTGTTCACCGCGGTACTGATGATCTCCAACATCTCCGCGACGAAGGGCATCGCGTTCTTCACCGGCTCCGAACTCACCGCCGGTCCGCTGCAGATCCTGCCGATCATCACCGACGGCGGGTTCTTCCTGTTCCCCCTCGCCTACATCCTCGGCGACGTGCTCAGCGAGGTGTACGGCTTCGCGGCCACCCGCCGCGCCGTCTTCTACGGCTTCGGGGCGGTCGCGCTGTCCGCGCTGTGCTTCTGGATCACGCAGCAGCTACCTCCGGCCGACTTCTACGCCGGTCAGGAGTCCTTCGAGAACGTGCTCGGCGTGGTGCCCCGGATGCTCATCGCCGGGCTCGCCGGGTACGCGGTCGGGCAGCTGCTCAACTCGTACGTGCTCGTCCGCATCAAGGAACGCACCCGGGAGAAGCACCTGTGGGCGCGGCTGATCGGGTCGACCGTCGTCGGCGAGTTCGCCGACACCCTCATCTTCTGCTCGATCGCCGCAGGGGCCATCGGCATCACGACCTGGGCCGACTTCGTCAACTTCGTGATCGTCGGGTTCCTGTGGAAGACGCTGGTCGAGATCGTCGTGCTCCCGGTGACGTACCGCGTGATCGCGTACGTCAAGAAGCGCGAACCCTCCTACGCGTGACGACTCACGCCTGACGACTCAGGCCCGACGACTCAGGCCTGGCGCCGGCTCGCGTAGAACCGGCCGAGCGTCTCGGCCTTGAACTCGGCGAGCGTGCCCTTCTCCATGTTCGTCCGGATGTCGTCGACGAGGCGCACCGTGAACCGTTCGTTGTGGATCGTGCACAACGTCGAGGCGAGCATCTCCTTCGCCTTGAACAGGTGGTGGATGTACGCGCGCGTGTAGTTCCGGCAGGTGTAGCAGTCGCAGTTCTCGTCGATCGGCGTGAAGTCGCGCCGGTGACGGCTGGTGTTGATGTTGAACCGGCCGTCCGGGTGGTAGATCGCGGCGTTGCGCGCGACCCGCGACGGATTGACGCAGTCGAAGGTGTCGACGCCGTGCTCGACCGCGACGAAGATGTCGTCGGGTTCGCTGATGCCCAGCAGGTGCCGCGGCTTGTGCTCGGGCAGCTCCTCGGTGCACCACCGCACGATCGTGCCGAGATTGTGCTTCTCGAGCGCCCCGCCGATGCCGTAGCCGTCGAACCCGCGGCCGGTCTCACCGACGATGGACTCGAGGCCGCGGCAGGCCTGTCGTCGCAGGTCCTCGTATTGCGCGCCCTGCACGACCCCGAACAACGCCTGGTAGGGGCGGTGGGCACGTTCGGCGGTGAGCTTCTCGTGCTCGGCGATGCACCGCACCGCCCACGCCTGGGTCCGCTCGAGGGAGCGTTCCTGGTAGCCGCGGGTGTTCATGAGGGTCGTGAGCTCGTCGAAGGCGAACATGATGTCGGCACCGAGCTCGTGCTGGATACGCATCGACACCTCGGGGGTGAACCGGTGCCGCGACCCGTCGAGGTGCGATTTGAAGGTCACACCGTCGTCGTCGACGTGGGCGAGCCGTTCCTTGCCCTTGGCGATGACGTCGTCGTTCTGGACGCCGACGGACTCCATCGCGATGACCTTCTTGAACCCGGCCCCGAGCGACATGACCTGGAATCCGCCGCTGTCGGTGAAGGTGGGGCCGGGCCAGTTCATGAACTTCCCGAGCCCGCCGGCCTCGTCGACGATGTCGGAGCCGGGCTGCAGGTAGAGGTGGTAGGCGTTGGCGAGCAGCGCCTGCGAGCCGAGCTCGGCCATCGTCTCGGGCAGCACCGCCTTGACGGTCGCCTTCGTACCCACCGGGACGAAGGCCGGGGTGCGGATGTCTCCGTGCGGGGTGTGGATCGTGCCCGTGCGGCCGAGTCCGTTGTCGAGACGCGCTCCGACCGTGAAGAAGGGATCGGGCGGGGTCGGAATGCTGGAATCGGTCACTTCCGTATCCAATCACGTCGGGAAGGTGCGGCCTTCTCACGGCGGCGAACGGAGATCGCGAACACGGCGACACCGGCGAGCGCCAGCAGCACACCGACCGCGGCGGGAGCGGTGTAGCCGAATCCGGCCGCGATCACGACCCCGCCGATCCACGCACCGAACGCGTTCGCCAGGTTGAACGCGGCGTGGTGCAGCGACGCCGCGAGCGTCTGGGCGTCCTCCGCGACATCCATCAACCGCACCTGCAGAGCCGGGCCCACCGCGGCGCATCCGACACCCAGACCGAAGACCATCACGAAGGCGGTCCACGGGTTGTGGGCCGCGGCGACGAACAGCGCGAGCAGCACCGCGAGCGAGGTGATCGACGCGTAGACGCCGGGGATCACACCGCGATCGGCGACGCGACCACCGATGGCATTGCCGACGACCATGCCCACGCCGAAGAGCATCAGCGCGACCGGCACGAGCGATCTCGACACTCCGGCGACGTCGGTCAGCGTGGTGCTGATGTAGGTGTACACCGCGAACACACCACCGAAGCCGATGACGGCCACGGCGAGCGTGAGCCAGACGGTGCTGCTCTTCAACGCCCCGAGTTCGACCCGCACGCTGGTCGTCGGTATCGACAGTGTCGGCACCCAGGCGGCGAGAGCGACGACGGTGGCCACTCCGATCGCGGCGACCAGCACGAACGCCGCGCGCCAGCCCAACGCCATGCCGAGCCACGAGGCGGCGGGCACCCCGACGACGTTCGCCACCGACAACCCCATCATCACCAGCGACACCGCCCGCGCGCGCCGACCGGGTCCGGCGAGATGCGCCGCGACCAGCGCGGCGACCCCGAAGTACGCGCCGTGCGGCAGGCCGGCGACGAACCGGGAGACGACGAGCAGACCGTAGTTCGGGGCCAGCACCGTGGCGGCGTTGCCGAGGGTGAACGCGACCATCAGCGCGACCAGCAGTGTCTTGCGCGGCACGCGGGCGGCGATCGTCGCGATGAGCGGGGCACCGACGACGACACCGGCCGCGTAGGCGGAGACGACGTGGCCCGCGGTGGGTTCGGAGACCCCGATGCTCGTCGCGATCTCGGGGAGCAACCCCATGGCGACGAACTCGGTGGTTCCGATCCCGAACCCGCCGAGGGCGAGCGCCCACATCACGAGCGTGCGCGCGGGATGTCCGGAGTCGGTATGGGCAGGATCGTCGAGTGGGCGGCCGGAAGCCGTGGTGGTCATCGGTGAGGAAACCTTCGATCTGTCGAGGGTCCCGGAGCCGGAGGTCGTGGGGCCGGGACGCGGGCGCGCTCGGGGGAGCAACGCGGGGCAGCCTCCATTCTGGGGCAGTCCGGCCTCGCACTTCTCCCCGCGGTGACGTGAGTTCCGCCATCTCCCGATCGTCAGGTGAGGAAGGTCGTATCCGCCCGCTCGGCCCTGCGCGCCTCGATCCTCCTGGCGACGAACTTGCCGATCTCGTCCACCCACAGCACGGACGAGCCGACTGCGACCGCGAGCAGCCACTGCTCGGAGGTGAGGGAGGTGGTGTCCATGAATCCCTGCAGGGCGCCGAGTTGCACGACGCAGATCTGCAGGACGACGACGGCGCCGATCGCGATCCAGATGGTGTGGTTGGTGAACGTCTGCGCCGAGAACACCGATCCGAGATCCGAGCGCACGTTGAACAGGTTGAACACCTGGTAGAAGACGAACGTCGTGAACGCGAGGGTGGTGGCGAACAACGGGTCGGATGCGCTGTCGGGGAACAGTTCCGGTCCGAAGTGCAGGACTGCGATCGTGCCTACCGTCATCACGATGCCGAGGCCGAGGATGCGCTGGACCCGGGCGCGTTCGAGCAGGGCCTCGTTCGCGGGCCGCGGTCGTCGCCTCATCGCGTCGGGGGCGGTCGGGTCGACACCGAGTGCGAGCGCCGGCGGTCCGTCCATGATGATGTTCACCCACAGGATCTGCAGTGCGCTGAAGGGCGCGCCACCCGCGAGTCCGAGCACACCGGCCGTCAGGAAGATGAGGACGAAGCCCCACGCCGTGGTGAGCTGGAACTTCACGAATTTGACGATGTTGTCGTAGATTCCGCGTCCCTCGGCCACGGCGGCGACGATGGTCGCGAAGTTGTCGTCGGTGAGGATCATGTCCGCGGCGCCCTTGGAGACGTCGGTTCCCGTGATCCCCATGGCCACACCGATGTCGGATTGTTCGAGCGCGGGAGCGTCGTTGACGCCGTCGCCCGTCATCGCGACGATCTGCCCGTCGGCCTGCAGCGCTTCGACGAACCTGATCTTGTGTTCGGGCGCCACGCGGGCGAGGACGCCGAATTCCTTTGCCCTCCGGCGCAGTTCGTCGTCGGTGAGTTTGTCGAGATCTGAACCGGAGGCAGCCGACCCGCGAATTCCGAGTTCCTCGGCGATCGCGGAAGCCGTCACCAGATGGTCGCCGGTGATCATGTGCACCGAGATGCCCGCCTCGTGGGCGACGGCGATCGCATCCTCGGCTTCGGTCCGCGGCGGGTCGACGATGCCGACGATCGCGTGGATCGTCAGGTCGGCCACCTTCTCCTGCAGAGCATCGGTGTCGCCGCGGGGAACGGCATCGAGGTCGCGACCGGCGATCATGAGGGTTCGCAGACCTTCCGACGCGAGCGCCTCCACGGCCCGCTGGATCCTCGCGCGACCGTCGTCGTCGAGCGGAATCGGGCCGTCGGGGCCGGCGATCGAGGTGGCACGGTCGAGGAGCACACCCGGCGCGCCCTTCACGAAACAGCGGTATCCGCCGTTCGGCAGGGTGTGGAAGGTGGCCATGTACTTGTAGTCCGAGTCGAACGGCACCTCCGAGATGCGGTTCAGCGCGGCCCGCGCACCCTCGACGTCGATGCCGCCCTTCTCGGCGAGCACCACGAGGGCACCCTCGGTGGGATCGCCGACCAGCACTCCGTTGCGCACGGTCGCGTCGTTGCACAGTCCCATCCCGAGCAGTGCGTCCGTGAAGTCCGGTGCGGGCAGACCGTCACCGACGAGGATCTTGCCGTCGGTTCCGTACCCGGTGCCGGTGACGCGGAAGGCACGACCCGCGACGAGCAGTCGCTGCACCGTCATCTCGTTGAGGGTGAGGGTGCCGGTCTTGTCGGTGCAGATGTGGGTGGTGCTGCCGAGCGTCTCGACCGCGGCGAGTCGTTTGACGATCGCACCGCGGGCCGCGAGACGTGAGGCTCCCATCGCGAGGGTGAAGGCGACGACGGCCGTGAGCCCTTCGGGGATCGTCGCGACCGCCAGCGACACCGCGGTGACGAGGAGATCCGACCAGGTCTGTCCCCGCAGCAGACCGAGGACGAACACCAGCGCCACCGTCACGATCGCGACGATCGTCAGGGTCTGGGCGAGTTGGCCGATGCGCCGTTGCAGCGGCGTCTGTTCGCCACCGGCCGATCCGAGAAGGGTTGCGATGGCACCCATTTCGGTACGCATGCCCGTGCCGGTGACGATCATCGCGGCACGTCCGCGTGTGACCTCGGTGTTCATGAACAGCATGTCGGTGCGGTCGCCGAGCGGCGCGTCGGGATCGTCGACGACGTCGGCCTGTTTGTCGACGGGCTGGGATTCACCGGTGAGGGCGGCCTCCGCGACCTGCAGCCGGACGGCGGTGACGAGTCGGCCGTCGGCCGGGACGGTGTCGCCGGCCTCGAGGAGCACCACGTCTCCGGGGACGAGTTCGGCGCGGGGCACCTCCGTCCCCCTGCCGTCGCGCAGCACCCGGCTGGTCGACACCGACATCTTCTTCAACGCGGCGAGGCTGCTCTCGGCCCGGGATTCCTGCACGTAGTTCAGCACGGTGTTGAGCGCGATCACCGCGAAGATGACGACGGGGGTCTCCCACTCGCGGGAGACGGTGGCGCTGACCACCGCCGCCACGACCAGAACGAGGGTCATCCTGTCGGCCAGCAGCGAGAGCACGCGCCGCCAGGTCGGTACCTTCTTCGCCTCGTCGAGCAGGTTCGGGCCGTACTCGCCACGCCGTCGTTCGACCTCGTCCGCACTCAACCCTCGTTGCGGATCGACCTCGAACGCCTCGGCGACGTCGGTCGCGGCGCGGGTGTGCCAACTCGAGGTGGTCGCGGGAGCTTGTGCGGACATCGGCACTCCTCGTTCGGGCTGCTCTCGGCGGATCGGGCGAACACGGTCCTGACGGCCGGTTTCACCGTAACCGGCGGAGCGTTCCACTGCGCCGGAAGCCGGTTCGTGATGTGCTGGATACGGCAGCGGAACCGGAGGAGTGAACGCGATGAGCGACAACCCGAACACCGACGATCCTGTCGTCCAACTCGACGAGGACCAGTGCTGGGACCTGCTCGCGACGGGCAAGGTGGGCCGCCTCGTCACCGTCGTCGGCGGGCGACCGGAGATCTATCCCGTCAACTACGTCACCGACGATCGCACGGTGTACTTCCGCAGCGGTGAGGGCAGCAAGCTCTCCGAACTGGCGGTGCACCCTCAGGTGGCCTTCGAGGTGGACGAGATCCGCGAGGACTCCGCGTGGAGCGTCGTGCTGCACGGACACGCCCGGATCCTGCGGAGCTTCGACGACGCGGCGCGGATCGACGCCCTCGGACTGTCGCCGTGGGTTCCCACCCCGAAATACGACTACGTCGCGCTGACGGCCACCGACCTCACCGGGATGCAGCTCACGCTCGTCAAGCGCTGAACGGTGGCGCCCTCTGCGCAGCAGCACCGCCTGTTGATGCGGTTCATGCTGCTGTCGGTGGCGACCGCGCTCGCGACGATGCTGCTGAAGGCATCGGCGGCGTGGATCACCGGATCGGTGGGTCTGTTGTCGGACGCGCTCGAATCCGGGGTCAACCTCGTCGCGGCGGTCGTCGGTCTCGCGGCGCTACGTCTCGCCGCGAAGCCGGCCGACGCGAACCACGATTTCGGGCACGGGAAGGCCGAGTACCTCTCCGCCGCGGTCGAGGGCACCATGGTCTTCGCCGCCGCGACGGTGATCCTGTGGACCTCGGTCGAGCGCCTGATCTCCCCGCAGCCGGTGACCGAGGTCGGACTCGGTCTCGTCCTGTCGGCCGGATCGTCGGCGCTCAATCTCGTGGTCGGTCTGCTGCTCATCCGGCAAGGCCGCGCACATCGATCGATCACGCTGGTCGCCGACGGGAAACACCTGCTGACGGACGTGTGGACGTCGGCGGGCGTGCTCGTCGGCGTCGCGCTGGTCGCGCTGTCCGGGTGGGACGTGCTCGACCCGATCGTGGCGATCCTCGTCGCCCTGAACATCCTGCGGATCGGCTTCGGGCTCGTGCGGCAGGCGGTCGTCGGCATGCTCGACGCGGTTCTTCCCCCGGAGGACGTGACGGCGGTGAACGCCGTCCTCGACCGCTATCGGGAACCGGGGGTGGTGACGATCCTGCCGCCGCGCACCCGCGAGTCGGGACGGCAGCGCTTCGTCTACCTCGTCGTGCGGGTGCCGGGCGACTGGACGGTGCGCGCCGGCCACGACCTGCTCGACCGCATCGAGGCCGATCTCGGCGAGGCACTGCCCGGCGTCGTGGTGTTCAGCCATCTCGAGCCCGACCGCGCCCCCACGGGACGCAGGTGAGGTGATCAGGCCGAGGCGACGAGCCCGGCACCGAGGCCGAGCATCAGGACCGCGACGCCGCCGTCGAGGATGCGCCACGAGGACGGCTTGGCGAACCAGGCACGCAGATAACGGGCGCCGTACCCGAGGGCGGCGAACCACACGACGCTCGCGGTGATCGCCCCGGCACCGAACCACCACCGGCCGGGGTTGCCGTAATGGTTGGCCACCGAACCGAGCATGAGCACGGTGTCGAGATAGGTGTGCGGGTTGAGCCAGGTCAGCGCCAGGCAGGTCAGCAGGGCCGCGCCGATGGTGACGGCACCGCCCGGGGCGGCGGACAGTGCCGACGGCTTCAGCGCGCGACGTGCCGCGAAGAGTCCGTAGCAGATGAGGAAAGCGGCACCCGCCCAACGGATCACGTCGATCGCGCCGGGAGCGTGGTCGAGGATCGTCGCGATCCCGGCGATGCCCGCGGTGATGAGCACGGCGTCGGAGATCACGCAGATCGCGATCACAGGCAGCACGAATCGTCGCGCGATCGCCATGCGCAGGACGAAGGCGTTCTGCGCACCGATGGCGACGATGAGGGACAGACCTGTGACGAATCCGGCAACGACGAGTGACATGGCATCGACGCTAGGAATCCTGCCGAGATAAGAACAGTTGATTGTGCTGTACCTGCATTAGAGTTTCTTAATGTGGACCTGGACTTCGCTCAACTTCGCACTTTTACAACGGTATTGGACGAGGGCACTTTCGAGGGTGCGGCGGCTGTTCTTCGCGTCACACCGTCCGCGGTGAGCCAACGCATCAAGTCGCTCGAACAACACGTCGGTCAGGTACTGCTGCGACGGACCAGGCCCGTCAGCGCGACCGCGGCCGGCGAAGTGGTGATGCGACTTGCCCGGCAGGTCGCGCGGCTGGAGCAGGACGCCTCCGAGGAACTCGGTCTCGGCGCCGACACCGGGAGTTACGCCACGATTCCGCTCGTCGTCAACGCCGACTCGATGTCCACCTGGATGCTGCGCGCCCTGGCCCGGATGCCCGTGCGCTACCGAGCCCTGTTCGAACTGCACCGCGAAGACGAGTTCCACTCCACGGATCTGTTGCGCGACGGCACCGCCATGGCGGCGGTCACCTCCGTCCCCGAACCCGTGCAGGGCTGCACGTCCGAGAAGCTCGGCGCCATGCGCTATCACGCGATGGCGAGCGTGGACTTCGCCGAACGCTGGTTCCCCGAGGGTATGACCCCCACCGAACTGCGGGAGGCCCCGATGCTCACCTTCGACCGCAAGGACGACATGCAGGATCGCTTCGTCCGCAAGCGGACCCGGCGGCGGCTGAATCCGCCGCGTAACTACGTTCCCGGCGCCCTCGAGTTCGTCGAGGCCGCGCGGCTGGGGTTGGGCTGGGCCATGCTCCCCGACGCGATGGTCGCCGACACGACCGATCTCGTGAGCCTGGCCCCGGACGACCCGATCGCCGTGCCGCTGTACTGGCAGCGGTGGCGGCTGGACTCTCCCGTTCTCGACGCGCTGACCGATGCGGTCCGTCGCACCGCGCGCGAAGTGCTGCATTGATCTCCCCGAACCCGACCTTCCGAAACGGAACGGCCCGAACCGGATTGCTCCGGTTCGGGCCGCTCTCGTCGTGATGCGGATCAGTAGTTGAACGCCTCTGCCCAGTGCTGCGAGTACTCGGCCTGACGTTCCACCTCGGTCAGCGGCATACGCCAGACCTTGTCGGAGTCGAGCGGCGGGAGTTCACGGCCGAGCGCGGTCGGCGGTGCGACGTCGGGTCGCACGCTGTAGTCGCCCAGCTCGGTGAACAGCTCCTGGCCGCGCTTCGAGAAGTTGTAGTTCATGAACACCTCGGCCGCTTCCGCGTTCTCGGCGGTGGCGGTCCTGCCCAGGTAGTAGTCGAAGGTCACGAAGCCTTCCTCGGGTACGACGAAGTCGATGGGCGCCTTGTCCTCGGTGGCGGTGACGTTCACCGACGCCGAACCCGTGGTCGCGATCGGCACCTCACCGCGGGCGAAGGCCGTCAGCTTCTGGCCGGCACCGTCGTAGATCGTCGGCTGCAGCGCCGCGAGCTTCTCCCAGTAGCCGTCCTCGAGCTTCTCCTCGACGAACCAGTTGAGTGCGACGTTGGAACCGCCCGTCGCACCCTGCGAGATGCCGATCTTGCCGCGCCACTTCTCGTCGAGCAGGTCGGCCCACGAGGTGGGTGCCTCCTCCTCGGTGATGGCGCGGGTGTTGTAACCGAAGGTCTGCACCACGTTCGTGACCCGGGAGAAGTTGCCGTCCTGGATCACGACCTCCTCGAGTTCCTCGGTGCCGGGCACGATGTACGGATTCCACACGTCGGCGTCGGTGAAGCTGTCGACGATGTCGTAGTCGGAGGTGCGGATCACGTCGGCGTTCAGACGGCCTGCGCCCTGCTCGGAGAGCACGCGCTCGGCCAAGCGGGCCGGGACGAGGCGCATCAGGTCGACCTTGATGCCGGTGTCGCGGGTGAACGCCTCGATGAAGGCCTGCTCGTTGGATTCCTGGTAGCTCGAGTACAGACTCAGCGTCTGCGACTTCGCTACCTCGTAGGTCTCCTTGTCGGCGATCGTCTCGCCGTCGATGACCAGACCCTCCGAGGTGTCGACCTCGGCCTGGGAGGTGACGCCGTCGGAATCTCCGCCACCGCACGCCGCGAGTGTCGTGGCGAGGACGACCGACAGAGCGGTGAGCGCTACTTTGCGCGTTTTCATGGTGAGGCCCTTCGTTTCTCGAAAAGTCCGGTCAGAGCGAATTGGTTCCGGAGTCCGACGCTTCGGCGAGCTGCTTCTTCTCCCGGTTGCCGGCGAGCTGGGCGAGGACGGCCAGCACGGCGATCACCAGGACGAACAGCACGCTGATGGAGGCCGCGACCGCCGTCTGCCCGTTCTCGAAGTTGTCGAAGACCAGGATCGACAGGATCCGGGTGTCGGAGGTGAACAGGAACAGCGAGGCCGACAGTTCGCGCATCGCCAGCATGAGCAGGAGCAGGAAGGTCGACACGATACCGACGCGCATCAGCGGCACGGTGACGTTGACGATGGCGCGCGACCGGCGGGCGCCGAGCATCACGGCACTGTCCTCGAGGTCGCTGTGCAGCTGCAGCATCGACGACGAGATCGAGCGGTAGCCCTGCGGCAACGCCACGGCGACACAGGCGACGGCGAGGATGATCAGCGTGCCGTAGATCGGGATCGGCAGGCTGAGCCAGGTCCAGAGGATGCCCATGCCGAGCACGATCGACGGGATGGCGAGCGGTGCGGTGGCGATCTGCTCGAGCAGGGCGCCGAGGCGGCTCTTGGTCCGGTAGCGGATGTACGAGGCGGAGAAGCTGATCGTCGTACCGGCGAAGGCGGCGACGACGGCCACGACCACCGAGTTCACGAGCGCCTTCTGGAAGTCGGCCGCCGAGGCCACCTCCACGATGTTGTCGAACGACATTCCGCCCTGGAACATCTGGGACATGCTGTACAGGTACGGTGAGTCCTGGGTGGCGGCGAGGAAGAGCGCGCCCATCGGCAGTGCGATCGCGAGCAGGAAGTACACGAGCGCGAAGATCGTTGCCGGCCAACGCCAGCCGCGCAGCGGCACCTGACGGGGACGGGCACCCTTGCCGGTCATCGTCGTGAACTTGCGGCGGTTGACGATCCACTGCTGGCCCATGGTGACGAAGACCAGGCCGAGCGTGAGCAGGATGGCGATACCGGCGGCGGCGTTCGCCTGGGCCGGGGCCGCACCCATGAGCCGGAAGATGTAGGTGGGCAGGGTCTCGATCCCCGCGGGGTTACCGAGCACCGCCGCGACCGGGAAGTTCTCCATGCTCAGCGCGAAGACGAGGATGCCCGAACCGAGCAGGGCCGGCATGGCGAGCGGCAGGGTCACCGTTCGGAACATCGTCTTCAGGGAGGCGCCGTGCACGGTCGCGGCCTCTTCGAGGTCGGCGTTCATCATCGACAGCGAACTGTGCACCAGCATGAACACGTACGGCGCGTAGAACAGGCCGAGAACGAAGATCAGGCCCGGGATGCTGTAGATGTTGATCGTCATGCCCAGGCCCAGGTCGGCAAGCAGGATGTTGACGAATCCGGCACTGGGAGAAGCGAGCAGCGACCAGGCGAGCGCACCCACGAGAGCCGGCACGAACACCGGCGCCATGCCGATGAAGAAGATGAACCGGCGCCAGGGCGCATCGGTGCGAGCACAGATGAAGGCGAGCGACGCACCGATCACGAGCGCGATGACCGTCGCCCCGAGGCCGAGCATGAGGGAGTTCACCAGACCCTTGACGGCGTCGGGACTCGTGAGCACCTTGAGGTTGTCGAGTGTGAGGGCACCGAGACCGCTGTTGCCCGGCCGCGGCACCTCGGTGGCGATCGCGGCGACGAGCACCAGGATCATCGGCATGATCACCAGGACGGCCAGGACGGCGAGGACCACCAGTGCCGCGCCGTTCTTGCGGAGGATTCCCCTGCGCCACAACGGCGCCGATACCGGGGTCTCCGGCTCGAGGTCGTCGACCGGATGTGTTTCGGGGGGTGTGGCCAGCTGGGTCATGCCGCGACCTCCTGCAGTCGTGCCTGTCGTGCCACATCGGCCGGCAGGACCTGGACGTTCTCCGGTGAGACCGAAGCGAACACGCGATCGCCGATCTCGAAGCGCTCGGCGCCCTTCGTCGGGGCGAAGATGTCGAGCTCACCTCCGTTGTCGAGGGTGACGGCGTAGCGGACGCTCGAGCCCTGGAAGCTCGTGACGGCGACGCGACCCGAGAACTCGTTGGTGCCACCGCCGGACACAGTCGACAGCATCAGGTCCTCGGACCGGATGCACGCCTTGAAGTCGTCGGCTGCGGCGAGGCCGCGTTGCTCGGTGCGGATCACCTCTCCCCCGTCGCGAACGGCCGTGACGTAACCGTCGGTGCCGACGGTGGCGGTGCAGTCGAAGATGTTGGACACACCGAGGAAGTGCGCGATCGACGCGCTCGCCGGCTCGTTGTAGATCGCGGTGGGGCCGCCGATCTGCACGATCCGTCCGCCCTGCATGAGCGCGATGCGGTCGGCGAGTGCGAATGCCTCCTGCTGGTCGTGCGTGACGTAGACCGTGGTCAGGCCGAGGCTCAGCTGGATCTCCCGCAGTTCCACCCGCAGGCGGTCGCGCAGGCGGGCGTCGAGGTTCGACAGCGGCTCGTCGAGCATGAGCACCGAGGGGCGCATCACGAGCGAGCGCGCGAGTGCCACACGCTGCATCTGTCCACCGGAGAGCAGGCTCGCGCCACGCTGCGCGAAGTCCGACAGACCGACGAGCTCGAGCACCTCCGCGACACGCGACTTGATCTCCGCCGCAGGGAGTTTCTGCAGCTTCAGCGAGTACGCGACGTTCTGGAAGACGGTCATGTGCGGCCAGACCGCGTACGACTGGAAGACCATGCCGACGTTGCGCTTGTTGGGCGGCAGGTTGATGCCCTTCGCCGCGTCGAAGACGACCGTGTCGCCGATGGTGATGCGACCGGCGGTGGGTTCCTCGAGGCCGGCGATGCACCGCATGGTGCTGGTCTTGCCGCAGCCCGACTTCCCGAGGAGCACAACCGATTCGCCCTCGTCGATCTCGAGGTTGAGGTTCTCGATGGCCGTGAACTTCCCGTAGCGGAGCTGCAGGTTCTCGATCGTGATCTTCATAGTGGTTCCTCAGGTTGTCTTTCCGGCGGGTGTCGGGTCCTACTCGAAGTACGTGACGGCTTCGATCAGCACCGGGGAGGTGCCTTCGAAAGCTCGGTGCAGGGCCGCCTTCAGTTCCTCGGCACCGGTGACCCGTTCGCCCTTCACGCCGTAGCCTTCCGCGATCTTGACGAAGTCGATGTCGGGCACGTCGAGTCCCGGGGTGTCGCCGGTGTCCAGAGCGCGGGTGAACCGGCGCAGCGCGCCGTACGTACCGTTGTTGAGGATGACGAACACCACCGGCACGTCGCGGCGGGCCGCGGTCCACAGTGCGGTGATCCCGAAATTGGCGGATCCGTCACCGATGGTCGCGACCACGCGACGCTCCGGATGGGCGAGCTGGACGCCGACGGCAGCGGGCAGGCCGAAGCCCAGGCCGCCGGAGGCCGGCGAGTAGAACGAACCCGGTTCGACGAGTTGGGTGTGCCGCCAGAAGGCGTCCGCTGTGGAGGTGGATTCGTTGACGTAGACCACGTCGCGGGGAGCGATCTCGGCGATGGTGGCGAACACCGTGTCGGGGTGCATGGCCTCGGTGCGATCGGCTCCGCGTGCGAACGCCTCCCGTGCCGGCTCGGCCGGAAGGTCGCGGCTGCGGACCCGCTCGGCGAGGATGCGCAGCGTCGCGCCGACCGGCGCGAGGTAGGCCTCGCCGAAGGGCGCACGGGCGACCTCGCCGGTGTCCTCGGACAGGTGCAGCACACGCGTGCCCTCCGCCAGGAAGGGACCCGGACGGTAGTGGTGGTAGCGGAAGACCGGGGCACCGGCGACGAGCACCACGTCATGGTCGGCCAGTGCCTCGTGGATGGACATGACGTTGGCGGGCAGCACCCCCCGGAACAGCGGATGGGTGTTGGGGAAGGGGCACCGCGACGGCGACGGTGCGATCCACACCGCGGCTCCGAGCGATTCCGCGAGCTGCACCGCGAAGCCGTTCGCGCGCTCCGCGTCGACGTCCGGTCCGAGGACCAGGGCGGGACGGACCGCACCGTCGAGGGCGGCGAGCAGTTCGACCGTCATCGCCTCGGACGGTTCGGTCGTCGTGGTGACGCGCCGCTCGGCGAGGTAGGAGGTGTTGGCCGGGGCCTCGTGCTCCCAGTCGTCGTAGGGCACCGAGACGTAGACCGGGCCGGGGGCGGGCAGGGTCGCCATGTGGACGGCCTGGCTGATGGTGCGGGGCACGTCCTCGGGGCAGGTCGGTTCGGCGCTCCACTTGGTGAGCGGTCGGGTCAGGCTCGCCGCATCGACGTTGGCCAGCATGACTTCCTGGCCGATGGTGTCGCGCACCTGCTGCCCCGCGGTGATCACCAGCGGCGAGTGCGAGTACACCGAGTTGGTGAGCACCCCCATGCCGTTGCCGGTGCCGGCTGCGGCGTGCAGGTTCACGAAGACCGGCTGTCCGCTCGCCTGCGCGTAACCGTCCGCCATCGCCACCACGGCGCCCTCGTGGAGACCGAGGACGTACTCGAAGTCCTCGGGGAAATCCTTGAGAAACAGAAGTTCGTTCGAGCCGGGGTTGCCGAAGATCGTGGTCATACCGTGCCGGCGCAGCAGCTCGAAGGTCACTTCGCGAATCGTGGGCATGCAGAGGTCCCCTTACAGCAGGACGAGAAGAGAATTCATAGGGTCGGGACGACCACTTATCAGCACACTATGTTAGAGCGGTCACATAGATCCAATAGATTCTGCCGATCGCATTATTCAATGCATCTATAGTCGACCGAATGGCGAACAACTACGACCTCAGTATGCTGCGGGTGTTCGTATCCGTCTACAAGACCAGAAGCGTCACGCTCGCCGCCGAGAACCTCTTCGTGGCCCAGCCGACCGTGAGCTACGCACTTGGCAAGCTGCGCAAGCGATTCGGCGACGAGTTGTTCGTCCGCCGCCACCAGCAACTCGTACCCACACGACTGGCCGACGAACTCTACCCCCGCCTGCGGGAGGTGCTCGAGCGTCTCGATGCCGTCATGAACGCCGCCGAGGCGTTCGACCCGGCCGCCACGACCCGGACCTTCCGGTTGGTGCTGTCCGATGTGGGCATTACGGGGCTTCTGCCCAAAATCATGGCTGCCCTGTCCGTTCGGGCTCCCCTCGCGAGCGTCGACGTGGTTCCCCTCGCCCTCTCGCACGCAGGCGAGGCGCTGTGGCTCGGGGACGCCGACGCGGTGGTGTGCACACCGGTTCTGAACGGGCAGGATCTCGACCGCACGCCGCTGTTCACGCAGCCCTACATCGGAGTGCGCCGACCCGACCATCCACGCATCGGACCGACACCGAACCTCGCGGAATTCGAGGCGGAACGGCACGTGTCGGTTGCCGTCGAAACCGGACATACTGCAGTGGATCTGCGCATCCGGGAACTCGGAATCCACCGCGACGTCGCGGTGACCCTCCCGAGCTTCACCGGCATCGCCGGCGTGTTGGCCTCGACCACCTATCTGGGATTCGCCCCGCGCGTCTACGCCGAACGCTCCGCCCGTCTCGGTGAGGTCGGCCTGTACGAACTGCCTTTCGAGGTACCGGAATCGGTGGTATCGCTGTACACGATCCGGCGCGACCTGCCGTCCCCCGAGATCGACTGGCTACGCGAGCTCGTCGTCGAGATCCTCGGCGACGGTTCGACGCTCGACCCGGCGTAGCTATCCGCTCGCATGCTGGATACGGCCGGTCAGAACTCGCCGGTCGCCGCGAGATCACGGGAAATCGCACGTGCCGTAGCGATCACGCGCGGCACGATCTGCTGGGGTTGCGGAATCCGGGACTCGGGGAAGGCCACCGTCACGCTGGCGACGATGCCGCCCTGCGAATCGAGCACGGCGGCCGCGACGGACGTGCGGCCGGGCAGGCCGTCGTTGCGGGCGATCCCCACACCCGTGCGGCGGATCTCCGCGAGCTGCGCACGCAGTTCCGGTATCCGTGCCGCCATCTCCGGATCCGACTCCGCATCGGCGACGAGCTCGTCCCAGGCCTCGGGGCTGTAGGCGAGCAGGACCCGCCCACCTCCGGTGCGGTGCAACGGAAGTCTGCGGGTCGCCCGGGAGGAATTGGCGGTGGGTTTGACGCGGGTGATGCGGTCGGAGAAGATCCCGTCCGATCCGTCCCGCACACCCAGGTAGACGGTGCCGCGTGTGGCGACGTGCAGGTCGACGAGATAGGGCTGCGCGAGCTCCCGGAGGCGACGCACCTGCGGCGCACCGATTCCCAGGCTCCAGATCCGCCGTCCGAGACGGTAGCGACCGTGGGACAGGCGTTCGACGCCCTCCCACCGCACCAGCGCCGCAAGCATCCGATGCACCGTGGCCGGTGGGAGCCCCGTGCGGTCGCAGATCCCCGCGACCGTCATCTCGGCGCCCCCGGCGAAACAGTCGAGGATCTCGAAGGCACGACCCAGGACCGACCGCTTGCCGTCGTCGTTGTTGCTCATGGCTCGTCCTGAGGTGGTGCGGGATGTGTACGACAACATCGAATCACATCCCGCACGCACCGTCCCGGACAGCCGTGCCGCGCACCGTCGATCGTTCTCAGAACGGATACGGCGCGATCTCCGACCGCACTGTGACCCACTGGGTTTCGGTGAAGGCCTCGAAGTTCGCCGCCGGACCACCGAAGCGGGAACCCGTTCCCGACGCCCCGGTGCCCCCCATCGGCGCGTACGCTTCGTCGCCGACGGTCTGCTCGTTGATGTGCAGCTTGCCGCAGTCGATGCGATCGGCCAACTGCATCGCGAGCCCCACTTCGCCGAGGATGCCGACCGACAGTCCGTACTCGCTCGCGTTCACCAGGGCAGCGGCCTCGTCGAGGTCGTCGAACGGCACGACCGGGGCGACCGGTCCGAAGATCTCGTCCGTCCACGCCCGCATCGACAGGTCGAGGTCGGCGAGCACGGTGGGCCGGTAGTACTGGCCGTCGTTGGTGCCACCGGCACACACCCGGGCACCGGCGTCCACGGCGTCGCGCACGATCGCGTCGATCGACTTCAGCTGTCGCTCGTCGATGATCGGGCCGAGATCGACGTCGTCGGTGAACGGATCGCCGACCCGCAGCGCGTCGGCCTTCGTGGCCAACTTCGCCACGTACTCGTCGTAGATGTCGCGATGGACGATGTGGCGGCCGGTCGCCATGCAGATCTGCCCCTGGTGCAGGAACGACCCGAAGGCTCCGGCGGAGGCGGCGCGGTCGAGGTCCGCTCCGGGCAGCACGATCAGCGCGTTGTTGCCTCCGAGCTCGAGGTGGGCCCGCTTGAGCAGGCGCGATGCGGCCTCCCCGACCCGGCGCCCGGCTGCGGTGGAACCGGTGAACGAGATGACGGCGACCTCCGGTGCGGAGACCACGGCCTCCCCGACGTCGGCGCCACCGGTGAGCACGTGGAGCACACCCTCGGGGAGACCGGCCTCCTCGAAGATCCGCGCGAGAACGACCCCACCGCTCACGGACGTACGCGGATCTGGCTTGAGCAGCACGCTGTTGCCGAGCGCGAGCGCCGGTGCGACGGAACGGATCGACAGCGTCAGCGGGAAGTTGAACGGAGCGATCACCGACACCACGCCCGCGGGACGGCGACGCGAGAACGACCAGCGGTCACTGTCGGTGGCCAGCACCTCTCCCGACGGATGCGTCGGAAGACCGGCCGCCTCATAGCATTCCGCTCGCGCTGCCGCGAGCTCCCGGCCGGCCTTGAGCCGGGTGCCACCCGACTCGCGGACCAGCCACTCCTCGATCTCCCCGGCGTGCTCGGCGAACAGGTCGCCGGCGCGACGCAGCACGGCAGCCCGGTCGGCAGGCTTCGTCGTGGCCCACGCCCGTTGCGCACCGGCTGCAGCGGTCGCCGCAGCCCGGACCTGGCCGGCGTCGGCGACACCGATCCGGCCGAGCTCCGTGCCGGTGGCGGCCTCGAGCGCCGGCTGGTCGCCCGCCGCTCCGGGGATCCAGCCACCGCTGTGGATGTTGCCGGCCCAACGGCCGGGGTCGAGAAGGTTCATCATGCTCCTTGCAGGCGCCGCGGCGTCGGTTCGGTCAGCGGTTCTTCCACACGGGTGCGCGCTTCTCGAGGAAGGCACGGACACCTTCGACGCGGTCCTCGCTCAGGTACGGATTGGGGCCGACGTTCAGGCGCAGGGCGCTCGGCAGCGGCAGACCCCAGCTCTTGGTGGCCATCTCCTTGTAGCGGCGCAACGTCACCGGTGAGTTCGCGAGGATGTCGTCGACGTACTTCTGGACCTCGGCCTCGAAGTCCTCGCGCGGGACGACGCGGTTGATCAGGCCCATCTCCTTGGCCTCCTCGACCGGGATGGTCCGCGCGGTGTAGAGCAGGTCCATCGCGACGGCGCGGGGCACCAGACGCGGCAGCAGCACCGAGCCGAGGTTGGCGCCCATGCCGCGGCGTGCCTCGGTCAGGCCGATCGTGGCACCCTCGACGGCGATGCGGACGTCGCTGGAGAGCACGATCTCGCAGCCACCTGCGATGGCGTGGCCGTTGATCGCGGCGATGACGGGCTTGTACGTCTCGAGCATCACCTCGAACAGCGCGCGGTACAGGCCGGTCATCGGGACGTGGACCTGACGCCCCGAGCGGGCGATGTCGTCCATCTCCTTCATGTCGCCGCCGGCGCAGAACGCCTTGTCCCCGGCACCGGTGATGACGACGGCGAAGACGTCCGGGTCCTCCCCCGCCTCGACGAACGCTTCGGTGAGCTGGTTGACGGTGCGACGCGCCATCGCGTTGCGGCGATGCGGACGGTTGATCGTGATCCACGCGGCGTTGCCGCGCACCTCGTAGAGGACCTCGTCGGAGTAATCCGGCTCGGCGTTGTCGACGGAACCGACTTCGGTGGTGGTCATGCTCTTTCGTTCCTTTCGCGGTCTCGTCAGGCCGGAGCCTGCTCGGTGGCGGCTCGCACCACACCGTCGGCGA
Source organism: Rhodococcus rhodochrous (assembly GCF_014854695.1). Lineage (NCBI taxonomy): Bacteria > Bacillati > Actinomycetota > Actinomycetes > Mycobacteriales > Nocardiaceae > Rhodococcus > Rhodococcus rhodochrous. The sequence continues at coordinate 347,541 of NZ_CP027557.1, read as the reverse complement.
TCAGTGCGCGGATCTCGTCCTCGCTGCGTCCGAGCGCCGCGAGCACCTCGACGGTGTCCTCACCGAGGGCGGGCGGGCACTTGGTCAGCGGCGGGTACTGCCCGTCGAAGGTGACCGGGAGGTTGACGACCTCGAGATCCTCGACGACGGGATGAGGCAGCGGCTGCAGCATGCCGGTCGCCTTGACCTGCTCGTCGCGGTACACCATGTCGACCGTGTTCACCGGTGAGTGCGGCACGTTGGCGGCCTTCAACCGGACGAGCAGTTCGTCGAGGGTGAACTGCGAGGTGCGCTCGCCGAGAACGTCCTGGACGAGCTTGCGGTTCTCGACGCGCACGGGGTTGCTGGTGAAGCCTTCGCGCTCCCCCAGGTCCTGCGCGTCGATGGCCTCGAGCAGGCGACGGAAGATATCGTCGTTACCGGCCGAGATGAAGATGTGGCCGTCGGCGGTCGGGAAGGCGCCGTAGGGCACCACGCCGCGGAAGCCGGAGCCCAGACGACGCGGGGCGGGGTTGCCGGCCGCGATCCCGATCAGCGGCGAGGTGATCCAGGTCAGCGCCGTCTGAAGCAGCGAGTTCTGCACGTGGCAGCCGTTGCCCGTCATATCGCGGCGGCGCAGCGCCTCGAGCACCGACATCGCCATCCACATGCCGGTGCCCATGTCGAGCAGCGAGACGGGCACGCGGGCGGGTTCGCCGCCGTCCTCACCGGTCATCGACACGATGCCCGAGAACGCCTGCAGCAGCGGGTCGTAGGCGGGCTGCATGGCGCGGGGGCCGGTGTGGCCGTAGCCGGACATCTCGCAGTAGATCAGCCGCGGGTTGAGTTCGTGCAGGTACTCCCACGTGAATCCCGCCTTGGCGAGTGCGCCGGGGCGCAGGTTCTGGACGAGCACGTCGGCGTCGCGCAACAGGTCGACGAGGATCTTCTTGCCCTCGTCGGTCTTGTAGTCCAGCACGACGGACTTCTTGTTGCGGTTGAACGACATGAACGCGATCGACTCGCCGTTCCATGCGGGCGGCGCCCACTTGCGGGTGTCGTCCCCGGCCTGTCGCTCGATCTTGATGACCTCGGCGCCGAGATCCCCGAGGATCTGCCCGCCGAACGGCGCGGCGACCGAGGTGCTGATCTCGATCACCCGCAGGCCGGTGAGGGAACCGGGTGTGGGCTCCTGGATGGGAGTGCTCATGCGGAATCTCCTGTTCGGGACGACGCACCGGTGAGCAGCGTGCGTTCGAAGTCGTCGCGGGCGGCCGAGCGGATCTCGGTCTTCCAGGGCGAGAGTGCGCCCTCGTAGACCTGCGGTCCGAGCCGGAAATGCTGTGCCTGTTCGAAGGTTTCGATGAACGGCATGTCCATCGCGTAGACGTCGCTGCCGTAGGGTCGCGGACCCGCCTTCGAGACGTGACCCCACAGTTCGTGCCCGACGATCTCCTCGGCGAGCACCACGGCCTCGATGAGAGCCGCGAGATCGACACCGGTGTCGATGCCTTCGCTCTCGAGGAAGTGCACGAAGTCCTCGGTGGGGATCATGCGGGTGAGCCGGCCGTTGCCGCAGTAGGGGCAGCCGCCGAGTCCGCCGATGGCGGTGTCGACGACGAGGGTGTGGCGCTCGTCGAGTTCGCAGAAGGCGGCGTAGGCGCTCAGCGGCGCCATGCCGCGCGCGTTGTGCAGGTGCACCTGGAAGTGCCAGATCTCGGGCCAGGTCGCAAGAATCCGGCGGATCTGGGAACGCATGGCGGCGGGGGTGTTCCAGCTCATCGGATCACCGAGGTGGACGCGCGTGACGGGAACGCCTGCGGCGGTCCACTTGTCGATCTGCAACTGCAGGATCTCCATGCGGCGGTCCTCGCCGATCTCACCGGTCCAGTTCGATCCCCAGCACGCGTTGACGGAGACCTGGGCCTCCTGCGCACCGCGTTCGACAGCGCGGGCGATGACACCGTCGAGCGCGTCGATCTCGTCCTGCATCGACCGTGCGGTGTTGCGCTGGACGAAGACGTCGTCGAGGTGGATCTTGGACTGTCCGATGCGCGGGTCCGGCGGGGTGATCTTCGGAGCGAACGACGCGCGCCGCTCGACACCCTTCTGGTTGAGTGCCAGGGCGGTGTAGCGCACTCCGTCGACCGGGGTGAATCCCTCGACGATCTTCTCGATCTCCGCCATCTGCGGCACCCACTTGGGTGAGACGAACGAGCCGACCACGATGGTCTTCAGGCCCGTGGCCGAGAGTGCGTCCAGCAGCCGGATCTTGTCCTCGACCGGGATGTTCGCACTCTCGATCTGCATGCCCTCGCGCATGCCTTCCTCGATGATCTCCACCCTCGGGTGCGAGCGCTGTGTGGCGGTCATGCCAGTCGTCCTTCCGTACGGTATTCCGGCGCCAGGGCCGCGGCGACCTGCTGCAGGGCTCCGCCGCGCGCCGATGCGACGAGCGCGGAGTGCAGGGTCGATGCCGCTTCGGCGGTGAGTCCGCCGGTGGCGCAGCAGTCGTCGAACTTGTCTCGTAGTTCCTCGTCGCTCAGCGGGTTGCGTCCGTCGCCGCGGGTGATGTCGACGCGTTCGGCGTGTCGTGCACCGTCCTGCGTGAGCACCTCGACCACCGAGTACCCACCCGAGAAGGTCGGTGCGCCGGCGGGAGGTTCGGCGCTCTCGGTGATGCTCACCGCGTTCATCAGGCGGATGGTCTCGGGTTCGGCGAACGCGTCCTCGGTGAAGTCGGCCAGGACGACGGCTCCGCGCTGCAGTGCGACCGAGACGGCGTACTCGGCGCTGAACTTCGCGGCCGTGGCCGAGACCGGAGGGAAGGCCACGAGCGCGCGGGTTCCCCTCGGATGCACGGTGATCCGGACCTCGCGGATCGGGGCGCCGGCGATGCGCTCGCGCAGTGCCAGGCTTGCGTCGATGCTGCGGTGCGTGCCGTAGCAGGCGGGATACCTCTTGATGCCCCAGTCGCTGGGCCACGCGTCCAGCCAGTACTCGAGGCGTTCGGCGAGGGTCTCGTCCGGATCGCCGAGCGGTGCCAGTTCGGGATCGCCGTAGCGGTCGAAGAATCCGGCGTCCGCTTCGAGTTCACGCGGATTGGCGGTGAAGCCCGCCTCGGCGAGATCGACGGCCGTGACGGCGTCGCGGGCGGCGAGGCCGGCGTGCAGCGGCTTGGTCATCGATCCGAAATTGGGGCGTGAGCCCGCGGCCATCGAGGCCACGATGCCCAGGGCGTGCGCCGCGTGCTCGGACGACATCTCCACCAGGCGCGCGACGGCCGCGACGGCGGCGAGCCGGCCCACCGTGGAGGTGGTGTGCCAGCCCCGGGCGTAGTGGACGTGCTGCGGGAGCAGGTCCGCCACCGCGCGGAAGACGGCGGCACCGACGTCGTACGCCTGCACCAGCCGGCGGGTGTCGGCCCCGCGCTGCTCGGCGACGGCGAGCAGCGCGGGAACGATCACCGTGCTGGGGTGGATGGGCATGCTCGGCGAGATGTCGTCGTAGTCGAGCTGGTGCCCGGCGGTGCCGTTGAGCAGCGCTGCGGTGGCAGCGCTCGCCGTGCGGCCCGTCGTCCATACCGTTGCCCGGCCCGAGGTTCCCTCGGCCGCGGCCCAGTTCTGCAGGATCCGTTCGGCGGGCTCGTGCGCGGAGGCGAGAGCCGAGCCGACGGTGTCGACCAGGATGCGGCCGAGAAGTTCCTCGTGTTCGTCGCGGGCGATCTCGCCGCCCGCGGCGAAGGCGGCCAGCACCGACGTCAGTCCGTCGGTGTCGGTCCGCAGCGGCATGGGTGCACCCATCGTGCTTCTCCTAGTACGACTTCGGCAGGCCGAGCGTGGCGTGCGCGATGCCGGCGAGGACGATGTTGTTGGAGATCGGCGCGGTGGAGGGGAGGCGGGCCTCGCGCCACTTGCGCTCGATGCCGTACTCCTCGGCCGCGGCGTATCCGCCGAAGGTGTCGAAGGCGGCCTGTGCTGCCTGCCAGAGTGCCTGCGAGGCGAGCAGTTTCGCGCCGTTGACCTCGAAGCGGGGGTTCTCGCCGGCGGCGTACATCTCGGCGGCGCGCCAGCGCATGAGCGAGGCGGCCTGCAGGTTCGCGTAGGCCTGGGCGATGGGGAACTGGACGCCCTGGTTCATGCCGATCGGGCGGCCGAAGACGTGCCGCTCGTTGGCGTACTGGACGGCGCGGTCGATGAGGTGGAAGCCGGCACCGATGTACTCCGAGGTGACGATGATGCGCTCGGAGTTCATGCCGGACAGGATGACCTTGAAGCCCTTGTGCTCCTCGCCGATCCGGTTCTCGACCGGCACGCGCAGGTTCTCGATGGCGAGCTCGTTGGTCTCGTGGTTGACCATGGTCTTGATCGGGGTGGCCCGGATGGTGCCGTCCTCGATCGCCTTGCGCAGGTCGACGAGCAGCACGGTGAAGCCGTCGGACGGCTTGGAGGCATCCTCGCGCTTCTTGGTCCGGGTGAGCAGAAGCAGCAGGTCGGAGTGCTGGATGCGGGAGATGAAGATCTTGTTGCCGTTGACGACGTACTCGTCGCCCTCGCGCTGGGCGAAGGTGCGGATGCGAGTGGTGTCGGAGCCGGCGTCGGGCTCGGTGATGCCGAAGGACTGCAGACGCAGTTCGCCGGAGGCGATCTTCGGCAGGAAGCGCTGCTTCTGCTCGTCGTTGCCGTGACGGAGCAGGGCGCCCATGGTGTACATGCCGGCGCGCGCCGCACCGGCGTGGCAGCCGTTGCGTTCGAGCTGCTCGAGAACGACTGCGGCATCGCGGATGTCGGCTCCGCCTCCGCCGTACTCCTCGGGGACGAGCATGCCCATCCAGCCGGTCTCGTAGAGCGTGTCGACGAACTTCTCCGGGTATTCACCGGCGGCGTCGCAGGCACGCCAGTAGTCGTTGTCGAACGGCTCGCACAGCTCGTCGATGGCGCTACGGATGGCGCGCTGTTCTTCCGTGAGACTGAAGGCGGACGATTCGATTGCGGTCACGGCGACCTCTCCTGCATGTCGTGGGTGTGATGACAGCCAATCCGACGTCCAGGAGACGCAGAAGCCCATCTATCACCCAGTGAAATGGTTCGTGGAAATCGGTGGTCGGGAACTCCCGACGGACGGTAGCCGTGAGAGTAGGGCCGTCCGGAGCGGCCGAACAACGCCGACTGTCACTCAGTGATAGATCGTTTTCGGAATCGCAGGAATCGAGCGGTCGAGGGTTGACCAGCCATTCCCGCGAACCTAATCTGTCATGCAGAATTGAATTCCTCGATACAGAACATCTCTGTGATCACCGGAAAGGTTGCCCTATGAGCACCTCGGCAGAAATCATCGACGTCCCCCTGCTCATCGTCGGCGGCGGCATCGCAGGCCTCGCCACGGCCCTCGGCCTCGCCCGCAAGGGCCGCCCGGCGCACGTGATCGAGCGCGCCCCCGAGTTCGGCGAGGTCGGCGCCGGCATCCAGCTGGCCCCGAACGCCATGGCCGTCCTCGACAGCCTCGGCGTGATGGACGCGATCATGAAGGACGCCGTCCTCCCGCAGAAGAAGCGGTACATGGACGCCGTGACGGGCGAGGAGATCGGCACCGTCGATCTCGGACCCGAGTTCGTCGAACACTACGGCTACCCCTACGTCGTCACGCACCGGGCCGACCTGCACGGCGCGCTCCTCGAAGGCTGCCGCGCGAGCGATCTCGTCACCCTGGAGACGAACCGCGAGGTCCTCCGCGCCGAGAACCTGCCCGACGGCCGCGCGAAGGTGGTCTGCGCCGACGGCACCGAGTACATCGCCGACGCCGTGGTCGGCGCCGACGGACTGCGCTCGTCGATCCGCCCGCTGATCGTCGAGGACGAGCCCGTTCCCTCCGAGTACGTCGCCTACCGCGGCACCGTGCCGATCGAGATGGTGCCGGCCGACGCCGTGGAGACCCCGATGGTGCTGTGCTGGCTGGGCCCGCACATGCACCTGATCCAGTACCCGCTGCGCGGTGGCAAGCTCTACAACAACGTCGCCGTCTTCCGCTCGGACTTCTACTCCCCCGACCACGAGAACTGGGGAACCGAGGAGGAGCTCGACGCCCGCTTCGGCCTGTGCTGCGACAAGGTCCGTGAGGCCGGGAAGTACCTCAACCGCGAGATCCGCTGGCCGATGTACGACCGGGAGCCGGTCACCACCTGGACCTCGGGCGCGGTGAGCCTCATCGGCGACGCCGCCCACCCGATGCTCCAGTACCTCGCCCAGGGTGGCGCCCAGTCACTGGACGACTCGCTCGCGATGGTCGATGCGCTCGTGACCGAGCCGAACGTCGAGGCCGCGTTCAAGACCTTCGAGGCACGACGGGTGCCGCACACCGGCAACATCCAGCGCCTCGCCCGGGTCGCAGGCGAGCTGTTCCACATCGACGGGGTCGGGCGCGCGCTGCGCAACTACTCCTTCAAGGACCACAACCCCACGGACTACGAGAACCTCGACTGGATGTTCATGCCGCTGTCGGTGGCCGGCGACACCCGCAACTACCCGTACTGACCTGCATCGTCGCCGGCCGGGCGTCCATCCGGCCGGCGACGGGGCTACCGCCCGGAACCGGCCAGGGTGTCGGCGAGTTCGTCGGCCGCCTTCCGGGCTGCGGCGAGCACCTCGCCCCAGCGGTCGACGCCGATCCGCCCGGTCGGGAAGGTGATACCGATGGCGAAGCCGGAGGTGCTTGCACCGGAGAACCCGGCGGCAGGGGTGCCCGCACCGGAGATCCCGGCGGAGGCGGCACCCACCGAGACGGCCACCGCGCTGACACCCGACTCGACCTCGCCGTCCTGTGCGGCGTAACCCCGCTCCCGGATCACCTCGAGCTGGGACAGCAGGGTCTGCCGTTCGGACTGTTGCAGGCCGTTCGGCAGATGAGGCTCGATGTCCCCGCCCATCCCGGCGAGCAGCGCCTTACCCATGGCGCTCGAATACGCCGGCTGCGAATGACCCGACCGGTCACCCACGCGCAGCAGATGGGGGCTCTCCACCGAGAGCAGCGTCAGAGCCCGATCCCCGTCGAGGGTGGCGAGGTGCACCGTCTCCTGGGTGAGGGCCACGAGCCGCTCCAGGATCGGCCGGGCCAGGTCGATGACCCGGCCGCGGAAGTTCGACAGCCGCTCCATGGTGGGACCGGCCCGGTACATCTTGGACTCGGGATCCTGTTCGGCGAAGCCGTAGTGCGCCAGCATCTGCAGCAAGCGGTGCGCGGTGGACGGGGCGATACCCAGCAGGGCGGCGGCATCGCCCACCCGCAGTCCGTCGGGTCGCTCGGCGACCACGAGGAGCAGTCGGAGAGCCTTGTCGACCGAACCGACAGGATATGCCGGTGCGTCCCGACGCGCAGAGTCAGTGGCCATGATTCTTTATAACAGAACGATTCGCAGTTATTCCTTGACCAACCACCCCAAATCCCGTATTAATTCTGTATCGAGGAATCAATCTCCGCATTGCAGAACAGAGAGGATCGTGCGATGAGTGTCGACACCACCCGGTCCGACGAGACGGTGCACGACGACTTCTACGCCGAACTCGCGGACAACCACTACTCCCCGCTCTGGCAGCTCATGGGCAATCTGGGCCCGGAAGCGAAAACCACTCTGGTGCCGCACATCTGGCGCTACGAGCAGGCGCGGCGGTTGATGGTCGAGGCCGGCGAGATCGTCCCGCTCGAGGACGCACTCCGCCGCGTCCTCGGTTTCCGCAACCCCGGCTGCCTCCCGCACCAGCGCACCGGAGCCACCGACACCCTCTGGTCCGCACTGCAATTGGTGCTGCCGGGGGAGATCGCCCCGGCACACCGCCACACGCCGTCCGCACTGCGCTTCATCGTCGAGGGCGACGGCGCCTACACCGTCGTCAACGGCCAGCGCGTCCCGATGGACGAGGGCGACTTCCTGCTGACCCCCAACGGGCACTGGCACGAGCACGGCCACACGGGCGAGGGCCCGATGATCTGGCTCGACGGGCTCGACTCCCCGCTGATGTCGCGGCTGAACCAGTACATCATCGAAGAGGACCCCGAATGCCAGGAGGTGGACGCACCGCTCCCCGCCGCCTACGGCAACGGACTGTTCGCCAAGCCCTGGGGTGAACCCGAAAAGGTCGAGCAGCCACTGGTGTACAAGCTCGCCGATGCACTCGAGACCATCGAGTACCTGCGTACGCGCGAAGGTGATCCCTTCGACGACATCATCGTCGAGTACCGCAACCCGATCACGGGCGGACCGGTGATGACCACCATCGGCGCCTACCTCCAGCTGATCCGCCCGGGCGTCGACACCCGTGCCCATCGGCACACCCACTCGACCGTCTACCACGTGGTCCGCGGATCCGGATACTCGATCGTCGACGGCCGGCGTATCGACTGGACCAAGGGCGACACCATCGCAATTCCGTTGTGGTACGAGCACTCCCACCACAATCCGACCGGCGAGGACGCAATCCTGTTCTCGTACACCGACAAGCCCGCCATCGATGCGCTCGGAATCGGCCGCATCCGACCCAGCGAGTAGGAATCATGAAGCTCTACGTCTACAACGACTACCGACTCGGCGTCGAGGCCACCGACGGCACCCTCGTCGACATCACCGATCTCGTCCCCGAGCACACCGAACCGCGTGAGCGCACGAACGCGCTCATCCGCGCCTGGTCGACCGTCTCCGCCGACGTCTCGTCCCGCGTCGCCTCCGGCGGCGGGCAGACACTCGACTCGGTGACCGTCCGCGCACCGCAACCCCAGCCGCGCAACCTGTTCGCCGCGCCGGTCAACTACCACAAGCACCAGCAGGAGATGGGTGGGGACAAGGGCGTCTACACCGATCGCAAGATCCTCGACGTCTCGGTCCGCAAGGGCTTCCTCAAGGCCGTCACGTCCATCGTCGGACCGGACGGCGCGATCGAACTCCCCTACGAGGACCGGCGTTTCGACCACGAGGCCGAGGTCGGCATCATCATCTCGAAGGAGGCGAAGCGGGTCTCCGTCGAGGAGGCACTCGACTACGTCTTCGGGTACACCCCGCTGCTCGACATCACGCTGCGCGGCGACGAGGACCGGTCGTGGCGCAAGTCCATGGACACCTTCACCCCGATCGGCCCCTACATCCTCACCGCCGACGAGGTGGAGGACCCGGAGAACCTCGACTTCTGGCTCACCGTGAACGGCGAGATGCGGCAGAAGTCCAACACGTCCTTCCTCATCTGGGGCATCGCCAAGCTGATCTCGGAGTACTCGCAGGTGATCACCCTGCAGCCCGGTGACATCATCGCCACCGGCACCCCCGAGGGCGTCGCACAGATCGTCCCCGGCGACACCGTCGTGCTCACCATCCCGGCGATCGGCGAGCTGACCATGCCGGTCGTCGCGCGTCCCTAGAGTTCGACCGCAGTAAACCTCGCGTCGGTGGCCCGTTCGGGATATCGAGCGCCTGTCGATCGGACCACGTATCCGACTCGAACGGGTCACCGACGCTCTCGTCTCACCGCGCCTGCATCGCGCCGATCGGGTCGACGTACATCACCCGCGACGCCGCACCGAGCGCCGCCGCCGACCGCAGATCGTCGTCGGGTTCCGAGAACCGCAGCGGCACATCGTTGTACGACGACCGCTGCCGGTAACCGTCGGACACGTCCTCACGATCCGATCCGTGCCCGGTGAGCGCCTCACCACCGACGGTCACCACATCGGGATTCACGACGTCGCGCACCAGCGCGACCGCACGGCCGAGGAGCACCGCCCGGTTCGGCGACGGGTCGGTGCCATCGGCGCTCCCCGGTTCGAGTACAGCACAGAACGATTCGATGTCGTCGGCCGAGGACCGTGCGAGGCCGTCCACGAGCCACGCCATCGAGATCGATTCCTCCGCACACAGATACAGCCAGCTCTCGGGTCGTCGCCGGAAGGCACTCTCGAACCGGCGGTATTCGACCTCCGCGACCGCCTCCACGTACGGAACGACCGTGTACGGCGTGGGCACGATCGCCCGGAACAACACGTCCACGGGCGCTTCGCACCAGCCCAGCCGCGGGTGGTCGAGCGCCCCTCGGTGCTCGTCGTACAGACCACCCACCGCGAGGCCGGCCCACAGCGGCTGCCTGCCGTGCAGCTGCGACTCGTGCACCCGCAGCGCCGCACCGATCGCGGCGAAGACATCGAACGCCGACGCCGGGGTCGCGAAGGTCGTCCGGTGCAGCTCCCGTCCGAGCAGGTCGCCGGAGACCACCCGGGTCTCCCGCTCCCCCAGATGGATACCGGCGAGGAAGCCCCGTTCGGTGTCCACCTCCACCGGCACGTGCGGCCGTCCCACCCGCCCCCGCGGAGCGAGATCGGGACGGTCGCGCAGCAACCCGTGATCGAGCAACGACGTCACCGCCCGGTTGACCGTCGACGCCGACAGGCCCGTGAAGTCGGCGAGCATCGTGCGCGTCGCCGGTCCCCCACGTCGTAGGTGCTGCATGATCCACCCCGCCGGTGTGGTCTCGTCGACCTGGAAGACCCCCGGTCGCGCAGAACGCACGAGATCGAGAGTCGACCGTACCGCCGTTGTCCGCACCCCCGTCATGGCCAGAAGTGTCCCGCCCCGCCCGCGAGGACGGAATGGTTTGTATCAGGCCGCGCCGAAGTCTCCCGTGTTCACTCCACGAGTGCCTTGAACTGCGCGTCGTACAGCCTCGCGTACGCACCGGCCGCCTCGAGCAGCCCCTCGTGCGTGCCCTGTTCGACGATCCGTCCGTCCTCCATCACCACGATGCGGTCGGCGTTGCGGATGGTCGACAGGCGGTGGGCGATGACGAAGCTGGTGCGGTCGTCGCGCAACCGCGCGGTGGCCTGCTGGACGAGCAGTTCGGTGCGGGTGTCGACCGAACTCGTCGCCTCGTCGAGGATGAGGATCGACGGCTTGGACACGAACGCCCGCGCGATCGTGATGAGCTGACGCTCGCCGGCGCTGAGGTTGCCGTCGTTCTCCTCGTCGATGATCGTGTCGTAGCCGTCGGGCAGGGCCCGCACGAAACGATCGACGTAGCTCATCCTGGCCGCGGACATGATCTGGTTCTCGGTCGCGTACGGATTGCCGTAGGCGATGTTCTCGCGGATGGTGCCGCCGAACAGCCAGGTGTCCTGCAGGACGATGCCGATGCGCGAGCGCAGTTCGTCGCGGGACATCGAACGGATGTCCACACCGTCGACGAGGATCCGGCCCGCGTCGACCTCGTAGAAGCGCAGGATCAGGTTGATGAGGGTGGTCTTGCCGGCGCCCGTGGGTCCGACGATCGCGATCATCTGGCCCGGTTCGGCCCGCAGCGACAGGTTCTCGATGAGCGGCCGGTCGGGGGTGTACGAGAAGGCGACGTTCTCGAACTCGACGAGTCCGTGCCGGCTCCACGGCATCGTCGGCGCCGCGACCTCCGGTTCTTCCTCCGGTTCGTCGAGCACCGCGAACACTCGCTCGGCCGACGCCGACGCCGACTGCAGCAGGTTGACCATCGCGCCGATCTGCGCGAGCGGCTGCACGAGCTGACGCGAGTACTGGATCATCGCCTGGATCTCGCCGAGCGTCGCGGTGCCCGACGCGATCCGCAGACCACCGAGCACCGCGATGACGACGTAGCCGACGTTGCCGAGGAAGGTCACGAACGGCATCACCAGGCCGGACACGAACTGTGCACGGTAGGAGGCCTGGTACAGCGACTCGTTGGTGTCGGTGAAGCGTCGCTGCACCTCCGCGGTCCGGCCGTAGGCGGTGATGAGTTCGTGCCCGGTGAAGGCCTCCTCGATCTGCCCGTTGAGCTTGCCGGTCGTCTCCCACTGCGCGAGGAAGTGCTTGCGCGAGCGTCGCGCGATCACCGCCGTCGCCACGACCGACGCCGGGACGGTCAGGATCGCGACGAGCGCGAGCATCGGCGAGATGAACAGCATCATCACCACGAGACCGAGCAGGGTCAGCACCGCGAGGACGAGCTGGGAGATGGACTCCTGCATGCCCGCCGCGACGTTGTCGATGTCGTTGGTGACGCGGCTGAGCAGGTCGCCGCGCGAATGCGTGTCGAAGTACCGCAGCGGCAACCGGTGGATCTTGCGTTCGATCCGCGACCGCATGTCGCGCACGACGCGCTGCACGATCTCGTTGAGGCCGTAGGCGGCGACCCAGATCAGACCGGACGAGAGCAGGTACAGCGCGAGGACGATGACGAGGATCCGGCCGAGGGCCGAGAAGTCGATACCGAGGCCGGGGACCACGTCCATCCCCGAGACCATGTCGGCGAACTGATCGCGGCCCTCGGCGCGCAGACCGGCGACGGCTTCGTCCTTGGTCTGTCCGGCGGGGAGCTGCATGCCCACCACCCCGTCGAAGATGACGTCGGTGCCGCGACCGAGCACGAAGGGCGCCACCGACATGCTCACGACGCCGAGGAAGGCGGAGAGCAGCACCGAGTAGACGGCGTAGCGGTGCGGGTGGAGCAGGCCGAGCACCCGGCGGATGGTGCGCAGACGCGACGGTGCCGCGGCTTCCGGAGTCGTCATACCGTGGCCATCCTCTGCGACTCGACGATCTCCGAGTACGTCCGGCACCGGCCGAGCAGTCCGAGATGCGTCCCGGAATCGACCATGACGCCGTTGTCGAGGACGACGATGCGGTCGGCGTCCTGCACGGTGGAGACCCGCTGCGCGACGATGAGCACGCACGCGTCGCGCGTCTCGGGTTCGAGCGCCGCGCGCAGACGGGAGTCGGTCGCCGGGTCGAGTGCGGAGAAGGCGTCGTCGAACAGGTAGATGGCGGGCCGGCGGACGAGGGCGCGGGCGATCGCGAGTCGCTGCCGCTGTCCGCCGGAGACGGTCGTGCCGCCCTGGGAGAGGACGGTGTTCAGTCCGTCCTCGGTCTTGTGGACGAAGTCGGCGGCCTGCGCGACCTCGAGGGCGTGCCACAGTTCGTCGTCGGTGGCGTCGGCGCGTCCGTACCGGAGGTTGTCGGCGATGGTGCCGGAGAACAGGTAGGCCTTCTGCGGCACGACGGCGATGCGCGAGCGCAGCACATCGGTGTCGAGTGCCCGGACGTCGATACCCGCGACGAGCACCTGCCCGGCGGTGACGTCGATCAGCCGCGGTACGAGTCGCATCAGGGTGCTCTTGCCCGATCCGGTGCCGCCGATGATCGCGGTGGTGGAACCGGGGTCGGCGCGGAACGACACCCCGCTGAGCACGGGAGCGTCGGCGCCGGGATAGGAGAATCCGGCATTGCGCAGTTCGAGAGTGACGCGGGGCGGCAGTTCGCGGACGGGTTCGGCGGGCGAGGACACCGTCGGTTCGGTGTCGAGCACGTCGAGGATGCGCTCGGCACAGACCGCGGCGCGCGGAGCCATGATCGCGACGAACGACGTCATGAGCACAGCCATGAGGATCTGGGCGATGTAGGTGATCATCGCGGTGATGGAGCCGACCTGCATCGCACCGGAGTCGATGCGGTGGGCGCCCACCCACAGGACGCCGACGGTGCTCACGTTCGAGATCAGCAGCACCGCCGGGTACAGCACGGAGTTCACGCGGCCGACGCGCAGGGCGGTGGCGGTGAGGTCGTCGTTGGCGCCGTCGAAGCGGGCCTTCTCGGTCTCGTCGCGCACGAATGCCCTGATCACGCGGATGCCGGTGATCTGCTCGCGCAGCACCCGGTTCACAGAGTCGATGCGCTTCTGCATGACCCGGAAGCCGGGCAGCATGAGCGCGATGAGCGTGACCATGGTGAAGATCAGGACCGGGACGGCGACGACCAGCACGAGCGAGGTGCCGGGGTCCTGGCGGATCGCCATGATGACGCCACCGATCCCCATGATCGGGGAGGTCACGACGATGGTGCAGGTCATCAGCACGAGCATCTGGACCTGCTGCACGTCGTTGGTGTTGCGGGTGATCAGCGACGGGGCACCGAACGTCCCGAACTCGCGCGCCGAGAACCGCCCCACATTCCGGACGAGCTCGAGCCGCACGTCGCGGCCGAAGCCCATCGCGGCACGCGCCGCGAAGTAGACGGCACCGGTCGCGGCGCCGACCTCGACGGCGCTGATGACGAGCATCAGCAGACCGGTCCGGATGATGTAGTCGATGTCCCCGGTCGCCACGCCGTTGTCGATGATGTCGGCGTTGAGACTCGGGAGCAGCAACATGCCCCCGGTCGCGACCAGCTGCAGGAGTACGACCCCCGCGAGGGCACCCCGATAGGGCGCCGTGAAGCGGCGCAACAGCCGTAGCAACATGGGCATTACGCTACCTGCGACTCCTTGCAGCAATCTTCACGAACCACTTCGGCACCGCCGACCGTCTCACCCCGGGCGGCCACGCACCGCGTCGGTGCGTGGCCGCCCGGGGGTTCGTCATACTCGTGCGGATTCCGGTGCGGGCTCGGTGGCACCGAGCTCGCGAGTGAGCTTCTCGCCCTCGACGTCGACGTTCGGAAGGATCCGGTCGAGCCACTTCGGCAGCCACCACGCCTTGTCGCCGAGCAGCGCCATCACCGACGGGATGATGACCATGCGGACGATGAAGGCGTCGAAGAAGACCGCCGCCGCGAGTGCGAAACCGATCGACTTGATCAGCGAGTCCGGTTCGGCGATGAACGCCGCGAACACCGAGATCATGATGATCGCCGCTGCGCTCACCACGCGGGCGCCGTGCGCGAAACCGCTGCGGACGGCCTCGAGTGCGCTCGCGCCGTGCACGTAGTCCTCACGCATACGCGTCACCAGGAACACCTGGTAGTCCATCGCGAGACCGAAGACGACGCCGATGAGGATGATCGGCATGAAGCTCACGATGGGCTGCGGGTTGGCGATCAGGCCGCCCCAGCCCTCCTGGAAGACCGCGACGGTGGCACCGAAGGTCGCCAGGACGCTGAGCAGGAAGCCGAGGGTCGCGGTGAGCGGCACCAGGATCGAGCGGAACACCAGCATCAGCAGGATGAAGGCGAGGCCGACGACGACCGCGAGGTACGGAGCCAGTGCGCTCTGGAGGCTGTCGGAGACGTCGCCCTCGAGCGCGGTCTGGCCGGTCACGCCGTAGGACAGGCCGAACTCCTCGTTCAGCTCGGTCTCACCGTCGCGGATGCTCTGGACGAGGTCCATCGTCGCGGGATCGGTCGGGCCGCTGCGCGGGGTGACGAGGATCTGGGCGGTGTCGCCGGCCTCGTTCACCGCGACGATCTGGGCGTTGACGACCTCGTCGTGCTCGTACAGGGCCCCCACCACGGCGCCGAAGGCGACCGGCGGCTCCACCTCGGCGTCGCGGGCGTCGGCGACGACCACCAGCGGACCGTTGCGGCCGGGACCGAAGCCGTCGTCGACCAGTTCGTAAGCCTTACGGGCGCTGGTGGCGGGATCCGCGGTGGCCTCCGAGGGCAGCGCCAGCTGCAGGCCGGTGGCAGGCAGGGCGAGAGCGCCGAGGACGACCACGCCGCCGACGAGCGGGATCAGCGGGCGGCGCGTGAGGACGCCCACGAACTTGGCACCCGCGCCGGGGTTGTCCTCTCCGTGCTCGCGCTTGTTCAGGAACGGGATCCGGCCGGCGAAGGCCTTCTCACCGAACAGTCCGAGCACGGCGGGCAGCAGCGACACGGCGATGAGCACGGCCATGAGCACCGTGAACGCGGCGGCGTAACCCATCACCGACAGGAACGGGATGCCCACGACGCTCAGCGCCATGAGGGCGATGATGACCGTCAGGCCCGCGAAGACGACCGCGGAACCGGCGGTGCCCACGGCGCGTCCGGCGGCCTCGCCGCGATCCGAGGTGGCGGTGAGTTCGTGCCGGAACCGGGACACGATGAACAGGGAGTAGTCGATCGCCACGGCCAGGCCGATCATGATCGCCAGCGTCGGGGTCATCGAGCTGAGGTCGGCGAAGCCCGTGGCGATGGTGATGCCGAGGCTGCCGATGCCGACACCGACGAGTGCGGTGATCAGCGGAAGTCCGGCGGCGACGAGCGAACCGAAGGTCAGGGTGAGCACGATGGCGGCGATGCCGATGCCGATGAGCTCGGCGGTGCCACCGGGCATGGTCATCTCGGCGGCGGCCGTACCGCTGACCTCGACGGTCAGGCCGGCGTCACGGCCGATCTCGGCGGCGTCGAAGATCTGGTCGCGCAGGGCCTGGTCGACGTCGGTGATCTCGCCCTCGAACGGGACGGTGACGAAGCCGACGGTGCGGTCGGCGCTCAGCGGCGACAGGGCCTGGGCGTCGGACAGCGCAGTCTCTTCGGGGGTGCCCTGCTGCGCGGCGACGGCCTTCATCTGTTCGACGAGACCGGCGTCGGCGAGGACCGGGTTCACCAGTGCGCCGGCCTGTTCCTCCGGCGAGGCGGTGGCGGGATCGACCTTGGCGGGCGGTGAGACGCGGTCGATGCCACGGACTGCGGCGAGGACCTCGTCGACGGCGGCCAGGTTCCCCGGGTCGTCGAGCGTCTGCCCGTCGGGCGCGGCGAAGACGTACCGCGCGCTGAGCCCGTTCATCGGATCCTCGGTCGAGGGGAACCGCTCGGCCATGAGGTCCTGGGTCTTCTGCGCGGGGGTGCCCGGAAGCGTGAACGCGTCAGTGGTGGGCCCGGACAGAGTCGCTGCACCGACCCCGAAGAGCACGAGCAGCGCGATCCAGAAGGACAGCACTGCGCCCTTCCGTCTGTGGGCGAACTTGCCCAGCCGGTACAGGTAGGTCGCCACGGGGCACCCTTTCTATGTCGGAAGATCCTGGTGGGGTCGGATGGTCGGAACGGGCAGAGGTCCGGGGTCAGGAGAATCCGCGTCGGAGCTGGTCGAACGCCTCGCGGATCAGCTCTTCGACCGACCTGTCCGTCGTCCCGGTCGCGTGTGTCTCCATGGCCGCGCGCACGGCGCCCATGGCGGCGTAGTTCAGCAGCGAGGGATACAGATCGGCGTCGGGGTCGGTGCCGGTGCGTTCGGCGATGATCTCGACGAGCAACTGCGACGAGCGCCGCTCGACCTCGATCTGCCGGGACAGCAGCACATTGCTCTCCTCGAGCAGGGTGATGCACGCGACGATTTCGTCGAACGGCCAGGCAGGGTTCTGCACGACGTCCAGGGCCACCGTGAGCAGCGAGTCCATGATGTCCTCGTCGGCGGGACGATCGCGCAGCAGGTCGATCCACTCCTCGACCCGGGTCTCGAGATAGGCGAGGACGGCGTCTTCCTTACTGGCGAAGTAGTTGTGGAAGGTGCGGGTCGAGACGTCCGCGCGCGCTGCGATCGCATCGGCCGTCACGGCGGACAGACCGTGTTCGCGGGCCAGTTCGGCCGCGGCGGTCGCGAGAGCCGCGCGAGTGGCTGCCTTCTTGCGGTCGCGCAGGCCGGGAGTGATGGTCACTTCATCCAAGGTACCGATTTTGCAGAGCTCTGTAAGTTTGCAGAGTTGTGCAAAGTTATGACATCGCCCACAGGCGATCCCGGCCTATCGCGGGTTTCACACCCGGCGACGCTCCCAGGCCCCCGGATCCTTCGTGAGATCCTCCACGAAACCGGGGAGGCCTCCCGTGACGACGTCCGCGAGCGACACCTCTTCGAGCACGGCGCGCAGGTTCACACGCACGGCGATCCACACGTCCTGCAGTCGTTCGGCGGCCCCGCTGTAGACGACGTCCTCGGGCCGCTCGCCGCGCACCGACGCCAACGGCCCCTCGACCGTGCGGATGATGTCGGCGATGGAGATCTCGGCCGCGGGTCGCGCGAGCCAGTAACCGCCCTCCGGTCCCCGCCGGCTGTTCACCAGCCCGCCACGACGCAGGTCGGCGAGAACCGCCTCGAGGAATTTGTGCGGGATGTTCTGCGCCGTCGCGAGGGTCTCCGCCTTCGTCAGGCGACCGTCCTCGATCGCCGCGAGTTCGAGCAGGGTCCGCACGGCGTAGTCGACCCTCGCGGTGATGTGCATGCCATGCCTCTCGCGCTGCCTGATGTCGTCGACCGGCCCGTCTCGACGGGACGGGTCAATTCCTACCAGCAATACCGGACCACCCGGAATCGTGCGGACGCGAGTCGCGACCCGGGTCGCACGGCAGGGCTCTGGTGATCCATGCCACACCAGCGGTAACGTGGACGGTTGTTCACAGCTATCGGAGGTCGTTGCGATGTGGGAAACCCTGCAGGAATCGTGGGGGTCGCTGCTCGACCCCCTCCACGATCCGGTGACCCTGGCGATTCCCGCCTTCCTCACCTTCCTGATCCTCGAATGGATCGCGGCCCGCACCCTCGAACACGTCGAACCGGGCCCCGACGGACGCGCCCATCCGCCGCGCGGCGGCTACGAGAAGCGGGACGCGCGCGCGAGCATCTCGATGGGTCTGGTCTCCATCGTCACGAGCG
Source organism: Rhodococcus rhodochrous (assembly GCF_014854695.1). Taxonomy (NCBI): domain Bacteria; kingdom Bacillati; phylum Actinomycetota; class Actinomycetes; order Mycobacteriales; family Nocardiaceae; genus Rhodococcus; species Rhodococcus rhodochrous. The sequence goes on along the minus strand of NZ_CP027557.1, from coordinate 329,185 downwards.
CCGCCTGGAAGGTACTGGCCCTCGTCGGATACTCGGCCCTGTGGGTCTACGTCGCGCCCTGGCACCTGCCCGCCGACGCCTGGTACACGTGGGTGATCCTGCTCGTCGGCATCGACGTCCTCTGGTACTGGTACCACCGGATGGCGCACCGTGTCCGCCTGGTCTGGGCGACCCACCAGGCGCACCACTCGAGCGAGTACTTCAACTACGCGACCGCGCTGCGCCAGAAGTGGAACAACAGCGGCGAGATCATCATGTGGCTGCCGCTCCCCCTGATCGGCATCCCGCCGTGGATGGTCTTCGTCGGCTTCTCCGTCAGCCTCGTCTACCAGTTCTTCGTGCACACCGAGCGGGTCGGCAAGCTCCCCCGCCCGATCGAGTTCGTGTTCAACACGCCGTCGCACCATCGGGTGCACCACGGCTCCGATCCCGACTATCTCGACCGCAACTACGCCGGCATCCTCATCATCTGGGACCGGATGTTCGGAACCTTCAAGGCCGAGGACCACCGTCCCACCTACGGGCTCACCAAGCCTGTCGGCACGTACAACATCTGGGACCTGCAGACGCACGAGTACCGGGCGATCGCCCGCGACTGGCGTACGGCCGGGACGTTCCGCGACAAGCTCGGTTACGCCTTCGGCCCGCCCGGCTGGGCGCCGAAGCAGACCCACGCGGAGGAGACCGAGAACGTCAGTTCTGCTCGAGCGTGACGAGGAAGTCGACGCTGCCCGCGCCGTCGACCGTCACGAATCCGAGGTTCGGCGGCTCCACGCCGTAGTCGGTCCAGGTGGTGGGGATGCTGCCCGACGCCACGAGTCGCTCGCCCGTGCGCAGGACGTCGACGTCGACGGTCACGGGTCGTTCGGCACCGCGCAGAGTGAGCGTGCCGGTCGCGGTGACGGTACCGATGCTGCCGTCGTCGGGCAGGGTCGACAGGTCCACCGGCTCGGTGAGCGCGAACGTCGCCGTCGGGTGCGTCGCGGTGTCCATGACCCGGGTGCGGAACTGGTTGTCGCGCTGGCCGCTGTCGGTGGTGATGCCCTCGACCTGCACGACGACCTCGGCGGCCTCGAGGGTGCCGTCGGTGACGGTCGCCGAACCGGAGACCTGATCGGTGCTGCCGACCACGGTGACGTCGGCACCACGCAGGATCTCGTGCACGGTGTAACCGGCGGCGGTGCGGTTGGGTTCGGCACCCTCGACGACGGTCCACTCCCCGTCGAGCTCGCCGGTCGCGGCTTCGGCACCCTCGGTCGAGACGGACGCGGCAGGTGCGTCGTCCTCGGCGATGAACGTCCCGTAGACCCATGGGGCAACGAAGAAGCCGAGCAGCGCCACGACCACGACGGCGACGAGCGCCCACACCAGTTTCCGCATTCTGCAAATTTAAACGATCTCGGATTCCGTGTGGGGTGCTACGTCACGGCACGGGCGCAGCGTGAACCACGCGATTCCGGCGGAGGCGATCATGAGCACCACGCCGATCCCCGAGGTGATGGTGACGCCGCTGTCGAACGCCGATCCCGCGGCAGCGAGCAACGCGTCGGCCCGGTCGACGGGCAGGGTCTCGGCCACGGCGTGGGCACCACCGAGTGTCTCGCGGGCGGCCTGCGCCTGCTCCGAGCTCAGCCCGGCAGGGAGCAGCAGGTGCGCGCTGTAGGACGCGGAGAGCACCGACCCGAGGATCGCCGTACCGAGCACGGCACCCATCTCGTAGGCCGTCTCCGACACCGCCGACGCGGCACCGGCCTTCGCCGGCGGGACGCTGGAGACGATGAGGTCGTTCGACAACGTCTCCGCCGCTCCGATACCCGCGCCGAGCACCGCGAACGCCACGATGATCGGTGCGAGCGCCGACGGTGAGGCCAGCAGGAACACCAGCGCGTAGCCGGTCGCCGAGAGCAGGAGCGCGCAGACGATGATCGACGACGGCTGCACCCACCGCACGAGCACGACCACCGACATCCCGGCCACGACCATCACCGCCAGTCCCGGGACCAGGCTCAGTCCGGCCTCCATCGGGCTCTGTCCGATCACGAGTTGCAGATGCTGGGACACGAAGAACAGGAAGCCCACGAGGGAGACGACGGACAGCAGGTTCACCGCGACGGCACCGGAGAAGGTGGGTACGCGAAACAGACGGACGTCGAGCATCGGATTCGGGCGACGCAGCTGCCGGCGCACGAAGGCGACGAGCGCGACCACCCCGACCACGGCCGGGACGATGACGACGGCACCGATGCCGCTGTCGGCGATCTTCTTGACAGCGAAGACGATCGGGGCGAGGGCCAGCATCGACAGTGCGATACTGACGACGTCGATGCGGCCCGGATTCGGGTCCTTCGACTCGGGAACGAACATCGGCGCGAGCACGAGCAGCGGAATCAGTACCGGCACCGCCAGCAGGAAGACCGAACCCCACCAGGCATGTTCGAGGAGGAACCCGCCCACGATCGGCCCCAGCGCGGCACCCGCTGCGAAGCACGAGGCCCAGATCGCGATGGCGAGGCGACGTTGGCCGGCGTCGAGGAAGATGTTGCGCAGCAACGACAGCGTCGACGGCATGAGCATGGCCCCGAAGAAGCCGAGCACGCCGCGTGCCGTCACGAGCAGTTCCGCGGAGGGCGCATAGGCCGCGGCCACCGAGACGGCGGCGAAGCCGGTCGCGCCGATAAGCAGCAACCGGCGCCGTCCGATGCGGTCGCCGAGGCTGCCCATCGCCACCAGCAGGCCCGCGAGCACCAGCGGATAGATGTCGATGATCCACAGCTGTTGTGCGGCGGTGGGCTGCAGTGCGGACGAGATCCCGGGCAGCGCGAACGCAAGGACGGTGTTGTCCACCGACACGAGCAGCACGGGGAGCATGAGCACCGCGAGGGCGACCCAGTCCCGAGGAGCCGCCTTCCTCACGATGGGTTCCGAAACAGGCACAGATGTCGCCACGGATATCGAACTTTCGCGAGAGAGGAATCGAACCCTCGTTACTGTACCAGCTGGACGGTACAGTAACGACGTCGTACGATCGGGCCGTGCCACCCGCCCCAGCCGCCCGCGCCAAACTTCTCGACGCCTTCGTGACGATCCTGCTCGAGCAGGGCGAACGGGCCGCGACCCTCGAGGCCGTCGCCGCGGCCGCCGGCGTCTCGAAAGGTGGCCTGCTCTACCACTTCCCGTCGAAGGATGCTCTGGTCGAAGGTCTCGCCGAGCACGTCGAAGCGCTCGGCGCCGAGGACGTCGAACGCATGTGTGCGGCTCCCGAAGGGCCGGCGGCGTACTACATCCGCACCTCGGTCTTCGCCGACACCCCGATCGACCGGGCCATCGTCGCCCTGACCCGCCTGAGCCAGACCGCGAACCCGCGCGCCCAGCAGGCACTGCGCCACATCCACCAGGGTTGGTTCGACGCCCTCGCGGAGGAGGTCACCGACCCCGCGGCAGCACGCGCGGTGGCACTCATCGGCGACGGCCTCTACTACGGTGCCGCCATGTCGGGCGAGACGAGCACGACGCCGCCCGAGGATGTCGACGAACTCCTGAAGGTCGTGCGGAAATTGATCGGCCCGGGCGACTGAGTTCGGGGAGGTTGTGTGCGTCCGTTCGCGAAAAAACGAACACAACCTCCCTCGAATCGCCTACCTTGTGGCCATGACCGGGTCCGTCCTGGCGATGGCCCACGACGAGCGCGCCGACCTCGCCGATCTCCTGGAGACACTGTCGCCGGAACAGTGGGAACACCCGAGCCTCTGTGAGGGGTGGACGGTGCGGGACGTCGTCGCCCACATGATCAGCTACGAGGAGCACGGACCTCGCGACCTGGTGCGACGACTGGCGGCCACCCGATTCCGCCCGTGGAAACTCAACGAGGCCGCACTCGCCGACTATGCGGACCTCGGACCCGACGAACTCGTCCGGTTTCTGCGGAACCACCTCGATCCGCAGGGATCCACCGCAGCGCTGGGTGGTCGCGTCGGTCTCGTCGACGCCCTCATCCACCACCAGGACATCCGACGACCACTCGGCCTCGCCCGCACGGTGCCTGCCGAGCGTCTGCGTGTCGCGTTGCCGTTCGCCGTCACCGCGTTACCTCTGCGTGGATTCTGGAAGGCCCGCGGCGTGCGGCTCGTCACGACCGACCTCGGCTGGTCGCGGGGACGGGGTCCCGAAGCCGCAGGTCCGGGAGAAGCAGTGCTCATGACCATGGCGGGACGACGAGGGATCGCGCGCGAGCTGACCGGGCCGGGTGCCACAATCCTTGCCGACCGGCTGGGCTGAGCGTCCCGGTGTCAGCCCTTCTTCGGAAGCCGATGCAGTTCGACGTCGCGGAGCACGCCGGCGTCGATCGTCGCGGTCATGTAGGTGCAGTACGGCTGCCGACGCCGGTCGGTGGGTGAACCCGGGTTGAGCAGGCGCAACCCGCTCGGCGCGGTCGTGTCCCAGGGGATGTGCGAGTGGCCGAAGACGAGGACGTCGGTGTCGGAGTAGGCCGCGGCCATCCGCTTGTCGCGCCCGGTCGACGCCCCGGTCTCGTGCACCACCGCGACGCGCACACCGTCGAGGGTCACCCGCGCGACCTCCGGCAGCCGTTCCCGCAGGAGCGGACCGTCGTTGTTGCCCCAGCACGCGACCAGCTGCCGGGACCGCTCTTCCAGCGCGTCGAGCAGCGCCACGTCCATCCAGTCGCCCGCGTGGATCACCACGTCCGCACGATCCACCTCGTCCCACACCTGCGGCGGCAGGTCGCGGGCGCGCGTCGGTACGTGGGTGTCGGCGAGCAGCAGCAGACGCATGGGCCCCAGTCTGCCGTGGGTTCGCAGTGTGCCGCGGGCGCTCATGGGTAACCACGACGCATGACCACTCCAGCTCACGACAGACTCGCCATCGTCACCGGCGCCGACTCCGGCATGGGCAAGGCGACCGCCGAACTGCTCGCCGCCGAGGGGTTCGACGTCGGCATCACCTTCCACACCGACGAGGCCGGGGCCGAGGACACCCGTGCCGCGGTCGAACAGCGCGGACAGCGATGTTTCGTGGCCCGGCAGGACCTGACCAGCCCGGACACCGCCGACGTGATCGACGAACTCGCCGGGAAACTCGGCGGTCTCGGGGTGCTCGTCAACAACGCCGGCACCGGACACCGCGACGAGGTGCTCGACCTGTCCTTCGAACGGTGGCGGGAGATGCTCTCCACCGACCTCGACGGCCCGTTCCTGTGCTCCCAGCGCGCCGCGCGACACATGATCGACTCCGGTCGCGGTGGACGCATCGTCAACATCACGAGCGTCCACGAACACATCCCCCGCTACGGGGCCTCCGCCTACTGCACGGCGAAGGCCGGGCTCGGCATGCTCACGCAGTGCCTCGCCCTCGAATGGGCCCGCTACGGCATCACGGTCAACTCGGTGGCTCCCGGTGAGATTTCCACGCCCATGACCGGCATGGACGAATCCGAGGCTTTCCACGAGGAGCGACCGGGCAACCCCACCGGACGTCCCGGGCACGTCAACGAGGTCGCCTCCGTCGTCGCCTTCCTCGCGTCCCCACGCTCGTCGTACCTGACGGGGCGCTCGATCCCCGTCGACGGTGGCCTCATGTTGATGGCCGCGCACGGACACGACATGAACGACGGGAGTTGGCGCGAACTCTGACGACGACCGGCCACCCATCCGCTAGCGTCCACAGGCGGATCGGTGGTCGACTCGGAGTTGGGGGAACTGGATGCGCACGACACCGCCTGCGGAGCGATTCGGACCGGGAACGGCGAGGGGTTACCGAGCGACCTATCGTCCCGAGGTGTGGGGAGCGTTGATCGGCGCGGGTGGTGCGTCGGCCTTCATGCTCGTGAACGGTGCCGCTCTGGGAACACCGTGGGTCTGGATCGTCGCGGCCGGGTGGGTCTGCGCCATCGTTGTTTTCGCGTGGGCCGTGCTCGTTCGGCCGCGGAGTTTCGAGCAGTTGGAGCCGCCCTCGAAGCAGGCGTCGACGATCTACTTCGTGTCGGTCGTGGCCATGGTCGTGCTGATCGTCGGTGGCGCACGTCTTCTCGCGTCGCTCGATCGTTCGGAACTGACGGTCGCGTGGGTGGTCTGTGTCGTCGGTGCGCATTTCGTTCCGTTCGCACGGGCCTTCGGCCGCGCGATGTTCCGGGTCATGGGCTGGGGAATGCTGGTGATCGGAATCGTCGGTCTGGCGGGCGGTTTCGCAGCCTCGGCCGTTGCAGCGGTCGCCGGCGTCGCGGCGGGGTTGTGGATGTTCGCCGTGATGGTCGCCGACGCTGTCGGCCGACCTCTCGTCAACGGGCGTCGGTCCGGCTCCACAGTTCGTCGAGCGCCTCGTTGACAGTTTCCGGCTGCTGGACGTGCGGGTAGAAGCCGGGAACCTCGAGTAGTTCTCCATCGATCCGGTTTGCGACGACCCGCGCCGTGATCGTCAGCGGATCTCCCGCCAGTCGCTTGTACTCGTCGGGTGCGCCCGCCCAGTCACCGATGACGACGAGCTTCGGCCACGGCGCCGCCGCGAGCGGCTCGAGGGGGATGTCGGCGTCCCAGCAAGGCCTCTCCCGCATCGACGTCGCCGCTGCGCGTAGCCGCTTCGGGGTGGGTTCCGCCGGTGGCATGCCGACGCTCTCCGTGGTGAGACGCAGATAGTCCTCCGCAGTGAGCTCGGGCGGGAGCGCTGCCTGGGACGCGCGGGCGCGGGCGAGGTTCTCGGCGACGACCGGTTCGCTCTCCGCGACCTTCAGGCACCCGGGCTGGATCAGGCACAACGAACGCACCAGGTCCGGCCGTTCCGCCGCCGCGAGCATCGCTGCGACCGCACCGTACGAATGTCCGACGAGATGGGCACCGTCACCGAGCAGTTCGACGATGTCGGCGGCATCCACCTCGTAGTCGGTGCGATGGGCCCCGTCGAGATCCGGCGAGTTACCGTGCCCGCGACGGTCCATCAGGATCAGCCGACGTGACGCCCCCAAGGGCCGTTGCCGACCGAATCCGTAGGTCTCGTCGTCTCCCCAAGCCAGCACCCCGTGCACGAGAACGGCCGGTGGGACGTCGGATTCGGCAGGTCCGACGAGCGTCGAGCTGGCGCGAGCCACTGTTCCCCCTTCCGATTGCGAGCATGCAGGCGCGAACCTATCGGAAGACCTGGGCGGACGCAGGCAGCCCGACCCACACTCCCTCAGGCGCACCTCGTCGCCTCTCCCAGTCATTCGCTACAGCTTTCGCTATCCGCTACCGCAATTGCCGCAGCGGATGGCAAAAGCCGTAGCGAATGATTCGGAGCTCCCGGCGTCGACCTCCAGACATGAGAAAAGCCCCTCACCTGCCTGAACAGGTGAGGGGCTTCTGGCGGTGGCGGTGGGATTTGAACCCACGGACGGGGGTTACCCGTCACGCGCTTTCGAGGCGCGCTCCTTCGGCCGCTCGGTCACGCCACCGCTGACGACTCTAGCGGATTGCATGCCTCATCCCGAAATCGCCTGGTCACAGCTCCGCTGCTGGACCTCGGTGTTCCCGGAAGAACGCTTCGAGCACCGACGCGCACTCCGCTTCGAGCACACCGCCGCGCACTTCGGGGCGGTGTGTGAGGCGCCGGTCGCGCACCACGTCCCACAGCGACCCGACGGCACCCGTCTTCGGTTCCCACGCCCCGAAGACCACCCGCGACACCCGGGAGAGCACCAGCGCACCCGCGCACATCGTGCAGGGCTCGAGGGTCACGGCGAGGGTTGCGCCCTCGAGACGCCATCCGTCGCCGTAGACCTGCGCTGCCGCGCGCAGAGCGAGCACCTCGGCGTGCGCGGTGGGGTCGCCGGTGGCCTCGCGGGAGTTCGCCGCCCGCGCGATCTCGGTGCCGTCCGGCCCGAACACCACCGCGCCCACCGGTACATCACCGGCGGGCGCGGCAGCGGCGGCCTCCAGCGCGACCCGGATCAATGCCTCGTCGTCGCGCAGCCCCATCTAACGGAGCTTGTCCAGGGTGTTACCCAGGACGTCGTCGAAACCGAGCCGCTGCGCGATCTCGTCGAGCTGCTCGTCGGGATACAGGTCGGTCTCCGACAGGATCACCGAGAGCACCGGCTCGGGCAGGCCCATGTCGGCCAGGATGCCGAGGTCGCCCTCCTCCCACGGCTCGATGTCGTCGAGTTCGTCGGGATCGATGTCGGGGATCTCGATGTTCAGCGCATCGAGGACGTCGGCGGCGATGTCGTAGTCGACGGCCATCGTCGCGTCGGACAGCAGCAACCTCGTTCCCGCAGGTGCGGGACGCACGATGATGAAGAACTCGTCGTCCACGTTCAGCAGACCGAACACTGCGCCGGAGCTTCTCAGCTCCCGCAACTCGGTCACTGCGGTATCGAGACTCGTCAGTGCGGCACCGGACAACGCCCGGCACTTCCAACGACCTTCCTCCCGCGTCACGGCGACGGCGAAGCCGTCGAGGTCGTCGCTCGAATTCCCGGCGGTGTTCCCGCTCTGGGTCACGGAAGGGCTCTTGTTCCCTACACGCTGTGCAGCCATGGGCGCAACGGTAGTCGGCCACGTCCGGTGAATGAAGCCCAGCACGGGATATGCCAACCTGATGAGGTGTCCTCAGCCGTCTCTTCCCCGCCCGTCTGTGTCCTCGGCCTCGGTCTGATCGGTGGTTCGCTGCTGCGTGCCGCCGCGGCGACCGGAAGGCAGGCGTGGGGTTACAACAGGTCGTCGCAGGCCGTGGAGGCCGCCGTCGCCGACGGCTTCGACGCGTCCACCGACCTCTCGGCCACGCTGCGTCGCGCCGCCGACACCGACGCCCTGGTGGTGATCGCGGTGCCGATGCCGGCGGTGGGCAGCATCCTCGAGGCGGTGGCCGAGCACGCCCCCGACGTCGCACTCACCGACGTGGTGAGCATCAAGGCGGAAGTGGCCGCTGTCGTCGCCGCTCACGGCCTGTCGCGACGTTTCGTGGGTGGACACCCCATGGCGGGTACGGCGGAGTCCGGCTGGACCGCTGGGACCGCCGACCTGTTCCGCGATGCGGTGTGGGTGGTGACCGTCGACGACGGCACCGATCCCGAGGTGTGGCGGCAGGTCGCCGACCTCGCGCTCGACTGTGGCTCCGTCGTCGTGCCCGCCGAGTCCCGGGAGCACGACGCGGCGGTCGCGCGGGTCTCCCACCTCCCCCATCTCCTTGCCGAAGCATTGGCCCTGTCGGGCGCCGGAGGTGGCGATCTCGCGCTCGGTCTCGCTGCCGGCTCGTTCCGGGACGGCACGCGGGTCGCGGCGACGGCACCGGCCCTGGTGGACGCGATGTGTGAGGGCAACGCCGAGGCCCTGCTGGTCGCGCTGGACGAGACGCTCGAGGTGCTGGGGACGGCCCGGGAGCAGCTGGCCGACCGCAGCACCTCCGAACTCACCCGCGCCGGTCATGCGGCGCGGACCCGCTACGAACAGCGCCGCCGCGACCCGATCGTCGGCATTCAGCCCGGCGACGACGGCTGGGTCGAGGCATTCCGCGAGGCCGGACGACGCGGTGGGGTGTGGACGCGATGAACCTCCGCGACATCGCCTCGGCGCTGACCACCGGCAAGACGACCCCGACCGAGCACGTCCGCTCGGTTCTCGCCGAACTCGACGCCCTCGCCGGGACCCCCTGGGAGAACGCCGTCGCCGCCCGCAACGACGAAGCAGCGCTCGAAGCCGCAGCCCTCGCCGACGAGCAGATCGCCGCCGGGAACTGGATCGGCCCCCTGCACGGCGTCGCGGTCGCGGTGAAGGACAACATCGACGTCGCCGGGTTCCCCACCCGCTGCGGCAGCGCGGTCCTCGCCGACGCTTCCCCGGCCCGGCGCGACGCTCGTGTCATCGAGAAGCTCCGCGAAGCCGGAGCCATCGTGGTGGCGAAGACCCACCTCCACGAGTTCGCCTACGGGCCCACCGGGTTGATCAATGCGTCCGGAGCGGCCTCCCACCCCCACAACCCGGATCTGATCAGCGGTGGTTCGTCGTCGGGCTCCGCAGTGCTGGTCGCGAGGGGCGTCGTGCCCGTCGCGCTGGGAACCGACACCGGCTGCAGCGTCCGCACCCCGGCGGCGCTGTGCGGGATCGTCGGATTCAAGCCGGGCTTCGGTGCTCTTCCCGAGCAGGGCGTGTTCCCGCTGTCGACGACCTTCGACCATGTCGGTCTGCTCGCCGCCGATGCCCTGGACGCCTCGCTCGCGTGGGGCGCCGTGCCGGGCATCGCGCACCTGCGCACCCCGGTCTCCGAACTGCGCATCGGACGCCTGCGGGGTGGCATCTGGGATCTGTCGTCCGTCTTCGACGAGGCCGTCGAGACGGCGTGCCGCACCCTCACGGATCTGGGCGTCCGCGTCGTCGACGTGGAACTGCCCGAGACCGACGAGATGCTCGAGCTGTATCCCGTGGTCACCGGATCGGAAGCGTACGAGACACATCGCTCCTGGTTCGAAGCCGATCCCGACCGCTACCAGCCTCCGACGGCCGCTCTGCTCGCCGCGCAACGCGACCGGCCGGCCTACGAGTACATCCACGCGGCCCGGGCGGTCGCGCGACTGCGTCACGACGTCGTGCACCGCCTCCGCACCGTGGACAAGCTCGACGCGCTGATCACCGTCACCACCGGCGTGCGTTCGGCGCCGCTGACGAGCGATCCCGTCGAGCTGCGCGCACCGCTGCTGCAGATGTGCATCCCGTTCAGCGTCCTCGGTGTCCCGGCCGTCTCGGTGCCGGCCCCGGACGGTGGGTCGTCGCCGGTCGGACTCCAGATCGTCGGCCTCACCGGCGGCACGCACGGGCACGGCAGCCACCCTGCCGAATCGGCCGCGTTCGCCGTGGCCATGGCGGTGGAGGCGTCGGGACAGCCCTAGATGCGGGAGGCGAGTCCTCGGTACTCGAGGACGAAGCCGTCCTCGTCGACGGTCACCGACGACGAAGAACGCGGCGACAGCACGTGGATGCCGTCGGACGCACTGCTGTAGACGACCGTGGCCTCCTCGATGCTGAGATCGATGAGGTTGACGTAGACGACGGGCACCTCCACGTCGTCGGCTCCGGCCTGCAGGTCGTGCCGGCGGATGGGCAGGGCGTTGAAGAACGGACTGAACACCACATCGACGTCGAGTGCCCCACCGAAGGTGGACCGCTGATGGTCGATGCCGTTGTCGGACATCCAGATGCCCTCTTCGGACCGGGTGAGGGACATGTGCCGCTCACCCGAAGCGAGGGTGGTGCGCACCGACAATCGGCGGGTGACACCGTTCTCGTCCGTCACCAGGTCGTACGACGCGCTGAAGGCCGGATGGTCGGTGCTCTCCGCACCCACGATGCGACCGGACGCCTTGATACGGCGGCCGGAGAGCTGTACTCGTACCGACTCCATCCGAGACACATCGGCCGCACGCCACGTGAGTAGCGCGGGCCACGTCGACGCGGAACCGGTGGCGTCAGAGGCTGGGGTGCTCACGGTCTATACGGTATGCGACGAAGCGCACACGGTGGGCAGCGGTGCCGTGATTCGTCCACCACACGGTTGCGGCGGGCTCATCTGCTCACGCCGTGTCCGGCAGCGCCTCGTGCCGGGACATCTGCCGCAGGTGGTGTGAGAACACCGACAGCGCGGCGGCGCCCACGGCGACGTTGAGCAGCGCCCCGAACTCCTGGACGGCGAACTCCAGCACGTCGACGAAGAAGACGGTGATCAACGCGGCCGTCCGGAGTGCACGGATCGCCCACCTTCGCCGGCGCCACAAGCCCACCGATCCCACCACGCACAGCAGGACGGTGACGCCGGAGCCGACGAGCTGGATCACGGTCACCACGTTGCTCGTCCGGGCGGCGAGATCCTCCTCCAAAGTGGCGGCTGCATTGAGGAGAATGCCGACGGAGAAAATGGTGAGCAGGGCTGCCGCGACGCGGACACTGCGTTCACCCCGCAGTCGCTCCGGCAGCCGGAGCGCCACCCACGAGAAGCGCGACGGTACCTCCCGGCACCGGGCGAGCAGGAGATCGATCTGTTCGACGACCTCGGGGTCGACTCCACCCTCACGTGCGCGTTCGAGCTGCACTCGCGCCTGGTCGCGGTCGGTCGGGGTCAGGCCGTGGGTGAGCCCGTCCGTCGCCGTGAGCGCGGCGTTGGCGAGATACTCGTCGGGCGACGGCCCGCGACGGAGGTGCACCGCTCGATTGACGACGAGCAGCAGCACGACCACCACGTACATGATCGCCACCGAGGGTCGGTAGAAGTAGTCGTTGGTCTTCGTGACGAACTTGCCGACCTCGTCGAGGAACAGGCCGAACCCGATTCCTCCGAGCAGCACCGCGATGCGGTCGGGCGCCCGGCCGATGAAGGTCAACGAGACCATCAACGCGGCGACCATGAGCAGACCGCCCCACAGCACGTGAGCGATATGCAGGACCGACCCGCCGACCTGCGGATAGCCCGTCAGGTGCAGGTACAGACGGGTGACGAGGATGGTCGCGACGGCGATGATGAGAAGTGCTTCGACCTGCGCGGACGACGCGGTGTCCCGCAACAATCGAGAACGGGAACGGGTCCGCACCGCTGTCATGGCACGCGAGCTTATCCGGCTCGGGTTCTCCTCGGGTTCTTCCTCCGGATTCGGCGGCGCGGCGCCTGCGCGGAGCGACTCGCCAATCTTGTGTGTGGCCTAGAGTCGCTCTATGCGCACAGTGTGGACAGTTCCTCCGAACATTGCCCAAACTCTGCTGGAATCTCCCGAGATCCAGATGTTCCTGACCAGCAACGAGTTGCCGGATACAGCGGACGATCCACGCCAGAGACTTGCGGAGTTCACCCACGCGCTCGGCGCCCTCAGCCGTCACATCGGACGCACCTTCGGTTCCGTGGATGCAGCCAACCGCGAACTGTTCGGCGGGTCCGCCGGGAAGGTCCCCGTGGCGCTGCGCCTGACCGTCCTGCGTGCCCTCGTGAACCATGTCGAAGACCGCGCCCCCAGCCCGAAACTGCTTCCGAAGAACATCTGCGACCAGCTCGGCGCCTACGTCTACACCCTGCTCGATCCTCGCGACCGGAGCATCTTCTACGTCGGCGCCGGACGCGGAAATCGCATCTTCACCCTCGTCTGGACGGCGCTCGGAGAGACCTCGAAGCTGACCGAGGCCGGCGAGAAGACACCGCTGGCCACCCCCGAGACCGAGGCGGCTCTGCGGCGCATCCGAACCGTCTACGAGTCCGGCTACGCGGTGGAGCACTTCATCGTCGCCGACGCGCTGAACCCGAAGACCGACGCCGACCATACCGCCGCAGTGACGGCCGAAGCGGTCATCGCAGCGCTGGGACTGACCGAACCGCACCGCGGCGAATGCGTACTCACCAACCTGGCGGGCGCAACCGAGGAGTCGGAAGCCGACCGCGCCGCCATCCCGATCGCCGAGCTCGTTCGTCAGTACTCGGCCTCGCCCGCTCCCGAACTGCCGACGCCGTGCGTCGTGCTGCGGGTCAACGAGGCGAAGAAGGCGTCGCCGGCGGCGGTGCGCGAACTCGCGTCCAAGCCGTGGCCGGCCGGGTCGGCAGCGCGTGGGATCGACGGTCTGCCGATCATCGTCGTCGCAGACAACATCGTCCGGGCGGTCTATCGCGCCACCGGGTGGGAAGCGGCCGCTCGCACGGAGGAGAACGGCGGCACGATCCTCTACCGGTTCGTCGGGGAGGCCGACGAAGAGCTCGAGGGAAAGTTCGTCAACACTCGCGTCACGCCGGACCGGCTGGGTCTCAAGCGTTGGCCGTCGCACGGTTGGGCTCCGCGTCTGACGCGTGCTCTGCCGCGGCCGGTCGCGCGCCCGAAGGCACCGCGCCCCTGATTCTCCGGCTGCTCCTCGGTTCGTCTGCGGACCGGGGAGCAGCTCGTGTCGGTTCTCGAAAACCGTTGGGCCGGCACATTTTCTGCATACGAAAACACGAAAGGGGACCCACAATGTGGGTCCCCTTTCGGAACGGGTGTTCGGCGGTGTCCTACTCTCCCACACCCTGTCGAGTGCAGTACCATCGGCGCAGACAGGCTTAGCTTCCGGGTTCGGAATGGGACCGGGCGTTTCCCTGTCGCTATGGCCGCCGTAACTCTATGAAACAATATTCCACGCATCAGGAGTATCGAAAACCCGTGTCGGGCTTCGATATCTGATGTGTGTGTTGTTTCAGATACCGCACAGTGGACGCGTAACATCTTCGTGGTAAGTCCTCGGCCTATTAGTACCGGTCACCTCCACCCATTGCTGGGCTTCCAGTTCCGGCCTATCAACCCGGTGGTCTGCCGGGGGCCTTACCCCCTCGAGGGGGTGAGAAACCTCATCTTGGAACAGGCTTCCCGCTTAGATGCTTTCAGCGGTTATCCCTTCCGAACGTAGCCAACCAGCCATGCCCCTGGCGGGACAACTGGCACACCAGAGGTTCGTCCGTCCCGGTCCTCTCGTACTAGGGACAGCCTTCCTCAAGTTTCTAACGCGCGCGGCGGATAGAGACCGAACTGTCTCACGACGTTCTAAACCCAGCTCGCGTGCCGCTTTAATGGGCGAACAGCCCAACCCTTGGGACCTACTCCAGCCCCAGGATGCGACGAGCCGACATCGAGGTGCCAAACCATCCCGTCGATATGGACTCTTGGGGAAGATCAGCCTGTTATCCCCGGGTACCTTTTATCCGTTGAGCGACACCGCTTCCACATGCCGGTGCCGGATCACTAGTCCCGACTTTCGTCCCTGCTCGACCTGTCAGTCTCACAGTCAAGCTCCCTTGTGCACTTGCACTCGACACCTGATTGCCAACCAGGCTGAGGGAACCTTTGGGCGCCTCCGTTACATTTTGGGAGGCAACCGCCCCAGTTAAACTACCCACCAGGCACTGTCCCTGAACCAGATCATGGTCCGAGGTTAGAGGTCCAATACGATCAGAGTGGTATTTCAACAACGACTCCACCCATACTGGCGTATGAGCTTCACAGTCTCCCACCTATCCTACACAAACCGAACCGAACACCAATACCAAGCTATAGTGAAGGTCCCGGGGTCTTTTCGTCCTGCCGCGCGTAACGAGCATCTTTACTCGTAATGCAATTTCGCCGAGTCTGTGGTCGAGACAGCAGAGAAGTCGTTACGCCATTCGTGCAGGTCGGAACTTACCCGACAAGGAATTTCGCTACCTTAGGATGGTTATAGTTACCACCGCCGTTTACTGGGGCTTAAATTCTCAGCTTCGCCACCGAAATGGCTAACCGGTCCTCTTAACCTTCCAGCACCGGGCAGGCGTCAGTCCGTATACATCGTCTTACGACTTCGCACGGACCTGTGTTTTTAGTAAACAGTCGCTTCTCTCTGGTCTCTGCGACCACCCCCAGCTCACGGAGCAAGTCCGGTCACCGAGCGTGGTCCCCCTTCTCCCGAAGTTACGGGGGCATTTTGCCGAGTTCCTTAACCACAGTTCTCTCGATCGCCTCGGTATTCTCTACCTGACCACCTGTGTCGGTTTGGGGTACGGGCCGTGTACCAACTCACTAGAGGCTTTTCTCGGCAGCATAGGATCACTGAATTCCCCTCAACGGGTACGCATCACCTCTCAGGCTGTATGTGACACGGATTTGCCTATGTCACGCCCTACCGGCTTACACCAGGTATTCCATCACCTGGCCCAGCTACCTTCCTGCGTCACCCCATCGCTTGACTACTACAATCAGGGTCCCGTGCAGCCATCCCCACAGTTCCCGAAGGAACAGTGGAGACTTTTGGACGGTTAGCACAACTGATTCGCCATTGGGCGCGGATACACGGGTACGGGAATATCAACCCGTTGTCCATCGACTACGCCTGTCGGCCTCGCCTTAGGTCCCGACTCACCCTGGGCGGATTAACCTGGCCCAGGAACCCTTGGTCATCCGGCGGACGAGTTTCTCACTCGTCTTTCGCTACTCATGCCTGCATTCTCACTCGCGCAGCCTCCACACCTGGATCACTCCGGCGCTTCTACGGCTGCACGACGCTCCCCTACCCACCCACACCACTGCCGGAAAAGTCGTAACCCTTCCGGGGTGTTGTGTGAGTGCCGCGGCTTCGGCGGTGTACTTGAGCCCCGCTACATTGTCGGCGCAGAACCACTTGACCAGTGAGCTATTACGCACTCTTTCAAGGGTGGCTGCTTCTAAGCCAACCTCCTGGTTGTCTCAGCGATCCCACATCCTTTTCCACTTAGTACACGCTTAGGGGCCTTAGCCGGCGATCTGGGCTGTTTCCCTCTCGACTACGAAGCTTATCCCCCGCAGTCTCACTGCCGCGCTCTCACTCACCGGCATTCGGAGTTTGGCTGATTTCGGTAAGCTTGTGGGCCCCCTAGACCATCCAGTAGCTCTACCTCCGGTGAGAAACACGCGACGCTGCACCTAAATGCATTTCGGGGAGAACCAGCTATCACGGAGTTTGATTGGCCTTTCACCCCTACCCACAACTCATCCCCTCAGTTTTCAACCTAAGTGGGTTCGGGCCTCCACGACGTCTTACCATCGCTTCACCCTGGCCATGGGTAGATCACTCCGCTTCGGGTCTAGAACATGCCACTACACACGCCCTATTCGGACTCGCTTTCGCTACGACTACCCCACACGGGTTAACCTCGCGACATGCCACTAACTCGCAGGCTCATTCTTCAAAAGGCACGCCATCACCCCCAGTGACAAGTCACTCGAAGGCTCTGACGGATTGTAAGCGCACGGTTTCAGGTACTATTTCACTCCCCTCCCGGGGTACTTTTCACCTTTCCCTCACGGTACTAGTCCGCTATCGGTCACCAGGGAGTATTCAGGCTTATCGGGTGGTCCCGACAGATTCACACCGGATTTCACGGGCCCGGTGCTACTCGGGTATTCGCATCGACAGTCGCCGTGTTTTCGTCTACGGGATTCTCACCCTCTACGACAGGCCGTTCCAGACCACTTCGACTAACACGACGATTTCTCACTGTCGGCCGGCATGGCAGCGCCGACACAACGAACCCCACAACCCCGAATACACAACCCCTGCCAGGTATCACATGTACTCGGTTTAGCCTCATCCGCTTTCGCTCGCCACTACTCACGGAATCACATGTTGTTTTCTCTTCCTGTGGGTACTGAGATGTTTCACTTCCCCACGTTCCCTCCACACACCCTATATATTCAGATGCGGGTAACACGACATCACTCGTGCTGGGTTTCCCCATTCGGAAATCCTCGGATCACAGCTCGGTTGACAGCTCCCCGAGGCATATCGCAGCCTCCCACGTCCTTCATCGGCTCCTGGTGCCAAGGCATCCACCGTACGCTCATAAACACTTACAACAAAGATGCTCGCGTCCACTGTGCAGTTCTCAAACAACACACAACAACCCCTACCGCAAGAAAACTGATTTTCTTGTTTCGCGGATCATCGTCGCTGATCAAACACATCGCGTGTTCTCTCAGGACCCAACAGTGCACCGATATAGCTCCCCGAATTCTTCCTGTGAAGAATCCGTGCTGGAGAGCGATTGTCAGCGTTCCACCCATGAGCAACCGTGTCCCACGATCGGGGACAATCGGCCTCTGCCTGCTCCCCCAACACCACTGTGCTGGTCCGAGACAGGAGTTGCTCCTTAGAAAGGAGGTGATCCAGCCGCACCTTCCGGTACGGCTACCTTGTTACGACTTCGTCCCAATCGCCGATCCCACCTTCGACGGCTCCCTCCCACAAGGGGTTAGGCCACCGGCTTCGGGTGTTACCGACTTTCATGACGTGACGGGCGGTGTGTACAAGGCCCGGGAACGTATTCACCGCAGCGTTGCTGATCTGCGATTACTAGCGACTCCGACTTCACGGGGTCGAGTTGCAGACCCCGATCCGAACTGAGACCGGCTTTAAGGGATTCGCTCCACCTCACGGTATCGCAGCCCTCTGTACCGACCATTGTAGCATGTGTGAAGCCCTGGACATAAGGGGCATGATGACTTGACGTCGTCCCCACCTTCCTCCGAGTTGACCCCGGCAGTCTCCTGCGAGTCCCCACCATCACGTGCTGGCAACACAGGACAAGGGTTGCGCTCGTTGCGGGACTTAACCCAACATCTCACGACACGAGCTGACGACAGCCATGCACCACCTGTCTACCGGCCACAAGGGAAACCACATCTCTGCAGTCGTCCGGTACATGTCAAACCCAGGTAAGGTTCTTCGCGTTGCATCGAATTAATCCACATGCTCCGCCGCTTGTGCGGGCCCCCGTCAATTCCTTTGAGTTTTAGCCTTGCGGCCGTACTCCCCAGGCGGGGCGCTTAATGCGTTGGCTACGGCACGGATCCCGTGGAAGGAAACCCACACCTAGCGCCCACCGTTTACGGCGTGGACTACCAGGGTATCTAATCCTGTTCGCTACCCACGCTTTCGCTCCTCAGCGTCAGTTACTGCCCAGAGACCCGCCTTCGCCACCGGTGTTCCTCCTGATATCTGCGCATTTCACCGCTACACCAGGAATTCCAGTCTCCCCTGCAGTACTCGAGTCTGCCCGTATCGCCTGCAAGCCCGCAGTTGAGCTGCGGGATTTCACAGACGACGCGACAAACCGCCTACGAGCTCTTTACGCCCAGTAATTCCGGACAACGCTCGCACCCTACGTATTACCGCGGCTGCTGGCACGTAGTTGGCCGGTGCTTCTTCTCCCACTACCGTCACTTGCGCTTCGTCATGGGTGAAAGAGGTTTACAACCCGAAGGCCGTCATCCCTCACGCGGCGTCGCTGCATCAGGCTTGCGCCCATTGTGCAATATTCCCCACTGCTGCCTCCCGTAGGAGTCTGGGCCGTGTCTCAGTCCCAGTGTGGCCGGTCGCCCTCTCAGGCCGGCTACCCGTCGTCGCCTTGGTAGGCCATTACCCCACCAACAAGCTGATAGGCCGCGGGCTCATCCTGCACCGAAAAACTTTCCACCCCAGGACATGCATCCCGAGGTCATATCCGGTATTAGACCCAGTTTCCCAGGCTTATCCCAGAGTGCAGGGCAGATCACCCACGTGTTACTCACCCGTTCGCCACTAATCCACCCAGCAAGCTGGGCTTCATCGTTCGACTTGCATGTGTTAAGCACGCCGCCAGCGTTCGTCCTGAGCCAGGATCAAACTCTCCGTTGAAGACTCAAGATTCCCCACCGAAGCGAGGTAATCAGTCAAAGACATCGAGTCAAATCACTAGCATACAAACTCAAACTAGCTATAAAACACTGGACCACCGCAGACGGAAGAATGCGATGTCCAGCAACAACCACCCACAAAAAGTGAAGTGGTCGCACCAAATATTATTTGGCACTGACATTCATCGGCACACTGTTGAGTTCTCAAAGAACACGCGCACATCATCACGCTCCGGACTGACGTCCGACCCGCTCTGAGGCAACTGTTCCAGCCTACTTCCTCATCCTCACGAACGCAAGTCCGTGTGGTTTTCGGAACCAGGGGCGGCTCGAAACCTTACCAGAAGGTTCGTGGCCATCAAATTCGCAGGCGCCTTCGTCCAACCTCGTTGTCCCGTTCCTCTCGGCCCGGGTCGGTGTCCGTGTCGCTCTGACCTGGAATAAGTTACGCGAACATCTCCGAGAACACCAAATCGCCAGGTCAAGGGCGGTTTCGGTAGCATGGAGCCCCTCACGGGAGGGGTAGGACGACCCCTCCATCGTGGTGCTCGTCGCGTCCGCTCACGGATCGTCCTACTTCTCGAGTAACGTTCACCGTTGAGCTGAGCGAGGAAGGGTGCCGTGACGTCGACGGGGAACATGGTGGGGTTGTTCGCCGGTATCGGCGGTCTGGAGCTCGGACTCGGGCGACACGGGTGGAACACCGAACTCCTCTGCGAGATCGAGCCGGGTGCTCAGGCAGTACTACGTACGCGCTTCCCCGACGTTCCGCTCCATCCGGACGTCACGCGTCTCCGCTCTCTCCCCCGCGATACGGAACTGGTCGCCGCAGGCTTCCCGTGCCAGGACCTCTCTCAGGCCGGACGCACGGCCGGCATCACGGGTTCGAAGTCCGGACTCGTGGACGAAGTGTTCCGTCTCGTGAAGCGTAAGAACGGCCCGCGCTGGCTCGTCGTCGAGAACGTTCCCTTCATGCTGCAGCTCGGCCGGGGTGCAGCGATGCGCCACATCACCGACGCCCTCGAGGAGCTCGGCTACATGTGGGCCTACCGCGTCGTCGATGCCCGCGCCTTCGGTCTCCCCCAGCGTCGGCACCGCGTCCTGATGGTCGCCTCTCGTACCGACGATCCCCGCACGGTGTTGTTCGGCCAGGACGCCGGCATGCCCATGGAGGGCAATCCCGATCTGTTCCCCTGCGGCTTCTACTGGACCGAGGGTGTGCGCGGTCTCGGATGGGCAGTCAACGCCGTGCCCACGCTCAAGGGCGGTTCGACGCTCGGTATCGCCAGCCCTCCGGCCGTGCGACTGCCGTCCGGTGAGATCGTCACCCCCGGCCTGACCGACGCGGAGAGGCTCCAAGGCTTCGACGCCGATTGGACGGCTCCTGCCGTCGAGGCGCCCGGCGTCCGTGCCGGACACCGGTGGCGTCTGGTCGGCAATGCGGTCAGCGTGCGGATGGCGTCGTGGGTGGGCCACCGTCTGAACAACCCCATCGCATACAGCTCCGACCACGAGACCCCGCTGCTTCCGGGCGACACGTGGCCGACCGCCGCGTGGGGTGCCCGCGGACAGGCGTTCCGCGTGCACGAGTCGCAGTGGCCCGTCCAGGCTCCCTACGAGGACCTCGGCGGTTTCCTCCTCGACGCCCGTCTGCTGTCGGCGCGGGCAACGGCAGGATTCCTCCGACGCGCACGCTCCGGCAACCTGCGCTTCCTGCCCGGATTCCTCGAGGACGTCGAGAACCACCTCGAACGCATGGGTGGCTTTCCGCGAGTGGCGGCCTGAAAGCCACTGTGATGGTGTCGTCGGATCGGCCCGGGACGGATCCGCGTACGAGTGCGCGGATGAGCCGGCAACGCCGACGCGACACCGTTCCCGAAGTGGCGTTACGTAAGGAACTGCATCGCCGGGGGCGGCGGTTCTTCGTCGACCGCGCTCCTCTGCCGGGTATGCGACGCCGGGCCGACCTCGTCTTCCCTCGTCGTCGGGTCGCGGTCTACGTGGACGGATGCTTCTGGCACAGCTGCCCGCAGCACGCGACGTTCCCGAAGAACAACGCCGAGTGGTGGGCGGCCAAGCTCGCCGCCAACGTGCAGCGCGACCGGGACACCGACGCGCGTCTGCAGGCCGCGGGCTGGACGGTGGTGCGGGTGTGGGAGCACGAGGATCCCGTCGTCGCCGCGACGCGCGTGGAGGATGCTCTGTCGGCTCCGCCGGAAACGGATGTAGGGCCGGCGCAGGGGTGATCCCCCGCACCGGCCCTGGCACCGATCCGATCAGCCCTTCGTGAGCTGGGCGTACCTGGCGACGTGCTGTTCGGCGGTGCCGAACTCGTACTCGATCGCGGTCAGTCGCTTGAAGTAGTGCCCGACGGCGAGCTCCTCCGTCATACCCATGCCGCCGTGGAGTTGGACGGCGTTCTGGCCGACGAAGCGTGCCGCACGGCTGATCGTCGCCTTCGCGGCCGAGACCGCGCGTGCCCGCGTGGCGTCGTCGCTGTCGAGATGAAGAACGGCCAGGTAGGCGGCGGACACCGCCTGCTCGACCTCCATGTACATATCGACCATGCGGTGCTGGAGCGCCTGGAAGCTGCCGATGGGCTGACCGAACTGCTGGCGCTGCTTGGCGTACTCGACGGTGTCGGCGAGCACCTTGCGCATCAGACCCACGGCTTCGGAGGACACGGCGGCGGTCGCCTCGTCGACGCCGCGCGAGACGGACGGCCATGCGCTGCCCTCCTCGCCGAGCAGCGAGTCGGCGGGCAGTCGCAGACCCGAGAAGACGATGTCGGAAGCGCGTCGGTCGTCGATCGTGCGGTAGGAGTGGATCTCCACGCCGGCCGGTGGGTTCGCGGGGTCGAAGTCGACGAGGAACAGCGAGATGCCGTCGGTGTCGGTGCGCTCGCCCGACGTGCGGGCGGTGACGAGCAGGTGCGTCGCGAGCGGAGCGCTGGTGACGACGATCTTCTCACCGTCGACGACCCACTCGTCGCCCTCGCGACGCGCGGTGGTGGACACGTCGTGGAAGACGTATCCGGAGGTGGGTTCGGTCGCGGCGAACGCCGTGACGGCTTCACCGGCAGCGATCGCCTCGAGGACGGACCGGGCTCGATCGACCCCTGCACGACCGAGCAGCCCGCCCCCGAGGACGACCGTGTCGACGTACGGTTCGATGACGAGTGCGTGCCCGAGTGCCTCGGACACCACCATCAATTCGACCGGTCCGCCGCCCATCCCCCCCACCTCTTCCGGAAGCGTGGCTCCGAGGATTCCGAGATCCTCGGCGAATGCCCGCCACACCTCCGGTTGCCAACCATCGCCGATGGTCGCGACCTTCCGGCTTTGCGCCAGGTCGTAGCGACCGGCGAGGAACTTGGTGACCGAATCACGAAGGAGCTCCTGCTCCTTGCTCAAACCGAAGTCCATCAGAGCCCCAATGCTGCTTTGGCGAGAATATTTCGCTGGATCTCGTTGCTGCCGGCGTAGATCGACCCGGCACGGTCGTTGAAGTAACGCAGCGGCGCGACGGCCTGCCACTCCTCACCGCTGACGTAACCGTCGGCGGGCGGCACGTAGTCGGCCACCGGACCACCGGGCGCGGTGATGTGCGGCTGGTAGACCCGACCGCGTGGACCGGCTGCCTCGAGGGTCAGCTGGGTGATCGTCTGGCTGAGTTCGGTGCCCAGGATCTTGAGCATCGACGATGCAGGACCGGGGTTCTTGCCCGCGGACAGCGCTGCGAGAGTGCGGTATTCGAGGATCTCGAGCACTTCGGTGCGGATACGCGCCTCGGCGAGCTTGGCGGAGAACGCCGGATCGTCGATGAGCCTGCCACCCGACGGACCGGGCTGTTCGGCGGCCGCCTCGGCGATCCGCTCAGCCATGACCTGCAGGGCCGGCGCTGCCGCCGCTCCCCCACGTTCGAAGACGAGCAGGTATTTCGCGACGGTCCAGCCGTCGTCGATCTTCCCGAGGACGTTCTTCTTCGGGACACGCACACCGTCGAAGAAGACCTGGTTCTGCACTTCCTCACCGGACGTCATGACCAGAGGGCGGATCTCGATGCCGGGCGAGGTCATGTCGATGAGCAGGAAGGTGATGCCCTGCTGCTTGCGGCCGGTCTTCGACGTGCGCACGAGCGCGAACATCCAGTTCGCCTCGGTGGCGTGCGTGGTCCAGATCTTGCTGCCGGTGACGATCAGGTCGTCGCCGTCGTCGACCGCCGCCATGCTGAGCGACGCGAGGTCGGAGCCGGCCTCGGGCTCGGAGTAACCCTGACAGAAGAAGACCTCGCCCGTGAGGATCCGGGGCAGGAAGTAGCTCTTCTGCTCCTCGGTGCCGTAGGCGACGATCGCGTGCGCGACCATGCGGATGCCCATCGGCGACAGGTTCGGGGCGCCCGCGAGGATCGACTCGCGGCTGAAGATGTAGTGCTGCGTCTGCGTCCAGTCGCATCCGCCGTACTCGACCGGCCAGGCCGGCGCCGCCCAACCACGCTCATGGAGGATGCGCTGCCACTCCATGCTCGCCTCGTGGTCGGAGTACACGCTCGTCGCGAGTCGGCCGGCCCGCCGCAGTTCGGGCGTCAGCTTCTCCTCGAGAAACGATCGCACCTCGTCTCTGAAGGCGGCGTCGGCCTCTGACCACGCAAGTTCCATGTCTTCTCCCCGCAGAGCGCGACCGCCGTTGCCGGACCGTCGTGCGAATTGTCGTTAACTTTTCGAGAGTGGTACGAAATCTACTTCCGCCCCAGCGGGCTCGTCAATAGACGGATTTCACCTGTGGTACCGGCAGGATCTCCGACCGGGGAGGCGATCGATCGAGTCCCCGACTCCGGGTGGAGCGTCCACTCGAAACGTAGACGGAACGTTCACTCGTAGCGCACGAACCGGAACGGTGGCGTTTCACCTCGTGACTGCGGTCACACACTCTGGTAGAACCTTGTTCTTGAGAATGTAAACATCACTCTTGCACGTCGGCGAGCATCGAAACTTCGGAGGACATTCGAGTGAAGTTCTGGAGCGGGACAGCATTCATGAAGACCGCGGAGATGCCGGCCGTCGCCCGCATGCTCGACGACGCCGGATTCCACGGCCTGCTCGTCTCGGACCATCTGATCTACCCGAAGGAGATGAAGACCGTCTATCCCGGGCACGAGAGCGGCAAGCCGTTCTGGTCGCCGGAGACCGAATGGCCCGACGCCTGGGTGCTCATCGGTGCGATGGCCGCCGTGACGAAGAACCTGCACTTCGGCAACAACGTCTACATCGCGCCGTCCCGGCCGATCCTCGAGGTCGCCAAGCAGGTGGGCACCGCCGCCACGATCGCCGGTGGTCGCGTCTCCATCGGACTGTCCGCGGGATGGATGCGCGAGGAGTTCGAACTGCTCGGCCAGGACTTCGACAACCGCGGACCCCGGCTGAACGAGATGATCCGGGCGCTCCGCGAACTGTGGAAGGGCGGATGGGTCTCGTTCCGAGGCGAGTACTACGACATCCCCGAGATGACCATCGAACCCCACCCACCGAGCCCGGTGCCGATCCTGTGCGGTGGTGAATCCGGACCGGCGCTCCGACGTGCCGCGCGCTATTGCGACGGCTGGGTCGGCACCGCCTACACGATCGACGTCGCCGAGCAGTGGATCGATCGCATCAACGGCTACCGCCGCGAGTACGGACGCGAGAACGAGCCCTTCGACTTCATCGTCGGCCTGCGCGACGAGCCGTCCGTGGAGCTGTACCGACGGGCGGAGAAGATCGGCATCACCGGCGTCATGGTCTCGCCGTGGGCGAACTGGGAGGCCACCCACTCGGGCGACCACGATCACCTCCTCGGCACCGCCGAGCAGTACCGCGCGCCGATCGAGGACTTCGCCGAGAGGATCATCACGAAGCTCACGTGAGCGCAACCGGAAACAGCAATCCTCGAACGAGAAAACCCTCACCGACAGGATCGATGAGGGTTTGGTCTGTGTGCCCGAAGGGATCGAACCCTGGCCTGTCAGGCGTTTGCAGCCAGTTCCCGGCCCTGAAAGTACCTGGAGTGCGTGCGACGAAGCGTCTCGAGGGAGTCGCTCACCAGCGAAACAATCTCCACATCTTTGTCCGTTCGAGACTTCTCGAGCTCGAGACGCCGACGCATAGCAGCACGTCGTCCCTCGACGCCGGGGAATGACGTAACCGTCCGGTCGGCAGTCTTCCGGTTGTACTCGATCACGAAAGCCGTCACTGTTCCATCCCCTTCCGCTGTGCGTCTCGAAGCAGCTGCTCTACATCGTCGAGCATAGTAGAGAGTTCGGCTTCGTCTTCCAGCACCTTGTACCCGATCTCGCGAACCTCTTCGGGCAGATCGTCAAGACTGTTCCATACATAGCCGGAATCAGGAGACATCTCAGCAATCTTGTCCTTCGCCTCTTCGATCAGCCGGATCTGATTCGAGGAGATCCCCTGAAGCTTCGAGGCAATCCCACTCCAACCACCAGACCCCGTGACTCGCTCATATCTGATACTTCGGCCGGCCAAGTCGCCCAACCGTTCGTACGTGTTCGCCCACTTGCTCTGGAGTTGTGTACGAACTTGAACCTCGGCCATCGCACGCCGAAGCTTCAGATGGACGTGAACGGCGCGGTACCCGTTGTGGTGCTCGACCCGTAGATCTTTCACTGCCTTTTCAGGGTCCATCCCGAAGGCCCGAGCGATGGCAGCAGCGACTCTGTCCTGCTCATGCAGCGTCATCTCGGCGTCCACTCGGACGCCGGCGATATCAACGATGTTGGTCAAAGGTCCAGAGGAAAGGCGGACCAGCTTGTCACGGAGCGTGTCGATCGTCTTCGCTCGGTAAGTGATGTCCACCTCGGAATGTGAATGAGGCAAGATCGTCTTCCACGGCAGAGCATGGACGATGCCGTGAACCTCTGCCGCCAACTCGTCGTACCAGATCATGACGTCGTCGTAGTCGGGAGCGCCCTCCGGTGTCGCGACATTGTCACGGAGGCACTGGGCAAGAATCTCCATCTGTTTGTTGGACCAGGGCCGATCTTGCACACACCCTCCTGTAGTCCGGGGGAAGTCACGTGACGTCCCTTGCGGAGTGAAGATAGCCACAAAGATGTCGCTGAAGCCGGTCAGCAAGCCGTGTCGATTCTGTGTCGTGGCGACTCCGTAACCAGATACGAGAAAACCCTCACCGGAAGTACCGGTGAGGGTTTTCGTGTGTGCGCCCGAAGGGATTCGAACCCCTAACCTTCTGATCCGTAGTCAGATGCTCTATCCGTTGAGCTACGGGCGCATGTGTATTCAATTGTCGTTGGTGACGCTACACCAACTGGCGGAGGCGAGAGGATTTGAACCTCCGGTCCCCGGTAAGGGGGACAACTCATTAGCAGTGAGTCCCATTCGGCCGCTCTGGCACGCCTCCTCGGGGATTCGATGCTCTCGAACCGCCGGATCGAAACATTACACATGCCCCGAGGGGAAACGCAAAACGCCTGGTCAGAGGCGTGTAGATGGACGGTCTCCCCCATCCTGCCGACAGGCGGTCCCACGACGAGGAGCATAATCGGCTCGTGACTCCACGGACCCGCCCCGACCTCGAATCGATCCCCGCCTACGTTCCGGGCCGCTCGTTCCCCGGTGCGGTGAAGCTCGCCAGCAACGAGACCACCATCGGCCCGCTCCCCAGCGTCCGGGAGGCGATCGCCGACGCTGCCGCAGGCCTCAACCGCTACCCCGACAACGGCGCGACCGAGCTCGTCGCGGCACTGTCGGAGCGACTCGGCGTCCCGACCGAGCGGATCGCCGTGGGCTGTGGATCGGTGAGCCTGTGCCAGGAGCTCGTGCAGATCACGTGCGATGCGGGCGACGAGGTGATCTTCGCGTGGCGGTCGTTCGAGGCGTACCCGATCATCGCGGCCGTCGCCGGCGCGACCGCCGTTCGCGTCCCGAACACCGCGGACCACGGTCACGACCTGAAGGCCATGCTCGCCGCGATCACCGACCGCACGCGGCTGATCTTCGTGTGCAATCCCAACAACCCCACCGGGTCGCTGCTGGGCACGGAGGAGCTCGCACAGTTCCTCGACGCCGTCCCCGAGCACATCGTCGTCGCCCTCGACGAGGCGTACTTCGAGTACGTCCGCCCCGAGCCCGGTGAGGATCTGGCCGACGGTCTCGAGCTCGCGGAGGGTCGCAGCAACGTCGTCGTACTCCGTACCTTCTCCAAGGCCTACGGTCTCGCCGGCATCCGTGTCGGATACGCGGTCGCCGACCCGTCCGTCGTGACGGCGCTGAGCAAGGTCCACACCCCGTTCTCCGTCAACTCGCTCGCCCAGACGGCCGCCGTGGCCTCGCTCGCCGCCGCGACCGAGTTGCTCGCGCGCACCGAGGGCGTCGTCGCCGAGCGGGAACGGGTCCACGCGGCGCTTGTCGAGGCCGGCTACGAGGTGCCCGCGAGTGCCGCGAACTTCCTCTGGCTGCCGCTGGGTGAACGCTCCGCCGCGTTCTCCGAGGCCGCAGCGGAGGCAGGCGTGGTCCTGCGCAACTTCACGGGCGAGGGCACCCGGGTGACGATCGGCGACCCGCACGAGAACGATCTGTTCCTCGACTTCGCGACCGGGCAGGGACGGGCACTCGCCGGCATCGGCTGATCCTGTGACGAGACCCAACCGTTATGGCTGGGTATCGGTGGCGTGATCCGGCCCTGACAGACTCGGGCGGTCGGATCGGGCCGGGGTCGGAGGAACTGCATGGGGGCAGGCAAGGTGCGGCGCGCCCTGTCGGCCTGCGCAGTCGTCGGCTCACTGGTCGCCTTCGGTGGTGCGGCACCTGCCGGCGCTGCACCGTCGAGCACCGTCCCCTCGAACACCGTCCCGCTCCGGGTGATCGCATTCGGCGACCTGCACGGAAATCTGCTGCCCCCGCAGGGACTGCACGGCGAGGTCGTCCGGTCGGATGACGTCTCGGTCCCCGCGGGCGGTGCGGCCTATCTCGCCGCCTACGTCCGCCAGCTCCGGGAGCAGGCCGACAACTCCGTGCTCTACGCCGTGGGCGACACGTGGGGTTCGTCGCCGCTCGAGTCGGGTCTGTTCCACGACGAGCCGACCATCGCCCTGCTCGACGAACTCGACCTCACCGCCGCGACCCTCGGCAACCACGAACTCGACCGCGGCTACGCCGAATTCGAGCGGCTCCGGGACGGCGGTTGTCACCCGAAGGAAGGGTGCCTCTACACCGAGCCGTTCGACGGCGCGAACTTCCCGATCCTCGGCGCCAACCTCACCACGACGAACGGCACACCGGCCGCACTCCCCTACAGCATCGACTACGTCGACGGGCTGCCCGTCGGGGTCATCGGCGTCGTGCCGAGCAACACCCCCGACATGATCCGGCCCGACGCCATCGCGGGACTGCGGTTCGAGGACGAGATCGCCGCCGTCAACCGCACCGCCGACATCCTCGGCGCGCTCGGCGTCCGCTCGATCGTCGTGCTCTACAAGGGCGACATCGGAGCCATCGACGGCGACGATCCGTGCCCGAGCGGGGACGGCGGGGCGGCGGCGATCGCGACGTCCGTCTCCCCCGAGGTGGACCTCATCATCACCTCCGACGGCGACCGGCACTTCAACTGCACCTACACCGATCCCGCGGGCAAACCGCGCACCGTCGTGCAGGGCGCTTCGCACGGGCGCATCCTGTCGGTCGCCGATCTCGTCATCGACCGGCAGAGCCGCGAGGTGCTGCGCGACCGGACCGTCGTCTTCACGCAGGTCGTCACGCACGACATCGACCCGGATCCGACCACCCTCGAGTTCGTCGACCGGGCGGTCGAGAAGTCGGCGGAGGTCGCGAACCGGTCCATCGCCCGTATCGGCGGCGACGTCACGCGCAGCAAGAGCCCGAGCGGAGAATCGGCGCTGGGCAATCTGGTGGCCGACGCGCAACTCGCCGCGACGCGACATCTCGGGGCGCAGATCGCCCTGATGAACCCCGGCGGACTCCGCGGCGACCTCCTCGCCGGCGACGGCACCGTCTCCTACCGGGAGACCTACGCCGTGCAGCCCTTCGGGAACATGCTGCAGGTACTCGACCTCACCGGAGCCCAACTCGACGCGTTGCTCGAGCAGCAGTTCCAGGACAGCCCGGTCGGCTCGGAGATCGAACGCATCCTGGCCCCCTCGCACAATCTGACCTACACACTCGACCGCCTGGCGCCGCGCGGCGAACGGATCCGCTCGATCACGATCGACGGCGAGGCCGTGGACCCCGAGCGCGTGTACAAGGTCGTGATGAACAACTTCCTGGCCGGCGGCGGCGACGGTTTCACCGTGTGCACGGAAGCGCACGGGCTGGTCGGCGCGGGCAAGGATCTCGACGCCCTCAACAGCTATCTGGCGACCCGCTCACGCGTGGAGCCGCCGGCGGTCGACCGCATCCGCCTGCACTGAGACGGTGCCGTCGATGCGCGGTCAGCGGAGTCCGAGGGCGTCGGCGAGGGTCGGCCAGGCGGCCTTGATGTCGTCCTGCCAGTAACCCCACGAATGCGTGCCCCACGGGCGGTAGACGACCTGCGCGGGGATGCCGAGTTCGCGGAGGCGACGGTCGTAGGTGACGGTGCACACGAAGGTGCCGATCTCGAGCGGCGCGCCGACGGTGAGCACGTCCTGGCCGGCGCCGAGATCGTGCGGGCCGAGCAGGCCGTTGCCGGTGCTGAGGAAGACCTCCTTGCCGCGCAGCTTCTCGGCGAGCAGGTAGGAGTCGTGCTCCTCCCACCGGGCGTCCTCGGGCGGTCCCCACATGTTGTCGGGGTTGCCGCCCTTGTACGCGACGGTCCCGCGGACGGTGTCGCGGGAGCGGTCGCTGGAGGTGTCGTAGCAACCGCTGAGCGCCGCGACCCCCTGGTAGAGGTCGGGATTGCGGGTGATCAGGGACATCGCGCCGGTGGCACCCATCGACAGTCCCGCGACGGCGTTGGTGCCGTTGCCGTCGAATTCGGCGTCGATCAGCGGGGGTAGTTCCTCGGTCAGGAAGGTCTCCCACTTGTTGACACCGAGGACGGGGTCGGGATTGTTCCAGTCGGTGTAGTAGCTCGCGGTGCCACCGACGGGAAGGACGACGTTGGTGTTCTTGTCGGCGAAGAACTCCTCGATGTCGGTGCGTTGCGTCCACGTGCTCTCACGGAACTCGGACTCCTCGCCGGCGCTGACGCCGTCGAGCAGGTAGAGGGTGGGGCGCGGCCCCGCCGAGGCCGGGTGCAGCACCTGCACCGGCACGATCCGATTCATCGCGGCCGAGTGGACGAACAGCTTCGTCTGCCGGTCGCCGACGCGCTCGACGTGGTCGATCCTGGCCGACGCCGGTTGCATCTGGGGCGGTTGGGCATGGGCCGGTCGGGCATGGGCCATCACTGTGCCGGAGACCGGCATCATCAGGGCCACCGCCACAGCCGCCGCAAGTCTCTTCACCATCGAACTCCCCGTCCCCCGACGACCTGCAGTGATCTCACAGTCACTACCTGTACCCGGTCAAGCGGACCTGCACGCGACCCTAATACTCACCCTCCGATTCGTGACGAATAGGAGGATGTACGGCCGCGTCGCCCCCGCCGGGGGCGGGAGCGACACGGTGGGAGCTGTCTCGGTCAGCGGAGGTGGTGCACCTCCTGCAGTCCGTAGACCGGGGTCGGGATGCCCTCGTAGCGCGCCTTGAGCTGCAGCGCCAGGTAGAGCGAGTAGTGCCGCGACTGGTGCAGGTTGCCGCCGTGGAACCACAGGCCGTCCTGCTGCGTGGGCTTCCACATGTTGCGCTGCTCACCCTCCCAGGGACCGGGGTCCTTGGTGGTGTCGGAGCCCAGGCCCCAGCACTTGCCCACCTTGTCGGCGACCTCCTGTGAGATCAGGTCGGCGACCCAGCCGTTCATCGAGCCGTAGCCGGTCGCATAGACGACGAGATCGGCCTCGAGTTCGGTGCCGTCCTCGAGGATCACCGACGTCTCGGTGAGTTCGCGGACATTGCCGTGGGCGAGCTTGATGTCGCCGTTCGCGACGAGTTCCGAGGCGCCGACGTCGATGTAGTAGCCGGATGCGCGACGCAGGTACTTCATGAACAGACCCGAACCGTCGTCACCCCAGTCGTGCTGGAAGCCCGCCTTCTCCAGCCGGTCGTAGAACTCGGCGTCGCGTTCGCGGATCTTCTCGTAGATCGGGATCTGGAACTCGTGCATGATCCGGTACGGCAGGGACGCGAAGGTCAGGTCGGCCTTCTGGGTCGTGACACCGGCGGCGAGGGCCCGCTCGGAGTACAGGTCGCCGAGGCCGAGGTCCATCAGCGAATCGGATCGGACGATGTGCGTGGACGAGCGCTGCACCATGGTGACGTCGGCGCCGACCTCCCAGAGGGCACCGCAGATGTCGTGCGCACTGTTGTTGGCACCGATCACGACGGCCTTCTTGCCGGCATAGGCGTCCGGGCCCGGGTGGGCGCTGGAGTGGTGCTGTTCGCCGCGGAACAGGTCCATCCCGGGGAAGTCGGGGATGTTCGGCTTACCCGACATGCCGGTCGCAATGACGAGCTGCTTGGGCCGGAGGACCACCGGTTCGCCGTCGCGCACGACATCGACGGTCCATTCGCCCGTCTCCTCGTCGTAGCTCGCCGAGGTGCACTCCGACTTCGACCAGTAGGGAACCTCCATCACCTTCGTGTACATCTCGAGCCAGTCCGCGATCTTGTCCTTGGGCGCGAAGACCGGCCAGTTGTCGGGGAAGGGCATGTACGGCAGATGGTCGTACCAGACGGGGTCGTGCAGACACAGCGACTTGTAGCGTCCGCGCCACTGGTCGCCGGGACGGTCGTACTTGTCGAGCACGATCGCGGGAACACCGAGCTGACGCATGCGCGCACCGAGCGCGATACCGCCCTGACCACCACCGATGATCACGACGTAGGGCTGACGCGTGTAACCGAGTTCGCGTTCCTCGATCTCGCGCTGCTCCGACCACGTGACGCGGTGCTTGTCCGCACCGTGCTTCGTGCCGCGGGGACGACGCGTGCCCTTGTTCTCCTCGTAGCCCTTCAGTTCCTGCATCGTGGTCAGCAACGTGAAGGCGCGGTCCTCGCCGCTCTCCTCGTCGCGCTTCAGACGCAGATGGCCGACGCCGCGACCGACCGCGGTCTCGAACGCGATCCAGGCGCTGAGCACGCCGTCGTCGTCGCTCGCCGGTTCGGTGGTGCGGAAGCCGCTCGGGTCGGTGTCGTCGAGTCGCGCGTGCAGCATGTCCGAGACGCCCTCGCGTCCCTCGACGGTCTTGAGGTTCCAGGTGAAGGCGACCAGGTCGCGCCAGAAGGAATCGGTGCCGAACAGGCCCGCAGCGACGTCGACGTCGCGCTGCGCGAGGGCGGTTTCGAAAGCCTGCAACCAGGCGTCGACGCGTTCGTCGGGCGTCGCGGTGCCGGAGGTCGTGGGCTTGTCGAGGGTGTCGGTCATGGTGAGTCCTTTCCCGTGGTGATGTGATCCAGGACACTCCCCGTGACCGCTCCCCCACAAGCGTTGCGTCACGTTGCACGGCGCCCGATTTGTGGCGCAGCACACATTTGCCACCTATGCTCCGAGGACGACGACGAAGAGGAGACCGTGACCACGTTCAGCGCGATCGCGCCCGGCACCGACCTGTCGCGCTACGCGCGCGAGTTGACGCGGATGCACGACGCGGTCATCGGCGGCGCCCGGTCACCCATGCGACCCCGTCCGCTCGTGTCCCGTTCGTGGCAGCGCGTACTCGACGCGGGCCTCGATCCCACCGGCACCAACGAACGCAGCCGGCTGCCCGTCGCGGAGGTCGAGCGACGTCGCCGCGCGTCCACCCTCTCCGCGGTGATCGGCGATCTCGAACAGGTCATCACACCCGTCGCCGACGCCTCGCATCTGCTGCTGGTGGTGACCGACGCCGACGGCGTGATCCTCTGGCGCAGCGGTTCGGCACCGATCCGTTCGCGCGCCGACGCCCTCGGTTTCCAGGAGGGGACGGTGTGGACCGAGTCGACGGTCGGCACCAACGCCATCGGCACGGCGCTCGCGGAGGCCGCGCCCGTGCAGTTGTTCTCGGGTGAGCACTTCGAGACGACCCAGCATCCCTGGTACTGCACCGCCGCGCCGATCCACGATCCGATCCGCGGCGACCTGCTGGGCATCGTCGACGTCAGCGGTCCCGCGCTGACCCTGCACCCGGCCATCATCGCCCTCGTCGACACCGCCGTCCGGCTCGCCGAAGCGCAACTGTGGCGGCGGCACGAGGTGCGACTCGAACGGCTGCGCACCGAGGCCGCTCCGCTGCTGTCGTCGACGCGGGGACCGGTGCTGCTCGTCGACGAGGACGGCTGGGTCGCGCACGCCTCCGGTATCGCCGCCGAGCGGGTCGCGGTTCCGCGGCACGCACGCCCGCTGACCGTTCCCGGTATGGGACTGTGTGTGCCCGAGCGTCTTTCGCACGGCTGGTTGATCCGCGGCGCGGCCTCGTCGTCGCGCATGCGGATGGTGCTGCACGTGTCGTCGTCGCCCACGGTGGAGGTGTTCGGGGACGACGACTCGTGGCGCAGCATCGTCACCGCACGTCAGGCCGAGATCCTGCTGTTGCTGCACGAGCGCGGCCCGGAGGGCATGACGGTCGCAGCGCTCAGCCGGGCCCTCTACGGGGACGACGACCATGCCGTGTCGGTCCGCGCCGAGGTGTCGCGACTGCGACGCGCGATCGGGGACGTGATCGAGAGCAAGCCGTACCGGCTCGCCGCGACCGTCGACCTGTCGCTGGATCTCGGTGCGGACGAACGCCTCGCCGACTCCGAGTTCGTCCGCCGCTCGGGGGCGCCGGGGGTGCGGGCGCTCGGCGGCTCCCACTGACACGGCCGGGGGCATGTTTCCGCCCCACGGGGACCGGGAACGCACCAGTGAACCCGAGTCGCCGAACATGCTGGAGACACAATGACCGTTCTCGTCGTCACGGACAGTCCCGAAGGTCCGACCCAGAAGATCGCCCGACTCGTCGCCGACGCCCTCGGAGAGCGGGACATCGACGTCACCGTCGGTGACACCTCCGATCTCGAGCGGTCGGAGGAGTTCGAGGGCGTCGTCTTCGGAGGCGAGGTCGACGCCGGCGAGTACTCGCCCGACACCGTCGAACTGTTGTCGTCGCGGGCCTCCGGGCTGAGTCAGCAGCTCGTATGGCTGTTCGCGGTGGGCGACGAAACCGCCGAGGACACACCGGATCTGGTGTCCGAACTCGCCGCGCTCGACTACCGGTCGTTCGGTCCGTCCGCAGGCGAGGACGAGGTGCGGTCGTGGGCCGCCTTCATCGCCGACGAGATCGACGGACACAGCTGAACCTGCACGTCCCCCCGAGCGAAGGGCCGCCATGCTCCACACGGATGTCGCACCGGGTGTGCATCGCCTCGCGCACGCCGACGTCAACGTCTACCTGATCGAGGACGACACCGGAGTGACCGTCGTCGACACGGGACTGCCCGCGACCGCCGGGCGCATCGAAGAGGCGATCTCACGCATCGGTCGTCGAATCGACGACGTGCAGGGAGTCGTCCTCACGCACGCCCACTTCGATCACGTCGGGTCGGCGAAGCGGCTGCGTGAACGGTGGCGGGTGCCGGTGTGGGCGCATCGCGACGAGAAGTTCCTCGCCGCCCACCCCTATCGCTACCAGCACGAACGCAACCGGCTGCTCTATCCCGCCCGATATCCCGCCTGCATCCCCGTGCTCGCCCGGATGACCGTGGCCGGTGCGCTGTGGGTGCGCGGGGTCGACGACGTGACGCTCTTCCACGACTCCGAACCGCTCGACCTGCCGGGCCGCCCCGTCCCCCTGCACACCCCCGGCCACACTTACGGGCACTGCGCGCTGCATCTCCCGGACCGCGACACCGTGATCGTCGGCGACGCCATCGTCACCCTCGATCCGTACACGGGCAGGCACGGTCCGCAGATCGTCTCGGGTGCGGCGACCGCCGACAGCAGGACCGCCCTCGCCTCGCTGGCGGCCATCGCCGGCACCGGCGCGAAGCACGTCCTCGTCGGCCACGGTGAACCGTGGCACGACGGTGCGGCCGCGGCCGTGGAACGAGCAGTGGCCGCCGGACCGAGCTGACAGATCGCGATCCACTCCCCGGGATCGGCGCCTGGCGTTCCACCTGGATCCTCGAGGAGAAGATGGTCGCGACCCGGCGGTAGAAACGAGAAGAGGTTCCGACTCCCTGTCGGGTGCCGGAACCTCTTCTTCTGCGGAAGCGGAGGGATTTGAACCCCCGTTGGTGTTACCCAAGCTCGCTTTCAAGGCGAGTGCATTCGGCCGCTCTGCCACGCTTCCGTGGCAGATCCTAACCGCTCCGCGCAAGCAGGGCCTAACCGATTCGCGACCTCAGCGGTCGGCCAGAGTGTGCTCGACGCGCGCGAAGACCCGCGCCAGCATGTCGAGTTCGTCGGCCGACAGCAGGTCGATGAGGTAGTTGCGCACGTCGTCGACGTGGGTGGGGGCGGCCTCCGCCAGACGCCGTCGGCCCTCCTCGGTGATGGTGGCGAGCACACCGCGACCGTCGTCGGGGCACGAGCTGCGCACGACCATCTTTTCCTGCTCCATCCGCCGGATCTGATGGGTGAGACGGCTGCGCGAGGACAGCACACCGTCGGCGAGGTCGCTCATGCGCAGGGCGCCGTCGGGGGCTTCGGAGAGCATGACCAGGATCCGATATTCCGCCAGCGACAGGTCGTGTCGATCGTTGAGGGACCGACTCAGGGCGCTCATGAGACGGTTGTTGCCGTCCATGTAGAGCCGCCAGGCCTCCTGCTCCTTTGCCGTCAACCACTTGGGTTCGTCTCGTTCGCTGGTCACGCCGGGAGTGTAATGCCGACGGCCCGATCCGGTTACCGCACGGTAGTTTCGAGCAGGTGAGCGCGCGGTGAGCGGAGTGACCGTCCCCTCACTGCGCCGCACGCGATAGCGTCGAACACATGTATGCAATCGTCGCCACCGAACCCGGTGGTCCAGAAGTTCTCCGGTGGACCGAGCAGCCCGACCCGGACCTGCCTCCCGGGCACGTACTTCTCGATGTCGCGGCGACCGCGGTCAACCGCGCCGACCTGCTGCAACGGCGCGGCCTCTACCCGCCACCCCCGGGGGCGAGCGACATCCTGGGCCTCGAATGCTCCGGAGTGATCTCCGAACTCGGCGAGGGTGTGACGGGCTGGAACATCGGCGACAAGGTCTGCGCCCTGCTCACCGGCGGCGGCTACGCCGAGAAGGTCGCGGTCCCCGCTTCCCAGCTGCTGCCCGTCCCGAAGGGCATCGATATCGCGATCGCCGCGTCGCTTCCCGAGATCGCGTGCACGGTGTGGTCGAACGTCGTGATGGCGGCCGGACTGAAGCGCGGCGACGTCCTGCTCGTCCACGGTGGCGGTGGCGGCATCGGTACACACGCCATCCAGGTGGGCAAGGCGCTCGGCGCGAAGGTGGCGGTGACGGCCTCGGCCGGCAAGCTGGACCGCTGTCGCGAACTCGGCGCCGACCTGGCGATCGACTACCGCGAACAGGACTTCGTCTCCGAGGTGCGCAATACCTTCGGTGGCGCCGACGTGGTGCTCGACAACATGGGTGCGAAGTACCTGTCCCGGAACATCGACGTCCTCGCTCCGGACGGACGGCTCGTCGTCATCGGCATGCAGGGCGGCACGAAGGGCGAACTGCACCTCGGTAAGTTGCTTGCCAAGCGCGGTCACGTCATCGCGACCGGTCTGCGCGGCCGTCCGGACTCGGGTCCGTCGGGCAAGAGCGAGATCATCGACTCCGTGCGCGCCGATCTGTGGCCGCTCATCGAGGAGGCGAAGGTCCATCCCGTCGTGCACGCCGAGCTGCCGATCACCGAGGCAGCACAGGCACACGAACTGCTCGACAGCCCCGAGACCGTCGGGAAGGTCGTGTTGAGGATCGCGCGGAACTAGAGGTTGCGGAGCTCGCGGACGAGCTGATCGACCTCGAAGCTCGTGGTGTAGGGGGCGAGGCCGATGCTCACCGCTCCCCCTTCGTCGCTGACGCCGAGGGAGTCGAGGAGCCGGCTCGATCCGCGGGTGCTCGCCACCGTCGCGATGCGGCGGTCGGCGAGATGCGCGGCGACCTTCTCGGCCGGGACCCCGTCGACGGTGAAGCTGAGAGTGGGGACGCGGCTCGACGCGCGGCCGAGCACGATCACGCCGGTGAGACTGTCGAGCTGTCGCATCAGACGGTCGAACAGCACATCCTGGTAGTTCTGCATCGAGCTGATCGAGACGTCGAGACGCTCGCGGCGCGAACCGGTGGCATCGTCGTCCAGCGAGGCCATGAAGTCGATGGACGCGGGGATACCGGCGAGCAGCCCGAACTGGTGACCGCCCACCTCGAGGCGTTCGGCACCGCGCGCGTGCGGATTCAGCGACATCGCCGGGACCCGTTCGAGATGCGAGGGGTCGGAGAAGACCAGCGCACCGATCTGCGGTCCGCCCCACGCGGCGATATCCACGGTGAGGATGTCGGCGCCGAGATCGTCGATGTCGACGTGGGCGTAGGGGGCGGCGCCGGCGGCGTCGACGACCATGAGCCCACCGACCTCGTGGACGAGATCCGCGACGACCCGCACGTCGGGCGCGGTGCCGACGATGGACGACGCCGCGGTGAGCGCGACGAGCCGGGTGGTGGGCGTGATGAGTTCCTCGTATTGCCAGGTGGGCAGCTCGCACGTCTCGATCTCGACCTCGGCCCAGCGCACCTGCGCGCCGTAGCGGCTCGCGACCCGCAACCAGGGAGCGATGTTCGCCTCGTCGTCGAGCCGTGAGAGGACCATGCCGGTGCCGAGCCCGAGGCGGGAACTGAGTGCTTCGGCGAGCCAGGCGAGCAACACCGCGTGGCTCGGCCCCAGGACGACCCCGTCCGGGTCGGCCCCCACGAGTTCCGCGACCGCGACGCGCGCCTCCTGGAGGATCGCGGCGCTGCGACGCGACGACAGGTGCCGTCCGGTCGCCGATGCGGCCGAGTTGCGGAAGGCGGTGGACACGGTGCGCGACACCACATCGGGGATCTGCATACCGGCCCGTGGATCGAGATGGATCCACCCGTCCCCGAGCGAGGGGATCAACCCCCGGATCCGGGCAACGTCGTAAGCCATGGCAGACACTCTAGGTCCCGATGTCAATCGGGACGCGCCGTGCCTGCATCCGGTGTTGCCCTCTCGGTAGGCTCGCTCGGGGTACCCGGCGCTCCGGGACCTTCGGGCAACCGGGCACACCCGGGGTGGGAAAGGGAGAATGGAGCCATGACGCATCCGGACAACGACCAGGTTCTCGTGATCGGCCCCGACGGCCGGCCCATCCGTGTCTCCCGCGAGGAGGCGGCCCGCGTGGAGGCCGACGGCCGGCCGGAGGAGGAGAAGTCCGAGAACGGCGGCGAATCCCTGGCCGACATGGTCGAGCAGCCGGCGAAGGTCATGCGGATCGGCACCATGATCAAACAGCTCCTCGAAGAGGTGAAGGCCGCGCCGCTCGACGACGCCAGCCGCACCCGGCTCAAGGACATCCATCTGTCGTCCATCCGCGAACTCGGTCAGGGTCTCGCCCCCGATCTGCGGGAGGAACTCGAGCGGCTCGCGCTGCCCTTCGGTGAGGACGCGGTGCCCTCCGACGCCGAGCTGCGCATCGCGCAGGCCCAGCTCGTCGGTTGGCTCGAAGGTCTGTTCCACGGCATCCAGACGGCGCTGTTCGCTCAGCAGATGGCGGCTCGTGCCCAGCTCGAGCAGATGCGTCAGGGTGCGCTTCCTCCCGGCGTCGCGCAGGGCGGTCGCGGCCAGAACGATCAATCACTTCCCGGTCAGACCCACCCCGGAACCGGCCAGTACCTGTAGTCCCGCCGGGTACGCCCCGGGACTCGGGTATCGGCGCGACGGGTACGCTCGGGTCCCGTGTCAGCGTCTGGAGCAGCATCGTGAGTCGGGTCAGCATCGAAACGCGCGGCGCGTGCGTCGACTTTCCCATCTTCGACGCCAAGACCCGGTCCTTGAAGAAGGCCTTCCTGGGTAAGGCGGGCGGAGCGATCGGCCGCAACAACTCCGATGTCGTGGTCGTCGAGGCTCTGCGCGACATCACGATGTCGCTGAAGGAAGGCGACCGCGTCGGCCTCGTCGGCCACAACGGTGCCGGCAAGTCCACGCTGCTGCGTCTGCTCTCGGGGATCTACGAGCCCACGCGCGGCCACGCCCGGGTGAAGGGTCGCGTCGCGCCGGTGTTCGACCTCGGCGTCGGCATGGACCCGGAGATCTCCGGCTACGAGAACATCATCATCCGCGGCATGTTCCTCGGGATGAGCCGCAAGCAGATGCTGGCCAAGGTCGACGAGATCGCGGACTTCACCGAGCTCGGCGACTACCTCAACATGCCGCTGCGCACCTACTCGACCGGTATGCGGGTGCGTGTCGCGCTCGGCGTGGTCACCAGCATCGATCCCGAGATCCTGCTGCTCGACGAGGGCATCGGCGCGGTCGACGCGGAGTTCATGAAGAAGGCGCGCGTGCGTCTGCAGGATCTCGTCGCGCGCTCGGGCATCCTCGTGTTCGCCAGCCACTCGAACGAGTTCCTCGCCCAGCTGTGCGACCAGGCGATGTGGATCGACCACGGTCGGATCCGTGAGCAGGGCGACATCGAGCACGTGGTGCGCGCCTACGAGGGCGACGAGGCCGGCGATCACGTGCGCACGATCCTCCACGAGCTCGAGCGTGAGCGGATCGCGAAGTCCGGCCACGACGCCGCGGCCTCGACGGGTTCGAACGGTGGCTGACGAACGGATCATCGGCGTCGTCGTCACGCACCGCCGTCGTGAGCTGCTGGCGGACTCGCTGAAAGTTCTTGCCTCGCAGTCCCGTCCGCTCGACCATCTCGTGGTGGTCGACAACGGCGACGAGGACGCGGTGCGCGAGCTCGTCGACGCGGTGGACCTGCCCACGAGCTATCTCGGTTCGAAGCACAATCTCGGTGGCGCGGGCGGCTTCGCCCTCGGCATCCTGTACGCGCTGTCGCTGGGAGCCGACCGGGTGTGGCTCGCCGACGACGACGGCCGCCCCGAGGGACCGGACGTACTCGCGACGCTGCTCGACTGCGCGCAGCGCAACGGCCTGGCCGAGGTGTCGCCGGTCGTGTGCGACATCGCGCAGCCCGATCGCCTCGCCTTCCCGCTGCGCCGCGGTGTGGTGTGGCGGCGGTGGCGGCACGAACTCGGCGACGAGGACCTGCTGCCCGGTATCGCCTCGCTGTTCAACGGCGCGCTCTTCACGGCCGCGGCGATCGACGCGGTGGGCGTGCCCGACCTGCGTCTGTTCGTCCGTGGCGACGAGGTCGAGGTGCACCGCCGTCTCGTCCGGTCGGGACTGCCGTTCGGTACCTGCTTGCAGACGGCCTACCTGCACCCGGATGGTGCCGACGAATTCAAGCCGATTCTCGGTGGCCGGATGCACACGCAGTATCCGGACAACGACACCAAGCGGTTCTTCACCTACCGCAACCGCGGCTACCTGCTGTCGCAGCCGGGACTGCGCCGGTTGCTGCCCCAGGAATGGGTGCGCTTCGGTTGGTACTTCCTGATCACGCGCCGCGACCCGGCCGGTCTGCGCGAGTGGATCCGGTTGCGCAGACTCGGGCGCGAGGAGAGGTTCGAACGGCCCTGACGGTGCCGCCGCTCAGTCGGTGACGACCGTCTGCGCTGCGATCTCCTTGAGTTTCGCGTTCGCCCAGCGCAGTTGACGCAAGGTCTGGGGATGGCAGCGTTCGGAGAGGGCGAGCAGTTCGCGATCGCTCAGGGCCTGCGCTGTCTGGGCGAGGATCTCCCAGTCGAGCGAGACACCTGCCGCCATGCGGTGCACGGTGCGCAGATCCCGCAACAACAGGACGCTCGGGGCGTGCCGGCGTCCGAGCATCTCGCTTC
This sequence comes from Rhodococcus rhodochrous, assembly GCF_014854695.1. Classification (NCBI taxonomy): domain Bacteria; kingdom Bacillati; phylum Actinomycetota; class Actinomycetes; order Mycobacteriales; family Nocardiaceae; genus Rhodococcus; species Rhodococcus rhodochrous. Next base: position 288,045 of record NZ_CP027557.1, on the reverse strand, counting down.
CCTTCCGCCGCACCTCCGCGAGCACCTCGTGGACGCCCCGGGGCTCGTCGTCGAAGTCGAGGTCGTAGTCGTGGCCGACGCGGGCGAGTTCGCGCACGTGCTGCTGCGACCAGCCGGCGATGTCACGCGCCACGTGGAAGATCTCGTGGTCGACCTTGTGCCGGTCCGCGGTGCGCAGCAGTTCGGTCGCCAGGTCGTTCTCCGATCGGTGCAGTTCGCGGATCGCCAGGGAGACCTTGTTCATCGCGGCCCTCCGTCGTCGAGCGTCTCGGTGATCTCGGCGTCCGGTCCACCCGAGGTGGCGGGCACGGCGCCGGAGACCGGCGCCGAGGCGGTGGTGGTCGGTGCCGCGGAAGGCCCGTCGTCGGCGACGGCGATCCGTTCGACGCGCGCGGCGCCCGACTTGAACAGGGGTTGCTTCGACGCCGGATCCCAGTCGGTGAAGGTCAGTTCGTTGGCCGCGCGCCCCTCGAGCGCCGGTTCGTGACCGGCCGGGGTGTCCCAGTATCCGTAGTGGAACGGCAGGAACAGCACCCCGGTCCGGATCCCGCTGATCCGCAGCCGAGCGGTGACGTGCCCGCGCGGGGTGTCGACCCGCAGCAGGTCGCCCTCCGACCAGCCGTGCCGCTCGGCATCGCCCGCCGACATCTCCACCCACACCTCCGGTGCCGCGCGTTGCAGTTGCGGGGCACGACCGGTCTTCGTGCGGGTGTGGAAGTGGTAGAGCGTGCGGCCGGTGGTGAGCAGATACGGATACTCGTCGGAGACCGTCTCGTGCGGGGGAAGATACTCACCCGCCTTGATGATCGCCTTGCCGAAGGGGTTCAGCGCCCGGTACTCGGTGGGTTCGACCGGCGCTCCGGTGACCATGTCGCGTCCGTAGTTCTCGCAGTAGTCCGGTGCGGCCCAGAACTTTCCGCCCTCGTAGAGACGTTCGGTCCCGTCGGGGGCGTCGGCGTTGCACGGCCACTGGATTCCGCTTCCGCCACGGAGTTTCTCGTAGGTGATGCCCGTGTAGTCACAGGGCCGCCCGGCCGTGCACTCCTTCCACGCCTCGAACGCCTCCTCGGGCGTGGACCACTTCACGAGCGGGTCGCCGTCCTTGTCCCGCAGGTCGAGCCGGCGCGCGTAGTCGGCGAAGATGTCGAGATCGGGCCTGGCCTGCCCGGGTGGTTCGACGGCCTTCTCCGACAGGTGCACGGTGCGGTCGGTGTTGGTGAACGTCCCGGTCTTCTCACCCCAGGTCGCAGCGGGCAGGACGACGTCGGCGAGTTGCGCGGTCTCCGACAGGAAGATGTCCTGCACCACGAGGAAAAGCCTGTCCTGGGAGAGGATCTCGCGCACCCGGCGCAGCTCCGGCAGGGACACGGCCGGGTTCGTCCCGCTCACGTAGAGGAAGCGGATCGAGCCGTCCTCGACATACCGCATCATCTGCATGAGGTGGGTGGGCGCGGTGTAGTGCGGGATCCGCATCGGGTCGATGTTCCACACCCGGGCGAGGTCCTCGACGTGCGCCTCGTTGGCCCAGTTCCGGAAGGCCGGCAGGTCACCGTCGGCTCCGCATTCACGGGTGTTCTGCGCGGTGGGCTGCCCGTTCATCTGGAGAACTCCGCAACCGGGCCTGCCGAGCATGCCGCGCACGAGATGGATGTTGTTCACCTGAACGGCGGCCGCGGTGGCCTGATGGGACTGATAGAAGCCCTGCAGGACCGTCGAGAGCAGCCGCTCCGCCGTGCCGAGCAGTCGAGCGGCCTCCCGCAGGTCCTCGATGGGGACGTCGCAGATCTCGGCGGCCTTCTCGAGGGAGTAGTCGGCGAGCCGGCTGCGCAGCTCGTCGAATCCGACGGTGTGGTCCTCGATGTACTTCTCGTCGATCCACCCGCGTCGCAGGATCTCGTGCAACAGCCCGTTCATGAGGACGACATTGGTGCCCGGGCGCGGAGCGAGGTGCACCGTCGCGGCCCGCGCGACCGGCGTCCGCCGCGGATCCACACAGATCACGGCCGGTGGATTCGGTCCGGCGAGCCGATCGAGGATCCGCGTCCATGTCACCGTCTGTGTCTCGGCCATGTTGTGTCCGTAGAGCGCGATGACGTCGGCATGGTCGATGTCGGTGTAGGAGCCGGGCTGGCCGTCGCACCCGAAGGACTGTTTGAGGGCGGCTGCCGCCGTCGCCGTGCACAGCCTCGTGTTGCCGTCCATGTGGTTGGTGCCGATGCCACCGTGCCCGATGAGCGCGAGGGTGTAGTACTCCTCCAGGAACAACTGCCCGGTGGTGTAGAAGCCGACCGAGCTGGGGCCGCGCTCGTCGAGCAGCTGCTTCGTGCGACCGGCGACGGCATCCATCGCGGTGTCCCAGTCGGTCTCGACGAGCTTGCCGTCGCGCCGGATCAACGGCGTGGTGAGCCGGTCCTCCGAGTGGTTCGCCTGCCAGCCGAACAGGTCCTTGGGGTCGACCCGGCCGTGGTTCACCCGGTCGACGGCGCGTCCGCGCACCCCCACCATGCGTCCGTCCTTGACGGCGATGTCGAGGCCGTCGCCGTTGGAATGCAGGATGGTCGCCGACTGCACCCACCTGTCGACATCGTCCTCGGTCAGTCCGTCGGCGAGATAGGTGTCGACGCGGGTGGGCCAGCGTTGCCCGGGTCCATAGGGTGTGCGCGAACCCCACGGATCCGCGATGCGATCCACGGTGGTCATGTCCCCGGCGGTACCCGGGGTGGGCAGGAACAAACACTTGCCTGCATCACCGCTCGATTCCGGCGCAACAATCCGGCAAATCCGACCACGGATGTACGCACTTCGTCCTACACTTTCGCCACACTCGACCTCGGGAGCCAGTGATGACCCCTCGTGCCACCTCACCGTCGACCCTCTGCGAAGCCTTCCAGACCACCGCCGCGGCGTACCCCGACAAGGTCGCGCTGCGCACCCCCGACGACTCCGTCTCCTACACCTGGCGTCAGTACGCGCAGCGCGTCGAACGCCTCGCCGCCGGGCTGGCCGGACTCGGCGTGAGCCGCGGGGACACCGTCGGTCTCATGCTCACCAACCGGCCCGAATTCCACCTTCTCGACACCGCCGCGATCCACCTCGGCGCGGTGCCGTTCTCGATCTACAACTCGTTGACCGCCGAACAGATCTCGTACGTGCTCGGCAACGCCGGCAACCGCGTGATGATCGCCGAGGAACAGTTCGTCCCCGTTCTGCGGCAGGCGCTCGGTGACACGAAGGTCGAGCACCTGGTGTGCATCGACGGCAAACCGGAAGGCACCATCTCCCTCGACGACCTCGAGGCCGCCGCCGATCCGTCCTTCGACTTCGAGGCCTCGTGGAAGGCCGTGCAACCGCCCGACCTGCTGACCCTCATCTACACCTCCGGCACCACCGGGCCGCCGAAGGGTGTCGAACTCACCCACGCGAACCTGCTCGCCGAACTCGAGGCGACGAGCTCGTATCTGCCCACCGGCCCGGACGACCGGATTCTGTCGTATCTGCCCGACGCGCACATCGCCAACCGCTGGGGCTCGCACTACTCGAGCCTGTACAGCGGCATGCAGATCACCACGCTCGACGACCTCAAGCAGGCCATCACCGTGCTGCCGAGCCTGCGGCCGACGCTCTTCGGCGCCGTCCCCCAGGTCTGGTACAAGCTCAAGGCCGCGATCGACAAGACCCTCGCCGAGGAATCGAGCCCGATCAAGAAGAAACTCGCGTTGTGGGCGATCGACGTCGGACGCAAGCGTGCCCGGCTGCAGTCCGACGGCAAACCGGTCCCCCGCACCCTCGAGGTGCAGCACGCGGTGGCCGACAGGCTGGTGCTGTCCGCGATCCGCGGCAAGCTCGGCCTCGATCAGGTCCGGGCCGCTGTCACCGGTGCCGCCGCGATCTCGCCGGAGGTCCTCGAGTTCGTTCTCGCCCTCGGCATTCCGTGCTCCGAGGTGTGGGGTATGTCGGAGACCTCGTGCGTGGTCACGATGAACCGGCCGGGCGCCATCCGCATCGGCACCGTCGGGCAGGCCGTGCCGTGTGCGCAGCTCAGGATCGCCGAGGACGGCGAACTGCTCGTCTCGGGTCCGCTGTTGATGAAGGGCTACCGCAACGACCCCGAGAAGACTTCGGATGCAATCGATTCCGACGGCTGGCTGCACACCGGCGACATCGGTGAGATCGATGCGGACGGATACGTGCGGTTGATCGACCGGAAGAAGGAGATCATCGTCAACGCGGCGGGGAAGAACATGTCGCCCGCCAATATCGAAGGCGCCCTGCGGGCCGCTTGCCCGATGCTCGGTGGCGCCGTCGCCATCGGCAACGACCGCCCCTACAACGTCGCGCTGCTCGCGCTCGATCCCGATGCCCTGGCCGTTTTCGCCGAACAACACGGTCTCAGCGGAACCCACGAGGAGCTCTCCCGGCATCCGGTGGTCCTCGAGTCGATCGCGAAATCGGTCGAGGAGGCGAACAGCAAGTTGTCGCGGGTCGAGCAGATCAAGAAGTACACGGTGCTGCCGACGATCTGGGAACCCTCCGGCGACGAGCTGACCCCGACGATGAAGCTCAAGCGCAAGCCCATCGATGCGAAGTACGCGGAGGAGATCGACAAGCTGTACGCGGGGGCCTGATCCGTCACCGCGCTCACGGTCTGCAGTAGCAGCGGCGGAACCGAAGGCGCAGAGCACTACCCCGACGAATTGCTGAGCGAGGCGGTGTAGTCACCGACGATCTGCTCGGCGATCTCACGCACCTTGACGTTGCGGTGCTGGGAGAAGGCGACGAGTTTGTCGAACGCCGCGTCGGCGTCGCACTTGAACGTGGCCATCATCAGTCCGACGGCCTTGCTCAGTGTCGACCGGGTCTCCAGGGCCGTCTTCAACTGGTCGGACTCACGCTCCCGCGCGGCGAGCATCTGCTCACGCAGCCACGACAATTCGAGATTCACGCGCACACGGGCGATGAGCTCGTCGGGATGGAACGGTTTGGTGATGTAATCGTCGGCGCCGGTACGCAGACCGCCGATCGTGGCCTCCGCGCCGGCCCGTGCCGTCAGGAGGATGACCGGCAAACGGGAGGTCGCCGGGTCGCGGCGGATCTCCCCGAGCAGCTCCACCCCGTCCCGACCGGGGAGCATGATGTCGCTGAGGACGAGATGCGGCGGTCGCGATCGGATCCGCTCGAGGGCGGCATCGCTGTCCCCCACCGCATCCACGTGCCAGCTCTGGCGACGCAACAACTGCGTCAGATAGTCACGCATGTCCGCGTTGTCCTCGATCACGAGGATCCGTGGCAACGATTCCACATCCTCTCCCTGCGTGGACGATTCGTCCTCGTCGAAAGCGACCCTGTCCCACTGTTGCGCTTCGCCGATGTACATGGCGCTCAGATCCCCCGGGACGGTTCCCGCCGGCGACTCCGAGGTCGGGTCGAGGACGCGGGGAACGGACACGGTGAAGGTGCTGCCGTGCCCGAGCTCACTGGACACGGTCACACTTCCGCCGAGCGTGTGGACCCAGTCCGAGACGAGGGACAGACCCAGCCCGATGCCTTCCTGACTGCGTCCCCCGACGCTCTCGACGCGATGGAACCGTTCGAAGATGCGACCGAGCTCCGATTCCGGAATGCCGAGACCGGTGTCGGCGACCTTCAGGACCAGCAGATCGTCCTCGACGTCCAGATCCACATCGATCGATCCCGAGGGGGTGTACTTGATCGCGTTCGAGAGCAGGTTCAGCACGATATGGGCCCACGTCTGGGGATCGAGCCGGGTCTGCTCGGCCGCCGCGTCGGCGATCCGGCTGCGCAGGTCCAGGCCCGCACGTTGAGCCGCGTCGGTGAACAGGTCCACACATTCGGCCGTGAGCGCCGCCGGATCGGTCGGCCTCAGGGGCTTTCGCGACGGGTCGGTCTCGGCACGCGTCGCTTCGAGCAACGCGTCGACGAGTCGCCGCAACCGGATCGCGGCGCGCTGAGAGACCTCCAGCGACTGTCGCTGCGCGTCCGTCAGCGTCGTGGCCTCGTCGAGCATGCTCTGCAACGGGCCGAGGAGCAGTGTGAGCGGTGTGCGGAACTCGTGGCTGATCGATTCGAGGAACCGGGTCTTGGCAGCGTCGAGCGCCGCGAACGCATCGGCCCGGCGACGCTCGGCATCCATCGCCGACGCATCACGCAGCAGTCCCGAGATCTTGGTGGCGACGAGTTCGACGAAGGTGGAGTACGCGGCGTCGAACACCCGGTACGGACTCAGTCCGACGGCGAGGACACCGAGCGGGAAGTCGTGTCCCGACGCCGTCAACGGCACGAGGAGGATGGTGCCGATCGGATGGTCTCCGAGGGTTCGCTGCGGGTCGAGCAGATTCGGGGAACGCTCGGCGACGCCGGAGACGACGAAGGGTTCGGAGGCCCTGGCGGCCTTCGACAGCAGCTGGTCCTCATCCGGTCCGAGCAGGGAACCAGAGAAGCCGGGCTTCGTTCCGATTGCGGCGAGCTGCTTCCAGTTCGGTTGCGGATCATCGGGATCCACCACCCGACTGTCGAGGAACAGCGCGGCCAGCGGAATGTCCTGATGACTGGGCGCGAGCGCGTCCAACGCGTTCCGGCACGTCTCGATCACCGACATTCCCGAATCGGTGATCGCCACCGTGCCGAGACGGCTCAGGGCCTCCAGACGACGCTCACCGAGCACCCGCGAGGTGACATCGGTGGTCGCGACGAACACCCCTGCCACCTCGCCGGACTCGTCGCGGATCGGGCTGTAGGAGAAGGTCCAGTAGGTCTCCTCCTCGTAGCCGTGGCGCTGCATGAACAGCAGTTCCTCTTCGGCGAAGGTCGCCGTACCCGCCATCGCCCGTTCGACGCGGGCTCCGACCTCGTCCCACACCTCGTGCCAGCACTCGGGTGCCGGCTGGGCGACCGCCGCGGGGTACTTGTCACCGAGGACGGGGATGATCGCGTCGTTGAAGAGTTGCACCAGCTGCGGTCCCCACCACAGGAGCATCGGCACCTCGGACGGCAGCACCGTCCGCACCGCCATGCGCAGCTCCGCGGGCCACGACTCCACCGGCCCCAGGGGCGTAGCCGACCAATCGGTCTTCCGAAAGCGTTCCTGGCTTTCTCCCGGTCCCGCGAACAGGCGCTCCGCCGACCACACCTCTCCCGACTCGGCTGTCGCCCTCATGCCCCGTCACTCCCATCTCCGGTACTTCCCGCCGCCATTCTCCCCTCATATCGCGCAGTGCGACGCCACAAAGAGGACATACAACCTCCTTTCCTCAGGTGGGCGGTGGTGGCGGTTCGTCGGGGAGGGAGAGAACGGCGTGGTCGGCAGCCGACCGGCTATTTCGGGCACGTCCCGGCGTAGCGATCCAGAGCGAGGCCGCCGTTTCGCTTCTTGCTGCGTCCGGTCGGTCCGCTCTTCGGCGAGCGCACCCAGGTGCCGGACGAGTCGAGTCCGGGCATGCGTTCGCTTCCGAACCTGCTGTACCGGGTCTCACCGTCGACGGTCAGCACACCGTCCTGCACGTCGATGTGCGCGACGGTCGCCCAGTACGAGTTCTTCCCGTTGCCGACGTACACGAGGATCTCGTCGGCGTGGTGGGCGCAGATACAGCCGGCGGCGGAACTGTACGAGTGGCCGGGCGACTCGGGCCAGATGGTTGCGGACGGCGACGGAGACTGACGTACGGCCGATCGAGTCCGGCGTTGTTTGCGAGAACGCATCGAAAATCGACAACAACACCGGTTTCGGTCAGGCCGGTTTCGGTGGGTCGGGGTCGTCGAACCCCCGCGGACGCGGCGCGTCGAGATCGTAACGGACCCCGACCATTCGGATGACGAAGCACAACGCCGCAGCCCCGAGCGCTGCGGGCAGCGTGGGCACCTCGAGACTCTCGCAGACGACGAGGACGGTCGCGGCCACCAACGCAGGAATGGCATACAGCTCGCTGTTCAACACGACCGGAACCCGCCGGATCAACACGTCGCGCACCGTGCCGCCCCCGACCCCGGTGATCGTGCCCAGGATGATCGCCTGCACCGGGCCCAACCCGAAATCGAGGGCCTTACCCGCACCGGTGACGGCGAACAGACTCAAGCCTGCGGCGTCGAACACGGTGATCGGCTTGGACAATCGCTCCAGCTTACGGCCGAAGAGAGCGAGAAGGCTTCCGGCAGCGGCCACCGCGAGATAGCGCCAGTCGCTGAACGTCGCGGGCGGAAGGTCGTCGATCAGGATGTCGCGGATGATCCCGCCGCCGAGCGCGGTCACCATTCCGAGCGTCACCACGCCGACGATGTCGATCCTCGCGACCCGCACGGCGGTGAAGGCGCCGTTGACAGCGAAGGCGAAGGTGCCGAGCAGATCGAGTACGAGCAGCAACGTGCTCTGGGTAGTCACGCGTCTCCGTCCGTCATGCAGTCCCCAGGAACGCCCGCGCAGCGACGGTCAGAGCAGCCGTCCCGGCGTCGAGGGTGGGCTGCAGCAGCGGAGCGAACTTCGACGAGTGGTTGACCGGCACGTCGTCGGCGATGCGCCCCTCGACTTCGGCCTGACGGTAGAGCTCGGGATCGGTGCCACCTATCCCCCAGTACGTGTACGGAATGCCGAGCGCGCGGGGAATGACGCTGAAGTCCTCACTGGCCGTCTGCAACGGAAGTTCACCCGCGTCGTCCCCGAAGTGTTCGGCGAACGCCGCCGCGACCCGCTCGGTGACCACGGGGCCGTTGTCCGTCATGGGGTACTGGTCGAACAGTTCGAACTCGGGTGGTCGCGGCGAACGGGAGGCGTCGCACTCGGCGACGACGATCCGCTTCACAGCGGTGAGGATCGCATGGCGGGTGTCCTCGTCGTAGGTGCGGAGGTTGAGCAGGATCGTCGCCTTGTCCGGAATGACGTTGCTCTTCGTCCCGGCCTGAATACTGCCGACGGTCAGTACCGCAGGCTCACCGGGCCGGGTCTCCCGCGCGATGATCGTCTGCAACCGGACGACGATCATCGCGGCGAGTACCACCGGGTCGACGGAGGCCTGCGGCATCGACCCGTGCGCGCCCCGGCCGTGAACGGTGATGCGCATGCTGTCGGCGGCCGAGAGGGTCGGCCCGCTGCGCGTGCCCACGAGCCCGGCCGGGAAGGCCAGGACGTGCTGGCACAATGCCACGTCGACCTTCCCGACGATCCCGGCGAGCCCGTCGTCGACCATGCGCCGGGCGCCGTCGGCGACCTCCTCCCCCGGTTGGAACACCGCGACCAGCCGCCCACACCACTCGCCGGCGCGGGACAACAGTTCCACCGCGCCGACGAGGCACACGACGTGCATGTCGTGCCCGCAGGCGTGCATGACAGGCGTCGCGTTGCCGTCCGCGCCGGTCGCGGTCACGGAACTGGCGTAGTCCAGACCGGTCTCCTCCCGAACCGGCAGGGCATCCATGTCGGCGCGCAGCAGCACGCCGGGCCCGTCACCTCGCTGTAGGACCCCGACGACACCCGTGCCACCCACACCGGTGTGCACCTCGCACCCGGCGGCCCGTAACCGCGCGGCGACCTCGGCGGCAGTGCGCGACTCCTGGTGCGACAACTCCGGGTGGGCGTGCAGGTCGCGGTAGAAGTTCTCCTGGTCCGCGCGGATCTCGTCCAAGCCCTGCAGAGCAAGCGTCATGACGTCTCCTCGGTGGTCGGATCGGTGGTACCACGGTCCGGATACCGCACCGGACCGCAATCGACACGGGCGTGCGGTTCTCGTCGAGAAAATCGTGCAAGATCGACAGGACCTGCGCATCCGTCGGGAGTCCCGATCACCCCGCGCCCCGGCAGGCCGCATTTGCGCCGCGGGTAGGCTCGGGACCCGTGTCTGATGCCCTCACCGTCGACGACGAACCCATCGAGTCGTCCTCACGCTCGTTCCGGCGCGCGTTCAAGGATCTGCGCGAAGGCTTCAACCACCGCGAACTGTGGTTGCTGCTCGGCTGGCAGGACATCAAGCAGCGCTACCGCCGGTCGGTGCTCGGTCCGTTCTGGATCACGATCGCCACGGGTGTGTCGGCGATCGCGATGGGTGTGCTCTACGGCACGCTGTTCAACCTCGACGTCCCGGAGTTCCTGCCGTACGTCGCGCTCGGCTTCATCATCTGGAACCTGATCCAGGGGTCGATCCTCGAGGGCGCGGACGTGTTCATGTCCAACGAGGGCCTGATCAAGCAGTTGCCGACGCCGTTGAGTGTGCACGTCTACCGGCTGGTGTGGCGGCAGATGATCCTGTTCGCGCACAACATCGTCATCTACATCGGTATCTTCATCTTCTTCCCACGTCAGCTGTACTGGACGGCCTTCCTCGCCATCCCGGCGCTGGCGTTGATCGCGATCAACGCGGTGTGGGTGTCGCTGGTGTTCGGCATCCTCGCCACGCGCTACCGCGACATCGCGCCGCTGCTCGGCAGCATCGTCCAGCTGCTGTTCTTCATGACGCCGATCATCTGGACGGAGAAGACGCTCGAGGGCACCGGCAACGAGGGTCGGGCGCGGATCGCGGAGATCAACCCGCTCTACCACTTCCTCGACATCGTGCGGACCCCGCTGCTCGGCGGCGACCAGCAGCTCTACCACTGGGTCATCGTCCTGATCATCACCGTCGTCGGCTGGGGTATCGCCCTGCTCGCGCTGCGCAACTACCGCTCGCGCGTCGCCTACTGGGTCTGAGTCGGTTCGAGCCGGACGAGCTGTGAACGGTGGATCGGCTCCCTGTCGGTGATCCGGAAACCGACGGCCTCGAGCTCCCGGTAGGTGTCCGTCTCGGTGAACCGGTGTGGTTCGAACCGCCACCACACGTTGTTCGGGTGCCACACCCGGAAGCCGGTCTCGCGCTCGCCGTCGGCGATCACCCACAGCACCTCGCACCGGGTCGCCGCGCGTCGGGCGAGTTCCGGTGGCGGGGCGTCGGTCGACCACAGGTTCACGCGGTCGACGGCGTCGTACCCGAGCCCCACGTCGTCGAGCCCTTCCACCGCGTCGGGCCGGGCGTCGACGACGGCGCGCAGTGACGTCGGTGCCCACGAGACGCGCGGTTCGAAGGCCACACAGTCGCCGGGTTCGGAGCGTTCGACGAGCCGGTCGGCGATCACGCTGTAGTCCATCCCACCGGGCTTGCCGAACGACTGTCGCTGCTGCACGTAGGCCGGCGCGACACTGACGGCGACCGCGGTCAGGACGATCAGCATCGACCACCAGCGGGTCGCGACACGGGCGGCGGCCCAGCCCACCGAGAGCACCATCGCGGGAACCGTGAACGACAGATAGCGCTCGAGGTACACGTTGTCCTCGAGCAGCGAGTAGCCGAGCAGCAGCACCATCGGCACGGCGAAGCCCGGTACCGCGAGCCAGAGCAGGGTGCGCTCCCCCGGCTCCACACCACGACGGACCGCGACGATCACCCCGGCGACGGTGATCGCGGCGAGCAACGCAGCCGTCCACGGGGCCTGCGGGAACCACTGGTCGAGGGCGATCGTGCGGACGATCATCGAGTCGAGCGGGGGAATCCACGCGACCTGCTCGGCCTGCGAGTAGGCGAGCAGGACGAACGGCGTCGACAAGGCCGCGCCAACCCCTGCGGACAACAGGAACGCACCGCGCCCACGACCCCGGACCAGCACGGTGACGGCATGCGCGACGACGACCGTCGCGGAGTACACGAACATCACCGTCGCGACCGGCAGGACGACGGCGTACAGGGCCCACCAGCGTCGACGGCCGGTCGCGCAGCCGAGCGCGACCAGCAGCGACAACACCGCGACCAGCGCCGCAGCAAAGGCATAGGACCGCGCTTCGGTGGCCGCCCAGGTCACCCGCGGCGACAGCGCGAACAGCACCCCGGCGGCGATCCCCACGCGACGACCCGCCAGCACCTGGCCGGTCGCGGTGACGGCTGCGGCACCCGCCCCGAGCGCGAGCACACCGGGCAGACGGGCGGTGAACTCGTCGACGCCCACCAGCGAGAACCAGTAGTGCAGCAGGAGATTGTGCAGGCCGTGGACGGCGTCGATCCGGGTGTGGACGCGGAGCATCCCCTCGACGGACCGGTCGGCGCTCGAGATGGTCGCGGCCTCGTCCCACCACAGCGAGGGCACCCACGAGAACGCCCCTGCGACGAGCACGGTCGCAACCCCGATGAGCACGGGAAACGACCATGCCCGCACGGTCTACCCGTCGATGCCGTACAGGCGCGCCCAGTTCTCGCGGCTCGTGAGCTTGGGCAGCGCTTCCTGCCAGACCGTCTTCATCCGGGGCGCTTCCTTGCGGAGCTGCCAGCACACCTTCGCGGTCTGCTTCGCGAGTTCGACAGCGGTGTCCTTGTCGCGGTGACGCACCCGCACGGCGTTCTGCGAGGCGTCGGTGACGACGGCCTTGTCGAACAGCGACACGTGCCACCAGGCGGCGAAGTGCGCGGGCACGGTGACCGTCCGGCGGTCGACCTTACCGGCGAACTGCTGCACGGCACGCTTGAGCAGCACCAGCCCCTCGCGCTTCTTGTCGGGCTCGAACTGCCACACCGACATCTGCGTGTGCGGGTCGGATTCCTTGCCCACCTGCGCGGCCGGCAGCGGCTTCGTCTCGGGATAGCGGTCGCGCAGTTCGCGCAGTTCCTTCAGCACCGACTGGCCGCCGTCGTAGAGGAAGTCCGGTCCGGCGAGGAAGTCCTCCGCCGCCTTGATGAAGGTCGCGGCGAGACCGTACTGCATCGAGACGATGAGCTCACTGATCTTGCGGAACAGGTACTTCGACATGTCGTTCCCGTCGAAGCGCCCATAGATGGACGAGACGATCAGACCGTTGCGGATGCTGAAGTAGCGCGCCCAGTCGTCGTAGTCCTTGAGGTAGAAATCGGCGTGCCACACACCCGCATTGGGCAGGGTGACCGTCGGATGCCCCGCGTAGCGGGCACGGATGCCGTATTCGATGTCGTCCCACTGGAAGAACAACGGGATGGGCAGGCCGCAGTCGGCGATGATCTCGGCCGGCAGCAGGCAGGTCCACCAGCCGTTCCAGCCGGCGTCGAAACGCATGTCCTGCTTCTTCTTCACGAGATCGATACCCATGCGCGCGCCCGGAGTCAGTGCGCCGGCGGTGATCTCGTCGAGCACCTCACGCTCGGCCGAGACGTGCAGGACCTGCGGGTTGCTCAACGACAACATCTGGGCACCGACGATCGTCGGCTGCACCGTCATGTTCGCGAAAGCGTTGAGACGCAACACCGATTCGGGTTCGCACAGGATGTCGTCGTCCATGACGATGACGTTGGCGTGCTCGGCCTTGGCCGAGCCGGTGATCTCGTACATGCCTCGCGAGAAACCACCCGCACCACCGAGATTCGGCTGGGTCAGGTAGATGAGCTTGTCGCCGAGCTTGTCGGCGACCTCGGCGAACGCCGAACGCGAGCGCACCTGGTCGGTGCCCTGGTCGACGATGCACACCGCTTCGATGTCGGCCATCGCCCCGTCGTCCGAGGCGAGGGTGCCGACGGTGACGGTGCAGTCGTCGGCGCGGTTGAACGTGCAGATGACGACGGCGGCGGGTCGCAGGCGCTCGGGTGCGGCGACCGTCCAGCGCGCGTCGGAGACGAGCACCGATCCGTTGCTGGCGTCGACGGCGAACCACATCGCACCGCCGTCGACGAACCGCTCGATCGGCAGCTCGAGGTCGAGCTCGCCCGAACCCGACACCGTCTCGACCGTCACGATCCGCTCGCGTCCACGGGCGTCGGACGCCCACACGGTGAACTTCGCGGTACCGGAGCAGCCGTAGGTGAGCTGCAGGTTGACGGTCTTCACGTCGGTCCAGCGCTGCCAGAACGTCGCGGGGAAACGCCCGAAGTAGGTGTTGGTGTGGGCGGTCGCGCCGTCGGCGAGCTGCAGCCCGTAGCGATCGGACGCCGCGTCGCCCTTCGTGTGGACGTACATCTTCTCCGGCACGCGCGGCGACAGGGATGCGAAGACGCCGCGCTGGACGATCAACCGGTCGCGACGCACCGGCTCGGTGAGAACCTCGTCCAGCGTGTCCGCGTCATGTCCGATCGTGCTTGTGTCGCCGGCAGCTGCCTGCTCCATCGGGCTACTCCCCGCTCGTGGTCGATCCGCTGTTTTCGATGCGACAGTAGCAGCGGAAACAGGAGCTCCACGGTTGTGTGCGTCGTGCACCAGTGTTTCGACCCATTCGCGAATTGTGCCGGGATCACCCCGAACGGCGCAGGTTATCCGCCCAGAACGCGCTCGGTCCGGCTGTAGGCGGCCTCGGTGGCATGCTTCTGTGGCGTCCACCACTGCTCGTTGGCGCGGTACCAGTCGACGGTCGCGGCCAGGCCTTCACGGAAGTCGCGGTAGCGGGGCTGCCAGCCCAGTTCGGTGCGCAGGCGGGTCGCGTCGATGGCGTAGCGCAGGTCGTGGCCGGGGCGGTCGGTGACGAAATCGAACTCGCTGCGGTCCTTGCCGCACAGCTCGAGGACGGTTTCGACGACGGTGCGGTTGTCGGTCTCCCCGTCCGCTCCGATCAGATAGGTCTCCCCGAGCTGCCCGTGTTCGATGATCGTCCACACGGCACTGTTGTGGTCGTCGACGTGGATCCAGTCCCGCACGTTGGTGCCGGTGCCGTAGAGCTTGGGGCGCACGCCGGTGAGCACGTTGGTGATCTGGCGGGGGATGAACTTCTCCACGTGCTGATACGGACCGTAGTTGTTCGAGCAGTTCGAGATGGTCGCGCGGACGCCGAACGAGCGCACCCAGGCGCGTACCAGCAGATCCGAACCCGCCTTGGTCGACGAGTAGGGGCTCGACGGGTTGTAGGCGGTGGCCTCGGTGAAGCGAGCGGGGTCGTCGAGGGCGAGGTCGCCGTACACCTCGTCGGTGGAGATGTGGTGATAGCGCACGTCGTACTTGCGGACCGCCTCGAGCAGCGTGAAGGTGCCCACGAGATTGGTCTGCACGAACGGCGCCGGGTTCGCCAGCGAGTTGTCGTTGTGGGACTCGGCGGCGAAGTGCACCACCAGATCGGTGTCGGCGACGAGCCGGTCGACGAGGTCGGCGTCGGCGACATCGCCCTGGACGAAGGTGATCGTGTCGGCGACCGGGTCCAGGGAGGCGCGGTTGCCGGCGTAAGTGAGCTTGTCGAGCACGGTGACCTGAGTGTCGGGTCGTTCCGCGACGGTCTGATGGACGAAGTTCGCGCCGATGAAACCGGCGCCACCGGTGACGAGCAGCCTCATTGGGGCAAGCCTACTCATGCGAGACTGTCCGACATGCGCGGAATCATCCTCGCGGGTGGGACGGGCTCGCGTCTGCATCCGATCACCCAGGGCGTGAGCAAGCAGCTCGTGCCCGTCTACGACAAGCCGATGATCTACTACCCGCTCTCGACGCTCATGCTCGCCGGGATCCGCGACATCCTCATGATCACCACCCCGCACGACGCCGAGCAGTTCCGTTGGTTGCTCGGCGACGGCTCGCAGTTCGGCGTGAACATCACCTACACGATCCAACCCTCACCCGACGGTCTGGCGCAGGCCTTCGTGCTCGGCGCCGACCACATCGGAACCGAGCCGGTCGCATTGATCCTCGGCGACAACATCTTCTACGGTCCCGGCCTCGGCACGCAGCTCAAGCGCTTCGCCCACATCGACGGTGGCGCGGTGTTCGCGTACCGGGTGTCCGACCCGTCGGCCTACGGGGTGATCGAGTTCGACTCCACCGGTCGCGCCCTGTCACTCGAGGAGAAACCCGACGACCCGAAGTCGAACTTCGCGGTGCCCGGGCTGTACTTCTACGACAACGACGTCGTCGAGATCGCCCGCTCGCTGAAGCCGTCGGCGCGCGGCGAGCTGGAGATCACCGACGTCAACCGCACCTACTTGGAAGCGGGGAAACTGCAGGTCGAGGTATTGCCGCGCGGCACCGCCTGGCTCGACACCGGCACCTTCGACTCGCTGCTCGACGCGTCGAACTACGTGCGCACCATCGAACAACGTCAGGGCCTGAAGATCGGCGCACCCGAGGAGGTGGCGTGGCGTCTCGGGTTCATCGACGACGAGCAACTGCGCGCCGCGGCCGAGCCGCTGGTGAAGTCGGGCTACGGCAGCTACCTGCTGGATCTGCTCGAACGAGGAAAGGACCGCTAGGTTGCAGTACCGGGAACTGACGATCGCCGGGGCGTGGGAGGTCACGCCGAAACAGTTCGGCGACGACCGGGGCGTGTTCCTCGAATGGTTCAAGCAGGAGAGTTTCACCGACGCCGCCGGCCGTCCCCTGGAGTTGGCGCAGGCGAACTGCTCGGTCTCCGCCGCCGGGGTGCTGCGCGGCATCCACTACGCGGATGTCCCTCCCGGACAGGCGAAGTATGTCACGTGCGTGTCGGGGTCGGTGCTCGACGTCGTCGTCGATCTGCGGGTGGGGTCGCCGACCTTCGGGCAGTGGGATTCGGTGCTGCTCGACACGAAGGACCGACGCGCGATCTTCCTGTCCGAGGGCCTCGGCCACGGCTTCCTTGCACTCGAGGACAACTCGACCGTCGTCTACCTGTGCTCGACGGGCTACAACCCCGACCGGGAGCACGAGGTGCACCCCCTCGATCCGGAGATCGGGATCGACTGGCCCACAACAGGACCTGACGGCACCCCGCTGACCTACGAACTGTCGGCGAAGGATCAGGCGGCACCCACCCTGGCCGACGCCCGCGAAGCGGGCCATCTCCCGAACTTCTGACGATTTGTGTGGATTCGACCCCGGTTTCCGGGGCTGGATCCACACAAATCGATCGGTGCGGAACCGGAACGGCGATCACTGCGTCGAACCGGATATGAACCTGCGAAACGCGTACCGCATCATGGCCGCTCAGGACGGCGTCATCACCCGAGCGCAAGCACTGGACTGCGGAATGAGCGCTTCCGCTGTCGACCGACGGGTCGAGAACCGCGACTGGCTCGCGCTCGCACGCGGCGTCTACCTTCGTGCCGACCGGGAACGCACGCCGGCCGTGGCGCTACGGACAGCCGTCTACGCGGCAGGTCCGGAAGCGGCGGCGTGGGGACCGAGCGCGGCATGGTGGTACGGACTGCTCGACCGCGCTCCTTCTCTCCGCTACGTGACCGTGCCACAGAAGCGCACCCTCGCCCGACGCCACGGGGTGCGGGTACGCCGACGCGACCTCCAGCGACGCGACGTCGTCGTAGTGCGCGGTCTACCCGTCACCGCGCTGCCACTCACGGTGCTCGAAGCCGCCGTCGAACTGCCTACGGGTTCGGTGCTCATGGACCGCGCGCTGCAGCGTCACACCTCGCTACCCGCACTCGAGCAGGCACATCGAAGGAATCTCGGGCGTCACGGCGCACCCCGCGCCGCTCATCTGTTGTGTTCGGCTCGCGAAGGCGGCCACTCCCAGGCCGAACGCATCTTCCACCGACTGCTCCGTGGGGCGGGGTTCACCGGCTGGCGGGCACATGCGATGAGCTGCGGCTTCGAGATCGACGTGGTGTTCGACGCCGAGCGGGTCGCGATCGAGATCGACGGGTGGGCCTGGCACCGCGACGCCGAGCGACACCGCCGCGACGCCGAGAGGCAGAACGTCCTGATCAACGCCGGCTGGCACGTGCTGCGCTTCACCTGGCACGCGATCACCCAGGAACCCGACGAGGTGGTGCGGCAGATTCGTCAGGCCCTGAATCGGACTTCGGTGGGTTGAACCCCGCTGAGCGGGGTCGGATCCACCCGAATCAGCGGAGGCGGAAGATCACGACCCGCTGGACGACGAAGTTGATCACCGTCGCGGTGCCCTGGGCGACGACGAAGGCGAAGGGCGTGACCCACCACTCGTCGCCGAGGGCTTCGTTGAGTACGCGGTTGATGCCGACCTGTGCGGCGAACGTCACTGCGTAGAGGACCACCACTGCCGCGAAGCGGACGCGGCTCGGCGGGGCCTTGAAGGTCCAGCGGCGATTGATCAGGTAGGCGGTGGTGGTACCGGCCACGAACGACAGGGCCTTCGCGACGTCGCGGGTGACGCCCAGTGCCATGAGCAGGACGTACAGGCCGTAGTCGACGATCGCCGAGAAACCGCCGGTCAGGACGAACCGCGTGAGCTGCGTCTTCAGGTCCAGCGCCTCGTCGGCCGTCGAATCGGTCAACGGCAGTTCGGGAGCCAGTGGGGCGTGGTGCTCCGGCAGCGGCTGCACATGGTCGTGGGATTCCGGCACGCAGACGAGGGTAACGCCCGTGAGGAACAGCATCTTGCCGGGTGACCAGGACACACGGGTAGCCTTTACCCCGATGTCCACGACAGCTACGGAGCAGGCGAGCGAGCCGCTCCCCACCCAGACCCGCACCCTGACCGGCTGGGGGCGCACCGCGCCGACCACCGCAGAGGTGCTGTCCACTCCCGACGTCGAAGTGATCGCCAAGGCGGTCGCGCGGGTCGCGGAAGACAACGAGTCGAAGCCGTCGCACCTGCGTCGCGGTGTCATCGCACGCGGGCTCGGGCGCTCCTACGGCGACCCGGCGCAGAACGCCGGCGGGCTCGTCGTCGACATGACGGCGCTGAACAAGATCCACAGCATCGACCGCGACTCGCGGCGTGTGGTGGTGGACGGCGGCGTCGACCTCGACCAGCTCATGCGCGCCGCCCTGCCGTTCGGCCTGTGGGTCCCGGTTCTGCCGGGCACCCGGCAGGTGACGATCGGTGGTGCGATCGGCTCCGACATCCACGGCAAGAACCATCACAGCGCGGGCAGCTTCGGCAACCACGTGAAGTCGATCGACCTGCTCACGGCCGACGGCCAGGTCCGCACGTGCACGCCCACCGGACGCAATTCCAAGCTGTTCTGGGCGACCGTCGGCGGCATGGGTCTGACGGGCATCATCCTCCGCGCGACCATCGAGATGACCCCGACCGAGACGGCGTACTTCATCGCCGACGGTGTGGTCACCTCGACGCTCGACGAGACGATCGCCGTGCACAGCGACGGCTCGGAGGAGAACTACGACTATTCGAGCGCCTGGTTCGACGCAGTGGCTCCGCTGCCGAAGCTCGGTCGCGCCGCGATCTCCCGCGGTTCGCTCGCCAAGCTCGATCAGCTGCCGAAGAAGCTGCAGAAGGACCCGCTGAAGTTCGACGCGCCGACGCTGCTGACCTTCCCGGACGTCTTCCCGAACGGTCTGGCGAACAAGTACACCTTCTCGGCGGTGGGTGAGGTCTGGTACCGCAAGTCGGGCAACTACACCGGCAAGGTCCAGAACCTGACGCAGTTCTATCACCCGCTCGACATGTTCGGTGAGTGGAACCGCGCCTACGGATCGAAGGGTTTCCTGCAGTACCAGTTCGTGGTGCCGCCGGAGTCCGTCGACGAGTTCAAGCGCATCATCGTCGACATCCAGAAGTCGGGGCACTACTCGTTCCTCAACGTCTTCAAGCTGTTCGGTGAGGGCAACAAGGCGCCGCTGAGCTTCCCCATGAAGGGGTGGAACATCTGCGTCGACTTCCCGATCAAGGCGGGTCTGAACGAGTTCGTGCGCGAACTCGACAAGCGGGTCCTCGAGTTCGGTGGTCGTCTCTACACCGCGAAGGATTCGCGGACCGACGCGGAGACCTTCCACGCCATGTATCCGCGGATCGACGAGTGGCTGAAGGTGCGCCGCTCCGTCGACCCCACGAACGTCTTCGCCTCCGATATGTCCAGAAGGTTGGAACTCCACTGATGATCAACGCCGTCGGCAACCCCCAGACCCTGCTGCTGCTCGGTGGCACCTCCGAGATCGGCCTGGCCATCGTCGAGGAGTACCTGCGCAAGGCACCGGCTCGCGTGATCCTCGCGGCTCTGCCCGGCGACCCGCGTCGTGAGGACGCCGTCGCCCAGGCGAAGGCCGCGGGTGCGACGCAGGTCGACCTGATCGACTTCGACGCGCTCGACACCGCGAGCCACCCGGCCGTCATCGACCAGGCATGGAAGGACGGCGACGTCGACATCGCGATCGTCGCCTTCGGTCTGGACGCCGACGCCGAGGAGCTGTGGCAGAACCAGAGCAAGGCCGTGCGGGTCGCGGAGGTCAACTACACGGCCGCGGTCTCCGTGGGTGTGCTGGTGGGCGACAGGATGAAGGCGCAGGGCTTCGGCCGCATCATTGCGATGTCGTCGGTCGCCGGCGAGCGCGTGAAGCGCGCCAACTTCGTCTACGGCTCCACCAAGGCCGGCCTCGACGGTTTCTATCTCGGTCTCGGTGAGGCGCTGCGTCCGTTCGGTCCGCGCGTGACCGTCGTGCGCCCCGGCCAGGTGCGCACGCAGTTCAGCGCGCACGTCGACGAGGCGCCGCTCACCGTGAACAAGGAGGACGTCGCGAAGCTCGCGGTCGCGGCCTCCGATCGCGGCAAGGAGATCGTCTGGGCACCGGGCACCTTCCGGTTCGTGATGATCGTGCTGCGTCACCTGCCGCGCGCGATCTTCCGCAAGCTGCCGATCTGACAGACGTGCACCCGCTGCCCCGCCGGACCCGTTCCGGCGGGGCAGTCGTCTTGTTCAGGGTTTACCGGACGTATCCGGTTCCGCTGTGGATCATCCCGGGCGGCCCGTAGCACCAGTGGTTGATCGACCCTTCGTTCACGAAGACGCCGTTCACGGTGCCGTCCTGTCCCGCCTCGTTCGTCGCGTAGCCGACACCCGGAGTCCCGAGGACGATGCACTGGTAGGGATCGACGCCGTGGTGGTCGTACAACCGGCCGTCGATCGGGCCGCCGGGCTCGCCCGGTGCGATCACCGGATACGCCGAGGCCTGCGCCGCCCCGAAGACGAGGAGAGGTGCCGTCGCGAGCGTTGCAAGGGCCGCACGAACCGCTTTACCTGTCATGATCTGAGCCTTTCGTTCGGATTCCCCGGGCCGTACCGACGGCCCGGTTTCCCGACGCAACTTCCAGGATGAAGGTCCCGACCGGTGGACGGCGGCGTTTTTGCGGCGCGAATCGGGCCACCACTCGTCTCGCGGACGCATCTCTATGCTCGTGGGGTGCTCGCCGACACTCCTGTAGCAGTAGCCCCGTTACGCCGTGCCGTCTCGACGCTCGCGCAGTTCGTCTGCGCAGCGCTCGTCGCAGCACTCGTCGCGGCGGTGGGGCTGTTCGCCTTCGACCGCGTGCAGTGGCCGGCGTTCAATTCGTCGAATGTGACGCAGGCCGTCACCACCGTGATGCAGTTCGCGGCACTCGCCGTGCTCGGCCTCTCGATCTATCTGTTGCGTCGCCGCAGATGGGTGACGGGGGCGCGGGTGTTGTCGTGGGCGGCGCTGTCCGGCCTGGTGACCGCGACCCTCGGGATGCCGCTCGCCGCGACCCGCCTCTATCTGCACGGCATCTCCGTCGACCAGGAGTTCCGCACCCAGTTCCTCACGCGGCTGACGGACAGCGCGGCGTTGCGCGACATGAACTACGCCGATCTGCCGTCGTTCTATCCGGCCGGGTGGTTCTGGATCGGTGGCCGTGTCGCGAATGTGCTGGGCATGGACGGCTGGGAAGCGTTCAAGCCGTATGCGATCGGTTCGCTGGCGGTCGCGGCGGTCGTCGCCCTGGTGTTGTGGTCCGAACTGGTCCGCTCCGACCTGGCGGTGCTCGCCGCCACCGCGACGACGCTCGTCGTACTGGCCTACGGTTCGCCGGAACCCTACGGAGCGGTGATCGCTGTGCTGGTCGCGCCGACGTTGGTGCTGGCCTGGGGCGGTTTCCTGCCCGCTACGCGCGGTGGCCGGGTGCGACAGGGCTGGGGCGCCGTCGTGGGGACGGGCCTGTTCCTCGGTCTCGCCGCGACCTTCTACACCCTCTATCTCGGAATCGCGGCGTTCGCGGTGACGGTGATGGCCGTCGTCGCGGCGTACCTCGCGCGTCGCGCCACCGGGTCGTGGCGGGCGGTCCTTCCGGTGCTCGTGCGTCTCGTGGTGATCGCGGTGATCGCGATGCTCGTCGCGTTGATCGTGTGGGCGCCGTTCGTGTTCGACGTGCTGGGCGGTAATCCTCCGTCCGAGTCCGGTACCGCAACGCACTATCTCCCCGATGGCGGTGCGCGACTGCCGTTGCCGATGTTCCACATGTCCCTGATCGGACTGTTGTCGTTGCTGGGCACCGTGTGGCTCGTGGGCCGCGCGTCGTCGTCGCATCGGGCGCAGGCGCTCGGGCTGGGCGTGATCGCGGTCTACCTGTGGTACCTCGCGTCGATGGCGTTGACCGCCGTGGGCAACACCCTGCTCGCGTTCCGTCTCGAGGTGATCCTGCTCGTACTGCTCGCTGCGGCAGGCGCATTCGCCTTCGTCGACTTCTCGCGGTGGATCAGCCTGGCGACCAGCGAGAATCCGCGCGTGCGCAGGGTTCTCGTGGCGGTGGGCGCTCTCGGTGCGCTGGCGTTCACCCAGAACATCCCGCAGGTGCTCGGGGGTGAGATCACCGTCGCCTACACCGACACCGACGGGGCCGGTGAACGCGCCGACCAGCGACCCGCCGGTGCCGCGTCCTACTACGCCGAGGTGGACGACGTCCTGCTGTCCCAGTTGGGCGGCGAGCGTGACGACCATGTGGTCCTCACGGCCGACACATCCTTCCTCGCCTACTACCCGTACTTCGGCTTCCAGGCCCTGACCTCGCACTACGCCAACCCGCTGGCGGAATTCTCCGCGCGTGCCGCAGCGATCGAGGAGTGGTCGGAACTCTCCTCCGCCGACGAACTGCTCGCCGCGTGGGAGGAGTTGCCGTGGCGAGCCCCCGACGCCGTCGTCTTCCGACAGGGCGCCGAGGGCTACACGCTGCGTCTGGCCGAGGACGTCTACCCGAACGATCCCAATGTGCGGCGGTACACGGTGACCTTCCCCAAGGAACTGTTCGACGATCCCCGATTCACCGTGACCGAGGTGGGACCGTTCGTCGTCGTCACCGCGGCAGGCGAATCGGCATGATGCGGCGAACCCCGATGTCCCGCAACCACAATCCACCCCAGACGAAGATGCCGGTGTAGATCGGGAAGAGGGTCGTGCTGACGATCGGCTGCTCGGTGAGCAGATTCGTCGCGACGGCACCACCGAGGTAACCGGTGAGCAGAACGGCACCGAGGATCGCGGTGGGCGGCAGGACGTAGGCGATCAGGCAGATCAGCAGGACCACGCCGAACACGCGGTTGAGGCTCGGATCGAATCCGAGATCGGCCATGGCCTCCTGCACCTGCGAGACGTTGGCGATGTGGATGATCGAGTCCCACAGCAGGAACAGGACGACGAGGCCGCTGACGATCAGGCCTGCGATGCGAGCGGTGCGTGAGGGTGCCGCGGCGGTGTCGTTGCGGGTGCCGGTGGTGGATGGGGTGAAGGTGTTCATGACGACCTCCTGGTAGGTAGCGGTGCTGTCGCAGATACCGACCGGGCAGGAGCCGGAAACTCATCGCCGCTGCGGTAAGGTCTCGGCGAGTCGTACGGGGGGTACGACGGAATCGGGGGATTCGATGAGCGACGTTCTGTATGTGCCGATCCGACGCCGCGACAGCTCCGGGCAGGTCCGGCTCGAGATGCGCACCCTGTCCGACGACCGGTTGGCGTTGCCCGCCTACACCTCACTCGAGGAACTGGTCCGCTGTTGTGGACCGCAGCAGCCGTGGATGGGTGTCGACAGCAGAGGACTACAGGAGATCCATCGGACCACCCGGTACGACGTGGTCCTGCTCGACGGCCGACAACCACCCCCGGTCGAGGACGAAGACCGTCCGTTCGAGGACCCGCTCGGAAGGAGGTGGTCCCGGTGAGCATCGACATCGGCGACCTCGACGCCGTCGCGAAACTCCTGGCGACCGGAGCGATGGGAATCGACGAGCTCGGACCCGATCCCGCACCGATACCCGACGCGGGTGCCGCCACTCCGCTGCTCGTCGACGCTCTCGGGTCGATTGCTTCCGTCCTGGACGCGGCGGTCCGGTCGCTGGCCAGTGCAGCAGACGCCACCCAGGACAGTCTGCGCGCCTACCAGGACGCCGAGTCGCACACTGCTCAGGAGATCGCGAAGGCCGGTGAGGGATGAGTCTCGACACCCGAGTCTTCGGCGACCCCACCTCCTGCTACGCATGTGCGGATTCGCTCGCTGCCCTTGTCACGGGTGTGAACGACCGACTGAAGTCGGCCCGCGACGGCCGTACAGAGTCCGAATTCGAGTTCGGAAGCCCTGCGGGAGATGCGTTCCGCACGACCCTCGACCGCATCATCACCGGGACGACCGAGGCTGCAGACCAGATCGACGTGATCGCCGCTGCCCTCCGCGCATTCGCCGACGGACTCGCCACCGCCCGGTCACGCATGTCGCAGGCCGAGGAGACAGCGGCGGAAGCCGGCATTCCCGTGGAGTTCGGCGTCGGGATCGGTGAGCCACTCGACGCCGATCCGAACTCGTACGACATTGCGCTCCACACACTTCGGGCGAAGCAGATCGCGGCCTACGAGACGGCTGCGGGGCTCGTTGCGGACGGTCGCGCAGTCGAAACCGCAGCGCACAACGCACTCGCGGAAGCCTTGCGCGGGCCGACGACGATTCTGAAGGACGCAGAAGCCCAGTGGGAATGGCTCTTGGCTCATACCGTGGGCGGATACATAGCGACGACAGTCTCCGAGTTGTCGAAATGGGGAGAGCTATCCGAGACACGAGGCGCAACCCTCGCTCGGCTGCGTGAGCTTGCTGCGGAAGCGGCGCGGTTGGGTGATCCGTACCCGGAAGCGACAGCGGCCAGGGCTGTTCGGGCCTTCCAAGGCGGGGCGGACGATGCAGCGAGGTTCGCTGCGGAGAATTCTCGACTGCTTGCGGGGATCGGTGACAACAAGTTCGTCCAGAGTGTCGGCGGTGATCTCGGCGACCTCTTTCCCAAAGGATCGACCCTGGCGGGTGTGGGCTCGAAAGTTCCTTATCTAGGACTAGCCCTCACCGCCGGCCAGACCGCAAGTGACGTGATGAATGCCGAGACAACTGGAGAAGCGGTAAAGGCCATCGCAAAGGATGTCGGAGGGTTCGTCGCAGGAACCGTAGCGACCGAATTGATACTCGCGAGCGCAGCCGGCGGTCCCGTCACGTTGCTCGCCGTGGGCGCAGGAGTCGGTGTCGCGTTCGGCGTCGGCGAAGTGATCGAACACTGGGACGACATCTCCGGTGCTGCCGGCTCTGCGGCACGCTGGGTGGGCAATCTGTTCTGAGGTCAGAAATGAACGCAACCGATCTTCCTCCGATGCCCGATGTGGTCAACGGCCAACCTCGTCCCCCTCGCGCGCCACGCATCCACCACGGAACCGAATACACACCGACCGACAAACATCCCCGTAAGCCGCCGAAAACACCCGAGCATCTCGGCCCCGTTCTCGAATGGCTCCAGCCCACCGTGCGCGACCGATACATCGGCGCATTCCTCATAGCGGCAATCTTGGTCGTGTACCTCACCGTCATCAATGGAGACTTTCGCTGGATCCACTGGTGGATCATGTGGGTCATCATCCCCGGAAGTTCACTATTGTTGTTCTTCGGCAAGGGAAACCATTGGACCGCAGCCGGTGCCAGTTGGGTGCAATGGCGCAGCAGCTGGGTCGACACCTACCACCTCACTCGCATCCAGTTCTCCGCAGACGGCTACAGCCGTGTTCTCCGTTTGAAAGACGCCCACGGCAACGAAATCCATTCGTTCAAGATCAGCGAGATCCAGCGCAACCCCGACCTGTGGGACCTCGTTTACAACGGCATCCTCCACTCCGTCGCCTCCGGCAACTGCGATATCGACGCCAAAACCCGCCACATCCTGAAGATCCCCTACGAACTCGGGCCACGACCCACCCGCAGCGAACGCACCAGAGGACGACGCCGCAGATGATGAGCCCGCCGCACCTACGGCAGTCGTGAGGCCAGCAACTCGGCCAGGTGCGTGCCGCGCCGCGTCGTGAGGTCGCTGAGCTGGGTACGGCACGAGTACCCATCGGCGAGGATCACCGCGTCGTCGGATGCCGCCTCGACCGCCGGTAGCAGTTGGGTCCGCGCGACCGCCACCGACACCTCGTAGTGCCCGCGTTCGACCCCGAAGTTTCCGGCCAGGCCGCAGCAGCCGGCGAGTCGCTGCACGTCGGCACCGGCGCGTCGCAGCAGGGCGGCGTCCGCACCCCAGCCCATGACGGCGTGGTGGTGACAGTGGGGTTGCGCGATGATCCGTGTTCCGTCCAGCGACGGCGGTTCCCAGTCGGCGAGGAGTTCGGCGAGGGTCGTGGTGCTGTCGGCCACGAGACGTGCGGGCGCGGACCCGAGCAGTTCGACCACGTCGGAGCGCAGGACGGCGGTGCACGACGGTTCGAGCCCGACGATCGGCATGCCGCTGCGGAAGAGTTCGGCGACGGTGCGGCCCACGATCTTCCGGGCCTGATCGAGCTGGCCGGTGGTGATCCACGTCAGCCCGCAACAACGGGGTTCGTCGGTAATGTGCACGCTGTATCCGGCGGTCTCGAGGACACGCACGGCGGCGGCTCCGATCTCCGGGGTGAAGTACTCGGTGAAGGTGTCGACGAACAGCAACACCGGGTCGCCCGTGCGGGATCGTTGCGGGAGGGTGTCGGCGAACCACTTCCGGAAGGTGCGAGGAGCGAACGCCGGAACGTGGCGGCGTCGATCGAGACCGGCGACGGTCAAGCCGAGCGGGGCGACGCCCGGGATCCGGGCCAGAGCGTTGACGGCACGCGGCGCGCGGGAGGCGATCGCCGCCCACTGCGGCAGTCTGCCGAGACCGTAGTGGCTGGCGGGCCGTCGCCGTCCCCGGTAGGTCTGGTGCAACACTTCGGATTTGAGGGTCGCCATGTCGACCCCGGTCGGGCAGTCCGACAGGCATCCTTTGCACGACAGGCACAGCTCGAGCGCTTCGTGCACCTCCGGCGACTGCCACGACTCGTCGACGAGGTGACCGTTGAGCATCTCCTGCAGTGCCCGGGCTCGTCCGCGGGTGGAGTCCTTCTCCTCGCGGGTCGCGAGGAAGGACGGGCACATCACCCCGCCGGTGCCGGTGTTGTCGGCGCGGCACTTGCCGATCCCGGTGCACCGATGCACGGCCTGTGTGAAGTCGCCGCCGTCCTCGAGATAACGGAAGGCCAGACCCTCACGAACCTTCCGTGCGGCCGGGACGCGGAGGTCGACGTCGACGGGTCGCGGGTCGACGAGCACTCCGGGGTTGAGGATGTTCTCCGGGTCGAAGACCGACTTCACGGCGCCGAACAGCGCGAGCGCGTCGGGCGAGTACATCAGGGGCAGCAGTTCGCTCCGGGCCCGGCCGTCGCCGTGCTCCCCCGACATCGACCCGCCGTACTCGGCGACGAGTTTGCCTGCTTCGAAGAGGAATTCGCGAAACAGGCCGGGAACCTCGAGCGGGATGTCGAGGCGGATGTGGATGCATCCGTCGGCGAAGTGCCCGTAGGGATAGCCGGTGACGTCGTATCCGGCGAGCAGTTCCTCGAAGTCGCGGAGATAGTCGCCGACGCGGTGGGCGGGGACGGCGGCGTCCTCCCATCCCGCGTGCGCGGGCAGTCCCTTCGGACTTCTCGCCGACAGGCCTGCCCCCTCCTCCCGGATGCGCCACAACGCGGCGGCCCGCGCCTGGTCCTCGACGTGCAGGACGTCGGTCGCGGCTGCGGCGTGCGCGAGCGCCTTCGCCCGGTCGCGCACTTCGTCGGCGTCGTCACCCGCCAGTTCGACGAACAGCCACGCCGCACCCGACGGCAGGGGCGGTACTGCTTCCGGCCCGCGCCGGTGCCGGACGATGTCGACGATCCGCGAGTCGAGTCCTTCGCACGCCGTGGGCCGGAAGCCGAGCAGTCCGTGCGCGGCGTTGCCGGCGGCGACGATGTCGGGATAGCCGAGTACGACCATCGTGCGGACGGCAGGATCGGCGATCAACTGCACCGTCGCCTCGGTCGTGATCCCGAGGGTGCCCTCGCTGCCGACGAACAGCTTTCGGACGTCGAATCCGTTCTCCGGCAACAGATGCTCGAGTGCGTAACCCGATACCTGCCGGCCGAAGCGACCGAATTCGGTACGGATGGTTGCGAGATCGCGCGCGACGATCTTCCGCAGCGGCTCGAGCGTCGGGTCCTCGCCGGGCAGCGACAGCGGGTGCCCGGTGCCGGTGAGCACCTCGAGCGCGACGACATTGTCGGACGTGCGGCCGTAGCCGAGCGCCCGCGCCCCGCACGCGTTGTTGCCGATCATCCCGCCGATCGTGCATCGGTTGTGGGTGGACGGATCGGGGCCGAAGCGCAGACCGTGCGGTGCCGCGGCGCGCTGGAGCTCGGCCTGCACGACACCCGGTTGCACCCGCGCGGTCCGCGTCTCGGGGTCGACGGAGAGCACCCGGTTCAGGTGACGCGAGAAGTCGATGACGACGCCGGGTCCGACGGCGTTGCCCGCGAGGGAGGTGCCGGTGCCGCGGGAGGTGAGGGGGACACCCTCGCGCCGGCACACGTCGAGGGTCGTGGCGATGTCGTCGATCGATCGGGCGCGCACCACGGCCTGTGGTGGGACGCGATAGAGAGAGGCGTCGGACGAGTACAGCGCGCGCGTGGTCGAGTCGTCGCAGACCTCCCCGGTGCCCGCCGCGCGCAGAGCGCGCCCGATCGGGGTGGAGGTCTTCATAGACAGCGATGCTAGTGGCGGGAGGTACGGCTCCGGACGTGGTCGGACAGAACCGCGGAGTACCCACGAGTAGTGCGAGCAGAGCGGCACGAGCCCGGACCGTGACGGGACTCGCCTAGCATCGACGCTTGTGCCAGCCGATACCGCTTCGCCCGGGAAAACCGATTCGTCCGACCCGACATCGCGCGTCCGCACAGCGCGGATCGTCGCGATCGTGTCGGGACTGCTCGGGTTCGTGCTGGCTCTGACCCTTCCGTTCCTGCCGGTCCGGCAGGAGACCGGCGAACTGCAATGGCCGCAGAACGGCAGCATCGACAGTGTCGAGGCGCCGCTCGTCACCTACGCCCCGCTCACGCTGCGGGCCAGCGTGCCGTGCGCGGCAGCAGCGCAGCTCGGTTCCGACGGCGGCACGCTCGTCTCGACCATCCCGTCCGGCTCCCCCGACGCCACGGCGGAGGGCCTGGTGATCCGCGCGGTACCCGGTGAGGACGGCGCCCCCGGCACCGTCGAGGCCGTCCTGCGCAACTCGGTGCTCGTCTCGGCGCCGCTCGACGAACCGTGCACGGCGGTGACCGTCGCATCGAACTCCGAACGCACCGCCGCCGAGATCGTGGGCTCCGACCCGCCGGTCGCGATCGAGCTCGAAGGCGACGAGCGACCGCAGATGGTCGGTGTCTTCAGCGACCTCACCGGCCCCGCGGGCGCCTTCGAACCCGGCGGTGACGACTCCACGGAACGGTTGTCGGTGCGCGCCGAGCTCGACTCGCGGTTCACCTCGACCCCCACGGTGCTCAAGCTCCTCGCGATGATCGTGTGCGCGCTCGCGACGCTGGTCTCCCTCGTCGCCCTGCATCGCCTGGACGGGATCGACGGGCGCCGCGCGCGCCGGTTCCTGCCGGCCCGCTGGTGGCGGTTCACCCTTGTGGACGCGATCGTCGTGGCCACTCTGCTGCTCTGGCACGTCCTCGGCGCGAACACCTCGGACGACGGCTACATCCTCAATATGGCGCGAGTGTCCGGCGACGCCGGATACATGGCGAACTACTTCCGCTGGTTCGGTGTGCCCGAGGCGCCGTTCGGCTGGTTCTACGACGTGCTCGTCGTGTTCGCGCAGGTGTCGACGGCGAGCGTGTGGATGCGCGTACCCACGCTGATCGCGGCGATCCTGTGCTGGATGGTCATCAGCCGTGAGGTCATCCCCCGGCTCGGTGTCGCCGTCCGGCACAGCCGGGTGTCGCTGTGGACGGCCGGGCTGGTCTTCCTCGCGTTCTGGCTCCCCTACAACAACGGTCTGCGCCCCGAGCCGATCATCGCGGTCGGTGCACTGCTGACCTGGTGTTCGATCGAACGCGCCATCGCGACCGGCCGCATGTTGCCGGCCGCGA
Source organism: Rhodococcus rhodochrous (assembly GCF_014854695.1). Lineage (NCBI taxonomy): Bacteria > Bacillati > Actinomycetota > Actinomycetes > Mycobacteriales > Nocardiaceae > Rhodococcus > Rhodococcus rhodochrous. The sequence continues at coordinate 257,994 of NZ_CP027557.1, read as the reverse complement.
TCGCGGTCCTCATCGCGGCCTTCTCGCTCGCCGCCGGCCCGACCGGTCTGATCGCGGTGGCCGCGCTCGTCGCGGGGATGCGCCCGCTGGTGAAGGTGCTGGTCGCGCGTCGGCATCTCGTCGGTGTCGTCGCGCCCCTCGCGCCGATCCTCGCGTCGGGCACCGTCGTGCTCATCGCGGTCTTCGCCGACCAGACCCTCGCGTCGGTCCTCGAAGCGACCCGCGTGCGTTCGGCCGTGGGCCCGAACGTGCCGTGGTTCGACGAGCGGCTGCGCTGGGACGCGCTGCTCACCGTCTCCCCCGACGGTTCGCTGGCTCGCCGGTTCGGCGTGTTCGTGATGCTGTTGTGCCTGGTCGTGTGCGTCATGCTGATCCTGCGCAAGGGCCGCATCCCGGGCACCGCGATCGGACCGTCGCGCCGCATCCTCGGCATCGTCTTCGCGTCGTTGCTGCTCATGATGCTCACGCCGACGAAGTGGACGCACCACTTCGGTGTGTACGCGGGCCTGGCCGCGTCGGTGGCTGCGCTCGCCGCGATCGGGGTGGGCTCGGTGGGCATCCGATCGGCCCGCAACCGGGCGCTGTTCACCGCCGGGGTGCTGTTCGTCCTGGCGATGGCCTTCACGGGTTCGAACGGCTGGTGGTACGTCTCGAGCTACGGCATCCCGTGGTGGGACAAGCCGCCGTCGATCTCCGGTTACGCCTTCTCCACGGCACTGCTGGGCCTGACGGTGCTCGCCCTGCTCCTCGCCGCGTGGTTCCACCTGCGCGAGCCGTTCACGACGCCGCGGCCCGACCGCAACGGCAGGGTGCGCACTCTGGCGTCGGCGCCGCTGACGCTGGTCGCGGCGGCGGTGGTGCTGTTCGAGGTGCTGTCGCTGCTCAAGGGCGCGGTCTCGCAGTACCCGGCCTATTCGATCGCCAAGTCGAACGCGGCGGCCCTCACGGGCAACTCCTGCGGACTCGCCAACGAGGTGCTCGTCGAGTCCGACCCGAACGCGACGATGCTGCAGCCTCTCGACGGTGATGCGGGCGAGGCCCTGGGTGCGGGCACAGCCGTCGGTTTCACCCCGAACGGCGTGGCCCTCGACCTCACCGCCGACGCGGAGACCACCACGACCGGTGGCGCCAACACCGTCGACAGTGAGGAAGGCGGCACCACCACCTCCACCAGCGCCGGCACCGAGGGCGGTCGCACCAGCGACGAGGGCATCAACGGCAGCACCGTGAAGCTGCCCTTCGGCCTCGACCCGCAGACCACGCCCGTCCTCGGTAGCTACCGCTCGGGCGTGCAGCAGTCGGCCGAGCTCGAATCCGGCTGGTACGCGCTGCCGGAGCGCACCGACGAGACGCCGCTGCTGGTCGTGACCGCGGCGGGACGCGTCCGCTATGTCGACCCGGACGGTGTCATCACCCCGGGTCAGGACGTGCTGCTGGAGTTCGGTTCGTCGTCCGGGGACGACGTGACGCCGCTGGCGACGCTCGCCCCGATCGACATCGGCCCGTCGCCGTCCTGGCGCAACCTGCGCGTGCCGAGTGACGCGATCCCGGCCGACGCCGACGCCGTGCGGATCGTCGTCGACGACGGTGACCTCTCCCCCGACCAGTGGGTCGCGGTCACGCCGCCGCGGATGCCGCGCATGCAGACCCTGCAGGAGGTCGTCGGATCCGACGCCCCGGTCCTCATCGACTGGTCGGTGGGTCTCGCCTTCCCGTGCCAGCGACCCTTCGGGCACCGCAACGGTGTCGCCGAGGTCCCCGAGTACCGCATCCTGCCGGACCGTGTCGGGGCCGACGCGACGAACGGCTGGCAGGACGACATCGGCGGCGGACCGCTCGGCTGGATCCCGCTTCTGCTGAACGCCGAGGCCGTCCCCACCTATCTGAACCACGACTGGGATCGCGACTGGGGATCGCTCGAGCAGTACCGTCCGATCGACCCGGATGCCTCCCCAGCGGAGGTCACCACCGACGTGACGACCCGCTCCGGCCTGTGGTCGCCGGGCCGCATCCGTGACGGGGTCCCGGTCCTGCTCGAGTAAGGGCGAGTGCCGTCACACCACGTCGCCGGATACCATCGACTCCCGTGCCCGACGACGTGACGACCTCACCCGCGCCCGCTCCGACCGCCCCACGGTCGATGGGCGAGGACCTTCGCACTCGGTACCGGACCGCGCGACTCGTCGCCGTCGTCGCCGGGTTGCTCGGCATGATCTTGGCGCTGGCCACACCGTTCCTCCCGGTCCGCGTGACCGAGGCGACGATGTCGTGGCCGCAGGACGCGGCGGCGACCGACGTCGAACTGCCGTTGATGTCGCAGGTTCCCCTCCAGTTCCGGGCCACCGTGCCGTGCAGTGCCGTCGCGGAGATGCCCGGCGACGGCGGGATGCTGCTCGCGACGGCCCCCACCAACGGGCAGGACGCGGCGCTCAACGCGATGTTCGTGCGGGTCGGCGCCGAGAACGTCGACGTGCTCGACCGCAACGTGGTGGTCGCGACCGCGCCGCGCGCCGACGTCGAGTCGGGTGCGTGCAGCGAACTGCAGATCTTCTCCGACTCCGAACGCACCACCGCCGAGTTCGTCGGCCTCTCGGACGAGAACGGCAACCCGCGGTCCGGTGAGCTCACCGGCGACCTGCGGCCGCTCGTCGTGGGCGTGTTCAGCGACCTGCCCACCGCGGTTCCCGGCCTCGACGTCATCGTCGATGTCGATTCCCGGTTCACGTCGTCGCCGACGCTGGTCAAGTCCCTCGCGATGGTCCTGGCGGTGCTGTCGACGGCACTCGCGCTCGGCGCGCTGGCCAAGCTCGACGGCACGGACGGTCGCGGTCACCGCCGCTTCCTGCCTGCCCGCTGGTGGAAGTTCACCGGCGTCGACGTCGTCGTGGTCCTCACGCTCGTCGGCTGGCACTTCTTCGGCGCGAACACCTCGGACGACGGTTACCTGCTGACCATGGCCCGGGTGTCGGAGAACTCCGGCTACATGGCCAACTACTTCCGCTGGTTCGGTGTCCCCGAAGCGCCCTTCGGCTGGTACTACGACGTGCTGGCGGCGTTCGCGAAGATCTCCACGGCCAGCCCGTGGATGCGCATCCCGGCACTGATCGCCGGAATCCTGTGCTGGATGGTCATCAGCCGTGAGGTGGTGCCGCGTCTCGGCCGGGCCGTGCGGCACAACCGCATCGCACTGTGGACCGGCGGACTGGTCTTCCTCGCCTTCTGGCTCCCCTACAACAACGGTCTGCGGCCCGAGCCGATCGTCGCTCTCGGTGCGCTGCTGACCTGGTGCTCGATCGAGCGCGCCATCGCGACCGGTCGTCTGCTGCCCGCCGCGACCGCGGTGATCATCGGCGCGTTCACGCTCGCCGCGGCACCGACCGGCCTGATGTGTGTGGCCGCCCTCATCGCCGGTATCCGGCCGATGACGCGGATCATCGTGCGCCGCCACCGCGAGGTGGGCACCCTGCCACTGCTCGCACCGATCGGTGCCGCCGGGTTGCTCGTGCTCGTCGTGGTGTTCTCCGACCAGACCCTCGCCGCGGTCCTCGAGGCGACCCGCGTGCGCACCATCATCGGACCCAACGAGGAGTGGTGGAACGACTTCCTCCGCTACTACTACCTGATGGTGCAGACCGTCGACGGGTCGCTGCCGCGCCGCTTCGCGTTCCTCACGATGCTGCTGTGCCTGTTCACGACGTTGTTCGTGCTGCTGCGCCGCCGCCGGATCCCCGGCGTCGCCGTGAGCCCGACCTGGCGTCTGCTCGGCATCGTCTTCGGCACGATCTTCTTCATGATGTTCAACCCCACGAAGTGGACCCACCACTTCGGGGCGTACGCGGGCATCGCCGGATCGCTCGCGACGGTCACGGCCGTCGTGGTCTCCGCGAGCGCATTGCGGTCGCGGCGCAACCGCACGATCTTCCTCGCCGGACTGCTGTTCGTCCTGGCGGTGTCGTTCGCCGGCATCAACGGCTGGTGGTACGTCTCGAGCTACGGCGTGCCGTGGTTCGACAAGACCGTCTCGCTGAGCGGCTACCAGTCCAGCTCGCTGTTCCTGATCCTGTTCGGTCTCGCCCTCGTGCTCGTCGCGTGGCAGTACCTCCGCGAGGGGTACGCACCGCCACCGGAGTCGCCCGAGACGAAGAAGGGCCGGCGGATCCGTGCCCTCGCGGCTGCGCCGCTCACGGTCGTCGCCGCGGTGATGGTGCTGTTCGAGGTGCTGTCGCTGCTCAAGGGAGCGGTGTCGCAGTACCCGGCGTACTCGCTCGCCCGTTCCAACATCGGGGCGGTCGCCGGGCAGACCTGCGGTCTTGCGAACGACGTGCTCGTCGAGGCCGACCCCAACGAGGGACGTCTCGAACCGATCATCGATCCCGCCAACCCGCCGGCGAACGACGACCCGCTCGCCGGTGCGGCGCCGCGCGGTTTCACTCCCGACGGCGTGCCGTCCGACCTGACCGCCGACTACGTCGAGGTCAAACCGGGCCAGGGCAACACCGACAACCAGAGTGTCGGCCCGACCTTCGAGACCGGCGCGGGCGGCGGCACCACGGGTGGCTCCGGTGCGCAGACCGTCAACGGCAGCACCGTGCGCCTGCCCTTCGGGCTCGACCCGGCCGTCACCCCGGTGCTCGGCAGCTACCAGGAGGGTGTGCAGGAACCCGCCGCGCTCACGTCGAGCTGGTACGCCTTGCCCGAGATCACCGACGAGATGCCGCTGGTGATCATCTCCGCGGCCGGTCGTATCTGGTCGTACGACGACACCGGTGCACTGACCTACGGCCAGTCGCTGCTCGTCGAGTACGGCACCCGCCAGGCCGACGGCAGCGTCGAGGCGAAGGGCACCTACCTGCCTCGCGACATCGGCCCCGCACCGTCGTGGCGGAACCTGCGTGTGCCGCTCGCCGACCTGCCCGACGATGTCGACGCCGTCCGCATCGTCGCCAACGATCCCAATCTCACCGGCGATCAGTGGCTGGCGTTCACGCCGCCGCGCGTCCCGACCCTCGAGCGGCTCGACGCCCAGCTCGGTTCCGAGCAGCCGCTCCTGCTGGACTGGGCCGTGGGTCTGCAGTTCCCGTGCCAGCGGCCGTTCGACCACTGGGCCGGTGTCGCCGAGATGCCGAACTACCGGGTCCTCCCCGACCGTCCGCTCGCGGTGTCGTCGACCGACACCTGGCAGTCCGCCGACAACGGTGGCCCGCTCGGCTTCGCGGAGGTCCTGGCGCGACCCGAGCAGGTGCCCACCTACCTGGAGAACGACTGGGGTCGCGATTGGGGTTCGGTGGAGCGGTACGTGCGCTTCTACCCGAATGCGCAGCCGGCCGAACTGACCACCACCGAGGTGACGAGGTCGGGTCTGTGGAAGCCCGCGCCGATGCGCGTCTACGAGTGACGGGGACCGGTCGCATCGTCGCCGTGGTGTGACCGCCCCGGGCTTCACGTACTTGCCCGGTGTCGGCAGCTGGACGGTTCCCTGATCTTCCGGCCGCGTCCGGGTCGGAGCATCCCAGAATCGGGTTTCGGTTATCTAGAATGAGCGGGTGACCACCGAGAATTCAGCCGGGTCGGCCCTGTCGCCCCGCGCCTCCGAGGCCGTGAAGCGAAGCCTGACGCCCCGACAGGAGGCCGCGAGCCGCGACGTCGACACCCTGATCCGGTGCGGACGCGAACTGCTCACCCGGGGCGAACCTGCGCGCGTCGCCGACATCGTGGCCGCCGCGGGGCTCTCCAACGACGCCTTCTACCGCTACTTCAAGAGCAAGGGCGATTTCGTCGACGCCGTCGTCGAGGAGGGCGGACACCGCCTCGTCCGGTATCTGCGCCACAAGATCGACAAGGCCGCCGACCCCGAGGCCGCCCTGCGTGCCGGCATCGCGGCCGTCCTGAACCAGGCCGTCGATCCCGAGATCGCCGCCGCCACCCGCAACGTCGTATCCTCCGCCGGCGGGCGGTCGCATGCACCGAAGGTGCGCGAGGATCTGGAGAAGGCGGTCGCGGAGGTACTCGCCGGCCCCATCGCCGATCTGGGATCGGCCGACCCGCAACGGGATTCGCTCACCACCTCGATCCTACTGCTCGCGGTGATGGAGCATCTGTTGTGGCGGGACGCGTCCACCTTCGACGCCGACGCAGAGGTCGAGCAGATCGCCGGATACGCGCGACGGGGCCTGCGCACGTCCTAGTGCACAGACCCCGTCGGCGCGGGTTCTCCGGCTGTTCTACAGCGGCAGCAGGTGATGCTTCCGCGGGTTCTTGAACACTTCCTTGTCGCGAAGGAGAGTGAGCGCCTTGCGGATCTCGAGGCGGGTCGTCGACGGCTCGATCACCGCGTCGACGTATCCGCGCTCGGCCGCAATGTACGGCGTCGCGACGTGCTCGTTGTAGAAGTTGATGAGCTGCTGACGCACCGCCGGAGCGTTCTCCCCCGCGGCCTCGATCTGCCGACGGCCGATCACCGCGACAGCCGACTCGGCACCCATCACGGCGATACGCGCGGTGGGCCACGCGAAGTTGATGTCGGCGCCGAGCTGCTTCGAACCCATCACGGCGTAGCCGCCGCCGTAGGCCTTGCGCACCACGACGGTCACCTTCGGGACCGACGCCTCGACATACGAGAACAGGAAGCGGCCGCCACGCTTGATGACGCCGATCTTCTCCTGCTCGACACCGGGCAGGAAGCCCGGGGTGTCGACGACGAACACGAGCGGGATGTCGTAGGCGTCGCAGACACGCACGAAGTGCGCGGCCTTGTCTGCAGCGGCCGCGTCGAGCGCACCCGACAGGTACAGCGGCTGGTTCGCCACGACACCCACAGCGTGACCGTCGACGCGCGCGTAGCCGGTGATGATGTTCGGCGCGGTCTGCGAGCGGACCTCGAGGAACTCGCCGTCGTCGAAGATCTTCAGCAGGATGTCGTGCATGTCGTAGCCGGAGTTGTCGGCGTCGGGCATGAACGTGTCGAGTTCGAGATCGTCGGGGGTGACCTCCGGTTCGAGACCGGGATTGATGACCGGCGGCTTCTCCTGCGCGTTGGACGGCATGTAGCTCAGGTACTGCCGCACCCACTCGAAGGCGGCCTTCTCGTCGGGCGCGACGTGGTGCACGTTGCCGTACTCGGCCTGCTGACGGGCACCGCCGAGTTCCTCGAGGCTCACGCTCTCACCGGTGACGGCCTTGATGACGTCGGGGCCGGTGACGAACATGTGCGAGCCCTCGGTGGCGACCACGACGTCGGTGTTGATCGGCGCGTAGACCGCACCACCGGCGCAGTTGCCGACGATCACCGAGATCTGCGGGCACAGACCCGACAGTGGCTCGTGGCGCTTGCCGATCTCGCCGTACCAGGCGAGCGAGGTGACGGCGTCCTGCACGCGGGCACCACCGGAGTCGTTGATGCCGACGACCGGGCAACCGATCTTGAGGGCGAAGTCGAGGACCGCGGCGACCTTGCGGCCGAACATCTCACCGACGCTGCCGCCGAAGACGGTCTGGTCGTGGGAGAACACCGCGACCGGGCGGCCGTCGACCGTGCCGTGCCCGACGACGACGGCGTCGCCGTACATCGCATCGTCGCGGCCGGGCGTCTTCATCAGCGCGCCGATCTCGACGAAGCTGCCCCTGTCGAGCAGCATGTCGATGCGCTCGCGAGCGCTCGGGATGCCCTTCTTCGCGCGCTTGGCGATCGCGAGTTCGCCGGCAGGCTCCTTCGCGATCTCCAGCTTCTCGCGCAGCTCGGCCAGCTTCTGTGCCGTGGTGCTCACTTGTTCGTTCAGCTCCTCGAGGCCTCGATGTCGGCCAGCTTGCGGGTCAGGTCTTCCCCCACCTTCGAGATGTACGGTTCGTCGACGATCTGCAGGTGATCGCCGCCGACGTGTACGACCTCGAGATCTTCGACGACCTCGCCCCAACCCCCATCGGGTCGGCGGGTGCCGAAGGCCGGCTCGAGATCGATCGCGTCGTCGTGGTACTTGTCGGCCATGTACAGCACGACCTTGCCGCCGTAGGGCGCGAGTTCCGCGGTCTGGATGGCGCGGTTGTCGAGCCACGACGTGCGCTGGTGCTCGATGATGCCGCCGGGGATCTGCGCCCCGCTCAGCTCGAGCAGCCCCATCAGGATGCCGATCTGCTCCTCGTCGCTGCCGGCCTCGGCCAGGAGGTCGTAGGGCAGCGGCGCGTCGATCCCGTAGGTCTTCTTCGCGAACGCCGAGTAGCGCTGCCAGCGCTTACGGATCTCGTCGGGCGTGTCCTCGACCTTCTCACCGGCCATGACGGTGTCGATGAGGCCGACAAGACGCACGTCCTTGCCCTTCTCGCGGAGCAGACGGGCCACCGCGTAGGCGAGGACACCGCCGAGCGACCAGCCGCACAGCACGTACGGGCCGTCGCCCTGGATCTCCTCGATGAGCGGCAGGTACGCCTGGGCGCGGGTGTCGATGGGGCCCTCGGTGCGCTCGAAACCGAACACCGGGGTGTGCGCGGGCAGGCGGCGCAGCAGCGGCTCGTACGCGACCGTCGAACCACCCGCCGGGTGGAAGACGAAGACCGGCACGGCGTCCGATCCCTCCGCGCGGGGCCGCAGCGTGCGCACGAGTCCGTCGATGCGATCGGCGGATTCGAGATGCTGACGGACGGTCTCGGCGAGCTGCTCGACGGTCGAGGCGGCGAGCACGTCGTCGACGGTGATCTCGCCCTCGGCCCGCTCGGTCAGCCGTGCCGCGAGCTTCTCGGCGACATCACGCTCGAGCCTCGGCAGCGGATTGAAGATGCCCTTGGCCGACTTGCCCGTGACCACGGCCCAGGAGGCGAAGGTCAACCGTTCCGCGGCGTCGCGCGGCGGCACGTCGACCCCGCTCGACTCCTGCTCGGGCTCGGCCTTCTCGGCCGCGGTCTGCTCGTCGGCCTCGGCGAGGATCTGCTCGGCCTCGCCGACCGCGGTGGTGTCCTCGCGCTCGGGAAGCTCGACCTGCTCGGCGGCCTGGGGAAGCTCGTCCCCGTTCGCAGCGGCGGCGCGCTCGGCTGCCTTCTCGGCGGCCTGCTGCTCGGCGAGCTGCGCAACCTCCTCGCGGTTCTCCACGGCGTACCGCAGGTACTTCGCGACGTCGCGCAGGCTCGCGTCCTTGACCGCCGACAGCTGCAGCTGCGGGATGTCGAACTCGTACTCGACGCGGTTCTTGATGCGGACCGCCATGAGCGAGTCGAGGCCCAGCTCGATGAGCGGGATCTCGGCCGGCAGATCCTCGGGCGCGTAGCCCATGGACTCGGCGACGATCAGCGTCAGGCGGTCGTCGAGGCTCTGCGATCCGCTCGGATCCCACTTGTCGCCGAACGACTCGACGACCTCGGGCATCTCCTCGGCCTGCACGGCCGGCTTCGCGGCCACCGCGACGGGCGCGGGCAGCGGCTCACCGGAGGTGACGACACCCTCGTGGACGAGCGTGAAAGCGTCGCCGGCGTTCGCGTGCACCTGCAGCGACGCGCCGCCCGGGTGCCGGGTGAGCGTCGTGGTGAGGGTGCCGGTCGCGGGGACGCCGGTGTGCGGGATGGACGCGGTGAGCGTGACATCCGACAGCACCTGCGAGGCCGCCGCGACGACCAGCTCGGCGGCGTCGGTGACGGCGGAGGCCTGCACCTCCCAGACGTAGCGGCCGTCCGGGAGTGCGACGCGGGCGCCGGGCGCGCGGCCGTTGCCGGAGGTGCCGATGTTGGCTTCGACCCAGTACGGCTTGCGGATGAAGGCGGTGCGCGGCAGGTCGACGTAGCCGCCTTCCGGCAGCAGGGTCTTCAGGTCGACCGACTGCCCGTGCACGTACAGCTGCGCGAGGGCGGTCAGCACCCCGAGGGACTCGTCCTCCTTGCGCTTGAGCGTCTGGATGAACTGGCCGTCCTGCACACCGGCGTCGAAGGCCGTCGCCGCGACCGACATGAGCGTCGCGGGGTTGGCGTTGAGCTCGACGAAGGTGGTGTGCCCGTCGGACAGGGCCTGCCGGATCGCCTGCGTGAAGTACACGCTGTGGCGCATGCCCTTGGTCCAGTACTCGACGTCGTGGATGCCGTCGTGACCTGCGCGGTAGAGCGTCTCCTGGTCGACCGACGAGTACAGGTCGACCTTCAGGCGGTGCGGTTCGATGCCGGCGAGCTCGGCCGCGAGCTCGCCGAGGATCGGATCGACCTGCGAGGTGTGGCTCGCACCCTTGGTCTGCAGGACCCGGGCGAACTTCTCCTCGGCCTCGGCACGCGCGACGATCGCGTTGACCTGTTCCTGCGGGCCACCGATGACGGTGTGCGTCGGCGCCGCATAGACGCAGACCTCGAGCTGCGGGAAGTCGGGCAGCACGTCGGTGATCTCGGCGGCGCTGTACTCGACGAGCGCCATGAGGCGGATGTCGTCGCCGGTCAGGCCGGATTCGGCCTCACCCATCAGACGCGAGCGCGAGCAGATGACGCGCACGGCGTCCTCGAGCGAGAGTCCGCCCGAGATGTAGGCACCGGCGGCCTCACCCATCGAGTGACCGACGACCGCGGCGGGCTCGGCGCCGTGGTGGCGCAGCAGCGCGGCGAGACCGATCTGGATCGTGAAGATGCCGACCTGCGCGGTCTCGACGTCGTAGTCCTGCGCGTCGTCGAGGAACTTCTCCTTCATGGAGTAGCCCGACTCGTCGTAGATCAGCTCGTCGACCTCGTCGACGGCCGCCGCGAAGACCGGGTTCTCCAGGTACAGCTGCTTGGCCATCTTGCGGTGCTGGGCACCGAAGCCGGACAGCACCCACACCGCGCCCTTGGAGGCGGGAGCGTCGGCGGTGAACACGCCCTGCGCGGGCTTGCCGGCGGCGACGGCACGCAGACCGGCGATCGCCTCACCGTGGTTGCTCGCCACGACGATCGCGCGGGACCGGCCGTGGTTGCGACGAGCGAGCGTGCGGGCGACGTCGGCGAGCGGCGTCGTGCTGCCCTTCTCGGTCTCGAGCCAGTCGGCAAGATCTGCGGCGGCACGGCGGCGACGCGACGGCATCGCAGCGGAGACGGCGAGCAGGACGGGCAGCTCACGGGCCTGCTCGGTGGTCTCCGCGGCGGCGGGAATCTCCTCCGGCAGGACCTCGACCTCGGCCTCGGACGCTTCGAGCCCCTCGGGGCCGGTGTACTCGCGCACGACGACGTGCGCGTTCGTGCCACCGAAACCGAATCCGGACACACCGGCGACAGCGCGACCGGTGTAGCGCGGCCACTTCGCACCCTCGGGGATGACCTTCAGGTGCGCGCTGTCGAACGGGATGTACGGGTTGGGCGCGGTGTAGTTGAGCGTCGGCGGAAGCTGATCGTTCTGCATCGCGAGAACGACCTTGATGAGACCGGCCGCACCGGCGGCGGACTCGAGGTGACCGAAGTTGGTCTTGGCCGAACCGAGCAGGACCGGCTTGTCGTCCTCACGCCCACGACCGACGACACGGCCGAGCGCGTCGGCCTCGATCGGGTCGCCGAGCACCGTGCCGGTGCCGTGCGCCTCGATGTAGTCGACACCGGACGGCAGGATCTGCGCGTCGCGGTAGGCGCGGCGCAGCACGTCGACCTGCGCTTCGGGGTTGGGAGCGGCCAGACCGTTGGAGCGGCCGTCCTGGTTGACGGCCGAACCGGCGATCACCGCGAGGATGTCGTCGCCGTCGCGCTCGGCGTCCTCGAGACGCTTGAGCACGACGAGACCGCCACCCTCGGCGCGGATCATGCCGTCGGCGTCGGCGGAAAACGCCTTGATGCGGCCGTCGGGTGCCATGACGCCGAGTTCGTCGAAGCCGAGGGTGCCGGCCGGGGCGAGCAGCATGTTGACGCCACCGGCGAGGGCGACGTCGGCTTCGCCGTTGCGCAGTGCGCGCACGGCCTGGTGCACGGCGACCAGCGACGACGAGCACGCCGTGTCGAGCGTGACGGACGGGCCGTGGAAGTCGTAGAAGTACGACACGCGGTTGGCGATGACCGCGGTGGAGGTGCCGGTGAGCGCGTAGGGATGCGCTGCGGACGGATCGCCGACCGCGAGGAGCATGTAGTCGCTGGCCGAGCTGCCGATGAACACACCGACCGAGCCGCCCTTGAGGTCGCTCGGCGGGATGTGCGCATGCTCGAGTGCTTCCCAGGTCAGCTCCAGCGCGAGGCGCTGCTGCGGGTCGACCATCTCGACCTCGCGCGGCGACATCGCGAAGAACTCGGCGTCGAAGCCCTTCACGTCGTCGAGGTAGCCGCCCCTGGTGTTGGCGTTGCGGATCGACTCCCACACGGCGGGGTCGTTCTCGAACTCCGACCAGCGGCCCTCGGGCAGATCGGAGATGCCGTCGCGTCCGGACGCGAGCAGCTCCCACATCTGTTCGGGGGTGTCGACGTGGCCCGGCAAACGGGTGGACAGACCGACGATGGCGACGTCCTTCGAACCCGCCGCGGCACCGACCGTGTACAGGGCGGAGTCGTCCTCGGCGGGTGCCTCGGGCTCACCTTCGATGATGCGCGTCGCGAGCGACGCGATCGTCGGGTGCTGGTAGGCGATCGTCGCGTTGAGGGTGACACCGAGGAGTTCCTCGATCTCGCCCGCCATGGCGACGGCGTCCCGGGAGGACAGTCCGAACTCCTCCATCGGACGATCGTCCGAGATCTGGGAGACCGGCTGTCCGGTCGCGTCGGCGATCCAGTTGCGCAGCCATTCGCGCAGCTGCGCAACCGTCATTTCAGTGTCAGACATCAACCCACCACGCTACCCGGGAAAGAGGACATTCGTTCTTACACGCTGTCCGGGAAGGCCTGCTGCTGGTAACCACCGCGCAGCGTTCCCTCGACATATGCGGTCTTGCACGCCCGACGCGCGATCTTTCCGCTGGACGTACGGGGGATGGAACCGGCCGGCACGAGCAGCACGTCGCGGGCGGTGACACCGTGCCGGGACGAGATCGCGGCACGCACCGCGTCGGCGATCGGCTGCGGATCGGCCTTGCCGGCGCCGGGAGCGCGCTCGGCGACGATCACGAGCTGCTCCGACGAATCGTCGGCATCGAACTGCAGGCCGGAGGCGTCGTTGTCGAACACCTCGCGCGGCAGCTGGTTGGCCGGCACCGCGAAGGCTGCGACGAAGCCGGGGCGCAGCGCGGAGCTGGCCTCCTGCGCCGAGAACTCGAGGTCCTGCGGGTAGTGGTTGCGGCCGTCGACGATCACGAGGTCCTTGACGCGACCGGTGATGTAGAGCTCACCGTCGATGTAGACGCCGTAGTCGCCGGTGCGCAGCCACTTGCTGTCGTCCGGGGTGCCCTCGGCGTGGCTGCCCTCGGCCAGGCGCTTGGTGATGCGGTTGTGGAAGGTGTTGTCGGTCTCTTCCTTGCGACCCCAGTAGCCGATGCCCATGTTCTCGCCGTGCAGCCAGATCTCGCCGACCTGCTCGTCGGGCATCTCGGTGCCGGTCTCGGCGTCGACGATCGCGGCCCACTGGCTGCGCGCGACGTAACCGCAGGAGACCTGCGGGATGGCGTTCTCGGCGTCGGGCTCGACGCGCACGACCCGGCCCGCGTTGAGTGCGGTGCGGTCGACGTAGATGACCTTCGCCTCGTCGCTGTGACGGGTGGAGGAGACGAACAGGGTGGCCTCGGCCATGCCGTAGGACGGCTTGATCGCCGTGCGGGGCAGACCGTAGGGGCCGAAGGCCTCGTTGAACTTGCGCATCGACGACGTGGTGACCGGCTCGCTGCCGTTGATCAGGCCGATGACGTTGCTCAGGTCGAGTTCTTCGCCGGGCTTGGGGACCGCGCGTGCCGCAGCATGCTCGAACGCGAAGTTCGGGGCGGCGGCGAAGGTGCCGGCACCGTCGGAGACGGCGGCGAGCTCGCGGATCCAGCGGCTCGGCCGGGCCACGAAGGCGCGCGGGCTCATGATGGTGATGTACTTGCCGCCGACCGCGGGCAGGATCACCGTGAGCAGGCCCATGTCGTGGAACAGCGGCAGCCAGGTCACGCCGCGCGACGACTCGTTGAGCTCGATCGAGTCGGCCATCTGGATGACGTTGGTGAGCACCGAGCGGTGGGTGATCTCGACGCCGGCGGGAACGCGGGTCGAGCCGGAGGTGTACTGCAGGTACGCGATGTCGTCGGTGCCGATGGGCGGCCGGTTCCAGGACTCGGCGACCGAGTCGGGGATGGCGTCGACGGCGATCACGCGGGGACGCTGCGCAGCGGGGAGCGGGCGGAAGAACTGCCGCACGCCGGCCGCGGACGAGGTGGCGGTGAGGATCGCGCTGGGGGTGCAGTCGCCGAGAACGGCGTGCAGACGATCGGTGTGGCCGGGCTCATCGGGATCGAACAGCGGCACGGCGATGGTACCGGCGTAGATCGCGGCGAAGAAGGACACGACGTAGTCGAGGCCCTGCGGAGCGAGGATCGCGACACGGTCGCCGGGAGCGGTGACCTGCTGCAGGCGCGCGGCGATGGCCTTGATGCGCACACCGAACTGATCCCAGGTCAGCTCGTGCACCTCGCCGTCGCGTTCCCGCGAGTAGTCGATGTACCGGTAGGCGAGGTCGTCACCGTTTGAAGCGAAGTTCCCCTCGAGGTGATCGAGCAGGGTCTGCCCTTCCGGCAGCCTGATCCGCCCGTTCTCATCGATGAACTCTTCGAACCCGACGCTCAATTCCTTCTCCCTGTCGAAGCGATCCCACAACCACTCGACATGGTTGCGCCACTAACTTTTCCTCCGCGCCGGCGGATCGTCGTACCGATACCGCCCCCCACGGCTTCCGGCGGTCCGTTCCTCGAACGTGTCCATCGACCCCAGATCACGAATATGTTACAGATCGGCATCACGCGCACCCTCGCAAAGTGCGGTCGCCGGGAGGAACGCTTCCCCTCGCACACGGGAAACACAAAGATACGACATGGTCGTCTTCACACACACATTCCGCGCCCGTCGAAGGAGAAGAGCACACGATCCGATTGTGTGCGACGGTTTTTCGACGCCGGCACCAGCCGACGATGCAACCCGCCGTCCTCTGCTGCCCAGGATCGGCGCCCCGGTACGTACGCCCGACCGACGCGAGAGCTCGTGACAAGGATCATTCCCGGTCGCGGGCCGTCGCTACGCCCCCGGAGGGCGCCGGCCGTTCGCCGTGCCGTCGCTGGCACCATGAACCTCTTCTCCTGTGGCAGTCGTCGTGCGCCACGATCCCGGACGGCCGGGCACGCAGCCGAGGGATGAGTCTAAAGGCAGCCCGTCTTTCGAGTGTACCGGGTGGTGAGATCGGACACTACCGGCGAGTAATATGTGGGAGGGTTCACTCGGACCCGAACCGCCCCCGCGTGTAGCGACGGCCGCACCTCATTCTTCTGCGGGTTCCGGTGCGGCGTCGATCTTCTCCGCCGCCCAGTTCGCGATCCACTGCGTCGCGGTCGTGCCGTTCTCGTCCACGACGTAAGTGTTGTACATCGCGTGGATCGGGTTGTTGACGTACTCGAGCAGACGCGGAGCGGCCGACATCCAGTTGGCGGGATTCAGCGCGTTCGGCGGCGCGTCGCAGATGCTGTCGGTGGGTGCGCAGATCTGGATCGTGCGGTCGTCGAGCTCCCCGAAGCCACCGGGACGCGCGCCGGTCATCGTGATCCCCGGCAACCGCAGGCCGTCGAGCGACAGTTCGGCGCCCACTCCGGCGACGGGCGCACCGATGTCGGTGCCCGAGACCCCGTCGCGGCGACCGTCGGCGACGAGCGCGACACCGAGCACCCGGTCGGCGGGGACCGGGCCGTTGCCGGCACCGATCTGCGCGGCGACGTCGCCCACGATCACAGCGCCCTGCGAGAAGCCGGTGAGCACGTAGGTGGTCAGCGGGCACTCGGCCGAGCGTCGCGCGAGGATGTCGGTGGTGGCCGCGAATCCCTCGCTGCGGCTGTTGTTGTAGGACTGCTGGCCGTCCGGCGGGATCGCGATGGGGTTCGAGAACTGCGCGACGTACGGCACCGTGTAGACGTCGGCGCGCTGGGCGTCGAAACGCTCCTGCAACGGCCTCGTCACGTTGAGCATGAGCGAGTACGGGTTCGCGGCCGGGGCGTACGGATCGTCGCCCACCGCGGACTCCCAGGTGCCCGGCACCGCGACGACCTGCACGTCGGGGCACGAGGCCGGCTGCGACTGCGGCTCCTCCGGCCCCGGCGGGGTGGGAATCGGTGACGGGATGTCCAGCCGCCCCGCGAGCATGTACCAGAGCACCAGCACGATCGCCAGGACGAGCAGCGCCCCCACGACCACGATCCTGCGTCCGCGACGCTGCTTCGTCCTGACCATTCGTGCTGTCCCCGCGTTCCCTAGTTGCAGTACGTCTCGCCGGCGACGGCGATGTACGTGTCGGCCGTCGAGGAGGCCTGCTCCTCCGACAATTCGACACCACCGGCTGCAGCATCACTACCCACGAGCGCGGTCACGAACACCTTGATCTCCTCCGGCGACCCGCCCTGCGCCTGGGCGCTGCAGATGTAGTCGGCGATGTTCACCGCGCCGGTCTCGTCGCTGGGCTCGACACCCTCGGCGCGGAGGCCGTCGAGGAAGGCCTGTGCGCCGGGCGTGGGAGCGGGTGCCGCGCCCGTGCCGGCTCCCGTGTCCTCTCCGGCATCGTCGTCTCCGGCAGCGGGCGAGGACGGAGCCGGGGACGCCTCGCTCGTCTCGGTCTCGCCCGTGGTCTCGGCCCCGGCGGCGCCGGGGGACGTCTCGGCCGCGGAGGTCGATGTCGACGTCGAGGTCTCCGTGGCGGCAGACGTGGTCGGCGTGTTCGTCGCGGTGGAGTCGTCGCTTCCGCATGCGGAGAGAACGGCCGTGGCGGTCAGTGCCGCGGCGAGGGCGCCGAGGACTCGGGTCGAGCGCGAGCGGGTCCGTGAAGGCATGTGGTGGGGTCCTCACATCCGGGATGTCGGTCGAACTTGGTCAGATGCGCCCCAGGCTACAGAGCGGCCCGTGCGGCCGGTAGGAGCGTCCCGCCTCCCCCGGTTCACACGGGCCGACCCTGCTGTCGTTCGGTTACGGCTGCAGCTTCACCTCGTCGCCGTCGAGCGTGATGAAGCCGTTCTGGAAGTTCTGCTGGACACCCTTGCCGTCGGCGGCCGGGAACTCGTCGCTGATCGGCAGACCCAGACGTCCTTCGGCACCCTTCTCGGCGAGCCATGCCTCGAGGATCTTGCCGCGGACCGGCCAGGCGCCGGTGAGCGGGCTCCAGTAGATGTGGCCGTGCTGGAATTCGTTGAAGCGACCGTCGCGCCCGGCGGGCTGCTCACTGGTCGTCGGGTAGCCCAGGACACCCGTCTCGTAGCCGAGCTGGGAGTACTTGTCGAGGATCATGCCCTGTACCCCGTGGGCACCGGTGTCCTCGCTCCAGTACATGGCGCCGATTTCGAAGCCCTGGACCGCGCCGCGACCGTCGGGGGTCGCCGCCTCGTCGAGGATCGGGTAGCCGAGGGGGCCGCCCTCCCAGCCCTGGTTCTTCCATTCCTCGAAGATCTTGCCGCGGACCGCGTGGGCGCCGTGCTCGGGCGTCCAGTAGATCGCGCCGTTCCGGAAGTGGTTGAACCGTCCGCGTCCGTCGGGAGCTACGCGTTCCTCGGTGGTCGGATAGCCGAGCTGCCCGGCCGGACCGCCGACACCCTGGTAGGCGCCGCCGATCGCACCCGCGACCGGCACCGTCGTGCCGTCGGACGAGAAGACACGGCCGAAGCGGAAGTCCTGCACCTTGCCGCCTGCGACGTCGTATTCGGAGGTGAGGCAGTCACCGAGCCAGGCGTTCGCGTTCGCGACGTCACCGAAGGCACCGGTCGGATTGCACTCGGGCTTCTCGACACCGACCCCGAGGGTGTTGGCGAGCTGCGGCCACAACTGGTGCAGTTCGAACTCCCAGTACTTCCACGTGTGGGTGCCCGACGGCCGGTACACGATCTGCGCGGGGATGCCCTGCTTCTTGAGCTTCGTCGCGAACGCCTGCGAAGTGAGGCGCGAGAGGATCTCGAGGCCCATGCCGGCGTAGTTGGTGCTGACACCGGGGATGCCCGACGGATCGTCGTACGGGCCGGTGGTGCCGCTGCCGCTCGAGACGTACAGGCTCACACCCTTGAGCTTGTCGGCGAGCAGGTACGGATCGTGCGACTCCCAGCCCTCGGAGCCGGGCGCACCCCACATCGCCTCGGAATCGAAACCGCCGGCGTCCTGCATCGCGTAGTGGATGGCCTCGGGCATGCCGAGGGTGGTCGTGGTGAGGATGCCGGACAGCGACGCCGCGAACTGCGCGAAGCCCGGATTGCGGGCGGGCAGGAACATCGCGGCGGTACCGCCCATCGACAGCCCGACGACGCCACGCTTGTCGGTGGTACGCCAGTCGCGCTCGAGGAGTGGGGGAAGTTCCTTCGTCAGGAAGGTCTCCCACTTGTAGTTCTGTCCGTTGTTCTGGTCGATCCAGTCGGAGTAGAAGCTCGACTGGCCACCCACCGGCAGCACGACGTTGACGTTCTTGTCGGCGAAGAAGGCTTCCGCGTCGGTCTCGAGCGTCCACCCGTTCTCGTCGTCGCGCGCGCGCATGCCGTCGAGCATGAACACCGACGGGAACTTCGCGTCGGGCTTGCTGTTCCAGTCGCGCGCGAGCAGCAGCTGCACCTGGATCGGCGTCCCCATCGACGGCGAATCGATCCACAGGGCGACACGACGATCGGTGAGCCAGTCGACGGAGCGGACGGTCGCACCGGCGGTGCTCGTCGGGCCGGACTGGGCGATGAGCGGATCGGCTGTGGCCACCGAGACAGTGGTCAGACCTGCGGCGACGGGCGCGACGAGGGCTGCGGCGATCAGTGCGAGCGCACGGGATCTTCTGCTCCGCGCACCCGCAACGCGAGCCGCTCTCCTGCTCGGCCCCGTCCGTCGCTCACCGTGCTCGAGCTCAGTTCGCATCTGCATCGCTCACTTTCTGCGTTGCCGGATTTCCTGCCGAAGTGCGGCTTCGGGTGGACCGCGACGGCGGCAGTGGCAGGGCGCCCCGGCTGGGTGTGCCGACTCGGGATACCGGAGTCCCGGATGTTGTTTCTACACCGGCGGCACTCGGAATCGCGGGTGCCGCGCTGTGACAGGTGAGAAAATTGTTGCAGAAAGTTACGACGCCGCCCACTCACCGGAGGGTGAGCGGGCGGCGTCGTTGCCAGCAGTGCGTACCGGAGATCAGAACGCGTTCAGCGCCTCGAGGATCTGCGGGCGTGCCTTCCACAGCTGATCCTCCCAGTACTTCCATGCGTGCGTGCCGCGCGCCGGGAAGTCGAAGGTGGCCGGGATGCCGAGCGTGGCCAGCTTGATCTGGAACGCGCGGGTCTGGGCGAGGGACAGCGCCTCGAGCGCCATGCCGTTGGCGGTGTTGTAGTAGCCGACGAAGCCCTGCGGGTTGTCGTGCTCACCGGGCAGACCGCTGGCGGCCGAGATGTACAGCGACAGACCCTCGAGCTTCGGAGCGAAGACGAACGGGTCGTTGCGCAGCCAGGCCGGGCTCCACGGCGGGCCCCACATCGAGTCGACGTTGAAGCGGCCGGCGTCGAGCATCGCCACGCGGATGGCCTCACGCATGCCGGGAGCCGACAGGTTCAGGTAGCCGGACAGCGACGACGCGAACTTGAACTGGTCGCGGTGGTAGGCGGCCAGGGTCAGGGCGGCGGAGCCACCCATCGACAGGCCGAGGATGCCGTTGTTGTTGCGCGAGACGCCACGGGTGGCGAGGTAGTCGGGCAGCTGCTCCGTCAGGAACGTCTCCCACTTGTAGGTGATGTCCTGGCCGTTCAGGTTGGACGGCGCGTACCAGTCGGTGTAAAAGCTCGACTGTCCGCCGACCGGCATGATCAGGCTGACGTTGTCGTTCGCGAACTGCTGCAGGGCGTTCGTCTCGAACGTCCAGGCGTTCGCGTCGTCCCGAGCGCGAAGGCCGTCGAGCATGTAGAGCGCCGCGTCGCCACCGCGCGCGGCCCACTGGATCTGAACCTTGATCGGGCCCATGTCGGACTCGACGAAGACCTCTTCGAAGCCCCCTGCAGGCGCGCGGTGCGAGACCGACGCTCCCTGCGCCGGCGCGGCGACGGCGGCGGTGGTTCCGACGAGGCCGGCAGCCACGGGGAGGACCAGAGCTGCGGCGGCGGTGCCGAGCAGTCGCCGTCGAAGGCCCTGCCTCAACCTCGGGACAAAACGCATGAACAATGCTCTCTTTCTCGTCTGCGGCGTCCGCGTTCGCGTCCCCCGGATTCCGGCGATGACGACCGCGGAAGGCCGCCCCAAGTCACACTGCGGTCAAAACTGTAAAGGACCGCGTGATCTCTGACAAACCCTGGTTTCAACAGCTCTTGGGCACCTCTTGACCTGTAGGTCAAGCACGCGCTGCCGGAAAGTTACCCATCCGTGATGCGCCGTGATCCTATCGAGACAGTCGAAGCGGGCCAAGTTGATCTCGGTGTCCGGCCGTCACCCCCGCGGCGGTGGCATAGGCAGGTCACAACGCTGGATCTCGTACTTCGGCACCCGTTCGATCCGGTACGAGGCGTAGTCGAACGCGTTGCGCAGGTTCCTCTTGAACAGTGCCCACGTGAGTTCGGCGCTCGAGGAGTCGATCATCTCCCGGGTCTCGGGACAGGTCAGCGCGGTCTTCGCCATCGCGACCCAGTCCTCGTCGAGATAGCCCGGCATCCACGGATGGACGTCGACCATGCCCGAATCGGCGACTACCCAGTCGGGGAACAGGATCTTGTCATGGCCGATCCGGCCGTCCTCGAGACGCTCGGTGTGCGCGGCGAGCGGGTAGGCCAGGCCCATCTGGTCGACGACCCGCACGTCCAGACCCGTGTTCATGCTGGTCATGCCCAGGTTCAGGAAGAACACCGTGTGCCCGGCACCGCCCGGTGGGATGGGCTCGGGTGGCGGCACGACGTCCCACGCGTCGAAGGAGGGGGTCGGCAGCAGCAGCCCACCGTTCGGGGTGTTCGCGATGGCCTCGACCATGGCCCGCATGCGCGGGTAGTCGAGGTAGTCCTCGGCCAGGATGGGATGCAGATGCCCGGTGTTGAGGGCGTAGAAGGCTCGCTCGTCGACGATGCCGGATCGGCCCACCACGGCGCCCTCGGTCATGCCGGTCGTGTTGGCCGCGGCGGCCGTCCACACGACGGTGCCCAGCCACAGCACGGCCAGCGCACCCGCGACCTGCGTCGGCCGGTTGTTGCCGAGCTCCGCCCGGTCCGGGATCCGCAGCGGGACGACGGCGACGGGCAGGAGCAGGCAGAACAGCGGCGGCAGGAGGACGCGGCCGTGCATGAAGTCGCCGCCCACACGCAGCGAGTACAGCGCGAGCAGCACACCGGAGCCGA
The DNA here is from genome assembly GCF_014854695.1 of Rhodococcus rhodochrous. Taxonomy (NCBI): domain Bacteria; kingdom Bacillati; phylum Actinomycetota; class Actinomycetes; order Mycobacteriales; family Nocardiaceae; genus Rhodococcus; species Rhodococcus rhodochrous. The sequence continues at coordinate 236,626 of NZ_CP027557.1, read as the reverse complement.
GGAACAGCACGACGACGGCGGTCGGCGTGCGCAACAGTTTCTGCGCCCAGGTCAGTGTGGCCCGCACGTCGCGCGGATCGGGACGCGCCACCGCTGCGGTGAGGCCCACGGCGTCACGGCTGGTCGCGAGGACGAGCGCGGCGAGGACCGCGAGGAACAGCAGCGGCAGCCACAGCAGGTACGGCGAGACGAGGTTGCCGAGATATTCGAGGCCCTGCGACCACTTGGCGCCACCGGCGTCCTTGGCGACCGCGGTGTTGGGATAGGGAAGTCCGTAGTAGCCCATGCGCCAGATCTGGTAGCCGACCGGGATCACCCCGGCGACCGCGACCATCGCGACCCGGATGCGCAGGTCGAGGCCGGGCGCGAGGAACAGCATCGCGAGCGCGAGCACCGCGACCAGCGCGAGTTCGGGTCGCACGAGCGGGCCGAGTCCGGCGACGAACGCCGTGGCGAGGATCTGCCCCGTACCCGGGAGCGATCCGTCCCCTCCCGGCGTGGGGGTCGCCCACCGGGCCATGAGCAGCCACAGCAGGCCGAGCCAGCAGATCACCAGGCAGGACTCGAGGCCCGAGGTGGCGAAGTCGCGGGCCGGGGGCACCGCGATGTAGACGAGGACACCGGCGGGAAGGAGCAGCACGGTGCCCGTGGTGGCGCGCAGGCGCCACCGGTACAGGCGTGCGGCACCGAACATGGCGAGGACGATCGCGCCCGTCGACAACACGAGCGCGATCGTGAGCACCACGTATTCGAGGCGGAGGCCGGTGAGCCATCCGCCCGCGTAGACGATGTACGTCCACGCGGTGGAGGTGTTGGCCTCCACACGCTCCCCCGCGTTGAAGACCGGCCCGTTGCCGGCGAGGAGGTTGCGCACGGTCCGCAGGACGATGAGACCGTCGTCGGCGATCCAGCGCCGCTCCCACGCTCCCCAGAACATCAGGAACGCGGAGACGACCACACCGGCGGCGAACACACCGCCGGCGAGGCGGTCACGCCGAACGGGCCGGACCGTACTGGACGGTCCGGCCTCGGTGTCGTGGACGCCGCGCACGACGTCAGAAGAGGTAGACAGCACCGCCGACCACCAGGATCCACACCACTGCGAGCAACTGCAGCACCCGGTCCTTCAGGGCGATCTCCTCGGGTTCGCCGGCTTCACCGCCGTCGACGTCGACCGCGTAGCGCAGGATGGCGACGACGAACGGGATCATCGAGATCGCGTACCAGTTGGAACCGGCCACGTTGTCCTGCTCGAACGCCCACAGGCCGTAGCAGAGCACGACCGCCGTCGCCGCGACCGTCCACACGAACCGCAGGTAGGTCTCGGTGTAGTACTCGAGCGACTTGCGGATCTTCGCGCCGGTGCGGGTCGCGAGGCGCAGCTCGGCGTACCGCTTGCCGGCCGCCATGAACAGCGACCCGAACGCCATGATCAGCAGGAACCACTGCGACAGCGGGATCTCGGCGGCCACACCACCGGCGATGGCACGGATCAAGAAGCCCGACGAGACGATGCAGATGTCGAGCACGGCCTGGTGCTTGAGCCCGAAGCAGTACGCGAGCTGGATGCCGATGTACACCGCCATGACGACGGCGAGCTGCCAGTTCGCGATGAACGACAGCGCGATCGAGCCGACGAGCAGCACCGTCGCGAGGATGTACGCGAGTCGCACCGGGAGCACACCGGCCGCGATGGGCCGGAAACGCTTGGTGGGGTGTGCACGGTCGGCCTCGACGTCCATCGCGTCGTTGACGAGGTAGATGCCCGAGGCGGCCATGCAGAAGACGACGAAGGCGAGCGCGACGGGCAGCAGCACGTCGACCTGGGTGACCGAGCCGGCCGCCATCGGGGCCGCGAGCACCAGGACGTTCTTCACCCACTGTCGGGGACGGACCGCCTTGACGATCCCGGCGCCCAGGCTCTTGGGCGCCTCCTTGACGGGCGCCGGTTCCTCGCTCATCGATCTCCCCACTTCGTCTCTGCCCGCGCCACGACGGCCGCGGACGCCGCACCGAGTGCCGCACCCGCCAGCACATCCGTCGGATAGTGCACGCCCAGCACCAGGCGGGACAGCATCATGGGCGGCACGAGCACCGCGGGAAAGGGTAGCCCGGTGGTGCGGGCGAGCAGCACGGCCGCCGCAGTCGTGGACGTCACATGCGACGACGGGAAGCTCAGCCGGCTCGGCGTGGACACGTTGACCTGCACCGTCGGGTCCACCGGCCGCGGACGGCGCACGACCCGCTTGATGACGACGGACGCCGCGTGGGCACCGAACGCACCGACCGCCACACTCGCCCACTTGCGGCGACGGGGGCGGTCGACGAGGGCGCCGGCGGCGCCGATCGCGATCCAGCCGAGAGCGTGCTCACCGAAGTGCGACATGCCGCGGGCGATCTTCGTCGCGGCGGGCACCGCACCTGCGGTCGCCTGGACGGTCTGCAGGATCCGGACCTCGGTGTCGGTACTTCTCCAATGACGTGCGGCCACACCGTCTGCGGTCACACTGTCTGCGGTCACACCGTCTGCGGCCGTGGACGCAGCGCTGCTGTCAGTTGCCGATACCGAAGACACGCTCCCACTCCTCCTTGCTGGTCAGGGCGGGAACCGCGTCCCGGTACCGCTTCTTCATCTCGGGGAACCGGCGCGCGAGTTCGCGTCGCAACCGGAGCGCCTCCGTGAGCAGAGCCTGGGCCTGCGCACGATCGCGCTTACGGTAGACGACACCCCGACCGTCCGCCGTGGTGACCGTCACGCCGTCGACCTGCGAGAGCAGGAACCACCGCGCGTCGATGGTCGGCACGTTCAGCTGGGGCCGCTCGTGGTGCTCGCGGTTCTCGGGACGCAGATTGTGCAGCGCGCCCTTGGCCAGACGCTTGACCTTCGCGACCGCACCCTCGGGCAGTCCCACGGCGCCGACCTCGGCGCCGGATGCCATCGGCAGTTCGGTCGACGACGGCAGCACCACCGCGTCGGGGAAGTTCTTCCGCAGCGCGTGCACCTCACCGAGGGCGCGCGGCAGCAGGTCGAACAGGTTCTCCGGGCCGGCGAGGAAGTCCTCGATGGCCTTGTTCTGGATCGCGACCGTCGAGTACTCGAGGCACACGAGGTGCTTGATCGTGGCCTTGATGGTGTCGAGCACCATCGCCTTGGGGTCGCCGTGCTGGTGCAGCGCGGCCACGACGAGCCGGTTGCGCAGGTGGAAGTACGCCTGCCAGTCGATGGCGTCGTCCTTGTCGCTCCACGCCATGTGCCAGATCGCGGCGCCCGGCATCGTCACCGTCGGGTAGCCGGCCTCGCGGGCCCGCAGGCCGTACTCGGCGTCGTCCCACTTGATGAACAGCGGCAGGGGCTGACCGATCTCCTCCGCGACGACGCGCGGGATCATGCACATCCACCAGCCGTTGAAGTCGACGTCGATGCGGCGGTGCAGCAGCTTCGAGTTCTCCCGGTCGCGCAGCGGCTTGGTGGAGAAGTCGTGGTCGTACTCGACGTTCGGGGCGGCACCCCACATGAAGTTCGCGCGGTGGATGACCTCACCCATGGTGTGCAGGTGGCTGCGTTCCTGCAGGTTGAGCATCTGCCCGCCGACGAGCATCGGGGTCCGCGCGAACCGCGACAGGGCGAGGGCGCGCAGGATCGAGTCGGGCTCGATCTCGATGTCGTCGTCCATGAACAGGATGTAGGGACTGGAGGTGGTCTTCAGCGCCTCGTACATGATGCGGCTGTAACCACCCGAGCCACCGAGGTTGCCCTGGTCGTGGATGACGAGGCGATCACCGAAGGGTTCGGCGGCCTCCGCGAAGTCGGCCTCGTCCTTCACCTTGCGGGTGCCCTGGTCCGGGATGATGACGGCGTCGACGACGTCCATCACCAGCGGGTCGGACGCGAGCGCACGCAGCGCCTTCACGCAGTCGGCGGGACGGTTGAAGGTCGGGATACCCACGGCGACCGAGCCGCGTCCGGGCGCCTCGACGGGTGCGTACCAGCCGGCGGCGTGCAGGGTGACGTCGCTGTCGGTGGTGACGTCGAACCACAGCCAGCCACCGTCCTCGAACGGACCGAGGTCGGTGTCGATCTCGACGACCACCCCGTCGCCGCGGAACTCACGGCCGGTGACGTGGATGCGGCTCGAGTCGGCCTTGCTGCGGTACAGGTCGACGCGGCCGTGGCCAGTGAGCTCGAGACGCAGCACCACCGAACCGAGCGTGCTCCAGCGACGCCAGTAGCTCGCCGGGAAGGCGTTGAAGTAGGTGCACAGCGACACCTCGGACTCCGCGCCGATCGCCAGCGTCGTCCGGCTCGTCGCGTGGGCGCGACGCGCGTTGGTGGGCGACTCCTCGAGGTAGAGGGTGCGCACGTCGAGCGGCTCGCCCGGTCGCGGCAGGATGATGCGCTGCAGCAGCGACCGCCCGAGCAGGTCGTCCTGCTCCGCAGCGAAAGCACTCACGGCCGCCTCGTGCTTGCCGGCGGTCGCGGCAGCGGCGTGCTTCGCGGCGCTCACGAGGCGTCCCCGGCGATGGGCGCTCCCGATTCGAAGTGCGGGGCCAGGACGTTGTCGAACATCGACAGCGCGCTGGCGATCGCCATGTGCATGTCGAGGTACTGGTAGGTGCCGAGACGGCCACCGAAGAGCACCTTGTTCTCGGCCGCTTCCTGCTTCGCGAGGGCGCGGTAGGCGCCCAGCTTCTCGCGGTCCTCCGAGGTGTTGATCGGGTAGTACGGCTCGTCGTCGTTCTCGGCGAACCGCGAGTACTCCCGCATGATGACCGTCTTGTCGGCCGGGTAGGTGTCGCGCTCGGGGTGGAAGTGCCGGAACTCGTGGATCCGGGTGTAGGGCACGTCGGCGTCGTTGTAGTTCATGACCGGGGTGCCCTGGAAGTCACCCGTGGGCAGCACCTCGGTCTCGAAGTCGAGGGTGCGCCATCCGAGGCGCCCCTCGGAGTAGTCGAAGTAGCGGTCGAGCGGGCCGGTGTAGACGACGGGAGCGTCGGGGCTGGCCGCCCGGATCTCGTCGCGCACCGCGAACCAGTCGGTGTCGAGCCGGACCTCGATCCGCTCGTCCTTCGCCATGTTCTCGAGCCACGCCGTGTAACCGTCGACCGGCAGGCCCTCGTAGGTGTCGTTGAAGTAGCGGTTGTCGAAGGTGTAGCGGACGGGCAGCCGGGCGATGTTGCCGGCGGGCAGTTCCTTGGGGTCGGTCTGCCACTGCTTGGCCGTGTAGTCGCGGACGAACGCCTCGTAGAGGGGGCGGCCGATCAGGGAGATGGCCTTCTCCTCGAGGTTCTTCGCCTCGGCGGTGTCGATCTCGGCGGCCTGCTCCTTGATGAGGGCGCGTGCCTCGTCGGGGCTGAAGTACCGGCCGAAGAACTGCGACACCAGTCCGAGACCCATCGGGAACTGGTAGGCCTGGCCCTTGTGCATCGCGAACACGCGGTGCTGGTAGCCGGTGAAATCGGTGAACTGGTTCACGTAGTCCCACACCCTCTTGTTGGAGGTGTGGAACAGGTGGGCACCGTACTTGTGGATCTCGATCCCGGTTTCCGGCTCGGGCTCGGAGTACGCGTTGCCACCGAGGTGGTGGCGACGCTCGATCACGAGCACTCGCTTGCCGAGCTGCGTGGCCGCGCGCTCGGCGATCGTCAGTCCGAAGAATCCGGAGCCGACGACGATCAGGTCGTACTCACCGGTGGAGGGCTGGGGCGCTGATGCAGCAGTCACGGGAGACCAGGGTATGCGACTCCGTCGCGGAGGTGCCCTCTCGGTCCGGGCGGGCCGAGAGGGCCGTCACACTCACATGTAGTAGGTGAGCGCGTCACGGACGAATTCGGCGCCCTCCCGTCCTCCGTAGTTCGCTGCGAAACGCTCGTCCTCGACGTACATGTCGGCGAGACCGAGCACGTACTCGCGCGGACTGCCCTCCGCAGTGCCGCATCCCGGGGTGCCCGGAACCGACGACAACCAGGCGACATGCCGCCGTGCGAGGTCCTGCGCCTCGGGTCCGGCCGGGTCGAGCCCGGCCCGGGCCGCCGCGATCCAGTCGTGGTTCAGTTGCTCGACCTGCCTCATCCAGTCGTGCCTGGCGGCGTCGTCCATGCCCCGCCACCAACGGTCGCCCGAGTCGTAGGCGTCCTTGCCCCACCGTTCGATCACTTCGTCCCGGTACTGCGTGTGGTCGAACCCGTCGAACACTTCGTCTGCCACGAGTTCCTCCCCTCTCTCCGTCTTCGCCAAGGTGGTGCGCACCGCCGCGATACGACGGTCCAACTGCCGGCGCTCGTGTTCGAGCAGGTCGAGGTGGGTACGCAGTGCGTTCGCGGTGTCGTCGTGACCGCCGAGCACGTCGCGGATGGCGGGCAGGGCCAGCCCCAGATCGCGGAGCAGCAGGATGCGCTGGAGACGCACGAGTGCGTCCTCGTCGTAGAACCGCATGCCGTTGCTGCCGGTGCGACTCGGACGCAGCACCCCCACGTCGCCGTAGTGCCGCAGGGTGCGGCTGGTGACACCGGCGGCGCGTGCCAGTTGCTGGATCGACCATTCCCGCACGTGCCCACCTCCTTCTTTCCGGCTACGACCAGCGTGCATCTTGACGTTGCGTCAACGTCAACACTCGTCGTCGCGGTGCCGGAACGCCACCGGCCGGCCGCCCTGTTCGGGCGACCGGCCGGTCGAGGTGTGCCGTCGGGTTACTCGGCGCTACCCGTGCTGGGGAACCAGTCCTCGAGGAAGCTCGCATCGATCACCTGCGCACCGAGGTCCGGTGTCCACACGATCGCGCCGCCGGTGAAGATCCGGAACTTACCGATCTCGTCGGGCAGCATCAGCTCGGGGCCGATGGGCGAGCCGAGCACGCTGTCGACGCCGCCGAGGTCCAGATAAGCCTGCTCGATGGGTGAGGTGCCGGTGCCGCTGCCGAAGGGATCGGTGCCGGTCTCGGGGCCGGGTTCGGGCGCCGGAGTGATCTCCGGGGCGTCCTCGTCGATGCCTTCCTTGACGGTGAACCAGTCGGAACGCAGTCCCAGCTTGGTCCGTGCCTCGGCACCCGTGGTCTCGATGGTGCGGTCGGAGCCGACCACACGGACCCGGGTCACTCGACCACCCTCGGGTCCGAGATTGTTGCGGGAGAGCACCTCGAAGGCCTGGAGGTCGCCGACGCCGAACTTGCTGCCGATCTCGGCCGCGGTGAAGGTCTTGGCCCATTCGCGGTTCGGGGCGACCTTGTCGCCCTCGTCCTCGACGGGCGGGAAGGTGCCGCCGGCCGAGTAGCCACCGGTGGAGGCGGAGAACTCGCTGCGCACGACCTCGCCGTCCTTCATCAGGACGGTTCCGCGGGTGGTGCGCACACCGTCGTCCGTGCGCGGATCCTCGACGCCCGACCCGCCGTAGACCTGACAGTCCGTGGTGTCGCAGGTCTGCCACTTCTCGTGACGCTTCTCGGCGAGGGCGTAGGACCGCGCGGCGATGGCCTGCGCCCGCAGCGCCTCGGCACCACCGGTGTCGGCCCAGGCGGGCAGCGCCTCGGCGGGGACCACGCTGCGCAGGTAGTCCTCGACGTGGAGGCGGTTGACGGTGCGCGGGGCGGTGCCGTCGAGCACCACACCGAGGGCACCGCGGTAGGTCTTGTCGTCCGAGCACATGGTGAGGTGCTCGTTCACGGGACGGTCCTCGGCGAGGTCGATCGGGTCGACCCACGGCAGGTCGGTGGCGGCTTGCCACAGCACGTCGCCGCTGCAGCCCTCGGTGACGACGACGTTCGCACCGCCGTCCGGGGTGGGTGTCAGGTGCGCGGCCTCGCCGGGCGCGAGCTGCTTACCGGCGACGATCATGCCGGTGTCGGAGTAGACGTCGAGGGTGTGGTCGTCGCGCGCCATGAGACGGACCGCGATCATCGCGTCGTCGACCGTGCCGAGTTCGGTGCCGCCGTAGTAATGGCCGATGATCCGTTCGGCGGTCCATCCGTCCTGGGCGTAGCCGTAGGCACCCCACTGCCCCATGCCGCGACCGTGGCCGTGACCGAAGCCGCTGAACGTGAAGGGCGTGTCGGCCGAAACCGCTTGCACGACACCCGGTGCCGACTGGTTGCTCTGGACGAGCGCGCCGACGCCGGCTCCGACGAGCAGCGCGGGAGCGACCCCGATCGCGGCAGCACGGGCGACGGAGGGACGCCATCCGTTGCGCAACGGCCTGCCGAGGATGATGCGCCGCCTCCGGATCTTGCCTCTGCGCCCGATGGACTGTCGTGACATGACATTGCTCCCTCGTTGTCGCTCTGGGCGCGAACTCGTGATCCGCGATATCGGACAATTTCGACCGATCCTCAAGCTCAGGTTGAGGCTTAAGGTTTGCTGCGTCTAGTGTGACAAGAGTGACGGAGCTAGGCAACAAATGTCACAGAAGCAACACAAGAATCACGAGTTACAGAACTTTCGTGTCCGAACCGGACTACGGAAGCGACACGTAAGGGACGATTCGAAGTCGGAACCGTCCGCTGGAGCACCAACGACAGGGAGTAGCAAACAGTGCCGCATCGCCGCCCCAAGCCGTCGATCGTCCTGGGTGCCGTCGCCGCCCTGGCCGTCGCGACGCCCTTCGCCGTCACCGGGCTGACCAGCACCGCTCCCGAGATCCGGAATGCCAACGACACCGTCGAGGCAGTGGCACCCGATATCGCGGAAGTCGTGCTCGCCTCGGTGCCCGACCTGATCATCCCGCTCGAGGAACTGACCGGTCTCAACCTGCCGGACCTCAGCCTGAAGGAGATCGTCGACGGCCTCCCGCAGATCACGACTGCTCCCGACCCGAACGGCGGACTCGTCCAGCGCGTCGGTGCGACCGTCAAGGAACTCACCCGCGACACCCCGTTCAGCCTCGTCGCGCTCGCCGCCGAGGACGTCGCCGCCACCGACGCGCTCATCCGCGCGCAGAAGGACGACGGCAGCTGGGGTCCCTGGACCGCGACCGAGCCGATCGAGACGCGCGCCGACGACGCCACCGCCGAAGGACGCACGGGCACGGAGCCGATCTACGTCGGTGCCACGCGTGCGGTGCAGGTGCTGCTGACGCCGCGTCCCGGCCCCGAACCGAATCTTGCCGGCGCGGAGGCCCCGCCGGCGCCCGAAGCTCCTGCTCCCGCTCCCGAGGCACCCGCCCCTGAGGCACCGGCGCCCGGAGCTCCCGCTCCTGCAGCACCGGTGGAGGCCCCGGTCCCCGTCGACGAGGCACCCGCGCCGGTCGCTGCACCCGCAGCCGATGCGCCCGACCTCGGATACGTGCCCGCGTCCTCGTCCAAGCCGCTGCGCGAGAACCCGCTGCAGGCAGCCGCCGAAGCGGTCAGTGCCGTGCTCATCTCGCCCGGCAGCAGCGAGGCGGACGCGCGACTCGAGGACATCGCGAGCCCGCTCGGCAACTCCGGCCTGAAGGTGATCACCCGCCAGCAGTGGGGCGCCGACGAGTCGATGCGCTGCCAGACCCCGACCTACGACGACTCCCTCGGGGGCGCGACCGTGCACCACACCGCGGGCAGCAACAACTACTCGAAGGCCGAATCGGCCGAGATCGTGCGCGCGATCTACGCGTACCACGCACGCACGCTCGGCTGGTGCGACATCGGATACAACACGCTCGTCGACAAGTACGGCCAGATCTTCGAGGGTCGCGCCGGTGGTCTCGAGCGCAACGTGCAGGGCGCCCACTCGGGTGGTTTCAACGAGAACACCCACGGCATCGCGATGATGGGCGACTTCTCGACCCAGGCCCCGCCGCAGGCCGCAGTGGAGTCGGTCGGCAAGTTCCTCGGCTGGCGACTGGCACGGGCGGGGCTCGACCCCAAGGGTCGCACCACCATGTACTCCGAGGGCACGTCGTTCACTCCGTACCCGCGCGGCACGGCGGTCGACCTGCCGATCATCTTCGCGCACCGCGACGTGGGCAACACCAGTTGCCCGGGCGACGCCGGTTACGCGCAGATGGGGAAGATCCGCGACATCGCCGCAGCCGCGGCGAAGGGTGGCGGTGGCAGCCCGCAACCGTCGAACCCGCAGCCCTCGAACCCGAAGCCGTCGAACCCGCAGCCCTCGAATCCGTCACCGTCGAACCCGTCGCCGAACGTGCCGGACGTCAACGTCGGAGCGCTCGCCTCGGGCTCGGCCGACACCGCCGAAGGTGTCGTCGACGAACTGATCCGCCTCAGCGGTCACCCGCTGGTCCAGAAGTGGCTCGCCGAGGGCGGCGAACTCGGACGGCTCGGTCAGGCGGTGACCTCGATCCTTCCCGCGGTCAAGAGCGGTTTCGAACGAGTGAATTTCGTCAACGGTGCCATCTACACGTCACCGAACGGCGGCACGTGGACGGTACTCGGCGAGATCTACAAGGCGTGGGAGAAGAACGGACTCGACGCTGGTGAGCTGGGGTTGCCCACCAGCGACGAGTACCGGGTGCCGGACGGTTGGCGTTCGGACTTCGAGTTCGGCTCGCTGATCTTCAACGAGGTCACGGGTGTCGTCACCAAGGTGCTGCGCGCCTACGACGACGCCTACGACCAGGCGATGCAGGATCAGCCGGCCGACGTCGCAGGACCCGCACCCGAGGGTGCTCCTGCGCCCGAACCCGGACCCGAACCGGCACCTGCGCCGGAACCGGCACCCGCACCGGCGCCCGCGGGCTGACCCGCAGCGCACCGGTAGGAACGAGTCACCGCCACCACCGTTCGAGAACGCGGGCCACCCCGTCCTCGACGTTGGTGGCGGTGACTTCGTCTGCGACCGACTTCGCGTCCGGATGCGCGTTCTCCATCGCCACGCCGTGACGCGCCATCGACAGCATCGGGATGTCGTTGGGCATGTCGCCGAAGGCCACGAGATTCTCGTGGGAGACACCGAGCATCCGGGCCATCTCCTGGAGACCGGACGCCTTCGTGACCCCCGCCGCGGAGATCTCGATGAGCCCGTGGGTCGTCGAATAGGTCACGTCGACCAGCCCGTGCAGTTTCGGCACGAGAGCCTCCGCCATCTCCCGGCTGGTCGCGCCGGGGAGCCGGACGAGCAATTTGATGGCGGGCTCACCGATCACCTCGTGCTCGGCGAGTTCGGTGTTGTCCGGATTCAGCCAGGCGTGTTCGTAACCGGGAGCGCTGACGAACTGCGGCGTCGCCGCGTCGTGGGCCCGCTCCCCCACCCGCTCCGCGGCCAGACCGCAACCGGGAAGCACCGACGAGGCAACCTCGGCGAGCCACGCCAGTTCGTCGACCTCGAGCACCGCGGCGCTGAGCACACGGTCGGTGGAACTGTCGTAGAGCACGGCACCGTTCGCGCACACCGCCATCGGCGCGTAGCCCAGTTCCTCGACCACCGGCGCGATCCAGCGCGGCGGGCGGCCGGTGGCCAGAACGAACGGAACACCGGAGTCGACCACCGCATGCACCGCGGCGCGGGTCCGATCGGACACCTTCTCGGTGTCGTCGATCAGGGTGCCGTCCACGTCCGTGGCCACCAATCCGGGACGCGACGCGTCCGTGATGTGGTCCCGATACGGCTCTCGACTCGACTCTGCGTTCACTCCGTCATTGTGCCGAAGTACCGCGGTCGCCGCCTGCGTCGTCGTTGCCGCTACCGGCAGCACCTTCACGGGCGGCACGTTCGCGTGCCTTCCGCGCGCGGCGCTCGGCGGCCGCGGCCTCGTCCAGGGCGGTCGCCTCCTCGAGGGTCGGCGCGGATCCGCCCAGCCGGCGGGGCACCCAGTAGGCGCCGGCCTCGTGGGTGTAACCGTCCTGGACCCGGTGGAGCATCTTTTCCATGGTCGCGTGGAGCTGCGCGGTCATCTCCGCTGCCGGCTCGAACGGTTGGATGGGGGCGCCCACCTCGATGGTGATCGGGGTGTTCGTACGTCCGAGCCGCTTGGGGTGGCCCTTCGTCCACACCCTCTGCGACCCCCAGATGACCATGGGGACCACGGGGACACCGGCTTCGTTCGCCATCCGCGCCGCGCCGGACCGGAACGCCTTGAGCTCGAAGCTGCGGCTGATCGTCTCCTCCGGGAACACACCCACGAGCTGCCCGGCACGCAGCGCCTCGACGGCGAGACGGTAGGACTCGCCGGCGTCGCCGCGGTCGACGGGGATGTGCTTCATCGCGCGCATCATGGGGCCGGAGATCTTGTGGTCGAAGACTTCCTTCTTCGCCATGAAGCGGATGTACCGCTTGGTGACCCGGGCGGGGATCCCGGCGTAGGTGAAGTCCATGTAGCCGGTGTGGTTGATCGCGATGACCGCACCACCCGTCGCCGGGATGTTCTCCGCCCCGGTGATCGCGAATTTCAGCCCTTGCGCTGCGAAGAGCGTGCGGGCGACACCGATGATGGTCCGATAGAAGGGTTCCACGCCGGTCAGCCTAGCGGGGCCCGGTGGAGGAACGACCGTGATCATCGTCGAAAGGCGATGCTGTGCGCGGCGACCTCGAATCCTTCGATGCCGCGGCCGCCTCCGTCACCCCGATCTCGGAGGTGTACACGAGTGTGACGATTCCGATCGTCGAGGCCGGTACACCCCGTGACCTGGTGGTCCTGCTCACGACGGGTAGCAACGGGTACTGCCTGGGCGCAGTGGACCGACTGGCGGCGCCTACCCTGGTAGGCGTCGGTCAGCACGTCAGGAGGGTACGAAGTGCAGATCACCAGCGTCGGACACGCCGGTTTCCACATCCAGACCGAAGCGGGGTCCATCCTGTGCGATCCGTGGGTCACGCCCGCGTACTTCGCCTCGTGGGTGCCCTTCCCGGACAACACCGGTCTCGACTGGGACGCTCTCGGCAACGTCGACTACCTGTACGTCTCGCATCTGCACAAGGATCACTTCGATCCCGACACGCTGAGCAAGCACGTCAACAAGGACGCGACCGTCCTGTTGCCCGATTATCCGGTGCCGGACCTGCGTCGCGAGCTCGAGAATCTCGGCTTCACGAAGTTCTTCGAGACCACCGATTCCGTGAAGCACACGGTAAGTGGTCCCGAGGGCGATCTCGACATCATGATCATCGCGCTGCGCGCGCCGGCCGACGGACCGATCGGCGACTCGGGCCTGATCGTCTCCGACGGTGAGTCGACCGTGTTCAACATGAACGACGCGCGGCCGATCGACATGGACGTCATGCACGAGGCGTTCGGGAAGATCGACATCCATCTGCTGCAGTACTCGGGCGCCATCTGGTACCCGATGGTCTACGACATCCCGAAGAAGACCAAGGCCAACTTCGGCAAGCAGAAGCGCCAGCGCGGCATGGACCGTTGCCGCAGTTACATCGACCAGGTCGACGCGACGTGGATCGTGCCGTCTGCCGGTCCGCCGGTCTTCCTCGACGACGACCTGCGCGACCTCAACGACGACCACGGCGACGAGGGCAACATCTTCCCCGACCAGCAGGTCTTCCTCGAGCAGCTGCGCATCCACGGCCGCGAGGGCGGCCTGCTCATGATCCCGGGTTCGGTGGTGGATCTGAAGGGCAGCGAGCACATGACGCTCACGCACCCGATCCCCGACGAGCAAGTCGAGGCGATCTTCACGAACAAGGCCGCCTACATCGAGGACATGGCGCAGCGTTTCGCTCCGGTGATCGCGGCGCAGAAGGCGACCTGGGCTCCCGCCGAGGGTGAGCCGCTGCTGTCCGCGCTCAAGGCGAAGTTCGAGCCGATCATGGCGCAGTCCGATCTCATCTGCGACGGCATCGGCTATCCGGTGGGTCTTGTGATGGGCGACGAGACCGTGGTGCTCGACTTCCCCAAGCGCGTCGTGCGCGAACCCATCGAGGGAGAAGGCAAGTACCGCTACGGTTTCCGCATCGCCCCCGAGCTCGTGCGCACGGTTCTGCGCGACGACGAGCCCGACTGGGTCAACACGATCTTCCTGTCCACCCGGTTCACGGCCTGGCGCATCGGCGGCTACAACGAGTTCCTCTACACCTTCTTCAAGTGCCTGACCGACGAGCGCATCGCGTACGCCGACGGCTGGTTCGCCGAGGCGCACGACGACTCGGCGTCGATCGAGTTGGGCGGCTACGAGATCCAGCGTCGCTGCCCGCATCTGAAGGCGGACCTGTCGAAGTTCGGTGTCGTCGACGGCACCACGCTGACCTGCAACCTGCACGGCTGGCAGTGGGATCTCGAATCGGGCCGCTGCAAGACCTCGAAGGGGCACGAACTGCGCAGCAGCAAGTTGTGACAACGATGACGGCACAACCCGCGAGTTAATTAGTTTAGGCTTACCTAGCCCTTACGTTGTGGAAGGTGAGTCTTGAAGTCGCTCCGTCGTGTCGTGCCGCTACTGGCCGTCCCCTTGGCCCTGACCGTCGCCTGCTCGGGTTCGTCCGATCCCGCAGGCTCCACCGAGCCTCCGGGAGAGAACCGAACCGTCAGTGTCGCCGACCGGTTCGGCGAGGTCACGCTCGACGAGACACCCGAACGCGTCGTCACCCTGTCGGTTTCCGACAACGACGCCGCTCTGGCGGCCGGAGTGGTGCCGGTGGCCATGACCGCTTCGGTGGTCCGACCCGTCATGCCGTGGACCGAGGATGCGGTCACCGAACTCGGAGGCACTGTCCCACCCTTGCTCGAGTTCACCGAGGTGCCCGTCGAAGAGATCGCCTCCTACGAACCCGACCTCATCCTCGCCACGGGAATCGAGCTGGAGAACTCGGTGTACGAGCAGCTTTCGGCGGTCGCCCCCACCCTTGCGCGTGCAGACGAGAAGAAGGCCGACAGTTGGACGCAGCAGACGCAGCGTGTCGCCGAACTGTTCGGGGTCCGCGACGAGATCGACGCGCGCATCGAAGCGGTCGAGACCGAATTGGCGTCCGCCAAGGAGCAGCATCCCGAACTCGACGGCGCGACCTACGTCGTATCCCTCCTGCATTCCACCGACCGGGCCGGATTGCTGACCGGGCCGGATTCGGCGACGAGCCAGCTCTTCGGTGACCTCGGACTCGTACCGTCCCCTGCCACCGAGCAGTACGTCGCGCAGGGCAAGGACAACCAGATCAGCCCGGAGAACTTCGACCTGTTCGAAGCGGACGTGTTCATCGGCTATTTCCCGGACGAGTCGTTCCGCGAAAGCTACTCCGCCATGCCGGTCTTCGCGTCGTTGGACGTCGTTCGGGAGGGTCGTCACTACGTGCCCACCGACGAGGAGTGGCGCGCCTTCCGCTCGACGAGCCTGCTGAGCATGGCGTGGCTCGGTGAGCAGTTGCCCGAGAAGATCGCCGCTGCGGTCCGCGGCGACGCCTGACGCCATGACCGACGACACCGGCGTGCCTACCCCATCTCCTCGGAAACGGCTGCCCGCCCCGGATCGCAGTGCCGTCACGCCTCCCGAGGCTGCCTACCGCTCGCGCGTGATCGGGGACGGTACGCCGGTGTTCACCGCCGACGACGACGGCTGGATCGCGACCTTCACGGTGAGCGCAGACCGGATGCCGCCCTTCACCGCCGAGGTGTTTCTCGACGTCAACTGCGTGACCGACCGCAGCCGCATCGCCGAGGGCACGATGCGGCGCGATCCGGACGGTCGGTCGTGGACGCATTCGGTCCGGGTACCCAGCGCTTGGCGTGGTTCCTACGCTTTCATTCCGTCGGCCGGCCCGATCGACGGACCGGAGGACGGAGAGAACGAACGCGAATGGTGGATCCGGTTCCGTCGCAATGCAACCGGGACCCGAGAAGGTGCAGCTCCCGATGCACCACCACAACGCTTCCGGACGGGAGAGCCGCCTGCGGGAGATCTTCACACCTCGATCGTCGTGCTCGACGGAACCCCGCGCCGCGTACACACATATCTTCCGCCTCTACCGGGACGGGGCACGGTACTGCTGTTCGACGGCGACGAGATCCTCGCCCACGGAGTACTCGCCGCCTTCGACGGCACCGCCTCACCGGCACGTGTCGTGGCCGTCGAGCACGTCGGTGCCGACGGTCCGGCACGCAACGTCCGTGCCTCCGATCTGACCGCCAACCCGCGCTTCCGGGACGAACTGCTCGCCCTCGTCGACGAGCAGGTGATCGTCGGCGGTTGCTCCTACGGTGGTCTCGCGTCGATGTTCTTCGCATTGACACGCCCGGACATCGTCGCCGGTGCGGCGTGTCTCTCACCGTCGATGTGGTGGCACGACGACCGGGGGCGCGACGTTCCGACGATCGCCGAGGCCGATCGTGGTGGCAGGGTGCCCATCTTCTGCGAGGCCGGCTCACTCGAATGGATGATGCTCGACGAGATCGACTCGGCTGTGAGCCGTCTCGGCCGTGCCGGGCATCCCGTCCGTTCCGCGCGGTTCGCCGGCGGCCACGACTGGGTTCAGTGGCGAGAGCGGCTTCCCGCCCTCGTGGCCGAACTGCTCCCCGACCCTCATGGGCCGGAGAATGGAGCCGAGCGCGCTGCGGGCAACAGTCTCGGCGCGACCACGCCCAGCCCGACCAGCGGGAGCACCGTCACCGCGACCAGCACCGCCATCGGCAACCACAGCGAGCCGAGCGCGTAGGCAGCGAAGATCGCCACCGACAGCACCTCGCTCGTCAGGCCGACGACGGAGGAGACGGTCGCCCGGGCGCGACCGGACATCGTGTCCTGCAGGCGCGCCTCGGCGACGATCGCTGTGTTGTGCAGCGCGCCGTAACCCACACCGATCGCCGTGAATCCGGCGATCCCTCCGGCGAGTGCACCACCGGCGATCAGTGCCGATCCGACGATCACGACGGCACCCATGGTGCGGCCGCTCATCGCCGCAGTCCGTCCGGCGGTCGCGGCACCGACCACCTGTCCGACGGCCGTCAGCGCGACCAGCACCGGCACGAATCCGGTCTCCGCTCCCGATTCGCGTGCGAGGAGAGCGAAGTACTCGTCGAAGGCGAGACAGGCGAGCAGGGCGGCCGCGAGGACGACCGATCGTCGCACGGCCCGGTCGGTGCGGATCTCGGACGTGCCGGCCCGCAGCGACGACATGTAGCGGACGAGGACGGTGTCGCCGCTGCCGGCGATCTCGTCGGCCTCCTCCACCTTCGGTGCGGCGGGAAGCGTTCCCACGAGCGCGATGTCGACGACGGTGATCGCGACCGACACCCAGCCCACCAGGGCGTAACCGCCGAGTTCGAACAGCGGTGCCGCCGTGAGGATCGCGACGAAGACGCACGTCATCTCACCCGCGTTGGCGTATCCCATGATCGCCGCGTACCGGTGTTCGCACCCGCGCGCGGCGAGTTCGTCGTAGACGAGGGCCTCGAAGGTGCCGGATTTCATCGACTCGCTGATGCCCCACAGGACGAAGCCGAGCGCGAACCCCCAGTAACCGGGCCACACCAGCCACATCGTGAACGCGGCGGTGAGCAGGGCTCCGCTGCCGAACAGCAGACCGCGACGGGAGACGGTGTCGGCCCACGCGCCCGACGGCACCTCGGAGACGAAGGCGACCACCGACCACAGGACGAACAGCGACGAGATGGAACGGGTGTCGAGACCGTGATCCTCGAACAGCAACGCGTACAGGCCGTAGAGCGGCACGAACTCACGGACGGACGCGTACGCGACCACCCGCGCGGACAGCGAGGTCATCGGGTCGGATCAACATCGACGGCGCATGCAACGAGAATGGCACGCCCGGCTCCACATGTCACCCCTCCGGAGGTGGGATACGGTCGGTCATCGTGAGCACGGACGAGCAACAGCAGCGGCAGCGTACCTACACGTGGGAGGACCCGGCACCGACGTCGGCGGCCAACCGCGACATGCACGGACTCGACTTCCTGCGCGGGCTGATGGACGGGACGATCCCGCACCACCCCACCTCCCGCACGCTCGGTTTCACCGTCACCGATGCCGGCGAGGGTTTCGCCGAGGTCACCCTCGAGCCGCAGGAGTTCCACGCCAACGCGGTGGGCAGCATCCACGGCGGTGTGCTCGCCACCCTCTTCGACACCGCGATGGGCTTCTGCGTGTCGAGCACCCTCGAGGCCGGGGTCGGGTACACGACCCTCGACCTGCAGGTCCGCTACGTCCGCCCGGTGCAGACCGGGAAGGGTGTCATCCGTGTGCAGGGCTTCTGCGAGCACACCGGACGGCGCACGGCGACGGCGCGCGGCGAGGCCCGTGACTCGGAGGGCCGCCTGCTCGCGACGGGCTCGACCACCTGCCTGATCCTGCGCTGACCGTTTCCTGCACCGACCGCTACGGCAGTCGGCGCGGGGCAGCGAAGCGGCGGAGCGCAGGCGCCACCGGCCGTCCGCGCAGGAGACCCCGGACGCTCCCGGCGTCGATCGCCTTCCGGTACACCACGAGCGCCGCTTCCACCGCGGCGACGGTGAGGTCGATGTCGTCGTCGGTGTGGGCCGCCGACACGACGAACGACTGGCCCAGGACCCCGCGGTCGAGCAGTTCCGCGAGGAACAGCGTCCGGTACTCCTGCGAGGGCGTCCCGTCGGGTCCTCGCGTCGAGAACACCAGGCAGGACGGTCTGCCCTCGACCCGGACGTACTCGTCGAGTCCCATCTCCGCCGAGAGCGCGTTCACCGCGGTGGCCAGACGCGTTCCGGCAGCCTCCATCCGTTCGATCGGCCGCTCGGTCCCGTACGCACGTACCACTGCACGGAAGGCTGCGAGCGACGCCGCTTCCGGTCCGTGGGTGGTCGAGAGCAGGAAGACCCGTTCGGCGTCGGTCCCGAGTCCGCCGAGTTCCATGTACTCGCGGCGACCGGCGAGCGCGGAGATGGGGAATCCGTTCCCCATCGCCTTGCCCCAGCACGACAGGTCGGGCCGCACGTCGTAGACCGACTGCGCCCCGTGCTCCGACCAGCGGAACCCGGTGATCATCTCGTCGAGCACCATGAGCGCACCGTGGCGATCGCACAGCCGGCGCACTCCCTCGAGGAATCCGGATGCGGGTTCTGTTGTAGCAGTGGCCGCTTCGAGGACTACGCACGCCACCGGATGCGACGTGAGGGCAGCGTCGAGCGATGCGAGGTCGTTGTAGCGGAAGCGCAACGTGAGCGATCGCGAACTCTCCGGGATGCCCGCGCTCATCGGCGTGGTTCCGATGAACCAGTCGTCGACGGAGAAGAAGGGGTGGTCGCAGACCGCGATGTGATCGCGCCCGGTGACGGCGCGCGCGAGACGGACCGCCGCGGTGGTGGCGTCGGATCCGTTCTTGGCGAACTTGACCATGTCGGCGCCGGGCACGAGCGACAGGAAGTCCTCGGCCGCTTCGACTTCGAGGAGGGTGGGACGGCTGAAATTCGTCCCTCTCCGTACGGCTTCGGTGACGGCCTCGACGACCGGGCGGTAGCCGTGTCCCAGCGTCACCGACCGCAGTCCCATCCCGTATTCGACGTAGCGGTTCTCGTCGACGTCCCACACGTGTGCGCCGTCCCCGTGGGTGAGGATCGGCGTCATGTGTTCGGGATACTGGTCCGGGCCGCGGGCATAGGTGTGGGCACCTCCGGGCACGAGTTCGTGGAGGCGCCGCTGGAGGTGGGCGGATCTGTCGAATTTTGCTGATAGGTCGACGGATTCGGTCATCGTCATTCTCCCGCGGGGGTTGCGTGATCGAGTTTGTATGTCTCGCTGTCTGCGCTGCCGTCCGCGACCTTGGCCCACAGGTCGAGATCACGCAGCCGGTCGTCGTGTGTGGTGATGCCTCGCATCCGTCCTTCGAGGGTGAGCCCGAGCGCCTTCGCGAAACCGGCTGCCACCGCGTTGCAGGAATCGACCCCGGTCTGTACCCGCTCGATGTTCAGCACCCCGAACGCCCGGTCGAGCAGCCATCCCGCTGCCTGCAGGAGCGCCCGGTGACTGTCGTCGCCGGTCGCGTCCACACGCAGTGTGGCGTCGTGCCGGACGAGATCGATCGGTTCGAAACCGACCGTGCCGAGGTGCCGGCCGTCCTTCTCCACGCGGTATCCGAAGGCGTGCCCCGACCAGCCCGCCCACGGTGAGCTCGGTTGCCACATCCCTTCCAGGACGGCGTCCTCCTCCCGGCGGTGTTGTCGCAACAGAGGAGCGGACAGGGCGTGGACCGGTCGCAGGATCAGCCCACCGACGTGAGCAGGTGCCGCTTGCAGCGCTGCTCGTCCGGGGGCCAGCCGTTTCGCGGTACCGAGCACGAAGCGGCAGCCGGTCGCGAGACTTCTCGGCGAGATGCGCCGGTCGACGGAGCACACCGGCAGGACGAGGGGAACCGAGGGATCGGACCACTGCGCGGTCAGTCCCTCGCCGGGCACCCGATCGGCCGTCATGGCGAACAGGATGTGGTCCTTGCGACGGCCCCCTGCCGCGAAGGACTTCTTCATCGTCGCCTCCCGGACGAACCCGAGCCGGTCCGCGCCGCGGGCGGCCGGGAGGTTGTCGACACAGATCGGCGCGGTGAGCCGGTACAGCCCCAGGGCGGTGAACGCGTGGTCCATCAAAATCGATATCGCCAGGTGCCCGATGACCCGGCCACCCACCGCCGAGTCCATCCAGATACCCAGCTCCGCGGAGCGGCTCACGTGATCGATGCCGAACAGGTTGACCTGTCCGGCGAAACGCCCGTCGACCTCGATCACGAAACCGCGCGATCGGCGGCAGGATCGCAGGTGCAGGCACTCCTGCACCCATTCCTCCTGGGTGTGCCGCGCCTCCCAGGACAGCTCACTGGCCGCCCAGAACGGTTCGATGATGGCCCGGTCGCGCAGCCGGATCCGGCGCCACTCCCGATGGTCCGAGAACCGCGGGGGCCGGAGCCGGACCACCTCCCCGGACCGCGCGACCGCGGCGAGCTCGGCGGAGCCGTGTTTCTCGGGATGGGTTCTAGGAATCGACACGGGTATCCCTCCTCGTCCTGACGGCGGTTGCGGCAAGTCGGCCGACCGTGCCGACCAGGTCGGTCGTGGCGGATCTCGCGAACACGCCGAGCGCCAGAAGATAGGCGGCTGCGAAGACGAGTGCGTCGAGTGCCAGCAAGGCGACGGCGACGAGGGTGGGGTGCGTATCGCTCTGTGCGAGATGGTGTTCGAACAACCAAAGCACTACCGTCGCGACTGCCGCGGCGGGCAGCGGGGGAAGAATCGCACCCGCGAGCTGCGAGAGCGACACCGGGATGCATCTCTTCGCGAGGGCCATGACGACGATCCCCACGACGATGGCCGTGATCGACACGGACAGTGCTGCTCCGACGAGGCCGAAGAATCCGACGAACACGAGCAGGAGCACCAGACCCACACCGACCTCGGTGAGTGTGTACCAGTTCAGCAGGCCCGTCCGGCCGCATCCCTTGATGATCTCCTCGCTCACGCAGATGAACGCCTTGCCGAGGCTGAGACCGGCCAGGGCGACGACCACCGGTCCGGCTCCGCGCCACGGCTCCCCCAGCACGACGACGACGGCGGGTGTGCCGGCGGCGATCATCAATCCGGAACACGCGGCGGCACCGATGGTCGCCCACTGCAGGGCGCGCAGATAGGCCGAGACGAGCCTGCCTGGGTCCTTGGCGATCCGTGAAAAGGCAGGAAACAGTGCGACCGAGCCGATCTCGATGATCGCCATCGCCGGGATCCGGGCGATCCGCTGGCCGTACCGGAAGAAGCCGAGGTCGGAGGCGCTGAGTCCTCGGCCGACCACCACCGCCTCCGTCGCCGCCTGTACGCGCGAGCCGATCATTCCGAACACGAGAGGTGCTCCGTATCGGGCGAGTTCGCGCCAGAGGGCGAACGAGGCGCGACCGCGACCCGGCCGCCAGCTGGTGATCGACCAGACCGACACCACCAGGGTGATGTACGAGACGTAGGTGCCGGCCACCATGCTCCACACACCCCAGCCGAGAGCGGCCGTCGACACCGCGACCGTTGCGTAGCTGACGGCGACGGCGGGACCGACGATCAGCCGCCTCTTGACGCTGAACTCGCGTTGCAGCATGGCTTCCGGCACGTTGGCGACCGAATAGACCAGCAGTACTCCGGAAGTCGCGGCGGCGACCAGCCCCGCGGTGGTGTTGTCGAAGATCGCCGCGATCACGGGTGCGGCCACGAGCGCGCCGATGCTCATGACGATCCCGGCCAGCAGGGTCACGCGGAAGACGGTCTCGGCCGCGTCGGCGACGTCGGTGTCGCGCTGGATGAGTCCCGACCGCAGTCCGCCTTCGACGAATGTGCCGAAGAAGGTCGTGAGAACCGTTCCCGCGACGAAGATGCCGATCTCGGCCGGGGTGAGCAGGCGTGCGAGGGCGACGGTCTGAGCGAGCGAGACCAGTTCGCAGAAGAGCAAGGCGACGGTCGACGCGCCGGCCACCCGTCCGATCGAGGACATCAGCGACCGCCCGGAGGGGCCGGTCTCCACCGTCCGGCCCGCAGGGTCCGTCTCTTCGGGGGTCGTGCTGCTCACTCCGGCGACATCCTTCCGACCTGTACTGCTCGGTGATCCCAGTGGTCTCAGTGGTTCTCGACCCGCGCCCGTTCGGCGAGCGCGAAGACGTGTTCGAAGGCCACGTGTCCCAGGCGGATCTGCTCCCGGGCACGGGCACGCAGACGACCGCGGACCTCGTCCGCCTGTTGCCAGGAGGTGCGCATCGCATCTGCGAGTTTGGTTCCGAGCGCGGGATCGTCGAGGTGCAGCAGGGTGAGGCCACCGCCGAACATGTCCTCGAGGCCACGGAACTTGTCGTCGTAGTAGCGGGTCGACGACAGGGCGACCACGGGGATTCCCCGCGAGAGCGCGAACACCGCGAGGTG
This sequence comes from Rhodococcus rhodochrous, assembly GCF_014854695.1. NCBI lineage: Bacteria > Bacillati > Actinomycetota > Actinomycetes > Mycobacteriales > Nocardiaceae > Rhodococcus > Rhodococcus rhodochrous. The sequence goes on along the minus strand of NZ_CP027557.1, from coordinate 213,900 downwards.
GTAGGCGCCGGTCACGAGGACGCGGCACCTCGACACCTGTTCGACGAGCTGTCCAGGTGAGGTGTACCGGGGTGGCGGTTCGGCCACCGAGTCCGCTCCGCGCACGATGGGCAATGTCGAACGACGGTCCTGGGAGCGGTATTCCGCGATGATCAGCGGCACCAGCGTCGAGGAGTACTCGGTGGCCACGGCCTGCACGACCCTGCGGACGGTGTCGCGGGCGATCTCCGAGACGGGTGCGTAGGCGGCGAGACGCAGGCACACGCCGATGTCGGTTCCGGGGCCGGTGTCGCATTCGGTGTAGGCGAGTTCGATCGCGTCGTCGCCGGTGACGAGGATTCGATCGTCCGGCACACCGGCCCGTTCGAGGATGGCCGGGCCGCGAAGGTTCTCCCGCAGGGAGACGAAGTCGACGCGCGGCATCACCTCGGCCGCGCGTTTCTGCAGGAGGGGGTCGTCGAGCGGTCCGAGGCCCTGGCCGACCATGGTGACGGGAACACCGTGGTCGCAGGCGTGCTCGATGAGGGTGAAGACACGGTGGGCCTGGGCGGCATCGGAATCGGTGATGTAGCCGCCTCCGAGCACGAGCAGGAGGGAGGCCTTCTCGACGGCGGCCGCGCTGCCCGGGTGCACCGGCCGGCGAGCGGCCGCCTCACTGGCGGAGACGGGCGCTTCCACGGCCTGTTCGGACGGGAGACGCGTGCGGACGAGCCGCTCGAGCCGCCGGCGCAGTCCGCGTGCCTTCTGCGGGAACCACACCCGGAAGCGGACCATGCCGAGGGCGATCGGGCCGACGATGTGCGGTCCCAGTGCAGCGAAGAAGTCCTCGGCGACCGTCGGCTCGGCCCAGGGGTCGGTCGAGAGGACGGTGATCCCCTTCGCCGTCGGGTGGTAGGCGCGGAGCAGGAGCGGGACGTCGGTGAGCACGCCGATCTGCGCGTCGGGCCATCTGCGACGCAGGCGCGTGATCGTGACCTCGAGCATCGCCAGGTCGCCGTTGTTGCGAAGCCAGTACTCGCTGCTCTCGATGAGAATGCGGACCGGCCGCGCGGCCGGTTCGTCCGAGTGCAGTCCGAAATGATTGTCGATCATCCGATGATCCGATCCTCGATGAGAGAGGGTCCGGGAGTCCCCGGCGGTGCGGTGTAGCGAAGCATACTCAGAATCAGGCTCATGGGTACGGTTCGAATCCATAATCCACCAAACTTGGGATTTAACAAACTAGAACTCTGCTCTATCGTGTAAAAAGATACTCTGAGATTGTTTTGAAGCGTCGTCTCCCGAGGACCTGGGGTACCCCATGACACACACGAACACCACGACCGACGCCGATACGCTCGACACGGCGACGACCGTCGGGATCCAACTTCAGCGCATCCGCCACTTCTGGCCCCTCGTCCTTCTCATCACGCTCGGAGCCGTGATCGCGTCGGCCGTGAGCACCTACACCGCCGAGCCGAGCTACACCGGCCGGACGGTGCTGATCGTCTCCTCGCCGGGACGTGTCCCCGAGGAGGACGCCGTCATGGTGCGGGGCTACATCGATCTGTTCAATGATCCCGCCTACCAAGCGCGACTTCGGGATTCGACCGACCTCCCGCCGGGCACGACCTTCGAGGCACGCACCGCCGCCGCGAGCTCGATGATCTTCGTCGAGGCAACGGCCGGTACCGATGTGGGAGCCAAGGACGCCGCCCTGGCCCTGGCCACGAACTTCCGGTGGGACGTCGACGCGGTGCGGCGGGCCGAGAAGGACGCCTCCCTCGATGCACTCCGCAGCCAGCTGGACGAGCGGCGCAGACTGCTCACCGAAGGTGCGGATCCCGCCTACACCACCCAGCGGATCATCGAGCTCGAGACGCTGATCCAGCAGTTGCAGGGCGACTCGACCAACCAGCTCCAGATCCTGCAGCCCGACGCCGGCATCGCGATGTCCGAACCGAGCATGTCCCGCAACGTGCTGGTCGGACTCCTCGGCGGCCTCGTCCTCGGCTCCGTCGCCGCAGTTCTCGCCGCCTTGTTCTCCCCCACCCTCGGCACCTCCCACGACGTGCACACGAGGACGGGAGTGAATCCGGTCGTCGAGATCCCTCGCGGGGGAAGCCGGCGCAAGGGCCGCGCCCGGCATCTCGGCTTCGTCCGCCTCGCGACCCGCGCCGGACATCGCCAGGTACCGCGGCCGGGGACCCTGGCCGTCGCCTCGCCCACCCGGACACCGGCGACCGGCCAGGTGGCACGGGCGATCGCCGAGTTCTGGGCCGGTGAGGGCGAGCGCGTCGTCCTGCTCCACGCCGACATGCACACCGTCACGGTGCAGGAACGCACCGCGGCCGACGATGCCGTCACGGTACGCACGGCACTCGTCCGGGATCTCCTCGACGACCCGGACGCCCCGCTCAACCGCGAACGGTTCACCCACCTCCTGCGACGGCTCCGGGCCGATGCCGACCTCGTGATCGTCGAGGTCCCGCCGCTCACCGAGGACCCCTTCGCCCACTCTGCGTGTGTCGTGAGCGACCGCACCGTGCTCGTCCTGGATCGGCGCTCGGGACGGGTCGGTCCCACCCGCGAGGCTGTCGAACTGCTCGCCGACGCCGAACTGCTCGGCGCGGTCCTCGTCGACCCCCGCACCGGACGCTCGCTCGTCCGCCGTCTCTTCCGCCGCGACAAGCGGGGCGAGTCCCTCGCCACGGTGCGCTACGAACGGATCGACAGCCTCGGCCCCGACACGACGGCGATCTCGTCCAACGGCCACCATCCCGACCGGGACGCCGCGACACTGCTGTCCGGCAAGCCGGGTGCAACACCATGACCACCGCAGGAACCGTCCGGCCGGGCATCCGATCGTCGGGAGCCCGGTTCGGACGCGCGGCGCTCACGGCCGCCACGGCTGCGGGCCTGCTCGTCGCCGCGGCCCTGGCCGCATTCGTCCTCCCGGGCGAACTGCTTGCGCTGATCCTGCCCGGGGCGGTGGGACTGGCCGTCATCGCCGCGGCGGTCTACCACCCGGCCACCGCGGTGCTCGTGCTGATCGTCGCAATGTTCTTCCGGCTCCCCACACCCGAGATCCCCATGCTGCCCGTCGATCTGTTCGTCTTCCTCTTCGCGGTCGCGCTGGGGTCGTTCGGGCTCTGGATCACCGTGCGCCCCGATCGCATCCGGCAGCTGGGCATGCTCGAGATCTTCATGGGCCTGTTCGTCCTGTGGAACTTCTGGTCGATGTTCGCCTCGCACCGCTTCCCCGCGGTGGTTCCCCTGACGAGTCAACCCACCTCGGTGTCCCGCTTCATCATCATCGGCACGGTCATCCCGTTCGCCGTCTTCGTCATGGGACGCCTGAGTTTCGACCGGGAGCGTGCGGTGCGGGGCATGCTCTGGACCGTCACCGCCATCGCGGCGTTCTCGGCGATGATGAGCATCTTCCAGCTCAAAGGCCCGACCGCTCTGGTGTGGCCGCGCTACATGCTCGAGAACGAGCACTGGCCGGGCCGCGCGGTGGGTGTCACCAATCAGCCCGTCGGCAACGGGACGATCCTCATCTTCGGATTCATCGTCACGGTCGTCCTGGCCTCGCAGAGATCCGAACCCGTCTGGCTCCGGCGCCTCGCCGCCGTGATCGCCGTGGCCTGCGCCTACGGCGTCTTCCTCACCTACACACGCGCGGTGTGGCTGGCGTTCGGGATCGTCGTCCTCGTCGGACTGCTGTGCGCCCGCGGCTTCCGCCGCGCCTTCGCCCTGACGGCCACGGCGATGGTGGTCGCGGTCGCGATGAACTGGTCGACCTTCACCAGCGCCGACCGGAAGGCCGGCGGCGTGGGTTCGACGAGCGAGATCCACGACCGGCTCAACGCTATGGCGACGGCCTTCTGGGCGATCCGCGAGGAACCGCTCACCGGGTGGGGTGTCGCGCGTTTCGTGTCCGTCAACACCTTCTTCCACCGGGCGTGGGGACCGAGCATCCCGTGGGAGGGCGGATTCGGTATCGACGCCCACTTCACGGAACTGGGGATCTTCGCCGAACTCGGCATCGTCGGTGGTCTGTTGTGGATCACGGTGCTCGTGCTGCTCGTCGTCCAACTCGTCCGCGCCTACCGCAGGTTGCCACCGGGTCGGCTCACCGGGCAACCGCTCGCGATCGCGGCCGTCCTCGCCGTGCTGTGCCTGCTCGTCACCGGGTTCACCGCCGAACTCCGCAATTTCGATGTCACCAATGCGATGGCACTGCTCATCGCCGGTGTGGCGATCGGATGGTCCGACCGGTTCGTCCCGCGGAAGCGGGATCCCGAGAGATCCCCGGAGGAGGTCTCGTCATGAATGCCCCACGGGCGCTGTGGGTCTCCACCAGCACATCGACCCGAGGCGGTGTCGCCTCGTTCGTCCGCACGATGCAGGGAACCGATCTGTGGAGCGACTGGCACATCGAACACATCGGCACCCATCGCAACGGTTCGATCCCCCTCCGGATCGTCGCCTTCGCCGTCGGGCTGGTCTCGTTCACCTACACGGTGATCCGGAGGCGACCCGACGTCGTACACCTCCACACCGCCTCGTACGGAAGCTTCGTCCGGAAGGCCACGCTGGCATGGATCGCACGCGCCGCCCGCATCCCGGTGATCCTCCACGTCCACGGCGCCGAGTTCCACCGCTTCTACTCCCTGTGCCCCAAGCCCGCCCGGGCCGTCATCCGTGCGACCCTCACCGAGGCCGACGCGGTGATCGCACTCGGGGAGAGGTGGGCGTGCCGCCTGCAGGAGATAGCGCCCCGCGCCCGGATCGTCGTCGTGCCCAATGCCGTCCGGCCCCGGACGCCCGTTTCCCAACTGCCGGACGGGCGACCCGTGAACGTGCTCTTCCTCGGCGAGGTCGGTGAACGCAAGGGCACCTTCGTCCTGCTCGAGGCATGGGCGCGACTCGCGCACGAAGGAGCGGTCTCCGGCGCGCATCTGACGATCGCGGGTGACGGTGCCGTGGACGCGGCCGCACAGCAGGTCGCCGAACTCGGTATCGACGACACCGTCACCATCGCGGGATGGACGGCACCCGAGAAGGTTTCCGGACTGCTCCGGGACAGCCGGATCCTCGTGCTGCCGTCCCGGAACGAAGGTCAACCGATGGCGATCCTCGAAGCCATGGCGGCCGGATTGTGTGTGGTGGCCAGTCCGGTCGGCGGGATACCTGATCTCGTCGACGCCGATTCGGGAATCCTCGTCCCACCCGATGATCCCGACGCCCTCGCCGCCGCCCTCCGGAAGGTCGTCACCGACGACGCGGAGCGGGCCCGTCTCGGCGCCGGCGCCTGGCGCCGGGTGTGCACGGAATTCGACGTCGACGTCGTGTCACGGCGTTTCGACATCCTCTACAGGGAGGTCGGCAGATGTCCCGTCCGCTGCGACTGATGTATGTCGTGCCGGATCTCGGTGTGGGCGGCGCCGAACGGCACGTCACCACCCTGCTCCCACGACTCGACCCCCGGCGCTTCACCTCGTGTGCCGTCTGCATCGGAGAACCCGGCGCGCTGTTCTCCGACCTGGTCGAATCGTCGATTCCCGCAACGGCGCTGCGCAGGACCAAGCGGCAGATGGTGCGCGCCCTGGTCGATCTGGTGCGGGAGATGCGCCGGTTCCGTCCCGACATCGTGATCACGCGGGGATACAACGCCGAGACGCTGGGACGGGTTGCGGCCTTCCTCGCCCGGGTTCCGCACGTCGTGGTGTGGGTCCACCACTGCGGTGATCCCGAACCCCGCGGCCGGCTCCGGCGACAGATCGACCGGTGCCTCGATCCGCTCACGGACTCCTATTTCGGTGTGGCCGAAGCCCAGCGCGCATTCATGACCGACGATCTCGGCTACCCACCCGAGAAGATCACCGTCGTGTACAACGGGGTCGATCCGTCGCTGTACGACACCACCGACGATCGCAGCGTGCTGCCCGAACTCGGCGTGCCCGCGGATGCTCCCACCGTCGGGATCGTGGCGGCACTGCGTCCGGAGAAGGACCACGCCTGTTTTCTCCGCGCCGCACGGCGGGTCGTCGACCTGCGACCCGATGTCCGTTTCCTCGTCATCGGCGACGGTCCGTGCCGCGAGGACCTCGAAGCGATCTCCGACGCCGCCGGTCTGCGCGCGAATGTCGTCTTCACCGGTGCGCGCAGCGACATCCCCCGCATCCTCCACGCACTGGATCTCGTCGTCCTGTCGTCGTACAGCATCGAGTGCTTCCCCATGGCCCTGCTCGAAGCCATGGCCTCCGGCCGCCCCGCGGTGTGCACGGCCGTCGGCGGCGTCCCCGAGATGCTGGTCGACGGGGTCACCGGCCGACTCGTGCCTGCCCGCGACGAACGAGCACTCGCCGACGGAATGCTCGAACTGCTCGACGATCCCGAACTCGCCCGCAAGATGGGGCGAGCCGCGCGGGAACGCGTGGAATCGGAGTTCACACTCCTCCGAAGTGTCGAGGGCGCCCAGACCGCCCTCGTGGAAGCCGCACGGTCCGGAATCGTGCGCCCCGCACGGTCTCGAATCGTGCGACCCGCACGGCCGGCGGAGCGAGCCGATCGGACGGATCCCGTCCGCCTCACGCTCGTGCTGGACCAGACGTTCGTCGGGGGCGTCGAGGTCCTCATGCTCGAGGTGTTCCGGCACCTCGATCCGTCGGTCGTGCGCCCCCGTCTGGTGTGCCTGCGCGAAGCCGGCCCGCTCGCCGAGGAGTACCGGCGCGCGGGATTCGAGGTGGAGGTCGTCCCCCGATCCGGCCGTTACGACCCGCGCCGGTTGACGCGGCTCGTGCGCATGCTGCGTACCGACCGCACCGACGCCGTGCTCGTGACACACCACCACCACGCTGCCCTGGCACTCGGCAGGCCGGCCGCGCGACTCGCCCGGACACCCGCGAATCTCGTTGCCGCACACGACATGGATCTGACGAGCATCGGCAAGCGGTGCCTTCCCCGGTGGGCCGTGTCCACCCTCTTCCTTTCCGACGCCCTCGTGCTGCTGGGACCGCGCCAGGGCGACTATCTGCGCCGCGAGGAGGGAGTCGCCCGCCGGCCGTGGTCGCGCACACGAGAAGTGGTCATCACCAACGGGATCGACCTCGGCGATCCACCCACCGAGGAGGACCGCGACCGGGCACGCACGGCACTCGGGCTGTCCCCTGACGCCTTCGCCGTCGGTATCGTCGCGCGGCTGAGCCATCAGAAGGCACACCAGGTGCTGTTCGAAGCGGTACGAATCGCCGCACACACCCGTCCCGAACTGCGACTGCTGGTCATCGGAGGTGGCGAGAGAGAATCCGAACTACGCTCGCTCGCCGGCGATCTCGGTATCTCCGGCCGGACCGTGTTCACGGGTGTGCGCCGCGACGTCCGAGCACTGCTGCCGGGACTGGACGTGTCGGCGCTGTCGTCCGTCCACGAAGGTGCACCCATCACGGTCATCGAGGCCATGGCCGCCGGTCTTCCGGTGGTGGCCACCGAATGCGGCTGCCTGCCCGACATGGTCACCGACGGGACCGACGGCTTCCTCGTCCCGGTCGGAGACGCCGCGGCACTCGCGGAACGACTGTGCGTGCTGGCCGCCGACCGGTCACTCGCGCGCCGCCTCGGCGCGAACGGCCGCGAACGCGCGGAACGCGAGTACCGGATCTCCCGGACCGCACGGTCGTTCGAGGCCCTGCTCACCGAACTGACGGGCCGGTCGAACTGACGGGCAGATCGACCGGGTCAGTCCGTCCGCAGGAGGATGAGGCCGTCCAGCGGTTCGAGCACCACCTCGTCGGTGACGCTGCCGTCGTTGACGCTCGGGTCCTGCGTCCCCTGCAGGTGACGGTAGGGGCCCTCGAGGTACACGTGTTCGGCATTGTCCCCGCTGTTCACGAGGACGATCCCGTTCTCGAAGTCCCGGCGGAGCACGGTCCGTCCCGCGTCGCCCTGCAGACCGGCGTCGGAGACGGGCAGGCCCAGATAACCGGGGCCGAGTCCCGCCCCGTCCATCTCGTCGTAGTAGGCGGTACTGCCGTAGTGCAGGAGCATCGGCGCCCAGTAACCGTCTCCCAGGAGCGTGGCCGTGAGAAAGAAGCGCGCTCGTCGATAGGTGTCGGCCACACTCCGGCCCGTTCCCAGGCGGTCGATCGTCATCCACACTCCCGGTGATCGATGTCCCCCTCCGGCACTCGTCTCGAGATAGCGGTCGAGGTCCATGCCCGGATCGCGCTCGACCATCGGATCCGCGAAGCTCTCCCAGGCCCGCCCGTCGAGCAGGCCGTCGACCGGGCTGCGATCGCCGTTCGCGACGATGATCGCGTCGGGCATACGCTCCCGCATGATCCGCTCGGCCACGGTGAGTCCCCGCGCCCACGGCCCGTCGGGGCCGTAGATCTGCGAATCCGGTTCGTCCACACCGTCGCCGTCGATGTCCCACGCGTCCGCATCGGCCGAGTAGATCCGATCCCCCCAGACGTCGAGGAGGACACCGTCCCAGATCCCGGTCGACCAGACCTGATCGGCGACCCACTCCGCGGCGTACTCGGCATAGATCCTGCCGTCGATCCGCGGGGCCACGTCGGTGAGGTTGGTCATCGTCGTCCGGGGCCATTCGCTGACCGGCTCTCCCGATGCCGTGGTGGCGAGCCATTCCTCCGGGAAGGCGCTGCTGTTCGGGCCGTCGAACTGCCACAGGGCGTACCGATCGGCCCAGTATCCCGGCGATCCCAACGCTCCCGGAAGGTCGACGAGGTTCATGTACGCGAGCAGACGGACACGCGGGTTCCGTGACCGGAGCCCGTCGAAGTACGACTCCGGAACACGATGCGCCCATTCGTGATCGAGAACCACGAGATCGTATCGGGCGAGCTCCTCCATCGGAGGGAGGCGATCCTGGTCGAGATAGTAGGTGGCGGTTCTCGGGAAGGTCGGCTCACCGGTCGCGGGCATACCCGGCAGGGACATCGCTGTCGACGCCGCATTCGCGGTGGTGTCGCGCGCGGTGGGCGCCGCGCAGGACAGCGACGACGTCGTCACCAGCACGACGAGCAGGATGCGGGACACCGTACGGCCCTTCGATCCTCCGGATCGGTAGCGGTGCCGGGATCCTCCGGGTCCGCGGCGGCGCCCCGTTCTCCTGTACACGGGATGACGCCTCACTCTCCCGGACCCAGGCGATAGCCGGCGAAGGCCTCGGCCACGGCCGCCGGAACGGCACGGTCTCCCCCGCCCTCCACCACGGCCGTCTTGAGTTTTCCGGAGGCGGTGCGCGGCACGGCATCCAGGGTCACCACGCGGAGTTCCTGTCCCGGGCCGAACAACCGCTCGACATTGCGTCTGTACTGTTGCTCGACACGCTCGGCGTCGAAGCCCACGCCCGGAACCATCCGGATCTCGAACCGCCCGGGAGCAAGTTGCGCGATCTGCGCTTCGCGGACACCGGTGACGTTGTCGATCACGGTGGACGGCAACGGAAGCGGCCTGCCGTCCGCGGCGGTGAACGCGTCCTCGACCCGACCGTCGAGCGCTCCGAGGGTGGGGAATGCCCGACCGCACGCGCACCCGTCTTCCGGTGCCGGTCCGACCAGATCGCCCGTCCGGTAACGGAAGATCGGGAAACCCCAGTTGTGCAAGGGTGTTCCGATGATCTCCCATCTGTCCGAGACGCCGGGGACGGGTTCGAGTTCGACGATGCCGTAGTCGGGGAAGATATGCATCGTGCCCGCCTCGCACGTGCCCGCCATCGCGACGCGCTCCGTCTGACCGTAGTGATCGACGATCGGGCCTCGGAAGACCTCGCGGATCAGGGCGCGCTGGGCGGACCGCATCGTCTCGGAGGACGTGAGGACGGCGCGGACCGGGAGTTGCTCCCCCTGCTCGTACAGCAGTTCCGCGAGCAGACAGATGCTCGACGGCCAGCCGTCGATCGCGTCGGGACCGAACCTGCGGATGTCCCACACGATCGTGGGCAGATCGTCGGGGGTGAGCCGGTAACTCGACACCAGCAGCTGTCGTGCGCCGGGGACGATCTCGGTCGGGTTTCCGGAACGGTCGGCGGCGAAGTCGCTGCCGCCCAGCGTCACCCGGCGAGGGGCACGCGGCAGGCCGAACCAACTCCACTGCCGCTCGAGCACCCGCATCTCGTAGACCGACGAGCCCGGGGTCCGGTAGACGGTGACGGCCCGGCCCGACGTTCCGCTCGAATGGGCCTCCCACATCGCGCGCGCGGGATAGGCCCGGAACGTCTCGGGACGGTCCATCAGGTCGTTGCGGCGGAGGACGGGCAGGCGCCGCAGGTCGTCGAGGGTGCGGATCTCACGCGGGTCCACCTTCTCGCGGCGGAACCACTGCCGGTAGAACGGCGAGGCGACGGCCGCCCATCGCGTCATCGCACGGAGCCGACCTTCCTGGAAGGCGCGGATCTCGTCGGGGCCCGCCGCGGCGATCCTGCGGAGTTCACGGCTCATCGGGGCGGCGAGTGGATGCATACGCCGCACGCGGTGCTGGACGGCGACGAGTTTCTTCGGAGGTGCCATGGGCCCACCTTCGGTTCGGATGCGCTCGCGCTAAACATACCTGTAGTCTGATTAAGCGGCAATCTACAGACTTTGATTTTGCTACGGTGAGGATTCGCACCGTGCCGATCCCCTGTCGATCACCTCGTAACGGAGGTCCCGTGCAACCACCTCGTAACGGAGGTCCCGTGCAACGACTCACCTGGTACGCACATCGGCTCCGCGCGATGGAACCCGCCGAGATCGAATGGCGGGTCCGCCGCGTGGTCGGACAACGACTTCCGTCCCGATCGTTCACCGACGCGCAGCTCGTCGGACCCGACCTCGACTGGTGTGGCACCCTCGACCGTTTCCGTGCAGCCGAGGGCCGTCCCGTGCTCCTCGGCCACGAACAGGCCGACACCCTCGCCGGAACCGAGATCGCCACCGCCACGCTCGTCGCCGCGGATCGGGTTCTCGATCACCGCTTTGCCTACTTCGGCTATCCGGAGGCGGCACTCGGGCCCGAGATCGACTGGAATCACGACCCCCTCGGCGGGATCGACTGGCCGGCGCTGCCCGGTCACCGCATCGATCACCGCACCGCGGCCGGCGACCCGAAATGGATCTGGGAACTGAACCGGCTGCAGCACCTTCCGTGGATGGCGCAGGCCTGGCTCCTGACCGGCGACGATCGCTACGCCGCCGAGGCGTTCGACCAGCTGGACTCGTGGATCGCCGCCAATCCCCCCGGACGCGGCATCGCCTGGCGCGGAGCGTTCGAGGCGGGCATCCGCGCGATCTCGGTGGCCGTCGCGCTGCAGGGGCTGCGGCACAGTCCGCGTCTCACCGTCGCCCGTTTTCGCGCCGTCGTGTGCATGCTCGCGGAGAGCGCCCGCCGGTGCTGGGCCGAACGCTCGTTGTACAGCTCGGCGAACAATCACCTGATCGGTGAACTCGCGGGCCTCGCCACTGTGGCACTGTTGTTCCCCGATCTACGGCCCTCTCCGCGATGGGAGCGTGATGCCGTCACCGCGTTGTGCGCGGAGGCCGACCGGCAGATCCTGCCCGACGGCAGCGGTGCCGAACAGGCCGTGGGCTATCAGATGTTCACCGCCGAACTGCTGCTCCTCGTCGCCGAGATGCTCCGGCGACGCGACGGATACGCGCCCGTCCTGCTCACGAACGCGATCACGCGCAGCGCCCGGTACCTCGCGGCGGTGGTCGGAGACCACGACCCGGCACCGCGTTACGGGGACGACGACGAAGGGTTCGCCCTGCGCCTCGACGCGTCGCCCGTGCGCACCGTCCGCGATCATCTCGGTCTCGTGGGGGCCGCCCTCGGCATACCCGATGCGATACGGGCCGGCACTCGATCGCCGGCCGCCGGATGGCTCGACGCCCCCACGAAAGCCACCGAGGACGTGCTTCGTGGCGAACCCTTCGGCAGCTTCCACGCGCCCGACGGCGGCCTCGTGGTGCTGCGCTCCGGGCGACGCCGGATCACGATGGACGTCGGCCCCCTCGGGTACCTGTCGATCGCAGCGCACGGCCACGCCGACGCACTCGCGGTCACCCTGAGTGCCGACGGCCACGAACTCGTGGGACATCCGGGTGTGACGAGCTACTACGGCCATCCCGACTGGCGGTCCGCACATCGGGGCACACGAGCCCACCCGACCGCCTCGGTGGACGGACTCGACCAATCCGTCATCGGCGGCGCCTTCCTCTGGCGGCAGCACGCACGGGTGCACACGCATTCCGTGGACACCGCAGCCGGCTTCGTGGACGCCGAGCACGACGGCTACCTCCGACTCGACGAACCCGTCGTACACCGCAGGTGGCTCATCGCACCGCCCGACCGTGTCACCGCGGTGGTGGTGGACCTGTTCACCGGTGCCGGCCACCACGAGTTCCGCACAGCCTGGCCACTGCACCCCTCCCTCGACGTCCGACCCGCCGGGTGCGGCCATCTCGCCCTCCGAGAGGACGCACCCGCCCTGCAGCTCGCCTACGCCGCGTCCTCCGGAGAACCGATCCGCAGCGAGATCCGCGGCGACACCGACACGAATCTGGGCTGGTGGTCGCACCGGCTCGAATCCCGCGTCCCCGCATGGCTCGTCGGCAGTGTCGTGCACGCGCAGACTCCGGTCGCGCTGGTGACGACATTGACGCCGGGCAGCGCCGGAGAACCGGCGTTGTCGGGACTCGCCGTCGCCCTGCGCGACGACGCGATCACCGTCCGGTGGCACGACGAGGACGGCGCCCACCTCCACACCGTCCTGCCGAGCGGCGACCCGCCCGGACACGTGCGGCGCGAGGACGTCGCCGACCCCGTTTCCTGATCACCCGCCTGCTCCCCACAGTTTCTCCGAGGAGTTCGAACATGGAACCGACCTTCAGCTTCCTCACCACCGCCTACCGCACCGAGGACTACGTCGCCGAGACGATCGAATCCGTCTTCGCGCAGAAACGGGACGACTGGGAACATGTGATCGTCGACAACGGCATGTCGGACGACATGGCCCGCGTGGTCGGGCGGTATCTGAACGACCCGCGGATCATTCTGGTGCGCCAGGAGAATCGCGGCTACGCGGGCGGGATCGCTGCGGCGGCGAAGGCGGCGCGCGGACGGTACCTGTGCGTCCTCGACAGCGACGACCACCTGATGCCGGGCTTCTGCACGCGGGTCGGTGCCGTGCTCGACGCCCGGCCGGAGATCGACGCCGTGGCGGTGGACGCCCACCTGTTCACCGATGCCGAGGGACTGCTGCCCACCGGGTACATGCGGTCGATCGGGGCCGGCGGGAACCGGCGGGGGCGCGGACGCCTCTCACTGCTCGACGTCCTCGGCGGCGAGGTCCCCTACTACACGGCGGCGATCCGCCGTGAGGCGTGGTCCGCGGTGAACGCCTACGCGTCGGGCATCGAGGACGTCGACGAATCGGTGATCGTCTGGCTCCGCCTCGCCGACCGTTTCGAGGTGCAGATGCTGCCCGACCGGCTCGCCCGGTACCGCCTGCGCGGCGACTCCGATTCGCGGGACGAGGCCACCGTCTCGACCTTCGAACGGCAGCTGATCCGGTCGTTCCAGGCGGGCGCGGCGTTGGCGACGACCCCCGAGGAGCACGAGGCCCTGGACGAGACGGTGCGCAGGCTCCGCTACGACCAGGCACTGCGTCGGGCCCGGTCCGCCTTCCTCCGCAACGATCTGCCCGCCGCCCGGATCGCGGCCCGTGACGCCTTCACCCACCGGCGTTCCCTGCGTGCCGCTGTCGCGCTCGCGTCCGTCACGGTGGCTCCCGGCCCGGTCCGGATGTTGTACCCGGCGAAACAACGACTGACGAGCGCGGCCGGGCGGGTGGCCGTCCGTCTGAACGCGCCGGTCTGACGCACTTTCCCATCCCGTAGACACGAGGGAGACCTGCGATGCGTATCGACACCACCGACCTGGCCGGTGTTCTCGTTCTCCGCCCCGAACCGTTCCATGACGAGCGAGGCCTGTTCACCCGCACGTTCGACGCGACCGAATTCGACGCCTACCTCCGGAGCCGTCCCGATTCGCCGGCCGTCCGGGCATCCGACTTCGTGCAGGACTCACAGTCCCGCTCTGTCCGGGGCGTCGTGCGCGGCATGCACGGCCGCTCCGGGGACGGGGAGGCGAAACTGGTGCGCTGTGCACATGGAGCGATCCACGACGTGCTGGTCGACATCCGTCCCGGATCGCCCACTTTCGGCCGCTCACAGGCATTCCTGCTCGACGACGTCGAGTTCGCCCACCTGTTCGTACCGCCGGGATTCCTGCACGGTTTCCAGGCGCTGGCCGACGTCACCGACGTCTGTTACCGCATCGACCGGCCGCACGATCCGCGTGAGGATCTCGCGGTGGCACACGACGACGCGGATCTCGGCATCGTCTGGCCACTGCCGGTGACGACGATCAGCGCACGTGATGCCGCTGCCGGCAGCTGGAAGGACCTGTTGGCCGGGCTCCCCTCCTCGGAGAACCCGGCCGACGTGTTGTGGTGAATGCTCAGGCGCCCTGCCCGCCGAACCGGACGACCGCCTTCTCCAGGACGAACGCCTCGGCGTGCGGGTACCGGCACTGCACCCCGCGGAGACGGGACAGGCCCAGGAACGACTCCTCGTCGAACCAGTCGTGATCGGTCTGCGACGGATAGTGCTTGAGCAGCACACGCGCCTTCTCCGCCGCGACATCCCTCGTGAGCGGGTGGTACACGGAGGTGGACGGCGTGTCCGCCTCCCACTTGAGGATCTCGTAGCCGAGGACCAGATGGTCGCGGAAGACCGTCGGCACCATCTCGGCGAGCAACCGATGGTCCTGATGCGCGTCGGCGCGCTGCGGAGCGAACACCACGTCGGGTTCGGTGTGGTAGCGGAAGGACTGGAGTGCGATCTTGATCCCCTCCCAGTACCCCGGGGCACGCCCGTCCGGGATGTCCAGCACGCGGACCATCACGTCCGCTCCGGGACACAGGGCCCGGAGCGCGTGGTTCTCCTCGATCTCTCGCGGGGTGTCGCCGCCGGAGAGGACGAAGGCACGCACGCGCAGGTTCGGGCACGCCGCCGACAGGGTCAGCAGTGTTCCGCCGACCCCCATGGCGATGTCGTCGCAGTGGGCGCCGAACAGCGCGACCTCGCGGACGTTGCGCGGCATCAGTTCGATCACGACTCCCACACCCCCTCGGTGCTGCGGCCGGGTGCGCAAACGACGGGAGACAGAAGCACTTTCATGATCAACACCTTGTCTTCGGCGACGGAGCCCAGGCTGACGGCAGACCCCGCAGAGGAATGTCGATGGGTCCGAAATTTCGATCGTGGTTCCCACTAAAACACATCCGAAGTCCGCCAACAAGGCTTAAACAAACTCTAGGACTTTTTCTAGCTCAGTAGCTATCCTTGCATCAGTTATTTCCGCCATTCACAGACTTTCATCCACTCCACGGACACGGCATTCGTCCCGCGAAGGAGTCCCCATGAAGATTGCGGCAGGACTGCACAAAGATCACGCACCCCCGCAGAGCGGCAGCGACCCTGTACCGCCGCAGAGCGGTAGCGACCACGTACCGCCCCGGAGCGGCACCCGACCGAAGACGGCCGTACGCGTCATCCAGTTGACCGATCTCGCCGTACGCGGGCTCACCCGGATGTACGACGGGGACGGCTTCCCCCAGACCGCACGCGGCACGAGGACATCGTTCGGTACCGAACTCCGGCTCGAGGGGCGGAGCACGCGCTACACCTCGATCGCCGCCCTCGGACTGCACCTGCTGCCCGAACACGTGCAGCGCAGTGTGCTCCACGGGGACACGGCCGCCGAGCTCGCCCGTCGGACGGGGATCCGGGCCCTCGGCCACCGTGACACCGGCGCCCTCGCGCTCGCGGTGTGGGCCTGCGCCGAGATCACCGGCTCGGTCGATTCCGCGCTCTACGAAGAACTCCGGGGCCGGTGCGAGAGCGGCAGCCCCCTGGCGACGGTCGACGCGTCCTGGGCCCTCACTGCCGCACTCGCCGCGCGCACACAATTCGATTCCGGTGGTCTCGTGCAGACGCTGAAGCGACGGATCCTCGCCGCGCAGGGTCCCGGTGGTCTCTTCCCCCACATGATTCCCGTGGGCACGGGCAGCAGACTGCGCCGGCACATCGGGTCCTTCGCCGACCAGGTCTATCCCCTCCAGGCACTCGCCCGGACGGCCGCGGCGACGGACGACGACGTCGCGCTCGCCGCGGCGAACGCGTGCGCCACCCGGATCTGCGCGCTGCAGGGCGAGGCCGGTCAGTGGTGGTGGCACTACGACTCGCGTGGGCACAGCGTGGTCGAGCGCTTCCCCGTCTACAGTGTCCACCAGCACGCGATGGCGCCGATGGTGCTGTTCGATCTCGCCACAGCCGGCGGCGACGACCACACCGCCGCAATCGAACTCGGGATCGACTGGCTGCAGAGCCATCCCGAGGCGCTGGCAGATCTCGTCTGCGAGTCCCAGGACGTCGTCTGGCGCAAGGTCGGTCGGCGTGAACCGCGCAAGGCCGCGAGATCGCTGGCTGCCGCGGCCACCGCCCTGCGTCCGGGTTCGGAACTGCCGGGACTCGATCGGCTCCTTCCCGCCGGAGTCGTGGACTACGAATGCCGCCCGTACGAACTCGGCTGGATGCTCTACGCGTGGCTGCAGCGCAACGAATTCGGAGGAACCCGATGACCGCCGACCCCACCACCGGCACCCGCACGTCGGCGACCCTGTTCGGGATGCCGCTCGACGCCGTCACGATGGACGAGGCCGTGGCACGGTGCCGCGACGCCCTCGAGCGTCGAGAACCGATGACCGTCGGAGTCGTCAACGCCGCGAAGACCGTTCGCCTCCGCAAGGACGCGGCCCTGCGCGAATCCCTGCTCGAGTGCGACATACTCCTCGCCGACGGTCAGGCGGTCGTGTGGGCGGGCAATCTCCTCGGGTATCCGCTGCCCGAACGCGTCGCCGGAATCGACCTGTTCACCTCGCTGCTCGCGACGGCCGACACCGAACACCGCTCCGTCTATCTGCTCGGCGCGGAGCAGTCGGTGCTCGACGCCCTCGTCGACGTCCTCACCACGAAGTATCCCGGCCTCCGCATGGCCGGTGCCCACCACGGCTACTTCGACGAATCCGAGGAGGAGTCGATCGCCCGGGCCATCCGCGAGTCCCGCGCGGACATGCTGTTCCTCGGCATGCCCTCTCCTCGCAAGGAGAACTTCCTGCGGCGCTGGGAGGACGTGCTGGACGTCCCGATACGTCACGGTGTGGGTGGCTCGTTCGACGTCCTCGCCGGGATCACCAAGCGCGCACCCGAGCGGTGGCAGCGCGCCGGCATGGAGTGGGCCTACCGCCTCCTGCAGGAACCGCGCCGGATGTGGCGGCGCTATCTCACGACCAACACCGCGTTCCTGATCCTGCTCGCCCGCGAGCGTTTCCGCACCACCCCGCCCTATCCGCGTCCCGAGAAACTCCCGACCCCGAGGAAGCATCATGGCTGACACATTCAGCGGCACCGTCGCCGTCGTAGGACTCGGCTACATCGGCCTGCCGACGGCCGTCGTCCTCGCGACCCGCGACATCGACGTCATCGGCGTGGACATCGATCCCCGTATCGTGTCGGCCGTCTCGCGGGGCGAGGTGCCGTTCGCCGAACCCGATCTCGCGGTGAGCCTCGCCGGCGCCGTGGCCATGGGGACGTTGAGCGCGACCGACACGGTTCCCCTCGCCGACGCGTACATCATCGCCGTGCCGACACCGTTCAACGCCGATCACACCGCCGACCTGTCGTACGTGCGGCGGGCGACCGAGCAGATCGCCCCCCAGTTGCGCGGCGGGGAGATCGTGGTGCTCGAATCCACCTCACCGCCCGGTACCACCGAGAGCGTCAGCCGGTGGTTGTCCGAACTGCGACCCGATCTCCATCTCCCCCACGCCGACGAGGGTCTGCCGGACATCCACGTCGCCCACTGCCCCGAACGGGTGCTCCCGGGCCGCATCATGATCGAGATGATCACGAACGACCGCGTGGTCGGTGGGATCACGCCGCTGTGCGCCGAGCGCGCCGCCTCGATCTACCGCGTCTTCTGCCAGGGTGAGATCTGCCTGACCGACGCCGCGAGCGCCGAGATGGCGAAACTGGTCGAGAACGCCTACCGCGACATCAACATCGCCTTCGCCAACGAGTTGTCGTACGTCTCGGACGAACTCGAACTGGACGTCTGGGAGGTCATCCGGCTGGCGAATCGCCATCCCCGGGTGAACATCCTCTCTCCCGGCCCCGGTGTCGGCGGGCACTGCATCGCGGTCGATCCGTGGTTCATCGTCGGCGCGTCGCCGGGTTCGGCGAAGTTGATCCGTACCGCACGCGAGATCAACGATTCCAAGCCGAACTACGTGGCCCAGCAGGTCATCGAAACCTGTTCGCGTTTCAAGAATCCGACGGTCGCGTGTCTGGGGTTGACGTTCAAGGCCAACGTCGACGACATCCGGGAGAGTCCGGCCCTGCACGTCGTCGAGCTCATCGCCAAGGCGCTGCCCGACATCGAACTCCTGCTCGCCGATCCGTTCGTGCACGAGGTTCCCGACACCCTCCTCGGATACGAGAGCGTGCGCACCGCGCGGTGCCGGGACGCCATCGCCGCGGCGGACATCGTCGTCGAGCTCGTGGACCACGATCAGTTCCGGTCGCTGTCGCGCAGCCTCCTGGCGGGCAAGGTCGTGTACGACACCCGCGGGGTGTGGCGCTGAACCCACGAGAATACGGCACCCGCGAAAATACGGCCGGTAGGTGTTCTCGCACCTGCCGGCCGTATTCCTTTCGGACTACGCGGTATCCGGACCTGTCAGTAGGAGCCGACCGCCTCGACGGGCGCGAACTCCGAGGGGCGAGGTCCGAGGCCGAAGAAGTGCTCGATCGCCGCCACCGAACGCCGGGCGGCGCTCCCGTCGCCGTACGGATTGACCGCGCGGGCCATCTCGTCGTAGGCCGCGGGCTGGGTGAGCAGCCGGGTGACCCATTCGACGATGAGCTCCTCGTCCGTTCCCACCAGCCGGACGGTTCCCGCCGTGACGGCTTCCGGCCGCTCGGTGGTCTCCCGCATCACGAGGACGGGCTTGCCGAGGCTCGGTGCCTCTTCCTGCACACCGCCACTGTCGGTCAGCACGATCGTCGACGCCGCCATCGCGAGTGCGAAGTCGCTGTAGGACAGCGGATTCGTCACGACCACGTTGTCCAGATCGGCGAGGGGCGGGAGGAGGACCTCCCGCACGATCGGATTGAGATGTGCCGGCAGCAGGAAGGTCATGTGCGGGAACGCGCGGGCCAGACGGGCGATGGCCCGCGCCGAGCACGCCATCGGCTCGCCCCAGGACTCGCGTCGATGTGCCGTGACGAGAACCATCGGACGATCCAGCAGCGGAGCGAGATCCGGGTTGTCGAGCGAGGGTTGCTGCGAGGTCACCGTGTAGAGCGCGTCGATCACCGTATTGCCGGTGACGACGATGTCGCCGGGATCGATCCCGTCCGCCAGGAGATTGGCGCGGGAGGTGGGGGTGGGTGCCAGGTGCAGCGACGCCAGTTGCGAGGTCAGGCGCCGGTTGAGTTCTTCGGGGAAGGGGTTGTAGCGATCCCCCGTCCGGAGTCCGGCCTCGAGGTGCACGAGCGGCACCTTGCAGTAGAACGCCGCGAGGGCCGCGGCGAAGCAGGTCGTCGTATCTCCTTGGACGAGAACCGCACCGGGTTCCTCCCGGGCTATCACATCCGACACCCCACCGAGGGCCTTGGCCGTGATGGCCTCCAGCCCCTGCCGTTGGGTGAGGATGTCGAGGTCGTGGCTCGGTTCGATACCGAACAGGGTGTTGACCTGGTCCAGCATCTCGCGGTGCTGGCCGGTCACTGCGACAACGGGTTCGAGTACTTCCGATCTCTGCAGAGCGGTGACGACCGGCGCCATCTTGATCGCCTCGGGACGAGTTCCGTAGACCACCAAAACCTTCTTCATTGCTCAATAGTAGCGACATTTTTCTACCTATAGACCGATTTCTGCCCATAAAACCAACCTGGAGTATATTTTCATTTCGGTGCTCCGTCTGCATGCGTCGACAGCACACGACAGGCGTGGATGCGGACTCGATTCGCCCGAATGCGCTGCGCGCTCGGTCGATCTACGCAACCGTTACGACTTCGTGAACTCCCGTGAAGACTGCCGCGCACCGATTGACAGACGTTCCGCACCCAGAAACCATCTCGTATTACGACAGAGCAACTTGCAATACGAGACGAAGGGGCAACATGGCCTACGTCATCACCAGTTCGTGCATCGACGAGACCGACAAGTCGTGCATGGAGGAATGTCCGGTGGACTGCATCTACGAGGGCGACAGGATGATGTACATCCACCCCGACGAGTGTGTCGAATGCGGACGTTGCGAACCGGCATGCCCGGTGATCTCGATCTTCCACGAGGAGGACGTACCGGACGAACGCCGCGCGTTCGTAGAGATCAACGCAGAGTTCTTCTCGTCCATCGGCTCTCCCGGAGGCGCCCGGAAGATCGGGCGTGTCGGAGTGGACCATCCCGTCGTCGCGTCCTGGTCCGATGACTGACCCCGCTCACACCGTCGGGGCGACGGCGAACACGACCGTTACCGACCTGCTCGTCGTCGGAGCAGGGCCCGCGGGACTCTATGCCACCTACTATGCCGGTTTCCGCGGGATGAGCGTCGCTCTCGTGGATTCCCTGCCCGAGGTGGGCGGACAGGTCGCGGCCATGTACCCGGAGAAGCCGATCTACGACATTGCCGGTTTCCCCTCGGTGAAAGGCCGCGAACTGGTCGAACGACTCCGCGCACAGGCAATGTCGGCCGAACCGGTTCTGCTCCTCGGTCACACGGCCACCACTCTCGAACACGTCGACGACGGAATCGTCGTCACCACCGATCTCGGGCACCGCATCGAAGCCAAGGCATTGCTGCTCACCGGTGGAGTGGGAAGCTTCATTCCTCGCGAGCTCCCCGTCGGATCGGACTACCTGGGGCGCGGGCTCCGGTACTTCGTCCCGCGACCGGACGATCTCGCCGGCGAGGACGTCGTGGTCGTCGGCGGCGGCGATTCCGCAATCGACTGGGCCCTCAGTCTCGAACCCGTCGCTGCGTCGGTCACACTCGTCCATCGGCGTCCGGTGTTCCGCGCCCACGAACGCAGTGTCGCAACGTTGCAGAAGTCGAGCGTCCGGATTCTCACCCCACACGAAGTGGTCGCGATCGGCGGCGAGGAGCGCATCGACTCGGTCACCGTCCGTGAACGCGGCGCCGATCCGATCACTCTCTCCGCCGGCAGTGTGGTCGCAGCCCTCGGATTCATCGCCGATCTCGGCCCTCTCGACACGTGGGGGTTGGCCCAGGAACGCCGGCGGATACTCGTCGACCGCCATCAGCAGACCTCGCTTCCGCGCGTCTACTCGGCCGGTGACATCAGTGAGTATCCCGGCAAGGTGAGATTGATGAGCGTCGGTTTCGGAGAAGCGGCGGCAGCGGTGAACAACATTGCCCCGCTGATCGATTCGTCGCTGTCGACGACACCGGGGCACTCCTCCGATCGATGAGGACGTCACCTGTCGGCAGAACGTCGTCCGCGCAACAGACGGCGTCCTCCCCGTCAGACGCGGCCGAGTTCTGCCGACAGGTTCTCCGCGGTCTTCAGCAGTTCGCGTGCCTGCAGGTCGATGTCGACCTCTCCAGGTACGGCGATGGACAGCACCGCCAGCGCCGCCACCACTCTCCCACCCTGGAAGACAGGCGCTGCCAGCGTCCGAATACCGTTGACAACAGGCGATTTCAACGATATCCCGGTCTCTCGGATAGCGGACAGTTCGCGGGCGAAGTCCGGATTCGCCTTCATCTCCCGCCGCAGCATCGGCACCTCGTCCTCGGGAAGGAGCGCGCAGAAGACCCGGCCCTGAGCGGTCGCCGTGGGTGAGAGTCTCGTCCCCACGTTGACGGTGATCCGCGCGATCGCATCCGTGTGGTCCGCTGCAGCGACCACGATCGGACTCTCGCCGTCCCAGACCGAGAGGACGACGGTCTCCTGAATGTCGCGCAGGAGCTGGTCCATGAACGGTTCCGCGATACGCACCACCGGTAGACCGGCCCGCGCTGCGGCCGCAAGTGCGAGCACCTGAGGACCGAGGGTGTACACGCTCTCGGCCGGGTCGAATCGCAGGAGGTTCACCGCCCGTAATGCTTTCGTGTACCGGTGCGCGGTAGCCTTGCTCGTCCCGAGCACGGCGGTGATCTCGTTCAGTGTCAGGCGCGGTCGCGCACCCGAGAAGGCGGCCAGGATCCCTGCTGCGCGCTCGACCGCCTGGATCGCTGGTGCGCCCTTGTCCTCGTCTCCCACGGTCTATCCCTCCCTGTCGGGATCGGTGAGCCAGTGCGCACCGACCTGAGCGTAGATTCGCGCATAGCGCACCAGTTCTCCGGCGGCGACCGAGTCCCGGTCGGAATCCGCCGGATCAGGTGCTGCAGCCGGACCCGTACGAACCGTAGCGATGCCATGCTCGCGGAACACGGTACCGTCGGTCGACCCCCTCCACGCGAGCACCTCGGGCGGCATCCTTCCTCCACTGTGACGCGTCCATGCCGCCCGTGTCCGCACAGCGATCAGGGTCGTCGGTGGCGTCCCTGCGCCTCGCTGATGTGGCCCAGCGGTGACCTCGACGGTGCACTCGGCCAAAGGGCACGCCGCAAGATCGTCGTGTAGGACCCTGCGCAGGGCATCGACGAGTTCGGCGACATCGTCTCCCGGCAGGGTGACCAGGTAGAGATGTACATCGAGGACGGCAGGCAACAGATCCGGTTTCTCCGGAGAACCACTGTGCAGTGCACCGATACCTGCTTCGCGTGCGGTCGGACCGGTGGCCGCGCCGGGAGCGAGGACCACCTCGGCGCGCCACCGTTCGATGGCCGCGATCACCGTGCCGGCATGCACGACGAGTCCGCCGGGTGGTGTCGCGTGCTCACGGGCGAGTACGACGCTGCGGCGGGTCCCGACCCGGACCCGCAGGTAGACGGCTCCCGGCTCGTCGTAGAGCACACCGTCCGGCCCTCCTTTGGCGACGATCGCCGCAGCGGGACGCGGTCTGCCCTTCAGAAATCTGCGGACACCGGATCCGTGTTCACCGGTTCCGTCCCGATGCGTGCCTCCACCGGCGAGCAACAGCGTCAGGCGACCTCGTCGTTGCCGGTCGGCCGTGGCACGTACGGCGGCCGCGAACGCGGCGACGGCAGCGGACGCGGGTCCTCGTGTCACCCCGACCCCGAAACCGGAGACGAGATCTCCGTTCTCCTCCAGTCCGAGCGGAGCGTCGTCGTCGTGTCCCGTGACCCCACCGTCCCGGTCACCGTGCCCGGTCAACGAGGTGTCGAGGTGCGAGTACAGCACCAATTCCGGACCCGAGCCGACACTGCAGACGAGATTTGCGGTGGTTCCTGCCGGGTCGACCACGGCCGGCACCTCCGGAAGATGCTCCGCGATCCAGTCCTGCACCGCGTGTGCCGACGCGAGTTCCTCGCCGTGAGGGGCCGGTCGTCCGGTCAGGAGTCTCAGAACGTCGAGGAGCTCCGCACGGTCGACGGCGGGTTCGTCGTGGCCGCCGATGTCAGTGTGCCCAGGTGCGGTCGTCGGAAGCGGCGCGCCACACATCGATGTTGCGGGGATCCCGCTTCAGCCGACGCGGCCTGTGCGTCTCGTGTTCCTCCGGCGTGAAGACCCGGTGCCCGTCGCACAGTTCCCAGCGGGGTCCGTGCCGCTCGTCGTAGAGATAGAAGGCGATGGATGTGGATGCCGAATGGTTCACGACATCGCCGAGGATACGCACCCGCTTGTGCTGGGCACGAGCCCGGCGTCGCATCACTCCGTCGAGATCACCCATGATGAAGCACGCGTGTTCGAGTGCGTACCGGTCCGCTCGGCGGACGGCGAGGCTGTGGTGGTAGCGATCCTCGCAACGCAGGAACGCGGTGAAGTCCTCGACGTAGTCCGAAGCCAGGAATCCCAGGACGTTCATATAGAAGTTCAGGGTCTCCTCGTAGCGGTCGGTGACCACGAAGGGATGCACGAAGCGCTGGGGACGGAGGTCCGGCCACGGGGTCTCCGCATATTCGAGGAAGCCCGTGAACAATTCGACGACGGTGCCGTTCGGGTCGACCACCGCGAACCCCTGCTGGCAGAGGCCCTTCATGCCTTCGGTGAGCGGAAGGACCTCGTGGCCGGCGGCGCGGACGCGTTCCTCCAGGTCCGACAGGACGGCCTCGTCTTCCACCGTGAAGCCCACCCCGTCGTACCGGAACGTCGTGAGGGAAGGATCGTGGACCAGCTCGAGGCTGTGATGCTCGGTGCCGACACGAAGGTAGGCGTGCGTCTCGTCATGCTCCTCGAGTGCGAAACCGACGTGGTACTCGAGAAACTCGATGGTGGATTCCATGTCCGGCACGGACAGGCGTATGAAGGCCGCCCCCGACGGACCCGGCTTTCGCTGCGTTTTCCCAATCACCGAATTCGCCTTCCTTCCAAGGGCACTCGGTCGCCCTTGTTGTCGAACCCTAGGAACAGGAACAGCGAGCGTCAAGCTATACGAGACAACGTTTCATAATTCAACACGCTCGTAACGTGGGCGGAACTCTCGGAGCCTAGCGTCTGAATCGAAAATCCGTATCCTGCCGTCCGATTCGGCAATCCGTCCGCATATCGTGGCGGCCACCCGAAAGGTCTTCCCCGTGACCGTTCTGCAGCCCCATACCGGTCCGATCCCCGGACAGCACTACGTCCCCGCGGAGGGCGGAGCACTGACCTGGGGCAGACTGCCCACCCCCTCCCGTAAACCCGTCCTCACCATCGCCTCCGGCGAGACCGTCACCTTCGACACCATCTCCCACGAGGGCCTCATGGAGGACCAGGGGCGTGATCCCCTTACCTACTTCGGCCAACGTGGCGTCGCACGCGACGACGTGCTGACGGACCTCGTGGACCTCGCTGCATCCGACGTGGTCCACACCCGCGGTCCGGACGGCCCTCACGTCGTCACCGGTCCGGTCCATGTCGAAGGGGCGCAGCCCGGCGACATCCTCAAGGTCGAATACCTCGAACTGACGCCACGCGTTCCCTACGGGGTCGTGTCCAGCCGTCACGGTCTCGGTTGTCTCGCAGGTGAACGTCCTGCCGACGACACCACCGGTGAAGCGGTTCCGATCATCAGTCAGTTCTGCACCGTCGACCTCGTGAGCGCACGAGCCACCATGGAGTGGAACAGCGGTAGCGCCTCGTTCCCTATCGCGCCGTTCATGGGATTGTCCGGTGTCACGGCAGCTACCGAGGAAGCACTGAACACGATCCCGCCGGGTGCGCACGGGGGGAACATGGACGTGCGGGATCTCGCCGGTGGTTCGGTCCTCTATCTTCCCGTGCAGGTCGACGGAGCCGGCTACTACATGGGCGATCCGCACTTCGCGCAGGGCAACGGTGAGGTCTCCCTGACGGCGCTGGAGGCATCCCTGCGCACGACGGTACGGCTCACCGTTCTCACCCCGGACGAGGCCTTTGCATCGACAGGAGCTCTGAGCGGGCCGTTCGGTGAGACCTCGGAGCATTGGATCGCAATCGGCATGGACCGGGATCTGGACGAAGCGGTGAAGAAGTGCGTCCGTGAGGCCATCCGGATCCTCGGTGAGGTGGCGGAGGTTCCGCCGTCGGTCGCGTACCTCTATCTCAGTGCCGCCGCCGATCTCGCCGTGAGCCAGGTCGTCGACGACGTCAAGGGCGTGCACTGCCTGATCCGCAAGAAGGACTTCCCCGCCTGGACGTGAACGACGGGGGTTCCCGGAGATGTGTCTCCGGGAACCCCCGTTGTCGTCGACGGCCTGTGCGGCCCGGATCGTGCGGGCGGGATCAGACGATGAAACTGAGCCGTGCTCCGGGAGCCATCGCCTCGTTGGTCAGGACGGCACGACGGAGCAGGAATCGCAACCCGGATTCGCCGACCTCCAAGGTGTGGTCGTAGCGACCCGCATAGGTGAAACCGTGTCCGTCACGGAACCTGTGGATGACGAAGTTCGCTGCGACACGCACGGAGTCACCCGACTGTTCGAGCACTCTCACGTTCCCGACGAGCCGGGTGGTGCGCGAATGCGGGTTCTCCGCGTGCGCCTTCCTGCTCTTGAGACGTTTGACGCGCGCCTGGAGCAGATCCCAGTCGTCTGCGACGAAATAGCCTGCGGAATCGGGGCCCAGCGCCCATTGGTCGGTCGTGGGGATCTGCATCGAGGCACCCGGGACGAACAACTCGAGCCACCGATCGAGCATCCACTCGTCGAGAAGCGCGGCTTCGGCGATGAGGAAGTCCTCCACCTCGGCGCGCGATACGGCACGCGTGCTGCCGTCATCGGGGGATTGTGCCGTTCCGGGAGTCGTTTCCATGAGAGTCATGCCGTGGTTCCTTCCGCATTGCCGGTATCCGTGCCCGCGACCGGGCCGATGCGCCGGCTCCAGTGGCGCCAGAAACTGCGCATCGCGCCTTCGTCGACCGAGCGACCCGTGGGCCCCCTGAGATCGTCGGCCATACCGCGCGACATGTCGCTCCAATCCAGATCGCTGTCACCGAATTCGGCATATGCGGAGACGTCCGCGGTCGCGACGATGCCGCGCTGGACGGCTTCGTACGCCTCGATGTCGTCGGGTGTCGCGAGGCCGCCGGGACCGACGAAGCTGGCCATCGTCTTCAGACGTAGTGCCCGCACCTCGTCCGGTTCCCCGATCTCGACGAACTGCCATGCCCGCACGTCGGTCTGTCCTGCACTCACAGGTTCGAGCTGGCGGATGGTCAGTGCCTCCAGATCGAACAACAGCAGATTGGGGAAGACGAAGAGGATCTTGGACGCGTCCGCGATCTGTGCAGCTCGCTCCGTGCCGAGGCGGGCTTCCATCTCCGCCCGCTTATCGACGATCCGCTCCTTCTCAGTTTCTCCGAATCGGGGCTCCCAGACCATGCCGATCCGGCCGTTGTGGCCGGTGAGGACGAGCAGACCGTGTCCATTACCGAGGTCGTGAGCGTGCTGATCGTGATCGGTGACGGCGAAGCCCGTTTCACGGAGATAACCGACGAAGGTGTTGTGCGTGGGAGCGAAATGGTAGCCGTCCATGGCATTCTCGACGGCGAGTTTCCAGTTCCCCTTCACGCTGTACTTCTGGACGCCCGGCAGTGTCGTCATGCCCTCGGGGCCGATGGACGCTGTCATCGACATGTAGTCGGCTGCAGCGCCCAGATGGTCGAGCAGGTCGGGGACGTCCTCGGTGAAGGCGACGAAGACGAAGCCCTCGTGGATACCCAGGCGCGGAACCCGCCTCAACGAAAGCGATTCCACGAATGCACTGCCCTGCGGATAGGCATCCTTGTCCGGAAGCGCGGCGAGTTCACCGGAATTGCGGAAGGTCCAGGCGTGGTAGAAGCACTGGAAGTTCTTCGCCCTTCCCTCCGGCTCCCTGCAGAGGATCGTCCCACGGTGCGGACACGCATTCAGATAGACCTGCACGGTGCCGTTACTGTCACGGACGAAGATCAGGGGACGCCCACCCAGGTTGCGGGTCTTGAAGTCTCCCGGTTCGGGAATCTCACTCTCGTGACCGAGGTACAGCCAGGTCCGGCCCCAGATCTTCTCCCGCTCCCGCGTGAAGATCTCCTCGTCCCGGTAGGCGCGCCTGTGGACCCGGAAGGTGAAGGCTTCCCAGTCCTGGACCACGAGGGAATTGCCGACCTCCAATCGGTCGGCGTCCGGGGCCGCACCCACCCCAGGCAGAATTGCAGTCATGAGCGCTCCCAATCACGTTGCTGTTCATTGCAAGACGACATCTCGTACTACGAGATGGTTATCCAACCGAGGGGATACCGTCAACACAGGACGAGGGGTTTAACGGACTCGATTCACATACGTAACCTCCGCCGCGCGCCGCCGCGCACCAGGACCGCAAGGATCGTCGCCGCCGACGCCGCCGCCACTCCCGCCACGACGAACGAGAACGGCCAGTCCGCCGATTCGACGACGGCTCCGAGTACGGGTGGGGTGAGAACCATTCCCGCTGCGACAGCGGTATTCTGGATGCCCAGGACGAGTCCGATACGGCGAGGATCGGCCGCCTCTCCCACCGCGGTGAAGGCCAACCCGTTCCATCCGACCCCGGCCAGGCCGGCGATCATCAGGATCGGGATCACGATCGGTCCGCCGAGCCATGCTCCCACCGCCAACACGGCGAACAGTGCACTCGTCACTGCCGAGACAACCATCAAAGGGGGCAGACGGCGGCCGGAGCGATCCGACCATGCGCCCAGGCCGATCCGCAGTGCACCACCGCCGAACTGAACCACCGCGAGCAGTGCAGCAGCCGTACCGGGAGCCATCGCATGCTCGTCGACAAGGTAGACGACCATGAAGGAGACGACAGCGAGCTGAGGCACCACGAGCAGTAGCGACACAGCGCACAACCAGGCCACGGACCGGACCCCACCGGGATCCGAGGAGGACACCGACCGCGCGACCACCGTCTCGTGCACCCGAGGTTCCCTGATGAACACCCCGGCCGCCGCCGCACCCATGAGCACCGCCACCGCTGCAGCGACGAACGCACCATCGAGTCCCCAGGCGCGTTCTGCGGCAGGAAGCCCCAGCGCGGCCAGGCCGGCACCGACGGGTATCGCCGTCTGCCTCGCCCCCATCGCCAGCCCCCGTTCCCTCTGCGAGAACCACATCAGCACCGCTCGACCACTGGCCGCGTTGACGCTCGCACAGGCAGCTCCCGCAGCGATCAGCGCGGCGGACAGTCCCACGACACTCTGAGCAACAGCTGCAGCGACGAGCGCCCCGCCTGTCGCGACGAGTCCGAGCGTCATGACCAGTCGTTCACCGATCCGATCTGCGAGTGCACCCCACGGCACCAGGGCGATGAGCAGACCGACGGTGCTCGCTGCGAGCACCATGCCCAGTTGCGCCAACGACAACCCGAACCGCGCACGCAGGGCCGGAGCGAGACTCGGCATGCCCTGCAGCACTGTCGCTGCCGACGCCTGAGCAAAGACTCCGGTGGCGAGAACGACCCAACGGTACCGCGGGAGCTCCGGATCGGAGGAAGAAGAGGACTGCAGATCGACCTGCACCATAGATCGATATTGGTATGCGGGACAGCATCATGTCAATCGTGACAGCGGGCCGTCTTCCAGAGTTAACCTGGCCGCCACGACATCGAACGGACAGCGGAAATCACACAGCAACAACCGGATTCGACATGGACGACACGCAGAGACGTCCGGCGTCGCGATACCGAACCTGCGGGTACCGCGACGCCGGACGTCGCTCGATGATCGAATCCTTTCCTGCAGAGGAGGTCTACAGCCCCCAGTCGTGCCGCTGGATGGACGCGGTGTGGATGCTGAACTTTCCGGTCACCTCGTCGTCGGGCTCGACATGGTGTCTCGCGCGGACGACGTGTCGTCCGAAGCCTTCCGGAACGGGACGACCGGACTTGCGCTGCAACCACAACCGCATGAGATGGCGGCGGCGATCGGGCTCCGGGAAATCGACGAAATTCGTACGGGCATGCAGCGCCGAGTAGTTGAGCAGCCACTGGATGTCGCCCTGCCGGAAGTCCATGTGCAGAGCTATTCCGGGACGGGCCGCGATGTCCTCCAGCAGTTCGAGCAGTTCGATCTGTTCCGGCGTCAATCGGGGGACCTCGGGATAGTCCTGAGCGGTGTAGAGGATCCGATTGCCCCCGTAGAAACTGAAGACGCCGTCCTCGTATGCGCACATCGGCGAATCGTAGACGGGAGCAGGAGCGTCGTGGTCCTGTTTGTACCAGTCCCAGTACCACTTCTCGAACATCAGTGGCGCCAGATCCGGCCGCTCCCTGAGCACTTCGTTGTAGATGGTCATTCCGCTGACCAGGCTGCTCGCACCCCCCTCCATCGACGGGTGCAGGCACATCAGAGCGACGACATCCGACGAGTCCGAGTGGTAGCCGAGCCGGCTGCGGATGCGCGAACTCAGCGAGGTGGGATCGTCCTGGGTCTTGTTCGATGTCGCCCGGATATGGTCGATCAGATCACCGAGTTGGTTCTGGCGCATCGGAGTTCCCAGGTACAGCCCGAGCAGAAAGTAAATGGAGGCCGACAGGGCGTGCGAATACTCCTCGACCCGCAGACCGCGCGCCAGCAGGAAGCCTCGCCCGTAATCGAGCTCGTTCCCCCACGCGGCGATGGTCTCGGAGCAGACCGGTAGCGGATAATCCTCGCGGGAGACGAAACGAAGATCGGGGTCGTCACGGAGGAAACGTTTTCCGACGGTTTCCAGTTCGTCGAGTTCCTCCTCCGTGAAGTGATGGATCCAGCTGTCGGTCTGCCCCAGCACATCACCTCTCCATGCTGCGGGTCCCTCCACGGGACTCAGGACGTGACTCACTGCCGAACTCCTTCCGGGACGAAACTGTCGAGGTCGATATCCGTGAGCGAGTCACGGGCGACGAGTAGGGATACGAGGGATTCGAAGGACGCGATGCCGACTCGGCCTACGAACTCCGGCTCGGGTGTCTGTGCCAGTGTTTCCGGCGTGGACTTGCAGAACTCCGCGGTGTACGCCCACCGTTGTTCGTCGTTCGCCGGATCGTTCGCCAGGTCCGCGAGTTCCGTCATCGCGTCGGCGAAGGACGCCAGGGTGTCGGCGTTCACCTCCGCGAAGCCTCCGGTGGAGGCGTAGACGGTGGTGGGGATACTGCCGATTCCGTCGAAGAAGGGGTTACCGAGCGACACCGTGGTGCCGTCCGATTCGCCGGCCACCGCTTGTGCTGCGGTCACCTGCGCCCCGTCGACGGATCCCGCGACCACACCGGGCAGCAGGTCCGGGAAAGGCAGTGCGACGAATTCGGTGGTCGATGCCTCGCCGGCATCCGCTTCGATCCACGCCTGTGTGAGGATGTGTCCCAGTCCACCGATCTGGTTGACGCCGACCTTCTTCCCCTGGAGTTGCTTCGGCTCAGTTACCCCCGCCCCCGACGAGACAACGACGGCGTTCGCATCATCGGTGGACTGATCACCACCCGATGCCACGACGAGATCGATTCCCTGCGCCACTGCCTGCATGGCGCTGTACGAGTTCACGAAGGCAATATCGACCTCACCGGCCTGCAGAGCCGAGATTCCGGCGGCGCCGCTCTGGACGTTGATCAGTTCGAGATCGATCCCGTGCTCGGCGAACACCCCCTCTTCGACGCCCCAGGGCAGAGCCTCGTTGCAGAGTCCGAGAGTGGTGACTCGCAGAGGTACGAGACCGTTCTCCGTGGCCTCGACGACCGCTGCGTCCGAGTTGCTCGAACATCCGGTCAGCACCGCGGCGCAGACGGACAGCGCGGCGGTACCCGAGAGCAAGTGGGGACGGATGTGCATATGGTTCTCCTGTTCGAGAAAAGGCGAGAAGCGATACGGTCGGCGGCGACGTCGACGGCCGACCGGAGTGATTCACGACGTCAGCCGTCGGTTCTCGGTCTCATCACCATGCGGAACACCTCGCTGCGCAACTCTGCGAAACGTGCCAGCTGTTTGGTTTCCACCTGGTCGCGTTCGGACGGGAGATCCACGACGATGTCCGCGACGATACGACCGGGGTTGGCAGCCAGGACGACGACACGGTCACCGATGTAGACGGCCTCGTCGATGTCGTGGGTGACGAACGCGACGGCCATGCCGTATTCGTCCCGCAGCTGCAGCACCAGGTCCTCGAGATCCGCCCGCGTCTGTGCGTCGACGGCGGCGAAGGGCTCGTCCATGAGCATGACCTTCGGTTCCACCACGAGCGCCCGTGCGATTGCAACGCGCTGCTGCATTCCACCGGACATCTGCCAGGGATACATGTCGGCCGCACCGGGGAGACCGACGGCCTTCAATGCATGATCGATCCGATCGTCGGTCTCCGCCCGGGACAGACCGTAGGCGTAGGTGGCGGCCCTGAGATTCTTGCGCACGGTCATCCAGGGGAACAGCGACCGGCTGTAGTCCTGGAAGACGACGGCCAGCCCCATCGGCGGTCCGTCGATCTCCTTGTCGTTCACAAGGACCGAACCGTCGGTCGGCGCGAGCAGTCCGGCCACCATCATGAGGAGGGTGGATTTTCCACAGCCCGAGGGGCCGACGATGGAGACGAGTTCGTTCTCGTGCAGCACCAGCGAGGTCGGTTCGAGGATGAGTTTGCGGGTTTCCCCTCCCCCGTACGACTTCGTGAGATTGATCGCCTCGAGCGCAATGTCGCGGTGTCCGTTCGGATCGATCCGTGTTTCGAGTTCGATCATTGTCCTTTCAACCCTTCTCGTCGCTGCCAGTGCAGGATTCGGCGCTCGACCACTGCGAACGCCGCATTCGTTGCAAGTCCGATCACGGCGATCAGGACGAAGGCCGACCACATGCGTGTGTACTGGAAGGTCTGCTGACTCAGCTGGACCTCGTACCCGAGACCTGCTGTCGTGGCGAAGAATTCGGATACGATCATGAGGATCAGACCGATACCGATACTGACTCGCAGACCGGCCGTGATACGCGGAAGTGCCGCAGGAATGACGACCTTCGAGTACAACTCCACGCCGCGCAGATGGAGACTCCTAGCGCTCCGCAGATACGAATTGTCCACCGTAGAAACACCATCGGCCGTGCTGACGATGATCAGCCACACCGTTCCGAAGGCGATCATGAAGATGTTCATGGCGTCGGTGACCCCGAAGACCTTCACTGCGATCGGAATGAGGATCGCATTCGGGACGGCGAGCCAGAATCGGACCACAGGGCCGTACATCCGGGCGGCGACGGTGCTGCGCGCGAGGAGTACGCCCACGGCGATTCCGACCACGGCCGCGAGCACCCAGCCGACGGCGAGACGCTTCAGACTGACCACCGCCGTGGCATAGAAGTGCTCCGAGAGGAAGGCCGTCGACGGGGTCGGTGCGAGCCAGTCTTCGACGAACTGCTCCGCGATTCGGGACGGGGGCGGGAAGAATACATTCGAACTCGCCTGCGCCAGAAGCTCCCACAGGATCAAGACCAGTGCGAGGAGCCAGAATCGGGTGAGCGAGTTCATCGCGCGCCGGATCCGAACGGCCGGAAAGCGTGGCCGAGTCCTGGACATGTTTGCGTCCCGGGCGTCGGTCGCATCGCGGACGATGGCGACGTCGGTCACTGATACACCCACGTCAGGGCCTTCCTTTCGATGTGGGTCACCGCCGAGTAGAGAGCGACACCGAGTACTCCGACGATCAGCGTCCCCGCGAACATGATGTCCGTCCGGAGCGCCTGCTGGTACTGCACGAGCAGCGTCCCCACCCCGGACTTCGCACCGAGCAACTCGGTGCTGAGAATCACGACGAGCGTTGTGCCCGAGGCGATACGGATCCCGGTGACGATGGACGGCAGCGCACTCGGCAGGGTGACGAGCATGCGGGTCCGCATCCAGCTCCACCGCATCGAACGAGCGGCGTCCAGGCGCATCGGCTCGACGGTGGCGACACCGTACACCGTGTTGATCAGCACGATCCAGAAGGTGGCGAAGCCGGCGACCGCGACCTTCATCTCGATTCCGAGGCCGAAGAGGAGGATGGCGATCGGGATGAGTGCGGTGGCGGGGATGGACCGAAATGCATCGACCACGATCATCGCGGGCGCCGAGAGCAGGCGGACTGTGCCGATAACGGTTCCACAGACGATCGCGGCGAGGGACGCGAGGACGAGTGCCGCGAACCACGACCAGATCGTGTCACCGAGACCGGTCAGGAATTCGGTATCTGTGGCGAGCCCGGGGATCCGGGATGCCACCTCCCACGGATAGGGAACCGAATCGCGGGACACGAAACCGCTTGCCACAGCGAGAGCCCAGGCGATCAGAAGGGTTCCGGTGCCGGCGAGGGCGAGAAGCATCGATACCGATCGTGTGCGCATCCGACTCCGTCCGATCGATCCTGATTGGTCGATTCGAAGCTAGGACGGCTATCAGCGATCTGCAATGCGTGACACTATCTCGTAATACGAGAGGAGACTTGTTTTCGAGTCCGAAACAAAAACGAGGACCCGCGGAGTCGCGGGTCCTCTGCAGGAGGGGTCGGGGTACGAGTACGGCTTCCCGCCACGGCAATCGGCGTGGCGGGAAGCCGTCCTACGACGTGGAGAGGATCAGCCGGCGGGTTCGAGCACCTCGCGTCCCACGAACGGGACGAGAGCCTCGGGCACCTTCACCGAACCGTCGGCTTGCTGGTGGTTCTCGAGCAGCGCGACGAGCCAGCGGGTGGTCGCGAGCGTGCCGTTGAGGGTCGCGGCGGTCTGCGGCTTGCCGTTCTCGTCGCGGTACCGGACGTTCAGGCGGCGCCCCTGGAAGGTCGTGCAGTTCGACGTCGACGTGAGTTCACGGTAGCGCTCCTGCGTGGGCACCCAGGCCTCGCAGTCGAACTTGCGGGACGCCGACGACCCGAGATCGCCGGCGGCGACGTCGATGACGCGGTACGGCACGTCGATGGCGGCGAGCATGTCGCGCTCCCAGGCCAGCAGACGCTCGTGCTCCGCCGCGGCCTCCTCGGGCCGGCAGTAGACGAACATCTCGACCTTGTCGAACTGGTGCACGCGGATGATGCCGCGGGTGTCCTTGCCGTAGCTGCCCGCCTCGCGACGGAAGCACGACGACCAGCCCGCATAGCGCTTCGGCCCCTTCGACAGGTCGAGGATCTCGCCCGAGTGGTAGCCCGCGAGCGGCACCTCGGAGGTGCCCACGAGGTAGAGGTCGTCCTCCTCGAGCCGGTACACCTCGTCGGCGTGCCGGCCGAGGAAGCCGGTGCCCTGCATGATCTCGGGACGCACGAGTACGGGCGGGATCATCATCGTGAACCCGTTCGCGGTGGCCTTCTGGGCGGCGAGCTGCAGCAGACCCAGCTGGAGCAGCGCGCCGTAACCGGTGAGGAAGTAGAACCGGGCACCGGAGACCTTGGCGCCGCGCTCCATGTCGATGAGCCCGAGCGACTCGCCGAGCGCGAGGTGGTCCTTCGGCTCGAAGTCGAAGGTGGGCAGCTCGCCGACGGTCTCGAGCGTGACGAAGTCGTCCTCACCGCCGGCGGGCACGCCGTCCTGCACGACGTTGGAGATCGCGAGGTGCGCGCGATCGAAGGCCTCCTGCGCGGCGTGCTGCTCGGCCTCGAGTTCCTTGACCTTCGCGGCCAGCTCCTTGGCACCGTCGAGCAGCGCGGGGCGCTCCTCGGGGGACGCCTTGCCGACCTTCTTGCCCAGGGCCTTCTGCTCGGCGCGTGCGTTGTCGCCGGCGAGGACCGCGGCGCGACGGGAGGCGTCGGCCTCGAGCAGCACGTCGACGAGGCCCGGGTCCTCCCCCCGCATACGCTGCGACTCGCGGACGGCGTCGGGATTCTCGCGGAGGAACTTGAGGTCGATCACGGAATCGAAGCCTACCGCTGCCAGAGTTCCAGGTAGTCGTCGCGCCCGAACATCTTCGCTGTGTCCTCCGCGGTGGGGTGCCCGTGACGCGGGTCGGCGCCGGCCTCGGCGAGCACCCGCACCACTGCCTCGACGCCCTTGAAGACCGCGCCCGCGAGAGGCGACTGGCCGCGGTCGTTGAGCCGGTTCACGTCGGCTCCTCGCTCGACCAGGGCCTGTACGGCGTCGGCATGACCGTGGTAGGACGCCAGCATGAGCAGCGTGTCGCCGGTCTCGTTGGTGAGGTTCACCGGTACCCCGGCATCGACGTACGCGGTGAGGGTCTCGACGTCTCCCTGGCGGGCGGCATCGAAGGTCTGCTTGGCGATCTCGAGAATCTCGGGATCGATCGGGTCGTCGGCCATGAGCCGAAACTACCTGCGTCCACTCGAACAGGCATGATGGAAGTGATGGCCGAAGACAACAAGCCCAAGCCCGACCGGCGCCCGCCCTCGGCGCGGTTGACCCGACGCGCCCTCGTGCTCGTCGCGGCCGGTGCCGTCCTGGCGGCGATCGCGACGTTCGTCGTCGCGGGGTTCCAGGGCGCCGACGGCGGGGACGACAGCGCCGGCGCCGGCATCAGCACGACCGGCGCGGTCGCGGGGGAAGCGTTCGGTACTGCCACCGCCGGCGATTGCCTGACCTGGAGTGCTCTCGACGCGAGCGACCTCACGAAGGTCGACTGCGCCGAGACGCATCTGTTCGAGGTGGTCGCCGACATCGACCTGAGCCTGTATCCCGGCACCGAATGGGGACCGGGATCACGCTTCCCGTCGGTCACGCGTTTCACCGAGCTGCGCGACGAGCAGTGCGCACCCGCCGCGATGGACTATCTCGACGGCCGGTTCGACCCGCACGGCAAGTTCAGCATCGGCCTCATCAACCCCGGCGAGGCGGGCTGGGCGGCCGGCGAGCGCACGCTGCGGTGCGGTCTGCAGTTCTCGTCGACCACCGGCAACCTGCTGCCCATCAAGGGCCGGGTCGCCGATCAGGACCAGTCGCGGGCCTGGGACGTCGGTGTCTGCATCGGCATCAACAACGGTGTGCCTGCCGACCCGGTGGAGTGTTCCAAGCCGCACGCCTTCGAGGTCGTCGCGGTCGTCGACCTCGGTGGGCAGTTCCCCGGCGGGCTGCCGAGCATCGAGGACCAGGACGGCTATCTCGAGGAGACCTGCACGCGCCTGGTCAACGAGTACCTCGGCGACCCCGAGGCCCTGCGCAACAAGACCCTCACGCTGTTCTGGGACAACCTCGACTACGACAGCTGGCTCGCGGGCAGCCGCAAGGTGAACTGCTCGATCGGCAAGCAGGTCGAGGGTGGCGGCTTCTCGTCGATCACCGGCAGCGCCAAGGGCGACATCCTCATCGACGGCCAGCCGCCCGTGCCGCCGCCGCCCGTGCCGGAAGGCCGGTCGCTGCCGACGCCGTTGCCGGGCGCCGTTCCCCTGCCGGGGTCGTGACGTGCCGGTACACATGGAGGACGAGCACTTCGAAGAGCTCGTCTCGGAAGCGCTCGACGAGATCCCCCGCGAACTCGCGCGGGCGATCGACAACGTCGTGGTCCTCGTCGAGCCGCGCCACGAGGAAGAACCCGACCTGCTGGGTCTGTATCAGGGCGTCGCGCTGACCGAGCGCGACAGCCACTACGCGGGATCGCTACCGGACACGATCACGATCTACCGCGACGCGATCCTCGACATCTGCGAGAGCGACGACGACGTCGTGCACGAGGTACTCGTCACCGTCGTCCACGAGATCGCGCACTATTTCGGAATCGACGAAGAGCGCCTCCACCAGCTGGGCTGGGGCTGAGGCGCTCTTCGCGATCGGTACCGGGTGCTACTTGTTGCGGGCCGCGGTCGCCTTGTCGAGGCGGGGTCCCTTGGCCTTGCGCTGACCGAAGTGCGGGCTGAGCGTCGAAACGACGAACATGATGACGGTTCCGACAGCGACGACGGCCACGGTGAGCCACACGACGATGACGCCGAAGAGTTCCAACATGCCCGGTTACCTCCACAGTCGATGTCACTTCGAGGCAAACGGCACACGTCCGCCCCGGGGGTCACCCTACCGTCCGCGTTCCGCCGGGTGACGACCGACTCCGCCCGCGCTCCGGTGGGGACTCAGAGGGTGGTGAAGTGCTCGAGCTTCGGTGCTCCCGCCAGGAGGGGTCCGAGGTCGGTGATGGCGCCCTCGCCGGCGCGGAACTTGCGGTAGGCGGCGTCGTGCTCGGCCGAGCGCCACTTCTCCACGACCACCCAGCGGGCCTCGTTCTTCTGATCCACGAGGATCTCGATGCCGTCGCATCCGTCGAAATGTCGCGTCTCGTCGAGCACGCGGGTCATGACCTTCTTCGCGTCGTCGAGGGAGTCGGCCTTGAATTCGAGTTCGAGCAGAGCGGTGAGCGCCATGGGAGACCTTCCGTGATATGCGATGTGACTGCCCTCACCACATTTCCCCATGGATGAGAACTGCGCAATACCTCTGTGAAAACAGGATTATCGGGAGGCCGACGCGAGAGCGGGAAGGACGTGGTGCTCGAGCAGCGGCGCGAGATCGCCGGGGAGCGGAAGGACGGCCGGGTCGAGCCAGCGCGTCTCCGCGATCTCCGCGGCGGCACCGGCGACCTCCACGAGCGGGTGTTCGTAGACGGTTCCTTCGAGCCGGTAACCGGGCTCGTTGGCGGCCTCGGCGTCGAAGACCCCGACGAGACGCAACGACGACAGATCCAGTTCGGCGCCCAGTTCCTCGGCGCACTCGCGCACGGCGGTCTCGGCCGGGGTCTCCCCCGGATCCGGCTTGCCTCCGGGCAGCATGAACCGCGACGTGTTCCGCTTCCGCACGGTGAGCACCTCACCGGCGGCGTTGCGGAGAACGACGGCGCTCACTCTGATCACACGGTCACGAATCGCGGGATGCTGGTTCACCGGACCATCCTAGGACCGGTCAGAACATGCTGTAACCACCGTCGATGAGCGTCGTGCTGCCCGTCTGGAAGGACGACGCATCGCTCGCGAGATAGACGGCGATGCCTTCGAAATCCTCCGGGGTGCCCCACCGGCCGAGCGGCACGCGGCCGATGACGTTCGAGTTGAAGACGTCGGACTCCTGCAGCGGACCGGTCATGTCGGTGGCGATCCAGCCCGGCAGCACGCTGTTGACCCGGATCCGGTGACGCGCGAACTCGACGGCACAGCCGTTCGCAAGCGCGAGCACCGCGGCCTTGCTCGCCGCGTACGGCTGGTTGCGTCCGGCGCCCTGCAGTGCACCGAGGCTCGACGTGACGATCATCGAACCCCCGGCGCCCTGCTCGACGAGCACACGCGAGGTCTCCCGCATCGTGAAGAACGCGCCGTCGACGTTCGTCGCCATGACGGCGCGGTACCGCTCGGTCGTCGACTCGTGGAACTTCTGCAGCGACGACCCGATGCCGGCGTTGACCACCACGATGTCGAGCCCACCGAAGTCGTCGACGAGCGCCGCGACACCGTCGGTCACGGCCTGCTCGTCGGAGACGTCGACCGCGCGGGTGGCCACGCGGCCGGCGAACCTCCCGATGTCGGCCGCGGCCTTCGCGAGCTTGTCCTCGCTCCGGCCCCACAGGGTGACGTCGGCGCCGGCACGGGCGAGCCCCCGGGCCATGCCGAGACCGATCCCCGCGGAACCACCCGTGACGAGAGCGCGCTTACCTGTGAGGTCGAACATCGAATCCCTCTTCCCTGAAACGATTACGCGTACCCGGCGGCGATGTCGCGGCCGATGATCTCCTTCATGATCTCCGTGGTGCCACCGTAGATCGTCTGGATGCGTGCATCGACGTAGGCGCGCCCGATCGGGTACTCCATCATGTAGCCGTACCCGCCGTGCAGCTGCACGCAGCGGTCGACGACGCGCTTCTGCAGTTCGGTCGCCCACCACTTGGCCTTCGACGCATCCACCGGTGTGAGCTCCCCGGCGTTGAGGGCGAGTACGCACCGGTCGACGTGCGACTCGGTGATCTCGATCTCGGTGAGCATCTCGGCGAGCGCGAAGCGGGTGTTCTGCAGGTCGCCGATGGGCTTGCCGAATGCCTTGCGCTCGAAGACGTACTGCACGGTCCACTCGTAGGCGGCCCGCGCCGAGGTGATCGCGCTGACGGCGATACCGATGCGTTCGAGGGGCAGGTTCTCCATCAGGTGCACGAAGCCGCGACCCTCGGTGCCGAGCAGGTTCTCGGCGGGGACACGGGCGTCCTCGAAGACGAGTTCGGCGGTGTCCTGCGCGGCGAGACCGACCTTGTGGAGCTTGCGGCCTCTGCTGAAACCGGGGGTGTCGCGCTCGACGACGATGAGCGAGAAACCTTTCGACCCCGCGTTCGGGTCGGTGCGGCACACCACGATGACGAGATCGGAGTGGATTCCGTTGGTGATGAACGTCTTCTGGCCGTTGATCACCCACTCGTCACCGTCGCGTACGGCGGTGGTCTTCACGCCCTGCAGGTCGGATCCGGCTCCGGGCTCGGTCATCGCGATCGCGCCGATACGCTCACCGGTGGCCATCTTCGGCAGCCAGCGGGCCTTCTGCTCCTCCGTGCCGAGGTGCACGATGTACGGGATCGTGATGTCGTCCTGCAGTGCGAGTCCGGCGCCGAACGAGGTCGTTCCGGTGCGTGCGATCTCCTCCTGCACGACGTGACGGAACCGGTAGTCGGTCACGCCCGAGCCACCGAATTCCTCCGGCGCTCCCAGACCGACGATGCCGGACTTACCGGCGGCGATCCATGCCGAGCGGTCGACGAGCCGTTCGTCTTCCCACTTCTCGTAGTTCGGTTCGATCTCGCGGGCGAGGAACTCGCGAACGGTCTCCCGGTACGCCTCGTGATCGTCGTCGAAATGGGTGCGCTTCAAGGGGTTCTCCTAAAGGGTCAGGCGTTCACGCGCGACATCATGCCGGTGAGTCGCTCTGCGATGAGGCTTTCGGCGTCGGCGACGATGCGCTCGACGAGTTCGCCCGCGGGGGGAATGTC
Organism: Rhodococcus rhodochrous; assembly: GCF_014854695.1. Lineage (NCBI taxonomy): Bacteria > Bacillati > Actinomycetota > Actinomycetes > Mycobacteriales > Nocardiaceae > Rhodococcus > Rhodococcus rhodochrous. The sequence continues at coordinate 173,345 of NZ_CP027557.1, read as the reverse complement.
GTGGATGATGCCCTGCACCGTGCCGACGGTCCAGATTCCCGCCTCGGGATCACCGTTCTCGTAGACCAGACGGCCGCGGGCACCGGCGACGAGTTCACGCACGTCCTCGAACTGTCCACCGCGGTCGAGGATTTCGACGACCTCACGGCTGACGGTGTTGCTCGCCACGCGGGCAGTGTTGCGCAGCGGACGGAAGATCAGTTCGGTGTCGGTCTCGTTCGCCGCGACGATCGCTTCCTTGATGTTCTGGTGGATCGGAGATTCCTCGGTGCACATGAACCGGGTACCCATGTTGATGCCATCGGCGCCGAGAGCCAGGGCGGCGACGAGACCGCGACCGTCGCCGAAGCCGCCGGACGCGATCATCGGGATGGTGATCTTCTCTGCGGCGGCGGCGATGAGCACGAGGCCGGGGACGTCGTCCTCACCGGGGTGGCCGGCGCATTCGAAGCCGTCGATGCTGATGCCGTCGACACCGATGTCCTGCGCCTTGACGGCGTGCCGGACGCTGGTGCACTTGTGCAGCACCTTGATTCCGGCGGCGTGGAAGTCGGGCAGGTGCGGCGCGGGATTCGATCCGGCCGTCTCCACGATCTTCACACCGGAGTCGATGATGACCTGGCGGTACTCCTCGTAGGGCGGCGGGTTGATCGCCGGCAGGATCGTGAGGTTGACGCCGAACGGCTGGTCGGTGAGCTCGCGGGTGCGCTCGATCTCCTTCGCGAGATCCTCGGGGGTCGGTTGCGTCAGAGCGGTGATCATTCCGAGCGCGCCGGCATTGGCGACCGCAGCGACGAGTTCGGCGCGGCCGACCCACTGCATCCCTCCCTGCACGATGGGATGGCGGACGCCGAAGGTTTCGGTGAAGGCGGTGGTCAGCACGGCATGGACTCCTTGCGTGGAGGTGGTTCGAAAGACTCTCAGGCGGCCGGGTGGCCCACGACCCGCAGTGCGATCACGATGTACCGCTGGGCAACCTGAGCGGGAGTGAGGGGACCACCGAGCTGGTACCAGCGGACGATGGACTGGAACATCCCGAGGAGAGCGCGCACGGCCTCCTCGACGTCGTCGACGTCGAACACCCGCTGGTCGACGCCCTCGCGCACCAGGTCGAGCATCATCAGCTCGAGACGCTTGCGGGTCGCGGCGTAGGTCCGGCGGTTCTCCGGGGAGATGTGGCGCACTTCGGAATCCAGGCCCGAACGCTGTGCGCGGTGGGTCATGTTCAGCACGATCGCCTCGACGGCGTTGACGAAGCGGGCGACCGGGTCGTCGCCGCCGTCCGCGACCGCGGCCGAGACACGGCCGATGAGGTCGAGGACGGCGGCGTCGAGCAGCGTGACGAGAACGGCTTCCTTGTTCTCGTAGTGGTAGTACAGCGCGGGCACCGTCACGCCGACCCGGCGGGCCAGGTCGCGGACGGTGGTGCCGTGGAAACCGTTCTCGCTGAACGCTTCCAGGGCGTGTTCGAGGATGGGGTCGAGCCCCAGAGGCTGGAACTCGCGCCAGTCGGCGGACTGCACGTCCGCGTGGGGCGTGTCGGATTCCTCGGCCTCGTATGCCGGGGTCATCGACCCCCTCCTCTCACAGTCGGTGCTCGGGTCAGCGCGGGGCCATGCGGATCGCGCCGTCGAGGCGGATGACCTCGCCGTTGAGCATCGGGTTCGAGACGATGTGCGCGGCGAGGGCACCGTACTCGGACGGATCGCCGAGGCGGGCCGGGTGCGGCACCTGCGCGCCGAGCGAGGCCTGGGCCTCCTCCGGCAGCGAGCCGAGCAGCGGGGTCTTGAACAGGCCCGGTGCGATGGTGACGACGCGGATGAGCAGCGACGCGAGGTCGCGGGCGATCGGCAGGGTCATGCCGACGACACCGCCCTTGGACGCCGAGTAGGCGGCCTGGCCGATCTGGCCGTCGAAGGCGGCGACGGAGGCGGTGTTGATGATGACGCCGCGCTCGCCGTCGATCGGCTCGGTCTTCGCGATGCGCTCGGCGGCGAGACGGATGACGTTGAACGTGCCGAACAGGTTGACGTCGACGACCTTCTTGAACGCGTCGAGCGGGAAGGCACCCTTCTTGCTGACGGTCTTGATCGCGTTGCCGATGCCGGCGCAGTTCACCGCGACACGCACGGGTCCGAGCGACTCGGCGACGTCGAGGGCCTCGGTGACGGCGGCCTCGTCGGTGACGTCGGCGGCGACGAAGCGGACGCGGTCGCCGAGTTCCTTGGCGATGGTCTCACCGTTGGACGACGGCAGATCGATGATGACGATCTGCGCGCCGTCGTTCAGCAGGGCCTTGACGGTGGCGAGACCGAGGCCGGAGGCACCACCGGTGACGACGGCGACGCTGTCGTTGACGATCATTGATTACCCTTTCGAGAGTGGTTGCGGTTCGGAGATGTTCGAGACGTCAGAGATGTCAGAGACGTTCGATGATGGTCGCGTTGGCCATGCCCGCGCCCTCGCACATGGTCTGCAGGCCGTAGCGACCGCCGGTGGCCTCGAGATGGTTGACGAGGGTCGACAGCAGACGGGTGCCCGACGAGCCGAGTGCGTGGCCGAGTGCGATCGCGCCACCCCACGGGTTGAGCTTGGCCGGGTCGGCACCGAGTTCGTGCGCCCAGGCGAGCGGCACGGGCGCGAACGCCTCGTTGACCTCGTAGGCGTCGATGTCGTCGATGCCCAGACCCGCGCGGGCGAGCACCTTCTGCGTGGCCGGGATCGGGGCGGTGAGCATGAAGACCGGGTCGTCGCCGGCGACGGAGAACGAGTGGAAGCGGGCGCGCGGGGTCAGGCCCAGCTTGGTCGCCATCTCCTCGCTCATGATGAGCGCGGCCGACGCACCGTCGGTGAGCGGCGACGAGTTGCCGGGGGTGATGACCCACTGCGCCTCGGGGAACCGGGCGGCGTACTCCTCGGTGTAGAAGGAGGGCTTGAGGCCGGCGAGGCCCTCGGCGGTGGTGGAGGCACGCAGCGTCTCGTCGACGGTGTGCTGCACCTGCTCGCCCGCGGCGTTCTCGACGGTGATCGGGACGATCTCCTTGTCGAAGTATCCGGCCTCGTAGGCGGCAGCGGCACGCTGGTGCGACTGCGCGGAGTAGGCGTCGAGGGCGTCGCGGTCGAACTTCCACTTCGCGGCGATGAGTTCGGCCGAGATGCCCTGATTGACCAGGCCCTCGGGGTAGCGGGCACGGATGCTCGGGCCGTGGGTGTCCTTGCCGAGGGTGGCGGTGCCCATCGGGATGCGGCTCATCGACTCGACACCGCACGCGATGACCATGTCGTAGGCGCCGGCGATGACACCCTGCGCGGCGAAGTGCGCGGCCTGCTGGCTCGACCCGCACTGGCGGTCGATGGTGGTCGCGGGCACCGAATCGGGGAAGCCGGCGGCGAGCAACGCGGTGCGCGAGATGTTGAGGGACTGCTCGCCGACCTGGGCGACGCAGCCGCCGATCACGTCGTCGACCTGCGCGGGGTCGATGCCGTTGCGCTCGACGAGCGAACGCAGGACGTGGGCGAGGAGTTCGACGGGGTGGGTGCCGGACAGGGCGCCACCCGGCTTGCCCTTACCGACAGCGGTACGGACGACGTCGACGATGACAGCGTTGCTCATGACGATCCTTTCGAAAGTGCAGCGTGCGGGCCGGAGACGTTCCCAGCGGCGTACTTATCGATCGCTAAAAGCTCTACCACGGACTTAGCGCTCGGTCAATGGTCTCTGAGAGCTAGCGCACGCTAAGCGACTCTGATAGTGATGGATCACGACCCGAGTCGAGGAGACGCCCGTGCGCGCAGCGCAATTGACCGAACACGCCGGCCCCGACGCCGTCCGCGTGACCGACATCCCCGAACCCGAGGCAGGCGATTCGCTCGTCCTCGTCGACCTGCACGCCGCCGGCGTGTCCTTTCCCGACCTGCTGCAGACGACCGGCGGCTACCAGATGGTCCGACCGCTGCCGTGCGTGCTCGGCGCCGAAGGAGCGGGCATCGTCCGCACCGCACCCGAGGGCAGCGGCCTCACCGCCGGACAGCGCGTCGCCGTGCTGTCCATCGCCGGATCGTGGCAGCAGACCGTCGCACTGCCGCGCGAGCTGGTCTTCCCGCTGCCCGACAGCGTGTCGCTGACCGCGGGTGCCGGGATGCTCATGAACTACTTCACCGCGCACTTCGCGCTCGACGAGCGCGCCCGGTACCGGGCGGGCGAGACCGTCCTCGTCCACGGTGCGGCGGGCGGTCTCGGAGTGGCGTCACTGCAGGTCGCGGCGGCGCTCGGCCTCGAGACGATCGCGGTGGTGAGCAGCGAGGAGAAGGCCGCAGTGGCCAAGGCCAACCGCGCGACCCACACCGTCCCCGCCGAGGGTTTCAAGGACCGCGTCCTCGAACTCACCGGTGGGCGCGGAGTGGACATCGTGCTCGATCCCGTGGGCGGCGACCGGTTCACCGACAGCCTGCGCAGCCTCGCGCCGGGCGGGCGTGCCGTCGTTCTCGGTTTCACCGGCGGCAGCATCCCCACCGTGAAGGTCAATCGTCTTCTGCTCAAGAACATCTCGGTAGTCGGCGCGGGGTGGGGCGAGTATCTCCGCACCGACCCCGGTTACCCGGCGCGGCAGTGGGCCGCACTCGAACCGCTGCTGCGCGACGGGACGCTCGTCGTTCCCGAGCCCACCCTCCATCCCCTCGACGAGGCTCCGGCGGCACTGCGTTCGCTCGAGAACCGTTCCGCAACCGGCAAGGTCGCGCTCGACCTGACGTCCCGACCCTAGGAGAACAGTAATGACCGACGACCTGCCCGGTGTCGACACGACCGTCGACGACGGCGTCCTGCGCGTCACCCTGAACCGTCCCTCGCGGATGAACGCCGTGAAGACCGAGACGCTCGACGCGATTGCCGATGCCTTCGAGAAGTACGCCGACGATGCCTCCGTCCGGGTCGCGGTGCTCACCGGCGTCGGTCGCGCGTTCTGTTCCGGCGCCGACCTTTCCGGTCGCGACCTGAGCGCTCCGCCTTCCGCCGACACGATCGACGCCGCCAACCGTGCGGTTGCCGCGATCCGGGCGCTCCCCCGGCCGGTCGTCGGAGCGGTCAACGGTGCGGCCGCGGGCGTGGGCGTATCACTGGCTCTCGCATGCGATCTCACCGTCGCGAAGGAGTCGGGATACTTCCTGCTGGCCTTCACCCGGGTCGGGCTGATGCCGGACGGCGGGGCGTCCGCGCTCGTCGCCGCGTCGATCGGTCGCGCGCGGGCACTGAAGATGGCTCTGCTCGCCGAGCGACTTCCGGCCGGTGAAGCGCTGGCCTCCGGACTCATTGCGGACGTCTACGCGGACGACGAATTCGACGGTGCGGTGGAGACTCTCGTGCAGCGACTCGCCGACGGTCCGTCGACCGCCTTCGCTTCGACGAAGAATGCGATCAACGACGCGACGCTCACCGAGCTCGATCATGCCTTCGCCCGCGAGCGCGAAGGGCAGCTCGTCCTGCTCGGCAGCGCCGACTTCACCGAAGGTGTGACGGCCTTCCAGGAGAAGCGCACCGCGAACTTCCGTCGCTGAACGGTCGGTGATCTCGGTGGATCCGGCCCCGCTGAGCGGGGTCGGATCCACCGAAGTCGTTTCAGGCGTCGGGGATCACGCGTTCGACGGCCGCCCGCACCAGTTCGGCGACACGGTCCTCGTCGACGATCCCGGGGAGGGTGAGCCGGTCGAGCACCAGCCAGTTCAACGCGAGATAGAGCAGCACGACGGCGTCCTCACCGCCCGGCAGGCCGGAGTGCCGGTAGTTGGCGATGTTGAAATCCAGGTCGGCGCGCACCCGCTCGGTGAGCAGGGCCTGCAGTTCGGGCCGCCGGGTGGCTTCGAGGCGTAGTTCGAGGAGCGCGAGATAGCCGGCGCGGAACCGGACGAGCCGGTCGACGACCTCCGTCATCAGCTCGATCATGGATTCGCGGGTCTGCGGCGCCTGCGACTGCGCCATGACCTCGTCGGCGGGCAGGAGCCGCTCGTAGTAGCGGTGACCCACCTGCACGAGCAGGTCGTCGCGGTTGGCGAAGTAGTTCGACGCCGTCCCCGTCGGGACCCCGGCCTCCTTGTCCACCGCGCGGAAGGTGAGCCCGCGCGCGCCGTCGCGCGCCAGCACCTCGATCGAGGCATCCAACAAGGCCTGTCGCCGTTCCGGATTCGTCCGAACCACTTGACACCACTCCATATGTAGTACTACGTTCAAACCACTTCACTCATAGTACTACGAATGGTGGTCCACCATGCGAAAGCTCGTCTACTACGTGGCAGTGACCCTCGACGGCTACATTGCCGGGCCGAACGGGGAGTACGACTTCTATCCGATCTGCGACGACATGACAGCGGCGATGAGCGCGAGATACCCGGAAGCCGTTCCCACGACCTTCCGCGAACAGGTCGGCATGCCGGTCGACACACCGAACAAGGAATGGGACACGGTGATCATGGGGCGCGGCGCCTACGAACCCGGCCTCTCGCTGGGCCTCACGAGCCCGTACAGCCACATGACGCAGTACGTCGTGTCCCGCACCCTCGCGCCGGTCGACGACCCGCAGGTCCGGATCGTCGACACCGATCCGGTCGAGCTCGTCCGCGCGCTGAAAGCCGAAGAGGGAATGGATATCTGGCTCTGCGGCGGCGGCAACATCGCGGGGCAGCTCGTCGACGAGATCGACCGGCTGGTGTTCAAGAGCTATCCGGTGCTCGCGGGCGACGGTATCCCGGCACTGTCGGGCAACTTCGTCCCCACCCGATTCGACGTCACCGCACGGGAGGAGTTCAGCAACGGCACACAGGTCACCTGGTTCGACCGACGCTGAACTTCGACCGACGCTGAACTTCGATCGACACCGACTCCGGGCCGTCAGACCCCGACGGTCTTGAGCGCGATACCGACGTACTTCTGCGCGACGGCCTCGGGGCTGAGCGTGCCCTCCGCGTGGTACCAGCGCGGGATCGACTGGCACATGCCGAGCAGGGCGCGCGTGGTCTCGGCGGGATCGTCCACGTCGAACACGCCCGCGGCGACACCCTCCTCGACGATCTTCCGCACCAACTGCTCGACGCCCTTGCGCACCGCGCGGTAGCGCTGGCGGTTCTCGGGGCTCAGGTAGCGGGCCTCGCCTTCGAGCGCGGCGAGGCGGGCCCGCAGGGTCATGCGCAGCACGATCGCCTCGATGACATTGGACAGCCTGCGGACCGGGTCGCCGTCGGCGTCCTCGGCGGCGGCGTGGGCACGGGAGAGGACGTCGCTGGTCGAGAGTTCGAGAAGGGCGATGAGCAGCCCTTCCTTGTTCTCGTGGTGGTAGTAGAGCGCCGGAACGGTGACGCCGACGCGGCGCGCGATCTCCCGCACCGAAGTGCCGTGGAAACCGGTCTCGTAGAAGGCGTCGAGGGCAGCGGTGAGGATGGGACTGAGCTGCATCGGTTCGAGGATGCGCCAGTCCGGGATGGCCTCACCGTTGGTGAGGGTGTCGGTCTCGTCGCTCGAAGCACCCATGAAACCGCACCTACCTACCGATCGCTACTTCATACGGACGACCCGAGGATACCCGTATGTTTTGCGCTCGAAAGATCGGAAGGTGGACGGCATCATTCCGTTGGGTCGTCGGCATCACACCATGGGGTCATCGGCATCACCCCATGGGGTCATCGGCACCGCCACGCGCGGTGTCGTGGAAGGGTGCGAAGAAGGTACCCCAGCGCGCGCACTCCCATCCACCACCGGCCACCGGCACCAGTTCGACCGTCTCGGTGTTGGCCAGGTGGTTGGTGATGGCGAAACCCGCCGGCACCTTGCCGAGATAGGCGGCGACGAGCCGGATGGCGGCGCCGTGACTGACGACCACGACGTCGCCCGAACCGGCGTCGAGATAGTCGCTGCGCAGCGACTCGAGGACGGGCAGGTACCGGTCGAGCACGTCGAGCGCCGACTCACCACCCGGGACCCGCGCCCGCAGGTCGCCGTTGTGCCACTCCTCGTAGACCTTCATGAACAGCTTGTGCGACTCCTCGTCGCTGCGGTCCTCGAGCTCGCCGACCTGCACCTCGTGCACGCCCTCGTGGACGACCGTCTCGAGCGACACCGCCGGTGCCGCGTGCTCGGCCGTCTGCCGAGCACGGAGTGCCTGCGACGCGACGAGCAGCGACGGCCCGCGCTCGACGAGATTCTTCCCGAGCGTGCGGGCCTGTTCGACGCCGAGCTCGGTGAGCTCCGCACCCGGGAGTTTCGTGTCGAGCCTCCGGGCGACGTTCGCCACCGTCTGGCCGTGCCGGGCCAGGATCAATCTGCCGCTCACCCTCAGTCCTCTCCGCGCCGCAGTCGGTCGAGCCACCGCGCATCCTCGTCGTCCGACACGGGGGGGACACCGTGTTCGGACACAGCGGGCCACGATCCGAGGAAGCGCACCTGCGCGAAGCGGTGCAGTCCCTGCAGCGCCTCGGCGACCAGCGCGTCGTCGATGTGACCCACACAGTCCAAGTGGAAGAAGTAGGTGCCGTATTCCCTGCGTGTCGGCCGGGACTCGATGCGCGACAGATCGATTCCGCGCGTGGAGAACTCGGTGATAGCGCGCACCAGCGAGCCGGGCTCGTTGGGGAGCTGCAGCACGACCGAGGTGCGGTCGACACCGGTGCGTTTCGGCACCGGACGCGGCGGCGTGATGAGCACGAAGCGGGTGCGGGCGCCCTCGAAATCGGCGACCTTGTCGGCGAGCACGGACAGGCCGAGCCGCTGTCCGGCGAGCGCGGTGGACACCGCTGCGTCGACCTTGCCGGACGCGACGTCCTCGGCGGCTCCCGCGTTCGAGGCCGCGGTCACGACCTCGGCGTCGGGCAGGTGGTCCTCGATCCAGCGACGCACCTGCGCTGCGGCTACTGGATAGGCGCCGATCGTGCGGACCCGATCGCGGGTGATCCCTTCGCGGGTGACCACCGTGAACGCGATGTCGAGCTCGACCTCGGACACGATCTGCAGGCGCGGCCCGAGAGCGAGGGCATCCATGGTGGGTGGCACCGAACCCTCGACCGAGCTCTCGATGGGGACGACGGCACCGTCGACCTTCCCGTCGCGCAGGAGCTGCAGGGCAGCGGGCGGGCTGGCGGCCGAGACGCGCTCGACGTCGGCGGACTCGTCGCCGAGCACGTCGAGTGCACCGAGGCTCTCGAAGCGGTCGAGGGCCATCTCGGTGAACGTTCCCGACGGTCCGAAATAGGCGATACGTGGCACGTGTACGAGGTTACGCATCGGTCGTGACCGGAAAGCGGACTCTGCGTGAACCACACCCGAGCGGTGGCTCCGTGTCAGCCGGTGGTGAGGTCGAGCGCTTCGAGCTCCCGGACGACGGCGTCGGTGTCGTCGACCTCGACGACCAGCAGGATCTCCCGCACGGCCGCGGCGGCCTCCGGCACGAGCCGCCGGAGCCGCGCCACGTCGGGAGTCGCGAGGGCTTCGCGGACGTCGAAACCGCTCAGCGCCGCGACGGTGGCGGCGAGCAGGGCGACGACCTCGTCGGTGCCGGTCGCACGGGCGGCGTAGCCGGTGTCGGCGTGGGCGAGGACGGAGAGGAAGTCGGCGACGGCGTCGGCCCCGCGACCTGCGGTCAGGCCGGGGATGTGGCCGGCCTCGGTGAGAGCGCGGGCGGCGTCGGCGAGCACGGCGTCGGGCACGTGCGGATAGACGACCAGGGGCGCCGGCGCGGTGATCGCGAGAACGTCCTCGAGTTCCTCGGCCGCGCAGTCGACCTGGTACCGGACCGGACGCCACCCGGCGGGCGAGGGCAGTTCGGCCGAGGCGTCGAGTTCGACGACGAGCTCGCGGGTCGGTGATCCGGTGACGGCAGCGGCCGGGACGACCGGTGGGGCGAGCATGCGGCCGGCCGTGTCGAGGGCGTCGGTGAGGCTGTCGTGCCGGTGCGTGAGCAGCGCGTCGAGCAGTCCGCGGGGCTCGTCGCGGGACGGCGGCATTCCGAGGGGAAGTGGGATCGGCACCGATCCAGGCTACCGACGGACCACTTGCGACCGCGATCACAATGACTTAGGTTTGCCTCACCTACATCGACAAGGAGGGTTGGCATGCAGACCACCACATCCGTCATCCCCGCGCCGACCACGGCCGAACGCGTACGCACCGCCCTCATCCGCGCCGACACGACGCAGCTCGCGATCGACGGCTGCGACCCGCTCCCCACCTCGGTTCATCACCTCCTCGACGACGGGCAGGTCGCGGTGGTCGTCGCCGAGGACAGCCTCCCCGTCGCACTCGCCTGGCAGGCCGGCAGCGCAGGCATCCCCGCCATGCTCGAGCTCACCGACCACTCCCCGATCGCCCTGCGCAATCCGGTCCGTTCGCTCATCTGGCTCAGCGGCACCCTGCGTCCCGTGGAGCATCCGCGCCGGCTCGCCGCCGAGATCGCGGAGATCCTTCCGCACCCCGAACTCCTCGACGTCGGACACCGCTCCGAACTGCTGTGCCTGACGCTCGACTCCGTCGTCGCCGCCGACACCACCGGGGCCGAGGCCGTCGACGTCACCGAGGTCCTCGACGCCGCCCCCGACCCGTTCGCCGCTCTCGAGACCGGGTGGCTCCAGCACCTCGAAGAGGACCACGCCGACATCGTGCGGCAGATCGCGCGACGCATCCCGCCCGCGCACCGCGGCGGACGGATCCGCCCCCTCGGTCTCGACCGTTACGGACTGCGCCTGCGCGTCGAGTCCGAAGGCGACGACCACGACGTGCGGATCCCCTTCCACGAACCGGTCGACGATCCCGCCGCCCTGAGCCGCGCGCTGCGCCTGCTCGTCGGCTGCCCCTTCCGCAACGGACTGCCGCCGCGCACCTGAGCGGTACGCGGCGGCAGGATTCGGAACTGGAAGGGTCGGACCTTCTGCAGGGCTGTATCGATCAGACCTTCTGCAGGGCTGTATCGATCAGACCTTCTGCAGGTCGATACCCTTCGTTTCCTTCATGATCAGGGCGGCGACGCCGGTCGCGACGCACAGCACCATGATGTAGACCCCGAAGACCCAGCCGATGTCCCAGCCGGTGAGCAGCTGGTTCAGGTAGGGCGCGGTGCCACCGAAGACCGCCACCGAGAAGGAGTACGCGAAGCCGATGGCCTGAGTACGCAGGCGGGTCGGGAAGCTCTCCGAGAGGGTGCACGACAGGATCGCGCCCGGGATCGACACGATGAGCAGGGCGAGGGTGGTCGACACGAGCAGCGTCCACCCGGCCGACGTGATCATCGACGTCAGCGGGATCTGCAGCGCGAACATGAGGACCGCGAAGCCGCCGAGCATCGGGCGCCGGCCGATCCGGTCGGAGAGCAGACCCCAGAAGGGCAGCGACACCAGCGCGATGACCTGGGCGATGACGAGCATCCAGTAGGCGGTGTCGGCGTCCATGCCCTTCTGCGTGATCGCGTACGTCGAGACGTACGAGGTCCACGTGTAGTGCGCCGCCGTGACCCCCGAGGTCATGCCGATCATCAGCAGGATCGCACGCACGACCACCTTGCGCGGGATGCGCGGTTCGTCGACCCGGGTCTCCTGCTGGTCGAAGACCTCGCTCTCCTCCATGCTGCGTCGCAGGTAGAGGGCGAACAGCGCCAGGAAGAAGCCGAGGAGGAACGGCACGCGCCATCCCCACTCACCCACGGCGCTCTCGGAGAGTGTCGAGGTGACCGCTCCGCCGATCGTGTACGCGAGCACGGAACCGCCGAAGATCGCGACGAAGGCGACGCTGCCCCACATGCCGCGGCGATGCGGCGGCGCGATCTCGCTGACGTACGAGTAGGCGGTCGCCGACTCGCCACCGTGCGCGAAGCCCTGCACCACACGGGCGAGCAGCAGGAGCACCGACGCCCACACGCCGATCGACGAGTAGGTGGGCATGAGCCCGATGACGAGGCTGCCACCGGCCATCATGAGCATGGTCGTGACGAGCACGAACTTGCGGCCGCGTTTGTCGGCGATGCGGCCGAACACGATGCCACCGAGCGGTCGCATCAGGAATCCGACGGCGAAGACCGCGAGTGTGGACAGCAGTGCCGAGACCGGATTGTCGCTGTTGAACATCGCTGCGGCGATGAACGGAGCGAACACCGCGTAGGCGCTCCACTCGTACCACTCGAGGATGTTGCCCACGGAGCTGGCGAGAAGAGACTTCTTCTTCGATGCGAGAGTCACCGAAGTTGTTGCAACAGAATTCTTCTCAGGTGTTTCGATGTTCATGTCCCTACTTCCGGGTCGCAGATTCCCCTCGGCCCACAGGGCCCCTATCCGCACCCGAGCGATCGATCGGTCGGGCGTTGTGAAGTGTGATGGGTCACAAGGACTGCTGTCAAATTGGACACATCACCGCGAGCCGGTGGGATCGCCTCCCCGCAGCGAAAGGACCGGCCACGCGGGGTCCGGCACAATCGCTCCGGTGACGACCCTCCGCGACTGGCTGCGGCCCGCCTCCCGCAACCCCGAGCCGCCCCTCGACCCCACCGAGCGCCGCGCGCTGTGGATCGAGATCACCATCGTCCTGCTCGTCACCTTCGGCCTGAGCGGGATCTCGTCGATCCTGTCGCTGGCCGAGGCGGCGCTGGCACCGGAACCACTGTCGGATCAGACCGTCGCCCTCAACACGCCGCGCTCGTCGCAGGGGTTCATCGATCTCGCCCGTCAGCTCCTCGGCATCGTGCGTCTGCTCGCCTGGGGCGCCCTCGGTCTGTACCTGCTCTGGCGCAGCGGCGTCGGACCGCGACTCGCGGGTCTCGCCCGGCCCCGTCTGCGCCGGGACCTGCTGCCCGGCGTGGGGCTGGCCGCGCTGATCGGGCTCCCCGGCCTGGCGTTGTACCTGGTGGCGCGCGCCGCCGGCCTGAATCTGACGGTCGCGCCGAGCCTGCTCGAGGACTACTGGTGGCGACTGCCCACCGAGGTGCTGTGGGCGATCGCCAACTCCGGCGCGGAGGAGATCCTGGTCGTCGCCTATCTCCTCACTCGCCTGCGGCAGCTCGGCTGGTCGGAGAATTCGTCGTTGCTCGCCTCCGCCCTGCTGCGCGGCAGCTACCACCTCTACCAGGGCATCGGCGGCGGGTTCGGCAACGTCGTCATGGGCCTGGTCTTCGGACGCTACTGGCAGCGCACCGGCCGGTTGTGGCCGCTCGTGATCGCCCACGCACTCATCGACACCGTCGCCTTCGTCGGCTACCAAGCACTGAGGGGCCACGTGTCCTGGCTGCCCTGAACGTAGAGTTGTCCGGGTGAACGGCGACCCTCGCGACCCTCGGAACCGGCCGCGGCCTCCGCAGGGACCTCCCCCGCAGGGCCCTCCTCCCCGGCGGGCAGTACTGCCGAACCAGCAGACAGGAGTACCCCCACAGCGACCCGCCGGACCGCCTCCGCGGCGCCGCGGCGGTCCCCCACCGTCCCCCGAGGGCACCCAGGTGCTGAGGCGCGACGGACGGCCGCAGTCACCGCAGGCGTGGTCGCAAGCGCCCGCGCCGAACTACCGACCCGCGCAGGCTCCGCGGCAGGACCGGCAGCAACCGCCTCCGAAGCAGCAACGACGCGACTGGGCGCCGACGCAGCGACCCGAACGGTTCGCCGAACCCGCCCCGAACCGGCGTCCTCCGCGCGGGAACACCCCACCGCCCGCACCCCCGCGGCGCCCTGCGGCACCGCCCTCCCGACCCGCACCGCGCCGCCCGTTGGGTGCCCGGCGCATTCTGCGGCGACTCGCGATCGTCCTGGTCGTGCTCGTCGTCGCGATGGGCGCGAGCATGGTCTACCTCGACGGCAAACTCGCGCGCGTCGATGCGCTCGCCGATTACGACGGCCGTGTCGGCGACACCCCCGGCACGAACTGGCTGCTCGTCGGTTCCGACAGCCGGGTGGGCCTCACCCCCGAGCAGGAACAGGAACTCGCGACCGGCGGGGAGGTCGGCGCCGACCGCACCGACACGGTGCTCCTCGTCCACATCCCGCCCGGTGGCGGCGCCACCACGATGGTCTCCCTGCCCCGCGACTCCTACGTGAGCGTCCCGGGCTTCGGCCAGGACAAGCTCAACGCGTCGTTCGCGCTGGGTGGGCCGCAGCTGCTCGTGCAGACGGTCGAGGGCGCCACGGGCGTGCACATCGACCACTACGCCGAGATCGGCTTCGGCGGGTTCGCGTCGATCGTCGACGCGGTCGGCGGGGTCGACATCTGCGTGCCCTATCCGATCGACGACCCGCTCGCCGGGCTCAGGCTCGAACCGGGATGCCAGGAGCTCGACGGGGCGCAGGCCCTGGGCTTCGTGCGTACGCGCGCCACCCCGCTCGCCGACCTGGACCGGATGAACAACCAGCGCCTGTTCCTGTCGGCACTGCTGAGCAAGGCCACGAGCCCCGGCACCTTCCTGAACCCCTTCCGGGCGTGGTCGCTGATGTCGGGTGCGGCCGGGTCACTGCGGGTCGACGACGGCGACCATCTGTGGAACCTCGCGCGACTCGCGTGGGCGATGCGCGGCGAGACGGTCACCACGACGGTTCCGGTGGGCGGATTCGACGACGTCTACGGCATCGGCAACGTCCTGCTGTGGGATCGTGAGCGCGCCGTGCCGTTCTTCGGAGCCATCTCGGAGGGCGACCCGATCCCGCCGGAACTGCTCGCTCCGGCCCCCTGACGGACGCCGCGAATCGTCGTCGATCTTGGGGAAGGCTGTCCGAATCTTCCGTAGGGTAGCCGATGCTGCCTTGTGGAAGGGTAGCCAACACTTGGATGAAAAACGCGTTGACCTGCACTAACGTCGTGATCATGACGACGATGGGCGACATGACCAAGACCAAGTTCCACACGCTGCTGCACGACCAGATCCGTTACGAGTTCACGGCGTCGCATCAGTACATCGCCATCGCGGTCTTCTACGACAACACCGATCTCCCGCAGCTGGCGAAGCACTTCTACGCGCAGGCCGTCGAGGAGCGCAACCACGCCATGATGATCGTCCAGTACTTCCTGGACCGCGACATGGCCGTCGACCTCACCGGCGTCGACGCGGTGCAGTCGATGTTCGAGGATGCTCGCGAGCCGATCGCGCTGGCCCTCGCCCAGGAGAAGAAGGTCACCGACCAGATCGTCGAGCTCGCCCGCACCGCGCGCGACGAGGGCGACTACCTCGGCGAGCAGTTCATGCAGTGGTTCCTGCAGGAGCAGGTCGAGGAGGTCGCGACGATGACGACCCTGTTGAC
The DNA here is from genome assembly GCF_014854695.1 of Rhodococcus rhodochrous. Taxonomy (NCBI): domain Bacteria; kingdom Bacillati; phylum Actinomycetota; class Actinomycetes; order Mycobacteriales; family Nocardiaceae; genus Rhodococcus; species Rhodococcus rhodochrous. The sequence goes on along the minus strand of NZ_CP027557.1, from coordinate 158,111 downwards.
CGTGGCCGACCGTGCCGGTTCCAACCTCTTCAACCTCGAGGACTTCGTGGCCCGCGAGCTCAACTCGAAGGTGCGCGAGCCGCGCGGCAACGCCCCGCTCGCCGCCGGCGGCGCCATCTGATCGTTCCTCCATCCGGGGACAGCCCACCCGGAACGACGAAGGCCACCTCCCGTAGGAGGTGGCCTTCGTGCTGTCGTGAGCAGGTCAGCGCAGGGTGACCTGGCGGCTGCGCAGGCCGTCGCGCGACCGGCGCTCGGCGGCGGTGAGCGGCTCGTCCACGGCCAGGGCCTCGTCGAGACGCTGCCCGAACTCGATCGTCGGGGCGACCCACTCGTCGGGGTGCTTCTCGCGGTCGAGGTCGAAGACCGGCACCAGCAGGCCGTGGGTGCGGAACGAACCGGCGAACCGCGATCCCTCACCGAGGTGCAGACCGCCCGCCGCGTGCACGCGCGACAACGCCGCCATCAGCGCGTCCTCGTCCTCGGGGCGCACCCAGCGCAGGTGCGCCTTCTCGCCCGGATCGACCCACCACGCGCCGCGGAGACCGTCGCCCTCGAGACGCGCCGACGGCAGCACGGCTTCGTTCGCGTGCTTGACGGTGTGCGCGATCTCGGCGCTCGGTTCGACACCGGCCGGGATCCACCAGTCGAAGTCGTTGTGGACGGTGATCGCCGGCACGGCTGCCGGGTCGATCAGCTCGGCCAGCGGCGGGGTGTCGTCGTCGACGCTCGCGACCTGCAGCGACGAGCCCGGCTCGGCCGTGTGCGCCCAGTGCAGGGCCGCGGCCAGTTCACCCGCCGGGTCCGGTCCGAAGCCGGCGGCGAGCTGCAGGCCGACGTACGCGACCGGCGCACCGTTCTCCTCGCGGACCAGGGCCGCGACCCCACCGGGAAGGATGGTCGCACCCACGACGCGACGGCCGTCCTCGGCCGCGGGCAGCTCCGCGAGGGCCGACGGCACGAACTCGCGCAGTGCCACGAGATCGCATTCGAAGGCGAGTCCTTCGAAGGGCCGGGACGTCGCGGCGGCCGCTGCTTCCCGCTCGAGCCGGCGCTGCTCGAGCTTCGCGGCGCGGTTGCTGCCGGGCTTGGGTCCGCTGTTTCTCTTGCTCTTCTTGGCCACGGCGTCAAACTACACGGCGACCCGTGTCGCGATGTCGAGGTCGCGGGACGAGGTGGGGGTGCTCACCGATCGAAGGCGGCGTCGAGCTGCAGCTTGGTGCGCCCGGGATGGTTGGTGGCGACCCACTCGACGCCCAGCTCACGGCACAGCTCGACGTCGGCGGGGTCGTCGACGGTCCAGCAGTAGGTGGCCCGGCCCGACAGCGCGGCCCGGTCGACGAGATCGCGGTGCTCGCGCAGCGTCGCGATCGACGGGCCGACAGCGGTCGCGCCGACGGTGGTCGCGGCACTGCCGCGCAGGTAGCGCGAGGTCTCCCCCAGCAGCACGGTGGGCAGCAGCGGCGCGGCCCGGCGGATGCGCCAGACGGCCCCCGCCGCGAACGACATCACCACCACCCGGGAGAAATCGGCGGAGGCCGGGGTCGCGAGACCGAAGCGGGCCAGTTCAGCGAGCAGTTTGCTCTCCACGAGACCGCCGTAGCGGACGGGATGCTTGGTCTCGACGAAGACCTTCACCGGGACGCTCGTGAAGTCCATGACGAGTTCGAGCAGTTGCCGCAGCGTGAGCAGGTCGGCGGGCTCGCCGGGACGTCCGTAGTCGTACTGCGCGAGCTCGTCGAGGGTCATCTCGCTGACGACACCGGTGCCGTTCGACGTCCGGTCGATCGTGCGGTCGTGCACGCACACGAGGTGACCGTCGCGGGTGAGCCGCACGTCGCATTCGACGCCGTCGGCGCCTTCCTTCAACGCGAGTTCGTAGGCACCGATCGTGTGTTCCGGGAGCGCGGCGGACGCACCGCGATGCGCGACGACCCGGGGATGCGCGCTGCGGGTCACGGCGCCACCGCCTCGGCGCGCTCCTCGTCGTCCGCTCGTTCGCCGGCCGGCTCCTCCGGAGGGTCGTCCTGGTCCTCGCGGGCCTCTTCCCGTTCGCGCACGGCGGCGGGGACGATGGGCGCGATCGGCGACGAGGCCGGACCGGTCGCATGGGTGAAGCGGCGACGGCGCAGCGGCCGTCCCCACAGGTCGGCGTCGTCGAACAGGCGCAGGACGTGCAGGGTCGACAGCGCGACGACCGCCCCGAGCGCCGCGAGGACGGCGGTGAGCAGGACGCCGTCGGCACGGGCCTGCAGGGTGTCGCGCTGGCGCCACGCGAGCAGCGCCACCATGAGCACGCCGTTGACCACCCACAGCACCCACCAGGTGCGGATCGCGCGGAGCAACCGCGGGTCGCGGTCGGCGATCTCGGTGAGGAAGACACCGGGCATCGCGAGGTTGAGGCCCGGAACGACCAGCCCCGCGAGGATGGACAGCGGCGACCGCGACTCGGCGAGACCACGCTCGGCGTAGATGCGCCGGCGCAGGTCGATCAACCGCAACCCGGATGCGACCGCCGCGGCCAGCGCCACGACCGGCCCGACCACCTGGGTCGCCCACACCGCGGCGTCCGACACCGCGAGCACGAGCGGGTCGACGAGACGGGTGCGGTTGTACAGCAACACTCCGTACCGGACGGCCTCGGCGACCGCCGCGAGACCGAAGACGACGGCGGTGCCGACGAGCAGCGTCGGTGCGAGGTCGGCGGCGGTCTCGGCGCGATCCGGTTCGACGTCCTCGTCCGGGAGCGGATCGAGCAGTCCCCAGCGGGGCATCTCGCGATAGGACGGGGTCTCGGCCGACGGACGCCCGCGCGGAGGCGACGCCGGTTCGGTCGTCGGAGGGCCACCCGCCGGCCGCGCGACCCAGCGAAAGTTGCGGCGCGACGGAGGAACCGACCCGTCGGGGGCGACGGGTGAGAGCAGCACACCGCGGCAGGCCGGGCACCACTGCCGCGGCTGATAGGTCACCGGCCAGCGATTCTCACAGCGCACACAGATCTGATAGGCCGACATCAATAGATCTTTGCCGGTTCGTCGCGCTCGGAGACGAGCGGGAGTCCGTGCTTCTGCCACGCCACCATGCCGCCGGCGACCTGGAAGGTGTCGTACCCGATGCGGGCCAGGTACTCGACCGCTCCGAGAGAGCGGCCGCCCTGCCTGCAGATCACGTAGATCTCGGCGTCGGGGTCGAGTTCCTCGATGCGGGCGGGCACGTCGGCGAGCGGAATGTGCAGCGCGCCGGGGGCGTGTCCGAGTTCCCATTCGTCGTCCTCGCGGACGTCGAGGAGGACGACCTCGTCGCCGAGTTCGGGTACCAGGTCGACCGACACGGTGGGCACGTCGGAAAAGCTCACGTCTCAATAGTGGCACGCGGCGTGAACGGATGTGGGTGTGGTCGTACCGATCTTGTTGCGCAGGTGGGGCCGGTGGGTCCTCCACAACACTCCCCATCAACCCCATCCGCTGGAGTTATCCACAGTTTCCACAGGTTCATCAACAGGTCTATCCACGCATGGGGAATCACACTCGAGACATCTCACAGTGGACAGGCGCCCGCCGATCCCCCGTGCGGGTTCCGGCGCTGAAATGATCGAGTCATGGAATTACGCATCTTCACCGAACCCCAGCAGGGCGCCACCTACGACGACCTCCTCGCCGTCGCGCAGACCGCGGAACGACTCGGCTACGGCGCGTTCTTCCGCTCCGACCACTATCTGGCCATGAACGCCGAGGGCCTGCCCGGACCGACGGACGCATGGATCACCCTGGCCGGTCTCGCCCGCGACACGTCGACGATCCGCCTCGGCACGCTCGTCACCTCGGCGACCTTCCGGTACCCCGGCCCGCTCGCGATCTCCGTCGCGCAGGTCGACGCCATGAGTGGCGGACGCGTCGACTTCGGCTTCGGAGCCGGCTGGTTCGAGGAGGAGCACCTCGCCTACGGCATCCCCTTCCCCACGCTGAAGGAGCGGTTCGACCGCTTCGAGGAGTCCCTCGCGGTCATCACCGGCCTGTGGGACACCCCTGAGGGCGAGACGTTCTCGTACGAGGGCGAGCACGTGCGGATCGAGAACTCCCCGGCGCTGCCGAAGCCGTACCAGCGTCCCCACCCGCCGATCGTCATGGGCGGCGCGGGCAAGAAGCGCACGCCGGCACTGGCGGCGCGCTACGCCGACGAGTTCAACGTGCCGTTCAAGTCGCTGGACGAGACGAAGGTTCTGTTCGAGCGGGTGCGCTCGGCCTGCCGGGACGCCGGACGCGACCCCGAGGAACTGACCTACTCGAACGCACTCGTGCTGTGCTGCGGCCGGGACGAGGACGAGATCGCGCGTCGCGCGGCACGGATCGGCCGTGAGGTCGACGAACTGCGGGAGAACGGACTCGCGGGTACCCCGCAGGAGTTGATCGAGAAGATCCGCACCTTCGCCGAGGCCGGGACGCAGCGCATCTACCTGCAGGTCCTCGATCTCGCCGATCTCGAGCACCTCGAACTGGTGGCGGACGAGGTCATGCCCGCCGTCGCGGATCTCTGACGCGCCTCCAGTGGGTCAGTGGCTGCTGGTGGAGCCGAGGAACGCTTCGATGTCCCGGCTCCACTCGCGGCTGCGCCGCACCTCGAGACGCCAGTGCGCGAGGGCGAACAGGCCGGTCGCGGCGGCGGACGAGAACGTCCACAGCGACACCCCGGACAGCACGGCGGTGAACTTCGCGGCGGAACTGGTCAGCGGGGCCTGCGTGTATTCGCCCGTGCTCGCGTCGACCCAGACCGGCACCTCGCTGCCCGCGGTCGCGAGACTGTCGACCTGGACGAGAGCGTGACGCGTCTCGTCGCCCCAACCCCAGGTCGCGGGGGCCGAGGAGATCTTCACGGTCTCGCCCCATCCGGCGGAGTCGCTCAGGGCGTCGGCGTCGAGGACGGCCGTGACGCTGACGCGTTCGGCATTCTGCTTCTCGGAGAGTTCGAGCTGGGAGCTCCACATGGTGGCGGACACCCACACCGCGACGGGGATCAGGAGCGCCATCACGGCGATCATGAGGGTGAAGCAGCGCGCCTCGAGCTTGTCGGTGCGACGCACGAGCGGGTCCCGCCTGCGCAGACTTCGCCGTGTGCGCCGCAGATACCCCGCTCTGGTCGTCATGTCGGCAAGCCGTCCCTTTCCCCCTCTGGAATGATCCCTTTTTCCAGGATGCGTCCGCTTTCGGGGAAGTTCAAGGAACGCCAACGCATCTCACACTCGCGCTGCGAGCGGAGATGTGGTGCGCGACACCGTCGGCCCCTGAGGCCCGACGCTCTTTCAGGCGCCGAGGCCCACCGGGCAACTCACGCCTGTGGCGTGGACGGGGCAGTAGCCGTTGGGGTTCTTCGCGAGGTACTGCTGGTGGTAGTCCTCCGCGTAGTAGAACTGCGTGAGCGGGGCGATCTCCGTGGTGATCTGCCCGTATCCGGCGTCGGCCAGTCGCTTGCCGAACGCTTCGGCCGTGGCCTCGGCGACCTCGATCTGCGTCTCGTCGTGGGTGTAGATCGCCGAGCGGTACTGGGTGCCGTGGTCGTTGCCCTGCCGCATGCCCTGGGTGGGGTCGTGGTTCTCCCAGAACTGCTGCAGGATGTGTTCGTAGCCGATCACCTTCGGGTCGAAGACGACGAGCACCACCTCGGTGTGCCCGGTCCGGCCGGAACACACCTCCTCGTAGGTGGGGTTGGGCGTGTAGCCGCCGGAATAGCCGACCGCGGTCGAGTAGACGCCGTCGAGTTGCCAGAACTCCTTCTCGGCGCCCCAGAAGCAACCCATGCCGACGACTGCGGCCTGCAGGCCCTCGGGGAAGGGGGGAACGATGCGGTTGCCGTTGACGTAGTGGGTCTCGGGGACGGGCAGCGGTTCGGCGCGACCGGGGAGCGCGTCCTCGCGCGTCACCATCTGCGACTTCGAACCTGCACGGGCGAGGATCTCGTCGAACCAGGACATGACCCGATGCTACGCGCGGGTCGGAGCGGCAGTCCGTTCGTCGGAAGCGACCTGCTTCGGCGCGAGCCAGCGGCTCTTGATCCAGTGCGCAGCCGGTACCTCGACGCTGCGGTACAGCACCTCGGCGACGAGACCGCAGCCGATCAGTAGCAGCACGATCGCCGCGGTCGTGCCGACGAGGCCCACGGTGTTCTCGTAGATCCGGTACATCACGAGGGTGTGGGTCAGGTAGATGCAGTAGCTGCGGGTCGCGACCCAGGAGACGACGGTCGAGCGCGCGAGGCGCCCGTCGTACCGCGCGACCAGCACGACCGCCGCGAAGACCACCGTCACCGTCCACAGATAGCGGCTGCCCGACCAGTAGACGTTGATGTCCGTGGCCATCACGATCACCGCGATCTGCGCGAACATCGCCGCCAGCAGGGCGCGCAGCGAGATCAGTCCGGCCCAGCCGAAGTACACGATCTGCCCGAGGAACAGGGTCGGCAGCGTCGACGCGATCTTCGACAGGAACGGCACCGTGTACGGCTCGGGCACGTACAGGTTGTAGAGGAGCACCAGCATGCACAGCACGGCGCCGAGCATCGGCACCGCCACCGGCGCCGTCCGTAGCAGCGACCGTCCCGCCACGCACCACAGATAGAACGAGATCTGCGCGGCGAGCGTCCACACAACGCCGAGCACGATCACCTGCGGTTTCAGGAAGAACGCACCGAGGAAGAAGGACAGGAACGCCTCGGAGACCGACACCGTGGTGTGGCCGCTGAAGGTGCCGTTGATGCCGAGCCACACGAGCACGACCGCGGCGAGGATCGCCACCCAGAACGCCGGCAGGAGCCGCGCGGCCCGGGCGATGAGGAACTTCCGTCGGTCCTGGCGGATCGCGGACCGGGTGACGAGCATGCCCGTGAGCATCATGAACGCCGTCACCCCGACGGACGACAGGTGCTGGTTGAGACCGGCGCCCTTGACGAGCACCTCGTAGGTGAGGTCGATGCCCCACCAGCCCGTCCCGAGGTCGTCGATCAGGTAGAAGGCGATGTGGGAGTAGAGCACGGCCGCGACCGCGACGAACCGGACGACATCGACGCCCGGCAGATCCACACGCGGTGCATCGGCCCCGCGTGTCGGTTCGTTCAGGAAGGGCCGAAACACGCGCCAATGTTAAGGTCCCGTTCACGCAGCTGTTGCCGATGGTCCCGTTCTCCGGCTGTTCCCGCTGGTGAGGGCCGTTTCCGGAGGCAGGGACGGTTTCGGGTGCTCTCCGACACAGTCGGGGTCCGATCGTGTCCGCATTACGGCCAATGTTGCGGACGGTGTAGTTATGGACTTGGGTGGAAACCCGAAAAGGTACGGAATAACTGCACGGGCCGGACGGCCCGGTGAAGAAGGGACCCTTCGTGGCTGAATACACACTTCCGGACTTGCCCTACGACTACGCAGCGCTCGAGCCGCACATCTCGGCGAAGATCATGGAGCTGCACCACTCGAAGCACCACGCCACCTACGTCGCCGGTGCGAACACCGCTCTCGAGAAGCTGGCCGAGGCCCGCGAGAACGGCACCATGGCGGCCCAGGCGACCAAGCTCGAGAAGGACCTCGCCTTCCACCTGGGTGGTCACACCAACCACTCCGTCTTCTGGAACAACCTCTCCCCCGAGGGTGGCGACAAGCCCGAGGGTGAGCTCGCTGCTGCGATCGACGACGCCTTCGGCTCGTTCGACAAGTTCCGCGATCACTTCTCCGCGAACGCGAACTCCATCCAGGGCTCCGGCTGGTCGATCCTCGCCTGGGATTCGATCGGACAGCGTCTGATCATCGTCCAGCTGTACGACCAGCAGGGCAACATCCCGATCGGCCTGACCCCGCTGCTCATGCTCGACATGTGGGAGCACGCCTTCTACCTGCAGTACCAGAACGTCAAGGCCGATTACGTCAAGGCCTTCTGGAACATCGTCAACTGGGCCGACGTGCAGGCTCGCTTCGAGCGCGCTCGCACCGCCACCTCGGGCCTGATCGTCTAGTACGGATCGGTCACAGGTCGCGAGACCGACAGCGAGGGCGCCGGGAGACCGGCGCCCTTCGTCGTCTCCGGGCCTGGTCTTTCCTATCCGCTACAGGAATCGCCATCCGCCGCAGCGAATTGCTGTAGCCGATGGCAAAAGGTGTAGCGGAAGTGCTGGCACTCGACACCTCTTGTGTGCCAACGGAGAAAACGGGCATTCTCCCCTTACCGACCGAGAGGGAGGAGTGGGATGAACGCCGAGGAACACAGCCGCATCGAGCTGTCCGCATTCCAGTCCGCCGGTTCGCTTCGAGGCTTCGTCGTCTCGGGCAGATGGCCCGCGACCACCCGTGAATGGGCCCAGGTGCTGGCGATGACGGTGCGGATCGCGTCACTGCCGGGACTGCTGCCCACCTCGACGGTGTTCGGGGTCAAGGAAGAACTGCCCGACGACCCCGAGCCCGGAACCGTCGGCCTCGTGGTCGCCGAGGGTCCGGTGCTCGGCGAGCGTGCCGTGCAGCCCGGGCGGTTCGCCGAACATCAGCCGCCGGCGCTGATCATGCTGCATCCACCATCGGAGACGACGCCGTCACTACCGGAGAATGCCGGCGCCGCCTCGGGCTGTGTGCTGCTCCCCGGCATCCCCCATCTCGGGCTCGAGCATCGCGCCGCGTGGGTCGAGGCCGAACCGGATGGGACGGTGACGGCGCTGGTCAGCAAGGTGGGAGTGGATCCGGGCAACGACCCCGACACCGCGATTCTGGCCATGCTGCTCGCTTCGTGAGGGCGCCCTGAAAACGGAAGTTCGGTTCTCCGAAAGTTAGCATTGCCTTTACAGAATTCGGTTCGCCGGGCTAACGTTGTCGTCGGCGAAGGGGAGTAGCCCCCAATCGCAGGGTCGACATACTGGCGGCGCCCGACAACGGCACTGCCCGGCCCCGCGGACCGGATCATCCTCCGGTGGGCGAGACCTTCGGCCGCTGGTCGCACCGTGCGTCCGGCGTCCGGAGGAAGCCCCGTTTCCTCCATACGAAAGGAGGAAACGCGTATGTGGTCCGCGCTCGTCCTGTCCTTCGCAGTCATCTTCGTCGCCGAACTCGGCGACAAATCCCAGCTCATGGCGATGACCTTCGCCCTGCGGTATCGCTGGTGGGTCGTCCTCTCGGGGATCCTGTTCGCGACCACCGCGGTTCACCTCGTGTCGGTCGCCGTCGGGCACTATCTGGGTGTCGCGATCCCCGCGACCGCCATCTCCATCGTCGGCGGCATCGCCTTCCTGATCTTCGGCGCGTGGACGCTGCGCGGCGACTCCCTCGACGACGACGAGCAGTCCAAGGCCGGACGCGTGGCGCGCTCCGCCTTCCTCGCCGTGACCTCCGCGTTCCTCCTCGCCGAGCTCGGCGACAAGACGATGCTCGCGACCATCACGCTCGCGACCGACAACAACTGGGCCGGGGTGTGGATCGGGTCCACCGTCGGCATGGTCGCCGCCGACGCGCTGGCCATCGTCATCGGTGCCGTGCTCGGCCGGCACCTTCCCGACAACGCCATCCGTTACGGCGCCGCCGCGTTGTTCTTCGGCTTCGGCGCGTGGATGCTCGGCGACGGGCTGTTCCCGGAGACCGGTGCCGTGGGACCGATCGCCGGCGCGGTGGCCCTGCTGCTGTCCGTCGCCGCGATGGTGGTCGTACGCCGCCGCTCCCGCCGTGTCGCCGAGGACGATTCCCCGGCCTTCATGCGTTCCTGATCACCCTTCCGAACAGTGTCTTTCCGCTTCGGACAGGAGTATGCTTGCCGATAGGCAAATAAATTCGGAGGTGGTTCCATGTCTGAACTCACGGACAGCACCCCTCGATCCGAAACTCCTCCGTTCGACGCGGAAGACGTCCACCGTCTGCGTATCGCGATCGGACGGATCTCCCGCCGCATGGGCATGTTCGCCTCGGAGGAAGGGCTGACGCGTTCGCAGTCGACTCTCCTCACGACCGTCGCCCGCCACGAGACGATCGGAGTCCGCGAACTCGCGGAGATCGAAGGGCTCAACCCCACCATGTGTTCGCGCATGGTGGGCAAACTCGAAGACGCCGGGTTGCTCACCCGGTCCCCCGACGCCGACGACAAGCGCGTCGTCCGCGTCCACATCACTCCCGCCGGTGCCGCACTGTCGGCAGAACTGCGCGGCCGCCGCACCGCCCTGTTCGCCCGTCACCTCGCCGAACTGAACGACCGGCACCTCGAAGCTCTGCACGACGCACTGCCCGCCCTGGAGGCACTCTCGCAGCGCGTCGCCGATTCACCGCGCCCCTCCGCCGAGGGGGGTCGCCCGTGACGATGCTCGCCGACCTCAGAGGACAGACCTTCGCGGCCCTGCGCGGCCCCAACTTCCGCCTCTACATCAGCGGCCAGGCCGTCTCGCTCATCGGCACGTGGATGCAGACGGTCGCGCAGTCGTGGCTCGTCCTGCAGCTCACCGGCTCCGCGACCGCCATCGGCATCGTGCTCGCGCTGCAGACCGTGCCGATGCTGCTGCTCGGTCCCTATGGCGGGGTGGTCGCCGACCGTTCCGACAAGCGCCGGCTCATGATCGGGTTGCAGACCCTCATGGGTGTGCAGGCCCTGATCCTGGGGCTGCTCGTCGTCACCGACACCATCGCCCTGTGGCACGTCTACGTCCTGGCGGTCGCGCTCGGCCTCAACCAGTGTTTCGAGAACCCCGCGCGACAGTCGTTCATGCTCGAACTCGTCGGCCCGGAGGACCTGCGCAACGCCGTGAGCCTGCAGTCGGTCCTCGCCTCGTGCTCGCGCATGATCGGCCCGGCCGTCGCCGGCCTGGTCATCGCCGCAGGCGGCCTCGGCGTGTGCTTCCTACTCAATGCTGCGAGCTTCGTCGCCGTCGTCACCTCGCTGCTGCGACTCGACGTCTCCCGGCTTCAGCGCTCCCCCGCCGCCGCCCGCGCCAAGGGACAGCTGCGCGAGGGCTTCGCCTACGTCCGCCGCACGTCCGACCTGGCCGTCCCGCTGCTGATGATGGCGCTCGTCGGATGTCTGGCCTTCGAGTTCCAGGTGGTCCTGCCGGTCCTGGCCGACCACACCTTCGCAGCCGGTGCCGGGGCCTACGGCTTCCTCACCGCCGCGATGGGCGCGGGATCGGTCGTGGGTGGGCTCGCCGTCGCCACCTGGGGCCGCACCGGGACCAGGCCGCTGATCCTCACCTCCCTCGCGTTCGGCATCGCCATGGCGGTCGCCGCCGCGGCCCCGAACCTGACCACGCTCATCGTGCTCATGGTGATCGTCGGTGCACTGAGCGTGACGTTCACATCCACCACCAACAGTTCGCTGCAGCTCGCCTCCGCGCCGACGATGCGCGGACGGGTGATGGCCCTGTGGTCGGTCGCCTTCCTCGGTTCCACGGCCATCGGCGGTCCCATCGCCGGATGGGTGTGCGAGCAGTGGGGTGGTCGGGCCGGACTGCTGCTCGGTGCCGTCGCGTGTCTCGTGGCCGCGGCGATGGGAGTCGTCGCACTGCGCCGCCGGACCGCGACCCCCGCGGAACCCGCGGCCGTCACCGGTTAGGGTTCGTGACGAACGACACTCACACGGGACAGGAGATACGAACAGTGGAGATTCAGGGATCCGCGGCACTGGTGACCGGTGCCGCATCCGGTCTCGGCGCCGCAACCGCACGCCGCCTCGCCGACGCCGGAGCGACCGTCTTCGGCCTCGACCTGCAGCAGTCCATCGACCGCGTCGGCGATGCCGCACCCGCGGGTGTCACGCTCCTCGCCACCGATGTGACCAGCGGCGACGAAGTGCAGGCTGCCGTCGACCGCATCGTCGAGTCCGGTGTTCCGCTGCGCATCGTCGTCAACTGCGCCGGTGTCGGCTGGGCCGGCCGCATCCTGTCGAAGAACGGCCCGCACGACCTCGAGCTGTTCCGCACGGTCATCACCGTCAACCTGCTCGGCACCTTCAACGTCATGCGCCTCGCGGCCGACGCGATCTCCAAGACCGAGACGGTCGACGAGTCGGGTCAGCGCGGCGTCATCATCAACACCGCCTCGGTGGCGGCGTTCGAGGGCCAGATCGGCCAGATCGCGTACTCCGCGTCGAAGGGTGGCGTGCACGGCATGACCGTCCCCGCCGCACGCGACCTCGCGCAGTTCGGCATCCGCGTCAACACCATCGCCCCCGGCATCGTCGACACCCCGATGCTCGCCGGTGTCACCGAGGAGTACCGCAAGGGCCTCGAGGCCGGTGTGCCGTTCCCGTCGCGGCTCGCCCAGCCTGCCGAGTATGCGCAGCTCGCGCAGATGATCGTCGAGCACGACTACCTCAACGGCGAGACCATCCGCATGGACGGTGCGCTGCGCATGGCGCCGCGGTAATCACGTCCCTTCCGTGCGCGTTTCCGGTGGTTCCGGCCACCGGGAACGCGCACGTGCGTTAGACCGGTCCCATGCGGATCGTTCTCGCCGTGGTGCTCGTCGTCGCGCTCGTCGGCGTCGCCGGCTGGGCGTTGCAACGACGCCTGATCTACCTGCCCGACAGCTCTGCTCCCCCGTCCGCCGCGACCGTCCTGCCCGGCGCCGAGGACGTTGTGCTCACCACCGCCGACGGTCTCGAGCTCGACGCCTGGTTCGTGCCCGGTCGCGCTCCCGACGGACCCGGAGCCGGCTTCACCGTCCTCCTCGCCCCCGGTAACGGCGGCAACCGCCTCGGCCGCGTCGACACCGCCGCCGACCTCGCCGCGGCGGGTTTCTCGACGCTCCTGTTCGACTACCGCGGGTACGGCGGCAATCCCGGCTCCCCCACCGAGGAGGGTCTCGCCGCCGACGCCCGCGCGGCGCTCGGCTATCTCCGTTCGCGCGACGACGTCGACCCCACCCGGCTGCTGTACTTCGGAGAGAGCCTCGGCTGCGCCGTGGTCACCGCGCTCGCCGTCGACAACCCTCCCGCCGCGATGCTGCTGCGCTCGCCGTTCACCGATCTCGCCGCCGTGGCCCGGCACCACTATCCGTTCGTCCCCGCCGCGGCACTGAAGGACGAGTTCCCCGTCGCCGATCTCGTCGGCCGCATCGACGTGCCGATCACGGTCGTCTACGGCACCGCCGACAGCATCGTCCCGCCTGCCCAGAGCGCGGCGGTCGCCGATGCCGCCCGGCAGTTGCACGAGCGGGTCGAGCTCGGCGGTCTCGAACACAACGATCCACCGATGTTCGGCGCGCCTGTGGTGGACGCCCTGATCCGGCTCAGAGCAGGCCTGTGAGTCTCACGGATCCGTCGAATCTCACCAGGTCGGGGTCGGGTTGCATCTTCGCGGCCGAACCGTGCAGGTACAGGCCGCCGACGACGAACGACGACGAGTCGCGGATCGGGACAGCCGGCGCAGCTCGGCGTCCGGAGCCGCCCCGGGGCACGTGTGCCGGCATCAGCTTGCCGCCGGAACCATGCACGGGGCACGACCTGCGCTACAGGTCCTCGATGAACGGGATGTCCAGCACCGCGCGATCACTCATCCACTCGCGCAGGACCTTCGTGGCGATCACGTCGTCCTCGTTGTACTCGAGCAACCGCACACGCTGCGCCGGATCGGGCTCGCCCGCCATGCCCACGGCCTCGCGGTACCAGCTCATCGACGCCTCACCCCCGGCCTCGGCGTCGCGCCAGTGATGCCCCGCGATCGGCGCGATCTTCTTGAGCCCCTTGCCATTCGGGCACACGAACTGGTCGGTGACGGCCTGGAAGATGTCGACCCACTCGTTCGAACCGATGAACGCCTTGACCTCCGTGAGCTCCGGCACACCCGGGAAGCCGTGGAACCGCCGCGCCGACGACAACAACCACTTGTCCTCCGCCGACCGCGAATAGCAGTAGGCCGCAAAGGTCTTCCCGCGACGTTCGGCCGCGCGCCGCTGGTCCGACAGCCAGCGCCAGAACTCGGCGAACGAGCGTGCCTCGTCGTCGGTCGGCACGGGCTCCCACGTCGCGAACGGGATGTACTCCGAGGACGATCCCGAATTGAGGAGCGTGCCCCACAGATAGGCGCCGTGCTCGTGGTAACTCTCCATGTCGATGTCGACCTCGACGTCGGCGCGGTGGACGTGCACGTGCCGGTAGCGACGCACGAGCGGCACACCGGCGATCCACGCCCGCGCCGTGACGATCGCGTCCTCGAACGAACCCTGCGGCCACGCCTCGGGTTCCTCCCCTTCCCACCGGGCGAGCCCGTCGATGGTGTGCACCTCGAGTTCGCGCAGCACGACGGCACGTTGCCCCGGCGCGACGAGCGACACATCCCGGGTGGCGGTGAGCTCGGCGCGGCAGCGGTCCCACCACGGGCAGGTTTTGCACTCGCCGATCTGCGACGGCGCCGTCGGAGCCAGACCCCGCGCGACCTCGAGACGGTCCGCCAGGCGGGCGTCGTAGTCGTCGAGGATCTGGTCGAGATCGTGCACGAGGATGCAGTCGCCGCCGTAGCCGATCGCCCCGGCGACCTTCGCAGGGCTCGCGAGTCCGTGACGCTCGAGCATCCGGTACAGGTGCGCGAGGCGCATCTGGTCGCGCACCTGACTGCGCACCTTGCGGGTCTCGTCGACGGCGGGTGCCCACACGAACAGATCGGTGGTGAGCGCGCCACGTCCGGGATCGGTGACCTTGTGGTTGACGACGATCACCGGGATGTAGCCACCGCGTTCGGCATCGCGCAGCAGGATCTCCGAGCGGCCGCGGCGTCCGGTGTCGGGTTCGCTCGGCAGCACCGCACCCCAGATGCGGTCGGCGCCCGCGCGGCACGCGTCGAGTGTGCGCTCGGCGCGCTGCGACATCGGTCCTTCCGGCGCGATGAGCGCCCACCCGTCCGGGTCGGCGTCGAACAGCGTCTGGCGGATCGCCTCGCGATGCGCAGCCGCCGCCTCCTGGCGTTGCCGCGCACCCGGATTCTCGGGTGCACCTGCGAGTTCGTCGGGGAAGGTGGCGTCGAGATAGACCCGGTGGCGGCACCTCGTCAGCGCAGCGGCCTCGAGGGAGACGGCTGTGCGCTGTGACACTCCGCGTGGGGGCCGCGGTAGTTCTCCGGTTGCGTCCACGACATTCCAGGGTATTCCCTGCACAGGCGACGGCTCGCAGCAGCACCGTCACGTTAGGCTGACGCGGGGCGCCGGAGCGTCGTGTCGTACCGAATGGAGGGTGCTGTTCGATGGGGTTGTTCACACGGAAGCGTCGCGCGACTCGCAGGGCGGAAGCGAAGGCGCTGAGGACCAAGGCGAAGCTCGAGGCCAGACTGGTCGCGAAGAATCGGCTCGAGAACGACCGGCGGGCAGCGAAGGCCCGGGCGAAGATCGACAAGAAGCTCGCGAAGTCGCAGGTCAAGCTCGACCAGGAACTCGTGAGGTCGCAGGCCAAGGTCGAGAAGGAACAGATCGCGACCCTCAAGGCACAGAAGAAGGCCGCTGAGAATCAGGGCCTCACCGCAGCGAAGGTGCGCCGCTATCTCGGCGTCGCGCGTCTGCTCGCGCCGGTGCTCGTCCCGATCGTCTACCAGGCCGTGACGGCGCTGCGCGGTCAGCTCGACTCGCGTCGCGCGCAGCAGCTCGGGGTGCCGATCGAGGAACTGGGTTCGTTCACCGGTCACGGTGCCCGGCTCAGTGCCCGCATCGCGGGTGCGGAGCAGTCGCTCGCGAAGGTCGAGCAGCGCAATCCCAAGGACGCGGAGACGCAGAAGTTCGCCACGGCGACCCGCGAACGCCTCACCGATCTGACCGCCGCCGTGCAGACGGCCGAGCAGATGCCGGCCGCGCGCCGGAAGTCGGCGCATGCGGCGATCTCGTCGGAACTCGACGGCATCGAAGCGGATCTTCTCGCACGCCTCGGCGTGCGCTGACACGGCCTGCACATCAGGAACGAGCACGACCGACAGTGACCAGGTACCCGACCGTTCTCGGCACCACCGCGGGCATCGCCACCGCGGTGCTGGCGGTGGCCGCCCACGGCTCCGCCGGCGGTGGTGTGCCGACGGGACCGGTCGCGGTATTGCTGGTCGCGGTCGCGGCGATCGTCGGGATCCTCGGCGCGCACCAGCCGTCGCTGTCTCCGCTCGTGCTCCTCGCCGGGGGGCAGGCGGCCACGCACGTCGCGCTCACCGTGCTGGTGCCCGGCCACGAGCACCTGTCGGTGTCCATGCTGGGCGCCCACACGCTGGCCGTGGCGGTGTGCGCGGTGCTGCTCAGCGCCGCGGCCCACGTGTACGCGGCATGCGGCACCGCGCTGCGGGTCGTGCTGCTGCGCGGCCCGTGGGTCGCCGCACCCGCCGTGCTCGCCCCTACCTCGTCGACCGACCGGCTGGTGTGGGGACGTGCACCCCCGGCCATCTCGCGGAGAGGACCACCGCTCGCCACGGCTGTGCTGTGACGATCGATCCTCCAACCACGAGAAAGACCACATATGTTCGAGTTCTCCCGTCGCGCCCTCGTGGGCGCGACAGCAACCGCTGCGCTGATGGTCGCGGGCGCCGGCATCGCTTCGGCCCACGTCACCGTCGTCGCACCCGGAGCCGAGCAGGGCGGCTACACCGTCCTGACCTTCCGGGTCCCCACCGAGTCCGAGACCGCCGGCACGACGGCACTCACCGTCGAGCTTCCGGGCCTGCGCTCGGCGCGCACCGAGCCGCTGCCCGGCTGGACGGCGACCGTCGAGAAGGATCCCGAGTCGCAGCTCGCGACCTCCGTGACGTGGACCGCCGAGCCGGACGTGCAGGTCGGGCCGGGGCAGTTCCAGCAGTTCGTCCTGTCCGTCGGGCCGCTGCCCCAGGAGGACGAGGTCGCCTTCCCCGCAATCCAGACCTACAGCGACGGCGAGGTCGTGGCGTGGGACGAGATCACGACCGGCGACGAGGAGCCCGAGCGTCCCGCCCCCAGCCTGACGCTCGCGACGAGTAGCGGCGACGGGCACGGCGGCAGCGGCGACGCGCACGTCACCGACACCGGGCAGACCGCTGCGGCGTCGGAGGGCACGACGACCGACAGCACCGCGCGCTGGCTCGGCGGTATCGGTCTGGTGCTGGGCGCGCTCGGTGCCGCACTCGGTCTCGGCGCCGTGATCCGGGGGCGGCGGGCATGAAGCGCATCCTCGTTCTCCTCACCGCGCTGATCGCGGCGCTGACCCTGTCCGTCGGTTCCGCGGCCGCCCACTCGGTGGTGCTGTCGAGCTCGCCCGAGGACGGCGAGCAGATCGCCGAGGCACCCGATCGGGTGACCGTGACGTTCAACGAGAACCTGCAGGAGCAGTTCGCGGCCCTGACCGTCGTCGGGCCGGACGGCAACCTGTGGTCGAAGAGCGACCCGATCATCGAGGGTGCGAACGCATCCGTCGAACTCGACGGTCTCGGCCCCGTGGGCGAGTACACGATCGCCTACCGGGTGACCTCTGCCGACGGGCATCCCGTCAGCGGAACCCGCACCTTCACGCTCACCCAGGAGGGAACCGGCACGCCCGGCGAGGCGGCGTCCGGTGACACCGCGACCGGTGAGACCGGCGCGGAGTCGGGCGAGAGCGACAGCAGCGGACCTGCCGTGTGGTGGTTCGTCGTCGCAGGTGTCGTCGTGGTCGCCGCAGGTCTCGCTTTCGCGCTGCGCAAGCCGAAGGCCTGACCCACATGATCCCGGAACGCCGGCAGTGGCTCGTCGTGGCCGCTGCCGGCGTTGCCTTCGGAACCGTCGCGGGCATCGCCGTGGCCGGTTCCCTCGCCCTGCCCGCTCCCTCGAGTTCGGTGCGGGCGATCGGGCTGTGCGTCGGCTCGACCGTGCTCGGACTCGCGGTCCTGGCCGTCATGGTGCAGCGGCAACGCCGTCCCGCCGTCTCCTCCGACACGCTGTGGCGGACGATCGCCGCGCTCGGCGGTGTCTGGCTCGCGCTCGCGAGCGTCGACCTCGCCTGGGCCGCGTCCACCGCGGCCGACGTTCCCGCCGCGGACCTGGACGTGGGGCGGTTCGGGCAGTTCGTCGGCACCACCACGGGACGCGTGGATGCGGCGGCATGGGTGTGCATTGCCGCGATCGTCGTCGTCGCCGCGGTGGCGTACCGCCGGTCGGCGTCGTGGTCCACCCTCCCGGTGCTCGTCGCCGCGGCACTCGCGTTGATCGCCCGCCCGGTCACCGGCCACATGGCGCAGCAACCACTGGGATCGCTGTTCAACGCCGTGCACGTGCTCGCGGCCGCAGTGTGGTTCGGGGTGCTCGTGGCGCTGGCCGTCACCGTGCGGGGCCGCGGAGGATGGGCGGAACTGCTGCCGCGCTATTCGCAGCTGGCCCTTCGGTGCGTCGTGGCGTTGGTGATCACGGGGATGGTCGACGCGGCGGTGCGGCTCGGTTCGGTCTCCGCGCTTCTGGGCACGGGCTACGGACGCGTCGTGCTCGCGAAGGCGATCGTGCTGTGCGCGCTGCTGGGGCTCGCGTGGAACTGGCGGCGCAACTGGCTCCCCGCAGCCTCGGCGCACCGCCTGCCGGAGGAGGAGTCGCTGCGCAACGCCGTCCTCGAGGTGTGCGCGATGTCGGTGGCGCTCGGGCTCGCGGCCGGGCTCGCAACCACCGGCTGAACCGTCACAAGGACGCCGCGCGTTCCAGGTCCTGCACGAACGAGCGGAACATGTCGTCGCGCTGCGATTTCGCCCGCAGCACCGCCGACGGGTGCACGGTGACGACCACCGCCGGATCGCACGACCCGCACAGCTCCTCGGGAAGGTGCAGGACCTCCCCGCGGTGCTGCGTGAGCTTGAAGTCCTTACCGAGCAGCGACTGCGCGGCCGTGGCTCCGAGGCACACCACCACGTCGGGGCGGACGGCGTCGAGTTCGGCCTCGAGCCACGGCCGGCACGCCGCGACCTGCCCACCCGACGGTTTCTTGTGGATGCGTCTGCGGCCGTTGGCGGATCGGTCGAAGCGGAAATGCTTGACCGCGTTGGTCACGTACACCGTCCCTCGATCGATACCCGCGCGTTCGAGGGCCTTGTCGAACAGGTGCCCTGCGGGCCCGACGAACGGTTCTCCCGCGAGGTCCTCCTCGTTACCCGGTTGTTCGCCGACGAACAGCATGCGCGCGTCGCGTACCCCTGCGCCGAAGACCGTCCGCTCGGCGGCCTTGTAGAGATCGCATCCCCGGCATCCCGCGGATGCGGCCGCGAGTTCGGCGAGGTCGCGGCTGTCGGGTACGTACTCCTGCGCGCCGGGATAGGTCACCATGGCTGTCGCATACCCGGCTTCACCGCGGTTGCACCAGTCGCGCGATCCAGGCGCGGCTGTCGGCGGGGTCGATGACGTCGTCGAGTTCGAAGCTCGTCGCCGCCTGCAGGGCCTTGCCCTGCTGGTAGGCGAGGGCGACGAGCCGGTCGAACAGCTCCTCGCGTTCCCGGGGTGTCTCTGCGGCGTCGAGTTCCTTGCGGAATCCGAGACGCACGGCCCCTTCGAGTCCCATTCCGCCGATCTCCCCCGTCGGCCACGCGACGGTGAATTCGGGTGCGTGGAAGGATCCGCCGGCCATCGCCATCGCGCCGAGGCCGTAGCCCTTGCGGAGGATGATCATGCCGAACGGGACGGTCAGGCGTGCGCCGGCGACGAAGAAGCGCCCGAAGCGGCGCACGGTGGCGTCCTTCTCCGATTCCGGTCCGACCATGAATCCCGGTGTGTCGCACAGACTTACCACGGGACGCCGGTGTGATTCGCACAGTTCCAGGAAGTCCGCGGCCTTGTCGGCGGCTTCGGCGTCGATCGCCCCGCCGAGGTGGGCGCTGCTGTTGGCGAGCACACCGTAGGAGGCGCCCTCGACGCGCATCAGAGCGGTGACCATGCCGACGCCGTAGTCCGGGCGCAGTTCGAGCACCGATCCGAGGTCGGCGATCGCGTCGATCGCCGACCGCACGTCGTAGGCGCGGAGCCGGTTCTCCGGCACCACATGTCGCGCGAGACGCGGGTCGGGTGCCTGCCGGTCCTCGTGCGGCGCGGTGAAGTAGGCGAGATATCGCCGGGCGACATCCACGGCGTGTGCCTCGTCGCGCGCTGCGACGTGCACGACGCCGTTGCGGCGTTGCACGTCGATCGGCCCGATGTCCTCGGGGCGGTGCACGCCGAGTCCTCCGCCCTCGATCATCGCGGGGCCGCCCATGCCGATGTTGGCGTCGGGGGTTGCGATGAGCACGTCGCACACCCCGGCGAGCGCGGCGTTGCCCGCGAAGCAGCGGCCGGAGACGACCGCGACGGTGGGCACGCGTCCGCGCAGCGACGCCATCGAGCGGAAGGTGGGCAGGTCGAGGCCCGCACCGGAACCGGCGTCGACGTCCCCGGGTCGCCCGCCACCACCCTCGGCGAACAGCACGAGCGGCACCCGCCGCCGGGCGGCGAGTTCGAGCAGCCGATCGGTCTTGCGGTGGTTGTTGCGGCCCTGGGTACCTGCGAGGACGGTGTAGTCGTAGGACATCACGACCACCTCGGCCCCTCCGATCCGGGCGGTGCCGCCGACGAGTCCGTCCGCGGGAGTGTTCGCGATCAGGTCCTCCTCGCTGCGGCGGCCGCGCTGCGCAGCGAGGACGAGCGGCCCGTATTCGACGAAGCTGCCGCCGTCGACGAGGTCGGCGATGTTCTCGCGCGCAGTGCGCCGGCCCCGCCCGTGCCGCTTCGCCACGACCTCGGGCCGCGCCGCGTCGGTGGTGGTCTCGTGCCTGCGGCGGATCTCGTCGAGGTCGGCACGGTCGGCGTCGAGGTCGACCGCGGCGATGTCGTCCGTCGCGGTGTCCGCGTCGAGCACGCGGACCACCGCGAGCACCGTGCCCGGGTCGACGGTGCGGCCCGGCTCGACGAGCACACGTTCGACCACGGCGCTGCCGAGTGCCCGGATCTCGTGCTGCATCTTCATCGCATCGAGCACGGCGAGCGGCGCACCGGCCGGAAGGGTGTCGCCTGCGCGGGCGACCTCCACGACCGTGCCGACCATCTCGGCGTGCACCGCGTGTTCGTCGGCGCGCAGATCCGTGTACTCCACCGGCGCGGTCGTGGCGGTGTCGACGAAATCCGCGAGCCGCTCCCCCAGCCACGTGGTGTGGACGTTGCCGGACCGGAACTCCTTGTCGTCCAGGATCTTCTGCAGGAGATCGCGGTTGGTGTCCACACCGTCGACGACGAACTCGCCGAGTGCCGTCGACGCCTTGCGCAGCACGGCCGCGCGGTCGCCGGAGCGCACGTACGCGACGACCTTGGCGAGCAGGGAGTCGTAACGTCCGGTCACCTCGAGGCCGGGTCGGCCGTGGGTGTCGACGCGGATGCCCGGTCCGGTGGGAGGCGTGAACGCGGTGAGCGTCCCGGCGGTGGGCAGGGCGATGCCGTCGGCGCGCGGTGTCTCAGCGTTGACGCGCACCTGCACCGCGACGCCCTGCGCCACCACAGGACGGCCACCGATCCCGTTGCCGTCGAAGGTGATTCCTGCGGGGAGGCCGAGTTCGTCGAATCCGGCCCCGCGAGCGATCGCGATCTGGGTCGCGACGAGATCGACGCCCGTCACCTCCTCGGTGACGGTGTGTTCCACCTGGATCCGGGGGTTGACCTCGAGAAACACGAAACCGGCATCGTGGACGAGGAATTCGACGGTGGACAGCCCGTGGCATCCGACGTTCCCGATCAGCCGGACGGCCGCGCCGTGCAGCGCCTCCCGCAGGGCGTCGGGCAGGTCGGGCGCGGGTGCGATCTCCACGAGTTTCTGGTGCCGGCGCTGCACGCTGCAGTCGCGGTCGCCCAACGCGACGGCGCGGGTACCCGACCCCGACTCGGCAGCCACGACCTGCACCTCGACGTGCCGGGCACGCTCGACGAGCGCCTCGGCGTACAGCCGGTCGTCGTCGAAAGCGGCGTGCGCTTCGGCGGCGGCGAGCCGGAGCGCCTCGTCGAGATCGGCGGCATCGCGGACCACGCGCATGCCGCGACCGCCACCACCCGACAGCGCCTTGACGACGATCCCGCCCGGATGGTCGCGCAGGAAGGCCCGCACGGACTCCGGATCCGTCGCCTCGACGGCAGCGGTCACCGGGATGCCGAGTTCCTCCGCCACCGAGCGGGCGGCCCGCTTGTCGCCGAGGACACGCAGTGCTTCCGGGGACGGCCCGACGAAGGTGAGCCCGGCGTCCGCACAGGCCTGCGCGAAGGCGGCGTTCTCGCTGAGGAATCCGTAACCGGGATGCACCAGCGTGCACCCGGTCGCCCGGGCGACACCGACGATCGCCCCGGGGTCGAGATAGACCGAGGGACCGGACCCCGGCAGGGCCTCGGCTCGCGTGGCGGCGCGGACGTGCGGAGCGTCGGCGTCGTCCGCGGCGTGGACGGCGACGGTGTCGAGTCCGAGGTCCCCGGCCGTGCGGACGACACGCAACGCGATCTCACCCCGGTTGGCTACGAGCAGCATCGACGATCCTTCCCTCGGCAGCGGTTGTATCCACTCCTACTCCGGTCGGCACCCGCACCGCAGACCGCCGTCTCACGCAACGACCACGGGACGGTGACGCAGGGCGCGACCGAGACCGAGCGCCATCAGCACGGACGTGATCGAGGCCGTCGCCATGATCGCGGCGAGCACGACCACCTGGAACCGTCCGGCCTCCACCGGCGACAACCCGCCGAAGATCGCGCCGACGAACGCCCCGGGCAGAGTCACCAGACCGGTCGTCTTCGTCTGGTCGGTCGACGGGATCATCGCCGCGTGCACGGCGAAGCGTGCAGGTGAGAGTGTCGCCTGTCGCATGGTCGCGCCGAGTGCGAGCCAGCCCTCCACCTCGGGCCAGTGGTCGTCGACGGTTTCGTGGAAGCGGCGACCGGCGAGGGCCGCGACGGTCATGGTGTTGCCGATGATGATGCCGCCGAGCGCGAGCGCGTAGCGCGGGGTGGCCTCCACCGCGCCGGTCGCGAAGACGATGCCCGCCGCGACGAGTACGCCGGTCGACATCGCGACGGCCGTCGCCCCGCGCACGACGGACTCGTTCCCGATCCGCCGGCAGGCCGTCCACCACGCGACGGTGAACATCACGACGAGCACCACCGCGACCCACCGGGCGTCGGTGATGACGCCGGAGAGCACGACGCTGATGAGCGCGAGTTGCACCGCGCCGCGGGCGATGGCACCGACGGGCGCGAATCGGTGCGGGACCCGGAACGCCCACAGCACCGCCGTCGAGATCACGGCGAGAGCGAGGATGCCGATGATCGTGCGGATCAGGACGGTCGGGTCGATCACAGGGTCGACGTTAATGCCCCGGTCGCCGGGTGAGGCCCTATCGGCGCTCGGGCGCGGCGTGCGGCAGATCCGCGGCGGACGCCACCGGCCAGTGCAGCGGATCGGGGCCGAGCGTGCGGAGCTGCTCCACCTGTTCGCGGCACCACACCGACACCTCACGGCGTCCCTCGACGACGTCCTCGGAGAACTCCGTCCAGTCGACCCATTCGGTGTCGTGCACCTCCGACGGCTCAGGAGTGGGCGCCGGCCCGTCGTAGAGCACGCGGAAGACGGGGCAGATCTCGTTCTCGACGATGCCGTTGTCCATCACCGCGCGGTAGCGGAAGGACGGCAGGACGACCTCGATGTCGTGCACGTCGAGCCCGAGTTCCTGACGCAGCCGGCGGCGCACGGCCGCGGTGAGCGGTTCGTCGGGCGCCGGATGACCGCAGCAGCTGTTCGTCAGGACTCCGGGGAAGGTCGACTTGTCCAGGGCGCGCCGGGTGAGCAGAACGTTGCCGTGGGGGTCGAAGACGTACGACGAGAAGGCGAGGTGCAGTGGGGTGTCGGTGGTGTGCACCGTGGCTTTCGGTTCGATCCCGACCGCGCGGCCTGCGTCGTCGAGCAGCACGACCTGTTCCATGTGTTGTCCTGTTCTGTATTCGTGTCCGAATGCCGGCTCGGCCGGGCGGGCCTCACCGGCCGAGCGGCGCGGTGGGCGTCCCCAGTCTCGACCGTGAACGCAGCGTGGTCCAACCGGCCGAGGCCAGCCGCGGTGCCGCCACCGACAGGCGCCGGCGCCGCGACACGCGTGCGCGCTGGTGGAGTACCCGGTATCCGCTCTCCTCCACCGCCCGCAGGATGTCGCCGTAGAGGACGAAGGCAGTCCGCATCGCGGGGCGCACCGTGGGGTCGAGGAGGTCGATGCCCGGTTCGGCCACACGGTAGAGCGAGCGGGTGTGCGCGATCAGGTGCGCGAGGGCGCGTTCGAGCCGTATGTCGCGCTGCCCGGTCCGGCGGCAGTGCCACAGCAGGTCCTCGTCCACGTCGAAGGCGGCGAGGATGTCGGTGGGCAGGTAGATGCGGTCGCGGTCGAGGTCCTCACCCATGTCGCGGATGAAGTTGGTGAGCTGGAAGGCCTCACCGAGCGCGGCGGCGGGGGCCTCGGCCCGTTCGCGTTCGGCCTCGATGCCGAGGATGGGCAGCATCTGCAGCCCGATGACGGCGGCCGAGCCGTACATGTACTCCGACAGTTCGTCCATCGTGCGGTACCGCGACCGGAACAGTTCGGTGCCGGGGATGTCCATCCGCATCGACCGCAGGAAGGCGTAGTAGTACTCGTGCGGGATGTCGTACCGCTGCGTAGTGTCGACGAGGGCCCGCAGCACGAGACCGAATTCGTCGTAGGTCGGCGGCCTGCCCCTGAGCGCGTCGGACAGACGGCGTTCGAGCGCGTCGAGAACAGGTGCCGCGTCGACCGGTTTCACGTCGACGATGTCGTCGACCATCCGCGCGAAACCATAGAGGGCGTGCACCCCGGCCCGTTTGGACGCCGGGAAGATGCGGGTCGCGAGGAAGTAGGTCTTGCCGTGTCGCCGGTTGAGCTCACGGCACAGCTGATACGCCTCGTGCAGATCGGGATCGATCCCGTCGAGTTCACGCATGAGCAACCGCACCTGCTTCCATCGGAATCGACATCGTCGTGGATCCGGCAGTCACACCACCGGAGATACGTTCTGCGGCAAGACGTCCGGAGATGAGCACGGTCGGGACGCCGACACCCGGCGTGGTGCCCGACCCGGCGAGGACGAGATTGTCGACGCCGTGCACGAGGTTGGGGCGGCGGAAGGGCCCGGTCTGCCGGAACAGGTGTGCCGCCGAGAAGGGGCTGCCGTCGAGCATGCCCTTGTCGGCCCAGGTCTGCGGGGTGTCGAGGTGGTCGACCCACATGGAACTCGCGAATCCCCGATAGCCGCGCCGCTCGAGGACCTGCTGGATCTCCCGCATGTACGGCCTGCCGAGTCGGCCCCAATCGAGGGGTGCGGCAGCGAGATTCGGGCACGGAGCCAGCACCGAGACGGGTTCGCACTCGACACCGCCGCGCACGACCCGCAGGGACGGATCGGTCACGGCGGGTCGCGTGATGAGCAGGGACGGATCGGCCATCAACCGGCCGCGGCCGCGCGGCGCGGTGATCCGCGCGAAGGTTTCCGCCCACTCGGCACCGAAATCGATGGTGTGGTGGGAATCAGGCCAGTCCTGCGTCACGTCGGTGGGCACCGTGCCGTGGAAGACGACGGCCGAGGGCGACGCGACGGTGGCGCTGCGGGCGCGGCGGCGCGGCGGGACCCCGGCGCGCAGCAGCAGGTCGTCGACCACGGGCAGGTCCACGGTGAGGACGACGGCGTCGGCGGCGAACTCCCGGCCGTCCGCAGAACGCACGCTCCTCGCGCGGCCCCCGTCGACGCGGAGTTCCGACACCTCGACCCCGGTGTGCACGGTGCCGCCGCCCCGGACGAGCGCATCGACCATCGCGGCGGCGATGGCGGACATGCCGCCCTTCGGGAAGTAGACGCCGAGCGAGGTGTCCATGTGGGCGATGGCGCCGTAGACCGCCAGGGCCGTCGACGGCGCTGTGCCCGCGTACAGGGCCTGGAAGGTGAAGATGCGCCGGAGCCGCTCGTCCTTGATGAACGACCCCACGCGCGATCCGAGTCGGCCGAAGCCGCCGAGCCGGACGAGGTTGGCGGTGTCGCGCAGTGCCGCAGGTGTCGACACGAGGTCGAGCGGCGAATCGAAGTTGGAGTCGATGTAGCGGTCGAACTCGGCGTCGAAGATCGACGCGAGCCAGCGGCGCAGCCGCCGGTATCCGCCGGCCTCCTCGGGACCGCACACGCGCGCGATCTCGGCGGTCATCTCGTCCGGATCGGAGTACACGTTCAGGGCGGTGCCGTCGGCGAAGCGCGCGTGGTAGCCGGGGGCGAGCGGGGTGAGGTCGAGCGCCGGGGTGGTCGAGTCGAAGGATTCCCCGACGGCCGCGAGCGCGTCGGCGATGAGATTCGGCATCGTCAGCACACTGGCACCGTTGTCGATGTCGTAGAGATGCCGCCCGTCCTCGAACACCGGGTACGTACCGACGCGACCACCGACCGTGTCCTCGCGTTCGAGGACGGTGACGCGCTTGCCGGCGCCGGTGAGGTGGAGCGCCGCGGACAGTCCCGCGAGGCCCGCGCCCACCACGACGACGGACTCGACGGAGCCGCTCACGGACCTCACGCCTTGCCTCCCTGCGCGCGCGGGGTCGTCTGCTCCGTGCGCGTGCGCGCTTCCATGAACAGCTGGAGGAAACCTACGGACGGGTGCGGGTGCCGATTCTCGTTCTGCCGGGCTTCGTAGTTGGGCATGATCGGTCTTCCTCCGGTCGTCGCTCGAGCCGCGTGGGCGTGCGTAGTGGTTCGTGTCGGTCGGTTCGGGTGACGGCCCTCACGCCGTCTCTCCCCGTATTCGGAGCCGGTCGTCGAGCGGATGGGTCGGGTCTGCGGATTCGTCCCGTCCCTGGACGGGCGCGATACGGTCGAGGTATGGCTGCCCGCAAGACCGCTGTGCTCCGACGGCCGTCGGAGACCGACGACTACCTCTACGAACCCGTCGATCGCCGGATCAGAGGTGAGTGGTTCGGCCGGACGGTCGTCGACAGCACCCGGGCCGTGCTGGTGTGGGCACCCGGCAAGCCCGTTCCGTTCTATGCCTTCCCTCGCGAGGACGTCCGGCTCGACCTGATCGCGGCTTCCCTGTCGCCGAGCCGCTCCCGGCAGGACGTCTGGCAGTGGTACGACATCGTCGTCCGCGACCATCGGGCCTATTCACCGGTCTGCCAGCTCGACGTCGACGGTCTCGACGACCGTCTCGTCTTCCAGTGGTTCCGGTGGGGCGAGACGGGGCCGGGCGACGATGTCGACGAGGGCGAACGGTGGTTCGAGGAGGAGACCGAAGTGTTCACCCATCCACGCGACCCCTATCACCGCGTCGACGCCCTGCGCAGCTCCCGGCACGTGCGGGTGACCATCGGCGACGTCGTGGTCGCCGAGACCCGCAACCCCGTGCTCGTGTTCGAGACCGGCCTCCCGACCCGCTACTACCTCCCTCCCGAGGACGTCGATTTCTCGGTGCTCGAGGAATCCGAGTGGCGGACGAGCTGCCCCTACAAGGGCGTCGCCCGGTACTGGTCGTTCTCCGGCACGCCGCCCGCGGACAACGTCGCATGGTCGTATCCCGAGCCGTTCCCCGGAATGGAGTCCATCGAGGGGTACGTGTGCTTCTACGACGACGCCGCGGAGATCATGGTCGAGGAGTGATCATCGGCGCAACAGGTGAGTGACCAGCCGGCCGCCCTCTTCGAGCGACATGTGCGGAAGGTAGGCACGACCGACCGCGATCCCGATCGCCGGTAGCGCCGCCGGGTCCGGGAACACCATGTAGAGCGGACGGTAGCGGGGCTGGAACTTCGCCTTGAACGCCAGCAGCGACCGGAAACCGTAGACCGGTTCGAGGGTGCGACCGAGCAGGTCGAGCAGAGCATCGAGGGCGCCGCGGTCGAGTCCGGACGAGCCGTTGTTCGCGCTCGCCAGCGGCGCACCCGACAGGCTCAGGAATTCGAGTCCCTGTTCCCCGGCAGAGCGTGCCGCAGAGGCGATGAGGAATTCCATCGAGGGTCGGAAACCGTCGGAGCGTCGTCGCATGAAATCCAGTGTCAGACCGACGACTTTCCCGCCCCGGTAGACCGGCATCCACGAGGTGACGGCATGGACGTGTTCGTTCGCATCGAGCGCGAGCAGCAACCGGACTTCGGGGTCCCGCAGTTCGGCGAGCCCTCCGAGCGTGAACCCCATCTCCGGCAGTCCCTTGTCGGCCACCCACTCCTCGGAGATGTCGACGATCTGCTCGGTCACCGACAGCGGCGCGGCGGCGAAGGTCGTCCACCTCGCCTCGATCCCCTCCTTCGCGGCGCGATTGAGCGCAGTGCGGATGTCCTGGAACTTCTTGCCCTTGAAGGCGAGATTCTCGAGATCCACAACGGTCTCCTCGGCGACCTGCAGGCAGGTCCAACCGTGGTCCCGGGCGATCACGGCGATTTCCTCCCCCACCGTATAGAAGCAGGGTGTCCATCCGTTGCCGAGACAGTAGGCCGCGAACTCGTCGACCGTCTCGGTCAGCAATGAGCGCTCACCGATCGGATCGGCCGTGGTCAACGCGACCCCCGAATGCACCCGATATGCCACGGCGTGCCGGCCGTCACCGGTGAACCAGTACCGGTTCCCAGCCCAGGTCGTCATCCACGACAGTGATCCGCCGCCCGGATCGCGCAGAAGTTCTCGCACCCGTTGCTCGGTACCGAGGTCGACCCCGAGGGGCGGAACAAGGAAGCTGCGCAGCATCAGGACGCAGAATGCGACCCAGATGATCACGCCGGTCCACTCGAACAGCAGGGTGGCCGCGGTGTCGAGTGGCATGACGGGAGGTTCGAAGAGCTGGAGGTAGACCGGCGGAAGGAGCCGCCGAGGTGCGTCGCGGAGCACAGTGCCGAGGCCGGGATCACGGTCGAATCCGTCGGCCGCCAGCGTGCTCACCACCACGTACGTCACGAGCGCGATGCCTGCGGCCACCGCGGTTGTGGCCCATACCCGGCGATAGGTTCCCTGGGGTGCGCGGACATCGAACAGGGTGCGAGTCAGCAGCAACACAGCGAGCACGGTGACCAGTGCGAGCAGCGGTGCGAGTTCCATGGACAGAGAACTGTGGCGGTGGATGCCGTACAGCAGCGAACGGGTCTCGTCCTGTTGGGTCACGCGGACGATCGTGCTCGCGGCAGCCACGGCGACCAGCACGGTGTGTCCTCCCACCGAGAGCAACCATGCCGCCCGCCGTCCTCGACGCAACCCTTCGGCACCGATCAGCAGCAGAATCGACGGCAGGAGGTTGGCCACCAGTGGGCCGACTCCCGACAGGCGCAGGGCCTGCTGCCCTTTCCGGCACTCGTCGTGCAGCGCCGGATCCGCGCACACGTCGACCAGTTCTCGTGGACTGTAGGGAACCTGCTCGAACAGTTCGCGTAGCGCGGACAGCGGACCGATCGAATGCGGGGAGAACGCCGCGAAGACCGGGCCGAGCACGCTCGCGGCGACGACGAGTGCGACGAGCGTGCGGCGTTCCCGGATGGTGCCGCCGAGCATCGGACGGCGCACACCGCGGCCGAACAGGAGCGGGCCGGCGAGCAACCCGACCAGCGCGACCGTCACCCTGTTCACGTCCTGCAGGTGCCCGGCGAACAGTGCTGCGGTCACCAGGAACACCAGCAGGAGGGTCCGGATGCGGCGACGCCACAAGGTGCCCATCGCAGCGGTGGAGGCGAGCAGGACGCCGAGCACCCAGGCCACCGGGTCCTCGGTGAGGTGGGTGTGCAGTTCCCGTCCCCACACGTTCGGCACCAGCGAGGCGACGTGGGCCACGAGCAACGCGAGTGTCGCACCCAGGCCCTGCGCGACGAGCGCGGCGAGTGTGAACCTGCGACTGCCGATGCGACGTTCGACCGGCACCGCGACGGCGAGGATCGCAATGCTTCCGAGCACGTACTCACCGAGACCGGAGGCGAACAGCCCCGAAGTCCACAGCGTCCACAGATGTCCGTCCGCGATGTTCGGGATCCCCAGCGACACCTCGGATGCCGTCGCGCGCGGCGGGCCGCTCTGCGTCGAACCGGTGGTGACCGCCAGGAACCAGATCAGCACGAGCAATCCGCACGACACGGGTGCCCGGAGTATCGCCGCCCCAGCGCGGGACATCAGTTGCCGAGCCCGAGCCGTTGTGCGAGCCATGGCAACTCCTTCTCGAGCCCTGCGGCCCACAGGGCGAAACTGTGGGTCCCCGGCAGTTCGGTGAGGTGGACGTCCATCCCCGCATCCCGCGCTGCGGAGACGAGTTGTTCCACCCCGGCACGGTATTCGGAATCGTCGAGTCCCACCACGAAAGCACCGGCGGAATCGGGATACCGATTGCGTGCGAGCAGGTCGGCAGGATTGTTGCGCGCGAATGCTTCCGCATCACCGCCGAACACGTCCCGGATCGTCGAAGCGCGGTCACCTGTGGTCGGCTCGGCCTGCCCCGACATGTCCAGGAAGGTCGGGTAGACGTCCGGCCGGGTGGTCGCGAGTTGCAGTGCGCACGTTCCGCCGTACGAGAGACCGCCCACGGCCCGTGCCTGGGGATCGTCGTCGACCTGCAGGTCGTCCCGTACCCATGCCGGAACGTCGACAGCCAGATAGGTCGCCACGTTGCCGAGATGCGAGTCGACGCACAAGGGGTTGTCGAACTGACCTCCGGTGCCGTCCGCGAGCACGACGACCGGCGCCAGGCCGTGATGCTGCGCGGCATAGGCGTCCATGGTGGACGAAAGATGTCCGCCCACGAGCCAGTCCTCCGGACTGCCGGGCTGTCCGGCGAGCAGTACCAGCACCGGAAGTTCCGGTCGTGGATCCGAGAAGTAGGCCGGCGGGAGGTAGACGTGGGCTTCCCGCGCCCGGAATCCGGAGACCGCTCCGGGAATCGTCACAGAGGTGACCGCACCGGCCGCAGGCAGGTCGTCCGGGGCCGACCAGCCCTCCACCGGCGCGGTCCGCGATGCCCGGAGGGAGGGATCGTCGAAGGGGACGGTCCGGTAGTCGCTGATGCCGAGTACAGCCCGAACGGTGGGATAGGCGTCGTAGACCGCGTCGATCCGGCCCGCGGCGGAGATCACGACGAGAACCGCCGACACCACGAGTGCCGTCGCGACGAGTGGCCGGGCCCGGTCGCGATGTCGCACGAACCATCGTCCGATCAGCAGGGAGACGGCGAGCAGTGCCACTGCCGCCCACCCGTACACCGCCCATGGCAGTCGATCCGGGAAGGGCTTCCACACCTTCTCGATCAGGAGCGCGGCCACCGCCGTCATACCGAGGGCGGCCGCTACTGCGAGGGGCACTCCGCGTACGAACCACGCCCGGTAGCGGCGGACGAGCAACACGATCAGGCCGATGACCGCGAGGATCGCGAACACCGCGGTCGCCGTGGGAGTGGTGAGCGGTATCCCCAGCACTCCGTTCACCATCCCGGTCGAGGACATGGCGATCAGTATGCGCGGTCGAACAAGGGGAACCGGATTGAGAATCACACTCTCTTTCTAGAGAACAGAATTTATGATTTCGAGAATTTGCGCTACTGTAAAACTTCATGACTGCAGCTACGTCGGACGCCGTCCGCACCGTGACGATCTCTCACCGCGAACGCAAACGCGCCCGCACGTGGACGGCGATCCACCTGGCCGCAGCCGACGCCGCAGCACGCCACACCCGCCTGGCCGACATCACCGTCGAGGCCATCGCCGAGCAGGCGGAGGTCTCACCGCGCACCTTCTTCAACTACTTCCGATCGAAGGAGGACGCCGTCCTCGGCCTGTCCTCCCCCGTCATCGACGACGCCATCGCCGACGGTTTCGACTTCGCACCGGGCGACGACCTCGTCGAGAAGGTCGCCTTCCTGCTCCTCGCGGTCTTCCGCACGGCAGCGAGCCGACGCGAGATCGGTTACGACGAGTACATCGCGCTCATGGACCGCCATCCCGAACTCGCGCGCAGACGCTTCCAGCACATCGACGACGTCGAGGCCGTCGTCGCCGAGCTCGTCACCGCCCGTCTCGCGGACGGCGGACCGACGCCCGGGAACACCGTGCACGACACCGCCGACATGATCGTCACCGTCGCCGGTGCCCTCATGCGCTCCGCGTTGCGCCCGCTGCTCACCGCCCCCGGGAAGACGGAGGCCGACGCCGACTCGGTCCTGCGTCGCACCTGCCAGTTGTTCCGGGAGGTCACGCGACCGTGACGGACCCACTCCGAGACGAGTCCGAAGGAGCCACGCCCGCACCGGAACAGAGCACCCCGCGGGTCACCTTCGTCTTTGCCGGCCTCATGCTCGCCATGCTGGCCGCGTCGCTCAATCAGACCGTCCTGAATCCCGCACTGCCGACCATCGTCGGCGAACTCCACGGCGTGGACCGGATGCTCTGGGTCATCACCGCCTACATCCTCGCGTCGACGATCACAATGCCCGCCTACGGCAAACTTGGGGATCTCTTCGGACGAAAACCGCTGCTGCTCACCGCGTTGACGATCTTCGTCGTCGGATCGACGATCGGCGCTCTCGCCGGGGACATCACGTGGCTCATCGTCGGCCGGGCCGTCCAGGGCGCCGGTGGCGGTGGCCTGATGGTGCTGTCGCAGGCCACCATCGCCGATGTGATCCCCGCTCGTCAGCGCGGGAAGTATCTCGGCATCATGAGCAGCGTCTTCGCCCTGTCGTCGGTGGCCGGTCCGTTGCTCGGCGGATGGTTCACCGAGGGTCCCGGTTGGCGGTGGGTGTTCTGGATGAACGTGCCGCTCGGTGCTGTCGCCGTCGTCGCGGCGCTGGTCTTCCTGCGCCTGCCCCGCGTCTCCGGTTCGGGCCGGCGGATCGACGTGCTCGGCATGGCCGTGCTGTCCATCGTCACGACGCTTCTCGTGCTCGTCGCGACCTGGGGCGGTTCACGCTATCCGTGGTCGTCGCCGGTCGTGATCGCGCTGATCGCCGCTACGGCAGCCGGTGTGGTGTTGTTCGTCGCGGTGGAACGACGTGCCGCCGAACCCGTGATCGGCCTGCACCTGTTCTGCGACCGCAACTTCGATCTCGTCACCGCAGCCGGATTCGTCATGAGCGTCGCACTGTTCGGCGTGGCCGCCTACATGCCCACCTACCTCCAGATGGTCGCGGGTGTGAGCGCCACCGCCGCCGGTCTGCTGATGCTCCCCATGATGGGGACGTTGTTCCTGACGTCGACGCTCGCGGGACGGTACGTCACGAGAACCGGCCGCTACAAAAGGATCCCGATCATCGGGTCGGTCTTCGTCACGGCCGGTCTGGTGCTCCTGTCGACCCTCGGCGCGGACACCCCGATCTGGGTGCTGGGCTGCTGGTTCGCCGTGCTCGGCATCGGATTCGGCACGTCCATGCAGCTTCTCGTGCTGGTCGTGCAGAATTCCTTCCCCGTCGAGGAGGTCGGCACCGCGACGGCGGGCAACAACTACTTCCGGCAGATCGGCGCGACCCTCGGTTCCGCCGTCGTCGGCAGTGTCTTCGCCACGCGCCTGGCCGGTGGACTGTCGGGAACCGGCATCGACAATCCGGATTCGCTGACCCCCGGCGCGGTCCGGGCACTACCCGACGCGCTCCGGCAACCGGTTCTCGAGGCGTACAACGACGCGCTCGTCCCGATCTACCTGTACATCGCGCCACTCGTGGTGGTCGCGGGGGTCCTGCTGTGTCTCGTCGTCGAGAAGCCCCTCGCGACCACCATCGTGCGGAAGAACGATCCGGTTCCTAACGACCCGGCAGCCACTGCATCGACTTGACGAAGGGGGCGAGCATCTTCGTCCACATCCGTCGCGGAAGTCCGCGCGGGCCATCGAGATTGAGCAGTCGCGTCGTCGCGATGGTCTGTGCCTCGGTGTACTTGTACAAACCCTCCGCGCCGTGGCGGCGTCCCATGCCGGAGATGCCCATGCCGCCCATCGGCGCGTCGGTGCTACCCCACGCCGGAGCGTATCCCTCGTCGACGTTCACCGTGCCGGCACGCACCCGCGCCGCGATGGCCTCGCCCTGCGCCTTCGTCGCGCCCCACACCGACGCGTTGAGTCCGTACTCGGTGTCGTTGGCCTCGCGGATCGCCTCCTCGACGTTCTCCACCGGATAGATCGACACCACCGGGCCGAACGTCTCGTTCCGGTAGCACTCGGCGTCCTCGGGCACGTCGGTGAGCACGGTGGGTTCGAAGAACAGCGGGCCGAGATCGGGCCGGGCCTTGCCGCCCGCGACGACGGTCGCGCCCTTGGCGACGGCGTCCTCGATGTGCCGGGTCACCGTCTTGACCTGGCTCTCGCTGATGAGGCAGCCCATCTCGGTGCCGAAGTCGTAGTCGGGACCGAGCGACATCTCGCGTACCCGCGCCCCGAACATCCGGATGAACTCGGGGGCGATCGACTTCTCGACGTAGATCCGCTCGATCGAGATGCACAGCTGCCCGGAGTTCGAGAAGCATGCCCGCACGGCGGCGTCGGTGACCTCGCGTAGGTTCACCCCCGAGGTGACGATCATGGGGTTCTTGCCGCCGAGTTCGGCGGAGAACCCGATGAGGCGCCGGCCGGCCTGCTCGGCGAGCAGACGTCCCGTCTCCGACGAACCCGTGAACATCAGGTAATCGGTGTTCTCGACGATCGCGGTGCCCACCACGGTGCCGGGACCGGTGACCACGGCGAAGACGTCGCGGGGAACACCGGCCTCGTAGAGGAGTTCGACGACCGCGAGCGCGCAGTAGGGCGTCTGACTGTCGGGCTTGAGCACCACACTGTTGCCGGCGAGCAGGGCGGGGATCGCATCCGAGACCGCCAGCGTCATCGGGTAGTTCCACGGCGCGATCACGCCGACGACACCTTTGGGATGGTGCAGGACGGTGGTCTTCGTCAGGACCGGCAGCATGCCCGTGGCCTTGCGGGGACGCAGCAGCTTCGGTGCGATGCGCGCGTAGAACCGCGCGGTCATCGAGATGTCGAGAACCTCTTCCTGTGCGGAGACGCGGGACTTGCCGGTCTCGGCCTGCGCCATGTCCATGAGCTGCTCGCGCCGGGAGAGCACGAGTTCGCGGTAGCGGTGCATGATCGCGGCACGCTTCTCCACGGGCAGCTTCGCCCACGCCACCTGCGCGGTGCGGGCCCGGTCGATCGCGGCCTTCGTATCCTCGGCCGTGCCGACCGGCACGGTGGCCAGCTCCCGTCCGGTGAATGCCTCGACGACCGGGCGGGTGGTCCGCTCGGCGGCGTCGGGGATGGCTATGAGGTCGGCAAGACGCTGGAAGGTCGCAGCGCTCGGAGCTGGCATGATGCACCCCTACCGGTGAGTAGTACTTGCGGTTTCACCAAACCTACCCGGGTGGGGTGTGCGCTGTCACACAGACGAGGAGTCGAGTCCGGTCTCCCGATCGTCGTGCCGCTCGGGCCCTGCCTGGACGACTCCCTGGGCTACCTCGGCGAGGGGGACGTTGCTGTCCTGCGAGAGCCTGCGCAGAAGTTCGAAGGCCGCGACGGCGTCGATGCCGAAACGTTCCATGATCATGCCCTTGGCCTGTCCGATGATGTCGCGGGTCGCCAGGGCGGAGGCGAACTGTCCCTGGCTGCGCGCCGCACTCATCGCCATCGCCGCGTGGGCGGCCAGGACCTCGGCGGTCGCCTCCGCGAGCGGATCGAAGGCATCGGCCTCGAAGGAGAACATGTTCAGCGCACCCATGCTCTCCTGCTCGAGATACAACTGGAACGACAACGTGCTGAGTACACCCGCATCCACCGCGGCCTTCGCGAAACGCGGCCAGCGCGTCTCCGATCGAAGATCTTCCGAGCGCACCACCAGGTACTTGAAGCTCGCATCGAGGCACGGACCCTCACCGAACTGCTCCTGGACGTCGTCGAGGTGTTCGGCGAGTTCCGAGGTCGCGGCGAGGGAACGGAACTGCTTGCGGCCGGTCACGATGAGGATGTCGGCGCAATCGGCCCCCTCCACCAATTCGACCGCGGCCGCCGTCACGCCGCGCAGGGTCTCGTCGAGATCGGTGGGGTGGTAGAAACCGCGCGCGAGCTGCGCCATACGGCGTCCGATATCACCCGCTTCCGACGAACGTGTCATCGTTTCATCCCTTCTCCACAGAACTCGTCGCCCGCAGATTCGAGACCGGATTGCCCGATTCCGCGAGTTCTACACCGCCGCACTCCTCGTCGGAACACGGCCTCTTCAGTTTTTACCCCGATAGTCTGGACTGATGGATCCGCCGGTGACCCGGTATCTGCCCCGCGACGGTCACAATCTGGCCTACGGGGTGGTCGGAACGGGCCCGACCGACGTCGTGTGGTTCTTCGAGGTCCAGATGCATCTGGACCTGTTGTGGACCGATCCGTACATGCACTCGCTCTTCGAACGACTCGCCACCTATTCGCGCGCCGTCTACTTCCAGCGCCGCGGTTTCGGGCTCTCCGATCCCGTCGACCACGTGCCCACGATCGAACAGCAGGCCGAGGACGTCCTCGCCGTCATGGACGCCGAGCAGATCCGGCACGCCACCCTCGTCGGGATCCACAGCACGTGCGGCCCCCAGGTGCTCGTCGCGGCGACCGCCCCCGAACGGGTCAATGCGTTGATGCTGATCGCGCCGTACTGCGAACCGCTGCTCGACCACGACCGGCCACCGCACGGGTGGACGGAGGCCGAGATCGCCGAGTTCGTCGAGCTGTGGCGCGACGCCGTCCGGCACTGGGGTGAGGGACGCACGGTTCCGTTGACCGACGGCCACGTCGACAGTCCCTACAACCGCCGGTTGATGGCCATGCTCGAGCGGTGCTCCGCGTCGCCGAGCACGATGAGCGCGCACCTCGAGGCGAGCCTGCGGATCGACTATTCGCACGCCCTCGGCTCGGTGCAGTGCCCGACGAAGGTGGTGCTGGTCGCCGGGGGTTCGATACCGGTGGGTCCGGCGAGACATCTGGCCGATCTGGTGCCTCACGGAGAGCTCGTGATCACCCGGCCGTCACCGCGTGGCGCCGCGCTCGGCGAAGCGTGGTCGCAGGTCCAGACGATGGTCGAGGAACTCGTCCGCGGGTCCGTCCCACCCGTCGACGCCGGCCGGCGCTTCGCGGCGACCCTGTTCACCGACATCGTCGGGTCGACCAAGCTCCTCGCACGCATCGGCGACACCTCCTACCGGGCACTGCTCGCACGTCACGAACGCGACGTGCGGTTCGCCGTGACCGAAATGGGCGGGCAACTGGTGAGCACCGTCGGGGACGGCACCTTCAGCCTGTTCGACGGACCCGTGGCCGCCGTGCAGTGCGCGGCGCGGATCGTCGCGGAGGCCCGCCGCCTCGGGTTCGAGGTGCGCGCCGGGGTGCACGCCGGCACCGTCGAGCCGACCGGGACGGACGTCACCGGCCTGACGGTGCACGTGGGAGCGCGCATCGGCGCGGCGGCCCGTCCCGGCGAGGTGCTCGTCTCGAGCCACGTGCGTGAGCTGGCCGGTGGGTCGGGACTGCAGTTCGCCGACAGGGGATCGCATCGGCTCGCCGGTGTGCCGGGCAAGGTCCGCCTCTTCGCCCTGACCGGCGGCCGTCCGTCCCTGCAGGCACCACGGAAGCGGGTCTCGCTCAACCCCTTCGACCGCGCCGTTCTCCGAGCGGCGCGACGCACGCCGCAGGTGCTGCGTTCGGCTGCCGCACACGCGAACGCCCAGCAGCGGCGGCGCTCGGACGACTGAACACGGTCTGCTGAGCACGAACATCGAGGACCGTTCGGCCCGACCGCGCTCACCGGATCGCGACCGCGCTCACCGGATCGACACCCACACACCCCACCCATATGGTCTGCGTCACATTCGATCGCGGAACGGTTCGCGGCAACGCGGCCGGAGGGGAGCGTGCACATGTGTGATGTTCTGGGACGACTGCACACGGCCGGGGTATCCCGGCGAAAGTTGTTGGCCAGTTTCGCCGTCGGCGCGACGGCCGTGGCGGCCACCGCATGCAGTCCCGGTGCCGACACCGCCGTTGCGGCTCCGACACCCGATCGCCGGTTCGCGCCGGAGCCGTATCGAGGGCAACGGACACGCCTGGTCCTGCTCGGCACCTCGGGTGGTCCTCCCTACTGGCCCGGGAGCGAACGCGAAGGCATCTCCTCCGCCGTCGTGGTTGGAGACCGGTACTACCTCGTCGACGCCGGTCACGGTGTCATGCGACGCCTACGCGGGGCGGAACTCGGACCCAACTTCGCCACCGACCTCGACGGCCCCCTCGACGCGCTGGGCGGCATCTTCCTGACGCATCTCCATTCCGATCACGTTGTCGACCTCAACAACATCCTCACCGAGGGGATCTACAACGGACTGCAGCACGTGGAGAAAATCCCCGTCTACGGCCCGGGCAATCGCGGAGTACTTCCACCCCTGTTCGGGGAGGGCCCCGCACCGGAACCCGTGGCACCGGGCAATCCCACACCGGGCACCCGGGAGATGACCGACCTGCTCGTGCAGGCGTTCGCCACCGACTTCAACGACCGCCTGTTCGACAACCGTAAGCCCGCCCCCGACGCCTTGTGGGAGGCCTTCGACGTTCCGGTACCGGCGCAGTATCTCGCCGATCCGAACGGTAATCCCTGCCCGGACATGGAACCGTTCACCTTCTTCGAGGACGACCGCGTCCGGGTGTCCGCGATCCTGGTCGACCACGCTCCCGTCTTTCCCGCTCTCGCCTACCGTTTCGACAGCGACGACGGGTCGATCGTCTTCTCCGGGGACACCGGCCCCACCCCCAATCTCGTGAAACTCGCACGGGGAGCGGACGTTCTGGTGCATGAGGTGATCGACCCCGCCTGGCCGGAATCGTTGTTCCCCGAACCCCGCACGGATGCTCAGGAAGGGCTCTACCAGCACCTCATCCAATCCCACACCCTCATCGAGGATCTCGGTCCGATCGCCCAGGAAGCCGGCGTGGGAACCTTGGTGCTCTCGCACATGGTCCCGGGCAATCGCCCCGATTCCACTTGGGAAGGATGCGGCGCCGGATTCGACGGGCGCCTGGTCATCGGCCACGACCTCGACGTGGTCGGCGTCGGAGCCCCCGCCTGACCCACGTGCGTCGGAGACGCAGCCCGAGTCCGTTCTATCCGCCCGTGTAGAACGCACTCGTCCGCTCGGCGGCGGCGCGTGCCTGTTCGGGGTCCTCGCCCGCGGCGATGTCGGCCTCGCACCAGGCCGCGCTGCTGTCGCGGACGAACTGCAGACCTTCCTCGGACATCGACCACGTCTCGAATTCCTTCGGATCCACCGCCTCTCCCGATTCGATGTGCAGGCCGAGTCCGAGAAGGGCCTGATCCCAACCGATACCGACCGCGCCGGGTCCGTACTGCTCCCAGTGCTCGTCGGGACGGGCGATGTGTGTCAGTTCCAGGCGCGCACGGTCTCCCGGTTCGGGCAGGACCGACACCTCGATCCAACTCACCTGACCCGCGAATTCCCAGGTGGCCGTGAACGTCCGGGGCGGTTCGCAGGTGAGGACCTCGCCACCGGCGTTGCCCTGGAGCTGGTACCGGCCACCGACCTCGAGGTCGCCCTCGACGGGCAGGAACCAGCGGGGGATGCGCCGCGGGTCGGTGCACGCCTCCCACAGGTCCTCGGCGCTCGTGCGGTAGCTGCGCGAGATCGTGACGACCTTGGCCTCGCGGCCCTCGACGGTGCGACGCCCGACCGTGCGGCGACTCGTCTCGTTGCTCGTGATCACGTTCTTCATGAGGATTTCCTTCTCTCGTCGGAAGCAGGGAGCGCGGGCGGGACGGCGTCGCAGCTCCGCCGCTCACGCTTGCCGCGCGCGATCTCGGTCTCCAGCGCGTCCAGAGCCGCGAAGACCGGGGGATGCAGACCCGCCAGCCAGTCCTCGAGTTCGACGAGGACCGCGGGATCGAGTTCGTAGTAGCGGCGGGTGCCGTCCTTGTGGACAGCTGCGAACCGCTGGTCGCGCAGGATCTTGAGATGTTGCGAGACCGCCGGCTGGGAGATGGAGAACTCCCGGCCGATCGCCGCGGCGATCTCACCGGCCGCCTGCGGGCCTCCCGCGAGCAGTTCGAGAATGCGGCGGCGAACCGGATCTGCGAGGACCTCGAACCCGTGCATGGACCCCACTATATAAGTTTCTACTTATATTGGCCAGAAGCACGGTCCTGCTCCCTAGACTTCGATGCATGACGACAACAACGCGCGTCTCCGAGGAAAAGGTCGACCGAGCGGTCATCGACAACCGGGCTCCCTCGGTCGCCCGCCTGTTGCTCGACCGAGTGTCCACCACGCCCGACGCCGAGGCCTTCCGCTTCCCCGACGGGGCCGGCGGCTGGACCTCGGTCACCTGGGAACAGACCGGAGACCGGGTGCGGCTGCTCGCGGCCGGCCTGATCTCCCTGGGCATCGAATCCGAGGACCGTGTGGCCCTCGCATCGTCCACCCGGTACGAATGGGTGCTCTCCGACCTCGCCGTCATGTGCGCGGGCGCCGCGACCACCACCGTCTACCCCACCACCCACGCCGACGACGTGGCGTTCATCGTCGCCGACTCCGGCAGCCGCATCGTCATCGCCGAGGACGCCGGGCAGGTCGAGAAGCTCGTGAGCCACCGCGGCGATCTGCCCGACGTGGCGAAGGTCGTGGTCGTCGACGGCACCGGCGACGGTGATTGGGTCATCAACTTCGACGAGCTCGCCGAACTGGGCCGCAGCCTGCTCGCCGAGGACTCCGGAGCGGTGCTCAACCGCATCCACAGCATCAGGGCCGAGCACCTGGCCAC
Organism: Rhodococcus rhodochrous; assembly: GCF_014854695.1. Classification (NCBI taxonomy): domain Bacteria; kingdom Bacillati; phylum Actinomycetota; class Actinomycetes; order Mycobacteriales; family Nocardiaceae; genus Rhodococcus; species Rhodococcus rhodochrous. The sequence continues at coordinate 117,418 of NZ_CP027557.1, read as the reverse complement.
ACTCATCTACACCTCGGGCACCACCGGCAAGCCCAAGGGCGTGCGCCTGCCGCACTCGGCGTGGACCTACGAGGCCGCCGCCATCGATGCGCTGCACATGCTCAGCTCCGACGACCTGCAGTATCTGTGGCTGCCGCTGTCGCACGTCTTCGGCAAGGTGCTGCTCACCCTCCCCCTGCAGATCGGCTTCCCCACCGCGGTGGACGGGCGCGTCGACAAGATCGTCGAGAACCTCGCGGTCGTCCGCCCGACCTTCATGGGTGCGGCCCCTCGCATCTTCGAGAAGGCCCACGCGCGCGTCGAGGGAATGATGGAGGAGGAAGGCGGCGCCAAGAAGAAGATCTTCGACTGGGCCGTGGGCGTGGGCCGGAAGGTCTCGAAAGCGAAGCAGGCCGGCAGGTCGCCCGGACTGCTCGCCAAGCTGCAGCACGGCCTCGCCGACAAGCTGGTCTTCTCCACCATCCGCGAACGCTTCGGTGGTCACCTGCGGTTCTTCATCTCCGGTTCGGCGGCGCTCAACCCCGAGGTCGGCGAATGGTTCGACGCCGTCGGCATCCCCGTCCTCGAGGGTTACGGCCTCACCGAAACCTCTGCCGCGACATTCGTCAACCGTCCCTACGCCAACCGCATCGGCACGGTGGGCTGGCCCGTCCCGGGCACGGAGGTCCGCATCGCGGAGGACGGCGAGGTGCTCGTCCGCGGCCCCGGTGTGATGACCGGCTACCACAACCGGCCCGACGCGACCGCCGAGTCGCTCTCCGACGACGGATGGTTCCACACCGGCGACATCGGCAGCCTCGACGACGAGGGCTATCTGCGCATCACCGACCGCAAGAAGGACATGTTCAAGACGTCGCAGGGCAAGTACGTCGCCCCGTCGTCGCTGGCAGCGACCTTCAAGGGCATGTGCCCATACGCCTCGGAGATCGTCGTCTACGGCGAGGGCAGGCCCTACTGCGTGGCGCTGGTGGCGCTCGATCCGGAATCCATCGGCGAATGGGCGAACAAGAACGGTGTGAGCGGGTCGTTCGAGGACATCGCACGGCACGACAAGACCCACGAACTCGTCTCCGGCTACATCGACGATCTGAACCTGCAGCTCAATCGGTGGGAGCAGATCAAGAAGTTCACGATCATCGAGCGTGAACTGTCGATCGAATCGGGCGATCTGACGCCGAGCATGAAGTTGCGCAGGAAGGTCGTCGTCGACAACTTCGCCGACAGGCTGGCAGGCCTCTACGAAGGGTGACGGCCTATCCTGGGTCTCATGATGAGTAGTGCACGACCGAATTTTCTGCAGCGGATCGGCTACATGTTCGGTCGCGCGCTACCGCCCGAGATGCGGCAGTGGGTACGCGACGACGTCCTGGGCCCCGGCGGAACACGCCGCTACCTGCTGCGATGGAATCTGCCGATCATCCCGCTGCTCCTGCTGTTCCTGCTGATCCCGGGGCCGGTGTGGATCCCGATCGCGATGATGCTGTTGCTGCTGCTGCCGTGGGTCTACTTCTCGGTGGCGTTGATGCCCATCTGGCAACGGCACCGCCTCCAGCAGCACGGTCTCGATCCGGAGCTGCTCAGCGCGAAGGCACGCGCCCGCGCCGCGCGCGAACGAGAGGACTACGAGCGCCGTTTCGGCCGCGCGTCCTGATCGGGCCTCCCCCTGTGCGGGGCAGCGCGTCCGCTTATCCTCGCACCATGAGTGACGCCCCTGCCTTCACAGCCACAGCAGACCTCGCCGACGAGATCGGCCCGGACATCCGCAGCTGCGACACGCAGTTCATCCAGTTCGGCGGCCGCACCGAGTTCGTCGGCCCCATCACCACCATCCGCTGCTTCCAGGACAACCTGCTCGTCAAGCAGACTCTCTCCGAGCCGGGCAACGGCGGCGTGCTCGTCGTCGACGGCGGTGGCAGCATCCACACCGCGCTCGTCGGCGACATCATCGCCGGTCGCGGTGTCGACAACGGCTGGGCCGGGGTCATCGTCAACGGCGCGGTCCGCGACTCCGCGATCCTGCGCACGCTCGACATCGGTATCAAGGCCCTCGGCACCAACCCGCGCAAGAGCACCCAGACCGGCTCCGGTGAGAAGAACGTGCCCGTCGAGATCGGCGGCGTGACGTTCAACCCGGGCGAGATCGTCTACAGCGACTCCGACGGCGTCGTCGTCCGCGCCGAGAACTGATCAGCCGAGCGCGCGGGTCGACCCGCTATTCGTGCGCGACCCGCGCGCTCGCCCCGGCGATCTCCACCACGTCGCCCACCTTCAGCTGACGGCCGCGACGCACCTCCACGTCACCGTTGACCGACACCAGGCCGTCGGCGATCACTTCCTTGGCCTCCGCACCCGACTCGATGAGGCTTGCGAGCTTGAGGAACTGACCGAGCCGGATCGACTCGTCACGGATCGGTACATCGAATGCGTCGGACATGGCACCCATTGTCCCCGACACTGGATCCATGGCCCGCCCCAGCATCATCTGGTTCCGTCGTGATCTCCGACTGAACGATCTGCCCACCCTGCTCTCGGCGACCGAGGCCGCCGACGACGTCCTCGCCCTGTTCGTCCTCGACGACGCACTGCTCCGCCCGTCCGGGGCCCGCCGGCGCGACTTCCTCATGGGATGCCTGCGAGCCCTCGACCGGGATCTCGGCGGGCGCCTGCTCGTCGTCGAGGGAGACCCGGTGACCCTGGTGCCGCAGGTCGCCGCCGAGTTCGATGCGACCGCGGTCCACATCAGCTCGGATCACGGGCCCTACGGCACGCGACGTGACCGGGCGGTCGCCGAAGCGCTCGGCGACGTCCCGCTGGTGGCCACCGGCTCGCCGTATGCCGTCACGCCGGGCCGCGTGACGAAACCCGACGGCACTGTATACAAGGTGTTCTCGGCCTTCCGCCGCGCCTGGAACGACCACGGATGGCACACACCCGCGGCGACCGGACCGGACACCGCCGACTGGGTCGACCCGAGCGGCTGCTCCGCACGCGTGCCGATTCCCGAGGCGGGCTACGAACCCGCACCTCCCCCCGGAGAGGCGGCCGCGCTGGTGCGGTGGCGCGAATTCCTCGACGACGGTCTCGAGCGGTACGCCACCGACCGCGACCGGCCGGCCTTCGACGGCACGAGCGGCCTGTCGCCCTATCTGAAATTCGGCTGTATCCATCCGCGGACCCTGCTGCACGACATGAGGAACCGGTCCGACGACGGGGCCGTCACCTTCCGCAGCGAACTGGCGTGGCGCGACTTCTACGCCGACGTCCTGTTCCAGCGGCCCGAGACCGCCCGGACCAACTACAACAGCGACTTCGACGCCATCACCTACGATTCCGGACCCGACGCCGACGCCCTGTTCGCGGCATGGTGCGAGGGCCGGACGGGATTCCCGATCGTGGACGCCGGGATGCGGCAGCTTCTCGCCGAGGGCGTCATGCACAATCGGGTGCGGATGATCGTCGCGTCGTTCCTGACGAAGGATCTGCACCTGCCGTGGTGGCGCGGGGCACGACATTTCATGAAGCATCTGGTGGACGGCGATCTGGCGTCCAACCAACACAATTGGCAGTGGACGGCAGGTAGCGGCACCGACGCCGCTCCCTACTTCCGGGTGTTCAATCCGACCCGGCAGGGCGAGAAGTTCGATCCGAGGGGTGAATACGTGCGCAGGTGGGTACCCGAACTGCGGAGCATCGACGGCGCTCGTGTGCACAGCCTGCCCGACGGCCCTCCGGACGGATATCCGGAACCGGTCGTCGATCACGCACACGAACGTCGCGTCGCTCTGGACAGATACGAGCGGATTCGCTCACCCCGATGAAAAAGACGGCGAAACGACCCATCCGGTCGTGGCGGTGCTCCGAACAACTTCCGGACGGACAACGTGTTCGCCGTACACCCAACGAAAGGACACCGCAGTGCGCGCTCTCGTCGAAGCAGCTTTCATGGCCATCCACAACCCGCTCGTCGACGCATACACCTTCCTGATCAGCGTCCTTCCTGCTTGAGTGGATACGGCGCCGGAGTCCGCTCCGGCGCCGTGACCACTGGGCGCCCCGGCGCCGTCACCACCGGGTGAGCACTCTGCGAACGGGAGGTAGGGCATGGGCATCGAATTCTCGAGCGCCGTCGACGCACCGCGTGACGAAGTGTTCGACTGGCACTCCCGTCCCGGCGCCATCCTCCGTCTGATCCCGCCCTGGCAACCGATGAGCGTCGTCGCCGAGGCCGACTCCCTCGAATCCGGCACGGCCGTCCTCGGTCTCCCCGGCGGACTACGCTGGATCTCCCGGCACAGACCCGAGGATTACGATCCACCAGCGCGTTTCGTCGACGAACTCTCCCACGACGGTCTGTTGTCGCGCCCCGCCACCGTCATCGGCTCGTGGCGCCACGAACACCGCTTCGACGTCGTCGACGAATTCCGCACCCGCGTCACCGATCGCGTCGACACGCCGGTACCGGGCCGTTTCCTCACCCAGACCTTCCGTTACCGGCATCGCCAGCTCGCCGACGATCTCGCGAGCCACCGCTGGTCGCACGCGCAGGGCATCCGGCCCGGGACGGTCGCGGTGACGGGATCGAGCGGACTCGTGGGTACCGCCCTGACGGCATTTCTGTCCACGGGTGGCTACCAGGTCGTCCGCCTGGTGCGCCGGAAACCGCAGCGCCCCGACGAACGACGCTGGGACCCGCAGGATCCGGCGCCCGACCTGCTCGAAGGCGTCGACGCCGTCGTCTACCTCGCGGGCGCGTCGATCGCGGGACGGTTCACCGACTCCCACAAGGCCGCGATCCGCGACAGCCGCATCGAACCGACACGCCGACTCGCCGAACTCGCCGCGACGACACCCAACGGTCCTGCGACCTTCGTCTCCGCGTCCGCGATCGGCTTCTACGGTTACGACCGAGGAGACACACCGCTCGACGAGAAAGCGTCACGTGGAACGGGTTTCCTCGCCGACGTCGTCGCCGACTGGGAGGCCGCGGCACATCCCGCGGAGAAGAAGGGCATGCGGGTCGTGCACGTGCGCACCGGCATCGTCCAGACACCTCGCGGCGGAACGCTCCAGTTGATGCGGCCGCTGTTCGCGAGTGGTCTCGGAGGCCGGCTCGGCGACGGCCGGCAGTGGTTCTCCTGGATCGACATCGACGACCTCCTCGAGGTCTATCACCGCGCCCTCACCGACCCGGGCCTGGCCGGGCCGGTGAACGCCGTTGCACCGCAACCGGTGCGCAACGAGGAGTACACCCGAGTACTGGCGTCGGTGCTGCACCGTCCCGCACTGCTGCCCGTCCCCGGTTTCGGCCCACGGTTGCTGCTCGGCGACGAGGGTGCACGCGAGGTCGCCCAGGCCGATCAGTTCGTCGTCCCGAAGGCGCTGATCGACGTCGGGCACCGGTTCCGGCGTCCCGATCTCGAAGCGTCGCTGCGCCATCAACTCGGCCACATCCTGGAGGAGCCGTGAGCGGAAAGCGAGTCCTGGTCACCGGAGCGACCGGTTACATCGGTGGCCGGCTCGCTCCACGCCTGCTCGAGGCGGGTTACCGGGTACGGGTGCTCGCGCGCAGCCCCGACAAACTGCGCGACGTGCCGTGGGCCGACGACGTCGAGATCGTCCGCGGCGACCTCGACGACGCCGAATCGCTGCACGAGGCGTGTCGCGACATCGACGTCGTGTACTACCTGGTGCATTCGATGGGCGGCCGCGACGAGTTCGTCGACGCGGAGAAGCGGGCCGCACAGAACGTCGCCGACGCGGCACGCGACACCGGAGTCTCCCGCATCGTGTACCTCGGTGGGCTGCACCCGGAGTCGGGTGATCTCTCACCGCACCTGTATTCGCGCGCCCAGGTCGGACGCATCCTGACGGATTCCGGTGTGCCGACGCTCGTGCTGCAGGCCGGGGTCGTGATCGGTTCGGGTTCGGCGTCGTTCGAGATGATCCGGCACCTGAGCAACCGGCTCCCCGTCATGACCACTCCGCGCTGGGTGAACAACCGGATCCAGCCCATCGCGGTGCGCGACGTCCTGCACTATCTGGTCGCCGCCGCCGATGCACCCCTCCCCCGCAGCGGCACCTACGACATCGGTGGGCCCGACGTGCTGCGGTACGGCGAGATGATGCAGCAGTACTCGGAGGTCGCCGGTCTGACGAAACGCCGGATCCTCGTCCTTCCCGTCCTCACCCCGAAGCTCGCCGGTCTGTGGATCGGTCTGGTCACGCCGATCCCTCCGCCTCTCGGCCGGGCGCTCCTCGAATCGCTGTCGACCGACGCGGTGATGCGCAATCGCGACGTCGACTCGATCATCCCCCCACCGGAATCCGGCCTCACCGGTTACCGCGACGCCGTCCGGCTCGCCCTCGGCCGTATCGAACGGGGAGAGGTCGAGACGACGTGGACGAACGCGTCACCGGTCGGTGCACCCGCCGATCCGCTTCCGTCCGATCCGGACTGGGCCGGCGAGGTCGTCTTCACCGACGAACGGTCACTCGAGTCGGATTCGTCTCCGGAGAAGGTGTTCGCCGTCGTCGAGAGCATCGGCGGCGAGAACGGTTGGTATTCCTTCCCGTTGGCGTGGACCATCCGCGGCTGGCTCGACCGGTTCGTCGGCGGCGTCGGACTCCACCGGGGTCGCCGCGACCCGAAGACCCTGCACACCGGCGACGCCCTGGACTTCTGGCGCGTCGAACGGATCGAACGCCCGACGCTGCTCCGCCTGCGCGCGGAGATGCGGGCACCCGGCGGGGCGTGGCTCGAATGGCGGGTCGAGCCTCTGGAGTCGGGTCGGTCGCGCGTGCACCAGCGGGCGATCTTCTTCCCGCGCGGCGTCGCCGGCCGTCTCTACTGGTACGCGCTGGTTCCCTTCCACGGCATCATCTTCCGCGGGATGCTCGAGAACATCGCGGGCACCGCCGGCCGCTAGAGCGATCCGCTACATCTTTCGCCATCCGCTGCGGCAATTGCTGTAGCAGATGGCGAATTCGCGAGCGGATCTACCGAGACGACGAATCGGGGGTGGTGTGCGGATCTTCCTCTGGATCCGCACACCACCCCGATCGTCCCGAGAGTCACACGGTGCAGAGCGGTTTGATCTCCTGCAGTCCCTCGGTGGTGGGCGAGGTGAGCATCAGGCACGAGTTGTACCCGCTCGCCTCGACGACGTTCCGGATCTCGCGCCACGCGTCGTCGCTCACGACGGGCGAACGCGACAGTACGAATCCGGAGATGCGCGTCGGGTCACCGACGAATGCCCACGAGTAATCGTCCGCGAGATACGTGACGATGTAGTTGCTCGGTCCGTCGAGCGAATCCTGGAACGGCACCCCCGGGAACGACACGTGCAGTGCAGCAGTGTCGTTCACACGAGCGCTCCCGATGATCCCGCGACGATCACCGGTGAACGTGGTGCACGAGTTCTCCACGCGCACGTTGCGTTCGTCGAGCAGCGTGTAGAACGCCGTCGTGTCGCGAGCGCAGTCGATGTTGTAGGGAGCCGGATTGGCGGCGAGCTGATACCACTGCCCCACATATCGGTTCACGTCGAGCTCGGGAACCGGGGTGAGCGGGGCTGCGGCGGCGGGCGTGGCGAACAGGAGCGCGCCTGCGGCGGCGATGAACGCCGCCGCAAGCCCCCGAACGCCGTGTCGGGACCTACGCATGTCTTCTACCTTTCCGTCGTCCGGTATCGGTTACTGCTGGGGCATGAGAACGCCGTCGATCAGGTACACGGTGGCGTTCTCGGTCTCGATGCCACCGCAGATGACGTTGGCGTCGTTGACGGTCCACATCTCACCCTCGCCGGCGACCTCGACGGTGCCGCCCTGGACGGTGGTCTGCGTGCCGGCGATGTCGGCGGTGGTCAGCTCACCGGGAACCACGTGGTAGGTGAGGATGTCGGTGAGCAGAGCCGAATCCGTCTGCAGCGTCTGGACGGTCTCCGGCGGCAGGGCGGCGAACGCGTCGTCGACCGGTGCGAAGACGGTGAACTCGCCACCGTTGAGTGTCTCGACCAGGTTGACGTCGGGGTTGAGCTGGCCGGATACGGCCTGCGTGAGAGTGGTCAGGATCGGCACGTTTCCGGCGGCCTCGGCGACAGGCTGGTTCGCGAGTTCCTCGACGGACGACGGGCCGGTCGGGTTCGCGGCGACATAGTCGGCACAACCCGGGCCGACGGGGCCGGCAGCGGGAGCAGCGGTTCCCGTTGCAGCAGTGGTGGTTTCCTCGACGATGGTCTCCTCGACGGTTTCCTCCATCGTGGTCTCGTCCGTGTCGCTCCCCGAATCGTCGGAGCATGCCGCGACACCCAGCAGGGACATCGCACCGATTCCGACGGCGGCCAGGCTCTTGCGCGCAGTGATGTTCATGATCGTGGTTCCCTTCGTATGCCGTGGCCGGAAAGCAGCCACGTCGACCAGGTGTGTCACTGAGCATTCGATCCCCGGGGCGGTGCGGATGGGTCGGATCGAAAGAATTTTTTTCGGATCGGTATCCGGTGTTCGACCCATCCGGATCGCGGTCGGCTCCGAATGCAGGTCATGGACAACGTCGAGGATCTCCGACCGGCTCACGTACTCGTGTTGCCCGGTGGGCGTCCGGTCGGCACCACACCGCCACGTCCGTGGCATCCGTCGCAGCTGCGCATGCGTCTGTTCACCGATGCACTGCGCCTGAGGCTGAGCAAGTACGACATCGCGGTCGACCTCGTCGACTACCGGTACTGCGGGTGGAACGACGATCACATGAGCCCGGTCCGCGACGGTCTGCGGGCGATCGAGTCGGTGACCCGGCGTCGTGGGGACGTCCGGTTCGGTCTGGTCGGGCACGCGATGGGTGCGCGGGCGATCGCGCATCTCGCGGCCCAGCACGGAGTCGAGTCGCTCGTCGCCCTGGCTCCGTGGTGGCCGGCCGACGACGCCGACCTGATCCCTGCGGGCCGGCACCTGCTGGTCGCGCACGGTACGGAGGACACCAGGACCGATCCACGGATGGCGCAGAGCCAGACGATGGCGGCGGGAGACCGGGGCGTGAACACGCGCTGGCGGCCCCTGCCCGGAGCCGGACATTTCCTCCTCACCGACCCGCGCTGGTGGGCCGACACCACGGCCGATTTCCTCACGTGCACACTGGCGGGGAAACCGACCACGTGCCCCGGAGACGACCATGCATCCTGACCTTCCCCGCGCAGTCGCGATGATCGGCGACGACGTCGAGTTCCGGGGTGGCCGGGAAGCGGTCGCGCCGGCGATCTACCGGACCTTCGTCCGCCACGCGCAGGGCTCGGCCGAGTGCCCCTCGCTCGAGTACCGCGGCTTCAGCTGGGTCATGGACGTCGACGAGACGACGCCCTCGTCCTGGTGGCTGCGCACGCTGATGCGGTTCGAGCCGTGGGACCACTTCGTCGCGAGTGATTCCGACACCTTCCGCGGCCGGGTCGAGGACCAGCTCGTGGCCGACGGGGTGCGGGTTGCGGGCGGGCGGATCACGGCGCTGCTGAACATCCGGCGTCTCGGTCTCGGATCGGATCCGCTGAACCTGTTCTGGTGCCACGATCCGAGTGGTTCCCTGGCCTGTGTGGTCGCGGAGATCCATTCGCGCCGGAACGGACGGCACTGCTACACGCTGCGCTCGGACGAGATCGACATCATCACCCGGGCGGGCGACATGTTCGCGGTTTCGGTCGCCCTGCGGCGGCCCGGCGTCCCGGTGTTCACCGCGACCGTCAGCGGCGAACGGCTGCCCGTCGATCTCACGACGGTTCTCCGTGCTCGGATGTGGATGGGGTGACGCTCGTGGGCGACACGGTTGCCTTGAGTGGAGGGAATGTCCCGGCTAGGCTTTCCCCCGATGAGCGGACTGAGCCGATGACCGGCGTCGGAGGCCATACCGATACCCTCGGCGAACTGCTCGGGCGGGTGGCCCGGCAAGACCCCACGGCGTTCGCCGAACTGTACGACGCGACGCGTTCCCGAGTCTTCGGCATGGTGCTGCGGGTCCTGCGGGATCCCGGCTACAGCGAGGAGACCACCCAGGAGGTCTACCTCCAGGTGTGGAGGTCGGCCGACAAGTACGACCCGCGTCAGGGTTCCGCTCTGTCGTGGATCATCACGCTCGCCCATCGGCGCGCCGTCGACCGGGTCCGAAGCGAACAGTCCGGAGCCGACCGCGAGTCGCAGTACGGTTCGACGAACGTCGACGCGGCCTTCGACTCGGTGAGCGAGGAGGTCGCGCAGCGCGACGATCGCCGCCGGGTGAACGAGTGTCTGGGTTCGCTCACCGAACTGCAGCGACGCTCGGTCGAGCTCGCCTACTACAGAGGCTTTACGTATACCGAAGTGGCAGAAGAACTTTCGTCCCCGTTGCCGACGGTCAAGTCGCGCATCCGGGACGGCCTGAAACGACTGAAGAATTGTCTGGGGGTGACTGTGGATGGCTGATGAGGCGAACGATTCCTCGCGCGATCTGCTCGACATGGCACCCGTCTTCGCATTGGATGCCGTCACGCCCGACGAGCGTCGGGAGCTCGCCGAGCGACTCGCGGAAGCAGACCCGGAGGTGGCCGAACGGTTCGACGCCGAGGTCCGCGAGGTCCACGAGACCCTCGCGGCGATGTCGGCCGCTACCGCGACCGAGCCGCCGCCCGAACTCCGGGTGCGACTGCTCGATCTGGTCCACGCCGAACTCACTGCGAAAACGCCCGCCGAGAAGACGCACACGGAACGACCCGGTGAGCCGGAGGCGACCGAGGCAGCTCGGGCGGAGGACGATCACCTCCCCCCGCCCGTCTCCCTCGACGAGCGCCGCCAGGCCCGACGGCGGAACTTCCTGCTCGCCGCGGCAGCGGCCGTGATCGTCGCGATCGGCGGCGTCGTGGTGGCCGGTCAGTGGCAGACCACGTCCGAGCCGGGCACGAGCGAGCGGGTCTTCGCCGCCGAGGACGTACGGACCTCGTCGGGCGAGCTCGACGGTGGCGGCACCGCGACCGTGGTGTTCTCCAAGGAGGAGGACGCGGGCGTGCTGGTGATGAACAACGTCGCCCCGCCGGCCGAGGGCAGCGTCTACCAGATGTGGCTGGTCGGGCCCGAGGGCATGGAACCCGCGGGCACGATGACACCCGACGACGTCGCGCCGTCGACGACCGCGGTGCTCGAGGACATCTCGGGTGCCACCGCGCTCGCCTTCAGCGTCGAACCGACGGGCGGGTCGACCCAGCCGACCGCGATCTTCGCTCAGCTACCGCTCGACTGACATGTTCGCGGCAGCGAGCACGTCATCGACGGGTGCCGATGACGACCGTCGCGTCGGACTCCTCGGAACCCCGCGTGTCGGCGTCGAGTCCGGCCCGGGTCACGAGGTCGCGCACGACGGGTGCCTGCGATGCGGCCGACTCGACGAGCAGCGACCCACCGTCGGTGAGCCACCGGCCCGCGTCGGCGACGAGCCGGCGGTGGACGTCCAGTCCGTCGGGTCCGCCGTCCAGTGCGTGTCGCGGCTCGCTGCAGCGCGCCTCCCGCGGCATCGACCCGATCGCCCCCGACGGCACGTAGGGTGCATTGGCGACGAGCACGTCGACGCGACCGCGCAGCGTGCCCGGCAGGGCGTCGAACAGATCGCCGTCGAACACCCGGTGGGGCGGCAGGTTCAGGCGGGCACACGCGGTGGCGACGGGATCGATGTCGGCCGCGTAGACCTCACAGTCCTCGACGGCGGTGGCGAGCGCGGCACCGACGGCACCGCACCCGCAACACATGTCGACGATCACGGCACCGGGCCGCGCGAGTTCGATCGCGCAGTCCACCAGATACTCGGTGCGGCGACGGGGGACGAACACCCCTTCTCGCACCGCGATGCGCCTGCCGTGGAAGAAGACCTGTCCCAGTACGTGTTCGAGGGGTTCGCCGCCGACCCGCCGCGCGATGAGCCGCTCCAGATCCGAGGGTGTGGGAGCGGCTTCGACGAGCAGCTGCGCCTCCTCCTCGGCGAACACGCACCCGGCTGCTCGCAGTGCGGAGACGACGTCGGCGTGGGTCCGGGGGGCGGAGACCATGCGGCACCCTACCGCGCGCGCTCCGGACGGATCTTCTCGTTTTCCGGAGAGGGTGGCAGCTCACATCCCGCCGAGGGGTGGACTCTCCCGATCGTGGGTACTCCCGGCGCTGTCACGAGGAGTGCTGTGCGAACGAACGATTTCGAGCAGGAGCCGGCGCAGGGTAGCCGGGTCCGACACCGCGACCGGAGAATCACCGCCGGGCTCGTCGTCGCGTTCGAGTTCGATCACGCGCCGGTAGGCGTCCACGCCCGACGGCGTGATCTCCACCCGCATCCTCCGTTCGTCCTCCGGGTCGACCGCGCGCGTGACGAAACCGCCGCGGACGAGATGGTCGACGGTCCGGCTCATGGTCTGGTCGGTCACCCGGCATGCGCGCGCCATCTCCCGTTGCGACAGCGGGGCGTGGGCCACCGCGTGCAGTGCGATCACCCCCGCGTGGGTGAGCCCTCGCCGTCGCAAGGACTGCTCCCAGGCCTGCTCGACGAGCCGGGCCGCGGTGGACAGCAGACGTCCGGTGGGCCACTCGTCGAGGTCGTCTCCACCCCCATCGTTCAGCACGCTGAATAATCTAGTTCCGACACATTCGCTCACGCCAGGAGGAATCTTGAGCACTGCTACCGAGCCCCCACGCAGAACCAGCCGATGGCGGTGGCTCCTACCCGCCCTGTTGCTCATCGCGTGGCTTGTGGCCGCCGGTGGCGGCGGTCCGTTCGCAGGCAAGCTCAGCGAGGTCGCCTCCAACGACGCGAGCACCTTCCTCCCGGCTTCCGCCGAATCCACCCGCGCGGACGAGCTGTACGCGCAGTTCAACGAGAGCGAGTTCATCCCCGCGATCGTCGTCGCCGAACGCGACGGCGGGATCACCGACGAGGACCTCGCCTTCCTGGCCACCGAATCCGCAGGACCGCCGCCGATCCCGTCCGAGGACGGCGCAGCGGCGCAGATGATCGTGCCACTCGACGCCTCCGGGGAGGTCCAGGAGGCCGTCGAGGAACTCCGGACGGCCCTCGAAGGCGCCCCGGACGGCCTGACCGTCTACGTCACCGGCCCCGCCGGGCAGGCCGCAGACCTGTCGTCTGCCTTCGGCGGCATCGACGGACTGCTCCTGCTCGTCGCGGGCGGTGTCGTTCTCGTCATCCTCGTGGTGGTCTACCGCAGCCCGATCCTGCCGTTCGTCGTCATCATCTCGGCGCTGTTCGCACTCGCCCTCGCGAGCCTGCTGGTCTACGTGCTCGCCGATGCCGGAGCGATCGCGCTCAACGGCCAGAGCCAGGGCATCATGTTCATCCTGGTGTTCGGTGCCGCCACCGACTACGCACTGCTACTGGTCTCCCGGTACCGCGAGGAACTGCGACTGCAGCAGGACAAGTACGCCGCGATGCGCAGCGCGCTCCGCGGTTCGATCGAGCCGATCGCTGCGTCCGCCGGCACAGTCATCCTCGGCGTGCTGTGCCTGCTGCTGTCGGACCTGAACTCCAACCGCGGTCTCGGCCCGGTGGCCGCCATCGGCATCGCGACATCGTTCCTCGCGTCGCTCACCTTCCTGCCCGCAGCGCTCGTGCTGCTCGGCCGCGTCGCGTTCTGGCCCACCCGCCCGGTCTACGACGCGAACGCCGATGCCGACGACATGCAGAAGTCCCACAAGGTGTGGGGCCGGGTGGCCGACTTCGTCGGGTCGAAGCCGCGTCCCATCTGGATCGTGTGCAGCCTCGTGCTCGTCGCCTTCGCCCTGCTGGCACCGCAGTTCAAGGCGAGCGGTGTCGCGTCCTCGGATCTGTTCCTCCTGCAGACCGATTCGAAGTCCGGCCAGGAGGTGCTCGGTGAGCACTTCGACGCCGGCACCGGTTCGCCCAGCATCGTCGTCGCCCGCGAAGGCGCGCTCGAGGGTGTCGTCGACGCCACCGAAGGCGTCGAGGGCGTGACGACCGTCCAGCCCGTCCCCGGCCCCGACGGCGCGCCGCGCGTGGTCGACGGACTGGTCGCGGTGCAGGCGACGCTGTCGGATCCTGCCGACTCCCTCGCCGCCGAGGAGACCGTCGAACGCATCCGCGACGCGGTGGGCTCCGTGCCCGACGCCGAGGCACTCGTCGGCGGACCCACGGCCGTCGACCTCGACACGAAGGACACCGCGACCCGCGACCGCACCGTCATCATCCCGGCCGTGACGCTCGTGGTGCTGCTGGTGCTCATCGCACTGCTGCGGGCGGTCGTCGCACCGATCCTGCTGATGCTGACCGTGATCGTCTCGTTCGCGGCGACCCTCGGCATCTCGTCGCTCGTGTTCAACGACCTGCTCGGTTTCCCCGGCGCCGACCCGGTGGTGCCGCTGTTCGGGTTCGTCTTCCTCGTGGCGCTGGGTATCGACTACAACATCTTCCTCATGACTCGCGTCCGCGAGGAGACGAAGAAGGTCGGTACCCGCGCCGGCACACTGCGGGCACTGACCGTCACCGGCGGTGTCATCACGTCCGCCGGCGTGGTCCTCGCTGCGACGTTCTCGGCGCTGGCGGTGATCCCGCTGCTGTTCCTGGCGCAACTCGCGTTCATCGTCGCCTTCGGCGTCCTCCTCGACGCACTGCTCGTGCGGTCGCTGGTGGTGCCGGCACTGACGATCGACATCGGCAAGAAGATCTGGTGGCCGAGCAAGCTGGCGCGGACCGAACCGTCCGAGCCCGACGCCACCGAGGACGTCGCGACCGCGGGAGCACCCCGTTCCTGACGGGCGCATGAACGGATGAGAACGGCCGCGGGACCGGGAATGCGACCCGGTCCCGCGGCCGTTCGTCCCACGTCTGCCGCGTTTGCCCGTTACCGTTCTATTCCATGTCTGCGGATTCCACCGCTCCTGTCGAGCGCCCGCGTCCGGTGGAGGACGACCCAGCGCCCTCCCGTCCATCGCCGACCGACCTCGTCGGTGGGCGTCTGTCCGCCGTACCGCACATCCTCGGCCTGATCCTGGGCATCTACGCGGTGGTGGTCGCGCTGTGGTCGATCTCCCCGACCCTGCGCTACTGGATCCACGCTCCGCGCGAATATCTCGACGAGTACTACTTCGACGCTCCCGACACGAGCCTGTCGTTCGCTCTCGTCCTGGGCCTGCTCGCCGGTGCCGTCGCCGGCCGCAAGCGCATCGCGTGGTGGATCCTGACGATCTATCTCGGCGGATTCACCATCACCAATCTCGTGATGAGCATCGTCGAGCGCGACCCGAACCACCTCGTCGCGTTGGTCGTCCACCTGCTGATCGTCGCGCTCCTGCTGCTGTCCTATCCCGAGTTCTACACGCGCGTGCGGCGCGGAAACGTCTGGGCCGCACTCGGTGTGCTCGTGGGTGGCCTGGCCGTCGCGACGCTGATCGGCTGGGGTCTGGTGGAGCTGTTCCCCGGCACCCTGCCCGCTCCCGACCGGTTCCTGTGGGCGCTCAACCGTGTCACCGCGCTGACCTTCATCGACA
Organism: Rhodococcus rhodochrous; assembly: GCF_014854695.1. Lineage (NCBI taxonomy): Bacteria > Bacillati > Actinomycetota > Actinomycetes > Mycobacteriales > Nocardiaceae > Rhodococcus > Rhodococcus rhodochrous. The sequence continues at coordinate 101,914 of NZ_CP027557.1, read as the reverse complement.
ACGACCAGTTCGGTGGTCGCCCGAACGGGCTGGTCAACACGGTCCTCGGCCTGCTCGGCGCGCTCGCCGTGCTCGCGGCCGTCGTGGTGCTGTTCCGCTCGCAGCGAGCGAGCAATGCGCTCACCGGCAGTGACGAATCGGCCATCCGCGGCCTGCTCGCCCACAGCGACGATTCACTCGGCTACTTCGCGACGCGCCGCGACAAGGCCGTGGTGTTCGCCCCCAGTGGCAAGGCCGCGGTGACCTATCGCGTCGAACTCGGTGTGTGCCTCGCGAGCGGTGATCCGATCGGCAACCCCGAGGCGTGGCCGCACGCCATCGACGAATGGCTCGATCTCGCCCGCGCCTACGGGTGGACACCCGCGGTGATGGGGGCGAGCGAGGACGGCGCGACGGCCTATCACCGGGCGGGCCTGAACGCGCTACAGCTCGGCGACGAGGCCGTCCTGCTCACCCGCGACTTCAGTCTCGCCGGACGCGACATGCGACCGGTGCGGCAGGCCGTCAACCGCGCTCGCAAACACGGTGTAACCGCACGTATCATGCGTCACCGCGAACTGTCGCCCATCGAGCTGTCGGCGGCGATCCAGCGCGCCGAGGCCTGGCGCGACACCGAGAACGAGCGCGGTTTCTCGATGGCCCTCGGCCGGCTCGGTGATCCACTCGACGGCGACTGCCTGCTCGTCGAAGCGGTCGCGGACGGCAAGGTCGTCGCGATGCTGTCGCTCGTGCCGTGGGGATCGGACGGGGTGTCGCTCGACCTGATGCGCCGCGACCCGCAGGCACCCAACGGGGTCGTCGAACTCATGGTCTCCGAGCTCGCCTCACGTGGTGCCGAATTCGACGTCGAGCGGATCTCGCTGAACTTCGCGGTCTTCCGGTCGGTCTTCGAGGAGGGCGCGCGGATCGGCGCCGGCCCGATCCTGCGGTTGTGGCGGTCGATCCTGCTGTTCTTCTCGCGGTGGTGGCAGCTCGAGGCGCTGTACCGGTCCAACGTCAAGTACCACCCCGAGTGGGTGCCCCGCTTCCTGTGTTTCCGCGACAACCGGCTCATCCCGCGCGTCGCGCTCGCGTCGGCGATCGCCGAGGGCTTCCTCACCCTCCCCACCTTCGGTCGCCGGAACACCCGGCAGCACACGGGAACACATTCGGCGTTCCCCGAGGACCAGGTGGTCGCGGCGGAACTGCACGACGACGGCAGCGCACCCGGCGTCGAACTCGCCGACGGCACGCCCGCCGTCTCGCACGGACGTCGCCGCCCCGAGCAGGTCCAGGTGCGGATGAACACCCTGCAGCGGATCGTCGAACACGGTGTCGATCCCTATCCGGTCGCGCATCCCCCGACCCACACCGCCGCCGAGGCCCGGGCCGCGAAGCCCGGCACTCCGGTGACCGTGGCGGGACGCCTGCTGCGCATCCGCAACTTCGGCGGTGTGCTGTTCGCGGTGCTGCGCGACTGGTCGGGTGACATCCAGATCCTCGTCGATCGGCAACGGGTTGCCGGACAACGCTTCCTGTTCGACCTCGGCGACCTCGTCGAGGTGTCCGGCGAGACGGGACGCAGCCGCACCGGCGAGATCTCGGTGCTCGCCGATTCGTGGCGCATCGACGGCAAGTGCCTGCACCCGCTGCCCGACAAGTACCACGGTCTCGTCGACCCGGAAGCCCGCGTGCGGCAACGCTATCTGCATCTCGCGATCGACCGCGGCGCACGCGACCACCTCGCGGCTCGCAGCGCGGTGGTGCGGTCGCTGCGCGACGAACTGCAGGCCCGCGGCTATCTCGAGGTGGAAACGCCGATCCTGCAGTCGGTGCACGGCGGCGCGAACGCCGCACCGTTCGTCACGCACATCAACGCCTACGACGCCGATCTGTACCTGCGGATCGCCCCCGAGCTGTACCTGAAGCGGCTGTGCGTCGCGGGCATGGCGAAGGTCTTCGAGATCGGCCGGGTGTTCCGCAACGAGGGTGCGGATTTCAAGCACAACCCGGAGTTCACGATCCTCGAGGCGTACGAGGCGCACAGCGACTACGAGAAGATGCGGGTCGTTGCACGCGAGTTGATCCAGGCAGCGGCCCGCGCGGCACACGGACGCGAGATCATCCTGCGACCCGGCCCCGACGGCACCCCGGTCGAGATCGACATCTCCGGCGAGTGGCCCGTCAAGACCTTCCACGACGCGATCTCCGAGGCGCTCGGGACGTTCGTCGACGCGCAGACCCCCGTCGACGTCCTGCGACGCATGTGCGACGAACACGAGATCCCCTACAACCCGGCCTGGGACGCCGGCGCCACCGCACAGGAGATGTACGAGCACCTCGTCGAATCGAAGACGGAGTTCCCCACCTTCTACACCGACTTCCCGACCTCGGTGTCGCCGCTGACCCGGCCGCACCCCCGCAAACCGGGTGTCGCAGCGAAGTGGGACCTGGTGGCCTGGGGTGTCGAGCTGGGGACCGCCTACAGCGAGCTCACCGATCCCCTCGACCAGCGTGCCCGCCTCACCGAGCAGTCGCTGCTCGCCGCGGGCGGTGACGAGGAGGCGATGGAACTCGACGAGGACTTCCTCGAAGCACTCGAATACGCGATGCCTCCCACCGGCGGTCTCGGCATGGGTGTCGACCGGATCGTGATGCTCGTCCTCGGAGGCAGCATCCGCGAGTCGCTGGCGTTCCCGTTCACGAAGCCGCGACGCTCCTGACGGGTCGTTTCACGTGAAACCGCTCCACCTGGCATCGTGAGGTCGTGCAGCTACTCCTGATCCGCCACGCCGAGCCGAACAACGCCCGCGCCGAGACCGGGGTCGCCGACCCGCCGCTCACGGAGACCGGTCGTCTCCAGGCGTCGCGGTTACCGGACGCGCTGTCCCCCTACAACATCACCCGCCTGTTCTCGAGCCCGCAGTTGCGGGCCCTGCAGACGGCCGAGCCGGTCGCGGAACGACGCGGGCTCGACGTGGAGAAGATGGAGGACATCGCCGAGTACGACTACGGCCACGATCACTACTTCACGATCGACGCCGCGAAGGACGTCGCACCGGCTGCCTACAAGCGCATCCTGGCAGGTCACCTACCCGATTTCGTAGACGGGGACGCCTTCCGCACACGGGTGCTGCGCGGGATCGACCAGGTGGTGGGCTCGTGCGACCACGCCGAGACCGTGGCGCTGTTCGTCCACGGCGGGGTCGTGAACATCGTGCTGCAGCACCTGCTCGAGCTGCCCCGGCCGCTGATGTTCCCCATCGAGTACGCGTCGGTGACGCGCATCCTCGTCTCACGCAGCGGCGCGCGCCGCGTCGCGTCGATCAACGAGACCGGGCACGTACGCGACACCCTGCGCGTCTGAGCCCCTCCGGCAGCCGGCCCGTGGGTGAGCCCCCAGCGCCCACCCACGAGTCGTGGGTTCAGCGCCGTGCGCTCGCGAAGAGGTCGCGGGCGGCGGTGCTGCCGTCGAGCAACCGCGACGTGCGGCGCGCTATCTTCCAACTGCCGTCGATCCGGGCGAGTTCGAATCGATTGGCGCTCACCCGCCACACCCGGAACGAATCCGAATCGGCGTTGCGGCGCAGCAGCAGGGAGTGACAGGTCGCGACGGCGGTGTCGCCGTCGACCCGGATGTGCACCGGGTCCAGCAGATGACCGCAGCCCTCCTCGATGTAGTCCTGGTGCGGCCGGGTGCGCACCATCTCCATGATCGTGTCGCGCCCCTCCATCAAGCGGATGTCGATGTCGTAGACGGCGTCCTGCGTCCACAGTTCCCCCACCGCCTCGGCGTCACCGGCGTCGACGGCCGGGCCGTAGGCCGTGAGGACCTCGTGGATCGCAGCCTTGTCCTCGAGGAGCTGTACGCGTTCGAGGAGGGAGGCCAGCAGGGCGGAGTCGGTCATCTCGATCCTTCCGGACGGGGGCATCGCCTTCCGTTCTACCGGGATCGGGAGCGTGCGCTCCCGGTCTGTCCCGGTGACCGGAAGCTCCGGCGACCACCACCTGATCAGGCACGATCCGGATGCCGACGTGATCTTCGCCCGCAGGATTGGTACGGTCACCGCCGGAGGTGCACCGGATGGATGCGGACAGGATCGACGAGCTCGTACAGGGCGGGATACGGACACAGGGCGAGCTCGAGGCCGTCCTGGGCATTCCGCACCCGGCGATCGTCGACAAGGCACGACCACACCTGACCCCGCTCATCAGGCATTTCTTGTCGCTGGCGCGGTTCTTCACGATCGCCACCGCCGACGCCGTCGGCAACTGCGACTGCTCGCCGCGTGGCGACATCGAGTCGGCGGTGCTCGTCCTCGACGACCAGACGATCGCGCTGCCCGACCGGCCCGGCAACCGCCGCGCCGACTCGTACCGGAACATCCTCGAGAATCCTCACGTCGGGCTGCTGTTCTTCGTCCCCGGCGACGAGGAGGTGCTGCGGATCAACGGCCGTGCCACCCTGTCGACCGACCCCGACCTGCTCGAGAAGCTGTCGCTGCAGAACAAGCCGGCGCAGCTCGCTGTGATCGTGCAGATCGACGAGGTCTTCCTGCACTGCGCGCGGGCGTTGCTGCGCGCCAAACTGTGGGATCCGTCGACCTATCCCGACCGCGCGGCGGTCCCGTCGATGCGCGACATGCACGCCGAACTCCACTCGATCGAGATCCCGGCCGACGCCGAGCCGGGCAAGCGCGAGCTCTACCGCGAGTTCCTGTACTGACCGGACCACACGCGGCGAGTGCGTCACGATGGTGGGGTGCCCTCTCGGATCGCTCAGATACGCCGCTGGCGCGCCGGCGCTGCACTACGCAGCCGTCTGCGCGACCTGACCGGCGCCCTCGTCGTCGTCACCGGCGGCGGTAGCGGGATCGGCCGGGCGTCGGCGATCGCCTTCGCCGCCGAAGGCGCCATCGTCGTCGTCGCCGACAAGGATCTCGACAGTGCCCGCGAGACGGTGGCGCTCGTGAACGTCCCGGCTCCCGGCGCCGGCGGTTCCGAGGCCGTCTTCGGCGGCGCCGCCCACGCCTACGAACTCGACGTCTCCGACGAACAGCAGGTCCGGAAGTTCGCGCAGACCGTCCGCGAGCGGCACGGCGTCGCCGACGTGCTCGTCAACAACGCGGGCATCGGTGTCATCGGTGCCTTCGCCGACACCCCGCAGAGCGTCTTCGAGAACGTGATGGACGTGAACTTCTGGGGCGTGGTCTACGGCTGCCGTGCCTTCACCGAGCAGATGATCGAAGCCGGCACGGGCGGGCAGATCGTCAACGTCTCGTCGGCGGCGGCGTACATGCCGCAACGCAACCTCGCCGCCTACACGACGAGCAAGGCCGGGGTGTTCATGTTGTCGGAGTGCCTGCGCGCCGAACTGCTCGAACACGGGATCGGCGTGACCGTCGTGTGTCCCGACCTGGTGGACACCAACCTCACCCGGGCGACGGAGTACGTCGCGCCGAACAAGGAACTACGAGCAGCGCGACGCACCCGCACCCTCGCGATGTACCGGCGCCTGCACATCGCGCCGGAGAAGGTGGCCAAGGCGATCGTCGGGGCGGTCCGTCACAACAAACCTGTGGTGACGGTCGCCCCGGGTGCGAAGGTCCGCAAGTGGCTGATGCGCTTCGCGCCCCGTGTCATGCGTGTGGGCGCACGATTCGATATCGACTGATGGTCAGGCCTTGGAGGCGATCCAGTCGTGCAGCCACCGTGTGGCCGTCGTTCCGCGACCGTCGACCACGTAGTTCGAGTAGTCCTGGTGGATCTGCGACTCGTAGAAGGTGCGGATCTTCTGCTCGCGCAGCTCGTTCGCCTCGGGCGTGAGCTGCAGCTGCAGCATCGGGATGCCCCCGGCGGTCATGATGTCGTTGTAGAGCGCGGTCGCCTCGTCGCGGTAGTTCTCGAGCTGCTCGAACGGGCTGCCCGCCGAGATGGCGAGGAAGCCGGCCAGTCGCGTGACGAAGTCCTCCGGCGGCGTCGAGCAATAGAGGTCGCCCACCGCGCAGATGGTGCGCACGTTGGGCGTTACGAATCCGAAGCCTCCCGCGCGGGCACCTCCGGCACCGGTGCCGGCGACGGGCGGACCGACGAACGGGTCGAGTTCGGAGCGGCGCGGATCGGACAGCAGACCCACCGCGACGAGGCGGTGCGGACCGACCACTCCCAGCCCGGTGCCGATCTCGGCGGCGAGATCACCTGCGGCATCGGCACCCTGGCTGTAGCCGACGAGGGCGAAGTTCGTGAGGGGGCACCGTTCGGCGGTGGCCGCGATGATGCCGCGCGCATTGTCGACGGCGCGGTTGCGGGAGGCCGCGTACACGTCGCCCTCCCACGGGAAGGCCGTGGCGGGATACGCGACGTAGTCGACGCGCGCCCCGGCGGGAAGATTGGACGTGACCTGGGCGAGCATGCCGTTCCCGCGGCCGGGGTCGGGGGTGTTCGAGGTCTCCCACGTTCCGGGCACCGCGACCACGTTCAGCGTCGGGCATGCGGGCGGATTCGCTTGGGCCGCAGGCATTGCGACGAATACTGCTGCACATGCCGCCACTGCGGCCACCGTTGCCGCCCACACTCTTCTCATAGCCATGCCCCCGCCCCGCTACTGTCCTGGTGCCGCGTCCCTCCCCGGCAGTATCGAGTAGAAGGATGACATATTCGTGAACCGGATGTGATGTATCCGAGTCCGGAACGTTGTCGGGAAACGACGGGGCCGGCGGATCAGCCGCGGATGACGGTCACCTGTCCCCCGCCGATGTTCGTCACGAAGACGTTGCCCGTCCCGTAGTCGACCGCCGTTCCCGGAACCGGCCGCTCGACCACGCTCCCTTCGGCGGTCGAGGCGGGTTCCGCGACGACGATGTCGGGCCCGAAGAGGTTTGTAACATAGATGTTTCCGCTGAACGGATCGGTGACGACCGCACCCGGGGGAGGCGGCGGCGGGGCCGGGAGCTCCGCCGGCGCGACGGCACGGTCGACGACCGTGACACCGCCCGTACCGACGTTCGTGACGAAGACGCCGTCGGTTCCTGCGTCGAGGATCAGCTCCGGCATCCCGGGGAGCGGAGCCTGTGCGGGCGCCGCAACGGGCTCGGGCGTGACCTCCGTCCGGTGCACCGTGACCGCACCGGTACCGACGTTGGTGACGGCGACGTTGCCGAGCCCGCCGTCGACCCGCATCTCCACGAGCGCGGTGGACACCTCGGTGCGTCCCGGGACACGTCCCTCGGGATGCGTGACCGTCACGGCGCCGGGACCCACGTTGGTGATGCACGCGTTGCCGACCCCGCCCTGGAGTCCGAGCAGGCGGGGACCGTCGAATCCGAAAACCGGTGGGACGGGCTCGGCGCCGTCGATCGTCACGAGCCCACCACCGTTGCGGATGCACGCGTCCGCAGGATCCGCGGCCGCGGCGGGAGCCGCCGCGACGGCGGCCACGACGGCACCCGCACCCATCACGACCGTCGCCAGTGCCCGTCTCGTAGCCGTCATGCGCAGAACCATAACGGGTGTGACGCCCGGCGACACGGAAATGTCACAAGCGCAGAGCGTCCTCCGGCCGGTCGGTGATCCGCCATCCCGGAATCTCCGCGCCCGACGCCCACGTCGAGTGGGTGCCGGAACTGATCCGCTCGGGCAACCGGATGCGCGCCAGCGGTCCGTCGGCGAGTCGCTGCGCGTCGAAGACGAGGCATTCGGACAGGTCGCGGTTCATGTCGACGGTCATGGTGACGAGATAGCCGTCGTCCTCGCCCGTCGATCCGATGCGCGGTGCCATCACCGTCTCGCTGCCGAAGACTCCCTCGCCCAGTGCGTAGCGTTCCTCGGTGCCGGTCACGGTGTCGTGCTTGACGAGTCCGTCGAACAGGAACCAGCCGGGGACCCCGGTCGCGGCGTAGGTGTACCGGTGCGGGCGGCCCCCGTACGCCGGGTTGATCATCCCGAACTCGGTGATGCTCTCGGACAGACGTTCCTCCTTCAGCGTTCCCGTGCGCAGGTTCATCCGCCAGCGGTGCAGATGGGTCCCCAGGCGGTCGAGGGCGAGAGCGCGGAAGGCCCGTTCGTAGATCGATCCCCGCCCGGTGTCCTCGGGTTCGGGCGTCTCCTGGTGGAAGCCCTCGAGCACGATCTCGTCGCCGTCCTCGTAGGCGTTCGTCCAGTGCAGGACGTACGTCGATTCGGCCTCGAACCAGACGATCTCGCTGCCGTCGCCGCGACGCGGGATCACGCCGAGCCGCATCGGCATGTCGGGGTGGAACTTCGAGTGGTACTTGCCTGCCTCGAGTGCCTCCGGGATCCAGAACAGCGGACAGTCGTTGAGGATCGCGTAGTTCTCGGTGAATGCCATGTCGTGCGGCAGGCGTGGTCCGGGCAGCTCGATTCCCGTGTAGTGGACGAGGTTGTCGGACGAGTCGACGACGCCGTAGTGCATGTACGGGGCGTCGGTGCCGTAGTTGAAGAACAGCATCTCCCCCGTGTGCGGATCCGGCTTCGGGTGCGCGGAGACACCGAGATCGAACGGGAAGGCGCCGTTCCAGTCGGCCTTGCCGAGGGTCTCGAGGGAGATCGGGTCGATCCGGTAGAGGTCGCCGCACTGCCAGAAGCTCGTCAGCGCGACACCGTTGTGGAAGGCGACGTCGGTGCTCGAACCGTCCTTCATCCTGCCGCGGGCACCCCAGCCGTCCTGTCGCTCCGACCTGTGCGGCTTCTCGGCGATACCCGCCCACAGGGCCCGGCCGGCCTCCTGCTCGGCGAGGAAACCGTCCGTCTCGACGAAGCGATTGCGGTAGAACGCCTTCCCGTTCCGGAATCCGACGAGGTGCACCATGCCGTCGCCGTCGAACGGATGGTAGAACCCCTGCTGGGCGGGGTGCACCGGGTTCTCGGTGTTGCGGATGTACACGCCGTCCAGGTCGTCGGGCAGATCTCCGATCACCTCCAGGTCGTCGGCGCGGTACTCCGTGGTCTGCGGACGCCACGGACCGGTGCGATAGGGGTGATCGTCGTCGGCGGGCAGCGTGGAGAGCGCGCGGCCGAGGATCTCGAGGTCCATCAATGCTCCTTGGGAATCAACCGATGATCAGGGACACGGTGGTGGTCGTACTGCCACCGAAGTTGAGCGTGGCGGCCGGGCACCGTCGACCTGATAGCCGCCCGCCGTGCCGGTGACCTGCCGGTGACAGTCGAGCGCCATCCGCACACCGGTCGCGCCGACGGGATGCCCACCACCGATCAGTCCACCGCTGGGATTGACCGGCATCCGCCCGCCGATCTCGAGATCACCCGACTCGACGGCGCGACCGCTCTTCCCCGGTGGGGTGAGGCCGAAGTGGTCGATCGCGAGATATTCGCTGATGCTGAAGCAGTCGTGCGTCTCGATGAGGTCGAGATCGTCGACGTCCCCGATGCCGGCCCGTCCGAAGGCATCGTCGATGGTGGCGCGCAGGTGCGGGAACATCAGCTCGTCGCCCGACGTGCGGGCGAACTTGTCGTCGAGGGCGAGCCCGACGGTGCGGTGTCCCCAGCCGAGGATCCGGGAGCGGGGCCGCGAACCGAAGTCCGGGTGCCGGTCGACGAAGCGGTCGCTGACGAGCACGAGGCCCACGGCTCCGTCGGTCAGTGGGCCGCAGTCGATCCGGCGCAGGCTGCCCTCGACGATCGGGTTCGCGGTGTCGTCGGCGGTGAACGCCCCGGACGGATACGTACGGGTGCGGGTCTGTGCCAGGGGGTTGCGCCGAGCGTTGCGGATGTTCAGTTCGGAGATCGCCCACAGGTGCTCGGGGTCGAGCCCGTAGCGCGCCGAGTACTCGTCGGCGATGCGCGCGAACATGTACGGCCAGATGTACTTCGCGTCCTGTCCTTCGTGGCCGACCCAGGAGGCGGGGCTCATGTAGTCCGTCCCGATGTCGCCGGGCACCGACTTCTCGATCTCCACCCCGAGCACGAGTGCGCAGTCGTACCGGCCGGATTCGAGGTCGGCCATCGCCGCGAGGATCGCGAGCGAACCGGACGCACACGCACCCTCGTGACGGCTCGCGGGCACGTGCCACAGTTCGGGGATCACCGAGGCGGGCATCGCTCCGAGATGACCCTGACCGGTGTACAACTGCCCGAAGGCGTTGCCGACGTGGACGACGTCCACCTGCTCCGGCTCGATCCCGGCGTCGACGAGGGTTCCCCGCACGACCTCGCCGGTGAGATCTGCGATGTCGAGGCCCTCGCGGGTGACGTTCCGCGCGAAGTCGCTCTGGTGCCCGCCGGCGATCCACACCTGCGTCGATGTCATGTCGTCTCGCTCTCCGGTTCGGCTCGACCTGTGCGGTTCCGTCCCGGGCGGTTCGACCTGTGCGGCTCCGTCCCGCACGGTTCGACTCCGCAAGGGTCGAATTGGAAGAGTGGGTTCACGGCGGGTGTCCCCGCCTCGATCAGTACAGTTATTGAAGCATTCGGACAGAGGGCCCGCAACGACGGTCACGCATCCGAGAGAGGTCGGTCGTGGATCCGAACAACACACCGGACGAGACCCGCGCTGCCGTCAATCCGGTCGCGGCCACCCTCGACCTGCTGGGAGACCGCCTGACCCTCGCGCTGCTCGGGCACGCCTTCGTGAGCGGCACGACCCGCTTCACCCGGTGGCTCGAGCTGACCGGCGCACCGCCGTCGGTGCTGACCGACCGGCTGAACTCGCTGGCCGAGGCCGGTGTGCTGGAACGTTCACCGCAGTCGGCCGGCTCGGATCGTCACGACTACCTGCTGACCGAACTCGGGAACGCGACCTGGCCGATCCTCGTGTGCATCTGGGGCTGGCAGCGGGAGTGGACACCCGAGGGGGCATGGCAGCCCGATCTCGTCCACACCGCGTGTGGGCACCGCGGTCCGGCCACGATCCGGTGCGGGGCGTGCGGCACCCCGGTGACCGGCGCCGATACCGACATCGAGATGGATGCCGAAGCGATCTGGACCGTCACCTCGGGTGCGCGGCGACGATCCACCCGAGGTCCGGCTCGCGGCGCCGCGGGCGCGGACATGCAGTTCAACGCCGTCATGGAGGCGATCGGCGACCGGTGGAGCGGCGCGATCACCGGCCTGGCCCTGGCCGGCACCCGCCGTTTCGGCCGGTTCCGGTCGGCGCTCGACATCTCCCCCACGACACTCACCGACCGGCTGGCCCGCCTGTGCGCCGTCGAGATCCTGGAGCGTCCGGCCGGCTCCGAGCGGGAGTACCGCCTGACACCGCGGGGTCGCGCACTGTTCGGGGTCTTCGTCTTCCTGATCCGGTGGTCGATGCAGGCGTTTCCGCAGGTGCCAGGCCCGCTGCAGGTCCTGCATCGGGACTGCGGCGGTCTGTTGCGTCCCGAACTCCAGTGCCGGGGTTGCGACGGTCCCGTGAATCGGGAGTCCGCGCGTATCGAGTCGATCGTGCCGCGTCCCCACGCTTGACACCGTCCGCGGGAGACCGGTATCACTTCGGTAGTTGTAGTGAATACGTCGGTCGGAGTCGATAACGGTGAACAGCAACAATCCCGCCTACGTCTACGACGCCGTCCGACTCCCCCGGGCGCGCGTACGGAAGGGCGGGGGCACCCTCGCGGGTGTTCCGCCCGTCGAACTGATCGGGCGGTTGCTCGAGGCACTCGACGAACGGTGCGGCGCCTCCGATGTCGTCGACGACGTCGTGCTCGGCATCAGCACCGTCACCGGCGAACAGTCGGGCAACATCGCACGGGCCGCGGTGCAGTGGGCCGGCTGGCCGGATCACGTCTCCGGTGGCGTCGTGTCGAGACTGTGCTGTTCCGGGCTCGACGCCGTGGAGACCGGTGCGATGCGCGTGGCCACCGGCAACGCGCGCGCCGTCGTCGCCGGGGGTGTCGAGTCGATGTCGCGCGTACCGATGTTCGCCGATTCGCCACCGATCGCCGTCGATCCGGAACTCGGCGAGCGCACCGGTTTCGTCACCATCGGCGTGTCGGCCGATCTCACGGCGGCGCGCTACGGCTTCACCCGGGAACAACTCGACGAGTACGCCGTGTCCTCGCACCACCGCGCCGCGCAGGCACCGGCCGGCTCGTCCCTGGTCGCGACGAAAGCCGGTGATGTGGAACTCGATTCGGACGAAGGCGTTCGAGCCGACGTGACCGTCGGCGATCTCGCGGCACTACCCGCTCTCTTCGGCGACGATCCCGCCTGGGAACGCGTGGCGCGGCACCTGCCCGGTTCACCGCGACCTGCGACGGGACTGCACACCGTGGCCACCGCACCGCAATTGGTGGACGGTGCGTCCGCGGTGCTGATCGGCGACGCCGAGGTGGGGTCCGAACTGTCGCGGGAGCCTCGGGCACAGATCGTCGCCGCGGCCCAGAGCGCTGTCCGCTCACCGCTTCTCACCGCACCCGTCGACGCCTCGACGCGTGCGCTGGAACGGGCCGGGATCACGGCGGCGGACCTGGACGTCGTCGAGGTCAACGAATCCTTCGCGGTCACTCCCCTGATGATGATCGAGGAACTGGATCTCGATCCCGCCTGCGTCAACACCTTCGGTGGCGCGCTGGCCGTCGGTCATCCGCTCGGCGCCACCGGTGGGATCCTCGTCGCCCGGGCCCTCGACCGGCTGGAGCGGACGGGTGGCGAGTACGCGCTCGTCACGATTCCCGCGGCACTCGGTCTCGGAGCGGCGCTCATCCTGCGGCGGTGCTGAACGGATTTCGGTGGATCCAACCCCGGAAAACGGGGGCGGATCCACCGAGATCTGGACCCACGAACACCACTGGGCCGCACACCTTCCGGTGTGCGGCCCAGTGGTCGTACCTCGTTCAGCGCTGCGACGCTGGAGCGCTCAACTCTCCGGCGCCACTCGGACGCCGATAGATTTCCGCGCTCAGCGCTGCGGCATCGTGGTGGTCGCGATCGGCGCCGGCAGTGCCGTCTCACCCTCGAGGAAACGATCCACCGCAGCGGCGCACGCGCGACCCTCGGCGATCGCCCAGACGATGAGCGACTGTCCGCGACCCATGTCGCCGGCGACGAAGACGCCGTCGACGTTGGTGGCCCACTCCGACGAGCGGGCGACGTTGCCGCGCTGGTCGAAGTCGACACCGAGATCGGTGAGCAGACCGGGCTTCTCGGCACCGGTGAAGCCCATGGCGAGCAGCACCAGATCGGCCTCGAGTTCGAAGTCGCTGCCTTCGACCTTCTCGAAGCGACCGTCGACCATCTGCACCTCGTGTGCCTTGAGCGCGGTGACCTTGCCGTCCTTACCGACGAATTCCTCGGTGTTGACGGAGAAGACGCGCTCGCCGCCCTCCTCGTGCGCCGACGAGACGCGGTACATGAGGGGGTAGGTCGGCCACGGGGTGGACTCGGCGCGCTGCTCCGGCGGCCGCGGCATGATCTCGAACTGGTGGACGCTCGCCGCACCCTGACGGTGCGAGGTGCCCAGGCAGTCTGCGCCGGTGTCGCCACCGCCGATGATGACGACCTTCTTACCCTCGGCCGTGATGGTCGGGGCCGGCAGGTCGCCGAGCTGCACGCGGTTGGCGATCGGCAGGAATTCCATCGCCTGGTGGATGCCGTCGAGTTCGCGTCCGGGGATCTGCAGGTCGCGGGCGACGGTCGCGCCGCCGGCGAGCACCACGGCGTCGAACTGCTCGCGCAGCTCGTCGGCGGTGATGTCGACACCCACGTTCACGCCCGGCTTGAAGACGGTGCCCTCGGCCTCCATCTGCGCGAGACGGCGGTCGATGAAGCGCTTCTCCATCTTGAACTCGGGGATGCCGTATCGGAGCAGACCACCGATGCGGTCGGCCCGCTCGAACACCGTCACGGAGTGACCGGCACGCGTGAGCTGCTGTGCCGCAGCGAGGCCCGCGGGCCCGGAACCGACGACCGCGACCTTGCGGCCGGTGAGCTTCGACGGCGGAACCGGCTTGACGCGGCCGTCGTCGAAGGCCTTCTCGACCAGCTCGACCTCGACCTGCTTGATGGTCACCGGGTCCTGGTTGATGCCGAGCACGCACGACGCCTCGCAGGGCGCCGGGCAGAGCCGGCCGGTGAACTCGGGGAAGTTGTTCGTGGCGTGGAGACGCTCGATCCCGTCCTCCCACTTGCCCTTGTAGGCGAGGTCGTTCCACTCGGGGATGAGATTCCCGAGCGGGCAACCGTTGTGGCAGAAGGGGATACCGCAGTCCATGCAACGGCTTGCCTGGGTCCGGAGGGTGTCGAGCGGGAACGGCTCGTAGACCTCCTTCCAGTCGAGGAGTCGCAGCGGGACGGGCCGGCGGACCGGCGTCTCGCGGGAACCGTGCTTGAGGAAACCGGTGGGATCAGCCACGAGCAGCCTCCATGATCGCCTCGTCCACGTTCGCACCACGGATGGTGGCGTCCTTGATAGCCATGAGTACCTTCTTGTAATCGCGAGGCATGACCTTCGCGAAGTGGCTGACCTGTTGTGACCAGTCGGCCAGGATGCGGGCTGCGACCTCGGAGCCCGTTTCGTCACGATGCCGTTCGACGGCGCCCTTGAGCCACGCGAAGTCCTCGCCCTCGAGATCCTCGAGGTCGACCAGCTCGGTGTTCAGGTTGTTCTCGAAGTCCTTGTCCGGGTTGTACACGAACGCGACGCCACCGGACATGCCTGCACCGAAGTTGCGGCCGGTCTTGCCGAGGATGACGACCTTGCCACCCGTCATGTACTCGCAGCCGTGGTCGCCGACGCCTTCGACGACGGCCGTGGCTCCGGAGTTGCGGACCGCGAAGCGCTCACCCGCGATGCCGCGGATGAGGACCTCACCCGAGGTGGCACCGAACAGGATGACGTTGCCGGCGATGATGTTGTCCTCGGGCACGAAACCCTCGGCCGCATTGTGCGGCGGGCGCACGATGATGCGACCACCCGACAGGCCCTTGCCGACGAAGTCGTTCGCGTCGCCGTTGAGCCGCATCGTGATGCCGCGCGGGACGAACGCACCGAAGCTGTTGCCGGCCGAACCCGTGAAGGTGATGTCGATCGTGTTGTCCGGCAACCCTTCCGCACCGTACTTCTTGGTGAGCTCGTGGCCGAGCATCGTGCCGACGGTGCGGTTGACGTTGGTGATCGGGGTGTCGAACGAGACCGGCGTGCCCGACTCGAGAGCGGGCTGCGCCTTCGCGATCAGCTCGTTGTCGAGTGCCTTGTCGAGAGCGTGGTACTGCTCCTTGGTGCAGTGCATGTCCTGCTCCCCGTAGATCGGGGAGGTGACCTTCTCGAGCAGCGGCGACAGGTCGAGCTTCGACGCGCGGTAGTGCTCGACGGCCTTGCGGGTGTCGAGGACGTCCACCTGGCCGATGGCCTCGTCGAGGCTGCGGAAACCGAGCTCGGCGAGGTACTCGCGCACCTCTTCGGCGATGTACAGCATGAAGTTCTCGACGAACTCCGGCTTGCCGGTGAACCGCTTGCGCAGCACCGGGTTCTGCGTCGCGACACCCACGGGGCAGGTGTCGAGGTGGCACACGCGCATCATGATGCAGCCCGAGACCACGAGCGGCGCGGTCGCGAAACCGTACTCCTCGGCACCGAGGAGAGCGGCGACGACGACGTCGCGGCCGGTCTTCATCTGACCGTCGACCTGCACGACGATGCGGTCGCGCAGACCGTTGAGCATCAGCGTCTGCTGGGTCTCGGCGAGACCGATCTCCCAGGGAGCACCCGCGTGCTTGAGGGAGGTCAGCGGCGACGCACCGGTACCACCGTCGTGACCCGAGATGAGCACGACGTCGGCGTGTGCCTTCGACACACCCGCGGCGACCGTGCCGACACCGAGCTCGGAGACCAGCTTCACGTGGATGCGGGCCTTCGGGTTGGCGTTCTTGAGGTCGTGGATCAGCTGCGCGAGATCCTCGATCGAGTAGATGTCGTGGTGCGGCGGCGGCGAGATCAGGCCGACGCCCGGCGTCGAACCACGGACCTCGGCGACCCACGGGTACACCTTGTGCGGCGGCAGCTGGCCGCCTTCACCGGGCTTCGCGCCCTGCGCCATCTTGATCTGGATGTCGGTGCAGTTGCTCAGGTAGTGCGCGGTCACACCGAAGCGACCCGAGGCGACCTGCTTGATCGCCGAGCGCCGCCAGTCGCCGTTCTCGTCCGGGGTGAAGCGGCTCGGGTGCTCGCCGCCCTCACCGGAGTTCGAGCGGCCACCGAGACGGTTCATCGCGATCGCGAGGGTCTCGTGCGCCTCGGCCGAGATGGAGCCGTAGCTCATCGCACCGGTCGAGAAGCGCTTGACGATCTCGCTCGCCGACTCGACCTCGTCGAGCGGCACCGGCGGGCGCACGCCCTTCTTGAACTCGAACAGACCGCGCAGCGACGCGAGTCGCTCCGACTGGTCGTCGACGAGCTTCGTGTACTCCTTGAAGATCGAGTACTGGCCGGTGCGGGTCGCGTGCTGGAGCTTGAACACCGTGTCCGGGTTGAACAGGTGGTACTCGCCCTCACGACGCCACTGGTACTCGCCGCCCACTTCGAGCTCACGGTGCGCGCGCTCGGACTGGCGGTCGAGGAAGGCCGTGCGGTGACGGGCCGCGACGTCCGCGGCGATCTCGTCGAGACCGACGCCGCCGAGCTGCGACTGCAGACCGGTGAAGTACTCGTCGACGAGTTCCTGCGACAGGCCGATGACCTGGAACAGCTGCGCACCGGTGTAGGAGGCGAGCGTGGAGATGCCCATCTTGGACATCACCTTGAGCACGCCCTTCGAGGCCGCCTTGATGTAGTTGGCGATGGCCTTGTCGAGGGTCATGCCCTCGGGCAGGTCGCCGTTCTGCAGCAGCTCGTCGATGCTCTCGAACGCCATGTACGGGTTGACCACGGCCGCACCGAAACCGCACAGGGCGGCGATGTGGTGGACCTCGCGGGCGTCGCCGGCCTCGACGAGCAGACCGACCTTGGTGCGGGTCTTCTCACGGACGAGGTGGTGGTGCACCGCGGAGGTGAGCAGCAGCGACGGGATCGGCGCCAGCTTCTCGTCGGACTCGCGGTCGGACAGCACGATCAGGCGTGCGCCCTTCTCGATGGCCTGCGAGACCTGCTCGCGGATCGAGGCGAGCGCGCGACGCAGACCCTCACCGCCCTCCGCGACCGGGTACAGGCCGCGGATGATGACGCTGTTGAAGCCGGGGAACTGCTTCTCGTCGTTGACGTGGATGAGCTTCTGCAGGTCGTCGTTGTCGATGACCGGCGCACCGATGAGGATCTGCCTGCACGACGCCTCGGTCGGGTTCAGCAGGTCGCCCTCGGGGCCGAGCATGCCGCCCATGCTGGTGACGATCTCCTCGCGGATCGCGTCGAGCGGCGGGTTGGTGACCTGGGCGAACAGCTGCGAGAAGAAGTCGAACAGCTGACGCGGACGCGACGACAGCACGGCGATCGGCGTGTCGGTGCCCATCGAGCCGAGCGCCTCGGCGCCGGAGGCCGCCATCGGCTTGACGAGGAGGTCGACCTCTTCGCGGGTGTAGCCGAAGACCTGCTGCCGCAGCACGACACGCTCGTGCGACATGTAGGTGTACTTGCTCTCGGGCAGATCCTCGAGACGGGTGACGCCGTTGGCGACCCACTCCTCGTAGGGATGCTCGGCGGCGAGCTCGCGCTTGATCTCCTCGTCCTCGACGATGCGGCCCTTGGCCGTGTCGACGAGGAACATGCGGCCCGGCTGCAGGCGGCGCTTGCTGACGATCTTCTCGGTGGGGATGTCGAGCACACCCACTTCGGAGGCCATGACGACGAGGCCGTCGTCGGTGACCCAGGCACGCGAGGGGCGCAGGCCGTTGCGGTCGAGCACGGCGCCGATGACGGTGCCGTCGGTGAAGCACACCGAGGCCGGTCCGTCCCACGGCTCCATGAGGGCCGCGTGGTACTCGTAGAACGCGCGACGTGCCGGATCCATCGAGTCGTGGCGCTCCCACGCCTCGGGGATCATCATGAGCACGGCGTGCGGCAGGCTGCGGCCACCGAGGTGCAGCAGTTCGAGCACCTCGTCGAAACGCGCGGTGTCGGACGCGCCCGGCGTGCAGACCGGGAAGATCTTCTCGAGCTTGTCGCGACCGCCGAAGACCTCGGTGTCGATGAGTGCCTCACGGGCGCGCATCCAGTTGGCGTTGCCCGTGACGGTGTTGATCTCGCCGTTGTGCGCCACGCGGCGGAAGGGATGCGCGAGCGGCCACGACGGGAACGTGTTGGTGGAGAACCGCGAGTGCACGAGGCCGAGGGCCGAGACGACGCGCTCGTCCTGCAGGTCGCGGTAGAAGCCCTTCATCTGGGGCGTGGTGAGCATGCCCTTGTAGACGAAGGTCGATGCCGACAGGCTCGGGAAGTAGACGGTCTCGCTGCCGGGACCGTCCTCGCCCGCGCCGTGGTGGCCGAGCTCGTGCTCGGTGCGCTTGCGCACGACGTACGCGCGGCGCTCGAGCTCGAGGCCGGTGAGCGCGCGGGCGCCGGAGGCGATGAAGATCTGCCGGAAGGTAGGCATGGCGTCCTTGGCCATGGAACCCAGCTCGGACTCGTCGATCGGCACCTCGCGCCAGCCGAGGACCTCGAGGCCCTCTTCGGCGACGATGCGGTCGACCTCGGCGGCCGCGGCGTCGGCCTTGGCTGTGTCCTTGGGCAGGAACGCGATACCGGTCGCGTATGCGCCTTCGGCGGGAAGATCGAAGTCGACGACCTCACGGAAGTAGGCGTCGGGGACCTGGATCAGGATGCCGGCGCCGTCGCCGGTGTTCTGTTCCGCTCCCGCTGCACCGCGGTGTTCGAGATTCACCAGGGCGGTGATCGCCTTCTCCACGATGTCGCGACTGCGACGACCGTGCATGTCGACGACGAACGCGACGCCACAGGAGTCGTGCTCGTTCGCCGGGTGGTAGAGCCCTCGAGGCCCGGGGAGATGAGTCATACCTAGCCTTCGTTGATGCGATAGCACCGACGACCAGCAGCGCTGATGGCCATCTACTGCCGTAGACGGGTATCGGCCGGGTGCCCGATACCTTCGACATCGCCAGTATCCGCTCATCCGCGACGGTGCGGGTGCCTTTTTCGGCAGCACGAGCGTGGATCCGGCGACCGGTGGGACGTCGTGGTCCCACCGTCTTCGAAATGAACGATATGCCAGGTGGCGGGGGGTAATGCAAGCAAGCCTGCCCTATTCTCCCGCCCACCTGCGGAAACGCAGCCGTAACGCACCGGAATCGCGGGCGTCACCCTGCCGTGGAAAGGAGCATTCGCACCATCCGGGACACGCCGTCGCGCGGGTCCGGTCCGTCGTCGTGCGAGGTGCAGCGATGCAGGATCAGTCCGTCCAGGTAGTCGATGAGAACCCGCGCGGCGGTGACGGAATCGTCGACGTCGAGGCCCGCGAGCACCGTCCCGATCCATCCGCGCAGTTCGCTGCGGCGGGTCTCGACCCCGGCACGCAGTTCGGGCGTCGCCATCGCCTCGACGAACATCGCGAAGCGTGCGCGGGTTCGCACGAGGTCGTCCCCCGTAACGAACATCACATAACCGTGCATCAGGTCTTCGAGCTCACGCGCGTCGCCCGGCAACGCGGCGCCGATCGCCGCGAGCTGGACCCGGTCCTGCTCGAGGAGCCTGTCGAGCACTCCTTCGACGAGGGCCTGGCGGGTGCGGAAGTAGTTCGACGTGGATCCGGCCGGCACACCCGCCATGGCATCGACGCGGCGGTGGGTGAGGGCGCGCAGCCCTTCGGTCCCCACCAGATGGATCGCAGCGTCGAGAACCGCTGTGCGCTTGTCGGTTGCCACCCGAGGGCGTTCGTCGGTCACGACTCGAT
Organism: Rhodococcus rhodochrous; assembly: GCF_014854695.1. Classification (NCBI taxonomy): domain Bacteria; kingdom Bacillati; phylum Actinomycetota; class Actinomycetes; order Mycobacteriales; family Nocardiaceae; genus Rhodococcus; species Rhodococcus rhodochrous. The sequence continues at coordinate 82,127 of NZ_CP027557.1, read as the reverse complement.
CCTACGAGATTCACTACAGGAGTAGTGACACGACACTACATCCGTAGTACGGTCGGGTCATGACCGCACGACACGGCAAAGCAGCGATCCTCGGCGGAGGGATCGGCGGGCTCACCGTCGCCAACGCGCTCGTCCGGCGCGACTGGCACGTCGACGTCTTCGAACGCGCACCCTCCCTTCCGGAGACGGGCACCGCACTCGGCATGTGGGCCGAAGCCCTCGACGCCCTGACCACCGCCGGCTGCGGCTCCGGTCTCGGCGGGCAGGTGGAGAAGCTCGGCGTGCTGCAGGACGGCGCGGCCTTCCTGCGATGGGACGGGCGGGTGATCGGACGCATCCGCACCTTGGCGCGACCGGTCGTCCTTCTCTCCCGGCCGAAACTGCTCACGATCCTGGCCGAGGGGCTTCCGTCCGATGCCGTCCGGTTCGGAGCGCCGGCACCCGGGTTGCCCGATCTCGCCGCCTACGACGTCGTGATCGCAGCGGACGGCATCAACAGCGCGACGCGCGACCGGCTGTTCGGTCCCGCCTACCGTCCCGTGTACACCGGCTACTCGGCGTGGCGCGGCTGGGTATCGGGCACGGTGCCGACGACGAGCGAGTCGTGGGGACCGGGCGCGCTGTTCGGCATCACCCCGCGTGACGGGGATCTGACCAACTGGTTCGCCGCCGTGCGCGCCCCGGCCGGCGGAGCGGGGAGCATCGACGAACTGCGCGAGCGTTACCGCGACTGGCACCCGGCCGTGCGCGACGTGCTCGATCGGATCGACCCCGCCGACGTGCTGCACCACGATCTGTACGAATCGCCCCCGCTGCCGTCCTTCGTCCACGGCAACGTCGCGCTGATCGGTGACGCCGCTCACGCGATGGCACCGAATCTCGGTCGCGGCGCGTGCGAGGCGATGATCGACGGCGCGACACTCGCGGTCCTGCTGTCCGAGCATCCGGTGACCGAGGCGCTGGAGCGATACGACCGCACCCGGCGGCGCCGCACCCAGCGGCTGGTGCGCGCGTCCCGAACCCTTGCCCGGGTGGCGACCGCACGCCGGTTCACGGCTCTGCGCGACCCGTTCGTGGGCGCGGCAGCGCGATTCACCCGATGATGCGATTCGTGCCCTGACCTGGGCGTAAATAACAACTGGCCGCAGCGATGAGAATCAGCTGCGGCCAGAGGTAACGAAAGAATAACTTGGGGCACCCGAACTTCGGAAGACGAGCTCGGGTGAGGTCTGTCACACGGCGTCTCGATCCCACACACGGTGGGTACCCAGCAGCTCCAGCACCTGCGCGACGGCCGTTTCCGGTCCGTCCACGATCTCGACACCCGGTGCCTTCAGCTCCTCCAGTGCCGCCGCACCGGCGCCCCACGCGGCCAGTGCCTTGTGATGCCTGAACATCTCGTCGACGAGGATCCGGACCCTCGTGTCGGGGACGGTCGTCGCCATGATCACCGCGTCGAACTCGATCGAGCGGGCCGTGAGGAAGGTGCGCGAGATCGGCACGATTCCCCCGAGCATCCCGCCGTGCGGGGCGACGACCAGCGGGACGCAGTCGGCCGCATCCACGGCCTGCACGGCCGCGAGCACCTGGTCGACGTCGGTGGTGTCGTCGGCGACGATGCCGATCAACCGGCCCTGCACGGGCCACGTCTTGCCGACCTGCGCCAGCGCGGGGCTCTGCGGGAGATCGGAGACCTCGACGGTCGGCTTCGGAGCCGGCAGACCGAGACCGGCCGCCACCTTCGCGCACAGTCCGGTGTCGATGTTCGCCAGGATCTGCAGCTGCCGTTCCTTGATGGACTGCTCGTAGCACTTGCCCAGCTCGAAGGTGTAGGCGTAGGCCACGTGGTCCTGCTCGATCTCCGACAGGCTCAGGTAGAACTGGCGGACCTGCGTGTAGTGGTCGTCGAACGACCGGGAGACCTCACGCTCCTTCTTCGCCGCCGGCACCTCCACCGGCAGATCGACGAAGGCACCTTCGGTGACACCGGCCATGAACGGGCATCCCGCGTCGAGCGAGTTCGGCTTGTACGGAGCGACACCCGTGTGGACGGCGTGCTGGTGGAAGCCGTCGCGGAACATGTCGTTGACGGGTGCGTGCGGACGGTTGATCGGGATCTGCCCGAAGTTCGGTCCGCCGAGTCGCGTCAGCTGGGTGTCGAGGTAGGAGAACAGACGGCCCTGCAGCAGCGGATCGTCGGTGACGTCGATGCCCGGAACGAGATGGCCCGGGTGGAAGGCGACCTGTTCGGTCTCGGCGAAGAAGTTGGTGGGGTTGGCGTTGAGGACCATCGTGCCGATGATCTGCACGGGCGCGAGTTCCTCGGGAACGATCTTGGTGGGATCGAGCAGGTCGATCCCCTCGAAAGTCTGTTCCGGGGTGTCCGGGAAGACCTGCACACCGAGATCCCACTCGGGGTAGGCACCGGCCTCGATCGCGTCGGCGAGGTCGCGGCGGTGGAAGTCCGGGTCGAAACCGTTGATGAGCTGGGCCTCCTCCCACACCAGCGAGTGCACGCCGAGGCGCGGCTTCCAGTGGAACTTCACCAGCGCGGTGTCGCCCTCGGCGTTGACCACGCGGAAGGTGTGGACGCCGAAGCCCTCCATCATGCGGTAGGAGCGCGGGATGCCGCGGTCGGACATGTTCCACATCGTGTGGGCCGTGGCCTCGGTGTGGAGCGAGACGAAGTCCCAGAAAGTGTCGTGGGCGCTCTGCGCCTGCGGGATCTCACGATCCGGGTGCGGCTTGCCCGCGTGGATGATGTCGGGGAACTTGATGGCGTCCTGGATGAAGAACACCGGGATGTTGTTGCCGACGAGGTCGAACGTGCCTTCCTCGGTGTAGAACTTCGTCGCGAAACCGCGGGTGTCTCGCACCGTGTCGGCCGAGCCACGAGAACCGAGCACCGTCGAGAACCGCACGAACACCGGTGTCTCCACGTCCTTCTGGAGGAACTGGGCACGCGTGATCGAGCTCGCCGCGCCCGTCGCGCGGAAGACGCCGTGGGCGCCGGCGCCGCGGGCGTGCACCACACGCTCCGGGATGCGTTCGTGGTCGAAGTGGGTGATCTTCTCGCGGAAGTGATGATCCTGCAACAGGATCGGACCACGCCGGCCCGCCTTGAGGGAGTGGTCGGTATCCGTCAGCCGCGCACCCTGAGCCGTCGTCAGGTACTCCCCCTGCTGGGCACGACCGCGCGGCAGATCCGCGGGAGTACCGGTGGCCGTCCTGACCTCGGGCTCGGCCTGCTCCGGCTTGGGCTCGGGCGGAGTCGTGGGCGTCGTGGGTTCCTCCACGGACGGCACGGTGGACGAGGGAACACCGGGGATCTTCGGGGTGTCGGCGGGCATGGGAACTCCGATTCGTGGCTGTCGTCTGTCGAGTGGATATCCGGGGCTGGGCACGTCTTCCCCACGACTACCCGTGGGAACAAAGATCAAACTCGGTCAGCGAATTCCGTCCCACAGCGTCCGCAGATCGGCCTCGTGGTCGTCGGCGGTCGTACACGTGTCGCCGAAGAGCATCTCGGTGCGTTCGTCCCCGTAGGGCGGCCATCCCGGCGAACCCGTGGTCGCGAAGTCCACCCACGCCCGGTGCATCCGCGTCGCCAGCTCCTGCGGAGGTGCGGAACCCGCGAGCGCCGCGGCCTGAGGGAGATGGAGATTGTCGAACACGAAACCGATGTCGAGCGCGTGGGTCGCGCCGAGCCGGCCGTCGAACAGCGGCGACTTCCAATCGAACCGGTAGACATGGGTTTCGGCGTCGTGTGCGGCACGCGCCTCCGCGACGCGGAGCACCGGGATGCGGTACATCCAGTCGCGCACGATGTGCATGGCCACCTCACCGGGACGAGCATCGGGCCGGGCGCGACGGTAGGCGTCGAACGCCTCCGGATCGGTGAGGCCGTAGGCGGCGGCGAGTCCGCGCGCAGCGGCCTCGTCGAGCAGTCCGTCGACCCCGAGAGGCACGAAGAACAGCGTCATCTCGTCGTCGTTGTGGCCGATGAGCACATCGACGTCGGATCCCGCGCCCTTCCCCACGAGGTCGATCGGCCGGCCCGGGAGCACGGTCCCGTCCACGCACGGTTCGAAGGCCATCGAATCGGTGGCGATCTCACCCCATGTCGCCGGGTCGCGCTCACCGCGGATCCGGGCCGTGAGACGTTCCTGCGCGTCGACGAGCACCTTCGGGTCGATCCCGGCGAACGCCACGCGGGTCGGGGCGACGCCGAGCATGTCGCCCAGGGCGCCGGCGACCGTCCGCGCGGTGCCGGCCGACATCACCGAGTGTCCGGCGCCGCTCTGGGCGATCGCGCGACGGAACAGCCCGCGGGCGGCGGGCATCGCCAGCAAGGAGACCACACTCATCGCCCCCGCCGATTCACCGGCGATCGTCACTCGATCCGGGTCGCCGCCGAAGGCCGCGATGTTGTCGCGGACCCATTCGAGGGCGGCAACCTGATCGAGGAGACCGCGGTTCGCCGGCGCGTCGTCGAGGAGCGCGAATCCCTCTGCGCCCAGTCGGTAGTTGATGCTGACGAAGACGACACCGTCGCGCGCGAAGTTCGCACCGTCGTACAGCGCCACCGCGCTGCTGCCGTGCGCGAACGCACCACCGTGGATCCATACCATCACGGGCAGCGAGCCGGAGAGATCGGGACTCCACACGTTGAGGCCGAGGACGTCCTCGCCAGGGATCGACGGTTCGTGCAGGAGCTGGTCGATCGGCGGGGCGTACGGCGCCTTCGGGGCGGTGGGACCGAACTCGGTCGCGGGGCGCACGCCGTCCCACCGGGGAACAGGTGCGGGCGCCGCGAATCTCAGTTCATCGAAAGGTGCGGCGGCGTACGGGATGCCCTTGAAGACGGCCGTGCCGCCGACGGTCGTACCGCGTACTCGTCCGCCGGTGGTGTCGACGACGGGTTCCATCCACGCTCCTCCTTCACCGGTTCCGGCGTCAGCATGGCACGGAAGTCGTTCGCCCGAGCCCGATTCACGGCACGAGAACGGTCCGGCGGGTGGCCGTCACCCACCGGACCGTCGGGTCGTCATTGCGTCGTCCGGGTCAGAAGTCCTCGTCGATGCAGGCGAGCCGGTCGCCGGCCTGCCCTGCCTCACCCGGTGCGGTCATGGTGTGCTGGGCGTGGAGCACCACCGAATTGGCCTCGTCGTCGCGGAACTCCCAATCGACGGTCGTGGACGCCTCGGCGTTGCCCTGCGCGTCGGTGGTGATGTCGAGCCAGATCTCGTTCTGAGGATTGGCGTAGGCGGGATCGGTGGACGGCGAGTCGGGGTTCGCCGCCGGGTCGACCTGGTTCTGGTAGTGCGGCCCCGAATCGGGCGGGTTCGGCCCGCACCGCTGCGTGTGGACGTGCGCCCCGAAGTCCCGATCGGGTTGCAGACCCATCACCCTGAGGGTGACGGTGGTCCGGCCGTTCTCCTCTTCGGATTCGACGTCGAAGGTCGCGCCGACCGGCACGGCCGCTTCGTCGTAGGTGAAGGCGTTGTCGTCGTCGCCTCCCTCGTTCGGGAGCCCGAAGGCGTCGCCACTCATTCCGGGCAGCGGCGTGGGCATGGAATCGGTGGTGGTGGTCGTGAGCGAAGTGGGCGGGGTCTCGACGGTGGTCTCGGTATCGGTCGACGAGTCGTCGCTGCTGCACCCGGCGGCCACGAGCGTGGCGACGGAGAAGCCCGCGACGAGACATGCGTGGCGTGTGTTCATGACTTCGACGTACCCCGAGGGGGCCGTCGGCGAACCTGGCCGCAGGAACGTGCCCGCGCCACGGGCGCGCAGGTCCCGCCGGTCCTACGACCCGGTCTTGCCGTCCTCGGCCTGCTGGGCCTCGACGATCGCGGCGAGATCCTCCGCGACCTTCTTCTCCACGGCGCTCTTGTTCACGCCGGCCGCCGAGAGCACGCCGTCGCCGTTCTCGAGTTCGAGGAGCGCGAGGAGGATGTGCTCGGTGCCGATGTAGTTGTGCCCGAGTCGCAGGGCTTCGCGGAAGGTCAGCTCGAGGGCCTTGCGGGCACCCGCGTCGTACGGGACGAGTTCGGGGACGTCGCTCGTCGGTTCGGGGAGCGTCGCCACGGCGGCCGAGCGCAGCGCCGCGAAGTCGACGTCCTGGGCCGCGAGTGCGCGGGCGGCGAGCGACTCGGTGTCGACGAGCAGACCGAGGATCAGATGGACGGGCGTGATCTCGCGGCTTCCCGTGGCACGTGCTTCGTTCATCGACGCCATCACGGTGTTCTGTGCGCGCGGGGTGAATCGCGAGAACCCCTGCTCGGGGTCGAGGTCGTTGTCGCTCTTCGACACGAACCGTTTCTGGGCTGCCTGCTTGGACACGCCCATGCTCTGGCCGATCTCCGACCACGACTTGCCGGAACGTCGGGCCTGGTCGACGAAGTGTCCGATCAGGTGATCGGCGACCTCGCCGAGGTGGTCGGCCGCGATGACGGCATCGGAGAGCTGTTCGAGTGGATCATCGTGGACCTTCTTGATCGCGTCGATGAGGTCGTCGAGCCGGATGGGATGGGAAGGACGAATGGGTTCCATGCGTCAACTCTAAGTTGACGCATGGAACCCGTCAACCCTGGGTTGACGACCGATCGTCAGCCGGGACGTACCGCTGCCCGGAACTCCTTGATCGGCCAGACGTCCTGGTCCTCGCCGTAGACGATGCGGCCGTCCACGTCGAACTCGAGCAACGTGTTGATGCAGATGTTCGTCGATCCCGGCAGGATCAGGCGGCTCCGAGCGCGACCGCTCACGGTGATCTCGGCACCGCTCTCGTCGACCGCGGTCAGATCCAGCGACTCGATCCATCCTCGCTCGGGATCGCGGCCGGCCTTCCGGTGCCCGCCGCGCACCGCGACGACGTCCTCTCCCCGGCGCACATACCCGGAGTGGATGTCGTCGCTGTCGTCGGTGGGTGCCGAATAGGTGAGGAGGGTGAGCTGCGGATCGGCCAGCCATGTGTAACCCACACGGCGGTAGCCACGTTCGGTCCGCGGCCCCCACGAACGGTCGCGCATCGCGTAGCAGTCGACGTCGATGCGTTCGCCGTCGAGCACGACGGTGCCGGTGACGCGTCCGGTCTGGTCGTAGTGCGACGCCGACGGATACGGCGGTGACCCGCTGCGGAGCGGCACCGGCCGCTCGAGCCCGACGAAGTGCAGGTCGGCGGTGATGCGGTCGCGATCGTCGTAGCGGACCGAGTACTCCATCCCCGGCTGCACGACCGTGATCGTCGCTCCCGTGGGGCTCGTCAGCACACCGTCCTCGAACTTCGGTGGCTTGAGATGCGAGAACCCCTCGAAGAAGGGAACATTCCACGGTTCGCTACCGGTGTGGTCCCACAACCACAATCCCCCACCGGTCGTGCCGGCGTTGGCCCGGACGCTCACGTACACCCAGGCACCGATGTTGCGCTCCGGCACGAAGAACGAGAACCAGAAGGTCTCCGTCTCGTAGAAGTTGTCGGAGACGGGATGCAGACCGTCGTCCTCCGCCGTGAATCCACCGTCCGTCGTGAATTCTTCGGCAACAGTGGAATCCGTCATTCCGGAAGTCCTCTCAACGGAGCCGGCCGGCCCTCGCCGCGCACGCGATCGCGCACGGCGATCATCGCGGCGAGTCTGCGCTCCATGTCTTCCCGCGACATCACGATGTCGTCTCCCCCTTCACCTCGGTCGAGCCTCGCGAGACGTTCGCGTTCGGCCTCGATCTCCTCGTCGAGGAGAGATCCCGCCAGATCGCGGGTCAGCAGATCCTGATCGGCCCAGTCGTCCTCCGGGATCTGCGTGATCGGTTCCTCCATGTCGGATTCCCTCTCGTCGGGCCGGATCACGCACGCGGAAAATTGAACAGCCCCCGCGCGTTGAGTTCGACGATCTTATGGACGTCCTCGTCGGGCACCAGGCGCATCTGCTCCTGGACCACCTTGCGACTGTTGGGCCAGTTCGAGTCGGAGTGCGGGTAGTCACCCTCCCAGGTGATGTTGTCGATGCCCACGGCCGCGCGGTTGTCGACACCGAACTGGTCGTCGATGAAGCAGCCGTAGATATGCTTGGCGAACAACTCCGACGGCCGGACGCTCTGATTGATGTTCTGGTAGTAGCGGTGCTTCTGCCAGGTCTGGTCCATCCGCTCGAGCATGTAGGGCACCCAGCCGATGCCACCCTCGGAGAGCATGAACTTCAGGCGCGGATGCTTGTGGAAGACCGGCGAGAACAGCAGGTCGGCGGTCGCGTACATCGAGTTGCAGCCGAAGAGTGCGATCATCACCGCCATCGGTGCTTCGGGAGCGGTGATCGGTGCCTGACCCGACGTGCCGAAGTGCACACACAGCGGCTGGCCGGTCTCCTCCACCGCCGAGAACAGCGGGTCCCAGTGATCGGTGTGGAAGGACGGCAGACCGAGCGGGACGGGGTTCTCCACGAACGAGATGGCGCGCGAACCCTTCGCGGCGGTGCGGTGCACCTCCTTGACGGCCTCCTCCACCGACCACAGCGGCAGGATCGTCAGCGGGACCAGGCGATCGGGTGCGGTGGGGCACCATTCGTCGAGAATGTAGTCGTTCCACGCCTGCACGCAGAGCAGGGCCAAATCCTTGTCCTGCCCCTCGAGGAAGACGGTGCCGGCGAACCGGGGGAAGGACGGGAACGACAGGGTGGCCTGCACACCGTCGATGTCCATGTCCTGCACACGGGCCTTCGGGTCGTAGCAGCCCGGCAGCATCTCGTCGTACCGCGTGGGTTCGACGCCGTACTCCTCGGGCTTCTTGCCCGCCACGGCGTTGAGGCCGATGTACGGGTAGATACGTCCCTCGTACTCCCACACCTGCGCGATCTTGGTCGCGGCGTCGAGCGCGCGGTCGCCGTCGCCGACGTGGATGGCCTTCGGCAGTTCTTTCTCGACGATCTTCGGGCCGGCTTCGAGGAACTTCGACGGCAACCGGTCCGACCACAACGCCGGGTGCTCGATCAGGTGATCGTCGGTGGAGATCAGGTGCATGTGGTCCTGCAATGGCATTACGTCCTCCTGGATGTGCGGGGATCGCCGTGCGGGGAGCTCGCGGCCGGCGAACTCAGGCCCGGTCCCATTCGATCGGCAGCGAGGTGAGACCGAGCTGACCGCCGGTCTCGGTGAGCTCGACACCCGGAACGAGGCGGTACTCCGGAATCCGCTTGTGCCACTCCTCCAGAGCGATACGCAGTTCACGTCGCGCGAGGTGGGAGCCGAGGCAGCGGTGTGGACCCGCACCGAAGGCGATGTGGTTGTTCGGTGAGCGTTCGATGTCGACCTCCGCAGCACCGTCGAAGGCCTCCTCGTCGCGGGTCGCGCCGCTCAGCGGGAAGTTCACCATGTCGCCGGCCTTCAGCTGCACACCCTGGAGTTCGGTGTCGTGCATGACCTTCCGGGCCGGAACGACGATCGCGTAGGCGCGGAGGAACTCCTCGACCGCACTGGGGATGATCGACGGATCCTCGACGATGCGCGCCCGATCCTCCGGATGCGACGCCAGGTGATAGAACGTCCATCCCAGGGTCGCGGCCACCGTGTCGAGTCCGGCCATGAACATCAGGAGGCAGAAGGAGAGCAGATCCTCGTCCTTGACGGGCTCACCGTCGATCTCGAAGGTCAGTGCCTTGCTGACGATGTCGTCCTTGGGTTCGGCACGCCGCTCGGCGATGATCGAGGCGAACCGTCCCATCACGGCCTGCATGGCCGCGAACTGACGCTCCCCGTGGGCTTCGAGATCGTTCGCGGTGGCGTGCAGGATCGCGTGTTCCCACTCCATGAACTGGTCGAGTTCCTCGACCGGCATGCCCATGAGTTCGAGGAAGATCGTCGCGGGGAAGACCTGCGCGAACTCGCGCATGAAGTCCACCTGGTTGTCCGACCGCGACGCGATCTCGTCGGCCAGTCCCGCGGCACACTCACGGATGTGTGGTTCGAGCGACTCCACCCACTTGGGTGAGAACAGTGGGCCGAGCTGCCGTCGCCACTGGTGGTGCTCGTCGCCGTCGAGCATCTCCGGGATCCACTTGAAGGCCGGGTTCGGGTCGAGCGGAGTGACGACGCTGTTCGAGAAGGTGTCGGGCCGCTGGAGCAGGTCGAGGATGCCCTCGTAATTCACCACCGAGTAGAAACCCGGACCGAATTCGTTCCGGTAGACGGCGGATTCACTGCGCAGCTCGTCGTACTTCTCGAACCACGTGCCGGCCTTCTGCAGCTCGGTGTAGTTGAAGTTGTGGACGGGGCAACCGGAGGTGGTGGCTCGGTCGGATTCGGCTCGGGTCATGTCAGATCCTTACGAAGAGAAAGTGTGAGGGGGTTCAGCCGCCGCTGGCGGCGCTCCATGTGACGGCCTTGGTTTCCAGGTACTCGTCGAGTCCGGCTGCGCCCCATTCGCGTCCGAGTCCCGACTGCTTGTAGCCACCGAACGGAACGTGCGGGGTCACTCCCCCACCGCCTCCGTTGATCGACACGAAACCGGTGCGGATGCGCTTGGCGATGCCGTAGGCGCGCGCCGGGTCGGCGGCGAATATGCTTCCCCCGAGGCCGAATTCGCTCTCGTTGGCGAGACGGACGGCGTGATCGTCGTCGTCGAACGGGATGATGACACCGACCGGGCCGAAGAACTCCTTCTGCGCGATGTCCATCGAGTTGTCGACGTCGACGAACAGGGTCGGTTCGACGAAGTAACCCTTGTCGAGTCCGGCGGGGCGACCTCCACCGAAAGCGATCTTCGCGCCTTCCTCGACCCCGCGGGCGATGAGCTTCTCGACCTTGGTGCGCTGCGCCTCGCTGATGAGCGGACCCATCATGACACTCGGATCTGCGGGGTCGCCGACCGTGATGGTCCCCAGTCCCGCGGTCACGTAGGCGACGAGTTCGTCGTAGCGGGAACGGTGCACGAGAGTGCGGGTGAACAGCGAGCATCCCTGCCCGGAGTGGGTGACCATGTTGCCGATCACCGATTCGGCGACCTTCGCCAGGTCGGCGTCCTCGCAGATGATGTTGGCCGACTTGCCGCCGAGTTCGAGAACGACCTTCTTCAGGGTGGGGGCGGCCTGTTCGTAGACCGCGCGGCCCACCGTGTCGGAGCCGGTGAAGCTCACCAGGTCGACGTCGCGGCTGGTGGTGAGTTCGCGGCCGGCCTCGGTGTCGCCGGTGACGATGTTGAGCACGCCCGGCGGGAGCCCGGCCTCCTCGGCGATCGTGCCGAGGATCAGCGCCTCGAGAGGCGTCGTGGGTGCCGGCTTGAGGACCGCGGTGCATCCGGCGGCGAGCGCGGGCGCGACCTTCATGATGTTGAGGAAGAGCGGGAAGTTGTACGCCGAGATCAGGGCCGCGACACCGGCGGGTTCGCGCAGCACGACGCCCTGCCCGATGCCCTGTCCGATGGTCGGGAGCACGGGCTTCTCGAAATCGAAGGACGGCAGGATGCGTTCGGCCATGTCGCGGAAGTGCTGCAGTGGAATACCCACCTGCAGGTATTCGGCGAGTGCCCGGGTGGAACCGGCCTCGGCGATGCTCAGGTCGACCAGTTCGGCGCGGCGCTTGTCGAGGGCGTCGGCCATGCGCAGCATCACCTGGGCGCGTTCGTGCGGGGTCATGAGCGGCCATGGTCCCTCGTCGAACGCGCGCCGGGCGGCGGCGATCGCCCGGCGGACGTCGGAGACGGTGGCCTGCGGGGCGCGGCCGACGAGTTCGCCGTTCGCGGGATTGTGGACGTCGAGGATCTCGCCGCCGTCGCTGTCGACCCAGGCACCGTCGATGAACAGCCGGGAAAAGTCGTGTGTCACAGGATTCTCCGTACTGGGCAGGAACTGCGTGCGCAGTTCAGAAGGCCGGGGTGGCGGGACGATTGCGCACGTAGCCGCCGGCATCGACGCGCATCTGCATGCCCGTGATGTACCGCGACTCGTCGGAGAGCAGGAACAGCACCGTGTCGGTGACGTCCTCGGGTTCGACGTAGGGCACGTTCATCACGCTCATGACGGGGAAGACCGGCAGGGCGTCCTCGAGGGTGGGCGACTCGAGATCGGGCCGGAACTGCCGGTACATCACCTCGCTGTTGAGCATGTCGGTGTTGCAGTTCGTGGGGTGTACTGCGTTGACGCGAATCTTCTTCGGTCCCAGCACGACCGACAGGTCGTTGACGAACGACGAGATCATCCGCTTGGCCAGGGAGTAACCGAGTCCGCCCGTGCCGTTGGTGGGATTGTCGGTGGCGCCGGGGAGCAGGGCCGCGAGGCTGCCGGTGGCCACGATCGACCCGCCGTCGGCGAGGTGCGGAAGGCCGGCCTCGACCGCGTTGACGACACCGACGAAGTCGACGGTGAAGGCGTCCATGAAGGCCTGCGGATCGTCGGTTCCCAAGGGGCAGATTCCCGCCTGGGCCACGATGCCGTCGAGCCGGCCGAACTCCTCGGCGCCGCGCTGCACGGCGTCGAACAGGGCCTGGCGGTCGCGGACGTCGGCGACGGTGGTGAGCAGTGTGCCGCCGGCCTCCTCGACGAGGCGGGTGGTCTCGGTGAGATCCTCCGGCGACGCCAGGGGGTAGGCGTTGGTCTTGATGTTGTCGCAGAGGTCGACGCCGATGATCTTCGCGCCTTCGCGCGCCAGACGCACTGCGTGAGTGCGTCCCTGACCGCGGGCGACGCCGGTGACGAAGACGACTTTGTCCTGCAAACGGCCCATGAGGGGTGTCCTTTGCTTCGGATCCGGTGGGAGGGGAGGTGTGAAGAAACGGACGAGATCGGTTGTCGTGCAGACTGTTCACATAGGTAACGAGAATTCAGGAGAGCGTGATGGCCCGCTCGGGGCAAGCGGCGACGCCGGCGCGCACCGCGGCGTCGACGGGTTCGGAGACCTCGCGGTCGAGCGGTAGGGCGTATCCGTTGTCGTCGATATCGAAGACCTCGGGGGCGGCTTCCCAGCAGCGCGCGTGGCCGGAGCATTTGGCGGTGTCGATCGTAAGTCTCATGAAGCCCTGCTTTCGACGTGGACGAAAGAGACGAAGTACTGACGGTCGCGGCAGATCGTGAGACCGAATCCCCCGATCGGTCTCACTGCCTGAGACTCATTGGACACACCGTAGCAACATCGGATGCGTAAGTCGAGACCTGGATCACACTTTTTACCAAGTTTACTATGTCGCGGTGTGCGTGCCCCGGACGACGTGCAGTGACCACCGTTAGGGTGAGGTGGTGCCGATGGACGAGTCCGTGACGACCAACGAGATGAGCTTGCGCGAGCGCCTCGTCCGCGCCGCCGACGAGGAGATCCGGCACCGCGGCACCGTGTCCGTGAGCATGACCGCGATCGCTGAACGCGCAGGTGTCTCCCGAGCGACGGCGTTCCGGCAGCTCGGCGGGGCCCAGGAGATGATCGTCCAGGTAGGGCTGCTTCGCGCCGAGCGTCATATCGAACGCGCACTCGACCGCTCGGCCGGCCACGGCGACATCTTCGCCAAGATGGAAGACACGATGGCCTATAACGCCCGGGAACTCCCCGAGGACCCGGTGATCGTCGCTCTCATGGCTCAGCATTCGGCGTCGGCGCGCCATCCCGACATCCTCGCCGTCACCTCGGCGGTCTCCGAGCCCCTGCTCCGCACCGGACAGGAGGCAGGACTCATCCGCACCGACATCCCGCTGGAGGAATTGCTCGAATACCTCATCGAGCAGACCTTTCTCGCGGCCGAGGACCCCAAGCGCTCCGACGAGGCCGCACGCCTGCGCTTTCGCAGATATGTCGTCCCCGCCCTACGCCCTCAGCCCTCCGAGGGCGGTGGCGATGCCGCACGCGAGGACCTCGAGAAGGCCCTCGAGGCGGCCACCGAGGCGCTCGCCGTCGCGAACCGCGCGGCACGCAGGTTGAGGCACGACGCCACCGAATGACGTGACGCTACAGGGTGATCCTGACGTCACGGGATGGTCGTGGACCGTATTACGTGACGGCCCCGGCGATCTTGAGTTCGATGAGCTTGTCGTCGTCGAACCCGAGTTCGCGCAGGATGTCGTCGGTGTGTTCGGCGAACTGGGGTGCCCGCGTCATCTTCACCGGCGCGTTGTCGAACTTCACCGGGCTCGCCACGAGCTTCTGCGGCTTGCCGTCGGCGTCGACCACCTCCACGATCCGCCCGTTCGCCACGAGCGCTTCGTCGTGCCCGAGATCCCAACCGTCCTGCACCGGCGCCCACTGCCCGGTCAGGGACGCGAACACCTCGAGCCAGTCGTCGTAGTCGCGTTGCGCGATCGCGTCGGCGAACCAGCCGCCGATCTCCTCGGCGTGCTGGAAGATCGCCTCCATCGACGCGAAGCGCTCGTCGTCGACGAGGTGTGCGAGACCGAGAGCGGTGACGAATTCGTTCCAGTAGCGCGTGGGCTGGAGCATCGAGAACTGCAGCCAGCGTCCGTCGGCAGTGCGGTACGAGCCGCTGAGGGGATTGCCGGGCGCGGCGGTCTTGCGCTGCACCTTCGGCAGCGGACCACCGGTGAACAACGAGAGGTTGACGGAGAACTGGGTGGCCCAGGCTCCCACCGCGAGCAACGAGACGTCGACCTCCGACGGCTGCCCCGTGCGTTCCCGGCCGGCGATCGCGGCGGCGATCCCGCCCGCGATGGTCATGCCACCGATGTTGTCTCCGTACGCGCCGGACGGCATGAACGCCATGTGGTCGGCATCCGGCGGCATGACACCGTCGGCGCTTCCGCCGCGCGCCCAGAATGCCGTGGCGTCGTAGGCACCCTTGTCGGCGTCGGGACCTTCGGTGCCGAAACCGCTTCCGGTGACGTAGATGATCTTCGGGTTGATGGCGCGGACGTCTTCGAGGGTGATCGAGAGCTTCGCGCGCGGTCCGGGGAGGTAGTTGGTCAGGAAGACGTCGCTGCGCCGGATCAACTCCTCGAGGACCGGTCGCGCCTCGGGGTTGGCGAGGTCGATTCCGATGCTGCGTTTGCTGCGGTTGGGTCCTTCCATGATCGGCGCGAACGACGATCCCGCCTTGCTCGCGTCGAGCCCGAGCACACGGACGAGTCCGCGCTGGGCGTCACCGTTCTCGGCGTGCTCGACCTTCACGATGTCGGCTCCCCAGTCGGCGAGCACGGCGCCGGCGGCGGGAACGAAGGTGAACTGTGCGACCTCGAGAATGCGGATGCCCTCCAAGGGACGGTCCATGACGACTCCTGACCTGATCGGGTACGGGTGTTCGGGATGTTCTTCGCTAGCGGGTCCGGAGGAGCATCGCGCCGGACGGCACGCCACCGCCGGCGGTCACGACGGCGACCTTCGCGTCGGCGACCTGCACCCCGGGGGCCTGTCCCCTCAACTGCAGCACCGCCTCGCGGACGAAGCCGTAGCCGTGGGTGCGACCGGCCGACAGCTGACCGCCGTGCGGATTGAGGGGCAGCACACCGTCGACGGAGATGCCCTTGCCGCCGTCGATGAAGTCGGCGGCACCACCGAATTCGCAGAAACCGAGACCTTCGAGCCACGACAGCGCGTTGAACGTGAAGCCGTCGTACAGCAGGGCCACGTCGACGTCGTCGGGTCGCAGATCCGTGCGACTCCACAGGTGTGCAGCCGGGCCGAGCGACTGCGGGAGGTGTGTGAGCGTGCCCTGGTCCCAGGAGAGGTTCTCCGTGATCTGGGTACCGACGGCCTCGACGAGCACGGGTTCGTGCCGCAGATCCGCGGCGGCGTCGATCGCGGAGACGACGACGGCGACGGCCCCGTCGACGGGCACGTCGCAGTCGTACAGCCCGAAGGGGGTCGAGACGACGCGGGCCGAGAGGTAGTCGTCCATCGTGATCGGATCCCGGTACACCGCTTCGGGATTGGCCGATGCGTGGTCGCGGGCCGTGACAGCGATCGCGCCCAGGGCGTCCTTGGCGTCGCCGTAGCGGTGAAAGTAGTGCGAGGCCTGGCACGCGATCCAGTTGGCGGCGGACACCGCGCCGAAGGGGTGCCGAAATTCGAGCATGCCCGAAGCCCTGCCGCCCCCGCCCGACCACTTCCCGGCCTTCACCAGTTCGGAGTGCGTCGACTCCCAGACGGTGCGGAAGCACAGCACGTGGCGGCACAGACCGGATGCGACGGCGAGCATCGCCGCGACGATCGAACCGTTCTGCCCCGGCAGGTCGCCGCCGCCGTTCACCCACACCGGGCGGATGCGGAGGGCCTGTTCGACCGGCATGATGCCGCCCTCGGAGATGCCTCCGGGAGCCGCGCCGGGATAGGTGGACAGGCCGTCGATGTCGGCGAGCGTGAGGCCGGCGTCCTCCACGGCGCGCAGGCACGCATCGACGGTGAGGGTCAGCGGATCCACCATGAGGCGTCGGCCGACGGCGGACTGGCCGACACCGGTGATCGCGACCCGGTCCTCGAACCTGTCGGTCGAGACCGGGGTACGGACATGCGCGCGCACGTCCTCGGGTTCCGGCAACGGGCCGGGTTCGTCGCCGGCCTCGGGGTCGGGTTCGAACAGCGGCAACCAGATGTCGTCGGCGGCCTGTTCGAAGACGACCCGCACACGGTCGCCCACCGCGACCTCGCCCGGTTCGCATCCGACGATGTTCGTCGTGAGCCGGACGCTCGGGTCCTCCTCCAGTGCGACGATCGCGATGACGTAGGGCGGTGGGAGATCCGGAAGCCACGGCTGGGCGTTGACGGTCGCGCCGACGACGACGGCGCGTCCCGAGACGGGCTGCAGCGAGATCTCGCGCGATGCGCACTCCGAGCACAGCACCGCGGTGGGATGCATGAGCTTTCCGCAGGCATCGCACTGTGCGACCCTCAGGACACCGTCGGCACCGGAGGCCCAGAACCCCGCTGTGGTCAGGGTGGGTTGAGGCAACGGTCTTCGGGACGCTCCCACAGGTATCCTCCCTGTCCGATCACCAAGTTAGACAACTTGGGGACGGATGCTAGCACCGACTATGACCCACGTCACCATCCATGCCGAAGCTCGTGGGAAAGCGTGCGGAACACTACCCAGACCGCATCGAGATATATAACCTAGTGCACAACCATCGGGGTGACAGCGCACGAAGGAGCAGGGCACGCACATGACCGAGAACCGAGGCGCACTCGAACCGGCCCTGCTGGAGTGGGTGTCCGAGACGGCCGGCGGAACCATCGTGGAGATCGACCGGCGACCGGGCGGCGGCCGCCGCGAGGCGTGGATCGTGGACGTCGAGACCGGCGACGGCACGATCCTTCCGCTCTTCCTGCGCTACGACCGGCTCGATCCGGCGCAACGCGGAGACCCGTTCACCCTGCACCGCGAAGCGCACTTCTACCGCGCGTTCGCCGATTCCCCGGTGCCGGTGCCCCGCATCGTCGGAGTCCACCCCACCGAACAGGCCATCCTGTCCGAGCGAGTTCCCGGGCAGGCCTGGTTCTCCCGGATCCGCGACGAGGACGAACGCGTGTCGGTGGCCTCCGATTTCATGCGCATCCTGGCCGAGATGCACCGCGTCGACCCGCACCGTTTGCAGCTGCCCGACCAGCATCCGGAGACGGGACTGCGACAGCTGGTCGCGCAGGAGATCGACACCTGGGAGACCGTCTACCGCGACGCCGGCGGGAAGGCCGATCCGCTGATCGAACTCGCACTGACCTGGGTGAAGCGGAACATTCCGGACGTCGACGGCCCCGTCGTCATCGTCCAGGGCGACACCGGTCCGGGGAACTTCCTCTACGAGAACGGCAGGGTCACCGCAGTTCTCGATCTCGAACTCGGTCATCTCGGCGACCCTCACGACGACCTCGCCTGGGTCACGACCCGCGCGGTCCAGGAGCCGTTCACCGACATCCACGATCGCTTCGCCGACTACGAACGCGCATCCGGGACCACGGTCGACCTCGATCGGGTGCGCTACTACCGGGTGCTCGCGGAACTGCGCATCGTGATCCTCGGGCAGGGGAACGCCGCCCATCCGGATCCGTTGGCCGAGGTGGGAAATGCGTTGCCCTACGGGCTTCTGCACCGCCGCCTGCTCGTCGAGGCCCTCGCCGACGTCCTCGGCATCGACCTCGACACGCCGAACGACGTCGAGGCGGAATCGACCGAGCGCGAATGGCTCTACGACGCTGCCCTCGAACAGATCCGGCACATCATCGTGCCGCGCAGCGAGGACGCCTTCGTCATCCAGCGCAGCAAGGGACTCGCCCGCATCCTGAAGTATCTCCGCGACGCGGACCGGTACGCAGATCGCATCACCGAGCGCGATCTGGACGATCTCGAAACCGCGCTCGGGTCGCGACCCGACACCGTCGTCGACGGCACCACCGTGCTGGTCGAACGGCACCTCGCCGGTGAGATCCCCATCGACGACGTCCTGACGGTGTTCGCCCGCCAGATCGCCGGGCGCACCCAGCAGTTGCGTTCGGCCATGGGCGTTCTCGCCGAACGTCACTTCGACGTCCTGTAGGCACGGTGGAGACCCGAGCGATCCGCAGCCCGAAGGCCGCGGAAGTGGTGGCGCGGACCCTGCGCCGGATGATCGTCGAGGGAGCCCTCGTCGACGGCGATCATCTGCCGCACGAGGCAGAACTCATGGAGCACTTCGCGATCAGCCGGCCCACCCTGCGCGAGGCCGTCCGGGTGCTCGAGGCCGAACGTCTCGTCGAGGTGCGGCGAGGTTCCCGGGCCGGAGCGCGGGTCCGGGTTCCGGGTTCGGAGGTCGTCGCGCGACCGGCATCGTTGTTGCTCGAATTGTCCGGTGCCACAGTCGCCGACGTGTTCGATGCTCTCGAGGCGGTGGAACCTCCTGCCGCACGTCTCCTCGCGATCACCGGGACCGAGGTGGCGTTCGACGAACTCGAGCGCTTCGTCGACGAGGAGATCCCCGCAGCGTTCACGACCCGCGATCTCGGTGTGGCGGCCGCGCGGTTCCATCTGCGGATGGTGCAACTGTCCGGGAACGCGACGCTGGCGCTCATCGCGGGAATGCTCCACGAGATCTTCGCCCGGCACACCGGCGAGGTGGCACGCGAACGCATGTCGCTCGCGAATCCGGATACCGCGGAGAACTTCATGCTGCTCGTGCGATCGCTGCGGCGTCTGATCCGGTTGCTGCGCCTACGCGACGGCGACGGTGCGTTCGAGCACTGGCAGCGGCACATGCACGCGTCCCGGCTGCTCACGCTCGAGGGGGATGCCGGCACACCGGTGCGCGATCTCCTCGACTGATCAGGGGTGCGAGACCGCCGTTGCGGACAGCGTGGTCTCGATGCGCGTGCCCTCGCCTCCCACCGCGAGCACCTCACCGAAGCCCTCGGCCAGCGACTCGACGAGGACGGGCAGGTCGGGGACGGCGGCGGAGTCGGCGTTGATTCCGATGCAGCAGTGGTTCGTGTGCGACATCAGGGTGATGTTGACGGCCGAGCCGACGGTGGGAGCGAACGGGTAGTACCTCAGCACCTCCGCCCCGGCCATGTACAGCGGGATCGGGGAACCCGGGACGTTCGACGCGAGAAAGTCGATGTGCTCGAGGATTCCACCCAGCACACCGGCCGGGAGCACGTTCAGCACACCCGCGATGGCGGACGAGAGCGGCACGGCCGGTTCGTCCCGCCACGACCGGACGATCCGGTCCACCCGGTGCATCGATGCGACCGGATCGGCGATGTCGAGGGGAAGCGCGAACCGCGCCAGGGTGATCCGGTTGCCTCCGATCGCGTCGCCCTCGCGCCGGAGACTGATCGGCAGCGTCGTCCTCAGTTCGGCGACCTGCTCACCGTGCCGGGAATGGTAGTGCCTCAGCCCCAGCAGGATTCCGGCCAGGAAGGCGTCGTTGAGCGAGGAGTCCGCTGCCCGTCCGGCCCGCCGCAGCGCGTCGAGCGGCAGATCGAGGGCCGCGACCTCCCGAACCGTGCTGCGGCCGACCATCACCGGAGACAGCGTCGTGAACACCGGCTGCACGAACCGGGCCGTCGAACGGGCCGTGTCCACGACGCTGCGCAGCGCCGCGACCGGATTCGTCACCGACCGCAGACCGGAACGCACGAGCCATGGCACACCCCTCCCCACCATCTCGCCGGCCGTCGAGAGGTACCAGCCCACGGAATCGGCGAGGTCCGATGCCGGAGCCGAGGCCGGCGAATCCTCGGGCAGTGGCCCGCGGTCGGTACCGTCGCGCTCGAAGTCGACCATCTCGTTCGCGATCTGGATGCCGCCGATACCGTCGGTGAGCGAGTGGTGCACCTTGAGGACGATCGCGGCGCGACCGTCGTCGAGGCCGTCGACGATCGTCGCCTCCCAGAGGGGACGGTCCTTGTCGAAGGCCGACATCGCCGCGGCACGCACGAGCGGGAGCACGGTGTCCAGTCCCCCGGGATGCGGGAGCGCGATGCGCCGCAGATGCCAGGACAGATCGAAGTCGGGGTCGTCCACCCACCGTGGTGGGGTCCGCCCGAACGGGGATTCGACGAGCTTGCGACGGAAGCTCGGCACCGCACGTGTTCCGCGCTCCATCATCCGGACGAAGCGCTCCTGGTCGGGTGACCGGTCGAGCAGCGCCACCGCGACGATCGTAGACCGCAGGACGGGGTCCTTCTCCATCCGCCAGGACATCAGATCCGGCTGTGACATGTGCCGATCGTCCGCACCCATGCGCGCCACCTCCCCCGCCTCCGGTTCTCCCTCGCACGGTAACCGCCGCGATGCGCGGATACTCGCGATATCGGCCCTCGAACAGCACCGATGGGCCGGATCGAGGACCTTTCGCTCACGCTGACGCAAACCCTGGTCCCCCGCCGACGGATCGCACAGGATCGGTGACGACTTCGACGCCGTCGAAGATCGCTCCCCATCGCCAGAACCGTGAGGAAGTCCATGCCCCGTCTACGTCGTGCCGGATCGACGGCCATCATCGCGCTCCTTCTGACCGCGGTCGCGGCATGTAGCTCCGGTTCCTCGGGCGACGGCGGCCTCGGTTCCGACAGCGCGCTGCCCACCGAGATCCCCGCGGGCACCAAGCTCGTCATCGCCGACCAGGGTGAGCGGCAGCTGTCCCTCCTCACCGGTTCCGGACAACTCGACGCGCTGCCGTTCGAGTACGAGTTCGCGACCTTCCAGGGCGCGCCCGCGATCCTCGAGGCGTTCCGCGCCGACGCGGTCGACGTCGCGTGGGCCGGCGAGATCATGACCGTCCAGTCGCTGGTCGCCGGTGACGACGTGCAGGTCGTCGCGGCCATGCAGACGAACAACAGCCTCAATATGGGCATCGCTCCGAACGCTTCGGACATCGAGACGCTCGCGGATCTGAAGGGCAAGCGCATCGGCTACGCCGAGGGCACCTCGCAGCAGGCCTTCGTGCTCCGTGGCCTCGACAAGGCCGGGCTGTCGGTCGACGACGTCGAGCTCGTGTCGATGTCGTTGCCGGACTTCCCGGACGCGCTGCGCTCCAACCAGATCGACGCCGCCCCGATGAGCGAGCCGGTCTTCTCCCGCTACATGCAGACACCGGGCGCGACGTCGCTGCCGCGCCCCGAGATCGAGGACCTCAGCGAAGGCATCTCGTACCTCTACTCGAGCAAGAAGGCCCTGTCGGACCCGGCGACCGCCGCGGCGGTCCGCGCCTACGTCACCGCGTACATCACGTCCGTCGACTGGGCCAACAACAACCGCGACGCGTACATCGACACCTACTTCGTGAAGAGCCAGGGCCTGACGGCCGAGGACGGCGAGCGCATCCTCGACACCTCCGGGATCACCACCTTCCCGCACCTCGACGAGGAGCTCATCGAGATCCAGCAGCACACCATCGACGTGATCGATGCCGCCGGTGAACTGCCCAAGCCCGTCGACGCCGCCGACGCCTTCGACCTGCGTTTCGACGAGGTCGTCACCGAAGCGGTCGCCGAGACCGGCGCCTCCCACACCCGCAGCTGACCTTCCGAGGGGAAATCCGACATGACGAACCGCCAGCTCAACCTCAACGCCTTCATCTACCCGACCGGCCACCACGAGGCCTCGTGGCGTCATCCCGGCAGCGTGCCCGAGCGTCTCTACGACGTCACCTACTTCCAGGAACTCGCCCGCCTCGCGGAGAGCGCGAAGCTCGACGCGGTGTTCTTCGCCGACGGCCCGGCCCTGCGCACCGAGGTGAAGTACCGTCCCGACTACGGCCTCGAACCGATCACCACGCTGGTCGCGATGGCCACGGTCACCACGCATCTCGGGCTGATCGCCACGGCGTCGACCACCTACTACGAGCCCTACAACCTCGCCCGGTTGTTCTCCTCGCTCGATCACATCTCCGGTGGCCGTGCCGCCTGGAACATCGTCACCACCGCGACCGACGCCGCAGCGGCGAACTTCGGGTACACCGAACACCCGGACGTGCACGAACGGTACGACCGCGCACGCGAATTCGTCGACGCCGCGATCAAGCTGTGGGATTCGTGGGAGGACGACGCGCTCGTCCTCGACAAGGCCGCCGGCGTCTACGCCGACCCGGACAAGATCCACCGCATCGACGTCGAGGGTGACTACGTCAAGGTGCGCGGCCCGTTCGGTTCGGCCCGCTCCCCGCAGGGACGCCCCGTGCTCGTGCAGGCCGGATCCTCCAATGACGGGCGCGATTTCGCGTCGACCTACGCCGAGGCGATCTTCACCGCGCACCAGCGCATCGAGGACGCCCAGGCCTTCTACACCGACATCAAGACCCGCGCAGCGGCATTCGGGCGCAACCCCGATCACGTGAAGATCCTTCCCGGCCTGAGCCCGTTCATCGGTGCGACCGAGGCCGAGGCGAAGGAACTGCAGCGCGAGTTCAACGAGCTCACCATCGTCGAATACGGCCTCGGGCAGCTCCAGAAGATGGGCCGCATCGACGTGTCCCGGCTCGAGCTGGACGAGAAGGTGCCGGTCGAATTGTTCGCCGGCGCAGGCGACATCACCGACAACGACAACAGCCGCCGCCTGGTCTTCGCGAAGATCGTCGAGCGCGAACAGCCGACCCTGCGTCAGCTGCTGCACAAGCTCGCCGGCGCACGTGGCCACAACGTCGTCGCGGGTACGCCGGCGCAGATCGCCGACATCATCGAGGAGTGGTTCACCAACGGCGCCGCGGACGGCTTCAACATCATGCCGCCGCAGTACCCGCAGGGTCTCGAGGCGTTCGCCTCCCAGGTGGTGCCGATCCTGCAGGAGCGCGGCCTGTTCCGGACCGAGTACACCGGCACCACGCTGCGCGACCATTACGGCCTGCCGCGTCCGGAGAGCCAGTACGCACGCGAGCTCGCTGCCGCCGGCGTCTGACCGACCGAACCGACGAAAGGACTGGAGCCATGAGCGTCTCCGTCGAACCCCGGCGTTTCGGCAGTGGCCTGGCCGGTGACGCCGACACCGACCAGAAGCCCGATCCCGGCGCGACGGCCGACCTGTCGCCGCGCACGACCCGCAGCCGCCTCGCCCCCGGCAAGCCGATCAAGTTCGGCCTGGCGATCGGCCCGGCGCTGCTGCTGGTGGCATGGATCATCACCTCGGCCACCGGGGTGCTCGATCCGAAGACCCTCTCGGCGCCGTGGACGGTCGTCACCACCACATGGGAACTGATCGGCGACGGGCGGCTGCAGTCGAACCTGTGGACCTCCGTCCAGCGCGCCCTGATCGGCGGGGTCATCGGTGTCGTCCTCGGACTGGTGCTCGCACTGGCCGCCGGCCTGTCGCGCATCGGTGAGGCACTGATCGACGGCCCGGTGCAGATCAAGCGCTCCATCCCCACCCTGGCGTTGATGCCGCTGGCGATTCTGTGGTTCGGCATCGGCGAGGAGATGAAGATCCTGCTCATCGCCCTGTCGGTGTTCGTCCCCGTCTACATCAACACCTACTCGGCGCTGCGCGGCATCGACGCCCGCTACGTCGAACTGGCCGAGACGCTGGATCTGTCCCGCGCCCGGTTCGTCCGGCGCATCGCCCTGCCGGGGGCGCTGCCCGGTTTCTTCACCGGCCTACGCCTGGCGGTGACCATCGCATGGCTGGCCCTGGTGGTCGTCGAACAGGTCAATGCCTCGAGCGGCATCGGCTACCTGATGTACCAGGCCCGCAACTACGGCATGACCGAGATCATCATCGTCGGACTGGTGGTCTACGCGATCCTCGGATTCGGCAGCGACCTGCTGGTCCGTGCGGCAGAGAGGAAGGCGCTGGCATGGCGCAGGACGATCGGCAACTGACCGTACGCACCCGGGGCCTGAGCCGCGGCTTCGACGGACGGGCGGTGCTGAACAACATCGACCTCGAGATCGCCCCCGGCGAGTTCGTGGCACTACTCGGCCGCAGCGGCTCGGGCAAGAGCACCCTGCTGCGCGCCCTGGCCGAACTCGACCACGGCGTGCCCGGCTCGGGCACCCTCGAGGTGCCGCAGAAGCGGGCGGTGGTCTTCCAGGACTCACGGCTGCTGCCCTGGGCTCGGGTGCTCGACAACGTGATCCTCGGTCTCGACGGCGACGACGCCGCCGAGCGCGGCCGCACCGCCCTGGCGGAGGTCGGGCTCGCCGGACGCGAGAAGGCCTGGCCCACCGAGCTGTCCGGCGGTGAGCAGCAACGGGTGTCGCTGGCGCGGTCGCTCGTGCGCGAACCCGAACTGCTGCTCGCCGACGAGCCGTTCGGTGCCCTCGACGCACTGACGAAGATCAGGATGCACGGACTGCTGCAGGAACTGTGCGCCAAGCACCGGCCCGCAGTCCTGCTCGTCACCCACGACGTCGACGAAGCCATCGCCCTCGCCGACCGAGTGCTCGTGCTCGACCACGGCTCGTTCGCCGTCGAACTGACCATCGACCTGCCCCACCCGCGCGCCGATCACGTCGTCGAGATCGCGGAGTACCGCCGCACCCTGCTCGAGGCACTGGGAGTCGAGGTCTCCGTCTGAGCGACCCGCACTGTCTCCGCTGGAGCGACCGATGCGAGAGAATCGAATCGTCGCTCCGGAGTCGCCGACGGGAGATGCATCGTGTGTGGACGCTATGCCAGCACCAGTACCCGCGGGGATCTGCTCGCGGCCTACGACGCCGTCGAGGCCGTGGGTGAGGAACTGCCCCCGTCGTACAACATCGCGCCCACCCAGCGCGTGAACGTCGTGCTCGAGCGAGCGCCGCGCGAGGAACCGGACGCCGAACCGATCCGCATGGTGTCCTCACAGATCAAGTGGGGGCTCGTGCCGTTCTGGGCGAAGGACCCGAAGATCGGGTCGCGGATGATCAACGCCCGCTCCGAGACCATCACCCAGAAGCCCGCCTTCAAGGCGGCGGCAGCGAAGCGTCGGTGCGTGCTGCCGGCCGACGGGTACTACGAGTGGATGAAGGGTGAGGACGGGAAGAAGATCCCGTTCTTCCTGCACGCAGACGGACCGATCTCGATGGCCGGGCTCTACGAGCTGTGGCCGAACCCGGAGCTGCCGGAAGACCATCCCGACCGCTGGTTGTGGACGTGCACCGTGCTCACCCGTCCCGCGACCGACGCCGCCGGGCACATCCACGAACGGTCGCCGGTGATCCTGCCCGACACCTTCGTCGGTCCGTGGCTCGATCCCGAGCTGAACGACCGCGACGACGTCGACGCCCTGCTGAATTCGATTCCCGAACCGACGCTCGAACCGTACGAGGTGAGCACGGCGGTCAATTCACCTCGGAACAACAACCCCGACCTGCTGCGACCTGTCGATTCGTGACATTCCGGCCGTATGGCGTTCCCCACGTCGGACCGGAACGATTATCGGAATTGACTAAAGTTGCCGGGTGCGACAATCACGGCAGACTCCGATCGGTTCGACGACGCCTCCGTTCCTCACCGGACCTCGCGGTACCGCCGTCGCGGTGATCGCGTCGCTCGTCTCCGTGGGTGTGCTCGTCGCGATCCTCGTCAGGAGCGAACTCATCGACTTCCTGGTCTACCGGATGGGCGCGCGGGTCCTGCTCGACGGCACCGACATCTACGGGCAGATGCCTCCGGTGACCGACGACTTCGCGTTGCCGTTCACCTACCCGCCGCTGTCGGCGATGCTCTTCGCTCCCCTGGCGCTGATCCCCGTGACGTTCGGCAAGATCGTCTTCACCCTCGTCTCGGTCGCCGCGCTCGTCGTCACCCTGCGGGTCGTGCTGGACCGGCTCCGCCCGGACTTCGAGACGCGGACGGCGTGGATCGTCACGGTGATCGCGGTGGCCGGCGCACTGTTGCTCGAACCTGTGCGCGAGACGATCTCGTTCGGGCAGATCAACCTCGTCCTGATGGCGCTCGTCGCCCTCGACGTCCTGGTGAAGACCCCGAAGTGGCCGCGCGGAATGCTGATCGGGCTGGCCGCCGCCGTCAAGCTCACGCCCATCGCATTCCTGCTGCTGTTCCTGCTGCGGCGCGACCGGCGGACAAGCGCCACCATCATCGCGTCGACCTTCGGGTTCACCGCCCTCGCGTTCGCCGTGATGCCCGCGACCTCCACGAAGTACTGGCTGGACACCCTGCCCGACACCGGCCGGATCGGCGCGGCGTACTTCGCCACCAACCAGTCCTTCAAGGCCGTGATCTCCCGCTTCGGGCCGCCCGAACTCATGGGTTCCGTGCTGTGGCTGCTCGCCGTCGCGGTGATGCTGATGGTCGCGGTGGTGGCCATCCGGCGTGCCCTCGAGCAGGGCGATCTCGTGCTCGCCCTGCTTGCGAACGCGACGGCCGTGCTGCTGGCGTCGCCGGTGTCGTGGTCGCACCACTGGGTGTGGGTCGCACCGGCACTACTGGCCCTCGCACTAGCGGCGTGGCGCGCAAACGATGCGCAGAGGCTCACGGCGATCGCCGCCGGCGTCGCGCTCGTCTTCCTGATCGGCCCGCACCATCTGTTCCCCACGGGTGGCGATCTCGAACTCGGCTGGGCCGCATGGCAGCACCTGCTCGGCACGCTCTACGTCACGGCCGGATTCGGATTCCTGCTCTGGCTCGCCTTCGGTCGTCTCCCGCGCCCGGAAGCCGTGTCGCCGGAACCGCTTCCGGACGCGGAGACGTCGAGGTAGTCGCTTTCTTCGACCGTCAGGCGGTGACGTCGACGACCACCCGGCCACGCACCTTGCCCGCCAGGATCTCCTCGGCGAGTCGCGGGACGTCCGAGAGCGGTTCGACCCGCGACAGCGAATCCAGGGTGCTCGCAGGCAGATCGCGGGCGAGACGATCCCACGCCGAGCGGCGCAGCAGAGCCGGCGCCATCACCGAGTCGACACCCAGCAGGGCGACGCCGCGCAGGATGTGCGGCATCACCGTGGCATCGGGCATCGACGGCGACTCCGTGAGACCGCACGCGGCGACCGCACCGCCGTAGCGGATCTGCGACAACACGTTCACGAGCGTCGAACCGCCCACCGCGTCCACCGCGGCATCCCAGCGTTCCTTGCCCAGGGGCCGGCCCTTGCCCTGCAGTTCGGCGCGGTCGACGAACGACGACGCACCGAGTTCGCTCAGGAAGTCGTGGGTCTCGGGACGTCCGGTCGCGGCGACGACCGTGTGTCCCGCGGCAGCGGCGAGCGCGACGGCGATCGAGCCGACGCCACCGCCCGCGCCGGTGACGAGCAGTTCCGCATCGGATGCGATCCCGTACCGCTCGAGCGCGTCGAGGCACAGGGCGGACGTGTAACCGGCGGTGCCGATGGCCATGGCGTCGCGGGTGGAGAAGGCGTCGGGGATGCGCACGAGCCACTCGGGCTTCACACGCTGGCGCCGGGTGTACCCACCCGACTGGGTCTCGGACAGACCCCAGCCGTTGACGACGACGCGGTCGCCGGCCTTCCAGTCGGGGTTGCTGCTCTCGAGAACGGTCCCGGCGAGGTCGGCGCCGGCGACCAGCGGGGTGCGTCGCGCCATCTTCTGCGGTCCCGCGATCACGAGACCGTCCTTGTAGTTCAGCGAGGAGTATTCGACTTCGACGAGGACGTCGTGGTCGGGAAGGTCGGTGTCGGTCAGTTCGCGGAACTGTGCCACCTGGCCGTCGTCGGTGTCGTCGACGACCAGGGCACGGAAGGAGGACGGCTGTGTCATGGATCCGATCCTAACAGGCCGTCCTCCTCGCTGCAGCCGAAAGCGGTCAGGCCGCGTGCGCGCGGAACCGTCGCAGTCGCAGGCTGTTGGAGACCACGAACACCGACGAGAACGCCATCGCGGCACCGGCGAGCATCGGGTTGAGCAGGCCCGCGGCCGCCAGCGGCAGTGCCGCGACGTTGTACGCGAACGCCCAGAACAGGTTGCCCTTGATCGTCGTCAGCGTGCGGCGCGACAACCGGATGGCGTCGACCGCGACCATCAGGTCGCCGCGGACCAACGTCAGGTCGCTCGCCTCGATCGCGACATCGGTGCCGGTGCCCATCGCCAGACCCAGGTCGGCCCGGGCGAGCGCCGCGGCGTCGTTGACACCGTCGCCGACCATCGCGACCACCGCGCCCTCGCGCTGGAGTCGCTCGACCACGTCGACCTTGTCGGTGGGCAGCACGTCGGCGATCACGTCGGCCTCGTCGATGCCGACCTCGGCCGACACGGTATGCGCGACGGCGGCATTGTCGCCGGTGAGCAGGATCGGACGCAGGCCGAGTCCCCGCAGTTCGGCGACGGCCTTCGCGGAGGTCGGCTTGACCGCGTCCGCCACGACGACGATGCCGCGGGCCTTTCCGTCCCAGCCGACGGCGATGGCCGTGCCACCGGACTTCTGGGCCTGCTCGAACGCCTGCTGCAGGGTCTCGGAGAGATGCTGCGACCAGTCGGCCAGCAGCTTCGGGCGTCCCACCAGCACGGCGCGGCTCGTGTCGCCGTCGACGAGCACTCCCTGGACACCGAGCCCCTCGATGTTCGTGAAGTCCTCGACCTGGGGCAGGCCGCCGAACCTGTCCGCGGCCGCGTCGCTGATGGCACGTGCGATCGGGTGTTCCGACGCCGACTCGAGTGCCCCGGCGTACCGCAGCACGTCGTCGGCGTTCTCACCGTCGTCGGCGACGACCTCGCGCAGCGTCATCCGGCCGGTGGTGACCGTGCCGGTCTTGTCGAGGACCACGGTGTCGACCGAGCGGGTCGACTCGAGGACCTCGGGTCCCTTGATGAGGATGCCGAGCTGGGCGCCGCGACCGGTACCGACCATCAGCGCGGTCGGGGTGGCCAGGCCGAGGGCACACGGACAGGCGATGATCAGCACCGCGACCGCCGCGGTGAACGCCGCCGCGGGGCCGTTGCCGGTGCCGAGCCAGAAACCGAGTGTGCCGGCGGCGATCAGCAGGACGATCGGCACGAAGATGCCGGAGATCCGGTCGGCCAGGCGTTGCACCTGGGCCTTGCCGTTCTGGGCGTCCTCCACCAGCTTCGCCATCTGCGCGAGCTGGGTGTCGGAGCCGACGCGGGTCGCGCGCACCACGAGTCGTCCACCCACGTCGACCGTTCCGCCGACGACACTGTCTCCCACACCGACCTCGACGGGAACGGATTCACCGGTCAGCATCGACGCGTCGACCGCCGACGTGCCCCGTTCGATCACACCGTCGGTGGCGATCTTCTCGCCCGGCCGTACGACGAACAGATCCCCGACCGCCAACTGCTCCACCGGAACCCGGGTCTCGGTGGTCCCGTCCGGTCCGAGGACCGCGACGTCCTTGGCACCGAGTTCGAGCAGGGCACGCAGGGCGGCGCCTGCGCGTCGCTTCGATCGTTGCTCGAAGTAGCGTCCGGCGAGGATGAACGTCGTGACACCGGCCGCGGCCTCGAGATAGATGTTGCCGCTGCCGTCGCCCCGCGCGATGGTGAACTCGAACGGGTGGACCATCCCCGGTTCACCCGCCGTTCCCCAGAACAGGGCGTAGACCGACCATCCCAGGGCAGCAAGGGTTCCCAGCGACACGAGGGTGTCCATGGTGGACGTGCCGTGGCGCAGGTTGATCCACGCCGCCCGGTGGAACGGCCACGCACCCCACACCACGACCGGCGCGGCGAAGGTGAGCGAGAGCCACTGCCAATTGGTGAACTGCAGGGCCGGGATCATCGCCATCGCGATCACCGGCACCGTCAGAATCGCCGAGACGACGAGCCTGTGACGAAGCGCCGCAACGGAATCGGTTTCGGGCACGTCATCGGACCGGTCGGCCGCCTGCGCGGGCGGCGGCGGCAGTGCGGCGCCGTAGCCGGCCTGTTCGACGACCGTGACGAGTTGCTCGGGTGTCACGTCGTCGGGGTAGGTGACCTTCGCCTTCTCGGTGGCGTAGTTGACGGTCGCGGTGACGCCGTCGAGCTTGTTGAGTTTGCGCTCGATGCGATTGGCGCAGGATGCGCAGGTCATGCCGGTGATGGCGAGTTCGATCGATTCGGCGGCGACCGGCTGACTCTGCGTGGTCATGTGTGTCTCCTCGGAAGAATAGGCCGTCAGCGGCCGGAATGGCTGTGGTCACCGTGTGTGCCGGACTCCGGTTGCACCTCGCCGGTGCCGCCGGCGGTGAGGGTGAAGGCCGCGGTGCGAACCACTCCGTCGTGCTGGAAGTCGAGATAGAGGTGATAGGTGCCGGCACTCGGGACGGAGGTGTGGAAGACGACCTCGGGGCCGGGTCGTGTGGTGCCGTCGCCGGGTGTCCCGTCCGGGTGGACGTGGAGATAGGCGAGGTCGCCGCCGCGCAGTGCCACCAGGTGTCCGTAGGCACCGAGATAGGGCTGCAGGTCGGTGACCGGCTGCCCGTCCTTGCTCACGGTGAGGGTGAGCATCGCGTCGCCACCCGACGACAGGTCGCCGTCGAGGGTGACCTCGTAGCCGTCGACGGTCGCGGTGCGGTTGTCGGCTTCCCTTGCGGCAGGCGTGAATTCGCCTGCCACCGTGAGGTCGGTACCCAACGTGAGCGCCTCTCCCCCGGTGGGCGTGAAGTCGGTGAAGACCCGCCACGTGCCGGGCGTGAGGTCGACGTCGACGGACCAGATGCCGGTGTTCTCGTCGAGCACGGGATGGACGTGCTGGAAACCGGTGAAGTCGCGGCGCACGACGATCAGGTGCAGCTCTTTGTCATGGGTGACGTCGAAGTCGGTCACCGGCGCGCCGTCGGGACCGTTGATCGCGAATGTCAGGTTCCTGTCCTCACCCGACTCGAGGTCGGTCTCGGCGAGCGCGAGGGTATAACCTTTCTGAGACATCATCAGACCTCCCGGGATGTCTTCCACAGCAGGTATTTCCGCGGCAGGTGTTTCCGCGGCACTGCCGGTGGCGGTGTTGTCACCGTGACCGGCGTCGTGGGCGCTCGCGGTCGGGTCCGCGGTCTGCTCCTCCACCGGGCCGACGGTCGCGCCGACGAGCAGCGCGACACCGAAGACCGCGGCTACGGCGGCGACGAAGCCGGTGAGCTTGGCCGGGGTGTTCATGCGAGGTTGTAACCGGCTTCCTCGACGGCGGCCGCGACGGCGGCATCGTCGAGGGACTCGGCGCTCGTGACGGTGACGGCACCGGTGGCCAGATCGACCTCGACGTTCTCGACGCCCGGGATCTCCTGGACCTCCTCGGTGACCGACGCGACGCAGTGCTGGCAGGTCATGCCGGTGACGGTGTAGGTGCTGGTCTGGCTCATGGGAACTCCTCGGATACGGGTCGTGAACGGTAGGAACGATCAGGAGCGGACGAGTCGCGCGATGGCGTCGCCGGCTTCCTTCAACTTGAGGTCGGCCTCGTCGCCGCCGGCGCGCACGGCACCGGCCACGCAGTGGGCCATGTGCTCATCGAGCAGGCCGAGCGCGACGGCTTCGAGGGCCTTCTTCATCGCCGCGATCTGCGTGAGGATGTCGATACAGTACTTCTCTTCCTCGACCATCCGCTGCAGGCCGCGGGCCTGCCCCTCGATGCGACGCAACCGCTTGAGGTAGTCGGCCTTGGTGTTGTTGGCGATGTAGCTGTGCTGATGTGCGTCGTCGTGTGCGACGGCATCGGTGTGCACGGTCTCGCTCGGGGTATTCGGCATCGGAGTCGTCCTTGTCGCTTCGGTCGTCCTGCCGGATACCATACCCCCCTAGGGTATGCGCGGCAACCAACGGGATCTGCGCAGGTCGAGGCGCGCGACACCGAGACGAAGACAAGAGTCGGCCCCGCATTCCTCGAGAATGCGGGGCCGATCCGGAGAGGTTCCGCAGGCCGGTGGACGACACACCCGACCTCACGAGGCGGTCGAGCGCCTCGTCGTCGATTCGTCGCGGGACGTCACGGCACGTGCATCATCTTCCCGGCGAGGGTGAACAGCCGGCGGGAGAGCCGGATGACGGGGATGCCCAGTGGGATCAGCAGGATCGTCACGCACAACACCGCACCCAGGAGCATCACCACCGCGGCGACGATCCCCAGGACGGTGCCGAGCAGGGCGGTGAGAAGTCCGAGCACGACATCCAGTAGGCCACTCAGAGCACGCATGACGACCTCCTACCCCCCGCTCCCCATTATGCGCCGGTCGCAGGCGTTCACTTCCTCCAGAACAGGTGATGGACCACCCCGCTCGCGCTGGGCACGGCCTCGAGGTGGAAACGGTCCCGTAGCTCGTCCGGGGATTCCCAGAGCTTCAGACCGGTGCCGTATTGCACCGGCGCCACCACGACGTGCATGGTGTCGACCAGATCGGCGTCGAGGAACTCGCGGATGATGGAGACGCCGCCTCCGAGTCGGACGTCCTTGCCCTGCGCGGCGGCGCGGGCCTGTTCGAGCACCGCGGCCGGTTCGCCGTTCACGAAGTGGAAGGTGGTGTCGGAGAGTGTGAAGGACGGACGTTCGTGGTGGGTCAGAACGAACACCGGGGTGTGGAACGGCGGCTCGTCACCCCACCAGCCCTGCCATTCGTGGTCCTGCCACGGACCCCGCAGAGGACCGAACTTGTTGCGTCCCATGATCTCCGCACCGATATTGCAGGAGAAGTCCCGAATGAAGTAGTCGTCGAGCCCGCGGCTCCCGCCGGGTTCGGTGCGCAGGTGCCAACTGGCCGTGGCGCCTGCCCACTCGAACATCGGACCCGGATCCAGGCCGAAGGGACTCTCGAAGCTCTGGTCCTCCCTCGCGCCGATGCCGTCGCTCGACACCGAAAAGTTCTGTACTCGCAGCAACTGGCCCACTCTCTTCTCCTCACATCCCGATCGACCGGTACGAAGAGGAAGACCCCGTGAACTACGCGAAGTCATCGGACGCTGCCCGGATCACGGAGACGGAACCGGCGCCGTTCCCACCCGGGCGAGGAGCACGAGAGCGACTGCACCGACGGTGGTGACGACCAGGGCCACCGGCGCGAGACGGTCGACGCCGGAACCGACCACCGCGCCCCCGAAGGCGGCACCGGCGGCCACTCCGAGATCGAAGGTCGCGACCACGACCCCACGGGCGGTCGTGCGGAATCGCGCGGATGCCAACCGGAGGACCCGGACCTGCATCGCAGGCGGGAACACCCCGGAGACGAGTCCCCACAGCACGATCGCGATCACGAACAACACCGGCACCGTCGGCGCGACGGTCACGATGACGAACGCGGTGAGCAGGACGAGGACCGTGGCGGGGACGGTTGCTCTCGGCCAACGGTCCGACAACCATCCGGAGGCCGTGACACCGACAGCGCCGGCCGCTCCGAACACCGCCAGGAGAATCGCCAGAGATCCGGATCCGAACCGGGCCGCGTCGGTGACGATCATCGAGATGTAGGTGAACACCACGAAATGTCCCAGGAGCACGAGTGTTCCTGCGAGGGCCGTGCCCGTGGACGCGATCGCGCTGCGGTCCCAGCCCGAGCCCGAGGTGCGCTCGTCCGCCCCGAAGCTCCCCTCACTCCCGGTGGTCCTGCCGGGGTCGGTGAGAATCAGCGTCAGGGCGATCGCGGTGACCGCCAGAATCGCCGACGCCCCTCCGAAGACACCGCGCCAGCCCACGACGTCGACCAGTGCCGCCCCGATCGGAAGACCCACCAGTCCCGCGACCGCCGGACCCGCAAGCACGATCGCCAAGGCCCTCCCGATCCGGTCGGGTGCCACGATCTCGGAGACGTACACGACGATCACCGCCCAGAACACGCCGTGTGCGGCCGCGGAGACGATCCGGCCGGCGAGGGCGATCTCGAAGGTCGGCGCGAGCGACGTCGCCAGCACCGCGGCCGCCACCACCGCGAGCGCGGCCGGGAGCAGCCGAGTGCGGCGGACGTTCCGTGTGACCCGGACGAGCGGCATGCTCGTCACGGCGATCGTGAGCGCCCACGCGGTGACCAGACCTCCCACCACGGCAGGTTCCACGCCCAGGCCACGTCCGATCTGCGGTAGGAGGCCGGACGGGAGCATCTCCACGGTCACCGTCGCGAAGGTCGAGAAGGACAGGGCGATCAGCGTCGCCCGGGGAAGTGCGTGATCGGTCGAAGGAGCGTTCGACATCGTCGTCGCCGTGGGAATTCCCGTCGGTTCACGTGCGTCGGTATCGGTCATGGCACCATGCTGAACGTTGACATCGGTGTCAAGGTCAAGCCCGAAACGGGGAGAGTCATGCGAATCGGCGAGCTGTCCCGGCGAACCGGCCTCAGCACCCGGATGCTGCGGTACTACGAACAGGAAGGCCTGATCCATCCGAAGCGGAGTGCGAACGGTTACCGCGACTACACCGACCACGACGTGGCACGCGCGAAGCTGATCCGCGACCTCGTCACCTCGGGCGTACCCACGCGGCTGGTCGCGATCGTCCTCGAGCAACGTGACGACCGCGAGGGAACGTGGACGAACAAGTGCGACAGAGATTTCGCTGCTCGTCTCGTCGGCGAGATCAAAGATCTCGACGGTCGGATCGCCTGCCTGACGCGTAGCCGTGACGCCCTCGGCGAGTTGCTGCACCTCACCCTGACGCAAGCGGGGTCGCGCGAAGCGAGCGTCTGAACGCGGGGTCTTCCCAGGTTCGACGACAGCCGTCCGGCCCGCTGACACCGCGCGTGCCTGCTGGTATTTTCGTGTCCAGTGATCAGCACCGTGTATCCGTGAGACGGATGTCCCGCGCCATCCGCGAACCGCGCCTGCAGGCGGCGGTGATTCTGTGTGCCCCGAGAGGGAACCCGCGCCAGGGTTCCCCGATCCCGTCATGCATCGGAATCGACTCTCGGAGTTCACATGCTCACCCCATCACGTCACTCGTCCCCATCACCGATCGTTCACCGATCCGACCTTCGGGGCGATTGCAGCCGTTGCTTCGCACTGTGTTGCACGGCTTTCGGATTCACGAGGTCTTCGGACTTCGCCGAGGACAAGCTCGCCGGGTCACCGTGCCGACATCTCGACGCGCGCTTCTCGTGCACCATCCATGAGACGCTGCCGTCCCGCGGCTTCCGCGGCTGCACGGTCTTCGACTGTTTCGGTGCCGGCCAGGCCGTCTCCCAGCGGTTGTTCGCCGGTGTGAGCCGGCAGGATCGATCCGAGACCTGCGACCGGATGTTCTCGGCATTCGCCGTCGTGAAAGAGCTGCACGAGATGATGTGGCATCTGCTCGAGGCCCAGGAACGCACCTACGATCCGGAAACCGCGGACACCGCGCGGGAACTCGTCGCATCCCTTGTATCCCTGACCCGCCGGAGCGTGGGCGAACTCGAATCCCTCGACATTGCCGAGATACGCGCCCGCGTTCGACCGGTCCTCATGGAGGTCAGCGCGGAGGTACGGGCTTCGTACTTCGCCGACGACGAGCGGATACATCCGGACCTGGTCCCGGGCGCCGATCTCGCCGGAACCGATCTACGTGCCCACCGATTGTGCGGCGCCGACCTGCGGGGCGCGGTACTGATCGGCGCCGACCTCAGGGGATGCGACCTCGCCGGCGTCGATCTGCTCGGCGCGGACCTGCGCGGTGCGTGGGTGGAGGACGCCGATCTGTCCCTCGCCCTGTATCTCACCGGGCCACAACTCGCCGCCGCGCACGGCAATCGACGGACCCGAGTACCCACGAGCGTGCCCGTACCACAGATCCGTGTCGACCTCACCGCGGATCGGCACCCGAGCGACTGACCGGCCGGAGGGCCGACAGCCCGGAAGACCACGACGAAAAGGACGAGGTCACGATCTCCGAAGAGTTCGTGACCTCGTCCGTCACAGTTCGTGGAACTGCACACTGTGGGCGAAGGGGGACTTGAACCCCCACGTCCCGAAGGACACTGGCACCTGAAGCCAGCGCGTCTGCCATTCCGCCACTCGCCCGAGCAACGCCGAAAACAGTAACACACACCGGAGTCAAACAACTATTCGCCTGGTCAGCGGGCTGCCAGCGCCGCCGGTTCGAGTGCCGAGCACATCCGTCGGAGACGTGCCGAATACCGCAGGGTCGAATCCGGGGAAAAGTGGATACCATGCAGTGACGAGATCTGCATTGCGACACGCTGAGTACGGAAAGGGGGTCGCCATGGGTATTGCCCAGCGCTTCGAGCGCAAACTCCAGGCCGCGATCGGCGACGCTTTCGCCCGCGTGTTCGGGGGCGGCGTCGTGCCCCAGGAAGTCGAGGCGGCGCTGCAGCAGGAGGCAACGGACGGCGTCCAACAGCTCGATCGGGGCCACATGCTCGCCCCCAATCACTACGTCATCACGATCAGCGAAACCGATCACGACGCCCTCGCAGCGGATCGGGACTTGACTGTGAAGGCATTCTCCCGTCACCTTGAGGACTTCATCCGAGAACAGGGATGGCAGACATACGGTGAGATCCAAGTCGTCTTCGAGTCGTCGTCGGCACTGCACACCGGGCAGTTCCGGACTCGCGGCTCGGTAGATCCCGATGCGGGGCGCTCAGCGACGCGTGCTCCGTCACCGCGGAACCCACAGAACCGCCCACCCGTGACCTCTGAACCAGGAGCTGGCCCAATGACGCAGAACCCCGGCTACGACCCCAGCCGTGACCCCGCCGAGGCGGAACCGCAGTACGCACGCAACGGTCACGCGCACGTCGGCCAGGAGCAGCGCTACAACCAGGGCTACGGCAACGCCGGCTACGACCAGGCTCAGGGCGGCTACGACCAGCAGGGTGGTTACGACCAGCAGGCGTACGGCCAGGCCTACAGCGAGCAGGACTACCAACAGGGCGGCTACGACCAGAGCGGTTACGACCAGCAGGCCTACGGTGCCCAGGGCGCCCAGCCGCAGGCGTACAGCCAGGACTACGGCCACGACTATCCGCAGCAGGGTGGCTACGACCAGCAGGCGTACGGCCAGCAGGGTTACGCGCAGCCCGGTTACGACCAGGGTTACCAGGACCAGGGTTACCAGCAGGGCGGCTACGATCAGCAGGCCTACGGTCAGCAGAGCTACGCAAAGCCGGGTTACGACCAGCAGTACGGCGCGCAGCAGGGCGGCTACGACCAGGGTTACGCCGCCGCGGCTCCCGGTTACGATCAGGGCTACCAGCAGGGCGGCTACCAGTCTCCGACTGCCGGTCGGGTGCTGACCGCGACGCTCCAGCTCGAGGACGGCAGCGGTCGCTACTACCAGCTCCGAGAGGGCAGCAACATCATCGGCCGCGGCCAGGACGCACAGTTCCGCCTGCCCGACACCGGCGTCTCGCGTCGCCACATCGACATCCGCTGGGACGGCCAGGTCGCGATGCTCTCCGATCTCGGGTCGACGAACGGCACGACGGTCAACGGCGCCTCGGTGCAGGACTGGCAGCTCGCCGATGGTGACGTGATTCGCGCCGGGCATTCCGAAATCCTCGTGCGCATCCTCTGATCAGCCGGTATCGAAGGACCGACCGGACCCGTTCATACCGTCCGACGCGTGTGACAGCGCGTCGGACGCTGCATGGAGTCGTCCGGTGTCCGTATTGTGAGTGACCGCACGACCAGGAACACGACCGGTCGACTACCCCGAAGGAGGATGCACCGTGCAGGGGCTGATTCTGCAGCTGACCCGAGCGGGATTCCTCCTCCTGCTGTGGTTGTTCGTATGGGCGGTGTTGCGCACGCTCCGGTCCGACATCTACGCCGGTGCCGCGCGACCGCTCCCGCGTTACTCCCCCAAGCAGTCGGTGCTGCCGACGCTGAGCCGTAACAAGACCGCCAAGTATCTGGTGGTCACGCAGGGCGCGCTGGCCGGCACGAGGATCACGCTCGGCACCCAACCGGTTCTCATCGGCCGTGCCGACGACTCCACACTCGTGCTGACCGACGACTACGCGTCCACGCGCCACGCACGCCTGTCGCCGCGAGGTTCCGACTGGTACGTCGAAGACCTGGGGTCGACGAACGGCACGTATCTCGACCGCGCGAAGGTCACCACCGCTGTCCGTGTCCCGCTCGGAACCCCGGTCCGGGTGGGCAAGACCGTGATCGAGCTCCGCCCGTGACCCTCGTACTCCGATATGCCGCCCGCAGCGACCGCGGCCTCGTGCGCTCCAACAACGAGGACTCCGTCTACGCCGGTGCCCGCCTGCTCGCCCTCGCCGACGGCATGGGCGGCCACGCAGCCGGCGAGGTCGCCTCGCAACTGATGATCGCGGCGCTCGCCCACCTCGACGACGACGAGCCGGGCGGCGACCTTCTCGGCAAGCTCGCCGCGGCCGTCCGCGAAGGCAACGCCTCGATCGCCGACCAGGTGGAGGAGGAGCCCGAACTCGACGGTATGGGCACGACGCTCACGGCCATCCTGTTCGCCGGTAGCAAGCTCGGCCTCGCGCACATCGGCGACTCCCGCGCCTACCTTCTGCGCGACGGTCAGCTCACCCAGATCACCCGCGACGACACCTTTGTGCAGTCGCTCGTCGACGAGGGCCGCATCACCCCCGAGCAGGCGCACACGCACCCGCAGCGGTCGTTGATCATGCGCGCGCTGACGGGCAGCGAGGTCGAACCGACGCTCACCGTGCGCGAGGCCCGCGCCGGCGACCGTTATCTCGTGTGCTCCGACGGCCTGTCCGACGTCGTCAGCGACGAGACGATCGCCGACACCATGCGGCAGGGCACGCACGACGAGTGCGCCGACCGGCTCATCGAGCTGGCACTGCGCAGCGGCGGTCCCGACAACGTCACTGTCGTCGTCGCCGACGTGATCGATCTCGACTACGGCCAGTCGCATCCCATCGTTGCCGGTGCGGCATCGGCGGACGACGACGAGGACACTCCCCCGCCGAATACCGCAGCGGGTCGCGCCGCTGCGATGCGACCGCCGCGCGCCACCCCCAAGCGGGTCATCAACAAGGCTCCGGAGCCCGAGCCGAAGAAGAAGCGCAGCCGCCTGTGGTGGCCCGTCGCCGCCATAGTGGTGATCGCAGTGCTGGTCGGCGGTCTGTTCGTCGGCCGTCAGTTGATCCGCAACAACTACTACGTCGGCGCCGACGACGGTCGTGTGACCGTGCTGCGCGGCATCCCCGGCGACGTCTTCGGCTATTCCCTGCAGGAGCCCGCGCGCGTCGGGTGCATCACCGACGAGGGCGACCTCACGCTCGTCGACCCCGCCAGCGCGTCGTGCCGGGTGATGCTCGTCGACGATCTGTGGCCCGCCGCCCGCGAACAGGTTCGTGCCGGTCTTCCGTCGGGGTCGCTCGACGACACCCGCGAACAGATGCAGCGGCTCGCCGAACTGGACCTGCTGCCGGTGTGCACCCCGGAGGAACCCGAGCCCACGCCCGGCACACCGGCCCCCGGTCCGGGAGAGCCGACGCCGGCTCCCGGACCGAACGGCACCCAGCCCACCGAGACACCCGCGGTGCAGCCCCCGGCGCCCGGTGAGCCGCAGCCGGGCGAACCGGCACCGGCCTCCCAGCCCGGCGAACCGCTCCCCGGTGAACCCCAGCCCGGTGAACCCCAGCCCGGTGAGCCACAGCCCGGCGAGCCGACTCCCGGCGAGCCGACTCCCGGCGAACCCGCTCCGAACATGGAGCCGGCTCCCGAGCCCGCGCCCCAGATCCCCGGTCAGAACTGCAGGGTGGGCGCCTGATGTCGGTGTCCCATGGTGTGGGGGCCTTCCCGAGCCCTCCGGGAGGTTTCGCCCCGGCTCCCGTCCAGTCGACCCGGCGCAACACCGAATTGGCTCTGATCATCGCGGCCATCGGTGTCACGACCGTGTCGCTCATGCTCGTCGAGGTCTCGATGGAGCAGGCGCTGACCCTCGACCTGCTCAAGTACGGGGCGACCTTCGCGGCGCTGTTCCTCGCCGCGCATCTCGCGGTCCGGCGCTTCGCGAAGTACGCCGATCCCCTGCTGTTGCCGATCGTCGCGCTGCTCAACGGTCTCGGACTCGTGCTCATCCACCGGCTCGACCTGTCCGATCAGGAGAACGCCCGCTACATGGGCCTGCCGCCGCCGTCGCCCGATGCGACGCAGCAGGTGCTGTGGACGGCGCTCGGCATTGCGCTGTTCATCGTCGTGCTCGTGTTCCTGCACGACTACCGCCTGCTCGCGCGGTTCAGCTACACGCTCGGTCTCATCGGCCTCATCGCACTCGCGATCCCGGCCCTGCTGCCGAGCAGGTTCTCCGAGGTCAACGGCGCCAAGATCTGGATCCGGCTGCCCGGTTTCAGCATCCAGCCCGGTGAGTTCGCGAAGATCCTGCTGATCATCTTCTTCGCATCGGTCCTCGTGGCGAAACGCGATCTGTTCACCACCGCGGGCAAGCACTTCCTGGGGATGGATTTCCCCCGTGCCCGCGATCTCGGCCCGATCCTGGCGGCCTGGATCATCTCGATCGGTGTGATGGTCTTCG
Source organism: Rhodococcus rhodochrous (assembly GCF_014854695.1). Taxonomy (NCBI): domain Bacteria; kingdom Bacillati; phylum Actinomycetota; class Actinomycetes; order Mycobacteriales; family Nocardiaceae; genus Rhodococcus; species Rhodococcus rhodochrous. The sequence goes on along the minus strand of NZ_CP027557.1, from coordinate 41,457 downwards.
AGAAGGACCTCGGCACGTCGCTGCTGCTGTTCACCACCGTGCTGGTGATGCTCTACATCGCGACCGAACGCGTCGGCTGGCTGATCATCGGATTCTCGCTGCTCGCCGTCGGTTTCTACGCGGCGTACCAGATGTTCGGTCACGTGCGGGTGCGTGTGGAGACCTGGCTCGATCCACTCGCCGACTACAACAACACCGGCTACCAGATCTCCCAGTCGCTGTTCGGTCTCGCGACCGGCGGAGTCGCCGGCACCGGCCTGGGCAGCGGACGGCCGGGGCAGGTGCCGTTCGCGAAGACCGACTTCATCGTCGCCGCGATCGGTGAGGAACTCGGCCTGATCGGTCTGGCCGCCATCCTGCTGTTGTTCCTGATCCTCGTCGTCCGCGGCATGCGCACGGCGCTGGCGGTGCGCGACAGCTTCGGCAAGCTGCTCGCCGCCGGCCTGTCGTTCACCCTCGCCGTCCAGCTGTTCGTGGTGGTCGGCGGTGTCACGAAGTTGATCCCCCTGACCGGCCTGACCACACCGTTCGTGTCCTACGGTGGTTCGTCGCTGCTCGCAAACTATCTGCTCCTGGCTCTGTTGATGAAGATCTCGCACGCTGCCCGCCAACCCGCGATCCCCCGTAAGAAGGCGCCCACGCCGATCGCCGAGGCCAAGACGGAAATGATGGGGCGCGAATGAACGGTCCGCTCCGCAAGGTCGCGATGGCCGTGATGTTCATGGTCGTCGCGCTGCTCGCAAACGCCACCTACGTGCAGGTCATCAAGGCCGACGATCTCCGCACCGATCCGCGCAACTCGCGTGTGCTGATCGACGAGTACTCCCGTCAGCGCGGACAGATCGTCGCGGCCGGTCAGGCTCTCGCGGTGTCGGTGCCCACCGACAGCCGCTACAAGTACCTGCGCGAATACCCGGCGCCGCCGACCCAGCCGATGAGCCCGCTGGCCTACGCGCCGGTGACCGGTTTCTACTCGATGCAGTACGGCAGCACCGGACTCGAGCGGTCCGAGGATTCGCTGCTCAACGGTTCCGACAACCTGCTGTTCGGACGTCGCCTGTTCGACCTGGTGTCGGGCCGCAACCCGCGCGGCGGAAACGTCGTGTCCACGATCGATCCGGTCGTTCAGCAGGTGGCCTACGACGAGCTGACCTCGAAGGGTTACACGGGCTCGGTGGTCGCGATCGAACCGAGCACCGGCAGGATCCTCGGGATGGTGAGCACTCCGAGCTACGACCCCAACCGGTTGTCGGGACACGACGGTGCCGCGACCTCACAGGCCTGGGACGAGCTCAACGCCGATCCCGAGAAGCCGATGCTCAACCGTGCGATCTCCCAGACCTACCCTCCGGGCTCGACCTTCAAGGTCGTCGTGACGGCGGCGGCGCTCGAGAACGGCGTCACCCCCGACACGCAGTTCACCGCGGCACCGCAGATCACCCTGCCCGACACCGCGACGACCCTCGAGAACTACGGCGGAGCGGCGTGCGGCGACGCACCGACGGTGACGCTGCGGGAGGCCTTCGCGCGGTCGTGCAACACGGCCTTCGTCGAGATGGGCATCGACGACGGACGCGAGGCCCTGGTCTCGCAGGCCGAGAAGCTCGGCATCGGCGAGACCCTCGACGTGCCGCTGCCCGTCGCGGCGAGCACCGTCGGGCCCATCCCGGACGGCGCGGCACTCGGCCAGTCGAGCATCGGCCAGCGTGATGTGGCCCTCACTCCGTTGCAGAACGCGTCGATCGCCGCGACCATCGCAAACGGCGGGGTGCGCATGAAGCCGTATCTCGTCGACCGTCGGCAGGGACCCGACCTGACGGTGCTCGAGGAGACCAAGCCCGAATCGCTGGGCCAGGCGATCTCGCCGGAGGTCTCGGCGACCCTCACCGACCTGATGATCGGTGCCGAGAACAATGCCGGCGGTGGCGGTGCCATCCAGGGCGTGCAGATCGCGTCGAAGACGGGCACCGCGGAACACGGCAACGATCCGCGGAACACCCCGCCGCACACCTGGTACATCGCATTCGCACCTGCACAACAACCCCGCATCGCCGTCGCGGTGATCGTGGAGGACGGCGGCGACCGAGCTCTCGCCGCGACCGGCGGCTCGGTGGCCGCCCCGATCGGACGGGCCGTCATCTCGGCCGGATTACAGGGAGGCTGACATGGCTCTGAGCAGCGGCGCCATGATCGCCGACCGTTACCGTCTCCAGCGACTCATCGCGACCGGCGGAATGGGTCAGGTGTGGGAAGGACTCGACACCCGGCTCGACCGGCGGGTCGCGGTGAAGGTCCTCAAGGCCGAGTTGTCCGGCGACGAGGACTTCCTCGCCCGGTTTCGCTTCGAGGCCCGCACCACCGCCCAGCTCAACCATCCCGGCATCGCCGGGGTGTTCGACTACGGCGAGACCACCGACGCCGAAGGCCAGTCCATCGCCTATCTCGTGATGGAACTCGTCCACGGCGAACCGCTCAACGCCGTCCTGTCGCGGCTCGGACGCCTGTCGCTGCCGCATGCGCTCGACATGCTCGAGCAGACCGGACGCGCCTTGCAGGCCGCCCACAACGCCGGCGTGGTGCACCGCGACGTCAAGCCGGGCAACATCCTCATCACCCCGACGGGCCAGGTGAAGATCACCGACTTCGGTATCGCGAAGGCGGTCGACGCCTCCCCGGTCACCCGCACCGGCATGGTGATGGGCACCGCGCAGTACATCGCTCCCGAGCAGGCACTGGGCCAGGAGGCGACGTCCGCGAGCGATGTGTACTCGCTGGCCGTCGTCGGCTACGAGGTGCTGTCGGGCCGACGTCCGTTCCTCGGCGACAGCGTCGTGACGGTCGCGATGAAGCACGTCCAGGAGACCCCGGCGCCGCTGCCGACGGATCTTCCGCCCGAGGTGCGCGAACTCATCGAGATCGCGATGTCGAAGGACCCCGCCTACCGCTATTCGAACGGCGGCGAGTTCGCCAACGCCGTCGCTGCGGTGCGGTCCGGACGGCCCGTGCCCCCGCCCGGCAACGTGCCGCCGGTGACCAGCGCCAACCGGGTGCTTCCGCCCGGCGTGCCCGGGACGACGGCCCACACGTCCTCGACCCGTGCCCTGCACCCGACGCAGTACGACCAGACGGCCTATTCGTCGGTTCCCCGCTCGGCCCAGCCGCCGACCGCCGGCCGTCCGCCGGTGGCAGGTCCACCGACTGCGGGAGTGCCCGCCGACGACGACGGACGACGGTCGCCGAGTCCCACAGCGCTGGCCTGGGCCGCAGGTGCGGCAGTCGTGCTCGCCCTGGTCACTCTGGGAATCGTGCTGTTGGGCGGCGACGACGAGGAGACCCCGCGCGCTCCGTCGCCGACGACGCAGCTCACCACGACCCGCGCGACCACCACGACGACCCGTCCGCCGCTGACCACCACGACGACGTTCGTGCCGCTGCCGCCGCCCGTCGAGACGGAGACCTTCACACCCCCTCCGACCACGACGACGACGCAGCCGCCGACGACCACGGTGGAGCCGACGACCGAGCCGACCACGACGCAACCGCCCACCACCACGACGGTCCCGACCACGACGACGGCGACGACCACCACAGCGGAGGACACGGGTGGCGGCGACGGCGGCACGGGCGGCGCGGAGGGTGACGGCGACGACGAGACCGACCCCGAGGCCGCCGGTGGAGGGGACGACAATTCATCCGGAACCAGCAACGGTACGAACAACCAAGGAACGTCATGACCACACCCCGCAAGCTCTCCTCCCGCTACGAGCTGGGTGAGATCCTCGGCTTCGGCGGTATGTCCGAGGTGCACCTCGCGCGGGATCTGCGGCTCGGCCGGGATGTGGCCATCAAGGTGTTGCGTGCCGACCTCGCACGCGACCCCACGTTCTACCTGCGCTTCCGGCGCGAAGCGCAGAACGCCGCTGCGCTGAACCATCCGGCGATCGTCGCCGTCTACGACACCGGTGAGGCCGAGACCGAGGCCGGGCCGCTCCCGTACATCGTCATGGAGTACGTCGAGGGCGACACGCTGCGCGACATCGTCCGTGCCGACGGGCCGATGACCCCCAAGCGGGCGATGGAGATCATTGCCGACGTGTGCGCGGCCCTGGACTTCAGCCACCGCAACATGATCGTGCACCGCGACGTGAAACCGGCCAACGTCATGATCAACAAGGCCGGCGCGGTGAAGGTCATGGACTTCGGCATCGCCCGGGCCATCTCCGACGCCGCGAGCCCGATGACGCAGACCGCCGCGGTGATCGGCACCGCGCAGTACCTCTCCCCGGAGCAGGCACGCGGTGAACAGGTCGACGCCCGGTCCGACGTGTACTCGGTGGGCTGCGTCCTGTTCGAGATCCTCACCGGCGAGCCCCCCTTCAAGGGCGACTCGCCCGTCGCGGTGGCCTACCAGCACGTGCGGGAGGATCCGCCGCTGCCGTCGTCGGTGAACTCGTCGGTGCCGCCCGAGCTCGACTCGGTGATCCTCAAGGCGATGGCGAAGAACCCCGCGAACCGCTACCAGTCGGCCGCGGAAATGCGTAGCGACCTGATCCGCGTGCTGAGCGGACAGCGCCCGAGTGCGCCGATGGTGATGACCGACGAGGACCGTACGACGCTGATCGACTCCGTCGACAACAACACGGGCCGGCACAGCCGCGTCGCGGCCGCCGGCGCTGCCGGGGCACCCGCCGAGGATTCCGGCGGCGGCTCGGTTCTCAAGAAGGTGCTGCTCGGCATCGCCGCAGTCGCTGTGGTCGGTATCGTCGGCGTCTTCCTGTGGTCGCTCGGCCCCGGTTCGACGGCCGCCCAGGTCGCGGTGCCCGACGTCCGCAACATCTCCGCCGAGCTCGCCGAGAGCCAGCTGCAGAACGCCGGCTTCCGGGTCTCGATCCAGCAGAAGAGCGATCCGGTCGTCGCGAACGGCAACGTCATCAACACCCGTCCCGTGCCCGGGAGCCAAGCCGAGGAGGGTTCGACCGTCACCCTCGAGGTGTCGACAGGACCGGAACAGGTGCAGATCCCGCGGCTCGAAGGCATGACGCAGGAACGCGCCGCCCAGGAGCTGTCCGCCGTCGGTCTCCGGCTCGACCCGAACGTCGGACGCGCTCCGTCGGATGCCGACGACGAGGACCTCGTCGTCGACCAGAGCCCCGGTGCGGGAGCCAGTGTCGACCGCGACAGCCCCATCACCATCACTGTGGGATCCGGTCCCGAACTGGTACGCGTCCCCAACGTGGTGGGCCAGACCGTCGAGGTGGCGAGCGACAACATCGAGGGCGCCGGTTTCGAGGTCGTCGTCGAGAACATCGACTCCAGCGAGACCGAGGGCACCGTCGTGTCGACGAGCCCCGCCGGTGGCGCCTCCACCGAACAGGGGTCGACGGTGACGGTGCGGGTGTCGAACGGCGACCGCATCGAGATGCCCGTCATCACCAACCGGTCGGTCTCGGACGCACTCGCTGCCCTGCGCGGCGCCGGCTGGACGGGCAACGCCTCCCAGCTCCAGCAGACGCGTGAGGCGACACTCGATGTCGATCTCGTCGGCACCGTGATCACGCAGGCCCAGCCGCCGGGTTCGGAGATCTCGAAGAACCAGCCCATCACCGTGGGCGTCGGTGTGCTCGGCATCCGCTGAGCGAGCTGATCAACGACGAAAGGCGCCGGTCCTGGAAGGGACCGGCGCCTTTCGTCGTTGATTGGGGGTCAGGCGGCTCCGCCGTCGAGCGCGCGTGCCATCTGCGCCTCGAGGCGCGCGACGAGCGTCTCGTCCGGAGCCTCGCCGCAGGCCGCGAGCCAGTTCGCGAGCATCCGGTGACCTCCCTGGGTGAGCACCGACTCGGGATGGAACTGCACACCGTGGATCGGCAGCTCGACGTGACGCAGGGCCATGACGATGCCGGTCTCCGTGTGGCCGGTGGGCTCGAGCTCGGCGGGCATGGTCTCGGGCAGCACGGTCAGCGAGTGGTAGCGGGTCGCGGTGAACGGATCGGGCAGGCCCGCGAGCACACCGGCACCGTTGTGGCGGACCAGGCTGGTCTTGCCGTGCAGCAGCTCGGGGGCGCGGTCGACGGTCGCGCCGAACGCGACACCGATGGACTGGTGGCCGAGGCACACACCGAGCAGCGGAGTGCTGCTGTCGGCACATGCCTTCACCAGGTCGATGCTCGCCCCGGCGCGTTCGGGTGTACCCGGGCCGGGGCTGAGGAGGATGCCGTCGTAGTCCTTCGCGACCCGCGCGAGAGCACCCGGCGCGGTGAGCCGCTCGTCGTCGTTGCGCCACACGTCGGCCGTCGTTCCGAGCTGCCCCAGATACTGGACCAGGTTGAAGACGAAGCTGTCGTAGTTGTCGACGACGAGAATGCGCATGAGACGAGGGTACTCAGTGCTCGCTACAGGGCGACCCGCCCGGTGCTCGCTACAGGGCGACCCGCCCGGTGCTCGGTAGAGGGCGACCCGCCCGGTGTCCGAATCGGGCACGTCTCAGCGCGCGGACGAACTCCCGGTGTAGGCGGGGACCGACAGATCCTCCGACGCCTGCTGCGTGTATCCGAGTTGATAGCGGGCCGCGTACTGCTTGTAGATGCGGATACCGGGCTCGGCGTCGAGCGCGGCCTGCAGCCGTGCCGGGTCGCCGAGCGCGGTGACGACGTAGGGCGGCGAGTAGGTGCGCCCGTGCAGCAGCAGCGTGTTACCGATGCAGCGTGGCGCCGACGTCGCGACGATCCGCTGGTCCTGCATGGCCACGGCCTCGGCACCACCGGCCCACACCGCGTTGAGCACGCTCTGCACGTCCTGCTGGTGCACGACGAGATCGTCGGGTGAGGCACCGGACGGATAGCGCCCGTTGGCGTCGCGGGGTGCGTCGGTGAGGGTGACGGTCACGCCCGGACCGCGGCGGGCCACGAGGCCGGCCGGGTCCTCGATCGCGGACAGGTCGTCGAGCACTGCGGCGACGTCCTCGTCGTTCACCGCGGCACGGTCCTGTAGTTCGTCGATGCGCGCGGTGAGATCGTCTCGGGTGGCCGCCAGTTCGTCGGCCTTCTCCTGCGCGGCACGTACCAGATCGGACAGTCGCGGGGAGTCGCCGGCGCGCAGTTCGTCGCCCTCGGACACTCCGCGGGTGGTGCCCACGAGCAGACCGGCCACGAGGCACACGACGAGGGTCGCGACACCCCACACGGGCGCGCGCAGCCGTCGTTCCGACACGTCGTACCTCCGATCCTGGCCTTACGTTAGCGTGATCTCAACAGGTAGTTGACCGACCACTCCACCCGTGTACGACGGGTGGAGTCGTGAGAACGAGGACACCATGCCCAAGTCGAAGGTTCGCAAGAAGGACGTCTCCGCGACCCGGACGGTGAGCCGCACACCCGTGAAGGTCAAGGGCACGCCGTCGAGCACGTTGTACGTGACGGTGATGCTCGCCCTGATGGTCATCGGGCTGCTGTGGCTGATCGTCTACTACCTCGCGGCCGAGCAGATCACGTGGATGAACGATCTCGGTGCCTGGAACTTCCTGATCGGTTTCGGGTTCATGGTGGTCGGTCTGATCATGACGATGAACTGGCGCTGACCCCCACCTCGCTCGGGTTACACCGATGTTATTCATCCCCACCTGGGGATAACACTGTGCACAACCCGGTGAGAGGTCTCCGGGGAACGAATCGGAAGAGGACGCAGATGCCCGACGAGACACCGCTGCGGTGGGCGACGCCGCCCGCCGCGATAGCGGCGTTGGCGGCCGCCGGTATCGCCCTTGCCGTGACGGCCGCCGTCGCGGTTCCCGACGCGGCCGGTCGCGTGCTGGTGGGTTTCGCGGCGGTGCTCGTCCTCGTGATGGTCGCGCTCGCGCTGCGACAGCGTCCGCGTCTCGAAGTGCTCCCCGGAGGAACGGGGATCGCGACGATGCGGTTGACGGGTCGTCGCGAGTTCCCGCGGGTGGCACTGCACCGCGTGCGGATCGTCGAGTACCCGCGCTTCGGGCGGCGGGTGCCGATGCTCGAGATCGACACGATCGACCCCGCGACCGGCACGGAGAACCTGATGATCTTCGGCCGGTGGGATCTGGGCACCGACCCGCGGAACGTGCACGCCGCGCTGGCGGTGCGCGATCTCGCGCCCGATCAGACGCCCAGTTGATCGCGTAGCCGCACGACGGCCAGCACGATCGCGACCAGCGTCACCACGACGACCGCGACCAGCGCGATCCACCCGGTGCGCACGATGCGGTCCCGGTCGGTGCCGGCACCGAGATACTGCGGGGCGTAGAGCAGGGCCGCGGTCGCGGCGGCACCGGCGACGAGACCGCCCAGGTGACCCCACAGAGAGATGCCCGGGATGGTGATGCTGATGATCACGTTGAGGCCGACGATGGTCAGCACGGGTGCCGGGCTGCGACGCAGGCGCAGCAGGATGACGGCCTGCGCGCCGAGCAGACCGAAGACTGCTCCCGACGCTCCGGCGGTGACCGCACCGGTCTCCATGAACATCACCGCGGCGGATCCGCCGAGGATCGACACGAGATAGACCGAGAGGTACCGGGCGCGTCCGAGCACGAGTTCGGTGTCGCGGCCGATCACCCACAGGGCGAACATGTTGACGGCCAGGTGGAGCAGGCCGAAGTGCAGGAAGCCGCTGCCGAGGATCCGGATGTACTCGTCGTGCGCGGCGATGATGGGCGGCCACAGCGCCCAGTCGAGGAACAGCTCCGAGCCCTGCTCGTTGGTCATCACGCTGCCCGACTGCGCGGCGGTGATGCCGAAGACGAGCACGTTCAGCGCGATGAGCACGTACGTCACGATCGGCGAGGGCCGATCGGAGCGGACGGGTGCGCCGGCGATGGTGCGGGCCTGCGGTGTCGACCGTTCGGCCGCGGCGACGCAGTCGACGCAGTGCTGACCGACCGAGGCGGGACGCAGGCACTCGGGGCACGCGGGCCGGCCGCATCGGGAGCAGGCGAGAAGGGTCGGGCGGTCGGGATGGCGAACGCACCGCGGCTGGGGCTGCGGGCCACCACCCTCGGCCGCGGAGCCCCAGCCGGGGTTCGTCATGGGAACTCTCTCAGGAGATGGTGATGCTGTTGATTACGACGTCGTCGACCGGGCGATCGGCGCGGTCGGTGGCGGTGGTCGCGATCGCGTCGACGACCTTCTTCGACTCGGCGTCGACGACCTCACCGAAGATGGTGTGGCGACGGTTGAGGTGCGGGGTCGGGCCGACGGTGATGAAGAACTGCGAGCCGTTGGTGCCCGGGCCGGCGTTCGCCATCGCGAGCAGGTAGCCGCGGTCGAACTGCAGCTCGGGGTGGAACTCGTCGCCGAACTGGTAGCCCGGACCGCCACGGCCGGTGCCGGTGGGGTCGCCACCCTGGATCATGAAGCCGTCGATGACGCGGTGGAAGACCGCGCCGTCGTAGAACGGACCGCTGGTCTCGCCCTTGGCGTTCTGGGTCTTGTACTCCTTGGTGCCCTGAGCCAGGCCGACGAAGTTCTCGACCGTCTTCGGCGCGTGGTTGCCGAAAAGAGCAATCGCGATGTCGCCGCGGTTCGTGTGGAGCGTGGCCGTTGCTGTCTGATGCGGTGAAGTCACCCCACCATGGTGCCATTGCCCGCTGCCCGGGCAGGACAGGCGGCGCGGGACACGCTCTCCGGTCACGACTGCAGGTCCGGGCGGTATGGAAGAGTGGACGCATGAGCAAGCTGATTCATGCCGAGACCGACGCCGTGTGGCTTCCGGCATTCGTGCGACGCCACGACGAATCCGGCAATCTCGCGGGTGCTCTCCGCGTGGCCGGCGAGGGCGCGGTAGCGCTCGCGCAGGGCTCGAGTGCGGCCGGACTGTTCGCAGCACGCAAGGGTCTGGACGTCGCGGGCGGACTGTTCTCGGTGGCCCGGCGTGCCGCGGCCGAGCGGTGTGCCGCGAAGTCGTCCTCGCGTCCGGAGCGCACGGGCAGGCGGGTCAGTCTCGTCGTCGCCGGCGCGGTTGCCGTCGTGGCCGCAGGCGGGGTCGTGTTCTACCGGCGACGCCGTCCGGCTCACCCGCCGATCGCTCCGGAACCGCCGCGCGTGCGGCCGGCGGAATCCGCCGCGACGACGACCGGAGAGGCCGCGTCGACGCCGGTCTCCCCCGAGTCCACCGACACCTCGGAGGCCTGATCGCCGGTCGCGGTGCCGAATTCTCGTTCCGCGGATCGGATCTCATGGTCGACGATGAGGCACGCCGCGAAGTAGAGCGCGCCGAGGAAGGTGAGCAGGACGGGGACGAAGGCCAGGAATTCCATGGCCACCTCCGTTCCGATCCGCGGTGGGGATCGGCGAGTGACGGGCGGGGCGCGTCGTCGGTGACGATTCGAGCGTAGGCGTATCCGGGAGTACCGGCACGTCCCCGACAACCTCCGCGTCAGTGATCTCCTTCACATCTCGACCGCTTCATGATCGACATGTCCGAAGCTGTGATAAGCGACACATCCGGGTGCATACTCACCAGTAGGCACGCGACCCGGAGGCAGTCATGGCAGACAGCGCCGATGATCGAACCCCACAGGTCACCGAGCGGCAGGCTCACGAAGTAACCGAGCGGCAGGCTCGCGAAGTAGCGGAGCAGGCCCGCGAATCCGAGTGGAACAAGCCGTCCTTCGCGAAGGAACTGTTCCTCGGACGGCTCACCCTCGACCTCGTTCACCCCTTCCCGCGACCGACTCCCGACGAGGATTCCCGCACCGAGGAGTTCCTCGCGCGCTTGCGCGCGGCATGCAGTTCGATGGACGGCGGCCGCATCGAACGCGACGCGCGGATACCCGACGAATACGTCCGTGAACTGGCCGAGCTCGGCTGTTTCGGCATGAAGATCCCGCAGGAGTACGGCGGTCTCGGGCTGTCGCAGGTCGCCTACAACCGGGCCCTGACGGTCGTCGCCTGCGTGCACCCCAGCATCGGGGCGCTGTTGTCGGCCCATCAGTCGATCGGTGTGCCGGAACCGTTGAAGCTCGCCGGCACCCCCGAGCAGAAGCAGCGTTTCCTGCCGCGATGCGCGCGCGGCGCCATCTCGGCCTTCCTGCTCACCGAACCCGACGTCGGGTCCGACCCCGCGCGACTCGCGTCCACCGCCACCCCCGTCGAGGACAGCAGTGCCTACGAACTCGAGGGCGTCAAGCTGTGGACGACCAACGGGGTGGTGGCCGAACTGCTCGTCGTCATGGCCCGCGTACCGAAGAGCGAGGGCCATCGCGGCGGGATCTCCGCCTTCGTCGTGGAAGCGGATTCGCCCGGCATCACCGTCGAACGCCGGAACTCCTTCATGGGTCTGCGCGGCATCGAGAACGGCGTGACCCGGCTGCACAAGGTGCGGGTTCCGAAGGAGAACCTGATCGGGCGTGAGGGCGACGGGCTGAAGATCGCGTTGACGACGCTCAACGCCGGTCGCCTCGCCATCCCCGCGATGTGTTCGGGTGCCGGGAAGTGGGCGTTGAAGATCGCTCGCGAATGGTCGTCGGAGCGGGTGCAGTGGGGCAAGCCGGTCGGTGAGCACGAGGCCGTCGCCGCGAAGATCTCGTTCATCGCCGCGACCACCTACGCACTCGAGTCCGTCGTGGAGCTGTCGGGCCAGATGAACGACGAGCAGCGCAACGACATCCGCATCGAGGCGGCACTGGCGAAGTTGTGGGCGAGCGAGATGGGATGCCTCATCGCCGACGAGCTGGTGCAGATCCGCGGCGGGCGCGGCTACGAGACCGCCGAGTCGCTCGCGGCGCGCGGCGAACGGGCTGTTCCCGCAGAGCAACTCGTCCGCGACCTGCGGATCAACCGGATCTTCGAGGGGTCGAGCGAGATCATGCGTCTGCTCGTCGCCCGCGAGGCGGTCGACGCCCACCTGCGCGCAGCCGGCGAACTCGCCGACCCCGATTCGACCGGTAAGGAGAAGGCGCAGGCCGCGGTGCGGGCGAGCGGGTTCTACGCCCGGTGGCTCCCGAAGCTCGTCGCCGGCAAGGGGCAACTACCGCGGACTTACAACGAATTCGGTTCCCTGGCACCGCATCTGAGGTACATCGAACGCAGCTCGCGCAAGCTCGCCCGCTCGACCTTCTACGGGATGGCCCGCTGGCAGGCCGGACTCGAGAAGCGGGAGAACTTCCTCGGCCGGATCGTCGACATCGGAGGCGAACTGTTCGCCGCGACCGCCGTGTGCGTGCGCGCCGAACGGCAACGCGTGGACGGGCATCCGGAAGCCGACGCGGCCTTCGAACTGGCCGACGCCTTCTGCAAGCAGTCGCGGCTGCGTGTGGAGAAGTTGTTCGACGCCCTGTGGACGAACACCGACGCCGAGGACCGTCGCACCGCGGCCGGCGTTCTCGAGGGTAGATACGAGTGGCTCGAGCGCGGCGTGCTCGATCCGAGCGAGGGCACCGGCCCGTGGATCTCCCGCTGGGAACCGGGTCCGTCGACCGAGACGAACGTCGCGCGCCGGATCATCGACACCCGACACTCGGTGTAGTCCCCGCACACGGAGCCGGCCCGCATCCCGAAAGGGAGTGCGGGCCGGCTCCGTTGTGGATCGGTCGGAGCGTCAGAAGGCTCCGCAGTTCGACGGTGCGGGCTCACCGCGCAGTCGCGCTTCGATGTACGAGACGGACTCGGGCAGTCCGCCGATCATCGGCACCGCATGGTTGATGATGAAGCCGGGCAGGATCGGCGGGGTCGTGTTGGGCAGGAACTGCACCGTCGCGCCCTTGTCGCACCAGTCCAGCGCCAGCTGACGGCCCTGACCGTAAGGGACGGTGTCGTCCTGCGTGCCGTGCTGGAGCAGGACGGGCACGGCCGGGGTGCGGTTGCCGATGCGCTGCTCCGCGAGGATCTTCTGGACCTGGGGAAGGCGCTCGAGCACGACGTCGAGGGGCTCACCCGTGCGGGTGTAGTCGCCGGTGCGCTGGAACGCGAAGTTCGCGATCGTCTCCGGGACGCACTGGTTCGCCACCGCGGCGAGCATCTCGCGACCGTGATCGCTGACCTCGGCGTCGATCTCGTCGCGGATCTCCGGGTAGGCGTCGGCCAGGCCGTTGATCGTGTATCCGATGGCACCGGTGAGCAGTGTGCCGTCGATCTGCTTCAGCGTGGCCACCAGGTCGGCGGGCGGAGCACCCACGTAGGCGCCGACGAGGTTCAGTTCGGGGGCGTACTCGGGTGCGAGCTCGGCCGCAGCGCCCGACGCGCCGCCGCCCTGCGAGTAACCGAACAGGCCGACCGGGCTGTTCTCCGTCACCGACGCGTTCTCGAGCTTCAGCGCCGCACGCACCGAGTCGAGGACAGCGTGGGCCTCGGCGGCGCGGTTCACGTAGGTGTGGTGCCCCGGCGTACCGAGACCGTCGTAGTCGGTGACGACCACGGCGATGCCGCGCAGCAGTAGCGCGTTGATCGACAGCACCTCGTACTCGGTGAAGAAGTCGAGGGGCGGGTTGTAGTTCACGAGCGCCCCGAGATTGCGCGACGGCGCGCACTGGTCACCCTGACCGTGGGTGCCGATGGCCAGTGCGACGAGCGGCCGGTCGCCGGGACCGTCCCACGGCGTCGACGGTTCGATGTAGGTGCCGCTCACCGCGTTGGGCGCACCCTTGGCGTCGTTGCTGCGGTACAGCAGTTTGGTGCCCTGACCGGGGAAGACACCGTCGGCGACGGGTGCGCGCAACGCCAGATCGGACGGTGCCGTGCGCAGGACGTCGCCGGGAGCACTCGTCGGCAGCGGATCCGGCGGGAGATAGAAGTCCGTCTCGGCTCCCGCTGTCGTCGCGGTTCCGAGAAGTCCACCCGCGAGGACCGTCGTGGTCACCGCCGCGGCCATCCACTTCCGAGCACGCCCCATTGTGTTGTTCCTCCACCTGGATCCACCGGAGCCGTGTGTCCCTCGTCACGGCGGTACGGACTGTAACACGTACTTACCGGAAAGTAAGGTCGGCACTTCCCACCCTGTCTGCCACAATCGTTCTTCGCGCCCGAAGCGGTGCATTTGTCCGGCGCACCCGGAGCGAGTCGGGTCTCGCCGGCAAGACGGACGAGCAGCCTCTCGAGGGAAGGGAAGACATGGCAATCGGTGTCGGCCTCCGGATCGGGCGAGTCGTGTCCACGGCGGTCATCGCGTCCAACGAACCCGGCACTCCCGACCCTGTCGTCCTCGCCCGCGACTCCGTCCTGCACGTCGACCACGACGGCAACACGTCACTCGGCAGCGTGGCGCACGGCGACGAAGCGCGCACGATCGCGGGCTTCCTCACGCGGGTCGGCGACGCATCGGGCATCACCGCGAGCGACGGTCGCATGTACCGCGCCGAGGACGCGATGGCCACCGCCATCCACTGCCTGCTGCGGGAGTGCCACCCGCTGCCCACCTTCGGCGGCATGGACCGCGACAGCGACCCCGGCTACGCCGCGACCTACCCGTCGCACTGGGATCCGGACACCATCGCGACCTTGCGCGCGGCCCTGGACTATGCGGATCTGCGACACGTCGACCTCGTGTCCGACGCGCAGGCGGCCGCCGCCTGGTACGCCTCCGAGATATCCGAGACCCCGGGCCAGCTCGTCGGGGTCTTCCACCTCGACGACGGCGGCTCGACCGTCACCCTCGTGCGTTCGGGCGTGCCCGCCGGCAAGGCCTACCGCACTCCCGCCCAGGGCGCTCCGTCCCCGGCAGCCCAACTCGCCACGGCCCTCGGATCGTTCGGCTGGATTCCGGACAATCTCGAGGCGGTCGTCGTCATGGGCGACGGTCTCGTCGCACGCGACCGCACCCATATCCAGGGGATCGCGAACAGCCTCGCCACGAAGCTCACGGTGCGCAGTCTCGTCGGCCCGGGACCGGAACAGACCGCGGCGCTCGGCGCGGCGATCCTCGCGGCCGGATTCACCCCGGCACGCGAGACCAACAAGACCAGGATCGGACTGCCACCCTCCTACGACGAAACCGACGTTCTCACCGGTGGTCTCGCGCGACTGCGCGAACTCGAGCGGCGCATCGACGCCGAGAACCTCGTGGGCGCGCGCAACGCCGCGGAGGAGTCCGCGCCCGTGCCCGTTCTCACCGCCGACACCGAGGAGGAGACCGGCGGCGGCAACACGAGAACGGTGGCCATCGCAGCCGTTGCCGTTCTCGTGTTGATCGCGCTCGTCGTGGGCGTGCTGCTCTGACTACTCCCCCGCTCGCTCCGCCGGGATGCGATCGGGAGTGGGCACTGCGGCGAGAGCGGCAGCGTCCTCGTCGCCGAAACGGTCCTCGAGCACCGCGGGAGCAAAATCGAGATCGATCTCCTCGAGGGGACGCCCGCGCGCGGATTCGATTGCGCCGAGCCGTCTCTGGGCCCGGTCCGCCGCGTAGGAGATGAACTCGTCGTTGTCGAGGCCGTAGGGCTGTTCGTCGAACTGCTCGTTCTGCCACTGGATCATGCCGGTCGCGAGGGGAATCAGTTCCTCCATCCGCTGCAGCACGACGTTCCAGTTCGAATCGTCCGCTGCCACATGCCGTCTGCAGGTGAACGTGCCCCAGGCCATGTGTCGGCGCTCGTCGGAGCCGATCCGCCGGATGATCTCCTGCATGCCCGGAAGGATCCCGAACTTCGTGCACACCTTCTGCCACGCGTAGTACCCGGTCAGCGCGAGACTGCCCTCGATGACGTGGTTGTAGGTGACGCTCGCGCGGACCTGGTTGGCCGGCGACGGATCGCTCTCGAGGACGCGGAGGCTGTGCGGTAGTTCCTCGTAGAACAGCTTCCGGTAGTAGGGATTCTCGGCGACGAAGGGATGCAGGTCGGACGTGAGTCCCACGGTGTCCATCCAGCGACGGAACACCTGGACGTGCTTGGCCTCCTCGTAGCAGAACTGCGTCAGGTACATCTCGTCGCCCAGTCGCCCTTCCGCCTCCATCGCGCGGAGGAACGGGAGGATGTCCTGGGTGACGGCCTCCTCACCCGCGACGAACAACGCGACCAGATAGGTCGAACTGCGGCGCTGCTCGGAGTTGAGCGAGGCCCAGTCGTCGGCGTCGTGGGAGAAGTCGATGTCCATCGGGTCCCAATGTGCTGCGTTGCCCTTCGCGAAGAGACGCAGCGGGAAGGCGTCCCAGTTCAGACCGCCTTCCCGCAACGACGCGAAGCCTTGACGTATCTGTGTAATCTCGGTCACACAATCGAGGCTAGACCTCGATTCCACATCCGTCGCGGACTTGTCTCAGACACCCAGCAGGACGTCGCCGGGATAGCCGTCGGGCCCGAAACCCGGCGGGAGGAGGAAGACGGCCGACCCGATCGGGGTGATCCACGGATTCAGCGCGTCGTGTTCGGCGAGGCGCTGCTGCACCGGGACGAACTGACGCTCCACGTCCACCTGGTAGGCGGCGAACAACAGTCCGGCGCCGTCCTGGTCGTCGTAGTTGTAACCCCGTCGCAGGAACTGCTCGTCGCCCGTGCGGGGACGCGCCCGCGCGACGTGCGATTCCGGCGGGATCACCGGGATGCCGAACCGGTCGATGGCCTCGAAGTCGGCATCGTCGTGCTCCTCCGAGCCCGTCAGCGGAGCACCGTTCGACAGTCGCCGGCCGACGGCGAGTTCCCGAGCGGGACGGTCCAGCTCGTCCCAGGTGTCGAGTTCCATGCGGATCCGGCGTAACACGAGCGAGGTGCCACCGGCCATCCACGGCGGGTCGCCCGGATTCCACACCTGCCGGTCGAAATCCGGGCTGTGCGGCGCGGGATTGACGGTGCCGTCGACCTGCCCCATGAGGTTGCGCATCGTCGTCCCGTCGGGTCGCGTGCCGGCCGCGCGCCGGAACCCTCGCTGGATCCAGCGGACCGTCGCCACCGATCGCACACTCTTGGTGAGTGTGCGGACCGCGTGCGAGACGGTCACCGGGTCGTCGGCGCAGACCTGCAACAGCAGGTCGCCGCCCGACCATCGTTCCTCGAGCCGGTCGATCGGGAAGGCCGGCAGCGGCTTCAGCCACGCGGGTCGCCGGTCGGTCAGGCCCGCGGCGTCGAAGACCGCGGGACCGTAGCCGACGGTGACCGTCAGCCGGGCCGGGTCGACGGCGAGTTCGGGTTCGGTGTCGCCCAACGCCGGTGTCCCGGTGGTGAGCCGCCGGGCGTCCTCGGCCCACACCCGCATGATCCCGACGAGCCCGTCACGATCGACGCCCTCGGCGAGGTCCAGTGCCACGAACGACGCGAACGACTGCGCGGGGGTGTCGATACCGGCCTGATAGGTTCCGTGGATCTCCACGGTCCGCGCGCCGATCGGTTCGGGGATGCGGGACGCGACCGCCGTCCCACCTCCGACCGCGCCGAGTCCTGCTGCACCCAGCGCGGCGACACCGCCCCCGAGCAGCGCGCGACGAGTGAACCTAGCCATCGTGCGCTGCTCCGTCGGCCGGCACGTATTCCTCCTGTGCTCCGGCGAAGTCGCGGACCTGGGCGGTGAACTCTTCGGTGGAACCGTCCGCGAACTCGAGCGTGAAGCTCACCGTGCTGCCGGGTCCCAGGGGCTCGACGAGATTCATGAGCATGAGGTGATCACCGCCGGGAACGAGGGCGTGGGTGGTCCCGGCGGGGACGACGAGTCCGTCGCCCATCTCCTGCATGACCATGGAGGTGCCCTCCGCGGACACCATCTCGTGCAGTTCGGTGGAGGCGGACGAGGGGCTGGACGCGCCCACGATGTGCACGTCGTTGCTTCCGGTGTTCTCGATCTCGGCGAAGGCTCCGGTCATCCCGGTGTCGGAGGCCTTCACCCAGGCATCGGCGACGACGACGGCATCCGCCGAGGTCGTGGCGGCATCGGATCCGCAGGCGGTCGCGAACAGTGCGACGGCGACGGCGACGCTCGCGGTGCAGAGCAGGGTCTTCTTCATGATTCTCCGTGGATCGGTGGCGGCATACGGGCACGCCGAACGAACGGTCGTCGGGAGACGACCGAGTGAGGGACCTAGCGGAGAACTGCGGGTGGCCCGCGACTTCCCACCCCGCCGACGTGCCGGATCCCCGGACCCACGCGGGGCCGGTGGGTGATGCGGGTGGATTCCGCAGCGGCCACGGGCAGCGCGCGGAACAGTTCGGGGAGTATCCGGCACAGGGCCGCGAGCGCGACCTCGCAACCCTTCTCGGCGCCGTGCACGAGCAGGGCAGCCACGGCGACCGCAGCGGCGTGCGCGACGAGCATCTCCGGTGTCGGGGTGTGCAGGTGACCGTCGTGCAGTCCGAGCACGAGGTGCCCTGCCACCTGACCGAGGACGAGGAGCAGCGGCACCGGCAGACGGGTCTCCGCGGCGAGCATCCCGGAGGCGACGGCGAGACCGGCGAGGAACACCAGCACGTCCTGGTGCGGCACGGCACCACCCGCGACAGCGTGCGCCGCGACGCTCAGAGTGGCCGAGATTCCGCACACGAAGACCGCGCGCATGCGCCTCACGGTCTCCACGTCGACGGCCATGGGATCAGAATACTTCTCCCACCTGCAATTACTACCTAATGTAGTAACTGTCACGTAAAGATACCGACAGCGTGTCGGTAAGATATCGACGTGCCGTCGAGAAGATCGGGGGCACCTGTCCGGTCCAGCCCACGAAGGACTCCGCATGTTTCTTGCCCTGCGCGAACTGTGGTTCGCGCGTACCCGCTTCCTGTTGATGGGCGCGGTCGTCGCGCTCATCTCGATCCTCATGGTCATCCTGTCCGGACTGTCGTCCGGTCTCGTCGTCGACGGTGTCTCCGCCCTGCAGCGCACACCGGTCCAGGCGTTCGCCTTCGCCGAGGGGACCAAGACCGACTCCGCGTTCTCCCGATCCGTGGTCACGGAGGACCAGGCCGACGCCTGGCGTGCCCGCCCGGACGTCGCCCGGGCCGAACTGTTCGGCAACACCATCGTCAACGCGAAGACCGACAGTGGGGTCCCCGTCGACCTCACCCTCTTCGGTATCCGGCCGGGATCGTTCCTCGAACCCTCGGTCGCCGAGGGGACACCGATCGGCGGTGACACCGACGTCGTCCTCAGCGACAGCGCCCGCGACACCGGCGTGGAACTCGGCGACACCATCGTCGTCGATCGTCTCGGCACCCGGCTGACCGTCGTCGGCTTCACCTCCGACAAGCGCACCTTCGGCCACGTCGACGTCGCCTACCTGCCCCTGAACACCTGGCAGGAGATCCATGCCGGCGTCCGCCTCGGTGAACAGGTCCCCCCGAGCGCGTACACCGAAGCCAGCGTGGTCGCGATCGAGGGCGTCGGCGGAACACTGCCCGACCTCGCCGCCGGCGACGCCGAGGCCGGTACGGCCGCGAAGACCCTCGAGGAATCGTTCGACGCCTCCCCCGGCTACAGCGCCGAGATGATGACGATGTCGATGATCATCGCGTTCCTCTACGCGATCTCCGCCCTCGTCGTCGGAGCGTTCTTCACGATCTGGACGGTGCAGCGCAGCCGGGAGATCGCCGTGCTCCGCGCGATGGGTGCCTCCACCGGCTTCCTCCTACGCGACTCGCTCCTGCAGGCCGTGATCGTGCTCGTCGGCTCCGTGGCCGTCGGCGTGCTCATCGGACTCGGTCTCGGATCGGGCCTCGAAGGCAGCGGCATGCCGTTCGTCCTCGAGACCGGGCCGATCGTGCAGGGCGCCGTCCTGCTCGTCGTCCTCGGCCTCGTCGGCGCCGCCCTCGCCGTGACCCGCATCGTCCGCGTCGACCCGCTCGCAGCACTGGGAGAGAACCGATGACCGTCACCACCACGGGTCTGGACCTGGCCGACGTCTGCCTGTCCTTCGGCGACGGTGACAGCACGGTCCACGCCCTCGACCACGTCGACCTGGATGTCGCGCCGGGCGAACTCGTCGCGATCGTCGGCCCGTCCGGCGCCGGCAAGTCGAGCCTGCTGGCGGTCGCGGGCGGCCTGAGCCGACCCACCTCCGGCACCGTGAAGGTCGACGGGATCGACCTGACCGAGCTCGACCGGAAGGCCACCACGAAGCTGCGGCGTGAACGCATCGGTTTCGTGTTCCAGTCCGGCAACCTCCTCCCCGCCCTCACGGCGCGCGATCAGCTGCTCCTCGTCGAGAAGATCACCGGACGGCACGGGCGGAATCCCACCGAACTGCTCGCCTCGGTGGGCATGGAGCACCGCGCCGATCGTCGTCCGGGACAGCTCTCGGGCGGTGAGCGTCAGCGGGTCGGCATCGCACGTGCTCTGATGGCCGAACCGTCGCTGTTGCTCGTCGACGAACCCACCGCGGCCCTCGATCGCACACGCAGCCACGAGGTCGTCGAACTGCTGGCACGGGAAACCCACACCAGCGGAGTGGCTACGATCATGGTCACCCACGACCACGAAGTCCTGCGGCACTGCGACCGCGTGCTGGAGATGGTCGACGGAAGACTTCGACCACACGACTGAGTGATCGACAGCTGAACGAGGAGGGCCGGCGGTGCCGAAGATTTCCGCAGCGACGGTCGCGGAGCATCGCGCCGCGCAGCGCCGTGCCCTCCTCGACGCAGCGCTCGAACTCCTCGCCGAGAAGCCGGAACAGGCACCTTCCCTCGGCGACGTCGCCCGCCGTGCCGGTCTGGCACGGTCGAGCGTCTACAACTACTTCGATTCTCGCGACGACCTGCTGCACGCAGTCGTCGTCGACCTGTTCCCCCGCTGGAACGAGCGCGTGGTCGAGGCGATGGACAAGGTCTCCGATCCGACCGAGCGGGTGCTGACGTACATCGACGTCAACCTGCAACTGGTCGCCGAAGGAGAACACGCGATCGTCGGTGCTCTCGCCACCTTCACACCTCAGGCGTTCAGCGACGAGAGCATGCACGCGATGCACCAGGACCTGGTCCTCCCCCTCGTCGAGGCGCTGCGCGCCCGAGGAGTCGCGGATCCCGAACTCGACGCCGAACTCGTCACCGCCCTCGTGCACAAGGGCACGGAACTGATCGAATCCGGCCGCGAACTCGGCGAGGTGCGCTCCTCGATCCGTAGGGTTCTCACCACCGCGCTCTCCTGATGTTTCACGTGAAACGGACCGTCGATTCGGGACCGTTCACGATCACCTCGGGATGCCAAGCTCCCGGAGGGGGGCACCACCGTCGACGAACAGGCGCGCATCCGGCCGTGTCGCCGCTGCAATCCGCTCCAGAGCGATCCTGCCGGCTTCGGGATGCCGGCCGTCGAGTGCACCGACCCTGATCGCGAAGACGAGGTCGAACGGCTCCTCCCCCTCCCCTACGACGAAGTCCTCGATGGTGACGCAGCGCGCACTCAACCGCCCCGACGCTACGAGGTCGCCGGACGAGGAGATCAGTTGGTCGATCGCCGTGCGGGAACGGTCGATGGCGAGAATGTGTCCGGTGGTCAACCGTTCGGCGACGGCCCGTGCTGCGGCACCGGGACCGCACCCGATCTCCAGCACCCGCAGGTGCGGCTCCAGCGGCAGCGCGGCGACGATCTCGGCGAGTCGCGGAGAGAGGCGGGGTGTCACCCTTCGAGTGTGGAATGTGGGCACACGGGCCGGGGAAGCAACAGAGAAAGGGCGCTTCCGAAAGATCGGAAACGCCCTCTACCTGTATTCATGTGATTGTGGAGCCTAGGAGATTCGAACTCCTGACATCTGCCTTGCAAAGGCAGCGCTCTACCAACTGAGCTAAGGCCCCGTCCGCCGCGTCAGCGACTGGGAACCGCGTGCCATTCGTCTTCGCTCCGAAGCATGCGAGCGATTCCGAGAACGATCAGAATCCCGGTTCCCACGAGTGCGAGAACCCTCATTCCGATCATCCTTCCGGCACGGGAGTGGGCCTAGGAGGACTTGAACCTCCGACCTCTTCGTTATCAGCGAAGCGCTCTAACCGCCTGAGCTATAGGCCCTCGAACCGAGATGGAACACTACCCCACCGGGGCCGCCGGAAACAAATCGCCTCGGCGGGGCAGCGTTCCTGCAGGTCAATCCGGGTCTGCGAGGGTGGCCTGGACGCCGCCCACGAGATCGGTGCAGAGGTTGTAGATGAACGCACCGAGGGTCGCGAGAGCTGTCAGCAACACCGTGTTGGCGATGCCGATGATCGTCGCGTAGCCGAACACCTGGCCGGCCGAGACGAGCGCACCGCTACCGGCGTCGGAGACGATGTCGGTGAATGCACTGTTGAGGCGTTCCCACACCCCCATGCCGGCCAGCACGCCGTAGAGCAGGCCGACCGCGATCATCCACACGAAGAACAACGACACCGAGATCACCGACGAGATCTTCAACATCGACCAGGGGTCGATACGGCGGATCTGCACGGTGGCCCGCAGCGGTCCGGCGGCGGGGATCGCCGTGGGAACCGCGGTGGCGGTGGGAGCGTTCACCTGCGGGGTCTCCCCCGTGCTCGGCGAACCGGTCGACGGATGCTTCACCGCGGACAGATCCGGCAGGTCCTTGGCGAGATCCTTGCGTTCGATGTGCCGCGTCGGGCCGTCGATGACCGCGGACTTCGCCTTCGCCGCAGCAGCCCGGTCGCCCGCCCCGCGCGCGGCGTCTCCGCCACCGGCCGGGCGAGCTCCTCCGGCAGCCTTGGGAGCCGCTGTGCCGGTCACGACGGGACGCGTCGACGGCGCCGGACCTCCGGCCGCAGAGCCCTTGGCCGAGGCCGCAGCAGGGCGCTGAGGCGCTCCACCCTGCTTGGACAGACCCGGACCCACACCCGGAACGTTCGTCTGCGGAGCGTTCTGCGGAGAGCCCGACTGCGCCGACGCCGCTCCCCGCTGCCAGGGAGGGGTCGGGCCGCCGGAGCGGGGCATCTGTGCGGTGCGCTGCTGACCTGTGGCCGGCTGATCGGCCGCAGCCGACCCGTTCTTACCGTCCGAGGAGGCACCACCGGACTTCTGGGAGCCGCCCTGAGCAGGCGTGTCCTGCGCCGCCTTCGCCGTCTGCTCGGCGGCCTTCCGGCCTGCTGCCGGCTGCTGGTCGGCCGAACCCTGCACGGGTGCCGGGTCCACTGCTCCCGCTGCGGGAGCGGACGAACCCTGCGCCGGTGCCCCAGGAGCCTGCGAAGGCTGTGCCGGGGACGACTGCGACGACCGGTTCTCCGGTGCCGGTTTCTGCTCCGAGGCCGGGCCCTGCTGCGTGCCCGTGTTCTCGGGCTTCACCTCGTTCTCTGTACGGTCCTCCGGCTTCCGACCGGGTTGCCCGCGATCGGCCCCGTTCGGTCCCTGGGGAGTGCTCACTTACGACTCCTTAGCTCCGGCTGCGTCGGCTTCGTCCGGCTCGTCGGCGTTGCGCGCGATCGCGAGCAATGTATCGCCCTCGGCCAGGTTCATGAGCCGCACGCCCTTGGTCTGACGGCCTGCCTTGCGCACCTGCTTCGCCGCAGTGCGGATGACACCGCCGCTCGAGGTGATGGCGTACAACTCGTCGTCGTCCTCGACGATGCGCGCCCCGACCAGGTTGCCACGCTTGCGGTCGTACTGGATGGTCAGAACACCCTTACCGCCGCGACCCTGGACCGGGTAGTCCTCCATCGGGGTGCGCTTGGCGTAACCACCCGAGGTCGCGACCAGCAGGTAGGTGCCCTCCTTGACGACGTTGAGCGAGAGCAGCTTGTCCTCGCCGTTGAACCGCATGCCCTGCACACCGGAGGTCGCGCGGCCCATCGGACGCAGCGCCTCATCGGTGGCGGAGAAACGGATCGACTGGCCCTGCTGCGAGACGAGCAGCAGATCGTCCTCGGCGGAGCACAGCACCGCGCCGACGAGCTCGTCGTCGCCGCGCAGGTTGATCGCGACGATGCCACCCGAACGGTTGGAGTCGAAGTCGGACAGGCGCGACTTCTTGACCAGGCCGTTGCGGGTCGCGAGCACCAGGTAGGGAGCATCCTCGTAGGTCTTGAGGCGGATGACGCCCTGGATACGCTCATCGGGCTGGAAGGCCAGCAGGTTCGCGACGTGCTGACCACGCGCCGTGCGGTTCGCCTCGGGCAGCTCGTACGCCTTCGCGCGGTAGACGCGACCCTTCGTCGTGAAGAACAGCAGCCAGTCGTGCGTGGACGTCACGAAGAAGTGCTTGACGATGTCGTCCTGCTTGAGCTCGGCACCCTTGACGCCCTTGCCGCCGCGCTTCTGCGAGCGGTACAGGTCGGTGCGCGTGCGCTTGGCGTAACCGGTCTCGGTGATGGTGACGACGACGTCCTCGCGTGCGATGAGGTCCTCGTCGTTGACATCGCCGTCGGCCGCGACGAGCCGCGTGCGACGCTCGTCGCCGTACTTGTCGACGATCTCCTTCAGCTCGTCGCGGACGATGGCGCGCTGCCGCTCCGGACGGGCCAGGATGTCCTTGTAGTCCTCGATCTCGCGCTCGATCTCGGCGAGGTCGTCGACGATCTTCTGACGCTCGAGGGCAGCGAGGCGACGCAGCTGCATCGCCAGGATGGCGTCGGCCTGGATCTCGTCGACCGTGAGCAGCTCGATCAGGCCGGCGCGCGCGATGTCGACGGTCTGCGACGCGCGGATGAGCGCGATGACCTCGTCGAGCGCGTCGAGGGCCTTGACCAGGCCGCGCAGGATGTGGGCGCGTTCCTCGGCCTTGCGCAGCAGGTACCGCGTACGCCGGACGATGACCTCGATCTGGTGGTTGACGTACAACCGGATCATCTGGTCGAGGCGCAGCGTGCGCGGCACTCCGTCGACGATCGACAGCATGTTGCAGCCGAAGCTCGTCTGCAGCTGCGTGTGCTTGTAGAGGTTGTTGAGAACCACCTTGGCCACCGCGTCGCGGCGGACGGTGACGACGATGCGCATGCCCACGCGGTCGGACGACTCGTCGTGGATGTCGGAGATGCCCGCGATCTTGCCGTCGCGGACCTGCTCGGCGATCGACGTGATGAGGTTGTCCGGGTTGACCATGTAGGGCAGCTCGGTGATGACGATGCTGGTGCGGCCCTTGGAGTCCTCTTCGATCTCCACGACGCCGCGCATCTTCACCGATCCGCGACCGGTCGTGTAGGCATCGTGGATGCCCTGCGAGCCGGTGATCAGGCCGGCGGTCGGGAAGTCCGGTCCCTTGATCCGTTCCATGACCGCGGCGAGGGTGGTCTCCTCGTCGGCCTCGAAGTTCTCGAGCGCCCAGTAGATGGCTTCCGCCACCTCGCCGAGATTGTGCGGCGGGATGTTGGTGGCCATACCGACCGCGATACCGCCCGAACCGTTGATCAACAGGTTGGGGATACGGCTGGGGAGAACCGTCGGTTCCTGCGTGCGGCCGTCGTAGTTCGGCTGGAAATCGACCGTCTCGTGGTCGATCTCCCGCAGCATCTCCATCGCCAGCGGCGTGAGCCGGCACTCGGTGTACCGCATGGCGGCAGCGCCGTCGTTGCCGCGGGAACCGAAGTTGCCCTGGCCGTCGACGAGCGGATAACGCATCGACCACGGCTGCGCCAGACGCACGAGCGTGTCGTAGATCGACGCGTCGCCGTGCGGGTGGTAGTTGCCCATGGTCTCGGCGACCGCGCGCGCCGACTTCACGTACCCGCGATCGGGACGGAAGCCGTTGTCGAACATCGCGTAGAGCACTCGACGGTGCACCGGTTTGAGACCGTCACGCACGTCGGGCAGAGCACGGCCCACGATCACGCTCATCGCGTAATCGATGTAGCTGCTCTGCATCTCCTGCTGGATGTCGACGGGCTCGATGCGGTCGTGCCCCGGCCCCTCCGGAGGCAACGTGGTGTCGGTCATGAGCTCCTTCTTCTACTCGGCTCGCACGCCCGGCTCCGGCCTTCGGCCCGACGGACGTCTCGCAACCACACGAGTCTATAGGTGCAGGTCAGACAATGCCGAGAAGGACAGGCACTTCACATGCCGAGATCCGTCCGGAACCGAGCTCTCACATGTGGGATCCGGTGACCGGGTCGCGGTCCACCTGCCGTTCGACCTCCGACGCCCACTGTTCGAGCCGGGCGTCGCGCACGGCGTCCTCCGGGTCGGAGGCGAGCAGCAGTGCGGTGATCGGCACGGCCAGGACGATGATGCCGAGGACGAACGCCGGGAACAGCAGCGACATCACGGTCATGCCTTCGGGCGCGGGCATGCTCGGATCGAGGGTGACCCGCACGCCGGCCATGCCGGTGTAGTGCAGCGCCACGACCGCGCATCCCATGACGAAGGCCGCGACGACGCGGACCTCGAGACGCCGCGCGCGGCGGGCCAGCGCGAGCGCGGCGGTGGAGGCGACGACGCCGATGATCACCGACGCGATGACGTACCCCGTCTCGTGTTCGATCGTGCCGCGGATGTGGATGGCGAACATTCCGCTGTAGTGCATCATGCTCACGGCCGCGCCCATCAACAGACCGCCGATGAGCAACCGCACCGATTCGGGAATGCGGTGCTTGCTGACGTCGTGTACGTCGGCGATCCGCAGACCCACGAGGGTCGCGACGACGGCGAGCACGACGGAGAAGACCGTCGGGGCCAGTTCGTATCGAATGGTCGTACCCGGCACGGAGAAGCCCATCATGCCGATGAAGTGCATGAGCCAGATACCCACGCCGCCGATGGACAACGACGCCATGAGGAGCCACCAGTTGCCGCTGCGCCGCGGCTCGTCGAGCGACCGCCGGACGCAGGACAATCCGACGAAGGAGCCCATCACGGCGGTGGCGTAGGAGAGGAAGAAAACCCACATCCCCATGGAGAAATGGTGTACGTCGTGCGACACGTGAGGTCCTCACAGCGGCGCGCTGTCACCACCGCGCTCGGAGGGCGCGCGCCACGACCTACCCGATGCGAGCTGCACCCCGACTTTCCAGCAGCGTAAGCGACCTTATCGCACTGTGGGGGTTCACATCACATCACCGTTTCACATGTCGTCCGTGGGGACGGGAGACCGGATCGGGACGAGCCAGGTCGCCACCTCCCGATCCTGCTCGAGGTCCTGGATGCTCGCCGATGCCATCAGAGCCACGACCGGCACCGCGAGCAGCGCGACACCGATGATGAATCCGGGGAACAGCAAGGTCATGATGGTCATTCCCTCCGGATTCGGAGCGGAAGGATCGACGGTCACCGCGATCCCGGCCATGCCCGTGTAGTGCAGTGCCACGACTGCACATCCCATGACGGCGGCGGCCGGGATCCGCACGGCCGGCCGTTCCGCGACCCGCGACAGCCACAACGCGACGATCGACGCGACGACACCGATCCCCACGGACGCCGCGACGTACGACCGCCCCTGCTCGAGTTCGCCCTGGATCCGCACCGCGGCCATGCCGCTGTAATGCATTCCGGCGACGGCGAAGCCCATGATGACGCCGCCGACGAGGAGCCGGACGTCCGACGGCAAGGCGCGGATCCACTGCACGTCGGTGTCGACGATCCGCAATCCGAACAGTGTGGCCGTCACGGCGAGCGCGACCGACAGCAGCGTCAGCCCGAGGTCGTAACGGATCGCGGAACCGGGTACGTCGAAGCCCATCATCCCGATGAAGTGCATCAACCAGATTCCGACGCCCCCGATGGACAGGGCTGCCATGAGTGTCCATCGGGTCCGGGCGACCGACGTCCACGCGTTCGCAGCCTTGCGCGCGCAGGACAGACCGGCATAGCACCCGACCGCGGACGTGATGTAGGAGAGAGCGAAAAGCCAACCGCCCATGGAGAAATGGTGAACCTCGTGCGACATGTTGCCCCCAAGGAAGCGGCACGCACGGCGCATCGGTCCGTGTCGTGCCGAGTAGACCGACAGCGACCCCCGACGCTGCGCAGAAGGCTACTCCACTTCCGGGATTTCAACCAGATGTTTTGGGTGACAACAAATTAGGACGATCTTCAGAAGATCCGACCGTCGACGGGCTCTGCCTGGCCGTCCGCCGCCCACCGCTCGGATTCCGCTTCCAGTTCCGCCGCAAGACGATCCGGGGCCTGGAGCACCAGGACGATCGGGACGGCCAGCAACAGCAGGCCGACGACGAAGAGCGGGAAGAGAATCGAGAAGACCTCGATCCCACCGGAGACCACTACCGCGGGGTCGATCTCCACACGGACCGACGCGGCGGCGAGGAAGTGCACCGCGATCACTGCGGCACCGGCCAAGGCGCTGCTCAACAGGCGCTTGGGCCACGTGTCCGCGGTCTTCACCTGGGCCAGGAAGCCCACGGCGGTCGCGATCGCCAAGCCCGTCGCCGCGGCGACCCAGAGGGGATCGAAGGTCAGCGAGCCCTGGATCCGCACCGAGGCGAGGACCGAGAACGGCACGCCCGCCAGGCCGGCGCCCAGCACGAGAGCACCCGTGACCGTCCGGACGAGGGTGGCGGGAGCGTTGTTCGGAATCGCGACGAGCAACGCCACGTACACCGACACCAGGGCGACGAGCATCGAGAACACGATGGTGACGGTGTCGTACCGCACCACGCTGTCCTCGACGTTGAAGCCCGCCATCGGCAGGAACATGGCGAGCCAGACACCCACGCCGCCGCTCACCAGCGCCGCGAGAATCATCCAGTACGAACGCAATCGGTCACTGGAGGTGGTGCGGACCCGCCGAGCACCGGTGACCCCGACGAACACCCCGATCGCCGAGGTCAGATAGGCGAGGACCGTGACCCACGAGCCCATCGTGAAGACTTCGAGGCCCTCCCCCATTACTGGGTCACCGGCTGGTGCAGCTTCCGCAAGGCGTATTCGGTGACGGTGACCAGCGCCTGCTTCGCCGACTCACGGGCGCGCGCATCGATGGACACGATCGGCACGTCCGCCGAGATCGCCATCGCCTGACGGATGTCCTCGAGCGGGTACCGGGGCGCATCGTCGAATTCGTTGATGGCGACGATGAACGGGAGATTGCGCGCTTCGAAGAAGTCGACGGCGGCGAAGCTCTCGTCCAGGCGACGCGTATCGATCAGCACGATCGCACCGATGGCGCCGCGGATCAGGTCGTCCCACATGAACCAGAAGCGGTGCTGTCCGGGCGTGCCGAACAGGTAGAGGACGAGGTCGTCGGCCAGACTGATACGACCGAAGTCCATGGCGACCGTGGTAGTCGCCTTCTGCGGTGTCGCAGAGAGGTTGTCGACGCCGTCGCTGGCGTTCGTCACGAGCGCCTCGGTACGAAGCGGCACGATTTCCGACACCGCCCCGACCAGAGTCGTCTTACCGACGCCGAAGCCTCCGGCGATCACGATCTTGGTCGAGGTCACGCGCTTCGTGGCGTTAGAGTTCGCGAAGTCCACTGAGGACCCTTTCAATCAGCTCACGACGCTCCGCGTCGCTCGAATCGTCTTTCAGCGTGGCCAGGATCTGTACGTGTCCGGCTTCGACGAGATCGGCGACGAGCACGCGTGCCACGCCGATCGGCACCCCCACGCGCGCAGCGATCTCCGCGACGGAGGGTGATTCCTTGCACAGCTCCAGGATCGTGGCGTTGATGTTGTCCAGATCCCGGGACCGATCGTCGGTTCCCGGAATGGCCTGGATGAGCGCCTCCAACGCCAGTTCGACCGCAGGACTCGTACGTCCCGAAGTCAGGGAGTAGGGCCGGACCAGACTGGGCTGGTCCGGCACCGACTCCGGCTTCCGCGATTCCATGGCCACCTCGACGTCAGGACCCTAGACCGACCCGCGGGGTGGCTTCGACCGAAGCACCCACTCGATCGACCAGGAGCGCCATCTCGTAACCGACCTGTCCGATATCGCACTCGGAGGCGGTCAGAGCCGCCAGGTGCGAGCCGTCGCCGACGCTCATCAGCAGCAGGTAGCCGTGCTGCATCTCCACGACGGACTGCAGCACACCACCACCGTCGAACAACTGCGACACACCGTTGGACAGGCTGGCCAGGCCCGAGGTCACCGCAGCGAGCTGCTCGGCACGATCCACCGGGAGGTGGGCGCTGGCGGCCATGAGCAGACCGTCGGCGGACACGAGCACGGCATGCGAGACACCCGGGACTTCGCGCGCGAAGTTGGAAACCAACCAGTCCAATGGACGAGCTGCGTCGGATCCATGATCAATATTCATCGAACTCCCTGTTCGTCGTTCTCGCGATTGCTGGAATTCGCCGAGGCGCGTCCGTTGCGGACACCCTGCTGATGGCGGCTCAAGTTGGCCCGGATGGCTTCCGGGTCTCGACGTCGAATGGTCCTCGGCAGCTCACCCGTTGCCGGTGCCCGAACGGCACCCGGCACCAGACGCTCGCCGGGAGCGCGCCGCGGAAGACCCGCGGTGGTGTGCTCCTCCACGGGGGCCTCGGTAGCACGCTGTGCGGCTTCCCAACCCGCGTCCGCCGCGGAGCGCCACTCCCGCTTCCTGCGGTCCTCCGGAAGGCTCGTCGGGTCGACGAGCCAGTCCGACATCATCGTGGTGAAGATCGGGGTGTTCGCCGGCTGCGGACGGGCCGACGCGAGGTCGGGCCGCGGCTGGAAGAACGATGCCGTCTTCGCCGAGTTGGTCCGGTAGCGATGGCGGGCCGCCTGCTGCGCGTCGCTGTGCGGCGAGACGGAGCCACCGTCGGCGATGCTCGGACCGGAGACCGCTGCAGCCGAATCGGGCTCGGAACCGTTGGTCGACGCAGCGGGCCGCTGAGGAAGCCCCGGCGTGCTGCCCGGCTGACGACGCGGCAGACCGGGTGTGCTGCCCGGACGGCGCTGCGGAAGACCCGACGAGGGTTCCTGCTGCCGGCGGTCCGCATCCTGCGCGGGTGCGCGCTGTGCATCCTGCGCGGGTGCGCGCTGCGGCAGGTCGGGACGGTTCGGTGCGTCCGGCCGGTTCTGCGGAACGGACGGGGACGATCCGGAAGCCCGTCCCGGCAGGCCGGGAGTCGCGCCCGGCCGACGCTGCGGAAGACCGGGGGACGCGGGTCGCTGCGGCGGGGCGGGTGCACGATGTGCCGAACCCTGCTGGGGCTCACGGACCGGCAAGGACTGCGACTGCTGGGAGTCCGTCGGCGACAGACCCGGTGTGGTACCGGGACGACGCTGAGGAAGACCCGAAAGCCCTTCCCGGCGAGGTTGATCGGCGTCGGGTCGCGGCCCGGCACCGTTGCGGCCGTCGCCGTTGCGCGCGTCGCCGTTGCGTCCGTCGAACGAGTGACCGTTGGTCTCGTCCGGCCCGCGCCGAGGACCGCGCGGAGGCAGCGACGACGCGAAGGCTGCTGCGGCATCCGGCTCGATCCGGCGCGGCTGCGGCGACCGGGGCGGCGTCGGGAGACCCGGCGTCTCGCCCGGCTGACGCGTGGGCAGACCCGGAGTTCCACCGGGGCGACGCTGCGGAAGACCAGACGGGCCGAACTCGCGGGATGCCTGTGGTGCCTGATTGTCGCGCGGCTGTCCCTGCGGCTCACGGGGCGGCGGTGCCTGGAACGACGCCGCGGACGGGGTGAACTCGTTCCGTCCCGCTTCGCGCTGCGGCTCGCCGCGTCGTTCGTCCTCGTAGGACGGCTCCGCATCCCGTGCAGCGGAAGCGGTCTCGTCGACATAGGTGGCGTAGCCGTTGTTCGCGTAGGCATCGTCGGAGTCGTCCGCACGGACATCGTCGGCGGAGTCGACCGGCTGCGACGACGCGTACTCGTGCCGGTCGTCGGCCGCGGGCAGACCCTGCTGGGCGACGGGCGCCGAGAGCGCCTGCGGTGCCGAGTATTCCTCCGCCTCGATCTCGATGCGGGACTGAGGACCGGTGTGCGACAACGCCAGCGGCGAGACCAGTAGGACGTCCGGGATGTGGACGCTCGCGGTGATACCCGGGTTGCGCGCGGTGTCGAAGGTCGGGCGCAGGCGCACGGTGAGACCGTGCCGCTCGGCCAGTCGCGAGACCACGAACAGGCCCATGTGACGTGCGGTATCGGGACCGACCTCGCCGCCCTTGGCGAGACGCTGGTTGATGGACTCGAGTTCGTCGGCCGGGATACCGATACCGCGGTCGGCGATCTCGACGAGCAGGCCGCCGTCGACGGCACGCGCGAAGCTGAAGGTGACGTTGCTGTCGGGCGGCGACGCGCGCAGCGAATTGTCGACCAGCTCGGCGAGGAGATGCACGATGTCGGTCGCGACCGCGCCGCTGAGGGCACCGTCGGGAGTCGAACCGATCTGCACGCGCTGGTAGTCCTCGACCTCCGACATCGCGGCGCGCAGGATGTCGCCGAGCTGCACGGGCGCGGAGTGACCGCGGCGCATGCGGGTACCGGAGAGAATCAGTAGGTTGTCGCCGTTTCGGCGCATGCGCGCGGCGAGGTGGTCGAGGCGGAACAGGCTCTCGAGTCGGGCCGGATCCTTCTCCTCGTACTCGAGTCGTTCGATGAGGCCGAGCTGCTGCTCGACGAGCGACTTGGAGCGACGTGCGAGGGTCTCGAACATATCGCTGATCTGCAGGCGCAGGTGCGCCTGCTCGCCGGCGAGGCGCAGTGCCTGCCCGTGCATGTCGTCGACGGCGCGGGCGAGCTGACCGATCTCCTCGGTGGTGTGCACCGGGACCCGGGTGAACTCGATGTCCTCGATGTTGTCGCCGACCTTGATGCGGTCGATGGCCTCGGGCAGCTCCTGCCGCGCAACCTTCAGCGTGCCGTAGCGCAGGCGGCGGATCGGGCCGACCAGCGAGCGGGACACGAGGAGTGCGAGCACGAGGGCCGCGAGCAGGGCCGCGAGCACGATCGCGGTGTCGCGAAGAGCGGCCGAGCGGGTTTCCGCGGCGCGGTCCTGAATCGTGGTGCTGACCTGCGTCGACGCCTCGTCGATGATCGTGCCGTAGATGTCGACACTGTTGAGCAGCGACGCGCGGATGTTGAGGATCGGGAGCGGACCGGAACCGGCCGCGTCGACCATGTCGGCACGCTCCTGGACGCCGGCTCGCAGTTCGGCGATCTGCTGATCGGCCATCGGGTAGGAGCGGGCGAGCAGGTCGAGCATCGCGAGCTCGGCGCCGGAGGCGGACACCAGCGCGGTGCCCGGCTGGGTCGGGTCGGCGAGGAGCTGGAGCACACCGAGCACCTGACCGAACAGATAGCGCTGCGAGTACCAGGCGTTGATCAGCTGGTCGCCGTAGATGAGGATCTCGCGGTCGTCGACCTCGTCGAGAATCGCTTCGACGACGCGGTTCAGGCTGTCACGGACCTCGTTGGTGACAGCACTGATCTCTTCGACCGGAACCGGCCCGGCCTGCAGTTTCGTGTAGAGCGACTGCGCGGAGGCAGCAGTACGGCTCAGGTCGGCGGTGACCGCCGGATCAAGCTCGGGGTTCTCCGTGACGGAGGCGATGGTGCCGAAGGCGTCGCCGAGCGCGGCCATCTCCTCGGGCGTCACCGTCCCGGCGGCGGCACTCGCGGTGGCGGTCGCGAACGCCGTCGAGAACTCGACGATGTCCGGCACGGCCGCGACCTGATCGGCCGCGGACGAGAAGTGGACGGCGTTGCTGAGCTCGTTCTCGACACGAAGACCACCGAGGACCATTGCCACGGTCACGGGGACAGCGAGAACGGCGGTGACCTTCCTGCGAAGACCCCACCCCTCGATGTTCCACCACCGCTGCTGGGGCGGCGACTTGTCACTCATGGATTACAGCTCTCCTTCCACCCCGTCCGCGCCGGGCGACGAGCACCAGTCGGCACTGCACTCCGATGAGCGCGTTTTCGATCGAGTGCAGTCGAACGAGACGTTTCGGGTGAGGGCACCATATCGGGACATACAGCGGATACGGAAGTGTGAGTCCTTCCCGCACCCTGCGCGGCCCCCGGCCCCCTCTTCGGCAGCCACACGTACAAATGGCCGACTGGAGTGTACTCACGAGTAACGAAGAAGGCTAACGGCCCTTCCATGTTTCCGGTGCACGACATGCAAACCCCCGCTGTGATTTACGGCACAGCGGGGGTTCGGATGAAAATTCGGTCTCCGAGTCGAGCGGAACCGATGACGATCAGACGTCGAGGAAGCGGACGTCCTTCGCGTTGCGTGTGATGAAGCTGCGTCGTGCCGCGACGTCCTCACCCATCAGGACGCTGAACAGCTCGTCGGCGGCAGCGGCGTCGTCGAGGGTCACCTGACGCAGGATGCGGACGCTCGGATCCATGGTGGTCTCCCACAGCTCCTTGGCGTTCATCTCACCGAGGCCCTTGTAACGCTGGATGCCGTCGTCCTTGTTGATCTTCTTGCCGGACTTCAGACCTGCCTCGAGCAGGGCGTCGCGTTCGCGGTCGGAGTACGCGAACTCCGGCTCGCTGCGCTGCCACTTGAGCTTGTACAGCGGCGGCTGCGCCAGGAAGACGTGGCCTTCCTCGACCAGCGGCCGCATGAAGCGGAAGAGCAGCGTGAGCAGCAGCGTCGCGATGTGCTGACCGTCGACGTCGGCGTCGGCCATCAGGACGATCTTGTGGTACCGCAGCTTCGAGATGTCGAATTCCTCGTGGATGCCGGTACCGAACGCCGTGATGATCGACTGGACCTCGGCGTTCTTGAGGACCTTGTCGATGCGGGCCTTCTCGACGTTGATGATCTTGCCGCGCAACGGAAGGATCGCCTGGTACATCGAGTCGCGACCCGACTTGGCGGAGCCACCTGCGGAGTCGCCCTCCACGATGTAGATCTCGCACTTGCTCGGATCCTTCGACCGGCAGTCGGCGAGCTTGCCGGGCAGACCACCGATGTCGGTCGCGCTCTTGCGGCGGACGAGCTCGCGCGCCTTACGGGCAGCGACACGCGCGTGCGCCGACGACACGGCCTTGGTGACGATCGTCTTCGCATCGGCCGGGTTCGCCTCGAACCAGTGCGAGATGTGCTCGTTGCACGCCTTCTGCACGAAGGATTTCACCTCGGTGTTGCCGAGCTTGGTCTTCGTCTGGCCCTCGAACTGCGGCTCGGCGACCTTGACGGAGATGATGGCCGCGAGACCCTCGCGGATGTCGTCGCCCGTGAGGTTCGGGTCCTTGTCCTTGAGGAGCTTCTTGTCCTTCGCGTACCGGTTGACGACCGTGGTCAGCGCCGCACGGAAGCCTTCCTCGTGCGTACCACCCTCGTGGGTGTTGATGGTGTTGGCGAAGGTGTGGACGGATTCGGAGTAACCCGAGTTCCACTGCATCGCGACCTCGAGTTCGTGGCCCGTGCCCTTGGCGGTGAACCCCACGACAGAGTTGTGGATGGGCGACTTCGTGCGGTTGATGTGACGCACGTAGTCCTCGAGACCACCGGGGTAGTGGTAGGTGCGGACCTTGACCTTGTGGACCTCGGGCTCGGCGGCCTCGACGGCCTCGTCCTCGGCGGTCTTGGGAGCCTCGGCGGTCTCCGGGACGTCCTCGTCGGTGACCTCCTCGGGCGCGACCCGCTCGTCGGTGAGGGTGATGGTCAGTCCCTTGTTGAGGAACGCCATCTCCTGCAATCGACGCGCAACGGTCTCGAAGTTGAACGTCGTGGTCTCGAAGATCTCCGGGTCCGGCCAGAACCGAACGGTGGTTCCGGTGCGCTTGGTCGGCTCACCCTTGACCAGTTCACCGGGCTTGGAGTTCGTGTACGTCTGTTCCCAGTGGTATCCGTCGCGGTCGATCGCGACCTCGAGAGTTGTGGACAGCGCGTTCACCACGGAGATACCGACACCGTGCAGACCGCCCGAGACGGCGTACGCATCGGAGTCGAACTTGCCACCGGCGTGGAGCTGGGTGAGGACGACCTCGACGGTGGGCACACCCGAGGCGTGCATGGCGACGGGGATACCGCGACCGTCGTCGACGACCTGGACACCGCCGTCGGCGAGGAGGGTGACCTCGACCTTCGACGCGTAACCGGCCATGGCCTCGTCGACGGAGTTGTCGACGACCTCCCAGATCAGGTGGTGCAGGCCACGTTCTCCGGTGGAACCGATGTACATACCGGGGCGCTTGCGCACCGCCTCGAGACCCTCGAGGACGGTGATGGACGACGCACCGTACTCGTTCTTGTTGTTGTTCGACTTCTGGGCAGCCACGGGTGGGTAGCTCTCCTTCTCCGATCGGCCCCGCGCACGCGCGCGACGCATTCCTGTCCATCCTACGTGCCCGCGAGCCTTGTGCCGGGGTGGACACGAAAGCGGGCGTTCCGCACCGCTGACGTCCCCGTAGCGGCCCCTTTGCGACCCGGACAGCGTGATTTCCTACGCGCTCCGATTTTCGCGCCTCGTACGGCCCGGGAGCGAGCTCGGGATCACCCGTAGGTGTCGCGCGGTCCGCGGCCGCGGATGTGGCGTTCGCCCTTCCGCCAGCTCGGAGCCGTCGGGCCGGTGATCCGCAGTTCCTTGACCACCCCGTGCCCCACGGCCGCGGCGATCTTGGCGAGGATCTGCGACTGCATCATCCGCAGCTGCGTCGCCCAGGCCGTCGACTCGGCCGAGACGTGCAGGATCCCGTCGCGCAGCGTGGTCGGCTGGGCATGACTCGCGATGTCGTCGCCGACGACCCGCGCCCAACTCCCCATGACGGTGCCCTCGGACACGTGCGCCGACCAGCCCCGCTGCTTGGACAGCGACTGCGCGAGCGAACCGAGTGTCTGGGGATCGCGGTCGTCCGGACCGGGCCCCGACCAGCCGCGACGTCGTCGTTTCGGACGCAGCGGGCCGCGCGACGCGCGTCCCTGGCCGACGGCCTTACCACTCGCCTTGGCGGCAGCTCGAGCCTCCTCGAGCGCGCGGCGGGCCAGATCGATGCCCTTCAGCTCCGGCTCGTCCGCGCTGCGCTCCGGCCCGGCACCGCGTTCGGGACCTGCGTGTTCGTCGTTCATCCGACCTCCCCGGTGATCGGGTCCGTCTCCCGTTGCACCGATCCCAGCACAGAGATACGACCTTCTTCGGTGTCCTCGGCATGCACGGGGAATCGGGCGCCGTTCAGTTCGGCCGGCACGTCCTCCGGCACGGCCGCCGTGATCAGCACCTGTTCGGCCGTCGTGGCGACCTCGGCGAGGGCGGAGCGGCGCCGTCGGTCGAGTTCGGCGAAGACGTCGTCGAGCATGAGAACGGGATCGGTGCCGTCGGTGCGCAACAGGGCGAACGCGCCGAGCCGCAGCGCGAGCGCGAACGACCACGACTCGCCGTGGCTCGCATAGCCTTTCGCGGGTTCGGCACCGAGCATCAGGTCGAGATCGTCACGGTGGGGTCCGACGAGGCAGACGCCGCGTTCGATCTCCTTCGACCGCACGTCCGCGAGGCGGTGGAGGAAGACGGTCTCGAGAAACTCCCGATCGTCCGGCGCCGGCGTCCGGGCCGGGTCGGAGAACTCGGGCGGCAGTGCGTCGGCCAGGCTGCTGCGATAGCGCAGGCTCGCCGGACGGGACTCGGGCGCGATCGACCGGTACGCCTCGGACACGTGCGGGGCCAGTTCGTGCAGCAACGCGATGCGCGCGGCGAGCAGCTCGGCTCCGTGGGCCGCGAGATGGCCGTCCCACACGTCGAGGGTCGCCAGAGCACTCGCCCCGTCGCTCGAGCGACTCCCGCGCCGCAGCGCTCCCCCCGCGGTCTTGAGCAGGGCGGATCGCTGGCGCAGCACCTTGTCGTAGTCGGCCCGAACCCCGCTCATCCGCGGGAAACGCGTGCTGAGCAGTTCGTCGAGGAACCGCCGGCGATCGCCCGGGTCGCCGCGCACGAGCGACAGATCCTCCGGGGCGAAGAGCACCGTGCGGAGGATGCCGAGGATCTCTCGAGGACGCCGGGCCGGCGACTGGTTGATCCGCGCCCGGTTCTGCTTGCCCTCGTTGATCTCGATGTCGATACCGAGCTCACGACCGTTGTTGACGACCAGCGCCCCGGCGAACGCCCGCGACGTGCCGGCCCGCAGCAGCGGGCCGTCGGAGGACACCCGGTGCGACGAGAGCGTCGACAGATATCCGAGGGCCTCGAGCAGGTTGGTCTTCCCGTGTCCGTTGCGCCCGACGAAGACCGTCGCCCCCGGAGTGAGGTCGGCGGAAACCGTTCTCCACGAACGGAAGTCGCGCAGCGAGAAGGTGCGAACGTACACGGCTTTCCAGTCTCGGGGCCGGTCAGCCCGGCAGGCGCACCGGCATCAGCAGATAGGTGTAATCGCTGTCCGGAGCGGCGAACGTACCCGAGGAATCCGGCACGGGCTCCTCGTCGAGCGCCGGCCGCAGCACGGCCGGACGACTCGAGGTGGTGAACCCGAACGAGACCTTGTCGGTGTGCAGCGACGTCAGGCCGTCGAGCAGGTAGCCGGGGTTGAACGCGATGATCAGCGGTTCACCGAAGAACTCCGCGGGATGCGATTCCTCGGCGCGGCCGGCGTCGTCGCCACCGGCCGACAGCATCACGCTGCCCTCGGTGAACTCGAGTCGGACCTGTGCACCGCGCTCGGCGACCAGCGCGACACGCTTGATCGCGTCGACCAGCGGTGCGATCTCGACGGTCGCCATCGCGGTGTGCTCGTTGGGGAGCAACTGGCGGAACTTGGGGAATTCGGCGTCGAGCAGGCGCGTGGTGGTGCGGCGACCTTCGGCGACGATGCCGAGCAGGCCCTCGGAGCCCACCGACGACCCGCTGCCGAGAGCGAGCTGGACCGGGGAGTTGGACGACCCGCCAACAGTTTTCGCGGCCTCGGAGAGGGTCTTTGCGGGCACGAGCACGGCCGAGCTGGTGGACTCCGCGGTGGGCATCCACTCGAGCTTGCGCACTGCGAGACGGAAACGGTCGGTGGCCGCGAGCACCATGTCGGTGCCCTCGATCTCCACTCGGATGCCCGTGAGCATGGGGAGCGTGTCGTCCTTGCCGGCGGCGACGGCGACCTGGCTGATGGCCTCGGCGAACAGATCGCCGGAGAGCGCACCGGTCTGCTGCGGGAGCGCGGGCAGCTGCGGGTAGTCCTCCACAGGCATGGTGGGGAGCGAGAACTTGGCGCTACCGCACGTGATGAGCACGCGGGTGCCGTCGAGCACGACATCCACAGGCTTGTGGGGCAACGCGCGAGTGATGTCGGCGAGCAGCTTGCCGGACACCAGCACCTGACCGGGGGTGATGACCTCGGCCGAGACGTGGACCTGCGCAGATACCTCGTAGTCGAAGCCCGAGACCGTCAGCCCGCGTTCGTCGGCTCCGAGCAGGACACCGCCCAGGACGGGAACGGGGGGTCGCGACGGAAGGCTTCGGGCAACCCATGCAACGGAATCAGCGAAGTCCTCGCGAGGCACACGAAACTTCATACTTCCCAGCTCCATCGCCCGGTGGATCCCTTCGATCGTGGTCTCGACAAGTCTACGAAGTCTGTCACAGAACCCCGACACCGATGAGGCGGAGCCGGGGGATGCGGGTCCACGTTATGCCTTCCCTCGCTGCTTGGAAAGCCGGGAGGCTCGAGGCGTGAGCCTCACTCGAGGGCCTGTGGACCGACGCTCTCCACACACCTGTTTTGAAAGAAGATTTCTGAAGAGAACTCACAGAAGTAGTAATAGGGCCTGTGGAATCTGTGGACGAACGACCGTCTAGGCTGGTGGGGCGACGTTCTCGAGGGGGTCGAACTCGAGGATGAACTCGAGGAGTTCTCGAGGACGAATGTGGATTCCTCGAGACTGTTCATTCTTTGTCCACCGTTCGTCCACAAAGATCCCACGTTCTGCACACCCTTGTCCACAGGTGTGGGGACCGGAAATTTCTCGAGATACGAGACAGGGAGCGCCCTGTGGACGCTCCCTGTGGATGAAAACTCGAGGCTCGAGGAATCAGCGCTTGGACCGTTGCTTGATACGCGCGGTGAGCTCCTGCACCTGGTCGTAGACCTTGCGACGCTCGGTCATCTCCTTGCGAATCTTCTTGTCCGCGTACATGACTGTGGTGTGGTCGCGACCGAAGGTCTGCCCGATCTTCGGCAGCGACAGGTCGGTGAGCTCGCGGCACAGATACATCGCGATCTGGCGGGCCTGGGCCAGCGGCCGTGCCTTTCCGGGCCCGCACAGGTCGTCGATCGACGTTCCGAAGTACTCCGCGGTCACGGCCATGATCGTGGCGGCATTGATCTCGAGAGCCGAGGAGTCCGGCATCAGATCACGCAGCACGACCTCGGCGAGGGTGAGATCGAGCGGCTGCCTGTTGAGCGACGCGAAGGCCGTCACACGGATCAGGGCACCCTCGAGTTCGCGGATGTTGCGTTCGATCCGGCTCGCGATCAGCTCGAGCACGTCGTGCGGCACGTTCAGGCCGTCCATGCGTGCCTTCTTCGACAGGATCGCGATGCGCGTCTCGAGTTCGGGAGGCTGGACGTCGGTGATCAGTCCCCACTCGAACCGGGTCCGCAGTCGTTCCTCGAGCG
Source organism: Rhodococcus rhodochrous (assembly GCF_014854695.1). NCBI lineage: Bacteria > Bacillati > Actinomycetota > Actinomycetes > Mycobacteriales > Nocardiaceae > Rhodococcus > Rhodococcus rhodochrous. Next base: position 1,235 of record NZ_CP027557.1, on the reverse strand, counting down.
TCGCGAGCTGCTTGGGCGGCCGGTCGGACGAGACGACGATCTGTTTGTTGGCGTTGTGGAGAGTGTTGAACGTGTGGAAGAACTCCTCCTGGATACCTTCCTTGCCCTCGATGAACTGGATGTCGTCGACGAGGAGGATGTCGGTCTCGCGGTAACGCCGCTTGAACGCGACCTTGCGGTCGTCGCGGAGGCTGTTGATGAAGTCGTTCGTGAACTCCTCGGTGGAGACGTACTTCACCCGCATGCCCGGGAAGAGTCGCTGTGCATAGTGGCCGGCGGCGTGCAGCAGATGGGTCTTCCCCAGGCCCGAGGCACCCCAGATGAACAGCGGGTTGTAGGCCCGTGCCGGTGCCTCGGCGATCGCCACCGCCGCGGCGTGCGCGAACCGGTTCGACGCCCCGATCACGAAGGTGTCGAAGGTGTACTTCGCGTTGAGGCTGCTGCTGCCGATGGGCGGCGTCTCGGGCGGCGGGGGCTGGGTGAAATAGGACGGCCACGACTCGCGGACGGCGGTCATGGCCTCCCGGTCGTCGTCGACCTCCTCGAGTTCGCCGTGGTCGGCCTCGAGCATGTCGTGCTCGCGCGAGGAGATCAGGCGTCGCCGATAGGCCGCACCCTCACCGGGAAGCATGCCGTCCCGGGTGAATCCCCCGTCCATCGGCCCGACGCCGTCCCTGGCCTCAGCCCCGTCCCGCGGGCCGGCGGCATCCCGGGGCATCGGAGGGTCGCGACGCAGATCGCGGCTGCGAGGCTCTACCGTGCGCGGGTCACGGCTGCGAGGCTCTACCGTGCGCGGGTCACGGCTGCGAGGCTCTGCCGTGCGCGGGTTCACAGGCTGTGCATCTTCCGGCAGACCCTCGAGAGGCAGCGTGTCACGGGGTTCGGCGTAGGGATCCTCGGCGGGGTCGTCCACGCGTTCCCGCGGTTCGACGCGCACACCGAGACCCTCGACCCGGTGACCGAGGTGCCGGTTGAGGGTGCGAAGGATGGGTTCGCGCAGATCGCGTTCGATCGATTGCTGGGCGAGGGTGGACGGCACCGAGAGCAGGGCGAATCCCTGTGCGAGCGTGATCGGTTTGACCAGCGCGAGCCATGCTTTCTGGCTCTTCGTCAGCATTCCGTCGTCGATGGTCAGCTCGGATACGACGTCCGTCCACACATCGGCCAGCGCGTTCGGCTCGTCGCTCACGCAGCTTCCCTCCCTTTGATCACCGGTTTTCCACACGATTATCCAC